>CBDIHK010000030.1:0-848083 GCA_965279005.1 Alteromonadaceae bacterium | reverse complement strand
TTGCCCGACAACTCGCGCTGCTGACCCCTAAAACCCCGCCACAAATTGAGGTAAGCGACAAATTCGGACTCTTTATCGTCCCATTGGCTATGGATTTCATTGGCTTTTTGCATTTGCTCACGCGGTCGTTCACGGGGATCCTGGATCGACAGCCCAGCCACGATAATCATCACTTCGTTCAGGCAATCCAATTGGTTCGCCGTTACCAACATTTTGCCGTAACGAGGATCCACCGGCAGCCGTGACATAGCCCGACCGGCCGCTGTCAACCTCAACCCCTGCCGCGATTTATTGGTAACCGCCAGTAGTTCTTCAAGTAACTTGATACCGGCACTAATGTTCTTTGCGGCGGGAGGTTGTACAAATGGGAACGCCTCGACATTGCCAAAACGCAGTGACGTCAACTGCAGTATGACCGAGGCCAAGTTTGTGCGCAGTATCTCAGGATCGGTGAATTCAGGACGCTGCAAATAATCATCTTCGGCATAAAGACGGATACAGATACCTTCGGCAACCCGACCGCAACGCCCAGCCCTCTGGTTAGCGCTGGCTTGGCTAATTGGCTCAATTGGCAACCTTTGAATTTTGCTGCGCACACTGTATCGGGAAACCCTGGCGGTACCGGTATCGATGACATAGCGGATCCCAGGCACGGTCAAGGACGTCTCGGCAACATTGGTGGCCAATACAATACGCCGTTCACTGTGGCCTTGGAATATTTTGTTCTGCTCGGCGACTGACAAACGCGCATACAAGGGCAGCACGCTGGTATGTTTAAGTTTGGCGCGGTTTAAGAACTCTGCGACATCGCGGATTTCCCGCTCACCAGATAAGAACACCAAGATGTCGCCTCGCCCTTCACGGGACAACTCATGCACAGCATCTAGGATAGCCTGGTTTTGCTCCCGCACTTCGTTGTTATCGTCCAATAATGGACGATAGCGCACTTCAACTGGATAACTGCGACCTTCAATGGAGAGCATGGGTGCATTGTTAAAATGCCTGGAAAAACGCTCAGGGTCGATGGTCGCGGAAGTGATAATGACTTTTAAGTCTTTGCGCTTGCTTAGCAAGGTTTTCAGATAACCCAATATAAAGTCAATGTTGAGGCTGCGCTCGTGCGCCTCATCAATAATAATCACTTCGTACTGGTTGAGGTAACGATCGTCTTGGATCTCTGCCAATAAGATGCCGTCAGTCATCAGCTTGACCAAGGTTTTATCGGAGCTTTGGTCGCTAAAACGAATTTTAAAGCCGACAAGGTCGCCCAAGGACGTCTCAAGTTCATCGGCAATTCGGTTGGCAACGCTCCTGGCAGCCAACCGCCTGGGTTGGGTATGGCCGATAATGCCTTTGCGCCCGAACCCCGCCTCTAGGCATATTTTTGGCAGCTGCGTGGTTTTTCCTGAACCGGTTTCCCCTGCAACAATGACTACTTGGTTGTTTTGCAGCGCTTCGATAATGTCATCTTTATTCTGCGCAACCGGCAATTCTGGATAATTTATCTGTGGCACCTGCCTATCGCGACTGGACACCTTATCGATTGAGGCTGCAACTGCGCTGACAAAGGCGTCAACTTGGTCTTGCTTGGGTGTTTTTTCGGATTGCAGCTTGCGCAACCGTTTCTTGAGGGGAAACTGGTCTTGTATCGCGCAACTAACAAGCAATTGCTCCCACTGCTCATCGCTGGGACTAAACGCTGGCAAACTGTTAGATGATGTTGGACTGCTCAAGGTAACCTTAGGACTGCTGCTTCTATGGGCAGCAGATCCTAGGCAATATCATGTCCTAAAGCTAGTGTTTTAACATAGTCGCTTGGGGTATGCTTATCTTAGCTAACTTAACCCGCTTGTTTATATCCGTCTTGCAACTGAACATCAATTGCATTGAGTACTTGTGAGCGGCTAATTGTTCCAATCAAATAACCATCGTCATCCACTACAGGATATACTTTGGGCTTGGCCGACAACATACTTTGCGCAACCTCAAGAACCGACGAATAAGGTTTCACTGACAACACTTCAGTTACCATAATTTCATGTACTTGGGCGACTTGTTCGCGGTAATAGCTCGATTCCAGCATCTGGCGTAAGCAATCCTGCTCGGATAAAAAGCCTACCATTTTGTTGTGTTCATCAATAACCGGACCACCGGTTTGGTGGCTGTGCAACAACTTTTCCACAGCTTCAGCTACAGGCATGTTTTTGGTGAAAGTAACCGGTCTCTGGTTTAGGTAGTCGCTTACCAATAATGACTCCATTATTCCTCCTCAATTGCTTTTAATATTCGGATTGGAGCGAGTTGGGCGATATGATGTGTATTGCTAGCGCGTGATTTTCTGCGTACCAGCTAATATTTACCGTCCTTCACCCCTAAAGATAGCCCTTTCATCGCAAGAAGCATAGGTTTTTCGACTAGATTTCAAACAAAATCAATGGCATCGCCATGGCGCTGCCATTGCTAAGCGCACTATCAATGGATAGCGACCGTTAGCTGGCCTTTTTTATCTATGCTAGCGCGATACATACCCTCAGTATTGAATGGCATCGCAATGACGCCTTGGTTGTCCATGGCAATAACGCCACCAGTACCGCCGGCAGGGAGCAGTTCATCAAACAAGACCTGTTTTGCAGCTTGCGCAATACTAGCCTTGCCATATTGAACCCTAGCACAGATATCTGCAGCCACGTTGTAGCGAATAAAGTACTCGCCATGGCCGGTGGCTGAGACGGCACAGCTACGATTGTCAGCATAGGTACCTGCGCCAATAATGGGTGAATCCCCCACCCTGCCCCAGCGTTTTGCCGTCATGCCCCCAGTAGAAGTACCAGCAGCCAAATTACCCGCCTTATCGATTGCGACCGCGCCGACTGTGCCAAATTTAAAATCGTACTGGTCGATACCCAGGTAAGCCTGGGTGTCTTTTTGCTGTTTTTGCATTGCCTTACGCCATGCGTCTTTGCGAAACTCTGTGCCAAAATAATCTTGCCCAACAAATGTATACCCCAATCGTTGAGCAAATTGCTCAGCACCGGGACCCGCAAGTAACACATGCTTCGATTGGATCATGACATCGCGGGCCAAAACAATGGGATTCTTTATATTGCTGACACCCGCTACCGCGCCGGCATTTAGGTTACTACCATCCATGATAGACGCATCCAATTCGTGGCCACCGTCAAAGTTGTAAACAGCCCCTTTACCTGCGTTGAACAAGGGGGAGTCCTCTAGGATGACAATAGCGGCCTGGATTGCTTCAAGGCTCGGTTTTCCCGCAATCAATAATTTATGCCCAGCTTTAACAGCTTGCTCCAACGTCTCCAAATAGGCTTGTTTTTGCTGTTCAGACAAGTTGGCTTTACTAATGGTACCTGCACCACCGTGGATCGCGATGGCGACGTCAGCATTGCCGGTTAAGGAGAAGCAGCAAAGTAAAACCAGCGCGTATAGCATTTTTACATTTTTGATAACCATGACGTCCCCGTTAGTCCAAGGTAAAACCAACTTTAATGGTGACTTGCCAATGGGCAACAGCACCACCTTCTATATGGCCACGGGTTTCGACTACCTCAAACCAGCGCATGTTGTGCAAACTATTGCTGGCCTTGGCAATGGCATTTTCTATTGCGTGCTGTATCCCATCAGGTGACGAGCCGGTAATCTCTACTTTTTTATAAACATGGTCACTCATTGTTAATCTCCTGGTTAAACACAACCTAATATAGACTCATAAGTTGGACATTAAGGATTAATCGAAGCCACACCATACTGCAATCGTCCGATTTTCCTGTCTCTGCCTGGGTGTGCCCGTTTGGCGTATCTTGACAGATAATCTATTGCCCAATTCCAAGTTTGTTTTAATTCTGGTGCTGTCCCATGGAGTATTGACTCCATTAACGGATAAAACCAACTCTGGGTGTTTTTCGCCACCATAAAGCTGGAGATATCCACGCCCATTATTCGCTGGATACTAAAGCCAATCCGGCGTTTTACCAGTAATGCCAGTAGGCTGACCCATATCAGTCCTTCCATTAACCCGGCGTTGCGGGTATTGAACTTGCGTAAATTGCAGTAGGATTTCCATTCCTTGAACAGCAATTCTATCTGCCAGCGTAAGCTGTAAAGCTTTATTATTGCACTGGCCGGGAAGCCTTCCCGCAGCAAGTTAGTTGCCCAATACGTTGGCTCTGGTTTACCCGGCGGCCAACTGGCTATCATGCGATATGGGGTTTTTCCTTTAACGTCCATATCCACCACTTGGCTTCGTCGGATGTGACGTTTCACATCCTTGAGCTTCACATTCTCAAACCGTTTTAGGCGCTTACCTTGCGCATTGACACCTGATAACACCAACGGGTTCGCTGTGGTTTTGGCCCTGACCAGATAACTGCCGCCCGCCAGGTTGATACTCTCTAGATAAGACAGCTTAAAGTAGCCCCTGTCTGCCATAAACAAACAGTCCGCCAATGACCCGGCTGCCGGTAAAAAGTCATACTCCGCCACACTGTCTGCACTGACCGCTATCCGCTTAGGCTGACTTTGAAGCATATCCCAACTCACATGCAATTCGACTGCGGCTGGACTGATTGTCGTAAAGCGTCCTTTGAATTCTTCCTTTAACGCATCATGGACAGCAAACGAACTGCCATCTTGTAGCACAACTTGTTTAAACACCGACAAATCGTTATCCGTTCCCAGGATATGCTGTTGCCATTTATGCAGGGCCATTCCCACAACCCGCTGAATCAACTGGCTAAATGCGGGTTTACTCAGTTGATTATGAAACGGTTTGTACTGTACATCAGTGAACGTCAGGCCAGTAAAATAGCGATGCAAGTCGCTGATACAGTCAATGCTCTTGTCGCCCATGGCCGTCACCAACGCCATCACCAGTTCGTAAGGCTTAACCACGCGCTTTCGGACACAAAAGCCACATCGCTGACCGATATCGTTAATATTAAATTCGTTCAGGACTTCCGTTATTTTGTTTAGCTCGTTATTCTTGTATTGCATGCTCTCAGATTTGTTTCAGCAGGTTTGTTTGGCGATAAATATCTGATCAAATTTGAGGCGTGCAATCAACCCTTATTTTTCTTAAGATCCTACCTATGAATATAGACTAGCCTGTTACATTTTCCGACTTAACAATATAGCTGCAACACGAAATTGTTTCGGGGCAACCAAGGTCTGTGCCAAATAATCCCAAGAAATGTATCGGGGAATACTGAATGAAATACTTTATCAACAAGTTTCTCCCTAAAAATCAGGAAAAAATCCAAGTCAACAATTTGGCACTGTACTATTTTTCCAGCTGTCCGTTTTGCCACTTGGTTTTAACCCAAGCTAAGAAACTAAACTTGGACATTGAACTTCGCGACATACACCAAGATGAATCCCACAAACGCGCATTGATTGAAGGCGGCGGCAAAAAGACCGTACCCTGCCTGCAAATACAGCATGACGATGGCAGCGTTGAATGGATGTATGAATCCCTTGATATCGCCGCTTATTTGAGGGCCCAATTCTCACCTTGACCAAACGCACTTACATGGCTGGAAGGTAAGCAGTTGTCTGTTACCAGCTTGCCATTCGCGGCTATTTCTGGTTCTATGCGGCAACCCCAACGATTAGATGTGCTCCATGCCAGAACAAAACCAAATACAACCTACAATCCTTTGGCATGACTATGAAGCCTGGGGTGCAGATCCGCACCGGGATCACCCTTCCCAATTTGCCGCAATTCGCACTGACTTGGATCTCAATGAAGTGGGTAAGCCAGTTAATTGGATGTGCCAGATACCCAACGACTATTTGCCACATCCAATGGCCTGCCTGATCACAGGCATTACCCCACAAAAGTCCTTGCGGGACGGGTTGATCGAAGCAGAATTTATGGCAAAAGTACACCAAGAACTTGCGCAACCGAATACCTGCGTGGCTGGTTATAACAGCATCCGGTTTGACGATGAACTTACCCGGTTTAGCCTTTACCGTAATTTTTATGACCCTTACGCTCGGGAGTGGCAACACGGCAACAGCCGCTGGGATATTATTGACCTAGTGCGGGCGACCTATGCGCTGCGCCCGGAAGGTATTGAATGGGTATACCGCGAAAACGGCGAACCCAGCTTTAAGCTAGAACAGTTATCGGTGGCCAATGGCATTCTCCACGAAGACGCCCATGACGCCCTATCAGATGTGCGTGCTACAATTGGCCTGGCTAAATTAATCCGCGACAAACAACCTAAACTATTTCAGTATTATTTTAGTTTACGGGCAAAAAACTCGGTATGGCAACACCTTGATACCGCCCAATTAAAACCGCTAGTACACGTGTCTTCCAAATTGCCGTCAGCTAACGGGTGCTGCACCTGGATTGTGCCTATCAGTAGCCACCCAGTTAATAAAAACGCAGTGATTTGCCTAAACCTAGCATTAGATCCGCGTCCCTTGCTAGACAATGACGTTGCCAGTTTGCAAGAAAAGCTATTCGTGAAGAACGAAGACCTAGCTGAAGGTGAGCAGCGGTTGCCAATCAAGCTGTTGCATGTGAATAAATGCCCCTTTATTGCCCCCGCAAAGTCTTTGACTACGGAGAATGCAGAGCGCCTGGATATAGACAGAGATGCTTGCTTGAAGAACTTGCAATACATCAAACAAAACCGCGACCAAATAGAACCAACACTAGTGCAACTTTATACTGCACTTGAAGATCGCGAACATGAATCGCAAGACAGTGATCATGCCCTATACTCCGGCGGATTTATCAACAACAAAGATCGCGATATATGCCAACAAATCGTTGCTAGTGAACCAAGCCAACTGAGTAAATTCGCCCCACAACTACGCGATCCTAGGCTAGTAACTTTGCTTTTCAGGTACCGGGCACGGAATTTCCCCCACACCTTGGACGAACCAGAGTTGCAGCGTTGGCAGTCGCACCGCTATTCCCGGTTGCACGACCAAAGCACCGACAAAAACCTTAACATGCATGAGTTTATGCTGGAACTGGAAAGGCTGGGACAAGAGCATGGGCACAATCCTAACAAAATGCGTATATTAAAAGACTTGTATCTATATGTTGAACAGCTGTAACCTTTAGGAAATTGCACGCCAGCCGATAACAAACTTGACCTTGGCTGTTGCCCAAGTTGCAGTGAAGTATCAACCTATAATAATAAAACGATTACATGGTGCGTTGAATGGAAGGTATACACTTTAACATAGATCCTACAGACGAATTCTTGGATTTGATGATAATGCCTGCCGAAGTCGAAGGACGGCTTGAGGCTAAACACATCATGCATATGTTAAGGGAAAGCGAATACAAAGATTTCTACTTGTTCGAAGAATCCATTGCTGCGGCCGTAAGCACCTTTAAAAATGAAGAACGGGTAGACGCATTTGAGCCAATTACCGAACGTATTGGCGAACGTCGGGATGCCCAAGTTAAGTTCCGTTTATCCGAAGACGAAATGAAAGCACACCTGGTATTGACCAGCGCCTTTGCCGGAAAACAAGCCAGCTTAAAACAACTGCTTGCCCAAGCCGAAAAAACCGGCATTAACCGGGGCTTAAGCCGCAAGCGCTTGATAGATATAGTGGATCGCGCCAATAACTCGGCCCCGGGAACCGTCATCGATGAGCTTGTTGCCATAGGCCTACCGCCTCGCAATGGCCGCAATTCAAAACTCAAACCGCTAGTGGACAATGCCCTTGACCGCATCCTAAAACCCAGGGAAAAGAGCGACGGAAAAATTGATATGCGTGATCTGGGCGACATTATTTGTGTCAATGCTGGCACGCCCGTGGTTAAACGGCTACCACCGACAGAAGGTAGGTTTGGCTACACCGTCACCGGAACGCCACTGGATCCTAAGCCCGGAAAGTGGTCCACTTTTAAACCCGGCTCAGGCACAGTACCCAGTGAATCCGACGAAAACCTGTTACTGGCCGAAATCAATGGCATGCCCAAGTTCCAAGGTGACCGCATGTGGGTTGATGATACTTTTATTTGCAAAGGCGTTAACGTGGGCACCGGCAATGTTAACTATGACGGCGCGGTGCTGGTAAACGGCGATGTGACAGAAAAAATGCAAATCATTGCCACGGGCGATATTACAATAAATGGCTTTGTGGAGTCCGCCACCTTGCAAGCGGGCGGTGACATTATTATCACCGAAGGCGCCATGGGTAAGGTGAATGAAACTAACGATGAATACAGCACCCATTTGATGGCACAAGGCAGCGTCCACGTTGCCCATGGCCAAGGCTTGGATATCCAATGCAATGGCGATGTCACTATAGGTAGGCAACTTGCTTACAGCCGGATAAAGTGCAAAGGTACCGTAACCGCCGGTCCCGTAACTATGCCAAACGGCAATTTGTTCGCGTGTGACATTACCAGCTATGGCAAGGTTAAAGCCGGCACAATTGGAGCCGTTTCGGGCAGCACTTTGAGCGTCGATTTCAGCCAAGGTTTAAACAATTTACTGGAGAAAAAAGACCAGTTAGACGAACTGTGGCTCCAGCTGCAGCAAAACACCCGTAGCCATGAAAGCAAAATAAACTTTATTAAGAGCAAAAAGATACCACGAGACCTGCTCGATAAGGTCAACGAAGCAATCTCCCTGTACAACAACGAAAAGAAAACCCTAGATTGGTTAGAAAACAAAATCCACAAAATAAAAGAAGCCAAAGAAGCGTACGCTAACCAAATTGGCATTGAGGCCAGGGACAAAATCTATCCTGGCGTGGTGCTAAAGCTCAACAACCGCAGCTGGAAGGCAGTACGAGAATATCCGAGGGCTCAAATTATTTACGAAGGGCACCAATGGCAATATGACCCGCTAACGCGTTAGCTAAGCGGGCTCGTTGGTTTTTCCCTGCTAATCAGTCGCGCTCGAGCCTTGCCAACAGGCTTGAGGTATCCCAGCGGCCTCCGCCCATTTTCTGCACGTCAGCATAAAACTGATCCACCAAGGCCGTTAGTGGCAGGCTAGATCCGTTGTTATTGGCCTCAGCCAGCGCAATGCCGAGATCCTTGCGCATCCAATCAACCGCGAAACCAAATTCATAGCTTCCTTCCAGCATAGTTTCATAGCGGTTTTGCATTTGCCATGACTGGGCCGCACCTCGGGAAATAACATCTATGACGGCCGCCACGTCCATGTCCGCGTTTTTACCAAACTTAATGGCTTCGGCAAGCCCTTGCACCACCCCAGCGATGCAAATTTGGTTCATCATTTTTGCAGTCTGGCCGCTACCAGCACCCCCTAACAATCGATGGTAATGGGAATAAGCCGACAACACAGGGGTAACTTTATCGTATACCTGCTGTTCACCGCCTAGCATTACCGTCAGTTTGCCATTCTCAGCCCCGGCTTGGCCGCCAGAAACGGGTCCGTCAAGGAACTCTGCAATTCCGTCAAATGCAGCTGATAGCTCTTTTGCTAATTGGGCTGAAGTTGTAGTGTGGTCGATGATAGTGCTACCAGGTTTAATACCATGGATAATGCCATTGTCCCCCATGCATACAGAGCGCACATCATCGTCATTGCCAACACAGAGGCAAACCACATCAGCATCAGCCACGGCCAATTTTGGCGTGTCCCGGAACTGGCCGCCATGCTTACCTACCCAATCTTTTGCTTTTTGTGTTGTGCGGTTGTAGACCGTGACGTCAAAGCCTTTTTCCGCTAAATGCCCAGCCATGGGAAATCCCATTACCCCCAAACCTAGAAATGCTACTTTCTGCGCCATCTTCAATTCCTATTAGCAATATTGACGCAGAGATATTAGGGAACTTGCTACAGGTGTCCAGCAAAAGTCAGAAGAAAACACTGTAATATTAAAGAATTGGGTTCTAAAATCCGACGGCCTTAACTATCATTACTACACAATATTGATAGTAACAAAGGCTTAACGACGTGGCTGAGAATGTATACGGATTTGAAGTAACCAAGAACAGTGGAGAGCAGGTTTCGATGGCAGACTACGAAGGCAAAGTGCTGCTAGTGGTAAACACTGCGAGCAAATGCGGCTTCACCCCACAATATGATGGCCTGCAAGCCCTGTATCAAGAATACAAAGACCAAGGCTTTGAAGTGCTTGGCTTTCCCTGTGACCAGTTTGGACACCAAGAGCCAGGCGATGACGCCCAAATACAAGAGTTTTGTTCTTTAAACTTCAATGTCACCTTTCCACTATTCAAAAAAATCGAAGTCAATGGGGACAATGCAGAACCGCTGTATAACTACCTTAAAACTGGTGCACCAGGATTAATGGGCAGCAAAAGCATCAAGTGGAATTTCACCAAGTTCCTGGTAGGCAAAGATGGTAAAGTGATAACCCGCTACTCGTCACAAACTAAACCAGAAAAACTGAAATCAGATATTGAGACTGCACTTAACGCCTAATATTCAAAGGCCAACGTAAAAGGACGTGAGCGTGACCTGTAAAGTATTAATGTTTAGCAGCCAACCCTACGATGTTGCGTTTTTTCAAAAGCATGCGTCGGGCAAAGACATGACCTTGAGTTTTGTTGAGTTCCCGTTGGATACGGAAACTGTGGCATTGACCCAGGGGCACGACGCAGTATGCTTATTTGTCAACGACATTGCCAACCGCACAGTATTGGAGCAACTTAAGCGACACGGCATAATGCATGTTGCTTTGCGCTGTGCCGGGTTCAATAACGTAGACATCGAAGCCGCAAAAGAGTTTGGCATTGCTGTGTCGAGAGTGCCAGGATACGCGCCCGAAGCGGTTGCCGAGCATGCAGTTGCGTTGTTATTGGCACTTAACCGTAAGCTGCACAAAGCCTATAACAGGGTTAAAGAAGACAACTATTCCCTGCATGGCCTAATGGGGTTTAATTTGCACGGCAAGACAGCTGGTATAGTGGGTTCAGGTCAGATTGGCGCTGCCATGGCGAAAATAATGTTGGGTTTTGGCACCAAAGTCCACTGTTATGATCCTTACCCCAACAAAGAGCTGGAAGCATTGGGTGTGACCTACCAAACATTGCCCGAGCTTTTGAGCACCTCAGATATAGTGAGCCTGCACTGTCCGCTAACCAGCGATAGCTACCACATGATCAACGCTGAAACACTGGCAACCATGAAGCAAGGCGTTACTATTATCAACACTTCGAGAGGTGGTTTAATTGATACTCAAGCCATGGTAGCTGCGCTTAAATCCAAAAAGGTGGGATTACTGGGTCTTGATGTCTATGAAATGGAATCTGGCTTGTTTTTCCGCGACCACTCTATGGATATTATCCAAGACGATGTGTTTAAACGGTTGTTAACCTTTCCAAATGTTATTGTCACAGGCCACCAAGGCTTTTTTACCCAAGAAGCTTTAACCGAGATTGCCAAAACGACGCTGGATAACATACAGCTGTTACAGGCGGCGCCCAACAAGTGGGCAATGCCGTCGCAAAATAGTAACTTCCTCGCTTAGCTTTTATACCGATTCCGTTAAGTATAACTAGGCAGGAAATAAAAACCTGTGCAGGTGATCAACAACCCTCGAACCTTCACCTGACTCCACTAAAAAACACAGGTTATGAGGGCTGGCGCCGTGGCAGATCATACGCAGGTTAAAGCCCTCCAAAGCAGATAAAACATCACCGCCAACGCCATTGGTGGCTTGCAAATGGTTCCCGATTACGGCAATAAGCGATAAGTTTTGTTCTATCTTGACTTCCCCGACTTGCTCCAATTCTTTAATCAGCTGCTGGCTGATATTCGTCCGGTTGCCGTTGCTAGGCTCGTCCAGGGTTAGGGCAACACTAATTTCGGAGGTGGTAATTAAATCAACACTAATTCGGTGTTGCGCCAATATGGCAAACACTTTTGCCAAGAAGCCAGTAGCGTGCAACATCTCAGGGCTTTTAAGGGTAAGCAATACTTGTTCCTTGCGCAATGCAATCGCCCTATATGCCGGATTGTGCTCAACCTGTTGGGCAATCCAGGTGCCGCCTTTTTCAGGCGCCCTACTCGAGCCAACAAACACCTTCACCCCACTGCGCATTGCTGGAATTAAGGTAGCAGGATGCAAAATCTTAGCACCGAAAGTTGCCATTTCTGCGGCTTCGTCAAAGCTTATTTCAGGAATAGGCTTTGCCTGCTGGCTCAAACGCGGATCTGTTGTGTAGATACCGTCAACATCAGTCCAAATTTGCAAGTTAGCCGCACCTACTGCTTCAGCAAGTAGAGCCGCACTGTAGTCACTCCCCCCACGCCCTAAGGTCGTGGTTCTATTTTGTGGGTCAGATCCAATAAACCCTTGGGTGACAAACACATGTTCAGCCAACTCAGGTTTTACCAAAGTTTCTGCTAGCTGTTTAATTTCTGTCACCTGTGGCGTGGCTTTGTTGAACTGGTCATCGGTTTTCAACACCTGGCGCACGTCAAAATTAACCGCATGGGTTTGCCGTTGCCGCAGTAGCTCGGCAAACAATAATGACGACATACGTTCTCCGTAGGATAACAATTCATCTTGCAGCATGGGGGATCCGGCCAAGTCTCGGGATTTTGCTAATTCGGTAAGCTGGGACAACAGGTGTTCAAGCGCCAGGCTTAGTTCGGGTTTGGCATTGAGCTGCTTCAAGATTGTAAACTGAATATCGGCGATGTGTTGTAAAATTGCGTCGCGCTCATTGGTGGGCAAGTTGCCACTGGATAAACGCACTAAATAATTAGTCACCCCAGAAGAGGCACTGACCACGACAATGCGGATGTTTGGATCGTCCAATACAATATTAGCGCAACGTTGCATTGCATCGTAATTTGCGACACTCGTGCCACCAAATTTGGCAACCGTTATTTGACTCATAATACTAGCCCGACTATCAAGATGAATTCATTTTGCAACTGGATATGGGCATCCAAAAGGAATGTATACCAACACCAGAAGCACTTCGTCATTTCCCTTACAACGACAGTTACAGGGTTTCAACCCAAATAACCGAAAAGTAATTTGCCAAATATCACTTTCCTCGGCGATAGTCCCCATCATGCTGCTTTTTGCGCTAATTTGCACACGGTATTGGCTTACCTATAGTAGCACTGCCTGGCTATCGCTCCTCTTCTGATATTCTACCGCTGGGTAAAATAAGGGTAGGCATTTAACGCAAATTTTTAGCACCACGCAAGTTTTTTCTGTAATGAAGCTACATCAAACAATCAATTGTGGTGTTTTTTAACGACAATGTGGAAGTATTTGCCAAGCCACATGTAGGGCTCTTTACCACCATAAAATAGTTCAGCCTCAAGGAGATCCTGGTAGTGGCTTTCTTGCATGGATTTATCACGTAAATAATCATGGAAACACCTAACCCCTGCCTTTTTTACAACCCCACAATTAGCGCCTTCTAGATGGGCCAGCACTTGTTTCGGTGGTAATGGTGTGTGGTCGGCCAGTCGAAGTCGGTTTTTTTGCTGCATTTTGTTTTTCACCAAGTCAAAATTACCGTACAACAGGTTGCCGAAGGTATTGGCGTCGGCGTTAAAGAAACTTAGGGACAAATAGCCACCAGGTTCTAGCAAGGCTAACAGCCTGTCTATACAGGCAAATGGATCCGCGGCCCATTCCAATACCGCGTGGCAGCAAATCAAGTGAAACCCATGGTCAAACTCAAGTTCGGTGATCGCCCGATCATCATATTGTGCTCTAAAATCCTCATTGAGCTTTTGTTTTGCCAGTTCTAAACAATCTTGGGAAATATCATTTAAGATCACGTCAAAACCATGCTGTAACAATACTTGGGCAAATTCCCCAGTGCCGCCCCCGGCGTCCAAAGCAATGCCAGGCGCGGCCTCTTGCATGTAAGGCAGCAGATTTTCCACTAACAGGGCATGGCGCAGCCTGCCTTTACTGGTACCATATATTTGGCGGTCAAACTTAATCGCCATGTTATCGAAGTTGCGATCTTGCTTGATCTGCGACATGAAAGGAAACCCTGAATAACTTAAACAGTATGCTGGCATTCTACTTGAAAAAAATTGTAATCGCTTTGTCTAGTCCCATAGCAACAAGCCTGATCTTAATCCTGATAGCATTTATCCTGATGCTGCTAGGCAGGAAACGCTTAGCAATAGGCCTAAATGCTGTGGCTTTCACCTATCTATTGTTGGCTTCCACTCCGTTTTTACCCAACTATTTGTTACCGCTCCTGGAACACCAGTACACGCAATACGATCAGTCAGTAAAGGTTTCAACCGTTGTAGTTTTGGGCTGTGGTCACGCCAACGACGGCAGTATAAGCCCTGTCTCCCAATTACATGCCTGCTCTTTGTACCGGCTTAATGAAGGCATACGAATTTGGCGGCTTAACCCTGGTGCCAGCATGTACTTGTCAGGATATGGGGCGGGCCAGGATTTCAGTAATGCAGCCACCGCTAAGGAAGTCGCCCTCGCCTTAGGCGTGCCAGAACGCAGCATGCGTATTTTTGAAACGCCGAAAAACACCCAGGAAGAAGCACAAGCTATGGCGGGCAGCGTTGGTTTGCAGTCATTTGCCTTAGTCACGTCGGCAAGCCATATGCCGAGGGCCATGGCCTACTTTGAAGCGCAAGGTCTCGCTCCCATACCAGCACCGACAGGCTATCTGTTAAAAGATGAAAGCAAGGATCCGTGGTGGCAGGGCCTGCCCAGTGCCCGGCACCTGCGTAAGTCAGAGCGGATAATTTATGAATACCTGGCCTTGGCTTGGCTGGCAATGGTCCAGTAACACATAAAAACGAGGTTGGCTAAGCGGGGTTATCAATATCAACAAACACCGCGGTTACCGGTAATTCGTTGGCAATGCGCTCTCCCAATGCCTTGGCGCCATAGCGTTCCGTCGCATGGTGCCCAGCGGCGATAAAGCTGATATCGTTTTCGCGGGCAAAGTGGATGGTTTGCTCTGAAACTTCGCCACTAATAAAGGTATCGGCACCAACGTCTGCCGCTACTTCTATAAAACTTTGGCCGCCACCTGTGCACCAGGCCACATTCTGAACCAAGGCATCAGCTCGGGCTTCCACCAATGGCTCCCTTCCAAGGCTAGTAGCAATGGATTTGGCGAATTCAGAAATAGCAACAGGAGCAGGAGTATTGCCTTGCATCACGACACCTAAAGGCTTTGCCAAGGCAACGGGTTGCAGCCCGGTCAACCCAAAGAGTTTACCCAGTTGCGCGTTGTTTCCTACCTCAGGGTGTACATCCAACGGCAAGTGGTAGGCAAATAAATTAATGTCGTGGTTGAGCAAGGTCTTGAGCCGTTTTCGCTTCATCCCCCTTAGTGGCTGTTGCTCCCCTTTCCAGAAATAACCGTGGTGCACTAAAATTGCATCGGCATCTTCCGCAACGGCTTTATCAAGCAATGCCTGGCTCGCGGTCACGCCGGTGATTATTTTATTTATCTCACCTCGACCTTCCACTTGTAAGCCATTGGGACAGTAATCCTTTACCAAATCGGGTTGTAACAGCTCATTGAGCCAGTTTTCAAGTTGCAAATTAGTGATCATTTACGTGGTTTTTCCGCTATTTTGGCTGAAAGTTAGACATAGTTTTAAAAACATTGTATAAAAGCGGACTGTATTTTTGCATCCATTGATAAAAAAACAAAGAAAGAAATCATGAGTAAATTGGATAAAGACCAAGTCATCGAACAGTTCAAGGAAGCATATGTAGCGGCTAACGGAAAAGAGCCAGTAATTGAAGCGAAAAGTGGTTGGTATAGTGTTGACGGTGGCAAAAACATCCGTCTAGCACAGTTACAAGAAATGATCGCAGAGCTAGGTTCAAGTGACGCGCCACAGGCTTCTGAAGAAGCAGCGGAAGCGCCTGCAAAAGAACCCGAAACTGTAGAGGCAAAACCAGCGGCCACAGAGAGAAAGCCAAAGGCCAGCAAGCCTAAAGCGAGCAAAAAAGGCGACTTTTCAGTGAAAGCTTACTGGATTGAAAAACTGGACCAGGAGCACCCAGGGTCAACCGCCCCTCGTTAATTATGCTAGCCATAGCTGAGAAAAAGCGACCGCGGGTCGCTTTTTTTATGCCATTAGCCCTAGTTCTAATGGGAAAGGCTGAAAATAACGCTGTGACATCAAGTAAGGGTTGGGATAGCGCTTTAGATAATGTGACAGCAAAGTCAGTGGTGAAAGCAGGGGCAGGTATCCGAGCCGGTACTGCTCAATTTTTTCTGACAATTCAGCTTTCTCTTCTTTACTTAACTGCTTTTTAAAAAATCCCTGTATATGCATCATAACATTGCAATGCCGCTTCCGGGTCGAGGGCTTCTTCAAGGCACCCATCAACAGTTCTTGATACTGATACAATAGGTCATCAAGCGCATAGCTTTTGCCATTGGCGACTAAACGTCCCATTTTGGAATAGGCCTCTGGTTTGTGTGCCAATACTAAAAACTTGTAACAGCTGTGGAAATTCACCAATGCATTGAGGCTTGGCTGATGCGCCACCTTGGTCCGAAACTCATTGTGTGCCACCACCCGGGTGAAAAAGCTTTCTTTTAGCCCTTGGTCATTGAGGCGCCCGTCCTCTTCAATAGGTAGGAATGGAAACTCTGACCGTAATGCTGCAGCAAATATACCTGTTCCCTTCCGGTGCAGTACACCGCCCTCTACGTCGTATACTTTAATACGCTCCATACCGCATGTAGGCGATTTAGCGGCAAGGATGTAACCATCTAAATCCTTGATTTTATGCTTAATATATTGGAAGTAGAGAGCTGCTTTGTCGGTGTGGTTGATGCTGTGGTCTTTCGAATCCACCAAGGCAATGCCCAAATCATATTGCATTAAGTGGATGGTGGGCCTAGGCACGGTCATACCCATTCCGACTTCAGGGCAAAAAGGAATCAATTCATAATGCTTATCAACGGTGCTAGCCACGAACCCAGAGCGCTTGTGGCCTCCGTCAAAGCGAACTTTATTACCCAGAATGCAAGAGCTAGTGCCAATTCGAATCATCAGTATCACTTAGGTTCTGAATTAACCTCAACCGTTCAATTATGGATAAAATCCAACCACGATTGCGCTATGAATTAAAAAGCCCCGCGCTGGGGCTTTTAATATGACAAACTTGGCTTATTGTACAGGTTTGGAGCCTTCCACCCTGCTCTTAAGCTTTTGCCCTGGCCTAAACGTGACCACGCGTCTCGCTTTAATAGGGATATCCTCTCCGGTCTTAGGATTGCGTCCTGGCCTTTCGTTCTTTTCCCTAAGGTCAAAATTACCGAAACCAGATAACTTAACCTGCTCTCCGGTTTCCAACGCTTCACGCATTTCTTCAAAGAAGTTTTCAACCAACTCCTTGGCGTCGCGCTTGTTCATTCCCAATTTCTCAAAAAGGTGTTCCGCCATTTCAGCTTTTGTCAGGGCCATATGTCAGTCTCTCAGAGATGCGCCAAATTCTTGCACTAGTTTTTCAACAACACCGCTAACGATAGATTGGATTTCATTTTCTTCCAACGTCCGTTGCTTATCCTGTAATGTCAGTGACAGCGCCAAGCTCTTTTTACCTTCGCCTACGCTTTCACCGCGGTATACGTCAAACAAGTTTAGGCCAACCATTTGATTTGTGCCAAATTTTTCAATAACTTGCATCACATCGCCCGCCTGTATCGACTCATCGACGATAATTGCAATGTCGCGACGGTTCGCTGGGAACTTGGAAACGTCTGCCGCTTTTGGAATATTTCCTTGCTGCAACGGTGCCAACAACAACTCAAAAACCACTGCCCTGCCGTTCAATCCTAGGGACTTTTCCAATTTCGGATGCAAGGAACCAATGTGCCCAACCAGTTGGCCGCCTATCGACACCTCAGCACATTGCCCTGGGTGCATCGCTGGGTGTTTACCAGCTTTGTACGTCGCACCAACATTGAGCAATGAGACCAAGGCTTCGACATCGGCTTTGACATCATAAAAGTCAACCTTACCGCTGTTCTGCCCCCATTGCGCCTCGAAAAGTTCACCAGTGGCAACACCTGCAAGCATGTTTTCCTGTTTGACCCCCATCGGGCAATCTGTATCCGGCAAAAAGCGCAAGCCTGACTCAAATAGGCGAACCCGGTTTTGTTGACGGTTTTGGTTATATACCGCAGACTTTAACAAACCTGGCAACAAGCTCACCCGCATCACCGACATATCAGAAGAGATCGGATGTGGTAGCACCATGCCATCTTGCCCTGGGAATAATTCGGCTTGTACTTTAGGGTCTACAAAAGAATAGGTAATGGCCTCTTGGTAGCCGCGGTTGACCAGCACCTGCTTCAGGCTGTTTAGACCAACGTGGCTTTCCCGATGGCTGGGCATGGTCAAGGCCGCCATTGGCGCCACATTTGGAATATTGTTATAACCGTAAATACGGGCGACTTCTTCAATCAGGTCTTCTTCAATAGCAATATCAAACCGGTATGGTGGCACTTTCACCGACCAACCATAGTCATTGCCTTCAACGGTAAATCCTAACCGCACAAGGATTTCTGTGACCTGGTCAGGATCAATGCTGATCCCCAACAAGCGCTGTAGCCTAGCTGAACGCAGAGTAACCGTATTGGCAGCTGGGACGTGTTCATTGGCCACAGCTTCCACAATGGGGCCGGCTTCACCACCTACGATGTCCAACAATAACAGGGTTGCCCGCTCCATCGCTGCACGTTGCAGTTCAGGATCAACACCCCGTTCATAGCGGTGCGATGCGTCGGTATGCAAACCGTACTGACGTGCTTTACCGGCAATAGCCAGAGGTGCAAAGAATGCGCTTTCCAAAAATATGTGCTGGCTATTTTCGGTTACGCCGGAATTCAACCCACCAAAAATACCCGCCATGGCCAATGCTTTTTCTTCATCTGCGATCACTAAAGTATCGGCATTTAACTTGGCTTCATTGCCATCGAGCAAAGTGATAGTTTCGTCTTGCTTTGCGAACCGGACATGGACATCCCCATTTAGCGCGTCGAGGTCAAAAGCGTGCATAGGATGGCCTAGTTCGAGCAATACGTAGTTAGTTACGTCAACAACAGGGTCAATGCTGCGGATGCCGCTGCGACGCAACCTTTCGGTAAGCCACAAGGGGCTAGCGGCAGACAAATCAACATTGCGTAGTACCCTGCCTAAATAACGCGGGCATGCCTCCGGCGCATCTAAAACGATGTTACGGGTCTCTTCCAAGGTAACAGGCACATCTTCAATGGCAAGGTAGTTCACGTCTGTCTGGGTCAATACCCCCACTTCCCTAGCCAGCCCCTTAATACCCAAGCAATCCGCCCGGTTAGGCGTTAAATCCACTTCAATGGTGACATCATCCAACTGTAGGTATTCGCGGATATCTTGTCCAATTTGCGCGTCTAATGGTAGTTCCATGATACCGTCGCTTTCTTCAGATATCGCTAGCTCCGATGCCGAGCACAACATACCAAACGAAGGCTGGCCGCGCAGCTTCGCTTTTTTGATTTTAAAATTACCTGGCAGTATCGCGCCAACTTTCGCTACAGCTACTTTTAAGCCTTGACGGCAATTGGGTGCACCACAGACGATATCCAGCAATTCGCCATCACCGGTATTGACCTTGGTCACCCTCAATTTGTCTGCATCGGGGTGCTGACCACACTCCACCACTTCACCGACGACAACACCGGTAAATTCACCCGCTACCGGATCGAGGGAATCTACTTCCAGCCCTGCCATGGTAATTTTTTCGACTAGGGCATCGCTTTCAATCGCAGGGTTCACCCACTCTCGTAACCACTGTTCACTAAATTTCATGATAATTCTTAATTAAACTGTTTTAAAAAACGCAAATCATTCTCAAAGAATGCCCTGAGGTCATCGACGCCGTAGCGCAACATGGTTAGGCGCTCTACGCCCATGCCAAATGCAAAACCTGTGTATTCTTCTGGGTCAATATTGACGGCTTTAAGCACGTTTGGATGCACCATGCCGCAACCAAGGACTTCTAGCCACTTGCCGTTTTCCCCCATTACATCTACTTCAGCAGAAGGTTCTGTAAAAGGGAAATAGGAAGGCCTAAACCTAACCTGCAAGTCCTGTTCGAAGAAGTTGCGCAAAAAGTCGTGCAAAATGCCCCTAAGCTCTGCAAAATTCACGTTTTTATCTACCATCAAGCCTTCCACCTGGTGGAACATAGGCGTGTGGGTCTGGTCATAGTCGTTGCGGTATACCCGGCCTGGGGAAATGATCCTCAGCGGTGGCTTTTCTGCTTCCATGGTACGTATTTGTACACCTGAGGTTTGGGTGCGCAACATAACATCAGGGTTGAAATAAAAAGTATCGTGATCTGCACGCGCTGGATGGTGCGCAGGGATATTTAAAGCATCAAAGTTGTGGAAGCTATCTTCAACTTCAGGGCCTGATTTGACAGTGAAACCTAATTCACCAAAAAAGCTTTCAATGCGCTTTATAGTTCGGGAAACCGGGTGCAACCCACCCAAGTCACCGCCCCTGCCAGGTAGCGTGACGTCAATAGTCTCTGATGCGAGTTTGGCTTCTAGTTCGGCCTGCTTTAACGCCTCGCCCTTTTCGCTTATTAGTTTTTGCACAGCTTGTTTGGCCTGGTTTATCTTTTGGCCTGCAACTGGGCGCTCTTCTGGCGACAGTTTACCCAGTCCCTTTAACAGGGCTGTTAGCTCACCTTTTTTTCCTAAAAAGTGAACCCGTAATTCATCTAATTGGTTAATACTTTCAGACGTGGCGATTTTGCTCTCTGCGTCTTTTATTATGGCTTCAAGATCCATAATCTCCCCGAAATGCATAATGTCAGTTGTGCCTCTTGTCGGTGGCCGTCAACTTTTGGTAAAAACACATGCCAACAAGCCACCTGCGAACGCGTGATTCTACACGAAGGCGTCGAAAGTCTGCACCCTAAATTGCAGTATTTAAAGAAGTTTACGACAATTAACTAGAGTAAAACCCTTTTGGAAGTGATTGAATGCAGGTTCATGCTGCAAGACAAGCCATATTAAACCGCAAAAAACAAACAGTGGCCTATGAGCTCCTATTCAGGGAGGGCATAGAGAATGTGTTTCCAAAGGGTGTAGACTCGGAAACAGCGACATCAAAGTTAGTCCTCAACCAGCACTTAAATATAGGCTTTAAAAACCTGACACAAGGAAAAAGGGCGTTAATCAACTATGGGGAAGAAGGCATTTTGCAACGAATGCCCAGCCTGCTTCCAGTAGATGATGTGGTCATTGAGATACTTGAAGAAGCCAAACCCACTAAGGCAATGTATGAGGCTTGCCAGGATTTACACCAGCAAGGTTATCGCCTGGCGTTGGATGACTTCCAATACCACCATGGCTGGAACCACTTCCTACCGTTTGCCAAGTTAATTAAATTTGATATCCAAGCAACACCGCTGAAGGAACTAGCCCCGGTACTAAAACAAATGCATAAATACGGTCATTTGCGCTTCCTTGCAGAAAAAGTAGAGACCTACGAGGAATTCGAAGAGGCAATGGCCATGGGTTTTGAATTCTTCCAAGGTTACTTCTTTTGTAAACCTGAGATGTTCAGCCACAGGGATATTGAATCCAATTACCATGTGGTCATGGCCATTTACAGTGAAATGTCACGGCCGCAACTCAATTTCGAACGCCTCACCCTAAGCTTTGAAAAAGATGTATCCCTCACCTACAAGCTGCTGCGTTTTATCAATTCCAGTGCCTTTAACCTCGACTCCCCTGTCGGCTCAATTAAACAAGCCTTGGTGTACCTGGGGGAAGAACAGGCCCGCAAATTCATTACCCTGGTAGCCACCGCCCATTTAGGCAAAGGCAAACCCATTGAACTGGTGCGCATCTCGATTATCCGGGCGCGCTTTTGCGAATCCATTATCAAACTGGTGGATAAATCCATTGCTGAAGAGGCCTTTTTATTAGGTCTGTTTTCACTCGTGGATGCGATACTTGACAAACCCATCGAAGATATTATTGAAGCCCTGCCGCTCACCGTGGAAATAAAAGAAGCCTTATTGGGTTTACGCAACCCGCTGTACCAACTCCTCCAGCTAGTCAAAGCCTACGAAACCGGTAGTTGGTATAACACCCAAAAGCTAGCCAATGTGGTAAATGTGAAATATGACCAACTAGGATCACTGTACGAAGCTGCAGTAAGCTGGTCCGATAGCTATGAGAAAGCGACGCAGGAGACTGGGACTTAAATAGCAATAAATTTGATTTTCTAAAACAGCACAGTGCCAGTGCATTTGAATCCTACTTAGACAAACATGATCCGGATTTAAGTACGTTTGCAAGAGGAAAATTGCCAATTTAAAAACAGGCTGTGCACTAGAAAAACGTATAGGTTTTATAAAGATGTACTTTCGGCCTGCGATTACCAACGCAGGATTAAGTGCGGAATATGCAAAAATTAAGTACGCTGGGCAAGAGTGCGCAAAAGAAATTAATCATGTTTAAATATATTGGATTTATCTTTTTTTAGTCGCGAGTGTTATTTCATTCCTGACCAGTGACCCCGCAAATTATAAGCGTGATCTGGATAGGCGAATATCAGCGATTGATATAAAGGTTGCAAATATAGACTGCAAAGAGTATCGAAGTTCCAGCGATGCATTGATCATAACCAGCTATGAAAATGTCAAATATGTAGCAGCTGTAGGCGGAAGCATTTCTTGCCAAGAGGCAACGCAATTAATCTACCAAGGAGTATCCATTACAGGCCACATTTTCAAAGATACCAACGAAATTTTATCGATCGAAATTGATGGCATGGTATACAAACATCTTGAGAGGAGCGTGAATAACCAATTGATGATGGAAAAATACGGTTGGTTTGTTTATCTACTTATTGCTGCCATTTTTGGTATCAGTATTCATGAAGCGCGAAGTAAGCGGTATTTTCTGTCCAAAAAGTTCTAAACTGAGACTGAGTAATTGATATTGCCAATAATCGGCAAGCAAAGAAAAACGGGATGCATCCTGCATCCCGTTTCCCTTGAAAGAAAGAACTTAAACTTAAATGTTAAAAATTAAGCTAAGGCGCCTTTGGCTGTGTCAACCAAGGCAGTGAAAGCTGCTTTGTCATGTACCGCAATGTCCGCCAGAATCTTGCGATCAATCTCAACAGAAGCTTTCTTCAAACCGTTGATAAAACGGCTATAAGACATACCGTTTTGACGTGCAGCAGCGTTGATACGTGCAATCCACAATTGACGGAATTGACGCTTGCGCTGACGGCGGTCACGGTAGGCGTACTGGCCAGCTTTAGTGACGGCTTGGAAGGCTACGCGATATACACGGCTACGTGCACCATAATAACCTTTAGCTTGCTTTAGAACTTTTTTATGACGGGCACGGGCGATTGTACCCCTTTTTACTCTTGCCATTATTCAGTCTCCTATAGTTACACGTAAGGCATCATGCGTTGGATCAACGCAGTATCTGCATCATGGACAAGCTCTTTGTTACGCAGATGGCGCTTACGCTTGGTACTTTTCTTAGTCAAAATATGACGAAGATGAGACTGTTTTCTTTTGAAGCGGCCAGAAGCTGTTTTTTTGAAACGCTTCGCTGCACCGCTGTTGGTTTTCATTTTGGGCATTTTCATACTCCGCATTGAATAACACCGACGATTATAGCCGGGTATTTAATTACAAATGTTGGCAAGGCGGAAAATCAAGGACATGTCCTCAAACTTCACTTGCAGGCCTTACCCCCTACTTTTTGGCGGGTGCTAGCACCATGATCATTTGCCGGCCTTCAACCCTGTTGGGGAATGCCTCGCAAACTGAGATATCTTCCAAATCGGTTTTAACGCGATTCAACAAATCAATCCCAATCTCTTGGTGTGCCATTTCACGTCCGCGGAAACGGATTGTGACTTTGGCTTTGTCACCGCCTTCTAAAAAGCGACGCAGGTTGCGCAGTTTTACCTGGTAGTCGCCTACATCAGTGCCAGGGCGAAATTTAATCTCCTTGACCTGAATCTGTTTTTGCTTTTTCTTCTGCTCTTTTTGAGCCTTACTTTTCTCGAAGAGGAATTTGCCGTAGTCCATTATTTTACAAACCGGTGGGTTTGCATTAGGGCTTATTTCAACCAAATCCAAGCTTGCTTGTGAGGCCTTGTACAATGCGTCGTTTAGAGATACAACTCCAACCTGGGCGCCATCCGCCGCAATCAAGCGTACTTCGTCAGCAGTAATTTGATCGTTAATGCGATCTTTACTGGATTCAAGTTTACTGTTACCTCTTTTAATAGGTTATTCCTCCGAGAAAATTAGCAAATCTGTTTAGAGCTGACTTCGCCGTTAAGCTTTTCAATGAACCCATCCAGGCTAAATTTACCTAAGTCTTCGCCTTTGCGGGTACGTACAGCTATTTCGCCAGCTTCTACTTCTTTATCCCCAACCACGATCATATAAGGAACGCGCTTGAGAGTGTGCTCGCGGATTTTAAAGCCAATCTTTTCATTTCTCAAGTCAGACTTAGCCCTAAATCCAGCAGATTTAAGCTTTTCTGTGATATTTTTTACATAATCGGCCTGATTATCGGTGATATTGAGCACAACAGCCTGGGTTGGTGCCAACCAAGTTGGGAATAATCCGGCAAATTCTTCGGTCAAAATTCCGATAAAACGCTCTAGTGATCCCAAAATTGCACGGTGGATCATCACCGGTACTTTGCGTTCACCATCTTCGGCAACATAGCTGGACCCCAAACGACCCGGCATTGAAAAATCTAATTGCACTGTGCCGCATTGCCATTCACGGTCAAGGCAATCCAGCAATGTGAATTCAATTTTTGGTCCGTAAAACGCGCCTTCACCAGGTTGCAGTTTATATTCTAATCCATTGGCAGACAGCGCATCGGCCAAAGCCTGTTCTGATTTATCCCATATGTCATCGCTACCTACACGCTGTTCAGGTCGCGTTGAAAGTTTGATATCAATACGCTTAAACCCAAATGACTCGTAAGTTTCGAAGACCATTTTGATACAGCCCGACACTTCATCCTGGATTTGCTCTTCGGTACAGAAAATATGAGCATCATCCTGGGTAAAGCCACGCACCCGCATTAGTCCGTGCAGTGCACCTGAAGGCTCATTGCGGTGGCAAGAGCCAAACTCTGCCATGCGCAGAGGCAAGTCGCGGTATGATTTAAGTCCTTGGTTGAATATCTGGACATGGCCTGGGCAGTTCATGGGTTTAACCGCATATTCGCGGTTTTCCGACTGGGTGGTAAACATGTTTTCAGCATACTTGTCCCAGTGGCCTGACTTTTCCCAAAGCACCCTATCCATCATAAGTGGGCCTTTGACCTCGTCGTAGTCATAGTTGGCGAGCTTTTCGCGAACGAATTGCTCAAGCTCTTTATAGATACTCCAACCGTCATTGTGCCAAAACACCATGCCTGGTGCTTCTTCCTGCCAATGCCAGAGATCCAACGCCTTACCAATTTTACGGTGATCGCGTTTCTCAGCTTCTTCCAAACGCTGCAAGTGGGCTTTGAGCTGCTTCTTATCAGCCCATGCGGTACCGTAGACGCGCTGCAACATTTTATTATCGCTATTTCCACGCCAGTAGGCACCTGCCACCTTCATAATTTTAAAGTGATGGCAAAAACGCATATTAGGTACGTGTGGACCGCGGCACATGTCCACGTATTCTTCGTGGTGGTATAAACCTGGCTCATCATCTTTGGCGATGTTTTCATCAAGGATTTGGGTTTTATACATTTCTCCGCGCGCCTCAAAGGTGTCGCGCGCCGTCTGCCAATCCACCTTTTTCTTTATAACGGGATAATTGGTCTTGGCTAATTGCAGCATGCGCTTTTCAAGCGCTTCTAAATCTTCCTGGCTGAGTGGGTGATCCATATCGACGTCATAATAAAAACCTTTGTCGATGATCGGGCCGATCGCCATTTTGGTATCAGGCCATAGCTGTTTAATCGCATGGCCCAGCAAGTGCGCGCAGGAATGGCGGATGATTTCCAAGCCTTCTTCATCCCTCGCGGTTATAATTCGTAGCTCTGCATCCTCGGTAATCAAATCGCTGGCATCGGCCAGTTCACCATTGATGGCGCCTGCGATGGTGGCTTTGGCTAAGCCTGCACCTATATCTGCTGCGACGTCGTAAATACTAATGGGGTTGTCAAATTGACGCTGACTACCGTCAGGAAGTGTAATTATGGGCATGTTTCATCCTTTTCAGTGGTGACGCCTACCAAACGCCACTTGATTGCGTAATTGTGTTGCTATAATCGAGGCGTGAGCTATGCAGCCCCGAAGCGCGGATACTATATTCAGTTACGTAGGATCTGCAACCTAAAATTCAATCATTCCACATTAAATTGGAAAGTTTACTCAACAAAGCCTATGCATCAATTAATCGTTCGCTTCTGCCCTGCACTATTGCTGGCGATGTTCACAATGGCCAGCGCATATGTTGCCGCAAACGACGAAGCAGGCTGGGAGCTAAAAAAAAGCGATGGCAGCATCAATGTATGGCAGCGCAAGCACAACAGCGGGCTGTGGGAAGTCAAAGCGCAAACAACCCTCAAGGTTGATGTTTGGGCACTGTACAACCTATTGCAAGACACCAGTGTCGCCACCGCCTGGATCGACAATTGCCGCTCAGTTACGGTAAATGATGACGGCCAAGGGATGGAAACAGTCAGAACTATCTTTAATGCCCCATGGCCATTAGCGGATCGATTCATGGATACCCAGTCAACGGTTTCTAGTTCATCGACGCAGGTGACAATCAAAATTAAAAGCGCGTTAAACCATTTGGAAGCCCCCAAAGAATTGGTAAAAATAGAAAAGGTTTTTGGCATTTGGATAGCCAATGAAAACAAGGACAAATCTGTCACAATCAGCTATCAGGGCATAGCAGATCCCGGCGGCAGTATCCCAAAATGGTTGTCAAAAAGGCTATTGTTAAACTCAACTTTTAAGTCGTTTGAGGCCATGCGGACACTGGTCAGCTCTGCTAAATATCAAACCAAACCATTGACTTAAAACTCAGGAGCGAAAAATTCGCCGTCGCAGCGGGTAAATTAGCCACAATAAGCCATACTTCAAAATGGGCTGCTACTCATTTTGAGGCACTAATTGATGTGGCATTTTATCAGCGAAAACATTAGCAAAGCACAAGACTTCGACTTTATTTGCGACGATATCCGCCAGGTTTCAGGCGGAGATACCCATAGTGCCTACAAGATATCTGACGGCCGGCGCCGTTTTTTTGTCAAAGTCAACCAAGCAGATGCGTTGCCTAACTTCGCCTCCGAGGCGGTCGGACTGCGCTATCTATCCCATTCCAACAGTATCCGTATCCCTCGCTATATTTGCCACGGTGTGGCAGCTAACAAAAGTTACCTAGTGCTTGAGCACATTACCCTATCCCAAGGCGACACGGACAGCTGGCGCGAACTCGGCCAACAGCTAGCCCAGTTGCACCAAACTGAACAAAATTCACAATACGGGTTGGAAAAAGATAACTATATAGGGCAAACCCCACAAGACAACCACTGGCAATCCCGCTGGGGACAGTTCTTTGCCGAACAGCGCATAGGCAACATGCTGGAACGACTAGCAACAAAAGGGATCCGATTTGTTGATATCGACACAGCAATTGACAGCATCAAAGTAACGTTAAAAGAACACGCGCCAGAGCCCTGTTTAGTGCATGGGGATTTATGGGCCGGCAATGTCGGCTTTAACAAAAAACACCCAGTCATCTATGACCCGGCACCATACTTCGGGGACAGGGAAACAGATATAGCCATGACCGAGCTATTTTCCCGTTTTCCAGACGCATTTTACCAAGGGTATAACCAACAATGGCCCCTTGATAAAGGTTACGCGGCACGCAAGCCCCTGTACCAATTGTACCATGTGCTTAACCATGCGCTTATGTTTGGCGGCAGCTACTTGAACCTAGCCAAAACAGGCCTGGGTGCGCTTGATGCAAGGCTGCAATAGTCCTAGCCTAATCGCTAGGGCTGTTCTACTTGCAAACCGAATAGAAACCAAAAGGAGGTATTTATGGAACTCTCACAAGATGGCAACCTGAATGCCCTGAAGCATGCAGACATTCGTTGTCCCCACTGTGGCCACCCGGTTCACCTGGATATTGACTGCAGTAACGGTGACCAGGATTATTTAGAAGAGTGCGCCAACTGTTATAACACCATCCATTTGCATATGCACATGAATGATTTGCGGAAAAAGGTCGAATTAAGTGTGAGTTCGGACGACGAACAAATATACTAGCGCTATTGATGGGGCAACCACTTCTGTAAAGCAATTGCGCAATAGATCCAATAAGTTCACTAGATACAGCAGCTGCCTTTTAGCCTGCATTTTGTTGGCAGGATGCAGCGGCCAACCGCAACAAATGACTTTGTTGCAAGACTACCAAAGCCGATTGGGTAACATATTGGAAGTTGATTCCAAACAACGTTTATTTATTGTAACTAAACGGGTGCCATTCCCTGCGTTTAGTGCAAACGTGGCCACCACCAATATCAAACTGCATGAGTTTTACGACCTGCCCGGTTGCGGTATCAAAAGCCTAATTGCTGAGCGCAATACCAGTTTGGGAAAGCTGCATACCCCATCACAAAGGTTACTTTACGATCTTCGCCTACTTGATATGCTGGACGAATGCCTGACTGCAACCAGTGCGCAAGAAAAGGAAAAACTGCTTAACCTAATACAGGTAAAGCAGCAAGATTTGGAAGTGTCCTGGAACGCATTGATTGCTGATAGCAATGACATTGAAAACAGCATCGTAAACCCAACCGTCTATCTGGAGGCAGGCAATAGCTACCGGGCCTCCGTGCTGGCATGGCGTTCATTGCAGAATATCAAGCAAGATATCGCTAGGCAGAAATACCATTCCCAAAGCATAGAGCAATTGGAACAGGAGCTAAAACTTATACTAGATGATGCGCTAGTTGCCCGGCAGCGCAATACATTCAGCCTCATAGCGCAAGTCTTGCCTGAAATTACCGCCATGCTGATAAAGCATGCAGCGCCCTTGACCTGCAACCACCCCAAACAGCGCCAACAAATAGACTATTTACGCAACGTTTTTGACTTATTTTTTGTCCAGCAACTGCAACCACTAGCAAGCAGTGGCAATCGGCTTTTTTACGAGCTACAGCCTGTTTTACAAGCGATCTACAAAGGCACAGAACCGCAGCTCTACGCCGTTGCGGTAGAACAGCAACAAGCTGCTTTCGACGCCTATTCATCGGCTATGTCAGAGCATATACAGTTTTGGCAGGCCTTGTTTAAACGCTGCAACATCAATGTATCCTAACTAGTAAGATCAAAGACACGTGTTCGAGAAACTGAAACGGGCCCTCACCGGCCCGCCCAAACAAAACAGGACGAACCTAAGGTTGGTGCCCTGCCAAACTTTACACTTTATGCAACTGATGGCCTGGTTTAAAACGGATGAGCAAGTGTTTGCCTGGACTGGTAACAACCTACAGCTGCCTTTTGAGACGCAGGAGTTCCTTCGGGTAGTATCGGCTTCACACCTGCATTCATTTGCTCTCATGGATAGGCAAATGGGTTGCAGCGAGCAAACCATGGTTGCCTTTGGCCAGGTCATGCCTGTGGGGAACAAGGTGCACTTAGCAAGGTTGTGTGTGCACCCTGAGCATAGGGGAAAGGGCTTGGGCGTGAGCTTGGTAAAAGCCATTAGCCGCTGGGCAACTAGCTTTTACCAGGTAAATATCATTTCCCTGTTCGTATACCCTGACAACACCCCTGCTTACCAGCTATACCAAAAGATGGGCTTTAGACAAACGCAATACCACGAGCAACTACCCCACCCCAAAAGCTGTTATATGCAAGCAACCATAGACAAACTGTTAGCCGTAAAGCGCTCTCATCTGAATTAATTTCATACACAAAAGACGGTTTACCAAATAAATAAACCATATAATTAGCAGGGTTGCCGGGCTAAAATAGTAATGTTGAATTGAAGATAAGGAACCTAGATGCCAGGGATTTTAGTTAAGTGTTTAGTTGTACTTTCGGGACTTTTTACAGTTACAGTAACCACCATATATTTTATCCTTGCTGCCAGCGAACCATTGTTAAATGACTATTTAGGCATACCTGGCCTGCGCCATAGCGCTACCGTTGAGAGGGATAAAAATGGGTTCGCCACCTTTAACGCGGAAAATCGCGTAGACCTGGCCCGGCTGACTGGCTTTTTGCATGCCCAGGAACGCTTTTTCCAAATGGATCTGTTGCGCCGGAACTCAGCCGGTGAGCTCGCAGCATTATTTGGTAAAGCAGCCCTGCCGCACGACAAACGCATACGGCTACACCGGTTCCGGCACCGGGCTACGCTAGCCTTCGCCTCAGCCCCGGAAAAGCACGCAGATATTCTCAAAGCCTATGCTGAAGGTGTGAATACAGGTTTGGAAAAACTCGGTGTGCGGCCGTTCGAATATTTTTTGTTGGGCGAAAGACCCAAAGCTTGGGTTCCAGAAGACACCTACCTTGTGGTCTACAGTATGTACCTTGATTTACAGCGGGAATTTGGCGAAAGGGACTTTGCCCTAACCACCATTCAGCAACACTTTGGGGCTGACATGCTGGAATTTCTATACCCCAATGGCAGCCAGTGGGACGCTACCCTGGACAACAGTGACAACCCTGTGGCGCCAATACTTCCAGATTTTTCGTTAAATGCATCTATTAAACATAGTCAGAATAGCCTGGCCGGGCTCCCCCCTGGGGACAAAATTCCAGGTAGCAATAACTGGGCAGTCTCTGGCGCAATGACCCCTTACGCCAGTGGCATGCTGGCTGATGACATGCACCTAGGGCTAGGCACGCCCAATATATGGTTCAAGGCTCGCTTTAAGTACTTTGAAAATGGCAATGCCAGGGACATTGTAGGGGTAAGCTTACCAGGCACGCCCAATATTATAGTGGGTAGCAATGGCAATGTAGCCTGGGGTTTTACCAACAGTTACGGCGACTGGAGTGATATTATAAAGTTGCGGCAGCAAGACGGTGGTTATGTAACGGCCACTGGCAGGTTGGACTTTGAGGAAAGCGAAGAAACTATTGCTGTGGCGGGCGCGGAAGATGTCACTATCACTGTAAAAAACAGCATCTGGGGTCCGGTCATAGCAACTGACAACGATGGCCATGAATATGCCTTCCGTTGGGTTGCCCACGATCCACAAGGGCTAAACTTGAATATCTTGGGCATGGAATCGGCAACAGATGTCTACCAAGGCATGGCGGTAGCTGCCTCGGCAGGCATGCCGGCGCAGAACATGGTGCTGGCAGACACCCAGGGCAATATCGCTTGGACCATTGCCGGTGCAATCCCCATCAAAGACCAAGATTATGATGCCAGGCTGGTCAGTGACTGGAGTTCCAAAACCCAAGGTTGGCAGGGTTATCTTAAAGCAGAAGCCTACCCCAAAATTGTAAATCCTGAACATGGCCGCCTTTGGACGGCAAATGCCCGGGTTGTAGGCGGAACCATGCTCAACCTCATTGGTGATGGTGGCTATGCCTTGGGCGCACGTAGCCAGCAAATCCAATCTAGGTTATTCGAGCAGGATCAGTTCAATGAAAGGGACTTTTTGAACATGCAATTGGATAATGAAGCCAAGTTCCTGGCTCGCTGGCAGCAATTTTTATTAAACAGGGTACTTGGGCAAAGCACACATCCAGAGAAACAGGCTTTAATTGAGGCCATAAGTGGCTGGAGCGGCCGTGCAAATCCTGATGATCTTGGCTATTTATTGGTACGTCAGTTTAGGCTCAAGGCCAGGGATCTAGTATTTGAAGATTTAACGGCCCACCTAGACACCCTAGGCCATCAGTTTGACGCTGGCAGTATACACAAGCGCTTTGAGCCAGCACTTTGGCAACTTGTTGGCAAACAACCACAAGCCCATTTACCCAAGCGTTTTTCCAGCTGGCCACAATTGTTTGAGGTAGCCCTGTCTGAAATGTTGCAACAGCTAGAACAGGAGCACGGCAATTGGCAAAAGCTTACCTGGGGCGAGTTTAATGCTTCACGACTACGCCATCCTATGAGCGGATTTGTACCATTATTGTCCTGGCTTACGGATATGCCAGAATTGCCCCAAGCGGGTGATAGTTTTATGCCCCGGGTTGACGGTGGATCGTTTGGGGCCTCGCAGCGTTTGGTGGTGGCGCCTGGCCATGAAGACAAGGGAATTTTGCATATGCCAGCCAGCCAATCTGGCCACCCGCTGAGCCCCTACTATGGGCGCGCCCATAGCGCCTGGTACCATGGCGAGGCAACACCTCTATTGCCGGGGAAAACCAAATACACCCTGCATATGTTGCCAGACTAAAGTAAAAGGCCTATTGCTGTTGTTTGATGGCTTGACAAGATTAGGCATTCACAGTAACTTCGTGGGCATGCGCAAAGTTAATATTTCATTTTTCTTTTTTACCTCATCCTGATCCGGGAGGGTAATGCGCGCGCAGCAAATTATGAAAACCTCCCAACTAGGGAGGTTTTTTTTTGCAGCTACTAACTAGAACTGAACAGCAAACGAGAAGGTAATTATGGCAACGGATCTCGCAGCATTAAGGACTGAAATCACAAACATTGACGAACAGCTGTTGGCACTGCTGGCAAAACGTCAAGCCTGCACACTTGAAGTCGCAGAAACCAAAATTAAATTGCATAAAAATGTGCGGGACGCCGCGAGGGAAGAGCAACTCCTGGTAAAACTAGTGCAAAAAGGCCAAAAATTAGGGTTAACCCCACATTTTGTCACCAACATCTTCCATGCGATCATCGAAGACTCAGTGCTAAACCAGCAAGCGCTTTTGGCGGAACGCGCCAACCCAGAAAGCCAAAAGCCATTGAGCAGGGTCGCATTTCTCGGGGATAAAGGCAGCTATAGCTTTTTAGCCACGCAAAAGTATTTTTCCCGCCGACCAGGTGAAATATTGGAAATAGGCTGTAAAAACTTCGCAGAAATATTAGAAAAAGTAGAAACCAGTGAAGCTGACTATGCAGTACTACCAATTGAAAATACATCTTCCGGCAGTATCAATGAAGTCTATGACCAATTACAGCATTCGAGTATTGCCATTATTGGGGAGCTAACCCACCCCGTCCGCCATGCCATTTTGACCAAAGACGAAAAGGATCTGGCCAATATCAGGACTTTGTATGGGCATCCCCAGGTATTTGCCCAATGCAGCCAGTTTATCGCAGGGCTTGGTAATGTCACTACCCATGCATGCGCTAGCACATCAGATGCCATGGCAAAAGTCGCTGCCTCGGATCGTTTCGATATTGCCGCCATTGGCAGTGCCGAAGGTGGTGAACTGTATGGCTTATCCGCGATAAAAGACAACCTAGCAAACCAACAAGAGAACCATAGCCGTTTTATTGTAATCGCAAGGAAAGCCGCAAAAGTACCACTACAAATTCCAGCCAAAACAACCCTGGTGATGTCAACGGTACAAAAACCCGGCGCATTGGTTGATGCCCTGCTGATCCTAAAACAAAACAGCATCAACATGAGCAAACTTGAGTCACGCCCGATCCAGGGCAACCCTTGGGAAGAAATGTTTTACATTGACGTAGATGGCAACATTGACGATGGGCCAATGCAAAAGGCTATTGAAGAGCTGCAAGCAACAACTAGGTATCTGAAAATATTGGGGTGTTACCCAAGTGAGCGCATAAGCAACACCAAGGTGCCTATAGTGCAGGCATTGGAAGAAAATCAATAGTGATGCTATGGATGTCTATAAATATGAAACAGGTTTGATAGCAGCCGCTATCAAACCCCCGTTTCCAAAGTTCGGTCGTCGTCCGCTTTTTGCAATAACTTTTTGCTGTCGAGCAAACATTGTTTAGCATAATCGCCAAACCAGGTAGAGATATCTTGGAACTGTTTTATAAATGCCGCTTTGTCATTGCTTTCCAACAATTCAATAGCATCGGCAAAACGTTGGTGAAAACGCTTTAACAATCCTTTGCCCGTTTCATTATCGAAAATAATATCGGCGTATAACACGGGATCTTGCGCAAACAACCGACCCACCATAGCCAGCTCCAAGCGGTAAATCGGCGAACTAAAAGTGATTAATTGCTGCAAATCTGGGTTTTCGCCAGCGATATGGGCGCCATAGACAAAACTGGAAAAGTGCCGCATTACCTGGATAAACGCCATTGCTTCATCGTGTTGCTTGGCATCGCTTTCTATTAATGCCGCGCCCCAGATGCGGAATTGTTCCAAAAGCCATTGGTACTTGCCAGGCTGCCGGCCATGGCAAACCACTACCACCTGCTTCACCAGGCCTGGCACATCCGGCCCGAACATGGGGTGTAGCCCAACCACGGGCCCACTATGCACCTCCATCATGGCTTGCAGGGGGATCTCTTTTACGCTGGTAATATCAGCCAAAACACAGTCTGCTGGCAAAGATTCCAAATTGGCAATTACAGCAGCAGTCACCCGAATTGGGACAGCCACCAAAACTAGCCCCGCCCCTTCCAGTTTCACGGTAGCATCCTGCCAATCCTGTTGCTCGAGTACGTCCACCTGGTAACCACTTTTCTCGAACATGGTGACGAACTTGCTTCCCAATGCGCCTGATCCGCCTACTACAACAATTTTCCCCAAACCGGGTTGGGTACATAGGTACTGTTTGTTTTGGCTCAAATAAGACTCTCGCATCACCCGGCGCAGTACGTCTTCAATCAAGTCAGGTGACAATCCTTTTCCTTCTGCTTCTTGTCTTCGACGCTGCAGTAGCTCAGCTTCACGGCTGGGGACATAGATTGGTAAGCCAGTCCGACTTTTCCACTTCCCCACTTGTTTGGTCAATGCATTGCGCTTGGCTAAAATATCCACCAGTTGCTGGTCAAGATCGTCAATTTGAGCGCGCAATGCGCTCAAATCAACAGCATCGGCTGAACTTGGCTGCTTTTCAGACATAGGTCGGTAGGTTCCTAACTCGCTTGCAGAAATTTATTTAAACGCAAAGGTAACACAGTAATCAATTTTTCCCTGATTTCGTGCAACAATTTTTCCGTCGTTTCCCAACTAATGCAGCCATCGGTGATAGAAACGCCATATTCAAGATCGGCTTTGGTTTTGCCCTCACTTGGCTGATTGCCATCTTTTAAATGGCTTTCCAGCATAATACCAATGATCGACTGGTTGCCCTCCAGTATTTGGTTGGTCACGTTCTGGGCAACCGGTGGCTGCCTGCGGTAATCCTTACCTGAGTTGGCGTGGCTGCAATCTACGACTAGACCAGCACTTAAACCTGCTTGTTCCAATTGGGCTTCACAATCAGCCACACACACTGAATCGTAATTTGGTTGTTTCCCACCCCGCAGGATAACATGGCCATCAGGGTTACCTTCAGTATTGATAATGCTGAACCTGGCCTTTTTTGTTGATCCCCATAAAGCTGTGTGGCGATGCTGCCGACTTTAGCGCGTTCAGGGCGATCCCCAAGCTACCGTCAGTACCGTTTTTAAAGCCAACCGGCATTGACAGGCCACTGGCCATTTCGCGGTGTGTTTGGGATTCAGATGTGCGGGCCCCGATGGCGACCCAGCTAAATAATTCAGCGAGGTATTGCGGGCTAATCGGATCCAATGCCTCGGTGGCAACCGGAATCTCCAATTCAGCCAACCAAATCAGCAATTCACGCGCCTTGCGCAGGCCCGCATCGATATCAAAGGAACCGTTAATATGTGGGTCATTGATCAAGCCTTTCCAACCGACGGTTGTACGGGGTTTCTCAAAGTACACCCGCATTACGATATATAGGCTGTCTTTGCACAGCTCCTGGACCTCTTTTAGCTTGCGGGCATATTCTTTAGCGGCATCAACGTCATGGATTGAGCAAGGGCCACAAATCACTAACAACCTGTGGTCACGGCGATGGATGATATCGGCTACGGTAGCCCGCGCGTTTTCGATCTGCTTTAGGGCATGATCCGAAACCGGCAGCTCAGACTGCAGCTGTTCTGGAGTGATCAGCACATTTTCAGCTGATACGTGTACGTTATCTATAGAATCCTTATGCATGGTAAAACCTAATTTGACAGTAGAGGGAAAAGTTAAAGGCTGCTTGTAGATTAGCAGTAATAATAGTAGGCAGAGTATAAATAGAACCTGGTCGCATGGACGCGATCTAGTTCTGAGGTCAGTGTTTGACTTCTTATTTGTGCGGATGGCATTTTGTAAATCACTGTTTACTTTTATTAAAAAACAAAATGTCTCGAATGTGTTGACTTTTTAACACTATAGCCAGAACCAAGCAAGCTCTATTTTTTATTGCGCACTAAATATGATCCAAATGTGCGTAAACCACGTTTATGGGTTATATTTATTACCCATACGGTGCTATGTAATAAATTTGCTTATGACGAGGTCTATCATAACTAGTGCACAACAATTTTTGGGACGGTTAGTTCACGTCGTTATGGATATACAAAGCAAAAAATACACGCGCTCAGTTAATTTCACTTTTATAATCATACTGTTATTGGGAATTGGGATTAGTGCGCTGGTATTTTTGCGAGGTGAGAAGATAACCAATATCACCTTAGACCTGGTTGAACACCAAATTCCTACTTTTGAGCTATTTGAGCAGTTCCACAGCGCCCTCATCGAGCAAGAGCGATACCTATACGAATTCTACGCCAGTGAAACTGAACAGCTTTACCACGAGGGTTATGTCAATAACTATGAAAAAGCCTCCCAGTATTTGGGACAACTATTTGGCATATTTGGCGAGTTACCGCAACTGCTTGAAGCCCAGGCACACCTCAACAACATCAATAGCATTTCGTCGCGCTTTTACCTAAATATTCAATCACCACAAACCGATTGGGACCTTGCTAGGAACCAACTAGCAGCAATTAGCCAGGCGCGCCGGGATTCCCTACCCTATATGCAGGAATTGCGTATAATGGCGCAAGACTCAGTTAACGCGGCATATGCCAACGTAGAGTCAGAATCCTACCAAGTGCGGGCATTTGTTTTTATATATGGCTTGGTAACTTTATTCATTGCCTTCCTGGTTGCTAAAGCCACAAAATCAGCCATTGCCAATTCAGCTATGAGCCAGCGGCTGGCTTTGTTCCCAAGGCGTAACCCAAACCCTATTATTTCACTTGATGGCGATAACCAGGTCACTTTTGCCAACCCAGCCACCAGGCGTATGCTATCAGCCCTGGGCAGGCCTGCTAACGATTACGGTTACCTACTCAGCCCAAAACTGGAGCAAGAAAAAGCCCGAGTCTGTGCCAGCCACGATGGTTCACACCGGTTCGAATACCACGTTGATGATTTAATACTTCGATGCCAGCTACATTGGTTACAAGATCAAGAACAATGGGATTTGCATCTAGTAGACATAACGGCGCAAAAACAAGCCGAAAAGAAACTACAGTACCAAGCATACCACCACCCTGAAACCGGGCTAAGCAACCAATATGAACTAAAAGACCACCTTACTCGGTTCAGCGAACAACAAAATCCGATCTCCATCTCCATCATGCAGCTACAAGGCTACAGCGGGCTGGTAAGTGGACGGGGGTTTGAAGCGGCGCAACTGGTGGTAAACCAATTGGCCAGTTCACTACAGCGGATAGGCGCTAGCTTTAAGGAAGACAAAACCTGTTTATACCACACCGGGGATGACCACTTTGTCATCATCATGCACGGAACCGGCGCGGTCGACCGGATATTAGCGTTTATCAAAGAAATTGAACTACTATTGGCCTGCTCAGTATTCCACTGCCAGCACCAACCGGAGCTTCGGTTTGGCATTGCCAACTTCCCTGAACACGGCAAAACACCAGACCAACTGCTGAAAAATGCCCGTACTGCCATGGATTCTATTAGCGAATACCAAGAAAATAATTACGCCGTATTCGATCACGATATAGGCGCGCAAAAAGAGCGTGAGCAACAAATGGTAGACGATATCCGCACTGCCATAAGCCGTAACGAATTTATCCTGCATTTCCAACCGCAAGTAGATATCAATGCAAACAAAGTCATTGGCGCAGAGGTGTTGGTGCGCTGGCCTAGGCCGGAAGGCTGGGTGTCACCTGGCGAATTTATTCCGCTCGCTGAACGCTCAGGCTTGATAGTGAGCCTAGGCGACTGGATTTTGCGTACAGCCTGTATCAAGGCCAAACAAATAATTGATGCGGGCCACACAGAATTGGTGATGGCGGTTAATATTTCACCCAGACAATTCAGCCGTGATGACTTCTTCCATAATGTGAAAACCATTCTTGATGAAACCGGCCTACCTGCGGCTAACTTGGAGTTGGAAATAACCGAAGGTGTCATCATGCACAATGAACAAGAAACCATTAAGACCTTGTTGCAGCTAAAAGATTTAGGCGTACAGTTGGCGATTGATGATTTTGGTACCGGCTACTCATCGCTTAGTTACCTAAAGCGGTTCCCCATCGACAAGTTAAAAATCGACCAATCTTTTGTGCGCCAAATGCACCAGGACAAGGATGACCGTTCAATAGTCCGCGCCATAATAGACTTAGGCAATAACCTGCATCTCAAACTGATCGCTGAAGGCGTTGAAGAGCAAGAACACTGGGATTTGTTGCAGGCGATGGGTTGTGACGAAATCCAAGGCTATTTTTACAGTCGGCCATTGGCGGAAGAGCAGTATTTGGGCTTTTTGTCAGAACAAGCGCCACCGCAACGAGGGATAAGTGAGCTATGAAGTTGTATCAAACTTGGGTCAAATAATGCTGTTTTAAGGTGTTATAAGCCTGGACAATAGCTTGGGTTTGTTCACTGCACCCGCCTTTATCTGGATGGACTTGGTGTAGCGCTTTTTTATACTTCGATTTAACTACCTCCCATCCCGCACCAGGCCCCAAATCCAACACGGCCAAAGATTGCTCCACCAACTCTTGCGCTGGCGCCGTTAACCGCGACATACGCTGCCAAAAACTATCCAATAGTGCTTCTATGTCCTGCTCGGTTGCTTCACTGAAATTCTGCCAATCGCCATAATAAACAGAAAGTTTAATATCCCGCTCGGTTTGCAAACTATTATCACTACTAGGCTGCAATTGCACACTCAGCGCTGAAATATCCAAATAGCGACCAGATTCAGCCAAGAACTCTGCTTGCAGCCGATACAAACAGTGTTGCACCAAAAAATGGGTTTGGAACATTTTGACATTGTCTGCAAGTGCTTCGGTTGCCAACAGCTGCGATGTGGCACTTTGCAGGGACTGTACCAGCTGGAACTCGCTGCGAGGTTGGCCATCACACAAGATCCCCCGCAATGCATCTGTCACTAGACCGAGGTAGGTGTCTTCCATACTACGGGAGCTAAAAGCTAAAATCTAGAGTTAACCAAGCTTGGCGCCCCATGCCGGGCATACCTCCGCCTGCCACCCTTGGCTCATAAACCTGGTAGCTTTTGTCAAATAGGTTTTCACTGGCAAGGCTAATTTGCAATTCAGGTGTGAGATAGCGGGATAACTTTAGGTTAAACAGTGCATAGCTGCCATGGCTAAAGCTGCCATCTACCTGCAGTGCGTCACGCCAAAGCAGGTCAATGCCAATAGTGTTGTCCAGCCACATGCCCCTAACTCCAAGGTTGGCAAACTTGCGATAACTTGGATTAATTGGTTCGTTGAAAATGTGGGTGAAATTAAAAGTAATTTCGCTGATATCACCTAGCTTGGCGGTTGAAGCTAGTTCAGCTCCGGTTATGGTGCGGTTTATGTCATTTTGGAAAGTGAACTGGGTAAGTGAATTGCTCAGCGGTAGTTTATTAACAAAACCTTCTAATTCGTTGTGGAAGTACACCAACTCCAACCGATAGTGATCAGTTTGGTTCAACCACACTAATTCTGTTGTGGCTATTTGCTCTGGTTTTAGATCTGGGTTGCCGATAGTCACCAAGTCTTCTGAAAAAAGCTCATTGGTAACCGGCGTTCGGAAGGCTTCCCCATAATGAAATTTAAACAGGTGCTGCTCGCTCATTTGGTAGTTAAATGACAAACGCGGCGAGAAATTGGAATCAATTTGCTTAACATCATCATAACGGGCGCCAATATGTGCAGTGACTTTGTCACCTACCGTAAAGTCATATTGAACGAATAGGCTGTTAGTATCCTGATTTGATAGTAGCGGCGAGCGGGCGTTAACCCCTTGGTTGGCAAATGCCCTTGGCAATCCTAGGTAATACTGGTCAGCTAGGGCAATGTCACCGGTGGCAGGATCCTGATAGTTAGTGACGGTCCCGGCTTGGGTCTGTTCAGCACGCCGTAAACTCAGGCCTGCAGTCAGCTGGGCTCCAGAGAAATAGGAATGTTGCAACAGCAACTCAAATTCGAGATCCTCAGTGATCCAATAAGGGCCGGTTAAAAAGTCATTACTGATAAAGTCGGCTGCATCGCTATCCAGTACATTGCCAGCTGACTTTATTTCATGTTCAGTGAAGTGCAGTTTTGCCGTTAGGGCAGTATCATCGCTATAACTATATTGGTATTTTGCAGCATAGGCGTAATTTTGTGATTCGTGGAAATTCTGAGGATTCACCCCACCTAAGTTGACAAAATCACCTAAGTCAGAGTAATTCCACCTGCCAGACAACGCCAAACCAGCATATTCAAGTGTAATTTGGGCAAACCCATGTTCATAGGGATCGCTGGTTGATTTGCCCCGGAACAGGTAATCATTACCTTCTGACTCGCGCCAATCAACCAGAAGCTGCAGCTCTGCTCCTGCAATACTCTCGGATAACCCTACAGAGACTTGCTGCGCTTGGCTTTCCCCGACCCCAGCAGAAAGCCAGGAAGCTTGCTTGCGGGTGATAATATTGACGACGCCCATAAAGGCGTTGCTGCCGTATAGTGCCGAGCCAGGCCCCCGGATAACCTCTACCCTTTCCACCACGTTTAAATTGATGAAGGGGTTGTAAACAGAGGCCTTGCCAAAGGACATCTCATTCAGCCGTTCGCCGTTGATGAGGAACAGCACATAGCCGTTATCTAAATAAACGCCACGGGCGTGTTCCTTGGGTACGGCTCCCACCCAATCGCCACGGGAAACCTGGAATCCAGGTACATAATTAAGCAAGGCGTACACGTCCTGCACGCCCAAGGTTTGGATTTGATTGCGAGTGAAAACCGACACACTCGAAGGGGCTTCATTGATGCTTTGGGCGTTACGGGACGCAACTGTTACTTCAAGTGCAAGCAGCTCGTCAAGCGACAGCTCCATTAATTGGGCAGGATCTTGTTTCGCTAAACAAGCACTACTTGCAAACAACACCAATGCGGTGCCAAAAATTCGAAGCATTTACCCCCTCTCAATGCATCAAATAATGCAGGGTAGCTATTTTCCCTCTGTTATCCCGCAGGATAAACATAACTTGACTGTAAGCCCAAAGGAATACCCAAGCCCCAGTAAGCCAATAAAAATAGCGTCCACAGGAAAATGATAGTTATTGAATAAGGTAGCATCAAGGACAGCAAAGTACCAATTCCGGTGCCTTTAACATAACGCTGGCAATACACAACCACCAATGGGAAGTATGGCATCAATGGTGTAATGATATTGGATGAAGAATCCCCCAGACGGTACGCTGCTTGTGTCAAATCAGGAGAAATATTCAACTGCATCAACATAGGTACAAAGATCGGTCCCAACAATGCCCACTTGGCTGACGAGCTCCCAACAAACAAGTTAACAAATGCAGTTAAGAATATCAGACCGACAATGGTAACCATACTAGGTAGCGCCAAAGTCTTTAAGACTTGCGCCCCTTCGATGGCAAGTAAAGCCCCCAAATTGGATTTGCCAAAGGCATCAATGAACAAGGCACAGAAAAAAGCCATTACAATATAGTAGGACATGCTGTCCATGGCTTTGGACATGCTCTGGATGATGTCTTTAGTGGTTTTAAAGGTGCCTGACATATAGCCGTAAACCACACCTGGGATCACAAACAACAAGAAGATAAGTGGCACGATGGAACGCATCACTGGCGCAGAAAATGAGGTCAATTGCCCGTCAGCTGCCCGCATCGGCGAGTCTTCGGGTATTAGTACGGCCACCAATAAGGCGATACCAGCCAACATAGAGAAAGTGGCCCACCTCAAGGCGCGGCTCTGGCGCTCATTGAGTTCTTCAAACTTTGGAATGTCATCGGTATCACCATCAACTGGGGTATTTTTCAAGCGAGGTTCAATCACCTTGTCAGTCAAATACCAACCAACACCAACGATTAATAAGCTGGAAGCTGAATTAAAAAACCAGTTGTTGAGCGGATTGACCTGGACACTGGGATCGATAATATGCGCAGCGCTTTGGGTAAAGCTTTGCAACAGGGGATCGATTGCTGATGGGATAAAGTTGGCACTAAATCCACCGCTGACGCCGGCAAATGCAGCAGCGATACCGGCCAGTGGATGCCGCCCCATCGCATAAAAGATAACACCGGCCAAAGGAATGACTAAAACATAGCCCGCATCGGTTGCGGTGTGGCTGACAATGGCGATAAGTATTACAGAAGGTGTTAACAAGGCTTTGGGTGTGCTATCCAACATGCGCTTTAGGCCAGCATTAATGAAGCCAGAATGCTCAGCGACCCCCACACCCAACATGGCAACTAGAACCACACCTAAAGGTGCAAATCCGGTAAAAATGGTCACCATACGTGACATAAAATCAGCTAAAGATGCGCCTGTTAGCAGGTTTTGCACAACGACCGCTTCGCCCGTGCGGGGATCAATTGCTGAAAAGCTGACGTTGGATAACAGGGCTGACAATACCCAAACGATTACCAAACTGATAAGGAAGATGATGGCGGGATCAGGTAACCTATTACCTACCCTCTCTACTTTATCCAGCGCCCTTGTAACCCAGGTTTCTTTAACCGTGGCTTCTGACATTTGCTTGCTCCGTTCTCATTATTATTAAAACTTTCAAAGTGTGGCATAGAGCGGGTAAATAACAAAGCAAAGCGAAACCTAATGCTTAATTTTACACCAATTTTTCGTAGTTATTTATTTTCAAAGCTTGACATGCAACCTAATGGTTGCACATCATCAATACATGGACATTTATCAAGCACTGTCAGATCCCAAGAGGCGCCGCCTTATAGAGCTACTGGGTAGCTTAGATGCGGCTAAAAATGGGCTATCTATTAAACAATTGAGCCAAGGCAGCGGTATATCCAGGCAAGCAATAACCAAACACCTAAATATCTTGATTAAAGTTGGCTTGGTTAAAGCAGAATTTGTTGGTAAAGAGCGGCGGCATTTTTTGCAACCCGGCAAACTAAACGAGCCAATAGAATGGCTGCAACCACTTGCAGAAGTTTGGGACAAGAGGCTAAAAGCCCTTAAACAGCACCTGAAATAGTTGGAGATGACTAATGTTAGATTTTATTAAGAAAGAATTAACCATTGACCAGCCAATTGAAACAGTCTGGAAGGCGATTACCGATCCCAAAGTAGTCAGCGAATGGTTTGGCAGCCATGCTGAATACGAGCTGAAGGAAGGAGCCATTGGCTATTTTGAATGGACAGAGGAGTGCCCTGGCAAATATGCGATGCAAATTAGCACCATTAAGCGTCCCAACTATTTTGCTTGGTATTGGATGTATGACCCGGATGTACCGTTTGAACTAGAAAAAGCGACATTGGTGGAATGGATGCTGCAAAGCACAATATCAGGCAAAACCCATTTAACCTTAATAGAGTCAGGTTTTCGCGAAGAGCACCACCGGAAAATGAATATTAATGGCTGGAACCAAGAGTTGGCTGACCTGTCCGAATGGCTGGACAGCAACTAGGTTGATTATTGGCATCTCAATTGCTCTGTTCGATAAAACTAAAAAACCGGGTTTGGCTCAAATGCCAAAACCCGGTAAAACTTGAGGTTTGTTTATTTACTAGCCAACCGTACTAGTCATTTCCTTGTGACGATGAGGCCTAGAATTTATAGCTCATGCTGGCGTAGGCAAAACGTCCTTGGCCATTGTGGATGGTATTTACATAACCAAAAAAGTCGTGATGGCTAAACGGCGGCTCTTCGTTAAACAAGTTGGTTGCACCTAGGGTGAAAGTTGTATTTTCGAAACCTAAATAATTAACACTGGCGTCAACTGTAGTCATCGAATCAACCGTTTTGTCGCCAAAACCAGAATCAGCATCGCCGTTAAACTCCCCGATGTAGTTAACCGCCATCGCAGCAGACCAGTCCGCCTGGGACCAATCGAGGCTTGCCGTCCAGCGAATCTCGGGCTGTTCGAAGTCACCTTCAGAGGTGGCTAGGCGTTTGCCACCATCAGCATCAGGACGGAATTCTTCAAAATCAAGCACATAATTCAGTACATAACCCAGACGGAAATCACCAAAACTATTGCTCAAGGTATAGGTAACGTCCACATCAAAGCCTGATGTTTCCAAGTCGCCGTTATTTTGGAAGGTATCGAATAACCTGACTACTTCACCTGGGTCAGCAGGATCCGATGTAGGAATACGCACGACAACACTAGGATCGGTACCAAAGGTACTAAAGGCAAACTGTGAATCTGAATCGATGATGTTCTCGATGTCATAATTGTAATAGTCCAAGGAGAAACTGAGATCTGCAGTCACTTCATAGATTAAACCCAGGTTATAGCTGGTAGATTCTTCTGCTTCCAAGTCGGGGTTACCAGAGAAAACAACCGTGTATTCTTGCGGGTCACAGCCTAAACCTACAGCAGCACAGCGCACAGTATCCACCAAGTTTGGAGATTCATCGGTGCGGCCTAAACCAAGCTGGTGTAAGGAAGGTGCCCTAAAGGCAGTGCCCCAGGAGCCGCGCACTGAAAAGTTATCCTGAACATTCCACAAGAAAGACAGTTTGGGATCCGTGGTGGTACCAAAATCACTGTAATCTTCATGCCTGGCAGCGAGTTGCAGCTCAAACGCATCATTAACCGGGATCGCCAGCTCTGCAAATACTGCCGTGCTATCCCGTTCACCGTTGGCTTGTGTTGCCTCGGTGCCAAAAACCTCACCACGCAAAAACTGGTTGTCTGGATTATCAGCAATCGCCTCTTCGCGGTATTCGATACCCAACGCCAAAGAAACATCGTTGCCGTTGAAGCTCATCAATGGGCCAGACACCACGGCATCAAAGGATTTATTAGTAGACTTACCTACCCTGGTCGTAGTGGTCTCAATGAAATCTAGTGCTTCTTGGGTGTTTTGGGAAGGTTCGAACGGGTTCCACAAGCCAGAGTCAATGGCTTGTTGTACGCGCAAAGAATTGGGAAAGCCATCAACGCCCTGCTCTACCGATTCGCTCTTAATGTAGTTGTAGGCAAGCTCCCAATCCCAGTCGTTTATTTCACCTTGCATGCCAACAATGACGCGGTAGTAGTCGGTATCGACATTCTTCTGCCTATTACCGATATCCACTGTGCGGCGACGCATAGTTAAATCTTGGCCGAAGAAAGGATGCGATGGGTCGTTGGCAAAAGGGTGGTTAGGGTTGTCACCTGACATAAATAGTTCGTTAAAACTGGGGCTGCCCGCGCCACGGATAATGGATTTGGCGTTTTGGCCATTTAGCTCGGCAAAGGCACGGGTACTGTCGTTAATTTCGTAACGTCCCATATAGTTGAAACTAAAACGTTCAGTATCTGGGATTGCCGACATGTGGGGCGCATAGTCATAGCGGCAAAAGACATCTTCACGGTCAATGTCCGCAGCCGGGCAAACGTCATTGCCAAATTCATCAATAATGCGGTTAGTAGGATCCGCAGCCAAAGCGATGGTACCAGGAATACCTGATGAACTCCTGAAGTCGACGGCATCAGGGTCGTTAGGGCGCAGCGCTTCTTGGTTAGCAGAGCGCGAATACGCCCTATCGGAATACATGATCTCTTCGCGGTCAAAGTAATCCAGGATAAAAGTATGGCTTGATTTTTCGTCACTAGTACCGAAGATCAAACTTACGTTTTGTTCCTCACCGCCACCGTCAGCGGTATCACCGTACTTGGCAGAAACCTGCACACCATCAAAATCGTCTTTAAGGATAATATTGATTACCCCGGCAATGGCATCAGAACCGTAAGTAGCTGAAGCACCGTCTTTAAGGATATCCACACGTTTGATTGCCGCCAGAGGGATATTGTTGATATCCACAAATGCGGTATCAATACCTTTGGCAAAAGGCGAAACCGAAACACGCCTACCATTAACTAAGATAAGGGTGGAATCGGCACCTAAACCGCGCAATGATACGCTGGAGCCGCCATTGGCGGTGTCGTCACTGCTGTTGCCTTGGGTGGAGAATGTGCCCTGGCCTGAAATGGGTAATTTAGTAAACAAGCCAATTAGGTCAGTCACACCCGAATTAGCAATTTGGGCGGCATCAATGCTGGCAATGGGAGAAGGGCCTTCCATATCGGTGCGGCGGATGTGGGAGCCGGTAACCGATATCTTCTCAATGGCTTCTTCTTCCTGTGCTACGACCAGTGGCGTTGCTAGGGTACCGGCGACGCTCAGCGCCAGCAAGGTCTTCGAAAAACGATTGTTATGTGTCATGTGGTTTCTCAATGTGTTCTTGGAATTTATGGAGTAATTTATTATCCGCCGAAAACGGACGGCACCTTATAACACAGCCCGAGCTTCAAGATCTACAGAGGAACACATTAATTAAATCAATATGTTAGGCCATTTTCGGATAATTTTGTTTACATGATTGCACACAAGCAGCCAAAAAATGGCAGACGTTTCCAGCGGTTATATTATTACCCACAAAGAATGCACCACAAGATAGCGCCGCAAATGCCCACCCCGCCCGCTGCTTTGCAGGCAATTACATTTTCGAACAATTTGTAACCCTTCTTAGTAGATGCATCCCGCCGGGTAATACATGATTAAGGTCGATAGTCTGATAGATTAGTTTATTGGGCAGATAGGTTTTTTATCTGTAGACTTTAATACAGTATTCCCAAGCTGTGACGTTCAACAGCATTAGACAACAATAGCCTCTTATTTATGGAAGAAAAATGCGTACATTGTTAACCCTAGCAATATCCTGCTTACTCTTCGCTTGTGGTGGATCAGGTGACTCATCTAGCGACGATACCTCAGTTGAACAACTCCGTTCAACCATTACCCAAGCTGCTAGCGACAGTGCTATCAATTGCGGCGAAGTGCAGGTAGCGGCGGCACCGGAAGAAGTCGACCAATGCCTAATACAAGCCTACAACAACCAAACCCCGGCCTATGCCATATACTTTTTGCAAGGCATCGACTCTACGGTTGCCAGGGGTGTTGTTATAGACAGCGACCGTACAGTCAGGTTTTGGACTTATGACAGCTGGGGCACTGGGCAAATAACCGAGCATAGCTGTGAGTTACCACTATCAAATAGGGGCCAATACTTTTACGCCTATTTAGCGGTTTGCCTGGATAGGGAAAATCCCGCCTATGTTTCGTTTGATGAATTTGGTGGACTGGTGGCATCAGATGCCGGTGCCGACGCTACAGAGTGCGGTACTGCCGAAGCCGGTGATAACCTATTCAATATCAACCAGTGCATTGTAGACGCCTTTATCTTACAAAACCCGGCCTACGCCATTTACAAGCTACAGGGGATTGATTCCATCCCCGCCTATGGCATCACAATCTCCGGAGCAGGCGTTGTCAATCAATGGTCTTACGATAGCAACATTTTTGGTGGTCCTGGAGTGGCGGTAAGCCGGGTAGATAGCGATGAATGTGAAAATCCCCAGCCCAATGCAAACCTAGAAGTGGCGCCTTCACGGTTATTTACTTGTCAGTAATTCGATTTCTGACTAACGGATCCGACAGCACATTTGCTATACCAGAACTGGTGAGCGATAGATAAATAACGATTGTTGAGGACAAGCTATATAAAATTTGGTTCGATTTCTTATTATTTTAGTAAAGCCCATTGCTCATCCAACTTTTTTACTATATTTCAGGCTCGGAAATCCAGCGAGATTAGCTCTTAAAACTCAGCAGATACAAAAAAAAAAGCCCCGCGGTGCGGGGCTTCTTCTAAGTCGACGGTAACGTTATGGTTAATCAATAAAGCGATTAAGCTCTGTTCAACTTTTCTTTGATACGTGCAGCCTTACCAGTGCGACCACGCAAGTAGTACAACTTGGCACGGCGTACATCACCACGACGCTTAACAGTGATACCAGCTACAGCTTTACTGTGAGTTTGGAACACACGCTCAACACCTTCACCGCTAGATAGCTTACGCACTGTGAAAGCAGAGTGTAAACCGCGGTTACGCTTAGCGATAACTACACCTTCATAGGCCTGTAGACGCTCTTTGTCACCTTCCTTAACACGGACTTGAACAACAACAGTGTCACCAGGTCCAAATTCAGGCACATCAGACTTCATTTGTTCTTGCTCGATGCGCTTGATGATATCTTGACTGACTTTACTCATCTTTTCCTCGCTTCCTAGATTAACTGTCTTCTTGCTGCCCCGCCTCTTGTTGGAATGCTCCCAACAACCGGCGTTGCTCCTCAGTCAGAGCTAGGTTATTTAACATTTGTGGACGCCGCTGCCAGGTTCTACCCAAGGCTTGTTGCAGGCGCCACTGCCTAATTTTTTCATGGTTGCCGCTAAGCAACACTGGTGGAACACGCATACCATCCAATACTTCGGGACGAGTATAGTGCGGGCAATCCAGCAATCCGTCGGAAAATGAATCTTGTCCAGCGGAATCACTGTGGCCAAGTACACCGGGTACTAGCCTTGCCATCGCGTCGACCACTACCATCGAGGGTATTTCGCCGCCGCTCAGCACAAAATCCCCTATGGAGATCTCTTCTTCTACTAGCGTTTGGATAACACGCTCGTCGATACCTTCGTACCGACCTGACACTAAAACCCACTTGTCATGCTGCAACATTTGTTGCGCCTTGGTTTGGTTAAAGGCCGTTCCTTGTGGGGACATGTAGGCCACTTTCGCGCCTTCCCCTACCGCCGCTTTCGCCGCGTTAATTGCATCTGTCAGTGGTTGCACCATCATTAACATGCCTGGGCCACCACCGTATGGCCGGTCATCAACGGTTTGGTGTTTGTCGTGGGCATAATCCCTTGGATTAAAGCATTGCGCCCCGATTAAACCGTTTTTTACTGCGCGCCCGGTAACACCTTGCGTTAAAAAGGCATCGAACATATCCGGAAAGAGCGTGACTAGCCCAAACCACAGCTGATGCATTAAAACGCAGGATCCCAGTCAACAGTAATGACCTTGCCTGCACGATCCACTTCGACTATGACTTCGTCATATAAATAAGGGATCATGCGCTGCTTTTGGCCAAATGCGTCCTTGCTATTGGCTTTCACCACTAAGACATCATTTGCGCCCGTTTCGAACAGTTGCTCCACCACACCAAAGTCATACCCGGCAACGCCCAGTACCTTCATCCCAACTAGCTCGCGCCAATAGAATTCGTCACCTTCCAGTTCCGGCAGTGCCGATTGTGGCACATTGATTTCCAGGTTTTTGATGGTTTCAACACCATCGCGGTCATCAATGCCCACTAACTTGGCAACAATGCCTTTGTTGTGTGCTTTACCCTGCTCTAACTCAAATTCCTTGAGTTCTCCCCCGACCCGCAGTAGCCAAGGGGAGTAGTCGAATATCCCATCTAATTCTTCGGTATAGGATGTAACCTTGAACCAGCCTTTAACACCATAAGGTGCACCGACTTTGCCCACAATTACAGTATCAGATGCCATACCTACCTATACCTTCCCTATGGTTTAAGCCGCTGCTTTTTGCGCGTCTTTAACCAAGCGGGAAACGCGGTCAGACATACCAGCGCCTTGGCCAACCCAATGGCTAACGCGGTCAAGGTCAAGGCGAAGCCTTTCTTCTTGTCCACGTGCAGTAGGGTTGAAAAAGCCGATGTTTTCGATAAAACGACCATCGCGCTTAGCACGGCTGTCAGCCACTACGACTTGATAAAAAGGACGCTTTTTCGCGCCACCACGTTGTAAACGTATAGTTACCATATTTGCCTCAAACTCGTTATTAGCACCAGCCAACTTGGGCTGGCAGCTACTAACGTTAACGTCAACTTTGCCTTTTTCTCAGCTAATTAAGCACTTAGATGCTTGGCAAGCCCAGAAAAAGGCTCGCGAATTGTACGGATTTTGCGCCAGATTGCAAGTCTATTCTGGCCTGTAAGGCAAATCTAACTGAGATTCTAAGATGCAGGAACGTCCGATACTAGTTAAACTGCGGGAACATAGCGGTTCTAGGGGACAGACATGTCGGATTCTAAACATTTAACCGGCCATTGCCAATGCGGCCAGGTTAGTATCAACTTCAACACCAATATGGAAAAGGAAGCTTTACAAGCCAGGGCATGCGATTGTGATTTTTGCACATCAAGGGGCATTGCCTACCTTTCGGTTCCAAGCGGCTTAGCAACAATCCATAGCAAGCAACCTCTGGACGCACAAACCCAAGGCTCAGAACAAGCACAGTTCCTGACTTGCCGTGTTTGTAAAACCGTGATTGCAGCTAGCATTAGAATTGATGATAGTGTGATTGGCGCAATTAATGGTACTTTGCTTGATCAATTCGGCGAACTACCAACACCACAGCCAGCATCCCCAAAACTATTGCCAGCGGATCAGAAAAAACAACGGTGGGGGAAACTTTGGATGCCAATCAAGCTGAGTTAGCCCATTAACGCAAATTAATTAGCGGGCTCTTCTAGTGCAGCGAAAGAGTCACGCCGCTGCTGCCAGAAAGGGCTATCTGGCCAACGCTGTTCTTGTCCATAAAAGTATTCCCGTTGCTGGAGATAATTTAGGAAGTCTTCCCCTACCCGCCTGCGGTATTGGGTAATTGCCTGTGCATCGCCTTGCAACCAGCCATGAATAGCGCCAGCAGCCTTTAAGCCATGGTTCATAGCCTTATAGATTCCTTGTGAACTAATGGGATCGTAGCAGGAAGCGGCATCGCCCACAGCTAGCCACCCACTGCCAGCCGGTGGATCAAGTATTGCTGAAGGCGTCTTCCAAATATTAAGCGATTTCAGCATAGCCAAGCCGTTGACCCGCTTACTGACATATCGGGTACTCTGCAGCAACTTGAACCAAGGGTTTAATTGGCGCAAGTCCATCTCCTGAGCAATTTCCACATCAGTGGTCAAGCTCACTACCATCCTGTTGTCAGGTAATTTGGCACAATACCACCAACCTTGCTCTACTGCTTCCAATAAGGTCAACTGGTTTTGCCCTTGTCCGGTACAGTTAAAATAAGCAGCAATACTGAGCATCCGATCTTGATGCTCTACATGTCCACCAAACTTGCGGGCAATGGTTGCATTTTGTCCCGTAGCGTCGACAATAAATCGACTGCGAATGACGTCGTGGCCGTCAAACGCCAACTGATATGGAAAACGGTTTCCAGGTACCTCACCTATATCGGTGCAGCGGACACCTTCCCGGCAAACGATCCCTTGCAATCGGCATTGTTCGGCTAGGAACTTGTCGAACTTGCAACGATCCAAATGCCAGCCTGAGCCATGGGGATTAAACAAGTTGTCATTGTGGCCTAGCTGCTGCGAACCCCAGCTAGAGTAACTGCCTAAACAGGGATCATGGCCTTGCTCAATAAACGCCTGGAACACACCGAGCTGTTGCAGCAATTTTTTGCTATCAGGTGGAATGCTCTCGCCAATCTTTGGTTTGCGGTAATTCCCGGCCTCGGCAAGGAAAATATGGTCAATACCTAAATTTTTAAGGGCAATGGCGGTCGCAGTACCTGCAGGACCGCCACCAATAATAGCTACTTCAAAACACGGTTCATGCATAGCCTAGTCTTTGCGTTTTGCGGTTTCGTTACCTCCAATCATAGGCCATGGTTCAGGCGGCGCCAGTTCGGGTTCTATCCCAGTTAGCTGGTTTGCCACTTCTAAATAGACGTCATCGGCATAGTCCCTACCATCGTCTATCACGGTTCCTTGCACAATAACCCCGATTTCGTCCCACTTGGTGAGCATATGGCGATACTTCCAAAAGCGTCCAGCATTGGACAAATCGTGTTTATCAGTTGGTGTATTTTCACCCGGATAGGTGCCCTTACCCCGCACCGAATACTTCTGGGCTGGCAGGGGTTCGCCCATTTCATAGTCGTCCGCAACATATACCGTCACAGGACGCTGTGCTGGCCAAGACCAATACAAGGTTTCAGAATTCAGCTCGTTGGGTGAAGTCTGGTGGATGGCGCAAGAGTTATAGTCTGCATGCCAAGGCAAGGCCATAAATTTAGTGGCATCTCCTGGTTCCAGTCCAAGGGCATCAACATCTGCATGACGGGGGATCCAGCCCAACCCCAAAAATGGTTCAAAGCTATGCGGAAGAGGTTTTTTGTCCGCTTTTGCATAGTCTAGCGGCCGATGTTTTATCCGAAATGGTCCAGCCCCGTCTTGCCAATCTTGATACATGGGGGTTTCACGAATGATCCAGGTCATATCAATGCCTGGGCTAAAACGCCCTCCTAAACAATTTTGCAAGGTTGCCCGATCCAAGTATTCACCCTCACTCAACTTTTGGGCGCTACTGGCGACATACTGGTGGTTAGACCAACTGTGCAAAAATTGGTATTGGGTCATAGTGGGCGTTAAAAAGGGTTTGCCGCCCACGACACTTGAATCCCCCAATGCCAGTGGCATTAGCGGCGCACCTTCATCAATTGACTGGGAGCGCCAGGTGGCTTCAGTGCCCGGGTTTGGCTGCCGGATATAGGCTAACCCCGCCAGGATGGTATTGTCAGGATCACATTGTGCGGTGATGGCATCTACAGATTGGTGTGCCTGGATGGCAATCTCTGGTAAATAGGCGTTCCACTGCTGTTGACCTGTTGCCGCGAAGATGGGTTTAATTTGTTCATCAAAGGCGGGGGAATAATCAGGATTAAAGTGTCCATCAGAGTAAATCTCTGGTTGCAAGCCCAATTGACGGACAAATGTGTCATAAGCTTCATCAAAAAGTGAAACTACATTCAAGGTCTGTGGCGCATAACTCGGATCCGTAATTACTGCCCAGCCGCCAAATACCTCTGTTTGGGTGCCATCGTCAAAATCAACCACAGCTGTTACAGGACCATCAGAGGTATCATCAAACCATTGGTCATTGTTGACAGGACCTTCAATCGGAACCGGCTGGTCAATATTGTCTAGCCGCCATCCCACGGCCTTACCAAAGCCCCCCGCAACAATCAAACGTCCTTCAGAGTCCATATCCAAATTACCCAGCGATGTTATGCCCTTGGGCGTACGGCTTTTGCCAAGCAACTTACCTGAAGGTGCAGCGTACACATCCTCACCTTTGTCCGGAATGTCCAGGTAATCGAAGTGCATATACGGAAACGATTTGGGGTAATTGGGTAAGGGGGTGCACTCACCATCATGCAAGTATGCAGCCTCTTCTTGATAATCAAATACCGCGCTGTTTTGCCCTTTGCTAACAACCCTTGGGCCCGGATCGATAACCAGACGGGAAAGACGGCTTTTATTGTAGGGATCCAAGCCTTCACTTAAATTGCGCAAAACTGGGAAATTACCATTGTCGTATGCAGCTGCGCCATGGTCATCGTCATTGACAAACCAAGCCGGCTTTTTATTGGCAAGATGCACGCACCACTTGATATCGGTCACGGTTTTACCATTGATATTGCAACCAATAGTCACTTCCTGGCTACCGCCTTTTTCTGGATAACTCGGCGCCCCGACAGGATCATAAGCGTAAATGCGGAATCGGGCAGCTTGGCGCTTAAATGCGCCATCTGCATCGCGCAGTTCTGAGCTTTTAATCACCTCCCCAGTATCAGGGTTAAGGGGCAGGCCCCCAGTTGTCTTATCATTAGGTTTGCCGGGTTGCGGCAAGGCAGCGATTGATTCTGGTGCTAAATAATAGTCTTCGCTGTTACCTACGCGGGCAATACCTATCGCAGGATGGATACGGAATATTGTATCGGACATGATGCGTCTCCTTAATGTGAAAAGGCAGGCAATACGCCGTTTTGCCAGCAAGCAGCAATGGCAGCGCCGTTTTTGTACATAACGACACCGAAACTTTCCGGTGTGTCGCCGGTGGTGAACATTTCATTCATCACCTTAAGGAACTCGTCAAAATGCCCTAATTGGATTTTTTGCAGTTTAATTTGGCGTTCCCCATAGGGCAGCAAACTGTAGGTTTCTGGGAAAGGTTGGTTCAATAAGTAAGTAAATTTTTCATAGTGATCCCAGGTGGGCTGGATGTCATCGGCAGGATTTTGGTATCGTTTCGGTACGTACTGGGTCTTTTTGGCGAGGCCTTCGCCCTGATCAACAATGAGATCGATCAAATTAATTACCTGTGGTAGGCCTGCTTTGCCAGACTCAGTAACGGTCAATTTGGTATTGGGATAAAATTGAGAAAACAAATCCACCTGTTTATTGCCACCTTGGATTTGATCTGCCAAAACAGTGCAGCCAGTCTTAATGGATTCATACAGCTCGCCAATGGAGCCATATTCATCTTCCGGCGCTAGCTCTGGCTTGGCGTTCCAGTCGGGAAATTCGATAATGCACATGGTATTCAAACGTTCCAAATCAAACGCCCCAATCGCTGTGGAGTGGGGATGGTAAATTAAAGTTGGATCTGGTTCATCCATCTTGAAGTTAAGGTGCGGTACCTCGCCTCCATAAAGGGGCGCAGATATGTGCAATGGTGTTCCGTATGCGTTGGCCACGTTTGCAGCGCTTTGCATATGTAGCATTTCTTGGTTAACCACTGACTTAATCAACCTTCCCGCTTCGGTAGATTGATCCTTTATTGAATACATGGCAGACATATAAAACGGAATGGTGAACAACTCCACATCGACCGCCCACTGCAAATGCTCTTGCAAAATTGGTAGTGTCCATCCTTCTGGACTGGTCACTTTTTTTGGTGCAACGACTTTTTTCGCCGTCAGGTAAGGCGAGGCGTTTTCAAGTTTCAGCATAGCTATACCTTTGAGGTTTGAATAGTGAATAGCTAATGGCGTAACCCTTGGTACTTATGCATCTGAAACGTTATTTGGCTGCGCTAGTCAAGTAGCAAGGGCACCATACTTATAGTGCAAGCAAGGTATCCAGCAGGGTCTCCCCATATAGTGCCATGTAGAGGCAATCGGTTATTTTTAAACCCTTAGAATAAACTGCTTCTAAGAACATAGTACCGGCATGGGATATGTCAAATATTTTAACCCCGGTATAAATAGGTGAATTGGGTTGCTTTTTATTAGCGGTAGTTTGTTGGATAGTGGCAAATAAAAATGGTCAATCGACAGAAATATCAAAGTGCAGCACTTGCTCTTCAATACCCATTTTATTGTAGAGCTCGGTGGGGGCGGTATCGCCTTTGTCAGCCTGGACGTAGATAACCCAGGCACCGCGCTGCCTGGCGATGGGCTTTAACTCATTGATTAGTCTGGTTGCAATGCCCTGTCGCCTGTGGCTTGCGCAGACAGCTAAGTCATAGATATAGATTTCGCTGCGTTTTTGCTCAAACTTCTTTAACTCGTAGGCTGCTAAGCCGCCCACAACCCTATCCCCGTCCAATGCAACAAGGGCAATAAAGCTGTCACTGGCAAGCAACTCAGCCAGATACGCCTGGTCAGGGCGCTTATCGGTATAATTTTCTGGCTCCTGGAAGGCTTCAGCAAAACAATCCAGCAGCTGCTGCATCAAGCTTAAATCATCAGCTCCAACTTGTTGGTATCTGTAACTAATCTTCATGTAATTTCATCTCCACTAACGACGCTTCAAAACCTAGCTTTTCATAGGCCTTGATGGCGGCTTGGTTTCCAGCATAAACATCCAAATAAAAATCCTGGATACCGCGCTGTTTTGACCAATCCATTAGGCGCGAAATGAGCCTTTGGTTCAGACCCTGGCCGCGGAATGCCGGCGCTACCCACATAAAACCCAGGTAAGCGTGCTGGGCATGGACTAATGACTGCTTGGATTGCCGGATTTGGGCATACCCGGTAGCAACAATGGCACCATCAGATTCAGCCACTAACAACACAGCTTTATTAGACTGGATCAGATCAGGAATATCATAATAATGGGGATCAACTTCCTGTATTTGTCCGTTAAAGGGACGTTCCGCTTCGACCACTGCTTGCTCCAGCGTCAATAGGATCGGTAAATCTGACAAAACTGCTTCGCGAAATTCTAGTACGGCCAAAGGATTTTCCAAAATAAATAATCTATGGTTAACAAGAATAGTGGCAGAGTTGTAGAATCCAAAACCTTAGCTTTGTCTAACCATCTATAAACCCTATGCCTGACCTACCCCAATTAGAACACCTAGATTTAAACGCCTTGTTAGACGAGGTAAAACCGCTGCTGGGTAAAGGCAAAGTCGCCAACTATATCCCGGCGCTAGGCCAGGTGGACGGCAACAAATTAGGCATTGCGGTTTGCGATAACCAAGGCAACCTATACAGTGCTGGCGACGCAGCAGAGCCCTTCTCTATCCAGAGTATTTCTAAGGTATTTTCGCTTATCCTGGCCTTTGATATCTATGGCGAAAACTTGTGGCAAAAAGTCGGGCGGGAACCTTCGGGCCAGGCTTTTAACTCGCTTATCCAACTAGAACTAGAGCATGGGATCCCCCGCAACCCCTTTATCAATGCTGGAGCTGTTCGCGTAAACGACCTGTTGTATTCCCGTTTGTCGGCGCCTAAACAACGGCTGAAAGAACTGGTTTGGCAATTAAGCGGCGATAAAAGTATTAAAATAAACAAAACCGTGGCTAAATCAGAAATGCAGCACAGTGCCCGCAATGCTGCGGCTGCGTACCTGATGAAATCTTTCGGCCACTTCGACAATGACGTTGAGAAAGTACTGGATCTCTATTTCAACACTTGTGCCCTAGAGATGAGTTGTATGCAGCTGGCACAAGCCTTTTCATTCTTAGCCAACCAAGGCAAATCAACCCTTGACCAACACCCAGTGGTATCAACAAGACAAAGTAAACAAATCAATGCCCTACTGGCTACCTGTGGCCTTTACGACCAGGCCGGTGACTTTGCCTACAAAGTGGGCATGGCGGGAAAAAGTGGTGTAGGCGGTGGTATCATCGCCATCATCCCTGGCGAATGCTCGGTTTGTGTCTGGTCACCTGAACTAAATGACTATGGCAATTCATTGGCAGGCACCGAGGCCTTGTCCCTGTTCTCTACTTGTCTGGGTAAAAGTTTGTTTTAGTGGCAACTCCGTTTGCCACATTTGTATTGGTTAAAATTGGTATTGCAAATTTACGCTGATATTCCTCCCAGGCGCGCTAAAGCGGTCGATTACTTCTGCATTGGGACGTCCTAGCAGGTTGGAGTGGGTCCAGTAGGTTTCATCAAACAGGTTAAAAATACCCAAGTTCAGTTCCATGTTGTCATTTAGCAACCAGTTGGCGTATAGATCCAGTGTCTGGTAGCTAGCGGCATCGGTGGAGTTTTCTTCAACCCACTGTTTTTCCTCTACCAGGGTAGCTATGGCACTAAACGCCAGGCTATCGCTGTAAGCCCAGTCAAGGCCTGCGGTCACTTTATTAGGGGCGACGCTGTCTAGCTCTTCGCCGGTTGTTTTATCCTCGCTGTCAGAAATATTGAGGCCAAGGTTGAACAATAGGTCAGCCGATAGCTCTGTGGTGAGTTTCGCTTCTAAGCCCCTTATTTGCACGTCATCAAGGTTTTGCGCTTGGAATTCAACCAATCCCGTATCGCGGTTAAAACCGAGCGGTGCGCGGCTTTCAATAAAGTTTTTGTAGTCATTGTGGTAGACCGCCAAGGTATACTGGCTATTGCCAATCTTACCTTTCACCCCTAGCTCCAGGCTTTGGCTCTCTTCGGGTTCTAGGTTGGGGTTAGACAGTGTTTTGTAGCCACCGGCAAAGTTGGTAAAAGCGACATTAACGTCGTCATAGGCGGGGATCCGGAAACCCTCGGCAAGCTGGGCATAGACTTGCTGGCCGTCGGTAAACTGGTAAGAAACCCCTAACTTGAATGACAAGTTATCATCGTCAAAAGGCACAGGTTCTTGGTTGCCAGCGCCGGCTAAATAAAGGGCATCGGAGGTGGGGTTGTGCTCAAACTGGTCGTAGCGCAACCCTGGGATAATGCGCCAGTCGCCCATGGTAATTTGGTTGGATAAAAACAGGGCAAACTTTTTTGTATTAGAGATTGGGAAGTCCCGCACCGGGATCACTGAGAATTCAGGTACAGGAATGCCTTGCAACGTTTGGGTAAAACCATCCCGCTTGCTTTCACTGTCTGTTTTTGAGTAATCCAAGCCGTAATGGATGAGATGCTCGGCATCGCCCGTTTCGAGTTCTTTGGATAGTATCAGTTTGCCACCAAAAATTTCCTGTTGGTAATCACTGTAGCGCTCGCGGTATTGCGCCAAGGGAGTTTCGGGATCCAGCACCGTCATGCCAAAACGATCTTGGAAAGTTTCTTGGTGCGAAGCGGTAGCTTGCCAATAGAGTTTCATATCTACAGAATCAGCAAAGCCTGTGTTGAGCTTGCTTCGGTAGTCGGCAGAAATTCGGGTACGTTCCTGGTCGTCAACGCCGCGGCTGTCAAGCAAACGGGTGCCGCGCACCATGGAATTACTCTCTGATTCTAGTTCACTGATAACCTCTGACTCAAAGTAGTCTAGGGTAAAAATTAAGCTTGTATCCTCCCCCAGGTTAAACTCCAGCTTAGCCAGCAGGTTGTTAACGTCACTAGATTGGGTATCAGCCTTTGTACGAGAAGGATCTTCACCACCAACATCGCCATTGGATTTTTGTTCATTTTCAGAACGGTGGCTAACTGATAAAAAAGCAGCTACCGAGTCATTGCCAAAAGCGGTATTGCCTTGGAAAATGGCAGATTCATCCGCTGACTGGTAGCCGGTTTTAACTTTGAAATAACTGCCACCGTCTTCGCTTAGGTAATCATAAGGCGTCTTTGTTACAAACTGCACTACCCCGGCCAGGGCATCTGAGCCGTAAATTGATGAAGCAGGGCCTTTAAGGATTTCTACCGACTTGACACTGTCAACGTCCACCACATTGCGTCCTGAGGACAGGTTAGGCCCAAAACTAAACTGTTCCGCAACCGGGATACCATCAACCAAAATCAAAACCCGATCATCGCCGAGGCCACGGATATTAAATCCCTGGAAACCAAAACGGCCATCGCCTTCCACCGATACGCCGGGTTCATAGCGCACGAGATCCTGGATATTGTTCACCAAGCGCCGGTTAATTTGCTCCTCGCTGACCACTGAAAGCGAACCGACATAGTCACCTATGGTTTGCTCTTGGTAGCTACCGGTCACAGTAATGGATTCTAAATCCAACACCTGGCCATCAGAATCTGCATCTGCACTTATTAGCTCATCAGCCTGCAATGCTTGGCTTGCCCCCAAACCTAACAACAGGTTGGTAACCGTCAGTGCAATAACGCTTTTTTTCATTTTAATCCTCATTTTGGGTTGCATGTTGCGTGTTTCTTTTTATAATCAACCACAAATGCGAATCATTATCAATTGTATTCAATGAAATTATTTTTAACGTCTTACCTTGTTCGAAGCCACCATCCTAGTAACGCCATTAACTGGTTGCGCAAATACTTAGCAGGCCTCTCTGCCAGCCTAGCTCTTTTCATTGCGGCAAATACCAACGCGGCAATAACCCCATCCGAAACGGAAGAGCCCATGCGTATCGTTACCGCAGGTGGCAGTATCACCGAGATTATTTTTGCCTTAGGTAAAGGCGATAAAATTGTGGCGGCAGATAGCACCAGCCTATTCCCCGCCGAAGCCAGGCAGTTACCCAAAATTGGCTATTTCCGGCAGATTGGCGCCGAGTCGGTGATGAGCTTCCAACCCACTAAACTCATCGGGGCGCAAGCAATGGGACCGGATGCCACGCTGGCTCAAATACGCGATGCAGGCGTAGACATCCACGTGCTAGGTGAAAACCGAAGCTACCAAGGATTGCAAAGTATGGTGCAAGAAATTGGGTCTATACTGGGAAGGCAGCAACAAGCTGAGGCATTAGTAGCGGATATGGATAAGCGGGTAAATGCCCTCACATCTGTAAGCCGTGACGCCGCCAAACAAAACCCCGTTACCGCTTTATACGTCTTGTCCAACGCCGACCGGGGCCTCACCGTTGCCGGACAAAACACGGTTCCGCAAGCGCTGTTTGAAGCTGCAAGGATCAACAATGCCGCCAGCCAAATCAAAAACTATAAGCTGATGGACAATGAAGCCATCGTAAAAAACAACCCAGATTTTATTATCCTCGCCAGCCACCGTTTCCCAGAAGCCGATGCCATAAAGCAAATATGCCAGCACCCGGCTATCCGCTTCACTAATGCTGGCCGGGAATGCCGGGTACTGACCATGGATTCAAGTATGTCCCTGGGCCTTTCCACCCGTTTCCCTGAAGCCTTGGCGCAGTTAATTGCCTTTTCGTTTGAAGATATTGACCTTGAGCTAATCGGCTCTACAGCCGCCGTTAAGTAGGTTGTATTAGAAAGATGCAAAGCCAAGCAACTGAAATTAGCCCACCAACCTTAGGTATTAAAGGTAAAGGCCAAAGTATGGTTGGTGCCAATCAGCGGGTCACTCGGGAAAACCAACCCAGCCCGCTGCCTGGCATGATGCAGAAAAAGCACAAGCGCGGGCTTGGGGCGATTTCTGTGTTTGTCCTGTTGGCAGCCACAGCCGCTTTTTTATCTATGGTCAGTGGCCACATCGACACGGATCTGGCGCAAATTTGGTATTTATTGACAGCACAAACCTTAACCCCGGAACAGCAACTGCAGCAATACGTGCTGTTAGAACTGAGGGCACCGCGTATCGTCATGGCGATTATGGTTGGTGCCTTGCTGGCAACTGCCGGATGCGCCCTGCAAGGCCTAGTGAAAAACCCCTTGGCAGATCCTGGGATCATCGGGATCACTAGCGGTGCTTCGGTTGCAGCTGCCGCCGTATTTATTTTTGGTGGCAGCCTGCAAGCTTGGGCTATTACCCAAGCCGCCGGTTTAGGTAGTGGCCCTGTTACTGCAATAGTTAGTTTTGCCATGTCTAACCTTATCATTTTCGCCGCCTTTATTGGCGCCTTGATCACCTTGTATTTTGTGATGGCGTTGGCGCGATATGAGCAAGGAATCGATGTCATAACCATTATCTTGGCCGGCATTGCCATCAACGCCCTAGGTGCTACTTTCATTGGCATTATGAGCTATATTGCCGACGATGATGCATTGCGTTTAATAACCTATTGGACAATGGGTAGCCTGGGCGGCATTACTTGGGAGAAATCCAAGTTGGTATTGGCCTTTGGTGTAATTGCGATTGCCTTGTTTTTGCGTTGGTCTGCGGCACTGAACATGTTAAGCCTGGGTGAAAGCCACGCCCGTGCCATGGGCTTGGATGTCGATCGCTACTCAAGGAAACTACTCTGGCTTGTTGCACTGAGCGTGGCACTGGCAGTGGCCATGTGTGGCGTTATCGGCTTTGTTGGCCTGGTTGTCCCCCATATCGGACGCATGCTAGTGGGAGCCAACCACAAATTATTAATGCCGGTGTCTGCAATACTGGGGGCATTCTTAATGGTGTTTGCTGACCTGCTGTCCCGCAGCTTGGTCTATCCTTTGGAGATCCCGATTGGCATTGTCACCTCAGCCATTGGCGCCCCCTTCTTTATCTACCTTATCTACCAACAAAAAGTGAAAGGGAGATAGGACATGGAAAATATCATTTCTGTGGATTCGTTGACCGTGCAAGCAGGGCGCAAGCAACTGCTAGCAGACGTGGATTTTACCATTGAGCCCGGTGACTTTGTCACTATTTTAGGCGAAAACGGTTGCGGTAAATCCACCTTGCTCAGCACTCTGTTGGCGCTGCATGCAAACTACCAAGGCAATATCCATTTATTGGAAAAACCACTCGCTGACTACCCAGTAAAAGAGTTGGCGCTGATCCGCGCCTATGTCAGCCAGTTCAACCAAGTTAATTTTGCCTACTTAGTAGAAGATATCCTGCTGCTGGCGCGCCATTTTGCCTCTGAAGCCTTGGCTACTAGTGTTGAAATCATTGAGACAGTTGTGGCCATGCTGGACATAGGACACTTGTTGGGGCGCAAGGTGACTGAACTTTCAGGCGGTGAAAGGCAGCGGGTATTTATCGCCAAGGCCATAATCCAGTTGTGGCAGACCGGACAACCAGCACAAAACCAGAGGTTTGATGGCAAACTGTTATTTTTAGACGAGCCCACCTCAGCCCTCGATATACGGCACCAAAAACAACTGTTAGATACCCTGGCAATACTGAAAATGCAGGGGCTCACCATTGTCTGCGTTAGCCACGATATCAACCTGTTTAGCCGCCTGTCAGACCAAATCCTGATTTTGGCGAACAAGTCTGTACTTGCAGCTGGTTCACCACACCAGGTCTTGACCGTTGCCAATATTGAAGCGGGTTTTGGATATTGCCCCAAGTTGATCCAAGACGAACACGGGCACCCCTATTTAATGCAATAACAACAATTTGAAACACCGGAAACATACTATGATTAAAACTGAACTCAGCCTTGAAGCAAAACACCTATGCCGCAGCCAGCACTCTGGCGTTTTAAGCACCCAGTCCAGCTCAATGGAAGGTTACCCATTCGGCTCTGTAACGCCATTTTTAATGACGCCTGAAGGTGATCCCGTTATCTATATTAGTGACCTGGCACAGCACACCCACAATATTAAAAAAGATCCGAAAGTGAGCTTATTTGTATTCGAACCCCATGCAGATGATTCCCAGGCCAATGGCCGTGTCACTATTTTAGGTGAGGCTGAACTCTATGAAGATGCGGAGTTTGCCAAACAATACATGCACTTTTTTGATAGCGCCAAAAGCTACGAAGAAGCCCATGATTTTAACTTTTACAAGATAAACACCCGCCGAGTCAGGTACATCGGCGGCTTTGGTAAGATTTATTGGATCCAAGAAGAACACTGGCGCTTGCCCAGATTAGAATGGCAACAGGATACTAGCGGTATGGTTGAACACATGAACGAAGACCATGAGGATGCCATGCAGTTAATGGTGCAAATGCTATATGGAAAGTCGCCTGCGAAACTTGAAATGGTGGCCGCATTCCAAGAAGGCGTGCACTACAAGGATGAAAACAACCATGTCTATTACATCCCATTTAAACATTTCTGCCAGTCAGGCCAGGATGTGCGGATGGAACTAGTACGCTTGACCAAGGAGTCAAGGGCTCAGGTAGCAGCGTAAAGTTAGCAACGTCTTTGCTGTAATCAAAAAAGGGAGCCAAGGCTCCCATTGCTTTAACTATCAATCGCTTAGCTAGCTGCGACCCACCCAGTCCTTTTGTCCTTTAATTTTTGCCACAACGCAGACAAGTTTATTTTTGCATTATCTTTTAAGCGTCTTTGCAAGCTCGGATCCAAACCTTTAAAAAACAAAACTGAAGACAAACACAAGCAACAAAAAACGCTAAGTTTCGCAATTTTTATCGTTGTGAATAGTGACGCCAACAATAAAAACAGGCTAGCGATAATCCCCATTGATCCGGTGAACAGCAAAATATCCCGGATATCTTGCCTTAGTTTCTGTTTTTTTAGCTCTTCTGTGCTCATGACAATCCCACATTATTTGTGTATGAATTATCAGTCTAGCTCAGTGGGAATAAGAAAAAATCCCTAAAGATGTAATCAGGTGTTAACAGGGGCAACCTGGCGCTGCCCCTGAGCAAATAGAATAGCCTAGCAGTGGCAATTTACATAATTTTGCGGAAAAAGCGGCGGCTTTTGCTGGCCTGGCGATCCCTGCGCATTTTGCCACGGATTTCCGAGCGGGTGCCCGCCAACCAAGAATCACGATCGACTTTTGCAGCATCACCACGGCGCGCTTCTTCGGTAGCGCGGAAGCTACAGAACTGGCGATAAGCTTTTAGATCCAACGACATATCTTGGATAACTAGCTCGATCATAATGGCATCATCAATGTAGCCAAGCACTGGAATGTCATCAGGCACTAAATCATGCGGTTCACTGAAGTAGCGCAATGACAGCATAATATCGGCTTTTTCATCTTCAGGCATTTTCCACTCGTCGTCCTGGACAGCGGAGATCAACGAAGCGAGGGACTCCATACGGGTTTTCACAAAATCTGGCAATGAAGCTTGTTCCATTTCATTGACCAAGTTCTGTGCTTTTTCCAATATATCCTGGTCATCAAGGCTGCTGTTCTTATCGATGGCCGCCTTCATTAAGGTGCGAAAGTGTTCGAGGTCGGCATCGGATAGTTCAAAATTAATTTCGATAGACAAAATAAGTCTCCCTGTAGTGCTCGAAACAATTAACCTAATGCCAAACAATAGATACAGCGGACGGCGCTGTCAATCGTCAGTTGCGGTATTTATATAGAAGCGACATACAAAAAACGAGGCTGAAAATGCCTCGTTTCTTCATAAAACCAATGATTACCTTGGTGGGAACATGCCACCGCCGCCAGGAGGCATCATGCCCTGCATACCGCGCATCATTTTTTTCATGCCGCCGCCTGACATCTTTTTCATCATTTTTTGCATTTGGGTAAATTGCTTGAGCAGGCGGTTGACGTCCTGGATCTGGGTGCCAGAACCTGCAGCTATGCGGCGCTTGCGGGAACCTTTGATCACATCGGGACGGGCGCGCTCACCCGGCGTCATGGAATTAATAATAGCTTCCATTTGCACGAATTGTTTATCCCCAGCCTGATCCTTTATTTGGGAACTCATATTGGCCATGCCGGGTAACTTGTCCACTAACGACATCATGCCGCCCATATTGCGCATCTGCTCCAACTGCTCTTTAAAGTCCTGCAAGTCAAAGCCCTTGCCTTTCTGCACTTTCTTCGCCAGTTTTTCCGCTTTTTTGCGGTCTACTTTGCGCTCTACCTCCTCAATGAGGCTCAGCACGTCGCCCATGCCCAGGATCCGGGAGGCAACCCGCTCTGGATGGAATGGCTCTAACGCATCGGTTTTTTCGCCGATCCCCAAAAACTTGATTGGTTTACCAGTGATATGCCTAACCGAAAGTGCCGCCCCCCCACGGGCATCACCATCGGTCTTAGTGAGGATAACACCGGTCAATGGCAGGGCTTCATTAAAGGCTTTGGCAGTGTTGGCGGCATCTTGGCCGGTCATGGCGTCAACGACAAATAAAGTTTCAACCGGGTTGATGGCCTGGTGCAAGCCTTTGATTTCTTGCATCATGTCGTCATCAATGGCGAGGCGACCCGCGGTATCCACCAATAACACGTCGTAAAATTGCTTTTTGGCATGCTCTATCGCTGCGTTAGCAATATCAATCGGTTTTTGTTCGACCGAAGATGGGAAGAAGTCCGCTTTGACTTCATTGCTCAAAGTCTCTAGCTGCTTGATTGCGGCTGGGCGGTACACGTCTGCACTTACCGTTAGTACTTTCTTTTTTTCCCGCTCTGTTAAAAACTTTGCCAGTTTGGCGACACTGGTGGTTTTACCGGCACCTTGCAAGCCTGCCATTAAGACAACTGCTGGCGGTGCCGCAGCCAAATCCAGGGACTCATTGACCGCCCCCATGACCTGTTCCAACTCCCGTTGCACAATCTTAATGAAAGCTTGTCCCGGATTTAGGCTCTTGCCAACCTCTTCACCCAACGCCTGTTCTTTCACCTTGGCCACGAACTCGCGCACGACGGGCAAAGCAACATCGGCTTCTAGCAGTGCCATGCGTACTTCGCGCATGGCATCCTTAATATTATCCTCAGACAACCGGCCTTTACCGGTAACATTTTTAAATGTTTGACCTAACCTGTCCGTCAAATTATCAAACATGGCAAAACCTTTTAATCTAAAATTGAGGTGGAGTATACCTGAAAGCAAGCACAGGATCACCGCAGAGTAGGACGGTTGGCCATCACACAACAAACATTTGCACACCAATCTCTTTTGCTTTGTGCAATTTGCCGTAACTTGTGTTTATACTTACCCATCTTTTGAACAAATATACCTTGTTTACACCTTCACCAGATGCTCCTAAGTCTCAGTATAATTTGCATCCTGCTATATTTGGTGGCAGCCGCCGCCATTTCAACCAGGCTTTTCCACATTGATGGCCCGCTGCAAACAACGGCTTATTACTGTGTCTTGGCGGCATTGCCACTGCACCTGCTGCTACTATACCTGGGAATATCCTCGGAGCACGGCCAAAACCTGAGCATCGTAAATGTGGCTTCGTTAGTGGCTTGGATCATCACCTGCGTGATCACCATAGTATCCTACAGAAACCAGCAAACCTTTTTTGTGCCTTTGGTTTCCTTGTTTTCTGCGCTAATTTTAGTAGCCGGGTTGTTATTGCCCGAACAAATGCTGGTACACATTGAACTGCAACCGTCCCTATTGATACATATCAGTTTGGCGATCTTTGCCTATGGCATCCTGTCCATCGCCCTGCTCTACGCGCTACAACTGGCATTTATAAACCACCGGCTCAAACACGGCGCTAATTTGCTGTTGCACTCATCGTTACCACCTTTAATGGAAGTCGAAAAAAACCTGTTCCGGCTGCTACTGCTAGGTACCTTGATACTCACCCTTTCCCTTTTCACCGGGTTTGTATTCTTGGAAGACATGATGGCACAACGGCAAGCCCACAAAACCGTGCTGGCTTCACTCGCCTGGTTTATCTATGTTGGCCTGCTAATAGCGCATTACCGTTTTGGGATCCGCGGACAACCTGTGGTGTTAGCCACCTGTGTCGGCGCAGTCTTACTGACACTTGCTTACTTTGGCAGTAGGATTGTCAAAGAATTTATTTTACCCTAGCGAGATAGGCCGATAAAAGAGATCACAGATGGCACAAAGGAGATCTTATCAAATGCGGCTTGAAGCTTGTGCAGATAGAACCTAAATTGTATGGGTACGCAGCCTCAAGGAAGCCAATAGATTGGACGATATCCCCACAAGTACACTGTTAATTATTCTCGGTGTGCTGATACTGCTTTCAGCTTACTTTTCTAGTTCAGAAACCGGAATGATGTCAATCAACCGGTACCGTTTGAAACACCTGCACAAAGAGGGACATAAAGGCGCGCGCCGGGTGCAGAGGCTGTTGGGTCGACCTGACCGGCTAATAGGGCTAATACTTATCGGCAACAACCTGGTAAACATCGCGGCGTCGGCCATCGCCACCATTGTATGCTTGCGCCTATTTGGTGATATAGGCTTGGCAATTGCCACATTCGGGCTCACTTTTGTAATCCTTATTTTTGCTGAAGTAACACCAAAAACCGTCGCAGCCCTCTACCCGGAAAAAGTCGCCTTTCCGAGCTCTTTTATTTTGCTACCGCTACTCAAGGTGTTGTTCCCGGTAGTGATATTCGTCAACTACATCACCAACGGCATATTAAAGCTGTTTAAAATCAATCCCATTGATGGTGACAGCCAATCGCTAAGTAAAGAAGAACTGCGCACTGTCGTGCATGAATCCGGTGTGCTGATCCCCAAAAAGCACCAAGATATGCTGGTTGGCGTGTTGGATTTAGAAAAGGTCACGGCAGAAGATATCATGATCCCCCGCGCCGAAATCTACGCGATTGATATCAACGATGACTGGAAAGACATCCAAAAACAGCTGACCTACGCGCAGCACACCCGGGTACTTGTGTACCGGGATAATGTCGATGATGCGGTGGGCTTTATCCACGTGCGGGATGCCTTGAGGTTGTTATCCAAAGATGAATTTTCTAAAGCCTCACTGCTGCGCGCCGTTCGGGAAATCCAGTTTACGCCCGAAAAAACACCTTTGAATACCCTGCTTTACAATTTCCAACAGGCGAAAGAACGCATTGGCTTGGTAGTGGACGAATACGGTGATATCCAAGGTTTGGTTACCCTAGAAGATATCCTCGAAGAGATCGTTGGCGACTTCACTACCAGTATCTTAGAAGCAAAAAGTGAAAAAGATGCGCGTTGGCAGCAGGACGGTAGTGTGTTGCTAGACGGCAGCAGCAACGTCAGGGATGTTAATAAAGAATTGGGTTGGAGCCTACCAACGGACGGCCCAAAAACCATTAACGGTGTCATATTGGAATACCTGGAAGAAATTCCCCAGGAAAAAATCAGTGTACGCCTAGCCGGTTACCCAATTGAAATTGTCGATGTCGAAGACAATAAAATCACCACAGTGCGGGTGATGCCGGAATTCTTCCAAGCCCCCGTTAAACCAGGTTCAAAAACCAAATAAATACGAACGGCGCTCGACTGACATCTTACGCCATTTTTTCTTTCGCAGCCCGGTTAGCAAGGATTTGCCTTTTTACTTGCTCAACGGACTCATTTAAGTCAGATAACCTGTCGATTATCCCTTCTAACTCGGCATCCCGAGTAATATCAGATTGCGCCAGATGGTTTTGCAATACCCTCTGTAACTGCGCAGGTAAACTATTACCAGCCATAACCAATACCTCCCGAAAGTTATATCGGTAGGATTAGCTTTTTACTAAAGGACTTTTTTGAAAATATTTAAAAACTTCCAGCCACGTGGGTGATTGGCCACCGAGCCCTACGGCCTGTCGTTATTCCGGGCAGAAAAACGCCTCGATTTCCGCCTTGCCAACTTCCACATCGTAGGACAATTGCGCAATTGCGGCGGTGGGAAACAAGCGTGCTTCAAAGCGTTGGCAAAAATTATCAAGCAAATAAGTGACAATCGGCATATGCGCCACAATTAGCAGGTTTTCTATCTCAGGGTTTTCGCGCAGCAACACGTCCACGTAATCATGCACCATTGAAGCCGAGCCTGACGGGACAATATCCCGGTAGGTTTCGTGATCCACAACGTCAACCACGCCGGATACCATTTGAAACGTTTGCTGTGCCCTGATAAATGGGCTTACAAGCGCATAGTCAACTTGGTTGATTGCTTGTTTTAGCCAGGCTCCCGCTTTTTGTGCTTCCAAGAAACCATGGCTTGTAAGCTGCCGGTTAAAGTCATCATGTAACTGCGGTTGGGCTTCACCATGACGCATAATCAATAGTCGCATTGGGTTTTATGTGCCTTGTCAATTTGACTCGGGATGATAACAAAAGATCGCTTTAATTCTACGTATTTATGACTATGCTTTAGCATTATTCCCTAACTAACAGGTACTTTATTTGATCCGTACTCCTAATGATGCCATCAAAATAAAACAACACGTATTGGACAATGGGTTACGGGTTTTACTAGTACAGGATAATACGGTTTCACAAAGTGCCATGGCATTGGGCTTAAACTGTGGCAACTTGGAAGATCCAACAGGCTTACCAGGTTTATTCCACTTGTTGGAGCATTGCCTGTTTTCGGGCAGCAAACACTACCCAGGGCACAATAGCTTTAACCAATGGCTTGACGAACACCACGGCCACGTCAATGCCTGGACCGCGCCAGATTCTTCCTGCTACTTTTTCGATGCACCCAATACCCATTTTATGGAGGCAGTGCCCAGGTTCGTAGACATGTTGGTGCAGCCTAGCTTTCCCCAAAGCGGTATCGACAAGGAAATCGCGGCAATCGAATCGGAATTCCGCGCAAAATCGAAAGACGAACAACGGCGCTTATTGGAAGTACAAAAAGAAACCTGTAACCAAGCCCATCCTTTTTCCAGGTTTAGTGTAGGCAACCGGAGTGTTTTTTCGCATTTTTCTACCCAGGAACTACGCGAAGCGCTGGTTGGTTTACACCAGCGTTTTTTTAATTCCGCCTATTGTAATGTCGTCATTATTGTCCCGGAGCTGGCAGACACAGATTGGCATTACATATGCGGCCAACTTGGACAAATGCCCCAAGGGGAAGCCTTTGCCAAGCCCTCAGTCCCAAAATTGCACAAAACAGAGCACTTGCGGCGGCTGATAAGGGTTAACACACAAAGAAAACACCATCGCCTGATACTCAGTTTCAGTGTGCCATCCACACACGCACACTTTAGGAGCAAACCCGATACACTGGTAAGCCATTTGTTGGGATATGAAAGTAAAGGAGGCCTGATCCATTATTTAAAACGATGTGACTGGGCGACAAATTTAATCGCAGGCGGTGGCCTGCAAGTAGGTAGTGAGCAACATTTCAACGTAAACATCCAACTGACCCCTTTGGGAATGGAAAATCTACCAAAAGTATTGGGCGCACTATTTTATTATGTTGATCTAATCAAAAATGCCGACGACTTAGCTTGGCGTTTTGAAGAAAAGTCCACATTAAATAGCATCGCGTTTAAACACCAAAATAAACAAAGCCCATCCACGCTTGCACAGCACCTAGCCATTCAAATACAGCACTATCCCGTTGAATATGTTCTATTTGGTGAATACGTGATGGATCAATACAACCCAGATTTGATCAAACAATTCGCCTGTGCATTAGAACCTGAAAACCTTCGGGCTTTTCTGTTAAGTGGCAGCGTTGGCACGAGTGGTCCCGGTTATAAAACGTCTAAGTTTTACCAAGCGGTCTATAAAGTAGAACCGCTGCCAAAGGTGGACAGGGAGGATTATTCCGACCTTGAGGTTGCGTTGTCCCTACCCCCACCAAACCAATATATCCCTGACTTTGATGTTACCCAGCCAGCTGCCGACAACGGATCACCCAAGCAAATTTTACCAAACAGCGGACATCATATTTGGATAGGCAGTGAAACCAAGTTGGCCAAATCAAAGGGCGAGTGTTTTGTTTCGTTTTCTAACACCGCAACAACTAGTAGCCTTTTGAAAGTAGCGCAAAGGAAACTCTGGACTAGCCTGATGCAAGAAAAGCTGGTGGAAAACTTTTATCCAGCACAACTCGCAGGCCTGCACTTCAACGTGTATGCCCATCAAAACGGCATTGGTGTCCACACAAGTGGCTTCGCTGAACGCCAACTGGCTTTGTTGCAACAGATAATGCAAACCCTAGGGCAACAATGCAATGAACCTGCATTGTTTACGCTGCACAAAGAAAACCACCTTACCGCTTTGCACAGCAGGGTCATCAATAAACCCCTAAACCGATTATTTTCCGCCCTGCAGGCTTTGCTGGTACCAGCCTCCTATATGCCTGAAGATTTGTTGGCAGAGACTACCCAATTACAGCGGGAGCACCTGGATGATATGTATAGGGAGGAAATTCAAAACAGCCGGATTGAGGCGCTGCTCTACGGAAGTTGGCGAGAAAGTGAATTAGCGTCTTTCTGTGGCAATTTCCAGCTTCCCAAAGTCAATGCTGGTGCAACTACTGTTAATTCCATTTTATTGACCAAGGACATTGCTGAAAATTGTTTGCCTATTAGTTCTAACCACCCAGATGCAGCATTAGTCTTCTATCTCCAGGCACCAAGCTTGGAACAAGCCCACAAAGCGCATTTGATGCTGTTTGAAAGCCTGGTGTCAGGGTTTTACTTTAATTGGATGCGCAACCAAAAGCAGCTTGGCTACATGGTTGGTACAGGTTATATGCCATTTAACGCCCATCCTGGCGTTGTACTTTATATCCAATCGCCCCACGCTGAAGTTGGCGTGCTTGAACATGAATCCCGCCAATGCCTGCATGCTTTTGCCAGCTGGCTACACCAGTTTTCCCCTGAACAATGGGAAAGCTGCAAAAACAACCTCGTTCGGCAGCTACTCAATGACAATGTTGGCTTCTCAGTGATGTGCCAACGTTACTGGGGGGCGATTGGCGAACGTGATAGCCACTTCGACGGACAACACCGCCTAGCGGAGGCTGTCCGGGGTAGTTCCAGCCATGATATAGTGCAATTGGCGCATAGGCTCAGCAGCGACAGCTCACAGCAATTCGTGGTTTATAGTAGCGGCAAACTTGCAGATCCTTCAGCCGAGCATCTGAAACCACTTGGCAATATTTACCAATACAAATAGAACCGCCTGCTAGAGAAAGTGGTTTAGGGTAAACACTTAATTGAATATAAAAGCCAGGTATCACTACCTGGCTTCTACTCAAAAGCGGTACTGCTAGTAAAAGCTCTTCTGCTGTGCCACCATTTCTTTCAAAATAGGTGCGGGCGCGAACTTATCACCAAACTGTCCCTGGTAGTGCTCAAGCCTTGCCACAACATGGCTTATACCTAGGCTATCCATGTAGCGGAATGGGCCACCCAGGAATGGCGGGAAGCCAATACCAAAAATCGTCCCTATATCACCATCACGGGATTGCGGATAACACCTTCGGCCAAACACAGTGCGGCTTCATTTAACATCAACAGCACGCAGCGCTCAGCAATTTGTTCAAACGTCATCTTTTTACTCGCTTCGATGCCTAGCAAGCTGTAGACAGAACTATCTACTTCTTTGCCAGGTTTTTTACCCGAGTAGTTGTATAGGCCGCGTTTGTTCTTTTTGCCCTTGCGATCGTCAGCCAAAAGCTTATCAAAGGCATCAGGTGCTTGGAAACGATCACCTAGGTCGGCGACTAGGATCGGCGAGATCTTGGAACCTACATCAATACCTACCTCGTCCAATAGTTTCATAGGGCCAACCGGGAACCCAAATTTGACCAACGCCTTATCAATGTGGTCGATGGGTTCACCAGATAACAAGATATTGGCAGCTTCGTTCATATACGGCGCCAGGATACGGTTGACATAAAAGCCAGCGCCATCTTTAACTACGATAGGCGTCTTACCCTGTTTCTTGGCAAATTCAACGGTAGTGGAAATGGTCTGGTCAGAAGTTGTCTCATGGGCAATAACTTCTGCCAATGGCATTTTATCTACCGGAGAAAAATAATGTAGGCCGATCACTTGCTCTGGTCGCTGCGCTTTCTCGGCAATTTGTTTAATTGGGATAGAAGACGTGTTGGACGCAAAAATAGTGCTGTCTTTACAGTTGGTTTCGACGTCGTTCACCATTTGCTGTTTAAGCCCTAAATCTTCAAATACGGCTTCAACCACTATGTCTGTGTCAGCAAAACCATCATAGTTCAAGGAGCCGGTAAGCAGTGCCATTTGCTTTTGCATTTCTGATTTGCGCATAAACCTGCGCTTCACCTTCTTGTTCAAAAGGTCGTAGCTATATTTCATTGCATTAGCGATGCCCTCAGGGCGCACATCTTTTATGCGCGCAGGCAACTTACCCTTAGTGGCTGTTACAAAAGCTATACCGCCCCCCATTAAACCACCGCCTAACACGCCGACCTTATGCACTTTCGCAGGCTCAACGCCTTCTACACCGGTTTCTTTCTTCATTTCTGTGGTAGCAAAAAAGATATTGCGCAACTGCTCTGATTCAGGGGTCATGACTAGTTTGCCAAAGAACCTGGCTTCAAGTTCGTAACCACGTTTGGTGGCTTTGCCGGCACTGGCTTCTAGCACATCCAATATATGTTCTGGAGCAGGATAGTTGCCTTGGGTTTTAGATAGGGTTTGCTTGCGTGCTTGCTTGAATAAAATTTGGCGACCAAATGAGGTACCTTCAAGGATTTTATTCATACCTTTTAGCTTGGGTGGGCGACGTTTTGGGATGCCTTTAAGGGCGTATTCTTTAGCCACCCTAAGCAAGATGCTTTTGGGTACAGCATCATCAACAATGCCGTATTTCTTAGCTTGCTTTGGCCTTGCTTGTGAGCCAGTAAGCATCATCTTCATGGCCTGCTGGATACCAATCAAGGCTGGTAGGCGCTGCGTGCCGCCACTGCCAGGCAACAATCCCAGCTGGACTTCCGGCAAGCCCATCACTGTTTTGTTGTCATCAGAACACACACGGTAATGGCATGCCAGGGCAAGCTCCAAACCACCGCCTAAGGCTGGGCCATGGATGGCTGCGACAAAAGGAATGCGGAAGTTTTCCATGCGGGCAAATACCTCTTGGCCGCCTTTGGATAATAGCTCCGCTTCTTCTGCTGTTTTGCAGGCTGCAAGCATTGTAATATCAGCCCCGGCAACAAATGAGCTCTCTTTACCACTCACCAAAACCACACCTTTCAACGATTTGTCAGCTTCGATTTCATCTAAGATGCTGGTGATTTGTTCACCAAACTCGGCTTTTAATGTGTTCATGCTCTCGCCGACCACGTCCATGGTCAAAACTGCAATACCGTCCTCACCCTTTTCCAAGGTAAATGCGCTTTGTACTAAATCATTCATAAACAATTACTCTTTATTCCAGACGATATTATTCAGTTTCAACAACCATGGCAGCACCCAATCCCCCTGCCGCACAGGCAGTCAACAAGCCGGTGCCACCCCCGCGGCGATTCAGCTCATTCAGCATCTGGGTGATCATACGGGTACCAGTGGCGGCAAATGGGTGGCCATAAGCAATTGAACTACCCATTACGTTGAATTTATCCATATTGATTTCGCCAGTGGCCTTGTCACGGCCTAGTTTTTCTTGTGCAAATTTATCGCTGGCAAACATCTTCACATTTGCCAGTGTTTGTGCGGCAAACGCCTCGTGCATTTCAATCAAGGTAAGATCATTTAGCGACATCCCAGCCCTATCCAATGCAATTGGCGTCGCGTAGGAAGGTCCCATCAGCATGTCTTCCCAAACATCAATCGCTGCGAACGCATAGCTCTTGATGTAGCCCAACGGGGTATACCCCAAGGCCTTGGCTTTGCTTTCAGTCATCATCAATACCGCCGAAGCGCCATCCGTCAATGGCGTTGCATTGGCGGCAGTGACTGACCCGTGCTTCCTGTCAAACACTGGGCGGAGCTTTTTATAACCCTCCAGTTTGGAGTCAAAGCGGATGTTATTGTCTTTGTCTAGCGCACCTTTAAACGGTTCCGCATAGGCTGTCATAACTTCATTGGCCAATTTTCCTTCATTCCAACTTTCAGCGGCAAGGGAATGGGAGCGATGGGCAAGTTCGTCTTGCGATTCACGGCTAATGCTATGGGTCTTTGCCATTTGCTCAGCGGTTTGCCCCATAGACAGGCCAGTTGAATATTCAGCTACTGCTGGCGGCACCGGCATAAGGTCTTTTAGGCCAAGGCGTCTGAAAATGGCCCATTTTTGGCCAAATGTCTTGGCTTTTTGCAAATCAACCAAGGCTCGGGCAAGTTTTTTGGAAACGCCAATAGGCGAAACAGAAGTGGAGTCCGCACCACCGGCAACACCCACGTCAACAACTCCCGCCATCATGGATTCGGCGATGTTTACCGTTGCCTGGAAGCTAGTGGCACAAGCACGGGAGACGCTGTACGCATCAGTGCTGACGTTCATGCCGGTACCTAATACGATTTCACGTGCAATGTTTGGCGCTTCTGGCATTTGCACAACTTGGCCATATACAACCTGGTCAACCAGCTCAGGTTTTACGCCATTTCTAACGAGTAGTTCATTGACTACCATTTTGCCAAGGTCGAGTGCTGGTACACCGTGGAAGTAAGTCGCCATTTTTGCAAATGGCGTGCGCAACCCCGCTACGATGGCGATGCGATCTCCGTCCCGTGTGGTGACAGACTGTAATTTGGACATAGTTACCTCTAAGTGGTCAGACCTGTTAATAATCTCGAATTTTAATGAAATATTTAGAAAATACAATCTAATGTTAAAAGCATGTTGCAAAGTTGATTGTTGAAGAAACCGTCAAACAATCCAACCCCATGTGCTTTGTAACATTGTTTTTCCCCAATGGAACCTTATATAGACGCCATGGTCAGTAACTGGTATTCAATACCCGCTACCGTGGTGCGGTTCAGAGAGGTTGACTCTTGCCTAGGGAAAATGATGCGGGCAACAGCATCCATTAACAACCTTTCTCCTTGAACTACGCAAAAAATTACTGCTTAGGTAACAACAGGATAGTTTAGTTTCAGCCCAATACCGCTTATTGGGATTTTTTTTAACAATAAAACAAAAAGAATTTTGTAAACGATGTCAGTAGAGCAATTTGCACAGTTAAAAACCTATTTAGATTCACAAGTCTTGGGACAACCAGAATTTACCCAAAACATCCTAGTGGCATTATTGGCGGATGGCCACTTGTTGGTGGAAGGACCGCCCGGGTTGGCAAAAACCCGCGCTGTGAATGCCCTGGCCAAAGGCATCGAAGGTGATTTCCACCGGGTGCAGTTTACGCCAGACCTGTTGCCTGCAGATTTAACCGGTACTGACATCTATCGTCCTGAAACTGGCGAGTTTGTATTCCAGCAAGGCCCGCTGTTCCACAATTTAGTGCTAGCCGATGAAATAAACCGGGCGCCGGCAAAAGTGCAATCAGCGCTGTTGGAGGCCATGGCAGAACAACAAATTACGGTGGGGAATAAAACCTATGCCCTACCCAAGTTGTTTTTGGTGATGGCAACACAAAACCCGATTGAGCAAGAAGGCACCTACCCGCTTCCTGAGGCCCAGCTAGACCGCTTCCTAATGCATTTGAAAGTAGACTACCCCGGTGCTGACACTGAGCTGGAAATACTCAAACTGACACGTTCAGAAGCCGTATCAGAAAAAGTGGTTAAACCCACAGTAATCACCCAGGAGCAGATCTTTACCGCGCGGAAAGCCTCCCTATCGTTGCACCTTGCGCCGCAATTAGAGCGCTATTTGGTAGAGCTGATTGTGGCCACCCGCGAAAGTGCCAAATACGACCCACAACTAGCCAACTGGATTGAGTTTGGAGCCAGTCCAAGGGCTACCATTTCCTTAGACAAATGTGCCCGTGCCCACGCATGGTTGTCGGGTCGCGATTTTGTCGGACCCGACGATATTAGGGCAGTTTTCCACAATGTCATGCGCCACCGCGTCCTGCTGAGCTATGAAGCGGAAGCCGAAGGTGTGGATGCAGACCAAGTACTGAGCCGGCTGTTGGAACTGGTGCCTGTTCCATAAGCAAGGTATTTGGAGATCCCAACGGTGACAGAGACAATTTCACAGTGGTTAACACAACATCACGCTGATGGCATAAACCTGTCGATGAAGGAGATGTTGTATTACCAAAGTAAAACCGCCTTGCTCAGCCTCACCCCACAAAAAACAGTGCAGGCTAAGCTGGCTGGTACCTACCTGACCAAAATGAAAGGTAGGGGTATGGAGTTCGATGAGGCGCGGCACTACCAGCCCGGGGATGACATAAGGGCCATCGATTGGCGGGTAACCGCCCGTACCGGAAAAACCCACACCAAATTGTTCCGGGAAGAAAAAGAGCGTCCAGTATTTATCGTTGTGGACTTTTCCCGTTCAATGCGCTTTGGCACCCAGTTGCTGTTTAAGTCCGTTCAAGCAGGCCATCTTGCGTCGTTAATTGCATGGGCTGCAGCAAAACGCGGTGACCGGATCGGTGGTTTGATCTTTAACGAGGATAAACACCGGGAGTTCAAACCCATGACCCGGCAAAAAGCCGTACTTTCGTTGTTGAGTGGGTTGCGTGACCTGCACCAGGAAGCCCATTCCGGTGAAAATCCACATGCCCTAGATGATGCTTGCGCCAGGGCACGCAGGTTGGCCAGGCCTGGCAGTATCGTGTTAATACTCAGTGATTTCCAGCATTTTACCGACACAACGAAACGCCATTTAAGCCGTTTGTCCAGGCACTGTGAACTGGTAGCCTACCGTATTACCGATAGTTTCGAGCATGCGTTGCCTGAGGTGAAAACACAACAACAGGTCACAATGACCGACGGCATCCAAAGGCAAACCTTGACGCTAGGTGAAAATACGCAGGCGCTAGCCTACTCCAAATGGCATCAACAGGTTTTTGAGCAAGCGAAAGATGGGCTACAGCAGGCCATGGCCAAAGTCATTGATATCAATGCAGCAGTTCCACTTGAACAACAGCTAATGGGAGGCCGGTAAATGGATCCCTTAGCCCAGTTAAATGACATCCAGTTACCGGAAACCGTGAGCATGTGGCCACCGGCCTACGGCTGGTGGATCTTGTTGTTGCTATTGGTTTTCACTTCAGTTGCTTTGATAATTTGGTGTGTTAAGCGCTATCGTTTGCGGCGTCCATTAAAACAGGCCATTGCCGAACTCGAGGAGTTAAAAGAAGATGACGCAAATTGGCTACAGCAAATAAATATAATCAGTAAACGCGCCTACCTGGCCTACTTCCCGGCAGAAGCCGTGGCTGGATTGCATGGGCAACGATGGCAGCAATTTTTAATCAGTTTGCTCAAACCCAAGCACTACGAACAATTGCAGCCGCTATTGGACGCCTTGGTACAGGGTCCATACCGCCCCGCCGGGGAAGCACCGTCGTTTGCGGACACCAAACAACAGTGCCAATCTTTGTTTAAAGCGACCTTGCCACCAAAACCAGCTGTACTAAAAAACTTCACCCAAGCTAATGCTAAGGAGGTGGCGGGTGTTTGAGTTTGCCTGGCTGTGGGTGTTCCTGCTATTGCCGTTGCCAATCATTTTTTTACTGCTTCCCGCCAAAAAACGAGGCGAACAGGCTGCTTTAAAGGTACCGACCTTAGTACCAGGTATGCAAACCGGTTCGGTGAAACCCGGCAGCAGTAGTTGGCGCAAGATTGTCGCCTTGACCATTTGGTGCCTGCTAGTCACTGCTGCGGCAAGACCCCAGTGGTTGGGCGAACCAATCAGCATCCCTACCGAAGGCCGTGACCTGATGCTGGCGGTTGATTTGTCTGGCAGTATGAAGGTCGATGACATGGTGGTATCCGGCCGCCAGGTGAACCGCTTGGTTATGATTAAAAGCGTAGTGACCGATTTTATTCAGCGCCGGGTTGGTGACCGGTTAGGCTTAATTTTGTTCGCTGACACTGCTTATTTGCAAACTCCCTTAACCTATGATCGGGAAACAGTCTCTACCATGCTAGACGAAGCAGTAATCGGCCTTGTGGGCGAGCAGACTGCGATTGGCGATGCCGTTGGCTTGGCCATAAAGCGGTTCCAACAGCGGGAGGAATCAAACCGGGTGTTGATCCTATTGACTGATGGCCAAAACACCGCTGGCAACATCGCACCTTCCGAAGCATTGGAGCTAGCTGTGGCCGAAAATATCAAGATTTATACTATCGGTGTTGGCGCAGACCAAATGATGGTTCGAGGCTTATTTGGCAATCGACGGGTGAACCCCTCCCAAGATTTGGATGAAGCCATGCTAACAGAACTAGCCGAATCCACTGGGGGGCGCTATTTTAGGGCTAGGGACACGGAATCCTTGCAACAAATCTATTCACTTCTGGATGAACTCGAGCCAATTGAAAGGGAAACTAGGCAAATGAGGCCACTTAAAGCGCTGTTCTTCTATCCTTTAGCATTGGCCTTGCTATTGAGTGCTTTTGCAGTTTCTGTCCCCATGTTATTGAGGAGAATACGTTCGTGAATTGGCTGGAACTGGTAGATAACTTCCATTTTCTGCGGCCACTGTGGTTAGTGGCGCTACTACCTCTGTTGGCGCTTGTGTTCATATTAAAACGCCAGCATCGCGCCCAAAGTGGTTGGCAAAATGTGCTTGCAAGCCACCTATACCAAAAATTGGTTACCACTGCAGGTACGGGTAAACAGCTTCCACCGCTGCATTTATTGGCGTTTGGCTGGTTCGTAACCTGCGTTGCATTGGCAGGCCCTACATGGGAAAAGTTACCACAGCCCGTGTTCCAGCTTAACCACGGCAAAGTGATTGTGCTCGACATGTCATTGTCAATGCGGGCCACCGATTTGACGCCAGACAGGCTAAGCCGAGCCAAATTCAAAACCATAGATTTGCTGCAACAGATTGATGAAGGTGAAGTTGGGCTAGTAGCCTATGCTGGGGACGCTTTTGTCATTAGCCCCCTCACTTCAGATATTCAGAATATAACCGCGCTGGTACCAAGCCTGACACCTGAGATTATGCCGGTAAAAGGCAGCAACCCCGTCTATGCAATGGAAGAAGCCTTTGCTTTGTTAGCCAATGCTGGCTACCAACAAGGTGATATCTATTGGATCACTGACGGTATTGAGCTACCTGAAATAGCGAGCCTGAGGCAAATGTTTGCCAGCAGGAGCTACAATATTAATATCCTAGGCGTCGGCACCGAACAGGGCTCCCCTATCCAATTAGCGAATGGAGAATTTTTGAAGGATTTTTCCGGCGCAGTGGTTATTCCCAAGCTGGAAGCCTCTAACCTTACTGCACTGGCAACGGGCAGCCAAAACCGCTATATCGGGATCCGCCCAGACGATTCAGATATTGAATTCCTGGCCGCCCCCAGGCTCTTGGAGCAAGAAGCCCAAGAAAACCAAGAAGATGACAACCTCGGCGACCAATGGAAGGAACTTGGCCCATATCTGTTATTGTTGCTATTGCCATTTGCCGCCTATAGCTTTAGGCGCGGGGTACTTGTGCTTGCCACTGTTGTGTTGCTGCCGGTTGCCACGCCAGAAGCGCAAGCTGATTGGTGGCAAAACCTTTGGCAAAGGCCGGATCAGCAAGGTATGCAGGCGTTCCAGCAAGAAGATTATGGGACCGCGGCAGAAAAATTTGAAAACCCGATGTGGCAAGGCTCATCAGAATATAAAAATGGCAACTTCGATGCCGCCGCACAAGCTTTTTCGCAATTAGATACCAGCCAATCCAACTACAATTTAGGCAATGCCCTAGCAAAGCAAAACCAATTCGAGCCAGCAATCGAAGCCTATGAGCGCGCCTTGGAGCTTGACCCCAACAATGCAGATGCTGCCGCCAATAAAGCCCTATTGGAAGAATTACTGCGGCAACAGGAACAACAGCAGCAAAACTCACAAGACAAGCAACAGGATCAAGACGGTGAAAGTGGGCAACAAGATCAAGGGCAAGATCAAGAAGGCCAAAACCAAGACCAACAGGACGGCGAACAAGACCAAGAAAATAGCCAGCAGCAACAGCAAGGGCAACAGGGCGGAGAGCAGGAAAACCAAGCGGAACAAAACAGTGGCCAACCACAGGATCAAAACCAGGAACAAAGTGGGCAAGAGCCGGGCCAGGAACAGCAAGATGCTATCCAACAACAAGACGCGGATGGACCAGAACAACAAAACCAGGCACAGCAGCAGGCGGAACAAGGCAATGCAGAAGGCCAGGAACAGGAAGCGGCACTGAGCCAAGCTGACCCTGCTGAACTGACTGAAGAACAAAAAGAGCAACTGCAAGAAATGCAGCGGTTATTGCGCAAGGTACCGGATGATCCCGCCTTTTTATTGCAGCGCAAAATGCAATTGGAGCAACAACGCCGCAAGCGCCAATCGGTTCCTAGCGCTAGTAAAAAAGATTGGTAGACCCAAAGGAGAAGTAAAATGTCAAAAATACAGTTCTGGGCGCTAATACTATTAAGTATATATTCAATCGCTAAAGCACACAGCGCTGTAACCCAAGTGCAAGCAGTCGTTGATAAAAACCCTGTCATGGTTGCAGAATCTTTCGTTTTGGAGGTCACGGCCAATGGTGATGTAGCAAGGGGTGCACTCGATACATCGGTCTTGTTGCAGGATTTTGTCGTGGGCAGAACCAGTGTTAGCCAGCAAACCAGAGTAGTCAATGGCGTTACTAGCCGCTCTACGGTTTGGACTACGACTCTAATACCGCGCCAGGCGGGTCAATTTACTATTCCCGCACTTACAGTTGCGGGCTTTAGTACGCAACCAATCAACATGACGGTATTGCCGGTTTCTGCGAACCAGCAAAGTAGCAGCAATGATATCTTTATAACAACCGAAGTGGATCTTGATGAAGTCTACTTGCAACAACAAATCCGCTACACAGTGAAGCTGCACCTAGCGGCAGAATTGCAACGCGGCAGTTTGTCGCAGCCACAAGTACGCGATGCCGATATTGAACAAGTAGGCAACGACAAAGAGTACACCGAAATTATTGACGGCAAACGTTTCCGCATTATCGAACGTGTGTTTTCAATCATCCCCAACCGCTCTGGTGAATTTGTGATCCAAGGCCCCTACTTTGAGGGCGAAGTTGTCGATTCTAACCGGCAATCATTTGGCTTTTTTAACCGCACAAAAACCGTGAGCCGCGTTGCCCGCAATAAAGATATTAAGGTGTTGCCGATGCCAGAGGGTTATGCACACCACTGGTTGCCAAGTGCCTTTGTACAATTGAGTGAAGAGTGGCAAATGCCAGATGAGGCAGTGGAAGTAGGCACACCGCTCACTAGGACAATTAGCCTAACCGCAGTTGGCGTGGTTGAAGAACAGCTACCACAAATTGGCAGCCAATACCCAGAAAGCCTGAAGGACTACCCTGAGCAAGCGAATACCGCGACGGTGCAACGCAATGGCACCTTTGTGGCACAGCGCACAGAAACCATAGCACTGATCCCCAACGCAGCAGGCCAACTTGAAATTCCCGAGGTTTCAGTTCCCTGGTTCAATGTGATCAAGGGCGAAACCGAATTTGCTACCTTACCCGCCAGGATCATTGACGTGAACCAAGCGGTTTCGCAATCAACTGCACCAGCACCTATTGTGCAAGAACCAGCCGCACACAATGCAGGAAATACAATTAGCCCAATGACATTGCCTGTTGCGACCCCGAGATGGTGGTCTTTGAGCAGTTGGATCCTACTCTTGTGTTGGCTGGTTACAATTTTGCTTTGGTTACGTGCAAAGAAAGGCGAAAGTGTAGCCGCAACACCAAAAGCCAAAGCCACCGCGCAAAGTGAAGCATGGCAAGCATTGCAACAACTTTTGATGCAAAAACAACCCAACATAGCCGAGGTTATCCGCCCGTTGGAACTGTGGTTGGCAGAGTATAGCGGCAAACCCAGCGACAATTTGAGTGCCAGCCTGCGAGCAATAGGCAACCGAGAACTTGACGCTTTGGTAAAACAGATGTTTGCTGCCCAATACCACACTAGCACGACCCCTTGGTCTGCCAAGCCTTTGCTCGAATTACTACAAAAACTAAAAAAACAGCACAGGATAGACAGCCAGGCGCAACAAGCAACATTGCAGCCCCTTTACCCAACGTAGTGCGGTAAGCTTGTTGCCAGAGCAACCCGTTGTAACCGCCCAGCCAGAACATTCAAAAATAAAAACTGGGCAAATTAGTAAAATGCAGCATAATGTTTTTTAGCGGTATCGTTTAGCGACGATACCGCGGAGAAATGGCGTCTATTTGCCAAGACTTGCAAACATGGTGTAAATTAAACGCTACAAAAATTAAAAACCACCCAAAAGACCTCAAATTAAGTGATGTTTTCACGAAATCAAAAGCAATCGGCCCCGGTCTCAGGGGATATAGAACAAAAGCAATTGCGTTATCAACGTCTGGTGCAAAGCCTCCATGCAGACATCTTCCGCTATGCCTACTGGTTGGTAAAAGACAAAGCAGTCGCAGAGGATATAGTGCAAGAAACCTTTTTAAGGGCATGGAAATCACTGGACTCATTGAAGGATGAAAAAGCGGCTAAAGCCTGGTTGATCACCATATTGCGGCGGGAAAACGCTAGGCGTTTCGAACGCAAGCAGTTTGACTTAGTGGATATGGACGACGTGTCATTGGCGGATGAAGATTTGGATCATGAAACCCAAGTCGAACATACGGAATTACACAAGCTTATCGCCGACCTAAGTGATGAGTATCGGGAACCACTGATGCTACAAGTCATATTTGGATTTAGCGGCGAAGAAATCGCCGAGCAGTTGCAATTGAACAAGAATACCGTGATGACACGGCTATTCCGGGCGCGTAACCAGATTAAAGACGCACTAGAGCAAGATAAGGGTTAAACGGGGCAAAATGATAGATAAACCAGCGTTTCGCCAAGCAGTTTTGGCGGAACCAAACACAGCAGACAGTGCCGTATTGGCAGCGGCTGAAACTGACGCTGAAAACGCTGCGTTTCTGCAGCAAGTACAAGCATTAGAAACCAGCGTCAGTGACGTTGCCAAAGTTGCTGTCCCCGATGGTCTAGAAGCCAAGCTGTTGGCTATTCCCGAGATGAATACCTCTGCATTCCAACAGGCGATCCTGGCCGACCCCAATACAACTGAAGGGGCAGTACTACAGGAAGCGCAAAACAACGCCGATAACACTACATTTTTAACCGAAGTACAGGCTCTGGAATCAGATTTACAGGAAGCAGCCAAGGTAAGTGTACCTGAGGGCTTAGAACAAAAACTATTGACTATACCTGGACAAAATGACTCGGCGTTCCAGCAAGCCGTGCTAGCAGAACCCAACAGCACCGACGAGACTTTATTGGCAGAAACAGAGTCTGACCCAAACAAGTATGCCTTTAAGCAGCAAGTAGAGGCTTTAGAGGCTGATATAGACAATACAGCTAGGGTTGCAGTACCTGCTGGATTGGAGCAAATGCTTTTAGACATTCCAGAAAAAGCAGAAACGGAATCGAAAGTCGTCGCCTTTAAGCAACCAAAGAAAACCAATTTTTTGCAATTAGCAATGGCAGCCTCCGTCGCTTTTGCGCTAGGACTTAGTTTTACCATGTGGCAAAAGCAGCCAAATTATGACACAGGCGCACAAATCGCGCTTGGCCATATACACCACGAAGAAGGCTACGCCATGCGGGCAGATGGCGACATACCTATCGCCGACGTCAATGCAAAACTAGCTAATTTTGGTGGGCAACTCACGGGTGCATTAGGCAGGATTACGTTCGCTAACTATTGTTTTTTTGAAAAGCAAAAAAGCCTGCACCTGATCATGGAAACTGACTTTGGCAAAGTCACAATGTTTATTACTCCTAAAGACTTGGAACGGCCAATTGACTCTAGTTTCGGTGATGATAAATACGAAGGTAGCAGTTGGCGGATGCAAGATGCGGACATCACCATCATTAGTGAAAAACAGGACAATGCCAAGCCGCTGCACCTGGAGATGAAACGCTATATGCAGTTTTCGGCATAAGCCCAATAATCTAAGAAGGCACCATAAAGCGCCTTCTTTCCCGTTGTCCCTAAATACCTAATGCCGGGTCCATTTCCCAGCTCAAACCGATTTAGATGCAACTCATCCCAGCTTAGCTGCATTTCGCATTATATATCCTCCAAATGCCTATAAAGCACTATCAAAAACAAATTGTAAAATTTCGTTTACTTCATTGCGTATGCGGAAATAGCACTCTAATTTAGCCATTCTACTGGGCGGTATTACGCCCAGCCTTCACAATAATAACGGAGCGATAGCATGGGATTTAAATCAAAAATTAAAACAATGCCAGTTCTGGCAGCTGTACTGGTTGGTAGCCTCAGCCTGGCAGTTAGTGCAACTAGCTGGGCACATGGCGGAAACCACAAGACTATCGAGTCGGTAGTTGCAGATAGAACTGATGAAGACAAACAAAGGGATAAATACCGCAACCCGGCAGAAACTCTCAGGTTCTTCCAGGTTGAACCAGGGATGGTGGTTGCCGAAGCACTGCCTGGCGGTGGATGGTATTCAAAAATACTGGCTAACTATCTAGGTAAAGACGGCGCATTGCACGGTATTAATTATGTTGACAGTATGTGGGCAAGGTTTGGCTTTTTTAGCGAAGAAAGGATAGCTGCCAGGATAAAGGCAACCACAGAGTTTCCCAACCAAGTAGCGGAATTCACTGACAGCGGCATTGAATCTAGCGGCTTCACTTTTGAGACGGCACCAGATTCTTTGACGGGCACTGTGGATCGGGTTTTGTTTATTAGGGCCTTACACAACTTAAACCGGTTTGAGCAAGAAGCCGGCACCCTTACACAGGCGTTACAAACAACCCACAAGTTACTCAAGAGCGGCGGCATGGTGGGCGTGGTACAGCACGAAGTTGCTGAGTCAGCGACCGATGAATCGGCGACAGGTAGCAACGGTTATCTAAAAGCCTCCCAGGTTAAAGCTGCATTTAAAGCTGCTGGTTTCGAATTTATTGCCAGTTCAGATATCAATAAAAATCCAAAAGATAAGCCATCTGATACAGATGTGGTCTGGCGTCTACCTCCTACTTACTTCGGTTCACGAGATGATGAAGCTGGGAAACAGGCCATGGACACCATCGGCGAATCAAACCGAATGACCTTGTTGTTTAAAAAGCCATAGTTGTATTAAATCTCATGCCACAAATGAGTTGAAAAGCAGGGGGCAGCTTGCCCCCTTGTTTTGAAATTGGCGCGCAACCCAGTATTGATTGCTTTACGAGCCCACTGATACCGTTTTTCCAAATTCCTGCCATACAGGTTATGATAAAGGCACATAATAACAATAATGATGTGCCGATAATGGATCCTTACCTGTTACTTTCCCTTTCACTCTACTTCGCGCTTATGCTGGGTATCGGCGTTTTTGCCTTTCGCACGGCTGATAACAGCATCAGTGGTTATCTACTAGGCGGCCGCAAAGTAGGCCCGAAAGTTACGGCGTTGTCAGCAGGCGCCTCCGACATGAGTGGCTGGATGTTAATGGGATTACCTGGCGCGATGTTTGTAACGGGGTTACCCAGCAGTTGGATTGCAATCGGATTGCTAATAGGTGCGTTTTGTAATTATTTGTTGGTAGCGCCCAGGCTCCGCATCTACACCGAAGTAACAGAGTCCTTAACCATTCCTGATTTTTTTGAACGGCGCTTTGAAGACAATAGCAACCTTTTGCGCATCATTTCAGCCCTGGTCATCATTGTCTTTTTTGCTATTTATACCACGTCGGGCGTAGTTGCCGGCGGCAAACTATTCGAATCGGCTTTCAAGCTTAACTATGAAATAGGTTTGTATGTTACTGCCGGTATTGTTGTGCTTTATACCCTGTTTGGTGGTTACCTCGCCGTCAGCATGACCGACTTTGTGCAAGGCTGCATTATGTTTGTTGCATTAGTGCTTGTGCCTATCGTCGCATTATCTGAAGTAGGCGGTGTTGCAGCAACGATGGAAGCAATAGAATCCGTCAATGAAAACGCTTTGAGCTTGTTTGCCGGTGTGTCTTTGATAACCGTTGTTTCAAGCATGGCCTGGGGATTGGGCTATTTCGGACAACCCCATATCATTGTGCGCTTTATGGCAATCGATAAGGTTGCCCACCTCAAACAGGCGCGCAATATCGGTATGAGTTGGATGTTGGTAACCCTAATTGGCGCGCTCGCAGTAGGCTTGACCGGCATCGCATTTGTGCAAAGTAAAGGGATCAGCTTGGATGATCCAGAAACTATTTTTATAGTGTTTGCCAACACCCTATTCCACCCGCTCATTTCCGGTTTTTTATTGGCAGCTATATTGGCAGCCATTATGAGTACGATATCCTCACAGCTACTGGTGACATCTAGTTCTTTGGCAGGTGACCTTTACCATCGATTTTTCCGGCGCGAAGCACCGCAACAGGAACTGGTCACCGTGAGCAGGCTTTGCGTGTTGCTAGTCGCAGTAGTTGCAGTCATCATTGCCCATGACCGTCAAAGCACCATCCTCAACCTGGTCAGCAATGCCTGGGCTGGATTTGGCGCTGCATTTGGGCCAATAATCCTATTTAGTTTGTTTTGGCAAAGGATGACAAGGTCAGCGGCTATAGCAGGTATGCTCACCGGCGCAGTTACCGTATTAATCTGGATTTACGGTCCGTTTACAATCAATGGCCTAGCACTAACCGATGTGGTGTATGAAATTGTTCCGGGCTTCTTGGCTGCCTCACTTATGATTGTAGCTGTATCCTTGTTAGGTAAGGCACCATCAAAACAAATCACGGTCAATTTCAACACAATGAAAAGTGAACTAGTTGCACATAAAAGCTAAGTCAAGGTGCCCTATTTAAAATAGGGCTTTCATCGTGTCTGAAAAAAAGTATTATTGTGCACTTTCATCAATACATAGGCTAACAGGGTAAGGATTGGGAATATGGCATTTTATGCAGCACGCCAACCAATTTTGGATAAAGACAAGAACGTATACGCCTACGAACTGTTGTTCAGGGAAGGCTTAGCCAATGTTTTCCCTGATGTAGGCGATGACGAAGCCACCTCAAAAATGATTGATGGCCTGCAAACCAATTTAGGCCTGGATACGCTTACCCACAATAAGCTGGCATTCCTCAACTTTACCCACGATACCTTACTTAACCGTTTCCCTTTGATGCTGCCCAATGACCAGGTAGTAGTCGAAGTATTGGAAACAGTCCGGCCAGGTAAGAAGCTGTTGGCTGCGGTTAAAGAAATTAAAGAAGCGGGCTATATTGTGGCCCTTGACGACTATATCCACGAGCCGGTATGGAAACACTTCTATCCCTACACCGATATCATCAAAATCGACTGGCAAGCCATGTCAACCGATGAAATTACAGATGTCATAAAGGCGATCGAGCCGTTTCCCCAGATAAAACTGTTAGCCGAAAAAGTGGAGACCCACGAGGAATACCAGACCGCTTTGGAATTAGGTTTTAGCTACTTCCAAGGCTACTTTTTCAGTAAACCCGAAGTCATGAAAGGTTACGCGTTACAGCCTTCACAATTAGCTTTGGCACAATTAATGGCAGAAATGGCCGAACCTGAGCCTAACGTCAATAAGATTGCCAGGGCGTTTGAGATGGATGTAAACCTGTCGTTTAAGCTACTTAAATACGCGCAATCATCACTGTTTAAACGCAGCACCGAAATAAGTAATATCAAACAAGCTATAGTAGCTATCGGGCAGCAGGAATTAAGGCGTTTTGTATCCTTGATGTTTACTGCCCAATTCAAAAGTGACAAGCCAGCAGAACTAACAGTGATGTCGCTGGCCAGGGCTAGGTTTTGTGAATCGGTAGCGCAACTACCACGCCAAAAAGGGGATAAATCCTCTGCATTTTTGGTGGGCCTATTGTCACTCCTTGACGCCATGTTGGATACCAGCTTGGAAGACCTGGTCGAAAAACTACCACTAGCCGCTGAAATAAAAGACGCCTTGTGCAAAGGCGAAGGTGCCATGGCCGACTACCTCAACCTGGTCCGGCGTTTGGAAAAAGCGGAATGGGAAGAGGCCTATTTCATTTCAATGAAAGTTAAAATGGATTTTGACCGCGCGTCAAAGTGCTTCAACGAGGCGCAAACTTGGGCCATAGATAGGGCTGAACTGGCCACTTAAACTATTTCTCAATGCCACATATCCGCCAATGTTACTTAGTGTATTTCGCTTTTTGTTATTTCAAAAAGAGATACTGAATTGTCATAATCTTGTGTTAGAGTTCTAAGTATATAATTCTTTAATATAATGTACTTTTTCTAAGGCGTATTATGTCTTCTGAGCTCCCCTCATTAACCCATTTAAAACAGCTGGAAGCGGAGAGTATTCAAATTTTCCGCGAAGTGGCATCAGAGTTTGAAAACCCGGTGATGCTATATTCTGTTGGAAAAGACTCCTCAGTCTTGCTGCACCTAGCGCGCAAAGCTTTTTACCCAGGAAAAATCCCGTTTCCGTTAATGCATATCGATACTACTTGGAAATTCAAAGAAATGATCCAGTTCCGGGATCGTATTGCCAAGGAGTATGACTTGGATTTATTGGTGTACAGCAATCCTGACGGTGTTGGTGACAAGATCACCCCTTTTACCCACGGTAGCGCAAAGTACACCGACATAATGAAAACCCAGGCATTGAAACAAGCACTGGATAAATACAAGTTTGACGCAGCATTCGGCGGTGCACGTCGCGATGAAGAAAAATCACGGGCAAAAGAGCGGGTTTATTCCTTTCGGGATGAAAACCATAGATGGGATCCCAAAAACCAACGCCCGGAGTTGTGGAATATCTATAACTCCCAGGTGAACAAAGGGGAAAGCATCAGGGTGTTCCCTATGTCCAATTGGACCGAGTTGGATATCTGGCAATACATATTTATGGAAAACATTGAAATTCCTAGTTTGTATCTTGCCAAACCTAGGCCGGTAGTTGAGCGAGATGGAGTATTGATAATGGTTGACGATGACCGGATGCCACTGGCAGAAGGTGAAAAGCCAGAGATGCGCTCAGTACGCTTCAGAACCCTGGGCTGTTACCCCTTGACTGGTGCAGTGGAATCAGAAGCAAGCACCCTGCCCGAAGTCATTCAAGAAATGCTGCTAACAAAAACGTCGGAGCGACAAGGACGGGTTATAGACCATGATTCTGCGGGCTCAATGGAAAAAAAGAAAATGGAGGGCTATTTCTGATGTCCACTAATCTGGTATGGCACGAACACAAAATAGATAAACAGAAACGGGCAAACCTAAAGGCACAAAAACCCTTTGTGATTTGGTTTACTGGGCTCAGCGGTTCTGGCAAGTCAACATTGGCAAACTTGCTAGAACAGCAATTGGTAGCTAAGAATAAACACACCTACTTGCTGGACGGTGACAATGTCAGGCACGGTTTATGCGGCGACTTGGGGTTTTCTGACCAGGAGCGTGTGGAGAACATCCGCCGGATCAGCGAAGTTGTAAAGCTTTTCATTGATGCCGGTGAAATAGTCCTGACCGCATTTATCTCACCATTTAAAGCGGATCGGGATTTTTGCCGCAACCTATTACAACCAGGTGAGTTTGTAGAAGTGTTTGTAGATACACCACTCGAAGTATGTGAGCAACGCGACCCGAAAGGCTTATACCAAAAGGCAAGACAAGGGGATATCACTAAGTTTACCGGCATCGACTCCCCTTATGAGGCACCTGAAGCACCGGAAATTCATTTAACTTACGACGGGCAGTCAGCAGAAACAGCGGTTATGGAGCTACTGCAAAAATTAACCAAGCTAGGATACCTTGATGCCTGATTTTTCCCATTTATTGCAGAGCTGTATTGACATTAGCCACTCTGCCGGCCGGCAAATCCTAGAAATTTACCAAAGAGACTTTACGATTTATGAAAAGTCTGATCAGAGCCCATTGACCGAAGCGGATCTAGCCGCCCATAAAGTCATTGTTAGCGGGTTGGAGAAGCTTGCAGGCTATCCAGTTTTATCGGAAGAATCCTGTGATATAAGCTGGCAATCCCGCAAAAGCTGGCAGACCTATTGGTTGGTAGATCCACTCGATGGTACCAAAGAATTTATCAAGAAAAATGGCGAGTTTACCGTGAATATCGCCCTAATCCACGAAGGGAAACCGGTCCTTGGAGTTGTATTCGCGCCTGTTTTACAGACGACGTATTACGGTGTTTCAAGTGCCGGTGCTTACAAAATCGAGAATGACGGACAACCGGTGGCGATTCAACCAATGCAAGTTGATCCTGAAAAAACGATTAAAGTCGTGGGCAGCCGTTCCCACCAGAGTCCCGACATTGTGGCCTATTTAGACAGCCTCCAGGCAAAAACTGAACTTGTCGCCATGGGCAGCTCGTTAAAGCTCTGTTTAGTGGCCGAAGGAAAAGCGCATTTGTATCCACGCCTGGGTCCTACCTCCGAATGGGACACGGGGGCAGCGCATGCTGTGGCAATAGCTGCTGGCGCCAAGGTCACAGTAATGGTGCCAACCGAACAAGGTTATCAGGACAGCGGTGACCCACTTACCTATAACCAAAAAGAATCTGTTTTAAACCCCTATTTTTTAGTGAGTGCGTAATCTTATGCATAGTGAAAACCAATTATTGCAGTCAGATGTACTGGCGTACCTTGAGCAACATGAAAAGAAAGACTTGCTGCGCTTTTTGACTTGCGGCAGCGTAGACGATGGCAAAAGCACCCTGATAGGCCGGTTGCTGCACGATTCAAAAATGATCTATGAAGATCAGCTAGCAGCAGTAGTTAGTGACAGTAAAAAAGTGGGGACCACTGGTGAGAAAGTAGACCTAGCCCTGCTGGTTGATGGACTTCAGTCCGAGCGCGAGCAAGGGATCACCATTGATGTTGCCTACCGGTATTTTTCCACAGAGAAGCGCAAATTTATAATCGCCGATACCCCTGGGCACGAGCAGTATACCCGTAACATGGTGACGGGAGCATCAACTTGCGACCTCGCGATAATACTCGTAGATGCCCGCAACGGTGTAAAAACCCAGACCAAACGCCATTCATTCCTGGTTTCTTTACTCGGCATTAAGCAAGTTATTATTGCTGTTAACAAAATGGACTTAATGGACTACAGGCAGGATGTTTTTGAAAAGATAAAAGCGGATTACCTGGAGTTTGCCAAGCAATTGGACTTTGAAGAGGTTCATTTCCTACCGCTTTCCGCACTTAATGGTGACAACGTAGTCAACAACACCGAAGCCTTGTCTTGGTTCCAAGGCGAGCCATTGATTAGTTTGTTGGAAAACATCGAAATTAGTGGCCAGCGCAATACTGAAAACTTCCGCTTTCCAGTGCAATATGTGAACCGGCCACACTTAGACTTCCGAGGCTTCGCCGGCACGATAGTATCAGGTGACGTCAAAGTCGGTGATGCTGTCACAGCTTTGCCGTCCGGCAAGACATCAAAGGTTAAGTCAATTGTCACTTTTAAACAAGATTTACAATTCGCCCATGCGCCACAAGCTGTTACATTAACCCTGGAGGATGAAATCGACATCTCGCGCGGTGACATGTTGGTAAAATCCAACGATTTGCCGATTAGCGCGCAACAGTTTTTAAGCCATGTTGTCTGGATGGCAGAAGAGCCGTTAATGCCAAACAAACAATACAGCATCAAATTTGCCACTAAAAAAGTGTCGGGCAGTATTTCTAGCATAGAGCACAAAATAGATGTCAACACACTGGAAAAAAGTGATGCAGTGCATTTAGGTTTAAATGAAATTGGATTAACTACTTTAAAACTCACCCAGCCTGTTGCGGTTGACCCCTATAAGAAAAACCGGGCAACCGGTGCCTTTATTATCATTGACAGGCTTTCCAATTCTACGGTTGGAGCCGGAATGATCGTGGAAGCCAAACAAGATGCCGTAATGTCTGCAGGTGAATTTAGTGAGTTTGAGTTGGAGTTAAACCAATTGGTGCGCAAGCACTTCCCCCATTGGGAAGCCCTTGATATTAGCCAAATAAACCGAAAATAAATATGCAACTAGAGCAGATATGGGTGCTCAGCCTTATGCTGGGCACCCTAATGGCGCTGATATTTTCAAATCGAAGCCCGAGTTTCATCTTTGCGACTACCACGCTATTGTTGATTATCAGCAATAGCATTGAAGTAAACCAAGTAATGAGCAACTTGGGCAACCAAGGATTGGTTATATTAGTGCTGTTGCTGCTGTGTAGTTTTGCCGTCGATAAAGCCGGTTTTATGAAAAAATTAAGCCGAAGCTTGGTAGTGCGCAGTCGGCATATGTCACTAGTGCGCATTATTGGATTGTCATTTTTTAGTTCCGCGGTCCTCAATAACACTGCCGTCGTAGCCACCCTGATTTCTTCTATCAAGCACAACCGGCATATTGTCCCGTCTAAACTGCTGATCCCCCTATCCTACGCGGCAATACTCGGCGGTACCGTCACCCTTATTGGTACATCTACTAATTTAATCGTTGACAGTTTTTTAATCGAAACCGGACACCCAGGTTTTTCATTTTTTGATTTTACGCTGTATGGTTTGACTGCGGGCCTCACATGCTGCCTTCTATTGTTTGTGTGCAGCCCCCTACTACCTGAAACCCAGTTAAAACAGGATAATTTTAAGCGCTATATCATCGAAGCCGAAGTTGACCCCAACTCTGCCCTCATTGGCCGTACGGTAGAAGCCAACCACTTAAGGAATTTACCCGAGCTGTTTCTGGTGGAAATAGTAAGGGATAAACGGCTTATCAGCCCGGTACATCCTGATACCGTTATCGAACCAAGTGATAAACTAATCTTCTCTGGTAATATCGAAAAAGTGGACAGTTTAGACCACATTCCTGGCTTAAAACTGTTTGCCGATAGCAATGGGCTATTGCGTGAAAACGTGACCGAAGTGGTCGTATCAAACCGGGCACAACTAATAGGTAAAACCTTAAAACAAGTAGGTTTCCGTTCTATGTTCGATGCTGCGGTTGTCGCAATCCGCAGGGATGGCGAGGCGCTCAGCGGCAAACTAGGTGAAATCAAGTTAAAAGCCGGCGACTTTTTGTTATTAGCTACGGGAAACGATTTCCGAAGCAGGGCCAACTTGGCCAACAACTTCTTTATCTTGAGTGAATTGAAGCTTCAGCAGAAATTAAATAGATGGCAGGATCGGCTTTCCATTGGTGGCTTCCTTGCAACCATAGCGATGGCGGCAATGGATATTATCCCATTAGACGTAGCACTAATGCTGCTCCTAATGCTGTACTTGCTATCCGGGATAATAAGTAGCAGCGAAATCAGAAGGGGCTTACCCATTAACTTGGTGATGGTCATTGTCGGGGCATTGAGCTTGGCCAAGGCCATGCAAAGCTCAGGTTTAATCACCCTGTTTACTGAATGGTTACAGCCCATGCTATTGGCTTACTCACCCTTCATGGCGCTGGTGTTAATTTATGCGGCAACTTTGATAATGACAGAATTAGTAACCAACAATGCCGCTGCAGCATTAATGTTTCCCTTTGCCTTTGGTGTCAGCGAGTCCATGGGGTTGCCCATTATGCCATTCGCATTAGCAGTTGCCTTTGGCGCAAGCGCCAGCTTTTTATCCCCCTATGGCTACCAAACTAATTTATTGGTATTTAGCGCCGGGGAATACAAGTTTAAACACTTTATCAAAATAGGCTTACCTGTTTCTTTGCTGTTCTCAAGCATCGTATTGTGCTTGCTTAAATGGCAATACCAGCTGTAAGGCAAATTTTCCTTAAAAAAAGGCTCCATAATGGAGCCTTTTTTAACGCATTATGTTTTTAGTAGTTAGCTTCACTCTTTGCGCCATGTCGTACCCTGCGGACCATCTTCTAGTACAACTCCCATGGCCGTAAGCTTGTCCCTGGCGGCATCGGCAGCCGCCCAATTTTTACTTTTCCGGGCATTGTTTCGCTGTGCAATCAAACTTTCAATCATTGCGACAACAACCTCTTCAGTATCATTACCCTGCAAATACTCACTCGGATCGAGTTGTAAAAGCCCCAACACCCCACCTAAATGGTGTAATAAGCTAGCTAATTTGGCCTTGAGTTCGCCATCGGCTTTATTAATGTCCTTGGCCAATTCAAACAACACAGCAAAGGCTTCTGGTGTGTTAAAGTCGTCATCCATTGCGGCTTTGAAGCGCTCTTGGTAGTCACCCAAGCTAGTATCTACCTCCACATAGTCAATACCCCTTAAAGCCGTGTAGAGCCGCTCTAAGGCTGATCTGGCTTGCTTTAGATTATCTTCGGAATAATTTAACTGGCTGCGGTAGTGGGCTGACATCAAAAAGTAGCGCAAGGTCTCAGCGTCGTAGGTTTCGAGCACATCCCGTAATGTAAAGAAATTGCCCAATGATTTAGACATTTTTTCTTGGTTAACCTGTACCATGCCCGTGTGGATCCAGGTATTGACATACGGGGTATCAAATGCACAGCAAGATTGCGCCACCTCATTTTCATGGTGGGGGAAAATCAAATCAGAACCGCCGCCATGGATATCAAAATGTTCGCCCAGGTGCTTGTGGTTCATGGCTGAACATTCGATGTGCCAGCCCGGCCGCCCCTTACCCCAAGGGCTATCCCAGCTAGGCTCACCGGGTTTAGCTGCCTTCCACAACACAAAATCTAACGGCGCACGTTTTTCGTTGTCTACATCAACCCTGGCACCAGCATTGAGCTGTTCTAAATCCTGTTTTCCAAGGCGGCCATATTCCTTATAAGTCGCAACTTCAAACAAAACATCTCCCGAAGGTGTTTGGTAGGCGTGGCCTTTGTCTACCAAACGTTGTATCACCATGATAATTTCCTGCATATGGGTAGTCACCCTAGGTTCAATGTCTGCAGGTAGTAAGCCAATGGCATCAAAATCTTGGTGCATATCAGCTATCGTGCGCTCAATCAAAGACTCAAACGCCTCGCCATTTTCGTTGGCCCGATTGATAATTTTATCATCCACATCCGTGATGTTACGTACATAGTTAACTTGGTAACCAATGTAGCGCAGGTACCGCACCATCAAGTCAAAGCTCAGGTAGGTCCGGGCATGCCCCATATGGCAGAGGTCATACACTGTGATACCACACACATACATACCCACTTTGCCTTCGTGCAACGGTTGGAAGGTTTCTTTTTTCTGGGTCAATGTATTGTAAATCTGTAGCATCTCGCGTTGTTCCTCCATTTAGTTATTTTGGGAAGCGAATTCCGTGTTTAGGCTGCACCAGTTAAAAGGCTGTGCATTAAAAGCGGGCTAGTTTAACACTCAAGATATGTTTATCACTAGCCAGTATTAATGTTATTCTTTGCAGCCACTGCAAATATATCCATTGATATGTGAGTTAACTGCAAGGTTCTGTTGAATTGTATGCACTTTTGCATAAGCAGGTTACAACAGCCACTTCATTCTCCTTTGACTAATAAGGTAAAAATACATGGTCTTATTAAAAACCAATTATGGCGACATCAAATTAGAGCTCAATGCTGAAAAGGCACCTAAAACTGTGGAAAACTTTTTAAGCTATGTAAAAGATGGCTTCTATGACAATACTATTTTCCATCGTGTCATTGATGGTTTTATGATCCAAGGTGGCGGCATGGAACCAGGCATGGGTGAAAAGGCCACAAAAGCCCCCGTTGAGAATGAGGCAAATAACGGTTTAAAGAATGACCGCGGCACCATTGCTATGGCAAGGACAATGGATCCCCACTCTGCAACGGCGCAGTTTTTCATTAATGTCTCGGACAATGATTTCCTTAACTTCCGCTCTGAAAGCCGTGATGGTTGGGGTTATTGTGTATTTGGCGCAGTCACCGAAGGTTTGGACGTCGTTGACAAAATCCGCGTTGTTAAAACCAGCTACGCTGGCATGCACCAGGACGTACCGGTAGAAGACGTAATCATCGAAAAAGCCGAAATCATCGAATAATCCCTTTGCAAACAAACTAGCTTGCAGGCGTTTTTTAAATGCCTGCAGGCAAACCCCGACCCCATATGAGCAGTTGCACCTATTTTATCGCTGACCTGCATTTAAGTGCAGACAGGCCCGATATTACAAAATGCCTCGCTGATTTCGCCGACGACCTGGATCACGCTGTTGATGCCCTCTATGTGCTCGGTGATTTGTTTGAAGTATGGATTGGAGACGATGATGTCAACTCATTTACCAATGAGGTCGCAGATATTTTTTGTCGGCTCCACGCGCGGGGCATCCCGGTCTATTTTATCCATGGCAACCGCGACTTCCTGATCCGGGAGCATTTTGCAAAGCGTGCTTGTTTGACGTTATTGCCGCAAGAACAGGTGATTGACCTTTATGGAACCAAAACCCTGATCATGCACGGTGACCAGCTATGCACCCAAGACGTGGCATACCAAAAATTTCGCAAAAAATCCCGCAGCTGGTGGTGGCCGCGCTTGATGTTGTCTTTGCCATTGTCCTATAGGCGCAGGATTGCGGCAAGAGGGCGAAAAATCAGCAAGGGCAACCAGGAAAACCTAACCCAAATGATTATGGATGTCACCCCGTCTGAAGTTGTCCGGATCATGGAGCAGCACCAGGTGGATCATTTAATACACGGACATACCCACAGGCCTAACAAACACCAAGTGGATCTAACCCATGGCAAGGGCAAACGCATTGTTTTAGGCGACTGGTATGAGCAAGGTAGCTATCTAAAAATAAGCAAAGATGACTGGGACTTGCGCAATATTCCTTTTAATTAGGCTCCCGCCCCCTACTGGCGCCAATCAAAAAAATTCCTATAAGTCCTGCAATTACTCATGTGTTGCGCAGCGTCCGGCAAATAAACTTGCTTTTTTGCCGACACATTGTGGGTGACCCACTGGCTGCACTTGGCGCTCTGACCTGGCCCGATAACAATTTTAGTATCGGCTTTGATGGTACATTCCGTCATCATGTCCAGGGGAGTCCACTGGTAGCAAATGTTGTATTCTTTGCGGTATTGCGCAACTGCCCCATCAGGTTTAAAAAATGCCCACCACTTTCCTAATTCACTTTCGGCATTGGTGCTATTCCATGCCCGGTACAGGGTAAATGGCTTGAGAACTTGGTAAACAGCGCCGTCGCATAGCCCACCCAAACCGGGCTCGCCAGCGGCCTTTGCCAACAAATCGGGGTCTGCAACCTGCTGCAAATTTGCGACCAGTTCTCCTGGAGGTAAACTATTACCAGGGCAAGTACTATCTACCCCACTGCCAGCCTGCGTTACTTGGCTTGTACTGGCACCCGTAGTTTGGATATGGGAGGGCTGCTCCCCACTATCTGATTGTCCCCATGTTGCGCAACCGGCCAAGGTGCCAATGCCGGTCAGTAAACACAACTTGAAAAGCGTTTTGGGTATGTTCATTTCAGATTCCGCAAGTTTAAATGGCCTACTGCCGCAAAGCTCAGGGACTAACTACCGCATCACCAATTACCGCCCCCTGGGTGCGGCCAAAATCAGTGCGCTGGTCATAGTCAGCGTTTAACTGGGTATAGTGAGCCAAAATTTCGTGATACTTGCGTTTAACTCTAGCTTGTAACGATTGGCAATCCAAGTTGGGAGGTATTTTTTCTAGCCGGTTGTGGACTGCTTGCGCTGCTTCCATGGCAATGTCACGGTGGCCGTGCTCATGCCTGAGTAACGAATGGTAAAATTTATCGAACTGTGCCACAACAGCACTAGGAGTGTTTTCATTCTGTTGCAATTTGGGCAGTATAAACCGAACCCGAAGATCGACACTGAGATGCTGTAAGCGGCACAAACCTGCCCACTTCTGCAGCGCAAACTGGGGTTCGACCGTCCATTGGGTTTGGGCAAAAAAAGTTTTACCCAACCTTTTAATCGGGGATCGGTCTTTTATTGCCTCGCGCAAAGATTGCCCATTGTTAAGCTCAACCGTGTAATACCTGGTCGATTCGTAAAGCTCTATTTCCTTCGCTTTGGCATTGCCCATCAAACATAACATGGCTATCGCAGATACATGCAGTATCTGTGTAAGTTCTCGTATTTTGTTCAACCAGCTCCTAACCACCACGATCCCCCAACCTACCCAAGCCTATCGGCTAGGCCTGAAGCTCTCTGGCACTGCCGCTTGATAGCAGATTTAACTGCTAGTTCTGGCGCAAACAAAGTGAATTGTTCCTTAGCACGGGTTATACCGGTGTATAACAGCTCTCGACTGAGCAAGTTTTGAGAAAGCGCGGAGTTAGCAGGAGGTATACACATTATCACAGACTTGTATTCTGAACCTTGGCTTTTATGCGTGGTCAGAGCATACACAGATTGAAATGGCGGTAACTGGCTCGGCAAAAAACTGCGGTAATCCCCGTCTGCAGCTTCAAACCAAACTAAAAGGACGTTTTGAGTTTCAGGGTGAGGCAAGACAATGCCAATATCTCCATTGTATATTTGACGTTGGTTGTCATTTTCCAGCACCATAATTGGCTTACCAGGATACAATAAGTGGCCAGGTTCCGCCCACCCTTGGCTTTGCACAAAATGTTCAACTAACTGGTTTAGGTTTTGGTTGCCCCACTCGCCTTGGTTGGTGACACACAAAACTTGGGTGTTTCTCAATACCGCAAAAGCGTTGCTGGTATCCCCGCTGGCAACAGCACTAAAATACTTCACTAAATGGTTCGACAACTGGCTCATCAAGCTTTGATGTGTGTAGCGCGGAAACCAGTTTAGGCTGCTTGCCGGTGCGCCTTCACCGATAACATCGACAGGCTGCCTAACGTGTTTTTGCAATAACTCCAATGCTTGTACTTCAGCGCCAGAATTCACCAATTTAGCCAACTTGCCTATGCCGCTGTTATCGTCGAAACGATAGCTCTTTTTTAGCTCTACGATGGCATCTGTGATGGCTGGACAGTCTTTAACAGCCCCCTCATTGGGCAATTGCATGCCCGAGACTGACTCAAGCCATTGGCAAAACTCATTGCTAAAACCAGGCGTTTCCTGTTTGGCAAAGCACAGGTCTGCCAACACACTGCCAACATCCACCGACGCCAATTGGTTCTTGTCGCCCAACACCACAACCTTACACTGGTTAGGGACGGCCTGTAGTAATTTGGCCAAAAGCGGTAAATCAATCATGGATGCTTCATCTACAACCAGGACATCACAATGCAATGGGTTTTGCTGGTTATGCTTGAAAAACCGCGATCCGGGTATAACACCTAAGCATCGATGTACAGTGCTCGCCTGAATTTCTAGTTTTCGCCCAAACAATGCAACATCCTGCTGTTCAGCAACGACACCAGGCAGCCCCTGGAGGGCGGAGTTAACCGATTCCAATAACCGGGCAACTGCTTTGCCAGTGGGCGCCACCAGGTTAATGACTAACCGGGGGCGCTCTAGCAATTGCACAATCAACCATAAGATCCGCACTACCGTAGTAGTTTTGCCTGTGCCAGGACCGCCAGTAACGAAAGCCAAACCTTTATAACCCGCTAATAGCACGGCCAGTTTCTGCCAATCTGGTTCACTGTTCCCCTTGTCAAAAGCACCATAAAGGTTTTCGATTAATGGTTTGACCAGCGCAGCGTCAGGAGCAGCATTGGATGTCAACAGGCGCTGTATATCTTTTGCCACTTGTTGTTCATAGTACCAATAGCGTTGCAGGTAAAGCTTTTGTTTTTCAAAGACAAGGGGTAAGTGTGGAAGCTTGTCCAGGTTATCTACTTTTGCCACTAGGGGGCTGTTATTTAAACAGGTGATAACCTCGTTAACATCAGGAAAGTGGTAAATTGGCGCAAAGGGTTGTCCCAATTGCCCTATTTCTAGGCAAGTATGCTGGCTTGCCAGCTGTTTGCTTAAAAGTGCCGAGACAAAAACCAACAAAGTGTTTTTTTCGTTGTGCCTCACGCCCGACACTTCAATTTTTCTAGCTATCTGCTGGGCGAATACCATATCAATCGCCCGGATCAAACCTTGTTCCCTTAACTGTTCCAACAGCTGATCCGTATGCGAACAGTTACCTAAGCCTGGGCGATGAGCAAAACGCAATTACACAACCTCCGCCGAGTCGGCAGTTTCACCACAAAACAAGTTATCCAACGCCTCAACCAATGCCCTTTCTGGTTTAAAAAAATACACACCATAACCTGGCTTGGCTGGCGACATTCCGCGCAGATACAAATACCAGGTACCCGCAAAATGTTGTCCATAGCGGTAGTTATTTATTCTTGAGCGCAAAAACCGATGCATTGCCACGGCATACAATACGGCTTGTAAAAAATAGTCATGTTCTTGCATTGACTGCCCTATTGCCTCGCCGCTGTATGCTTCAAAACTATTACCAAGGTGGTTCGACTTATAGTCAGCCACATGGAACTTGCCTTTGTGGAAAAAAACCAGGTCTAGAAACCCTTTCATCATGCCATTCAGCTTGTTGATTGCATAATAGCCTAATTCATCGGGATAATACTGCTGCAAAAGTTGGTTAAAGTCCTGCTCTGTAACATGCTCTAGGGGCAAATAGAATTCCATTTCAGGCAACTTGTTTTGTTCAGAAATATCACGTAAACAAAACGTTGCGGCAGCACCTTGCATTGTTAGGGGGGTCGCCAAGGTTTCTTGCAGCCAAACAGAAACGCCGTCAACCTGCTCTTTTATAAATCCGTATTTGGTTGCTATCTCAAGGCTGTTTGTGTCGAGTTCGCTGGCCTTGGTAAAATCTGAGTTTTCCAGGACATCATGCAAATATGAACCCGCCTGTGCACCTTTGACAAAACTAAACCTCACCGGTAGTTCTGGTTCCAACGCAGCTGGGATTGCAGCTTCGGTGCTGCCCGGCCCTAATCCCATATCAAGCTCATCGCTGGCCTTAGCCCCTGCACTATGGTCACTCTCAAGGGCTTGCCGTGCTATTGCACTGTAACTGGTCAAAAACCAAACTTGTGAAAAGGGTTTGGCGAGCAAGGGTTGCTGCAAAGGTTCTGCCCCTGCATCTGCATCCTGCGGTGGTCTTTTTAACAGTCCTGGTTCGTCTTCAGTATTGTTGAACGCGACAATAGATACTTCTTCGCCGGCAAAGCAGTTGGCAGCGCCCTGCAGTATTTGCTCACAGGACAATTGTTCTGGCTCAGCATGGTTTCCCATTCCCAATAAATAGCCCAGTGCGGTCTGGCTAAAGCCACTCTTTTTACGGCTGTTGCCTTTGCGGTTGTTCCAAACTCCTACATAACAATAGGTTTCAGCCCGGGTTAGGGCAACGTAAAACAACCGGATGTCTTCAGCTAGCCGCTCCTTATTGCGCTGTTCCGCAGTCGCTTCATCTTGTTGCCATGCTAGCTGCAACTTGTTGTCCTGGTCGTGGTAAAAGGCAGGACCAGCTTCTTTGTAGCGGCTGGCAAAAGGGATAAAGACCAGCGGGTACTGCAATCCTTTTGCCGCATGCATAGTGACGATTTGCACTAACTGGTTGTCTGTTTCAAGCCGCTGCTGGATGTCGCCGCCTGGATTGGGATGGGCCAAGGTCTCCTTGTACCACTGCAACAGCTGCCCCATTCCCACATGGGTTTTTGCCTGGACACTCAACAGCTCTACCAAATGCCGCAAGTCCGTTAAAACTCGATAGATATTTCGGCTATACATAGCTTGCCGAGATGCCATAGCCAAGCTTTCATACAGAAAAAACAACGCAGCGCTGATCCCCTTGTCGTGCCAAAGGCCATTAGCCTGTTGGAAGTTTGCTAATACATCCTGCCACTGCGCTAAGTTTTGGGTTACTTGGTGCAATTCCGTGCCTGAATAAGAAAACAGCGAATCCAACAACACAGCTTTGACCCGGCGCTCGTCTTGGCAGTGCATGATCGCTTCCATGCAGAGGTAAATGCTATAGGCAACATCACTGTCAAATACGGTTTCCCTCGATAGGTATACGCTGTCAACATTGCGTTCAGACAGCGCGCGCTTCATGACCTCAGCCTCAAACCTGTCCCTGACCAAAATACAAACATCACTAGCTTGCACTGGGGTTTGGTTTACCTTGCCCAAGGCTAACATTTGGGCAATACGCGACGCACAATAATTTGCTAGCCCAGCTTGCACCTGCGACCAAGGAGGAGGCTCATCAGTTGTCAATAGATGCAGTTCTACAGGATTGATTTGCTCGTTTTCCAAATAGAGGTTAACCGGGTCCTGGGTGGCATCCACCGCAATAAAGGGAATGTCCGCCTTCTGCAAAAATGCATCCTGGTTAAATTGAAAAAGTGCATTTACCGCTGACACGAGTGAAGGTTGCGAGCGCCAGTTTTTACCCAGGGTGTAATGACGGCATTCTGGCACTTGCCTTTTTGCAGCAATATAGGTGTATATGTCCCCTCCCCTGAAACTGTAGATTGCTTGTTTAGGATCGCCAATCATAACCAAAGCAAACGCTGGGATGCGTTGGTTTTTCTGGATTGCTGCAAAGGGGTAAATCGTTTTAAAGATAGAAAACTGCACATCGTCAGTATCCTGGAATTCATCTACCAGGGCGATGGGATAGGATTGCCGCAACCGCGATAACAGAACAGGCGCACCTGCATTGGATTCTAGAGATTGCCGCAACCGTGACAACAGATCATCTGGTGTCAGCACATTGGCAAGTGACTTGGCCTGGTTAAGGTGCTGCTTGATAAAATCTAGGGCGAGAACCGTGTAATAGCGCTGAAACAAACTACGCAGTGATATTTGCAGCTGGTGCAAACGCTCAAACCGTTCAAATTGCCTCAAATCAATATGCTCACTGGATTTAGTTTTTGCATTCTCGATTTTTTCGGGAAACAAAAGGTTCCAGCCGTCTTTTCCGCGTTGGTATTCAATTTGGTCACTGGCAATAAATTCGTTGAATTCCTGGTGGAACGCTTCTTTGGCTAACAAGGTATTTTTACGCAGCTTCGCTTGCAGCAATAAAGTTGAGATAGATTCTGCCTGCCACCAGGTTTTCAGCTCATGTACCCGCTGTAAATACTCTTCTTCCGCAGCTTGGTGCTGTTGCTGTAGTGTGGCGGCGGGCTCTGTCGCCAAATCCCTTGCCAAAAGCGGTCGCAATGCCGCCAAAAGCCCCTGTGGCGAAGGCCACAGCGACAAAAATTGGTTTAATTCAGCGATAGGCAAATCAACGACATGGCAACGCCAAAAATCATTACAAGCTTGCTGTACAAAGCTGCTGTCATCTAATTCAAAACGATACTCATAGTCGGTATTGCTCTCAAAGGCATACTCTTGCAGCACCTTTTGGCAAAACCCGTGGATCGTGAAAATTGCCGCATCATCCATCTCTTGGCTGGCGCTATTCAAACGCAACCGATCCCGCTCCAGGTTATCAGACGCGTCAATTAATGCCTGGATAAATTGGTCGTCACTTTTTCCGAGCAAAAACGCCCGGTAAGCGGTATTAAGCCGCGCCAGCAAGCGTTCCCGCAACTCAGCAGTAGCAGCATTGGTAAAGGTTAATACCAGGATAGAAGATACCGGCAACGCCTGCGTGGCGTGACCCAACACCAGCCGCAAATACAAATTAGCAATGGTATAGGTTTTGCCAGTACCTGCACTTGCTTCAATGATGGCATTGCCGTCAAAGCTAAACTCAAAAGGCGACAAAGGCGTCACAGCATTTCCCCCTTTTCCCGCAATAGGCTTAGGACAGATTCTGCTAACTCACTAAACTGCGGATCTTCAATAGGTAGCTCAGGGAAAACCCGGCTGATGTGCCGTTCCAACCCTTCACCGTCGAGATAGCCGCCCATAAACACTTTTTCGGTTTTTTCGCGGTCTTGGGTTTCAAGCCAGGTCCAGCTGGTCTCCGGGAAAAATGCCAACGTTTGGTAGTGTGCGTTGTGGTAAAAGGTCAATATCTGCAATAAGTAAGCTTGAGCCTCAGCAATATCAATTTCACCTAGTGTAAACAATTTGTCTTTTGCCAGAAACAGGGGCTGACAGGGCTCTAATTCGGCCGCATAGCCAGAAGCCAAATACAAGCAATAGTCCAGCATCAATTGCAGCTTATCTATAGTGCGCAACTTGCCTGGTCGCCAACGCAGTAGAAACCGTTTTGTCCCCAGTTGATAAAAAGGCAGGCGGCTTTCAACATCATTGCTTGCCCCTGTTGCCAAGTACACCACTTCAGTTGCTGGTAACAGGTTTTCCAGCGACACGCCACAATAATCAAACAAGCGCTGATTGTAGCTTTGTGCCAATTGCCTGAGCAGGTCTAGTTCAAGTTGCTTTAAGGTACCAACAGGCAACACGCCGTTGTGATCGCTAAACACGGTGTCCATATCGGGTCGTTGTAATAGTTGTTGCAATAACAAATATCGATCCAAACCCGCTATGGACAATGGCTCATCGTCTTCACTGGTTTCAGGTATATTTGGAAACTGGGTTTGGCACTGTTGCACAAAATAGTGGCGCACGGGATTGCGCAAGCAAGCAATAAGCTCGGCAGTAGAGACAGATTGTTTGGCAAGCTCCTGCATCGATGTGCCGGACCAAATTTGTTCAGGAGGGGCGTCACTTGAACGTTGCATATGTTTAGCGACATCGAACCAGATTGATTGAAAGCTGCTGCGGCCAGTAAAGTTTTCAGGAGAAAATGGCTGTAGCGCGTATTCTTTTAACAGGTGCTTTTTTAGCTTCTGTTCAGCGACTTCAGGCGGCTCAGAAATATCTCCTTCCAGTAAGAATGCCAAACAACAATAGTCAATCAATTCATTGACCAATATTGACGCTGGCTTAGGTGAGTTGTCTAATAAACTGCGGCCATTATAGGAAATGTAAAACTTGTCCCGGGCTGAAAGCAGCGCCTCCAAGAACAAGTAGCGATCATCCAACCGGCGGCTGCGATCCCCTAACCTAGCAGGAAAATGATTAACCAGGTCAAAGCTTATTTTGTTCACCCTGCGTGGGTATTCTAAATCGTCTAATCCCAACAAGCACACGACTTTAAATGGGATACTCCGCATCGGCATCAAAGTGCAAAAATTAACCTTGCCAGCCAGGAAGCGCTGGCCTACACCTTTGCTTTGCAATTCTTGTTTAAGCGCCATTACAAACACGTCTTGGCAGATATCACCAGGATACCTGTGTTGCTGCGCCGAAAGGAAATCCAGTGCATCATTAACCTGGTTCATGGCCTCTTGCACCAGCTCAACCGCAAAAAAAGCGTTAATGGCAGCTTGGGTTTGCTCAATTTTATGTATTAAAGAGGTGCTTTTGCGCAAGGCTCGCATCAAACCGGCACAATCCTCCAAAAATACGATAAAGTTGCCAAGCGCCTCCGTTTGAGCCCCCTCTATTTCCGCTATTCCAGCAACAGGCCACAATTGTGCATCTGGGTCTTGATCCCCGTTAAACCTATCATCGGCATCTAGTACAGCATAACCTGACAAAATGCGTTCAAGCCCAAAATACCAAGTGTTTTGGGCAACAGCGGGTAGGTCGAACCTTGCTTTGTCCTGGCCGTCGATGCCCCACCTAATATTGGCCTGCTGGCACCAGTCCCTAATTTGGGGGAGATCTTCTGCCGCTACACCAAATTTCTGGTGCACCTCTTTAATTTCAAATAGGGCCAGGATCTCACTCAAGGAAAAGCGTGAACGATGCAACTGCAATAAACAAAGTAGGCCTTCGATTGCAGGATGCTCCTGGTCTACCGTCCTATCGGAAATTGCATAAGGGATATGCTTGGATGTCCCTGGGCTAGTTTTGTTTGGTTGGGCCTGGCCAAACACCGTATCAATCATGGGTGCGTATTTGGCGACATCAGGCACCATCACGATAATGTCATCTGGACTGGCTATTTGCCCTGAATCGAACCAGTGTAAGATATTGTCATAGAGCACTTCCAATTCGCGATGGATAGAATGGCAACTGGCAAGCTCAATACTCCTATCCTCTAAATGGATTGTGGCTTTAGGATATTCACAGCCATTGCCCAACAACTCTTTCGCCGGCAATGGTTCCCTGGCTCCCCTAAACTGTAAATGGTAGAAATCTGCCTGTACTTTCGACAACAAAGTATCGGCTGTGGGTTCGACAAAATAATCATGTTGCTGAAGTTCAATTTGCAACAACAGGGATTGGAAATCCCGGCCTATTTTGCCCCACCTGGCCAACAACGGATTTCCTACCTCGGCATAGTCCCCCTGCGGCTCCTTATTTTCCTCGTTGAAAAGTTGCAGTTGGCGTTTGTTATATTGACGCAAGTCCAATACATCCGCCCAATAGTGGCAGCTTGGGTTTAACCAAAAAAGGTATACCGAAGTTGACTGGGACAGTGCCTGCAAAACCTCCAATTGTTGCCAAGGCAAGGCGGATATACCGAAAATAAATAGGGGCTGCTGGTAAACAGGCTTTTTTTGTAGTTCCCGCAACAGAAGTTGGTGCTGGTTACCACGGTGCAAGCTAGATTCACCGAGCTGTCTAGTATAGCCCACCAACGCCCGCCACAACTCAGGTTGCCACGCCAATTCCCCTAGCTCCCGGTATTCAACACGATTATCCCCCTGCTCCCATGCTGCAATCCATTCAGGCCGGTACATCAAGTATTGGTCAAATACGTCCGCAATCTTGTTGCATAGTTGATACAACTTTTTATTGCCATCATCACAGGCTAAGTCACCGATGTATCCAGCCAAGCCAGCAAACTCTGGCAATACTAATTTGTCAGGTAAAATGGCCATCAACTTCCAGGCCATATTGGCTTTGGTAAAGGCTGATTCTTTAGGTAAACCTGGCAATACTTTTTGATAAAGTTGCCATATAAAACTAGAAGGCAACGGAAAGCGAGTATTGGCGCAAATCCCCAACTGCCGGGCGAGGTTAATTTTGATCCACTGCGCCATTCCCGGGCTTTGCACCAGGATATCCTGTCCTTGCAGCACTTGGTTAAGCACTGCACCATCATCCCCTGCTAGCCTGTAACTATCACGCAACAAGCTAGCCATCTGGGTGAGCAGGATTTCCATTTTATTTGATTGCACCAAGTGCAGCATTAAACTTATTTCCTTAAACCGGTTGGAACAGCACACGAACCAGATTATACCCAATCCCATTCCTATTGAATAACCTTGCATACCTGCAATGGGCAAAAACAAAATTTACTTCTATTGTGTTATATCAAACTATCTCCCTATCACAGGCCTAGTATTTATATTTGGCCTAGCCCCTGGATACAAAAATGAATAAAGCGAAATACGATGCTGCCTTGCGCAACTTGCAGACCGAATTGGTGCACCTACAACAATGGGTGGTAAAACAAAAGCTAAGGGTAATCATCCTGTTTGAAGGCCGGGATGCATCAGGTAAAGGGGGCGTAATCAAGGCCATCACCCAACGTTTAAACCCTCGCGTCGTGCGCATCGCAGCGCTGCCCAAGCCCACTGAATATGAACAACAACAATGGTATTTCCAACGTTATATCAAACATTTCCCCTCCGGTGGCGAGATAGTGCTGTTCGACCGCAGTTGGTACAACCGGGCTGGTGTAGAAAAAGTCATGGGATTCTGCACGGAAGAGGAGCACCAAGCCTTTTTGGAAACCTGTCCCATCTTTGAAAAAATGTTATTGGACTCAGGGATTATCTTGCTTAAATACTGGTTCTCTGTTTCTGACAAAGAGCAAGAAAAGCGCTTCCTAGAACGTATCAACAATCCAATGAAACGCTGGAAATTTTCCAATATGGACTTGTACTCCCGAAGCCAATGGGTCACGTACTCACGGGCAAAAGATGAAATGTTTGCCAAAACCGATACTAAAAAGAGCCCTTGGTACATTGTGGAGGCAGACGATAAACGCAAAGCCAGGTTGAACTGTATATCGCATATTTTGAACCAGATCCCTTACCAAGAACTGGAGTTCATCAAACCGGACTTGCCCAGGATCCATAAAATTGGCTACAAACGGCCACCAAAGCACCACTTCAACTGGATTGACAAGGTTTATTAACAAGCAGCTGGCAGAGTAACAGGGGCAAAACCGCGGTAAAAAACGACCACGTCATCGCTGACAACTTCTAGCTGCCATGCTTTTTCCTTGGCCAACCATTCAAAGGTGTCAATGGAGTAAAAACAGATATGGGTAGGATCCTGCTTGTAATGCCAGTTTGCAAAGCGCTCCTGGTCTATCACGCGTTTTGTCATTACCAACAGCAGTGCGCGTTGTTGTAACATCGATTCGATACGCGGTATTAACTGCCCAGGTTGGGCGATATGCTCCAACACTTCGGTCATCACTATGTAGTCATAGCGAGCCTGCAATACTTCTGTCCCAGGATGGTAATAGAGATCGTAATTGTCGAGCTGTAGGTTATTTTCTGCCGCCATCGCGCTGAGGAACGCCCCTTCGCCACACCCGAAGTCCAAGCCCCTAGCCCCGTCCCCTAAATAACGACCTACGCGCCCAGCCAAAGGTAACAGTGCTTTGCTTAGGAATTTCTTGTAACCCGGCGACAGCTCGGAATTATCGTGTTTGTCATATTCTGCCTTTTCCTCTGCAGCCGTTAAGTGCCATTGTTTGGGGACAAATACCAAATGGCAGTTTTGGCAAGCAACATAGTCCCGCTTTTTATCGCTGTGATACTGGGTGACCTGCCTTGAGGCACACAGTGGACATTGCAATTCACGGTTTCCTAATTGTTCATGTCCCATCTCGGTATGGCCTATTTAGAAACAAAATTAAAACCAAGCGTGGCTATCGCTAGAAGCCGTCTTTTGCTAGCATAACCACTACAAAAGACACATCCAAGCAGTTCAAAAAACTAAGCAAAAAATGAAATTTATATCTTTTAATATCAATGGCATACGAGCACGCCTACACCAACTCAAAGCCCTAGTAGACAAACACCAGCCCGATGTATTGGGGTTGCAAGAGATCAAAGTGCACGACGACCAGTTCCCTCTAGCGGACGTCGAAGCATTAGGATACCACGTCTACCACTTTGGCCAGAAAAGCCATTACGGCGTCGCGATTTTAGCAAAAACGGAACCTACCGACATCCAATATGGTTTTCCCGGCGATCCTGAAGATGCGCAGCGCCGCATGATAATGGCCACGTTCAAAAGTCCTGATGGCCAACCAATCAGGGTGCTTAACGGCTATTTCCCACAAGGCGAAAGCCAAGACCATGAAATAAAGTTCCCCGCAAAACGCAAATTCTACCAAGACTTGATGGCATATTTAGATAACAACCACGCACCCGATGAAAACATTGTGGTCATGGGTGATGTCAATATTTCCCCTACCGATTTAGATATTGGCATTGGCGAGCAAAACCGCAAGCGCTGGCTAAAAACGGGAAAGTGCAGTTTTTTGCCTGAAGAACGGGAATGGATGCAGCGATTATTGGATTGGGGCTTCCACGACAGTTTCCGTGAGATCAATCCAGAGGCCACAGAGCAATACAGCTGGTTTGACTACCGCTCCCGCGGGTTTGATGACAACCGAGGGCTGCGGATAGATGTAGTATTGGGTACAGCGCCTATGCGTGACAAGTTGCAAGAGGTCGGCATTGATTACGAATTGCGCGGTATCGAAAAACCCTCGGATCACGCACCTGTCTGGGCAGTATACGACAATAGCTAAACAATGTCGGCACTTCAGATCATCCTAGGTCTTTGTTACCTTGCCGTGCTGGCGTACACCGCCAAGCACGTCGATGTAGGCCGGTTTACCAAGCAACGGGACGTCCAGCACATTATATTTGGGACAGCCGCAAGTTTGTTTTTTTTGTGGTTATTCCGAACCGGCATCTATGAAGGTTTGATCGTGCATTTTTTGTGGATTACTGCCGCAGTATTGGTATTGGGGCTGCGTTGGTCTATATTGGCTAGCGCACTCGCCCTGTTAGGCTTGTGCGCTGTTGGCATCGAGGATTGGCGCAATTTTGGGGTAAGCGGTCTACTTGGCATGGTGGCGCCAATACTAATCAGCTACGCGATATATTCGCTGTCATTCCACCGCTTGCCCCGTAACTTTTTTGTCTACATTTTCATATGCGGCTTTTTTGCAGGCATAGTCGCCTTAGTAACAAAGATGGGGCTATTAGGCCTTTACTACTTTTATGACTATGGTTACGAATGGTACGTCGTTGCCGACAATTACCTCATCCTGATACCCTTATTAGCCTTCCCTGAAGGTTTGCTAAATGGCATGACGATGACCTTATTGGTGATATACAAACCGTCCTGGGTGTACACCTTTCACGATAAGTTTTATTTGCAAGACAAGTAGCCCCTACTTGCCTTGCTAATGGCTATTTCTCGTCTAAAAACAAGTCCAAGACATTGGCTAGGTCAGTCTTACCTGCCCTGATTTCATCGTCGGTCAGGCCAGATAACTCGTGGGGGAATACCAACCAGTCGCTACTTTCATGAATATAGTAGTCAGGCGTGATCTTAGTTTTGTTGTTAGCCGGTTTATACCAAGGGGTGGCAATACGCACATCCTTAGGCATGTTAAGCCGCATCAACTTCCGGGTTTGGGCAATCAATGCGTCTATGCTGCGGCCAGAATCAAACACATCATCTACGATTAGCAAGCCGTCGTCGGCATTGGCATTTTCCACCAAGTACTGCAAACCGTGTACTTTGATAGTTTTTGATTGTTGGTTGATACCATAATAGCTAGACGTGCGCACTGCGATATGGTCAGTGTGCACCTTCTTATACTCATAATACTCTTGCACCGCGATGCCCACAGGCGTGCCACCGCGCCAGATACCGATGATAAATTGTGGACGGAACCCATCTTTGTAGACTTCTGCCGCGAGACGGAAGGAGTCTTCGAGCAGCGACTGTGCAGTAATAAAGGTTTTTTGCATATTTTGATATGTTACATGACCGCCATTAAAATCATTTGCTCAATGGCGTCTATCGGTTATAAGGGCTGTGAATTGTATGCCAGTGAGCCAAGATTTGCTAATCGCTATGTTAATTAGATGTAAAGCACCAAGTAAAAGTAAATGCTTTGCAACTTTAAAACCACTGTTTTGTAAAAACCCGATCCAGTTCTTCAAATGCGGTTTTTAACAGTTGCGCCAGTTCACGGTACCTCGGTTTTGATTTGGCGGCTTGCAAGTTACAGCCCTGTTCGGCCATCTTATTATGGATTTCGCGGTACCAAGTCCTGATAGCAGGAGGCAGCTGCTTATTTGAACGAAATCCCAACCAAAGTAACCCTTGTAAAGGTAAGCTTAAGAAAAAAGCGGCGACCGCCAAGGCTTGCGGTAGATACTGGCCGCCATTGGCATTGATGAGTACTGCGGCTGAAATAACCGCAAAAGCAGGCATTATTTTAAGACCTAGCTGGGTGGCAAGGATCACCTGTCCATCAGGAAACAAAGAAAACAGCTGTTTTTGCAGGGGCCAAACCTTCATGTAGTCTTGGCCGTCCCGGACAATGGTGCTAAAAGTTTGCGCCATAGGTTACTCCACACTACTAAATTCCTATATCTAGGAACTTTAATCATACCTTGTAATCGGCATTAGCGCTAAAAACTATTAGTTATTAATCACGTTTACTTACATATGAATGGTTAAAAGGTAAATAAACACCACCAAACTGGCAGCAAAGCCAGGAAATGATTTTTAAGCCAACTTTCATCAATACGCAATTCCATGCTTGAAAAGGTTGCATTTGCCCTCACAACAGCGGATATTCCACGACTATTTTCGATTCGGGGTTTTGCATGTGCGGCCGACATGCCTGTGCGGCGCTAATAATATAGCACTGAAAGGTATGCCAATAGGTTATAAGCCAAATGTAACTTTTCCCCGTAACGACAGGTCTATAGCGCTAAATACTCAATGGAGAAAAGAATGTCAGAAGCGAGACACGTGCGCCTGCTAATTTTAGGCTCAGGGCCGGCGGGGTATACCGCAGCGGTTTATGCCGCCAGGGCTAACCTAAACCCCGTACTGATTACCGGTATGCAGCAAGGTGGCCAGCTCACGACCACGACCGATGTAGAAAACTGGCCTGGCGACCCAGAGGGTTTGCAGGGACCCGACCTAATGGTGCGCATGCAGCAACACGCCGAAAAATTTGATACTGAAATTATATTCGACCATATCAACGAAGCAGATCTACAAAACCGTCCCTTCAGGTTGAAAGGTGATAGCGGTGAATATACCTGTGATGCACTAATTATTTGCACCGGGGCTTCTGCCCAGTATTTGGGTATGGAAAGCGAACAAGCCTTTATGGGCAAGGGTGTGTCGGCCTGTGCTACCTGCGATGGATTTTTTTACCGGAACCAGAAGGTCGCTGTTGTAGGCGGTGGTAATACTGCCGTGGAAGAGGCTTTGTACTTATCCAACATCGCATCAGAAGTCCATGTTATCCACCGGCGTGAGACTTTCCGCTCTGAAAAGATATTAACCAACAGGTTAATGGAAAAAGCCCAAAATGGTAACGTGGTTTTGCACCTAAATAGGACACTTGATGAAGTGCTAGGCGACAACTCGGGTGTTACCGGTATCCGCATTAAGGACACCCAGAGCGACAACACCGAAGAGCTAGATGTTATGGGTCTGTTCATTGCTATTGGACACAAACCAAATACCGACCTGTTCAAGGGCCAATTGGACATGGAAAACGGCTACCTCAAAATCCAAAGCGGCCTAGATGGCAACCACACCCAAACCAGTATTCCCGGTGTCTATGCAGCAGGTGACGTTTGCGACCACATCTACCGCCAGGCAATCACTTCGGCGGGTACTGGCTGCATGGCGGCACTAGATGCAGAGAAGTTCTTGGACAACCTCTAATTAATATGAAAATACAGTTTTCACTCTAATTGCAATATTGGCCTGTCTTATCCAATAGGATATTCAGGCCTAATATTCTGTTTCAGCCTCGACAACCCTCTTTATTATTGCTTCATATCAATTTTTTTGGCTTACTTAATCTGATATAAATAAGCTAATAGAATTTACTTCCCCGAGGCATGACTATCCAACTTTTTAGGCTCAATGACAGCGCGCTATTTCCGCATCCTGAGCTTGCTTTGGATGAACCAAATGGCTTGCTCGCATTCGGTGGCGATTTGTCCGTCGAACGCTTGGTACGCGCCTATGAAAACGGCATATTTCCCTGGTTCAGCGAAGGGGAACCCTTGTTGTGGTGGTCACCCAACCCAAGGGGCGTTTTGTTTTTAGAAGATTATCACTGCTCCCGAAGTTTACAAAAGCACATGCGCAGGGTTAACTACCAGGTAACCATGAACACCTCGTTTGAGCAGGTAATAAGGGCATGTGCCCAGGTACCCCGGTCTGACAAAGGGACTTGGATCACCGAAGACATGATCCTAGCCTATATCAGGTTACACCAATCAGGTTTTGCCCACTCAGTGGAGGTTTGTATAGATGGGCAATTGGTCGGAGGGTTGTACGGGGTTGGCCTTGGCAAAGTGTTTTGTGGTGAATCAATGTTCCACACCAGTGCTAACGCGTCTAAAATCGCATTACACTATTTAGCCGAACACATGCGAGCACATGGCTGCCAATTTATTGATTGCCAAATGCAAACAAGCCACCTTGCTTCGATGGGGGCTAAAGAGCTTGGCCGGGAACAGTTTTTGACTTTATTAGCAAACGAGTTACAACAAGAGCATTCACCAACCATCTGGCAGTCCTTGGCTAGCGAACCAATTGCGAAACTGCCATCAACATGAAGTTTGGTGTAACGAACCCCTTCGAATGCAGTTATATTCCAGGCCAAAAAGAACGCCTGCTGGTATTTGTTGGTTACCAGGACAACAATATGATGGTTCAGTACGAAGCGATGTTGGCCAACGGTTTTCGCCGCAGCGGCGAACAGATCTACCGGCCCCATTGCATAGGCTGCAATGCCTGTGAATCCCTGCGAGTCCCGGTGATTAAATACAAACCAAGCAAGAGCCAAAAACGCGTTGCCAATAAAAATAAAAACTGGCGTATTTGTGTTAGCCGCCAAGACAAGCCGGAATACTTCGAACTTTACGAAAGATATATCAATGCGCGCCATTCCGATGGGGCAATGTATCCAGCCAGCAAAGAGCAATACCAAGGATTTATTTTTTGCAGTTGGGCCAAGCCTTTATTTTTGGAATTTTACGACGCTAAAAAGCTAATTGCCTTGGCCGTAACCGACGAATTGCCAAATAGTTTGTCAGCTTTGTACACATTCTTCGATCCTGACTATCAAAACTACTCAATAGGCACTTACGCCATCATGCAACAAATTGATTTGGCCCGGGAGCTGCAAAAGCCCTATTTGTATCTGGGCTATCAAATTGATGCGTGTAAAAAAATGAACTACAAACAGAATTTCCTTCCCAATGAGCGCTTTTCTGCCCAGGGCTGGCAATTATTTAGCAAATAATCTCAACTTGTCCTTTACAGCCGCACACTATTTGGGCAAAATCTGCGCCGCATTTGCACAGTACCTGAGGTAACACATATAAATGGCAAAAGAAGATTGCATTGAAATGGAGGGCACCATCCTAGAAACCTTGCCCAACACCATGTTTCGCGTTGAACTTGAAAACGGACACGTAGTCACTGCGCACATTTCTGGAAAGATGCGCAAGAACTACATCCGTATATTGACAGGTGACAAGGTCACTGTAGAGATGACTCCTTACGACTTGAGCAAAGGCCGTATCATCTACCGCGCCAGGTAATGCATTCTCGTGCCGCAGGGCAACAGATATAGCCGACAGACAGGCACAAAAAAGGCGGTTTTTTACACCGCCTTTTTCGATATTAGCCCTCGCCACTAGCTACTCGCGCTTTTACTCGCTTTTTTCACTGGCTTAAAACTAAAGCTCAGTGCATCCGCTTTCTTGGAAACCTTAACACTGCCGCCATCCACCAACTTGCCAAAAAGTAGCTCGTTGGCAATGGACTTCTTCAGTTCTTCTTGGATCAAGCGCGCCATTGGCCTTGCGCCCATAGCCTTGTCGTAACCTTTTTCGGCCAACCATGCCCGTGCTTCATTGGACACTTCCAAAGATACACCTTTGCTGTCTAATTGCGCCTGTAGTTCAACTACAAATTTATCGACCACTTGTAAGATCACCTCTTCATCTAAGTGGTTGAACCAAATAGTGGCATCCAAGCGGTTCCTAAATTCAGGAGAAAAGGTCCGGTTGATTTCCGACATAGCATCATGGCTATGGTCTTGTTGTTTGAAGCCAATCGACTTCCTAGTGGTTTCCTGAACACCGGCGTTAGTGGTCATCACCAGCACAACATTACGGAAATCTACTTTCCGACCATTGTTGTCCGTCAGGGTACCGTGATCCATAACTTGCAACAGAATGTTGTATATGTCGCTATGGGCTTTCTCAATTTCATCCAGTAGCACCACGGAGTAAGGACTCTTAATCACAGCATCAGTCAACAATCCACCTTGGTCAAAACCGACATACCCCGGGGGGGCGCCAATTAAACGGCTAACGGCATGCCGCTCCATATATTCGGACATATCAAAACGAATTAATTCTACGCCCATGACTTTGGCCAATTGCGCAGTTACTTCAGTCTTGCCTACGCCGGTTGGACCTGCGAACAAGAAACTACCAATAGGTTTGGATTCGTTAGCCAAGCCAGAACGGGACAACCTAATTGCATCGGTGAGGGTTTCTATGGCTTTGTCTTGCCCAAACACCACCATTTTCAAGTTACGCCCTAGGTTTTGCAGCACTTCTTTGTCAGACGCCGACACCGATTTTTCCGGAATGCGGGCAATTTTGGCAATGACATGTTCTATATCTGGCACGCCAATGGTTTTTTTGCGTTTTGACGCCGGCAACAAGCGCTGACTGGCGCCGGCCTCATCAATAACATCTATGGCTTTGTCAGGTAAATGCCGTTCATTAATATATTTGGCAGAAAGCTCAGCAGCGGCGTGCAAGGCTTTATTGGTATAGCGAATACTGTGGTGCTTCTCATAACGCGATTTAAGCCCAATCAGTATTTTGGCTGTGTCAGCGACACTAGGTTCAGTAATATCGATTTTTTGGAAACGCCGTGCTAAGGCCCGATCCTTTTCGAAAATACCTTGATATTCCTGGTAAGTTGTTGAGCCAATGCAGCGCAATTCCCCGCTAGACAATTTGGGTTTTAACAGGTTGGAAGCATCCATAACGCCACCGGAAGCGGCGCCTGCACCGATAATAGTGTGGATCTCGTCAATGAATAAAATGGCGTCGGGATCTTTCTCCAACTCTTTCAAAATACCCTTGAGCCGCTTTTCAAAGTCACCGCGATATTTGGTTCCCGCGAGCAGCCCGCCTAGATCCAACGAGTACACTGTGGCCGAAGCAATCACGTCAGGTACAGTACCCTCCACTATCCGGAAAGCTAAACCTTCGGCAATAGCGGTTTTACCTACGCCCGCCTCCCCCACTAGCAATGGGTTGTTTTTACGCCTGCGGCACAATACTTGGATTGTGCGCTCCAACTCGTCATCACGGCCAATCAATGGATCAATTTTGCCGTCATCTGCCAATTGGTTCAGGTTGCTAGAGTATTTCGCCAGGATTGAGCTATCCTCTTCGGATTCACTCGTCTCGTCTTCACTCTGTTCGTCCGAGCCACCACTTTCTTCATCATTCTTGGTAATGCCATGACTGATGTAATTCACAACATCTAGCCGCGTCACATCGGCTTTTTTAAGGATATATACGGCCTGGGATTCTTGTTCGCTAAAGATGGCAACCAACACATTGGCACCGGTGACTTCTTCCTTGCCAGAGGACTGCACATGGAAAACTGCGCGTTGCAGTACACGCTGGAAACCTAGGGTAGGCTGCGTTTCACGTTCGTTTTCTGATTCGTCATCCATGATCAATGGCGTCGTTTCATTAACAAATTGGGTTAATTCAAGTTTGATGGCGTCTATATCAGCGTTGCAAGCTTTTAAAGCATCTTTTGCCGATGGATTGTCCATGAGGGCAAGCAATAAATGCTCAACAGTCATAAATTCATGCCGGTGCTCCCTGGCAAAAATAAATGCTTCGTTTAATGTTCTTTCCAAATCTTTATTTAGCATGGCATGCCCTCTACTACTCAAGCCTGTTCCATTGAACAGAGCAAAGGATGTTGGTTTTTCCTGGCATATTGGTTTACCTGGACTACTTTGGTCTCTGCAATTTCTGCGGTATAAACACCACATACGGCTTTGCCGCGGTAGTGCACTGTTAGCATTAACTGATTGGCTTTTTCATTGTCCAAATTAAAAAAACGCACCAATACCTCCACCACAAAATCCATTGGTGTGTAATCGTCATTGTTCAGAATGACTTTGTACATAGAGGGCGGCTCAACACGTTGCTTAATGGCCTCGAGTTGCTTCTCCTGCCCTGTGTTTACAATATTGTTTTTACCCATATCTAAAGAATAGCCATTCAGTGAGAAATTACCTGTACTTTAGGCGTTAAAAAATGTTGATTGCTGTTAAATTAAACAAGGCTGTTTGCATTTATTGACCTGTAAATTAACCAACTAATCTCTTCAATTCCTTTATACCACTGCTTTGTATAATTGTTCACTAAGATGCAGTAATTTAGTGATAATCAGACAGCTCGAAGTGGACAAAAATTCACAGTTCATTCGGACATTTAGTGAATTTTTACAACTGGAAACATTTTCACTAAATACCCCTTGACAGAGTGAGGTTAAAAAATCTACAGTGGCTAAAAACAAGCTCAAAAGCCCCGATAAATAAGAGTTGGGGATGAAAACTTTTAAGTCAAGGGACAACCGTAGGAATCAGAAGTATGGCAATCGGTAAAGTTAAGTGGTTCAACAACGCTAAAGGTTTTGGTTTTATCGTTCCTGATGGTGGTGGTGAGGATATCTTTGCACACTACTCCACTATCCAGATGGACGGCTATCGCACCCTCAAAGCAGGCCAAGAGGTCAACTTTGAAGTTGAGAACGGGCCGAAGGGCTTGCACGCTGAAAATATTACGTTCGATCCTGAGTTAGATCGCTAGTCAATACTAATATACTTCCAAGAATTCGGCCAGGTTGTGTAAACCTGGTTTTGGCTTGTCTGCGAGCCAAACTATTCTTATTGTGGTGCGCCTTGAATGGTGGTGTTTAACCACCTACCCTCCTGGTTAATTATTCCAGTGTTAGCAACGCCGGCAAAGCGCAGCTAATACCGATTCCATTAAGTATTTGCTGCAAATATAAAAAAGCCGCCCTAGCTAGGGCGGCTGCAACTTGTTTGGTTACTATCGCGGCTTATGCGCCGGCGAGAATACCATTTAGGGTGGCACTTGGCGCCATTGCCGCACTCGCTTTGGCATCGTCTGGTGCGTAATAGCCGCCGATATCCATGGGTTTGCCTTGGGTTTCGTCAATCTCGGCCAAAATCTTCTCTTCATTTGCAGCAAGCTGTTCAAACATGGTTTTAAACTTAGCCGCGAGTCCAGCGTCTTCAGATTGGTTCGCCAATGCTTCCGCCCAGTACATCGCTAAGTAAAAATGGCTTCCGCGGTTGTCCAACTGGCCCGCTTTGCGAAGCGGTGACTTACCGTTGTTAAGCAGTTTTTCAGTTGCTTGATCCAAGGCTTTTGCCAGTAACCTCGCTTTGTCATTGCCCTGTTTTACAGCGAGGTCTTCAAAAGATACTGCCAAGGCGAGGAATTCGCCAAGTGAATCCCAACGCAAGTGCCCTTCTTCGATGAATTGCTGGATATGTTTTGGCGCAGAACCACCGGCACCGGTTTCAAACAAGCCGCCTCCGGCCATAAGCGGCACAACTGATAACATTTTGGCGCTGGTACCCAGCTCCAAGATAGGGAAAAGGTCGGTTAGGTAGTCTCGTAATACATTACCCGTTACGGAAATGGTGTCTAGCCCGCGGATTGCCCTTTCCATGGTGTAACGGATAGCCCGCACTGGCGACTTGATCCAGATTTCCAGGCCATCGGTGTCATGGTCTTTAAGGTATTCATTGACTTTCTTAATAAGTTGCACATCGTGCGGACGCTCATCATCCAACCAGAACAACGCTGGCATACCAGACAAACGTGAACGGGTAACAGCAAGCTTTACCCAGTCACGGATTGGTTCGTCTTTCACCTGGCACATACGCCAAATGTCACCTTCCTCCACTTGGTGTTCAATCAAAACCTTCTCATCCTGGTCGATGATGCGCATAGTGCCATCTTCTTCCATTTCGAAAGTCTTGTCGTGGGAACCGTACTCCTCTGCTTTTTTCGCCATTAAACCAACGTTAGGCACAGTACCCATAGTCGTGGGGTCGAACGCACCGTGGGTTTTGCAGAAGTTGATCATCTCCTGGTAGATGGTGGCATAGGTACTTTCCGGGATCACCGCCTTGGTATCGTGCAACTGCCCATCTGGTCCCCACATTTGGCCAGAGCTGCGGATCATAGCTGGCATAGACGCATCTACGATAACATCACTGGGCACGTGAAGGTTGGAAATTCCTTTATCAGAGTTCACCATTGCAATCGGTGGACGGTCGCGGTAACAGGCATTGATGTCACGTTCAACTTCAGAACGGATAGACTCGGGCAGGTCTTTAATTTTGTCGTAAACGCTACCCAGGCCGTTGTTGGCATTTACGCCAATTTTTTCGAATAGCTCTGCGTGCTTTTCAAACAACTCTTTATAAAATACTTTTACGCAATGGCCGAACACGATTGGGTGGGACACCTTCATCATGGTGGCTTTTACGTGCAAAGAAAACAGCATGCCAGTGTCCTTGGCATCTTGGATTTGCTCTTCAAAGAATTTGCACAGCGCATTTTTGCTCATAAACATGCCATCAATGACTTCACCTGCTTCAAGCTCAATGCGTGGTTTCAAAACTTTTACGTCACCAGCTTTATTGGTGAATTCGATACGGACATGGCCCGCTTTCTCAACCGTGGTGGACTTTTCACCAGAGTAAAAATCACCGCCACGCATGTGCGCTACGTGAGAACGCGAAGCCTGGCTCCAAGCGCCCATTGAATGGGGGTGGTTTTTGGCATAGTTTTTTACCGCCGTTGGTGCACGACGGTCAGAGTTACCTTCGCGTAATACCGGGTTTACCGCACTGCCCAATACTTTGCCGTAACGATCTTTTATTTCCTGCTCTTTCTCGTTTGCAGGCTCTTCAGGAAACGCCGGCACAGCAAAACCTTTCTCATTGAGCTCTTTAATCGCTGCTTTTAGCTGCGGTATAGAAGCACTGATGTTGGGCAGTTTGATTATATTGGTTTCTGGATATTGGGTTAGCTCGCCCAATTCAGCCAGGGCATCGGGTATGCGCTGTTCTTCGGTCAAAAACTCAGGAAAATTAGCGAGTATACGCCCAGCCAGTGAAATGTCGCTTAATTCGACATCAATGTCGGCAGAACTGGCAAAAGATTTAATGATTGGCAACAGCGAATAGGTTGCTAGCGCTGGAGCTTCATCCGTTTTGGTGTAGATAATTTTTGACTTAGAAGTGCTCATCGTAAACCTCGATTTATACGGCCATGGCAGCCGCCGTGTTTTAACTGCGCCCGACCTATTGGTGAGGCACAATAGTTTTTATTCTGTGCCCTTAAACATAGAAGATTCTCTGGGCAAGGCAAGCAAGGATATACGGGCAAAATACCTAATTGCAACCGCAGACGGCGTTTAAAATACGCAACCTATGTCCCGGAGAGAAAACAAGGCCAACATTCGCTCAAATCATAAACAAAAAGTAATTCAGTATGACCTTTGTGAAAAATCTAGTTTCGGCACTCAAATGGGTGAATATTCGGTTTTTTCCGTTATCCTGTTCCCCTGACCTACTAACCCGGCGAATACCCGATGAGCTCCCGTAAGATAGTCTTGTTCAATAAACCATTTAATGTTTTGTCACAATTTACCGACGGCGAAGGTAGGCAAACCTTAAAGGACTATATTGATGTCCCCGGGATTTATGCAGCTGGCAGGCTGGATCGCGACAGCGAAGGCCTTTTAGTGTTGACCAACGATGGTAAGCTCCAGCAGAAACTTGCCTCGCCCAAATTTAAGACCTCAAAAACCTACTGGGTGCAAGTGGAAGGCAATATCACACCTAGTGCGATAAAAGCCCTGGAACAAGGTATCGCACTAAAAGACGGCATGACGTTGCCAGCAAAAGCGAAGGTAATCGCAGAGCCTAGTGTCTGGCCCCGTACCCCACCCATCCGGGAGCGCAAGTCCATCCCTACCAGCTGGCTTGAACTCAGCATCACCGAGGGCCGCAACCGGCAAGTGCGCAGGATGACAGCCCATGTCGGTTACCCTACCCTGCGCCTGATCCGCTACCGGGTTGGTAGCTGGACGCTAGATGGTATTGCCAGTGGCGAGTTCCTGATAGTGTGATCAACCAGGCCCTGTGCATCTTTGCCAAGAATAATCGACACTTTTGCGCATTAAAAAGTCATTTTTATTATGAATAACTCGCTGTGATTTGCTAAAATCCTGCGCCTTTTATTAATAACTTCCTGAGGAAATGAAAACACTTAATGGCTACCTTGACCGCTCCGGGTGAAATTTTTGACGATCCAAGCAATACCAAAGTTATCATTGGCATGTCTGGGGGTGTTGACTCATCGGTTTCAGCTTATCTCTTAAAACAACAAGGCTTCCAAGTGGAAGGTTTGTTTATGAAAAATTGGGAAGAGGATGATAACGATGAGTACTGTGCCGCGGCAGAGGATCTAGCAGACGCACAGGCCGTCGCAGATAAGCTCGATATTGAACTGCATACAATCAACTTTGCAGCTGAATACTGGGACAATGTTTTTGAGTATTTCCTAGCGGAATACAAGGCAGGACGTACGCCTAATCCAGACATCATGTGCAACAAGGAAATTAAGTTCAAAGCGTTTTTGGAATTCGCCGCGGAAGAACTAGGCGCCGATTACATTGCAACCGGCCATTACGTGCAGCGCCGGCAAGGCCCAGGCGGTTGGCAAATGCTGCGTGGCCTGGATGGCAATAAGGATCAAAGCTATTTTCTTTACACTTTGGGCAAAGAGCACATTGCCCAAACCTTATTTCCGATCGGGCACCTGGAAAAGTCAAAGGTCAGGGACATTGCCAAGCAGCAAGGGCTTATTACCCATGACAAAAAAGACAGCACCGGTATTTGTTTCATCGGAGAACGCAAATTTAAAGATTTCTTAGCCCGTTATTTGCCCGCACAACCAGGTGCCATAATGACCGCAGAGGGTGAGGAAATTGGCGAGCACCAGGGACTGATGTACCACACCTTGGGGCAACGCAAAGGCCTATTAATTGGTGGTAAAAAAGACCACGGTGATCAGCCATGGTACGTGGTCGACAAAGACGTTAAAAACAATCAACTCATTGTGGGACAAGGCGCAGACCATCCGCGGTTGTTTTCCAAAGGGCTCATTGCTGAGCAATTACATTGGGTGGACAGGAAGCCCCTTACAGGAACACTCAGGTGTTCTGTTAAAACCCGATACCGGCAACAAGATATTGCTTGCACAGTCTACGCTGAATCCGCAGATAGGCTGCGGGTTGAATTTGACGAACCACAAAAAGCCGTCACGCCAGGGCAATCTGCGGTATTTTACCAAGGGGAAGTCTGTTTGGGCGGCGCGATAATTGAGAGTTATATCCGCTAATGAGCCAGTTTGACGAGGCGCAGATAGCGCTAGCAGGTGTCTGCCAAGCCGCAATTTTGGTAAAAGATATTGCACGGGGAAGGGATTTTCCTGAGCACGCTTTCACTACCAGCATTGAATCAATTATCAATACCGATCCTGACTCGGTTGTAGATGTCTATGGTTCGCTTGCAGGTGTTAAATACGGCCTTACCGCCCTCACCCACCAGTTGGGTAACGATGCTAGGTTAAAGGATACCGAAATCACCCGCTACATCGCTAGCTTATTGACCCTGGAACGGAAGCTTTCGCGCACGCCTGAGAAATTGGCAGAGATCGGACAGCGGATAGACAATGTGAAACGGCAATCACAAATGATGTCGCTTTTTGAAAGCCAAATGCTGTCAAATCTAGCCAGTATCTACAAAGATAATATCAGTCCTTTAAGCCACAAAATACAAGTTGCTGGCAATCCCAGCATCCTAAAACTACAACTAAGCCAAGATAAGGTACGGGCGTTACTACTTGCTGGTATACGTTCTGCTTTCTTATGGCGGCAACTCGGCGGCAAGCGCCGCAATATCATTTTTCAACGCAATAAAATTTTGCAATCAGCCCAGTCAGCATTAGACAGGATTGAGCACACAGCATAATGGGGACAACTGCAATGAACCTTACAGCACTCACCGCAATATCGCCTGTTGACGGCCGCTATGGCAGCAAAGCCGCAGCCCTAAGGGAGATTTTCAGCGAATTTGGCTTACTCAAATACCGGGTACAAGTGGAAGTCCGCTGGTTGCAGGCTTTGGCATCACACACCGCCATCGCCGAGGTACCAGAATTTAGTGGCCATGCTATCCAGGTACTTGAATCTATCTTGGCTAACTTTGACCAGGCCAGTGCCCAACGCATCAAAGATATCGAGCGCACCACCAACCACGATGTGAAGGCGGTGGAGTATTTCCTAAAAGAACAAGTAGCCGACACCCCGGAGCTACAGGGTGTCAGCGAGTTCATACACTTTGCCTGTACCTCAGAAGACATCAATAACCTGTCCCACGCGCTGATGCTAAGTGAAGCTAGGGACAAAGTAATACTGCCATATTGCCAACAGCTAGTTTCCGCTATCGATGCATTGGCGCAAGAATACCAAAACGTACCTATGATGGCGCGTACCCACGGCCAACCAGCGTCCCCAACGACGATGGGCAAGGAAATGGCTAACGTTGCCAAGCGCCTTGCGCGACAAGTGACGCAGATCCAACAAGTCGAAATATTAGGTAAAATTAATGGTGCTGTAGGCAATTACAATGCGCACCTTTCAGCCTATCCCGATATAGATTGGCATGACTTTTCCGAGAAGTTCGTCACTAGCCTAGGGATCACCTGGAACCCTTACACAACCCAAATTGAGCCGCACGATTATATTGCAGAATTATTCGATGCAATCGCCAGGTTCAACACTATACTTTTGGATTTTGACCGAGACGTCTGGGGTTATATTGCACTAGGCCACTTCAAGCAAAAAACCGTCGCAGGTGAAATTGGCTCATCAACCATGCCGCACAAAGTCAACCCGATTGATTTTGAAAACTCAGAGGGCAACCTTGGCTTGGCCAATGCCATATTTGGCCATCTAGCAGCGAAGCTCCCGGTTAGCCGCTGGCAACGTGACCTAACCGACTCTACCGTATTGCGTAATTTGGGCGTTGGTGTCGCCTACTCGATTATTGCCTATCAAGCATCGTTAAAAGGGATAAGCAAACTACAGGTCAACGAAGCCAGCCTAATGGCTGAACTAAATGCAAACTGGGAATTATTGGCCGAGCCGATCCAAACCGTGATGCGCCGTTACGGCATCGAAAAGCCTTATGAAAAGCTGAAAGAATTGACCCGTGGCAAAAAGGTCAACCAGCAGGTGATCGCCGAGTTCATTGATACCTTGGCATTGCCAGACGAGGTCAAGCAACAGCTAAAAACACTGCGGCCCGACAACTACATAGGAGATGCAGTTAGCTTGGTGGACAAACGCTAGCCTCCCAAATCAAACGCAAAATCCACCAAACTCTGGTGGATTTTTGTTTGAGCAAGTTAATTACCCATGCCAATATAAAACTATTGTTTAAATTGCCTGGGGAAATCTTGGACTTTTTGCGCAAGTGGCTGAATTCGGGCGTCACCGTTGAAGACAGCTATCAGTTCAATACGGTGTTGATCACCAATCAAGTCGCGTTGATTGTGTGCATACTGCTGCTATTGCAGGTGCCGCTATTGCTAGCGTTCGACCACGAGATCCCCCGTTCGCAACTCCCCATCCTTATCCTACATATTTTGTTTTTCTTGTTTGTCCCTGTATTACAAGCGCAAAAACGCTATTTATCTGCAAACTACCTATTGGTGTTTGGCTATGTCAGCTATGTAGCTGTAAGCCACGTCAATTTCCAAATGCGCACCGATTTGCACTATTTTTTCTTACTGGCAGTGTTTGTGCTACCCGCAATTTATTTCAATACCAAACAACGCTACCTGTTATTTGTCATGTCTACTTTTGTTGCCCTATTCCTGCTATTTGAAATTTACCTAATGCCCGAAAATACAAACGAACAACCATTGTTCGGTTATTTCCGCAGGGCAAACCACCTTAGCTTTGCCTTGGCGGCCTTCTTAATCGCCTTTTATATGTTTCGGATATTGCGCAAGAACTGGCAACAACTGCGCGAGGAGCGGGAACGGGCTGAAGCACTGCTACTCAACATATTGCCAAAACCAATAGCACAGAAGCTAAAGTATTCACCCAATACCATTGCTGAACATATTGAACATACGAGTATATTATTTGCGGATATAAAGGGGTTTACCGCCATAACCAAAAGTATGCCGGCAAACCAGTTAGTAAGCATGCTCAATGAACTGTTTACCAGCTTTGATCAAATTGCCGAACGGCATCAATTGGAAAAAATAAAAACAGTAGGCGACCAGTACATGGCTGCTAGTGGCGTACCAGAAAACAATAGCCAACACGCCATTAACTGCTGTTGTGCGGCTAGGGAAATGCTGTCCGAATTCAAGGTTTGGCGCAGCAAGAACAAGCTTGATACGGCACTGCGCATTGGGATCCATAGCGGTAGTGTTATTGCAGGCGTAATTGGTAAACACAAATTCAGCTATGACCTTTGGGGTGAGACAGTAAACTTAGCTTCGCGCTTGGAAAGCCATGGCGAACCGGATAGCATCCACGTTTCAGAACAAACCGCGGCGCTTTGTGCCGGAAAGTTTCACTTGGAAGTAAAACAAAACACCCATATGAAAGGCATGGCACCGCAAACTACTTTCCAACTTAAGGCGGAATAATTTTTTGCTGAATTTTGATATCCAACAGTTTTGCAGGGACACATGGCAACAAAGGCCGCTGATCCTGCGCAATGCCATAAAAGGCTTCACCGATATTCTGGATGAGCATGAGCTTGCAGGTTTGGCTATGGAACCGGAGATAGACTCGCGTATCGTCGCCCAAACACCAAAAGGTTGGCAGTTTGAGTCCGGCCCATTTAGCGAGTTCGAGCCATTTTGCCAAGGCCAATGGACACTACTTGTGCAGGGGGTTGAAGCCTATGTACCAGAAGCCCAGGCCTTGCTGGACGAGTTCCTGTTCTTGCCAAACTGGCGAATTGATGACTTGATGGTGAGCTATTCAGTGGCAGGTGCTGGCGTTGGCCCGCATTTGGATAACTATGATGTATTCATTATCCAAGGTAAAGGTTCAAGGCGCTGGCAAGTAGGTGAAAAAGGGCAGCACGCAACCATATGCCCCCACCCCAAATTGCGCCAGATCGAACCCTTTACGCCCATCATTGACGAAGTGCTTACCCCCGGTGACATTATTTATATCCCTCCCGGATTCCCCCATAACGGGGTTGCTTTGGAGCCCTGCTTAAACTATTCCGTGGGTTTCCGCAGCCCGACGCAAGCGGATTTGTTGGCGAGCTTTGCCGATTACCTATTGGCCAACGGGCTAGGCAAGCAACACTACGCCGATCCGGCCATAACATTGAGGCACTCAACCTCTATACTCAAGCAGCATGAAATTGCAGGATTCCGTACATTGATGCAACAGTCATTGTCTTCACCCCAATTTGATCGATGGTTGATGAACCATTGTAGCCAAAGCAAGTTAGATGAGTCTGAGTATGGGATGCAAGACATAGAATGCGACACCCTGCTTGCATATTTAAACTCTGGAAACGGACTGACCAAGGCATGCGGCGTCAAAACCTGTTTGCTCCAACCTCCAGAGAACGCCACAAGCTTTGTTTTTAGTGTTAATGGCCAAGATTTCCATGTCGAAATTGAACACCTTGAAAGCGTAATTAATTTTCTTGATCAGCCCGTTTGGCATATAAATCCGAAAGATTCTTTCAAGAAAAGTTCACTTTTTATACAAAATATGACTACACTAGTTAAAGAAGGTCTATGGTTTATGCAATAATTTGAATAGTTTTTCCATATTTTTGCATTTTTACCCTTTAAATTATTTTTCAAACTTATTACATTTGTAACACGTACAAAAAACAATCGGTAACACACTCGCATTTGGATATGGCTGAATTCAACGTTGAACAGGTTTCTTGGCGCCAGGCCAAGCATCAGTTAAAGCAATTGCGCTACCGTGTATACGTATGTGAGTGGCGCATACCAAAAAAGGCGGAGTTCGACCACCTTGATTCAGAATCCCAGCATGTCTTGGTGTACGACGACAATGTTGTAGTGGCAACTGGCCGCATCACCCCCGACGGAGAAATAGGCCGTATTGCTGTTGTTTCTAGTTACCGCAGCAAACAAATTTACGACCTGCTCTACAACACCTTGCTGGCAATAGCCCGGGAACAGAGCCTTGACCAGGTATTCGTACAGTGTGAACTCACCGGGGTTCCCCATTTTGAACAACAGGGTTTTGAATCTGTCGGCAATGTCTATATGGATGCTGGTATACCCCGGCAAAAACTGCGCTGCGACGTAGACCAGTTCAAATGGTCGCGGGTCGAACTTATTCACTAAAAAAACCCATCAGTACCACCGTCCCTAAGCTAAAGCGCTGGCAATCCTATCCACTATTTTGTCTATATCTGCCATAGGGTTGGCAGCAACCGAGCGCATCCACTTTTCACCTTGGATGACGCAAGTTGATAACATACCTTCAGGTAGATGTTGCACAAAGTCTTCTAGCGCCATATTTGTTGGCCTAAATACAGTGACCCCGGTTACCGGTTCAGCCCATAGTTCAATGCCATGCAAGCTTCTTATCCTGGCTGCTAGCGCAGTCGCCAAGTCCATGCAACCATCAATTTTCCTGGCGAAGCCTTGCCTTCCCCAAGCCAACATAGTTGCCAGCAGGGGCACTGCGGCAGCCCCCCTTGAGCCTTGTACACCGATATTAGGTTCAGCCAAATAGCCACCACCAAAGCTAATCGCCTGGTTGGCTAAATCTGGTTGTTTAAACATGATAAGGGCTGAGTCTTTTGGCTGGAAAAACCATTTGTGCGCCGAAACAGCCACTGAATCAGCGCTTTCTATACCATCCAGTAACTTCGCATATCTGTCACTCAAACGCAGTGGTCCAGCCCAAGCCGCATCCACATGGGTCCACTTGGCCTTGCCACACAGCGCTAATGGATCTATGGCACCGGTGGCCGTTGTGCCTACAGTGAGCACCAAGCAGGCATTATCCACGTCGCCTAGCTTGTTGTAATCAAGCTCACCAGCAGCGTTGGTTTTAATTTCATGGTAAGGCAAAGCTAAAATCCTAGCTGCTTTTTTTACACTAATGTGGGCGGCATCTGAGGCAACGACCCGATCAATTTGCTTGCTATCCCTTGCCGCCCACAACGCTGTCAGATTAGCGATAGTGGAGCCCGAGCACATATGCCCTCCTTGCATGCCAAAGTAGCGAGTTAACCAATCAAACAGCATAGATTCGGCTTTTTTGGCAAAAGGAGCCGTTGCCGGGTGCAGCAAATTTTGATTTAAGCTGGCATTCCAAAGTGTTGCCGCCCAGGTGATCCAAGGGGTGGGCGGATCCATGTGCGCCAATGCATCACTTTTACCTAGTTTAGCGGCTCCACCAAGTACATATGGTGCCAATAGATCCAGCGTTTTTATCTCACCTAAACCATTTTCAAGAAATGTGCTTGGTAACGGGACTGTTTCAGTACCACTCTGGAATAACTGCTCTAAAGCATGGATCAAACCTTCATTGGCAGTAAAACTTTCGTCAGATGGAACGGCCATATTCCCTATTCCGATACGCTAATTCGTTTGAAAATCACAGCAAATTATCTCTAGTAAATAAACGCATCGGCAAACACTTGGTTTATTTTACTGACGTATTCTTCAGGCCGCGTGGTAAGCCCCGACACATGCTTGCCATTGATCTCCCATAGTTGGACCTTATCACCAGTGTGTCGCAATAATTCTTCAGCCATTTGAAAGGGAACCACCCTATCCTCTTTGCTATGGATCAGCAAAACCGGCACTTCAACCTCCTTTATCAGGGATTTTGCAATATAGCTATCTGATACCAGTACCTGCACAAGTGGCGAGACTGGCCAAGGACTTGAAAACGCTGCTTGCTCGCTAAATGAGGCAAATGTGCCTTCCAGCACCAAGCCATCAATTTTACCCTTGTTGTAGGCCGTAGCATATATTGCCGGCTGCCCACCATATGATTGCCCCAGTAAGATCAAAGGCTTATTTTTGACATCTGGCCTGTGCTGCAAATATTCCAGGGCGGCTAGCGCATCTGTCGCGACATTATCGTGGGTAGCTGTGCCTTTGGCGTTACCAAAGCCCCGGTATTCCATCATAAAAACTTGGTACCCATCTTCTACAAAAGGCTTAACGACTTTAACCCAGTTAAGCACTTTAGAACCGCTACCGTGTAGCACAAAAAGCGTAGCTTTAGGTGCTATCTTTGGTTTAATCAGGTAGTGCTGGATAGCCAATCCATCTTCGGCAGTTAATTCAATTAACTCAAATGTACTATCAACGGGATCATCTGGCCGGGTATCAATTGGGAAGAACACGCTGTTGAAGGCACAGGATGTGACTGCTGTCAGTGCCAGGATTGCCACTAATATGTTTTTCATTTTTTGTCCTTAAAGCTATCTCGAATATAAGGCTTTACCGCATCGGTAGTTAGCAATTAGTGAACTGGTAAGATGCAGGAATGCTTGCCAGGTACTAGTCGCCCAAACCCGCTTGTTCTTCTGGCGACAGTACTTCTCTCACATTAACACTGTCGTAGAAGGATTGGATTGCTGATATTTTGCCATCTTTCACCGTGAGCCAATCACATGACGGCACAGCACCCGCTGCTACTTGGTTTTCAAACCAAATTGCCGCACGTTCCCCCTGGGCAATGATTTCAATGATTTTCAGTTGTTGCACACTTTTACGCGCCATTGGCTCAACGACTTCAAGGTAATGCTCCCGGCCTTCTAATTTGCCAAACGGACTAGTATGGACAAAATCCAAAGCCAGATTACGCCGTAACCACGCTATATCCGTTATACCGGTTCCATTAAGTATTTATCCAGGCCTCGATCCAACCCGTAGCCAAGGATTTGCAGAGTTTGTGGTCGGCAACAATTATATTTTTCATGCCACTGCTCCCTAGGTTATTAGCTTGGAATAGCTTGCCCGGTCAATATCCAAAACTTCAACAGTCATCGAGCTGTCACTTATTGCCAACTGCTGTAGTTCACTTAGCACCGCTTCGGATAGCATTGATTTCTGCTCATCACTACGGCCTGATAGGATCTTAAGGCTGACGTGGATAAACGAAGCCAGCATTTCCCCTACCTTGTAATTGTCGTAGGCGATTGCCCTAACTTTAATATCCTTGCCACTGGCATCAAATAAACCGGATGCCAAGGTGCCATCATATACGGGCTTTAGTAATACCAGGCCATCTATATCGGCGGAATGCTCTATTACACAGTGCGGCATTGTTTCTCCTAATGCAAAATGTATGGTTGAATCGAATATTTGGCTTTGACCATGCGGAATACGCTACTTGCCACCGGCAATATCAATAAAGCTACCTGTAACATAAGATGCCTCGTCCGAAAGCAGCCAACAAATGGCATTGGCCACCTCATCGGGTGTACCGCCGCGTTGCAGCGGTATCTGTGGGCTCAACCGCTGCACCCTGCGAGGTTCACCACCATCGGCATGCATATCGGTATGGATAAAACCGGGCCTAACGCTATTGACCCTTATATTCCGACCAGCCAATTCAGCCGCCACCCCTTTGGTCAGTGTATCCATAGCCCCTTTGGAAGCAGCATAGTCAACGTACTCAAATGGCGAACCGCTGCGCGCGGCCACAGAAGAGACATTGGCGATTGCCCCAGGACCAACAGCCTGCTTAGCAAAAGCCCTAGAACACAAAAATGCGCTAAGTACATTGGATTGCATGACTTGCTTGAAACGCCCACTACTGATCTCAGTAAACGGTTTTTGCTCACACAAAATACCCGCATTATTTACCAGGTGGGTTATCGTTCCGTAGCGTTTCTGCACCGCTGCAAAGAGTTCGTCCACCTTGTTTTCATTCGCGACATCCGCCTGGTACGCAAACGCCTGACCGCCTAGTTGCGTGATATCCTGACAAAGCGCCTCAGCGCTAGCATTGCTTTTCAGGTAGTTGACGCACACTTTGTAGCCTTGCTTGGCAAGTAATTTAGAAGTTGCAGCACCAATTCCACGGCTACCGCCTGTTACAATAACAACCTTGCCCAAACTATTCCCCACGATTTTCATAATCCTTACTGATGAAAATGAATGGTACCAACCCATTGGATATATGCTCACACTGCACCAATGCGTGTTGCGTGCGCAGCCACATGCTGCCCGAGGTAGCGCCCAGAAGCCAAGCCCATTTCATATGCGGCACCACCAGGGGAATGGGCAACAACGTCCAATTGGCAGTCCAACAGGTTGATACCCATGTACTCAACTCCGTGTGCTGAGCCCAGCCAAAGCATACACTCCCGGCTGGCCTGCGTGTATTGCAGGGTGCTGGTTTGGTCGCCATTCGCGGCACGGCCTGAGGTAAATCCCGCCGCCAGTTTACCGGCTCCCCTTGCTCACACCGAAGTTCACTGGTGGCGTCAGAAAAAGCCTAAAACTAGGCTGACACGTCGTCCATTTGTCGGTTACCTAACCATTTATACATGACCAGTGCGTCAACCAATCCTTCCTTAGGGTGCGCGAAGGCCTTGGGTAACCGCCCTACCGTCGCAAAACCTAGCTTAGTCCAAAGGGCGATCGCACCTTCATTGCTAGATACCACAAAGTTAAACTGCATGGCCTTATAGCCCAAGGACAATGCGATAGTTTGCGAATGTTCGCACATTTGTCTAGCGACGCCTTTGCCGCGCGCTTGTGCAGAGACCATATAACCGCAATTACAAACATGGCTACCCGGGCCGGCCTGGTTGGTTTTTAAATAATAGCTACCGAGGATGTCCCCCTCCCGTTCCAACACATAAGTTTTGCGCGGAGCTTGCAGCCATATTCGTTTAGCCTGCTGTTCATCGGTATTGGTGTCATAAGCGTAAGTTTCACCTGCACTGACGATTTCATGAAAAATCGGCCAAATAGCGTGCCAATCGGCTGCCGTTGCTTCCCTAATATTCATATCTATAACTTTCGAATCTACTCCGCGTTAGAGGCCTTTTTGCCCTGCAATAGCCCCAAACAATGGTTGGGCATAACTAAAGCCGCATAATATCCATGCTGGAACCAGCACTAAACCCAAAACTGCCACCATTTTGCCTGGGCGCGCTTCTGCCGTTGCTGGCAGATATAGCGGGCGATATTCTCATTAACATTGCTTGCATGTTCGCTACACTTTGCTAAATCGGCCTTGCGCTTTTCTTCCCTAACAAATTGTTGGTACTGCAGCAGTTTTGCATTGTAATCGCGGAACCAATAGTTGGACAGGATTATGCCAACCCAAATAGGAACTAACACAGCAAAGAAACTGAAACCGAACCAATGCAGGCCAGCAAATACAAGCAACCCCAGCAAAACAATAACGATATTGTCCCTTACATAGTTTTTTGGTTTTTCCGGCTTCTGCATATCAAAGTCCTGTACAACAAGTCATTGCATCCAATGTTAACTGGCAACCTAAGGAGTAGTTACTCCCAAACCACCACCTAATGGCAATTTTCACTTTGCAAGCAACGTTTTCATGAATTAAGCAGCGTTTGCTTATTATTATCCAATGGCATCGCCTAGCAGTATAAATAGTGAACCGCCGGCAATCAAAGCTATCGTTAACGCCAAGGTATTGATAACCACCCTCTTGGCACCAAGCTCTCGCACATTAGTAAATTCATAAGGGTAAAACTGGGTCCAATGCCCATGCACAATGGTGTAAACCGCATAAGAAATTGGAAACACTAACCAATAGCCCAGGTAAGAAAAAATCAGATCAGATTTATTGGCAAAAAAAACCCAAAACAAGAAAGTGAGAATGGGCGTAACGGCATGCACGAGCAAATCAGATATGCGCTCCAACCAAGGTAAATTTTGCCAACCAAATAGGAGGTAGTTAGCGACACCAACAGTAAAAATGTAAAAAGTAACCGCAGCTGAAACATTTGCATTTAAGGCAAATTCCCCTAAGCGATTTTGTGCGGCAAACAGGATTGACGCGCTCCATAGCAACACCAGCAGGTTCGATAATACGGTGTAATAGCTTAGAAATTTCCATAGTGAATAGGCAACACTATTGCTACCACGGTTTTTAACTTCTACAAAACAGCTTGCAATCATAGCGCAGCAAACTGTTATAAACAGCAATAAATCCATGTTGTTTCCACGTCCTTTTCTAAATTGGCGTTATGATAATAAGCAACACTCTCCCCACCGATGGGTGCACACCTTGGGTGGCCAAAGTGTATCCTGACATGGTCAACCAAGGTTTCCTATAAGTGTTTCGTTACATGCCGATTAGAGACCGAATTTGCTTTGTGTTTTTAAAGTTTTCAACTGATTGATGATGTTTAATACGATCCCCAACAAGCACAAAATTGAAACCCAGTTCCCGACAGGCTTTTTTATCCCATGCGGCATCACCAAAGTAGGTAACGGGCACACTGCCACCGACATTCGCTTTTTTCATTGCTGCTTTCATTATTCGTATTCTTGCATAGTGGTCATTTGATGAAGCCATAGGAATACCCGAAACATCAATGCCAGCTGATCGCAGCTTTAGTAGTGCGGTTTCCCCCCAACCTCCTGTTGCAATCGACAGGCTAACTGAACTATGCCCCGCCAAATATGAAATAAGTTTTGCAGCACCAGCGACTTCCGTTGCAGGATTTTCTGACAGATACGCTTTAACTTTTGCAATAAAAGCTTCCTTAACAGACCGTTGAGCCTCATCACCCCCCGAGGTTACACCCCGCCTATCCAGGTGTTCATTGAGAATTCCTGCGTCTGAAACATGTTGGTAATTATCCCAGTTAGAATCAATCTCGTGACCAAGGGCTTCCGCTACAGCTGAAATGAAACACTCTTCGTCAAAATCGCATGATTTGACCAATGTTCCATCTATATCAAACATGATGTGGTGCACTGTGTTTGCTTGCCCCATATAACGTTGTGAGAAGCAGAGGCTAATAACAGGTTAAACTGTGGGAAGAGGCGGATCCGAACCACCTATTATAAATCCGACTATAATGCCTTGCTCGGTGTATTCAAACCCAGATCGATATAAGCAATTAAATAACCATATTCTTTATCGGTTAGCTGGTTTGATTTGTATAAATCAGTGGCATATTCAAATGTCCACAAACTGCCATTAGGCGTTTTTGGTACAGATAAATCTCAGGGCGAGAGCATGAGTGCTTAAATTTTACTCATCTCTCCCAAACCCGCTGTTAATACCTGATCCAGATACTCAGTGCTGCCATGTGCGCGCTTTTGCTTGCGTGGAATACTGACTTTTCTGGTGGTTTCTGCACGAAGCATGTTCAGGGCCAGCTTCCTCGCACCCGATAGTATCTCAGCAGCATTACCACGGTATATCTGGCATTCATCTTCCTTCATTGAGACATCAAGTACCCAATGAAGGCTATTTTCTACAGCCCAATGACTGCGTACTGCATTTGCAAATCGGGCTTTCGTTAACGTGGCTGAGCTAATGTAGTATCGGTACTCAAGGGATTCTTTACCTTGTTTAGTCTGTCGATAGCTCAGTGCTACACCAATACTCTTCAGGTCTTTCCATTCACAAAACCTTTCTGCCAACGAACCTGCTTCCATAACATGATATGCTCTGGCTTCGCCTCTTCCGTGCGCCTTTTCCAGACAAATCACTTCCTGATTTATCGCACCAGCAAGCGCCTTGCGGACGTCATTATGTAACTCTTGTTGATTCCCTTTTAGCGCCAGAAGGTAACCACCGCCGCTATCAATAATTTGCTCAGCGATGTCTGTCTGGCAGCCCATTGCATCAATGGAAATTAAACAGCCTTTTATGTCCAGCATATTCAGCAAAGCCGGTATGGCTGTGATTTCATTCGACTTGCTCTGAGTTTTTATCTGCCCTAACACGACGTTATTCTCAGAGGCAAAGGCGTTAACCATGTGGATAGCCGATTGCCTGTCTTCCCGGTTATATGAGCCACAAAGTCGTTTGCCATCAATTGCAATGAGTTTTCCTTCGGATAACTCCACCACAGACTGCATCCAGCCAATGAAACAACGCTGAAACTGCTCACTATCTATTCTTGATATCACCCGAGCTATGGTGTCATGGACTGGCAAGCCATTCTTAAATAGTCCTTTTGCGGTAAACCAGTCAAAATGCAAATCGCCAAAATCTTCAATGTCTTCCCACCCTTTTGCTCCGGCAATAGACGCACATACCACCAGGAATAAAATATCAGTAAATAAATGGGCAACCTTGGCCGACTGCCGGGGATCTTCTAACTCACTAAAAAACTGTTCAAATGCCCCTGTTTCCATGACTCTCTCCGCAAAAGAGAGTATAAGATCACAGACGCTTCCCATCGTCCAGGGGAGTTGGTGATTCGACCGTCAATTGAACAACTTATGTTCATGATCTTGCCCTGAGATAAATCTAGGTTTAACAGGCGTTTATCGGCGACTTGATGCCCTTGTTTTACGGCCTCTTTGGCGCAGTAACTCAGAATATACTCAACAGCGTACTTATCAACAGCAGGCGCTCCAGTGTATTCCGTTTCGCATGCAAACTTATGCTCACCTGTAGTTGTTGATGAACTTCAACATTAATTCTTGAGCTGTACTTTTTGCTCGATTGCTCAAATGCTTTTTCATTCGTTATACAAGTTGTCGCTATAGAACTAAAGCTGAACAAAATTAATAGATAAAAAATCTTCATAGCTGATTGCAATCCGGTGCAAACCTAACGACCGCGATAAACGGCAAAAATTTATTGGCTATAATGCCTGAGGTACGAAGGACAGCCAATGGATTTTTGTCCGCAGTTAATCGCATTTGTTATGTTTCATTTGCACGACCATTCAGAAATACTGATTTCAAAACTATATGTTTCTAGTCCTTCTTCTGACCCTGTAAAAATGGTCGTTACAAATACTTCCGCTCTGTAATGAGGAATTTCATCAACATGTAAGTTGAACTCATGATAGAACTCCTTTGCGTTATATGCAGCATTAAAATTTGGCTTCGAATATTCCCCTAGATCCACTTCTTCAATCAGTTTAGTTTCAGGTATTTCAATGATGTATTTGACCGAGATTGGGTGAGTTGGTCTGTACGTTTTTAGGTCAGACATCTCCCAATCCAAAACAGCATGAGGGTCGGAAAAACTTATTTCTGTGCAGTAGCGGCCTTCTCGCAATAAAGCTTTTACTTTTACTGTTCTTTCACCATCTCTCTTATTTCCAGGTTCAATAACTGAACCGACTATTAAAGGGGCACCAGTGCAACCCAAAAGAAAAAACAATATGGTTGCTGAGATGAAGGTTTTGATTAATGTGACCTTTACATGAAACATAACGCTGAGCTAAGCGGCAATGACTTGCTGGCTATACTTGGTGAGGCACGAACCCAGCCAGCGAGGAATTGTCCGTTTGAGCGTTTTTGTTAGGGCTTACCACCGGCCTTGCGCGGCTTTGCCGCCCGCACCGATACCACCGCCCTTAGTTAAAAATTACCCGATACCTTAAAACAACCAGCCCCAACACAACAACTTGTTTTTTACTTTTATGTGCACTGGAACCAATAGCAGCAGATCGGTGGGGCTACCGTGGGAATGCAAAAGCTGAACTGCGCTATAACCGCCAATTAGCCAGGCTGCTAGGGAGAAAGCACGCTTTTATACGCTGGCAGAAACTTTATTTTTGAAGTTATTTGGGACAAAAGCCCTAACGTTTCAAATAAGCGGCACAGCCGAGTTGGCTATACTGCGGAGGAACGACGCCAGCCAGCGAGGCGGTGTCCGATTTTCATTTGTTTTGTTATAAGCCACATTACTATTTAAGCGGTTCAATGTCTTGTTCACGGAATGCAAAAGTCGACATTTCACCACTACTATTGATTAGACTGTAAACAAAGGGATTTGAATCAGAATAAAGCTCAAAGGCTACATCGCACTTTAGTATTTTCGCCAATGCAGATAAAGCAGATTTCGGGAACTCCATACCATCAACTGAAACAAATGTAGGAAAACGATGATTGTAATCAGGATAATACGTAACCCAATTTGTGTTTTCAGACAGCTCAAGACAGTCTTCGATTTTTGTCAAAACGACAATATCTTTTAACCCACTTGCAGTTCGCAGAGCATTCTGAATTACAGTTTTATCAAATTTCCCAGCGATTAAAAGATCCGTCATAAATTAGCTTGGCTTATAACGCTGAGCTAAGCGGCAATGACTTGCTGGCTATACTTGGTGAGGCACGAACCCAGCCAGCGAGGAATTGTCCGTTTGAGCGTTTTTGTTAGGGCATACCACCGGCCTTGCGCGGCTTTGCCGCCCGCACCGATACCACTGCCCTTTGTTAAAAATTACCCGATACTTTAAAACAACCAACCCCAACACAACAACTTGTTTTTTACTTTTGTCTGCACTGGAACCAATAGCAGCAGACCGGTGGGGCTACCGTCGGAATGCAAAAGCTGAACTGCGCTATGACCGCCAATTAGTCAGGCTGCTAGGATCAAAGCACTGTTTTATACGCTGGCAGAAACTTTATTTTTGAAGTAATTGGGACAAAAGCCCTAACGTTTCAAATAAGCGGCACAGCCGAGTTGGCTATACTTGCGGAGGAACGACGCGAGCCAGCGAGGCAGTGTCCGGTTTTCATTTGCCTTGTTATATTCACTTTTCGGAGTCCATAGGGAAAAAAGTAAAACCCTTGCCACCTGGTCTTTTCCACCAAGATTCTTGCCACATTTCTGTAACCCTTATTGTTGAAGTATATGATGACCCGGACAACATTATGTTGTTCAAAGCTCTGTCATTCTTTATCAAATCGACAGCTTCTAGCTCTGCTTGTTCAGGGTTCTCGGCTTTTACAATTCGCGTAGTTACAAATCCAAGGAGTTGCGTTTTACCTTCGAACATTATTTCGTAATTTTCGCCTTCTAAACGAACACCGAATTTCATTTACTCTCTCAGTGAATATAACGCCAAGCTCACCGGCACATACTGCGGAGAGCGTTTTTGTGTAAAATTAGAGCGCAGCGACAGACACAAAAACCAACGTAGCAGTATGTGTCCGCGTGCAGCTTTTTGTTATGCATTACAAGCCCTGCTAGTCCATATAAGCAACAATTGCTCCGTCTTGCTTGTGCTGCTTTGTTGCTGCCTGGTTCCACTTCCGAATTAGTTCCAAGTCATAAGCTGCTTTGGCAATTGCTATGGCCATGTTTGAGCAGTATTCCGAAAACGATGGATTACAGCTTCTAAGTAGGGACAAGGCCTCTTCATCTCGACGGAGATCTAGTAAAACAGCTGCATAGTTATTTATGAACAAAGGTGTGTTTTCGCCATTTTCATATGCAACCTGACATACTGATACAGCTCTTTCTAGTGATTCAGTAAAGTCATCGTAGTTACTCCATGCTTTTTGATGAAGTTTATTTATCTCTTCAGCAACGGTCACATTTCAGATCCATTTTTTGCATAACGTTTCAAATAAGCGGCACAGCCGAGTTGGCTATACTGCGGAGGAACGACGCCTGCCAGCGAGGCGGTGTCCGGTTTTCATTTGCCTTGTTATATGCCGAACTGACCTAAGGGTCAACGGACGCGACAGAAATGTTTTGAATACCTCGGTTTTTTGCTAGAGAAACGGCCTCTTTGAGAGCCATTGGGTCGGCATCATTATCAAGCATGATAACCAATGAATTAACTTTCCGAGCATCAATGCTATTAATAAATTCTTCTAGGCTATGGACTTCGACCTTGTTAGCCAAAACAGAAGACTTCTTTAACTCAATTACAATGTTTCCATCATGTTTTTGACACGCTACCAAAAGAGTAAATGCAAGCAAAAAGAAAGAGTATTTCAAAGGATAATCCAAGGCATATAACGTTTCAAATAAGCGGCACAGCCGAGTTGGCTATACTGCGGAGGAACGACGCCAGCCAGCGAGGCGGTGTCCGTTTTTGATTTGCTTTGTTATGTGCAAAGTTGAAGAGCATTAGAGCTTATCCACACGCAAACGACCATGTGCAAACAGCAGGTATTTTGGTGCATATCCTGTTAGCAGAATCTTACCTGAAACATGTCCCATGATTAAAGAAACAAGTACTCCGACTATTGTGATGAAATGAAAGGGTTCTAAAACCATGGCAACAACTGCGCCAACAAAAGCCAACATGGAACATGCAAATAAAAAACAGCACAGACTACGAATTAAAAAGCCCAATTTTTGGATTTTGTGACTGCAATTTTTTATTTCGTACATATCTCAAAAGGCACATAACGGCCGCAATAAACGGCAAAAACATGTTGGCTATCATGACCGAGGAACGAGGAGCAGCCAACGAGTTTTTGTCCGGTTTGATTGCCATTGTTAGGTTGCGTTGGCCGAATAGTGTTTATTTATTTTGTATTGAATATAAATAACATGAAATATTGAAACAGCCAAAGGATGCAACCAACTCGCATGACCTTGTTGCGCACCAAAAATAACGTTAACTCTATTGCGAACCATAATTATCCAAATTATATCGAAGACTGTTGATACAACATGCAAACCTATCGACCCCCTGAGTAGCTCCGGCTGATCAAAATTGATAAGTGCAATGACAAGGCTAAGAAAGGAAACAGCGAACAAGCTAACCGTGAAGTAGGTAAATAGCTTAGGGATTCGATTCGAGGAATATTGGTTGATTCGACTAGTCAATTGAAAAAGCTTCACAATGACAAAAATACCAAAGGACGCTATACAAAGAAAAAGCAGTTTGCCTGCTGACTCTATTTCAAATATTTCCGCTTTCCCTGATTTCAATTCACTTCCCTAATTTTGAGTTTGACCTTTTTGCAACCTAACTGCTTAAATAAACGGAAAAACTGGTTGGGCTATAATCGCGAAGCGATGGCCCAGCGAGTTTTTTCCGTTTTGATTTTTCTTGTTAGCAGTACTTCATCCGAATTCCTTAAGGTACTCTTCATGAACGTCCTTGGGTACTTTATAGTCAAAATCTCCACGCTCTAAAGCGGCACATAGAGGGTTAAATATGAAAAGATAGAAACCTCTGTTCTGGTCATTTGCTTTGTGCTCTAGCGTTTTAGTAACTCCGCCTTCAAATGTTAAGTGTACTTGGTGATTGTCTAAATCAGTTTCAGCGGCGATTAGTTTTTCGAAGTTGTAGAAGTTGTTTCCGTATCTAAAAATCTTTTTATTCATAAATTTACCTGATTACCCACCTGATTCATCCTCTGTTATACTGTATATAAAGACAGTATTATGAGGTTGTTTCCAGATGGCAAAAAACAAAGTTCAGTTTCAGGAAGGCTACAGCATTTACGAGCTTATGGAAGACTACGGTACGGAAGGAAAGTGTGAACAGGCTCTGTTTAACTGGCGCTATCCAGACGGATTTGTATGTAGGGAGTGCGGGAATAAATCATATTGTGAGTTGAAATCCAGGAAAGTACTTCAGTGCAACCGTTGCAAGCATCAACAGTCTCTGACAAGTGGGACCGTGTTTGACAAAACCAGAGTACCCTTGACTAAATGGTTTATGGCAATCCATCTGCTCACTCAGTCCAAAACAGGGATCTCCGCAATGGAGTTAATGCGCCAGATAAAAGTCAGTTACAACACGGCCTGGAAGCTCAAACACAAACTGTTGCAGGTCATGAAAGAAAGTGACGAAAAAATTAAGATTGGCGGCATTATCCAATTGGATGATGTCTATTGGGGAGGCGAAAAACGCGGGGGAAAGCGAGGTCGCGGTGCATCAGGTAAGACCCCGTTTGTGGCTGCGGTAGCACTGAATGAAGAGGGTCATCCAATCCATATGAAAATGACTGTCGTGGAAGGCTTTAAGACCAAAGAAATTAGTCAATGGGCGGACAAATATATTAAGCCGAACGCCGTGGTGATTTCAGACGGGTTGGCCTGTTTTCGGGCTGTAGCGAGTGAAGAACGCCACCACTTATATGCGAAAACGGGTGGTGATCTGGATAAGCTGGATCACTCCGCCTTCAACTGGGTAAATACGATGATCGGCAACGTGAAAAACTCACTTAGAGGAAGTTGTCACTCTATCGCATCAAAGCACCTGCCAAGGCACCTTGCGGAGTATTGTTTCCGATTTAATAACAGGTTCACCCTACGTGATTTGCTGCCACGGCTGGCAAAGGCAGCGGTAATGACACCGCCAATGCCTTACAAGTTGTTAAAGCTGGCTGAACTAAGTGGGTAATCAGGTAAATTTAATCTTGACTAATTTGTGTGACCTATTTTGGTGCTGCTAACTGCCGCAATAAACGGCAAAAACATGTTGGCTATAATGCCCGAGGAACGAGGGGGAGCCAACGAGTTTTTGTCCGGTTTGATTGCCATTGTTATACGACCGACTATTTACCGCCTGCTGGAGAGTAAAATCGTGGTCGAGCATTAACGATTTCTTGAACCTTGGAAAAACAAGAAGCATCTCCTTTCAAAACGGGCTCACCGTAAGTTTTAAGAAGGCTGGCGAGTACAGGCAGCTGATCAATTTGGCAGAGTTTGGGAATCAATTTAAATCTGATATTTGCGATGCTTCGAATTACATCGAATAAGTCAAAATTCTCAAAGCTACCAAAGGTTGTACCCAAGGCAACTCTTGAATTTAATCCCCAGTGAACACCTTCAACTTTGATGATCATCGTATTGTTAGAATACTCGATTGTATAATCGTCTGCGTTTTTCTCTTGGTAATTGTAGCACTCTATCAGAAACGCAAAATTCTCTCTTACGGCACTGGCAAATTCGGATTTGGACATACTGGTTTTAGGTCGTATAACGTTTCAAATAAGCGGCACAGCCGAGTTGGCTATACTTGCGGAGGAACGACGCGAGCCAGCGAGGCAGTGTCCGGTTTTCATTTGCCTTGTTATATTCACTTTTCGGAGTCCATAGGGAAAAAAGTAAAACCCTTGCCACCTGGTCTTTTCCACCAAGATTCTTGCCACATTTCTGTAACCCTTATTGTTGAAGTATATGATGACCCGGACAACATTATGTTGTTCAAAGCTCTGTCATTCCTTATCAAATCGACAGCTTCTAGCTCTGCTTGTTCAGGGTTCTCGGCTTTTACAATTCGCGTAGTTACAAATCCAAGGAGTTGCGTTTTACCTTCGAACATTATTTCGTAATTTTCGCCTTCTAAACGAACACCGAATTTCATTTACTCTCTCAGTGAATATAACGATTCAAATAAGCGGCACAGCCGAGTTGGCTATACTGCGGAGGAACGACGCCAGCCAGCGAGGCGGTGTCCGGTTTTGATTTGCCTTGTTATATGGCATGTTTGATGTAGCCTTGCTCCCAAAGCGCTAAGACAACATCAATTTGCCCATTTTGCACTTTAGTTGTTGAGTTGCACGATTCTATCCAAAGCAGCTTTTTATTTTGAAGGAATCGGTTATCTTTGGATAGCAAATTAACGGCGTTGACAGCGTATTTTTTATTGAGTTCAGAATTTGTATAATTGCCTTTGGGCACACCTTTTAAAAACCCCTCTTCTGCGAGGCCCAAAAATGCGCCTCTTGGACATCCCTTTTTAATAGACGCTATTTTTTCTCCGAATGCTTCTTTTGCCGAAGTATTCCATGCAACTGCTGGATCTTTTGCAATAACAGTATTTTTCATTGCAAGAACGGCTACTTCACCATATTTGCTCACGTTTTCTCCTTGCCATATAACGCTGAGCTAAGCGGCAATGACTTGCTGGCTATACTTGGTGAGGCACGAACCCAGCCAGCGAGGAATTGTCCGTTTGAGCGTTTTTGTTAGGGCTTCCACCGGCCTTGCGCGGCTTTGCCGCCCGCACCGATATAACTGCCCTTAGTTAAAAATTATCCGATACCTTAAAACAACCAACCCCAACACAACAACTTGTTTTTTACTTTTGTCTGCACTGGAACCAATAGCAGCAGATCGGTGGGGCTACCGTTGGAATGCAAAAGCTGAATTGCACTATGACCGCCAATTAGCCAGGCTGCTAGGGACAAAGCACGCTTTTATACGCTGGCAGAAACTTTATTTTTGAAGTTATAGGGACAAAAGCCCTAACGCTGAGCTAAGCGGCAATGACTTGCTGGCTATACTTGGTGAGGCACGAACCCAGCCAGCGAGGAATTGTCCGTTTGAGCGTTTTTGTTAGGGCTTCCACCGGCCTTGCGCGGCTTTGCCGCCCGCACCGATACAACTGCCCTTAGTTAAAAATTAACCGATACCTTAAAACAACCAACCCCAACACAACAACTTGTTTTTTACTTTTGTCTGCACTGGAACCAATAGCAGCAGATCGGTGGGGCTACCGTTGGAATGCAAAAGCTGAACTGCGCTATGACCGCCAATTAGTCAGGCTGCTAGGGACAAAGCACGGTTTTATACGCTGGCAGAAACTTCATTTTTGAAGTAATTGGGACAAAAGCCCTAACGCTGAGCTAAGCGGCAATGACTTGCTGGCTATACTTGGTGAGGCACGAACCCAGCCAGCGAGGAATTGTCCGTTTTAGCGTTTTTGTTAGGGCTTACCACCGGCCTTGCGCGGCTTTGCCGCCCGCACCGATACAACTGCCCTTAGTTAAAAATTACCCGATACCTTAAAACAACCAACCCCAACACAACAACTTGTTTTTTACTTTTGCGTGCACTGTAACCAATAGCAGCAGATCGGTGGGGCTACCGTTAGAATGTAAAAGCTGAACTGCGCTATGACCGCCAATTAGTCAGGCTGCTAGGGACAAAGCACGTTTTATACGCTGGCAGAAACTTTATTTTTGAAGTTATTGGGACAAAAGCCCTAACGATTCAAATAAGCGGCAAAAATTAATTGGCTATAATGCCTGAGGTACGAAGCGCAGCCAATGGATTTTTGTCCGCATTAATCGCATTTGTTATGTGTCAGCTTTAAGAAGATGAACCTGATCTAATAAACCTGACTGATCAAACTGAAATCGAAGCTTTCCAGTGTTTAAAGCAATGCCATTTTCTGCAATGTTGTGACTAGCGATGCCCTGATCTTTAATGAGGTAAGATATCTCTTTGAATGAACATTTGGAAATACACTTGCCCCATAATTTGATGGGTAAAGAAGACTTGATAAGAAACATACATGCATTGGAGTTCTCAGTTGGCGCATCCTCACATTCACCACTAAAACCGACAAGCAAACCTCTAAAATAAAGAAAATTTTCTAAATTCCCACCCATCCAATCTTCATAGAACAAGTCTTGCTTCCATGCTTTTTTTACTTGGCTTGGCTTCATCCCAAACTTTATGGCTCCAAAACCTTCAGATTCTAATAATTCATACATTTTGGAAAATTGATAGGCACATAACACTTAGCTAAGGGGCACATACATGGCGCTATAATGCCGAAGGCGCGCCATGTTTGTGTCCCTCTTGAGCACCTTGTTATATTTTTTTCTCCGCCAGTTCAGGCATTACACTGTAAGCATAGTCTTGTGGGACAATAGCAATATGCGTATCGGTTTCAAAGACATAGACCCCAGGAGCACCAATAAAGTCGCCAGCAGTCATGGAGTAATGAATATAATACGTTTTACTTTTTTCAAATACTCCTGTTACTTCGCCACTACCGCCATCAGCAAACATTTGTTCTTCTGCTACAATTTTGTATTGCCCCGCTGGCAGTTTATATACGTGATAAGAGTTATTAGGCAAATCATTAACTCTGCAGCCATTAATAGAGAATGGAGTTGAATAAAATATTCCGTACACAGCATGTGGTCTATAAATGACTATGGTAGTCTCGTCTTCTTCTGATTCTGCCTTAGGCAATGCGCAATAAGGGCTCGTTGAACTGCAGCCGGACATGAATAAAAGTAGAACGGCGAAAAAAGCGTAACCTAAGCTATAAATTTTCATTGTTTAAACCTCCGTTGTTTCCAAAAATATAACGGCCGCATAAAGCGCAACAAAATAGTTGGCTATACTGTGAGCGAAGCGAAACCAGCCAACTATTTTGTTTCCGCTTGCATGCCATTGTTATATTTCGTATTGCAAAATGTGATTGTAGATTTCCAATAACCTGAAATTTGTTGACGTACCATGCTTTTCATCGAAACCACCGAGCATGATTTTAGTATGGAAATCCAGATCAAAATTGGCATCGGTTAGTGCATAAGGAACATTATGTAAAGCATCAGCAATGTCTGCTATTAACTCACTTTGATCTACAGATAGCCCGGAGTGTTGGCCTTCATATCCAATTGTTCGAATTTTTAACAAACCCCTCTGTAGAGTTTTTAAAAGTGCCAATTGCTCTTTTTTCAATTTCTAACCCTAAGAAATATAACGGCCGCGATAAGCGGCAAAAATTTATTGGCTATAATGCCTGAGGGACGAAGGACAGCCAATGGATTTTTGTCCGCATTAATCGCATTTGTTAGGTTCCTATTTGACTTGTCTAAGGACGTAATTTACTACGGATTCGGTTCCTTCAGCTAATATTGTAATGCAGTACGTTTCGTCACATAACAGATCAATATAGATCCTATGATACTCGTCTGAATGTTCAATAAGTCCTTCGATATCATAATGTTTAATGTTTTTATAGTATCGTTCACTATAGTCAACTATTTCAGTTGAAACTTTAATATCCTCTAGTTTTTGAGGATTCAATTTCTCGACTATTGTGACAACCGGATATCCCTCAGCGTTGCATTCAAAAAGACCTATTTGATCTTCTACAAGCGATCCTGACAAATCCCAAACACAACTTGAAGGCAAATGGAGTATCCGCTCGAATATCTTTAGTGCGAAACCATTATCAGCACTCTTAGCGTGTAAGGTGAAACAGCACAAAAATATACATATTATTCGAATCATTAATAAATGCTCTAGGAACCTAACGCCCCAAAGCAGGGGCTTTTACGAGTGTTTTTGCCGAAGGCAGCGAGTAAAAGTCCCGCTGACTTTGTTTGTTAGGTTTGCGTTTCCAATTCAACTGCTTTACCTACTTGAATACCACAATCTGAGCCGTAACTTGCGACTATATAACCACTTGGCTTATGTCTGTGGCTTGTTGTGAAAAAAACGGCTTTTTTTCCATCCTCTTCGAAAATAGCTAGTTGCGAAGAAAAAGCAGGTTGCTCTTTATTACCCAAATGAAACACAACAGAATCCAATGGCATTTTTGCTATGGCAGTTGGAAACCAAACTAGTACATCAAAGCCTTCGACAGACTGATGAACTTCAACATTAATTCTTGAGCTGTACTTTTTGCTCGATTGTTCAAATGCTTTTTCATTCGTTATACAAGTTGTCGCTATAGAACTAAAGCTGAACAAAATTAATAGATAAAAAATCTTCATAGCTGATTGCAATCCGGTGCAAACATAACGCCCCAAAGCAGGGGCTTTTACGAGTGTTTTTGCCGAAGGCAGCGAGTAAAAGTCCCGCTGACTTTGTTTGTTAGGTTTGCGTTTCCAATTCAACTGCTTTACCTACTTGAATACCACAATCTGAGCCGTAACTTGCGACTATATAACCACTTGGCTTATGTCTGTGGCTTGTTGTGAAAAAAACGGCTTTTTTTCCATCCTCTTCGAAAATAGCTAGTTGCGAAGAAAAAGCAGGTTGCTCTTTATTACCCAAATGAAACACAACAGAATCCAATGGCATTTTTGCTATGGCAGTTGGAAACCAAACTAGTACATCAAAGCCTTCGACAGACTGATGAACTTCAACATTAATTCTTGAGCTGTACTTTTTGCTCGATTGCTCAAATGCTTTTTCATTCGTTATACAAGTTGTCGCTATAGAACTAAAGCTGAACAAAATTAATAGATAAAAAATCTTCATAGCTGATTGCAATCCGGTGCAAACATAACGCTGAGCTAAGCGGCAATGACTTGCTGGCTATACTTGGTGAGGCACGAACCCAGCCAGCGAGGAATTGTCCGTTTGAGCGTTTTTGTTAGGGCTTCCACCGGCCTTGCGCGGCTTTGCCGCCCGCACCGATACAACTGCCCTTAGTTAAAAATTAACCGATACCTTAAAACAACCAACCCCAACACAACAACTTGTTTTTTACTTTTGTCTGCACTGGAACCAATAGCAGCAGATCGGTGGGGCTACCGTTGGAATGCAAAAGCTGAACTGCGCTATGACCGCCAATTAGTCAGGCTGCTAGGGACAAAGCACGGTTTTATACGCTGGCAGAAACTTCATTTTTGAAGTAATTGGGACAAAAGCCCTAACTTTTAAATTAAACGGCGCAAAGCTCTTTGGCTATACTACGCGAGGCACGAGCGGAGCCAAAGTGCTTGCGTCCGATTTGAATTTTGTTGTTATATGCAGTCAAACTATACCGCCTCTATCAGCTATTGTTTTTTCAGCAACATCTTGAGGGAGCGCCATTGCTTGAGCTACCTGCGAAATCCGGTGTAACTCTGATTCACTAAGCTCAGAGCCTTTTAGTTCGGTTGCTCTTTCAATAAAAGCCGCTAAAGAAGGCATGTATATGATTACAAGTTCTTCAGGATTAGGTTTGCCCGATAATGATTCGTAGCTGCCTACGTCACCCACTTGCAATTGTGTATCGGAAGGCTCACTCATTTACTTTTCATTCTCAAAATTCCTTGTGCATATAACGCTGAGCTAAGCGGCAATGACTTGCTGGCTATACTTGGTGAGGCACGAACCCAGCCAGCGAGGAATTGTCCGTTTGAGCGTTTTTGTTAGGGCTTCCACCGGCCTTGCGCGGCTTTGCCGCCCGCACCGATATAACTGCCCTTAGTTAAAAATTATCCGATACCTTAAAACAACCAACCCCAACACAACAACTTGTTTTTTACTTTTGTCTGCACTGGAACCAATAGCAGCAGATCGGTGGGGCTACCGTTGGAATGCAAAAGCTGCACTGCGCTATGACCGCCAATTAGTCAGGCTTCTAGGGACAAAGCACGATTTTATACGCTGGCAGAAACTTTATTTTTGAAGTAATCGGGACAAAAGCCCTAACGTTTCAAATAAGCGGCACAGCCGAGTTGGCTATACTTGCGGAGGAACGACGCCAGCCAGCGAGGCGGTGTCCGGTTTTCATTTGTTTTGTTATATGCCATCTTACTCTTCTACGAAATTTGCATTAGCACCAGCGTCCTCAAGTGCGTCCATTAGGCTTTGTGCATTTTCTTCAATCAATACTTCAAAAACTACGGATTGCTCATTCATCAATTCATCGGTGATTGATTTAGATTCTCGCAGGTTTCTACCCGTATGCTCTCTGATTGCTTTACTCATACGGACTTTATTCAATCCATCTACGCCAGTGATCTTTACTTTTTTCATTATTTCTTAAATGGCATATAACGTTTCAAATAAGCGGCACAGCCGAGTTGGCTATACTGAGCAGGGACGACGCCAGCCAGCGAGGCGGTGTCCGGTTTTCATTTGTCTTGTTATGTTTCTCGTAAATTCTACCGCTTTTAATAATTGAAAAATTCCATTGCCGCGTGATAATACTTAGATTCCAATAAATATTCTTCAAAAATGCGTTTCTGCATTAAATATTCTCTTTCGGAGATACTCTCCTTTGAAGCCAATTTACTCTTATAGTGCGATATTGCCTCTTCACTGTAGGGGGCTGGTAAACCTTTACCTAAGTAGTAATCCTCATTCTCATGCCTATGTTCAACGGCATTTTTGAAAAAGTTGACAGAAGCATTAATCATTTCATCCTGAAACGGTGCAAAATACCCCTCTGTTAGATACTTACCAAATAAGACAATCTTTTTATTGATATCAAGCTCTTTCTGATATCTGGATTTTTCAATTTCAGCGTGTGCGTGATAATTTGACTCAATATCTAGCAACATGATGTGCGTTCTGGCACCTTCATTGTTCAAATTCATTGACTGCATGCCCACCAGTGTTCCATAGATATACCTGATTACCCACTTAGTTCAGCCAGCTTTAACAACTTGTAAGGCATTGGCGGTGTCATTACCGCTGCCTTTGCCAGCCGTGGCAGCAAATCATGTAGGGTGAACCTGTTATTAAATCGGAAACAATACTCCGCAAGGTGCCTTGGCAGGTGCTTTGATGCGATAGAGTGACAACTTCCTCTAAGTGAGTTTTTCACGTTGCCGATCATCGTATTTACCCAGTTGAAGGCGGAGTGATCCAGCTTATCCAGATCACCACCCGTTTTCGCATATAAGTGGTGGCGTTCTTCACTCGCTACAGCCCGAAAACAGGCCAACCCGTCTGAAATCACCACGGCGTTCGGCTTAATATATTTGTCCGCCCATTGACTAATTTCTTTGGTCTTAAAGCCTTCCACGACAGTCATTTTCATATGGATTGGATGACCCTCTTCATTCAGTGCTACCGCAGCCACAAACGGGGTCTTACCTGATGCACCGCGACCTCGCTTTCCCCCGCGTTTTTCGCCTCCCCAATAGACATCATCCAATTGGATAATGCCGCCAATCTTAATTTTTTCGTCACTTTCTTTCATGACCTGCAACAGTTTGTGTTTGAGCTTCCAGGCCGTGTTGTAACTGACTTTTATCTGGCGCATTAACTCCATTGCGGAGATCCCTGTTTTGGACTGAGTGAGCAGATGGATTGCCATAAACCATTTAGTCAAGGGTACTCTGGTTTTGTCAAACACGGTCCCACTTGTCAGAGACTGTTGATGCTTGCAACGGTTGCACTGAAGTACTTTCCTGGATTTCAACTCACAATATGATTTATTCCCGCACTCCCTACATACAAATCCGTCTGGATAGCGCCAGTTAAACAGAGCCTGTTCACACTTTCCTTCCGTACCGTAGTCTTCCATAAGCTCGTAAATGCTGTAGCCTTCCTGAAACTGAACTTTGTTTTTTGCCATCTGGAAACAACCTCATAATACTGTCTTTATATACAGTATAACAGAGGATGAATCAGGTGGGTAATCAGGTAGATATAAGAGGCATAACTAGTTAATAGGACGACCACAACGAAACCAAGTAAAACTATCAACTTCTTAGCCAATTAGTCCATCTCCCTATATAAACATAACGTTTCAAATAAGCGGCACAGCCGAGTTGGCTATACTGCGGAGGCACGACGCCAGCCAGCGAGGCGGTGTCCGGTTTTGATTTGCCTTGTTAGCTGTCAATCGCTGTTGCCCCAAGTTAGGACTCCTTTGAATTCAGCAAAACCGGAAAAGTCACTAAAACGATTTTCGTTTACAATAACGTAAATCCACGCTTCACTCGACTCATTGATTTTAGATTCATCAACTCTAATCGCGCTAGTTTCAGGAAAGTTCCAAAGAAGTTTATTAAACTCGGGGACATCATCGGCACCAAATACGTGATCGAGAGCCGAGAAATATCTGCACAAGTAACTTTCCAACAACTCTTCATGGTGCTCAGGTAAACAGTCATTATTGAGCGGTATTAACACACCTTCAATTGCCATTTGGAAGCAAGCAGTTCCACCTACTTGATTGCTATACATCACCCCTGATTTTTCAGGAACGATCAACGCAGCACCACTTAGACCCCAGAGCTTCACTTCTCGCATATATTTTTTGACAGCTAACGTTTCAAATAAGCGGCACAGCCGAGTTGGCTATACTGCGGAGGAACGACGACAGCCAGCGAGGCGGTGTCCGGTTTTCATTTGCATTGTTATGAGTACTTTTTTGCATATGCCTTGTTGAATTTCTTAAAAGCCTGAACAGGGAAATCCTGTCTTCTGATTTCTGCAAACTTTTTTCTTTCAAGTTGCTTGCTCAGTTTTTGAAGCTGGTGCCAAAAGCAAATCACGAAGTCTCTCAAATAACATTTGAATCCAACCGAGGCTAACTTTTTGCTGTTTGTTACAGTGTTATCTTCTGCGTAGCTATCAATTACCACTTCAACATAGTCGTTTCGAACTTTATCAATATTAAAAGTCAGCTCATACGCCCCTGGCTCATCAAACCACTTAACAGTTGAAGATTTTTCACCTCTCATTAAACCTATTAGGCCAAAGATCAGTTCTTCCAGAGGGTTATTAAAAACATGAGTAGGCTCATACGAATAGATTTTGTGACCAACGAAGAAATGACACGAACTCCAGCCATGCCCTGCTAAAATATAAGTCACATCTATTGGTTGCACTTTCACTGTTCACCTGTACTCATAACGATTCAAATAAGCGGCACAGCCGAGTTGGCTATACTGCGGAGGCACGACAAAAGCCAGCGAGGCGGTGTCCGGTTTTCATTTGTTTTGTTATGTGCGATCTTTATCAACGAGTTTTTCTCCGCAGAACGGGCAATAACTCACTACCAACATATTGTGTGCAATGAGCTCATTTAAATCTTCAGCTTCGCCCATTTCTACTTCAGCTGCAGAAGCTAGCCTAAAGCAATGGAGTTGCCATGAATTCGAATCAACACCCGAGTTGTTTACACAATGAAGCAATCTTGTTTCTGTTGGAAACGGGTTCGCTTCACACAAGTGCTCATCATCAAACTCAAAATCGAGCAGTTTCAATGGTGTACTAGAATTCATAAGTTACTTTTGTAAAAAGCTAAAGCATATAACGTTTCAAATAAGCGGCACAGCCGAGTTGGCTATACTTGCGGAGGAACGACGCCAGCCAACGAGGCGGTGTCCGGTTTTCATTTGCTTGTTAGCTGCCATTGTTGACAACTTTTTCATATGCACTGGTTATTGCCCAAGCCACCATGGAGCCAATGCTTGGTTCTTTATTAACATACATGATTATCATGTCATTGAACTCCTCTTCTGACCATTTGTGAAGCTTCAACCTTTCAACTCTTATTTTGGAGGTCACGCGGTGTAAGATTTCATTTATCCATTTCATTTGAGAGATTTTCAATTCATTTGATGAATCATCATTTGACCAAAAATCTCGAATTGCAATTGTCATTCGATGTGCAAGTAGCTCATAAAAAAGAACTTTATCTTCCTGCGATAATGAGCCAATCAATTCTGGGTAATCCGAAGATTTAATATACTCTCTCCGTTGCAGCTAACGCTGAGCTAAGCGGCAATGACTTGCTGGCTATACTTGGTGAGGCACGAACCCAGCCAGCGAGGAATTGTCCGTTTGAGCGTTTTTGTTAGGGCTTACACCGGCCTTGCGCGGCTTTGCCGCCCGCACCGATACAACTGCCCTTAGTTAAAAATTACCCGATACCTTAAAACAAGCAACCCCAACACAACAACTTGTTTTTTACTTTTGTCTGCACTGGAACCAATAGCAGCAGATCGGTGGGGCTACCGTTGGAATGCAAAAGCTGAACTGCACTATGACCGCCAATTAGTCAGGTTGCTAGGGACAAAGCACTGTTTTATACGCTGGCAGAAACTTTATTTTTGAAGTAATTGGGATAAAAGCCCTAACGCTGAGCTAAACGGCAATGACTTGCTGGCTATACTTGGTGAGGCACGAACCCAGCCAGCGAGGAATTGTCCGTTTGAGCGTTTTTGTTAGGGCTTCCACCGGCCTTGCGCGGCTTTGCCGCCCGCACCGATATAACTGCCCTTAGTTAAAAATTATCCGATACCTTAAAACAACCAACCTCGACACAACAACTTGTTTTTTACTTTTGTCTGCACTGGAACCAATAGCAGCAGATCGGTGGGGCTACCGTTGGAATGCAAAAGCTGAACTGCGCTATGACCGCCAATTAGTCAGGCTGCTACGGACAAAGCACGGTTTTATACGCTGGCAGAAACTTAATTTTTGAAGTAATTGGGAAAAAAGCCCTAACGTTTAAATTAAACGGCGCATAGCGCTTTGGCTAGACTGCGCGAGGCACGAGCGGAGCCAAAGTGGTTGCGTCCGGTTTGAATTTTGTTGTTAGTTGCGTGCGACAAAGGACTGCGTTTCTTTTGAAAATGCAACATAAGCTTGAAAACCTACAAAACTGAAAAACATCAATTTAAACAATGTGGGAGATATGTCCCAACGCATTGCACCTAATCCTATGTATGCTTCTCCACTAGAATTACCCGGAAGAATCATAAAAAGGAGCATCATTCCAACTATCAGCAATTGAAATACAACGACCACTTTTAGGCCGATTAGCGCCCAGCTTGCTTTTTTAATTAGGCCATATGCAATAAATAACGTCGAGATGCTAAGAAAGTCTGTAGGTTTACCAGTTAGCAAAGCCAAACAGGCCATGAATCCCGTCAGAAAGTAAATAGCAACAATAAGCATAAGTGAGAATGGGCGTTCAGAATTTTCCATATTTGATTTTTCCCTAAGCAACTAACGATTCAAATAAGCGGCACAGCCGAGTTGGCTATACTGCGGAGGAACGACGCCAGCCAGCGAGGCGGTGTCCGGTTTTGATTTGCCTTGTTATATGGCATGTTTGATGTAGCCTTGCTCCCAAAGCGCTAAGACAACATCAATTTGCCCATTTTGCACTTTAGTTGTTGAGTTGCACGATTCTATCCAAAGCAGCTTTTTATTTTGAAGGAATCGGTTATCTTTGGATAGCAAATTAACGGCGTTGACAGCGTATTTTTTATTGAGTTCAGAATTTGTATAATTGCCTTTGGGCACACCTTTTAAAAACCCCTCTTCTGCGAGGCCCAAAAATGCGCCTCTTGGACATCCCTTTTTAATAGACGCTATTTTTTCTCCGAATGCTTCTTTTGCCGAAGTATTCCATGCAACTGCTGGATCTTTTACAATAACAGTATTTTTCATTGCAAGAACGGCTACTTCACCATATTTGCTCACGTTTTCTCCTTGCCATATAACGCTGAGCTAAGCGGCAATGACTTGCTGGCTATACTTGGTGAGGTACGAACCCAGCCAGCGAGGAATTGTCCGTTTGAGCGTTTTTGTTAGGGCTTCCACCGGCCTTGCGCGGCTTTGCCGCCCGCACCGATACCACCGCCCTTAGTTAAAAATTACCCGATACCTTAAAACAACCAGCCCCAACACAACAACTTGTTTTTTACTTTTATGTGCACTGGAACCAATAGCAGCAGACCGGTGGGGCTACCGTTGGAATGCAAAAGCTGAACTGCGCTATAACCGCCAATTAGTCAGGCTGCTAGGATCAAAGTACTGTTTTATACGCTAGCAGAAACATTATTTTTGAAGTAATTGGGACAAAAGCCCTAACGATTCAAATAAGCGGCACAGCCGAGTTGGCTATACTGCGGAGGAACGACGCCAGCCAGCGAGGCGGTGTCCGGTTTTCATTTGCTTTGTTATGTAGCTTACACAAAAATTGAACCTGTTTGCCATCCACTAATCAGTTCATTTATGTCTCTGGCAATATATTTGAATTCATCATCAATTGGATAGTAAGCCCAGATACCTTTTTTATTCAATCGATAACAAAATTCGATACCATCCGCACCTGCACTACCTATAAACAAAACATGCGAATCGTCGGAAAGATTAACTTCGTCAAACGCGTATACTAATTGCAGATAACTTTCATCATCGTAATATCCTTTAGCAAATTCATCTACTAAGTAGTCACCGCAATCAAAGTTTGAGAAGAGAGCCTTGTTCATTAATTTAGGTAGCTACATAACGGTTTAAATAAACGGCAAAATTTGATGGCCTATAATCGCGAAGAATGAGCGAGGGCCAGCGAGTTTTGTCCGGGTTTGATTTATTTTGTTAGTTGCCATTGCTGATAATAACAGGCGCAACTTGATCACTGGCATATTGCATTGCGGTTGCGGCGAAAGCAAGGATAACGGCAATGTACGAGCAATATTGGCTAGCTTTTTTGTAATAGTGCTCATTGTCACGCTTGTCATAATGATCAACAACAGTGATAAATAGATTTATTGCCCCAACTACCGCAGCGATAACAAATAATGTCAGTGCATCCCCGGTGTAAGTAACGCCATCAGATGCTCCTTTACCCGGTAAACTAAACGAACCTCCTGTCCAAGCAAAAACCGCCAAAACAACAAGTCCTGTTCCCCAAATAAAATTGAAGATTCGCGTACTTTTAGGAATATGATTTGAGGTATATTCTTCGGTTTTCATAATGGCAACTAACGGCCGCAATAAACGGCGAAAACTTGTTGGCTATAATAGGGAGTGTAACGACCAAAAGCCAACGAGTTTTTGTCCGTTTTGATTGCTTTTGTTATGTGCCGATGTGTTTTTTAAGCCCTGAGAACGATAACCAAGCTAATACGGCGAATAAGATACCTGCGCCAAACTGCAATAGCGCCCACTTGCCAAATGTTGAGGACCAGCCGCTTAAACTGAAGCCAAATTCAAAGCCGTATGATATTGCCTGACTGCTCGGAACAAGAATGCCAACAAACAATGAAGAAGCTAAAGAATAGGTCAACAAAATTTTAAATAGCGCTACCAAAGGACTTTTTTTAGAAGTTAAAAAGGAAAGGAAGTAGATAGATCCCAGTCCGATTGGAACTGCATAGAGGGATATCGAAAGTCCTTGTTTCTGAGGTAAAAATGCGAAGTCGATGGTCGTGATACCCGCACAAAGCAATACAACAAATTCGTTTAGGGATCTTAAATGCATACAATTAGGCTAGTCACATAACGGCCGCACTAAGCGGAACAAAATAGTTGGCTATACTGTGAGCGAAGCGAAACCTGCCAACTATTTTGTTTCCGCTTGAGTGCCATTGTTAGAATCACTTTACCCTAGCTTAAAATCCAGTTGCACGACCCGACACTTGATATTGGCCTTTTTAAATCTCCAACCCGATAGCGCCTGAATTGCTACAGTATTAAATATGTCTGATGGGAAAGCTTCAATTACTTTTATATTGACTGGCTTGCCGTTTTGAGCAATATCAAATTCCAATCGCGTATACCCCTCAATTTTATTTAATACAGCATCGATAGGGTAACGTGGAGGACTTGTAGATACTAAAAATTCTTGGAAGTCAGAAGCAAGACGCTCTTCTTTAGTTTGCTTATGGACTGCACAATTTGAGTCGTATTTAATGATTTGAGCATTCTCGCCATCAGTACTTTTGCAACCCCAAAGCGATACAACAGTTAATAAAAAACAAGCTAAAACAAATTTTTTCAATTCATCCTCCGATGATGATATGTGATTCTAACGTCTTAAATAAACGGAAAAACTGGTTGGGCTATAATCGCGAAGCGATGGCCCGACGAGTTTTTTCCGGTTTGATTTATTTTGTTATACACAATGCTCGCTTGGGTAAAGTATTATTAGAGAAGACTACCTCAGACTTTTTGCCAAAGTAATTCCAAAACAATAATGAAGTTTTAGACTCTGTTTTCCAGCAACCGTTTTCATTTATTTGAAGTTGCCAGCAATAAGCAGAATCGTTTGATCGTTTTTCTAAAACACGCATTGCATTAGATAAAAGATCTCTGACTAAGCCAAAGACAGTCTCATAGGCTTCTTCGAGAGATTCAAACATTTCAGAGTGCCAGTGATCGTGATATCCGCAATTTGTCAGAAGATAAATTTGTTCACTATCTTCGCCAATAGTAATGTCAAACCCATCAGAATTTTCTCTTGGTATCGTAACCTCAGATTTTTCTTCATTCCATGAATAGGTCAGTGTGGCTTCTTTGCTCAAAAGACTATCTGCGAATTGATAAAAGTCCATCATTCCATTTTTGTGTATAACGACCGCGATAAACGGCAAGAATTTATTGGCTATAATGCCTGAGGGACGAAGAGCAGCCAATGGATTTTTGTCCGCATTAATCGCCTTTGTTAGAGGGCACATTTACCCAAATACCAAAAGCAGAATGGCTATGACTGGAAGAATTAAAAAACAAGCGCCAAATAGCATTGCTTTCCATGTTTTGAACTCCTGGATGTAATCATGCTGTTCTATCAGCATTTTTATTTCGTTTGAAGGAAACTTAACCGACTGTCCTCTAGACAAAAGACTAGCGAACTCTTTGAGTTGCTCAGGTGCTGGTTCTGCGTTTAATTCAATATCCTCAAGAGTCTGTTTTCGATCAGATGACAACCATAGACTTTTAGCCTTTTCTGCGGTTTTTGTCGGTTTGAAACCACAGCTTTTGCACACTGTAAAAGGGGATTTCTTCTGTGTTCCACATTTAATGCAAAACGCTATGCCCATAAGTGCCTTCTAACGATTCAAATAAGCGGCACAGCCGAGTTGGCTATACTTGCGGAGGAACGACGCCAGCCAGCGAGGCGGTGTCCGGTTTTCATTTGCCTTGTTATATGTCATTTATTCACCACCACCGTTCGATGAAGAATCACCTGTATCAATAAAAGCGGGACTTTCTTTATAATGGGAGTTCGGATTGGATCCCAAATACAGCCCAAAGCCTAATACAGGCCCTAAAATGGGGATTAAAATAACTGCCAAACAATATATCAACAGACTTTTACCCGAAACTTCGTTTCCGCCTTTCTCAAAGTATCCACAATCTTTGTATTTTTTAGCGAGCAATAAAAAAACAGCGAGAGCTAGGAAGGACTGGAACAGAAAAATTCCTAACATCACTAATGAAAAATCAATCTCGCTCATGACATATAACGCTGAGCTAAGCGGCAATGACTTGCTGGCTATACTTGGTGAGGCACGAACCCAGCCAGCGAGGAATTGTCCGTTTGAGCGTTTTTGTTAGGGCTTCCACCGGCCTTGCGCGGCTTTGCCGCCCGCACCGATATAACTGCCCTTAGTTAAAAATTATCCGATACCTTAAAACAACCAACCCCAACACAACAACTTGTTTTTTACTTTTGTCTGCACTGGAACCAATAGCAGCAGATCGGTGGGGCTACCGTTGGAATGCAAAAGCTGAACTGCGCTATAACTGCCAATTAGTCAGGCTGCTAGGACAAAGTACTGTTTTATACGCTGGCAGAAACTTTATTTTTGAAGTAATTGGGACAAAAGCCCTAACGCTGAGCTAAGCGGCAATGACTTGCTGGCTATACTTGGTGAGGCACGAACCCAGCCAGCGAGGAATTGTCCGTTTGAGCGTTTTTGTTAGGGCTTCCACCGGCCTTGCGCGGCTTTGCCGCCCGCACCGATATAACTGCCCTTAGTTAAAAATTATCCGATACCTTAAAACAACCAACCCCAACACAACAACTTGTTTTTTACTTTTGTCTGCACTGGAACCAATAGCAGCAGATCGGTGGGGCTACCGTTGGAATGCAAAAGCTGAACTGCGCTATAACTGCCAATTAGTCAGGCTGCTAGGACAAAGTACTGTTTTATACGCTGGCAGAAACTTTATTTTTGAAGTAATTGGGACAAAAGCCCTAACGATTCAAATAAGCGGCACAGCCGAGTTGGCTATACTGCGGAGGAACGACGCCAGCCAGCGAGGCAGTGTCCGGTTTTCATTTGCCTTGTTAGGTGCATTCATTTTGTGCCGCCCATCATGAGTATTATTAACGCCCCTATAGTGAAATACAGAATAGGGATCATGTCCCAGTATCCGTAGCTCCCGCTTTTCCTAAAACTGCTTACGGAGCGCCAGACACACAAACAATAAACTCCAATGTAAGACAATGTGGGAAGAATTACTTTTGAGGCATTTTTAAAAGGAGCTTCTGAAAATCCCACTCCCAAACCAATCGCCATTAAACTAATGAACAGAGCCAAAGGAACTAGTATAACGCCGCCAGCTAATAGACTAAAATTCCTCACTATCCATGCATACACATTGGCACCTAACGCTGAGCTAAGCGGCAATGACTTGCTGGCTATACTTGGTGAGGCACGAACCCAGCCAGCGAGGAATTGTCCGTTTGAGCGTTTTTGTTAGGGCTTACCACCGGCCTTGCGCGGCTTTGCCGCCCGCACCGATACAACAGCCCTTTGTTAAAAATTACCCGATACCTTAAAACAACCACCCCCAACACAACAACTTGTTTTTTACTTTTGTCTGCACTGGAACCAATAGCAGCAGATCGGTGGGGCTACCGTTGGAATGCAATAGCTGAACTGCGCTATGAACGCCAATTAGCCAGGCTGCTAGGGACAAAGCACGGTTTTATACGCTGGCAGAAACTTTATTTTTGAAGTAATTGGGACAAAAGCCCTAACGCTGAGCTAAGCGGCAATGACTTGCTGGCTATACTTGGTGAGGCACGAACCCAGCCAGCGAGGAATTGTCCGTTTTAGCGTTTTTGTTAGGGCTTACCACCGGCCTTGCGCGGCTTTGCCGCCCGCACCGATACAACTGCCCTTAGTTAAAAATTACCCGATACCTTAAAACAACCAACCCCAACACAACAACTTGTTTTTTACTTTTGTCTGCACTGGAACCAATAGCAGCAGATCGGTGGGGCTACCGTTGGAATGCAAAAGCTGAACTGCGCTATGACCGCCAATTAGTCAGGCTGCTAGGGACAAAGCACGGTTTTATACGCTGGCAGAAACTTCATTTTTGAAGTAATTGGGACAAAAGCCCTAACATCTTAATAGACGACAAATTGTCGGGTTTTAACGGGACAAGTTGTCGCTTTTGCGTATAGATACTGTTTTATCATACTTCGCTATCCCAAGCTATATATGGCTTACAACCGTGGACTCGAACAATGGTTACGCAGAAAAGCGACGAGTTGTCGCATATGCAGCGATAGTTTGACAAAGCGCCAAACACTGTGTATTTATACAGTATAGAATCATAAATTATTTACCTGAATGAAATCGCCATTTCTAACCTATGTAGCAGAGCAAATGCGAGTTAAACGCTACGCGAAACGAACCATTGAGAGCTATATCTACTGGATTGCAATGTTTATCCGTTTTAACCAAATGAAACACCCAGTTGAACTAGGACAAAAGCAAGTAGATAGTTTTTTATCTCACTTGGCGGTTGAAAAAAATGTTGCACCTGCTACCCAAGCGAGTGCACTAAATGCCCTCGCCTATTTATATAGGGACATCGTTGGCATCCCTTTGCCGGAAAGTCTGAACTTTCATCGCAGTGCAAGCAATCGAAAACTTCCGGTGGTGCTGACAGTCCAGGAAGTAAAAAGGCTTATTGAAGCTACTGAACCAAGTTACTTGTTACCTATTTCTTTGTTGTATGGCAGCGGGCTAAGATTATTGGAACTGGTGCGCTTACGAGTTCAGGACATTGATTTCGACTATAAATGCTTAAGGGTATGGAACGGTAAAGGCGGTAAACACCGAACGGTAACCCTTTGCCCTGATTTATATCCCGACTTAAGGCTCCAAATTGAAACTTGTAGACAGTTTTGGCAGCAGGATCTAAACAATCCTGAATATTCAGGGGTATGGCTACCCCACCGGTTACGCCAAAAATATGAATCTGCTGCTAAAACTTTGGCATGGCAATACCTTTTTTCAGCGACCAAGCTTAGTATCGACCCCGAATCAAAATTATTGCGCAGGCACCATGTGAATGAGCGTCAAATTCAGCGAGCGGTTAAACAAGCCGCTAACAAAGCTAAATTGGAGAAAAACGTTACTCCACATACTCTTCGCCACTCATTTGCGACGCATTTATTGCAATCTGGAGCGGATATTAGGACGGTGCAAAGTCAGCTCGGGCACAATGATATTAGGACTACCCAGATCTATACTCACATCCTGCAACAAGGTGGCAACTGCGTAACCAGCCCGCTATCTCAGCTAAATTAAGGTTTATCTATAGTGAACAGGTTAAGAGCTTAAGAGATCATTTACGCCATTGTTATGTTTCACAGACAAAACTTGTAACAGCGTAGGGCTTTGATTATTTGTTGAACGCGCCTATGCTGTAAAACATTACGAATAGTAAGGGATTGTTTGCTTTGCGACGATTTATCCAAAACAAACCAACGCGCTTAACGATAGCCGGTGTCTGTGTATTTATTGGCACGGTATTGGCGATACTGCCTGGATCGATTTTCTTTTTATTGTTTGGCTTGGCATTGCTCAGTGTCGATTTTCCTGCCGCCAAAAAGTGGTTGCGCCGTTCCCAGCGCGCCATGAGCACTGGTGCCAACAAACTAGACCGGTATTTATTGGCTAGGAGGAAATTTTAACACCTGGCTTTTCCCGTTTTAACGGACATAAAAAAACCCAAGCCAGGCTTGGGTTTTTTATTGGTACCTTGGATTGGTTATTTTACGTGATCCGCCACGTATAGCCAGGTTTCAACCACTGTGTCAGGGTTAAGCGAGACACTGTCGATGCCCTGCTCTACTAGCCAGGTAGCCAGGTCTTCATGGTCAGATGGGCCTTGGCCACAGATACCCACATACTTGCCGCGCTCTTTGGCGGCTTTGATAGCCATCGCCAGTAACGCTTTAACGGCTGGATCCCGCTCGTCAAACAGGTGTGCGATTAAGCCAGAGTCCCTATCCAAACCAAGGGTTAGCTGGGTCATATCGTTGGAGCCAATAGAGAATCCGTCAAAGATATCGAGGAACTGGTCGGCCAACAGGGCATTGGACGGCAATTCACACATCATAATAACCTTAAGGCCATTGTCGCCTTGGGCGATGCCTTCTTCTGCCAACAAATCGATAACCTGTTTGCCTTCTTCCAAAGTGCGAACAAATGGGATCATGATTTCGACATTGGTCAAGCCCATTTTGTTGCGAACCCGCTTGATTGCTTCACATTCAAGGGCAAAACAATCACGGAAATCGTCAGACACATAGCGGCTAGCGCCCCGGAAGCCCAACATTGGGTTTTCTTCATCAGGTTCGTATTGGTAGCCACCGACGAGGTTGAAGTACTCGTTTGACTTAAAGTCGGACATACGCACAATGACTTTCTTGGGATAGAATGCACCGGCAATAGTGGCAATGCCTTCGACTAGTTTTTCGATATAAAACTCAGTTGGTGAGGCATAACCGGCGATCATGTCGTCGATTTCTTCCAACAAGTCTTCAGGCTGCTCGTCATAGTGCAATAACGCTTTGGGGTGGATGCCAATCATGCGGTTGATAATGAATTCCAAACGCGCCAAACCAACACCGTGGTTAGGCAGGCGGGCAAAGTCGAAGGCGCGGTCGGGGTTGCCCACGTTCATCATGACTTTCATGGGTGCTTCTGGCATTTGATCAATGCGGTTGGTCTGCACATCAAAGTCCAGCTCAGCGCCATAGATATAACCGGTATCACCTTCAGCGCAGGATACGGTGACTTTTTCACCGTGCTCAACGATATCGGTGGCTTCACCACAGCCCACTACGGCTGGGATCCCCAATTCACGGGCAATAATGGCGGCGTGGCATGTACGGCCACCGCGGTTGGTGACAATCGCCGACGCTTTTTTCATGATCGGCTCCCAATCGGGGTCGGTCATGTCGGTTACCAATACATCGCCCACTTGGATTTTGTTCATTTCGTCAATTGATGCGAGCACCTTGGCAGTACCAGCACCAATTTTATGGCCAATGGCGCGGCCTTCAACCAGCACTTTAGCTTTGTCTTTTAGCTTGTAGCTTTCAATGGTTTGCGAATCTTCACGAGAGCGCACAGTTTCTGGACGTGCTTGTACGATGTAGAGCTTGTGATCCAAGCCATCTTTGGCCCATTCGATGTCCATTGCACGGCCATAGTGTTTTTCAATGATTAAGGCTTGCTTGGCTAGCTCCATCACCTCTTCATCATTCAATGAAAAACGGTTGCGCTCAGCCGCAGGGACATCAACTATCTCTACTTGCTTGCCATGGCTCTTATCTTCCGAATAGATCATCTTGGTCATCTTGCTGCCAAGGTTGCGGCGCAATACCGCCGGGTTACCCTCTTGCAATAAGGTTTTGTGTACGTAGAACTCGTCAGGGTTTACCGCACCCTGTACCACCATTTCACCCAAGCCTAGGCTCGAGGTGATAAATACCACATTTTCAAAACCGGATTCAGTGTCGATACTGAACATGACACCGGAAGAGGCCTGGTCACTGCGCACCATGCGCTGGATACCGGCAGAAAGCGCAACACCTTTGTGGTCGTAACCCTGGTGCACGCGGTAGGAGATAGCGCGGTCATTGAACAAGGAGGCAAACACGTGTTTGATGGCCTCAAGGACAGCTTCATAACCATGGACATTCAAAAAAGTTTCTTGCTGGCCAGCAAAAGACGCATCAGGCATATCTTCCGCAGTAGCCGAGGAGCGCACTGCATAGGAGGCTTCCGCACCCAAATCACCTTGCAACTTGGCAAAGGCGTCTTTAATGGCACTTTCTAGTGCCGGCTGGAATGGCGTATTGATAATCCACTGCCTGATTTCAGCACCAGTTTTGGCCAACGCATCAACGTCGTCAACATCGAGTTCATCCAACACATCGTGGATGCGTTTATCTAACCCGCTCTGCTCCAAAAACTCGTTGTAGCCGTATGCGGTAGTAGCGAATCCACCTGGAACCTGGACGCCAGCATTGGCAAGGTTCGAGATCATTTCCCCAAGTGATGCATTCTTGCCACCTACGCGGCTGACATCTCCCATACCCAACTCTTCGTACCAAAGTACATACTCTTGCACTACAGCTCTCCCCGTCATTTCAATTTAAAAATCGTTTTTAAGACAAACTCTAATGTTGCGAACCAAATGCCTTAATTCATCAGCATGGCTATACAATTTATATAAGCTAAGGTTATGGTAGTTAATTGATATAGGTCAATCCGGATGGATAATACCGGAAATTGACTCTATGAATACCGCTCTGCGCCCTTAATTGGCGGGGATTGTAGAGGTTTGGTTATAAAAAAGAAATCTTTATTTATTTTCGTAATAATATTACTACATTTCGGAAAATGACCCCATGAGAACTGCGTTTTACATATCAGATGGTACAGCTATCACAGCAGAGGTGTTTGGCCACGCATTGCTGTCTTTATTCCCGGTCAAGTTTAAACATATCACTGTACCTTTTGTTGAAACGGAAGAACGCGCTAAGCAAATTGTCGATAAAATTTCTGAAAGTTTTCAAGATTCTGGGGAACGCCCCTTGGTGTTCTATACCATAGTCAATAAAGAAGTGCGCAATATTATTTCCACCTCGCGTGGGATCCACTACAACTTTTTAGACCAATTTGTGGCGCCACTGGAAAAAGCTATTGGAGTGCCGTCTAAACCTGAAAAACACCGCACCCACAGCATCCATGAAACCACCTATGACATTCGGATAGAAGCAGTTAACTATGCACTTTCCAACGACGATGGCGTAAACCTAAAGGAATTCCACCACGCAGACTTAATACTGGTGGGGGTATCACGTTCGGGCAAAACCCCAACCAGCCTGTATTTGGCATTGCAATACGGTATCAAAGTGGCCAACTACCCCTTCACTGATGAGGATATGGGCGATTTCTTGAAACTGCCGCCAGCGTTAAAGCGTTTCAAAAACAAACTGTTTGGCTTGACCATCTCTGCTGACCGCCTGCACCAGATACGCTCGGAGCGCAGGGCCAATAGCCGTTACGCGTCAATGAAGCAATGCCGAATGGAGATCCGCGAAGTGGAAAACCTTTACCGCAAAGAACGTATTCCGTTTTTAAACAGTACTAAATTTTCCATTGAAGAAATCTCTGCCAAAATCCTGGCCGAAACCGGCCTGTCCCGGAATAAATACTAAAGAGGGGAAACAGCATGGCTTTTGACCATTTTCAACCGGATTTAATGGCGTTTTTGCAGCAGCTAAAGGCCAATAATAACAAAGACTGGTTCAACGACCACAAACAGGATTACGAAGATTTAGTCCGCACCCCTGCCCTGGCCTTTATCAGTGAAATGGAAACCTGGATCAAGCTCATATCCCCCCATTACGAGGCATCAGCCAAGAAAGTGGGCGGCTCCCTAATGCGGGTATACCGGGATGTGCGTTTTTCCAAAGACAAATCCCCCTACAAAACCAACGTCGGGATCCAATTTCGACATGAAATAGGTAAAGACGTGCACGCACCTGGGTTTTACTTGCATATTGAACCCGGGCAGGTGTTCGCGGGAGTTGGCTGTTGGCATCCAGCGCCTGATGCGTTAAAAGCAATACGGGATCACATTGTAGCCAAGCCAGGCCCCTACCAAGACGCTATCGAGCACCAGCCTTTGTTGGAACAATACCAGTTGGTGGGCGATAGTTTGGTACGGCCACCGAAAGGCTTTGACAAGGAACACCCGCTGATTGAAGAAATCAAACGCAAGGACTTTATCGCAGTTGCAGAGCTGGATGAGTCATTTTTAAATGAACCGAAATTACCAGAACGCTTGGCCCGCCTGTTTGGCAAAGCCCAGCCACTGCAGCGGTTTTTATGTGACGCACTACAGCTGAGGTTTTAATAAATCATCTACGCCGCTGGCCTGTTCAGTAGTGGCTTTGGCCTCGGGTTTGCGCCGGCACAATACATAAAACACCGGGGTAAACAGTAATCCGAACAAGGTCACTCCTATCATGCCGCTAAATACTGCTACGCCCAGTGCTTGGCGCATTTCAGCACCTGCGCCTGAGGCTATGACCAAGGGCACCACACCTAAGATAAACGCAAACGACGTCATCAGAATTGGACGCAAGCGCAAGGTCGCTGCAGACACCGCAGCTTGCCATTTATCCATGCCTTGCCCTTGTAACTGCTTGGCAAACTCAACAATCAAAATCGCGTTTTTGCAAGCAAGTCCGATCAAAACCACAAAGCCAATTTGGGTCAGGATATTGTTGTCCATTCCGGCAAGGGCGACGCCGGTGATAGCAGAAAGCAGGCACATGGGCACAATCAAGATTATCGCCAATGGCAAGCTCCAGCTCTCGTATTGTGCGGCCAATAACAGGAATACGAACAATACAGCCAAGGCAAAAGCGATGCTGGCGGTATTACCGGTTTGCCGTTCCTGGTAAGCAATTTCTGTCCATTCAAAACCAAAACCATCGGGCAATACCTGCGCCGCCAACCGCTCCATTGCGTCCAGGGCTTCGCCGGTACTGTAGCCCGGGGCGGCAGAGCCCAACAAGCCCGCTGACGGATAGAGGTTGTAGCGCGGCACCCGGCTGGATGAGGCCATGTCTTGGATAGTGGCAAACGAGCCCAGCGGTACCATTTGTCCTTCGGTATTGCGCACCCTTAGGCGCAATACATCATCTTCGGTAAGCCTAAATGGCGCATCCGCTTGTGCCGTCACCCTGAAGGTGCGGCCAAGATAGTTAAAATCGTTAACAAAAGCCGATCCCAAATAAATCTCCAGCGCGGAAAAGGCACGATCCACCGGCACGTGCAGGCGTTCTGCTTTTTCCCGATCAATATCTAAATACAATTGCGGTGTGCTAGTTTCAAAAAAGGTGAAGACCCCCACTGTTTCCGGCGCTTGGTTGGCAGCCCCTGCTAGCGCCCAAGTTGCACCTTCCAGGGCTTTAAGCCCCCTACCCCGTTGGTCTTGCACCATCATCCGGAATCCACCGGCATTGCCTATGCCCCGTACCGGTGGCGGCGGTATAACAATAATGAAAGCCTCTTCTATAGCCGCTAACCTCGCCTGCATCTGACCAAGGATACTGTGGTAGGTGATGCCTTTGGACTCCCTTAGTCCAAAATCTTGCAATGTTGGGAAAATAGCGGCTGCGTTGGAAGCATTGGTGAAAGTGGCACCGGCAAACCCGGTGAAAGCAACAGTATCTTTGACGCCATCAATGCTAAGTAAGGTGTCCACCGCTTCTTGCACCACCGCATCGGTGCGGGCAAGCGACGAACCAGGTGGCAATTGGATCGACACAATAAAATAGCCTTGGTCTTGTGGCGGGATAAAGCCACTGGGCACTTTTTCGAACTGGTAGGCGGCCAGCGCCATCAGCCCAGCGTAAAGCAACAGACAAATCGCCAGAATCCGCACCAGCTTGCTGACCAAACGGGAATAACCATGCGACAGACCACCTAATGCTGTATTGAACTTGCAAAACACGAACTTCATCGGATGCTGCCAAGGTTTGCCTGGGGTATTGCAGGGTTCGTTGTCGTTGGGTTTGAGCACAATTGCAGCAAGGGCTGGGCTTAGGGTTAAAGATACAATAGTGGAAATCACTGTGGCAGTGGCAATGGTAACCCCAAACTGCTGGTAAAACTGGCCGGAAATACCTCCCATAAAGGTTGTAGGCAAAAACACCGCCACCAGCACCAAACTGGTTGCCACCAATGCCCCACCTACCTCGTCCATGGTTTCTTTGGTGGCGGGTTTAAGCGCCATGCCCTCTTTCATTTTGCGCTCTATGTTTTCCACCACCACAATGGCATCGTCCACCACAATGCCAATCGCTAACACCAAGCCAAACAAGGTGAGGTTGTTCAAGGAAAAGCCCAGTGCCGCCATTACCGCAAAGGTGCCTATCAGGGAAACAGGTATTGCCAATACGGGTACAATTGTGGCGCGCCAGGTCTGCAGGAAAAGCATGATCACCAAGACTACAAGCACTACGGCTTCGAGCAAGGTTTGCAACACGGCAGCCACCGACTGCTCCACAAACTCGGTGGGGTTATAGACAATCTCATAGGCTAAGCCCTTGGGGAAGCTTGTTGATAACCGCTGCATTTCAGCGATGATGGCATCGGCGGTTTCGATTGCATTGGAACCGGGTCGTTGGAATATGGGCAGTGCAATGGCGGGTTTGTCGCGCAAATAACCTTTTGTGACATAGCTCTGGGCGCCCAGTTCAACCCGGCCGATGTCTTTGATGCGCACAATCTGGCCATCCACTCCGGATTTCACCACGACATTGGCAAATTGCTCTGGCTCAATCAGCCTGCCCTGGGTCTGCACACTCAGTTCAAAAGCATTTTGCTCAGGCACCGGCGGTTGGTTGATTATGCCGCTGGCCACTTGGATATTTTGGGCGCGCAAGGAAGCAATGACTTCACTGGCGGTCAAGCCTAAGTTCTGGATCCGGTCTGGATCCAGCCAAATACGCATGGAATATTCACTGGCACCAAACAAAAGCACATCGCCAACACCATCGATGCGACGAATTTGGTCACGGATCTGCAACACCGCGTAATTACCAATGTAGGTTTGGTCGTATGTGCCGTCGGGGGAAAACATATTGATGACCATCATCAGGTCTGGACTGTTTTTACGGGTGACTACCCCCAAGCGCCGAACTGGCTCGGGCAACCGCGGCTCGGCAACTGCCACCCGGTTTTGTACCAATACCTGGGCCTCATCCAGGTTGGTGCCTAGTTCAAAGGTAATGGTCAAGGTCATCCTGCCATCCGCGGTAGATTGCGAAGACATGTACAACATGCCTTCAATACCGTTTATTTCTTGCTCCAATGGCGTTGCCACTGTATTGGCCACGGTTTCGGCGTTGGCGCCTGGGTAAGTTGCGCTAACCTGTATCGTGGGGGGCGCCACTTGGGGGTATTGCTCGATGGGCAAGGTAAACACCGACAGCCCACCTGCTATAACGATGAATATTGAAACAACCGTTGCGAAAATCGGGCGTTCGATAAAAAACTGGGACAGTTTCACTGTTATACTCCCGCGCCGTTAAGTTTCAAACGCGCAGCTTCAATATCGACGGCAGACGGCATCACTTGGCTTTCACTTACCTGTAACGGCTCTTCCCTGGTGGTCACCGTCATTCCAGGCCTTGCCCGCTGCAAGCCATTCACGATTACCAAATCATCCGCAGACAAGCCAGAACGCACGATGCGCATGCCATCATCTTGCAGTGGGCCTAATTCAACAAAACGGGCTTCAGCCACATTTTCAGGGGTAACTACCATGACAAACTTCTTAGACTGGTCTGTACCTATGATGTGGTCTGGGATCAGCACGGCTTCATACGCACCACTACCCGCCAAGCGCGCCCTCCCAAACAAGCCTGGATAAAGCACTTCGTCAGGGTTATCAAACACGGCGCGGGCTTGGATAGTGCCGGTGCCGCGGTCTAGTTCCACATCAACAAAGTCCAATAGCCCTATCCAGCCGTAATTTTGCTCATCTTGGAGCCGGACAAACAAAAACCGGGGATTGTCGCGGCTACCTTTGCGTTTTCCCTCTTGATCTAGACGGATGTATTTGAGCAAAGCCTGTTCACTGGCTTCCATATAGAAATAAATGGGGCTTACTGAAACCACGGTCGTGAGTGGCTGGCTCGCACCTGCGGTGATAAGGTTGCCAACGTCAATACGGCTACGGCTTATACGGCCATCAATGGGAGACTTAACTTCAGTAAATTCAAGGTTGAGCCTAGCCTCGTCCAAATAACTTTTAGCCACCCTGACGCCCTGGATAGCCCGGTCAACATCTTCTTTCGACACCGAGCGGCTGGCCGACAGCCCCTCTAGCCTGGCAAGCTCTTTTTCGGCCAGTTCATATTGGGCTTCGGCGCGCTGCAGAGCAATTTGGAACGGCCGCTGGTCAATCAAATATAGCACCTGGCCCGCTTTTACCATGTCGCCGTCTTTAAAACGTTTTTCATCTAAAAAACCGCTTACCCTCGCCCTGACCTCGATCCGTTCCGAGGCTTCAAACCGGCCGGTGTATTCATCCCATTCGGTTAGTGTGTAAAGCAAAGGAGTTGCCACAACTACCTCAGGCGGCGGCATGGCTTGGTTAGCGGGAGCGGGTTTTTGGCAAGCTGATAGCAATAGGACAAGCACACAACAAGCTGTGGCAGCGAAGGTTTTCATGGTAATTCCGGTTTACGGGGGAAGGCTTAAATCCAGTGTAGGCTACTTCTTGTGCATTTGCGCAAATAACCGGGACAAAAACTTTCACCACCAAGCACACCGATAAAATAAAAAAGCCACCCAACTACAAGGTGGCTTTATTGGCAACATTCATTTTGAATTAGCTTACGCCTTTACGGATGCCTTTAAGTGGTCGGCGACAAGGAACGCCATTTCCAAGACCTGGTCTGCATTTAAGCGCGGGTCACATTGGGTCTGGTAACACTGCGCCAAATCAGACTCGCTAATTTGGTAAGCACCGCCGGTGCATTCAGTTACGTGCTGGCCAGTCATTTCCAAGTGGATGCCACCAGCATGGGTGCCCTCCGCATCATGGGCGGCGAAGAACTGTTGGATTTCACGCAGGATATCGTCAAAGTTCCGGGTCTTGTAACCGCTAGAGGCTTTTTTGGTGTTACCGTGCATCGGATCAGAACTCCACACCACTTGCCTACCTTCGGCCTTTACCCGGCGCAATAATGCAGGTAGGTTCTGCTCTAGTTTATCAGCTCCCATACGGGTAATCAGGGTCAATCGACCTGGTTCGTTGTCAGGATTGAGGGCATCGATCAACCTAATTAGCTCATCACCTTGCATGCTCGGACCAATCTTGACCCCAACCGGGTTGTGTACGCCTTTGAAAAAAGCAACATGGGCGTGGTCTAGCTGCCGGGTGCGCTCACCAATCCACAACATGTGCGCCGAACAGTCGTACCACTTGCCAGTGAGGGTATCCACACGGGTCAAGGCCTGCTCATAGTTAAGCAATAGCGCTTCATGGGAGGTGTATAAACTGGTTTCGTGTAGGGACGCAGTGTTAGAGGAGTTTACCCCCAATACTTCCATAAAGGACAAGGTGTCTTCAATGCGCTTGGCAATATCCTGGTAGCGCTCTTTTAGCGGGTTATTCTCAACAAACGCCATATTCCACTTGTTGACTTTGTGCAGATCCGCCAAGCCACCTTGGGCGAATGCGCGTAACAAGTTTAGCGTCGCACCGGAGCGGTAATAGGCATCCAGCATGCGCTTAGGATCGGGGATACGCGATTCTGGGGTAAATGGGAAGCTATTAATGATATCGCCGCGGTAGCTGGGCAAGGAAACACCATCAATGGTTTCCAAATCGGCCGACCGCGGTTTGGCATATTGCCCTGCCATGCGTGCCACCTTGGTCACAGGACAGCGTCCGGCAAACGTCAGCACGATCGCCATTTGAAGGATAACTTTAAAAGTGTCGCGTATCTTGGGGGCGTTAAACTCATCAAAGGATTCAGCACAATCACCGCCTTGCAATAAAAAGCCTTTGCCTTGCGCTACATTGGCGAGCTCGTGATACAGTTGACGGGTCTCTTCGGCAAATACCAATGGTGGAAATCGTTTCAGATCCTCTTCGACTTGTTGTAATTGTGCCTGATCTTCATATGTCGGCTGTTGTAGGATCGGATAATTGCGCCAATCATCTGGCTGCCATTGGTTCACGTTAAAGCTCCCTATGTTGCTGTTAAGTTAAGGCGCAACACTAAAACATGAATGGCTGAGGTAATCAAGCAGCACAGGAACCAATAACCTTTAGTTTTTAGGCTTTTATGGCTTAACTCATTCCAATTGGGATAAACAACATGCTAGCGTTGGGTTTTCAACCGCTCCAGCAGCGCTTCCGAAGCTTGTTCAACCAAGTCCAGCACCTGTTCAAAGCCGTCGTGGCCACCATAATAAGGATCTGGCACTTGCGGATCTGCTAACTCGATTAAATTTAGGAATAAATCCACTTTATCCGCATATTGTTGCGGGCAAATCGACATCAAGTCTTCATAATTTGAATTGTCCATTGCATAAATAAAATCAAACTCATGAAAGTCAGATTGTCTCACCTTGCGTGCGTATTGCCCGGCAAAGCTATAACCCCGTTTGCGGCCGTGTTGGCTGCTGCGGCTGTCTGGCGGATGCCCTTGGTGCGCCGCGATGGTGCCAGCAGAGTCTACCGACACTTTTACCCCAGCCGATTTTGCCTTGTGCTTAAATACCGCCTCGGCAGTCGGTGACCGGCAAATATTGCCCAAACAGACAAATAAGATTTTAGTCATTTAAATTTTCCAAGTTATTCGCAAATGAGTTTATTCATCATCGCGTTTGGCTTCAATCAGCAATCCGTATTCAGAATCTGAAATATAGACTTCTATCGGTTGGCAACAGATCTGGCAATCCACGATTTGCTGCTGGCCGATATCGCAACCAGGATCCACTTCTAGGTCGTTAATGGTCATACAGTAAGGGCATTCAAAAGTGGCTGCTTCGGATAAGCTCATAAAAAATCTAAGTTTGAGAAGTTACAGCTACATACTCTGGTTGAGCCATTATAGATTAGTTTGCAATTTCGTCTTTTAAATACAGACTGTACCCTGGTCAAGTTGACAACTGGGCAGGATTAGCAGGCGTTGAATGCGCCCACCCCAGATCCAGGCCAGTATTACTGGCCTTCAGGTTTATCCGCCCTAGTCTGTGCTTTCTTGTCAGAATATTCAAAGTTCTGGTAACGCTTGCCAAGTTTGTTGATATTAGCGGCTAAACACTGCTCCCTGGTGATCCCCAACCCTTGTCGCAATCCTTCCATGTAAAATTCTAAGTCACCTAGCTCTTCAATCACATTTACCAAGTCTAGATCCTTTCGGTAAATCACCTTTTTCTTCACTGCATCCAGTAACTCACCAGCTTCACCGCTAACCCCAACCGCCATGTGCAATAAGTGGGCATCATCAGCGGTCATCTCGTTAGTAATATCAGCACCGGGTTTGGCCAAGGCACGTACCATTTCCTCATGTTTAATTGTCATTGTTATTATTTCGCTCCATTGTTTATCAGGTTATTTACGTGGCATTGTTCGACATGCCGCTAAGCATACTACAAAATAGCGTTTTTTCGCCTGGAGGAACTATGCAACTTTTACTGATCAGCAGCTCAAAAGTAGATGACGGTGCTTACCTGGAAACCGCTAAAGCGCACCTTGCTACTCATTTTGACGGCTGTAACAACCTAGTTTTCATTCCCTATGCCGGTGTTACCATTCGTTGGGATGACTACACAGCAAAAGTGCAGCAGGCCTTGCCAGGACTGCCAATAAGCGGCGTGCACCAAAACGTAGATGCTAAACAGGCAATCAAGGCTGCCGATGGCGTGTTAGTAGGTGGCGGCAATACTTTCCAGTTGTTGAAAACCTTGTACCAGCAAGAACTGGTTGCCATTATTCAAGAAAAGGTGAAGTCAGGCATGCCCTATGCGGGATGGAGTGCGGGTTCCAATATCGCTGGGGCCAGTATTCGTACCACTAACGATATGCCCATCGTGGAACCGCCTAGTTTTGAAGCATTGCGATTATTGCCCTGCCAAATCAACCCCCATTACAGCAACTACCAGGCACCAGGCCACAATGGTGAAACGCGGGATGATAGGCTTGCCGAGTTTATGCTGCTCAACCCTGAAATGCCGGTGCTTGCCATACCAGAGGGAACCGCACTGCTAAGACAGGGCAATGAACTTACTTTGTTAGGCAAACAGAACGGCTTTTTATTTAGTGCTGGGAATAAGTCCGAGCTGGCGCTAGGTGCTGACTTAAGCCACTTGCTCTAGGGATAATTGCGTTACGAGGTGGGATTGTCTAGTATCAAAGGAGACTCTGACGCTCCGGTGGCATTGAAATGAATAGCAATGGCGGTAACGATAAACGCGGCAGCAACGGCATGGTTAGGCCTGACAACAACAATGCAGCGAGCCAACGTATGGATAACGTTAGGGTGCATTACAACAGCGCTAAACCTGCGCAGCTTAGTGCCCATGCCTATAGCCAGGGGACACCGATCCACATCGGCCCGGGACAAGAAAGACACCTGCCACACGAAGCCTGGCACGCTGTCCAGCAAAAACAAGGCCGGGTGCAACCGACGACATCCGTCTCGGGCATGCCGGTTAATAACAATAAAGGCCTTGAAAAAGAAGCCACCCGCATGGCCACTGCCGCAATAAGTGCAAAAAGTCCGCCACAAAAATAATCCGATCGGCTGCAATCCCCCCCCTTTGTCGATGTCTTGGCCCTTGATTGTCATGTTTTGCAGCAATTAAAAGGTCGAACCTGCCAGTATTCTGCATTAAGCTCCGTCGCTTTAACCAGATATGCAGTTTCGCCAGTTGCATCAGTAAGTTGATCCGATAGCTTATCTGGACTGTAGCGCTGTAAATAGCAAACTTTGAGACAACAATAATGAACCTACAAAGAGATATGGCCTTTTTGGGAATTGCCGGGCTTATCCCGTTTTTATTTTTGCCCCTGGCTTATTTGTGGGGATTGGTATCCCGCTTTGAGGTCACTGCCTATTTCGCCGATTATTCTGCCATTATTTTATCGTTTTTGGGCGGTATACACTGGTGGGATGCCCTTACCCGTTCGCAAGACAGGTCACAGCTTTACATTGCAATGCTACCCAGCATTATCGCCTGGCTCTCAATCACATTGCTCAGTGGAAAATTGATGTTGCTAGTACTGGCTATCGCTTTTTTGTTAATGCTTACCTACGACTTACACAAACTTAAGGCGGATGTGGCCTACCGGCAACTGCGCTCGATGCTGACAGGTATAGTAGTTGGCTGCCACTTGATCATGTTGTGGTTGGCGTAATGGCCCAAACGGCCATTACGCACTGGAACAACGCACTATTAGCTATTGAACCGGGAACGGTCATGTGGCGCATTAAAGTCCAGGATAGGACCATCGGGCACAACGCGGGTTGGGTTGATCATATCGTGGCTATAGTAATAGTGGCGCTTGATATGATCCATATTCACTGTCTCTGCAATACCCGGCTGTTGGTACAAGTCGCGGACATAGTTATCCAAATTAGGATAATCCGCAATCCGCTTCAGGTTGCATTTAAAATGGCCAACATAAACAGCGTCAAACCTGACTAGGGTGGTAAACAAACGCCAATCAGCTTCGGTTATTTGGTTTCCGGTCAAATAGCGTTGCTCCGCAAGTTTTTCTTCTAATTTATCAAGCGCTGAGAATAGCTTTTGCACTGCCTCTGAATAAGCTTCTTGGCTAGTGGCAAACCCCGCTTTGTAGACACCATTGTTGACATTGTCGTAAACAAAGTCGTTAACCTCGTCAATTTCGGTATGCAACGGTTCTGGATAAAAATCTAGTTGGTTACCGGTTAGTTGGTTAAAGCTCGAATTAAAGATGCGGATGATTTGCGATGATTCGTTGTTGACGATCTGCTGCGTCTGCTTATCCCATAACACGGGTACCGTCACGCGGGTGGTAATATCAGGCACCGCTTTGGTGTAGATTTGGTGCAAATAGGTGCTTTGGTATAAATGATCCTCTGTAGCCCCTACATAACCATCAAATACCCAACCTTGGCTGAGCATATCTGGATTGACCACCGATACGCTGATGTGCTCTTCCAATCCTTTCAGTTTGCGCATGATCAAGGTGCGGTGAGCCCAAGGACAAGCGTATGATACATACAAGTGGTAACGGCCAGACTCTGGCTTGAACTCACTATCTTCGCTGATCCAGTTGGTGAATTTTGAATCCTGGCGCACAAACTTGCCATTACTCGCCTTGGTGTCATACCACTGGTCATGCCATTTGCCGTCTACTAATAAGCCCATTATTGATTCCTCTTTACAGCGTTATTGACTATCTGGGCATTAGTAAAACATTAACTAATCAAAATAAAAATCGCATTATTTTGCCTAAACCGTTCGAATATATAGAAATTAAAACAAGTAATAATATCACAGCAGCATACTAAGTATTTGATGCTACACTTAAAAACAACCAGTGTATGCAAATAGGTGAACATGACAGATCGTTGCAAATTTACCTCCTTAGAGGGTGAGGCCTGCACAGAAAATGATTTAGGTGCGGGCTACTGTTTTTGGCATGACCCACATGTCGATAAAAGCGGCATGAACTTATCTGAGCGGCTTGAGTCGCACGTGCGCCGCGGCGGTATGACCAAGGGACTAAAGCTAAAGCGGGTAAATTTACAAGGGATCAATTTAGTCAACCGCAATGCCAAAACCGGCTTTGACCTTTCAGAGTGCGACCTATACCGCGCGAACCTGAAGGGGGCCCACTTGTTTAACTTTACCCTGCGCAACGGCTCCTTAATGAAAGCGAACCTGTGTGATGCCAATTTGCACTGCGCCGATTTGGAGGGTACCAACCTATTAGGCACAAAGTTAATCGGTGCACGCATCGACAATGTCAGTACCGGCGACAAGCTGCTGCAAGAAGGGATAGCGTTACAAAAATACAAAGAAAAGGACATTGAGTCTGCGATGGACAATTTTGAGCAGTCAGAAGAAATCTACCGCAACTTGCGCAAACGGGCTGAGGATCAGGGACTGTTCCAACTAGCCGGCTCTTTTGGCTACCGCGAACTGATCATGCGCCGTTACCAGTTGCCGCGTTGGTCCTTTAAATGGTGCTTCTCCATGCTGGTAGATTCATTGTGCGGTTACGGTGAAAAACCAGAAAACACGGTTTTGTTTTCCATGTACCTGATTTTAATCAGCGCTATTATGTATTTTATTTTTGGCGTGAATTATGGCGATGAAGTGCTTAGGTTGGATTTATCAGCGTCGTTCTACCAAAACATTAGCACCTTCTTTATGACCCTCTATTACAGCGTAGTTACCTTTACCACCTTGGGGTATGGCGATATCACGCCCTTCGGTATAACCCGTTTTTTTGCGGCCCTAGAGGCCTTTATTGGTAGTTTTACTATCGCCCTGTTTGTGGTGGTATTTGTAAAACGAATGACCCGCTAGCTGAACAAATCTAGACTGAGATCTTTGACCAAAGCCTGGTAATAGCGGGTCTCTGTGCTGTGCCCGCCGTGTTGTTTGTCAACCACGCAGACACCGCCTTGCAACTGCCAACCATCCGCCATTAGTGCGCTCACTTCAGATTCAAACACCGTTAAGTTTGACTCACATACAACTTTGTATTCCATTTGCTAATAACCTCTACCCGGGTAATGTCGGGATCCGTGGACACACTCTATAGCAAAGCCAAACGCAGGTAACGCAATTTCTACTACAATTTGCCTGCTAATTTTTCATAAATGGCATCTGCGATCGGCATGGCTGAAGTCGCTGCTGGCGACGGCGCGTTTCCGATATGCAGGCTCCTGGCGGATTCGATGAAGACAAAATCATGCACTAGTTCACCGGTTTTTGACACCGCTTGGGCCCTTATCCCGGGACGGTACGGCAGCAAATCTTGCAGTTGTATCTGTGGGCAGTACTTTTGCACCTGTTTTAGATAACCCGCCTTAAACCAGGAGTTTTTTAGTTCTCGGATACCACTGCCTAGGTTATTCCAGATGACCTTGCTAAAGCCTGGAAATGCCAACATATCTTTAATATCCGTCAAGTTAAAACCGGCCTTCGAATATTCTTCCCGGCCACCGGCTAATACCGCGTTTGGTCCTACGGTTACTGTGCCGTCTACCATCCGGGTGAGGTGGACACCCAAAAAGGGCAATTCTGGATCTGGTATGGGATAAATCAGGTGCTTCACAATTTGGTTGTACTTCTTGGGCAATAAATAGTACTCACCTTTAAATGGCACGATTGCAATGCCTGTTGCCAGCCCTTGGTTGCGGGCTAGCCTATCTGCCTGTAAACCTGCGCAATTTATTAATAAGCCCGCATGTAACGAACCAGTGCTGGTTTCTATTGTCACCTGGCCCGCTTGTTCTTCGACACCCAGGATTTGGGTGTTGTAACAGACCTGCCCCCCTAATTGCTCAAACTGGGCCAGCATATGGCGGGTTAAAGCCACATAATCTGTTATCCCGGATTGTTTTACGAAAAACGCACCTTTACCCGCAACATTCGGTTCCCTGACCTGGAGTTGCTGCGCCGTTAGCATTTCAGGCTGCAGGTAGTTCTGCTCACAGCGCGCATATAGCTGGTGCATACGTTCAACTTCCGCGGCATTTGTTGCCACTAGCAGCTTGCCACACTGCAAATAGGGCAGATCATATTGTTGGCAGTAAGCGATGGTACGTTCAAGCCCTTCGCGGCAATACTGGGCTTTTAAGCTGCCCGGCTGGTAATACACGCCAGCGTGTATTACCCCCGAATTCCGGCCAGTTTGGTGCATCGCTGGCTGTGCTTCTTTTTCCACCACTAGGACTGAGAGCGTTGGCTTTTCCTGTTTCAACTTTAGTGCAGTAGCGGCACCGACTATACCGGCGCCCACCACAATGGCATCGTATTTCTGCAACTAACTGCCTCCGCATCAAAAGTATGTATTACATATAATCTCAGGTTGTTTTGCATAATGGCAAGGGGTCGTTAGAATAGCGCTCCAATTTTTCACGGATCAGTTTGGTTATGGATCTTTTTGAACAACGCTTTGGCGGGATCGCCAGGTTATATGGGAAACCTGCCCTTCCCTATTTACGTGAGCGAAAAGTGTGTGTGGTAGGCATTGGCGGCGTTGGTAGTTGGGTGGCAGAAGCCTTGGCCCGTTCTGCCATAGGCAACATCACCTTGATCGACCTAGATGAGGTTTGTGTCACCAACACAAACAGGCAAATCCACGCCTTGGCGTCCTCCGTTGGGCAAAGTAAAGTTGAGGTCATGGCGGCCCGTATCAAACAGATAAACCCAGACTGCCAAGTAGATCCAGTTATGGATTTTGTCACAGACAAGAATGTTGCCGAGTACCTCAACCGGGGCTTCCACTATGTGGTGGATGCAACCGACAGCGTAAAAGCGAAAGCCGCCATGATTTACTTTTGTAAACGCAATAAAATTCCGGTGATCACCATTGGCGGTGCTGGCGGGCAAATTGATCCAACCCAGATCACTGTCGGCGACCTGGCAAAAACCAAACAGGATCCGCTGGCTGCCAAGCTGCGGAACTTCCTGCGCCGCCACTATGGCTTTAGCAGTAACCCCAAACGCCGCTTTGGTATTGAATGTGTCTACTCAACTGAGCAATTGCGCTACCCGGATCCCGACGGCGGTGTTTGCTTTCACAAGCAACTAAACGATGGCGCAGTAAAATTAGATTGTGCCGGGGGCTTTGGTGCGGCAGCTACAGTAACCGCTAGTTTTGGCTTTTTTGCCGCTTCTAGGGTGGTTAACAAACTGGTTACTAAAATGGAATAACGGTGACAAGGCTGTGACGAGGTTGATGCGCGCCATCGGCTTGGACACCGTTAGCGCGCACAAATGCTAATTAGTGGAGGGCGGGCAAGAATGCGTGGGTTTTACTTGGCAATAAGCCAATCACAAATTGGCGGGTCTGGTGCCAATACGCAGACAACAACAGCAAACTACCACCGATAAAGATACCAGTCAGCGCCATGCTGTAGCTAACGAAACCGTATGTCTGCAACAAACCACTCAAAGCGTAAATCACGTACACCAAAGCCGACACCATGATGGCACGCCTATCAACAGCTATCGAGACCAACGCCAGCACTAGGTACAACCCCACCACAAGCAGTGCGGTTGAATAGCCCGTCACGCCAGTGAAAATACCTAAGCTATTGAAAATCGGATGCACAATTAACGGCGCAGAAAGCAAGTGAAGCCAAAACGCGATATCAGAATTGCGGGTTTGGCGCTTGGGATCTTTAGCATCCCAGTACATGGCAAGGATAAAGGTCAGTGCGCCAGCAACAGCCATATAGGCCTGATAGTAAAGCTTCATCATGGGGAACTGGTTCATTAGGACACCAAAGACGCCGGCAAAAAAGGCCACTACGCCTGCCGCCATGGTAATGGGAACACGGAACCTTAGCCAATGGCCATAGGCACCCGCCGAAGCCAGTACCGCGGAAGATATAAACTGTATCTGGCTGATGGGTTCGCCAAAGGAAAGCGGTATTGCGAATAAGCCACCAATAAAGGTCAATAACAACCCTATAGCTGGCAATGCCATGCGCTTCCTTAGCACAAAGATTTCCGCCAAGCCCCAAGAGCCTGCAGCTAATATTACCGCCGCTAATGTGTGCGAATATTCCGCACTAAGCCAAGTCATGGATATCAGCAATAGGCCGCTGGCGATCACGACAAATATGTCGTTAAAGCCGCTTAAAAGCCTGAAGTTTTCTTCATCTACTTGGTTGGTATTCCGGGTCTGGGCAATATGCTCCCTAAATTGGTTGACGGAGCTGGCACTGAATATGCCTATTGTCACCGCATCATTGAGTTCTTCGTCTGAATACATTATTGGTGTCCTCAATTGTTGTCCTGGCAACACACCGTTGCCCGTCACCTCCAACAACAAGATAGAGGCCAGAAATACTTTTTACAATAAATTCAGATAGTTATAAACCAAAGCATCATTGAGTGGTGAAATACCCTACAAAAATTAGGCTTTTTAGTTAATATTTGGTCAACATACTAAGTTGCATTCCCCAACTCATTACATTTTTTAGAGAGACTGAATTGAATCGGTATTAATCGAAACTAGCTATTCCACGTATAGGTTTTATTGATTGGCACACATACCAGATACATGTTTTTATAAAGAAAATACTTTATAAAAAGGATTGACCATGGCCTCAAAACAAGCTTACCGAGCCCTGTTTGCTACCTTGCTGGTTACTCTGTTTAGTGTAACCGGCGTTGCACTGCCCTACCCGATTTTGGCTCCCTTATTCAATGACGTGGCAGCCAACCCGATCGCAAGTTTCATGGGGCTTGATGGCAACCTGTTATTGGCATTTACCATGGCCAGCTACCCATTGGGCATGTTAATAGGATCGTCCTTGATTGGCCCCTTGTCTGACGCCTATGGACGACGCAGAGTGCTCATCGTATCCACTTTGCTAAGCGGGCTTGGCTACTTTGTTTCTGCAATTGCCATCTATCTTCAGGACTTCCCGCTACTATTGTTATCGCGTTTCCTGACCGGGCTGTGTGAAGGCAATATCGCCATTAGCAGGGCGATTGCGACCGACTTGCACCCGGCCATCGACAAAACCCGCTCCTTCTCATGGCTATATGCGGCCACATATGCAGGCTGGTTGATAGGCCCTGCGATTGGTGGCTATACGGCTTACCTTGGTTCCCATACTGCATTCGCTATAGCAGGTTCCAGTAGCTTGCTATTAGTGCCCATAATTGCATTGTGCATTAGGGAAACCAATGTGAAAAAGCAGGCCTTTGGTGGATCTGGCATTATTGATGCGGCAATTAGAAAGAATGCTTTTTTACTGCTGGGGCAACCTGCAATCAGGCACTTATTTTTCATGTATTTGCTACTTACCATGGGACTAACGGCGTTTTACCAGTTTTACCCGTTGTGGCTGGTTGAAGAGTTCGCCTTTCGCAGCAAAGAAATTGCCAACGCCACCGTTGTGCAAACTATCGCCATGGTGTTGTTCAGCACCTTGGTGGTGGAAAGGTTAAAAAACAAAATAGGTTTGCGCATGGCCGCAACAATTGGATTAAGCAGCCTAATTTTCGCCTTGTTGCACATTGGCAGTGTCAGCTTTCCAATGGTGTTCCCGTTTTTCTTTTTTACTGGTGCCGCCATCGCCACTTACAATGGCTTGCTCCCCGTGTTCGCCAGTGAAACCCACCACCAAGTCGAACAAGGCCGCTTGATGGGCTTGCTGACCAGTACATTTTGCCTAGCCAGCGTTTTGATTGCGCCAATTGCAGGGGTTGCCAGTTTGTTTGGTGCCGGCCTCAGCATACAAATTGGCGGCGCATTATTGCTATTGGGCGGGTTCTACTTCTTGTGGCTGTCAAGGAAGCAACAAGTTCTGGATGAGGCAGCGCAAACTGCTAATACCAATGCTTCTTAAGCAGTTGGATCAGGTAGACAATTTTTTGGTTGCTCAGCTGCCGGTAATCGAAATAGGGACATACAACCAAACGGCTCTGGGCGCAAATAGCAAACTCGTCGTTTAGCCACTGCAAAGTCGCGGGCAATTCTATTTGTTTCGCGTAAGTACGCCCCATAATTAAATGGACAGCGTTTTGCCCTGCCAGTTGCTGGTTTCCTGGCTGCCATGGCGTGAACGTCAACAGGGTATTGCTGCCGGCCCTTAACAGGCAATGGTCGCGCCAACTTTGCCAATTTGGGAGGAGGTTAGTGTCAACCAATCCAGGTGGGGCAAGTGCGTATACCAATTTTGCATAAACATTAAACACTTTGCGCCATCCGTTACCACAAAGTTGGCCAATTTGGAAAAGCTCCCCCGCCCCTGCCGGCCTAACCCCCGCAAGTTGGGCAAAATCAAAGCAAGGTGGCCGCTTGTCGATATACACCCTAAAGTTTGCCGCATTATCACCTAATCCAACCAAAGCCAATAATACCCCTTGTACAAATTGGTAAGACAGGTTAGGTTAAAATCACAAAGAACTGGTCGGACGTGTAGAGATGAGCCCAACATTGTTTAAATGGCGCTTAAATTGGTTTGGTCCATACTTGGGGGCAGGTATCAAAGTCGAAACCTACAGCAAGGATTGGCGCTATTGCAAAGTAGTAATGAAACTGGCTTGGTACAATAAGAATGCGGTAAACACCCAATTTGGTGGCAGCCTGTATTCCATGGTTGATCCCCACTACATGTTGATGTTGATGCAGATCCTAGGCAGGGAATTCACTATTTGGGACAAATCAGCGGAGATTGATTTTATCCGGCCAGGCAAAGGCAAGGTATATGCAGAGTTCCGGTTTACTGAAGCAGATATCAAAGATATCCGCGAGAAAACAGCCGATGGAAACAAATACCTGCCTCAATATTGGGTTGAAGTAAAAGACCTCGAAGGCAATATTGTCTGCAAAGTCCGCATAACCCTGTACATTAAGAAGAAGTTCAACCCAAACGCTAGGTTTTAAAACACATGGCTAACTTGCACCCCAATGAAAAGCTCATAACCGAATTTTACAGCGCATTCCAAAATCTAGATGCAGAGGCCATGGCCGCCTGCTACCACCCCGATATTGAATTTAGTGACCCTGCCTTTCCTAAGTTAAAAGGGCCAATGGCTAGTAACATGTGGCGCATGCTGTGTGCTAAAGCCCAGGATTTTGAGCTTCGTTTTAGTGATGTAAGCGCAGATGACCATGCCGGCAGTGCCCAATGGCAGGCGGACTATGTGTTTTCCCAGACTGGTAACAATGTGCAAAACCAGATTTCAGCGACGTTTGAATTTAAAGACGGCTTGATCATCCGCCATCAAGATCACTTTGACTTTTGGCGCTGGAGCCGAATGGCGCTAGGCCCGTTAGGTTACCTGTTAGGTTGGACGCCATTCCTGCAAAACAAAGTCCAGAAAATGGCAGCCAAAAACCTCGCCAGCTATTGCAAAAAAAATGGTCTGTCTACCGGTTGAGATTTACTCCGACTGCGCAACTGATATGAATAAGCATTTTATACCGATTCCATTAAGTATTAGTTAGCGCCGCAAGCCAAGACGAGCAATAATCTCTTTGTAACGCTGTGGATCCCTGCCTCTCAGATAATCTAACAATTTGCGCCGTTGGTTTACCATGCGCAACAAACCGCGACGAGAGTGATGGTCTTTTTTCTGTGCTTGAAAGTGTGATTGCAATTTGTTGATATTTTGAGTCAACATTGCCACATGCACTTCAGGCGAGCCGAATTCACCTGCCGTAGCCCCGTAGTCTGAAATGATATGTGCGGTTTGTTGGTAACTTACCAGGTTTGTCAAGCTAGCTACACTAGTAGCAGCGGCAATCTCATTAACAGGCTCAAATCGGAACTCTTTCAGTAGCGACTGAATAATACTATCTGCGGCTTCAGGTTGCCCTTTTTTCTGTAACACCAACGCAAGGTTGTTCTTTAATGAATAAAGCAGAGATTCTTCACCTGGTTTTGATGATTCTACTTCAATGGCCCTAGTAAAGAGCTCCTGGGCACGATCGTAATCGCCAATGTGAAAACATGCAGAGGCATAATTGTTCAATAGTGCTACATCGGCATCACTATTAATGGAAGCACGTGTGGCTATCTCTTCCCTAAAATAGTCTCTTGCTTTTTCAAATAAGCCTTCTTCTAAACAGGCCTGACCCAATAGGTTATAGCCTAAACCCATATCCGAAAAATGTTGCTCAAACATCGCTGCAAAATCGACATCGCCAAAATTAGCTTTGTGTTCTCCAGCTAGGTCTTGGGCTAGGTTGGCTGCCATGCCGCCAGGTGACGCTAGGGCTAGGGCTTTGAGATTAGGGTGAAGGTCCCTAAACAGGTCAAACTCGTCTTTAATCCCCTTTTTGCCCCCGATAAAAACTCCCGCAACTAAATCATCCCGGGATAACATGGCCTTTCGCATCTCACGCAAGCTCGCATCCCTATCCCCATCCACCGCATCGATATAAACAACATTCTTGAAATTGCGATTTTCAGTTGGGAATTGCTCCTTAAAATAGTTGCTCTGGTACAACACCACCTGGGTTGAGTAGTCCACATTCAGGTCTTCACAAATACTCCAAATCATAGGTGTAATTGCAGGATGGCCCCCCCAAACGATTTTGTGTTTAGCAATAACGGAAACAACAAGCTCCCTCACAGCCGTTTGAATTAGATACGGGTTTGGGGCACGGACAAACTCGCTATTGTCTTTTTCTGGGATGCTTGCCGACAAGAATATTGCAGTCATATTCACGCCTCCCAATCTGCAAAGTCCCAAGCGACTCTATGGGCTTTGACCCACTTAACAGTTCGAATGTGTTCGCCAAGCCAATTTAAATGCCCTAACCAATCGTCATGGATACCTACATCATCATAGACTACGGCAACAGATTGGTTAGGTGAGTTTAGGGACGCCCTATGCAAAGTCGTAGAAGTAGGTACGCCAATTGTTGGGTATGCTACCAGCTCAGTATCATTCGCCAACTTGATGTACATAGCTTGGTTGGGGCCTTGTCCCAATGCTTTGCCGCCTATTTGCCCGATATTGGTTTTAACTTTGCTCACCAAATTTGTCATGCGCACTGCGTGGCTTTCGCTTCTCACCTGTTCTAGTTGAGCACATAAATCCTCAATTACGGTATCTGAAAGTGTGCCATTAGATTGGCAAATATCGTGCTCTGATAAACAAAAAGTTTTTGATGTAGCCGTCTGCGCGGACTGTGGGCTATCGGGCCAGCTAACCCGCATAACACTAATTCCTTTGGCCAGTGCCCGCCCAAATTCTGCTGTGGTCCAACGGCTTTCAAAGTAAGTACGCGTATCTAGCATAAGCAATACGTCGCAGTCACAAAGCCTATGCCAAAGTGTTTCCTGAAAATCCTCTCCAAATTGAATTGCATGGGTATCTAAAAAAACATCGAACAGCCTTGAAGATAGTTCCTCAAATAGCTGCACGGCAACTTCTTGGGATTCCTCCCTTCGATAGCTTAAAAATATCCGCCTTTGCCGTGGCAATAAGCCAACACATTCCAACAAGCCAGTAGCAATACGTTCCATACTGTGCTTACTCAAATCAAGGCAATTAATTGGACGCAGTACTTCCGGTATCTCAGCAGGCACCCTATCAATTGCTGACACTATAGGTAATATGGGGATACCACAGTCCGAAAGTTCTTGTAGGTTCTCATCGTTGGCTGCATTATTTCCGAAATAGACTGCGGCAGTGCTGGTTAGGCTATTGGGGGTAAATGTCTCTGGATACAACTCCCAACTCACTTCTTTGCCAAGCCTTAACTTAAACCTGGATATTTTTTCCTCCAATGCTGACTCCAGGAGATTTTCCTGTTCGCTCGTTGCTTTTCCCAATACAAGTAACTGATACAGCGGCACAGTTTTTTTCATTAAAATTACAGACCCGTCCATTAAGCTAGTAGCTGAATACTATATGAAACGGATACTAAGAGAAATTAAAAATCAATTATGGCCCCGACCCAATCGATACCAGGATTTAAAAAATCGTCATCTAGATTAATTTGGCACACCACTATGGAACCGAAACTGCGGGTCAGAGGTTGAAACGAGCTCGGCTTCTAATTGCCGGAAATGAGCGATCCGGTTACCGATATCCTCACCCGCAATATCCTGCGCCAGGATTAGGTAATCTTGGAAGTGGCGGGCTTCGGAACGCAACAGGCTAATGTAAAACTCGCCTAGCTCTGGTGCCACATGGGGTGCCAATGCTGCAAAGCGCTCGCAGGAGCGGGCTTCGATAAAGGCGCCACAAATCAATTTATCAATTAACGTTGCGGGTTCATGGGTGCGCACATCTGCCATCAACCCCCTGGCATAGCGGCTAGCATTTAGCGTGTCATATGGGATATTGAAAAGTTCCAAGAATTCCAGCACTTGTTGGAAATGGTGCAATTCTTCTTTTATCAGCAGTACCATTTTGTCGATTAAATCATCACCATGGACAAAGCCACTGCGACCTACCAATTTTTTTGACAACCCGGCTACTTGACTAAAATCGCCATCTCCTATTTTGCGATAAACAAAATCCTCGTATGGCTTTAACCAAGCCAACAGTGCTTCTGCACTTTCCTGCGTTGCGGCATATTTGCGGATCAACCACATCGCCGTTTGTGCAGCCTTTAGCTCACAATTGGCGTGATCTACCAACAAAATAGGTAGGCTTTCAGGTTTAACCGCCTCTTCTAGCCAGCGCCCAGGTGTTGGGCAAGCTAAAAATTTTTGAATGGGTTGAAGTAAGCTTTGGTCGATTTGCATTTTTTAAAGTTTGACGAACTGCGCTGCGTTTAAAAGAACCGGGGGATTCTACCTGTTACAGATTAAAACGCCTATATTCAGGTGAGATTAAAGCTAAATTATGCTTGGGTCTATCCTTCCTAAGGCAAATAGATGCGTTCTAAAACGTCCTGCATTGACGCCGCAATTACCCCTCTATGGCTGGTATCGTAAGACAAGTATTCTAGTTGCGGCTGCAGCAAACCCGACTGTACTATTTCGTTGGCAAACCAGTTTACAGTAAAGGAGTTCCCGAGCTCTCCCGTAGCACCAACCATTACAATGCTTGGCAACATCGTCGTATCATAGTCAACCCGCTGCTGTAACAACTCACTCATATCAGAAGGCTGGTGCCAAATACTCGGATCCAACGCTGCATAGTATCGAAACATCGGCTCACTTGCATCATCGATTAGATAGGCAATAGTGGTAAATAGGCCTTGGTAGGAATGGCCGATCAATGCCAAATTACTGGTATCAATGGCGTAGTCTTGGCGCATGGCAGGTATCAGTTCGTCGCGCAAGAAATAATAATAGGATTCGGCCAATGGCCAGGTCGCGTAATCCTCCCTGTGCTGGTAACCATCGGCATCATCATTTGCCACCGCTATCACGATAACTTCAAGCTCCAGTGTATCAAGTGTGTTGACCACCTCTTCGAACAGCCACTCGCCATCTAACACCACCAAAGTTGGATAAAGCCGGTTGCTTTCAATATTTGCCGGTAAATACAGGTTCAATGGATAGAGTCCTTGGGTATTGATAGACTCATATGGCGCTAGAACATGGCTTTCACCTGGACTAAAAGGTTGCGCTGGACTGGCAGCAGGTGGTGCAGGCGACGGCTCGCTCGGTGCAGCGACTGTCTCCGCTTGCGATGTGCCACCGCCACCGCAGCCCTGCAGCAGGAACCAGCAAAGCAACACAATTGCAACCCGCTGTGCACGTGACCAACTAAAATTATAAGTCATACTGCCAATCCCACTTGCTTAACGCCAATATACCCGATGCTTTAACTTAGGTAATCCAATATGCAATCTAGGCCGGCAAAATGCACGGCCGCACCGGCCTGCTCTACTACAATCGGCTTGGCGTGGAAAGCAATGCCCAATGCTGCTGCCCCCATCATTTTAAGGTCATTGGCACCGTCCCCTACGGCCAACGTTTGGGCTGCTGGGATACCGTACTGCTTTGCGAGTTTTGCGACAGTATTGGCTTTCACCTGGGCATCTACGATGTCACCAACCACTTTACCGGTCAACAAGCCATTATTCTGTTCCAAAACGTTGGAAATAGCATAATCCAATCCCAGGCGCTGCTTTACATAATCAGCAAAAAAGGTAAATCCGCCGGAGGCCAGCGCCACTTTCCAGCCGTTTTGTTGCAAGGTCCATATCAATTTGCTTACGCCAGGCATCAAGGGGATCCTATCCCGGATACTTTGTAGCAAAGCCACGGGCACACCTTCCAGGCAGGCAACGCGCTCTAGCAAGCTTTGGGAAAAGTCCAATTTGCCCTGCATGGCGAGTTCTGTAACCTGGGACACCTTATCACCGACATCGGCTAACTTGGCGATCTCGTCAATACACTCCATTTGGATCAAGGTGCTATCCATATCAAATAATACTAAGCCTGGCTTAGACAGTGTTGGTGCATCTTTTATTACCGCTAGCTCCACCATGTATTGGTTGGACAATTGATTTAGCAGCGCTGCAGGAATGTGGCCATCCCCCAATTCTGCCTTTGCCACGACGCCAAATCCGGTTGCCGAAATTTGCATATCAAAACAATGGGGCCTTAATCCAGCCGGCAAACCTGATCTAATCGCTTTTAACTTGGCAACACTTAACGCTTCTGCAAGCACAACCAAACGCGAACCAGTAGCAATCGGCCCGTTGTCGATATCTTGGGCACTGAAAGGTATCAATTGGGAAGTTAAGGCCTGATCAGCCTTTTCAAATAAAGTAACGTGTGCTCTTTCGTCACTTGCAAATGCAATTAAGCCCTTGTTTTGCGCCAATTGGTTCAAAAGTGATGCGTTGGGCAATAAATCATTAGGTATGGTAAAACAATTCACACGAAGTCCCTTGGTCACAATCAAAAATCCGAGTTTACCTTTTTAGCGCACAAAGTGTTAACCTGTTAATTAATTTCTAGAAGTTTCGTGGTTGCTCCAATGGCGATTGTGGGAAATTTAAAAGGCGACTATAACAAAAGTGATACCTACAAGCGGGTATTGCGGGTGCTATTTAGCCTGCTGTTCCCGGTTTTCGCTGCGTTAATCTACTGGCAAGCAAACTTATTGTCCTATATAACCCTAAGTGATTATATCTCCCAAAAAGGGCAACAACTGTCCCAAGGTTATGCTGAATTACTTCTGCCACAGATAAAATCGGACAATGAACAGAATGTTGATTTGCTGCTGATGTCGCTTGCCCAGCAAGTAGAGGTGGTGAAAGTAAAGTTGTACGATCACAAAGGCATATTACTGGCTGAACTGCCGTCAAAAGAAGCATTAGAACTTATTGATAGTGGAACTACGGCTTATACAAGTGCTGCCACCGATGACCATCACGTTTATATCTCAGAACTCATTGACCAGGGACGTACTAGGGGTTATTTGAAACTGTCACTGAATGGCGGGCTGATCAAACACCACTTTGACGTGATACAACGGATACAACAATGGCAATTGACAGTGTTCTTTGTTTTGAGTTTCTTGTTTGGCGCTTGGATGGCGCGGCGTTGGTACAAAATCCAAATCAAGCGAAAATACAAGCCCAAAAAAGCAACAAGTACACTCTAGAGCCTATTTATTTTGGTTTCTCCTTTACCAGTTTGGTATTGCGTCCAATAAATTCTTATCTGTCTGGGCCTCGATTTCTGAAACAGGCAGCTCAAGCAATTTTGCCAAACTTTTTGCAATTAATGGCAATTGGCTTGGGCTATTGCGCTGGCCTTGGAAACCACAGAGTGGCATGTCCGGGCTGTCGGTTTCCAATACCAAATGCCCTAGCCCAATACCTTTAATTGTACTTCGGGTTTTGTTTGCCCGCGGATAGGTAATGCCACCACCAACCCCAAGATAAAAACCGAGGTCGATATATGTCCTTGCTTCTTGGACACTGCCAGTAAACGCATGGATTATCCCACCTTGGGAAAATCGGTACTGTTTCAATAGCCGGACAATATCATTATGGGAACGCCTGTGATGGATTATCACGGGTAGCCCTAGCCCGGAAGCCAACTCTAGCTGATGGCTAAACACAGCACGCTGCGTGGCAGCGTCTATCGCAATAGCGTTGTCAATACCTATTTCTCCAATTGCCACTAGCTTTTTGGGCAATTGTTGCTGGCAACGCCTTGCCTCAGTCTCGAGCTCACTTAAATCAGCGTCACAGAAAGTGTCCAGAAAGTAGGGGTGTAAGCCTAGGGCAAACCTAACCAGGGAAGATCCTGTAGCAAGCTTGATAACCCGTTTGAAGTACTGAGCCTGTGTGCCTGGTACTAAAAAACCCGCCACACCTTTTTCCGCCGCTGCTACCATGACCTTTTCCCTATCTTGGTCAAAATGCGGAAAATCCAAGTGGCAATGGCTATCAATCATCTCAGGCCCCCCTGTACCTGACCTGCTAAGGCATCAGCCGTTGTATACTCCAGGAACCATCTTCCTGCTTTGAATATTGGAACCTGTCGTGCAACCGGTGCTCGCCACCTTGCCAGAATTCAATTTCGTGGGGAACGATGCGAAAACCACCCCAAAATTTAGGCAAACTAATATTACCAGAGGCAAAGCGTTGCTTGGTTTCTTCAAATTTTTGCATCAGCATTTGGCGGGTAGATATCGGCCGGCTTTGCTGCGACGTCCATGCAGCTAACTGGCTGCCTTTGGGCCGGCTTAAAAAGTAGGCGGTAGCTTCTGCTATCGAAACCTGTTTAGCAACGCCACAAACTTTCACTTGCCGTTCTAATGGATGCCAGGGAAAGTGCAAGCTAATCTTTGGATTGGCTTCTAGCTCTGTCGCTTTGCGGCTTTCTAAATTGGTATAAAAAACAAAGCCATTTTCGTCTAGATGTTTAAGCAAAACGATGCGCTGTGATGGTTGGCCCTGGCCATCCACCGTCGCCACTGTCATGGCGGTTGGATCAGGTAGCCCAGCTGCAATGGCATCGTCGAGCCAGGCGTTAAATTGGGAAAAGGGATCGGGGTTTAAGCTATCAGCGTCAAGCCGCCCCTGAACATAGTCACGCCTGATATCTTTAATGCTGGCCATTGCTAACCCCTCTTTTCAATGCCATTGAAGTGTAAAGTTTAAATGTACGGGATCAAGCGCTATTTGGATTGTCTCAGGGCTTGGGCAGGCCCTAGTCTAGGTCATAGCCCAAGCTGCGCAATGCTCGTTCGTCATCGGCCCAACCTGCTTTAACTTTTACCCAAAGTTCTAGGAAAACTTTGTTGTCGAACAATGACTCCATATCTTGCCGGGCTTCAGTGCCAATGCGTTTTAGCTGTTGCCCTTTTTTCCCGATCACCATGCGCTTCTGGGAGTCCCTTTCGACCAATATCAAACCGTTTATCTGGTAAACGCCGTTGTCAGCCATCTTAAATTGTTCAATTTCCACCGTGACAGAATACGGCAACTCATCACCCGTGAAGCGCATTAGCTTTTCCCTGATGATTTCTGAGGCTAAAAATCGCTGTGACCTATCCGTTACATAATCTTCAGGGAAATAATGTTCAGATTCAGGCAGCGAATCGTGGATTTTTAACCTGAGGTCATCAACATTGCTGCCTTGCTTAGCTGAAACTGGGATAATTTTGTCAAACTCAAACTGCCCCGATAGCCACTGGACATGGGGTAGTAGTTCGTTCTTGTCTTTGACATTGTCGGTTTTATTGATAATTAGCCAAACCGGCAGGCCGCTTTGTTTGACTTTTTCCAAAACATGTTGGTCTTGCTCAGTCCAGCGGGTGCCCTCAACCACCATCAATACCAAGCCGACTTCCCCCAGAGAGCTGGCGGCAGCCCGGTTCATAAAACGGTTGATGGCTTTTTTCTCTTCCTTGTGCAGGCCCGGGGTATCCACATAAACCGCCTGCTTGTCGCCGTCTGTATCGATTCCCAGGATCCGGTGCCGGGTTGTCTGGGGTTTACGCGAGGTGATACTGATTTTCTGGCCAAGTAACTTGTTTAGCAAAGTAGATTTGCCAACGTTTGGGCGGCCAACGATCGCAACCATGCCGCAGTATGAATCAGTCAATGCTAAGTTTCCTAATCACTTTCATGGCCGCATCTTGTTCGGCTTTACGGCGGCTAGTCCCCTCGCCCTGTACAGCCTGTTCCAACGGTTTAACCCGGCAGCTAACATAAAAGGTTTGGTTGTGGGATTTGCCAGTTATGCGGCTTACTTGGTAATCAGGTAAAGGCATCTTTTTTGACTGCATAAACTCTTGTAGGCGGGTTTTACTATCTTTAGGATGGAAATCAGGGTTCAAGTTTTGCAGGTATTGGTCAAACCACGCCAGAACCAGGCGCTCACAAGTGTCCATATCGGTTTCTAAATAGAGCGCACCAATTATAGCTTCTACCGTGTCGGCCAAGATAGAGTCACGGGCAAAGCCTCCACTTTTCAATTCACCAGGCCCCAAACGGATCACATCTCCCAGTTCAAACTCGCGGGCAAGCTTCGCAAGCGTTTCGCCCTTAACCAAAGTAGAGCGCATTCGGGTTAGGTTGCCTTCTGGCACATCCGGGAATTTGTTATACAGCGCTTTGGCAATAATAAAGCCCAAAATGGAGTCGCCTAAATATTCCAACCGCTCGTTGTGGCAAGCACCGGCGCTGCGATGGGTAATGGCCTGCTCGAGCAATTTTAGGTCTTTAAACCGGTACCCAAGCTTCTTGCTGACCTGGTTAAATTCAATATCGCCGATCAAAACCTGCCCCTATCGTAGTCCACCGATCCGCTCAAAGCGCACACCGGTGGGTATCCAACCTGGCAATACACTCTCGGGATCGCGATCAAATTCAAAGCTCATCCAGATAGCAACAGCTTTGCCCACTAAGTTTTGCTCAGGTACAAACCCCCAAAAGCGGCTATCGCGGCTGTTATTGCGGTTGTCACCTAACACAAAATATTGGCCTTCCGGTACTACCCATTGTTTCCTATTCAATAAACTTTCCATGTTTTGTGACCATTGGCTAGGCAAGCGCAAAATCTGGTACTCGCGCTCGTTGAAAGATTCGGTAAACTCTTCTAACTCAATAGTTTGGTATGGCAATGGGCCTTGGATGGTAAACTCTCCGCGGGCAACAAAATCCAAATCCACCGCATGCAGGCCGCCACAATCTTCACCTTCAGCACACGCGGGTTTGATATACAAACGGTTGTTGCGATAGGCGATAGTATCACCTGGCACACCGACAACCCGTTTTATGTAGTCAATATTGGTGTCTTCTGGAAATTTAAATACCACGATATCACCGCGCTCGGGATCACCAACTTCGTAGAACTGCTTGCGTACAACGGGATCTTTTAAGCCGTAGGTGAACTTCTCTACCAAGATAAAGTCACCTACCAATAGGTTTGGCATCATGGATCCGGAGGGGATTTGAAACGGCTCATATAAAAATGAGCGCAACACCAGGACAAAAGCGATTACCGGAAAGATTTGTTGGGCAGTATCAACAATTGACGGGATTGGTGCGATTTCCTTGAGGGTTTGTTCATCAATAGCGCCGTTCGTATTCGCCCTTGCGACTGCCACTTTTTCGCGTCGCTTTGGTGCCCAAAAAATGGAATCAGCTAACCAAATCAAGCCCGAGGCCACTGTTAGCACAACCAAAAATATAGAGAAATAATTTGCCATTTAGTTATCTACCTTCAACACAGCTAAAAACGCGTCTTGCGGCAATTCAACGTTGCCGACTTGCTTCATGCGTTTCTTACCTTCCTTCTGCTTCTGCAATAGTTTCTTTTTGCGGCTGACATCACCGCCATAACACTTCGCTGTAACGTTCTTACGCAATTGCTTAACCGTGCTCCGGGCAACAATATGGTTGCCGATGGCAGCCTGGATTGCGATATCAAACATTTGCCGCGGTATAAGTTCCTTGAGCTTTTCCACCAACTCGCGGCCACGGTGCTGTGCGTTCGCCTTATGGGTTATGACCGCAAGGGCGTCAACACGTTCACCATTGACTAAGATATCCAGGCGCACCATGTCCGCTTCCTGGAACTTTTTAAAGTTATAGTCAAGGGAGGCAAAACCGCGGCTTGTGGATTTCAGCCGGTCGAAAAAGTCCAGTACCACTTCAGCCATGGGCAGCTCATAGGTTACAGCTACTTGGTTGCCGTGGTACACCATATTGGTTTGCACCCCGCGCTTGTCGACACAGAGCGTGATAACGTTGCCCAAAAACTCCTGCGGCACCAATATATTGGCTTCAACAATGGGTTCTCGGATAGTCTCGATATCATTGATGGGTGGCAGTTTGGAGGGATTGTCCACCTGCATTATTGCACCGTCGGTTTGCTCCACTTCGTAAACCACCGTTGGCGCTGTGGTTATGAGATCAAGGTCGTATTCCCGCTCAAGCCGCTCCTGGATAATTTCCATATGCAGCATACCCAAAAAGCCAATCCTAAAACCAAAGCCCAAAGCTGCTGAGCTTTCCGGCTCATAAAACAACGACGCGTCATTGAGGCTGAGCTTGGCCAAGGCGTCACGGAAGTCCTCGTAATCATCTGAACTGATGGGGAAGACGCCAGCGTAGACCTGCGGTTTTACCTTTTTGAAGCCTGGCAGAGCTTTTACAGCAGGGGATCTGGCTAAAGTGATGGTGTCACCTACGGGAGCACCGTGGATCTCTTTAATACCAGCAATAACAAATCCAACTTCCCCGGTGTTGAGTACGCCGGTATCGGTCGCTTTTGGGGTAAATATGCCAACGCGATCCAATTGGTGGACATCCCCGTTGGACATTATTTTGATTTTGTCGCCCTTGCGCAATTGACCGCTGACCACGCGTACCAGCGACACCACACCTTGGTAATTATCAAACCATGAATCGATAATAAGGGCTTTCAACGATTCATCGCCATCGCTAGTTGGCGCAGGTATGCTGTTAACGATGACTTCCAATACATCTTCGATACCAATGCCAGTTTTAGCTGAACAGCGCACAGCATCCATGGCATCTAAACCGACTATTTCTTCGATTTCTTCAGCAACACGCTCAGGATCCGCTTGCGGTAGGTCAATTTTGTTAAGGACTGGAACCACTTCCATGTCCATATCAATCGCGGTGTAGCAATTTGCGAGGGTTTGCGCTTCTACCCCTTGGCCAGCGTCAACCACTAGCAGCGCCCCTTCGCAGGCGGCTAGTGATCGCGATACCTCATAGGTAAAATCAACGTGGCCCGGTGTGTCGATGAAGTTCAACTGATAGGTAATGCCGTCTTTAGCCGTATAGTTAAGGGTAACGCTTTGCGCTTTTATAGTAATACCGCGCTCACGCTCCAAATCCATCGAGTCGAGGACTTGTTCTGCCATTTCCCTTTCGGTCAGCCCTCCACAGTGTTGTATCAAACGGTCTGACAAAGTGGATTTGCCGTGGTCTATGTGGGCGATAATACTAAAATTTCTGATATGCTCTAGCTGCATTTAATCGTTGCAAACCTTTATTAAACTTGGGACGAGGGGTTTCGTCGGTAGTATTCTATAAATGGCGGCGATTTTACGCATTTACGAGTAAGAAAGCGAATTTGAATTTTATCATTATGTGAATAAACGCCAACATGATAGCTGGTTAGTAATAAAGCTGCGGTTACAGTTGGATCACAGGGGTATTAATCGGCTCAGAAACGACCTTGACAATTTCAGGTTGCCAATGCCCGCTGCCCCGCCGGAGCCACCAAAACTTAAACACTACAAAATAGCTTGATATAACGGATATCGCCGCTAAAACAATGACCAATTCATGTAAATCAGGTAAAAGCAATTGCACAGTTATCGCGGTTGCCGCCAACAGTAAAATAGGTACAAAGTACATTAAAAAAGCCATGCGCAAGAGCAGGTTTTCAGACATGGCAATCAACACTGTTTGCCCTGGTTTTAGCTCAAGGTTGGTAGCAATCTTTAAGTTTTCAGGCTTAGGCGCCAAATACCTGGCAAGTGCCCCCGTGCCACAATGGCTATATTGATTACAACTACCACAGGTCGTCTTAATTGACGTGCTCAGCTCGGCCACGCCAGAATCAAACGTCAATACTGTTGCCTTTTCTTCTAACATTATTGCTTAACCCTGGCTAATAGGCCCTATCGAAGATGCGATAGCATTTGCGGTTTGTGGCGGGATTTTACCTACGACAGTGACGTCAATCTTGCCGTTGCTGACAGACAGTAAAGTATTGGATTGGTGCTTTAGCCAGCCGCCTTTATCCGATGCGTTGCCAGCCTTGCTGATATACACTGATACATCAACCAGGCCATCACTTAGCATTAAATATTGCACAACCTCGTTCGACCCTGCCAAACGGTGAATATCTTTTTTGATGATGTGCATTCCAGTTGGGATGTAGTTAAGCTGCCATGTGAAATTAATCTCGCGGTCACGCAGGTTATCCGCCAGATCCGGGAATTTACTGGTATCGACACTGGCAAAATAAGCATCTGGCTGTTCTGTGACTTGCAAAGAAGTGACTTGCAACTGCTCGACCAGCTTACCAGTCGCATCAAGCGTATCCATTTTAAGTAGCAAACCGGTTTCTTGGTCTAACCATACCGTAGTCCCATAGCGGCTCCCGTCTTTGCTCACTATGCGGATTTGCTGTGCGGCTTTTCCAGCCACCCGGCTCCTGCCAACAAGAATAAAATCGTAACCCTGCTTGAGCTCTAGCGGATCGTCAAAAAACTGGGTTGGGATAGGCCCATTAATAAACCGCGAACGCAAACTAAACGGGATGCTGTTGGGAGAGAAATAACTCAGCTTATTCCCAAACCGGAAAACTTCACTTCCTGGACCATTCAACCGGGTCAATTGCTCCATTGCTACACCGTCTACGATGCCATGGCGCCACAAGTAAGGGTTTGCCGGAGAATTAGGCTGCACTACCACTAACGAAGCGGTGTAATTCAGGTTGTTAAGGCCATCCCTCAATTTCAGCAACCAGGCTTCTGGCGAATTTGCTGGATAGCTTACACCATCAATGACAGTGACTTGGCGGGCATGTACAGGAAGGCTGGATAAAAATACCAAGCCGAATATTGAAAAGGCTACTAGACGGGTTATAAAGCGTTTATAGATCCCCATTACTGCTCCATTGTAATAGGACTACTGATTGTTTTGCTCAGCGTTATCCTCTGTCTCTTCAGTTTTCTCAGCGGACGTTGTTTTTAACAACACTTGCTGCTGGTGATCTGCCAGCAGTGCATTAATTTTGCGCCGTTGCTCTGCCGCATCGGGCTGTTCCAATGAACGAGTTTGCTCCAAACTCACCGGCGCTAATCCCGCATTGATCCCAGAAACACCCAGTGTAGGAGCGGTGTTTATAGCAGGATCTACTGGCCCCTGGTTAAACTGTTGGTAACCCAAAATCATAGCGACAGCAACAGAAGCTGCGACTGCAAACTGGCCACCTTGGCGCAATACTGGCGTTACCCTAGCAACATGCCGTTTCCAACCGAACGGTGCCAATACCGTTGGTTCTTTCTCCAATGCCTTGGCTATGCTATCTGACAAGTCCAATTGAATTTCTTTAGGTACCTCATCGCGCAAACAATCGCGAACTAAATGGTACTGGCGCCACTTGGACTGGCATTCTGCGTCCTCACCCATTGCCTTGAGCAAAGACTTATCTACAGGCTCCCCATCCATCAACGCTGACAAGTTTTCAAATTTAGATTGCGTCATAATGCCTCTTCGCTATTTTTTGTCATTCCTAGTGCCGCTGCAATAAGGGTTGTATTTCCTTATCAATTGCTTCCCTAGCTCTAAAAATTCGTGACCGGACAGTACCCACAGGACAATCCATCACATTAGCAATATCTTCGTAACTCATTCCTTCGATTTCCCGCAACGTTATTGCCATCCTTAAATCTTCCGGCAACCGCTCCACGGTATCAAATAAAATCCGTTTAATTTCATCCGACAACATAACCCGCTCTGGCGTGGTGTTTTCACGCAACGCATCACTGCCATCGTAAAAGTCTGCTTCGTCCGCGTCAACATCATTTGCAGGCGGTTTCCTGCCCTGGGCTACCAGGTAGTTTTTAGCACTGTTTACAGCGATACGGTATAGCCAGGTATAAAAGGCGCTCTCGCCCCGGAAATTAGGTAACGCCCGGTAAGCTTTTATAAACGCCTCTTGCACCACATCAGCTATGTCACCAGAGTTTTTTACGTAACGGGATACAAGGTGCGCCACTTTGTGTTGGTATTTCTGTACCAACAGGTTGAACGCATTCTTATCGCCACGCTGAACCATTTCAACTAATTGTTGATCTGTCTGCTGCTCACTCATCCGAGCCAATTCTCCTTAACAACTTCGCTAAATACCGTTTGTTGGCTCCAACAAGCACTTAGGTAGACTGGTGTAGTTACAAAAAGTTCGACACATTTTGCAAAAAACTCAAAAAAATTTAATTTGTTGCATTTAGATAGCTTTTCTGGAATTGCTAATACTGATTTTAGCAAGTGCTACACTAGGCAACACACAGATCTAAAACTATGTTTTGCTCAGATAAAAATGCACTACGCCTCGACACAAGATTGTGTCTAAAAGCGCGTTTTACAATAGATATGACTTTGATCTTTTTACATTTTCACTGTGTATCGGTAATTAAATCCAGAACCTAAATTATACACTAAGCAAGCATTGCACAATGCCGGCTGAAGGTTTGCTATTGTTTTTACGACATGGTTCGTTACTATCGTGCCCTGAAATAAGTTTGTAATATTCAGCATTAATCCTAAATGAACTACGCTCCAGAATATAATTGCGATGTCCTAATTGTCGGCAGTGGTGCCGCAGGTTTGTCATTGGCACTCAACCTTGGCGAAAAATGCCAGGTCATGGTTTTGAGTAAAAGCCACTTGTCCGAGGGCTCCACCCAATATGCACAGGGTGGTGTTGCTGCAGCTTTTGACGAAGATGACAGCATAGAATCGCATATTTCCGACACGCTAATTGCTGGAGCAGGTCTTTGCGACGAGCGGGCGGTAGCATTTACCGCCGCTAATGCAAAACGCTGCATGGAGTGGCTAATCGCCACCGGTGTTCCATTTGACCAGGTAAAAGACGACAGTGGCAAGCCAAAGTTCCACTTAACCCGGGAGGGAGGCCACAGCCACCGGCGCATATTGCACGCTGCCGATGCGACAGGCAAGGCAATACAAAAAACCTTGGTGAAAAGGGTAAAAGAACATCCAAACATCCAGTTAATGGAGCGCTTCAATGCGGTTGACTTGATAAAGCCAAACAGCAAAAGCAGACGTTGCATTGGTGCCTATGTTTGGAACCGGAACCAGGAAAAAGTAGAAGCTATTCAAAGCCGGTTCGTAGTGCTAGCTACCGGCGGCGCCAGCAAAGTCTACCAATACACATCTAACCCAGACATCGCAAGTGGCGATGGCATTGCCATGGCATGGCGGGCCGGCTGCCGCGTTGCCAACATGGAGTTTAACCAATTCCACCCCACGTGCCTGTACCATCCGGAAGCCCGTAACTTCTTGGTTACCGAAGCCTTGCGCGGCGAAGGTGCTTACTTGTGCCACGAAGACGGCTCCCGCTTCATGCACAAATTTGATGATAGATTGGAATTGGCGCCGAGGGATGTGGTCGCCAGGGCAATTGACTACGAAATGAAACGGCTTGGCGTCGATTGTTTGTACTTGGATATCTCCCATAAACCGGCAGATTTTATTATTAAACACTTCCCCACTATCTACAGGAAGTGCCGTTCCCTAGGTATTGACATCACCCAGCAGCCCATCCCAATCGTGCCAGCTGCCCACTATAGCTGTGGTGGGGTGATGACGGATCTAAATGCTAAAACGGATCTCGCCAATGTCTATGCCATTGGCGAAGTCGCCTATACGGGCTTGCATGGCGCCAACCGCATGGCGAGCAACTCACTGTTGGAATGTGTTGTTTTTGCCGACAGCGCCGCTAAAGCCATAACAGCAGCCCTACCAGAAACCAGCGTGATGGAGCCAATCCCAGCCTGGGATGAGAGCCAAGTGGGTGACTCAGATGAAGAAGTTGTTATCCAACACAACTGGCATGAGCTCAGGTTATTTATGTGGGACTATGTCGGTATCGTCCGCACTGACAAGCGCCTACAACGCGCGTTGAACCGGATTTCTTTGTTACAACAGGAAATCCATGAATATTACTCCAATTTCAGGGTGAGCAATAACCTGCTTGAACTGAGGAATCTAACAACGGTGGCTGAACTCATTGTAAATTGTGCGTTGCAGCGCAAGGAGTCGCGGGGGCTACATTATAATTTGGATTGGCCAGGGCAACAGAAATCCCCTACTCCCACTATCTTGGATCCCAAAAAGATCCGGCAATAAGCCCAACTAAACAAGCTTGCCTCTGCCTTGCCAAACACTGCCAACAATATGAGGCCTACCCCCTGAGCTCAGCGCAAAGTCCAGTTTTGCATTTTTATCTACCTGCAATTCACATGAATGGGGCAGCAAAATTGGCTTCTTAAACGCAACATTAATGCTAGCATCTTGCTCAAAACTACAGTGGCCTTGCGTTGCTAAAACTGACAGGCACATTGCTTGGCTGCACATGCCATGGATAATGGCTTTTCTAAACCCGAAAAGCTTGGCGCTGAAGTCGGCCAGGTGGATTGGGTTGTAGTCACCCGACACCTTGGCATAGCGCTTCGCCAGCGCTAAGTCAAACTCTAGTGACGAGGTGGGTACTAAAGCCTGGCTTTCGGCTTTAGGAGCGCTTTTTTTGCGGGCTCCGTCGCGCGTTCGCAGTTTTAACATATGACAAGCAGCAAGGTAGCAATCCCCCAGCCCATCATTCACGGTAATATCAATCGCAAAAGCGCTGCCTTTTTCAGTTTCCTGAAATGGCTGTAATTGGCATGAAATTTGGAGCCGCGCGCCTGTGCTTGGTTGACGCACAATAACAATCTCATTGCGGGTGTGCACAATCCCCAATGGAGAAAAAGGGAATTCTGGATGAACCAAAATTTGTTTTACCAGTGGCGTTGCAAGTACCTGCAAATAGGTAGGCGGCAAATATGGCAAACACCAACCAACTACATTGGAAAAACGTTGTAAATGGCGGTTAGAAACCGGAACATCAAACTCAGTTACATTAAAAACCTGCGTATCTAGCGCTGCTAGATCATTATAGCGAGGTTGCTTAACAAGCGCCCTGATCCAGTTTAACACCTTACATTTCCCCCGCCGCCCTGTTTAATTTGGCGCAGCACTATACGTTTCAAACGCCGAAAATCTTGATCCGGGATTGCGTCTTTAAACAATATCAAGCGATGACGTGAATTGTCTAATACGCTGTGTAACTGCAGCCAAATAATGCTGCCTGCACTACGGGAACCAAACCCAATTTGCCATTGTTGAGAGGATTGGGGCTGCAACCACAGCCATTGGCCAGTTTCGTCATAGGAGACGATCCCAGTGTACTGGCGCTTAAACGCGGCCTTTCCAAATAGCACCAGTACCAAGATAGCTACAGCCAACTGCCAGTATATTTGTGAAGGGAGCACATAGGGTGGCCAAAACCAAATAGAAACCAATGAAATTGCGCCAATAGCCAAAACGAACCACCGCCTCTGTCGCGACGTATTGATCACTAGGCGGTGCTTAACCACAGTTATACTTTAACCCGGTTTACTATTATGCCCACCATTCTCTCTAATTCAGGATCTTCACATTTTTGATGTCCCATGCACCAGGCGTACAAATCTGGGTCGTCACTGGTTAATAGGCGTTCAAACAGCACTTTATCGTCTTCTGTCAGTGAGTCAAAAGCCTGTTCTACAAATGGCAAAAGCAAAACATCTAGTTCCAACATGCCGCGCCGGCATGCCCATTTCAACCTTGCCAATCTCTTTTTATCAAACATAAATAATTTCGTTCCAAAATTTTCGCTTCCGGCCGCTAGGCTACCTTGTTAAAGCAGCTAAACAACCCCATATGGGGATTGTATGCGCGTTACCAGATAGATCAATTATTCATGGAAACCATAACCAAGTTAAAGCAACTCAGCTTGTTACGCATTGGCGGTGCTGACAGTGAAACCTATTTGCAGGGACAGGTGACAACCGACGTCGCCCAACTGGAAAACGATACTTGGCAGATTGCCAGCCAATGTGATTCAAAAGGCAAAGCCTGGAGCAATTTTTACTTGTTCCGCAATGGCGATAGCTATTTTATGCTCGGCGAAGCCAGCGCCCTCGCAATTACGCTAAAGGAACTAAAAAAGTACGGCGTATTTTCTAAGGTAGACATCGAAGAGGTTACCAATAGCTACGACATAGTAGGTTTAATTGAACCGAACCAGGAAACCAGGGAATCCTTGAAGCTACCAGAATTGTTAGCCAAGCAAAAAGCAAGCAGCGGCAAGCAAACAGTGTTGGGCATAGGTAATAACAGGTTTATTGCCATAGCAGCACCCGGTGCATTTGAACAAACCGACGATGGCGGAGTTTCAGAGTGGCAAGCTGCAGATATTAAAGCGGGTTTACCCTGGTTGAGCGAAGCGACAAGCGGCCAGCTTGTCCCCCAGATGTTCAACCTACAAGCTCTCGAAGGCATATGCTTTACTAAAGGTTGTTATATGGGGCAAGAAACGATTGCCCGTACCAAATACCTGGGCAAAAACAAACGCTCCGGCTACGTACTGCACAGCGACAAAACAAGCCAAGCCGCTCCTGGTGACAATTTGGAGCAAAAACTGGGGGATAATTGGCGCAGAGCTGGTATTGTAGTCAATCACGCAAATTTGGATGGTAGCAGCTGGGTATTTGCAGTGTTGCCACATGATATTGACGCTGGCACACCATTGCGCTTGAAAGACAAACCCGAAGTGGAATTTGCCATCCAGCCACTACCCTATTCACTAGAAGATTAAATTAATAATAAAATTGGTATAAGTATGAAAATTGAACCTAACTCCGTCGTTACCATGCACTACACGGTAAAAAACCCCTGACGGCACCGAAATAGATAGCTCAGTGGGTGGTGAACCACTGGTGTTTTTGCAAGGCACCGGTTATTTAATCCCAGGATTGGACAATGAACTGTTAGGTAAGTCTACCGGTGAATCCTTTAATGCTCAAATAGCGGCTAAAGATGCCTACGGTGAGCGCATAGAAGAATTAGTGCAAGCAGTGCCAAAATCCATGTTTGAAGGCATGGACGTGCAAGTAGGGCTGCAGTTCCGCGCTACTACCGATGACGGTGAACAATCGGTAATCGTGATTGACGTCAGTGATGACCACGTCGTTGTGGACGGCAACCACCCATTGTCAGGGCATGACCTGCACTTTGACGTTGAAGTTTTATCAGTGCGCGCTGCCACAGATGATGAAGTGGCGCACGGCCATGCGCACGGCCCAGGTGGTTGTGGGCACAACCATTAAGCGTATTCCAACTTCTATTACTGGACTGTAAACACTATACAGTCCAGTTTTATGTCTACTTTTACCCCATTTGCTGTCTTTTCCTATTTTTCGCTTTAAACTCAATTGCACAGAATTCTAATAAAAACAGGATTTAGATATGGCCTTTGCCACGTACCTGAAAAAAGCAATGCCAGCCCTTGTATTCTACGCCGGGATGGTTTCACCTTTTAGTGCCTCTTTAGCCCAACTGGACACGGTTAATACCCCGCCTAAAACAGAAGAAAAAGCCGAAGATAACAAAAAAGAATGGGATGTGCTTAACCCGCCTTTCGAATTAAACAATATCAATATCCAAACGGATCAACTCACTTGGTCAAGCCTTGATGTCAGCCCAGATGGTAGAACCATTTATTTTGATGCCCTTGGCGATATCTTCAAAGTGGATATCAGTGGCGGTGCGGCGACTCCCTTGACCCAGGATTTCGCCTGGAACATACAACCTTCAGTGTCACCCGATGGCAGCAAAGTGGCCTTTATCTCTGACCGGGACGGCATTTCAAACGTCTGGGTTATGGACACTGACGGCGCAAATTTGCAGCAAGTAACCAAAGAAGGCAGCAACATTATCCATTCGCCCAAATGGAGCCCCGATGGCCAATATATCGCCGTTACCAAAGGTATCATGTCCAGGCGCAGTATCCCCGCAGGCGAGATTTGGCTTTACCACCATACTGGCGGTAAGGGCTTGGCGCTAAAAGAGCGGGTACACGGTAAAAAAGACCAAAAAAATATCGCTGACCCCGCATTTTCTCCTGATGGTAATTACCTGTACTTCACCCAGGATATTAGCCCAGGCAGTGTTTTCCATTACAACCGGGATCCCTTGAAATCGATATTTGCCATAACCCGGTACGATATGGAAAAAGGCGAAGAAGAACGCTACATCTCGGGCACAGGCGGCGCAATCGTCCCCACCCCTTCCCCAGATGGCAAATATGTGGCTTTTGTCAGGCGGGTTAAGGAAAAAACAGCGCTGTTTTTGAAAGACACACGCAATGGCACCGAGACTGCCCTGTACCTTGGGCTAGAACGCGATATGCAGGAAGGCTTTGGCACCGAAGGCTACTTTGCTTATTTCGATTGGACACCCGACTCGCAAAACATCGTGTTTTGGTCGGCGGGGAAACTGCATAACATAAATGTCGACACAAAAGACGTCACACCCATCCCGGTGAGCTTAAACACCAACGTCCAATATGCTGATCCATTGCGCTTTGATGTTGAAGTAGCGCCGGATAGCTTCCAACCCAAAATGTTGCGCTGGGCAGTTAAGTCACCAAAAGAAGATAAAATCGTGTTCCAAAGCCTGGGTAAGCTATATGTTCGCAGTCTGCAAACCGGCGATACCAAACGCCTAACGACACAAAACAGCCACGATGAATATTACCCGCGTTTTTCCCCTGATGGCGCAAGCATTGTTTATACAACTTGGAACGATTTGGAGCTTGGTAGTGTGCGCACTATCCCTGCATCTGGTGGCAGGAGCACTGTTGTCACCAAGGATCCTGGGCATTATGTGGAGCCAAGTTTTTCCACTGATGGCAAAATGATCACCTACAGGAAAATCACCGGCGGTTATATCTTGTCGCCCCAATGGTCACTCAACCCCGGCTTGTATCTACACAACTTGGAAACAGGATATAGCAAACGCATTAGTAAATCTGGCTTTAACCCCCACTTTGCTGGCGACAATAGCAGGGTGTACTTTACCAGTATGGTACCCGGGACAGCTTACCCCGAAACCCAACTGGTAAGTGTTGATTTGCAAGGTGAGGACAAGCGGGAACACCTCTACGGCGCTGACAATGTGCTTGAATATCGGTTGTCACACGATAAAAAGTGGGTGGCTTTTACCCAACAATATAAAGTATTTGTGGCTCCATTTGCCGATATTGGCAAGCGTATCAATATTAATTCAGGCACAACGGCATATCCTTTGAAACAGCTGTCTGTGCGTGCCGGCGACTACCTGGACTGGCCTAGCAAAGGCACCATCTCTTGGGGCCACGGCCCCTATTATTATCAACAAAGGTTAGATAATGCCTTTGACTTTGTCGCAGGCACCAAGCTAAGCGGTGAAGAAACAGCAGAAAGAATTGCACTGGCCTTCGAGGTGCAGGCAGACAAACCCAGTGGCTACAAAGCCCTGGTTGGCGGCAAGGTAGTGACAATGCGCAATGCAAACTTTGAACGCGAAGTCATCGATAATGGCACAGTGCTTATCCGTGATAACCGTATCGTTGCCGTTGGTCCTGCCGATTCAATTGATATCCCTGCGCAGGCTTTGATGATTGATGCCAAAGGCAAAACTATTATCCCCGGTCTAATCGATACCCATGCCCATGGCAGCCAGGGTACCAGTGAAATCATCCCGCAGCGCAACTGGGAGATGTACTCTTTATTGGCATTTGGCGTTACCACTATCCACGACCCTTCCAATGATACCAGCGAAATATTTGCAGCCTCTGAATTGCAACGCTCAGGCAACATAGTAGCGCCGCGTATCTACTCAACGGGAACCATTTTGTATGGCGCCGAGGCGATTGGCTATAAAGCCATTATTGATAGCTATGAGGATGCTTTGTTCCACATGCAGCGTATGAAAGATGTAGGCGCAATCTCGGTCAAAAGCTACAACCAGCCTGGCCGGGATCAAAGGCAGCAATTACTGGCCGCAGCCCATGAACTAGGCATGATGGTGGTGCCAGAAGGAGGTGGCAAATACCAACAAAACATCACCATGATGGTGGATGGCCATACCGGCCTGGAGCATTCGCTGCCCATCGCCCGCGGCTACGATGACCTTACCCAACTCTGGGCGGCCAGCAAATTTGGTTATACCCCCACGTTCGTTGTATCTTTTGGCGGCTTAATGGGTGAGGAATACTTTTATGACCGCACCGAAGTCTGGAAAAACCCGCGTTTGATGCGCTATACCCCTAACTTTTTAGTAGACCGCCGTTCAATCCGCAGGCCGACTGCCCCTGACAACCAATACAACCACTTTGCCATTGCCCGATACGCCAAGGAACTTAGGGATCTCGGCGTCGGTGTGCATATCGGCGCCCACGGCCAACGCGAGGGGCTGGCTGCCCATTGGGAGCTGTGGATAATGCAACAAGGCGGTTTTTCCGCCTGGGAAACATTACGGGCAGGCACGATTGACGGCGCCCGCCACCTGGGTATGGACAAAGATATCGGCAGTATTGAGATTGGCAAACTAGCAGATCTGGTCGTTATCGACGGCGATGTACTAGGCAACTTGCGCCTTAGCGAGATGGTGGAATATACCATCATTAACGGCCGGGTTTACGAATCCGCCACAATGAATGAATTTGGTTCCAGGAAGAAACGCCCGGCATTTTTCTTTGAAAACAATAACCAATCCTTTATGCCCGAGGCAACGCGTAAAGCGCTTGAAGTAAAAGCCGAAAAACACCATTGGGTGCATTAGCTGGCTTCGTTTTCAATTACCCAGAAAAAACGCCCCTCAATGACGGGGCGTTTTTTAATTTGTTTTGCAATAAATGTTTGCACCTTAACCGGCGCCCGTGCCACCGGCACAGCTAATCGAAAGATCTAAAACATAATCCTCTGGGTCACTTTCGCTATTCCCAGCAATAATTCTTCTTTCAGGCGGAACAGGCACCGTTCCATTGGTATCACTTATCCTAGGGTCTACGGTAATAATGTATTCCGAACCCTGCACCATATCTGCTAGGCTATAGGTACCATCACCGTTGTCTTGGGCTGGGATCGGCGTTTTACCTTCTAAATTGTAAGTGACAAAACCACCCGAGATGGCACTAACAACAGTGCTATCGTTGCTACAGGTTGCGGTTACAGTAAAGGTTTCTTCTACTAGCGTATTGGGTTGTACCAAGGTCGCTGGGATAGCACCACACACCGCTACTTCGGTGCTAGAGTCATACCAAACAAAATCCGACACATCCCGCACCCTTACCCGTGCCGTGGCAGTACTGGCGATGTTGAAACTACTTGCCCTGTCGGCACTAAACAAGACTTGGCTGGTGGTAGCTCCAGGGATAAACACGTCAAATGAGGCATCTTCTGAAAATGCCTTAAAAAACAACCCCGTGGTAGGTACCGGATCACCTGTGAAGTTGGCAACAATATCACTGGTACAGGCAGGTGTACTGGTAGTCACCGCAAAAAAGGTCAAGTGGTCAATTTCAAAGGTAGCAGGGAAAGTATTGCTTGCGTCGTCCAAGGCGCCTACGACCGCATCATTGTCTTCATCTGTCCACACGCCCGTGTCCTCATCATAAGACTGCAGGTTGTAGACATCGCCCTCCTGCACTATACCATCATTGGCCAAGCTGATGGTGATCCTGATTGGCTGGGAAAACTGCTCTATTTCATTGCCCTGGTCATCCACCATTTCGACATTGGCCACACCAATGGGCACTTCAATGGTATCGCTATCAGCACTGTTCAAACCAGCGGGTAACACGTCAGCAACAGAGGCTTGGTCACTGTCCCCCGAAGTATCCTCAGCAACATCCACCACTGTCACTTCAATGGATACACTAGTACCCTCCACGGGGTTGCCGTCCACATCTTGTAGCTGGGTGCCTGCTGGCACCACAACTTCAACCGATGCCGCGTCAGTATCGGCTCCCGCAACAATTTCCTGTTCCACCGTTGCTTCATCAATGGTTTCTTCAACTACTTCAACAGCCACGCCTTGGGCGTCATTGGCAACCATGGCCAGGGAAATAGCTATATCTGCGGCTGTGTCTGATAAATCAAAACTGGCACTCTTATCAATGAACCCGTCTGCCTCAGCCGCAATGACCAAATTCTCAACTAGGGAGTCACCGCTTAAGGTAAAGGCAAAGGTGCCATCGACAGTTGAGATTGCGGTGATGCTATTGCCTTCGATATCTTGGACATTAGCTGATGGTTGTCCATCTTCACGGAATAGCAATGTAACATTACTAACAGCAGCGCCTGAAATGCTATCAACGACGTTACCAGTCACCACAAAGGTCAAAGTCTCACTAGTCTCAGGGGGCACAACGGGATCTGGTGCAGGTGGCGGTGTTGGGGTTGGTGTCGGCTCAGGTGTGCCTGAACCACCGCCGCCGCAACCAGCCAAGGCCAACGCTACAGCACAGGCGACTAAGGTATTTGATAGGAGTTTTTGCTTGCTTGCCATGCTAAATTCCAGGTATATCCGCATTAAGGTCATTTCCATTTAACTTGATGGTAATGCCATGTCCTAGGTGGATCAATCACCCATTTGCATTATGTAAACTCAATCACAAAAAAACCGGCTAAAAAGCCGGTTTTTACTACTTTAGTCTAATGCCAAAAGCCTAGGTACGTAAGCCTATGTACTAGCCTGCACCCGTACCGCCGGCACAGGCGATTGGGATGTTGTGGGTTTCAGCAGTGCCATCAGCTATAATGGTCGTTGTCTGCGTTGGTACAGGACCGTTGAGGTCATTAAAACGCGGGTTAATAGTCACGTTGTAGGTAGAGCCTTGCACCAAGTCACTCAATTGGTAGGCACCTGCGCCCAAGTTAACAGCGGTTGTTGCCGATAAACCAGGCAAGGCATAGCGGGTTACCGCTGCCACTACCGGTACCGATACCGTGGTATCGTTGGTACAGGTGGCCGTCACGTTCAAGGTTTCCGAAACGTAGGTTACCGGCTCGGTGAGGGTCGCATCTACCGTGCCACAAACCGCGACTTCACTGCCAGAGTCAAACCAAATGTTATTGCCAAAGTCGAATACCCGCACCCGTGCTGTCGCTTCGGCAGAGACACCATAGCGCAATGCCAAGTCTGCCGATACCAGGGTAAGCGAAGTTGCACCACCTGCGGCATAGCCACTGGCTGAAGCGTCGGTTGAGCTCATGGTAACCAACAAACCAGCCGCAGGCACTGGGTCACCCAAGAAGTTAACCGCAATGTCATTGGTACAGCCCGGCGTTGACCTGGTAATCGCAAAGAAGGTCAAGTGGTCAATTTCAAACGATGCAGGGAAGGAGTTGGTTGCCGCATCAAACGCACCGATGGTGGCGTCGTTTTCTTCATCAGTCCACTCATCAGTATCTTCGTCATAGGATTGCAGGTTATAGATGTCGCCTTCGGCGATGACATCGTCCGCTGGCACGTTGATGGTAATAGTAATAGGCTGTGAGAAATTCTCAATCTGGTTGCCTTGGTCATCTACCATTTCAACGTTGGCCACCCCTACAGGCACCTCAACATTGTCAGTGGCATTGTCGTTCAAACCCGCCGGAATTACATCAACAGCGGACGCTTCTTCGCTTTCAGCCGCCGTATCTTCTTCTACGTCAACAACGGTAACTTCGATTGAAACGCTGGTGCCGTCTACTGGGTCGCCGTTTTCGTCCTGCAACTGGGTACCCGCTGGGACCGTTACTTCAGCAGTGGTGTCCGAAGTGTCAGAGTCGACTTCGACAACCACTTCTTCAGCAACTGTGGAATCTGCGACCGTTGTTTCCTGCACCGCCACTGCCACACCTTGGCTGGTTTCAGAAACCAGCTCAATCAGGATGTTAGTGTCAGCAGTAACACCACTCAAATCAAACTCGGATACTTCATTGACATAGCCGTCTACTTCCGCCCGGATACGCAAGGTACCCAAGGTCGCGCCTTCGGCAGCCGTAAACGTAAAAGTACCGTCACTGGAGACTAGGCTGGAAAAAGTATTACCGTCAATGTCTGCTATGTTTGTCGCTGGAGCGCCACTCTCCCTGAAGCTCAGGGTTACGTCCCCAATCAGCAAGTCTGACGCTGAATCAACAACAGAGCCTTCAATTACAAAACTCAATGCTTCGCCGGTATCAGGCGGCACTACCGGGTCTGGGGTGGGTGCAGGCGCCGGTGGCACCGGATCTGGCAAATCAGTCGAGTCGCTGCTACCGCAGCCTGACAATCCTAGCGCCGCAACAATGGCCAGCGCTACTATGCTGTTTTTGTGTTTCAGAGAAGACATGAATAAATTCCTGTAAATTCCATTAATAGTTCAGGCCCTACATAGGGTTGCGAGCCGCGCACACGTTATATTTTTCATTATGGTATATGCCCTTCATTACAATAGTATGCACAATTCTGTTTCTTGCACAAACCCGAACACAAAAAAACCGGCTAAAAAGCCGGTTTTTACTACTTTAGTCTAATGCTAAAAGCCTAGGTACATAAGCCTATGTACTAGCCTGCACCCGTACCGCCGGCACAGGCGATTGGGATGTCACGGGTCTCGGCGGTGCCATCTGCCGTTATGGTGAACGACTGTAGTGGCACTGGCCCATTCAGGTCGTTAAAACGTGGGCTTACTGTAACGTTATAGGTGGAACCTTGCACCAAGTCGCTCATCTGGTAGGCACCTGCGCCCAAGTTGATGGCCGTTTTTGCCGAGCGACCAGGCAAGGCATAGCGGGTTACCCCTGCCACTACCGGTACCGATACCGTGGTATCGTTGGTACAGGTGGCCGTCACGTTCAAGGTTTCCGAAACGTAGGTTACCGGCTCGGTGAGGGTCGCATCTACCGTGCCACAAACCGCGACTTCACTGCCAGAGTCAAACCAAATGTTATTGCCAAAGTCGAATACCCGCACCCGTGCTGTCGCTTCGGCAGAGACACCATAGCGCAATGCCAAGTCTGCCGATACCAGGGTAAGCGAAGTTGCACCACCTGCGGCATAGCCACTGGCTGAAGCGTCGGTTGAGCTCATGGTAACCAACAAACCAGCCGCAGGCACTGGGTCACCCAAGAAGTTAACCGCAATGTCATTGGTACAGCCCGGCGTTGACCTGGTAATCGCAAAGAAGGTCAAGTGGTCAATTTCAAACGATGCAGGGAAGGAGTTGGTTGCCGCATCAAACGCACCGATGGTGGCGTCGTTTTCTTCATCAGTCCACTCATCAGTATCTTCGTCATAGGATTGCAGGTTATAGATGTCGCCTTCGGCGATGACATCGTCCGCTGGCACGTTGATGGTAATAGTAATAGGCTGTGAGAAATTCTCAATCTGGTTGCCTTGGTCATCTACCATTTCAACGTTGGCCACCCCTACAGGCACCTCAACATTGTCAGTGGCATTGTCGTTCAAACCCGCCGGAATTACATCAACAGCGGACGCTTCTTCGCTTTCAGCCGCCGTATCTTCTTCTACGTCAACAACGGTAACTTCGATTGAAACGCTGGTGCCGTCTACTGGGTCGCCGTTTTCGTCCTGCAACTGGGTACCCGCTGGGACCGTTACTTCAGCAGTGGTGTCCGAAGTGTCAGAGTCGACTTCGACAACCACTTCTTCAGCAACTGTGGAATCTGCGACCGTTGTTTCCTGCACCGCCACTGCCACACCTTGGCTGGTTTCAGAAACCAGCTCAATCAGGATGTTAGTGTCAGCAGTAACACCACTCAAATCAAACTCGGATACTTCATTGACATAGCCGTCTACTTCCGCCCGGATACGCAAGGTACCCAAGGTCGCGCCTTCGGCAGCCGTAAACGTAAAAGTACCGTCACTGGAGACTAGGCTGGAAAAAGTATTACCGTCAATGTCTGCTATGTTTGTCGCTGGAGCGCCACTCTCCCTGAAGCTCAGGGTTACGTCCCCAATCAGCAAGTCTGACGCTGAATCAACAACAGAGCCTTCAATTACAAAACTCAATGCTTCGCCGGTATCAGGCGGCACTACCGGGTCTGGGGTGGGTGCAGGCGCCGGTGGCACTGGATCTGGCAAATCAGTCGAGTCGCTGCTACCGCAGCCTGACAACCCTAGCGCTGCTACGATAGCAAGGGCGACTAAGCTGTTTTTGGGTTTGATGTTGTTCATCACGTCGAAGTTCCTCTACATTCCTTGAAAGTATGTGTGCAAAAACAAGTACGGTTTACGTATTGCTATAGTATGCACTATTATCATCCACAAACAACTCGATTTTCCAAAAAAACACCTAGAAATTAGGCTATTGCATACCTATTCATTAACATTTCGTTTACCGCAACGTATCAAATCTTATAACAAACCTGGGACTGTTAATTTTACTACCCTTTGTTCCTGAGATATACATTGCCACTGTAGGTACTGATAGACAGTTTTTGTCCACCACCATTGAGTTTAGCCTCAAGGTGGGCGCCTATTTTTATTTGCTGGGTGCGTCCCTGTTGGTCTTGTTCAATACTATCCACTGGTGCAAACTCCGCAGCAAGCCCCGATAGGATTTGTCCTTGGTAATTCTGCACCTGCAATGTCGCATCAACGCTATTTGGCAAGGTAATATCGATATCACCAGCATGGGTGGTAAAGGATGTAGGCGACTGCTGGCTCAATGTATCAAAATCAATAACTATATCGTTCATGTGGGTCTCAGCCACTATCGGACCGTTGATACCACTGGCAATAATGTCTCCGCGCCAGGTTTCAACTTCAACACTGGCAGAGATATCTATGACCTCAACCTTGTTGCCATCATACATCTCCACCTCGACTTCTGCGTTGCGCGGTACCTGGACTACTAGATCCACCCGGTAACTACTCTGTTCGCTATCTATCTCTACTTGGTTGTTCCTTTCTTCAATTTCTAAGTTTAGGCTTACGTTTTGTACCGGTTGCAAACCTTCCGTGTTGCGCAGCGGCTTGTTTTGTTTCTGGTTCCACCCTGGATATCTATGCTTTTTCTTTTTCTCCCGCAGCTCTTCAGCTGTTAGTGGGGTCAACACTGCGCTGATCTCTACGGTCTTGCCATCATAACCTTGCACTACAATACTGCCATTGCGCATATCAACATCCAGCTGCATCGGTTGCTCAGGGTTAGTCAGCTCAACACTGTAGCTCTTTTCTTGCACCTGTCCCAAGGCCACCACAGGTAACATGGCAAATATCATGGTGGATACTGGTAAAAAATCTTTTAATGGGCGTTTTTTCATAAGGTTCATCATTTTGGGTACTCCAATATATCCCGTATTAAGCTTGTGTTAGGGAGGTTAAGTCATCCAGAACCACTTTCACTTCTGGGCTTAGATCCGATGCCTGTAACCGTTGTATGAGCAAATGCCGTTGGCGGGCATCAGCATTGTTGATCAAAGTCTGTATTAGGTTTATTTGCACAAGCGCGTTGTCTTCGGTCAGCGCAATGTCAAGCAACTGTCCTTGCAGTTGCTGGAAACCCGGTAACATGGGCAATGTTTGCACTATTGCTAAGCGCACTGACGATGAGTCATCCGTTGACAGCGCTTGTATTAAGGTCTGGCCGATTTCAGGCGTCACAGATGCAACTTTACGGCTATAGATAACCCCATTTAGGCGCTCACTAGCCGACGGGTTTTGCAGCATTGACAGTGCCACTATGCTGCTTAGTGAATTAATTTCTTGCTTTAAGGCCAGTATTTCATTTGGTTGAGCCACAGGTTGCATTGCCTTGCTGGCGGCAAAACCAAATACAAAACACAAGCCCAATGCCATGGCTTGGCGCAACGGCCTGCCAAACAACCAATTGGAAACTCCCTGCAATAATCCAACACCAGGTTCGGTTTGCCCGGAAGCCGCCTTAGCTTCCGCAGTTTTGGCCTGCTCCAACATTTGGTAGAAATTAGCCTTAAGCACTGGAGATGGTTGCTGTTGCCTATCGCTGGATTGCCAAAACTGTTGCACACAATTCAGTTCATGCTGCAATTGTCGGTTTTTAGCAACAAACTCCGCCATTTCCGGAGGCATATTTGCATTTTGCCCTGACTGTGCCTGGTTTATAGACCAAGCAATTACCTCTTCAGGCGTGATTTGCTTATTCGCCATGTGCCGGCCTCCCAGAAAGTTGCGCAAAGTTGTCTTTAAGCATGGCAATCGCCTTGCGCATCCGCGATTTAAAGGTATTGAGATTGACACCCATCATTTCTGAAATCTCGTCATAATTTAACTGTTGGTAACGGCTGAGCACCAAAATATCCCTTGATTCCGCCGGCAATGCCGCAAGTGCTTGTTCAAACAGTTGCTGCTGTTCACTTTGCTCAAAGCCCTCTTGTAATGTGCCATTTCCCGATAAATTCTGCTCTTCCACCTCCACATGTTGCGAAGTGGCTTGCAAACCTCGGTACTGGTCTGCCATGGTATTGCGGGCTATGCCGTACAACCAGCTGCGAAAACTGCCACTACCGTTATAGCTGTGCTTGTAGGCCAGCACTTTGGCAAAGGTTTCCTGTACTAAATCCTCACTGACGGCACGGCTGTTGCCAACGCGTAAAAAATAGTTAAACAAGGCAACATGGTTGCGCTCAAATAACAGCGCAAGCTTGTCTAATTGCCCTTCCCTTACCTGCAACATCAAGGTAGTTTCATCTGGTTGCAAAAACTCGTTCCTATAGGTTTTTATCGATTTTAGTAACTGCAATCCGCAGCCACTTTTATTTAGTTATAGGGTAATACCTGAGCAGGTTAGGGAAAGTTGATAGAAAAAGTGAAAAAATTGAAAATTATTTTAAGTGGGAGATAAATTTAGCTCGGCTAGCCTAGGGCTTATTTATCTTTGTTTTTAAAATTGTGCTGCCTACAGCTCTTCTGCAAGAAAATCACAAATGAGGGCTATTTGGTTGCCCCAAATAAACAAAGATAAACCAGTTCTAATCACAATAAAGGTTATGTAGCACCCCGATGACTTGAATCACCGCTTCACTATCGAGCTGGTAATAAATAGTTTGCGCTTCGCGTCGGGTCTTGACGAACTTTTCCGTGCGCAGCCATGCCAGGTGCTGTGACAGCGTCGACTGGGGGATATTGATAACGGCATTCAGTTCCGTCACCGACTTCTCACCAGTCTGCAAGGTGCACAGGATCATGAGGCGGTACCGGTTAGATAGCGCCTTCATTAAAGTAACAGCCTCGTTAACATTTTCCTCTAGCTGGGAAAAGTCCGCAGGCGGCATTTGCATTTGGTTCATTCTCGCTTTTTCTCAAACCACTGGGCTAGTTTTAAACCGACAATCATAGCAACGATAAACGCAATAATGTTGATCTGCATCAAAGAAAAATTTGCCAAAACAGGTCCAGGGCAAAGACCCACCAATCCCCAGCCTATGCCAAACAGTAAAGCGCCACTCACTAGCTTCTTGTCAATTACCTTGTTTGTCAGAATATGAAATTCACTATTACATACGGGCGTTTTCTGTTTTTTGACCACAAAGGCGTAGCCAATACCAAAAACGGCAAGCGCACCCGCCATAACAAAGGCAAGGCTAGGATCCCAATTGCCAGCTACATCCAAAAAATTAAGCACCTTTTGCGGGTTAACCATTCCCGATACCACCAGGCCTGTGGCAAATAGGCTGCCAGATATCAAAGCGATGATATTCACCGCAATACTAGATTGCTTTGTTTCATTCCGCATCACAAACCATCCTATACAGTGAAGACATGCCGAAGCAAAAACACCGTTATGACTGCGACAGCCATAAACACGCAGGTTGCGACAATGGAACGGATTGAAAGCCGGCCTATACCGCAGATACCGTGTCCACTGGTGCAGCCGCCTCCTATTTTGACACCTAGGCCGACTAATAACCCGGCTATGGGGTACAACCAACCAGGTAAACTAAACTGCCCAGGGCCAACTGTAGGCAAGACGCCCGCCCCCAAAAAACCAAGCAAAAGCGGCGTAGCCACTAAACCGGCTAGGAAGCTCCAACGCCAACCATTGCCTTCGGTATTAACTTCTAGTGCACTAGCAAAAATACCTGAAATACCAGCAATGCGGCCAATTCCTAGTAACAGAATTAACGAAGCGAAACCAATCAAGGCGCCACCGATTAGCGCTGTCACAGGAGTAAATTCAGTCATTGAGCCCTCCTCCATAGGTCAAGGGTATTTTAAAGCCAGGCGTGCCACCTTCAGACTTTGGCACAGGTAGCTTCCCGGCACGGATATTTGCCTGCAGTGACGGGTATAACAGCTTCGGGGCTGCAAGGGTGATGTCCCTAGCCTCCCTAAGTCCGACAAAACTATCCACGGAAGTATCGGACTTGACATGGATATTGTCCTTTTTACAGCGGGCTATTGTCGTTTTATTTTTGACTTGCCTACCACCCGGGCCGTAGTCATGGCACATCCAAACTATAGTGTCGTCCGGCAATGCATATAATTTTTGAATACTATCGTACAGGGTTTGGGCACTACCTCCGGGGAAATCACAACGCGCTGTTCCTGAGTCAGGCATGAATAAGGTATCACCCACAAAGACATTACCGTGAATGACAAAAGCCAGGCTATCTGGCGTATGCCCTGGTACTTCCACAATTTCGACTAGCGCTTCCCCAAAACCTAACTGTTCAGATTCTGTAACAAACCTATCAACACTTTGGGGATCAAAATCACCTTTTTCAAAATCAAACAATGGGGCAAATCTGTCCCTAACGGTTGTCAATTGCTTGCTCAGCGCTATTTGCCCACCAAGTTTTGACTTGATATAAGTTGCGGCCGTCAAATGATCTGCGTGGACGTGGGTTTCCAGTATCCAATCGAGTTGCAAACAATTAATACGCACAAATTGAATGATTTTATCAGCGAAAGCAGTTGAAAGTTCGCCACTCGCTGGATCAAAATCCAATGCGCTATCAATGATGACAGCGTGGTTGTCAGCACTAGCCACTACATACGAAAATGTATTGCTAGCAGCATGAAAAAAACTCGTCACAGTTACGGCTTTCATACACCTCTCCAGAAGACTTAAAACTGCCGAAATAAATTAATCATTGTCAAAACAATTATATCGTATATTATGCATATACGTTTTTCAATCAAAACTTTTTCGGCCAATGCGTTAAGTACGCTTTTGGGGACACTTTTACCTTTAAGCTAGATAACTGGCCTATACCTGCTAAGAGACAGCTAACATGGCATTTTCAGGAATCATTATTAGCCTATTGGGGGCAATTGTAATTGGCCTATCACTTGGCCTTCTGGGTGCAGGCGGCTCCATCTTAACAGTGCCCATCTTGGTTTATGGTATTGGCGTTGAGGAAAAAGCAGCAATCGCCAGTGCCATGTCTATTGTAGGTGTGATCAGCCTGGTTTCTGTATTAAGGCAGCACCGTACAGAGCCTGCTGACTATAAAGTTGCCAGTACTTTTATTTTGGCGAGCATTCCCGCCACCTATTTGGGAGCGGGTATCGCAAGCTTTGTTAGTGGCGGCATACAGCTACTGGTATTAAGCCTGTTTATGGGTTTGGCGGCATGGCGCATGCTCAAGCCGGGTAATACAAGCAGTAAAGCTACGCAATACGCATTGTTACCAGTCCTGTTGGCCGCATTTTCAGTGGGTATGGTAACGGGATTTGTGGGCATAGGCGGCGGCTTTTTATTGGTGCCTGCCCTGCTTGCTTTTACTGAATTGGCAATGAAAAAGGCGGTCAGTACCAGCCTTGCCATCATTAGCGTTAACTGTGCTATTGGAGTGCTCAGCTACCTGTGGTTTTCCCCAGGTTTGCAACTACCTTGGCTTACCATCCTGCTATTCAGTTTCGTTGGTGTATTAGGCAGCGTGTTAGGTTCCAAACTGTTACAGAAACTGCCCGCCCAATCAGTAAAAAAAGCGTTTGCCTACCTACTAGTGTTGATGGCTCTTGCCATCGCAGGCTACGAACTACGACATATATTCCTTGGCTACAATTAGTGGAGCGTTAAAATGGTCGATGTAAACCAATATATAAGTATCATCCGCAACCTGATTTCAGAAGTAGATTGCGCCACCTTGTCCGGTGAACTCGAAAAGAGCCCCATTATCATAGATGTGAGGGAATCAGAAGAAACAGCCCAAGGCATCATCCCTGGCGCAATAACAATCCCTAGGGGGCGTGTTGGAAATGCAGATAACCCAGCACCCTAGGCTTATGCAAGCTTGTACCGACAAGCCCCTGGAGGAACTGGATATTTATTTATATTGCCGTTCTGGTGGCCGCTCTGCCTTAGCTGCACACACCCTCAATGCATTGGGCTTTAGCGCCGTGTATTCACTGGCGGGTGGTTTTAACCAATGGTGCAAGGAAAAGCTGCCTACGGTTCAGGCTGGCTGATAAGCGGGGCTGCATGCCCCGCTGCTAAGTGAATTAATCAGAACCTTCTGGCTTCATATGCGGGAATAAGATCACATCCTTAATGGTTGGAGAATCTGAGAACAACATCACCAAGCGGTCAATACCAATGCCCTCTCCTGCCGTTGGCGGCAGTCCATATTCCAACGCCCTTATGTAGTCGTCATCAAAAATGCATGGCTTCGTCATCGCCTGCTTCTTTTTCTTCTACCTGCTTGGCGAACCTGGCCGCTTGGTCTTCTGCGTCATTTAACTCAGAGAAACCGTTGGCAAGCTCACGCCCACCCACAAAGAACTCAAACCGATCTGTAATAAAGGGATTTTCGTCATTTGCGACGCGCCAGCGGCGACACTTCCCAGGGGGTATGCAGTGATGAATGTCGGCTGTTCCAGTTTTTTCTTCTGCAACCGCTTCGAATATCTCAGTTAGGTACTTACCAGGCCCCCAAAATGCCGTCTACTTCAGGCTCTTTGATGTGCAAAGTTTTAGCGAGAGCTTTCAATCCATCCAGGTTGTTTTCAGCATCATGTATCACAGTGGCATCGGCGTCTGGATAATGCTTCAATATGGCTTCCGCCATGGTCATACGCGCAAAAGGCTGGCCAAAGTCATAGGTAACTTCTGAAACCACCTCCCCGTTAGCATCTTTCACCGTGTTGCGTACTTGGGTTGTACCTAGCACATCGTTGGCCAAGGTGCGCAACATATCTTCAGTCAAATCCATCAAGTCGTGGTAATCTGCATAGGCCTGGTACCACTCAATCATGGTAAATTCAGGATTGTGCCGCGTCGAAAGCCCTTCATTGCGGAAATTGCGGTTAATTTCAAATACGCGTTCAAAACCTCCTACAACTAAACGCTTCAAATAAAGTTCAGGCGCAATACGCAGGAACATTTCAATATCCATCGCATTGTGGTGTGTGACAAATGGCTTGGCGGTGGCACCACCAGGGATCACCTGCAACATAGGCGTTTCCACTTCCATGAAATCGCGGTCGGTCAGATAACGACGGATCCCATCCACTATTTTACTGCGCATAACAAAGGTATCGCGAGTTTCCTGGCTCATAACTAGATCGACATAGCGTTGCCGGTATTTGGTTTCTTGATCCGCCAAACCGTGATATTTTTCAGGCAAAGGACGTAGGGATTTAGTCAGCAACTCGTACTGTTCCATATTCACATACAAATCACCTTTGCCAGATTTGTGCAATGCACCGGTAACACCAATAATGTCACCGATATCTAAGCTACCATATTTGGCTTTTAAGTCTTTTTGCACGTCTTTGGCTGCATAGGCCTGGATACGGCCTTTCATATCTTGCAGTACAAGAAACGGACCACGCCTTCGCCATAATACGACCGGCGACACTCACTTTTAGGTCAAGTTCCTGTAAGCTTTCTTTGTCGTGGTCTCCAAACGCCATTTGCAAATCGGCGCTGTAGTTTTCACGGCGGAATTGATTTGGATGGCCGTTGGCAGCACAGTTCTCACGGATTTGAGCCAGTTTTGCACGGCGTTCCGCAATCAATTTATTCTCATCGAGTTGTTCAGACATCGCTGCTTGTTTCCTGTCTTATAAACCAGACTTTAAGCTGGCTTGGATAAATTTATCTAAATTGCCGTCCAGCACGGCTTGGGTATTACGCGTTTCTACGCCCGTTCGCAAATCTTTGATCCGGGAATCATCCAACACATAAGAGCGTATTTGGCTGCCCCAACCAATGTCAGATTTGCTGTCTTCGAGGGCTTGTTTTTCTTCGTTTTGTTTTTGCATCTCAAACTCATAAAGCTTGGCTTTTAGCTGCTTCATAGCCTGATCTTTATTTTTGTGTTGTGACCTATCGTTTTGGCACTGCACCACAATATTGGTAGGCAAATGGGTGATACGCACCGCAGAATCAGTTCTGTTGACATGCTGTCCACCGGCACCCGATGCCCGGTAGGTATCAATACGCAAATCAGCAGGGTTGATATCTATTTCTATATCGTCATCAACTTCAGGGTAAACAAACGCAGAAGCAAAAGAAGTATGTCGCCGGTTGCCTGAATCAAACGGTGATTTGCGAACCAGGCGATGCACGCCTGTTTCAGTGCGTAACCAGCCAAACGCATATTCACCAGAAAAACGGATGGTAGCACTTTTAATGCCCGCCACTTCGCCGTCGGAAACTTCTATCAATTCAGTTTTAAACTGATGCTCTTCGCCCCAGCGCAGGTACATGCGCAACAACATATTTGCCCAGTCTTGCGCCTCTGTGCCACCAGAGCCGGACTGGATGTCCACATAACAATCATTAGCGTCATTGGGACCGGAAAACATGCGCCTAAACTCCAGCTCTTCTAGCTTATCGAGTAGGACTTGCAATTCAGCTTCAGCCTCCTGGAAAGTGTCTTCATCTTCCGCTTCAACCGCCAACTCCAAAAGGCCTTCAACGTCTTCAACGCCTTGATCCAATTGACGGATGGTATCGACCACTTTCTCTAATGCCACTTTTTCCTTGCCCAGCGCTTGCGCGTGCTCAGGCTCGTTCCATACTTCAGGCGATTCCAGCTCGCGGTTGACCTCTTCTAAACGTTCTGACTTTAGGTCAAAGTCAAAGATACCCCCTAAGCAAAGACGTCCGCTCTTTTACTTCGGCGATACTGTTTTGCACAGGATTGATTTCAAACATATTTTGCCTGTAATGCTTAACTAAATAGGCCGGGATTCTATCGAAAATACAGGCTATTTCCTAGCGGCGAATTGGCAAGAATTGGAATAGGTTAGAATATATGTCATTAGGGAGCCGTTGGCTCCCTCCAGCCAGCATTGGTTTGCGCGACACTAATCTTTTAATTTATCGCAAATGCTATTCACTTCAGCGGCTAGCGCTTCGATGCCTTTTTGCTGCTTTTCATCGGTCATAGAACCATCTGGGTTAAATGCTTCGTAGGCTTTTGCTATCGCTTTTTGATTAGGGATAACATGGACATTGATATTGCCCAGCAGCATGCGCAGCATCACCAGGCCACGCAGGCCGCCCAAGCCGCCAGGTGATGCCGCCATAATGCCCGCTACCTTGCCAGCAAATGCTTCCAGCGGCTTTTCCCCCTCCTCACCACGTGAGGCCCAATCGATGGCATTTTTCAGCAACGCACTGTAGCTACTATTGTATTCTGGCGAAGAAATCAAAAATCCGTCATGGGATTTCAGCAATTCTTTGAATCGCTTGGCTGCTTCAGGCATGCCCTGCTCCGCCTCCAAATCTTCACAAAAAATGGGCATAGCAAAATCAGCAAGATCAATTAGGGTGACTTCAGCACCCGCTTTTTCTGCGCCAGCAGCCGCCACAGCCACTAGTTTTTTATTGTAAGAGCCCTTACGGGCGCTACCCGCGAAAGCAAGTAATTTAGCCATACTTGATGTTCCTTTGGTTGGTTAGTTATTTCTTCTCATTGCAATTTGCAGCATAGGAGGGCGTGGCCTCTAAGTCCACATTCTGATGAGTAACAATAAGTTGTAAATCTATAATCTTGGGCAAAGGAGGATTTAATCATTTTGACCGCAATCATTAATTAACACCGGATCCATTAAGTATTGTGACTCCTAACGCGGGCATGCAGATTAATCTCTAGAGAGCGTCTTTTGATAATGGATGCACTAGTGTTTGATACTCGCGCGATATATAAAATATCCAGGTGCGGAGAATAATAGGCTTATTAACACCCACGTTGTCCGTTGTCTCGTTTTAACAGGTAATTTAGAATTGAACGCTAAAATTGCAAAAAACAAACTAGACACCAAAAACCACAACACTTCCATTTTAAAGAGTTCCTTTTTCCAGTTTTTTCAGTAAATATAGAGTCAGTCCTAAATGCAAAGCCGCATGTACATATGAGGCTGCGATGATAAGCAATAAAATAACTACTGCACTCTCAATAATAATAAAGGTCTTCATAATTTATTATTAGAGTAGTGAGTACCCTAAAGCACCCACTACCAGGTCAATTACACGTCTTTTTTACTTTGTTTTCCCAGCCATTTCATAACTGAGTATGTCGAGCTAATGCTACTCCCCATATACAAGTAGTAGGCTAAAAGTGGCGCAATACCGCCAGATACACTGGCAAATTCTTCAGATTTTAATTGTCTCATTTTCTTTTCCTCCATAACGTATTATTCATCGACAAACGTCAAAACTATTGATGCGACTTGAAATACGTAAATAGCAGCGAGTCCAAAAACACCGCCGTTTACTTCACTTAGTTGTTTATCTGATAACTCAATCATTACAATCTCCTTAATCCTTGATTTAAATTGGCCATCTGTGAGATGACAATTTCAGTGTAATGGCAGAACAACGCTATGTAACCTGTACCGAAGTACAGTTTTTCAATTTTTAACTTGCAAAATAAGTATACCCGGCGCCAGTTATCACTCGGTTTTCTATTCTATTGATAATTCTAGAGGTAATTTGTGACATAGGTTGGCATGGGCGAAAACGAGGGTAGCTGGTTAACGGGGTTAGTACTATAGTGAAAACCTCACCTGCCCAGATAGTTTCAATCTAAGATTCCCAGTTGCGACTTAATCGCAAAAAAATGGCTCTTGCTGGGTGCCTTGCCACAACGGCGCAAATTTCCCTGCGGCTTAAGAAGAATGACGGTTAACAAGTTTTACTTGTTTTCATTTAGGCACATTACACAATCAATATAGTGCGAAACATTTATCATGCGCCCAAAAGAAGCAATCATTTTTAATGCTTATAGAAAATGTTGTTTACGTACCACACTCAATTCTGGGGAAATGTAACATTTATGATGTATTTCATTGAATAATAGATACTTTTCTAGCACAAACCGTGGCAGCAATTACAGAAGTTAGATAGTTCTCAAGTATCGATAAATCATTTCGATTCTGAAACCAACAAATCCATTTGAATAGCAATCAGCCTTTATACTTGATCATACATACTATGTGTTATACAGTATAAAAACACTGTGTGATGCATAGTGTATGTGAACAAGTAACATTACTTGTTTTTAGATTGGAAAACGCACTTGGAGATGCAATGGCTGATCAAGAACCGTTTGAAAAATTGCGGCAAGAATTGCGCCGTGGCGCACTCGTATTGGCAGTTATGTGCCAGCTCAGGGAAGAACATTATGGCTATTCCCTGCGCAAAGCCCTTTTATCTGCAGGCATCGATATTGAAGAGAGCACCTTGTACCCACTGGTACGGCGTTTGGAAAACCAGGGCTTGTTAGACAGTGAATGGCGCGAAGAAACCAAGCGCAAAAAACGCTTTTACCGCCTATCTGAACTGGGCCGCAAAACATTAGAACAGTTGCTGCAAGAGTGGCAAGGCATGAACCACAGTATTGAAAATATTTACCAAGGGGGTGATGTATGAAATTAGTAGAAAATTACTTAGCTGAGGTTGCCACGCACCTTAGCGCAGACAACAAAGACGACATTATTGTCGAACTGCGCAGTGATATTGAAGAAAGGCTGGAAGACAGCGCTGAGCAAAAAGGCCGTGACTATAACGAACAGGATGCCGTTGAAGTCCTGAAAGCACTTGGCCATCCGGTTCTAGTGGCAACTAGGTTTAACAAGCAACAGCACCTGATCGGCCCTTCGCTGTTTCCGGCCTACAAACATGCGCTGAAACTAACAGTATTGGCAGTATTGTTAATCCAGGTAGTGCTGACGATCTCTACTTACATGTTGGCAGGACAGACCAATGTTTCCGAATTCGGCCTGATGTTTAGCCTATTAGAAAGCGCTATATATGTGGCTTTCTCAGTGACAGTAATATTTGCGGTATTGGAATATTCAGGTGACAAGCTGAATTGGTACCACAACTGGGATCCCAGCGGCTACAAGTCGGTAAGCAAAATTACAGCGAGCCGGCAAGATGCCATCACCAATGTCATTACCGATACAGTAGTATTCATTTGGTGGAACAATTGGTTTGGCCGTGAGCACCAAATGCCCTTTGGTCCAGGAGATTTCCCAGTAATGGTTACAGGTGTTTACGATGCCGTGTACTGGCCAGTGAATGTTTTGTTGTTGCTATCGCTTGCGCTTTATGGCTGGCAATTATTCAACTGCCAATGGAATCGATTAAACATTCAAATCGCTATTGGGGTAGATGTCGCTTTCATAGCAGTGCTACTTTACATGCTTAATGCTGGCAGCCTATTTGCGTTAAAGGAAGCTAACGCTGAACTCGAAGTGATATTGGGCAAAGTAAACTTTAGCGCGAGCCTGGTGTTAGTTGTGATAGCCGGAGTTATCGCCTATGACCTTTACGGCCACATAAAAAACTGGCGCAAGCTCTAGGCGCTTCCACGGTGTTCTAGATGTAGCAATGGAAAAGGATTTCCTTGCCCATCAGTTTCAGAACGCCCTACCCGCACAAATCCCAAATGTTGGCTACATTCCTAATTGAACCTAAGGCTCAAATAATAGCAGTAGACTTACTTCGCAAACAACGCAATAAAAATTGCATGCAATGCTTAATGCGCGGCACGTCCCGCAATTCGCTGTGGGTTAAAACCCAAATATCCGCGTAGGGAAAAAATACATCACTAATTGGCTCCAACCCTTGCATATTAGCGGCGATGTATTTAGCCCCGATGATCATACCTTGCCCCTGGGCAGCAGCCTTATGGCGTATGACCAAGTCATCTATCTTTAGGCTTATTGGCGCTTCAGGAAACGGTGAACGCTTCAATACCATTCGAACAAATGTCATATCAGGGCTGGTGATCCAAGAATACCTTTGACTGGGTGTTGTTTCTAGATAACCTGGGGAAGCATAATAGCCTAAACTAATGGGCGATATCCTATGCCCAACCAGGCTATCTCCCGGATCCTTTGCTACCCTGACCACAATATCTGCTTCCCGTTGCTGCAAGTTGGCAAAGTTATAACCAGTATTAATGGTTAAGTTTAGCGATGGGTTATCTGCGTTAAATTGTTGGATTTCTTCGAATAACAAATACTCGTAAATGGCTGCAGGAATGGACAGCGAAATATCGCCTGCAATCGGACTATCCAACTGGTAGCTTCTTTCGCTTTTATCTATGGTGGATTCAATAAGGTTAGCAGTATCCAACAATTGCTGACCATAGGGCGTAATGCTTAAGCCTTGTGCCTGCTTTTCGAATATGGGACAGGGACTAGCAGCATTAATACGGTCAATGCGACGGCCAAGGGTGGCATGGTTAAGCTGCAGTGAGCTGGCTGCAGCGCGCAAAGATGGGTTGCGCTTTATTGCCAATAAAATCCGATAATCGTCCCAACTTTCCAACTATATACCTATAGGTTATTAACACTTTAAGACGTAGGCGGAAACTCGGGCGGGTGAATAGAAAACGCAGCAATACGCCAGCCACTCTCGCCTTTTTGCACCAAATAAGTGGCGCCAACCCGGTTGAACACCGTTTCTTCCTCAGTAAAGCGAATTGCGACATTTTTCACCAAGGCGACTTGTGCCCCAAGCAGGTCTATTTCGCTACTTTCCCACCTTACGCTTGCCACACCTTGCTGTTTAAGGCGGCTTAGGAATCCAATTACATTCTTGTCCATTTGCTCTGATGAGGCAACTGACTGCCCATTTGAGCCAGTCACCAACATGACTTGGTCATGGTAGAGTTCAATGCTGTTGTCATACTCGCCTACATTTATAAAACGGTTGTACTTGGCCATGTAGTTATCGAACAGCTGGTCAATTTCCCTTTTCTCTAGAGCATATTGCTCGGCGGCTGAATAGCTTGATGACAACATGAAACAGAGTGCGAATAGTGCTTTTATGAAATCTCCCATTGAATTTCCTTGCTAATTGATTGAATGAAAATCTTAGCAATGGCAAATATAATCTGTCGCGGTTCATTTTTAACAATCACTGTATTACTTTTGAACCAGGAAAACAGTAAGTCTTTCACTTAGGTATATCGAGTAGGGTGAGGCATTCGCCTCATCCCTCTCACAGAACCGTACGTACGGATCTCGTATACGGCTCATGTATTCTTCATATTCCATCATTGTGCCTTTATAAAGACTGATGGAGCAAGCCATCCCGTGTTGACTTTTGCCAGATTGAACAATCCTTGCGCTTCAAACCACTGATTCGGCATCGCAAAGCTCGCTAACGGACTCGCCGAGTTCCGCCATGAGTTCATTTTGATGAGCCTAAAAGGCGGTTTATAGCCCAGCTGTTTCAGCCGCCTATGCAGCTTGCGCGGCTTCTTCCATTGCTTGAGTTGGATTGCCCTGAGCCTTCGCCTTATCCATCCTGATAGGGCTTTGAACTCCCTGTGGCAGTTGGCGATACTGAAGTAATTGGCCATTCCCCTTAGTACCGGGTTTAATCTGCTGATTATTTCATTCAGATTATGCCCCTGGTTACGTCGGGTCTGTGACTTGAGCTTTTCTTTGAATCGCTTGAGTTTCTTGTCTTGTATCCTGGTATACCGGCTACCGATTTCAACTCCCAGAAACTTCACTCCACGCTCGCTATGCGCCAGATGCGTTTTGTCTCTGTTTACGACCAGCTTGAGTCCTTGCTCTATTACTCTCGTCGCACTATTCAGGGCGTTCCGGGCTCCCGCTTCGCTGCAACAGAAGATCAAGATGTCATCGGCATATCTCACCAGACGGTGACCCCGCCGTTTCATTTCCTGATCAAACCCATCCAGATAGATATTCGCTAGCAGAGGGCTGATCACCCCTCCTTGCGGACTACCTGCTTCGCTCACTTCCCAGAAATCGCCTGTCATTACCCCACTTTCCAAAAACTGCTTAATGAGTTTCCGGATACTGCCATCCGTTACCCGGCGTTTGACTCCCTGCAAAATCAACTGATGATCCAGTCTGTCAAAACATTGGGATAAATCCATGTCTACGACCCATTGCCTGTTGTATTGACGGATAAATACCGTGGCCTTACTGATCGCATCGTGGCAACTTCGGCCCGGTCTATACCCATAGCTGGATGGATGAAAGTCCGGGTCAAAGATGGGTTGCAGTATTTCTTTGAGGGCTTGTTGGACAATTCGGTCACGTACCGCCGGAATTCCTAACAGCCTGACTCCACCGTCTTCTTTGGGGATTTCTACCCGTCTGACCGGAAGCGGCTGGTAGGTCTTACTTTGCAGTTCGTGTAGCAGTTGGGTCAGGTTACTCTTCAAATCAGATGCATAGTCACCCAGGCTCTGCCCATCTATTCCGGCCGCGCCTTTGTTTCTCTTTACCTGTTTGAATGCACTGTACAGAACATCAATGCTCAGCATCCGTCCGTACAGGCTGTAATAAACCTTCATCTTCTACCTTTGGCTTGCGGCATCTTGGGACGCTCTTCTCATCACAGGGCTGACTCTTGATGATAACTTCAGGTGTGCTAGCCCTTGGGGCAATCTGCCTGAGCGGTTATTCACTACTCCGCGTTCGGCCCGTCATCCCAGTAGAGTACATTCCTGCCTCACCGGTTTGCGGTGCCCGCCCTCGTCAGGACGTTTGTGAACCCCTGCAAAAAAAATCCGCGCCTTCAATGCGCTTTAATGAATACTTCCCCCCTTCGCAACTTGCCGCGCTTTTGGTCACCGCAAGCCCCATCAGACTTATTGCTGATGGTCATCCCGGTTTTATCCTCCACACCATTACTGGCTTTCACCGGCCGGAATTTGCTCACTACTACGGGATCATCTGCCACCTCACACCCATACCTGCCTTGAGTCTCCTCTTGTGCAAATATGTCCAACCAACATCATTGGATACCGTGCCAGGCTTCCCCAGTTACTGCACTAGCTCCCTGTTAACGATCCCACCCTCAAACACAGCACAGGTCTGACTGAGTATTGGGCATTGCGCTATTTTGCACGCTTACCCACCTGAACTGCCGAAGCAGGTTCACTTGCGTTGTGTACCGTTAACTTCCTATCGCTTCCTTCAGACCCCACCGTTGGCCAGTGACGCCCTTGCGATTCGGATTATCTTCCCCTCAGTCGGGGTGATTCAGGTTTCTTTCAACCTGACGGGTTTGCCAGCTTCGCTGGGCAAACAAAAAAACCGCCAAATCGGCGGTTTTTCTCTTCCTAAACTGGCTATTAAGCCCTATCCTACATCCTATCCATGGTATCAATGCCAAGCAGATCCAAGCCCAACTTAAGGGTTTTGGCAGTAGCTGTTGCCAACATTAAGCGGCTTTGTCTGACCTCTTCAGCAACATCCGATTTCAAGATTGGGCACGCTTCGTAAAAACTCATAAAGCTACTGGCCAAATCATATAGGTAGCTACACAACACGTGCGGTGTTGCTTCCGAAGAAACTTGCTCTAGTGCTTCTACTAGCTGTACCAATTTCAATGCCAATGTTTTTTCTTGCTCTTGCACAAGGCTAACGGCTGTATCCAATTGGCCAAACCCAACTCCCGCCTTGCGGAATATACTCATGACCCGAGTGTAAGCATACTGCAAGTATGGCGCGGTATTGCCCTCAAAACTGAGCATGGTATCCCAGTTGAAGATGTAGTCGGTGGTGCGGTTTTTACTTAAATCGGCATATTTAACCGCACCGATACCGACTTTGCGCGCCACTTCGTGCCGCTCATCGGCTGATAAATCAGAATCCCGCTCCGATACTAGCTTGTAAGCCCTTTCCACGGCCTCATCGAGTAAATCGGCAAGCTTAATTGTGCCGCCACTGCGGGTTTTAAAAGGCTTACCGTCCTTCCCCAACATCATGCCGAATGGACAGTGCTCGTAAGTGGTTTCTGGACGACTAAAACCGGCTTTACGACCCACAATTTCAGTTTGTTTAAAGTGCAAAGCCTGGCGGGCGTCAGTAAAGATCAAATTGCGATCCGCAGCCAAATCAAAGGAGCGGTAGCGCATCGCCGCTAAATCCGTAGTGGAATACAAGTAGCCACCGCCGGACTTCTGCACGATATACACAGCCGGGTTACCATCTTTGTCCGCCAACTCTTCAATAAAGACAACCTTTGCACCTTGGTCTTCGACAGCAATGCCTTGAGACTCAAGCTTTTCAATAATATCGGCTAGTTGGTCGTTATAGGCGCTCTCGCCCATTACGTGTTCACGTTTCAGGGTTACACCCAGCTTTTCGTATACCTCTTCACTGTGGGCAATAGAGATATCGATAAACTGGTGCCAAAGCACCATGCATTGCTCGTCACCGCTTTGCAGCTTAACCACTTGTTCCCTGGCGCGGTCAGCAAAACCTTGTTCTTGGTCAAAGCGCACTTTGGCATCTCGGTAGAACTCTTCCAAGTCTGCCAGCGCCGTTTCGGCGACTGCGTTGCTTGCCAGCTGGTCGCTAAAGTGCGCAAGCAACATGCCAAATTGGGTGCCCCAATCACCCATATGGTTTTGGCGGATCACCTCATGCCCCATAAACTCCAAGGTTTTTACCACGGCATCTCCAATGATGGTGGAGCGCAAATGGCCAACGTGCATTTCTTTGGCAAGGTTTGGTGACGAGTAATCTACCACGACTTTTAGCGGATTCGCTTTTTCATAGCCTAGCTTTTCACTGCTAACAATGGTTTGTACCTGGCTTGCCAAGAAATTTTTATCCAAGTGGATATTGATAAAACCAGGGCCGGCAATTTCCAGCTTTTCTGCAATCCCGTCTAGCTCCACCACATCAACAATGCTTTGCGCAATATCGCGGGGCTTTTGTTTTAGCTGCTTAGCCAGCGCCATAGCGCCATTGAACTGGTAGTCGCCAAAGCCCGCGCGGGTACTTTGGGTCAAGGGTGCCGGTGCATTTTCTGGCGCGCCAATGGCCAACAAAGCAGCTTTAAATTTCTCGAGTAATAGTTGGTGTATATTCATCTGTTGCGCCTTGCTTAGTGTTCACGTGTGTGGTGGAACACCACGTCTGGGTGACGTTCTTGGGTTATGGAAAGGTTGACCATGGTCGGGGCAATATAAGTGAGGTTGTCGCCACCGTCTAGCGCCAAGTTAGCCTGGGCTTTACGCCTAAAGTCATCGATTTTTTTCGGGTCATCGGCAGTTACCCAGCGGGCAGTTGCCACATTTACTGGCTCGTACATGGCATCTACGTTGTATTCAGACTTCAACCTGGCAACGACCACATCAAACTGCAGCACACCCACAGCACCCACAATCAAATCATTGTTCATCAGCGGCCTAAACACCTGCACTGCGCCTTCTTCCGAAAGTTGGATAAGGCCTTTTTGCAACTGTTTCATTTTCAAAGGATCTTTGAGCCGGATGCGCTTGAACAGTTCCGGCGCAAAGTTAGGGATACCGGTAAACTGTAATTTTTCTCCCGCGCTAAAAGTATCGCCGATTTGGATTGAACCGTGGTTGTGCAAACCAATGATATCGCCAGCATAGGCTTCTTGTAGTACCGCGCGGTCACCCGCCAGGAAGGTCAAGGCATCAGAAATCCTCACGTCTTTGCCAATGCGGGGCTGGAACATCTTCATGCCCTTTTCGTATTTACCTGAAACGATACGGCAAAAGGCAATCCGGTCACGGTGCTTGGGATCCATGTTGGCTTGGATCTTAAAGACAAAACCAGTGAACTTGGTTTCATCAGCAGTTACTGTCCTGTCATGGGTCTCACGTGACTGGGGTTTAGGCGCCCATTCAGTCAAACCGTCCAACATATGGTCAACACCAAAGTTGCCCAAAGCCGTACCGAAAAATACCGGCGTCAACTGGCCAGCCAAAAACTCTTCCAAGACAAATTCATGGGATGCGCCCTGCACTAGCTCCAGCATATCGCGAAGCTCTTCTGCATAGTGGCCGATAGCTTCGTCTAGTTCCGGATTGTCCAAACCTTTGATAACTTTGCCATCCTGGATCGTGTGACCCATACCGGTTTGGTACAAAATGGTTTCATCACGCAGCAAATGGTAGACGCCTTTAAACTCTTTGCCCATGCCAATAGGCCAGGTAATCGGCGCGCATTTGATATCTAGCACTTCTTCTACTTCGTCCAGCAGCTCAATCGGATCCCGGATATCCCTATCGAGCTTATTCATAAAGGTGACAATCGGCGTGGTGCGCAAGCGGGTGACTTCCATTAACTTAATGGTCCTTGCCTCAACGCCTTTTGCCGAATCGATCACCATCAAACAGGAATCTACAGCAGTCAAGGTACGGTAGGTGTCTTCCGAGAAGTCTTCGTGCCCGGGAGTGTCGAGCAAGTTGACGAGCTTGTCATCATAGGGAAACTGCATAACCGAGGTGGTGACCGAGATACCCCGTTCTTTTTCCATTTCCATCCAGTCAGATTTGGCGTGCTGGCCTGACTTTTTGCCTTTTACGGTACCGGCTTTTTGCAAGGCATTCCCGAATAATAGGACTTTTTCGGTAATGGTAGTTTTACCGGCATCCGGGTGGCTAATAATAGCGAACGTACGACGTTTATCGACTTCTTCTTGGTAAGACATATTTGGGTTTTTCGCTAGAAATTGACTGTTACTAAATTGGCTGCGGAGTATACCTGTAACGGCCTTGGTTTTGAATGGAATTTAAAGGGAACGGGCTTTAATTGTTTGTGATTATGCGCTTTTTGAATGGTTTTCCAAGCTAGTCGAATTCCAGCTTCATTATTAGGCCATCTTCCCTGCCATCGGCGTCGGGATAGTAGCCCTTGCGAGTTTCCACCAATTCAAAGCCAAATTGACGGTACAGCTTGATGGCAACCTGGTTTGACGCCCGCACCTCCAACCACGCCTCCTGGGCGCCTTTGACCTTGGCAATATCTATAAACCTGTGCAATAGCGCTTTGCCGTGCCCCCTGCCCCTGGACGCCTTCGCTACGCCAATATCCATGAGTGTCGCTTCCACCGAAACCATTAACGCCACCAAATAGCCCTGGATTTCGCCCCCTTCAACCAACTGTTCTGCCACATAAGGCGGGGTAAGGCAGTCCAAAAATACTTTGCGCGACCAGGGAAAAGAGTGGCATGCGGTCTGTAATTTAAACGCAGGTTCGTAGTTTAGGCTATCAAGCGGTTGGAAATTTAAAGTTACTGGGGATTCATTCATTGTCAGCACAAGCGAGCAGTGACTGCCAGATATCGCGTTTTATGTCTGGGTTTAAAGGAACGGCATCGAGATCAATACAGGTATCAGATCGGGTCAGCAGCGACGGGTTAACCGCCAGCGCCAACACAAAGCGGTCTTGTTCATCTAGATTGTCAGATGACCACACCTTTAGGCCCAACCCAGTGCAAGCGGTTTTAATGTCGCTAACCAATATTTGTGGCAACTGGGTATCTATTAACACCGCCTGGTGCAATTCAGTTTCCACAACCACAGGTTGCTCAATGGTGATTGTTGGCTGCTGTTCTGCTTCGACTTCTGTTGACTCTGCATTTGATGCGGTTTCAACTGTGGCTATGGTTTCCGCAGTAGTTTCTAGTTGCTGCACAGAGCCAGTACCAGGTGCTGTTGGGATTATGGTGTTTTCGCTGGCATCGGCAAGCAGGCCAGGGTCAGTGAGCCGCCAAGAAGTGATACCGAGTTGGCCGAGTACGGCTTGTTGATAGGCAACTTTCGGATCCATATTTCACCAGCTAGAAGTGGCAGGGGTGGAGGGATTCGAACCCCCAACCGTCGGTTTTGGAGACCGCTGTTCTACCAATTGGAACTACACCCCTAATGTGCTCAAGCACTGGACGCGGCATTTTACTGGGAAAAATCAAAAGGTAAAGCACTTTTCACCATCTGTTTGAATACACTGCAAAATCGCGCACTTTATAAGCGAAACGCACAACTTATGGCCACTGCCAAGCATTTTTCCGGCTAGGTCTCTGACATTTTTTCTAATAGTTGCTCCCTAAGGTTCTCTATTTCGACCTCAGACAAGTTGTAACGTTCCATTATAGGATCTTCAACCTGTGCCCATTCAGGATCATTAGGGCTTCCCGTCGCATCGTATTGGACACCGTGCCTCGCAAGTTTAAGCACAGACAGTAAATCGAGCGCAGTAGAGGACAATTCACCAGAGGTATACATACCTTCAACATCCTGCTGGTAGTAAATCACTTCAATCATTACCGCGGGTAATTTCCACTTTTGCCCGAGGATTGCACTAATAGTCGTATGGGACGTGCCATAGCGGGTACGCTCTTGTTCTACTGTTTCTGGCCAGCCTTGCTCTGACGCAACCGCCATAATTTCTGGGTAGTCATCATATTGCAGCAACATGATCGGGATACCGGCATTGTGGAACAAGCCTAACATGTAGGAGTGATCTTTTAAGGCTGGTTTTTGCAACAAATCCGCACTAATTGAAGCCGCATTGGCGATGCTGGTGGCGGTTTCCCAAAAACTTGCCAGCTTATCAGCCTGCCCCATTGAGCTTTTTAGCGCCACTGATTTAACCAAAGGCAGCAGCCGTTTGAAGCCCAAAGTCATGACCGCCTGCTGGATGGATTGGATTTCTTTTGCCCGCCTAAACGCGGCAGAATTGACCACTTGCAACACCGCCGAGGAAATCCCGACGTCAGCGGCGATGGTGGAAGCAATACGGGATACATTGGGTTCCGGCTTTTTCGCTTCTTCACCGATTTTGATTAACGCTTCTGGACGGGGTGGAATGCTGATTTTCTGTAAAATAGCTTTTTCTTGTGCGGTGATTGCGATGCCCATACTACCTCTCAGGCTCCCGATATAGTTGTAATTGTTGAATAGGCGTTATGCCACAACTCGTAGGTAAAATCTACAATAGGCATGTACCTGTTTACCTGTTGTTGCAACTCCGCCATGGCGATGCCAGATCGTGTAGAATACGCTTTCATAAAGGTAAGTTTTGTCTCCCCAATGAATGCGTTGACCTTGATTGTAGATGCCAAATCAAAATAGCGACAGCCCAGGCCCGCATATTCCCAATCAACAACCATGTATGGCTTGGCACTTAAAACGTGTGCTGCCGATAAATCATTGTGGCAGAAACAGATATCCTCACACTGCACTAATGCGGCTTCCACCTCTTCCAGCATGGCAGCTCTATTCCCATTGCTGGCGGCCGCTGCATTGATAATCTCAATATAGCGTTGCAAATTTCCCACTAGATCCACCTGCTTGGCAGAGCCTGGTTCAAGTTGATGCACAATGTACATTGCCTCTGCCAATTGCAACGCCGTATCGGTTACTGCACCGGATATTTGGCTATGCGGGAGCCAGCGCTCCAACCAAATGCTGTTATCTTTGCTTAAATAAATCGGTTCCGCTGCGATGCCGGCGCCATAAAGTTCGGTTTGCAGGTCAAATTGGGACTGCCTGCTGCCGGTATACAGGGGGTTTGTGGCTAGATGTTTGGCCAAGTAAATCGCACCATTGGCATTTACTTGAAAGATATTATTGCTCGCCGAACTAGCGAATGGCGCACAGGAGATCTCACCGTCCTGCCTAAAAAACTCCCTTTGCAGCTTGGTTTTAATTTCCCAAGCTAAGTCCTGCATTTATTGGGCTCCTGCAGCTAGGTTTCGCTGGATCTCTAGTTTTCGGTACTTGCGCCAGTTTATAAAACCGTAAACTGATATAAAGGTATTAAAAATAGATAGCAGTGCGGTCTGGGTTAAGCCTTCTTCAAAGTACAAGAAGTATGTCAATGCATTAAGGGCCATCCAATAGATCCAACTTTCAATTTTCCGGTAGATAGTTAGGATGGTGGCGTAAATGCCGCCGACAGTGGCGGCGGCGTCCAAATAAACCAGATCGTGTTGGAAGACAAAGGGGAACAGCCACACACTGCCCCAAAGGATCAAAATCAACGCAGGGAATATCATTAAGTGATAGCGCCACGACCAATAGCTATATTTGCTTTTGGCTCCTTTCGGCTTGTCTTCCAGCCAAGCAGACCAGCCCCAAATTGCCATGACCATATATAAGATATTGAGGGTAACTTGCGCTGGAAGATGCACACCTAAAAAGATAAAGGTATACAAAAATGCAGTGAGGAAACCCGCGGCCCAACACCAAATATTGCCCTTGGCACACAAAACCACGTACAGCAAAAAGCTCAAAATAGCCATCAACTCGGTGATTGGGTGAGTCGCAAAATCAATAATGCCCACGATAGTCCAGCTGCCTGTTTTATCTTCTTATAATTATTTTGAACTATGATTTTGCACAATTCATGAAAGAAAACAATGCTTAACATGTATATGCCGGTAATGCCGCTCGGTTAAAGCTGGGACTCGCCCAGCTATAATTTAGGCTGGACGGACATCTGGCAAATCAGGATTGGCGAATTTCCGCCATTTGAAATAGCCATATGCCGCAAAAACGACATAGAACGCAAATAACACGCCCGTTGGCATAAGTCCCGCAGACAGGTAGAGGTATGCCGCCATACTGTTTAGCACAATCCAATAAAGCCAATTTTCCAGTACTTTACGCGCCATCAAAAAAGTGACAAAAGCGCTACCAATTGCCACCAACACATCCAACAGCATCACTTCAGTGGCGAATAGCCAAACCGTCGAGGCATAAACAACTGCGGTTACTAGTAAGATTGATGAAATGACAGCCACGTGGCGCTTTATCGTCCAGGTACCTACTTTTTCTGGTTGTTCATGTTGCAGTTTTTTCCAGTGCAGCCAGCCATATACCGCCATTAACAAATAATAAAAATTAAGGGCGGATTGGAAAAACAGTGCCACGTCCCAAAACAACCATGTGTATATAGCCGTGCTAACTAAAGCGGCAGGCCAGCACCAGATATTTTGCCTTGCTGCGAGCAATACATAGGCGACTGCTAGGGCGACAGCAAGCCATTCTTGCCAAGTTTGGGCAATAGCTTGCTGCCATAAGGCGTCGATCATAAATCGATGTCTTTGTTTAAGATCTTACAGACAAACACTGCTTTGTCGGTGTGGCTGAATGTGGTGAAGATCTCTGCTTTCAACAAAGACATCACCGCTTCAAACTCCCCTGAAAGCTGGGTGCTCATATCATTGGTTTTAACCTTAACGTCGGAGGCTTCAGCCAACCTGGTAATGGTTTTTAAAATCTCTTCCAAGTAGTTGTCAGCCAACGGATAAAGACTAATTTCAACAGAAATTTGCATAACACCTCCTAAAACTTGTACTCAAGGCTTGCGCCCATTTTGCGGCCATCGGCTATTTGATAATAAGGCCCGAAAGTGCTGTAGCCGTCACGGGGGTCGTTCGGGAAGCCACCGAAGCCTCGGGTATAATACTCTGTATTAAATAGGTTCTTGCCCCAGAAAGAAAGCGTCCATTGCTGCCAATTGCGGCTCAGGTTGGCATGATAAATCACGTATTCTTTTGACATAGCCTCGTTGCCATCAGAAAACCGGTGTGAGTCTTTGGCGTCGGCTTCTAGGCGTAGCGACCAGGTATCTGCAATGCCGATATCAACCCCCAAATTGTAAGTATACCTAGGCGCTTGGGCTTGTTCTTGCTCATCGATGAACTCGCCCCTTGCAGTTTCGTAGCCTTCCAGTTTGGTATCTAATATGCCAAGGTTAAAGAACAGGGCGGAGCGTTCAGCAATTAAATACCGGGTTTCCAATTCGAAGCCACGGTTTTCCCCTTCCCTGGCATTGTCGGTAATTTCAATGAAAGACAACGCACCTTGCGCATCTGGGATATCTTCCACAGCAAAGTCATTGACCTGCATATCTTCTCTTTGCATGTAGAAAGCTGACAATGCAATGTAAATGTCGCCATCGGCCAGGTACCGCTTGATCCCCGCTTCGTAGTTCCAGTTGTACTCGCCGTCAAACACCCGCTTATCCGCGACTACCCTGTTGTCGGGATTGAAGCCGCCAAGCTTATAGCCACGGTTGACACTTGCGTAAACCAAGGTATCTTCGTCCAGTTGGTAGTCCAACACCAAGCGCCCGCCGATAAAGGTTTCATCTAGCGACTCAACAAAGCCCGTGTTGTCTTCGAATTCCAGCTCTGAATTTTCCAAGCGCAAACCAACGGTTAATGTGAGTTTTTCGCTTAATTTTGGATAAAGCTCGCCATATAAAGCATTACTAGTGATGCTGTAATCACTACTGTAAGGCGCACCAAAAGTCCAATTCCTATCTAAGGTTTCGTCAGTCTTCTTAAAATAAGCACCTAACACCCAATTAGCGTTGTTTAAGGCAACAAGTGGTTGTTTAGAGTTAAAGCGCAAGTCCAGGGAATCGGTGTCCCTTTCGCGTAAATACTGATCCGTTGACTGGTAAGCATCAGGATGGAACCCAACAAATGTCCAGTCTTCGTCATAGCCGTATTCGATATCTGAAGCGTTGCTGTTTACATGGGCATTCAGCTCATAATCGCCTAAATCCCAATACAATTTGGCGCCCAACGCCACCGCCTCTTGCTTGTCGACACCTGGCTCATCGGAATAAGTGTGCCGGGCATTGTCCAAAGAGAAAGCGTCGTAGCCATTGTCGATATCAAAGTAATAGGCTGATAAATCCAAATGCCAATCAGCGCCGCCTTCGTAGCGAAGTTTCAGTGAAGTCGTAGTTTCATCGATGTTATCAGTGTCAGAACGCTGTAAGTGCCGGTTCTCAATGTAGCCGTCGCTCTGGTAGTTTTGGAAAGCGACCCTGAAGTTCCAGTCTTCATTGATGCTGTCTCCATAGGCGGCAGCTAGGTTGACACTGCTCTTTTGCGCAATAGAACCTTTTACGGAACCCTCTTGCACACCATCGGCATCACGGGTTTTGATTTTAATCACACCGGCCATTGCGGAAGAACCAAAAGTTGTTCCTTGCGGGCCTTTAATCACTTCTACTTGCTCAACGTCGTATAAGGTTGCGACACCACCAGTGCCGGAAAAATCAAAATCATCAACCATCAAGCCCACTGACGGGTTAATTGGCTCGGCAAATTGGCTGCGCTCGCCAATACCACGGATTTGGAAAAAACGTCCGCGCGATGCACCGGCGTTAAAGTTTACGTTTACAGCACCGCTTAATATATCCTCTAAATGCTGTGCTTGGCGCGCTTGGATTTGCCCAGCGCCGATAACCGTCGCACTGGCTGGCAACTTATCGACACTCAAGTTACGGAAATCGGAAGTAACAACAATGGTCTCCAAAGCATCTTCATCGGCCATGGTAGGGCATGACAAGACGGCGAGTACGGAAAGGTAACTAAATTTTAATTTCATTTGGATCTCTTCAATATACAACGAAAAGATCCGGTACGTCGGCAGTGTGATGTGAAACAGAAAACGCGTTTACACCATCCCTACGCCGGTATTATCCGGATCAGGTATAGGGTTCCAGCCGTATATGGCTGATCTCAGCTGATACCGATTCCACTAAGTATTCGTACACTCAGTGGGACTGGTATGTTAGCACCCCTTGGCTTTGCCCCGGTTGTTCCGGGACGCGTCGGATAGTAGCATTTTTTAGTACTTTGGCAACCAAAGGCCGAGCAATTTAATATCTAAATACACTTGGAGTAGCCCTGAAACACAGAATCTCCCTGCGAACTAATACAAAGTGGTATTGGTTTTGCTTATCATTGCCCTGATAGGGGAATAGTCAATAAGTTGACCGCATTAAATCAATAACATGCTAAAAATAACAAAAGTACAAATAAAAAGCTTTTTGCTTACAGTATCTATGCTGCTGGCAACTATTGTACATGCGAAACAAGCCCCGCCACAAAACCCCCAGCCGAGCTTAGAAGATGATCTAAGGCAAATGATTGCCGATTTCAGGCGTATACAACCAAAACTAGAACGTTTAGCCGATAGAGAAGAAGAATTAACTACTTTACTCGACGAGTTGGGAAAGCTCGCCACCGTGGAGTTTGAAGAAAACGATACCCTTGGAGATCCTATATTCCTTGACGGCGTTGCAAACGATGGAGTGGTTACTGACAGCGTTGGGACTGCATTACCGGCAGCAACTGCACAGGAGGATCAAAACCCCACTCAACAAATCGGCGACAATCCAATCAGTGGAGGGTTACCTGAAGCGCAACCTGCAAGTGACTTGCAAAACCTCAGTGCGGCTGAAAGGTTCAGAATGATGCAAACTGCCGGCAGTGGTAGTAGTAATGCCCCGGTTGCAGTGCCGAGTGAAACCGAAGCGCCGATACCGGATAAAACCGTTGCTAGCACACAGGACACAGAAGAACTTAACACTGCGGGTTTGAGTGCGGCGGAGCGATTTAGGATGATGCAGCAATCAGTACCGACCATTACACGTGCTTCTGAGCAAACTGCTGATGTGAGCTCCCCTAGCAATGCCACTGCGCCTGTTGAGCAAGCAGAAATTGCTGCTGATAGAAACCCCGTGCCACCGGCCTCTCCGGTCGAACCAGAAAGGCAGCTTAGCGCGGCAGAGAGGTTTAGGATGATGCAAGCGGACGCTTATGTGCCCGCACCTGGCAGCAGTGCAGACGAAAATGACAGGACAGTCACTGCTAACAATGCAAACAACCTAGCACCTATAAACCCAAGGCTGGAGTCCCCCAATAGCCCAGGTGGCCGACAAGACAATACTATTGTGAACCTAGATAACGTAAGCGCCAATAATGATATACGCACCGACGGCTACAACCCTGATATACCCGCAAGTAAACGTAACCTAAGACCACTCGAAGACAGGATACTGCCGCAGCAGCCAGGGGAGCACCCGGTCCTCGCCAACCAAATCAGGGGGAAAATGGGCGCAAAGCCCCCCTCTCGCCGTCCACCTTCACACCGGGTCAACCTGCAACAACGGCCGCAAACCGCGGGAAGTTATTACCTCCATTTATTTTCTTACAAGTCATTGAATGAGCAACAAATAACTCAAAACTGGCTAAAAACACGAAAAAACCTGCCAAATAATATCGCGAGCCTAAAGTTTATGATATCACCGCAGATAACCAATGAGAGTCAATACAATCGCATGTACTTAGGGCCACTAAATTCCAGGGCAGAAGCACTGCACTATTGTAAACAACTCCAAAAATTGAACTACTATTGTAAGACAACCAATAATCCATAAGCTTGGTTCCACCAGTGGCACCTGCCTAAGGTTATTGGCAGGTTTTTGACTTCAGGAGGAACTGTTTAATGTTGAAATTCAAAAACAAACTAGGGTTGGCGGCTTTGGTAGCGGGTGCGATGATGTCAGCAAACATCACTGCAGAAACCGTCACCGGCAACGCCAGTGTCACAGTATTAAATGCATTCACCATTACCGAAACCCAACCCCTGAGTTTTGGTACTTTAGTTGCGTTTGCCGATGATGACGCGGCGGGTGCAGGTGGTGTCGCAACCGCTGAGCTATCTTCTGCCGACGGCGCGATATCAATCACAAATGCGGGTAATGCTTCACTAACTGAGGTTTCGGCTGGACAGGTAGGTATCTACACAATCTCTGGTGCAGCACCTAATACTGCGATCACTTTGACACTACCGACATCTGCCACATTGACAGATCCCAGTGGTACTGAAACCAAAAACTTTACCCTTGGTACTTTTACCAGGACAGTTGTAACGTCTGGTACCCCCTTTACGACGGATACTGACGCAACAGGTACATTGGTATTTAACCTCGGTGCGACTTTAACGACAGATGCCACTGGTGCATCCGGTTCATCTGCTGCTGAAGCCTATCTAGATGCCACGTACACCGGCACCTATACAGTGACGGCTGATTACTAAAACCAGTCATTGCTGTTTGTGATGGGGGCAACCTACCCCCATCCATACAATTGACCTAAGTTATTCGCCAAGAGATGAAAAACAAAAGTGTCTATCTTGCGTTTGTAATACTAATTTTCGTATTTGGGGGAACTACCCAGTCCCAAACCATTACCCCAATTAACAGCTCTATCGATTTTGGCACCATCGCAATTGCAGACAATAGTGCAACTTACCAGCTAAGGCTTCGGTGGACAGGCCAGGTCGTAAGCGATCCACAAATAATAAGTGTCTCACCGCCAACCCCTGCAGAATTTAGGCTAAGCGGATTTCCCCCGTATACCTCTCTCATTGTGTCGGTAAATGCAACAGGCTCACAAACCTCAAAAGTATCCGGCGTAGCGGCACTTGAACAGTTCACTATCAGTAATTTTGACTATGTGCCAAACCAACCAACCGATGCAGCGGGAACCGCGACTATTTTTATTGGCGCGACACTGACAACTTCGGGTACCAGTGCTTATACAGACGGTATCTACAGCCTGCCATTGACGCTGGAAGTCAACTATTGATGCCATATTGGTGTAGTGCTTGCATATGCCAGTTGCGATTCTGTGTAGTGTCAATTTTGGCGATAGGATTTAATTTGGTCACACAAACTTTATGAGTATAAAAATGAAAAAAATGCTACTTTTTTTGGCTGCCTTGATGTTTCACCAAAGCGCTTTGGCAAGCCTAATGATAGCGCCTACCAGGGTCATGTTTGACGAACGCACACGTTCCGCCAAAGTCTCGCTTATCAACGCCTCTTCTGAAACTAAAACCTATAAAATATATTGGCGCCACCTGATGCAAACCCAAGATGGCCGTTATCAAGAACTGACCGAACAACAAAAGCGCATCTTCCCCATGGCAAGCCGGATGGTTCGCTTTAGTCCCCGGGCGGTTACGTTAAAACCGCAAGAGCGCCAAAGTGTGCGTTTGTCACTGCGCAGGCCGGCAGATCTGGAACCTGGTGAATACCGCTCACATTTAGCTTTCGAAGCAATAGATGAAGCCAAGCCAACCGCCAATGCAGACGCGGGCGTCGGTATCCAAATCAACATTAACATGGCGTTTTCCATCCCGATATTGGTACGCCACCAAGTCGACAACGTAGACGTGCGCATCGGGCAAGCAGAATTTTTTAATATCCTCCAGAACAACGAAACAAAGTACTTGGTGCAGTTCCCACTGGTCAACATGGGCAATGCCAGTAGCTTTGGCTCGCTTAAAGCCTACTGGCAAACTGGGAATAATAGGTTCGAACAGGAACCGGCCGGTATTCTAAACAACGTATCTTTATTCACCGAAAATCCGCAGCGTTTTATTAATCTGTCGTTGAACAAAATGCCCAACGCACCGGCGCAGTTAAAGATAGTCTATGAAGGTGGCCAGGAACTGGAAAACCAAATAATTGATGAGGCCATAGTCAATTTTACGCCCAAAGCAGCTTCAGCCAATTAGGATGGCAATTCAGACATGTCAGCCTGGCATCTAAAAGCGTTATCCAAACTCTGGTTACCTACCTTGGTTTGTATTTTCGTATTGGTTCCTGTACAGGCTAGGCAGCAGGCCCTACCCAACGAACTTATCTACTTGATAGAAGCGGATAGTATTGAGCTTGGAGACGTTTTTGCACTGGAGGTCTCCGGCAAAAACTACCTCAGTTTTGGCGACTTCATCAAGGTTCTCGACATCCCCATCCAGGTAGATACTGCCGCTGGAAGCGCCCAAGGCTGGTTCCGCAGTGACAGCAATACTATTTCCATTGCAAAAGACCCCGCAGAACAAGGCTGGTTCGTTTTAACCTATGGCAACGCACGGCGCATAGTGGACATCAATGACGTTGCCCATATTGGTGATGAGTTGTTTGTAAGTGAACGCACCCTAGAAACGCTGTTCCGACTGCAGTTAGAGATTAATGAACGGGATCTTAAAGTGACCGTTTCAAGTTCGGTGCCCCTCCCAGTTACCGATAAAATCAGGCGCAAAGCCGACATCTCCCAGTTCGAGAGAAAAGATCGAATAAGCAACACACCTTCCCTGCCTAGAATTGAACAAGATTACCAGCTGTACTCCCATCCATTTGTGGATATTCAAGCCAATGTTTCCAGCAACTCAGACGGCACCCGCGGCAATATTTCCGCTCTCGGTAACGGCGACCTAGCCTATATGACAGGGGAGTACTTCATTTCAGCCAATGATGAGGATGGCCTGGGTTCTGCCCGCCTTGTACTCACTAGGGAAGATGATAGCGGACAAATATTGGGGGACACGGGAATAACCCGGGTATCAATTGGTGATGTGCGCAGTGTGGGCATTTTGCGCCAACGCAATAGCTCCAATGAGATAGGTATTCGCTTCAGCAATACGCCGTTAAACCAAATTGCCGATTTTGATACCAAGGACTTTCAAGGATTTAGCCAACCTGGCTGGGATATCGAGCTGTACCAAAATGGCGTTCTAATTGATGCTGTATCAGTGCAAAGCGATGGTAAATACGAATTTTTAGAGGTGCCACTCTACTTCGGCAAGAATGACTTTGAATTGCGGTTTTTCGGCCCTCAAGGACAACGCCGGTCTGAATTTGAGCAGGTTCCTGTGGTGACCCCAAAACGCTTCAAGGAGAACTGGATCTATGATATCTCCCTTACCCAGCAAAATGCCAGCTTATTTCAAACCAATTCTGATCAAACCCGGGAGCAAGACTTTCAGGTTAGTGCCAGCCTGCAAAAAAGTTTAACAGACAATACTGTGTTCAAAACAGGGCTAACAACCGTCACCCTCGAGGACAATACCAAACATACCTTATTGCCACTGCACCTAGATTGGTTTCTGGAAAACGGGTTGTTGAGTTTCGATTTTGTACATGATTTTAATGGTGGCCAGCGTTATTTGACCAACTTTAATTACACTTTAGGCACTCACGGTTTGAGGATTGAAAATACAATCTACCAAAACTTCGCACCAGATATTGACCTCAATAACAACCAAAGTATGCGCAACCAAATCCGTATGTCGGGGCCTATGTTCAGCGTTGCAGGGCTATCCGGCTCCTATTCGGCCAGCTTTACCCGGAGTGAAATAGAAGACCTCAGCACCACCGACACCTTTGGCATTAACAACAGCCTATATATGCGCGGCTTAACCATATCCAATACGATGAACCTAGCTAAAATAAAAGGTGAACTACCAGGTTCTGACTTTGAATTTGGCAACGGTATTTTGCAAATGGATAAACGCTTTTCTAATTTTAATTGGCGCAGCCGCATAGGTTACTTAATAGAGCCCGATGCGGAAATTAACACTTTTTCTAACAGCCTGCTATGGAACTACAGTGACCAGCTTAGTGCTGAATTTACCCACAGCTATGCCCCCCAAACCCAAAAACACAGTGGTTCAATAGTCCTGAATTGGCTTACGGATTATGCGACCTTGGGCATGAGCCTTAACTCAGACAGCAACGGTAATATTAGCGGCTCCTTGTCAGCCAAACTAAGTATGGGGCATGACCCAATCAGTGATGACTACCGTTTTGTCAACCGCAGGTTAGCAGCTACTGGTGGCTTTGCCGCGTTCTTGTTTGAAGATACCAATCTTAATGGCGTTTTTGATGAAGGCGAACGCCCAATCCCCAATGCAAGCGTTCAAGCGATCCACTCACGTGGCCGCGCAATTACAGATGAACAGGGCATCGCTTTTCTTGCCGGTCTAGCCAAAAACCGAGCAACCGATATTGAACTTGACGTCGGCAGTCTAGAAGACCCTTTTTGGCTGCCATCTAGGGAAGGTGTCTCCATTAACCCCCGACCAGGTATTGTACATCCAATCGAAATTCCAATTGTTGTTGGCGGTGAAATTGAAGGCAGCGTGTACATTCGCGACGAGAGTGGGAACGCCCGCGAAGGGAGCTATAAAGAGGTGCAACTGCTTGATACCGAAGGAAACGTTGTCGACTCAGTTGTATCGGGATTTGATGGCTATTATTTGTTCACCCAAGTATTACCGGGCCAATACCAAATAAAAGTGGCCGATGCTGAACTTGCCCGAAACCAGCTAAAGGTTAAAGCCCCATTGCAAGTTGACGTGACACCAGAAAACTCCTTGTTGTTAGGTGCCAACCTAGACTTGGTTCCGGAACATTTTGCTCAAGCCTGGAAAATCCAAATTGGTGAGTATCGCTCAAGGGCAGTAGCTGGTGTGATGGCACGAGCGTTGCGTCGCACCCTAATCGAAAATGATATTCGCACCAGTATACAGCTAGGACGGGTGAACGGTGTGTTCACTTTCCGCACCAAAACCGCCTTTGACCGCGATACCGCACTCTCCCTATGCCAGGTATTTAATGCCAACGACTTACCTTGTCGCCTATTGCAAATTGAAGCTTAGATCTGCAACGTTTTAAGCTCCAGCTCGGTTTGTTTTTCTATATCCTCTCGTGTTTTGTTGTGGGGTGCAGGTAAACGCGTTTCAGGGTCAACGCAGACAAAAACGATATCGTCAGCTACGCAGATGGTTTTTTTGCTGGCTTTGTTGCGCACCAGACAAGTTACGGTCAGAGACGTACGCCCCACCTTTTTCGTCGCCAGGCCAAACTCCACCACTTCCCCAACTGCCGCGGAGGATTCAAAGCTGATTTCGCCAATGTGCTTGGTAACCAAGTATTTGGTATCCAACTGGCACATGGCATATATAGCGGCTTCTTCGTCAATCCATTCCAACGCCCTACCCCCAAACAAAAAATTGGCAGGGTTAAGGTCATTTGGCATCACCAATCGACGGGAAAAAAATCTCATTAGAATTCCTAGGTTCAATTGCATACACTGTGCGCCATTATAGCCGTTGAAGTCAATGATGTGTATGGATCCGCAATTACAGGCATTACTTAGCAACCGCACAGCCGGGCATTACCACCGCCAATTAATGGTGCTATCTGGCAATGAAAGCTGGTGCTTGCAACAGGCGCAACTAATTGTCGGTTACCTATCGCAGTCATCAAGCAGCCCAATTTCATGCCTGTCATGCAATGCCGAATGCCTGGACGATCCTGGAATACAACACAGCGACAACCAGCAATACAAAAAACACCTAGGCCGGGAATACAATTTTGTGGTGTTCAATGCCTGGAGAGGATTTCGGGCAAGCAGTATCGCCGCCCTTGCCGGCACTATCAAAAGCAATGGCTTGATGTTGCTGCTGTGCCCCCAGCTACCCAGTTGGCCTGCCCATCAAGACCCAGAATGGCAGCAGCGCATCTCCCACGGTTTTAGGAATAGCTTTAACCAGAGCGGTTTTATCGCCTGGTTGGCGCAATGCATCGAAAGCAGCGATGGGGTTATCCGGGTAAGTGACAAAGGTATCCAGGGTAGCAATGCCGGCATAGGCAGCGATAGGAATTCAGCTCCCTTTGCACAACAAATTGTCGTGATCGATCAGATAAAAAAGGTGGCCACCGGGCACAGGAACCGGCCATTGGTGATCACGGCTGATCGGGGACGGGGCAAAACCGCAGCAATGGGGATAGCCGCTGCCCAACTCATCAGCGACAGCAATAAGCAAATTCTCGTGACAGCACCACATCAACGTTCTGTTGCAACCTTGTTCCAGCACGCTTTTAAACATTCCGCCAATGCTGGGCGGAACCTTAGGTTTGTGGCGGTTGACGAGCTTATTGCCGCGCAGCCAGTTGCAGATCTATTGTTGGTAGACGAGGCAGCTGCCATACCAGTAGAGCACCTAAAGAAGTTAGCGCAGAAGTATCACCGCATCGTGTTTGCCAGCACGGTCAATGGTTATGAAGGCACCGGCCGGGGTTTTGCGCTACGCTTTTTACCGTTTCTTAAAAGCCTGCGCCCGGAACTAAAACAGGCGAACTTGCAGCACCCTATCCGTTGGTACCAGGGCGATTGTTTGGAAACGTTCTGGTGGCATTGTCTGCATTTAAAACCACTGGTTGCAGAAGAACCAGCCCCATTACCTGCGGACATTAACCAACTAGTATCACTTGAGCTCATCGGAAAAGGACAGCTTTTAGCAGAACCAGGTTTATTGAACCAAGCATTCCAACTGCTTGTTGACGCCCATTACCAAACCAGCCCAGATGATCTAGTTGCTATGCTGGATGCACCAGACCATATGCTGTTTACCATCAAGCTAGGGCAATCCCTTGTTGGTGTCATTTTGGCCAGCCAAGAAGGACAGCGGATAGTGCCTGATTTGCAGACCAGCATCACCCGTGGGGAGCGCAGGGTACTAGGACACCTTTTACCGCAACAGCTGGCATTCCAGGCCAGCGATGTACAGTTTCTAAAATTCAGATACCTAAGGATTGTACGGATCGCGGTGCACGGGCATTGTCGCGGCAAAGGCATTGGCCGGGCCAGCCTTGCCCAGCTGTACAATTGGGCTGAATATAACCAATACGATGTCCTGGGCACGTCATTTGGCGCATCGCGGGCTCTGGTTCAGTTTTGGCAAGCAGCGAAGTTTGCTACTTGTTTGCTTGGCAGCCACAAAGACAAGGCAACGGCGGAATTCAATGCCATCCTGGTAAAGCCCATATCCAACCAAGTACAACAGCTGGTGCCTCGGCTGCAAGATGAGCTGCTAAGGCATATTGAGTTTAATAGCCCACAGCTTTACCAGAGCATCGGCAACCCGTTGCTTACCCTACTCCTTAAAGAACTAATTCCGGTAGTAAAACCTAACCTCCTAAGCGCTGATGAAGTGCATAGGTTGACAATATTTGCCCACCACAACCGCGCATTCGAACAAACCGGCCACCTGTTAAAGCGGCTGCTTTATCAAGCAAATACTTTTGAGTGCCTAACGACAGAACAGGTTGCGCTGTTGCTAGACTTTGCATTGAAACGGCAGTCAATGAAACAACTGGTGAAGGTACATAGGCTGTCCGGTAAAAACCAGGTAGTAAAAGAGTTGCGCCAAATATGTGCCCATTGCCTTACCTAAGCTAACTTTCAATTATCTCTAATAAAACACTGGCTATTATTGTTTCCAATCCCTGCGCAAAAGGCTATATAGCGCCATATCGTGGAACTTGTTGGCAAAATACGCTTTCTCACGCAAAACTCCCTCAAACTTAAATCCTAACTTTTCTGCCAAGCTAATTGAAGCTGCGTTGCCAGCTAAAATGGAGGCTTCTATCCGGTTCACGGAAAACGGAAAATCTTTGCTAAAGGCGTAGCCAATAATGGCAGCCACGGCTTCCGAGGCAAACCCTTGCCCCCAGTGCTTTTGCGCCAAGTCGTAACCAATAATGGCGCTATGGTCATATTCATTCCAACTGTTAAACCCACAAGTCCCTATCAACCTAGCCCTGCCCTTTTTGCGTATTGCCCACCTTATGCCCGTCTTGTCCTCAAACCTAGAACGGAAATATTGCACCAATTGCAATGCTTCTGCGGGCTCATTAAAGCGTTCGATATCGTAGTGCGCCACCACATCGGGATCTGAGAAAATGGTAAAAACCTCTTTACTGTCTTTCTCAGATAGCTGATCCAGGCACAAACGCTCAGTGTAAAGTTTTGGAAATTTCATAGAGTTTTTTTTAATGCTTTGTTTGAGGTTAGCACGGATTGTTCTTTTATTATTGGGAAAATCCCAATAAATGCTGCCACGGCAATACTAGCGTGCCCGGCTCAAGTTTTTGATATTAAAGGCCGATAATGAAAAATAATGAATGTTATGCATTGCGATTGAAGCAACCCCAAATAGTCGTTAGGCTAGATGGAAAAAAGCGCACCAGATGAGGGAACCTCACTGTTGCCATCTAAGATTGAGAACTGAATGTTAAGCAACATTGTGATTGTCGGCGGCGGTACAGCCGGCTGGATGACTGCCTTATACCTCGCAGAAAAACTAGCACAAAAAGTCCAAATTGACCTAGTGGAATGGGATTGCCCAGACCTGGCTTGCGATGGCAACTCATCAACACCGAGTTTGCGTTCCTTTTTTAGCTCCCTGGGTATAGCAGAAACAGACTGGATGGCAGCCTGTGACGCTACTTACAAAACGGGGATCCTGTTCAAGCATTGGGCCAACTTAAAACAACAAGGTAGTTACTTCCACCCCTATTTCAGTGCATTCGACAAGAAGCCAGCTGAAATGTTTTTCTACAATAGTGACTTAAAACGCCAAGGTTTCCAGTCGGATACCCAGCCTGAACACTATTTTGTATCTGCATACCTTGCGCTGCAAAAACGCTCGCCAGTGGGTAAATCAGAGTTGCCAACCGAAATTGAATATGGCTATCACTTGAATCCCGAGAAACTGGTGGAATATGTGCGCGGCAGGGCCTGCGCCGCTGGGGTCAACCGGCATACCGCAGCGGTAAGAAGTGTCGCAACCTCACGCGACCTGGATATCAAAAAGGTCATCACCGCATCGGGGCAAACGCTTATCGCGGATCTATTTATCGACTGTTCTGGCTTCCAGTCCATACTATTACAAAAAACGCAGAAGCGATTTTTTAACTCGTACCAAGACGCCTTGTTCAACGACTCACTGGTATTAACTCATATCCCAACCGAGACCACCCAGGGCTACCATCCGCAAACCACACTTACAACAATGGATGCAGGTTGGCTTTGGCAAGCTCCCTTAACCGGGTATCAAGCCTGTGGCTATGCATACAGTTCAGAGCATATAAAACAAGAAAATGCGCTCGTTGAACTGATTGAAGTATTAAAGCTGCAAGACAGCGACATGACTGCGCAACACCTCAAAGTTAAAACCGGTAGGGTCGACCAGCCCTGGTTCAGGAATTGTGTCGCCATTGGCCATGCCCAGGGCTATATTGAACCTATGTCGGGCGCGGGATTTGAAATGGTGCAAACGTCTGTTGAGCGCATTGCCGACGTCCTCAACCAGGTTAGCGTAGATGTAAACGCAATTGAAAAATACAACAAGGCTATCAACAAACATTTCGACGGCATGCGTGACTACTGTTCCATGCATTACGCCCTCAATACCCGATACGATTGCGACTATTGGATAGACGTCAGGGAAAAAGCAAAACCCTCGGAAACGGTAAAACACCTGTTGAAATCTTGGGATCGTGGTGATGATTTTGAACAGGCAATACGCCAGGTTAAGGAGGAAGTTTCCCTTCCGAAAGCCGATTGGTACAGCATGTTTTCAGGGATGGGCAGGCATGCCAACCACCTGAGGCCATGTAATAAAGCCGGTCCCAGTAACGTGGCCATCGCCTATTGCAAGAAAATCGCAGAAAAGCATTTTCCGATGCTGTGACTTACGCGCCTTTGCTGAACAGAGGTTTTACTGCTAAGGTGGGGTTTATACCGATTCTATTGTGACGTAGGTCTTAAGGCGGTGTTATGTTCGACAAACTCAAATCTTTTTTCGGCAGAAAGCAACCTCCGGCAACCGAAGCATGGTCTAAGCCGGGTACTGGTACCCAAGTTGCTTGGCAGCGTCCACAGAATAACGCAACATCAGCCAAACCAAATTTAGCAGGTGCAAGAGCCCAAGGGAACCAAACGGCTGATAGGAACCAATCTGCACAACTAAGGCCCCGTAGCGATACTCCAGCGCAAGAAACGAGGAACCGCAGCGCCGCTGTGGCACCACAGGCTAATAAGCGTGCAATCAAGCGCAGCACGATACAGCACAAGCACGCTGACAGAGTAGACAGCAAGCAGTTTATGAATGCGGTTACCGCTGGCAATACCCGTTCCCTGAATGCCGCGAAAACCAAAAATCAAACACTTAAAACCCAAACCAAAGACAGGGTCGCCGATTCAATAACCATGAGGCACAGGAGCGGGAGCATTACCGAATTGCATCTTGATGCCAATTCTTCCGCAGTAAAAGAAGCTTTCCATAAAAGTGCTACCACAGGTGATCAGCTGCATTTGCGCAACCGTGAGCTGCGCGGCAGTGCTAAAAAAGACCTTAACAAATTTGCGCACAGGAAGGATAAGCGATAATTACCTGAGACGGTTGGTAAAAGTTAAAAATGTTAGCAACCATTTATTGGTATTTACTGTAAATCTCATCTATTTTTCCGGCATTCAGCATCTGTTCGAGGGCATTGTTGAGCCGTGGCATAAATGTTTTATTAGAGGGATGCACGCGCATTTTAACTTCCTGTCGATCCACCACATTACCGATTTCGAGAACGCGGTATTGGGGCTTAATCTTCTGAAAATACTTGATGGTGTTCAAACCCACAAAAATTTGTTCAAAGCGACGATGTAACAATTGCTCCAATAAATGGGTTTGGGACACATTATTGACGCGAATAATAAGATCTGTGCTGAAGGCGGTGTCAAAGCGTGGATAGGAAAAGCCCCGGACTATACCGACAGCCTCGTCAAACAAATCGGAAGGCTCAAGTACTTCTTTAAAATGACCGGGGGAAAAAACCACAACTTCTTCTGAAATCGCGTAAGTTACCGAATAAAGACCCAGTACTTTGAGATGCTGCCGCCAATTGGGATTCACCCCAGGCTCAATATCGATGCGTCCTTGGTCGAACTCATGTAATGCCCTGGCAATGGGTAAATGTATAAATTCAAAATCATCACCTGTAATTTCAGAGACCTGGTTGAATATATCCACAAATATCCCAGAAACACCATTTTCTTCTAGCACAGCGTAGGGAGGGTTGGCAGGGGAGTACAACATAACCGTTAGGGTTTCTGCGCGCAAGGCGAAGCAGCTTAGCACCACTAAATATAGTAAAATCACAAATCTGAAAAAATGCTGCATCATAAAACCACCGGTAAGATACCTTGAAAAGCTAACCTAACAAGAAAAATATAACAACAACTTGGCAGCCAAGACTACTTAGGGCTGTAGCAAAAGCATATTCCAAACGTCTTTGTCCCTAATGAATTTTTCCCTGGTATGGACTCGGTTTTGTTTGAACTCCAAAAATTCAATTTCTGAAACCGCAATGGTAAAACCACCCCAAGATCCTGGCCTAGCTATAGTCGTGTCTGATTGCTTTAATGCCCCTTCGAAATGTGCGGTCAAGTCAGTTTCAGATACCCAAGGTTCACTCTGCTTGAAACAGGTAGATGTAACTTGGGCTTCATGGGAACGGGTTTGCCAATACTTGTCAGCCAAATCATCATTTATCGGCTTTGCTTCACCCACGACGCGTATCTGCTGGCCAATGTGATCCCACCATGCCGTCAGTGCGACTTTGGGATTTGCCAGCAAGTTTTTACCTTTCTGCGAGTCATAGGCCGTGCAAAAAGTCACGCCAGTTTCGCTGACTGCTTTTAAGTCCACGAACCGGGATTGTGGATAGCCATACTCGTCGATCGTCGAAACACAGACCGCACTTTTTTGTGAAAGTAGTGAGCCTTGTTTTGCTGAGTCCCAGATTTGGTTGAATTTAGCGACTATTTTTTCGTCCATGGTGTTTTTCCCTAGGTCAGCTACCTACTGTAGTATGAGGTATAATGCGTTGCAGGCAAAATAGTGTAACGAAAAAGTTTCCGCCAGGTATCTATTCTATTTCGATGCTAATGCGCGCTGTCACATCTGTTTGCGTGACCGCTTTACCATTTACAACTCTAGGCTTATAGACAAACTGCGATGCAGCATCAAGCGCTTTAGCTTTAATAGCTTCTCCTGCGCCAGGGCTCGCCTCAAGCACCACAATATTCGTAGTGTGGCCTTTTTCTGTCACTGTAAAAGAGACAATCACCCATGGCGCGACAGTGACATCGGTCGACTTACATGAGAAAAGTAAAATTATTGAAAGTGCGATTATGGGTATTTTTAGTGAATTAAAATGAGATTTTACAATGGCTCCCGTTACCATAGGTAATAATAACAAGGGTTGATTATTTAGTTGTAGAGCAGTTTATTTAATCTGTTGACTTAATCCAAGTCCGCTCTCTCCGCCAGATACTAAAAAGCCCCGACGGAAACGTCGGGGCTTTTTAGTATCTGGCGGAGAGAGAGGGATTCGAACCCTCGATACGCTATTAACGTATACACACTTTCCAGGCGTGCGCCTTCAGCCACTCAGCCATCTCTCCAAATTTTTTTAAATCTTTTAACGCATCGGGTTCTATTTCAACTTCAATGCATGGCGCACTGATGCGTGCGCGTTATTCCGGACTTCCTGTCCTCCACCCTTCGGGTCGACCTGCGGTCGCTCTAATTTGCTCCCGGCAAATTAGTCAGCCACTCAGCCATCTCTCCAAATTTTTTTAAATCTTTTAACGCATCGGGTTCTATTTCAACTTCAATGCATGGCGCACTGATGCGTGCGCGTTATTCCGGACTTCCTGTCCTCCACCCTTCGGGTCGACCTGCGGTCGCTCTAATTTGCTCCCGGCAAATTAGTCAGCCACTCAGCCATCTCTCCAAATTTTTTTAAATCTTTTAACGCATCGGGTTCTATTTCAACTTCAATGCATGGCGCACTGATGCGTGCGCGTTATTCCGGACTTCCTGTCCTCCACCCTTCGGGTCGACCTGCGGTCGCTCTAATTTGCTCCCGGCAAATTAGTCAGCCACTCAGCCATCTCTCCAAATTTTTTTAAATCTTTTAACGCATCGGGTTCTATTTCAACTTCAATGCATGGCGCACTGATGCGTGCGCGTTATTCCGGACTTCCTGTCCTCCACCCTTCGGGTCGACCTGCGGTCGCTCTAATTTGCTCCCGGCAAATTAGTCAGCCACTCAGCCATCTCTCCAAATTTTTTTAAATCTTTTAACGCATCGGGTTCTATTTCAACTTCAATGCATGGCGCACTGATGCGTGCGCGTTATTCCGGACTTCCTGTCCTCCACCCTTCGGGTCGACCTGCGGTCGCTCTAATTTGCTCCCGGCAAATTAGTCAGCCACTCAGCCATCTCTCCAAATTTTTTTAAATCTTTTAACGCATCGGGTTCTATTTCAACTTCAATGCATGGCGCACTGATGCGTGCGCGTTATTCCGGACTTCCTGTCCTCCACCCTTCGGGTCGACCTGCGGTCGCTCTAATTTGCTCCCGGCAAATTAGTCAGCCACTCAGCCATCTCTCCAAATTTTTTTAAATCTTTTAACGCATCGGGTTCTATTTCAACTTCAATGCATGGCGCACTGATGCGTGCGCGTTATTCCGGACTTCCTGTCCTCCACCCTTCGGGTCGACCTGCGGTCGCTCTAATTTGCTCCCGGCAAATTAGTCAGCCACTCAGCCATCTCGCCAAATTTAAAGCCATTAACTTAACAATAATAACTTTAAAGCTTACTCGAGGAAGTCCCTTAAGAGGTCGCGTATGTTAGGCAATTCAATGCGGCTTAGCAAGTAAAAAATCAGTAAACAACAATTTTATTGCAATAGCTTGCGCAAACCCGTTTTTATAAAGGTTAAATACCCGTTAACCAGCAATTTATAACTAGGATCACTTACGGGCTGTTGAAAAATCGAGCATCCGGTTCAAAGGCTTCAATGCCTCGCCACGTAACGCACTATCAACAAATATTTCATGGCCACTATTGTCGGTTAACGCCCTTTCTATCGCATCTAGGCCATTCATCGCCATCCAAGGGCAATGTGCACAACTTCTACACGTAGCACCATTGCCTGCGGTTGGTGCTTCAATGAAGGTTTTACCCGGTGCCAGCTGTTGCATCTTATAGAAAATGCCTTTATCGGTGGCAACAATAAATTGCTTATTGGGCAGCTCTTGCGCCGCTTTAATAAGCTGCGAAGTAGAACCTACGGCATCAGCAATTTCTACAACACTAGCCGGAGATTCTGGGTGTACCAACACCGCCGCATCCGGATAGACGTTTTTCATGTCCAATAGGGCTTTAGATGAAAACTCGTCATGCACAATGCATTCCCCTTGCCACATCAACATATCGGCACCGGTTTTCTTGGCGATGTAATTGCCGAGGTGGCGATCCGGCCCCCAAAGGATAGTTTCGCCTTTTTCGTCCAAATGCTCGACAACGTCCAAAGCGATGCTAGAGGTCACCACCCAATCTGCCCTGGCTTTTACTGCCGCTGAAGTGTTGGCGTACACTACGACTGTGCGTTCTGGGTGCTTATCACAAAACGCACTAAATTGGTCTATCGGACAGCCCAAATCCAAGGAGCAAGTAGCTTCCAATGTCGGCATTAACACGGTTTTTTCAGGGCTGAGAATTTTGGCAGTCTCCCCCATAAACTTAACACCGGCAACAATAAGCGTCTTTTGCTTTGCGTCACGGCCAAACCTTGCCATTTCCAACGAGTCAGAAATAAAGCCGTTGGTCTCTTCGGCCAAAGCTTGGATTTCAGGGTCGGTGTAATAATGGGCTACCAATACTGCATCTTTTTCACGCAACAGATCTTTTATCCGCTGCTTGTGCAGGTACTTTTGCTCATCGCTCAATACCGGTGGCTTTACCGGGAACGGATAGGCAATGTCTATTTTGTTAGCTTCAATCATTCGTACAACCCTAATTAAAACGCGGCGCGAGATTATACAAGAACTAGTTAAAATTCATAGCACAAATGGTGGTTAACCATCACTGCCGCGTGCACTCAAAATGTGAATTGGCTAGGCACCTAATGATTAGAGTGTGGGCAAAAAACGAACGTTCAATGATGATGGGGTAAACAATTGCCATAAAATGTCCCCATCTTTGTCACCAAAGATGAGGAGCATTGCCTTACGAGAGTGAGAGAGCCTGTTATCCAAGCAACGCTAGTGCATTTTGGCCCTGGCTATTGGCCTGCTGCAAAACTGCAATCGTTGCCTGCTGGATGATCTGGTTTCGAGTTAATTCCGATGTTTCTTTGGCGTAATCAGCATCTTCTAAGTAGCTCCTGGCACTGGCGATATTCGCCTCCACATTGGTTAGGTTGCGTATTGTCGACTGGAACCTGTTTTGTAGTGCACCGAGTTGGGCGCGCTGGGTACCAATCGCCGATATTGCACCATCTACCGATGTTATGGCAGCTGAACTGCCGGTACCGGTTGTAATATCAATGCTACCAACATTTAATCCAGAGGCACCGAAGCCACCGCTACGGGATAGGTTGACCGACATGGTCTGCCCGGCATTTGCACCAATTTGGAACCGCGCCGAGTAACCACCGGACAATATGGCACTATCAGCAAACCGGGTATCACTGCCAATACGACTGATTTCCGCTACCAGCGCAGTAACCTCTTGCTGCAACGCGGTTCTATCAGCAGAGCTGTTGATACCGCTTTGTGCTTGCAGGGCGAGCTGACGGATACGCTGCAATGCTGTAGTCGTCTCTTCAAGTGCCCCCTCGGCAACTTGCACCAGACTAATTGCATCATTGGCGTTGCGTACACTTTGACGCAGTCCCTGTACCTGGGACTCCATCTTAGTGATGACTTGCAACCCCGCTGCATCATCTGCCGCTCTATTTACCCGTAATCCTGATGACAACCGTTCATACGACACGCCAAGACGCTCACTAGCGTCGAATAACGTATTCCTGGCTATCAAAGAAGACACGTTCGTATTAACGAACAACGTCACCTTTGTACCCCCAATCTACCTCTAGATCGAACTAACGAAATTACCTCAAATGTTGAATAAATAAATCGCGGCTTATCCAACAATGCCTTTTTTAAACCTTGAGTGGAGTACCTCACACCACTCAACGGAATTACCCTCAACTACGGGTATCGGCCTTAGGGGATTAACCTTTAGTATTTTTTGGAAAAAAATGTGAAAAAGTTCACGGAGGGTCAGGAAAGACCGAAAAAAGCAGGTGTGGCCTGGTAAACGTAAGCCTGCATAACTTGGTTGTCGGCATAGGAAGCGCCGAAATTAGCGGTCACCACAGATCTTTTATAACCATCTCCCTCGAAGGCATCTAGCCGGGTTAAAAAAGGTTTCAAGTCAATTGCCATTAGCAAACTACCGGTAATTTGCTGCAAATTGGGCAACGCGATGCGGTTGTCCTCTATTCGATGCAATAATTCATTATTATCAGTTGTTGGTAACAATAAACCGGGATAAGGTTGGTAACCACCCTGCCCGGCCCTAAACAAATAGCCAGAAATAGAAGCTGGTTGCCAAGTTCCCTCTATGGCGGCAACTTGACTGTAATTACTTTCGCCTGGCCGCAAAGTGCCGTATACAAATAGGTTGTTAACCTGGCTGTGCATAAATTTGCTATTAAACACTTATGCCATTTTTTTGCAGCAGCTCCACCAAGTCAGCTTCTGACATTACTTGTACCCCCAAGTCTTGGGCTTTGGCGAGCTTTGAGCCTGCCTTTTCGCCAGCCACTAAACAATGGGTTTTGGCAGAGACACTACCCGCGACTTTGGCACCTAGGCTTTGCAAATGGGCTTTGGCTTCGGAGCGGCCCATGGCGGCCAACGTACCCGTAACAACAAAGGTTTGTCCCTCCAGTGGTCGCTGGCCGCTTGCTGGTGCTTCAATTTCAGGCCAGCTTAGGCCGCACTCCAGTAGTTGGTTTACTACCTCTTCATTGTGTTGTTCAGCAAAAAACTTAACAATGTGTTGTGCCACCACCGCACCAACGTCATCAACCTCTTGCAAGGCTTCAAAATCGGCGGCCTTTAATGCTTCTAGTGTTAAAAAGTGCTGCGCCAGGTTATTGGCGGTCGCTTCACCAACTTCCCTAATTCCCAGTGAAAATAAAAACCGGGGCAAGGTAGTCTGCTTCGCCTTCTGCAGGGCATTGATGAGGTTTACCGCCGATTTCTCTCCCATCCGTTCCATCGCTGCAACATCTGCAACCGATAGTTTGAAAAAATCTACTGGCGTTTTGACCTTGCCAAGATCCACTAATTGCTCAACCAATTTATCGCCGAGGCCATCAACATCTAATGCTTTGCGCGAAGCAAAGTGCTTAAGGGATTCTTTTAGTTGCGCGGGGCATACAAGGCCGCCGGTACAACGGGCAACCGCCTCATCGGCACTGCGTTCTACCGAAGAACCACACTCAGGGCAGGTTTCTGGGAACTCTATATCCTTGGCACCTTCAGGCCGTTTTGCAACTACTGCCGACACCACCTGTGGTATTACATCGCCTGCCCGGCGTACCACGACGGTATCGCCAATTTTTATATCTAAGCGCTTAATCTCATCTTGGTTGTGCAAGGTGGCATTGGAAACTGTCACGCCACCGACGAATACAGGATCCAGTTTTGCCACTGGCGTAATGGCACCGGTGCGCCCTACTTGGAACTCGACCCCCTTTAGTATGGTCATCTCCTCCTGCGCTGGGAATTTTTGGGCAATTGCCCAGCGCGGCGCTTTTGCCACAAAACCTAATTCTTGCTGCAGTGCAATGCTGTTGACTTTGAATACTATGCCATCAATTTCAAATGGCAGTTTCACCCTCTCGTCCGCGAGGCGTTCATAGTAGCCCTGACAACCGTCAGAACCATTTGCCAAAGCTAATTGTTTGGCGATCGGTACTCCCCAAGTAGACAATTGTTGCAAACGATCATAATGGGTATCGGCCATTAAGGTCTCATCACTTAGCATGCCGACGCTGTATGCACAAAACTCTAGCGGCCGGGTCGCGGTAATACGTGAATCTAATTGGCGCAAACTACCTGCAGCGGCATTGCGGGGGTTAGCAAAGACCTTTTTATCGGCCTCACGCTGGGCTGCGTTGAGTTTTTCAAACCCCGCGATTGGCAGGTAAACCTCACCTCGGATCTCCAATACGTCTGGGTAACCTTCACCGCGTAACTTCAAGGGGACATTGGCTATCGTCTTGACGTTGGCTGTAATATCCTCACCAGTTTGGCCGTCACCACGGGTGGCCGCCCGCTGCATGACACCACCCTGGTACAGGATACTCACAGCCAAACCATCAAGCTTCGGCTCACAACTAAACTGCAGCTCAATATCCCGTTTAAGCCTGTCTTTAATGCGTTTCTCATAGGCCAACATGTCTTCATGGGAAAAGGCGTTGTCCAATGACAACATGGGCACCTCATGCTTGACGCTGGCAAACTCTGACAGCGGTGCAGCACCCACTTTTTGGCTTGGGGAGTCTGGGCTTAGCAACTCTGGAAACTGTTTCTCTAGTGCAATAAGCTCATGCAACAGCCGGTCATATGTCGCATCGGGGACGGTTGGTGCATCAAGCACATGGTACTGGTAATTGTATTCGTTTAATTCTTGTTTGAGTTGTTCAATACGGTCTTTCGCGGTGTTTAGGGAAACCGAGGTCATAGTCTAAATGCCTTGTAATAAAGAATGTGTTGCGGATGCAGCCAGAAATATGCCTACTGGCGCCGGATCATCCGCCTGCGCTCAAACTCGCGGATCTTTTCAATATACTGTTGCAAACTGGGTCGGCTCAGCACGCTGCGCCGGCTATCAAGTACCTGGCCGCCAAACTCGTCCGCTAGCTTTCGTGCAGCATTGTGCATCATATTAAATACTTGATGGGGATCCGCTTCGATTGGCAGGGTCATAAACAATGATAAACCGCTGGTGCTGAAGTTTTCCATACTATCTATGTCGAAAGTACCGGGGTTAAACATGTTGGCCAATGTAAATAGCTTCGGGCCTTTGCCGTTACTATTGGCATGACGGTGGAACATGTTGTGTTCGCCAAACTTAAATCCGAGCGTCAGCAGGGTCGGCAGCAAATTCGCGCCTGAAATGACACTACCTTCCGGCACCCTGACACTCAGAATAAGCACCTCCTGCTCCATCTCGGGAACATCGCCTGCAGCAGTTTGTGTACTATCTGCGTCGATTTGCGGCTCAGCTTCTAATTCCAAACTAATTTGGTTTTTACCCGCTTTGCTCTTGGCGGACTCTTTGGCACTGTGCTCAGGCTTGGCACCACGCACTAGCTTACGGGCCCTTTCACCCAAACTTGCCGATTTGGCAGCAGGCTTGGCAGCAGCAGTTTTCTTCCTAGGGGTGTCAACGTCAATATTGATATCAATTGTCGGCGTTACGGGCTCGTCTACTTTTAACAATGAACTTGGCGGCTCTGGGATCGCTGGCGCTTCAGCGGTTTGTGGCTTGGGCTCATCCGTCTGCGATGCTTTGTTTTGAGGCTGCCGTATCTCTTCCTTGACCGCAACAACCCTTACAGTGCCAATCCCATCTTGGTCATAGCTGTGATTACTTTCTTTGTCAGTCCGCGGCGGCTGGTTTGGTGTTTCTGGAACATCAGGTTGGACTAAGTCCTCCGCAGCGATAATAGGTTTGTCACCAAGTAAAGGATCACCTTCTGTGGCTTTATTGGCGGGATCTTCAGTGACAGGGTTGGTTGCCGGCTGACGCTGGGATCCGTCGTCCAAATCGGACCATGCATCCGTATTGAGCAATGGATCATCCAAACTGATATCAGCAAAGTCTTCATTTCGCCCTTCGGCCTTGCTTACCTTTGGCTCAGTTTTCTCAGTGGTTGTATTTTTGCGAATTGTCCACAAGCCATGTACTAGGATGGCAATGAAGACAAATACACCTATTACGGTTAAAGCCAGTCGTAAATCTTCCATTTAGCGCACTACCCTTTAGGCATTTGCGATGGCTACGGCTTCTTCAACGTCAACAGCCACAATCCGGGATACCCCCGGCTCAGCCATTGTTACACCGGTAAGGTGAAGCGCCATTTCCATCGCGATTTTATTATGGGTTATATATATAAATTGTACCGTTTTTGACATTTCCGACACCAACTTACAGAAGCGACCTACATTAGCGTCGTCCAATGGGGCGTCGACTTCGTCCAACAAACAAAACGGTGCCGGATTAAGCCTGAAAATTGCAAACACCAATGATAAAGCGGTCAAGGCCTTTTCTCCACCGGAAAGCAGGTGGATAGTACTATTTTTCTTGCCTGGGGGTCGCGCCATGATGGTGACGCCGGTTTCCAACAAATCCTCCCCGGTCAACTCCAAATAAGCTGCACCGCCACCAAACACCTTTGGAAACAGGGACTTAACGTCGTGGTTCACCCGGTCAAAGGTTTCTTTAAAGCGGTTGCGGGTTTCCTTATCTATCTTGCGTATTGCGGTTTCTAAGGTTTCCATCGCCGCCACTAAATCATCGTTTTGGGTGTCCAAATGCTGTTTTCGCTCAGCCTGAACCTGGTACTCCTCTACTGCTGCAAGGTTCACCGCGCCTAACCTGGACAAGGCGTTAGCGGTTTTCTCCAAGTCAGACTGCCACTGTTGCTCAGAATAGGATTCCGGTAATTCTTGCAGAACAGACTTTAACGCTTGCTGCATCTCTTGCAGTTGCTCGATAAAGGCCTGGGAACGTTCCCGATGGCGCTCACATTGCAATCGCAATGCCTGAACCTGCTCCTGCATCTTGGCAACATGTGCCATGACATCGTGCTGGCTTTTCTCCGCTTCTTTCAGTGATTGCTCAACAATGCCCAGTTGCTGTTTTTGCTGCGTGATATTAGCATCCAATTCTTCTTGTTGTTGCAGCAATATTTGTAACTGTTCTTGTTGTTGTTCCAACGGTAGTATTAACTCTTCAAGTTCCGCGGTAGCAGCCAATTTCTTGTGTTCAATACCTGCGACCTCCTGCTTGAAGCGCGCGATCTTCTCAGCCACAGCCGAAATTTGGTGGCGCAAGCTTTGCCTGCGCATTGCCTGCTCATGCAGCTGGTTTTTCAGTACCTGCACTTGGTCGCGCGCCATCTGCAAATTGGACTCTTGTTGTTCACGCTGTTGTTCAATATTGTCCTGTTGTTCTTGCAACAGCGCCAATTCTGATTCAAGTTCTTCTACCTGCATCGCCAGCTCTTCCAATTGCATCTTCTCTTCTAGCAATTGTTCTTGCTGCCTCTCAAGTGAACCTGAAAGTTGTTGCTTTTTGGCATTGTCTGACTGCATTTGCCTGCGCAGCAAATCTAGCTGGTTATCAAGGTGCTTGAGTTGTAATTGGTTTTCTTGCGCATCTTGCTGCAATAGTTTTAGTGCCTGCTGCTGTTTTTGCCCCACTTGTTCGCTATCCAGATATGCTTGTTTTGCCAACTCAAGCATATCTTGGTCATTAATAATGCCTTGCTGCAAAGCACTGATATCGTCTTTTAGCTGCAACTGGTTTTGCTGGCCGTCTGCTAACCCATTGACCAGCCAATCTGTGCCTAACCAAGTTCCATCAGGTGTAATTAAACTAGTACCGGGGCGTAAAGTTGGGCGAAGTGCCAAAGCTTGCTCCTTGCTGGCAACCACCTCAATTCGGGTTAGCCACTCTGGAACACTTTGATTACGGCATTTCGCAGCTAGGCTATTTTGAGGTTTAGCATCTGTCATGTTGTTGCTAAAAAACAACTGAATACCTTGAGGTAATGCTTCCGTCTCCAACCCGGCAATCACCTGCGCATTTGGCCACTGCTGCAAAGTGGTTTGTACCGCCAATTGCCAACCGTCTTCCACTTCTAAGTATTGCCACAGCGCTTGCGTTGCTGCCGGCTGTTGGGCAAGCCACTCACTGTGGTTAGGTGCGCTCCCCGCCAGACTTGCCTGCAACTGCGATAACCCTGCCAATTTTGATTGGGTTGCCTGTAGTGCCGATTCCGCTTGTCGCCATTCAACCCGCAACGCATCTGTATTTTGTTGTCTTAGCTCCAGGTCTTGTTCAGCAGCGCTTATTTCTGCCTGCAACTGCCCCGTTGTGGCGTAGCACTCAGATTTCTGCTGCTTTAGCTCCGTCACTTCATCACTAACAGTTCCATCTTCTAGCTGTTTGATCTGCTGTTGTAATTCCCGTATCGATTGCTCGGTCCGCAATTGCACCTGCAACAGGCTTTGGATTTGGCTATGACGGCTTTGGGCTTGCTGTTTAACATGTAAAAACTGTTGATCCTGGTTGCGCCACTGCTTTTGTTGCTGCAGCCAACTTTCTTCTTTTTCGGCCAATGACTGTTCAGCCGTTCCCACCTGCTCTTCACAAATCAGGTAATTGGGTTCAATCTCTTCCGCTTCAATTACCAACTGTTGCTGTAGCTCAGTCTCTACTTCAAGCTGCATGGCAAGTTCATTGGTTTCCTCGGCAAGCCGGCTCAATTCACGGTTAATCTGCTCCCGCCGCTGTTTGCTGTGATGCTGGTTTTGTTCTAGACGCGTTATTTCATTCCCAGCAAGATAATATTGGTGCTGGTTGTCACTAATTGCCTGTTTTAATTCGTTTTGCTGCTCTTTGAGCTGGGTTATTTCCCGCTCATCACCCCGTTGTTTCGCGATATAAGCTTCGATATCCGCTTCTTGCTGCTGTATTTGTTGTTCAAGTTCGGCAATTTTGTCACCGTGGTGCAACCAACGGATTGTAGCAAGCTCCGCTTTTAACCTGCGCTCTTTAGCTTTTAATTCTTTATAACGGTTTGCCGCGGCGGCTTGGCGCTGTAGTTTCTCCAACTGCTGCCCAAGCTCGCTGCGCACATCAGATAGGCGATCCAAGTTCTCCCGCGTATGCCGGATCCGGTTTTCGGTTTCCCGCCTGCGTTCTTTGTATTTGGAAACCCCCGCCGCCTCCTCAATAAACACCCTCAACTCGTGGGGTTTGGATTCAATCAGGCGCGAGATCATACCCTGCTCAATTATTGCGTAACTCCTAGGCCCCAACCCTGTGCCCAAAAACAGGTCTGTTACGTCACGCCGACGGCATTTGGTATTGTTGAGGTAATAGGTGGATTGGGCGTCACGGGTAACTACCCGTTTTATCGATAGTTCTTGGTAACCCGCATATTCCCCCTGGATACGTTGGCTACTATTGTCAAAAACAAGTTCAACACTGCATTGGGAAACCGGCCGCCGCGATGACGAACCGTTGAATATGACATCGGTCATGGCATCGCCGCGCAGGTTTTTGGCAGAACTTTCACCAAGTACCCAACGCACGGCGTCGATAACATTAGATTTGCCGCAACCGTTTGGCCCAACGATTGCGGTCATGTCATCTGGAAAGGGTATCTGGGTCGGATCTACGAATGACTTGAATCCTGCCAGGCGAATCTTCTTTAAGCGCATTTTTTATTGTTATGGAGCCTGCGTATAGTTTCCCATCTCGGGATTGTTTTATTACGATAGCAATTTAGCAAATCTCAATAGTTGTAACAATTCTGCTTTTGTACCCTATTACGACTAGTTATACTCTGACGCGATAATAACAAGGGGAAATATAACAATATGTCAGGAAAGTCAGGTGTCGACTACTTTTTCCTAGGGTTCGAATTGATTTCCAAACCTGGGATCCGCCTCTTCGTGCTGCTGCCATTATTGGTTAATGTCTTGTTGTTTGGTACTGCTTTTTATTTTTTATTTGCCCAAATCGACCCACTCGTTTTGTGGGTAACAGACTTAATACCAGACTGGCTGGAATGGCTTAAACAAGGTGTTGCCTTTTTTGTTTGGCCACTGGCGGTGTTTATTATCTTGCTCTTTTCCGCCTTTATATTTGGTACCCTTGCCAATTGGATCGCAGCACCGTTTAACGGCTTGCTCGCAGAACGCATTGAGCTAATCCTCACCGGCAAAGAACCCGACGGTGGCGCAATGTTGGAGTTAGTAAAAGACATTCCTCGGACCATTGGGCGGGAATTTGTGAAGTTAGTCTATTACATCCCCAGGGCCGTCGTTTTCCTCATCATATTCTTTTTGCTACCCGTAATCGGGCAAATCATATGGTTTTTGTTTACTGCCTGGATGATGGCCGTACAGTATTGCGATTACCCATTCGACAACCACAAAGTTAAATTCACTACCATGCGCAAGGCACTAGCCAAGAGAAAAGGCCTGTCGTTTAGCTTCGGGATAATGGTGACAGTATGCTCGATGGTACCAATTCTAAATTTTATCGTTATGCCCGTGGCTATCTGTGGTGCCACAGCCATGTGGGTCGATAATTATAGGCAGGACTACATCAAATAAAAAAACAACTAGAATACAATGGCTTATTGGATACCAACAGCAAAAAGTTAGGCCAATTGTTGTGTCCAAACCTATTGCCAAGATAGGCCTTGTTAGTATATACAAACGTCTTCGAGCAATTTATTACCCTTTATTTTCAATAACATAGCAAAGATGCCAAGTTTAATTTAATTTCAGTTGTAATAATTTGCCCTGCTTACAGCTCTACCTTAATAAACAATTCACAAAATTATTATTGTCTTATAAGGGCTTAGCCTCTAGACTGGGCTTGTAACTGAGTAAAGCATGGGTCGCTTTACGAACGGCAGTAGGTGGTTTGGCTGTTGGCGCCTACATGACGTATTACTACAATAGCCAAAGAGTAAATTTATCATGAAATTGTATGTTGGAAATTTGTCCTATCGGTTAACAGACGCTGAATTGGAAGATGCGTTCGCCGCTTTCGGTAATGTTTTGTCAGCCAAAATCATTATGGAACGCGAAACTAACCGATCAAAAGGATTTGGATTCGTCGAATTTGAAAGTAAAGAAGAAGGTGAGCAAGCTATTGAAGGCTTGAATGGTAAAGACCTTGCTGGTCGCACCGTTGTAGTCAACGAAGCTCGTCCCCCCAAACCTCGCACCAATAACGGTGGCGGCGGTCAAAGAAGACGCTTCTAAGAATCGCCCTGGTTCGAATTCAGAAAAAACGCTCCATTTCGGGGCGTTTTTTATAACACTATCTTTATCTTTTCTGTACAAAATAAAAGCAGCCAGTAAAACCGTGCTTTCAGGCATCCAGTTATTCAACGCAAGATTTAGGTGACTGGTCGATTATTTGCGAACCTAATTCTTCCAAAGCATACAATCCCGCGACTTTACGATACAGGCTCCACTTGAACGCTGAGGCGGATACAGGTCCACCTTGTCAGACCAAACCCAAGTTGAGTCTTACCAATTTTAGCCTACGCTTAGCAAAGCACTGTTATATAAGGGTAACGAATGGGAGCGTTCAGCAGACTAGTAACAATAACATCCCTGTTGTTTTTAACACCGGCTATCGCGTCTGTACCCGATATACCTAAACTAACCGACGAAGTAAAAATAGACGGCGTAATAGATGAAGCGGTTTGGCAAAAAGCAGCTAGCATCACTATCAATAATATTACCTGGCCACAGGAAAATATACCCGCTGATGTCGATACCAGGATCCGCTATTTTGAAAATGGCGATACCCTGTTCATTGCCTTTGATGCCGATGATCGCAGCCCAGACGATATTAGGGCTTTTTACAATGACCGGGATCGCATCTGGCGCGATGACCTAGTTGGGATAAAGCTCGACCCCTACAATGACCACCGCTTGGTTTTCCAATTTTTTACCAACCCGTTTGGCGTGCAATTGGACAGCACAGTCAACGTCGTCACGGGTCGGGAATCCGATGCCTGGGATGGCATTTGGGACTCAGCTGGGCGCATCACGGAAACCGGCTTCCAAGTGGAAATGGCGATACCGCTGCGCAACTTTAACTTCAAACCCCAGCAAGGCACCCAAACCTGGGCAGTCGAATTTTTGCGTTTTTATCCACGCAATGAAAGGCAACGTATTTCCAACCTTACCATCGACCGCAACATTGACTGTTGGTCCTGCCAAATGGGCCCAATGCAAGGCTTTGAAAACCTTGAGCAAGGCAATAACCTAGCCATTGTCCCCACGCTTGTATTAGGCCAAAGCGAGACCAGGGACTTGCCCGACGACCTCGACTGGGAGAAGACCGAGGATTATGAGTTCGGTTTGGACTTAAAGTGGGGTATTAGCTCTGATATGTTCCTAAATGCCACGATTAACCCAGATTTTTCACAAGTGGAGGCAGACTCAGCACAACTAGGGATCAACAACAATTTCACCTTATTCTTTCCGGAAAAAAGGCCTTTTTTCTTGGAAAACCAGGATATGTTCAATACCAACTTTAACCTGGTTTACACCCGTAACATAGGTGCCCCGGATATCGGCGCCAAGTTGACCGGTAAATCTGGCAAACATACTTACGGCGTTTTTGTAACAGACGACGTGGACACCACTTTTATAGTGCCAGGTAACCTGAGTTCAGGTATCGCCCAGTTGGGGCAAGACAGCAACAACACTGCCTTGAGATACCGTTTTGACGCTAATCCAAACCTGTCCGTTGGTGTACTCGGCACCTTGCGTACATCTGATGACTATCACAACTATGTAGCATCAGTAGATGCTACCTACAAAATAACCGACCAAGATGAAGTGCGGGTGCAGTTAATGCGTTCAGATACCGAATACCCAGAGTGGTTGACGGATGACTTTTGTGACGCCGACAATTCAGAGGACTGCCGCGAACAGCAGATAGACTGTGAATTCAACGACTGTATCGTCAGCGAGCAAACCCTGCGTACGCGCTCGGGTGATGGCTTGAGCGACTCGGCACTGGAAGTGCGCTACTCGCATGAGGAAAGGGATTGGTGGGCCAACGCCACCTACTATGAAATTGGCCAAGACTTTCGAGCCGACCTGGGTTTTGAAAGCCGCGTTGATATTAGCCGTGCTGTGATTGGCGGTGGTTTAATATTTTTCGGCGAAGAGGATGATTGGTACACCCAATACCGCATCCGGGGTGACTGGGATATAACCCATAACGATGCCGGTGAAGTTATTGAACGTGAGTGGGAAGGCAACATTAGCGTAAACGGCCCGTTGCAATCCTATGTAGAATTGGGCTGCATAGCCAATGAACACGTGGGCAACCGTTTCGACAGTTCCAACTTGAGTATCCGCGGTAATACCGACATGTTTGACCGCAATTTTTGTTACCTTTACGGCAATGTCCAGCCCATATCCGGTCTATTCTTGGAAAACGAATTTCTTTGGGGTAAGCAAATTGATTTCCGCAACAACCGCTTGGCGGATCGTTTTATGCTGCAACCAGGTTTTGAATATAGCTTTAACGCCCACCTTCGAGCGGAGCTAGATTATGTGTACCAACGCTTAGAAACTGACGGCCAGGAAGTGTTTACTGCCAACCAGGCAGATCTTAGGCTGAAGTACAACCTGGATGTTAGGAACTCATTACGTCTAAGCATTATTTACACCGATATCTCGCAAAACTTAAACAACCAACCGGCGGTGGCACCGGACGACCTACCAAACGAGAAGTTTACCGATATCTCAACCCAATTAATCTATAGCTACAAAATAAATCCACAAACAGTTTTCTTTGCTGGTTATTCGGATCACGCGTTTGAAGATGACGAAGTCACGTCTATGAAAAAAGACGCCAGAAGTATCTTTATGAAATTTAGTTACGCTTGGTTGCGCTAACCAATAAGCGATCCCATTTTTTTGAAACCCACTTACACCACACAGATCCTTGTGTGGTGTTTTTTTAATACCCGTATTCTTAGTGATCGGAGCAGTTAACTCCTAGCTTGGCAATACTTTTGCAAAACTTCTGCTTTAACATACGTATGTTACCTTGAAACTGTACTTTTATTACGCAACAAGGGTGACAAACGCGCTAAGCTGGGGTATAAATCGGCTAATTCTGTAATTTTATTACTATATTGTATCGAGGAACGCACAATGGCACTAACTAAGAAATTTCTTAAATCAAAACCTGTTTGCAAAGTAACCTTTAAGTTGACCCAAGAAGAGGCAAAAAGCGCCGAATCTGTGCAACTCATTGGCGAGTTTAACGAGTGGGACGCAAAAGCAGCACCAATGAAAAAATTGAAAAATGGTGGCTTTACCCAAACTGTTGACTTGGAAGCGGGAAAAGAATACCGCTTCCGTTACTTGCTTGACGGTGAAACTTGGGAAAACGATTGGGCTGCTGACAAATACATTCCTTCAGAATCTTCCTATGACGACGACTCTGTTGTGTCTTGCGTAGCTTAACAGCTTAATAGCTTGTGGCAGCACCTGCTGCTGCCACTACTCTATAAGCTACTAAGCAAGATACTCGTTTCACTCCTAGACACCCCTTTTATTTGGCGCACCTGCTGTAGCACTTGGTCGAACTGGGCTAGATTCTGGGTTTGAACCTCCAAAACTAAGTCCCAAGCGCCATTAGTGCTGTGGATGGTCCGAATAGCAGTTATGCCTCTCAAGCGTTGGATGATAGGTTCGATTGATCGATTGGCAATTTCCAACATCATAATGGCTTTAACCAGGTTGCTGTCCAGCGACTCTGTGACCCGAATCGTAAAGCCCTTAATCACCCCCTGCTGTTGTAACTTATCTATCCGGTTTTGTACCGTCGCCCTAGATACGCCAAGGATTGCAGCCAGTTTTGCCACCGGTGCCCTACCGTCAACCCGCAATTGCGCCAACAATTCATTGTCCAACACATCCATCCATCACTCTCCCATAAAAATATAACACTCTGCTAATAATCACTTTGCATTTTGTATATTTTATACACCAAATGCGCACAGTTTTGACATTTTTTATAGTCCAACTTTTGGATAGTGTTAAGCCGTTGTCAAATTCTGATAAAGGAGAAAGGACATGCAGTACCGTTCCCAATTTACCGATAAAGTGCTCATGGTGCGTCCACACCATTTTATTGCCAATCCTGAAACTGCGGCTGACAACCATTTCCAGCAATTACCAGGCGATACCAGATCCGATGCACAAGGTGCATACAAGGAGGTATCCAATGCGGTAGAAAAGCTTAGCCATCTTGGCATTACCGTGCATCTGTTTGAAGATACCAGCACCGCCACACCCGATTCAGTGTTTCCCAATAATTGGTTTTCGACCCACGCCAATGGCACCCTGTTCACCTACCCTATGTATGTGCAAAACCGCAGGGCTGAAAGAAGGCCCGACATCCTCGAACTATTAAATGATCGATACCAGGTAAAACAAAGCATTGACCTGTCCCGCCATGAACTAAATGATAGCTTCTTGGAAGGAACCGGTTCCATGGTGCTGGATCATACCAATGGTATTGCATACGCCGCCCGTTCCAAACGCACCCACGCTCACTTGTTACGGGAGTTTTGCCAAACCATGGGCTACAAACCGGTAATGTTCGACGCCGTTGACAGTGATGGGGTGCCTATCTATCACACCAATGTGATGATGTCGGTAACCAGCCATTTTGCCATCGTCGCGCTTGATTGCATCCCAGACCCAAGCCAACGACAAAGGCTGCAAAAAATGTTTGCAGCAACGGGCAAGACAACAGTTAATTTAAGCCAGCATCAAATAGCCCAGTTCTGTGGCAATGTGTTGGAATTAGGTGATAAAGAAAGGCAATATTTGGTTTGTTCTGAAACAGCGTTCTTAGCCTTCACAGAAGCGCAAAAGCAGTTAATAGAGAAACAATTGCAACTAGTCCCAATTGCAGTACCTACTATAGAGAAAGCCGGAGGCTCGATACGCTGTATGCTGGCGGGCATCCATTTGCCCACCAAATGATAAAGGCAATTAACTCGCAGCTAGTGCTTGCTCGAAATCAGCAATGATGTCGGCGCAGTCCTCAATGCCGACGGAAAGCCGGATCATATTATCGCTGATACCCATTTGAGCTCGGATTTTAGCGCCCATTTCATAATAGATTGTATGGGCAACCGGGATGGCCAGGGTACGGGTGTCACCGAGGTGGGTAGCGTTAAGCACCAGCTGCAACCGGTTCATAAAGGCAAAACAGTCGACTTCAGGCACCAAGTCAATACTCAAAATTCCGCCGAACAAGCAAAAGTGTTGTTTCGCCAGTTCATGCTGGGGGTGTGCCGTTAGTCCAGGGTAATATACCTTGGCAATTTTGGGGTGCTGCTGTAAATACTCCGCCAAAGCCTGGGCATTGGCGCAAGTCTTGTCTAACCGCAGCCCCATAGTTTCCATGCCTAGGGCAATGGCATGCGCTGACTCAGCAGTAAGGCAGCCTCCCATGTCGCGCAAGCCTTTTTTCTTAATTTGCATCAAGCCTTGCATTGCTTCGGGAAGGGCGCGGAACATATCTTGGATACAGTCGCATCTCGACCAAGGGAACAACCCCGTATCCACCACTACGCCGCCAAGCACTTGGCCGTGGCCTGCGTAATACTTGGTTAATGACCCAACCAACAACGACGCTTTCACTGATTTGGCGTCAAAAAAGTATGCAGGAGTCATGGTGTTATCCACCATGTAAATAAGATTGTGCTGTGCACATAAATCGCCTATCGCGGTTAAATCTGCTACCTGGGTTACAGGGTTGGCAATGGTTTCCAAATAAACGGCTTTGGTGTTTTCTTGCAGCGCAGCTTCGACATTTCCTGCGTCAGTTACATCTACCAACGACACCTCAATACCGTAGCGGCGCAAGGTACCGACAAAACTACTGGTATTGCCGAACACAAAATGGCTCATGACCAGGTGGTCGCCCTGTTGCAACAAGCCGAGAAAAGTTGTAGTGATCGCCGCCATCCCAGAGGCAAAGGTCAGCGCCCCGACACCACCCTCGACATGGCTGACCATGTTCTGCAAGGCGTCAATGCTCATGGAAGACTGGCGCGAGTAAGCATGCCCCGGCACTTTCCCCTGAAAAATGTCCACTAAGTCCTCAATTTTATCGAAATTGAACAAAACTGAATTGTTAGTGGCTTGGTGCACTGCACCGTCTTGGGGTTGGTTCAACAACCTGTCTGCATGCACGAGTTGGGTGGTAAACCCTTTGTTTTTTAGAATATCTGACATCGTCTTAAATTGAATTCAGCAGTTAGTTAACCCCGTCGATACCGGGCGTCGAGAATTTTTGTGGAAACTTAGCATGTATAGTGGCATAAAACGCCTGTGCCTGTGCCAATGCTTGTTCAATATCAGCTCCCACTTCCATTACTGGACCAAAGATAACTTCTTTGGTTTTATAGTCCAAGCCGACCAGGAACAATGGCACCTTGGCTTGTTGTGCCATTTGTAAGAACCCAGTTTTCCATTTTTCAACCCGGCGCCTGGTACCTTCGGGCGCCAGTGCGATAATTAAATCCGGTTGTTGCTGGAAACGTTCCACCATCTGGCCGACCACACCGTGCTTTTTTGACCGGTCTATGGGTATACCACCAAACCGCGTTAGCATACCCGCAAATGGCCAGACAAAAATGGACTTCTTCATCATAAAGTGCATTTTAACCTGCAAGCAAAAATAGGTGGCCAAACTAATAGGAAAATCCCAATTGGAAGTATGGGGGGCCACCGCCATGATATATTGTTTGTGTTCAGGTAACTTGCCCCGCATGCGCCAACCGAATAGTTTCATAAACAAAATACCGACAGCATGGGTAAACCAATTGCGTCTGGGCGTGTAGGAGTCAGGGATTGGTGGAATATTGAGCGATTTAGACACGTAACTGCAGTTGAATGGAATTTATTTGAGATACTGTCTTATATCCGCTAGTTTGTCACGCTCAATTGAGGAAGCGTTTCGTATATCCTATGTGTATTTTATTCATTGCTGTAAAGCAGCACCCACAATACCCATTGATCATTGCAGCCAACCGGGATGAATTTTACCGCAGGCCAACCAAGCCTTCAGGGTTTTGGGCTGGATTAGACGGTGTGCTCGCCGGAAAAGACGAACAAGCAGGCGGTACCTGGATGGGGGTAAGCCATTCAGGAAAAGTTGCGGCTCTCACCAATATCCGGGCACCACAAACCCTAATGGAAAACGCTAGATCCCGTGGTGAACTGGTATTGGACTACTTGGTTGAAAACGTTGCAGACACTGCCTATTTAGCACACCTGCGCAAGAGCGCAGAGGCTTATAACGGCTATAACTTACTGTACGGCAATTGGCATGATTTAAAGGTTTACAACAACCATACTGACACACTTGAACCACTGCAGTCCGGCTTTTATGGGCTGTCCAACGCAGACCTCAACAGCCCCTGGCCTAAAATCAATGCTGGTGTGCAAGCCCTGGAACAACACTGCCAATCGCAGGATGAATTGGACTGTGAAACCCTGTTCCAACTGCTGCGTGATGAGAGCAAAGCCGAAGATCATTTATTACCAAGTACCGGTGTGCCCTACCAATGGGAAAAGCAGTTGTCATCCATTTTTATCAATACCCCCGAATACGGAACCCGCAGCTCGACGCTGCTATTAGTGGATAGGGATGCCCATGTCACTTGGCACGAACGCAGCTATGATGAAGAAGCAACTGTAACTGCAAACAAAACCTACCAATTCGATATTAAAGCGTAAAATCATATCAATTTTACTTTTTTCGATTAGATACAATTATTAGCTAGCGTGTCATAATAAGCGCTAGACCTTTTTTCAACCTGATACGAGATACGAGGAAAAACATGTTTGACGTATTGCCGCAATTGCCCGCCGATCCCATCCTTGGCTTATCAGCCGCTTACCGGGAAGATAGCAATCCTAATAAAATCGATTTAGGCGTGGGCGTATATAAGGACGAAAACGGTAATACGCCAATCCTCAGCGCAGTGGCTAAAGCGCAAACCATCCTGCTCGAAAAAGAGACTTCCAAGACCTACATCACGCCCCAGGGGGTGCAAGGTTTTATCGATGGTATGTTGGGCCTGTTATTGGGTGCTGGCCACCCTGCCCTAACCGCTGATCGGGTTGCCGCGGTGCAAGCTCCTGGCGGATGTGGTGCATTGCGCATATTGGCCGAGCTGGTTAACCGCTGCAAGGCTGGTGCCACGGTATGGGTAAGCGACCCCACATGGGCCAACCACATTCCGCTGATGTCTAGTGCCGGCCTAAACATTGAGAAATACGCCTATTTCGACAAAGAAGCCAAGGGCATTAAATTTGATGCCATGGTAGAAGGCCTAAAGCAGGCCAAAGCGGGCGATGTGGTGTTGTTACACGGCTGCTGCCACAACCCAACCGGTGCTGACTTAACCAAACAGCAATGGCACACGGTACTGGAAATGGCACAGAATCAAGGTTTCACCCCATTTGTTGATATTGCCTACCAAGGTTTTGGCGATGGTTTGGATGACGACGCTTACGGTTTGCGTTTATTGGCTGAAAACCTGCCAGAAATGCTCATCGCCGCTTCTTGTTCCAAAAACTTCGGTTTGTACCGCGAGCGCGTGGGTCTAGCTGCAATAGTTACCCCAGACAGCGCAGCACGGACAATTCTGCAATCGCAAATCCAATCTGTCGCCCGCGGCAGCTATTCAATGCCGCCCAGCTACGGCGGTGCGTTGGTAGATATCATTTTGAACACACCGACGTTAAACCAAGAGTGGCAAGCTGAAGTAGCCGCCATGCGTGACCGCATGCAATCATTGCGCGCCATGTTAGTCCAGAAATTGGATGAAAAAGGCGCAAATGTCGATTTCAGCTTCGTTACTAAGCAAAAGGGCATGTTCTCGTTCTTGTGCATTTCACCTGAACAAGTGCAACAGATGCGCAACGAACATTCGGTATACTTTGTTGATTCTAGCCGGGTAAATATCGCAGGGATCTCCAATGCCAACGTAGACAGGCTCGCAGACGCCTTGGTCTCTGTGCTCTAGACAAGCCCCATCATCAAAAAAGCCCGGCTGATCGATACCGGGCTTTTTTGTGGTCTACAACTATTGTCAGTCCATTTGCCCAGGATTCTGCATTAACGGGGTAATATCCAAATAATGGCTCGCCTCTTGTGGCGTGCGTACCATGGGGACTTCACCCAAAAATGGCGCATCAATCTCCTGTTTTAGCGTTTCCACATTTTCCTTGCGAAAAGGCATATCGTGCTGCACGTGGTTGGCGACCCAGCCCGCCAGTGATAAGCCGTCCTTAACGATGGACTCTGCCGTTAATATGGCATGGTTCAAACAGCCTAGGCGCATACCAACCACCAATAGCACAGGCAGCTGTTCAGTTTTAACAAAGTCTGACATAAACAAGCCATTGCCTAGGGGTAGACGCCAGCCCCCAGCACCTTCAACCAGTAATATATCTGGATTTTTGCGTTGCAACTTGTGCAAGCCATCGGCCATCGCAGGCACTGCAATTGGGGTCTTTACCTTGGCCGCCGCAATGTGAGGGGCTATAGGCTCCTGGAAACTATAGGTATTAACGTCATCATAGCTTAATGCGAAGGTACTGGATTCTTGCAGGCACACTGCATCTTCATTTTGCAAACCATCTAAGGTGACAATACTGCCGGCTGCCACCGGTTTATAACCAATGCAGGTTTTACGTTTCTGCTCAAAGATACGCAATATTGCTTGGGTAATAAAGGTTTTGCCAACTTCAGTGTCGGTACCGGTTACGAAAAAAGTACTCAAATGATTAGCTCCTAAGCAATCTAATAGGTTGTTCATGCAAACTACTTTCAGAGTTTTCTAACTGGAACAAATAAACTTCATAGGTCACAGGCACGCCGTTAGTTGCGCAGAATCGTTGTTTGCATGCCTGGTGGAAGCGCTTCAACTTGGAGGGCGTTAAGCGGTCCGCAGCGCCGTCCTGCAGCCTAGTTGCAGCGCCGATGTCAGTTATGCTGTGCAGTGCAGAACTCGCGTTTTGATGGACGTCGACAAAGGTTTTGTGCCGCACCAGGCCGCCCAACCCAACTTGCAAAAATGCTTGCGTCCAATCTTCGCCACTGTGTAATGCATTAAAAGGGGGTAGCCCTATGCTACTGGCCCAAACCTCTCCCAGTTCGCGGAATGAGCCACGGCAAAGTATGGCCATATGGGCAGCGCCCCCACTTCTCAATACCTGTTTTATCGATTTAGCCATAGACAATGGTTCGCGGCACCATTGCATGGCCATACAGGAATAGGCCAAATCAATGCTGTCATTGGCAAACGGCAAGGCTTCCATATCGGCAACCAGCCAACTCGCCCTGTTTTTGTACTGCTGCTGTGCAAAGCTTGCCATGCCGTAAGCAATATCCAGTCCGATTAACTGCTGGCAATATTGGTTTAGCTTGACAGTCTGCCTACCGGTGGCGCAGCCTAAATCAACAGCAACGGGGTATTCCTGTTTATTTCTTAATTGCTGAAAGTTGAACATACACCACTTGGCAATTTCTGCCTGAATGCCAGCCTTGCTATCATATGAAGATGCAGCACTGCCAAAGTTGCCAGCAACTTTTTGCTTAACCCGGATCGTTTCCCCAGTTGATTCTTGTACCTGGGACATTGCCAAACTGTCTACCAATGCTGCGCTGTTAGGCATCATGCACCCTCAGTTCGGCCAAAAGCTCAAACAACCGCACCAAGTCTTGCTCATCATGCATACTGGTTAGTGTGAAACGCAGCCTATCTTTGTTTTTTGGCACAGTTGGGTGCCGCACTGCTGGCACCCAGATACCGCGATCCCGTAATGCCTGGCTCAGCGACAAGGCCTTGTTGGGTTCACCTACCATTAGCGGCTGGATTGCGCTTTCTGATGGCAGGAAGTCCAGGCCATGTTCTTGCGCTAGCCGTTGGAAAAGGCATATATTATTGCGAAGCTTCTCCCGCCGCCATGCTTCAGATTCCATACGCTGCAGTTGCGACAAGGTAATTTGGGCATGCATTGGCGAAAATGCGGTACTGTAAATATAGTGCCTGGCATAGTTGCTAAGGTAATCAATAAGGGCTTGGCTACCCGCGACAAACGCCCCACCTGTGCCCACCGCTTTGCCGAAAGTGCCAACCAAGACCGCTATGTGCTCTTGTTCGTAGCCTCCAGCTTCAACTGTACCCCAGCCCCTATCGCCCAGCACACCTATGCCATGGGCATCGTCAAGCATCAACCAAGCATCGTGCTCCTGGCAGGTGCGCACCAAAGGCGCAGTGGGCGAACAGTCGCCATCCATACTAAACACGCCTTCAGTCACTACCAATTTGTCGGAATAATCATTTGCGCAATCACCTAACAGCTTCTGAAGGTGTGCAACATCATTGTGGCGGAACCGTTTATATTCTGCTTTAGCCGCCAACGCACCATCGACCAACGAGGCATGTGCCAGCTTGTCCGACAATATCAACTGTTTGCTATCGCCCATTAGTGCTTGGCAAACGGCATAATTGGCTGCAAAACCCGAGCTAAACAACAGCACAGCTTCCCGCTCGGTGTTTTTTGCAATATGGTCGCATAATTGCTGGTGCTGCCAGGAGAAACCGTTGATCAACGGTGAACTACTGGAACCTATAGGTAGTTTAGGCAAATCACTTGCTAAGGTCTGGGCCAGGCCTAAATAATCGTTGCTGGCAAAATTCAAATAGGATCCGCCGGCAATCTGAATTTGGCAGCCGTCATAACCATCGATGCAAGTATGCTGGCGCAACAAGCCTTGTTGTTGACGTTGCCTAAGGTGCTCAGCAATAAATTCAAATGACATAAACGGCGGGGTTAGTCTGTCACCGCTACAGAGCTTGCATCGTAAAACAGCTGCTCTTGTTGTTTTGACTGGACCGCTTCAGTTAGTACTGCTTCGTGCGCCTCGTCTGAATAGTCACGGGTTTTCTCGGCATTGATGCCGAGCTTTTTAAACAGCAGCATATCCTGGTCAGTTTCAGGGTTAGGTGTGGTCAATAATTTGCAACCGTAGAAAATGGAATTAGCGCCCGCCATAAAACACAATGCCTGGGTCTGCTCATTCATGGCCTCACGCCCCGCTGACAGGCGCACGTAGGATTTTGGCATCATTATCCTGGCAACAGCGATTGTGCGGATAAACTCAAACGCATCCAAGTCTTCTTGCTTATCCAAAGGTGTGCCCGCCACTTTCACCAACATATTGATAGGCACACTTTCTGGGTGTTGCTCCAGGTTCGCCAGTTGCATTAGCAAACCCGAGCGGTCTGAGGCCGATTCTCCCATTCCAACAATGCCGCCAGAGCAAACATTCATACCAGCGTCACGCACATTTTTAAGGGTGTCCAACCTGTCTTGGTAAGTTCGGGTAGTAATAATTTCACCATAAAATTCAGGTGATGTATCAAGGTTATGGTTGTAATAATCCAAGCCCGCCTGCTTGAGCGCCAATGCTTGTTTTTGGTTCAACATGCCAAGGGTCATGCAGGTTTCCAAACCCATAGCCTTAACACCTTCAATCATTTGCACTAGGTATGGCATATCGCGGTCTTTAGGATTGCGCCAAGCGGCCCCCATGCAAAACCGGGTGGAACCGGTGGCCTTGGCATGCCTGGCAGTTTCCAACACTTTTTCTACTTCCATTAGCCGCTCGCGCTCCAAGCCAGTATCATAGCGCGCACTTTGCGGACAGTATTTGCAATCTTCGGGACAAGCACCGGTTTTTATCGATAACAAAGTAGAAACTTGCACTTGGTTGGGATCAAAATAGGCACGGTGGACAGATTGGGCACGGAACAATAAATCGTTAAATGGCAGGGCAAATAGCGCATTAACTTCGTCTAAGGTCCAGTCGTGTCTTATTTCTGCAAGCATGGCATATCCTTTACATGGGTGTTTTCGTGACATAGTCTAGGTGCCGCACAACAGTTGTCAACTTTAAAAAAAACCACAAGTTTACTAAAGGCCAAAATTTGAACAGTGACGATATAGAATTTGACCGAAACCATATCTGGCACCCCTACACGTCCGCCACCAACCCACTGCCCTGCTACCCGGTAAAACATGCCAGTGGTTCAACCATTACCTTGGATGATGGCACCGAGTTAGTTGATGGCATGGCCTCATGGTGGTGTGCTGTGCATGGCTATAACCACCCACATTTAAACCAAGCTGCACATGCGCAGTTGGAAGCAATGTCGCATGTTATGTTCGGTGGACTGACCCACAAGCCTGCTATTGACCTCAGCCGCACCCTGCTAACCATGGCGCCGGATAACCTCAACCGCGTATTTTTAGCCGATTCCGGATCTATCTCAGTGGAAGTGGCCATGAAAATGGCGCTGCAGTATTGGTGCTGCCAGGGCAACGCCCAAAAACACAAGTTTATAACTGTGCGCAATGGCTACCACGGCGATACCTTTGCCGCCATGTCTGTGTGTGATCCGATAAATGGAATGCACAGCCTGTTCCAACAAGTGCTGATGCCACAACTGTTCGCACCTGCACCGCAAACCCGGTTTGGCAACGCTTGGAATGAAGACGATATTGCACCACTGGCGGAAATGTTCGATGCACACCACCAGGATATTGCGGCGATGATTTTGGAGCCCGTGGTACAGGGGGCGGGTGGCATGCGGATTTACCACCCTGAATACCTGCACCGTTGCCGCCAACTATGTGACCAATATGACATCCTGCTAATTTGCGATGAAATCGCCACAGGGTTTGGCCGCACCGGTAGGCTGTTTGCCTGTGAGCACGCCGATATTAGCCCCGACATACTGTGCCTAGGTAAAGCCCTAACCGGTGGCTATATGACCTTGGCTGCAACCTTGTGCACCGATGACGTAGCACTTGGGGTCTGCCAAGACCAGCCTGGCGTATTCATGCATGGGCCAACTTATATGGGTAACCCCCTAGCCTGTGCGGTTGCCAATGCCAGCCTGGACATCATTGCCCAGGGTACATGGCAGCAACAGGTGGCAGCAATTGAAAACCAGTTAAGAGTTGAACTTGAACCTTGTAGATCCTTAAGTGCAGTCGCGGATGTCAGGGTATTAGGTGCGATTGGCGTAGTCGAGGCAAAGCACCCGGTGGATGTGGCAAGACTGCAAAAGCACTTTGTGGAGCTAGGGGTTTGGATACGCCCATTTGGTAAACTGGTGTATATTATGCCGCCCTACATTATCAAACCTGAGCAGCTGTCAAGGCTTACCTCAGCCATCCACAACGTCATGTCTAGTTGATGTTTGACGCCAGCTCCACAGCTGGTGTCAGATGAGGATCCCCAAAATCGATATACCGGTTACCAACACTAAAAACAATAAGTTAATGGCAATGGTGTCACGGCTGCGGCGGCTGCGTTTGTGGCGCATGAAAATTAACACTAGTGACATTACACAGCAAATACACAACAGTAAAAACATAGTTGAGGAGCCAGAGGCCAACCATTGCTCACGGCCAGGTACTCCCCAAAATCGCTGGACACCACTGACAAATTCAGGCCTCGCATTGTGGAAGTAAATAAGCGCCGCCAGGAATACCAACCACACAACAACGTTGCCTACCACGGTCATTCGAAATAACCAATCTTGTTGCACTGGTTTATGCCGCCTTTCGACACCGTCCCAATCTGTTTTCACTGTGTTACCTCCATAGGCTCTACTGCAAGTCCATCATTTTGACTCTTCGCCAACCCAAACCGGCACTGCCCTGGGTTTAACCTTGTATCGGCAGAGTTATAAAAAACTGTGATAGCTTGGTAATTTTTACTTGTTTATCAGGATTGACAAAGTAACATTGTCCACCATTAAAAATAAACACCGAACGCTGGTAATAGCTCAGGGCATTCTCCCTGGCTTCTTTGAATCTACCCCAAAGCCTTCAGCCAAACTTTAGCAACACCCTTTGCTTACCACGTTCAGCGCAATCAAATGGAGAAAACAATGGCAAAAGCCACCGTTGCCGCTGCACTAGCGGGGCAATACCAAGTCGGGGACACAATCGAAGTTAAAGGTTGGGTACGCACCCGCCGTGATTCTAAAGCGGGCCTGTCTTTTATCGCTTTGCATGACGGCAGCTGTTTTGATCCACTACAAATCATTGCTAACAATACCTTGGAGAACTACGAAGACATCACCCGTTTAACCACAGGTTGCTCATTGTCTGTAGTTGGCAAGCTTAAGGCCTCTGAAGGCAAAGGACAGGCGCTGGAAGTGGACGCGGAAACCGTGGAAGTACTGGGTTGGGTGGAAAACCCTGATACCTATCCAATGGCGGCAAAACGCCACAGCATTGAATTTTTACGCGAACATGCACACCTGCGTGCCCGTACCAATGTTATTGGCGCTGTCACACGTGTCCGCAACTGCCTATCCCAGGCCATTCACCGCTTCTTCCATGAGCGCGGTTATTTTTGGATCAGCACCCCCATTATCACGGCAAGCGATACCGAAGGCGCCGGTGAGATGTTTAAAGTATCGACACTGGATATGATGAACTTGCCAAGAACCGACAAGGACGATATCGACTACAGCCAGGATTTCTTCGGTAAAGAAGCCTTTTTGACCGTATCGGGCCAGTTAAACGTGGAAGCCTTCTGCTGTGCCATGTCCAAGGTGTATACCTTTGGCCCGACCTTTAGGGCAGAGAATTCCAACACCAGCCGCCACTTGGCAGAGTTTTGGATGATTGAGCCAGAAGTCGCTTTTGCCGACTTGGCTGACATTGCCCAACTTGCTGAAGACATGCTCAAGTATGTGTTCAAAGCCGTCTTGCAAGAACGCCCTGATGATATGGCCTTCTTCGCACAACGTATCTGCAAAGATGCCGTAACCCGGTTGCAAAAAGTAGTGGATCAAGAGTTTGTACGTATGGACTACACAGATGCCATCGACATCCTACAAAAAAGCGGTAAGAAATTTGAGTTCCCGGTTGAATGGGGCATAGATTTGGCATCTGAGCACGAGCGCTACTTGGCTGAAGAACACGTTGGTGCCCCCATCATTATGCAAAACTACCCGAAAGACATTAAAGCCTTCTACATGCGTATGAATGAAGATGGCAAGACTGTTGCCTGTATGGATGTGCTAGCGCCTGGCATTGGTGAGATCATCGGTGGTTCAGCCCGAGAAGAACGCCTGGACGTGCTCGATAGCCGTATGGAAGAAATGGATCTGGTTAAAGAAGACTACAGTTGGTATCGGGATTTGCGCCGCTATGGCACAGTCCCCCATGCAGGCTTCGGCTTGGGTTTTGAGCGCCTTGTTGCCTATGTCACTGGTATGCAGAATGTACGCGATGTAATACCGTTCCCGCGCACACCAGGTAATGCTGAATACTAAATAGAGTTAAGTTTGCTGCTTGCAAAAAAGGCTCTTAGGAGCCTTTTTTAATGGATATTGGTTAATGCCGCTTCCTGGTACTGCCAGATCTCCTCAATGCGGTTTTAGCCTTCTCATTTTCATCTGCCTGCAGCCATTTTTGGATTAAAGTGGCGATGCGCTTTAAGTCGTCATCTGCTATTCCCTTAAACATTTTTCCTACGTTCTCCTTAGCACCGACTTTCCGGCGTTGACGGTTGAAAAGCTTTGAAAAACTCCCTTTCGGTTTGGGCTTTGATTGCAAGACAAGGGTTCCTCGTTAAGGAAAAAATCCAATGGCAATGAAATATTTAGCAACTAACCTCTATCTATGCCATCAAGACAACATTGAAACAGCCAATTATGAATATAGTGCAAACCTACGCCTCTATCCACCAACAGACTATGCAGCGCATCCAAACACTGGACGGTATCGCACCGCTATTGTTGCGTATTTATTTAGCGCCTATTTTTATTAAAGCTGGATATGGAAAGCTGGCCAATTTTACGGATACTGCCACTTGGTTTGGCAATCCCGACTGGGGCTTGGGCTTACCCATGCCAGAGCTGATGGCGGCGCTGGCCGGAGGTACTGAATTCTTTGGCGGTTGGTTGTTGTTGTTTGGCTTGGCAACCAGGTTAGTTGCCTTGCCCCTCATGTTTACCATGGTAGTTGCCGCAGTGACTGCCCACTGGCAGTACGGCTGGCACGCATTGCCTGAATCATCGTTAACCGTATGGTGGGAATGGCGTACTGACCTTATAGAAGAAGCTAGCCAGCGCCGTGAAGTAGTGAAATCAATATTGAAAGAGCACGGTAACTACAGCTGGCTAACGGAAGCTGGTGCAGTCACTATATTGAAAAACGGTATTGAGTTTGCCGCCACCTACTTTGTTATGTGTCTGGTATTGTTGTTTACCGGTGGCGGCCGCTACACTAGCGTTGACTACTTTTTATCCAAGAAGTTTATGCCCGCTAGCAAGTAATGCCAACACATTCTGGCTAGCTGCAAAACGCTAGGAACTTTACGGCTAGCCGCTTTTCGTAAAATCCTGTTACCCAGCAAGATATTGCGCTAGGCTGCAAAAGCCCCTAAAGTCTGCGCTATTGGTTTACCATGAGCAGGGTTTACACAAATGGATGCACTCGAACTTCTCCTGAGCCGTCAATCACAACCTAGGTTGCAGGCTCCTGCGCCGTGCGGCATTGAACTGGAAAACATTAAGAAAGCAGCCTTAAGGGCGCCCGACCACGCTGGACTTAGACCATGGCGATTTATCGTCTGTGAAGGCAATGGCTTGCGCAAGCTTGGTGAGATCTTGGAGCAAGCAGCGATTGAATCAGACATGGGCCAAAAGGATATAGACCGGGCTCCACAACTACCACTGCGCGCCCCTATGGTTATCGTTGCTATCGCCAAATACTCTGCCCATCCAAAAGTCCCCTGGATTGAACAGGTTGAATCAGCGGCCTGTTCAGTACACGCCATGCAGATGGCGGCGTTGGTGCAGGGCTTCCAAGGTGTTTGGCGTACCGGGTCTTACGCCCGCAACGAACACGTAAAAGATGCGCTCTACCTGGAGGCAGAGGACGAAATCGTCGGCTTCCTATACTTGGGCAAGGCCGCCTGTGGGCCAATCAAACGACCGGGACCTGATCCAGAAGACTTTTTTGAACATTGGGACTAAGGTTCTAGTCCACTTTTTTACGCGAGCTTTCGGCACTGTTCAGGGCCGCAACTTGGCTGGCATCAACAAAACAGTTTTTGCCTAGCGCCTTGGCTTCGTACAATGCAATATCTGCTGAATCTATCAAACTAGATTTATCAGCGTCTTGGTTTACTGCATAACTGGCGCACCCTGCACTAATAGTAACGATATGGGCGGCGTTTGATGCTTCATGGGGAATAGCCAAGCTACGTATCACCTTAATACAGCGCTCGGCTATGGTTTGTGGGCTATCAGTTTCCGGCAGCAAGATAACAAATTCTTCACCACCAAAACGGGCTAACAGATCTTCGCTGCGGTTGACTAAAGTCGATAGTGCTGTCGCAACCCGCTTTAAACACTCATCACCAGCGAGATGGCCGTAGTAGTCATTGTAATCTTTAAAATTATCAATATCGATGAACACTAGTGCAACCATGGAACGATGCCGTTTTGCCCGTTGCCAGACACGTTCGAGGGACTGGTCAAAACAGCGCCGGTTGGCTATACCAGTAAGCCCATCGGTGTGGTTGAGTAGTGCCAACTTGCGGTTGGCTTCAGCGAGTTCCTGGGTCCTAAGCCTGACAATATGCCTGATAAAGTTATTGCGGCGGAATACAATGTGCAGATAAATACTAATGGAAAGGGTGATTATTAAACCACATAGGAAGACCATCATGGGTGTTAGGCTATGGCCTTGCTCCACTGAACTTACAGTAGGCTGAGCATGCAGCACCCAAGCCCTATCCCAAAAATTATCAATTGGGATATTGGTGACTAATTTTTGATAACCAGCGGCTTCGCCATTTACAACCTTCACCAACACAACCCCGTCGTCGTCATCGGTAAAATCAATTAGCTCTAGGTTGGCACTTTGCGCACTTTGGTAGGTTGAACCTGCAGCCATAATGTCATCCAAACCAAAGACAGCCACTAACGCCCCTTTAAAATTCGCACGCCGCTCCTGCTGGGCACTCGGTGAACCGTGATAAACAGGGTAAATAGATAGCAGTTGTGCCGCGTTTCCTGCGGCTTTAGTTGAAAATAAATTGGTGATCAGGGCTACCGGCACACCATTGGACTTGGCTATCTCTATCTGCCGGGCAATTTTAGGGATGGAATTTAAATCGAATCCGGCATTGTCAGAAAAGGTATAATACAGGGCGCGAGCGAACTTGATTAAATTTCAAACAAGATGCGATGGCGATATTCCAGGTTGAATGCTGCGCGGTTCATTTTTCGAGGCATAGAGCATTTTTTACCACCATCGTCACGTCTGAGTATGTTGAGGGCAAACCGTCTTAATGTCGCCATGTTCTTTGCTATTTTGCCTGCATACATTTTTTGTGAATCCTCCTCAAACGCATGATCCAATACCCAGTGCTGGCAATTTTCTGTTTCCCAATGCCGCCGGGTGACTTCTTGTGCTCGTTCAAGGCTCAGATTATCTGTACATACGAAATAAGCAGTGTTGCAAACGGTTTTTCCTTTGTCGGTTCTTTCTCGGGCTACCGCAACGACTGTTTTAAGGTGCGACCACTTTTTTGCCAGTGCCTCAGTCAGGGTTAACGTTACAACAAACACAGTTCTGACTTCTTTTCTTCCATGACCTTTTTCCCGCGTTTCCAAATATTCCTGTTCGTCTTCTGGTCGTTGCCAGTAGGACTGACAGGCTGCATCAACCGCCTCAAAAAGTGTTGGCTGGTTTCTTTTTACCTGAATCAAAGCATGACCGCCTTTCTTTCGGATTAAATCAAATGTTGCTCGCTGGCAATGGAGCGAGTCTGCCGTAATCAAGGCTCCCTTAATATCCAGCACTTCCAATACAGATTGCAATGTCGCGATTTCTTTGCCTTTCCCTTCACAGACTTCATGATAAATGACCATCCCACTATCGACATCGTAAGCAGACAATACATTGACAGGCGGTGTCATACTATCTCCGAAACGTGATACCCCCTTGATTTCCTTGCCATCAAAGGCCAGAAGAGGGTTATCCGTTCTTTTGCGCAGGATATTCACCCAGTCAACCATTGCCTTAACCAGTGTTTCCGGTACGGTGCTACGAATTATTCTGGCGATATTATGACGAGTTGGTATCCCAGATTTGTAGGGTAAATAATTACGTAGCCATTCCATATTTCCTTCACCGAAATCTTCAATATCTTCCCAGGTTTTTTGTTTGCAAACTAACGCGACAACCACCAAAAAAGTGACTTCCAGCAAAGGGTAAGACTGGTTAATATGAGAGCGGGTTTCACGAACCTGAGACAGACAATTGATCAATTCCATACGTTTTTATTCCAGATAGATAGAGGGATTCTGATCTGATCATTCTGCTCAGAAAAAGTTCATGGAAATCTTATATCAAGAAGTGATCAATGGCTTGCTATTAATAACCAAAAGTTTGATCCCGCCCTGAGGTATAATAGGGTTCCATATCAGGGCGAGAGCATGAGTGCTTAAATTTTACTCATCTCTCCCAAACCCGCTGTTAATACCTGATCCAGATACTCAGTGCTGCCATGTGCGCGCTTTTGCTTGCGTGGAATACTGACTTTTCTGGTGGTTTCTGCACGGAGCATGTTCAGGGCCAGCTTCCTCGCACCCGATAGTATCTCAGCAGCATTACCACGGTATATCTGGCATTCATCTTCCTTCATTGAGACATCAAGTACCCAATGAAGGCTATTTTCTACAGCCCAATGACTGCGTACTGCATTTGCAAATCGGGCTTTCGTTAACGTGGCTGAGCTAATGTAGTATCGGTACTCAAGGGATTCTTTACCTTGTTTAGTCTGTCGATAGCTCAGTGCTACACCAATACTCTTCAGGTCTTTCCATTCACAAAACCTTTCTGCCAACGAACCTGCTTCCATAACATGATATGCTCTGGCTTCGCCTCTTCCGTGCGCCTTTTCCAGACAAATCACTTCCTGATTTATCGCACCAGCAAGCGCCTTGCGGACGTCATTATGTAACTCTTGTTGATTCCCTTTTAGCGCCAGAAGGTAATCACCGCCGCTATCAATAATTTGCTCAGCGATGTCTGTCTGGCAGCCCATTGCATCAATGGAAATTAAACAGCCTTTTATGTCCAGCATATTCAGCAAAGCCGGTATGGCTGTGATTTCATTCGACTTGCTCTGAGTTTTTATCTGCCCTAACACGACGTTATTCTCAGAGGCAAAGGCGTTAACCATGTGGATAGCCGATTGCCTGTCTTCCCGGTTATATGAGCCACAAAGTCGTTTGCCATCAATTGCAATGAGTTTTCCTTCGGATAACTCCACCACAGACTGCATCCAGCCAATGAAACAACGCTGAAACTGCTCACTATCTATTCTTGATATCACCCGAGCTATGGTGTCATGGACTGGCAAGCCATTCTTAAATAGTCCTTTTGCGGTAAACCAGTCAAAATGCAAATCGCCAAAATCTTCAATGTCTTCCCACCCTTTTGCTCTGGCAATAGACGCACATACCACCAGGAATAAAATATCAGTAAATAAATGGGCAACCTTGGCCGACTGCCGGGGATCTTCTAACTCACTAAAAAACTGTTCAAATGCCCCTGTTTCCATGACTCTCTCCGCAAAAGAGAGTATAAGATCACAGACGCTTCCCATCGTCCAGGGGAGTTGGTGATTCGACCGTCAATTGAACAATTTATGTTCATGATCTTGCCCTGGGTTCCATATAATAAATAGGATAATATTCATCCCTATCAGAAGCGGTAACATACTCATTATTAGAGTTAAATTCAGTGATGGCAAAACCTGGGTAATAAGGTTGCATATCTTCCGTGAAACTTGTCTTTTTTTGCACTGGGATCGTTGGTGCCCAAATCAAGGCTTCAATTGCTGGGCGGCGATCAATTATTTTTCTAGCCTCTTCTTGGAAACGGATTAAATTAGGTGGCTGGAATTGATTAAACAGCAGCGACATGCTGTGCAAAGCCTCAACATTTACCTCTAATTCTTTGGCTAGGCTGATTGCTTGTTCTTTGACATCTTTATTGAACTTGGTTGCCAGCAACCCGTCTTCGCCCTTGTGCAAAACGAAAGCAAGGGCTCCGGAAAAGCAGAGCCCAAATATGAGTATACTGACAACAATTGAAAGCGACTGACGCGATGTCCGCTTTTTATTCAGCCAATTATGATACATAAATATTTCCCTAAAATATCAAGAAAATATTAGTACAACGTCATTTTTTTTACCTAACATTTCAGGCTTATTTAGGCAAAATTCTTCCTGATTACCCACTTAGTTCAGCCAGCTTTAACAACTTGTAAGGCATTGGCGGTGTCATTACCGCTGCCTTTGCCAGCCGTGGCAGCAAATCACGTAGGGTGAACCTGTTATTAAATCGGAAACAATACTCCGCAAGGTGCCTTGGCAGGTGCTTTGATGCGATAGAGTGACAACTTCCTCTAAGTGAGTTTTTCACGTTGCCGATCATCGTATTTACCCAGTTGAAGGCGGAGTGATCCAGCTTATCCAGATCACCACCCGTTTTCGCATATAAGTGGTGGCGTTCTTCACTCGCTACAGCCCGAAAACAGGCCAACCCGTCTGAAATCACCACGGCGTTCGGCTTAATATATTTGTCCGCCCATTGACTAATTTCTTTGGTCTTAAAGCCTTCCACGACAGTCATTTTCATATGGATTGGATGACCCTCTTCATTCAGTGCTACCGCAGCCACAAACGGGGTCTTACCTGATGCACCGCGACCTCGCTTTCCCCCGCGTTTTTCGCCTCCCCAATAGACATCATCCAATTGGATAATGCCGCCAATCTTAATTTTTTCGTCACTTTCTTTCATGACCTGCAACAGTTTGTGTTTGAGCTTCCAGGCCGTGTTGTAACTGACTTTTATCTGGCGCATTAACTCCATTGCGGAGATCCCTGTTTTGGACTGAGTGAGCAGATGGATTGCCATAAACCATTTAGTCAAGGGTACTCTGGTTTTGTCAAACACGGTCCCACTTGTCAGAGACTGTTGATGCTTGCAACGGTTGCACTGAAGTACTTTCCTGGATTTCAACTCACAATATGATTTATTCCCGCACTCCCTACATACAAATCCGTCTGGATAGCGCCAGTTAAACAGAGCCTGTTCACACTTTCCTTCCGTACCGTAGTCTTCCATAAGCTCGTAAATGCTGTAGCCTTCCTGAAACTGAACTTTGTTTTTTGCCATCTGGAAACAACCTCATAATACTGTCTTTATATACAGTATAACAGAGGATGAATCAGGTGGGTAATCAGGAAATTATATGTTGATACTCTTTGTAATGGGAAACCAAAAGCACTAAGTGTTGTATAGGAAATGAAACCGTTACTTTTAATGGAATATTTACTTTTTGTGATGTTTTTCGAATGCTATAAAGGTTTGATTATCTCAAAGACTTACGTCTCGGCCGCTCTTTCTGAAACAATCCGATGAATGCGCTTCAAACTTCTCATACTCAGTTCAGACATATTGGTGTGCTTTAATTCGCAGCTCATTTGCCAGTGAATTTCACCATCCGCAAGAAATGTTGTAGCCGAGTCATCTGAAGATAGCCTTGCCAGGAGGTCGCCTGAGGATGCGGTAAAGACCGACAGAATCGCTTGGTGTTAACACTGTAAACTGAATTAGTCTCGACTTAATCTGTCACTTCTTCTTGAAAAAGAGTGAGTTACCCGTTTTGATAAAGGTGCTGAATCTTAAATCAAAACCAAAAGTTAACTCTCATGTTGCATACTAACAACCCTATCATCAAACACAAAGCTGGCGTTCTGAATTTAGCTCAACCATGGTTTTTACCGGTTATTGTTTAGGAAATCCCTATTTATAGGGATACCAATATTATGCTTTCTTTTGGTGTCTTGAGAACAAAACAGGAATATGCTTATTCCATACATCGTTTAGCCGTCTTCTGTCTTCACCTGTTGGGTATGGGTGCATCCCATTCATCGGGTAATCTGTTTCCAAAGTGCCGAACGCCAACCACTGGTGCTTAACACCCATTTCAATCAGTTTATCCTGTATGAATGATTCAAATGACCTCGCGCATAGCTCTGAAGATTTAGACCAATACTTCGGGGCTCCTTTTTGTGACTCTAATTTTATTGCATTATCAACATACTTCGATGGCTTGGTGCATGCCCTGACAATTTCGATGAACGAATCAAACCGATCTCGGTACTTGGTCTCCTCGGCACATCTAGCTTTATATTGATCACGCTCAACAATATCTGAAAACAGGCCAGTGCGGCCTAGCCAACGTTTGGCAAATCTTGAGTCCAAAGCATGGCAGCACTCGTGGCTGATGCTGCCTGGCCCATTAAACCGGGTTAGATTTATAACATGGAGCTCTATCTCATAATGTGCCGCAGCAAATCCGTGACCTCTCGCACCAAATGCCACGCCCAATTTCCCATCACCAATCCATGATTCTGGCATATTTAATATTTTCGAAAGGTAACTATTCAGCCTGATCCATAAAACTGTTTAACCTCCTTTTTGTGATCGATTAATTGAAATAGCCCTGAAATGTTGGTTGTGAGATCCTGATATCCCAAATAAAGGTGTTAGCATGAATGGATTTAAAAAGTATCAACATTAATGCTTTGGTCGAGCAAACCAGAGAGCAGCTAGAGCAGGATTCTAGCCTGACACCCGCGCTAAAAGTCACTATTGAGCTGCTTTTGACTGTCGTAGTGTTGCTATCAAATAAGCTGGGCGTTAATAGCAACAACAGCAGCCTCCCTCCTTCACAAGATATCAACCGAAAAAAGAAAAGACATTCATCAAGTGAGCGAAAAGCTGGCGGCCAGATAGGTCGCAAGGGGAATACCCTCACGCAAACCGATACCCCTGATGTTGTAGAAGTCCTCGAACTGGATATCACCCAACTGCCAAAAGGCAATTATCGAGAAGTGGGTTACCAAAAACGCCAGGTGGTGGATATCGACATTAGTCGTGTGGTAACCGAGTACCGAGCACAGATACTGGAAAATGAACAAGGTGAACGGTTTATGGGGGAGTTTCCGGAAGGGGTGACTGCGCCAGTCCAGTACGGTGCAGGAATGAAAGCGCATGCGGTGTATTTGTCCCAATACCAACTTTTACCCTATAACCGTATCGAAGAATACTTTACTGACCAACTTGGAATTCCTGTCAGTGCAGGGAGCCTATTCGCATTTAATGAACAAGCAGCCTCGTTGATAACGTCGACAGGTGCAGAAAGCATCATTAAACAACAACTGAGACAGTCCCCCTTACCTGTGCATGTGGATGAAACAGGTATCAACATTAGTGGCAAGCGCCAGTGGTTGCACAATACGTCATCTCGATGGTGGACCTATTTCCATCCCCATGCCAAACGAGGCAAAGAGGCGATGGATGAAGCAGACATTTTACCTCACATAAAAGGTGTGTTATGCCACGACCACTGGAAGCCCTATTATCAATACACCCAATGCCAACATGCCTTGTGTAATGCTCACCATCTTAGAGAGCTTGAGCGTATATGGGAGCAAGAGGGAATGGAGTGGGCAAAGCAGATGCAAGACCTGTTAAAGGATATTAATCATTACCAACAAGCCACAGCTTTTGTCAGTGAACAACGCATTGCGGCTTATAAACAACAATACCAGGCCATATTGAACGAGGCTGAATTAGCCTGTCCACCACCAGATAACAACCAACGAAGGCCCGGACAAAGAGGGCGGTTAAAACGCAGCAAGTCCAGGGCGTTACTGGAAAGGTTAAGGGACTACGAAGAAGACGTACTGCGATTCCTTACTCACCCAAATGTGCCCTTTACCAATAACCAGGGGGAAAACGATATTCGCATGACCAAAGTACACCAGAAAATCTCAGGCTGTTTCCGCAGTATGCAGGGAGCGAAAATATTTTGCTTGGTTAGGAGCTACCTATCGTCATGTAGAAAGCAACAAATCACCGCGTCTGAAGCTCTCACATTACTGTTTCAGAAAAAGCTGCCTGATATTTTTATCATTGAGCAAGCTGAATAGTTACTTCGAAAGTAACCCTAAGGAGTGAAATGCATTGTTGACATAGGCCTGGCGCTCTCTCTGGGGTAGGTAGTTTCCGAATTGTATTCCTCTAAATCGATAGGTTTGCATTAATTCAGTTGGTGTTTTCGAAGCATATGACTCAGGAAGACCTTGATTAATTCTATGGTTTTTCTTTGGCAAGTAGATGTCCGTAACTGCTTGTTTTTCTTCTTGGATTAAGAATTCGTCACTGTGGTGCTTTACCAGAGCTTCTACCGCAGATTCGTAGGTTGCGAACCTGTTTTCGTAACCATGCTGGTTATTGAACCAGCTGCTACTTTTCTTGTTTCTCTTGCCTAGCGTGTACGATATTTGTTTCGTTTCCCTGTGTTTAAGCTTGATAGGGAAATATGGTATCGCCTTGGGATCCACATATAGTGGCCAATCGAGCAGTGGCAACAGCTCACAATACTCGCCCGCGGTACCCGCACCTCCTAGAGGGTGAAAGAACGTCTTAGGTGTTCTCGGTCCCGCAGCATATGTTTTATAAGTTGCCCTTCCCGCTATGTTGAATTTTTCATCAAATGCCGTTTTTAGCTGATCGATGCATTCTGTCGTGGTTGCATTCTCACATGCTTCTTTTATATAGGCTACCGTTTCTACAAACGATGATTCCCATAATGCTTCTGTTACCCGTACCCCACCAATTGAAAATTGAGTAGTAGTATGTGGCTTTTTTGTCAATGAGTGGTATATGCCGTAAAGAGATGCTAGGACTTCTACCGGAATACCGTCCAAGTAACTTGCTATCCAATCTGGCTCTGGCCAAAGGTTTTTTAAGGTGATAGCGGAGCCATTAGCTTTCCTATGCTGATCTTGATTGGGTTGTTTTAAGGCGGTTTCTTTTTTTGCATAAGGGATGTGTACACCTACATCCGTCAACATATATATTCCCCCTACAAGCTCAATCTATTCATTCTTTCAACTATCTCTATTTCTCGGCATTTGCAAATGCCGGAGATATTTCATGTTACATGTGGTTAGACTCTTTCTCATGTCCCTTCTTTTGCGGATCGGAACTTGTAAACACGCATGCGAATATTGGTGATATTCATTGGTGCACCAAAGGCACCGCCTGCTCTGCAATAGCGCTTCTTAACCAACTGACACGCAATTACTATGTTTACTGAGTTTATATGTTTTGCACTGGTGCTAACTGATGGGACAAGGTAGGGCATTGCAATTATAATATGTAATGCAAGTGCTAGGGTGACATTATATCTTTACATGTCAAAGCGATTCGGAGGGACTGCCCCCCGTATGCGCTTATGAATGAGGTATGTTTCTAGCCTAAGCTGCCTTCAATCCGCTCAGGTCAAGCCTTTGATCCTCATTTTTGCGGTGCTCGCTCAATTTAATAATATCAGAGGCTGTGTATCCGCAACCGGCGCACATCCGTGTAAATTGATTTACATTGGGAGTTGAGATTCCTTTTTCCCAGTTTTCATAGGTTTTGCGTGTTTTAACCCCAGCATACTCAGCCATCTCACTTGTGGTTTTGTTTGCACGCAGCCTCATGTTTTTTAAATCGGATCCTGTTATACACATATCAATCTTTACCTAATCTTCGTTTTTTGACCAATAAGCTTGATTAATCAAGCGACATTGGTAAAAATAACAGACGGAGTGGGCAGAATATTCGCCATTCTTGGTTTTTTTAATATTTTTTTTAAACATACTTCAGCAAGCAATGGACAACGATAAGGATTACGCCCTTAGTAAATTGGGCGAAGAGATTGAAGCTTTAGTGCGCGAATCAGGCATGAAAAAAAGTGAGATCTACAGAGGTGTAGGCTTATCAAAGCGAACCTTGGACAACTACATTTATGGAATCCATGAGCCTGGCTTTTTTACAATGCTAAAAATAAGGGCATTTTGCACACTGGGACCTAAAAAGAAAGAATGGGTGAAAATGCTTAACGATTATGGCATTTCAATAGGTGGTTCGGCAGGTAAAAGGGATTGAAACTTGCAGCAATTAAGCTGTTTATGTTCACCATCTTTGCGGTGGCATATTATGGCACGATTGATGAACCTTACCATACGGACGTTTTCTTTCTCATTTCTTGTATTGTCGCTATTACATTCAATTTAAGGTATCCAAATATATTAAGTTGGGTGGCCATAATTATGGTAATGCGATTGGCCGAATTTCTTATTTTTCATGTCTCATTTGCAGAGGTTCTGAATTACCCTTTGTTGCACTATGCCATACAGTGTACGTTAGACTTGTTGGTTATAATCCTAATCAACAAACGTTCGTATTATTACTACCGCTTTTTCCCCAATGCGAAAGAAGATGACTTTTACTACAGCGTTGCAGACACTTACCTTATTGGTATTTATTTTTTATACCTATTGATAGGTGCTTTATCCATAATTGAATCTATTATTAGGCGTCCCGAAAGAATAGGGTTACCTGCAGAATGGGGAAATCATAATATCTTGTTTATCTACAATAATTTTGAAGAACTCAAGGCCTTAGTTAGCATATTGCTGTTAGGTGTGCTTTGGATGTCGATAACAAATTATTTCAAAAAGTCCGGTAAGTATATAACTCCTTAAATTTTTCAAACATTATTATTGGTAAATTAATAACCAGTTACTTCATAATGTAGTAGTGCATATGGCACGGAATACACTTGATTATGAGGTAACTTATGAAACTACGTACTAAAACTGTATCATCGCTAATCCCTGTATTGTTCGCCGCAGTCTTGGCTTTCCCGTCACAGGCTTCTGCTTCAGACCGCTCTTATTTTGATCAGTTGATTTCTATTTTTTCAGGCGGAACCAAGCCAATCCCTAGCCCTACCACTAGCTCAGGCGGAACCAAGCCAATCCCTAGCCCTACCACTAGCTCAGGCGGAACCAAACCAATCCCTGGCCCTTCCACTAGCTCAGGCGGAACCAAGCCGATTTCAAGCGCAGGTTAGCTTAACAACTAAACCTTTACCCCTCTCCAGCCTCTTTTCGGCGAGGCTGGGTGATTGGGTTGATAAGTTAGGTTTAGTTGTAAATTGGAAGCGATGAGCCCGAGCCATAGGCTGCGAACCCACCGCGGTGTGAGAGGCGGTAACAGGGTTAGGCTGTAAGTGGAGATACTTGATCCCCACGTATTTCCATTAGTTCCCAACTGCCTTTTTTGTATATTTTTATTTTTTCTACATTAGGCTGTTCGGGCACTGCGTGTTGCATTAGTGTCGTTGCTTGCTGTTCGGATAGGCCTAAACCAACCACCAGGGACTTAATTTTTTTAGGATTCAATGAGTCTCGCCTTCTCACCAACACCTCAAACGCACCCTGATCCCCGGAGCTCACTTGCAGTTTTTTTTCCGCATCATAGCTAAAGTAAATCCCATACTTTTTCATCACTGCAACTGATGTTATTAGTACCTCTGGTGCAGGGATCAATTCGCCGAACAGGGCTTTCACCCCGATTGACAAGTTCTCTTTTCCATTGAGCCTAAGGCCAATTTGTTCCAATGCCCATATCAATTTTTCTACATTACTTGGCATTTCTTTAATAAAATATTGCGCACCCTATCCTAACCATACCTCACCTTTCCCCAATGTCACTAAAAATGGCAGATAGCCGTTTTTATATATATGACTTGGTGTTATTGGTAGGGCATGACTATCGGAACAGCCGTCAAACTAATTACATCTCTGCATAAAAAAGCGCCCTATCCTATAATTAGGTCAGGGCGCTGCCAGGTGCATTAGTTTATTTAGGCGTTATTCGGCAAACACCTTATCGTATAGTTTGATCCCCCTATATCGATGAAGTGGGTCAACAAATATAGTGATGATCGCTGTTTCAGGTGGGACGACATTTTCGATGACGTATTGACCGCAAGCAGCAACGTTTAAAGCGCTCGTAGGACCAACCTCATAACCGCCCTGAACTAATCCTTGCCATGTTGCTTCCATCATCGCTGACTGTACTTCAATCGTTTTTATCCATGGGGCTTGTTTGAGGTGGTTTTGAAAACCTAAAGGGGTAGTGCCGCCTAGCGGGGGGGAATCGCCTAACACTGCAACTCTAGCGTCGACGTCTAGACCCATAGCCAAAAAGTCTCGGGTTATACCAACGAGGCTGGCTCCTGTTCCAGCTGCCATTATCACCACGTACTTTTTATTTACTTTGCGCACTTGCGAGATCAACTCAGCCGCAAATCCATTGAATCCATCAAGCATGTTTGGATTCATAAACTGGTCTAAATACAGGTACCCATTTTCACAGGCGAATCCCTTTGCCGTCACCTGTAGTTCGTCTAGCGTTTCTCCTTGTTGCCCAATCACAATATCGATGTCTGGGTTTACTTTTTTCATCGCATCTATCTTGCCTGGCTCGGTAGTCCAAGGTACGTAAATACGACATCGCATTCGTCCTTTGCACATCGAGGCCAGTGCTATACCAGTTGATCCTGATGTTGTTTCGCAAATGCCTGGTAAACCCGAGTCGCATGCTTTTGATACAGAATCTGCAACCATCCTCGCCTTAACACTATTACCGTGCCGATGGACGGTTTCGTCCTTGACATACATATCTACACCATCATATACATGTTGGGATAGTATAGGGCTTATATCGACATCCCTAAGGCCGCATGTTTCAAAGCTGATAGGTGCGACACTATCAGCTGGATTTTGTTGTACTACTACACTCATATTAAATCACCCATTAACGTTGTTTAACTAAGTGCAGGTTGACAGCGTATTGGTCAGGCGTATAATGCGCTGCTTAACAACCTACGGTTGTGTATGGGCACCCTATGTATTTTACTTGGATGAACATACGAGTCGCGCTTTTCGGGAGTTCGATTTGCCGTCAGTTTCTCGAAAAGCGCGCCAATATCATTCCCTCGTCCCGTGTTACCACTTCCTTTCCTTGCCTGTCTGAATTGCGTTTTATCTAGGATATGACATGCCCGCAAGATGACACGGTTAATTAACATCATTTTTTTAAAGGTTTTTTCCTGTTGCAGTCTTTAATGGCGGGTGTTTATTTAACCCTTTAAGGGTTTGCGCAGATGTCTGGATGTCCATCTGATTTTTATCTGTAGTTTATGTCCTGTTATAAAGTTTTATATCAGTTGGCATGACATATAAGCCACGCCCCCAATATGATACAAGATATTTGTTGTATCAAAGGTGAGGATTAAATGTGTCGTCGAATTCAAAGTCAGTTAAGCAAATGTACGAAGAAGGTAAGCGAAACCTGTTCGACGCTGAGAAAAACCTAAAGACATATCTGGTTGTCCGAATTTGCCTAGAACTAATCAAAGTCGAACATAAAGCTTTTTTGGAGTCGATAGGGCTAAATGGCCGGCATTTTTTAAGCACAGGGAACAGGAAGTATACTCATGATATCCAAATGAACGTAATTCAGCGCCTCCAATCCCTCCAAGCAACATACGCCGAAGATGCTGAGAGTGCCCATGATTTTGAACGTGCACTTGAGTTAAGAAACTACAAGTTTACACAGTTGTCTGTCTTTGGGACAAAATACAAAAAGGTTGATGATGCTTACCAGTCGTTAATCAACAATCAATTTGCTATTCATGTCAGTTTGCCGGAACAACCAGATAGCTTCTCAAACGAACCTCTTATCTACGATCACTCTAAGTCAGAGATGCTTTTAAGTGAGTTTATAAATGATGAGAGAAAACTGTGTGTAGTGAGCGGTCATGCTATGGCGGGAAAGTCGACGTTGATCCGCAATTTTGTCAAGCAGTTGAAACTACAGGAAGGTAACCAACACTCTATAGTGTATATTGATACTGCTAGGTTTAATGCCATAGAAACAGCGCTAATTGAATTATTTGATGAACTCTACACACGATGCAAACCATTCATGTCAGAACGTTCCCGCGCAAGGGCTTGCCGCCACAAAGAAAAAGGAATGTTGTATGACGCGTTGGGTGAGTTGTTCAAAGTGAGGCCTAATTGGCTTATCTTCATTGATTCTTTTTGTTCTTCGACCGATGAACGTGACCAGCAGTTTTACAATGCAATTCGGGAAACAGATTTTTCATTTCTTATTTCCAACATATCCTCTCTAAATGTCTTAAGTAACCTCGATATAAAGGTCATTGCCGTAACAAGCGAGATTAAAATCGATGCGAATGAGGATGCTTACGAGATCAACATTGCTTGTGACTTCAACATGAACGCTTTCCGTGATTATGTTGGTACTGATCTTATTCCATCACATATAGTCGAAACCATGGGGGCAGACTCAGTATTTCAGGTTATGTTGCTACGAAATATGGTCGGGATGCTAGAGTATGAGTCCGAGTTTTCTAAACATGCGTTAATGTCTGAAGGAGTCAAGGCAATCCACGCGGGTGAGTTCAAAAAGTGGTTTTACTTTAACCTATTATTGCGGTCGGAAACATATAACAACTCCGATGCATTCGCAACGCTATGCATATGCGCCCTTCCCGAAGACAATATGTATCTATCATCACTCAAAATAGTCTTGGCCATGCTATTCCGGCACCGTTTTCCCGCACTCAAAAACGCCGGTATACAAAAGAAAATAAAGTCACATTTAGAAGCCTTGTCAGTCTTTAAGGGACGCTATATCCACGAAGAATATGACGGTAATGCAGTTTACTATCGTGTCCATCCATTCGTTAGGAGGGTTATACTCGAAAACTGGGGGGAGTCGGAATCTGGCCTCTCGCTTACATCTGAATTTGGCACTAAACTTGTGCAGGAAACCGTTTCTGGCCTGAGTGAATCGCAAACTGTAAAGCGTCAGCCACTACACCAAAGGACACAACAGCGCTTTAGAAAAGAAGCCCATTTCATGTGTGGAATATTCGCTTTTTCACAGTATTTGAAAGATAACGATAACGAGCCTTGCAGCTATGAACCGCAAGACACAATCGTTACTAACCTGTCTGCAAAAAACAGGAGGCTTCTACAAAGCGTCAGAAACTTACTGATGGCCGTCGACTCTCAATCGAGCACAAACCATAAACGACACGTAAATGAAAAGCTGCCTGACTTTAAAATAGAGTATGAATTGCTTCTAAACGGGGTGACCACCATCCATTTTCCAACTAATGAGGATATTCTCAATACGGCCTGGGTGATCATGTCACAGTTACTCAGGAACCTTAGGACGATTAATAGCACAACGGTCTCATACCTTAAATTCAATTTACTTATGGAGTTTGTGCATGCAGGAAAGCCTCGCAAGGCCTGGCAGTTGTTCTCTGACATATTGCCTTCCCCGTCAAGGTTATTGATAAACGGTATCCAGCACCACGGTGTCAATGTTTATATGCAATTGGCATCGCAGGCGATGAAACTAGGAAAATATCAATTTGCCATGCAAGCATTTGAGCAAATGTGGTTCGCGCTTGAAAGTGGTTACCTGGGTTCTGAAAACGATATGCTCGTTACCGGAACCCGCAAAGATATATACAACAGCTACTTTCACATTGCTTTAAAGACGGGGCAATTTGAACAAGCCGCATTTTATCTGGAACGATCATCAAAAGATACCAAACCCCAACTTGATAGAGCAACTAGGGGGCTGGTAAAACTCACTCCAAACAAGAAAATAGATTGGTATGTGCACTCTTATTTAAACTCCCAGGCTCGGGCTGTTATGGTTTCATTGAGTCAGTGTAGCTATATGAAGGTGCTTGATTGTATTGACAATATTTGTCGATATAGCCGGCCCATCGATATCACATTGAGCATCCAAGAACTGAAAAGAAAAGTAGCCAAGCAACATAAACACTTAAGCCAAACTCACCAGAAGATCCTCTTAAAGGTGGAAGTCGAACACCTTATCAACCAAGTAGATATACCCATTGTTGATATTGAAACAATAGACTCTGACGTATTGGCTGATGAGCATGTCATTACTATTGGCCAAAGTATTCCTGAATTCTCTTACATGGCTGTCAATGAAGCTATAAGGGCGCTATTAAGGCTGAAGGCTCTAGCGAATAATGAGCTCTTATCAGCTGAAACGAGTGCCGAGATTCACCACAGGTATGAAGGTTACATGCAAATACTTGAGGGCGCACTTGAATCTGTGAGTAGAAAACAAATCATCACCAATATGCGTGATGAACACCTTAATCTACTGGTTACTAAGTCAGCTTTAATTCGTTTCACCGGCACTTGCGATGGTCACCCGGATAATATAAAACCTTTTAGTCTAAAAGCCCTTGAGATGATGATGCTCAAATTGGTCTGGCAGGCAAAGTTGCCAATGCAGCAAAAATTAGAGTTTTTGCTAGAGAGTCTAAGGATCCAGCTTTTTTACCAGCCGCTTTATGAACCGGGCGGGGGCGATAAACTATCGCCATATCCACTAAATTTGACTGTAGGCACTGCCGAAAACACTTTTCTTTTTACTACCATTAACTGGGTAATATCACATGCAAGGCGACAGGATAACCCACGTTTATTAAGCTCTGCATTGGTTTTGTCATGGATCTATTATATTGAGCTGCCAGGTGAGTACGACGATAAAACAAAGCCAATACAAGACGAACTTGAAGCAATCGCTAGCCAATATCGTTATGAATACCGCCGCCCAGAAATTGAAATGTTAAAACTTCGCAGAAACCCCCTTCCCTATTTTCCAATCTAGCGATTGTAAAGTGGGAAGGGCCTGCCCTTCCGGTGGTGCCCTTCCTGGTATGACCGCCAAACATTACCACCCCCGCCACTTTGCGCAACATCAAGGCTTGCCTTGATGATCTTTTCTAGCACAACGACATGTTGTTGGTTTTTATTCAAATCCCCAAGGGGATGCGCCCTAAATTCTGATTGTTGGTGGAGGTAGTGAAGTAGCGCGCTCGTATATATCTCTGCGTAGGTAGGCGGGTTGATTACAAACCCGATAGAAAATGAATCGGAATGCGTAGTCGTATAGTGCCAATATCCCCTAGGCAAAAATGTCACCGTGCCCGGCTTGACGTAGTTGGTGACGGGTTCATTTTCAATGCCTGTTGGCATTGCCAATCCCGTGTAAGGATTGATACCTCCTTCGTAATTTCTATTTGGATTGGTGGCGAAATAGGCATACAGAGGGTTCTTTATTTCTTTATTTGGTGCTAAAGACCAGGTCTTTTCACCTACTAATTGGATCATGAAATTAGTCTCATGGTCAAAATGCAACTCTACATCCACACCCTTCCGTGCTAAAAAGCCTTCGCAACTGATATAATGCCTCGGTATTTGAAATGCCTCCGAAAGTTGCTGACAACAATCAGCAAGCTGTTCAAAGTACTGGTCGATGTCTGTCAGGTATACCATTACATTATTATTGTGATAGTCCTCCCGGGCTGAATCCCCATTGAGGTACGTTTTTCTATACCCATCTTTACCTAGCACATCAACGGTTCCTGTGATCTCCTTCAACAGTCCATCTGGGCTAGAGTAAATCTGATTGAATTCACCAAATTTGAAGCGTGTAACTTCGCCGTCGCTAAAAAAGTGTTTGTTTGGCCAGGCATCTTTGAGAAATGCACTGAGCCTTTCACCAAACATTGCTTCCATAACAGGGATAGTTTCTTTGTTCTCAAGTGTTATGTTCATATCGATAAATAAACCAGCTGTAGGTCCCGGTGGGGGTGAGGCTTTGAGTCTTTGAGGATGACATAAGGGCAAATGAGAACCGCTCAATACACTCGATATGTGCATCTTCAGGATCCACCATTATAACCATTAGATCGAAGTGGTTTTGGGACATGCCAGTTATCAGTTTATTGATAAGTATCGATAGTGAAGCGCTACCGAAAGGTTTGAACATGAACAACACCATATTTTCTGCTTCGTATTCATGCTCTAGTGCATTGTCGCAAAAGAATGCCGTCGGTGATAGTTGCTGATGGAACTGCCTGTATCTGTTACGGTTATCCCTTGCCACATCTAGCAAAAAGGGATTCATTTCAATCCCTTTCACCTCCTTAAACCCATCTGATGAAGCAATAAGCGCCACCCTGCCCTTCCCACAGCCCGCATCTATGAATATGTATTGGCTCTTATTGATGCCGAGTGACCCCAATGTTTTTTTAACTATTTGAACCGGTGTTGCCCAGTACATCACAGCGTCACTACACCGCAACCATTTAGCATCATATTGGCTTAATCTAACTTTTCTAAAGGTATCTGTGCCGTACCTTCCATCGAAGTTTTCTTCCAGCTCTTCTTTGATCAGTAAGTATCGGTGGTAAAGGTATTGCCATCCTATAGTCAGGTATGCTTTTTTAACCCCCCACTCCATCGATGCCCTTAAAAGATCCTTAACTTCTACGGCTATGCTCTTTAGCCAATATTTAAGCGCTTTTGTATGCCCAAATACCTTAGGCTGAATGTGTGTTTGCTTTTGCATTGATGGCACTAAGATCATCAGCGAGTGAATTTATTTCATTAACAAGCTTTTCAACTATATTTTGGTATGCACCGGGAAGTACGCCCAATGAGGCGCTTTCCAATTCACCAAGACCGGTGTATATCAACCTTGCTAAACGCTCTGTTTCCCTGCGTTTCCGTCCAATACGCTCGCATATCGTGTCAACAACTGCTGCGTGGTCATGCAAATGCCAACACATTCGCCACAATCTAAATTCGATGGTTACTTCAGATGACTCCCACCACCCCTGACCTTTAGCAAGTTCATCATCTGAGATATCTAGGCATTCATTAATTAGCTGAACATGCAACTTGTCTGATAATTCGAAAAGGGTTTCAATTTTAAGGCCATTCAAAGGCGGTTGCCCATATTTTTCAATAGCGTTATGCCCGGCATAAAGGGGTTCTTTAGGATCCCTTATTGACTCTACCGCCTGCCTTATTGCGTGCCCGTGAGCCCAATACTCGGCCATTACGCAATGAACGAGATTGTTTCTAATTGTCCGTTGTTTACCAAGCGCCCCTAACCTGTGGTAATGATGTTGATCCATTTCCTTCACGGACAAACCGAATACACTCCCTTGCAGTGTACGGTAGGCAAGTTGCCATTTACCACAAATCATTTCCACAGCGGATGGTGCAATCCCATCCTTATATTTCAGGCTAGAAAGTGATTGTGCACCTGACATTAAAAGCTGATAGATACCAAGCGCTACTTCCCTTAGGCAATCTGTGTAGTGTTGCCAACTACCAGAACGCTTTTGCCCTTGCCAATCTCGCATTAACGAGTCATCGGAGGCACCTATCAATTCAAGGCAAAACCTGTTGACCGCTTCGACTAAAGGAGTGCCTGAGTAGGGGGTGACTACTTTATCCTCGTTGGGATATTCCCCATCCCTATTCGCGATATTCAACCAGTACTCCGCTTCTGCAACACTCCTGTCACTTTCAATTTGTGAGTCGCCGCCAACCCTCGCTAAATAGTCTGCGGATCTGCCGTACTGCCTGTTATCAAGGAAATACCTTCCCAAGCCAATATAAAGCTGGTTCAAAAGCATCTGTTGGTTTAGGCATCCCTCATAGTCCGAATGTGTTCGCGTGTAACCCATATCGAGACGTGTGTGAAGTGGTGCCCCATTAACCTTGTGTACAATGTCACCTTCAGGTGTTATGACCTGTAGAACAGGCGACATAATGAAGATGTGGCTACCAACCAATGCTGTAATTTCATCGTCCGGCGCTTTTGTTTCAACTTCGACCCAAACAGGTATGAAATAGGTGTTAATGGCATCAACCACTTTCTCTGTAACAAATTGCTCTTGCACTAGGCGAGTGCATCCATTGCACGAAGCACTATGGAAAAAAATTAATATTGGCGTGCTTGTTTTCTTTGATAACTCGGCCACATTGCTAAATAGGTTGTGTTTATTCCAATTAATAGATGTCATTAGATAGTCTCTCGTACTGTATTATCACTGCCCTTTTGCTCGCGAGATAAGCGCGTTGCATTTTTCCTTGTTGAGCCACTGCTTTTTTGCTTCTTCAGATAAATAGTGGAGCGGGTCTGCGTACAAAAATTTCGTACCAGGCTTTACGGACTGGGATGACCAAACTGAAAGCCCCGTATCCTCATCATAACTATCAAACGTGTGGATGCTTTTTTTGCCTCCGCCGTTTGGTAAGTCAACTACTATTTGCGGCGTTAGAAACCCCGCTATGCGCCCCCTTAGCTCCTTGTCCAACTGCCTCGCTTTTGATAACGAAACCCTTGTGCTTTCGGCACCTGGTACCATGTCACCTAAGAAGATGTAGTAAGGCTGAACACCTAGGTTAGCTAGTTTTTGTATCAGCTCGAGCAAGATGCTCGATTCATCGTTTACCCCCCTCAACAGGACACTTTGGTTCCTCACGGTAATGTTTGAGTCCCTAAACGCTGTCAACGCTTCCTCAACTTCTAGCGTAATTTCCTTCGGATGGTTAAAATGCGTGTGCACAGACATCCATTTTCCGTTTAGTTTTGATTGCTGGTTTATTGTCTTGACTGCGTCAAACCACCCATCATTGCTAAATAGCTTCATTGGATCTGCGGACAATCCACGGGTTGCAAGCCGGTATCTCTTGACATGGGGGATTTTGTTTAGAATGTTACCAATATGAAGTATTTGCTCTGGCCTCAGCCGGTAAGTATCTCCACCTGAAACAACAACGTCATGCACCGTTGGCGTCCCTGATATGTAATCGAACGCTTCACCCCACAACCTTTTGTTTGTGGACATCTTGTCCTTTTTATTTGTGGCGGTGCTTTCCCCAACCGTGTAGCTTCTTGTGCAGTAACGGCAATAGATAGGGCATATGTTGTTTGCTATAAACAATACGCGGTCTGGATAGCGGTGTGTTAGCCCCTTTACCGGCGAGTCAATCTTTTCGTCCATTGCATCTAATTTTGAAAGTGGATGGTCAAGCTCTGACTCAGACAGCATTGGGATGAATTGTTTGCGAATTGGATCCGCTGTTGGGTCAGACCAATCTATAGAGTTAAATAAATAGGGGGTGATCCGCAGCGCCATCGGCGCAATATCCATACCTCTTTGGATATCCGTGATCACACCGTCGGATACATTATCTGAAAGCAATTCACTTATTTGCCTTACACGTGTAATGGCATTGGACGACTGCCATGCGCTCGAGTAAAACACCCTTGGCTCTACGAACTCCCAGCCATGGTATTTTTGCCAATCACCTTTTTCTAAATGGCTAACATTTATCCCTTGTACTAACACGTTTATTTCTAAGGGTTGAAATCATGATAAGGCACATATTTCAGCAGGCTAGTGATCCTTTCAAGCCTTCAAACGTCGATATCTAGTTTTATATAGGGTTATAATATTTTATTAACAGAACCTTCTCCCTGACACTGCTACTAGTAGATCAAAGCCCTTGATGGTTTATTAAAGTTTATATTTTGACCTTTTTTTCTACCGGATCACCATACCAATGGATATGAAACATACATTCAATCTCTACAACACGAAATCCCGCTCCTTGGAGCAATTTAATTCACTATTGCCTGGAAAGGTGGGGCTTTATGCATGCGGCCCAACAGTCTACAACTATGCGCACATAGGGAATATGCGAACGTACGTTATGGAGGACACATTAGTTAGGATCCTTAGGGGACTTGATTACGAAGTAAACCACGTAATGAACATCACTGATGTGGGACACTTGGAATCCGATGCTGATGATGGTGAAGATAAGATGGAAAAGGCTGCAAAAAGCCAGCAGAAATCCCCATGGGAAATTGCAGCTTATTACACCGAGGCCTTTTTCAAGCATTGCGACCTCCTTAATATCGTAAAGCCCGATACCGTCTGCCCCGCGACGGGCCACATCAAAGAAATGATTGAAATGATCTCAACATTAATAACGAAAGGGCATGCATACGAATCTGGTGGTAACGTGTACTTTGATGTGGCGTCGTACCCTCAATATGCTGAATTTGGGAAGCTAGACCTCAGCAAACAACAAAGCACAAGCCGGGTGGAGTTCGATAGGAACAAAAAGAACCAGTACGATTTCGCCTTGTGGTTTTCATTGTCCAAATACCCCAACCAAATAATGAAATGGGAAAGCCCATGGGGTGAAGGGTTTCCTGGATGGCACATAGAATGTTCTGCTATGGCCAGAAAGTATCTAGGGGAGTATTTCGATATCCATTGCGGAGGCATTGATCACATACCCGTTCACCATACTAACGAGATCGCCCAATCATGCTGCGCAAATGATGGTGACTTCGTTAACTGTTGGGTACACGGAGCCTTTTTGCAAATAGATAACGACAAGATGTCAAAGTCATCTGGGAACTTCTTTACAGTTGATACGCTAATTGAAACAGGGATACCCCCACTAGCTTATCGATACTTTGTGCTGAACGCGCATTACCGCAATGAAGTAAACCTGACAAAAAAATCGTTGAATAAGGCTGTTACCAGCTACCTGAGCTTATTAGAAAGGGTACAGCGTTGGAAGGAACTTCCAGGCACATCTGAGATAGACCAAGACATGGACGCCGACTTCAAAAACCGCTTCCTTCAGGCGTTGCTAGACGACATGCACACGCCCAATGCGCTTCAGGTGCTTTGGAGTGTTGTTAGATCGTCGGATATTGGCGATCGCCAGAAACTTGCATTGTTGCTGGAATTTGACAAATTCCTAGGACTTGGTTTCACTGAAACTTCCCGTGGTCAGTTGTCAGAACATGAAGAATGCTTGATTAATGAACGTGAATCGGCGCGTAAGGAAAAAGACTGGGGTACTGCTGATGCTCTAAGGCAAGAGCTGTTCATGGCTGGGATTAGCCTCCAGGACACTCCTGATGGATGCAGTTGGGTGAGGACTAAGTAACGTTCTGAATTTGATGAGGCTATACCTAATAGTTTGTAATAGATTATTCGAAATCAACAGCACTATTTTTATAGGTCATTTATTTGCCCCTTGTGTTTAGTGTGAATAAAGGTGTCATTAGCTAATAGCGTTGACACCTTTCATTCGCTTCTCTTTTCAATTCCCTAATTGCCAATTGTTAACCGACATTTTAGTTATTATTACAATAAATAAAGCTCCTTCCTATTCCCTTTGGCATAGCGGAAAATTGGTACAGGTTCGTGAATAGACCCAATCAATAATATTGAACGTGTCTGCTTTAACTGTCTCTGTTGCATTTGCTGTGTGTAAACTCAGCATCATCATAAAGGTTACTATAGCTATGGTTTTATACTTGCGCATTATCGGCTCCTCGCGTTGATATTCCGAGGGCACGATAGGATCGCTACACTTTACATTTACTTATATTTACCCATATATTTTCCTATGTAGACGTTAGGAATTGGCAATGAAAAAGTCTGAATATTGGATAATTGATGAAAGGGTTAAATATGTGCCCGATGATGGGCTTCTGGTAAATCTAGACGAACCGTCTACTCAAAATAAAATCGATAATCTTGAATCTATTTTACTTAATTTTTTATTGCAGCATCCAGGAATAGTGCATAGCAAAGAAACATTGTTGCGGCTTTGGCCAACGGCAAAAGGTGATCATTTACCTCAAGAAGGTTCACTTTCCCGGGTAATGTCAATGCTTCGAAAAAAACTGCAGGAAGTGAGTGGGATCGAGGGAAAGAAAATAATTAAGACAGAGCCTAGGATAGGGTTCATTTTTGTCTTGGACGTAAAGCACTTCGACGGCAGTGCAGATTCAATCATCAACATACGGCCGATATCATCAAACCCTTGGTTGGTTGCGGTTGCCATAGTGAGCATACTGGTCGCGATTCTCAGCAACGTCAATCGCGATAATGCAGTATCAAATAGGAATGAAAGCCCTCATGTAGAGGTTTACAAGCCTAACTTGCAAAAATTAGAGCACAGCGTATCCAATGATGGCCAGTACATTGCCTATTCTGCAAGAACAGAAAAAGGTACAAAATGGCATGTGATCATTTCGGGGATCTATAGTTCCGTTGAGGTCATACTTGATTCTGATGTCTTTGAGTTAAATTATCCTATTTTCGAAACCAATGGCCGTGTGTTATTACGTGTTAGAAACGATGATTACTGCGGCATCCATCGGGTTGAATGGCGAAACCCTAATGAGCAAGCCTCACTCGGCCAACCGGTCGCCAAATGCAATGTAAATAGCATCTCTTTCTCAATGGCTCTCGGATCCAAAGGCCAAGTTTATGTCACGGAGACTGATTCCCACAATTCCCCGTCCTCACTTAAACTGGTTAACTTGGATACTGGTCGTGAAAGCAAATTTATGGCCCAAAACCAACTTGGTATAGGTGTTTACAGGGTCTTTACCGCATCCTCAGGAGACCTCCTGGCAACGTTATCTTCAGATGACTGGGCTAGTACTGACGTAAATGTTTATGACCTGGCTGATTTAAATTCTCCTAAATACTCAGCCCACGTAGAAGGGCTGCTCTTCTCCGTTGCCCTATTCGACAATGGCATTGTGTATAAAAACGGTAAGGGCGGGTTTCAGTACACAGATTTTAGTGATGAGAGGCTGTCTCGGTTTATCCCTGTCACTTTGCCACATTATTCCCCAATTGCCTCAACAAAGGGTTTTTCTTACCTTGCAGGAGAGTTTACTGGCGTAGAACTATCGATACTGTCACGTGAATTTGAGGGAATAGCATTTTCAGTAACCAAAGAAGAAGGTGTGTACAATAGATCCCTATACCTGGACGAATCAAAGTTTTACTACAGTAGCAATAGAACAGGTATTGAGCAGGTATGGGAGTTTGATTTACAAACCCAAGTGTATAGCCAAATTACTGAATTCATCATTGACCGGCCAGTTTACTCATTGGCATACGACCCAGCGGCATCGGCCTATGCCATTGCGAGAGCAGACGGTATTTATCTACTCACAGTCGGAGCGGATAACAAACCATCAATACTCAAGGAATTCCCGGGCCGCTCACCTGTTTTTAAAGGTGGCCGATTATTTTTCACCAATTCAATTAGCGATGATTATGGGTTGTTTAGTATTGGTTTGGATGATTTGACAATAGTCGAACATAATAAAAATGGTGCGTTTAACTTGTCACAAGATGGGGGCGAACTCTACTACACCAAATATTCTACTCCGGGCATTTTTGACATGGACAACAACCTCATACAGAGCACAAGCGAACACAGCCCTAAAAAGAATTGGTCTATTAGAAATGGCGTATTGTATATTGGTTCAAGTGCCGGAGGCACCATCGAAAGCATCGACCTATCAACTGGCATTACCGTCGCCATACCACAATGCAATGATAGCCTTTTTATTATTGATGAATACTGTGTCTTCCAACAGTCCTTCCCCAATAGCAACCGACTCTTTTATGTCAACCTATAGGATGGTTCCACTTGGTACTGGAGGGCTAAAAGGCTAATAAGCTAGAATGCTTCTGTGCAGTGCCCATCCCCACGACTAGGATGCCTTTTCCACTAGCGGAAGTACCTCCCCCTTGTATACTGCTATAACCTCGCGCTTTTTTCTACGCGCCTGCCCTTTGCAACTGACACTGCGGCTAGCCATTACAGTATGGCGTCTATTGGCTGATTTATAGAGCCCCCTAGTAAATGCGACATCATTATTAGAAATAAACGTTGTTATACCCCTGGTGGCAGCCCCAATAGCTGCTTCCACCATATCAGCATGATCCTCTTGCGTGAACCGTTTCCCATCATAGGTTGTAAAATTTGCTGTCTTGCTAGCAGGGCTGAAAGGTGGATCCGCATAAATGATGGAGTACTCCGGTGCATTAACAAATGCTTCCCTAAAGTCGCCGTGCTTGAATGTGGCCCTTTTACTCACTTTGGCCAAGTGGCGCAATTCTTCTTCTGGAAAATATATACTCCGCATGGAGCCATATGGCGTGTTGTACTTTCCAGACAAATTGTAACGCGTAACGGAATTGTAGCTATGTTTATTCAGCCACAAAAAGCACACAGCGCGCAGCATGCCATATTGGCCTGGGTTAAATATCTTATCCCTAACGTGATAGTAGGTCTTTTCCTCGTTGGCGTGTGTATCAAAAAACTCTTTTGCGACCCGTATGTACTGGTCTGCTTGCCCCTGTACTTGGAGATAGAAATTAATTAAGTCACGATTACTGTCCATCAGTAGGTATTGTTCAAATTCTACGTTAAGAAAAACATTTCCTGCGCCGGTACAGCACTCGACTAGCGTTCGGCTATTGCCAGCTAGCAGTAGCTTTCTTAACATATCTACTTGCTTTCCTTTGCCACCCAACCACTTCAATGGACTTTTATGCAACATTATTGGCCTCCCCCGTTGCAGTATTCATATTTTTTTTCAACCATTGCCACGCTTGTTTCTCTGAAATTTCCACATCACAATGGATTATGTTGCAAAGCCCCCATCCATTAAGCCTTTCAACGACAATTTGTTTGTGTTGCTGTATGTTCGTTTCGAGATATAAGAAAACATATGTAGGCTGGGCGCTTAAAGGTATCTGGCGAAAGCATTTACCCAACACCTCTTCCAATGGTTTCAGGTAACTGCCTCCATGGGCTGGAACAGTTGCCTTAACATCGCTTTCAATCCATATTTGCCGACTGTGTCTAAGCAAAATACGCTCACCCATTATTCTTAGAATGATCATATTTGCCACCCTTGAAGGGTGGCTTGCATTCGAATAAGCAATATTGCCGAAAAAAGGGATAACCAGTACCACTCCTAGAATGGCAACCGTGTCTTTGGGTACACCCAATATCGCGACCCCCAGTCGCCATTCAATGCTATCCATTATTAAAATGACGCCAACAATTGCAAATACCATTGCAATGGCAAACCTTACTTTTCTGCTCCCCATTTAATACGCCTTTAGCTTTCTGGAATAGTGAACACCTCAATCACCAGAAAAGCCTATTTGCTTCATTGCCGGGTGTCACTGGAAAAGGCTGATTGCATACTATTTGTTATTCATGGTGCCCATCTGATTGGTGTAGTGTACTTGCACGTTAACTGACAAGACGAAACCTAGCGGCATCTCACTAGGTTTTTCCTATGTGCAACCCCCATGCTATTTGATTGTACTACTCTCGAGGAACTTAATAGAAAAACCTTCGTAACTATTCAGCTTGCTCAATGATAAAAATATCAGGCAGCTTTTTCTGAAACAGTAATGTGAGAGCTTCAGACGCGGTGATTTGTTGCTTTCTACATGACGATAGGTAGCTCCTAACCAAGCAAAATATTTTCGCTCCCTGCATACTGCGGAAACAGCCTGAGATTTTCTGGTGCACTTTGGTCATGCGAATATCGTTTTCCCCCTGGTTATTGGTAAAGGGCACATTGGGGTGAGTAAGGAATCGCAGTACGTCTTCTTCGTAGTCCCTTAACCTTTCCAGTAACGCCCTGGACTTGCTGCGTTTTAACCGCCCTCTTTGTCCGGGCCTTCGTTGGTTGTTATCTGGCGGTGGACAGGCTAATTCAGCCTCGTTCAATATGGCCTGGTATTGTTGTTTATAAGCCGCAATGCGTTGTTCACTGACAAAAGCTGTGGCTTGTTGGTAATGATTAATATCCTTTAACAGGTCTTGCATCTGCTTTGCCCACTCCATCCCCTCTTGCTCCCATATACGCTCAAGCTCTCTAAGATGGTGAGCATTACACAAGGCATGTTGGCATTGGGTGTATTGATAATAGGGCTTCCAGTGGTCGTGGCATAACACACCTTTTATGTGAGGTAAAATGTCTGCTTCATCCATCGCCTCTTTGCCTCGTTTGGCATGGGGATGGAAATAGGTCCACCATCGAGATGACGTATTGTGCAACCACTGGCGCTTGCCACTAATGTTGATACCTGTTTCATCCACATGCACAGGTAAGGGGGACTGTCTCAGTTGTTGTTTAATGATGCTTTCTGCACCTGTCGACGTTATCAACGAGGCTGCTTGTTCATTAAATGCGAATAGGCTCCCTGCACTGACAGGAATTCCAAGTTGGTCAGTAAAGTATTCTTCGATACGGTTATAGGGTAAAAGTTGGTATTGGGACAAATACACCGCATGCGCTTTCATTCCTGCACCGTACTGGATTGGCGCAGTCACCCCTTCCGGAAACTCCCCCATAAACCGTTCACCTTGTTCATTTTCCAGTATCTGTGCTCGGTACTCGGTTACCACACGACTAATGTCGATATCCACCACCTGGCGTTTTTGGTAACCCACTTCTCGATAATTGCCTTTTGGCAGTTGGGTGATATCCAGTTCGAGGACTTCTACAACATCAGGGGTATCGGTTTGCGTGAGGGTATTCCCCTTGCGACCTATCTGGCCGCCAGCTTTTCGCTCACTTGATGAATGTCTTTTCTTTTTTCGGTTGATATCTTGTGAAGGCGGGAGGCTGCTGTTGTTGCTATTAATACCCAGCTTATTTGATAGCAACACTACGACAGTCAAAAGCAGCTCAATAGTGACTTTTAGCGCGGGTGTCAGGCTAGAATCCTGCTCTAGCTGCTCTCTGGTTTGCTCGACCAAAGCATTAATGTTGATACTTTTTAAATCCATTCATGCTAACACCTTTATTTGGGATATCAGGATCTCACAACCAACATTTCAGGGCTATTTCAATTAATCGATCACAAAAAGGAGGTTAAACAGTTTTATGGATCAGGCTGAATAGTTACAAACCTTCTTACTCTATGACTTCATAGAGCCGACCAGCACCACAGATAGCCTAGCTGTGGCAGAGCTAGCTATTTTCAGTTACCTCGACTGGCCTTTTACACCTGGACTAAACGGAGAATCTTATTTTCGAACAATCCGGTTTACGTTTCTAGCCCCCTCTCTTGGCAAGGCGCGTTTCGAACAACGCTTTTCATACAAAATGACGGCGACGTCACACTCAATAAAATATTTAGCATGCTTCCCAGAGTTACTTAAAGCTGTTGCTGGTTTTAATGGTAGCTGTTTGTCAATAGCGGGCTTTCTTCAGCGCATTGAGAAAGCAGGCGTAAAGCCTACATTTGCGGCTGAACAGAACCTGAACTTGTACTGGAAATCCAGGTTTAACCAAATGCAACCTATAGAACGTCGGCTACAGACCTTTCCTTTTCTTAGCAAACAGGTTAAAGACCAGTCTTTTTACTATAGTGACGATCGGCCAGAAATTGTTGACTACAATGAAAGGCTGATTTACCTAAAACGACACTGTCATATTTCTTGCGGTTTTTTTGGGCTTTACCAGGGGTGCATGGATCATCTCCCAAATAACCTAGTAGCCATTTATACATTCCAAATCAATGGTAAAAAGGATCCGTATGGCAAGTGTACTGGCTTACTTGATCTTAATTTCAAAACCTTTTCACCAAGGGATTCTAAACCTGATGACCCGCATTATTTTAATATTTCAGTGGATAGCAGGGAGTTGACCTATATCTATGCTTTTCCTGCGTTGCTAGACGTATTAACCAGGTTCCCAGGCAACCATATTACCCTCAATGATTGGGAAGGCCGGATAGTTAAAACGGATTTTCAGGTGTTTGATTTTAGCCCCAGATATAAATATAACTTCATTTTTGCTGGCACCGGCAATCCTAGTGTTGGAGGAAGTGAAGAGCTAGCGCCCGGTTAATTTTACCTACTTGGGGTTTTCCGCATACGCTATGTTTCCCTAATGATTGGAATGAGGTAACACACCATGGCAAAAACGACGTATACCGCCTCAATGGCCAGAGCTTGTCCTACAGCAAGAAAGTCACAGACAAAGCCAATGCCCTAGTGCCGTATGCTTATCTAAACATGCTGTTTACTGAACTACCAAGGCGCATTCCTGAAGTCGATGTATCAGCTCTGTTTCCAAGGAACACTAAAACTACATACGTGTAATAGGCGGGTGTTTACTGTGTTCCACGGTATATCAACACCAATTCTAGAACTATTTGAATCCCTTTGTTCAACGCATGGTTGCGAGGGTGGTTAGGCGAACTCAATTGAATGATTTATTGTTTTAATAAGAGGTCAATCGATAATATTAACCTAGCTTCCATTTTAAGTAACATAGCAAAACTGATAGGTGGCTATGCTGCAACTAGATGACGATACCAAACCCGGCTAGCCAAGCAACTGCTCTTGTGTAGAGTTCCTGCCCTTTCTCAAGTTTATCCAGTAATCCAGAAAACCGCGTAAGTTGTTTTTCTATCTGTGGTGTATCCGGGGTGGTTTCCATCAGCTCATCTTTAACATTCTTGAGGTGGCGGCCGAAGTCTTCAGTATCTTCTTGGTTCAAACCGGATGATTTCAGAAGCTGTAAAAGCGAGTTTATTTCATCAATTTGTTGCTTCTTTTCTTGTGTAGTTTGACCGATGTTAATGTTTGTTGTGACAGTGCCGGTGATGTCTCTACCTACCTGAACGGCACCTGGTGAATTATAGATATTATTGTGCGTGTTGTGTGTCGCCATGTTCAATGTTTCCGCAAAAATGGATGTGATATACTTTGTTTTAGATGGCGCAATGCTGCGTACATCTTTTTCTTCATTCCGCTGCAAATAAAAATAGGCCAATGCACCTTTTCTTTGTTGATGCTCCCCACTGAAAGCATGTTGTTCAATAACATAGCGATAGGCCGCGTCCTGCTCCAGCCAGCTCTGCCCTCCGATTTTCAGCCTGTCTTTCACTGGGGCTGACAGGCGTGTTTTTTCTATCGTTCTAAGAATGCGGGGCAAGAAGGATTCAATTGCAGATTTGCCCCCCCAGAATGCCAAGCTCAGTGTCCGTGTTGCGGGGTTCGCCACCAGGTAGCATGCGGTTAGATCTTCCAGATATAAAATCAGGCCGTTGCGCCACCAATGGTCTTCAGATGATAGAGCATGGCAGGCAATCAGTAACCGTTCGATGGCGAGGCGATGTAACCAAGGGAAGACCATTTGATATTGGTAGTTAGCACTTTCTGTTGCCTGGGGAGGTAACACGGGTTTTTTCGGCAACAAACCCGGTAAAACCCAGACGCAGGATGTAAAATCATTGTCATCCCCTGAAAGTCTGAACATCATCTGGTTTTGCAACATAAAATCCACAAACAACTTAACTTCGTCCGGCTGATAATCCTGATATATGTTAAGAAGATCAGCACCTGTCACACGCCCCTTCTGGTATTCGATCCTATTTTTTGGGTTTGAAACCTCTTTTCCTGTAAACAGCCGATACACGGCTGTAAGCACCCAGTTCTGATCTAGAAATACCTGTCCCTCAAAATACTCCGGCAGATAAAACACATCACCGCACTGGTGCAGATATCGAAGCAGTGTATCGGCGTGGATACCCGTCTCACAGAGATCGTCAAATTCAGTGCGGCTAATGGCGCGTTGTGTGATATTGGATAGCTTTACCCGCACCTGCAGCCAGGATTTTGGGAGTTCAACATTTAACGTACCCAATGCCTTCATCTGTTCAAAGATTTCTGCTCGCAACGGTCCAGTGCGACTGTTATATAGGGCACTGACGGCATAGTGAGGCAGGTTACGATAGCGTTCATCAGTGAGGGCTTCGTTATTGAGACCGTCTTTGTCTGACCTGTCCGTCTTGTTCTTTACCACAATGACCGGACAGTCCGTATTATTCTCTGTTACTAGGTCTAGCCAGTAACGCAGTGTGTGCTGGACTTCCTCGTCCGGCTCATCGGATCCCTCAGCCCAGAGAACACAATAAACCCCTTCTTGTGACTGAAAAAGCCTGTGGGTGGAATGGTAGATTTCCTGCCCGCCAAAATCCCAGATACTGACCTCCCATCCGAATTCACCCACATCAGGAAGGGACCAATGCTTCAAGCAGATCCCTTCTGTACTGGTAAAGGTCGGCTTGTCAGTCTGGGGAGCGTCTTCAACAAGAGTTTCACATAGGGTGGTTTTACCTACCCGTCCATTGCCTAATAGTAACAGCTTACTATGTGTATTAGGTTCAGCACCCGATTGTCGTATGTCCTGCCACCAAGCGCGAAGGCCGGTTATATCAGACAAAAAGGCTGGGGGGACTTTATGCACAGGGTTTTTATCGCATTCAAATATTGTCAATCTGGTGAGGTTTTGAACCTCATCGAGACTGGTGAGGCGGTTATCGAAGCATAAAAGCTCTGTCATCGCTTTGAGGTCTTCAATCCCTGCCAGGCTAGTAATCTGATTATTGTAGCAATGAAGGTCTGTCAAAGCTTTGAGGTCTTTAATCTCTGCCAAGCTAGTTAGTTGGTTGTCGCCACAGTGAAGCGATGTCAACGCTTTGAGCCCTTCAACACCTGCCAGACTGGTGAGTCGGTTATCTCCGCAACTAAGCAGTTCCAAAGAAGTGAGGCCCCTGATCTCTTCCAAGCTGGTAAGTTGGCTGTAAGTGCAACTAAGTGCTGTCAAAGCAGTGAGGGCTTCAATCCCTGCCAGACTAGTGAGTGGGTTACCACCACAACGAAGTCTTTTCAAATTCGAGAGGTTTTTGATATCCGCCAGACACGTGAGTTGATTGCCACTAATATCAAGGTCGATCAATGCTTTGAGTGCTTTGACTTCAGCTAAATTGGTGAGTCCATTGTAGCCACAATCAAGCTCTGTCAACGAAGTGAGGTTTTTAATCCCAGCAATAGTGGTGAATCGGTTATTGTAACAATTAAGCGTCTTCACTGAAGTGAGATCATTGAGTTCTTCTGGCAGCCATTCAAGCCCAAGGTCTCCCAAATCTAAATATGTGCTATTATTGCGCCTACAGTCCTGAATTCTTTTAACTGCTATGTGATATCCTTCGTAATTCCTCTGACTCATTTCACTAATCTTGCTTTGTTCACAAGCTTCCTGGCAGCACTGTCACATTCTAGAATATACGCATCGTAACGATACCGAAGAGCGATGCAAGTTCTGTGTGCATAAATTTACGCACCTGCCCATTGGCTGTGTTTGTTACTTTCTTCAAACATTAAAGGCCAATGGTTAGAAAGCTCTCCTGCATCCCAGATCTGTTTCATTGCCACTCCAGTTTTTGTTTTTTGGAGTAGCTATTTGTGACCAGGTTTCAACGGGGTAAACAGATGTTCGTTTTCGCGCATAGCTGGTCAATGGACCTATCAGTAGCTTATTGCGCAGCGCAATTTTGACAATATTCATTTCTTTTCCTGATTACCCACCTGATTCATCCTCTGTTATACTGTATATAAAGACAGTATTATGAGGTTGTTTCCAGATGGCAAAAAACAAAGTTCAGTTTCAGGAAGGCTACAGCATTTACGAGCTTATGGAAGACTACGGTACGGAAGGAAAGTGTGAACAGGCTCTGTTTAACTGGCGCTATCCAGACGGATTTGTATGTAGGGAGTGCGGGAATAAATCATATTGTGAGTTGAAATCCAGGAAAGTACTTCAGTGCAACCGTTGCAAGCATCAACAGTCTCTGACAAGTGGGACCGTGTTTGACAAAACCAGAGTACCCTTGACTAAATGGTTTATGGCAATCCATCTGCTCACTCAGTCCAAAACAGGGATCTCCGCAATGGAGTTAATGCGCCAGATAAAAGTCAGTTACAACACGGCCTGGAAGCTCAAACACAAACTGTTGCAGGTCATGAAAGAAAGTGACGAAAAAATTAAGATTGGCGGCATTATCCAATTGGATGATGTCTATTGGGGAGGCGAAAAACGCGGGGGAAAGCGAGGTCGCGGTGCATCAGGTAAGACCCCGTTTGTGGCTGCGGTAGCACTGAATGAAGAGGGTCATCCAATCCATATGAAAATGACTGTCGTGGAAGGCTTTAAGACCAAAGAAATTAGTCAATGGGCGGACAAATATATTAAGCCGAACGCCGTGGTGATTTCAGACGGGTTGGCCTGTTTTCGGGCTGTAGCGAGTGAAGAACGCCACCACTTATATGCGAAAACGGGTGGTGATCTGGATAAGCTGGATCACTCCGCCTTCAACTGGGTAAATACGATGATCGGCAACGTGAAAAACTCACTTAGAGGAAGTTGTCACTCTATCGCATCAAAGCACCTGCCAAGGCACCTTGCGGAGTATTGTTTCCGATTTAATAACAGGTTCACCCTACGTGATTTGCTGCCACGGCTGGCAAAGGCAGCGGTAATGACACCGCCAATGCCTTACAAGTTGTTAAAGCTGGCTGAACTAAGTGGGTAATCAGGAAATTCTTTGAGATTTATGCCCAACCCCACTGAAAAATTCACCTTCAGGTTATATTTATTACCTTAATTGAAAATTATTCAATATGAAAAAGAAACTCAATAAAACCTAATTTACTGTGCAAGGCTGGCAACATCTTTCGCTACTATTAGTATTTGCTTCAGGAGTAGTCCATGCCAGTTTGAAAATCTGAAATTTCAATGGCAGCAAAAATATAAAAGCAGCGGTAGGAATAGTCGCGCTTTCAACCTTACCATACCATGCAATTAATGCCGCAGAGCCTAGCAGCAACAACAACGCAAGTCCCAACAGCCCCAAGATAGTGCGCCAAAACCAGCTCGCGCCTGAATCAAGTTCCAATACGGCGATCATTAGTCCGGCCAGCAAGGTTAATTCGAAAGATTGCCCAAGGATAAGCAAAAACAAATCCATTGCACCGCCAACTTGCACCAAGTCCAATTTAGCAAAAGACAAGAAAAACAATATGGCTGCATAGGCAAACCATAACATCTGTTTCAAATTGCTTACTTGTTCAGCCACTATATCACCCACACTTCATACCAAGCGGTCTGTTATTACATTACTAAAAGCGAATAACCGGAAAAATTATCCAGAAACATTATTTTCCCAAAATTTTGACAATAAACTTATGCGTAAACAGAGTCAGTCTTTGTCAGCAATATCGCAACATTTCAACATAATCGCTAATAGCCTTAGTTATATCCGCCACCATAGATTTATCGCGCGACGCTTTCATCATGCTCGCCATACCTTGGAAACTTGTCACGATAAATAAAGCGGTACTTTCTACTTCCACGTCAGCTTTTACTTGGCCCTTCTCTATAGCCAAGGATAATGCGGCGGCAATCTTCCTCTGCAATGACTTGTACATCGCAAGGGTACGCAGCCTAAAACCTTCATCCTCTGAGGACATCTCCTGAGAAATTGAGTTTACCGGACAACCGTAGGCCATATCCTGCTCAGAGAACTTGTCTGGCATAGTCGCCAGCACCCCTAAAATGCCACTTACAGCATCATCTTGATCTAAGGCACTATCCCAAAAATCAAAATAGTCTTGTTGGTATATTTCCTCAAAAACTGCATATCCCAGTTCTTGCTTGGTTCTAAAATGATGGTAAACCGCGCCTTTTGATAGCCCGCATTTACCTATAATTTGAGATAGGCTCGCAGCTTGGAATCCGCGCAGGCGCATCTCATGGGCGGCAACTTGTAAAATGGTTGCCCTGGTAGCGTCGGGGTTTTTAGTTTTTGGAAAATTCACTTTACCTACTGGCAAGGGCCTTGCTCAAAGTTTGCTTGCCACCTTACAGACCGACCGGTCTGTATGCAATTGAATTGTATATAATTACATCAAATAGGTTATTACCAAAAAAACGGCGACCACTTGGGTCGCCGTCGAACATTGTAATATGATGATGGTAGTTTAAATGACCGCCGCTAGTTCAGAGCCTTGCCTAATTGCCCTTTTTGCATCCAGCTCAGCTGCTACGTCTGCACCGCCAATGACATGGGCCTTAATGCCATTGTCGACTAGCTCCTGGTAAAAGGCTTTGTGAGGCTCCTGGCCTGCACAGACAATAACGTTATCGACTTCCAACAACTGGGATTGTTCCCCCACTTTGATATGCAGACCTTGGTCATCAATTTTTTCATAGGCTACACCAGGCATCATTTTTACCTGCTTTTTGGCCAATGAGGTACGGTGCGCCCAACCAGTCGTTTTACCTAGCCCCTTGCCCACTTTTGAGGTCTTGCGTTGCAACAAGTAGATTTCCCGTATCGACGGCTCAATTTCAGCTTCAGTCAACGCCCCCCTGGTTTTGTATTCTTTGTCTATGCCCCAACTTTTCAACCACTTGTCAGGCTGCACGGTAAGGGATTCTTCCTCAGAAATGAATTCTGCTACATCGAACCCGATTCCGCCGGCGCCGATAATGGCGACTCGTTTGCCAACAGGCTTATCATCGCGCAACACATCGAGGTAAGACATCACCATTTGGTGATCAATGCCTTCTATATCTAACCTTCTAGGTAATATTCCCGTCGACAACACCACCTCGTCGAAGTTCTGTGATTTGATTGACTCGGCTGTTTGTGGACTATTTAAGTGGACATTGACTCCGGCATCTTTTAACCGGTTGTCAAAATAGCGCAGGGTTTCATAGAACTCCTCTTTGCCGGGGATCCGTTTTGCGTAATTGAACTGGCCGCCAATTTTGTCGCTTTTGTCAAAAAGGTGTACTTCGTGACCACGCTCAGCAGCATGGCAACTAAATGCGAGACCGGCAGGCCCGGCACCTACTACCGCAATTTTCTTTTTGTGGTTAGTCAAGGGAAAATTAAGTTCAGTTTCATAACCCGCCCTAGGGTTCACCAGACAGCTTGCGCGCTTCTGTTCAAACACATGGTCAAGGCAAGCCTGGTTGCAAGCAATGCAGGTATTGATGCGGTCGGCTTTGCCTGCTTCCGCTTTATTGACAAATTCGGCATCGGCGAGGAATGGCCGAGCCATTGACACCATATCCGCATGGCCTTCGGCCAGGACTTTTTCAGCAACTTCTGGGGTGTTGATCCGGTTGGTGGTAATTAGCGGCACTGTAAGCTCAGATTTTATACGTTCTGTTATCCAAGTGAATGCCGCCCTAGGTACTAATGTTGAAATCGTAGGTACCCTTGCCTCGTGCCATCCAATCCCGGTATTTATCAAGGTCGCCCCCGCAGCTTCAACCAACTTGCCAAGCATGACGACTTCTTCCCACTCACTGCCACCCTCAACCAGGTCCAACATGGACAAGCGGAATATAATGATGAAATCCATTCCCACCCGTTCCCGCACTGCTTTTACCGTTTCAACTGCAAACCGGGCACGGTTCTCAAAACTGCCGCCCCACTCGTCATCCCGGTGGTTGGTCCTAGGGCAGAAGAACTGGTTTATCAAATAGCCCTCGGACCCCATGATTTCAACGCCATCATAGCCTGCCAATTTAGCCATGTAGGCACTTTCAGCATAGTCCTTAATTGTGCGTTTGATTCCGCGGCGGGATAATGCCCGGGGTTTAAACATATTTATCGGTGCCTTCATGGCAGATGGCGCTACAATAAACGGATGGTAACCATAGCGCCCGGTATGCAATATCTGCATGCAAATCTTACCGCCGTGTTGGTGCACCGCGTCTGTTGCCAGTTCATGCTTTTTGGCATGGCTTTTACGCGTCATCCTGGATGCAAATGGCGCTACCCAGCCCTGGAAGTTCGGTGCAACGCCACCAGTAACAATAAGCCCAACGCCACCAGCTGCCCGCTCCGCATAAAATGCCGCTAGCTTCTCATGGCCGTTTTTTTCTTCTTCCAAACCGATATGCATCGAACCCATCAAGGTCCTGTTGCGCAATGTTGTGAACCCCAAATCTAAGGGTTCGAATAAATGTGGGTAAATTGGATGCTTGTTCATTTATTACACTGGTCGTACCTGTCATTTTAATGAAGTTTAACCGATTTTGTTAAAGAAGGAAGTATCGGTCACACAAAAAATTACATTTGAGCCTGTGTAATTATAATCAGTTTAGGTAGGATTGAAGGATCAGAATAGACCGTATGCTTGCCAAACCCACTACAAGTTAACCCAGGCATATGAACAACTCGATGAATATAGAAGGTATTATGGCAGCGAGTAAAAGTTGGACGAAAGCTATATTTTCTGGCTTGTGGTCAGCACTAAATTTCACCCGTAACTTGTTTTTCAACATCATTTTCATCGCCATTGTTGTTGGACTCGTGGCGGTGTTTATGTCGGATGACGGCAAAGTGACTGTCCCACCTGACAGTGCCTTAGTGCTTAATATCCGCGGTGATATAGTGATCCAAAAGCACACAGTGGATCCTTTTGATGAGTTTATGCGGGAGGCGTTTGACCAAAAAGAAGACCGCCCCGAAGTGCTACTACAAGACGTTATCCTAGCGATCGAAAACGCCAAACAAGATCGCCGGATCCAGGCATTGGTGTTAAACCTCCATTCAATGCGCAGCGCCGGCATGGACAAATTGAAGCAAATAGCCCTAGCGCTGGAAGACTTCAAGGAAAGCGAAAAACCAATTTTTGCCGTGGGTGATTATTACACCCAGGAGCAATATTACCTTGCCAGCCATGCGGACAACGTTTATCTGAACCCAATGGGCTGGATGATCTTGGATGGATTTGGCCGCTACCGCATGTATTACAAATCTGCACTTGAGAAACTGAAAGCCACCACCCATGTGTTTCGCGTCGGTACATTCAAATCCGCGGTTGAGCCTTTCATCCGTGACGATATGTCAGACGAAGCAAAACAAGCAAATGCGGCTTGGCTGGACGTACTTTGGCAACAATACAAACGCGATATCGCAGCGGCACGGGGTATGGACGTCAGCAATTTTGACGAAAAATTTGACAGCTTCCTGGCCAAATTTGAGCTGGCGAATGGCGACTTTGCCCAATACGCTTTGCAAAATAATTGGGTGGACGCATTAAAAACCCGAGAAGAAGTACGGGACGAGCTTGTTGCTATCGTCGGCGAGAGTGAATCAAAGCTCGGTTTTAATAACATTAGCTTTAATGAGTACATGAAAGTCATTAAGCAGCCAATGCCTTTCGTCGACAACGGTGCCGACAAAATAGGCGTCGTGGTGGCCAAAGGAACCATTCTTAATGGCAGCCAAAAACCCGGCACAATTGGCGGTGACAGCACAGCCCGCCTGCTGCGCAAGGCGAGGCTGGATGACTCAGTTAAGGCAGTGGTACTGCATGTTGATTCTCCTGGAGGCAGTGCTTTTGCTTCTGAGGTAATAAGGCAAGAAGTAACCTTATTGCAGGCCGCTGGCAAGCCGGTTGTAGCCTCAATGAGTTCATTGGCAGCATCTGGCGGTTATTGGATTTCAGCCAGCGCCGACGAAATTTGGGCTGCACCTAGCACCATCACAGGTTCGATCGGCATCTTTGGCATGTTTATGACCTATGAAGATACTCTTGCCTATTTGGGCGTCAATACGGATGGCGTTGGCACCACGGACTTTGCCGGCCTTTCCCCTACCCGTAAACTTGCCCCCGAATTTGGCCAGGTCATCCAACGCAGTATTGAGCACGGCTATGAGCAGTTTATAGGCCTGGTGGCCGACTCCCGGGGAATGGATGTAGACGCAGTAGACAACATCGCCCAAGGCCGGGTTTGGGTGGGTGAAACAGCACTAGAACTGGGTTTGGTGGATAAGCTAGGTTACTTGGATGATGCCATAAAATCAGCTGCTTCTTTGGCGCAGTTAGAAGCCTATGACACCAAATACATTGAACGCACCCTCTCGCCTAAAGAGCTTTTCTGGAAAGAATTCTTTGGCACGGCCTCAGGGTTTATCGGCGAGGCAATTACTGTAGATAGCGATAACCAGCTTATGTCAGTGATCCAAAAAGTCGTGGCAGATTTCGAATCCATTACTCGCCTTAACGATCCCCGCGGAATGTACGCATTCTGCCTGGAGTGCGAGTATTGACAACCAATAGCAGCATTTGGCGCGGGCTCGCACGCAAGCCCGCGTCCGCTCCACAAAACAACCTGTTGCCACTGACCTGTGGTTAATACCAAGAATAATAAATAGAGCGTGTTGCTCTGGAAAGGTAGGTTATGAAAAACATCTTTGGGAAACCTATTAAAGCCTTATTGCCGGCAATATTGGGGCTTGCCATGGCTGGATGCCAGGCGCCTAACCCAAACAACCCTATAGGCATTGATAATGATGCACTGCATACGGCAGAAGCTAAAAACACTGAAGCCCAAAAACTGAATGCATTGCTAGAGGAACATTTCCAGGAAAACCTAGCACTGAATCCGATTTACGCCACCTTTGTCGGGGTCAATGACTATAACGATCAGTTCGGCGACCCAATTAGCGAAGCAAGCCGGGCTAAACAGCGGGCATTTGAAGAAAAATATCTGGCTAAAATTGAACAACTCAACCCTAGCCTCTTATCGGGCCAGGACTTGTTGAGCTATGAAATATTTTTGCGCGACCGGCAAATCGCACTACAAGGCATGCAATTTGACTCCCACATGATCCCTTTTAACCAGATGTGGGGGGTTCACAACTTTTTCGCCATGTTAGGATCTGGCAGCAGCGCCCAACCTTTCAATACCTACCAAGACTATAAAAATTTCCAAAAGCGGGCGCAAGGTTTCGCCATTTTTATGGACAGTGCCATTTCGGCAATGCGGCAAGGCATGGAAACAGGTGTGGTACTGCCCAAGCCCATCGTGGCCAAAGTCCTTCCCCAACTGAAAGCCCACGTTGTGGCCGACGTTGAAAAAAGTGTGTTCTACCAACCGTTGGCAGCATTAGCAGAAAACGAGGATATTGATGACGCGCAAAAGCAGCAGCTCAAGCAAAGCTATACTGACACTATCGCCAACGTCATTATCCCAGCCTACCGGCGCACCTACGATTTTATGGCCAACGAATACCAAAGCAAGGCACGGGATACGGTTGGCCTGTCGGCGCTGCCCAACGGCAGTGCTTGGTACCGGCACATGATAGACGTAAATACCACCCTGCCACTGACCGCCGAAGAGATCCACGAATTTGGCTTACAGGAAGTCGAGCGCATCTTGTCGGAAATGAAAAAAGTAAAACAAACCGTTGGTTTCGACGGTGATTTAGCCGCCTTTTTCACTTTCCTAAAAGAGGATGACCAATTCTACTGGGAAACAGAACAGGAAGTGGTTGCCGCATATACCCAGGTGAAAGACAAAATTAACGCCAGGGTCGGTAAATTGTTTGAGCTGTTTCCCAAGTCAGATTATGAAGTGAAAGCGGTGGAAGCTTACCGGGCGGCATCCTCTGCAGGCGCCAGCTACCAGCGGCCAGCGCCCGATGGCTCGCGCCCCGGCATTTTTTACATCAACACCCATAACCTTAGGGCTCAGCCCAAGTTTTTAATGGAAACCTTAAGCATCCACGAAGCGGCACCTGGGCACCATTTCCAAATCGCCATCCAGCAAGAAGTTGAAGGTTTGCCTATGTTCAGGCGCTTCGGTGGCTACACCGTGTTCACAGAAGGCTGGGCCCTGTATGCGGAAAGCCTGGGTAAGGAAATGGGACTATTTACCGATCCATACCAATGGTATGGCCGCCTGGCGGATGAACAGCTAAGGGCAATGCGCCTAGTGGTGGATACTGGCCTACACGCGTTTGGCTGGAGCCGCGAGCAAGCGATGCAGTTTATGCGTGAAAACTCCTCAATGGCTGAATCAGACATTGAGTCAGAGGTTGAACGCTATATTTCTATTCCTGGCCAGGCTTTGGCTTATAAAGTGGGCGAGCGCAAAATTCGCATGTTGAGGGGATCCCTCAGGCAAGAACTGGGTGATAAGTTTGATATTAAAAAGTTCCACACCCAGGTTTTGATTGATGGTGCGGTGCCCATGCCCACCCTTGAAAGTAAGCTAAACCGCTGGGCAGAGCAGGTAAAAGCGGGATAAGTAAATTCAATGACCTTGCTGGCGCCTACGCGCCAGCAAGCCAAACAGCACGAACTTAACCCATCACAGTCTTTTGCCTTTTTCCAAGTTCCCTAATAGTCGCTAAATTAGGCAGCGTTTTCCAACCTTCGCAGGCACAATAACCTCAAGTAATAACAAAAGGTTTGGCATCACTGTGGATACCGTTACAGACAAAGTGGATAAAGTAATGCGTTTGGCAGTCGCCCGCACCTTAAAACGCCGCGCCCAGACGCCTGTCGATGCACTGCAACAGACATCGGCAGCTTGGCACGCAGTTATCGTCGATTTAGTGCTGACAGCTCACCAATACGAGCCAGGTCCTTTACGGCTCGCGGCAATGGATCAATTTGAACTCAAGGAAGAAATGCAACTACACGAATCAGTGGGTGCGTTGCAGGCATACTGGAATTTAAAGAATATAGAACAGCCATGGCAAGATGAGGACTTGTTCCAACCCTCTTTCGACTATGCAAAAGTCTACCTACAATAATCTTACCCACAAGCTGAAACGATTTTGGCCATTTGGCACAATTAATATAGAAAATACTTGCTGTCGCCATAATGGCATCGGTACAACTTTAAGAAGCCATTAGATTGCCATCGTCAACCGGTTTATTCCTGCCATCCAACTTTGATTTTGAATCATATAGTTCCACTCGGTTGCGCCCTAGGCGTTTAGCTTGGTACATCGTTTGGTCACACTGGTACAAGGCGTCTTCAACATTGTCGAATTCCAATGCGTTTAACAAGCCAAAGCTGCAAGTTACGGCATTGCCATCACTGACTTTCTCCCGCTCAATGTTCACCCGGATCCTTTCAATCAATTTACTTGCACCGTCCAGGGACGTTTCTGGTAACACAATAGCAAATTCTTCCCCCCCAATACGTCCAAAAACATCTAGTTTTCCCCGTAATTCCGCCGCAGTTACGGCGGCTACTGCCTTAAGCAACTCATCCCCAGCTTGATGGCCGTAGCTATCGTTTACCTGCTTAAAGTGATCAATGTCAAACATGCACAGTGATAAGTCATGCAGGTAACGTTTGGCGCGTTCAAATTCAACTGCAAAGCGTTCCAAGAAATGCCGACGGTTGGCGATACCGGTCAATGAGTCAACATTGGCCAAGGCCCGCAGTTGTTCTTGTAATGCCTTGGACTTTTGGACTTCTTGTTCTAAACGTTCGTTGGTTTCCGCTTCCCTGCGCAGTGATTCTTCTGCAGCGAGCTTTTGCCGGCTAAGCTGGAAATTTAATAACTCTAACTCTGACTGTTTCTTTGATAACTGGGTTTCCATTTCAACCCGTTCGGTTATGTCCACCTGGATTGACATAAACTGGACTAAATTGCCATGGTCGTCAAAACGGGGGAAAATGCTCAGTAGGATCCAATAGGGCTCGGCTAGTTTAGTGTAGTTTAGTAGCTCTACAGCTATTGCTTCCCCTGCCTGCAATGCCTGGCTTATTCTTTTTACCGTATCTAGACAAGTTTCGGGTCCCTGCAATAACAGTCCGGGCTTAACTCCTTGCACTTCGTGTTTAAGGTAACCGGTTTGTTGCTCAAATGCTTGGTTCACCCACACTGTTTTACCGACGGCATCGGTGATCACGATCCCCTCACCGGTTTCGTTGACTAGGTATTGCCACCACTTTTGCTGCTCGGCCAGCTTTAGCTGCTCCGAAATATCTTGAAAAATACCGAATAATGCGACTTTTTTGCCATTTACGACCAGCACCTTGCCTTTGGAACGCACGTACCTGAGTTCGCCATCGACCCGGTAAATTCGAGCTTTAAACTCCCAATCATCACCGGATCCTATGCTACTCTCTATGTGGGATTGCACTATCGCAATGTCGTCGGGGTGGTATAGGCCTACAGCATGTTCAAGGGTGGGACGGATTTCACCCGGGTCAAGGCCGTGGATCCGAAAGGTTTCATCTGACCATATCAACTCATTATCAGCAAGATCTAGCCGCCAATAGCCGATTTTGGCAATTTGGCTTGCGGCCTCCAGCAGTTGCCTAGATTCGGTTAAATGGCTTATGCGAAGGTGTTCCTGGGTGACATCTTGCACGATCCCGACTAGCGCCACAACCCGGCCTGATTCCAGTTTTGGTTGGCCAACGCCACGGATGTATTTGCTGGTGCCGTTTTCGAGCTTTATCTGGCGCTCAAACCAGTATGGCACCCCTTGTTTTATAGCAAGTTCGAAGTCCTTAAAGTACTGAATCCGGTCTTCCGCAGCAAAGGCATCAGCGACTTGTTCAAAACTGGGTTTACTCCCCTGCTCTAAACCGTAAATTTTATAAACTTGATCTGACCACTCTATTTCACCGGAAGCAACGTCGTATTGCCAATAGCCCAGATTGGCATAATCTTGTAATGTCGATAATAAATTCAACAAATCTTTGTCATGCATCGAAGCACCTTGTTCTGCTGCAATCTTCCGCTCCTTTAAGGCTTAATGTACGTGTAAAACAAGGTTTTAGCTTTAGTACAATAGTCTTAGGTAAAATTAAAAACCTAACAAATAAGCAGGATTTTCCGGCTAATTTACCGCACCAGTGCTATGATAACGATTCCAATAAGTATTATGGCGGTTTCGACGTCCTTGTAGAAATATGACCCCAGCACATCAAGATACGCTGCTGGCGGTTACTACATAGCGGTGCTCGGTACCTGGATGCACCGCGTCAAACGGATAGCAAGTAACCAAAGTAATTTGGCGGCCAATGCTTGGCTGCAAAAGTTCAAGCTGTGATTGGTGCGCAATGCGTATGGTATCCACTTGGAACAACCGGTCACCGTATTGGGTTGTGACTTCCACTAAATCTCCTACTTCTAAGTCCTTAAGCAAGCTGAAATGGGTGTCCCTGTGCCCAGAAATAACACTGTTGCCGCGTTGCCCAGGGAAGGCAGTTTGACTCAAATGGGCAGGGCCAAATGCCATAATCGCTTCGGTTCCACCGGCAAGTACATAGCGTTGCTTATTGAGTTTAGGAAAGTTTAGCTTGGCTATTGGCCAAGTATCCGCCCATGCCCAAGGCCTTTGCCTGCCACCATGGATTTGTTGTTTTTCCCAGGCATCGGCAATCAAGATTTGGGCGACGCCGGCTTTTGCGTGGATGTATAAACCATGGCCAAAAAAGTACAGGGCAACCAGCAGTAAGCTGATGCAGGCATATGTAAAGAAGCGGTTGCCATTGTCAGTATTGCCTAAATAGGATTCACTTAGCCGCATCTCAAACCTCCTTTGACACGGGTTTTGAAAAAAGCCAACTGCCGCAGAAATGCAATAACAGCCCTAGGCTCGCAACTATAGAAGCCAGCACAAAGGACAAACTCGCGGCTGTAGCGGTTTGCGGCATGTGCATTGAATGGCTTAGCGATTCAGCTTTGGTTATTGCCAGTCCCAGCCGCTCCACAACAGGGGTATGGTCAATGGCAACCAGGCTGGTAAATGGGCTGACAATTTGGTGTTTTAACGCCAGTTTTAACGCTTGTAAATCCAACAATTCACGGCGGCCGTCATCAAATGCAAGCGATCTTTTTGCTGCGAGCAAGGCATCGACTTTTTGCCTCGCCCAATATTTTGCGATACCCCTATGATCTGACCAATAGGGCAACTGGACAGCCGCTTGCCAGCGTCCACCAGCCTTTGTGGCTGCCACTTGGATATCACTCACGGGCACCGGGCTAAAGTAACTTAAGACAACTGGTTCGCCCTGGTACAGGTCAGGGATAACTTCGGGAAACACCTCAACCCCTGAACCAATTTCGACACTGATATCCAACAATTGCGGACTTTGTAAGTATTGCGCGAGTTGCGCGATTCGGCTTTCCACCTGTTGCTCTGAGCCTATGTGGGTAAAACGCCCCTTACCTACCTGTGCCGCTGATTTCATAAAATAACTGTTGGGCGCTGAGCCAATACCAACGGTAAACAAGCGGGTTTCGCCAAGCTCTTGTTCCAGCAGGGCTAACATATTTTCTTCGTAGCCAATGGCTCCGTCGGTGACAAAGACCATTTGGTTTAAATAGCCGGGTTTCGCAGGCTCCGACAAGGACAGCCCTAGTGCGTCAATCATGTTGGTGCCACCATCAGCTTGCAAAGCAGCCAAATAGGCGTTCGCGGTATCCTTGTTTTGCAAGGTGGCTGGACGGCTGCCGTACCATAGTGATTCCGCCCCGGAGTTGAACTGCACCAGATTAAACTCATCGCTCGGTGACAGCGCATTAATCGCGTTCTTCAGCGCAGCCTTTGCTTGGCTAATCGATTCACCGGCCATCGAGCCGGAAGTATCGACGACAAAGTTGAGGCGCCTTGGTGTGCTGTTTTCAGCAACCTCACTGGCCGCATTTGGCGGCATAAATAGCAAGAGTCCATATTCCCCCCCATCTGTCGCTTCCCGGTAATGTATTAGCTGGGGTTCGCTGTTTGGTTCAGCTTGCCAAGTTAATTCTAAGTCCCGGTCACCCAACTGCGGCGATTCAAATGAGACAAAGTATTCCCCTTGCTGGTACTCCTGAACCCAAATTGGGTAATGTGGGCTATGTACTTCCTTTACAGCCATGCCTGCACGCAATTCGACATCGAGGCTAAAAGACGCTTGTACCGGCATTGCTTGTGATTGGAAGAATTGTTCGGGCAAAAACGCGGCGGATGCAGGTAATGCTGCGATACCTTGATGCACCTGCCGCAAACCGGCATCAAAATAATTAAACCTAGGGGTGTAAGTTGTTGGAAAACGCAAACGGAATTGCCCCGCCACATAATCGACTTTCTGCTGGTAACCTATCTGGACCGATACCGCCTGGCCAGGTTCGATGTTGGCCAACTCAGTAACAAATAAATTAGGCTTGGTTTGGCTCACCAACCCGGCGCGTTTTCCCTCGCGTCTGGCCTTCATAAACTGCTTTTTAGCCACCTGTTTGCTCTTGATTTCGCCAATGATTTCCCTGGCCCCCATTTTGACCACCAGGCTCTCTACTACTGCGTTTTCCGGCAACGGAAACTGGTAGCGGGCATCTATCCAATCGCCACTGTCGTTGATAAATTCCTGGGTGACGGTGGCATTGGCTAAAATACCGTCAATTTGCATCTGCAGATGGGTTTGCCTAGCTTGTAATAAATGGCCACTAAGAACCGTTTTGTGTACCTGGCCAACACCTTCATTTGCTCCCCCTTTAGCTTCAAGCCCTGCTGGGTTTGGCTGCTGTACTGAGGTACGCTTGTACACAAACAAGCCATTGGCAAAACTGATTTCGGTTTGCTCTTGTTTTGCGGCCTCGGCATAAACCCAATGATTAACGACCAGCAATAGCAGGCCAGCTATCCAAACGGGGAAACGGCAAAGTGGGCACTAAATGCTTTGACATCTTCAGATACAGGGATGGCTTTACGCCATCCCAGTTGCTCGACCAGATGTAACATGATTTTCCCCACTATGGTTGTTTCGCAGTCATGACTTTGCTGTCTTGGTTCAAACGCAACACAACACGGCGGTCAAAAAAGTCATTTTCAAAGTTTTGCTGCACAGCTACGGGTTGGGCTTCGCCGTAACCTCCAGTTTCGATTTGGGAGGCAGCCACACCTTGGCTTAGTAGGTAGATTTTTACTTGTTCCGCACGTTGTTCAGACAGCTCAAGGTTGAATTGGGCATCGCCCCGGCGATCAGCATAACCAAATAGCTGCAATTGCAAATCCGGGTTGGCTTTTAACTTTTCAGCCACTAAATCCAAATTACCGAGATAGTGCTGCTCCAATTGGCTAGAGCCGGTTTTAAACTGTAGACTCGCCTCCAATGGCATTAGCTGGTAGTCGTTTGGTGCCGGCGTTGCAACTTCAGCGGCAGTTGCCAGTAACTGGGACTGGTAATCTGATTGTAACTGGGCATATTGCTGCTGCAGCTGGGCAAGTTGTGTTGATTTATCGTCTAATTGCGCAAGCAGCTCATTTTCCTCGTTATGCTGGTTGACATCTTCCCCAAGCATGATCCCCAGTAGCCCCCCAACGACACCACCCACAGGACCGCCAATAATGGCTCCCAAAGATGCACCAGACCCCATTCCCACTAACACATTTTTTTGCTGTTCACTGTTGTCTTCACCAGCGTGGGCTGCATTGCTGGCCAAGGTAGTTGCTGACAATGCTGCAATTAGCGAAGTTGTTACGACGATTTTTTTCATGATGGCTCCGAAGTTTTTGTTTAGTTCGGAGTTATTAAACACCTATTAAATGGCAGAATCCGGTGGCAAAAATGGCAATCCCAGGATCAATTATGGCGAAAAAATGGAAATTAGCTGAAGACGTTAGATAGTGCTGGAGCGAGCTCAAATTTTCATTAAGCTAGACACCAATTCTATTATACATTTCATAAAACAAAGGAAGCCATGTCGAAAACAATAGCCATTGTAGAAGACGATGCCGCCATTAGGGATAACTATGCCGCAGCGCTTGGCAAACAAGGGTATGAAGTTGTGACCTATGCCGACAAACCAAGTGCCGAATCGGGTTTTAATGCGCGGCTGCCAGATTTAGCTATAATCGACATTGGCCTCAAAGAAGAAATCGACGGTGGTTTTGCCCTTTGCCAACAATTGCGCAGTTTGTCATCGAGCCTCCCGATTATCTTTTTCACTGCCCGCGACAATGACTACGACACAATTTGTGGCTTGCGCATGGGTGCCGATGATTACCTGACTAAGGATATCAGCTTGCCCCACCTATTGGCGCGCATAGCGGCACTTTTCCGCCGCAGTGCCCTGCTAGCCACCCCGGCGAAACAAGAAGATGTCATAGTCAATGGCCACTTATGCATGGATAGCAAGCGTATGACGGTGTCATGGCAGCACCAGGCAGTAGAACTCACCGTAACCGAGTTTTGGATGCTGCACGCCATTGCCAAGCACGCCGGGCACGTTAAAAGCCGGCAACAGCTAATGGACGAATCCCGCATGGTAGTTGATGACACAACCATAACTTCCCATATCAAACGCATCCGCAAAAAGTTTGTCCAACTGGATGGCGGCTTTGACCGCATCGAGACCGTGTATGGTATGGGTTACCGTTGGAAAGCCCAATAATGCTGGATAACGCGGTTGGGGTGAACATCGTTGTTTAGTTTCCGTTTTGGCATCCGGCTCAAGCTGTTAGTCTTGTCTTCTTTTTTATTCGCCATCCCCTGGTTGGGGTACCAATATGTCTGGGAGATGGAAAGCTATTTGCGGCTTGGGCAAGAACAAACCCTCATGGGCACAGCCAGGGCAGTGGCCACCGCATTGCATGAACGCCCTACCCTGTTTGACAAACAAGCTTCCTACTTGCAGGACGTGAAACCCGGCACTGATTTGTACGCCCATAAAATTGTCGATCCGATACAGCTGGATGGCCGCCTGCACGATTGGTTAGACTACCGGCACCTGGCCATCAACTACCAGCAATCGTATTTGCTGCAAGACGCACCCTGGTACCAGCCTGAAGATGTATCCTTCCAACACATGGTGGGCATTTACGGCATTTACCTGTATGCGTTTTTTGAGGTCATTGATGACAATACTGTCATGCGTTCCAAAAACAGTATTAGGGTGGACCGCAATGATTTTTTGCACATTGCCCTGACTGACCACAGTGACCAATTCCGCCGCTATATCGTTGCTGCGACAGAATCTGGCTGGGTCAACGGGTTTGAACTGGATAGCCAAAGCAGCTCTTTGCGTCCGCAGTCCATAGAATCCCGTATCCAGGGGCATTGGCAACAAACTGAGCGCGGCTACAACATTGAACTACGCATGCCACTGGCGATGGTGTCGGATAAAATCGCCTTTGTCATCGCCGATGTTGATGACACAAGCGAGCGCCGCATTGAACTGCAAATTGGCACCGCAAACCCTACCGAACCAGACTCATTGGGTACGGTGTTGGTACCTTCACCAGAAATTGAAAAAATCGTTAAAGGATTAGAGCACTCTGATGCCCGGGTTTGGGTATTGGACAGGCATAAACGGGTAATGGCCCGTAGCGGTAGTATTTTAGCTTCAACCGGCATTACCAGCGGTAATGGTGCCCAAAATCAAAGCAAGAGCCTGTGGCAACGGCTGGAGCAGGACATTCTGCTTCCCCTCTATTACCAAATTCTAACCAAACCGCCCGCAGAATTTGTAGATGAGTTGCACGACGCCTTTGCCCTGGCCGGAAAAGATATAGAGTCGGCGCTGCAAGGCTCACCCGACACCCTATGGCGCCTAACACCGGATAACAAAGCCGTGATCTTGTCCGCTGCCCATCCAATTTGGCTGGATGAGGTAGTAATGGGCGCTGTAGTAGTAGAGCAAACCACCCACGGCATCCGTACCCTACGCAACAAAGCTTTAGAAAAACTGTTTAACGTGATTTTGTCAGTAATGGTGCTAGGCACCCTAGCGTTGTTTTTATTTGCTTCTCGTATTTCATCCCGCATACGGGTGCTGCGCAACCAGACCGAACAAGCCATAGATCCCCACGGTAAGATAGTTAGCAATATCCCAGTATCCAGCACCCAAGATGAAATAGGCGATTTATCCCGCACATTCCATTCGGTGCTGGACAAACTAGGGCAATACCATACCTACCTGGAAAACATGGCTTCAAGGTTGTCACACGAATTACGCACCCCGGTAGCAGTGGTAAAATCCTCCATGGAGAACTTAGTCTTGGAGCAGCCTAAGCAGGCAGACAATCCATACATGCACCGGGCACAAGAAGGGATACAGAGACTGAGCCAAATATTGAGCAATATGAGTGAAGCCAGCCGTTTAGAGCATGCCCTTAAAACCACAGAGGTGGAACCGTTTGACTTAGTCCAGCTTATCCAAGGTTGCTGCCATGGCTACCAAATGGTCTATCCAAATCGCAACTTTGTTGCAAACACCTACCTAGAAGCCGCCCAAATGTCGGGCTCACCAGATTTATTGGTGCAAATGCTAGACAAAATCACCTCCAATGCCGTTGAGTTTAGCAACGATGGTAGCGATATCGTGTTTGCCTTGGATAAAGCCAACAAAGGTTACAACCTGCGCATTAGCAATAAGGGCGAACTGCTACCCAGTGAACTGCAAGCCCAGTTATTTGATTCCATGGTGTCAGTGCGGGAAAACCAACAATCCGACGTGCCGCACCTTGGCCTGGGTTTATTTATCGCCCGTATAATCGCTGAATTCCACAATGGCAAGATTAGCATCCAAAACAACGCAGAAAACAACGGCGTTGATGTGACTGTCATGTTTGAACAGAACTAGCGCGTGTTGATATTTTCTAATTTTGCGTTTCGCTATAGATAATACTTAATGGAATCGGTATAAGAATTCCTGGTACTAATTGTAACCACCTTTAAGCAAATGGATCCGTTTTATAACCTTAAATTCCAACTACCTATTATACTAATTGTCAATTTTTGATTTGCAGGCATCTGCTACGATTAAGTGAGACACCTAAACAACATTTTGTTCAAAATTGACCGAAGCAAGCACCATAGAAACGGAAAAGGACACCTTCAAGCAGTTGCAGGACAGGCTTGCTGAAATAGTCTCAATGGCGAAACAATTGGATGGTTCCAATAGCGTTGCCAAGCTCAACGATATTAAACTCGCAATCCATAATTTTCGAGGCGCTTCCTCTACCTTAGGCTATAGGGTTATTGCTAAACGTTCAGAATTGGTTGACGCTTGCATTTGTGAAGCTTTGGAACTTGTCCCTCAACCCCCTTCCACGATCCAACTGGAACGCGTTAAAAAACTCGCCAACGAATTACTACTTAAATTTACCAGGGAAGCATACCAAGACAACAAAAATGAATTGACCGTTTCCCAGGAAAGCACAAACCATGGACATTCTGCGCCATTGGTATACATAGTCGAGGATGACGAAGACCAAGCCCAATATATTAAAAAGTTACTTTTAGCTGATGGCTACACAGCGGAAGTGTTCTCCAACAGTACAGAATATCGCAACGCAATAAACTCCCCTGCACCGCCACCTGCATTGATCCTTATGGATATGGTGTTATCCAATGTCGAAGATGAAGGGCTGAAACTCATTAAAGAAAAAGTGGGTTCGACTCCTATCGTTGTCACATCTGTAAAGACAGATATAGAAACCCGCATCCAAGCCCTTAGGGCAGGAGCAAACCACTATATTACCAAGCCATTTAAAAAAGAGAAAATTTTAAGCCTTGCCGAGCAATTAACGAGTAAACGTCCCAACCGGCCTTTTCGCGTGCTCGTCGTCGACGATGACGCCATCACATTGGATTTTTATAAACATATCCTCAGCAATGCAGGTATCGACGTGCACGCTACCCGCGATCCTTGCCAAACCCTTAACATACTTGAGGAATTTGATCCGGAATTGGTTTTATTGGATGTCTATATGCCGGTTGTGTCCGGGCCAGAATTAGCCTCAATCATCAGGGATAGCAATGAATTCTCTGATGTGGCGATCCTATTTTTATCATCAGAGACAAACTTATCAGAACAGCTCTCAGCAATAACCCAGGGTGGCGATGATTTTTTAGTGAAACCTATTAAAGCGGAGCATTTAATAACCGCTGTTACAGCGAGGGCAAATAGAACGAGACAGAATCGACGGCTAAAAAGCAAACTGAATAAAACCATCAAGGACAAAGAGCAAGTCTATAAAAAGTTGATATCCAAGGAAAAACGCCTGAGAAACCTTACTTCAAATATTCCGGGGGTGATTTATAGGATGAATAGAAACCACTGTTTCGAATATTTATCACGGTGTCAGCCAATGCTCCCGGTTGAATTTTGTGAGGCAGGGGGAAAAGGCAAGTGTTGGCTGGATTTCGTGCACCTACCTGATAAAAAAAACTATATCAATTCATTTAAACAGCTATTGAATGGAGAAAGGGAAACCGTTGACGAATACAGGGTTTCGTTACCATCAGGCAAGGAAATCTGGGTAAGCGACCACAAGCGATCAGTGTTCAATGTTGATGGAGAATTTGTCGGTGTGGATGGCGTGTTTTTCGATGTCACGGATCGCAAAAATACGGAGCAAAGTAATTTCCAACTCAAGGAACGGCTTAGAAGGGGGCAAATGTATGCCAATGTTGGAACATGGGAATGGGTTATCCAAACCGGCGAATTATTTTGGTCGGAACGCATTGCGCCACTTTTTGGCTATGGGCAAGGTGAATTAGAAACAACCTATGACAACTTTATTGCCGCCGTTCATCCAGAAGATAGGCAAAAAGTTATCAATGCTGTAAATGATTGTGTTTACAACGGCAAGAAATATGAAATTGAACACAGGGTTGTTTGGCCTGATGGCACGGTTCGCTGGCTGTTGGAGAAAGGCGCTGTGCAAAAAGATGCCAACAACCAACCTCTGCAAATGATTGGTGTAGTGCAAGATATACACGATAGGAAAATTGCAGAAGAAAAGATTGTAGCGAGTGAAAAGAAACTCAGTGAGGCACAGTCAATTGCCAAGGTGGGAAACCTTACCATCTATTACAACCAAGATAAAATCACCTACTCCAATGAGACATTAAAAATTCTTGGATTTACTAGGGACAATGCACCAAACACTACCGAGGGTCTGGATAGAATTGCCCACAAAGATGACCTCAGCTCACTATTACAAGAAATAGAAAAAGGTAAACATTGTGGCCGCCTTGATACTTGCCATAGGGTGGTCACAGCACAGGGTATCAAGCACATACATCACCTAGGCTTCTTCGAAAAAGACAATACGGGCAACGTAGTTAGATATAAAGGTACAGTGCAGGATGTCACCAAGGATGTTGAAACAAACCAGGCGCTTGTGCTCGCCAAGGAAGAAGCCGAGAGGGCAAACCATGCAAAATCTGATTTCTTGTCCAATATGAGCCATGAGTTAAGAACACCGCTAAACGCCATTATAGGTTTTAGTGAAGTAATGGCGTTGGATGACAACTTGGATGATGAGCAATCGGACAATTTAAAAGAAATTCGGCATGCAGGTAGACACCTGTTAGAACTGATAAATGAAGTGCTGGATCTAGCCAAAATTGAATCAGGGCGCGCTGAATTTAAAATTGAACCTGTAGATACCGAGGCTTTGATCGAAGAATGTTTAACTTTGCTTAAGCCGTTGGCAAGTGGAAGACAAGTTTCACTTGAAAATCACATTAAACAAGCTAGTTGGGTAAATGCAGATCGCAATAGATTAAAACAGGTTTTTCTGAACTTATTGTCAAATGCGGTCAAATACAACAGGGAAAAAGGTGAGGTTATTGTAACGGCTGAACCCTACTTAAACCGAGTCAGGGTGACGGTGTCGGATACCGGTTATGGTATATCAGAAAGCAACCAGGAGCATCTGTTTGAACCATTCAATAGGTTAAATGCCGAGGAAACTGAGATAGAGGGCACCGGAATAGGGTTAACACTGAGCAAGACCTTGATGGAATCGATGCACGGGAGTATTGGTGTAGCAAGCCAGGAGCAGGTCGGAAGCAAATTTTGGATAGATATAGAACGGGCCGTGCCGGTGCCGGAGCAGGTGTCAGCAAATACCGCGACGCCTCAAATTCAAGGTTCAATGACCAGCACAGCCCTACATACAGTGTTGTGCATTGAAGATAACCTGGCCAACTTAAAACTTGTAGAGCGAGTATTGAAGACTAAGCCAAACATAAAGCTGGAATCCGCTATGGATCCAACCGAGGGCATAAAGCTCGCCATTGCAAAACAACCATGCCTAATACTGTTAGATATAAACCTTCCGGTAATGACAGGATATGAGGTGTTAACCGCACTTAAAGAATCTAAACAAACCAGAGACATACCAGTTGTCGCCCTAACGGCAAATGCAATGCCTGGAGACTTTGAAAAAGCAGTAAAAGCCGGGTTCGATGCCTACCTAACCAAACCTTTCAATTTCGACCATTTCATAGAAACGCTGGACAAGTACCTTGGGCTATCTTGAGTTTAAATCAGATTTTCTAGAGTAGCGTTGAGGCCAATTGGACATTTTCAATGAACAACCCAAGCTCATGGATTAGACAAGTATTCGATGATATCAAAGGCACTATGCATTTCAGCGAATTATATGCCATTTTAATCCTGTTAAACCGATTCCATTGAGTTTTTGTTCACTCAGCGCTGCTTAAATTAAAAAACAACGGCAAGGCTGTTGGCTAATGTTTATCATTCAATACAAGCATGAATTGCATTACTTAGGGATGTTAACTAGTTGGCCTATTTTCCTGATTGCATCCATGCGACCCCGCGTTAGCGGATGGCAAAAGCTAAGGCGCAAGAAATGGTTAAGATCATTTTGCGAGGTAAACAAGGCGCCAGGGGTTAACACTATTTTTTGTTGTAATGCATGGCGGTACAGGGCAAGTCCATCTTGCCCCTGGGGCAGCTCCAACCAGAGTGATAGACCGCCCAGAGGATAACTAAACCTGGCCGTATCACCCAGAATCGCTATCAGTGCATCAATCAATGCATTGCGCTGTAATTCAAGCTGCTGCACCCTGTGCTTGAGGAAACGGGCAAAGCTACCGTCGCCCAGAAATTCATATAACCCCCTTTGGATGGCCTGGTTATTGGCGAGTTGCGTCACGAGTTTTAACCGCTGAACCCGCTTGTGCCAACGGGCGCCCATTATCCAGCCCGTGCGGAGATCCCGCGACAATGATTTGGAAAAAGAACTACAGAGGATCACCCTGTCCGTGCTATCAAAGCTCTTAATGGGTTTCGGGCGAAACTGAAAGCCTAGATCGCCATAAATATCGTCCTCGATTACAGCAAAATCATGCTCTGCCGCAAGCGACAGCAATGCTTGTTTGGCAGTGTCTGGCATACAAGCACCAGTAGGTGTTGAAAATGCAGGTGTGACAATACAAGCGCGCACATCATATTTTGCCGAGACCTCGGCCAGTATATCGATATCCAAGCCAGACTGGGTATTACAGGGCACTTCTATCGCATTCAAGCCCAACTCAGCCAACAGTTGGATTGCGCCATAGAAGCCAGGTGATTCAACCACGACGTTGTCCCCAGCTTGGCAGGTTGCCATTAGTGCTATCAACAGTGCATGTTGGCAGCCTGATGTAATGCAGATATCTGAAATCGGCACACTAAGGCCAAACCGTACATAGTGCCGCGCCAATTGTTCCCTTAATGCTGTAAGTCCCATCGGGTCATCGTAATACAGGGTTTTTCGGGTGCTTTGTGTCCTCATTGCACGGTTGATTTTTCGATGCAGTTTGTTTATCAGTTGGTGTTCAGCAGCAACTGGTTCGTCTGGCTTGATATCGAAAGCAGCTCCCCTTGCTATGACATCTTGCAATAATTCTGGGATTGATATCGGCAATGGCTGGATATTGGCAAATACTGGGGTAGCGGGAGGCACAGGCCGCTGCGCTGCTGTGACTACAAAGCCACTTCTCGGTTTTGCCACAACCAACTGCTTGGTTTCGAGCAATTGCAATGCAGCTATGACGGTATTTTTTGCCACACCATGTTTTTTTTGCAATTGCCTGATAGACGGAAGCTTTTCGCCGGGAAGGTAAATCCCGTCCTCAACATCCCTTGCCAGCTGTTTGGCAACAACCTGGTATTTAGGTTGATTTTGCGAAGCTTCGCTATCTGTACCCATATAAAACCACATTTCTGTACCTGTACCCTTCCAGCATAATGCATACACTACAGCTAATCAAAATTGTCCATTCATGGGTGGTATAGCAATGAGTAATGGGTTTCGTGGTCAACCAATTGAAATCGCCGACATAACACCGGTAGTTGCCCCCAAATTTCCTGCAACACAGGGTAATGGTGCTATACCAGCAAATGAGAAAATCTATATTCGCTCGGCTTCAGGGAAATTTGAATCAATACGCCGGGGAATAGGGGTGTTCTTGATTTCCGTCTTCCTTGCCCTGCCCTGGCTAACCTATTCTGGACAACAAGCGATCCTACTGGACATCGCTAACCAACGGTTCCATCTGTTTGCATTAACCCTATGGCCACAAGATCTGACCCTCTTGGCTTGGTTGTTCATCATTTCTGCGTTTGCACTGTTTTTGGTGACAGTGATTTGGGGTCGAGTTTGGTGCGGGTTTGCCTGCCCCCAAACCGTGTTCACCTTTGTATTTGTTTGGGTAGAAGAAAAAGTGGAAGGTACGCGCCACCAACGAATGCACCTAGACAAGCAGCCAATGTCGGCCAATAAACTCACCAAAAAATCACTGAAGCACGGTATTTGGTTATTCATCGCGACCGTGACCGCGATAACCTTTATCGGCTATTTTACCCCTATAAAGCCGTTAGTACGTGAATTTGCAGCTTTAGAACTGAGTTTTTGGACTGCGTTTTACCTTGGACTTTTTACTTTTTGTACTTACGGCAATGCTGGCTGGATGCGTGAAATCATGTGCACCCACATTTGCCCCTACTCGCGTTTCCAATCAGCCATGTTCGACAATGACACCGTTACCGTTACCTATGACAAAACCCGTGGCGAAGGCCGTGGTCCCCGCCCGAAAAAGATGCCGCAACAACAGTACCAACAACAAGATTTGGGCGACTGTATCGATTGCAACTTATGCGTGCAAGTCTGCCCTGCCGGTATTGACATAAGAAATGGGTTGCAATACGAGTGCATTAACTGCGGTGCCTGTGTCGATGCTTGCAATGGCGTCATGTCGAAAATGGGTTACAAAAAAGATCTTATATCCTTTACATCCGTCAATGCCCTAAAAGGAAAAATACGCGCAAAACTGAATCCAAAAGCCATTGGCTATTTTGCTGTTTTAACCCTCATGCTCGCGGCCTTTACCGCTGAACTTGCCACCAGGAAACCAATTGACATAAATGTCATTAGGGATCGCTCTAGCCTATACCGCGAAACACTATCTGGCAGTATTGAGAATGTGTACACCCTAGTCATAATGAATAAGACACAACACCCGCAACAAGTGAAAATTGCAACTGAAGGCTTGGCATCGCCTATCATCCATGGCCAGGCAAATTTAATAGTCGCTGGCGAAAAGCTGGTGCAACACCCGATAACCATTGAGGTAGACAGGGCTTCGCTGGAACAACCCGTGACCCGGTTTTCGATTGTGCTCAGCAATGAACACGGTGATAGCGTGCGCAGTGACGCAACATTCTTTAAAGGTTATCAGGACACTGCGCGGTAGCCCTGGAAACTTACAATAGCCCGTCTAGTCGCTCGATAACCGCATCCGGGCTGATCAGCGACATTAAGTTTTCGCCCTTGGCGCGCGTGCCCCAGCGCAGTTGTTGCCAGGGCTTGCCATGTTGCTCCTGTACTGCGGTCTCATACACCGAAACAGTGTGCTGGAGACTATTGTAAGGTCCGGTCCTAAGCGGGTTGCTGTGTGCGTATAAGCCAACTACCGGCGTGCCAACTGTTGTGGCCATATGGGCAGGGCCTGTATCGGGGGCAAGCACCAGTTTGGCTTGTGATAACACTGCCAGCAGTTGCTTCAAGCTGGTCTTACCCACTAAGGACTGGGCAATGTGGCCACATTCTGCAATATTACCTGCCAGTTCGCGCTCTGACTGGGCAGGGCCACCGCACAATACAACCGCTAGCCCCTTGCCTGCAAGATGGGCGGAAATTTGCTGGTAACCTTCTACCGTCCAGTTGCGTTCAGCCTTGCTGGCTGAGGGGCAAATAATACAAAACTCACCTAGTGCTTGTTTTAACTCGTTGGCAAACCCTTGGGCATCCTGTGGGATCGGGATGTGCCACCGGGGTTTGTCTATGGCAGGTATGCCTGCGGCATCGGCAAACGCCATAAAACCGTCCAATACGTGGGGGTGGATCTGTTTGCTTATTGCCCTGTTAGTGAACATGCCATGCAGCTCTTTGGAACGCTCTTTATCAAAGCCAAACCTTTGTTTGGCTTTGATGCACATACTGGCGATGTTGGCGCGCAGCGCTACTTGCATTAAGAACAAAACGTCGAAGTGTTTACCCCGCAACGCCCTTTTCAGTTCTGAAAACGCTTTTTTGCCCTGCTTTTTATCGAAGATAACAAAGTTGATACCAGGTATATCCGCAACCAACTGATACTCAATTTTGCCGATGACCCAAGTGATTTCAATGTCAGGGCGCGTACTCTGGATACGCTGCACTAATGCCACCGCATGGCACACGTCACCAATTGCTGAAAGCCTCAAAATGCAAAGTTTTCCGTTTTCGCGCACAATTATTCCACCCTACTGTTATTATTTTTGGAATCTGGCACTATTCTTCCTTCGTTTTCTTAAACCCACAAGTAATGTAAATATGACACAAACTGGTGGCACACCAAGCCAAACGGATCTTCAGCAGCATTGGACACCAGACAATGCGCTCCTGCTTACCACTGCGGCCTGCCCACTGGATGCAAAGGAAGATATCTTTAGTGAGCGCTATTGGCAACAGCACAATGCAATTGTTGGCAGAGCTGCCGGACGTGGTACCGCCTTGTTTTTAAAGTCTAACGCAGGTGAATTTGTATTGCGCCAATATTTGCGCGGTGGTTTACCTGGCAAAATATTAAAAGACCAGTTCTTGTTCAAGGGCTACCAACACTGCCGGGCATGGCAGGAAATGGCATTGTTGCAAAAGATGACACAACTTGGGCTGCCGGTACCTGAAGCCGTTGCCGCCAAAATTGAACGCCATGGCTTAATCTACCGCAACCAAATCATCATTAAACGTATTCCAGATGCTGCAGACCTGCATAAAATTCTCTGCAACGCTGGGCTCACGCCAAGTGCTTGGCAGCAAGTGGGAAAAGCAGTTAGGGATTTACACGACCAACAGGTCTACCACCACGACCTCAATATCCGCAATATCCTGCAGGATAAAACAGGCAAGATTTGGCTCATCGATTTTGATAAATGCGGGTTCAAACCAGGCGATGAATGGAAGAAGGACAATATAGCCCGCCTGCGCCGTTCACTTCTCAAAGAGAAAGACAAACAACCAGGGCTGCACTGGGATGAACAGAACTGGCAGCAACTTGTAGCAGGTTACCAGGCCAGCTAGGATCGTTGTTTGGGTTTACTAAACAGGTACAAAGTAGAAATCTAAGAAGCCAACTTGCCCTTTAACACCTTATAGCGTTTTTGGCTTTCTGCTGACCAGACAGTACGAGGGTCGTAAAACCCTGGCACTGCCCGGACACCTTCTGGGATGACGTACCAGGGCATTTTGCTAGAGGTGAAGATATGGATATCAGGCGGCATTGATTCAGGCTTATCCAGCGTGCCGACACGTAAAAACAGCACTTTGTCCCCCAAACCACCAAAATCATAGCTGCTCCACAGAGCAACATGGCAGCCTGGACAGCGGCTAATTTGCTGGCCTTTACCGCTGGGTGAGTCAGTATCTACCTTAATGACTTCACCCTGGGTAAGTTCAACCGATTCCGACTCAAACAAGGCATTGACAACGTGCGGCCCCCCTGTTTGCCGCTGGCACCAACTGCAATGGCAAGCGTGCACAATCATGGGCTTTCCAGTGACGATATAACGTACTTTTTTACAAGTGCAGCTGCCGGTGTGGAAAGCATCAATTGCCATGTTATGGTGATCCAGTGAATTTAGATACCCATACCAATAGTTCAAAAAACTAAGATTGTCTAAAAACGATGGGATTTACCCAGGAAAATGTTTGATTAGTCAACATTTCCCTGGGGAAGGATTACCAGGCCTCAGTGGCTAGAGACTATCTAAAGTTAAACCAGCCCGTCAGGGCAAACCGGTGGCTAGGCGAAAATGGTGTTACATAGGTGACGGCATGGGGATGTTTTACATCAAATAACGACAAACTATTGTACAAGGGAGTAAAGGTTTTTGTGGCACACCGGCGTCATTGTAGAATTGCAGCAAGCCCCCCAATCAGGGTGCCACTTTTCGGTTAGATTGAACACATAGGCTAGTTTACGGGCTTCTTGTTCATTGTGATCGTTGTGCCTAGTTAGGAAGTCACCCGGGCGATAGCGCGTTGCCTGGCAAGTCGCACTTTTTAAACCGTTAACTCCACTCAGGCGCATTATTGTGTCTAAGGTAGCCGTGCTATTGAGCCACTGGTGAAACCGGCTCAGTGTGCTGTTTACCTGCGGCTCCTGGTTGACTTTGTAAGTACCATACACAAAACCTACGCCCTTACCTGCGTTTTCATAGATTTCCCTCTGCACGTTCTGTTTGTTGCTTTCGGATAATGCGGCCAGTTCCCGGTCAGTGGCGGTGACGACTCTACCGTTGTGGACGAATGCACTGGAAAACTCAATATCTGAACTCACGACCTTTTGCAACTGGGCACAGGTTTTCGCCTCAAGTACATTTTCAATACGCACTATATTGTTTTCTTGGTAGAGGCGTTTGTATTTGTCCCAATCTACGTTACTAAATTCCATATCATTGTACTTGGTTATTTATGCTGGGAGGAAAGTGCCACAGCTAGTGCGTTTTTACAACGCCAGAAGCGCCCGGCCTATTTTCAAAAATGGCCTTTTTACAAACTTTGGGATAGCCCATTTACCCGCCAACGCAAGCTCAGGACTTGTCACCAATTAACCTACGCTTGAGCTGTTTGGTATCGATGTCGCCACCCGAAAGCATCATGGCTATCCAACGGGTGTCATGGTTTGACTCAAGGACAATTTTGACAATGATAGTCAAGGGTACTGACAACAGCATACCTACGGTACCGAGCAGCCAGCCCCAAAAGATCAAACTCAAAAACACGACCAGCGTAGACAGTCCCAACCCCTTGCCCATGTAGCGGGGTTCGATGACGTTGCCCATTACCGTATTGATAACGATGTAGCCTGCAGCCACAACGCCTGCTGTAGCGGAACCCAATTGGATAAACGCCAATAACACGGCAGGGATGGCAGCAATGGCGGATCCTATATTGGGCACGTAGTTAAACAAGAAAGCCAATACGCCCCACAACACATAGTGGTCAACACCCAATACCCATAACATGGTGCCTGCTAAAAGACCTGTCCATACACTTACCACAGTTTTAATCACTAAATAGTTTTTTACTGAGGCCAGCACTTTGTCCACTTGCTCAAGGCGCATTTTTGGATCGTCCAGCGCAATATGGACTTTCTTGGGCACGGTATCAGCTTCAAACAACATGAAGATAACTGTTAGCAGGATCAGCAAGAAGTTGCCTAGGACACCGCTCAAACCGGACAACAGGTTAGTAGCGACATTCATTGCCATGCTAGGATCTAAATAAGACAGTAGCTGTTCGGAATTAATCTGAATATTGAATTTTTCCAACTGGGCTAGTAACCAAGTAAATTCCTTGGTCAGCTGGCTGCGGTATTGCGGCAGGTTATTGGAGAAATCGTTCATGGATTGGCCAACCAGTCCCGCGAACATGAATCCAAACACCACGATAAAGAGTATAACCAGCATAACCGATACGCCTTTGGGTATCCGGTGCTGGCTACACCAGTGAATAATGGGATGGCATGCCATCGCAATGAATATGGACAATAGAAAAGGTACGACAATGCCACTAGCGGCTTTTACGCCTGCCAAAATAATTACCAAAGAAGCGCAAATGAATAGTACCTTTACGCTTGTGGGAATTGATTTTTCCATTTAGCTTATGTTCCTGCAAAAAGTCAGTTCGACCCAGGTTATGCTGTACCAAACCTGTTGCCGCGAGTAATTTAAGCACGGTAGCAGATCGAATCTTTATTTTAAACGACCCTAAACAAGGATAAGCAATGCAAAATGCCCAAGTACAACTCAATGAAGCGACAATCAGGATAAAAAACCTGCGCCTTCGTACCTTTATAGGCATTAAAGACGATGAAGTTAAAAACAAGCAAGACGTTGTGGTGAACGTAAAGATCAACTACCCCGCCCACAACGCAACTGACTCGGATAACATGGATGATGCCCTGAACTATCGCACCATCACCAAAAAAATTATTGCCCTGGTAGAGAATAACCGATTCTACCTGTTAGAAAAATTGACTGCCGACATCCTTGAAATTGCCAGCGAGCACCATTGGGTAACCTATGCAGAAGTAGAAGTAGACAAACCCCATGCCTTGCGCTTCGCCGATTCAGTGTCTTTGGCGCTAAGCTGCAACAAATAGGAAATGACCATGAAAATACTGCTCACGGGCGCCTCTGGCTTAATAGGACGAGCACTTATCAAGCACCTGTTAGCAGACAAGCACCAGGTGGTTGCCATAAGCCGGGAGCCGGGAAAAGCCAAACTAAAACTCAAAAAGCAACTCGGTGCCGGTGCCGCATCGCAAGTTGAATGGCTAAAGGGCATTGATAGTGTCAAAACAGTGGATGACTACGACGCTATCATCAATTTGGCCGGCGAACCCATTATTGCCAAACGCTGGAGCCAAACCCAAAAACAAATCATTGAAAACAGCCGCTGGTTAATCACCAAGCAACTGGCGGACTTAATCAATAAAAGCGACAACCCACCTGACGTGTTTATAAGTGGTTCTGCGGTGGGCTATTATGGCCGCCAAGGCGACCATGACATCACAGAAGAATTTGACCAGCCGTTCCCAGAGTTTAGCCATAAGCTGTGCGCAAAATGGGAACACTATGCCTTGACGGCCAAGGACAAAACCCGTGTTTGCCTGTTGCGCACCGGCATTGTGTTGTCTAACCAGGGCGGTGCGTTAGGCAAGATGGTGTTACCCTTCAAATTAGGGCTGGGCGGGTCTATTGCCAGTGGCGAACAGTATATGCCTTGGATCCATATGGAAGACATGGTGCGGGGGATCCTATTTTTACTGGGTACGCCTAGTGCAAGTGGTGCATACAACTTGACTGCACCCAACCCGTCCACCAACAAAGCATTTAGCCAGACCCTAGCTAAAGTGCTCGGCCGCCCTTGCCTGTTTAAAACACCGGCGGTGGTGCTCAATTTGGCGATGGGAGAAATGGCGTGCCTGCTGGTTTATGGGCAAAAAGCGATCCCCAAGCGGCTACTTGAGGCAGGTTTTGAATTTCACTACCCCGACCTAAAACCTGCTTTACAATCACTAAACCTTTAAACCGATAACACATTATCGAGTAGGGTGAGGCATTCGCCTCATCCCTCTCACAGAACCGTACGTACGGATCTCGTATACGGCTCATGTATTCTTCATATTCCATCATTGTGCCTTTATAAAGACTGATGGAGCAAGCCATCCCGTGTTGACTTTTGCCAGATTGAACAATCCTTGCGCTTCAAACCACTGATTCGGCATCGCAAAGCTCGCTAACGGACTCGCCGAGTTCCGCCATGAGTTCATTTTGATGAGCCTAAAAGGCGGTTTATAGCCCAGCTGTTTCAGCCGCCTATGCAGCTTGCGCGGCTTCTTCCATTGCTTGAGTTGGATTGCCCTGAGCCTTCGCCTTATCCATCCTGATAGGGCTTTGAACTCCCTGTGGCAGTTGGCGATACTGAAGTAATTGGCCATTCCCCTTAGTACCGGGTTTAATCTGCTGATTATTTCATTCAGATTATGCCCCTGGTTACGTCGGGTCTGTGACTTGAGCTTTTCTTTGAATCGCTTGAGTTTCTTGTCTTGTATCCTGGTATACCGGCTACCGATTTCAACTCCCAGAAACTTCACTCCACGCTCGCTATGCGCCAGATGCGTTTTGTCTCTGTTTACGACCAGCTTGAGTCCTTGCTCTATTACTCTCGTCGCACTATTCAGGGCGTTCCGGGCTCCCGCTTCGCTGCAACAGAAGATCAAGATGTCATCGGCATATCTCACCAGACGGTGACCCCGCCGTTTCATTTCCTGATCAAACCCATCCAGATAGATATTCGCCAGCAGAGGGCTGATCACCCCTCCTTGCGGACTACCTGCTTCGCTCACTTCCCAGAAATCGCCTGTCATTACCCCACTTTCCAAAAACTGCTTAATGAGTTTCCGGATACTGCCATCCGTTACCCGGCGTTTGACTCCCTGCAAAATCAACTGATGATCCAGCCTGTCAAAACATTGGGATAAATCCATGTCTACGACCCATTGCCTGTTGTATTGACGGATAAATACCGTGGCCTTACTGATCGCATCGTGGCAACTTCGGCCCGGTCTATACCCATAGCTGGATGGATGAAAGTCCGGGTCAAAGATGGGTTGCAGTATTTCTTTGAGGGCTTGTTGGACAATTCGGTCACGTACCGCCGGAATTCCTAACAGCCTGACTCCCCCGTCTTCTTTGGGGATTTCTACCCGTCTGACCGGAAGCGGCTGGTAGGTCTTGCTTTGCAGTTCGTGTAGCAGTTGGGTCAGGTTACTCTTCAAATCAGATGCATAGTCACCCAGGCTCTGCCCATCTATTCCGGCCGCGCCTTTGTTTCTCTTTACCTGTTTGAATGCACTGTACAGAACATCCATGCTCAGCATCCGTCCGTACAGGCTGTAATAAACCTTCATCTTCTACCTTTGGCTTGCGGCATCTTGGGACGCTCTTCCCATCACAGGGCTGACTCTTGATGATAACTTCAGGTGTGCTAGCCCTTGGGGCAATCTGCCTGAGCGGTTATTCACTACTCCACGTTCGGCCCGTCATCCCAGTAGAGTACATTCCTGCCTCACCGGTTTGCGGTGCCCGCCCTCGTCAGGACGTTTGTGAACCCCTGCAAAAAAAATCCGCGCCTTCAATGCGCTTTAATGAATACTTCCCCCCTTCGCAACTTGCCGCGCTTTTGGTCACCGCAAGCCCCATCAGACTTATTGCTGATGGTCATCCCGGTTTTATCCTCCACACCATTACTGGCTTTCACCGGCCGGAATTTGCTCACTACTACGGGATCATCTGCCACCTCACACCCATACCTGCCTTGAGTCTCCTCTTGTGCAAATATGTCCAACCAACATCATTGGATACCGTGCCAGGCTTCCCCAGTTACTGCACTGGTTCCCTGTTAACGATCCCACCCTCAAACACAGCACAGGTCTGACTGAGTATTGGGCATTGCGCTATTTTGCACGCTTACCCACCTGAACTGCCGAAGCAGGTTCACTTGCGTTGTGTACCGTTAACTTCCTATCGCTTCCTTCAGACCCCACCGTTGGCCAGTGACGCCCTTGCGATTCGGATTATCTTCCCCTCAGTCGGGGTGATTCAGGTTTCTTTCAACCTGACGGGTTTGCCAGCTTCGCTGGGCAAACAAAAAAGGGAGCCGAGGCTCCCTTTTTAATTTAAGCAAGCTGGAAAAAGCTTAGAAGCTCGCCCTTACACCTAAAGCAATGCTCCTGCCAGCCAATGGTGCTTGGTTTTTAATGAAAGAGGTATGCACACGTGCTTCTTCATCGGTTAGGTTCTTGCCCTTCAAAAAGAATACCATGTCCATGCCATTCATTTCATAGCTGTAGTTTAAGCTAGCGTTGACCAGGGTATAACCTTCGGTTTCCGTTTCAAACTGGGCAACCCGGGTTTGGTCTTCATACCAGGTGAAACCAAGGTCACCGTACCAGTTTTTATGTTCAAAGCTGAATTCAGCGCCTAAACGCAGCGGCGGGATACGCGGTAAATCTTCATCGTCCAATTTTGCCCTGATAAAGTCAGCGAACAAATCCAAGCGCCACATGTGGTTTAGCTGGACATGTCCCTGCGCTTCGATACCGTACAAATCAGCATCATTTTGGCGGAAAATCAAAATTGGCGTACCTTCTTCATCAGAATGGCCATGTTCATCTTCGTCATGGTGGTCATCATCGTGATGGTCGTCGTCATGCGCTTCATCGGCATGATCCTCATCATGGTGCTCGTCTTCTTCGCCATGGACATGGTCGCTATCGGCGAACAAACCCGTGTTGTCTTGGTAGATGTAGTCGTCCACTTGGTTATAGAAGGCAGACACGGTAAAGCCCCAATCGCCATCAAACTTACGCCAGGTGATATCTAGGTTGTTGCTTATCTCTTCCTGTGGTGCCGTCGACTTCATAATGACTTCGCCATCTTCATCTAGGTCAAACAACAAACCCAGCTCGAAGGTTTCAGTAGCGATGTGCTGGCCAGCGGAAAACATTTCCTGGTGGCTAGGTGCGCGTTCGGAACGCGACAAGGAGAATGACAAAGATTGGCCCGGCTGGAAGTCCCAAGTGGCACCGGCTGACAATGACACAGAGGTAAAGTCGTAATCCTGGATGTCAAAATTTACGATTTCATGCTCATCGTGGTGGTCATCGTCATCATGGTGATCATCATCATCGTGGTGATCGTCATCATCATGATCATCATCGTCATCATGGTGATCATCATCGTCATCGTGATGGTCATCGTCGTCATGGTGCTCGTCGTCGTGCATCACCAAAAGATCGATTTCCACGTCATCCGCGCTTAAATCTGTGGATTCAACGCGGGCACCTAGCTGTATCAGTACATCGCCGAAACGCTTTTCCTCAATGAGGTATAGCGCCACGCTATCGGTTTCACTTGGCGGCGTAAAGGCTTCTTCACCTTCTGCCGAATAATCGGTATTGGCAATATCTAAACCGATAACCCCATGCCAACCATTAAGTTCTTCGTGGGCTAAGGTCAATTTATGTTCAGTTGTTTCATTCTCGAAAATGGTACCAAATGCGTCACCTTCTAATTCTTGGTGCTCATAGTCGGTGTAGGCACCGGTATAGCGAATAGAGGCAACACCTTCAAACGGGCTATACAACTCACCCGCCCACTGATAACGGCGCATATCGACATCCAGGTTGACTGATTCTTCTTCGTCGCCGTGGTCGTCATCGTGATCATCATGGTCGTCTTCGTGCTCATCATCATGGCCGTGGTTATGGCTATGCCCTGGAACACCGTAGAAGTTGTTCAGCTGCTGTGCTGACACACCAAAAAAGCCACTTTCACCAATGTAAGACAAGCCTACAGTCAAGTTGTCAGTATCAATTGACGAGCCTTCCAAGGTCCCAGATTCTGCATCTTCTTCAGGCTCGGCTTCTGCAAAGCCAGGGATATCATAATCTTCGGTATTTCGGTCAAACGCATCTAGGTGATAAGCCCAATTGCCAGCCGCACCAGTTAGGTCGATTTTAGCAAACTTTTCTTCACTGACACTTTCATAGCGAAGCTCTACTTCACCCGACAATTCAGTGGGTAGGATTTCTGGAATGCGGTTATCAACGATATTAACTACACCGCCGATAGCACCACTGCCGTATTCTAAGGTGGCAGGACCGCGCAATACCTCAATTTGGGTTGCAGAAGAGGCGTCGCTGGCGATGTTATGGTCAGGACCGACACGGGACACATCAGATACATCTAGGCCGTTTTGCACGATTTTAACCCTTGGTCCGTCGGTTCCGCGGATAATGGGGCTCCCCGCTACCGGGCCGAAGGAACTAGAGTGCACACCTGGGGTAGTACTTAGCACTTCACCAATGGTAGGAGCTTGTTTGCGGCGCAGTTCTGCTTTGTTCAGTACCGAAACCGGGGAAATGGATTCTAAAACCGAAGTTTCTAGTGCGTGCGCATAGACCACCACGTTTTCTATGTTGGTGGTGTTTAATACAAAATCGACGGTTATAGTGCCCTCAACATTGTCAAAGTCGCGGTCACCGTGGATGTGTCCAGCTGAATAGACATGAATGTGCAAATGCTCACCATCAACATCAACCAAGCGGTATTGGCCATTGGCGTCGGTAATGGCGGATTGAATTGAGCCTTCTACGGTTACCCTAGCGCCGGCTACTGGCGTGCCATTTTCATCGGTAACGGTACCTATAACGGTTCCAGCCACAGCGCTGTGCCCCGCCAACACACCGGCAATAGCCAGTGCGCAAAGTGTCTTGTTAAGTTTCATCGTGTTGTGTGCTTTGTCTTTAGTGTTTGGAAAGGGAATTATCAAACGCGATAATATAACGTTTCAAGAAACAGTCAATGTTATAATATAACAAAAGTATGTCACGAAGTTTTTCAAAGACTTCTTCGGCTTAAGCTAAAACACACAAATCAGTAAGGTTTTATCAATGTTCCATTAATACTGATCCCATTAAGTTCTAGTCTGATGAATGCTGTGCCAACGCTTGGCTTTTTTCCTGCCAGCGCAGCAACCTTGCCTTGGCCGCCTTGAGTTCTTCTATCCTCTGGTCAATAAAATCAATTTTCTCATCAATAGCCGCTTTTAGTTTTGGGCAGTCTGGTTTTGGATCCCTGACAAAGGGAATGGCGGGTTTGATTTCGGCCAAGGTAAACCCCACCGATTGCGCTAATTTAATAAATTTAACTTCGTCTAAGGTACTTGCCGGATAATCCCGGTAACCATTGGCCTTCCGAGGCGGTTTGGTGATCATGCCAATTTTTTCGTAATAACGGATAGTGTCCCTAGACACGCCGGTCAATTCCGAAAGTTGTTCCATGCGCATAATTTTCTCACATACCTTGCTTATAAATGCTTGACCTTGGAGTATGCTCCATAGTTTACAATGCGTCCATGTTAATTCTTTTGGTTAGATCCTGGAGCTAGTATGAAAGAGCAAAATAAAACCTTTATCGCCACCGATGGTTATCGTTTGGGTGGCACGGTATATGACTGTAAAAATGCCAAAGCGCACATCGTAATGGCGGGTGCCACAGGTGTGCCCCAGTGGTTTTATCAAAAATTTGCCCGGCACGCAGTCGTCCAGGGATTCTCAGTCACCACCTTTGACTACCGGGGGATCGGTGCCTCCAAGCCGGATACGCTAAAAGGCTTCGATATGCAATACCTGGATTGGGCCGACAAGGACTTAGCCTCGGTGATAGACCATGTGCATCGCGAAAACGTGCCTTTATTTGTCATAGGCCATTCATTTGGTGGCCATGCCATTGGTCTATTGCCTAACCACCATAAAATTAGCGGTGCCTATACTTTCGGTACGGGTGCCGGTTGGCATGGCTGGATGCCAGGTATGGAAAAGCTAAAAGTTTGGCTGATGTGGAATATCCTGGGTCCCTTGATGGTAAAAGCGCACGGTTTTTTGGCATGGGACAAATTAGGCATGGGCGAAAACCTGCCACTTGGGGTGTATCGGGACTGGAAACGCTGGTGCAGTTTCCCCAATTACTTTTTTGACGACCCAGAGCAACCACAGATGCAGGATACCTTCGCCAAAGTAAACTTACCCATTGTGGCGGTAAATGCGGTTGATGATAAATGGGCACCGCCGGCTTCCCGCGACGCCTTTATGCAAAAGTACCGCAATGCGCAATTGGATTTGCAAACCCTAGATGGCCGTGCCAAAGGCTTTGGCGCGATTGGCCATATGGGTTATTTCCGCAGCAAGTGCAGCCCACTCTGGGGTGAAGTGCTAAACTGGTGCGAGGCCAAAATTTAGCTGTTGCAAATAAGAAAGGAGGGTTAGATAGCCCTCCAAAGAATTATAACTATATACCCGTTATTGTTTTGTTTCAGCGGCTTCCAGCATTGCCATGATTGTATTTATCGGTGCGGCAAATGGCAGATCCGTGTTTTGTCGTCCAAATTCTATGCGCTGAATGCCGTCTTCCCGATCCGAATTAAAGTTTTCCCCACTGGAATTCTTAATGTACCAAATATAGGTACTTGGACGGCGCACCGCAACATCGGCAATTGTGTCCCCATCATAGTCAGCAACCACGGGAATATCCTCTGCCCGACTGCCAAACACAATCCTTTGGATGCCATCTTCCCTGTCTGAATTGTAGTTATTACCGCTGGAGTTTTTAATGTACCAGGTTCCATTGCTAGGACGGCGCACGGCAATGTCAGCTTTTCCATCACCATCATAATCTGCTGGCACTGGGATATCGGCAGCATTGCGACCAAATACTATCCTTTGGATACCATCCTCCCGATCAGAGTTGAAATTGCTGCCTCCGGAATTTTTGATGTACCAGGTATAATTGCCAGCACGGCGCACCGCGACATCCGCTTTGCCGTCGCCATCATAATCAGCTGGCACAGGGATATCATCTGCCCTACTGCCAAATTGGATCCGTTGTATACCGTCTTCTCGTTCAGAATTAAAGTTGCTGCCGCTGGAATTCTTAATATACCAGGTGCCGTTGCTGGGGCGACGCACTGCAACATCAGTTATACCATCACCATCATAATCAGCTGGCACAGGTATATCGTCCTCGCGGCTGCCAAAGGCTATGCGCTGGATACCGTCACCGCGACCCGAATTGTAATTGCTGCCACTTGAATTTTTGATGTACCAAGTGCCATTGCTAGGTCGCCGGAACGCAACATCTGCAATATCATCACCATCAAAATCACCCGTTACAGGAATGTCACCCAGGCGGCTACCAAACTCAATGCGCTGGATATCGGAGTCACCGCTATTTTTTACATAGTTAGTGGAGTTACTAGGTCGACGCACTGCCGGATCAGCTTTGCCATCGCCGTCAAAATCATAAGCGACATATTCCTTGTCTTCGCTACCGCCACCGGAATTGCCGTTCGGCGATTCCACCGTCAACACAACATCATCAATCCAGGCCTTATCATCACCAGCAAACTCCGTTTCATCCTTGTCATAGCGCCATGTTAAAGTTTGCTCGCCCGCGTCAATATTATGGGTAAACAAGGTCCAGTCTTGCTCGCCCGTCCAGCGGGACACCTCAGTACCATTGATTAAGAAAATCAAATAGTCCCAATTAGTTTCGCTAGAGACTTTCACTTGAAACTGGATTTCACCAGCATCAAAGTCCCCCGTAAAACTAACTTCACTGACCTCATCATCACCAATGTCGGCAGATGCGAGGCTGAATTTCCCCGTTTTTGCCTGGCTCGAAATCCTAGCCCAAGGATTGTCTGAAGTGAAATCCCAGCCAATCAAGTCACTGTCCGACTCAAAGGTGAAAGTAGTTTGGCTTATCGCATTATCGTCATCAATTGGATCTGTACCGGCATCCAGTTCATCTTTATCGGAAACGCCATCACCATCAGAGTCGCTTGCATTTGGGTTGGTTCCCAATAGCGATTCCTCTAGGTTGCTCAACCCGTCCTGGTCAGCATCGGCAGCCGCATCAGCCGCATCATTCGGATCCAGGTTATTTTCATTTTCATACTCGTCACTCATACCATCGCCGTCACTGTCAGCGGCAGTGCTAGTGGCACTGGTAATGGAAAAATTACTCCGATTTACCGCATAGAAAATATTGCCGGGACAAGACAGGCGCAAACGGTATTGGTTGCCAATGGGCTGGGATAGGATAAAAGCATGGATGCCGTCATTGCCAATGCCAGACAGTAAATCAGTAAAATTGCTGCCAGCGTCATTGCTGATTTCTACATCAATGCTACTGCAACTTATCGGGGCAACATCAGACCCTCCGGTTTTCCAGCGCAATAGGACACTGCCATTTTCAACCCACCCGTTAGTTGGGTTGGGCTGTAAAATCGTGAAGCCACTGCTATTGGCAACGGAGTTTACCACCATAGAGTCATTGTTCACTCCCCCTTTATTGTCCCTCACTGTCAACCGGAAATTTATCGCCCTTGTGGTTAAGGGATAGGTTTCACCGAGCACTGTGGTATCTGCCAAGACATCAGAAAATCGAGGAAAATAGCGGATAGGCGAGGATTCTGGCACCCAGGAACGGAATAGGGGTCGAGTGCCATCATCTATCATATCTGCGGAACTGGTGGATGGGTTGCCATTGGGATCATATTGCTCCCAGCTATAGGTTAAAGTATCGCCATCGGCATCCGTTGCCGAACCTTCAAGTTTAAATGGGGTTCTCGCCGGAATGGTGTAATCGCTACCGGCATTCACTGATGGGATGTTGTTTTCCAGTGAGGACTCGGTGCCGCAACTGCCTCCCGCCACACTGTCAATATGGGTTCGCATCTGGTTTATGGAACCTATGTGGAAAAAGGGATCTGAGTAATCTTGTAAATTTTGGCTACCGCATAACTGCGCATAGCCCATAATGGTAGAAGCACTTCCCGGCTCGAAGGCTGACCCTTGTTCACGTGTATCTCCACTACAACCCTCTTCGGTACCATTGAAACTATGTGGCGCCCCAAACTGGTGCCCTACTTCATGGGCAACGTAGTCTATATAAAACGCATCCCCACTTGGTTCCCGCAGGCCCGTCGCACCTTCTGATTTTGCATCGTCAAAACACAGAGCCCTTAACCTTGCTAAGCCACTGTTGGTGTTGACAATATGACCAATATCATAGTTGGCATTGCCAATCGCACCATCTATCACCCCTTGCACTATATCAATATCGTCGTTGTCGTTGCTATAAGGATCAGTGTTGGCATTGGTAAAGATAATTTGGTCATTGTCAGCCACCAACTGGAATTGAACCGCCAAGTCCACTAGATAAACTTGGTTTAAACGGGTCACCACATTGTTCAAGGCAGCCAGGCCATCAGCCACCGTGCCACCATGAAAATTGGTATATTCGGCAGCTGCTGAAATGGCCATACGGTAGGTAATCAAAGTCTCGCCCGTTGCCGCCAAAGTAGAGACGGGTTCACTGGCATTATTTTTAAACTTTGGGACCACTGCCCCTAACCTGGGTGCAAAGGCTTTCCTATCCCTGTGGGGTTGTGCGTCTTTGCGGAAATAGCTGATATATCTATCGGTTTTGTTCACAACCGCCGGATCAATGTACACCCATTGGTTGCTATAACGGAACATGCCATGCAATCCCTTATGGCTAAAAGAAAAACGGCCAATTTGCTGGCCTTGGCCATTTGCCGCAACATATGAGCGAATGTTGGGATACTTTGCCTGCAGCGCTGGCGCAAGAACACTGTTTTCGCTGAGGTAGATGTCAATCATTTTGCCATCTGGGGTTGGTACCTTTAACGAAAATTGCCCGGCGGATTGGGTCATTAAGGTTTCTAGAATGTTCTCATCTACTTGCAAATACCGGCCTTTGGAGACCCTAACTAACTTGCCCGGTGGTTCATTGGCCAGTGATTGCAAACCGTTTTCAATATCAGACCACCAAACTTGGGCGTAGGTTGGCATTGATAGCAAAACTACCAACGCAAATAAGCTAGCTTTTATCTTCATGAATGCACCGCCGATTCACCAATCTCTATCTTGGTAAAACGTTTTAGGCCGCAACCTAATTCCAAGATACTAATAATCTTTTAAGTGTAGATGGGATACGCCAGCTCGCTAGCGAATTTGCCGCAATGCAATAGCCGGTTTGAGGAATGTTTATTAGTGCAGCTAGCAAAGCGTCACATTATTGCGACGCCTGACCAATACTAAGCCACAAATCAGCATTGTTTAACGGTGTCTGTGCGGGCAAATTGTCGTTTTCTAGTTTAATTACCGGCTTATCCTGCCATTTATCCAGGGGGAACAAATCTTGTGTCAATGGATGTTCCCGCATCATTTGATCAAAGCTGCCGTCTTCTATTGCTAACATTAAGCCTTGCTCTAGCCAGTTAGCCTTACCCAAGTTGGACTTGCGGGTAAAGTAATAAAGCGGGAACGGATAATAAAGCAAGCTGTCGTCATACATGGTCAAGTCTGGAAAGTTTGCCTGGGCTTGTTGCAACTCACCATAACCTTCGTAAATTGCCCGGGGAAAGTAGTCACAGCGCTTGCGGTTAGTCAGTTCGAAGGTGCGGGAGTATTCATTGACCGTTATCACCAAATAGTCATTGTCGCGCAGGATTTCGACATCAGGCCAATGCCGTACTTGGCAGGCACGGGCGCTAGCCAGGGAAAAGCCAGGTTGCTGGAAGCGTTCTATATTATCCCTGTGGGTGATCGAAACCCTGTATCCAAGTAAACCGCGCATAAGAGGGATGCGTATCGGCAGCAGCTCCCTCTCCAATTCGTTGCTGGTGCCCGCCCAGAAGAAATCAATATCACCAGTGCGCACCAGGCGCAGCTGGCTGGAATGGCGCAACTGCCCTTGCGGTATAACTTGTACCTCTACCCCACCGACTTCATTTTCTATTTTGCTAGCAGCCAATTTAATGAGGTCAATAAAATATTGATGGCTTACATCCTCCGGTGATTGCGCCGACATTACCTTTATAGTCATGGCATGTAATGGGAAACAAAGGATACTGAGCAACAATAATAGTTTTTTCACGTCTCACACGTTTTTTTAAATTTTGAAACTTAAGGTTAGCCTATCGCGTTGATTTGATGTAATAAAGTGTCTTTATGTAACGCCTTTATACGAGACTAACGTTTGCGACTCGCCCTTTTTGGTTCAGCCTTCAACCCACCTACGCTTGGACATGCCGACGCCATTGCTTACCTGTTGGCATGCCAGCCAGCATTTGATCAAATATTGTTATTGCCCTCTTTCGCCCATGCGTTTGGCAAGGAGATGCTGGACTACAACCACCGGCTAGCCATGCTTGAATTGTTTATTCGGGATTTAGCCAATGAAAAAGTCAAGATCCTCGCCATAGAACACCAGCTGCAGCAACCTGGAAAAGCCGTTTATACCTATGATGTGCTGGCTTACCTGCAAGCAGAAGTGTACCCAGATGACGAGCTAGTTTTTTGCATGGGGCCTGATAACCAGGCCAATTGGCACAAGTTTTATCGCAGCGACGAGATTGACCAAAACTGGCAAAAATTAGTAGTGCCTGAACGCATCCAAGTTCGCTCTTCTTTGGTCAGGGAAATGGTTAAAAATGGCAGTGATACCAGGGACATGCTTACACCTGGGGTGCACAGCTATATACAAAAGCACAGCTTGTATTGTTAGCAGCTTTAACCCTTACTACTGGTTTTGAAACCTTTAAGCAAGATATTGTAGTTGATGCAAACGGTAAAAATGGCGCTAAGATCCTCTATTAATACCGTGTGGCTAACATCGTATTGGGAGCCTTTTGCCAAGAATGCAACTTCGCGGTTAAGGTTGGACAACAAGGCTAAATTGCGGTTCTGCATCCTGGCGAGCGGCCGTTCAGCTGACATGGGCAAATAGGCCAAACAGTGAATTTGGCAATCACCAGTGAGCATTTTTGCCTGTAACGATTCACAATAGGACTCATCCCCCAAACTCTCCAAATCAAGCCATTCAGTTTTGTCCAAATCTGGATAGCGTAAAAACAGCAAGTATTGCTTTTCAAGTTGGGTCAGCGACTTGATAAAGGGCGAATCCAGGGACTGGTAGTTTGCTGTGGCTAGGTGCGAGCTCAAATCGATACTGTTGCCATCGATGTCACAACCCAAAAACATGTTGGGTTTTTGATAGCAGAATAGTTTTGACAGTTTTTGGTGCTCGAACACACCGGATCGCAAGGTTAACGTTGGCAAGCAGTAATGCTGGGCACACAGATTGAACAGGGTGTCAAAAACCTGTTTGTTTGCCCGGAAAACATTGCGTTCCTTATACACCCCAGAGTTTTCCTTGAATAGCTTCTCCAGATGCAGCGCCGTTTTCGATGCATCCTTCGCGGTCACCTTCAACCTTAACTCATGGCTCTGGGGATCATAACCTACTATTCGGTATTTGAGCCGTTTTAGGCGTATATCCTTAATAGTCACCCGGACGTGCCGCCTAAGGCGCAATGCCCTCTTAGTATGGAATTTAAGGCGTAAACCGTGTTTTGATACATCAAGCACTTCAGCATCCACTTTGCTTAGCCTGCCGATGTAGACGCTGGCCATAGTATCGTGGAATTGGAACCTGCTCTCACGTCGCAAGTTGACACCATCGGAAATGACAAAGTGTTCGATGGCCTGCGCACCGCGGTGCCGAAATTTCTCAGGTAACTTGGCGTCACCTGGATCAACCGTTGATACCAGTCGCCCGAGCAAAGGGGTTACATTGTGGCAAAAAATAATACTATCCACCCCTTGCATCATTTCCCGCGCTGTTTTTTCAGGTCCAAAGATGTCGATAGCATTCTGCACACTGGTTTTATCCAGCTTGCGCAAGTGGCATTGCAACAGCAGCAGCGATTCTGACTCACAGGCAATGATGAACCGGTTTAAACTGTCGGTACTCACCAATTCCCGCAAGGTAGCATACACATATTGTTGCCGTCCTTGCTGGTTTGCCAGGCCCATGACGTAAATACTATGGCCGTGCTTGAGCAGTTCCGTCGACAAACCTTGCAACCGGTTAGTCTCTGGAAACCAGTCGCGCTTGCGCCAAAAGGGGAAATGCTGCTGGTTTGCTTCGGTAATGATGGCCGCCTTGGGTAATAACAGTTCACTGTCACGCTGGCTAAAAATTGCAATTTGTGGCGAGTTGTAGACCACTAGATCCCGCTCTAGGCAGTGGATGGTGCGCTGCTCCTCCTGCTCCAGCATCAGTGGGAACGCATGTTTATGTTGTTCCAGGTAGTGCTGTAATCCCTGCATTTTTTCTTCCGCATTGCCTGGGGAAAAATAAAACCGGAACACGAATAGGTCAGTGTCTTTTTTGACACAATCTACAAATTCATAGGCAATGATATTGGTGTTTTGCTTTTTATTAATGATAGGGGGAAAAACAAAATTGCATTTGGTTGTTTTGGGTAAATTGAATTCGGTATCAGCTTCGAGTAACAGGGAGTTTTCTGATATGCCAGCAACTTTGACATTGCGGCCTTGTAAAAACTGTTGGCTATGGACTTTAAAATTAGGCACCAGTGCCATGTTCTTAATGGCCGTATCTGCGTAACATTCCAATGGCACGGAAAACGCTTGTTTGCGCTTTTCCGCCAGCTCTTCACGCATATATTCTTGATACAACGGATGCGAGATACAGGCTTCTTGAACACCAATTGTGTATTTATCCTGGTACAGTGCCAGCATCTTCTTGAGGATTTTTTGGCCAATGCGATCCAAACTGCACTCAAGCTCGCCCACCACAATGGTCTCCACCGGATAATGGGCGATTTCAGAGTTATCAACTGGGGAATTGGAGGGCTGGATACGCCGCGCGGTTTCATGGCTGAAGTTCATGCGGGCGTCTTCATCAAGCTCGATGTCAAGCGCATCTAGGCCAGCCGAGTACTGCCCCTCCATAGCATAGGGTACCAGCTTGGCGATTATGTTTTCATTTTCTTCAGTTCTATCAACAGGGAATAACGTCATAGTTCCCCGGCACCTCTATGCTACTGGCCCATTGTAAAAACGGTATAAACACACATTCATTATCTGCCAGGCCATTAAAAAACCTTAGTAGAAACTACATCAGATGCAAATCATTGAATATCAATAGGTTAGCAAATAGGCAGGGGCTTGCTCAATATTTGGGCAGGTGTAATTTGTTACACGGATTGTTAAGCTGGTAAAAATGCGGGGAAGTAGCCGCCAAAGAAGCTCCTTGGCGGCAGTAACAATAGGTTTAGTTTGAGTTGTTATCCAGGCTTTGTAGCAACACCTGCACAGCTTTCTCAATTTGCTTGTCTTGGCCCGCAACAACTGAAGCTGGATCATTGTTTACCATATGATCAGGCATAGTTTGGTTGTTTTCCAAGTATTCGCCCTTGGTGTTTTTCATCCCCACTTGCGGTACGCCAGCACGGAAATCACCGGAAATCCCGGTTTCCCACCACACCGCGGTCATTGTGCCCGGCACCGGCATGCCCACCATTTCACCAATATCAAGTTGATCGTAGGTATAGGCAAAGGCGTGGGCATCAGAATAGTTGCCTTCGTTCATCACCAGCACTGACGGCTTATTCCATTGATCCAATGGATCCCCGTGGTACTGGCGGCCACGCACATGCATTGTGAAGTACTCTTCACCGGTCAGTAGCTTGGCCAGGTCGTTGTGCAACCAGCCACCACCGTTCCAACGGGTGTCTACTACTACTGCTTCTTTATCAAAGTGTTTGCCGAGCAAACGAGAATAAACATCCCTAAAGCTTGGATCATTCATTCCGCGCACATGCACATAAGCCAAGCGGCCACCTGACAACTCTTCCACCAATTGCTCGCGGCCGTTTACCCAGCGTTTATAGAGCAGCTCACCTTGCTGGCGCAAGCTTATCGGCTTGACCACTTCATCAAAGCTTTCACCCTCAGCGTTTTCAAAAGACAAACGCACCCGTTTACCGGCTTTATGGTTCAACAAGGCATAAAGGTTTTGGCCTGCACCTAGGGCTACGCCATCAACTGCGGTGAGTTTATCGCCAGCCACCACATCAATATTAGCTTTATCTAGCGGACCTTTATCCAACACTTCAACAATTGACAATGCGCCACTTGTATCTGATGTGTCAAAAAACAAACCAAGGGCACCGGTTACTGTATCCGTAGGTTTGGGGCGGGGACGGTAAGATGAGCCAATGTGGGAAGCGTTGAGTTCACCGGTCATTTCAGCAAACATGTTGGCAAGGTCGCGGTTGTGGCCTATTGAAGGTAGCTTCACGCGATAGGCTTCCCCCATGGCATCCCAGTCAACACCGTGGAAATCGTCCCGGTAGAACTTGTCCTTAATCACGCGCCAGCTGTGGTTGAACATAAACTCGCGTTCTTGCGCCGCTTGCAATTGCATTACCGGCTTGGCCGAAATTGGCTTAAGGGAAATCTTGTCCCCCACTTTACCACTGCGGATAGTACCGTCAGCCAATACATAGATTTTTTTGTCATCAGGTGACAAGTACAGGGACACGCTACTTGCATTCAGCTTAGCCACTAGCTTGGTGCTCCTCTCCCTGATCTTGTGCGCCCACAGGTCGTAGCCTTTTTCAAAACGCGACAAATAATACAAGGTACTACCATCACTTGTCATTGCCGCGCCCGCTAGGTCTGAAGCATGCATAGTCAGGCGCACTGTGCGCATCTCTATATCATCCCAGTCAATCTCAAGCGGCTTGGTTTCTTCTTTTTTGTCTTCGCCGTTGCCAGAACCTTCGGCTTCGGATCCATTGGCTCCTGATCCTGTTGAATCTGGATCTTTTGACTCAGTTTCGGGTTCATCCTTGGCGTCGTCTTTGTCTTTCTCTTTGTCTTCCTCGCGCTTCTTCTCTAGTTCTTTATGCAGGGCATATTCTTCCTTGCTCATACGGAATTTGTCATAGCTGTCTTGGGTCAAGAAGGCGGCCATTACGTCAGACTCCCTACCCCAGCTACCGTGATCCCGCTGGCCATAACGGGTGCTGGACCACAACACTGCATTGGCTTTGTTGTGCCAAATAGGGCCGCCGTCATAATAGCCGGACAAACTAATATCAACAGGCGCTGCAGAACCATCAGCTGGGAAAATACCGACATTGGTTATAAACAAACGGTTCCTAGGCGCAAAGTCAGCCGTCATCCAATAGCTATCCGGCGCCCACGAAAACGAGATATCGCCGTCTGCGTAAGAATAGTTTTGGTCTTTGGGCAGTGCGACATTGACTTCCTTGGTTTCGCGGTTGATGACCTGGATTTCATCACGGCCTGCAAGGAATGCCACTTTGGTGCCATCAGGAGAGTATTGGGGTTGAAAGCTATCCGAGTCGGCTAGGTGTAGCACCTCCTCTTGCAACTTGGTGGCGGCAAAGAAATAGGGTTCGTCTTCATCGGCGATTGAGGTTTCATATAAACCCCATCGACCATCGCGCTCAGCGGCGTACAACAAGGTGCGGCCATCTTTGTGGAATGATACGCTGCGCTCTTGCTGCGGCGTGTTGGTGATGGCGCGGGTGGTGTTGAATTCAGTGCTAGCTACGAAGACTTCGCCACGGGCAATAAAAGCAACTTCTTTGCCATCAGGGGACACGGCAAACTCGCTAATTCGGCCAGATAACCTAGTGAGGTCAATCGCGTTTTCTTGGCTATCGGCAGCTATGGTGACCTTGAGCTTTTTAGGTGTGCGCCCGTCTTTAACATAAATGCTGCCATGGTGTACAAAAGCTAAATCACCATCGTCACTAATGGATAGGCTGCGCACTGGGTGCAAATCGAAATCGGTAATTTGGCGTTTGTTATCACCATCTAAATCAGAGCGCCAAACGTTGAATACTCCCGATTTTTCCTCGGAGGTATAATAGAAAGTATCATTGTCAGACCATACTGGGTTATGGTCACCCCCTTCAAAGGTGGTTAACTGGCGATATTCACCAGACTCCAAATCCATCAACCAGATATCGCGGGCAAAAGCAGATACATCGCGTTTGCGGAACTGGTTTTCATAGGCTTTCTCATCTCGGTATAGGATATGTTTGCCATTCGGGCTTAAGCTAAGCTCGCTTCCTGGAATGGTAGACACCATGCTAGGCGTGCCGCCAGCAACGGATACCTGGTAGGTTTCAGTTAGGCGCCTGGTTGGGAAAATAGAGGCCTCCGCACTATCTAACCTGGCGGAGACAAAATAAACGCCCTCGTCTCCTGCAGTGAAATCCTTCGGAATATCATCAGCAGAGTGATAGGTCAACTGGGTAGCTTTACCGCCTACAGCAGGCATCAAATACACATCCAAGTTGCCATTGCGGTCACTGGCAAACGCAATGTGCTTACCGTCATCAGACCACACTGGGTGGCCATCCCATGCGCTGTGCACCGTAAGTGGCCGGGCAATACCGCCTTTGCTGGATACGGTAAAGATATCACCTTTGTGGCTGAACAATACTTGTTTGCCATCAGGTGAAATAGCGCTATGTAAAAACCACTCTGAGTTGTCTTGCGCCAATGTTGTAGCAGACAAAGTAGCGGCCGAAAGAAACCCAAGGCAAGTAAGTGCCTTTTTGAATATTCGCATAATCAATTAGCCTGTTATTTTTATCGGATGGAAATGTGACAAAGTAACGAACCATAGAGGCTAATTGCCTGGTGATCAACTATTGGAACGATTAATTGTTAACAAAGCGTTAACCTATCACCACAACAAATGCATTGCTTAAACCTCACCTCACCTTCAACTCCATCACCACGCCATCCTCGTCATCCTCTTCGGTTACCGCAAAACCAAACCGGGAATAAAACTGGCGCATGGCATGGTGGCCTGGCATGTATAGGATTGAGATAATTTTGCATTCAGGGATTTGGCTAATCTCTTTAATTACCAATTCAGTAGCTTTAGTGCCTATGCCCTGCCCTTGCAGCTTGAGGTCTACCATAAACTGGGCAATGTAAAACTCATCTGGCAGGCCTTCATCCAGCTCTTGGTAATATTGCAAAAAGCCGACAACCGTGTCGCCTCGGTAAATTGCGCGGTTAACATAGTGGGGGTAAAAAGAGGATTCAGCGATAGATTCTGCATTTAATGCAACATAATCTTCTTGTTCCTTGCTAATCTGCAAATGTACTACATCCAGCCAGTTGTCCTTGGTGACTTCCCTTAAACTGATATCCATAACCAATCCTTAATTTGTATTTATAGACAAGCAGGTAACATGGATACGCGCTCATTTTTTTAAAGCAGAGTTCTGGTTACAAATGTTGTCGGCCAGGATTGCGAACGTCCACAAAACAAAAAATTAACTATTCAGCTTGCTCAATGATAAAAATATCAGGCAGCTTTTTCTGAAACAGTAATGTGAGAGCTTCAGACGCGGTGATTTGTTGCTTTCTACATGACGATAGGTAGCTCCTAACCAAGCAAAATATTTTCGCTCCCTGCATACTGCGGAAACAGCCTGAGATTTTCTGGTGCACTTTGGTCATGCGAATATCGTTTTCCCCCTGGTTATTGGTAAAGGGCACATTGGGGTGAGTAAGGAATCGCAGTACGTCTTCTTCGTAGTCCCTTAACCTTTCCAGTAACGCCCTGGACTTGCTGCGTTTTAACCGCCCTCTTTGTCCGGGCCTTCGTTGGTTGTTATCTGGCGGTGGACAGGCTAATTCAGCCTCGTTCAATATGGCCTGGTATTGTTGTTTATAAGCCGCAATGCGTTGTTCACTGACAAAAGCTGTGGCTTGTTGGTAATGATTAATATCCTTTAACAGGTCTTGCATCTGCTTTGCCCACTCCATCCCCTCTTGCTCCCATATACGCTCAAGCTCTCTAAGATGGTGAGCATTACACAAGGCATGTTGGCATTGGGTGTATTGATAATAGGGCTTCCAGTGGTCGTGGCATAACACACCTTTTATGTGAGGTAAAATGTCTGCTTCATCCATCGCCTCTTTGCCTCGTTTGGCATGGGGATGGAAATAGGTCCACCATCGAGATGACGTATTGTGCAACCACTGGCGCTTGCCACTAATGTTGATACCTGTTTCATCCACATGCACAGGTAAGGGGGACTGTCTCAGTTGTTGTTTAATGATGCTTTCTGCACCTGTCGACGTTATCAACGAGGCTGCTTGTTCATTAAATGCGAATAGGCTCCCTGCACTGACAGGAATTCCAAGTTGGTCAGTAAAGTATTCTTCGATACGGTTATAGGGTAAAAGTTGGTATTGGGACAAATACACCGCATGCGCTTTCATTCCTGCACCGTACTGGATTGGCGCAGTCACCCCTTCCGGAAACTCCCCCATAAACCGTTCACCTTGTTCATTTTCCAGTATCTGTGCTCGGTACTCGGTTACCACACGACTAATGTCGATATCCACCACCTGGCGTTTTTGGTAACCCACTTCTCGATAATTGCCTTTTGGCAGTTGGGTGATATCCAGTTCGAGGACTTCTACAACATCAGGGGTATCGGTTTGCGTGAGGGTATTCCCCTTGCGACCTATCTGGCCGCCAGCTTTTCGCTCACTTGATGAATGTCTTTTCTTTTTTCGGTTGATATCTTGTGAAGGCGGGAGGCTGCTGTTGTTGCTATTAATACCCAGCTTATTTGATAGCAACACTACGACAGTCAAAAGCAGCTCAATAGTGACTTTTAGCGCGGGTGTCAGGCTAGAATCCTGCTCTAGCTGCTCTCTGGTTTGCTCGACCAAAGCATTAATGTTGATACTTTTTAAATCCATTCATGCTAACACCTTTATTTGGGATATCAGGATCTCACAACCAACATTTCAGGGCTATTTCAATTAATCGATCACAAAAAGGAGGTTAAACAGTTTTATGGATCAGGCTGAATAGTTACACAAAAAATTTGTTTTTTGTACGATATGCAAAGCGCATGGTACGCAATGCAAAGTCCCGGCGGCGCGCTTTCCCTAGACTAACCCCATCAAAACAAACAACTAGCAAATTGATGAGGTTTTTAACATGAAAGCAACAACACAACATTTGATTATCGGTGCCAGCGGTAAAACAGGATCCAGGGTCATGCAGCGTCTAGACAAGCTAGGCTTGCAGCCAAAAGCCGCGGGCCGCAATGCTGAAGTAAAATTTAACTGGGACGATGCAACCACCTGGTCTGCAGCACTAACGGGCGTCGATGCTGTTTACCTCACCTATTACCCAGACTTGGCCGTACCCAAAGCGCCCCAAGACATCTCCAAGTTCTGTGCACTGGCTAAAATCAAAGGGGTGAAACACATCACCTTGCTCTCTGGTCGCGGTGAACCTGCCGCCCAAACTTGTGAGAACATCGTGAAACAATCAGGATTAAACTGGACGATCATCCGCGCCTCCTGGTTTAACCAAAACTTCAGCGAGGGCTTGTTTAGGCAGTTTATTATGGATGGTAACATTGCTTTGCCCGTTGCTGATACCACTGAGCCGTTTGTTGATATTGATGATATCGCCGAAGTGGCGGTGGCCTCGCTGACCGATGCCAAACACAATGGCCAACTTTATGAAGTGACAGGGCCTGAATTATTGAATTTTGGCCAGCTAGCAGAGCGCTTTAGCTCATTGCTAAACCGCCAAATCAGTTTTGAACAGATCAGCCTAGGGGAATTTCAAACCCGGTTAAACAATGACGGCGTTGAACCTGGTGCCATTGAGATGCTGACCTACCTATTTACAGAAGTGTTGGATGGCCGCAATGAATTCCTTACCGATGGCGTACAGCAGGCACTTGGACGCATGCCCACCAGCTTTGATCAGTTTGTTTTAAACAACGCCCACTTTTTCGCGGAGGAAATATGATCACCAGTACTGATTTAATGCAGGCGCTAGAAGCCTTGTTACAATTGAGCATGATGATAATGGTGGGGATCTACTTAATTTTTTCCAACACCATTATGGCGTCCCTAAAACAATTTGATAACGGTGCACAAGTCATGGTTACCATCAACAAAGTAATCCTAAATCCGCTATTTATGGCATGCTTTATCATCTCTGGCGTTGCAGCCGTATACTTTGTTTTTCGCGGGGGGACGTTGGAAAACATCGCAGGATTGCTATTTTTCATTGGTACCACCCTAGTTACGGTAGTCAAAAATGTCCCCCTTAACAACTTGTTGAGGGATACCAGCGGCAAGCCAGATTTAGGATTGGTATGGCGGGGATATTTGCATAAATGGCTATTCTGGAACCATATTAGAAGCTACAGCGCGGTTGCATCCTCCTTTTTAATGCTGCTTTAAATAGCGAAACTAAAACTCTGATGCCCCTTTTTATTAGGGGCATTTTACTTTAGTTTGCACCCTAGTGCTGGCGGGGCTCGATTTCCATAAGCTATATTGCAAGTACCAAAACACTGCCATCAGGGCAAAACATGGGCTTTGACTACAAACAACGTACTAGCACCCCCATAAAAGATCAGCCTCTGGGCAAGCTACTAGATAGTTTGCGCATGGAAAGTGCTTTTTTTACCAACTCTACCCTAAGTAGTCCCTGGGCCACCAGCATGCCGCCCATGCCAAATTGCATGATGTTCCACCTTGTTGTTGACGGTGCAGCCCATTTTAGCGCCGGGAACTCAAGTTTTACCCTTGCCACTGGCGACTTCGTTTTATTCCCCAAAGGTGAAGGCCATCGTTTTTCCGATGGCCAATGCCAACAATTCACACCGCTATCAGAGCTGCCTATCAAACACATAACCGAGCGCTACGAGACCTTGGAGTTTGGTGGAGGCGGCAATGTTACCCGCCTCATCTGTGGCGCCTTGCTCTTCCAGCATCCCTTAGCCATTAAATTGCTAGGTATACTCCCCTCATACATCAAAATAGATGCGGGTTCGGATCAATCTACCAGCATCGTTTCCGGCATCAGTAGCCTACTCCAGTCAGAAGCGCGGCAAATAGCAATAGGTGCCGAAGCGGTAATCGCCAGATTAGCTGATATATTGGTGATTGCCGCTATGCGCCAATACCTAACAGAATTGAGCGACGACAAACTGGGCTGGCTAGGTGCCTTGGATGATGACCGGATAGGGAAATCGTTAAAACTGATACACGATCAACCAGACAAACACTGGACCTTGGAAGAGTTGGCGTCAGAGGTTGGCATGTCGCGAACCAGCTTTGCCCAACAATTCAAGCGGCTTGTTGGCAATACTCCTATGGATTATTTAACCGAATGGCGCATGTCCTTAGCCTACTCAAAGCTGCAGCTAAGCAAACAGAGCGTTCTCGCCATTGCCCTAGATATTGGCTACCAATCGGAAGCAGCCTTTTCCAGGGCGTTCAAAAAAGTAATAGGCACCAGTCCCAGCGAAGTTAGGAAGCATTACCAGGCAATGGCTGGCTCTTAGTCCTTTTGGTTTCATTAGTGCCAGGGATTAGGATGAGTTTTGCCCTTTCAAAGGTAAAACTCGTCGGTAACCCCCGCTTCCAAAACAAAATCATCGTCATGGCTCACTAAAATATAGGCCGATTTGTAGTCCCTGAGTAAGTTTGCCAATTGCATTTTAGAATCAATATCCAGGTGGTTATCCGGCTCATCCAGTAACAACAAGGCTGGCGAGCGGCGTTGTCCCACTATCAACATGGCCAGTTTCATTTTTTCACCACCGCTGAGCAGGCCAGCACGCTGGTATACGCTATCGCGCCTAAACCCGATACCCGACAACAGCGTCCTCGCTTTGGTTTCATCCATGCCCTCGCATTGATCCATTAAGTTTTCAAGTATGGTATGCTCCAGTTGCAATAAACCAAAATGCTGATCCAAGTAACAACATGGCGCATTGACACTAACGTCACCTGAATTCAGTGGTAACTGCCCCAACAACACCTGCATTAAGGTTGATTTACCAGAGCCATTGTTGCCTTTGAGGTGCAGTTTGGTGCGGCTGTTTAGCTGCAAATCAATACTTGTTCTAATGCCGTGGGGAAGTTGCCCATTGACTATGTTTACCAGCACCTTGTTCCCTAGATCACTGTTAGCCATGTACATTTTTTGTTGTCCAGCTTCCTCCAACTTTGCACCTAGCTCCGTTGCCTTTTGCTGCAGCTGCTTTCCTCGTAGAACTTCGTTTTTAGAACGGCTGGATGCGGCTTTTTCAGCATTGCCCCGCTTAAAGTCCAGCATCACCTTAGGTTGGCTGCCTTGCTTTCGGGTTCGGTTTCCTTGGGCTGCCCTTTGCTCCGCTTTTTCCCTATTTTTTTGTGCCTCTACCTCAAGTTTCCGCTGTTGCCTGCACACGGCTTTTATTTGCCTAGCCAACGCTTCCCTCTCTAGGTTTGTTTGTTCAAAATAAAAATCATAGTTGCCGCCAAACTGCTTCAGGCCAAGGCTACTGAGTTCCCAAATTTGTTCCATTTCATTAAGCAACTGCCGGTCATGGCTAACTAGTAGAATGTAACCGCCAAAGGCGCCCATCGCTTCGATTAACCACCGCTTACCCTCACTGTCTAGATGGTTAGAGGGTTCATCTAGCAACAGTAGACCAGGGTTTGCCTGGAATAGCTGCCAAAGCTGCAATTTCGCCATTTGCCCCCCGCTGAGGTTGCCGCACGGCAGGTTGGGATCAGCTGGTATACCCAGGCCGAGCAGTTGTTTTGCAAGCGTATCTTTTAAATCCCAGCTATCACCAACGATATCGAATAGATGTTGCTCGCACCTTCCCTGTGCAATGAGGTCAAGGGCAGCTAGCACCTTGTCCAAATTAAGGTACTGGGCGATGGTTCGACCAGACAGTGCATCTTGGTTAGATTGCTGCCTGTAGGTCGCAAAACTGCTGTTTAAAGTGACACTGCCTGAACTAGGCAAAAATTCCTTGCTAAACAAGGAAAGTAACAAGGACTTACCAATGCCGTTGCGCCCTACTAAGCCCACCCTGCGCTGCGTTAGGGAGCAACAAATATCCTGGAACAACACCGTCCCGTTCTCGAACTGGCAACTGATGTTGTGAGCTTGTAATACTGGCATAGCCTGCCTCCTATATGCAGGGGCGTAAGGCATAGCAAATGAAGGTGGCAACGTCACCATCCGTTATCGGAGATTTTAACCGAAGTGAAGTTAAGCGAATCGATGTTTGTCTAAAACAGACAAGAAAAAGCTACGCCTACTAACCCTGTGTTCCAAAAAATGAATGAAAAAATGGATAACAGGATTTAGTTGTTCATTGCGGCGCAAACTCCAAATATGGGATACCGTCAATTATAAAGCTGTATCGGAGGCTTTTGCAACAGTTCCTAGAACACTATATTGGGTCACCCGATCCCTTGTTGCGAAGTTACAGGCAAAACTAGTTTGATAGTGGTTCCCTGATTGGGGGCACTTTCCACGGAAATAGAACCGTGCAACTTGGACGTTATCAAGTTGTAGACAATATTCATGCCCAGCCCAGTACCGCCGTTGCCCCTGCGGGTGGTAAAAAATGGTTCAAATATCTTTTTCTTCACTTGGTCGTCCATACCAACCCCGTTATCTTTGAACTCTATTTCGTGATGTCCAGTGCTTGAGGCGATATTAATCAATATCCTGGGTTCAGGAACTCCCTCAAAAGCATGGTTAATAGCATTGTTTACCAAGTTATTGATGACTTGGCTCAAAAGGCCGGGATCCAAGTTGAGCGTTGGGTTATCACCGGTCAGGCTCCAGCTAATGTCATTGCGTTCCATGAAAACGGATAATGTCCCCATAATTTCGTCTATGTAATCCCGCAAGCAAATGTCCCGGTTTTCGGCAACAATCTGGTCAGCAGATACCTGTTTAAAATTCTGGATAAGCTTTACACATTTATCTAGGTTGTTCTGAATAAGCAGGTCGGTTTCCATCAGGCTCTCCAAAAACCGCTGCATTTCGCTCTTCTTAAGGGCGTTGCCGTGCATTTTTTTCAAAAAGCTAGAAGCTTCTTCGCCAACGATGCTGGAAGAGGTAACTACAATGCCCAATGGGGTATTGATTTCGTGGGCGACACCAGCAACCAATTGCCCAAGCGATGCTAATTTTTCAGTTTCAATCAATTGTTGTTGGGCTGTCTTCAAGGTACTGACTGTCGATTCCAGCTCCCGGGTAATAGAACGGTTCCTGAGAAACATTTTGATAATGACAACAGTGGATATGGTAAATATTAATAGGGTGAGCAAGATCCCGATAATTACAACGTATTGTTGGTCAATCACTTTTGCCTGTTGTTGCACCTCAACAGATTTCAGCTCGAGGGCGTCCGATGCATCTTGCAATGCTATCTCCTTCGATTGCAGTTCTGACTCTTTTATTTGTAATTCTGTTTCCCTCTGCTGGAGCAAGTTATTGGTTTCCATAACTTGTAACTCAAGTGATTCAAGTATCGTCACCTGCTCTGCAACAGCCGCTTGGGCATTACGGAGTTTTTCCCCTGCCTCCCTTTCTGCAATTTGAAAATCCTGGTTTACTTGGTCAAGCCTGGCTGTCGTTTCTGCAAGATCCGCTTTTTGTTGGCGCAACAAGGCCTGGCTCTGGCGCAACTGGTTGGCCAACTCTAAATAATCTGCTTCCATGGTTTTCAGTGCGGTTTGTTGCTGCGCCAGTTGGCTGCGCTTTTCTTCCAATTGCCTTAAAGAGTCTAGGTTATCTGACCTCAAGGCCTGCATAGCTTGTTCGGTCTCACGGTATAAGCTCGCAACATCTAGCTCGGTACCGCCATGCAATATCAAATCAGGTTTAATAGTTAAGTTTTCAAACAGGATATTGGGACGGTTTATTTGGAAAGCCAACTGGTAGCGTTCGTCATCGCTGCCCGACCTGTCGATGATATTAATCATGACGTTGTGCAAGTTCGGGCTATTTTCGGTCACAACCAATGCCCCACTGCCACGTGTAAGCGCCAATACATTGTCTAGATTTCCAGTGATCCTGCTTGATATGTAGACAATTTTAGCGTCCGATAACTGGCTCACCTCACTGGCAAATTGCACTTTTAAAGGTTTCCCGTTAATTGCCTCCCCATCCAATACCGATAGTACCCGCATCATTTCTTGGTCTTGCAAAACAGCGATGGTAAAGGCGGTGCCTTCCTGCTCCGAAGGCCATTCAATATTTTTAATGAATTGACCGACTAATGCCACTTTAAAATCATTGGGTGAATAGTTTTGAGCGACACCAAACCACGTTGCCAATAATAACAAACTAAGGAACAGGAACTGTCTAGGATGGGCGTTGGTAAACATACCGGATCTAATTTATCCGTCTTGCCTAATGGAAGTTATGTTGAATAGTACCAAAGACAGCCCGGCTTTCCTTGGGAAAATCATCGGGGAAACCCAAGCCTAAACCAAATAAAGGGGAATCGGGCAGTGGTTCCACAATATTGTCGTTAAAGGCGTTTTTAATGCCAAAGCGCAACTGCCAACTCGGGGATGGATGCCATAGGATATTCAAGTCAGTCTTTACGTAATTGTCCACATCAGGGCGCAGGTCACCTGCCCTGCGCATCCTATCGGTTATCCAATAATTTTGCATGGTCAACAACCAATCTGCTTGCAACTTATATTGCAGGTCAACAAATGCCATAAAACCAGGAATTTGTTCTTTATCATCTCCGGTTAAAGGTAACTCCGCATTGACGTAGGACAAATTGGAATTGATGCGAAGCGCATCTGTCGCTTGCCAACTCACGTCCAACTCAATCCCCCGTCCATCTTGTTCACCGCTATTTTCGTAAACAAACTGGTTTTGTTGGATTAGATCTTCGGCTTGGTACAAAAACAAGTTTAATTGCCCACTTAGGAATTTGTTCGGCCTGTAATCGAAGGCCAGTTCAATGGTTTCAATTTTCTCCGCTTCAAGTTCAGGATTGCCGATTGTAGTTGGGTTGTTGACAAAAGCGAGTTCAGCAACTTTCGGTGCCCGAAACGCTGTTCCGTACAAAAGTTTGCTAGTTAGTGCCTCGGTATTTGCCCAAACCAAGGCTACACGTGGGTTGGCAGTCGAGCCGAAATCTGAATAGTGGTCGTAGCGGATACCGCTGGTTAACTCTAAATTCCCTGAAATCTTCCATTCGTCCTGGATAGATACAAACCAAAGATCCCTTTTATAGTCTGGGGTATATATAAAAGGCGTCCCAGAAACATCAACAATAGTGCGGCTCACAAGGTCTGTGGGAAGATTATCAACATCCAACACACCGGGACCAAAATTCTTTTTCTCTTTTACATCCTTAAGCTCGGAACGTTCACCGCCAAAGCCAAACCGAAGCCGGTGCTGGTCAAATCCAGAATAAATTAAGGTTGAAGTAAACTTCAACCGCGTAGATGTCCCCTCAGGATGGCCAATAACACCATCAGGGAAGGTTACAGGAGTAAACGGTGGCTGCAATATATTGCCATCATCGCCAACGGGCCAAACACCGGACGGGAACAGCTGGAACAAAGCATCGTAGTTTGCATATGTGTAAGATAGCAAAAACGAAGCATCTAGCGTTTCAGCAATATTGCCATCCCAGCTGAATTGGGTTTTGTAGTTGATAGTGCGATCCCGGTCGATGTCGTTGCCAATGATACCGGCGCCCACCCCCATAAATTGATGGGTACGCCAATACCAATTTTTAGAGGAAAACTGCCCGTACTTGATATTCAGATGGATGTTTGCCATATCCCGCGAACGTTCCATCACCCCGTAGGGGGTCGTCCTATCATTATCGTTGTTTTGTTTTTCACCGGTAACTGAAAGCGCTATATCCACATCATTTATGGAAAAATCAGTATTGACCCAAGCTTCCGCGTAATCAAAGGAACCAACACTTAATCCAGCGGATGTGCCATTGATTGAGCCGGGCTCAGTCGTGATAACGTTAATAACCCCACTAAAGGCATCTGCGCCGTAAACAGCGGAGCCCGGTCCGCGGATAATCTCAATCCTTTCGACGGCATGCACCGGAAAATGAAATCCATAGGTAGTAGGTAAAGCGGTCATTTCCGACAGTTCTATGCCATCAATCATCACCAAGACTTGCGGTGTAGTATCGGTATGTATCCCCCTGATGGCGAAAGTTTCCAAGCCGCGATTTGACCCTGCTGAAATATGTAGGCCCGGCACCCGCTCTATTGCTTCAGATAAAGTCCTCGCCCCCATGGCACGTATTTCTTCAGCGGTGATGACCGAAACTACAGCAGGCGCCTCCGAAAGCTGTTTTGCCGTGCCAGTAGCCACATCAACTTTAAGCATTTCTCCTAAGTCCATAGCTAAAAGTTGTTTGTACCTCGGCTCCTCCTGCGCCACTGCGGCCGAGCTAAGTAATGCCAGTACTAGGGTTGAGGATTTATAGTTCATTGTGCCCTGCAATGTTGTGAGCGTATTTAGCCGTAGATATACCCGATAACCCCGTTTCCACCGAGCGCTTGTCCAAGGCCTTATCCGGTAGTTAAAAACAAGCTAACTAGCTTAAGGTTAAAACCTAACCTAGCATGTTGCCAATTAATTAGAATGAACTACAACTAATTTATGATGACATAATGCCGCAATGACAAACTATGCAGTGTATTCAAGCGCTAACGCACAATTTTTAAGCGCCGGTAGGATCCTAAAAGCGCTTTTTAGGCCATTTAACCATCGCCGAATATCTGGGTAATAAACAACACAGTGACAAGACATCCAGATAAATACCTTTTAACAGGGTTTGGACTGGCTATTTTTTGTTCTAAAGAATAGCGATAAAGGCCTTTAAAGTGGCCAAAATCAGGGAATTTGTCGCTAAAGTGAAAGTTCCCGCTAACAAAGATTGAAATGATACATTTCCAAACTAAGATTAGTCCTATGTCGCTTAAAACTCTGGCAGCGCATTGATTGTGACTGAACCAGAATCCCAAAGTACAATAGTGAGGAACATATGAATTATTTTGTGACAGGTATTACGGGTTTTATTGGCCAACAGTTTTTGCAACAGCTTGCAAAACGAGAAGGAAAAATTTACGCGCTGGTGCGTGAAGGCTCGGTCAAAAAGATTGAAAAACTGGCCTTTGAAAATGGCTTGGAAAAAGACAAACTGATACCTGTTACGGGCGATTTAAGTGCCCCCTTGTGTGGTGTTGACCCGGACAGCCTTGAGCAAGTCGACCACTTCTACCACGTGGGTGCAGTCTATGACCTGACCGCCAACCAAGAGCAGCAAGCGCGCGCCAACATTGAAGGTACGCAACAAGCTTTAAATTTAGCAGAAAAACTCAATGTTAAGTGCTTCCACCATGTCAGTTCTATTGTTGCCGGTGGCTTCTACCCCGGCACATTTACCGAAGACATGTTTGATGAGGCAGTTGGCCTTGAGCGCAATCCGTATTTCAAGACCAAGCACGAATCAGAAGGGTTGGTGCGCAATCAAACCGCCCTGCCTTGGCGCATATACCGCCCCGGCATCGTGGTAGGCCATTCTGAAACGGGCTGGATCAATAAGATCGACGGGCCTTATTATTTCTTCGAATTGATAAACACCATCGCCGAAGTGGTGCCGCGTTGGGTACCGCTACCAGTTTATAAGGGTAATGAATTCAACCTTGTTCCGGTAGACTTTATTGCCAAAGCAATGGATCACATTAGCCATCAGCCTGATCTAGATGGCAAGTGCTTCCATCTAACCAACCCAGAATCCATGACCTTTGGCCAGGTGATCAATAACTTCTTGAAAGCCGCCAAAGGACCAACCATGAAGCTGAAGATCCCGGCCGAACGCTTGCTCGATTTTGCCCCTATGGGTGCACGAATGTTCCTACAAAATAAGGCCATTGTGGCTGGCGTGAAGATGTCGGTATTGGAGAACCTAGGTATTCCCAAAGAGGTAATGTTAACTGAAGACCTCAATACCAAATACGACTGCACCAATACCCTGGCTGCGCTTGAAGGCAGCGGCATTAGCGTACCGCCGCTATCAACTTATGCCCGCAGGCTTTGGAACTACTGGGAACAGCACCTGAACCCAGCCTATATGAAACCCCATTATTTGCCAGACGTGGCCAAGGGCAAAACCATCCTTATTACCGGTGGTTCGGAGGGTATCGGCCGTGAAGTGGCGGACAACTGTGCTGAAGCTGGTGCCAAGGTGATACTGGTAGCCCGTACCCAGGAAAAACTGGATATTGCGGTCAATGAAATCAAAGCCCGGGGTGGCGATGCCTACAGCTACTCCTGCGACTTGGCTGATATGGATGCACTCGACGATCTTGCTGAAAAAGTATTGAAGGATCATGGCCATGTTGACATCTTGATTAACAACGCTGGCCGCTCTATCCGCCGTTCATTGAAGCTCACCTATGAGCGTTTCCACGACTTCGAACGGGTAATGCAGATTAACTACTTCTCTGCGGTTAGGTTGACCATGAACCTGTTGCCATCAATGACAGAACGCAAACAAGGCCATGTCATCAACATTTCCACCATTGCCGCCATGAGCTCTGGAAGCCCCAGGTTCTCTTCCTACACTGCCTCTAAGAGCGCATTGGACGCATGGTCGAATACCGCCGCGTTTGAATATGCCAGTGACAATATCAAGTTCACCAATATCCATATGCCGCTAGTACGCACTAAGATGATTGCCGCTACCACCCAATACCAGAGCGTCAATGTGCTTAGCGTTGAGCAAGCCGGTAAATTGGTTAATAGCGCCATGATCAACCAGCCAGCTGAAGTGAATACCATGACCGGTACCATTATCAGGCAACTAGGTATCCTAGCACCAAAACTAAACCATTTGGTATTCTCAACCCTGTACCAGTTAACCGACGATTCGGAAGCAGCCAAAGCCTCAGCCAAAGCGCCGCCGGTGGTACACGACAAGGATGCCATTGCCGACAAGGCGATGGATGCACTTACCAGGTTACGTGTCGATAAGGACACCCTGGAAGCTATTGACAACCTATTGCGTGGTTATCACTCATAACCACAGGCATAATACAGCCCGGTCTTGGCACCGGGCTTTTTTTTGATTCGAGTTGACCTAGGTCATTTGCAAGTAATGTTGCGAGCTAGGTTTTTACGGTATATTTTGCTGACAGACTTTCCCCTCTTTTTTTCACGGAATTAAGATGTTTTTTATCAAAACTATTTTTTATCGCATTTACATCAAAATCCTCAAACTAGTCGTGCACCTTATCCCCATGAACATGCCGGTATTGTTCAGCGGCCAAGGTTCGCACATCCAGCTGGTGCGTATGATCAAACAAATGGGCGCGAACAAAGTGATCCTGGTAACAGACCAAGGCTTGACCCAAATTGGTTTATACAATGCTATGGTAGCGGAGCTGGAAAAGTTAGGGGTATCAGTTTTTGTCTACGACCAGATCACACCAGACCCAACTGACGACCAGGTGAATGAAGGTTTCCGCTTGGTAAAAGAGCAGCAATGCGACGCTGTCATTGGATTTGGCGGCGGATCCTCAATGGATGCCGCCAAGCTGATTTCTGTGCTGCCAGTGGTGAATAAACCGCTGGAAAAACTCACCGGCATTCTAAAAATAACCCAAAGGGGGCTACCATTATTTTTGGTGCCAACCACAGCTGGTACTGGTTCGGAAGTTACCATTGCCGCGGTTGTTACCGATAAAAATACAGGGCAGAAAATGCCAGCTGCAGATCCGGTATTGATCCCGACAGCCGCTGCTTTGGATCCAGAATTAATGCTAGGTTTGCCACCCAAGGTAACTGCCGCTACCGGGTTTGATGCCTTTACCCATGCGGTAGAGGCTTTTATCTCCACCAATGCCACCAAAGAAACCGATAAGTTTGCCAAGACTGCGGCCAAACTCATTTGGGACAACCTACCGGTTTGCATCGAAACCCCTAAAGATATTGCCGCCCGGGAATCCATGGCCTTGGCGTCCTATTACGCAGGTATAGCCTTCAGTAAGGCAGGCCTGGGCTACACCCATGGCATCGCCCACCAATTAGGCGCCTTCTACCATGTGCCACACGGTGAAGCCAATGCCTTGGTATTACCCCACATATTGGAGTTTTCCTATCCCAATGCCATCCCTCGCTTGGCAGAACTAGGACGCCATGTCGGTATTGCGGGCAACAGCGACGCCGAGGTTGCCAAGACCTTTGTAGATGAAGTGTTTGCCCTAAGGCAAACCGTTGGTTTGCCCGGTACGTTGCCCGCCATTAAAAAAGAGGATTATTCAGTCATATGCCGCAATGCCCTCAAGGAATCCCACAGCTTTTATGCCGTGCCAAGGTACATGACCCCCCAACAGTGTGCAGGAATTTTGGATTCCTTGGCTAGTAACTAAAAAATTCAGGAAAAGAGGAACCTTATCATGACGAAGAAGCTATCAACTTTGGATTTGGCTTTCCTCTCTTTAGAAAAGCAAACCACCCCGGTGAATGTCGCAAGCTTGACCATCTTCGAATTGCCCGAAGAACACGATGGTAACTACGCCAGGGATTTACTGCACAAATTAGAAAGCCAAAAAGCGGGGCCGCCGTTCAACATGAAACTGAGCAACAAAAAAGCCAGTTCCCGCCCTAGCTGGATTGAAGATGAGCATTTTGACATCCATTACCACGTCCGGCATTCCGCCTTGCCCCACCCTGGTACCCATGAGGATTTACTCGAACTGGTGTCGCGCCTGCACAGCCGTTTGCTCGACCGGGAACGGCCACTATGGGAGTTTTATTTAATCGAAGGGTTGGAAGGCAACCGCATGGCCATGTACATCAAAATGCACCATGCCTGTATTGACGGCATGGGCGGTATTGCCATCATGGAGAACTGTTTTAGCTTGGCGCCCGGACAGGAAGTCATTGCTCCTTGGGTGGGCGTTAAAAAGAAACGCAAAAACCACCTGGTAGAAAAACCGCAGGAAAAATCCCTTAAACAGGCCACCGCAGACCTTATGCACCAAATTAGCGATGGCAGCCATTTGGTGCAGGACTTTTCTAAGTTGCTATTTAGTCAAAGCATGAAAGCAATTGGGCTTAAAAACGCTACCGCGCCGGCGCCTTTTACAGCACCAAAATCAATCTTTAACGTACCTATTTCTACCGCACGGCGTTTTGCCGTCAAAGCCCTGCCATTATCCGAGGTGAAAGCGGTTGGCAAGCGTGCCGGAGCCACAGTCAACGATATGGTATTGGCCATGTGCTCGGGTGCCCTGCGCCAGTACATGCTGGACATAGGAGAATTGCCAGAAAAGTCCCTCATTGCCACGGTACCAGTGTCCATGCCGCAATTGCACCGTCCTGGCAATCAAATTACCTATGTTATGTCGAGCCTAGCCACCGATGAAATAGACTCGTTAAAACGCCTGGCTAGAATCGAAGCATCAACACAATGTGCCAAATCTGAAATTGAAGATGTAGAACCGAGCGCCGCAACCAGTTTCGCTGTTTTTGCCCAAGGTTTTACCGCTGCGTTAAACCAATTGAATATAACAAACTTTGTGCCGCCACCCGCCAACGTCACTATTTCCAATGTGCCAGGACCGAGGCAAACCTTGTATTTTGGCGATGCCAAATTATCCGCCATGTATCCGCTTTCGGTGTTAATTGATGGGCAAGCCCTTAATATTACCGTTGTCAGCTATTGCGACGCCATAGAGTTTGGCTTCCTTGCCTGCCGGGATACCCTGCCAGATGTATCCAAAATTGCTGACTATGTCGCCGATGCCTTCGAAGCCATTAAAAACCGCATTGCGCTGGATGAAATGATGAAAAAGGATTAGCGGCAATTATTCAACTTACCCTATGCTGCTGACCTGACCCGAAGCCAAACGACAAATTCCGGTTCCATTATTTACCGGTACGTCGTATTTGCTCAAATAACAAACTAAATTACCAGTAAAACCCAAAACAATTTAAAAAAAATGTAATAACCTAAGCTGTATAAAAAATTAGAATCACCAACTTGATTTGGTAGTTACATAAGAAAAATAAGTTTATGAATCCCTACACAAACATTTGCATTTCGGCGGGAGTACTCTGAAGTGCCAAATTTAAAGTCGAATTTAAAGGCTCCAGCAATAGCCTTTGGTATTTCCTTAGCCGCTGGTTGCGCCACGCCAGATAGCCCTTCTGTCAATAGCGACGAAGCTGTGCCCGCCAACAATATCCAAGAAAAATGTTGGCAGCTTCCGGCAATGAACCAAAATAGTGCACATAGATTGTGCGAACCAGACGCATTTGAATTGCAACTACTGCATTTTGCTGACGTGGATGGTGGACGCGATATATTGAACAACGCCGTGCGCTTTTCCGCGATTTTGGATAACTTCCGCAGCAAGTATAAAAACACCATAGTGCTAAGTTCCGGCGATAACTGGATCCCAGGTCCCGAATACAACGTCGGTAGCGATCAAGCACTACAACCCTTGCTGGGGGTTCCCGCCGTTGGCCGCGCACACGTTGCTTATTTAAACGCGTTGGGAACACAGGCGTCTGCGGTTGGAAACCATGAACTAGATTTTGATGTTGGCGAGTTTGTTAACATAATTAGCCGGCAGGCTACTGAAAATGGGACTTGGGTTGGGGCACAGTTCCCCTATTTGTCTGCCAATATGGACTTTAGCAGCGACACAGACAGTGCCGCTTCTGTCTCCGCAGACGGCCAATTAAATACCGATGTTTATAACAAAATTGCAGCGAGTACTATCGTTGATATCAATGGTGAATTAATTGGTGTAGTTGGTGCAAGCACCCCTAAACTGCCCTCTATCACCAAAGTCGGCGATGTCACTGTCACACCTGTCGATAGCTCAGATGTGGCAGCCCTCGCAAAGCAAATACAGACAAGCGTTGACCAGTTAACGGATGAAGGTATCAACAAAATTATCCTGCTAGCCCATATGCAGCAAATATCCGTCGAAATCGCTCTTGCCCCTTTGCTAAAAGGTGTAGACATTATTATTGCCGGTGGCTCCAACACCCTACTTGCCGATAGTACAGATCGGTTAAGGGACGGCGATGCAATCGAAGGCGACTACCCGTTGCTTTTCCAAAGTGCGTCCGGTGAACCCGTTGTAGTTGTCAATGTAGACGGTGACTATACTTACCTTGGTCGTTTTGTCACCGTGTTCGACCAAGATGGCGCGCTTGTTCCCGCGCTTTTCGACACAACAATCAACGGTGCCTACGCGACAGATGAGCAAGGTCTGGTAGATTTAGGATTGACCAAGGCAGATGCTATCCCTAAGGTGCAAGCCATTACCGCCGGACTCAGTAGCGCACTTGAAGTAAAAGTAGGCAATGTCTTTGGCAATACCTCAGTCTATTTAAATGGTGAACGCGGCTCTGTCAGGACAGAAGAAACTAACCTTGGCAACCTAACTTCGGATGCCAATTTAGCCTATGCACAAAGCGTTGACCCCAGCGTTGCAGTTGCCATTAAAAATGGCGGCGGGATACGGGCACCAATTGGCCAGTGTATCGTGCCACCAGGCAGTACTTCAGACCAACTTGAATGCAGTGGCCCGATGGGAACCCCCGGGATCAACCATCCAGGCGATATTAGCCAGTTGGATATGGAAATCGCGCTGCGCCTAAATAACTCCCTGACCAACCTGACGGTCACAGGCGCACAACTCAAACAAGTATTGGAACACAGCGTATCTGCTACTGGACCTGGGGTAACGCCCGGTCGTTTCCCGCAAATTTCGGGTATGAGGTTTAGCTTTGATCCAACCAAGCTGCCTGGCTCAAGGGTAGTGAATTTAGTGGTATTGGATGATAATGGCGCACTCGAAGGTGGCAATACCACCATCGTCGTGCAAGACGGCCAACTAAAAGATACAGCAGCAGGACAACGTTTCCGTCTATCGACCCTTGGCTTCCTTGCGGGTGGTGGCGATGGCTACCCATTCCCAAATGATGCAGCTGCCAACGTCGTGCAACTGAAGGTAGATGGCCAGCGCACTGGCAATATCACCACTTCAGACGACGGTACAGAGCAAGATGTATTGGCTGAATATTTGTTCAAATATTTCCCACCCGATACCGACCCCTCAACACCTAGCTTTGACATGCCGGATCTACCTGCGGCACAAGACCAGCGTATCCAAAATTTACAGGTGGTGCCAGTTGATACTATCTTGAACAATTGATATTTCCCTTTAACCTTCTGATAAAGGCACCTGTATGACAGGTGCCGCATTTAGACACCAATTCAATTGCTATCCCAGCCCCCATAAATGCGCTTTAAACACTTGATTTTTAATATAAAAACCCTCTCTGCACAGCGCCATTATTTTGAACAGTATTCTACGACAAACCGTTGTTATCTCACTGAAGTGTTCGGCAACTGCTATTAGAGTAAATTATTTATACCCAAAATTCTTGACTAGCACCCTCACAAGTGTATCTTAACCCACCCACGAGTTAAATATTGCACGGAGCAAATAACAGGCAATGGATTCTTTCCTGAATAGATTTGTGCTTTGCTCCTTATATTTTTTTAGTAAAACATTAAGGAATATCTATGTTGAAACGCATCGCACTATCAATGGTGCTTGGCGCCATGGCAATACCCAGCTTGGCTCAAGCAACAACGGTAAAACAATATGACCTGATTGTCATAGCAGGGCAATCAAATGCAGTTGGCAGGCATTATGGCTTCGCCCCACCGACTAGCAACACCATCGATTCTGATATAGAGATTTATTTTAATAACGATGAGCACAACTTCGGTGGCGCAGGCTCAAATACAGATAGCGGTGGCTGGACAGCCCTGAACACCGCACAATATGCAAAAGGCAATACCAGTAATCGCGTTTATGGACCAGAAATTAGCCTTGCTAGGGCACTGTATTCCCGTAATTCTGACTATGCTAACCCAAATGTAAACCGGGAGCTGAGGGTTTTTAAATTTGCCCATGGCGGCACATCCTTGGTAACTGACGAGCCCACAAGATTCAACTGGGCAAGTTACTACTCATCAGGTCAAGGCTTACTCAAGCTTCTTCAAGACGAATGGAATAATGTCAAAGAATCCGACGCTAACTATAACTTGATAGGTTTTTATTGGATACAAGGCGAAAAAGACGCCAACAATGATGTATCGACAAACAACTATTACACTGGATTAGTGACGCTCATGGATGGCATAGCAGATACATTTGGAGGATCTGTTAATACCGTGCCGTTTTACATGGCACACCTGCAGGAAGATGGACTTAAGTCAAACAATGTTGCATCCAATGTAGTCGCGGCACAACAGCAAATTGTTGAAACATACTCGAACGCTCAAATTGTAAATACTGACGTGCTTGGGTATGGGATCCCTGAACTGAAACGAAAATCGGATGACATCCTACACTACCATCGATTGGGTCAATACAATTTGGGGATCCGGCTTGCCGACGCCGGTTCTTTTGTTGGTGAAGCGGAAAATACCCACCCTAATAATAAGAAGACAAAAAATGGCAAAAAGCACGGCCAAAATCACTATCTATTAAAATTTAGTGATCACGCAAGCGAAAGCCACTTTATACGGTTTGATCCCAAAGAAGAACATATTGCTGCGGGCGAAGCTTACATCGATTTTGTTGTGCCAAACGTCACCGCTGGTGAATATGATGTTTACGTGCGATTCCCAGACGGCGCGTCCAGCGGCATTGCCAGGCTAACTATGGCAAATCCAGGCACCTATATTGGTGAAGTGGATCAATATGAAGATCCTATCGATACATTTGGCAGTGATATGATCACCCGCTGTGTAGGGCAAGTTAACTATAATAAAAATGGTGATAAACCAATACGATTTACTGTCATAGGTAAAAACCAAAATTCATTAGGCTACATAATTACCTTGGATAAAATCATGCTGAAGCCACACAACGCATCAGAGTGTGCTAAAGCCAAGAAACTCAATCCCTAATGGTTAGCGCATAAACAATTCAGCCAAGTAGGTTTAATTTTTTTAAAACCACTAATTGCAGGTGAAAAATTCTGCCTTGGTTAAGCTGTTGCCAATCTAGTCCCCGGAAATAAACACCGGGGACTAATCTACTGCCAGTCTTTAACTGCCCAATCGACAAAACTAGTCGATACCATATTGGACAACTGCATTATGCTGCCAAAAAAATAGCGGCACCCGCAGCTCCAGGCGCAGCGCATTGTTGGTGCTAAGTTTAATCAACTCTTGTTACCCACAACTCTGTCAGCAAAAGCACCAAAGCCTTGTGGACCAGAGGCAAAATCCTTCATATGTACCGAAATACTGTCACTTGCTTGGTAAATCATGCGGACAGCATCCAAGCGGATCTCAATAGGCAAACCCGCCCCGGTAATGACAGTATCAACTTCAGGATGTTTTAACGCTGCAGCCAAAGCCTCTAAAGAGGTGCAGGTTATAAACTCAATGCCTGTCGCCGTAATCAACGATAACCCTTTATCTAGATTTTTCTGTTCTTTACCGAGGAGTATTACTTTTCTCATAGACTTCTTTACTTATTAACTTACATTCGTCACGTCGATTTCAGCTAACCCATTTTCAGGCGTGTAAGAAATAGATCACAATTTGAATTAGCCTGGGATCACAACATTTTCAGAAATAGATCAAAACAGCCTCTTCCCCATGCAGTAACATAGGCATACCAGTTAACAAATAACTTTTAATCGTTTCATGTCAGCCAAGGTTACCCCACGCGTTGTCGACCAGACCAGCTTTCTGGCGGGTCTGATTGATAAGTATAAAATCGTTGAGCATATCGACCGACTGTCCCTGGTGGCTGACGATGATCGTACCAACCTCACCATTGGTCATCGGGTGAAAGCGATTCTTCTCAGTGGACTAGGCTTTCCTGAGCGGACACTTTATCAGGCACATCAACAATTTGAACACCTGAATGTGGAAAGGTTGTTTGGCGCGAAAGGGCTTTGCGCCGAAGATTTTGATGATAATGCCTTAGGGCGTGGACTGGATAAGATTGCGGAATTTGGCACCAGCAAGCTGTTCAGCGAACTGGCGTTTGAGCTGTTGAGCCGTGAAGGTTTGTTGGGTAAGACGCTGCACCTGGACAGCACCAGTGTAAAACTATTCGGCCAATACGAAGGTGCTGACGATGACTTCGCCATGCCGGAATATGGCTATTCCCGTGACAAACGGCCTGACCTGAAACAGGTGGTGCTGACCCTGGTGACCGCAGGCTCTGCCGGCGTTCCCTTGTGGTACCAGATGGATGATGGCAATCATTCAGATAAAACCGGGTTTCACGACACGATTTCACGGGTGACATCGGGATTGAAGGAAACACAGGATTTCCTTTGGGTAGCGGATGGTGCGCTGTACAGTAAGAAGCACCTGCAGGCCAGCACGATACGGTGGTTAACACGTGTCCCTAGCACGCTGAAGCTGGCGAGGCACTATCAACAGCAAACACTGGATCACGATGATGTGCCTGTGCTGGACGATAAAAACCGTGGCATGATGGTGGATGCGCCTAAAGGCGAACGGTGGCTGCTTGTGTTGTCACAGGAAGGGCGAAAACGGGAAGAGAAAACGCTGGAGAAGCGACTCGTTCGTGAAGAGGGAAAGCTGAATAAATGCATCACCGAACTGTCCCGTGAACGTTTTGCCTGTGTCCAAGATGCGGTGGCGGGCGCTGAAAAATTTATCAAAACCCTGAAATGGCACAGCGCCACAGTCAGCACCGACTGGCACGACGAGAAGAGCCAGAAACCGGGATATCAGCTGTCGATAACAATACAGCGTGATGAAGACAAACTTCGCCCGGCTCACAATGCCTGTGGCCGATTCATCCTGGCCACCAATGACACAACCCTGTCGCCCAGGCAGATGCTGACCCAATATAAAGAGCAGGACAGTGTTGAGCGGGGTTTCCGGTTCCTGAAAGATGGCGAGTACCGCCTGAACCATATTTTTCTGAAGAAAAACAGCCGTATTGAAGCGCTGATGATGGTGCTGACATTAGGGTTACTCATCTACAGTATCAGCCAAAAGCAAATTCGGGAATTACTGGTTAAAACTGACCAGTTTTATCCCAACCAGAAACGCAAGCCCATCCAGAATCCCACCCTGCGCTGGATACTAAGGCGTATCAGCTATGACCGGATATGCTTTCTGGAACAGGATGGAAATGTGATTGATACGTGCAACGTCTCAGAGGCTTCCATGATGCTGTTTAAACTCATGGGAAAGGAGGTGCTGGCTCAATACGCCCTGAGCTGAGACACCTATTCGGCATAGCTGCGTTTTTAATGCGGCTCGCATTGTTGTGCTCGTCATCCAGTAAATAGACTTAATGATCTGTTGAGTTTGCGGGAGGCAGTCTGCCATCGGTCATGCTTGAACAGTCACTGCTAAATACGTGACGAATGAAAGTTATTAATGCTTTATAACAAATGCTGAAACTGGCCCGTTACTGCCAGTTTTTGGCGGCCCAGTCGGCAAAACTCGTCGGTACCCTGCCAGCGACATCCCGCTCTAATTCAAAATGTGCATCCCCCAATACATTGCCCATATAAGTATGGCTCTGGAAATAAGCAAACATCTGCCCTAACTCATCGGCACCAGGGAAGAAAGTTGCAAACACATCAGCCGGCACTTCTTGGTAAGTTACGGTTTTCCCCTGGGCGGCCAATGTTGAAATGATTTCTTCAAAACTCATAAGATCGCCAACGACTGGAAGGTATTGTCCTGTCCCTGTCTTTTCAGGGTGTAAAAATGCACCTGCCACGGCTGCGCCAAGTTCACTAATATCCGCCATATGGATGGCTTTGCTTTTGGCTGAAATCGGCAATGCCCAGCCAATAGTGCCATCTTGCATCCGCTGCGGTGCCATATTGGTGGTCAGGTTCTGGTAGAAGAATGAAGCTACAACAAAGGTATGATGCTGGAAGTTTGCCTCAGCAACAAGTTCATCCACCTTCGCCTTGTCGGTAAAATGCGGTACATGGAATTTACCACCACTTATCTCTTCTACGTTGGGTAATGTAGACCAGATAAAGTGTTTAATGCCAGCGGCCTTTGCCGCCGTAATCGCGTTTTTCGCTTGCGAGATTTCATCCGTACCCTGTTCCCAGAAATTGGTCACCACAAATACACCATAAGCACCATCAAATGCCTTAACGAGTGAATCGACCTCATTCAAGTTTGCCGCGACTACTTCGTCAGCCTCACCTTGGTAATTCTCTGGGTTGCGGGTAATTGCACGCACCCTATACGCTGTTTTACTTTTTAATGCCTCTACCACGCCCCGGCCTTGCTGCCCCGTTGCACCCAATACCACAATTATTTGATTTTCATTTGCCATCATTTGATTTCCCGAACTGGTTAATAACTAATAAACAGTATATTTGATTCATATTTGCTGTTAAATTGAAGATATCGAAACCATATTGTTGCATATATGAAACTAAGGTTTGATTTAGAAGGCATGCGGGCTTTTGTCGCAATAGCTGAAACAAGCTCACTGACATCGGCTGCGATGCAATTATCAACCAGCAAATCTACTATCAGTAGGCGCTTGGATGCGTATGAAACCGCTATCGGAGCCAGTTTGTTTCGGCGCTCCACCCGCGCACTGTCACTCACCGACATTGGTCAGCGTCATTATGATAAAGTAAAAGACTTGATTGCTGATGCAGAATCAGCAGTTGATGAAATTGCAGGCTCAAACGCAACGCCCTCGGGTTTGATCCGATTGTCAGGTTCATTTACTGGTGGCCAGCGTTTGCTAATGCCTTTCGTTTGGAAATTTATGGAAAAATACCCAAACATTAAAGTCGAAATGCGATTCTCCGACGACCTAGTTGACATCATTAGCGAGGGCATAGACTTCACCTTACGCATGGGGGAATTGGCTGATTCTGAGTTATTGATTAGGCGATTAGGCCAAGGCGTCCGGGTCATCGTGGCAAGCCCTAAGCTTATCGCCAGGCACTTTGAACCTAATTCAGTTAATGAGTTAAGAAGGCTACCAGCGATAGTCACAGCAGCGGACAGAACAGTCTGGCGCTTTCAATCTGGTGAATCAATTAGCGTAAATTGGCATATGTGCGCGGGCGCCATCCCCGTTGCTGTGGAAGCAGCACTTAGGGGTGTAGGCATAGCACTCGTCCCCCTAAACTACTGCCAACACTTCCTAGAAGATGGTAGGTTGCTGCAACTGTTGCCTGCACACCCCTTGCCAAGGGTAGATATTTCCCTAGTTTACCCAAGGCTCCGCCACCAAAGCCCGGCAGCAAAGGCCTTCTTGCAAGAAATTAGACTCCCAGAAAACCAAAACATGTTTCCTAGGTGACTAATAGTTTAACCCTCATTCGGAACGGGTAACCGGGAAGCCCTTATTCATCCAGCCAAATATGCCTTCATATAAGACTGCCGTGTTGTCAAAGCCTAAATCTGCGAGCTTTTCAGTGGTGTGCACAGCAGCAGCCCTTGGACAGGAGCAATAAGCCACAATTTGCACATCTTTTGGCAGGTCTTTAACCCTCTGACGAAGATTGCTGTAATAAGGAAATGGGATTGAACCTTCAATATGTGCCCGCTGCCACACAGAACTAACCCGGGTATCCAGCAATACCATCTTCTTTTTCGCCTGCATGGCCTCAAATAGCTGCTCCGAAGTGATGAATTTACCTTCACTCAACTCCCAATCTGGGTTTTCATTTTGTGGGTTGATAACATATTGATCTGGGGTTGGTATCGGACGAAGCGGCATCTTTTCTTGCACCCAGCCGCTGGCTTTGCTGCGGATAAACGCAGTGACATTGTCTATATCCTGTGGCGAAAGAATATCTTTAAATGATTGCATTGGCGTGCCCTGGCGGCCTTGTTCAATGGCGTAGCGGATAAACTCATCCTTGTTGTGGGCAAGTGCCGACTGGTTGCCCAACGCTGGGGCATTGACCCCCTCACCATTTTTGCCATGGCAGCTCGCACAGTGCTGCTGGTAAACCTCTGAACCGCGAATTGCATCGCCATGCACCGGGTTTTCGGTCAACTTGATACGCTGGGCACCCGATTGCCAAAACAGCCAGTAGGTTAGATCCCAGGTTTCATCCAAGGTCAATGGGCCACCTATTTCATCCAAATAGCCACCCATGGCGGTTCCTTCGCGGCCATAGGATAGGGGCCTTAAAATCGCGTGGGGGACGCCAGATTCAAACAAGCTTTTACTGCGCAGCGATGGCGCGTGGTCATTGGCGTAACCTTCCCTATCCGCGCCGTGGCACAAAGCGCAATACCTCTGGTAGTTAGCAGCTGCCCTGGCCGCCTGTTCTTGCGTCAATTCCCTTGGTGGCCTTTGCTTTTCATAGGTTTTCGCCAGCAGGGACGGCACTGCTAAGAACAAGGTTATTGCTGAGATAAGTGTGACGGCTTTATACACTGGGGACTGTCCTATTATTCCTCGTCGCGGTTAACAAAGATTAAACCCTTATCCAACTAAAAATAAAAGCGGTTATCAGACCAACCGCTATTAATAGGCGACTAACTCAAAATTCAACCTTGAGCAATTCAGTATTTTCTTTGAAAGTGAGTGTTCTAAGCGATTTCTCGCCATTGATTAGGCCTTCAACATTGACCGTATTAACTTGGCCATCCCATATATCCCTCAAAGCATTATGGGTAACCGTAAGGCTGCTAACACTGGCGGGTAGAGGCGTTTCTTGGTACACCCACAAAAACTTGCCATCCACCTCAAAGCCCACCGGCGCTATGGACAAAGGTTCCTGCCCATTTTGAATAGCAAAGCGCTCCATGACATAGTTGGCAAACGCTGCCCGAGTATCTTCACTGCCAATAATATCAGCATTTTTACCAAAGATATGGTGCACTGCATGCTCGGCATCATGCAGGTAAAAACGGTGCATGATTTCAAGGTTTTGGCTATTGGGATTAAACAATACAGTGGTGATTGCGGATTTTATTTGATGGCCCAAAACTGGGGCGCATAGCACCCCAGCTAGTAGTAATAAGATAAGACGCTTCAAGCCTAGTCGTCCTTATTACCGTCTTCTTTTACATCCGTGTCCAATTCGGTCTTAATGTCCTGCATGATGTCACGGTATACCTTGCCACTGCGAGGCTTGCTCTTATAGGCTTCGATGCGCGAAGGAATGATCTTGCGCGGGTAGTGGTTGTTGTGCACATCAACATCCGCCGTTTCCCAGCGCGGGTCAACTTCAACGCTGACGAGCTCCTTGTCAGAAATCAGTAGCTTTTGCACATTTTTGGGCGAGCGGCGCCAAATTTCCGCAGGATAGACATGCTTTTCGGTACTGCCATCGGCATAGGTTGCCTGCAAAATAATAGGCATCACTAAACCGCCAATGTTGGAAAACTCCATGACGTAGTAGTTTTTGTCCTCTTCCAGGGCGCGCTTAAACGTTTCACGCTCCCAGTCCTCCAATCCGTCCAACCATTTTTTATAGCTGTTACGCTCTTTATTGGTAACAGTAAAGCGATCATTTTCATCATAAAAATCGGTTACGTCAGGGTTGCGCTCAACCCAGGTTTTGCCCTCATGGGCATTGCGCTCCACGGTGACAGGATAGGGTTTATCCAGTTCTACCTGCCTTAGGCGGGCAAAATCAATGTCCGGATCTTCGGTGTCCAGCCTAAGTTTAGACACTTTATCAATTGAGATATCGACATGATCAGTGGAATAGAACCAACCGCGCCAGAACCAATCTAGATCCACACCGCTGGCTTCTTCCATGGTACGGAAAAAATCGGTTGGCGTGGGGCGCTTGAATTTCCAGCGATTGGCATATTCTTTGATGGCAAAATCAAACAACTCACGGCCTAGGATGGTTTCGCGCAAAATTTTGTAGGCTGCTGCCGGTTTAGTGTAGGCGTTAGGGCCAAGCTTAAGCACGCTATCAGATTGGGTCATGATCGGCACCTGCACTTCACCTTTCATGTAATCTACGATATCACGAGGTTCTACTCCCCATGGAATATCCGGATCCCATTCCTGCCCGGCGACACCATCAAAGAAACTGTTGATACCTTCATCCATCCAGGTCCATTGGCGCTCGTCAGAATTCACGATCATCGGAAAATAGATATGTCCGATTTCATGGATAACCACACCAATCAAAAAGCGCTTTTCTGCTTGTGTGTAGGTACGGCTACCATCGTCTTGTAGCTTGGTACGGGGACCGTTAAAGGTGATCATAGGGTATTCCATACCACCAACCGGGCCATTGACTGACTGTGCCGTCGGGTATGGGTAGTCGAATGAAAAGCGGGAATAGACTTCCATGGTATGGACAACGGCTTCAGTGGAGTACTTTTTCCAAAGATCACCACCCTCTTTGGGATAAAAGGACATCGCCATGACAAAGGGCTGCTCTTCACCACCTTGATGGTAGCCCTTGGCATCCCACATAAATTTGCGCGAGGTTGCCCAAGCAAAATCGCGCACATTCTCTGCTTTAAAGGTCCAGGTTTTAGTTTGGTCAGTACCTTCTTTTTCATTTTCCAAGGCTTCTTCAGCGGTCACCACAAATACCGGTCGCTTGGCGTCCTTAGCTTGCTCCAAACGGTCGCGCTGGGTCTTGGTTAAGACTTGTCTCGGGTTCTGCAATACGCCCGTAGAAGAAACGATATGATCGGCAGGCACTTCCATGGAAACTTCATAGTCACCAAACTCCAATGTGAACTCACCGCGACCAAGGAACTCTTTGTTAGTCCAGGCTTCGTAATCGGTATAGGCTGCTAGGCGTGGGAACCACTGGGCGAATAAAAAGATGTCATTGCCACCCTCGCGCTCATCATCGGGAAAGTGCTCATAGCCTGCGCGGGCAGAAACTGCATTTTCTTCAACAATGTTAAACGCAAAGTCCAATGAAAATTCAACTTGCTTACCGGGCTTGAGCGGTTTGTTTAAGTCAACCCGCATCAAGGTTCCAACGATAGTATGTTTGAGTGTGCTACCATCAGCAGCTTTGACATTGCTGATATCGAAGCCGAACTGCACGTCATTAAGGGCATACTGCTGGCGCAAATAATCCAGGCTCATCTTGGCCGGCTCAGAGCCTTTTGCGGAGTTAGTTACCGGACCACGCGTACCAATTCCGCCAAACGTGATGCTACGGTTAGCCATAGAGTCGGTGCGGAACCGGTTTTGATCCAAGTACACCCACAAATAGCGCAAGGTGTCTGGAGAATTATTGGTATAGGTCATGCTTTGGGAAGCAGTTATGCGGCGACCATCTTCGTCTAGTTTGGCATCGATGACATAGTCAACTTGTTGCTGCCAGTATTGGTGGCCTGGTTCGCCTGCAGCGTTGCGATAAACATTTGGCGTCGGTAAAACTTCATCGAGCTGGCGGAACTTGTCCTCAAAATCTCCTTTAGTCTGTTGGATGGCGGCTGAGGCACTAAACACCATCCCTATCAAAACGCTAGGCAGTAATAACTTTTTTATTGTTTTCATTCTATCTCCAGGGGAACTCGTTTTCGTCTAACGAGTATTGTGTGCACAAAAACCGAGAGGCTAATAAGTGTGGATTAAAGCCGACTCTCGCGGCTAACAGCTTGTTACAATGTAACACAGTATTGAAATCACACATACTTTATAGGGAAATAAGTTGTGGTGATGCTGGTTTACAATAAAAAATCCACTTTTTAAACAGTTAGTTAAGAAAGTTACGAGGTGATAACTGGTATTTTCGGCGACTTAGTGAGTTTTAAGTTCTAAACAATAAAAAACCGCCTGACTAGTGCAGGCGGCAATGCTGCTTATATTGATCCGGGGCTAAGGTTGTTGGGCTTTTGCCGCCGCCCTAAAAATACTGTTGGTCAACAGCACGTTTAGCCCTTCCACATAAGCCCGATAGGTGGGCGATTGGGTGTAGCCAATGACCATACCACGCCCCAAAGGTTGGTGGATAAGTACCGGTTTATAGGCTAGTTGGGCTTTGTTTTCTTCCCAAAGATAGCCACTAGCAAGCACCTCTTCCTTACCTACAAACCAGGCCAGGTTTTTACCTGAGTCAAGCTTGATCGGGGTATAGATGTCACGGCCATAAGCCACCGTCACCAGCTTTTCAGCGACGCCAGCCGTCAACCAATGCTCCTGGTCTACCTCGATATTCGCGAGTACTCCAGCGATAAAATCGGGCGACGTTTCCGGCTCGACAATGGCATCAGATAAGTCCGAACGTTGTTCAAAGTGCTGGCCCTCGACCACTTCCCTATCCATATCGGTTGAATTGGGGTTTTCGCGATAAGCAAACTCCCGCTGCACGTCCAGCAAACCGTGGTCTGGATTGGCCAATAGGCGGTTGGCGCTGCCAAGCGCAATAAGTACGCCGCCGGCCCTTACCCAGCGCCTTAAGTTGTTGGCAAGCGCACCAGCGTAGATACCCTCAGGTAAAATGACAACGTCGTAGTTACTTAAATCTGCGCTCTCCAGCACTGAAGTTCGTATCGCAGTTACCGGGTAGCCAATTTGTCTTTCAATCACAAAGCGGGTATTGCCGGCGCTCAAGTCGCGGGTTGGGCTGTCCCAGGCCAAGGCAATGTTAGGGGCTTTCATTGTTACCGTGCGCGGGCTGCCAAAACTGGGACCTTCGGTGACCCAACTGGTATTGACGCCTTCTACAAGTGCGCCAGTAGCTACGGCAATTTCCTGGACCTTCGCGGCGATATCATTGCCGTTAGCGCGTTTTTCAATAATAAGCGTACCGCCCGGATAGCGCTTTTTACCATCTAGGACGAAGGCCTCGTCAGCGCTTTTGACGGTGATACCGGCGCGTAAGGCACTAGTTAGGAAGCGGCCAGCCGCCATATCGCCCCAAGGCACAATAAAGGCGACTGAGGCATCCAGGTTGCTAACTTGCCCCTCCAGCACAGCATCACTTGCCACCATGCTACTATCGGCGCGGACAGCTTTATCACAGGCGTTGGATTCTACATTAAACATCATGGGCAATGACCAGCCAGTAACATCGTATATCTGGTCGTTCAAGTTGCGCGCCCTGCGCCGCTCCTGTTCTTTGATAAAACCTTCTGACATATCCACCTGGTCGGTGAAGGTGGTCGTCACAAACCTACCCCGAGGCTGTGCAGTATCGATAAAGTAGGTACCAGCTTGGTAAGTCACTCCACAAGCTTTGAAACTCTCCTGTGCTTGCTGGACTTCAACACCGTGTTCCGCCATTAAAGTGGCAAGGCGATGCGTACCATAGCGGTTATCAGTACCGGGCATGATATAAACCCGCTCGTCGCTGTCTTTACCCGCTTCAATAGCATCCACCTGGTACTGGTAGAAATCGTTTAACAATTTTTGGCGTAAGTTTGCTGTACCTTCTGCGGTGGAGACGGAAGCTACAAATTGCTGCTGCACAGTATCCCAGTAGGTCAATACCTCGCCAGTGCGCCGCTTAAACAGCTCCCCCCTGGCAGAGCCTACTTCATATGTGGATGCGGATGCACCGTAAAATGTAGGCCAGCTATCACCGTAACCAGGGTAAAAGGCATCAAAAATTTCCCGAGTAAAATAATCAAAGCCAAACTTATCAAAGTTCTTGGCATGGTTTGCGCCAATAGCGTCCATATTGGCGATTTGGATTTTGGTCATATGGGGATTGAAGGGCTTGGCTGCCGGGGCAAAATAGTAGGTTAAATCGCCGCCCATCTCGTGTACGTCCACAATTACCTGTGGCTTGTATTTGTTTATCGCAGCCACCTTGCCTTGGCTTTCGGGCTGGGTTAGCGCCAACCAGTCACGGTTCATGTCAAACAAGTAATGGTTGGTACGGCCACGCGGCCATGGCTCATTGTGTTCGGCGCTCAACCTATCAGCACTGGGTTCCATGCCAATAGTGGCGTAGTAGCGGCTAACAAAACGCTCGCGGCCATCGGGGTTTTGCAATGGGTCAATAAAGACAACCGTATTATCTAGTATGTTTTTGTTTACTGCATCGCCAGGCGCTGCCAGCAAATGATAGGCGGTTTTCATTGCAGCATCGGTGCTGCTGATTTCATTGCCATGAACACTGTACTGCAGCCAGACAAAAGCCGGCGATTTTTCAGCGATGGATTTGGCTTTGGAAGAACTCGTCTTCCTTGGATCCGAAAGGGCTTGGATATCTTGGGTGATGCTGTCAATCGCGGCCAGGTTCTCAGGGCTAGCAATCACCGCATAAATTAAGGTGCGCCCCTCCCAGCTTACAGCATAATCGTGCAACTTAATGCGATCCGGCGCCGCGCGCTCAAGTGCCTCAAAGTATCGGCGCATGTCTCCATAGTTGGTAATACGCTGTCCCGGCTCATAGCCCAAGACCTGTTTAAAGGTGGGAATATCAGGGTCGTATTGGACACCGGGCCACATCGGCGGATATTCTTGTTCCTGCGCCTGCGCCGCAACGGCTCCAGTTATTAAGGTCGCACACAGCAAAGCTGTGCGAAACAACCGTTTTGTAATCATTAGCATCTCCCTCGGACTTGTTTTATTTGTTTACTTTAGCCATAAGAAAAAAGATTAGACTAGTTTTCAATATTGTTGCTTAGTGCCTGTTTATCTTTGATTAGCCCAAGCCAGTAAATAAAAATACTGGAGGTTTTAAGGCCAGTTTGCGCTCAGAAACCGGCAATTGAGTTTACATTCCAGCTATTTTTACCTGGTAGCGCTTCTGGATGCGCTGATAGGCTCCCGACTGCCTTAATTCTAGAATGGCCCTGTCGAAGTCATCAACTTGGCTCGGTGAAACAGATTTTTTAGAAAAAATGATATAAGTCTTGGCCTTTTGATCCGACTGTAGGTAAAACGCTGGTTCAATTTGATTATCGAGGCCTTTGTTTTTTATAACCCTCTTAATCCCAACTTCTGAACCGATAAATGCATCGACCCTACCAATAAGAAGTAATTCTATTTTCCGAAGGGGATCATCAACCACATGTAAATTTTGCGAAAACCAGTGTTGGTTGACCAAATCTTTATACTCATCAGAATAACTGGCACCCCGCTGCACGCCAATTCGCAATGCCTTTCCGTTAAGCTGTGACAAGTTCTGAATACCGCGGAACCTTGCCTGTTCACCGCTTTTCACAAACAACATATTGTGTCCGAGCCTAAAATGCTGCGAACTAAAATGGGCAAATTGTCTTCTTTCCGCGGTAACAAATGCTGATAAAGCCAAATCGATATCACCTGACTCAATCAGATAGAGGATCCTTGGCCAGGGAAAATCAATCATTTCCAGTTCATAGCCCGCCTGATGGGCGATCGCCCTAGCCAGCTCTATATCTAGCCCCGCATATTCATCTTTGTTGTCTATGTATTGAAAAACAGGGCGCAAGTTAACACCAACTAATAGTTTTGGCTTGTTAGCGGCATAGGAGCAAGCGCTGAATAGGGTCAACAGTATCAGCAATGGGATTATTCGATTAGCCAAGATGGATATATGCCTTAACTTACTCAGGTTACAATTGCGCGTTGATGGCGCTCAATACAAGTTCCCTTTATGAAGTAAAGCTTTTGTGCGTATTCACCCGCACAACCTCCGGTTTGTTCTAGAAACTTCCCAATACTTTTAAATTGTGTGCAATGAGACAGTCACTAGGATTGTGACTATATGCAATTGGTAACCTAATATCTATATCAATTGGCCAAAGTTCCCACTTATGTATGAGCTTTTCATCATTATTTGCCCCACTCCCCAAGTGGCAGCTGAAAAACGGAGTTATTTACCTACCGTTCATCGAGACCAAAGTTGATCATGTCTCCTTATCCTTTATCGATTACACATCCATTGATTTTTATTTATCCAACGTCTTTATCATTTGGATAAATAAGCTCTTTTAGCATTGGCCGAACCACAGCCAAGATTAACACGACCATTATTAAACCACCCATAACCAGTTTTAGCGCCCTCATTGCCCAGCGCTGCTCCCACAGGGGGATCTCGGTAGGTGGTTCTATTTGTGGCAAAGCGTCGGCGCAGACTTTTGCCAGTTCCCTTACCGGTATATTGGTTGGATAGTCAATTTCAATGCCCACCCTGGCAAGTGCAATGCGCGCCCTAACATTATCCGCCTGCGCCACAAAAATCATGTGGGCTTTAATATCGGTAATGTATTGGATGTTATTTTGTTCCAGTACATCGGCGATTTTAACCGAATCCACCAGCTTGATATCTTGCACCAAAGGCCGGTAGATTGGCGGCTCCGACTCCTGTGCCCAAGCAACAATAAAAATGGCTAGCATGGTGCAAATGCCCAAGGCCACAGCTAATAGGCCTTGTTTAGCAGTCAATGATGTTTCCAGCTCTTGCCCAGCCATTATTTATTCCTCATCCTTTTTATTTGCCAGTTGTTCACTTTCCATTTTCAATGGGCGACCTTCAGGGCAAAAATTCACTAAAAAGTCGTTCATTGACGCAAACAAGTTGTCCTTTACCAACGAGTAATGCACATACTGGCCTTTTTTCTCGCCAGCAATTAAACCGGCGTTTTCTAAGATGTTGAGGTGCTTGGACAGGGCCGGTTTACTAATTTCAAACCGCTGTGCAATTTCGCCCGCCGTTAAGCTGGTTTTAGACAAGTAAGCCAAAATTTTTCGACGAACTGCCGATGAGAGTGCTTGAAATGTATCTTCCATTCGATTATATATTTAACTAAATAGTTAATTACCTAAATATGTAACTAGCCTTTATCATAATCTCTACAGGGGGATGATGCTATGCCCACGTTGACAAAAAAGATAAATGTTCCCAGTGAAGCAGGGAGTAATGCTGCCACGTTTAACTATGAGAATAGCCGAGTTATTGAAGACCCCAAAAACAATGCTTTCAGAGGCACAGTGACTGTATCAAACCAGAAACTGGCATGGGTGGGAAGCATGTTTGCGGTCGCACTTGTAGGTGGTGCTGCGACCATTTCTATCGAGGCTATCACGGTGTTTCTTGTCACCACCGGCATTAGCCTGTGCTTTGGCCATTCTCTAGGCATGCACCGTAAACTGATCCATCAAAGCTACCAATGCCCTAAATGGCTGGAGTATATCATGGTTCACTTGGGTGTTATTGTGGGCTTGGCCGGTCCGTTTGGCATGATTAAAACCCATGACTTGCGGGATTGGGCACAAAGGCAAACACAATGCCATCCATTCCTCGGTCATCAAACCTCGTTCTGGCATGATGCTTGGTGGCAATTGTTTTGCGACATTAAATTAAATACCCCACCCCGGATCGAAATTGACCAAGATATCACCAACGACCCTGTGTACCGATGGATGGAAAAATATTGGATGTGGCAACAACTGCCCATCGCATTGGTTCTATTTTATTTTGGTGGCCTGCCCTATGTGATCTGGGGTGTCGCAGTGAGGGTGTCAGTATTGGTAGTAGGCCACTGGCTGATAGGACACTTCGCCCACAATCACGGCCATAAAAGCTGGCATATCAATAACGCTAGTATCCAGGGGCACAATGTAAAGTTCACCAGTATCTTGACTATGGGCGAATGTTGGCACAATAACCATCACGCCTTTCCAGGTTCTGCCAAACTGGGGATTGAAAAAGGCCAATGGGATCAGGGTTGGTGGATGTTGCTTTTACTGCAACGCATGGGATTGGTTTGGGCCTTGGTGACACCTGAACAACTATCCAATCGGCCAAATCTAGAAAGGATCCTATAAAAACAGCCAAGTATCCGTTTGGTGGCTTGCAAACACTGCCGGTGGTGTTGGATTGATAACCGCTAGCTTATTCAGCAAAGCAGTCGTGATGGCGGTTGTTTATTAAAGCCAGGTTAATATTCGTTCTTAGATTTATGCAATGCACGGTTGATTTTATATGAATCATCACTATTCAGCCTACATAGGATTCTAGTAGGTTAAAACAAGTAAATAGCCAATGATAAAAGTTTGGTGTCGGTGGTTACTGTTATCTTTTTTGCTATTAGGCGGCTCAAGTGTAGCCAGCCCAAGCTTGCCAATTGATAACCAGCAGCAACAGCAAACATCAGCAATTGTCAATTTACCTAACCTTGATAGCGATGACCGAGCCACAACAGCTGCAAACTCAATCAAGTTTGAGCAACAAGATCCGCTAAAACTTGATACACCTTTACTCGTTGCCAAACTGAAGGATTGGTCAGCAAACTCATTACCCGCCCCCAAAGATTTCAGCACCCAAGCGCTTAGTAGAGATTCGCAGTTCCTCAGGGAAAACTTACAAACTAAACCCATTTACTGGTTAGTTGTTGAGCTGAACCCACCGGATCCCTCCATCAAGGTGTTCACTGATTTAGTCCAACAAGACCAGGATCCGCCCTGGTATATCAGCGCATTTCAAAAATCGGCTACACGCCTGTCCAACTGGAAGGACAGTAACACGCTTTACGCCTCAAGACGCAAATTTCACTAAACAAAATTCACCTCTAACAGCGCACCAAAAGTAACTTGTGGATGCACCGCAAGTGGTGCGCTTGTCAATTTCCCCTTGTTAATACTCCGCATTTTTTGCGGTGGTTTGATGGCTCCTGGCGTTTATGCGCGGGGCAAAAATTAAGAGAATTGAAGATGAATTTTGATAGCTCAAAAGCTAAAAAAGTAAATAGAAACAGGTATTCCATATGGCAATACCTGGTCATTGTCATAACGTTAATCATTATGGGGCTAAGCGCCCTACCCAACTTTTATCCTAGCCTGACGTCAGTGCAGATGTCGCCTCTCAGCGAACAATCCCCCATATTATCAACATTAGACCTGCAGCAACTATTGCAACAGCAGGGCTTTGAGGTGAGAAGCATCAGCAGTGATGGTCAGCGCAGTTTGATTTCATTGTACTCTGCCGGGCAAAACTCTGACTTACTGAAGTTCCTTTCGAGCGAATTCAAGGACAGCTACAATGTCAAACTGGTGCAGCAAGACTCGACACCGCAATGGCTAAAGTCCCTTGGCGGTGCCCCTATCAAGCTCGGTCTGGACTTAAGTGGCGGCGTCTTGTTTGTGCTTGATGTGGACATTGAGCATGCATTGTCTGAAAAAACACAAAATCTATTCCAATCTATAAAAACCCACCTCCGGGAGCAAAGAATTAGGGACATCCAGGTAACCTTTGATAATCAGCACACGGTTATCCTCAGCTATCAAAACTCGTCAAACGTTTCTGCACTTATCAAAGCTGTTCAACAACACTACCCCAACTTAACAGCGCAAAAGGCTGGTGATGATCAAATGGCCTTGTTATTCGACGAGGCCGACAAAATGCAGTTCAAGCAAGAAGTAATGCAGCAAACCTTGACTACCATGAGGGCACGGATTGAAGAATTGGGGATAACCGAAGCCGTGATACAACGGCAAGGGGTTAACAAAATCCGAATTGAACTGCCTGGTGCCAATAATCCACAGGAAGCCCGCCCTATTATTGGTGCGACAGCCTCTTTAGATTTTTATGAACTTCAAATGCAAGGAGGAAGGCTTTTTAATACCGAAGACGGTTCGCAAGTTCGGGTAAATCCAAAGCCTATTTTTACCGGCGACCATATACGGCATGCCCAAGCAGGCCATGACGAAATGGGGATACCCATGGTGGCCCTGTCACTCGATAGTGAGGGTGGCAATAAAATGCAGCGGTTTTCTTCCCAGAATATTGGCAGGCCAATAGTGACTGTTTACTCTGAATTTTTTCGAAATTCACAAGGCGAAACAGTTAAAGAAAGCAAGGTTATCAACATTGCAACCATTCAAACGGCTTTGGGTTCACAGTTTAGTATTACCAACCTATCAAGCTCGCAAACGGCGAGTGATCTGGTCATGCTGTTACGGGCAGGCTCATTGGTTGCGCCTGTTACCGTCTCCAAAGAACGCACTATCAGTGCAACGCTAGGTGAAACCAACATCAGCAACGGCTTTTTTGCATTGGCTATGGGTATTGGCCTTACCCTGCTGTTTATGGCGCTCTGGTATCGGCGTCTGGGGCTCATCTCCAACTGTGCATTGTTTCTAAACCTTATTTGTTTGCTCGGTTTAATGTCCCTGCTACCCGGTGTAGTGCTGACCCTGCCCGGTATCGCTGGGCTGGTGCTAACGGTAGGCATGGCGGTAGATACCAATGTGCTTATATTTGAGCGGATAAAACAAGAACGAAAGCGCGGTAGAAGCATTGCAGCTGCCGTGGATGTTGGTTACAGAAATGCCATGTCGACAATAATGGACGCCAACATTACCACCCTGTTAACCGCAGTCGTCCTGTACTCCATCGGCTATGGGCCGGTCAAGGGATTCGCGGTTACCCTGGCCTTGGGATCCTCACCAGCATGTTCGCCGGTGTATTTATCTCGCGGGCATTGACCAATGTTTTTTATGCCAACCAAGCAACACACAAAACTAGGCAGGGAGCATAATCATGAAACCAATATCCAATAAATTAACACACCTGCGTAAAGCAGGGCTTTTGCTCAGCCTAGCTTTAATTTTAGTGGCGATGCTCGGCTTGTTTTCCCGTGGCTTGAACCTTGGCATCGACTTCACCGGGGGTTTTATCACCGAGTTCGCCACCAGTGAAATTGTTGAGAAACAGCTTATCACCCAATTTCTCACTGACAGTATTGATGGAAAATTTGCGTTAACTGGCTCCAATGACGGTACAACTTGGGTTGTGAGGCAACCAGACACTGGCTCTGGCCTGACTGTACAGTCCTGGGTGGAGGTTCTATCGTTACAACTGTCTGAACTAGCCGAGCCTGTGCAGTTGGAGGTATTGGATTCCGATTACATTGGCAAGCAGATAGGCCAGGAATTAAAAGAGCAAGGTGGGCTTGCCATGTTGACCGCTCTCATCATCATTATGCTTTACCTGTCGGCGCGCTTTGAATGGCGTTTTGCATTGGGGGCAATTATGGCCTTATTCCACGATGTCATTTTAGTTCTGGGACTATTCGCATGGACACAGTTGGAATTCAACCTAACCATCCTGGCAGGATTATTGGCGATAATTGGCTATTCGTTAAATGACTCTATCGTGGTCGCCGATCGGATAAGGGAACTGATGCAATCTACCCGGCAAAAATCGTTGGCACAGGTGATCAACTCAGCCATCACAGACACTATTACCCGAACGCTGATCACTTCCGGCACCACATTAACCACCATTGCCTGTATTTGGTGGTTGGCAGGTACACCTTTATTCGGGTTTTCAGTCGCCTTGTTCAGTGGCATTGTCGTGGGCACACTCTCGTCAATTTGTATTTCTGCGACATTTCCAGAACTTGCCAGGCTAGATGTCGAACTCTATACAAAAAAGAAAGCCAATGAGGAAGCGTTAGATAATTTGCCGTAGCTGAACACCGATTCCATTAAGTATCATTGTGGCAAAGGTGCTTGCGGTGTTTGCTTCACCTTTGCCAATCTCAAAATAAATTGTTGATTTTATGTGCATGCATAATTAGACTTCGCCCTGTTTTTAATCCATCAACCGATTTGCAGAGGAGAATACAATATGACAATACGTTCGCATTCCTTTGCAGGCCAGCCCCAAGCCTACTAAGCGTTTAGTTTCACAATAACGTTTAAAAAGCAGCCCAGGGCCAACACGGCCTGCCAATTTACTTTAATTTTTTCCGAGATTTATCCTCATTAAAAGGAATTGGAGCTATGGGCAATCCCATACAAAAACTAAATGATAAAATCAGCCTTGTTGCGTCTAAAAAGACCTGGATAGAAGGCCTGGCAATTCAACAACTAAATAAAACCGCTGAGCTAGAAGGCATGAAGGCCGTAGCGGGCATGCCCGATGTATACCAATCAGTTGCAATATGTGATCGCTCAGCGTTAGTCCCAGAGCCATGAGGTCGAGGCGCACGACTGAAGGAATACTGGTGGTCTTTCAAATGTCGTGCAACAAAGAGATCATGGCTCTGGGCAACGTCGAAGATGGGTTTGAAAGGCGCTTATGCCGCGTTAGATGTCTTTGATTTAGCACCACTAGACCGTCAAACATCTGCCTTGCCTAAACGCCTTTCAATTCCCACTGAGTAGCTCACATATTGCAACTGATTGGTACTAATCCCGGCAAAGGCTACCCGATTGGCGCGGCGTTTTTCAGTAAAAACAAGGTCTACCCAGCGTTGGTAGGCAACGATATTGGCTGTGGCATGGGGCTTTGGCAAACCAGCCTAAAAACCAATAAAGTGAATTTGGACAAACTCAGCAAAAAACTGGCTGATGTAGAAACACCACTGGATGACAGTTGGCAAGATTACATCCTCCAGCGAAAAACTGAAAAGAGCATAACTAACAGGTTATTCGATAGGTCACTTGGCACCATTGGCGGCGGCAACCACTTCGCTGAATTCCAGCAAGTGGTTGAGGTGAAGGACAAGGAACGCTTGGCAAAACTCGGGCTTGATCCAAAACAGATACAGCTTTTGGTTCACTCCGGCTCTAGGGGATTGGGCCAATCGATCCTGGTGCAGCATGTGCAAAACCACAATCACGATGGTGTGGCTGATGGCACAAACGCGCAAAAGGATTATCTCGCAGCCCATGACGAAGCGGTTAATTGGGCAGAGCTGAACCGGGAACTCATCGCCAAACGCTTTTTGCATGCCACCCGGTTAGTTGGCACCTGTTTATTGGACGTAAACCACAACCTGGTATGCGCAAAAACCATTGGTGGTGAAAGCGGCTGGTTACATAGAAAAGGCGCAACGCCTTCTGATGCAAGCGCCGTTGTGATCCCCGGCTCACGGGGTGATTACTCGTATTTGGTAATGCCAACATGCTCAGATGCAGCCCTTTTTTCGCTTGCCCACGGGGCGGGCAGGAAATGGAAACGCGGCGATTGCAAAGAACGATTGAGCCACAAATACAAACGGGATGACCTCTATCGTACCGAATTGGGTAGCCGCGTTATCTGTGGTGACAAAGAGCTGCTCTATGACGAAGCGCCGCAGGCGTACAAAGATTGCGGTAGCATCATTGATGATCTGGTGAACGCTGGGCTGATAGAGGTTATCGCAAAGCTTAAGCCGGTTTTAACCTTCAAAACGATGGGAGGCTGCCACGGATGATATTACTGCAACTATCGGCCGGACAGGGACCTGAAGAGTGTGCCAAAGCGGTCGGACTCGCTTACAGAACCTTGCTAAAGGAAGCCCAGGACAGCAATGTAAACGCCACTGCCGTTGAAACCGTTGCAAGTGCTAATGCTGGCTGTTTTAAATCTGTATTGTTAAAGCTTGAAGGAACCGCAGCCTCAGTAATCGCTGACAACTGGGACGGCGTTATGTTGTGGATTTGTGCCAGCCCCTTCAGGCCTGGCCATAGGCGAAAAAACTGGTATTTCAGTGGCAAGCGCTTTAACAGCCACGCTGAACCCGGTGGATATAAAAACCATGGGGAAATTCGCTTTAAAACCTGCCGTGCATCGGGTGCAGGCGGCCAACATGTCAACACAACGGACTCAGCCGTACAGGCAACCCATGTTGCCACCGGCCTTTCTGTCAGGGTTGAGAGTGAACGCAGCCAGCATGCCAATAAGCGTTTAGCCCGGTTATTGATCATGCATAAGCTGCAACAGCTCAACGCCCAAAATACGGCGAAACAAGATAAAAACCGTTGGGCACAACACTGGGATTTGCAAAGGGGGAACCCGAAACGGGTATTTGTCGGTACAGCATTTAAAAGCCAAGCTCCATAGCTTTGCAATTAAGTGCACACCATTTAACATCCAAACCACCATGGGAGTTGCCATAGCGGCTCCCTTGCACCTCATTTATTTAAGGCAGTTACCTACTGACTAAAGGTATAAAACAACAGTTGGGTTTAGCGAAGGAAAGCAAACTTGTTTCATGTATTACTCCAACAATAGCTGCAACTCCACATCCAGCTCTCCGGTGCCTGCAGTGTCAGACAAAAACACCATCCGCGCTTTGCCGCTGGGGATCTTGCCTGCGGCAATCGAATCCTGGACCAAGGCTTGCCACTGCACTGCCAGTTCTTGTGCCGAACCCTGGAATTTTCGCACTGCAGCGCTGGACTCATCGAGCCTAAGCACGCGATAGCGGCTTCGGTTGGCTGGAACACCGGAATAAGGAAACGCCACTTGAAAGTGCAATTGCCCATCACTTTGCAGCTGGTCAAAAAGCAGGTGCATTTTGCCGTTCACTTGGCCACCCGATTTCATGAGGTTTTTTATCAGGGAAAAGGTGCGTATTTTTAGATCGTTTCCCAACTCTGCGGCAGTGGTGTTAATTTTAGTGCCGTAAAAGCGTGTCGCAGGCAGGGTGATGACAGTTAATGCTGGTTCTGCGTTGGTGGTAGAAGCTTCATTGTTTTCGCTTGACCCCCGTTTACTGTCTAGCTTTGCTAATTCGGTAGCAGTGTTATCCGGCAATAGAATGGCAACGTCCTCTGGCAAGCAGATACCTTGCAACCTGCTCGTTTCCTCCCAGGTAGCGGGTTGTGCCTCTACAAATGCCAGCCATTGCCGGGCTTGCTCCCTGGCACCGCCAATGAGTGTCGCATTAAGCCAGGCACGCCGAGCTAGCCCATCTTGTCCTAATTTGTGATACGCCATGCCGAGCAATAAATTTGCGTTTCCCACTAGGTTATCAGGCAATACCTCTTGGCAAGCATAGTCTAGGGTGGCCATCAGGCCTTGCCACTGTTCCTGCCGGGCTTGTAACTGCGCCAGCATCATGGCTTTTTCTAGATCGGGAACTAGTCGGATACTCTGCCACAAGCTTTGCATTGCAAGTTCCACCTCCCTTGCTTGATACCATAGTTCAAACAGCGTGTACTGATGTTTAGCGCTATTTTGGATCACCCCAATTTCAAGGTATTTACTCATTATCCTCGCGGCTTTTTCAGGCGCACCTTGGCGTTGGTGCAGCTCAGATAACAGTAAAATGTCCTGTTCTTGCAATATCATTCCTTGCGCATACACTAGCGCCCACAAGTCCAAAGCCTCATCGAAACGCTGCAACTGGATGTATAACCCCGTAAGCTGCCTGGCGATGGATAAGTCATTGGGTTTGCTTTCGCGCAGCTCAGACAAAGCGTCTATGGCCAGTAACTTGGCATGGGAATGGTAACTTAGAGAAGCAATTTGTTTAAGTTGAGGTTCGGTTAGCGACTTTGGCTGTGCAAGTAGGGATTCAAGTAGGGCAGCGCTCTGGTTGAATTGCGCCTGCCCAATATAAGCCCTTGCCAGCAACAGTTTGCTATCGATATCTTGGACATTTTCGGCGATAAGGAGGATAACGTGCTCATATCTTTCAAGGTGCAATAATAGCTGTGCCAGTTCAATTTCCAGTTGCCGCTGGGCAACATCGGCTAACACCCCAGTTGCCAGGGCTGCTTGGTAATACTGCACAGCCTTTTCGTACTCGCCATTGGCTAACAGCTTCCGAGCAATGGTTTGTCCGGTCGCCGCAATTTGAAAGTCACTAGTATGTGCTTGGAATGCCGCTTCCAGCTCAGCAACGGATTGACTCGACGCCTCCCCTAGGTCTTGGCTTTTGTCTAAAAACACTTTGCTTTTATATTGACGAGCATCGGCGCTGCCAATTCCAAACAACAAGATAAAAATCAGGATGTGCCAAATAGCGTTAGTCATAATAGGGCATATTGTTGGGGTAGTTCTGCCAGTCCAGCTGGATTTTTTGGGTTAGCACCAAATCTTTGCCGCCGGTGTTAAATTGGGAAAGGTCATAGTGCCAATGCGTTAATGCACGCACTACCTCCTGCTCAAATATGCCCTTGGGGTGGGCGTCCAACACTTTAATATTGCGAGTCTGGCCATTTGGTGCCACGTTGAACACCACTAATACCCAGCCATTGAGCTTATTCTCCCAGGCAATATGGGGGATATTGGGACGCCTGGTGGCAAAGGGAGTAATCTCAATGACACCCTCCCGGGTATCCTGGCCGAATTCACCCAATAACTCCTGTGCAACATCCACCGCGACACCTCCTTCAACAGCACCAAATGAGAGGGCGAGATCAGAGCTCGGGATAGCAAAATCCGAATCCAACTCCAGTAATTTGTCTTGTGGAGAGGCAAAACTGAGTGCCGCTTGTTCCAACTGGGGTTCTGTTTGGGCCGGCTCTGGCGGTGGTGGCTCGACTGGCTCCTCATGTTCCGCAACTGGCCTGAAGATCTCCACAAACCCGGAAATTTGAAGATCTGGAAATTCTGGTGAAGGCTGGTTTACCAAGCGCTGCATAAATAGAAACAAAGCAACACTGACAGCAACGGCTGCGGCTAAGCTCACAAGATATTTGCCTAAAACAACCATTTTTCTGGGTTATTCCGATTGCGCATTTGACGCAATGGCTATGCGTTCAACACCGGCTAGGCGAATTTGATCCATTACACTTACCAGCTCCTTGGTGCGGGCATTTTCATCCGATTGGATCACCACTGTACCTTCGGGGTTTTCCGCGTGCAGCCTGGCAACAATGGTGCGAACTGAGCGAATATCCACCAAGCGCTTGTCAATCCAGACATCTCCATCAGGTGTAATGGCCACCAGTATAGTGGTGTTCTCCTGCTGCACACTGGACTGGGCCTGGGGTGTATTCACATCGACACCCGATTCTTTCACGAATGAGGTGGTCACGATGAAAAAGATTAGCATGATGAACACGATGTCCAGCATTGGGGTCATGTCTAGTTCAGCCTGTTGTGATTGCCGTTTATGCCTGTGGTAACTCATAGCCCCCTCCCCCTTGTCTGCAATATCAACGGCATTTGCTCCGCCAGCTTATGCAGCCGCTGCTCAGCAAGATGGGAAAACCGACCATGGAAATAGAACCCAGACAACCCCACAACTAGCCCGGCCAATGTCGGCAGGATGGCTCGGTAAATTCCCGACGACATGGCTTTAACATCGCTATTGCCGCTTAATGCGATCAAGTCAAATAGCTGCACCATCCCGGTCACCGTGCCTAGCAAACCCATTAACGGGCACAATATGATCAGCGTTTGCATAAGGCGCAGTTTATCTCGCAGTTGTAAGCCGGCTTCAGAGAGCAACATCTGCCGGTTTGCCCTATCGCGCCAACCATCCATACCACGCGATCTGCGCCATTTACCTATTTGTTGCCGGCGCAAATAGGGGTATTGGAATCGAAAAAAGAAAAACCGTTCAAAAATCAGTAACCAGAGAATTAGGCAAGCAATAAATACAAGCCACATCACAGCACCGCCAACGGCGATAAAATCCCGGAATTCAGATAGCAGCATATGCAATGAAGCTATCATTTTAGGCCGTCCCGGTATTATCAGACGACTTAACCAATCGCGCTAAATAACCAGCACTTTGCTCGTCAAGCCTTCGAATAATGCTATCGGCGAAGGCGCTAACCAGGCTGTGGCCAAACAACAATGGAATAGCCACTATCAATCCCAATACCGTCGTGACTAATGCCTGGGAGATGCCGCCTGCCATGAGTTTGGGGTCGCCGCTGCCAAACAAGCTTATACTTTGGAAGGTGATGATCATGCCCGTAACCGTGCCAAGTAGACCCAATAATGGCGCCGTGGCTGCTAATAATTTGATCAAGTTGTGTCCTTTTTCAAGGCCGTTTACTTCATTCAGCACCGCCTCGTCTAGCTGCACTTGTAATGTGTCTAAAGGATCCATTTCCTGTTTTTCTGTGCTCACTACCGATGCCTGCATTGTCAGCAGCACCCGTCCCATAGCATTATCATTTTTTAGGTCATTAGGTGTCTGTAATTGACGGTTTAGCTTGAAAAGCTGCCATCCCAAAGAACCGGTTCGCCAGAGCACTAGCAAAGCGCCCAAAGCCCCCAAACCCAATATGATTTTGCCAATAATGCCGCCTTGCTCGAGCCTGTCCTGCCATCCAGGTGAAATAGAAATTGCATTTAACAAAGCCCCAGCGGAAGGATCGATGTGTACTAAATGCGTTCCCGTACTATTGGAAAAATAAACTTGGTTAGACTCGATTATGGATCCTGGAATACTGACCTGAAGCAGCTCATTTGTTTCTGGGATAAACTGCAATAAGCCACCGTCGAGGTAGGTTGAGAAAGTGCCTATCCTAAACACATTCCGTTGTTGGATTTCACTGGTTTGCATTACAACAGGTGCCGTAAATTCAGCAATTTGACCAGAATAGGTTAACTCTTCAAGTACCGTTAACCAAAGCTGCTCCATATTATCCAGTGATGCCTGGGCATTTTGATCACTCAACGCTGCCAATTTCCCAGCGCGTCCAGGTAGTTGCATACTAGTGGGTGACTGGGTTAATGCCACTGCAAAATCGCCGCCCATCTGCCGGAACACGCTATCTAGATCACCCACTTCGCTTTTGCGCACGGCAATACGCGCTTCCAGTTCGCTAATGGTCTTTGCGTTGTTCTCAGTGCGCTGCTTGAGCGGGTTGTTGTCGCGTTGGAAGCGCTCAAATTCGGCTTTGGCATCTGCCAATATCTGCTGTTGTCGCGCTTTGTTTTGTAAAAACCGTGCTTCGCGCTGTTCAATCCTAGCAAGCTCCTGTGCCCTTTCTTGCAGTACCTGTTCTAGAACTGGCACCTGGGCTTTAGCCTCAGTTGTCCCAGTGTTTTGCTGTGCTGATGGCCATTGCGCATAAACAGCAAAAACCACTAGTAAAAGAAGCTTTTTCATTGCTGTCCCCTATCACTGGCAGAAAGCGGTAGCATAAGCAGATCCGGTGCTTTGCGATTGGCAGCAATGTCCATTGCGCGGCTAATCGCCCGGGCATTTTCCGCAGGTAGCTGCTGCCAGGATTTTTTTTGTTTGTCCCACATAGCCAGTTTGGAGCTATCTGCAGAACGGTAATATAGGGCAACCCGCCCCAGGCGCAGCAGCTCCACCGAATGCGCGGCGCCATCAACGTCAATGCTATCGCGCCAGGTTTCAATGGTTCTGCCGTAATCATTTTCTATTTGCCAGGCTTCCAACATCAGGCGATATTTTTCAGGCAAACTCAAACTCGCAGAGTTCACACGTTGCTCTAGCTTCTGTACGCCTTGCAAACGTTCTTCATGGCGAAAAGGCAAATCTAACGCAATAAACTGCCTAAGTGAGGCCAACATGCTTTGCAACAGTGGCATGATCGCCACTTCTATCATTTCCAGTTCCTGCAGTTGCAGCTCTAGTTCTTTAATTTTCTGGGCTTGCTCAGAGGCCAATTGGTTTAGTTGAAACTGGTAATATTGTTGGTAGTCGTTTTTCTGGGTGATATCCCGGTATTGCTGGAGCAATGCTTGGGTCTGGTTATCAAGTTGTTCAACTTTTTGCTGGGATGCTTGCATGGCCGCATTGGTTTCACTAACGACATCTAATGGTTGCTGCTGGGCCTGGGCAGAAGCAAACGCAATGAAAACCGCCGATAACAAGCCCATACTCGCTGCTACACGCGGCACAATACCTGACTGCACTGGTCAAAATTCCTCAAAAGACAATTCCTTGCTTGCTACTTTAGGTGATTGTAAAAAAAGAAGAAAGCCGCGGCACGCCCAGGCAGTGATGATTTGGGATTAGCAGGAGGCTTTAAGTGACTAAAATCCCCTTCCCCGCCTTAAACCGCGATTCCCCGGTTAGTAGTTTGGGCCAGATAAGATGGCACCTTATCTGCCTCAAGCGGCCTGCTAAAATAATAACCTTGGAAAAGGTCACAGCCCTTTTCAAGCAATGTTTGGAATTGCGACTGGGTTTCCACTCCTTCGGCAATGGTCACCAAATCCAGGCTGTCTGCGAGCTTGATAATGGTCTCGCATATTTCACTATCCTCGCGGGAACTGGTACTCTCATCCACAAAGGAACGGTCAATTTTAAGTATGTCTATAGGTAGGCGTTTCAAATAGTTTAATGAAGAATAGCCCGTGCCAAAGTCATCCACAGAAATCAGGATCTTGAGGGCTTTGAGTTCTCCAAGCACTTCGATACAGCGGTTAATGTCCTGCAGCAACACCCCCTCGGTTATTTCAAACTCCAGTAGTTCACCGCTGATGCCATGCTCTAACATCGCCTTTTTGATAAATGGCACTAGGCTACTAGAAATGAGGTGTTTGCCAGACAAATTTATGGCTACGGGTAGCAGTTCGTAGCCCGACTCGCGCCACAATGCCATCTGCTTGAGTACCATAATGATAGTTAACTCGCCTAAACTAAGAATTAGATCCGATTCTTCGGCGAGTGGAATAAATTCGCTTGGTGAAATTAAACCTTCGCTTGGGTGTTGCCACCTAACGAGTGCTTCCATGCCTACTGGCGCGCCTTCACTATTCACTTTGGGCTGGTACAACATAAAAAATTGCTGTTTGTCATCAAGTCCAGTTCGCATCTCTTGTTCATAGTCAAAGCTGCGTTTGGCACTGGCGGCCATTTCAGGATCAAACAACTGGTAGTTATCCCTGCCCTTTTGCTTGGCATGGTACATGGCTATGTCGGCATGCTGTATTAACAAACCAGCGTCCATAGTATCCGATTTGGCCACGCTCACACCAATACTGGTGGGCAAGGTCAACACCCTACCCGCCAAGGTAACACTCTTGCGCATAACGTTGAGGATATCCTGAGCTTTGGCCTTGACGATGTCTTGGCTGAGGTTGCCCCTTACCATCACAATAAATTCGTCTCCGCCCCAGCGGGCAATAGTATCTTCATCACGGGTAACGCTGGTTAGCCTGGCGGCGACTTCGCGAAGCAGTTCGTCACCTGCTTTATGGCCCAGGGTATCGTTAATCTTTTTGAACCTGTCCAAATCCAGGAAATACAACGCCACTTCTTCGGTGCTGTTGACCACCCTAGACAATGCGTTATTGAGTGATTCCAATAAATAGGTACGGTTGTATAGACCGGTCAATGGATCGCTGTAAGCCAGGAGTTTCAATTTGTTTTGCAGTTTCTGCTGACGGGTCACGTCACGCACGTGCAATGTATATTCGTAGGCAATATTGTTGTGGAATACAGCCGCTGTAATGGTCACTTCAGCGGGGAATTCATCAGCGGAGCTGCGATTTAACGAAATAGAGTTTCGCCGGTTGATCAACAACCCCTCGGATTTGGCGAACCTGTGTTCCAAGCTTTCCTTCACTCTTTGCTGACTCTCCTCAGGCACGAATAAATCAAGGAAATTTCGACCCAGCACCTGTGACTTATGTAGCCCAAAGGTTCGTTCGGCGGCCGTATTAAACTCCATAATGATACCGTCCAAATTGATAGTAAGGATACTATCCATGGAAGAATCAAGGATCGCACTTTTACGCTGTTCGCTCTCGCGGAACTGCTCAATGGCAGAATCGCGGTTCTGCATTTCATTTTTTACCCGATCGATAACCCGGTTGTATTGCCTAGCAATTTGTCCTACTTCGGTGAAGGGTTCCTCAGGCACAGGCTGTTCAAACTGGCCTTTATCTTCTTGATCTTTCATTGAGGAAAGCAAATCAATCAGCTCAGTTGAAGCCCGGTGCTCAGATATGTTCATTCCCACCAGTTCTTTTTCAGCGGATATTCTCAAAGGTAAAACGTGGTTGATAAGAGAAAATAAAACAAAACTTGCACCAAAACTGAACACGCCTATCACCACAATGCCCAACAATTGTGCTTTTAGCTGGCCTAACCAGGTAAGACCGGTTGCCAGGGAGCCAGCATCGCCAAACAGGGCAACCACTAGAGTTCCCCATACTCCGGCTACCAAGTGTGCAGGGATAACGCTTAACACATCATCCAGACGCCAGCGTTCCAATGCTTGTACACCTAAATACAATAGCGCCCCAGCCACAATACCGGCCAACATTGATTCCACTGGCGATATAGCATGGGCAGCGGCTGTCACCGACACCAAACCCGCGATAACCCCGTTTAAAATAAAGGTAACGTCTGTAAAGCGCTTAAATGAATAATGTAAAACCGAAGCTGAGATCCCGCCCCATACACCGCCCAAACAGGTATTGAGCAATATGCCAGGAACCGAACCACCAAAAATGAGGGTGCTGCCGCCATTAAATCCAAACCACCCCAGCCAAATCAGCAAAAGACCCAATGCCGCAAAGGGTAGATTATTACCCACAGGCATAGGCTTGTCAGAATCAAACCGTCCCAACCTTGGCCCAATGACAATAATTGCCGCGAGCGCCACCCAACCGCCGACAGAATGCACCACAGAGGCGCCAGCAAAATCTACAAAGCCGATAGCTTCGAGCCAACCCTGGTTGTTTTCATCATAGACTGAAGACCAGCTCCAATGCCCAACCAATGGATAAATAAAGCTGCTGAGGACAAGGGTAATCAGCAAATAGCCCCGATAGGCCATGCGCTCAGCGACAGCCCCAGACAATAGTGTTGCCGCAGTACCACAAAACATCATTTGGAATAAAAAGAAGCTAATTTCCCAAGGCGAGTTGTCTGCACCAAAGAAATAACCAGACGACCCTATCAGCCCGGCAAATGAGTCGCCAAACATAAATGAAAAGCCAAAGCACCAAAAAACCGCCGACGCTAATATAAAATCAGAGATATTCTTAGCAGCAACATTAATGCTATTTTTACTTCGGACCTTCCCAGTTTCTAAACACAGGAATCCAGCCTGCATCAAAAAAACCAACAACGCCGCGAATAACAACCAGGCAAACTCCACCTGAATCCCTTAACTAGCTAGTAGAAACCTTGATGGAAGCAAAAACTACGCCTGAATTTTGAACAGAGCGAATTTGGTTGGGATTTACACCGGATGAACGGCCACAACTACCTAATTTATCAAAGTCACACAAAAACAAATCACGGTGCCATCACGCACCAAGGCATAACCGGAACGGCCACACATCATTTCCCAGCTTTGATCGGAGGTAGTAAAAGACCAGATTTCGTCGCCTTCGCAATACGCCTGCTTGAATGCCAGCCAATCCTGGTCTTCCCGCATTTTCTTTAAGCGAGATTCCACCAACTCAAGTGAGCTGAACGGTTTCAATAGTTTGAAGGGGTACATTGTATTTATTGACACCTAAGTTTTTGGTTTTATCCAGTAATAGTATGAAGTGTAATCCTTTATACAAATGATTATGCAGCCAACATAACAGCACACGTAAAAACGCTAATCCACTTTCGTGCAATTAACCTACCCAACTGATTTAAAAGTAAAAAATCTATTCTTGCCAACTTGTTGAAGGAACAAAAGCCTGCTTAACTTTATAAAATTATGACATGTATTTAACTGAAACTGGTTTCGCTTAACTAAACCAAAGTGGTGTCGCTGCCGTCGACAACGGTCAGGATATTGGGTAGCCAACCAATTAGATTACGCATTAATTAAATAGGATTTTAGTAGTTGGTAGCAGAAACCAAATCATCAGCTCGTCGCCCCACCCAATCAAAGCTCTTTGTATACTTTGCAACAATGCTATTAGTATCAGTCTTTGCGCTTCCAGCCATGGCACTGGGTGAAAAAAGCATTGAGATAAAGGTGGCGCTAAACCATATCCCAGGTGTAATGGAACCAGCTCCTTCAGATGCACCATACAGCACCTTATTGGCATACCTTTCCAAGCGTTCAGGATTTAAAATCGAGTCAGAGTTCCTGCCTACCCCAAGGGTGGAACAAATGCTCGCTAAGGGCCAGGTAGACTGTATTTTTCCAGCAGTAACACAAATTGAGAACAATCCCAAAGATACTATCTACAGCGAAACCGTAAATGTAGTGAACATCTACTTGTTTTCATTGGAGACCAGTTACCGGGAGTTTTCAGAATTAGCTGGCGAAACCATTGTTTACCTAGATAGGTACACGTTTGGTGACCGCAACTTTAACGGCCTGGAAAATGTTCATTGGATAGGGGTAAGCAGCCAACAAAGTGCCCTCAAATTACTCCATGCCGGCCGGGCACAAGCATACATGGATTACTACCCTGACTTAAAATTGTCCCTCAGCAATTCCGAATTCACTGCCCTGCAATATGCCAAGGACGACCCCGTTGCTGTGTTTGAAGACAGCATTGAATGCGCCAACAATGATCGGAACATAAAGTTTATTGAATGGGTAGATGGCGAAATCGGAGAGTTGCTGCAGTCAGGCAAAATGGCTGAACTACTGCGTAATTACTATAACCAATAAGCTCCTCATTGCAGCAAAGGGCCTACCCTTGCCTGCAACTCGTCCAACAGTTCAGGAGCCATGTAAGCGTATTCATCAGGAATATCCAACACATGCAAAGGCTTATGTTGCAGCAGGCGGCAAAAGTCCGCTTTTAGTTTGTTTTTGTGTTTGTTTTCCATCACAAAGATGATATCAGCCCAAGCTATGTCTGAAGCGCTCACGGTTTTCTTTGCCCTCGGGCTGGTGCCGGCTGAGTGGGCATTATAATCGGGACTTTTGCGAAACAATGCTTTATCTGTCGGGCTGCGCCACTGGTTACGACTGCAGGTAAATAACAAATTAGTCTTATTCGACAACGACAAATCTCCTTTTCCTCAAGAGGTTTTTTTCGCTACGTCCTGCTCACCTGCTTCGCAGGCTCGCTAAAGCCATTAAAAAGTTTTCCTGAAACTTTTGTTTGAAGTCCCTCCCTGGACTTCACCGCTGCGGGGCTGGCTTGCGCTGTTCAAAATTTATCCCGTAAATTTTGTCTGTGTTGCCAACAGGGATGTTGGTAAGGGGCGAGAGCAGGATGCGGAGAGCTTTGCCATCTAGGATGTTGGCAAGGGGCGTGAAGCGACTTACAATTCAGATTTAAGTACAGACGGCAAACATACAGAAGCCAGCAAACAAAGGGACAATAGTATTTTATTTGGCGGTGGTGGCTGTATATCAACGCCGAGTGACCTGGTGAAGATGTCACAGGCCACCTACATTGATGGCTACTTGTCAATGCAAACAAAAGCGACGCTGATGTCTCCAGTAAAATTGCGCAATGGCGAACCCAATTCCGAAAATTACTCACTAGGCCTGCGCGTTGGTCAAATACAAATAAGCACCGGCAAAAATGAGCAAACCGTAACCGCATTGCACCACCGCGATTTTACCTATAAAGCCGCAACGGCCTATCTTTTCATTGTCCCAGAATGCAAAGCATCTATCACTTTTGCCAGCAATTAATTACCAGAGAAATTCTGGCAAATCCAGGGCAAATCAGCTCAGATGTTAATGCCATACATTGAACGATTTGGCTGCAAAGCATAATAATACCAACCAGTATTAAGCCAATGGGATACTTATTCATGTTATCGTGGTTTTTAGCCTTGAAACTGCTTCATTTTTGCCAGGAGCCCATCAAGCAATTCTGGTACGGATCCTGGTTGCTCCCGGGCGGCACGCTCTAAGTCGGCTGCAGCACTCGCGAGCTGTTTAAAGCCAAAGATCTCGGCAGCACCGGCAAGCCGATGCGCTAATTCTCGAATTTCTTTGTCGTTGTCCCTAGCTAGTTGAAACTGGGCAATTTCACTTTCCAATCTAGCAATAAACTCATCGCGTAAGTCATCGGTTTCAGTGTTGTCCAGCACTTCACACGCAGAATCAACATCGATACCAGAATCGAAATATCGCTTGATGATATCTATTAACTGCTGCCTGAAGATAGGCTTAGTCAGGTAATCGTCAAAACCGATGTCCTTATACATCACCACATCGTGGGCCATGGCGTTCGCCGTTACGGCAATAATGGGCTGTTTGGCTCCCATAGCGCGCAACTCTTGATAAGTTTGTATACCGTCTTTAAGTGGCATTTGGATGTCTAATAGAATTAGCTGCGGAGTGCTTTTTTTGTACAGCTCAATGGCTTCGATGCCATTATTGGCGGTAATCACATTAAGTCCCAAACGCTTCAGCAGGCGGGCAATAAAACGACGGTTGTCAGGATGATCCTCTGCCAGCAACACATCACCATGCAATGATGGCATATTCTCTAATTGGCTATGTTGGATATTGGCACCTGCCAAGCTGTGCGCGTCCTGCACAGGCACGGTAAACGTGAAAACACTGCCTTTGCCCAATTCACTACTGACCTGTATATCACCACCCATCATTGATACTAGTTTTTTAGAAAGTGCCAAGCCTAGACCCGAACCACCAAATCGACGGTTAATACTGTTATCGGCCTGGATGAAAAATTCGAACACTTTTTGCAGTTGTTCATCTGACATACCAATGCCAGTGTCCACTACGTTGAATAGCAGCAGCGACTGCTGCTGGCTAACCACAACCGAAACTTGGCCTTGTTCAGTAAACTTAATGGCGTTTGAAATGAGGTTTATTAGTATTTGTTTTAGCCGCAATCCGTCTACATGGATCATTTGTTTAGGGGGCAATTGCGAGATAATATTGAACTTCAACCTCTTGGCCATAGCCTGTGAAACAAACAAATCATTGATTTCATTCAGCAATGCGCTGATATCAAGATCATATGGTTCGAGTTCAAGCTTGTTCTCTTCAATCTTGGTCACGTCTAGAATGTCATTGAGCAACGACAATAGATGCCGGCTTTGGTTGTGGATGCGCCCCACTTCAGCGTTAACCTCACTGCCTTCAACGTCACCACGGATAATGGATTCAGATAAGCCAATAATGGCGGTGAGTGGTGTGCGAATTTCGTGGCTCATGTTGGCCAAAAACTGGCTTTTGACCTTGTTTGCTTCTACCAATTTTTCCGACTCATGCCGAATTTCACGGGTCTTTTCTGCCACCTGCGATTCAAGCTCTGAAACAAAGCGCTTTTGCCGCAAAATCTCTTTTTCGTGCCTAGCTTGCCGGTACCTGATGTAATAACCAACAATGAGCGCCACAACAACGGCATAGAACACCAGCATCCAGGCTTGCCGCCAAATTGGTGTAGCGATATGAATATCCAGAACCAATTCATCTTTATACATCAAATCATTCTTGATCACTGGCCGCACCCTAAACCGGTAGTCACCGCCCCTTAAATTGGAGTACACCACCGTATTTCGAGTGCCATTGTCGATCCATTGTCCATCCAAACCTTCCAGCATGTAGCGATAGCGGATCTGCCTTGCGTTGAGCAGATCCAACGTGGAAAAATCAAAACGGATATAGTTTTCGTCAGGCGCCAGTGAAATAGACTTGTTTGCGATGATTTCATTGAATTTTGCTGTGGGGGCGCCCAACACTTCAAAATTGGTCAATACCGTTTTACTAGTGAGGGGATCTTCGATAATGAGCGATGGATCAAAATAATGGATACCGCTGCGGCTAGAAACAAAAATGGTGCCACTGTCAGACTGGGTCGCTAGATTGACAAAGTAACGGGCGCCAGGCAGCCCATCGCGCTCATCAAATTCCCGCAACTCATCAGTTTCCGGGTTATATTTTAGTAACCCTACTTGGGTAACCAACCATAAGTTGCCTTGGCTATCGCCTTTAATCAACCGTACACCCAAGCTGCCCCCAAAGTCACCACTGCCCCTGTGTACTAGCTCCCCAGTAGCCTCATCAATGAGCAGCAAGCCCTCCCGGCTGCCCACCCATACTCGCATCTGATGGTCTTGGAACATGGTAAATATGACCCCGTCGGTTGGATCCGTTTCAAACTGTTCGGGAAGGGTAAAGCGTCGGAAACCATCCGATTCCGGCTGCCACAAATTTACACCTGTGTGTGTCGCCAGCCAGATTCGACCTTGTTTATCTTCATAGACCTCCGCTACGGCTGAGCTGGTAACCGAGGTATCATCATCCGCGTCGAAGCCATAATAGGTAAATGGTTTTGAAAGCTCCTCTATCACAAATACACCAAATGCCGTACTAACCCATATGCGCCCATCGCTCGCCTGCATAATATGGCTAATAGCTGTAAGCTTGTCCGCGTTGGGCGTGCCAGCAGGTGGTTTAACCTTGGTTAAGCTCCCCTTTTCATTAATTTGATAAAGTGCAAAATTATCTGAAAACCAAATTTGTCCCAGCTCGTCCTGGGTAAAACGATTAACTGATGGTGGGTTTTTACCCGTTAGCTCGTAGAATGGCGACAATCTATCATTGCGCCAATCCCATTCATAAATGCCGTCGGCCTGGGTACCAATAAGTAGGTTGCCGTCATTAGCCATTGTTAGCGCGTAAGCTGACTGGGCGATAGGATGGTCGAGGGTCTTGAAGAAAGTTTGCGGTACTAGTTTATAGATACCCTTGCCTTCGCAACTAACCCAAACGATGTTTTGTTTATCTTGGAATAGCGTTAGAGCACAAGTGTCATCAAAATCCAGCGGCACTTTGCTCATCTTATTCTGTTGCGCATTAAAGGCGTAAATACCGCGCTCTGTAGCTACCCATATTTGCCCAAAACTGGTGTTGATCATTGAATAAATGGGACCAAGCTTGACACCTTGCTCCACTACAACGCGGTTAAAGCTGTGTTCTTTTGCGTTGAACAGCAACAATCCGTCATGGGTTCCCAACAGTAACTCTTCGCTGGACAAAGGTATGATGTGGCGGATCTTGTTTATGCCCGTCGGACCAATCTCTGGGTCTGGCAAAAAGTATTCAAACTCCCGGGTTTTGGTGTCTAGGTGATTAAGTCCAAATTCCGTGCCTAACCACAATTCATCGCTTAGGACTTGCTCAATTGCCCATATGCGGCTGTGGCTGGTGCCAATTCCAACTCCAGCGGAGATGGATTGTTCGTAGGGAAAGCGGTCAAAGGCCTGGGTTTCTGGGTCAAACCGGCTCAATCCCTTGGTGCGGGCACCAAACCACATGTGTCCGTTTTCATCTTGGAACAGCGACTGAATGTGGGAATCAGCAACCGTATTAGGATTGGTTGCCTCATGCGGGTAATTGCGCACTTCATTAGTGATAGGGTCTAGCACCGAGACACTGCTGCCCCAGCCACCGACCCAAACCTTGCCATCGCTATCTAACAGCAGGTTGCCATTCTCGTTGTATTTTAGTGGGTATTGGGCGGCGCCATTTCGCCTATAATTAACTACATTCTTGCCATCATAGCGCATGATGCCATCGTAGGCCGTGCCAAACCAAAGAAACCCTTGCTCGTCCTGAACAATTGAGAAGACAATCGAGGTACTAAAGCCATCATTTTCATCCAGCAGTTCTACTGAAAACTGCTGCGCCAACGCAGCAGAATGAAAACAAACTGGGAGCAACAACAAGTAGGTCAGCCGCACCAGCACCAGCCAAAAGCGGGTAACGCTATATCCCTTTAGCGAAAACGGCTCTCGCAACCACCTTCTCCTCTAATGACTGTGCGTTTGAATAATAGTGCATCTGATGGTCATTGTTAACGCAGGTGATTAAAAAAGCGAATAAATGCAGACCATTGCCCCCAATGGGTAGTTTAAACTACCCGAACAAAGCATTTACTCCAAAACTTCTACTTGTTTCATTGCCTATTATTGGAATGTTCGAGAAGACAGTTCTCACCGTTAGATTTTATCTGGGGCACCTTGCTTAGCCAAAAAAGCATCAACCTTTTATCGGCTTGTGCGACCTGTTCTCGCAGCTCTGAGGCAGCAAACCAGAGATAATTAAAAAAGCCAGATCGCAAAAACTTGCGAGCTGGCTTCTTTATGCGATACCAAGCGACTCTGTAGCTAGAAATTCCACAAAGCCAATATCATGGTCAATTACAAGGTATCATCCAACCACTGAAAGAATTCGCGCTGCCAAACAATGCCGTTTTGCGGCGTTAGTACCCAGTGATTTTCTTCAGGAAAATACAGGAAGCGGCTCTTTAAACCACGCAATTTAGCTGCTTGGAAAGCTTGGATCCCCTGCCCCAGCGGCACCCGGTAATCCTTACCACCATGGATAACAAACATAGGCGCATCCCACTTATCAACATAATTGATGGGGTTAAACTCGCCAAACGCCTTATCTGCCGCGGCATTGTCCTTTTCCCAATAGGCTCCACCCATATCGTGGTTTACAAAAAACAGTTCTTCGGTAGTGCCATACATACTGCGCATATCAAAAATGCCACAATGGGAAATAAAGGACTGGAACCTGCCTTCGTGATGGCCAGCTAAATAGAATGCCGAATATCCGCCAAAGCTAGCACCAATTGCGCCAATGCGTTCTTTGTCCACATAGGATTCTTTGGCCACATCATCAATGGCGTCGAGGTAGTCTTGCATCGCTTTTCCACCCCAGTCTTTGCTGATATCTTCATTCCATTTAACACCGTGGCCTGGCATGCCCCGCCGGTTAGGCGCGACCACGATATAACCTTGCGACGCCATCACTTGGAAATTCCAACGGAAAGAATAAAACTGCGACAATGCCGATTGCGGTCCACCTTGTAAATACAACAATGTCGGATACTTTTTGCTTGCATCAAAACCAGGAGGATAGATAACCCATACCAACATTTCTTGGTCATCCTTTGTGGTTACCATGCGCTTTTCCACCGTAGGCAGTTCAAGCTCCGCGTAAAAAGCATCATTCACCTTGGTCAGGGCGACTAGCTCCTGGTTCTTGAGATCAAACCGGTAGATCTCCCTGGCGCTATTCATGCTATTGCGGGTGACGACCAAGTGCCCATCCAACGCAGCAACAATTCCGTTGACATCAAACATGCCATTGGTCAGCTGATTGATTTCAGGCTTGGCCCTGGTTGTGACGGCCACTTGGAACAGCTGGATGGTGCCATCTGTCGGCGCCACAAAATAAATGTGTTTGCTATCATGGCTCCATTTAAAACTGTTGACCGTGCCGTCCCAATGTCCAGTAAGGTTCACATCGGCACCATTTAGTTTGACGATAATGTCGTTTTTATCAGCCTCATAACCTGGCGTTTTCATTTGTAACCAAGCAAGCTGCCCAGCTGGTGAGAACGCCGGGTATTTGTCATATCCAGGATTACTTTCTGTCAGGTTGGTGGTTTGTTTACTGGCTAGGTTGTAGCGATAGATGTCGGTATTGGTGCTAGTGACATAATCAGCACCTGTCAGCTTTTTACTGACGTAATAGATGTTCTCGCCTTTGGGTCCCCAAAGATAGTCTTTCGGTCCACCGAAAGGTGATGTCGGGGTGTCGAAGGGTTCCCCCTCCATGATGTCGACTTTTTCTTCAGTTTCCAGGTCTTGGTAAAACACATGGTTAAAACTGCCATCCTGCCAGGTGTCCCAATGACGATAGTTTAAGTCATCAAAAACATAGGCGTTGGCGTTCGGCAAATCCCCGTGCCTATCAGTGGCTAGAATGGATTCAATCCCAACTGATTTATGGAACAGCTTTTTGCTGCCATCTGGTGAAATTTTGTCATCAAACAAAATGCCTTGATAGGCCTCTAACAACATAGGCGCACCACCTTTTATTGGTACTTGATACACCTTGCTGCTGAAATCATCATTTTCAACACTGGGCGTAGTCACCTGGTAAATCACATGGGTCTTAGCTTTATTCAAACCCAATGCACTCACCCGCTGCACTTGCCAAAGTTTTTCCGGGGTCATCACCTCTTTGGCTGAGACCCCCATGCTTAGGGCAACACCCAAACTAACAACTAAAAGAATCCGTCGGATCACGAAACACCTCCAAAATTGAGAAGGCGTTTAGACTATATAAATCAGGGGGAAGTAGGTAGGACTGACCGCGCGAAACTAGGTGTAAAATAATTTAGACAGTGTGGTTTTCCACGCTTTGCCCTGCCTCTTAAACACCGTGGAACTGCCTCCTTTTGAGAGTTACTTTACACTTTGAAATGATTCTCTTTTTCTAACCTTACTTTCAACCAACTATTCTAAATCAACACACTTTTCACGACGTTAATTCAGATAATTTCCACACCTTATTTATATACATTATTAAGTAAAAAATATTGCTCAACTAATCTATTCTAATTAACATCAATGTTGATTAAGAATCATAGGGATTTGCAAAATGAAGGTGACCTTTTGAGTTTTCATGGCTTTCAAGCCCAATACCGACGACTCTTCAATGAAAATGAAGCATGGAAACTGCTGCGAGCTGACAATTCACCCCATATTCTTGCTTTCTTGAATGAGTTATTTTCAGAAGAAACCGAAGTTTTCTACAGCAGAGCAAAGATCACTCTTGAATCTGAGATCCAAAAAAGTAGAGAACTCGGCATTTGGAACACTGAATCTTCAGCCTCTACCTACCTAAATCAGTGGATTTCCAATGGTTGGCTGCGTGAAATGGACGACATGTTAACCAAGACTGACGCAAGTGAGATCGCACTCAGATTTTGTAAGGGCCTTGATGAAAGAAATAACGGAACAACAGCATCACATTTACGTATTGTCCAGGAGGCTGTTCGCGAACTAGCTGTAGCAATAAGCACGAATCAGGATGAAAAGGTCCTTCTACTAGAAGCAAAAAAAGCGGAGATTCAACGGGAAATCGATGCTCTTCACGCTGGAACTCTCCCTGATTTAAGCCATTCAGAACAAAAAGAGAGAATAAGAGAAATCTATCAACTCGCCTCCGTATTGACGGGAGACTTCCGCCGTGTTGAGGATGAAATTAGAGGTTTGGATCAGGATTTAAGAGTACAAATAATTGAAGGTGACGCCTCTCGTGGAGATGTATTACTTTCACTGATGGAAAAAGAAGCCTTGCTCTCCACCACTGATGCGGGAAGTGCTTTCGAAGGATTTTTTCAACTCCTTTGTGACCAAAACAGAGCAATGGAGTTTAGAGAACAACTCAGAGGAATCCTCAGTAAGCCAGTTGCAAAGCAATTGTCAGACAGCCAATTCCAGTTTCTAAACCAGCTAATGAGAGAGTTGAGCAGAGAGAGTGATAGAGTGTTTCGCGTTAGAAGACGCACCGAAGAAGGACTTCGTTCTTATATTGAGAGCGGTGCTGCTGCTGAAAACCGGGCAGTTGACAGGTTGTTGACCCGTCTTGAGAAACAAGCAATCAACTTACGCGAAATCGGTGTAGATGTAAAAACAGATACGAAACTACATCTACCAGTGGGACCGATTGAAATTAAATCACCTGAAACGCTGCGTTTGAGACACCCTGACGACAAACTCGACACTTCAGGTGTAGAAGAAAAGGCAAATACTAGGGAGCCGGGCGCCAATGTACTGGACTATCTGGACACAGTTCAAGTAAGGGAAATAGCACTCAAAACACGCAGCACCCTTAAAAACCATGGTCCAATGTCAATTGCGGGTTTAGCTGCGCGTCATCCTATTGCTGCAGGAATTGAAGAACTGGTAGCGTATTTAAGAGTTGCAAAGGCCGTTGGTGCTGCAGTATTAGATCACAAAGAACATGTCTCAGTAATCGACAAACAGGGTGTTACTCTCAAAGCGTCAATTCCAACGTTCCTTTTAGCTTTTGAATTGTTCCCAGAAAACATAGACGAGCTAACAATTTAAAAACCATTAAATAAGAATTTCAGAGATGAATAATACTCCTCCTCCAAATAGCTTTTTCGATATGGTGACAGAAAAGTCAGATCAAAATAACTCGGAGCCTGACTCTTTTGAATACAGCTCGGAAACCTCTCTCACTGATAACATTGATCATGTTAAAGGGGAATCTCAGAATGAATCAGACGAGACTTCTGTTAACAACATTCCGGAGGAAAATAAGCAAATAAGCGATTCAGAAATGCCTCACGACGCAAGACGAGCTTTGGTACATTTGATGAGACAAGGTTCAGTTATCTCTTCCCAGAAAACAAAACTTTTTGAATTGATATGCCTCCATGAACTATCAATCCGAAGGCATTTATCAGAAGTGTATTTACGGTTAGTTTTAGATAGAAAAACTGGTGTGGCTTTTGTTGCTCGCGTAAATTCTGAACATGCAGAAAATAATCCAGAAAACAACAACATAGAAGAGCAGGATGCGGAAGAGGCAACAAGCCTAATTACCCGAAGGACTCTTTCTTTAATGGACACTTTGATCCTGCTTGTGCTTCGGAAACACTACCAGGAACGAGAATCATCAGGTGAACAAAAGATCACTATTGATATAGAACGCCTTGAGTCGTATCTGTCACCCTTTCTGCCTATAACGGACCACGCATCAAAAGATCGCAATAAACTGATAGCAAGAGTAAAAGAGATGGTTAGACGGAAAGTACTGTCGACCATTCGTGGAGCGGAAGAGCGATATGAAATTACACCAATTATTCGTTATGTTGTTAATGCAAGTTTTCTAGAGTCTATGTTGGACGAGTACACACAACTAGCAACTAAAACAAGTGGAGAACAGCAATGAGCATTGATTCACTTCAATCCACTGATGCTACACTCACTGAAAACAATGATTCGATTTCTCCTGCAGATCTTTTTCCACAAGGTCAAATTCGGTTATCAGAGTTATCAGTATTCAACTGGGGTTCTTTTCATGGGCTGCACACAGCCTCTATTGACTCGGCTGGCACACTGGTGACTGGTGATAATGGCGCAGGAAAATCGACATTTATTGACGGATTGATGGCTCTACTTTTGCCTGCAGGTAAAGCGACATTTAACGTTGCAGCCGCTCAGGGAGACCGTTCAGATAGATCTCTTTTGTCTTATATGCGAGGTAGTTACGGTTCCGAACATGATGGTTCCAGCACCAGAGTTAAAAATAAACGAGAGAAAAGTGTAGTTACCGGATTAAGAGCGCTCTATAAAGCTGAAGATGGATCATTTATAACACTATCAGCAGTGTTTTGGACAACCAGCTCCAATAACTCGTTGAGTGATGTAAAGCGAATTTACCTGGTTGCTAAACGAAACCTGAGACTAAAAGAGCTTTTGGATGCATTTGGCGAAGGCAATGTACGTCAATTGAAACAATGGTTGCGCAATGACCCTAGCATTGTTGACTGCGATAACAACTTTTCTGACTACCAGGAACATTATCGTAATCATCTTTATATGGACAACAAAAATGCTCCGGCACTACTCTCAAGAGCGCTAGGATTAAAAAAGATAGACGATTTAACGAAACTCATCAGGGAGCTAGTTTTAGAACCAAGCAGCGTCAAATCAGACGCAAAAAAAGTAGTAGAAGAGTTTGCTGATCTGGTTGCTATCCATAATCAATTGATAGATGCCCAGGAACAGTGTAGTCATTTAAGTCGATTACCAGATCTTGCTGAGAACATTACTAGCGCGAAGCAAGCGTTAGACACTTTGCAGGCTGAAAAAAATCATCTCTGTATCTATTTTGGGGAAGCTTTAGCGATTCTTTGGTTACAAAGACTTGATGATATTAATAAAGAATTTGAGGTATTGTTAAGACAAATAGCAAACGCTGAGACTGAAGAACAAGACGCCCAAAACACAGTCGAAAAACGACACGAAGAATACCTAAACCTCGGTGGTGACAAAATTGAATCTTTAAAGAAGGAAATAAAGCACATCGAGGACAAACTTGGCGAAGTTATAAGAGCTTCGTCGAACTATCAGAAAGACTGCCGAACTTTAAATCTCCCTACTGAAATTGATGAAGAAATTTTCTTAGTCAACAAAAATATGGCTATCGAGAAACTTATCGGTATTGAGGATGAAACCAAAGAAAGCCAAGATTATTTTGCTGAAATTGCGGGACAGCTTAGCAGAATACAGGGCCAGTTAAATAGCCTTGAAGATGAAATTAAGGAAATTGAAGCACGGCCAGACTCAAACATAGACTTTCGTTATCAAAAGCTAAGGGATGATCTAATAAGTTCACTTGACTTACCTAGAGAATCAGTAGTGTTTATCGGTGAATTGCTAGATGTTAAAGAACCAGAGAAGCCCTGGCAGGGAGCGATTGAGAGAGCTTTAGGAGGCCTCAAAACTACCCTTCTCGTTCCAAAAAACAGCTACTCCATGGTCACACGCTGGCTTAACGTTAGAGACAACCGTTTGCATGTTCGAGTACAGGTAGTAAAAGACAATAATACTCGAGGTTTTACCCAATTTGCGGACAAAGGTTTCCTGAGAAAATTAATTTGGAAAGAACACGCCTATCGTGACTGGCTAAAAGATCATCTCAGCAAATTCGATTTAACCTGCGTATCAAGTACAAATGAGCTTGATACCACCCCATTTTCCATGACAAAAGAAGGTCTTGTACACAAAGAACGGGGCCGTTTTGAGAAAAAAGACCAACAGCGAATTGATGATCGTCGAAACTGGAATCTCGGATTTTCAAACAAGTCTCGATTGTCTCTTTTAAGTAAAGATAAACAGACAATAAAAGACCAACTTTCAACGCTCAACATAACGGCCGAAAAAGCCAGAAAATCTCTTAATGAAATTGGAGAACAAGAAAAACTCTGGGAGAAATTGGATGCCTGTACTTGGGAACAAATTAATGCCCCATACTGGCAACAAAGATTAGAGAAAGAACAGCAAAGTTTAAGTAACCTTGAACAGTCAGGTGGCGATCTTGAGATGGCAAGGCTCATATGGGAAGAAGCCAAAGACTCATTACAAGAAATACTCAAACAAACTAAAGGTCTTCAAACCCAAAAGGGGCAACTTAAAAACCAGAAAGAAGATGCCCAGCGGCAAGCTGACAAATACCAAGAACTGGCTGCTCCGGGTATGAGCGATGAAGTAAGAACATTGTTGGAAAATCGAGTTGGCGAAGTGACCTTTGATAACGCTGAAGAGCGTGAGAGTATTGAAAGAGAAATTGAATCGGAACTAGATAAACAGCGCCAGGTAGAAAGCAACGCTAAATCCACCGCCAATGGTATTATGAGTTCTTTTAGAGGAAAAGATAAATGGCAACCCATTACCGCAGACTGGCCAACAGGGCTGGAAGGATTGCAAGATTATCTAGCTCATTTCGCATATGTACAATCTGAAGGCCTACCGAACTTAATAGAGCGGTTTAGAGAACGACTCAACAAACATGCTACACAGTCTCTGGCACGTATCAAAACTAAACTAGAGTCCGAGATTGAGGATATTAGAGAAAGGATTGACACAATCAATCAAGTATTAAAACGCACAGAGTTTAAACAAGGGAGTCATCTTAATCTCGGTTCAAAGCCAGAAATTTACCCCCACGTTCAGGTTTTTGACCAAAAAATAAAAAAAGTGCTAAGCAATGCTACCAGTGATGATCATGAATTGAGATTTAACTTACTTGCCGAAGTAGTGGCAATATTGGAAAAAGCCAGTGCGCCTGGCACTTCCAATAACATGGAAAGTCTACGTCTACTCGATCCGAGATATCAAATGTCATTTTACGCCGAGGAAGTGGACTCAAAGACTCTTACAATTAGAGATGTGCTCGAATCAAGTAGTGGAAAGTCGGGAGGAGAAAAAGAGTCGTTTGCGGGCACAATAGTAGCAGCCAGCTTGGCATATGTATTAACACCAGATGGATACGATAAACCAATTTACTGTACGGTATTTCTAGATGAAGCATTTTCGAATACGGCAGAAGCTGTCAGTCGTAGAGTCCTTAAAGTATTTAAAGAACTACACATTCATGTAAACCTGATCACACCTTACAAAAATCTTAATCTCGCCCGCGAATCAGCAAGCTCTTTATTAATTGCAGAGCGCGATGCTGAATTACATGAAAGCCACCTTTGTGAAGTGACTTGGGATGAAATTGATGAGCGCATGGCACAGCGCAAAAACTCTACTGTTGAACAAACTTTAAAAGAACATGACGTAGAACTTGATGGCATCGAATTCTAACAAAAAGCCAAACTGGGGATTACTTCCGGAAGATGTGAAAAGCATCCTGAAAAGCAGATATTGGCAGAACCGGAGCAGACTCAAAAAACTATTGCTTGGTGGCGAGGAATTTCCTATTTCTTTACCCCTTAAGCCTCCCCGAGGAAACACAGCATTAGATAACATCAACCACTTTCAAGTGTTTATTTCATCATGGAAGATTTTTCTAGCCTCCCAAATTAGCCAAACTGATGTCGGTAACGAGAAGTGTTCTAATGATGTGCAGAACAAAATAAGGGTAGTATGGAAAGAGCAAAATTTCCGTTTACTTTCCCAACAACAAATCCCTACTCATATTCAAATCCCTGATATTGTTTCACTTGCTCATCTTCTTGGCGAAGATGAAGCGCATCAACTGTCTGAATGGCAATCCAAAATTGCGTATGTCATTAATTCACTTGCTAGCAAAGCAAATTGTCAGAGCAGCCATTCACAGCATACTGAAGACAAAAAAAATTTATTTGATGCATTAGTAGACAGCCTCGATTCAATTGAGAAACTAAGCAACTCGGATCTTGAATTATTAGTCGTGGTGATACCACAACTAAGAAAAGGAATGGGTAAAGGTTGTTATTTGCGAGAGTTGCCCATTATTTATGTTGATACCAAATTCGTTGAGAAAAATAAGCGGATAATTGAATCTATAACTGCTGCAATCATTGACAGAACAGTGAATGCTGCTGGGCTATTGAATTGGCTTAAATGCGAAGAAAAGCCAAAGGATTGGCTATTAATTAAACCACTTTGTCCGATATCAAGAGAAGCTCTCGGAGGTATTCCACTGTTACGAATATCGTGCGACACATTAACCGGTTTCGAACTGCCTGCCATGAACATTTTAGTTGTAGAAAATGAGCAGAGCTGCCTGTCATTAGGTCAGTTCAGAAATACAATTGCTATCTCTGGTGGAGGAAAAAACATTGAGTTCTTATCAGCTACATGGCTAAAAAATAAGAACGTTGGCTATTGGGGAGACATAGACTCAGAAGGCCTGAAAATTCTCAGTGACGCCAGAAGTCAATTTGGTGGACTTACTCCTCTAATGATGGATGAAAAAACAGTACTGGTGTTTGAAGAAAGGATGGTTCCTGAACCAGAATCAGTTTTTAAAGTGCCCTGCTCCCTCACAGGAGATGAATTGACCCTATTCAATAATTTGCGTTCTAAAAAATACAAAGACAGCCGTTTAGAGCAGGAGCGGCTTCCAAGGGATTATGTTGCTTCCGTTTTGAATGGCTGGCTGGAAGGTAAACTCCAACACAACTAGGCACCCCATCTACTGAAAAATCCGCGGTTAGCTATTGAACTAGAACTGGAGGTTTAGCCTTCAGTTTTGTTCATTTTAGTGCAATTTGGTATTTGCAGATTATTTGCAGATTTTAACTTTCAGGTTCTGGAATTTTGCGTTATACGCTGGAGGGCAGATGAATTGGTCGGTGTGAGAGGATTTGAACCTCCGACCCCTGACACCCCATGACAGTGCGCTACCAGGCTGCGCTACACACCGACCGAAGGCGGCCTACTATACTCAAAAAATGTCACAATGCAATCGCTAAAAGCCGGTTTTAGGGCGATTGCTCACGCTTTAACCAAAATTAGCGGGCTTGCTAATTTAGGTTCTATCCGTTTTGTTTGTCGTCATCGCTGATGCGACTGGCGATTGCTCCGTCTTGGTTGCGGTATTTGGCGTCTTTCCTGGCGTTGTACGGACGATCGGCGTGGTCCGACAAGACTTCAAAGCTCAGTGCACCAATTTTCATATTGGGCCTAAGTGCCAATGGCAATTTACCGCTGTTGAAGAATTCAAGTACGATATTGCCGGACCAACCGGGATCGATGCGGTGGGCGGTGACGTGCACCATCAAACCCAGGCGTGCCAAGGATGAACGACCATCGAGCCAGCCGACTATATTGCTTGGCAACGTGACGGATTCTAGGGTCACCGCCAGGGCGAGTTCACCAGGGTGTAGGAAGAAGGCTTTGCCGTCTGCTATCTCGATTTCATCGCTCATCACCGAATCCAGTGCTGCGGCTACTTCAGCTTTGGGGCCGCTTAAATCGATAAAAGGCGCTGCGTGATCTTCGAACACCCTAAACTTGTTACCCAAGCGGATATCAACGGTTAAACCACTGACCATATCAGGGTTGGGCATGGGTTGTATCTGAATGGTGCCCTTTTCTAGTTCTTGGATGATATCTTTGTCACACAAACGCATAGCTAATTCCTTATTAATTGCGCGCCAATTATCCAGTGCCGTGGGCTTTTCAGCAACCTTTGTTTGAAAAGTTTGCGAATCTCAAATCCAATCAGTGCAAATGATGTAATCAGGCTTAAATTTAGGTAGTATTCCGCCTCTTTATTGATAGACCCGCTTAAGAGAGATAATGACACAGCAAACACGACGCATACTCGTCACAAGCGCCCTGCCCTATGCCAATGGTTCTATCCACCTTGGGCATTTGCTAGAGCATATCCAAACCGATATCTGGGCAAGGTTCCAGCGCTTGCGCGGACACGAATGTTATAGTGTCTGTGCCGATGACGCCCACGGAACCCCTGTGATGCTAAAAGCACAAGAACTGGGTATCACGCCGGAAGAAATGGTGCAGCGCACCCAGGCTGAACACCAAAACGATTTAGCTGATTTTGGCATTGCCTACGACAACTACTACAACACCCATTCCGAAGAAAACCGCGAATTGTGTGAAATGGTGTACCTGCGCGCCCGCGAAAATGGCTATATCAGCCAGCGCACCATTAGCCAGTTGTACGATCCGGAAAAGAGTATGTTTTTACCGGATCGGTTTGTAAAAGGTACTTGCCCAAAATGCAAATCAGAAGACCAAAACGGCGACAGCTGCGACAACTGTGGGGCAACGTACAGCCCAACTGAGTTGATTAACCCAAAATCAGTGGTGTCTGGCGCCACGCCGATATTGAAAGACTCTGAACACTACTTCTTCGATTTACCGCAATTTGAGCAAATGTTAAAAGATTGGCTGGGTTCTTCTTCGGTACAGCCTGAAATTGCCAATAAACTGCAAGAGTGGTTCGAACACGGGTTACAGCAGTGGGACATCAGCCGCGATGCACCTTATTTTGGGTTTGAGATCCCCGACGCCCCAAACAAGTTCTTTTACGTTTGGGTAGATGCCCCAGTTGGTTACATGGCCAGCTTCAAACACTTCTGCCAGGATAAGGGCATTGATTTTGAGCCCTTCTGGCAAAAGGATACCGACACTGAGCTATACCACTTTATTGGCAAGGACATCACTTACTTCCACTGCCTATTTTGGCCAGCCATGCTAGAAGCCGCCAACTTGCGCACGCCCACCGGTGTCAATGTGCACGGTTTTGTCACGGTAAACGGTGCCAAAATGTCCAAGTCCAAAGGCACCTTTATTAAAGCCCGTACCTACTTGGAGCATTTAGAGCCAGAACTATTGCGCTATTACTTTGCCTCCAAACTAAGTGACGGTGTAACCGACATCGACTTGAATTTCGAGGACTTTGTGCAAAAAGTTAACTCTGATCTTGTTGGCAAGGTAGTCAATATTGCTAGCCGCTGCGCTGGTTTTATTAGTAAGCGCTTTGACGGCAAGTTGTCACAGAACGTCGCCAACCAAGGTCTATTGGACAGTTTTGTGGCCGAAGCAGACGCCATTGCCAATGCTTTTGAAACTCGCCAGTACAGTAAGGCAATCCGCGAAATTATGGCGTTGGCCGACAAAGCCAACCAGTACATTGATGGCGAAGCCCCTTGGCTCACAATCAAACAGGACGACAAGCAACAATATACCCACGACGTCTGCTCCTTGGGCATCAACCTGTTTAGGATATTGATGACCTACTTGAAGCCCGTATTGCCGGTACTAGCAGGAAAAGCAGAAGCCTTTTTGAACACCGAGCTTACCTGGCAAACCATAACGACGCCATTGCTAGGCCATGACATCAACAAGTTTAAGGCGTTGATGCAGCGGGTGGAAATGGCCGCAGTAGAAAAAATGGTTGAAGCATCCAAAGAAGACCTAAAAGCCACTGAAGCAAAACCAGCAGTACAGGGCCCATTAGCGGATGATCCCATCGCCGATACCATCCAGTTTGACGATTTCGCCAAGTTGGATTTACGGGTGGCGCGCATTGCCAAAGCTGAGCATGTCAAAGGCGCCGATAAGCTGCTGCGTTTTGAACTGGATTTAGGTGGCGAAACCCGCCAGGTATTTGCAGGCATAAAGTCGGCCTACCAGCCTGAAGACCTTATCGGTAAGTTGACTGTGATGGTGGCTAACCTGGCGCCACGCAAAATGCGCTTCGGCATGTCAGAAGGCATGGTGCTGGCGGCAGGCCCGGGTGGTAAAGACCTTTGGATATTGGAACCCCACAAAGGTGCCCAACCGGGCATGCGGGTGAAATAACCTAGGATCCCATCAGGAAATTAAAATCAAAGAGGCGCTTCGGCGCCTTTTTTGTTGTGGCCCACGCCGCTCCTGACACTGGCACCTACAGCTGCAAATTTAGGTTTTGGCTTCCACACCGGGGGCTTCACCAATGACAATGGAAACTCCTGCTTTTTCGCCACAATTACGTAGAGGGAACTAAAAAACCAAAGGTACTTCTTGGCAAACCGCTGGAACCGGCTGTCGATTGAAATCTGCCGGTCAAACACCAAATCTGAAAACAAAAACGAGCCTTCATTGGTCACCTGGTATCCCAGCAGCGATAACCAGTCTTTTACCCTACCCCGGCTGAAAAAGCGCGCCTGGCGCAAGAAATAAGACTTTTGCAGGGGCAACCAACGGCTAATATTGGCAAGGCTAAATGGATTAAACCCCACGACAATAACGTGGCCATTGGGCACCAGGCAGCGATCAATCTCCCGCAAAACCTGGTGCGGATCCTGGCAAAACTCTAATTCCAACCCTAGTAGGAAGGCATCGATACTCTTCTCTTTATAAGGCAAAGCTGTAGGTAAGGCCTGAATTGATTGTCGCTCTGACTCGTCTGGGACTTGGACTATTTGGTGGCGGATTTGGCAAGAGTCTAATTGGATTGCACCGCTTAGGTGTCCCATTTTTACCAGGTGGTAGCCAAAACACTTTTCGGCAAAGGGCTGTAACTCGTTCTCCACAACCTCTTTAATGCCTTGTCCAGATGGCAAGGCCGCCCAGGAGTTGGGCGCTAACACAGCTTTTTTACGCAGAGCCGGTTTTAACAGCATACAGTCCTTCCGACAAGGTGACTAGCCGGGTTGCATTTGGCTAACAGCCAATAGACCCAAGGCTAAACAGCCTTTAATATAATATGTTATGTTGATGGCAGTCTATAGGCTGGTGTTGATTACCCCTAACCACTATTCCAGATACTTGAGCATTTATTATGACCGTTTTTCCCATCCCTGCGTTTACCGATAATTATATTTGGTGTATCCACGACGGCCACAATGCCGCGGTGGTCGACCCGGGTGACGCCAAACCCGTACAGACGTATTTGGCGCAGCAGCAGCTTAGCCTTAGCGCAATATTAATCACCCACCACCATGCTGACCATATAGGCGGCGTGCGGGAATTGTTACAAAACAATCAGGGCTTACCTGTAATCGGCCCAGATAGCCAGCGCATTCCTCAGGTGAACAAAGCCGTTGCCGAAGGCGATGAAATTCAGGTTCCCGGTCTTGATGTAGCATTCAAAGTGATGGCAGTACCCGCCCATACCCTGGATCACATAGCCTATTTAGGCGAAATTGGTTTGTTTTGCGGCGACACCATGTTCTCCGCCGGTTGTGGCAGGCTGTTCGAAGGCACGCCCGCGCAAATGCGTGAAAACTTCCAACGCTTCAAGCAATTACCTGGGGATACCAAGGTCTATTGCACCCATGAATACACTATTGCCAACCTCGATTTTGCCCTGGCAATTGCCCCGGATGACGGCGCTTTGCAAGCCAGCATGGCCGAAGCGAAACAAAAACGGGCGCAAAACCAACCAACATTACCCACTACCATAGAACGGGAAACCTGCATTAACCCTTACATGCGGGATCAAGATCCAACCATCATTGCCGGTGTCCAGCAGCACTGGCAGGAGATCTACGATTCCCCATTAGAAGTATTTACTGCAATTCGACGCTGGAAAGACGTCTATTAATCAGTAAAATGGCAGAAAAACAAAAATCACCTCCCATGAAGCGCATTTCCTTACTTGTTTTAATTGTTTTGCTTAGCGGTTGCCAATTAACCGCAAACCAGCCATCAGATGAAAGCCAAGACTTTTTGGCTGCCGAATCTGATCACGAATGTGATATCGCCCCTGATGTGGCCGATCTCATTTTCACCTGTGAAGACGACCACGATGGAACACGCCCGGTGATCCACCCAGTTACTGATTTGGATTCCCTGATGACTTCAGTAGCACCAGTTGAGGAAGCCACGCCAGAAACCGATGATTTATGGCAGTACGTCAGGCAGGGTTTGTCCATGCCAGTCCCCGACAATAGAAGGGTGCAAAGCCAATTAAACTGGTACCTTAAACACCCCACCTACATGCAAAGGGTGAACAAACGGGCGGCGCCGTTTTTGGCCCATATTGTGGCCGAATTGGAAAAAGCCGATATGCCAATGGAATTTGCACTCCTGCCCATAGTAGAAAGTGCCTTTGACCCCTTTGCCTACTCCCATGGCCGTGCAGCTGGTATGTGGCAATTTATACCGGGCACTGGTAAGCGTTTTGGTTTAAAGCAAAACTGGTGGTATGACGGTAGGCGCGATGTAATGGCGTCAACACAAGCCGCAATTAAGTACTTGCAATACTTGCACAAGATGTTCGATGGCGACTGGCTGCATGCCGTTGCAGCATACAACAGTGGTGAAGGCAGGGTGATGCGTTCTATCAAGCGCAATAAACGGCAAGGCAAAAACACAGACTTTTGGTCTTTAGACTTGCCAAGGGAAACCCGTGCTTATGTACCCAAGCTACTAGCACTGTCCCATATTCTGCAAAACGCCGAAGAGCTGGAATACAACTGGCCGTCAATGTCGATGCAGCCCGTTACTGAATTGGTAGAAGTGGGATCGCAAATAGACTTGGCCATGGCTGCTGATTGGGCTGGTTTAACCTTGGAACAATTGCACGCATTAAACCCGGGATTCAACCGCTGGGCTACTGACCCGGACGGCCCGCACCAATTATTGTTGCCCATTGACAGGGTTGGCCAATTTACCGCGTCGCTGGGGGATATTTCAGATCGCCAGAAACTCAACTGGGTCAGGCATAAAATTAAATCGGGCGACAGCCTGCTAAAACTTGCCAAGCAATACCACACCTCAGTTGATGTTATCAAACGGGTCAACGAACTGCCCGGTAACCGCATAATTGCCGGTGATCACTTGATGATACCTGTGGCCAAACAATCGTTGGATTCATATTCCTTGTCACAAGACCAACGCATTCTCGCCACCCAAAATAAACGGCGCGGCCGCTACCAAATCCAGCACGAAGTTAAATCAGGTGATACTTTTTGGGATTTAAGCCGCACCTATAAAGTGAATATGCGCAGCCTAGCCAAATGGAATGGCATGGCGCCTACTGATACTTTGCGCCCCGGCCAAAAGCTCAGCATTTGGCTAAACAAAGTTAATGATAAAATGACCGACAAGTCCGTTGTTAGGACTGTGACCTATACCGTGCGTAACGGCGACTCGCTGGCACGCATTGCCAACAAGTTTAGTGTCAGGGTAAAAGATCTGACAACCTGGAACCAACTGGATGCCAAAAAATACCTGCAACCAGGCCAAAAGCTGCGCATTTTTGTAGATGTGACTGAAACCTAGGCCGTGTAATCCAAGAGGCTAGACCGCCAATATGGGCTAGCCTTAGAGCCTGCGTACCTTTTTCTACCAACTATTCAGTCGGTAGTTTGCAGCCAGACAAGCGCAAATGATTGGGGCTTTCAGGGTCCAAACTAGCAAATTTGTTGCTATTGTGGTTAGCAAAGCGCCACTTACCGAAAAAATGAGGTAAAAATTACCTTATGCCTCTTTGAATAAATTTAATTCCGAGGCTCGATACCACGAGTTGTATGAATAAGTCGACATTTGAGCTGCTTCTTTAGAACCAAAAATGCTTTCTAGTCTGTTGGACTGCTCATTCAAGATAAGGGACAGTCACTCCCCCCAAATTTCAGAAAATTCTATGACGGCAAGATCTATGAAGCAGACCTTCGCTATATTTCCAGAAATCCTGGCAGGTATACCCAAACTACCTCAAGATACTCGCCTTCAGCGTGAGAATAAAAGGATTTATTCGCTACGTCCTTGTAGCTCACCTGCTTCGCAGGCCAGCTAAAGCTGTTCTAAGCCGTTCCAACGGCTTTTGGTAGACAAGGCAAATTGGAGAAGGCATGGTTGTTTCACGTCGATACAATTTAACGCAGTATAAATCCTTTTAGGCCACGCCCTTCGGGAGCTTCACAGCGCTTCCATTACGGCGTTACACTTGTTCGAAAGGTAACCACATTCCTTCGCAAGTGTGCCTTGTCCTGAAAGCGCTGTGACAGCTCTGAAGCAGGCATCTTGAGGTAGCTTGGGTATATAGCTATAAACTCCCGTGATGATCGAACAAATTCCAACGTCATCGCGCAGGTAACCTGAAAATACAAAACATATCAAAAGAGACATAGATAATACGTTTCTGATGACGACTCTACTCACCGCTATAGTGAACCTGCAGCCTCTTGAGTAGAAAGATGGAACCTGAAACAGTAACTATTGACAGCGCGAACATACCAAAAATCGAAACCCACAATGGCGGTGGGGCAACGATCACGGCTAATGCGCCTTCATCAATTGGAATGGGAAGTAGCCCTTTGAGATAATACATAACGCTAAATATCTTTAAGCTCGGCGGCAAAACAAAGTGGATAGCTTCCCAAACCGCGATAGCAATAATCGGAATGAATGGATTGCGCAGCAACAAACCAGTTGCCATAAACAAGGAACCATAGCCCATGCAAGCTAAAATGATGATGCCTAGGTAAAGCCCCACTTGGCGAAGCGCGACTCCGCTACTTAAGTCTGAAATCAACTGCTCAAACCCAAACGCAATATAGATTGAAAAAAAGCTAACAAGGGTGCTGAGCCCGAAAATAATGATGCACGCTGACAATCCGGCGAGGTATTTTGCAACCACCAAGACTTCTCTGCGAACCGGTGTCAGCATGTAATAATGAATACTCCGGTCTAATATTTCGCCTCTGAACAGTGATATGAATGTGGCCGCGCTTCCAAGGAAAATCACACCAGCAAGAATAAGTGTAGTGAATACTTCAGCATAGATTTGTCTAGCCTGCTCAACGCTATTAATCCCAGTGTCCGAGCCGAAAGCAGTCCCAAAACCCAATGTCATAAAAAGCAAAATCGGCAACAGCGCCAGTATGTAGCTGATAAGCGCCCTTTTTGAGAACAAGCACTTACCCAGCTCAATGCGCAGCATAGCGATTAATTGCCGGAGCCATATTGCGCCTCTCATTAGTGTGCCACCCTTTGCTCTATAATTAGGTTTTGATACAGAGCTTCGATAGTTTCATCAGCAGGCCCCATGGATTCGATTGACCAGTTCTCTTGGATGACATATTGATTTAATTCAAGAAAGAAGGCGTCCGCATCGCTTGTGCGAATGAATAGTCCGTTGCCATCATAATGCAGCTGTACTTCCACCACGTGAGTAAAAGCAAATGCCTTTGAAGCAATCTGCGAAGCATCGCCCGAGCGAATGAAAATCTTCATTGGCTCGCCGGTTTCACTCTGAATATCAGAAAGATCACCTTCGGCAACCAAATAGCCGCTGTTCAACAGGATCACACGATCCGAGATGAGGTCGACTTCGTGGAGTATTTGGCTGGAGATGAGGACGATTTTTCCTGCATCTGCAAATCCGCGAAAGAGCTCTATCACCTGCGCACGCGCCATGGGGTCTAAACCATTCAGTGGTTCATCTAAGATTAAGACGTTTGGTTGATGGCAAATTGACTGGGCAAGCTTTATTCGCTGGCGCATGCCTTTGCTGTAAGAATCAACAGGATTCTGTGCAGCACTGGTAAGATTGACTTGATCCAGCGTTTGCTCAGCAAGCTGCAGAGCAGACTTTTTAGCGTAGCCGTGCACCAATAACGTATTGAGTACAAAGTCGTATCCGGTAATCCCGGCCGGGAAAGAATCGTACTGACTGCAGTAGCCAAGGTTCTGATAAAAAGTTTCCGGTTGTGCTGGCGTTACGCCATTTATCGTTACTGTCCCGCGCGTAGGTGTGATAAGCCCAGAAATAAGGTTCATTAACGTCGACTTGCCGGCACCATTTGGCCCCACCAAGCCTACTATACCTGGTTCAATATCCAGGCTGATACGATTCACACCAAGGAAATCACCATAGAATTTTGACACGTCCCGTAAAGCAATTGAATGAAGGGATTTCTGCAGAATGGTCGTTTCAGCTATGTTCATAATTCACTCTTCAAGAAACCCGTTGAAAGGAATTAATTCGATACAAGAGGATCAGCAACGCGACAATTGCGATTGTGGCAAACTGCAAAATCGCATGTGTCATATCCATGTCAGGGATTCGGCCTAATAGTTCGGTTTTTGTGCGGTAAAAACCAGCAATTAACACTCTTGCTCCACTACTTATGTCGATCAAATTGCCAGCAGCCCAACCAAAGTTATATCCAATGACCTTCCCCATTATGCTGCTAAGAAAAAGTACGCCAAAAAACATGCTGCGTGCCAACGCTTTCCATTTCACAAAAGCTGAAATCGTAAAGGCCACAAGGGACAGACATACAATCCACAGTAAAGACGTCGCCATTGACGCACATGGTAAATACCAATGTTCGTTCATCCAACTATTGCCAGCCAGATAGCTTTGCACTAAGAACAGCAGAATTGCCGGTATCCAACTAATAATTGATCCCAAAATCAGCAAAACCAAACCTTTGCCCAGAATGTAGTTGCTGGCATTGATTGGTCGCGAAAGATACAGGGGCATCGCGTTGTTTCGCAGATCCGGCGAAATCATGGTGGGACCAAGGACTAATATCATCAAAAACAACAATATATTTTGCGGTTGTTGCACCGCAACGGCAAAGAAGCTCCCGTCGATCACGGGCATCTCACGCTGTGACAACCCAAATTGACTAAGCAATTCCAAATTGTGGTAGAAATACAAAAAGCACATTAGTGCAAGTGGCAATAGCAGTGCAAGAACCAGGAAACCCAAGAAAAAGCGCGTCTTTATAGCATCCGCCAACGCGTATCGAAAAATCACGAGCGTGCGCTGAAAAGTTGCTGAGAGCTGGCCGTTGTATCCTCTGTAGGCCTTTACAAATATAGCCATCAGTCTGAAACCTCGTCACTGAAGCCAGACTCTTCGTCCATGGCCCGTAGAAAAATATCTTCGAGGGTGTCGCGCTTGTAGTCCAGACTCCTGATTTGCACAGCCAGTTGTTCGGCAAGTGCATAAAGCTGCTTGATTTCAATACTCTCTGGAATGATAGCCTTGATACGTCGTCGGTTGGGAATGGCCACTTCGCACCCCAAGTTTCGAAGACCTTGCACAAAAGCGCGTTCATCGCCACGGATCTGTAGTAACAGAAACTGCTTATTGCTGCGTCGCTCCTCTTCCAGATTACAGTATTTGGCGATGCGCCCTTCTTTCAACACCAATACTTCATCACAACAAGACTCTATATCCTGCAACAAGTGTGAAGCAATCACGATATGTGTGTCACCAGAGTCACGTATCTCACGTATTAACTGCAACATACGTGATCGCGCCGGTGGATCCAGACCGTTAGTGGGTTCATCTAAAAACAACAACCGGGGTCCGTGAACAATGGCTTGAGCCAGTTTTGCAAGCTGCTTCATTCCTAAAGAATAAGAATCCACGTTTCGATAACGAGCCTCGCCCAGCCCAACATAGAAAAACACTTCATGGGCGCGTTCTAACGCTTCCTTGGGGCTGAGCCCAGACAGTTCTGCCATCATTCGGACAAATCGAATACCCGTCATATCTGCGATAAAGGCATCGCGCTCAGGCATGTAGCCTACTTGTGCGCGTATTTTCTGATGTGCTGATGTGAGCTCTTGTCCGAGTATACTGATCTGCCCTGAAGTAGGGCGCATAAAGCCTAACAAGGTATTGAGTAATGTGGTTTTACCTGCGCCGTTAGGTCCTAGCAGGCCAATACAACGCCCGCGCATCTTTGCGCTGAGACCTTGTAAGACAGGCTTATCATAGCTGACACAGACATTGTCTAGCTCAATGACTGGTTGGTCTAATGAGGCAGAAGGAACAACAGAAGCGACTGACTCTGTGAAGTCAGTCGCTTTGTTGTCAGTCGCGTTTTGCGCTATCTCAACACTCAAATTTTTTCCCTTGGATTGTCTATTGCTCCACCGGTGCATTTGCGCCTTCGATCAATGGCAGTAGTGCTGCCAGTTGAGATACAACCTGCGTCGGCAATTGTGAGCCGCCATTGTGCGCAACATGAATCTTGTCCGGTAGCGCAAGCACACTTGTCAATGAAGGACCAATTTCTGTATCTGCGCTATCAATCGACGAGAGTGCTAACTGCTGTTCTTCACTCAGGACGGCCGGTAGACTTCCCATCACGCTACCTATCATCTCACCCAAGCGACTGTAGAATAAAGCAGAATAATCCAGGTAGCCATCTCTTGCCATCAAGGCTTGGAATTCACTGTCAGTTGGCAGGCCGGAGCCAGATTTATAGAAACCAATTGCACGATCAATCAGTGCTTCATTGGCAGCAGCGACCAGATAGCCTTCTACGTAGGCATAATTGAAGGACACAGAAGTCACCGCTAAGGGCTGTTCGTCTGTCGCATCAATCGTGAAATTAACCATGTAGCCTGTATAACCGCCAACGTCAGCAGGTTTCAGTTCGACACTGGAGTTGTTCCCCTCACGCACAGCATGATCATTAAAGCGTTGCGCGGATTCTTCAATGGCTGATTGTAAAGCTGCTTCGTCATAAGCTTCAATAACAGCTTTCCACGCGGGTGTAGGAAGCGCCGGACCATCCAATCCAAATGCGACTTCGCCGCCGATGCTAGACATAATATCGAATAGAAGTTTAATTTCTGTTTGTGCGCCAGGCTCGTTGGTAATTGGCTCGCCGTCTATACTAATTTCACCCAAATCTTCTATAACAGAAATGGGCTCATGTGCAAGAAGTGCCGTTGCAAAGGTTGTTTCGGTAGAGAAAAATTCAAGCGAACCCATTGGGCCAGGCTCTGCCAGTAATGACATAACACCTTGACGTTCGCCAGCAAAATACATGTCACCAGCAATGACAGTTACGCCGTTCTCTTGCTCGTATTGAGCAATCACATATTCAACGTTGCCCAAACCACTGGCTGCAAACGCCTGTTGCGACTCTTCGGTAACTTCTTCAGGATCAGTGAATGAGATGGCGAATTCAGCAGCGTCTAGCGCACCAAGAACCTCAGTGCCTTCGCTATACGAAGCCTCCAGCATTTGATGCAAATCGGTGCCAACAAATGAACTGCTCCCAGAGGCGATAATGCCTTGCATAGTTTGCAGTGTTTCAACATCGGTAGATGCCACAAGTAAATCGTCAATTAACAACACTGAAAGCTGGCCATTAACAGCGTCTGCTGCATCGTCGATAATGACAATTTCTATTTCATTTCCTTCAGCGTCGAAACTCTCAGAAAGTTGCGCTATTTGGCTGTCGAAGGCTGCGCGGAATGCATCTGAATCCACTTCCGAAAGGACGACAGGAACCAGTCGGTAATGTTCACTTTGCGAGTCATTGACATCAGAATAAGCGTCGTCCTTAATGGTGAATGTAAGCACAGTCTCGTCTCCGAGAGTATCACCAATTTCCTGCATCCAAGCCATGATAGTTTCAAGGTGCTCAGCTTCACCGGCAGCCTCAAATTCTGTCCACTTCGCATTGAGTGCCACACTATTTTGCATACGAGTGCGTATTACTTCATAGACCTCGGCTATTTTTTCAGGCGCATTTGGTACTGCCATGTAGACAGCGGTATTTTCTGGCGCAAGATTTAGCAGTCGCGTCGAAAATCGCTCAGGAGAATCCATAGCGGCTTGTATGTCTTTTTGAAGCGCGGTCACTTCTCGCAACATCGCGATGTATTCATCGGCGTCCTGGCTCCAGGATATTTCATCTTCCAGATTTAGTGTTGCAAATTTCGAACGGGAACCCAAAGCTTCACCGGGATCGAGGCTAGAGACATTGCCCTCTAAAGAAACATCCACCGACCCCTCGATAACTGCCACACGAGACCCTTTTGCACCGTGGGCCACTTCAAAAATAGTACCCGTCACTGAAACCGTAAACTCATCAGTGAACACATCTAATGTACCAGAACCCTGTGGCGAGGCGACAACAAGTATGCGCCCTCGCGATACATCAATGCGATTCCCCGAACCACGGCGAGTCATGCTGAGTTCAGAGCGCTCGTCCACTTCAATTTCAGAACCATCGTCTAAGGTAATGATAGCTGAACTGCCAGTAGCTGAACGTATGCGCTGACGCCCATCAATCCAACTGCCTGGTTGCAGTTCTTGCAAACCACCGTCCACAATCTGATAGAGCTGACCATCAACCTCGTTTACATGTGCAAGCTTACCTTGATTGAAGGATGGAAGTTCGGGTAATGCTAGAAACATGACGACGGCTACTACAGCAATGGATGCCGCAGATGCCAGCCAACGCATGGTGTTGAAACGAGACTTTTGATTTAGTGAAGCTGGATTTACTTTGCCATTTCCTTCTTTTGAGCGCCCACGGGCTTCATCTACTGCCCTTCTGAGCGGAATAGAACTGCGCAACTCTTCATCAAACAACAGGGCTTGTTGCTCTGTTAGGGTTTTGTTGAGATAGGCAGGTATTGCAGAAATATAATCCTCTATAGAATTCCAACTATCGGTTACTACTGCTTTTGGCCCGCGTTCTGATTCGATAGCTGCTCGCACGCGTTCTGCAGCATTTGTTATTTCAGTCTCTGGAGGCGTGTCCGCCTTGATGGCGTCAACCGCTTCAGAAAGCTTGTCATTTGAGTCATTGTTCATTGGGATCCTCCTTTATTGAGTTACCAATCTTGTCCAATCAGGTGTTGCAGTTTCTCCCGTGCTCGATGCACGGTTACTGCAATAGTCTTGGAAGAAACATCCATCATCTCGGCTATTTCGGCATTGCTGAAGTCTTCAAAGAAGCGTAAAGCAAACACTTCAGCGGCATGCGGATCTATCGTGGCCAGTGCCTTTCTGAGTCTTTTTCGCAATTCTCTTTGTCGCGTATCGCTATCGGCTGCACCAAAATGCGACCGATGCTCGTCCTCGATTAGCTGCTCAGTCGGCGCCCTCTGCCGAGAACGTATAAGGTCTATCCCAGCGTTTACCGCTGAACGACATAAGTAGCTCTCGAGTTTCGTGCTGTTAACATCGTGCTCGCGACGATGAAGCAGACGCAAAAAAACCGTCTGCAGGACGTCTTCTGCATCTTGCATATTCCCAGTCACACGGTAGGCAGCGCGAAACACCTTGCTATGATGAGCTGTAAACAGCTCGTCGAAGCCAAATGCAGCCAGGTTCTTGCCGGGCTGAGAATCAGAAATCAAAGTAATAGCATGTTCTCCCATACTAACTATGACGAACGGCGAAGGGGATTATTACAGCACATAGGAAAATTAATTAAAGATATACCCAAAAAACCTGGGTAACTATGGAATGAAAGAGTTATTGGAGACGGTCGGATTTTGATGGATCATATAGCAGGGGCTTTTGACTGGCATCACTTTAAGTAGCCAGGTAAGGTAGCGGGATCTCAAACTGCTTAATTCGCTTACTCTATGTGCAGGGACATAAACACAGTGTTGCCTTGCGATTACGCTGCTTCGTTAGCGCCGGTCTGGTCGGCATTGAATGTCAGCGCTTTTTTAAGCTGGCGTCCGCAGTCTACTGAATGAAGATCCACTTTGGTGTGACAAAAGACAAGCAAAGTCTATTCAATGTCGCTCCACAATCTTTAATTTTTTGTCGTGCCATTATTCTGTTGAGAACGACTCCTTAGGAAGATCACCAGTCATACATCTTTTTGAAACTCGACTGGCTCCTTAGCGGTATCAGCAGCAGTTAAACTTATCAGCTAGATTGCTCGCCTGATTGCGCTTTTGATTCTGAAGTTATCATTTACAGTGGGAACCATGAAAAGCTATTCACCAGGCTTTAGGCGTTTGTCACTTAAAATTAAACATAAAGGTATCCCTGCCCTAGGCCGCATCGACTTCTAGGTTAATCTCTTTCACCTGTTCAATATGCGCCAAACGGCTGATACTGGAATCGGTGAGCTTATGGCCTTCTGGCAGCAGCAATATATGCCCAGGCGTATAAAGGTTCTGGCGCAGCACCATGCCGGGTTTCAAGGCTGCCACACCCAGCCCGACCCTAGCTTCAAAAACAAACAACTTCTCATCCATTGCCTGTAGCTGATCCAGTACCTCTGGATCATACTTTGTGCCCCGGTGCTTGATTATCTGCGCCAACACTTGGGCATGGGCGTTGGCTTGGCCACAGTTGGCCTTGGCCAGGTTGAAATAGTCCCGCGCAACCCGCAATATCCGGGCACCCAAACTTATTTGACTGTAAGCAGGTTGTTCCTTGTCCCCCGGCTGGCCTGCACCATCACCAGAAAAATTCAGGAACTGCTGGGTCAATATGGCAGAAACCGGTTGCAAGTGCTCAGCCGGTGCCAAGATTAAATTCACCACATCAACCTGGTTTAGGTACTCTTTTTTCTGCTCAAAGCTCAGCTGGTCAAAAGGTTTGGAATACAAATAAGGGTCAATTCCCAGCAGGCCGATATCGCACATAATGCCAGCCAGGCCAATCTGCCGTTGTTCCAAGTCTGATAATTGGAAGCGTTTGCCCAGGCGCCGGCACAAATCACTGACATTCCTGGCAAAGCTTCCGTCTAGTTTGGGGTTGATGCTGATCATGTTATACAGCACTTTTTCCAATGCCCGGTTTTGGCACTGCAATTTTTTCAACGCCAGATTGATTTGGCGGGTGCGCAGGTTCACTTTTTCTTCTAGCTGCCCGTTGAGCTGTACTAGCTCAAGGTTGCAAACTAAACCTGACACCCATCTTATCTTCGAACCAAGCGCGTTAATATCATTGGTGGCAATTACAAAATTTGGTCGTGAAAGTTTGGAAAACAGCAAAGGCAGCTTTGGACTATAGTTGCTAAACCTGGATTCTCACCTTGAACCGTAAAAGTCGGGCACTAACAACCGCTTTGTATCGGATTGCAATTTATTCTGTGTAGGTGCTAGGTTGGGCTAACCAAACAAACGCTGTGCGTTAGACTTATCCCTCAGCCTCTGTAGCTGGTGCCTTTGTTTGTATTTTTCCAGGTAGATGGTATTGCCTGCTGCATGGTGGAATGCCTGTTCAAATGTGCTGGTCAGTTCAATCCATTGCGATGGTTTTAGGTTGAGCCGGGTGAGGATACCTGGCAGCGCAGCGTCAATTTTTCCTTTTTTATTTTGGGCAATGTGCCTGCCGGTAATATCCACAAGCAGTATGTAATCGGCCAGCCTAAATGGCAGCCCGTGCGGCATGCCCTGCCTGGGGTTGCCAACGAAGGGCATTAACCGTTTTGGAACTTTGCCCGCTTTGGCAGCATTGATACGGTATTGGATGCTGGTATGGTCTGATTCTTCCGGCGTGGGCGCCATGTTTGCCCTTATTGGGTTGAGGTCAACATAGGCCATGCAGGCGGCGAGTGCCGCTTCGTCAAGCAACGCCTGTGACTTGAACCGGCCTTCCCAGAATCTACCGGTGCAATGGTCTTCTTTATTGGCTTCCCTGGCGATGTACTCATTTAAGCTGCGCATAAACCAGCTGATATCCATCAGCCTTCGCCGCCAGATGTTTGCCGTTTCTTCAACAGCATCGATGAAATGTGCTTCCATTGTGGCACGTTTTCCTGGGCATAGGTATTGCCTTGATAGGAGGGTGCCCTTGTGCAGCCTGTGCCAGCGCCTTATTACTTCAGTTATTGTCCATTTTTCAGCATGCTCTTGGTTAATATACAGCACAAGATGGGAATGGTTGCTCATAACCGCATAAGCACAAACCTCAATAGCAAAGACATCTGCCAGGAAATGGATGCGATCTTCCACCCACTGGCGGCGGTGCTCGTAGCTGTTACCCGTTAGCTTGTCCTCACCACATAAAAACGCCCGACGGACGCATCGTGAAACACAGTGGTAATAAGGGGTATCTTCTAGGCTAACCTGTTCCTTCCTGGCCTTTGGCATAACGATTCTTCCTGAATCTCATCAAACTTTACTCAATTTTGCCGGAAAAACAACCAGACGAAAACTGTACCTTGGGACAGTTTTCGTGGATGTCCTAGGACAGTTTCCTAGGACAGTTTCGTAGGCCTAAAAGCCGACAATGTATGACGTATAGTCATATATAAGCCTTATTTAAATTGTTGAATCTGAAAAAAACTGTGAAGAGCTATAAAGCGATTAGTGGTAATACGTTAGGTCATTCTTCGAAGGATGCGGTCTTTCAACCAGAATTGGTGATATACAACCGCCACCAAATGCAAGGCAATGAAGAAAATCAATGCATAGCTTGCGTAGATGTGTACAGATGTCATCACGACGGCAAGGTCCGGATGCGTACCAAAAACCGGTGGAATAGTGATGACAGAAAAATAGCTGAATGCCACCCCATCTAAAGCCGAGCCAAGCCACCCGCTGATAGGTGTGATAAGCGCCAGTGCATACAAAGAGAAATGCGCAGCAAAAGCAACTTTTTTAAGGTGCGCTGTACCGTCAGTACTTGATGTGGGCCTATTTAATGCTCGCCAGATAAGTCGTGGAAGCATTAATATTATGACCGTTAGGCCAAAGTTGGCGTGCCACCCTATGAGTTGCTCGAACTGTTCCCATCCAGAGTCGGTATCAAGATCAACCCATATCCACCAGATGCCAATAGCCATCGCTGGAATAATAAAAAAAACACTTGCCCAGTGAAACACCTTCGCTACTCGCCCATACCCCTGATTATCATTTTTCAATGTTGTTCACCTTGTTAATTGAGTTGATAACCAGTCGGCAGCTGCACTTAGTGTTGTCGGCTAAGTAACCACGTTATTCTGTTCATCAACGGTCGTATCACAAATTCCGCGAGCATGACTGCATAAAGCAAGCTTTGCATCGAGAACAATATGTCATTCAGGGACATTGAATTGTTGGAAGTTTGGCTTCCGTAAAAGCCAGCCTCGACTACTTCGGTCAATGTCCAAATAACGCCAGCGCTGTAGCAATAAACCAGTGCACGTCGTAGTACTGGCAAATGCGCCTGTACCAGCAGTTGGTCTTGTGGCTGTTTGAATATCCAAACAACCGTACCAAACGCATTCAATGTTGCTTGAAAGCCACTACTCATCATAGACAATCCAAAAACCGTCAAACCGATGAATAATGCATTCATCGGATTGATGAAAATCTCAGGGTTCTTCCATTCCCATGCGACAAGCAAACTGCACAAACCCACAATACTTAATAACCCAACCATTCCGCCGTAGTTAAGCGTGCCATCACCCACTTTCTCAGGATAATCATGCAATAATTCGGATGGCGTCATGTTTAAGGCGGCCGCAATAGCTAGCTTTGACTCAACTGAACACTGTCCGTCCTTTTCAATGCGCTGAATGGTCCTCAGACTCAAACCTGTTACGGACGCTAGCTTTTCTTGAGACCAACCATTTTCAACACGCATTGATTTGAGCTTGGTTGGCGACACCATTGATTTAACCGCTTCTTGCATCATAGTTACCTCACTGACCTTATTTTTATAGCTAACAAGAGTATGACAGCGTTACGACAAACGTACGTCATTGGCCGCCAAATAGAACATTCGAGACACTAAATAGGCGTAAATGTTGATTAATAGGGTTTTGATAGACGCAAACTGTATTTAAGTAAAGGTTGACAAATTCTTTCGCTCAAAAAGAATATTCTATTGGGCGTAGTTCGAACTTCCGGTTTACGTACGAAGCGGAAGTAAAGTCACTAAATTCTTGTATGGCCGGAATACGCCATCAGTAGCCGTTAAACTTATACATTAATTTGGGTGGCCTGATGGCGCTTTAGGTTCTGATGTTGTCATTTAGAATCGGAACCACGACAAATTGGACGCCATGCCTTAGGCATTGGTCACTTAACATTAAATATAATGGTATCCGTACCCTGCCCTAGGCCGCATCGACTTCTAGGTTAATCTCTTTCACCTGTTCAATATGCGCCAAACGGCTGATACTGGAATCGGTGAGCTTATGGCCTTCTGGCAGCAGCAATATATGCCCAGGCGTATAAAGGTTCTGGCGCAGCACCATACCGGGTTTCAAGGCTGACACACCCAGCCCGACCCTGGCTTCAAAAACAAACAACTTCTCATCCATTGCCTGTAGCTGATCCAGCACCTCTGGATCATACTTTGTGCCCCGGTGCTTGATTATCTGCGCCAACACTTGGGCATGGGCGTTGGCTTGGCCACAGTTGGCCTTGGCCAGGTTGAAATAGTCCCGCGCAACCCGCAATATCCGGGCACCCAAACTTATTTGACTGTAAGCAGGCTGTTCCTTGTCCCCCGGCATGCCTGAACCATCACCAGAAAAATTCAGGAACTGCTGGGTCAATATGGCAGAAACCGGTTGCAAGTGCTCAGCCGGTGCCAAGATTAAATTCACCACATCAACCTGGTTTAGGTACTCTTTTTTCTGCTCAAAGCTCAGCTGGTCAAAAGGTTTGGAATACAAATAAGGGTCAATTCCCAGCAGGCCGATATCGCACATAATGCCAGCCAGGCCAATCTGCCGTTGTTCCAAGTCTGATAATTGGAAGCGTTTGCCCAGGCGCCGGCACAAATCACTGACATTCCTGGCAAAGCTTCCGTCTAGTTTGGGGTTGATGCTGATCATGTTATATAGCACTTTTTCCAATGCCCGGTTTTGGCACTGCAATTTTTTCAACGCCAGATTGATTTGGCGGGTGCGCAAGTTCACTTTTTCTTCTAGCTGCCCGTTGAGCTGTTCTAGCTCAAGGTTGCGGTTTTCCACCTCCTGGCTTAAGCGCTGGTTTTCAAGTTTAAGCCGCACCTGCTGCAAACCAGATTCGATGGCTTCCTTTAGTTCGCTGTTTTGCCATGGCTTTTGCAAGAAACGGTGGATCTTTCCCTTGTTGACCGCATCAATGGTGGAGGCAAGGTCGGCGTAGCCAGACAAAATAATGCGATAAGAGTCTGGATATAACTTTGATGCTTGCTGAAGGAACTCAGCGCCGTTCATTTGCGGCATTTTCATATCGGAAACCACAACATGCACTTGGTTTTGCTGCATCAGCTTCAATGCTTCGGCACCGCTTGTCGCCAACAGTAAATTAAAATCAGCTTTAAAGAACAAACGCCGCAGTGACGCCAGGATGTTTTTCTCGTCATCGACACATAGGACGGTAAATGGTTTTGCTGCTTGCATTGCGCTATGCCTCCTGTAATGGTTCAATTGCTGCCATTGGCAAACACACGGTAAAACAAGTACCTTTGCCAACGATACTTTTGACGCTGATATCGCCACCGTGATCTTTGACAATGCCGTAGGAAATGGATAAGCCCAAGCCCGTACCTTGCCCTTCGGGTTTGGTGGTAAAGAAGGGATCAAATAGGTGCTTTTGGTGCCCCGGTTCAATGCCACAACCATTGTCGGCTATATAAACCTTGACCTGCCCTTGCCCTACACTGGTCTTCACCTTTATCCGGCCATTTTTTTCGATTGCCTGGCCGGCATTTACCAACAGGTTGGTAAACACTTGCGACAGCCTACCGCTATGACCCTGGACTAGGGCACTAGGGCACAATTCCAACTCCACCTGGCAATGGTATTTCAATTGGTTGTTGACCATCGACAGGGTATTGCGGATACAGTCGTTTACCTCGGTAGCCCGCATTTCGTCTGAGTCGGCATGGGAAAAGGATTTTAAGCCGCAGACAATTTCCTGGACACGCCCCAGCCCTTGCAGCGATTCGTGTAATAAATCGTCTATATCCGCATTGACCAACTCAATATCATTTTCAGATAAAATACCTTCACAGCTGGCTAGCTGGCTTGGAGCGCCAACAAGGCATTGTGGGATGGCTGCCAAGGCTTGCTGATAATTGGCCACGTAGCTGCGCAAGGTGGCAAGGTTGCTGACTACATAGCCAACCGGGTTGTTGATTTCATGGGCAACACCGGCTGCCAGCTGGCCGATAGAGGCCATTTTTTCGGCATGTAATAATTGCTTTTGCGCCGCCTTAAGTTCTTGGTTGGTGTTGTTTAATGCAAGGTTTTTGGATTCTAGCTCGTTGGTTCTTTGTTGCACCTGGTGCTCGAGTGACTCACCAAAATCCTTGAGCATCTGCTCAAACTGGTTTTTTTGGCTGAATTCCAACTCCAAATTGTCCACAAGTTTGTTGAAGGCAACCGCTACTTCGGCAATTTCGTCTGAGGAATTCACGGGGATCCGCTGTACCGCCTGGAACCTACCTTCACTCACCGCCATGCTGACGTGATGTGCGCCAGCCCTAAGAGAACTTAGCTGTTTAGTCAAATAGCTGCCCAACATCCAAGAAAACAGGCCAACTAAAACCATTTCTACGGCAACGATAAAGGCAATGTTGCCTTCAATATGGCTAATCGTGGTAGCGATACCTTGGGTGGCAATGCCAATTTCGACACGGCCATACACTTCCCCCGCTTCAGAAATATTGGAGACCGCATCAAAAACGCCGTCGTCGACGTCCTGCACCCTTGTGTCCATCACTGGAAAAATAGTGTATTGAGGCACTGCACCAGCCGAGGCAAAGACCCTGCCCTCGGCATCAAGTACCCGCGCGTAAACCACATCTGGGTTTATCAACATTTGCTCGCTATAAGACTGTAACGACGCCAAGTCGTAAGACAACAAGGCATCCTGGGTGGTAGTGGCAAACAAAGTGGCCGCCGTCGTTGCCCGTTTTTGCAGGCCTTCGTTAATCGCTTGGGTCATCAAACCCAACGCGGTATAGATCAGGATTGCCAGCAGCACTACCTTGATTGAGGCTACCCCCAACACCGTTTTGACCTTTAAAGTGGAGAACAAGCGCGTCATCTTTGTTTTACCCGAACCGCTTGCCCAAGGGGTTTGTCAATGCCCATGGTTCCGATATTCAACGCGCGGACATCATCCCACATGCTGTCATGTGCTAGCTCAAACCCGGAAAACTGAATTGATTTTAGGACCTGGGAATACGCTTGTTTATCGTTCAAGGACAGCAAAGCAGCTTGGATCTTGTCCACCTTTGCCTTGTCTAGCCCTAGTCTGTGGGCAATGGCATGGGGCGTGTAGCCGGGCGAAGTCCATATGATCTGCAAATCTTGCTTGACTGCCCCAGGCATTAATTCGAAAGTGCGCACAATGCCACCCCCGGCTGGAAAAAAGCCTTTACTGACATTGAGGTAAACCGAGTCATGGGAAGAGACATAGCTGGGCTCAACACCCAATCCCATAGCCGCCATGGTAGCCCGGGGTATGATACTGGCAGCAAATGCAGCTGGCGACGGGAATGCAATGCGTTCACCGGCAAGCTGATGCAGTGAACTAATGCCGCTATCCCTGCGCACAACCACAATCCCTTGGATCTGCTTGCCCCTTTGTTTGGCAAACACCTGGTAACCGCTCTGCTCGTGGTAATGCACATAGTGGTAGGGGTTCATATAGGCAATGTCATAGACCTGCCTAGCAAGGCGATGTTCAAACGTTGGAATGTTCTTTGCGGTAACAAACCTAATATCCAACCCGGTTGCCATTTCCAAGTAATTCAGCAATGGCGTCCACTTTTTGGCCAATACTTTCGCTGATTGCTGGGGGACAACCGCAAACAGCAAGCTTTCCGAAGCAGAAGCCAGCGGCAAATAAAAGACAATTAATAGTACAAGAAAACAGCGCATCTTAAGCACTCGCAAGCTCAGGCGGTTCTAGTGTGGCTAGTAGTTCCAAAAGCTTGCCAGGTGAGAACGGTTTAGCCAAAACGGCATCGGCGCCCAACGCTTTTGCCTTGTTTAGTTCTTGTTCCGGCAAGCCCGATATCACAACTATCTTGATTTGATTGAACTCCGGTGTGCTGCGGATGTACTGCAAGACTTCAAAGCCGTTCATGTTTGGCATATTCAGGTCAAGGGTCATAAGGCTTGGCTTGAAGTTCGCCAATTGCATCCCCGCCTGGAAGCCATCAAAGGCAATTTCGGTTTGGTAAGATGCCCGCTGCAACACCCGATTAATAGCCTGGGCATAGGCAGGTTCATCGTCGCAGATAAGCACCCTTTTATTGTGCACGGGTTCAGGGCTTTCCAATGCAGGCATGCCATGCTGGTCTAGGAACTCGACCAAATCGCTATGGTTAACCCGGTTGTTACCGCGGCCTGGCAACTTGTACGCTTTCAAACTACCGCGTTCTATCCAGCGGATGACGGTGCGCAAAGTCACACCACAATGCTTTGCAATTTCACCTGTTGTCCACGCTTTTTTCGTCATCAATCTTCACCTCTGGCGATAAAGTAATCGATCCAAAGCGCCATTTATATGCGACTTTTGTATAGTTTGTGACATTTGCGACATTTGTTAATTTTGCGACAGGCTTTGCAGCAAGTGTATCCCTTAGCCAATTTTGAACAGAGATAGCATCGCCAGAACCAAGGAGCCTTCCATCAAATTACGACATGGCAGCGCAAGCTGGAAAATTGATGGGTAACCGTACCTAGCGCTATAAGTAGTCCCCAGAATGGCTAGGATGAAAGTGATTGCAGGCCTTGGGGTGCTACCTAATTTAGGTTTTAGGTAGTTTAGTAGCAGCCGGGGTTTAATTAAGAAATCATTTTCGGCACTTAATGTGGGAGTTTAAAACATAATAATGGTTATCATTTGAGACAGGAAAACGGCAAGCTTTAATACATGCATTTATTTACCTAAAATTTTACAAAATGTATTAAAATATTAATTATCTGAATTTTGACACAAAATCCGCGCGTATTCTGGCTTGCTAACGCCGCTGGTAAAAGTAAGTGAGGAAACCGGCAAACCCCTCTATTATACTGACCTTCCCCCGGAATAGAGGGGCGCCAATCTATTACATAGACAAACTAGAAAACAAAATCCTCTATCATTTTTTTATTTTTTTTTAATTTTTAATAAAGTGCATTGTTTTTTATAAAATATAGCGCTATAACAAATTTGCAATCGAGAGTTATCGAGCGCAATACATTGTTTTATTCCTGTTTAGTGTATTTAGGCTAACTGCACTTTTATGCAGTTGGCCACTTTTAATAATTATAGTTTTGTTGGAAAATAATTTATGAACACACACTTATCCAAGATCACAAAAAGCATCCGCTTCCTCGCGGCCGCTTCGGTGTCTGCCGGCCTAGTCGCGGTTGCACCAGCAAGTGCCCAGGAAGAAGGTGCCTCGGACGCCAGCGTTGAAAAAATTGCTGTTGTTGGTACCCGTGCAGCCCCCCGCTCCATCGGTGACTCTGCAGTACCGGTAGATATAATTTCTGAACAAGAATTCCGCTCCCAGGGCTCCACCGATATGGTGTCCATGATGCAAAATGCGGTACCTTCTTTTAATGTGAACGACCAACCCATCAACGACGCCTCTACCCTGGTTCGCCCGGCCAACCTGCGCGGCATGGCATCTGACCACACATTGATATTGGTCAATGGTAAGCGTCGCCATCGTTCAGCGGTAATTACTTTCCTAGGCGGTGGCCTATCAGATGGCGCGCAAGGTCCTGATATTGGCGTAATCCCTTCTGTTGCGTTGAAGCAAGTGGAAGTATTGCGTGATGGTGCGGCAGCCCAGTACGGTTCTGACGCCATCGCAGGTGTCATTAACTTTGTATTGAAAGACGATGCCGAAGGCGGTGTGTTTGAACTAATGCACGGCTCCTATTTCGAAGGTGATGGCGATACCACCACTTTCTCTGGCAACATTGGCTTGCCATTCACTAGCCAGGGTTTTGCCAACTTCAGCGTCGAATACCGCGAAGCTGATGACACAGTGCGCAGTGTGCAACGTGACGATGCCCAAGGCTTGATCGATGCAGGTAACACCTTTGTTGCCAATCCAGCGCAAGTCTGGGGTAATCCAGAAATCAAATACGATGCCAAATTCTTCGCCAACTTCGGCCTAGAACTAAGCAGCACTAGTGAAGCCTACATGTTCGCCAACTACGCTGAACGCGAAGTTGACGGTGGCTTCTACTTCCGTAACCCACATACCCGTGGCGGCGTAAATGGCGGACCAGGTGTGGTTGAAGATGACGGCACAACAACACCTACGCTTTTAGTAGGTGATCTTGATGGTGTCGGGGTCGGTATTGAGTGTCCCGTTGTGCGCATCACTGATGGCAACGTATTGGATGACGCTGACTACGCCCTTATCGCCGACAACAGTACTGCTGTTGGCCAAAACTGCTGGGCATTTAACGAAATGTTCCCAGGTGGCTTCACCCCGCGCTTTGGTGGTGTGGTAAGTGATGCCTCAATCGCCATTGGAACCAAAGGTGAACTCGATGGAGATTGGACCTATGACGTTAGCGTATACGCTGGCCAAAACGAAATCGACTTTGCTATCCGCAACACTGTTAACCCATCATTAGGGCCAGACACACCGACTTCCTTCAAACCAGGCCGCTACATCCAGGATGAGCGCAGCTTTAACCTTGACCTAACCAAAGCATTGGACGCAGGACTAGCCGAGCCGTTGTTTATCGCAGGTGGTTTTGAGTGGCGCTACGAGTCTTATGACTCTATTGCTGGCGACCCTAAATCTTATGAAGTCGGTCCATTGGCTTCACAAGGATTTGGTATCGGCTCCAATGGTTTCCCAGGTTTGTCCGCGCGCTTCCAAGGCAAAGATAGCCGCTCAAGCTACGCCTTCTACCTCGATTCAGAAGCTTACTTAACTGAAGACTTTATGGTAGGCCGCTGCAATCCGCTTCGAAGATTTCTCCGACTTTGGTAACACCACAAAAGGTAAATTGTCAGCGCGCTGGCAGATGACTGAAGACTATGCACTACGTGGTGCAGTCTCTACTGGCTTTAAAGCCCCTACCATCGGCCAGAGCAATGTGCGTAACGTAACCACGGCGTTCTCTCCTGCCGGCTTGGTTGACCGTGCTACCCTGCCGCCAACCGATCCGATTTCCCAGTTGAAAGGTGCGACCCCGCTTGAGCCGGAAGAATCAACAGCATACAGCCTAGGTTTAGTGGGTGAATTGGACAACGGCCTGTTCTTCACCATCGATTACTTCAACATTGAACTAGAAGACAGGATCAGTACTACTTCAGGTATCCAGTTGACTGCGCAAGACATTGCAGCCCTAACTGCTGCTGGCGTGCCTGATGCAAGCTCTTTCAGCGAAGTTAGCTTCTTCACCAACGACTTTACGACTACCACACAGGGTGTAGATATCGTCGCCAACTACAGCATGGACATGTTTGGCGGTGATACCAAGTTCTCCTTGGCCTACAACTGGACGGATACTGAAGTTGATGACGTTAAGACAGTTATCGTCAACGGCGAACCTACCCAGAACGTATCTGCCGACCGGGTGCGCATGATCGAAGATAACTTGCCTGATACGCGCTGGAGCCTGACTGCCAACCACACCAATGGTGACTGGCGGGTATTGGCGAGGTTGAACTACTACGGTGAAATCTTCGAAGACCACTTGGATTCAGGTTTGCCAATCGAAGAAGTGGGCGACGAATTCACTGTCGATCTAGAGTTAGGTTACACTGTCTCGGAAAACATTACCCTAACCCTAGGTGCGAAGAACGCATTGGATGAAGAGCCAGACCGCAATACCCAGTATGACAATGAGATTGCCGGTTCGACCTTCCCAACCACTTCACCTATCGGTATAAATGGTGGCTTCTACTACGTAAGGGCGGTTTACGCCTTTTAAATAAGACTAAGACGTTCGGGGAGCACCGCTCCCCGATTTTTTACAGACAAACAACAATCATTAAAGCCATAACAATTAACCTACTAGTGGTTATCGCTTTACTCGATTATTGAAAACAAAGCATGCAAAAACGCTCCAAAATCATCGATACCTATATGAAGTACCGCAGCCCAAATTAAACGGGCTATTAGCGGTATTGTGCGTAGCGAAGATATTGACGACATCGTACAAGAGACCTTTGTTAAGACTTATGAAGCGGAACTGAAACAAGAGATCCGCTTTGAAAAAACCTACATGTTGCGCACTGCCAAGCATTTGGCGTTGAACTACGTATCAAGGGCTTCTGAAAAACACAACCTATCCATGGAAGATTGTGACGAAAGCGAATTCGGTGCCAGCCACCTCAATTTAGAAACGCAAGTTGAAAGCAAAGAGCGCTTCCTTAGCTTCTGCAAAGCCACTGACAGTTTGTCACCTGAGGTGAAACGCGTCTTTCTTTTGAAAAAAGTGTACGGCATGAGCCAAAAAGATATCGCCGCGTACATTGGGCTGAGCGAGAGCACAGTAGAGAAGCACGTTGCCAAAGGATTGCAACAGTGCTCCCAATACTTAGCAAAATTGAACCAATCGACAACAATTGGCTCAAACCATATTGGCAACAAAGCAGGCGAGAAAGTGGCAACAACAATTAAGCTTCGCGGCAAGACAAGGCGGAAGTAGTAGTAATGGGTAATGTAACCTCATTTAGCAGTAAACAGGACATCCATGCGCAAGCCTGTGCCTGGGTAAGCAAATTGGATCGCGGTTTGTCGCAGCAAGAGCAAATTGAGCTCCAGCAATGGGTGGCAATTAACGAACACCACAAAACCATGTTGTTTGAAATGGCCGCACTTTGGGATGACTTGAGTGTCATGCATGAATTGAGTGGCCTGTTCCCACTGCAGGATAAAACCAATGCCAACAGTGGCATTAACAACAAACCCTCATGGCACCGGCACCCTATCGCCATCGCCGCCAGCTTCGTCCTGTTTTGTACCATGGCCATTGCTTGGCTGGTACCTATGCAAACTGACCGGCTGGAAATATCAACACAACATACTGTGCAACAAGTCCAGCGGGAGTCTACCCAGGTAGGTGAGCAAAAAACCGTCAGCCTTGCTGACGGTTCAGTGTTGCACCTAAACACCAGTACTGCCCTAGAAATTAGCTACAGCGAAGGACGTCGCGACATTAGGTTGTTGCAGGGAGAAGCTCATTTTGAAGTAGCGCACGACCAAACCCGTCCTTTTGTGGTCAGTGCAGGCAGCAGCCAGGTTACAGCAGTGGGCACAGCCTTTAATGTAGAATTGGTGGACAATGGCGCACTGGAGTTGCTGGTCACGGAAGGCAAAGTCATGGTGCAGGACGCACAGGCTGCAGCAGTGCCTGCGCTGGATCAAAACACCACAGCAAGCTTCGATACCGTATTTATGGTATCAGGTGAGGCAGCTACCTTTAACGCCGAGGGACAACTGAACAAGCGCACTTTGTCATTAGACAAGGTACAAAAAGCCTTGTCCTGGCAACAAGGGATACTGGTGTTTGAAGGAGAACCGCTAAAAGAAGCCTTGGTTGAGGTCAGCCGCTATACCGACATCGATTTCGCCCTAGATGATCCGTCGCTTGAAACAGTGCGTGTCGCGGGCTTTTTTAAGGTTGGCGATATTGACGGGCTGTTGCATGCGCTCGATAGTAATTTTGAAATTGCCCACCAAAAAGTATCCCAAGACAGTATCCTGTTAATGCCGAAATAGGCAGCTCCCCAAAAGTACACAGCCATTTTACTTTATTTGAGATTAATTTTGTTTCCCAAGCAGCATAGCGCTGCTTTTTTTGGTATGGTTCGGCAAAAATAACAATTAATACTCGCGAATTTGATCCAAGGCTGGCACACACCTGCTCGAACTGAACGCATCACAAAGCAGTCTTTCCGCATACCAGGATTGACCGGCCTGCTGTGCCTGTTACTTTGGCTGTATGACGGGTTTAGCGTACGCACAAACACCTACCCTACATTGAATTTGATATCGATCCCCTACCCGCTGACCAAGCCCTAACCCAGTTCGCGCAGCAAGCCAACACCACCTTGCTATTCCCCTATGAACTGGCCGCAAAGGAGCAAGCAAACCCATTACGGGGACGTTACACCTTGGAGATTGGCATTGTCAGGCTGTTGGAGGGCACCAAGCTTTATCCTGTAAGCGACGCTAACGGGCAGCTGTCAGTCCGTTATTTTGAAGTCAAAACCGAACCAGTTTGAACGTCCGGGCCAACAGGGCGTACTGTATATCGATCCTGCCCAAGCAGAATTGCCAAGCTTGAGCTACCAAGAGGCCTTGCTGGAAACCTATATAGAGAAAATAGCGATTGTTGGCACCCGCGGTAGCCCGAGGAATGCCATCGATTCATCAGTACCACTAGATGTGATTAACAGCACCGATTTGGGACGGCAAGGCAATACCGACCTGATTGCCATGTTGAGCAAACTGATCCCGTCATTGAACGCCAATGACCAACCAATAAACGACGCCTCCACCTTGGTAAGGCCTGCAAATTTGCGGGGCATGGCGTCTGACCATACCCTGGTGCTGGTTAACGGCAAACGGCGGCACCGCTCCGCGGTAATCACATTTTTGGGCGGCGGCTTGTCAGATGGTGCACAAGGTCCCGATATTGCCGCAATCCCCTATTCAAGTATCAGCCAAGTGGGTGTGTTGCGGGATGGCGCATCTGCCCAATACGGCTCAGATGCCATTGCTGGCGTATTGAACTTTAGCTTGAATGATAACTCAGAAGGAGGAACGCTAGAGGCCAGGGCTGCCCAGCACTTCGAAGGTGATGGCGAATCACTGCAATTGTTGGCAAATAGCGGGTTGGGCTTAGGGCAAGACGGTTTCCTTAATTTAAGTACAGAGTGGCGCCAGCAAAAGCCCACCAGCCGCAGTATCCAGAGGCAAGATGCCGCTGATTTGGCGGCCTTGGGGATAATGGATATTGCCGACCCAAGTCAAATTTGGGGAACACCAGAGGTGGAGTACGACGTCAAATTAGCCTACAACCTCGGGGTCGGCCTGGGCGGCAGCGAACAGTTTTACAGTTTTGCCAATTATTCCCGCCGCTCCGTTGAAGGCGGTTTCTTTTACCGCAACCCACAGACCCGCGCAGGTGCCTATGTTACGGATTTGCGCCTGGCAGACTCAAACGGCGATGGCAGCATTGACCGCAATGATGAAGTCTCACATTACCGGTGGTTAGTCGCTGACTTGACACCCGACGGCACTGGTAATTGCCCAAACGTGGTTTTCCCGGTTGACGGCTTCCTGGTGCAGCAACCTGAATACCAACAAGTATTGCAAGATCCCAATTGCTTTGCCTTTAACGAAATACTCCCCGGGGGCTTTACCCCTAAATTTAAAGGCAACATAGAGGACGTTTTTGCCGTAGCGGGCTTAAAAGGTGAGTTTGGGCAAGACTGGCAGTATGACCTGAGCGCTATTGCCGGCTATTCCAAAGTTAACTACGGGCTGCGCAATAGCCTTAACCCGTCCCTAGGTTCCAATTCACCGACGCGGTTTTCACCCGGCGCAGCAGTACAAATTGAAAAAGGGCTGACACTAGACCTAACCAAGGCCATTGAAGTTGGCAACTCGCATGAAATTAACATTGCATCTGGTATAGAGTGGCGCCAGGAGACCTACCGACAAGTCGCTGGCGACTTCGCATCCTATGCCATAGGCCCTTATGCCGTTTCACCAATAACCGGTGACAGCCTGGGGTTCAGCGTTGGTTCCAACGGTTTCCCCGGATACCGCCCAGAAACTGCGGGTTCCTGGTCACGCCAAAATTGGGCTGGTTACATTGATTTAGAATCCGAAATAAACGAACTGATAACCTTGGGATTCGCTGCGCGTTACGAGAACTTTAGCGATTTTGGCAGCACTTTCGATGGAAAGTTTTCAATTATGTTCTCCCTGACCGACAACTTGGCCATGCGCAGTTCTATTAATTCAGGTTTTAAGGCACCCACGGTTGGACAAAGTAATGTGATTAACGTTACCACCGCCTTTGGGGAAAATGGCCTGGAAGACCAAGCCACATTGCCACCTACGGATCCCATTAGTTTGCAATTGGGCGCAACCCCACTGCAACCGGAAGAATCAGTCAACAAGAGCATAGGGCTAGTGGCCAAGTTAAATGACGATTTCTTTTTAACCATGGACTACTTCTACATCCGACTACAAGATAGGATAAGCACTACCTCGGCTATCCCGCTTCGCCCAAACGACATACAGATCCTACTGTCACAGGGCGTGGCTAACCCTGAGCGCTTTGCCGCAGCCAAGTATTTCACCAATGACTTTGATACCAGTACCCAAGGGCTGGATTTAGTATTGAGCTACACTGGTGAATGGTTTGGAGGCCAAAGCCAGGTGTCATTGAATTACAACTGGACACAAACCCATATTGACCGGATCACCCAATACAACCGCATAGACGCCCAAGGCAACCGCTTTGTGGAAACTAACCTGACGCCGCAGCGGATCCGTATGATAGAGGAAAATATTCCCAAACACCGGGGTAGCTTGTCCTACAGCCAAACCCATGACCGGTTTAACACATTGTTGCGCCTGAACTATTTCGGTAGTTATTACGAAGACCACTTGGATGCCTCAGCTGGACTAGATATTGAAGCCGGTTCGGAAGTAACCTTGGATCTAGAGCTGGGCTACCAATTGGATGCCCAATGGCAGCTGATTGTTGGCGCCAATAATGTTTTCGACAATTCACCGGATAGCAATCCTTATGCACTATCGGCTGGCGCATTGTACCCTTCAACCTCGCCAATGGGCATTAATGGTGGCCTGGTATACCTACGGACCATATTAAATTACTAACTTGCGTTAAGCCCTAACAAGGAACGAATTTGGTGTTCAAAAAGATTGCCCTTACCCTCGCCTGCTTTACCAGTGCCACCACCATACAAGCCAAGCAGCATTTTACCGATGTATTGGCCTGTCATACCCACGCTGAGCATCCAGGTATTGCAGTTAGGTTGGAACAGGCCGGTAAACTGGTGTACCAAGGCGCAAACGGTATTGCGGACTTGAACAGCAAAAGGGCTTTGTCCAGCAGTGATGTTTTTCAAATTGGCTCTGTTACCAAGCAATTTACTGCGGCAGCCATATTGCTATTAGTAGAACAGGGGAAGCTGTCATTACAAGACTCGGTTGCAAAGATTATCCCGGAAATCAACTCGGATTATGCTGGGCTTAAAATCATGAACCTGTTGAGCCATACCGCAGGCCTTGGCGATTACTTTGGTGTCCGTCGCGTTAGCCGTCGCTGGGATGAATACGCCAACAGCGCAGAAATAATTAAACAGATCAGCCGAATAGATCCTGTTGTAGCGCCTGGCGCTGAATTCCGCTACTCCAACATTGGCTACTTGTTATTAGGCCGGATAATCGAAATAACGGCGGACAAAAGCTATGCCCAATTTTTACAGGACAATGTATTCAAGCCCTTGGCCATGACTAAGTCCCGGGTTATCGAAAGGGGTTTCACCGACACTGGTATAGTGCCGGGACATAGCGCTAACCGCAGGAAACCCGGCAAATTTATGGCTCCGGAAGCAGTAGATCGGAGCTGGATTGGAGCTGCGGGTGCCATCGCATCCACACTTGAAGATTTAGCAAAATGGCACCAGGCATTGCGCACTGGCAAAGTTATCTCGCAAGAGAACTACCAACTAATGGTGAAAAAAGCGCTACTAAATTCTGGCGAAACCATTAACTACGGTATGGGTTTCAACATTTTCCCTATCCAAAACTTGCTAAGCTACAGCCACGATGGCGGGGTACCTGGCTATATGGTTTGGACTGTGTATTTTCCAGACAAAGACTTATTTGCAGCAGCTTTCAGCAATAACGAAAGCCAGCATCCAGGCCCCGCCCTATTGGACATGATATCAATGCAGCTAGGGCTAACCCCTGAACCTATTGCGCAAGTACAGAAACTTAGCTTGGCAGATAGGCTGGTTGGCAAGTACCGGTTTGAGGATGGCACTACCACAACAATTAGTTTTGATGGCGAACATCTTTATGCCAAGTCCAAGGGTCAGGACAAGCGTCAGTTGGTTGCCAGGGAAAACGATTCCTTTTCCTATACATGTACCCAGGACTTTTTCAAACTCGTTGAGGACGATGGCAAAACGCTACTCACACCAGTAAGCATGTTTTTTGGCGAAGGCACTCCGGCAATAAAGCTATAAAAACTAGGGACACACTCTATGCAGAATAAATATCTATTTGATGTTTTTGGTAACAGGATGTCCGTGTCGAGGAACGATGGCCAGTGGCATCTGTATAAGGAGTCAGCCACTGGAATACGAGCCCGAGTCTATGATGTGGTTATCCCACCTGAACTAAACGCCAATGAGTTAGCGAGATATTTAGACGATATCTACCATGAGTACTCAAGTGATAAACACCCATCTGTGGTGCAGTTAGTTTAATATCGATTCACTCAAATATATGCTCGGGTCATGTGGCCTGAGCAAGCTTTCTTTCCTGCCACATTTTAGTCGTGATCCCGGTAATTCCTATCACAATACCCAAGGTTCCCATGACACTGCCAACATATATGGCATAGATTAGGTTGAGCAGCACAGCCACCAAAAACACCTTGCGCATCATCTGCGCCGATGACAAAACAAAGGTGCCGACGGTAAAGATGATAGAGGCCGTGTAGGCCAGCAAAATGAACAGCCCATGGTCCAACACAAACAGTTCGTAGAGCAAAAATAAAACATTCAATATCACAAACAAAATAACGATGTTTCGATTTTGGGTGCGCATGGAGATAAGGTTGCGGGCAAAGGCCAGGTAGCAGCCCACTGCCGCCGCCATGGCATCTAACAACAAGAAGTGGGTGCCCAAGCAAACCATGGCAATACCACTAATCAACCGATAGCGGTTTACCAAAGTTTGCCGATAAGCCCAAAAATTAATAAGCATCGCCAATACAGCAAAGCTCTCTGCAAAGTAGTTCAAACTAGCCCTTACCCATTACGAAACAGGCTTATATAGGGAGTAATACAAGACTTGGATCAAGAAGAAGTTTGAACTATTGGAGAATATCCAATCTGTGCGTAGGGTTAAATGACCTAGCCTTTAGATTGTGTCGGAAGTGAACTTCTGCAAGCAGATACCTAATTCCGAATTGTAGGGTTTTAGTATGAGACCCGAAAACTGGGGCGCAGTTTCCGGGTCTCCCAAATTAGCAGTAGAACTCAAATAACTATTTTTTAGCATCTGGATGCAGGCTCTTGCATAAAATATGTTCGTCGGTCTTAATCACAGTGGATGCTTGGCCGACAATGAGCGGATCTGGTGTTTTAACCACATGGGCATCTTTGTTGGCATAGGGAAGACTGTTGAGGAAGTGCATCATACAGCCCAACCTGGCTCGCTTTTTATCATCAGACTTCACTACTACCCACGGGGCATCTGCCGTATCTGTGTAGAAAAACATCGATTCCTTGGCTTCTGTGTAATCATCCCATTTTTCCTTTGCCAGTTTGTCAATTGGGCTTAACTTCCACTGCTTCAGGGGGTCTGTTTCACGTTTCTTAAACCTGGTTTCTTGTTCATCTTGGGATACTGAAAACCAATACTTAAATAGACGGATCCCGCTCCTGACCAACATTCTTTCCAGATCTGGCGTTTGCCGCATAAATTCCAGGTATTCGCGCGGCTCACAAAACCCCATCACCCGTTCAACACCGGCACGGTTGTACCAAGACCTATCGAATAAAACAATTTCGCCTTCTGTTGGCAAGTGCTTGATATATCTCTGGAAATACCATTCGCCCTGCTCCTTCTCCGAGGGTTTCTCCAACGCCACAACCCTCGCTCCCCGCGGGTTAAGATGCTCCATAAAGCGCTTAATGGTGCCCCCCTTACCTGCCGCATCCCGACCTTCGAAGAGAATGACCACTTTCTGGCCAGTTTCTTTCACCCACTTTTGCAACTTCAGCAGTTCAACCTGAAATTCCGTTTTGTGCTTTTCGTATACGCGCCTTGATATCTTGGTTTTGTAGGGGTATTCGCCAGAGCGAAAAGACCGTTCAACATACTCAGGATCATGCCTATGCTCAGCTAGTTCGTGCAACTGTTGACCTACAGATTTTTCTTCAGTGATGTTGAGTACGGAAGCTACTGATTTAGCATTTTTTTCTACTGCGACAACATTCTCACCCGACATTATTCCTCGCTTATTCTCTTGTTCAAATTTTCGTCTTGATTATATCCTTGTGGGTACATCAAACATTGCTTAATAGGTGTAAACTTGACACAGATCATATGAGCTTTTAATAAGCTTTATAAGTATCTTACGGGCACATCAAGGCAGAGGGGGCGAAATGAAGTTTAGAACACAAAAAGGCCAGTGCATGCCTGCCCTGGCCTTTTGGTTGTTGGCTGCCGCTTATTCCACTGCAACCTTGTTGTCATAAGCAACTGAATTGGCGCCTTTAAGCTGGAATGCTTCTACTTTAGTCTTGTAAGCATTGTTGAAGTACTCATTGTTATCAGAGTTATCTTTTTCATAGACCACACCTACGCTACGGTGGCTGATAACAACATTATCCTCCATCACGTTGAAGCTAGAGGCCTTGCCGTTGTAGTCCTCAAAACGCAGCTCGTAATACTCACGCTTTTCTGCTTTGGAATTGTTAAAGGCTACATTGTCGTAGATGTAATTGTTAGCGCTACCACGCAATCGAATGGCATCGAATCCGTTGTTGTGGATTAGGTTGTTCGTGACTGTATTGTTGTCGCTGTCACGCAGAATGATGCCTTCCCTGCCGTTGTTCTTAACCCGGTTATTGGCGATTGAAATTGTATTGGCACCATTTTGCACAGTAACACCTGCACCGTCATTTTTACGGGCGATATTGTTGTCTACCCGAACCTCGGTTGCGTCGCTAATGACATTAAAACCATGGCGACCATTGTTGTGGGCAGTATTGCTGCTAAATGTTGAGTATTCCGTCTGGTCAATGGTAAAGCCGTCGCTAAGGTTATGCCTAGCAATGTTGTCCTGGAATAACAGGTTAGTACTCGCTGTCCTCTCGCCAGACGCATTGCGCTTGCCATGGGGGTTAAAGCCATAACCCATGCAGTTTTCGGCTATAACCCGACGAACAGAAATGTTGTCACCCTCGGCATACAAGCAGAATTTTTGCTCATCATCACCGATGCCTTGGGTCTGGTTGTCTTTGTTGCCGTCTATCTGCAAGTCTTCGATGATAACGTTTTCCACCGGGGAATTATCGCGATCATCCACCAAACGCACAATACCAGCACGGCCAGAAAAACTCGGCGCGTTGTCAACTAGGATAATTTGAGTACCCGGACCTTTACCACGCAAGGCGACGTTGTCTAGCACATTGATTGGGTTTGCAACGTAGAACTTACCGCCCAACAGCATGACGGTTCCGCCCCCAGCATTGCTCACCTGTTCAATCGCAGCGTTTATCCGAACCGAGTCATCGGTATCAACCGTAGGATTTTTTGTTTTCTTTAGCATGACCAGCTCGCCTGCACTCACTACACAGCTAAAAAGTGAAAAAGCGATAACTGTTGCCAAAGGTTTAAAATTAATTTTCATATTGATTGCCTTGTGCTGTTTTTCTGAGAGATTACGCTCTTATCGGCACAAAACAATTAATAATGTGCAACTCTAGACCAAAGTATAAGCCAATATATTACACATTTTTTCTATTATTAAATTTCGGTATTAATTAGGATCAGACTAAAGTATTACCTGTTGATTATTATGCACTTTTTCCGCTTATTCGAATTAAAATAACAACCATTAAAATTCATTACACAAAAGCATTGTGAATATTTTTAATCCGGAAATAAAATAAAGTTATAGCGGCTGTAGAAGATAGGTTGATTAAGTGGTGAAATATTTAAAAAGGCGTGGATTAACCCACACCTTCTTTAATTTAAAGACTACCGAAACAGCACCTTTTCTTGCTTAAACCAATACACACAAAACGCGAGCAGGCCGCCGGCAATGACCACAGTGGAAGAGAAAATTGCGATTAGGGCAACATAATCCATGGTGCCTTTGATGAGCTCTTTCATGGCCAATGCGACATTGGTCAACGGTACCCAAGCCCAGCCGCCAGACAGGTCAACGCCAGGCAATAGCGCCAACATGATAGGCACAATCACAAAAATCACGAGCGATCCCATGTAGCTTTGTGCTTCCTTGTAGCTGCGGGCATAAATAGACAAGCTGAGCAGCACAGAAGCAAAAATAGACGCAATGGGCACCAACATTAAAAACATCAAGATGTAGTCTATTAAGGCAATTTGACCTAAAAAGTCGCGGACAAAGGTGATTGCCATACCCTGCCCGATAATGATGCCCCAGAGCCCCATACTCAGCACCGTTACCAGCGCTGCAACCACCCCGGCTAGGGCAATTGTCATAAATTTGCCCAATACTAATTGGGTACGGTCAACCGGTACCAATAGCAAGGTTTCCAGGGTTCCCCGCTCCTTTTCACCAGCTCCTAAATCTGTGGCAGGGAACATGGCGCCTTGTAAACAAAGCAAAAACAAGACGTAGGGGATGAGGCCGCCAATTCTCTCCCCCCAGTTCTCGCGTTCCTCGGCAATGTTGACTTTCTCCAATACCATTGGTTCGAGTAACGCATCTTGTTGTGCGTCTGCGATCTGTAGTTGGCTAAAGGCAAGCTCGCGTTTGGTTTCAATAATCTGGTCAACAATTTCGTTAACCCGCCTTTCAATTAGGTTTAACCCGGCGTCGTTAAGGTAAAGCTTGACGGTGGTTTGCCCCACTTCCAGTGGGTTACCCTGGGCGTTGTCTTGTAACTCGATGACAAAGTCTAGCGACTCGTCCCTGATTTGTGCCCGGAAATCATCGCCCTCCAGCGCTTTGCGCTCAAAGGTGGCTTCTTGATCCAACATCTCAACCAAGGCTGGGTGGTTTTGCTCACCCAGGACAGCGAAGTATAAGGTTTTGTTTTCCGCTTCGGTAACGGCTTTGCTTGAAATAAACCCCACCACACCGAAGATGGCCGGAAACAGCAACAAGGGCAGCGCTATCATAAAAAATAACGTCTTTTTGTCGCGGAACAGTTCTTTGATTTCTTTTTGCATTACCATCCACATTAGGCTTCCCCTCCCAAAACACTTAAGAATGCACTATTCATGCTGTCACCTTTGCCTTGGAACGCCGCCAGGGTATCCATAAACTTGGTACGCCCTTGGTCGATTACCGTGACCAGATCACAAAGTTCTGCGACTTCTTCCAAATGATGGGTTGAGAATATGACTGGAATGCCGAGTTTTTTCAGGTTTTTAATAAAGCCTAAAACGGTTTGGGTGGCCATGATGTCCAGGCCTGTGGTGGGTTCGTCCAGAACCACAGCCTGCGGCTCATGCACCACAGCGCGGGCAATCGCGGTTTTTTGCTTCATACCGCTGGAATAATTTTCACTGCGCCGGTCTAAGAAATCATCCATATCGAGCAACTCAGCTAACTCTTCAATGCGCTGTGCAGTGCGGGCTTCACCCAGGCCGTGCAAACGGGCGAAATAAGCGATATTTTCACGACCGCTCAATCGGCCATAAAGACCGGTGCTACCTGATAAAAAGCCCAGCGTTTTACGCGCTTGCAGCGGATTTTTACTCACGTCCTGGCCATTGATCAAAATCTCGCCCTGATCCGCTTTTAACGCCGAGGACAAGATCCGTAAGGTGGTGGTTTTACCGGCGCCATTGGGGCCTAAAAGGCCAAGCACCTGGCCTTTGTCACAGTGGAAAGACACGTCTTGTACCGAGTGGAAAAAACGCCCTTTCAAGCGGGGATCGTTTTGTTCCTGGGTACTGAGTTTTTTAGGGTTTTCTACGGCGAACCGCTTCCTAGAGCCTGTACCGAAATCATGGTTAACTTCCTTCGTTTTTATAGAAATCCATGCATTAGTGTGCATCGCTTTGGTTTTATTACAACCAATTTATAAATGCATTTATGTTTAGCTGGAAAATATGTCAGAATGCTTTGCAACAGGGTAAACACAGAACCTAACGGATGAACCAAGCAAGCATTTCTTCGCCGATCCAGGCATGCAAACAGATAATCCTTAAGCCAAACCATGTTTTTGCGACCCTAAAATCAGTTGAAAACTGGTCCTGGATCCCATTTTTTTTAGTAAGCCTCTTTACAGTGCTACCTGTCTATTTCTATTTCACCACCATTGATTTTGATTGGTATACCGGGCTTATTATTGAAAGCCAATACGGCGATGTTTCTCCAGCAGAACAGCAGGCATTTAGGAATAATATGCAGTTGGAGAGCTTGCTCTATTTAACTATCATTTCCAGCATTATTGGCATGGTGATCATCAACGCAATCCATGCAGTCTACCTGCACAAAATCACCCAAATAGACGAAGAAAACGTACTCAGTTTTGGCGATTGGTACGGCTTTACCTGGTGGGCATCGTTGCCTGCAATTATCACAGGCATTCTGGCAATCATAATTCTTTTCTTATTTGGTCATGAGCAAATACTACCGACCCAAATCAACCCATTGAGTTTAGCGTTTATATTAGGGTTAAACATGGATTCATCTTGGTTTGGCCTTGCCCAATCTGTTCGCCTGGAAAGTATCTGGTCTTTGTACCTAGTTGCGGTTGGCGTCAGCCAATGGACCCAACTAAAAGGCAAGCAGTGCTATATTATTGCCGCTGCCCCCTTTGTTATCGTCTGGGGCGTGTGGGCAGCATTTATTTTGATTTAGGCCGAAAATAGTCCTGGTTAAGATAAAACTCACGCTGCTGGTTCTGGGCATACCAGCCAGGTATGCCCAACAATGGCAATGGTTTCAGCCTTCCCCTGGTTGAAAACCAGTCCCCATCACGCAAACTGGCTAGCAATGTTTCATCAATTTCACGGTACTGCTGGGACAAGGTTCTTTGGTAGAAACTATTATCTACCTTTACTGGAATATACTTGGCGGTTAAGCCAACAAAAGGCTGCAACAGCATCTCATAGTTGGCGTGGCCAAAGTTGAAAAACCTGGTTTCAGCATGCCATTTGCCGCGCTGCCGCCAGAAGCCATCTAGCCATTGGTGCTGCTGCAACGCCGCTAAATGCGATTCATCCAGATAGAGCAACACACCACCACATTCGTCAAAATGGGTAACCCGGTTGCGCACCGGGCTGCGCGGATTCAAACCATGCAACTCAATCTCTTGGATATGGATTTGGTTTAGTAACCGCTTGGTCTGTGGCAACAACATCCAGATACAGGCATTAAAAAAGTCATGCCAATTATTGGCGCGGGTCGGTATTACTTGGTCTTGATAGATAACCTGTTCGTAATAGCGATCTTGCCAGTCAAGCTCTGTCGCAAATTGGTAAGTAAACTCAGGATGCATTTGTCTGGCCATTTGGGTAAGTGCCATTGCGCTTGGAAAATCCTGGAACCTACCAACCTCAATCAAACTAGCCACAGCGTTAAACGCTGGGGCAGCTAACCACCCCGTATGCCAATTAATGTTTTGCGACATATCCTTCCTGTTTGTTTATTGCTACCCTTAGTGCGCGATAAGTCTACCCAGGCAAACCTAGCTTGCAAGCAAACCTTGCCTGGACAATAAAAAGAGAGCAAAAAATGCGAAACACCTTACTCAAGTCCGCAATAGTGGGCGCCGGTATTGCTAGCATGGCGATTGCCCAGGCAGCGACCAAAGAACAGGCCATGCAAGGCATTGACGAACAGGAACTACGTGCAGATATTAAGTTGCTTGCATCCGACAAGTTTGAAGGCCGCCAACCCACCACCATTGGCGAAACTTACACCCTAGAATACCTCACCCGCGAATTTACCAAATTAGGTTATGAGCCCTCAGTGGATGGCAGCTTTATGCAGCGGGTGGATCTGGTAAAGATTGAAGCTGATCCCGATATGGTGCTGGATATTGCCGGTGATAAATTTGAATACAAGGTCAACATGGTGGCAGGTACCGCCCGTGAGGCGGCGGAAGTATCCCTTGACGATTCAGAACTGGTCTTTGTTGGTTATGGTGTCAATGCCCCCGAATACGATTGGAATGACTATGCCGATGTTGACGTCAAAGGCAAAACTGTCGTCATCCTGGTCAATGACCCAGGATTCGAAAACCCAGACAGCGGCAAGTTCCAAGGCAAAACCATGACCTACTACGGCCGCTGGACCTACAAGTATGAAGAAGCCAGCCGCCAAGGTGCAGCGGGCGCGCTAATTGTGCATGAAACCGCACCTGCATCCTATGGTTGGTCGGTAGTTGCAAACAGCTGGAGCGGTCCGCAATATGGCCTGGTTACCCCCGATGGCAACAAGAGCCGTGTCGCTGTCGAAGGCTGGTTGTCTGTAGAAGCAGCCCAAACGGTCTTTGCCAAAGCAGGCATGGATTATTTTGAAGAAAAGAAAAAGGCCATGCAGGGACCCTATGCCAAAGCGATGGGTTCCAAAGCCAATATTACCGTGCGCAGCACCTTTGAAACCTCGCAAAGCCCTAACTTTATGGCGACCTTGCCTGGCAGCAAACGCCCGGATGAGCACATTATCTACACCGCCCACTGGGATCACCTGGGCAATGACAAGGCTAAACCCGATGATGGTATCTACAACGGTGCCCATGACAATGCCACTGGTACCGCCGGCCTAGTTGCCATTGCAAAAGCCTTTGCCAGCCTAGAACAGCGCCCTGAACGTTCTGTTAGCTTCTTGTTTGTTACCGCCGAAGAGCAAGGCCTTCTAGGTTCTAAATACTACGCGGAAAACCCGGTATTCCCGCTGGATAAAACGGTTGCCAACCTCAATGTTGATGCCATGAATATTATGGGACGCACCAAAGATGTGGAAGTAGTTGGTTATGGCAAGTCAGAACTAGAAATTTACCTGGAGCGGGCTGCTAAAGAACAAAACCGCAGCATAGTGCAAGAGCATCGCCCTGAAGCTGGTTATTACTACCGCTCTGATCACTTTAGCTTCGCCAAAAAAGGGGTTCCAGCCCTGTATGCCAAAGGCGGCTCTACCCCAATTGATGAAGAAACTGCAAAATATCGCAAGCGCATGGGCGTGATCCAAACTGGTTGTTACCACCAGGTATGTGACCAGTATCGCGAATCTTGGAACTTTGGCGGCATTGTTGAAGACGCCCAATTGTTCTTTGATGTGGGTTACCAGCTCGCCAATACCGATGATTGGCCAAAATGGAACAAAACTAGCGAATTCCAGCGCAAATAGTCTATAAACCTCGAGGCAGTCGCCGCTTTTTTGAGCGGCTGCCATGCCCCCGCCCCGCAAAATCAAGGCCTGCAACTCGCTTTTGTAAAAAAATTACAGTTTTCCCTTGCAATTTTTGCCCAGGCTGGCAAATTCAAGGCTCACATAAACATGAGGTGTGAAGCCGAACAACGAAGCTACAGAATCTATTTGTTATTCCTGTTTTTTGACCTTCCCACCCGCGTAGACCATCAACAACCCACTAAACCAAGAGAGAAAGTTATTTATGTGTGGTATTTTCGGGATCCTTGACATCAAAACTGATGTGTCCGAATTGCGGACAAAAGCATTAGAGTTGGCAAAATTGCTGCGCCACCGCGGCCCAGACTGGTCAGGGATTTGGAATAATAATAATGCAATCCTTTGCCACGAGCGTTTAGCCATTGTTGATGTTGATACTGGCGCACAGCCGCTAATAAGCCGTGATGAAAACAAAATCCTGGCAGTCAACGGTGAAATCTACAACCACAAAGAATTGGCTGAGGCGCTTCCGGAAACTTACGATTTTCGGACCAAGTCTGACTGCGAAGTTATATTGCCCTTGTATGAGCAAAAAGGCGTTAAGTTCATCGACGAACTAAAAGGCATGTTCGCCTTTATCTTGTACGATGAAAAACATGACTCTTACCTTATCGCCCGTGACCATATTGGTATTATTCCCCTATACACTGGCCACGACGAACACGGTAACTTTTATGTCGCCTCGGAAATGAAAGCTTTGGTGCCAGTATGCAAAACTGTAAATGAGTTCCCTAAAGGCCATTACTTTGATAGCCGCACTGGCGAACTGGTGGAATACTACCAGCGCGATTGGATGGACTTTGACGCTGTAGAAAATAACGCCACCGATCTTGATGACCTAAAATCAGCGTTTGAAAAAGCGGTAAAAAGCCACATGATGTCTGACGTGCCCTATGCGGTATTGTTGTCTGGCGGTTTGGACTCCTCATTGGTTTCTGCCGTAGCTGCCCAATATGTGGCAAAACGGGTCGAAGACGAAGACAAATCAGATGCCTGGTGGCCACGCTTACACTCATTTGCCGTTGGCTTAAAAGGCGCACCAGATCTACAAGCAGCACAGAAAGTCGCTGACATGATTGGTACGGTACACCACGAAATCCACTTCACGGTGCAAGAAGGCCTAGACGCAATCCGCGACGTTATCTACTTCCTGGAGACCTACGATACCACTACCATTCGCGCCTCTACGCCCATGTATTTGATGAGCCGTAAAATCAAAGCCATGGGTATTAAAATGGTATTGTCAGGCGAAGGTTCTGACGAAATTTTTGGCGGTTATTTATATTTCCACAAAGCGCCAAATGCCAAAGAGTTCCACGAAGAAACCGTGCGCAAGCTAGACAGGCTGCACATGTTTGATTGTGCCCGAGCCAACAAAGCGACTTCAGCTTGGGGTGTGGAAGCCAGGGTGCCATTCTTGGACAAGGAATTTATGGATGTAGCAATGCGCCTTAACCCGAAAGATAAAATGTGTTCTGCTGAGCGCATGGAAAAATGGGTATTGCGCAAAGCTTTTGACAATGGCGAATACCTACCTTCTGAAATTTTGTGGCGCCAAAAAGAACAGTTTGGCGATGGTGTGGGCTACTCTTGGATTGACTCTATCAAGGACTATGCCGATGCCCAGGTCACTGACCAACAAATGAAGACCGCGGAATTCCGCTTCCCAATTAATACGCCGGATACCAAAGAAGGCTATTTGTACCGGACACTTTTTGAAGAATACTTCCCTCAGGAAAGCGCAGCCAAATGTGTACCTGGCGGCAAGTCCATTGCCTGCAGTACGGTTGAAGCCTTGGCGTGGGACGAAAGCTTCCAAAACATGGCAGACCCGTCAGGGCGCTCTATGGTTGGGGTGCACGGTCAGAAGTAACGGTAGGCAGCCGCATGGCTGCCTTTTTTATATGGTTCCAAGTAAAAAGATTTGTGGTTCCTGCCCTTAGGTGGAACAGGCGAAATCGGCATGAACCTAAACCTCTACGGCCACGACGGCCAGTGGTTGATGGTGGATTGTGGTATCACCTTTAATGTTCCGTTAACTGAAGGCAGTGAATTAAAACAAGAAGTGGTCGCGGCCGATCCCAATTTTATCGACAGCCGCAAAGATAAGCTGGCTGGTATCATCATCACCCATGCCCATGAAGACCATATCGGTGCCCTGCCCCATTTTTGGCAGCGCTTTAAACGCCCAGTCTATACCACCCCTTTCACGGCTGAGATCCTGAGACGAAAGCTCGCCAAATCCGGCCGCCCAGTATCGGGCTCCATCATCGAAGTGGAAACTGGCGATAGTTTTGACATAGGAGTCTTTGATGTTACATGGATGCGCACCAACCATTCGATACCTGAGCCCCATGGATTACTAATAAATACATCGGCAGGTAGTATCTTCCATACCGCCGATTGGAAATTAGATGACAATCCAATCACCGACTCCCCCGTCAACCCCAGCCAGTTTCAAGCGTTGGCAAAACAAAACGTTACGGCGATGGTCTGTGATTCAACCAATGCCCTGCAGCCGGGCCATTCCAAATCTGAATATGACTGCTACCAAGGGCTATTAAAAACCATAAGGCAATGCCAACAAAAAGTGGTGGTTGCTTGTTTTGGTACCAACATCGCGAGGCTTATTTCACTTGCCCGGGTCGCACAAGCTACGGGCCGTTATATGGCGCTGTTTGGCTATTCGTTGCACAACACAGTTGCCGCAGCAAAGCTCACTGGCCACTGGCCAGAGGAATTGGTGCTGCAAGATCCCAAATACATTGGCTATCTGCCACCGAAAGAAATTTTAGTCGTCGCTACTGGCAGCCAAGGTGAGCCGAGGGCTGCACTTAACCAATTGGCAGAGCAGCGGCACCGGGATTTAAATTTGGATGCAGGCGATACTGTGATTTTCAGCGCCATTACAATCCCTGACAATAAAGACAAAGTGGAAAGGTTAGTTGAAAAGTTGCAAGGCCAGAATATCAAAGTAATACAAACAGGCCATAGCGAACACATTATCCACGCATCTGGCCACCCAAACCAAGATGAACTGGAGCAGCTCTACTCCTGGGTACAACCTAAAATCGCAATCCCGGTGCATGGCGAAGCAGCCCATATCCAGGCCAATGCAGAAATTGCCAAGCAAACCGGTATCCCTATTCAATTAACTGGACAAAATGGCGACCTTTATCGCTTGGCACCACAAACCTCAGTGCTGCGACAGGCTGTAAAAACGGGTCGAGTGGCGATAACTTAAGCAAAGCTAGATTGTCCATCCTAAGATCCTCACATTAATATCTGGCTTAGTGCGATTTTGTCTCAAAAAAGCCTTAAAAGCCGTGTACATAACGCTCAAACCACTTTACCCTTCTGGTGTACCAGTAGTTTTTAATTAACCCCGAGAAAACATAGGTTTATCCATGAGTGACGAGCGTAAATATTCCTCCATTATCGTAGACGGCGTAGAGCAAGCACCAAGCCGCGCCATGCTCTACCCAGTCGGGTTTAAAAAGGAGGATTTTAGCAAGCCACAAATTGGTATCGCATCTACCTGGTCAATGGTGACCCCCTGTAACATGCATATCAATGAGTTGGCAGAACAAGCGAGGAAAGGCGCCGATGAAGCTGGCGGCAAAGGCGTGATGTTCAATACCATTACCGTCTCTGACGGCATCAGTATGGGTACACCGGGAATGCGCTATTCCTTGGTTTCCCGTGAGGTTATTGCTGACAGCATTGAAACCGTAGTTGGCGCCCAGGGTTTCGATGGCTTTGTCGCTTTTGGTGGTTGTGACAAAAATATGCCAGCGTGCGGTATCGCTATTGCCAGGTTAAACCGCCCAGCAGTGTTTGTATACGGTGGTACTATAATGCCGGGCAAACAGCGCCGCGATATCGTTTCTGTGTTTGAAGCGGTGGGCGCCCACGGTGCAGGCAAAATCGGCGACATTGAACTGCATGAAGTTGAAACCACCTCCATACCTGGCCCAGGCTCTTGTGGCGGTATGTATACTGCCAACACCATGGCCTCGGCACTGGAAGCAATGGGATTGAGCCTGCCTAATAGCTCCGCGCAAAATGCAGTGTCTGATGCAAAACGCATCGACAGTTACAATGCCGGCGTGGCGGTCAGGAACCTGATAAAGCACGGCATCAAACCCAGCGATATCCTGAGCCGGGAGGCCATCGAAAACGCCATCACCATGACCATTGCGTTGGAAGGTTCCACTAATGCCGTGCTGCATTTACTGGCCATCGCCCATGCTGCCAATATCCCGCTTACGTTGGAGGATTTCAGTAAGGTTGGCGCAAGGGTGCCCGTATTGGCCGACATGCGTCCAGCCGGGGTTTACGCCATGAGTGAGCTAATTGAAATTGGCGGTATCCAACCCTTGATGAAAATGCTACTGGATGAAGGTTTACTGCACGGTGATTGCTTGACAGTAACAGGCAAAACCCTGGCCGAAAACTTAAAAGACGTCGAGCACTATCCAGAGGGTCAAAAAGTGATCCGGCCGCTGTCCAACCCAATCAAGAAAGACAGCCATTTGGTTATATTGAAAGGCAATTTAGCACCAGAGGGCGCGGTGGCTAAGCTCACTGGCCATGAAGGCTTGACCTTTACCGGCACCGCCAAGTGCTACCACGGTGAAGAAGCCGCCATGAAAGCGATAATGGACGGTGACGTGGAAAAAGGCGATGTCGTTATTGTGCGCTATGAAGGCCCTAAAGGTGGGCCGGGTATGCGCGAAATGCTTAGCCCCACTAGCGCCATCAATGGCAGGGGCCTGAGTAAAGACGTCGCCTTAATTACCGACGGTCGCTTCTCTGGAGGAAGCCATGGCTTTGTGATTGGCCATGTCACGCCGGAAGCCTTTAACGGCGGCCCAATTGCTTTGGTGGAAAATGGTGACAAGATCACGGTGGATGCCGAATCGAAACAAATCACCCTTCACGTAGACGAAGCCACCTTGGAGCAACGCAAACAAAACTGGCAGCGCCCAGAGCCTTATACCACCCGCGGTACACTGGCCAAGTTTGCCAAGTTAGCAGCCAGCGCCAGCGAAGGCGCGGTAACGGATAAATACCTGTAAGCAGGTTTAAGCACAATAAAAGCGGGAGACTAGCTCCCGCTTTTTTGTTGGACAACCTCAATTATACCGATTCCATTAAGTATTTGCTCACCCAGTGGGAATTGAAAAGGGTTTATTCGCTACATCCTTGTTACCTCACCTGCTTCGCAGGCCCGCTAAAGCGGTTCTAAGCCGTTCCAACGGCTTTTGGTAGGCAAGGCAAATGTTCAAAGGTCTATCCCTACAGGGATGTAGGAGATTAGGGCAACGCAGGACGCAGTTGCCGAGTGGGTCTAAATCGAGAACATTTAACGCTGTATAAACCCTTTTCAAACCCATCGAAGACGCGCCTCAGGAACACAATTTATGAAATGCGTCCCTGCATTTCACCGCTGCGCGGCTGGCTAAAGCCATTCAAAAGTTTTCCCGAAACTTTTGTCTTCGTTGCACGAAGTTCGATAATTTCTTCTGGAAAGAAATTAAACGGCGAAGCCGGCCTGAAAGGCGAAGGGCAGGATGCCCGGAGTAAAGCCGCCAGTATTACTTCATTCGTACGCCTTGAACTTGAGTCCCTGAGGCAGCGCTGGGTGAGCAAATACTTAATGGAATCGGTATTATTAATATGGCTTATTCAGCAGCCAATTCCAGTGCCATGTCTTTTGCTTGCTTGGCCAGGTCAAGGCTAGCACTAAAACGGCTTTTGGCTGCGGCGATATCAGCTTCATCCCCCGCCGCCAGCGCAACGGATTCTGCAAATGCCTTGTATGACGCTTTGACTTGGTCTTGATAGCCTTTAACGATTGCTTCTTTGGCCTGTTCCATACTCAATCCTCATTTTGTCACCAGCGATGTGGCTAATCCTATTGATAGAGAAACCATACTAGCACGGGCAAAAAAAATGACTATTAAATAGCGTTGGATGTGTTGATTTCATCGACAAAGGCTCGGTGCTACCAGGTCAAATCATCAGGAATTTCATAATCTGCATACCAATCTTCTTCATCGTCTTTTTCTTTGACTTCGTCATAATGGTCGGCGCGGTACAGTATGGAGCCAGCGTCGCGTTCGGCGATCTTGTCGGCAACCGGCATGGGGATAATTTCATAGCCGTCACCGAGTTTGACCACGGCAAGTCGGTTTTCCAACAAGTGGTCTTTTAACTGTTGTTTCAGGTACAGCTGTTTGATTTTACTGCCATCGGTAAACTTGAACTCACAATCGCCTTTGGTGTTTTCCAAGCGGTTAACCGTGATCATTTGCATAATTTGCGCAGCAATGGCTTTTTTCTCAGCTTCTTGTTTTGCCTGTTCATTTAGCGCCTGGTCTTTCGCTTTCTTGGCGGCAAGCTGTTGTTCTACCGAGGCTTTAACCTCGTCTTTTTCAACTATTTTATTTTTGCGCCGGATTTTGTCTTTTTTGCGCTTTTCATTATTGATTTGTTTTGCTTTTTTCTTATCGCCTAATCCGGCTTTCAACAATTGGTCTTGCAACGAGGCCATGTTTGCTCCTAGTAACTGCCACAACTAGTTATTATCTACGGAATACCAAAGTGATGCATCTCCAATCGGGGTGTTTTCTGGCAGAATGGGGTTATCAAGTTGGAATATTATTCGATTATCAATGTTGGCGCGTTGTAGAAATGGTTCATGCACGCGCATAAACAACCGGTCAAAATCACCGGATTTAATCGCCCGCTCCAAACCGGTTTCAATCAAGTTGGCCAATACCACATTTTTCTTATTAAAAAAGAAATACATAGCAGTTGGATATTGCAGTGCTAGATAGGGTTCCACAGCCAACTCGTACTCTTGCCGTTGTTGCTCTAACTCTGCCCATATTTCCACAATTGAACGCGGAAAGAAGTTAGCACGTTCTACATTCAGCACTTCAAAAAGCTGTTCATAGTAGGAACCGGTTACCACTTCAAAGCCATTCGCCTGCAAGATTTTAGTATCGGGCCAGTCATAGCCTTGCACGGGCGCGTACTGCCTCAATTCCTCCAATTGGCTAAAGTTGGAAAATAAGTCTTGGTACTTGTCTTTTACTAAAAAAATACGCCAGCCAATAAGTCCCTTGTATATGGGAATACGGATAGGCAGCAATTCTTCTTCGCGCAATGGATCGGTCATGGTCCAGACGACACTGACTTCGCGGTTGGCTTTCAGTAGCTTTATAGCCCGCCCCTGCTCCACGACTTTCTCGGTTGATACCAGGTTATAACGCACACCGGTGTGCTCAAGGGCCAATGAGAGTACAGACAAGGGATAAGTAGTGCGCAGGTCAAATTCACCGGCGGGTTTGGCGTAGTAAATATGCCAAGTTGCAGGCCAAACGTTGGCGCTGGCTAACAATAGCAACAGGCTTAGGGCAAAGTACTTCATTGGGTTAGAGCAGTTTGGCCAGCTCCCGTTGTTCATCATCTATTACCGATACAATAATGTGTAAATTGTCCTGCTCTGACTGCAAGGTGTAAGAAACAAAACAAGTCAGCACATCATTGCCTTTGCCATCTTGGTAGCGCCATTTAACGTTGGAGAACATAATATTGTCAGACAAGCGCATGGTCTGGCACACCAGCGGAACAAACTGCTCAACACCCAGGGATGCCAGCTTGTCCATAAAGTCCTGTATTTGCTCAGCAACAGCTTCGGTTGAAGTATACACATTCTTCCGGTCATCGCTCATAATGACTGACGGAATAAAAAAGTTCCCAGCCACGGCTGAAGCATCACCGGATTGGTACGCCGCCGCATAGTTTTCGAAAAATTGTTCAGACGCAGTAGACACAGTTATTTCCTTATCTATTCAATACCTTAAGACTAGCAAAGAAATCCAGGGCTGCTATCACTCAATGCCGATAAATTTATGGGTCTGTAATGAAAGCCGCCAATTGCGCTCAATACAAACCTGTACCGCCAATTCAGTAGCTCGTTTCTGTTGGCTGATTGGTTGCAGGTAGACAAGACACCCAGGCTTTAGGTCAACACCAGCGATCAATTCATCCAGCTCTGCGATGTGTTTCTCCATCGCTATCGGATGTTTTATTTCATCGGCATTTGCCAGCACTTCTGGACGGACTTCATAACCACCGCGCATATTGATTTTTGGCGAAATAGTTACCCAGGTATCGGGATGCGCCTTTAATGCAAAAGTACCACTGGTTTCTATTTGCACACTATAGCCCTGCTCGATGAAGGTACTGGTAACTTGCACTAGGTTGTAAATACAAGGCTCACCACCGGTTAAAATAATGTTTTTCGCCGTATAACCTTGGTTACGCACTAGTGCCAGCAACTGGCCCGCGGTGGCACTAAACCAATGCTCTGAATCCCCCTGTTTGGCCATAATATCGGCAGGTGAGCGCTCTAATTCTGGGGGTATGTCCCAAGTGTGCTGGGTATCACACCAAGGGCAACCCACGGGGCATCCCTGTAAACGGATAAAGATACTGGGCACACCGGTATGGGCACCTTCGCCCTGGATGGACTGGAATACTTCATTGACTTTGTAGACGGTTGCCGGGACGCCATCACTAATTTCTATGCGATTCGCCGGCACGGATGTAACACTCAAACGCTTGGCCTCATACTGATTGTGTACTTAGACCTAAACAAAAGGTCTACTGATCACGCTGCAGTTGCCATAGTTTTAAAAAACACTAAACTGCCCGCTGGCGCAATTATAGAGATTTGCAAACTATGGCACAAAAGGTTGTTGTGATTTATTCCGGTGGAATGGATTCTTTTACAGTTTTAAACAAAGCAATACAAGACGGATACCAAGTCTATCCATTGTCGTTTGACTACGGCCAGCGCCATAAAAAAGAATTGGATTACGCTGCCAGGGTCTGCGCAAAGCTTGGTGTTCCCCATAAAATAGTCGACATATCGGCTATCAACCAATTGATTGGAGGCTCTTCTTTAACCAGCGATATCGACGTGCCCGAAGGGCATTATGAAGAAGAGAGCATGAAATCAACCGTGGTGCCTAACCGCAATATGATCCTGCTTTCACTGGCCATCGGTTATGCGGTGTCATTGGAGGCGGACAAGGTCTATTACGGCGCTCACTCTGGCGACCACGCTATCTACCCGGACTGCCGTCCTGAATTTGTAGAGCAAATGAACCAAGTAAGCCAAATTGCCAATTACCAACCGGTTGAAATCTACTCGCCTTACTTGCATGTAAGTAAAATCGACATACTGACCGACGGCCTGAACATGGGTTTGGACTATTCAGATACCTGGACCTGTTACAACGGCAGGGAGTTGGCATGTGGCAAATGTGGTGCTTGCCAGGAAAGGTTAGAGGCATTTGCAAAAAATAAAGTTACGGATCCACTGCAATATGAGAGTTAAGCATCGGGTCTCCCCCTAAACAGCACAATCCAAATCGCGATTTGGCATGTATTAGTCGAAAAGGATCTCAGCACGGCAGCATTTCTTGCCTTGGGACGCTTTCGTTTTTTATTCAACCCATTATCATCAAAGGCTTATGAATACAGTAAGGCAAATCAACCCCGCTATGGTTAAAGAAAGTTTTTGGCAACGGCTGCAACAGGACGCACTTAGCGTCGTCACTTCAGAACCGCTTCTGGCTAGCTATGCCCATGCTTGTATCTTAAACCACAGGAATTTTGAATCTTCGTTGAGCTTTATACTGTCCAACAAGCTGGCTGATGATGTCATGCCAGCTCTAGCAGTCAGGGAGTTTTTCGACGATGCCTATAAAAATGATCCTGGCATCGTTGCGTCAGCGATTGCCGATGTAAAAGCCGTATTTGACCGCGATCCTGCGGTGCATTCACATTTGACGGTAATCATCCACTTTAAGGGCTACCAAGCAATCCAGGTACACAGGCTTGCCCACTACCTATGGAGACACAAGCGCAAAGATTTAGCGCTGTTTATCCAAAGCCGGAACTCTGAAGTATTTGGCGTGGACATCCATCCTGCTGCCCGCATCGGTAAGGGGGTCATGTTTGACCATGCCACCGGGATTGTGGTGGGCGAAACCGCCGTGGTAGAAGACAATGTATCGATACTACAGTCGGTAACCTTGGGTGGAACCGGCAATGAAAGCGGCGACCGCCACCCTAAGATCCGCGAAGGGGTCATGATCGGCGCTGGGGCAAAAATACTAGGCAACATTGAAATCGGTGCCCGTTCCAAAGTAGGTGCCGGCAGTGTAGTACTAAATTCTGTGCCGGAACACGTCACGGTGGTTGGGGTACCGGCCAAAATTGTGGGTCGTCCCTGTTGCCCAAAACCCTGCGAAACTATGGATCAAAACTTTCTGCAAGATTAAATTCCCATCGACCCATTAGTGGCATTGAAAAAATGCCACTGCGCTTTGTAATAAGAAAAGCCACTATAAACACTGTGGTTAATAAATAATCAGTTTAATCGATTCCGACAGTTCTACTAAACTTACTAGAGTGTGTTAGTCATACCGATCCTATTATGATCGGTATTGTATTAGGAGCGGTTATGAATCCAGTTATCAGCGCACAAGCGCATCAGCTCAACCACTATTTGCAATCCCACGATGCCACCAAAGCCCACCTGTTCCTGGAGAAATCCCATTTGCCCTACGATGTGCAAGACCTTATTTTGGCAGCGCTTAGCTCTTTGCCAAGGCTAAATGATGCCTTGGTGGAAGAAGTGCTGGAAAACTACAGCAGTGTCAGCAGCTTTGATGAACGGTTGTTACACTGAATGGTATTATAGGAATAAAAAAGGTATGCCAGGGTATACCTTATCCAGAAATTCAATATTCACTTTCAAGCAGCAAGCTGACTGCTTCCACCAGCTTGGGAAATGAAATAACTCAATTCTTTAATGCAGAACTTCAGTACCGGATTAAGCAGCACATTCTTGCCATTCATAACGTAAAGCTGGTGGCTAAACTGGAACAAATCACCGGCCACTGGTACTAAATCGGCCCCCGTGGTACCTGGGCTGCCCAGGTAATCCGGCAGCAGCCCAATGTACTCTCCGCTCAAAACCGCTGACATGCAAGAGTCAAAGGAATCTGAATAAGTCCTGATTTTAAGGCGCTTGTCATCCCTGACATAATTGCCTGAGGCCAAGCCGCTGAGTCCGACAGCAGGGTATGACTGCAACATTTCAGCGGTCAATTGGCAGGGCTCAACTTTGGCCAAGGGGTGGTTTTTGGCACAATACAAACGGCCGGTACAAGAGGCGTCAATAGGATGGAACATGACTGATTCAGGCTTCACCATATCGTAGCTCGACAAGACCAAATGGCACTCACCAGACAGCGCCACGTGTTCAACTTCATGGTAGGGCCGGGTATGGATATTGATGTGGATATCCTCAAATTTATTCATGGTACTTTTTACCGCTTTGGCCACGGCTGCCATGGTCTCGCGGGACAAAGCAGACATAACCACCAGGGTAATATGTCCTGAATAATCGTCGTGCAAGCTCTTGAGGTTATAGACAAAATTATCAAAGGCATTGAAGATGCGCTTGGTTTCTTGATACACCAACTCGCCCTCTTTAGTTAGCTGGAAACCACCCCGCCCCCGATGGCATAGGATCAACTCCAGGCGTTCTTCCAACTTCTTAATGGCAGCGCTGATGTTCGGTCGCTGCATGCGCAATACCGGTTCGGCGGCAGTAAAACCATTGCAGGAAGCAACGGCGAAAAATACGCGCAGTAATTTGATATCTGATTCTTGTAGACGGTTTAGCATGGCCCTATCCTCAGCTTTTTCCGAACGCTATCATACGCACCCGGAAAGGTATTTGATCTCATACTAAAACCTTTGTGCGGTTTAAACCAATGCAAATTGATAAATTGTGAACCAGCTCATACTTTTTAACTTAAAGCGGGTTTTCAGGGTTGAAATTTACACCCCTCACTGTTACCCGAGATATTTTTAATCCAAAAAGGCAATAAATCGCGTAACCTTAGAGTGCACTCAACTTATAAGAAGACAACTATATGCCAGAAATATCACTATTTGGTTGGTTCCACACAATCCTTGGGATCATCGCACTTGCCAGTGGCTATTACACACTTGCCAAATATCGTTTTATCCAATCTGACCAGCTGACTGGCAAGGTATACTTGATTTGCACCCTGCTGACCGCAGCATCGGCTTTAGGTATTTTCAGGCAAGGCGGCTTTAACATTGCCCATGTGCTGGCAATCCTCACCCTGCTCGCCCTAGTCGCCGGGTTTATCGTTGAGAAAACCCTGTTACTGGGAAAGCTGTCCGCCTATTTCCAAGCAATGTGCTACACCGCCACTGTGCTATTCCATATGATCCCAGCTATCACTGATGGTTTGATGCGTTTGCCTACCAGCGACCCAATTGTAAAATCCATTGAAGATCCATTGCTGAAGCAGTTTTACCTCGTTTTTCTTCTAGCATACATAGGTTGGTTTACATTCCAGGTAATCACACTGAGGAAGAAATCTTAGGGAGAATAATGCGGCAGTGCTATTTAAAGGGAAGTCATTCCAATTAAACTAAGTATTATGACATGCCGCAATCATTGCGGCATTTCGAAATAGGTCAACTGCAGGATTGCAGCGCTTCTAGTCGGTACGCGCAACCATTTTGATGTCAGTTGTATAGCGGCTACCATCGGGTCGTTCGAATGTCAGCGTGACCATTTCACCGGGGGCACGGCGCATCATTTGTTTCGCCTCTTTCGCCGGGCATCCTGGAATGGCGCATTCGTGGATAGAAACCAATTTATCCCCTATTTGAACGCCAGAATCTGCTGCCGGAGCCTCAGCGTCTATTTTGATCACTGCAGCTGAAGTCACCTCTGGACTGAAAAAGCCACTAACCGCAACTTCCAGTGTTAGCCCTGTAGTCCCTTCTTCTTGCCCCGATGCAAGCACTGGAAAACTCAGGCCGATAAGCATTAATGACAATATACGTTTGTTCATGAATGTTCCCTCAAAATTATCTTTTTAAACCCATAAACCTGACTGGCCGCTGAAGACCGCCCTGAAAATGGCTAAACACACCTAACTTGCCTGCACCACTTTGTCCCGAAGCGCTTCAATCTTATCCCGTACAGAAGCGGCCAGCTCGAACTCCAAATTCTTGGCATGTTCGAACATTTGTTTTTCTAGTTTGCCAATTTCAGCCATGAGATCAATAGCGCTAGCGGCGTAATGGGGCGCAGGCTCGGCGGCTTTGGGCACAGCCATTGGCTTGGAGTCTGAGTCCGACCCAGACACAGCCATATCCATGACGTCCGTCACCGGTTTGTGCAACGGCTGTGGCACTATGCCATTGGCCAAGTTGTATTCCTGTTGTTTTTCCCGACGCCGGTTGGTTTCATCGATGGCGCGCTGCATTGAACCGGTAACCTTGTCCGCATAGAGGATCGCTTTTCCGTTGACATTACGTGCGGCGCGGCCAATGGTCTGGATTAAGGAACGGTCTGAACGCAAAAACCCTTCTTTATCTGCATCTAGGATAGCAACTAGAGATACTTCTGGCATATCTAGTCCCTCCCTTAGTAAGTTTATCCCCACCAAGACATCGAATTTGCCTAGGCGCAAATCCCTGATAATTTCCATGCGTTCCACCGTATCGATATCTGAGTGCAAATAGCGCACTGCAACCCCGTGTTCATTGAGGTAATCAGTCAGGTCTTCCGCCATACGCTTGGTTAGGGTGGTCACCAACACCCTTTCTTTTACCTTCACCCGCGTTCTGATCTCAGACAGTAAGTCGTCGACTTGGCTGGATACAGGCCGGATATCTAGAACCGGATCCACAAGTCCGGTAGGCCTGACTACCTGTTCCACAACCTCACCATCGGACTTTTCCAGTTCATATTTACCTGGCGTAGCGGATACATAGATGGTCTGCGGAGACAGCGATTCAAATTCTTCGAATTTTAACGGACGGTTATCCAGTGCCGATGGCAGACGGAAACCATACTCAACCAGCGTTTCTTTGCGCGACCGGTCACCTTTGAACATAGCGCCAATTTGCGACACAGTTACATGGGATTCATCAATGAACAACAATCCGTCCGACGGGAAGTAATCAATTAGCGTTGGCGGCGGTTCACCAGGCGCCCGACCCGAGAGGTATCGACTGTAATTTTCAATGCCGGAGCAATAGCCCAACTCCAGCATCATTTCAATATCAAACTGGGTGCGTTGGGTGATCCTTTGCTCTTCGATTAATTTATTGATTTCTTTTAGCTGGTCACGCCTATCTTTTAGTTCGTCTTTGATTTGGTCAATGGCTGCAAGGATTTTTTCCCTTGGCGTTACATAGTGGGTTTTGGGAAACACCGTAGCACGGGTTACGGTTTTCTCAATACTGCCGGTTAGAGGATCAAACAGGCTAATGCGCTCTATTTCTTCATCAAACAATTCAACGCGTACGCCCAAGCGCTCAGAATCCGCAGGGAAAATATCAATAACATCCCCCCTAACCCGAAATGTGCCGCGTTCAAAATTCACATCATTGCGCTTGTATTGCAGCTCCGCCAAACGGCGCAGGATGTCGCGTTGATCCATGATGTCGCCTTGGCGTAAATGCAATAGCATTTTCATGTAGGATTCGGGATCACCCAAGCCATAAATGGCTGAGACACTGGACACTATTACCACGTCCCTGCGTTCCATCAGGGCCTTGGTGGCTGACAAGCGCATTTGTTCAATATGGTCATTAATAGATGCGTCTTTCTCGATAAAGGTATCGGTTGTCGGCACATAGGCTTCAGGTTGGTAGTAATCGTAATAAGAAACAAAATACTCTACCGCATTGTTAGGGAAAAACTCCTTCATTTCCCCATAGAGCTGTGCTGCCAGGGTTTTATTGTGCGCTAAAATCAAGGTTGGCCGTTGTACTTTTTCAATCACATTGGCCATGGTAAAGGTTTTACCGGATCCCGTTACACCTAATAGCGTTTGCCCGGCAATGCCGTCTTCTAGCCCTTCAACCAATTTGGCGATTGCCTCTGGCTGGTCGCCTGCTGGTGAATATTTTGATTCGAGTTGGAACCCCCTAGACACTAACCTTCTCCCACCGCGAGATCCGCTTTTTGTTCAGTTTGCTTAATTTCCATGTCCAGCATGCGCCGGAACCATAGAAATGCCACCAAGGCAGTAAGTAAATTGGCTAAAACGCCGAACCAAAACATACCTTGTAACTGGTATAGGTAGCTGCCTAAATATGAAATTGGCACGAAAAACACGAATAGCCGTAAAATACTCAATCCTAACGCCATCATGGGTTTATGCATGGCATTCAAAGACGAATTGGTCAATATGATAATGCCCTGCAGGCCATAGCCTATGGGTACTATCATCAAAAATAGCTGGATCAATTCGACGACTGCCTGCTCCTTGGCAAACGCAGCTGCGATAAAAGGTGACAACAACCACATCAACAGGAAGATGCCAAACTGCCACAACAAAACAAACCTAAGGGCTAACTGGTAAGAAGCCCATACCCGCTTTATTTGCCCAGCACCAAAATTCTGGCTTATAAATGGCGGCAAAGTCATTGATAGCGCCAACACCACAATACAGGCTATCGACTCAATCCTGCCACCGACACCCCATGAGGCCACCGCGGCTGAACCATATCCAGCGACAATAGCGGTCATTACCGCGTTAGCCACAGGGGTTAGCATATTTGCCCCTGCTGCTGGCACGCCTATTTTTAGGATGTCCCGGCTGTAGCAGCGCAATTCATTCAGTGACAGCAATCGCGGCATCATCAATTCCCGTTTTACAACGAGTAAATGGACAATATAAAGGCTACATACTACCCAGGCGATCAGGGTAGCGATAGCAGCACCCTGTATACCCAAGGCTGGTACCGGTCCCAACCCAAATATCAGGATGGGATCTAGCACTGCGTTAATGAAACCGCCAAGTGCCATAACCATACTAGGCGTCTTGGTGTCGCCGTTTGCACGCAAAATCGCATTGCCCACCATAGGTAAGGACAAGAACACGCCAGCGGCGTACCAAACCAGCATGTAATCAAAGATATATGGCATTTGCGCTTCAGTTGCGCCGAGTAGCAGGAATATGGGTTCAATAGTGAACCAACCCACAACCGCCAGCGCTGACGCCATAATGAAAGACAAAATCATAGCGCCGGTACCCACGCCCTTAGCGGTTGCGGCTTCACCTGCCCCCAACAACCTGGCAATGGTTGCGGATGTACCAATGCCCAAACCTATGTTCAAACTGATCAACGTAAAGGTAACGGGGAAAGTAAAACTGATCGCAGCTAGCTGGTCGGTGCCTAAACGGCTAACAAAGTAAGTGTCAACTAGGCCAAACGTCATCAGCAATATCATGCCAACGATAACAGGCATGGTCATTGACCGCAGCGTTCTACCTATGTCGCCATTGAGCAAATCAGGCGCACTGGATTTTTTTTGCAAAACCTAAACCTTTAGATGGAGATAAAAGGGATGTAACTTGACCAGGATGCCCGCCGAATACCGAAAATATCCAATAATGGGGTGAGCCGAACAAACTAACAAGTTTACTCCCAATGGCTAAGTTAGGCCAGCAGCTTATGTGTAACTTAATGCTATTGGCACGGTTAGCGCGTTTTAATCATTGATTCTAACAGCACTGATCGAAATTCATCGTCCAGTGCTGCCATTTTCTTCTTTCGCGCCATACTGGCTTTCACGGTTTGATCCTTTTTAAACAGGTTAAGTGCTATTTTCCTCAACACATTAAAGGCCAATGCACCATTGCCTTTTCGTATTCTTGATTCATCCTCTCTGAAAGTCATGTCTAGCATCCAGTGCATACTTTCCACCTGCCAGTGACTTCTGACTGCATGCAGGGCCTGCGCAGCGTCGGGATGCAGTGAACTGATGTACCAACGGGTTTCTTCACTCGTTTTACCACTCGCTTTCTCTTCAATCCGGGCGGAAACCTTGATTATTGTTTTCAGTCCTGTCCAACGGTAATCCCTGGCGAGCCACTTGGGATCGACGACTAATTGTTCACAATGACGCACCTCGACTCTTCCATGACCGGAATCGGTTTCAGTATGTTCGCTGTACTGCCCCTTCGCTAACCCCTCACGCACACACTTATGCCACCAGGCCTCTAACTCCGCCTGTAAACCCGAATGATTGCCTTTTAGGGCCAGAACATAGTCCGCTTTGCTTCGAACAATTTGTTTTGCGATTTCTTTCTGGCAACCCATCGCATCCAGTGTGATGATGCTGCTCTGAATATCCAGTAAGCTTAATAGTTCGGGAATGGCGGTGATTTCATTACTTTTCTGGTTAACGGCCACCTGTCCCAGCACTAGCTGGTGCTGGCAACTCCACGCACTGACAGCATGTAACGGGTTTGTTCGCTCTCGTGTCTGAAAAGACCGCCTGGCGGTTTTACCATCAATAGCAATGACATCACATCCGGTGAAATCAATAAGCTCCGATATCCAGTTTTGAAACGCTTTCTCTATTTCTTCAGGCTTTAGACGATAAATCACCCTGGCAATTGTGTCATGACGGGGAATACCCTGTTCAAAGGGGCGATATTGCCTGAGCCAGTCGAGCTTAACTTTTCCAAAGTCTTCAATATCTTCCCACCCTTCGGCTCCGGACATCACTGCACAAACCGATAACAACAAGATGTCCATTAACTCATATCGTTTACAACGCTCTATGCGGGGATCCGTGATTGATTCGAAGTGTTTTAGCGAGTTTTCGATCATAATGTGTATCTCAAGCTTTTGATTTTGTTGCTTGATCTGATCATCCAATCGCTAAATAGTTCAAATTAAAACGATCTTGCCGTGATGCTATTGGCAATAAGCCCGTTGTTGTTCGAGCGGGTTGCAATTTAATTTTCTGTGCAAAAGCCTAACTCAAAGCGACTAGACTGATTTGAGCCTGTTTCTCGCGATGTATTTTAGATTCACCACACGCCGTCACATAATTGTCAAAAATATGTCATCGTTTTAACCACAGCTACGGCACCGTAAAAAAACTGTAATTTCCACTTGATTTTTTGACGATCTCGTTTCACACCAGAAAATTTCTGGGATAGACAAAAATCAAGCCATAAAAGTTATTTTTTTTTATAAATATCCAATAGAAAACAAAAACAACACACAAGCAAAAACCTACTGTACAGAATTCAACCAACTCTTTTCAGCAACGTCCAAAGAGGATGGTATCTCATTGATATTACTATATATTTTATGTTTTTTAAAAAAATAAGACATCTGGGGTTGACACCGAAAACACTGGGCTCGCGCAGACCGAAACATTTTAATTCACATACTTATCCACAGTTTTAGTGGATAACTGTCGCTTGCCCCCTACACACCTATGGTGTGGCGAAAACTGGTCTAAAATAGGTGAGTTAACACTAACGTTTGGCGCCCGATGTTTTCGTTAAAATAATGTTAACAACTGTATATAACAACAGCTCAAAGATCACTCTATAGATCGTTTTTTCATAAAATTGTCATTTTTATGCAGGTATAAAATCTCACACCTGATAATGGAGACTGAACCTGCCAGTTTCCTGAATGGGTCATTAATGTCATGCAAAATCATTTTGCTAGGGATGCTTTTGCAACTATAAATAGCAAACCAGGCACCGCAAAATGATTTAATTGCACAAAGCCTGAGCACTTGTTAAAAATAATATCGTAATCGTATTGACACAATCCAGAGTGCTCTTTATTATTCGCCCCCGTCTTGAGGCAGCCTTGTTAGTAACAACTCCCTAAGACGGCTTTAAATGCTGTTCCCCCTTAGCTCAGTTGGTTAGAGCGACGGACTGTTAATCCGCAGGTCCCCCGTTCGAGTCGGGGAGGGGGAGCCAAATTCCAGATATCGGCTCATTAGGCGGATATTTTTAGAAGCTCAATATGCTTCTATTGCAACAAGTTAAATTGCTGCTCCCCCTTAGCTCAGTTGGTTAGAGCGACGGACTGTTAATCCGCAGGTCCCCCGTTCGAGTCGGGGAGGGGGAGCCAACTCACCGTCACTTCATTCGAATTTTTTGCAATAACCCTATGATCCTCAAGTTGTTTATCCCTTTATATAAGGCGATAATAGTGAGAGACATTCCTTTGCTTAACATTGCCCGATTTTATTGATGACAGAGTTCTTATTGCTGATAGTCAGCACAGTACTTGTAAATAACTTTGTGTTAGTCCAATTCCTTGGACTCTGTCCTTTTATGGGTGTCTCTGGACGACTGGAAACCGCCATTGGCATGTCTATGGCAACGACTTTCGTGTTGACCCTAGCGTCAATGCTAAGCTATTTAGTTGAAAGCTACCTACTATTACCGCTCGAACTCACTTACTTGCGTACTTTGAGTTTTATCCTGGTGATAGCCGTCGTTGTCCAGTTCACTGAAATGGTGGTACAAAAAACAAGCCCTACCCTGTATCGGCTACTGGGGATCTTCTTGCCACTAATCACTACCAACTGCGCCGTACTCGGTGTTGCCCTGCTGAATGTCAAAGAACAACACACTTTTGTTGAATCCATTCTTTATGGTTTTGGTGCGGCAGTAGGATTTTCCTTAGTACTCGTGTTGTTTTCAGCAATGCGTGAGCGGCTGGCAATTGCAGACGTACCTATTCCATTTAAAGGTGCAGCTATAGGCATGATCACAGCGGGTCTCATGTCATTAGCCTTCATGGGATTCACTGGATTGGTTAAATTGGGTTGGTAGGTAGCAATGAGTTTTTTCACGATAGTCGCCATCGCGGTATTAGCCTTGTGTTTTGGCCTTCTCCTGGGCTATGCCGCCATTAAGTTTAAAGTTGAATCGGATCCTTTGGTGGAGCAGATTGACGCGATCTTGCCCCAAACCCAATGTGGACAGTGTGGCTACCCTGGCTGTAAACCTTATGCCGAAGCCATAGCCAATGGCGACGAAATAAACAAATGTCCCCCAGGTGGCGAAGCCACCATAAAGAAACTGTCCGACCTTATGGGCGTTGAAGCCAAGCCCTTGGATGCAGCCCATGGTACTGAAGATGTAAAAAAAGTAGCTTACATCCGCGAGGACGAATGCATAGGTTGCACTAAATGCATCCAAGCATGCCCGGTTGATGCTATTGTCGGCGCAACCCGGCAAATGCATACGGTTATTGTAGACGAGTGCACAGGCTGTGACCTATGTGTCGCCCCCTGCCCTGTTGATTGTATCGATATGGTGCCGGTCAAATCTTCGAAAAAGAATTGGGACTGGCAACTGGACAGCATCCCAATTAAGGAAGTGAGCTGACATGGAGCTTACAGCTATCGTTGAACGCATTAAAAAGGGGTTGTTTTGGGACTTCCCAGGAGGCGTTCATCCGGAAGACCGTAAAACCCTGTCCAACACCACTGAAATACGCCGGTTACCGTTATCCCAAAAGTTATATATCCCGGTAAAACAGCATGTAGGAGTTTCAGGTACTATTGACGTAGAGCCGGGCCAAACGGTACTAAAGGGCCAAGCGCTGACCACAAGCAGCAACCCACTGTCAGTGCCTGTACACGCCCCCACTTCGGGCGAGATTATATCAATTAAACAACATGTCTCGGCTCACGCATCCGGCTTGCCCGAGACAACTATCGTATTGAAACCGGATTTTGAAGAACGCTGGGTTGACCTAGTGCCACCAGAAGATTACCACAGCCTAGACCGGGCTCGTCTTGTGGAGATTATCTGTAACGCGGGGATCAGTGGCATGGGTGGCGCTGGCTTCCCTAGCCATATCAAGTTGTCCTCAAGTAAAGATGTTGACTTCCTGATCATAAACGGCGTTGAATGTGAACCCTACATTACTTCTGATGATAGGTTGATGCGGGAACACGCGTGGCAAATTCGCCAAGGCATTGATGTGCTTAAACATGTGCTGACCCCCAAAAACATCCTTATTGCCATAGAAGACAACAAGCCAGAAGCATTGGCAGCAATGAAAATTGCGTTTCAAGACAGCCAGGATATGCAACTTTGCCTTGTCCCAACCAAGTACCCGGCAGGCGGCGAGAAACAGTTAGTGCAGGTGCTGACCGGGCTAGAAATTCCCAGTGGTAAGCTACCAATTGATATCGGCGTGTTAATGTACAATGTCGGCACCTGCTTTGCTGTTGCCGATGCGGTATTTTCCGGTAAACCGCTGATCGAACGGGTGGTTACGCTAACCGGCAAAGCCTTGGATGCACCTTGCAATGTATGGGCGCCCTTGGGTACACCGCTGCAACACCTACTGGAACAGGCACAATACCAACGCAGCCGGCAAAAACAAAAACAGATCATCATAGGCGGCCCAATGATGGGCTTCACTGCCCACTCAGAGCTAGTACCGGTGGTTAAAATCACCAATTGCATCCTAGTACCAGCTAGTGGCGAGATCCCAGCTTTGGGCGAGGAAAGCCCCTGCATCCGATGTGGCGCATGTGCCGATGCCTGCCCTGCCGGATTATTGCCGCAACAATTGTACTGGCACAGTAAAGGCAAAGAATTCGAAAAAGCCAAAGATCTAAACCTATTTGAATGCATTGAGTGCGGTGCTTGCGCCTTTGTATGTCCGAGTGAAATTCCACTGGTGCAGTACTACCGCCAAGCCAAATCAGCGATCCGGATTGAACAGGAAGAAGCCGAGAAAGCCGACAAGGCACGCGAACGGTTTGAGGCACGGGCCGCCAGGCTTGAACGCGAGAAAGCGGCACGCCAGGCCAAAGCCGATGCTGCAGCCGCGGCAAGGCAAGAACGGCAAAAAGCCAGTAGCGGCGGTAAAGATAAAGTCGCTGCCGCCCTGGCTCGGGCAAAAGCTAAAAAACAAGAACAAACTGCGCTCGACCAGGCCGGACAAGCCACAGCACAAACAACAACAGAAGCGAGCAACGCCAATAAAAGCGCCAGCGTTGCCGCGGCCATTGCCAGGGCAAAAGCCAAAAAAGCAGCAAGGGAAAACGGGCAGCAAGGAGCAGTAGTAGAACCTGAAAGAGCAGCTACAGAAACACCTGCCCAGGATGACAAACAAGACAAAGTCGCCGCGGCCATTGCCAGGGCAAAAGCCAAAAAAGCAGCAAGGGAAAACGGACAGCAAGGAGCAGCAGTAGAGTCCGAAGTAGCAGCTACAGAAACACCTGCCCAGGATGATAAACAAGACAAAGTCGCGGCAGCCATTGCCAGGGCCAAAGCTAAAAAAACAGCAAGGGACGCTGGGCAGCAAGAAGCAGCAGGAGACTCTGACGGAGCAGCTACAGAAACACCTGCCCAGGATGATAAACAAGACAAAGTCGCGGCAGCCATAGCCAGGGCAAAAGCCAAAAAAGCGGCAAGGGAAGCTGCCCAACAGGATAAGGAATAAGCCACAGACCTATGAGCCTGCAATTATCCAGTTCACCCCACCAGCGTCAAAAACGCACAACATCACAGCTGATGTTGTTGGTTATCCTGTTTGGCCTGCCAGGTTTAGCAGCACAAACCTACTTTTTCGGCTGGGGCAGTTTAATCCATGTAGCTATTGCCATGGTCGTTGCGGTGGCCACTGAGGCTACAATATTAGAACTGCGCAAGCGCAACTTTGAAAAAGCCATCAAAGACAACTCCGCCCTACTCACCGCCTTTTTGTTAGGGGTTTCCATCCCACCCTTTGCACCATGGTGGATCCCAGTAATCGGTACCTTTTTCGCTATTGCCATCGTAAAACAACTCTACGGTGGCTTGGGCTATAACCTGTTTAACCCTGCGATGGCAGGTTATGTGGTGCTGTTGATTTCGTTTCCTGTGCAAATGACGTCGTGGGCACCAGCGACAGGACTAGCGCAAGTATCTCAAGATCTTGGCGATGCCTGGAGTATCATTTTCACCGGCTACAGTAGTGAAGGTTATAGCGTCAACCAAATGCGCGCAGGCATAGATGGCTTTACCATGGCCACGCCGCTGGATGAGGTCAAAACATCCCTAGGCAACGCCCTAACCTATCCGGAAATTACCCAGGGACCACTATTTATAAGCCAAGAAAGCGCGTTTTCTGGCCTTGGCCAAGGTTGGCTGTGGGTGAACATAGCGTTTTTACTGGGCGGCCTGGCATTGCTAAAAGCCAAAGTCATCAACTGGCACCTTCCGGTTAGCATGCTGTCGGGTTTATTTGCTTGTGCCTTGCTGGCCAATTTATTGCAGCCAGGTATAGGCGCGACACCACTACTGCACCTGTTTAGCGGTGGCATTATGTTCGCAGCGTTTTTTATCATTACCGACCCGGTTACTGCCGCAACCAGCAACAAAGGCAGGTTGGTATTTGGCTTTGCTATCGGGGTCTTGGTTTATATTATCCGCACTTGGGGTGGCTATCCCGATGCCATTGCCTTTGCCGTGCTGCTAATGAACATGTGCGTGCCCGTCATCGATTATTACACCAAACCCCGTACTTACGGTTTTAGTGGCGATGGCAAGCCTATGGCATCAAAATCAGGTAAGGGCTAACTATGAAATTGCCAGCTCCATTTCACAACAGCGGTAAAAACGGCCTTTTGTTGGGCGCCTTTACCCTACTTGCCACATTCCTGATTAGCCTTGTGAACATATTGACTGAGCCGCGTATTGCTGAGCAGTACCGGCTCAAAACCCTACAAACCGTCAATGACATTGTCCCGGTCAATAGCTATAACAACGATTTAGCGCAAAACTGTGTCCTAGTAAGCGATCCCAGGATTGGCAGCCGGCCACAAAAACTTTATCGCGCCTATTGGGATGGACAGTTGAGGGCATTTGCGCTAGAAGCCACCACGCCCAATGGTTACAGCGGCAATATCGATTTTATTGTGTCGGTAAAGGCCGCGGATATGACCATTGGCGGTGTCAGGGTGCTGGCGCATCAAGAAACACCAGGATTGGGCGACAAAATTGATCTTAGGGTGGACGACTGGATCCTGGGCTTTAGTGGCGAGGCCACCAGCAACAGCCAAACTGGGAACTGGGCAGTGAAAAAAGACGGCGGCCAATTTGACCAGTTTACCGGCGCCACTATAACCCCTAGGGCGGTTGTTTCTGGTGTGCAGCAAGCCCTAGCTTTCCTTGAAGAAAACTGGCAAGAGCTACAATCTATGCCAGCAAATTGCCAAACGCAGGATCCCTAGCTATGACTGAATACCAAAGCTTAAGCTGGCAAGGCATCTGGAAGAATAACGCGGCATTGGTGCAGTTATTGGGGCTATGCCCGCTACTCGCCGTCACGGGCACGGTAATCAATGGCCTAGGCTTAGGTTTGGCCACCTTGCTAGTGTTAGTGGGTTCAAACTGCACCGTATCCCTGATCCGCAATATCGTGCCCAATGAAATCCGTATCCCGGTATTTGTGCTTATCATTGCCGCCTTTGTCACCATAGTGCAGCTACTGATGAATGCGTTTACTTTTGAGCTATACCAGGCACTGGGTATCTTTATCCCACTAATTGTCACTAACTGCGCCATTATCGGCCGAGCAGAAGCCTACGCCTCCAAAAACCCGATCAAATATGCCGCTTACGATGGCCTAATGATGGGGTTGGGTTTTGCACTGGTATTGGTATTGCTCGGTGCCATGCGCGAAGTATTGGGTTATGGCACTTTGTTTGCCGGTGCCCACCTGCTGTTGGGTGACTGGGCCAAGAGCTTGGTAATTGTAGTCTATGAGTCGGAGAACCCATTCCTGTTGGCAATATTACCACCAGGTGCCTTTATCGGCTTGGGCCTTCTGATCGCGCTTAAGAACGCCCTCAACAACCGTATTGAAGCCCTGTTCACGGCACCGAAACAAGAAAAAGTGGTACAGCGCGCCCGCGTTACAGCCGAAACCTGATCTGAGATACAAGATGGATACTGATACAAACCAACAAGAAATAAGCAAGCCCATATCAAAACAAGAAAAAGTCCAGGCGATTATCGATATTCTTGACGACCTTTACCCTGAAGTGCCTATTCCTCTTGACCACAAGGATCCCTACACCCTGTTAGTGGCGGTGCTTTTATCTGCGCAGTGCACGGACGAAAGGGTTAACCAAATAACGCCCAAGCTATTTGCCCGGGCTGATAATCCATTTGATATGGTACTGATGAGTATTGAAGAGATAAAAGAAATCATCAAGCCCTGCGGTTTATCCCCCATGAAATCAAAAGGGATCTGGCACCTTTCCGATATGATTATCAAACAGCACAATGGACTAGTACCACAAGACTTTGCGGCGTTAGAAGCGATGCCAGGTGTTGGCCATAAGACTGCATCGGTGGTAATGGCACAGGCCTTTAACGTACCCGCATTTCCGGTAGACACCCACATCCATCGCCTGATGTACCGATGGGGTTTATCCAACGGCAAAAGTGTTGAGCAAACCGAACGCGATGCCAAGCGCCTATTCCCAAAAGAAAAATGGAACGACTTGCACTTGCAAATCATCTACTACGGCCGCGAATACTGCCCTGCCCGCGGCTTCTCGCTGGACAAATGCATTATCACCCGCCAATACGGCCGCAAAAGCTTTATTAACCAGGTACTAAAAGAACAAGCGAAAAAGCAGAAGTAGGGGTGGTAGCCAGATAGACCCCCCTTTTCTTGTGGCCGATACCTTACAACCTGTTACATAAAACAAATTAAAACTTTTTGGTTGCTAGGTGCAAGTAAAGGATCCCGTATGTTTTAATCTCCGGGAAAATAATAATTAGATCACGGATGGCATATTATGCGACTGACATACCTGCTTATCGCAGCGAGTTTCTTATCCCTTTCCACGACGGCGTTGGCCTCAAATAACGAACAAGCAATTATCGAGAAGGTAGTAGCAGCTTACGGCGGCAAGTCCCTGACCTCGATGAAATCATTGATTGTCCGGGACAGGTATAAAAGTATTGCAGAAAACGGTGGGATACGCCCCGGTTTAGATGCAGTCTCACGCTTGCACTCGACTTTGACTGTCGATTATGGGCAAAACAGAAAATCCGTGAAAAATTGGAGCGTTTCTGCCAGGGGCAAGCGGTTGACCCAAATAATGTACGACGGCGTCAACGGCTGGAGTATTAACCACCTGCGCGGCAGCCATGTCATTCGAAACGATCTAAACCAGAACAATGTTGGCGCAGGCATGATGCGGTTGTTGGATACAACTGTGGTTCGCTCACTACTGGATGCAAGGGATACTGCAACATACCAAGGCCAGGAATCCTTCCTAGGCAAAATGCATGAAAAGCTCAGCTTTAAAATAAACGGCACTACGCAAGTGACTATTTTCATAGATAGCAAAACCGGTCTGGTTTCTAAGCTGACCCGTCCTAATGGCACCCACTACCTTTATTCAGGGCATAGAAAACGCAATGGTGTGGCCTATGCGTCGGACACCAACCAGTTGAATCAAGGAAAAGCCGCCGTTGTGACCCTGTCGCGAACCATTGAAATCAACCCTGACGTATCCGACGCGTTTGTCTTGCCCGAAACGACCAAAGCACTTAAAGGCATGCGCGACAACTCTAAAATGGTTGTAAGAGAGATTGGTAATGATACCTACCTAGCTGGATTGGGTAATAGGTCATCCCTTTTTGTTGATGGCGGTGACCATTTTGTCGCTGTTGGCAGCCTAAATGGTTTCGAGAAGCGATTGCAGGCAGTCAACGAAAAACTTGGTACTAACAAACCGGTAAAATACTTAGTTGTCCCGGAACACCAGGGGCATTTTGGTGACATAGACAAAATTGCTGCGATGGGGACTGACTTTGTCACTGTCGCAAACCATCTGCCATTGCTGAATTCGCGCTTTAAGCAGCCACTGCCTGCGGAACGCTTTTTAAAGGTGAATGAAAAACTGGAACTTGCCAACGGCAAAGTACATGTCTATGACATATCATTGATCACCTCCGAGCAATTTTTATTATTTTACGTGCCGAAAGAGAAGCTTGTTTTTAGCTTGGATGAGTTCGGTACCAACTTATTGGACTCAGTACCCTCTGCTGACAAGCGGATGCTATCTTTCCGCAAGGCGATTGAAGGGCTTGGCATTGATGCCCAACAGTTTGCCTATGTGCATGGCACAGGCATTCTTTCAATGGCGCAACTGCAACAAGTGACAGACAGCTACATAGATGGTTATTGTCCAGAAGGCCATACTATTTGTCTTGATTGATAAAAACCTGCAACTGTTTACCATCTGTTTGCATTGTATAAGATATAGCGTACGCAGCGCGCGGATACAGTATCTAAGCAATGCTTAATAGGGATTTAAAGTAGCCATGAATAGCACCATCAAAAAGCTGTTTATCCTGGGTATGCTGATGCAGCTTGCAGCCCAGGCTATGTTTTCAGTCCCAAGCAGTGTCATTGACCTTCTCGAGCCAATTGATTTTATCCATTTTACATTGCTCATTGGTGTGGTGTTGATTATCCCTTATGCGCTGCAATTCTCCCACGGGCTCTACCGTTCAATTGGCGCAACCTCGACTTTAATAGGCGTTGTGGCCAATATCGGTATGTGCGCGATTGACTTGGTGTTGTGGTCACTGCGCCACAGCCCTGAACAAAGGAATGAACTTGCCTGGGCACTGATGGCCGAACCTTCGATTTGGCCCGTGTTTTTCACTGTAGGACCGGCCTTTATGATGGTAGGTCTTGCCTTCCAAGCGCTGGGCTATCGCACACAACAGCCTATCGCGGCCATGGCGGTTCTTGCAGGCTCAATAGCTATTGGCATTGGTGGGCTCATCCTTACTGATATCCGCATAGTATTTATGCTTGGTTACGTGCTTTTTGCCGCGGGTTTAATAAAGCTAGCCTTAGCCAAATAAGGCAAACTAGGGGCTAACGACGCGTCTCCAGATGCTCAACTACCAATTTCAATAAAGTGGCTTCCAAATTGCGTGAAACGAATGACCTAAAATAGGGGCATTGCGGAAGCGGAAAACCTTAAACCACGGGTTTTCCCAAAAGTTAACAATAGATCGCCCTATGTTCCGAGCAATAAACTTCCCCTTGAGGAAGAATTCACTGAGTTCGCAATGCGCGTTTAGCTAGTTCTAAAGCCAACGCAAAACTCTCTTCAGCGGCAACCGCATGGTCTGCTAACACGCCATCATCTTGCCAGTTATCTGCGGTGGCTGGATGGCTCAGATAGGCATAGGCTAACTGCAAGTTAATGTTATCAGAGACCGGCACTCGTTTTGTCATATAAGCAGAACCTATGGTGTCATCGCCGACAACAATGGCTTTGTCCAGTTGCTGCAGCGTGTAAGCAAAAAACTCCCACGCCCCAGTGATGTAGGCAGACGTTAAGATATAAACAGGATATTTTTGGATGAGCTTCTCAAAACCAGAATGCTCACTGGATATGACAACCTGCTCAAGCAGTGACGGATGAAAATGGGCAGTTGCAAGCTGTGTCCCTGGTTTCACAAAATAACTGACCAGTTGTTGCACGATGTCCAGTGTTGATGGATCAGACTTACGCAGGTCAATGATCAGGGCATCAGTATCAAGCAAATCCAGCATCGCTCTTTCTAGGGCGGCGGCAGCCCCCTGCGAACCCAAATAGCCCTCAAGGGTTAAAACGCCGATATTACCTTCCAGAATTTCACTTTCAATTACCTCCTGGTGCTGAGACAAGCTGACCTGTGAACTTAGCCTGCCAGTTTTCCGCCTAAGTAATTCAAAGTTGCTGTCCCCTGATTGCCCTACCAAAATGGCTTCCAATGTGTATTTAAACCGGTCAAAACTGAATGCCTGCTCAAACTCCCCAAGTTCTTGTTTAGATCTCAAAACATCCGCTAGTTTTTTGCTTTGTTCTGGATAAAGATAGTGGGCATCCAGCTGATGTATAGCGTTTTCGATGACTTCTGAAATTTGATCCTTGCTTAGCACTTCCTCCACAGGCGACTCGACGCCAATGCTCGCACTTACCCACAGCAGCGATAAAGAGACCACAAGCATTTTTAATTGTTTAAGCATGTTGTAATGTCATTCCTTTTGCTAAAGATTCCTTACATCAGCAATGTGTATGCGAGGTGTGGCTAATTCAAGCCCCACTACAAAGTTTCGAAACAGTTTCTGGTTAACCGCTACGAGCCCTTTGTGCTAGGCTAATGCCCAGAAATAGTGACCCCATTAAATATTTGCGAATTTAAAAGCTTGAGGAAGCATCTTGCAAACGGAAGACATCAAAGCACCTGACGAGCTGCTCCAGGCACAAAAACTAGCTAATTTAACTGATACGGCGGTGCGCTTGCCGGTTATTGGGGTTAGGGTTGGCCTGGACTTTTTGATTGGCCTTATCCCCGGGGTCGGTGACGCCATTATGGTATTGGTCGCTTTGCGCATCGTTCAGCTCGGTCGGCGCATAGGCGTCCCTAAGCCCCTGCTTAAAAGAATGGTACGTAATTGCCTTGTGGATTTTGGTTTGGGTTTCATCCCTATTGTGGGTGATATTGTAGATATTTTTTACAAAGCCAACCGCGCTAACGTGCGCATGATGGAACAGTGGTGGCTTGAACAAAACCGGGATAACCTAGCCAAACACACACAAGATAAAATTGAACAATGGCAACAAGGTAATTCATAACTTGCAATTTGCCAATACAACAAAGAGGTTACTTTACTCGCCAGCGGCAAACAGTTGGTTAATAAGATCGATTGCTTTTTTGTTGTCAGGCGCATCCCGCAAAGCGACTACTAACGGCTTTTCAAAAAGGTTGGTGATGGTTCGTACGCCTTCTATTGAATGCTTCTCGGCTAGATATTCAAACACTAACGGATCGGTAATCGCAACATCATGCCTATTGGCGCTCAGCTTACGCAGTAACAGCAGCTCATTGTCGGTGCGGGATACATTTTGCTGATAGCGGGCAGCGGCTCGTTCTATTTGCGATGGATAAGTGTAGGTGTTGACTAAACCCACAGTGTGTTTTGCAAACAGCCCATCAATTGAAGTAAAGGTGATATCATCCGAACTATTTGTGACAACACCAACTTGTGACCAAGCAATAGCTGGCGAAGCTACAAATCCCTGGTAAACTTCTTCAGGCCAAGCAGGGAAATATCCGATATACTTTTTAGTACCTGCTAGTTTCTGTGCGCGTTTCCAAGGATAAAACTCAACGAGCAGTTCAATGCCTTCCCTGCGCAATTCTGCTTTAAGGCGCTGCACTGCATTACCTTCATTATACCGATTCTATTAACTATGTGGTCACTCAGTGGGAATTGACAAGCGTTTAGACAAGGCAAATGTTTACAGGTCTAGTGGTTCTAAATCAAGAACATTTAACGCAGCATAAGCGCTTGTCAAACCCATCGAAGACGCGCCTCAGGAACACAATTTCTGCGTTGCGCGAAACTCGCAAGACCACCAGTATTACTTCATTCGCACGCCTTGAACTTGAGTCCCTGAGGCTGCGCTGAGTGACCACATAGTTAATAGAATTAATGGTATGGACCCTCTCCTCCCAACGGCATCATAATGTGCCAAGATAGGGTTGAACAAAACTACCAAGAAGAAGAGGGTCACATGGGTAAGATAACAATTGGATTAGATACTGCAAAGTCTGTTTTTCACCTGGTGTTTAGGAATGCCCACGGACGTACCATTAAGAAGAAGAAACTAAAGCGTCCACAGCTGCTGAACTTTTTAGCCAATATAGAGCCTGCCCTCGTGGCGTTCGAAGCCTGCGGTGCCAGCCACTACTGGGCCCGTAAAATCGAGGCATGCGGCCATGAAGTCAGGGTGATCCCACCCCAGCATGTTGTCCCGTACCGCAAAGGGAATAAAAGTGACTACAACGATGCAGCGGCGATTGCAGAAGCTGCAACCCGTGAGGATATGCGCTTTGTCCCGGTCAAATCACAGGAACAGCAGGATATCCAAATGCTGCACAGGCTGAGGGAGCGCCTAGTGGGCCAGCGTACCGCCCTGGGCAACCAGCTCCGCGGCCTATTGGCGGAGTATGGCATTGTGTTTTCCAAAGGCATAAACCGGGTAAAGCCATCACTGGTTGATGCCATTGAAGATGCCGAAAATGGGTTAAGCGGGCTGTGCCGGGAGGAACTTAGGGTGCTTTTGGACGAGTTTTGTGCGCTTGAACAGAACATTGCACGGCTTGACAAGAAGCTAGGTACTTTCGTCAAGGAACATGATATTTGCCAGCGCCTGATGACCATGGCAGGTATCGGCCCGGTGGTTGCCAGTGCCTTGTACGCGTCCATCGGCAATGGCCAGGCGTTTAGCAGCGGCCGCCATATGGCCGCCTGGCTGGGCCTTGTCCCCCGGCAGCATAGTACCGGGGATAAAACCCGCTTATTGGGTATCACCAAAAGGGGGAATACGTACCTGCGCACCCAGCTAATCAATGGCGCCAGGGCGGCCCTAAGGCATATTGCTGGGAAAGAGGATAAGGTCAGCAAGTGGTGCCGTGGCTGCCTGGGGCGCATGAACTTCAACAAGGCTTGTGTGGCACTGGCCAATAAGATGGCACGCATGGCCTGGGCGATGCTGCGCCATGGGACAAATTACCTTGAACAAAAAGCGGTAGCCTAAAGTCGCTACTGGTTTAAGACACAAACAAAGAGTTAACTTAGGGGGAGCCTTCCAACGCATTGCAAAAGATTATTACTTGATGATGAACGGTTCATAACCGCCTTGTCCAAATCAGCTTATACCGAAGGCTCTGTGGAAGCCGTGGAATTGATGGGAAAACAAGGCGCGAAATTCCATCAGGGCTATGGGAAAATTCCCTTGTAAAAGCCGGATATATGGTAGCAATGAGTCTCGCTAATCAGCCAAATTATAATCTTGCAATCAGAGAGGGTCCATATACGGTATTAATCATATCCGACCCAGAATATGGCTGCCAATTTAACGAAGTTATCACCCAAATCTCGTTAGCGCCCACAAGGGTGACATACAGCAAAGCAAACATAAACACGCACCTTGTCGCCCTATATACTTGCTGTTTACACATTGTTGTCACTTCCGCACCTATGTATTTCGCTTTCAACATTTGCCGAATGGCAGTTCTTAAACTTACAAACGCTTGTTTATCGCCTCTATCTGCAACACCGCTTTTTCATTTCGCAAAAAATCAATGACTTGATAAAGGGTGAAGTTATTGGCGGAAAACCATGAGTCTGAGTTAATGGCAAAACCGACTTTTTTGGCATTTGCTGGGATCCAGTTGGTAATAAGGATATTTTCCAAAAGATCAGGCTGGGCAATTTGCATTTGATAGACAAAGTCGGTATCTACCAAGGCAAAGTCCAGCTGATCGGAAACCAAGGCAGCAAACAGTTCTTCACTATCTTTATAGCTGTCTACTCTTTCGTCACCAATTCCATCAAATGCGCTGTTTTCAGCTACACCTAGCCTGCTTTGTGCGATTGCCCCAAGGGATGCTATATCGCTTTCCATCCCCCTTGAAAGCAATAAGTACGGTTGCTCATAGCGGTACACCAGCAAATCCGACATTCCCTCGGGTAGGTTCTCTTCTGTAATACCTGGGACTAGATCTATTTCGCCAAGCCGCAGTTGTTCTAAACACTGTTCCAAGGATGGCAGGTAGCGGATATGGTAGTTGGCGTTTAACCTGTCCAACACCATGACGGTAATATCTTCCTCTAACCTGCCCGACTGTGTTTCCACATTACAGACATTTACCACCTGCTTGGCCAGGCGCTCTGCGTTTAACGCTTGTTTAAACCAATCATCAACGACTTTGACAAAGGCATTTTGGGCAAGTAGGCGCGAAACGGTCTGGTTAACTGTAGCCATCTCATCGTTTAACCAAGATTTCTTTGAGATGCCGAAATAGGAGTGGCGCGGACTTGCAAACCGGTAACTGGCTTTTTTAAGCTGATCCATTTTTTGTTGCCTGGACAACAAATAATCAAAAGTGGATTCTGTACCAACAAAGGTATCGATCCTGCCTTTTAGCAACATATTTATAAGCTGGGTGTCTGTGACTAAGGGAATTTTGGTTATGTCCAGATCTTGGTCAAACTGGGGGAAATAGACAGTATCCCTCACTACACCTACAGTGAGCGGATATAAGTCCTGGTAGCTTTTAATATCTGGTTGTGACTTCCTCAAATAAAACACTTTCGGAGGATCCCGAAGGTAACTGGGCTCTGCGAAGCTAATGTACTGTGCACGCTGTTCAGACTTAAACAACCCTGTCATCATGTCTGCCATCCCAGTTTCGAGCTTCTTAAGGCACCGGGCAAACGGGCACTCTACAAATTCAACCTGGTCTATACCCAGCTCATCGGCAAGCATCTGGACAATTTTGACGTCTATACCCCGCACCGGCATCGACTTCTCAGTAATAATCCAAGGTGGGAAATGATGGCTCGCCACAACGATGGCCTTACCTAGTGCTGGCAACGGCAACACCAAGGCTAGCAACACAAAAGTTCTAAAAAAACGCACTAACTGCACCCAAATTTACTACTTCCTATTCGCGGATATATCTATCTTTAACGATATATCCCATTAAATAAGGATTAGTACACTGTGCTTGCCAATGCAAACATAAGTGGATTTGAATATTCACAATATGCATGAAAACCTAAATTGCAGAATAATTTAGGCGCAGGCCAAAGCGGGTGACTTAGGCCGGGTTTTACTTATTTACGGTTTACAATGTGTTATCTTTGCTGTCCTAACTGATATCCCAAAGGTAGATAAAATGCGATTACTGCACACCATGTTACGCGTTGGCAACCTAGACCGCTCAATCGAGTTTTATACCCAGGTGCTCGGCATGCATTTGCTGCGCAAAAGCGACAACCAACAATACCGCTATACCCTGGCATTTGTCGGTTATGGTGATGAGACCAACAATACGGTGCTAGAACTTACCTACAACTGGGACACCGACAGCTATGACCACGGCAATGCCTTTGGCCACTTAGCCATTGGCGTGGAGGACATTTATCGAATATGTGAAGAAATCAAAGAAAAAGGTGGCGATGTTTACCGGGAACCTGGCCCAGTTAAGGGTGGCAGCACAGTGATCGCATTTGTCCGGGATCCTGATGGTTATGCCATTGAACTGATACAACGTTAGTAGGGGTACAAACGTTAAAAGATCCCCTAAGGATCAACGATAATTTGCTTTTAGGGTGCTGGTTGAAACTGCCTGTTAGAGGCATTGATACTGGCCTAGGCAGCGTTTGTCATCACAATATACACGGCTTGCAAACATAGGTAGGCGGCAAAACCAAAGCCAACACCGTGTACGCTCCAGTAGGCAATCTTGCGGGTTTGGGCAAAAGCATCTTGGTTTTTCATAACTACCTCTAAACGTTAGGACTTTTTGTTATCGCATATGGCATCAATAGTTACTTATCGGTAACAGACGCAATTCCTAAACTATTTTTTGAAAATTAGTTGCCCGGTGTGCCCCGGCATAATGCCTACCTAAATTGGCAATCTACGGCTAGTATTTACATAACAGCCTTTTGTACAACAAACGCCTTGCGCCTACTTCTACTGACGTTATTTTTATTCCAATCTGTTGCACCGGCACGTGCAAATGCATGTGAATACCTGCACCGGGTGACCCACTTCCCGCCTTTTGCCTTTCAAGATGAGAATGGCGAATGGCAGGGTGCAGATATTGACCTCATTAGGACACTGGCAGATCGACCCCAATGCAGTGTTAGGTTCATTGATATGCCATTTGCGCGTGCGATGAAATTGTTAAAAACAGGGCAAATCCAAAGCATAAGCCATTTGGCCAAGACGGCAGAGCGGGAAACCTATGCCCATTATTTGGACCCTGTTTATTATGAGACCATGCGTTTGGCAACCCACGCAAACGTAACTGTCGAAGTAGGGCAATTGTCTGATATCAGTCTACTGCCCGGCAAAATCGCCCTGCAAAGGGGAACCTTTGTCAGTGACGAGTTTTCCAATAAACCCCGAATTCAGATAATAAGTGCACCACTCTTGATTAAACGGTGAGGAGAGATCAACTGCCTGTTGGTGGTACCCTGTAATCGCCAAAAAACAAGAGTAGTTACCATGAGTTACAAGCAGTTGATCGAGGGACAACGATACCAGATCGAAGCCTACCTACGCGAGGGTTTCAGTTATCGGGAGATTGGGAAACGTCTGAGAGTGAGTCACAGCACTATTAGCCGGGAAGTAAATCGCAATCGAATTCGGGATAGTCATTACTTACCGGAAGTCGCTCAGGCGAAGTCAGTAAAACGACGTTGTCAGGCCGCAAAGTTTAGAATATCTGAACTGACGATCACCTTTGTAGAGTTCGGTCTGAACCAGAAGTGGAGTCCTGAGCAAATTGCTGGCGTAGGTAAAATTATCGGATATAACGTCAGTCACGAGTGGATTTATGGTTATGTCCAGCGTGATAAATTACGCGGCGGAAAGTTGTATAAACAACTTCGCCAGTGTCACCGAAGATACCGTAAAGGTAACCACGCGAAGCGAGTGATTATACCGAACCGGGTTGGCATAGAGCAGCGTCCGGTCATAGTGAATAAGAAAAAGCGATTCGGCGATTGGGAAGTTGATACGGTTCTGGGTAAGCAGGGAACAGGCGCGATTGTCAGCCTCGTAGAGATGAAAAGTAAGCTGTATCTGATACGTAAAGTGCCAGCGAAAAGTGCTGCCGATGTAGCCCGGGCCATGATTGGCATGCTTTGGCAATATCGGGGTCACGTCCGTACTATCACAGCAGACAACGGCAGCGAATTCTGTGACCACGAGCTAGTTGCAGACAAGTTGAAAACCGATATCTATTTCGCCAACCCGTACTCTTCATGGGAACGCGGACTGAATGAAAACTTTAACGGTTTGTTGCGCCAATACATACCCAAGGGCACAGATTTACGAACGGTGACAGACAAGCAAATTAGTGAGGTTGAACGGGCATTAAACGCCAGACCGAGAAAATGTCTCGGCTTCAGGCAGCCTGTCGCGGTATTCAATGAGTTACGCAAGGCAGCCTAATTTAGCGAGTGGTGCACTTCGGAGTTGAATTCGCGACTGGCAAAGGATAAAGAATTTGCTAATAAAATCATAGATATGCTCAACCCTTCCCTAAAAATAGGCATGCTGCATAGAAACCGAACAGTTGGCTTTATTGTTGAAGAAAACCATATCAATTACCTGCGCCTAACAGACCCGGCATATAAAGCACTGAAAATGCATAGCATCCGATTGAACCATGAGCCCTTATACATCGGATTTAGTAAACAAAGCATTACTTATCCCGCTTTTTTAGAAATACGGGAAAAGTGGCAAAGCGGCAGCGATGATATTAGGCTGCAGTTTGGCAAATATGGCATTGAATAATGGCAGTAGAAGCCGTTTTGCCATGAAAGAAACAGCAGCTTCCAGTAAGCTACAAAAACATGTGCAAAAAACAATAATAAGGTAGCAATATGTTAAGCATGTTCGGTTTATTCGCCGGTCTAGGGTTGCTTATTTTTCTCACTATCAGGGGCTTCAACCTATTCATCTCCGCCCCCCTATGCGCCTTGCTAGTGGCTCTGTGTTCAGGCGTCCCCGTATTTATTGGTGAAACCAACTTTATCACTAGCTACATGCAAGGTTTTTCAGGTTTTATCGCCTCATGGTTTTTTATGTTTTTGCTCGGTTCTATCTTTGGCAAGTTCATGGAAGACACGGGTACAGCCGATGCCATTGCCAAACTGATCACAGACAAATTGGGCAAACAACATGCCGTTGCCGCAGTGGTGCTAGCCTGTGCCATTCTTACCTACGGTGGCGTCAGTGTATTCGTTGTAGCATTTTCCGTTTACCCAATGGCTTTGAGCTTATTTAAAGACGCAAACTTACCCAGGAGATTTATACCTGCCGCCCTGGCCTTTGGTTCGGTCACTTTCACTATGACAAGCGCAGGCTCACCTGAGATACAAAACTGGATCCCGATAAAGTATTTGGGCACATCGCCATTCGCAGCCTGGGAAGTCAGCTTTGTGGTAGCAGTTTTTATGGCTGCTTGGGGCTTTTTATGGCTAAACCGTATGATCCGAAATGCCGTGGCCAATGGGGAGTGCTTTGAAAGCCGGGATGACGATCCCGAAGTTGCGTTAAAAACATTACCCAACCCATACCTCAGCATGTTGCCATTGTTAGTCGTGCTTGGCTTATCTTTTACGCTGCACCAGTCTTTGCAGCAACTCGCACTAATTGTTGCCCTAGGTGGAGGTGTTTTGTCTTTAATGCTGCTGAACTTCAAATACTTCCGCAATATCAGCGGAGCGGTCAATGCCGGCACTACTGGTGCCCTTGTGGCCATAGGCAACACGGCTGCCGTGGTGGGCTTTGGATCTGTGGCCAAAATTACCCCTGCGTTTGAGGTAGCAGTCGATACTATGACCCATTTACCCGGCAATGAACTGGTAGGCGCAGCCGTCGCGGTGAGTGTTATCGCTGGCCTGACGGGTTCCGCATCGGGTGGACAGGCGATAGCCATGCCGCTATTAGGCCCCCACTATCTAGAACAAGGGGTTAACCCAGAAGAACTGCATCGCATCGTTTCCATCTCGTCTGGAGCTATTGATACCCTGCCCCACAATGGCTACATCGTCACCACTATACGTGCCATATGCAAAGAAACCCATGCCCGTGCTTATGCGCCGGTTGCGGCACTCACCGTAGTTATTCCCATGGTGGGACTGATGTTGGCAGTGGCGCTGTTTAGCATTTTTTAGCGGCGTAAGCTTTGCACATGGTGCGTGAAAAGCGCAGGTTAAAGTAACATTTTTAAGGATACCCGGTTAACGGAGCATCCTTATTTTGAGTTACCTATGCGGCGACAAAAGCAGGGGCTGTTGGAACTGCAACCGCGCCTCACAAATCGAGCCAAGGAAACAAATCGAGCCAAGGAAACACAATACAGCCGCTGAAAAGCGGCTGTTGATGGCTAATACTGGGTAAAGTGCGACCCCCTAAGAACGCTGCATCCTGATCACTACGCGACGGTTTTTTGCCCTAAGGTCGGCATTGGTATTGGGTGCGGCATGGCGGCGTTCACCGTGACCAGTAATTTCTATCCGGCCAGGATCGACACCTAGCTGGGCAAAATAGTCACGCACCTCTTCTGCCCTTTGAATTGACAATTCTTGGTTTTTCCAGCGACCGCCATGGCTGTCGCTATAACCATCGAGTAAGACTAATTCAAGGTCGCTATCTTCCCTCAAATAATCGCCTATCATATCCAGTTTTTTCTTCGCGCCTTTGGTGAGCTCTACACTGTTCTTTTTATAGGACAAAACCGTGTAGGCAATATCATCAAAGCTGAATGGAAGTAGATTAGAAACACACTCCACAAACTCCTGGTAAGGCCTGGCAAAATTCGCGGAATTGAGTGCAACTGCCACCATATCATGCCGGTTATACCAATCTTGATAATACACGGTTGGCCAATAACCTTTTTCCAACTCAGACAACATTGTCCATGCCGCGCGTTCTGGCAGATCTCCGTTGAATTGCTTGCGCAATTGCATATCGGCTATATTGCGGTGCATTTCACCAGGCATCCATTTTGGTGGGACTGAATAAACCGACGCGACTCCATAGGTTTTGGGTAACCGCAACATATCCAGTTCGAATTCCATGTTTAAGGTCTTACTGGCTTCACTGGTGAACATGGCGGTGCCATAACCAGGCAGGTCGTGCATAAGCACACACTGCAGCCGGTTGGGTGGTTCTATCATCCAGTTGGATGTTTCAACACTAGCGGAATATTGGCGCATGCTAGCCATACTAGCAGAGGAAAACAGCATCAAAACTAGGCAAAGCGTTCTCATGTAAGCCCCTTTATTTATCAATCTCTCACTTGCTATCGACCAATCTAAAAAAAGGTTGAATAAAAACCTCTAGCCCTACCTATACCTACTTACCAGGTTAGCAGTTCCCGCTGTCAATTGCATGTTTCTTCCATTACAGACCATCGTTTTGTTGCTCGATATGCAAGCAACTGACACTAAAGCTAAGCCAACGCTGTAGATTAGTTGTTGCTTCCTTGCCATAATCCTGGTTCTAGAGATAAGGACAATAGATTGATGATTGATGAGGGGCTCTCCCTGGTAGACAGGTTCCGAGGATATTTCCCGGTAGTGGTAGATATTGAAACGGCAGGGTTTAATGCGCAAACAGATGCTATGTTAGAAATTGCGGCCGTTACTTTGACCATGAATATAGACGGTTTCCTATCAATAGACAAAACCATACATTTCCATATCCAGCCTTTTGAAGGCGCTAACCTTGAACGTTCAGCCTTGGAATTTAATGGTATTGACCCCCACTGTGCACTGCGAGGCGCGGTTGCCGAGGACGTAGCACTCAAGGAAATGTTTAAAGAGCTGCGCAAGCTGCAAAAAGAGGCCGACTGCCAACGCTGTGTGATGGTTGCCCACAATGCCTCCTTTGATATGGGTTTCCTGAATGCGGCAATTGAACGCCAAAACATCAAGCGCAGCCCATTCCACCCCTTTGTTTCTTTTGACACTACTAGCTTGTCGGCACTTGCCTATGGACAAACTGTATTGGTCAAAGCTTGCGAACAAGCCGGTATCTCTTTCGACCAAGAAGAAGCCCACTCAGCCTTATACGATGCAGAAAAAACGGCACAGCTATTCTGTAAAATAGTCAATCGCTGGAAGCACCTCGGTGGTTGGCCGGTAAAATAGTGTTTGCCAGCAAAAAGTTTTAACCCACAAAAAAGCCGCACTAAGTGCGGCTTTTTTTGAAAACACAACGGGAATCGGCGCTTATAAGCCTTCTGCGTTTTCTGACAAGTAGGCAGCAACACCTTCTGGGCTTGCGTCCATACCTTTTTTACCTTCTTCCCAACCAGCTGGGCAGACTTCACCGTGCTCTTCGTGGAAGGCCAAGGCATCAACCATACGCAACATTTCGTCAATGTTACGGCCAAGTGGTAAATCATTGACAACTTGGTGGCGAACAACACCCTCTTTGTCAATCAGGAAAGAACCACGGAAAGCAACACCAGCTTCTGGGTGCTCAACGTCGTATGCTTGGCAGATTTCGTGTTTAACATCAGCAACCAAGGCATACTTAACAGGACCGATACCACCGTCAGCAACATCGGTGTTGCGCCATGCATTGTGGCTGAACTGAGAGTCGATAGATACACCGATGACTTCAACGCCGCGCTTTTGGAACTCTTCGTAGCGGTGATCGAATGCGATCAATTCAGATGGACATACAAAAGTGAAATCCAAAGGATAAAAGAAGACGACTGCAGCTTTGCCTTTAATCGCTTCGCTCAACGTAAACTCATCAACAATTTCACCGTTGCCAAGAACAGCTGCTGCAGTAAAGTCCGGAGCTGGACGGCCTACTAGTACGCTCATTTTAATCTCCAATATGTTTATTAAAAAAGCGGTTGGAATTTACCAACCGCAAAATGATTCCAGAAGGATATAAGGACACTTCTATAAAAACCAATCTATTAAACCAATCAGTTTGATAGGAATATTAAATGATCCCCTTCAATGGTCATGAACCTAGCTGCCCGCGATGTTCATATGTGCCTTGATAGTATCAACGAGCTCCATCAATTTAACTGGCTTAGTCAAAGTACTGTTTACCACACCTTCAGCCAAACAAGCTTCGATATTTTCATCGTGGAAACCAGACAACAAAATAATCACTTGTTCAGGCGCAAGTTGCCGAATCATCCGCGCCATATCACTGCCCCGGCGTTGCGGCATCTGTTCATCGGTCAACACCACATCAAAAGGGCCTTGTGACTGGTAGAGGTTAAAACCTTCCACCCCATTGGTGGCATGGGTGACAACAAAACCAGCATCGAGCATCAACATTTGATAGATGTTGGCAAGATGTTGGTCGTCTTCCACCAACAGCATCGTATTGATATCGTCCAATTCAGTATCGCCCTCTGCCAGCTCGAGTTCCAATTCATGGGTAAATGGGCATACCGGTAATTTCACCGATACGGTCGTACCTTTACCTTTTTGGCTATACAACTCGATATCGCCACCCATTTCCCGCACTATTGCCTTGACCATAGACATGCCGAAGCCAGAACCCGGTTTTTTTTGGGCTTTGGTACTAAAGAATGGGTCGTAGACCTTATCTAACTCATTACTGCCCATTCCTTTACCCAGATCAGAAATAACTAACAGTACGGACTTTTTTTGCTCATCCTGTTTCAAGCTGATGCTTATTTCCCCTCCCCCTGGCTGCATAGCAGCCACTGAATTACTGATGATATTGACGATAACTTGCACAAAGGTGCTAAGGTCCGCCTGAATATAGAGGTCGGTATCTATTACTGAATTCAAGGATATGTTTGCAGGGACGATGTTCTCCACCAACGACAACGCCGATTCTAGTGCCGTGCGTGCCTGGATTGACTCAACGCTATATGGCAGTTGGTTAGACAGCGACAACAACTGCTTGGCTAGGTAACCGCCGCGCATCACCGCTTGGCTTATCTGCTCAATATGTGCAGCACCGGCAAAGCCGGGGTACTCATGCTGCAACATTTCACAGTGGCCTTCTATGATTGACAGCACATTATTGATGTCGTGGGCAATGCCACTCGACACCAATCCCAAGGTTTCCAGCTTAAATTCGTTTAGATTGCTATCTTTACCCATTGCGTTGACACACTGTTAGTAGGTTGGCTTAGCTCATTGGCGCGATCCTGCAGCTATTGAGGCAATAATAGACCAATCACACGCAAATGCTGTGCATTTTTACTACCCTGCGAAACAAGAACTGCAAACAATAGAAAAAACCTAAGATTTTTTTGATAAAAACTTGCTTTATCCTAAATAACAATTATTATCATTTCCATGGAGCTGAGAATGATTCTCATAAACATTCTTAAAAAGCCCTACTGATAATCCACTGTTTGTAAATAAGGATCCGTAGTCAAAATGTACGTGTGTTTATGCAACGCCATTACCGATAGAGAAATACGTGAGCAAGTGCGTAGCCAAGGTGTCGGCAATATCCGTGAACTAAAAGCAAACCTGGCGATTGCAAACCAATGTGGTAAATGCGCACAACAAACCCAAGATATCATTGATGCTACAATAATGGACGAATCTTTGTTTAAGGAAGTCGTCTAGGCTGGATCCCCGTTGGGTATACATTCCTTTATAACCCGCTATTCCGGCCTACCGGGTTTACACTTTCTTATATTCAGCCACAAACGCTGGCTGCCAAGTCTTGCCACCATCATCGCTCTTGTCGATTACAATTTTTCGATTCGGTTGGGTAAGCTCAATATCCAACCTAAAGGCGCGCCAAACGCCGTCAGAAATGGGAAAATGCGTGCCAGAACGCAAGTTATCCATCACAAGGTGATCACCCTCTAATTTGCCTTCATAGATGTCCATAATGCCCCAGACATCATCGATAGCGGCTTTCCGGTAAACCTGGCGATATTGATCGAAGCTCAAATATGACTCCATATGGAACCCTGGCACAGCTAAGTCCTCCGGCAACTCAGCCAATATCATCCCTTTGTGCCTGGGCAACAGTTCCACAATTTGTGTTTCGCCCTTTTGCCAAGTCGTCCCATTGTCAAAACTGCTGCGGACAATAAGTTCCCACTTGCCTTGCAAAGGCTCAAGGTGCTGCATGGCAGCTAACGGTGCTTTAGAAACATCAGCTTGGCGGGCATGGCCATCGTTAAAGAAAAACAGCGCTGACACCAGCAACAAGATATAAAAAAGGACAAACAGCCTAACGCTGATTGCCCCTTTGCTTTTCAGGTCGAGTTTTGTGTAATTCGCTAAGTTAAAAGGTTTATCCAGCAAGCCCATGGTCACATCCCAGTTGGCGGATATTTAACCAACAGCTTACCAGTTTTTAACGAATGCGCACTAACTTTCGTCGCTGGATTTCCCGTCTCCGGCGCGTTCAGCCGCTTCCTTCACCAAACCCTGCAACTCACCTTGTTGGTACATCTCCAACATGATGTCGCTACCACCTATCAACTCACCTTCCACCCAAAGCTGGGGGAAAGTTGGCCAATCCGCGTACTTTGGCAGCTCAGCACGGATATCAGGATTTTGTAAAATGTCTACATAAGCAAATTGCTCACCACACGACATCATGATTTGTGCGGCTTGGGAAGAAAAGCCACAGCTTGGTAATTTAGGTGATCCCTTCATATATAACAGGATTGGGTTTTCTTCGATTTGCTGTTTAATTTTGTCAATGGTTTCCATTGTATACCTACCTACTTTTGCTATGGCCTCCTAGATGGAGCCAGTTAACTTAAATTTCAATAAATGCATTCTGAGTGCTCTTACGCTAAGAAAAAGCAACTTGATCTATTTAATTTCTCTCAAACGTACTTATATAGTGTCACAAGAATTTATAAAACAAATTCTTTATAAAAAATTCTATTATGTTGCTTTTAATCTGAATAACAAGCGACTAGGATTGTGTCCGGATGTCAAACCCATCACTTATTGGAGACCAGTATGGCTTTTGAACTGCCCCCGTTACCTTATGAAAAAAATGCGCTAGAGCCGCATATTTCTGCTGAAACCTTAGATTTCCACTACGGTAAGCACCACAATACCTACGTAACTAAACTTAATGGTTTAGTTGAAGGTACTGATATGGCTGACAAGTCTTTAGAAGAGATCGTAAAATCTTCTGAAGGCGGTGTTTTCAACAATGCAGCCCAAATTTGGAACCACACTTTCTATTGGAACAGCCTAAGCCCGAATGGCGGTGGCGAACCTACAGGTGCATTGGCAGACGCGATCAATGCCAAGTGGGGTTCTTTCGCTGATTTCAAAGCAGCTTTCAACGACAAAGCAGTAAACAACTTCGGCTCAAGCTGGACTTGGTTGGTTAAATCTGCCGATGGCTTGGATATTGTCAACACTAGCAATGCCGGCACGCCACTGACAGAAGACGGTGTTACGCCATTGATGACCGTTGATTTGTGGGAACACGCCTACTACATCGACTACCGCAACCTTCGTCCTAAATATATGGAAGGTTTCTGGGCCTTGGTTAACTGGGATTTTGCTGCGGAAAACTTCGCCGCCTAATGAAGCAAAAGCTACATAAGGTCAAAAGGCACCGAGCGGTGCCTTTTTTATTTTGCCAATCCGGTTTAGTTTAGCTTTTGATGCAACCACTCTAAGATGGCTTTGTGAGCTTGCTCTTCATGAAAGCTCAAGCCATGGTTTCCTAGAGGGTACTCATTAAACTGATAGTCACGACCCAGCCGTTCAAGCTCCGCAGCCATCTTCCTCGAGTGTTCAATGCTAACTCGCCAGTCAGATGTGCCATGTAACATGAGTATTGGCGTGTTTGGGCTCATTTCATCTGCCCATTTTATTGGGGAGCGGTATCTTAAAGCCTCAGCTTTGTTCTCCTCATAGCTGGGGACAAAGCGTTTATAAACATTTATTTCCATTTCGGGACGATTTTTTATGCTAAGTTCTGCATCGGAAACGCCGGCGATGACAATTGCCGCTTTTATGTCCTCGTGGTTTTTACGCAACGCTTGGTAGGTCATCCGGCCGCCTCGGCTCCCTCCCATCATGGCTATTCTATTGGCATCTGCATACTTCATGGTTTTAGCTATTTCAACCAAACGCAAAACATCATTGACATCGGCACCACCAAATTCGTCTTTACCTTCACTGTAACGTGAACCACGGTATTGGCTAGCCAATACAATATAGCCTTCAGCCGCTAAAGGCATTAGCCTGTTTGTTATGGATATCCGGTTCCAGGGACTGCCGGCGTTGCCACCGCGGTTATAGATAATGACTGGAAGCTTAGCATCTTTGCTTTTGTCAGCCAGTATGTCCTTGGGATAAAGCATTACCCCGGCAATTTTGAGTCCATCACTGACGTACTCGATCCATTGGGCATCAATCTTTGCTTTGAATTCGTTAAATTGCAAAGGGTTTACTGTCCGGGTGAATCCATCGATCCGCCGTGAGCCCCCTCTTTTGCCTTTGGCGTTTTTGATGACATCATCTAACCAGGCTTCATAGTCATGAAACGGAATGGTGTCACCTTTAAACACAATATCGTCAGAAAATGGATTGGGTGCTTCTTGTGCTTTGGTTTCAGCAATACTAGCTGACGTGAATCCAACGCTAAAAACCAATATTAGGGGAGCTAACAATTTCTTCATTGCACATCCTTGTAATTAGGCCACGCCCTCCGAGGGGGTTAACAGTTCACACATGATACCCACACCAATAAATATAGGAATGAGTATAACTAATTGATTTATAGCTATTTAGCTTTCGTAACCATGAATCCAAGCTGAAGCGGCAATCCTCTCCTAGCTTTTAACGTCTGATGCAAACCGGGCGGCATTGGCCTTTTCCCAAGCTTCCACGTCACCTTTGCCAAAAAACTCCCAATTGGCTTTGGGAATGGTCAGTGCTTTTTGTGTTGCTTCGCGGGCATCAATGGCATCAAACCAGCGTTGCAGGTTCGACAAGCCAGTAACATCCACCTTCGCCCAATAATAGCTGCGCGCCCATGGGTAAGTGGCCATATCGGCGATACTGTAGTCATTGCCTACTAGGTATTCTGATTGCGCAAGCCGGTTATCCAGCACTTCCAACAACCTGCGCGACTCATCAACGTAACGTCTAATAGCAAAATCGTCTTGGTGGCCGGCGGGTGCAGCAATGCGTTGGAAATACATAGCCTGACCCATCATTGGACCGACCCCACCCATCTGGAACATCAACCACTGTAATGTTTCTGATCTCAACTTAGCATCATGAGATAGGAATTGGTCGTATTTCTCTGCCAAATACCAAAGAATGGCGCCCGATTCAAATACGGTAAAGTCCCCATTCCCCCTATCTACAATAGTTGGAATGCGTCCATTGGAGTTGAGTTGGGTATACCAGGCTGACTTTTGTTCCTTTTTACTGAAATCAATAAAAGTAAGATCGTAGGGGACGCCCGCCTCTTCTAAAAAAATAACGGGTTTCCAGCCGTTCATAGTGGCTGCTGTATATAAGTGAATATCCGGTTTGCTTTCTATATCCATGGTAACTCCCAAAAAGTGCTTTGAATGCGATAGTGGTATATTATGGTTACCTTATAGACAAAAACAATTAGTATACTTTTAGTAACCTACAATGCTGACCAAAGAAAAATGAAAAGTCGAATTGAAACAGATAACAGAGGCCGTAAAAGGGTAACAGATGCTTGTGAAGAGCCTTGCGCCATCGAAAAGGGTATGCGCCTGATCGGCGGTAAATGGAAAGGTTCCATTTTGTGGCACTTAAAAGATGGCCCTGTTCGCTTCAATGATTTGTCGCGCATGCTGGGTGGTGCAAGTAAAAAGATGGTGGATCAGCGATTAAAAGAGCTGGAGTCAGAAAATATGGTGATCCGGACGGTGCTCAGCGACCGCCCTATAGCAGTTACCTATGAGTTAACCGAATTTGGTCGTTCTGCACTAGGTATTTTGGATACACTCAGGCTTTGGTCTGAGGCAAACAATGTAACAATCAAATAAAATAAAATGGTGCCCTGGCAGTTTAACCGTCGGATTAAATTCATATTAATGTAATAAGCAGCCAATACTGTCAGTGCTTCAATCTAGACCCAGAAGGTTTCGCAACGTAATAAATCATGAAAATACTTTATATTTGTACCCACAACCGCTGCCGTAGCATCCTTTCCGAAGCCATTACCAATCAAATCGCCCAAGGAGCCATTATTGCCAAGAGTGCTGGCAGCCAGCCAGCAGGTGTGGTGCATCCGCTATCAATAAAATATTTGCAGCTAAATGGCTATACAACCAATGGGCTGAAAAGCCAATCCTGGGATGACTTTGAGGATTTTGCCCCCGACTTGGTCATCACTGTCTGTGACTCAGCGGCTGGTGAAACCTGTCCAGTTTGGTTTGGCAAAAGTATTAAAATCCATTGGGGCTTGAAGGATCCGTCAAAAATTAATGGCAGTGATTCGGAGAAAGCCCAGGCTTTCAACGAGTGCATAGCTTTGATACAGGATAGGGTTGGCCAGCTTGTCCAATTGGCCAAGCAAAATTTATCTGTAGAAGATTTGAAAACCGCTTTGCAAGAATTGGGAGCCTCGGTTTAATTAGTGGCCAGTGTGAAAGCACTAGCATTGCATAGATAAGCCTTGGCACTCGTGGGATCTAAGATGTTTACAGCACCACGATAAAAGTGACTAAGGTTCACTTAGTTCCAAACTATCCTGTTGATGAAAACCAATTCTGCGTAGAATCCTTATAATTTTCATAAACCTACATATCAATACAAAACAAATGAAGTCATTGTCGGGCTACTGTCGGGGACAAGCCGTCACCGACATTGGCTACAATAGTTAAACTTGCAATCGAACTTCAACGACAAACATGGTTTTAAAGCAACTGCGCTTAAGCAGGCATTTATCACAAGAACAATTGGCGGACATGGCAGGGCTCAATGTGCGTACTATCCAGCGCATTGAAAGCGGCCAAAACGCCAGTTTGGAATCACAGAAATGCATTGCGGCGGCATTGGACGTTACTTTGGAAACCTTAAAGCAAGAGGATATGGTTGTGGATAAGGCTTCAAAAAACTGGCAGGCACTGCCACTATGGCTAAAAATTTGGTTTATTTTTAACACCCTAAAAATACAACCCAGCCGCCAATTGGTACAGCGGGTTGAAAGGTTTTTGCACGGGTTCGGCGTTTTATTTTGTCTGTTCGGCTTGGTAAGCGAGCCTGCACTAGTAGGAGGTTTGTGCCTTTTGCTAAACGGCTACATTTTTACTTTGATTAAATGGCAAGGTGATAAATATGCGATTTGGTAGGCCGTAACCACAGCTCACAACTTCGGCTCTTGGAGATTGGTTTCAGGTTTTTTAACCAGTTCCCACACTTTCATCATGCCACTGTCATTTAGCCTGGCTATACTATTAGTTCAGGCTTCCATTCATAACAGGTGTTTTTTGGCTTCACTACTTAGTGCTATTGCAGTCTCAATTATCCTAATTGGGTTAGTGCTATTCCCAATGCCTATACCCATTGGCATTTTCTTTATTATTGGTGGGGTAGCCATGTTACTCACGGTTAACCCCAAGGCGCAGCAGTTGCTGCGCCAGTTACGTCTCCGCTACTGCTGGATTAACGATGTACTGAATAAGGCCACGAATTCTTCTCCTAACTTCCTAAAAAGCATATTGAAAAAGACTGAAATAGCGCGCCAAAATCCCAAAGCTAACACTCGATAGATGCCACATCCGAACGCGGCCAGCTCTGTTGCCACGCACTGGCAACTTTGTCCCATCCCACCTAAATGGATATACAAGCCGTCCCTATAGCTGAATACAAACTGAACAAAATTCACGCGATTAAAAAACCAACTTATTGATAATAAAAACAATTTGTTACGAGGATTCTTATGGCTTTTTGATCTAAATCTGCAACATCTTACCTTAAATTAGAGTCTAAGCTTTAAATAGTCGTTACTAATACCGCATTTCCATGTGGAGGTATTCATGGGTATTTTTGAACATTATCAGCAACGATATGAGGCTCACCGGGAGGAGGAGTACAGTATCCAGCAATACTTGGAGCTGTGTAAAAAAGACAAATCGGTTTATGCCAATGCGGCAGAACGGTTACTGCAAGCTATTGGTGAACCGGAGTTAATCGATACTTCCAGCAGCCCGGCCTTGAGCCGTATTTTCTCCAACCGGGTCATCGCCCGCTATCCAGCTTTCAATGACTTCTATGGTATGGAGGAGGCCATTGAGCAAATTGTGTCCTATTTACGCCACGCAGCCCAAGGCTTAGAAGAAAAGAAACAGATCTTGTACTTGCTCGGTCCCGTTGGCGGTGGTAAATCTTCATTGGCAGAAAAGCTCAAAGAACTAATGCAGAAAGTGCCTATCTATGCCATCAAAGGCAGCCCGGTCAATGACAGTCCTCTTTGTGTATTCGATGTCAATGAAGATGGGGACATTCTGGAAAAAGAATACGGTATCAGCAAGCGCTACTTAAAAACCATTATGTCGCCATGGGCTCGCAAGCGCCTGCATGAATTTAACGGCGATATCAGCAAATTTAGGGTAGTCAAAGTATTCCCATCTATCCTGGATCAAATTGGTATTGCCAAAACCGAGCCCGGGGATGAAAACAACCAAGATATTTCATCTTTGGTGGGCAAAGTAGACATTCGCCGATTGGAAGATTTTGCCCAGAACGACCCTGATGCCTATAGCTATTCAGGTTCTTTGTGTAAAGCAAACCAAGGCTTGATGGAATTTGTAGAGATGTTCAAGGCCCCCATCAAGGTACTACATCCATTGTTGACCGCCACGCAAGAAGGAAACTACAACCCAACGGAGGGCTTCTCAGCCCTGCCCTTTGATGGCTTGATCCTAGCCCACTCCAACGAGTCAGAATGGCAAAGTTTCCGCAACAACAAAAACAACGAAGCCTTTTTGGATCGGGTATATATAGTCAAAGTCCCTTACTGCCTGAGGGTGTCAGAAGAGATTAAAATCTATGACAAGCTGTTGGCATCAAGTGAACTATCAGAAGCCCCCTGTGCACCAGGCACTTTGGAATCACTGGCACAATTCAGCGTGCTATCGCGCCTTAAAGAGCCAGAAAACTCCAGCCTTTACTCAAAAATGCGGGTCTACGATGGTGAAAGCCTGAAAGATACCGATCCGAAGGCCAAGTCCTACCAAGAATACAAGGACTACGCCGGCGTTGATGAAGGAATGGAGGGCTTGTCCACCCGTTTCGCCTTTAAGATCCTCTCCCGCGTGTTTAACTTTGACCACCAGGAGGTTTCGGCCAACCCGGTGCACCTATTTTATGTACTAGAGCGGCAGATAGAACGGGAACAATTCGCCGGTGATCTAGAAGAAAAATACAAGGAGCACTTAAAAGGCTACCTAGTACCCAAGTATGTTGAATTCATTGGCAAAGAGATCCAAACTGCCTATTTGGAATCTTATTCAGAATACGGCCAGAACTTATTTGACCGCTATGTCACTTATGCAGACTTCTGGATCCAGGATCAAGAATACCGTGACCCTGAAACCGGCCAGCTATTTGACCGGGAAGCCCTAAACGCAGAACTTGAGAAAATTGAAAAACCTGCGGGAATAAGCAATCCAAAGGATTTCCGCAATGAAATCGTCAACTTTGTATTGCGTGCCAGGGCGAAAAACGCAGGTAAAAACCCCGCGTGGACCAGCTATGAGAAGCTGCGTACAGTGATTGAGAAGAAGATGTTTTCCAATACCGAAGACCTGCTGCCTGTGATTTCTTTCAATACCAAAAGCTCGGCAGAAGACCAGAAAAAACACGACGATTTCGTAAAACGGATGGCGGAAAAGGGCTACACCCAGAAACAAGTCAGGTTGTTGTGTGAATGGTACCTCAGGGTGCGGAAATCTACGTAAGGCTAGCCTCAGGGGCACACTATGGCGCACTTTATTGATCGCAGGCTTAACAGCAAGGGCAAGAGTACGGTCAACCGCCAGCGTTTTATCCGTCGCTATAAGCAACAGATAAAAAAGGCGGTGTCAGACGCTATTAGTGAACGCAGCGTCACCGACATAGATTCAGGCGAGAAAGTCAGCATACCAACCAGGGACATATCTGAGCCAATATTCCATACCGGTAAAGGTGGCAAACGGGATGTAGTGCACCCTGGTAATGACCAATTTTCACCCGGGGACAAAATCCAACGGCCACCGCAAGGTGGTGGCCAAGGCGCCGGTGATGGAGATGCCAGCGACTCAGGCGAAGGCCAAGACGATTTTGTATTCCAAATCTCCAAGGATGAATACTTGGATCTGTTGTTTGAAGACTTAGAACTGCCCAACCTGAAAAAGAACCAGCTGGATAAACTCGTCCAATACAAAACTTACCGCGCCGGATACCAAACTGATGGCGTACCCAGCAACTTGGACGTGGTGCGTAGCCTCAAAGGCTCGGTCGCCAGGCGTATCGCCCTGACCTCAGGCCGCAAAAGGCGCATTAAGGAGCTGGAGCAAGAGTTGGCGACATTACTTGCCGATAAACACGACCACCAGCTGCGGATATTGGAGATTGAACAGGAAATCGCTGAGCTTAAAAAACAAATAGCGAAAGTACCCTTTATAGACACCTTTGACCTAAGGTTCCGCAACTACGAAAAACGCCCTTTGCCCACCAGCAAAGCCGTGATGTTCTGTTTGATGGATGTGTCCGGCTCTATGGATCAGGCCACCAAAGACATGGCCAAGCGCTTTTACATACTTTTATATTTGTTTTTAACCCGTACCTATAAAAATGTAGAAGTGGTTTACATCAGGCACCATACCCAAGCTAAAGAAGTCGACGAACAGGAGTTTTTTTACTCGCAAGAAACCGGTGGCACCATTGTATCTAGTGCACTAAAAATGATGCAGCAAATCGTCGCCGGCCGCTATGACAGCAGCGAATGGAACATTTATGCTGCGCAGGCTTCGGACGGTGACAACTGGGCTGACGACAGCCCTCTTTGCACCGACATCCTGACCAAACAATTGTTACCTGCAGTGCGTTATTACGCCTACATTGAAATCACTGAGCGGCAGCACCAAAGCCTCTGGCGTGAATACAGCAAAGTGGCACAAAGCTATGACAATTTTGCCATGAAGCATATTAAGAAAGTGGAGGATATCTATCCGGTGTTCCGGGAATTGTTCAGGAAAAATACAGCGAAGCAACAAGGAGCAGCCTAGTGGTAAAAACTAAAGCAGCGACTGGCCTTAAAAAAGCAAGTGCCCCCCTTGATGACGGTCCCGATTGGAGTTTCGAACTGCTAGAACAGTACGAAGCGGAGATTGACCGGGTCGCCCGCCACTATGGCTTGGATATCTATCCTAACCAGATAGAAATCATTACTGCCGAGCAAATGATGGATGCCTACGCCAGTGTTGGCATGCCCATCAACTACACCCACTGGTCCTACGGAAAAAAATTCATTTCCACCGAACAAAACTACCGCCGCGGCCAAATGGGGCTAGCTTATGAAATCGTTATCAATTCGGATCCCTGCATCGCCTATTTAATGGAAGAAAATACCATTACCATGCAGGCATTGGTGATGGCCCATGCTTGTTATGGCCACAATTCGTTTTTCAAAAACAACTATTTGTTTAAAACCTGGACCGACGCAGGTTCAATCATTGATTATCTAGTATTCGCCAAAAACTATATTGCCAAGTGCGAGCAGCGCTACGGCATTACCGAAGTAGAAAACATCCTGGATTCCTGCCACGCATTGGCAAACTTTGGCGTCGACCGGTACAAACGGCCGCAAAAAATCTCAATGCAGCAAGAGCGGGAGCGCCAGAAAGAAAGGGAACGCTATTTACAATCGCAAGTAAACGAACTTTGGCGTACCTTGCCGGATAGCGCCACCAAGCAAGCGCCTAAACCCGAACGCTTCCCGAAGGATCCACAAGAAAACATCCTGTATTTCATTGAAAAAAGCGCCCCCTTGTTGGAACCATGGCAACGGGAACTAGTGCGCATCGTGCGCAAAATATCCCAGTATTTTTATCCGCAAAAACAAACCCAGGTCATGAATGAAGGCTGGGCCTGTTTTTGGCATTACCATATCCTCAACCACCTCTATGACGAGGGCAAGGTGACCGACCGTTTTATTATGGAGTTCCTGCACAGCCACACCGGTGTGGTAATGCAACCTGACTACAATAGCCCTTATTATTCAGGCATCAACCCATACGCACTCGGTTTTAATATGTTTATGGACATCAAACGGGTTTGCCAAGACCCCACCGACGAAGACCGGGAATGGCTACCTGAAATAGCGGGCTCTGATTGGTTGGAAACAGTGCATTTTGCTATGCAAAACTTTAAGGACGAGAGCTTTATTAGCCAGTTTTTATCGCCCAAAATCATGCGTGATTTTAAGCTGTTTGCCATTGAAGACGACGAAAAGCAAAACCACTTGCTGGTATCAGAGATCCACAACGAATCAGGTTATAGGCAAATTCGGGAAAAGCTCTCTGCCCAATATAACCTCAGCAACCTAGAACCCAATATCCAAGTGTACAATGTTGATATCCGCGGTGACCGTTCCCTCACTTTGCGCTACATACCGCAAAATGGCATCCCGCTGGCCAAGAGCAAAACTGAAGTGATGCGCCACCTACACCGGCTCTGGGGTTTCCCGGTGAAACTGGAAGCCAAAGAAGATAACCTGGCTCCCTATATTGTGGACAGATGCCCTAAAGACTAAGGCGTATTGATTTTTACTGTGCATTGGTAAGTGCACAATAACTATTAACCTTATTCGCTGTATTTCCTTATTACGGCTACCTTGCCATCTTCCATTTCCAAAACCTCCACTGTTTCGTAAGCCTGCGTGATCTCCTGCTTGCTTTGCGGATGGATGCCGCTAGATGCCGTATGGTACTTAATAACCACCATATTATGGCCTACCACGGTTTCAAGTAGTTGTGAAGCATAGCTAGTGTGTGCGCCCAGGTAGTATGCCATGCCCTCGCGCATGTTTTGCTTGCCATCAGGCTGGCGATCAGCTACCGGGTCGTAAGGCAAATGCTGATGCCCAATATCGTCTTTAAGCAGTTTAAGGTAGTTTTCAATATCTTGTGCATTGGCGTTAGGCACTTGGGTGGCTACCCAGGCTTGAAAATATTGCTTAGCGAATTGTTCTAAATCCAATTCTCTTGCATCGATCTGTGCAGAGATTGCTACCAACAGTAGCAAAATCATCTTTGCAACTTTATTCATATCCTTATTCCTTGTTTATTGTAGGTTTTTTCTTTAAAGGTGATCCTGCCAAAAACATAGGTCACTTTTATGACAATTTGCTTATTGGCTTACTCTGTTTGTGGATGAGTTTTCGACTCAGATCCAAACGTCATTTTCTGCGGTTAACTCACCACCGGTTTCGCCTGTATTAACAACACCTTTAGGTTCCACCAGCATGACTTTGCATTCCTGCCCGGCAAAGGGTTTATGCTCAACCCCCTTGGGCACAACATACAGCTCCCCTGCACACAAATGCACGGTTTTATCACGGAACTCAATACCCATTTCGCCTTCAATAACCAAAAACACTTCATCGGTATCTTTATGGTCATGCCAAGTGAACTCACCTTGGAATTTCACTAGTTTGAACTGGTAGTCGTTCATTTCCGCAATCACTTTGGGGGACCAATGCTCGCTAAACTTAGACAGCTTGTCTGCCAGATTAATCTTTTTCTCGCTGCATCTTTACTCCAGATAAATCGAATGCGCTTACCGCAGAATCTTCGAGGGATCATAGTAACTGTAACTCATCCCCATCAAATATATTATTCTATTAGCTTTGTTACACACTGTTTAAAGGGTTCTATCTGGGCACTTAGTTCAGGATTTTTTTGTTCGGTACCATCGGTAATATGTAATACCGGTTCCATTAAGTATTTGCTCCGACCTTGGAAAAATTGCAAAGTTCGGTTCAGGACGAAATAAATTTCCTTGTTAGCAGGTGTTGGAAGCTAAAGGGGTGTTAGCGCAAATTACCTTTACGTTGACATTAATCACCATATTGCCTGCGGTTTTTATAGCGGCTTGTAGCTTCTGGCATTTTGATGCGCACAGACTGGAATTTGCCATGGCTCTTGGCTTTGTAAACGGCAAAGTGCAAATGGGGGAGCGAAGAAAAACCGGTATTGCCGGAATAAGCAATGTGCTGGCCTTTTCTGACCCGGTCGCCAATTGCAACTACCACCCCATTTTGTTGTAAATGGTAGTATTCACCCGTAGTACCGTCGTCGTGCAATAACACCACGTAATTGGCGTATTTGGCATAGCGCCTATTCGCGCCGCCGCGCCAATTGTGCTCTTTTAAATCTATGACCACCCCTTCCCGTGCAGCATGCACTGGGGTACCAACCGGCATGGCAAAATCTAATGCATAGCGGGAGGCACCTTGGTGGCTATAGCCGCCGTCAAACCCCTGTACAATGCGATAGTATTGGTTTTTGGCATAAGGTAGCAGGTAGCGATAGCTATCGTCATGCTGGGCATACATGCTACCTGGGTTCCATTTAAAATCGTAGCGATAGTTGCTGCCTTGCCATCGGGAAACAGGCTCGAGTGACAGTACTTTAGCTTTTTGCAGCCCCTCTAATACAACAGTTTTTTCAAACCGGTTACTCTGGGTGCCCTGCTCGTCTTGCAGGTTACTGGCACGTACCTTTAGGGTCATAGTTATAGGATAGGGACGTTTGTTCTCAAGCCAAAATTCGCGCTTACCGTCATAGTGCACCACCCCTGCGCAAGCCCAATTTTCGCTGCAATAATCCCTAGCCTGGCCGATACCAGAGAATAACAGCAAAACAAGTACTGGCGTTATAACTAGTCGATTCATGTTCAAAATTGGGTACGCCTTTCAACCTTGCGTATAAAACTAAGACAGCTTATACGGTAAATAATTACATCTGGCTTTGTAACATTAAATGAAATGTAAATATTGCCGAGTTGGCCTGGCTAGACAATACTCAATTAGTAGTAAATGGGAGTTAATCTGATGCAAGAAAAAAACGACATCGAAATACCCGACATCGCCTTTGACTGGTATGACGATTATGCCCATGGCGAAATGGATAGACGCACTTTTATGCATAAGCTATCTACCTTGGCTACAGCAGGTGTAACTTTATCAGCATTGGCAGGCGGTTTGCTGCCCAACTATGCCAAAGCCAACCAAGTGTCCTTTAACGACCCTGACATTGTCGCCAGCTACCGTGAATTCGACTCGCCCAAAGGGCATAAACAAGGACGGGGCTATTGGGTTGAACCGACACATCTTGAAGGCAAAACCGCCACGGTTTTAGTGGCACACGAAAACCGCGGTTTAAATCCCTATGTGAAAGACGTCGCTAGAAGGTTGGCAAAGGCTGGGTTTATCGCCTTTGCCCCAGATGCCCTGCATAGCCTCGGAGGCTACCCAGGCAACGATGATGCCGGCCGGGCAATGCAACGCTCATTGGAACGGGAAAAGATCGAACACGACTTTATTGCCGCTGCACAATTTCTCAAAGCCGACAGCAAAGGCAATGGCAGGTTGGGCGCTGTCGGTTTTTGCTTTGGCGGCTATATAGTGAACCTGCTGGCAGCAAGCCTCGGTGACCAGCTCAATGCTGGCGTACCTTTTTATGGCACCCCAGCCAAACCCGAACTGCGCCATAATATTAGGGCACCATTGCTGATCCAATTGGCCGAAAACGACAAACGGGTCAATGCTACCTGGCCCGAATACGAAAATAGCCTGCAAAAACTAGGTGTGATTTACACCATGCATATGTATGAAAATACTAAACACGGCTTCCACAATGACTCTACCAGCCGCTACCACCCAGAAGCCGCCGCACTGGCATGGGAACGCACCTTGGCCTTTTTTAGAACCTATCTAGGCGGTGTTACCAGGTAACAGCACAATATGGACAAAATGCACTAAGAAGCCAAGATCATCTCTGCTGCTTTTTCAGCGATCATGATGGTTGGCGCATTGGTATTGCCGCCTACCAAGGTGGGCATAACGGACGCGTCAACCACGCGCAGGCCATCAATACCCTTCACTTTAAGATCTGGTGTCACCACAGTTGCCTTATCGTCCGCCTGTCCCATTTTACAGGTGCCCACTGGGTGGTAGATGGTCTCAGAACGCTGCCTGATAAACTTGATAATATCCTCATCTGACTGCACGCCAGCACCTGGTAAATGCTCGCTGGCCTGATATTGTTTGAAGATTGGGGCATTCAAAATTTTCCCTAGCCATCTTGACCCCTTGCAGCATCACCTGCTTGTCTTTTTCTGCACTAAGGTATTTGGGATCTATCCAGGGTTTATCGCTGGGATTGGAAGAACGCAGTTTGATTTTCGCCGCGGCTCTCTGGATACAAGCCGCAAACGTGAAGCCCATAGCCATAGCCATAAACCAGTTGCCGGCCATGGTCGTGAACAATCGCAGGCAAAAAGTGCATTTGAATATCAGTTAGGACCATCGGCAATGGGTGTTTTTTAGGAAAGCGCCCGCTTCAGCGATATTGCTGGACATCATACCGTTGCGGTAAAACAAATACTGATAACCGGCTTTAATGTAATTGGGGATCTCACGCCAATGCATGGCATAACCGCCCCTATCTTTGCTGCGCCATTGGATAATGGCATCCAAGTGATCCTGTAGGTTTTTTGCCCAACCCCAGGAAGATCATTTTTAACGGCAATGCCCTGCTCCTGAAGGTGCGCAGCCGGCCCTATGCCCGATAGCATCAGGATTTGTGGCGAGTTAATGGCACCGGCACACAACAATACTTCTTTGTTTGCTTTCAGGGCGACACTTTGCCTGTCTTTGAAGATTTCGACCCCTGTGGCGCGTTGGCCTTCCAGTATCACTTTTTGCACTAAATATCCGGTGCGCACCTCTAGGTTTGGCCGCTGCATGATGTTAGACAAATAGCCTTTGGCAGAAGAGCAGCGCTGGCCACCTTTTTGGGTAACCTGTAGAAACCCACTCCTTCCCTATCGGCCCGGTTAAAATCAGGGATCTGTTTGTGACCAACAGATTTCGCAGCTTCAATGAAATGCCTAGATATCTCGCTAGTATGGCGCAAGTCAGCAACGTTGAGCGGTCCGCCCGTACCATGGAACTCATCCGAGCCACGCTCTTGGTTTTGGGATTTCTTGAAATAGGGTAACACCGAGTTCCAATCCCATCCATCTGCGCCTTGGGCTGCCCAAGAGTCGTAGTCTTTTTTGTCACCGCGGATATAGCACATTGCATTGATGGAGCTAGAGCCGCCCAAGGTTTTTCCGCGAGGCCAGAACAATTCCCTGTTGTTTAATTCACTTTGCGGCGCAGTATCGTAGCCCCAACCGATATTTTTAATACGGGTGATCATTGCCAGTCCAATTGGTATATGGATCAGCGGATTTTTATCTTTGCCACCCGCCTCAATCAAGCAGACACTGGTCTCTTTGTTTTCCGAAAGCCTTGCAGCCAAGGTCGCACCGGCGGAACCTGCGCCGACAACAATGTAGTCAAACTCGTGTGCGTAGTGTTTTTCCATGTAGGGTATTTAGACTTCTTATTAGATTGAATATATTCAAACACGCGTTTGAACCACGACGCGCGCAAACGAACTCATCGGATGAGTTCGGGCAGTTTATCAAAGTAGCTAAGTAAGAAAATGCCGCTTTTGGATCGATTACCTATATAAAATTCTAAAAGCGGCTTCATTGGTTATAAAGCAGTAAGGCAAATTACCAAGTCGGTTCATTTAGCGGTTCCTTCCATATTCTTCATGTGAAGAGACCCAGTCTGAAGAGGAAATTGCGGCCGCCAGCGAGATCTCCCCAGCCAATACCACAGCGCCAACAATCTCGGCCAGTTTGTTTACTTTATCCCTCCCGTAGCAACCTAACAGTTCCAAACACTCCCTTTGCGTTCCGATACCTGTACCACCACCGTAACTGGCAACGATAAGTGAGGGAATGGTAATGGACAAGTACAAATCCCCATCGTCAGTCAGCTCTGAATAGAAAATCCCGGCGGATGACTCAGCGACATTGGCAACATCCTGCCCCGTGGCGATAAACATGGCGGTAATGCCATTGGGCGAATGTAAGCCTGTGTTGTTTACCCCAGATAAAAAAGAACCTATCGAAGACACCCTATGGTGGTAATCCAGCTGTTTGGGGTCAACCCGCATCACCTGAAGAAGCACTTCTTTTTTCAGTGTCACTTCAGCGACAACCCGTTTTCCCCTGGTCCGCATTATGTTGATTTGTGAGGCCTTTTTATCAGTGGCAAAATTAGACTCCAAATAAAAATCAGCAATCCGATGGTCTTTGTAGTGATCAAGGATCCAACCGCAGGCCGCAAAAGTGGCCCGCCCTACCATGTTTTGGCCAGCGGCATCGCCTGTCAGGAAGTTAAAGCGGAGGAAGGCAAATTTATTGGATAAAAAGTGGTCGATATAAGTTAGCTTGGCCACCGAAGATGTCGCTTCAGCATTGTCCTTTATCAAGTCGAAATTGGCTTTCACCCACGCTACAAAGTCACGGGCGCCACGGGCGTCGTTAAACACAAAAACCGGAGCCCTCTGCATTGCATCGTCAACTACCGTGCAGGTTACGCCGCCACAGGCATTCATCAGCTTCATACCACGGTTATAGGAAGCCACCAAAGTGCCTTCGGTTGTGGCCATGGGAATGATAAATTCACCTTTGGCATGCTCACCATTTACTTTAACCGGCCCTGCAATGCCTATTGGCACCTGGGCAACGCCAATAAAATGCTCGATATTGCCAGGAAGCGAACCGGGGTCGATTGAATAGTTAGCAACGTGCTCTATGGGTGCACCCGAAAACTCTGAATAAAACTGCTGGCGGGCTTTGATAGCATCAGTACTGTAATCATCTTTCTCATCCCTAGGAATTTTCACGTCGCCCTTACTTGATTCTGAAACCACATCCTCCACCTCAAGCTTCAAATCACCAAATGGCGCCACTTTAAATTGGATGCTGATAGTGTGTTTCCGATCCCTCGGTAAAGGTTCTAAACCGTTAACCTGCACCCGGATACTGCTGCGCAATGGGAATGCCATTTGCCCGTGGTTATTTGCGTCAGCAACAGACATGGTCTGGTTGTCTGCAATTTCTAATTCAATGTTTGCCAGACCTACCGGTATGCCATTGATTTTTATCCCCTGCAGTTCATTGAGGTGGGCATCTTTCAGGCGATTTTTCAGGGCAAAACTAATCCCTGTTTCTGTATTAGTTAGGCTGCCGCGGGTGTACAATTGCTTTAACAAAATGCTAGGTATGAACATGATTCCTCATCTGATCTATCGCTGATGCCCAAAAGCTATGTTAAGGTGGCTCGGCGCCATCTTAAGGGCCGGTTAAACTCCTTTAACTATATAGCGATGATCTAGTAAAAATCGAATTTTTTAACTTTTTATTAACAATCCCGTGTTGAGACAATGCCACAAAAATTTGATAAAGAAGCAATAAAGCAGTGGTTTATCCGCCTCCTAGTAAAGTTCCGACGCATTAAAACAGTAAGCCTGTCAGCTGAAGAGCTTAACTCCATGCTGGATGTTAACTTGCCCGAATCCTTCACCTTCCCAGTTCCAGGCAGCAAGGGCACCCTGACAATCAACCAAGCCCTGCTCAGCATGCCACCTGGGGCACATCACTTTGAACTGGAACTCGCCTGCAGTATCAATATTGTATCGCTGGCCAACCCAATCTACCGGGCAAATATTGTTATCAATATTACTGCCCTACCAGACTTTGACATCACTACCAAAGTCATCCAGTTACAAGAGATTAAGATATTGGGGATAACCCTAGTCCAGGATCAATACGCGCTGTTGCAAGACACTAAGTACTTGATCAATCAATTGATGCCAGGCCCCATTAAAACCGTTCTGGGCGTAACGGGTATCACCGTGAAATCCACCTTGAACATTTTAAGCAACGGTACCTACGACGACGTAAAAGGTTATTTTTCCCTATACCTTGATGGCAGCAAGCAAAAGGTTTTAGATTTCCACAAGCCTGAGCTGGAAAAAATCATTTTACGACTGGATCACAATGGTGATTTGCAATACCGGATGGACGAATCAATCTTTGAAGAAAGGCTCTTTGCTGAGCTAGGCAAAGAAGTACGGGTAGAAGACGGGAAATTGCATTTTGTGTTTCATTAGAGCGTATTGAACTTTGCTGCAAAAATGTACAGTAAAGTTCAACACTCTCTAACCAAACAGGCAAAGTGGGCAGGGCTTTACCTGTTTACTGGGTCTGTTGGCCAAACCTAAATCTGTGTAACATAGGCAGCAAAGCTATTCTGCTACTTCGGCTTCGCCAGAATCTTCCACTGCGGCAAGCTCAACCATATTAACGCTTTCAGCTGTAGCAAAAGCCCTGTTAGCCACTTCCAAAACTACGCCAAACTGCAAATCATTGCGGGTTTGTTGCACCGCCTCGCTGATTAGCAGGTTTGCTTCAAACTGGGCGTTAACCTCTCCAGCCTCAGCCTGGCATACGCCAAGCACCATTGCAAAAACCGCGATTAATTGGGTAAAAACAACTGTTAAATTTTTCATATTCCATCTCCAGACAAAATCGGCACTAAACAACAAATTCACGCTTGAGCTATTGGGAAATTGTTGTTTCCCTTGCTCAACTTGCTGCTAAGTGTACGTCGGTCAATTTTAAATTTCTCCAATAAAACCATGAAGTTAGGATTAGCCTCGACGGATCGTCAAGCTGCGGGAAAGTTGCGATGAATAGTCGCAGAAAATAGTCAACCTATCGCACAGGTTAATTTTAATACCGACTCTAGGGCGCGACAAACAACAGCGAAGAGACAGGGCAATTAGTGCAAACCATCCCGGTGTTCCTTGGGGCAAAGCATTACCGTTTTGGGGCAAGTACTTTCCGATTACCTTGCAGCTTTGCCTTATTTACACTCTCTTTACACATATCCCTATGAATTTAATAGATAAATTTTTATTAACAATGGCCTATTTGTTGCGCTAGGAGGTGGCATAACAACACGTATAAGTTAGGAGAAAATTATGCAAATCAACAATATGTCTGGTTTTAACCCACAACAAATCATGCAAGACATGCAAAACAAAATCCAAGCAGCTGACACCGATGCCAATGGCAGCATTTCCAAATTAGAATTGGAGCAAGCAGCTGCACAAAAAGGCAATCCTGGCGCTATGCCAGGGAAGCTGTTTGAGCGTGCTGATGCCAATGGGGACGGCGAGTTATCAGCGCAGGAACAAGAGCAAATGTTCACCGCCATGCAAGACAGGTTCGCGCAATTTGCTAATGCTGGTATGCCCCAAGACATTGTCGCACCGGGATATAGCCCTTCTTTAGGCACGTCCAATAACTTTGAAAGCCTGCTCAATAGCTTGGCAGAATCCGAAACAGAGGGCGGCGATAACGATTACCAAAGCAAGTTATCACAATACCAGAATGGCTCAGCAGAGCAGCAGCAAGCAGTTATGCGCGATGTCTACCGGACTTTCCCCGAAATTAACGTGATGGCATAAAAGCCAGTACAAAAAAGCCCCGGGTTTAGGGGCTTCGTCAATTGCTTATTTCATTAGCATTAAATAAGTTAAGGTTGCCTTAGCTCCATTTCCATTTGCAAATCATCTTCAATATGACCATCTGGGTGTGACACTTTGTAGGGATCGTCATCCACCAGGGTCAAAGGCGGATCAACAATGTGTTCCCCAATGTCGTCAATGCTGACTTCGTGGTCTTCGATTGAACGTTCAAGCAAGTCAAATGCATCATTGAAATAAGTTGCCATGGTTTCCAGTGACTTGATATTGGTGTCGCAGCAAACTAGGCCGATGTTGGCCACATTATTGTAGGTCAACAGAGTAATGTTGACCCCTCCACCCGGCACAATAGTTGAGATTGGATAAACAGCAAGCAGCTTGGCATCACCAAAATAACGGGTTTCAGGTGGTCCAGGCACGTTTGAAATCAATATGTTGGCAATGGGCTTCATAAAGGCGGAAATCCGGCACAGCTCGAATATCAACGCGAAGGTCTGTATCAGTATGGTGTAATAGCTAAAAGCACCGGGGTGGGAGCGCTTGGCCGCGCGTTTTACTACCCTGTGGTTTTCAATGATTTGCCTCAAGCGCAAATATGGATCCAACTTGCCATGGGCGAGCATTACCGGAACGATAGCAATTTTATTGCCCTGGCTCTGCTCCCCGGGTTTGCGCAGGTTGATTGGCATATTGGTGTACAAGGCCTTTTCAAACTTCTGGCCGTAGTCGCTCAAGAACTGGTGCACGCCAATATCAAAACAGCACAACAGCACTTCGTTTACTGTCGCCCTGAGCTTTTTTCCAACCCGTTGCACGCGCGCGAAATCCATATCGGTGGTGGCCACCACCCTACCCTGTTTCACCTGGCCAGTGAGCATAGTTTTAGTTCCGGTGAAAGGTACCGGCATGTAAGCCTGGTTTATCCTAAAAAGCTTTAACAATATTCGGAACAAGATCCAAATCAAATCTTTGGTCGCTATTAAAAACACCCATAAACCTTTCAGCAATGCCAAGGCTGGGTTAACTTTTTTGCGAAAGCGGCGCTTGCGCTCCACTGCCCAGACAGGGGCGAATCCACTGGTTTGCGGTTCCGGCAAATAACCCGCCTGGAACCACTTCACCATGGTGGCACCGTCACCATACATGTGGTGGATTTTGGCATACATTGCAAACTCACTGCCAGATTTGCCCTTTATCACATAGAATTGCCATAAGGGCTTGTCACGGTCGAGCATAGGCTCGTGCAGCCTAGCAATTAATTTGTGCAATTCTTGCCTGTCAGATACGTCTTCCACTTCCACCAGTTGTACATGGTATTCCATATCAAGTTTGTCAACCGCGGCAAACTTACTCGGGAAAAACCCGAACAGGGTTTTAACCCGGTAGTTAAATGGGGTTACCGGCTTGTCGTAACTGCGGAGTGTGCTAACAAGTTGTTCTAAATAATCGTCAGGGGCTCCTTCTGGCATCTCTAACAGTTGCAAGCTGGCAACGTGCTTGGGATTGTCTTTTGATTCCGTTATCCAGAACGTCTTATCTAAGAAGGGGATACTGGTACTCATTTTGTTTCCATGTGTTCTCGGTAAGTAGCGAACTTGTTTTTATTATTATATTTCTTCGCTTTCTATCATTTTATACAGCGAATCCAACGCTGATTTATCTATTTTCATATATGGGGTCAGGGCAAACAAGACATTGGCCAAGCAATTGTACATGTATTCCTCGTTCTCAATATCTTCGCCTTTCAGCAAATAGTAGTTGGTGGCTTGGGTAAATAGCATAACAATCAATTGCACCATGTGGTGCTGTTCGTTAGCATTCAGGGTCATTTGCTCCTGCGCCACGTATTTACCCAGTAACTGGTTAAAGCTGATTTCTTGGGCTTTGAGCAGCCTTTTAAACCCCTTCTGTATTGTAGGGTATTTGGCCATGAGATCCGCAGGATTGTGGTACAAAAACCGGAACAGGTGGCTGCTTTGTAGCACCATCAGCAAGTAATAGAAGAAATCCTCAATCTTCAATTCTGAATCAGAAGAAGAATCCAATATTTTGAGCATGCGTTCCCGGTACATATCAAACAGGGCAACTACCATCACTTCCTTACCTTTATAGTGGTAGTAGAGGTTGCCAGGGCTAATATCGAGCTCCATGGCAATGTCGACACAGCTAACGTTGCCCTCACCTTGTTGGTTGAACAACTCTAGGGTAGTGATCAAGATCCGCTCAGCAGTTTTCATTGTTATTACGGCTCCAATATCGCGAACTGGGATTAAGGCTAAATGATAGCAACCGGCAGCCAACCCGCCGTTAATTGTTTGTCCTAATAACAACTATAACCCAAAGAAATAGGTTTCTCTGGAATTTTGCCAAGCAACCTGCATAGAATAGGAAAACTGGCGCTAAGCGTTACCCCAGCAACAAGAATTACAACACGAATATGATTAGAGTATTGTTCAATAAAAAAGGCGGAGTTGGAAAATCCAGCCTAACAGTCAACCTTGCAGCTATTTCCGCCCAGCAGGGATTAAAAACGCTGGTGCTAGACCTCGACACCCAATGTAATGCCAGCCGATACCTAGGCCGTGAAGAAGTGGCCAATGAAGATAGCATCGCGGGACTGTTTGAACAGACCATCACCTTCCATATCCGCAAGCGCCCAGCGATAGAATACTGCCAAGAGACGGACTTTGATAATTTGCATATCATCCCGGGTTCAACCAGGCTCAGTGAAATCGAAAGCGAGCTAGATAGCAGGCACAAAATTTATAAACTAAGGGAAGCGTTGCAAAAGCTGACGATGGATTATGACCGGATTTATATAGATACCGCCCCAGCCCTTAATTTTTACAGCTTGTCTGCGCTCATCGGTGCCGACCGGTGCCTGATCCCGGTGGACTGCGATGATTTCGCCATACAAGGCCTGTTTAGCCTGCAACAGCATATCGAAGAAATTAAGGAAGACCACAACGAAGATTTAGAGATAGAAGGCATTATCGCTAACCAATATATGGCCAATGCAAAGCTGCCGAGCAAGATCGTTGATGAATTAATTGAGCAGGGCTACCCGGTTATCCCCCACTACATCTCACAATCGGTGAAAATGCGCGAATCGCACCAGGAGCAAAAGCCACTGGTACACATGGCACCGAAACACAAATTGACCCAGGCGATTGTCAGTGTGCACGACTCCCTAGAAAGTTGACCACCAGAGGTTTAGCAAAGGCGATTAAACATAATCAAAGCCATAAAACACGTGGCTTTACAGACTGCGCTGACCAGTTATTTGACGAATCAACAAGCCCTTACTAGTATCAAAAACGACCCCAATCGATAGAAGACTAGAAAGATGTTTAAAATTCGTTCCTTTGCCCTATGTGCAGTTACCGCTGCGCTCGTGCTGGCAGGGTGCTCCGACGATGCGGACAACCCACCCAGCAGCGTTTCCAACCCGCCCTCTCCGACACAAATAGTACCCGAAACACCAACGCCGCCGCCAACTCCTACTGAACCTGAACCGGGCTTACCACCGTTAGAAGTGCCTTTATTCGCGGAAGGTGAATTGACCGCCGACATTCGCCGCACTAATTTTGGCGTCCCCCATATCACTGCCAATAGCCTGGAAGAGATCGCATTTGGTACTGGCTATACCCAAGCAGAAGACCATCTCTGTATCCTAGCCGATGCGTTTGTCAAAGCTAACAGCCGGCGTTCCGAATTTTTTGGCCCCCACGCCAGTATCAATATTGCGACAGGCGAAATTGCCGCTGAAGACAATGGCAACCTAGTGTCTGATTTCGGCTACCTCGCCACTGGCATACGCGCTGGCGCAGAAGCCAATATAGGCAACTTACCCGAACGTTCCCGCGCCATTTTGGCTGGTTTCGCCACCGGCTATAACAAATATATAGGCGAACTTGCAAACAACCCAACCCCCAACCTGCCCTGCGCAGGCCAGCCTTGGGTTATGCCAATAGAAGATGTTGACCTGTTGACCTACATGTACTCGATTGCATTGTTACCAGGTGCCGCAAACTTCCTGGATTTGATGTTCTTTGCCAATCCAGGTGATGGCCTGGAGTATTTACCGCGTTTCGTGACAGGCGGCAGGCCAAGCCCCGCAGCCGCAGCAGCGTTAAAAGAAATAAACGATGTTGCCCAGGCCAATGCCAAGCAATTAACCACACCAGAAATCAATCCCTTGGATCTCGGCTCCAATGGCTGGGGCCTAGGTGGCGCCATTACCGACAATGGCCAAGGGATCTTGCTGGCCAACCCACACTTCCCGCATACCGGACAGATCAGGTTCCACCAAACCCACTTGACTATACCCGGCGTGATGGACGTAACCGGTGGTTCACTCATTGGTATGCCAGGTGCGGTCAATATTGGTTTTAATGAAAACCTTGCTTGGACCCACACCTTCTCCACTGCGGAACACTTTGTGGTCTACCAGTTGGGTTTAACCCCAGGCAACCGAGAAAACTATGTATTTGACGGCCAGGCTCTGCCAATAGAGAAAAGAACCTTTCAAATTATGGTGAATATTGGCACTGCCGTTGTGCCAATGGAAAAAGATATGTTTGTCACTGCCAGGGGACCGATGATCGAAGCGCCACCCCAACTCGCCCCATTTGCCTGGGATGACAGCCAAGCCTTCTATGTGCAGGATGCCAACGCTTTTAACAACGATGTGATTGAACATTGGGTGGCCATGAACCTAGCGCGCAACCTGAACGAGTTCCAACAGGCATTCAAGGACTATGACGGGGTTATCTTTAACAACACTATGTACGCGGACGCTGAAGGCAACGCCTGGTATATAGATGACTCTACCGTGCCTGGTTTAACAGGTTCAGCCCAAGCCGCCATTAAAAACGACCCTACCATTTCAGGATTGCGTGCCCAGGCAGGCTTTACTATTTTACCAGGTGTCTCGAGCTTGTTTGGCTTCACCGGTCCCGAACCCTATGAGTATGCGCCGAAACTACAAAACCGGACCTATGTGCAAAACTCCAACGACTCATTTTGGCTAACCAATGCCTCAACGCCTATTGAATTTGTATCGCCACTCTACGGCGATACCCACAATGTTCAATCTTTGCGCTCTCGCATGGGGCATTATTTGTTGAACAATGCCCGTGGCGAGGACAGCTTGTTCTCTGCAGAAGAAGTTGAAGCCGCACTGTTTTCCAACGGCGCCTACTTGGCCAACCTAGTATTGGAGGAGCTATTGGCCCAGTGCCAGGCACACGGTGACAATGGCGTCATTATAGGTAACGGCACCGCCCATTTAGTTGCAGAGCCTTGCGCAGCCTTGGGTCAATGGGATGGAAACCAAAACGTCAATAGCGTTGCTGGCGCCTTGTTCCGCGAGTTTGCCTACAGTTTCTGCAGTAATAATACCTGTGCGGGTAACTTGGCTGGTGAGTTTGACCCCAACAACCCAACAATGACTCCGGTTGGACTACCAGATGACGGCTCTGCCCTGATAGCCTTGGCAGAAGCCGCGGACAACCTGAGGGCAGCAGGTTTTGACCTTGACGCGACCATGGGACAAATGCAGTTTACCGAGAAAAGCCTGCCGGACGGTTCCCCTTCTGGTGCTGTTATTCCATGGCCAGGCGCCAACAACCGGGAAGGTGGCTTTAATGTGTTCTCTTTTAACCATAGCTTAAGCGGCGATGGTACCTTGTTACCCCACCACAGCTATCCCAGGGCGACAAATACCGTCACTGGTGGCAACTTAGCTTCAGGACTTAGCAGCGCTGGTTACCATGTGCGTTATGGATCAAGCTGGATGATGGTGGTGCAGTTTACTGACAATGGTCCGCAAGGCCGCGGTATCCTTACCTTCTCACAGTCAAATAACTTCCTATCGGAACACTGGAATGACCAATCGCTGTACTACGCCCAAAACAATAGTTTGCGTCCCATCTTATTTACCGAAGATGATGTCGCCGCCAATGTATTGAGTAGCAAAACCATTACCAATGGGGATTAATCAAAACTTGGGGCGCCTGCTGGCGTCCCAATCTAACCCGCAATAACCATGTAGCTGCCGGCCAACGTCACATGTACTAAAACAGCCTTCAGATTAGAGTCATTGAAACCTCTGAAGACATGATTCTTTCAGGCTTAGGGATCACAGGTATAAATCGTTATATCTAAGGAGGTGCAGCCGAATAAAACTTAGGATTTACACGAAGACAAAATAGATTTGGAAGAAACCGGCAGCCATGCCTAGGACAGCGCCGGTGACAATCAGCTTCCACTCATCCGCCTGGTATGCGGGACGCAGTACGCCTTCGAACTCGGCGGGCGACAATTGCTGCATCTTTTCGCACAAATCATCGCCGATTCGCAGCGCGCCATTGGCATAGTCATAGGCGTAGAGCAGGTACTTATTGGTATCGGCAAATAGGCGCTGGGCAGCCAAGTCTTTCATCCTGTAATAGTTTTCAGAACCCACACCAAGGGCAAAGTAAGGCTGTGTGATTGACACGTAGCGTTCTATCGCATCGTTGACGTGTAGCTCGATCAGCTCAAGCAAATTTTGTGAACCGGTGCCGTGCAAAACGATGTCTGTGATGTTTTCCGAGTTCATCAATTTAGTATCAATAATATCGGAATAGACCCGCGCTACTTCCTGTTGCCGCTTTAAAAACATACCTTGGATAGTAAAAGGGCCGACCTTTATTGGCTCTTGCGGTTCAAAGATAATCTTGATGGCAATCCAGTTGGTAGCATACCCCACCACCAAACCACCTACTGGCAACACATACCAAATGGGATAGAAGTACCAAATAACCATGGTGACTAGGCCAAACAATAAACCGAAATAGGCGCCAGACTTAATAATGAAAGGAAACTCTTTGGCACCAGCCTGCAAGAAGATTTCATTGATCAACTTGGGGTTATTGACTAGTTGGGTTACCACTAGCTCTTTAATATCCAAGATTTCCACAACATTGTGCTGGAAGTCGCTGACAATCTTGCGCACAACGTTGGGCATATCCATTTCAATGCGGGCATAGACTAGGTTTTTGCCTTGTACCGGCATGGCAGCCCACACCGTAGGGGCCGCTTCCCGCATGACATCATTGACAATGCGCCGGATAACCTGCTTTAAGCGCCGGCTTATATTTTTTGTGATTTCATCGGGGTCAAGGCGCGCGGCAATCTCTTCAACACTCAGTAATTTACCGAGCACCAGCTCCACCTCAATTTCCGCCATCTCCCTGCGCTTCATGGGGATCAGCCCCTGCCAACCGAAGATCGGCCTAATACCGATAAATTCTATCGGATAAAACATCATTTTTACGGCGAGGAAATTGGTAAACCAGCCCACAAAGGCACTGACGATGGGGATCGATAGCAGCAGGTAGTGTTCTCGGGCTAGTTCCCAGATTGTTTCAAGCATTCGTTTTTGCGCAAGCCCTTACAAGACGGTAACGTCATATATTATTAGCATTTTTTCCCAGTCAGGCTAACTAGAGGAATTAGAATGGTCAATCTAAAAACGCTTTTTTTACGTATATAGCTCTAAAGCTTATAGCTTAGGTGAATTTTTTACCGACAGTTGACGGCATGTTCACCACCGATTACATAACTTTCGCCGAAAATGCTAGATTTGGTAGCCATTTCTAATTGTTTGCGGTAAAAGTGGTAAGACTAGTATAAAAGTAGGCAGTACCATGGCAAAACCTCTGACCCTGACCAAGATAGAACAAGCCATCCACCACGCTAAATCCTATGGCGAATACCAGGAAGCGTGTATCGCCCACGACCAAATGTCGGGTGCCAACGAGTGGAAAGCAAAGGAAAGGGATCGCGCTTATGACTACCGTTTGATCCGCAAACGGGTCGAGCGTTTGCGCTTTGCCCAATCACATGGTGACCCCGCTGGATTGATGTCGATATTGCACGAAGGTATCCATGGCAACCTTGGCAACATCTCAAACCCTGAACTCAATAACCATTGTAAAATCGGCACCAAGTACTTGATCCAAGAGTTCCTAGACACGGTGTGTGATGCGTTGAAGATGATTTACCACGCCGATGAGAATGAGATCGACTTCTACGAAAAATTGTCCTTCTTCGACGAAACCTACCACGCATACGGCAAAAGCTGCTTGATGCTGAGCGGTGGCGCCGGCCTTGGTTTTTTCCATTGCGGTGTAGTCAAATCGCTCGTGGAAAATGACTTGCTGCCCCCTGTGATAAGCGGCGCCAGTGCAGGTTCTATCATTACGGCCCTAGTAGGTACCCGCACTGACGAAGAACTAAAGCACGACCTGACTGCTGAAGCCATCTACGAACGCTTCCACAAATGGGCAGTATGGCTGGGATCAGCACAATACGGTTTGTTAGACAGTACCAACCTGGAAAATGCCTTAATTGAATTGTTTGGCGATACTACTTTCGAAGAGGCCTTCAACCGGACTGGACGTAAGATAACAATTACAGTGTCCCCTGCTGACTTGCACCAATATTCGCGCTTGTTAAACGCCAAGACATCCCCGAATGCCATAATCACCATGGCAGTTCGGGCATCATGCGCTATCCCCTTCATTTTCACACCGGTAGCGTTAAAAGCGAAGAACCAAGCTGGCAAGATCGTACCTTATATTCCAAACCGCAAGTTTCTGGACGGATCCATCATGGCAGATATGCCATACCAACGCTTGGCCCGTTTATACGGTGTCAACCACAGCATTGTCAGCCAAACGAACCCGGTGGCAGTCCCCTTTTTGTCGCGCAGCAAAAAGCACTCGAATGACTGGTTTGCAATTACCAAGCGCCATATTGCCAACCTCGCCAAAATCAACAGCATCTATGCCTGTGATGTGCTAGAAAGCTTAGTTGACCACCGCGGCGCAAAACTGGGTATCCATAAAATACGCTCCATTGTTGAACAACAATATGTGGGTGATGTGAACATTATTCCTGAGCGTAGCTTGGGTAACATCCAGCGTATTTTTACCAATCCTACTGTGGAAAACATACAGGAATTAATAGATAGTGCAGAGCGTGCCACTTGGCCACAACTCGATATTATCAGACGTAATACCCAAATTAGTAAAACCTTCCGCAAATACTTAAAATTGCTGAAGAAACGCGAACAACAACTGCTTTCGGGGCAATCGGGTTTGCGTTTAGTTCAAGCAAGCTAATTGCACTTTTCTTTAAACAAGTAAATGCCAGCAGCTTGCTGGCATTTTTGTTAAGGGCGCAGCTATGCGCTTTAACCCCACACAAAGCCCCCTTATGGGATTCAAAAGCTAAAGCCAGCGGGATAGCTATGCATACCATCAAAATCGCCTTTCCCGAGTTCCACTCCATTAGCCCTGGCAATCCCGTAAACCATACTCAAATGGAACATGAAATTTGGCAAAATATAGCGCTGAATATAATCGGGTTGTAGCAAAGCAACTTTGTTAAAACCCGCCTTGTCTTCAACAATGACATTCTTATCAATCACGCTTACATCGGGTTGCTGTTCAAGGAAGCCCAGGGTTTTCGCTAGTTGCTGCTGCAGCGAATTCCTACCCGGTTCTGCATCATAAAAGGAAACAACCGCTTCGCCCAACAAAGGACAGTAACCCCGCAATACAAAGGTCAAAGCCACCTTCGCATTCTCTTCCAGGGACAACATGCCTGGTGCCAAGGACTTGGAAAATTCGTCCTCCGGCACCTTATCTAAAATACAACCCAGCCTATCCAAATAATATTGGAACAGCCCTTTGAGACTAGTTTGCATATGGTTTCCCCCTTGCTAATAGTGCGTGCCAATCCAAGTTTGGTTAGAAGCAAGTTACCCGTTTGTTGTGACAAACACTGTCAGTGGAAAGGGTGGCCAAGGCGGCAAAGTTTGCAGGGTAGAATTAAGGGAGATACAAAGTCAGGCATAAAAAAAGCCCTCTTTCGAGGGCTTACAGGGACTATCCACACAATGAGCAGAAGTGGATAATGTCACAAACTATTCAGCCGCGTCAGAGTCCTTTTTAGCAGCAGTCGTTTTAGCTGCTGCAGGCTTGCGTGCTGTGGTTTTTCGGGCAGTCGTTGCTGCCGTTGCCCGTGGCTTGCGGGTAGTGGTGCGTTTTGCTGCTGGTTTAGCAGCAGTAGTTGTCGCCTTAGCTTCAGCAGCTTTGCTAGCAGGCGCAGCCACTTTTTTAGCTGCTGCAGCTTCAGCTTTTTCTTCTTTGGCTTTTTGCTCAGCCAATTTGGCAACAACTTGGGATAATGCGTCAACTTTAGCGGTCAGTTTCTCGATCGTGTCTTCCCGCGATTCCCTGTTTAATCCCAACTTTTCCCTTAACTCACTGATCCTGTCGTCAGTAACGACTTTGCCGTTTAACATAGCTTTGATATCAGCCTCCACATCAACACCTTTGCTCAACATGTCGCTGATAAGGCTGTTGCCGCTTTCAAATATTTCATCTAGCTTTTTGCCAGCATATTCGCGGCCTAACAAGGCAACCCCGAGACCGGCCAACCATACTTGGCGACCCGCTTTTTCGATTGTTTTTACCGTTTTCATGGGATACCCCCGTGTTCTCAGTTATTAGTTGGGATAAGGCGGCCATGGCCGCCCCAAAGGTGCTTACTTAGCAGATAGCTTAGCGACAACTTCAGTCAATGCGTCGATTTTGGCAGATAGCTCAGCGATTTTGTCTTCGTCGCTTTGCTTGTCCAAGCCTAGCTTTTTACGAACGTCAGCAACGCGCTCTTCGATGTTGGCTTTTTCTTTGAACTTGCCTTTGGCTTCAGTTTCCAAAGCTTCGCCTTTTACTACCAAGTCTTCAAACAACTTAGTGGCTTCAGCATTCATTTTTTCGTAGTTGCTTTGTACTTCGTCAATGCTCTTGCCGTAAGCACCAAGGCCAGCCAACCAGATTTTGCGAGCAAATTCTTCAGCGTCACCAACTTTTGATTTCAAAGTTTCTAATTTAGTCATGATTAAGTCCTCAATTTAAGTTCGATTCGGTTTCGTTTCGTGTTTCGATAGTGCAAAGATTACGGATTTAATTTAGAAATCGCATACTAACTACTCAAATAATTTAAAATTAATCCGATTTTGGTCTTAACAAGCTGTTTTTATTGAACTTTTTAAGAACCATTGCGATTCAGTGAATAGATTAAGCAAATAAATTAGAAACGGATATCTAATTTAGAAGTGTGTATTTAGAGTGAGTTATTCTTTGCTACAGGAGATTGGATTGCAGTTGTGAAAGGTCGCAGAGCCATAACCTATAGTGGCAATGGCTTTGGGTAGGAGCTTGGCAGGTTAGCTTAATCGGCAAAGCCTGGCGGCAAGTCTTCGCGTATCTCGTACCATACTTTGCCGCTATCAATGCCGTATTGCCGGACAACCTGGTTGGCGCTCTCGTGATCTTTTTGCTGGGCCAGCTCCAGCAGGTTGCGATAATACTTCCGGGTTAGCTCACGCGCTTTTTCATGGGAAAAGTAAAAACCGCCGATACGGGAATACAAACCTTTAAAGCCATTCATCATCAATATGTAGACACGGTTGCCAAATGCTTCGGCCAATTCATGGGTCAGCTGGTAGTCTAGCTCAGCGAACTGTTTGCCATCCTTTTCAAAATCATCGTCTTCCATCTGGATGCGTTTGGAAAGGATCTCTGCGACTTTCTCGGGATTAACCTTGATTGCACCGCGAATAAACAAAGCACTGACATTGTTACGTGCGGCAAGTAGGTCGTCCACCAGGGCAGGTATACCTTCTTCATTTAAACGGGCGAGAGCTTCTAAGATATTTAGGCCGCAGGTTTCCATGTAATTATTGACCCGCGTAGGTTTTCCATGCTGTATTGTCAGCCAACCATCACGCGCTAAGCGTTGCAGTACTTCCCGTAAAGTAGTTCGCGTTACGCCTATTAATTCAGATAGCTCGCGTTCTGCCGGCAAAATCGTGCCCGGCGGAAAGCGACCGCTCCAAATAGACTCAACAATATACTCTTCCGCGAACCCTGCGGGACTCTGCGCTTTATAGATCATCTATTAGCTCACTTGGTTATTATTATTGCTTTTACGGCAACCCCAATGGCTACCAACAACTGATTGTACCAGTATGTAGTTAAAGCTAGCAATGAATTAAACCATGATCAACCGCCATGAGGTAACGAGCGGGTTAAAACTGACCAAATATCCAGAAATTTTGAAATACTAGCGCTTTTCTGACGCATTATTAATACGCGCCATTATGTCACTGGCGTTAGGTGTTGATTTTCGCACCACCAAATGCAGCGGTACCGAAAACAACTTGTCCGCTTGTAAATAACGCAACATGCGCGATTGGTTGAAATCAAATGCAACACTGCTCGGCGCGACATAGCTAACGTAATAATCCGCCCTTAGGTTGCGCAATAAAGGCAACGCCTGCTCTAACCTATAGTTTTCCGCCAGTATAGTGATGTTGTGCTCTGGTTCCGTGAACATACGGCGCGGTTCCCCCCGCATGGTTTCAATAGAAACCGGCATAATAATGTTTTTGTTAAAGATATCTTCAAACTGCACTACCGGTGGCGCTGCTTTTAACCGGTAAGTATAGAACTGCAACTGCACGATGGGCTTTTCGCTAAACAAAAACACTGATTTATCGTCAGCCAAAACCGGCGTGGCCAATTGTGCTTGCACAGACTCATCCGACATATACTGGTCAATTTGCTTAGGTAAAAAACGTTTGTAACTAGCATGGATACGGGCCTTTTCCATCAGCTTTGCCAGCTCAGTCCCCATCGAACCGCGAAGGGCACCGTCGGCGTTTTGGAAAATAACCGGAGCGCGTTCAATATAGCCGACCACTAAAGTGTCAGCAGACCAAACGGATACCGGTGAGCAAAAAAGTGCCAACAGAAGGTTGCAAACCAAAAATTTGATTCCACGCCCACAATGCTTTGTAAGCAAATTAGAATTACTTTTCAAAAACATTCCCCTACCCTTGTCGCCTGGATAAACAGAACCCTAGACAGATTGATCATGATCATCATAAGCCCATTAATCCTTATGAATTTATGTCATATTTGTTTAAAATGGTAACCAAATAATACGCACTTTCTAGGCTTCTGCTTTAACACCAGCTACTGTCCCCCAGTTTTCAACGGACACGTTTTACCCATATAAGGAATGTTTTGCCATGTCGCAAACAATGACCCAAGCCCTTTACCAAAACTTTTTGGGCAACGCCCCTGGATGGTATAAACAAACCATCATCGGCTTTCTAATAGCAAATCCATTTATCTTTACTTTCAGCCCATACCTTGCAGGCTGGGTGCTGGTTTTGCAATTCATTTTCACCCTCGCGATGGCGCTGAAATGCTATCCGTTGCAGCCAGGTGGGCTACTGCTAATTGAAGCCCTGCTGATAGGTATGACCACGCCAGAACTGATGTACCACGAAATACACGGCAATATTGGCGTTGTCCTGCTCTTGGTATTTATGGTGGCAGGTATCTATTTTATGAAAGACCTGCTGCTGCACTTTTTCACCAAACTGCTGATAAACGTGGGTAGCAAGACGACACTATCTTTGGCATTTTGCGCCGCTTCTGCGGTATTGTCGGCGTTTTTGGACGCGCTTACTGTTGTCGCGGTTATTATTGCTGTAGCAACGGGGTTTTATTCTATTTACCACAAAGTGGCGTCAGGTAAAGACTTCCACCAAAAGCATGACCACACCGAAGACGAAGATGTACACCATCTGCGTCGACGGGATCTAGAACAGTTCCGCGCCTTTCTGCGTAATTTGATGATGCATGCCGCGGTCGGCACTGCTCTAGGCGGCGTAATGACACGGGTTGGCGAACCGCAAAATTTGATCATTGCACAAAAAGCCAGCTGGGATTTCTTGGAGTTTTTTATCCGAATGAGCCCGATAACTGTGCCGGTGTTTGTGTGCGGCCTGCTAACCACTTTCTTGTTGGAGAAATTTAAGGTGTTTGATTATGGCGTGCAATTGCCTAAAAAGGTGCGGGCGATCTTAATTGAATACAGCAACCATGTAGATAATAAACGCAATCAGAAGGACAGGGCCAAGTTGATGGTGCAGGCTTTTGTCGGCGTCTGGCTAGTGGTAGGTTTGGGCCTACATATGGCTGAGGTGGGTATCATTGGCCTTTCTGTTATCGTACTAGCCACCGCGTTTTGTGGAGTTGTAGAAGAACATTCCCTTGGCCGCGCTTTCCAAGACGCGTTGCCTTTTACCGCCTTGTTATGCGTCTTTTTTGGCGTGGTTGCAGTTATCATTGAGCAACAGCTATTTAGCCCAGTCATTGCTTGGGTCTTGTCCTATGAAGGAAAAACCCAAATGCTGTTGTTCTACCTAGCCAACGGCGCTCTTTCGATGATTAGTGACAATGTATTTGTTGGCTCGGTCTATATCACTGAAGTGGGCGCAGCACTTAAAGCAGGCGCCATTAGCCGTGATGAGTTCGATATGCTGGCGGTTGCCATCAACACTGGCACCAACCTACCAAGTGTTGCCACGCCAAATGGCCAAGCTGCATTTTTGTTTCTTCTCACTTCGGCATTAGCGCCACTGCTGCGATTGTCCTACGGCAAAATGGTATACATGGCCCTGCCCTACACGCTAGTCATGACCACAGTTGGCCTGGCTTGTGTTTATTACAACCTTTACGACCTAACTGAATGGTTCTATCAAATGCAATGGATCGACCACCACCCTGCTGAATTAGGTGACGTTAACAGTCACTGACACGGGTTGGGGCTTCGCTTGGGCTGAATTGCCCAAGCCGCCCGTTCGGCTACTGCTATTTTTTTCTAATCTGCGTATACTGCGTAAAAAAAACTATAATGCAGAATATTATGGATAAGATTGCCAAACTCGCCGAATCCCGCCAGCCCTGGATACTCCTTTTTGCCACAGCATTTATCTTGGAAGCCGTTGCCCTGTATTTCCAGTACGGTATGGGACTAGAACCCTGCATTATGTGTATTTACCAGCGTACGGCGGTGTTTGGCATCATGATCGCGGCCCTTGTTCCGATACTGATGAACAATACGCTTGGCCGTGGCATGGGCTTTATTGGCTGGGGAGTTTCTGCATTTTGGGGCCTGCAAATAGCGGTGGAGCACGTTGACAAGCAGACGGCACTCAACCCATTTTTTGCGGCTTGTGAAATAGTGCCTAATTTCCCCGCTTTTATGCCGCTGCACGAATGGATACCCTCGTTTTTTGCGGCGACCGGAGATTGCGGCGACATAGATTGGCAATTCCTGACCCTTAGCATGCCGCAGTGGATGATTGCGATTTTTGCCGCCTATGCTGCTGTGTTTGTTTTGGTCTTGGGAATTCGATTATTAAAACGCCATAAGTTCTAATACCGGCTTCTTTCACTATTATGTACATTCCGCGCCCATTCGCACTAACAGAGCGCCAAGCACTGCAGTTGGTAAAAGCTTACCCTTTTGCCACCGTAACCACGGCCACTCCGATGCAAGCGAGCCATATCCCACTGTTGCTTCGCAATGGAGCTGACGGTAGTGCCTTCCTAGAAGGCCATATGGCTAAAGCAAACCCGCACACGAAAACCTTGGATGGCAGTGAAGTGCTGTGTATTTTCCACGGGCCACATGCATACATTTCTGGTGAGGACTATGTCACTGGCCCCGCGGTACCTACCTGGAACTACGTCGCGGTGCACGTTTATGGCAAAGCGCAAGTACTAAATACTTCAGCAAACCAAGAAGTCGCCAAGCGCCTGCTGGCAGAATACGACGCTGACTATGAAGATAAACCGGAGACCTATCAACCGGCGTTTATAGAAAAGTTGGCAAATGCGATTGTTTCCTTCCAGATAACGATAGACAAGGTAGAGGGTAAAGCTAAATTAGGCCAAAACAAACGGCCTGAAGATCAAGCAAAGACCTTAACCCGGTTGAAAAGCAGCGAAGACTTTGCAGATTTGCAGTTAGGCAGTTTTATTGAACACACTTTGCCAAACTTGGATTAGTCCAAATCCTCTAACGGCCATAGCACGATATAGTTTTCAAACTGCTCCATGTCGACTTCGTGCTCGTACACGGTCTTGCCCCTGACTGACATACCAGCTTTGTGCATCGCGGTTTTTTTATTGCGGTGCAATAAAGGATGCCAACTGGGTAGCCCCCTGCCCTCATGCAGCCTGCGGTAGCTACAACTAGATGGCATATAAAAAATTTGGTCTAGGTTGTCTTTGGTCAATTGCACACAGTCAGGTACCAACTCGGTGCGCTTTTGGTATTGGGTGCAGGAGCAATTCTTGGTATTCAAATAGCTGCAAACAATATTGGTAAACTCAAGTGATTCACCTTCCTTGATTTGGTCTGTTGTTTCAGCTTCCTCGGTGTCTTCATCATGGATAAACTTGTGCAAACAGCACTTGCCGCAGCCATCGCAAATGGCTTCCCATTCGGCTTGATCCATGTCTGCGAGTGACTTTTGTTCCCAAAACCGGCTCATGCAGCTACCTCAGTTGTAACAGAAAAATAATCGTTTAGGGTAGCGGTAAGTTTATCCCCTGGCACAATTTTCCCAACCCCTTTGGGCGTGCCGGTCAGCACAATGTCCCCTGGCATCAATGTGAAGGTCTGTGCTATGTGGGAAAGTAAATCCCGGCAAGAATACATCATCATTTTAGTAAGGCCATGTTGGCGTTCCACGCCATTTACTTGTAAATCGAAGTTGAGTTCGTCTAGGCTAGAAATTTCCGCAGCCGGCACAAACCCCGAGATTGGACAACTGTTATCAAAGCTTTTGGCCCGTTCCCATGGATGGCCACTGCTTTTAAGCTGGTCCTGGACGTCGCGCAAAGTCAGATCCAATGCCAACCCCACACCAACAACTGCATCAATCGGGTTATCATAGGACTTGTCCAACTTTTTGCCGATCAATAACGCCACTTCAAGCTCGTTATGGCACTCCCCCTCTGCGGGAATTATCAATGGCTGCGCCATATCAGCGAAACTATTATTCGACTTGATAAACAATAGCGGTTGCCCTGGCACCGGATTGTTTAACTCATGGATATGGTCAAGGTAGTTGCGTCCCACACAAACCGCTTTACCTGGTGTTAAGTCGATAGGCCCACCCTTGATAAACTTGTGCCGATACATGGTTTGTTAGCGTCCTAATCGAATGCGATCTGCCATATGGCCAACTGAAGCCCCAAAATAGGTAGATCGATTCCAGTCCATAAGTGTGTGGAAATTTTCATATACCAGGTAAATCCTGCCCTCCCTATCATCAGGCATGATCATTGACGCGGCAATGTCCCGATCTGGCAAATCCCGTCCGTCCAAGCGGCGCACGCCGAGCTTTTGCCACTCTGACAAGGATTTCATTTTATTGCGTTTCAAACCTGCTAGGTTGATATCAAACTGTTCAGGGATGCTCACTTGCCGCCCCCAAGTTGCGGTGTTATCCCAGCCTTCTGTTTTTAAATAATTGGCAATAGAGGCGAACACATCAGCGGTATCATTCCAAATGTCTTTTTTACCATCTTGGTTGTAGTCAACAGCATAGGTCAGGAAAGATGTGGGTATAAATTGGCTCTGGCCGGTCGCCCCCGCCCACGAACCCTTAAAATCAGCAGGTGCGATGTGGCCTTCCCGGAGCACGGTCAGCGCGGCAAACAATTGCCTTCGGAAAAATGCTTCACGGCGTCCGTCATATGCCATTGTCGATAATGACGAAATTACCGGATAGTTGCCCTGGATCCGGCCGAAGTTACTTTCCATCCCCCAAAGCGCCACTATAAACCTAGCTTGTACACCATAGTCTTCGGCAATTTCTGACAATATAGCTTGGTGTTCGTGGTAAAGTTTAACTGCCCTATCTACTTTCCACTGAGGCAGGCGTTTAGGCAAATAAGTATCAAGCGTCACCTTAAATTCCGGCTGGTTGCGATCTTTCTTGACTGCGGTTTTGCGGTATTTAACATCGCGGAACACCTCGTCCAAGAACTCAGGCGAAAAACCTTTAGTTTCGGCCTCTTGCTTGAATTGTTCAACGTACTCTTCAAATGTTGGTTTGCTATCCGCCAAGCCATTCTGGCTAGCCAGTGCCAGCCCCACAATCACAATTAATTTTTTAAACATGCCTTTTTTGCTCATTTGTCTACCTGCTCATCTAAACCTAATTGGACGCGATGCTTTGCTAATAGGCTTTGCTCTGGCGGAGGTAATTGCAAATAAAACCCTTTGTTTTGTATTTCGTCTTTTACTTTTGCGTTTTCCACCTGCTTTAATGGTTTATCGCCATCCAAATTAAATAGCATGACTAAAACCGGCGCACCGAATTGCTGCAACAAAGCCTCGGGTACCTGGCTAAAATCACCTTTTTTGGCCACGTACAGATAGGTTTCATTTTTTTTTGCTGGATTTATAAATTGCACACAACATAAAAATTATTCTTTTAGATAAAATTGAAACGAGTGTTGGCTTACGGCTTAGTTAGGTACGGTGCCAACACAGGCTCTAGTAATTGTTTGCGCCAACCGCACATAAGATCGGGTAACAAGCCCTGGATCTTACATTCTTCCAGGTCAAACCAAAGCCATTTTAAAAATTGGTTACTTAATTTTTTCGAAGCCAGGATCTCAATCGGAATATTGGATTGCCCGGCAACAGCAGCTATGCCTTCGCGCAGTGCCTGGCTGGTTTTTTTATAGGCGGTGATATCGACTAACCTCTTTACTGGATCAGGGCAAGCCTCTACAGGGGTGGCCTTGGCATCCTTTACAAGTGCAATGATTTCTTTGCCGTAAATCCGGATTTCTTTTCCAGACAATACCCTAAGTTCAGCAAGCGCTGCTATATCAGGGGGTAATTTACGGCAGACTTCAAATAAGTTGGCCTCCCGAACCACAAAATTCAAGGCTAAATCCTTGGATGCAGCCTTGTCGTAGCGCCATTGGCTCAATAACTTTAAGGCCTCCAGCCTTTGCTGGCGCAACTGCCAATTGTTTTTGGCCTGCAAATAGCGATATTCATTGGGTAGTTGAGTTCGCTTTCTCTCGCACATCAACTCCCCCTCTTGTATGACCCAATCAAAGCGCAGCTGTTGTTGCAATTGCTGTTGCAGCATGGGATATAGCTGGTGCAAATAGACAACGTCATTGGCGGCGTAGCTTAATTGCTGATCTGTCAATGGCCGCTGAAGCCAGTCTGTCCTCGACTCCCCCTTGTCGATTTGTATGCCCAGCAATTGCTCCACCAATTTTGCGTAGCCCAGTGCATTGCCTAAGTTGAGCAAGGTTGCCGCAAATTGGGTATCAAATAGCGGGGCTGGCATGGTGCCTAGTAGTTTTTGGAACACTTCTAAATCTTCTGAGCAAGAGTGCAGGACTTTTATTACCCCGGGATCTTGCATCAGATCTACCAAAGCAGACCAGTCGCTGATTGCTTGGGGATCAATCAACACAGTCTGGCTGCCATTATTGGCCTGTATTAATCCGCAAATAGGGAAAAAAGTACGGGTACGGACAAATTCGGTATCAATTGCCACATAGGGTTGGCTAGCCGCTTCTTGGCAAAACTGCGCCAATTCCTCATTTTCAGTAATATATTGGTAACTCATGTTCCTCGATTATTTCCGTACCACTAAATAAAAAGCCGGCTTATGCCGGCTCTTTTGAATAACCTACTAAGCGGTTGAGCTTAGTTGGGATGTTAATTTAATCCCGCAATTGCCGTCTGAGGATCTTACCAACATTTGACTTGGGAAGCTCGTCCTTAAACTCAACAATTTTTGGTACCTTATAACCGGTCAGATGGTTCTTGCAGTGTGAAATCACGTCCTTATCAGTGAGGTTGGGATCCTTTTTCACCACAAACAGTTTGACGATTTCGCCTGACACTTCATGCGGCACCCCGATAGCGGCACACTCTAGTACGCCGTCGTGCATTGCCGCGACATCCTCTACTTCATTCGGGAACACATTGAAGCCTGAAACCAGAATCATGTCCTTCTTACGGTCTACGATGTAGAAATAACCGTCTTCGTCACATTTGGCTATATCACCCGTCGCCAGCCAGCCATCTTTTAGGATTTCTGCCGTGGCTTCCGCCCTACCAAGGTAGCCCTTCATGACCTGTGGTCCCTTAACATACATTTCGCCAGGCTCGCCCACCGGCACTTCATTGCCCTCTTCATCCAATAATTTGATTTCGGTAGACGGCACCGGCATACCAATAGAGCCTTTGTAACGTTCCAATTGCGGTGGGTTAACAGTTACCACAGGGCTACATTCGGTTAGGCCATAGCCTTCCAATAAAACCGTCCCTGTCACTTCATGCCAGCGCTCGGCAACTGCCCTTTGCACCGCCATGCCCCCACCGAGGCCAAATTTGAAATTGCTAAAATCAAGATCCGAAAACCCGGGAGTATTTAGCAAGCCATTGAACAAAGTATTTACCCCAGTCAGCACGGTAAAATTATATTTGGTCAGCTCTGCCACAAACCCCGGCATGTCCCTTGGATTCGTGATCAACAAATTAGGGCAGCCAAACTTCATAAAGGTCAGGCAGTTACCCTGTAACGCAAAGATGTGGTAAAGCGGCAATGCGGTAACCACAATTTCTTCACCTGGGGTGATTGCAGGTTCCAGGAAGCCAGAAACTTGCTCCAGGTTGGCCACCAAATTGCGATGGGTCAGCATGCCACCTTTGGAAACACCCGTTGTACCACCTGTGTATTGCAAAAAGGCCAAATCATCGTTGGTAACTTCAACCTTGTTGAAGGGCAAACTTTTGCCTTTGCTGAGTGCACTTAGAAATGGCGTAGCGCCAGGCAAGCTAAACTCAGGTACCATTTTCTTGACATATTTAACGGCAAAATTCACTAACCAGCGCTTGGGAATGGGCAACATGTCACCTATGCTGGTCAGCATGGTGTGTTGCACTGGGGTTTCTTTGATAACGTCGGCTAGGGTATTGGCAAAGTTATCGACTATAACGATGGCCTTGGCATTGGAATCATTTAACTGGTGTTTGAGTTCGCGGGTGGTGTACATGGGGTTGACGTTTACCACCACCATGCCGGCACGCAATACACCGAAGATGCAAACCGGGTATTGGATCAAGTTCGGCATCATAATGGCAACTGCGTCACCCTTTTTTAAACCGATGCTTTGCAAATAGGCGGCAAACTGCTGGGTTAGCTTGTCCAACTCCCGGAATGTAATACTGTGCCCCATATTGATATAGGCGGTATTGTCAGCATATTTCTTGACAGATTGCTCGAATATATCGACCAATGACGAGTACTTGTCCGGATCTACTTCTGGGCTGACGCTTGAGTGGTAATTATTAAGCCATACTTTTTCCACTGTGCTGACTCCTTAGGGTGCAGGTTGTTGCCGATGTTATTCTTGTGTATGCCAAGCTATCGCTTGTGCTAAGAGCTTGTTGTTGTTATTTGAAATAATACTAGCCAATGAATTTACAAAGTTAAACTTAAAATCACAAATGTTTCACAAATAGCCATCCTTAACCCCAATAGCGAGCTAAGTTAATGCCGTTATTCAAGAAATTCACGGATTTTAACCGCAACATCAGTAGGGTTATCCATGTGCACATGATGGCCTCCGGGGCATTCCACTGTAGTTAAATCAGCAATGACGCCCTGGCGCTTGGACATATTGCGTTTGAGCTTTTCAAAACCTTGCTCCCCCAAAATAGCCAAGGTCGGGCAAGCTATTTGTTTTAGAAAAGCATTGGCCTGGGCTTCGGTTAGGCGCAATGTGGAAATCGTGCGCAAGCGACGGTCAGTACTGTACTGCAACGCACCGTCCACTTGTTTCAGGTTTCTTAGCATCAGGATCTGGGCGGATTCTTGTTTCATTTTTCCCGCCAGCATTCGTGCCGTAACTGCTTGCCCGACAGAGTCAGGATGCCGTGGCGTCTTAGCGGCAATAGCTAACCTGCTGTTCACTGAATCCCGCAATTGCTGGGCACTAGATTCTGCCTCCAAGGTAAGTGGACCGAAGGACTCCATAATAATGAGCTTCTTGATACGCTCTGGAAAACAGGCTGCGTATACCGACGCTAGTATCCCGCCCATGGAATGCCCTAGCAAGGTGACGTCATGCCAGTCTTGCTGCAAAAACAACTCGTGTAAATCCTGGATGTTATCCATCAAATGGTAGTGGGCGTCGGGGCTTCTATGGCTAGACTTGCCGTGGCCTGGCAAATCTAAGGATACCAGCCTGTAGGATCCAGGTAGCAGTGGCGCCAGTGGTACAAAGCTGGCGGCATTGTCCAACCAGCCATGCATTGCCAGAATAATAGGTTTACCGTTGGCAGGCTCAGATTCAAGCCCGGCCAAGGTTATATTTTGCAGTTGGAAATGGGTTTCCTGCATTGTTCGCCCTGTAGCTAATTCTTTTTATTCCACGACGATGCTATCGCAATACACTGATAGGAAAAACAAAAAAGCGGCAATTGTTTGCCGCTTCATGGTAAATCGCCGCCGCCCAGGTTTCCAGGCGGAAAGATTAGCTCAAGGATCTTTGCGCTCACCCTGGCGGATATTGCGCATTTCATCGCGTAGCGATTCCCGCGCTTCTGAGCGGCTCTGGGGATTGTTGTTACCCGAGGCTTGGTTGCTCGCCCCCTGGGACTCTTGGCTTTGGCTATTTCTAGTCCCCCGCGAGTAATCCCGGTAATAATCATGTTTCCTGCGCAATATAACCCTTTGATGGTAAGGCCATGCTCCCCAGCCATACCAGCCGCGGTGAGGCCATCCATATCGGCCATAGCCATAGGGCCATAAGGATATGTGTTCTATCTCAATGCGTTCGATGTCTTCCCACAGATAGTAACCACCAGCCTTTAGGGTTGGAAAACGATATTGATGCTCGCCTACCAGGCCATCCTCGACACCTGCAAGCTCACCAGCGAAAGTCATCATTCTGCCCTTTTGGTATACCATAGGATCCAAAAAGCCATCAATATAAACCCGGAACCTACCAATGCTTTCTCGTTTAATAATTGGTCGACCATAGCTGCGCAGGGGATAGTGGACCACCTCCAGCATGGTCGATTCTGCCTGGTTTTCGATATGGGCAACCACACCGCCCCAGCGGGCAACGGCTCCCTCATTGCTTTCAGGCGCCATGGCATAGGCTTTATAGGTAACCAAATTGGTATCGGGCGGTACTTGTACGCTCTCAGGTACCGTGGAACAAGCCGCGACACCCAGCAGTAAAAACGCGCATAACAACTTACGCATGATTCTTGCCTCGTCGGATAGTTAATGTAGCCATAGTACAAGTATGGCCTGGAAAAATGAATTAAAACTGAACTTTTGAAATCCCCAAAACGCAAGAAAAGGCCTTGCGCTGGTCAACAGCTGTTGCTGCTTACTAGGCGTAAGTGTCAACCCCCATCATCTCGCTGACTTCTTCGCGTTTACTAGCAACCAACAGGCTCTGGTAAGCCTCAATAGCGTCACGGGAACTGCCGTCGGAAAACTCCCTATAGGTGCGTTGTTGGGCTTCTCGGTATTCATCCGCGCGCTCATAGGCCTTTTCATCACCTTGGCGGATAATGATCTCGGAACGTTCCGCCGCTTCCGGTTTTTGCTCCGGTATAGGCTTGACCTCAGGACCTCTCTGCGTCGATTTAGGTTGCGGGTTAATGACCAAGGCATTACCGGCAGCAACGATAGAGCTTTCTATTCCCACTTAAACTATTCCCAATATTACACCAGCGGACTACACCCACGGTTTTTTGACTCATGGATGCTTATTTAGGGGTTGCTGTGGCATTTAATGCAATAAATGAGCCAATCATCAAGGCATAGCGGCGGAATCGACAACGCTTGGGGTTGGGTAAAAATATGCGAGTAAGCTTAAATATGCGACCTGCGTTAAGCGCAGACAGACTACTCCCTTCCTGGCAGTTTTTTCCAGGTTACTTTGTCACGTAAATAAACGGGTTCAATTTCAGAAGGTTGATAGAAAACTTGTTCTGCAACTAACTTGTTGGCCATAGGCAGCATAAAACGCGCTTTGGGATAGTGCACTAAAGGCACGCCACTCACCTTAGCAGATAGTTCAGGATAAGCATTCCAGCCAGTGCCAGCATAACCAAAAGCCTGCCCATCCCCGAGCAATGTACTGACAAACTCAGCCGGAGGTATCACCTTTTCTTTGCCGTTGATACGCATTAAGCCATCTTCATCTAGCAGATATTCACCGGCATAGACTTCAGACATCCTGGCATCGATAGCACATAATACCCGGCTTGAACCGGTATCCTGGTAGGTTTCTTGTGCCATTGCCTGCAAGGTGGATACACCTACAATTGGCAAATCGCTGGCAAACGCCAATCCCTGCGCCATTCCCATGGCAATCCTTACTCCGGTAAAGCTACCTGGACCTTGGGCAACCGCTATCGCATCTAGCACGGCAAGCTTGACCCCAGCTTCTGCCAGTACTTGTTCTACCATGGGCAAAATACGGACACTATGCTGCTGCGGGCAAACTAAAAAGTCATCTAAGATTTCACCATTTATTTGTAGTGCAACCGAGCACGCCTCGGTCGCTGTATCAATTACCAATACTTTCATCTTATTCTCCAAAGTCCGCAGGCGCGGTATTTTCTGTCAATTGCGACAAAAACGCCATGGCTTCTTGCATTGACCGGGTGCGCCGCATATTGGGCAAGCTGCGCAGGAATGTCGCACCGTATTCTTTTTGTACTAACCGCGGATCGCAGATCACCAGTACGCCCTTATCCGCTACATCCCTAATCAAGCGTCCAGCCCCTTGTTTTAAGGTAATCACCGCTTGTGGGATTTGCATATCCACAAACGGATTTTTTCCGCGCTTGCGCAAATCATCAGCTTTGGCCTGCAATAGTGGCTCATCGGGCGCTGCAAAGGGAATTTTATCAATCATGACGCAAGTAAGCTTGTCGCCCCTGACGTCTACGCCTTCCCAAAACGCCCCCGTCGCCAATAGAACCGCAGACGGCTGTGCTAGGAACTCAGCAATCAACACCCGTTTGCTTTTTTGCCCCTGCACCAACACTGGGTTGTCCACTTCTTCCTGCAGCGATTCTGCCACTTGCCGCATCATGGCGTGGCTGGTAAATAGCAAGAAACAACCGCCACGGCTAGCTTCTACGATTTGCAGTGCCAGTTCAGTGAGCACCTGCTTCCTGTCACGGGCGTTAGCTTCCGGCAAATATCGCGGTACGCACAGCAAAGATTGTTTTTGGTAATCAAAAGGACTATCCAGGAGCAATTCCTTGGCACCATCTAATCCCAACTGTCCCTTAAAATGTTGGCAATTGCCGTCCACTGATAACGTAGCTGAAGTAAAAACCCAGCTGCGTTTTGGCTCAGCAGCCAGTTCTGAGAACTTTTCACCAATATCCAATGGCGTCAAATGCAAGCTGATGTGCTTCGGCGTTGTTTCATACCAGAGGCTCACCCCCATCTGCTGTTGTTGCTGCATCAACTTTAGTTTGCTGCGGCATTGGCAACATCGCTCAAACAAGGCATCAAGTGCTTTTTCCCGGCCAAGGTGTACTTTCATCACATCGTAAAGCACTTCTAGACTGTCAGCCATTTTCGCTAATTGGCTGGCCACCTCTTGCCGTTGTAATTGTTTGAACCAATTGCCTTTTTGGGGTTGTTGCGGATAGAGCAGGCGCAGGTCAGCGGTCACCATGTGCAGCTTATCCGCAGCCGCCGTCAGCTGTGCAGCGTCTTTTAAAGCCGTTTTTTGGATTGCCGCAATATCCCGGCACATATCCTGGATCTGCCGGCTTGAAACCGATTCACCAAAATACTGGGTGGCGACATCAGGGATTTGGTGGGCTTCATCAAAAATGATAGTTTGAGCTTCAGGGATAAGCTCGCCGAAACCGGTATCTTTGAGGGCTAAATCAGCGAAAAACAGATGATGGTTGACCACCACCAACTCTGCTTCCATGGCTTTGTTACGGGCTTTGACCAGGTAACAATCTTCGTAATCAGGACAATCCCGTCCCAGGCAATTGTCTATGGTCGAGGTCACATAGGGTAATATACGGGCATCTTCGGGAATCGAATCCAGTTCCCCCATATCACCAACCTTGGTAGATACAGCCCATTTTTTCACTTTTGCCAATTCTGACAATGCCTGGCTGTCTACTAGATGGCTGTGCCGTGTATGTTGTGCCAGACGGTAAAGGCAGAGGTAGTTTGCCCTTCCTTTTAACAGGGCAATATCCTTGTTGCTAGACAGCACTTCCCGCACCAGGGGCAAATCTTTGAGGTAAAGTTGTTCCTGCAAGTTTTTGGTGCCGGTAGAAACGATGACTTTTGCACTAGACAATATCGCGGGAACCAAATAAGCAAAAGTCTTACCGGTGCCAGTACCCGCTTCAACCACCAGTTGCTGCTTGGTTTTGATCGCTGTAGCGACTTCTGTCGCCATTTGGGTTTGCGGTTCCCTGGGCTGGAACCCGGGAATAGCTTGCGCCAACTCTCCGTCTGCAGAAAAGGCTGCCTTGGTTTGTTTTACAATATTCTTCATAGTGGCAAAGACGCAACTCCCAGTATCAACACCCAAAACGCAAAGAAAACTTTGAGTTTGGTCACCGAAAACCACAACACAAGGTAACGCGCCAGGCTACCACCAACAATTGCGCCCAAACCAGCAAAGGCTACTACAGGCCAGTAAACAGCCTGGGTAACAAAGGCATGGTACATGACTCCTCCCCAGACCGAGAAGGCACTTAAAATCACCGCGCATGCGATAGCAAAGGATACATTGAAGCGCCGAAAAATCAGATAAACAGCAACGAGTTCACCCACACCCACCGACAGCCAGGCAGTAATGGCGCCGCCCCCTAGGGCAACCACCGGTAAGCCAATTTGATCCGCTGTGGTCAACCGGCAATTGAATGCGGTGTTTTTCAGCATTGGGATAGAGGCAAAAATAGCCAGTGCCAATAAAATGGAAAATAGGCCAAAAGTGGCATGCAATGATTTTGGCGACTGCCATCCCAACAACTGCACCGCAACAATGGATATGACAGAAAACGGTATGGTCAACAGCAACACTTGCTTCAGCCCGCCCCACTCTTCATCTTCACGCTTGACATGCCGGCGGTACCAGTACCAGGAGATGGCACCAGCGGTCATACCAAAACACTGGATGGCAAAACTCGTCGCCACAATGGTGTCATTGTTAAACTGCAACTGGCTAAAAAACGGCACAAAAATCACGCCCCCGCCAGCTCCTGTAGCATTTGCGAATAGAGCACCGACTACACCTAAAAAGCTAAACAGCCCATACTCCATCAAGGTGCTAAGGGGTGATTCATTAAGGATTAAATAAGCTAGCAACCAAACGCCCAGCACCATTAGCCGGATATGGTTTGCGTTGAGTGATCTCATTGCGGTCAAAGTAATTAGTTTCCTCAATAAACGGTGATGGCAACACAAACGATCAATTGGCCCGGCACTCTACCACGGAATCAAGGGCCTGTTTATCTTTGTTGCATTGATTTTACAATAGGGCGCAACGCCGACCCGCTAGTACAGCTTAAAACAATGCAACAAAATAATAATTTTGTGCGCCTTATCATTGCTGCAACCCCCATTAGTTACCATAATGGAAAACACCGCTATGCTACCAATGGATAAAATATGTCGGAAAAGCCTTACGATTTAGTTGTATTTGGAGCCACCAGTTTTGTTGGCAAAATCCTCTGCCAATACATGGTCAACACCTACCCTGAAGGTGAAATAAGGTGGGCGATCGCAGGGCGCTCCCAATCCAAGCTAGATGAACTTAAAACCAGCTTGGGTGAGCCTGGTGCTAACTTGCCAATAATCATTGCTGATGCTGCCAACAAAGAACAACTTAGTGCAATGTGCGAACAAGCAAAGGTCATTGTTTCCACTGTCGGCCCCTATGCCCTATACGGTGAACCACTCGTTGCCATATGCGCAGAATCGGGCACTGACTATTGCGACCTTACCGGCGAGGCGCAATGGATTGCAGCAATGTTGGCGAAATATGAAGACAAGGCCAAGGATTCTGGCGCCAGGATCATCAACTGCTGCGGCTTTGACTCGATCCCATCCGACCTTGGCGTGTTGTTTTTACAGGAAAAATCGAAGTCTGAATACAATGAATACTGCTACCGGGTGAAAATGCGGGTGAAGGCAGCTAAAGGCGGCGTCTCCGGCGGTACCGTAGCCAGCATGATAAACATCGCCAAACAAGCGGCGGCGGATCCCGCGCTGCGCAGGCAACTGGTTAACCCCTATGTATTGTGCCCTGATGGCCATCCCTTTTTCGCCCGCCAAGCCAACAATAACAAAGCTAAATTTGATGCAGACTTTAAAAAGTGGACAGCCCCTTTTGTAATGGAAGCCATTAACGCCAGGGTCGTGCACCGCTCCAACGCCCTACTCGGTGCCAAATACGGCAAAAACTTCCTTTACGACGAAGCTATGCTCAGCAAGGGCAAAGGCGCAGCCACTGGCATGTCCTTAGGTCTGGGCGGTTTTATGTTGGGAGCGACCATTGGCCCGGTGCGCAGTTTGATGGAGAAGTTTTTCCTTCCAAAGCCAGGGGAGGGCCCTTCGCCTGAAGAGCAAGAGAATGGGTATTTCAACCTACATTTCTTCGGCGAGACCGCCACCGGAAAAACGATGCGCTGCAAAGTAACCGGCGATAGGGATCCCGGCTATGGCTCTACTGCCAAAATGCTAAGTGAGACCGCAATTTTCATGGCAACACAGCTAAGCGACGATGTAAAAGGTGGCTTTTGGACACCCTCCACTGGTTTAGGTTTGCCCTTGGTAGACCGTTTAGTGGAAAAAGCAGGCCTTACTTTTGAAGTGTTGGAAGACTAGCAATAACACCTTGAAATATCGCTACAGGGTCTGTTGGAAGCCCGCGACACTGCTTTAGCAGTGCTTCTAACCTGGGTATTGGGTAATTAACACCAGCTGCAAGGTGGTGGTAAAAAATAGCTTAATAGGTACTTCGCCACAGGAAAGAGCCAGGCCGTAAGCCTGGCTTTTTTATACTAACTAGCTTTATCAAGGGTGTTGGCGCCTTCGATTGCGGCTCTTGCGAGTTCAGAAATCCGATCCCAGTTACCTTCTGCCATAGCGTCGTCTGGGGCAAGCCAAGAACCGCCAACGCAGCGGATATTTGGCAAGGCAAGGTAATCCAAATAGTTATTTGGACCAATACCTCCAGTCGGGCAAAAGACCACATTTGGGAATGGGCCTGAGATAGACTTAATCGCCTTAATACCGCCCGACGCTTCAGCAGGGAAAAACTTAAAGTGGTCGTAACCTTCGTCCAAGCCTTTCATCAACTCTGAAATTGACGCAATACCGGGTATTAACGCGATGGAGCCTTTTTTGCCCGCCTGCAGTAACTCAGTGGTCAGGCCAGGGCTAATGGCAAACTGGGCACCGGCATCGGTAACGGCCTGCAATTGCTCGGCATTAGTCACGGTGCCAGCACCAATTACCGCCTCTGGTACTTCTTGGGCGATTTTCCGAATGACATCCAATGCCACTGGTGTGCGCAAAGTCACTTCTAGCACCTTAATGCCACCTGCCAACAAGGCTTTTGCCAATGGTACCGCATACTCAAGTTCTTTAATGACCAGAACCGGCACGACCGGACCTTGTGCAAAAATATCAGCGGATGAACGCTTCCAATTATCACTCATAATATTAACCTTTAAAATTCTGTGCTAGATAGGCAGCAGTGCCTATCAACCCATGGTCCGGCTCAGTCACCACAAACGTGGGGATGTCGGCAACGTACTGCTGGAACCGACCTTTGGCTTCGAACCTGGCGCGAAACTCGCTCGCTTTTAAGAAATCAACAAATCGCTGCGCGATACCGCCAGCGATATAAACGCCGCCATGGGCACCAACATTCAAGGCAAGGTTGCCTGCGAAAGTCCCCATCAAGGCGCAAAAACGGTTTAAGGTGGCAATACATAGGGTACAGGTACCATCCAATGCATTGGCTGTAATATCTGCCGGTTCGGTAAATTCCACAGGCAGTTTTTTGTGCTCCGCCAGGGCTTGGTAGATTTGGGTTAACCCACGTCCCGACAAGGCTTCTTCCGCGGAGGCATAGCCGTACTTTTCCCTGAGGAATTCCCAAACGATTAGGTCTTCCTTGTTGTAAATAGGCAAGTCGACGTGGCCGCCCTCACCGTCCAAGCATTGCCATCCATCGTGAACCGGGACAAGGTGCCCCACCCCCAAGCCCGTGCCAGGGCCAAATACCGCAATATTCTGGTTTGGCTTGACTTCACCTGGGCCGATTTGGACTTTTTGGCTGTCGTCCAATACTGGCAACGACATGCAAACTGATGTGTAGTCATTTATCACATGCAGCCAATCCAAACCCAACTCTTGTTTCAGTGCCTTGACCGAAAACCGCCAGTGGTGGTTGGTCATAATGATCAAGTCATTATTAACCGGGCAAGCTATGCCAATGCAGCCTGCTTCAAATTCTAAATCTGGGAAGTCGGCAATATATTCTTTGATGACATCGGCAATGGTGTTGTAGTCATTGCACAGGTACTTTTTAATGCCAACCAGTTTGCCATCCACTTCCCGTGCCAGCCGGATATTGGTGCCGCCGACATCGGCTACAAACCGGGCAGCCATCACGCTTGCTCCTGTTCGTGGAACAAAGAACACGCGCCTTCTTCTGCGCCCGTTAACAATGTCCTAAAACCACCAAACATTTCCCTACCCATGCCAATATGGTGACGGGCGATGTTCGCCTGCTTTGCTTCCCTTGCAGCTAGCTCTTCGTCAGAAACGTGCAAAGTCAACTCGCCAGTGAAACCATTTAACTCAATAATGTCACCGTCTTGCACCTTGTTGAGCAAACCACCGTTATAGGCTTCCGGGGTAACGTGGATGGCGGCTGGTACTTTACCTGACGCGCCGGACATCCTGCCGTCAGTAACCAAGGCCACCTTAAAGCCTTTGTCTTGTAATACGCCCAGCGGCGGCGTCAACCGGTGCAGCTCCGGCATCCCTATCGCTTGTGGGCCTTGGAAACGCACCACAACCACACAGTCTCGATCAAGTTCACCAGCTTTAAAAGCACCGTCCAATTCAAATTGGTCTTCAAATACCACTGCTGGGCCTTTGATGTGTTCGGTACCCGGACGCAATGAAGAGGTTTTCAATACGCCTCGGCCTAAGTTCCCTTCTAGCACTTTCAAGCCGCCATCTGGCTTAAATGGGGTAGCGACAGAGGCAACAACGTCTTTGTCGCCTGACTCAGTAGCGCCGTCTACCCACACCAATTCACCATCGACGATTTTCGGTTCTTTGGTATAGCGCTCCAGGCCGTAACCACAAATAGTGTTCACGTCATTGTGCAAGATTTCTGCATCTAACAGTTCTTTAAACAGCAATGACATACCGCCAGCGGCAGTGAAGTGGTTGATGTCTGCAGAACCATTTGGATAGATACGGGTTAACAAAGGTACAGCGCTGGAAATATCAGCAAAGTCGTCCCAGTTGATGATTAGGCCAGCAGCGCGCGCAACAGCAACCAGGTGCATGGTGTGGTTAGTTGAGCCACCGGTTGCCAACAGGCCTATCAAGCCATTGACCATAGCCTTGGCATCGACAATCTGGCCGATGGGCATGTAATTGTCACCCAAATCAGTCAGGCGGGTAACCTGGCGGGCGGCGGCGTCGGTCAAGGCGTCGCGCAATTCGGTACCTGGGTTCACAAACGAAGATCCCGGCAAGTGCAAGCCCATCATTTCTACCACTAGCTGGTTACTGTTAGCCGTACCATAAAAAGTACAGGTACCTGCAGAGTGGTAAGAAGCAGATTCAGCTTTCAACAGCTCGTCACGGCCAACCTTACCCTGGGCAAACAATTGCCTTACCCTGGCTTTTTCTTTGTTGGGCAAACCGGAAGGCATAGGGCCGGCTGGGACAAAAACGGTTGGCAGATGACCAAAGCTCAAGGATGCCAACAACAGTCCAGGTACGATTTTATCGCAGATACCCAACATAAGGGCACCATCGAACATATTGTGTGATAGTGCTACCGCCGCTCCCTGTGCAATGACATCGCGGCTGATCAAACTTAGATCCATGCCAGGTGTACCTTGGGTCACGCCATCACACATGGCAGGTACACCACCGGCAAACTGGGCGACACTCCCCACAGCCTGCACGGCTTCTTTTATGCGCTGCGGGTAAGTTTCATAAGGCTGGTGCGCCGACAGCATATCGTTGTAGGAAGACACGATAGCGATGTTTGCTTTGATCATACTGGTCAAAGACGCTTTATCGCTGGCGTTACAAGCCGCAAATCCATGAGCCAGGTTGCCGCAAGACAGGGCCCCGCGATGCGGCCCTTCCCTTCGCGCCGCTTCTATTTTGTCGAGATAGGCTTTCCTAGTCTCTTTGCTTCGCTCAATAATACGTTCTGTAACTTCCTGGATAATAGTATTCATGGATAGCTCCTATGGCGCCCAAACTAGTTCAACTTCTGCATTTTGCAGTACTGCGAGAATCGGTGTGTGCAACGGGTCATTGTCTTGCAAGGCTTGCTCTAATACGGCTTTTTTCTTGTCCCCCGTCAAGTGCAAGAATATATTTTCGCTTTGCAACAGTGCTTTTAGCGTGAACGACATGCGCTGGTGCGGCGCGGTAGTAGGTTGAACCGCGATAAAGACATCGTCTTTGCTGGTATCCAAACCTTGCTTAATCTGCTCAGAACATGGGAATAAAGAAGCGGTGTGGCCGTCCTCCCCCATGCCCAATATCAATACGTCAAATGGCCTTGCTACTGCAGCAAAACGTTCAGTTAAGGTAGTAACTGCGTCAGCCGCATCACGGTGCTCGGTTTTCAACGGCAAAAAGTTTGCGCTACTGGCATTTCCTTGAAGCAGGTTTTCCCGCACCAGCTTTTCATTACTGGCGCTATCATCAGGTTCCACCCAACGCTCATCGGCCAAGCTAATGGTCACCTTGTCCCATTCTAAATCGGCTTTAGTTAACGCCTGGAAAAGCGGCAAAGGGGTCCGGCCACCTGAAACCAACAGGCTGGCACTGCCTTTTTCTGCAATCGCGGCCTTTAATATGGCAACAATTCGCCCAGCAAAAGCAGTATTTAGTTCTTCAGTACTCGCAAACAAAGATTCTTTCATACACTACTTCTTCTTGATTTTACTTTCGTACCATGCACGGTTTTCCCGGGCTAGCAAGGCAATTGAGGCGACTGGTCCCCAGGTACCCGCTTGGTAGGACTCTGGCTTTTCATTACTTGCTTTCCAAGCAGCCAAAATGCCATCAACCCACTTCCATGCTTCTTCCACTTCATCGCGGCGCACAAACAACGATTGGTCACCCAACATGACTTCAAGCAAGAGCTTTTCATAAGCGTCAGGAATGCGATCAGCCTCGAATGCTTCAGAGAAACTCAAATTCAGTTTGGATTTTTGCAAATCCATAGACCCGGAACCGGTTAACCCGGGCACCTTGTTCATTACCGTAATTTCCACTGCTTCATCAGGCTGTAACCGGATGGTGAGTTTATTCGGAGGCAGATTGTTAAAGCTGTCCTTGAACAAGTTGTGGGGCTGTGGGCGGAAATAGATGACAATTTCACTTACCTTGCGCGGCATGCGTTTGCCTGTGCGCAGATAAAATGGCACGCCCGCCCAGCGCCAGTTATCTAGTTCCACTTTAAGGGCTACGAATGACTCAGTTTCAGAGTCTACGTTGGCACCATCTTCTTCCAAGTAGCCAGGGACTTCCTCGCCCTTTACAAAACCACTAATATATTGGCCACGTACCGTATTCTCGCGCACATTTGACGCGTCAATAGGGCGCAGTGACTTGAGCACTTTCAACTTTTCATCACGGATACTGTCGGCATCCAACTGTGCAGGCGGCTCCATTGCGATCAAGGTTAAGATTTGCAACAGATGGTTTTGCACCATATCCCGCATCTGGCCAGCTTCATCGAAGTAACCCCAACGCCCTTCAATGCCTACAGATTCAGCAACTGTAATTTGTACATGGTCGACACAATTGTGATCCCAATTGGTAGCAAATATTGAGTTAGCAAAACGCAACGCAACCAGGTTCAATACCGTCTCTTTGCCCAGGTAGTGGTCAATACGGTAAATTTGCGACTCATCAAAAAACTCCGCAACCTGGTTATTAATCACCTTGGAAGTTTCTAAATCGTGGCCGATCGGCTTTTCAAGAACCACCCTGACGCTTGAATCGATGATGCCAGCCGCATTTAAACCGCGGCAAATATCCCCGTATATGGATGGAGGTGTGGCTAAATAGCAAACCATAGTGCGGTTGATATCAACATGGGTCTGCAGTGCTTGGTAACTCTCACAGTCGGTCATGTTGACTTGAACATAGTCAAGTTTCGACACCATGGTTTCCCAAGTCTTTTCACAAATTGCTTCTTTGCTGAAGGCATCGAGGTTTTCCCGAACCATAGCAACGTATTCTTCAAGGCTTAAATCGTAGCGGGCAACGCCAATTATTTTTGTTTCAGCGTGGATCAACCCCGCTTTTTCTAATTCATATAGGGAAGGCAAAAGTTTACGACGAGCCAAGTCCCCTTTGGTTCCAAACAGGACAAAATCGGTTGGCTCAATTACTTTATTCGGCGCCATAAGTATTAACCTTTCATTGTTAGACACTAATGATTATGGCAAATTGCCGTAAATTTACTATATTTACTACTGGCAACTCGTTTTTGAGGGCAACAGTAAACTATATTTGTAGTAAATTTACAACTTATTGCATTTATTTTTGACGAAACGGCCAATTCCTGTCAGCCTTGTTTGTAATTTTTACACAATGGGCTGTTAATAAATTACAAGTACTGGGCATTTGCTTACCCAGATTGTGACAGGTCCCGGGTTCAGTTTAAAAAACAATTATAATGAAGATTTCCAAGAGCGCATGAATATTCTAGAAAAGATCGCCCAGCACAAAGGGGCTTTTAGTAAATCTGAACGCAAGGTGGCAGAAATCATCCTTGCCAACCCGCAGACAGCCATTCATTCGAGCATTGCAACCCTCGCCAAGATGTCAGATGTCAGTGAGCCCACTGTAAACCGCTTCTGCCGCAGGTTGGATACCAAGGGCTACCCTGACTTTAAGTTGCACTTAGCGCAAAGCTTGGCCAATGGCACGCCCTATGTAAACCGCCATGTCGAGGAAGACGATTCTCCTGAGGAATACACTAAAAAGATCTTCGAGTCGACGATGGCGGCACTGGAAGTCGCCAGGCAATCGGTGGACGTCAACAGCGTGAACCGCGCGGTCGACCTACTCACCCAAGCTAAAAAAATCTCGTTTTTCGGACTCGGGGCCTCTGCTTCCGTTGCCCACGATGCGTTAAATAAATTTTTCCGCTTCAACGTACCAGTGGTGTATTTTGAGGACATACTGATGCAGCGTATGAGCTGCATGAACTGCGATGATGGTGATGTTGTGGTGTTAGTCTCCCACACCGGCCGCACCAAGAGCCTGGTTGAACTCGCCCAACTAGCCAAAGCCAATGACGCGACAGTGATTGGTATCACCGCCAATAACAGTCCATTGGCCAATGAGTGCACCATGGTTCTATCACTGGAAGTACCGGAAGATACCGATATGTATATGCCCATGGCATCGCGCATCGCGCAATTAACCTTAATTGACATTCTGGCAACTGGATTTACGCTTAGGAGGGGTTCGAAATTTCGCGAAAACCTTAAACGGGTCAAAGATTCCCTGCGCGATTCCAGGTACGACAAACGTTAAAATTGGTCTGGCCAGTCCAGGCGCTACTTGGTGTCACTATAGCTTTACTGCGATTCCTTATTTAGAATGGCTGTCGATATGATTTTTTGTTAATTAATTTCACAAATCTTTCATTATCGACTAGTATTCTGTAATAAAATTACAAAGCACCTTTCACAACGCTTCGCAATAAAAAAACATAAAGAAGCGGCTGGACTTTCATAACTGGTGCTAACCACAATGAGCAAGCATTATGTTACGACGTACTAAAATCTTAGCCACACTGGGTCCTGCCACAGATACCGATGAAAGCATAGAAGCGATTATCAAGGCCGGGGCAAATGTGGTTCGAATGAACTTTTCACATGGTACCGCCGAGGATCACATCGCCAGGGCGCAACGGGTGCGAGCCGCGGCAAAGCGCTTGGGTAAGTACGTTGCCATCCTTGGCGACCTGCAAGGTCCGAAAATTCGGGTATCCAAGTTCAAGGAAGGGCCTATCCAGCTAAACATTGGCGACAGTTTTATCCTCGATGCTGAACTGGGTAAAGAAGAAGGCACCCAGGCATCAGTCGGGATCGACTACAAAGCGCTCCCACAGGATGTTGGTGCCGGCGACCTGCTTTTGCTCGACGATGGCCGGATCCAACTACAGGTCGCCAAGGTAGAAGGGCAAAAAGTGCACACCCTTGTCACAGTAGGTGGCAAGCTTTCCAACAACAAAGGCATTAACCGCCAAGGTGGCGGCTTGTCAGCAGACGCCCTCACCGAAAAAGACAAACAAGACATCATAACCGCTGCCAAAATGAATGTGGATTACCTTGCAGTTTCCTTCCCACGCACTGGGGCGGACTTAAACTACGCCAGGGAACTTGCGGTAGCGGCTGGGTGTAACGCCAAAATTGTATCCAAAGTGGAACGCGCCGAAACCGTCGCTTCGGACGAAGCCATGGATGACATTATCCAAGCCAGTGATGCGGTAATGGTGGCACGTGGCGACCTAGGGGTAGAAATCGGTGATGCTGAATTAGTTGGGGTGCAGAAAAAACTAATTTCCCGTTCACGCCAGCTCAATAAAGTAGTTATTACCGCCACCCAGATGATGGAATCCATGATCAGTAGCCCAATGCCCACAAGGGCAGAAGTGATGGATGTCGCCAACGCCGTGCTAGACGGTACCGACGCTGTGATGCTATCGGCTGAAACTGCAGCTGGCGAATATCCAGTAGAAACGGTTACCGCCATGTCCAGGGTGTGTGAGGGCGCAGAAACCCACCCAAGCGTAAAGATATCCAAGCATAGGGTCACCGAAGATTTTAGCTCGATCAGCGAAACCACTGCCCTATCCGCTGTTTATGCTGCCAACCACCTGGCCAGTATTAAAGCCATCGTCGCCCTGACCGAAAGCGGCAACACAGCAAAAATCATGTCCAGGATCACCAGCCAGCTACCCATCTTTGGGCTTTCCCGCCACGAAACTTCGCTCAACCTGATGGCATTGTACCGCGGCGTCACCCCGGTATTTTTTGACTCAAGGGGAAGCAAGCCTGGGGAACTCAAGGTAGATGTCATTGACACCTTAAAAGAGAAAGGGTTCATCAAGTCTGGCGACCAGTTTATCATGACCTATGGCGATGCTATGGAAACCGTAGGTGCCACCAATGGCTGCAAGATTGTCACCGTGCCATAGTCAGCCTCGCTAAACAGCAACAACAAGGCAGCAGCTATCGCTGCCTTTTTTAATTATGGGGCTAAAATACCGATTTGGTGATTACCCCATTGCCATTTCAGGCCATGCTGGCACTATGGATAGCAATGCGGCAACATTGCAACAGCCAGGAATGTCCAATCCCCTTAACAACAATACAATACAATGCCACGAATGCGGGTTAACTATCCAAATAGGTACCCTACCCCATAGGCATAGAGCACTGTGTCCCAGGTGCGGCCACAAGTTAACTGAATATAGGACTGATGCCGGGGAAAAAATCCTAGCCTTAGCCATCTCAGCATTAGTATTTTTATTATTGGCAATGCCATTTGACTTCATTGCGTTTAACGCTGCTGGCCAAAGCCAAGTTATCAGTATCCCCGACAGCCTCCAAATCCTGTTTGAAAACCACTATTGGAGCCTCGCGGTTTTACTGGCGTTGGTCATTATGGTACTGCCGGCCATAGTTATCCTTTGTTGCATATACCTGGTGATCTGCAAACAGCTAGACAAGCGCCCTGGACATGTAATAAAAGTGTTAAAGCTGCTCTATGGCGTGTTGCCTTGGAGCATGGCTGAAATCTTTTTGATTGGCGTGCTAGTGAGTTTAATCAAGATTGTGTCTATGGCGGACATCAACCTCGGCTTTTCCTTTTATGCCTTTATAGCATTTGTATTTTGCAAAACAGCAATGTTGTTGCATATGGACAAACACCAGTTTTATGCCTGGTTTGATTTAGAGTTGGTAGCCAAGCCCCACAGTAAGGCCAAACATAGCTTAGACATCCAATCTACGTGGGCATTGCTGTTGACGGCGGCGTTGCTTTATATCCCGGCCAATACTTGGCCCATCATGCAGACTAATATGCTTGGCAACAGCGAACCCAGTACCATTATGGGCGGCGTGATCTTGCTTTGGAAATCGGGTTCATACCCTATTGCAGCCATCATATTTATCGCAAGTATTGTGGTACCTACGGCAAAATTAGGCATTTTGGCTTGGCTAAATTTGTCTGTGCAAACAGGACAACTTAATAACCCGCAACGCAAACTTTTTTGGTATCGTGTCACTGAATTTGTTGGCAAATGGTCAATGGTGGACGTTTTTGTGGTTGCAATACTGGTAAGCTTGGTGCAACTCGGCACGGCAATGTCCATTTACCCAGGCCCTGCTGCACTGGCGTTTGCAGGCGTTGTCATTGCGACTATGCTGGCTGCACTGAGTTTTAACCCAAGGTCTATCTGGCAACCACCGGAACACCATGTCGAATAATAATAACCAGCAAGGCACAGCGCCTGAAGCGAATGTCGTCCCCAATAAAAGTATATCCAAGATATGGCTAGTGCCACTGCTGGCAATACTAGTGGGTGCCTGGATGGTATATTTCCAGATCACCAACCAAGGACAAGAAATCACCATCTACTTTGATTCAGCTGAAGGCCTGGAAGCTGGCAAAACCAAAATCCGCACCAGCTATGTGGATGTTGGCCAGGTGACCCAAATACAGCTGCGCGAGGGCACAGCGGGCGTTGCCGTGAATGCCCGCATCAATAAAGATGCCGAACACCTATTGCGGGAGGACAGCAATTTTTGGATTGTGACCCCCAGGGTGTCGCTTGCAGGGGTTTCAGGCCTAAGTACCCTATTATCTGGCCCATTTATCGAACTTGCCCCCGGTATGTCTGGCTCAAGCCAACTGGTTTTTGAAGGTTTGCCTGAACCACCATTGACTGCGGCGGGTACGCCCGGCCTACACATTACCCTCAACAGTGATGACGAATTTGCCTACCGGGAAGGCGACCCCGTGATCTATAAAGGGCTCACCGTTGGCAAGTTTGAAGACATCTATTTCAACTTGGAAGAGCGTGTGGTGTATTACAACGTATTCATCCGTGCCCCATACCACCGACTGATCACCACGACCACCCGGTTTTGGGATAGCTCCGGCGTGAGGTTTAACTTGGGAACCGACGGTTTGAGCCTGCAAACGGGCAATGTTGAGACCTTGCTCACCAACGGGGTATCCTTTGGCATACCGGAAGGCAGTGCCCAGGGCACAGTCATCACAGAAAGGGCTTATTTTGACATCCATGAAAGTTACCAAAAAGCCGTATCCCAGCGTTTCCGAAATGGCGTTGAGTTCGCGTTGATGGTGGAGGATTCTGTGCGTGGCTTGCGGGTGGGTGCACCAGTAGAGTACCGCGGGCTGCATATCGGCGAAGTCACGGCAGTTAACCCAGAAAATGAACAACAGCACGAACTACTGGAAGACTCCTATAAAATTCCAGTGCTTTTTGTTATCCAACCCGGGCGGGTTGGGCTCACCGATGATTTGGAGGGTTTGCAGTTGGTGGAAGCCCAAATTGAGCTCTGGTTGGAAAAAGGCCTTCGCGCTAGCCTAAAGACAGGCAACCTGCTGACTGGTGCTGAATTTGTGGATATCGAAATATACGATGGCATGCCTGAAGACTCACCTAGCTTTTTCCAGGGACACCGTATTGTCCCCATGATCCCAGACCAGTTTGGACAGATTACGGAAAAGCTCACTGCGATACTGGACAAAGTCAACGGCCTGCCCATCGAAGCTACGCTGAACCAGACCGGACAGACCCTCGAGCAATTTGGCCAAGCGGCACAGCGCTTTGAACAAACCGGCCAACAAATTACAGCAATGCTACAAGACGTAGAACAACAAGAGCTCATAGCCCAGCTCAATGCAACTTTGGCCGCATTCAATTACCTGGCTGAAAGTTATGCAAGTGACTCCCATACCAATAGGGTATTGAATGAAACAATGATGGAACTAGAAAAAACCTTGCTTGAGTTAAAACCCATTCTCGATAGGCTCAATAAGCAACCTAACAGCCTTATATTCTCGAGTGGTGCAGAACAACCAAAAATCACCCCAAGGGCGAAACAAAATGATTAAATACCCTTTGCACTACCTTTCGTTGAAGCTGGCAATGTGCCTTTACTTGGCAAGCTGCGCCAGTGCACCAGAAAACATCAGCTATTATGCCTTTAGCCAGGCTCAGGAAAGTGCATCCCAAAACAAGTTGTCTAACAGCAGCGATGCACACGAGACCGTCGTTTTGCATGCCCTGGAACTGCCATCATTCCTAAAACAATCAAATTTGGTAATGCGCTTGGATGGGAACCAAATGCATTATTCTAGTACCGACGTTTGGTCCGAAAACCTGGAACAAGCCATCACCAATGAACTGTTAATGGAACTCAATAACATGGATAGTAAGAATTGGTATACCTCCTGGCGCACTCCACTGAACAAATCCAGCGATTTTGATTTACATATAAAAATCACCCATTTTTACCCCACAGACAATTCAGAAGTGCTGTTGGCAGGAGAAATACTGCTTTTATCCGAGGGCAAAAAGGCGCAGCACCAAAACTTTTACTTTGTACAGGACTTGACCCAGGATGGTTATTCCCACGCAGTTAACGCAATGCGGCAACAATTACCTAAACTAGCAAAGCAAATTGACGCTGTAGTCACCCCAGCTTCCAACCACTAAATTATTACCCAGTGCTTTTTTTGCAGGGTGCAGCTAAGTTTAATACTAACCCAATCCAGGTTTTAGCAGCGCCGTTACGAAGCAATACATGAACCCAATCACAGCATTATTAGAGAGTTGTTTACACAGCGGTCTAAGCAAACACAAAGACCCTGAAGCGCAGCGCATGGCCTACATGGTCAATCTATTCAGCATGGTGGGAATGGGTATTACCGCTGCCATAGCGGTTGCAATGGCCATACGCTACGAATGGTGGCTTGCTATCCCTAATACCATAGCCTCACTAGTCTATTTTTTAGGCCACTATTACCACAGGCGAACCGGAGACTTCGCGGTTTCCTCCAACATCATCCAGTATTCACTGATGGCATTTACCCTGTACCTGGTGCAATCTGGCGGCTTGAATAATACCGGCCCGCTATGGATATACATTGTGGCACCTGTGGCGCTGTTTTTTGGCGGACTGAACCGCGGCCTGCTGAATATTGGCATTTTTACCCTATTGGTCAGCATTATTTTGTTCTATCCGGGCGATTCCCTGCTATCCACAGGGTATAGCCTTGAGTTTAAAACCCGTTTGCTTTACTCATTCCTCACGCTTACCTTTTTGGCTGGATACTATGAATATTCCAGGCAACGCTCATTCCAAGCTATGTTGGATTCCAGCCACCGTTATGAACGCATGGCAAAGCTAGATCCCTTAACGCAACTTTCCAACCGGCGGGATACTGCAGACAAACTGTATCGCGAAGATCACAGGATGCTGCGCGATGGCTCAACAATAGCGCTGCTCATGGCTGACATAGACCATTTCAAAAAAATAAATGACCAATACGGCCATGATTCAGGCGACAAAGTCTTGGTATCTTTAGCGAAACTATTCAATGACAATATTAGGGCGCACGACACGGTATCCCGTTGGGGAGGTGAGGAATTTTTATTTGTGCTACCCCACACCAATGCCCCCCAAGCGCATATCGTGGCGCAGAAGCTCATTGAAAAATTGCACCAGCACAAAATCGAGCTTTCTGGCGATCCAATTAAAATAACTATTAGTATCGGCATCAGCGTGCTAACGCCGGAGCACCCAGACATTGACCAGGCGATAAAACTTGCCGATAACAACCTATACCAGGCTAAGGCCAATGGCCGGGATGGGATTTGGCCAAGGAAAGTAAGCGCGGGATAAGAATTAGCCTAGTTTTGTAGTTCAAACACTGTGCGCTGCCCAAGCTTGGCGTCTTTTAGTATTTGCTCATGCACCGCTTCAAACAATATTCTTGTTTTTCCCTGCTCTTGCAAGCTGGTAAGGCTTTCGCTGAGTTTTCTGGCAAGCTCTTTGTTGTTTTTAGACACGAAGAAGTAGAAGTTTACTGGGTAATGCAGTGCCAGCCTGGGTTCTATGCTGATACCTTGGTTTTCGAAATGTTCAAATTCGGCTTTTATCTCAAACACACTGCGTGGTAGGTAATCCACCCTACCCCTTTGTAACATTTTAAACAACCCGCTGTAAGAGGAGGAGCCTTGGACTTGGTAGCCATTCTTCGACAAAATTTTGTAATCGGGCCAATCATGGGCAAGGCCAGCCACCATGGCCTGTAACCCAGGCGCCGAATCAATTTTTGCAAACTTAGCTGACGCATTGCTATTAATAAGCAGCAATCGATAGCCAAACAAGCCCTGGTATAACGGGAATTTCACTGCGAGCAAATCCTGTTCCCGCTGCTTGGAACTAATGCTCCAAAAAATATCGACAGCAACGCCGCGTTGCAATAGCCGGAGTGAACGTCCCCTCGGCATTCTCATTTCCGTAGGCAGCAATTCTACGTGTTGGGTATCCACGTGGTTTGCTAGGGCTAACCTAAGCAGCGCCAAAGGGTACCCTGTGCGTTCATCAAAATCTGCTTCAGGCCTGGGGTAATAAAGCCTGTCCGGAATTTCTGCTTGGCTAAACCGCGGCAGGCTAACTATGGCTAACAAGCCAACCACTAGACAGTACCTACACCGGACGCCTAAGTTTCGTATCAAGCTTTTCAAACCGGGCATCTAGTTGGCTCCTTCATCATTGTGTATAGCCAATATGAAAAAATTACTTTTGGCTGTTGGGTATCGATTCAATTGGCCGCGATGCTCAACAGATTTTCCAGCAGCATGGATAAGGGCAATGTGTAGCCATCCAATGCCATTCGCACTTAAAAATAAATATAGATAAAGTTCTTGAAATCTGCACAATAGAGGCCACTTTGAAACTAGGACAGCAGAGGTGGCGCGCATTCTCGCAGATAGTTGCCCAATCCTTAGCTAACTAATTTAATTTTAGGGCTGCCTTCTTAGATATTAGCCCAATTTACTACACAAGAAAGAACTGGGAGTGGCCATGGCCAAAATAGAACAATTAAATAACGCAAATCACATGGGCGTGAAAATAAAAACAAATGCCGACGTAGCTGACCTAGACAGCCAAAACATTTTACCTGTAGTGGTTGGCGAGTTTTCTGCTGCTGCTACTGAATTCCCAATCTGCTTTATCAAAACTCCCAATTCTGAAGACTATCAAGTTGTTGCGCTAATGGGTGTTGAACGCGGTGAGAATTTGTTTGTTAAAGATGGTAAATGGGACGCCGCCTATATGCCGGCCCGCTACACCCACAAGCCTTTTGGTTTGGTTAAGACCAATGAAGAAGGCGCTTTTGCCATTGCTATCGATATGGAAAGCCCGATGATTGCTTCGGACGACGACGCTGATGCCAAAGCTTTGTTCCAAGCAGACGGTAGTGAAACTGAGTTTTTAGAAAACCAGAAAAAAGCCATGGGCGCATACTTGGAACAAGAACAAATCACCCGGGGATTTGCCAAAGAGCTTGCTGACAAAGGTTTGTTTGTATCAAAGCAAATCAACCTGAACATCAACGGCAAGAAAATCGACATTGACGGCGTAAACCTGATTGACGAAGAAAAACTAAAAGAAATGTCTGACGAAGACTTCCTAGATTTGCGCAAGCGCGGTATGTTGCCAGCGATTTATACGCACTTGCTATCAATGCGCCAAATGAACAACCTAATCAAGCGCAAAGCAGAGCGCATGAGGGCTGAATCAGAATAAGGGTTTCGCAATCCCGGTACCGTCCAAAAACGCAGCTCTACAGCTGCGTTTTTTTGTTTTTACCAAACCCAGGCCGGACGTAGGGTTGCACATTATGAATCAGTCAAGACCACATTTGGCGGCGTCGTTACCACAGACCTGCACGCTACCGCACCCAGTAAGCCAATAAACAGCGCGCTGCCAGCCACTACAGGCAACCAGTATTGATAGTGGAAAATAAACGGCACCTCAGAGAACATGTTTTGCAGTTGATAAATTAATATTTCCGAGGCCACAACAGCAATAACACCTGAAACTAGCCCAACCAAAACAAACTCCAACCAAATACTGCCTAATATCAGGCGCTGGCCACTGCCGAATGCCCGCAATAAACCCGTTTCTTGTTTTCGGCTAGCGATGCTGCTGTTAACTGCAGCAAAAAGCACTAAACAACCACAAAACAAGGTTAACAATAGAACAAGTAAGGCACCGTCCAACGCCTGCTGCAGGATCTTTTTGGTTTTCGCCAGCCAAGCTTCAAAGCTCTCCATCACAATCGTTGGATGCTCCCTGCCAAACCTGTAGACAGCTGCTTTATGCTCCGGCGGCACATCCAGTGCCATTATATAAGTGTGGTGGAAATGCTGTATGTATTTGGGTTCAAACACAAACGCAAAATTAAACTCAGCTCCCTCCGATTCTTGCCTGATGCTGGTGACCTCAGCCAAACGCTGCTGCCCGGCAAATAAAAAAGTAAGCTGATCACCAATTTTTAACCCGCCATTCTCTGCAATATCTTGGCGCAGCGAAAGCAATAGTACCTCCTCCTGCCTGGGATCTAGATCCGGCCACCAGCTCCCCGAAAGCAACACCTGTTCTTCAGGTAGTTCCTGCTTCCAAGTCATCCAAATTTCGCGATTGTAGATCCAATAATCACTATGCTCTTCGTCAGGCTCTTTGCCATTGACCCCGGTCAGGCGGCCAGCGACAAACGGTGACAGCATCCCGTGTTCAATATCCAGGGGCTCCAAGAAGTCTTGCACAAGCGATTTTTGCTCTTGGCTAATGTTCATCATATAGAAATTAACCTCCTCAGACATGCCATACTCTTGGATATCTTGCCAAAAAGCGTCACGCATCAGGGCGAGTACCAGCAGTGCCATCAAGGTAGTTGAGAAAACCGCGATGAGCATGGTGTTGTGCTGGTACCGGCGTTGCAGGTTGACTAATCCTAGCCGCCAGAATCCTCGGCTGCGAACGGACCACTTTTTGCTCAACCAAATTGTAAAACGAGCCAGTATTAAGGTGAGGGCAGCAACAACAATTAACGCCAGGCAAACCTTCAATGTCAGTTCCAGGTTTTTGCTAAAAACGGCGATCAAGCCAAACAAGGCACAACAGGCAAAGGTGGCCTGTACCCAGGTTTTGGCAGCATTTAGCTGCAAATCCCGGCGCAGTACCCGCAGCGGCGGGATATTGGGCAAATGCCACAAGGGCGGCAATGCAAAAAACACCAAGAAAACAATGCCACTCAGCAGGCTATAAAGATAAGGTAACATATGGCTTGGCGCTAACTCTACGGCAAAGAACTGGAGCATGTATTGGGCGATGCCATGTTGCATAAAATGCCCCAAGCCTACCCCTGCGCCTGAAGCGATTACGCCTAAAAACAGCAGCTGGCCAAAATACAGTTGTTTTATTTGTTGGCTGGTAGCACCAAAACTTTTTTTAACGGCCACCTGGTTAACATGGCGTTCCACAAATTGCCGGGTGGCAATGGATATTGCCACGCCTGCCAACAATACAGAAATGACAGCGGAGAGGGACAACAAATTCGCGCTCCTTTCAACCGTGCGCTGCAACCATTCACTGCGGGAATGGGCGTCAGTAATTTCCTGTTGCGGATCCAGTTGAGGTTCCAGCCACAGTTTGAAATCATCGAGTTTGGCAACATCGTCTGCTGCCAACAGCCAACGATAACGTACAAAACTTCCCGGTAAGATAACACCGGTAGACTCTATGTCGCGGTGGTTCATAATCACTATGGGGTAGCGGGTAAAAGGTTCCGGTGAATCAGTCAGCACCTTGGTTATGGTAAAAGCTGCGTTACCTACCTCAATCTGTTGCCCAAGTTGCAAATCCAATTGCAATAATAGTTCCGGTGCTACCCAGACTTCACCAGCCTTGGGTATCTGCTTGGTTGCATTTCCCGTTATTAGGGTTAGCTGGTTTGGGTCAAACTTATCTGCCAGTGCAACTTCACCCCTTAATGGATAACCTTGCTCGACGGCATGCAAAGAAATCAAAGCTGTTTCTTCCCCTGCATAGGCCATGGTTTGTAAACGGATAAAATCTGTATGCAGGATGCCGCGCCGGTTAGCCTCCTGGATCCACGTTTCTGGGTGTGGCGAGGGTGATATCACAACCAAATCAGCACCTAACAATTCAGCTGTTTGTAATTCTAAACTGCGCTCCAACCTATCGACAAAAATGGAGATCCCACTGACTACGGTCACAGCCACCAGCAAAGCAAGCGTCAGCAAGCGCAGTTCGCCGCTGCGCCAGTTTCTCAGCAACAGTTTAAGCGCTAGCATGGGCTTGGCCTTTAGTCGCGATAATCTTACCTGCGTCAATTTCAATGTTGCTGTAGCATCGATCCGCCAAACGTTGCTCGTGGGTAACCAATACCAGTGTCGTGCCTTCAGATTGGTTTAAACCAAATAGCAAATCTATGATTTTAGCGCCAGTCTTGCTGTCTAAATTGCCAGTAGGTTCATCGGCAAATAGTATTTTGGGGCGGGTTGAAAACGCACGAGCTATCGCAACACGCTGCTGTTCACCACCAGAAAGTTGTTGCGGATAGTGGGACAAGCGCCCAGCCAACCCCACTTTAGCCAAGTACTCAGTGGCGATCTGTTTTGCTTGTTTGTTGTCAAACAACTCAAGCGGCAACATGGCATTTTCCAAAGCAGTTAAACCTGGCAGCAACTGGAATGACTGGAACACAAAGCCGACATTGTCAGCCCTTATCTTTGCCCGCGCTTCTTCATTAACACTGGTCAAGCAATGGCCGCCTAGATGAATCTCACCGGAACTAGGCAGATCTAACCCCGCCAATATCCCCAGCAAAGTCGACTTGCCCGAGCCGGACGCCCCTGTTATTGCCAGCGACTCTCCCGCGGCAACGTCAATAGACATCGGATGCAGTATATCTAGCGGCCCTTCTTGGGTATTGACGGATTTAGTAATACGTGAAGCGAGAAGCATAATAAGTCCCTTTTGCCGAAGATGTAATCTCGGGGTTTTAGTAATTTCAAATAACCAAGCTTAGCCATGTTGGGACACGGCAGCCATTGAAACTGTATCTAGAGCCTGTTGAACTATGCTTTACGATTGTTGTTCAACAAAACTCAACACGCTCTAGATAAGATACGGTAAAACAAAGGAAATAGCTTGGCTAGCCTGATTAAATAACGATAGTTCGCATTTTCTGGACTAATAGATCTACTAAGGCTCGTGTTTTTGCAGGGATAAAGCCAATCTCCGACGCCAAATACAATGCATGTACCGGATAACTGGTTTTATCCCAATCCGGCAGAACTTCAACTAAACCAAGGCTATCTAGCTTGCCATACACTATCCACTTCGGCGCATAATGTATTCCAGCACCGCTCGACACTGCATTAATAATGGCACCAACATTGTTTACCGCAAAGCGGCTGCGCATCCTGACCTTTGTCTCCGCCCCTTTTTTGGATAAGGTCAAAATGGATGGTGATTTCAACCATTGGTACAACACAAACTTATGAGCATCAAGCTCCTCGGGTGACTTCGGCATACCGTGTTGTGCTATATAGCCCTGTGAAGCCACGAGCATCATTTGCATATCCCCCAACCGCCTAGCACGCAATGACGAGTCGCTTAATTCGCCGATGCGTATGGCAACATCAACCCCCTCTTCGACTAAACTCACCAATTGGTCGCTAAGCATCAGTTCGATTTCCAGCCCTGGATTACTTAGTTGCAATTCATGCAACCATGGTGTGATGTACTGGGCACCAAAATCAACCGGACAGTTAACCCTCAATAAGCCGCTGGGATGGGATGATTGCCCAGACACTTCTTCTTCTAGCAAATCCAATTGTTGCAGCAAGGTGCGCAATCGCTGGTAGTAGGATTTACCTGCCTGTGTTGGATATGAATTGACTTTTGAACGCTCAATTAGTTTAACGCCTAACCTAGACTCCAACGCCCCCAACCGCCTACTGACAGTGGAAGGTTCAGCCCTGTATTCTATTGCGGCTTGGCGTAAACTGCCCAACTCCACAATACGCAGGAATAATTTTAGCTCGTCTATACTCGCTTTCATAATTTTAAGTGTTGCATTTTTCGCAACTATAAAGTGTAAACCTTAGCCATTCCTGGTCAAGCGCTGGAGACGTAAAGTGAGGTCGAAACTTGTTCATCACAAACATTGGAGACCCCAAAATGACCAAACGTAATGTATTGATAATTGGTGCCACCGGCAAAGTTGGATCAGCTGCGCTAAAACAACTTAGCAACTATGAACGCATCAACGTGATTGCCGGTGTGCGCAATATGCAAAAGGCCACCCATCTTATCGACTCTGGCGCCGAGCTAGTAAAGCTTGACCTAGACGATGCAACCAGTATCCAGATAGCCGTCAAAAGCGTAGATAGTTTATTGCTACTGACAGGTTATAGCGTTGACATGCTCAAGCAATCAAAAAGAGTTGTTGACGCAGCGAAATCAGCCGGTGTGAAACACATTGTGCACGTTGGAGCTTCTGGAAACCCCACTTCTGAAGTCGCCCATTGGGGATGGCATCGTATGGTAGAAGCCTATATTGAGCAGCAAGGATTTAGCTATACCCACTTACAACCTGAAGCCTTTATGCAAAACATCACTGCATTTGGGTGGTTCAATCAGGATTCGCTGACCAACTTAATTAAAAATGCCACCTGGAGCTGGGTAGACGCCCACGACGTAGGGGCATTAGCGGGTGAAGCTTTAGCAAATCCAGACCAATTCCATAACCAAACCTGGCAGCTTGGTTATGCCCTAGCGAGTATGCCACAAGTGGCGTCGATGTTGGCTAGGGCTTTAAATAAAGCAATAACAACCAAAGACCTGGCACCTGAAACATTCTATTTAGAGGCAATAAAAGCCGGTGCTGATCCAGCCTATATGGCATGTGTTAGGGACCAATTTGTATTAAATGGAAACGGTGCCATTGCAGACGCTGATAGAATCTTTGATACCAAGAGTTTCCATTCCGCTGTTGGCAGGCTGCCCAATAGCTGGCAGGAATTTATCGCCCGTGAATTCAAGGAAAATGCCTAGATAGATCCGGTATAAGAGCCCATTGCGCCACACTGGCGCTTGGGCGCTCAGATACCGCGGCTCAAATTCATACCTACCAGAAAAACAAAATAGGCTAAAGCACACAAACCTACATTTCCACTATACTGTTTGCACTGCAATAGTGCTAAGAAAATTACAGATCCCAGAAGAAGCAAAGAGCAATGAAAAACAAAAAACTGTTGTTAATGCGGATGGCCGCGGCCATTGTCACTTTTGGCAGTATTTATTTGTTTGCGCCTTGGCAACAGGCGCTTTACTACCTCAAACCGCTGCCAGCAAGCATAGAGGCAGAAACAAAAGCGGCAGTAGAACAAGGGGTGGACGGGATTATTGTCTATGTCCATAAAAATGGTTCAGAACCTGAGTTTTACACCAGTGGTTGGCATAATAGGCAAAACAAAATTCCCGCTGATCCGCACGCGCTGTTCAAGATTGCCAGTATTGGCAAGCTTTATGATGCTGCCGCCGTAACCAAACTGGCAGCCAATGGTAGCCTCTCGCTTGAGCAGAGCCTTGCCCACTATTTACCTGGGATCGCAGATAGGATTGAAAACTCTGAAAAAATCACTTTGCGCATGATGCTGCAGCACCGCAGCGGCATCGCTAATTTCACCGACCATCCCAAATTCAACTGGGGCGAATCCTCGTTGGATGTGATGCAACTGGTATTGGACACACCAGCAGATTTTGAGCCTGGCACTGACTACAGCTATTCCAACAGCAACTTCCTGCTGTTGCAAAAGATAATGGAAGAGGTATTGGGTTACAGCTATTGGCAATACATCCGACAACAGCTCCTGGCACCTCACGGCCTTAACCGCACCTTCGCCTCAGTTAATGATGTTGAATTAAACCAGCTTATGAGCGGCTACTATGTTGGTATTGAAGCGGACTTGAAACAGCTCGACCAAGGCTATATCGCCAGTGCACAAGATGTGGGTGTGTTTTTACGGGCGTTGAACGATGGCTCCTTATTTAGCGATAAAGAAAGGCAAATCTACGCTACCTTGTACGAATACGAACACACCGGCTGGGTATTGGGCTATACCAGCATTGCCCGCTACCATAGCGATATTGACACCGTCGTGATCCTGTTTGTCAACACCACAGGTGGTGAAACCATATTGCTTAGGGATATTGTGTATGGGCGAATTTTAAAGATTTTAAGGCAACGTGAACGAACCAGCTAGATTGCATCTCCGGCCAGGACTTTATTCACTTGGGTGCGGGCGATTTTGCGCGATACCTGGTAGGCCAAATAGGTAATGCCGATAAAGATAGCGATTTGTGCAATACTGTAGCGCCCCAAGTAGTCAACGGGCCAGCTAATGGCCGCCACAAAATTCATGATTTGCTCGATAAAAAAAGTGACTAAGGTGTTGATGCCCAGGCCGTTTATAAACTCCGTTCCCCCTGGCCAATCTGCGATAAACTCCTTAATTTGCGCCAGCTCGATAAAGATAAGGTGTATTAAAGCAATACTGCCGTAGTAGCCGCCGCCAAACTCCAGCCATTTATCCAAGAAAGAATTGCCGGTTTTTAGCTTGCCGTTTTTCTGTTTTACCCGCTTTTTTAAGTTTTCTGGTTTGACAACGTCATGCTTGTTACCAAGTCCCTTTAAGTAAGCGACATAGTGAAGACCATAACCTATGCCAAACACAAAGGCGCTCATATAAGTTATTTCCCAAACCAAATCCAGCATGTCCATCTCCTAAAGCACACCTGTTGTTGCGCATCCGAGTTTTCGCTATAGACAATACTAGCGAATCAGTGGTTATGGGCAACTGGAATCTGCTTTGGCAGCCACAGCTAACACTGTGGCTGCCCACCCAGATGTTTGTGTGGGCGCTGCTTAATTCACCCTTTTATAAGGCGTGTAGCCACCCACAGCTTCGGTTTTGGGCACCAGGATTTGGGACTCACCAGGTGCCAGTTCCACTTCGATTAATCCTGATTTAAGGTAGATGGGTTCGCGTTCGGGATTTAACAGGTCGTGCAGTTGCCCCCAGTTCATTAGCTTGGAGTTGGCGATCATAATGGTTTCTTTAACGGTTTTATCGCTAGGGTTAAACACTGTGATGACAGTATCGGCCACCTTGTCGGTATAGCGTTCGTAGGCCAGCAGCTTTTCTGCCGTTACCAAGCGGAAATCGCCTATTGCCAAAGCCCTACGTGAATGGCGCAGCTCCAGCAAGGACTTGGTCCAGGCAAACACCTCATTGTCTTCACCTACCCAATCCCAGCGCATTGGCGCGCGCATTTCAGGATCGTGGCCACCTTCCATGCCAACTTCTACGCCATAATAAATATTTGGGCTGCCGGGCAATGTCATTTGCAGCACCTGCGCCATACGTTGTTGCCATTGTTCCGGCAATTGGGTCTTTAACCTTGGGGTATCGTGGTTGTCCAATACCAGCCAAGACATCAACATGTGCTCGATCCCAGCATCGCCAACCATGCGATCCAACATCTTACCAGCAATTAAAGGCGATATTTTGCCATCTAACAGCTGCAAGATAATTTCCCTGGCCGTGAAATTCATGATGCCGTCAATTTCAGGGAACCATTCCGCCGGGTAATTCCAGATTTCGCCCACCACCAAGGAGCCGGGCTTGACCCTATGGGCAGCATTGGTGAGTTCCTGCAAATAGTTGAAACCGATATCGAAGGCAACATCTAGGCGCCAGCCATCCACCCCCTCCAATAAATAGCCCTGCACCACCGAATCCCGCGTACCATATATATGATCGCGTACTTCTTGGTTTTCCAGATTGAGTTCCGGTAAGTTCAATGCACCTGCCCAAGCCCTGTGCCCGCCTGGGTATTGCTCGCCCAAATAGAACCAGTCCTGGTATCCAGTGCCGGCTTGCGCCGCTTTAAAGGCTTCCGAGTTCCTGCCCATGTGGTTGAATACGCCGTCTAGTACCAGTTTCATGTCTTTCTGGTGTAGTGCCTGCGCCAACTTTTTCACATCTTCCCTGGTACCAAATTCTGGCGAGACTTTTTTGTAATCCAGTGAATCATATTTATGGTTGGTAAACCCATAGTGGATTGGGTTGAGGTATAAAACATCAACACCTAAGCCCTGTAAATAATCCAACTTAGTCGCTGTGCTTTGGATATCGCCGCCCCAAAATTCGATTTCATGGCTCCAAAGCTGCTCTTGTTCCAAGTACTTGCCCGGCTTTGGTACTTCATCCCAATTGCGCAATTGCTTGGGTGGCGCATAAAGATCCTTTTTCGCATCTAAATCCTCTGCAGGCACAAACCGGTCAACCAGCACCTGGTATACAATAGGCCCCATGCGCCAATCCTGTTCGCGTTTTTTGATAATCTCCGCAAATTGTTGTTCGTCTGGCTGGGTGTACAAGCTATGGGGCATGGCATTGGTTTCCTGGTTACTGGCGGAAATGGGTAAAACAGCAGCTAGGTAGCACAGCGCTGCGGTGGTTTTTATTGGGAATGGCATATTACCTCGTTAATGGTGATAGCGACCTGTGTGGCCACTTAGCATAACCCAGGTTTAAGCCATGTGAGGTACAACCATAGGGAGGATTTGCAGGCTTTAGGAAAAAAAGCGCCCGCTGTTGCATGGGCGCTTGGTAATTTAACTATGGGGTAATTATGCGCTATAGCTCCTTGATGTTTACGCTACCACCACTGGTACGCAACACCAATTTATGGCCGCCGCCGTTAATCTCACCACGGATAGATTTCTTTTTCACCCTACCGTCGACGTCAAAGTCAGTGCGCACACGGCCACCGCTGGTAGAGGCATCTAGGTCGACACTGATGTCCTCATGCAGGTAGGCGGTGATGGAACCACCGGAAGTGGTTAATGAGGCATCATCGGTAAGGTCTTTGGCGAAGGTTACCTTAATGCTGCCACCAGAGGTGTGGGCATCGATATTGCCATAGACAGACTTGCTGGTAATTGAACCACCAGAGGTGTGCACATCAACATCACCCTCGATATTCCCCATCCTGATGGAACCACCTGAAGTTTGTGCATCGACCTTGCCAACCAGGTCTTCGATACTGATGGAGCCCCCCGAGGTTTGCAGGTCTAAGTCATAATTTTCCGGCACGGTAACATAGAACTTAACCTTAAGGTTATTGCCCCAATTTCCCCAGCCACTACCGCGATCTACCTTGCCCCGAATTTCTACGCTATCGCCAGAGACATCAGTGCTCACCTCGAACTCATCGGCATCCCTACCGGAGGTTTCAACTTCCAACAGTACGGTGTCCCTGCTATGGGTCTGGATTTCAATGGAGCCTACATCCGTACGCAAATCCAGGGTGCCGCCCGCACTTACCTCAAAGGACTTGCTAATATCTTCGGCATGTAAGGCACTTGTGCCTAATGCGACATACAAAACTGACGCTAACGCAATTTTTTTTGCTACCGATTTTGCTAATGGTGAGTTCATTTTTAGTTTCCCGTTTTTCCCAAATTTACCATTGAGTCGCATTAAGATCTAAAAAGGTTTAAACGGGTTTAAAAAAATTTAGCGATGTTTGGCGGGCATGCCAAAACGGGCCAAATTCACGTTTTTATACTCTTGGTTATCAGTCACTTCCCGTTGTGCAAAATCAGGTGGTAGGAATTCCTTGCTAGCTTGTTCATTGTCAAATTCCACCTCTGCCGTGACCAATGAATCCAACGGCCCGTAATACACATCAAGCGATAAAATATGGCTTAAAAACTTGATGTCATAACGGCGTTTTTCCACCCTAAAGCCCATCGTAAGCGGCCACAAGGCTTCGAACTGCTCGGCGGTCAATTCTATCTGCGTCTCAAGGCGCTTAAGCCCTGTCCCCTGCTTGATGGTCATGGTGTACTTGCCCGACTTGTCCCTGATGCGGATCTCCTTGTCACTGTCGAAAGCCAAATAGCCCTGGCGGATCTCCTTGAATTTCCTTGGTTCCAGCAAGCCATCAGGAATGTGGCTGACCACAAACTTGCGCTCTATTTCCCATTCCGAGTGTGTACTCATATGACCTCCAATGCTTCACCGACTTCAGTCCAAAGCCCGCGATAACGGATATATGCCGGACGGTTTTTGGCAAATTCCCCAACCGGCGCCCTATGCTCCCCCATTTTCTCAATGTCGGCTGAAAACGGGATGCTGGTTTTAAACATTCGCTTGTTTTGTTTGCGCAAGCGTTCAGACGCTTCACTGTGCATATGCTTTTGTTTTTGCACCATAGATAAAAAAGGCACAATATTTTTGGCTGGTAGCCCATGCTCCTTAAAAAAGGATTGCACATGGGCTAAAGTGCGCTCTGACAAGGTAGTCGGAATAACCGGCACTAGGATCATGTCAGAGGCGTTGAACACATTTTCCGACAAAGTACTTATGGTTGGCGGGCAATCTAGCACAATCAGGTCGTACTGTTTCTTCATGCCCTTTAGAATTTTGGCCAACCGGTTGCGGGCTTTGCCCATATTGCTCAAGTTGACATCAAAATGCCTGAAAGAAAGGTGTGCCGGTAGCACGTCCAGGTTGTCAAAATCAGATCCTTTTATGTGCCCCAGCAGGTTCTTATAGGTCTCAAAGAAGCGCTTGTCCCAGGGTTTCTTTTTCGCCTTAACCCGAAAATAAAATGAAGATGCCCCTTGGGGATCCATGTCCACCAACAAGGTACTCAAACCGGCTTTAGCAGCAAACCAGGCAACATTGACAGCGGTCGCTGTTTTGCCGACACCACCTTTCATGCTGTAACACGCTAAAATTTTCACAGTTTGCCCCCTAAGATTCTTGTTCTATTAATTGTTCTACTAACGACGCGGTTTCAGGCTTGGCAAACTCGGCGAAGCGCTGCTCGACCCGCAGCCTTTCTTCATGTTGCTTTTGCGCCAATACCATGATTAGGGCACCGACTGACATGTGCAGTGACTTGTTTGCCTTGGCTCCCTCCAGGTAGTCGTGCAACGATTCTTGTTGCACTGAATAATCATTAAATGCGCCCAAGGTGTTTTGCAGTTTCTTCAGCCGCTTGAGCACTTGATCCAGCACTTTTTTGGGATACAGCTCGGCAAAGAACTCCAATAGGTAACGGAACTTCTTGCACTCCAAGCGCAGCTCATGCACCTGCTCGTCCGGCGTTTCTGGGGTAATACTGCTGCCGATTTTATTGACTTTTTTGTAGTGCTTTTTCAAATTCTGGTTGACCAATTGCAACACCGGTGTTGCTGCAGTTTCAGTTAAGCCGTCTAGGTTTAGAGCAGCAAACAAGCTTTGCACATTCCCTATTTGTGCCTGGTAGGCTTTGCTAGACAGCCATTTTTTAAGGTCGCTATAAACCTTGGCGTGCTCGCGCTCAAAATCAGCGAACATAAGCGGTAAGCCTGCGGCCAGGTGTGTTGGCAATAAGTTGCTTAATGTGTCTTTTTCCAGGATGTAAACGTCCAAATCCCGGGCGCGGTTGGTGGGCGCCATTAACTCCGATAGCCGGGATTTCAAATGGCTATGCAAATCTTTCGGGAATATTGCTTTTAGCAAGCTAACTATGGAGCGCACTTTGCGCAGTGAAATGCGGTAATCATGCAGGTACTCAGTGTCTTGTGGCTTGTGGATGATCCCCGCCTCATTGCATTGGGCTACCTGGAGCATGGTCAACACCATGTCGCGTACCGTCTCACCTGCACTGTGGCCCGGATGCAAACCAAATATTGGCTTGGTAGTGTAATCAGTTAATTCGATCCCAGTGAGGGCAAACAGGTTGGGTACCAAGCCGCCACTAGCGGGTTTACCGCCCAGTGCTTGTAAGCTTTTCTCTAGCTTTTTGTGAAACTTTTCATAGCCTCGGATGGGTAAAACCTGCACTAGGCAGTTGGAATTGCTGTGCCAACAAATGGCGCGGCAAACGGCTTTTCCCTCATCATCGCGGAATACCCATTCACGGCTTTGCAAGCGCAAGCTAGCGACCGCCTCTAGTTGACGAAAACCTATGAGAGGCGCTACTTTTCCCGCAAGTCCTGGGCAGGCAATTTCCGAAGCAAAACAGGGTAGCTTCTGCTGGTATTGCGCCAGGACTTGGTTCTGGTCAGCCCAATAAACAGCGCTGCCTAGCTTCAGCAGATAATTACCTGCATGCAATATATGCTGGTTAAAGTCATCCCAGAAACTAATTTCCAGATGACCCGCATCACTGGCATGTGCCTGCACTTTTTTTCCCAGGGCAATAGCCTGGTCAGCGTCGAGCCCGCTGCAAGTCCAAACCTGTGCTGGTGCATTGTTATTTAAGTTTAATTTCACCGTGCAAATACCCTTCTACTAGCGCTTCTAATATTTTTTGTACCGAGGTGTCCTCTTCGATCGCCCTAATTTTTAGGGCTTTTAGCGTTTTTGAACCAAGCCGGAGCGAAGTATTTTTTTTACTATCGGCGTCTTTTTCTTTTGCGACTTTGACCTTGGCCATAAGCACCTATTGCTACATTTTTTTTACAAGTGTGATTTAATGACGTCATTATGTCAAGAAGGCATGCAGTCAACCAAGCAATCAAGAAGCTGGTGTTTTTGGGCAATTTAAGTGAACATCACGGGCATTGAACGCCAAGAGATTTAAAACGCGATGGATAATTGGGTGGCGAGTGCCATTAAAAAGATAGAAGCTGATTTTCAGCGTTCCGCAGACACACACTTGGTTAAGGTGCCCTTGACTGCATATCCGGGCATAGATCTGTACCTAAAAGACGAATCCACCCACCCCACCGGTAGCCTGAAGCACAGGCTCGCGCGCTCTTTGTTTTTGTACGGGCTGTGCAGCGGCAAAATCAAACAAGACAGTACAATAGTGGAAGCCTCGTCCGGCAGTACGGCGGTATCGGAAGCCTATTTTGCGCAATTGTTAGGGCTGAAATTTATCGCCGTGGTACCCGAAGGTACATCCCAGGATAAGATAGACCAAATAAGCTTTTACCAAGGCCAGTGCCATTTTGTGCAGCCAAAGCAAATCTACAGTGAGGCCGCCAGGCTTGCCGGTGAAAACAACGGCTATTACATGGATCAATTTACCTATGCCGAAAGGGCCACAGATTGGCGCGGCAACAACAACATCGCAGACAGCATCTTTAACCAGATGCGCCTGGAGCCGCACCCTGTCCCTAAATGGGTTGTAGTCAGCGCTGGTACCGGCGGTACCTCGGCAACCATTGGCAGGTACATCCGCTACCAGGGTTTTGGCACAAAACTGTGCGTAGCCGACCCCAGCCACTCGGTATTTTACGACTATTTCAAAACGGGTGACGCCAACCTGACCCTTGCCCAGCCCACCAATATTGAGGGCATTGGCCGGCCTAGGGTCGAGCCTTCGTTCTTGCGTGAAGTAGTAGACCACATGCAAAAAGTACCCGATGCCGCAGCCATTGCCACTATGCAGTGGATCAACCGGGTGCTTAACCGCCGGGTCGGTGGCTCTACCGGCACCAACCTGTTCGCCGCCTTATCCCTTATCCAACAAATGCATCAACGCGGCGAAACCGGCAGCGTGGTTAGTATGATTTGTGACGCGGGCGACAGGTACAACAATACTTATTACAACGAAGCCTGGTTGCAGGACAAAGGACTGTTGCCGGACATCGCGCTGTACCAAGGTACAGTCCAGGATCTTGCCGATGGGAAAAGCCAATCATGCTAAGTTACCAGCACCATTACCACATAGGTAACCACGCAGATATTTTAAAACACTGGTTGCTAAGCGAATGTGTATCCTACCTGCAAAAAAAAGATAAACCCTTCGACTATATAGACACCCATGCTGGCGCCGGGCTATACCAACTTGAAGATGATAAAACCCAAAAATTGCAGGAATACCACAGCGGCTTTAGCAAGCTAATAGCAAAAGCGGATCCAGCGTTTGACGACTTTGTGGCGTTAATACAGCCCTATTGGCAAAACCAGCAATACCCTGGTTCACCTAGGCTGGTCATTGACTTGCTGCGCAAACAGGACAAAGCCTGGTTGTTTGAACTACATCCACAAACTTTTGCCGAGCTCAACAGTTCCTGCGGCAAAGCGCGCCAAGTGCATGTGAAAAATGAAGATGGTTTCACGCATTTAATGGGTTTGTTACCAAGCCGTAGCAAGCGGGCAGTCGTCTTGGTGGATCCCGCCTATGAGATTAAATCTGACTACCAAACGGTTGTAGACGTATTGGCCAAAGCCCACCAACGCATGCCTTCGGCTACCCTAATGCTGTGGTACCCGGTCGTGCAGCGGCACCTGGTTGACAGGTTAGAAGCAGATATGGCGGCATCCGGGGTGCGCAATTGCCACCTGTATGAACTCAATATCACGGCAGATACCGAACAACGGGGCATGACAGGCTCCGGCGTAATCATTGTCAACCCGCCCTACACTCTTACTGGCATTTGCCGTGATAAGCTGCCAATATTGACACAGATATTGGCTAAGGATGACGCAGCCTTTTGCCGTCAACTAGAGTTAGTGCCTGAGTGAAACGGGATTAAGGAGCAACCTTGTTTAGTAGCATTGCAGCGAAACTGTTTTCTGGAGACAAGTCAGCCGCCGCCAATTACATTGATGCTTCTGACGATAGCCCCGCACCAAAGAACAAAACCCAAAAACCCGCCCCGGCGTCCCGTCACAGCGCCATGGAAGCGCCAAGCGCGATAGAACTACTGGAGCAACGCTACGGCCAAGTCACTGACGCCGAAATAAAATCCGCGGGCAAGCTACTGGATCGCAAAGACTTTTTGTTCTACGAATATTTACTGGGCAAATCCAAATCAGTCAATGAGGTCAATCCACTGGAACGCAAAATCCTGATTGACACCAACAAGTTGATGGAGCGTCCCGAGGTTATATTAAAGCTATTACCGCAGCTGCCCCAGTCGGTGATAAAACTGCGGGATATGCTGGGTTCCAAGGACTTTGTGATAAAGGATTTTGTCGAGGTAGTAGAACAAGAGCCTGCGCTCGCCAGCCACATGATCAAGATAGCCAATAGCCCAATGTACAACCTCAGCGGCAAGGAAATCTCCAGCCTAAACCATGCCTTCATGTTGATAGGTGCCAATGGTGTGCGAGAGCATGTGTTAATGCGCTTTTTCAAACAAATCCTCAACATCAAGCCCATCTATTTCCGGATGTTTGGGGAGAAAATTTGGGATCACTGTTTAAGCACCGCTATTGTGGCCAAGAAACTGGCACAAAAAACTGGCCAAGACCAAGATTCGGCCTACCTGATCGGCCTGCTACACGACATTGGTAAAATAATGATTTTCCAAGTCATGGTCAATGCCTTCAGACAAGCGCAGCCGGATGAAAGCCCTAATTCACTAGTGTTTAAAAAACTACTGAATGACAAATCAATGCAGATTAGCATGATGATCATTAAAGAGTGGCACATGCCAAGCCGGGTAACCGAAGCGGTCAATGACCTATGCATGGGTAAGCAGCGCCAGCCTAGTACCCACCTTGGCAAAATACTGCGCGATGCAAACCTAGTGAGCGAGCTTGGCATGATGGCGTCAATTAAAAAATTTGAGCCTGGGCAATACCTGCAGTTGTGCAAGCAAGCTCAAATGGAAAAGACAGCGATTGAATTATTGTTCCACAGCATTTTCCCGGTAGAGCGTGCCTGTTAATAACCCTGGCTCAAAAAAAATGCCAGCAACAGTAAGCCAATAAAGCTATTTTTCGTAATAACATCCTATACTTGCAAGCACCGGCATAAATAAGGATACCAAAGCACATGAGCGATTTACTCAACCAACCCGATGCTGCCAACTGCAGCGCCGCGCCTTGCCAAGCGGTTAGCCTGGTGATCTCGCCAAAACAAAAAGATATCGGCGGCTTTTTTGTCAGGCGCCTGTTGCCGGTCGCCAAGTGCCGCCATGTGGGCCCTTGGGTCTTCTTCGACCATATGGGGCCAGCCCAGTTTGAAGCGGGCAAAGGCATCGACGTGCGCCCCCACCCCCATATCAATTTGGCAACAGTAACCTATCTGTTTGAAGGCGAGATCCTGCACCGCGATTCCGTGGGTAGTTTGCAAGCCATCAGGCCCGGCGATATCAATTTAATGGTAGCCGGCAAAGGCATTGTGCATTCGGAACGGGAAACTGAGGCAACCCGCAACTCAGACCATGTATTGCACGGCCTGCAACTTTGGCTGGCATTGCCGGAAGAATTCGAAGAAATCGACCCGGCTTTCTACCACTACCCATCAGCGCAAATCCCTGCTGTTGATTTGCAGGGGGGTAAAGCTCAGGGTGATCAAGGGCAGTGCTTTCGGCGTGACCTCGCCGGTGAAGACCTTTGCCGATACCTTATATGTCGAAGCCGCAATGGCAGCCAACGCCAGCCTGGAAGTACCGCCAGCGCAGGAACGTGCGGTGTATGTGGCACAGGGCAGTATCAATATTGATGGCGTGACCATCAACCAATACGATATGGCAATCCTGGGCGGCCGCCCTGGCCTCACCATAACAGCCAGTGAAGAAGCCCGCATTGCCATTATTGGCGGTGAGCCTGTAGGTGACCGCTTTATGTACTGGAACTTTGTCTCCAGCCGCAAAGAGCGCATCCAACAGGCCAAACAGCAATGGCAGGACGGTGAATTTCCCAAGGTCACAGGCGATGAAGACGAGTTTATACCCTTGCCATAAATGCTTGTAGCCCTGCCCTACCTTTACCGGCTCTAGTCCCAGCTGTACCGGCTCTAGCAGCGATTTAGCGGCGGAATTTGTCCGTCGCGCCCGGCCAACCACAAAACTAGATCTAGCAGTATCTGCGCCGCCGCAACGGGTTTGGCGCAGTTAAGTTGGCATTGGCCAATGCCATATCAATGCAGCCCGGCTAAAAGGTGCAATTTTAACACTTCCCCCCCTGCAATCCTTCCGGCTTGCCATTAAATTAGCTTGTGTTTATTCTTTTTGTTAACTAGGCATTACCCTGGCCATTTGCAGAATTTTAATTCGCATCGTACAGGCCGCCAGTTTTAGGAAAACCAACCTTTCCGCATTAGCCTTCAGTAGACAGAGGTACTAAATTAGGTTTGGCAGTTTTAGAAGCTATATCGCGATTAATAATAATGAGGCGGCTATTTTGCAAGGGACAACTTTGAACCACAAGCAAGCTAAAAAAGTATTTATCTCCCATAGTTACCAGGACGATGGTTTTGTAAAGCGGCTACGCGAGGCATTGCAGCCACATGGCGTGGATGCCTGGGTGGATTCGCGGGAAATGCACGGCGGCGATCCACTCCCCACAAGGATCCAAGAGGCCATCGAAACGTCTTCTGCCTATATTATGCTGGTCAGCCCTAACTTTATGCAGTCGACATGGGTAGGCAAGGAGCTTAGGTTCGCACAGCAAATCCAAAAACAACAGGGCAAGGAGGACGATGGTAACGATAGCTTCCCGGTGATCCCACTGTTACTGGACGGCTCAGGGCTAGGGGTCCTAGAAGGGTATTTTGAACAAGAGCCCTTGCATATCCCTGTTTTCAGCAAACCAGGTGGCTTAGAAACCGCGCTGGATGATATCCTGGTAGCATTGGGCTTAAGGCTGAAAGCGGAGGTTGCTCCAGACGCCTGGACGAAATCACAGCCACCCGCTGAGCCACTAGAAGAGCTGGTATTGGAGCTGTCCCACCTGAAACTGGTTGAGGACGATGGCAAACAGCGTGCCTCCGGCGAAGCACAATTGACCTATGAACCAGCCACCCAAGGCCAGCGCAACGTTGAGAGTAAACAGAGGTGGCGCTTTACTGCCCCCATCGGTCCCATCGAAGCCGGTGAGCTCAAGTGGTACCTGGAACAATATGCCGTTTGGCCCAGCGAGTACTTCCGTCCCCGCGCCCGCAAAGTGGAGGAAAACCTACAAGCCTGGGGGCAAATGCTGTACCAGGCCGCCATGCCGGTTGAACATGCATCAAATGTGCTGGAAGCCTGGGCGAAGCTGGATCCAGGGGCGAACCGGCGCTTTTCCATCTTTATTCAAGGCTCGACTGTAGCTGGCGCAGGGGAGCAGGAAGTCAACGAAGCACGCGAATGCGCCACCCTGCTGCTGGGGCTACCCTGGGAACTGCTGCACAATGGCAGCAATTACCTGTTCCAGGGGGCACAACCGGTACGGGTGCGGCGCCGGTTGCCCAATACGGAGTCCTTTGCTGTGCCGGTAGTACAGCCGCCTATCCGCATCCTGCTTATTACGGCCCGCCCAGAAGACGAGTCCTGTAGCTATATTGACCACCGCGCCAGCGCCGAGCCACTGGTAGCGGCAATGGAAGCACTAGGCGGCCTGGTAGAGCTGGACGTACTTAACCCAGCTACACTACCTGCCTTGCGCGAAGCGCTTGAGCGCCAGCATTACCATGTGGTGCATTTTGATGGGCACGGGGTGTACAACCGCAGCACCGGCCTAGGCAGCCTTTGCTTTGAAGACCCGCAGGATAGCCATAAGCTCACAAAGCGGCGCCCTGTCAAAGTGGACGCAAAAACACTTGGTGAATTACTTAACCAATACCGCATCCCACTGGTTTTCCTGGAGGCCTGCCAAACCGCAATGTCGGAAGACGCGTCCGAATCGGTGGCCTCGGAACTGTTGCAGCGGGGTATCGCCTCGGTGGTGGCCATGAGCCACAGTGTGCTGGTAGAAACTGCCAGCCGTTTTGTTAAAACTTTCTACGCTGAGTTGGCAGCAGGCAAGCGGGTGGGTAGCGCCATGTTGGCGGGGCAGCGGGCGTTGAAGGACGATGACTTCCGTGGCCATGTGTTTGGTGCGGGCGAGCTTAAGCTGGCGGACTGGTTTGTGCCGGTGCTGTTCCAGGAAAAGGCAGACCCCCAACTATTTGTGGAAACATTGCCTGAACCAGCCCAGGACATTGCCAAGAAAGCACAGCAAGCTAAGCTTGAACACCTGCCTAAAACGCCGCAAACCGGGTTTGTTGGCCGCAGCCGTGAGCTATTGGCGCTGGAGCGGCTATTGCAGCAACAGCGCTATGCCCTGGTTATTGGCCAAGGCGGTGAAGGCAAAACCGCACTGGCTGCCGAGTTTGGCCGCTGGATGCTGCGCTCGCGGCAGCTGCGCCGGGTGGCATTTGTTTCGGTGGAAATAAGCCAGCACGCTGGCGCCGTGCTGGATACCTTGGGCAGCCAGCTGATCAACGGCTACTCGGTGGCGGAATACAACAGCTTGCATGATGCTTTGCAGCCGATTGAACGAGCCTTAAAAGAACAAAAGACACTGCTGGTGGTGGATAATATGGAAAGTATCCTGCTGCCGCCTTATGTACAGCAGGCAACGCCGGAGGCGCTTAACCATGAAAATCGCGCTAAGCTAGAGGCCATCCTGGCGCTATGTGCGCAGCTAAACAGCATGGGCGATACCCGCATCATCTTTACCAGCCGCGAGCGGCTACCGGCGCCCTTTGACGGCGGCAAACATATTATTGGCCTTGATCGCTTGGCGCGTACCGATGCGGTAAAGCTAGTGGAACGCAGCTTGAATGAATCTGGAGGCACTGAGCAACCGGCAAGCGCTGCGTTGGATAAGGTTCATATAAGCCGTATAACCGACGCAACCACGCGTAGCCAAATTGAAGAGCTAGTGGATGCGGTCAACTGCCATGCCCGCACCCTGACCCTGTTAGCGCCCCCACTGCAAAACCTAGGCGTTTCAGAAACCACCCAAAAACTGGTGCAGCTAATGGCAGCTATGCAGGGTGGGCGCGAGCAGTCGGTATTTGCCAGCGTGGCACTGTCGCTGGAACGACTGTCGCCTGAAAACCAGCAGCGGGTCAAGGTATTGGGGCTATTCCACGGCGGTGTCGATTTGGACGTTTTAAAGGCCATGATGCAGTGGCAGGTTGAAGAGATAGCTTCCCTTGCTAATGAACTGGTGGCCACCGGCCTGGCCACTCCCAACGACTACAACCACCTATCGCTAAATGCTGCCTTGTGCCCTTACCTATATCGGCAGTTGCAACAATCAGGCACTAAAACTGAAAACGATGAGCTAAAGCAGCGCTGGTTAGGTACAATGCGCGCCTATGCCGGATTCCTTGAGCAACGAAGACGACAGGATGCCCAGTTGGCAGCAACGCTAACCCTACTGGAACTGCCCAACCTATCTGCCCTATTGGAGCAAGTGGCGCAGGCCTTTGAGGCAAAAACCATAGATGCCGAAGCTATTATTGACTTTTGCACCGACCTCTACGGCGTGCTGCAGGCACTTGGCAAGCCACGGCTGCTGGCACGGGTAGCAGAGGTGCGGGATAGCGCGGAAAAGGCACTGGGCAATAACTGGAACCATGCCCGTTTTGAAGCGCAGCGTATTCGTATAGGTCAGCAGCTACAGCAAAGGCAACTGCAGGCGGCCTTTAACGGGGCGCAAGAACTGATGGCGCAGGCCAATGCGGCAGGTGAGGCCGCCTATGCAGGTGCTGACTATGATTTGGCGATGGCGCACAACCTTTTTGGCCAGGTGTTGCAATCCGGCGGTGCAGTAGGGCAGGCTCTGCCACTGTTTGAAGAGGCCTATAAACGTTTTGAGGCTATCTCAAAAAGCCGGGGAAGCAAGGCTGCGGCAGGCATGACTGCGGTGTGCCTTACAAGGACAGGGGATTGCCAGAGAGATATGGGGCGGCTAGAGGAAGCGGCCAATACCTATCAGGAAAGCATCCAACGGGCAGAACAATTACAGGATCAAAGACAAGTAGCAGTGGCTAAAGGCCAGCTTGGAACTGTTCGCCTGTTGCAAAAAAATTATAAAGCCGCATTGGATACGTATGCGGAAACCCGGACCGAATTTGAACAGCTGGGCGAACCCGGCTCAGTTGCCGTTGTATGGCACCAGACCGCTATGGTCTATGAGGAAATGGAGCAACCGGAAGCAGCAGAAGATGCCTACCGTAAATCCCTTGCCATTAAGGTGCAGCGGGATGACCTTGTAGGACAGGCTAATACTTTGAGCCAGTTGGGTATACTCTACGATGACCAGTTGGGGCGCAGCGAAGAGGCAGTGGCCTTCTTTCGTCAGGCAGTGGATAACTATATTGCGGTGGGGGATATTGCCGGGGAGGGAAGACAAAATAGCAATCTGGCCATCCGTCTGCACAAACTAAAGCGCCTAGATGCAGCGCGCCAAGCGATTTCCAGAGCCATCGAGTGTGGCGCAAACTTTGGCCATGCCGCTGAGCCATGGAAAAGCTGGAATATCCTGTACGTTATTGAAAACGATGCTGGTAATGCCAGTGCTGCCGCCGAAGCCCAACAAAAGGCATTTGAGCTGTTCCTTACTTACCGGCGCGACGGCGGGGAAAACCACAGTGGCATTGGCCGGCTGACACATGCTATTAGCCAACTGCTGCAGGCTGGAGATAACACAAAAGCAGAAGAATTGTTGCAAGGCATTGAAACCCAATACAATGAAGCTGGACTAGGCCAGTTCCACCAGACACTGCAAGCCATTGTTGCGGGCAACCGCAACCCCAGCCTGGCGGAACATCCGGAGCTGGACTATGATATTGCCGCTGAAATTGTGATACTGCTAGAAGCACTTGCCTAGTTACAAGCGCAGGAATAGTTTCCAGTATCAGTATTACCTGATTGCCTGGGATAGTTTGTCCTAGGCGCTGCGCCGGTTTATTGCGGGCTTTGGCACAAAAACAAAGGGAGAATTGAATTTTAAAATACCAATCCTCCCATGTCTTGCAATTATTGTTGTGGCTTTAGTGGGCAGGCAAGCCCCCGCCCAGCAGCAAAGCGCTACTAGCTAAGCGTTTGCAAATTCCGGGTCAATTGTTTGAACCTGCGCATAGCCAATAGCAGTAATAGTGCGATAACCATCACATAACCTAGGCTACCGCCCCCTGATGATTTGCTATTGCTATGGGTTGCCCTAGGCTGGTTAAACATGGGCTTGGCCTGGTCGACCCGCGTCGTTACCAAGGGGTCATTAACACGTACTTGCCTGGCTTGATGCTCTAGTTCGACTCTTGAGGCATTGCGGCGGTCAATGCCAAGGGCGGCAAAAACCTGTTCTTCTAGCACCAACATGGATGTGTAGTCGGTCAATAGACCGTATTCCAGCGCCAAATCGGTGATGGCCTGGGTGCGGTCTGCATCCTCGCCAAAATCCTGCTGCTGCCCAACAAGTGCTTTAATCTGGCTGAATGCCCACATCCTCTCCAACTCTGGGAATTGTTCATTGTGCTCTGGAATCTCAAATTCGGTGCTGTAGGTGCGGATATCATTGCCCACTTTAGCGCTCACCTGCATAGATAGTTGGCCGCTGCCCCAATAGTGCCCCATCAGCACCAGCTGTTGCCCGCGATAAACACTGCCGAATTTGGCGGGCTTAACAGCGCCGACCTTAACCCCTGAGAAGTCGACATTGATGTCCCTAAAGGATTGATGGCTTACTTTGCTGGCGGCGTTCAACAAGTGGCCTACTATATCGTCGCTGTTGGACACATTCACGGCAAAGCCATTGCTTGCTTTCGCCAAGCCCTGTAGTAGTGGACGGTTGGCGCCATTGCCCATAATAAAGGTGAACAAGCGGATATCCTGTTGTCCTAGCATTGAAATAAACTTCTGCTGACGGGTTTCCCCCACGTTGGCGACACCGTCAGTGACTAACCAAATGGCCGAAGTCCGGTCTGCATCTAGCTCGTCAATGGCCATTTCCAACCCCGCGTACAGGTTGGTGCCACCAGAAGGCCTTGCTTGCCGCAGTTTTTGCACTAAGTTATTTAGCCCATTGGGATCAGCGGGCGTAAAACCCCGTTGCAGCAGGCGTGGCCGGTCGTTAAAAAGCACGATCTTAACCCGATCCCGCGGCGAAAACTTCTGGAAGCCCTGCTCAACGCCCCGGATCAATGTGTCATATTTGCCTTCCATCGATCCTGAGTAGTCAAGCACCACAATCCAGTCCCTGCCGGTTTCAATTGCTGCCAAATCATTGCCCGGCGTGACCGTCATCATAAAGGTGCCACGATCTTTTCCTTCAGCCCGGTAGGTCATCATATCGACACTGCCAGGCAGGCCATCCGCCAAGCGCCAATACACAACAATGTCCTGGTTTAGTTTCATTTTCTGGACTTGGCCGCTAGTGCCAGCCTCAGCAGCACCAGCCTCACTAACATTTGCCTGTTTGGCACTGACCTGGTTGGATAGTTGCACTTGCCACCTTTGAGCATCTTGGCTAGATACCAGCGCTTGCGGATGCGCCGGCAAACGAATGTCATCCACGGCGTAGCTGCTGTTAAGTTCAAGGTCAAAGGAAAACGACTCTTCCACCACCTCGTTGGCGGTCCAAAATGCCACTTGCTCCGCATCAGTACCCCCTGATTCTAAGGGGTAGACAAACCGGGCAATGCCGTGGTCAACCGTTACCGGTTGCAAGTACACCAGTTTCAGCCTGACATCATCTCCAGGCAAAATTTGGCTGACGCTAATTTGGAAATCGACAAAGCTGTTTTTCTCAACCAGCGCGGCGTTTCTGCCAGCTTGTTTTTCCTGCTCATACAGGCTGCGGGCTTCCTTTTTCTTAAACACTTCAGCATGCACAGGCACCCCGTTTATCCAGTAGGTGAACTCACCGACACTGGCATTTTCAGGCACGGGAAAGGAATACACAGCTTCAAACGTCCTATCGTGTGGATTGGCAAAGACTTGTTCTATTTCAATCACGGCGAAACTGTGGTTGACGCTGACATCAACATGGTGTTGCTTGATCTCAAGTGATGCTGGCTGTCCTTTGGGTGTAAGCAGCCCTGCCCCATGCGCCTGGCCCATAGCCAGACACAGCAAAATAGTGAAAACAATAGATGTATTACGGATCATAAAAACCTCTTTATCGAACGGTGTTCTATTTAAAATATTGAACAGCGTTCGATTAATGTCAAGCAAAATATAAAACAGTGTTCGATTTAATTTGCAAACACTGTTGATCTTAAAGCTGTGACGGGTTAGCCTAATAAAACACTGTTCGATATAAAGATAAGCTGGAGCACCTGTGGGTAGGAGAAACGATCACAATACTGAGGAATTTAACGAGCTGGTACTGACTGGGATAGAAGACTTCCTGATCCGCCTTCCCGCATCGGAACTCAGCTTGCGCAAGGTGGCTAAAATGATTGGTTATGCACCGAGCACCTTGATCCATACCTATGGCAATTGGTCACTGTTGTTGCTTAAAGTCAATGCCAGGACGCTGGATCGGTTGCTCGAAGAACTGCGGCAAATAACTGAAACGGAACAAGATCCGGAAACCAGGCTGTTCAGCACCGCCCATAGCTACCTGCAATTTGCCTGCAAGCAACCGCACTTATGGAGCTTGGTGTTTGAGCATAAGCTGCCGCTGGGTGCTGATATCCCAGATTGGATGCAAAACCGGATCAACCAGCTTTTTGATTTGGTTAAAGTTTGCCTGCAAAGCATGAATCCGAATGTTGGCGATGAGGAGTCCAGGCTCGCGGCCAACACCTTGTGGGCTAGTGTGCACGGCATTACCTGGCTAACATTGGACGACAAATTGTCGCTCAATACCCAGAACGATCCGAAAGTGATGCTAGACAACTTGATAAGCCATTACCTTAGGTCATGGAAACAATGTGAAGGAGAAGACTAATATGAGTTCACAAACCGATTTGCTAAAAACCCGGCGCTTCTTACCTTTCTTTGTGACCCAAGCTTTGGGCGCGTTTAACGACAATATCTTTAAAAATGCATTGATGTTGCTGATGGCATTCACCGCAGCGGCCAACCTGCCGGTTTCTACCGATATCATGATGAACCTGGCAGCAGGCCTGTTTATATTGCCCTTCTTTTTATTCTCTGCCACCGCCGGTGAGCTAGCGGATACCTTTGAAAAGTCAAAAATAATCCGCTGGGTTAAGATGGCTGAAATCCTGTTAATGTCCCTAGCCGCCATTGCTTTGCTGTTTGAGCAGTACCTGGTTTTATTGGGTCTACTGTTTCTTATGGGTACCCAGTCCGCCTTTTTTGGTCCTGTTAAATACGCCATCTTGCCCTCTGCCGTCAGTGACCGCGAGCTATTGGGGGCAAACGCCCTGGTAGAGATGGGCACATTTGTGGCAATCCTGCTCGGCACCATTGGCGCCGGTATATTGATCACCATGGACAATGCTTTGGTTTCAGTGTCTTTTGTGTTAATCATTACCGCAATTGTGGGTTACCTGGCAGCAAGGCAAATTCCACAAGTGCCAACCACTGGAAGCGACTCGAAATTTGCTTGGCACCCGGTTCGCCAGACTAAAAAAGCCATGGAAATTTGCTTTCAACAGAGGCCCATTTACCTGGCCATCTTCGCTATCAGTTGGTTTTGGTTTTTGGGTGCCGGTTATTTAACCCAATTCCCAAACTATGCAAAAACCTCGTTAGGTGGCGACGCGTCGGTTGTCACCATCCTCTTGTGTGCCTTTACCATTGGCGTTGCTGTGGGTTCGATGCTGTGTGAGCGTATGTCTGGCCGGAAAATCGAGCTTGGCATAGTACCTATCGGCTCGATTGGCCTGACGGTGTTTGGCATTGACCTCTATTTCGCCAGCCCGGCCGAAGTTGCCACCCAGGTAATGTCAGCATCGGGGTTTTTCCAACAAAGTTACGCCTGGCGGGTACTGGTGGATTTATCGCTGATAGGCATTTTTGGTGGATTTTTTATCGTCCCCCTATATGCCTTGTTGCAGCAACGGGCAGCGCCCGATGAGCGGGCAAGGGTGATCAGCGCCAACAACATTTTCAATGCGCTGTTTATGGTGGCTAGCGCAATTTCAGGCATAGTGCTGATTGGTTTGCTGGAATTGAGCATTCCCCAGTATTTCCTGGCACTTGCCGGGGTCAATGCTGTTGTGGCGATTTACGTTTATCGTCAAATGCCAGAGTTTGCGCTGCGCTTTGTGATTTGGATGCTAAGCCATACCATTTATCGGGTCAGCCACAAGAACTTGCACCATATCCCAGACGCAGGTGGCGCACTACTAGTCTGTAACCATGTGAGTTACGCCGATGCTTTGCTGATCGCTGGGGCTTGCAGGCGGCCGGTCAGGTTCGTAATGGATCGCAATATCTTCAATAACCCGTTGCTAGGCGGCTTTTTCAAAATGGCCAAAACCATTCCTATTTGCCCGAAAGAGCAAGATGAAGCAACCTATGAAGCAGCCTTTAGCCAAATCAAAGCGGAACTTGAAGCTGGCGAGGTGGTGTGTATTTTCCCTGAAGGCAAGCTTACCAAAACAGGCGAACTAAACCCTTTCAAGAAAGGCGTTGAACGCATTATTGCAGAAACACCTGTGCCGGTAATTCCGCTTGCGCTACAAGGGCTTTGGGGTTCGTTTTTCAGCCACCATGGCAAAGGCCTGTTCAGGACTGGCAAACGCTTTTGGTCAAAAATCAATATACTAGCCGACGAGCCCGTGGCCGCAGGGCAAGTCAGTGCCGAAGATTTGCAGCAGCGGGTTTTGGCACTCAGGGGTGGCCAACTGTGACAATATTCCGCACTACTTGCTTCAATGTATTTTTTTCACCTCTCCGAATGCGGTGGAAAAACCCGTCACTACGCCATTTTCAACCGAGAAATAATATTCGGTTCCAGTGTCGATGTTGATAAAAGTAGTGGGGCTTTGGGCTACCAGCGGGTAGGTTTTGTGATAATAGTCAGGGGTACCCGTTAGCCCCTGCCCTGACAATGAAATGCTCAGCTTGCCCAATTCAGGGACATCATAAGTGCCCACGAATTTTTGCCGGTCTGCCACAGGGAGTGCAATCGCGTCTATCAACAAAGGCTCAAAGCCCGGCAAGCCAAACTCCTGCGCTACAGACATCACGTATTCCCGGATAATGTTATCGTCGTAGACATTGGTCATTGCCACAACTGCATAGTCATGCTCCAGCCAGCCCACTAGCATTGAGCGGTAACCCTGGTTTGACCCGTTGTGGCTGAAGGTTATCCCATCGACAACCGGTCCCAGGCCATGGTCATTTTTACCTGGGGTGAGCATTGCTTTTACGCTGCTATGGGACAGGATAGCCTGTGCACCTGCTTTATTTTGCCGCATGATTTTTTGTATCTGTATCGGGTATTGGATCAGCTCGGTCGGGGTCGACCACAAACCTGCCGCCGCCAACTCCGGGTGATTCAACCATTTACCCGCGACAGGTGTGCTATCCACGTTATAGCCTGTCGCCGCCTTGCTGTACAAGGAGTCTGGTAGTGGCACATCAAAAGTACTGTTGGCCATGCCCAGAGGCTGCAAAACAAATTGCCGCATCAATTCTGGAAAGGCTTTTTTATCAACATCAATGAGCATCTGTTGCAAAATCGTGTAACCGCCCCCGGAATAGAGCCAATGTTTACCAGGTTCACCGGAAATGAATATCGCGGGTGTATTGCCCTTACCAAGCAGTATGTCCAGTGTGTTTGGAATTAGCTCATCCCGGGGGTAGCCGTCAAAGCCCCAGATAGTTGCGCCAGCAGTGTGGTTCAACAACCTTCGGGTTGTGACCTTTTGGCCATTGGAATAGACGCTGTAGTGCACTTTCCAGGTTTCCAGGTATGCATTGACATCCGTATCCAAGTCAATTGTACCCTGTTCCGCTAGTTGCAAAGCGCGCAAGGCCGCAATCGGTTTGCTCAAGGACGCCGCTTGGAACAGGGTATCTGTCGTCACCGGCCTGTTTTCCGCCACATCAGCGAGGCCATAGCCCTTGGCCCAGGCCAATTTGCCTGCAACTACAACCGCCACGCTAAGCCCAGGCGCGTTGTGATATTGCATTCGCTCCTGGATATTTTGCAGCGGTACCGCAACCCCCTGTACCTGGTGCCTCGGCTGCATATTCTGTTCTATGCGCTCAAACCGTTGCGCTAAGGTCAGTGGTTCCGCCAAAACAGTACTGCAACAGAAACACAGCAACAGGATCAACAAAAACTTGTTCATGAGTTAATTCCTATGCAATTAGGCATCTGTTTACACAGTAGAAGTGTAGACAACTTATTTTCGGCTAAACCTTAAACTGGTTGGCAATATCACTAAGCGACTGGGATAGCTCCGACAGCGAGGTGGAGGCAGAGCGGGTTTCTTGGCTGCTCTGTGTCACCTGTTCGCTAGCGTCTTGGATATGGTCAATGCTGGTGCGCATGGCACTGGCATTAGCCCTAATATCTTGCCCCAAATTGGCCAGTTCACTGTTTTCATCGCTTAGGCGTAAGATAGTTTCTTGGATGGTTTCCAATGACGCGACCGTTGCCTGTGCTAGCTCTACAGACTCGGTGGCCTTGGCTTTATTGGAATCCATTGATGTGACAGTGGAGGTAATGGAGGCCACGATAGAATCCAAAATAGTATTGATCTCATGGGTGGAGTCATGGGTGCGGGATGCCAAGGTACGGACTTCGTCTGCCACCACGGCAAAGCCGCGTCCTGATTCCCCTGCCCTAGCCGCTTCAATTGCCGCATTGAGCGCCAGTAAGTTGGTTTGTTCTGCAATTTCAGCAATGGTCTTAACCACTGAGCTCACTTGGTCTCCGGCATTTTTCAGGCTCAACAACATCTCAGCCGAGCGCTCAACATCTTCAGCCAAGGCACTTATGCTAGAGGAGGTCTTGGCAACACTATCGGCACCTTGGTGTACTTGATCCGCCCCAGTTAAAGCTGTCGATGAGGCAGATGCCGACCGGTTGGCGCTGTCTTCAATGCTGGTTTCCAACGACGAAATGTTATGCAATAGCTCGGAAATATAGGTGGTAAACTTATTGACTTGGTCTTCTGAAACTTTTGCAGAATGGTTCAGTTGCGATACCGAGTCGACTAACACTGCTGCGGATCGCTGGATATCCTGGTTACCGCTCCTAAACGCCACCAAAAGCTCGTTAACACTGTTGGCTGCACCGCCTACTTCATCGCTAGAGCGAATATCTATATCTTTGGAGAGGTCGTGCTCAACCACGATGCGATCCAATTGCTTTGACAGGGCTTTGACCGGTTTCGCGATGCCCCGTTGGGCACCTAGGAAGGAAAAAAACGTGATCCCGGAAATGGCTATGACAGTAAACAGTATCAACCCTCGCATAGCGAAAATTTCAGTGCTGATGTTATCAGAAGCCACTTCAGCATTACGCGACACAGCTGATTTAACTTGGGTTAAGCTGTCCTGGACTTGTTGCATTTGGACTTGGATAGCCGCTAAAGCTTCCCTGGCACCGTCCCAATCTACCCTATCAGCACCCATTATTGCCTTTAGCCGGTTAACCTGTTGCCAAACCGCATCCCTTTGCTGCTGCAGGTCACTGGTGTTACCCATCCTGGCCTGGCGCAATTCATTGAGCTTGGAATCTAAGGCTGCTTCGTACTGGGACACTTCCCGGTTAAAATCTGGCAGCTCCAAGGTTGTACCATAAAGCTCGTAAGCGGCTATTTGTATCTTGTTCAAGGTAGTGGCAGCCTGCTCTACCGACCGCAATGTCGGCAACACTTCCTGCACGAAGGTCTCTTTTTGGGTCAGAATTTTAGTAGACTCTGCGTAGAGTAAAACCGAGGTGACCACTAGCACCAAAATAATGCCAATGTAACCCACCATTACCTTTTTACTTATCGAATTAAGCATACCCATAACGTCCCAAACCTTGTTACCGCGAGCAATCAACTTCGTTTCAGTATAAACCCAGAATGTAAAATAAAAATTTCAAACTAGTTAAATTTAAACACAAGCGATAGATGCCTTTGGAATTACCAGCTCAAATAGCGCGTGTGGGATATCTAGCTGGTTTCGGGCATCTTATGGGCTTGTGCAATGACACTGACAAGCGCATCGCGGTTGATGGGTTTACTTAGGTGCAGGCACATACCGGCATCATGTGAAGCGGTAACATCTGCTGCATAGGCATTGGCAGTAAGTGCGACTATAGGCACTGCTAACTTGAGTTCGTGTTTTATCTTGCGGCTGGCCGTTAGTCCGTCCATATTGGGCATATTGACATCCATCAGCACCAGATCAAACTGCTGTTCCTGCACCAAGTCCACCGCTTCTTGGCCATCCTTTGCCCGCACCACTGTATGTCCTTCGTATTGCAGCATGTAATTGACAATTTCAGCATTGACGTCATTGTCTTCCGCCAACAGCACCCGCAAGTGTTCAACCTTGTTTTCTTCGCGTTTAATCAGCTTCTTAACAGTTGCAATGAACTTGAATTCGTCAACGGGTTTTTGGAATACCGCATAAAAATCATCAAATGCATTACTTTCAGGACGCATATCTGCAGCTGCCGACACTAAGATAAAACCGGGACACTCTCCGGGACACTGGGCCTTAAGGTTTTGCACCAACTCCACGCCATCCATTTCCGGCATGTGCAAGTCCACAATAATCACATCGTAATCACACATAGATTGCCTAATCGCCAAAAATTCGGCGGCAGAGGTAAATTGATGGCACTCAGCATTAATATTTTGCAGGATCATCTCCAAATAACGCCGGCTCGTCTCTAAATCGTCGACAATAGCCACTTTCGCCTTGCCAACAGCGACTTTTTCTTCTCGATCCACTTGGGTTCTTGTTGATTTCTCAAGTGGGATTTCGACAGTGAACACAGAACCTTTACCGGGGGAGCTGGCTACTTTTATACCACCTCCCATCAACCTGATCAGCTCCCGGCAAATGGATAAGCCTAAGCCTGTGCCACCATAGGTTCTGGTGGTTGAAGAATCAGCTTGCACAAACTTTTCAAATACACTGGATTGCTGCTCTTGGCTCATACCAATTCCGGTATCCTCTACGCGGAAGGTAAACCAAAAGCGTTTATCTTTAATTTTGATTGAGGATTCAACTGTGATCGAGCCTGACTTAGTAAATTTGATAGCATTTGATAAAAGGTTGTTGAATATTTGGCGGATCCGAACGCTATCCCCCCTGACCCATTTCGGCATCGCGGTTTTGCTTTGGTAACTAAATGCCAGCCCTTTCTTTTCACAAGTAATAGAGAAAGGCGCCAAACACTCATCCAGCAGCTTGGTTAATTCAAACTCATGGACTTCCAGGTTGATGTTTTTCGACTCAATTTTGGCGATATCCAAAATATCATTAATGATGACCAGGAGTTGTTCACCTGAATCCTTGGCCGTTTGCAAAAAGTCCTTTCGTTTGCTGGCGTCTGGTTCATCCATTGATAAATCGATCATGCCAAACATGCCGTTCATAGGGGTGCGCAGTTCGTGGCTCATGTTGGCCAGAAACTCGGATTTTGCCTGGTTCGCCTGCTCAGCAAGCTGTTGCAACTGCTCGGCTTTTTGTTTTTGTTGCTCCAACTCTGCGATGCTGGTGACTACTTGGCGCTCTAATGGCCAGAATATGGTAATAGCCTCTACCACCAGGACGCAAATAGCCAAAATCCAGATAATGATTTCAACCTTGGACAAGCGCTCAACCCGTTGGTTAGCCTCCCGTTCAAACTGCTGCACTATTTGGTTTAAATCGCGCAACAAAGCTTCTGCGCGTCCTGGTGAAAATGCCTGCGCAACATTGATCTCAGCACCCGAAACGACCTTATTCGCGTTTTCAATATAGGCCAACACCCTGTTATGCAAGCTGTCTCCAGCATCCGGTGTGCCAAAATACTGCTTTTGCAATTGCGCGGATAAATGGTGTGGTTCTGACCCAGGTTCTTGTTTAATTAAAAACCAGTGGTTCTGTTCGAAACGCGCGCTCGCCTGCTTTAGCATTTTCAATGCTTCGGTTGAGTCATTTGTTTCTACACCAAGCAAGGCAGCCCGGTTAGCATAGAGGGCGATTTTTTGGGAAAGCATACGCTGCATACCGGCAATATTAATAACCTGTGCATCGCCTTTCTGGCTATGCAATAGGAACTGGATAAACCCGGCCGATGCAGTAATCAACAATGCAATGACGGTCAATGCCAGGATGTAGCGGAGGCGTATGTTACGCTGTACCTTTTTCAGGTCCATTTTAGTACTGATGCCAATAATGCTTGCATTCAAGCATATGAAAAGGATCGTAATTTATAAAGTTACAAATGCTAAAAATTCCCGCTTAACTCCATGTTTTTTAACTATTTAGCTGCAAAGATTGGGTTTTGGGTAGAATTTTAACTCGCACTATCCCATTGCAAAATTGGGTCATTGTTGACACAAACACACGTACATTTCGCACGCGCTGTATTTTTAAACCTTTGCATTTATCCAGTCGTCTAAGATTATCAATAAGTAGTGCATCCAGCCTATCAGTGGCGTAAATCGCTAAACCTTTCCATATACTGCTTTTTTTATTTATAAAAATCAGAGAGTTATGAATGGAACAAAAGTTGCTGTAGAGCAACAAATAGTAAAGTGTTGCAGCACAACATTAGCAACTCAATCCGCGTAAATAAGGAACTAAAATGAAAAAAATTCAAGGCCTCGCATTAGCAACCGCAGCAACCCTATTGCTAAGTGGTTGTGTCGTCCACGTTGGTCCTGGAGGTTATCGGGGCGGTTTTTCAGTAGATAGCCTCGATTCCGTATTCGGTGATGTCAAGGTGCCCAGCGGCCAGACGGTGGGTGATGTCTCAAACGTCAACGGCGACGTTGAAATCAGCCACCACGCAAGCGTAAAGAATGTTGATGTGGTCAATGGCAGTATCGAAATAGGTGAAAATGTCAGTGTCGGCAACATCGAGTCAGTCAATGGCAGCGTGGAGGCGGGTAAAAACCTTACGGTCAGGCGTGATATTGATACTGTCAATGGCGATATCGAACTGCGCCCTGGCAGCACCATTGAAGGCAATGTTGAAACCGTCAATGGCGACATTGAGCTACGCGGTGTCAATGTGTTGTCCAATGTCGAATCCTACAATGGCGACATTTCGATTGACTCAACCAGTGCCATTGGCGGCGATATTATCTTCCAGCGCAACGATAACCGTTGGAACAAGGACAACTGGAACAAAGAGCCGAGCCTGGTTATTGAAATGGGTGCCAAGGTAGGTGGCAACATTATCCTGGAAAAACCGGTTAACCTCGATATTGCCGACCCGGCCATAGCCAATAAAGTCCAGCGACTTTATTAATAAACGTTTAAAGCTTAGGGTCATATCTAAGCTTAACCTGCTAGACTGACCAAGTGCATAACAAACAACCCGGTAACCTATGCCTTGGTCTGGTCTACAAAGCAAAATATTCATCCTGGTAATTAGCCTCTTTTCATTAGTCCTGTTTGTTACCCTATTCAGCATATATTCGGCAGCTAAAAAACAAGCCGAGCAACAGTTGCAAGCCAGCCTGCAGGTTGGTGAAAAAGTCATTGCCAATAAACTGGAACTAAACCAGTCCTATTTGGAGTCTAGCTTGGAGACTATCGCCAAAGACTGGGCGCTGCGCAGGGCCATCGGCGAGCAACAGGACAATGACTCCTTGCTGGCCATTATAAATAACCACGCCAACCGGGTTGATTCAGACCTAGTTTGGCTGTTCGACCCCAAATTAAACTTAATCGCCAAATCTGGCGAGCTCACTGGTTCAGCACTGGTGCCGGACACAATCAAGCAGCTGCGCAGGCAGCAGGGTATCAAAATCATGACCTTTGCCGAGCGGCATTATTTGATGGCGGTCGAACCGGTGCGGGCACCACGCGTCATAGGTTGGCTATTAATTGCCAAAGAAGTTGACGGTATGGTTTTACAAGAACTGGGGGAATTAACACAGCTACACATAAGCTTGGTGCAGGCAGGGCAAACCGGCATTGCCCACATATTGTCTTTCAGTGATTATGGCCAAGCCTTGCGCCAAACTTTGGCAAGGGATCACCTTGGCGCATCGAATCCAGATACGGGTTTACACACCCTATCCCTACCCATGGCTATGTTGGCGATTAACCCAGTGTTGTTAACGCATTCTGGAACCGGTGACTACTACCTGCTGCTGCATGAAAATGCAGATGCTGTGCTGGCGCCAATCAATCAATTCTTTTATGACGTGATCCCCTACTTCCTGCTCGGCGTCGGCTTGGCTGTATTGGGTTCACTGGCCATTGCCAGGGGCATAACCCGCCCTGTTGCAACCTTGCTGGAGCTAGCCAAGCGGGTAGCCAGTGGCAATTACCAAGAAAAAATCCGTGTAGTCGACAAGGGCGAGCTAGGTGAATTGGCCACGGAGTTTTGCCATATGCAGGAGGCGGTAATGGCGCGGGAAGGCAAGATAAAACAACAGAGCCAAGAATTGGCCAAGGCCAGCCAAATTAAATACGAAGCGGCGATTGCGCGCCAGGAAAAACAAATTGCCGAAGCCGCCACCAAAGCCAAGAGCCAATTCCTGGCCAATATGAGCCACGAAATCCGGACGCCGCTTAACGCCATTATTGGCTATTCAGAAATGTTGGAGGATGAGCAGCTCAGTGACAGGGAAAAACTCAACGCTTCCCGCACAGTCAACGTATGTGGCCAACACTTGCTGAGTGTAGTGAACAATGTATTGGATGTTTCCAAAATTGAAGCTGGCAAAATTGAACTTGAGTGGCTTGAAACTGGCATGGTTGAGCTGCTAGAGGGCATAAAGGCAATGGTAGAACACGCCGCATCGGCAAAAGGGATTGCAATGCAACTGGATTACCAGTTACCCCTACCTAGTGAGTTCTTGGCTGACCCTACGCGGCTGCGCCAAGCCTTGGTCAATTTGTGCAATAACGCGATCAAATTTACCGAAGAAGGCTCAGTAACCCTTAGCGCTAGTTGCCAAGATGGCCAATTGCAATTTGCCATTCGCGATACCGGTATCGGCATTAGCCAAGCACAACAGGAAAAGCTGTTCGCAGCGTTTTCCCAAGCGGATCAAAGTACCACGCGGCAATATGGTGGCACCGGCTTAGGGTTATTCATCAGCAAGGAATTCGCGGAGCTCCTGGGCGGGCATATCAGCGTATCCAGTGCACTAGGTACCGGCAGCACCTTCACCATCACTATGCCACTTAAGCCAACCCAGGCTACCGAATGGCTAGCACAAGAGAGCCAGGTGCAGTCAGAAACGCAAGGCAAAAAACGGCACTCTGTGCCATTGTTACAAGGGCATATTTTATGCGCCGATGACAATGCCGATAATTTGCGGTTGGCGGAATACCTGATAGCTAAAACAGGCGTTGAACTCAGCACTGTTGAGGATGGTGAAGCCGCAGTAGAAGCGGCGCTAACCACTGACTTTGATCTCATCTTGATGGACATGCAAATGCCGAAGATGGGCGGAGTTGAAGCCACTGACATGCTCAAGTCAGCTGGCTGCATTGCTCCCATCATTATGCTGACAGCAAATGTAGATAGCGACAGCCGCGAACAAATCACTGCTTGTGGTGCCGATGGTTATTTTGCCAAGCCCATAGACACGGGTAAGTTTTACCAGATGCTGCAACAGTATTTACCTGATAGTGGTTTACCTGGAGAGGATTTGGCAAGTTTTAGCTCATCCGGTGATGGGGAGCAGCAAGCTTGCAACGCTATGATTGACGAACAAGCCATGGGCGAGCTAAAACAAAGTTTCGTAGCTGGACTGGATAGCTACCTGGCTGACCTGGACACAGCATTGCAATTGCAAGATTGGCAACAAATTAAATCGATTTGCCACCAACTCAAAGGCAATGCACCGGTTTATGGCTTCAATGAATTGGGCAATTTGGCCAAAGCGATAGAAGCCAATATTGCATCTGGCGCAAACAAGGTCGAAGCTGATAGCATAAAACCTCTGCTAACAGAAATTAACAGGATAGCGGCAAGTGAAAAAATATAAAGATGTCAAAGTACTTATCGTTGATGACGTCGCTAATATGCGCAGCTTTTTAGCAGCGTCATTGCGTTCGATTGACATCCTGAAAGTGTGGGATGCTTCCAACGTCAAAGACGGCATGAAACTGTACCAGGACAAAAAGCCCGATATCGTTTTCCTGGATTTGGACATGCCTGGTATCGGCGGTATGACCATGCTGCGTTCGCTGACCAAACAAGACGCCTGCGCCTATGTGGTTATCGTCAGTGGCGAAAGCAAAGTAGACAATGTAAAAGAAGCACTCAAAGCCGGTGCCAAAGGATTTATCGTCAAGCCCTACAACATGAATAAGATCATTTTGATGCTCGACAAAATGCTCGCGAGCAAGGGCTAGCCCAACGGCTGGCTCCATTTCCTAACACCAATGTAAATCCCTGGTAAATTTCCATCCGATAGACATCATTAGCTTCTATACTTTGGGTTAGCTAATTATCATTGCCGTAAACGCAAAATTACAAAAGTTTAAGATGTTTGTCCGCCATGAAACTTTCAATTCAGTTTACACTCATACTATTCGCCTATGCTGGTCTAGGATTTAAACCATGCCACCCAATAGAATGTTGATACGGAACGTCATACCTTTAGCTATCTTGTCGGTCTCAGCCCTGCCTGCTGGTGCGCAAGAAACCCTTTCCTACAAAAACTGGGACTTAACTGGCTTTTTGACCTTGGGTTATACCCAAACCGACAAGTACGACGACCGCGTTATCCGCCGCAATGTCTCACAAGATGGCCAACAACTAAAAGACAACGGATTTTTGATTGATTCCAGGATAGGCCTGCAGCTTCAAGGTGAACTAAATGACCACTGGGAACTGGTTTTCCAAGGCGTTTACCGCGAACAATACGCCAGCGAATTAATGGATTATATAGATGTCGCCTTTGCCCGTTACCAGGCCAGCAATGAGTGGAAATTCACCCTAGGTCGGCAACCATTTGATGTGTTTATCCTTTCAGACCACCGCAGTGTCGGCTATTCCTACGACTGGGTGCGACCACCTACGGAGTTCTATGGTTTCATACCTTTTGATTCAATTGACGGTGCCAAAGTGAGCCGCGATTGGGGCGATTTTGACAACGCCTGGAGCTGGAGCCTGTCAGTGGGTTTTGCTAAGGAACAGTTTGAAAATGACGCCTTGGAGGAAGACGACCTTGATGATGAACCAGACGAGCCCGATGACGAAGATATCACCAAAGTTCGTCCAATCTACAACACAGCGCTTAGCTGGCGTTCTGGTCCATGGTATCTACGCGGCAATTTCGCCTATTTAGAGTATGAACAAGAACTTGATGAAGCTAGGGATTTCTTGGAATTTGAGCAGCAATTAGGTTTTCTTTGGCCAGATTTTAGCAATATCCGCCGTGACTTCACTGTCAGCAATAAACTGCGTTATTTCGCTGTGGGTGGCAGTTGGGAATCCGGCGATTGGAAATTGCAAAGTGAAATCAGCAGAATCGACTCCGATTTTGTCTATTACTACGGTACCCGTGCTTACTTCCATGTTGGCCGCCGTTTTGGCGAATTCCTGCCCTACATGACACTTGGCTACGCCCAAGACAGCTCGAGTCGAAGCTATAGGGTACCGCAATTTGACGATGAACAATTAGCCGGCCTGCAGGAACTGTTTGCAGAAATTGTCGAAGATATCGATGAGGAAGTAACTAGCGTTAGGCAAAACCAAACCAGCATTGGCATTGGTTTGCGCTGGGATTTCTCAAGGCGTAAGGCGGCCAAATTCCAATGCGATAGGTTCTACTTTGAAGCTGGCTCAGGCAGTATCCACGGGCGCCTGGATCAGACCTACAGCCAGGACGAAACCCGGACTTGGTGCTCCGCAACCTTCGACTGGGTGTTTTAACTGTGTTTTGGCGATGGATTGTCATAATGTTAGTTGGGCTAGTTAGCAGCCAGCCCGCGCTTGCGCAAAATCCGCCACAGCAAGCATTGCTGGTTGTGGTCAACCCAGCGGCCAATATCAATGAGCTAAGCGAAAAACACGTCACGGCATTGTTTTTAGGCCGAGCTAAGTTTTTGCCCGGCGGTAGCGGCAGGGTCAAGGCTATTGACTACCCTGTGGATTCAGACGTGCGGGCAGCCTTTTACCAAGCACTAACTGGCCGTAATATCGCCGACATCGATGCCTATTGGGCCAGGCTGACTTACTCCGGTAGTGCCAGCCCACCGCAAGCGTTATCCAACAGTGAACAAATACTACAGATGGTTGCACAGCAAGAATCAGCCATTGCCTACCTGCCCGGTGAATACCAGGAACAGGTAGCTGCAAGGGGCCTGCAGACCGTATTGACGGTGGAGATTAACTAGGTAAACCATGCAGCTAAAACAACTCAACCACTACATTTTTTTGATCATGGCAGGTTGTGCCATGGTGCTCTCCATCATCTTTAGCACTTGGGTATATTTCCTGAGCCAAAGCGAAGCGCTGGAAGAAAGCCAAGCCCTGACCAAGAATTTGATGGCCACCGCCAGTGAATTTGCAGTGGCGGCACTCAATGGCAGCAACCAAACGGTTGGCCAAGGCGTTATCAATAGCTTGCTGCTCAATGATGTTGTGCATTCGGTTACCCTTGAAGGCTATCCGGATGAATTTGTTGACGGCATGCTGCTACAGGCAACCAACCCTGCCAGCAAGGAAGGCTTAACTGCAATTGAACTGCCCATAATGTCACTGATCGACGACACCCAAGTGCTAGGGAAATTACAGGTAGAACCCAGTGCCGATTGGGTAAAGCGCAATGCCGCCGAAAACGCCGGAGGCATGATCTTTGGCTTAATCATAGTGATTTTCTCAGCCTGTTTGATGGCGGCGCAACTGATAAAGTTTTTAATCTCCAAACCCTTGGTCAAAGTGGTAGAACAGTTACAACAAATTAAGCCTGGCGATGACGACCGCCTCAGCCTGCCTAAGCAACTACAGGACAATGAAATAGGTGCTTTGGTTAACGGGTTCAACGATATGTTGGATAGGGTAAACAAGGCTATCCTAGTTGAACGGCACTTGCGCAAAAACATGGAAATAGTGCAGGAAAAGCTAGAGCAAGCCAAAGTTGAAGCAGAACATGCCACCGAAGCCAAGAGCAATTTCCTGGCGACAATGAGCCACGAAATCCGGACGCCAATGAACTCAATCCTGGGCTTTTTGGAGCTGGCCATTGAGGATCCTGAATTGGGCAAGGAAACCAAGCGGCACCTGCAAGTGGCGCACAGTTCAGCGCGCTTCCTATTGCAGCTGATAAGCGACATCCTGGACGTCAGTAAAATCGAAAGTGGTAAATTAGAACTAGAAGCCCACCCCTTTGATTTGGCACAGCTTTTATCCGAAATCAGGGATTTGATGGAAATAAAAGCGCGGGAAAAACACCTGGAATTGGCATTGGTGACACCGGCCCAGTTAGCACCTGCCTATTTGGGGGATCAGTACCGCTTGCGGCAAATCCTGCTCAATTTAATCGGCAATGCCATCAAGTTTACCGAGACCGGGGGTGTCACTATTGAAGTGAGCAAACGCAAGCAAAACCAGTTTAACTTTTCAATTCTCGATACCGGAATTGGCATCGCTGAGGATAAGATTGCCAAAATCCTGGAACCCTTTACCCAAGTGGACGCCTCCATTACCCGGCAATTTGGAGGCACGGGACTGGGTACCACCATCTCTTCCGAGTTGATCCACTTGATGGGCAGTGACCTGCAAATAGAGAGTGAAGAAGGTAAAGGTAGCCGTTTTCACTTTACTATTGAGTTGCCAGAGTCAAAACTGGCTAGCAAGACCAACACCCGCCACGTGTCGCACCTTGAAGCACGACGCAAACTCAAGCTACTGGTGGTTGATGATGTCATTGACAACATTACCTTGGCACGCATCCGCCTGGAAAATGCAGGCCACTATGTCACCGACGCCCACAATGGCCTACAGGCGGTTGCCGCTGCGAAATCAGAAGCATTCGACATGATCCTGATGGATCTGCAAATGCCGGAAATGGACGGTTATGCCGCAACCGCAAAGATCCGGGAACTGGATAGCCACAACGCCCAAGTTCCCATCATTGCTATGACAGCCCATGCTATGTTGGAAGAACTTGAACGTGTGAAGCAAAATGGTTTTGACGATGTGGTAACCAAACCCATTGATTTCCATCAACTATTTAGCGTCATTGAGCAACATTACGATGTGCCGCCAAATACTACTGAGCCATCTACTGCAAGGAACAAAAACGCGTTGATTGACTTTCCTGGCGCCTTGTCCACCTGGCAAAATGAACCTGAGCTCTACAAGGCCCTGCACAATTTTGCCAAAGACAACCAAGCCGCAAATAAAGAGCTGCAATCCTATTTAAAACAGCAGCTATGGCAGCAGGCGCTCGAGCTACTGCACAAAATCAAGGGCAGCGCCGCCAACATCGGCCTGAACCAGCTCGCCTCAGCCAGCGCCGAATTAGAAGCTATTGTTGCAACAAGGGATAACGGGCGTATCACATCATTATTAACCCAGTTTAATTCAACTTTGGCGGCGAGCTTGGCGGCAATAGGCCGTTTGCCAGGCCAACCCAAAGCAGACCCCCCTGTGGCTGCAAGTGTGTCTAACCCAGCAGCGAGCCTAGCGCAGATAGAGCAATTCATTGAGGCTTGCCAACATTACGACCCCGATGAAGCGGAAGCCGCATTTGATGCCCTCAAACCCCACCTTGGCACAAGTACAAGCGCCGACCTCAATAAGGCACTAGAAGGTTTTAATTTTGAACAGGCCGGTCAAATTGCTGCTCGCCTGGCACAGGAAATTAAGGACAAACAAGCATGAGCAAGCACGATAACAAACAGTGGCGCATTTTGTTGGTAGATGATGAGCCCAACAACCTACAGCTGCTACGCCAGATTTTAAAAGGCCAATATCAAATTTCCATGGCCACCAATGGGGTACAGGCTGTCGAGGTCGCCCATAAAGTAAAACCTGATTTAATACTGCTTGATATCATGATGCCAGAAATGGACGGCTACCAAACCTGCGTACAGCTCAAAGCAAGCAAGGTGACCCATGCCATTCCGGTTATTTTTGTCACGGCGAAAACCGATGTCCTAGACGAAAAGCGCGGCTTTGACGTGGGCGCCGTTGACTACATAACAAAACCTGTTTCAGGACCGATAGTGCAAGCCAGGGTCGCTACCCACCTATCCTTGTACGACCAAAACCGGGCCTTCCAAATACAAGTGCAACAGCGCACGGCAGAGCTTGCCGAGAGCCAAAAAGCGGCTATCCATATGCTGGGTGAAGCTGGCCACTACAATGACACGGATACCGGGTTACACATCTGGCGCATGGCTGCCTATTCGGCAGAGCTGGCAAGGCGCTTTGGCTGGAAAGTGAGCAAGGCTAAACAATTGGAGTTTGCGGCACCAATGCACGATACCGGCAAAATAGGTATTCCCGACGCAATACTTAAGAAACCTGCCAAGTTGGATGCACAAGAATGGCGTATCATGAAAACCCATGCCCAAATTGGCTATGACATCCTATCTAAAAGCCGTACACCACTATTTCAAATGGCGGCGGATATCGCCCTATGCCACCACGAAAAATGGGACGGCAGCGGCTATCCAAATGCACTGGTCGGCAAGAATATCCCTGAAAGCGCACGCATCGTTGCCATTGCCGATGTGTTTGATGCCCTCACCATGAAACGCCCCTACAAAGAAGCCTGGCCCGTTGCAAAAGCCTTTGACGAAATGCGCAATGGCCGCGGCAGCCATTTTGATCCAGAGTTGCTAGATTGCTTCTTTGACCACCAACTAGAGATGCTTGCCGTTAAGGAAGAATGGGAGGAAAAAGAAAAATACCAACTGGACTTAAGCCAATAGCAATTGGGCAAGGCTTGCCATAACTATTTGGAGCAATGGATAGGCAAACCATTGATAGCCCGGTTTAAACTATCAATAATCTTCCGATACTTCGCACAGTTTTTGGTACATCCTGGCTACCTGGCCTTTGGCATCTAAATTGGCATAGTAATGCTGTTTGTATAATGCTACTTCCGCTTCGAGGTAAGCCGGTTCCCGCATTAGCTGTTGCGCGTATTCCATATATTTGTCCCAAACTGGATGGCGCCGGTCTGAAGGCACTATCGCACTAATATGGCCCACATCCAGGGTAACAACTGGTAAACCATTAATAATGGCCGTTTGCGAGCTAGTGCCGCCACCACTGCGTTTTGGATTGAGGTAAACATCACTCATCGCAGATATTGCTGGCAAATCCTGCTGAAAGCCAATGTTTTGCACGGCCTTGTTGGTAACAAGCCCTTCGGGAAAATGCAGTAACAAATCCAGGTCATCGGTACCGGCGAAAATGACGCGCGCCCGGGGATCAGCCTCAAGCAACCTCTGGCAAACCTGGCAAAAGCCGGGTTCTAACTCGGTTTTTAACCTTTGCCCAACCACCAGGTAAACAAAATTTTCTGGCTCCAACCCGAACTGGCTGCGCTGAGCAGGCGTTTCACTGATGCCTTCAGGTGTTACCAGCATGCTTTCCAGCATAAAGTTGTCATGACCATATTTTTCTGCAATATCTTTAGCCCGGTCATCATATAGGTTCCCCGGAATAAAATAAGCGTCACAATGGGCCATGGGCACCACAGCACCCGTGGTGGCAAACAATGAAGGAAACTGGCCAAACAGCATGTCCATTGCCAGCAAGTTCTCACCGTGGGCAATCACAGCTTCAATATTGAGTTGGTAAAGTGTATTAGCAATATTGGCGAGCTTTTGAGTATTCATTTCGCCAGCGGCAAAGCTGAGTATTTTTACATCTGCAGAAAACTGCATGTAATCAACATGCACCACTTGTTCGCCATTTAGGCTGTCATTGACATTGTATTTGACCGGCGTTACCAAACCTAGCTTGTGTTGTGATTCGTAGTGCATGGCATTGGTGTTGAATACATACACTTCACAGCCGTGGTAAGCTTCAAGGTGCAACGCCATACTAAAGGCCTCCCGGGTCGGGGAATGGCGCATAGTCAGCAATTGCGGGCTAATAATGGCTAGCCTTTTGGGCTTGCCATTACAGGCTACCCTGCGGATAAGACCCCGGCTTTGCATAAACTTCCTTATGTCGCTAGATAATTGGGTAAAGCTCTGGCGCATTGACAGTTCCAAGGCCTTGCTACCCCGTTTGGCGGTGAACAATCGGTGTGAAATATTGAGGTAAGCCTCATAAAAACCCTGCACAGAATAATGGCTAGGCAGATACTTGGCAGCTCTTTCCAAAAACCGGGTGTCGCCTAGGCAATCAAATAAAAAGAAGTACAGCGAAAGAGGGTTGTCTTGCGGCAAGGTGCTGTTCAGTAAATACTCGGTAAAAGACAGCTTGGCGTCTTGGTCTAGTTTGGCAAGCTCTTGTTCAACCACCAGCAGCGTTGGTTTGTCTTGCTTGGCCACTTGCGCACTACTAAATATTGCATCAAGGGCACCACTTATTTCTTGTAATACACTCATTAAACCTCCTTGTCTTGCCAAGTCTGACTAATTTTAATTTTCTACTACAACCCTAGCATGAGTTAAGTCACTTTTCGCAAAAAGAATTCAAGACAGGCACAATCATCTAGCTCCTGGCCCATTGGGCCTGTTTGCTACTCGGTGCGCCCATCAGTGGGCAAAACCAGCAGAAACAAATGCTGGTTATTTTGCAATTAACTCCATGTTTTCCGCTAGTTTAAAATCCAGCCCTGATATACCGCCAACATCGTGGGTGGTCAGGTTTACTTCAACCCGGTTGTATACGTTAAACCACTCCGGGTGATGGTTGAGTTTTTCTGCCCAAATAGCTACCTGCCCCATCCAACCAAACGCCTGGATAAAGCTGTCAAACGTAAACTCTTTATATAGCTTGCCGTTGATTATTGCCCAAGGTTGCACGAGGCCTTGGTTAAGTTCTGCTAATGCAGCTTCAATCTGCTGTTCTGTGTATCTTTGGTTCATACATTGCTCCGTTAATGTTGCTAATTAGTGCTAAGTGATACCGTTTTTTTTACTAGCTGGTCAACTGGCGGCATCGTTAATGAATATGGTTGCCGCATTTTTTTACGCAAGTGCCGCTGACAATGTTCATAGTTAAACTACACTTGCCTAAATAAGTTTACATTTTTTAAAGGCTATTGACCGGCACCTTATGTTCTGTAACCGAAGGTTAGACCGTTATTTGATCCTGTTCCCACTGGTGTTATTGATCATCTGGGCATCTGCAATCAAGGCAGAAATGTCTGACAGGCTCAGGGTAGTTGCCAACCATTTGCCTCCTTATATGATTATCAGCAATGACCCGGAACAGCCCCGCTACCGGGGTTTTGAAAGTGACCTGTCCCAGCTGTTAGCCGACGAGCTTGGCCTGCAAGTGGAGTTTGTAGAGTGCAGTTGGGAAGCTTGCCTGACTTCATTGCAAAAAGGCCATATCGATCTAGTACATGCATTGTTGCGCACACCAAAACGTGAAGAGTTTGTAGAGTTTTTGCAGCCTTCCTACCTAAAAGGCCGCTATGCGACCCGGTTTTACCAGCGCTTTGATGACCCACGTGATATCACCAATTTTTCTGACATGGTGGAACAGGAAATGGTAGTCGGTTACCTGGGCAGCACCGTTTATTTTCCCGAGTTCAACGATGCTGAACAACTGATAAAAGTTGACGTAAAAACAATTGAAATAGGCATGCGTCTGTTAACCAGCAAGCGTATCGACGCCCTGGCCGGATTTGACGAGCTGTTTGCCGACTTTGAGCAGTCCAAACCCAACATGCTAAAAGCGATAAGACACGGTACCTATCATCCAGAGACCATACTTAGCTCTTACACTGCGTTATCCAAGAGCAGCCCTAAATACTTCCTCAAGTCGGATCTGGAAAATGCCTTAACCAAATTAACGGCATCAGGTAAACTCGCCGCCATCAAACAGAAGTGGATTAAAACCATTCATTAGGATCTTATTGTGGCTAAAATCAAACATGTGCCGGAAGTGTTTTGGCGTTTTTTTGTACTGGGTTTCATTGGCTTTGGTGGACCCGCCGCCCACATTGCCCTGTTCCAAAAAGAGTTTGTGCAGAGGTTGCGCTGGCTAAGCGACAACGACTATGCACAAATAGTAGCGCTAAGCCAGTTTCTGCCGGGGCCTGGCTCCAGCCAAGTGGGCTTTACCCTTGGACTGCGCAAAGCCGGGATCCTAGGTGGCTGCGCCGCTTTCATCGGCTTTACCCTGCCCTCATTTGTTATCCTACTGGCCTTGGCCTATTCCGGTTTACAGCATAGCCCTAGCGACTGGGTGGAAGGCATTATCCACGGCTTAAAAATACTGGCGCTAGTGGTGGTTTTAGATGCCACTTTGTCTATGTTTGGCAGTTTCTGTAAAAACGGGCTAACCAGGGGCGTTGCCGTTGCTACTGCTATTGCCCTGTTGTTATTTCCCGCCACCTGGGTACAACTGCTGGCACTGGCACTGGCTGGAGCCCTTTGTTTGCTGGTTTTGCCTAATAAAGCCACTTCTGAAACCGCTTCGTCCCGAGCTAATTTTGGCTGGCTGCCAATGTGCGCTTTTATCCTGTTATTTATCGGCCTGCCCTACTTCGCAAAACAGTCTGACCTGTTGCATATATTCAAAGACTTTTACCACACCGGTAGCCTAGTATTTGGTGGCGGCCATGTGGTGCTGCCGCTATTGCAACAAGCCACGGCTGAATCTTTAGAGCCAGAGGTATTCCTAAGTGGCTACGCTGCTGCCCAGGCAATACCAGGTCCTATGTTTACTTTGGCGACCTACTTAGGTGCCGAGCTAACACCATACAGCCCAGCAGTTGGCGCCGCAGTGGCTACAATTGCTATATTTTTACCTGGATTTTTGCTGATACTTGCCATCTATCCCGCTTGGCAACAATTATCCCACAATGCCTATGCCATTAACCTAAGTATGGGTGTGAACGCCGCTGTAGTAGGATTATTGATGGCAGCCTTGTACCAACCGGTGTTTACCAGTGCGATAGTGGAAACAGCCGATCTAGCCATTGCATTAATCGGCTTTTTTGCCTTGCGCCAGCTCAAGTTGCCAATTGTTTTGTTGGTTGTGTTGATGGCTGTGCTGGGCACCGCCAGCACTGTATATTGGTAGAGTTGTATCGAATCTATTAGGCGTTTGGCTGGGCGATAGTGACCTGTTGCCCCTCTTGTAAACGCTCAGCACCACGGGTGGCAACCCGGTCACCTGCTTTTAACTCTGGGCTGGTAACGCTCACCCTGTCATCCAAACCTTCACCTACTTCTACCAGATGGCGGTGGGCTTTGTTTTCGGAATCAATAACCACAACATAGGTGCCATCACTGCGCAGTATTAAAGCATCCCTGTGCACGGTCAAACGCTGCTCGGGATTTTTCACAGGCACCGTTGCCCGGATCAACTGGCCACTCGTCCAGCGTTCATTGGCTCCCTGTGGCAGGCTCACCCGCAATTCAAAAGACTGAGACTGCAAATCAGCTGCAGGGATAATTGCTTTGATTTGAGCATTAATCTGGCCGGTATCGGAGGTGATCAATATTTCCTTGCTGGTGCGTAAGTACGGCAGGTAGCGTACAGGGACGAAAATACGCCCTTCCAAATTTTCAGTATCCAACATATGTACCAAAACATCGCTGCGGTTGACATCACCACCGGCTTCCCGGATACGCTCAGTCACAACACCGTCAAAAGGTGCCCTAACCACTGCGCGAGAAAGCTGATCCTTAATCTGGCGCAAGCGAACCTGGGCTATCTCCAAATCTGCTTGCGCTAAATCGTGCTGAGATTGGGTCTGGTCTAGTTGGAAAACGGATGCACTGTTACTTTCACGCAGTTCTTGTAAGCGTCGAAGCTCCCGCCCTAAAAACTCTAAATTAATATTTGCCCGTTTGATATTGGCTTCTTGCTCGGCTTTTTGCAGCTCTAGCGGTAACTGGTCTATGCGCGCCACTTCCTGGCCCTGCACTAAAAAGGTACCGGGTTCAGCCACCCAATCCAACCGGCCACCAACTCCGGCGGTCAGCTTAACGTTATTCCGGCTGTATATGCTGCCCACAATATCAACAGTAGGCACAAACAAGGTCTCTTCTACCGATGCCACCTGTACCGGTTTTGCTGGCGCTTGCGGGGCTTGCGCCTGGGTAACAGTAGTTGCCAACAGCAGGCTTGCGGCAAAGATTGCTGGGATACGGCTAAATAATGTGTTTTTCATTGGTTACTCCTGCAATGCCAAACAGCTAGCTGCCTGGTTTGTGGCAGTTTTCTGCATAACTTTGTCCTCGCCCACCCGCAACAGTGCCGGTAGCAAAACTAGGGTAAACATGGCGCTGATGGCCATTCCCCCTACAATAACCGTTGCCAAACCGCGGTAAATCTCCGATCCGACACCGGGCATTAGCATCAATGGCAACATGCCAAATAAACTAGTTAGCGTGCTCATGTATACCGGCCTGGCGCGAATGCGCACTGCCTGCTGCACTGCACTACGCCGATCCAGGCCTTCGCGTTCGGCATGGCGGGTTTGATCCACCAGCAATATGGCGTTGTTAACTACCAAACCCAATAAGATTATAAAACCAATCATGGTTAATAGATCCAATGACTGGAAACTAAACAAGTTAAGTGTGGCTAAGCCGATAACACCGCCGCCAATAGCCAAGGGCATCACAGTAAGCACCAATAGGCTGTCTTTGGCAGAGCGAAAGAGCGCGGTCATTAACAGGAACAAAATCAACAACGCCAAAATAAAGTTGTTACCCATGTCAGTGATTGCCTGTTTCATGCGGTTGGCATTGCCATTCAAGTTTAGGCTGGCGCCCGGCGGCAAAGCTGCCCGCAATTCTGGCAATACGCTGGTTTCCAACTGCTGCATGGCTTCATCTAATGACAAGTTCTCTGGTGGACGCACAATTAAGCTAATAGTGCGCTTGCCATCAACCCGGCGCAATTGGCTAGGCCCTACGGTGCGTTTAACCTCGGCGAGCTCACCCAAAGTCTGGATCCCCGACAATGGCGTGTAGAGCGGCAATGCAGCCAGTTCATCCGGGTTTCTCCATTGGGTGCCGCGTAAAATAACATTCATCCGGTCGTTACCATCGAAGTACTCTGACACAAACAGGCCGTCAGTGAATGCCCGCACGGCATTGGCAACATCCATTCGGCTCAAGCCAGCCTGGGTAATGCGCCTGTCGTTGGGAATAAGCTGTAGCTCAGGCTCGGCCATCGCCAAAGCGGGTACCGGCTGGGCACTGGTATTGGCCATGTTTTCGCGGATACTCTGGATCCCGACCCGCGCCGCCGCCATTAAGGCGTCCATATCGGGACCTTGCAAATCCAAACTAATAGAACGGCCGTTGCCGCCACCGGTAACATTGATCATAGAGCCGCGGAATAGGAATACTTGGGTATCAGGTAGCCCTGCCAATACCTGCTGCTGCACGACTTGCATCAACTCTTCCACCCGGGTTGGGTCATCCGCATAAATGAACCCCCCCGTTGAAGTTGGACCATAGCTATAGAAGTTGTAACTCTTCACCTTAGGTTGGGCTTCGCCGGAAAGATAGGGCGCAATGCGATCCCGGAAGCGATCCGCCATTTCCACATCTAAAAACTCGATATTACCGCCAGGTGGCAAATTTAAGGAGAAGAAAAAACCGTCAATTGGTGCCCTAGGCATAAAATCTGTGCGCGGTAGTAACATCAATGTCACAGCAATTGACCCGGTCAACAAAGCAATAATCCAACTATAGCGGCGTTTGTCATTGTTGGTTAAACGCATAATGGTATCGGTCAGCTTTTGCCAATATTCTTCATGGGGATCTTCCTGCCTAGCGGTTTTCAACAAATACTTGCTAGCCACAGGCAAAATGGTAATTGCCGATACCAAGGATGCCACGACTGCTACAGAAAGGGTTAAAGCCAAATCCGAAAACAGTTGGCCTTCGATCCCCTGCATAAAGAGTATTGGCAGGAAGATAGCGACACTGGTGGCCGTTGAAGCAAACAAGGCACCTGTGACCTGGGTGGCACCGCGCAGCACCGCTTTTTTGTCGTCCATCCCCTCGCTACGCAGTCGCACTATATTTTCTTGTACAATAATGGCGGCATCCAATACTAAACCGACTGCGAAAGCGATACCTGCCAGGGATATCACGTTAAGGCTGCGGTCTAGGAAGCTCAATGCCAAAAACGCCGCCATAATAGAAAGTGGAATGGTTGTAGCGATTATTAAGGTAGCGCGCCAACCGCGTAGGAACAGCCATAAAATCCCTAATGCGAGGAATACGCCTAGCCCCAAATTGCTTTTCACCAAGGTCAAGGCATTGCGGATATGCACCGAAGAATCAAAGCTTAGGTCAATCATTAGGCCGACTTCTGCCAGTTCGCCTTCATTTAGCTCTTTGATTGCCGCATTGATATCATCCAATAGAGCCACAGTATTGGCTTCATTGCCGCGGGTAATGGTGATGTAGTATGCGGGGGCGCCGTTCCTTAAGGTGAAGCCAAACCGGTCGACTAATGTATTTTCTACAGTGGCAACATCTTTTAGGAACACAGGACGGTCACCGCTGTAGGAGATAATCATTTCTTCTAAGTTATCAACGTCGTACTGGCCCGCAAAGCGCACAGTGTATTGCCTGCGGCCGACATCGGCAAAGCCGCCTGATACATCAGAGGCACGCGAAACAGTGCCAGCTACCTGGTTGATAGGAATGCCAAGGGCTGCTAACCGGTATGGATCAAAGGTGATACGCAGTTCCCGCGGACGCTGTGAGTTTAGGTTAACTTGGCCGACGCCTGGGATGCGGGTGAGCCTTGGCTGCACCACATCTTCAATCAGATCCTGGTGGTTGGCCAAGGTTTCCAAATCCGAGCCTGGTACTGGCCGGACCAAAAGGCTAGCCGCGTTAGGTCCACCGCGGCCACCACCTGCAGCTACAACAGGTTCGAATACATCCAACGGCAAAGGCGGTGCCTGGTTTAGGTTGTTGATCACATCCAGCATGGCGCGCTGCATATCGGTGCCGACATCAAATGTCAGGGTGATATTGCCGAAGCCGCGCTGGATACTGGTGGTAACATCGGTAACACCGCGGGTGTTTTTAACCACATTTTCCTGTGGCTCAATAATGACCGACTCCACCTCTTCTGGTGCCGCTGCGCGCCAGCCGGTGGAAATGGTAATTTGCGGTTGTTCGATGTCGGGGGTCAATTGGATGGGCAGCTTGGCCATGGCAATAATGCCAAATACCAGCAACAATGCCACAATCACTAAAACGGCAGCAGGGTTTTTAATCGAGCTTCTGGTTAGGTTCATGGGGATCCCCGCATAGTTTTTGTCCATCGTCATTAGCAACAACAGACAACTAAAGAGTTGCAGTGCGCACGTAGCATGCATAATTAGCTACTGTGCTTTGATCCTGCGAGTAAACACTAACAATTGATTATTGGGAACCTAGATGGGATGAAGCATAGATAAAAGGCGATAAATGAATAGTACCGATTGTATTAGGTAAAAGGTCAAACCCCAGGGAAAAGGGGTTTGGCCTATACCGGAATACTAGAGCATATCCCTAGTAAGGATTGCGCGGTGAATAGAAGTTATTGTTGCGCCCATCAATGGCCAAACGCGTAGGTGATACATTGCTATTGCGGTTGTAGACGTTGAAGGTATCGCCTGGTGTTAGGCGATAACTAAGCAAATCGTCAATAATCACCGGGCTGCCGCACTGGGTTTGCACAAAGTTGGTTTGGCTATCGGTGGCAAGTACATAGACATTACCACTGCCATCCACAATGCCGGAGCCGTCTTCAGTAACAAACATGGCGGTGTCTTCATCCACCCCAATCGCTATGTTGCTGGCGCCAATATTGGCCAATAACACGGCCATGCGTCCCATCCGGTCACGTTCAGCGAAGTGGGTATCAGTAATGATGTTGTACATAAGTGGGTTGTTCATAAAATCAGTGGAAATATTGATGGTTTCGTGGCAAAAATCCGTTACGACTTCTTCGCTAATAGCGCCCAAAACCCCATCGGGATCATAGATGTATTCACCTTGTACTGCGTTGCCTGCAGAAGTCCCACCCACTGCGCCATTCTTGTCATAGACATGGCGCAGCGCTGACTCCACCAAGGTGCCTTGCCATTGGTTAAGGTAATCAGATTGGTCACCACCGGCTATAAATACAAATTCAGCAGAGCGTATCGCCCACTCAACATAGCTGGAATTAGCTTTATTACGGGTATCAACAATTATAGTTTCTACCGAATCGGCACCGGTTAGTGGTAACAGGTAGTCGTTATAGGCGTCAGTGCCCGATGTGCGCAACACCACAACATCGCCACCACCGATATGAGGGGCAACCCTATTGCTAAAAGAGGCATCCACATCCGGTCCGCCCCCCATCAACAATACGGCAGCCTGGTCGCCCAAACTTGGGCAAACATCACCGCTATTACCGACGGAGAACGCCTGTAGGTTGCTAGGTTTACTCGGACGGCTGCCGTAATCATTACATGCAGGCAAACCACCACCGCCACTACCGCCATCGCCGGAAGCGGGAAAATCAATGGTCAAATCATACCAACCGGTTCCCGAATAGCGGGTGACTTTTAAGAAATACTCTCCTGCGTCACCGCTATAGCTACCGGTTTCAGGTACTGAACTAGTAGCACCAGAAGCTACCGCACCGCCAGTGCTGCGGTACAGATCCCAATCAAAGTCATCCCTTGAATTGTGATCCAACGAGATACTGATGGTGCCGCTCCCTGCAGTGTCAAAATGATACCAATCCTGATCGCGGCGGTTATTGATGCTCGCCTGCACCAATTGACCAGAACACACGGGGCCATCGGCGTTGGACTCGCTATCATTGTTTTCGGATTCTGCATTGATGCAGGCTTGGGCATGGGCACAGGAGACCAGTGCCAGCAAAGACATTGTTTTTACAAATTTCATGGGTTTTCCCAACAGTTGTTGTTTAATTAATTATTTTTATTAAGCGGATTGCTTTTATTGTGTAGAGGAAGCCAAGGCTCCCCAGGTTTGGAACCGGCTTATTCGTCGAACCACTCTGACAAATGGAAATCAACAGAGCATCGCGCTAGCGAACTGGTCACTAATACAATATTGATTGGATAAACTGCGCTGCTCATGGTTTAGGCTAAATCAGGTTAAAACTGCATCAAGTGCGATGAAGTTTTATGCAAAGTTAAAATAAGATCAAGTGCTTTTATAGCATCAAAAACCTCTTTAAACCCTACATGATAGGATACCCATCCTATTTCGTGAATAGTTTTGCAAACCAGTGAATATGTATGCAAATAAGAACTAACGCAAGTTAACCGGTAATTATGCTGACCAAACAGTCAAGTTGTCTGGACAGACCAGGCTCAATAGCTGTTGCTAATGGCTTGACCCAACGGTCAAAAATGCCAGCGCGGAAGTGGTGACAAATCACACAAGTTGAATAGATATTCCTGTATGTTTAACACCAAATTATTTTGAATTTTTTGTGTTTAGTAGGCCAACAACAAAAAATAATTGAAACCTTTCCACTTCTATGCGATTTTTTTTACCGGGTCGTTTTATTTTCTTGGGTGCTTAATAGACTTACCGGGCTTTTCTTCAAGCGGCTTTTCCGGCCACCGATGCTTGGGGTAGCGTCCGCGCATTTCTTTGGCAACGTCATGGTAGCTGGACTGCCAGAAGCCCTTTAAATCACTAGTAGTTTGCAAGGGGCGACGCGCTGGCGACAATAATTCAAAACACAGTGGCACCTGGTTAAAGGCCAAAAGGGGCGACTCTATTTGGCCAAATACCTCTTGAAGCGGTAACGAAACAATGGGGTCATGGCTGGCCGAGTAGCGGATGGGGAAATGCCTGCCAGTAGGAGCTTGGTAAGCCTTTGGTGCATGCTGTTCCAGGCTTTGCAACTCGTCGTAGCTAAATACGGCTTGCAATAGGGGCAACAAATCTATCTTAGCAATGCCCTGCAACGAACTGAGTTTGGGAAGGTAAGGTAGAAGCCAATTTGGTAAACTTTCTGACAGGCTATCTCTGGTGACCTTGGTAAAGTTATCGCTAACCGACCCCAGCCACTGCGCGCGCTGTAACCATTCCTCACATTGCGGGCTCCATGGTAATACCCCGATGCCATTGTCTTTGATGTAGTTGCAGATCGCCTGGTGTTTTTGCCCGCTGTCTACCTGGTTAAGCTCTTCTTGTTCCAGTATCAAGGCGTGGTAGCTGAGAACCTGCACAAAACTCAGCTTTTGTTTGTCGTTATCAACAATGACTTGCTCCTGCCATTGGCACTGGGGTTTAAAGGTTTGCAGTATGTCTTCTAGGGTAACCGCAGCCGCTTGGAATATACGCCCTTCTTTTTTCTGCGCGTCGCAATCAACCACAACCAGCCAATCTTCGCGGCAGAGGGGATCATGGGTATCAAGGCTCACTCCCCGGCCATTGGCCATCAAGTAGCGATTTGGGCTGCCTGGACGCTTTTTAGCCACGCGGTCTGGAAAAGCGCACAATAGCCATCGGCCTAGATAGGGTTCCGCGCCTGCCACTGCGTTTAAATCAGATGCCGATAATTGTCGGTTGAGGCTAGCGCTAACTTGCTGCTGCACCTGTTGTAAGGCCAACACCTTGACCGTACTTGGGTTTATGCCCTTGCTGCCCCGGCGCAAAAAGTAAAGCAACTGCTGCCAGCGCACAGCTATGTCGGCGGTGTCAGCGTCGCGCAAGCAATCGGGTTCGTTAAGCATGGCTGCCAAGCAGGTTACCGCAACGCTTTTGCTACTGTATTTTTGCGCCATGCAGGCTAGCCTCGGGTGCAAAGGCTGTTGCACTGCCGCTAGGCCGAGCTTGGTAATGCGCTGCGCCCCGTCTAGTAGGGCGAGGTTTTCCAATAATTGCATTGCTTGGGAATAGTGTGCCTTTGGTGGCTCGGTGATCCAATTGACCGCAGTGAAGCGGGCTTCGCCCCATTCGGCCAACTGTAGCGCTAGCGGCGCTAAATCTGCTTCCTGGATTTCAGGCGGCTGGTGTGGCCGCATACGCTGTTCCGTCGCCAGATCCCAAAGCCTAACGCAAATCCCAGGCGCCAAGCGTCCTGCCCTACCTTGGCGCTGGATGGCAGAGGCCAGGCTTATCCATTGGCTTTGCAGCCTAGTCATGCCGCTGCCCGGATCAAACACTGCGCGCTTTTCAAGCCCACTGTCAATCACAGCTGTGACTCCTTGCACCGTCAAACTGGTTTCGGCGATATTGGTACTGAAGATACATTTACGCTGCCCACTACTACTCGGTAACAGTGCCGCCTGCTGCTGCGCCAACGTTAGGCCACCATAAAGCGGCACACATTCCAGTGCGTGTTCATGGCTAAGTTGCTCTTGCACAGTTTGCATACAGCGGCTTATATCCGCGCGCCCCGGTAAAAACACCAAGATATCGCCATCAGCCTGTTCTGCCAGCACGAGCTTTACGGTATTTAACACATTTGCCTGCAACTGCTTGGACAAAACCTTTGGCCGGATCACTTCTACAGGAAAACTACGCCCCTCACTTGATACCTTTGCCGCACTAGGTAAATAGTTGTGCAACACCGCAACATCCAATGTTGCCGACATAACCAAGATTTTTAAGTCTTCGCGCAAGCCCTGCTGTACTTCCAAACACAGCATCAAGCCCAAATCTGCTTGTAAGGAGCGCTCGTGGAATTCATCGAAAATCACCAGGCCTACCCCCTCCAGCTCTGGGTCTTGCTGTAACCGGCGGGCTAAGATGCCCTCTGTCACCACTTCCAAGCGGGTATCTGCAGAGCATTTCGATTCATTGCGCACCCGGTAACCCACGGTTTTACCAACCGGCTGTCCTAGCTGCTGCGCCAAAAAGTTCGCGATAGATTTAGCAGCAATTCGCCTAGGTTGCAGCATCAGGATGTTTTGCCCCTGCAGCGCCGCCAATTTCAGCAAAGCCAGAGGCACTTGGGTTGATTTCCCGGCACCAGGCGTAGCGGTCAAAATCAGGTTTTGCTGGCTGGATAATGTAGCTTGGATATCTGGAAGTAATGGCGTGATGGGCAGATCAGGTTCAATGGGTGGCACTTGGGTAGTCAGTCTCTGTTTGTGTCTTGTGGAAGTTATACCGATTCTGTGTTGCTAGTTTAACCAATTTCCAAACTTGCACAAATTTACACGATGGCTTTTGTTTTCGCTGCGGCAAAGTGATCTTCTACCCGGCTTTTACGAATAATAGCCATCGCTAACCGTATATGACGGCTTTGGAGCCAGGGGTGCCACTTGAGTAAAATCTATGTTTTACACGAAAACAATGAATGGACAAACCATTTAGAACAAAGGCTAAAACAACTAAATTACCCATATGAGCTGTGGCACCTGGATCAAGGCACCCTTGATTTATCCAGCGAGCCGCCAGAGGGAGTTTTTTACAACCGCATCAGCGCCTCTTCCCACACCCGGGACCACCGATTTGCTCCTGAATTCGCCGAAGCCGTGTTGGCATGGCTGGAAAAACACGGTAGGACAGTGATCAATGGCAGCCGGGCACTGCGCTTGGAAGTGAGTAAGGTCAACCAGTATATGGCCCTCAACGCTGCAGGAATTGCCACGCCCAAGACCATCGCCGCAGTGGGCAAAGACAATATCGTGGCTGCGGCAAAATCTCTTTCCTACCCCCTGTTCATTACCAAACACAACCGCGCCGGCAAGGGACAGGGCGTGCAATTGTTCCACTCCATTGACGCACTGCAGGACTATTTGCACAGCCCACAATTTGATGCCCCAGTGGATGGCATTACCTTGGTACAGCAATATATTGCTTCGCCTGAGCCTTACATAATCCGGCACGAATTTATCGGCGGTAAATTCTTCTATGCTGTCAAAGTTGATACTTCCAAGGGCTTTGAACTTTGCCCAGCCGATGCCTGTTCAATTGACAGTATGTTTTGCCCCACCGATGATCCCAGTGCCGCACCTAAAGCCAAGTTCGAGATCCTTGAGAACTACCATCCTGAATTTATTGCCGGTTTAGAGGCATTCCTGGCACACAACAATATTTTGGTAGCAGGCATTGAGGCGATCAAAGACGCCAACGGTAATACCTATTTCTATGATGTGAATACCAACACCAACTACAACTCAGATGCAGAAGCCGCAGCCGGTAAATTCGCGATGCTGGAACTTGCCCAATACTTACACAGCAAACTCCCAGGGTAGGTGTGCTTAAATTAGAGGCCTTAACCAAAGGCCCCAAGCCAAGGCTAGTTTTCTTGATCCTGCTTTTGCTGGCCGTCGTCCAGGTTAATCTTCTTTAACTCATCATAGAGGGCGATGGCACGCTCAATGGCATAACGCATGTCTTCCCTGACATCAGGGTTGGCGAACATAGATGCATATATCTTGGCGGCCGTTTCATATACAAACTCTTTCTCAGAGATCATAGTTGCGTTCCTAAACAGTAGATTGGGTTAAAGGAAGTGTAGCAATAGATTAGAAAATAGGTTGATTTGCATAACATTTATAACGAACAGGAACTGCATAAACAGCACAAATAACAAGGCCACCCCAGGGGATGGCCTTGAACCTATTGCGTATAAACCGCGCCTACACCATATTCCTCAACAGGTGGCTGGTATTGAGGGATAGCAGCCTCCAGCAACTTATAGCGCCTAGAATGCCCACCATTAGGGCTCCCGCAACGGGCGCAACAAGCCAGTACTCCAAATGCAGGCTGGCATCCATCTGGAACACTTGGGTTTGCAACAGGTATAGGGTGAGTTCGTTGGCCACCGCCGCCATCAGCCCGGCAACTATGCCAATGATAATAAATTCAAAGACCACGCTCGCCCGGATCAATGTGCCTTTTGCCCCCAAAGTCCTGAGAATAGCCAATTCTTGCTGCCGTTCATCCATGCTGGCCTGGACTTGCGCGATGAGCACCAAAGAGCCTGCAATCAAGACCAAAATTAAAATGAACTCCACTGCCATCGATACCTGGTCAATAATTTCCCGAATTTGGTCGATGCGCGCATCAACATCAAAAAGGGTAACGGTTGAGAACGGTGCCATCATCTCTGCGATCTGGGCTTTCTTCGACCTATCCATGTGAAAACTAGTGATATAGGTAGGTGAAAACTCAGCCATCGCTTCTGGCTGCAAGATAAAGAAGAAATTGGGCTGCATGGTTTGCCAATTCACCGAGCGGATACTGGTGACTGTGGTTTTGACCACTTCACTGCCGATATTGAAAGTCAGCACATCTCCCATTTTAATATCAAGGCGCTCTGCACTGCGTTCTTCTATCGAAACGCCAAAGGGTTCACCCGGAGTATATTCAGAGAGCCATTCACCCTGCACAATTTTGTTTTCAAACTGCAGCTTGTTGCTCCAGGTAAGGTTGGCCTCACGGCCTAGGCTACTGCGCCTGTTGTCCTGTGCAGCGGCGCTGTCTTCGTCTTCTTTGGTGATTTCTGTACTGATACGCTCGTCATTAACTGCCACAAAACGACCGCGCACCACCGGGTAGAACTCCTCTATCTCCACGTCATAGTCAGCAAAATGCTGCTCCATCCGCGGTTTTTGCTCTTCAGTGATATTGACGAGGAAGTAGTTGGGTGTGCCGGTAGGCAACTGATCCCGCCACTGCTGAACCATGTCGTTGCGCATCACCAGCACCACTAACAACAACATAATAGTCACTGAGAAGCTAATCAACTGAACGGAGTTATCCATTGCCCGCCGTTGGATCCGCGCCCAGGCCAACTGCCACGCTCCCATACGGCCTTGCCCTAGCCTGCGGCCAACCCAGATAAGTCCCAAGGTAACTACAAACAGCGATGCCACCAGCACCGCACCGGATGAAAATAGAATCGCCGAAATTTTGATGTTTTGGCTGTATGCCCACATCAGCAGCAAGATGGCACCGCCTGCCGCCAAGAATTGGATAATGCGGGAACTCATGCTGGCACCGAGATCCTTGCGCAACACGCGCAACGGCGGTACTGAAAATAGTTTTAACAGCGGATACAGCGAAAACAACATGGCACAGACCACGCCGGTCAATATCGCAATCCACATCGGCCCCCAATACCAGGTTTGCAGGGATACCGCCACTTTATCTTGGATCAAGGAAACCACACCTTGCTGTATTAAGAAGCCGACAATGCCGCCTAATACAATCCCCAATGAAGTGATGAACAATATTTGCAATAGGTAAACCTGCTGTACCATTTTTCGGCTCGCGCCTAAGGTCTTCATAATGGCCACAGGATCATAGTGGCGCTGGCTATAGCGCTGTGCTGCTACGGCGATAGCTACCGAAGCCAATACAATCGCAAGCAAGCTGGCTAGCAAGAAAAAGCGCTCCGCGCGGGCAACAGCTTGGCCGATACCAGATTCATTGTCTTCCACCGACATCCAATAATGGATTTCTTTGTCGAGCTGTGGCCTAAGCCATTCATAGTAGCCCTCCAAATCATCGCTATCACCTGCGAGGAACAGAGTGTGGTTGGCACGACTACCAGGGCCAAGCACCTGGGTTTGTTCAATTTGTTCAAACGGCATCAACACCTTGGGATTGGTGCCGAAAAAGCCAAAGCCGGAATCTGGCACTTCCGATAAAACCTTAGTGACCGTAAGTGAAAGTTCACCCACATCTATCTGATCACCTAACCCAATATTAAGCTGCTGAAACAATTGGGATTCAACCCAGGCCTCACCGGCACCAGGCAATTCATCGGTGATCTCGCCGACACCGAAAGGCTGATCCGCGACCTTCACTTGACCTTTTAGTGGATAACCATTCCCAACCGCCCTAAGGTCAACCAATAGCATCTCGTCGCCGGCAAAGGCCATGGAACGGGTATACACAGCCCTAGCTGTTGCCAGCCCCATCGAGTCTGCCTGCTGCTGCCAAGCTTCTGGCATTGGCTTATCGCTGTCGAGCAAGCGATCCGATGCCATAAACTGGGATGTGCGCTCAGTCAGCGCACTTTGCAAGCGCTCGCTGAACAATGACAGTGACAGTACAGAGGCCACCGATAAAATTATCGCAGCCAGAATAATTGTGAGTTCGCCGCGTTTGGCTTCGTGGCGGAACAGACGCCAAGCTAAATTGAACCACATATTAAATAGCCTTCAATTGTGGTTTTTCACCTGGGTTTGGCCGGTCTTGCCCAGGGCTTTTCTCAGTCAATTCTCCCGCATGCATCACCAGCTGGCGCTCACATTTTTGCGCCAATTCAGTATCATGGGTGACCAGCACCAAGGTAGTATCTGCAGACTGGTTAAGTTCCAACAATAGCTTTTCCACCCGCTCCCCATTGGCAGCATCCAGGTTTCCAGTGGGTTCATCCGCGAACAGTATTTTAGGTTGGGTGATAAAGGCCCTGGCAATGGCTACGCGCTGTTGCTCCCCGCCTGATAGCTGGTTCGGGTAATGGGTGGCCCTGTGGTCTAGCCCTACTTTTGCCAACAATTCTGTTGCCAATTGCTTGGGATTGTCCAAACCCGCGATTTCAGCCGGTAGCATGATATTTTCCAATGCAGTCAGGCTTTGCACCAACATAAACGACTGGAAAATAAAGCCAACTTTTTCACCGCGCAGTTGTGCCCGTTGCTCTTCATCCATTCCGTGCAGGCCTTTGCCATCGAGGAAAATTTCTCCAGTACTGACTTCGTCCAAACCCGCAAGCAAGCCTAACAAGGTGGATTTACCGGAACCAGACGCGCCTACAATAGCAACTGTCTCACCTGCCTTGACATCAAAACTAATTGGTTGAAGGATCTGGAGGGCACCTTCCGACGTATTGACGGTTTTGGTGATATTTTTCGTCGTTATCATAGTTTCAGGAGTAGTACTCATCGTGGCAAATAGTCTCAAAATATGGTTTTTGCTTATACCCTTATGGATATTTTCAGATCACATTGGGGCGGAGGAACGCAGATTACTGGTATTAGGCGATAGCCTAAGTGCTGCTTACAACCTTAAGCAAGAGCAAGGCTGGGTTTCTTTGTTACAAAATGCTTGGCAAACAGAAAATGTAACTGTGATCAATGCGGCAATTAGCGGTGAAACTTCAGATGGCGGCTTAGCACGCACCCCAAGGTTATTGCAACAACACCAGCCCACCCACATGTACCTGGAACTGGGTGCCAACGACGGCTTGCGCGGCTACCCGGTGAAAAAAATGCGGCAAAACCTGGCCCAAATCATCGAGCTAGCCCAGGCACAGGGCATTGAGGTTATTCTGCAAGAAATGCGTATTCCTACCAACTACGGTCCTCGCTACACCCGCATGTTCACCGAAGCTTTTGGCCAGCTAGGGGAGGAATACAACATTCCGGTACTGCCCTTTTTCCTTGCGGATATCGCCCTAAATCCAGAGTTAATGCAACGGGATGGTTTGCACCCAAATGCCGACGCCCAGCCGATTTTGGCGGAGCAGATGCAAGGCTGGTTGGCGCCACACGTAATGCACGCCGAATAAAGGTTGATCTTTTTATATCGGCAGCAAGAAATAATATTTAGAGGCAATTGAATAAAAACTGAGCTAAACTTGGTCTAGAGAGTGTATTGAGTGAAAATTGAGGTGGTAGTATGAGTGCAATTAGCGGGGGTTCGCCAGACACGTTCCAGGGCGGCATCCAGCAGGCGCTGCAGCAAAGCGGCGGTGTAGAAGAAAGGCAGCAGCAAGCGCAAGAACAGCAACAAGTCCAGCAAGAACGCCGGGCTGAGCAGCAAGAAAACCGGGCGCAAGTGCAGGAAGCAGAGCAAAACGAACGGCAACAGCTTGAAACCCAGCAAGCCCAGCAGACCCAAGAAGCCCGGGATCCCAACCAGCGTGTTGGCACGGTAATCGACGTCCAGGCCTAGATAAACCCTGTTTCAAACTAAAAAGCGCCGATTGATTCGGCGTTTTTTGTGTTTAATTTATGACCTTATCGGGCAGCAAACATTCTACATTAGCGGTTGCTGTCCTATATTAAGTTGCTTACTAAACCAAAACGGAGAAACAACGTGGGAATTTTGTCTAGCCTAATGGGCAATGCGTCAGAAGTGGATATGCAGGACTTGGAGCAGGAATTGGAATCTGTTCTGGGCGATAACGAAACGGTTAAAATGGGCTACAAAGTGTTTCGGGATATGTTTGTCTTTACCGACCATCGCCTCATACTCATTGACAAGCAAGGGCTGACCGGCAGCAAGGTGGAGTACCTATCCATCCCTTATAAATCCATCTCAAAGTTTGCAGTAGAAACCGCTGGCACTTTTGATATGGATAGTGAGCTTAAACTCTGGATTGGCAGTGACCCAACCCCTCTTTCAAAAGAACTCAAAGGCGGTACCGACGTGGTGGGTATCCAGAAAACCCTTGCCAATTGCCTTTTTAGCTAACGCAATTGCGATCTTTTACTTGTTGACCGTGAATGGCGGGTTAAGCATCGAACTTTGCTTTAGATTAATAGGTGTTCCCCACCAGGGTAAATTTAATCTATTTCAAGTTTCACTTTGTAATGTCAAAGTAGAGAATTGCGCAATAGTTCAAGTCCGTTGCGGTCAATCCACGAGAAGTATCATATTGGACTGACATGTTTAAGCCAGCAACATAACTGCTTAACATTGCAGAATAAGCAGACGGGTTTTCACTTAAAGGTAAAAAACCACCTCTTGAGCATTTTCCGTCGACCGCTAAAGCGTCTGTCTTTATTGTTAGTACATTCTTTAGGGGATCACTTGGAATGAGTGATGTGTGTATTCTAAAGTTGGTAATATCACTAGCTGACAAGGATTTAATAACTGTTGACGCTGATAATGGCAGTGATAATGCAAATGCAAATGCAAATGTAAATGTAAATATTATATAGCGGTGCATAGGTTAACTAACATGAGTTGAGTGCTTTACAGTTTGCCAAAAATAGTGATAGCAGTACAGCAATCGACACACTTTAGCTAATGCTGGCAACTACATTATTTTCCTAAAAAAGCGTTGAGGTTGGCGCCGCTGCGTTGCTACAGCGGCGCTATACCTATATCCCCTATTAAGGTTTTAAGTAACGGTATGGGCGGTCGTTTTGACGGATTAGATACCGATCCCTAAGCTTGGTTTGCCTTGACTCCATTGGCACTTGTTCACCGTTGATGATGACATTTTCAGCAAAACTCATTACTTCGAGCGGATCCCCGGACCACACCACCAAGTCTGCGCGCTTGCCTGGTTCCAGGCTACCCACTTGGTCGTCCACACCTAGCAAGCTAGCCACATTTGAGGTCACTGAAGCCAAGCCAGCTTCCCAAGGCAATCCGTGGGCAACAGCATTACCTGCATGCTGGGTTGCTAAACGGATATTGTGGGTTTCTACACCGATTGCCACTGTAACCCCGGCTTGATGCAACCTAGCAGCGTTTTTAAGGGTTGCACCCAATTGCTCAAAATTATAGGGCAAGTTGGTTTCAGGGTTCAGGATAACCCCTATTCCTTGCTCTGCGAGCTGGTTAGCCGCGCGCCAGGCTTCAGTCGGGTTTAGCAACACCAGATCCATATCGGGATACATAGCTTTGACCTTGAGCACGTTGCGGATATCTGATAAACGCTTGGCTCCAACCACCAACGGCTTGTCACCGGCCATCACAGGAACTAGGGGTTCAAGCTGGGATTTGTCAACATCGCCCTCCCATTCTTCCCCTTCGGCTAAGTTTTTCAGGCTACTCGCCTCTGCCAAGATGGCCATAAACTTAGGCCAAAGTACTGCCCTGGAGCCACCAGCGACGCTATCGCTATTATCACCTGTCAAATCAACCGTGATAGCGGCACTTGCTTTCATTATAGGGTCAGACTTATCACCTAAAGTTATCATCGCAGCTTGTCCGCCAAACAAGGTGTCGGTAAATGAGATAGTGCTAAGTGCGCTGGTAACACCGTCTACCCTGGCGATATTGATGAGGCTAGAATCTGGATCAACGGCATATTGCACATCCATTTGTGTGCCAAGATAGTCCCCGTCTTCCATTTTCACAGAGAAATCGGTTTGACCGGCTGAATATTCCACTTCGACCAAACCTAATGCCGTATAGGCACCAATGACGCCAGGCGTCACTACCTTGCCACTTGCATCAATTTCTTGGTAACCACGCGGCACCCGGCCGCCTTTTCTCACAGATTTTATTTTGCCGTCTTCAACCAAGACGGTTGCATTCTCAACTGTGCCCTGTTCACCCATGGTATGCACCGTTGCACCTGTAATGGCGAGTTCTTGGGCAAGCAGTGTTGGGCTCAATGCCAGTGCCAAGGCTGCGCTGATGGCTTTTAATTTAGTTAGCTGTTTCATTAGCGCTCTCCTTCACCTGGTTGGCCTAACTCAAAATCACTCACCGGCCACAATTCATCATTGCCGTGTTCATACACAAGCACACCGTCTATGTAGACGTGTTCTGCCAAGGTATAGGTTGAAAAAGGGTCGCCGTTCCAAAGCACTATATCGGCATCTTTGCCCACCTCAATGGAACCAGTTTGGTCAAAAATACCCATGGATTTAGCTGGGTTGGCCGACAACCATTGCCATGCCTCTGCTTTGCTGAAGTTCAAGCCTACTTGTTGGCCACTGCTCAAGGCTTTCGCTGCCTCCTGGTTTAGACGCTGTATGCCTAGATCTGAATCTGAATGCACAATGGAACAACCATTGGCATCGTGCAGCATAGGGATGTTTTCCTGGATGCTGTCGTAAGCTTCCATCTTGAAGCCCCACCAATCAGCCCACATCGACGCACATACGCCATTTTCAGCGAGCAGGTCAGCAATCTTGTAAGCCTCAACCGCATGGTGGAAACTCGTGATTTGATAATCAAACTCTTTGGCGACATCCAACATGATGGCCATTTCATCAGCGCGGTAACAGTGCATGTGCACTAGGATGTCACCGTCAAGCACACTAGCTAGAGTTTCTAAGCGCAGGTCGCGTGTCGGCGCGGTCGGGTTGTCGCCTTTTTCGTAATCTTCTTTATATTTTTCCCACTTTTCTTTATAGGCTTTGGCTTCAATCCACTGCTTCCGGTAACCGGCCACGTTGCCCATGCGGGTCATGGGACCACCTTTTTGGCCATAAACCCGTTTAGGGTTCTCACCGCACGCCATTTTCATGCCGTAAGGTGCACCTGGGAATTTCATATCTTGCACTGTACGGTTAGGCACATTTTTCAACGATACGGTGCGGCCGCCGACCAAGTTGGCAGAGCCAGGCAATATTTGTAATGCTGTAACGCCACCCGCAAGGGCCGAGGAAAAGCCTGCATCTTGTGGCCAAATGGAGTGTTCTGCCCAAACTTCTGCCGTAGTGGGTTTGGTCATCTCATTGCCATCAGCATGGGAGTCGACATCAGGTGTTGGATATACCCCCAGGTGGCTATGGTTGTCGATAATGCCCGGCGTTAGCCATTTGCCGGTGCCGTCCACGACATTGGCCCCGCTTGGTGTGGGCAAGTTGCTGCCTATGGCTTTGATATCGCCATTCTCTACGATCACAGAGGCATTTTCCATCTGGCCACCGACACCATCCAACAATGTTACGTTGGTAAATACCACGATACCGCTATCTTTGGGTTTATAGGTACTTGGGAAGGGGTCGGGGTTAATGCTAACAAAAGGGTCTTGAGGTTCTTTTTCTTTCTCATCTTTATGGTCATCGGCCAAGCTGAGTGGGCTCACCACAACGGACAGTGATAGTGATACCCATGCTGCCAACTTGCATAATTTCACATGTTGCTTTGGGAGTGTTTTCATATTGGATCTACTTAATTATTGTCATACGATTTTCCTGCCCAGATACAACGTGCATTGCTGCAAGCCAGGCGTGGAAACCAATATTGCTGGGGAGGCGAGTTTAAGTTGTTTTGCCCGCCAACCTGACTAGAAGGCTAGCAGCTGGCATCCAGCTTGTCATTTTGTCGTGATAATGTAACAGAAACTGTTCACGCGGCTTTACAGCCGTTGGCAAAGCGCTGTAGTTCAGTCACTATTTGTTCCGACTTTTGCAAGCGCCGGATATGTTGGAAAAGCTCTTCAGCTTGGGGGTACTGTAGCTGCACATAGCGCAGCCACTGCTTGAGGCGGTTTGGATAATATTTGCCTTTATCACCATAAATTTCGTAGCCCGAATACCGGATCAAGAGCGCTAACAATGAATGCCAGGCCAATGGCTGTTGCTGGCCCCTGACCACCAGACCCAAATTGGGCAAGGCCAGTGCGCCACGCCCTAACATTATATCCTGGCAACCACTTTGCTGTTGGCAGCGCAAAGCATCTTCCTGGCTCCAAATTTCGCCATTGGCAATGATGGGTACCTTTACTTGTTCTTTGACACGGGCGATCCAGTCCCAATAGGCAGGTGGCTTGTAACCTTCTACTTTGGTGCGGGCGTGGATAGTGATAAGGTCTGCCCCACCGGCCTCCAAAGCCAGGGCATTGTCTATGGCCAATGACTTGTCTTCAAAGCCCAAACGCATTTTAGCGCTGACAATCTGATGTTTGGGCACCTGCCTTCTTACCGCACTTAAGATGCGATACAGGGTATCGGTCTCTTTGAGTAATACCGCGCCGCCTTTACTTTTATTGACCGTCTTAGCGGGACAACCAAAATTCAGGTCAACACCATGGGAGCCTAGCGCAACAGCGCGCCCAGCATTTTCCGCCAAACAATTGGGATCCTGGCCAAGTAACTGGATCCGCACAGGCGTTCCAGCAGGCGTTCCCCCACCTTGCAATAGTTCAGGACAAATACGTTGGAAACAACGGTTTGGCAGCAATTGGTCGACGACCCGCACGAATTCGGTCACACACAAATCGAAACCGCCGATTTGGGTCAGCATATCGCGCATCAAATGATCCACAACACCTTCCATTGGTGCGAGATAGACTTTCACCTTCCGCTCCTAACTCACTTCTTCTCCTGGCGACGCGTTTGGCACGCCAGCAATATTTGTTGTTTCCGTTCGTTGCCCGCTTGGCTCCATTCGGTAATTTCTTGCAAGGATCTGAAACACCCTACGCAAATATCCTTAGCGTCTAAACAGCAGTGGCGAATGCATGGCGATTCTATTGTGTCCACATTAGCTGCCAACTTTTTCTCCATTGGCAACTACCATTGCCACTAATTTATGGACAATAGGGCTAACCATAAAAACGGCTGGAAAGGCCACTAGGAATGCAAACGACCATGCGCGCAACCATTTAAACAAAAAACCCTCTACCCAACCTATGTTGTACCCCCGAATTCAGATAATAAGTGCACCACTCTTGATTAAACGGTGAGGAGAGATCAACTGCCTGTTGGTGGTACCCTGTAATCGCCAAAAAACAAGAGTAGTTACCATGAGTTACAAGCAGTTGATCGAGGGACAACGATACCAGATCGAAGCCTACCTACGCGAGGGTTTCAGTTATCGGGAGATTGGGAAACGTCTGAGAGTGAGTCACAGCACTATTAGCCGGGAAGTAAATCGCAATCGAATTCGGGATAGTCATTACTTACCGGAAGTCGCTCAGGCGAAGTCAGTAAAACGACGTTGTCAGGCCGCAAAGTTTAGAATATCTGAACTGACGATCACCTTTGTAGAGTTCGGTCTGAACCAGAAGTGGAGTCCTGAGCAAATTGCTGGCGTAGGTAAAATTATCGGATATAACGTCAGTCACGAGTGGATTTATGGTTATGTCCAGCGTGATAAATTACGCGGCGGAAAGTTGTATAAACAACTTCGCCAGTGTCACCGAAGATACCGTAAAGGTAACCACGCGAAGCGAGTGATTATACCGAACCGGGTTGGCATAGAGCAGCGTCCGGTCATAGTGAATAAGAAAAAGCGATTCGGCGATTGGGAAGTTGATACGGTTCTGGGTAAGCAGGGAACAGGCGCGATTGTCAGCCTCGTAGAGATGAAAAGTAAGCTGTATCTGATACGTAAAGTGCCAGCGAAAAGTGCTGCCGATGTAGCCCGGGCCATGATTGGCATGCTTTGGCAATATCGGGGTCACGTCCGTACTATCACAGCAGACAACGGCAGCGAATTCTGTGACCACGAGCTAGTTGCAGACAAGTTGAAAACCGATATCTATTTCGCCAACCCGTACTCTTCATGGGAACGCGGACTGAATGAAAACTTTAACGGTTTGTTGCGCCAATACATACCCAAGGGCACAGATTTACGAACGGTGACAGACAAGCAAATTAGTGAGGTTGAACGGGCATTAAACGCCAGACCGAGAAAATGTCTCGGCTTCAGGCAGCCTGTCGCGGTATTCAATGAGTTACGCAAGGCAGCCTAATTTAGCGAGTGGTGCACTTCGGAGTTGAATTCGCGCCAGGTGATCACCAAAGACATCAGGCATGACATTAGCAGCGCCATAAAAAAGGCAAAAACGACAGGGCGGGATTTAGCTGGCAGCACGCAAGGAGATCTCAAAGAAAATTTGGCGCAATGATAGCGAAGTAGATTACAAACTCAATCGCAGCACGCGTTTTTTGGCCAAATTAAATAAAAAAGCTGAATTATCTACTGTTTGCCTTTGCAGCACTCACTGGTTGCTTGTGGAACAGGTTTATTTGCCAAGGTTTATTTGCTGTTCACTACTGACGCGGTCAATCTGGGTGTAAATCACTTCGTCCCTATGCCGGCATCCCCGTGAATTCTCCTTGAAGCAAATAGCATATTCTTTGTTGATGAATATCCGTGCCACATTACTGCGGCTAAAATGGCGTAGATCTAGCGCAGCCCAACTGGGCTGTTTTGTATTGGTGGGTTGAATTGCGTTTATGAATTTGCGTTCTTTACCTGCGCTGCCATTTAAAAACCAGGCGCCGCGCTTGACCACATTCTTCTCAGCGGTCTTTTCAACCTTGAATTCACCTACAAGGTTGGTCAAGTAGGTTTTGGCACAACGACCATTGGACGATATGTCTAGGCGGCTATCCTTATGATCCAAGTTAAGTATTTGCTGATTATTGCGGCAGGCTACCTTACCCCACTCACCAAGTGATTGGTTCCCACGAAAAGTTTGGCTGCAGGTATAGGCCTGTTGCTTGCCATCCCAGTAACGGGCTTTGACCACGCAGCTAGTTTCTTTACCAAATGGAAAATTTAACTCTATGACACCGGCGACACCAGAAGCGGATACCAAGAAGGTGAGAAAAACGAAAAGATGCTGCCCTAATTTCTGTATTTTCATTGGTACCACCCTAGATTAACTTCATCCATTTAAGTGTATTGGGTGAACTAGCAGCAAATGTGCAGATTAAAATGATCTATTGTGAACCGGATCTAAATAAGCTTGTATCTTGCAGCGCTGCTATTTTTTAAGGTATCGCATTGTTTTATTGGGAAAAAAACGAACATCCTGCATACCATAGACTAGCTGGGCCTGGTTTTGGCTAGGTAAAAAAACAACTATGAAGATTTATGAATACAGCCATTGCAAATATAGAGGAAAACTTGCACATTTCAAGTCGGCGGATTCTTTTTTACTCAATTGACGCCATTAGTTTGCCCACAATGTCCCTATCATGTTCTGGGCACTCCCCAGCCACTTCCTTGGGCTCCACCTGATTATCATCGCTATCAGTCCAGCACTTGTTAAACACTGAACAATAACAAATTTCTATTTCCAATGGATCCGGGTCATCGGCCAAAAATGTGCGGCTAAACTCCACAAAGGCAGCATCTAATGCTTCAGACCTATCCCAAACCATCTTAAAGGCATTGTTGACTTGCCCGGCACCTAGGACACCGGTAATGCTGCCGGCACGGATACTAATTTCTTCACGTAAGCCCTCCACTAACAGTTTTTCACGCACTTGTTCAAAACGCGTGGCTTCTTCACCATATATCAATATTCGGGCATATTTCACCATGGCCGGCCCCACACCAACATTGGTTAGATCAATCGCCAGAGAGTTTTCAGTTTCGGTCCTGTCTAGCGTGACTTCAACATCAACAATAGGTATAACACTGGCATTGAGTTGGTCTCCCATCACTTGTGTTTGATCCCACGCTATATAAACCGCCGCGAAAGAACAAATAATGGCGGAAAAAGAAACAATAACCTCAAAACTTAAAAGCTTTTTTAACATTGTATTGCCTCTAAAAACTCACTTTGCCGCGCAAAGACTTGGTCTGCTTATGGCGTTTTTTATCAGCAAGCCGCTTGAGTTTGGCACTGTACTTGGGTTTGGTCGGCTTTCTTGTCTTGGGTACATGGAATGCTTTGCTTAATAGCTCTTGCAAGCGCTGCATCGCATCGGCTTGGTTTTTCTGTTGCGAACGGTGGCTTTGCGCCTTGATAACCACGATCCCATCGTCAGAAATTCGGCTATCGGGAAATTGGCGCAAAGTCTGTTTTTGCCATTGGTTCAATGAAGATGCGGCAATATCAAAGCGCAAGTGCACTGCAGTCGACACTTTATTCACATTCTGTCCGCCCGCGCCTTGTGCCCGGATAGCGATGAATTCGACCTCGGACGCTAGTTTAGGAAACTGCATCTCCAAAAACCCTAACTCAATATGGGATGGTCTTTGGGCAATTGGCCCGCTATCCATTTTACTAAACGATGGCGCATATTAACGCCATTTTCCTGCTCTTCAGGCAAGGGGATAATCAATTTATCATTTACTAGTAAGCGGTATATTGCCTCAATTTTTTGATCCGCAGATGTGGTATTGGAAAAGCCCTTGTAGCCCCTCTTGGTGGCATATGACTGGCCAACCTGGACAGCCTTTTTTAATAGTTCTTTTTCGTGCTTTATTTTTTTCATTTTCTATCGTTTCCAATATGCATTTGATGCTATCCAGGGTGAAATAGCAACGCACCTTTTCCAAGTACCATACGCCAGTTTGGCTGTTTCCGCCATGCGCTACATATCGAAAAAATTACAAAAGCCCCAGCTCAGCTTGTTTCTTTTTGGACAGTTTAGCTGCGACTGTGCGGTAGGAGGTTTCTACCGCTGCCTGTAAGAATTCCGGAGACAGGTTTTTACGATCCGGCACATCTACCCATTTAAACCTCGCCATGTACTGTGAAGGTTTAATGCCAGGCATTCCTGTCATAGCGAGAAACTGGTCATCAGGTACTTTAAAACCAAGTTTTTGGCAATTGGGCAATGTGAAAGAGACAAACATTTTATCGCAAACAGAAAATACTAAGTTATTTCCGTACTTAACGTCTTGGGTAACACCTTGCAGGCCACGACAAAATACGATTAACTCGTCTTGGCCTAAATCCGCTTCAATCTCGGGCGTGATAACTATTTTTTGCATCAATATTCTGGGTAGGACTCTACCGAATACGCAAGCATTGACGAGGCTTCTTTGTCTTTTTCATCTTGCGGCGGTAATGAACATGCTATAAATGCATTTTTCATATCCGCGTGCTCGCTTACCGCATTATTGGCACTGATTGTTTGCTCGCCATAACCAGTAGATTGGGTTTTTCGCCCCCAGTAAGCAGCATAGCCCTTTGTGGTGTTGACTGACTGCCCCATTTGGCAAACGACATCATGCTTTTTATTGACATCCGACACCGATATATCGGCACTCACAATATCCTTGGCGTCACCACTGGCCACTATTGGGCAGTAAATATAACTGTGACCATACATCTGGTCATTATAATCGCCGTATTGGTCATAGTTATACAAGGAGCCCGACTGCCCTACCCTTAAAGCTTTGGAACCAGAGAAATACTGGCAATTGGTGGCGGAATAATGGGTTTGGCTAGTTAGTTGGAATTGCTTAGCCATACAAATAATAGCCTGGGAATGTGCACTAGCAAAAAATAGACTGCCAGCAGCAATAATTTTGTATGTGGTTCGTAACATAACCCCTCCTCATACACCTGGTTCTTGGTATGCCCAGGCTAACAACGTGTCTTTAGGGTAAATGATGCCCTTCTCGTGCAAAGAATATTTCACCCTCGCCATCTAGGTCAAAGGTAACAAATGACTCCCCTGGCCACGGCCGGTTCATCATTAGGACATGGATTTTTTCTTCTACGCGATCTTCTTCACTAACGTATACTTCTAGCTTACAAAGGCTGCCTGTGCATTGGGTGTCAGCTAAATGCACCCCATCAAGCTCCCGTGTATCTTGGATTACCGCGATGATTTTAGTTTGGATCTGCTCTTGCCAATGTGGATCAGGTTGTTCTTCAAATAGCCTCTCCTCGTATATAGCCACCTGACGGTTTATGGCGGCATCAGCCAATTCAAGCTGTTCCTGCCTGCTTGCAGTATTGGAACCTAGTGGTTTAGCAGAAGGCAGTGCCGTGCCTGAACTTCGCTCAAGGCCTGAAATACTATAGATGTCTTCATTGATTCTTGGGGGAGTGGGCAAGTCATGCATACGGCTAGTATTTGCAGCAACCATTCCCTCCAGCTTTGCCAACCTAGTTTGATATTGCTTTTGTTGTTCAAGGATCAGTGCCAGCTGTTGGTTAATCTGGTTTAAGTCGGCATCCCCATCTACATCAGGGCTCATATCGGGCAGTGAACCCGCCTTGTATTGATCCAACGCCTGTATTTGTGCACTCAACCGCTGTTCGATAAAACTTAATTCACTGGCTATTTCTTGTCGCAATAACTGGGATTGCTCTGCTGCATGATTAATATTTGGCGCAAAAACCAACGCATAAATAACGAGTGCCATCATAGAGACGCTTACCGTCATCCATGTCACTTGTATTGCGTTGGTCTTATTCATCTTATTCCTTGATGGGCTATCGTTATCTTAATGCTAAAGGCGTTTGCACGACTTCGTAGGAAAGTAAACTAACAGCCGCTTCAGACTGGCTTGCCGGCGGCAGCGTACAGCTAACATGAACCTGCTGTGCACCTGTTATGGACGTGTCTAATTTTGCTATGCGCGAAGTTAAAGTTTGCAGCTCGGCTAGCTGCTCTGTTTGGGCCAAATTACCCCAATGGGCACTCGATTTAGTGCCAGCCTTATTGCTGACTATGTGGCACTTAACTGCCGCATCACTTTGGTTCAATACCTTGACCCGGGCTTCTAGCGCATCAGCACCACCACGCCCCAACACAACCGGGCATGACAAGGTAATTGCCGATTCTAAGCTGCCATTGGAAACATCACCCAGTTCATTAACCAATAAACTACCTTCAGGCCCATAAGATTGATAGCAAAGGCTGGCAGGATAGGATGTCGAGCCAACATTGGCCCAAGAAAACATGCTGAGGGAACACAGCAATAATAAAATAAGCTGTCTGGTACGGTTCATGTAAGACTCCGAGAAGGACTGTATCAAAGGAAAAAGAGTTGTAGTGAAAGTCCCTGACTAGTTTTTTATGCTACATAATCGCTGCAAATGCAACCTTTTTTTGTTTTCAGATTAAGCACTTATCATCACTTTTGAGGATAAATACAATCAAAAACAAGGCATTGCATAGAGGGACAAATTAGCTATGCCTATCGCGATCCCTCGCGTGCTAAGGTACACAGGGATTCACATTAAAAAAGAGGCTGTTTGTTCAACCTAAAAGATCTGAAACATTTTCTTTGTAACGACGGGATAAAATTAGCTGCTCACCGTTATCCAACAACACAGTGTAGTCACCTTGATAGTTAGGTTGTAGTTCTGTGATGGTTGATAGGCGGATTATTGTGGAACGATGGATCCGCCTGAACTCACTGGTGTCTAAGTGTGATTCGAGTTTTGCCATCGTTTCCCGGTACAACAAGGTATTGCCATTGAACAAATGCAACTCAACGTAGTTTCCTGCACCGGTTATATATTTGATTTGTTCAACTTCAACTACCCTAACCCGCTTAGGTTCCTTAATAACTAGACGGGTTTTGAATGGCTGTTGGGCATCTGAATCAGACTCAGCGGCAGCAGATTGCAGGTTCAGCGCAGTAAACTTTTCTTTAGCTTTTTCATAGGCCTCAAAAAACCTGATATTTTTGAAAGGCTTCAGCAAGTAATCAAGCGCGTTAAGCTCAAAGGCCTTTACCGCATATTCATCATAGGCAGTAGTAAAAATAACCAAAGTACCAGCGGGGAGTTCCTGTGCGACTTCGACACCGGAGACACCTGGCATCTGCACATCGAGAAAAACCAAATCTGGTTTTTCCAACCAAGCAATCTCAAGCGCCTGCTCACCATTTTGGGCTTCGTGGACTTCTAAATTGTCATCTTCTTTTTGTAACAAGGCTTTGATGCTATCCCGAGCCAAGGGCTCATCATCTGCCACCAGTATCTTTTTCACTGTTTTCTCCAAAGGGTATCAGCAACCGAGTTTTATAATATCGGTCGTCCATGGCGGTTAGGTCTAATTGAAAATTACCGCCGTAAATCTTTCTCAAGCGCTCTTTGTTGTTGCCTATGCCTATGCCAAACCCACCCTCCGATGACTTTTCGGGCACTTTATTAATAAGGGTAAACAACAACTTGTCTTCCTGTTTTTGCAGATGAATTTTGACCAAGTTCCCCCCCGTTTCCAGTTGCGCCCCGTGATGGATGGCATTTTCCACCAGTGGCTGCATTAACATGAAAGGTACCTTTAACGGCAATACATCGTCTTCAACCGAGATTTCTACTTGCAGTTTGTCCCTAAAACGCATCTGCTGTAGCGCTAAATAATTCTCAATAAATGCCAACTCTTTTTTAACTGGCACCATTTCTTGGTTCCGGTTTTCTAAGATTGTGCGCAACATGGCGCTAAGATCGCTCAAAGCATCCGTCGCTTCATCGTTGCGGTCGCTGCGAATTAAGCCACTAATGCCATTTAACACGTTAAACAAGAAGTGTGGATTAAGCTGGGATTTTAAGGCTTGCAATTCAGCATTAACTAATGCGGTTTGCAATTTAGCGGCTTTTACTTCCTGCACCCGCAAACGGCTCGAGTAATCCAAGCTATAGCCAACGGCAAATAGGCCAAAGACCAGGATCAAATCGGCATGCCACGGCGTAGCCCGATAAAAATAGTTAATCATTGCAAAGATATTTGGCATGCCCCAATCCATACCAAATACGATGTAGGTCAAAGTGATGGCACTAAGCTGCAAAGTAAGCATGGCACCAATCAACAAGACGACATTGAAACCAATAAACTTTCCCCAGCCTAAACCAGCCAAGCGGGTTAACGGTGCCAAGGCGACAATGAAGGGCGCGGCAACAATTGCAGGTAAATACCAAAGCAAGACCGGCAAATTTTGCCGCCAGAAGCTATCTGCATCAATACCACCAGAATTAGGCATGTGGCTTTGCAAGTTGAGGCTGATCAAAGCTTGAATCCCCAAAAGTAACGTACACCCTAGCCATAGGCGCCAATCCTTTAATTTTGCTAGGGTAAACGTCAACTTAAACCACCGGTGTACTGTCAATAGGGTTATCGTCTTCCCGGCCTCGAAGCCGCGAAGCAAAAAATAATGCGATATTGTGCACTAAAGACCGGATCTGGGGCAATTTTGAATATTAAAAGCTAGGGTAGACAATGGATTTTCGGACTCGTTCAATGCTGTTTTTGTGCAATAAACAAGCATTTATCAAAGTCATTTTTGCCGCCACAACCATTTACCACGCATAATTCGCAATTCATCACATATTAATCGCCGCCTGCGGACCGGCTCATTTAAGATTAAACCTAAAGCTTTCAAAGTCAGTAAAATATGCTTGGCCTCCTTTTATCACGCTGAATATACCGCTTTTGTCACCACACCCGCCCATTCTCAAACCAGCCTCCCTATTCACCCTGCAATTCCCTCCACTTATCACACTAATCATATCTACTATGGATCTCAGCTAGTAGCCGACTTTAAATCTACTTAGCTTAAGCCCCGAAACAAAACTGGGAGAACAACGCTAGTTGCCTCCTAATAAAAACAAATGTCTCGGGGAGATACAGCATGAACATGCATTCCAAGTTAGCAAAGTCCGTTAAGCTTGCCCTCACCTTTGGTGCGGTGTCTGGTTTATTGGCCGTATCCAGTGTCCAGGCACAGGAAGAAGAAGAAAGCGCAGGTGCCGTCGAAAAAATTGCGGTGACAGGTTCCCGCATCCGCTCTGCCAACCTTAATTCAGTTTCACCACTACAATCTTTTGATGCTGGCGATATAGATGCGTCAGGTATCGCAAACATCCAAGAACTTTTGTTGGACAACCCAACTTTCGGTACACCAGCTATTAGTCGTACCAACTCCAACTTCTCGACTGCAAGTGCCGGTATTGCAACCGTTGACCTGCGTAACCTAGGTACAGCAAGAACCTTGGTATTGGTAAATGGCCGTCGTTTTGTATCAGGCCAACCAGGCGCCATGGCGGTTGACTTAAACACAATTCCAGCCCAATTCATCGACCGCGTAGAAATACTAACCGGTGGTGCGTCGTCTGTGTACGGTTCTGACGCTGTAGCCGGTGTAGTAAACCTCATCTTAAAAGATGAATTTGAAGGGGTTGAATTTGAAGGCCAGTACGGCATGAGTAAAGAAGGCGACGATGAAGAGCGCCAATTTAGCATCACAACGGGTGCGAGCTCTGCAGACGGTAAAGGTAACTTAATGATGCACCTGGGTTATACTGACCAGGGCGCAGTATATTCCCGCGACCGCGACCGTTCAGCCGTAGACCAATTGTCTACATTCCGTCTAACGCTCGATCCGGCCGATGCTTTTGACGCTACCCGTCCTTTCTTTTCATCCTTCCCACCGCAGGGTCGCTTTGACGCTGGCGGTGTAAGGTACACCTTCGACAGCAATAACAACCTACAAGAAGGCTTTAGCACCAATGGCAATGGCACAATCGGTCCTGACGGATTCAACCGTAGCCATTACCGTACCATCGCTATCCCAACAGAGCGTTATTTATTCGCAGCTAAAGGGACTTATGAACTTTCTGAAGATCATACAGTTTTCATGGAAGCCAACTACGCAGCGTCACAAACTGTAACTGAACTAGAGCCTTTCCCGTTTGCTTCTGATGATATTTACGCTGATGGCTCGGTTCCACTAGAGTTCTTAGTAGATGGCCAAGTTATTGCTAACCCTTATGTTCCAGATGCCATCCTTAACTCTGCCACTGATGTGAATGGCGATGGCCTAAGGGATTTGGATTTCTTCGCTAAGCGTCTATTAGATGTGGCCAATCGCGGTAATATTGCTGATCGGGACACTTTCCGCTTTACAGTTGGCCTTGAAGGTGAAGTGTTTAACGACTGGTACTATGACCTTTACTACGTTTACGGCCAAACCAAAGAATCTCAGGTGTCTAATGGCCAGGTCAACGTGCAAAACTTCCGCTACGCTTTGGAAGCAGTCACTGACTTGACTGACCTAGATGGCGATGGCATCACTAACGAGGCCATCTGTGTGGACGAGACCGCCCGCTCATTTGGTTGTGTGCCAATCAACATCTATGGCTTCAACTCTATCTCACCAGAAGCAGCCGCATATGTCACTGCACCGGGTATGCTATCGACCTTTGTATCGCAAGAAATCGTCGGTGGTAACATTAGTGGTGACCTATTCGAACTGCCAGCCGGCCCACTGGGTGTGGCATTTGGTTTTGAATACCGTGAAGAAACCAGCCGCGATGAATTTGATGCATTGCAGCAAGCTGGTTTGAACGCTGGTAACGCAATACCCGCCACCAAAGGTGACTTTGACGTAACCGAATTCTATGTGGAAGCCAACATCCCGATTATCGAAGACTTAACCGCGCGTGCCGCGGTGCGTTCTTCTGACTACTCTACTGTCGGTAGCACTACCAGCTGGAACTTAGGTCTAGACTACCAGTTGAACGACTGGGTAAGGTTCCGCGCCATCCAAGCAGAGTCAGTGCGTGCACCGAACATCAATGAGTTGTTCCAGCCACCTAGCCAAACCTTCCCCACTGGATTGAATGATCCATGTACCGGCATCACGGCGAATGACACAGGTACCCTAGCCGAGCGTTGCCGGGCTGATGTGGGTGTTGCCGCTAACATTGCGGCTAACGGAGCGTTCACGCTGAACCAATCTGATTTGCAGGGTATCAGTGGCTTCAACCGCGGTAACCTAAACTTGGAAGAAGAGAAAGGTAAATCGACTACGCTTGGTATCGTGATCACCCCGCAAGGTGACTTGGAAGACTTCGGCTTGACTATCGACTACTTTGATATCGAAATTGAAGATGCAATCGTACCGACGCCACGTCAGTTTATCCTTGACCAATGCTACAGCGGCGACCAAAGCTTCTGTCAGTTCATCACCCGCCGCCAAGCACCTCTAGGTACTAACAGCGCCGGTTCACTTGAGTTCATAGACAGCGCCGCATCGAACAGTGGTGGCTTTATTAACGAAGGTGTCGACTTGACAGTGACCTATTCTGGCGATATTGGTCCAGGCCGCTTGAACGGACGTCTTGCCTACACCTATGTAATGGAAGGCGAGCTAATCCCATTACCAGGTGCTGACGCGGATCCATTCGTAGGCGAAATTGGAGCCTCAGAACACAGGGCTAATCTAAACCTAGGTTATGACTGGGATGAATGGTCAGTCACCGTTGGTGCAACTTACATTGGCAAAGCTGCGTTTGACGACCAATTCCTGAATGCTTTTGGACTAGAGCCTGGCGCAATCGAGGTAGATGCTGAAGTGTATGTCGACACCCAGGTTACCTACCAGTTGACCGAAAACATTTCAGTCTACGCCGGTGTGGATAACTTGTTCGACCCTGAACCGCCAGCAATCTTAAGTGGTATGCCTGGCAGCGATACTGGCACTGAAACCGATGCAGGTACCTACGACCCAATCGGTCAGCGTTGGTACATCGGTGCACGTGCGCGCTTCTAAAGCATTCCCGCAACTTTCCTAGTTGCATTTGTGTGTAATTGCCCTGGCTATGGCCAGGGCTTTTTTTTGGGGTTTGGCAACTGACCCCAATTGCAAGGAAGCACTTGCCGCAGGCGGCAATTTGACGCCGTCAATTTTTTGAACTTATACCAAATATATCCCCAAGCTACGCTTAAATCCACAAGCATGTAGAATTTCCCACACAATCCCAAATTAATTTTTATCATTAATTATCAACACTTTAACAAAAACAAAAGGTTATTTTATTAACCTGCAAATACTATTTTGAAGATTTTTCTGCATTTTTTAAAAAGTTGGCCTAGTGTTTGCTTGGTACTAAATAACAAACAAAAAAAACGCAATTCCATCGGGGACTTATTTATGAAAACTTTAACTAAAACACTTGCTATTTTGACTACCGCCGCAACTTTTGCTGCCAACGCCAGCATCTCTGTCGAAGATGATGCAACCACAAACTTTGAGATTGGTGGCACCATCCCTTCAGAATGTAAAGTATCTAGCAGCGCACTATCCGGCGCCAGCAGTTTGGATCTTTCAACCACTGATGCCCAGAACGCGGCAACAGTTTCAGTCTGGTGTAACACGGGACAAGCGTCTGCTAATACCACCTACTCTTCTGAAAATGACGGTAGGTTGTTCAACAGTGACCGCAACGAATACATCAGCTACTTATTGGATATCGGTTCGACTTCAAACGTTAACCTAAATTCTGACCACGTGGAGTCACAAACTGCCGGTTCAGGCACAAGCGGTACCAGTGCAGACACTACCATTGCGATTAGGCCACAAGTAAACGGCTTTGAATCAGAAGGTAACTACACCGATACCATCACTGTAACCGTGTCCTACAACTAAGGCACACACAGTTACAAGGAATATCCCAATTGGCCTGGCAAATATATCGACCTAAATAATAGGAAGAAATAGCCAGGCCAACTTTTTTGTATCGGCTTAAAAAGCCGGAATTTAGAAAAAACTAGAGGAGATTGAACAATTTAGGACAGCGCTTTCGATTTTAGGCGTATCTGCATTTTGCCTGTTGAGTATCTGTTTTGTTGTGTCTATTATGTGAGCAGGTGTGAGGGTTCTAATGCAAACTGGTAGTAACTGCCAATAAGGCTTGGCCGCTGTTACCAGGGCAAGAATCGTTTTTGTTATTAATGCCAACGGCGTAGGCATGGAGTAAGGCCCATGTTAATGCTCGGCATCTAAAAACGACTTGGGCTGCTTGAATGAAAAGCTTAGCAAACAAAGCAATTTTTATCGCAACTGGGCTACTGGCGTTGCCTGCTTCGGCAGCAATTACCGTCAATGATAGCAATACCAGTTCATTTAATATTGGTGGACAGATTTTGCCCGAGTGCAAAGTCGCTAACTTTTCCCCTGAGCAAGCCACTGCATTGGACTTGACCTCTAGCACCGCACAACCTTCAGCAACAGTGTCGGTCTGGTGTAATACTGGACAGAACTCTGCAAATACCACCTATACGTCTACAAACGCAGGATATTTAGTTGATGGTACTGGCAACAGGATCGCTTATAACCTGGGAATTCCGGGCTCTGCGAGTGACCTAAACCTGGCTACCCCCCAAACCGTGTCACAATCAGCCGGTCTCGGGACAGCAGGTGAAAGCCAAGACACCACCGTTTCTATCATCCCGCAGGTGAACGGCTTCGAAACCGCCGGTGCTTATAGCGATACAATCGCTGTGACCGTGTCCTTCAATTAAAGATTAGGTTACGTAAGCAACTATCAAAAAATGCCTTTAATATGGCGGCGACCCTATGGACTTGGCTTTAATAAAAAATCCAAGGAGGCCTTGTTGTGCCAATAATTCGACACTGGGTGAAAAATACAGCCGCAAAGGACACCTAATCGCAAGTCAATTTTTTGAACTTATACCAAGTACATCCCCCAACCTGCGCCGAAAGTGAGAACGTGCAAATTTTACACAATACGCGCAAATGAATTTTTATCTATATATATCAATACTTTACAGGAATCAACAGGCTTATCCATTGACTGTTTAAAATTATTTTGAAGTTTTTTATATATTTTTTAAAAAGTTGGCCTTGTGTTTGCTTATTACTATGTAACTAACAAAAAAACGCAATTCCATCGGGGACTTAATATGAAAACTTTAACTAAAACACTTGCTATTTTGACTACCGCCGCAACTTTCGCTGCTAACGCCAGTATCTCTGTTGAAGACGATACAACTACTAGCTTTGATATCGGTGGTAACATCGCATCAGAATGTAAAGTATCAAGCAGCGCACTATCTGGCGCCAGCAGCTTGGATCTTTCAACCACTGACGCCCAGAACGCGGCAACAGTTTCAGTCTGGTGTAACACAGGACAAGCGTCTGCCAATACCACCTACTCTTCCGCTAACGACGGTAGGTTGTTCAACAGTGACCGCAACGAATACATCAGCTACTTATTGGATATCGGTTCGACTTCAAACGTTAACCTAACTTCTGACCATGTGGAGTCACAAACTGCCGGTTCAGGCACAAGTGGCACCAGCGCAGACACTACTATTGCGATTAGGCCACAGGTAAACGGCTTTGAATCAGAAGGTAACTACACAGATACCATTACTGTGACCGTGTCCTACAACTAAAGGATCCACAGTTACAAGGTTTATCCCAAATGGCTTGGTTTATTTTCAACCCGACCAGGGTGACAAAATAACCAGGCCGATTTTTTAGACTGGCTTCAAAGCTAGGTTTTAGTAAAAAAATGATAGGAGGTTTAACAGTTTAGGACAGCGCTTTCGATTTTAGGCGTATCTGCATTTTACCTGTTGAGTACCTGTTTAGTTGTGCCTAGCACGAGAATAGGTTTGGGGTTCTAATGCAAGCTGGTATCGGCTGCCAACGAGGCTTGGACGATGTTACCAGGGCAAGAAAGGTTGTTGTCATTAATGCCAAAGATGTTGGCATGGAGCAAAGCCCATGTTAATGCTTGGCAATTGAAAACGACCTGGGCAGCTTGAATGAAAAGCTTAGCAAACAAAGCAATATTGATCGCTACTGGGCTACTGGCGTTGCCTGTTTCGGCATCAAATACGGTTAAAGATAGCAATACCAGTCCATTTAATATTGGCAGGCAGATTTTGCCCGCGTACAAAGCCGCTAACTTTTCCATTGAGCAAGCCACTGCATTGGACTTGACCTAGAGCACCGCACAACCGTCAGCGACAGTGACGGTCTGGTGTAATACCGGACAGAACTCTGCAATTACCGCCTATAGGTCTACAAACGCAGGATATTTAGTTGCTGGTATTGGCAATCGGATCGCTTATAGGCTGGGTATTCCCGGCTTGGCAAGTGACCTAGACCTAGCTCCCCCACAGCAGCTGTCGGGACAGCAGGTGAATGCCAAGACACTACCGTTTCTATCATCCCGCAGATGGACCGCTTCGAAACCGCCGGTACTTATAGCGATGCCACCGCCGTGCCCTGTCCTTCAAATAATGAAAATTTAGATTAATTAAACAGCTACCCAAAAAAACAACGCCAGTTACACGGCAGTTTAATACCGCGTTTAGGTGACTAAAAGCTGCGACGGGCTAGTGGCGCCAATAAACTGACACATGTGATTTTATATGTGCCAATAGGGCGAAACATGACTGTCAAATTTTTGCTTTGGCTTGTTTAAGGCGCATAAGGCTTTAGCATTTTTGCGCTTTCAATAATTTTTTTGGATTTGCAATTTAGATATAAGCACTTGTTTTTATTAATTTTTTAAAAACAGAAAAGTGATTCCATGCATCCGAGAGATGATTTTTTTGCTGCTTTCAAAAAAGTTGGCACTACACCTGCATTATCCAATACAACTAACAAAAATACTGTTTTGATAACAAATTTAGATTACTTGGGATAATGACTATGAATACTTTCAACAAAGCTTTAATTGTACTTTCTTCTACCTTTGCCCTAGCCGCTAATGCTGCAATTTCTGTTTCCGATAGCGAAACCACGTCTTTCGATATCGGTGGCCAAATCGACCCAGAGTGTAAGGTCTCAAATTATTCTCCAGAGCGCTCAACGTCACTGGATTTAAGCTCAACAGAAGCACAAACTACGGCTTCAGTATCAATATGGTGTAATACTGGACAAGGTACTGCCAGCACCACTTACGCTTCCACCAATGGCGGTTACCTAGTGAACGAAGATGGCAATCAAATAGCTTATCTTGTCGACATCTCTGGTGGCACAGCAAGTGACATGGCACTGACCTCACCGCAATCGGTCAACCAGGTAGCCGGTAGTGGCGTCGATGGCTCAGCAGCTAGCAGGGCTGTGATGATCAAACCACAAGTAAATGGTTTTGAATACGCAGGTACTTACTCAGATACCATTGAAGTCACGGTTTCTTATAATTAGACTAAAGCACTATAGACATAGCGCTGCACAAAGGCCGACCATTATGTCGGCTTTTTGCCGTAATTTTATAATAAAAAACAAGGTGTTACCCTGCCCCACAGGCTAGAATGGCCAGGTAACCACCACAGCTGCCATAGGGACAGTCCATGAAAAGCTTCCGCCACCTCGTCCGCATTACCTTCCTTTTGATTTTAAGTGCAAGCTTGCCTAGTTTTGCCTACCAGGTACAACCCATGGTATCCGAGCTTCAGACAACCGGTAGCAACTCTTCAATTACCTACCGGGTTATCAACCCGGCAGACACTAGCATCCCCATTGAAGTTGAGGTTATGCGCCGCAGTTTTGACGAGAATATGCAAGAAGTCCTAACCCCCGACGACAGTGATTTTATTGTACTCCCCCCCCAGATTGACGTGCCTGCCAACGGCTACCAGGTTTTCAGGGCGCAATACATAGGCGATGGCGATTTTGACACTACCCAGTCTTACCGCATTGTTTTTAAACAGCTACCACTGCAAAACCAAGAGCAACAATCACAGGTTAATATGATCTTCAATTTCGCCACTTTGGTGTTTGTTTCACCGCCTGAAGCCCAAGGTCAATTACAGCAAACATTAGATTGCCAAGAGAAATCGGCCTGTATGCTAACAGTCACCAATGTGGGCGATGGTGTGATGCCATTGATCCAAAGCATTTTGCAAGTAAACGGGGAGCAACTGGCTGATTGGGCATGGTTACAGCAAGCCATTGGTATGACCTATCTAATGCCTAAACACGTTTTAAAAATTGATATTAGTGAACTGGTAGCAGACCTGTCTCAAATTACTTCAGTAGAGATGGTAACCGCCAATAATGCGAACTAGAGCATTATGTTTAATGCTATTTATCAGTTGCGGACTGCAAGCAGCAGTTTACAACATGAAACTGCCAATCGTTTGGCAAGACCAACGCCTTGGTGACGTCAGCTTTGTATTAGATGGCTTCACCCTAGTAGCCGTTGATGCCAATTCATTGGCGATGCAATTGGCCAATGTGATAAGCGACGACACCGTTTCCCTGCTAAACAACCAAGAAAACAACGAAGCGACCATTGATGTCCTTGAGACAATTGGGATCCTGATTGAGCTAAACGCTAAAGACCTAGTGGTCGACGTGGAGCTGGAACCCAGGACCTTAAAACTCGACGATCTCAGTTATGGCGACCGCTCCTACCTGGCCCGGCCAACGGCTAGCGCTAAATGGTCAGTACTCAATAACCTGAGCCTTAGGTTTGACCACACCCGTGATGACCAAAATGAATTTGCACTCGAGTGGCTTGGTGACATAAACCTCGGTGGTCACAACGGTATCAATGGCCGGTTCTCGGCGTTTTATGACAAAACGGATGCGGGCAGCGACGCCTACCGAGGTAACATCCAGTTTTTCTACGACGATTTTAGGGTGCCATTTCGCTACGAACTTGGGGATCTCAGCTCGTTCAGCCAAGGGCATTTGCCCGCCGTCAACATGGGTGGCATTGGCATCTCACGTGCCTATAGCGACTTACAGCCACTGACAAAAATCAGCCCGAGCAACAGCCAAGAGTTTTATTTAAAGCAATCAGCCGAAGTGCAGGTTATTGTCAACGACAATATTATCGCCAAAGTAAGGCTGTCTGCAGGCCGCTACGACCTCAATGACTTGCCCTTGACTACCGGCGAAAACGAAGTGGAAGTCCTCGCCATCTACGCCAATGGTACCCGCGAAACCTTTACCTTCAGCACTTTCTATAATTCCAGGTTATTACACCCAGGTTTAAGTAACTTCCATCTCAACATTGGCTATCCCAGCCAATTCAGTGACTTGAGGTACAGCTATGACGCCCCACTTGTGGCCAGTGGTTTTTATGAATATGGTATCAACAACTACCTGACCGCTGGTGTAAATGGCCTCATTGTCGAAGACAGTAGGATGCTTGGTGCCACGGCAACGCTGGGAACCAGTTATGGTAATTTGACGCTCAGGGCGAGCCACAGCGAAGCGGATTTTGACAGTGGCTATGCTGTGTCTGTCGATAGTGAACATACCGTATGGGGAAGCTCCCCATCTGGTGCGTCTAACTTGCGCATTAGCTTTGCCAAACGGGACGGTTTTGTTACCACACCTTGGCAAGAAAATAGTGTCAGCAGTACAGACACCAGCGTAACTTTAAACTACAGCTATTATTTTAACCGCAATTTCGACCTGAATTTCACCGCGCGCCGTTCAAAAACGGAAAATGGCTTGGTGAACCGCAGCGGAAATACCCAATTCACCTATCGCAACCGAAGCTTTCGGGCAAGCGCCGAATACCGTTACCAAAACCAAACCACAAACAATAACCCGGATCGTCACCAATTTTTCCTGAATATATCTTGGAGTACCTACAACCCGGCCTTGCGCACCCGGTTTAGGGCGGACTACAACGGACGGAATGAAACCCTAAGGGCAAACTACACCAAAGTTAACCGCAATTTCCATGGCAATTATGGCTACAACCTGGACGCCCAATACAGCGAGGACAATAAAACCGTTTCGGCCAGTGCCAGCTACACCGGCAACCGCCTGCGCAGTGATATAGCGGTGCGCCACGAAAAATTAAGGGAGCAAAGTTCTAGCGACATCCGTGTCAACTTTTCGACATCCATTGCTATAGCCGATGGCAAAGTAGGTGTTGGCAACAATATTAGGGCGCCTTTCGTCATTGTTGACAGCCACCCCACCCTCGCCGATAAGACAGTCAGTATCAACCCCTCACCCGACGGTGAAGCGCAAGCCCTTGCAGGTAGCGCCATTGGCGGCCTGGTCAACCTGGGCACCGCTTTCACTGATGCAGGACTTGCCATTGATGTCAAAGACGCCCCACTTGGATATGATTGGGGCCCCGGGGCTTACAACATCGTTGGCGGCACCTTGACTGGCCACACGGTAACAATTGGCTCGGATCTTTCATATACAGCCATTGGCTTCCTCCGAGATGAGGAAAACAACCCTTTGACATTGCAAAGGGGTAGAATAAACAACGACACCCAGACCATTAACTTCTTCACCAACCGCAAAGGGCGTTTTGTGGTTGAGGGCGTAGGCCCTGGAGAATATGAAGTCGAAGTTGCTGGTCAAAGAGGCATAATGACTATTCCACAAGGCGAAAACAGCCTGATCAGGGTAGGAATTATCAAACTGTATGGCAAACAACCGGAATAGGGCTTGGCAAACATGTCATTAAAATCGATTTCAGTCTGCTTGGCGAGCATCACTTTTTGGTGGCTATCTGCCATTGCCCCAGCGCAAGCCCAGAGCTGGGACTGGAATTGGTGGGATTGGGACTGTGAAGCCGACTTCACTACTACAGTCCGCCCCCTAACTTGGCAAGCAAACCGCAACAACCTGCAGCGCATCCGTATTGATATCAGGTTTACCCAGCGCACAGATGAGTGTGTCACTGAAGTACTCCTGTTTACTGACAACTATTACTATTTGTCACTCAACGCTGATGGCGGCAGCATAAATACAGAAATCACTGATCGTCGGCGTGATGTCTACCCGCTTTATATTGTGGATGGCCGAATAGCCTGGGTAGTGCCAATTAATAGGATCCGCAACTTGCGTGTTTTCGCCCAGCTGGTCACCAATGAGCCCATTATTGCGGGTAGCTACCGAGGGCTTTTAAACATTGCGGCAAGCAGTTATGGCTATATTGTCTCAGATGAAAAAGTCGCCAATGTGGATATGGAAGTGCCAACACAACTGAGTGTCAGCGTACAAACCAGTGGCAATCCAGCCTTGTCAGGCGGGCAAGGCTTTTATTATGTAGAAATGGGCAATATGTACCAAGGCAAACGGGTCGATTGGGATCTCAGCATCTATACCAATACCCATTATGACGTTTCGGTCAGTTCGGAGTACGGCGGTTTAAGGCACCGGGGAACCAACGCATTAATTGATTACGATATCATTATGGATGGGCAACGATTCTCTGCAGCAAACGGCTATACTAAACGCTACATTAACTATTCACCTCTCACAACTAGCGCTATCCCATTTGCGGTGGAAGTTGGCAGCACAGACTTTAAACCAGCCGGTGAATACGTCGACTATATGGTGGTGACAGTAAGCGCCAGATAATATTGAGACTTTTACCCTAATACCTTAGCCTGTAATTAAGGCAAAATATATAAACCAAATAATAGTGACTTGTTATCGCACACTAAACCTCGTTTTATTCGCAAAACGGACAGCCATTAAACAGGTGCTGGTGGTTACATTGTGTGTATGGTTTTCGCCCACGTTCGCAAACAATGAAAGCCTCAGGCATAACATTTATGGTTCAGGTGAATGGGTACCTTATGTTTTCCCACAAACCGCAGCCAATGCAACAAAACCAGGTATTGTAGCCGAGATAGTTACTGCGGTTTTAGCACACGCCAGTATCCAGGGTGAGTCAATACAGTTGCCACCTGAACGCACAAACCAATCCTTGAAATTTGGCATTGAGTTGGACATGGACATCATTAGCCCAGCCTGGTTCAAGGAAGGAAAACCACCTTTTGGACAACTAACCGAGCCTTTTATGACCATTGCCGAATACGTAGTGACAACGCCAGAACAGGAACACAGTTTCCAACGGCTAGAAGATCTTTACGCCCCACACAAACTGGTAGGGGTTGTACGCGGCTATTATTATTTTGACTCGGACAAATTCAATCGCATTGATTTTCCCAGTGAGCGGCAGTTGATACAAGGCCTAGCACTTGGCCGGATTGATGCCATCATCATGGGAGAGGCAACCGCCCGTTATTTTGCCAATATTTATAACATTGATGTTAGTTTGGCTGCTTTGCACGCTAAGGGTAACCTATCCATGCGCATCAGCGAGCAAAAAGCCCATTTAATTCCGGCACTTAATAGCGCCATAGATGAATTAAAACGCAATGGCACTGTCGCGAAAATAATTGGTTCTTATAGCCACGATAAACGGATTGTGGATTAAAACCAAAAGATTGGCCTATCCCGCGTTTGCTCGACTCACTTGCACAAACATCCTAATGGCTGTGCCGAGGTGGGCTTTAATTGCCAGGCATTATTGCCCGGCAACACTTGGAAAATGGGAGGCCATGGCACACCATGGCCTGGAAGGATAGAACTAGTTAAAGCTCTGGTTGCGGTTGATGCTACCAGGAGTGTCGTTCTGGGCATTTTGCCAGAAGAAGTCCTGGTATTGGCTACCAGTTCCGCCAAGCTGCAAAGAATGGCCACGGGAAGTGTTACTGGTTTCGGCAACACCAATATCCTCTGAGACCATGCCCGCTGCATCACCGCTAGTTGCGGTAAAGGTTCCTTCGTAGCTGAGGAACTGCACCACTGTGCCAGTGTTATCTACCAAAGCAATGCCATCAGGTGAGCCGTTTTGTAGGCCGCTAAAGGCAAAACTCAAGGTGCCTAGCCCATTGGATTGGTTTGCAATGGTGCCGGTAAGGGCGACAGTTTTATACAATCCACCGCCGTTACCGTTGTATGCCTGCAACGTCCAGCCACTCAAGCTAGTACCTGCGGTTCCAGCCACTTCAACAAATTCATTGCGGTCACCGCCTTTGTTATCGTAGTGGAACTCGTTAATCCATACATTTGTCGTACCTGGTGCAGGCGTATCCGTGGTAGCAGATACAGCGTTGCTTAGAACTGACTCATTCCCTGCCAAATCTACAGCTGAGACCTTGTAGAAATAGCTGGTGCTATCTTCAAGTCCAGTATCTTGGAACAAGGTATCTGCAATTAAGGCTGTATTGTTCAACTTAACAAAACCGGTTTGTTCGTTGTCACTACGATACAGGTTGTAACCAGCTAAATCACCTTCAGTATTGGCATTCCAACTTAGGTCAACGAGTTGCGAGCCGCCAGCTGCAACCAAGCCAATGGAACGGCTGGAGGTTCAACAGCGTTCACGGTTTGGCTCGTGGCATGGGTCGCCCCGTCATTGTCAGTCACGGTCAAAGTAACTGTGTAGCTGCCGTCACTGGTGAAACTATGGCTAGGGTTGGCACCGCTGGCATTGTTGCCATCACCAAAGTCCCAGCTGTATGCAGTCAAGCTGCCATCAGGATCAGAACTCGCACTGGCATCAAACTGGCAAGTTAGACCAGTGCAGTTAACCGTGAACTGCGCAACTGGATCTTGATTGCCGCCATTAGAAACTAGTGTTTGGCCATTGTTGCTTGCACCTGCAGTGTTTAGTGCAGCTGCTTGCCAGCTAAATGCTTGGTAATCGCCACCAGAACCGGCGAGCTGCAGTGAATACCCAACCGGCGTGGAGCTGGTTTCAGACACCCCAATATCGCTAGATTGCATGCCGGCTGCAGGGCCATCAGATGCAGTCATGGAACCTTCGTAACTGATGAATTGCACTACCTGGCCCTGTGCATTAACCAATGCCAAACCATCAGGTGCGCCGTTTTGCATGCCGCTGAAAGCAAACTCTACAAAACCAAAACCGTTGTCCTGGTTGCTTACAACGCCACTTAGGTTAACGGTTTTGTAGCTTGAACCACCATTGCCGTTATAGCCGACCACTGACCAGCCACTTAGGTCAGTGCCTGCGGTTGCGGCAATTTCCACAAACTCATTGGTATCAGTGCCGTCATTGTCATAGTGTAATTCGTTAATCCAGGCCGTGCCTGAACCACCCGTGCCGCCGCTACTAGCATCGGTAGTAGCAGATTGTGCCGCACTCAATACTGACTCGTTAGCAGAGCTGTCAACGGCGCTGACTTTATAGAAGTACGTAGTATTGGCACTGACTGACTCATCGGTGTAAGCACTGGTATTGACTAGGCCGCCGTTGATTCTGACATAGGAGCCATCCAACGCATCGCTTCGATAGACGTTGTAACCCGCCAAATCAGCTTCTACATTGGCCGACCAGGCTAACTGCACTAGACCGCTGCCGCCCGTTGCGCTAAAGCCAGTGGGTGTTGCAGGCGGTGTGGTATCGCCGGTGCCACCGCTACAAACTGAGTTGAACACACAATCTACAAATTCAGGGTGGTCAATAAAAGGGTTGCGGTTGCCTTGGAAACTATAAATAGTGTCGTTGCGGCGGCGTTCAAAGTCATCAACAGGATCTTGTGCATGCCACTGCAATAGCACACTCTTTAATCCCATGTAGGCAACATCAATATTGCTACCTTGGTTGGAGTTGCCGATTAGGTTGCGGTCATCGGTCAAGCGCAGGTCGGGCTCAGAAAAACCGGTTACGCCATGGGTGCCCCCTTCGTAACGTACCGCCATGTACATTATTGCCCGTGCAACGTCTCCTTTACGGCCAGACCAGGTTTCCCAGCTACCCGCCTCAAAGGAACCGGTAGTCCAATTAGATTGGGTTGAGGTGCCTCCCCGGTTGTTATTGAAATCAGTCGGTTTCTCAGTACAGGCAGAACCGCAATTGGCATATGGCTTGTTGCTACGGCTACTGTTGTAGCTGCCATTGGCAATAAACAAATGGTGGGTATCGGTATAGGCATAGTTGGAGCTGCCATCATTTGGGAAACCATATGATTTCGGCCAACTGTGCTCCCGGTTATAGTTGCTATTGCCGCCACCCACTTTTTGGTAGCTAGCGTTTTTATAAACATCTATAACCGCGTTGCTATCATCAGGGTTTTGATCCGCAAGCTCCAAAATATCCCAGTATCGGTGCTTGAAGAGGTATAGGGAAAACGCTGGTGATCATCAATAATTTCGTGCAATGAAGCATGCAATGCAGCTGCGCTTGAAGTATTGACGCTATCGTAATAGCCAGCAGGAATTGTGCCTAGAGCTTGCGTTGATGCGTCGCGAGCATGACCGCCCCAGGGAGCAAACCCAAGCGTGCTTGTAGTAGTGATTTTTCATCGAATAGCCCTTGTGTTGTTTTATATTTCGGGGGTGCATCTGCTGCACCGAAACTATTCACTTATGTCCTTGTGCGAGTGTGGCTCCTAACTGGAGCAGGCAGGATTCTACACAAGAGAAAATATTTTTTATTACAAGGCTTTTGGCGAGAAGGGAGAACAAGTAAGGAAGCTGTAACCGGTTATGCTTACATTCATAACCATAAAAAGGTGCGCACGTATATTACGGTTCCATTACAAGCGCTTAGCATTCAGAATCCGCCGTCTAAAATAAAATTACCTATCTCAAGGTAAATTCAGTAGTTAATTCGGTATTACTGAACGGGATTTTGGTAAGTGGATGGTCAAACCGAGAAAAGCGTTTTCATGTTTAATCCCCCTGCCATAGATAGTGCTTTTACGCAAGGCTTAAAACTTATTCGCAAAGTATAGAGAACATAACCATCATATTTTTCAACACTAGCCGAAACAAACTGAGTGAGACAAAAAAGCCCCAGTCTGCTGACTGAGGCTTTTTAGTATGTGGCGCGTGTGGAAGGATTCGAACCTCCGACCGCCTGGTTCGTAGCCAGGTACTCTATCCAGCTGAGCTACACACGCTTGAAACTGTTTCTCGCTTAATGCGGAGGCGCATTGTACCGATTAATCTATTTAAATCAACACTTTTTTGCGCTTTTATTACAACCCCTTTAGTTCCCTTTATTCTAGCCACAAAGGAATGGCGGAGAGGGAGGGATTCGAACCCTCGATACCCGTTAAAGGTATGGTTCCTTAGCAGGGAACTGGTTTCAGCCACTCACCCACCTCTCCAGGTTGTAAGCTCTAGGTGGGTTACCACCCTGAACGTGGATGCGAAGTTTAATGATTCATTAAGGGAAGTCAAATGGTTTTTATGCACATTAAAACCGTATGCTCGTTTAATGTACACTAGGCGATTAGAGCAGCAAAAGATGCCCAAAATATATGCTTCATATGGCGCGTTGTTCAGTTTAGCCCTAAACTAAACAGCCGCTTACCCTAAAAAGCAAAAAGGCTGGAAACCCAGCCTCTTCTTATGCGTCGTCTTTGTCCGCCGCGGCTTGTTCATGCGCAGCGAGCTGGGCATTCTTTTCCGCTTGGATACGCATATATATTTCTTCGCGATGCACCGAAACTTCCTTGGGCGCATTCACGCCAATACGAACCTGGTTACCTTTGACTCCCAATACAGTGACTGTCACTTCATCACCGATCATCAGAGTCTCGCCAACACGTCGTGTCAAAATTAGCATTCTCTTGCTCCTTTTCCGTTATTCCAACATCCCATAATTAAAAATAGTGCCAAAACTTTGCGAGGCTAAGTTGTTAACCCTAATAACCATTCCATGTTTCTGCGTCTACGAAACTGGTTTAACTTCGAGATTATAGCTTATCTTCTAGCCATGTCGATATAGACTTAAGTCCAACTGCTAGATTTTCCGGCTGAGTTCCGCCAGCCTGTGCCATATCTGGCCTGCCTCCACCTTTCCCACCAACTTGTTGGGCGATAAAATTAACCAACTCGCCCGCTTTAACCCGATTGGTAAGGTCTTTGGTCACACCAACAATCAAATTGACTTTTTGCCCAGATTTGATTCCCAAGCAAATAATGCCACTGCCTATCTGGTTTTTAAGGTCGTCAACCATGCCCCTAAGTGCTTTTGGTTCAACCCCTTCCAGTTCAGAAACTAAAACCTTGACCCCTTTGACTTCAGAAGCCTTGCCCACCAAGTCAGTACCAGCTTGGCTAGCTAGTTTCTGCTTGAGTGAAGCAACTTCTTTTTCCAGCGCCTTTTGCTGTTGCACCAAGCCTTCGACTCGCTGTGATAAACTGCCTGCAGAGGTTTTTAGTCCCGAGGCCAAGCTTTGGATCAGATTAGTCTGTTGTTGCACTACATCGAATGCTGCCGCACCTGTCACGGCTTCTATACGGCGGATACCTGCGGCAATGCCGCCTTCGGAAACTATTTTAAGTAAACCGATATCACCTGTGCGTTGTACGTGTGTTCCACCACACAGTTCAACAGAAAAATCCCCCATAGAAACAACCCGAACTTTTTCGTCGTACTTTTCTCCAAACAGCGCCATTGCACCCGATGCTTTCGCTTCCTCAAGCTCCATCAACTGGGTCTGCAAGGCATTATTCGCCCTAATCTCTTGGTTGACTACACGTTCAATCTCAGCGAGTTCTTCATCAGTAACAGCCTGCAAATGGGAAAAATCAAAGCGAAGCTTCTCTGCATCCACTAAAGAGCCCTTTTGGTTAACATGGGTTCCAAGGACTTGGCGCAATGCAGCGTGCAACAAATGGGTCGCGCTGTGGTTAAGTTTAATAGCCGCGCGTCGAGCCTCATCTATCTGGGTATTGACGGCGTCATCCAATTTCAGAGTACCCTCAACACTGACGTGGTGAGCAATTGCTTGGCCTAACTTGGTAGTGTCCTGCACCCGCAACGTGGCGGTTGCCGACGTTATTTTGCCAGTATCACCAACTTGGCCACCGGATTCAGGGTAAAACGGCGTATCGTCTAGCACCACAATGGCTTCATCACCCGTTTTCACCTCTGATACCGGATCGCCTTGCACAAACAGCTCCAATACCTTGGCAGTTCCCTGCTCCTCCTCATAACCGGTGAAGTGGGTATCTTGGTCTGACTTAACCATTTCATTGTAATCCGCACCAAACTGGCTGGCTTGTTGGGCGCGCTTGCGTTGCTGTTCCATTTCCAGGTCAAAGCCAGCTTCATCGATTTTCAAGGAACGCTCCCGCGCTACATCGTTGGTCAAATCAACAGGAAAACCGTAAGTATCATAGAGCTTGAATACGACGGCACCGGGGATAACATCCCCTTCTAATCCTTCAATCGCATCGTTGAGGATGGCCATGCCACGCTCCAAAGTACGGGCAAATTGTTCTTCTTCCAATTTTAGTACTTTCTCAACAACCTCTTGTTGCTCCACCAGTTCCGGGTAGGCTTGCCCCATTTGTTGTACAAGCTCTGCGTACAAGCGGTAGAAGAAAATATCGTTGGCGCCGAGTTTATAGCCATGGCGCACAGCGCGGCGAATGATACGGCGCAGCACATAACCCCGGCCTTCGTTGGATGGCATGACACCATCGCAGATCAAAAAGCCGCAAGAACGGATGTGGTCTGCAATAACCCGCAAGCTTTTGTTTTCCAAGTCTTCGCTACCGACAATTTTTGCTGCTGATTTGATCAATGCTTGGAAGATATCGATTTCGTAATTGCTATGCACATCCTGCAAGATTGCTGAAATGCGCTCCAGGCCCATACCAGTATCTATGGATGGTTTTGGCAACGGATCCATAGTGCCATCTGCCTGGCGGTTGAATTGCATGAATACCAGGTTCCAAATTTCAATGAACCGATCCCCATCTTCCTCAAGTGAGCCTGGGGGACCTCCCCATATGTGTTCACCGTGGTCATAGAAGATTTCAGAACAGGGGCCGCAAGGACCGGTATCGCCCATCGACCAGAAGTTGTCAGAAGTAGCGATACGGATGATCTTTTCTTCTGGTAAACCTATTTGCTTATTCCAAATATCATAAGCTTCGTCATCTTCGGAATAGACAGTCACCAATAACTTGGCTTCGGGTAAACCCAGCTCCTTGGTTAGAAACTCCCACGCGAACTTGATCGCATCGACTTTAAAATAATCACCAAAACTGAAGTTACCGAGCATTTCAAAAAAAGTGTGGTGTCTAGCGGTATAACCGACATTTTCCAAGTCATTGTGCTTACCACCCGCGCGGACACAGCGTTGTGAAGATACCGCACGTGAATAATTGCGTTTGTCAGAACCTAGGAAAACATCCTTAAATTGGTTCATGCCGGCATTGGTGAACAATAAAGTTGGGTCATCATGGGGAACCAAAGATGAACTGCCTACAATTTGATGGTTATGCTTTGCAAAATACTCTAAAAAAGCGCTTCTAATTTCAGCGGTGCTTTTTGTCATTGTGATCCCTTTGAGTGTGCCCTATGCGGCCAACCTCGAGCGTATTAATCGGGCTATATGGTGGCTGGTCCACAGATCAGTCTGTATTAGAAATAAGCGCGGAAGATAACACGAAAATGCGGCTAAAAACAGCTCAATGGCCAAGTACCGCCTGTATTTGGGAGTAGCTATATCCCTTTTGCAATAGGTACCTTTGTTGTTTTTGCCTGGCCTTCAAATCACCGCCGGATTGTCCATTGTACTTTTTATCGAAACACTCCCGGCATAAGCTTTCCCAATCATGACCTTCCAGTGACTCTGCAATAAATTGGCAAGCGACGCCATTTTCCTGCAATTCTGCCCGGATACGCTGTTCGCCATAGCCTTTTTCTATTCGACTGTTAACCAGCATTTGTGCATAACGTTGATCCGACTGGTAGCCATGTTCCGACAATGATGCGACAACGGGTTCAGAATCGCAGTAGCTAAATCCTTTTTGTTGCAACTTGCGTAGTAGTTCTTTTTTGCTATGTTCGCGCATTGACAAATAGCGCAATGCGGCTTGCTGAATTAGTTTTTCGGTATCATCCTGCATCTATTAATATGCCCAAGTGCAAGCAGTGGAAATAATAGGAAACCCAATAATAACATGGCGTTAAATTTCGAACACACTACGGATATCACTCGGGTCCCAGCAGCAGATTGGAACCAGCTTGCAGAAGGTTGCTACCCATTTCTACGACATGAATTTTTGGCCTTACTAGAAAAATCAGGCTCTGTTTGCAAGGATTCTGGCTGGCAACCACATCATTTACTTATAAAAGACGCAGGAATATTAGTAGGTGCAATGCCTCTATACCTCAAATACCATAGCTACGGCGAGTACGTATTTGATTGGGCATGGGCGGATGCGTACCGACGTTACGGATTCAGCTATTACCCAAAGCTGTTGTGCGCCATTCCGTTTACTCCCGTTACCGGGCAACGTTTATTGCTCGCACCCAACATTGACCAAGCGCCGGTATTGCCACAACTGCAAGCCCATTTGTCTGCCCAGTGTGACGAACTCGGCTTGTCTAGTTGCCATATTCTATTTCCAACCCTCCAGGAAGCTAACCACCTCACACCTCCTTGGCTGCAAAGGCATTCGGTGCAATTCCAATGGCACAACCAGGGCTACTTGGACTTCCCGCATTATCTCTCGACCTTTAGTTCACGCAAACGAAAAAACGTTAAAAAGGAGCGAGCTAAAATAACCGACGCGGGGATCACCGTTGAACGGTTCTATGGGAAGACTCTAAGCCAAAGCGACATCAACTTTTTCCACTTGTGCTACCAACAAACCTACCTTAAGCGCAGTGGCCATGGTGGGTACCTTACAGAAGCTTTCTTCGATGGCCTGCTGTCAGCCATGCCGAACAATATTTTATTGGTGAAGGCTAGCCAGCACAATGCCCCGGTCGCAGCGGCACTCTATTTCTATGACAAGAATGGGTTGTATGGACGTTATTGGGGCTGTTTGCAGGAATTGGACGCGCTGCATTTTGAGTGTTGTTACTACCAAGGCATAGAGTTTTGTATTGAAAAAAACATCCCGCTGTTTAATCCCGGCACCCAAGGTGAACACAAAATCCAAAGGGGGTTTGAGCCTATTACCTGCTATTCGAGCCACTGGATTGCGCGTCCTGATTTTCGGGTAGCAATTGAAAACTACACAATACAAGAACGGAAACAAATTAAAGCGTATAAAGATGATGCGAAAAGTTTATTGCCCTTTAAGCAAAACCAAGTATAAGACTATTGCTTAGGCTTTTTGCCACACCAGCAACATATTGTTGGCAGGCATATCTAGCTGCTGTGTAAGCACTAAACCGCCATCACCCGCCCACTGTTCTAACTCTTCAATATCGCGGTAGCCACCATAGCCTTGGGCTCTTAACTGGGCATCAAACGCCCGGTTACTCTCGCTGGTAAATTCACCATCCACTTTAAATGGGCCGTATTGGCAAAACACACCGCTTGCCGGCAGGTTTACCGCCACCATTTGCATCAATAGCATTACTTCTAGTTTCTGCATTATATGGGCAGTATTGGCGCTAAATACTGCATCTAGGGCAAGTTCAGGCCAGGTGTGCAGCCCAACTTTGAAGCTAATGGGCTGCCGCAGGTTATCACTTGGCCATTCTGCCATCCAAGCGGATATAGAAGCATGATTTTCCGGAAGATCACTGGTGTGCCAGGTAAGGTGCGGTAAATTGCTAGCAAAGTGCACTGCGTGCTGCCCAGTTCCAGAACCAATCTCAAGTACCGCCATGCGATCAGCGAAATGAATTTGCAGCTGTTCTAAAATAACGTTTTTGTTGTTTTCGCAGGCTTGACTGAAACGCATAATTTACTCCGAATAAAGCTAGATGGATTGCCCAACCTGCAACTGTTTTAATTTGCTCAAAAACTCCGGCACCCTATGACTGTCCTCTTCCGGTGACCACTGGGCAAATCCTTTGTCATCAATAGCCACATAAGGCCCTTGCTTCACTTCAAAAAACGTCGCTTCAGCTACTCCGGGCACTACGCAATGCCAACAATTATAAGGGATTTCCACGCCTCTAACTGGACCATTTGCATTGAGTTCGATTCGATGTTCACAAACGCCCTTATCATCAAAAACCATAAATGACACCTCACCCGATACCATAAAGAAAAACTCCCACTTTTCAGGCTGGTTATGCTTGTGTGGCCTTACGTATGAATCAGGCAGCAAAGTAATAAACAAACGCTGTACAGGGTCATCATAGTGGTCATGGATATTGGCATTCTTGCGCCGGCGCTGCGAAGCCTTCGCTTCTTGGCTTAGCCGGTTAAACAAAGCGTTGTCGAACAGCTTTATTTTTGTCATTGAGGGTGTGCCCAAATAGAAAAACGCATTGAAATAGTCTATTCAGCCTTTGCACTGCTGACCAGTTTTAAATAAACCGGTTCAGCAACAATTTCCCTATTGTCAGTCACACTGTCCAAATAAGACAGGCCGATAAGGTGATCGTATTCATGCAAAAAAATACGGGCAACAAAGCCGTCCAACCTCATATTGAGCTCGTTGCCATTTATATCTTGAAAGCTGATATCGCCCCACTCTGACCTAGGTACTTTTGCCCTTATGCCAGGAATGCTAAGACACCCTTCCCAATCTTTAACAAGAACATTGGATTGCCTGGTAATTTTAGGATTGACCAACAACAGTGGTTCCATCTTTGGGGCATCTGGATAGCGCGGGTTGGGTTTTGAGGCGATATACATCAGCTGTTGGCTACAAAACACTTGGGGAGCAGCAATGCCTACCCCACCTTGTCGCTGCATTGTATCCAGCAAGCGCCGGCAAAACACCACCAAATCCGGATCATTAAAATTAACCACAGGCTTGGCCTGCAAACGCAATACCGGCTCCCCCAGCTGGGCAATTTCTAAGTCGCCTGATGGAAAAGCCTGGTATTCCTGCATATGCTTTACCGCCCGCCTAGTCTAGGTTAGGCGCCAGCCAACGGGCAGCCTCTTCGACCGCCATGCCTTTTCGGCTTGCGTAATCCGTTAATTGGTCTTCCTGAATTTTAGCCACGGCAAAATAGCGCGATTCTGGATGTGAGAAATACCAACCAGAAACAGAAGCACCTGGCCACATGGCATAGCTTTCGGTCAACTTCATGCCAATCCGTGCTTCTGTATCCAGAAGCTGCCAAATAACTTGTTTTTCGGTATGCTCTGGACAAGCGGCATAGCCAGGGGCAGGACGGATCCCTTGGTATTTTTCCCGGATAAGTTCTTCATTGTCGAGACTTTCATCAGCAGCAAAGCCCCAATAGTCAATACGCACTTGCTGGTGTAGATATTCGGCAAAAGCTTCTGCCAGCCTATCCGATACGGCTTGGATCATGATGGCATTGTAGTCATCGCCCTGCTCTTTGTACGCTTTAGCCAGCTCATCTTCACCCAAGCCAGCAGTCACCGCGAACGCACCGACATAGTCGTCGACGCCAGTCGCCTTCTCAGCCACAAAATCGGCAAGGCAGTAATTTGGTTTGCCGACTTTTTCGGTTTGCTGGCGCAAATGGCAGGATGTCGCGATAATTTCTTTTCGAGACTCGTCCTGGTAAATCTCAATATCGTCGTCGACGCGGTTTGCTGGAAATAGGCCGAATATCCCCTTCGGTAGCAACTTGCCATCGCTATGCAGCTTGTCCAACATAGCGTTGGCATCAGCAAATAGCTTCTTGGCTTCTTCACCTACGACTTCATCCTCCAAGATCCTGGGATATTTACCCGCCAACGACCAGGTCATAAAAAACGGGGTCCAATCAATATACTTACGCAGAGTTTCTATGTCGGCGCTGACTTCGGTGACACCCAATTTTTTCGGTTTAACCGGTTGGTAATTATCCCAGTCCGGTTTAAACGCATTTGCCCTGGCCTGTTCCAAACTAACCGGCTTACTGCGCGGTTGTTTACGGGCATGCTGGATGCGAACGGTATCGTATTCTTTTTCAACCTGCGCCACATAGTCCGCTTTGTGGTTGGCTGATAATAACTTTTGGCAAACCCCTACAGCGCGGGAGGCATTCGACACATAAACCACAGGCTCATCATAGTTCTGTTCGATTTTTACAGCGGTATGGGCTTTGGAGGTGGTAGCCCCGCCAATCAACAATGGGATGTCAAACTCTAGCCGTTGCATTTCCTTGGCCACATACACCATCTCATCTAGGGAAGGAGTAATCAGCCCAGATAAACCAATGATATCGACATTGTGCTCTTTAGCTTTTTGCAAGATTGTTGCGCAAGGCACCATCACGCCCAAATCGATGATTTCATAGTTGTTGCATTGCAACACCACGCCCACGATATTCTTGCCGATATCGTGCACATCACCTTTTACTGTCGCTAACAATATCTTACCGTTACTGCTGCCTGCTTCCTTCTCAGCCTCAATATAGGGCTCTAGGTAAGCAACAGCTTTTTTCATTACACGGGCGGATTTCACTACCTGGGGCAGGAACATTTTACCGGCACCAAACAGATCACCTACCACATTCATGCCGTCCATCAACGGCCCTTCGATAACATGTAGTGGTCGTTCCGCCTGTTGCCTCGCCTCTTCAGTATCATCCACAATAAAGTCAGTGATACCTTTCACCAAAGCGTGCTCAAGCCTTTTATTAACTGGAAGCTCGCGCCAGGCCAGATCTTCTTTAGCGACTTGTTTACCTTTGCCTTGGTACTTAGGTGCCAATTCCAACAGCTTATCAGTCGCGTCAGGACTTCGGTTTAAAATGACATCCTCAACTGCATCACGCAGCTCTTGTGGGATTTCATCATAAACCGCCAACTGGCCAGCATTGACGATAGCCATGTCCATGCCTGCCTTGATGGCATGGTAGAGAAATACCGAGTGCATGGCTTCACGCACCGGGTTATTGCCCCTGAATGAAAAGGAAATATTGGATAGGCCACCTGACACATGTGCATGGGGCAAATGTTGTTTGATCAGACGGGTCGCTTCAATAAAATCAACGGCGTAGTTGTTGTGCTCTTCAATGCCGGTGGCAACCGCAAAAATATTGGGATCAAAAATGATATCTTCTGGCGGGAAGTTGAGTTTTTCCGTCAACAGCTTGTAGGAACGTTGGCAAATTTCAAATTTGCGTTCCTGGGTATCTGCTTGGCCGACTTCGTCAAACGCCATTACCACGGTGGCAGCGCCATAGCGCCTGATTAGCTTAGCTTGCTCGAGGAAAGCTTCTTCCCCTTCTTTCAGGCTAATTGAATTGACAATTGCCTTCCCCTGAACACACTTTAATCCAGCTTCAATAACGCTCCATTTTGACGAGTCAATCATGATAGGAACGCGGGAAATATCCGGTTCAGAGGCTACCAAACATAGGAAACGGGTCATGGCGGCTTCTGAATCCAACATGGCCTCATCCATGTTGATATCAATTATTTGGGCACCGTTTTCCACCTGCTGCCTAGCAACGTCTAGGGCTGTCTCATAATCATCCTCCATGATCAGGCGCTTAAACTTGGCGGACCCGGTTACGTTGGTACGTTCACCGACATTGATAAAAGTTGCACTAGTCTGTGTCATTGTTACTCCCCCGTTAGTGGATGAACGGCTCAAGGCCGGACAAACGCAATGTGTTAACAGGAGCAGGCAAACGCCTGGGCTGAATTCCCGAGACCGATTCGGCTATAGCGCGGATATGGTCAGGGGAAGAACCACAACAACCGCCAACTATATTGACTAACCCTGATTTGGCCCACTCGGCGACATGCTGTGCCATCTCTGGCCCTTCCATGTCGTATTCACCAAATTCATTGGGCAATCCTGCGTTGGGGTGAGCGGTGACAAAGCACTCAGCAACATCGGCGATCTCTTTGACATATTGGCGCAAGAGATCAGGCCCCAAGGCACAGTTCAATCCGAAAGTAAGCGGATTAACGTGACGTAGGGAATAGTAGAAAGCTTCAGCTGTTTGGCCGGACAAAGTGCGCCCAGAAGCATCAGTAATAGTACCGGATATCATCACCGGCAAGCTTTGTCCTAACTCTTCAAATACTTCATCAACCGCAAACGCTGCCGCTTTGGCATTCAGCGTATCAAAGATTGTTTCGATCAAAATCAGGTCTGCCCCACCCTCAATCAAGCCTTTACATGCTTCTTTATAGGAGCTGACTAGCTGGTCGAAGTTAATATTGCGCATTCCAGGATCGTTAACGTCAGGTGAAATTGATGCAGTGCGGTTAGTCGGCCCTAAAACACCGGCCACATAACGGGGCTTGTCCGGGTTTGCCTGGGTAAACTCATCAGCGGCCATGCGCGCGAGCTTTGCCGCTTCAACATTAATTTCAGTCACCAGTGACTGCATGTCATAGTCAGCCATGGAAATGCTGGTTGCGTTGAAGGTATTGGTTTCCAGGATATCGGCTCCCGCCTCCAGGTACTGTCGATGGATATCTAGGATTATCTCTGGCTGGGTCAACACCAATAAATCATTATTGCCTTTCAAATCAGACGGCCAATTCGAAAAACGGGTACCCCGGTAATCGGCCTCCTCAAGTTTGTGTCTTTGGATCATCGTGCCCATGGCACCATCCAAAATAAGAATATTTTTCTCTAATCGCTGTTGCAATTGGGAAGCTTTGTCGCTCATCAATACCTATCCAGTTTAATTTGGAAAATCAAGAGACCAGTCATTACCTGGCATTTTGTAAGTTTTGCAGGTCGAATGGGGTGCGTTGGTATACATAATAATTCAACCAGTTTGTATACAACAAGCATCCGTGGGCCCGCCAGGACATTTTTATCTCTGCACTAGGGTCATCATTGACAAAATAGTTTACAGGCAAAGCAGTATCTAACCCTGCCTGTACATCCCTGTTGTATTCATCGCGCAAGGTGGTTGCGTCATATTCTGGGTGTCCGGTAATAAATACACTGCGTTTATCTTCAGAAGCAATCAAATAGGCACCCGCGTCAGCGGAACTTGCTAACACATTTAGCCCTGGCACTTTTTCATAAACTGACTGTGCAATGTAGCCATAACGGGAATGGGGCGAATAAAACTCCGCATCAAACCCGCGCATAAGTTCATCCAAGGGTTTTAATACTTGGTGCTTGTATACCCCAAACAGCTTGTCTTCGCGCACATTGCGGGTTATTCCATGGTGGTGGTACATGGCCGCGTGTGCCGCCCAACATAAATACAAGGTTGATTGCACGTGCCGCTTCGCCCAGTCCATTACTGCGGTTATTTTTTCCCAGTAGGATATCTCTTCGTAGGGAACCAATGCCACTGGGGCGCCGGTTATAATCAAACCGTCGTAACGTTTGTGCGCCACCTGGTCAAATGACAAATAAAACGAGTCCATGTGTTCAGTCGGGGTATGTTTAGAAACATGGTTGTCTATCCGGATTAAATCGAGGTTTATTTGCAACGGCGTATTAGACAACAACCGGCAAAGCTGGATCTCGGTTTGAATTTTGTTGGGCATTAAATTCAAAATGCCTACTTCCAATGGCCTAATGTCTTGGCTAGTTGCACGCAATGCATCCATGACAAAGATATTCTCTTCAGTCAGAACCGCTTGGGCTGGCAAATCGCTTGGCACTTTTATTGGCATAAGGGACTACGAGTTGTTTATGTGTTTAAAACAATGAGCCCATTGTCACTTTATCAAGCCAAAAGTCAACATCTTTACGTCTAGACGTCTAAACGTAAAGATGTGGAAACTTGTTTAATAACGCACGATAAGACAAAATCTAATGATTGCAACTTAATGGGCTTCACACATGACCTTGACTGTAGAACAGCTAAACGTGTTTCCAGTTAAATCATTGTCAGGCATTGCTTTGGATAGTGTCGAATGCCTGGCAACTGGGCTGCGCTGGGATCGGAATTGGGTAGTCATCGATGGCAACAACAAATTCATCAGCCAAAGGCAGTTGCCTGCAATGGCAGCAATTAAAGTACAGATGGATAACAGGCACCTCATTTTACATCACAAAGATTCCCCAGAGCTCGCTATTCCATTGCAATTGGATGCAAACCATTCAGAACAAGTGACGGTTTGGAACGATGATTGCCCTGCTTGGATTGAACCCGAAGGTTCTTCCGAGTGGTTGACTTCAGTTTTAGGGGAATTCCGCGGCAGTAAGCTTCGCCTGGCAAGATTCGATCAAAACGGAGTGCGCAAAGTTGCAGAGAAATACTTGCCCAATCAAGATGCCAGCTTACACTTTGCCGATGCCTGCCCTTACCTTTTCACATTCCAAGAGTCTTTGGATAGTTTAAACCAAGCCCTTGCCAAACCAATACCGATGGATAGGTTCAGGGCGAACATTGTGTTAAGCGGTTTAGCTGCATGGCAGGAGTACCAATTGTCGAATATAACCTCAGCTTCTGGGGCTAGCTTTGATATGGTGGGTCCGTGCCAACGCTGCCAAATGACCTCCATCGACCAACAAAATGGCGTCATTGCAACTCCCGGCGAACCTTTAAAGACTTTGATGTCAACGTTCCCTGTGACAGGAAAGACAGCCCCCTATTTTGGCCAACATGCAAAACTCGCATCTGAAGGAAACGCGCAACTCAATGTTGGTGGGCAACTGGTTGCAATTTAATGTACAACAAACCAACTAAAAAATTAGGTTTAATCCGGCTGAAACTACAAAATGCAGAATATAGCCACTGCCTAGGTTGGGGAGTTGGGATATGCCTGTTAGTATTTAACTTATGCCTTAGGCTTTTTTAGAAATTCTTGCTTGAAGTAGGCTTTATCTTTGCAGTTAAAATATATAGCACAGCACAGTCACTATCGAAGCACCGCCAATGAAGTGGCTTGGGTACTTCTTGCGTTTAGCTTATTTATAGTTTCTTGCCTGGTTCCACAAGTCTCGTCGGCTCAAACAAAGCAACACTCAATACAATCGGAAAATAGCACTATTGTACTTTTCCCTGGTAGCACTGAGCACAATTGGCGCTCTGAATACACCATCCAGTTACTTCAGCAAGCCCTACACCGGAGCAATAAATCCTATGTTGTGCGAGCCAATGGTGTACAGGTTCCCAAGGGCAGAAACTTCCAGATGCTGGAACAAGGCAAAGATGTTGACGTATTGTGGAGCACGGCTACTAATGAACGGGTGCAGCGTTATTCAGCCATACCTATCCCGATATTGAAGGGCATGCAAGGGATGCGCATTGCCTTGTTACCGGCCAATAGTATTCGCTTTGAAAAGGTGAACCGCTTGCAAGATTTACAAGGCTTAGTAGCAGGTCAAATGCATGTATGGACTGACGCCAAAATCTTAAGCCATAACGGGGTAAACTTAGATACGAGTACTTCTTATGAACGTCTATTTGACATGCTAGCGAATAATCGATTTGATTACTTCCCCCGATCCGTAACGGAAATAATGCGCGAGTATGAAAAATACCGTCACCTAGGTATCGCCATTGAACCTGACGTAATGCTGTATTACCCAACGGCCATGGTATTCTACGTTAACAAAAACAACCATGTGTTGCATAAAGATATCAGGCGAGGTTTGGAAAGCATGATCCGTGATGGCAGTTTTGAACAATTATTCCAGCAGCACCACGCCAAGACATTAAAGGATCTCAACGTCGCTAACCGCAAAATTATAAGGCTAGTGAATCCATATTTGCCTTCTTCAGTGGATCAAAACCGCAAAGAATTGTGGCTAATGTCCCTCAATACCGCAGCGCTTTAGCGATTTGATGAAATACTATTTCATTAACCTGTATCGTCTTTTTCAAAAATAGTTTCCAATACAGAATATAGCCTATCCATATCTATTGGCTTACCTATATGGTGGTCAAAGCCAAGTTCTCGGTAAGTTTCAATTTCATCAAACATAACATTTGCTGTTAAAGCTACAACGGGCACCTTTGGATTGCCCTGGTGAATAAGGCGAAAAGCTTCTATACCATCCATTTCTGGCATTTGAATATCCATTAAAACAAGGTCAGGATCCCAGTTTTTAAAAGCTTCAACCGCTAGTTTACCATTATCTGCAAACGCTATATCCGCCTTGGTAGCAGATAGCATTGAATCAATGATTGTTTGGTTTATATCATTGTCTTCTGCAATTAGAACCTTTTTTCCTGAAAGATCAGGAACACCCTGCAGTTTATTATTTCGTGCTTTCTGATCTAACTTAGTTTGTTGCATCGGTAATACAACAACGACCCTAGTTCCTTTGCCTTTGGAACTGTTAACCACTATTTTGCCATGCATCAATTCGATTAGGCTCATGGTAATGGCTAGCCCTAGGCCAGTCCCGCCAAACCTGCGGGTCGTTGATGCATCAGCCTGGACAAATCGTTCGAATACACGATTTTTTTCATCCTCGTCCATACCAATACCCGTATCAGCAACGTCGATCCTCAACGCGCATTGGCTCTGGTAGTTGGTCACATTGACTTTGACGGTTACGCCTCCCTCCTTGGTAAATTTGACCGCGTTTGACACTAGGTTTAATAAAACCTGCCTAATACGGACAAAATCACCGACCCATCCATCTACGTAGTCATTGGCGACCTCAAAGTTTAGCTCTATAGCTTTTTCTTTCGCTTTAAAGCTCAAATCAGACCTAATTGATTCCAGCACTTCTAAGAATGCGAACGGTCGCTGCTCAATGGCTATTTGGTTTGCTTCAATTTTTGAATAATCAAGAATATCGTCGATGATGGTTAAAAGGGATTTTGCCGAATAATTTGCGGCTGCGACCATATCCTGGGTTTTGGGATCGTTTGAATCCTTTTCCAATAATTGCAGGGTGCCCAAAACACCATTCATCGGTGTCCTTATTTCATGGCTTATGTTGGCGAGAAAGTCGCTTTTGGCTCTAGTCGCCTGCTCAGCCTGCACTTTCGCAGTCTGAAGCGCCTCAAATGTGCTGGAATTATTAACCGCAGTAGCAAATTGCTGGCAGTATCGTTCAATTAAATCCCGCACATTATCATCCATAACAAAGGTTTCAGTAGTATTTGCAAGTACCACAATCCCTATGCACTTTTGTTGGATATTCAGGGGCTGGATGTAGATTGCTTTGACCGGATTTAGCCGATAAGCCCTCCTGTCAACTTCTGGAAGGCTATGCGCTAATTCATGGTTTAGTGATGGATACACTGTGGTGCGGTTTGCTAAATACGCTTCTGCAGCTGCGCTAGTGCCCGGTAATATGGGTATCCCAATATCATTAACCTTCGCAATCGCCAGGTCATCCACATTTTTACCGCTCGCTGCAACTACCTTTAGGGTTTTGTCCGAGGGCATCAATAGCCAGAACTGGTCAAAATTCAGCACCGTGTGCATTGCAGGCATCACAGTACTAACTACTTGATCAAGATCCAGGGTACTGTTTATAGTCGCCGCAACGCGGCTCATATGGGATATTTGCCGGTTCATATCTAACAGCTCATTTTTTTGGGACTCTATCTCTTTGCGTTTTTTATTGATGCTGTTGGTATAGATGCGATTAAAATAGCCCACATTGACGCAATAAAGGTATATACACAACGCAGCGGTAACGGTTGTAGCTAGAGACGAATTCTTGGCAAATCCCAATCCAAACCAAAATGCGCCAATTGCACATCCGAGAAATAGAAAAAAAAGGCTAATGAAAAAGCGTTTGATACCACCGATTATCAAGTTATTGATTGAGGTGACAAGCACAAAGGCCAAGAGTATCCAAACTTGGAACCCCGTGGCAGCCGCCCAGACACCATAGAATATAGCGTCTATAAGCTGGTTTATATGTTCCGCCGAACGACTAAATGGCGTTATTTTCGCGTGTAAATAGGCTAAATGTGGCCATAACAAAGACTGGGCGGCAATACTAAAGACGACATCAAAGGTGAGGGACTGGTAATAGACAGAGAGCAGGATTAGTCCCATCAACAGGAACCCAATAATACGCGGGAAATAGCATAACCGCGATAGCGTACTAGCAGGCTTTAATTTTAAAAATCCCATTAATGATTTGGGCACATTCGTTCTACTTAAGGTTAGGCAAACTCCTGCTTCCTTGGAATGTTAAGCGGGAAAACCACGCAACCCTCGCCGTTATTGCAGACAAGAGTATAGGAAGTTTCAGCTTAAAGTCTAATCATTGGTTTTCTTTTAAGACGAATTTTAGATGGTTACCTAACCATTGTCTTATTGACATGAAATTGCAGTTTTAGCTAGTAACTAAGCTCAATTTAGCCAGCATTGTGAATGACCGGATAACCCGACCACTCATTTTTGCAACAACTAGCTTTTCTTAAGATTAAGCCTGGCTGGCGGCTAATGCCTGTTCAATATCAGCCAGGATGTCGTCAATATGCTCAATGCCCACTGAGATGCGAACCATATCTTCGCTGACGCCCGCTGACTTTAGCTCCTCTGGATTTAACTGGCGGTGGGTGGTGCTAGCAGGGTGGCATGCCAACGACTTAGCGTCACCGATGTTGACCAACCGCAGGATCATTTGCAGGGCGTCGATAAATTTGGCACCTGCATCTAGTCCACCCTTAATGCCGAAGCTTATGATACCAGCCGCTTTACCGCCACAAATTTTCTGACAAGTTTCAAAGTATGGGCTTTCAGGTAGCGCAGCATAATTAACCCAATTCACCGCTTCATGTCCTTTGAGGTAGGCTGCGACTTTTTCTGCGTTTTCACAATGGCGTTCCATACGCAACGCCAATGTTTCCAAGCCTTGCAAAATATTAAACGCGCTTTGTGCCGACAGTGCTGCACCAGTATTGCGCAGCGGTACCACCCGGCAGCGCCCAATATAAGCAGCAGGCCCCAATGCTTCGGTATAGATAACACCGTGGTAGCTAGGATCCGGCGTTGTCAGCATACTGAAACGCTCTGCTTGCGCTGACCAATCAAATTTACCGGAATCAACAACAATGCCACCAACAGTGGTGCCGTGTCCCCCTATATATTTGGTTAGGGAATGTATAGCGATGTCTGCGCCATGGTCAAACACGCGGCAAAGCAATGGTGTTGCCACTGTATTGTCCACGATCAGAGGCACGCCACCGGCATGGGCAATCTCTGCCCAACGCGCAATATCGACGACATTGCCAGCGGGGTTACCAATAGATTCACAAAAAACAGCTTTGGTATTTTCATCAATTGCGGCAGCTAATCCATCAAAATCATCTGCTTGCACAAACTTGGCTTGGATACCCTGCCTCGGAAACGTATGCGCAAACAAGTTGTAGGTTCCACCATACAATTGGCCAACACTGACAATGTTGCTACCCGCATCAGCAATGGTTTCAATTGCATACCTGATAGCGGCCATGCCAGATGCTACTGCTAGGGCACCAACGCCGCCTTCCAGTTCGGTTAAACGTTGTTCCAATACGGCATTGGTAGGATTCATGATCCTGCTGTAGATGTTTCCCGCAACCTTCAAGTTAAACAAATCCGCACCATGCTGGGTATTGTCGAAAGTAAATGAAGTCGTTTGGTAGATAGGCGTAGTAGCAGCTTTGGTGGTTTCTTCGCTGGTGTAACCAGCATGCAATGCTATGGTTTCAGGTTTCATACAGGGCTCCTTTGCAATAAACATCTAGACATTTAGACGTCTAATTGAGGTTAAGTCATTTTTACCAGTATGTGTAGGCCCAAAGGTTATATTTAATACAATAAAGTAGGAGCGTGTTGATCTAATTCCCCTTAAACGCAGGTAGCAGGGCAGTAGTGAGGGCAGCAATTGTAGAGTGTACTGTGTTTACAGTGACCAGAGGCGCATAAGCGTAGGCATATCCATGCCTAGATGCGCTCTTCACTCTGTAAAACAACAGGATAAACCGACTGGGGTAGTTTCAGTTTTGAGCTCTATTTCTATTTTTTGCAGTGACCACCTGCTTTCCAAGTACTGGGTCAAAGGCAAGACGACAACACTATAAACAGCCAATTGGATTATGAAAAATGCGATAAAAAAAGGGGCTTTCGCCCCTTAATCGTCCCTTGCGCTAACTTAGGGAGTCTAACTCGCTTTCGTCTTCGGTTGGTGCCTTACTTAGTAGTAAATCAGCCCTTAACTTTTGCTCAATCTCATTAGCCATTTCGACATTGTCTTTCAAAAAGCGTACGGCGTTCGCTTTACCTTGGCCTATTCGATTGCCGTTGTAGCTGTACCAGGCACCGGCTTTTTCAACCAACTTGTGCTGCACGCCTAAATCAATTAGCTCAGCATGCTTGCTAATACCCTGACCATATAAAATCTGGAATTCAGCCTGTTTAAACGGCGGTGCAACCTTGTTTTTCACAACCTTAACCCGGGTCTCGTTACCCACAACTTCATCACCATCCTTAATGGCACCAATGCGGCGGATATCTAGGCGTACTGAAGAGTAGAATTTCAAGGCATTACCACCTGTAGTGGTTTCGGGATTACCAAACATCACACCAATCTTCATACGGATTTGGTTGATGAAGATACACAAGGTGTTGGAACGCTTGATATTGGCGGTCAATTTACGCAGCGCCTGGGACATCAAGCGGGCCTGCAAACCAACGTGGCTATCGCCCATTTCACCTTCAATTTCAGCTTTTGGTGTTAGTGCCGCAACAGAGTCGACAATGACCACATCAACAGCACCTGAACGAACCAACATGTCACAAATTTCCAAGGCTTGTTCACCAGTGTCAGGCTGGGATACCAACAATTCTTCAACATTCACGCCCAACTTAGCGGCATAAATTGGATCCAAAGCGTGCTCTGCGTCAACGAAGGCACAGGTTTTACCCACTTTTTGGGCTTCAGCAATTACCTGCAGTGTCAGGGTTGTTTTACCTGAAGATTCCGGACCATAAATTTCAACAACACGACCACAAGGTAAACCACCAATACCCAAGGCGATATCAATAGTTAATGAGCCAGTTGAAATTGACTCCACATCCATCGCTTGGTTATCACCCAAGCGCATAATAGTGCCTTTGCCGAATTGTTTTTCAATTTGTCCTAATGCGGCAGATAGTGCGCGTTGTTTATTATCGTCCATTGGTTACCCCTGTTTTTGCTTGTGTTGGTTTTATCTAGCGTTTTTGCTTGCACCTACCCTTTATTGTGGATGCCAGCCAGTTTGCATTTCCCTTTGCGTCGTTGTGATATCCGCATCCGGTTTTCCATTTGTTAGACCGGTTGCTAGATATTTACACTGTATTAATTAACAGTATTTAAGCTCAGTATACTGTATAACCATACAGTTACAATACTATTTTTTAAAAACTTTATAAGTGGTTGGAAAGGTTAGGAATTTTTATCCGATTTTCGATTAGCCGCTGATCGTGCACATATTCATAGGTTTTGTTTACCCGCCAATTCTGGTGCCTGACATCAGAAATTCGCTGTGCTATTTGGGCAAAGCTCAACTGGTCGTGTTGGTTGCTGTCCATATGGTAAACGCCTTTAGCACCCGCGTTCAATAACTCCCGAATGATACGACAGGTATCTTGCATAAATGAGGTGGCAGGTATCCAGTTTTGGCTCGCATTTATTGCACCTACTTGCTTGTGCATTTTGATCAACGCCGCATACATATTGTTACCGGTCGCATCCCAATCGATCTGCCAACCAATACGCACTACTAATGAATCTGGATTTTCTTTTTGGATGGCATCTTCGCAGGCAATCTTGGTACGGCCATAGTCATCTCGGGCATTGCGTTCATCTTGCACGTGGTGCGGCCCATTGGGGTAGTGGTTAAACACCATGGCTGTGCTGGTAAAACACAGCTTGCAACCCAGCTCGTTGCTAAGCTGTGCCAAAGATTTAGCCCACGCTGGATTCCCCATCGCCAAGTGGCAAACAATATCAGCTCTACTGGCAACTAAAAATTCGCGGGATGCAGCAATATCATTGGGATCCACCACCCGCCTATCCCAAGGGATAACTTGTTTGCCGTGATCAACAAACTGAAGTGCCAGCTTGGGTGCCAATGTGCCATTTAGGCCGGTAATAACAATATTTTCCATTTTACCCTTTCGAATTAGGCCTATTGGCACAAAGCCCGGTTCAACCATTGCAATGCATGCACAATGGTGGCATCGCGGATCTGATCCCTATCCCCTTCAAAACATTGGGTCTCTACCTGGATTTCACCGTCAATATAAAAACCAAAACACACGGTTCCCACCGGTTTACTGGCACTACCGCCGCCAGGTCCGGCAATACCGCTAACAGCCACAGCCACTTCTGCACCAGCCTGGCTTGCTGCGCCTTCCACCATCTGCTCCACCACAGCTTCTGAGACCGCACCGTGGCGCGCCAAGGTTGTTGGCTCAACCTTTAATTGTTGGCTTTTAGCTTCGTTGCTGTAGGTAATAAAACCCTGTTGAAACCAATTGGAACTTCCGGCGACACTGGTAATAGCGTATCCTATGCCGCCGCCCGTACATGATTCAGCACAGGTTGCCTGCCAGTGGCGTTGGGTGAGGTGCTCGCCGAGTTGTGTGGCGAGTGCCAAAATTGAATCGGATATCATTGTTACCCTTAGCGATACGTTTTTATAGATTATGCCGTTGAACGAAATTTCAGAGCAAGCACTTTCCAAACACACCCCTATGATGCAGCAATATCTGCGTATAAAAGCGGAGAATCCAAATATATTGTTATTCTACCGCATGGGCGATTTTTACGAGCTGTTTTACGACGACGCAAAAAAAGCAGCAAGTTTGCTAGATATATCCCTTACCGCCAGGGGCAAATCCGGCGGCAACGCAATCCCTATGGCGGGTGTACCGTACCATGCAGTGGAAGGATATTTAGCCCGTTTGGTCAAATTGGGTGAATCCGTTGCCATTTGTGAGCAAGTAGGCGACCCCGCTACCAGCAAAGGCCCGGTGGAACGCAAGGTTGCCCGCATTATCACACCAGGCACGGTCACCGACGAAGCATTGCTTTCCGATGCAGCGGCAAACCTATTAGTTGCTATAAACGCCGACAAAGGCGTATTTGGCTTCGCAGCACTGGATTTAGCTTCAGGCCGCTTCTACATAAAGCAGTTTGAGCAGGTGGAGGGCCTTGAGGCTGAACTGCAAAAAACCCATCCTGCTGAAGCATTGTATCCGGAAGACCTGACGGATTTGGCGTTTTTTGACAACTTACCAGGCAAACGCCGTCGTCCTAGCTGGGAATTTGATAGTAATAGCGCGATCGAACAACTTAACAACCAGTTTGGTACCCGCGAACTTACCGGCTTTGGCATTGAGCCTAGCAAGCAGCAACTGGCTATTGGCGCTGCGGGAGCAGTGCTGCAGTATGTCAAAGATACCCAGCGTACAGCCCTGCCCCATATCACGCGGCTAGTACCGGAAAGCGATTCCGATATCCTGCAAATGGATGCCGCGACTTTGCGCAACCTGGAGCTGGTGCGCAACTTATCGGGCGGTGATGACAACACCCTTTTCACCTTGCTCAACCGCAGCAAAACCGGCATGGGTGCTAGGCTATTGTACCGCTGGCTGCAGGAACCAATCCGCATACGCACCCAGCTGAACCAACGCCTGGATCGCATTGAAGCTTTGCTCGACACAGATTTAGAGGAACTACAGGGATATTTGAAACAGGTGGGGGATTTGGAACGGGTTTTGTCCAGGATTGCCTTGCGCAGTGCGCGACCTAGGGACTTTTCCCGTTTGCGCAACGCCCTACAACAAATACCTGCAATTCGGGCTTTTTTGGACGAATCAGGAAGTCCCTCTTGCCAAACCCTGATAGGCGACATCCATAGCTTCGAGCAAGAAGTACAGTTGCTAGAACAAGCAGTGGTAGACACCCCACCCATGTTGATCCGTGACGGAGGTGTCATTAAACCTGGCTACAATGCGGAGCTAGATGAGCTGCGTTTGCTCAATACCGGTGCCACAGACTTACTTGAACAAATTGAAACCAGGGAGCAGCTAGAAACCGGGATCAGCAATTTAAAAGTGGCCTATAACAAGGTGCACGGGTATTACATTGAAGTCAGCAAAGGCCAGAGCCACCTGGTACCTGCCCACTATATGCGCCGGCAGACCTTAAAAAACTATGAACGCTACATCATTCCCGAATTAAAAGAGCACGAAGAAAAAGTACTCTCTAGCCAAAGCCAAGCATTGGCTCTGGAAAAACAACTATATGAACAACTGTTTGACCTAATCTTACCCAAATTGGCCAATTTGCTAGGCACCTGCAATGCACTGGCGTATTTAGATGTTTTGGCAAATTTGGCTGAACGCGCCATCACCCTTGACTACAACCGGCCCGAGCTAACCGAGGGTAACGAGCTCCACTACCACCATGGACGCCATCCTGTGGTGGAGCAAATGCCCAATACTAACTTTATCGCCAACCCCATTGCCCTTTCAAACAGCCGCAAAATGATGGTGATTACCGGTCCGAACATGGGGGGTAAATCCACCTATATGCGGCAAACCGCTTTGATTGCATTGCTCGCCCACATCGGCAGCTTTGTACCCGCAGAACAGGCTGTTATCGGCAATATCGACCGTATTTTCACCCGCATTGGTGCTTCAGACGATCTCGCTTCAGGCCGTTCAACTTTTATGGTGGAGATGACTGAAACGGCCAATATCCTAAACAACGCCACCCAAAACAGCTTAGTGTTGCTTGACGAAATCGGCCGCGGTACCAGCACTTACGACGGTTTGTCCCTAGCCTGGGCAACGGCTGAACAACTAGCACTGAAACTTAAAAGCTTTTGCCTGTTTGCTACCCACTATTTTGAGCTCACTAAGTTGGCGGAACAAATAGACAGCTTGGTCAACGTGCACTTAGATGCCGTTGAGTTCGAGGGTGGAATACGCTTTATGCATGCGGTGCAAGAAGGTGCTGCTAGCCGCAGCTATGGTTTGCAAGTAGCACAGCTAGCGGGCGTACCCAAAGTAGTGATCCAACTGGCAAAACTGAAACTGGCCGAGTTGGAGCAGGAAGGTAACAGCAATATTGAAACTAGCCACATGCCAGTGCAACCCGACATGCTTGACCAAAGCAATCCGGCGATTGAATTGTTGCAACAGACCAACCCAGATGACCTGTCACCAAGGCAGGCATTGGACTTGTTGTATCAACTGAGGCAGCTGGCAAATGAATAAACCCAAAAAAACGTTGTTTAAGTTATAAGCTGCGGCCTTGTCAATATATGGTATACCGATTCCATTAAGTACCAGGTTTTGCATGGAAACCCAATTGTGATCTACTCGTGGATTCAAATATTTATTCCAGCGTACCAAAGCCTAGCGACCAGGCGACCAACCAGTCGAATAGTCCGGCCTTTAAAACGGTGTCAACAATTGCGCCCACAATAGCCATACTAGCCCCCCTATAAACTCAGCCTAATATTCGTCTTTGATAGTATTGAAACGGTGGGGGCCAGGATGAGGTATACACGCATTTGGAAGCACTTTTTTACTAGAAATACAAGTTACACTGGTATGAGCAGCCCCAGCTAAACCGAATTCAAGGACAAATCGATTGTTATACTCGAGCTTCGGATCCTATACTCCTACGCTGCTATTTGTTGAAATTTATAGGATTTTACTCTCAAATGAAAAGGATATGCGTATATGGTGCGGGTGCCATTGGCGGCTTTTTGGCAGTGCTATTGGCTGAAAGTGGACATGAAATCAGTTTAGTGGATACCGGCGAGCAATTGGCGGCAATTCAACAAGATGGATTGACCCTGCAACACTGGCCAGAAGCAGGGAACCAGATCAACCGACAATTTGCTTGTACAGACAGGCCTACCGAACTAGGACAGCAAGACCTTATCATCGTGGCGGTAAAAACCTACTCTCTTGTGGACATTGCGCCCAACCTAGCACCACTAATGTCAAAACATAGCACTGTGTTGTTTGCCAACAATGGGATCCCATGGTGGTACACCTACAAACTCGGTGGTGAACTCGAAGGCAAACAGTTGCAGTCAGTTGATCCGGATGGCAATTTAAGGCAAAGCATTAATCCGGATCAAGTGCTTGGCTGTGTTATTTATCCCGCATGTGAAATTGTAAGCCCAGGCATCATTAAATTTTGCTCTGGTGACCGGGTTTCCCTGGGAGAACTTGATGGCAGTATTAGCGAGCGGGGCAAACAGGTGGCAGCCCTTTTGACTGACGTCGGCCTAAAAGCCCGGCTCAAGAAACGGATACGGGATGAAGTATGGCTGAAGCTATGGGGTAACCTATCCCTTAATCCAATAAGCGTCTTGACTGGTGCCAACCTTGACCAAATTTGCCAACACACATCTACCAAGGAATTAGCCAGGAACATGATGCTTGAAGCGCAAAGCGTAGCTGAATCCCTGGGCATAAAGTTTCCATTGAGCGCAGAAAAGCGCCTTGATGGCGCTGCCGCCGTTGGCGCCCATAAAACCTCAATGTTGTTGGACTATGAACATCAAAGACAATTGGAGACCGATGCCCTAATTACTGTTGTAGTCGAACTTGCCCGTTTGCAAGGTATAGAAACCCCAACTATTGAAGCTGTGCTGGCATTGTTATCACTCAAAGAAGACGTATCAAACTAGCGCCTATTTATCTTTGTTTATAAATCATGCAGTCGGCAATTTTTCAGCCAGACAATCACAACTGAGTGTGGTTTGGTGGCTCCAAATAAGGCAGTATGGATGAAAAAGAGCCACTGCCCGAAGGGTTGAGGCTAAAATATAAACAAAGACAAATAGGCTCTAATGAAACCACTCGTTATTTTTGGTGCCTGGAACTTTAGCCGGGTTATTGCAGAAACGGCCGAAGCTATAGGGATAACAGTCGCAGGCTTTGTCGACCCCAACCCGCCGGACGGCGTCTCTTGCTTAACCTCCCTCCCCAAGGATTGTGACGTTTTTGTGTCTGTAGCGGACAACCACTTAAGGCAACAGCTGACCCAGCAATTAGCTGAAAATGGACGGCAGCCCATCAGCCTTGTCCACCCCACGGCCTTTGTTAGCCCGAGTGCAAAAATTGGCAACGGCTGTTTTCTCGGAGAACACAGTGTAGTCCGCACCCATACAGAAATTGCTGACGGAGTTTTTGTGCAGGCAGGTGCCATAATCAGCCATGACAGCCTAGTTGGCAGTTTTGCCACCTTTGGCCCCAATGCCACCACTGCCAGCAAAGTAAAGGTAGGTGCACGCACGTTAGTGGGTGTTGGCGGCACAATTGCACCTGGTACCGAAATAGGTAGAGACTGCGTTGTGGCAGCAGGTGCAGCGGTGTTCAGGGGTGCAGGTGACAATAAGACCCATCTGGGCAATCCAGCGAAAGCCACACGAGTTGCTGAAAAAGAGGTAATACAATCTAACTGGGGCGCAAACGAAGTGTGGTAATCTGATGCTCAGTGTTTAAAAAACTGCCGCAATAACTCAACCAACCTTTGGTTTTCTTGTTGCGTACGGCTGGCAAGTCGAACGTAGCGTTCTGACTTAGGCAGACTCTTGCCATCGCAGCTTTTAATAAATATTCCGTGTTCAACAAAAAGTTTCTGTGCTAATTCAGGTGCGCTAGCGGTGTTTTCTGGTAACTTACAAAATACAAAGTTGGCTTGCGGTGGCCATACTGTCAGGCCGGGAATGCTATTGAGAGCCTTGTAAAAGTCCTCCCTATCACGGCGCACCAGTTCACAGCTTTTTCGGAAGGCATCAAGGTATTGTGGCGATTTCACCAGAAACTCTTCCGCGAAACTATTGATATTCCAAATAGGCAAGTGATGCTTCAGCTTTGACAAATATGCCTTATTTGCGGTTGCAAGGTAACCAAGCCTCAATCCACAAATTCCATAGGCTTTACTCAGGCTTTTCAGCAGGACTAGGTTTGTGTGCCTAACAAGATCACTGCTAATGCTATTGCTTTGGGGATGGTCGCAGAAGTCGATAAAGGACTCATCCACCAAGAGCGTGCAGCTCATACTTGCCAGCTTTTCAGCCAGCCACAATACCTCCTCTCTTGGCACTATTAGTGAGGTAGGGTTATTTGGCGTGACAATAATCGCAGTATCCGCTTTGCAGCGTTTGGCTGCGAGGAAATAGCGTCCAACGTCCAATTCAAAGTCGGCTCCCAGCTCAAACTCCACCACCCTTGCACTGCCAGCAGCATTGGCGTATTCATTAAATGACGGTATCGGCACAATAAGCTTGCTGGACAATTGGGTCGCAATTATCCGCACTAGTTCAGCAGCACCATTGGCAACACAGAGGTAATCTACTGGCAAATCAACCAACGATGACAAGTGACCGGCCAAAACGTGCTGGGACATTGGATAATTCTGGACAAGTGCTTCCAGATTAGCTTGGATTGAATGATAAAACGCCTGTGGCGGAAAATACAGGTTATAGAGATAGTTGTGATCCACAAACTGTTCGCGCCAAAAGCCACCGTGTTGGCGGTTCATCCGCTGGTAAAGTTCAATTCTCGCTTGCTTACTGTCACCACTGCCATTCATGCAAACTATTATCCCGTAGCCAAATTACTTGCGAGTAGTAAATCTTGTTGGGTGTCTATTTCATACCATTGGTCAGCATCAAATAATACCGCTTCCATGGCTATTTCCTGGCTATCAATCAACAGGGCAAATACCTGTTCATAATAAATATCGGTCTTGCCTAGTTCTAAAAGCTGTTCCAGTTTCCGTTTTGAACACAGCCAAGACTCAATAGACAAACTATAAACATTTACGGTTTTGAAATGAGAATCACCGTATATGGGTACCGCTACATGCATTTTGCCTACAGCGTTATTTTCAGCAAGGCTGACCGTAGTGCCATTCATCCATTGCCTTAATTCAGAAATAGCCATCCGGTCTGGCTGCAAAAACGGTTTTAACATACCGGGCGCAAACACCAGATCACTTTCAATTAACATAAAAGGTTCGTTAATAAGATCCCTAGCACACCATAAAGACACGATATTGTTGCTGTTGGCATAATCTTCGTTGTAGACATATTCAATCGCAATAGGAAAATCATTTGCTTCCACAAATGAACGGATTTTTTCTTGCTGGAAACCGGTGACAATGACAAGCCTCTGAAAACCGAGACTCACCAGCTCCTCCAGCAATTTGCCTAGAATAGTATTCGAGTCAAATGCAGTTAAGCACTTGGGTTGTGGGTCAACGCCAACATGCAATCGAGTTCCCATGCCTGCGGCGAGCAATACTGCGGTATCAATCCTGTTGGATGTATTTTGTTCTTGTTGCATACGTTCCTTGCGGCTTCTAGCTAGAATTGTTGTTTATCGTTAAAAGATATATTTGCAATCGGCAACAAGCCAGTAAACCCTGGTTTTTCTTGTTTTTAAGGGTCAGCGCATTTATACACCAAATAGGTTTATTATATTAAAACCCAATTCATAGTAACAACACCACAATCTAACGACACTTTTATAAAATCACTTGTATTTCGATTTCTAGTCTATGATAAGTTGTGCCTTTAATTGGCCGAACAGATAAGGATGCCTTTGCTTGAACCAACAAGTAGATATTAAAGCACTAAAAGAGCATGCAAACTAACTTCGCAATATTGCTAACAGCCTGGTGTCTGCTTCTAGCAAACACAAGTGTGGTAAAGGCAGAAGCAAAACCAATCATTTATTGGGTTTCACCCACCTGGCATGGTTATGTTTCTACAAAAAATGGCGGGCTCTATACGGAATTAATGCAGTTAGTGTGGTCCAATCAAAAGATTAGGGTTGAATGGCAAGAAACACCTTGGAAACGTGCTTTGGATATGGTGCAAAAAGGACAGGCCGATGTCACTGGTGCGTCGAAAGCGAGCGACGATTATTATCAATCCAGCTATCCCATTTTAATTAGCCAAGAAGTCGTCTTGTCCCGATCCGGAACCTTCAATGACTGGCGGGGCGCAGTTAGTTTGCGCGGCAAACACGGTATCTGGTATGCAAAATACCTGGATACATTGTCGCCAGAAATTTCCAACCACTTTGTAGGTACCGAATTCAGTGACCGCAAACGCGCATTACAGGTATTTTTGGATCCAAAGCGCAATATTGACTTTTATTTCGACAACCGGGAACAAATAGAGCTCACCGCCCAAGAATTGGGCATTACACTGGATCCTAACGCGTATTCCTACCAGCTATTGATGGAAGTACCACTGTATATGAACTTCACCAAAAACCAACGGGGAAAAGCCCTACGTGACCGCTTTGATCTTGGCATTAAAACCGCCTATTGCAGCGGCGAGCTAGCCAAACTCTACCAACACTACAAGCATGTTTTGCCAAACAAAGATATAGACTGTTCAGGCCATTCCGACTAAAACAAATTTAAGTATCTTTGCGGCCAATCCACTTACCCACCACTGGCGGTTGGTAGCAAGCCATTTGCTCAAGTAAAGTCTTGGGGGCAGATTCAACCAGCAGCATATCCCGGTGGATGCCTTTGACAAATGCCTGCTCGACTGCATGGTCTAGGAATGCGCTAAGTTTGTCGTAGTAGTTGCCTACATTGAGCAGGCCACAAGGTTTTTGGTGGAAACCAAGCTGGGCCCAGGTTAATACCTCAAACAGTTCTTCCAATGTACCCAACCCGCCAGGCAAGGCAATAAAAGCATCGGACAACTCCGCCATAGTCGCTTTGCGCTCATGCATAGACGCCACCACTTTTAGCTCGGTCAAGCCATGGTGTGATACCTCTTTTTCTACCAACGCTTGTGGAATAATGCCTACAACCTCGCCCCCTGCCGCCAGCACAGTATCGGCAATTGTGCCCATAATGCCCACACTGGCACCACCATAGACCAAGCCGATTCCCCGCTTGGCCATTTCCTCGGCCAACGCCCGGGCTGCTTGTGCATACACTGGGGATTTGCCCAGGCTAGAACCACAGTAAACGCAAATCTTATTCATTCAATGGCTTCTCCTTTTTGATGGCTTTTAATTGTTGCAGGTGACCCAACGCTTGTTCAAGCCTTGGGTGTACATTCGCTACCCTAAGGACTAATCTGTAATGCTAAGTATTTGATTTTCAGTAAGGATGAAGCTAGTGCAAGAACTAGAAGCAGATTATGTCATTGTGGGTGCCAGAGCTAGCGGTATGGCCTTCGCCGACGTACTGCTGCATGAATCCCAAGCCAGTGTCATCATTGTTGATAAAGAACACAAGCCCGGTGGTCACTGGAACTATGCCTACCCTTTCGTCACCTTGCACCAACCTTCTTCCTTTTACGGCGTGCCCTCCAAAGAATTAAGCAAAGGCATTATTGATAAAATTGGCCTAAAAAAAGGTTTTAACCAGCTTGCCTCCGGCGACGAGATACGCGCTTATTACGATGACCTGATGCGGGAAGTGTTCCTGCCTAGCGGCCGGGTGCAGTACTTTCCAATGCACATCTATTGTGATGGTGGACAAGTCACCTCTTTACTTAATGGCCAAGTATTCAAAGTTAAATACCGCAAAAGGCTTATCGACAGCACCTATTTTAAAAGCAGCATCCCGGCAACCCATACCCCAGCCTATGAGGTAGCAAAAGACGTCACGCTCATTCCGCCCAATGACTTGCCATCGCTATCCAAGCCCATTGCTGGCATTACCATTGTCGGTGGTGGTAAAACCGGGATAGATACCGTGACCTGGCTATTGGAAAATGGTATCCAGCCAGGGCAAATCACCTGGATTATGCCCAGGGACGCCTGGTTTTTAGACCGCGCCAATACCCAGCCCTCCAATGAATTTTTTGAAAAAACCATTGGCGCACAGGCGGCACAAATGGAATCCATCGCCAACTCCAGCTCAATGGAAGATATGTTTTTACGCTTGGAACAGGCCGGTGTTTTGTTGCGAATTGATCACGACGTCTTACCCAAAATGTTCCATGGCGCCACCATTAGCCAAGCCGAGCTAGAACAATTGCGCAGGCTAGACAATATTGTGCGCCTGGGGCGGGTGAAATTCATCACATCCTCAGAAGTGGTGCTAGAGCAAGGTTCTATCTCCGCGCATAGCAACCAGATATATGTAGACTGCACCGCTAGCGCCATTAGTAACCTGGAGATCACTGAGGTATTCGACCAGGACACTATTCATATCCAATGCGTACGTGCCTACCAGCCTACTTTTAGTGCCGCATTTATCGCCTATATAGAACTTAAATACACAGACCAAGACAAGAAAAACCAACTGTGCAACGTAGTCAGGTTGCCCGATACGGTAGATGACTGGGTCGACATGACCTACCGCAATATGATGAACCAGTATTTTTGGTCCAAGGAGCCGGGGCTGAAAGACTGGATTAAAAACAACCGGTTGGATGGTTTTATGCATATGGTTAACGGCGTCAGGTTTTATGAACTTGGCAAGCTGAAGATCCTCAACCGCCTGCGCAAAGCCGCCAAACCGGCAGTGGCCAAACTAAAAGCTTACCGCCAAGAAATAGCTGACAAAAATGACACTTTATAAAACTATTTTACTCATCTAGTAAAAGCTGCTATTGGTTAGTAATCCATCCTTTAAGGAACAATAAAAAGGAGAAATGGTGGGTCGGCCAGTCAAAGTTTTTATTTCCTATAGCCATGATAGTGAAGCCCATAAACAGCGGGTTTTAGATCTGGCCGACCAATTAATAGCGCATGGTATTGATGTTAAACTGGATCGGTATGTAATAAGGCCACCTGAGAGTTGGCCTGCTTGGTGCGCAGCACAATTGGAAGAAGTAGATTTTGTACTAATGATTTGCACTCAGGAGTACAAGGATCGGATCCGGAATAAGGTAGTAAAACCGGCTGGCAAAGGCGTTTATTGGGAAGGCCGAATAATCCAAAACTACCTTTATGAAGAGAAAGGTAATTTCCGTTTTATTCCAATTCTTTTAGATGGCTCAGACAGGCAACATATTCCACAACCAATCCCTAACGATACAAGCTATGAAATTGCCAGTTTTGATGTTCAGGATAAAGGCTATAACGGCCTATACAGGGAGCTTACTAACCAGCCAATGGTTATAAAACCTGAACTGGGTGAGATAGTAAAACTTGAAGTTCCCAATATTGCCCCTGCCCTGCCAGTTAAAAACACAAGGCGCACAATCCAGCCAATTATGGTTGATATCTCCAGCATTGATAAATATGCACCAGAAACATTGATTGGCCGGGAAAATGAATTGGCATTTTTGGATGCGGCTTGGCAGCAAGCAACCACTAATGAAACAGGACGCCCAAGGGTAGTGACTTTTGTAGCATTGGGCGGAGAGGGTAAAACCTCGCTAGTGTCTAAGTGGGCAGCACAGTTATCGGCGCAAAATTGGCCTAGCTGCGATGCGGTATTTGCCTATTCCTTTTATAGCCAGGGAGCCAAGGATACCAGCAGCGCATCGTCGGATGTGTTTTTGAATGAAGCGTTGATTTTCTTTGGTGACCCAGAGCTGGCCAATAGCCCCGCCGATGCTTTTAGCAAAGCCAAACGGCTACAACAGCTGGTCGCTGCAAAAAGAACCCTATTGATACTAGATGGCCTGGAACCGCTGCAATATCCGCCAGGTTCCCCAATGGCCGGGGAATTAAAAGACCACGCATTAGCCAAATTATTAAAAGATCTGGCTAGCCAAAGCCAAGGCTTGTGTTTGGTCACCACCCGTTATGAAGTAGCTAACCTTAAAAACTTTTATGGCAAGAGCGTTTATAAATACGAATTAAAAAGCTTACCTGATTACCCACTTAGTTCAGCCAGCTTTAACAACTTGTAAGGCATTGGCGGTGTCATTACCGCTGCCTTTGCCAGCCGTGGCAGCAAATCACGTAGGGTGAACCTGTTATTAAATCGGAAACAATACTCCGCAAGGTGCCTTGGCAGGTGCTTTGATGCGATAGAGTGACAACTTCCTCTAAGTGAGTTTTTCACGTTGCCGATCATCGTATTTACCCAGTTGAAGGCGGAGTGATCCAGCTTATCCAGATCACCACCCGTTTTCGCATATAAGTGGTGGCGTTCTTCACTCGCTACAGCCCGAAAACAGGCCAACCCGTCTGAAATCACCACGGCGTTCGGCTTAATATATTTGTCCGCCCATTGACTAATTTCTTTGGTCTTAAAGCCTTCCACGACAGTCATTTTCATATGGATTGGATGACCCTCTTCATTCAGTGCTACCGCAGCCACAAACGGGGTCTTACCTGATGCACCGCGACCTCGCTTTCCCCCGCGTTTTTCGCCTCCCCAATAGACATCATCCAATTGGATAATGCCGCCAATCTTAATTTTTTCGTCACTTTCTTTCATGACCTGCAACAGTTTGTGTTTGAGCTTCCAGGCCGTGTTGTAACTGACTTTTATCTGGCGCATTAACTCCATTGCGGAGATCCCTGTTTTGGACTGAGTGAGCAGATGGATTGCCATAAACCATTTAGTCAAGGGTACTCTGGTTTTGTCAAACACGGTCCCACTTGTCAGAGACTGTTGATGCTTGCAACGGTTGCACTGAAGTACTTTCCTGGATTTCAACTCACAATATGATTTATTCCCGCACTCCCTACATACAAATCCGTCTGGATAGCGCCAGTTAAACAGAGCCTGTTCACACTTTCCTTCCGTACCGTAGTCTTCCATAAGCTCGTAAATGCTGTAGCCTTCCTGAAACTGAACTTTGTTTTTTGCCATCTGGAAACAACCTCATAATACTGTCTTTATATACAGTATAACAGAGGATGAATCAGGTGGGTAATCAGGAAAGCTTAAGCAAAGAAGCGGGTATTGCGTTACTACAAATGCTTGAGGTTAAAGGCAGCCAAGATGAAATGGCTGGCTTGGTAGCAGAAGTTAGAGGCCATGCCCTTACCCTGCAAATTATCGGTGGCTATTTGAAAAAAGCCCATGCCGGTGATATCCGTAAAAAAGAACAAATCGAACTGCATAAAGCCGATGATAGAACCACCAATGGCCACGCCTTTAGGGCTATGCAGGCTTATGAAACCTGGCTGGAACAAGCAGGCAAGGAAGGCCAGCAAGAATTAGCCATATTACGCATTATGGGTTTATTTGACCGCCCTGCTGATGTCGGCTGTTTTAATGCCTTAATACAAGCGTCGGTAATTGCAGGCTTAACCGAGCCACTTAGCACAATGGATGAGCCAGAGCTTAACTGCTGCCTAGATGAGTTAGAGCAAAGTAAATTAATTACCATTAATCGAGATAATGCCACTGGCGAATTAGTTAATTTAGATGCCCACCCATTAATAAGAGAGTATTTTGCTGAACAACTGGAAAAAACAAAGCCAGATGCTTTCCAACAAGCCCATCAAAGGATATTTGAGCATTTATGTGAAAGTACCCATGAGAGTGAACAGCCAACATTAGATGAACTATTGCCCCTCTACCAAGCCATTGGCCATGGCTGCAAAGCCGGAATGCACGAAATAGCGCGGGCTGCGGTATTTAGAGATAGGATATACAAAGGCACAGACCATGATGGCTTTTATAGCCACAAAAAACTGGGTGCCATTGGCATGGACTTAAGTGCCGTAGCCTGTTTTTTTGACCAACCATGGCAAGCTGTTTCTGCAAACCTCGACAAAACCAACCAAGCTTGGGTAATATCCGTAGCTGCGTTCTACCTGCAAATACTGGGCAGGTTAACTGAAGCATTGCAACCCATGCAGGTAAGCCTGGATATGGGTATTGCAGAAGAGGATTGGAACAACACTGCCATTCGCGCCGACAACCTAACCGAGTTATTACGGACATTAGGCAAGCTACCGGAGGCAGTCAAACAGGGGCAACTGGCTATAGACTATGCCGATAAAAGCGAAATTGATATTCAAAAATTTTTAAGAAGAACCACCCTTGCCAATGCCATGCGCCAATCAGGGCAAATAAATGAAGCGGCAAACTACTTTCGACAAGCCGAAGCATTACAAGCCGAGTATAGCCTGCAATTTCCACAGCTCTATTCACTACGCGGATTCTACTATAGCGATTTATTATTACATCCGGTGGAAATAGCAGCTGCGGCATTAAAACCCCAAGCCATTGCCAGCAATTTGCAAACAGCAATTAGTGAGGTTAAAAAAAGGGTTAAAAATTGGTTTAATTGGCGGCAACCTAACATTTCGCTCTTAGATATTGCTCTGGCACATCTTAGCGCGGGCCGAATCGCTCTGTACCAACATATACTGGCCGAGCCAATTGATCCAGAAACAACTACCGAATTGCAACATATCGAGCAAGCAATGACCTATTTGCGTCAATCAGGCTCGCAGCATCGCCTCCCACTCGCCCTGCTCACCCGTGCCTGGAAACGCGCCGCTATCCATCACAACTATACCGGCAGCGATAGTGCCCAAACCGACCTGGATGAAGCCTGGGAAATTGCGGAGCGCGGGCCTATGCGCCTGTATATGGCGGATATCCACCTGTATCGGGCGCGGCTGTTTTATAAGCTGGATGACTATCCTTGGCAATCACCTGAACATGACCTGGGTGAGGCGCGGCGCCTGATTGAAGAATGTGGCTACTGGCGGCGTAAGGAAGAATTGGAAGATGCCGAAGCGGGCGTTTAGGGTAAAGAGGCCGATAGCTAAAAACAAAGATATCAAGCACCAAGCCAGGAATGGCATTTCCTGGCCAATTGAATGCCTACGCACTTAGGCCAAAGACTTATAAGGCACTTTAATCCGGTCAAATAGCGTGGTGATTTTTTTCGCCAGTACCGGCTTAGCTAGGAACCCGGTTGCACCCACGGCCACCGCGTCTTTGACATTTTGCTCGGTATTGTTGCCGGTGCACATAATGACTTTGGTTTTTGGGTGTTTATCCCGTATCAGCCGCAATAGTGCCATACCGTCGACACCTGGCAGGTTTATGTCCAGGAATATCATGCTGTATTGCTTTTTACGCAAGCGTTCAATCACTTCCTGGCTGCTGCTTGCAGTGTCTACATGCTCAAACCCGAGCTTGAGCAAAACCACCCGGATAAAGCTGCGGATTTGTTCCACGTCGTCCACGACGAGTATGTGTATTTGTGTGTGTGTGTCCTGCTGTTTCACGTCTTTCCCTATCGATTGCTGTACTACTTAAAAGTGCAAAATATGTACTTTCTAGAGTCACTTTTAGCACACTTTTCCGGATTTTTCGTGAAATGAAACGAATTTCTCGTTTCAACTTGTTAAGCGGATAGGAAAGTTTCCTAAGTTTCAACCAGTTGCAAAAATAAAGTGGCAACAGCAATTGTGGCAGGTGAATGAGTTGCGTATACTGTAGCGCCATCTGATTGATTCCATTTGCAGCCACCCCAGGGCTGTTTCTAGCGTTTAGGTTTCACATGACAAACTACATTTTTGTGACTGGCGGTGTTGTATCATCGCTGGGTAAAGGTATTGCAGCCGCCTCATTGGCCGCGATTTTAGAAGCACGCGGCATTAAAGTTACCATGCTCAAACTGGATCCCTACATTAACGTAGACCCAGGCACCATGAGCCCCATCCAGCACGGTGAAGTGTTTGTGACTGACGATGGTGCCGAGACGGACTTGGACTTAGGCCACTACGAGCGCTTTATCCGCACCCGCATGAGCAAGCGCAATAACTTCACTACCGGCCGGGTTTATGAAGAAGTATTGAAGCGGGAACGCCGCGGTGACTTTTTAGGTGCCACTATCCAGGTTATCCCACATATCACCAATGAAATTAAACGCCGTGTTGTTGACGGTGCGGAAGGCGCTGACGTGGCCATTGTGGAAATCGGCGGCACAGTCGGTGACATTGAGTCACAACCATTTATTGAGGCTATCCGCCAGTTGGGCACCGAATTAGGCCGTGAACGTGCCATGTATATGCACCTAACGCTAATCCCTTACCTGCGCGCATCCGGCGAAATTAAAACCAAGCCTACCCAGCACTCAGTAAAAGAGCTGCGTTCTATCGGTATCCAACCGGATATTTTAGTATGCCGCTCAGAAGCGCCGCTTCCTAACAACGAAAGGGCGAAAATCGCCTTGTTCACCAATGTTAGCGAAAAAGCGGTTATTTCTTTGCGCGATGCCGACAGTATTTACCGCATACCCTCAATGCTAAAAGCCCAAGATATGGATCAATTGGTGGTAGACCGCTTTGGTATTGAATGCCCAGAAGCCGATTTGAGCGAGTGGGAACAAGTACTTTACGCAGAATCCAACCCTACCAGCGAAGTTAACATCGGCATGGTGGGCAAATACGTAGAACTGCCTGATGCCTATAAATCGGTCAACGAAGCGTTAAAACACGCAGGCCTGAAAAACCGCTTGCAAGTGAATATCAAGTACGTTGATTCACAAGATGTAGAAAGCAAAGGCGAGCAGGTTCTCGCCGGATTAGACGCCATTTTGGTACCCGGTGGTTTTGGTGAGGCGCGGCATTGAAGGCAAAATCAAAACCGCCCAGCACGCCCGTGAAAACGGTATCCCTTACCTCGGTATTTGTCTGGGTATGCAGGTGGCGTTAATTGAATATGCCCGTAATGTTGCCGGTATGGCCGATGCCAACAGTACTGAATTCAACCCTGACACGCCCTACCCTGTGGTGGGCCTGATAACCGAATGGCAAGACGCCACCGGCAGTACCGAAACCCGTACCGAGGGATCTGACCTTGGTGGCACCATGCGTTTGGGTAGCCAGTTGTGCCATTTGATAAAAGGCAGTAAAGTACACGGGCTTTATCAAAACGAAACAATCTTTGAGCGGCATCGACACCGCTATGAAGTGAACAATAATTTATTGCCTCAAATTAAAGAGGCCGGTCTGGAAGTAACAGGATTGTCGACCGACAAACGCTTGGTGGAGATTATTGAAATCCCGGATCACCCATGGTTTGTTGCAGGACAATTCCACCCTGAATTTAACTCTACCCCTAGGGATGGCCATCCGCTTTTCGAAGGTTTTGTGAAGGCGGCGGGTGACTATCACAAAAAGAATAACTAGCTGGCAACCCACACCAATGCTGACATCGGCACGGATTGGAAGTGCCGATGAATGCTAGGTGTGTATTTTTGTACAGCATGGTACATGTTGCCATCATCTGCTAACGTTACCCCAGAGTTTTGTCGGGTCGGGCGTTAGGCCAAATACAGCTAAATTTGCAGGAACACATTATGTCTCAAATCTCGAAAATTGTTGGTCGTGAAGTATTGGATTCCAGGGGCAATCCCACCGTCGAAGCCGACGTTTATTTAGAAAGTGGCGCATGGGGCCGCGCCTGTGCACCATCCGGTGCCTCAACTGGCTCCCGCGAAGCATTAGAATTGCGCGATGGCGATAAAAGCCGCTATTTAGGCAAAGGCGTTACCAAGGCCGTTGCCGCAGTGAATGGTGATATCCAGGGCGCCTTATTGGGCAAAAATGCCCTAGCACAAGGCGATATTGACCAAATCATGATTGATTTGGACGGCACGGAAAACAAAGAAAACCTAGGTGCCAATGCCATATTGGCGGTTTCCCTGGCCACTGCCAAAGCCGCAGCAATGGAAAAACGGGTGCCGCTTTACCAACACATTGCCGAACTAAACGGAACGCCAGGCGTCTACAGCATGCCGGTGCCAATGATGAATATCATCAACGGCGGCGAGCACGCTGACAATAACGTTGATATCCAAGAATTTATGGTTCAGCCAGTTGGTGCCGAGTCCTTCAAAGAAGCCTTGCGCATGGGTGCCGAAATCTTCCACAATTTGAAGAAGGTGCTAAGTGCTAAAGGTTTGAACACAGCAGTCGGTGATGAAGGTGGCTTTGCCCCTAACCTGGCGTCCAACGAAGAAGCCTTGGCCGTGATTGTAGAAGCCGTGGAAAAAGCTGGCTACACCATGGACAAAGACATCACCTTGGCGTTGGACTGCGCCTCTTCTGAGTTCTTCCACGACAATACTTATGATATGAAAGGCGAAGGCAAGGCCTTCACACCATCTGAATTTACTGATTACCTGGCCGACCTCAGCAATAAATACCCCATTGTTTCTATCGAAGACGGTATGGATGAGAGCGACTGGGATGGTTGGGCAGAACTTACCCAAAAAATCGGGGACAAAGTCCAGCTGGTAGGTGATGACCTGTTCGTAACCAATACCAAAATCCTTAGCCGTGGCATTGAGCAAGGCGTTGGCAACTCGATTTTGATCAAGTTCAACCAAATCGGTTCATTGACTGAAACTTTGCAAGCGATCAAGATGGCGAAGGACGCTGGTTTTACCGCAGTCATTTCGCACCGTTCTGGCGAAACCGAAGATGCGACTATTGCTGATCTAGCAGTAGGCACCGCAGCAGGCCAAATCAAGACCGGCTCACTGTGCCGTTCTGACCGTGTTGCCAAGTACAACCAATTGTTGCGTATCGAAGAACAATTGGGCGATACAGTCGCTTACGCTGGCCGCAGTGCCATCAAAGGCCAATAAGACTAAAAGGCGGGCTGATGCTGTTTTTGTTTAGCCCTTTAGCCCGCCCTTAATTTATCCATGTTCGAAACCAGTGATATCCAAAGCTCCATTTTCCATGGCAGCGAAAAACAACTCGAATTTGCTGAGTTATGTAATTCCCTTTATGAATCTTGTTTATTGGATATTGCCAAACAAGACGACTTAGATCCCCTCAAGTTCAAACGCCGCTTGGCTGGCCTTAGCCATCACATAAAAAGCGCAGCGCTTAAGTTACTCACTAGCGACAACCCGCTTACCGTAGATATCCACAATGGCACTTGGCAGCACAAACAAAACCGCAAATGCCAAGCAATCAGCTACCAGGATGACGCTATGGTGGCCTGGTACCAAAAATACGCTTGTTATGGCTTGCCGGTGCCGGTTTATGTGCAGGACAAAGACCAGCAATACATTGAACTGGATTCAATTGATATATTGGATTTGCCAAAGAACAAGATCCACCTAAATAAACACGGTTGGATGGTGCTTGAAACCAGCCAAGAAGTGCCTGCTACCTTGCCTGCTGCAGTTTTACAAAAGCCCAGCAAGCCAATAATGGTAGCTGCCAGTTGCGGCCATCGTTGGAATTACAAAGGTCCTACCCACCCACGTCGGTTGAGCCTGCGGGAACTATTGCTGTCTACTACCATAAGCTGGAAGAACTTTCGCTTTCCTATTTAAACCGGCCTAGACCTAGTTCCATTGCTTGTTTACCCACGTAAAACGGCTAACTCTGCTGTCATAAAATTGAGATAAACATCCTAGTACTTATACCGATTCCATTAAGTATTTGCTCACCCAGCGCTGCCTCAGGGACTCAAGTTCAAGGCGCACGAATGAAGTAATACTGGCGGCTTTACTCCGGGCATCCTGCCCTCCGCCTTTCAGGCCGGCTTCGCCGTTTAATTTCTTTCCAGAAGAAATTATCGAACTTCGTGCAACGAAGACAAAAGTTTCGGGAAAACTTTTGAATGGCGTTAGCCAGCCGCGCAGCGGTGAAATGCATGGACGCATTTCATAAATTGTGTTCCTGAGGCGCGTCTTCGATGGGTTTGAAAAGGGTTTATACAGCGTTAAATGTTCTCGATTTAGACCCACTAGACCTTTGAACATTTGCCTTGTCTAAACCCTTTTCAATTCCCACTGGGTGAGCAAATACTTAATGGAATCGGTATTACCCACAGTAGCGCTAGAAAATCTAACAAAGCACAACTTTTCTTGAATTCATCATCATTTCTTGGGTTTCTGGGGTTGACCTTTAACAGTTATAGGGTTACTAATAGTCAGATACAGCGATTTATGTGTTGATGGCTCAAGTAATAGCATCAGCAACAAAAAGGCAAAATACAGTGTTTAAGATTATTCTCATTGACCTCCTCCTTATGGCAGCAAAGACTGCACGGGTGGACTGTATTTAAGCGTTAGCAAGATCCACAGAAAACCCGTGCCAAGCACGGGTTTTTTTATATGGGCAAACCAAAATTCACGGAGAAATTATGTCAGAGCGAGTAAAGATTTTTGATACGACCTTGCGCGATGGCGAACAAGCCTTGCCAGCCAGTTTAACAGTCAAAGAAAAGCTACAGATTGCCCTCGCTATTGAACGACTTGGTGCTGACGTAATAGAAGCTGGCTTCCCCGTTTCTTCACCAGGCGATTTTAATTCGGTACGCACCATTGCCCAGGAATTAAAAACGGCTACTGTATGCGGCTTGTCCCGTGCCATTGCCAAGGACATTGACGCTTGTGGCGAATCCATGAAGGTGGCAGAAAACTTCCGTATCCATACCTTTATCGCCACCTCTGATATCCACGTGGATGCAAAATTGCGCAAGTCCCAGGATGATGTGGTGGAAATGGCGGTGGCAGCCATCAAGCACGCCCGCCGCTACACTGACGATGTAGAGTTTTCTTGTGAGGATGCGGGGCGCACCCACATTGACTATTTATGCCGGATGGTAGAATCCGCTATCAGCGCGGGTGCCACCACGGTCAATATACCCGACACTGTTGGCTACACTACGCCCACCGAATTTGGCGGCATTATTAAGAACCTATACAACCGGGTGCCCAATATTGATAAAGCCACTATCTCCGTGCACTGCCACAATGATTTAGGCCTGGCAGTGGCAAACTCCTTGGCGGCGGTGGAAAACGGTGCTGGACAGGTGGAGTGCACCATAAATGGCATAGGTGAGCGCGCCGGTAACTGTTCACTGGAAGAAATCGTGATGATTTTGAAAACCCGTGAGCAAATCTTGGGAAAACAGTGCAATATCAACACCACCGAGATTTCCAGGACGTCAAAGTTGGTGAGCCAGCTATGCAATATGCCGGTGCAATCCAACAAGGCGATTGTGGGTGCCAATGCGTTCAGCCATAGCTCTGGGATCCACCAGGATGGCGTATTAAAAGCGCAAAATACCTATGAGATCATGACGCCGGAAAGTGTTGGCATTAACAAGAATAACCTAAACCTAACCTCGCGTTCAGGGCGCCACGTTATAAAACACCGCATGCATGAGTTGGGCTACAAGGATGATGACTTTGACTTGGATACCTTGTACGAGGCGTTTTTGAAGTTAGCCGATAAAAAAGGCCAGGTATTCGATTATGATTTAGAAGCGTTGGTATTCTTTGATCAAAACAAACAAACCCATGCCAATTACAAGTTAACCTATTTACACGCCAATGCAGGCAAGAACATAGTACCGAGCGCCACAGTGAAAATGATGGTGGGTGAACAGGAATTGACTGGTTCAGCCGTGGGCAACGGTCCTGTGGATGCGGCATTTAATGCCATTATCCATTTAACCGGATTGGAGGACATTGAAATTGTCGATTTTAAATTGGACTCCAAAGGCGAAGGTGCCGACGCCCTGGCACAGGTGAGTGTAGTAGCCGAATACCACGGCCGCCGTTTTAACGGGATCGGCCTAGCCACGGATATTGTGGAAGCCGGGGTCAAAGCCTTGATTTACGTGCTAAATAATACCTATTTGGCGGATCAAATCGATGAACAGAAAAAACAACAAATAAAACGAATTGCAGGAGTATAACTAAGTGAGCAAACACATTGCGGTACTAGCCGGGGATGGCATCGGGCCGGAAGTCATGGCAGAAGCCCTGAAGGTTTTGTCAGTGGTCAATGACAAATGGCAGCTTGGGATCAGCAGCAATCCTTATGATGTGGGTGGCTGCGCCATCGACAACCATGGCCACGCCCTGCCCCCTGCTACACTGGCAGGTTGCGAAGCAGCAGACGCTATTTTATTTGGCTCCATCGGTGGTCCAAAATGGGACAACCTGCCATTGGAGCAGCGCCCAGAACGGGCGGCTTTGCTAACCCTGCGCAGCCACTTTGGCTTGTTCAGCAATTTGCGTCCAGCGCGCATTTACCCAGGGCTTGAATCCTTTTCGCCACTGCGCGCCGATATTGCTGCCAGTGGCTTTGATGTGCTAGTAGTGCGCGAATTAACCGGGGGTATTTACTTCGGCCAACCTAAGGGCATGGAAGGTGAAGGCGAGGAAGAATTTGCCTTCGATACCATGCGTTACAGCCGCAAAGAGATCCGCCGCATCGCTAAAATCGCCTTTGAAGCAGCGCAGAAACGCGGCAACAAAGTAACTTCGGTGGACAAGGCCAATGTCTTGGTGTGCAGTCGTTTGTGGCGTGAAGTTACCGAAGAAGTCGCCAAGGACTTCCCCGATGTGGAGCTTGAGCACATCTATATCGATAATGCCACCATGCAGTTGATCCGCTATCCATCAGACTTCGACGTTATGCTTTGCTCCAACTTATTCGGCGATATTATTTCAGATGAGTGTGCCATGATCACCGGCTCAATGGGTTTATTGCCTTCCGCCAGCATCAATGAAAACGGATTTGGCATGTACGAACCCGCTGGCGGCTCGGCACCTGATATCGCCGGTAAAGGTATTGCCAACCCCATCGCGCAAATCCTGTCTCTAGCCATGTTATTACGTTACAGCCTGGATCAAAATGATGCGGCTAGTGCAATAGAAAATGCGGTTGTATCCGCATTGCAAGCAGATGTACTTACCGCAGAGCTTTTGCCAGAAGACAAAAAACACTTGGCAAAGTCTACAAGTGAAGTAGGCGATTACATCGTCCAACAGATCAGGGAGAATTAAATATGGCACAAACCCTTTATGAAAAAATTTGGCAGCGCCATTTGGTAGACCAAATTGGCGAGGATGCCCTTATCTATATTGACCGCCATTTGATCCATGAAGTGACGTCGCCCCAGGCTTTTTCGGGTTTAGAAGAAAAGAGCCGTAAAGTGCGCCGCCCAGACAAAACTTTCGCCACCATGGATCACAGTATCTCAACACGTTCCTTGGCCATTGATGCCTGCGGACCGGCCAACCAGTTACAGCTGCAAACTTTGGCACAAAACTGCGAAAAGTACGGCATCGAGCTGTTCCCTATTGGCCATGCAAAACAGGGCATTGTGCATGTTATCGGGCCAGAGCTTGGCTTAATATTGCCTGGAATGACAGTGGTATGCGGCGATTCCCATACCGCGACCCACGGTGCCTTTGGCGCCTTGGCCTTTGGTATCGGCACCTCACAAGTTGAACACGTATTGGCCACCCAAACCCTCAAGCAAGGCAAAGCCAAGACTCTTAAAGTGGAAGTGAACGGAACATTGCCTAACGGCGTAACTGCCAAGGACATTATCTTGGCAATTATCGGCGAAATTGGCCATGCCGGTGCTACCGGCCACGTTATCGAATATGCAGGTAGCGCCATTGAAGCCTTGTCAATGGAAGAGCGCATGACCATCTGCAATATGAGCATTGAAGCTGGTGCCAAAGCGGGATTGGTCGCGCCAGACCAAACCACATTTGAATACATCCAAGGACGCGAATACGCCCCTAAAGGCGAGCTTTGGGAAACCGCTGTGGCAGACTGGAAAACCTTGGTTTCCGACCCAGGAGCCCAGTTTGATCGTGTCGTAACGCTAGCAGCCAAAGACATTGCCCCACAAGTAACTTGGGGCACCAACCCAGGGCAAGTGGTAGCCATTAACCAAAGTGTGCCAGCACCGGCTGATTTTGATGACCAAGTGGAACAAGACTCGGCGACGAAAGCCCTAAAATATATGGACTTGCAGCCTGGCCAAGCTATAGATCAAATTTCAGTAAACAACGTGTTTATTGGTTCCTGTACCAACTCCCGCATTGAAGATTTGCGCTCCGCCGCCGCCATTGCTAAAACCGGCAAAGTGGCGGATTCGGTCACCGCAATCGTGGTGCCAGGCTCTGCTAGTGTGAAACAACAAGCGGAAGCCGAGCAGCTGGACAAGGTCTTTATCGAAGCGGGGTTTGAGTGGCGCTTGCCCGGATGTTCCATGTGCTTGGGCATGAACGACGATTTACTTAAACCGGGCGACCGCTGTGCCTCTACCAGCAACCGGAATTTTGAAGGCCGCCAAGGCCGTGGTGCCCGCACCCACTTGGTAAGCCCGGCGATGGCAGCCGCTGCCGCCTTGGCTGGACATTTTGTAGACGTAAGGAAATACAGCTAATGGCAGGAATTAAACAATTAAGCAGTAAGGCGGTGCCACTGGATAGCGCCAATGTCGATACCGACCAAATTATCCCAAAACAATTTTTAACTGCCGTCACCCGCGCCGGATTTGGCAAGCACCTATTCCACGATTGGCGCTATTTGGATTTGCACGAAAAAGAACCTAATCCTGATTTTGTGCTCAACAAACCGCAGCACCAAGGTGCTAGTATTTTGCTGGCACGGGAAAATTTTGGTTGTGGCAGTAGCCGCGAACATGCACCTTGGTCACTGACCGATTACGGCTTTAAGGCCATCATCGCCACTAGCTTTGCAGACATATTCTATGGCAACTGCATGAACAACCAACTGTTACCAGTAGCGCTGCACAGCGATGAAATGGACGCTTTGTTTGCAGCGGTCGCCAGCGATCCTGATACGGCCATAACCGTTGATTTGGAAGCCCAACAAGTGCGTAGCCAAGACCTAGTGTTTAGTTTCGACATCGAAGCCCACCATAAAAACAACCTTTTATTGGGCTTGGATACCATCGGCCAGACCATGCAATCAGGTGATGCTATCGACAAATACGAGCAATCAATTACGGCGTGGTACCAATAACCGCCCTTTGAAATAGGCCGGTATTGGTTTTTACCATCAAATTAAGGGCTAGCTATCCAGGTAGCAGCCCTAAACCCAGCAAACACTTGCTTCCCTTTTTTCTGCCCCCATCTAATGCTTCAGTAGGTATTCGACTATTTGCCAATTGCCAAATCAAACTATTTGGCAATACTTATTTGAATTTAGACAATTTTTTGTCACAGTAGTAACTGTCAAAAACAAAATAATATCCCTATGTCAGAGAACGCAATAAAAACCATTAGCATCGACCAGCTTGTACCAGGCATGTTTGTCAATAAAGTCACCAAACAAAGTGGTACACTAAGGGTGAAATCACAAGGCTTAGTGACTAAAACAGCGATTGTCGAGACCTTGAAAGCCAAAGGGATATTGGAACTTGAAGTTGATTACTCCCGCAGTGATATGGCGGTAATAGAAAAACACGCCCCCCCTGAACCAGAGCCAGAACCAGTAGAACAGGCAAAGCCCGCCAAGAAGAAAAAAGTACCGCTCGGCGAAGCGCTGTCTGTATCACAAGAGCTGCACGATCAAGCGAAACGTGTACACGATGAGTTTTTAGAGAAAATCCGCAATGGTGAAAACGCCGATGTTGAATCCATTAAAGCCATCTCTGGCCATATCATTGATAGCATTTTTGATGATCCGGATTCATTGACCTGCATTTCACTAATTAAAGATGCGCCTGATTATATCCTCGAGCACAGCGTTAACTGTGCTATCTACATGACCATTTTCGCCAAACACATGGGCTTTGACAAAGAACTCACTGAAGAACTCTGTCTAGCTGGGTTTTTAATGGATACCGGGATGGCCACCATCCCTAATGATTTGCTCGACAAACCTGGAAAGCTCAATAAAGACGAAATGCAACTTATACATATGCATGTGGATATTGGTGCCGAGTTGATAGAGCAGTCAGAAGAAGTTTCAGATAATGTGCTATCAATTATTAAAAACCACCATGAGCGCTTGGATGGCTCGGGTTACCCAGAGAGCAAATCAGGCGATCAAATCAACGTTTATGCGCGCATGGCGGCCATTGTCGACAGCTACGATGCACTAACCAACGACAGGCCTTACCGCAAGGGCCTTACCCCTACCGGCGCATTGAAAAAGCTCCTGTCGGATACCAGCGGTAAATACGACCAAAACCTCATCCACCAATTTATCCGCAGTATTGGTGTGCACCCTGTGGGATCATTGGTAAAACTGAAAAGCGAAAAACTCGGTATAATTGTGCGCTCTAATGACAAAGATCCACTAAAACCCGAAGTGATGACCTTCTACAGCTTGCGATCTGGCCACCACACCGAAATCAAACGGGTTGATTTAAGCCGGGTTGATGATGAAATCGCCACATCGGTCAGGCCTGACGAATTTAAAATGAACCTAACCAAGTTCTTCCGCGAGGTATTTTTGCCATCAGTGCAACACGGCTAATTAACCGACATGCCCCCTGCAGCGGTAACTGGCACGAGCCAGCTACCGCCATCCCCACTTGCCCTAAAAACTCATCCACTTATCACATATAAACTATTTTTTAAGCCCATATTGTTGACCGAAAACATCGGTCAATATATTATCCCCTCCGGTTTTTAAACCAATCTAATCAATAGGTTATGGAATATTTTCCATTTAAAAGGATCAAGGATACAACATGAATATTAAAAAAAGCATTGCGTTCTTATTGCTGCTGGTTAGCCAGTGCAGTTTTGCAGATCAAATCTTATTTTATTTTGAAACCAGCTCTGGCAAAGAAGTCAAAGGCGTTGCCGAAGAATACTCTTACAGTGATGTTCGTTATACTTTATTTGCCAGTGGCAGCGACAACCCAAACACCTTAGTTTATGAGTTTGCACAAGCGGTGATGGACAGGCGTACTTATTACTACGATACAGCAAATTGTCCAACTGGCGATTGTCACGCCGGTTTTAGCGCCAAAAGTGATGCCCAAATGGGTATACTAGCTGGAGGCGGTACTAGGCGGAACTTCAACCAAAATGATGCGCCGAATCGCACATTGGAAAATATAGCCACCGAAATTGGCTCGCGTGTTGCTGGAAATATTATTGATAAGTGGTTTGAGAATACCGACAAAAACAATTCCAAACTAAACATATTTGTACATAGTGTAGATGGCGTGCCAACATCAATGTGTGTAGTGACAAGCGGGGGCTGCGAAGCCTTAGGACCAGAGCATATTATATTTGCTAGTCTAGACAATGGTTGGACAGCGACATATAACGATGATCGTCTTGGAAGCCCGGATTACGACCTTAATAATTCTATTGAACAAGCGCTCGAGCGCTTCATCCGCCACAGTCAACGCAACCAGAGGCTAACTTGCCGCACCGTCTACACAGGTTCCGGTGACGACTTAAAACCCCAAGTTATTTGTTATTTTTCATATTATTAGGTCGTTTGTGATTTTGGGGCACAATCCTGTGCCTCAACAATCTGTAAGCCAAGGAATGGAAGTAATTATGTTCAATCAAGCCATGGCGTTTCTAACACTATCTTTAAGTTTCCCCTTATTAGCCCAAAATGGGATATTTCACTTTGAGACTAGTTTGGGCGTTGAAATTACAGGTTTCGCGCAAGAATCTAACTATGATGACATTGATATTACCTTACTTGCACGAGACGGCGTTGATGCAAACGCCCTAACCATTGAGTACGTAAAGGCAGCCATTGAAAGGCGCACCTACTACTACACGGCTGATGAATGCACTGAGACTGGCTGTACTGGGTTGCCTGAAAATATAAACACTGGCCAAGAAAAAGAGATTAGCCGTAAGAACTACGAATACCACCACCTACCTAACGTTACCTTTGAAAAGCTATCCATCATCTTTGCTTCCCGCAATCCAGACAAGCTCGTCACCAGCTGGTTACAAGATAAAGACTTACTCAATTCGCCCTTAAATATCCTGTCATACAACGATGCCGGCGTACCAACCGCGCTATGTGTTATGACCAGTAAAGGTTGTGTAGCTTTTGATAAAAACAAACTGGCATTTGAAGCTATGGAAAATGGTTGGAAAGCCACTTACGCCCCAGCTATTCCGGGAGAGGCCGATTTCCATGAAAACAAAAAGATTAGCAGGGCACTAAACCGCTATATCAAGTTTTTCCGCATTTACCAGGGACTGGACTGCAATACGCTGTACACCGGTCTGCCAGCTTTGGCTAAACCACAGCTGGTATGTGTTATTAAGGAAATCACAAAATAGCCAAGCGCAATTTTTACTGCAAGGAAAGCCCATGAAAGCCCATACATTCGGTAGTATTGTTTTATTGGCATTAAGTCTTCCAACTTTTGCACAAAATGAATCGGGGATTGATATCCATAAGCCCCTAGTTGCTGAAGAAACTAACCGGGATCCTATTGACCAGTTAGTAGCATTATCCTCGGAACAGGAATGGCCACTTAGATTTCTACTCACAACTGATTTAGACCAGGTTCCTTATGGCATGTGCTTATATGAATATAAAAAGGAAACTGGTAATTGCCATTTTCTCGGCGAAGACAAAGTGATTTTCACTAAGTTAAACAATGGCTGGGCAGTTAGCTACTTTGATGTGCGCATTGACTCCGCAGATTTTGCCTTGGATTCTGCCATGCTAGAAACACTCAACGGGGCTCTAATCGCAAGAGAAAAAGAACTCGAATGCTCATCGACGCGTGAGCTCGTGGAGCAAAGCTTAAAGGTACGGATAACTTGCAAATTCAAAACCTGAATTGTGACCATACCTAGCAATAAAAACTAGGCGATTAACTGCAATGCTTCATCCTGCTCAACAAATGGCACAAACCCGTTTTGTGAGCGCGAAGCTTCGACAATGGCATCTTGGTAGAACAGTTGCTGTTTTGACGTCATAAATTCACACAGCAGTACTGTTTTAAAAATCATGACACCTTGGTCAGTCTCGCAGTTCAGTACAAACACCTTGTCTTCAAATACAATATGCAGTTTTTGCCCCGGTTCAAAGTGTGCGGTTTCGTACTTGTAGTGCACCAGGATAATGGCCAGGGAGTGGGCGACGATATCTATTGCCGCTTTTAATCCCGACAGGTTACCCCTTTGGATAAGCCGGATAAAGAAATGGCTGTGGAACAGCGCGTTTTTGGCCACATCCACCTGCATAAATTCCGACAAATCGTTTTTCACCAGCTTTTTAGAATCTAGAGTAGTGCGCTGCGCTACAATCAGTTTACCAATACCGGCTTCGTCAAACGCCTTGGGCTCTAGGTAAAAAAAAGTGTGGTTGTAGTGCCACGGGTGGCGGCTGGGCTTTTTGTACTCGAATAAGGTGATCTGCTGGTGCGCCTGCCTAAAATCCTGCAAGAATTGCAGAGCGTGCTTTTTGGAGTCAAAGCGATGGTCTTGTCGATAGAACGTGTCTACCGCCTGGCTGGCTTGACGCAAATCGCGCAAAAAATAAGCTTTGGCTTCACTTTCTTGCAAGGTTAATTACTCTATTAGGCTTGCCTATATCCCCATTACCAATCGGACAAAGCACGCATACTAAACTGTTGGCCTTGGAATAATAAAATCACTTTTTGCGGTTCTATCTTTTCCAAAAACACCTCATCGGTGATCCATTCACCTTCACCCCGTTCAACACCATTGACCTTGACCCAGCGGTCACGCGGGTTTGTGGCATACATATGGGCAGAAAAGCTCATATTAGGTAACCGTGCCATAATCCGCGCAGGAAGCTCATCGACCCGCTGCACCGTGTCGTAATAATCAACAGTGCCGGAACGCGATGGATCAAACTGTTCCGCCTCGTCACCAATGTCATAGCCCGCTGATGACTCAGCTTCCAAATCAGCCATCGCCTGTTCAAAACGGCGCATCAACTCTGGTGAAATAGCTTCTTCCGATGCCTGTTCCGTTGCATCTTCGGCAGCAATGGTTTCCGCATCTGCTGGCTCAGTTCCAACGCCCTGCACAGGCATTGGATCAGATTCAACCGCACTAGTAATATTATCGGCCGACCTACCTTGGTTTTGAGCTAACAATGCGTTTTCCCCGTCATTTAATTGCCCGGTTGTTTCCGCAATTTCTACAACGCCCTGATTATCAATAGCTTGCGGCGCAGCATCGTTGGTTTGGGTAGCTGCGTTTGCCACTGGGACGACTTCTTGGGTTTGCACCATTGCCGGTGTCGGCTGTGTCGGTAGCCATTGCTTATAGGTCGCGCCTAACCAACCAATGGCAAAACCACCCACCAGCACTAAAATCGCAATCGCCGTATTCTTGCCATAGTATTGCCAAGCAGAGGGTACTTTTTGCAGTGAAGGCAAAAACAAGCTGCGGTTAAACTGTTCCGCCAAATTAGAATCAGTATCGGGTTTTGCTTGTTCAGCATTGGCCGCCATCACAAACTCGGTTTGTGACATGGGAGCCTCATCGGCTTCCAGCTCAACGGTTTGCTCCGGATCAATGGTGACGGTGATCACGCCCATTTCCGCCAAACCTTGCACCATTTGCTCGCTAGTTACCAAACCGGACTTGCGGATCCGCACAGGGCCGTTTTGTTCGACCACGGCCAGGATGACCATGCCTGGTTTTACTTGCGTAATTGGGAGCTTTTTAGCCATACCAGTTCCCCGCAACATAGCCAATAACAGCGCTAAATAGGAACAAGCTGGCTAATAAGATAGTATGCCGTTTGCCCTGGCGTTGGCTTACCACATCGTCACCTAGAATTTGTTTAGCAGCCGCTACCAAGATGTGGCGCTTGACATTTAGGAACTGTTTACTCGCCGTGATGGTAAGCGCCCGATCACACAACAAATTGATAACCCGGGGTATACCGCCAGTAATTTGATAGGCTGCTTGTATTGCTCCGGTGCTGAATATCCCCCTATCGCCATTGGCGACTTGCAGGCGGTGCGCCACGTACTCGCGCACTTCGGCTGAAGTCAATGGCAACAAGTGGTAGCGGGCGGTTATGCGCTGTGCTAGCTGGCGTAATTCATTGCGTTTGAGTAGCTGTTGTAGTTCCGGCTGGCCAATCAATACCACTTTCAGTAACTTTTCCCGGTTTGTCTCCAGGTTAGTTAATAAGCGCAGTTGCTCCAGCACTTCTGGCATAAGGTGCTGTGCTTCATCAATGATGAGGATAGTATTCTTGCCTTGTTGGTGGTTTTCGCTCAGCTTGGCCAAAATTAAGTCAGTGTAGTATTTAAGGCTAGCGTGGCGGGCTTCGTAGCTAACCCCTAATTCATCACAAATCGTCGCCAATAACTCCAATGCAGACAAGGTGGGATTGAGGATCATGGCCACTTGGGTAGTTTTGGGTAAGTCTTGTAGCAACTTACGCGCAACCGTGGTTTTCCCTGTGCCCACTTCGCCAGTCAACATGACAAAGCCACCACTTTCGCGCAGGCCAAATGTCAGGTGTGCCAGTGCCTCCCTATGGCGGGGGCTCATGTAGAGGTACTCGGGGTTAGGCGCAATCGAAAATGGATTGTCTTTTAGGCCAAAATAATTCAAATACACTGATTCACCACTCCTCCATGGCACACTTGTTCGGATCTGTTGATCGTTTCTGGCAATCGGGATGATACGCTAGCTAGATTCCCCCGTTAAGTCAAAACCTGAAAACTATGGTTCATATTTTATTCATACAACTTACATTGATTCTTTTTAATAAGCGCTTTGCCTCTGTTTCAGGCATAATCGACAAACCTTTAGACCAATAAAATCTGAATGAAGACTTATCTAGTGGGCGGCGCTGTCCGTGACGCCTTGTTAAAACGCGAAGTAAAAGACCGGGACTGGGTGGTAGTGGGTGCTGACAAAGACACTATGCTGGCACAAGGTTACATGCAAGTAGGCAAAGACTTTCCGGTATTCCTGCATCCCACCAGCAAAGAAGAATACGCCCTTGCCCGCACTGAACGAAAAACCGGTACTGGCTATACTGGCTTTAGCACCGAATTTGGCCCAGAAATCACGCTAGAACAGGATTTGGAGCGCCGCGATTTAACTATCAATGCCATCGCCCTGGACGAACAAGGCAAGCATGTGGATCCTTTTGGCGGCATTGATGACCTCAACAACCGCGTCATCCGGCACGTCTCCCCCGCTTTTGTGGAAGATCCTTTGCGGGTGTTTAGGGTTGCCCGTTTCGCCGCGCGATTTAAACAATACGGCTTTAGCATAGCAGAAGCAACCATGCAGCTAATGACAGGGATATGCCAAGGTAGCGAAGTTGAATCTTTGAGCGCGGAAAGGATCTGGGTAGAAACCCAAAAAGCCCTGTCCGAAGCCAACCCAGAGGTCTATTTTGAAACCCTGCAAGCCTGTAACGGCCTCACTTACTGGTTCCCGGAATTGGAACAACTTTGGGGGGTACCCAACCCAGCCAAATGGCATCCCGAAATCGACACCGGCGTACATACCATGATGACATTGCAGCAGGCCGCTGAACTAAGCGATAGCACGTCAGTGCGCTTCGCCGCGCTGTGCCATGACCTTGGCAAGGGTATTACCCCACAAGAAATTTGGCCAAAGCACACGGGGCACGAGGGCAAAGGAGTGCCACTTGTTGAGTCATTGTGTGCGCGTATCAAGGCACCAAACCAATTCAAGGAACTTGCGATGTTGGTGTGTGGCCAGCACGGCAATATTCACCGGGCCAAACAGCTCAAAGCCAGCACCGTGCTAAAACTCTTTGACCAGTGTGACGCCTGGCGCCGGCCAGGGCGTTTTACCGAAATATTACTAGCTTGCAAGGCAGATGCCCGTGGTCGCCTGCACTTTGAACAAAGCGAGTATCCACAAGCGGCCTACCTAGAGTCTTGCCTAGATGCTGCGCGCCAATGTCCGGTACAAGATATCGTTGCCCAGGGTTACAAAGGCGCACAAATCAAAGAACAGTTGTATAATCGCCGGCTTGACGCGGTAAAAACCGTGAAAAACCAATTTCAGTGGCCTGTTTCAGGCACACACTAACCTAAAAACGTCCAAGGGTTCCTATGTTTGAATCGTTATTGCTGGACGACACCCTATGCCAGGCTGTCGCAGAGATGGGCTTTGAAGCCCCCACTTCAATTCAAAAAGAGGCGATCCCGGCCGTATTAGAAGGCAATGATGTATTGGCCTCTGCCCCCACCGGCACAGGCAAAACCGCAGCATTTTTATTGCCAGCTTTGCAATACCTGTTGGATTTTCCCAAACCCAAGGCAGGATCCGCCCGTATATTGGTGCTCACCCCAACTCGGGAACTAGCGCTACAAGTTCAGGAACAAGCCCAGCAATTAGCCCAGCACACCCGTTTTAAATCTGCAGTCATCATCGGTGGTATCAATTATGGCACCGACCACGCTGCACTGGCTGAAACGCCAGAGCTGGTTATTGCGACACCAGGACGCCTGTTTGAGCACATAGAACAAGAACGCTTTGACTGCCGGGAACTGGATTGGGTGATACTGGATGAAGCGGACCGCATGCTAGATATGGGCTTCGGTGGCATTGTACAACAAATATGTGCCGAAGCGCGTTGGCGCAGCCAAACCCTACTATTTTCAGCTACGTTAGACAGCCCAGATGTACAGCGTTTTGCCGGTTCAGTGTTAACCGACCCGGTATCGGTAAGTGCCAACCCCTCCCGCAAAGAACGGCCAAAAATCCTGCAGTGGATCCACTTTGCCGACGATTTAGCGCACAAGCAGGCGCTGTTGCTGCATATCCTCAACCAAACCGAGCTTGAGAAAGCCATTGTTTTTGTAAAAACCCGGGAACGGCTGCACCAATTGTCGCAACACTTACACGAAGCTGGCGTATCCTGCGCTGCTATCCGAGGTGAAATGCCCCAAGACAAACGCATCGCCGCACTAGACCAATTTAAATCTGGGGCAACCAAAGTACTGGTAGCAACGGATGTTGCTGCCAGGGGCATTGATATCCAGCAGGTAAGCCACGTTATTAACTATGACTTACCCCGTACAGCAGATGTCTATGTGCATAGGATTGGCCGTACCGGGCGCACCGGCAAAAAAGGCATTGCTATCTCCTTGGTTGAAGCCCATGACATGGGCATTTTGGAGAAAATCCGGCGCTATACCGGCGAAGCATTAAAACCGAAGAAAATTGAAGGACTGGAACCCAAGCACAAAGTGGCGAAGGTGCCCTCTAAAAAGCCCAAACGCAAGAAAAAGAAGAGCAAAAAATAGCAAAGCTCGATAGGACTTACTGCATGTCACTACATTAGGACAGGAACATGAAATCAATTGTGTTAGCAACCGGCAACAAAGGTAAAATCAAAGAATTTGAACAAATTCTAGCGCCGTTTGACATCGAACTACTTAGCCAGAAACAGTTGGGTATCGGTTCTGTAGCGGAGACCGGGCTCACGTTTGTGGAAAATGCCATTATCAAAGCCAGGCATGCCACCCACTGTGCCGGGAAACCCGCCATTGCAGACGATTCAGGTTTAGTTGTGCCCGCACTCAACGGCAGGCCTGGTATCTATTCAGCCCGTTTTGCGGGGGAGGATGCCAGCGATGATGACAATATAGACAAGCTGCTTGCAGAGCTCAGTGCTAACCCTGGAGCCTCCCGCGCAGCTTATTTCTGTTGCGTGCTGGTATTTATGCGCTCGGCAGAAGACCCGACCCCCATTATTAGCCAGGGTGTTTGGCATGGCAGTATTGGCACTGAACGCCAAGGTACAGAAGGATTTGGTTACGACCCAGTATTTTTGGTAGAAGGTATGGACTGCACAGCAGCCCAACTAGACAAGGACTCAAAAAACCAAATCAGCCATCGCGGCAAAGCGGTGATGGAGATTATCGATAAAATGCAATCCCAGGCCGTGTTACCGGCATTAAGCGTGACTGCGGATAGGTAAGGGATCCCATTGCTAGCATTACCTCCACTTTCCCTTTATGTGCACATTCCCTGGTGTGTGCAGAAGTGTCCCTATTGTGACTTCAATTCACACGGACTGAAGCAGGCTCTACCGGAACAAGAATACCTTGCCCACTTACTCAACGACTTGGAGCAAGAAGCGCAGTGGTTACAAGGCCGAGAAATCAGCACCATTTTTATTGGCGGTGGCACACCTAGTTTGTTTTCGGTTGAGGCAATGCAGCAGTTGTTAGACGGCATAGGCCAAAGGGTTCCGTTGGCAAGCGAATGCGAAATAACCATGGAAGCCAACCCCGGCACAGTGGAAAAAGACCGTTTCCAAGGTTTCCAGCAGGCTGGTGTCAACCGGATTTCAATAGGTGTGCAAAGCTTCCAAGCGGATAAACTGAAAACCCTAGGCCGCATACACGGTGGGCAAGAAGCAATTAATGCAGGTAAGTTTGCCAAACAAATCGGCTTAAATAGTTTTAATATCGACCTAATGCACGGCCTGCCAGGACAATCACCGGCAGACGCATTATCCGACCTACTACAGGCGATTGACATCACCCCGCCACATTTGTCCTGGTACCAGCTTACCATTGAGCCAAACACCCTATTCCACTCAAAACCGCCCACTTTGCCAGAAGATGAAATACTGTGGGATATCCAGGAACAAGGCCATGCCCTGCTAGGCCAGCACGGTTACCAGCAATACGAAATTTCAGCCTATAGCCAGCCAGGGCACCAGTGCCGCCACAACCTCAATTACTGGCGCTTTGGTGACTACCTGGGCATTGGCTGCGGTGCCCACGGTAAAATCACCGATGTGCAAACCCAACAGGTGTTGAGGCGCAGCAAAATAAAACATCCCAAAGGTTATATGGACTTAAGCAAGGGCTACCTCAACGAGCAATGGCAGGTGGCCAGCGAAGAGCTTGCTTTTGAATATTTTATGAACCGCTTCCGTTTAGTGGAATCCTGCCCTATCCAAGAGTTTGAGCAATACACCGGCATTGCCACCAACCTCCCGGAAGTCGCCACTAGGCTTGATGAAAACCTAGGTAAGGGCTTGCTGGCGCAATCTAACGACGCCTGGCAGGTAACAGAAAAAGGCAAACGCTTTTTAAACGATTTGCTATCGAGTTTCCTTTAAATTTTCCTTGTTTAAGTTTAGCTTAAACACAACCGGTAACTTTTAAGAGCGGGAATTGGCAGCCAGTGAAAACATGGATTGTTGTTTTAATTATGGCGGTTGCAGCTAGCTGGGTGCTATTGGATTCTGGTAGAGAAGAGCTCCCAATTGTTGTTGAAAAACCAAGTATTACAAGCCTACCTAAGGAAACCACTGTCAATGCCCAAATACCACAAGATGACACTTCATCCAACAAGGTCTCCAGTCTTCCACCAATTCAAGCCGAAGCCCAAAACGATCATCAAGAGCTCGATCCTCTCTCAATGCAAGTTCACCTAGCCTATGACAAGATTAGCCCGAAGCTTGTTGAGCTTTGGAGTGCATATTCTGCCGACACCATAACCTTGCAGGAGTGCAATGAACTAGATCTCCAAACACACACCATTTTAGTGAACTCAGAAGTCAGTGAATTGGAAGCACTAGTCCTGGGTTATGGCCACGAAACCTATGATTTGTACCGGGAATATGACCAAGATTTCATTGTCGAATTGGCACACGCCGATGATTTTATTGCCCAACATGTTCTTGCTAGACGATTGCTTAGATCCGTGGACACATTTGAACAAGGACTGTACTGGGCAAAAATCGTGATCGCCAGAGGATCCAAAAGCGCAACTTATGCTGTGGGAGACGCCTATTATAACACGTTGAGAAACGCGCCTGGCGCAACAGTTCAAGCAAAAAATTCAGCAAAACAATTTCGAAAAGCCTATAGGGCTTTAAGCGACTATAGGAATGGTAAACCTAAATATAAAAGCACAGATATAAACAAATATACCGACGACCCTGTTGCTACCAAATATTTCAGCATTTTGCAGGAAATTAAGTCTATAAGGACAAACCTTGGGTTGCCCAAATTTGTTAACCGCAGCCTACCGCCTTATCCAAAAGACATTAGTAAGAGATGTAGCAAATTACATAATGACGAAATAATGCGGAAAAACCAGGAACAGAAAAAACGGTTTAGTTATTGAATGAGCCCTGGCTACATCCAAATTAAACCTGGATTAACCTTGCAAAACATCCATAGCTAGTTAGGTTCCTCTCCCGCAGTCCAAATTAATTTCCTATTAAAACCAAGGCGTTAACCCCTAATCAGCATTCTTGCTCAAAATTTCACCTTGCCAATCCAATGAACCACTTGTACCATTACCATACATGGTACATATGGAACATAAGATTATACCTGTTCCAAAAGTGTGTAGGAGTGGCATGCAAATCAGTATTGACCTTGATGATCCCGAACCTTTGTTTGTGCAGATCATTAACCAGATTAAGCAGGCAGTGGCACAGCAAACCCTGCTGCCGGGTCAGGCACTGCCGTCGATACGGCAATTGGCCAACAACTTAAATTTAAACAGCAAAACCGTGGCCAAAGCCTACAAATTGCTAGAGCGGGATGAAGTGATCCAAAGCAAGGGCTATCGCGGCACCTTCATCCACCCAGATGCCCACAGCAACTGCAATACTGACTTGGCTGGCATGGTTGAATCTAGCCTCAGTGAAACTGTAGATCGTCTGCGCCAAGCGGGCGCTACCGATTCAGAAATACGCATCGGTTTTGGCAACATCATGAACAACAGGGAAATATAAGGAGAAACACATGCTAGAAAAAATCATCTTTTACGCACTAATGTGCAGCCAAATTGCGCTGTTTTCATATTATTTTCCGCGCAAGTTGCATGCCAGGATGCGCTATGTAATTGAGCATTACCCGCCATCGAAATATCCAAAGCTGTATCCGCAGGACGTGGAGCTTTACCACAAATACCACCGCAACTACCTGCGGGTAAACAACTTATTGCTGTTCGCCGGTATTGCCATTTTGCTGGTATTAATCCTGTTACAGGTAGATGTAGTGCAGGAGAAATTTAGCCTTCTACCTTGGGCTTACTTCATGCTGCAGTTTATCCCGCTATTGGTACTGGAAAAGTCTGAATTTAACCAGATAAAACAGATGCGTGAAGCGGATATCCGGGGACGCCGCAGCGCTGCGCTGACCCAAAAAGGCTTTTTTGATTACATTAAGATATGGGAGTTTGCTGTGGCTGCATTGTTTTTTATCGCTGCTTGTATTATCAGTCTAATATTGGAAAACCCAGGCTTCCCAGAGGAAATTACTGATGTAGGTGTGCTCATTACCGTATTGCTGACTAACGTATTTTTTGCCGGGATGAATTATTGGACCTTGTACGTTAGGAAATTCGACCCTTACCAAGCATTGGCCGATCGGGAAAAAATTATTAACGTTAGTTTAAAATCGACAATTTACACCAGCATCGGCATGAGTATTTTCGTTGTGATCACCCTAAGCCTAGACCACTACCAAATGGATTATCTCATGCCCATAGCAATGAGCCTGTATTGCCATGCCATTGCGCTTGCTACATTGCGTATGATGGTAAATGACATTGCTATAGAGAAGATGGATTTCAGTGTTTACCAAGCCGATAAAGACGTTAAAGTGGCGCTGCAATAGGGTAAAGTACCCTGTCGTGATAGCCGGTTACGATCGGGATTAAGCCGGCTAATTCCTGGTTTAGTTCCTCGTCCTGGGTGTCAACGATCAATGGACGCCCGTCTAATGCCTGCAACTTGGATTTTGTAGCAACAATGATGATGTTATCACGTCCTATTTCGCGAATAACCCCTGGACTTAACTGCTGGTTACCACGCCCCAAAATATGGCCTTGGCCACCAATCAAGGTAATGACCAATTTCACTGGCTTGCCTTTAATTGCCTGTAACAAGTCCGGTGCCGTGAGATCCGATGCCAATAGTAGGTGATCCTGCACCAAATCCACCCCTAATAGAGTATTATGCAAACCCAACTCTTGCATAATGGCGGCAACGGTAGATCCCGATCCCATTACGTACAACTCGTCATCCATGTCTTCAATAACGTGGGCAGCGATATCTGCCAATACCAACTCTTCAGCTTCTTTACCGGCATTTTTCACCGACTGCACATAGCGCAGTTCTGCCGGTACCCGCATGGCGCCATACTGCCTGGCTTTGACCCGGCCTTGGCGAAACGCAGTTTCATCAATATCCATGACTTCAGCATCATCCAGCGTGACCAGTTCGCCCGCTACTAGCATGGACACCACCCTACCCGCAGCACGGGGGGTAATGGCGTAGACACCTGAATGGATCTTGCAGCCAGCAGGCACGCCCAATGCTGGGATGTGCGCAGGGATCACCGAACAAACATTACGGGCGGTGCCATCGCCACCAGCAAACAGGATCATGTCGACACCAGCTTCGGCAATTGCTTTGACGGCATTTTCCGTATCTTCCGGTTCAGTTTGTTCTTGTTCAGGTTGATATAAACACTGGCTGTCAAAGCCCATAGACTGGGCAAGTTCTAACCCCATCTCACCAGCGGCGGTAACAATTTCTAATTCTTGCTTGTGCGCTAGCAGCTCTTGCAGCGCTACCCCCGTTTTTTGGTTGGCCTTTTTCTCGGCTCCCATGGCTAGGGCTTTCTCCCTAATTTCCTTGCCATCACTGCCTTTTAAAGCCAGTGCACCACCAATGCCAGCAAACGGGTTGATTACCAAACCCAGTCTAAAACGGTTGTTAGGATTAACAGGCGAGCTCAAGCCCGGGCTCCTTCTGAAAAGCGTCAAATTCAAGGGGCGGCATTTTATAGTGTTGTTGCAGCTGCTGTACCCAAACCTGGGCACGTGCAGGTAAACCTACCTCTAAATATTTGGCAACTTGGCTGTACACCTTGTCCTGGAAAGCAAACCTATCCACCGGTGCACCATTTAAATTGTCGGTACTGACTTTAAACGGATAGCCGCTGGCAACACAAAAACACCATTCCAAAGCCTGGGGTTTTACCTCTACTTTTTCAAAGTCGGCTTGCTGCTGTTCATCCCGACCATCAGGGCAATACCAATAACCATAGTCCAGCAACTGGCGCCTTTGCGTCCCGGCAATACACCAATGGGCTATCTCGTGCATGGCACTGGCGAAAAAGCCATGGGCGAATACCACTTGATGCCAAGTTTCGGCCTGCCCAAGCTCAGTATCACCCGCAGGCACATAAACCGGCTCGCCGTCACCGCGCACGAGGCGGGTGTTGAACGTTTGGTAAAAAGTAATATCAAACAGCGCAATCAGCTCTTCGGCATGGTGGTTTGGTCTAGCAGTTAACACAGATGTTTTAGCTGGTCTTGGTATAAAAGGGGCGCAGTATAGCCTAATAACCAGGAAAATGCTGTACAGGACAAATCTTGGCTTGTGCAGATAACGCCATCTTTGGCATGATGGTCGTACCAGTTACAGAGGAAACCATTAGATGGAATTCCAGGATATTATCAACTCACGGCGCAGTATCCGTGCCTTTACAGACAAACCTGTTAGCCAGGAAATGTTAAATAACCTGTTCGAAACAGCATTAGAGTCACCCAGTAGTTCCAATTCACAACCCTATAAGATGGCAATCGCCCAGGGCGACATTGCTAAAAAGCTCGGTGCCGAGCTAGAAGACAAATATTGGCGCTCTAGCGCTATCAACAAACAACCGCTTCCGAAAAAGCTGGTTTCCGCACTGACCAGCGATGCCATGCCCGACAGTGATTTCAAACCCATCCTAGGCAGATATCCCGGTATTTTCCAGCAGCGCCGGGTAGCCACAGGCATGGGTTTGTATGAAGTACTAGGCATTGAGCGCAAAGACCGCAAAGCCCGGGATGAACACATGGCACGTAACTTCACTTTCTTTGATGCGCCTGTAGCCTTGTTCTTTTTTGTCGATCCCAGGATGAAGCATACAGCCCTAGTGGATTTGGGCATTTTTATGCAAACCTTAATGCTTGCAGCCACTGACCATGGCTTGGGCACGTGCGCCATGGGCGCGTTGGGAATTTGGCGTAAACCCCTTGATAATTACTTCAAAGTCCCCAAACATTACAAACTAGTATGTGGTATGGCATTGGGCTACCCGGCCGACGATAAGGTCAACTCGTATCGACCGGAAAAAATGGCAATGTCAGATTTGCTGATTGTAGAGAAGTAAGGGCAAAACAAGCATGGGAAAACAGGTCGAAAACATTATTAAATACCTGACTGAATCGGCGCAGCTGTTTCAGCAAGTGCAAGACAGGCAATTGGGTAACCGTTTGATTGCACTGCGGGAATGGCAATGTGAGCGCCTGTTGACCAGCCATGCCAAAGCCCTAGAAACGCCGCAATACGTGCCCGCCATCAATTTTTTTGTGGACGAACTATACGGCCCAAAAGACTTTAGCCAACGCGACCAGGATATCGCCAAAGTCGTGCCAAAAATGGAAAAGTGGCTACCGGTTGAGGCGTTGGAATCACTGGAAGTCGCTATCCACCTAAACGCCTTGTCGCAGGAACTGGATGTTACGCTATTGGAACATCTAGGCGAGCAACCCATCACCTCGCAAAGCTACGCGCAGGCCTATGCAGCCAGCGACAATGCCGAGCAGCGCAAGTTGCAAATAGACTACATTGAACAATTGGGTTTGGATTTGGCAAGCGTGGTCAAGATACCAGGCATAGGCATGATCCTGGTGATGGCGCGCACCCCAGCCAAACTCGCTGGTTTGGAAACCTTGCAAAACTTCCTGGAAGATGGTTTTGATGCCTTTAAAAAAATCGGTGAAATCGAAGACTTCATCCTGCCAATGGTCAGCACCGAGCGCGATATTATGCAGCGCTTATTTGCAGGCGAGCAATGCCTCCCCGATATAACCACAACAAATAATCACTAAAACGTTTGTTTGAATGTAAAAGCCAGATAAGCATTGTGTTAATACCATTTTAAATCTGCGTTTTTTTGCCCCATCGCCGCCTTTTTAAGCAGTTTTTGCGTGTTTCTACAACAATAATCTGCTAAATTCCGCGGCGTTAGCATAGGTTCCTTTGCAACTGCAAAAACCTGTATTCATGCGACTCATTTTTCATCCTCCTGCCCCGGAATGGGCAGTGCAATTTTGGAGAACCGACAATGGAAACACAATTTTCTTTTTTTACCCGCCTTTCTATGGCTATTAAAATGATTTTCAGCGCGAGCTACACCCAATCATTATTTGCCTCTCAGCAACCAGCTGAACCGGAAGCCGAACCGGAAGTAGCACCAGAACCTGCGATCACCTTGCAACAAAACGATACAGATGCCGCTGCCCAGCTTTTAGCACTATTACAAAAAGACGGACGTCTGTTAGATTTTATCAATGAAGATATCAATGCTTTTGCCGACGACCAGGTAGCCGCGGCTGCCCGCGTTGTGCACCAGGGTGTAAAAGCCAGCTTGGCTGGCCATGTTGCCTTGGCGCCTGTTGCAGAAGTTGCAGAAGGTGACAGCCTTAATTTGGCCGCAGATTATGACCGTTCAGCCTACCGCCTAGTGGGCAATATTTCAGGTGACGCCCCATACAATGGCACCCTGATCCATAAAGGTTGGAAAATCACACAAATCAACTTACCTGCTGTCGCTGAAGGTTCAGACCTTAGTGTAGTGGCTCCTGCGGAGGTCGAACTCTAATGGATGCTAAATATAGTATTGGAATAGATTTAGGCACCACCCACTGTGTGCTTGCCTTTTGTGAATTAGAAGACACTAGCCAGCTACATACTTTTGGCATTCCGCAATTAGTTGCAGCGGGCCAGGTTGAAGCTAAGCCCGCGCTGCCGTCATTCACCTTTTTACCCCATGCTTCCCAGTTTGATGCACAGCAATTGCCGTTGCCTTGGCATCAAAGTCACAGCCTGGTAGGTAGCATGGCGCGTGACCTGGGCGTAAAGTCCCCGGATCGCGTCATTAGCAGTGCCAAAAGTTGGTTGTGCCATGGAGAGGTAGATCGCCGCTCAGGTTTCCTGCCCTTAGAAGCGCCCGAGGACGTGCACAAGCTGTCGCCCTACGATGTGTCCAAATACTATTTGGAGCACCTGCGCAATGCATGGAACCATGCCCATCCAGAGGCCGATATTAGCCAACAGCAGCTCGTGATAACGGTTCCCGCTTCGTTTGACCCCGGTGCCCGCGAACTCACCATGGAAGCTGCCCGTGAAGCCGGCCTCGGTAACGCCATATTATTGGAAGAGCCGCAAGCTGCCCTTTACAGTTGGATCGCCAAAGCTGGCGATGGCTGGCGCGAACAAGTCAGCGTAGGCGATGTGATCCTGGTAGTAGATATCGGTGGTGGTACCACTGACTTGTCGCTTATCGCTGTTACCGAATCAGAAGGCTCTTTGCAGTTAAACCGGGTAGCCGTCGGTGACCATATCCTGCTGGGTGGCGACAACATGGATTTGACACTTGCCCACGTTGTTGCCCAAAAATTAGCCCAGCAAGGCAAACGCCTGCAACCTTGGCAAATCGCGGGCCTTGCCCACGCTTGCCGCCACGCCAAAGAAACCTTGCTAGCTGACAACGACACCCAGAGCATGCCATTGGTTGTACCCAGCCGTGGCTCCAGCTTGATGGGAGGCAGCTTGACCTCAGAACTGACCCGTGACGAGGTAAACTCAGTATTAGTTGAAGGCTTCTTCCCGCATGTCGCGGTAGATGCGCAGCTGCAACGCCGTCCCCGTACGGCACTGTCCACCATTAGCTTGCCTTACGAGCAGGATCCGGCCATTACCCGCCACCTAGCAAGCTTCCTTACTCGGCAAAAAACCGCCGCGCACAACGTAGAAGGCATGGCTGCCAATGAAGCCGCCGCCTTTATCCACCCAACGGCCATCCTGTTTAACGGTGGAGTCGCAAAAGCCCACAGCATAGTGACCCGTATTACGGAGGTGATAAACCAATGGTTGCAAGCCGATGGTGCTGAACCTGTCAGCGTCCTGTCGGGTATCGATGTTGACCAGGCTGTCGCCAATGGTGCCAGCTATTATGGCCAGGTTCGCTTAGGGGAAGGGGTGCGTATCCGCGGTGGTACAGCTGCGGCCTATTATGTAGGCATTGAAAGCGCGATGCCTGCTATACCAGGACTGGCGCCTCCTATGGAAGCACTGTGTTTGGCGCCATTTGGTATGGAAGAAGGCACCAAGGCAGAATTGCCAGCGCAAAACTTTGCCTTGACCGTAGGTGAACCGGTCTACTTCAAATTCTACGAATCTAAAGTGCGCCGCGAAGACCAATCTGGCGTGCGCTTGGACTATTGGCAAGAAGACGAGTTAACGGAACTGCCGGAAATCGCAGTGACCTTACATTCTGATAGCCACCAGGCCGGACAAACGGTAAACGTGCAGCTACAAGCGGCCATCAATGAACTTGGTACCTTGGTGCTAACCGCCGTTGAGGAAAACGGCGAAGGCCAGTGGCAAGTGAACTTTGAGACCCGGCCTGCATAAAACCTGGTAAAAAAGCGAAGTTTCACGTCTAGGGGCTTGTCGCAACCGCGCCGTGCCCCTACCTTTACACTTATAGTGTTTTACCCAAACAGCCCACTGCAACCGGCTTACTGCATCTAATGAAAACTGTTATCGGCATTGACCTGGGCACCACCAATATAGTGGTGAGCTACGCCCACTTTAATCCAGCAACCAAGGCTTACGCGCCGGTTGAGCTGTTCCCTATCCCGCAACTTGTGGCACCAGGCCAAATGGAATCTCTGCCAATGTTGCCAGCGGCCAGGTACCACCACCAGGCCGAATTTGACCGGGCGCAACTAGCCTTGCCCTGGGGTGTGGACAAGTACAACCAGTCGCTGCCAGAGGCCATCATTGGCAAACTCGCCCACGAATTGGGCAACAAAACGCCAAGCAAATGCATCACAAGTGCGAAAAGCTGGTTGGGATACCTGGCCGAATCCAATGACCAAATCCAACTGCCAAAAGGCGCCCCTGAGGGCGTCGCCACCTGTACACCACTTGAGGCTACAGCCAGTTACCTGGCCTATATCCAAGCAGCTTGGGATTATTGTTTTCCCAAACACCCAATGGCAAAACAACAACTCGTGGTGACAGTGCCGGCCTCGTTTGATGATATCGCGCGCGCCCTGACCATTGAGGCCCTGCAGCGCACCGGCTTGTCTAATTTCAAACTTTTGGAAGAGCCCCAAGCCGCTTGTTACTTTTGGCTAAAACAGCATGATGCCAAGACCTTGGCGCAACGATCCACCCTGATGGTGTGCGACGTGGGCGGCGGCACCACTGACTTTACCCTAGTTAAAATAACGCCCTCTAAAGTGGGGGAAGCGCCAACTTTTGAACGAATCGCCGTCGGCGAGCACCTTATGCTGGGTGGCGACAATATGGATTTGGCCTTGGCAGCGCGGGCCTTGGAGAAACTGGAACTAGAGCCAACATTAGCCAATATCAACAAGTTGGTAGGCCAATGCCAAAAAGCCAAAGAAGCATTTTTGTCAGATACGCCACCTGAAGAAACCAGGTTACAGTGGCAAACCGGCGGCAGCGGTTTGTTTGCCGGGATTAAAGAAACCCGCTTGACCCTCAAAGAAAGCGAGCAACTCCTGCTCGAAGGTTTTTTCCCGACAGTCGCCGCCGACAGCAAGCCGAAAACCAGAAAGCGTTCATTGGCCGACACCGGCCTGCCCTACCCAAGCGACGCCGCTATTTCTAGGCATATTGCTTGGTTTTTACAGCAGCACAATAGCAGCGACCCGCAGCAAGATGCCGCCGGGCAACCGGGCAAGTTTATCCCAGACGTCTGGTTGCTCAACGGCGGGCCATTTTTAAGCCAACAAGTGAGCCAGCGCTTGCAAAACTTGGTGGCCAGTTGGCAGGATCAACAAAATGACAATCCGGTTCTGTGGTTAAGTAACCAGGAACCCCAATACGCGGTTGCCAAGGGCGCCACCTTATATGGGATCGCCCATGCTATGCAGCAGCAATTGATCGCCAGCAGCGTAGTGCGTAATTACTTTTTACAGGTGGACAGCGAACACGGGGCAAAAGCCGTGTGCATTTTACCCAAAGCGACCCAAGTCAACGCTGCAATCAAGCTGCCTGGGCAGCGCTTTACCCTGACCTTGGGCCAAAGCGTGCGTTTCCAGGTGGCATACAGCCTGGAAGAACAAAAAACCGCTGCTGGCCAGATTACACCTTGGCATGAAAGCCTGCACCTTATGCCGCCTTTAACCACGCAAATAGCCGGTGAGGGAGAAGTTGAAGTAGAGCTGGAGGCGTTACTGGATGAACTCGGCGTACTCAATGTAAAACTGCTCGCAATAAGTGCTGATCAACAATGGCAACTTGCCTTTAACCTACGCAAAGAAACCTTGCAGGATAACGATGGCTTGCAACACCACCCGAAACTGCCACAGGCGCTAGACATCATTGAACATTGGTATGGCAACCAGGCCAAACGGCAGCCCAAAGAGCCGCTCAAGAAATCCCTAGAAAAACTACTGGGTACACGCAACAGTTGGAGCAGCCTGACTGCCAGAAGCCTTTTTGACCATTTATTAAAACACGCCAAACGCCGCAGGCGCAGTCCCCAGCACGAGCGCGGATGGTTCAATATTGCGGGCTACTGCCTGCGCCCTGGTATGGGTTTTGTAGGTGACCGTGAGCGGATTGAACAGGTATGGGGGCTATATGGCCAAGGCTTACAGCACAACCAACAAAAAGACATCTGGGCACAGTGGTGGGCTTTTTGGCGCCGGGCCGCAGCCGGGTTAAACCAACAGCAGCAACTGGTGATCTATTCTGACATCAACCACGTGCTTAACGCCAACCAACGCAAACAGGGCGGTAAACCGAAAGTAGCTACCGCCCTAGAAGAAAAACTGCGCTTGCTTGGCTCCCTGGAGCGCTTGCCTTTGGATATTAAAACCAACGTGGTGCACAGCTGCGCTAACCAGCTCAACGATGCCAAGTTAAAGCAGGATTTTGTGTTTTGCACCGCGCGCCTGCTCAACCGCCAGCTCATGTACGCCGATGCCAGCTTCCGCCTGGATCAAGCGTTTGTGGATGAATTCCTGGGTGAATTTAGGCACTTACCCGACGACATCCGAAAACAGCTGAGCCTAATTGAGATTGCTGCTTTGGGTAAAAACAAAGACAAAATGAACCAACAAATGTGGGGTGATGAACTGCCTACCGGTTTGTCATTGTAACAGTCGCTAGACATCAAATTGTGTTCGTAAAAGAGCCTGTAAGGCTTTAGTCAGCACAAAATCCTATTGCTGTTTTAACGCATAGCCGTCGCGGGGGAAATGCACATGCAGTAAGCCAAACTGTTCAGTCTCCCTCGCTATGATTATGCGGTTTTGTGTAAATGCAGCTAAATTACCAAATACTGGCTCAACACCATAGTCAGTGGGTGCGATACTAACTTTTGATCCAATTGCAATAGGCACATCTGAGATACTATTTGGCAAAGGCCTTGGCGAAGATAGTTTGGCTATCTGGAACGCATAGGCGCGTGAAGTCTCTTCGCGCTGGCCATGGCCGATGTCTGTTACTGCTTGGTACCAGCGCTGCACGTTGGCTCCACCAGGAACTGGCTTGCGGCTGGATTGCACGTGCAGCCACAAAGGATGGTACACAGTGAAATCAGCAACCGATGGTTTGTCACCATCCAACCAGGCATTGTTGCTAAGCCTTTTGTCCAAATCTTCTAACAAAGCCGCCATAATACGTTTTGCCTCGCCAGGGCTGGTTTGTTTTTGGCTGCCACCTGTTAAAAGGCCAGCACGATCTATGATAAACGGGATCATTTCCACAGGTCCCATGGTGCGCAGCATAGTGCCAAGCAGCCGGAATGGCGACACCGAAGCAATGGCAGCGAAAAAACCTTCTTTCTCTGCCTTTTGCATAAGTATCTTGGCCTCATGCGATACATTGGCTGGATTGAGCCCCGTATAACCAGTGTGGTTGGCAATTTCTTCCGCTATCAATGTGGTATCACAAAATATATCCGCGCCATCCTGCGCAACCGGGATACGACGGTAGCCACCGGTTAAAGGATCCACATTTGGCCTGGGCGGTTTTATAGGCGAAAGCAACGACTTCCAATGAGAATGGGTTAAACCAAACATCAAACGAATTTTCTCCGCGTAGGGAGAGTTATCATAGTGATGCAGTATCATTGAATCTGTCATGTCCGTTAATTCCCACAGCCTGTCAAAGGCTGTTAATGATAAAACTCAAACTGTACCGGCAAGGTTAAAAAAGACTAACAAAACCAGTTTTTTTACCCGTTTTGCTTAGCCTCAATTATTAAAAACCTTCTGTCTACTTGCACTTGATCTGAGTCAACACCTGTTACTACCCGCGCAGTACCCTAAAAAAGAGGATAGCCCAAGAAGTGAGTTTCAACCTTGTTTCTGGGGAAATCAAGTAGTGCCCATCGGCTATCAATTAATTTGATTTTGTAGAGGCTAACTGCATGCACCCATCAAAAAATAACTTTGTCCCTGTCAGCTTAAAAACACTGTTGCTAGTTCTAGCTATATCATTGGTTACGTCGGCAAAAGCAGGCTTGATTGCCCATTGGCCAATGGATGGCAATGCCAAGGACGTGGTCGGTGTCTGGAATGGCCAGATGAAAGGGGTAACGGCCACTGAAGACCGACAGGGCAACGTCAATGGGGCGTTGGCCTTTGATGGCGTCGACGATCATATCACCCTATCCCAGCCCCTCCCTATAGGTACCGGCCCCATGAGCGTTTCTTTGTGGTTAAAAATCCCAACCAATGCAGATAGGGGCATCATCATTGGCAATTATGACGCCCGTCCGAATTTCAATTTTGAGTTATTAGGCGGCACAGTGCGCGTTTATTGGAACAACGGCAACGTTGACTTGAGATCCAACCAGAGTATCCGGGATGGCGAATGGCACTTTCTAGCCATGGTGCGAGAGGGCGAAGAAGAGAACACTAAAATACGGATCTATATTGATGGCTTTGAAGATAGTACCCGATATACCGGTACTGGCGTGCAATTCAAAGACCCCCACACCATAGGCGTTGACCGGCGCCTTGGTGACGAAGTCCAGTTTGAAGGGGTCATGGATGATTTGCGGATCTACGACCACGTGTTATCGCCAGATGAAGTTCACATACTGTTTGACGGTACCACAGGGAGAATCAATGACCAACTTGACACTTCAGCGTTCGAGGCTGAGCTACTTGCCATTGTAAGGGGTACGCCAGCGCCAGATACAGGGGAAGATGGAAATGGTGGCAACCCGGCACCAGGCAATGCTTCTCCACCACCAGCATCGCCAGACACAGGCAATTCGAGCTCGCCTACTTCAGGCATTACTTTTACGCCTGGTACCTTTGACTTAGGCAAAGCCTCTGCCAAACGCACCTTAAAAGGCAGGATGATGGCAGATGCCGTCACTGGCTGCCAAGCCTGGAGCCTATATGACATGGATGGCGTTGCCATTAGTTGGCTAGGGCAATGTATCGGTGGCTTTGCAACCGGGCATGGGGTACTGGTCATGCACAACGATGGGGATCGCGCCAAAGCCCTTAACCCCAAATGTGTCAACTGCGGTGAAGGCGAGATATGGGTGGGCACAGCCGTCAAAGGCATGCCCAGCGGAATTTGGGAAACACTGCAACGGGGCTATCACGGAGTGACATATTTCTACCCCAACGAAATGCAAAAACAGCGGATCAGACGTGTCGGGTTCCATCCAGAAGATGAAAAACGCCTTAACTCCTATGTCAAATCAGTATTCGAGAATGCCCAATGAAGAATTGTAAAACACACTTAATCATTTGCTTGTGCATGTTTATGACAGTATGCGGTTTTGCCCACGCCTACGATGAACAACAGGCACTGGCCGAAACCGATGCTCAGTTCCGTTCGGTACTTGAGTCAGTGCAAGAAACTGAGGCCTGGGTGGCCGACGCCCACGGAGGACTGGGCAAGGTAAGGGATATAGTTGCCCGACTGCCCAAAGGCCCTGAACGCGATGCAATTGAGCAACAAATTAAGAAGGTGCGGGATCAGCTTGCAAGCCACTCCAAAACCCTGAAGCGCTTTACGGAACACGGCGGCAAGGTAACCGAAACGCTGGACATGGCCTATGCACTCAAAGACTTCCACGACAAAGCAAGCCAGCGCCGTGGCGGCCCACTGGCGATGCACATGACTTACTTGGCCAAGTTACTCACTGACAAGGGCGAAAAGGTGCCTTTTATCGGGGGTATCCTAAAAAAATACGGCGAAGTGACCGAGCGCATGCTAAATGCGACAGACAAGCTTGCCGCGAACATCGATAAAGAACGCAATGAAAACATGTTGGGCGCAGGTACCTATGACTTTTTCTTCAACGAAAAGCAACGCGCTCTGAAAAAGTTTGGCAGCGACATTGCCGATGGCGGCCCTTATGTGCCAAAAGGCCCTTCCTACCTGTACCGGCCAGTTGATGAACGCTCGGGTCCGATATTGATTTGGGATGATAAAGACAAAGAGTGGTACCGCATTGATAACAACGACGCTAACCTGGAAAAGGTTTACACCGACGGATTGTTGATTGGAAAGCGCTACCAGCCTTGGGAATTAAAAGTGTTTGGTGAAAAATGGGCAGATTACCAAGCACGGGAAAAAGCTGCGGCAGAATTATACGATAAGCTTTACGGTATCCGTATGGGCAGCCTGGCCTATATAGAAGTTGACCAAGAAACCAATGGTGAGCTTCGCCGCTTGATCAACGATAGGGATAGGTTTATCGCCCTATACAGCCTTGACCAAAGTACTAATACCCGCATTAAAGAACTAGTGGCTGCGATTAGGAGCAAGGCCAAAAAAATGGAAGCTGAACGCAAGGCAGACCTAGCTGCCAGGCGCAAGCAACGGGAGGAACAAGCCCGGCTTTCAAGAGAACAATATCTTGCACGGCTAAGGGAAGATAATCCCAATGGCGTACCAGAGGGTTCGCCGGGCACCACAGACCCTATCCCAGTATACCAGCCGGGTGGCAGCGCCTCCCCTGTCGATTGTGGCGACATTTCAGAGCGCAAAATTGCCGCTATTAATGGCCGCTTGCAAGAAGCAGGGCCAGATATGGTGGCCAGCCTGTCACGATCATTATTTCGCGGTAGTGAAGGTGTAGGATTACTTACCTGTATTTGTGCCGCCACCTCGTCATCCAGTGGCACCGCTAGAATCAGCTACAACCCTGAGCCGGTGGAAGGTTCTCCATCCTGCTTGGATCCGCGCGGCGGTCCGTGCGTAAACCAAGCCTATGGTTGCTGGCGCCATAAATTGACTATTACCGAAGATTCATTGTCGAGTTGTTCATTTGGGGAATCAGTGGCTAGAAAACTGTGTGAGGATTAAATAATGAAAACGCTAGTCGTAATTATCATACTCGCAGTGTTAGGCGTGGGTATCTATGACTATATAGAAACAGGCAATGCTGAGCGGGAAATTAACATCCTATACCTGGATACCCGGCAGGCCCATTTGTTTGATTTGGATTACGCTACAGCACAAAAGGGTTACCACCGGCTAGTGGAGGCAAAGTACCCGCTGGCGTTTTACGAGCTGGCGCGTATGTACGAAAAAGGTGAAGGTGTTGCCATGGACTTTAACCGGGCGACCTCACTGTACCAACAAGGATTACCTCTACTTCGAGAGCAAAGTAACGCTGGTGATGATGTTGCCAGCTATTACCTAGGGGAGATGTATCGGTTTGGCCGTGGCGTCGCCAAAGACAAAACCAAGGCCATCGATTACTTCCAGCGCGTCAACCAGACTGACCTGCGTCCTGAGGCGCAGAAGCAAATCAGGGCAATACGGGGATAAGGCGACTGTTTACTCACGCTAAAGCACTATTTGCTTAAACCGGGCATTAGGCGTTATAACCTCTATTTTTTTTATGCTGCTTAGCGAGACCTCCTGAACAGCTACAGCAGCCTTTAACACCAGGTACTCTTCGCCTTTTTTTGTTTTGATATCAACTGCTTTACCAATGTGATTGCTACCATCTTTCAAGTGAGCATTAACCTGGTAATGGAACATGCAGACTATTTCAAAATAGTCATGTAGATCACACGCTAACATTCGTTTGGCCTCCCAAATCGATATAAGACCAGTTTAGCTGCGCCTTGCTTGCAAAATCGAAATTAATTAACTAAACCTGAACCTACACACAATATTTTCAGCTTGCCTTGACGCCTACCCAAGCTTGAGGCATAACTTAATACACTTTCACCAAATTTGTTTACCTGTGCGCCTGATAGCCCTGATATTTTTTGTCTTGTTTGCCTTGTCATTGGCCCTTAATTTCTATTTGTACTCACAATTAGAAATGAGCGGTTTGGATTTGGAAAAAGCTAAAGTCGACTTCCAGTCACAAGCGATAGAACGCCAACCCAGTGTGGTGACGGTTACCCCACCCTCCGCCATAGAAACCGCCTTTATCGACAAGAACTTCCCAGAGGCACTGCGGCTTTACAGCGAACTTTTAGGCGAAAATCCGGAGCTTGCAGACAGCACCAGGAAAGTCTGGTTTGACACTATTCGTTCTGCGATGGCAGACGCTCGGGAGAATAGGCGTGGCCACGAGTATTACGAATTGATTCACTTGTTCTTGCAGAACTTCCCTTATGATCCCTATTTTTTGTATTTAGAAATCACCGACAACCTAACCCGTGATGATTTTACGGCGGTGTTGGCCAGCTATTATGAGTTAAGGCGCAACGAACTGCCGGAAGATTTAAGCCAGGTTCTTGAAAACCAAATCAACCGCCAGTTGCGCCGGATGGTGGATCGCTTATCCGATGTAGGCGCTTGGGATATTTTAGCCACGATGCTGGAATCGTTATTGGGTTATGATCCCGAAAACCGTTACCTGCTTGTGAGCTTGGCAAACGCTTATGCCGAACAGGGACAGTTCAGCATGATGGAGGGCATCCTCACCTACTTGCCGTCCGACGACAAGGAAATTAAACGTTTGCGCAACCTGCAGCGCATCCGCACCCGGCAAGAAACCGATGACGGGATCGCCAGCGAAGGAATTAGCCTAAGCAAGGACAGGGATCATTACTTGGTTAGCGCCCTGGTGGATGACAGCGAGGAAGTGTTATTAATGATTGATACTGGTGCTTCAACCACCGTTGTCAACAGTACCACCTTTGACCGGTTGCGGCGTTACAACCCTGAGTTTTTAGGTCGCTATACGGTGAAAACTGCCGGTGGACGGGTCAGGGGAACAGCCTTCAAATTTGCTAGCTTAGCAATTGGTGAATACAAGGTTGAAGACATTGCCATCATGGTATTGCCGGTTGAAGATTTGCAGGCCGACGGCCTCTTGGGAATGAACTTCCTGCGCGCTTTCCGTTTCCAACTCGATCAAGAAAACGCCCAACTATTCCTTTGGGATCGCGATGTTTAGACCCTAACGGTTTTGTCATTCGGCATAAACAGCACCACTAAAGCTGCCAATAAGGCCACCATAGTCGCCATAACAAAAGATGACAAGGCCCCAGCTCCTTGCTGCCACATTTGTCCAACTACATAGCTACCAAATGCCCCGCCTATGCCAAAGGACAAACTAACGTAAAGCGCTTGCCCGCGGCCTTGGCAGTTGGGTTCAAAATGGCTATGGATAAATTTCATGGATGCGGCATGGGCAAGGCCGAAACTAAAAGCATGTATGCACTGGGATGCCAATAGCAACAAAGGATACTCTGCGGCGGTGCCCAAAACAAACCAACGCAGTGCTGTAATCAACATACAAAAAATGAGAGACAGCTTGATCCCAAACTGGTTGAGCAACTTACCTGCAATCAAAAAAATAACTACCTCTGCTGCAACCCCCAATGAAACCAACCAGCCTACATCTGAAGCACTGTAGCCATAGTCAGCCATATACAAGGCAAAAAAGTTGTAATAAGGGGCAAAGCTAAACTGCAATAATATCGAAGCGACGATAAACAATACAAACGGCTTGGCTTGCGCTTGCTGCCAGATCCCGCCGCGATCCGCCGCACTCGTTTGTGGCTCCTGCCGGTACTTTATCAGCATGGCCATCAGAAACAGCGCTGCCAGCAAAAAGGTACCGCTCCACAACATCGCGGCAGCACCAAACCTATCCACCAAGAAGCCAGTGACAATTGAAAACAGGATAAAACCGACACTGCCCCACATACGGATAACAGAATAGCGTTTTGCATCACCTGAGACAGTGTTTAGCGCGATCGTTTCCATCTGCGGTGCCATGGCAGTCCAGAACATCATGACCAACCCCATAGCCAGGGTGATATACCAAAAACCATCAGCGGGATACAAAATCAAAAAGCTCAAGAAAGTCAGGCAGGCGCCAAGCCGGAATACTTGTAGCCGTTTTTGGGTTTTGTCAGCGAGGGTTGACCACAAATTTGGCCCGATGATCCGGGCTACCGTGACGATAGCCATAAGTTCACCGATTTGCTCGGAGCTGAAGCCTTTACCGTCGAGGTAAAGGCTCAGGAAAGGAACGATGACCCCCAAGTGGCCATAATAGAAGAGATAGGCCAGCCCAAGGAACAGCAGGTTAAAGCGCATGTCTGCCCGGCTAGCCTTCCTGTGCCGGGGCTTGACCAGCGATCACAGGCGTCTCGGACGACACCAGTGCATTTTGCGCGCGGTGCCTGAGCAAGTGATCCATCAAGACCAAAGCCAACATGGCTTCCGCAATAGGCACGGCACGGATCCCGACACAGGGATCGTGGCGGCCTTTGGTAATAATTTCAGCACTATCACCCCGGATATCGATGGTTTCACCCGGTACACTAATGCTTGAAGTCGGTTTCAGCGCCATATGGGCAACCACATCCTGGCCCGTGCTGATACCACCTAATACGCCGCCTGATCGATTTGACTTAAATCCACCTGGAGTGAGTTCATCCCGGTGTTCGCTGCCTTTTTGGGTGACAACATCAAAGCCATCACCGATCTCAACACCTTTTACTGCATTAATGCCCATCAGGGCATGGGCAATTTCAGCATCCAAACGGTCAAATACCGGTTCGCCCAAACCAACCGGCATATTGGTGGCCACTACGCTAACTTTTGCGCCCACCGAATCTCCTTGTTTTTTCAGGTCACGCATATACTGGTCAAGGTCGTCCAATTTGGCCGGATCTGGACAGAAAAACGGATTGTCGTTGATGCTGGCCGGTTGTTTAAATTCCATCGCAATAGGCCCTAGCTGGGACAGGTAGCCTATAACGTCGATATTGTGCACTTGTTTCAGGTACTTCTTGGCAATCGCGCCCGCCGCTACCCGAATAGCTGTTTCCCGCGCTGAAGAGCGCCCACCGCCTCGGTAATCCCGGGTGCCATACTTTTGCTGGTAGGTGTAATCAGCATGGCCAGGCCTAAAGATATCTTTTATTTTGGAATAGTCTTTGGAACGCTGATCCTTATTCTTGATTAACAAACCGATAGAAGTCCCTGTGGTTTTGCCCTCAAATACACCCGACAGAATTTGTACTTCGTCATCTTCGCGCCGGGCGGTTGTATATCGGGAGGTACCAGGTTTACGGCGATCCAAATCCACCTGCATATCGGCTTCGCTGAGCTCCAATCCAGGAGGACAGCCATCGACTACGCCACCTATTGCAATACCGTGGCTTTCACCGAAGGTGCTTACTGTGAATAACTTTCCAAAACTATTTCCTGACATTATGCGTCTTGTTCCCCTTCCAAGAATGTGACTAATTGCTCTTTATTAATGGCAAAAATGCCATCGCCACCCTGCTCTAGGTTAACCCAATGCAGCGGCAGGCCACTAAATGCCTCAGGCATATGTACCAGAGAGTTGCCCACTTCCACAAATAACCATCCGTTATCGGTTAGATGATTCGGGGCTTGCTGCAAAATCTTCTTCACCAGATCCAGGCCATCATTGCCTGCCTCTAAACCCAACCTTGGCTCGTGGTGGAATTCTTCGGGCAAATCTGCCATATCCTCTGCGTCAACATAGGGTGGATTGCAGATAATCAGATCATAACGTTGGCCTTCCAATGCGCTAAACAGATCAGACTGGATAGCATAAACCCGGTCAGACAAACCGTGCTCTTGGATATTAATATCCGCTACCTGCAACGCATCCTGGCTAATATCGACCGCATCTACATGGCTGTTAGGGAAAGCATAGGCACAGGCGATAGCAATGCAGGCGCTGCCAGCACACATGTCTAAAATTTGCAGCGGTTCGTGGTTTAAATGGTTTTCAAAGCCATTGCCTATCAGTTCAGCAAACGGCGAACGCGGTACCAGTACCCTTTCATCCACATAAAAAGGCAGGCCTGCAAACCATGCGTGGTTAGTGAGGTAAGCTACCGGAATACGTTCATTCACCCGGCGTTGTACCAAGTCGATGATGGCCTTGCGTTCAGACTTGGTGATTTTTGCGGGTAAAAAATCAGTATGTATCGGCAATGGTAAGTGCAAAACTTGTCCAATTAGGGTCAATGCCTCGTCCCAGGCATTATCGCTGCCGTGACCAAAATACAGGTTGTGTTTATTAAATTGGGATAAAACCCACCTGGCGACATCCAAGATAGAATCGAGTTCGGTAAGCGCCTCATGCAACTCAGCTGGTTGGAATTGGCTTGTGGGGGCCACGATGGTACTCCTAAATAAAAATCTAATGGCATAGTGTAACCACTAACCGGCCAGTTAACGACTGCTAATTTCACGCGGCTTGCAATCAATGGCCGCAGGCATTAAGGTTGCGCCAATTTTAGACAATCCTATTACCCCATTGAAACGGCCTGACTCATACCCCAAAACACCTGAAGACTCTGCCAATGGGCAGGCTGGAGATGACGGTGTGCAATTGTTTCGGGATGCTGTGGCAGGAATAAAGCCGCTGGCTCAAGACAAGGTCACTTTACCCAGGAACAAGAAACTGCAAAACCAAAAGATTTTGCAGAATAAACGGCGCCAGCAAGAGCAAAAGCGGTCAAGGGCCAGCTTTGAATTTTCCGACGGTTTCCAGGCACACTTTGACCTAACCCAGCCCCTCAAGTATTCAAGGAACAAAACCTTTTCCGGCGAAGTGAAAAGGCTGCGCCAAGGCATTTATGCACCAGAAGTGACCTTGGATTTACACGGCTACAACCGGGAAAACGCCAAGGCCGAAATTGCCGATTTACTGCATTACGCTAAAAAACAACACTACTACTGTATTTGCATAGTGCATGGTATTGGCAGCCGTATCCTAAAACAGCATATTCCCAACTGGTTAGTGCAACACCCCGATGTGGTGGGGTTCCACGAAGCGCCTTTGGAATGGGGTGGCAAAGGCGCCTTGCTAGTATTGCTAACGCCTCCAGAACATATACTGCTGCAACTAGAGGGACGTTAGCATAAAGCCGGTTCTAGTAGTTTTGGTTGATGGTTTTGAGCTTTTTTTCAAACTGCTCAAAGTGCTCATGGTCTTGGTAGTCGATATGGTATTGGTTGTGGAAGCCAAAGCTCAACGATACCAGGGCATCACTTAGGTAAAGGGTGTAGCCGTCGAAATCAGTTCGCGCGGTGACCCCCTCCAAAAAATAAGCGTCGTCTTGTTTGGTACCGTGGTTGCGGATTTTATCGAACACACGCAACACAAATTTGCTATCTAATTCATTTTTCATGGTCAGCTTACAGCTCAGAAGCTGTATCTATATCCTATCTGTATCGTATTTATAGAAATACTGTCACTTGCCCGGATATGATCAAAACTCAACCTAATTTGGGAGTTAAATCCAAGGTAGGTGTCAAAGCCCACCCCGATCATACCAGCGATGTCAGAATCGTCCTTATCGCAGACAACAACATTATCGCCGCCAACTGTGGTTAAAGCCTGTTCAGTGCCACCACCACAGTCCCCGTCAAACCTCAACGCTTGGCTTTGGTAGTCCAACCCCATTATACCGAGCCGATAAAACAACTCCCCGGTTTGCCCAGAGGCCTTGCCTAAAAAGCCTAGGTACAAGCCCGATGCATCGTTACCGGCGTCGAGTCCCTGGGTGGCATTGCTGATTTGGTCGGCCGACAAAGCTGAAAAGTCTGATGCAAACTGGCTATAGCCCACCTCCGCATACCATTGCCGATGTATTTCAGTGCCAAACCCCAGGGTGAAGCCCGCATTGCCTTCAGAGCCATAATCCACATCCACATCGCTGTACGCGCCAGATGCAAAGACATAATTTTTTTCGAACCACTGCGCAGATAAAGGGCATGAAACTAATCCCGCGATAACTGCCAGCCATTGTAATTTATTACTTAACATATTGATTTTTGCCCTGTTTTACTTTCCCGAGCACTATTCCATAGTAGCGCTAAATAACAGCACACGCTAGATACTTAATAGATTTGCTACCAGATGCAACTCTTCGCCAGTTGATGCACAATAGCAGCAACTTGAATAAATCTAAAATCCAATGGCACAGCTTTACTTCTACTATTCAGCAATGAATGCTGGCAAATCCACCACCCTACTCCAGTCTGCCTATAACTATAGGGAGCGCGGAATGCACGTAGAACTTTTCACTGCGGCGTTAGATGACAGGTATGGTGTCGGCAAAATAACCTCACGCATAGGACTGCAAGCCGATGCTCATTTATTCACGCCTGAAATGAATATGCTGGAGCAGGTGCAGGTACTGCACACCAGCCAAGCCATAGATTGTGTATTGATCGACGAAGCCCAGTTCTTGTGCAAGCGCCAGATCCAGCAGCTTACCAGCATCGTGGACACCCTAAAAATTCCAGTACTAGCTTATGGACTGCGAACAGACTTTTTGGGTGAAACTTTCGAAGGCAGCCACTATCTATTAGCCTGGGCTGACAAGATTGAAGAACTAAAAACCGTATGTTTTTGTGGCCGCAAAGCCAACTTTGTGGTGCGCCGGGACGGCGATGGTAACCCTGTAAGCCAAGGTGAGCAGATCCAAGTAGGTGGCAACGATAGCTATGAATCTATGTGCCGCAAACACTTTGCCGAATTAATTTGGCGCTAATCTTTGCTTTCCACTGCTTTGCACAAAGTCCACAAGTTCACGATAAAAAACCGGAAAGGCTTCGAACTCGTCAGCGAGCTCATTTGCGATATGCTTCCAAGCACCTTCAGCAAAGCTTACCCTGTGGTTTAGCCTGCGCTCTATCGCGTAGAATGCCTGTAAACAGGTTTCCGGCTCTTGGTAATCGGCTAACCAACGATGTTTAACTAAACTAGCCCGGACGCCTTGGTATCGCTTAATGTCTTGGATTTCGCAACTTTCCAGCTCAAGGTAAAACTCGCTTAATAAATCTTGCAATGGAACCTGATTAAAGCGTTGCCAGTGCTGCACTAGTAAATGGTCAAAGTAGATATCTAGCGCAACACCCGCCATCCGTCTTAAGTGCTTGGGGAAGGTGCTGGCCAGCCTACTGACGAAAGGATGTTGGTCGGTGAATTGGTCAATTTTCCGGTGCAACAGCACTCCATGCTGTAACTCTTCCGGCAACGATAGGTATTGCCGCCCCTTGACAAAATCCCCTAAAAAGTTACCTAACATTGAGGTGTTGGAGCAATGTGCTAGTTGGATATGGGCAATGTAATTCATCTTCTGAGGCTAGCACATTACAGCGGTGCAAATATGTTTTAGGTTAAGGCAGTTTAAATATTGCCGTGGTAGTGCGGATCTTATCCAAGATCTCAGACAACACCTTGGATGCATCTTCCATCACCGCTGCTTCGTGCTGGGAGCGCTCACTTAAACGCTCTATCTCATTCAAGCCCTTGTTCACAGTTGTGGCTTGGTTTACCTGCTCCACAGCAACGCTTTCTACTTCGCTATTGAGGTCGCGAATGCCAGCGAAAGCACTCTTCAAGGTGGTCATGAATTCTTGCACTTGTTTTGCCTGGGCAAGGCTGGCATCAGCATTGGACTGGCCTTCCTGCATCGCCACTACGGCTTTGTCAGTGGCGCTTTGCAACCCAGCAATTGTATCGGAAATCTGTGTGGTTGAGCTTTGGGTTTTGGTGGCCAAACTGCGCACTTCATCGGCCACCACTGCAAAGCCCCGGCCATTCTCGCCAGCCCTCGCCGCTTCAATCGCGGCATTCAAAGCCAAAAGGTTGGTTTGCTCGGCAATCGAATTGATGACACTGAGCACGTTGCCAATTTCATCAGAATCCTGTTTCACCTGCTGGATTATGGTGGCAGCATTGTCCATTGATTCCATCAGGCTTTCGCTGTTTTGCAGGTTCTCCAGGAACATCTTCACCCCGGCGTCAGCCTGGGACAAGGATTGGCGCACGAATTCGTTGGCAGAATCAATGGAGCGGTTAATGCTCTCACTATTGGACAGCATGTCATCCATATTGCCGGTAAGCGTGTGGGTTTCTTTGGTTTGGTCAGCCAATGAATCCTTGATTTGGTGGAATGCGTCAAACAAGGTGTTGATTAGGCGGGTCAATTCTTGCAAATCATCCAATACCCCTTTCACAACCCCACCCAAGTCTTTTTGAATGAGGTTAAAACTGTGGGTTAACTGGCCAATTTGGCACTCACTTTTTACTTTGACCTGGTGGGTAAAATCACCCTTGGCAATTTGTGTGGAAAGCAAAGTGACATTATCCAAGCGCCTGATTATTTTGATTTGTACAAAATAAACGAAGATCACGAGACTGGCGATAATGGCAATAATGGTGATAGTAACAGTCAAGCTGCGGGTTGTTGCAGCATGGCTGTCTACCTCAGCGCTGGTATCTACCACTTTCTTTTCTGCCTGCAATAACGCATCAGATAACATTTTGGTTGGCGCCCGGTCAATGCCGGATACTGCTTGGTCTCCTTGCGGGATGTTAAAGTTACTATTGACATAGGCTTGGTAGCCCCGCTTATAGGCTTCAATCATAGGTGGGTAAGCTTGTGCAAAATCCTGCAAATTACGGTAGGCCACATGATCCCGCGGCATCTGGGACAACAATTTACCGTAATCCTGCTGGATGGTTTCTGCGTGATCTAAAAAGCGCCCCCAATACTTGTCCAACTGTCCCGGATCCTCGCCCCGGATCAAGGTATTCTTCCACTCCTGAACCTGGGTCTTAAAGCGTAAATTCATTTTGGACAGTTGGGTCATGTAACGCACGTCTTGGTTCGCCGTCGCCGAATATTCATCAATTACCTGGTTTAAGGAACTGAATCCCCAGGAAAATGCGATCACCACGACTGCAACACTAGAGGCTACCAATACCAGTAGCTGGTTGCGGATATTACGGCTTACGAAATTAAACATGCTTACTTCTCTCATGCAATTTGGAACAAGACACTCCAATTATAGGATTGAATGTTACACCCTGATTAACCTACTGCACAAAAAACAGCCCTCTACGACTAAAGTCGTAGAGGGCTGTTAGAATGTAAATAACTTGTTAACTCAAAGACTTACTGAAGCAGCGCCTAGGACATATCGACCTTGTCTTGCTGGAACAGCTGCTCCAGCTTCTTGCGGGATGCTTTTGCCCGTTCCACCAGCTCGCTATCCTCTGGCCGGGTATCAATTGTGCGCTGCAGCATGTTCTGGTCATGGTGCTGGAACACCTGCACATAATAGTCAGCTTCGCTGTCACTGTAGCCACATTCCACCAAAACTTTTTCTGCGGCTTGCAAACTACTGGAGTAGACCTCCCGCACCATGTGCTCAACCCCCAAATCTGCAAACCGCGCCACATTCATGCGGTTGCGGATACGCACCACGATCTTGATATAGGGGTAAGCATGTTTCACCAGCTCTGCGATTTTATATGCCTCTTCCTCGTCGTCTACCGCTACCAACAAAATTTTGGCATGAGCGATGCCAGCGGTTTGCAGCAGATCCAGCCTGGACGCATCACCAAAATGCACCTTGTTACCAAACTTAGATACAAACTCAATGTGCTCAGCGTCTTTATCCACGGCAGTAAATGGGATTTTATTTGCAGTCAATATGCGCCCGGTAATTTGGCCAAAACGACCAAATCCGGCTATAAAAACCTCCGGTTCATCGTGGTCAATTTCAGTGTCATAAACAGGTGGGCAATTGCGGCTGCTAAACCATAGGCTATGGGCAATCACCAATGGTGCGGTCATAGCCATTGAAATACCCACAATAAGCGTCACCTGATCCGCCACAAGCCCAGGCACTATATTGTTGGCGCCTGCTTGCGCCATAATTACAAAAGCAAATTCCCCACCTTGGGACAACATCAGGGCCACGCGGAATGAGTCTGTATTGTTTTGTTTGGCGGCACGCATCAAGCCATATATAACCCCCGTTTTAATGGCCACCAACAAAATAGCGGCGCCCACAATAAACAGGGGTTCTGCGACAAGCAAACCTAAGTCCAAATTCATGCCAATGGCGATAAAGAACAAGCCGAGCAAAAGCCCTTTAAACGGTTCTATTTCCGTTTCTAACTGGTGCCGGAAACTGGAGTTAGCTAGCAACATGCCGGCGATAAACGCGCCCATACCCATTGATAATCCGGCTTCATACATACCGATCGCGGTCGCAATTACAATCAACAAGGCTGAAGCCGTCATGATCTCGGCGCTGCCATAACGTGAGACAATGCGCAAAAACGGGTTTACCAGGTATTTGCCGATCACCAAAACCGCGATGATGGCAATCACACTCACCCACCAGGCAGGTGCTGCGCTGTCGGGTTTGTCGGCTAACGCTTCCACCAATAACAAGATGGGAATAACTGCCAAATCCTGCATTAACAAAATCGCAAAGCCGCGCTGGCCCGGGGGTGTTTTGAGGATGCGGTGCTCTGACATCAATTGGATGGCAAACGCGGTAGATGACAACGCCACGCCTAATGCCACAACCACTGCGGTACTCAATTGGTAATTAAATACAAACAAGATCGCGGCAATAACCAGTGCACTAATTAACAGCTGACCCCCCGCCGGTGAACATGATTTGGTTGCGCATACGCCAAAGTTTTTCCGGCTCTAGCTCCAAGCCAATGACAAATAGCAGCAACACCACACCCAATTCGGCAAAATGCAAAATGGTGTCAGGATCAGAAACCAAATTGAGCACCGACGGCCCGATCAATAAGCCCGCAACTAAATATCCTAAAATCGCACCCAGCTTCAGCTTTTTAAATATTGGCACTGCAATGACCGCTGCGCCGAGAAAAATAAGTCCGGTAGTAAGAGTGCCCATCGTGTGTTCCAATTTTTATTGATTTAATGCCACCAAGTTACCTAATACCAACATCTGATAACAAGTGTTCATTATAGGGTGCGAATAATCCCTCGGAAAAAAATGCTATTTAGCCGCATACCCTGGCGCAAGGTGGATATTTTCAATTCCCTGTAAATCTTCATAGTTGGCCAATGCCAGTTGGCAACCTTGGCCAACGATACGGTGGTCTTTGGAACAGTCCACTTGCCACTGGCGCAATAAATAGCTGGTGAGTGCGGCTTTAACTTGTAGGCGCAATACCCCCTCTTCCATACCGTAGTCCATTTCAATTGCCAGCGGGTTGCCCAAACTTGGATGCGGAACCAAGACTATCGTTACCTCTTGCTGCCACTGTTTATCTTGGCTTTTATCTTCATACTGTTGCAGCTCTGTTTCGGCAACCTCGATGTTGGTAAACCGAGTACAAACAAAATCCCTAAATTGTTGGTGTGTTTCGGTCAAATGCGCGTACATGCCAGCGGTGGCCATTGTTTGACGATTGAGTGGGGCACTAGCTCCTTCTGGCTCTCGCCTGAACTGAGGGATACATAGCCGCAGGTTACCGCTTTTTTGTTGTGGATAGCCCGCATCAGCGCGGCAATGACCCTCGGATTGGGATGAATCAAGCGAACTGCATCGATACAGACTTCACTTGATTGCACTTGGTCAGAAATGCCATTGCCAAAGCCACGGCACAGGCCAACCAAGACAGCTTCTGGATCATGCTTAAACAAGGGCTGGAAACCTTCCGCGCGGTAATAGCGCTTGTCTTTGTGGTTAAGTTCAAGGTTGTGGGGCGCGCGCTGTTTATAGGCAGTAAAGTCCCGGGTACTTGCGGCGAGTCCAGTTTTAAACCTGTCAATCAAATCACTACGGGAGATATGGCCGAAATACTGCAAACTAAAATCAATAAATGCTAAGCGTTCTTTTGCGGCATGGTTTAAATCTTGTAGCTCGCCCATCTGGCCCCCGATGGCTTTTGTTCAATTTTTTACCAGTCTAGCACGAACTCATAATGATGCCATCTTTTTAATCACATCTTTATGATTGTTAATTTTGCACTGATTTTGTGTTCCAAATACTACCTTGACCTAATAAACTTGGGTGAAACAATGGGATAGACATAGAATATCGGCTTAGAACCAAGGTGTTATGGATAGAACAATTCACAAAGTAAATACTTACAAGGTAGGTGATAGACAGCACACACCGTGGGGGCATTGGCTGGTCGTGGCAGTAGGAGATGGCTACGTTAATAAGCACATACACGTCAATCCCCATAGCGCCTTATCAAAACACGTACACCACAAACGTACCGAGTTGTGGGTTATCATTGAGGGTGAAGGCCAAGTGCAGGTGGCTGGGCAAATGCAAAAACTGCTTGAAAAACAATCGCTAAGCATTGCGCCAGGGGTGCCCCATCGCATAGCTAACAAGTCTGATAAACCACTGCGTTTAATCGAAATTCAAATGGGGGATTATTTGTGTGAATCTGACCTACTTCGGTTAGAAGATAACTACGGTAGGGTTACACCTTGAACATTGGCTTTTTTGCGATAGGGAATAGTATCCACCATATCCATTGTATACTGCCTTACATTGAGGCAACGCCACACAAAACCTTGTTTATGGTGAATAGTACTGAAGTATTTTGCATTTACCTAAAACAACAATTCACCTGGCTAAATATTGTACGCGACCCGAGCGACACGCTTAATTACGACACACTGTCCGCACATTTAAGCCATTGCGATGTGGTTATTTACGGCAATAGCTACTCTCCAATTGTTATCGAGTTAGGTAAACGCCTGAAAGCTAATACGTTATTTGTTAGGGCAAGCCACGGCTCTTCAAGCAAGTTTGTCGGCAACCGCAGGTTCAACGATGAATTTTATAAGTACCATGACGCTATCTTAGTCTACGGATTAAAAGACATCCACAGCCTGCATTACAACGGTATGCTGCAATTAGACACGGGCACCTTTTTGCCCAACCCACTTGCGTTGGAATATGAAGGCAAACCTAAATGGATTATTAGGGCTGGTAACCAGTTTTTAAAAGCTAAGCTGCGCCAGTTTAAACAAGCTGGCTGGTCTGCAAAAGCTGACAGTAATGGGCAGAAGATCAAGATTTTGTATGCGCCTACCTATTCCCAGCTGCCCGACGGCAGTGAAGGCAACCTGTCTTCAGTAGGCTTTTTCAATGACCTGCTGTCCCAGGTTAAACAGCCAGATAAGATTGAACTTCATATCAAATTGCATCCAAATTTATCTAGACAGGCTAATATCATTACCCCCTTGATGGCGAGGTTTAAGCTTGAAATTGAGCGCCTACCCGCACAAATGTTTTGGCAGAGCACAATTGACTATATGCCAAAAGTCGACTTGCTGATTACGGATCGCAGCTCTGTATGTATGGACTTTTTAGCCTTCGACAAACCTATCTTGTTCTTGGATCACAATAACGAATGTCCCGATCCCGTGCTGCAAGTAGATCTTAGCCATAGCTATTGGTCATATTGTACTGGACAAGTCATCCGTCCAAGGGATTTAGCGAATATTGATGCCATCCTGCAGCAGGCAGTACAAGACGACCCCTGCAAATACACCCGAAAACAACTTTTACCCTATGTGCAAGAGCAGGACATTTCAGTGCATTCAATCCTTGCAATTTTGCGCCAGCATCCAAAATTACAGTGAACCTAACTATGGACGAACCGCCATTGGCAATTGATGCGCTAATTCCCCGCAGCAGGTCGAGGCCAGCGCCTTGGATTGGGTAATAAAGCGTTTCTCAGCTACCAAGGACAAACCCTACTGCAAAGGGCGGTGAATACCGTTGCCCCTTTATGCAAAAGGATCATTGTCAGCCTGGCCAATGACGATTGGCAGCGTGGCCAAGAAGTAAGACATCAACAACTGCAATTTGTGGCCGGAGGACATAGCCGCCACCAATCAATTGCCAATATGTTGGAGCAGAGTGCTGCGCAATGGCTCCTTATCCATGATGTGGTCAGACCCTTTAGCAACCGTGTATTGATGCGACAGGTTATGGAGAAAGCAAAATTAACGGGTGCCGCCACCAGTGCCATGAAATCCGCCTACCCCGCTGTAGTCGGTGAAGACGGTAGGGTCGACAAAATGCTGAACAATCGGCAATTTATGCTTAGCCAAACACCACAGGTGGTGAGCAGGGACATCATGTTGGATTGCTACCAGCGGGCTTATGGTGACAAACGAGAATTCAACTCCATACCAGAATTACTGCACGCTTATGGAGTTCAATTTGCTTGTGTCGAGTGCGCTGCAGAAAATTTCAAAATAACAACACCAGTAGACTGGCATTTGGCGCAGCTACTGTTTGCCCAAGAAGTAAAAATAGAAACTGAAGCTTTGTAATACCATTAATTATATTAAGTATTTGCTCCCGCTTAAAAAGAGCAACAACCAGCCGCTACAAATAGATTCATATGGGCACTGACTAAGGCGTGCGTATCCCGCTGGTAACCGCCGCCTATTACGCAAGCCATGGGCAAGCCTAATTTTGCCACCGCTGCCATCACTAATTTATCCCGGGCCAAGACCCCCTCTGAAGAGATATGTAATAACCCCAAGTCATCATCTACGTGGATATCGACTCCGGCGTCGTAAATTACGGCATCCGGGCGGAACCGGGTTAGCGCCAAATGCAGCGCCTCTTCAACCGTTTCAATGTAGGCGGCATCCTCCATGCCCTTGGGTAACGGGAAATCCAGGTCGGAGCATTGCTTTCGGTAGGGAAAGTTTTTCTCTCCGTGCAAGGATACGGTAACTACGTCAGGATGCCCTGCTGCCAGTTTGGCAGTGCCATCACCCTGGTGTACATCCAAATCAAAAATTAACACCCTGTCAATTGCCGGATCCTGCAACATCTGCAAAGCACACAAATAAAGGTCGTTGATGATACAAAAGCCGGATCCAAAGTTGGCAAAGGCGTGGTGGTAACCCCCCGTTAAGTTAAGGGCAATGCCGTGTTGCAATGCCAACCGACCTGCCAGCAAGGTGCCGCCCACAGCCGTCAATGTGCGCCTAACCAACTGTTTTGACCAGGGAAAACCGATCCTACGCATTGCCTTGGCATCCAGCGAGCCGTTGACAAAGTCCTCAACGTAACCGGGCTCTAATACTTGCTTTAGATCCTCGACCGGCACTTGTTCCGGCAAGTGGAACCAGGCATCAGGAACACTGGATTGCGCAAGGCGCTCCCTTATTCCTTGGTATTTGTCGATGGGAAACCGGTGTTTAAACGGCAGGGTAAGCTGGCTGTAAATGGGATGGAATACAAGTGGTATCACAAGTCAGTTGTCATCAAGTTATTTGTGTTTTCAATTATAATAATAGCCAACGATAACAGTTCACTGGATTGTCTTAAAAGATTGAATTAGGCCTCTACACGTTGCCGTATTCCATGACAATGCTAGTCGTTGCAATACTGCTACCGGCCTTCCATTACAAATGAGCCTTGAACCAGGTAGCCACTTCCTCAAGCGCTTTATCGCTGTTATTTGTAAAATAATGAACGTCATCCTCATAGATGACTAACTTGTGGGGATGTTTGTTAGCTTTGAGTAATCCTGCCAATGCCAAAGACTGCCCTGCATCAACTCGTTTATCGGCACTGCCATGGATCAATAAGATTGGCATATCTTTATCCAACTCATCAACCCAATACACAACTGAGCGTTGCTTCAATACAGTGTCCTTATTCGTTTGATAGTCAGGTATCCTTTGCTTATACACATTCTCCATTTCCGGGCGTGTTTCTAGCCCAAGCAATAAGTCGGTCATGGCAGATTGGGTGGCGATTGCTTTGATACTATCAAGCTGCCTCGCCGTAAGGAAAGTTTGCATACCGCCACGGCTGGAGCCCAGCATGCCAAGCCTTTCAGGATCAGCGCCATTAATAGATTCAGCAAGGTTTACTAGAGCAACCACATCCACTACGTCTGCCCCCCCAAACTCATCGGTAAAATCTGGTTCAACCTGAAAAGTGCCACGGTATTGGCTTCCGACAATGACAAATCCCTGTTCTGCCAGTGGGAACAGGTTTAACATCATATGGGCAAAAATGACGCCACCGTAACTGCCATTGCCGCCGCGGTTATAAACGATTATTGGTAAGTTGTGGGCTCCCTTGGGCCTGATGGCATACCCCAATACCGGGACATCACCCGCTTTGTAGGTAAAAGTCTCACAATCTAAACTAGCTTTGTAACTTTCGAATTTAGCCCGGGGAAACAAATCTTTAAACCTGGCCATTCGCTCTTCTAGTTCTTTTTCTGTTTTCACTTTTGTTTTAGATGATTCGGTTATTTTTGCTAACCACGAATCGTATTCTGCAAAAACTTGCCGGTAACAAAGGCCGTGATCATAGACAGATTCATGCTGAATAATATGGCTTCCATCTGCCTTGAGAGAAGGATGGGCGAATAAGCTGGCTAGAAGAAGAATAAAAGAAACTGGTTTCATAACTAAATTACGTCCTAGTAGTTTTGTAAAATTGTAAATCATCGTCCTGTTTTGCCAGGCTTTTTTATTGTTATCCTGTTTCTATGAATATGATCTGAATGCAAATGGAATGGGTGGGCAGAAGCCAGGCTCACAAAGGAGGGCATCAACCTGCGGAATCTTCAGTGCACTAACTCGCAGCGGAATTGAGCTAAATCATGTAATCCAGTTTGAGGTTGCAATAAGCTCCCTGGTATTAAACAATATGCAAACAAACAACACCTTGTTCAACCCTGCCCAAATTTAGTTTTGACTAAATCAGCAGCACTAACGGAACGCTATTATGAGTAAATTAGAATCTGTCTTAAAAGAACTCCTCCATATTAAAGACGAAATGGCGCTGCAAGCCCATTTGCTTGAAATGGACTTAAAAGATGATTGGCATGCCTTGGAGAAGAAGCTTGCGCACCTTGAAAGCAAGTTAGAGCACGATTTAGTGACACTAAGCAAGAAAGTCGGCCATGCCGAAGAAGAATACTTTGTCGGTGATGAACAGGAAATTGAATCTTTGCTGTCTCAGTTTAGGGATTTAAAAGATAAAGCAGGCAGTGGCAAAGATAAAGGGTAACTCATTACCCCAACTACCATTACCCAATGCACAATACAGCTGCGCGGCTAATTTAACAGGATTGAAGATAGCCGCGCCTGCCTAATAGCCTAAAGTCTAATTTGAGTATTTTAATTCTGATGCTAAAACTAACCCTATAGCAACAAACTGTATCGCTGTTCTGGGATTGAAGATGCACAAATGGAAATACCTACTAGCGGTCACCGTGCTCAGCCTGATAGTAACCTTGCCCTTGGCGCTAAGCAGTTTTGTTACCCAGGTAAACCAACAAATATCAGAGCTGTTTGCAAGCCCCAGCGATTCGGCTTCGAGCAGCCACCTGTTCCTCGAACAACCCCGACAAGACGCTACATTTGCAGAATCTATCAAGAGCCTAAAGCAGGCACAGGCAAAGCGCATCTTTTGGTTATTACAAGATGAAGAACTTCAAGGTTGGCAAAAGCAAATCCTGGAAGCCTATGATCTGCATACCATCAAAATTCCAAGTCGCCGGTTTAGCAATGATGGTTTCATCCGGGAATATGAGCAAAGCCATTGGCAACCCACAGCAGGTTATTTAACCAGCATCAAGGACCACCTAGGCCTATCGCGCGCGATCCCATTGGCCTCTAGTGTCAGCGCCGAAGAGCCTGGCCAAACCTTACCAATACTGCCTTCGCCTGTTGCAACGCTGCATAGCGGCCTGTTGCAAAACAAGCCCACAACTCTATTTATCGATTTTTCCAAAACCTCTATCAATGCCCCCGTATTGAGCCATGAACTATTAATAGATAGTCTATTTCTGGAAAAGATGGTACCTGGCAGGGATGTTTTTATCATGCCCAAACTCGATTTATTGAATGCCACGGTAAAAGTGCCATATAGCCACAACCAACCAGGCTGGCACCCATTGCAATACCACGCGTCAGCGCTTGCGGCATTTGAAGCGAAGGATTTTATTAAGCCCCTGGCAGCGCACACCATTATTGTGCTGGTGATTTTGGCTAACGCACTTTTCGTGGCCTTATTCCTAACTGTAGCACCGAAACTCAAGCGGGCAGCCATCTATGTGGCTGTATTAGCTGTAATATTGCTCACAGTCCCAGTAGCACAGTTGACTGGCTATGTACCGCCCTTGATAGAGCTACTATTTGCCAGTGGTGCCCTAGTGCTTACCACTGAATATTTTACCCGCCGTTTTCGCCTAAAATCAATTAACGCCCTCGATGGCCTGATCAACCGGGAAGCCAATCATTTCGACAAAGCGACGCCGAATGACCGGCTATTTTGGGACAACGTAGCCAGCATGGTCACACAGACCCTAGAGCTTGAGAGGTGTATATTTCTGGAGATCCATGGTGAAGACCATAGGCTAATGGAAATCTCCGCAACCAATTGCAGCTTGCAGGACATCAACGAACAGCGCCGTGACATCAGGCGCGAACCCTATGCCCAGGCTGTGCTTTCCAAACAAGCCAGCATCTGCTCCCGCCCCTTCTTTAAAGACAAGCCAGAAAACGAAATAGAAATCCTGATGCCAATTTACAAAAGCACTAAAATGCTGGGTTTTTGGGCACTATCCACAACCGAGGCCGACCAGGAAAAACAAAGGCACCTATTAGAACAGGTCAATTTGTATGGACTGCATATCAGTATGTTGTTGGACCTACAGCAACAGACTACAAAAGGTGAACAAAAGTACATAAACGCTATTCAGCAGTATGGATGCGCTGAAAATTTATTGGTGCACACTATTGGCAGCAACCTCAATGGGCTGCTACTCAATTCCCATGCTTTTTTGTCGCTATTTAGCGCCATGTCGACTCCAGCGATATTGTTTGACGTATTTGGACAACTCTACCTTAGCAACGCTGCCATGCGCAAAATGGCTAAATCGGAACAATTGAACAGCATTGATACAACCGCTTTTGAGTTTCTGTCCAGTGTATTGAGCGCCAGCGCCGACAACCTAAAAAACATGATCCGACAATTGACTTTGGAACGCAGCAACCAGGTCCAACGTTTTTTTATCAATCTAAATGGCAGCGATTATATTGCGGTTGTTTCGTCTGTGCATCACGAAGCGGAATTTGAAATAGAACACAATACCCACTTGAACCTGCACGGTTTAATGGTGGAATTCCACAGCTTGAAAGACATCCAGGCCTTCTTGCAAATTGAACGAGGCTTGTATGATAACTATCTAATCAAAATTAAAAACTACCTGTCCACCCTGCAAATGGGTCTGATCCAGATAGAGCGCAAAGCCGATGACCCCCTTATTAACCAATTGGCTTTATACCTGAACCTGGAACTTAAAAAAGCCTCAGACGCGACCCGCCGCACCCACTATTTCATGAACCGGGTCGCTGATCGCGAGCATAAAAATGGCATTCCATTTGAACCACTGCAGATCCTGCAATCACAACTCAATTACATAGTTAAGAATCCCAACAACAAGCCAGGTTGGCGACAGGTTCAAGTCGATGTAGCGTTGCCAAAATTCACCACCATGGGCTTGGGCAACCCTGACTCGTTTAACCGTTTGATAAAAGCAGCTTTGGCACTGCTGGTTGATGATGCCATAAGCCCTAAAAAAGTGCGCATTACTGGCAAACAACTGTTCCGTAACGACGCCGACATCCTCTATTTAAAACTGGATAGTGATGGCTATGGCCTGCCGGACGAGCAGCTACAACGCATGGCAGAACAAAATGCCGTGCTAGGCGAACAAACCTTGTTATCCGATGTATTGATCGCGTTAAAAGCTGCCAAAGACAGCAACATGGAATGCCGTTTCAAGTCCCGCGTTGGAAAAGGCTACCGCCTCTCTATCCTTGTCGAAGGAATCAATTTAGATGACTGAAAAAACCAAAACAGTACTACTGGTGGAAGACCAACCCTTGTTAGCCATGATGACCCAAATGTGGCTGAACGATTTAGGTTTATCTGTGGTGGTGTCGGACGATGGCGTGATGGCAAAACGCCTTCTAGAAAGCCAGGAGTTCAATTTTATTGTGACTGACCTAGTTATGCCCAAACTCGATGGCGCAGGCTTGTTGGAGTGGATGCAAAACCAAGGGTTGGCAACCCCAACCATAGTGGTCACCGGTATCAATGACGTGGAGGAAATACGCAAAATCAAGACCTTCCCCTTTGTTAAAACCGTGTTGGAAAAACCCCTGACACCCGAACAGCTCATCGAAGCGCAAACCTTGATAGATGCCTGATGTTTTTCAGCTAACCCTGTTTCCCCCAGGGGCATTGCAAAGCTCGGTTATTACCACCGTGTGGGTGGGCGTTTGCATTGTAGTGTTCCTAAATGCCAGGTTTGGTACAACCTTGGCCGGCTTGGTGGTGCCCGGCTATTTGGTGCCCTTGTTTTTCGTCAAGCCCATCAGTGCCATTGTGGTGCTGGTTGAGGCTTACCTGACTTATGGTTTGGCTTACCTATTGGCCAATAAATTGCTGGTCAAACTCGGTTATTCGGAAATGTTTGGCCGGGATCGATTCTTCGCCCTGATACTGCTTTCCGTTTTGGTACGCCTAGCCCTCGACTTTTTTATCCTACCGCTCGCTATTGCCAATAGCGGGGACTTGTTTGCTGACTACGACCTAAAGAACAACCTACAGAGTTTTGGCCTTATCATCGTTGCCCTAATCGCTAACCAAATGTGGATGGGCGGTGTTGCCAAAGGCAGTAAAGCGCTTTTTCTTTATTTGGGACTAACCTTCGCGGTGATCCAGTGGCTACTTATCCCACTGACCAACTTCAATATAGGTGGCCTGAACTACATGTACGAGGATCTGGCGACATCACTGTTGTCGAGCCCAAAGGCCTACATCATATTGCTGACTACCGCATTCATTGCCTCGCGCATGAACTTGCAATTCGGCTGGGAATTCAACGGAATACTGATCCCAGCCTTGTTGGCGTTGCAATGGTACCAGCCGGAAAAATTACTATTCACCTTTGTTGAGGCTGGGGTCATTTTGTTCCTGGGTTTCCTGACCATGCGCCTACCCGTATTCCGGGGCGCTACCTTCGAAGGCGGGCGGTTGCTATTGCTGTTTTTTAATATCGGTTTTGTCTACAAGATCTTGCTCGGCTTCGCCCTGATCGAATTTTTACCAACTGCAAAAATCTCAGACTACTTCGGGTTTGGTTATGTGGTCAGCACCCTCATCGCAGTTAAAGTATTCCAAAAGCGCATTGCCATAAAAATGGCGGCAAGCACCGTTTTTACATCGTTTGTCGGGATCGGCCTGGCCACTATCGCTGGATTTTTGCTAACCCTGACATCATTTCAACAAAGTGCAGAAAGCCCAGACCAGGTAAATAAAGTCATATCCACTACAGGGCAACCAGTCAAATCACTCTACGCACAGATTAGGCCCGCTTCTTTCTTCACCCAGCAACGCCCTGCCGATGTGGATAAGGAGCAACGGGAACAGTTTCAGCAGCTAGTGTCGGCAATCATCAACATTACACCTGGCGAAAACTTACAACAGCTCACCCAGTTGGGCCGGTTAACCACTTTGTTGGAAATGGATATTTGGTGGGCACAAGACAACATCATAGTGCTGCACAAGTTAGGGGTGGGTTTCTACGCCATCCGAATTGATGTGGCATCGGGTTTGGTACTTGAGGTTCCTGCCGCAAGGGCTGAGCTTGGCGCCGCTGAACTTGGCCTTGCTTTATTCGAACAAGAAAGTGCAAAAGCCTTATTTATTGATTTGTCCTACCAACTTCAAAGTTCGGGCAAATACCGGTTTGATTCGTCCTTGCACGACGGATTTTTCCAAACCTTGCACAGGGCATATAGCCAGCACAATGTGTTGCAACTGCGCGGGGAATTGAAATTAACCGAAAAGCGCAAAACCCTGCGCCAAGCCAATTTTGAATCGCAGAACCAACTGACCGTATTGCGTTCGCTGCCAGAGTATTTGCCCCTAGATTTGCTCAACTCGGTGATCAGCGAGTTGCAGATCAGATGGATAGACCACAGTAACAACCCACAGTGGCAACACGACAAATTTGGCATCGCAGAATTGTCGCTTAACCACAAGGAAATGCGCAGTGCCTTGGCCAGGGTGGAAGTCTATCGCGGTGATGCCGCCAATGACAGCGTCGACAATGTGGAAGGCTACCTGATCTCTTGGTTGCTGGAGCGCAAACAGCAAATTGCCCGCAAAGGTAGTGAAGGCTACCAGGTCCCCAGCGAAAACGAACTGCTTTACTGGCACCAAGACATATTGGTACCACTTATGTCCTGGTTAAAACAGTTTGATCAATCGGCTTGGAGCCAACAGGGTCAAAATGAGCTGCAACGGCTCAATGCCCTCGCGGGCAGCGTAGGCTTCGAGTTGCGCTTACTGCGACAACCCCTGACAGGCAATGCCTACCTTATCTTACAAGAGCAGGCTGCATTGTGGGGAGATGGACAATACCGACGCAATTGGGCCAGCCTCATTATCAATCTCCAAGCCAGCAGTAACTACTTAATCAAGGTTCCAAATCCATTTTTCGAAAAAACCAGTTTCGAATTCGGCGCGGCACTATTTAGCCAACTGGATAACCGATTTTTACTGCTATCGGGTACCCATCCTTGGGCCAACCCTGACGGCACTAGCAACGTCACGTTGCCAGGCAATAAAAAACACCCTGTACCACACCATTTTTATGGCCATAACCAAAGAATTTGAATCCGAGCAGGTCACCCCGATCCAAGTGCGCGGCTTTTCATTCCAAGAGTCTAGGCCTTTCCCAGAAGAACACGCCATGATCAGTCTATGGCGCAACATTAACCAATACGCCAAAAGCCAACGGCTAAATAGTTTGTTGGCGCACTTAGATGAATTTGGTTTGCGCTACCGCTTTGTCAACGGCGACATGGTCACTGCCCCCTACTATGTCAGCACCAACCAACAGCTTGATTACCTTAACTTCCTGCAACTGGATGAATTTATCACTGTTTGGATCAGCCCGCTGGTACGCGACAGCTTCAAAGCAACGGAAGCCATTAAGGTTGAAGAGCAGCATGCGCGGCTATTGCAGCTGCCCATCCACAGGCGCGATATTCGCACTTTTAAAGTACAAAACAACACTAGCCTGCAGATCCCGGATGCCACAGTCCAGGCACTGCAAAACTACGCCCATAGCCGAAATATCCAAAACCTCTACCTAGCCAATAACGCCAATCCGGGCCTGTCATTGCACTACTTATTGGACAGCTCCACCTTGCAACAATTCATCCTATTGCTAGACGAAACGGATAGCCCTGTGGCTGCGATAAACCTCAATAGCCTTAACAACAAGGTGACAACGGCTAACCGCGACGGCGCGGTGGAAAAGTTTGTGCAAGCAAGGCACCTGTGGCTATTGCCTGAAGGCTGGAAGCAATAAGCATGAATATCCTGATCCGATTGCTATTTATCGCCCTGCTGCTCGGTTTAGGCTACGGGTTTCTTACGCAGTTTTTTAAAACCGCACCACTTGAAAAAATGCCCCTAGAGCTGCCAGCAAGCGTTGATGTGGAGACATCTAGAAGCTACCTGATCCCGACAGAAAAAACCCTTAACTACACTTTGTCACAATCACCGCAGATCATTTGGATCTCTTCTTCCGCGCTGCTAGCCCACGGCAATAACAAAACCGCAAATTACCCCTATTACTTGGATGTTAGCGTCTACAACAAGGCTGGTGAAGTATTGTTCAGCAACCGCTTCCACCACCAATCTCGAGCGGCAAAGTTGGTGGAATTAAAGGCCGATAGCCAGATAGTGCCAGAAACCTTCACCAGCTCAGTTGAACAAAAGCTTAGTGCTATGGAGAACCTGCATATTAAGTTGCCTGCTGGCGCTACCCGGCTAGTCATTGCGCAAGCAGTAAAAAGTGAACAAATCAAAGACATCGCTATTCGGGCATACCAATTTGTGCAACGCAGCAGCCGGGTTGATGCCATCGACTTATGGCAACGCCTTTCCCAAAAGCAGAAGCAGAGTTTGTTGGAATATTATCCGTTTGATACTGCCTTCTTAACCGACCAGGAAAAAGCCAACTTAGCCGAATTCCGCTGGCAACCTCTGGTTCCCGCAGGAGACGAAAATGACGACTACCTCTCCATCTTGCAATACCGCATCCCCGGTGAGGCCATTGCCCGCAAGCAGCACTTGATCAGCCAGTACCAACACCATGCAGATGCCTACAAACGGGTGTCGTTCCCGATTGAAGTGGCCGGGCGCTACAGGTTGGAAGGCAACCACAGTTTTACTGACCGCGACGTTACCCTATATACCAGTTGGTTTAACAAAAAAGATAGCTGGGAAAAAAAGCGAACTTACACCTTCTCCAGCTCCGCTTTCCAGCAAGAATTGCAGTTGGAACCAGGCCTACTGACCATCAAATCCTCGATTCCGGTTTCGTTAGATTTGTTTGCATTAACTGGGTTCGTGGAAGAGCATGACCATTTTTCCCCTGCCGTTTTATTGCTACCCGAAGAGGCGCTTAACTATTCAATCACCCAAACCCAAATGCAAACCACGCCGATTCAAGTGCAAGCCCGGGCGTTTGCAGAGCAGGGCTTGGCAACGGGCAACAAGCCAAGCCTAACCTTGTCTGTATTCCAGCAGGGACAAAGTATACAACAACATAGCCTGCAGCCAGAAATCCTACCCGATGAAGATAGCCAACTGTCCCACGAAGAGTTTTATCACTGGCTCGGGCTGGCAAAAAAGGGGTTTTTCCGAATCCCTGCAGGTGCTGACCGCATCCAATTGTCTAGCGACCAGCCGCTGTTAGTCTCGGTGTATACTCGGCTTGCCAACATGCCCGCGATACGGGTATTGCCAGAGGAAAAGCGGGACTGGTTTGACTATCCTTCAGGTGTACCCGACTGGTTTTCCTTACGCCCAGACAATTGGGGAGAACTGGTCAACAAAGGCGCCATCAGGCTACTAAGGCACTATCACCGGAGTTTATTGGCGGAACAAGCCAAGCCAGATCCTGACGAGACCTACCAGTCGCTATTAAATGATTTTAGCAACCTAACCCTAACCGACCTGATGGTGCAAAATCCCTATCCTGGGCAAGCGGCGAGGCTTGAAGAAAACATCAGCCTAAACTTTGCTGAATTGTCGGCGTTCCCAGAACTCACAATGGTTGACAACGGTGGCAGGCCACAGACCCACAGGCTATTTTTTCGCAAACCAGACAACAAACCCATGCAAATAGACTGGCAAATAAATGGTACAGACCAGCCACCCTTTTGGATTGCAGGCCGCTGGGGCATCGTTGACCAATCGGTAACGGGAACAGGGCTTAATGGCCAGCTCAGTATCAATACCCCTGGCGTGGAGTGGTGGCGTAGCAATGTGCCGCGGGAAATAACCCAATGGCAACTGCGCAGGGCGGCATTGTTGCAAGCAGGGGAATCAGTATTGCTGGGAAACCAGAAACAGTCGGAAAGTGAAATCTTGTCGATGGTGGTGTACACCACAAACAACAAACCGGTTGAGTTAGAACTGGCATTGGAAGGCTTGCAAAGGGATCCCGTGGTAACTGACCAGTACACCATCGCTAAGCATCAATACCAAATCCAACCCAATGACCTGTTGACCGGTTACCAGTTGGCGGGCAAGCGCACGATACGTTCACGCCAATCAATATCAATCACCCTTAAAGGCGATATTGCCAACACTGGGCACAACATCCGTATTAGCCACAAATCCGGCGGCGATATCTATTTTGCGCTAGTGAAAAGGGTGCTAAAACCTACCCCAATCATGCAGCGATACAGAATGCAGGAGGAACACTAGTGTTACGACTAATCTGGCTAACCCTGTCCTTATTAGTGGCTTCCCCCCCTGCAACGGCAGTAGAGCTGGATGACAACGCATACCAGCAGGTTGTGGCAGAAGTGCAGTCCATATACAGCGAAGGTACCGGGGCGAACCTGGCATTCTTGCGCAGTGAAGTTGAACCAGGAAAAATCCATTATTGGACGGATAACCCCCGGCATGGTCAGCTTTGGTTGCGGACGCCAATTCGCAGCCAAGATGTTTACGTTTTGCAAGTTCCCCACAAATTCTTTGATTTACATACAGATGAAATAGGCCAAGCCTGGTTCCAAGCGGGCTATGCTGACCTGCTGATGGAAAACACAGAACACAGGCACAAAACCGACAACAGCGACCTGTCCCGGCTAGCCAAAACCCTGTTTACCGCTTGGGTCGAGGCGTTAATTGCGCTAGATAAAAAGGTTAGCGTGGTACAAGTGCACGGTTACAGTATCGACTTTCGCAAAACCGCCAGCGCCCGCACTACAGACTTTATATTGAGCAATGGCACGACCGCCCCTGGCTCGGCCATATTGGCAATGCAAAGCTGTTTGCGGGACAACGCAAACCTATTGGCCAGGGCCTATGGCCGGGACGTGTTCGAGCTGGGTGCCACTATCAATCCAGTAGGTAGACTGATCAACCGACAGACAAATAATAAAGCCCGCTTTTTACATATTGAAATGCCCCGCAGCACCCGCTTGGGCTTAGTCGAAGGCCAGATACCTGGGGAGGCAATTGCATGTTTCTTCAAATAAAAGCGACCTTTATTTTTTTCTGCTTGTTTGGCGGCTTGCCCTTGCTTGCAGCCAATGAAGCTGTCAACGGAAATATGACAATAGATTGGCAACCCATGTCAATTAATGACGGTTTTGCCCGTAGCCGATTGGATCCAAGCCCCTACCCCAACCACCAAACTAGTCTTGGGCAGCAAGAGTGGCTGTGGGTTTTGTTGCCTGCGCAGCACGCCCTCAATATCAAGCTTGAGGCTGTTGATGGATCAAATGAACAGCAAACTGATAAGCCATATATGCGGCTTCTCGTTTCAGAAACCCCCGGTGCGGCTATTGTGGCAGAGGTCAAGCAAATGCAATTAATGCTTGCGCCCAAACGCCGGGATCGGGTGATCCAATTGCATAATTTGTTCTATGACAATATTGAGTTAACTCTGCATTCTGGGCAAATACACAAACTCCAAGCGTTCCCACCACTGACTTGGATTGAGCCAGAAAATGCAAAGCCACTGCGCATTGCCCGCAGCAACCACAGCTACCACAATTATTACTCTGACCAAGAGGATACTTATATTCCGATTGAGGCCAACCAAGACTATTGGCTGGAGTCTGGCTTCGAAACAAGCTTGCAGTGGCAAGCGCCGCGGCACCAATATTGGTATCACCCTGGCAAGGATGGCGCTAGCTTGACCCATCGAGGGACTATTTTGTTTGAACAAAGCAGCCACTCAGAACTTTTCCTTTACCATGACAGTAACTTGCGCGGAATGGTGCCGGGCGTCTTTTCCCTCGGGAAAACCCAAAACCTACATATGAACTCGCCAGGTAACAGCTTTTTTCGGGTACAAAACCTCAAGACAGACTGGTTGTTCGAATCCAACTACCAGGAGTTTAGCCTGCCAAAAGTGCAGCAATTGCGTCAAATTGGCCAATTCCAGCAAGGCTTCACAGCACAGCTTACAGATAAGGCCTTGCCGACAACAGCCAGCGGTATCACAGGCAAGCTGGCAGGTGATGTAATTTCACATTCAACACCAGTGCTGCCCTATAACGGCGATTACACCCCCATTCTAAACCGCTGGATGCGCTATAAAACCATGGCGGCTGCGTCATCAAAGGGCATAAACCAAACCTATGTCCGGACACAAGACAAAGCATGGTTTTTTCCAGGTTATGCCCGCAAAGACTTAAGCCGCAACCAAGTACAAGTTCCTTCACTAATGCAAAAATCTGCATTCCTCACGCTGGTGCCGGGGCAGGAGGCGACCTATCCACAACCATTGGATATCGGGAGCAACCAGGTGCAATTGGATGTTCATTTCGTTAGGTCAACTGGTGGTATCGGGGCATTGGACATATTGGTGGACGGCCAGCCATTTCAAACAATCCAACAATTATCGAACCCGGATCTTGCTCACTTGACCACTACTACCAACTGGCAACTGGAAAATGCAGTTGAAGAAGCGCCACCCGCCAAACAAACCGCCCGGATAAACCTGCAATTACCGGCAGGTTGGCAAGCCATCAAGGTTAAAGCAAGCGGCACAACGGCCTTGATGCGTATGCGCTACCAAACACTGCGCACACCTAAGCTTGACGGTTCCCAATGGCAGGCCTGGTTAGATCAAGGCCGTAAGCAAGCAGGAGGCCAAGCAGCCTTAGCACAACATCCACACTGGTTGGAATACGTGCGCTACATCGAGATAAAACAACAACAATTTACAGCCGTTAAACATGCAGATTTTTGGCAAAGTCTGATACAGGTGGGTAGCGTTAGCGGTGAATTTTTTGACCTACCCATTCCCGCGTCGCTAGCGGAGCTCCAGTTGATCCAGTCGCACCTGCTCAACCCAAAACCAAACCAATGGCAATACTGGTTGAGCCTTACCGACGCCTTGCAGCGTGAGGGCTGGGAGAATTTTCAAACTTCAATGTTGCGCAGCTTAGTGTTGTTGCACCAAGACGAAACCATTGTAACCCAAGCAATAGCGCGTTTAATGGGCCTTTATGAACAATCAGGCAACCGGGCAGCGCAGCTAGCATTGATAAGTGCCGTTAGCCATGGCAAACAGTTTCCAGCTTCCCTACGAGAACAGTGCAAAATTACTTTGGCTGAATTGTTGCTAATGCAAAACCGGCCTGACTATGCGCTGTTTGCGCTAAGTGGCGCGAGCCCCAGCGAACAGCAAAAAAGCTTGCAGGACTTGGCAATGCAGCGACTTGGTGTTGCAACACAGAGCGGTGAAAACCCCACCAGGCCGCTTGGTTCTGTAAAAATCAACCAAGCCCCACATTTCCAGCACCAGATCACAAGCCAGCAAAGCTTTGATATACGCAACTTAGAACTAGGAGTGTCACAACGCAACTATCTGGTGGGGCCAGGCGCACCGGTGAGGATCAGTGTTGGGCAAGGCGCCCAACTGCGGGTTACTGCCAGGCAATGGTTCAGTAATGAGGCGGACATACAAAGCAGCCTGCACGACTGGCTTTATCTTACATACCAAGGGCATAACGGACAAAAACCTGTTTTACAACAACAGGTACAACTTCCTATTTTTAACAGCGATTACCGCAGCAGCAACCTAGCCCACGCAAAAGGTTCAGTTGGTGCAGGCCATAGCGCGGCTATCCAAGTGCCAGAGCCTGGTGTGCTAGAACTGGCCTCAGCTAACACTAGCTTGGTGGTAAATATCCAGGAACAAGTGGTAGGGCAGCAAATCCAATGGCAGACGACCCAGTGTAGTAGGGATAACACACAGGTTTATATGGCAAAATGGTGGCAATTTAAACAATCGGATACTGCCAAATGTGAGTTTAAGACCATCAAGCCCAACAATGGACCCAAGTTTGCTGTTACCCCCTACTACATGCCGGCCTTGACGGAGCAAATGGCGCAAACCTTGTCTGCGCTGCACGAGCATGAGCGGTCACCGGGCAAAGCCAGCCTAGCAACCCTTAACCAAACAATACAATCCTGGCCGGGCTCCCGGTTTAAGCAAAGATTGCTGCGCCGGCTCAACCAATACAGCAAGTGGCAGGCGCTAACCTACCCTTTGCAAGCCAAAAAATTCACATTTTTTAGCGCTAATACCAACCAGCCACTATCCCCCGAGGCTTACCGGAACCGCTTGCTATACCAAAACTACTACCAAGACTGGGAAAAGCTAAGCAGCCAACGCAACCTCAACTACGATATTCTGGTGCAACCACAACAGCAATTTCGACTGCTATTGCACTCCCAGCAACACCTGTTTTTACAGCAGGCTCACAGCCAGGTAGAGATATTTGTCAATGACCAGAAACAGCAAAGTACCATCCTGCAAATGGGTCAGTCACTGCAATTGCCCCTAGCATTTACCAGTGGCCAGCAAAGGCTAAAAATAAAAATGCACAATATTGAAGGGCAGGCTTCGATTTTGGCGAAACTGCAATTCACAGATGGAACTAAAGATTGGCAAGAACAACCGCAACAGGTAAGGCTGCGCTTATTCCAAGCGGATGCGCAGGAGCCCTACCAAGTATTTTTACCCGAAGACAGCTGGCTGCGCATTGATAGTTTTAATGGCTCCGGGCTGGTAGGCCATCAATATCGCTTTGCCAATCAAGGTTTGTTTAGTTGGTATCCTGAACAAAGTGCCGACCTAGGCTATAGGCTGTACAAGTTGACCCTACCCGGTTCTGCGGATGCAGGCGAACCCAAGGAACGCCAGCACATAGCCGCCACTTCCAAACCAATGCCCCAACTTGAAGGAAATAATACAGCCCCATGGCAGGTAACCAACGCACCACAATTGCAGCCCACAGCAGCTGATACAGCCTCCTCCTGGGGGCTAGGCTTGACGATGAGGCAGCTGCGTAACCCCGACGAAGATACTGCACAAAACAACCGTTTTACCCAGATCTCGGGCTACTACCAAGATGCCGATGTCCTGCGCCGCTATTTTATGCGCTATGGCCTTGCCGTCCGGGACTATGACTCCAGTTTCAAAACCAGCTACCACGGCAATCTAGAATGGTGGGACAGCCAGTGGCTGCGCCATTTTGACTTAAACCTCGGGCTCAGTATCGCAAGCCAAAAAGGCTATTTGCACGGTGAACACGCTTGGTCAGCCCGTACCCACGCCAACCTGTATTGGCAATATGCTATTGATAGGCGCTACTTTAACCGGTTGGGCGTTTCGGCGTTTTACCATGTTATTGGCTCAGGCAAAGATCCCATCCAATATGCCAATAGCGTCTATAGCCAGTACAAATTAGACCATCGCCACGGGATAAAACTGACGGACTCAATGCAGTACCGTTGGCACCACGACTTACAGAGCTGGTTTAACTTGAGCCTGACCAGCAACCCACTGGGGCAATCCTCATGGTTGGACAATAGTGTCGCTGAAATTGGCACCCGGGTATTTTACCAAGGGCTTAGTGCTGATATTGCATGGCGTTGGCAACACTTTAATAGCGATGAAGACCGAAACCGCAGTAGGGATGCCCATCGGCTGGGCCTAGGCCTGGAGTGGTTTACTTGGGATAAACAGCAACACTACCGGTTCCGAGCAGGAGTCGACAGGAACTTTGAGTTTGATGAAAACTATTGGTACCTAGGTATCTCCTACAACCGTTCCGGCAACCGCGGTGTGCGCGATTATTTGCCACAATCCATGGCCTTCCCTGCCCTGCGACAGCAGCAGGCGCTGCTTGATGCAACCTTGTCCAAGCCTCTAACAGGGAGGCAGCCCTGATGCCAACGCCCACAACAGAGCAAACACTGTTGGGTCACCTTGAAACTGGATTAAGCCAGTTTTGGCAACGTGTCTATAAGGATTATTTAGGCGACCTAAGCAAACAGTGGCACAGCGAGTTAACTAGGCAAAACCAGACGTCTACCACGGATACCTTAGTAAGCGGCTTGAAATTGCTCAGCCGACAACTGTCAAAATCAGATGCCGACTTGGCCGCCCTGCGCAACCGCTACCGGATTTTCCATACCCAAATGGGGCAAGAACTAAGCGAAGGGGGTCGCGATAACCTAATCTTGGAATTCTGCCAATACTTAGGCAGGAGCAACGCCAAGGAAGACCGCAAAGCCCTATCCAGGTGGCTGGATGAAAACGCTATTACCGAACGGTGGCAAACTCGGGTCAAGGATACCGAATTCTACGCCAATTTTTTAATGGGCCGGCTTGCTGGCTTATTCGATATCTTGGCCTTCTCTGCCGAAAGTCCCAACATGTTACAGCTTTGGCAAGAGCTTAAATTTGAGCAAGCCATTAATCCTTGGATACGCTACAGCTATGAGCCCAAAGTGCAGCTTGCCGCCTTCAAATGCATAAGCAGTGTACTAACGTCACTGCATAGCGATAGCAAGCACATCCTGAGTTCAGAACTGCTGCGCTATACCTATCGGTTTTCTTTGGACAACAAACAACAGCCAGAACTGCAAATTGAAGCCCTAAACCTGCTGGCAGTGGCTGACTTGAACAAAGCCATAAACCTGATCCAAACCCGGCTTAACAATGAAGCAGAAACTGACCAGATATTCTTTCGGGAAGCCATTGCGGACATCATCTGCCTGCACTACCTCAACAAGCCAGAGATTTTTGGGCTAACCCAACACCTGCTAAATGACCCGAGCCCATTAGTCCGGCAAAGCGTCGTGCGAACCCTGACAATTTGCACTGACGATGAACAAGTGATGGCATTGGTAGAACAGCTAGCCAATGATCCCAGTGACGCTGTATTTTGCTATTTGGTCACACAGTTGCCGAGTATTAACCACTCGCAACGGAGTTTGGATTTTTTCCTGGCACAAATAGGATCAAACCAAGACTATTTGCGTTTACGGGCGCTCTGCTTCGGATTGTTGCAGTGGGCAGCATTAATGCCAAAGGATGCTGCCAAAAGGGATAGCCTATTGCAGACCTGTGCCCCCCTGCTGGACGCCCGCGCACTCTCCAGCCAATGCCCTAAAACCCAATACTTATTTATTGAGACACGGGAAAAGCTATGGGCTAACAGCCAGTTGCACTTAAACTCGATATTAGCGCCACTTTTAGGCTCTGCGGCAAACCAGGATATCGTCCTGGATGAACAGCAGGCCGAGGCTATCGCCGGCGATGCGGGTAAACGCTGGTTAGCCGCCAATATTGGCCATCGGTTTTCCATGCAGTTGGGACAGAAAAAATTAATCCAAGCCGATGTATTTAAGTTCAAGTTGTGGCGTTTCTTGCACGAGCTATTCAACCCAGCCACTGACAAACGGCAACACCACAGCCACGTCACCGGAAGGCTCTACACTGAAACCCACCTCATACCTTCACCTATCTTGGCGGAGGTTAGCCAGACTACTGTACCTGGTGAACCTTATTTTTATGCTGGGGAAGGCCATGCTCGGCCATTTTTGCCAACGGTAGACCAATTATTAGCTAGCTTGCGGCAAGGCGTTTCTGGCCGGGAGATTGTGCTACATCACATTTCGGGCACCACCACCCTCACCCCACCAGCAAACGCCTTTGCCGCGTTAAAAGCCAGGCTGCAGTTAACCCTGAAATACAACCATTATGCCAAGTTAAGGCATACTGATTATGCCAGCGACAAACCCAACCGCTTTATCCAAGCTATATGCGCTTTAGGGTTTAAGATCCAATGCCAAGGCCATCCGCTGCCAGGTTCTGGAGGACGGCATAAACTAACCCCGGCCGTGTCGCGTTTTTTTGAAATTGGCCTGCCGCTAACTTTTGTCCAGTTCATGCAGGACTTCCAGCGCTATTTTGTCTCTGTGTACCAAAACACTATCCAGCACATTTTGTTTTTCTCGCTATTCATGATCTTACTGTTTTGGGGAAACCATGCCGTACTAAGCCAAAGGGTAAAATCAGCGCGACGCCAGATCCCCATGACGATCGGTGGTTGGGGTACCCGGGGGAAATCCGGTACCGAGCGGTTAAAAGCAGCGTTGGTTAACTCGCAAGGATTGTCGACGGTATCTAAAACTACGGGCTGTGAAGCCATGTTTTTGTACTCTAGCCGGTATGGCAACCTCAAGGAAATGTTCTTGTTCCGCCCCTATGACAAAGCAACTATTTGGGAACAAACCTTTGTCACCCGCATGGCGGCAAAGCTGGGCTCTGACGTTTTGTGTTGGGAGTGCATGGGTTTGACGCCCAAATACATCGACATTCTGCAGCAACAATGGATGCGCGATGACATGGTCACCATTACCAACTGCTTTCCGGATCATGAAGATTTACAAGGACCTGCGGGCATCGATATCCCACAGGTTATTGCGCGCTTTATTTCACCTCGCTCAAAGGCCTGGACCACTGAAGAAAACATGTTGGCATTCCTAGAAAAAGAAGCCCTCCACAAAGAGGCAGACCTTACTGCGGTAGATTGGTTGGATATCGCTACCATACCAGAAGATTTGTTGAGCCGGTTTCCATATCAAGAACACCCGGCCAATATTGCACTCATTGCAAAAATGGCCGAAGAAATGCAGGTTTCGAGAACCATGGCCATAAAAGAAATGGCGGATCGGGTAGTCCCTGATATAGGGGTGCTACAGGTTTTTCCCTATGCCAATGTAGCGGGGCGCAACATGCGCTTTGTCAATGGCATGTCTGCCAACGAACGCTATGGGGCACTAGCCAACTGGCAGCGTTTGGATTATGACCAGTTGGATCGGCAATTGGAGGCTAGCTTTAGGTTGGTCACAGTCATTAATAACCGCGCCGATAGGGTTCCCCGTTCTAAAGTATTTGCCAAACTCATTGCCAATGACTTTAGTGCTAGTAAACACTATGTAATCGGTGACAACTTGGATGGCTTCAAGATGTTTGTCATGGAAGCCTGGCAAGACAGGCTAAACAGGATGTTCTCCAACCTGGCGAGTTGGGATGAATTTAACCAGCAGTGTGAAGCCCTAATGAGGTTCCTGCTGATCCCATCGGGGCAGCAACTGCTGCAACAGTTGACAAAAATGACCGGGCATAAGTTCGATTTAACCAATCTCGACCCCGCAAGCCTAGAAGCACAAATAGGATCCGGGCAATTGCAAATTGACCCGGCGACACGGGGACAACTATTTTCGCTCTGCAATAGCTACCAAGCTAGCCAAACTTTACTGCAACCCCAAGGGCAAACAGGCACCGTCAGCAAGCACTTGGTTGAACAAGCCAAGGCAACCTTCACCCAGATGTTTGAAAGCAAAATAAGGGTAGTGGAGGATTATTACATCAGTGGTAATAGCCTTAACCAGCTAATTGCCAGTGATTTACCTAATGGCATAGACACCGACATCTTGGGTTTACAGAACATAAAAGGCCCAGGCTTAGACTTTGTTTACAGTTGGCAACAGTGGCAAAAAGTCGATGAGCTAATAAAACTGACCACTCGCTCTGGTGACGATGAAATAGAAACACATATTAATGAACTGGCGGCAATCCCTGCATATGGAGTTTTGGACAATGCGGCAGTTACGGAATTTCTGGACGAGGCACAGCAAAGTACCAATGATATTTTCGAGAAAGTCACGCTGCAGCTAGACCAGATCCAACAAAACCTGAAAATGAGCAAATCCACCACCGGACAATCTAGCGGTAAACGCACCTTGCTCACGCCACTGGTTACGGTGTTAGAAGAGCTCATTGATATTTTTTGATGCCGTTGCCCGTGGGCGCAGGGCAAGGCGAATCTTGATTGACCTGGCGGCCCAGCGCATCAGCCTGAACAAAGCCGCCCTACCTGCTAATGCAGATCAACAAACGGCAAAAAGGCGGCTGGTTAAGCACTAAGAAAAAGTAATAAGCATTTGGCCAAGCCTATGTCCCAATAATGGGATCCCATCCCAGTTTTGGCGATCCCAATATTGGGATCCACCGGCCAAAACCGTCGCAAAAATTCGAAATTTACATTACATATCAATAAGTTAAATATTGGCATAATTCCTGTTTAAGTATACGCAAGAGTAAGCAACAGCAGTCGGCTACAGCAAAACAGGTAATTATCGTGGATATTGTGAGACAACCCAGCAAACAATCTTGGCTTAAAAAGTATCGTAAATATGTAATAGGTGCGTTAGCCGTACCCATGGTAGTAATACTGGCCAATAGTTTTAGGATTGGCGGGTTCCAAGCTAACGCCTCCAGCTTATCGTTCGGCCATGTACAACGCGGCAACTTCATGGTCACGGTGCAGGGCACGGGTGTCTTGGCTCCCAGAGATGTGCGTTGGATTGCATCCAATGTCAGTGGCCGGGTTGAGTCCATCAAACTAAAACCTGGCGCCGAAATTACCCAGGGCGACGTCATCCTTACTTTATCCAACCCAGAATTGTTGCAACAGGCTGAGGAAATCCAATGGGAACTAGAAGCTGAAGAAGCGCAACTACAGGCATTGGAGGTATCGCTGGCGTCGCAAATATTGGATCAACAAGCCAATGTACTCAATGCCGAAATGAATTACGAAAGTGCCAGGATACAGTTGGAAGCCGAAAAGGAGCTGTTAGAAGAAGGTAACGCCACGGTTTCCATGATCGATTTCAAACGCTCCCAGCTAGCCACCAAACAATATTTGAGCCGCTGGCAGATTGAACAACAACGGTTAGAAAAACTAAAAGAAAACAGTACCGCCCAAGTCAATGCTGCCAACGCCATGTTAAACCGGCTGCGCAAAACCCTAGCCAGGGCAGAACACCAAGTGGCATCTCTGACCGTCACTGCACCAAGCGACGGTGTCCTGCAAGACATGCCGCTTGAGCCTGGCCAGCAAGTAGTACTCGGCACCAATATGGCTAAGCTAGCACGCCAAGACCAGCTGATTGCCGAGCTGCAAGTACCAGAACGCCGTATCGGGGACGTGCTTGTTGGCCAGGGCGTCACCATTGATACTCGCATCTCAAAAGTGGCAGGCAAAGTTATCCGCATCGACCCGGCAGTAGTGAATGGCACGGTGCAGGTGGATGTTGAATTTGTAGCGGCGATCCCCGCAGAAGCCCGCCCTGACCTGACCGTGGACGGCCTGATAGAAACAGCATCTATTGACAACGCAGTGTTTGTCAGCCGCCCAATTGCCGCGCAAAACCATAGCAAAACCAGCATTTACAAGGTGTCAGGTGATGGTAGCAGTGCCCAGCGGGTCAGGGTCGAATTTGGCGTCGGATCCAATAGCGAAATCCAAGTTTTAGCAGGACTGCAACCGGGTGAGCGGATCATCCTGTCGGACAGTTCGTCATTCCAGCATTTAGAACAATTTAATATTCAGTAGTGAGGACATAACATGAGCAACCCATTGATTACCCTTAAAAATTTGAAAAAAATCTTTTACACGGACGAAATCGAAACCCATGCCCTTAATGACATCAGCCTACGCATCAACCAAGGTGAATATGTTTCAATCGCCGGTCCATCTGGCTGCGGCAAGTCAACACTACTGTCTATATTGGGTTTGTTAGATACCGCCTCTGAAGGCCTGTTCCAATTAAACAACCACGATGTGCTTGGCTTAAGCAAAAACCAGCGTGCAGCGATCCGCAACAAAGAAATTGGTTTTGTGTTCCAATCCTTTAATTTGATCAGTGACCTGTCAGTAGCCGAGAACGTTGCCCTGCCCCTCACTTACCGCAACGACGTGAGCAGCAGCCAGCGCCAGCAATGGGTGAAAGAAGCACTGGAGCAAGTGGATATGGGCCACCGCTGCAACCACTTCCCTGCCCAACTATCTGGCGGCCAACAGCAGCGGGTTGCCATAGCCCGCGCCATTGCCGGCCGCCCCAGCATCATCCTTGCAGATGAGCCCACCGGAAACCTGGACTCCAAAAACGCCCAAGCCGTGATGGAATTATTGGACAAACTACACCAGCACGGTGCCACCATCTGTATTGTTACCCATGATCCGCGTTCCGCCGAACAGGCTCAGCGACGCATTGATATGTATGACGGCCGTGTAGTAGATGACAACATCATTGCTTTAAACGACGACGCGGCATAGGGGGCACTATGAACTGGTTATTTGATTTAAAAAGTACCTTGCGCCTGATGTTGCGCAACCCAGGCTTTGCCCTGCTCACCATTGCCATCATGACTATTGGCCTTGGCATCTGCATGTACGTTTATTCCTTCATCCACGGCCTGATGTTAAAGGACTTGCCATTTGAAAATGGCGACCGCATGTATGTTGTCAACATCGTGCAAAACGGCATCGAATACAACGGAGGCAGCGTTGCCATCCCAGATTACCTAGTGATCAAAGATGAATTAATGGGATACGAAACTCTGGGCGCCTACTATAACGATACCGTCAATATCAGTGCCAACGAGCGGGTATTGCGCTATTCCTCCATCTTTACCGAAGCCAGTGTGTTCGACTTTACTAAGGTGCCAGCATACAAAGGCCGGGTGTTGAACAACGAAGATAATGTGCCAGGTGCCAACCCAGTCGCCGTGATCAGCTACCAACTTTGGCAAGGCCACTTTGCAGGCCGCGAAGATATCTTGGCGCAAACCATGCTTATCGACGGTAAAAGCCACCGTATTGTAGGGGTGATGCCTAACGGCTACAAATTCCCCACCTCAACTGACCTTTGGCTACCGCTGCAAGTTGACATGACCACCATCAACCGTAAAGAGAGCTACGGTATGGAGCTTTATTTACTGTTGCGCGAAGGTTATTCCATCAACGCATTGAATTCACAACTGGCCACCATCATGCAGCGCCTGGCAGAGGAATACCCAGACACCAATTCGGGTGCTAGTGCTTTGGCCAAGACTTACCGCATGTCGTTTGTGGGCAACGGCGGCCACCTTATCATGGCGGTGTTGCTTTCTGCGGTATTGTTCATCTTGGTATTAGCCTGTATTAACGTAGGCAACTTGTTACTTGCTCGCGCCAATGAGCGCTCCAAAGAAACGGCGATCCGGGTTGCCTTGGGCGCGCCACGCTGGCGTTTGATTTCCCAAATGATATCGGAGAGCCTGGTTATCTGTTCCCTTAGTGGTGTGTTTGCCTTGCTATTAGCAGGCTGGGGCTTGGAAATCAGTGAACAAATAATGGCAAAAATCATTAATGGGCCACTGCCTTATTTTTGGCACATGAAACTGGACAGCCACATCATTGCCATTAGTTTGGCCATGGTTGTATTTACGGCTTTAGTGACAGGCTTGATCCCAGCATTAAAAATGAGTGGAGGCGATTTTAACGCGGTACTGCGCGACGGTACCCGGGGTGCCCAAAGCAAAAAAGCTGGAAAAGTAAGCAATGCTCTAGTAGTAATGGAGATCGCGCTGTCCTGCTGCCTATTGACTGTGGCAGCGGTACTGGCTATCACTTCCAGTATCATCACCAGCGTTGACTACGGCGTCGACTATGACAACCGCCTGTTAGCGCGATATGAGTTACCGACAGACAAATATCCTGAAAAAGCGCAACAGGCCAACTTCCACCGGGACTTCGTCAATACCCTGAAAGAGCAGCCACAAATTGCGGATGCTTCCGTGGGTGGCAGGGTCCCAGGCCTCTATACCGGTTACACCGCAATTAAAATTGAAGGCCAGGATAGCGCAAACCAAAACGAATTACCCCGCGCCAATGCCACAAACTTTATGCCTGGGATGATGCAGACATTAGATGTTTCGCCGCTTGCAGGCCGACTGATAGACGATGCCGACAATGCCAGTACCAGCAGGGTGGCCATGGTAACAGACAGCTTTGCCATGCAGCACTTTGGCGGCCTGGATGCTGCTATCGACAAGCGCTTTAAGTTTGCTGAAGACGAAGCAGAAACCTGGTACCGGATCGTCGGGGTAGTGCCGCACATTATCTTTGGCCAGCCTTTTAGTGGCATGAAAGACCGCCCAGCCGTGTTTACCTCATCGCTACAGGACACCTCACGCTTTATGACAGTCGTGATGAAACCCGCTGCCGGCATTAGCGCTGATAGCCTGCGCCCAGCCATGGAAAACGCCATGCGCATAATGGATCCCACCTTGCCCATGTACGACGTTAATGTCTATGAAGAACTCATTCAAAACAGCGTCGGCGGTATGCGCTTTATTTCCGATTTGTTCAAGCTGATGGCCATTGCTGCGGTAGCACTGGCCGCCAGTGGCATCTATGGCGTAATGTCCAATGCCATCGAGCAGCGCACCAACGAGTTTGGTATCCGCAGGGCACTGGGTGCTACCGACGACCAAGTTATGCGCATGTTGATGAAACAGGGTTCAATCCGGCTACTTATTGGAGCCGCGATCGGTGCACCGCTCGCCTACTTAATGGGCTCCAACATGGTCAATATCTTTGGTGCCAGCTCCATCTGGATTGATCTCATGTATGTCGCCATGCCCTTGTTGATTGGTGTAATTGTGCTCTACGCGACATTTATCCCGGCACGTAAGGCTGTTCGCTATGAACCAAGTGTCGCGTTGCGCTACGAGTAGTTGCAATTTTACCCGCCTGGTTACAGGCGGGTAACAGCGTTCCCAGGTGGTAGCAGTTTTTGTGCCCATTTATACAAAACTGCCGCCACCTATCCCTTTGCCAGTTACCCCACCCTGCTGGACTTTTACCCCCCAGCTATCCACAATATTGTGGATGGGATACCCCTATCAAAAGAAAAAGGACAATTACGGTTATGGCACGTATCCTGATTTGTGATGACGATTCTTCGGTCTTGGTTACCTTACGAATTTTATTGCAAAGCTTTGGCTATGATGTATTGGAGAGCTCGCAGCCGAGTGAGGCGCTATTCCTACTGGGCAAGCAGAATGTCGACCTGGTAATGCTGGATATGAACTATGCCCAGGATACTACATCAGGAAAAGAAGGCCTTACCCTGTTAGGCCAAATAAGGGAGCGGGAAAGCAATTTACCCATCATTGTCATGACCGGGTGGGCAACCATCGACCTCGCTGTAGCCGCAATGCAAAGGGGCGCCAACGACTTTATCCAAAAACCCTGGGATAACGACAGGTTGCAGCGCATTATCCAGACCCAGTTGGCACTAAAGGACAGCATTGCCAAAGCGAACCGGCTGAGCCATGAAAACAATTTACTGCAACAGGCGCTAAACGCCGAACAAGACCAAGGGTTTGTAGCTGAATCCGCTTCCATGCAGGCACTGATGGGGCGCTTAGCACAAGTGGCCAATACCGACTCGAATATTCTGTTGACAGGCGAAAACGGCGTTGGCAAAAGCTACCTTGCGCAATGGCTGCACCAACAATCCAGCCGCCAACGCCACAGTTTTATTGCGGTGAACATGGGTGCGATACCTGAAACCCTGTTTGAAAGTGAATTGTTTGGCCATGTCAAAGGCGCCTTTACCGATGCCAAATCCACCCGAATTGGCCGCTTTGAGTTAGCCCACCAAGGTACTTTGTTTTTGGATGAAATCGGCAACCTGCCTTTGCCACAACAAGCAAAACTTTTGCGCGTACTGGAAAACCAATCATTTGAAAAAGTGGGCAGTAGCAAAACCCAAACCACAGATGTGCGCCTGATCTGCGCCACTAATGCTGATTTAAAGGGTATGGCCCAACAACAGCAATTTCGGATGGATTTGCTGTACCGCATCAATACTATCGAGCTTAGGGTGCCAGCCCTGAGGGAGAGAAAGCAGGATATATCGCCCCTTGCCCAAAACTTGCTAAACAAATTCTGCCATAAGTACAAAAAGCAAACCTTGGCATTATCTGAAACCGCTTTACAGTGCCTGCAAGACTACAGTTGGCCAGGCAACCTGCGGGAGCTATCACATGTGATGGAACGGGCTGTGCTATTTACCGGTTCAGGTACCGTTAGCGCCAATGATTTAATGTTGCCGGAAGAAACACAACCGGAGCAACAGGAACAGCCTGCATCTGATCAATTGGCCAGCATGGCAGAATTGGAACAACAAATACTGCAACAGCGATTACAACACTTTGATGGCAATGCCAACCAGGCGGCTGCATCATTGGGATTGAGCCGAAGTGCCTTTTATCGCAGACTAGAAAAATACAAGCACTAACAAAGGCCTGGTTAGCGTTGCCGGATTTGAAAAAAAACAACTTTGAGAACAACCTATTCAGCCTGTGTTTTGGTACAGCAGGGATTGCCAGCCTGGTCGCATTGACGGCAATGTGGTACGCCCAGCTATCCTGGTTTTTTATTGTTTTCAGCGGCTTGCTATTGCTAATTTTAAGCTGGTTTGCTGCGTGGACGGTAAAAAGCCAAGTCATTACCCAGTTCCAATCCTTAACCAACCTATTAGAAGCGGTAACGGTTGGTGACTACACATTGCGTGGCCGCCAGGCCAGGGGCAGTGGTGCCCTTTCTGAACTAACCCAACAGATAAATTTCCTCACCGATACCCTGATGCGGCAGCGCTACGAGGTCAAGGAAAGCCAGATATTATTGGCCAAAGTGATCTCCCACATCGACGTGGCTATCTTTGCGTTTGACCACAATAGGAAAATTACCTTGGTCAACCCGGCAGGTGAAAAACTACTGCGCCAAAAACAAAAAGCGTTGCTAGGCCAAACCATTGGCCAATGGCTACCAGATACGGTATTGGCGCAACGTGACGGGGTTGCAGAATTCAATTTCCCTGCGGATTCTGGCCAGTTCCAGGTGCGTCAAGATGAGTTTATGGAAAACAACCAAAAACACAGCATCTTGTTCATCACTAATGTACAAGCCCTGTTAAGGGCCGAAGAGCTAAAGGCATGGCAGAACCTCATACGGGTTATCAGCCATGAAATCAACAATACCTTAACCCCCATCGCATCGCTGTCGCAGGTACTGCTCACCCAAGTTACAGAAAAAGGGGAACCGGTGCTCGAAGAGGGACTATCTGTCATCAGCGAACGCGCCAAAGGTTTAGCTAGGTTTATAGAATCCTACCGCCAGCTAAGCCGGGTGCCCCAACCGCAATGGCAAAAAGTGGTAATTGGTAAACTGGTGGAAGATATCCAGCAGCTATATCCAAACCAGAGTTTTGAGCAAGAGGGTGATCCTGGATTGCAAATTGATGGCGACCCCACGCTACTGCAGCAATTGCTGATAAACCTAGTCAAGAACGCCATCGAAGCCAACCAGGATTCTAAAAAGCCCATTGCCATTTCTTGGCAAAATAACAATGGGAAACTGGAACTCAGTATCCGCGACCATGGTGCTGGCATCGCCAATCCAAATAATTTATTTGTACCCTTTTACAGTACTAAACAACAAGGCACCGGCATCGGCCTGGTACTCTGCCGCCAAATTGTAGAAGCCCACCATGGCCGCTTGACCTTACAAAACCACCAGCAAGGTGGCTGCGTCGCAAGTATTAGCCTATCTCGGGAACGGAATAGTTAGCATCTACCGACCATTGAACTATTACAGCTACGTAGACGATATACAAAACGATTCGGCTAGAACCATCTTAGTGTTACAGAAATAGATTGTCGTTTTCAGAGTGGTTAGGGTAGTATCTGACGCCAATGTAGATGGAACTAAGTAATACTTAATGGAATCGGTATAATGATGAAAGGACTCCCGCTTTACCTTGCACCAAAGCTAGTGGTTTTGGCATGCTTTTTAATAAGCCCTATCCCCAACGCGTTGGCACAAAGCATCATTGTTGATAAACAACGCCAAATAATAAAGATGACGCACGCAGATGGTAGCAAGCGCAACCACGCCTTGGTCGATGGCATGGAATACAAAGCAATCTCCTATCCATCGACATCCAATACCCAGGCTCCATATAAAATTATAGAAACCCCCAATTCCAAGCTTGCCCCAGCGCTATATCATTAGCTTGACCGAGCCCGCAATTGCGTCTTTTCTGGCAGAACAAAATGTGTTGCAACAAATGGGCGGTAGGCTAGATGTTGCAGCCACCGAGGTTATTCAGCAACAACAGAACAGGATAAAAAGCACAACAAAAAACGGTTGTCTCTACCCTGCAGCGAGATGTTAAGGATCTTAAAGTCAATAGGACACTTAACAGCCTAGCTAATATTATTTCAATCACTGCGCGGAAAGATGAGCTGCGGCACATCCAGGCGTTGCCCGAAGTACAATCAATTAAACTCGAGGCTATATACCGAACCCAGCTGCAAGAATCCGTCAACATTATAGGCGCTGAGCAAGCATGGTCCCTGGTTGACCAAGACAATTTAGCACTGCGCGGTGACGGTATAAAGGTTGCGGTGTTGGATACAGGGATTGATTATTTACACCCAGACCTAGGCGGCTGTCTGGGCACAAACTGCAAAGTAGTGGCGGGCTATGACTTTGTAGAAGATACTGAAGACCCAAATGGACAGACACGGACATGGAACCCATGTTGCTGGGATAGTCGCAGCCAATGGCGAAGATCTATTAGGCGTTGCACCCAATGCTAGCCTAATAGCGGTCAAAGTGTTGAGCGACGAGGGTTACGGTTATAGCAGCGATATTATCGCCGGTTTGGAATATGCCATCGATCCCTGATGGTGATCCCACAACTGATGACGGTGCAGACATCATTAATATGAGCTTGGGTACTTCCTATTTAGACCAAGAGCTCAATGATGCCGTCGATACGGCATTTGCAAGTGGCGCCTTGGTAGTCGTTGCTGCCGGTAATGACTATGGCTACCAATCAATTAATAGCCCGGGTTCCGCAGAGCATGCGTTAACAGTAGGAGCAACGGACAAATCTGATAATGCAGCGTCTTTTACCAGCAAAGGACCTGTACCAAACGCAACCTATATCAAACCCGAGATATCTGCCCCAGGAGATTGGATTAACTCACTCATTCCCAACCAAGGATACGGTTATAAATCGGGCACAAGTATGGCTGCACCACATGTAGCCGGTGCAGCAGCGCTGCTTAAGCAAGCGTTTCCAGCGCTTGGGCCAGGCCAACTCAAATCCAGGCTTATCTCAGGCTCCACAATGCTGGAGGTTGAGCCCTATGTCGTTGGCGTGGGTCGTTTAAATATAATGCAGAGTATTGAGAATAAGGTTATAGCACATGAAACCTCTATACTATTAGGTAATGTAGATAAAAGCCAAGACACCTGGTCCACAAGCACCGTTATACATCTCACCAATACATCTGAAATTGAACAAAACCTAAATATTGAGATTAGTGGGCAGCAGAGTTTTGTGACGGTAGATGCGGAGTCGGGATCTATCCTTATCCCCGCTGGCGATACTGTATCGCTCCCTATTTCCATTAGCATTGACACCAGTGCAATTACCTATACAGGAACAGGCGTAGGCGCCTATCATTTCAGGATTTTGTTGAGCAATGACAGTAACAATCTAGCCATTCCTTTGGTATATGAGTACAACAATACGGTACATATTACTCAAGATGGCAATGTAGGAATTTTCACCGTTTACTCAGGCTCGAGCCAGTTCAGTGACAGTCTTGGCGTCTGGATCCTCAATGGCGACAATACAACGATTAAGCTCCCCCATGAGCAAGTTTCGTTTTTGTTTGATGTCAATCCAAAGGGTAGCCATTTAGATGAAAGCTCAAATGATGCTTCAACCGAAACATTAAGAGTGGGCTTTGTCATCATGGAGGATGTCGAACTTAATGAAGGATTAAACCTTTGGGTTGGCCAGGATTCCCTTGATTATCGACTAACAACACAGCAGGTTATGCGTGACGGCGCTGAAATCGAGTTTGATAATCTTGAGAAGCAAGATAGCAACCTAAATATTTACCATGGTGACAACCCTTTTTATTACAGCGTTAACTGGCTGTTTTGTGCGGATGATTGCACGCAAACACCTATTGAGGCATATATCAACCAAGCAGCAAGCCAAATTAGGGTTGAAACCGTCGACAGGTTCATAGGCAACAATGGACAAGGCCAGAAAGATTATATTAGTTTTGCGCAGCAATATAGTGACATCAAATCATCCGAACTTAAGGTCGCCGATTTACCTAGTGAAGCCATTACTGCTGAATATGATTGGCCCGAATTTGATAGCGTCGGCCTACAATTTGGCAGCACCATGAATACAGGGTTACCCACCATACAAAAGATAAACATTTATCGGTCGGGCGAAAATAGCCTACAACCTTTTGAACGCCTGCAAATTTACGAAGATGACCCTGATAGATTTTGGTCGCTAAGAATAGCTGATACGGGTCGTCTCAACCGTACCGAAGACGGTAGTATTAAAAAGTATCAGTATGCAGATAGTTGGTTCGAAGAGATTGAAACCTATTATCAGGAGGCGGAACTAGACACCAGTTTAACAACAAGCTTGCGTTACTGGACGGCCAGTACGTCTTCTTCCAACGGCACTTCTGTGGCAATAAAAAGGCACTCTGGCGTTGCCACTGATAATTCGGATCACGCATTTGTTAGGGATATTCGTGGCAACAGCTATTACAACGAATTCGGCATAGCCGTTACCGAATGCGATGGTACAAAAACGGATCTCTCCGATGCCCTATTTGAAAAAGACTGGCACCAATACTTCGAGTGGTTCCTACCCCTAGGCACCTGTGACCAAGTAGAAATTAGCTACGGTCTAGGCGCAGGGAATTCAAAAGGCCAGGTGCTTTATAAAACTTCAGGCATATCCTATGCCTACCCTGAATTGTCAGGACTGCAGCTGCGCAATAATGGTGCCCTTTCAGAGTCAATTACTGATGAAGACAACGCGTTGTCATTTAAAATTTCTAGCAGTGACAATGAAATTGCGGGTATCTCTGTAGCAATACGTAAATATCACCACGGAGGCAACGAAGACGACTGGCAGGAAGTTTATCAAGGGGTTGGAATCGGTGAGCATTCATTTTCATTCACTATTCCTAATACCCAACAATTAATGTCACTAAAAATAGAGGCACAAACTGGATCAGGTAATGAATTCACCAATATCATTCCAGGAGCCTTTACCCTAGGTGTGCAAGACACAGACGCTGACGGCATCCCCGACCACCTGGATAATGACGACGACAATGATGGCGTCGCGGATAATGAAGACTTGTTCCCACTGGATCCCAATGAATCTAGCGACTATGACCTTGACGGCATTGGCAATAACGCCGACCTCGATGACGACAATGATGGTGTTGTTGATACTGAAGACGCTTTTCCGTTGGACGAAACCGAAACCAGGGACACAGATAACGACGGAATAGGCGATAACAGAGATGAAGATCGGGACAACGACGGTTTTGCCAACGAAGTTGACTGTGCCCCGCAGGATGATAAGCGACAGACTGACTGCGCTGTTTTTGCCTTTGATTACAATGGGGATGGTAAGGCAGATATTGCGCTGCGGGATCCAAGTAATTATTACCAGTATTTTTTACATTCATCCAACCCTGCCTCGGAACGCGTTTTGTTTGGCAGGAACGCCACAGACATCCCGGTTTCTGGTGATTTTGATGGGGATAGCATTGTGGATATTGCGGTACGACGACCTGAATCCCAAATCTGGTACATCAGGAATTCTTCTGGTATTGACCTCATCACGGGGAATGAAGACGGCATTACCAGGAAGCGATTTGGTTCGCGCATCGGTGATATACCCGTGCCAGCCGACTATGACGGGGATGGCATTACAGATTTAGCCGTGCGCAGGCCGTCAACACATTATTGGTACATACTCAATTCTTCAGGTGTTGACCCTATCGATAACCATCCTGATGGTATAAGCCGTGTGCGGTTTGGTAGCAGGGATGAAGATATACCAGTGCCAGCCGATTACGATGGGGATGGTAGAGCTGATATTGCAGTGCGCCGTCCAAGCACACATATGTGGTATATTTTAAACTCTTCTGGCATCGATCCACTGGCCAATAACCCTGATGCAATCACCCGCAAGCGTTTTGGTACACGGGACTTGGATATCCCCGTTGTTGCAGATTACGATGGCGACGGCAGGGATGACATGGCGGTGTACAGGCCTGCAACCCAAATGTGGTATGTATATAACTCATCAAGCCAGGATTTGCGCACTGGTAAAACAGACGGTATCTCACGCTTTAGGGTTTACAATAGCCAAACTGAGGATACTCCCGTGGTAGCCGACTACGACGGTGATGGTTTGGCTGACTTCGCAATACGCAGGCCTAGCAACGGTAAATGGTATATAAACCCCTCTTCGGATCCAGCGATGGATGAGACTGGTGAATCAAAGTTTAATGTCTTTGACTTGGGAGGCAACAACACTGATATACCATTGCAAACACCGGTAATGCTAAAAATACAAATGCTAGAAAATACTGGCAGCTGAATAGCTGAAATTTACAGCAAGCTGGCACCCGCATTTAAGCTCAGTGTAAAGTAATGCTTAAATGAGGGTGTCCGGACTCGTTAGCTACAGCGTTAACAAAACACCTGCAATGCTGGAGCGATCCCAGCCAGGCACTAAATAGCTATTTACATCAATAAATTAGCTCCATTAATTGTATATTTTTCAAGCAACATCTTGATTAATAGACGACCGGTCATATAATACACGCATGCCAAGAATTAGACGTAGCGAAAAAACCAGGGAAATGCTCCTGGAACAGGGGATCAGTTTACTTGCCGAGCATGGTTACCATGGCACGGGACTAAAGCTTATCCTGGATACAGTGAAGGTACCGAAAGGCTCTTTCTACAATTATTTTGCCAGTAAGGAACAGTTTGCCGCCGAAATATTGGATACCTATGCCGGTGACTTGCTAGACCAATATGACAAATATGTCGCCCAATCTGAGGACACGCCACTCGAACTCATCGTCAAAGTTTATGACAAAATGCTGCAAACTATGGAAGCTGAAGGGTATGTCAAAGGCTGTTTAATTGGCAATATGGCGGCTGAAGTGAGTGGCCAGAGCGAACTCATTCGACAGTCCATGCTGACCACTTTAAAAAAATGGAAATTGCGCATTGTGGCGCAACTAGAAAGGGGCCAAAAATCCGGTGAAGTTCGCAAGGATCTTAGCGCCGCGGATATGGCAGACCTTCTGTGGTGTGCTTGGGAAGGTGGCGTATTACGCATGAAAATTGAGAGCTCCGCAGATACGGTACAGAAGACTTTGGATCTGTTGCTCAACAAGCTGTTTAAGGCAAACGGCTAGCAAAACTTTCAAAAAATTTGGATTATTAATAGACGACCGGTCTAATAAATTAAACTTATAGGTAACTCAAATGAATGACATCACTATCGGCAGCCCAATTACACTGAAGCCAGGTGTGCAGATTAAAAACCGCTTGTTCAAATCAGCGATGAGCGAGCAACTCGGCGACAAAGCCCACAATCCCAGCAAAGGCTTGATCAAGCTTTACCAAACCTGGGCAGAGGGTGGCATTGGCATATCTGTTACGGGCAACGTAATGATTGACCGCACTGCCCTGGGTGAACCCAAAAACGTAGTGCTGGATGAAAAAAGCGACCTCACTCTATTTAAATTGTGGGCGATGGCAGCAAAGTCTGAGAATGGCGATGTTTGGATGCAGTTAAACCACCCTGGCAAGCAGATCCCCAACTATCTGAGCAAAACCCCGGTAGCCCCTTCGGCCATTAGCTTAGGAGCAGGGCTAGAAAAAACCTTTAATCCTCCTAGGGCGCTTTCAGAGCCTGAGATTGAGTCCATTATTGGCAAGTTTGCCACAGCCGCTAAGCTGGCCAAACAAACGGGTTTTTCTGGTGTGCAAATCCACGGTGCCCACGGTTACCTGGTCAGCCAGTTTTTATCTTCACGGCACAACCAACGCAACGATAAATGGGGTGGTAGCTTGGAAAATCGCATGCGCTTTGTGGTATCGGTGTACCAGGCTATTCGCGAACAAGTGGGAGAGGACTTCCCTGTCGGCATCAAACTCAATTCTGCAGATTATATGAAAGGCGGATTCTCTCCCGAAGAATCCATGCAAGTGGTGCAAAAACTGGATGAAATTGGCATCGATTTAATCGAAATTTCAGGTGGTACCTACGAAAGCCCCAGTATGGTTGGGTACAAGGTGAAAGACTCTACTAAGAAACGCGAAGCCTATTTCCTTGAGTATGCTGAGCAAGTGCGCAAGCTGGTCAAAACCAAACTCGTGGTGACCGGTGGCTTCCGCTCCAGCCAAGCCATGAATGAAGCGCTGCAATCAGGCGCTACCGATATGATTGGCGTGGCCCGCCCTATGGCCATCTTCCCGAACCTACCCAATGATGCCATGGCGGATGAAGGGTTCGTGGCAGTAGTGCCCCGCCCCACCACAGGGGTCAAGATGGTGGATAAAATGACCATGCTTGATATCACCTGGTTTGAAAGCCAACTAGCCAGGTTGGCAAAAGGCAGGCAAACCAAGCCAAACCTCAGCGCCTGGCGCACTGTGTGGGAAATCCTCAGCAGCATGGGAGCCCAGGCCTTTAAACCTCGCCGGGCCTAAGTGATCCCTTTAGCTCAAACGCCCTAAAAAACGTGCCCTGGCCAACTGGTCAGAGCACCAACAAGGTGCAATGCTGCACTTAGATAAACCAAAAACTTTACCCCTAGTTTCGCAAAGCCTTTCCAAAAGCACAGTAAGAGTTTGATTTAATTGAATTTAATTAATTTTTTAAATGCTGGCACAGTTATTTCATACATACACGGCATAATTCGTAAATCGAATTGTGGGGGGCACGAAGTAGGGGTCAACTTCGCTAATAATAACAATAATAAGCCTCTCTATTCTCTTTTTGTCACAACAAGTCACCAACCAACTACCCTGTTTAGGGAGAGGTGAACCATGATAGAGCCACGTCCACATAGCAGCCAGCATTTGCAAGTGGTTGCGACTGAACCTGAATTGGATGCTACTGGTAGGGCAGTGCCAGCCGCATCGAATAGGGATACCCAGCACAGCTCATTAAAAGAAATTCACGCGGAATTATTTGTTTTGCTAGACGAGCTAGAGGCTATCCAGGCCTAGCAACAAAACCGTCAAAATCCGTAAAAAAAGCCCAATATTTGCTATGTTGGCTAATTTCTATTGCAAACTTAAAATCCTGAAATTATGACCACTTAAATATTAAGAAAAACCCCTACAGGCCTTTATTGGCAATATATTCCCCACTTTAGACATATCTTTACCGGTGAAGCAAATTTGTACGATTTCACTTACAAATGTTTACGCTGATACATACATACCTGAAACACCAGTGTGCTTAAATTAAGGAGTAACTGGATGCACAGTGACGCACGGAATAGTCGGAGGAGTTGCCATGGTATTAAAAAAAGCGGTTACCAAGCTCAATATTTTGATTATCAATCAAAATATCGGCGCCCGAAGTGAGCTAAAGACAATGCTCGCCAACCTAGAACAGTCAGAAGTCTCGCTGATGAAGGACGGCCGGGATCTGGTTGGAAGGGAGCAGTCTTTTAAATATGACTTGGTATTTATCAGGGAGGATCTGGGCTACAACCTAGGAGGGCCAGATTTAGTGCGCTACCTCACCCGCACCAACCTTGTGCCAAAATGGTGCAAGTTTGTCATCATTACCGACAACCCTTCCGATTGCCATGCGGCTCCCATCTTCCGGCATTTGCGCACTGAAGTGATGGGTTCACAAATGAACTACCAAATGCTGAAAAATGTCATTGATGCCACTATCCAGTCACTTAAAGTCTTTAAGGAACTGCTAAAAAACCTAAACCATCTACCACCGGGGCTATTGATCAAAAAAGTCTCGGCTATCGATCCCAGCACGTTCGATGACACCCACAGGGACGAACTGTTAGAGCTTAAACTGAAGTTATTGATGCAAGGCCGGCGCCCGGATCTTGCCTGGGGCATTTCTGAAAAAATCCAATACGATGATGATAGGTTCCGCGAGCAACTCTTTATTGCTTTCCGTGCGGGGGACAAGGCCAAATTTGAAAAGACCCTAATGCAAGCGGAACGCTGCGGCGTTTTGCAAAGAGGTTGTATTTACTACCGTACGTACCATTCCCTATTGCTAGGGGAAACAGAAATAGCATTGCGCCAGTTCGAATCCCTTGACGAAGCGGAGCTGCACCCCAATGAGATTGAAGCCCACGCGCTCTTATTGCTAAAAGCGCAAGGCCTGCGCAGGGCGACTGACTATTTACAAGGTAAACTACAAGCCAAAGCCGACAACTATGATTTGCGCAACGTACTGACCTTATGCCTACTAAAATGCTATTGCCTAGCTTTGATGCGCGGCGATACCGACGGCCAGCCCCGTGCAAGTGTATTTAACGAAATCAATGAATTGATAATAAACAATTGCTGGTCCAAGGGCTCCTTCCGGTATAACATGTACAAACCTTTTATCCTGCTTTGTTTAGCCGTGCTACAGGGTAAAACCATTGGTGCCCACTTTGAGAAACTCTACCGTTTCCGGCACCAGCTGGACCTAATCCAGCTCAATATTTTGCTGTTTGTGGCACAAAAACAAAGTGAAACTGAACAAGCGAAAGAAATCCATTGTTTAATCGACCGCAACGTAGCACGCTTGGAAATTAGCCCAGAGCTAATAGTGCATCATGTTATGTTGCAAGACGTGCTTCACAGCACCATGAATAGCGCCCAAATTATCGACCGTTACAGGCAATTGGGGGCACAGCAAGAAAAAGCGGGCAGGTTGTTCCGCGCCCTGAAAAAATATTATTTCGGCACCTTGGCTACGGGTCCCAAGGACAGCGACAAGGTTAAAATGCTTGAGTTAATGAAGCGACTGAACATCAAGCAATACTGGGACATGAAACCATTGCAACTGCTCGATGAGCCCGCTATCACTGATGCGGAAAGTGACAGTATGGCTAAGGCTTTTTCAGAAGTGGGATAAACCAGGGTCTTGCTAGAAATCCAAAGTCATCTTTGCCAGGAGGCTTGTCAAAGCCTATATTTTGTCGCATATCCCTCGTCTTTAAAGACTTCCTATCTCTGCTGTTTTTTTCCATCTTCAACAAACTATTTTTGGATAGGGCGCGACATTACAGGTAAACCCAATGGAGCCCTAGTAAATGAAAAATAGATTTAAGATTGCAAATGCTATCGCCACTTTACTCACTTCCGCGCTGGTAACATCGGTTTACGCAACCGGTAACCAGGATCAGCGGGCGGTCTATGCCGCCGCTATTGATGGCTGTGCCATAGTGGGTCAAATAATTTTGGATAACAAAGCAGCAGATGCTTACCGCAAAATCAAATCCCTCGAAACAAAGATGGATAGCTTGCATCAGCCCTTGGAGGGTGTTGAAGAAACACTGGAAGCCTATGGTATTGAACTGCAGCAAATTACCGAATTGGCCATCCAGGATAACGAACAAACGCTTTACATCGACAAAGAATTGTTACGGGAACAAGTGGCAATCGCAGAGAAAATGGCGGATCTAGTGGCCTTACACCAAGCAGATTTTGATGCAGTCAGCGAATTTGGCAATGAGGTTAGCAAGCACGCGGAAGACTTTAGCGCCCCCATTGAAGCTGCATTTGATGGCCTTGAGTATGATCGCGTGAATCTGTTCTTTGAGGATGAACCGGCATTACCAGAGCACTGCGGGGACGCAAATAACACATAGAAACGTCCGCACTGGACTTTGTTATAAAAAAGCCAATAACAGCGCCTTCGCCGTTATTGGCTTTTAATACCGATTCCATTAAGTATTTAATGCTGGGACGCCGATGCCGGGCATGGCTCCAGGTTGAACGCTGCTAGGCGATAATCCTACTACGCGGTTGTGTTGACGTTTTGGCCAATATTGCCAATTGCTTGTGCCGTATTTTCTTGCGCTGTTTGCTGCGCATTTTCCTGTGCTTGCAACTGCGCCTGCTCGTTGCGGTTGTTGCCTGCACCTTGCAATGTCACCAAAGACTCGACGCTTGTACCTGTTGAACCCACCTGCATACTATTGCTCCTACTGGATCACTCATCTTATAGTCTAGTATTTGTTCGATTGGGTAACAAGTGCCAAATGCTGCCTGTCTTGTTACCAGTTGCTACCCATGGCCGCTAGACAGGCATACTTAGGCCGTCGTAGGCAGCAATGACATCCAGTTTTTTATCTTGCCCAATGAGCTTGGCAAAATCCTTTGCTTCAATTTCACTATCGAAAATTTGTTGATCGCTGTGGATTGGATCATGGTGGAACAGACACAGCTTTTTAACCCCTGCCCGCAATGCTAGTTCAACACCCATGAGGTTGCTAGAATGCCCCCAGTCTTCTTTAAGGGTAACGGCTTCCAATAGTGAGTACATGGCATCAAACACCAGTACATCAGCGCCCTTTACAAATTCTACGAAGCGATCCAGCTCTTCTTGATCGTCTACCTTGTGTTCAGAATCTGTGGAATAAACTAGGCTCTTCCCCCCCTTTTTGAAGCGGTAACCATAAGAATCCCCTTCGTGCAGTTGTAATAATGCATCCACAGAAAAGCCCTCTAGTTCGAAAGTCTTGCCAGGGGTTAGCTGCACAAATTCGATATCTGCCGCCAGCATGTCAAACTCTACTGGAAAGTTAGGTGCAGAGTGTTGCCTGCGGAAGGTCTGTTCAATGTTATCGTGGCAACCGTAAATGATAATTTTATGGCCTGGTATATAAGCCGGGGTAAAAAACGGGAATCCCATGATGTGATCCCAGTGTAAATGGGACATGAACACGTGGAAAGTTTTGCTGCGCTGCAACCCGGGGTAACGCAGATAATGTCCTGAAAACTCCCTAACGCCAGAACCAAAGTCACACAATATGTAATCACCCGTACCTTGGTTAATTTCAATACAACTAGAATTCCCCCCGTAGGTGTTCACAAGTGGAAAAATTAACGAGTCCAGGAACACATCAATTAAGTCTTCGTCTTTTAGTTCTTGTTTAATGGCATGTTGCAAGATAGTGGTTAACTTCTCCCTTAATTGGTAACCATTATGTGCCGTGGGCAACGATCCCCTAGTTCCCCAAAATTTCACATTAAACATTGATTAATTTCCCAGTACACGATGATCATCATTTTTTAATTGCAGTATAGGCAGGATCCCACAATATACCTATTGGCCTAAGGTATGATAACCATTGCAGGCTTATATTTGTGTCGAGTTTCCAGCTAACTATTTCATGAGATTGTTAAATAACCTATAGTTGCAACAGGAACACAATGGCCAAATCCTGAGGGGAATATGGGCAACGAGACAATTAGCAGGGATGTTGACCCCGCCCCTGGCACGGCAACAGCCAATGAAAGCCTTGAGGCAGATTTCAATAACGTGCCAACATCACCAGTTTCGAGATTGACGGCAAAAGCTAAGCGCTTCCAAGTTTGGTTTTATCAAAAGCTCAATGACCTGACTTTTTCACAAATTTTTTATTTCGCTGCCATCATTGCACTTTTTTCTACCGTAGACGTTAACGGCGCTGAACAGGATACAGCGCTAATTGCCGGAATGATTGCTTTAGTGGGTTTAAGCCGTGAGCTGTGGCAACTGTTTATCAAAATCTGGGATCACACCCTCGGTAAAGGTGTTTTATTTGTACTTTATTTTGCCACAGCAAACTTTGCACTTGCCGTATCCGCTTTAAAAGTCAACACAATAGCTGGCATAGAGCCCACTATCCTGCCCTTTACTATGGGTTTTGCCACTTTGCTGTTGTTGCCATTTTGGATTGTGCTAGCCAGCATAGTGTTCCTGGGTACTTTCCTAGTACTGGGCAATTTGTGGTTATTGCTATGCCTATTGCTGAGACTAATTAAGATCAAACTACCTTTCCACTGGGAGGATAAGTCTTTTGCCGTTGTCACCCTGATACTTCGCTTAATCCTGATACCAGTGATCATCTACACCTTAATCTATGCTATCAATCCCTACCTCAAGCAAATGGATATGTTCGAAGAGCCTTTGGAGGTGCATTTCATTGACTCCAGCAACTTGACGGCAGCACAAGCTCGGGAGCTTAGGGAAATACCCAGGGCTGAAATTGGCGCCGCAATTGAGCGCATCCGCAAACAAGAACTCGGGGATTTAGCGGAATACCCTGGCCTGTCACATGTACCCGGAGAACAAGTCCTGGCCGATATCCAACGGCAAGCCGCACAGGAAAATGGCGGCACATCTGAAAGTGACACTGGAACACAGGAAGAAGAAAGCGAAACCCGCTTCTTAGACAAAATGATTGCAATGTTTATCTACCGGTTCGAAACCTACCAATATTCCCGCTGCCAAAAAGAGCCACAGCAACGCATATTGGCTATCGACGAAGATTCCATGTTTGTAGCTGAGTTGGACAGAGAGTCAGCTACAGGTGTGGTTTTTTCAGTAGCCGCCTGTGAACCAGACTATGGCCAACGCGCGCTTAAACGCATTTTATCACCTGAGCCGGCAATACCATCTGACGCTGCTGAAACTGAATCAAATACCCCCGTGGCCGCACCCGCCGATACCGGGACAGAACCGAATCAAGGGGTCAGAGACTGAGGGATCCCCACGAATTTAAATAGCATCAAAACTTGCCCCAATTGCTAGGTCGCGTAGGCGGGCAAGCGCCGCCTTCCATTGCTGGTGTGTGAACTTGAGCCGCTGGCGTAGCGCCCTTAAACCCAAGGTATGGAACGATAGCACCGGCCTGTTGGCCGTATTGGCTTGGAAGCGTTTCTGCCAGCCCGCCACCACCGTTGCCAACCCTATGAGTATGGCCACCAGTGACGCCAACGTCGTGAGCAAGACCAATACCGCCAGCCGCGCTGGCTTTATGGTGTTGTTGTACTCAAACCCTAGCCCAAACCGGTTGCTTTTCATGTCCCGGAACCCTTCTTCAATCTGCATCCGCTGCTGGTAGATTGAGACAACACGCTTTGCTAGGTTCTTTGTTACGGGGAGCGAGGTGGCCAGCAACCATGGGTCGCTCGCACCCTTGGCGTGTTTAAGTGACATCAGCGATTGCTTGCGTGAGCCGTCCGGGTTCGTGGCGTGCCTGCCCTTGTTCTTGTGCTTGACCAGCACCAGCGAACAGGCAAAGGGCTGGCGTTTGGCAATGAGTGCCGTGGCAAACAGTTTGGGGCGGTGGTTTGCCTGTTTGTACAACTGGCTGATGCATTGCCACTGGCCACCGTTATCAAGGGAATAGCAGTGTGGTTTACGCACCCGCCCAACGATGTGCCAGCCCAGCTCCCTGACAGGCCGGAACCAGGGGGATTTGAACCCGGCGTCCGTGACGACAATGGGTTGGCAGCCCTTGCCTAGCATGCTGTGCAACGTTCCCAGGAAACGCCGGTGGGTTTTGGCTTTTTCCTTGGTGGCATTGCTATGGACTTCTTGGTACAGCGTGATTGGCCGCCCCTTGAGCACCATGGAAGCCCGCAGCAGGAAGTGGCCTTTATGGTCGTCCAGGTCAGCCCAGTCGACCGCAATAACGGGATGCTTCGCCACACAAAACAGCTTGCAGATGACCGCATAGATAGCCGGTATTTCTTGTTGCAGGTGGTTGTTGGAGAGCAACCTGTCGGCACGTTTAATCCGGTGTTTCTCAAACGCTTTGGAGGCAATGCCCCTACCCATGGCGGTCACAGTGGCAGCATTACCTGCTAATAGGCTTTTGACACAATCCAACAAGGCTTTTTGCCTGGTTTTGTGCATTTTAAAAGTGACAAAGTGGATGGTTTTGTTCAGGATAGTAAGGGCATTCATGGCGTTAAAGTTTGGTTTTTTGTGATTTTTGGCGATTGATCAGATCACCAAATGCCATGAATGTTCCCTTCGTTTCGAATTAATTTATTGATTTTACTGATTTATTTGTGGGGATACCTCAGGGTCAGAGACCTTGAAAATCCAGGGTGAATCTACTGGCCAATAAGTGACTTATACCGATTCCATTAAGTATTACATTCCTTCAAGGTCTCTGACCCCTTGATTACTGATAACCTGGTTTTTACCAGCCATTGCAACGCTGCCAGCATTTGATACCTAATTCATCGCTTTCACTATCGCTGACCAGTACATTGTAGGCTGGGTACGCAGCAGCCGTCATACAAGCGTGGTTTGGAACTACCCGTAATTTACTGCCAATGGGGAAATCGCTGACAGACATAGTATCGGGTAAATCCACAATGCCGTGCTCCTGATTTACTGCCTTTACTACAAGGCCAGTATCACGGCCATCAACATGTAACAGCTGGCCGTAGCCAAAATCGTGCTCCTGTTCGGCAGTACTGCGGTCTTTGGACAATGCCAGGGCACCTGCATCCAAGATGATCCGGTTGTATTCGGGCTTGTGGTTAACCACTGAGCAGAGCACGGTTAGGGCAATATCGCTATATTGACACGCTCCCAGTTGGGCTTGGAACAAGTCGTAAAACACAAACACACCGGGCCGTATCTCGTCAATGCCGGCAAAGCCGTCGGCCGCCACAACGGTGGGCGTCGATCCGATCGATACTCTAGGTACACTGATGCCGGCCTGTTGCAATATGGATTTAGCCTGCAATATACCTGCTTGCTCCTGCACAGCGTGTTGTTTCGCTTGTTCTAGATTAGCGCTGGCATAGGATTCACCAGTATGGGTCATCAAGCCATTAAACTCAATGTGATTGGATTGCTGCAAAAAACGGGCGAGCGGTATTAATTCTTTGTCGTCAGGACGAATGCCCGCCCGGTGACCGTCAACATCAACTTCGATCATCACTTGGATTGAGGTATCTTGGGCTTGGGCAAATCCATCAAGTTGTTTGGCAACCGCAATGTTGTCCAACACCACTTTCAATGCAATACCCTTTTGGTAAAGGCGCTTTGCCCGCTCAAACTTGCCTGGCTCAATGCCTACGGCATATAAAATATTGTTATATCCGGCGTCGGCGAAATACTCTGCTTCCTGTAATGTGGAAACCGTGATCGGGGACTTGCCAGTTTCACTATCCGCAAACAGATCCGCAATGGCCATGCATTTCGCGGTTTTCATGTGGGGGCGCAAGCAGACATTGTGCGCTTTAGCTTTGTCGCGCATTCGCTGGATATTGTTGAGGAGCTTATCTTGGTCTAGCAGTAGACAAGGCGTATCCAGCTGCTGCAGTAGCTTGGTAGTCGTCATAACAAGGGTTTAGTCGTGCTGGTGATGGTGGCTATGGTCATCTTGGTTAGACTCCCCTGCTTCTACTACTTTAACGCGAGCCTCAACCTGCCCTGCCTTGGCAAACTCCAATACAAGGTCAAAGTACTGCCCAGCTTCAAGCGCCTTGGCCAAGCCCATCAACATAATGTGCTTACCCCGCGGCACAAACTCGATAGTTTGGTGCGGTTCGATGGGCATGGGCAATGCAATCTCGCGCATCTTGGCCATTTCACCTTCAATAAGGGTTTCATGTACTTCAACCGAGCTGGCAACATCGGAGGCCACTGAAACTGCTACGAGCTGGTCGGCAGCATCGCCATGGTTCATTAATTCCAGGTATACCGCACCGGTATTAGCAAATTTAAAGGTAGCGTGGGCGCGTACATCATGAACCATCATGCCAGCAAGGGCATGGCTGGAGAACAGCAACGCACACAATAACAAACTTCGCATGTATTTAGCTTCCTTGGTGTTTCTTTGTTTGGCGGATCCTTTTTAACGCTTCACGCCTGCTAAGTCCAGACAAGATATCCGCGTTTGACTGGACAAATTGCCAAACCCAGTCTGGGTCAGTCTTGCTGAACTCCCTCAAAACCCAACCAATTGCCTTACGGACAAAAAATTCCTTTTCCGGTGCTAACATGACAATGGTCTCTGCCAACAAATTGGCATCAGTGTCCTTTTTAAATTTCAACTGAACCAATAGTGATGTCCTGCGCACCCATAGGTTTTCATCTGTGCGCCACTGTCGTACTTTATTCGGCAATTCTACCTGATTGCGCAATATGCCCCCCAACAAACCGCTGGCAATCCAATCCAGGGTATCCCAATTGCTGGCACTACGCATAAGTGCTTCGAACAGGGGCAGGGCTTGCAGGTTCATGTATTGTTTAAAAACGCCTGCGACTTCCAGCGCTTGGTACATATCTTCCCGGTATCGGCCTTGCCACAGCTGCTCAACAACTAGGCAATATTCCGTATAGCTGGTAATGGGTATCTGTTGCCTAACTTGCTTAAACAGCTGTTTGCGCAATGGCGCCTGGATGCCATAAAACGGCTGTTGGGTTTTCATATAGGCTTGCATCGCTGGCGCTTTGGCAGCATCAGCATTAACTCGCATCAGTTGTTGTAACTGCTCGACAAAGGGGTGGGTCAAGGTTAGCTTCCCGTGGCAACAGGCAGTTCAGGATCCGCCCCCCATTCAGACCAAGAACCATCGTAAACCCTGACCGAATCGTAGCCAGCTTGTTTTGCAGCCAAGGTTTGGATACAGGCAGTGATGCCAGAGCCGCAGCTAAAAGTGAGTTGGTTTGCTGGGGCGATCCCCCGCTCCCGGAACAGGCCAGCAAGCACATCGGGCGATTTAAGCTTGCCGTCTTGGGTTAATAATTGATAGTGCAAGTTGACTGAACCCGGGATATGCCCCGCCCGTAAATGCGGCCTAGGATCGGACTCTTCGCCGGTGAAACGGGCAGGGGAACGGGCGTCCAAGACAAAGCTGCCTTGGCTTTGCAGTGCCTCCTGCACTGCTGATTTGTCAACAATCAAGCCTTGTGGTTTTACCGTAAAGTCGCCATTGCCAGCAGGGACTGCAGCATTTTTTGCCACCCCATATCCCGCGTTTTGCCATGCGGGCAATCCACCATCAAGTACCACAACCTTATCGTGCCCCATGTGCCTAAACATCCACCATGCCCTTGGCGACGAATAGATACCCATGTTGTCATAGGCCACTATCATACTATCTTGCTTGATCCCCAGCTTTCTGGCTTCCTGCTCAAATTGTTCAGGACTTGGCAAGGTATAGGACAATGGGCTGTCGGTATCGGCAAAGGTATTTTTAAAATCAAATTCTAGGGCACCTGGGATGAAGGCCTGCCCAACCGTATTTTTGACACCGGGCAAAGGGCTTGCCATGCTGGCGTCTAGGACAATGACATCGGGATCTTCTAAATGTTGTTGTAACCATGCAACTGAAACAATATTTTGCACCATCATTTAATCCTCACACTAATCGCAGGCATGTTAGTCTCCATACCTTCAAAATGGTAATAATAGGTTTTGCCGCCTTCTGTCAATGGAAACAACCGGCCTGGCGCGCCAAGGCTCAAACGATCCCCCGCTTTTAAAAATTTGCCATGTTCCTTTAGGGTTTGCAGTAACCAAAACACAACATTCAGTGGATGCCCCATTAGGTTGCTGCTAGGTGCCTCTTGGATAACATTGCCCTGGTCATCTACGAAACGAGTTCGGATGTTTGCCAACATCTCGAAACTAGCATCATCGTCGTTGAGCTGCATCCCCTCCCCCATCACCATGTAGGTGGCAGCAATATTAACCGCTACCAGCTGTACTCCTGATAGAGCAACATCGGGATTAAATTGAATCGCTGGCAACTCCAGGTAAGGGTGTACCGAGGTGAGGTATTTAAGGGTATCCCGGGGCGATTGCGACGACATAATCTCAGCGCTCTTAACCACCACCATAAAATCTGGCTCTATTGCAGGCCGGTAGCCAAAATCGATGGCAAGCTCGGAACCGCTTTCGATAAACATGCTATCCAAAAGCACGGCGTAGGCAGGTGTATCAATGTTAAAGCGCTGCTGTAGTACCTGCCCAGTAAAGCCAACTTTGTAACCCACCGGATTGCCCAGCTTGCTTTGTAAGCCCTTAACAAACTTTTGTTGGCTGCAATAAGCATCGTCTAGTGTCATATCAGTGACTAGGGCTGCCAGTGGTGATTGGGGAAAACCCGCCACTAGTTGGTCAATTTTAGTTTGTTCAAGGCAAGCAGCTGCGCTCCCGGTAACGAACAATATCGTCGCGATGAGGGTAAGAAAGGATTTCACTTTTTAGTCCATCTATTGGATGCTAATAGAAATGTACATAGTAGCAGACCCAAATGACAACACAGAAAATCTCTTTCAGCATAATCCTTTACCTTTGCCTAGCCAGCCATGTGGCAGCCGCTAAAACCGTGCTACCAGCTCCCCTGGTCAGTATCACACAGCACGAGCAATTTTTTGCAGCGATTAGCAAGCACTGCGGCAAAGCCTTTAAGGGCGAAATAACGGCAGACAATATGGGCGGTGACGGATTTGCCAATAAAGATCTGATCATGCATGTCAGGGTTTGCACTGAGAACCAGATACAAATTCCTTTTTTTGTAGGTGACGACGCGTCGCGTACTTGGATCATCAGTAAAACCGGATCTGGCTTGAACCTTAAGCACGACCACCGCAATGAGGACGGTAGCTACCACGAATCAACCATGTATGGCGGCCACACCCTCGATGCGGGCTGGCCTACTTGGCAATCCTTCCCTGCCGACCAGTATTCAAAGCAGCTGTTTATCAAGCTAGGGATCCCCCAGTCCAATGACAATACCTGGCAAGTTGGCATAACAGATACCACCTATACCTATAGGCTAATGCGCCCAGCGCGTGAATTTAAGGTGGAATTTGACCTAACCAATCCAATCCCGGTGCCAGCTGCCCCATGGGGATACCGAGATTAGTTCCTGGCTCACATAGGTGAAATAAGACATGGCTGGCTTTACACCCTACCCCGCCGATAACAAGATTAACTGGGGGATTATTGCCACTGGCAACATCGCCCATTGCCTGGCGCACGATATTGCGTTATCACCAGGTAGCCAAGTACAGGCGGTCGCATCACGCCGCTTGCCAAGTGCCCAACAATTTGCAGAACAATACGGCGTGCCAGAGTACTATGGTGACTATGGCAGCCTTTTGTCATCGCCCAAAGTGGATCTAGTCTATATCGCGACGCCCCATCCCATGCATTTTAACCTAGTTGTAGATGCGCTAAATGCCGGGAAGCATGTAGTATGTGAAAAGCCTATGACTTTGAATTTCAAGCAGGCACAGGTTTGCATTGACCTTGCCAAGGTGAAAAAAAGGTTTTTACTGGAAGCGGTTTGGATGCGGTTTTTCCCCGCCTATACACAGGTGAAACGATGGCTAGCTAACGGCGCCATTGGCACCCCGCAATGGCTGGATGTATCTTTTAGTATTGATGTGCCTTTTAACCCAAGCCACCGCTTATATTCACCTGAGCTAGGTGGTGGTGCCTTGCTGGATCTAGGGATTTACCCCATATCATTGGCAACCATGTTATTTGGCTATCCGCAACAAGTAACCGGAACCGCAAGCATTGGCAACACCGGGGTAGATGAAGCAAACCAGTTGCAGTTTAGTTATGCAGATGGTTTTCAAGCACAGCTCAGTTCGAGTATGCGCTACAGCAAGCCAATAACCGCCGCCATCCTGGGTAGTGAGGGGCGCATAGATATCCACGAGAACTTTTTATGCCCTTGGAAAATCAGCCTTAGCCGCCACGATGGCCACCACAGCGTCAAACAATATCCGTTTAATTCAAAAGGCTATACTTTCCAAATTGCCGCCGCGGAACAATCCCTAAAACAAGGTGCATTGGAAACGCTACAAATGCCCTGGCAGGACACCCTGGCGACAATGGCGATTATGGATAAACTGCGCCAACAGTGGGGTATTCGCTATCCGGCAGAACAAGCGGACAACCTGATTGAAGCCTCCAATTAGAAAGTACTTTCGCGATTAAACCTCGTTAACTTTCGCCTTCATATTTTGCATCACCTTTTCTTCCAGAAACTTCATCACATCGCGCCAACTAACGATACCAACGGGTTTGCTGTTTTCATCTACAACCGGCAGGGATGAGATGCGGTTTTGGTTAAATAGGTTAACGGCTTTCATTACCGGTGCAGTGGGATGGATGCTGACAACTTTGCGGCTCATAATTTTGTTGACCCGAAAATCCAAAGTCATTTTATCGCGCTTAGATTCCTTCTCAGTGTCAGCATAGGGACTAATTACCTTATACAAATCCCTATCACTCAAAACCCCTACCAGATGGCCATCATCCACAACCAGGAGGTGCCGGAATTGCTCCTTGTCATAGATATCCTTCACTACGCCCAAACGGGTATTGCTGGTAACTGATTGGGGATCCGGGGTCATAATGTCTTTGATCTGCATTGATGGCGCCTTCTTATTAACGTGTTAACAAAGGTCACTAACAGTATAGCGACTTTGGATCCCTCCTTAACTCGGATTATGCGCTTTTTTGCAAAATTGCGAATAACTGATCCTTTAGGTTAAGGCGCTTTTTCTTAATTTCATGCAAATAATCGTCAGAAGTATTCTCAGCGCCTGACTCAATGCGATGGATTTCATGATCCACTTCGTTGTACATGTTATGCAAGTTTTTGAAGTGGTTGTCACTCATCTTCAAGTTGTGGATTTGTTCTTTGTATTCAGGTAACTCGCGTGCCAAGCTATGGTTTTCAATTGTCATTTTGCTTCCTTTTTTAAATATCTTAGTAAACAACTCGGGCATAGTGTAATGGCAAAGCCAAACAAAACTTTGATGTAAATCATGTAACTGCATAGAGTCGTTACTCTAGCGCTCCGCTTGCTCAATAACTGCCCAGCCCGATCTATTCTGTGTACCAAAAAAGCTTCATACTAAGTTTAAAAGGCACAAATTGATCAGGATAAACCTGTCCCGCGTAATCAACCCTTTTAGAATTACTGAACCCAATTCATGCAAAAGATAATTGTCATTACCCTCGCCTTATTTGTCTCGGCTTGTGCAACCCAGTACCCTAACCAAAATCCTGTAGGACAGCCCTTTCCCACTGTCACCGGGCAATCTCTGGAAAAGCAGCCTAAACAGCTACCCAAGGATTTACCGAATGAGCCCGTGGTCTTGCTGCTGGGATACGTACAGGACGCACAATTTGATATTGACCGTTGGTTTATTGGCCTTGATATGACCAAAACCCCTGTCACAGCAATGGAAATACCCACTATACAGGGCATGTTCCCGCGTATGTTTAAGACCCAGATTGACGATGGCATGCGCTCAGGGATCCCTAAGGAGCTATGGGGCGGCGTTATTACGGTATACAAGGATGGCGCCAAACTACAGCAGTTCACTGGCAACGATAGGCCCAACAATGCCAGGGTGCTGTTATTGGATAGCGATCGCAATATTGCTTATTTCCACGACCGCGGGTTTTCCGTCTTGGCGCTTAATGAACTGCGAAAAGCCCTACGCGAGCTTGTCCCATAATTGTATATAGGTGTCCCCAATTCAGTGGCCTGGCACCTGCTAAGCGGGTTACTTTTTAGCCTAATTCAATTTGCTAGGCAAGAAATCCTCAGCGCAGGTTAACAATTGGAGAATGTTTAGCAAAATACATATTCACATTTTGTAACAGCTGTGATAATTTTCCGCTGTATTTTTAAACAAGTGCAAAGTTGCACAAAGCTGGTAGCAACAGGTTGTGTTTACCGGCCAGGGTCATGGAACTATAAAATACGAGGATGTTATGGATACCAATATCGACTATTCAAGCTACACCTATGCCGAGTTATTGGAAGCTCGGTCTCAACTAGACGCCGAAGCCTATCCAGGCCGGGCGAAAATGTTAGATATCCTTATCGAACAGCGCCAACCAGCGTCGGAACGCGCAAAGCCTAAAGCCAAGCAGGAACTGCCAGTGATCCGCTCAAGTAAGGTGGTATTTCATGGCAATGCTAAAGAGTTCTTCTCAATTTGGATTGTAAACCTATTGTTAACTATCCTAACCCTGGGAATTTACTCCGCCTGGGCTAAAGTGCGCACCAACCGCTATTTCTATTCGAGTACCGAAGTAGATGGCCATAGATTTAGCTACCTTGCCGAACCGTTGCAAATATTAAAAGGCCGGATCATTGCAGTTACCTTATTAGGTGCTTACTTTTTGCTTTCCCATTTAAGCCCAGCTGCGGGTTTGGTGGCTATGTTGGTGCTGATGGTTGCGATGCCGTACTTGATGGTACAAGGCATGAAATTCAACATGAAAATGACCGGCTACCGCAATGTCCGTTTTGCCTTTGACGGGGACTACTGGGGCGCTTTTGTGCACTTTATGCTCTACCCTTTTTTGAGCGTATTCACCTTGTATTTGGCGTTGCCTTGGGTCATGAAAAAAATGGATCAGTACATCGTCGAACATACTTACCTGGGTAAAAAAGCCTTTGCAGCCCATTTGGCTACATCAGAGTATTACAAGGCCTCTTTTGGTGCCGTTGGCTTAGCCCTTGTAGTTGGCACCATCGTCTTCTCTATTTTAGGCTTTTCAATCAGTGAATTGGCACAGCAGCCAGAACCAGGATTTTCAATGGCCATGTTTATGATCCCTATTGCCTATTTGTTGATCTACGTTGTCTGTTCCAGCTTCTACGGAGCCATCGTCCGCAATCATATATTCAACAACAGCCAACTTCAGGACAGCGCCCAGTTTAGCTCAAGCGTTACATTTGGCAGCTTGCTCGCACTGAAAAGCACTAATTTTGCGGCATTAATACTAACCCTTGGCTTGGCCATGCCCTGGGTAAAAGTACGCAACGCAAAATACTACACTGAGAAAACTGTCGTTGCGGTTACTGCAGAAGCGGATCGCATTGAAGCAGACCCAGAACGCGGCGGTAGCGCTACCACAGATGAGGTGGCCAATGCCTTTGACGTTGACCTAGCGCTGGGGTAAGGCAATGGCTAGCAAAGGAATGCTATATCTAGCTGGCAGTACCGACTGCCAGCCGGTATCAATCAGCATAGAATCAGATACCCTTCGGATTGAACCAGCAGGCGTTGCACAAGGACAAGCAATTGTTCATGAAGCCGCCCACCAGCAGTTAAAAATCAGCAGTAAACTGGGCAACCTAGCGCGCGAAGTGGCACTGCCGTCGGGGGACATGCTGCACTGTTCGCCAGACCCTGAATTGGATAAATGGTTGTACCGGAACAAAGGTGGCAAGTCTGCCAAATTAGAATCAAACCTGCCACTGGTGCTCGCCAGTATCCTACTAGTGCCTTTGTCACTGTTTGCTATTTTTAAATATGTGATCCCGGCAATGGCAGTTAGTTTCGCGGCAATTGTACCTGACCCAGTTACCGACATAGCCTCGCAGCACACACTTGTGGCGCTGGAAAAATCTATCCTCGACGAATCTGAACTAAGCCCGGAAACGCAGCAACCCTATTTAGTGCATTGGCAGGATCTCATTGAGCGATTAGGTGAATCCACCGATGACTATCGCGTGCTTTTTTACTCGTCTGAGATTATGGGACCCAATGCCTTTGCCTTGCCAGATGGCACAATGGTGGTCACAGATCAGTTGGTAGAATTGCTGGATGGTGACCTAGATATGTTAACCGCCATTGTGCTGCACGAAATTGGCCATGTTAAACAACACCATTCAATGCGCTTGATCGCGGAGACATTGGCAACCTCAATGGCGATTTATTATTTCATCGGCGACTTGGGCGGAATGATGGAATTATTGGCTGGTATGTCAAACACCGTCATGCAGAACCAGTTTTCGCAAAAACTGGAGTGGGAGGCGGATAACTACGCCTTATCCAAATTGGATCAATTAGGCATGTCAAAACAGAGCTTTGCTGACGCGATGCAGCGGTTTGCCGATGCCATGCCAAATGAATATGCAGCTGATCAGTGGTTCAGTACTCATCCATTAATGCGAGAGCGCATAGAAAACGCCCGCAGCCATGAGACTGGTGTAGCCAACTAAGCAACGCCAATCCGCTCTATTTGGCAGCTAATTGCTGCCATAAATCCTCTGCTATTCCAACTTGGGGTTTTTCAATAATGCGGGCTAGCACTTTGCCCTGCTCAAGCACAATAAATGTGGGGGTGTACTTTAGGTTATTGGCAGCGGCAACACCGCTAGGTTCTTGTTTGTCACGATCCACCGTGAGCAGGGTCAAGGACGCAAGTTGGACTTGGCTTTCATCCAACAATTTCAACATCCTTGGCACTTCCCGCTTGCTATCGTGGCACCAGCTACCGAAAACCACTAGCAACTCTTTACCCGTTAATACCTGCATTTGTTGCAACTGCAACTCAGTTGGCTGATACGATTGGTAGGTTTTGGCAAATTTTGGATAGCCCTGCAATAACTGCTGGGGTTGCAAAATACCAGTTGCATCTTGTTGGCTATCAGCACAGGCGATATTGGTGCATAGCGTTAAAACCAGCAACAATAACCTGATTAGCCGGGGCTGTGCTTGCATTGTAATGTTTCCTTTTTACAATTGGGATGGGATCTATCAGAACGAACTGCGGATCTGTCCCCCAGAATACCTCATCCTTTTGTAAAAATGGTAGATAACTAGGTGAGTTGGCCGGAAAAATATTGGTTATGAATCGTAAAGCGTTATTAGCACAAGCAGGCTTCACAATAATTGAGGTGATAAGTGTCCTGGTTGTGCTAATCATCCTTGCCATCAACGCGCTCCCTAGTTTTGTCGACACAAGCAACGAAGCGTTGCAGAACCAGCGGGATACTGTAGTGGCAGCTTTTAGGGGGACGGTCAAAACGGTACAACTAAAGTGGATTATGGATGGCAGGACACCAGCCACCTCCAATAACCGGGGAGCGGAAGTACAACTGAATCCGGGGACAATTGTCACTGTTGATGACAACTACGGCTTCCCAGTGGGAAGCGCTGGCGCTGACAGGGTGGGCTCTATGAGTTTGGCGGACTGTGAATCCGTATTTAATGACCTAGTAGAGCACAGCTTTTCTACAGCCCTTCGCGGACAAGTTAATAATGAGACGTTAAAAACCGTAGATATTGTCATTACTCGGGAAAATGGCGCCCCTGACCTATGCCATTATACCTGGACACAATCAATCGAAACCCGCCCTCGCAACCGGGCACCTGAAGATGGGGTTGGTTTCAGCTACAACCCGGCAACGGGTAGCGTAACCACTTTTGACTTTGGCTAAAATACTTAATGGAATTAATGGTATGGACCCTCTCCTCCCAACGGCATCATAATGTGCCAAGATAGGGTTGAATAAAACTATCGAGAAGAAGAGGGTCACATGAGTAAGATAACAATTGGATTAGATACTGCAAAGTCTGTTTTTCACCTGGTGTTTAGGAATGCCCACGGACGTACCATTAAGAAGAAGAAACTAAAGCGTCCACAGCTGCTGAACTTTTTAGCCAATATAGAGCCTGCCCTCGTGGCGTTCGAAGCCTGCGGTGCCAGCCACTACTGGGCCCGTAAAATCGAGGCATGCGGCCATGAAGTCAGGGTGATCCCACCCCAGCATGTTGTCCCGTACCGCAAAGGGAATAAAAGTGACTACAACGATGCAGCGGCGATTGCAGAAGCTGCAACCCGTGAGGATATGCGCTTTGTCCCGGTCAAATCACAGGAACAGCAGGATATCCAAATGCTGCACAGGCTGAGGGAGCGCCTAGTGGGCCAGCGTACCGCCCTGGGCAACCAGCTCCGCGGCCTATTGGCGGAGTATGGCATTGTGTTTTCCAAAGGCATAAACCGGGTAAAGCCATCACTTGTTGATGCCATTGAAGATGCCGAAAATGGGTTAAGCGGGCTGTGCCGGGAGGAACTTAGGGTGCTTTTGGACGAGTTTTGTGCGCTTGAACAGAACATTGCGCGGCTTGACAAGAAGCTAGGTACTTTCGTCAAGGAACATGATATTTGCCAGCGCCTGATGACCATGGCAGGTATCGGGCCGGTGGTTGCCAGTGCCTTGTACGCGTCCATCGGCAATGGCCAGGCGTTTAGCAGCGGCCGCCATATGGCCGCCTGGCTGGGCCTTGTCCCCCGGCAGCATAGTACCGGGGATAAAACCCGCTTATTGGGTATCACCAAAAGGGGGAATACGTACCTGCGCACCCAGCTAATCAATGGCGCCAGGGCGGCCCTAAGGCATATTGCTGGGAAAGAGGATAAGGTCAGCAAGTGGTGCCGTGGCTGCCTGGGGCGCATGAACTTCAACAAGGCTTGTGTGGCACTGGCCAATAAGATGGCACGCATGGCCTGGGCGATGCTGCGCCATGGGACAAATTACCTTGAACAAAAAGCGGTAGCCTAAAGTCGCTACTGGTTTAAGACACAAACAAAGAGTTAACTTAGGGGGAGCCTTCCAACGCATTGCAAAAGATTATTACTTGATGATGAACGGTTCATAACCGCCTTGTCCAAATCAGCTTATACCGAAGGCTCTGTGGAAGCCGTGGAATTGATGGGAAAACAAGGCGCGAAATTCCATCAGGGCTATGGGAAAAATCCCTTGTAAAAGCCGGATATATGGTAGCAATGAGTCTCGCTAATCAGCCAAATTATAATCTTGCAATCAGAGAGGGTCCATATAAGAGAGGGTCCATATACGGTATAACCTACCCTGGCCTATTGTTTTTTGGGCGCGATTTTTCTTAACCTTTTACCCAATACGCTTTATATTCAGAAAATGTTGAACTGGCTGCATCGTCGGAAATGAAAGCAACAGGGAAAATCTGGGCTAGCAGTACTTCTGAGTTTTTGTTGATCAGGGCGTTGGGACCCTGGAGCAAGGCAAGCTTGCGCCGGTTTACCGACAGCTTTAGCCAAAATGTCGACTTAAACCTTAGCCAACCCTGGGGCACCTTGGCCTGCTTGTATGGCGACAGTATTTTAACCCCGGAAGCAATAAACACCTTTAAAAAATCCCACTATTGGCAAATGCAAAACAACATGGCGGCCCTGGCAATCAACCTAGCCAATTGCGAGGCGATCCCCATTGTGAAACACCAGCTACAAGGTATTTACCGGGAAGTGGGCTGCAACTACTGTTTCGTTGAAAACGATGACTCCGGGATTGCTTGGTTGCAGCAGCAAGGTATCAATGTGGATCGAAGTTTGCTGTCGCTAAAACCAACGAAGGCCTTTTGGTAAGCAAAAACTTTGGATCTGTTGGTTTATACCGAATCCATTATGTACTTTGCACTAAACCTTTAGGCTGCTTTTTCTATACATTTGCTGTTAAGCTGGAGCAAATCCCCTACTTGGTTGGGCTCCTATGTTTTGGGACAAGTTTCGCTGGCGTAAACCCCTCAATCGGCCGTCTAAGTTTGTGCGCAAGGAGGCCTGGCTTGCCAAGCGCTTGGAGTTTGACCAAGTAGCAGCAAAAATTCCAAACGGCAGCCGGATCTATATTGGCAGCACCGCCGCCACCGCCCATGCCACGCTCAATGCCATAGTAAAAGGCCCGCATCCACTGCTAGACATCAATATCCTGCAGTTTATCCCTGGTGGTGAATTGCCCCACCTGGACGAGCATGTTAGCCGGATCCGCACCACCGCTTTTTTCGCCTATGACCAGGCAGCAGAAAAAATCAGGGAAGGCATTGCCGACTATATGCCGGTCTCTAGTGCCCGCATCCATAGGTTGATAAAAGAAGGCCGGCTGCCTATTGAAGTCGCCTTGGTGAAAACCACTCCGCCAGATGAAAACGGCCAGCTCAACCTAGGCATTGGCGTTGATTTCAGCCTGGAAGCCATTGCAGCTGCCGATATTGTCATTGCAGAAGTCTGTGAGCATATGCCCTGGACACAAGGCAATAGCCAAATATCGGCCAGACAAGTCCACTGGTGGACTGAAAACAACGAAGAATTGCCCGAACCTGGGGAGCTGTTCCCTTGGGTGGGCGACTGGCGCCTAGACAAAGGGGTGATGGATAAAATTGCCGAAAATGTCCTGTTTGAGATCCCCGACGGCGCCACCTTGAAATTTGGCTTAACCGCACTTACCAATGACCTTATCCCCTACCTGAGCCAACGCAAGAACTTAGGCCTGCACACCGATCTACTCAATGACCAGCTCATGAAATTGATCAAGGATGGCGTGATCACCAATAGTGAAAAAAATGTCAATAAGGGCAAAACCATAGTGTGCCATGCCTATGGCAGCAAGTCCTTGTTCAAGGCAGTGCACAAGAACCCCAACATTGAGTTCCATCCAGCATATTTTGTCAACCGGTTAGACCGCATTGCGGTCAATGACAACCTGATCACCATAATCAGTGGCTTAAAAGTGGATTTATCGGGCCAGGTTGCCGTCGACTCTGTTGGCAACCGTTTTTATGCCGGGGTCGGTAGTGCCGATGATTCCATCCGGGCCGCCGGTTATTCCCGCGGTGGCAAGCCAATTGTTGCCATGCAATCCCGAAGCGTCCGTGGCCACTCCAATATTGTATTTACCTTGCCTGAAGGCACAGGTGTGGTTATTACGCGGTTAGACGTCCACTATGTGGTTACGGAGTATGGCACCGCATTTTTGTTTGGCAAAAGCATCCGCGAACGCGCCCTGGCGCTTATAGATATTGCCCATCCTGATTTCCGGGAGGGTTTGTTGGATCATGCCAAACAAAGCTTTTTAGTGCACTCCCAGCAACCGGGGCGATCATTTGTCAGCACCTACCCAAAAGAGTGGGAATCGTTGCAACAAACCCGTTCCGGTAAAGAAGTATTGATCCGGCCAATCAAAGCCATTGACGAAGACAACTTGCGGGATTTCTTCCACAAGCTATCAGATCAAAATGTCTATATGCGCTACTTTACCCGCATGCGCTCGCTGCCACAGAAAGTCTTAAAGAACTTTTCCGATATTGATTACGCCAAAGACATGGCCCTGGTGGCATTATATCCACCAGAAACCGCGCAACACGAAATCATTGGTATCGGCCAATGGGTGCATGATGAAGAAGATGATATCCCAGAAATAGCCTTCCAAATACGCGACGATTGGCAGGGGGAAGGCCTGGGCCAGTTTTTCGTACGGCAACTATTTACAATCGCAAAGCGCTACAATATCCGCAAACTAAAAGCTGACGTGTTGGACAACAACCATGGCATGAACCGGGTCTTCGAAAGCGCCGGTGTCCCCTACCAGCGCCATTCAGATTTTGGTATATACCACTATGTGTTCAGGCTTTAGCAGGTTTTAAGCCCTAGCTAACTTAAAGTGTGCCACCAGTTCATCCAAGACATTGGTTTGCTGCAATATGTCTTTATTGATTGCCGAACTGGCATTAACCGACTCCAACGTCTTATCGGCATCATCCTTCACCTGCAAAATCGACTTGGCCACTTCCTGCGCCACCATGGAGTTTTGTTCAGCGGCAGTGGCTACTTGGGTATTTAAGCTTTCCAACTCGCTAATTGACGACAAGATGCCATCAAACGATACTTTGGCCTTGTTGGCTTGTTCAACACACAACTGGGCCTGCTCACAGCTTTGCTCCATTTGGCCTACCGCGGCACTAGTGCCAGATTGCAAACTGGCAATGAGTTTATAAATTTCTTCGGTTGAGCCTTGGGTTTTCGCCGCAAGTGATCGCACTTCGTCAGCTACCACAGCAAAGCCACGGCCATGCTCGCCCGCCCTCGCGGCTTCAATGGCAGCATTTAAGGCCAGCAGGTTGGTTTGATCCGAAATACCATTGATGACCTCAACAATGCCTTCGATTTCACTAGCGTGCTGGGCCAGGTCTTTCAAGCGTTGCGCCGTCTGCGATATTTTTTCATCCAATAGGCTGATGCCTTCAATATTTTGCTGCATTGATGCTTCCCCGCCCTTGGCTTTTTGTGCAGCGTCTTCCGCGGCGCGGCTAGCATTTACCGTAGATTGCGCAATCTCAGCGATGGTTGTGGTCATTTCTTCGGTTGAAGTGGCAACCGTATCAGCGTTTTGCTGTTGCTGGCGCATGCTGGCTTCGGTTTCAGAGGATATAGTGGTCAGCTTGTGCACGCTATGGTTTAGCGAACCCGAAGTGTCGGAAATTTGGGCCATATCCTGGTTTAGCTGCTGCGCCGTATTATTCAGGGCAGAGATTAACGTCCCGGTTTCGTCCGTAGATTTCACTGCCTGCTTCACGGTTAGGTCACCTCTAGCTAGCTGATCCGCCATCTTCGCCGCTTTCACTATGGGCACAACCACATACCTAGTGGTCAGTAGGGTAGACACTACGCCAATGCCGATGGCAACAATAGCCAAGAAAATGACCAAAGTTTGCTCATTGCTAAGGGTTGTAAAGATATCGCCTTGTAGCACCATACGGTCTTTACCCACGCTTTTCGCAATGTCATTTGACAGCGACATAATTTCTGGTCCAATAACGTCTAATTGCTGCAAAACAATTTGGTTGCGGCGCTCTACCAGGCTGCGAGTTTCATTCATAATCGCAAAGGTTTGGCGGGCATTGTCTTGGATCTGGGCTAAAAGCTGCCGACGCCTCTGGTTTTGCAGGCTATCATCAAGGCGTTGCAGGGCATTTTGGAAGCGCTCACCTAGTTCGTAGCTGGCGCGGTTAAAGTCGGCAGAGTCTGTGGTACGGATAAATTTGTTGAAATAAAGACGACCCAATAACAGCGCCTGGATCGCTTCATCACCAATGTAGGACGCTTCAGGATCTCCGTCTTCATAGGCAGTTTTAATAATTTCCGACAATAACTCGCGGGTTTCTTTAGTAACCGGATTGAATACTTGTGAAAGGTTGCTGTTGCGGTTGCCTATGATTTCCTTAACTTGGCCAAAACCAGACACGTACTGATCCCTTAATGCCTTGATTTCCCTTATCTTAGCCGCCCGTTCTGGTTTGGTGATTTCCCGTGTTGCGCGATTGATAGTCTGGTCAAAATCACCGCGCCGCTGTTCGAATTTTTGCAGATCTTGGTCTGAATTAGTGATCAGGAAGTCCTTCATGCTAAGCCGCATCAGCAATAGGTTTTCCTCCAACTCAGACGCCGTGGCGTAGTCGGCAGCATATTCGGCATATTCTTGGATACCATCGCGGATGGTAGCAAAGGAAACCACAATGGAAATGACAATGACGATGACCGCGAGTAAAACAGCGCCAAACCCAACAATGCTTTTTTTCACCAAGCTCAAGTTAGAATACATGCGAGACTGCTCCGTGTGCTTTATGATAATTCTGTATACATGGTAGCCAACTATTTTCAGTTTGGATCAATTAAATCCAATATTTATAATATACGGATAAAATAAAAACCCGTTAAAGGTCAATAAGTTATGCTTACCGGATTGCGATAGGTAAGTTATCTATACTTAATGGTGGAGACAGGGCTCGCAGCCGGGAATGGCCAATGGGATGGGTATTAGGAGCTCAAACCCTACTAGGGAGCATCAAGCCCTGGCCAATTCAAAATTGGCCACCAGCTCGTCCAGCACGTTGGTTTGCTGTTGGATCTCCTTATTTATATTGGAGCTGCTGTTGATCGATTCCAGGGTTTTGTCAGCATCGTCTTTTACCTGCAAGATAGATTTCGCAACTTCCTGCGCCACCATCGAGTTTTGTTCCGCTGCGGTCGCTACCTGGGTATTGAGGTTTTCCAATTCATTGATGGAAGATAGTATTTCATCAAACGAACTCTTGGCCTGGCTAGCTTGCTCTACACAGTTTTTGGCTTGGTGGCAGCTTTCTTCCATTTGCCCCACTGCCGCCTTGGTACCCGACTGTAAGCTCTCAATAAGTTTGTAAATCTCCTCGGTGGAACCTTGGGTTTTTGCTGCCAGCGAGCGTACTTCGTCTGCTACCACAGCAAAGCCCCGGCCATGCTCACCCGCGCGGGCGGCTTCAATTGCGGCGTTTAGGGCTAATAAGTTGGTTTGATCTGAAATACCGTTGATCACTTCCACAATACCTTCAATTTCACTGGCGTGCTGCTCCACCTCTTTCAACCGTTCCGCGGTTTCAGCCACCTTGCCATCTAAGGCATTGATACCGTCGATGTTTTGGTTCATGGCAGCGTCACCCACTTTGGCTTTTTCCGCCGCCTGTTCTGCTGCCCGGCTGGCAGTAACCGTGGACTGGGCTATCTCTGCAATGGTAGTGGTCATTTCTTCAGTGGCAGTGGCCACTAAATCGGCATTTTCCTGCTGCTTGCGCATACTGGTTTCAGTGTCAGAGGCCAAGCTAGTCAGGTTGTGCACCCCTTGGTTGAGTGACCCAGAGGTATCAGATATCTGCAGCATTGCCCGGTTAAGGCTGCGAATGGTATTGCCCAGTGCGACCGCCAATTTACCGATTTCATCTTTGCTATTGATATCAAGGTTTACTGACAAATTGCCTTTGGCCAGTTCATCGGCCACTTCAGACGCTTGCACAATGGGCGATGCGATGAATCGGGTGGATAGCACGATCGAGGCGATGCCGACGGCAAACGCCACCAGTGACAGTACCACAATGATAATTTGGTCACTGGACATTGTGGCAAACAAGTCCTCACCCAAGGTTTGGCGATCAGCATCGACGCTTTTTGCGATTTCAACTCCAAGCTCAACAATTTGTGGTCCGATCACGTCCAGTGTTTGCAATACAATTTGGTTGCGTCTTTCTACCAGTCCACGGGTCTCGTCCATAGCTTGCAGAGTCACCCTGGCATTGTCCTGGACTTGCGCCAATAGCTGCCTGCGGCGCTGGTTTTGCAAGCTCGCATCCAGGCTATCCAGGGCAGCACTGAATTTTTGGCCGAGTTCGGTGCGGGCACGGTTAAAGGTTTGGTTTTCAGTGTCGCGCAGGTATTTGGCGAAATAAAGCCTACCCAACAACAGCGCTTGGATAGCCTGGTCGCCTATGTAGGCCGCTTCTGGGTCGCCGTCCTCATAGGCAGTTTTAATGATCTCAGATATCAGTTCGCGGCTTTCCCGGGTCCTCGGGCTAAACACGTCATTAAAATTGCTGTTGCGCGCCAGGATCACATCTTTCACTTGTTCGAACGCGCTGACATACTGGCCGCGTAATTCTTCAATTTGCCTGATCCGGGTGGCACGCTCTGGTTTGGTGATTTCCCCCTTCGCCTTGCGGATAGTGGCATAGAAGTCATCGCTGCGCTGCTCAAACTTTTGCAGATCCTCCTGCGAATTGGTGATCAGGAAATCCTTCATACTAAGACGCATCAAAAGCAGGTTTTCTTCCAGCTCAGACACTATTGCGTAGTCAGTGGCATATTCAGAGTATTTTTTCACACCACTGCGGATTTCAGCAAAAGAGGTCATTACCGAAATGACAATAATTAGCATCGCCAACAATATTGCCCCAAAGCTAATTAGGTTTTTTTTTGTTAAGCTTAAATTAGAGTACATGTGTTTTGGCTCCCAAGTCTCACTTCAACTTTGCGTTGAGCAATCTACTACGTATATTCACAAAAGCAGATGCATCAAAAGTCGTAGTTTTTGCCAAATTGGGTCATTATCAATCCCAAACTAGACTAAAGTATAAGTGGATAATTTTCCCCTCTGTTGATCCTGGTTAATCCAGTTACCACTGAATTGCGTAAAGCTAAATCACAATCATTAGCAAAGGGCACTACAATGGATGCCATCAACCAACAACCCGCAAAAAACGTATTGGGTACAACACTTGTTATCTGCAGTGAATCGCCTATGACCGGCTTTTTTAGGGATGGCTGTTGCAATACCTGCCCAGATGACTTGGGGCAGCACACGGTTTGCGCACAAGTGGATGAAGCTTTCCTGCGTTTTACCGCAACTAGGGGCAATGACCTGGCATCAGCGCGGCCTGAATTTGGCTTTCCGGGGTTAAAACCAGGCGACTATTGGTGTTTATGCTTACCTAGGTGGCTAGAGGCGCTGGACATGGGTTGCGCCCCTAAGATCCTATTGGAAAGCACCCATGAGTCAGTGTTGCAGACTGTCCCACTGCAACAACTAAAACCCTATGGCATAAAACAATCGGACTGATACTTTAACCGCGCTTACAGTTCAGCATTGGCACTGGTAGGTAGCCAAATCTCAAACTGCAACTTGGGTAGGGCTGCCCTGTTCAGCAGTACCTTGCCATTGAGACGGTTTTGCACAATGGACTTAACCACAAATAGATCCAAGCCGCTGACTTCTTGCAAGCTCAGGGTTTTGGCGAAAAAGGGGGCAAACAAATCATCGGCATTCACTTCTTCCGACAAGCCTTTGCCATTGTCACTGAACAACAATAAATAACCTTGCTCATGCGGGTTGATTTCGATGCTGACGGTATCTGCTTCACCGTGGAGCTGGGCATTGCAGCTTAGTTTTTGCAATACGTGCAGTACCTGGCGCAAGGGCAAATCCAACAGCTTAATTTTGGTTTTCAAGTCAATGGCCAAGCTGTCCCGCATTTTCTCGGGCAAGGACAGCCGCAAGCTGTGCAACAACTCATCAGGTGAAACCTGCTGGTAGCTGGGTTCAGTTTCATCGGGTTTTAACTCACGGAAGCGGTTGACCACCTGCACCGATTTTTGCAGGCTGGACTTTATGACACTTGCACTACTTTGCACTAAGGTGATAAAGCTCTTGAGCCGGTTTGCGGTTAGTGTTTGTTGGCTTAGCGCGGCATCCACCTCTTCAGTTTTACCACTGATCAATGATTGTGCTGTGGTCGCCGAGCCAAGCGGCGTGTTTAAATAATGGGCGACCCCAGACACTAAGGCCTCCAGTTGTTTGACTTCCCGTTGATGTTGTTCCAGTTCTGATTGGCGCTGTAGTTTTTGCGCCGTGATGTCGATGCAGGCGCCTTCATACAGGGTTTGTTCGGTATTGGCCAGCTTGCGCACCGACACCCTTACCCAACGGGGTTCCCGGTTCTGGTCTAACAAGATGGCTTCGTGGTCGGCAATGTGGTGCCGGCGCAAGCTAGATAGGATAGTGGCATAGTCTTTTTTCGACTGGTAAAGGCTCTTGCTCTGCAACCCCGCATCCAGCAATTGTTTTTCGTTGTCATAACCAAACAGTTCCACAAAGGCCTTATTTGCCCTGACAAAATGATCCTGGGCATTGATTTTAAACATGGGGATCGGTGCGTATTCAAACAGCGCCCTGTATTGCTCCATATGCCCCAGCGCCATGTTTTTCGCCCGTTCCGCCTCTTGCCGTGCAGCTTCTTCATTATTCTTGGCATCCACCATCTGGTAACCCATGGCAAATGCCAACAATACAAAATTAAGGGTCATGCCCAGGTCGAAGCTGTGGAACAATACTTGGTTATAGGGGATCAAACCCGCCGCTAACAACGCCTTTATTACCACCGCCGACATAAGGAATACCCAACCAATGAATATGAACTTTGCCGCCCTGGCACCGCCGCGCCAAACCGTGAAGGTCAACCACATGGAATAACAGGCAAACAAGGCATTAAAAAAGTGGGTGGGCACCTGCAGGGCATTGTGCAGCCCGCCCAGGCTGAACACGGCAAAAATAGACATCAGCAACACATGGATTTTGCAACAAAGGTAATTGCGCGGATAGTATTTCTTAAGGGGCAATACACTCATCAAAAAGCAGGCATAACTAATGCCGCCGAGCTGCCCCCATAAAATAACCGTCATATCATTGAAGACAGGGGCAGATTGCCATAAATAGAAGCGGCTATAACCTTGCAATGTAAAGTTGAACATAGTGAATGACAAGGTAAACAGCACGTAATAGAAATAGCTTTTCTGGCGCAGGGTAATGCCCAGGAAGATGTTGAGCAGGATCATCACCCAGCCAGCGCCAAACAGCGCTGATAGGAACACGTTTTGGTCAGCTTCGAGCTCATGGAAAGTCGCTGGATCCATGAGTTTTACCGGCACCGTATAGCTTGAGTCCCCGTGCACCCTAATGTACAGCCATGTAGCTTGTTGCGATGCCAGTTGTATCGGAATGACCAGTTTACGGTGTTTCAATGGCCGGTCATCTAGGGCAATCCTATCGCCAGACTGCACATGGCTTACTGCGTTTCCTGTGACCAGGTAAAGGTCAATAAAGTCTAAAATGGGATAGTCAAACAGGAGATACAGATCCCGGGTTTCAAACGAGACTATCTGGGTGCGCAGCCACAGTGTTTGTTTGTTGAAGCCCAGGCTGGAACCTTGTTCCGACATGGCCTGCCAACCGGAGTCTTTTGTTTGTATTTGTGCGAGATCTAGGGTTTTTCCGGTAAATTGGTACTCTATGGTGTCTGTTAAGTCCCAATTGACCCTGCCAGATTGGCGATCCACAGCAAGCTGGACGGCTGTCCCCTGCACATCGGCGACGGCAAAACGCCACGGCATCAGCCAACAAAGCAGTACAAAACAGGCGATAACCGTTTTTGCAGCCCAGTACTCAGGGCTATCTTCTCCAGAACGGGGTAAGATCCGTCTCAGCATCGCGCCAGCCACCATCACATCAATAGAACGAGAACCAGCTTTGGTTGTTAGAACACGCTCAAGGCTATTAATGTAAAAAGATTAGTTGAAGCAGCAATTTTTTTCCATGCGCCCAGTACTGTGGCGCAAGCTGGGACAAAGCTTTTTTCAAGATAAACAGGCACTAATACACGTCGCCAATCCCCGCGAATAGCCTTTCAATTTTTTGGAAAAACTGCCCGACATCATAGCCGTCAACAAGCGCATGGTGTACTTGTACAGACAGTGGCATAGTGACACTATTATTTTGTTTTTGATATTTACCCCAGGAAAAGCGTGGCACAGAATCAGTGGGCATCAAGGGCATGGCATGGCTGATACTGGTGAACTTTACCCATGGGATACAGGATAGGTAAATCAAGTCATCCCTGCCCTCGCTGGCCAGGCTTGGTGAAGCCAGTGCTTGCTGCATTTCTAGCTGGTTGCGCTGCAAAAAGTCGGCCAGTGCCGGCTGGTAATCATGGGTGCAATAGCTAAAGGTGTTTTCTGCGCCGAGCACCGTAAATGAAGGGTGCACCGCATCGTGCAAAACCACTTCGTCTTCGCGCATCCTGAGCCGAAAGGCCTGTAGTGCGTTTGCCGTCCGGCAAATGCAATAGAGCACAAGTGCAAAACTGGAAACCTGCTGTGCTTTGGCCAGTTGGTAAAGCTGGGTTATATCGACGTCGGCACATATATTGTAGTGGGGTGATTCGAATTGGCGGAACATTTCATAGTGGTGCTTACGCCGCCAAGTTTGAAGGTCGATTGTAGTAAATGCCATACCCATTCCTAGCTTAGGTTGATGCCAGCAACATACCGGGGATGGTAAAAATTGCAACTATTCCAGGTGCAGGGATATAGGCTAGGGGCACCTATGGTTTGCGCTTGGGCTTGCGCTTTTTCTGCTGTTGTTGGCGCATCTTCTTTTGCGCCTGTTTAAATTGATCCCGCAAGCGCATACGTTGCTCTTTAGGCAATTTTTTAAAGTTATCGTAGGCGCCACGCAATTGTTTACGCTGCTCTGGGCTCATGCCTTTAAACTGCTGCAGTCGCTGCCTTAACAGTTGCTTTTGCTCTGGCGGCAATGATTGCCAGCGCTGGAACTTCTGCATCAATTGCTGGCGGTCGGCACTGTCCATTTGCAACCAGCGCTGGGCACCTAAGGCCAACTTTTTCTGTCGTTCCGGTGAAAAGTCTTGCCATTGTGATTGCACATCTTGCAGCACTTGCTGCTGTTGTTTGGTTAACGACTGCCACTCTACTGCCAAACTCGGGAACGCAAGGCACAGAAGGACTAGCAAACGGATAACAAAGGTCATTGCTGTTCCTCCTTAGTGGATGGTTGCTCCGGTGGACAAACCACTAGTTTTTTTACGGCGTGTTGGTCATTGGCAGCAGCTTCAACCGTGACCTGGTCAATGCCCTTAGTGCTAGCGCCCGCAGCAAGCTTTTGTTGGGCTGCACCTGGCATTACACAGCCAATTTGCCCTTCGGCCTGGACATCGGTGGGCGACACCCACTGCCCGTCCACCTGCTCTAGCTCAGCCAGGAATTCCAAAAACGCTAAGCTCGGCAGCTCTGAGCTGGCCTTTTTATCGGCCACCGCCGGGTAGCAAAGTGCAAGCATCGCCATACTACAAAGCACCTTTTTGTTCTTGCTCAGCCAGCCAACTTGCAAATTCGAGATCCTCAAGCAGTGCCAACTCTTCCAATGGGACTTCTCCCAACATTAATTCTGCAGGGATCGCTGGCACAGTTTCTACTTGGTTATAGCTTACAAGCACTGCCACAATAACTGCAACCGCTGCCGGCGCCGCGAGGTGGTAATTTTGCAGTAACCAAACGGGTTTTAGTTTCTCAAACAACCGGCCTAGCCAACGCTGGCTTGGTTTCTGCTGGCTAGCCAACTTAATGGCATTTAACCTAGCCTGGGTTATATCAGCGCGCTGCGATTCGGTTAAACTAGCATTGGCCTGATCCAACGACTCGGCCACCACCTTTTGTACTTTCTGGGTATCAGATTGTGATGCCATGGGACTCTCCAAGGACTAACTTTAATTTTTGCACTGCCCTAAAAAAATGGGTCTTGACGCTACCTTCCGAACATTCCATGGCCGCCGCGGTTTCTTTGACTGACATGCCTTCCCAGGTCCTAAACAAAAAACACTGCTGCTGTTTTAATGGCAGTGCTTGTAGCGCCTGGATAACGTCTGCCTGCAATTCTGACTTTCCCAGCGCCTGTGTCGGCTCATGCGCATCACTATCTGGCAGTGTCGCCACTGGATCCTCGCTATTGTCATCGTCATTGCGCCAAAACATAAACATACTCTTTAACTTTTGCTGGCGCTGCCAGTCAGTGATCCTATTGTGTAAAATTCGGTAAAATAATGGCTTCCACTGTCCTGGTGGTTTTTCTGCATAGTTACTCACCAACTTGAACATACTGTCCTGCAAAATATCCAGGGCATCAGCATGTTGTGCCACCGCCAACAGCGCGATCCGATAACCTTTTTTCTCCACACCCAGCAAAAACGCCTCCATAGTCAGGGGCGGCTCATCACCTACTGGCCTATTTGCATCACTCGCGCTTGCAATGGCCACATTAGCTGCTGGCATGGGTTGTTCCTGTTCCAATTGCTTGGCTGGTATCATTTAACTGCTTTACTTACCCTTGATAATAGGGCCTGATGCCCCAGTTTGCCGTTCCTGTCAGCAATTAAAACGTTAAGGCATGGATTCCGTTGACAAGGTATATAAAAAAATAACTAATTTTTAACTGAATATTACGGCTGGCAACGGGACTTGGCCAACCGCAGGAAAGGTTGGCAACAATACATTGCCAATAAGCCAATAAAAACTTTGACTTTTAGTTATTTTATAGGCAAAATCCGCACCCTCGAATTTACAGTTGAACCGTTTTGGGAGTTTCATCTTGGCTAACATCAAGTCTGCTAAGAAACGCGCATTACAAGCAGAAAAACGTCGCCAGCACAACGCTAGCCGTCGTTCTATGATGCGTACTTACGTCAAAAAAGTACGCGCTGCTATCGAATCTGGTGATAAAGGTGCTGCTGAGCAAGCAATGGCTACTGCAGTTCCAATCCTTGACCGTATGGCTAACAAAGGTTTGATCCACAAGAACAAAGCTGCTCGTCATAAGAGCCGCTTGACTGCTCAGATCAAAGCTTTAGCGTAAGCGCATAAGTTTCGCGAAAAGGCATCCGACAGGATGCCTTTTTTGTTTCTGGCCTACTGCGATTAGGACAATCGCGTTGTTATCCGCTAAACTGGCGCACTTTCGAGATAACAGCAATAAGAAGCCCCATATGCTAAACCTGCGCCAAACTTTAATTACCTCCACCTTCTGCCTATTCAGTGCCTTTGCGCTTGCGCAAGGATCCACTCCTCCATTGCAGACCTTGGTGGCAGCCTCACAAGAAAGTGGCTTGGCCTATGAGATTGTCGAATCACTCACCGTAGAAGTTGGTCCGCGCATTGCAGGCAGTAAGGGCGACAAGCTGGCGGTGGCTTGGGCAGAACAAAAACTGAACAGCTTGGGCTTCGACAAAGTCTACAAGCAACCAGTACGGGTGCGAAACTGGTCACGGGGTTTGGCAGAAGCATCAGTAATATCCCCTTTCCCACACAAGCTTGTGATCACCGCATTGGGAGGCTCTATCGCCACACCAGAAGGAGGCTTAGAGACTGATGTGGTTATGTTTGACTCCTTGGAGTCCCTGCAACAGGCCAATCGCGAACAAATAGAAGGCAAAATCGTTTTCATCAATAAACGCATGCAGCGGCACCGCAGTGGCAAGGGTTATGGCCCTGTGGTCATTGGCCGCTCGCAGGGCGCTATCGAAGCCAGCAAACTGGGGGCAAAAGCCGTTATCATACGTTCAGTGGGCACGGCCAATAGCCGCTTCGCCCACACGGGCGCTATGAAATACAGCCCATTGGTTGATAAGATCCCGGCAGGTGCACTTTCTAATGCCGACGCCGACACCCTAGAAGCCATGTTTACCACAGGCCAACCGGTGCGAATGCACGTCAATATGCAAGCCAAAGAGCACGGTTGGCAGACCTCGTATAACGTGATAGGCGAAATTACCGGCACACAAAAACCAGAAGAAATTGTATTAATCGCAGCCCATCTGGATTCGTGGGATGAGGGCACTGGCGCGTTAGACGATGGTGCAGGTGTAGGCATTGTCACCGCCGCCGCAAGTTTGATTAAGGCTAACGTCGGTGCCGCCAAGCGCACAATACGCGTCGTGTTGTACGCCAACGAAGAATTTGGCCTGGTGGGTGCCAGGCAGTATGCAAAGGAAAACGCCGATGCGCTTGGCAATATTATTGTTGCCGCAGAGTCAGATTTTGGCGCAGGCAGAATTTACCAGTTGGATACCCGCTTTGCCCAGGATGCCCTGCCTTTTGTCGATACTTTAGTAGCAGAACTGGCTCCCCTGGGTATCAGCAAGGGTCCCAATACTGCAACCGGTGGGCCGGATATTTCCATGCTGCCAGCGAAAGGGGTACCGGTTGTCTCACTTAGGCAGGACGGTACCTACTACTTTGATTACCACCATACGCCGAATGATACCCTGGATAAAATAGACCCAGAGGATATTAGACAAAACCAGACTGCTTATGCGATATTTACCTACTTGATGGCCAACAGTGACGTTGACCCGAGGCCTGCTCCTGTATTGCAGAAGTAATATCCCCGTACAAAGGGGTTCCACCCAGTAAGAATTTTGTATAACGCTAAGCTACGGAAGAAATTAGCATGAAGTTACAAGCATTGGCTGATCCAAAGAACATAAAAATTATTGCAGGCATACTAGTGGTGCTTGCACTAGTCTTTTTCCCTAAGCCCCAACGGATAACCTATGAATACGCGAATTTAGTTTCCGAAGGCACCTATTGGGACGGCCTTTGGGGCTCTGGGGTGTTATTTGATGCGAAAGCATCGTTTGTGCGCCTGGATAAAGATACCAACCATTTGCACGTATGTTACACGGTAAAGGAAGACAATAATTGCCTTAGGTACCGGGTAATAGAAAACAAGGGTTTTCTGGGTTACATCCTGTCTTGGTTTGAATAAGACTAAATCGAGTATTGCCAGTGCAGGCATTGGAATTAGTCGACAGCCAATGTCTTCAAGCTTTCATTAAGCAGTCATAAAACAGTCACTTTATAGGCTTAGCCTTGCCCTACACTTAGCATCCCCACCACAATCAAAAATCAAATAAATTCAGAAGCTTAAGCAATAAAAACGTCACATATGCGGTCTTTGTCATCAGTTTTTAATGGCGCTTTAACGCGACTGTCACGGCCAGGTTTTATGCTTTCCAAAACCAGTTAGGAAGCAACTGCCATGACCAAAAAAGAACATTTACGCACTGTTTGGGTATCTGATATCCACCTTGGCTCAAAAGACTGCAAAGCAGACTACTTGCTCGATTTTTTACAACATAGCCATATCGAAACACTCTACCTAGTAGGTGACATAGTTGATATGTGGGCGATGAGCAAACAGTTTATGTGGCCTAAAGCCCATAATGATTTGTTCCACTATATCCTAACCCTTTCCCACGAAGGCACTAGGGTTATCTACCTGCCTGGCAACCATGACGAACCTGCACAAAAGTATGACAAAATGGTATTTGGTGAAGTGGAAATCCACCGCGAGTATATCCATACCACGGCTGATGGCAGGAAGCTGTTGCTACTTCACGGCGACATTTTTGACAATGACGTTTGTTTTGGCCCGCTCACAACTTGGATAGGCGACAAAGGTTACGACCTGCTACTTTTCCTAAACCGCTGGTACAATAGATTCCGGGCACTTAAGGGCCACTCCTATTGGTCTTTGGCAGGCTATATCAAGTCCCGTATCAAAGGTGCAAACCAGGCTATTGCCCGCTACCGTGCTGCTTGCACCAATAAAGCCAGGGAAATGGGTATGGATGGCGTCATTTGTGGCCATATCCACCATCCTGAAGTGGTCGATGTTGATGGTATCACCTATTATAATGATGGTGACTGGATAGAAAACTGCTCCGCACTCATAGAAGATGCGACTGGCAATATTGAGTTGGTTTACTGGACCCAAACCAAAGCGGCAGCGCAAGTGCATACCCTGCATGGCGCAACAGGCAAGACCCAGCAGGCAGCCTAAAACAACACCGGTGGCAAGGCAGCAAATAGTCACCGGTAATATTTTGGCAACTTAACCGGAACACTATTGTCATAAAGCTAGCCTAGAATTGTAAGGTTAATTTAACCGAGGTTTCATAAAAGATGTTTTCTGTTAACGAGGTGCTGGATCGGCATTACCCCCAGCTGTCCAAGCGACCCGTGTTGTTCAAATTTTTGAGTTTTACCCTACGCCATTTGCTTTATGAGAGGGAAATGCGGGAGTTTGGTGAGACCTACCCACACCTCGACGGCCTAGAGTTTATCGAGCAAGCGCTTGAGTATTTTAACTTTACATACTCTGTCCGGGATTCAGAAAAGGAACGCATTCCCAACGAAGGGCCACTTGTCATTATCGCCAACCATCCTATAGGTTCAGTGGATGGCCTGGCGTTAATTAAAATGGTGAGTGAAATCCGCCCAGATGTGAAAGCAGTAGCCAACGAAATGCTTATGGCGGTCAAGCCCCTACGAGGTATGTTGTTACCGGTCAACGTGATGACCGGCAACACCAGCAAAGGCGATATCGCACGGATCCAAGACCACCTTAAAAACAAAGGGGCGGTCATCATATTTCCTGCGGGCGAAGTATCGAGGTTGCGCCCGCAGGGTATCCGGGATACCCGCTGGAGTGCCGGTTTTGTGCGTATGGCCAAGGCAGCAAAAGCACCGATCGTGCCGGTCTATCTCAATGGGCGCTGTTCGTCTCTGTTCTATGGCGTATCCATGCTCAACAAAAACCTCGCCACAGGCCTGTTAGTGCGGGAAATGTTCAAACAAAAAAATAACAACATCGCAATCCGCATTGGCCAGTTGATCCCCTTTGAATCCTTTGGTGACAGCAAATTAAGCAACAAGTTGCTGACCAAAATCTTCAAAAAACACCTGTATCGAATTGCACTGGACAAGCCAGGCCTATTTGAAACCCAACGCTCTATCGCACCGCCGGAAGATAGGCAGGAACTATCTAAAAGTATTAAAAAAGAGTGTGAACAGCTGGGGGAAACCAGTGACGGCAAAGAAATCTATCTCTACAAATTCTCTGGTAGCTCCCCTATTTTGCGTGAAATTGGCCGGCTAAGGGAAATCGCTTTCCGGGCTGTCGGCGAAGGCAGTAACAAGCGCCGTGATACCGACCATTATGACAACGACTATTTCCATCTGATCCTTTGGGATAAAGATGACCTGGAAATCGTAGGTGCCTACCGCTTTGGCGATGCCAACAGGCTGCACAATGAAAAAGGCCTCAAGGGTTTGTATTCGGCCAGCCTGTTCCAGTACCAGCAAGGCATGCAGCCATACTTTGAAAGTGGCCTGGAACTGGGACGCAGTTTTGTGCAGCCCAAATATTGGGGCAAGCGCAGCCTGGATTATTTGTGGTATGGCATCGGCGCGTTTTTAACCAAATATCCACACTATCGCTATTTGTTTGGCCCGGTTAGCCTTAGCAATAGCTTGCCTAAAGCGGCCAAGGATCTATTGGTAGAGTTTTATCAGTTATATTTTGGCAATAATGAAGGCATCGCCCACTCCAATTATCCCTACAGCCTACCAAAAGATCTGCAAAACAGTTTTACTGGCGACGACTACAAACAAGATTTTGTCACTCTAAAACATTTGCTGGCGAATATGGGAGCAGCTATCCCTACCTTGTATAAACAATATACTGAGCTTTGCGAACCCGGTGGCGTGCAGTTTTTAGGTTTTGGCGTTGATCCGGATTTTAACGATTGCATTGATGGGTTGATCCTAGTGGATCTGGAGAAGCTGAAGGCGAAAAAACGCAACCGCTATATGCCAGGCACAGCCATTGGTAAACAAGCCAACACTGATGATGATGCAATAACTGAAACGCAAGCTCTCGCAGCAACGGCAAATAATGTGGTTAAGCTGAAGGCACAATAGACTCTGAATATTATTAATACAGAAAAGGGACACTTGATGTCCCTTTTCTGTTTCCTAGCCCAACGCCATGCATTGGCTAAAACAGTAGCTCGCCGAGTAAGTCGGTGTAAATATCTTCCAAGGTCACCAAATCTGATAGGTGGATGCGTTCATTAATTTGATGGATGGTTTTATTGGGTACGCCAATTTCCACAACCTGGGTGTGCTCATCGGAGAAAAACCGGCCATCTGAGGTACCACCTGCGGTGGAAAGCACAGGATAGCGCCCGGTATTTTTTTGGATTGCCCGCTCAACCGCCGAAATCAAACTGCTGTGGTGCTTGTGCTGGGTGAAATAGGGTTCGCATGGGCGCTCCCACTGCAAGGCAAACTGGTCTGTCACACCAGCTACTTTTTCTTGTATCAAATCTTCTAATTGCTGCATTGTAAATTGATGGCTATAGCGGATGTTAAAACAAATGCTGCACTGGGCAGGGACGATATTGTCTGTGAAGTCGCCCGAATCTATGTGGGTGATTTGCAAACTTGTGCCGGGGAAATCTGTGCTGCCCTTATCCCATTGGATCGAGCCAATAGCCTCCACCACTTTGGCCATTTTATGGATCGCGTTGTCTGCATATTGTGGATAGGCTACATGCCCCTGTTTGCCGCTAACATGGATTCGCCCGGAAATAGCTCCACGACGGCCAACTTTTATGGTATCCCCTGTTGCTAGCTTGGCAGTGGGCTCACCCACAATACAATGATCCAAGCGTATCCCTTGCGCATCCAAGTAGCGTTTAATTTCCTTACTGCCATATTCGGCTTCACCTTCTTCGTCGCTGGTGATCAGCCAAACAAACTTGTGTTTAAGGACGATGTTTCCTTCAAGTACCTTTTGGGTAGCTGCCAACATGGCAGCCACACCGGTTTTCATATCAGCAGCTCCCCGGCCAACCAGCTCGCCAGCAATAATGCTTGGTTCAAATGGGTTACAGCGCCAGTTTTCCAGCGGCCCCGGCGGCACAACGTCAGTGTGGCCTGCAAATGCCACAACCTGCCCTCCCTGCCCCAGCTCAGCTACCAGGTTTTTAACCCCATTAACTTCAAACTGGTGGCAGCTAAACCCTAAATCATGCAGTTGCCCCATTAGCCAATTTTGGCAACCAGCGTCTTCGGGCGTAATGGATGCCCGGGACATGAGTTCGAAACTGTGAGCAACCGACTTGGCACAATTGCTTAAACTTTTTGGCAAATGGCTTATTGACATGGCGTGTTTACCCAAATAACGTTGTTCGCGGTGCTGAGCCTAGCATGGCGAAAATAGAGCGTGTTGATCCGTAGGCTGTTATTGTTGTCCATTGGTATTACAATAAGATTGCAACGCTAGGTCAGGCAGTTGACATTTTTTCCGTTATATCAGTTTGTTAATGAATCAAAGCTGACGGAAGATAGTGGACAAATTGGTTAGTAAAAGAGGTAATTTCAACATTGTTAAAACTATTAGTATTAATCCCAATAGTATTAAGCCTGATCTGGATTGTTTACCTCAAAGACAAAGGATATACCTTGGAGCAAGGGAAAAAGGGATTTTTGCATATCTTAATGTTTAGTGGTGCTGTCGCCGTTTTTTACGGCATTTTGATGCTGCTAAACAATTGAACTGATTAATGCCAGCCACGCTTCACTCAAAAAACTACATACTCAGACCAATACGAGCGCGCGATAGGCAGGACTTATTTGGCATCTATGGTGACGCCAAGACCATGCAATATGGCTCTGACCCGGTATTCCCAGACATCAGCGTAATTGATGAGATGCTAGATAGCGTACGTCAATTAGAATCGGTACAGCTAGCCTATGAATGGGCTATCGCCTGCAAACATTCTGAAAAAGTTGTAGGCACCTGCGCGCTACATAGCTTTTCAAACAGCCAGACACAATGCGAGGTGGGATGTTTATTAAACTCCAACTATTGGCGCCGGGGGATTATGTCAGAAGCCTTAGCAACCTTAATCAAGCATGCCCAATCAATAGGCATTAAAACCCTGGTTGCCGACATCGATCCCAGCAACAGCCGTTGCCAGCAATTCTTTTTACACCTTGGTTTTATCAAAACAAGCGAAAGCCTTTACTTCAAACATTTGCACGTTTGACCTACCAGCCTGCGGCCAAAAAAAAGACAACACAACACCAGCACAACGCTTCTTGTACCAATGATGATTTCCATATTGGCCTGTTATAGGATTTGACTTTACCATCAAAACAAATTACTTTGATATCACTTTGATATCATTTTAATTGGAGAATAATGATGCCAGAAAAGAAAACTATCGTGGAAACCAAAGGTTTTTCACTCAACGGTTATATAGCCTTTACTATTTTTGCCGTGCTAATTCCGGTATTGCTGGTGAGCTTGGCCGGTAACGGCGGCAGTGGCTTTGGCTTTTTCAGCAAAATTTTTTTACTGCTCCTGACCATACTGTGTTTGCCTGGCTTTTTTATGGTGCAGCCAAACCAGGGCAAGGTTATGACCTTATTTGGTAGTTATGTGGGCACCGAACGGCGCAACGGCCTACGCTGGACTATCCCGTTATTCCTGCGCAAAACTATTTCACTGCGGGTACGCAATTTTGAAAGCGCCAAAATTAAAGTGAACGACAACCAGGGCAACCCGATTGAGATTGCCACCATCGTAGTCTGGGCAGTGACTGATACGGCCGAAGCCGTATTTGAAGTGGACGATTACGAAAGCTATGTCAGTATCCAAAGCGAAGCGGCACTGCGCAACCTCACCAGCAGCCACCCCTACGATCCGCAAGAAGAAGGTGAACTAGCCTTGCGCAGCCACCCGCTGGAAATCGCCGAACAGCTCAAAGCTGAAATCCAGGAACGCCTAGGTAAAGCGGGGGTAACAGTGCTTGAAGCCAGGATCAGCCACCTTGCCTACGCCCAGGAAATCGCCAGCGCCATGCTACAAAGACAACAAGCCAGTGCCATCATAGCCGCCCGCTCTAAAATTGTTGATGGTGCGGTAGGCATGGTGGAAATGGCGCTGCAACGGCTGGAACAAGATGGTGTGATTGATCTGGATGAAGAGCGAAAAGCCACCATGGTCAGCAACCTCCTAGTCGTGCTCTGTGGTGACAAAGCACCCCATCCCGTAGTCAACACCGGGAGCATTTACTAATCATGGCTAAAAAAGCCTATCCCCTGCGCATCAATGAAAACGTTTTGGCCGCGATGCAGCGCTGGGCGGATGATGACCTGCGCAGCCTAAACGGCCAAATCGAATACGTTTTGCGGGATGCATTGGTGAAAAGCGGCCGGGTTAAGCTGGTGCAAAAAGTCGTGACCATGGTTGAGGACATGCCATCGGATCAAGACAAATAAGCCCCTTCTCCCTCATTTGAAAAAGCCGCACAGCCAAGAACTGCTGTTGTGGCTTTTTCTACTCATAGAAGGCAGAATAGCGTCTACTTTGAATTGGAATAAAAAATAGAGTTAAGGAAAATGAAAAAAGTCATATTGTTCGCACTTTACTTAATCAGCAGCAGTGCCCTGGCCTATTCTGAATGCGACCTACAGGTACAAAACATATACCTGCATATGGAAGACACAGGTGCAGAAACCGTATGGGTTGAACTCTGGAGCCCTGCAGGCAATGCACCTATCTATAAAAACAACAGCAACCTGCAAAACGGTTTATCTGAAGCTCAGTTGGACAGGTTCTACGCGCTGGCGTTAACAGCTTACAGTATGGGGAAGAAGCTGAAGGTTCGCTACCCTGAGGATGACCTAGATTGCAGCCAACTCAGTGGCGCACGGAGCGATTTTATTGGGGTGCGAATTATTGGTTAAAGTATACGGCTAATGAAATGCTAGTATATCCCAATCGAAATGTAAGGCTTGCGGTCTAGCAACGTACGTTGGGACAAGGCCACAGCTTTACTTTTAGCAAATCCAAATTAACTGATAAAAAAGGGAATTTATGTCAAAGACACATATCATAGACCGGGTACTGCACTGGCTATCAGCCATACTACTGCTCTATATGATGATGAATATGGGCACCTTAATCCATACGGTAGATTGGACTGTTAAAGGCCAGGTTGAACACAGGCAAGAGGCTATCCAGGATCACGCCGTTATGGGCACGGTGTTGTTAATACTGCTTATTGCCAGGATTGCCTGGTATTACAGCAATAAAGACAAGATTCCTCGCACTGTCATCTCCAATAAAAAGCACCAACTATTTATTTCCGCCACCCATTGGGTTTTGTATTTAACTTGCTTTGCGTTGGTGGCAACCGGCTTCTACATGGTGGCAAACATAGATATTCCCTTGCAGATTTTTGGCATCGAATTCACCGCTAACATGGACAACTACTGGCAAAACTTCCCGGCAGCCCATGATATCCACATGACCTTGCGCGATGCGCTTTGGTGGCTCATTGCGCTCCACTTTGCCGGGGTAATGTACTCAAAAAAATAACATCCCATCAGGGGCGTTAGTGTGATAAACATAACGGCAGTTGCTTGCTATCCCACCAAGGCCAACAAAATACCGGCGGCTACTGCTGAACCCAGTACACCGGCCACGTTAGGCCCCATCGCATGCATTAATAAGAAGTTATGTGGGTTTGCCTGCAAGCCCACTTTATTTACCACCCTTGCTGCCATCGGTACTGCCGAGACACCAGCAGCGCCAATGAGCGGATTAATAGTGCCGCCACTGAGTTTACTCATAAGCTTCGCCATCAAAACACCTGAAGCCGTACCAATTGAGAACGCGACTGCGCCCAATGCCAAGATTGCCAGGGTCTCCGCCGTTAGGAATTTATCCGCTGACAATTTGGAACCGACTGCTAATCCCAGGAAAATAGTGGTGACATTGATAATCTCGTTTTGCGCCGTTTTGCTCAGGCGCTCAACGACGCCGCATTCCCGCATCAAATTACCTAAACAGAACATTCCTACCAGTGGCGTTGCAGTCGGTAGGAATAAGATGGTCAATCCTAACACGGCAAGTGGAAACAAGATTTTCTCGCGCCTGCTTACAACTCTTAGCTGCTGCATCTCGATTTTGCGTTCTTCCTCTGTAGTCAGTGCCTTCATAATTGGTGGCTGGATAATGGGCACCAACGCCATGTATGAATAGGCCGCCACTGCAATGGCCCCCAACAAATGATCCGCCAATTTCGATGCCAAAAATATTGCTGTCGGTCCATCAGCGCCACCAATAATAGCAATGGCCGCCGCCTCTTGCATGCTGAACTCAACACCGGGTACTAGATTGAGTAAAATGGCACCAAACAAAGTGGCAAATATACCAAACTGGGCAGCAGCACCTAACAGCAACATCCTGGGATTGGCTATCAAAGCACCAAAATCGGTCAGCGCCCCAACTCCCATAAAAATGAGCAAGGGGAAGATAGTGGTTTCAATCCCGGCGGTATAGACGTAATACAGCACACCACCTGGTTCGCTAAAGCCGCCCAGGGGAATGTTAGTCAAGATGGCACCAAAGCCGATGGGCACTAACAATAGCGGTTCAAATTTCTTGACTATGGCCAGGTATAACAACCCTACCCCGACCGCCATCATCGCAAGCTGTCCGGCGTCGAAATTAGCCAGGGCCGTGGTTTGCCATAATATTTGTAGCTTTTCCATACACCCTACCCCAGCGCTAGCAGTGGTTGCCCAGACTGCACCGCATCGCCTTCTTTGACCAAGACCTGGACAATTTCGGCATCCTTAGCGGCACGCACCTCGGTTTCCATCTTCATAGCTTCCAATATCATGACCACATCGCCACTGGCTACCTTATCGCCTGGATGCACCAGCACCTTGAAGATATTTCCAGCCAGCGGCGCATTTAAGGTTTCACCGGCGCTTGCAGCCGGGGCAGCGGGTGCCCCACTGGCGACTGGAGTAACACTGCCCAACTGGCCATCGGGCGCGACTTCCACATGGTATACTTTGCCGTCCACACGAACCGAATAGGATTCTGCACCTCCAGTGGCAACAGTTGGTGCAGAAGCTGGTATTGGTGCAGGCTCAGTTCCCGGGGCAGGTTCAAAGGCATCAGGGTTGCCCCGGTTTTGCAAAAACTTAAGCCCCACTTGTGGGAATAAGGCGTAAGTCAGGACATCATCAACCACTGCATCAGCCAGTGAAATACTGTCCTGTTTGGCCTTATCGTGTAATTCAGCTTCAAGGGAGTCCATTTCTGCATTGAGGTTGTCGGCAGGTCGACAGGTGATGGCTTCGCCACCTTCGAGCACGCGCTGCTGCAGTTCTTGGTTCACCGGTGCTGCCGTCGCCCCATATTCGCCTTTCAACACCCCAGCAGTTTCTTTGGCAATAGACTTGTAACGTTCCCCTGTTAGTACATTGAGTACCGCCTGGGTACCCACGATTTGTGAAGTGGGTGTGACTAATGGAATATAGCCGAGGTCTTCCCGCACTTTCGGGATCTCATTTAGCACCTCGTCCAGTTTATCCGCAGCCCCCTGCTCCTTAAGCTGGTTTTCCATGTTGGTCAGCATACCACCCGGTACTTGGGCAATCAGGATGCGGGCGTCCACGCCTTTCAGGCTGCCTTCAAACTTGGCGTACTTTTTACGCACCTCCCTGAAGTAAGCAGCGATTTCTTCAAGCTGCCCTAAATTTAACCCTGTGTCACGTTGCGTACCCTCCACCATAGCCACTACCGTTTCAGTCGCGCTGTGTCCATAGGTCATACTCATTGATGAAATTGCGCCATCCACCATATCAATGCCAGCGTCAATGGCTTTTTGGTAAGTGGCAGTACTGAGGCCAGTGGTTGCATGGCAATGCAAGGCAATCGGCACCTGCACCGTTTCTTTTAGCTTGCTGACCAGTGCCTCGCAATCATAGGGCTTTAGCAAGCCAGCCATGTCCTTGATACAAATAGAATGTACCCCTAGATCTTCCAGTTGCTTGGCCATATCCAACCACAGATCTAGGGTGTGCACAGGGCTAACTGTATAAGACATAGTGCCCTGGGCATGGGCCCCGACGTTGATAGCCGACTTGATCGCCGTTTGCAGGTTGCGGATATCGTTCATCGCATCGAATATGCGGAATACGTCAACGCCATTGTGGTGTGCCCGCTCAACAAACTTCTCTACCACGTCATCAGCATAATGGCGATAACCAAGCAAGTTTTGTCCGCGCAACAGCATTTGTTGCTTGGTGTTGGGCATGGCAGCTTTAAGTTTGCGGATACGTTCCCAGGGATCCTCACCTAAATAACGGATACAAGCATCAAACGTTGCCCCACCCCATGATTCAACCGACCAATAACCCACCTTATCCAGTTTTTCAGCAATGGGCAGCATATCGTCAATACGCATCCGGGTAGCAAAAAGGGATTGATGGGCATCACGCAACACCAATTCAGTAATAGCGAGTGGCTTTGACATTCTTGTGCTCCTTTGACCTTTGCCTATTTATTGTTGTTTCTATATTGCTTAACTGCCGCCCCAATGGCAGCCAACACTGTTGGTGGTACCGCATTGTCGCCTGCGGCGCGCGCAACAGGCGCGCTGTGTTTGGGTGCGTCTTGTTCACCTGGATATTTTTTGCAAAACATCTCAATGGCGCGTACTACAAATATAAGTAGCACCAGAAACACAAATACAACGGACATGCCGACTGCTAGCAAGAGCGCAGCGTCGGTGAGGGCGGTAAGCAACGAATCAGGCATATGTAACAATTCGTGAATGATTTAATGCCTGATAAGTATCATGTCACTTACTAAAAAACAACGGGAAAAATAGGATAGCTAATACAAAATATGCATTGGTAAGAGCCAAATTTAGAAAAAATTTCCTGACTTTCACCCTATTGAGAAATAGATTTCATCGAAATTGGCATCAAATGGCATTTGGTTAATACTTTTTTGCATCCTAAAGCCCTACTCAATGCAACATAAGGGGAACTGCGCTGTCCTACGCTTTTTGACAGCAAGCTATTGACCTACGTAAGGATATAAGATGGAGCACTTTAAAAACGGCCTCGGTTCCCAAGCAAAAACATCATTTTTGCGCTTCTGGCGCGAAAACCGCAGTTTACTGCTTTTTATTTCATTGATGCTGGTATTCCGCTCCGCCGTCGCAGATTGGAACGATGTACCAACAGGTTCAATGGAACCGACAATACTCCCCGGGGATAGGATCCACGTTGATAAGATGGCCTACGACATCAGGGTGCCCTTCACAACCCATTCAATTATTAAGCTCGCGGATCCCAAAGTTGGCGAAATCATTGTGTTTGAATCTGAACTTGCGGGAAAACGGTTGATCAAGCGGGTTATTGGCGTCCCAGGGGACAGCGTTGCCATGGTGGACAACCAGTTAATAGTGAATGGCATCCCGCTACATTATGCAGACACTACAGTTGCCGATGGTACAACTAAAGCTGCCAGTACAAAAACTTATGTTGAGCATTTGCCAAGTAGCAAACACCTGATCCAACTAGAGGGTATGACAAGTCCTGTGGCTAATTTCGCTCCCGTCACTGTGCCCAATGGCCACTACCTTGTACTCGGCGACAACCGCAACCGCAGTGCCGACTCTAGGATGATAGGTTTTGTACCGAGAGGCGAGATCATTGGCCGCTCAGGTCATGTGGTGTTGTCATTGGACTACGATAACTACTATCTACCCAGGAGCGACCGCTATTTACAGAAGCTCGACCCCAGCGCCTAACCTTTGGGGCGGATAAAGCGCAATACCATACGATCCGTATTGTCCCGGTTGGTTTGCCTATCCCGGACGAAATTGTAATCCCGGGCATCATTGGGATTGGCTAGGACATCTGAATCTAGATCCAGGACAAAACCCGCCCGCGTAATTTCGTCAATGACAAATTGCTTGTCGATTCGGTGCAAAGTTTGCACATCTTGGTCGCCGGTACCCGGCTTGGCACTATGGTCAACTATGAGGAATACGCCCCCAGGTTTCAGTGCATTAAAAATATACCGGTTCATCCTATCCCGATCCACGCCTTGCCAAACCAAGTCATGGTAAAACAACACCATCATGGCGGCATCCAAATGTAGGGGCAAACGGATGTTATCCAGTTCATCCGTGTTGATTTCTACACTCTCCTGCCAATGGGGCTGCTTAAACCTGGCCAACCAGCCATTTTCATCATCGTTAAAAAAGTCTGCGAAACGGGTCACTACGTAAGGTGCATTGTGGGCAATGACTTTGCCTTCATCGCCAACAATACGGGCAAGTATGTCTGTGTAATAGCCACCTCCCGAAGACAGGTCAGCAACCGCCATGCCGGGTTTTGCCCCTAATATTTCCAGTATTTGCGCTGGTTTGCGCCGCACGTCCCGTTTGCTGTCAGATTCTAGCCGTTCCGGTGCCGCCACTGCATTTTGTATCAATTCGGATGTTGCCCAAGCTGGACTCGCTAATACAACCAGTACCGCAACAATAAAAAAGATGCGCATAACCCCACTCCTATGCATTTTTTTGCAAATTACTTACCGTAAAATATAGCTAAAGCTCCCCAGCTGTGCCGTAAATTAAACGGTGATCTTCGACTGCTTACCGCGAATGATTTGCCCCCATGCAGAAGTTTGGCTTAACTTGGCATACTGGCCGACATTTCTGGAAAATCGGGTATGCCTATTACAGATAATCCAAAACCTCCTTGCACACACGCCAAAATAGTTACTGCGATGCTGCTTACGCTCCTGCTTGCGGCCTGCGGTGGATCTGGAGGAGGCCAACCCAACTCAACCACTCCGTCAGAACCTTCACCGGCTCCACCGCCCTACACATATAGCCAACCACAACAAACCCAAGATGGCTGGCAAACAGCAGACGCAAATACTGTAGGTGTCGATGTGGACGCCCTCACCACCTTAATAGATAGGATAAACAATAATACTTTTGGCTATCGGCGCATAGACGGCTTGGCAATTGTGCAGAATGGCCAGTTGATTTTTGAAGAGAACCTACGTACTACCCTTGACGTTGGGGACAGTTGGGCCAACAACCGGGATATTAACTTGCATGTTATTAACTCAGTAACCAAAAGCGTCATGTCGCTTGCCATGGGCATTGCCATTGAACAAGGCTTAATCGCTGGACTAGACGCGTCAATTTATGATTATTTACCCAGCAGCAATATCAATAACTGGTCGGAACAAAAAGCCAGTATTAATGTAGGCGACTACCTCACTATGCGCCATGGTTATGAGTGGGATGAGTGGAACGTCAACTATTTGGATCCGAGTAACCAGAATTCACAGATGAACAACTCGAGCAACCCTATCCAATTCCTGTTAGACCTGCCTATGGCGAATGATCCTGGTACCACCTTCACCTATTCCACCGGTGTTAGTTACGCGCTTGGCGTTATGATCGGTAATGCCAATGGCAGCACTTTTTTTAACTTTTTAGATAACCAGTTATTGCAACCACTTGGAATCAATAATGTTCGCTTCTGGACATTGAATGGTGAGCTGCATGCTGGGAGTGCTTTATATCTAAGCTTGCGGGATATGGCCAAAATAGGACAACTAGTGCTAGATGGTGGCCGATGGCAAGGCTTACAAATAGTACCTGAAGCATGGATAGCAGAGTCTACCGCAGCTATCATCGATTTAGGATGGAGCAACAACACTTCCTATGGCTACCAGTGGTGGTCCCGGCCTTTTGAGCGCGATGGAGAGCAACTACGGGTTGTGCTCGCGTCGGGTTTTGGTGGCCAAATCATTTACATCGTTGAACAACTAGACGCGGTCATCATCTTCACAGGCCACCGCTACAACGACGGCGATGCCGCTGAAACCGACATTACCGCCATTATGGAACAGTATATTTTGCCTGCACTAACCGTGCCCTAGCGCCACCCGGTCAGGGAAACGTCTGAGCATTGTTTAGTCGGGTTGTTCTTCGCCAAAGCACAGTAAATGGCCATCGGGATCCTGCAGGCTAAATTCCAGCATGCCATAAAAAGTTTCGCTCAATTCACTAGGTGCATAGCCCTTGTCAAGCAAGCTTTGGTGCAGTGGTTTTACTGCTTCAGGATAAAAATAAAACAGTACCGGCCAATCTTCGCTTTGCAGCACATTTGCAATTTTAGCTAACGTTGGGGGATGTTCCGTTTCTGACAACATAAGTTCAGTTGTGCCAGAAGCAATGATAGCCCACTTCCATTCCTGAACAGATGCCTCGTCAGACACAACCTTAAAACCTAGGGCATCTTGGTAAAACGAGATACTCGTCCCAATATTGCTGACGTTCAGCATCGGTATCATCTGTTTAAGCTGCACTTTAGTCACCTCTTGCTAAGTGAAAACAGTTCTATTCAAAAATGATGCAACGCCGGCCCGATACAATAATCCTGTGTTGCAAATGCAACTGCACGGCATGCACCAAGGTTTCTGTTTCAATAGACTTACCTATGCTGACCAACTCTTTTGCGGTTTGTTTGTGGGTAATGGGTTTGACGTTTTGGCTAATAATGGGACCATCATCCAAAACCTCATTAACAAAGTGGGCAGTAGCCCCGATAAATTTCACACCGTATTGCCGCGCCTGGTGGTAAGGCCTGGCTCCAACAAACGCAGGCAGCATAGAATGGTGAATGTTGATCATGCGTTTGCTATAGTGTTTGAGCACATTGCGCGGAATGATTTGCATGTATTTAGCCAATACGACCAGGTCAATTTCGTACTCACGAAACAAGTCCATTGCTTTTTCACCCTGGAACTCTCTGTTTTCAGGGGTGATGGGAAGATGGTAAAAGGGCAAGTCAAAACGGTTGGCATCCACTTGCATATCCATGCGGTTGCTAATGACTAAACTGGCCTCGGCATACCACTCATGTGAAAGTAGCTTGGTTAGCATGCCGTAGAAACAAGGCAGCTGTTTGGTCACCATGATGGCAATCCTGGCTGGACGTTCAACAATACGCAAGTCCAAACGCAACTGGTATTTGTGATCTAAGGCATGCTTCAAGGCCGCTTCAATTTTTTCCGGAGCCAAGGCAAAACCTGCCAGCGGCCACTCAATGCGCGCAAAATACAGACGGGGTTCACTCTCTGTATCTACATATTGGTCAAAATCAAGGATCTGGCCATTGTATTGATAGACAAATTGGGTCAATGCGGCGGCAATACCCGCTTGCAATGGGCCATCTACTAGTAGGATCGCTTTTTTCACAGTTATCCGCTTGTTGGGGATTCAACACGCTCTAGTACTTGACTGTATCAGATGATAAAAACTTTGCCACAAACAGAGGCAATACTAAAACGGCGGGCAAAAAAAAGACGAAGTAAAGGCTTCGCCATTCATTCACTGGTATTGGTAAATGCAGTTGCGCCGGTAGGTAAGGCGCTTATTATTATTGTTATTAGTTGGTACTTAGCAGTGAACCGGTAAGGGCACCACAGACCATCTAGTAACATTAACGCCAGAATGTGCACCAATTATGGAAACACTCTCTTTTTCACTCGATTGATAGTGTATGATCTTTATTAAACAACGATTAGGTACCAATTTATGATCCAAGTTGCCGTTATTGGTTTTGGTCTTTCAGCGCAGTCTTTCCACCTACCCTACTTAATTGCAAACAAGCAATTCAAACTAGTGGCTATTAGTACCAGCAAACGGCAGCTAGCAGAGGGAGAACTAGCCGGCGTCACGGTTTATGCTGATGCGGAAAAACTCATCGAACAAAGCACCGCTGAACTCATCGTTGTCACTTCGCCCAATGATACCCATGTGCCTTTGTGCTGTGCAGCGCTGAGGGCGGGTAAGCATGTAGTGCTGGAAAAACCCATAGCCCTGTCAGTTGCCGACACCAAACAATTAGCCAGCACCCAAGCACAAAGCAATAAGCACATTTTCCCTTTCCACAACCGGCGTTGGGATGGCGACTTTAAAACCATACAAGGCTTGGTTGAAGCAGGGGCATTAGGCAATATCCGCTTATTTGAATCCTATTTCAGCCGCTACCGGCCCGAGGTATCCCACAAGTGGAAAGAACAAGCAGGACAAGGTACCGGTTTTTGGAATGACATTGGCGCGTCTTTGTTAGATCAAGTAGTCAGCTTGTTTGGCATGCCCAATAAACTCACGGCGGTACTGCGCAACCAAAGGCCAGGGGCACAAGCCAATGACTACTTTAACGTGCAACTGCATTACCCAGAAACGGAAGTCATACTTCGCGGTAGCAACTACAACGCAGGCCCTGCAAACCGGTTTTACCTTGAGGGCGACAAAGCCAGTTTTGCTAAACTTGGTATGGATCCCCAAGAAACCATGGTGAATACCGATATCGAGATTGGGTCTACCCAGTGGGGACATGAGGCTTTGGCGCATCACGGCACCCTTTATTTGCCCGACGGCCAAACGGAGACTATTGCGACCGAGGCAGGTAGCTACCAAGACTTTTACCAAGCGGTTGCCAGAAGCCTTTTGCACGGCGAAGAATTCCCTATCAGTTTAGAATTTGCCGCTGACATTACTAAGTTGTTGGCGCTGGCTAATGAAAGTGCGAGGCTGGAAAAAACCTTAACGTTGAGAAGGTACCGGGATTGATTTTATCTGCGGCACAAAGGTTATATTTACTTGCCCAGTAACCAGCTAGAAAAAAATTGCGTTATCTGAAACATTCTTCGATGAATGGCGTACTATTATGTTGGTAGTGGTTGGATATGAGGTTTTAATCCAATTGCGCTAGGTTCTCAACGACAAAGGAATCAGAGAGCATAAGATGATGAAACTCGTTTTAACAGCCATCTTTATCCTGCTAAGTACGCCAGCACTCGCGGGTAAGGTGACAGTAACCTTGCAAACACCTGGGCAAACCCTATTGGAAGGGGCCGTTGTGTATCTGACACCAAGCAGTGGCGTGGCGCCAACATCCACTCCAAACGCCGCCACCATGGATCAGATGAACCGGCAATTTAGCCCACACATACTGGCGGTGCAAAAAGACGCCCCCGTCAGCTTCCCTAATTCCGACTCCATAAAACACCATGTCTACTCCTTTTCACCGGCAAAAGTGTTCCAATTGCAAGTCTACAAAGGGTCAGATGCCGACCCAATAGTCTTTGGCAAAACAGGGGTCGTAGAATTAGGTTGTAATGTGCACGACTGGATGCTTGGCTACATCTACGTGGTGGATACCCCGTACTTCACACAAACGCAAGATCGAAACCAAGTGAGTTTAGAATTACCAGACGGGGACTATAGGTTAAACGTATGGCACCCCAGGATGCGCGAGGCAGATCAAAACCGAAATATCGCCCTTGCGTTGGCGGGGGATACTAAGGTTACCTTTGAGGTAACCGAACCATTGCTGCCAGGACACTCAGATCTGGAAGATGAAATAGACGAATTTTCCACTTACGAGTAATCCGTTATGAAATGGTTAAATTCGCTGCGTTTCCGTTTGCTGCTTAATTTCTTGCTGATGATCGCGCTGGTGCTCGCCGCCACCTTGTATATTGTGCAACGCGCCACTTACCAACACTCCAGCACCCAATTGCTAGAACACGCTGTCACTTCGGGCAATATGGTTGAAGACAAAATTAATAACCGTGGCAATGCCCTTTTAGAAAAACTCAACAATTTAAGCAAAGACTTCACTTTTAAACAACTCATTGCCACCGGTAGTGATGATCAAGAAAGTTTGTTGGCGGCGCTACAAAACTTCCAGGGCCGCAACGATACCGATCTGGCGTGGATCCAGGATCAATCCGGGCGCGCCATTGTTTCCAACCCCTCTGTCGGGCTGGACAAACTAAACATAAATGCAGCTAACTACGCTAACCAAGAAATCCAGTGGTTCCAACTAGATGGCGAATTCTATTTGCTAAAATCAGCACCGGTAAAATTTGTCGAAACGTCCCGCAATATCAACGCCTGGCTTTTAATGGGCATCCATTCCGACAAGTTAATCAACCAAGATCTGGTATCCCTGACCAATATGCAGGTCAGCCTGATGCTGCTGGGCACCAGCAACACGCTAGTCGGCAGCACCCACACGGGCGAAGATGCCACCCATCTGGCAAAACAAACAGTGCAGACTTCAGCAGCCCTACACCAGTTTGAACAAGAACTCAGCCACTGGATCTATTATGCCCACCAAACCCTAGGCCGTTGGCAAACCACCCCCATGCAGCTGGTTTTAGGTTCTTTGGAAGAAAAAGCATTTTTGTCTTACAACAGCCTGATAGTGCAACTAATTGGCGTCTTGCTGCTTGCCGCCCTGACCGCCTTGATAGCGGCCATGCTGGCATCCAACGGTATTACCCGCCCAATCACAAAGCTGGTTAACGCAGCGGCACAGATTAGGGAAGGCAGCTATGTCAGCGATTTTCCCAATGCCAGCACCCATGAGGTGGACAGCTTGTCTACGGCCATCAGCGAAATGCAGGATGGCATCAAGCAACGGGAAGCAGAAATCCAGCAGTTAGCTTACTATGACTCATTGACCGGATTGCCAAACCGCAACCAATTCCAGCAGCATTTACAAAACAGCATTTCCAGCCACCAAGGCAGTAGTATCGCGGTATTGATGATGGATTTGGACAGGTTCAAAGATATCAATGACACTATCGGCCACGAAGCAGGCGACCAATTACTAAGGGAAATTGCCAAGCGTTTGCAGGCGTACGCTTACCAAGGCGTGTTTATCGCCCATACTGGCGGCGACGAATTTGCGATAGTTATTGATGATGTCTCGGGCCAGCGCGAAGAAACCCTGGCTGAGAATTTTTCCGGATTGTTTGACCGTCCATTCCAGATTGACCAACTTACTTTGGATGTGGACGTTAGCATCGGTGTCGCCCTCTACCCTAAAGACGCCAACAGCGTGCAAGGGATCATGCAGTGCGCCGACATCGCGTTGTATAGCTGTAAAGACAAGCATTTTAGCTATGCCCTGTACCAGGAATCACTAAACAAACATTCAGTACAGCGCCTGAGCTTAATGTCGGAGTTAAGGGGGGCACTAGCCCAAGGCCAACTACAATTGTTCTACCAGCCCAAGCTTAGCATTGCAGAAAGAAAAATCAGCACCGTCGAATGCCTTATCCGCTGGATCCATCCTGAACACGGATTTATCCCACCTGATGAGTTCATTCCGCTAGCCGAGCAAACCGGCGCCATCCGGGATGTCACCCACTGGGCGCTGCGGATTGCCTTCCAACAAAACCAACACTGGCGTGAGCTGGGATATGACATTGGCTTTGCGGTAAACATATCGGCGGTAGACTTGGTGGATATGAAGTTACCCGCCTATGTTGCTGAACTTATGTCTGAATTTGACACAGATAGCAGTATTTTGACTTTAGAAGTCACTGAAAGCGCCATTATGTCCGATCCACAAAGTGCAGTGAAAGCACTAAATACGTTGCGCCGCATGGGCATAACCCTATCAATCGACGATTTTGGCACCGGCTATTCATCCATGGCGCAATTGAAAAAAATGCCAGTTGATGAGCTCAAGATAGATAAAGCTTTCGTGCTGGATTTGGCGCAAAACGAAGATGACCAGATAATGGTACGCACGCTGATCGCGTTAGCTCAAAATTTGGGGTTGAACACAGTCGCGGAAGGCGTCGAAGACAAGGCAACCCTGCACTTCCTGCAACGAGCTGGTTGCACCAAAGCACAGGGTTTCTACTTGAGCCGGCCATTACCAGCTGACAAATTCAATGAGTGGTTGGCAGGCTATGACCCTGCCCAAAGCCTGGATTAAAAGAAGGTATAAACCAAGGTTACTGACGTCTCAGTATCGAGGTTTTTAATATCATCAGCCACATCCGAGTTATGGTTCAATACCAGTGAAAATTTCATGGACAATGCGCCATTAATTTTCGCACTTAACGCTGTCTCAGAGCGGGACTTGGTGTTTTCAGAACCCACTT
>CBDIHK010000029.1:0-698249 GCA_965279005.1 Alteromonadaceae bacterium | reverse complement strand
AGGCGCGACGCCGCAAGATGTTGAAAAGGAAATCCTGATTGAACAAGAGCGTTATTTTGCGATCCCTTCCCAACCTCACCCGTATGGTTTCTTATGCGGAAATGGGGCAGGCCAATATTGAGCTGGAATTCCCTTTTGGTGTCGACGTCAATGATGCCCTGATCCGGGTCAACAACGCCTTGAGCCAGGTGCCATCCTACCCGGAAAACGTAGATCAACCACGGCTGTTTTCCAGCTCCTTTTCTAGCAATGCGTTTATGTTTTTTGCATTGCGGCCGGTGTCGGGCAATCCCTTGCAGTTGGATGTGGATCTATTGCGCGACTTTGCCGAAGACTTTGTGCGGCCAAGGATGGAAAGCGTACCCGGTGTCTCTGAAATAGGGGTCAGTGGCGGTGCACCCAGGCAGATCCAAATTAAAGTAGATGTGGCTAAGCTCGCCCAAAGAGGGATTACCCTGAACCAGATCCGTGACGCGGTGCGCGACCGCAACCGTGATGCCTCTGCCGGTGATATTGAAAGTGGCGAAAGCCGCTACCTAATCCGCGTAGTGGGGCGCTTTGAGCAGCTTGACGAAATCCGAAATCTAGAGATAAAGCGGGTCGGCGAGGAAGTGGTGTACCTGCGCGACTTGGCCTCAGTGGAATTGGATCATTTTGAAGTGCGTGGTTTGTCCTACTTTGGTGGCGAACGCAATTTGATGCTGCGAGTACAGCGGGAAAGCGGCTCTAATGTAATTGATATCAAACACCGGATCCTCGAAATCGTTGAAGAGCTCAATGGCCAGCTGTTAAAGCAAAATGGGGCTGGAAATGATCCTGATGGGGGACGACGTGCAATATGTGCAAGACTCCTTGAAAAACGTTTGGTTTAACCTGTTTTTAGGTGCCATGTTGGCCACAGCCGTTATGTACCTGTTTTTGCGTTCGGGCTGGGCAACCCTTGTTGGCGTTATGGGTATCCCCATCTGTACCATTGCCGCTTTTGTCGCGCTTAGCCTGGCAGGGCGCACCATCAATGTTATTTCCCTGGCGGGTGTGGCATTCGCCATTGGTATGACGGTGGACAATACCATTGTGGTGCTAGAGTCCATTGTCCAGGCTTACCGCAAAGGTACCTCTAAACTGAAAGCGGCAATTGCGGGTGTTACCGAAGTGTGGCCTGCGGTATTGGCATCAACTGCCACCACGGTGATGGTGTTTGCACCTGTGCTGTTTGTACAGGAAGAAGCTGGTCAGCTGTATTCTGACATTGCCATTGCTATTTCTGGCGCCATTGTGGCCTCAATGATGGTTGCGGTATTTGTAGTGCCTGTGAGTTTAGCCAAACTGGCAAAAAATAAAGAGCTGAGTAGCGCCCATGATACGCGCTTTTCCAAGCAGTGGTTGCGGCTTACGGATCTATTCACCCAGGGTGTGCAAAAAGCCAGGGTGCAGGTAGCGGTTATTGCAGTGGCGATTTTAGGGGCTGCCTATCTATTGATGCCAGCGGCTGAATATTTGCCGGAAGGTGAAGAACCCAAGGCGTTTAGCATTATGATTGCGCCGCCGAATTACAACTTGTCTGAGATGCGCAAAATCGCCGACGAGTTGATTGTCTATTTCAACCCATACCTGGATATAGATGAAAATGACTACGTGGAAGGCGAAATGCCGCCACTGGACTATTATATGATGTCGGTGTCGGTAGGGCGTATTTGGTTTTTAAGTGCACCTAAAGACCCGGCGCTGATCAATGTCATGATGGACAAAATCACCGAGAAATTCAGAAGCTATGACCAGATGCGGGCTTTTTCCTCAAGGGGATCAATTATTTCCAGCAACGATGGTGGCTCCCGAGCTGTGGCTGTGGATATTTCAGGCGTTAATATGCAGCAGCTCTACCAAGCCGCAGAAGCTGTCTACCGCCAAGCCGAAATTCAATTTGATAATCCGCAAATCAATTCAGATCCTGGCTCCTTGACCCTGACCCAGCCGCTTATTGAGATCCAACCCAGGTGGAAGCGCCTGGATGAGCTTGGTATTGGCAACCGCGATTTTGGTTATTCGGTGGCAGCAATGAGTGATGGCGCCTTTGTTGATGAGTTCATTTTAAACGATGATAAGGTGGATATATTTTTGTTCAGCGGTGCTGGCAGTAACCAGACCATTGAGCAATTAGCGAATGCACCTTTGGTAACCCCGCAAGGTGGGGTATTGCCGTTAAAAGCCTTGGCAGACCTAGTGGAAAGCAAAAACTCCAATAGCCTGCGCCGGGTCGATGGCAACCGTACTGTGACGGTTTATATTATTCCGCCTAGGGATGTGGCGCTAGAAACTGCCGAGCAGCAAGTGCGCAATGAACTGCTGCCAGCTTTGTGGCAACAAGGCGAAATTGCCCAAGGTATTAAAGTCAGCGTTAGTGGTGCGGCCGACCAACTTCAGGCAACCAAAGCCTCCTTGTCTAGCAACTTCCTCATCGCCTTGGCCATAACCTATTTGTTGCTGGTCGCCATTTTCAAACATTGGCATTATCCGTTATTTATTATGGCGACGGTGCCCTTGGGCATGGCGGGTGGCTTGCTCGGGTTGATCATGGTCAATGGCTTTGGCAGTGTCCTCGGTGGTTTCCACCAACCCTTTGATATGATCACCATGTTGGGCTTTTTGATACTTCTGGGAACCGTGGTAAACAATCCAATTTTGATAGTGGAGCAAACCCGAAAGAACATTATGGAAGCCGGGTTAAAAGCGCAGGATGCTGTGCGCCAGGCAGTGGCCAAGCGGCTTACGCCGATACTGATGTCCACTTCCACTACGATACTGGGTCTGGCTCCGCTGGTGGTGATCCCCGGCGAAGGCACAGAGCTGTACCGAGGTGTTGGCATCATTGTACTCGGTGGAATTTTCTGTTCTATGCTGCTGACCTTAACTTTCTTACCTGCGCTATTAGTCGGCGTCTTAAAAGACAAGCAAAGCTAGGAGGTATCGAAAATGCAAACAAATAGCAAAGTCGGTACCTGGCTTGTACTTGGTGTTGGGATCGGCACATCCGTCGGCGTGGCGGTGGGTAACCTTGGCCTGGGTTTAGGGGTAGGAATTGCTGTGGGTTTAGTTATAGGGATGCTGTTGGATAAGGATAAATCAAAAGAAGATTAAAAAGACGAGATAGTGATTCTATAGCAGTCGCTAGTCTTGTTTTTTAGCGCGATTCAATACCCTCATACTGTTATCCATTTTTTTGACATCAGAGGGTTTTAGCGCAGGTCGTTTATCAGTTACAGGTTCGTCTTTCGGTTTTATCTCGGGTCGCATCAAATCCCCGGCGGCGGTTATACTTTTTTGCGGTGATTGCAGGAAGTCGGGCTTCCCTGGGTTGTTGACTTGAGCCATCACTTTGTCCCTAAAGGCCTTGTTGGCATCTGCGTCTTCCCTTGTGACGTGCGCAATACTGTTGTCTTGTTTGTTTGCTATTTCCTTGCGCTTTGCCTGATCTTGCTTGTAACTGTCTTTGTTATCTGGAGCCGAATTTAGTTTGGACTCAAAGTCAGCCATATCTTCCCTGTGTTTACTACTATTGTCCTGTGGGCCGCCCAAGAAGCCATAAAGCTTAGAAGCAGCGCCAAATGGTGTGGGATCCTTAACTCCAAAGGCTGCGGTTTTCTGATTGTGGGATTCTCGTTGGATTTCTGCATCAAACGGGCTGCGCAGTGAATCGGAAACCTTATCCATGTTTGACTTGAGTTCCCGTTTATTTTTTTGGGCTTTGCCTAACTCGTAACCTGCAACCATATTGCTACCCAAAGGGACAAATTTGTCCACGCCTTGCTTCATGAGGTTTTCCTTCGAAGTCTGGTCTTTTGCTACCTTTCCAATAGCCATTCCCACTTTCTTTAGCGTGGAATTTTTGTTGTATTCATCTTTGTACACGGTTTCGCGCATCTCAGGGCCCTGCATAATCGCTGATATATCGCGGTTTGGACCGTTGCCTAATACGGGCGCCCTATTTTTACCCAAAGATTGCTGCACATCATCCATGGTTTTATTGCGTAGCTCGTCAGGTGACTGATGTTGCATGTTCTTGTGGCTGACATGCATCGCATTGGCTCTTGCTCTTTGCTGATGGGTAACTCCTTGTGAACGCGGCCGATTTTGGATTGGGCTCTGGTTTGGGTTCTTGTTGGTTGCGTCGGAACGAGGCCTATTCTGAATCGGGCCATCAATTGGATGGTTCACGTTAGCATTGGAACGCGGCCGGTTCTGGATCGGACTTTGTGCCGCGTTGTGCACCGTGGCATTTGAGCGAGGCCGGTTAGTCGCCTGCTCATTCTTGGCGCTATGTAAAATTGTCGGTGCCCTTGGCCGGTTGCTCATGCTTCATATCCGCTATGTGTTCAGGGATAGATATTTTTCTACCAAATAATTAATAGTGAATATAGGTTAAATTATCCACAATTGTGTGTTTATTAACTCAAAATGTGTTTGCACATTTAGCCGTTAAAGCTTAGCGGAGAGGTATTGGTGCTAGGCGATTAGGAGTGGCGATAGATAATTTGTTTATTGGATGTGATTAACTTAATAATTCGGAAGTTGGCAAATGCCTATAGCATTTGCCGGTACACCGATTACTGCTTCGCCATTTTATCCATAAAACCGGCCATATGTGCCATTACAGCGGTAGCACCTGATTGGCTCCAGCCACCATCTACCGGCAGTATTGCGCCCGAGATATAAGAGGATTGCTCACAGCTCAATAAACCGGCCGCATTGGCTATATCGTCGACCGTACCTTGGCGACCCATTGGCACAGAGCGGGTGACGGCTGCTTGCAGTTCTGGTGTCGGCGCCAGCCTGTCCATACCCTCAGTTTCAGCTATCGGGCCGGGAACAATAGAATTAACCCGAATACCGTCAGCCCCCCATTCGATTGCTAGGCTGCGGGTGACCATATCAACGCCCGCCTTGGCCGAACACACGTGGACTTGGTAGCTCATTGGTAAATAGGCCTGTGGCGCTGATATATTGATCACGCTAGCCCCGGGTTTGGTTAAGTGTGGGTGGCTGGCTTGCATCACATGGAAAGTACCGAGCAGGTCTATTTCGACCACTGAGCGCACGGCATTGGCCGACATATCATTGACCTTGGCCGGGAAGTTCCCTGCGGCGCCTGAAACCAACACATCGATACTGCCAGCAAAAAACTCTGCAACTTCTGCAAAACCTGCACTAACTGCATCAAAATCGCGGACATCAAAGGTGGTGCCAAATGCTTCTGCCCCTAGTTCTTTTAGTTTGGCAACCGCAGCGTCAACCTTGTCATGTTTGCGTGATGCAACTGCCACTTTCGCGCCCCAGCGGGCGAAGCCACAGGCTATGCCCAGGTTGATGCCGCTGGTACCGCCAACTACAAATACATTTTTACCAGTAAAATCTAACCTTGTACTCATTGGGTTTGCCTCCTAGACCATTAATTGCAATTTATCGATAAGGGGTTTGTTCTCGGTATCAATTACCTTGATGATATGCTGGTGCAGGCGCTTTTTATGTTCGCCAAAAATAGTCCGCTTTTTATTGAAGCTGCTGGCAAAGGCCATTGCGCCTAATTGTAAGCCTTCTGCATCAGGAAAGGCCTTTTCAATCACATGATCCCGCTCCAACTCCTCAGCTGCGGCTCGCCTGCCGGTGAGTTTGAGTTCGTTGAAACGATAATAAGGGATCGCTTTTTTAATAAAAGCAATCATGCCGGGCAAGAAAGGGATAGATAAATCGACTTCAGGGAAACAGAAAAACCCTTTGTCAGAACGCATAAAACGGAAGTCGCACGCGCAGGCTAAGATAGCGCCATTGCCAAAGGCATGGCCATTAATGGCGGCAATGACCGGAATTGGATAAAGCAACAAAGTCTTAAATACATCGTCCATGTCATACATAAATGTACGGATTTCATCGTGCTTTTGTTGTTTCATTGCTGGCATCAGCCAGTCTACGTCTATGCCTTGGCTGAAATTCTTCTCATCATTGGAAGTGATGACTAGCGCGTGGTGATCTGGGTTTTCCAGTGCCTCTGCCAAGTGTTGCTTAAGGCTTTTAGCAAAAACAGGATTTTGCTTGTTGGCACCATTGCATAGGGTAATAACGGCAACATGGCCTTCGGTGCGCAGTTCGGTAACCGTCATATTAGGCTCCTTAAATCAGGGTAAGAAACTACTAGCACTAGCTAATAGTTGGGTCATACAAATTCAAACAAGTGTTTGAATTTGGCTATTATTAACTGATCTTAAGGGCAATTAACAGTTTTTTTACAACTCAAGTGTATCGAATTCTAATGGGAGATTTGAAGCCCCAAGCCTATTGTTTGGTTCCGCTAAACAAGGCGATACAGCCATGCAACTCAATTTCAACATTTTGAAAACACGACTTCAGTGCCGCTTCGAGTAACCTGGGGCTATCGTATTGGTTGTTAAATATGAGCCTGTTGTTGTAATGGCTTAGAAACTGTTTAGCCAAGAAGCCTTTATCTATGCTCCTGCCTAATACTGTACAGCCGAATAGCTTGCCACCACTGACCAGGGCATCACGGCAATGCTTGAATACATGCATCGCCTTGTAGTCCATCCTACCCATCATCTGGTGTAACAGGAAATTGATACCGATAGAATTGAAGCTACTCAGACTCTTCGATAATTTGCCAAAGGAGCCCGCCTGTAAAATGTTGACGTTGGTAAGGGCAAGTTGCCCTGCTATTCGGGACACCTGGTCATATTCATGTCCGGCAAGTGAAAGGCGGTTACCATGGTGAACAGGATAATGCTGTAATAAAAAACTGTCTTCTGGGAACAATTCCAAATGGTTATTGCTGGCATGAGCCATAAAATGGCGCAAAATAATCTCTGAATCACAACCCCATACATATGGGTTCAGCACTCTATGTTGCCACCAGGTGGATAAATCCAGGCGTTGTTTGTCCCGCTCTGTTGGTTGCTCTGTATAACTATTGCTGACGTCCATGCGGCCTCCTTGGTCAAGGAGTATTTATATCCACAATTTATAGGTATAACAATTGATGTTTTAGTATAAAGAATGATACTAAATGAACGTAAGTGAATAAGGGTTTTGACCGCTAGAATAACGTATTGATTATCTTAGCTATTCTAAAACGTTGGGGGTTGGACGACAGGCAATGGAGCCATTAATCCAACTTTCCCACTAACATATTTATTCTTAAGTTTTGACGCAGTAGTACTAATGGAGGTACTTGCAATCGGCTGGAACATGCATTTGCGGCACACCGGCTTCTACTGTCAATTTTTTGCTCTTGGTTTTGGCTTTGTCCACCATCAAGGTCATGGCATCCATAATATCTAGGAACTGGACTAGTTGTTTTTCTGACAGGGTTATGGAGAGGGCTTCGATATTATTAATCAGTTTGCTGGTTGACATACTTTACTCCCAGGTTAGTCAACAATTTGGCGATTCGACAAAAATGCGCTGTTACATAGGGAGTTAAACAAGCTTTGTGCCAATCCATTTGGCAATTACAAAATAGTTTTCTGTGGGGACGATATTGTCTTGAATTCGGTCTATATTGGCGTTTGTTGACTGCAACCTAAAAAAGGCCAAGTTTCCAGAATAAACGCGACACTTTGCCCAGGCATGTCCTAATCGGGGGCGTGTTTTCACTCAGGTGTGGCGGGATCGGCCTTGCTGCGCCTAGCTGCGCGGTATTTGGATGCTCTCAGCCACGATTTCATACACTAAGCCAGGCTTTATTGCCGCGGACTTTTCTTGTAGATCTGATTCAAAGTGGGCTACTTGTTCCGGTGCCAGTTGCTTTTCAATTAATTTGCCAGCCAAGGTAACGGTTTTACCACTGCTATCAGTGGGTATAAAAAATCCGTAGTCTTTAAAGGACACCCTTAGGGCATCCCGGCCTTGTTGCGCAACAAAAAAACAACCTTTCTTTTGGCATACCTTACCGATCCGAGTTTCCAGTTTGAAGGCTTTGCCAAGGTGTTTGTCAGGTTCTGCTACTAGGCTTTGCAATGTGACGCCTGGCAGCCTTGTATCCAGAATTGCGCCAAATGTTTCGCTAGCCTCATCGGCAACCACGGGTTCGGACAACCTTATTGGATCAGCAAATACACTAAAAGAAAAAGCAAAAATTACCGTGATCGCGAATAGTCTTTTCATGGCAAACCTTTCGGGCAATATAATTCCAGCACTATTAAACGATTTAACAACTTAGAGCGCAACCATCAATCGCATCCCCGTCAACGCAATTCCACAATTTTTGCTTTTTCTTCGGGGGCAGAGTAGAGCAGCATTGCGCCACTGGCATTGATGTCGGCAATGTCATGGGTGTTGTTTGGAAGTCGCGGCATCAGCAAACTAGCTTGTTCACCGTCAAATTGCCAAATCCCGTTTCCCGATTGGTACAGCAGGGCGCTGCCTACTGGGAAAAACTGACTGTTAGGCTCTGGTAATGTTGTAATGTCAAAACTACTTTGCCCCCAGTGTAGCATCCCGTCCTTTGCATAAACTAAATTGTCCTGCTCATCTAGACGGGCATGGAAGTTGACACCAGTTTGGATCTGCTTCTCTATTTCACCGGTGCTTAAATTATATTTAGCTAAATAAGAAACGTTGTCCTGTTTTATGCTAATCAACAGTGCATTTGTATGTTGGTACCAATCCAAAATGGCGGTAAATGATGCCGGCATGTCTATCTGTTTAGTGTTACCTAGCTCAATTTCATGGATAAATAGCCGCTTGCCAAATGCATATGCCAGTTGGCTAGTATCGTGAGCCCATACTGGCGCCCGGTAAACCGGTAAATTATCTGGATTGGCAAACAGCAACCGCTCCTGGCCATTTTGCTTTAAATATAGTTGTTGGGTGCCGCTCCTTGATGACACATATGCTAGTGCCTTGCCTTGTGGTGACAACCGCGGCAGATGGTCTTCGCCACTAGAATCAACCAGTAATTGGGCTTTAGCCCCAATGTTAGGCAATAAATAGATATCGGTATCTAGCTCCGTTAGGGATAGGGAGATCGACCGCCCATCGGGGTTGAATGCGGGATTGAACAGCCTCTGGTAATGGCGGTAGGGCAATGGCTGTTGTTGGCCATCTAAACGCAGCAGTGATAGTTGGTTGAGGTGGTGTACTAATAAGGCTTCCCCACCTGGGTGCCAGTCTATTTCAGTATAGCCCAATGGCAAGGTGCTAAAAGCGGGTAGCAAGGTGTTGGAAGTTAATTCAAACATTCGAACTTGAACTCCGTTGCTTGCATCTTCCCCAGCAATAGCGATGCGATTTTTATTCGGTGATAGCGCTATCCTATAGGGGGTAAAGCTATTGTCGCTAGAAAGTAGTTCCTGATGTTGGCCTGTCGCCATGTCAAAGCGCTTTAGCATAGTGCTAGGTGCCTTGTTAATAGGAACATCGGCATGCATGTAGTACAGCGAAGACCCCTTTGGCTGGACACGCCAGATGTCGCCGGGTTCCTGTAACCGGAACAACTGTTTCAGCCTTATCTGGGCAATATCAAGCGACAATTTGCCTACCCAATCCCCTTGGGTTGAGCGCACTGTAAAGTACAAATTATCACTGTTTTGTGACCAGGCTAATGACTGGTAATCCTCTGATTGTTGGCTTACTTGCTGTTTGGTACCGGTACCCAAATTTAACAACCAAATGTGAGATTGCCCTTGTACCTGCCGTATAAAGGCGAGCTTTTTGCCATCAGGCGAATAGCGGGGGTAAAAGTCGTAGGCACTTGCTGAGGTCAGTGGCGTTAGGGTGCCATTGAGTTTTGCTAGATTTTGTTCTGGCCACCATAGCCAAACTAGCCCCACAACCAATGCTACAGCGCCAGCAATTGCTGGAGCAAATCTTCGGGGCGGCGCCACCTGTATAGCAGGGGTTACTTCCAAGCTATATCCACGTTTGGGGTGGGTTTTGATAAAAGTTGGATTGCGGGCGTCATCGCCCAGGGCTTTGCGCAGTTGCGCGATACATCGCTGTACAGAGCCAGGGTTGAACAGGGTACCTGGCCAAAGCGCCTCATATAGCTCTTCTTGTGCAACAACCCGGCCGGGTTGTTGCGCTAAGTAAACCAGTACATCCATTGTGCGCGGCTCAACAGCATTTTGCCCTGAGTTACTAGTTATTGTGCAGCGGCCAACATCAACCAGGAAATGCCCAAGCTGGAAACTGTGTACTTTCACCTTTAGCAATATTTACCTAACTCATTGAAAAATATAGACATCAGAAAAACATCAGGTCTTCATCTGAAGTCCATCATTCCATTCACATGCATGACTATTTGCAATAGACAACGGCGCTGAAGTTTAGCACAAGCGCTATACCAAATAATTGAAATAGGGAAAATGATGTCTGTGATTAACAAATACCTAGTGTTGCTTTTATGTTTGTCCAATCTTCACGCTTGGGCTGACGTTAGCGAGTTTAAGCGCGATTTGCAGCGTTTTACTACGACAAATTCAGTCGGTTATTCCGTATTGATTAGTCAAAACCAAAAGATTGTATATCAAGATGCCGCCGGTTTAGCGAATCTGGAACTGTCGGTACCGATGCAAGCACACCATATTTTTGAAACGGGTTCACTCACCAAGCAATTTACTGCTGTGGCTATCTTGAAGCTGGTACAGGATGGCCATTTATCTTTGTCCGATCCTATCAACAAATATATTGAGGGTATCAATAGCACCAAAGGCCAAGTGACTCTGAGGCATTTATTGCAGCATACATCTGGTTTAGTGGATCCCATCAATGAACCCGAATTCCTGGCCACCCGGGTACAGGAGCCGGTAACCCTAGACGAGCTTATTGGCCAGTTCAAAAATGGGGCGTGGCAATTCAACCCGGGTGATAGGACTCAATACAGTAATGTCGGATATAGCATGCTGGCAAAAGTGATAGAGATAGTGAGTGGCGGCAGTTATCAAGAATACCTAAAGCAAACACTATTTCAGCCATTGGGCATGGGCTCAACCTCACAGGCATCCATGGCGATTACTCTGGGAAAAGTAACGGGATACAGCTTTGACGGTGACCAGCCTCGGCAGAATGACCTGTTAAATTTGGCTTGGGGTTATGGGGCGGCAGACTTACTTTCCAACACCCGGGATCTCAGCAAATTCCGCCACGCGTTGATGAATGGGGAGATTCTGGATAAAAAGCATTTGGCCTCATTCCTAGCGCCCATCCGCCTAAACGATGGTACCGAGATCCCGGGCAGCTTTACCTACAGTTTGGTCACAATTGCTGGCAAGCAAGCGATTAGGATGAGCGGATCTACTTTGGGCTATTCCTGTCACAGCATTTACTTTCCGACTAGTGATACATACATCGTGGTGTTGGGCAACAGTGACGGGGTTAATGGCGGGGCATGGATACCGCCAGCCACTATTGCCAGTAAATTAGCCGCAACTTTACTGCACTTGCCGATACCTGATTACCAAGAAGTGGCAATAGCCGAGGCAATGACTAAAGGCTACCTAGGCCAATACCAACTCGAAAACGGGGATATTCGATCGCTGGATTTTAAAGACGGTCGCTTTTACTACCAGCGCAACCAGGGCCAACAGTTCGAAGTTATCCCTATGTCAGGTAACCGTTTTTATTTTCCTGATACCTTGAGCTATTCCGAAATAGGCAAACCTGGCCAAGAAGACCGCAATATGTTGTTTTATTACTTTTTGTCGGATACACCTGAGACGGCATTGCTGACACCTAGCACTAGTTTGGACTAGGGGTTGTTAAGTACGGGTCAAGTTGCATACTGCTAGATTTGAAGCCATGCTTAGCATGGAATTGTGGAAAAGGAACACCAAACATGCGCAGACTTTTATTATCCGTTGTCCTAGTTGCATCATTTCCCATTATAGCGGGCGATCGCATAAAGATGGGGATCACTGGCGATGTCTCGGTTGAAGGGTTTTTCAGCCGGGAGATTATGCGCTATGAATTAACTAAGATCAGGCCAAATTCTCCGGCGGAAAAAGCAGGGTTGCAGGTGGGGGACAAGTTAATCGCAATTGGTGATTGTGTGATCCCTGGTTGCCCTGCCAGCGAGGCTAGAGAAATAATGGACAAAGGCGCGGGGGAGTCAATTGTGCTTTTGGTTGAAGACAAGCACGGCGAGCAGCGCACGGTAGAAGTCTTGTTATTTGAATGGCAATCTTGAACCTCTAAGCAACTCTCCTCTAGCTAGGTTAAGCAGTGGCTAGCCTAGCCATCCTGCACTTCTTTAATACTTAATGGAGTCGGTATAACATCCTTGCATCAAATTCTGGTGCAAGCACTGGTCTGAGATCCCCCGAACAATGATGTAAATCAAGCAAATTGCTTTCCACGTTAGTGTTTTGCTTTTTTATGGTGTACCATTGCGCCGTTTCGCGTAAATGCGAATAATTATTATTAAAACTATTACTATTTTTAGTTTCCGCTTCACCACTAGCCTAGCGGTATTTGGCTAAAGGCGACACGAAGTGGGAACTTGCCTAGTTAATTTTGCAATTCGCCAATATAAAGGGCTCCCCAAAATTGGCAATTTGGCGACAACAGCCATACGGATACGCAGTTTTTATCCGCAAAATATGGGCACAAGCACAGCAAATTAGAACATCTGGAGATTAAAGAATTGAATTTTAAACTCACAAGTATTGCCGCAGCTGTTTTACTAAGCACAACAGCTACCGCCGCAGAAGACATGAGCAATATTGAGCGCATTGAAGTTGAGGGGCAGCAGTACCTATCCATCAATGAATCTAACTCGGTCAAAACCCCAACGCCTATCATTGATGTACCACAAAGCCTGAGCATTATGACTGCTGACGAGTTTACTTTGCGCGGTATTACCAGCATCGGTGAGATTATTGATTACACCCCTGGCGTCAATACATCACAAGGTGAAGGCCACCGTGATGCAGTGGTTTTCCGTGGTGTGCGATCAACTGCGGATTTCTTTATGGACGGCAACCGTGATGACGTCCAGTACTACCGTTCTCTTTATAACATTGAAAAAGTTGAGATTTTGCGTGGCCCGAATGCTTTGTTATTTGGCCGCGGCGGTACCGGCGGTATCCTGAACCGGGTCTCGAAAAAAGCAGAAGTAGGTGAGCAATTTATTGACTATAAAGCCTCGTTGAATTCTTTTGGCGGCTATGGCGCTGAACTGGATGCCAATTTCGTCCATAGCGAAGCTTCAGCTGTGCGTTTTAACGCCATGTACGAGAGCCTGGATAACCACCGTGACTTTTACGATGGCGACCGCTACGGCTTTAACCCAACCGCCAGGTTCCAACTAAGCGAAGATACAGTCCTTGACCTGTCTTGGGAGTACATTGACCACGAGCGCTTTATTGATCGCGGTATTCCAACCGGGGACGATGGCGAGCCGGTTGAGGCATTGGAAGATATCGTCTTTACCGATCCTGAAAACAGCTACCACAAATTGGAAGCCCATGTGTTTAGGGCGGCTTTGCAGCACCAGTTTACCGACAATATCAAAGGTAACTTTAGCGCATTCTACGGTGACTATGACAAAGTCTATGCCAATTTCTATGCTACCGATTATGACACTGCCACTAATGTGGTTGAGCTAGATGGTTACATTGATGAGACTGTGCGCGACAACTTGATTTTGTCAGGTAATTTGGTGGGTGAATTCCAAACTGGCAATATTGGCCACACGGTCATCATGGGTGCAGAAGTCATCAAAACATCCTCTGACCAATATCGCTACAACCCGGTATTTAGCACCGCATTAACAGACACCGATCCTAATCGTAAACCTGATAGAGAGTACTTTCTCGCCACGCGTCCCCTTGACTTTAATGCCTTCCAAGGCACAGATGCGAATGGGCAAGCCACCTATACAGGTTGGACAGACCTAAACGATGACACCCGTGTTGAGTTGGATGTTTTCTCTTTCTATATCCAGGATGAGATTGAATTGTCTGATAGCTTTGACCTCGTCCTAGGTGCCCGTTTTGATAGCTTTGATATTGAAGTATTTAACGCTGACCCAGACGTATTGGAAACCCGTACCCGCACTGATGACGAAGTGTCCCCGCGCGCTGGCCTTATCTATAAGCCGCAGGAAAATATCTCGATTTATGCCAGCTACAGCGAGTCTTTCGAGCCACGCAGTGGTGAGCAATATGCCAACATCAACGGTAACAACAACCGCTTGGATCCTAACACCTATGAAAACCAAGAAATTGGTTTGAAGTGGGATTTTGCACAAGGCCTAAGCTTTACAGCAGCTATATTTGAAAATGAGCGGATTTCACCGGAAGTGTCTGATACTGACTCATCGACTTTGGACATTATCAAAACCCAAATTGACGGTTTTGAATTGCAGTTGACTGGCCAGGTGACTGACGCCCTCGCCATTACCGCTAACTACAGCAACCTTGACGGTGAGAACGAAGATGGATTCAGGGCGCGTGAATTGCCAGAGAATACCTTCTCTATCTGGGGAAGTTACGAAGTCAGCGATGTATTTGGTTTTGGACTAGGTGCCACTTACCAAGGTGATAGCTATATTGACAACAACAACACTGCGGTACTGCCTAGCTACACCAGGGTCGACGCGTCTGCTTATTACAATTTGTCAGATTCGATGCGGGTGATGCTGCATGTAGAAAACTTGACTGATGAGTTGTACTTCCCGAATGCCCACTCAACGCACCAGGCAACGGTAGGTGCACCTATCAACGCCATGGTGACCTTGGTTGGTTCATTCTAAGGGGCATTTCCGGTCGGCCGCATAGCGGCCCAGGCTTCAAACTAAAAAGCGGCTGCTGGCTCCAGTAGCCGCTTTTTTCGTTTAGGGCTGAGTGTGGAAAGCGGGTTTTTACCTATGCGCAGCACTGTGATGCTGTAATACCTCATGGAATCGCTAAAATGCCACAAGCGCCAATAAAAAAGCCGTTGTGCAACAGGCTTGCACAACGGCTTCTGTGCCAAGATTTTCGGCTTACATAAGCCAGATAAGGTATACACCGGCAGCCAGGTAAGCAAGGCTAACCACAAAGTAAAAACCGTGGAACAAACCCGCGAAGCCTGGAATAGCGACTTTCTGGGTGTAGTCAGTACCAATTTGCCAACCAGCCAAGATAGAATTACCAGTCACCAACAACAAGGTAACGCTCGCATAAGCCTTGAACCATGCTGCAGTATGCATAGCTACCCAGGCCTCATAGCTGTAGCTGTCTAGGGTAAGGAATAAAACTAGGTATACCACACCGAACAGCATGATAGCGACATTGCTAAAGCGCTGGAAAATCCATTCGCGAACGCCGTTACGTCCATTGCTCATAATTACCCCCAAACCAAAATTGCAAACAATACGCTAATGAAAATGCCAAGCCCAATCGCTAGTTTGGAAATGAACTGGCCGCCCTCTAGGGATTCAAAGTACCCAAATTCCTGGATGATGTGCTTTAAACCACCCATGGTGTAATAGCCAAACGCTGTCAAGAAACCCCAAGTAAAGAATTGGGCGATGAAATTACCAGTCAGCATTCCTTGCACTTTGGCAAAACCCTCAGCAGAGCCAAGTGACATGTAAAGTAGTGTGAAGAAGTAAGCCACGGCAAACCAAATAATGACCGCACTTATGCGGTGTAATATGGAGGCGACCCCCATCACAGGCAGTTTTATTGTACTTAGATCCAGGTTCACTGGACGGTTTGATTTCATTGTGTGCTCCTAATCTCGGGTAATCTGGTCTTGTTCCGGTCGGATCTGTAACAAAGGTATACGAAGGATAAACACCCTTGGGCATTTAATCAAACCTTGCGGCCTCTTGCCACGAGGTTTATGGCAATTAATGGCTTTACAGGTGCATATCTGGTTAAAACGCGCACAATCCAAAGGCTGCATGCCCTGTTAAAAGCGACGTTATGTGGATTCTAGCAAGAACTGGATAGGTGAATAATGCGCCAGGTCAATGCTTGATACTAAGCTCGGTTATTTGCAAACCATGGGAGATTGATCCTGAGATAGCCTACTTTGAAAACAACGAAACCAGTTGTGCCTGTAACATTTTATTTCTATGCTGTAGCGACTTCGGTGTTAGTAGCAATCAATTCGGACTCTGGGTTGTAGCGCAAACCATAGCCAAATGGAAACAATGGCTTGTATGGTTCGTCACCAACATTAATGTTGGCCTGGGACTGTACTGGCCAGGAGCAAGGCAATTTGCCGGTAAAGTCTTGTTTGCCAAATATGACATCGGCTACGCCATCCCCTTCTGAGCCAGGCAGCCAAGCAGCAACCAAGGCATCACATAGCGGCAGTTCGTGGTTTATGACCAGTGGCCGGCCAGAAATTAAAACTGCCACAGTTGGGATCCCTTTGGCTTTGAGCTCCTGCAAAAGCGCCCGGTCTTCAGGGTACAACTCGCCCAGCTCCAAAGAGTCGCCTTGTGGTTCCAACAGGTTTAGGTGGCCTTGGATGGCGCTGCTCATCTCCACCAATTCTTGATCCGTTGACCGGATATCCCCCATGCCTTCGGCATAGGGTCTTTCTCCTATAACGACGACAGCGACGTCAAAATCTTCACTTTTGACATTTTGAATCGCGGCATTGTTTAAGTGCTTTGCTTGTTTTGATTGCTTTTGGATGGCCTGCCAAATAGTCGTGCCGGCAATGGTGTCGTTACCACTTTCACCTTGCCAAGTGATGGTAAAACCACCGCATTGATGGCCAAGGTTATGGGCATTTTTACCGCATACTAAAATTTTCTGGCTAGGTTTAATTGGCAAGGTGCTGGATTCATTTTTCAGTAGTACCAGTGATTTAGCCGCTGCCTGTCTAGCAATATTTCGGTGGTGTTCGCTGCCAAAACAGCTGTGGCCTGCCCAAGTCCGCTGTTTGGGGCTAGGTTTGTCAAACAAACCAAACGCCATTTTGGCAGAAAGTATCCGGGTAACCGCATCATTGATGCGGGACATTGGGACCTTGCCCATTTCCACGTGTTCGGTAAGGTGGCCAATAAAGGTTTGCCAGTTTTCCGGCACCATGAACATATCAATACCGGCATTGACGCTCACCTCCACTGCGCTGTGGAAATCGTCGTCAACATAATCTATGCCTTGCATGTCAGAAACAACAAAACCTTGGAAGTTCAATTGTTTCTTGAGCAAATTGCTCAGTAGGAAATCACTTGCGTGGCATTTAGTGCCGTTCCAACTGCTAAACGACACCATAATGGACAGCACCCCGGCATTGATTGCTTCAATGAAGGGAGTGACATGCAACCGTTTAAGTTCTTCAAGGGGCAACCGGGTATTGCCTTGGTCTATGCCATAGCCGGTGCCGCCATCGCCTATCCAATGTTTGGCACAGGCAATCACCGAGTCATGTAGCAAGCTGTTTTGCAAGGACTTGACGAGGGGGCTGGCAAATTTAGCCACTAGCTCAGGCGATTCTGAAATGCTTTCGTAGCAGCGGCCCCAGTGTTTGTCGCGGGCGACGGCTAAATTCGGTCCGAAAACCCAATCGACACCAGTTGCCAGCACTTCCCGCCGTGTCGCCTCGGCAACTTTGGCGGCCAATTCGGTATCCCGGCTGGCGCCTAAACCGATATTATGGGGGAATACTGTGGCGCCAAACACATTGCCGTGGCCGTGTACGGCATCTAATCCATATAAAACAGGAATACGGGGTAGGCCTGGCCTTAGACGCATGGACGCCGCCCAATACTGCTCGCACATATCTAGCCAGCCTTGTGGGCTATTGTCTTCCGGGCAGGAGCCTGCGCTACTCAATACCGAACCCAAGCCGTATTGGTAGACATCGTCAGGTGTGCAAGTCATGCGGTCAGCTTGGGTCATTTGGCCGATCTTTTGGGCCAAAGACATATTTGACAGCAATTCTGCGACTTGCCGCTGTATTTTTTCAGTAAACAGCTGTTTAGACATGGTTTAGCTGTGGTTTGCCTCCAGAGTAAATTCCGCTTCCAAGCCCTCAGCCGAACTTCCCCCTACCCAGAGTTTGAATCGGCCTGGCTCTGCTCGCAATTGTTTGTCCCGCCCATAAAACGCTAGGTCTTGCCAAGTTAACTCGAAGCTAATTTGATGGTGTTGACCTGGGTCAAGTGAGACCCGTTGAAAACCTTTTAGTTCCTTCGGCGGGCGCGTGATACTACCTACAAGATCTTGAATATACAATTGCACAATTTCAGTTCCCTGGCGATCCGAGTCATTGCTGATGGTGACCGATACAAATAATGTGTCATCCATTGCCATCTTGTGCTGTGATAACACAAGGTGGTTGTAGCTGAACCGGCTGTAGGACAGTCCAAAGCCAAAGGGGTATAGCGGCGTGTAATGGGTGTCCAAGTGTGACGCAGCCATGCCCAAAGAGGTTTGTGCAGCGCGCACCGGTATATGATCCATGTGCACATAATTGTGTGAAGATACCGGCTTGCCAGAGGGCTTTTGACTGTAGTAAATGGGAATTTGTCCCACTTTGCGTGGAAAAGTCACGGGTAACTTGCCGCTTGGATTGGCCTCTCCAAATAGTAAATCTGCGATTGCTGGCCCGCCCATGGTACCCGGATGCCAAGCATATAGGATGGCGTCAACTTTTTCGATAATGGGTTCCAAGGTAAGGGGACGCCCGGCGAGCACTACCAACACCACGGGTTTGCCCTGCGCTGCAACTAGTTCAATCAACTGTTCCTGGCAGCCCGGTAGCCCAAGTTCGGCACGGCAATGCGCCTCACCAGACAGGATGGATTCTTCGCCCAATATCAAGATAACGGCATCGTTTTGCTGCGCCAGTTGCTCAATGCGGGCAGGGTCATCCAAACTATGGCTGCGGCTGGTTTGCATCGCCCTGTGATAATTTAATTCACATTGGTCACCCAAAAGCGCGTGTATCCCCTGCAAAACTGTAACCGTATGCCTGGCTTCTCCGTCAAATATCCAGGTGCCGAGTTGTTCATAGCCGTCGTCCGCCAATGGGCCGATCAGGGCGACTTTGTTCAATGAGTGGCTGTCTAGTGGCAACACATCATTTTTGTTTTGCAACAATACACAACTTTCCAGTGCTGCTTGTTTTGCTGCCTGTAGGTGGCCATCTGGCAAGTTGTCAGGCAATGCCTGGGCTCGCGTGACATCCTTGTCGAACAAGCCTAGGTTAAACTTTGCGGTCAGCAAACGCCTGACCATTTGATCGAGTTGTGCCACCTGACTAGGTGAACGCTCAAGCAACTCCGGCAAATGGTCGCGGTAACAGGTACTGACCATTTCCATATCAATGCCAGCATTGAATGCTTCCATCGCGGCTACTGCGGTGTCCTCACACAGGCCGTGTATAGTCAGTTGTGATATTGACTCCCAGTCACTGACAATAAAACCTTGGTACTGCCATTCGCCCCTGAGCACTTGATCCATTAGCCAAGCGTTAGCAGTGGCAGGGATACCGTCTAAATCGCTAAAGCTAGACATAAAACTCGCCACACCATGGTCAGACGCCGCTTTAAACGGGCGCATATAGACATTGCGCAATTCATTTTCTGGGATATTGGTGGTGCAATAGTCCTTGCCACTTTCGGACGCACCATAGCCACAAAAGTGCTTGGCACAAGCTGCAATCTTGCCGTCTTCCGCCATGTCGTCGCCCTGGTAACCTTCAACCATGGCAACGGTAAGCACGGAACACAAATGTGGATCTTCGCCAAGGCTTTCAGCTATGCGTCCCCAGCGCGGATCCCGGCTGATATCGATCATGGGGGCGAAAGTCCAGTTAATACCCATGCTACTGGCTTCAATGGCGGCGACTTCTGCACCACGGCGCACAATGTCGGTGGACCAGGAGGCTGCCTGGCCTAAAGGAATTGGGAATATAGTCTTATAACCATGGATAACGTCGCGGCCGATTAGCAAAGGTATACCCAAGCGGCTCTCGTGCACGGCGATGCGCTGTAGTTCATTAATTACATTGGCATCGATTTCATTGATAACGGAGCCCGCTTGCCCCTGGGCAACAGCGTGGCGCAGGTGATCCGGGATATAACCTTCTGCTGCGGATACTTGGCATAATTGGCCAATTTTCTCAGCTTGTGTCATCCGTGCAAGCAAATCCTCAACGCGTTGTGACACGTCGGAGCAGGCTGTTTCAATCGCTTTTTCAATATGAGCCATAGATATATTTTTTACTCATAAAATATGAATTTTTTTATAAGGTTATACCTTAGCCCAAGGCTAATATGCGGCTGGGCAAATTAGCCCAAAGGGACTTTCCGTAAGATTATTGGGAAACTGCCTAGGTGGGAGGAGGGAATTTGTACCGCGTTGATAGATGATGAATATATGCGCCAGTTCGTCGTAGCCTTTGCACCTGCTGGTCGTATTTACATTGTGTTAACGAACTCCAGCTATAAGGTTAATGTGCATAAAAATAGTATTGGTACCCTAAGCAAATGAGTGATAACCAGCATTACGAAACTGCCCAGCAGGATAGGATCCCCTTCGGCAAAAAAGTGATCTATGGCCTAGGTGCCATGGTCAATAACACATTAGCCGATGCGATTGGACGCATGATGATTGTATTAAACCTGGGCTTGGGCATGAGCCCAGCGCTCGCCGGTTTATTAGGCGCCTTACCCAGGTTGATGGATGCCTTAACCGATCCTTTGATGGGGTACATTTCGGACAACACCAAGTCCAAGTGGGGACGTCGGCGTCCTTACATATTTTTTGGTGCGATCCTCGTTGGCATCGTGTTTATGTTGATGTGGCAATTTCCTGAGGGAAAATCTGAAAATTACTATTTTTGGTTTTTCCTGATTGGCTCCCTGGTCTTTTATCTCGCTTACACGGTTTTTGCGACACCTTGGGTCGCCATGGGTTACGAACTGACCCCTGATTACCACGAGCGTACCCGGTTAATGGCGGTTCAGAATTTTATGGGCTACTGCGTCTATATGATATCGCCCTGGTTTTTATGGTTCATGCAAAACGACGCTTGGTTTGACAACATGGTGGATGGTGCTGCCTATCTAGCCATGATAATTGGCGCCTTCGCCATATTCGTGGGCATTCTACCTGCTATATTCTTGAAAGAAAAAATTACTGGCCCGGTGGGTTTAACACCAGAAGAGTCCAAATCCATGGCGATAGGAGATTTCTTTACTGGATTTGGCGCGACAGTCAAATTCAAGCCATTTTTATGCCTTTGTGCGGCAACGTTCCTAGTATTCAACGGTTTTATGATGGTGGCTAACTTTCAAGCTTACGTCATTATTTATTATGTATTTGCAGGTGATACGGGTTTGGGGGCTGAATATACCGGCTATGCTGGCACTTTGTCTGCTGCATCGACGTTTTTTTCTATCATTGCCACTAGCTGGTTGGCAACTAAAATAGGCAAACGCCGTGCCTTCTTCTGGGCTATCGGTATATCAGCGCTGGGTTATGGCTTGAAGTGGTTCTGCTACAGCACAGAACATCCTTGGTTGTTATTGGTGCCAATGCCTTTATTGGCCTTTGGTTTGGGTCCTTTGTTTACCCTGATGGGATCCATGATTGCCGATGTCTGCGATATGGATGAATTGGAGCGTGGCGAGCGCCGTGAGGGTATGTTTGGTTCCATCTTCTGGTGGGTAGTTAAGCTAGGCATGGCAGCTGCACTTGCGTTGGGCGGTTTCTTGCTGGCTGGAAGCGGTTTTGATGTTGAATTAGGAGGCGACCAAACTGAGCGCACCTTGTTCTTGATGCGTGTCTTTGATGCCTTCATACCTATGGTCTGCTCGCTAGTCGCTATCTGGATGGTGTACCTATATCCCATTACCGAAGAAAAAGCCCACCAAATCCGAGAAGACTTGGAGGCTAGGCGTGGTAAGAAAGAAGTGATGGGTTAAGCCTAGGTACGTAACAGTTCCCGTTGTTAAAAGCGGCTGGGTAGCAATACCAAGGCGCTTTTTTGTTTGCTGTCAAACTGGTTTACGTGAACCAGGGCATTACTGCTTATTTCGCCACATTAAGGATTAACTGCCGTTGCCAGCCAAGTTTCATTGGGCTGTTTTGTATACTGAAGCCTGGTTTGCGGTGTCCCTCTCAAATTTAGGTAGTCAACAAAACCGGATTCAAGAATGACGACACAAAAATTCTCAGATGGCGCTGTGGAACTTATTGCTTGTTTAGCTCCACCTTCATCGTCAGGGATAAAATGGCTGCCTGGGCTCGCGGCGTAATATTGTGCCCTGGCCGCTTCAGACAAGTTCTGCCACTGTTCTGCTAAGAGAGCTGGTGATAGCCCATCATTGTAATTGACTATTTGGGCTGTTGCTCTAATGCGAAACTGCTCACGAGTCTGGGCAAAGTACCAGCAAACACTGCACTTGGGATTCTCCTTCAGCTCATGGACTTTATTGCTTCGCACGTCTGAGTGGAATAGTAAATTTGTTTGGTTTTGAAAACCGCGGAATACCACTGTCCTGACATGAGGATGTTGCTTTTCATCAACAGTAGCCACTTGGATATAGCGGGCTTCTGGCTTACTGTTGTTTTGTTGTAGGGCATTCAATAAGAGTGATTGCCAAGTTGGCGGAATATCTGGCATGGGCTTTTTGATATATTGTTGGAGTTTAAACTTTGAACGTACTTAAACTGTTATCAGATCCTTAATCTATAGATTACCGCCAGATAGGTGTTTCCAGCTATTTGTAGTGCCCAACAAGTACATCACTCCAAATAAGCAACAAATGACAGAACTGACCATCCAAAACGTGAATGAATTTTGGGTTATTGCAGGGTGTTCGCTGACAAAAGGCAAGACTAACCCAGCAATGCCCCTTGCCAAGTATATAAAGGTAATCAGCACTAATCCGGTTTTTAACAAAGGTAATTTGAAAATTACCCCGGCACCAGAGAGAGCATAAAGGCCCCAAATAGACAGTATTATGGCAATTGCTAATGTCACCAAGGTCGGGTATGAGCTGCCCGATTCAGCCAATTTCGCCATATTCTCGCCAGCACCAAAAAATCGGTACCACTGTGCGCCGCCAAAAATGATTGCTATGTGCAATAACGCGGCTACGAAACTAAATATTGCAGCAATGATTAATTGGAAACTTCCGCTCATATGTAAACACTTACGTTGTGGGACTAGGTAAGTTCTTATTTATCGCCTATTTTTCAGCAAAGCCAATGTTACTTGAGCGGCAATGGTTAAACAATAATATGGAGTGATGTTCGGCGGCAGTTTCAGGCGCAAGCTGAGATAAATATTTCCACAAAAACTGACTGAGGATATTAAATCCAACATTTGTGGAGCAAAACTGGCCTTATTCCTGCTTAGCGCACCGGAGACTAAAGAAAAATAACGGAAATCCGACACTTTGCGCTTGATCCTGGGGACATTGATTGCGTGTTTGATGTTTGCAAACACGGTATCAGCCAATATTACCAATGATGCCAGTCAGACTATCGAACTAGAATTCGTTGGTACGATCGAGCCATTGTGCAAAGTAAACGCCAGGATCCGGAACCGGTCTATCCAGCTAGACCTCAGCAGCAGTACCCGCCAAAACACCTCCAATATCCGTATTTGGTGCAATACTGGGCAAAGCAATGCCACTGCCACTTATTCATCCGTAAATGGTGGCTATCTAGTCAATGATGCAGGTAACCAAATCCCTTATTTAATGCGCATTCCGAAAACCACTGGGAATGTGGCGTTAACTAGCCCGGTTGAAGTGCAGCAAAGGGCTGGTAGTGGTATTGCAGGTGACCACAAAGGCCGGGTTATCCAAATTACCCCTCAAGTAAATGGGTTTGAATATGCAGGTGTGTACCGCGACACCATTTCGGTTACTGTCGCGGTAAATTAGCGTTTTTCATAGATTGAAGAATTGAATTTCTAATAACTGCTGCTTATCGACCCGCTATAGTCATGCACTATTAACACTGGAATTTGGTCTTATTCTACCCTTATTGAGTTTTTGCGTTAACTCAACAATCTTACCACGCCCTATGCCCACAACTCTGTCGGCGCTTTTAATAGTTTCTGGTCTGTGAGCGATCATGATCTTAGTAATGTTCAGTTGTTTGATGTTGGAGTTTAGTTGTTCTTCATTTTTGGTATCCAAGTGGCTAGTTGCCTCGTCTAAAAAGAGTATTTTGGGTTTCCGGTACAAGGCTCTAGCTAGAATTAACCTTTGCTTCTGACCTCCGCTTAAGCTTGAACCCATGTCACCGACTAGTGTGTTGTACTGCATTGGCATATTCATAATTTCATGATCTATGCAGGCAAATACAGCACATTGCTTGGCAAGTTCAAAATCAGGATTGTCGGAAAAACAACATATATTTTCCAAAATTGTGCCCGACAAAAGCTGGTCATCCTGCATCACTACTGCAATTTGGGAGCGGTAGTTTTCATCCTTATATATAGAATTTCCATCAACTAATATATCCCCATTAGTGACCTTAAAGAGGCCTATCATGCACTTTAAAAGTGTAGATTTTCCCGCTCCGCTTTGTCCTATAATCGCAACAGATTCACCGTGATTAATCTTTAAACTAAGGTTTTTAAACACTTCTTTTTCGCAATCACCATATTTAAAACCAACATTGAGTACTTCCAAGTCACCTAAAAATATTCCTTTTTCTGGACTAGCCTCAGATGTAACTTTTTCATCATTGTGGATATGATCTAATTCTGAGTGGACTATATCAGCAAGCCTATCAAAGTGTATACTTAACATCTTGTATTCGAATATCTTTGCAATAAGGCCATTAGTTGCACGGCGAGAGCATGAGTGCTTAGTTTTTAACCAGAGTATTGCAGCCCGCTAAAAACACCGCTTCCAGGTAACTTTCTTCCATCAATGCCATGCGCTGTTTTCTGCGAACACTGGCCTTTCTGCTTTTATCTGCCTTAATCATGTTTTTTGCAATGTGTCTAAGTCGAGCCAGGTTTTCAGCACCATTACCTCTGAATATCTGGCAATCATCTTCTTTCATGGCAGTGTCTAAGACCCAGTGCAGGCTTGCCTCTATGCCCCAGTGGCTCCTTACTGCTTTGGCAAACTGGTCTGTGCTCAGTGTCGCGGAGCTGATGTAGTAACGATATTCCAGTGAAGGTTTCTCATCATCGTGCTGATACCTGACAGCCATACCTATGCTCTTTAACCCTGTCCATTGAGGAAAAGTCTCCGCTAATTCAGAAGCGTCCAGAACATGATATTCCCTGGCCTCAATACGGCCATGTCCCTTTTCTATGTTTAATGATTCAGTATCGATACCGCTAAAAGCCAACTTTATTGCATCATAGAGTTTCTTTTGGTTGCCTTTGACTGCCAAAAGATAATCAGCGCCTTTGTTCACAATGGTATTCGCTATCGCTTTTTGACAGCCCATGGCATCAATCGTGATAAGACAGCCTTTAATATCCAGTAAATTCAGTAATTCAGGAATGGCGGTAATTTCATTGGATTTACTGTCCGTCTTTATTTGCCCCATAACAACACCATTGGCTGTAGCAAACGCACTGACCATATGAATGGCTGACTGACGGTCTTCCCGGTTGTAAGAGCTACGTAGTGTTTTACCGTCTATGGCAACCACTTCACCATCGGTCAGGGAATGAACCTTCTGCATCCAACTGATAAAACTGCTTTGTAACTGTTCCGGTTCGATACTGGAAATGATACGTGCAATAGTGTCATGGACGGGCAACCCATCTTTGAATAAACCTAATCCCTGCAACCAGCTAAGTCTGGCATGACCAAAGTCCTCAATGTCTTCCCAGCCTTCGCATCCGGTGATAACACCGCAAACAGATAAGAACAATACATCGTACAAAGGATAAGTGACTTTGGCTGATTGGCGGGGATCGGTGACATCAGAAAAGTGTTCAGCGAAAACATCAATACTCATTAAGCTGGCTCCCAAAAGGGAGTATAAGATCACAATGGGCTGTGTAGATCCAGGAACGAGAAGGTAAATCAGTTCAACTGGTTAAATAATGTTCGCGATCTTGCCGTGCCATTAGTTGCACCTACAAACCTAGTTTTATAAGAGACGAACGCAAACAACATACCTAACGATAAGTCACTTAATATAACCATTTGTGCAGCAATATAGACTATCAATATATTTTCTATACCAAACAAAATTTGGTTAAATGCATCTATATTCATTGACCACTTGCTCAGCTTAATGCCTTTATTCATTGTGTCTGCTAATTTATTCTGCCATATAGCCCTCCTTGCATTTTCTTTTTCAAACAACTTTATAGTTTGCATTGCCCTTAGTGTTTCAATGAAGTGTGAACTTTCCTTCGCTGAAACAATAAGCTTTTCTTTATTAAGTGCTTTAATTGGATAATATGTAATAAACTTTACGGCAGTATGAATGGTTAATGCTGCGATAACAATTATTGTTAATAATGGGCTGTAGGCGATCATTACAGCGAGTGTTATTAAGCTCATTGTTCCGTCAATTACAACTGATATAACACCTGTGGTAATAAAGCCTCGTATGGATTTTAGGGAACCAAATTTTGATATTATGTCTCCTACATGTCTTTTTTCAAAATAATCAAGGCTTAGCTTGATTAGATGATTAAAAACATTCGACGACATTTGCATTGCAAGATTAGTTGAAAGCAATAATATTGAGTTACGTCTTATGTAGGTGACAGTAGTTTCTATCACTAAAAGAAGACCAAATCCTAATGCTAATACTGTCAACAAATCGGTATCTGATCTGACTATTACACTATCGATTACGGTTTGCATGTAATAAGGTCCAAGCAAACCAAAAATTTGAAGTAAAAAAGTTAGCAACAATATATTGATAATGCTTCTTTTTAGGCCTATTATTTTTTTCCAAAAACTAGATAATCCGAGTTCTTTCTTTTCCTCTCTAGGCTTAAATTCGCTTGTTGGCATTAGTTCTAATGCGATGCCTGTGAAATATTTTGCGAACTCATCCAAACTAATCTTTCTCTCGCCAACTTCAGGGTCGACTAGCTCAATCTTTCTTGAAGAAACTTTTTTGAGAATTACAAAGTGTTTGAAGTCCCAGTGAATAATGCATGGAAGTGTTAATTCACTAATTTCATGCAGTTCTAGACTAAGAGGTCGAGCTGATAAATGAATAGTTTCAGCTACATCCATGAGTTGTGAAAGTGTGAGACCCTTAGCGGAAACTGAATATTTTCTCCTCATTGTCACAAGGTCTGTTTCATAGCCAAAATAGCCAGCAATCATAGTCAAACAAGCAAGACCGCATTCTGACGATTCTGATTGAAGAATAACCGGTATTTTTTTCTTAAAACTAAACTTTAGTAATTTCTCAGGTCTTTCCAACTCACTAAATTCCGTACGTAATTCTGATTAGTGGTTCAAATACCCATTCAAAGATCGTTCTCTTGGATACAGCTATGTTTGCAGAAAAGGTCATACCTGGTTTGAACGTTATTTGTCGTTCATCACTCTTTGAAATAAGGCTTATCTCAGCCCTTACTCGATAAACAGGTTCCAATGTGGGAAAGGGAGATTTCTCCAACTCATGTGGTAGTAATGCAGAATCGGAAATGCTGACAATACTACCTGTAAATGTTCCATATTTTTGAAATGGGTAAGCATCATACTTCAGTTCTATAGATTGACCCACTTCTGTTAGTCCAGATTTACTTACAGGAATTACAAGGACAGCTTCCAATTGTGAGTTTTCAGGGACTATGGTAAGAAGTGGTGAATTGTTATTCAATTGCATACCGGTTTTAACCAAGACATTTGAAATTTTGCCAGTGATAGGCGAGGTTAGAACTTCTCCGTCTGAACCTAATAAAGGTACTATTTTAAGGTTTATTTCGCTTATTGCTCTTTTGATTAGATTTAGCTCTTTTTCCAAATTGGCGGGAACAGCCTCTTCCTGAATTTCTAACATAGCGATTATTTCATTTAGTTCGATGGATTGTCTTTCAAGGTCTAATAATTCAGTTTCTACTAATAGTTTTTCTGCTAATGCCTTGTCCAGTGCGGAAGAGGGAATGAGGCTCCTTCTATAAAGGGAACTTGCTTTGCTATAGTTTTCTTCAGCTAGTAATATTCTTTGTTTAAGTAATTTTATTTTTTCATTTATCCTATCTAAGTTTTCCTTTTTACTTTCCTTTTTTAGTTGAGTTCTTTTGGTTTCTATTTCGGAGTCTTTTTTTACTTGTTTTTCTCGATCTTTGAGAAGCGCTATTTGTTTCTTGTATTCTCGTAATATTTCACTTTCAAAGCTATTTCCGTTATCCAAAAACCTTTCGCTATTTATTTTAAGAAGATTTTGTCCTTTAACTATGGTTTCGTTCTCAGATACAAATATTTCAGTGATTTGGCCAGAATGTGAATTGGGGAAAACGTCTACAACCCCAGCTGATGGTTGAAGCCAACCTTGCACCTTTTTGGTTTCGGTATATTCACTCGTAAAACCCCAGAATAATGTCGCTATACACCATGCGAAAATGCTTATAATTATAAAAGAATTAGCTGAAGAAGGGGTGACTATAACTGTTCCAGCTATAGAGCCCTTTTGGTGATTTATTGCTTGTTCTCTGAAAAGGCTAGAAGTCATTTTTTAATTTTCAGTGTTGAGTTTTAGCTTTACGATAGCCAAACTTGATAGAGACCAGACTATAAATAATATATTCTCAAAAAATGACATTTTGGTACTTGTGTTAATATAAAAAATATTAATGCTTAGTAATATTGTTAATAATAATAATTCCTGGAAAAAATCCATCTTTCGTCTGATTTTATAAAGTATTTTTGCGCTAATTACCGAGCATAAAAAGCCAACTATAACAAATAGATAAGCACTTGTTTCGCTTTTAAAAAAGGTTGTTAAATCGCTATCAACAATGAAAAAGAAAGTTGCGATGAAAGCACTCGTGAGTGATAAAATAAAGCTTATAAATGCATATGATGCGACGATGATAGAGTAGGCTTCGTTTTTTCTCATTTTATTTACAGCTCCGTATAAATGATACATTTTTAGTTGTTAATACTTTGTTTTCCTCTTTAATGGAGAAGATAATATTAGAAGTGATTTGTTGTAAGTTTTTATTAATTCTTAAAACCGCAACGTGCAGATGGGGACCGAACGAATAACCCGTATTTCCTGATTGAGCAAGATAGTCTCCTGCCATTACAGTGTCGCCGTTATTTAATTTGCTGCTATTAGCTTTGATATGTAAATACTCCGCAATGCTGCCGTCTTTGTGAAGTATGAGAATTTTATTAAGGTGAGCCTCACATTTAAGTAAGCCGGAAGTACAGTTCTCCGTACTATCCTGTTTAATATAAATCACTGTTCCTGGACGCATGGCGAAGAAATCAGTTCCTTCTGGCATCGAAAAATCAACTGCGTATTTTTGCCATCCTTTATGTGTAATACCGCCAAATGTTTGACTTATTTTACATTTTTTATTGCATTCGCAAGGTAAGTCATATACATAATCTTCATCAATATTCAAACTTCCTTGTACTTCAAGGGATTTTAAACCCAGTTCTTCTGTTTCAATAGGTTCATAGAGGTCTACAGAGGCGTAATCTAACGCTTCTCCCGCCATTAATGTTTGTGAAGTATCGTAAAAATACTCCTTTTCAAATTTAGCGCTGTCGGCTAATTCCAATTGGAATGTGACTGGATAAATAGCAGTGTTTCTAACTTGAATTATGTAAGAGTTAGCATCTTGTTCTGCGAACGTAACACTTAGTGCGCTTGCGTAAGCAGGGAAATTAATAAAACAAAAAAGGTGTGCCAAAATAGGCCAACAAAACGTTGGCCTAATTGATAAAACTGAAAAACACATAAGCAGTACTTATGGATCTTTAGTTTCTTCTTCTTGATTATCATCGCCGGCTTCGGTTCCGTCGCCGCCGTTTGCACCTCCGGAATCGGGTGCAAGTGCCCCTGCTACCGAACGTCCGAGCTGGCCGCCTCCAACATTACTTATATCTGGTGTTTGTCCAATAGCGCTTGCGGGGTATCTGCCGCCAACGTTGCCGGGTGTTGGTCCAGAAGCTGGCGTCGTCAGGAAGTCTAAGCCGAAAGGAGCTGGGTATCTACCGTTAATAGCGTCCCAAATTACTCCTACTCCTGTTTGAAAGGTATCTCCGATGTCACCACCGCTGATTGATGATGCTTCTTTCCTATGAATTACTCTCATTATAAAATCCTTTGTATAGCAACTAATCTAACTTCGATGTCGATCCAAGGCCTTGAAGTTGACAAAGGGTAAAGTAACAACCCCATATGCGCGTGTAAAGACTAAATGTTAAAAAGTGTGTAGGAGTGTAACCATGTGAAATGATGAAAAGTAGATACGTGTTCCTGAACAAGGTAGAGATCCTATTTATCGGCTTTCAACATGAAGTATTTCGTAAAACTTTAGTAGGATGACCACAAGACTAAATGACTAACCACCTTAACTTTGAGGCCTCGTTAATCCCTTGTGCAAAGTAAACGCCAGGATCCGGAACCGGTCTATCCATCTCGACCTCAGCAGCAGCACCCGCCAAAACACCTCTAATATCCGGATTTGGTGCAATACCGGGCAAAGCAATGCCACCGCCACTTATTCATCCCTAAATGGTGGTTATCTGGTCAACGATGCAGGTAACCAAATCCCTTATTTAATGCGTATCCCCAGCACTACAGGCAACGTTGCACTGTCCTCGCCAGTGGAAGTCCAGCAAAGGGCGGGTAAAGGCACTAATGGCGCCCACAAAGGCCGGATTATCCAAATTACCCCTCAAGTAAATGGGTTTGAGTATGCAGGTATCTACCGCGACACCATTTCGGTTACTGTCGCGGTAAATTAATAGCTGGCTCTTTGTTTAATTAGTTGTTTTCAAACTGCTGGCCGTGGCCATGGCTAACGACCTTGGCATCTTCACTAATGGAGGCGCAACCTTTACCAGTTTCTGGATCTTTACTGCACTGGTAGACCCTAATGTAGTCGACGCTAAGGCGTTGTGGAAAAATCTCTTCATTAACACCTTTTTCGTTCACTTGCGCAGCCCAGTTGCCACCTACTGCTAGGTTGACGATGAGATGGAATGGTTGGTCAAAGGGCGCATGGCCAGGATTGCGGACTTTCTCACCGTTTTCATTGGTATATTCCGAAAACCATGTCTTGGAGGTTTGGGTGGCATAATGGACATCGTCCACGTACCAACGGATTTCACCCTCTTCCCATTCCACAGCATAGGTATGAAAAGCAGTGGCCGGGTTAAAGCCACCTGGTGGGGCATATTCGTAGCCGGAATAGGTATTGTTGGGCCAAGCGGCACCATAGTGCAGGGTACCGTGGATACGCGCTTCGGGACGGTTGCTAAGCTTGCCGCCTTCGTCGGTTTTAGCACCGAGGTTAACCGCTTCCATGATGTCAATTTCACCTGAGGCTGCCCAAGTACCGTATTTGGGGTTCGTAGGTAGCATCCAAAAGGCAGGCCAGGTGCCTTGGCCATGGGGCATGCGTGCGCGCATTTCAAAGCGGCCATAGCGCCAGTCGCCTTTGTGTTTAGTGCGCAACCGGCCTGAAGTATACGGCTGGGTACGGGTATTGGAGGGGTCGTACTGGTCTGAATCCTGGATATCAGCCGGGCCGGTAAAATCTTCCCGCTTTGCCACTATGTGCATGATGCCGTTGTTAAATTCAAAGTTGTCGGACTTATCCACATAACATTGTTTTTCGTTGTTGCCGCCGCCCCAACAATCCACCACATAGCTCCATTTGGTCATATCAACGCTAGTGCCATCGAATTCATCTTGCCAGATGAGCTCCCAACCTTTGTCTTGCCAGTTAATTTTTTCTGGTGGCTCCTCGGCAGTAGCTGCGCTGACTGAAGCCGACATCAGTAGCAAGCTAGCCAGTGTTTTAGTGAATGACGATACAACAAATTGCTTTTTCGGTTGATGCATTATTATTCTCCTGCACAAACAGCGGGGGTAAGGGTAGGTTGCTCTGATCCCTCCAGAGCAAGGACAACATCGGAAAGCTGGATTTTATTGCCAGCGTTACCGTGCAAGGCAAAGGGCGACATGATTTTATTAAATGCCACGCCTTGTTTTGCCAAACAGCTCAACGGCAACTCTACGCTGACCCACTGACCAGGCTCTACTGGTTGCAGTAGTCCGCTTAGGTCAATTTGGTTGTCACATTGGTTCATACACACAAGTTTAAGTTGCAAGGTTGATTTAAGTTCGGCAATTTTGATATCAAACCGTAGGTACGCACCAGCTTCTAAAAAGCCCATAAAATCGTACGGAAACGAGCCAAATAAACCAACTGCCGCCTTGTCTTTCCAGTTAATGTCTAAGGCGTCTTCCTGGATGCGCCGATCATAGGTGCGCATGGCAATGGCTTCAGTGGCAAGGGTATTGGTGGTCATGGTTTGGCTGGTATTGTCGGCTACAACTTGCAGCCGCCATGGCGCTTTTGCTGTACCTTGGTAGAGAGCTTTAATCGCTGGCAGTGATTGTTCTGCGTCTACGCGTTCTTGCAGTGAGGTTAAATTGGCATTGGCTCTTTGGTAATCTAGACCATAGCCATAAGCAAACAAGGGCGCTGTGCCTTGGTCATGACGGTTGAAATGTTGGTCGGGGTTTGCGGGCCAGGAGAATGATAACCTGCCAGTAAAGTCATGTTGGATCTGGCCATCTGCGTCGGTGAATATGACATCGGCTACACCCTCGCCTTCACTACCTGGTAACCACACTGCTACAAAGGCTTCGCTGGCGTTTAGTTCGGGATTAACCCAGAGTGGACGGCCACTAATAAACAAAGAGACTATTGGAATGTTTTGGGCTTTTAACTTTTGCAACAGTGCCAAATCGGTTTTATTGCCGCGCTGGTAGGTAAGGTTGTCTAGGTCACCATTGCCCTCGGCATAGGGTTCTTCACCGTACACTACAATGGCCACGTCTGGCCTTTGGCGGTAGTCACCGTTTTCCGATAGCTCCACGCTACCACCTGCGGCGCTAACGGCCTGCTGGATACCCTGGTATATTGAGGTGCCGCCAGGGAAGTCATCGTTGCTATTACCCGTGCCCTGCCAGGTGATGGTCCAGCCTCCAGATTGCTTGCCAATGTTATGGGCGCCATCGCCAGCCACTAAAATATGCTGTTTCGGTGAAAGCGGCAGGATACCGTTATTGTTTTTCAACAATACCAAGGACTTGCGCACAGCTTCACGGGCAACCTCCCGGTGCACCGTTGCTCCCATCATATCCTGGTTGTTGGCATGTGGCCGCTTCGCAGGGGAGGGTTTGTCGAAAATGCCTGCCCTAATCTTTACCCTCAATACACGGGAAACGGCGTCGTCCAAACGTGACAAAGGTATCTCGCCAGATTCAACCTGATCCAGTACATTGTAATACAGGGGCTTCCATGCTTGTGTCGGCACCATGTAAACGTCTAACCCAGCATTCATTGCTTGAGGGCAATCATCGTTGCTACAGCCGGGGATTTGGCCGTGGCCGTTCCAGTCACCCACCACAAAACCATCAAAACCCATTTGCTCCTTGAGTACCTGGGTCAGCAAATAATAGTGGCCGTGGATCTTGTTGCCTTGCCAACTATTGAACGAAGCCATTGCGGTTTGGGCTCCGGCGCTTAGCCCGCCAACATAGCCTTGCCCATGGATATTGAATAAACCCGCTTCATCGATAGTGGTATTGCCCTGGTCATCGCCTTTTTGTGTGCCGCCATCGCCAATAAAGTGCTTCACTGTGGCAATGACTTTATCATCGCTAAAAAAGCCTATTTCGGGATCGCCTTGCAGGCCTTCAACAATCGCTTTGGAATAAGCCTTGATGATGTCGGGATCTTCTGAGTAGCTTTCGTAGGTGCGCCCCCATCGGTCATCCCTTGCGGCAGCAACGGTAGGGGCAAATATCCAATCAATGCCGGTTGCCTGCACTTCCACGGAAGTGACCGCGGCAATACGTTTGATTAAATCTGGATCATTGGCAGCACCAAGGCCAATGTTGTGGGGAAAAAGTGTGGCACCGATAACATTGTTGTGGCCGTGTACGGCGTCTGTACCCCACATGGTAGGGATGGTGGAGCCATCTATGCTGTCATCAATGGAGGCCTGGTACATGGCCTCCGCGTGTGCGACCCAATCGGCGACCCTGGCGTGTTTGTTGTTGTCTGGATAGGCGCCACCGCCATTTAGATATGAGCCAAAGCCGTATTCGCGCATATCCTCAACGCTAATATCCCGAATTTCTGGCTGTATCACCTGAGCTACTTTTTGTGGCAGGGTCATGCCATCCAGTATTTCTTTAACCCTGGCTTCTACTGCCGGGTCGGGTTTGATGGTAATATCTAGTTTTGGCCAGACCGGATGTACCGTCTTTCTTTCAGATGCTGCGGCAGATGCTTGGTTGGAATCGGTGGCGGGTTGGCAAGCGCTGAGAAGCCCAACGAATGCGCTTGCCAGGATTAAACCGAAATTCTTGGATCTTCCCATTGCACCTACCATTATCGAGGATTCCATATCAAGGGGTCAGAGACCTTGAAAATACTGCTGTATTGCGTGGAATTACTAGTTATTTCAACTTTCAAGGTCTCTGACCCCTTGATACATAAGATAGTAGAGGCAAGCAACTTCGGCCAGCAATGGAATACGTTTACCCGTCCCCCGGATACGTCAAAATGGACGGTTCAAACTCAACATTAATATCTTGTTACTGATTGCTGCTAAACGAGTTTAACTTCATAAATTCTAGGGTGAATAACCGAGCTAAGACGGGTAGCAACACTAAACTTTTAATAAGATTCCACAGGCTCGAGTTTAGGAGTCAGCTAATGAAACCCCTAAAGCAGATTCGTCTTGTTGTTTTTGTGTCGCTCTTGGCCAGCTTTATTGCAAATGCTGACCAGATAGCTACTTGCGCTGTTGAGCCCCTTGCCGCTGAAGATGGTAGAAGGCAATACCAATACGACAGTTTTTCCAAAGACGGCCAGTTCCTCGCCATTGGCTGGGATGATGGTGGTGCAGGCAAGGGCACTTACCTACTTAATATGAAAACCCGAGAGCGTATTGAAATTGATGGCTTCAATAATGGTGCGACGTTTTCACCCGATGGCAGGTTCCTGGTAAATTCCATTTATGTGGAAAATGGTAAAACCGATATTGCCCGATTTGATCTTGCCACCAAAAAGTTGGATGTCTTGGCGCAACACGAAGCATGGGATTGGTTGCCCTCATACAGTCCCGACGGTACCAGCATAGTATTTAATTCTTTTAGAACAGGAAATTCAGATATCTACCTCCTGGACTTGGCAGATCAATCGCTCAAGCGCTTAACCGACAGTGACAATTATGAAGCCCACGCCCAGTTTTCCCCTGATGGTACTAAAGTGCTTTACCACGAGAATGATGGTGATGGCGATTACAATATCAAGCTGCTAGACATTGCAACAGGCAAAAAATCCGTACTCACCCGCGCGGGAACCGAAGAAAGCTATGGCAGTTGGTCCCCTGACGGCAATTACATAGTGTTTGCTTCAGATCGCTACCAAAAACCGGGTGTTACCGACCTATTTATCATGACGGCGCAGGGGGCCTTGTTAAGACGCCTTACCGATGATACGACCAAGGATGGCTATCCTTTTTGGTCACCCGACGGGCAATACATCTATTTCAATGCGGATCGGGAACCCAAAGGCATCTACCGCATCAAAATGCGGGATTTGATTGATTGTGAGACAGGTACTTAGGTTTTTTTCTCTACTCCTTGAGTGCAAGACCCAGCCTTTCCAATGCCAATTGCCTTATCTTTTCTGGCCATGCTTGTTTTTGCCAAAGCACGCCTAGGTAGATGATGCCCAGGCCAATCAAGGTCAGGGCGATTGGGAAGAACCAGCTATCTTCAAACAGGTTGTGTGCCAAGTATCCCACATAACCTGCGCTACCCAGCGCGCCACAGATAACAAATATACGCCGCTGCAAAATAGCGCCCAATACAATCATCAAAAGATTAATACAAAAGTAGCCAAACTTGGCCAGTTCACTATCCGAGTCTTGCATAGACAGGCCGCCCCAAAACGCTATGACGCCGAATAGGTAGAGCCAAAAAGCATAATCGGCACTATGGCGTGAACGCACATCTACCCAGAAAGCCAAGCCCACCATCAACAATCCCCAATACATGGAAACCAGTTGCCGAAGTTCCCAAGTCTGATCGCCACCGCTTAGCATGGCGGCGATATCCATGCTCATGTACCACAGGGTGGCGGCGATGGGCATGAGTAAAAAGGGGTAGCGGTATAACCAGGCCAATATGGCACCTACAACCAAAGTCCCCAACTCCATATAAAACCAGTGCCACTGTATGCGCCGGTGGTAATCTTGGTATTCGGTGCTGTCTGGCCACCATCCCAACCACTGTTGCAAACCAAATATGGCCAATGGCGTTAGGCAAATCACAAAAGTAGCGCAAATACCGGCAGGTATTTGCAAATTCTTAGCTGCAAACTTATTGGTAAGGCCAAGGCCAATGACGGCGTAAATGAGGCAAATAATAACGATGGCGGCACCACCGAAGTTCTCCCAGCCCAGGTTCATAAACAAGGTCATAGCACCAATGGCCAGCAATCCACCAAAATAATACAGGATATGGGTGAAGTTAAATTGGGGCTGGTGCTGGGTTTGTTGCTGCCAAAACTGATACAGGGCGTCAGCTTGTTCGCTGCTGATAATCTGCTGCCCAACAGCCTGATCTAACTCTTTCCTGGTGATTTTCATAAGCAACACCCCAAATAAAGAACGCTTAAATTATTTACCCCTGGCAATTAAACCTTTTGCAATGCCGCGGCGACCAAACTGTAACATTGCCCCAAAGGAATACACCAGATGGATATCAAAAATTACCTTATCACTGCCTTTTACCTTGCCATATTAGTATTTGCTAGCTGTGCCTTGGCTGAACAAGAAAAATCCAAACCTATGCCATGGCAGCAAGTGCAAAAGGAAGTTGGTGCGCTATATGCCCTTGAAACAAACTATTTCGCAAGTATGTGCTATTTCATTCGCAAAGGATGCAAATTTGATGGGATAGAATATGTTCTTATTGAAGGCGATACTGACGAAGAAATCATCGGGCAGGTGGTACATATAAAAGGCCATCTCGCCCATGATGTGCGCCTTATTGGGCAAGGGCAGTTAATTGTGGCAGGCGATGTGCTGCCGGATGTAACAATCTATTCTGACGATATCAGCAATGTGTTTATAGCGGGAAACTTAAGGGGGGCAATATCCTCTACCAGCAGTATTTATCTTGTAGTTAATAAGGATTTTACCGGTTCCTTTGCCACTGGAAGCCCATCCTCTCATATTGTAATTCGGGGGGATTACAATGGTGAAATAAAGCCTATTTTAGAGGGGGGATTACTCTATATATCTGTATTGGGATATACAGATAAAGCCAAGCTAATGGAGTTGTTTCGCCGCGGTTACACGAACGTAGAAGCCTATTTTGGTACGAGCAACCACGAACCTGGCTTACACGAACATAGGGAGCGCACCATTGATTATTACACGGTGCAACAACAACGTAACAAGTAAACTCAAGTCACAACCGATAGTTGAGTTTATTTACCGTTTGTGCTTACACTTTAATCGAGTTTACTTTGATAAATCAGTAACGCTGACATTAAGGAATACGCGAGATGGATATCAGAAAACCGCTCAAACACTTTTCCTATTTTTTTATTTTACTGTTTGCTAGCTGTGCCTTGGCTGAACAAGAAAATTCAACACCTATGCCATGGTTGGAAGTACAGAAGGAAATTGGTGCCCTAAATAACCTGAATACACGCTTTTTTTATTCAATGTGTTATTTCGTTCGGGAAAGATGCAAATTTGATGGGATCGAATATGTTCTTATCGAAGGCGATACTGATGAGGAAATTGTTGGGCAGGTAGTACACGTAAAGGGTAACCTTGGCCATGATGTGCACCTGATTGGGCATAGTGAGCTGGTGGTTGCCGGGGATGTAATGCCTGGTGCCAATATCTATTCTGATGATATTAGCAAGGTGTTTGTCGCTGGTAGCTTCAAAGGCTCAATTGTTTCAAGCAGTAACATGCAACTAACGGTTGGTGAGAATTTTGCTGGAACCTTGGCTACCGGAACTCCCGCCACGAGAGTTGTCATCAAAGGGGATTTGACCGGAGGTATAAAGCCGCTTGAAGAAGCAGGGCTGCTTTCAATTTCCGTGCTGGGATTCACCAAACATAAAAAGATTATGGAATTGTACGGGTTGGGGTACACAGAAGTGCAAGGGTATTTCGGATCGAGTAACCACAGCCCCGGCTTATTTGAAGGGAAGCCTGGTTCGCTCCAGTATTACACAATCCAAAACCAACGCTTGCAGTAAAACTAATGGCGGGCGGAGGCCAATCTTACCGGTTGAGTTTATTAATCAACAACCCCCTTAATGCACGGGCACTGTTGGCATCCAATGGGTTTAACAAACCGCGGCGGTATTCTGGGATATGGCTTTGCTCGGTAGGGTTAAATACATAGTAGTCGAACACCTCTTGCCAATATTGGCGCTGTTCTTCAGGCAATTCCCGTATACTTAAAATCGCGTGGAATAAGGCATCGGCGGGGGCACCGATATAATTGTCCACCTGCCGCCACCAGTAGTTCACCAGGATATTAAAATCCGACAAACCTTCCACGTGGTGCCACCACATGCTGGGTACAAAAATAGCGTCGCCTGGCTCAAGTTCTGCCACCAAGCCATGTTCTTGCGCCTGCTTAAATTTAGGGAACCGTTCATAATCCGGGTTATGGAAGTCAACTAAACTGGCGGGTTGCCCAGCAGGGGTAAAATCCAACGGTCCAATATACAGGTTATCGGTTTGGTTGGGTGGAAACAGGGTAAAGCGCCTACGCCCGGCAACCACACAGGCGATATTATCTGGCGCGTCATAATGGGCGGCAACCCGGCTTTGGTTGCCCATCCAAATACTGACTAGAGCTTTATCTGACAGTGCCGCCAAGTCATTGTCTAGCCGAAGCTTTGGAAAAGCCTTGTCGATAGCAGTGGAACCCACATACAGGGTGTCTTGCGCCTTATCCGCAAGCTCTTTGAATACATCTCGCAGGTTGACCCGGCAGCGGCTGAAATTAAAACCGGTTAAATCATCGGTGTAAAATAACCGCCCCTTGTCTTTTGCTTCACCGCGCATCAAGTGCACTGGTGAGTCGTGGTAGAACTGCAGCAGGTGCTGCATGATGGCATCCGTTCCTTGCAATGCTTTTTCCACCATTGGCCAATGGCGCACGTAGCCACGCAGTATTAGTGGTTTGGCATCTGCCAACAGGCCTTCTGGTAAAGTGTCGCCAGCGCTAAGGCTGATTTCATCCATGTTTTGCATGTTATTTTGCCAAGCGCAAGTTTTTCAATTGTATAACTTTGGTCAAGTTTTGCAGCGAGGCCAACATCATATAGATAGGCTCAAGATAACCGACAGCATGTAATTTGGCGACGGCATCACCGCTTAAATTGCGCAGGTTTTCTTCTTGGATAGTGTACAGCCCGGTCACTTCAACGGTATTGCCGTCGTCGAGCTTCACTTTTAGCTCAACCGTTTCAATTAGTTCTAATTCCACCAATGCATCTACAAAGGGTTGGGTTTGCGGCAGGCCTTGGTGCAAGGCATTGAGTACCGAGCCCACGTGTTGCAAATAGTCGCTTTGGCCACCTTGGGGTAAAAATATGGCTTCGCCTTCGCTTTCACTGATCCTGGGGCTATCCATATCGATGTGGATGACGGGGTTATCTTCGCCAGTTTCATTGGCCTGGTAACCAATCAAGAATGGCCGGCGCTGAATGGACAGTGGCAAGTAGTGGGCATGCCAACCATTGTCGTCTAAAAATACGTTTTCAGAGGCATCCAACCCAAACATAGCGATGATTTCAAATTGCCCGGTTTCCGCTTGTTTGCGGAAGAACAGTGGGTAGCTGCTTTGGGCGAGTTTTAGTTCTGACAAGACAACACGTGCGTAACTGTCAGTGTCCCCCAATTCAGGGCGTTGGGCGGTGATAATACGCAAATCCTTGTGGCTGACATTATCTAATAATTGGTGGTTGGGCATTGTGGCTCCTTTGGTGATAGCGGCTACACAGAGTGTAGCGCCATTTTATACGCTTGGGTTAAATCGCCTGTAACCCATAAGTTTTTATTTTTTCGATGAGTTCCCGGTTGCTGGGCAGTCCCCGCAATAGTTTCTGGGTTAACTCTTGGTTTTTTTGCAGGTGCTGCTGCGCTAATTTTTCATTTAACGAACGACGTTGGGTTGCCCTTTTGGCCATCTCAAATTCCATTCCATAAAGCACATATTGGTAGCTTGCCGATGGGAAAACCTCGTCAACATGGGTGAAGTCCTGGTGCCAGGGCGGCTGGTGGCGCCATAGTTCCAATAGGGCTTGCAATTCGTCGGGAATGGTTTCAGGGCGGCAGTTATCAATCCAATAATCACTGTCGGTGCGCTTGGTTAGTACATAGTGCAGTTTCAAGAAATCGATAATGCGATCCCAACGGTACTGGAACTTTTCATTAAAACGCTTTGCCACAATATCCATGACCCCGCGGGTAGCCGGCATTTGCTCGCTGATCATGGCGGCGGATAGTTCCACCAATACCAGGGCTGAGGCTTCAAGCGGTTCAAGGAAGCCCGCAGCCAAGCCCACGGCAACACAGTTTTTATGCCAAAACACTTCGCGGTGACCTGGGTTAATATCAATCTTGCGCGGATTCAGTGAGTCAACTTTGTCGCCAATAATCGCCCTAACGTAGTTGCGCAATTCCTGCTCGGCTTGATCCTGGCTAGTATGGTCGCTGGAGTAAACTGCGCCAATACCGCGTCGGGTTGGCAAGCCGATATCCCAAATCCAGCCAGCGCTTTGGGCGGTGGATATGGTGTGGCTGGCAATTGGGCTATCGGCTTCTGGATATGGTACTTGCATCGCCAGGGCGGTATCGTTGAACAAGACAGATTTACAACTCTTGAATGGGATGCCGTAGTGCTTGCCCAGCAACAAGGACTTGAAGCCGGTGCAATCAATAAACAGGTCACCTTCTAGCTCACCGTGTTGTTTGGTTTGCAGCGCGGCAATATCCCCGTTTTCATGGCTGCGGATCCCCGTGACGTGATCCAAGATGTGTCTGGCGCCCAGTTTTTGGGTGCAGTGTTTCTGCAAAAATACGCCGAACTTGCCTGCGTCTAGGTGGTATGCGTAGTTGGCTACGTGTGCGTATTCAGGGGTGGTATTTTGCTTGGGTGCAAGGCCTTTTTCACAGATATGGCTTTGGAAACAAACAGCGTCAGCAAACGACATTTTATCAGCATGTTCAAACCAAAATGGCGCTAGGTTGATGTCCTGGTAACCTTGTGGCAGTACCAATGGGTGGTAGTAAGCATCGTCGTCAGCGCCGGTAACCCATTTTGCAAATTTTGCACCTTGTTTGAAGGATGCATCACATTCCCGGAAAAAGTCGGTTTCTTTTATGCCGGTTTTGCGTAATGTGCCGCGCATGGTGGGCCAAGTGCCTTCACCAACACCAATAGTGGCGACATCGGGCGATTCGATCAGGGTGATTTCCATGCCGTTTTCTGCGTTGGCGCAATGTTCAGCGGCCAAGACAGCACAGGTTAGCCAGCCAGCGGAGCCACCACCGACAATGACGACTTTACGGATTGCTTGTTCCAAGATTTGTACCTCAGATTCAGATAAACACTAAGCGCTTGGCGCTTCATACAATAGGCTAGTTTTAGCAAGTGTGACGTGAGAGGGCAACTGCTTAAACCAATTCCATCAAACCATTGTTAGCCATATTTGTAAATGCGCAAAAGCTTGATGGAATTGCGGCAAATAAAAAGCCGCGACACCAAACTTTGGTTCGCGGCTTTGTTTTGCTCGTTGTTACTTATTCAAAGGTATATCTCATACCAAATGCATAACGCGGACCGTATTGCCTACCATATAAGAACTGGTTTTCATAACGGCCATAGCCTTCTTCAGTTTCGTTAGTGATATTGTAGCCTTCCAAGAAGAAAGTAAGTTCTTCGGTATGGCTATAGTTGACACTAAAGTCGGTAATGGAAGCGTCTCTAACGAACTGCGGAGGCGCATCCGCAGTACCTTGGGTTTGTCCCACGCCCGCCAGATAATCATCACGCCAAGTTTGCGTTAATTTCACCGACCAGTAGTCGTCCTCATAGAATACCTGGAAGTTAGCTGAGTCACTAATCCCCACTAGAGGTGCCTGCACCGAGAGGTCATTGATATCATATTCTGAATCACTATCTACAACGGTGAAATTGAATGATGCACCAAAACCGGTATCTCCAAACACGTGCTGTACCGCAAACTCGATGCCATCAACTCCTTTTTCTTCTGGGTCATTGACCGGTTGGCTAATCAACCATTCAGTTAGCGGATCATCTGAGCCTTGGTAAATTACCTGGGTTTGGCAGCATTCGTCATCGACACCACCACCGTTATCAATGATGCGCTGCCAGATGTTTTCCACCGTGGTTTGGATGCCTTCTGACTCCAACTGCGATATTGCTGTTTGCGCCCGCGGTCCAATGAATGGATCGGTAATGCCATCAAATGTCTGCACCGTCTGACCGTTGATGATGAAGTTTACAACATCCTTTTTAAAGTAGGCAATCGACACATAACTTGCATCGTCGTAATACCATTCAAAAGATAAATCTAGGTTAGTGGATTCATAAGGTTGCAAGTTGGGATTACCAGAAGCACCGGTTCGGCCGCCTGGTTTTGGTGTAGGCGATAGAGCCAGACCTGAAATTAGTGAACCGAGCGCCGAACGGGTGATTGATTTACCCCAAGAGAACCTGGCAAACATATCGTCGGCTACTTCGTAGCGCAAATCCAATGCCGGCAAGGTAACGTCGTGTTGGCCTGGATCCGCTACGAAGGAAGTACCACTGTTTAACAGCTGCCATTCGGTAGGATTGGACCAACGCATGCGGTCAGGGATAGTTTGCTCACTTTCACTGATGACATCCGTTTCTTCATAGCGCACACCTACGTTCACATCTAGGATGCGATCTGCAATTTCAAACTCCATCTTGGCGGTGACATAGGCGGCAGTAGTTTCTTCGGTAAGATCTGCTCTGGTATCGGAAGGCAGTGTAGTAAAACCGGTCAACATGTTCGGGAAAAAGGCCTTCATTCGCGAAAGGGCTTCATTTAAATCCCAGTCAAAGTAGTAGTTGGTGTTTAGGTTGGGAACAAACTCATCCAACAAGTCGCCGGTAGGCGTACGGGTAAACATGCTGTCTGGGAAGATGGCCATGTTGCCGTTATAACCACCTGGTCCCTGGTTTCCACTAAAGAAGTTGGTGCCGCCAAAAGACTGCTCAGTATAAGAGGCACCGGCTTTAACCTGCACCAAGAAGCTATCAAATGGGCTCAACCAAGTGCCGTGTAACTGGAACTGCTCAATAGTTGAAATACCTTGTCCCCGTGTAAATTGCGCAAACAAGGGGTCGATATCGCCAGCGCTGGCTTCAGCAGCATCATTAGGCCATACCATGGAGAACTGTGGTATGCCGCCGCCAGTGAAGTCGTAGGTCTTGTTAACGATATTGTTCGGACCGATGATTAGCAATGACCTAGCGTTGGTGCCAGGATCTGCGCCATTATCACTGGTGGTTTCGGAATCGTGATAGTCAAACTCTAGGTGTAGGTCTTCATTAAACTGCCATTCCCAGTTAAAGCCTATGGAGTCTTGTTCAACCAACAAAGTTTCGGCTGAGCGCGAGTGGGCAAAGTCATTGCCTGATTCGTTGAACCGCACCGCGGTGCCGTTTTCGTCCAACTCGTAAGAGTTAACGTTACCGCCAAAGTTAAACCAAATACCAAAACCATAACCTTCGGTTGCGGTTTCTGCTTCATTTTGCAGGTAGTCCAACGAGAAGGTCATATCTTCGGTTGGTGCCCATTGCAGCGTCAAGTGGGCATTGGTACGGCTACGTTGCACGTCATTCACATCATAAGAGATCTGACGCGGTAGGAAGGTATTACCTGACTTACCATCAGCCTGCTGTTCCAACGTCGTACCCACCCATTGCGGATCGACATCATCAGCGTCTGAAGTGGCGTCCGGGCGGTTATCGATAAAGCTAGTAGCCTGGCTAAAGGGACCTTGGTTGGCTTGCCAGCCAGGAATATTGGCGCTTTGTTGCTGGAAGTCACGTTCTTGGTAAGAGGCTGAAATCGAAATACCGATGGTATTGTCAGCAAAGGTATCGCTATACAAAGCCGCGATTTCTGGTGTGGTGTCATCGTATTTTTCGTTTGACTCGTCATAAATACCTTTCGCAGAGAAAGTGTACTTCAAGCCAGGTGATGACAATGGTTTCGCGGTTTTAATATCAACTGTGGCACCCAAACCACCTGAAGGTACATCGACACGGGCTGATTTGTACAGCTCAAGTGCGCTCACGCCGGTAGAGGCTAGGTTTTCCAAGTTGAAGGAACGGCTGTTACCGGTACCCGGCATCTGGCGCCCGTTAAGGGTAATCAAGTTAAAGTCAGGACCGAAACCCCGCACTGTAATCTGGCTACCTTCGTTGTTGCTACGGCTGATAGTTACACCTGTGATACGCTGTAACGATTCTGCCAAGTTAGTATCAGGGAATTTACCCATTTCCTCAGCGGAGATGGCGTCCACAATACCAGATGAATCCCGTTTGATATCCTGCGACCGCGCCAAACTGCCACGGATACCGGATACCTGGATTATCTCTACATCATTTGCCGCTGCTTCGGTATCGCTTTCCTGTGCCGATACCGGAGCGATTGCGGCGGCACCAAGCAGCATGGAGATGCTGGCTGATAGCCGTTTTTTTGAAAAGTTGGTCTTTTTCATAATCGTCCCACTTTTTTTAATCTTGTGTGCTAAAGACAACCTGGCTAGCGCTGTGGCTATGGGTACCAGGTTGTCACCTCGCATTAGTTAACGTTAATCCCTAGTTTTCCAAGAAAACCACATTGTCTAGGCGATAGATTGCGCCTTCGCCTGTCTGCCAGGCCGGGAAGACCATGACGACATCGATACCGCTGACATCCAGTCCAGCATCGAGTAATGCGAGTAAATCAAAGGTGTAGGTTTGCCATTCACCAACAACAGGATCCATGCCTTCGTTGCTGGTGTTAAGCGGAACTTCAGCAAATGAGGTATTGCCGTTGGCTTCAATCTTCAGCAACCAAGTGGTTTCGCCACTAGGTGGGTTGACCACTTTCATTTCAAACTGGAATTTGCCCGCAGCAACGTATGGTGAAGCGTCAAATGTTGAGCCGGCTGAGCGGCCATCAAAGCCAAGTACTGTGCCGTCGTTGTTCAAGATTTGGAATTCAGCGACCGCACCATGGGCAGCGTCGTCGGTTTCTACTGTTGGAGTAGTACCGCCGCAGCAGTCCCACAGTGGCCACATTTCGTTGGCTTGGTCAGCGAACAAGGTTAGTGCAGCGTTAGCCATGTTGCCACCGCCGCTATTACCGCCCGCAATGTCCGCAGGGTTGCCAATATAGACATTGTCAACCTGGTAGATAGCACCGGCACCAGTCTGCCATGCTGGGAAGATCATGATGACGTCAATGCCGCTTACATCCAAGCCAGCGTCTGCTAAATCCAACAAGCTGAAGGTATAGGACTGCCACTCACCTGTGACCGGCGCCATGCCTTCTTGGCTAGTAGTTAGCGGCACTTCAGCAAATGAAGTATTGCCAAAGGCTTCAAGTTTTATCAACCAAGTGGTATCTGCTGGTGGGTTAACCACTTTCATATCAAAGCGGAATACGCCGGTAGAAATAATGCTGCTTGCATCAAACGGAGCGCCAACGTCACGGCTATTGAAGCCAAGCACGGTGCCGTCGTTGTTCAAGATTTCGAACTGGGCAACAGAACCGTAAGGCTCATCTGCCATTTCAACAGTTGGTGTAGTGCCACCACAGCAATCCCACATTGGCCAGCCTTCATTTGCGTTGTCGGCGAAGACTTCAAGTAGAGGTCCTGTGGCACCGCCAGAAGAGGCATTCGGGTTGTAGATCTTAGCGTTGTCGACGCGGTAGATAGCGCCAGCACCGGTTGCCCAAGCTGGGAAGATCATCACTACGTCGATGCCACTCACATCCAATCCAGCATCAGCCAAATCTGATAATGGGAAGGTGTAGGTTTGCCATTCGCCAGTCACAGGAGCTACGCCTTGGGTGCTGGTGGTCAATGGTACTTCAGCGAATGAAGTATTGCCATGGGCTTCTAGCTTGATTAACCAAGTGGTGTCTGCTGGTGGGCTAACCACCTTCATTTCAAACTCAAACACACCTTCGGATAGCAGGGCTGAGGCATCGAAGACGCCATTATCGCGGCCGAAGAAGCCAAGTACCGTACCGTCATTGTTTTCGATAGAGAATTCAGCCACAGTACCGTGTTCTTCATCGTCCATTACTTCAGCTGGCGTAGTGCCACCACAGCAATCCCACAATGGCCATTCAGGGTTAGCGGTATCTTCGAACAGCACTAGCTCTGGGAAGGTCTGCCCGCCGTCTTCTGGTCCAACTTTCAGGTTGTCAACGCGGTAGATTGCGCCTTCACCGGTTTGCCACGCAGGGAATATCATAATGACGTCTATACCGCTGACATCCAAGCCCGCGTCAGCCAATGCCGATAGTGGGAAGGTGTAGCTTTGCCACTCGCCAACCACTGGGTCTGCGCCTTCAAGGCTAGTATTTAGTGGTACTTCAGCAAACGAAGTATTACCAAAGGCTTCTACTTTTAGTAACCAGGTTGTAGGCGTTGCAGTATCATTCACAACTTTCATATCAAAGCGCAGGCTACCCGTGGTTAGGGAAGGTGATGCATCAAGGGGTGGACCACCAGAATCACGGTTGAAGAAGCCAAGCACAGTACCGTCGTTGTTGAGGATCTGGAATTCTGCTACTGCACCATAGGCCGGATCATCCATTACGATTTCAGGCTCGGTACCGCCACAGCAATCCCATAGGCGCCAGTTGTCAGCGACTTCATCAGCGAAGATGGTAACGGCGTCGACGGAGGGTGGTGCTGGTGGGGTTGGTACCGGTGCAGCGCCTTCTACCAATGCGTCTTCCTCGGAATCATAACCTGGGCGAACAGTTTCACAGCCCGCACCAGTAACTGGGTCGCTTGAACACTCGTACACGCGTACCCAATCAACCTGCATTGACTGGCCACCGTTGGCAAAAGCTTCAGCGTCTATGCCAAGTTCGTTTACGTTTTCAGGCCAATCACCGCCTACCGCAACGTTCAAAATAAGGTGGAAATCTTGGTCATATGGCGCATTGGTGTAGATATTTTCTTCTTCACCTGTGATTGGATTAAACTGTGGTACATACCAACCCCGGTGGGATAGTCCAACTGGCGTGCCATCGCCTAGTGTGCGTACCTCTGATTTGCGCTGGGTGGCGTAAAGGTAGCCATCGAAGTACCAACGGATTTCACCTTCTTGCCACTCAATGGCATAGTTGTGGAAACCATCTGCTGGGTTAGTTTCTGGCAAGAAGGCTTTGCCAGAACTGACATTGTTTGGCCAGTCGTTACCATAGTGCAATGTACCATGGATGTAACCTTCAATTCCGCCATCGTTAGTTGCAGCTTTTAGGTTGACTGTTTCTAGGATGTCAATTTCGCCTGATTTCGGCCAGCCACCGTAGACTTCATCAGTTGGCAACATCCAGAACGCTGGCCAGCTACCTTGCCCTTCGGGCATCTTGGCGCGCATTTCAATACGGCCGTAGGTAAAGTCGCCTTTGTATTTAGTATTTAGTCGTGCGGAAGTGTAGGGGAGGGGGAGGCTAGCGTCTTCTGGGGTTGGGATGGCGACGATATTGAGCATGCCGTCGGCTACGAACGAGTTCCTAGGATCTTCAGTGTAGCACTGCTTCTCATTGTTGCCGCCGCCTTGGCAGTCCACTTCGTGAGTCCATTTGTTGAGGTCGATGGCACTGCCGTCAAACTCATCGCTCCAAACCAGTTCCCAATCACTTTCAGGCTGGTCTGCCACTGCGACTGGTGGCGCAGCGATTGTTGGATCGATTACTGTATTGGTGGTGTCACCACCACCACAGCTAAACAATCCTGCGGATAGAAGGGAAAGCGCGGTTAACCGCTTAATCCCGGGGGCACGATTACTAAGCATGTTGTTCTCCGAAAAGCATGTCCAATTGTGTTGTTCCTTATGGGTTACCAGCAGCAACACATGATTGAGGGCCAGGTTGCTGTCGGCGACTGTTAAAAACAGGGAAATTTTCTGTAACACAGAGGTTAATGAGGTTGATCTTAAAAATCGTGGCAAATGCGTTGAGATGGTATTTCGAGGGAGATAGATAGGACAAACTGGACTGAACCATTAGCGACTTGTTAGGTTTTTGTTAACTCCCCATCTCATTGTGGAGTCAAAATTTGCACACATTTGTCTGATTAAAAAATAAACACAATTGCCGTAAACCCCAGTTTATTAAACATAATTCACGAACCTAACAATAACCGTTTTGCATCCAGGTCCCGCGCCCCCTAATGCACGATTAACCGCAAACAAAGTCCGCCTTGGCTTGTTTAGATTGCGCTTGTTTTAATCTGAATTAAGTTCCAGCCACATTAATGATTTCAACTTTCTGCCGTGGAATTAATTGTTATGAACACCGCTATAAATGCTCAACCAAAAGGTGAGTTTGTCAGTTTAGGTGGCGAGCGCTATTACGCCATCTATGATGTCGACAAGATGCCGCCCTTCTTTGTGAGCTTGATCTCGCCAGACGACCATTGGTTATTTGTATCGTCCACGGGCGGGCTTACTGCGGGTAGAGTGTCACCAGAAACAGCCTTATTCCCTTATGTACCAGTAGATCGCATCCACGAGAGCAATTTACATACGGGCCCTAAAACCTTGGTTCGTGTCGTTAAAGCCGACCAAGTGAATGTTTGGGAACCCTTCAACGCTGAACACTATGGAAAATTCCAGGTTGTGCGCAACTTGTACCGCACAACCCTTGGCAATAAGATCGCGTTTGAAGAAGTGAACCAAGACCTTGGCCTTACTTTCCGCTATACCTGGGAAACCTCATCAGAGTTTGGTTTTTCCCGCCACTGTGAATTAATAAACAATGGCTCAGATCCTGCCAATGTCGCAGTGTTAGATGGCCTGCAAAATATACTACCAGCGGGCACACCGCGCTTTACCCAAACCAATTCCAGTAACTTAGTAGACGCCTACAAATGGACTGAATTGACCGGTGAAGACGGCCTAGCTATGTACACCCTGTACTCAGGTATCACCGACCGTGCCGCGCCCTGTGAGTCCTTGGATGCCAATATTTGTTTTCCTTTGGGCTTGGAAAACTACGAAGTGATATTGGATGCCTCCCAAATCCATCGCTTCCGGGCTGGACTGGCGTTGGAGCCTAAACAGTATACCCGCGGTATCCGCGGTGCTTACTTGGTCAACTTTGCAGCTGTGCTTGCGCCTGCTGCAAACCAGGATTGGCGTATTGTCACTGATATTGACCTCAGCCAAGCGAAAGTGGTCGATAAGATCCAAGCCTTGGCCAGCGATGCCGATGGTTTACAACAGCGTTTGATTGCGTCCATTAATGATGGTAGCGATCGACTTGCGCGGATCATGGCGGCAAGTGACGGCTTCCAAGCCACTGCGGAAGAAGCGGTATACCAGCACCATTATGCCAATGCACTATATAACGTGCTGCGCGGCGGTATTTTTGACCAACAATACTTGGTTACCCGTGACGATTTGGTCAAGACCATTAAGATGTTCAATGCTGGAGTATACCAAGCGAACCAAGACTTTCTTAATGGTTTGGCTGAGACCCTTCAGTACAGTGAATTGCTCGCTGCTGCAACGGTAAATGGTGATCCGCAATTACAACGTTTGATCCAAGAATATCTACCCATAACCTTTGGCCGACGCCATGGTGATCCAAGCCGACCTTGGAACCAATTTGCCATCAACTTGAAAGATGAGCAGGGCAATAGTTTGTTGTCTTACCAGGGTAACTGGCGCGACATCTTCCAGAACTGGGAGGCATTGTCCTGGAGTTTCCCCGAATTTATAGACGGTATGGTGGCTAAGTTTGTTAATGCCTCTACAGTTGACGGTTACAACCCCTACCGTATTACCAAACAAGGTATCGACTGGGAAGTGGAAGAACCCGACGACCCTTGGAGCTATATCGGTTACTGGGGTGATCACCAGATCATTTATCTGTTGAAATTACTTGAAGTGGCCAACCAATTCAGCCCATCGAAACTGGATGAATTGTTGCACAGCGATATCTTCTGTTATGCCAATGTGCCATACCGGATCAAGCCATTCGAACAGTTGTTGCAAGATGCCAAAGACACGGTTTACTACGATGACGACCTGTCGGAATTGATTGACCAGCGTGTTGCTGACATGGGATCTGACGGCAAGATGTTGCTTGATGCCGACGGCAAAGTTTACCAAGTCAATTTGCTGGAAAAACTTGTTGTGCCCCTTTTGGCTAAATTGGGCAACCTAGTGTTAGACGGTGGTATTTGGTTAAACACCCAGCGCCCTGAATGGAACGACGCCAACAACGCACTAGTTGGCCAAGGTCTGTCGATGGTGACCTTGTATTATATGCGCCGCTATGTGGCCTTTATGCAAGACTTGCTCAAGTCAGAGACAGGCGATTTCAACCTGTCTTCTGAAATCGCCACCTGGTTGGATAGTACTGCTGGTGTGTTGGCGGATTTAAAACCCAAGCTTAAAGGGGAAAAGGTGACTGCCTCATTGCGTTTCACCGTATTGCAGGCATTGGGCATGGCATCTAGCCACTATCGGGACAGTGTTTACAAAGCTGGTTTTAGCGGCAAAACCGCAACCGCAGTGTCTAAGTTAACTACCATGTTGGACGACGCAATGGTGGCGATAGATCACTGTATTGCAACCAACCGCGCTGACAATGGCCTTTACCACGCTTACAACTTGCTAAAGACCGACGGCCAAGAATGCCATGTGGATAACTTATATCCGATGCTTGAAGGTCAGGTTTCTGCCCTTAGTACGGGTAATGTTGCACCAGAGCTGGCAGTTGATGTGTTGGAAAAACTGTTTGATAGCGATATTTATCGCGCTGACCAAGACACCTTTATGCTGTACCCGGATCGCGCCCAGGTGCCATTTTTGGATAAAAACAAAATACCAGCAGATAAAGCAAAACAAATTCCATTGTTCGCAAGCATGTTGGCTGATGGCGATACCCGGTTGTTGCAACAAGATCCGTCTGGTGACTTGCGCTTCAATAGCAGCATTGTCAATGGCGCTGACTTGGCCGATCGCATTGATGCTATCAGTAGCGACATTGATGCGTCAGAAAAACAGGCGGCACTGGACTTGTATGAGTCTGTATTTAACCACCAAGCCTTCACTGGCCGTTCTGGCGGCATGTTTGGCTTTGAAGGTCTAGGCTGCATCTACTGGCATATGGTGTCCAAGTTGTTGTTGGCGACGGGTGAAAACTTTTTCAACGCAGTCGAGTCCGACGCTGATGCAGAGCTAGCCAGTAGACTGGGTTACCTTTATTACCGGGTGCGCGCAGGTATTGGCTTTAATAAAACACCTGCCCAATACGGTGCCTTCCCAACCGACCCATATTCACATACCCCCAAGCATGCAGGTGCCCAACAGCCTGGTATGACGGGACAGGTAAAAGAAGAATTGATTGCCCGGTTCATGGAATTGGGGATCCGCGTTGCAGGCGGTGAAGTTAGCTTCAAGCCAGCGCTGCTCAGGGCACAAGAATTTAGCACCGCAGAACATACCTTCTGCTACCTCGATGTTGCTGAGCAGTGGCAAACCCTGGACTTGCCATCTGGTTCACTGGGCTTTACCTGGTGCCAGACACCTATTGTGTATCAACTATCTGATACAGGCGGTTCACAAATTACCTTGCATTGGCAAGACGGTAGCCAAACTAGCCGCGAAGCATTGAGGCTGGCGAGCGATGAAGCGCAGCACTTATTCAGCCGCGATGGCAAGTTACAACGAATTGAAATCACATTATCAACTGACCAACTATTGCTAGGAGCTTAAACATGTCACGTTCCATTTATCAAAAAAGGCCACTATCTGGCATCGACATCTCAGGCTTAGATACTGAGCAGCTAAAAGAAATGGTTGCGAAAGTGCTTAAGAATAAAATTCACGGTATTAGCTTCAGCTCCTATGTTGAAGGACAAAGTCCGGGCGACCACATTTCTGACGAGCAAATCAGGGAGCGATTGGCCATCATCGCGCCCTACGTTAGTTGGATCCGCACCTTTTCTTGTACCGATGGCAACGAAAGGATTCCTGTTATCGCCCGTGAATTCGGTCTAAAGACACTGGTTGGTGTTTGGTTGGATGGTGATGCCGAGCTAAACGAAAAAGAAATGCAAGGTGCAGAGAAACTGGCTGAAGCCGGGTTTGTGGATATGCTTGGCGTGGGCAATGAAGTGCTATTGCGCGGCGAATTGACACCAGAGCAATTATGCGACTTCTTGGCGCGTGCCAAAGCCTTTGCCCCAGGTGTTCCTGTGGGTTACGTAGACGCCTACTACGAGTTTGAAGACCATCCAATGGTATCTGATGCCTGTGATGTGATTTTTGCCAACTGTTATCCCTTCTGGGAAGGTTACCCAGCGGAGCACTCATTGGTTTACATGAAAGACATGTACCGCCGTGCCCAGGCTGCTGGCAAAGGCAAGCAGGTTGTGATCAGCGAAACCGGCTGGCCAAACATGGGTTCAGATGAAGGTGCTGCCCACCCCAGTTTTGAAAACGCCGTTCGCTATTTCCTCAATGCCTGCAACTGGGTAGAGGACGAAGGCGTTGATATGTTCTACTTCGCGTCATTTGACGAGGCGTGGAAAGTCGGCGCAGAAGGCGATGTGGGTGCCTATTGGGGACTTTGGGATAAAGACGGCATACCAAAATACTGGTAGCGCCAGGTTTTATCCTACCTATAACTATTACATTAATTACTAATGCCGTTGCGGTTTCGCAGCGGCATTTTTTAGAGGAGCATGCCATGATTAATCTACCAAAAGGCAACGCCATTTGTTATTCGGGATATCGAGAAGGCCAGGATCCTAGGACTGGCGTTTTTCCGACGTATGAGCAAATCAAAGAAGACCTGTTGATCTTGAAAGACTATTGGTCGGTGTTAAGGGTTTACGATTGTACCCAGCACGCAAAAACCGTGCTGCAAGTGATCGAAGATGAAAAGCTGCATTTTAAAGTGATGCTGGGAACGGATTTGGCCGCTGAAGTCAGCAATCCCCATTGTCCTTGGGGCGCTGAATATGATCGCGAAACCTTGGAAAGAAACCAGAATACCAATGCCCACAACATTCACGATATGGTAGAGCTGGCAAATGCCTACCCTGAGACCGTATTTGCAGTATCGATTGGCAATGAGGCGAGCGTTGAATGGACGGATCACCTGGTTCCGGTACCGCATTTGGTGGACTACGCCAAAAACGTGCGCGACAGGGTCAAGCAACCAGTCACCTTCTGCGAAAACTACGTGCCTTGGCACGATAAGCTTAAACCATTGACAGAGTACTTGGATTTTATCTCGGTGCATACCTACCCAGTGTGGGAATTCCAAAGCATTGAAAATGCCCTGAGCTACACCAAGCAGAACGTAAACCAGGTGCGCGCAGCTAATCCACATATGCCGATTGTCATCACTGAAGCCGGTTGGACAACACAATCCAATGGCCGGGGTATCGAGCCCCATAATGCCAGCGAGGACTTACAACAAGAATATGTGAGGCAATTGGTGGAATGGGCACAAAAGGACGACTTGCTCTGCTTTGTATTTGAAGCTTTTGACGAGCCTTGGAAAGGATCGCCGGATCCTGCCGAGCCAGAAAAACACTGGGGGCTTTATAAGGTGGATCGCACACCCAAGCCAGTTGTAGCGACTTTGCCAGTACCTGCCTAAATACTCTCCTGCAAAGCCTTGTTTTGTATCGGAACAAGGCTTTTCACTGTTTTCAAATGGGGCAATTACTCCCTAATTTATAAGTAAAACCACCAACTATTGGTAGAAACCACAACATAGCATTCGCTCTCCAATCATATCTATATGATTTATATAGGGAAAACTTTTGGTTTAAATGTTGCTTCCTATTGTCGGTCTGACATCGCCTTACCAGGAGCAACGGCATGAGTGTGAAACTAGAAGATCGCCCAATTGAGCAAGTACGCGAAGAAGTTATTGATAAACTGATTGTAAACTACAGCCATGGCATTATCTCTGCTGAAGCATTTGAGCGCCGCCTGGATCAAGCGATGGAATCTACCGCTCACCAAGAAATAGTTGCGCTAGCTGCAGACCTGCCGAAAGAGCCAGATCAGAAATTTGAAAACACCCGTGCCGAGACGTTTGCTACCCGCTATGGTGCAGCACCAGAAGAGGATTCAGTTCAGCTTAATTGTGTTATCGGTTCGGCTGAACGCAGCGGCCAGTGGTTGGTACCCAAACGCATCAAAGTGTTAAATGTGCTGGGTTCCGTGAAATTGGACTTTAGCGAGGCCATTTTCCATCACCAACAGATCACTGTGGAAGTATTGACCGTGCTCGGTAGTGATGAAATCTTTGTGCCTGAAGATGTTAATGTCGTTTGCAAGGCCTTTGGTATTCTTGGATCTATTGAAAACAAGGCCGTGTCAGTGGCCAACCGGCAAGCACCAACTATTACCATTGAAGGGAAATCTATCCTGGCATCTTTGGAAGTTTCGATCCGGCGCACCATCAAAGAAAAATTTGTAGCTTTCGCTAAGCAGATGAAAGCGGTATTCCAGTCCCATAGATAACCAAAGTAAATAGGCTGCTACAAATACTTAGCGGACTACAACTGGGTCACTTTAGGGCGCCATTTATCTGGTTTGTAAACAGAGTGTAGGAAGAGCCCACGCCTGCTTATTTAATCGACTTTGTGCATTCCAGCTGCCCTTATTTATAATTGATTAGTATTGAAAAAATATTCTCATAAAAGACCGGGATTTGCTTTAATTTGTAATTTGACGAAGCACAAATGCTCTACAATAATTAGCTACAGTAACATTTTATTAACAAATAAAACTATCTTTAAGGATGTGGAATAGATTAAATATCCACATTGGGTTTGCGTAGGACTGCATTATGATTTCTAGTCTCAGGCATTGCATTCGGTTGTGCATATTAACCGTGTTAATGGTTGCAAAATTGGCTTGGGCTGGCAGTGAAATCCGCGTGACCTTCGTTTCCCCCAACCCCCCTGGAACCGGTTACTGGCAGCACTATGACAAAGCGATGTTGGCAGCAGCAAGGGATCTCAATATCGATCTTACCATCATCCATTCAAAAGGCCTGGATCGCTTTGCCTATATGGACGCGCTTGAAAAAGTCAATGTGGAAGAAACTGACTATGTCGTTGCTTTATTGAAAATTAATGTCGCTGACAAGTTATTAGAGAAATTTGAAGGCACCAAGGTCAAAGTGATCACTGGCAATTTAGAAGTGCCAGACCAGCACTCAGAGGCAATTGGATTACCTCGGCAAAAATATAAAAATTGGATAGGCCATGTTGTGCCTGACGATTACCATGCGGGGCGTTTGTTAGCTGAAAAACTCTTGGATGGTGTGCAAAGAAAAGCAGGTTCCCCGGCAGGCATTATTGCAATTTCAGGGTCGCGTGATTCCTCGGTGTCTTATTTGCGAAATAGAGGCTTGACTGATTATATAGCGGGCAAAGGGCAGTTTCGCTTGGAACAAGTGTTGTACACTGATTGGCAATACGACACCGTCAGGGATAAGGTACCGTTATTATTAAAACGCTATCCAGATGCCCGGGTAATTTGGTGCGCCAGTGACGAAATAGCCCAAGCGGTACTGGATGAAATCCAAGAAATCGGCAGGGCGAAAGAGTATCGGGTGGGCAGCATTGATTGGTCCCAGCGGGGGTTGAACCTCTACGGGAGCCATAACTATGTGACTTCCATTGGCGGCCATTTTTTAGAAGGTGGCATTATTTTGTCCCTGATAAGGGATCACTATGACGGCAAGGACTTTGTCAATTCCTTGGGCGTCAAGGTGTTGATGAGGATGGGGGGCTTGGATGAATCTAATGTCCCGAAGATAAAGGACTTAATTGAGAACAACAACTGGCACAAACTGCAATTCCAACTTATCTCCAAAAGCTTTGCGGGAGATAATTCCGTCTTAAGGAGTGATTATCAAACTGTGCTTGAAAAAATCTATATGAAATGAGTTACTGACATTTACAGCAATGCCACTTTACTCTGATAACAACTTAAGTTTATTTTCTGCTTCTGCTATCTGGCTGCTCAAAAAGCCAATAAAGCTATTCTGATCAATGAAAGGATTTCCAGTTGCTGTTTGCAATTGCAGCTTCTGATTTTCCAGAAGCTTGTTTTTATGGGGATGGTTAGCTAGGTTGATATCCACAATGGGCTTTTGGCTGGCGATTGACTGTATGCGGTTTAGGCTGGCAATAAGTGCCTCGATTTGTGTTGGATACCTAGAGTTTGTGCTATGGCCACCTACCACAAAGGCTCGATGCGTTTTCCCTTTATGCTTTAGGTTAAAATCCACTGATAAACTACCATCTGTGTGGCCCGGGGTGATGTATAGCTTAAAGACCGTGTCTCCAACAACCAGGTGTGAATTATCCGATGCAAACTCTTCCACTTTCGGTAGTGGATAGCGGCTTACGCCCCGCTGCATCAATGACTGCTGTCGGGTTAATCTAAAGTCCGTTTCCGTGATGATAACTCTGGCACCATATTTTGATTGCAGGTAGCCCGCTCCCCCAACGTGATCTGAATGGCCGTGGGTTATGATAATGTACTTTACCTCTTTATTCGCCAGCCCCAGCTTTTCCAGGCTTTCAGGGATCCATTGGCTGTAGGGAAAGTCCAGCGTATCGATTAGTACCAAACCTTCTGTTGTATCAACCAAGTATGCCGACACCCATTTGTCGCCCACATAATATATGTTGTCCAATATCTGGAATGGCTCAACATAGCCATTTTCCGGGGTCATGGCGGGAGTCTGGTTCGCATTTAATTTAAAGGCAAACATTAATACTAAAACCAGTAGTATCTGTCGCATCTTCGCCGACCCTAATTGACCCCTCGCGTTTTAATAAAGGCTTTAACCGGCTCAACCCATTCAGGAATTGGACGGTAAAAGGCACCGTGCTCTAGCCCAGTATCTATGGCCATTTCAGTAAAAGAATCAACGCTATAGCTTTTATTTTTCAGCTTTTCACATGTGCCAGATTTATCGCTTTTTTCGTAGATGGATAGCACGTGGCCATACACCTTAATGTCGGTATGCTTTTTCCAAACTAAGCGGCCACAGCCTGCCAGAATAACGGTGTTGACCCTAAGGTCCGAAACCTTGTCGGAAGTTAGGCCGGTAATAAAGGCACCTCGGGAAAAGCCCACAATAGTGATATTTTTAGGGTTAACACCGGCCGCTACTAACTCCCGAATTTGCTGGTTCAGTGTGGTGGCATATTCAAATGGGTCGGTATCTTTAGGCCGGTGATGGGCTATTACATGGTAGCTAGGGTCTGACAACGCTTGTTTAATCGCCGGGAAGTCATAGAGTCCCCAACCAAATCGGGTATCAACCGGTTTCGGATTATCACCCTCAACGATATAGCCATGGGAATAAAACACATAACTGTCACCTGGGATAATTTTATCTGGTATTTGGCTGTATACCTGGCCTGACAGTGCCTGGAAAGAAGATAAAATGCTAAATAGAAACAGAATAGAACGGGTCAACATATTTTCCTTATCGAGCCCTATACAACACAAACTTGGAATTAGCAGGTGGTCAAGGCTGTCCTAATGTTTGAAGACGGCGCGGATTATAGTGGCAAAGCAACGGTTGTTGCTAGTATTGATTTTGGGTCTTTATGGGGCATCTTGCTGATACCCCAAGCGCATATTAAAGGTTAATACGCTTCTAGCGGTTTTTGCCACTTGCCAGTATTTGTTCCAACTCTTCCAAACTGCGGCCTTTGGTTTCTGGCACGTATTTGACAACGATAAACAAGCCGATTACCGCAAACACGCCATACAGCATAAAGGTGGTGGCGCTGCCCAAGGTAGCAAGCTCCCAGGGGAACACCAGTTGCACTAAAAAGCTAATCCCTGAGTTTATTAGGCCGACAAAAGAAATGGCAACCCCGCGGATGTAGTTGGGGAATAGCTCCGAAAACAATACCCACATGACTGGGCCCAAGGAAAAGGCAAAGCAGGCCACAAACGCCAGGATGCTGGCGAGCACCTGTGTCTGGTTCATAGTGATAGCCGCGCGCACGATACTTGACTCGTGGGCTTGGTACAGCTCATCACCCAACGCACGCCTTACATCGGCTTTAAAGCTCAATTCGTCGGAAAAGCTAACATTTTTAAGTGCCGCCATTGCTGGCGTTTGCACTTCTTCGGGCAATGTTTGGTAGCTTTGTTCAGTGAACTGGTATTTCGCCGAGTAAAAACCATGTGCCAGGCTCAACATGGACACCGCTATTCCGGCAACCCCAACCATCAACAACAGCTTGCGTCCAATTTTATCAATGAGATAAATAGCGACTAGGGTAAATACCAGGTTAGTGAGACCCACCGCTATGGCTTGCATAAAGGCCGCATCGGTGCCCATGCCCGATTGCTCAAATATCATCGGGGCATAGAAAAATACTGCGTTGATACCTGTGATTTGTTGCAGTATCGCTATGCTTATGCCAACAAACATGACGAGCCGTAACTTGGGGTTGAGTAAGCCCTTGAGTTTCTGCCAAACGGGCTCTTTAACCTCAGCCTGGTGTAGTGCCAGGTTTTTGCGAATTTCGACTATCTCCTTTTGCACCACGTCTGCATCGTTGATGCTGCCCAATACCTTGGCAGCCTCTTGCTCCCGGTTCTGGGCCAACAGCCAGCGCGGGCTTTCTGGCACAAACTGCAAAAACAACAAATACAAAAGGGCTGGGATGGCTTCAACACCCAGCATCCAGCGCCAGTTATATTCGGCAAAACCCATCCCAAGCGCCCACTGTGCGGTGCTATCGCCCAGTTGCAGAATTAAATAGTTACTGAAAAACGCAACGGAGATGCCTACCACGATGTTTAGCTGGTTAAGGGAAACCATACGCCCTCGCAGCTTCGCAGGTGAGACCTCTGCAATGTACATGGGGGCGATAATTAATGCGGCACCCACACCAAAGCCACCTAACATGCGGGCAAGCACCAAGGTTAAGAAGTCTGGTGCGATCGCAGAAAATAGCGCCGATAATAAAAACAGCAATGCGGCAAGGTTTAGGATAGGTTTGCGGCCATATTTATCTGCCAATGGGCCAGCCGCCATCATTGCCGCGGTCGCTGTCAAGGTAAGGGATGATACTGCCCAGCCCAGCTCGATTTTGGTGAGGGCAAATTCAATTTCTATAAATTTAACGACACCTGATATCACAGAGGCGTCGAACCCCATCAAAAAGCCACCCAAGGCGACAATTAACGCTATTTTGGTGATGGCGATGCTATGGGAGGTGTTTGACATGTTTACTGGCCTTGGGTTTTTCGTTCTGCTTTATTTAGCGAAGCGTATGCTAACTTCTTAACTTAAGTTACCTTTTTATACAATTGTGACAAATGAGATGAACTGGACAATTAGCAAGTTGCAGTGGATATATCCTATAGTTGGTAAATGTTAGTAGAATGTTAATTATTATCCCAGTTTGGGGACGTTAATGGCGAGGGACAATGACAGAGATGCCAAAGCAACTTAGCTGGCGGGCCAAGATAGAGCAGCGACTGGCTGAAGATATCACTTTTTTGTTTTGGATATGGCAAATTGGCTTTTGGGTACTCGTCAGTGCTGTGAGCTTTTTTACCCTGACAGTTTGGTACGAACAATTTGAGCTCACTTACATCGCCCATACCTTGTTACAGGCGGTATTTGGATTTTTACTCACCCAAGCTTTAGTTGCTGCTTTTAAAATGATATGGGAAAGGCGCATGCTAACTCGCTTAGGGTTGGTATTCTTGCTGGTTTTGGTTGCCTCATTTGTTTGGACAATTTTCCGCATTGGCCTGTTCCAATTTATGACCGAGGAGAAAGACATTTGGATCGATTTTGGCGGTTGGTATTTTGGCAGTATTTTTATCTTTTTATGTTGGGCGGGGGTATTCCACGGGATCCGCTACTACAACTTATTGGAAAAAGAACACAGTATAATGCTGCAAGCACAGGCTGAGGCAAAAGATGCGCAGCTACAGAGGGTGCAGGCCCAGGCTATTGCCAGGGATGCACAGCTTAAGATGCTGCGCTACCAACTCAATCCCCATTTCCTGTGCAATACCCTAAACGCCATAAATTCCTTGGTTGAAGCAGAAATGACCGAAACCGCACAGGAAATGACGGTTAAACTGAGCAAGTTCCTGCGTTATTCGTTGGATCACAATCCAGATAACAAGATCGCCTTGGAGCACGAACTCAATGCCCTAAACCTGTACTTGGACATTGAAAAAACCCGCTTTGGCAACCGGTTGAAGCTCTTGTTTGATATTGCTCCTGAAGCTTTGCCGGGCCTGCTGCCCAGTTTGTTGATGCAACCCATAATTGAGAACTCAATGAAGCATGCCATTGCCAAAAGTGAAAAAGGTGGGGTTATTGGTATTGAGGCCAAAGTGCAAGAAGGTATGCTAGTGTTATCATTATTTGATACAGGTGGTGGCACCAAGATTGCCAAGACTAAAATTCAAAGTACGACGGGGCGCGGCGTTGGCCTGCGCAATACTGACGAGAGGCTGAAAGCGCTTTACGGCGACCAGTACAGCGTAAAAATAAATATCGAAGCTTCCGGCGGGCTGCGCACTACCATTCGCATCCCGTTTGAGCAGCAGGTTTAGTAAGTGCCAATGGAACGGTACTGCGGAGAACAAAAAACAATGAGCAAAATCACCGGTATCATAGTCGATGACGAACCACTTGCCTTAAGTTTATTGCGGGCAAAATTGAACAAACTTGGCTCGGTTGAAGTATTGGCTGAATGCAGTAATGGCCGGGAAGCAGTGGCCAAAATTATGGAGTTGTCGCCTGATATAGTGTTTTTAGATATTGAAATGCCAGGGCTCAATGGCTTTGATGTCATCACTTCCCTGCAAGCTGACACCATGCCATTAGTGATCTTCACCACTGCCTATGATCAATACGCTGTGGATGCTTTTGAGATCCACGCGGTAGATTATATCCTCAAACCCATCGATGCAGAGCGTATTGCGAAATCGATAGAACGCGCCAAGCAACGCTTGCAAGCTGAAGGCGCAGAAGGCGACAAAGATAGGATTATGGAAGCGCTCAGCACTATGCCCCAACAACCGACTAAACACTACATGGGCGATGTCGGGGAGTTGGCTGCACAAGCTGACGGCAACCGCAAAGACAAAAAGATTGTGATTAAGGAACGGGATGAAATTACCCTGCTAGAACAGGAAAAAATTGCCTGGGTTGATGCAGCAGGTGATTATTGTTGTCTTCACGCCGATGGTGAAACCCATATCAAACGGACTACTTTAAAAGATTTACTTGACGATTTGGATCCTGATAGGTTTAAGCGGGTGCACCGTTCAACCATCGTCAATTTGGAATTTATTCAAAAAGTTATTCCACATACCAAAGGCGAGTTCTTTTTGGAACTCGGTGGCTTAGATCGGATCAAGGTGAGCCGGAATTACCGTGAAGTGATTAAATCGTTTTTGTCTGATGGGTGAAGCGCGTTGATGGGGGGCAAATCCTTTGCTTTGGCTCCCCGTTTGCGGCATTACTGTCGCGAGCTGCCATCATCCTCGTCATCATCAGATTCAACTTCCAGCACTTCACCGGTTTCTGAAATTTCTATTTCGTATTCCTTGCCGTTGGCTGTGCCTTCCAGTTCGTACACCATTTTGCCATCTTCCTTTTCCAATTCCGCTGACTCAACTATAAAGCCGGGCACCGCTTTCGTCGCCGCAGCTGTTACTACTGTCGGTACTTGGTTGATCTCAATGTCTTGCTCTTGTTCAAATCCCAGATACGCACAACCTGATAAAAAGATGGTGGTTATACCCGCTAGGTAAAGTTTATTCATGGAGTTTCCTGGATCCGATGTTGTATTTAGCGGTAACGATAGCAGCATTTGTTAGCAATATTTCGCAATTTCGGTTACAAAGTATGCACAGTAACCAGGATAGCCCCTTGTGTTTGAATTTAGTTATTGCGAAGCAACGCCGTTTCTATTTATTGCGCAGCCATTTAACACTATTAGCAGTTTAGTGTTCCTGGTGATGGCAATGATAGTTTGGCGTAATCCCGACCACCAATACCACCGTTGGGGAATGGTGTTGATGTTCATATGCAGCTGTTTTTGGCATGCTACTGGGATACCTTGGGCGCTGGCCTTGGATATAGCTGCAATCGTCATTTGGCTGGTTTTGTTTGTTTTTGACTTGGGCCGCACCCACACTATGTCCCCCTACAGAAACACCCTTTGGTTGGGTATGCTTCTGTTCCTCGGCCTGTGTTGGATAACTGCCATGTTGACCCAGCAGTTTATGCCACTATTGTCTGGGGCGTTTTTACCTGCGGCATTGGCGGTGCTATTAGTTCGTTTGTCACCCTGTATGCCGAAAAAAATTAAACGTATCTGCCTCGTGTGTGGCCTTTCCATGTTTTTTGCAATCGCAATGCGGGAACTTGATTTAATCACTTGCCAGTGGCTATCTGTGGGCAGTCACTGGCTTTGGCACATTGCTGCGGGGGCATCGCTTTACGCCGCTTTTGTATTGTTAGAACACAACGCCCAAGTGCTACCTGAAAGGCGTCGCGGCTACCATATATGATGCTGCGGGTTTTCCGTTTGCCGCGCTAACCCGCATTCTCATAGGCTTGCTGTAGATAGCCAATGACTTCATTGTCTACCTGATTGGCATCGGTGAGCTTAACTCGATGCGATACCATAGCGTTAAAACTTCCTGATGCTTCCAGGCGACCTGTGGGAGCAACGTCTTTTAAATTGATACCCAAATCGACACGGGTTTTTGTTGAAGGTTGGATCAAGGCAAACTGTTTTTTACGCCGAATACTGACATAAGCTTTTTTGGGTGCAATTTCTATATCACTACCGAGCGCGGTAATCTGCTGCACCAAGGCCTCATAGATGGGCATTAGTGCCTCTTTGCCTTTGCTATATTGAACCGCTATCAAATCTGATTCTTGCTGCTGATCACCTTTCAAGAACATCTGCGCAATTAAGCTGGCAAAACCATGGGTTACTTGGTATTCCGATTTAAGTAGGCTGACAATTTTTCCGTGTTTGTCCAAGCTGGATGCGTTAATGATTTCCAACCATTGGGGCAATGTTTTACCGGTTTTTTCCGGTAGGTTGGCCAGCATGGTTTGTGCGTGTTGTTCAGGGGTAGCCATAGTTAATTACCTGTTTTGTGTAGTTCTTGGATCTTTGCAAAGCTCCAGTTTTCCGACAAAGCGCGTTTCGGGGTCAGTCCTTGGGTCAGTTTGATTATGGTCAATACCAGACGCCCCGAGAAGGTGGCTTTGCCGGTTTCTATTAGTGCTTCAGGTTTTCACCTATAAATTTGCTTCCACTTTGCATTGATTTCTCGGTTTTAGAGATTTCCGGCGTGTCGGGGTACTCTGAAATTAAGGTAAACTCGGTACCGCCTTCAACTTCTTATACATGGTAGATGAGCTTACTGAAAAAGCATCAATTTATGTTTGTATTGGTGAACCATTTAGCCAATATTGCGTAATCATGGTTGCATTAGCCAACTATTGAACTGGAGAGTTAAATGAAGGGTTTCAGAGCGTTGTTAATTGCAGCTGCCGTTGCGTTATCGGGTTGCATGTCATTGGTATTTGCTAAAAGTGAATTCGAAAAATTACCCGCAGGCAATTATCAATTAGACCTATCCCATGCCAGTGTGGTTTGGAAAGTATCCCATCTGGGCCTATCTGATTATGTTGCCCGTTTTGCTGATTTTGACGCCAACATAGATTACAACCCCAATGATATCGAAGCCTCTAGGGTCACCGCGTCGATCAATCCTCTTAGTATCCAAACTGCCTACCCCAATGCTGCCCAAAAAGACTTCGATAAGATTTTGGCCACCGACAAAGGCTGGTTTAATGCAGGTGAGTTTGCCAGTATTGATTTTGAGTCCACTAAAATTGAAATGACTAGTGATACAACTGCCACAATGACTGGAAACCTTACTTTCTTGGGCGTGAGCAAACCCGTGACATTGGACGTGATATTCAACGGTGCCATGATGCGCCAGCCATTTAGCGGCAAACCGACCTTGGGCTTTTCAGCAACGACTGTGATTGACCGCACCCAATGGGGTATGGACAAGTACGCGCCTAACATTGGTGCTGAAGTCAAAGTAGCGATCGAAGGTGAATTTGCCAAGCAAGATGATTAATCCAGGGCGTTACCACTCGCTTGCCATCTGCCTGCATTGGTTGATGGCGCTTGGTTTGGTGTTCATGGTTGTATCGGGTTTGTACATGGTTAATTTTGATATGCCACGGGCAGATCAATTCAAGTTATACCAAACCCATAAAGCTGCCGGTGTGCTGATGCTGGTGGCTATTGTGATGCGCATTGTGGTTAGGGTGTTTAGCAAGCAACCAGTACTGCCGCCTAGCATTCCACAAGCAGAACAGCGGCTAGCTAAACTAGGTCATGTTGCCTTGTATTGTTTGCTTGTTGCCGTCCCTGTTGCTGGCTGGGTGATGGTATCTGCTAGCCCGTTTGGCTTGCCTACTTTCGTGTTTGTTGACTGGTTAAAATGGCCGCATATCCCTGGGATTGAGCGCAACAAAGAGGTCGAAAGCCTGGCCAAAGCTGCCCATTGGTACTTTGCATTAGCTATGATGTTATTTGTAGCTGCGCATGTTTGCGCCGTGATTTGGCATAAGAAAAAACAAGGCATCAACTTGGTTAAACGAATGTGGTGGAGTAAATGAACAAAATGCGCTCATGCCTTGTGGCTTTTTTATTCGTATTTACTGGCATCGCTAATGCCAACACTATCATCGCCAACAATACTAATGCAGAGCTAGCTTTTGCTGGTGAACACGCCGGTATGAAGTTTGATGGTATTTTTAAAAAGTGGCAATCGCAATTGGTGTTACCGCCAGCTGCCAACCCTTCAATTGCAGCCACGTTTGAGCTCGCATCAGCCTATACAGGCGATAGTACCTATGACGAGACCTTGCCAGAGAGCGATTGGTTTGATGTGGAAAACTTCCCCCAGGCGAGTTTCAACGCCACCTCTATCGGACAAGTCGGTAGCGGTTACCAGGTCGTTGGCGAGCTTATCTTAAAAGGCAAAACTATCAGTGTGAAGTTTCTCCTTGAAACCAAAGGTAGTGATCTGGTTGCTAATTTCATTATAGACCGGTTGGCCTTTGGCATTGGTTTGGAATCCGATCCCGAAGCTGAATGGGTAAGCCGCGAAATCTCAATGACGCTACGCATCCCTGCTAAATAACAACAATCAAACTTTGCCCGCGAACCTTTTCTGCGGGGCTAGGAAATAAAACAAGCCTGATTTTTACCCTTGCTTTTAGCTTGGTAAAGGCCTTTGTCCGCGCGGCGTATAATGCTTTTTATATCGTCTCCCGGTTTGCAGAGGGTAAGCCCGATACTGATAGTGACCGAAGTGTTAAGCTGAAAATCGTGGTTCGCCGTCAGCTTTACTAACTTGTTAGCGAGTTCGATGGAGTTCGCTTGGTCTGCACCTGTGGCGATAATAATGAACTCTTCCCCGCCCCATCGGCCTACTAAGTCACCTGCGCGGGTGTTTTCTTGCAATATTTTGCTGAACTCGATTAGAATCCGATCGCCTTCCAAGTGGCCGTAGCTATCATTTACTTTTTTAAAGTCATCCAAGTCCAGCATAAACACTGAAAAAATTTTACCGCTGCGCTGGAAACGGTCTAAATCAACTTGCAGATACTCTTCGATCCGATAGCGGTTCCACAATCCGGTAAGTTTGTCGTGTCTGTATAAACTCTCTAACTCCTGCTTTTTTTCTTCTAACTCCAAGTACATAACGCGTTTTTGTTCCACCAGTAGGGCAATGGAAAACACGATCATTGAAAACACTGCAATGAACATTTGCAGCGACATCAATGGACTTAAATAACCTTCAACCGCAAACGGACCTTTTCCTTCGTTGGTGGCCAACACCGCAACAACCACAATGGCAAGTTGCACCACATATACAGTGCGTTGGCCACTAAACAACATTAAGGCAAAGCCGACAGGAAGGATAAGCGCCAGGAACTTATAAGCTGTGGCATCCAAAGTAATTAGGCCAAAAAGTGATGCTGTGGCAAGGGCAGAAATAAAAGCACAAGTTAGCGAGCTGCTTATAAAATAGGGGGCATCCTGTTTGGCTTTTACCAGGAAGGAGTTTACCAGGGGAGCCAGCAATAACACGCCGACAGCGTCACCGATCAACCAGTTACTCATTGAATACAGGTAGTTGTTGGTTTCTATAAAACCAAACACTAATAAGCCTGTAACGCCAAATACCGCACTGATAGCGGGACCTAGGATGGCACCGAATAGCAAAAAGTACGAAAAATTCTTTAATGATGCAAAAGGCGACTGGGGCTCAGTTAGTTTTTTGATCACTAACATCATGGATACAATCGCCAGGACATCCCCGATGCCATTGAGTGTGCCAGCCATTATCGAAGAGGCCGCCGTGCCTAGGCTTTCCAGCGAAAAATAGGCCCAGACATTACCGCAGAAAGCACCTAAAAAAATGCCAGGCCAAATTTTGGCTCCATAGCGGATGGCAAGGGCAAGCATAATGCCGGAAGGCAGCCAGATAGGGGTAATATTGCCGGGCGGAATAGCGAATTGTTGACCCACCAATGCAGACACCACATAAACCAGAGCCACGATTAGCTGCAGGCGCAGGTTACGGCTGTGCAATTTTATAGGTGTAAAGGTATTGGTTAGCAAAGACAATTTTCTGTGTTGCGTTTTGGTGCTTAATGTTTAACTTAGAACATCTATCCCGATTGCACAATCCATGTATAGCGTGGATTCATTGACCCAAATCAGGAAAATTGACCAAGCGTATTATTCACGGTCGAACTAGGCAGGAAAAACGGTAACTATTTTCTTTTGGAAAATGATAAAGGCAATCCAAACGGGGCTTTAGCTTTTGGGGCAACGATATCAAGCACACCTTATTGCATTCTGCTTTGCCCAGTAGCGAAGCGCAGCCCATTCCTTGAAATCGGGTTCCCTATTGTTCATGCCTTTAACTTGCACTACTTGTTTGTTTCGGTTGCACAGTTCTATTGTCAGCACAGGCTTGTTATTATGTGCAACCGACCAAATTGAGCAGGCACCTTTGCGGATCTTGTTGCGGTAAGAATACACACAGTGGTTCATATTTCGTCCTTCCATAAACAAGTCGTCGCAGGACAAAATTTCAGTGACAGCCCATTGCTCCTCAACCAGTTTTTGCTTACGTCGCTGCCAAACTTGCTCAACCCAACTGGTATTAGTAAAACCCGAACTCGGTAAATTGTATCCTTGCGCCAAGCGTAGCTGCCGCATCTGCGCTTGCCAAAGCAACATTTCCCTAGTCACGCTTTGCAGCGTGCGGCCTTTAAGGTTGTAATGGGAGTTTTGCCTGTGTTGGTAGGCAAAATAGTCCATTAGCTTATGAATATCACCAGGTTTTATGACCGTTTGCCGGGACAGCCACGCTAATACCTGTTGCCAAAATTGTTCCATATCTGGAGCCAACAATGTTGTTAAATATGGGCTACGGCGCCACTCATTAAACAATTTGCTTGTACCGCCATTGGAAACTACCTGGGCAAAGCGCAGGGCATCTACGAAACCTAATTTTGCTGGTGATGCTAAAAACAAATGACATTGCCTTTTGCTCAGCTGCACTGGGAATTCTCCACTTTTACACAGCGAATACAAGCTGGTGCCATCAGCAATTTTCACTACCATTCTGGGTAGTTTATTGTCATTAGTTTGCCAAAATACACTCCACAAAAATGCCGGTGTGGGATAGCAGGAAAACAGGTGTTTGGCCAACGAGCAAAGCAATGCCCGTGGGCTTTTTCCCCTGGGTTTCCAAGATTTCAAATCCCTGATGGCTGGTAACTTGCCCATCCTTTGTAAGCTGGCAAGAATTACGTCATCACATAGAAATTTTGGCGTTTTTTTTACAACCTGCCTTACAAACTCTGGCAAATTCGCCGTCGGATCTGTTTTATGGGCAAGCAACTGGCGCACAATCATTGCTTGGTTTTGTGCTTTTAACTGTTGTATTTGTTTGGTGCTACGCAACTTGGCTTGTTGTTTTTCGGCGCGTTGTCGCGCCCGCAGCCGTTGTGAACGGTTCATTTTTTATACCTTTGTGTCTTTTTGGCCGTGGCCGGCAATCCAGCCGACACAAAGGTATCGGAGGGGCTAGCCGGCTTGGCTCCTGTATATTTTTGTTTGGTTCAAGTTGTTTAACTTCAAAGCGTTAGCCTTTTACATTGACGATTTGGCGCAGCTCATGCACCACTTCTACTAAGTCCGTTTGCATCTGCATGACTTTGTCGATGGACTTGTAGGCACTTGGTATTTCATCCAATACACCCTTGTCTTTACGGCACTCGATACCTTGGGTTTGCTCTAGCAAATCCGACACCGAATAACGCTGTTTTGCCGCGGTACGGGATAGTTTGCGTCCTGCCCCGTGGGCGCAGCTACAGAATGACTCGGGGTTGCCTTTGCCTTTAATGATGTAAGATCTGGCACCCATTGAACCTGGAATAATTCCCAATTCATCCTGCCGGGCACGGATTGCCCCCTTGCGCGTTACCCAAACCCGGTTGCCATCGTGTAGCTCACGGTCAACAAAGTTGTGGTGGCAATTAATCGCCTCCTTAGTGACCCTAAAGCCCTTAAGGTGCTCGCGTAACACCAATAACACCGCCTGCATCATGCGTTCACGGTTATACATGGCATATTGCTGCGCCCAATCCACGGCTTCCACATAGTCGTCAAAGTGTTCGGTGCCTTCTTTTAAATACGCCAGGTCTTTGTCGGGCACATGAAGCTGGTGTATCTGTATATCCTTTTTGGCCAAGCGTATAAAATACTGGCCAATCTGGTTGCCAATACCCCGGCTCCCCGAATGTAGCATGACCCAGACGTCATCATTTTCATCCAAGCACAACTCGATAAAGTGGTTGCCGGAACCCAAAGTACCGAGCTGGGTAGCAAACTTCTTGGGATTGCCATGTTTAAGGATCCCAGGATGTTTACCCAAGACCTTGCCCAACCCCATGGCTAATGGGTCACCACCCTTAATTTGTTCTTTCGGGTGGGAACCACCTGCACCTAAGGGAACCGCTTGTTCAATACCCGCCCGGATGCGCGATAGGTTATCGGGCAAATCGTTAGCTTTAAGCGATAATCTGAGCGCATTCATGCCGCAGCCGATATCGACTCCAACTGCCGCCGGGATCACCGCATCGGTAGTGGCAATCACCGAACCTACGGTTGCCCCTTTGCCCAGGTGGATATCAGGCATCCCCGCCACGTGTTTATAAATAAAGGGAAGGCTGGCAACCCGGCGCATTTGCGCCAGGGCTTCATGCTCCACTTCATCAGTCCATATTTTTACTGGCTTTTGCTTGTCTTTCGCTGTTAACAGCGTTACCACAGGCATTGTTTTATCCTCTAAAAAATCTACGTATGCGTTTTATGCTGCTCGCAAATATTCCTTAAACTGCCGCTCGGCTTCATCACTTGGTTTCCGATAGCTGTCCATTGTGCTAGCGCTCTCACTTAATCTAGCCAACTCGGTTCTGAGAAAGTCGCTGATAACCGGTATCGGCCGATCGTAGTCAGTTTCAAAACCCGCCTTTTTGCGTGTTAATAGTTGCGTGGTAGCCTCTAGCAATAATGGCTCTCTGACCGTCTGTCCGAGCAATGTTTCAAACCATAGCGGTGGTATCGTCCGGTGCGCCTCTATCCAGCGCATACACAATACAGGTCGCAATACATAGAAGTATTTCTTTGTTTTAACATAATCCCCTTTTAGGTATTCCCGGAAGTTGTTTTTAGCCATATGCAAATAATGGTAAAAACCGGCTTTTGGGGAATAATAGCTTTGCAATAAACTGGCGAAGCTATCCCTAAAACCTTCCTCTTCACGGTACACCAAACTGCTGCTGAACCATTCCAACAAAGCCGGGTTGCTTTTTATTAGCAGCTTTACTGCTTTGCGCAAATCCCAACCGTTGATATCCAGTTCATCTACTATGGGTAGTTCGATTACGTCACGTTTCGACTCAACAAAAGGAGATAAATACCACTCAGGGCTGCGCATATAGATAAAGCGCACATCATAGTCTGAGTCTTTCGACGCAAAGCCCCAGGCACGGCTACCGGATTCAACGGAAAGTAATATTCGCACCTTGTGCTTGGCTTCTATCCCACTCAATTTGTCATGTATTCTTTGTTCTACTGTTTTGTGTTCCATATCAGAACCTCCTAGAGCACTGGCGGCTAGCGCCAGGATCAGATAGCCATCATCCTTGATAGCTATGTGATTTATTGGGTCAACTTTACTGTTTGTTTCAGCAGCTCTTCCAAGCCGCCATAAACGTTAAGGCTGTTGACCCGTTCAGAGACTTTTTCCAATGCCTCCAACTCCTTCAAGCGCAGCAATGTGGCATTGCCTTCCATCATTTTGGCGGTGTTGTGCAGGCTCCTGGTGGCAGCAGTTTCTTCCCGCCTTTTTATCACATTGGCTTCTGCGGTTTTTTGCGCTTCCACCACCTGGTTCAAGATGGTTTTGATTTCACCAGGTAGGATGATGTCCTTGACACCTACCCGTTGCAAAGCCACCCCGACTTCCTGCAATTCCTCAGTTACCAAGCCAGAGACAGTTTGGTTGACATACAATTTGTCCACCAATAGCTCATCCAGGGTCTTGGTTCCCACCGCTTCCCGCAGCGCCAATTGCACAGATTTGTAGATAAAGCTGTTCAGCTCGTCTACTTGTTCTGCAGCAACCTGGGCGTCAACCACTTTGATGGTGGCTGTTAGGTTAACCCTGATAGAAACCCGGTCTTTGGTTAGGATTTCTTGGCCAGCGATTTCCAAAGTCTGCTTGCGCAGGTCAAACACCTTCACTTCTACTTTCTGGTAAAGCTGCCAGAACCCATAAACACCAGGTTGCAGCACCTGCTGCATTTGGCCATCCACAAATAACAGGCCAACATGGTTGGCAGATACCCGGGCCTCCAAAATCGGCACCCTGCGCACCACTGAAGCACTGGCGATCATTTTGCTGGCCAAGTTCAAGCCCCGGTGTTTCATTTCATCCAGCAAGGCTTTACCTACTGCAAGCCCTTCGCTGAGCTTTACCCTTTCTAGGCGCAACTCACCTGCGGCTTTCCACAGATAGAGCTTATCGCCTGGCGCTACCACGCCGCGCAAAGTGTCGTCCAAATACAATAAGCCAGCTTCGTCCTTGTCTAGCTTCCATACTTGGATCAATGCAGACAGCGCTGCGTGCTGTTTCACCATTTGATCAACATTGGGCTCGGCGAAATACAGGCTTTTCATTTCGTAAAATGTCCAGGCCAACTCTTTACCTGGGTTCCAGAAGCTGTGCTTACCTGGTTGCAGTACAGCTTCAAATTGTTCATTGCGATACATCAAGGCCACTGAGTTTTCAGCCACGATGACAGTGTCGTAAAAGAGGTTTTCTTCTACTTGTGACATGCTTATATCTCCTTATTCCTTTCCCTTATGGGAGTGATGAAAGGGGTGCCTAACTTAATGGCCATGGGCAGCAAACAAGGTTAGTGGTTGGTGCCGGTTATTTATCGCCACATCCCTGTGGCAGGCGGTAACCAATAATGTTGTTTGGGCGCAAAGCCAATAGGGGTCAACACAGCCTCCCATCGGTTTTTTGTTTTACATTTCCAAAGACGGGACTTGAACCCGCAAGGCCGTTAGGCCAATACCAGTTTTAACATTGGAGCGTTAGGTGGGAATCGAACCCACGACAGCGAAAGTTTCAGTTTCGTGCTCTATCCATCTGAGCTACAGACGCAAATTCCAGAACCCTAATCTGGTGGCAGTGAAAGTGCCTATTTGTTAGCGCGGTATACGATTGGTAAAACCTAACGCACCTGTGTGCCGTTAAAACACAACAATAGCGACTAACATCGCAGGTATATCAATCCATGTGCCAGATTATTTCACTTGCCTTAAATATTTTATTAAGTTGCTGATATGTATAATGAATATTTATTTAGGTGGGTGTTGGAGCTAGTTTTCACAGGCTCTGTATTTTGTTGGATAAATATCAATATAGATATGCATATATCAAAAATGATACTCTTATTTTGTGTGATGATGATTGGTGCTGGGGAAAATGGCTAAAAAAAATGTGGTAATCAATATCCTGGGCGTTATTAAAGATGCCAAAGGGCGGGGTAGCAGGCGTTGGCATGTTTGGCGCCCAACAATAAGCTTGGTATCACACCCAGAATTTCCAGTACATCGTATGGAATTGTTGTACGAGCCGGATTACCTGCGCCTAGCAAGGAAGGTGGTAGCTGATGTCAACCAGGTATCATCCGGCACGCAGGTGGATATGGTCGAAATTGGTTGGAATGATCCATGGGATTTTGCCGACGTTTACGCATGGCTATACGAATTTGCCAAGCACTACGCGTTTGATACTGAAAACGAAAACTACTACCTGAATATTAGCACTGGCACCCATGTTAATCAGATATGTATGTTCTTGCTCTGTGAAGCTCAGCTGTTCCCGTCAAAATTAGTCCAGGTTTCACCGGATTTTTCAGCACAGGATGAGGAAAAGTCGAAAGGGATTTTACGAATTATCGACCTAGACCTATCTAAATACGACGCCCTGTCGCAGCGTTTTATGCAGCAGGCCATATCTGGCACCGAATTCCTGAAAGCGGGGATACAAACTAGGGATGCCGCCTTTAACCATATCATCGAAGAAATTGAGCAAGTTGCGATAAGCTCTAAGGACGCCATCTTACTACAAGGAGCAACTGGTGCCGGAAAATCCCAGTTAGCCCGGCGCATCTATGAATTGAAAGTCAGCCGTGGTGAAATCACAGGCAGCTTCGTACCGGTCAACTGTGCGACCTTGGTGGGTGATGGCGCCATGTCGGCGCTATTTGGCCATGTTAAAGGTGCTTTCACCGGTGCCGTTAATGTTCGCACCGGCTATTTGCTTCAGGCCAACAAAGGGCTGTTATTCCTTGATGAAATTGGCGAGTTGGGCATGGATGAGCAAGCTATGCTGCTGCATGCCATTGAGGCCAAAGAGTTTTATCCTGTGGGGTCGGATAGGCTGGTTTATAGCGACTTCCAGTTGATTGCTGGCACTAACCGAGATCTCAATGAAGCAGTCCAGCAAGGCAAGTTCAGGGAGGATCTATTGGCACGGATTGACATTTGGAGTTGGCAATTGCCTTCGTTAAAACAGCGCATGGATGACTTTGAAGTTAACTTGGAATTTGAACTTCGACAAAGCGCCAGGCTGCTGGATCGCAATATCCGTTTTAGCCAGAGGGCAAAACGCACATACCTTGCGTACGCCAAATCGCCGGAGGCGACGTGGGTCGCCAATTTCCGGGATCTAAATGCCAGTGTCACTAGGATGGCAACGCTCAGTCCTACGGGAAGGATCGACGAAACCACGGTCGACCGCGAAATCGAACGTTTACGGCAGCGCTGGCAGGGCAAAACATCCCCCTCTGCTGTTGAGCTTTCAGACTATGTTGAGCAAATTTTGCTGGAGGATATGGATAGCTTCGACCAGGAACAGCTAAAATACGTTATTGGTGTGTGCTTAAAGAGCAAATCTTTGGCTGAAGCAAGTCGCAAGCTCTTTGATAAAAGCCGGTTGCGCAAGCAAACCCAGAATGACTCGCACCGGCTTCGGCTGTATTTGCAGAAATTTGGTTTGTCCGCCAATGATTTAAAGCCAAATGGCTAGTCGTTTTCTAAAGTAGTTTAAATCCTAGCGGCGCCATTGGCTTCTCGAACTTGTACAAGTTTACAAAGATGATTTTCGGTTCGGTTTGGCCAGCATAGGTTAATTGGTATTTGTCTAGCAAGCCACCCCCAAAGGGCATTGACGCATCTTCGAATGCGCAGCAGCTACCCAAGCGCCTAACCTGAACTTGTTCGCCATTAGGCCCCCTAAGGCTTTCAAAATACTGAATATGTGCGCCCTCATATTGGGTGCCTCTCAAGAAGCCACCTAAACTAACGGGTTTGCTTTCACTATATCCATAGTCTGGATCGGTGGATGTGAATTCAGTGCTGACATCAATTGTGTTGTTTTGACCTGTTGCAGTGCATCCTGCCAATATAATTACAAAGGCGACTAAAATAACTCTTGCCACATTTACTTCCTTTATTTTGTACTTGTCATTATTCCAGGAATCTGGATCTAGTTATAAATACTGGATCCCAAGAATTTTATAAGCTTAGAGAAGGACATCGCCATTAACAATAACAGCGCCGAATCACTTGCCACCAATACCGCTTCCAAATATATCAGCAGTTCCCACTCTACAGTAGTCTGTAATACCACTAGCGAAAGATTCACCAGCGCTGCAATTAGCAAGCATGGATAAATTACCTTATTCCACGGCACTAAATCCATTTTATAAAGTTTGTAAGCTGCTATTAGTGCGACAATATAAGCGACTAGCATCATAAGTAGGCCAACGCTTTGTACTGAGGTTGTAAAAAGCAAAGGCGCCATTACTTCATCTATTGCAACATCCGTTTCCAATCCCATTTTTAATCCCTTTTAATTACACTGTCATATTTTTTGTCAAACAGCGATTTTATATCGCTCTTGCTAGTGCAATTTAACAGCCGCTATTGGTTAAAGCCAACAAAAAAGGCAGCCTATCTAGGCTGCCTTTGAGTCAATCATTCGCCAGAAGACTGATTTATTCTTTGTCAGCTTCGATGGACTCTTCTTGCGCATCTTTGTATTTGTCAAACCAGGCGATGATATTTTCAATTTTGCCTACCATGCGCGAGGGACGGGCGGCGATACCGTGCGCAGCACCTGGTACTTTCACCAATACCGTATCCACTTTGCGCAGCTTAAGGGCTTGGTAAAACTGCTCGGTTTCGGACATGGGCGTACGCTTGTCTTCAACCCCGGTGATCAAAAGGGTAGGGGTGGTGACGTTGCCCACCAAGGACAGCGGTGAACGCTCCCAATAGTGTTCCATTTCCTCCCAAGGCATTCCTGGGAATTGGTAGGGAATTTGGTATAGGCCACTGTCGGCGGTCAGTACCTTTGACAACCAGTTAATAACGGGTTTAGCCACTACCGCTGCCTTAAAGCGATCGGTGAGGCCAATCGCGTAGGCGGTGGCGATACCTCCAGCAGAACCACCGGTAATAAATAGCTGTTCTGGATCTACCAGGCCTTTATCGATAAGGGCATCGACACCGGACATATGGTCGGCAAAATCATATTTGGAGGAATATTTGTTTTGCAACAATAGCGCAAAGCGTTCGCCATAGCCGGTACTACCCCTGTGGTTGTTATAGAACACGATATAACCTTCCGCCGCCATGCGCTGCAATTCAGCGGTGAAAACAGGACCATAGGCTAGGTGCGGGCCGCCGTGGATTTCAATAATGAGTGGGTACTTTTTGCTGGCGTCGTAATCCGGCGGCAAAATGTACCAGCCGTGGATTTCTTCGCCATCAATGGATGATTTATAAGTGATTTCTTTAACTTCACCCAATGTTTTGTGGCCAAACACATCTTCGTTTAGATAAGTCAGCTGCCTTTCCCGTGAGCCATCTTTGACAAACAAATCTGCGGGCCTGTCGGTGCGTCCCTTGGTGTAGGCCAGCAAATCGCTGTTGTAGTCAAAAGTACCGCTAGTGTAAGGGCGTCCCAGGGTAGTGCCACTTAGGCCGGTGGCAACCTTGGAGTGTTTGCCGCGCAGGGTAACGTAGTCAATTTGGGTAACACCGCGCACCATTTGCTGGAAATACAGGCCTGAGTTGCCTTTCCAGTGGAAGTTGGACACTGAGTTATCAATATCGGCGGTTAAGTTCCTGTCATTGCTGCCGTCGGCATCCATCACATGCAGGTAGCGGTTGCGGTAAGCGAGTTTTTTGTCGTCACGGCGGGAATAGGCCACATAGTCACCGTTGGGCGATACTACCGGCGAGCTTTCGTTGCCCGGATAGTCGGTAATTTGTTCAATCTTGCCTGCCATATCGACTGTGTATATGTCAGCCTCGACGGGTTCGTATTCCCAGTTATCACTGCGGTTGGCAGAGAAATAGATGCGCCCGCCGTCTGGCGAAAAGCTCAGGCTGCCACGGTGATGGTAGTTGCCGGAGGTCAACTGGCGGGCGGTACCCCCTTCTGACGGTACAATAAATATATGGGTGTAGGCCGGATCCAAAACACCGCGGCCATCAGCTTGGTAACGGGCTTTGGTGATGTACTCAAACTTGGGTGACCACTCTGCGCCTTTGGGCTTTTTCGGCATTGTAACTTTAAATGGCGTCTCTTTAGCATCCACACTCATGGTGAATGCAATGAACTTGCCGTCGGGTGACCAGGTAATAGAAGACGGCGATGAGTTAATGTTAGTGACCAGTGCCGTTTGCCCGGTGTCCATCCAGCGCACGTATAGTTGCGGCTTGCCTTCAGTATTGGAGATATAGGCCAATCGGCTACCATCCGGCGACCAACGGGGTGAATAGTAGTTTTTCTTGGAGGACAGCAGCGGCCTGTGGCTACTACCATCGGCATCGGCGATCCAAATGCTAGAGCGGGTACTGTCGGTCATGATGTCGGCAGAGCGGCGTACATAAACCACATTCTCGCCATCGGGCGATACTTGCGGTGATGCCGCAAGTTCCAACTGGAATATATCTTCAGGTTGGAAATGGTATTTGGATGCGTCATTGGCATCGTCATCAGCCATTGCTGCCTGGCTGCCAAGGGCAAACACACCGGCAAGCAGTATGCTTGTTAGGGGGCGACGGGAATAATGCATAGTTCCTAGCCTTATTGGTCTTTGTTGCATTGTTTTAGTGATTCGCTTTTTAGGGCTGACTGCATACTAGTAGATTTATACAAAACCTCAATAACTTGCCTTTTTCTGTTACAAATGAATTCAGCCGCCCGCCTGATCCAATAGTAAGATGCTGCGTTATTAATTCGAATTGCAACAACAATAGCCCTAAAAACAGACAGAACCCTATGAAAAAACATCCGTTACTCCGCGCCAGCCTGGCGCTGGGCATAACTGCCCTGTTTGCAGCCCAAGCCACGGCAGATCACAGTACTAGTGACGTTCCCAGCGATACCAGTATTAGTTACCAAGACCTGTTCCACCTAGAGTATGCAGCTAACCCTGTGGTGATGCCTGATGGCAAAACCGTAGTTTATGAACGCCGCAGTATGGATATTATGAGCGATAGCCTGCGCCGTAATTTATGGACGGTAGCGCTTGATGGCAGCAGCCACATGCCGCTATTGTCAGATGCTAAAAACCACTATAGCCCGCTATTTTCGCCAGATGGCAGCAAGATGGCCTATTTATCCAGCAAAGAAGGCAAGGTACAAATCTATGTACGCGTTGTTGCGAGTGGCGCTACCGCCAGGGTTACCGATGTCCAGAGAAGCCCAGGAAACCTGAGTTTCTCACCTGATGGCAAACACCTGGCATTCACTATGTTTACCCCAACCAAGGCCAAACCCAAATTCAGCCTGCCGTTCAAGCCCAAAGGCGCTGAGTGGGCAGAGGATGCCCATTACATCGACCAAACCCTGTTCCAGCGCGATGGTGCGGGCATGAACCGTCCAGGTAATGTGCATGTTTACGTGGTGCCAACCATCGGCGGCACGCCACGCCAAATTACTTTTGGCAACCATGACTATTCCGGCTCCCTCGCCTGGACCCAGGATGGCAAACAAATTATTGTCTCAGCCAACACACGTGAAGATTTTGACTTTGATATTTTCAACAGCGATCTATTGGCGGTAAACCTAGCGGATTCACAAGTCACCAAGCTGACTGACATGAGCGGTCCGGAAAGCAGTCCTCAGATGAGTCCAAACGGCAAGTTGTTGGCCTTTACTGGCTTTGAAGACAATGGTAAATCCAGCCAAGGTAGCGAGCTTTATGTGATGAGGCCTGATGGCTCTGGTTTAAAGCGGTTGACACCGGATCTTGACCGGTCAGTGGGTGATGTCACTTGGGCTGACGATAGCGAAGGTTTGTATTTCAGCTATGACAACAACGGTGAAAAATATGTTGCCCATGTTGATTTAGACGGTGATATCACTAACAAAACCAGCGCCCTTGGCGGCATGAGCATTGGCCGCCCCTATACCTCTGGCCACTATGATATTACTGATGATGGCAAGGTGGTCTACACCCACAATAGCGGTGATCGGCCAGCCGATTTAGCCTTGGTTGACAGGCGTGGCAATGTCAGCAAGTTAACGGATCTAAATGGCGACCTGTTTGATCATAAAACCATGAACAAGCCAGAATTGATGACGGTAAAAAGCAGCGTCGATGAACGTGAATTGCAGGCCTGGATAGTGACGCCACCTGATTTTGATCCAACTAAAAAGTATCCCCTGATCTTGGAGATCCACGGTGGCCCACATACCGCTTACGGTCCTGAGTTTTCCACTGAAGTGCAAATGTTCGCAGCAGCGGGTTATGTGGTGCTCTATGGCAACCCGCGCGGTTCAACTTCCCAAGGCGCTGAGTTTGCCAACCTCATCGATAAAAACTACCCATCAGAAGACTACAACGACCTAATGGATATGGTGGATGGCGTTATTGCCAAGGGCTATGTGGATGAAAACAACCTGTTTGTCACCGGCGGTTCTGGCGGTGGTGTCTTGACCGCCTGGATCATCGGCAATACCGACAGGTTCAAAGCGGCAGTGGTGGCCAAACCAGTGATCAACTGGATCAGCATGATCGGTACTTCCGATATCTATACCTTTATGACCCGCTACTGGTTTACTGACCTACCTTGGAACGATTTTGAGCAGTACTGGAAGCGTTCACCATTGGCCTTGGTGGGCAATGTCAACACGCCGACTATGGTCCTTACCGGCGAGCTAGACGTGCGCACGCCGATGGCAGAAAGTGAGCAATATTACGGTGCCCTTCGTTTGGAAGGGGTGGAGAGTTCATTGGTACGCATCCAGGGTGCCTACCACGGTATCGCCGCAAAACCGTCCAACTTAGCGCGCAAAATAGGTTATATCCTGTCTTGGTTTGATAAGTATAAAGACGCAGAAGAAAACGACAGCGAAGAGTAAAAAAACAGCACTTATTTTCTTTCTGAACTAGCAGCCTGGTTTGTATAACGCCAGGCTGTTTTTTATACGATGAATGGCGCAATAAACAAGCCTACTCCCTTTGTTCCCCAACCGCAGCGCTTCTAAGCTTTTTTAATCACTATCCAGGTATTGTTGTGGGGACAATAAAATGAAAAAAACACGTTATCTATTTTTAGCCAGTTTATTCTTCTGCCAAGCTTTAAGCGCAGGTGAATGGCTGGCTTATCTAGGAGATACCAAATCCTTATCTGGGCTAGGCTCAGTCTATGCCCGCGCTAATGTTAGCGTATCTGATGGCTCAGGCTTTAAAGTAGAGTCGGTTTGGTTGGATCAAGAACGCTATATTTTTCATCGCGAAACGGAAAATTCCCGCATCACTATGGGGCGTGAGGGGCATGGATTTTGGTCGTACGATGGCAAAAATCAAACTGATATTCCGGCCGATTTCCGGGATTTTATCTTATGCCACCAGTTCCACGCCCAGCTGCTGAATTTTGACAAGTTTGATTTAGCCTCGGAATTGGAAACCACACTCTACGCTGCGTGTGATTGTTTTGCTAGTAAAACCAATGATATAGATGGCACCGCCCTTACCTTAAAATATGCCAAGACTGGGGCACCACTGGAACTTATCGCTGAATATGAACAACACGGCACCGTGATCACCCGTTATGGCAAGTGGAAAACAGTAAATGGTGTAACACTGCCTTATCAAATTATTATCACGCATGGTGAGTTAATGTTTACTTATGATTTCGTGGAAGTGCTGTTTAACCAGCCCAGGCGCTTCCAGCAGCTTAGTCCACCCATGCAGCACCTCACTGACGCACAGCAGCTGATCAGGCTACATCGTGAAATGATTGACGCGCATATTGAAAGTGACGGTGGGCTAATGGAACACGTGTGGGCGGATAATGTGTTGATAGTAAACCGGGGTAAGGTGGAACAGGTGACTGGGCAAGCGGCATCAGAATTTATGACCGCCTCACTTGCCAGCCGGACACACAGCAAATATGTCGATCTTATCCAGCCTAAGGTCACGGTATCCGGGGACGGTCAGATTGGCTGGTTGGCGGCACAAGTCACAGCGGTTGGTACCACCATTGAGGCAGAGCCAAGGCAATTTGAGTTTACCAGCGCTTGGATAGCAACGTTTGAAAAACAAGATGGCCAGTGGAAGTTGACCGCCAATGCATCAAACTTCTTATGATTATCTTTGTACAAATCCTGCTAGTTGAGCTTAAGCACAATTGTATATAGGGCATTTTTGAGGTCTGTGTTTTTCTGATAGGATCGCTGTTCGACCTATCAGAAAAGGACTTTTCAATATGAGGACATTGTTGTTTATAGCCGCTTGCGCCATTTCTCTGTGTGCGAGAGCAACCGATCCATCCGAGAACTTCATAGTTTCCTCCAACATCCTAAAGCAAGATCGGGAAATCACGGTGTATTTACCTGGTTCTTACCCAGTCGAGCCTGACAAACGCTACCGCGTTATGTATGTGTTAGATGGTGAGAGCAATGGCGCATTAGTTGCCAGTATGAACCGACGTATGCACCTATCTGGCGGTGCAAATGAACACATTGTGGTCTCGATCTACAGTATTGACCGATTGAATGATTACGCCCCCACCGTTAACCAAGATCCTAGGGGGCCAGTTGGGGCTGGCGGTGGTGCAGATAAGTTCCTTAATTTTATCGAATTGGAACTCATGCCTGAGATAAACAAAAACTACCGCACATCAGGTGCGAGGGTTGTTATGGGGCACTCTGTCGCAGGTTTGTTGGTATTACATAGCCTGCAGTCCCGTCCCTACTTATTCCATGCCCATTTGGCTTATAGTCCAGCGGTGTGGTGGGGCGAACAGGAGACACGAAAAGCAGTGCAGCAATTTGTCATATCAAACCTCGAAAGTCCTAACTACCTGTACATGAACATCGGCGCTGAAGCGGGCGCGACACGGGAGGTGTACGATGCCTTTGCCAACTATGTTTTGCGCAACCGCAGCGTTGACCTAACAATACAAATAGAGGAATTTGCGCACGCCGGCCACGACTTTACCCTGCTAGCAGGACTTTTTACTTCCTTGAAAAGCTTGCACCACTACCAGCAAAGGCAATGAGTTGGGCAGAGTAGCATCGCCGCCTCTATTCTCATGGTTAGTCTTTAACCCGTGCCAATAACTCTTTGATTTTTGTTTGGATTGGACGAGAACCGCCACCAATATTGGATAGCACCACCGCGATATAGCCTTTATCCAGGTGAATACCGAGGTTAGCGCTAATACCAGCAAAGCCGCCGCCATGTCCAACAATGCGGTTATCGACGCTGCCATCTATATCAAAGCCGTAACCATATCCGAAAGCGTAAAGTTCTGGTTTAGGGGAATAGGATAGCTCGGAAAAATTTTTGTTTAGTAGTCGGTATTGCATAAGTGCCAAGGCAAAGCGGTGTAAGTCTTCGACGGTAGAAAAGCCACCACCGGCAGGCCCGCCTTTTAGCACATGTATATAAAGGTTGTTGCGCCAACCAGTTTCTGCACTGTGATCCCGTTCATAGCCTATAGCCAAGTTGGGTACCGGCTGATCCATTTCATAGCTGTCTGAATTCACCATACCTGCGGGTTTATATATGTGCTTCTGAACATAGCTGAAATAATCCAGCCCGCTCACCGCTTCAATAACGACGCCCAGCATCAGCATACCTGTATTGCTATAGCGGTTGTCGGTACCTGGCTCAAACCGTGGGATTTCGTTTTCAACCAAGCGCTTGTAGTCAGCAAGCTCGCGAAACAGGTTTTTAGAAGATTCGGCATAGTCCCGGTTGAAATAGCTACCGAGGCCCGACGAGTGGGTAAGTAGGTGCTGGATTTCAATTTTACTGCTCACCTCTTTTGGCAGCCAGCTTTCATCGGCAAACTTGTCCAAGGTGTCGGTTAAGGAGAGTTTGCCGGCTTGCACTAGCTGCATAATAGCGACAGAGGTAAACATCTTGTTCATCGAACCCAGGTTAAATTTGGTCTGCAGGTTGTTGGCTACATTAAAGCGTTTACTGGCCAGGCCATGGGCAGCGCTAAATAACACTGTATCTTGCTTGGCGAGCAATACCGCGCCGGAAAATACATCGCGTTTAGCCAAGCGCCCTACATAAGCTTCCAGTTCTGCTACCGCTTGCTCCAGTGACAGGGGCTCAGGCTCTGGTAAATTGCTGGGCGTACGCGCTGGTGAAAACCTTAAATCGACAATTTTATGCGGCGCTTTATCACTGACGGAAATTGAGATACCGCGCCATGATTCGGTCAAGGCGGCTTTCAAAATAATATCCAAGTCGGTGGCAGGGAGCGGCTGGGAGTAGGTTCGCACCGAATGGAAGCTCAATTCACCGAAGTTGGCATTGAGATCCAGCGCCATATTGATGTGCATTGCCATGGGATAACGGTCGCGCAAACTGGTCGCAAAATGTTGCTTGATAAAGACTTCGACTTGGTTGGCATCCCCTGAGTTAATGGTTTTTAGAAGCGGTTGAACCAGAGGCGACACCGGACCATCTGGTAAATCTGGTGTATCCGAATAACTCCATGCCTGGGCAAAACTGGCTGCTGAATAAACCATCATCAATAGACCCAAAAGATAGTATTTCAAATTCCTTCTCCCGTTTAAGATCCTGAACCATGCACACTTTTGATAGTTGTTGCACAAAAAAGATTGCACAGGGTTCCTATAATTACAAGTAAATGGAAAACTAGCGTTAGCTTGCTATGCATTGCAGAATTACGATTGCCATAACAACATTACCCGTTAAAGACGATGGATAACACCACCCAGATTAAAACCGGTTTTAGTGATGGGCAGAGAACCAAGGCAGCTGAATTATATGACGCTGCTTTTGGCGCCAAGCTTAGGATTGCTATTCCAGATAACGCTGCCCGGCTAGCAATTTTAAGGGATGGCTTCAATCCCAAGTTTGCCATTGTGGCGCTGAGCCAAGGGGAATTGGTCGGTATCGCGGGCTTTAAGACGGGGCAAGGTTCGCTAACCGGAGGCATTGGTTTTGGCTTGCTAAAACGCGAGTTAGGTTGGATTGGTGCGGTGCGGGCCATCTTGGTATTGCTATTGTTTGAGCGTGAATATAGCCCAGGCCAACTCTTGATGGACGGTATTAGCGTTTCACCGAAAATGCGCGGCAGCGGTATTGGCAGCAAGCTGCTGCACCGCGTCATAGCTTATGCGCAGGAACAGGGTTTTGGCTCAGTCCGCCTCGACGTTATCGACACTAACCCCGCGGCTAAGCGCCTTTATGAAAGGGTGGGTTTTACCGTGGTAGATGTCGACAACTTTCCCTATCTAAAATTCCTACTTGGATTTTCAGCTTCAGTACAGATGCAGTACAAGATAATTAATTAAACTAAACCAATCGTTGGAAAAGCAAGCACGCCCTAGCATTGTTTTGGGCAAAGATAGTGTCTATGCTTTCGAAAATAGTTATGAGGTCGCTAAATGAAAAATGGAATTTACCCGGTTGCCGCAGGCCTGTTCACCCTATTGGTCAGTTCCTGTGCAACGCTGAATAAAGAAGAATGCATTACTGCTGATTGGTATGCCATTGGCCACGAAGACGCATCATATGGTAGGGAAGCCAACTACCTGTCCCAACACCGTAAGGCCTGCGCCGAGCATGGTGTCACCCCAAACTTTGAACGTTACAACCAAGGCCACAGCCAAGGATTAACCGTATTTTGTCGCTCAAACCGGGGCTATACCATGGCTTCTGATGGCAGCAGCTATCCTGAAGTATGTGATCGCAGCCGCTTCCCAGAGTTTGTCGACGCCTTTGCCAAAGGCGAAAAAGTCTATGTCGCCCGTCGTGCAGTCTGGGATGTTGAAGAAGACTTGCGCGAGGCAGAGCGGCGCCTTGAAGATGTTTTAAGTGAGATTAAACGCAATGAGGACACCATTGTTGCCGGTGCAACGACGCCTGAAATACGCCGTGAATTGATTGAAAAGAACAAGGAGTTAGAGGCAAGCCTTGAACCTTTGCGCACCGATATTGAAGAGATCGAGGCTGTTCTGCAGCAAAGGCGGCAAGCATTGAAATTGGTTGAGTAGCAATAATGACATCGGGGTATTCCCCATGTCATTTGTTGCCTGGTTTTCCCCTAATTGTTGGTATCTGGGTCGGGAGTTGTATTTGCTTCTTTTAGAAACTGGCTTTTCCATTTATCAAGCACGGATGCGTCGGGAAACTGTTGTAGTAGTTCCTCCAGTTGTCCAGATTGCACCACTTTCTGCAATCCAGTATTAATTGAATTCATTAAGTCCCTGGTCGCTTCCTTATCCATGCCCATTACCCGGTAATACTGCGTCTTAAGCGGTGGGTAGCGTTTAACTTCGCCCGGCTGATCACAGGTAAAGGGGTATGAGCCTTGGGTAATAATGAAATCTACCCGTTTCGAGAACAGCAGGGTGCAGAGCTTGCCCCGCTCTGCCGCCGCATAGATATTGTCGAAACCTAACTCTTTAGCGAGTCCCAGTTGGGAGCTTTGTTCAATCACAGCAACCGCATAGTTGCTGAAGTCTGTAATCTCGGAGAGGCTTACTACAGGGTGGCTGTTAAGCGCATATAGGGCATTGTACTCTGGCATAAGGGGCAGGGAAAATATGGCCCAGCGTTCGCGTTCAGGTGTTTTGAATGCGCCAAAGACCAGATCTTTTTTGCCATTTTTGAGCCGGTTGATGGACGAATTCCAGTTGCTGGGAATGACGTCAAAAGAAACACCCTCTTGTTCCAGGGCCGCTACTAACAAGTGCCAGGAAACCGCATAGGTAGCGCTCACTTGCAACAGGTTTTGGTGGTCTTCAAAAACGGAGATTATTTTAGGTGCAACATTATTATTGCTTTCCTCCTCATTAGAAACAGCAACACCGGTCAGGAACAAAACGGAAACTAAGGTAACAACAATTAGCGGGCAAGTTTTACGCAAATATCTCACCAGAAAAATAATAGCCGTGGGCAAAAGGTATTTTCAGTGTAGGACGATTATCCGGTGCTGACCAGTTGCTTGCTATATTCCTAGTCAGGTGCGCTAAATTTCCGAAAGCACTGTTTGGGAATAGCCATTAATATTATTAGGAAGATTGGAATAACCGCAAAGGATGTATCAGAAATTCAAGTGTTGGGATGTCAAAAAGGCACATTTAGGGCGCCTTGTGGGCCATTTGAATTAATGTCGCTGTATAGTCAGGCGTTGCTTACCCTTTGTACCTGCTGATTGACTTGGGCCAAATGCCCGGTTTTAAGCCAGATGCGGGCACCAGTTTCTGTTTTGGCTTGAAGGTGGCCACCTACCGGTATGCGCAACCAGCTGTTCTTGATTAGGTTATCTGCGTGCTCGGTTAACTCCCCTTCCAGCACCAAGATTTCAGCACCACCGGGAACCTCTAAGTCAAGCGTTGCGCCTGGTTCCCAGGATTGCATTTCAACCCGCTCAAGTTTGTCTTGGTACAATGGGGTTACCGCTATGCCGGGTAAATCCCGGTGCGGAATAGCAGGCATAAAATCGGTACGCAAGCGAATATGGGTGCGATCTGCCATATCAAATTGCCAAAGTTTGACCATGATCACACATCCTGGTTCAGAACCGGGGGTGTGGCTGGACTCTGGCGGATTGCGGATATAGGAACCGGCAGGGAAGTCGCCGTGTTCATCCTGGAATACACCATCAAGCACGATAAACTCCTCGCCACCCGTGTGCACGTGAGAAGAAAACGCACTGCCCGGCGCGTAGCGCACTATGCTGGTTGCCCTGGCTACCTCGCCACCAACGCGATCCAAAGGTCGCCTTTCAACCCCTGGCATAGGCGAAGCTAGCCACTCCAATTCGTCGCTATGCACCACAACCCTTTGGTTAAAATCTGCATTGATTTTCATAACCGGCTCCTATTTTCAATTGTTGTTTAAGCGCCTGTTGCGTCTATCACCATTGCTTCGGCCCTGCGCAGCCTCATATGTACCACCGCCCGCTCTTTAGGCGTATGCCCGGTTTAAGTGCCATCATCTAACTCTAATACGGGCACAGTCGCTAATGGATTTTTTGCCGGAATTCAGCGGTGCGGTGTTCACCCGCCATAACATCGACAGCGACAGTTTCAACCAGGCTGGTTGCATTTTTTTCTGCCAGGGCAATGGCAACCCGTAGTAGGTTAGGGAAGCCTTTGGTTTCATATAGTTTCATGTTTGGAAACTCACAAATTAACGTATAAATAGCAAACTCATCTAGGTTTTGTTATTTGGAAACCTATCAGTAGGTAGGTAATCTAGTTTGAAGCTACCTATCAGTCAATAGCTTTTTAATAGGTTTGCTTTAAGTGTTTGAAATTATTGGTTATTAAATGTTCTATATTATCGGGTGGTATCGTTTTGCTCGAGACTGGCGATGCCTATGATTGTTAGGAACGGGCGAATATGGAGCTATTTTGAAGCGATTTTAAAATAACTTGGATTGCCAAATAGCCAGTTCATTACAATTTATCTCACGTGCTTTTATTCGCCTATTTAATTTTGCATAGTAACCAAACTTATTTTTTATTTTTGGGTATTCGGCGTGCGCCAATGGACTCTGTTATTCAGCTTATTATTGCTTCCTAACCTGGTTTTCGCTTCAGAAGCTTTGCGCAGCGTAAGCTACAAGTCGGTGACTGAGCTTACACAAACAACACCGGATGAAATGATCCGCTACGGCGAACAACCAGATCAGTTTATTGAGGCCTGGTTACCAGATGGCGAAGCCAAAGAGTTGGATATCGTATTTATCCATGGTGGCTGCTGGCTAAAAGCTTATGACATAGTGCATTCTCGGTCTATTACTGCCGATCTGAAAGCAAAAGGTTACCGGACCTGGTCACTGGAATACCGACGCAGCGACCAGGAAAATCCAGGTTGGCCACATTCCCTTGAGGATGTGGTGCAGGCGGTGCAAAGCCTAGCTAAAAACGGAAAATTAGTGCTCAGCAACACGGTGTTGATGGGGCATTCTGCGGGAGGACATTTGGCGCTATTAGCTGCTGCCAAACAATTACCAGACGTGAAGGCGGTAGTCGGTTTGGCTGCCATTACCGATATCAATTCCTATGCCCAAGGTGAAAATGGCTGCCAAAAATCAACTTTGCAATTTATGGGTGGCAGTGAGTCAGAAAAACCAGAGCAATATCTGCTGGCAAATCCAATTTCCCATAAATTACATACTAGTAGCTACTTAATATATGGCGACGCTGACAATATCGTGCCAGTGGCACAAAGCCAGGCAGTAGCAACAAGCCAACAAATATTGGTTGCGGGCGCGGGACATTTTGATTTTATCCATCCCCAAAGCCAAGCTTGGCTGAAGGCACTAGCGCTGCTAGAAACACTAGAATAAAGCATATCTTATGACGACAGAACTTGATGCAGCTGCGCTGGACGCAGCGGATCCCCTTGCGCACCTGCAGCGACATTTTCACCAGCCTGAAGGCGTGATCTACCTTGATGGCAACTCACTCGGCCTGATGCCTAATGCAACCCTGGATAAAGTGCAGGAGGTGACCCAGCAACAATGGGGGCAGGATCTCATCACCAGTTGGAATAAACACGGCTGGATAGATTTGCCGCTTAACATTGGTGACCGTATTGGCAACTTGGTAGGCGCTGCACCCGGCCAAACTATTTGCTGTGATTCCATTTCGGTCAACCTGTTTAAGCTGTTGGCAGCAGGCTTAAAATTACGCCCAGGCAGGAACAAGGTATTGTCTACCCAGGACAATTTTCCCACAGATTTGTATATGGTGCAGGGACTGCAGGCTTTGCTCGGTGAGCAAAAATGCCAACTGCAACTCGTGGAAGAAAATAAGTTGTTAGACAGTATTGATGCCGATACCGCTGTGCTCATGGCGACAGAAGTGAACTTCCGTACCGGCAAACGCCTGGATATCGGTGCATTAACCCAAGCTGCCCATAATAGTGGGGCATTGATGCTGGTTGATCTTGCCCACAGCACTGGCGTAATGCCAGTGGCCTTGGACGCGTGGCAAGTGGATTTCGCCGTTGGCTGCACCTACAAATACCTCAACGCAGGGCCAGGCGCACCGGCTTTTGCCTATGTTGCCAGAGCGCACCAGCACAACCTCAACCAACCGCTTTACGGTTGGATGGGTCACAACAATGCTTTTGCCTTTAGCCCGCAATATGAACCTGCTAGCGACATTAAACAACTACTGGTGGGTACACCCCCGGTAATTTCCATGAGTGCTGTTGCCTCCGCTCTGGATGTGTATGATCTAACAGATATCAGCGAAATTCGACAAAAATCTAAACAGTTAACCGCATTTTTCCAGGAGTTGGTCGGCCAATCACAACATTGCCGGGTTTTGCGCTGCATTTCGCCTAGTGATCCAGAACAGCGTGGTAGCCAGCTGTGCTATGAATATGAGCAGGGTTATGGCTTGTGCCAAGCGCTAATAGCCCGAGGGGTTATAGCGGATTTCAGGGCGCCTAGCTATATCCGGTTTGGCTTTGCGCCTTTGTACAATAGCTTCCAACAAATCGCTGATGCCGTGGCCATTATGGAAGATATCCTCAGCAAGCAAACCCACTTGCAGCCGCAATTCCAGGTGCGTAACAAAGTGACTTAGGCACGACTGGCTGTATTTGGGACGGCGTATGCCGCCCTGTTAGTTGGTTTTTTGTAGTACCAGCATTAGGTAGGTATAACAGCCTTCAAATTGGTCGTGGATAGCGATTTCACTTTTTATGTCTGCAATTGCTTGGGAGCCAGGTATGTCGGCTTCCAGCTCCGCTATCCTTTTGCGCAGTGGATTGGTATAGGCTTTCCAGGCTTCTTCGCCCAGCAAGCGGTAATCAATGACCTTGTACCCCTGCTGCTGGCATTGCCCAAGCCTGGTTTGTACAGTTTGCATATCTGGATATTCTGTCGTCCAGAACTGTTTTGCCTTGGCATTTTTGCTTCTATCCAACCAGACAGCATCGCTAACTACCAGGTAGCCGTTGTCTTGTAGCAGGCGCCGCCACTGTCTAAGCGCATTTTCAAAACCCATAATATAGGCACTGCCTTCGCTCCACAGTACATCAAACGTGTTGTCGCTAAAGGGAATGTCCAGCATGCTGCCTTCACAAACCTCGACCCTGTTTTCCAGGCCTTTGGCCGCAAGCAATTGCCGCAAATGGGCTAAGCTGGATTGGAAATTATCCAGCGAGACTATCTGGGCATGGCTGTTTTGTGCCAGCGGAATGCTAGAAGCACCGGTGCCACAGCCGATATCTAAAATGCGTTTTGGGGCGCTTTTAATATTCTTGAGCGCCCAAAGGGTGTCGGCTTCAGTCCCCGGCCCGTGCCGGTCTAGTGTGCTAAAAATGCGTTCAAAGTCCTTCATATACTCCTCATGTGCATGTAAATTGCGGGAAAGCCAGCGCAAGCGCAATGCGTCACCCTGTTCAAACCCCTCGGCAAGCAACCAATTGTTATGGGCGCTTGGGGCGATGGCTTCCAACCTGTTGTGGAATGACCTTAGGCCTGCGTCATCTTTACCTAACAGGGCGTTTAACAACTGTTTAGCCTGCAATTTGGCCGTTATTTCAGTTTCCAGGTTGGCCAACTTTTGTGTGATCACCGATTGTTGGATCCCATTTTGCAGTACTTGTGCGCATTCTTTCAGGCTCAAGCCGCCAGCCTGTAGTTCTTTGACCAATAGCAATTGCTGCAAATCATTTTGCCCAAAATAGCGGTAGCCATTGGCAGCGCGTTGTCCCTTTACCAGCCCTAATTTTTCGTAATACAGCACTGTTGAGCGCGTCAATCCGACTTTTTTGGCTAGTTCAGAAATCTTGTACATGGTATCCACCTGACTCTCTGGTATGCTCAAGTCTAAACTGTGAAGCTATAGACGGGTCAACAAAGAATTAGCTGCTGGTAAATATTCCGCCAAAGCCTTGCGCTGGATCATGACGAACTCTGCACATCGCCGCTAGCCTATGCGAAAAAATGGGTTTCATTCTAGGAGAAAGCAGTGAAAGCAGCAGTGAGCAGCGAGTTTAAGGCACCACTCACAATACAAGATGTAGAAACACCCGCCATAGCGGCTAACGAAGTATTGGTAAAAATCCATGCTTGTGGTGTTTGCCATACGGATATGCACGCCTGCCATGGGGATTGGCCGGTCAAACCCAAACAACCCCTGATCCCAGGGCACGAAGGTGTTGGCACTGTAGCCAAAGTTGGTGAGCAAGTGACCCACTTGCAGGTTGGGGATAGGGTGGGCATCCCTTGGTTGCACAGTGCCTGCGGACATTGCGAGTTTTGCTTGGATGGGCAAGAAACTCTGTGCTTAAAACAGCAGAATACCGGGTATTCTGTTGATGGCGGCTATGCTGAATATTGTAAGGCGGATGCTGACTATGTGGTGGAAATTCCTTGTAACTTGAGTTTTGTGCAAGCCGCACCGCTATTCTGCGCAGGCGTTACTACCTACAAGGCGCTTAAAGTCTCGGGTGCCAAACCTGGGCAATGGGTATCGGTAGTGGGAGTTGGCGGCTTGGGCCATCTAGCAATCCAATATGCCAAGGCCATGGGACTCAATGTCATCGCTGTGGATATTGGCAATGATAAGATGGCGTTAGCGGCAAAATTGGGTGCCGAAATATGTATTGATGCTTCCAAGGACTCGCCTGCAGACGTGATTTTTGAACAAGTGGGCGGTGTCCATGCGGTGATCTGCACTGCAGCGGAAAAATCTGCATGTGAACAAGCATACCGTTCGGTGCGCCGTGGCGGTAAGTGTGTATTGGTGGGGTTGCCGCCCGATACCTTAGAGATCCCTATATTTGATACCGTGCTTAATGGTGTATCCGTTGTGGGTTCTATCGTAGGTACCCGAAAAGACCTGCAGGAGTGCCTGCAATTTGCCGCGGAAGGCAAAGTCCATTGCATCGTGGAAGAAAAACGCCTAGAAGATATCAATGATATCTTTGCCCAGATGCAGCAAGGGGAAATCAATGGCCGTATGGTAATGAATCTAGAATAGGTATGATGTTCACCGCCTGCAAACAAGTGGCGGTGAATCCTATACTTTCTTGCGGAAGGGGCCACAAGCCTGTCAAATCGGAATTTGGACGAAATCCCCGTCTTTCACAATAATCGACAGTCCTTTTTTTGGCGTTATTCAATGGTTTTCCTGTCGACATATTGCATCTAACACAAACACCTAATTCATTAATTTTTGCAGCGTACTTGATCTTAATCACAATTACAGATATATTTTGTCCGTAATTGTTTTTGTGGTTTTTTTAAGCAATATGAAAATTGGAAAAGGGGTGGAATGGGCAGCCCATACTTGTGCCCTGCTTGCCTTGTTGCCAGCGAATGCCGCGTTAGCAATGGATACATTGGCGGACTTCCTTGGCGTACCTGCACCTTACTTGGCAAAACAAATGCAAATGCTAAGCCGGGCAGGGATCGTTTCGGCTAAGCGCGGGGTCGCCGGTGGCTACCGGCTTGCCCGCCTACCTGAAACCATTTCACTTTGGGATATTACCGCCGCCGTGGACGGTACAGCGCCTAGTTTCCGATGCACGGAAGTGAGGCAGAAAGGGGCTTGCGGCGCGTCTATGGCAGAGTGTTTGTCACCGTGCAAAATTGCGTCCTCGTTTAGGGATGCTGAAGACCAATTCAGGCAATCATTGGCCAATGTCAAGTTGACCGAGGTTGTTGCCGGTATCGCCCAGGACGTGAGCCCTGAGCGGAAACTGCGCATAAAGTCATGGCTAGAGCATAACGCCGCCATTGCTAAGTGAAAAATGACAACTGTATTAAATTTTAATAGGAGCCACAAAATGCTTTCAGAGAATCGACTTCCACAGCATATTAGCATTAACTTGTTCGCCCGCTTTTTGTTTACGTCGTTGTTTTTGCTTTCCGGTGTCACCCATTTTACCAACGTGCCTTATTATGTAGATCTAATGCCGGATGTAGTGCCTTTCCAGCTATTTTGGATATACCTATCAGGTATTGTTGAGTTAGCAGGAGCCGCGATGATTTTGTTTAACTGGCGCCCGCGCTTAGGCGGTTGGTTGTTGGTGGCGTTTTTGTTGCCGGTGACGGTTGTAGTCCATGGTTATGAAATGTTGTATGCACAAAGCGAGGTAGTGCGTGCCCTGCAACAAGCCCATTTCCTAAAAGGTTTTGCACTGATTGGCGCTGCACTTTTGATTACCCAAATTGGCGTAGCACAGCGTTCAGCATCATCTGAACAGTAAAAATAGGCCGAGCCACTCGATGAAGGTGGCTTGGCGTTTCTCCGTTGTTTGTGGCTTCTTGCTGTCGTTCGTTTGAGACTAAGCTTGCCGCCAAGAGGGAAATGGATCCGGCAGCGTTTTCCAAAGATCTGTACCTGCTAGCATTTCATCTTCTATGAGCAAGCAGTCATTTAACCTGGAAATGATGTCTTCTTTATCTAAACCTTGGCCAATAAATACTAACTCTTGGCGCATATCGCCGAAGGGCTCAACCCATTGTCTGGCAATTGCTTCTAAGTATTCGGGATCGTCAGGCCATTGATCCTGGGGGATCGCCTTCCAAAACAGTCCTGCCGCCCCGTATCGAGCAACACCACCGGCTTGGCTCCAACTGCCGGCGAAGTGGGGACGGGTTGCTAGCCAGAAGAACCCCTTCGAACGAATGAGTTTTCCAGCGATATCCTTGCTGTGTAAAAACTCGTAGAACTTTTTGGGATGGAAAGGACGTCTGGCAGTAAAGGTAAAGCTACTAATGCCAAATTCCTCGGTTTCTGGTACATGCTCACCCCGCAACTCTTTTAGCCAACCAGGTGCTTGCTGGGCTTTTTCAAAGCTGAATTTATTAGTCGCCAGTACCCGTTTTAGTGGTACATTGCCATGCTGGATTGCAACCTGGTCTGCTTCGGTATTGAGTGTTCTTAAGATGCCTTGCAAGCGCCTAAGTTCGGAATCGGAAATTAAATCTGTTTTGCTGATTAATAGGACATCAGCAAACTCAACTTGCTCTACTAGTAGGTCTGCTACACTGCGCTCATCTTCTTCGCCCAAGCTTTCGCCCACTTCTTGCAGTGACTTGGCCTGGTCATAGTCTTGCAAGAAATTCACCGCATCTACCACCGTAACCATGGTGTCCAATTTTGCGATATCAGACAAACTAACGCCTTCTTCATCAGCGAAAGTAAAGGTTTCAGCTACCGGCAGCGGTTCGGATATGCCGGTGGATTCGATAACCAGGTAATCGTATTTGCCTTCTTTGGCTAGGCGATTAACCTCTTCCAGTAAATCCTCCCGCAGTGTGCAGCAGATGCAACCATTGCTCATTTCAACCAGCTTTTCTTCTGCCCGGTTAAAGCTAACTTCATTTTGCACCATAGCTGCATCGATATTAATTTCACTCATATCATTCACTATGACCGCGACTTTTAGCCCTTCGCGGTTGTTGAGGATATGGTTGAGTACGGTGGTTTTGCCAGCCCCCAGGAATCCAGAAAGCACGGTAACGGGCAATTGTTGGGCGTGATTTGACATATTATTCACTTCTTGTGTTTGAGGTATGGTTATGCCATTTGGGCGTTAGTTCATGGAAGACACACACTTTTAGCTTCGGTAAATATGTTCCTTCATTTCTTTGAAGACTTTAATGTCTGCGCAATATTCGGCGGTAGGCCTTATTAAAAGACGTCTAATACCGATGGGTTCACCCGATTCCTCGCAATAGCCATAGGTGCCCAATCGGATCCGCTCTAAAGACTGTTGGATCTTGGGCAACAGCTTTTGTTCCCTATCTACGATGCGCATAGAGATGGCACATTGTTCTTCCCATGTCGCCCGGTCACTTTCATCGCTTAAGTCGGGTGGGATCAACATTTGCTCTTTCGCTGACTTAATATGGTCACGAGTTGTATCGTGCAGCTCAATCAGCAGGTTCTTAAAAAATGCCAGCTGCTCATCATTCATGTACTCCGATTCTGGAGCATCGATAAGCCTCTGTTCCTCTGGCGAATGGTGTTTGTGGGATGTCATGGTAACGCCGTGTTCCTAAGTAACTTCAGGATAAGTTTAAAAGATAATGTTATGTTATAACATTATCAACTTGTTCGAAGTAAAAACGGTAAGCAAATAAGAAATCACGCTGCCCTGTTTAAAAGTAAGAATTTTGTGCCCGAAGTGCCCACAAGGAATAGCGCTGGGAGTGGGGTTCACGTGACCCAAGTGCTATGTCTGTTTTGCTATTGCATTGGCATTAAGAAGAACAGCTGTAGTGGGATACGCCACCGGCATCAAAAAACTGTGCTGGCCTTAACTTGTAGTATTTATCTTCGACTTCCTTGGATTGTTCGCCGTTGGGATTAACCAATACTTCTTGCAGTTCTTCTAGAAGTGCATAGTTGCCATTCATTGCTTGCTGGTAGGCGGGCACTATCAGCCATTCGCGCCAAGTATATTTTGGATTGACCTGTTTCATTTTTTGGGACAACTCATCAGAGCGTCGTTCGGCATTAACTTGATCTCGCCATTGTTGTAGCCAATTCACCCACTGTTCGTTTAGTTCTTCACTCGGTTGCTGGTAGAAACTCTTGGCCAGGCTTGCGACATCTTCCGGGATTTCAGATAGCTCTCGGAAGAACATATTGTAATCCACCTGGGTTTTTACCATGAGTTGGAGCAATCCTATAAATAGCTCTGAGTGATATGACGCGAGACCTAGTTTGGCTGCCCACATTGCTTCCATATTTTGCTGCATCACCTGATCAAACCCCGCGTTGATGGCATTCAATTTCTCCAACGCTTCAGGATCCGATGCAAACAAGGGCTGCAATGCGCTACAAAACATTTCGAAATTGGCTTTGGCTGCGGCTGGTTGGTTGAGGAAGGAAAAATGACGGCCGCCACCGGTCCAAGGCTGGAAATAGGGATCGAATAATTCACAGAAGCCAAATGGGCCATAGTCTAGGGTATAGCCGCCACCGGCACAGTTGTCGCTGTTGAAGTTACCTTGGCAATAGCCTACCCGCAGCCAATGGGTGACCAAGGAAGTCAAGCGCTCGCGAAATGCGGTTGCCAATTGCACTAATTGTTGAGTCACAGGCAGTTCTGCATCAACCTCATTTTGGTACTCGCGATCAATTAAGTGCAGGGCGATCATTTCAAGCTCTTTTAATGCGTTTGCATCTGATTTGTTGCGAGCCCGGCGACCAAATAATTCAATCTGCCCAACCCGCAAGAATGATGGCGCGACCCGCGTGGTAATGGCCACAGGGTTGGGCACCATTACATCTGGATCTTCGGAATAAGAACCTTCTGAATACCACGGGCGGTTAACCCACTCGGTTTGTGAGACGAACAAACACAAAGAACGCGAGGTGGGAATACCCAATGCATGCATATGCTCTTGTGCCAAGAATTCCCTGACACTGGAGCGCAACACGGCACGTCCATCAGCGCCTCGGCAGTAGGGAGTGCGGCCACCGCCTTTCAACTGCATTTCCCAGCGCTGGCCATTGATCACCGCCTCCACAACCGACATGGCGCGGCCATCGCCGTAACCATTGCCAGTTTGGAAAGGGCATTGCTGGATATATTCGGTGCCATAAATAGACAGCGCGTATCCCGTTGCCCAGCCATAAGGGCGCATCGGCTCTGGCGCTTCAGATAAATCACCCGAGAAAAACTGGCCAAATGCATCGGTCATTGCCAGACGATCGTCAAAACCTAATTCGCGGAAAAAAACTTTGCTGTGGGCAACGTATTTGGGATTGCCAATAGGTGTAGGTTTAACCGGCACATAATGGCCTGAAAACACCTGTCTCGGCATATGGTCATGGCCGGTTTCCGTCGCCTCAGGGTCACGATTGAGATTATCTAACAAGGAATAGTCTGTTAACTCCGCGAGCTCCTCTAGAGTGCGGATAGTAACAACTGCAGCTTCAGTCTCTTGCATGCCCATGGGATTTGATAACCTATTCATTTCACCAATAATACGTTGGGAATAATAACAACTTCAGCAAACGGATCAGATAAAAAGTGTATCTATGTTTAATACACAATAACATAAACGACAAAGCCACCCAGCGATGTGGGTGGCAATTTCATTTACATTGGAACTAGGCTTTAAAAAATTTAACTACACTTAGCATCACATTTTTTGAATATCCTGCCGCCCCAGTTGAGGATGGGCTGCTGGTTTTCGTCTAGCTCAAAACTAAAGGTGTATAGGCGGGGGCTCCAGCTTTCTAGTTGAGCCCGGTAGCTTGCGCCATCATAATGGAATAATTTGCTGCTAACTTCGCCAAAAATAACGTGAAAACCATCCTCTTTGGAGGTAACTTGCATCTCGCCCATTCTCGGGTTGGCATAGGTGCCAGCTAACTCAAACGGGACTTTTTCTGGCGCTGGATCCTTTGCATCAGCGGTTGCTTGCGCCACTTGGCCGCGACGACGTTCCAAGCGTCCAGCAATAGCCGAGAACCGTTCCTCTAGTTTTTGCTCAATGTCGTTTTTACCCAATAAAACATCATATATGGTCAATGCCAGCTCGTGGGTAGTGGCAAAGCCGTAGCCAATTTCGTTGCTCAGTACCACCACACCTAGGTTATGCTCTGGCATAAAAGACACGTGAGTTTCGCCACCAAAGTGATGCAGCAGCAAATCCCCTTGGTAGTCAGCTCGGTAAACCCCCAAGCCATGGGCAAAGCGGTGGATTTCCAAGAAGTCCCGGTCTACGGCGACTAGCGGTGCTTGCGCCCTTTCCACAGCGCGGCGTGGGAATATTTCAGTTTCCCCCAACTTGCCTGTACCCAGGTTGATCTGCAACCACTTGGCCAAGTCATTGGCGCTTGAAAATGCGCCACCTGCCGCGTGCATTTGCGCTTGGGTTTTAATAGCCGTGTGTTGGAAATAGTTAGATTCCCCACCCATATACGCCTTGGCTAATGCTAGTGTCTCAGCCTTGGCAACCCTAGTAGTGCTGTGTGCCATGCCCGCTGCAGCAAATACATCCTGGTCAATAATGTCGTTCCAACTGCGTCCGGTTTTTTGTGACAGCGCGTGGGCTGCCATGATTGGGCCATAGTTGGAATAGCGGAACTTGATATCGGCGGCGATAGCGAATTGGTTGCTATGGGCGACATATTCTGATTCGGGTAAGTTACCAACAAACGCCGTGAGGTAGTTCAAACCTGAATTAAAATAGGGTTGGGTGTGGGTGAAATGGTCTTGCAAAGAGACCTGGCTGGCCTGCAATGGTTCAGGCAATGTTAGCTCCGGCAAAAATTCACTGATGGGGGCGGATAGATCTATTTTTCCTTGCTCGTGCAACAGCGCCCCAGCCATGCCTAAAAAAGACTTGGTAGTCGATTTGAGGTAAAACACCGAATCTGGCGTCACTGGTTGGCAATTTTCTAAATCGGCATAACCCCAGCCTTTGGCAAATATCATTTTGCCATCTTTAACTACCGAAATCGCCGCGCCTGGCAATGATTGGTATTGGGATAAGAGCGGTTGGATTTTACTTTCTAAACCTGTTGGTATCTGTTTTGTTTCTGCTATTGCCCCTTGGTTGTTAAAACCCGGTGTTGGGCAATTCCGGTATTTGCTTTCAGCTATGCTTGTGCTGCTTGCAACGAGCAGCCCGAATAATATTGCGAGTTTCATGTGCAATCCTAATACAGTTTTTATCCAGCATAGCAGCAGGGTGAAAGCTAGTATTGGATCCATGTAACATTGATGAAAATGGCTGTGCTTAAAAGATACTTAAGGCATTACTTGCCGGATTTTTCCGGGCGTAATGCCCACTAACCGGCTGAGTTCGCGGTTAAGGTGGCTTTGATCCACAAAGCCAGCGCCGTAGGCTGTGTCCGCCAGTGTAGCTCTGCTTTGTAGCAAGCTATTCATAGCTTTGGCTAGATGCATCTTGCGCCGATATTCCGACATGGGCATTTGAAAATGCTGGCTAAAGACCCGCGATAAATGCACCCGGTGGATACCTAGCTCTGCCGCAATGGCCGTTATGCCAAGGTTTGATTGTTCTAACAGTTCGCAAGCATACTTGAGCCAGGCGGGTGGGTTTTGATAGCGTTTGTGGCTAATATCCGCCAATTGTTGGCCAAATAATCCGGCGATTTCTGCTTCTAGTTCATCTGGTTGCAAGGCGTCAAACTGCAACGCGCGGCATATCTGGGAAATGAAATCCCTACTAGGGATAGGTGAGTGCATTACCTTGCCATTGTCTAATCCTAATTCCTGCAATTTTTGGCTGGGATTGAGCTTAATCGCCAAGAACAGCGCGCCATTAGGGCCAAACTTAACGCTGTGCCGGTAGTCGGTTGGTTTCAACCGCATATCACAATTAATGTTGGCATCGGTTTCAGTGCGGTCGCTGTCCATTGCGCTTCCCGCTAGTAAAATTGAAGCTTCCGAGCGGCTATGCCGGTGCATTTCCATCTCTGTGTTAGGCAAGTAATAGACCAATCCAAGCTCAGATAGCCAGTCACTTTCAGCGAACAGTACGCCCCGGCAGGAATAGCTGCTGGTGCGTTGGGTTTGTATGTTGACTGGCTTGCGGTTCAAAAGATTGTTGGATGTTAGTTTGCCTAGGATTACTTATTGCACACATTGTACCTGCTTTGCCAGGGGTATTGTGTAAACGCATGTTGATAGGTGCCATTTCAACGCTGGATAGAAATAGTGAACCTGAAACCTTAAATTGTTATAAAACGTCTGTAGCGATAAAAAAATGCGGATACATCTCAATGGACTCGCCACAAAATAACAATTACTTGGCATACCAGGTTGTCATCATTGGCAGCGGTTTTGGCGGTATGGTTGCGGCCTTAAACCTTCGCAAAATAGGGATAAACGATTTTGTTATCTTGGAGCGCCGTGACTTTATGGGCGGCACCTGGAGCCAGAACACCTATCCTGGGGCGGCAGTAGATGTGCAGTCACCACTGTATTCGATTGCCGGTGAACCCTATGATTGGTCACAAATGTTTGCTGGGCAACACGAGCTACAAGAATACACCGAACATGTCATCGACAAACATGGCTTGCGCGAAATCACCCACACTAATAGCAACGTAAGCAAAATAGAGTGGCATCAAGACGCGCAACAATGGTTGGTGCATGTCAAAGGCAAAGCAACTTATGCCGCGCAATTTGTGATTAATGCCACAGGCCCACTCAGTACGCCGGTTATTCCAAAGTTCAAGGGCAAGGAAATTTTCGAAGGCAGGTCATTTCACACCAACAACTGGGATCATTCATTTGATTACAAGAGGAAACGTGTTGCTATCATTGGCAGTGGCGCCAGCGCCGCACAGGTGATCCCCACAATTGCGCCGGATGTGGCAGAGCTTCACGTGTTCCAGCGCACACCACATTGGGTAATACCGCGCGCTGATTATGTGTTTAAAAACTGGCAGCGCAAGCTGCTTAGAAAGCGCTGGGTGTATAAAGCACTGCGCATTTTGATTTATTGGGCTTTGGAAATCAGGGTTGTCGGTTTTAAATATTCTAGGTTTTTATTAGATTTATTGGCTAGCAATGAAGCTAAAGCATTTCTAAAAAAAGCCATTCCAGACCCGTCTTTACGCGCCAAACTCACCCCCGATTACACTATTGGCTGCAAACGGGTGATACTTTCCAATAGCTTGTATCCGGCTTTGTGCAGGGACAATGTCACTGTGCACGATAGAATCGACGGCATCCAGGAAATAACGAAAAGCGGCATCGTTTCCCAAAGCGGCGAAGAACATCCTCTAGATCTTATTATTTATTCCACTGGTTATGATGCCACCGATGGCTTGGTGTCTTATCCGGTGATTGGCAAAGGGGGTAAGACGTTGGGTGATTTTTGGCATGACTATCCCAGGGCCTATTTGGGTACCATGGTGCCTGACTTTCCTAACCTGTTTGTGGTGACCGGTCCAAACACCGGTATTGGCCACACCTCTGCGATTTTTGTGATTGAGTCGCAAATGCAGTACATCATGGACTGCATCCAGAAAGTTAAAAAAGCTGGCCAGCGCTCAATTGCAATCAAACCTGAAGCTGAGCAGCGCTATACTGACCACATCCACCAGGAAATGGAAAAAAACCGTCTGGCACACTGGCGGATGTGATAGCTGGTATAAAAGTCGTAGCGGTAAAGTAATTGCAATGTTTCCAGGTTTTAGCTTCACGTTTCGACGTTGGGCGAAGCGGTTTCGCGAGGCTGACCACAGTTTCAATGGCTAGCTGGTTGTCCCAAAAAGTATGATGCACTATCTACACGGGAGCATTTAAAACCAATTGGTAAATTTGGCCAACAAATAGCTATTGGCAGTATGTTAGCTGTTAGTGCTCTCAATAGGTTTTATAAATAATCTAAATAAAACAATAAGATAGATTTATGGTCAGGCTTTTGCACGTGCTCTTTGCACGCAACAATAGGAGAAAACAAAATGACCAAAATCCTCGCTGTAATTTTTGTGATACTCGCCTTGCCGAATGCCTTGCATGCGGCGGAAAATGCCCAAATCACAATGTTGGGACTGTTCCATTTTAGCAATCCCGGGCTTGATAAAGTAAAAACAGATCAAATTGATGTGACCACAGCTGCTAACCAACGTTATTTAGACAACCTCTCAAACAAATTGCAGGTAGAATTTAAGCCCACCGCAGTATTGGTGGAGTGTCCACCTAGTACCCAAAACAATATTAATACTCAGTTTCAACAGTATTTAAGCGGCTCGTTTGAACTGCCTATTAACGAGACTTACCAAATCGGCTTCCGCGTAGCCAAAGGCAGTGGTATTGCCCAAGTGACCTGTTACGACGAAAAACAGATCCAGTGGCAACCTGCGAAGATGATGCAGTTAATGGCCGGGCACGAGCACGCTACCCAAGCAAAATTTGATAACTTTATCCAAAGTATAACCAATAAGTTGCAGTCTATGCAGGCCAGTATGTCCTTAAGGGAGTTGTTAATTGCCCACAATCAGCCTGATTTTGACAACCTAAACAAATCTTTTTATCTGCTAACTAGCTCTGTAGGTGCGGGTAAGGGATTTGAAGGTGCTGATGCGGCTGCAAGCTGGTGGCATCGAAATTTTAGGATGTACGCCAATATTCAAAAAGTAGCTGTGCCAGGGAGCAGGGTGTTGGTAATTGGTGGCCAGGGGCATACTGCTATTTTAAAGGGTTTTGCTGCCATCGATCCGGCGCGTGAGCTAGTAGATATCAAGCAATATTTGTAACCTAGAAAACAAAGTAAGGGCTGTTTTCTGTTAGTCTCCAGAATGCTGTCATGGGAATGAGTAATACATTCTGGCAGCTTCAACAGCCCTTGAGCATGAAATATTACAGCAACGCAAGGCGTTGTAGGCTTAATTACGTTTCCAGTAATCCTTTAACAAGCGTGCTGCTGTGGCTAGTTTGGAGCTGTGGTCTGTTGCTTCCTGTTTTAATTGTGCAAGAGCTTCCCGATCCAGGTACTTACCTTGTGCCATAACGGCCATTGGTGTTTTAAGGTGGCCAAGGGAATCGACGGGATTGCCCCGCGTGATAACCAAATCGGCCTGCTTGCCCGCGCTGATAGTACCCAGGTGTCCTTCTTGGTTTAGCATTTTGGCAGGGTTTAGGCTGGACATGGCCAGTATATCCCAAGCAGGAATACCAGCTTCAGCCAATAGTGCCATTTCCTGGTGCATGCCATAACCATGTTGCAAGTACATGGTGCCGGCATCCGAACCTGTCACCAGGGGGATGCCGTAATCATGCAGTTGTTTGGTGACTGCTAACAAAAAGGCGAGCTTTTTTTGATGGTAAGCGCTTTGTTCTGGCGTGTCCGCAAGCCAGCGGGACACCGTATATTTAGCCTCAATTGATTCCTTGAGCGGGTTCATATGTTGCATCGGCATTTGCTGGATGAATTCCTGCTTTTTACTGCTTAGTCCGGTAAGGTGGGCGAACGTTGCCAATGTCGGGACGACTGGGGTATTGCTGGCTTTGAGGTTTTCCAAATAAGCTGGCATTGGGCTGAGGTCAAACTGGTAGTTGAGTGGGCCTTGGAAAATATCTTCAACATGCTCCAAAGACTGCAGGTTGTGCAATTTTTCCCAGCTCGAACCCGGTATTGGGTGCGGTGCGTGTTTGGCAACCGGCATACCTAATTTGGCTGCTTCATCAATAATGGCATCATATACCTCCGGAGCTAGGTAACCGTAGGCTTTTATTAAATCAAATCCTCTTTCTTGGAAATCTCGCACCGCCTCACGGCCTTCTTCAGGGGTGGCCACGGCTTGGTTAAGGGCATGGGTATTGGCACCGTCCAATACTGGTGAGCTAACAAAGGGCAAGGCTCCTAGCCAATCCCGTTGTTTTATCTGATCCCGCCAGGCCAAATGCATGTCGTATCCGCGCAAGATCCTGACACTGGTAACGCCCATGGCAAGGCTGAGTTTTAGCTGGCTTTTGTCCATTAAATGCACATGGGCATCGATGAGGCCTGGTGTGACATATTGCCCCTGTAAGTCGATAAGTTGGTAACTACTTGCTACCTCAGTTCCGGCGTTGGTTATTTTTTCAATGACGCCGTCGCGGATCCATATTTGTCGGTTTTTAAGTAATTGTTTGTGTTCGACATCTAGGATCGTCGCATTGTCCAGCACCACATTTGGTCGCGGTATTGATTCGTGCTGGGTACTGGCACAGGCTAATAAGCTCATATAGAGCATTAACATAAATAGGATTTTAGCTATGGTGGGTCTAGGTAGCAGCGTCATGGGTTTACTCCAAAAAGTAGATTTGCTGCTGATTAAGCCCTTAGCACTTGATTTAGTCGTCCCAGATCAGGACTTTGCACTTATTTTAAGGTTTGGGCTGTTGCCTTCGAATATACTGACCGGGAGTCATTTGCATTTGTTGCTTAAATACTTGGTTAAAGCTGGACTTTGAGTTGAAGCCATTGTCCATGGCAATGTCCAATATTGAACGATTTTGGGCTTGCAGTAGCTCTGGCTTAATTGCCTCAATGCGCAATTGGTTGATGTAGTCGTTAAAGTTATTGCCGCTGCCCAGGTTGATCGCCCTGGAAACATCCCTTTCAACCAGCTGTAATGCCTCAGCAACCTGGCGCAAACTCAAGCGGGGGATTTTATAAAGCTGCTTTGACAGTATTTGGGCGTGTATTTGCTGGAACAGTGCCGTTTCCAATTGTATATCGCTGGAACCGCCTGCAAGCTGTTGTTCGATATTGGTAACATCAGCTAGCCAAGTTTGCTGTTTTATTAACTTCACGATCAGGTAGCTATAGATAAATAGACCCAAAAACGTGGTGATAAACTGGCCAGTTAGGTTGGCTTGCACAGGAATGTAGGGTTGCAGGTTTAGCCTTACGATATCAAACACACCAATTAGCAGGATGCTGGCAAAGGCAAAATTGATCCATGAAATATTAAATAAATTGCTATCAGACTGGCTAGCAGCACCGGCCGAATGGTACCTAGCTGCAACCTTGAATAAAGCAAGGGTGTAACCCGCTTGGCTAACGGTGGCGATAGCAATAATAATTTGCGGCCAGCCGGTAAAAGGCAAGGCAACCAAGCTGGGTAAAAAATGCATCAGCTGGCGTTGCTCCAGGCCCTGGTTGAGCAAAAGGTTGCGAGTAAAAATATAAAAAGCAGGCCCTTTGGCTAATAAAAATACTGGTGTAATTAGGTGTATATCGCGGGTGATATCCAGTTCTTCCAATAAGTTGAACAAGCCTCCCAAAAAGAGCAGCAAAAGCAACGGGGCAGCGCTATTTAGCCGGGTTTTGTTATAGACCAGGGCAAGCGCAAAAAGGCTAAAGAAGATAGCGACGAAATGCAGGATTTGGGTAGGTGACAGGGTGATCAGCATCGTTCGGTGAGTTCGCCAATATTCTTTGAACCGAGCCAGCATAATAAAATGCTGGCGCTAACTCAATTGGCATACCCACAATGACCAGGTGATACAACGTACACGGGGACATCCTATAGGTCACGATATCGGCAAAGGTTGCTATACCCGTTAATCACTGTCCAGCTCGAAGCTCAACAGCCACTGGTAAATGCTGATATCGTATGGGTCGTAGTCAAGATCGGCTTGATAGTTAACGGCACCGCCTGTCATAGCAGACAATTCCGATATCTGATGATGTATAAAGTGATCTTCATTTTCGAACAGGGTTAATTTGGGTAAGACTGTGGATTGGCAACTACTGAGCAATGATTTATGTAATTCAAGGCTGAAGGTGTAGGGTACTACTAGGTCGCTTTTACCGTGAAATGACCAAATTGGTGTTTGCTCCTAGTTGCAGAAATTATCTGGCGGTTCCCCGTCAAAGGGTGCTCCGGCCGAAATAGGCACCGCGGCGGCGAGTTTATTGGGAAACTGCATCGCATATTCCAAAGTGATAAAGCCCCCTTGGCTCCAGCCCATCATATAAATTCGGCTAGTATCAACTTTGTAGGTATTGAGTGCATGGGATAAAAATTCATCAATGCGCTGCGAGATACTGGTACCCCTGATAACCGCAGCTTGCGGAGCCAATACAATAAATGGCAATTCTTTATTCCACCGGCCAAAGCGCATTAGCGCAGGAGGACCAAAGTTGGTTAGGACATCATTGAGGGCGCGTATAGGATCGTCGGTGTCCAAGTTATTGGCATTTGCGGCATTGCCATGATGGTAAACCAACAAAGGATAGGTTGCGTCAGGATCCATGCCATAGCTGGGTGGCAAATACTCGATATAGCCCCAATTAATCTGAAAATCACCAAGGGGACGGAAGGAATAATCGACTGTATCTTGCTCAATAATCCTAACTATACGTATTTTATCGAGGGCTTCATTCTGGTCTGAATCGGTAACTGAATAACGCACAAAGTAATCACCAGGCTGGCTGATTAGTACTCTATTCGTTACTTCTATACTGCCTGAAATATCGCCGTCTTGCGCGTCAAAAGCGGTAGCGCCAGGATCGTTAAACTCCTCACCAAATGCCAGAATGATGGTGTCGTCCCCGGTGAGGCTTATCTCTGGCCTGTCTGGGTTATCCGAATAGTCTGGCGCGTCCCTGTTGTACCACGGGCGGGTGTCAGCTGGTGGCGTAGGATTGGTTGCTGTAGGGGGGGATTCTACCTGGGTAGATCCTGAACTTCCGCCACCGCAGGCTGCTAGTAATATTGAGAGTGCCAGGACAGGAACAAGCGTCATTCGCGTCACGGCAAAATCCTTTTTATTTATTCCAAAGTTTGGTTACGTGAGTAACAGTAGTCGCTATTTGTAAAACAATTAAATAGTAGCGCAAAACCATTACTTTTTGCTTGTAAAGACTTTGATGCAGAATAGGCAGGAGCCAGAATTTTTTTGTGCTGAACTAGGGTAGCCCAGCTCAAAAGGCAAAAAAACGCATCAAACAATACACTGTTGCTCGATGCATTTTTGGGGCAGTCTTAGCCTTTTAGCTTGTTGATGAGGTCAACGTATTCCTGCATTGCCTCTTCTGACGATTTGCCTTTTAGCTTTTCCCAAGCGTCGTATTTTGCGCCCGCAACAAAGTCAAACAACCCTGGCCTGTCACCAGTCACGTCGCCTGCAGTGGCTTGTTTGTATAGCGAATAGATCATGAGCATGTCATTGTCGCTTGGCCTTGATGGTAGCTGTTTTGACTCAACGCTTGCCTGTTCGAACTCTTCTTTTAATCCCATAATAAATTTCCCCAAAATTAACAGTGCACAAAGTAGTAGGTTAGAAAACTTGGTGCCAAAATACCAGCAAAGTGTGGCGAAATAAGGCAAAAATCCGGCAACATAGTCCGTTAAGTGTTGGTTATTTTAGTACAGCGTAAGTTATTGACACTGATACTTGTTGCGTAGACTGTCCAAAACTGTTGGCGATATCCGCACTGAAATAGCTCGTAGAACCCGATTTCTCACGCAAGCTTCGATGCCCTGTGACCACTATTTGTTCGGTAGGTAGCTCTTGGAATTCAATTGCTTGCAATTGCAGGCCTAGTTTTGACTTAAACAGTTCAGCTTTGTCCTGGGCAAGCTGTATGGCCTGTTCCAACAATGCATGCTTTACACTTGGTTTGTCCTCGGCTTTGGCCTTGCTTGCTAAATATTGTACTTGTCCGAGTTTATCGGAAAGCGCTGCGACGGCTATCATTTGGGTTTCGTCAGATATTTCAACAGCCAGTATGTTCTCAACTTTATATGATTTTGGACGTTCATCAAAAAAGCCATACTCAGGTGTAGATGAAAACTTGGATTCTTTGATATTTGATTTGGGAATTCCAGCTTTGTTTAGTTCGGCCTTAATAAAGCTCCTTAGCTCAAGGTTTTCTTGCAGTGCTACAGCCAGCTCTTTTGATTCAGTTTCCACCGCGAGCCTGACAATGGCTTTGCTCATTGCCATTTGTTGCTTAGCTGTTGCAGTAAAAGTGACGATTTTTGGTATGCCATTAAGGAACGGTTCCAGTTCAGAAGGAGTGCCGGTCAGTTCGGGTTCGGCACTTGCCACAACTGAAAAGAAGCTGAAAAGCACTAACGTTAGGATCTTAAGCATCGGTTAACCTCATTGAAATTTTTGGTGGGCGAGCACAATAGCTGGACTGGGTGATTATCGCCAAGCTAATAGAAAATGATTGAACACAGCATGAATAACGAAGCGAAAAAATGTGATCTAGATGACCTGATATAGATCGTTGGCTTGAGCTTACTAATTAAAACCCAAGGCGCCTAGGATTCGTTGAGCCTGTAATTAATATAGTTTCGTATAGTGCTGGTGCAATGGTGTTGTCAGCTAACGGGTATTGCCTAATGCTGCTAAAAACGCTTCAGGATTGTCGATGCTGATAGCAGCTTTGGATTTCTTTCCACACCAAGAATAGCGCCCCACAAACTTCACCGGTTGATGGAACTCCAGTAGCACATTTTTGTTTGAACCAAACGGCGACATGAAAAACGCAAAGTGGTCAGGCCGGTCTGCTGGGGTGAGTTTTCGCGCTGATTTAATGTTATGCAGTGGGATGTCCGCATGCCACGCTAGCCCAAACCGATAGCGTAATAAACCATTATTAACTTCAATTGGATTGAATCTGACCGCATAGATTTGCGACCAGTAGCAGAGCACAGACCACAGTGTTATTGAGGTAACTAACCAAGCCGCAAGGGGAGCCCCCTCTTTGTCCATAACAAAATGAATAAAGGGCAGTGTGGGTAATTGTGCTATGGCGACTACCCAATATACATCTTTACAGTTGCTGGCTTTTTCGTAACTAAACGAAGCTTTGATGTTAACCTGCATTGGCTGGAGCTGCCTGGCAAAAAAAGCATAAAACAGCACATGTAGTTCCCTGTTGAGCAGGCGTTGCCATGGTTTGTTACCAAGGCTTTTCAGGAGGCCATCAGCAAGTGCTGCATGATTGAATTGGCCATGCTGGTGTTTTTCCATAAAAACATCGAGCTTGCTGCCAAACCAGCGCATTTCAAATACAAATACGAGTGCGGCAATAGTGGCGGCAATAACTAATTCGGAGCCTTGTAAAACAGTTGTATAGTAAATTGCCAGGATTGAGGCGAAACTTAGCGCAAATACAACTTTGGCATATTGGCTATGGTATTTCTGGTTATTCATTTAAACGTTTTGTCGCTCCATCCGCTGCGCAGACTATAACAAATTCAGCTATGCCCGTCTTAGCAAACAGTTAAAACCCAAGCGGAATGTCGAAGGCAAAAAAGCCCACTAGCAAAGTAGTCCAAACCACCAGGAATACGGCAGAGTATGGCACCATCATGATGATGAGGTCACCGAAGCTCAGGTTTGGCTTGTACTTGCGCATAAACGCCAGGATAACACCGGCATAGCTCATCATAGGGGTGATGATATTGGTGGAGGAATCTGCAACTCGGTAAGCAGCCGCCACCAAGTCTGGCGTCATTTGCGGATTCACCTGGTATAGCATTGGGATAAAGATGGGGCCTAATAACATCCACTTTGAGGTTAGCCCTCCCACAAACAAGTTGATCAGGGCGGTGGTAAAAACAAAGCCAATTATTAGCAAAATAGGGAAATGTTGCAGCCCCAATGAACCCAAGAAACTGGCGCCCAAGAAGGTGATATAGGTACCGAGGCCGGAATAGGCCAACAACCCCAAAAAGTTATAACAAAAGAACGTCAGCACCAGGATATATCCCATAGTGTTCATTTGTGCCACCATGGCCTGCACCACATCCATCATGTTTTTAAATTTGCCAGAGGCATAACCAAAGGCGACACCCACTAGGGTGAACACTAATGCGATTAACAGGATCACATTGTTTAAATAAGGTGTGACAGTATTGCCGGACTCGTCAACATAGGACGCCAGTGGACCCATGGCCAGGGCGGCGACAAGCCCAAGTGATAACAGCAGACCCCATCCCGCGGCCTTTAGCCCACGCTGTTCTGCTGGTGTCACGTTAAAGTCAGACAAGTTAAGCTCTTCCGGCACTTGGTAATCGGTTTTCTCCAGCCTGGGAGCCACAAACCGGTTGGTGACCCAGGTACCGAGCACTACAAGCAGGAAGGTAGAAACAAAGATAAAATAATAGTGCATGGTGGCGGGCGTGAGGGCCTCACCGGCGGCATTTTCAAAGGGCACGCCTTGTGCTTCGGCAAAGACCTGGGCATTGAGGCCGATAATGACATCCACCGGCGTTGCGGGGATCAGGTTGGCACTAAAGCCAGCGGATACACCGGCAAATGCCGCTGCCATACCAATCAGTGGGTGCTTACCCAAGCCCGCAAACAATAAGCCCGCCAGTGGGATCAATACCAAATACCCGGCGTCCGTGGCAATTGAGCTCATGATCCCTAGGAATACAAGGGCAGGTACTAAAAAGCGGTCACTCAACCTGGTTCCCAGCTTTTTGATAATGGTCGCTAGGAGCCCGGAGTGTTCGGCGACGCCGACTCCTAGCATAACAATTAGGATAACTCCCAAGATGCCGTTGCCAAACGCTAGCCAGTTTTGCACCAACGCGTTGTCAAACAGCCAGCGTACGTGTTCGGTTTCCGTCATGTCTTTGACCGTATGCACGATTGGGTTGCCATCGGCTCCCAGGGTTTCGAACTGGAGACCACCGATAAAGGCGGTCAGTATCAGCGCCAGCGCCAAAAACCACATAAAGATAATTACCGGATCCGGTATCTTTTTACCGATTTTTTCTATGGTTGCGATTAACTTTCCTGAGGAGGCACCGGTGCTACTGTGGTCGGTCATAAGGCAGGGTCTTGTTATTCTAGGTTGGAGGCATATTCTATTGCCCCGCATTTAATCTACGAGCAGAAAAATCCTTACACAACAGCAGTTTTTAATGGATAAAGCGGGCTACTTTGCCGCTGGGTATAGTTAGTAGCCGGGATGTGGGCTAATTGCCGAGTTGCTTAAGCTGTTCTTCGATTTTGAATACATGTTCATCATCTTCGCCATGTTGCCGCAAAGCTGCAGCTAGATGGTATAGGTAATCATCGTTGCGGCCGCTTGGACCCGAGGAGCTGGCGATATGCAGGGCGATTTCTTCAATACTCGCCTCGCCAAGGTACGCGGCATTGTCTGGGCTGGCAATATAAACAAGTCCTTGTACCGAACGCTTGCTCGCTAAATGTATATTTATTTCGTGGCGTAGGTAGCCATTTTTTTCCCGGTGATCCAAGTGTTCAAATACATCGTGGTTGACTTTAAAGGCCTTGCCAAAACACCTGGCACCGGTCACTTCGGTAAGTGTGAGTACCCGTCCAGGTCTGTCTGGCGTACCCCTGTGGTCGTGGCTACCCTGCCAAAATCGACGTTCGTAGCCATAAATATAGGCGTTTTCGCAGGCAAGATAGTCGAAATCTACTTTGTGGATAAGCGAGCCATAACCAAACAACCAAATTTCGTCGTAGTCGGTTAGGTTTTGGCGTAGTTTGTTTAATGCTTGGGTATCAAATGGCAATGTAGGTGGCTCCTAATCTCTACTCAAAGATCAACATACTTTAGTAGCGCTTCCAAACAGTATCACCAGCCTTCCAAGCCTAACAAACTATTCCGTTGTAAGCTCAGTGCTGACGTAACAGCATATTAGTTAGCCGAAGTTAGTCATACATTAGTCTAATAAATATGGCGAGTTTGCGTAAGTTTTATATAGTTTATATGGGGACTCAATTTGCAAAGCGAGTTAGGAACCAAATGCTTTCTCCTTTAGGCTTGTTTTAAGCAATAGGTTTTGCAAGTCAAATATTATCTGTGGGCAAAAAAATGGAAGAGACTGGAAAAAACAAGCAGATAACTGTTCCTGAAGATACTGTGCAGAAATGGCAGGCAACGGTAGACCTACTGGCGCAAATAATAGATATCCCCGCAGCACTAATAATGCGCCTTGTGGAAACTGACATTGAAGTATTTGTCTCTAGCAAATCGCAAGGGAACCCCTACCAGCCAGGTGACAACGAGCATTTTATGGATTCTGGTTTGTACTGCGAAACAGTGATCAAGCGCAACGAAAAACTAGTAGTACCCAACGCGCTAAAGGATCCTAACTGGGATCAAAATCCCGACATTAAACTAAACATGATTTCATACTTGGGCTATCCGATTAACCAGCCCGATGGCTCTCCTTTTGGCACTATTTGCGTTTTGGACAATAAAGAAAACCGCTATAGCGAAACCTTTGAGCAGTTGCTTTTACAATTCAGGGATGTGATCCAAGGGCATCTGGAACTCTTGTACCTAAACCAGCAACTAGGGGATAAAAACCAACAACTGACCGACTACATAGAAGAAATCCAAACCTTGCGGGGGATTATTCCAATATGCGCGTCATGCAAAAATATCCGCGATGACGACGGCTATTGGCAGGCGGTTGAGAAATATATATCCGATCGCTCCCACGCAACCTTTAGCCACGGCATATGCCCGGAGTGCATTCCGAAGCTCTACCCTGAATTTAAAGACCTAGTGGAATAAAGCGGATCGCTAACTTTTCTTACTCAAGAGCGCTGATATCCGCTGTACCGACTGCAATAGAGAAGGACGTGCCGTGGTCTATCTCGAACTCAAAACCAGCCATTGCACGGTAACCGGTTGCCCAGCTTGATACTTTCCCAATCCCATCTTGGTATTTGCCGTAAACCTTGCCCACCCCCATGGAGACAAAGGGATTTACGCCGTTTTTAAAAGGCCTATAGGAAAACGTTGAGTCCAACCACAGGCCTGTATTTTCAACATTGGTACTCGTGCTGCCAGGTAATGCTGTTGCAAGTTTAATATCTGTTTGCGCGTAGGACAGACTCAAGTTGTTAGTTAGCTTCCAGTCTTTATCCAGGTCTTGTTCAAAGCCAAATCCGAATGAGAGCGAGGGAACAAGTGATTCACTGGCTTCCGCATTTTCTGGCAACGCCAAGGCACTGTCGGTGACAAAGGCCAGGCCAAGTTCAAATTGCGGTGTTTCCTGGTTCTGGTCAGCAGCCAATCCCGTGCTTAACAATAACAGGCTGAACAACACAGGTTTTTGCATACTAGCTCTCCTTTCCATTAGGTTCATGGCGCAATATATCGCCAGGTTCGCATTGTAGGGCATCACATATGGCGTCGAGGGTGGAAAACCGGATAGCTTTGGCCTTGCCGGTTTTTAAGATAGATAGGTTTTGCGGGGCGACGCCGACTTTTTCCGATAAATCGTTTAACCGCATTTTGCGTCTAGCCAACATTACATCAAGGTCAACCACGATAGCCATCAGATGGTCAACTCCTGCTCTTCTTGCAGGCGCTGGCCTTCTGCCATTATCCAGCCAATGACAGTGGTCATTAAGCCAACACTGAGCATGGTCAGGTTATCGGTATTCAAAACCAGGTTCAGCTCACCTGTGTCAATCATACCTATCAACTTTAGGCTCAATATCAGGGCGGGGTCATAGATTAGGTCGAATAAAGGCCAAAGTAGCAGGCATAATCCTACCCGGCGGATTTGGGTGACAGCATCGGATGAGTAGATTTGTCCCTTTTGGTATTGCTGGAACAACAGCAACAATAATAGATATAAGCACAAGTTGAACATCAATATTGGAGTGTGCAACCAAAGGGCGGCATTCATACCGACAGCGGAAAGCTGTTTTGCTTCAGACTCCTTGTTTTCCAATTTGCTATGCACTGAGATTTCTGTACTACCAGACACAGCGGAATATTGCACGCCACCATCGTTTCGGACAGCATGCGCCCACAGGGCAATCTGAATAATGGCGGTGACAAGCAGGATCGCTTGTACCATCCTGCTGACGACCTTAATTTTTTTCATCACGTCTACTTACAATGGTTATATGCGCCCAAGAATATCATTAGATGAACTCTTAGCAATAAAAAATTAATGAAAAACATTAAAAATGATGTGATAAGTATGATTTGTTCAATGGTTTTTGAAACCTATGCGGCGGTGCTTATTCGGTGCATGAGGTATTTATACCGGTATTAAGGCAGGGGCTGTGGGGGACATATATTTTTCTGGTTTTGCCATCTATCCCCGCTGTCCAGGATCCTGCTATAGTTCCGCTAGCACCTGTTCCCGGTTGTTTTGCAGTGCTTGCTCGAAGTTTTCCACGCTGAGACTGGCATCTAAAAATAATTGGCGCAGGTTGGCAACGCTTAACATATCTTCATTGTAATCGGGCAACCAGCCTGCTTGTAGCATTTGCACTAGCTTGTGTGGGACGGAGGCATCGCCTTGGTGGGATAAAAACGCAATATAATAAGGATCCACACCGGGAGGGTTTTCGGTAAACCAGGAGCTAAGTTTGGCGGCTATGGCCACCGCCTGCTGCCGTAGACCCAATTCTGTTAATACGCGTAGGTAGAACACTAATAAATACTGGTTATCGCGGCTCACTTGTAGCCTTTCTGAGGCCAACTCTGGCCATGTTTGCAGCAGAGTTTGGTGCACAGTTTGGGTCTCACCCCGATGCATCAATATAGCTAGGTAAGGCATGACAAAACGCCTTTGCCCAGGGAACATTTGCATGCGCTGTTGCAGCAGATCCCCTGCGCTTGTTAGGTCGCCCATGGCAGTGGCGATTGACGCCCGCATGTATAGCATAAAGCTGGGATTAATTTGTTGGTGGTCAATTTTTTCGAACAGGTGTTGGGCATGGGAAATCCTGCCTAGCGACAGTTCAAGTTGCACCATGCGCATTTGCGCATAGGCCATTTTGGCATATTGCTGTTGGTTGTCCTGTTTCCAGCGCAGTAGGTTTTGCGCTAGTTGCACATTAAGTGGCAAAAAGTCGATCGCGTGTAGGGGTTGCACGGGGTAGTTTGGATCCAGTGCCAAACCCCGCTGGTAATAGTACCTAGCATCGGCAAACTGGCTTAGGGTTAGATGGGAATAAGCAAGTGAACGATTAATGCTTGGGTCGCCCGGCGCTAGTTCAAACGCCTGCTTTGAAAGCGCCAATGCCTCGCTAAATTGTCCGCTATCACGCAATAAATTGGCGTACCACATTTTACCTACGGCGTAGTTAGGAGCCAGTGCAATGGCACGCTCAAACAGCTCAATTGCAGCCCGATTGTTGCCCTGGCTGCTATTGAGCAGGGCTTGGGCTGCCACAGCCTCGCCTAAGCTTGGATTTGCAGCCAGGGCTTGTTGCAACAGCGGCTCGCACTTTTGCATGGCGCTTACTAGCTCCCAATCGTCGTAAATATGTAAAAAATGGTAGGCGTCGCACAAACCAACGGCTGCGAGGGGGAATAACTGCCCACTTTTCTGTAGTTCATGATAAAGGCCAATAGCCTTGTGCAAAGACTCTGGTGTCCTTTGCTGCCAAAAGTGGCGAGCTAATAAGTGCTGCTCGAAGCTGCGCTGGTTAACTTGATTGCCGGCGACCAAGGCATTGTCGTGTTTTTTATCAAGTGTTGTTAGCAACCGCTGTAAAACCTGGTTTTGTAGGGTGAGCAAGTCACTGTTTGGGCTATGTAGCGTGTCTGCCCACAGTACTTGATTTGAGCCGGTCAGTTGGACTTTTAGATAGACTTGGGTGCCGATCTCGCCCGTAGTCACGTTGCCACTGATTACCGCGTCTGTGTCGTAGTCTTTTGCTGGGCTACTTAGGTTAATCACGGTCAAATCATCGATACGCGTCAACTGGCTCAGCAATACCTGGTTGAATCCTTTGATGCTGCCTTGGGCTGCACTGGGAAGCTCTAAATCAACAAAGGTAATGCTGTTTATTTCTATGCCATCTGTATCTATCTGAGTTGTCTGTTTTGTTTCCCTTAGCAGCAACAATGCTGTGATGGCAAATACCGCAAGTAGAGCCAATGCAGCTATTTGCACGTATTTTAAGGGGTGGCTTTGGTATTTAGCAGGAGTCACATCTGCTATCAGGCGGTAACCTTTTCCAGAGACCAATTCGATGTAGCTAGGGTTGCTAGAACTATCGCCCAACGCTTTGCGCAACTGCGCGATTGCCTGGTACAGGGAGCTGTCGGCGACAACCTGGCCTGGCCAGACTTGTGCCATGAGTTGTTCCCGGCTTAGGGGAGTGCCTTCCCCCTCTACTAAAGCCGTTAACAGAGCCATGACTTTGGGCACCAGGGTTTGTTCCTGACCATCGCAAGACAAGCGGTTCAATGACGGTTCCACCCGCCATTTACCAATATAAAACGCCGTTTGTTGGTAAATTGGCAATTGTCTTTCCCGGTAATTGGCTACTGCTTCAGAGAATAAGCCCACTCATAAGTAGCTGATTTTATTATATTCAGAAAATTTTTAGAAAAGTTTTATAGGGATTTTAAGGCCTTCTTAATGGCATCTGGCAGATTGCTGCCATTACATACACAGTCACCTGGATAAAAGAAGGAACTATGAATAGAACTTTAGTGCAAAGCATTCGCTTGCTCATCATGGCTACAATATGGCTATTGCCATGCCGCTTGGCATATGCCGACCAATTGCTGATTAGCAATGTTTCGGTGGTTTCCAGTGAGCGGCAACGAATTCTACAAAATGCCTATGTGCTTATAGAGGATGGGCGTATTAAAAAAGTGACTAGCTCGCCGATTAAACTTGATAAGAAAAACCAGGTGCTAAATGGTAAAGGTAAGTTCCTCACGCCTGGCCTAATGGATTCCCACGTGCATATTTCCAGCATGGTGGGGGCACCCCAGGGCGCGGCGGGGGAAACGCCGGAAATTCAGAAATTAAAATCCCAATATTTCTTGCAACAACCAAGGAGTTATTTGTACTTTGGCGTTACCCAATTATTGGATCCATCCAATAGTAAAAAGGCCGTTGCCGACTTCAAAAACCAACCGATCCGCCCCGATTTATTTCACTGCGGCGCGGTACCTGTTTTGGGTGGCTATCCCACCAACTTTGTCAGTGAAGCAAAGGCGCGTGAAACCTTCTCCTATCTGCTGGATGAAGCTGATCCCGAGGTTACACCGGAAAAGCTTGTTGCACAGATGGTGTCAGATGGCGCTTCTTGCGTGAAAGTCTTTATCGAAGATGGCTTTGGCATGCTTCGGGGGTGGCCATTAATCAGCAAAGACACAGTTGCCAGGCTAAGGGCGGCAGCACACCAGCATGGAATCCCGTTGTTTGCCCACGCCAACGCCATTGACATGCAGTCACTTGCGTTGGAAATGCAGGCGGATGTGATTGCCCACGGTATGTGGAATTGGAATGAATCCTACGGCAAGCCGGGGATCCCGGATCCTATTAAGAAGGTGTTGGATCAAATCATAGAAACCGGTGTTGTGTTCCAGCCCACCTTCAATGTTATGGTTGGCTTAAAAGGGGTGCTAATTCCCAATGTGCTTGATGATCCGCTCTACCAAAAGGTCGTGCCTGCCGATTTATTGAGCTGGTACCAGACCGAACCCGGACGCTGGTTTGCCCGGGAAATGCACCGGGACTTCGGTGGTGGCCCACTGCAACGCATCTATGCGCAGCAGGATAAGGTTATCGCCCAAGGTGGCAGGGTAGTGCAATACCTTAGCCAGCAAGGCCACAAAATGGTGCTGGCCAGTGATACACCTTCTTCGCCAACATATGCTGCGCAACCCGGTTTTTCCACCTTCGCGGAACTGAAACACATGGCCAAGATTGGCCTTTCGTTAAAGGAAATTTTTGCTGCGGCAACTATCAATAACGCGACGAACTTTGGGCTGGAGCAAGACTATGGCACGGTGGAAACAGGTAAAATTGCTAACTTGCTCTTGTTGGCACAAAATCCTCTGGCAAGCGTCGAAGCCTACAACAGTATTGAGCACGTTATATTGCACGGCCAGGTGATTGAGCGCAGTAGCTTGGCAGCCGATAGCCAGCACTAGCCCATTAAGTCGTTTCAAATAGGGTGGTTTTTACGCCCTGTAGCAGTGGTTTGAGATCGGCAAGGCTACCCAATTTCAAAATCCTGCTGCGCTGCAATAGCTTAATTGGCGTATCTACTTTTAGCTCGGGCAATAACAATTTTTGTACCGAGCTAAACAAGCGGTTTAGCACTTCCTGTTTCCGTTGCAACAGAGGCAATTGCGAAAGCAGCTTATAGACGCTTATCTGATAGAGCGCCTCTTTGGCGGCGGCGAGTGTTGGGCTGGCGATGGCAGAGTTGCCCGACACCATATAGGTATTGCTATTGCCGAAGGCCAATAGCACCGGTTTGGGCCGGGGAGTGAAAGCCTCTAGCTGGTTGCCACGTAACCAATTCAGCAAATTTTTAGCTGCCAGGTTACCGGAATCAATCGCGTGGTATGACTGCTTGGCAAGTGACTTGGCTTGGTTATCAACAATATTGGCAGCGTCACCGGCGACAAAACAGGCCTGGCTTAGCTGGCTTTGTAATGTTGCTTTGACTGCAACGCCATTGGCACCTGGCAGGGCTAGGCCGCTGTCTTGTAAAAAGCTGGGCAATACCCCGCCAGTGCTCCAGATGGTCACGTCTGAGACCTGTTCGCTAGCATCAGATAGGATAAGTGTGCTTTCGGTTGTCCCGGTAATGCGGCGGCCAAACTGGAACTCTACTTGATAGCCAGAGCAAAGCTGCAAAATATCGTCGGATACTTCCTGTGGCAGTCCCGGCACTAGCCGTGCAGATCCCTCGATGAGCCTAAAGGTGAACTTTTTATCGTCACCGTAGCGGCGTATAAGCTCACCTAATGCCTCCACACCAGTAAAACCACCGCCAATAATGCTGATAGTTACCTGATCTTTTTGCACGCTGGCAGCGGCAATTGCCCGTGCTATTTGTCCTACATCGCTGGCATTGCGAAAATGAAACCCTGTAGTTTTTGTCAGCTCAGGTTTATTGCAATAACCGCAGGCAACCAGGCAGGCGTCAAACTCTAAGTGTGAGCCATCACCTAATGTCAGGGATTTCGCCGCGCAATCCAATGCGACTACCTGCTGTTGCACAAAATTCAGATCCAGGCCAGCCAAGATCTGGCTGCGGGAAATTTCCACGTTTTCCTGGTTTTTAGTGCCAGAGAGAATTTCATGGATATTGGGTGTCCAGGTGAAGCTATCGCGGGGATCCACTAGGTACAGCTCAAGATCTTCTTTGCCGGAAATTGCCAATTGTTTGGCGGCAGTGATACCGGCAAAATTGCCACCTATAATCACGACTTTGTGTTTGTTTATGTCCTGTTGCATTGCTGTTCCTGCGCTGTTGTGCTTTGTGGCGTTTATGTCCATTACTACGGCGGATATAAGATGCAGGTTTGTTTTAGCGCCTAATTAGTTTCAGAGCGATACCCTTGGTAAACTTGCTGTTTGTCCACTTTTTGTACTTCTTGCAGGATCAGCTTAGCCAAGCCTGGGTGTTTTGCTGCAAATAAATCACTGTAAATGATGTAAGCGGGGTTTGATAAATAGGGCGGCTGCAAGGTGACAAAGTCTTGGTAACCGCTGGTTTCGGCCTTTGTCGCGATCGGGAACTTATCCATTGAACACACCTGCACTATGGCATCTACCCTCCCTTTTTGCAGTAACCGGTATTTCTCTAAATGGTTGAAGATGACCAGCCATTCTGGATGGATTTCAGGTTTGTGGTCTTGGGAAAAGCCAGCCTCCACCCCAACGCTAAAGGGAATTTCACCAGCCATGCCGCGCAGTGTCTTTTGCATTTGAAGGCCTTTGACACTGACAAAACAAACATCGGCTGTAGAAAACACCATTTCTTGCAAATCAAACCCTAGCTCGTTGGGGTACACCCCCACTTGATCCCGCTCTTTTTCATAGCTGCCGATGATCATGTCGACAGAACCCGCCCGTAGCTCCATATTGCAGCGTTTCCAGGGGCGGTGCACGAACTCCAGGTTGGCATGCTGCAACGGTGTTTTTTCAAACGCTGCCTGCATTAAGTCAGGGTTAATTCCGGAAACCTTATTGTCGGCATAGAGGAAAAATGGATACACATCGGCATTGGGCACGCAAAAGCGCACCGGCGTTTTGCTTTCTGCCATGCTAGGGCTGCAAATGAACAGCAATGAAAGCAATACCATGAGATAATGGGCGTTAATGTTGAATTTGCCCTGGTGATGCAAAATCATGCTACAGATCCGGTAGTGGCTAGAGGCTAGCTTGCGCCAGGATTGGGTGTTTAAAGTTGGTTCTTAGCATCAGCATTAACCAGAATTGTTTCCGCAACGTCAAACTCTAGGAAAAATTAACAATAACAGTACCGTAGAAAACAGAACTGTTACACAAGCCATGTAGTAAAGCAACACTGGTGTTTAGCCTGTAGAACTCAGTACGTGGGAAAGTAGCCTTTACAAAACTTATAAAAATTTAAGCTAATTTTGTGCGCTTTTTAGTTATTTTCGCGTATCACACCTAATAACTGCAAAAGTGCCTTGGATAATGAAATGGAGAGTGAAATGAGTGACCAGGCCGATAGCCAAATACAACATGCCAGTTCAGAGGTTTATCAAAAGCCCGTCCCTTGGATAGCCCACGTTATTGTTTCCATCGTTATCCTTGCAATTGCGTTTGCTGCCGTTGCAGCACTGTTCGGAACCAAACCCGAGGCCCGTCGCTGGGGAGACCGGCCAGCACCTAGCGTAGCGGTGGAAGTAGCACCGCTGGAAATGCAATCTTACCCAGTCTGGGTTGATTCCTATGGCACCGCTGAGCCCTTAACCCGCAGCAACCTTGTCTCGGATCTCAATGCCAGGGTAGTCGCAGTATCCCCTAACATCAGGGCGGGTAAAACCTTTACGGCTGGGGAAGTGCTGGTCACATTGGAGGATAGGGATTTTAAAGTTGAAGTTGAGGTGGCAGCCTCAGCTGCGGCTGATGCAGAGGTGGTTTATTTACAAGAAGTGGCGCAAGCGGAATTTGCTGCACAGGAATGGAATGAGCAACCCACTTCAGAAGCTGCGCGCAAATTGGCCTTGCGCGAGCCTCAGGTGGCCGCTGCCAAAGCCGCGCTAGATGCTGCCAAAGCGCGGCTGGAAAGGGCTAAGTTAAACCTAGAACGCACCCGGATCCGCGCGCCATTTGACGGCAAGGTGTTGGCGCAAAATGTGGATGTTGGCCAGGTAGTGAGTCCTTCACAGGCTATTGCAGAGATATACAGTACAGATGTGGTAGAAGTACGCTTGCCGGTAAAAATCGCTGATCTGCAGCATCTGACCTTGCCTGAAGCCAATGGCGATCCTAACATCCGGCCCAAGGTGGTATTGGAAACCGATTTGGGCAACCGCAGTTTCCAGTGGCAGGGTGAGATAGTGCGGACGGAAGGCGCCTTTGACCCATCCACGCGCATGCTATACGTCGTCGCCCACGTTATTGATCCATTTGTTGCAACAAATGAGCGTCCAGCTATGCGCATCGGCCAGTTTGTCAGGGCAAAATTGCAAGGTAACCTTTACGACAATGTTTTTGTCATTCCTCGCCGCGCTGTGTCTCAGGATTTTATGGTTAGCGTGGCAAATGAGGGCTTTCTAGAAAAACGCCAGGTGACACCACTGTGGACAGACAGCAATGCCGTGGTGGTATCAGCGGATTCCTACGCCGATGTCGACTTTGGTGCAGAACGCCAGCAAGCGTCACTCACCACCTCCGATATGCTTATCCTGACGCCCACCGCCAACTTGCCAAACGGCACGCGTGTAAAACCACTTAACCCGCTACCAAGCGAAGCGGAAACAGGCAACGGCGAAGCTATTGCGGCAGGCCAAGGCGGTGGTTTGGGCGCACAGGTGCGCCTAAACCAAGCTGCTGAAAGCGATAGCGCAGGCGCGCAAGCCACTACCAGCAACAGCGCTAAATAAGGGGGCGGTATGATTGCATGGTTTGCGAAAAATGATGTAGCGGCCAACATCTTGTTGGTCATGGTGATGCTAGCAGGTTTTTATGTAATGAGCACCCAGGTGCCGGTTGAAATGTTCCCTCAGAGTGAATCACGCCGAGTCAATGTGAGCATGACCTTGCCAGGTGCTTCACCGCAGGAAGTGGAAGAAGGCATTACCATCAAGGTTGAGGAAGCTATCCAGGATCTGGAAGGCATTCGCCAGATCAATTCCCAAAGTAGAGAGGGCGGCGCGTCAGTCACTGTAGAGGTACTAGAAGGTTATGATGTCCGGGAAATGTTGGATGAAATCAAAATCCGGGTGGATGGCGTGTCTAATTTCCCCATTGATGCTGAAAACCTACAAATCCAAGTGCCACAATGGCGCCAGGACGCAATTGGCGTCGTGCTTTACGGGGATTACGATACGCTAACTTTAAGGCGCCTTGCAGAGAACCTGCGCGATGAGCTAGCGGCGCTGCCGGATGTCACCCAGGCGGAGCTGGACAATACCCTACCGTTTGAAATGTCGATTGAAATCCCTGAATTGGTGTTGCGCCAGTATGACCTTACCTTGGAGCAGGTGGCGAATATTTTGCGCCAAAATTCCCGCGACGTGTCTGCCGGGAATATGCGCACCGAAGGTGGCGAGATCTTTATCCGGAGTCGCGGCCAAGCCTATGTGGCGGCTGAGTTTTCCGATATTCCCGTTATTACAACCCAGGACGGAACCATGCTGCGCCTGGGCGATATCGCCCAAATCCGCGATGAGTTTGAAGAAACCCCATTTCGAACCCGCTTTAACGGCCAACCCGCTGTTGAAATCGAAGTGTTCCGCAATGGCACCGAAAGCGTCATAGATGTCAGTGCTGCGGTGCGGCAGTTTATTATTGATAAGCAACCTGAACTGCCACAAGGGCTTGAATTGACTTATTGGCGCGACCGCAGTGCTCCAATCAAAGCGCGTTTGGACACCTTAGCCCGCAGCGCCTGGCAAGGTGCTTTGTTGGTTGTTTTAATGCTGGCCTTGTTCCTTCGGCCATCGGTGGCCTTTTGGGTATGCCTTGGCATCCCAATGTGTTTCTTGGGTGCTTTCTTGTTTATGCCCATGTTCGGTATCACCATCAACCTTATGAGTTTGTTCGCCTTTATCCTGGTGCTGGGGATAGTGGTGGATGATGCCATTGTCACCGGGGAGAATGTGTATTCCCACCTGCAACGGGGCGAAGAGCCCCTGCACGCCGCCATCAAAGGCACTAAAGAAGTCGCAGTGCCGGTTACTTTCGGGATTTTGACTACAGCCGCTGCCTTCCTGCCTTTGGCGTTCCAGACCGGGCGCGGCAGCTGGTATGCGCCGATAGCCTATGTGGTGATCCCGGTATTGCTGTTTTCACTGATTGAATCCAAGCTAATCTTGCCTGCCCACCTAAAACACGTGCGTCCACAGTCAAAGAAGACTTCTAGGTTTTCCCAGTTCCAGCAAAAGGTAGCCCGCTCCCTGGAGGTCTTGATTGAAAAGGTCTACCAGCCAGCTTTGGCGCACGCTATGCGTTGGCGTTATGCCACGCTAATGCTGATGGTTGGCATGTTTACCATGGTAATTGGTACCCTAATGAGTGGCCACACCAAGTTTATCTTCTTCCCGCGCGTACAAAGCGAAATCGCCACGGCGAATGTCATAATGCCTGCAGGGACCGCTTTTGAAAGTACCGACAGTATTGTAAGGGCCATGACCCAGCACGCCACTGATCTACGTGAATTATACCGGGATCCGGAAACCGGTGAGTCGGTGATCCGTAACATCTACTCCATCAGTGGCGGCCGCAACGCCACGACTGGCCGGGTGCGGGTCGAGACGGTGCCGCCAGAACAGCGCAGCATGGACATCACTACCCAAGAGATTGTTAACGAATGGCGCAAGCGCGTTGGGCAGGTGCCGGGCGCTGAACAGTTGAACTACCGCGCTGAAATCGGCGGTTGGGGCGGCGCCCCCATCGACATTGAGCTCAAAGGCCAAAACAGTGAAGCATTGAGTACCTTAGGTGATGAGCTGAAAGTACACTTAGCACAGTTTGATGGGGTCTTTGATATCGAAGATTCGCTCTCTGATGGTAAAGAGGAATTGCAGCTCGAACTCAAGCCCGAAGCCAGGTTATTGGGGCTCACTTTGAATACCGTCGCTAGCCAGGTGCGACAAGCGGTATATGGCTTTGAAGTGCAGCGGGTACAGCGTGGCCGCGAAGAAGTGCGGGTGATGGTGCGCTATCCGCAAGAAGCCAGGCAATCTATTGAAACATTGGAGCAGATGATGATCCGGGTTGCGCCGGGCCAAGAAGTACCCCTATGGCAGGTAGCTGATGTTTATCCCGGCTTAAGCCCGGACACTATTTTGCGTATCGATCGCCAGCGCACCTTGAATGTAACCGCTGACTTTGACAAACAAAACGGCAACATGACGCTGGTGATTGAAGAAACCGAAGCTTGGCTTCAGGAGAAGGTGATGGCCTATCCTGGCGTTAGCTATGAGCTTGCCGGTGAAGCACGGGATCAAAGGGAATCTAGTCAGGGCCTGATGGTCGGCGGTATCGGCTTGGCTATTTTGATTTATGTATTGCTGGCTATTCCATTTAAGTCCTACACCCAGCCGCTTATTGTGATGTCGGTGATCCCTTTTGGCATGGTGGGGGCTATTATGGGCCACTGGATCCTCGGCATAAACCTGTCGCTTTTGAGCTTTATGGGTATGCTGGCTTTATCGGGGGTTGTGGTCAACGACTCGCTGGTGCTAGTGGACTATGTCAACCAGCGCCGCAAGGCCGGTGTAAGTATTAAGACTGCGGTTTACCAAGCTGGCGGTCGCCGTTTTAGGCCGGTGTTGTTGACTTCACTAACCACCTTTGCTGGTTTAATGCCGTTGTTGTTTGAAAAATCTACCCAGGCGCAGTTTTTAATCCCAATGGCGGTAAGTCTTGGCTTTGGCATCTTATTCGCCACCTTGATCACCCTGTTTATCGTGCCGATGAACTACCTGATCCTAGAGGACATAAAAGCTTACTTCCGCCGCTATGGTCGGGATATGAAAGGTTTGGTTAGCGGTAGCCTGCGCCAGCCAAATTAAAATGTGTCAAGCTTAAGAAACCAAAAAGGGCGCCCTCAAAAGCGCCCTTTTTAGTTTGACAATACCTTTTAAAGCTTATTCAGCATCCGGTTTTTCCGCTGTTTGCCCTTGTTTAGCTTCTAGCTTTTTCTGTTCCATTACCTGCTGCAACATCAAGCCGCCTTTAATGCCATCCAATGCGCTTTCGATATAATCGGCTAGTTTGGTGACATCTGGGATGGTGTCGCGGCAGGCCATCAAACCAAACCCAACAGTGTCACAATAGCTGACTACGGTAATATTGAGGGATTGGCCATCGATCAATACCGATAGCGGGTAGGTGGCCTGCAGTTTGGCGTCACCAAAATACAAAGGCTCCCTAGGGCCTGGTACGTTGGAAATGGTTACATTAGCAGGTGGCGGTAACATCTCGGTGATATTGAGCTGGTTCATCACACCCACCAAGCCTTGTGCCACCACGGCAAAACTAGTGGCGGCACCGGGGGCTAAGTCTTGGATTTCGGCTTTGGCGTTATAGGTGGAGGCACTGATCTTTTGTAGCCGTTTTAAGCTATCGGGCTCATCGGTGGCCAGGTTTGCTGCCACATAGGTGATTTGGTTGCCAGAGCGGTTGACCTGCCGCACCGACACCGGTACTGACGCCATCAGCGACTTTTTCGGCAGTGCTTCTTTTTCCGTCATATATTTGCGCAACGCACCGGCGCACATGGCAAGCACTATGTCATTAACAGTGGCACCGGCTTGTTTGCCGACTGATTTAATCTCTGACAAAGCGACATTCTTAACTGCAAACCTACGCGCTCCGGTAATGGGTACATTGAATAATGACTTAGGGGCGGTGAAAGGGGCGGGTGCGATATTGTCGCGCACGCCAATGGTTTTTAGGCTTTGGTTCCATACGATTTTGGAAAGATCCGCCACTAGCTTGCCGCGTTCACCAGCTTTGCGCTTGATATTGGCGGCACGCTCTGCAATCGGCTTTTTCTCTTTGGTTTTGCTTAACATTTTTTTCGACAAGCCTGACCAAGGCGCTTTAACCGGTTGGTCTGGCGTTAGCGACAAGCAGGATTCCATGATCTCAATACCGCCCATGCCATCAATAGCGGCGTGGTGCATTTTCATGTAAATGGCAAAGCGGTTACCTTCCAATCCTTCTATAAGGTAGAACTCCCAAAGTGGCCGTTCCCTATCCAGTAAACGGCTGTGGATACGCGATACCAATTCCATCAGGTCAGACATAGTGCCGGGTTTGGGTAAGGCCGAATGGCGCACATGGTAGTGTATATCGAACTGGTCATCGGTGACCCAGCTAGGCAGCTTTGCCGTGCTGGTGGCGCTTAACCTCTGGTCAAACGGTGGGTTGGGTTTTTGTTTCTCTAGGTTCTCCACCAAATCACGGGTGTAATTACCTTCATAGCCTTCGGGAATATCAAAGATGAGCAAAGAGGCAACGTTGACGGGGGTCGACTGTTTTTCTAACGACAAAAAAGCGAGATCAAGGGCATTGAGTTTGGTAGACACGGGTTAGGCCTTTCTGGTTACAGCAATAAGTAGTGTTCAGTCTAGCTGAGCCTCAGCCGAATTGAAAAACCGAAACACTTTTAAAGAGTTAACACTTAGGTGTTGCTCAAGAGACGTACATTGCTATCTGCAAAAAGCATGGTGTGGTCAATAGCGCTGCACAAAATACCTTACTGCAATATCTGCATGACTTGGGTGTGGTATTGCATTTCAAAGAATTGAACCTAAACAATATTTTTGTCTTGGATCCCCATTGGGTCACCATTGGTGTTTATAAGATTATTAACTCCAATAAGGTGGATCAAGGCGTGCTGTCTTCATCTGATGTGGACTACATATTAAACCAGGAGCAAATCAATAAGGCAGAGTATGATCCGGCTAAGGAAAAAGCCATCTGCTATAGCAAGGCGGAGCAAAACTACTTAGTTAATATCATGGAATTGTTTGAGCTGTGTTATCCATTAGATAATAGGCGCAGCCAATACATTATCCCTGACTTATTACCCAAGGAGTTACCGCATGAACCCCAGCTTGTCTCAGCTGATACTTTGCAGTTTGTATTAGAATACGATTATTTACCAAGTGCGGTAATTTCTCGATTTATGCTGCGTTTTCGCAATGACATTGAACAGGGCTTGCAATGGCGCTTTGGCATGGTTTTGTTCAACAAGGAATTTGCGTGCCGTACTAAGGTGACGTCTAACGATGACAAAAAACGCATCACTATCGCTATTGAGGGTGGGCAGTACCAGAAACAAAAGTACTTCGCTGTTATCAAACATGTCCTTAATGAGATAAACCAGTCCTTTAATAAACTCATTACAAAGCAATTTATCCCATTGCCTGGTTACTCTGATGAACTGGTAGATTATGCTAAAATACTCGGTTTAGAGAAGATGAGCAAAGAAGCATACACATCAGGTAAGCTACAGCAAGACTTTAAAGTCTCTTCTTTGTTGGATTGTTATTCCACTAAGCAAGACCGTATGGATAAAGAGCCTAGTGAAAAAATGCGAGATGGCGTTAGTGTTCATATGCATCTAAATGATATTGGCAATCCCAGGGTGATTCAGGAAAATAGGCAAAACAATCATCAGTCTACTGAAACGAGCAGTGTGCAACACGCTAACTTAACTGCGACCCAGAAGCAGTCTTTAAAAATGGAAATGGGCACCCTACTCGGTGGATGGCAAAACTTGAGTGATGATTTAATTGAAGAAGCTAATTTGATTGAGAAAGATCCTAATCAGGTTAAACGCCTGGAAAACGAACTTAAAAAAGTTCAAAAAGCGTTTGCTGAAATGCAAACAGCACAAGATAAAGGCGAGCGAGACGTTCCTGCTACCACAGTAGATAGGATCACAGATTTTGTGGAAGACATTCAAAATGACCAGTCACGTATAGGCAAAATGTTGGGTGCTTTGGATAAGGGCAAACAAAAAGCCCAGAAGCTGGCGGGTAGCTACAATAAAATAGCCCCTTATTTTGCACTGCCTGTTGTTCCCCAGGCATTTTTAGAATTGTAGCCATGACCACACCGGCAAGAAAACAAATTGAAATTTATCAAACCGAGGATGGCAAGAGCCAGATAGCAATAGCCTTGGAACACGATACCTTGTGGCTATCCCAGGCTCAATTAGCAGAGTTGTTTGATAAGGATGTGCGCACTATCAATGAACACATTCAGAATATTTTTAAAACGGGCGAGTTAAATAAGCAGGCAACTGTCCGGAAATTCCGGATAGTTCGACAAGAAGGCGGGCGGCAAGTCAAACGGGAGATTGATCACTATAATCTTGATATGGCGATATCGGTGGGTTATCGGGTCAATTCAAAGAAAGGTACTCAGTTTCGCATATGGGCAACCGAACGTTTACGGGAATACCTAGTAAAAGGTTACACCATTAACCAGCAGCGTTTTGAACAAAATGCCAATGAGTTAGAGCAAGCCATTAAACTGATTAAAAAAGCGGCTACAAGCGACACGCTAGATACTCATGCTAGTCGAGGACTAATAGAGATTGTTAGCCGCTACACTCAGACTTTTTTATGGTTGCAGCGTTATGATGAAGGTTTATTGCAGGAGCCTAAATCAAGTTTAGGTGGCACATTACCGAGTTTTTCCCAAGCAAGTGATGCCCTTGCACAGCTAAAAGCAACGCTAATTGAGCGAAATGAAGCGACCGAACTATTTGCGAAACCGCGAGGAGACGGCCTGGCAAGCCTGTTAGGTAATTTGGCACAGACAATATTTGGTGAACCTGCCTACCCAACAATTGAAAGTAAAGCGGCTCATTTTTTATACTTTGTGGTGAAAAACCATCCTTTTGCCGATGGTAACAAACGCAGTGGTGCCTTTTTGTTTGTGGATTTCCTGCACCGAAATGGACGCCTATTTCGCGATAATGGCGAACCTGTGGTCAATGATACCGGATTAGCGGCGTTGACCTTGTTGGTTGCAGAATCAGCTCCCAAATAAAAAGACATTTTGATCCGTCTCATCATGAACATGCTATCCCAGTAGTCTTTAGCTGCAATAGTGATTAAAAACTCTTCACTGGTCGAGCGTATATGTAGCTTAAGCTTTAAAGCACACACTATTGCTCTGGCACCGCCACCATTTTCTTGGTGCCTTCAATATTCTCTAATGCCCAGTCGGCGATGGCATCTACTACTGGATATAGGCTCTGGCCTTTATCGGTGAGCTGGTAGACTGACTTGCCGGTGCGTTCATTTTTACCTTTGACAGCGATTAGGCCTTCAGTTTCGAGCAGTTTTAGGCGGCTGGCCAAGATGTTAGTGGAGATCTTTTCCGGTGATTCTAAAAACTCTGTGTACAAGGTTTTTCCGGCAAAGAAGTCCCTAATGATGAGTAGGCTCCATTTATCACCAAATATATCTAGGGCTGATGCCACTGGACAAATGGATCGATTTTTCTTCATTACACGGTTGCCTTTAGCGGTATGGCTTTTTCTATTATCTAGGAGTATAAAATGAGTTAAACGATTCTAACAGCAACATCTAATCGAATTGCTAGCTTGCTACAGCTTTAGCAGGTTGCTGTCGGAATTGGAAACTTAATACCAGCGCCAGGCCGGGTTTCCTGCGCTCAACTTTAATTTCGCCGCCTTGAGCTACTACCAACTCTTGCACCAGGGCGAGGCCGATACCTGTGCCCTGGGTGGTACGGGTCAGTTCGCTGCCGCCGCGGTAGAACAATCCGAATATCTTTTTTTCTTGTCCAACTGCAATGCCGTCACCATAGTCCCTGATTTCCAATTGGATAGTGCCATGTTGCTGTGGGTCAAGCCGGAAAATAAAATCCAGTTTTTGCCGCTTGGCATCGCTAATCTTGTTTCGGTCGAAAAACTTCACGGCGTTATCAGTAATATTGATGATCACTTGGGCGAAAGCATCTGGATCCACTAGCAGCTGCATCTGTTCTGGTTGTAGCAATTCGGTCTTCAAATGCAAATTAAAACCATTGTTTGCGAGCAAGGAAGCGGTTTGTGAACGAATAGTGTCCTGTAGTACCAGTAATTCAACATACCGCGGTTGCACTACAGATTGTATTTGGTTGAGTTGTGATAGTTGCAAGACATTGTTGATTAACCGGCTTAGGCGCTCGCTTTCGCTAAAAATAAACTGGTAGTAGTCTTTTTGTGTTTGTAGCGAGGGTGCCATGCCCTCTTTGAGCATTTCCGCATACATGCGAATGGAGGTAACTGGGGTTTTCAGCTCATGGCTGACAGACGAGACAAAGTTGAGCCGCTGTTCCGCCAACAACAGCTGTTTCACACCCAAGCGGTATAAGCCATAGCAGGCCAACATTATTGCGATAATCAAAACCAGGGCAAAAGCCCCGCTGTATAACATGGCCGGTGTCGCGGGTAGGTGGTCGGTAGACACTGACAGGGTGTAATGGGTAAAAGGCCACAAAAAGCTAGAACGATATATAGGTTGCTGTTGCAGGTTCTGGTCTGCGTGCGATGGCTGTCGGATCTTGGGATCAGAGCCTTGCTGCTTTTCATAGTTAAAATACAAGGTAGAACCAATTCCATTTCGATCGCTTAACTCAACCAGTACCGGGCGGTTGAAATGCCGCAGTTCAAGCACGTCGGTAAATATTTGTGCAAGGTAAGCCTGGCGCTCAACTAGGTATCCTTGCAACTTGTGTTGCCCAGCATCTTCAATCACTCGATAGAAGATCAGATAGCTGGGTAAGTCAGAAACTAGATCAAAGCGACCAATAAAATGTTGCAACCCTTGTTGCAGCATATGCTGGATAACAGTGGATTGGGCTAATGCACTGTGCAGGTTTATAGCGATGGCCTGTCGTTGGCTTAGGTTTGGGGTAGTGTCACCAGTTAAGCTTGCATCTGGTTGTGGGGCGGTGAGCAATTGCGGCCATATCGGGCTGCTAAAGTTGCCTTTGCTGTCGTATTGGAAATAGCCTAGCAGCCCGGATATTTGTTGCTCTGAACCTAATTGTTCCAGGTCTACCTTCGACAGTGGCGACAGTAGCTGCTCTGGCTTTTGGGAAACTGGGTTGTAAACCTGTTGGTAATAGTCAAATGCCGATGCCGGTAACCCATTGCCCAAGCTTATTTTTTTGTATATTTTCCGGTTGATGATACGCACCAGGTTGGCGGCTTCATCCCGGAATTCATTTAGAACAGTTGTTTGCAATTGCTGGTAGCCAAAATACAGCAATCCCGCAAGGGGCAAAAATAAGAGCAATACAAATCCAGCGCTAAGGTAACGCAACCTGCGCAGGCGTTGGGGATAGGTCAGCATTTCTTTATTGGCAAACAACATCTCAATCCCTGTACAGCTGGTAGCCTTCACCACGGTGGGTCACCAAATGGCGCGGCATTTTAGGGGTGCTTTCAATTTTTTTGCGCAGTTTTGCCATATGGATATCCACTGTCCGGGTGTCCAAGGCTGAAGTGGTTTTGTAGCCCCAAACTTTGTGCAGCAGTTCATCACGGGAGACGGGACCATTTTGGCGCAACAAATAGCTAAGAATTTCAACTTCGCGGCGGGTGAATTTTACCTGCTGTTGGTAACAGGTGCCGGTTAGGGTATGGCTATCAATAGTGACCTCATTGCTCAAGGTGATTTGATGATCAGTCCCAAGCCAGCCAGATAACCTAACTAGGGCATTCACCCTAAGCACCAATTCTGAGGTGGAAAACGGTTTAGCGACATAATCGTCAGCACCCAGGGTGAGGCCATTAATGATGTCCTGTTCTGAGTTTTTGGCGGTCAACATTAAAATGGGTTGGCTTCGCGATCGTTGCCGCAATTGGTTGCATATGTCAAAGCCGCTCATGGATGGCAGCATCACGTCCAAAATGATACAGGTGTAATTGCCAGAAATTGCCTTGGACAAACCCTGCTTACCGTCGGTTTCACTGTCTACCGCATAGCCATGGAAGACAAATAGGTCGGTTAAACCCCGCAAGATGCTGGGCTCGTCTTCAACGATCAATAGGGTTGGTTTGCTGTCCATTTACATCCTTTGCCATTGCCACAGATTAACTCGGTGCTGACTATAACAATTCTTGGTTATGCCTAATGCAAACTTTTGTAAATTCTTAATGTCGCTATTTTTACTTTTTCTGTCTGTTTAGAAACCGCCGCACTACCTACACTTTTGCCCAAATAGTGCAGCCCCAACTAAGGGGAAACATCACCATGTGGGCATCTTATGGATATTGTGCGCAGTAACAAAACAAAAAAATTTCCTACTAAAAAACAGCTGGTGGCCTTGGCTGTTGGCCTATCGGTGGGTTCGTTGCTATTCCTATTCGGCCACAGTAATGCCAGTTACCTTGCCGACACAGATAGCCTGCTAATTGCAGAGGTGAACCGTGGGGAATTGCAAATTGAAGTGCGCGGTACCGGGGTTTTGGTGCCCAAAGACATCCGCTGGATCACCACTACGGTGCCAGGCCGGGTGGAGCGCGTGCACAGGAAAGCAGGTGCCCAGGTAGTTCAAGGCGACTTGTTATTGGAGCTGAGCAACCCGCAACTACAACAAGAACTGGCTGAAGCCCGATGGGAACTGCAAGCAATGGAAGCAGAGCACAAAGCAAGGGTCGTGGCACTGGAATCTGAATTGTTGGATCAAGAAATTGCTGTGATAAATGAAAAGCTTAACCACGAACGCAGCCAGCTTACCTTGGACGCCCAGCAAGAGCTATTCGATCAAGGCATCGTGGCGATATCTAAAATTGATTACCAAGAAGTCAAAATCAACGTCAGCCAATTTAAACAACGTTGGCAGCTGGAACAAATGCGGCTGCAAAAACGCCGTGATAACTTAGCTGCCCAAATAGAAGCGGGCGAGGCGCGGTTGCAGCGGATGCGCAAAAGTTTGGAAAGGATAACCCAGCAGGTCGCCAGCCTTCAGGTTCGCGCTAGCATGGACAGCATTGTCCAGGAAATGCCGTTGCAACTAGGCCAGCAAGTGCATTCAGGCAGCAACCTGGCACTGTTGGCCAGGAGTGGCCATTTTGTCGCAGAACTGCGGATACCTGAACAGCAAATAAAAGATGTACGGATTGGCCAGAAAGCCAGCCTGGATACACGTTCCAGCGTGCTGGCTGGTGAGGTAAGCCGCATCGACCCGGCTGTCAGCAATAACTCTGTACTGGTAGAAGTGGAGTTGCTGGGCGATTTGCCGCAAGAGGCTCGTCCAGAGCTCACCGTTGATGGCCGGATAGAGGTCATCACCATCCCGGATACCCTCTATGTCAAGCGCCCTATGTTTGCCCGAAGTTTTAGCCCTTTCCAGGTGTACCGCCTAGACGCTGCTGGAGGTATTGCCAGTGTGCAAGAAGTTAGCTTTGGCCATATGTCCAGCCAGTACATAGAAGTGGCATCGGGCTTGGCGGAAGGCGAGCGCATCATAGTGTCAGACGTAGCTGCCTGGCAACGACATCAACAGATCCGGTTAAATTAGGAGTTGGCCATGCAAAAAATCGGCAAAAAAACAGCATTGGTAGAATTACAAGGCCTGAATAAAGTGTTCAGTACTGATGAAGTTGAAACTACTGCCTTAAACAATATCGACTTGAATATATACCAAGGTGAATACGTAGCGGTAACAGGACCGTCCGGCTGCGGTAAATCCACTTTGCTTTCTTTGCTTGGCTTGTTAGATGTGCCCAGCAGCGGCCAATACTGGCTGGCTGGGCACAGTGCCTGCAATATCGACCCGGATGAACGCGCCCGCATCAGGAACAAAGAAATTGGCTTTATTTTCCAGTCCTTTAACTTGATCAGCGACCTGGATGTTGCGGAGAACGTCGAACTGCCATTGACCTTCCGTACAGACTTGAACAAAACACAGCGGACTGAGTTAGTGCGTTCTGCGCTGGACAAAGTTGATATGGCGCACCGGGCTAAGCACTATCCGGCACAACTGTCTGGTGGGCAACAGCAGCGAGTTGCAGTTGCCCGGGCAGTTGCCGGTAACCCTTCGGTTGTGTTGGCCGATGAACCCACCGGTAACCTAGATTCCAAAAATGCCCAATCTGTGTTGGCGCTGCTGGATGGCCTAAACCGGGAAGGTACTACCATCTGCATGGTTACCCATGATCCGGCATCCGCTGCGCGTACCCATCGCATCATTGAGCTATTTGATGGCCAACTGGTCTCCGATAGGAATACCCCGGCCACCGCAATCGCTGTGTAAACACATTTGAAGGAACCACAATGCTGTATTGGATCGATATTAAATACGCGTTGCGGAAATTGCTGCAAAACCCGGTTTTTTGCGCTACTTCCGTACTAATGGTGGGCATTGGCCTGGGTCTCGCCCTGTATACATTTTCGCTACTAAACCAGCTTATTTTCAAACCGCTTACCCTAAACGGTGCTAGTGCCCTAGTTGCGATTGAAGGTGAATTTATTGCAGCCCAAGGCCGGGGGCAGCGGACGGATCCCTATCACCTTAACCTTATCAGGGACGAAACCAAACTATTGCAGGGCATGGCGACATACCAGACCGGGGTGAGGACTATTAGTGGTACTCAAAACAATGCCAGTGCCAATAAAGTCCACCTCACCTATAGCCAGTGGAATCTCTTCGAAGTCGCAGGGGTTCAGCCTATTTTAGGGCGAGGCTTCAATCCCCAGGACGAAGCGGTGGGAGCCGAATCAGTCGTTGTCCTCAGCTACGAAGTTTGGCAAAACCAGTTTCTGGCTGACCCAGATATCGTGGGTAGGACTATATTGGTAGAAGCTATCCCCAAGCAGGTGGTGGGGGTGATGCCAGAGGGATTTGCCTTTCCCGCAATCACCCAAATATGGCAAAGCATGGCAAATGCCAGGCTATATCCCAGCCAACCTTCCAATAGGCTGGGGCTCAATGGCGTTGGGCGGCTTAAGCCAGGTGTTAGTTTGTCCTTGTTCCAACAAGAACTGCGGGGATTATTGCAGCGCCAGTTCCAGCTATTGCCACAGGAGTATGCTTGGCGCGCCACTTCACCTGGTGGCTACATCAGGGCATTCCCATTTAAACTAACCGAGGACTCAATTGCCCAGCACTATTCAGTGTTTGTCGCTTTGTTGTTGGTGGTGTTGCTTATTTTGGCATTGACCAGCATTAACGTCGGCAATATGTTGCTGATCCGCGTCAACGAACGCATAAAGGATGTTGCTATCCGTATTTCACTCGGCATTCCCAGGAAACGATTGGTTTGGCAAATGTTATGGGAAAGCATTTTTATCTGTGGCTTAGGCGCAGTTATCGCTCTGTTTCTGGCAAGCCAAGCTGTCGAATTGACTAATCTGGTGTTTACACAAATTTTTGCCATCAATGGGGAAAGGCCGTTTTGGTGGGTTCTAGGATTGGATAACCATTCAATCCTTGTGTTACTTGCCTGTACCTTGTTCATGATTGTCTGTACTGGGTTTATTCCAGCACGGCGCGCTTTGTCAGCCGATCAAAATGCCGTGTTGCGGGATGGCACCCGTGGTGCGTTAGGCAAAAAGGCAAACCGCATCAATAGCATACTGGTGGTTAGCGAAATTGCCCTGTCATGCGTGGTATTAGTTGTGGCAAGCATGCTGTTGAGTACCAGTTTGTCAGCACAAAAAGCTGACTATGGTGTGCAAACAGAAAACAGGATAACTGCGTCGGTGCGTTTGGCTTGGGGCAGCTACAATTGGCAGGGCGGTGCATTGGAGGCGAGGAAGAAGCGCAGTGATGCCTATTACCAGTTGCAGTCCCGGCTAGAGCAGCTACCCAATATCCAAAAGGTGGCATACTTTAGCAATTTACCTGGCACGGGTGGTGGTAGCTCCCATTTTGAAATCCAAGGCAAAGCGGCACCAGCCTTTAACGAGAATCCCATGTGGAACTTTGAGGTGGTAAGCCGGGGCGCCTGGCCGGCGGTTGGTATGCGCATTATTGAGGGCCGGGACTTTGACCTTAGGGATACCGGCCTGGACAGTGAGGAGCTGGCGGATACCGAGTCACCAGTGATAATTAACGCGGCCTTGGCGCGGGATTTGTTCCCAGAGGGTAATGCCATTGGCCAAAGGGTACGCACCGTAACCGAGGATTGGCAAACAGAGTGGCGCACTATCATCGGCGTTGTTTCCGACAGTATCCACGGACCTATTTCACAGGCTACCAGTGCCCAGCATACCGGATATGGCCTAATGGAACGGCGCAGTTGGTGGATGGATATCGCAGTTCATTATTCGGGAACCCAGGCACAGGCTATTGCCGCTTTGCACAATGTAATTGATCGCATGGATGCCGATATCAGCGTGCACCACATCCAAAGCTATGACGACTTGATTAAGCAACCTATGTTGTTAGTTGATGCGGTGAACCAGATCTTTTTATGGTGCGGCCTAGTGGCTTTGTTCCTCGCCGCGAGCGGCATTTACGCAGTGGCGGCAAATAGCATTAACTTGCGGCAGCAGGAAATTGCTACCCGGCGGGCAATTGGCTGCCGGGACAAACAAGTGGTCTTCTTGTTTCTCAAACACGCGGCGGTGCAATTATTGTTGGGACTTACCTTTGGTTTGGCGTTGGCGCTATGGCTGGTTGCACAAATTAGTGATTCTATGATCCTAGACGGCAACAGCTACCTTTTGGGCCTCTTGGGTATCCCAACTTTTATCTGTATGTTGGTGTTGATAGCAACTTACCTACCTGCTGCCAAGAGCGTTAGAGACCAGCCCATTGACGGATTGCGACAAGGTTAGAATGAGTGTTTTCAAGTGAAGCAAATGTAATGATCTTTTCGCAGAACTTAATGTACCAATTACCAAAGCTCCTCCGGGGGCTTTTTGCATTTTAAATGCGTAGTTAATCAGAATCATTATTGTTTACTTGAGGCTTATTTATGCTTATCAATCGTCGTAAATTCTTGAAACTAACAGGGATAATTGGTGTAACTATGGGCGGCACGTCTCTACGCGCCTTGGCAAATGACAAACCTCAACTGGATGAATCCTCAGCAATAGCCCAGGCACATAAATATGTGGCTAAAACGGCCGTTGAGGGGCAAAAGTGCTCAAATTGTGCTTTTGTGATCGGACAATCTGGCGAATGGCTCAACTGCCCATTGTTCCAACAGCACGTTGTGGCTGCCGAAGGCTGGTGTGATAAGTGGGTACTAAATCCACAGGCCTAGCTATTGGTTGCGCCAAGGTTTCACTTAGCAACCTTGGCGTGGTTTTAGTTGCTCTGGCCATTGTGCCCCGTCCCCGTTGCTAGCTAGTCGGATTGTTGCATCAATTCGTTAATCACCAATTTTAAATCGGAAATCATTACCGGCTTTATCATTAACCTATCAATTGCCAAATTGGCCATATTGTCTTGGTTTATCTGCTCGTTAAAGCCAGTAATTAAAATAGTTTTGGGCTTAGCCCCGCATTCTTTCATGCTCTGTATCAACTGGGCGCCTGTCAGCCCCGGCATATCGAAATCCGTGATTAACACGTCTATGGCATCTGCGTAGTTTATACAGTAGTCCCGTGCTTCAAGGGCATCGTTAAATACTTTGGTGGCAAAGCTGTGGATTTGCAAAAGTTCACCCAGCGTTTGGGCAAGTTCTACATCATCATCGACTAAAACCACTTGTGTTTTGTTCTCAACCTCTTGTGTGTGCTGGTTAGACGATTTTCTGTAGTCGTTATGGGATGCCGTAAAGTACTGAGCAAATGTCAGTTGCATTTTGGTAAAAGCATTGGACTTACTGGTGACTGAAATTTTTGCGCCATGGGCTGTCATTATTCGCTTAACAATCGCCAAGCCTAAACCGGTTCCTTGGCCTTTTGATTCGGAAGTGTAAAATGGGTCGAAAATAAAGGGTAATTTGTCTTCTCCAATACCACAGCCATTGTCTTGGATCATTATCACCAAGCCTGCTTCAGATATTGATACCTGTATCTTTATGGCGCCCTCTGACTTGCCCGTTTTCTTAATTGCTTTTACCGAGTTGCTCAATAAATTAAGTACGACTTGTTCGAGCTGGGATTCGTTGCCATCAATATAAATATCACTGGACACAGTGTTTTCATAATCAATCTTGATGTGCTTTGGCGTAGTGGGTGAAACCAACTCAATCACGCCGTTTATTAGCGCTGTGACATTGATCCGGTTGGACTCCATCGGCTCCATACGCGAAAACGAAAGTACCTGCTGAGTAAGTCCTGAACCGCGTTTTGCCGCTTTTAAAATTGCCGAAAAGTACTTATCAACTTTTGCTGCTAGTCCTTCACTTCCTGCCGTGCCTGCCAACATGCCCAGTTCGGCATTACCGGTGATGGAGCCCAGGACATTGTTGATATCATGTACTATGCCGCCGGCTAAGGTGCCAATCGCCTGGGTTTTTTGCGATTGGAATAACTCCTGTTGCATCTGCTTAATTTCGGTGAGATCCGTTACCGCAGAAACCCGGGCAATGACTTGGTTGTCTTTGTTCCTAACCAATGCCGATGACAATAATACCGGAAAGGGGTCTCCATTTTTCCGGATGTGTTGCACTTCGACCAGTAGCTCACCGCTCTTGGTCACTTGCTGCAAATGCCCTACTGCTTTATCTTTTTCATGTTCGGCTATCAGTGAGTATATTTCTGCTCCCTTGTAGTCGCTAATGTCCCCACCGTACATCCTTGCAAATGCAGGGTTTACCATATCTATGTATTCGTCGTTATTGTTCGAGATTGCCATGCCAGTAGACGTGGAATAAAAAACTTGTTTCCAGACCAACAACTCTTCTTCTTGGGCTTTTAAGGAGCTTATGGTAGTTGAAATCCTAGCTTTGTATTTCTCGCTGGCCTTCCTCAGGTTTTTTACTTCTGCCAGTTCGTAACCATGACTGGCAATTTCTTGCCTTTCGCTGCTGTCATCAACGTCGGCATACCTTCTGATCATTGAGGTTAAGGGCATTGAAATCAGCCGGGAAATCCCAATTGCCATGAACAGCGCTACTAGCATTATAAATACCAAGATCAAGGCAACCCTTACGGCAAAGTCAGTGATATTTTTCTGGAACCGATTTTCGGGGATAAAAAGGTTTATTTTCCAACTGACATTTTGAATTTCCTTGAACTCAAAGCCTCCTACGCGGTAATCATTGCCATTGACTGATATCACGGCATAGTCGCATTCTTTGCACTGGTAATTCTGCTGTACCGGGATCATATTTGAGGCCGCTTCAATAAAGGGCTGGGGGGTGTTGCTTGTCGCGCCTAAAAGCCCGCCTATTTCCGTAGCAATTGTAACAGGGGAGCCCAATGAAGCGGCGACCAGATTGTTATTTTCATCCAATATGACGGCAATGCCATCAAAATCCCGCGAGTGTTCTGCAAGTAGGCTAGATAAATCAGATAGAAATATGTTGTTGCCTACGACACCCAATAATTCGCCACTTTGTGTATAAACTGGGAGGCTATGTGGCAGGGCTAGGGTACTATATGCGTGGTATCTAAAAACATTGCTAAACCCTCTGCTTCCTTCTGCCAATGCACTGGAGTACCAAGGGCGTTGGCTTGCCAGGAAGTTGTTTGCGCTTCGAATCGTGTGGGGCGCGGCTTCGAGCGTTTCAAAAATGATACTGTAGTTAGTATTGGCGTTTGCATACATATGCAGTATGGTTTCTTCCTTAACATATCCGCCAAATTCATTATCTGTTGTGGCAAAAAAACTAGCGGCTATTTCCTCAAAGTTTTGCAATCCCTCATAAAGGTATGCCTCTACAGAATTTAATCCCCCTGTTTGGTAAAGCGATGGAATAGCTGCCGCTGCGATGCTATTAAATTTTGCTTGGTTGTTTAGGCGATAAGACAGAAGATCGCTGATCGACCTTCTTTTTTCATTAAAAATTGCGCTGGAATATTGATTGATTAAGATCCGCTGATCATGAAAACTAATAAAGGCGTAAATCACTGAAAGGAATACTATAACTATTATCAGTGAAGCACTGATTGCCTGGCGCAGGGTGAGTTGTGGTAGTTTCATTGAATAGTTGTATTAACTATGGGCGGTAAGGGGTGCGTTTCACCGTGCTTAGTTCCCAATCCTGATTGTAATTAAGGCTCGTTAGCAATTTAGAGGTTAGTATAAAAATGCTTAAGTATAAAAGGATGCAATATAGATTCTGCTTAGGCGCAAGTTGCCAGCAGCCATTTGAATTACCCTCTATCTATTGAGTAAGCTTTAACCTGGCAGCCTTGAGTCAAACTGGAGAGGGCTGGCACGGACTGTGATTAGCTACTGGTAATATTGGTCAAACAATTATCTTCCTATTGGAATGGTTATATTAACTAAGGAGAAGTTGGTGCTTACAAACTATGGAAAGTACTTATTGTCTCTAACTGCCTTTGTCGCTTTTGCCACAGCGCTAATGCACATGTCCTGCATAGTGCTTGGGCCAGAATGTTACGCCTGGCAAATGGCACCACCGCAAATTGTTGAGTCTGCCCAGGAGGGCACATTATTGGCACCACTGGGCACAACCTTTGTATCCGCTATTTTTGCGCTTTGGGGGCTATATGCACTTTCTGCTGCTGGTGTGATCCGTCGCTTGCCATTGTTAAAGTTGGGGATTTATGCGATATCTGCCTTGTGCATGTTGCGTGGCATCTTGGGCATCCAACTTTGGTTGCGTCATCCAGAGTTGGTGGCTACTTACTCCTTTGTTTCTAATTGGGTTTGGTTTGTCACTGGGCTTCTATTTTTTTTAGGTTATCGCAATGTGACTGTGATGAAGCCATAGGTGAATATTATAGAAATACCTATGGCTTTATATGGGTTTTAAGCCTATTGCTTTATTCCTTTTGCACCATAAAGCAGGAGTTCAAACTCATTACCGTTTTTTGCAAAATCTATCTTGGTTCCGGTTTGAGTCTGGGCAAATGCATGTTGGTCGCCCTCAATCGGCAGCATTTTGTACTTATCGCCGTTGGGAAAGCCCAAGAACAGCTGCGAATCTTCCACCGTAACAGATACCAGGCTGTTCCATTGGCTGAATAGGTAGTTACCTATAAATTGTTCCCTGTAACCATTGGCAACCTTCCTCAGTACTGCGCTTTCTTGCTGGAATTGTGGCCAGTTATACTGTTTGGCTACGGCGCGAAAGAAGTCCATACCAAGGTGCCAGGCATAGTCTGAGTTGGCCATAAACACGGCGCCGTTGCCCGTGTGTAGGTTGATTGTCATGCCAGCCCGATAACCGACGGTGGCACCGTAGTGCACAATAAACTGCTGTTTGCCTGTCCCAACTAAGCGAAAACCATAGGCATGGTTGTGCTCTTGCTGTGCAAATAGATCCCGCAGCATCTTTTTGGGAAAAAGTTCAGTGCCATCTTGGTAACCCAGGTACAGCTCTATGAGCAATGTCGCCAAGTCAGACGGTGTTGCCCAAAGCCCAGCAGCAGCTTGCTCCGGGTGGATATGCCAACCTCCAGCTACGGGCACGCCGTTGGTGCCATGGCCAAGCGCAATTAAGCCCTGCACTGACTCAGGCAGGTTTTGGTTAAAGTCAGCTTGTATCATATTGGCGGGTGCTAAAAGCCAATCATGCATAATGTCTGCAAATGGCCGTGAATGAATATCCTGCAACGCCACTTCAGCTAGTGTATAGCCACCGCCTGAATAGCTTAGGCCGGCACCAGGGACTTGGGTTACTTCAATGGCCTTTGAATTGGCTGGTTCTTGTCCCAGCAGGATTTGCACATCGGTCGGTATTTCCTGCCCACTTTCATAGCCAAGGTAACCACCAGCTGTGATACCCGCAGTATGCTTAAACAGGTTGTCAAAGTTCACCGGGTTGGCTTTGCTTTGCTTACCTGGAGGCAATGAGTAAGAGCTGAGGTAGTTTTCAATATCTTGACTAAAATCCAGTTGTTTATGCTGTTGCATCCTTGCTGCGGCCAGCATGGTAACCGGTTTAGCAATTGACCCCGCCTGGAACAGGCTATTGCAGTCTATATGACCGCCGTTCACTTGCATTTCACCCCAAGCATCAGTCCAATCGACACGGCCATTTTTAATAACCGCAACCGACAACCCTGGGGTACCATCGTGAAACGCCATGTGCTCTTCAATCGAAACCGCTTTGGTTTCATTATCAATAACTAAGCTAGGCAAAAGGTTGTTAGTAACGCGGCGTTTCGCATCTTCACTGTTGGGAGCCGCAGAGCACTGCCATTGCGCTGGTGTTGTGATGTGCTCTGTTGTTTTTGTTCTACTGTCTAGTGTTGCAAGTGTGTTAGTGGTAACTAACAATAAAATAAAACTAATTGAACGATAATGGTTCATGTTTTTCCGCTCTGGTTTAGGTGTGTTGCAATGATGGCTAAACGCGTTTTTAAAACATGCCGCAGCTGGGAAAAGAAGTGACGGAATTGTGATTTTTGGTGTTTTGTTTGGATTTGAACCAGTAAAACCACTAATGCAATCGCCAACTAAGCAAAAAATTGTTATTTTGCGGCGGTCGCAAAAGGGTATACAAAAAAGCTAGGGAGACCTGTTAGTTGGCAAGGTATTTTGTACTACAGGATAAGGTATTGGATACAGAGCTGCCGATATTGCTTGATGAGGCGGGCAATCAAGTTCAACTTGAACCTAAAATCCATCAGTTGCTTTTGTATTTTTGCCAGCATCCGCAACAAGTGGTGTCGCGGGATGAAATCATCCAACATATCAATAAGGGCGTCGTTGTTTCCGATAATGCCGTCAATAAAATGGTGGCCAAAGCGCGGCAAATGCTCCAGGACGATCCCAAAAATCCGCGGTTTATCAAAACCATCCCCAAACAAGGCTATTGTTTTGTAGCCGGGGCTGTGCTCAGCTCCACGGCTAAACTAGGGGGCGCGATATCGGCAAACAGCCATAAAACAAAGTGGGGATTATTGGTATCCATTCCCTTTGTATTAATTGCCCTGCTTTTATTACTATTCCGCGATCCTGAACCACCCGCCTTGTTAAATAGCAAGATAGTGCCAATGACCAACCAGCAGGGTGTAGAGTTTGCTCCCAACCTGTCGCCCAATGGCGAGATGCTCGCCTATGTAAGGCATTCCCCGCAGTTAGGTATCCATCAATGGTGGTTGAGCGACACCGGTAGTAGTACTGCTGGCTTGGCATTACCCATTAACAATAAATTATCGCCAATTGCTTGGTATCCCGATAGCGAGCGCTTACTGTATGTTGAATATGAAGGTGATAGCTGCCAGGTCAAACGTCTTAATATTGTGGGGGCGGAACTCGCATCGGAATCCGTGTTCGACTGCGGTAAGCAAGTCATTTCACAATTATTATTGGCGCCGGATGACAAGTCGTTTTATTTCGTTATGCGTGAAAGCTTCGAAGATCCATGGTTGATTTATTTTTACGATGCCAGCAGTGGCCTGTCGCTTCTTATAGAACAGCCAGAGGCAGTTGCTTTTGGTAACTACAGCATAGACCTGTCTCCACAACAGGATAAGCTTTGATCTTGGCATCTGGCGCACAAAAACAAACCCGACTATTTCAATTACACCTAGCCGAAAACGAGTTAAGCCTACTAAGTGAATGGCCGTGGCTGATGTCACGCGCTATCTGGCACCACGATAATAAATCAATAGTGCACACTTCAAGCCGTTATTCCCATGAACTGGTTCAAAGCACTGTTGCTGGCAAAAAGCTCTCCACCATTGCCAGCACCGCCAAAAGGGTGGCAGAAAATTTCCGCAGGCACAGTAACCAGGTGGATTTTTATTTCAGTTCTTTCCAAATGAACAATGACATCCAGCATTACCTGGCAGGTAACCGGTCCCCACAAAGCTTTAATTCAGATGTCTATGACAAACTACCGACCTACGCGGGATCAGGAGATGCGTGGTATATGGTCTCAAATCGAGGTGGCTTATCTCAAATTTACTATGTGCAAGAAGCAACTGGAGCGCTGTCACAAGTGTCAAAGTTTGAGCTGGACACGGATATCTTTTCATTGGATGCGTCGCCGAGCGGGCGTTATATCCTGTTCAATAGCTTTGGGCATTTTACAATTTTGGATCGAAACAATGGCACGAGTATTAACAAGTCGCTAGATGAAGGATCAGGGATCCTAGCCATCGATTGGCTGACTGAGGATGAAATAGCAATTACAACGAGCCGGCAAGGTGATTTGCAACTTCTTTGTTATCAAGTGAGTAGCGATACAATGCAGAAGGAAGATCTCAGATGGCAAGCTATGTTTACTAGCCCCTCTGGCGCTAAAACCTTTGCCATTGCTACTGGCGACAATCACCTTTACCAGCTTGATAGAGCCGCGGGCACCGCCAAACCTTTGGGCCTAAAACTGGATGAGATATACAGCCACACCGGCTTGGCGGTCAAAGCCACTGAAACATCTCTCGTGTATTCAAAGCTGGACGGACAATATAGCCGGCTACATAAATTCCACCTGGCGACTGGGCAAAGCACGGTGCTTGGCCAATGGTTGTTCTTGGGTGGCTTTGATGTTAGGGCTGACAACTTGTTAGTGAGCTTTGAGGCCAACCGCACCGGCGATGTTGTGATGACGCAATTGATACCAGCGAGCTAGTTGTAATGACCCGCCGCTATCGCTAACAACGGTAAGGCTGAAGCACAAATTAACATTAGGTTTTTAGCTATTCTTTGGCATAGCGGCAGAAAAAGCGGATTGGCAAAACTCATAAAAGGCCTCCACCTTTCTTGAGCCCAGTCTGCTGTTTGGCCGCACAAACCAGATTGGTGCTTGTGCTTCTAACAAGGCACCCTGCAGTACCTCCACCAATTCTCCTGTATCAAGGTAGTTGTTCACTGCTAAGCGCGACTTAATACCAATGCCAATTCCATGCTTCAGGGCTTCGGTAACCGATTCGGCCGTCGATACCAGTGTGCAATAAGGGTTTTTTACAGTTATGCGCTGGCCATCATTATCCCGCAGCTGCCACTGCCGCAACCAGGGCAAGCAAACACTGTGGCGGGTTTGCAAATCATCAAGGCTGTGAATCTCACCAGTTTGTGCAAGATATTTAGGTGAGGCGCACAAAATCCGCTCATCGTGAGCCAGTTTTCTCGCCAATAATTGGGAATCAGCAAGCTGTCCAACCCGGATAGCGACATCGATGCCTTCATAGGAGATATCCCGCTGTATATCTGTCGCTATAAACTCTAGCTGTAATTTCGGGTGCCGTTCCTTGAACGTATTTAGGCGGGGGAGGAAATACTGGTTTAACACCCAAGGTGGCACAGTAATGCGCAATTTACCTGCCAACTTTTGTTGGCGTCCTTCGACGGAATCCTGAAGTTCGCCCAGTGCATCCACTATGGGTCGTAATCGTTCATAAAGTGCTTGCCCTTCCGGGGACAGGGTCATGCCCTTGTTATTGCGGAAAAACAAGGAAGTGCAAATACCAATTCCACTATATATTTGATCTACTCAGTGGGAATTGAAATGCATTTAGGCAAGGCAGATGTTTGAAGGTCTAGTGGGGCTAAATCAAAAACATCTAACACAGCATAAATGCATTTCAAACCCATCGAAGACGCACCTCATGAACACAATTTCTTTGTTGCACGAAGCTCGTAAGACCACCAGTATTGCTTCATTCGTGCGCCTTGAACTTGTGTCCTTGAGGTTGCGCTGAGCGATTAAATATATAGTGGAATTGGTATACACACCTGCTCCAATTTGGCAATTCTGTGACTCAATGTAGCGGGTGCAACATGCAGTTGTTGGCTGGCCGCTATGACACCGCCCGTTTCAACGATTTTGATAAAGCTGTTCAAGTCGTTCAGGTGGTACATGGCGGGTTTCCCTTGTGTGCTTCGCACTATATTTTCTAATAAGGGTGTCTCATGTTCAATATTTTCAAATGCAGGCTATCAATTATTTTGATATTCCGAATTTCCCTCAATAGGTAACATTAGACAACTAATACGAGGAGCCAGAACCATGTTACATCGCCATATACTTAAAATTCTTTTACTAGTACTTTTACCCTTAACATTGAAGGCTGAACCGACTTTGGTTGCATCCCTGCCTGAAAACGTGCCTCCCGGCAACATCGCCATTAGCCCAGAAGGACGCATTTTTTACAGTGTTCACGAGTTCTATGGGCAACCACAGAAAGTAGTGGAATTGCACAGCGATGGCACTACTAAGCCTTACCCCAATGTGGCTTGGTCTTCTGCTCCAGTGGCGGGTAAACAGGGGCTTAATGGCGTGCTTGGTTTAAACGTGGATCGGCGCGGCATACTTTGGCTGCTTGATGGTGCGACACCAACAAGGAATGCCAGGCTGGTAGCTTGGGATACCAATACTGAGTCACTGCACCGCATTATTTACCTTGGATTCCCTGTTACTTCGGCGAACAGTTTTGTCAATGACCTCGCTATTGATTACAGCAATAATGCCATTTACATTACTGATGTAGCGACACCCGAGACGGCTGCCTTGATAGTGGTGGACCTCTCTACTGGTGAGGCCAAAAGGGTACTTGAAGGTAGCCAGTTCACGCGCCCTGAAGATATTGATATGGTCATTGATGGTCGCGTAATAACCCTTAACGGGCAGCCAGTCCGCATTGGTGCCAACCCTATCTCGATATCACCTGACAACAAATGGGTCTATTTTGGCGCGATGAATGGTGAATCCCTGTATCGTATCAGCACACAGTACTTATCTAACTTAGCCCTTGATGATAGTGCGCTTGAACAACAGGTGGAACGCTACGGTGATAAACCCATTTCCGATGGGATAACGGTTGACGATGCGGGCAATGTCTATATCACGTCCATTACCGATAATAGTGTTGGTGTGACCAAACCCGATGGTAGTTACCAAATGTTGTTTACTAATGAAAAGTTCAGCTGGCCTGATGGTTTTGCAATTGGACCCGGTAACCAGGTTTATTTCACCGTCAACGAATTACATAATTCGCCAGTGTTAAACGGCGGCATAGGTGCTACTAAAGGTAAGTTTGCCGTATACCGTTTCACCGCATTGGGCAGTGCGACGGTGGGGCGTTAGGGGACTAACGCTTTGCCTTCCATGCAAATAGGATGGCGACTGTGTGATCTGTAAAATACCGATATCATGGATTGCCTCTATCCTGCGCGATAACAGGTGATAAGCAGTAATACCGTATATTCCATTAAGTATTTGCTCACCCAGCGCTGCCTCAGGGACTCAAGTTCAAGGCGCTCGAATGAAGTAATACTGGTGGCTTTACTCCGGGCATCCTGCCCTTCGCCTTCCAGGCCGGCTTCGCCGTTTACCAAGATTTGTAGGAACACAAATGGGCCTGGAGCCCATTTGAACCACTTTAGTGGGTCCGTAGGATAAACTATAGGGACATAGTTTATAAATCAGAACCGCTTTAGCGGGCTTGCGAAGCAAGTGGAGTATAGGGATGTACGACATAATTTCTTTCCAGAAGAAATTATCGAACTTCGAGCAAAGCTCACCGTATCCTGCTCTCGCCCCTTACCAACATCCCTGTTGGCAACGCAGACAAAATTTACGGGATAAATTTTGAACAGCGCCAGCTGGCCGCGCAGCGGTGAAGTCCAGGGAGGGACTTCATACTAAAGTTTCGGGAAAACTTTTGAATGGCTTTAGCCAGCCGCGTAGCGGTGAAATGCAGGGACGCATTTCATAAATTGTGTTCCTGAGGTGCGTCTTCGATGGGTTTGAAAAGGGTTTATACAGCGTTAAATGTTCTCGATTTAGACCCACTAGACCTTTGAACATTTGCCTTGTCTACCAAAAGCCGTTGGAACGGCTTAGAACCGCTTTAGCGGGCCTGCGAAGCAGGTGAGGTATACGCCCTGAGTTATTCTGCAAGTAGTTTTTTGATATTTGTTCAGGCTTTTTGAGACAGTATTTGGCTATTGCACGCACTTGTCTCTCGTCGGTATTTTCACGATAGAATATTCTATTTTTACTGTCGTCTGGTGCGAACTATCGTCACAAAACGAACTTAAGGACTTCCTTATGCAGGGGATCCCGCTGCATATTTTAATAGCGGTGACCCCTGCCTTTTAAGTGCATTAAGGTACTTACTTTCGTCATATGGTTTGCTGTCTTTCCACATTTTATAAAGGATCCTAATCCATTTAAATGCCAGACTGCGAATGGCTGCATTGTGTCCTTTCCCATGGCTGATTTGCTGTACATAGTACGCTTTAGACCAGTATGAATACTTGACTGTCAAACCTGCCCATTCAACAAAGCTCTGCCTCAAGAATCTAGAACAGTAATAACGCCAATGAGTCCACGACTGGTTACCGCTCGCTTCAATAACGGGGGCGATGCCACTGTATTTTTGAATATCAGCAGCGCTTTGATAACGCCCCCTGTCATCTCCCATAGCCACCAACAGGCGCGGTGCCATACAAGGCCCAGCTCCGGGTAAGCTATTGTAAATAAAGCTATCGGTATGTTGCCCATAAAGCAGTTTGATTTGCTTATCAAGTTTCTCAACAACATCGAGCATGGTTTTTAGTTGAGACACTATCACCTGCATTTTAAGGCGGTTTGGGGCAATGATGGCCTGGTCTGTTGTCAAAGGCAGGGCCAGGCTGATTTCCTTTATCCTGCGATTATTAATATCTGGATAACGGGCGTGGTGTTTGTGCAGGAAGCTCGTTATAGTCGGGGGGCGTGCACGTTTAAGTGCCTGTAAATCAGGCCACTTTAGTAAAAAATCGCAAAACAAAAGACTGTCTTTTTTTTCAAACCAGTTAAGTGGTTGCGGATAATATTGCTTTAATACATCGGTCAGACGGTTGGTGATGTCGACACGCTCCTGGACCATCTTACGTCGAAACCCTACCAGTTCACCGAGTTGTTTTATCAGCGAAGACAGAGGTTTTAGCGGCGTCAGTTTACAACGAAATATCTTCAAAATTTCCATCTGTAGTGCTGCATCAACCGGATCACTTTTACATCCGCTGGCAGCAAACATCTTACGATAATGCACTACCTGCAGGGAGTTAATGGGATAGATAACAATGTGCTCAAAACGCTGAAGTGCGTTAATCAAAGGGCCTCTTGTCAGTTCACAACCAACCGCCACCTTTCTGTCCGGATAACGTTGTGCCAACGCCATTGCCCATTTTTCGATAGATTCAGGCGTATGAGCAATCACACCATGCTTTTGTTCACCGGAACCGCAATTAAACTCGCACACATCATGCTTTTTATCTGCCCAGTCAATTCCTATTAGTGCAGCAAAATCATTCTCCTGTTCAGGTTTTAGCTCTTTCATGTGACACCTCCGGGGTGTATAAACAGAGATAAGGAATGTGAAACTTGACCTGCGCAGATATTACAGAATTCGCGGCTACGAAATCCCCTGAGTATGCGTTGTAGGTCAAGCGACTTCTGCTACTCCGAAAGCATACCTCAAGGCATCGAACTGCCCATGGATGTATATTCGTGAGTAGCAGAAGCATGTTCCTTTTTTATCCGATGAAATGAAAGAAATTCAGGAACAGTTAAACTGTAACAAGGATGTAGCGAATAAACCCTTTTCAATTCCCACTGGGTGAGCAAATGCTTAATGGAATCGGTATAATGGGGAGATGGGATGAGAAACGTAGAAGTATGTTCTCCCCAATAAAAAAACAGTATTGGTTTTATCCGGCCGCCTGTAATACCCATACCGGCGATCCGGCCAAAAATCATATCACCCCATAGGCAAACATGGCATCGGCAACTTTGATGTAGCCAGCAATGTTGGCGCCTTTCACATAATTCATGTGGCCATCGTCATCGCCATATTTAGCACATTGCCCGTGGATCTTGGCCATGATGTCTTGCAAACGTTGCTCCAATTCGGTTGCGGACCAGGCCATCCGTATGCTGTTTTGGGTCATCTCTAAACCGGAAACGGCTACCCCACCAGCATTTGAAGCCTTACCCGGCGCAAACAGGATCTTCGCCTTATGGAACACTTTTATGCCCTCGATATCGGTGGGCATATTGGCGCCTTCTGACACTGCGATGCAGCCATTCTTGACTAAAGCCTCGGCGTCTTCCTTGTTAATTTCGTTTTGGGTGGCGCAAGGGAAAGCCAGGTCGCACGGGATAGCCCAAGGTCGTTTGCCCGCGTGGTAGGTGGCGCTTTTGTACTTGTCGGCATATTCAGATATGCGGCCGCGGCGCACTTTCTTCAGGTCAATGACGTAAGCCAGCTTCTCTTCGTCAATACCGTCGGGGTCGTGGATAAACCCACCTGAGTCTGACAATGTGACCACTTTGCCGCCTAACTGCTGGATTTTCTGGGCGCAGTACAAGGCGACATTCCCAGAACCCGAAATTACACAGGTTTTACCGTTGATGCTATCACCGTGATGGTTGAGCATTTCTTGCATAAAATAGGCGTTGCCATAGCCGGTGGCCTCAGTGCGGATCAGGCTACCACCAAATTCCAATGATTTACCAGTGAGTACGCCGGTAAACTCCCTCGCCAGGCGCTTGTACTGACCAAACAAATAACTGATTTCCCTTGCACCCACGCCAATATCCCCAGCGGGAACATCGGTATCCGGGCCAATATGGTGGAACAACTCTGTCATGAAGGCCTGGCAGAAACGCATTACTTCCCGGTCACTTTTGCCTTTGGGATTAAAATCGGATCCGCCTTTTCCGGCACCAATGGGCAACGTCGTTAAGCTATTTTTAAAAGTCTGTTCAAAACCCAGGAACTTTAAAATGCTGAGGTTAACTGAGGGGTGAAAGCGTAACCCACCTTTGTAGGGGCCGATGGAGTTGTTAAACTGTACCCGATAGCCGCGGTTTACCCTGATATTGCCATTATCGTCTTCCCATACCACCCGGAAAATAACTGAGCGATCCGGCTCAGTCATGCGTTCCAGAATACCCGCTTCTCGGTAATGGGGATTTTCCAAGATGAATGGAATAATGGATTCTGCGACTTCGTAAACGGCTTGGTGGAACTCAACCTCTCCAGGATTGCGTTTAACCAGGCCAGCCATAAATTTTTCAAGGGATAAATCGTGATACATGTTGCTCTCCGTGACGTTGCTTAACGACCTCTGCAGGCTGGCCTTGTTGATTGGCCAAAATGGACAAAACAGTGCAAAACATGCCCTAAAGTGTAGTCATAACATCATCGTTCTTAAACCGTAGGGCACACATTACACCAAAGTGGATGTACTTGAATGAATCCACTCGCAGTGAGTTGTTATTGAACCGCCAAGGCTTCAATTTCGATTTTTAGTTCTGGTAGCACAAGACGCGATACGCCTAATAGTGTTTGCGGAGGCCTGATCCCTGCGGGTTTAATCCAGTCTGCGTAGACATCGTAATGGCTGAGGAAATCATCCACATCGGTGGTGTAGAAGCGCATGTAACACAGATCCTTTTTCGAAAAATTTGCCTCGCCTAATATTGTTTCGATATTTTGCAATATGGTTTTAATTTGCATGCGCATGTCATTGGCGTGCAATATTTTTAATCCGATTTCTGAGGCATCATCCTGTGCAACGGAAATTTGCCCGGAGAATTGAAGGCGACGTTGTGCGCCTTCAAGTATTTCGGCTTGATCCATTTCAAATTTGAGTCCCCAAAGGGAAGGGTTCACCGATTTTCGCTGTAACTGTATTTGTCCGGTCATTATTTTGTTTCGCCTTTGTTGGAAAAAGTAAAAGGGGGGGCTGCTAAAAACGATTAGTCTTGTGCAACTTGGATCACTATCTTGCCCCGTGTGCGGCCACCCTCACTTTGCTTGTGGGCACTAGCGATGTCATCAAGTGGGTAGACACTTGCGATGACCACCTCGTACTGGCCTTGATCCACCAGTTCAGAAATATGCGCCAGCTGTTCCCCGTTTGGCGTGATCAGTACAAAGGCTGTTTTCACATCGTATTTTTCGGCCAATGATGGATCGGGGGTTTCTACGATGGATAGCAACTGGCCGCCGGATCTGAGAGTTTCAAAGGACTGCTTTTGCACATCACCGCCCAAGGTATCAAAAACCACGTCCAGGTTTTGGAATGAGCTAAAGTCTTCGGTGGTGTAGTCGATCACTTCATCGGCGCCCAGCTCTTTTAAGAATTGGGCATTCCGACCGGAGGCTGTGGTATACACATAGGCGCCCCTGAGTTTCGCTAATTGAATTGCGGCAATACCCACGCCGCCCGCCCCTGCGTGCACAAGTACCTTGTCACCTGCTTGGATATTGGCGGTTTCATAGAGCGCTTGCCACGCGGTCAAGCTCACCAAAGGCATGGCCGCCGCTTTTTGCCAGTCCACATTTTTCGGTTTATGGGCGATATCTGTAGCTGGAACGGCAATGTATTCTGCGTAACTGCCATTGCGGTCAATACTCGGGCTGGCAAACACTTTATCCCCGGCCTTCCATTTGGTTACTTGTTCTCCTACGGAAACAATCGTCCCTGAGAAATCCCAGCCAAGGGTTAACGGAAGTTTATGGGCAAAAAGGCCACTTACGAGCCCTTTACGCGTTTTCCAGTCTACTGGGTTTATAGAAGCAGCATGAATTTGAACTAGAACTTCATCGGCTCCTATTTCAGGGATATCAATGTTTGATAGCTTAAGTTTGTCGACATCGCCATATTCGTGGATCTGCACCGCTGTCATTGTGGAATTCATGGTATTTTTCCCAATTAGATATTTTTAACAGTGGGCACAGTTTAGAGTATAAAAAGTGTCTTGATTAGCCATGTCATGTTCACTACATTGGTTCCATATACTCAACAATGTGGAGGGTGCATGGAACACGACCTGTTACCGGGGCTGGCGTTGTTTGCCAAAATTGTACAGTATGGAAGTTTGAGTGGTGCTGCCGAGCACAGCGGTATGACGCGGTCGGCAATAAGCAAACAACTCAGCGCCCTTGAGAAGAAGTTAGGAGTACAATTGCTCCAGCGCAGTACCCGCCGTTTGACGCTAACTGAAGCTGGCAAACACTTTTTAGAAGAGGCGCGCACTGTGGCTGGTGCCCTCGATGACGTGCTAACGCTTAAGGAAGAAATTCAAGGACAGGCTAGCGGCCGTCTGGTGGTGTCCTGTTCAGCGGGGATTGGCAAAATCCACTTAGTTCCTTTGCTTATTGAGTTCAACAAAGCGTATCCAGCAGTACAAATTCGCCTGCAATTAGAAGATCGCATTGTGGACTTGATTGATGAGCAAATCGATTTGGCGATCCGGGTTGGTCATTTGCCCGATTCCACCCAAATAGCAAGGCGAATCGGGCAGATGCAGTGGGTGATTTGCGCTAGCCCAGAATATCTAGCTAGGCGAGGTACGCCAGAAAAGCCCATTGACGTCCTCAGACACGACTGCCTGTATTATCAAAACAGCCAGTCAGCCTTGAATCGATGGCATTTTGCCGGGCCACATGGCGAGCAAACAATAAAAGTGGATGGCGCCCTGTCTATCAATGACTCAACAGCGTTAATTGAAGCCGCACGCAGGGGGATGGGATTATTGTGGGTAGATAAAAGCGAAGTGCTGCGGGAATTGCAAACTGGGGAACTGGTTCGCATTTTCCAAGACTACAGCCACGGTGATGCCTATCCAGTCTACGCCAGGTATTCAGCCCGTAAATATTTACCCGCGAAAACCCGCCTATTCCTGGATTTTCTAGTTAAGCACTTTGCTCCAAGAATGGGGGTTAACTCTGCCCATACCTGATCACATGACGTATGGGTAGCAGCGCTAAATCTACTAATAACACTTGGGTCATAAAGGGGGGACGGGCTTCGCCCATTCCCAAATTGTCAATTTAGATTGGTGCCAAACCTTCAACTCTCTTCGTTATACCCTGGGTTACCAGGATTCATAACCCTGTTTTATACCCACTGCCTCCCGGCTTTTCATATAGACCGATTCGCCGCCATCTTGTTCAGGTACAAAGCTAAAATAAAAATCCTGGTTCTGGCTGCGTGCCCGGTAGATGCCGTCACCCATCAGTTGCAATGTGTGGCTGTAAGTTTGGCCTATGGCGTCAAATTCTGGAACTCGCAGGCTTAAGTTGCTGCCATCGCTGGAGACTTCAAAGGTAAGCTCATTGGCATAATCAATGTAGGTACCTACGTGGTTGTCAAGGCTGGTGCTATCCATTACTGGGTTGGGTATGGCTTGTGGTTGCGGTAATTCTGCAACGGCCTTCAAGGCACGAGCTATGGTTAGCCCAAACTCGTCCGGCCCGCTATTGAGCACTGCAACGGCAATTTCTTGTTCTGGCAGCATCACAAAAAAAGCGCGGTAGGCTTGGGTGGAACCACCGTGGTACCAGATTTCTTCTTGGTAGTATTGGCCATCCAATGTGAATCCGTCAGCCACTTCTATGCCGTAGCCGTAGTGGGTTGAGCTGTCTATCTTTACTTGCTTAGCCGTAAGGCTAGCCTTTAACGCTGGATCGAGTAAATCCTGCCCATCATTAAATAGGAATTCTGCCATCTTGACTAAATCTGACGCAGTAGACCAGGTGTAGCTGCCAGATGGGGTGCCGGCAATGTGGGTGGGGATATCGGATAATGTTTGAGCTGCATAAACGTCATTCCCCTCCATCCTTACCCCCAAGGCAAAATCTCCATTGCTCGCCACCTGGTCTTGCAACATAGTGGTATTGTGCATTCCCAGTGGCGCAAATACCTGATTTTGCATCCATTTCCGATAATCAGTTTGGCTTTGGGCTTCGACGATGGCACCAGAATAAGAAAAATTAGGGTTGCTGTAGTTGTAGAATTTACCTGGTGGGTTCATTAATGGCATTTCCAAACCGTGCCTATCACGCATCGCTTCCAGCAATGGTCGGTCAACAGTGTCAGGAGCGTAGTCGTCATATAAACCACTTTGGTTGGCCAATAGGTCATGCAGGGTAATGGCTTGCCAACTTTGGCTTTGCCAATCGGAATACGCCATACCCGGTAAGGCTTGTACAAGCGGTTGGTGCAATTGCACCATTCCTTGATCCACCATCTGCAAAGTAGCCAAGGCTGTAAACATTTTGGTTACCGAACCTAGTTGAAATAGAGTATCCTTGCCCGCCGGTTCCGAGCTGCCCAGGCGTTTATTGCCAAATGCTTCAGCATAGACCACTTCTCCTTGATGGTAGATTGCGACCGATACTGCAGGTGAGTTTACGTTAGCTTGCAATTCCTGTTGTGCAGCGGCTGATACAGCAGCGAAAGGTTCTGGTGTTGGCGCAGGCGTTGCTGGCGGCGGTACAGTCACTACGGGTTCACTATTGCTAGAACCACCGCAAGCGGCTAGGGCTAGCGCGAGTGAAATACTAATTGCGAGTTTGTACATGTGTTTATCCTTTAAACCGTGAAAAATCGAAATTCATATCCAGGATACTGGCTCGCAAACTTCTGAGCTGTATTGGCTTGTATCGCTTTCTAGCAACTTGGATACACTTTGGTACAAGTCGAAAACAAGGCATACAACATTGTTTGTAGGCTTCACTTAAAGTGGTTAGGGACAGTCAAATAACGGGGACAAAAATGTTAAAAGGAAATTCTGTATTTTTGGTGTTGGCAGCGACACTGTTAATGTTTGCACCATTGAGCCAGGCACAAAATATCGGGTCTGAATTAGGTAAAAGTGAATATGAAGACGAAGATAGCGGTGGCTATTTCCAAATAGGCTTTGGCGGCGGTTGGGCAGACCGGCCTCTTGAAGATGATTACGAGGATTTTGGTGGTTTGGTTATTGAAGGCCGCTATGCCTGGAACGGACTTTTTGTCGAGCTCGATAGCGATAGCGTGGGTGTGCCTGGCTTTGCCGTGGGCTATGAACTTTGGGAAGACAATCAGTGGGCTGTCGATTTGGTAGCCATCCCATTTGGCGGGTTGGATCCCAAGAATACTGACAGACTTAAGCAAAGCAACCTTGGCAAGCGCAGTGCATTTACCCTGACAGGTATCCGGGCAACGCGTTTTTTTAATGATTTCATCCTACAAGGACATATATTACCTTTGGGGGAAGGGTCAATGGCTTCCCTCGCTATCGGCAAGTTTTGGCAAGTTAAAAACTGGAACCTGACCGCAACCGCGGCACTGCGTTATAACTCCCAAGCGTTCAATGATGACATATGGAGCATTACCCCTGAAGAAGCCAGTATCGAGTTTCCACAATACAGCGCCAGTAGCTCATTAGCAGCGATTTTTGTGCTGCGTGCAGAGTACCCTATCAGCGAAAATTGGGTGTTTGAAACCAGCGTGTTTGCCAATGGTGTCAGCGATGGTATTGCCGACAGCCCGATTGTGGCCAGAGACAAGGTACGAGGTGTTGCCTTTGAAATCAGCTATGTGTTTTAGGGGGCGGACTATGCAGAATACTATCGCTAAATTGGTTTTCAGCGCCGCCTCGCTAACTGTGTTTTGCTTTTCCGTGCTTGCCAAACAAACAGAAGCCGATATAAGTGGTGCAGAGTTAAATATCCTCATAGCCAATCCTAAGCAATGTGTTGCAATGAACAAAGGCCAAGTGTGCTACCAGGATGTGGTGTTGCAGTGGCGCAGTGTGGCAACGGGCGATTTTTGTGTGCGTTCTTCACAAGCAACGGAACCCTTGGCCTGCTGGCAAGGTCAACGTAACGGGGAACTGGCATTATCGGTAGAGGCAACAGAAAGTGTTTTGTTCACGCTCAATGACCAGCCGACAGATACCAAACTGGCTGAAGCGATGATGCGGGTGGCCTGGGTATATAAACAAAGTCGCAGCAAGATCACTTCATGGCGTTTGTTTTAACGCGTTTGGATAACAGGTTAAATGCAACACATACTCTTAGTGGAAGATGATGCCTCATTGGCGCAGTGGGTGATGGATTACCTTAGTGCCAAGGGTTACCAGGTCAGCCTGTGTGAGCGGGGCGATGAGGCAGTTGGCCAAGTAAAACAGCTAGAACCAGATATCCTGTTATTGGATGGCATGCTACCCGGACTAGATGGCCTTGACGTGTGTAAGGCAGTACGTTCCTTTTTTACCGGTCCAATCCTAATGCTGACGGCACGTGACGAAGAAATTGACGAAGTGTTGGGTTTGGAAGTGGGCGCAGATGACTACCTCACCAAACCCGTCAAACCCAGGGTACTCCTAGCCCGTATTAAATCTGCCCTTAGGCGCAGCCAACCCATTGCAAACGAAGTTGAAGACAGGGATAGGGTCACACTAGCGGGATTGGACATATTGCTTGGTTCGCGTTCGGCCAGCCTCAATGGCCAAGAAATAAACCTGTCCTCCAATGAATTTGATGTGCTTTGGATATTGGCAGAAAACGCGGGGCAGGTAGTCAGTCGGCAAGACTTGGTCAGCCAACTGCGCGGCTTCGACTATGATGGTTTTGACCGCTCTATCGATCTACGCATTTCTCGGTTGCGCAAAAAGCTCGGTGACAATCCTAGTGAACCCTTCCGCATCAAAACCATTTGGGGCAAAGGCTATTTGTTGGCTAAGGATGTCTGGTGAGCCAATCTTTATCTAGCTTGCGCTTGTTGGTGCTGTCGTTGATCGCGACGGTGCTGCTGGCCAGCGTCGGTTTGGGATTGGTGTTTGATTCACTATTTAGGAACTTAAGCGAACGAACCGACCAAGAAGACTATCAGTTGGAAAAGTCGGTGCTCACTTCGCTCGAACAGAGCTATCTACTGAGCCAAGATAAACCCGCCTTTTTAACCAACTGGCACAATGCGCAATACACCGTTGCTGCTTTGCCATTGGCGCAATTCCCATTACCGCCGAGCTTGCAACAAGACCTACTCCGGGGAGAAATCCTGGTATTGGAATCCGAGGAAAGCATATCGCTACACAAATGGGTATCAGGCTCTGATGAGTTGCTTTCTTTGCATTTGCAACCTGCGAAAGCGGATGCTAATGAATTCCTTCGATATTGGCTGACGAGCCTGTTTTATCTGTGCCTGCTGGGTCTGGTATTGCTGTGGTTGTATCCCTTACTCATGCGCCTGCTGACATTGCGGCAGGCGGCAAAAGAATTTGGTGAGGGCAAGTTTGCCACTAGGGTCAAAGTGGGATCGATCTCTTATATTGCTGACATTGAACGTGAATTTAACCGCATGGCATTACGGATAGAACATCTGATTGACGATATTAGATTGCTCAGTAGTGCCGTCTCCCATGATTTGCGCACGCCACTCGCCAGGATCCGTTTTGGTGTGGAAACCATGGCGGAAGAAGATGAGCCACAGCAGCGGGAATATTTCCAGCAGCGCATAGTCAATGATGTTGACGCTATGGTGGAATTGGTGGAGCAAATGCTGGATTATTCCCGCCTTGAGCGGCAATTGCTGCAAGCAGAAAATGAAGAAATTGACCTGGTGAAGCTACTGCCACAGCTAACCCAGCAAGCCCAAACTGGGCAACTCATAATAAATATGCAACTGCCTGGAAAACCGGCAAAACTGGCTGCCAACCAGCAATTTATAAGCATGCTGTTTAACAATGTATTGGGTAATGCTATCAAGTTTGCCAAGTCCACAATCAATATCCAACTGCACCAACAAGGTGATAGCACCCTATTGTGTATTGAGGACGATGGACCGGGTATTCCAATAAATAAACGCGCGGAAATGCTGAAGCCTTTTATCCGGGACAACGATTCGTCTGGCGAAAAAGGCTATGGCCTGGGTCTGGCAGTGGTGAAACGCATATGTGAGTTTTATGCCGGTACCATTGTTATTTCTGATTCTCAAAAACTGGGCGGTGCATCCGTGCAGCTGCAATTCCTGTTAAACCACGCGCATAATTCCTAGTGGCTCCCCAGCTTCTGTTGTTATCAACTGTGTTGTGCCTGCCGTGAATTGCCTAGCACATTAAGTAGGGCACTGGGTTTAGTTTTACCATTTAGTGTTTTGCCTATCAGGGTCGGCCGTACCAGCAGGTCATAGACAACTAATGAGAATGTAATAGTAATGCCGCAGATTGAAACCAATTTTAATGACCAGTGGATCGGGAGCTCAGCAAAGGCTACCTGCAGCCATACTACAATCGGCAAGTGGATCAGGTATAACCAATAAGACGCGTCTGCGATGTAGCGCACGATGTTATTGGGCTGGCTAAAAAAGCGCTTAAACAAACCAATGCTAATGGCCACCAATGTCCACATCATCACTGCATAACAGGCCACAAATCCAGCTTTCAACAGGTCATAATTGGGGTGGCCAAATTGCATTTGGAAGCTAGACAAAATGGTGGCGGCAACTATTGCCAGAATACACAGTACAACTTTGCCCCAGGTGACTTTGGCTAACTGGTCAATAAGTGGGGTTTGGCGATGCAGCAGGCAGCCAAATACAAAGAAGCCGCCATAAACCAATAATATCGGCAGATGCGGCGTGAGGGATTTGTCGGGCGTATCCAAGCCCCAGGTATCCATAAACCACAGGCATACAGTGGTTGCTACAGCCAAGACCCCAATAGCCAAGCGCGACTGGCATAGCCAGCTTGTTAGTTGGTCTGCTAGTCTGCCCAACTTGTTCTTGCTAGGTGGGTGTAGGTTGATTATTTGTTTAAGCACAACAACAGCAACAGACACTAACAACAGATAATACAAAAACCACAAGTGGGTGCCGACCAATAGGTCTTTTGGCAATTCCAGTAATGAAGCAAAACCTTGGCTAAGCCCCGCCCATATATCGACATCCCCTTGCAGGCTGGCGCCGCCCATGACCCAGCCCGATACCAGTAGGGGTCGCAATAGAAACCAAGCCACTAAAAATGGCACTGCGATGCGCATAAAACGCGAGCTCACAAAGGCTTTCACGCCTCTTTTTTGTAAAGTCATATGGCTAAAAAAGCCTGCTAGCAAGAAAAATAGCGGCATGCGGAAGGAGTGGCTTACCAGCATGAACATCCCAATCCACTGGCTGGTGGATATGTCCATGACTGCCCAGCCGATAAAAAACGGTAAAAAGGACAGGCTGGCATGAAATACGATGCCCAAGATTAATGCAAAGGCACGGACTGCGTCCAAGTAGTCCAGCCTAGCTTGGTTCATCGTTGTTGCTGCAGGTAACGCCATGGTGGTTTCCTTCTGGTAAAGACAATAGGGAGGAAGCAACCTCCCAAATACTGAATGGAATCGGTATTAAGGATTAGTAGAAGTTGACTTGGTCTACCGCGAAGTCAAAGCTACCTTTTTGCATGTCGAAGGCAACAATGCTTAAGCTGTTGATGCTCTGTTTGTTCAGCTGGGTTTGTTCTGACCAAGCGCGTTTCATGGTTTCAAAAGGGATTTTAACATCGTGGAACTGCCCGTCAGCTTGAACCGCGATGGGAGCGGCGTGGTAGTCAAAGTTAGTGACTTCAACGCTATTGGCCGAAAGGGAAAGGTTACCAGTTGAAAGTTTCACCCTTAGGCTGACACCTTCGTAGTTACTCAGGTCTTGCGGCAGGCCTTGTGGATCTAACAATAGCACTGTGCTTGCCCAGCCTGGCTGGCCTCGGGGAGGAGCAATTTCGCCTTTGACCTCAATTATACCGTTGGCAATCTGCTGCTGGCTTGTGGTCTTGCCGCCTGCCATGGCATCACTAAAAAACTGCCTGGCAATACCAAGGTTATTGTTAGTGTCGTGGCTAAAATCATCCACTACTGGGCTAGAAAGGTTGGCCATAGTGGCCGCTGAAGCGACCATTAAAGATAGTGTTAAGAATAGAGTGCTAGTGGTTGTCGCGAATGTTTTCAAGGTTTGCATGTTTTTGGCTCCTAGTAATTTACTTTGGCATCAGCAATATTTGCTTTGCTGATGTGCTTTTGCTGAGTAAGTGCCAGGGGCGCCAGGAAAGGTGACAAAAAAAGTTAAAAATTTTTTATTTTTTGAAAAAACGGTTTTTTTTAAAAAAATCTGTCACCTTTATGTTTAAGCAAGGCACATAGAGCAAAACAGTAAATTTGAGATAAGAACCTATGGGCTTTTTTAGGACACAAACCGCAACCCTTGATGGCGATGATGCTTCATTAGTGATGATGGCATTAGGCGGCGATCGCGATGCCTTTAGTGAGATTGTCAGGCGTTACCAAAACCTGCTTTGCTCCTTAGCTTATTCTTCGGTGGGTGATGTTAAGCACAGCGAAGATATTGCCCAGGAGACTTTTGTTGAGGCTTGGAAAAAGCTCGATTCCTTGCGTGAGCCGCAAAAACTCAAATCCTGGTTGTGCGGGATCCTGCGTTTTAAAGTAAACCACCACTACCGCAAACAGGTGAAACAGCCAGTTAGTATAGAAGACGAAACGGCTGCTACTGAAAGCCAGGCAGTGGACTCTGGCAAGCTAGAAGACGCCGCTATCAGTGAACAGCAACAAACTTTGCTGTGGAAGGCCTTGGACAACATGGATGATATCTATCGCGAACCATTGGTGTTGTTTTACCGCCAAGACCATTCAGTGGAAAACGTTGCCGCCCAATTGGACTTAACCGAAGACACGGTCAAACAGCGCTTATCCCGCGGCAGGAAGCTACTGCAAAAATCCGTTGAGACCATTGTTGAAGAGGTATTGGAGCATACCAAACCTGGTGCGGCGTTTACTGCGGCAGTGTTGACTGCAGTCAACAATATTCCGGCACCAGCCCACGCTGCCGCTTTGGGAGCCGGTGCAATCAAGACAGGCTCGTTTTTCCAGCTAGCTACGTTAGTGGCTTTGTTGGCAACCGTGTCTGGTTTTATTAGTGGTTTGTTTGGCCTTAGGGCGAGCCTAGACCAATCCCGAACCCAAAAAGAGCGCCGCAATGTTATCCAGCTCACCGCCATGTTTATGCTATTTGCCATTGCCTATGTGGCCGGTGTTTTTGTATTGCGCGCTTTGGCAATAGGTGATGCAGCCAATGCAGAAATGTTTGCCGTAGCGAGCCATGGCTTAGTCATTATTTTCATTTTCAGCTATGCCTGGTTGACATGGAAATTATTGCATCGCACCCGCAACCTTAGGGCACAAGAGCGCCTATCCCAACCCGAAGCCTTTACCGCAGAAGTTGACCAAGTAGATTCCAAACAACGCGAGTATAAGAGTTCGTGGCAATTATTCGGCATTCCTTTACTGCACTTTCGTTTTGGCATGCCCGAACAGGGCGACAAACCCGTTAAAGGTTGGATCGCTGGCGGTGAGACGGCCTATGGGGTTTTATTTGCTTGGGGCGCGGTGGCTGTCGCCCCCATTAGCGTCGGCATTATTTCATTTGGTATTTTAAGTGTTGGTGTAATTGGCGTCGGGATCATCGGCCTGGGTACGGTCGGTATGGGCTTGATTGGTTTTGGTGCTTCGGCTGTGGCTTACAAGGCTTATGGCTCTTTGTCTGCACTTGGTTGGGAAAGTGCCTTTAGCAATGGTTTCTCTGCTGCATTTGATGCAGCAATCGCACCGGTTGCCCACGCAGCCCAAACCAACAATGAAGCTGCTGCTGAAATTAGCAACTTAGCGATGCTCGACCAGACCTATGTGTGGGCATTAGCTGCTATTTCTGTGCTTGTGATTGTGCCATCTGCGCTGTACGCAAAAACAGTGCGCAAGCGCATGGGGCAAAATCTATAATAGAATCGCTCCAACTGTCATACCCCAGTGCAACTTGAATCGTGCCCAGGGCGCTCGGTTGCGCAACCTATAGCCTGTGGGGCGCAGCTTGGGGCATAAATATTGGGTGTAGGTTGTCCAGGTATTTTTCTGCGCTACCGGTATTAAAACAGACAATCCGGTCTGATCCGGTAACCAACCCGCGTCGCTTAGCCTCTTTTAAGGCGGCGACACAAGCGGCACCTTCTGGGCATATCCACATCTGGTATTGCTGGAAAATTGCCTGGCTAATATCGTGCATATCCTGTTCAGAGACAGCCAAGGCACTGCCTTTGCTTTCGCGGATCACCTTTAACACGGCTTTTTGGCCGACACCGCCAGGCACATTGATACCAGTCGCAATGGTATCGCCGCCGTCTGTGGCAACTGTGTCTTCCAAATCGTTGTCGATGGCGTGCACGATGGGAGTGTTGTTTTCACTTTGCACCGAAATGATTTTCGGCCGATGGCTAGCAATTACGCCCGAGGCTTCCAGTTCATCAAAGGCTTTCCACATACCAAGGATGCCAGTTCCGCCACCTGTGGGGTAAAACACCACATCAGGTAATTCCCAGTTTTCTTTTAAACCAGGCCAAGGCTCGGCTAGTTCCAAGCCCATGGTTTTTTTGCCTTCAATGCGCCATCCCGGCTCTTGGAAGGTGGCGCAGTTAAAATAACCGTTTGGCACATAGTGCTGCTTCATATAAGCACCAGCTTCCCGGATAGTACCTTTTACCAAATCGATACTAATACCTTTGTGTTTTAACGCTGCTACCGCAACGCTGCCCATAATATTGAGCGGTGTATCGTCAGGCATTACCACCGCCACCTCGAAGCCTTGGGATAAACCATAAAGAGTAAGGGAGTCACCTGCGTTGCCCTGTGTGGGTACTGTCAACTTGTTTAGGCCATAGTGTTTGGCCATGGTGGCCACCATTGACATGCCCCGGTCTTTAAAGCTGCCGGTTGGGTTGGCACCGTAGCCCTGGTAGGCCTGCCCCTCGTCTTTGATACCGACGTTAAGCCCGAGCTCCTTGCATAACGCAAAGTCGCTGATATCCACCATCGGCGTATAGCCTTCACCCAGGCTGACCACTTTTTCCGGTTGTTGCTGCTTATTGAAAGGTAGCAATGGCCCGAACCGCCACATGCTTTTTTCTTCCGGGTTGTACCAGGTAAAGTCGGGAAAGTCTGCGCGGATACGTTCCACATCCAGTATTAGCCGAACCGGCCTGCCATCATTTGGGCACAAATTCATGGCAGTATCTACAGGGTAAATGGTTTGGCACTCGGTGCATTGGAAGTGTTTGACGTATTGCATCGCGTTTTGCTGTCCCGTCGATTTATTGTTATAGGTATAGTCTGTCATATTGAAGTTGTTAATGCGCTGATACGCTGCTTCTGAGTTTTAGATCGCAGCCGTGGTTTTACTGTGCTCTATTTACCAATTGCAACCAACTTTTCTTGCGTGCAATTGAAGTATTAGGGATATTTATCATTCCTCAACTGTTTTGACCCAGGGTTATAGTGGCTGAAAATTCAAGGATCGCGATTTGCTGTATTCTGCTAGCGCCCATTTTTGCTGTTAATGTGCTTGCGCAGGAAACCCCTAATTGTGCACCAAATAGAGATGCTAAATTTTTAGCGAACAGTATCCAAGTCCAGCCTAAACCCATATTCGATGAATCGGCAGAAGATACTATTGCCCTGCACCGATGGGCTAATTCATTACACATCATTACCAAACCCGATGTTATTTTAGAGCGCTTGCCCTTTGAGCAGGGGGACAAGGTATCCATGCAGGATATTGTGGAGGCAGAAGCGATTTTGCGTGGACAGCGTTATTTAGCTAATGCTGAAATTACTGCTACTCCCGACTGTGCCACCCAAACTGTAGACTTAAAAGTCACTACCTGGGATAACTGGTCATTGATCCCCACTATTTCATTTAGCCGCAGCGGTGGCGAGTCCAAGACCTTGTTGGGGGTTCGCGATGACAACCTATTGGGTTTAGGCATAAGGGCTACTGCTCGTTATAGCGAAGATGAGCAAAGGAGTGGCTACCAGTTTGCAGTTAAGGCTCCAGTGCCTGGTATAAAACATGCCGATCTGTCGTTAAAGTTGGCCGACAATGATGATGGCGAAGTTTACCAGGTGAAGTTTGACAAGCCCTTTTACTATCTGCATACGCCTAACCGGATCCTAGCGGCTGCTAAAAGTGTCAAGCTGACCGAAGACATTTTCCAAAACGACCTTACCCGTAATAGTTTTATCCAAGACAGCAAAGAAGCGACCTTTGCCTATGGCTGGAACCTAGGTGGTGGCAAACACAGTAGCAAGCGCATCACCCTTGGCGCTACGGTGGAAAAAGCGGATTTTGCTATTGCTGAAGAGAGCCCTTCTTCCGATCCCGCTTTGTTGCCTGATGATAGGGACTTTTTATTTCCTTGGTTGGGTATCGATTATGTGCAGCGCGACATTGTGGTGATGGAGGATATCTACCTAATCAACCAACCCGAAGACATCAACTTAGGTTGGCAGTTTAGTAGTAAACTGGGTATTGAAGCTGATAATGATGACAGTGGCCTGGGGCTGCATAGCCAGCTTTCGGCTGGGAAAGGTTTTGCTTTTGATAAAAGCTTATTCATGCTGGAGGCCAAATGGCGGGCGATTAGCAATGCTGGCGTGAAGGATTATTCCCGCCTGGATGCCAGTGCTGAGTATTTCTACCGCAGCTCAGAGCTTGTCGGCTACTTTGCTAAGGTCGCGGCTACCTTTTCTACAGGCCAGTTTTTGGATCGTCCCATTGTTATTGATGACGAAAATGGCGTACGGGGCTTCCCTAAACAATACCAGCACGGCGATGACCGCATGGCGGCCACAGCAGAAGTACGCTGGTATACCGACTACAATATATACCAGCTGTTTGAGGTAGGCTTTGCCGGTTTCATTGATGTTGGCCGGGCATCCGGCGGCAACCTGGCAGCCCTAAACTTGGACGATGGCTGGTTGTCCAGTGTCGGCTTTGGTGCCAGGCTCTATTCCAATAAAGCCAGCCAATCCGGCGTGGTGCATATTGATATTGCCAAGCCCATCTCTGACCAGGATGGCATCAATGGTTGGGAATGGAGCTTACAGTTGCGGCGTTCATTTTAACCGCTAGCAAAATCATACTTAATGGAATCGGTAAAAGCCCTAGTTTGCCTGGACGCTTAAACTAAATTGAAAGTTAGTTTTTTGCCACATTTTGCCTACCTGGTAAAACAAGCTGATCATCAGCAGCGAAAACCACCATTCATAAGCATTTTCCCAGCGATCCCAGGCTTCATCCCAAAAATAACCAGCAATGGCACTGGCAATGGCGGTACCGATCAAGACGACGCAGCTAATGGCTAGCCTATTTTGCTCACGGACAATGCCGATGCGCTCGGTATCAATTTTGTCCAGGTGGCTAAGCAATACCAGGTGGCCAAAGCAACTAAAAGCAAAATAAAACACTACCCCAATGCGCCGCGCCAGGGCATAGGGTTCACCCTCGGCGCCTAAGGTCACTGTGTATACCACCAAGGCAACACTGGCAATGATGCCCATGCTGGTGACTACAATGGGGTTCCTGGTATTGTTGCTCACCTGCCTTAGCCAATGGTGCAACAATAACCAGTATGCGGCCATAAATACCGCAGTGGGAATAATCAATGCTTTAAATACAAAGAACTCAGGGTATTGGCGGCCGGTGGCGCTAACAGAGTGGCATTCGGACCAATAGGGGATGCAGGAGTGCAAGTTATCCAACGCAATGGCGATGGTCAGCGTGGTATGTACCGATATCAACGGCAGGAACACACAAATCATGGCGATGCGGAATGGCAACATATCGGTTAAAAACGAATAACTGTTACCGCTAAATAAATCGCCATCGCGGCGGTCGCTAAGTAAAGCATTGCCTTAATATTCAGGTTGAGCTTTTTGGGCTGTGGCTTGTTCTTGTCCATAGCTTCTTACCAACAATAGTCTAGGTTAACGTTCAATATATTGGGCAACTTTGTCGCTAACGTGCCAGCTTTTACCATCGTAAATCAGGTTTAGATAATCAATGTATCCCTTTTTACCACCCTTGCCCCAAGTAAACTCCACCGTGGCATTCGCCGCGTAACCTGTCATTTTCAATTCGGTGATTTCTATTTTGGCATCCCAATCACTACCCGAATCCACCAGTTTAGCGAACTCATCACGAGTATAAGCCCGGTATTCGCCCTTGTCGTTGTAGTACTGGATGGAAGCTGATTCGGTGAAGGCCATTTCAATATGCTCACCGGAACCGGTTTTCACTGCTTTGATATAGGTTTCAACCGCCTGCTCTGGTGAGGTAAAGCCGTGGGCGAAGAGAATATTGGGTGCTAGCAGGGCTGTGCTTGCCAACAACACACGCAAAGTTGAGGTTCGGGACATGCCTATTATTCCAAGGGGGTTGTGCTTTATAACAGGCTAGTTAATTTCCATTGGCCATGCAATGGAAATTGCGTTTAGTATTTGCCCAAAAATTGTAAATTTACAATTCGTCTGTTAACCCTTAAGCAGCCCTTAGCTTTTTCATGATTGCGTCAGGCACATCTAGCTGCATTAAAAACACAGCATCGACATCGGACGTACCCGGCAGCTCGGGTTGGTGCTCTAAGGCGTCAAAAATTGCTTTATCTTCGCTTGTTTCTTGGGGGTCGTTTTTCATGGAGTTCATCAGTACTACCTTATCTGTTATTACTCAATTGTGTTACACCCCCTATATCGGCGATGCCAAAATTACCTGAAGTGCTACTTTATACCGATTCCATTAAGTATTTGTTCACCCAGTGGGAATTGAAAAGGGTTTAGACAAGGCAGATGTTCAAAGGTCTAGTGGGGCTAAATCGAGAACATCTAACGAAGTATAAGCCCTTTTCAAACCCATCGAAGACGCACCTCAGGAACACAATTTCTGTGTTGCACGAAGTTCGAAAGACCACCAGTATTACTTCATTCGTGCGCCTTGAACTTGAGTCCCTGAGGGAGCGCTGGGTGAGCAAATACTTAATGGAATCGGTATTAGTTTAATAAAGCACAAGACCTAGCCCTGCTTTTTACTTCATAATCCCGCTTATCTGGAAACTCGCAACAGGCAATAGATCAACACCATGGCAGCAATTGAAGTTCAGCTACCGATACAGGGCATGTCCTGTGGTTCTTGTGCGGCAAAAGCACAGCAGAGTTTGCAGAAAGTGCCTGGGGTTAAATCAGCCGCCGTGAATGTCGCCACTGCCAAAGCTAACGTAACGCTGGAACCTGCGGTTACCATGGGTTCGCTTATCAAAGCGGTTGCCGATGCCGGCTATTCCGTATCAACCCATTCCGTCGAACTTGATATCGCAAGCATGTCTTGCGCATCCTGTGTCGCAAGGGTAGAAAAAGCATTGCTTGATGTACCAGGCACCCTCACTGCCAGAGTAAATTTAGCAACCGGTAAAGCCTATATTGAAGGCGTTGTTGCTAGCCAAACCTTGGTACAAGCGGTTGTTGATAGTGGTTTTAGTGCTAGACCGGCAAGTGCTAGTCATGCTGAGGAAGACCAATCCCACATCCAAAATGAGCGCGAACAGGCTCGGCTAAAACGGGATTTAAGCCTGGCTGCACTATTTACCTTGCCTGTTTTTATCATAGAAATGGGATCCCATTTGTTTAGCAGTGTCCACCATTGGGTATTAACCAACTTAGGTTTGCAGTCTAGCTGGTATATTCAATTTGTCTTGACCACGTTGGTGCTATTTGGCCCTGGCTTGCGCTTTTTCAAAACCGGCGCGCCCGCTTTATTGCAGGCGAGGCCTGAGATGAATTCCTTGGTGATGTTAGGTGCCAGCGCTGCCTGGGGCTATTCAGCAGTCGCTACTTTCTTCGCTGATGCACTGCCGTCGGGCACCATCCACGTCTATTACGAAGCTGCCGCGGTGATCGTTACCTTGATATTGCTGGGGCGTTTTTTGGAAGCCAAGGCCAAAGGCCGTACTTCGGCTGCGATTAAAAAACTGACGGGCTTGCAAGCGAAAACCGCCAGGGTGATCCGCAAAGGTAAGTTGCAAGAGCTACCCATTGGCCAGGTGATGTATGGTGATCGCATCGAAGTGCGCCCCGGTGAACGTATTCCCGTTGATGGTGAGGTGGTTGCTGGCGAAAGTTACGTGGATGAATCCATGATCACCGGTGAACCCATGCCCGTCGCCAAATCTAGCGGCGCTAATGTGGTCGGAGGTACGGTGAACCAAAAAGGCAGTTTGACCATTATTGCCAATGCCATCGGCAGTGACTCTGTGTTAGCGCAAATTATCAAAATGGTAGAAATGGCGCAGTCAGACAAGCTACCGATCCAAACACTAGTGGACAAAGTGACCTTGTGGTTTGTACCTGCCGTGATCGCTACCTCATTGATCACCTTTGTCGTCTGGTGGTTGTTTGGCCCTGCTCCCGCCCTGACCTTTGCCCTGGTCAATAGCGTTGCCGTGATGGTGATTGCCTGTCCGTGCGCCATGGGGCTGGCGACTCCTACTTCTATTATGGTAGGTATTGGGCGCGGTGCACAAATGGGGGTGCTGTTCCGTAAAGGCGACGCCTTGCAAGCCCTAAAGGATGCCGATGTGGTTGCAATGGATAAAACCGGCACCCTTACCGAAGGCAAACCAACACTCACTGGCTTGCACTTATTTAGTCATTTAGACGAGGACGACATCTTAACGCTAGCGGCAGCGGTAGAAGCCAAATCAGAACATCCCATCGCCCACGCCATTGTTGCCGCTGCAAACTCAAAGCAGCTAACCTTGCCAGAAGTAGACGGCTTTGAGTCAGTCACCGGCTTAGGTGTTACGGGTAAGGTGGACGGTCAGTTAGTTAATGTTGGTTCGCGCCATTATATGCAGCAATTGCAGGTGGATATCAGTGCTGCCAAAGAAACGGCTGAACAGTTGGCAATATCTGGCAATACGACTCTATTTATTGCGATTGACCAGAAACTGGCAGCAATTATTGCGGTATCTGATCCTATTAAAAACACCACTCAAGAAGCCATTACTGTGCTACACAAACAAGGGCTACAAGTTGCGATGGTTACCGGTGATAACCATGGCAATGCACAAGCAGTAGCAAAGCAATTGGGCATTGATGAAGTAATTGCCGAGGTGTTGCCCGAGGGCAAAGTAGATGCCGTGCGTGGCCTACAGCAAAAATATGGCAAGGTGGTGTTTGTGGGCGATGGCATTAACGATGCACCGGCACTTGCCCAGGCGTCGGTGGGCATCGCTATTGGCACCGGTACTGATATCGCCATTGAAGCGGCTGACGTGGTGTTGATGTCTGGGGATTTAAAGGGCGTCGCCAATGCTGTCGCTTTATCGCGCGCGACTATCCGCAATATCAAACAAAACTTATTTTGGGCTTTTGCCTATAACACACTGCTGATCCCGCTTGCTGCTGGTGTGTTTTATCCGTTTTTTGGCCTGCTGCTTTCACCCATGTTCGCTGCAGGCGCGATGGCGTTTTCCTCAATTTTTGTTTTGCTAAATGCTCTACGCTTGAAGGGCTTTCGTCCTGCCTCTGCTTAGCGGTGTGCAATAAATGAGTTTGTACAACAATTTTAAGAATCTTAATTATTTCTGAATTTTTGTTTTTTAACTTAGTCGCCACTGTGAGTAAGAAAGAGAAAATTCATTATGTTTCAAGTGAGATTTAAACCACTGTGCGTAGCCGCGCTGACCTTACTTTTGGCTGTCGGCAATGCCAACGCGACAAGTAAAGCCAATGCCAGCGAGCAATTAACAGATAATATAGCTAGCCTAAGCCAAGACTTTGGTAAAAAAGGCTATTCAGGCTCTTTGTTGCTGGCGCATGAGGGCAAAGTGCTATTAGTGGATGAATTTGGTTCTTTAGCGCCGGGTAACAGTACCCAAATTGGTACCGATACCGTGCTTGATACCGGGTCGTTGACCAAACAATTCACCGGCGCGGCTATCTTAAAACTGGTTGAGAACCAACAACTCGCCCTTGATGACAGGCTGCAAACGTATTTCCCGCAGATCCCAGCGGACAAAGCCGATATTAGCATCCACCAACTGTTAACCCACAGTTCTGGTCTGCAGCGCTATCCGCGTAAAGGTGACTTTGATTTAATCGAGACCCAGGCTTATTTTGACAAAATTTTCAGCCAGCCTCTGCATTTCACCCCAGGTTCAAAGCACCGCTATTCCAATGTCGGTTATAGCGTGCTATCCCGCATCATAGAATTGGTCACCGGCCAGGATTATGAAACCTACATGCAGCAAACCCTGTTCAAACCGCTGGCCATGTTTAATACCGGCTACCTGCTGCCCAACTGGCATAAAGGCTTGGTAGCGCAAACCCACAACAACAAGGGTAAATTTGGCTCAAGTATCAAGCGTTATCTGGATATGGGCGAGATATCCTGGGTGCTTAAGGGCAATGGCGGTATCCACTCCACCTTGACCGATATGCACATTTGGATGAAGGCACTGCGCAGCGGAGAAATCCTATCGCCAGCATCGGTAGAGCTACTGACAAGCCGACACATGGCAGAGGACGAGTCAGGTGAAAGCTATTATGGTTACGGCTGGGCGGTCTTTGAATCTAAACGGGAGACAAAACTGGTTGCCCACAATGGTAGCAATGGTCGCTTTTTCGCTGATGTTATTTGGCTGCAAGACGAAGATGCCTGGGTTATCTTTATGGGAAATACCTTTTCTGAACAGCTAATGGCCATCGCTTGGCGTGCGGAGCGGCATTTGGCTGATTATCTCAACGGCAAGTGATAAGCTGAAGAGACAAGTAAAAGCGGACACACTGTGAGTAATAGCACCAAACCCAGCCCTGTAATCTTGTTGGCAGAAGACAATCCAGATACTGCTGAAAACCTACAGCTGTATTTGCAGCACCACCACATGCAATGTGTGTTGGCAGCTGATGGCAAACAAGCGCTGTCCCTGTTTGCCCAGACGCAACCAGATCTATTGTTACTTGATTGGATGATGCCCAAACTATCGGGCGTTGAAGTGTGCGGTCAAATTCGGCGCCAAAGCCAGGTACCCATTATCATGATCACCGCCAGGATCAGCAGTGATGATTTAGTGCTGGGTCTGGAAGCGGGCGCGGATGAGTATGTGAAAAAGCCCTTTGAACACAAGGAGTTGCTGGCCAGGATAAACGCCCACTTGCGGCGCGCCAAAACCAATCAGGAGCTTGGCATGTCTGGGCAAATGGGTCCATGGCAATGGCAGGAAGCAGAGCAAATTATCCTGTTCTGTGGGCAAGCTCTGAAATTGACCAAAACCGAATATAAGCTGCTAATGATGTTGCTGAAGTCTCCTGGGCGGGTGTTTAGCAGGGAGCAATTGTTTGTCGCAGTATTTGGCTATGATTCGGATAGCAGCGACCGCACTGTTGATGTGCACCTACACAACGCCCGCAAAAAACTGGCGGAAATTGACGGCCAAGAGCACGGGATCACCGCCATATATGGCGTAGGCTATAAACTGCAAGTCGAAACCTAGTGATAAGCTCAAATATGAAATTCTATCAACGCCTGGAGTGGCAACTGGCAATCACCATTGTGGTCATGCTTGGAATAACCATCACATTTACCGGCGTATTGCAGCAGGGCTCAGTTAATATTTTTATTAGCCCAGTGGAACCGGGACAAGGTGCTGGTCAACCTCAATTTAGCCGCTTTTTTGCAGATCTTCCTGCCCCCAAAACGACGGACATCAAGGCGCAAGCGCAACAGCTAGTGCAGGCGTTTGACCAGTTGCCCGGAGCAGAAGAACAGGTGATCGTGGTCACGGATCGCAGCTTTAAAATTTTAGATTTTAACCATGCTGACTACCTGTTTATCGAACTAGTGCGCCGGGAACCGGATGACAGCAGCTATTCTGTAGTGCTGAGCAGTAATTATAACAACCAGGATTTGTTCCAGATTTATCGCGGCGTGCCTGGGGTTGACTGGGGTGAGGACTATTTGATTTACGTAGTGCCGGATCCCACCAACAAAGAGCAGCCAGAGCCGATGGCGCTATTCACCAGCAGCTTAAATAGCCATTTCCATGAGCTAGGGATCTATTATTTGCTGGTCGCTATTTTTGTGATTGCATTAGTGCGCTTCCGCTTATCACCGCTGCGTAGGTTGGAATCTTTTTCCAAAAAGCTGTCATCAGAAACCTTGCCACCGCCTATGCCAGCATCCAATTTCCAAGATGAAATAGGCAACCTGATCAGCGCCTTTAACCAAGCAAGGGATCGATTAGAAACGGAAAAAAACCGGCGCGCAGAGTTACTAGCCGATATGGCACATGAGCTGCGCACGCCGCTGCACAATGTCAAAGGCCGCTTGGAATTGGCGGCTGAAGGCATTATTGACAGCGACCAAAAAACCATTGCCTACGCCCATAACCAGATCCAGAAACTAGTGCAGTTGGTTAACGATATCGACTTGATTGGCGCCATTGATGACGCCGGTTTTAGGCTGGACAAGTCGACAATCAACCTAACACAATTTATCAACGACAAACTGCAGGCCAATAGCTTAGGGCAGCCTTTTCAATGGACATTGCAAGGCGCAGAGCTTAATTGCCAAATAGATCCTATGCGCATGACCCAGGTATTGGATAACCTGGTGCAAAATGCCTTAACCGCAAAACCGGAGGGGTTGCAGTTAACTATTGAATGTTCAGCCATTGATAGCCGTGTGCAAATCATCTTTAAAGACAATGGGCCAGGCGTGCCAGCAGAGGCACTACCCAAGTTGTTTGACCGCCTATACCGGGTCGATGCCAGCCGCAACCAAAACACCGGAGGATCCGGCTTGGGCTTGAGCATAGTGCGCAAAATTATCCAGCTGCACGGTGGTACAATAAGTGCGTTCTTACCTGAGGAAGGTGGATTGGGTTATAAGATTAGTTTGCCGTTAGCCTAGCCAAAGATAGAAACAACGGGCTTTGTAGCACCTAAAACCTATCCCAACTAGGCACACCCTCGAACCGTTTCGCCATATAGTCGATAAAGGAGCGCACCTTAGGAGCTAGGTGTTCCCTACCTGCAAAGATAAGGTAAATCGACAATTCCAAGAGCTGGTAATCTGGTAATAGCTGCACCAGGCGTCCTGCTTTGATGTGGTTGCCAGCAATAAAGGTGGGCATGCGGGAAATACCGGCGCCCGCAAGCACGGCTTCGCGGATTGCCAGGCTATTGTTCATTTGGATTGCTCCCTGCACCGCGATTTTTTGGCTTGTGTTGTTGCGGCTAAACTCCCACTCCCAAGGCGATCTTTGGTATTGGTAGGTAATAACATTGTGTTGTGCCAAGTCGTCAGGGGTTTTAAGTAGCCCATTGCGCGCCACGTATTCTGGGGAGGCCACCAATACATGCTGGCAGGGTGCAATCCTGCGTGCCACCAGGTTTCCTTCCAACTTGTCGGTAATGCGCAGGGTAATATCAAAGCCTTCCCGCACCATATCCACTTTTAAATCAGAAAAGCGCAAATCCACGCTGATTTCTGGAAACTGCTGCAAAAAATCGGTCAGCGCAGGGGCAATGTGCAAGGCACCAAATGACAAGGGCGCATTCACTTTTAACCGGCCACGGGGTTTGCCCTGCAAAAAATACACTTCCTCTTCGGCGTGGTCGATGGCGTCAATGCCGATACAAGCCTGGTCGTAAAATACCTGGCCGATTTCGGTGAGGGTCAAACTACGGGTAGTGCGGGTCAGAAGCTTCACCCCCAACCTGTGTTCAAGTCGCGATATGTACTTGCTTACCACGGATTTGGAGGTGTCCAGCTTTTCTGCCGCGGCGGTAAAGGATCCGGTTTGCACTACACAAACAAAGGCCGCTACATCACTCAGGCCAGAATAATTCACCTTATTAGTTAACATATGCGAACAATCAGTTTAGATAATCGACATTTATCAATATAAAGCCATGCCATAACCTTTACAACATCAGAGGCCAGCAGGCTAAACCAGTAGCAGATTTACCGGAGCGATGATGAAACAGGTGACAAAGGTTAAAGATAATGGAATGTGGATAGCACTTGCTGCACTTATTGGTTGTGGCGCCTTGTTGGGGTTATCCACCAACCTGGCAAAAGTGGCCGCCAACCAAGGCCTGGCGGCGTTGCCCTTCTTAACTTGGTCATTGGCCGGTGCCGCTGCCATCTTGAGTTTGTTTGCCTGTATCAAAAAGCAGCCGCTACCTAAAAATAAAGGCGCGGTTAAATACTACTTTATTGCTGCCTTTGCCTCAGTTGCCGGATCCAACCTGATCTTTTTCAGTGCCGTGCCCCATGTGGGCGTGAGTTTTGTCGCCTTAACGATTTCGCTGCCGCCACTCTTAACCTACCTGGTGGCACTGTTTTTGGGTATGGAAAAGTACAGCCATTCCAGGGCGCTAGGTGTGCTGTTTGCGCTAGCGGGCACGGGCGTGCTGGTTGCCGCCAAATGGTCAGCACCGGGTAGCAACCAGCTATGGATTTTAATTACCTTGGCAGGACCGGTTCTATTGGCCGCTGGCAACATCTACCGCAGCAGCCACTGGCCCAAAGGCGCAAAGCCAGAATCATTGGCACCAGGTATGCTATGCGCTGCCACTATTACTTTGTTATTCGCTGGCATGGTTCTGCCTGGTGCGCCGGTGGCTGCTAGCTTAAGCGCCAGTGATTTAGGATTGATCGCCATCCAAGCCATTATCTTTGCCGCCCAGTTTTCTTTGTTGTTTGTTTTGCAAAAAGCCGGTGGACCTGTGTTCTTAAGCTTGATTGGGGCAGTCAGTGCCATCTTCGGTATTCCGTTTGCGGTCACCTTATTGGGTGAAGCTATGCTGCCCGCCATTGTCCCTGCAGCAACCCTAATCCTCATCGGCATCGCGTGCATGTTAAAGCAGCAGTTGTCAGCCAGGGCGGCTTAGTTAGCCGTGAATACTTTCTTTAGGGACAAGCTGAGCTGCATCTAATGTCGCAAGTCACACCATTGATTAAGACCTAACAGGGGGCATAAAAATGCGTTCACAAAATCCACATATCCCACCAACTTATAGTTGGCACTACCAGGACGATGATATGGACTGGTGTGTATTGTCGGATCTCTACCGCATTGCACCTATGGGCAATAAAGCAGCGAAAGATCTACATACAGTGTTTAGCAACAGCCGTTATAAGTGTTTTGTGTTTGATGGTGACAAACTCATTGCAGCGGGTAGGGCGCTGGCTGATGGAGTAGACGCTGCCTATCTTTGTGATATTGCAGTGCATTCCGACTACCAAGGACAAGGTTTAGGCAAGCAGGTCATTGCCAAATTGCTGGAATTTACCCAAGGCCACAAAAAAGTCATCCTGTATGCGGCACCGGGTAAGTCTGGTTTTTACGAAAGCCTAGGTTTTAAAAAGATGAATACCGCCATGGCGATTTTTGCCAACCAGGAAAACGCGATTAAAGTGGGCTTAGTGCAAGCCTAAGCGAGTGCCGCAAAATAGCAAAAAAAGGTGAGTGACAATAGCAAATACTGTTTAAGCTTGGCTTGAATCAATAGGAAAGAGGAATCTTGCTTGGATTGGCCAGCGCGCATGCAATTAGCAATCGCCTATATCGAGGAAAACCTTGATGCTGATATCAGTATCGCAGAAGCTGCGGTGGTAGCCTGTTCCTCCAAGTTCCATTTCCACCGAATGTTTAGCGCCATGTTTTCTGCCACGCCCGCAGAATACATCCGCAAGCGCAGGTTGACATTAGCTGCATCAGAATTGTTGGCGGCTGATGCCAAGGTGATTGATGTCGCTGCTAAATATGGCTTTGACTCAGCCAATGCCTTTACCCGTGCCTTTAAAAAGTTGCATGGGGTCAATCCAGGCAAGATTGCTGCAAGCCAGTTCAGCGCTAGCGCCTATAACCGCGCCACATCAAATGCACAATACCAAGGAGACCAGATGATGGAATATCGCATCGTTGAGAAACCCGCGTTCCAGGTCATCGGAAAAAGCAAAGCCTTTGAATTTGAAAAATTCGCCAAAGAAGGCGCTAAGTTTTGGAAAGACTATGTGGGCACCGATGACTACACCCATCTTTTAGCCTTGAACCATGGCAGGAGCGGTAAGGTCTCCGGCGCACCTATGATGTCGGTATATTTCCCCGATGAAAACGGCAGCCGCGATGCTTTTATTGACGTGTTGGGTATAGAAAAAGCAACCAGTATGCAAAGCGAACAATTTGAAACCTACCAGGTACCAGCAGCCACTTATGCTGAGTTTAATTGCACCTATTCAACCTCAATGAAAACCAACCGCTATATCTATGGCCAGTGGTTTGCCGCCACCGGCTTTGAACGCGATGGCAGCAAACCCGATATCGCGGCCTACTTCCCCCTGCCATTCCGATCCATGAAAGACATGGGCATCCGCTGGTGGATCCCAGTGGTTAAAAAGGGCTGATGTGGCGCTTAGTGGGCAGATTGATGCCCTAAAACGAATTGGTCTGTTTGCAATGGGATTCTTACGGTACAACAATAAAGGTATAATTAAACTTGGCGGATCACACATTAAGTTTGCGGTTAGTTACAAGCTGATTTGATAGCTGTGTTAGGTATCGTCTACCGAAGTCCAACTTGTTGTGTCAATTGCATGCCATAATTTTTCAATTTTCCAATCACCAAAAGCATAGGAAAAACACAATCCTGATTCCGTGCTTTCTATTAGTTCCTTATGACATTGTTTTTCTATTGGTGAGGCACCCAACCGGTAGCGATAATCTACTTGAACCTTCCATTGCTTATCACCTTTAGTATAAAACCATAAATCAGAGAAATTATTATTAACTACTTTGACATTGCCCAGCGAGATTAGTGAAACATTTTTAATTCCCATTAGATTGAGTTCATCAATAAGCTCTGGAATTATTGGTTTTTCAAAAGTTTGCCAGTCTTCATCAACCAAGATACCGGCAGTATAGATTTCACCGTTTGCAATCCACACACGGTCATATTCTGATTCACCCAATATTCTTAAAAGTTTTTTAAATCCTTCTTCCTTTAGCCAAATATAATAAAGGTCTTGGATTGAGCTTCGAGGCCAATGCTGAGGAAAGCTTAAAACAACTAGCGTGCAACCTAATACCAAAAGCACTGATATTATACTTTTTTTCATAGAAACCTGATATCTGGGGTCTATCTGGGGTCAGAGTAAACTTTTTTCTAAGCTATTCCAGGTACGTGACTGGTAGGAATGGGGTATTGGCCGCCACCCCCAACCTTAACATCCGAACGCCCAGTCAAATAAAGCGAACTATCTGCAACCTAACTAATGGCATATCCATTTAGCCTTTACCCATAGCAATCGTGGAGGCAGGACAATGGGCAAAACTCCTTTACTAATATTATTTCAAACCGTTTTTTACCTGGTTATGTTGTTTTGTGCCGGCGTGTTTGGTTCATCGGCGAGTTCTTCGACAAAGGAAGTGGTAGGACTAAGCTCCGTCGCCTTGCCTTATGGCAAACGCATCACCTTGCCATCGCGTTTTTTGCAGGCGCCGCAGCTGGTCGATGTTTATTTGCCCGAGGGGTTTGAATACGATTCCGACCATATCCGATATCCTGTTATCGTGACTCTTGATGGATGGACGTTATCGCAAGCGGTGTCGGGGGTTGCGGGTCATTTGATGAATACTGCGGCGTTGCCTAAGTCCATTGTGGTGGCCTTGCACACGGATGCTTTACCACTCTTGCCCAATGCCTATGTGCATAGCACTGATAATTGGCAAGCGGATCCTAAGGATGGCTATGTACGGGCGTTTAAACACAATCCAGCTGATGCGGCTGCAGGCTTTTGGCGCTTCTTAGAGCAAGAGCTATTCCCGCATTTGCAGCAGCACTATCGAGCTAACCAGTTTCGGACCTTGGTCGGTTTGTCGCCGTCTGCGATTTTGTCTTTGCACACACTGCTGCAAAAGCCAGAACTCTTTGATGCCTATGTGCTGATTGCCGCCATTGATGTGCTTGGGTTGGGTTATAATGAAAAACACGACTTCATGGACGAGATTATTGCTGCCGCTGCGAGTGGCAAGCTTAATAACAAATATTTTTATATAGCCTCGGCGGAGTTTGAAGCAAGGCGCAATCCAAAGCACTACCAGCATGTAGACAAGCTCAGCAGCGGACTGGAAGAATACCGGCAGAAATTGACTTACCATATTGAGCAAATTGACCACTTTGACCATTACCCGGTTGCCCTACCTGCGCTAACCAATGCCTTTAACCTGGTTTTTCCTCGTGATAGTTTCCAAAACTACCGGGATTTTTTAGGTGATGGTGATGCTATAGGCAATCTGCAAAAGTATTATGAAACCCTTTCGGAACACTACGGTTTTGAGCTAAATATTCAAACCAATTTGCGCAGGAACCCTAACTCCTTGCGTTCAATTGGATCCCGGTTGTTGCGGCAAGGCCAATATCAGCAAGCGGAAAAGGCGTTCCAGCTATGGCGCGAACTTGCGGACAAAAGCCCCTATGCCCATTATTGGCTGGCTAATCTATATAATACTGTGGGACGCCAGCAACAAGCGGTTGAACTGCAAACAAGGGCGTTGGCATTAGCCCGCAAGTTTCAGCTGGACAATATTGCCCAATTTGAACAGGTACTCACCCGGTTTAAACAGGCTAAAGCAGAGAACCAATAGGTGACTTGGTAAGTGGCGGGTTTTGAAGGTGGAAAGAGACAGTTCACCAGAGGCTATGAGCGGATTAGGCTATCGTTGCAGCCAAATCGGTATTCCATTGCCAGCCAGGTTAATCAATGTCCATAATGTACACAGTTTGGGTTTCTGATTTTGCGGTGCAGCAATGGCAATGTTTAGCAAAGAAAACTACCTCAAGTTAATCTTTGAGTCGGGACTGATCATTTTTAGCGTAATGCTGGCGCTATTTTTAGATGAGTACCGGGTAAATTTAAAAGAAGAAGCTGCAACACAAAAAGCCCTGTCTAATGTACAGCAAGAAATGATGGCTAACTTGGCTGTTTTGGAGAGCTGGCATGTTTACCATTCCAAAGTGTTTGAAAACATCGATGCGGCATTAAAGCTAGAAACTCTCCCGGTGGCCGACTTTGTCAAGGATGGTGAAGAACTGCAGTATTATTCATTGATGCCCAAGGGCATAGTACAAGGATTGTTGGATGACTCTGCCTGGCAGGCTTTCCGTTCTACCGAGTCCTTTTCTAACCTTGAATTTGAGACAATCTTAGCCTTGTCCAAGGTTTATAAGACACAAGCATCAGGCGTGCAAAGTTCGTTAAACCTGATCCTAAAAGAATTTTCTGGCTCTGATTTTTTAGAGATCGACAAACTGAGAGACAATCTCCTGTTTTTGCGCAGGGCATTCCGAGAAATCGCGTCTCAGGAAGCTTATTTAATAAATGAATATAGAGTTGCGCTGAAATATTTGGGCAACCGTGCCAAATAGCACGGCTGTTATTTTCCTAAACATTGCGATACGAGTACTGGCAATAGCTATCCAGCTATTCACTCAGCCCAAGCTCCGCCTCAATAAGCTCGCCAAAGGCATGCAGTGCCCATTCATTTTTCCCGTATTGGATATAGGGCAAGGCGCGTTCGTTAATTGATTGCTGGATGGTCTCTCCCAGTGCCCAGTCTTCGTCCAAGGTAACGTTGGTGATATGGTGGTTTTTTTGCCAGTGGTTGAGTTGTTGCGGGTCGCCCAGGTCGGCATCTTTGGGGATTAACGTGGTAATGGAAATCTCCGATTTGCCTGGCGTCAGTGGCTTGATATTGATCCAATCAACATGATCTTTTTGCACCAAAAATGCAGGACCGGGTAGCAGTGAAAACAGGGTGTGACTGCAATCATGGATAGATTGCGGATCGCCTTTTTTAAGCTCCCGGGTCGGCATCATTACCCGGAAGTGCTTATTTATTTGGTCGATGACGGCAATATTGTTGTAAAAGCTAGACGCAATGGTTTGTTTGTGGGCAAAGGCAAAATGGTAGGTTTCCAGGCCGCCTTCGGCAAACAGTTTCCAGTTGCCCTGCCAGATTTTGCTGGTGTTCTGGAATACCTTTAAGTTGCCTGCTGCCATCCAATCTAACTGTCCTGCCATGTCGCCCAAATAGTCGTCCAGGTGGGCTTCGGCTTCAGCGATATCAGTAGCTAACGGGCAAGCCCAAATAAATCCGTATTTTTCAACACTGGGTACTACTAATAATCCGTTTTGGGTTTTATCCAATGTGGGGAAACACTGCTGCTGCGCAGGCAAGATGCTCAGCTGACCGTCGGTGGCGTAAGACCAGGCGTGGTAGGGGCAAACAATATGCTTTTGGCATTGCTTGCCATCCACTAGCCGGGCACCACGGTGCCGGCAGCTATTACGGAAAATATGGGCTTTGCCTTCGCTATCGCGGCTAACAATAAGCGAACCCAATATGCTGTCGACTGACTGGAAACTATCGGCTTCTTGCAATGAAGAGCTATGCAGCAGTGGGCTGGGCAGGCGTTTGAACAGGCGCTCAACTTCCACATCAAAACGACCTTGCTCGCAGTATTTTTTGATAGCAACTTTGTGTTCAGCGTCGCCAAGGGACGTGGCCTTGTTGCTGACATTTTGTTTGGCTTGTTCAATCAAGGATTTTTCATCTATTGCGTTCATCTGCTGCCTACTCCGCTCAGGTATTTTCAAACTTACCGAGTGGTAAGTGGCTTTTCAAGTTACTTACCAAGTGGTAAGCTGTCAACAGATTTTTTTGATTGAGGCGTAATCTTGAAACTGGGAACTAAAGACAAGTTGCTGTTTGAGGCGGAAATCCTGTTTTCAGAAAAAGGCTTTTATGGCACTAGCATCAACGACATTGCGGCGCGGGTGAATGTCAGCAAACAAGCCTTGTTGCACCATTTTAAAACTAAAGAAAAAATCTATGCTGCGGTATTGGAAGGCGCAGCAGGGCACCTGCATTCGATAGTTATACAAGCGGCGGGTGCATCTAAACTACCCTGGCAGCAGCTTGCGACCTTTTTTACCGCTATGAATCAGTTGGAACAGCGCGAACTGAGGCTGACCATACTCTTGATGCGGGAATTGTTGGATAACCGGGAGCGTTCAGAATCCGCCCATAAATGGTTTTTACGGCCGTTCTTAGATGCATTGGTGGCGATTGTTGAGCAAGGGCAAAAAATAGGGGAGTTTAAAGCGGTACCAGCTTTTGCCTTTGTTTACCAATTATTGGGTGCTAGCCAATATTATTTGATTTCATTGCCCACCCTCAAACAACTCTATTCTGAAGCGGAGTTTGCCCAGTTGCAAAACGATCACCAGCAACTGCAATTGCAAATGATCGAATCTTTACGAGCCTAATCTTCGATTATGCTCGTAAAGAGCGGGTTTAGGTTGCACTTTGTGTGCAACTGTTGTTTGCTTACGCGCTTTTAAGCAAGTAATTAAACCCCAAAACCTTATGACTGAGCAATTTGTTGCCATCGGCCTGCAAAACCCTAAATCTGCCACTAATGTTGCGTCGATCTTGCGGGCTGCCGGTTGTTATGGTGCCAGTTCGGTATTTTATACTGGCAACCGTTACCGCTATGCCAAAGAGTTCAATGCCGATACCAAAGCCATGCACAAGCAGATCCCCACCGTCGGGGTGGATGACCTGATGGCAATGGCACCAAAAGGTGCGCGCAAAGTGGTTGTTGAGCTGGTGGAAGGGGCGGTGCCTTTGCCTGACTACCAGCACCCTGGCAACGCATACTATGTGTTTGGGCCAGAGGATGCCTCGGTCAGCCCAGACATTATCGGCCAATGTGATGATGTGGTTTACATCCCCACCAATGGCAGCATGAATCTAGCGGCAACGGTCAATGTGGTGCTGTATGACCGGCTCGCAAAATCGCCTTTCGACCGCAGCATCGAGTTCTTGATGCAGAACCGGGACAATAATAACCAGCTTAAAACTGCTAGAAACAATGGGTGTGCTTAAGCCGTTGCCAAACCAAGGCTATTGGGCGATTCATTAAAGTGGCGTTTAAACTCCCGGCTAAATTGGGAGGCGCTGTTATAACCCACCAAATGGGCCGCTTCACTGATCCGCTTGCCTTCAAAAGAGATCATATCCCGCGCCCGGTTTAGCCTGACTTTTTTTACATACTGGATAGGGGACTCTTGGGTGACATTGCGAAACGCTGTGTGGAAGGCGGATACACTCATATTGGCGGCCGAGGCTAGCTCTGGCACATTCAGCGGCACCGAACAGTCCCGGTGGATGGTATCTAGCACCGAGGCAATACGGGCATAACGGCCTTCTTGATCCGCCAGGTCAAACAAGGCGCTGCCACCGTCACTGAGCAAAGCCCGATAGACCAATTCTTCCAGCAAGGCGTTGCCTAAAATATCCGCGTCCATATCGTTGCACAGTGCACTTAACAGGCGTTGGCAACTGTCCAACATGGCTGTTGCCATCTTGGTGGTTTGAACTGCTGAACCGGTGTTTTGTGGGGCTAAGTTATGGCTTTTAATCTTGTTAACCAGTTTGTTAAGCAAGTTCATGGGTACATCAATGCTGATACCTAAAATCGGTAAGCCATTGTCAGTGATCGCTTCGCAATCCATGGGCAAGGGCACGCCAACGATAAGGCAGTCACCTACTCCATAGCGCACAATCCCAGATTGGGTGTAAATATGCTTGTGGCCCTGGCCCATAAAAATAATGCCGGATTCATGCAGCATCGGCATGCGCGGGTAACCTGCGCTTTTGCGAAAGAAGCGCACGCCCTTTATTTGGGTGTCTTTTATTCCCTCTAATTGCTGCAGTTGTTTGCAGTTAACATAGTCCTGCATCAGCTGGGTTAACATGGGCAGTGGCATAGCAACTCTTTATGGTTTGTAGAAATAGGCAAGCAAATTGGATTAATTGACCTGTTTAGGCTTTCTTTTTTGGATTATTATGCCATTCATCGATTCCAAGTCACGGTTTTTTTAAAGAGGTACATAATGCAATTCAGTTATCTTAACCCTACCCAAATCAACTTTGGCCAAGGCCAGATCGCCAGTATCAGCAAGGTTATCGACAGCAACAGCAAAGTGCTGGTGATCTATGGTGGTGGTTCAATCAAGAAAAACGGAGTTTACCAGCAAATTAGCGATGCATTGGCCAACTACAACTGGATTGAATTCTCCGGTGTTGAGCCCAACCCGACCCAAGAAACACTGGACAAAGCGGTGGCAGTGGCGAAACAAGAAAACGTCGACTTTATCCTAGCAGTGGGCGGCGGTTCGGTTATCGACGGTTCCAAATATGTGGCTGCTGCAGCGCAATACGAGGGCGGAGGTTGGGATATCCTGACCGGCGCTTACAAACCGAAAACCGCCATCGCCATTGGCGTTATCTTAACCTTGCCCGCCACTGGCTCAGAATCCAATGCCCACTCGGTGATCACCAAAGCGGCAACCCAAGAGAAGTTGGCGTTTTCCACACCTGTGGTACAGCCTAAGTTTGCGATATTGGATCCGGATGTGATGAAAACCCTGCCCGAGCGGCAATTAATCAACGGCATTGTGGATGCTTGGGTGCATGTGTGCGAACAGTATTTAACCAAACCTGCCGGTGCCTTGGTGCAGGACGGTTATGCTGAGACCCTGTTAAGGACGCTAAAATCCTTAGGTGACAACTATGCTGGACGTGACGATGACCAGTGGCGCGCCAACTTGATGTGGTCAGCTAACCAAGCACTAAACGGCTTGATTGGTAGCGGTGTCGCGCAAGACTGGGCAACCCATATGATTGGCCATGAACTGACCGCGTTATGGCATGTCGATCACGCCCGTTCCTTGGCGATTGTGCAGCCGTCGTTGTTGCGCAACCAAATTGAGCACAAGCGCGGCAAACTAGAGCAAATGGGGCAAAATGTGTTTGGCCTTGCCGCTAGCGATGCTTTGGCGGAACAAACCATTGATGCCATCGAAGCTTTCTACCATAGCCTAGGCGTGGCTACCCAATTGACCGAACACGGCGATGACCAGCAAGCCGCCATAGACGCAGTCGTGGGTCAGTTGGAAAAACACGGCTTGACCGCTTTGTCAGAAAACCAGAACATCACGCCAGTGGTGGTGCGGGAAATTCTTGATAAGGCTGTTGCCTAACTAATTCCCAGCAAATCAATAAAAAGCCAGCGCCCTTAGTGAAGCGCTGACTTTTTACTTTGTTAGACCGACACTATTGCAAGCCTTATAGGTTTGAGTGAAGGCTGACTTCAAATTCGTTATCGGTTTTGTTTACCTTCAGTTGGATATCAAACCGCTTTGTCAGTTGTTTTACCAACAGCATACCAATGCCAAAGCCTTCGGTTTTGGCTTCGGGATCATAGCGGTTGCTGATAGAGATTGCCCCTGCGGTACTGGTTATTGTGATCAGGTCGCCTTCACAATGGTTTAGTGCGTTTTGCAATAAACTTTCCAATACCACGCTAATCACTTCTGATGGTGCCATAAACTGGCATTCACCCTCTAACCTGGGTGTTATTTGTATGCGGCGCTTGTGCAATTGAGGCCGCACATTATTGATTATGCTGTCGAGAATATCGCCAGTGCCCACCGGCGTAGTCCAAGCATTGTTAGTGCTTAGCCACAAAAAGGCAGCACTGGTTTTTTCCATTTTTTGCAAAGACAAACACAACCGGGTCAGTGCCCGTTGCGAGACAGGATCATGGGTCTGGATCAGTTCGCTGGCGTGTTTGGCAATTTGCAAGGGGGTTCCTAGCTCGTGGCTGATGCCCTTGTTAAAGGTAATCTGGTCATTGAGCAATTGTTCCCGTTGTTGCCAGGTACTGGCAAAACTGAGCACAAGCTGTTTGATGTCTTGCTCTTTAATCTCCTCTCTAAGTCGTTGCAACTCGCTATGCACTTCTTTTTTACTGACAGCGTTTACCAGTTTTTGCAACGGCGACAGGATCAGCTTGGAAAAGAAGCTCGCAGAAAAAACGGTAAGCAATAGGATCAACAATAACAACGGCAAAAACAAAGATGACAAATCATCCAGGCTATCGGTGACCACTAGCTCTTGGCTGACGTTGTAAGCTAGCAGACCCTTTGTGTGATCAGGCAGGTCAAAACTCAATAAATGGTAATACTGTTTTTCCTGGCTGATCTCCGTTACTTGACCCGGTTCCAGCCTGACTTGGGAAAAAGGGCTAGTGGCTTGGCCGGCATAAAAGCGGATATTGGGCAGTATATCGATGTTGTTTGCTGCTGGGTTGGGTTGGCTTTGCAGTTGTTGTGCGATGGCATGTAGCTTGCGGTCAAAAAAACCGTCTTCGATGGCATACAGGCTAATTACCGTTAACGCGATGCAGGCGGCAAAAAGAGCTAGTGCATACAGCACGAAGAAGAAGGTTAAGCGCTTACTGAGTGTCATGGTCTGGCCACTGGTTGTTGCAGGCAATATCCCACGTTTTTCATGGATTTTATGGACACTTGGCTATTGGCTTTTTTCAAACTTTGGCGCAATTGGTAGATATGCGCACGCAATGGATCCGAATCAGGCATGTCCCCGCCCCACAATGCTTCACAGAGGGTTTTGTGGCTGACCGGATCCGGTGCTGACTCCATTAACAGGGTTAGAATCTGCAATCCAGTGGCACTGAGCTTTATCTTGTGCTGTTTGGTAGTGACAGCTGTGCGCCCTGGATTTAGGCTCAGATCAGCATAGGCCAAAGGTTTTTGTGCAAGCGGTGTCGAACGGGTCAATAGGACCTTGATACGCGCGTCAAGCTCCCTAAAAGAAAAAGGTTTGATCAAATAATCCCAGGCACCCGCATCAAATCCCTCCAGTTTTTGATCTAACGATTTATTGGCCGTCATAATCAACACCGGCGTGGGGGTGAGTTTGCTGCCGCTGCTAAGTTTTTCGCAGATGGCGAGCCCGTTCACCTTGGGCAGGTTGACGTCCAGTAATACCAGTTGGTACTGGTATTGCCCAAGCAGTTCGAGGGCATGGTTGCCGCGGTAGGCAAAATCCAGCTGGTAGCCTTTGGGTTCCAAAAAATCTGCCAATCCCTCGGCAATGGCGGCGTCATCCTCGACAATCAGTATTTTATTGCTGTTCATTGTGTGAACTACTTTTTTGCTAGTTTATGGCATCGGTATAAACGGCTTTTATGAAATTTCTAAGCCAGCACCTAGCCTTTTTGCATGGTATTCCGTATTTGATTTAAGCATTCAGCCTCGGGAGCAACCAGTCCATAATCGGATCCACAATATTTTGCATTGGCCCATCGGATTCGCACATGGCACCATCCAGCACCATATTGTGGTTTGCATTGGGAAACAGAACAATTTCAAAATCCTTTCCATAAGCTAGTTTAGTTTCTTCCAATACCGCAATGCTTTGCCTCCAGGGAATACTGGTGTCCAGTGCGCCGTAAAACCAGAAGCCTTGCTGTGTCATTAGTGCCAAATCTGGGCGAGGGTCGTATCCCGAGGGTGAAATATCCGCCATGAGACGATCTAGTTCTTGGTCTGACCTATTGGTGGGTCGGCAGTCATCATCGCCAGTGAGGTTGCTATACGCATCTTCTTCACCCAGGCTCACAGCCGGTCCCACGCCTGACACAATAAAATTAAGCCCTGGCTCCCTGGCAGCGGCATTGACCACCACCCAGCCGCCTTGGGAATAGCCATGTGCGCCAATTCTAAGCGGATCCACTTGCGGCAAGTCTCTTATTACCTGGTAAGTGGAAATGACGTCCGAAGCCAATAGTTCAATTTCAGGGTCGCAACACACTCCACTAGAGCCCCCGATGCCCCTTCGGTCATAGGACATTACGCCAATTCCGTTCATTAGCCAGTATTTAACAATATGTTGGTCATAGGAAAGCCGGTGCCATGGACCGCTGCCCCAATGGTAAATCACTACAGGGTGGGGGCCGGGCTCATTGGGAAGGTACAAGGTGCCTGCCATTACCCCAGTGCTATTTGGATAGCGCAAATCAGTTTCAGTATGGGTGGAAAACTGCCTTTCTGCATCTATAACGATTTGGTCGACGGATTCCACGGCGTTGTATGAATATTCGGATCCACATCCAGCTAAGACAATAGCTGCCACTAAAAACAGCATAATTTTTCTAATCAGCATCACAAATCACCCTTGCTAAGAAACCATTCTGTGATCATTGGGATCATGCTTTTTTCCATGGGTTTCCTGGCACCGAGCAGTTGGGTCATGACGACTACTGAAAGGTCTTTTTCTGGGTCGACCCAAAAAATGGTGCCAGCCAACCCAGCCCAGTAATAACTACCTTGGCTCAGGTATTCACTGTCTTTTAGTTTTACGCCCAGGCCAAAACCAAAGCCGGTATCAGGGTATAAGCGCTCTGGAATTGCCTGGATGTGCTCAGGTAATTGGTTGCTAACAATCGCCCGGATCATTATTGGATCCGCTATCTCCCCGTATTCACCAGGATTGCGCAGCACCCGCAAAAACTGGTTGTAGTCGGCTGCGGTGCCAGTCATACCACCACCACCTGAATAGACATATTTGTCCCACTCATATGGGTCGTCCACTAATACACTTTGCTTATTTTCCCTATCGTAGCGGTAGAAAGGGGCAAGGTGCCCTTGCGCTTGGCCTTTGGTGATAAAACCCGCGTTTTGCATATTCAGCGGGGCAAAGATCTTTTCTTGCATATAGCGTTCAAAGCGGTGGCCATTGACCCTTTGCACTACAGCGCCTAATACGTCGCTGGACATGCTGTAGCGGAATTCTGCGCCTGGTTCACTTAGAAGCGGAATACCGTCAAGCTTGCTCATCAGTTCCGGCAAACTGTGGGCGCGCTCCAGTGGCCCAAACATCCAGTACAGCCAACCGGTAAAGCTATCCCACTCGCCACCATAACCAAAGCCCGCAGTATGGTTCATGACGGTGTTTAGCGGAATGTGATCATCGCGGTCAAAGTTGGGATAGAGGGTTTTTAACGGTGTTTCCAAGTTATGGCCGTTTTCACTTAAGGTGCGCACCATGGCCAGCGACGTGACCGGCTTGCTCATAGAAAACCAGCGGAATTGCTGTTGTTTGTCCATGGCCACCTGGTTTTCTATGTCCGAGTAACCAATGGCTTCATGGAAAACCGTTTGGTTTTGGTGTTCAACCAGTACTACCATGCCTGGCAGGTTTTTTTCTGTGACAAAAGCCTCTAGCTCTTGTTTTAAGTCAGCGGCAAACGCACCGTTCCAAGCCAACTGGACGCTCAGCAATATTGATGCAAGTTTTGTTTTCATGTGTTCCTATCCCACGCTGTGAATATGCTGGCCAGGATACGTGGGGCAATGTAAAAGCAACGTGAAAAACCAAAAGTTGTGATTGATTTGCCATTCGCAGTTGCATACGGGTAAAAAAAGCGTTACCAAATAAAGCCTGCCCCTAAACCTGTGGACAACGTGGCCTCCTTCAAACTTGGTGACTGGGATATAAATCCCGATACTTGCATTATTAGCAGTGGCGATGAGCATAAAAAGCTGGACTACAAACAAGTCCAGCTATTGTGTTATTTGGTATCGCGCCAGGGTGATGTGGTCAGCCGTACCGAGTTGATGGACAACATTTGGGCTGGGCAAGTGGTGGCTGATGACGTGCTGAATGTGGCCATCAGCGGCTTGCGCAAGGCACTTGGTGACGATAGCCGCTCGCCCACCTATATCCAAACTATCCCGCGCAAGGGTTATAAATTATTGGTTGCGCCAGCAGCACCAGTGCAGCCTCAACAACACCAACAACTAACAATTCGTGCTCAACCAAAATTGACGTTGGTTGGCATTGCCCTATTGGCCGTGGTATTGATGTTGTGGATGCAACCTTTTGGCACAAAAAGTGCTGCCGGACAGCGCCTTGCAGTGTTGCCTTTTGCCCTCGTTACCGCAGACGGGCAGCAGCAATATATTGCCGATGGTATTACCGATGCAGTCATGAACCAAATTGCTAATGACACAGAATTAGCGTTAATTGCACGGGCGTCGGTAAACAGCATCGACACAGACACCATGGACATGGCCGAAATTGCCGATAGCTTGCAGGTTGAATGGATTGTCGAAGGTAGTGTGCAAGTACAGGGGGAGGCGATTAGGGTGTCGGCGAGTTTGGTTGATACCCAGTCACAGGCAGTACGCTGGCAAACCAGCATTGAAGCCAGCAAGCATGACCTATTTAATGCCCAGCTGCAGGTGGCGCGGGAAGTATCGCAACGCTTCAATGGCACGGTTGCTGATGCTATACCCGCGCCGTCTGCCGGAGCTTACCAACACTATATACAGGGCACTTATCATCTTAACCAGTTCAACACGGATGCGGCGGAACAAGCCTTTTTAGCGGCCGTGGTGGCGGATGCTCAATATGCGCAAGCCTATGCCGCGCTGGCACAAACCTATTTTTTACGTGCGTACATGGCGACAGATAAAACTTGGGATTATTTGCAAGCAGCCAAACGCTACGCCCAACAAGGCTTTGACCTAGCGCCTTCCAACGTTGAGGTCAGGTTAAATATGGCACTGGCAAGCTTTTACCTGGATAAAGACTATGCCAGGGCGAAAATCCTTTTTGAACAAGCCTATGCCCAGAAACCCCACGATATGATGCTGATGGAGTGGTACCACTCGTTTTTATTGGCTAGCCAAGACTTTGATCGCGCTGAGCAACTAAACCAGCAGATGCGCAGCGCCAGCCCACTGGCATTTAATAAAACCTCTTATTTCAACGTACTGTATTACCAACAAGATTACGAAGCAGCACTGAATGAAATTGAAGCCGTTAGCCCTTATATGAACAGCAAACTGTGGGTGTCCGGTGCGACTGCCCAGGTATATTATGCACAACAAGACTGGCAAAGTTTCAGCCAAGTGGCACCTAACCTTATTACACAATTAGGGCTTAGCAATATCGAAGTAGAAGCCTTCCAGCAAAGGCTATTGCAGCAAGGTGCACGCGCCGCAGTTGCCTTGTTTATCGACTCTGCAGCTGCCAAGCTCGACGCTTATTCCCAGGCTGAGCTATGGGCAATCATAGGGGAAGCCGATAAGGCAATTGCCCTACTCAAACCCATAGTGGCCAACCACGAACTCAAGGCGTTTAAATTGCATATCGAACCTGCCTTTGCCTCGCTTCACGGCAAGCCGGAATTTGAGCGGATGTTGGTTACATTACAGTTACCGAAGCGAAGAGACTAGGCAGCAGAATCGGGGGCTGTCGGTTTGATCAAACTCCGTGTTAATTTAAGCAGTGATGTGTAACCACATGGAGGCGCACAAAAATGTACCGCATTAAGATTTGCCAATCAGAGCAAGACATAGAGAATTGTTTTCCGGTTTTAAAACAGCTGCATCCGGAGCTCTCACATTCTGAATACTTAGAGACCACCAAGCGCTTAATGGATAGCGGCTACTGCTTGCTTGCACTTGAAGCTGATGGGGCTGTTAAATCTGTTGCAGGCTTCCATTTTGGCGAAAGTTTTGCCTGGAAATAATACCTCTATATCGACGATATGGTGACCGATGAAAACAGCCGTTCAAGTGGCTATGGCGAGAAAATGCTGCACTGGATACAAGACTACGCCGTTGAAAATGCTTGTAAGCAACTGCACCTGGACTCACGTGTCATTAGACATTCTGCCCATAAGTTCTATATCAACCAGGGGCTTATCCAAGGTGGCTACCATTTTCATAAGCATTTGTAAGGGGCTGGCTATTAACCGGTTAATAGTTTTAGGAGGGAATCGTCAGACATGCTTAAGTTTAGCGTAGCTTTATTCGCCGTATTTTTTGTGATTTTGATAACAAACGGCTTTCAGTCTGCCCTGATTGCGTCTGTCGTGATTGCCTACTTTATTGCTAGTGTAAGATTGCCTTTTTTGATTCACCAGGCTATTGCGAGCAAACAATTCCGGTTAAAGTTAGAAGATATATTGGGAATTGTATTTGTAGCTTTATGTATCCCTCTTGCCATTTGGCATTGGGGCTGGTCAAGGTTCTTAATTTTTCTCGCACTGCCTTTTGCTATTGGTGGTTTTGTTTTAATGGCTACCTTGTTGCAAATAAAAATGGGTAATAAAACCTAAAGCCTGTCGATTTTTTCGCAGTTAAAATGGTGCTGTGTATTCAGGTTTTTAACTATTGGGTTGCCAGCTTAGGTAGAAAAATAAATGTGTTTTCTGTTATTGGCTGCCCCGCTTCAATTACTAAGAGCAAGGTTGTGCGATGTTAAAAATCCTCGGAAAATCAACTTCTATCAATGTGCGCAAGGTGCTTTGGACCTGTTCAGAGCTATCTCTTGCTTATGAACTTGAAGAATGGGGCGAACAAGAAAGCGAATTACAAAAAGATGAGTTCCTTTCCTTAAACCCTAACGCATTAGTCCCAGTCATAGTTGACCAAGATTTTGTGCTTTGGGAATCAAATTCAATTTGTCGTTATTTGGCCACCTCCATGGAACGATGGGATCTGTTACCGCGGGCACCCAGGCCAAAAGCTCATGTTGAGCAATGGATGGACTGGCAAGCGACAGAGCTAAATAACTCTTGGCGCTATGCATTTATGTCATTAGTCAGGCGAAATCCTGTTTACTCAGATCCTGCTGCAGTTGATACAAGCATGCGGAATTGGAATCACAATATGACAATTCTCGAAGCGCATCTTCATAGTTCGGGCGACTTTGTGCTTGGCAGCAACTTCACTTTGGCTGACATAGTTATTGGTCTCTCAACACACCGCTGGATGTCTACACCAATGGATAGGCCATATCTTCCCGGGGTTAGCGCATATTACCAACGGCTCTGCCAACGCGAAGGCTTTATTCAGCACGGTTGTAACGGGATTCCGTGAGGAGACTAATAGTGAGGCAAAGGAACAGGTTAAAAAACCATGCAATTTAAGGGTGCCAATGAAACACTGTTTATCGGCACCCTTTAAACACTCGGGAAATATACTTAAATAACTCCCAAATAATCAAATGGCTACTAGCAGAACTAAAATGGAGCCCCTGGTCAGTTAAAATACTACTTTAAGCCGTCATTGCTGAACGTCGCAGCATTATCCCCGATGAAGCCAACAGTGATGTTTGTACCTTCTTCTTCTCCCCAAATACAGCTCTGGGTGCCTAATGCTTCAGAGCAATTATCAGGGTCACCGAGCACTGCGATAACTTCTTGTTTACTCATGCCCATTTCCAAGGTGTCGTAATTTTCTTTGGTCAATTTTGAGCATGCAGCGAGGGCAATAACAGCAGAAAGAATGAGTAGCTTTTTCATATTGGTGTCCTTATTTATCCTCTTTGCAGCTTAGTTTTACAGAATTTTTGGTTGTAGCAAGTCATTTGTTGGCAGCGGCAATGCGAAATGCCCTGGACTTACTTAGAAGTCTAGAAGTTCAGAGCAGTTCCTTCTAATCAGATCAATGTGGAATATTAGGAGTCAGATAGAAATCGTAACGAAAAAATGTTAATAGGACTCACATGTTATACACACTTATTTTTTAGCATCTCATTGCACTAATTGTCCCTGCCAAATCGGCTGGGCTGGCATATCTATGCCGGTTCTTTATGCCATGCCGAGCTGCTGGTATACATCAATTAACTCTTCATTGGCTTTTTGATTGCTGTGTTTAAGGCCATCGCCCCTTTGTGGGTCATTGATTAGCTCAACCCATTTTTCGCATGGCAAAAGCAGTTTCTATCCTGATCCCTTTTGTTGAGGGTTATTCCATTACAGCGCTGGCTATGCCGGAAGATATAAATAGCGTTACAAATGAACTCACCCATATTGTTTTTATGCTGCTGGAGTCTTGAGGTTGGGCTGCAAAAGTCTGGGTGTAATGCCTAGGCAACATTCTTTCTATCCCTGGGTTTAGCTGGCATAATTGCAGGGTTTGGAAGCAACCACACTAACTTTGTTATGTATTTGAATTTTGGTGACTTTCGTTACCAAATTGAGCAAAAACTGCTGTACCTAAATGGCGAACTTATTCCGCTGAAGCGAAACCAGGCGGTCTTGCTCAGCTATTTTTTGTCAGATATCGATGTAGTCCGCAGCAAGGATGACATTCTAAATGCGGTTTGGCCTAACCAGGATGTGTCAGAGCAAGTGGTTTTCCAAACTGTGAGCCAGCTACGCAGTATCCTGGGCGCCAATGCCATTAAAACCCTATCAAAGCAGGGCTATAAATGGGTGATGCCTGTTGAACAGGATCAGCTCCCCCATATTTCTACCCAGGCTGATAAAGCAGCACACGCCCCTGAATCCCTAGTCAAACAACCGTGCATCAAACAACAACATGCTTTTAAAGTGAAGTGGGTTATTGGCTTAGCAAGCTTAGCCTTGGTTACCTTGCTGTTGATTGTGGTTTTGCCAACCACAAGTAAAGACCATGCGATAGCGCTGCACTTGGTTGCAACGCCCCAAATTAATGATGGATTTAATATTGCGTCAGTTCAAAAGGCGTTGTCTGAGACTGACGCGTTTTCCGCATCCCAATCGTCAAGTAATATTTTAACGACACAAGCTATTGCAGCGCCCAAACTGGTGCGGGAGCAACAGGGTATTTCACCCGAGCAATGGCTAGTGGTTTTGGAATCCTTTGCCTCTGATGACAAAGCTGCCCTTCACTACAGTTTGTCTAAAGGGCAAATCCATTGGCAGGGGTATCTCTATGCTGAATCTGAACAGGATTTACCCATTGCGTTTGCCAAGCGGATGGCGGAACTTAAGGACATGGGATTGTTTTCTCAACACCTGGATAAATTAGACAATGCCAGCCTAGAAGCGATGCTCAATAAACGCCCGCTTGATAGCGATATCATACTTAAACTCGCCCACTATTTTGAGGGAATTGGACATAATGATGTATCCCTTAGTTATTTACAGAAGCTGGTTAAACTAGCTCCTGAACATACAAGCAGTGACTACGTGGCACAGGCGCACTGGAAAATGGGCAAAATTTACAAAATGCGCGGACAGCACCTTCAAGCCCATAATAGTTTGGATCGCATGTCAGAAGCGTTAGCCCGCACTGTGGTTTGGCCTTTGTATTTCCAGTATGTGAAAACCAAAGCCTGGTTGGCATATAGTGAGGGCGATCATGCTGCCATGAATCGGGTTTTACAGCAGGGGTTAGATTATTTTTATAACGCCAGTACACGGCAGTCTTCAAACCAGGCCAGGCCGCTTCTGCAATTCAAACTGCATATCTTGTATTCAATATTGGCGCAAAAAACGGGTGACGATAAACTTAAATACCATCAGCTTAACCTGGCCCAGGCACTATTGCTCAAGTATGGCTTAGACGACTCCAACAAAGCGGTGGTGTATTATCACTTTGCGCTTTTTGCACAGCAGGAAAATCAGGCCAGTAATGGGCTTGCAGATGACAATGGCAGTAGCCAACAGATCTCTGTCACTTATCTAGAACGGATATTAGCGCTCAACAGGACAACAGATAATTTTTGGGTGCAAGACGCGGCATTTGAATTGCTGGTCAAACATTATTTAGGAGATGGGGATTTTGCCAGCGCACTTAAGCAGTTTGACAGCCGCAAACTTTCGCCTAAATGGATGTTGTTAAAAGCAGAAGTGCTTTTTGCCCAAAACCAGGCCGTGCAAGCAAAACAACTGTTGGAAAGCGCGTTTGAACAGGCGCGAATAGAATATGACACCAGGACCGGCATTGATGCCGCACTTAAACTTCACCGTCTTTCCACTGGCGATCCTGTTGCCCAGGCTGAGTACCTTGCTTACCTTGAGAGCAATGCCAACATTGAGTGGTTGAGGGATAATCTTCTAGCCGCTAATGATTAAGCAGAGAAGTGGATAGGATAGCAACAAACACCATTGAATTAGGCCATCCAATGGTGCTGTATTACAAAACTGCTAGCCATCCGCACAGACGGCATAACCTTCAGGGCAGGTTTTTTCGGTGAAACCGTCGGTCCAGCGCCTAAATTCGGCCATGCTAATTTGCCGCCAACTACGGGCATCCACCAGGGTTTCCGGGTTGATATCCAGTGCCTCCAACGCTCGGCGGAAGATCACCATGTCGCGGTATATGCGTGGCTTGGCAGCCTTTAAATTGGTTTCATAATGTTCTTCTGCAAAAATCATTTTCTCAGAAGGTAAATAAGCCAACAAAAAGTGCTCCGAATGGGAAGTGGCAATATCAAACAGGGTTAGTGGACCCAATGAAAAGGGTTTTCTATCGGGTACGATAACTAAGTTTTGCCCTGATGCATTAGTGCCAAGTGACTGTAAAACTGTCTCTTTATGTGCTTGCGAAACTACCAGTTGTGCGCCCAGCTCAAGCACATTGCCAAGACCCATCAAGTTACTTCTGTGATGATGGCTAACGACAAAATATTTAATCGGCTTGTGTGTGTTTGTCAGCTTTTTCAATTCCGAAAAATTATCCATCAAGGCATCTGCGCCACCCAGCGCAATGAAATGGTCTTGCTGCTCAAAAAACAATGTCAGGGAGCGGCCTTTACCGGCTTGATAAACATGTTTCGCCAGCTGTTTCGCCATCAATTGGGAGCTATCTATGGTTTCGCCCCATGGCTGGTAATCGTCAAATCCTTTAAATGCCTCTGATAGTGGTGGATTGAGCTCTATCCCCCTTTTTACCGAGGTCAAACGCAGTGCGCCGTCGACAAAAAAGTCCATATCCCTGGCATAGGTAATAGCATCAACTTGGTGATGGTTTGAAAAAACATAAACCATGGTGCCTGCGCGTGGATGCTCCCGCAGAATTTTTCTTATTAAACCGCTTTCACTATCAACGAAATAAATAAATTGGGCGCCAGATTGCAGGGTTACTGCCAGTTTCTGCTGTGGTCTCCCTCGGAAAAACTCGTCGCCTAAATAAACGGCCTTTTTTAAATCACTATGTAACCGCTTTGCCTGCATGGTGTCACTGGAACGGACAATTGAGCCGCCTAACCACTGGTATGTCACCCAGTCCAAGTAGTTATATTTTTTGTGGAAGATGTCGTATTTGATGGTTTTCTCCCCATCAAAAATCCACTTTTCTAGATCCAGGGTAGTACGGGGCACCCGGTATGAGAGCAGGCTTTTTCGACCTCTTTTAAAATCTATGGTGAGTTCTTCATTGATGCGCCAAATCTCTGGGAGACCAGGATTTTCACTTTCGCCCGGCCACGGGCCTTTGTTGTAATCAATGAGTTTGATACTGCTTGCTTCCGTTAATGCTTGCCCACCATAGGCCGCCAATACCTTTTCAATAATGGTTGTTTCGATGGTTTGTTCTGCATATAAGGGCGATACGTAAAATATTGCTGCAAAATAAAAAAGCAGCGCGTGTGTTTTATTAACTGTGGATTTCATGTTTGTAAACAGGTTTGTTTGATTGAATGTGCGGGCAGGTTAGGTTTGGCTGTTATGAAAGTCTTATCCATTTTCTATTTGTATGCTCGATAGAAAATGGATAGGACTTTTAAGTGAGGCGCTGTGAGGTTTTTAGCTATAGTTTAAGCCAGCTCACTTGTTGAATTCTCGAGCCAGTGCTTAATGATATCAACGGTTTCAGAAACTGGGTGTACGCCTTTGATGATCAAGTCGCAGTTGCCACGCACCTGGTTGACGGTGTCCAGGTATATATCCCTTAAGTGGCTTTCATACTTGTCTAAGTAATTAGGTACTGAACTATTCGAGTCTACCCTGGGGTTTTGAATATTTCGTTTGATGACCCTAGACAGGCAAATTTCTAATGGCGTATCCAGCAGCACTACGTGATCTATATAAGGGGCAATGCAACTGCGTTGCCTGCCAAATGGTTCTTCTACAAAAATACAGGGTGGGGATTCTGCTTTAATTGCTTGCAGGGCCTCAGCGATGCCTGGGGTTGTGATAAGGGATACGTCGGCGCCATTTGTATACCAGGTTTTCATGTCTTGGGGATAGCTAGAGTGATCGGCGTAACCATCAAACTGCAACTTGGGACAACCTAATTCACGGGATAGCTGCCTTATTATCGTTGTTTTACCACAGCCCGAGGCTCCGCTAATAGCGATGACCTTGGTACTTTCCATTTGTTAAGTCCTCCGGCTTTGTTTGCATGCACAGATTACAAAAAACTGGATGAGAAAATCCAATAGGTTTTTATGCATCAGCAAGAATTCAGCGAGACGTCATGGGCAAGTCATGAAATTTTACTTGGCTGAATTAAATTAAACAGCAACTACTAACTGTACATGAGCGAGTTAAATAGATGTTTACTTTAAAAAGATCCCGACACTACAACAGCAAGAATACCTCCATAATACCTGCCTTAAAATTGCTGGCATTGGGCGCTATCTTGTCGTATCTACCTGCGCAAGTGAGTGCTGAACAAGCTATTGCGATTAACCCTACTAGTAAACCCGCACTGTTGGATGGCCGTTGTGGTAATGATGAATGGGATGCGGCCACGGCAATTAACTTGCCCTTGGAAGCCTCAATCTACGTCATGCACGATGATGACTACTTCTATTTTTGTACCAAGGGTAAGAAAGAAGACACCAACGTGTTAGACCTGTACATAGAAAATGCACAAACTGGCCATATGCATAAATTTCACCTGTCAGCGCAGATGGGGGAAAGCTTCTACGACGGCAAAGAATGGGTGAAATCAGCTAAATGGGATTTACAGGGATATGCAGGCTTTTGGGTTCCCTATTCTGGACTTGAAGATCGAGTAAACCGTAAAAACCCCCGATTCGCCAGGGGCACTCATAGGCAAATGCAAATCTCCCGCAGTAAATTTGCGGGTAACACCTGGAACATCATGGTGGGTTTGAGCGGCATTAAGGACAAGGATGGCCAGAACCAAGCCTTGTTTTACCCTGAAAAAGCAGTGGAAAGTGATAGGTCAACTTGGGCGAAGTTTTCGTTTTCTGAATAAGCCTTAAAAGCCGGGGGGAGAGTATTGCCTTGAATTTGGCCTGTGCCCCCTTAACCTATATTTTTGCGATATTGGCAGGGCAACATCTCCTGGCGTCAGGAAAATTCAATGTGTCATAACAGCCCAAGCTAAGCCTGATTTGGGCAATAAGTTTTGATAGATTTCGAGCAAAGTCGAGCGGCTAGATTGAGCCTGATACATTTACTCTTGACTCTCTGCACAGGATACACGTTCGTCATGTACTGCAATAAATACGCGTTTGTGCCATTCGCGGTTGCTGATTGAGCCGCACTCACCTACCAAAGACCGCCCACCTGCCATTGTGATCTGATATTGATATGCACCGCTGGTCTGTTCCAGCGCGTAGTGGAGTGTATTGGTGTCGCCGACATTAAGGGCGCCAAAATCTAAGCCTGAGTTGGGTAAACTCACCCTCGCGACCTCAACAAGAGAATTGGAGCTGTTAATCAAGGTGACACTCGGCAGTACATAAAAGGAAAAATGATAAGCCGCGAATATTAGGCTAATTGCCACGGCTATGGTTATGGATACTAATTTTAAAGTTCTGTTGAACATGGTTTCTGAGCTGTTGGAACGGTTTAAGGTGCTAGTCCATTGCCCCTGTTTAACTATTTAATTGAGGGTAATAGTAATTTACCAATTAGCAATGGCCAAACAAGGATTCGCCAATAGTTTCCAGTTAATCTTGGTCTGCGGGATGGTTAACGCCATCGTAGGTGGGTATCCCCTCTATTTTAAGTGGATTAATTCCCTCTAAACAAGCAACGTTAAAGCCAAATTGAGTAGGGTTGGATCGCCGTTGGTGAAGGGTATAAATGCCGCAATAGCGGCTGAATGGGCACCTTAAACAGTGATATCCGCAGGCCCGATGAAAAGGTTTCGGCGATTGCCATGTGCAATAGCTCTAGCCTTGATGCCGATGCCTTTACCTGCTCTAGGTTCCAAATCTTAACCGATCTAGAACTATGGGAGGGCGTCGATCTTTCGGTATTCTAGCCTGCTAGCGTCGTTTCAGTTAATACAGTGAACGACCGGCTACTTTGTTGTAATCGGTCATAACCATATTTATCGACAACTGCTCAAATACCAAGCGATTTAATCTATCCGGCTAAACTCGTGCACACTGACTAGTGTGCGTTTGCCATCTTGGTCTGAGTAGATATCGGCTTTCCACTGGTCTTTTGATTGGCGGGAGTATTCAACGTACATGTTTTTCAGGTAGTAGCCTGTGGCGCCATGGGATTCAACTTGCATCTGCCAATCTGCGGCTTCGCCGGGATTTAGCTGTTCTTGCATAATAACGGTGCCATCATCCATCACTAAATTAAAAAACATCTTTTGTTGTTCCCTATCCAAGCCAAGCAAGCCGTTGGAGCTGCCATATTCTTCACCATCCCAGAACATTGCCATTTCCACCAACAATGATTTTTGGTTGTCAGTCCAGGCGATATTGAGTTTTTCCTCGTAACGACCTTTATCGCGACCGAAGCTGCTGGTGCCATACCATTTGCCCACCATAGGCGCTAGGAAATCTGCCTCCATAATGGCAATGCTATCTACCCAATTTTTTCCCGAAACCTGCTCTGCTTCTAATTCACCTTCTTTCCAGGGAGCTCGGTAAGTAAAGAAATTGCGGTTCCAATCACCCTGGTCAAAGTAGAGATATTTTCCGTCTGGTGAAAAGGAAGAGAAGTACTGGTGATCGGCATTGGAATGGGCAACGACCTTGGTTTTTTGAGAGTGGATATCCACGGCAAATAAGTCGTGCTTACCAGAGTGGTTTGGGGCACTGTAAATCACCTGTTGGCTGTCGGGTGCCCAAGAAATAAAGTCCTGCCTTATGTCATCGGCAGTAATTTGGCTGATATGGGTGAAACCTATATCTGCGACAAAAATATCTAGGTCGTCGCCGTCCCGATCAGAAACGAATGCGACTTTTTCTCCATCTGGTGAAACAATGGGGATAAGGTTTCGGCCACTGTGGTCTTGGGTGTAGCTTTGTTCTTTACCCTCCTTTATCCATTTGCGCACAATATCTGATGTGCCGTCTTCATGCATGCGTGCGTAGAAAATTGATTCGCTGTCAGGTAGCCAACTGGCCGTGTGCCCCTTGCCAGCACCTTCAGTTAGCTGGGTAACCTGTTTGGAGTGCAGATCAATTTGGAAGATCTCTAAATCCGCCATACTAGACCCTGCCGAATAAATGACTGATTTTCCGTCGGGTGACCAAGCGGGCACGATCTCCCAAAGATCAGGCGTGTCAGTAAGTTTGTGTTCGTGGTGTCCATTGATATCAGATATATATAAGTCGGGTAGCTTGGTGCCGCGATAGGAGTAATACACCATATGCTTGCCATTGGGCGAGATGGCTGCCGCAAAGTCTTTTTGTTGTTCGGCTATTACTGCATTGGTGATGGTTGTGCTTGCAAGCAGCACGGTTACGATAGGGAGATTTTTAACTAAGTTGCACATTGGTTTGGTTCCTTTGCTTTACAAACTGTGCATCAAACTACTGCTATGTCTTTTTGCAGTCCTTAGCAGAACCTTAAATCTTCTAATTTCTTCTAAACTGAGGTAATCAATCACTTGTGCCGTGAGTGAATAGAGGCAAGTTCGATAAACAAAAATGGAAAATCCAGCCCCTTACATCCAGCTATTTATAGTCGTCCAGTGTATTTTGTTTTTTGCTTACCTTGTTACCGGGCAGCGCTTGTTGTTTTTGCCTAATAAGCTGCTGGCGTTGTTAATGGCGGTTTTAGCATTGCATATGGGCAGCAATATTGTGAACCAGGAACTTCAGGTTCAACTTGTCCCCAGTATTGGAACTAGCTTGGGATTTTGTTACGGGCCGATTCTTTATTTATATACCATAAGTTTGACCCAACAAAACTTCCGGCTTAATAGCCGGCATCTGCTACATGTATTGCCAGCGTTAAGTGCCCAGTTATTAGTACATGGTACCAGCTTACCTACCTTGGTTTTTGCGATTGGTATCTTTGCTAGCCTAATCAGCTATACTCTGCTGTCTTGGCAGCATATTAAGCGTTACCGGTACATTTTGAGCCAAACCCGATCGGACTACGAACAGGTGGCGTTGCGCTGGTTATCGACTTTGCTCGTGCTGCAATTTGTGCTGCTGATTTTGAACATTGGTAGTGTCGCCTTGCACACCAATGGCTATCTGGTGGCCGGCATGGTGGCTGAAATCATCCTATTTTTTGGTCTTTGGTTGTTGGTGAGTTTTATGGTATTCCAGGGTATGCAACAACCCTCGGTGTTTGCTGGGGTCAGCGATGAAGATCAGCAAGTCGCAGAATCCAGCAATCCGGAACAAGGCTTACCTAGTGAGGAATTGCAAACTATCATGGCCAGTATCGATAGTCATATGGTTAAGTCACAAGCCTTCCTGAATTCCGGGCTAACGGTTAAAAGCCTTGGCAGGCAACTTTCAATCATTCCCAAAAACATTTCTCTGGCCATCAATGGTGTGGCACAAAAAAACTTTTCCGAATATGTGAATAGCCACCGCATCGCCCATGCCTGCCAATTGCTTGGTTCGGAACAAGGACAACAGCTAAGCATTATGGATGTGATGTACGAATCTGGCTTTGTCACCAAATCTAATTTTAACCGGGCATTCAAGGCTGAAACAGGTTGCACGCCAATTGAATACAAGCAGAAGTTTATTACTGCCAATTAATATTCAGTTCTATATTGCGATCTAGGTCGAACGCAACTTCATTTCTCTGCAAACTCTAGCCAGGTAACCAGGCGATGCGCTTGGTCTGGGATGTTTTAGTAATGAGGAAAAATTATCTATGTCGGGTTTATGGTGGTTTCAGCTAAGAAGGCGTTTTCAAGGCTGTTTAGGAATTGGTTTATTGTTGTTATTTGCAACAGCGCCAATAAAGGCTGAGCAAGAAGTAGATTATTTTCAGTTAGTGAACGATGTTCATCAAACCATGATGATGCATCATTACGACCCACAACAGCTCAATTCACGCGAGTATCAGCACACCTTGCAACAAATGCGAGAGCTCGCTCAAAATGCCACTTCAAAAGAAGCTTTCATTGCGGGTTTCAACAACATTTGGCAGCAGGGGCCTTTTTCCCATGTAATGTTGACCCCTGCTAGGGGGACGGCTGAGCAATTGGCGCAGCACCTGGATACAATGCGGGTTGGCGAACAGGCGGTACAGTTGGAGTGGGACAAGGATACTGCTGTCCTTACGGTGAATACAATGATGGGTGTGGATACTATTGAAGCAATACAAAGGGCCTACCAACAAATAGCCCAAAGAGGAGCCAAGGCCCTTATTATCGACCTTAGGCAGAATGAGGGCGGTGCCTTTGCTACCCGGCCACTGGTATCACATTTGATTAGCCAACCTGTGGAAGCTGGCTATTTTGTCTCACAAAAATGGACGAGCACCCAAAACAAGCAGCCCACAACCAAGCAATTGGCTGACACTAAGCCTTGGGATGGCTGGTCCATTTTGGCTTTTTGGCATGATTTGCTTAATGATGCTTTGATAAAGGTGCGTTTTGCGCCGAGCCGACCACAACTAGATATGCCGGTGTATGTGCTTACTAGCAATAAAACTGCCAGTGCATCAGAACTTGCGTTAGACGCACTCAGGACGGCTGGAAGGGTTAAGGTTATCGGGGAAGCCACAGCGGGAAAAATGCTTTCGCAAAAACCTTTTGATTTGCCAGGCGGTTTTCATTTGTTTTTGCCGATTGCTGACTACTACTCAGTGACTAGCGGTAGGTTGGAAGGTAATCCTATCCAGCCGGATATTACTGTCGCAGCGAAGGATGCCATGGCGGTGGCTAAGAAACAGATTGCAGCTTTGTAAATTGCAATAACTGCGAATTTAGGTTTTGGCCTGTTTCAAGGAATCTTTAACAGATGGCAATAACCGGCGGCTCACCGGCACCTGTTGTTGCCCTGTTAAACACAACACGCTGGTGGCTTGGTTCTCTTGCCGATTTGCGCTTAAGGATACCACTTCGCTTAAATTGACTATGTAGGAGCGGTGCACCCGCAAGAAGGTCGGCGGTAACATTTCCTCTAATTGTTTCAACGAACCTGAATAGAGTTTTTCTTGCAGGTTATTCAGGTGCAGTTCTACATAGTCACCTGCAGCCTTACAGTAGGCGATATCGGTAGTGGTGATAAATTCAGTTTTGCCCGCTACGTTGATTTCCAACACACTGGGGGCTTGGCTTTGGGAGTTTTGTGCCAGTTTGTATCCCAACTTTGCCAGCCGCGTGCGCTCAAGCTGCAAATGATCTTGCTGCATCTGGTAGTCTTTGGCTTGTAGCATAAACAGATATACCAGTAGCACTGCGATAATGATGAAATAGGTGATTTCATGGAAACCGGCATTGCTTATTACGATCGTTAGCGCCACTGTCAATTGAACCAAAAACCAACGCAGTGTTTTTTTATCCCTGCTCCTGAACCAGCAATAAAACAACTGCACCAAGCTCACTAACAAAGGGAAAAAGATCCCGGCGGTGGTTTTGGCATCGAAACCCGGCGCAAAAATCATAGCCAATAAAGTGATTATCACTCCTGCGTAGATCCAATGGCTAGCATGTCGCCGAGCCACTTTAATCGAGCTATAGCTTAAGATTAATGTGCCGAAGATAAATGAAAACCCTGTGACCAATAACAATCTCAGATCCTGGAAAGGGTAGGGGTAGCTAACAATGCCCCGGGATATTTCGATAATGATGTGCAGGGCAGCCAACAAACACAAGGCACTGAATATGCGATAGCTGGCAGCGGCATTTTTACCTAGGCTCAGGAACAAAAAGTACAGGGCACCAACACTAAAGGCGCCGCCCAATGCTAGCCCAAGCCCACTGTAATACTGAACATAGCGTTTAGGATCTCCGTATTGGCCAAAGCCCCAAAAGTGAATTGGGTATCCCAAATGGATTAGGTTGTGCTGGCTGGAGATATGGGCAACAAGGGTATTTCCAGAATCTTGCATCAATTCATTAGGAATGAAAAATGCCGCATCCATATCGCCCGGTTGCTCAGTAGTGTCATGGGCGGGTTGGCCATTGGAACCTAAGTATTCGCCGTTTAAATATAGCTCGCTCGCCACCTTGCCAAACAAATAAAAGCCGTAGGGTGGCGCAAGCTTGTCCCAATTGTTTGGCCGGTCAAATCGGATCTGAACCCAAAGGTTAGTGCCCTGTGGATCGATTTCGGCCAAGGTTTTGTTTTGGCAACCAGTATGCCCAAACTCGGGAATTTGTAATTGCGGCTGGTCAAATTCACAAACAACCACATCTTGGCTATGGCTAAAGGGCAATAATATTTTGGCGGGATCACTTTTTGCGGTTTGGGGAAAAATCAGCAAAACCAGGAGCGCTAATATTGCTTTTGTGTTCGTCATCCAGCTGTGTTCCTTGTTACCGCTTACCGGCATTTTACTACCGTTAACCCTATAAAACAGGGTTTCCAGGCCTTTCAAAGAATGCTCCTGGCAATGCTATTCCATCTGAGGCCGAATGGTTGGCAAATGATCTAGGAGCAATATTATGCGAATTAAAACAGCAATTGTAGCGGCTTTTATGTTAGCAACAGGGTTAACCCATACCGCCATGGCAAAGCCCATGGTTTTTGCCAACGAAAAGCCAATTGAATTTAAAGCCAACAGTGGTGACACCACGGACGCTTATGAGGGCTTTTTGTATGTGCCGGAAAACCGCAATGCCAAAGATAGCCGTGATATCCGTATCAACTATGTGCGGTTTCCCGCGACCGGTAAAAACAAAGGTGCGCCAATAGTTTACTTATCAGGCGGGCCGGGTGGTTCGGGCATAGGCACGGCAAAATGGCGCCGCTTCCCGCTGTTTATGGCGATGCGCGAATTTGGAGATGTGATTGCCCTGGATCAGCGGGGAACTGGTGCTTCTGAACAAGCAGAACCGTGCACCTCAAGTGTCACCATTCCACTGAACCAAAAGCTGCAAAAATCACAAGTACGGACTAGTTACCGCAAAGCAGCTAAGGAGTGTCTGTCGAAATGGCAGCAACAGGGCATTGACGTTTACGGCTATACCACAGAGCAGAATGCCTGGGATATAGATGCCCTGCGCCAACACCTTAAGGCAGATAAAGTCAGCCTGTGGGGGATCTCCTATGGTAGCCACTTGGCGTTAGCTGCCATGAAACAATTCCCCAACAACATTGATAAAGTGATCATCGCCAGCGCAGAGGGCTTAAACCAAACGGTAAAACTGCCTGCAATGACGGATCGGTACTTTGCCGAAGTGCAAAAGGTTATTGACCAGCAGTCGTTAAAACAGATGGTGTCTGATTTACCTGCCTTAATGCGACGTGTTCATGCCAAGTTGGATACAGATCCGATTCTGTTGTCTATCCCCAACAAAGATGGCAGCAGCACCGACATCTTGTTTCAAACCCACTTGATGCAGGCATTGGCCAGCAGGATGATTGCGGATCCCGGCCAGTACCTGGCGATGCTAATCCACGTCTACTTGGGGCTGGATAATGGCAATACCGATCTGCTAATGCATATCCTGCAGCGTGGCATGTTCAATAACGAGCCTTTAAATTTTAGGTTAATGTCATTGGCAATGGATGTGGCATCTGGCATCACCGAAGAGCGCCTTAAACTAGTGCAGCAGCAAGCGCAAAACTCATTGTTAAGCGACATGTTGAACTTTCCAATGCCAATGCTAGACAAATTGGATGCTAAGTTGGATCTCGGCGATGGCTTTAGGGCGGATGTGCAAAGCGATATTCCAACGCTCTTGTTAACTGGTACCTTGGATGGCCGTACTTATCCCGCTGAACAAATACAAGCAGTGTCAGGCCTATCCAACGTGACCCAAGTTAAGGTGGTTTACGCAGGCCACAACCTCTATACCACATCCCCAGAAGTGCTAGAAAGGATGCAAGCCTTTATGGCCGGACAACCGGTTAGCACAGCAAACATTGAGCTGGCGTTGCCGGATTTAAGTATGAATAGGTAATAGGGTTAAGCTAGCTGTTGTTAACAAGATTTAAATGGGCAGCAAACTATTGGCTACTGCCCATTATATCTCCTACTAATTTTTGTTGCGTGATGCTCTACAAGACTTTGTCTTGGTAGCCTATGCCTATATAGGGGTAGGCTTCAGATCTGGAACTCTCTAGTCTCACAAATGCTTTGACCTTACCGGTACTTTCATCCCAGGCTCCTAATAGCATGCGGGTATGGCCTTGGGTATAGGCTGTGTCGCCGGTATCCCAGCAGTCCTTTTTATTTTGTGTGGGTGGCTCACTTTCACCTTATCATAAAAAATATTACCTTGGTTCTCATAAATCAATGTTGGATAATTAGGATTGTGGTTTATAACAAACGAGGATTGAACATAACGATCATTATCGTCGCTGTACCAAACGTTTCCTAGAACCTTATTACGCTGGTAATCAGTGGCGATCGAGCTGTTTTGAAACCGCACAGATTGAAACAGAGTACTTTCTGGACTGTCCAGAAAACCATTTGGAGTTCTATCTCCACTATTGCTTCTACCAGCTCCACCTCCCCCTCCCCCATAGCCCCATTTATATAAGTGTGAACTCCAGTCTAGCCCGCTATTAAGTTTGCTCGACGTTTTCCAGTCATCGGAGATGTAACCATTGGCTAGAGTTTTTATGTATTTAAACCCATCAATTGGTTTTGTGGCATCAGATTGCGCGAATACGGTCTAAAATGATCGCTTACCACCCGCGAGCCGTCGAGTTGCACTCGACCACCCCCCTTTGGCAGGCTGTCGCATCCAATCAGAACAACCATTATCATGGTTTACTTCTTGGGCGATCGTCAAAGCCCCTAAAACGCTTCATTTAGTTTGCCAACGAAGTTGTCATACTAAATCTTACATTCGTCACGTCGATTTCAGCTAACCCATTTTCAGGCGTGTAAGAAATAGATCACAATTTGAATTAGCCTGGGATCACAACATTTTCAGAAATAGATCAAAACAGCCTCTTCCCCATGCAGTAACATAGGCATACCAGTTAACAAATAACTTTTAATCGTTTCATGTCAGCCAAGGTTACCCCACGCGTTGTCGACCAGACCAGCTTTCTGGCTGGCCTGATTGATAAGTATAAAATCGTTGAGCATATCGACCGACTGTCCCTGGTGGCTGACGATGATCGTACCAACCTCACCATTGGTCATCGGGTGAAAGCGATTCTTCTCAGTGGACTAGGCTTTCCTGAGCGGACACTTTATCAGGCACATCAACAATTTGAACACCTGAATGTGGAAAGGTTGTTTGGCGCGAAAGGGCTTTGCGCCGAAGATTTTGATGATAATGCCTTAGGGCGTGGACTGGATAAGATTGCGGAATTTGGCACCAGCAAGCTGTTCAGCGAACTGGCGTTTGAGCTGTTAAGCCGTGAAGGTTTGTTGGGTAAGACGTTGCACCTGGACAGCACCAGTGTGAAATTATTCGGCCAGTACGAAGGGGCAGACGATGGCTTTGCTGTGCCGGAATATGGCTATTCCCGTGACAAGCGGCCTGACCTGAAACAGGTGGTGCTGACCCTGGTGACCGCAGGCTCAGCAGGGGTGCCGTTGTGGTACCAGATGGATGACGGCAATCATTCAGATAAAACCGGGTTTCACGACACGATTTCACGGGTGACATCGGGGTTGAAACAAACAGAGGACTTTTTGTGGGTAGCGGATGGTGCGCTGTACAGTCAGAAACACCTGCAGGCCAGCACGATACGCTGGTTAACACGCGTACCGGGCACGCTGAAACTGGCGAAGCACTATCAACAGCAAACACTGGACCACGATGGTGTGCCTGTGCTGGACGACAAAAACCGTGGCATGATGGTGGATGCACCAAAAGGCGAACGATGGTTGCTTGTGTTGTCACAGGAAGGGCGAAAACGGGAAGAGAAAACGCTGGAGAAGCGCATTGTTCGTGAAGAAGAAAAGCTGAATAAATGCATCACCGAACTGTCCCGTGAACGTTTTGCCTGTGTCCAAGATGCGGTGGCGGGCGCTGAAAAATTTATCAAAACCCTGAAATGGCACAGCGCCACAGTCAGCACCGACTGGCACGACGAGAAGAGCCAGAAACCGGGATATCAGCTGTCGATAACAATACAGCGTGATGAAGACAAACTTCGCCCGGCTCACAATGCCTGTGGCCGATTCATCCTGGCCACCAATGACACAACCCTGTCGCCCAGGCAGATGCTGACCCAATATAAAGAGCAGGACAGTGTTGAGCGGGGTTTCCGGTTCCTGAAAGATGGCGAGTACCGCCTGAACCATATTTTTCTGAAGAAAAACAGCCGTATTGAAGCGCTGATGATGGTGCTGACATTAGGGTTACTCATCTACAGTATCAGCCAAAAGCAAATTCGGGAGCTACTGGTTAAAACTGACCAGTTTTATCCCAACCAGAAACGCAAGCCCATCCAGAATCCCACCCTGCGCTGGATACTAAGGCGTATCAGCTATGACCGGATATGCTTTCTGGAACAGGATGGAAATGTGATTGATACGTGCAACGTCTCAGGGGCTTCCATGATGCTGTTTAAACTCATGGGAAAGGAGGTGCTGGCTCAATACGCCCTGAACTGAGACACCTATTCGGCATAGCTGCGTTTTTAATGCGGCTCGCATTGTTGTGCTCGCCATCCAGTAAATAGACTTAATGATCTGTTGAGTTTGCGGGAGGCAGTCTGCCATCGATCATGCTTGAACAGTCACTGCTAAATACGTGACGAATGAAAGCTAAATGATTTTTTGCGTTTTGGGACCCCGCGAATTCAACTCCGAAGTGCACCACTCGCTAAATTAGGCTGCCTTGCGTAACTCATTGAATACCGCGACAGGCTGCCTGAAGCCGAGACATTTTCTCGGTCTGGCGTTTAATGCCCGTTCAACCTCACTAATTTGCTTGTCTGTCACCGTTCGTAAATCTGTGCCCTTGGGTATGTATTGGCGCAACAAACCGTTAAAGTTTTCATTCAGTCCGCGTTCCCATGAAGAGTACGGGTTGGCGAAATAGATATCGGTTTTCAACTTGTCTGCAACTAGCTCGTGGTCACAGAATTCGCTGCCGTTGTCTGCTGTGATAGTACGGACGTGACCCCGATATTGCCAAAGCATGCCAATCATGGCCCGGGCTACATCGGCAGCACTTTTCGCTGGCACTTTACGTATCAGATACAGCTTACTTTTCATCTCTACGAGGCTGACAATCGCGCCTGTTCCCTGCTTACCCAGAACCGTATCAACTTCCCAATCGCCGAATCGCTTTTTCTTATTCACTATGACCGGACGCTGCTCTATGCCAACCCGGTTCGGTATAATCACTCGCTTCGCGTGGTTACCTTTACGGTATCTTCGGTGACACTGGCGAAGTTGTTTATACAACTTTCCGCCGCGTAATTTATCACGCTGGACATAACCATAAATCCACTCGTGACTGACGTTATATCCGATAATTTTACCTACGCCAGCAATTTGCTCAGGACTCCACTTCTGGTTCAGACCGAACTCTACAAAGGTGATCGTCAGTTCAGATATTCTAAACTTTGCGGCCTGACAACGTCGTTTTACTGACTTCGCCTGAGCGACTTCCGGTAAGTAATGACTATCCCGAATTCGATTGCGATTTACTTCCCGGCTAATAGTGCTGTGACTCACTCTCAGACGTTTCCCAATCTCCCGATAACTGAAACCCTCGCGTAGGTAGGCTTCGATCTGGTATCGTTGTCCCTCGATCAACTGCTTGTAACTCATGGTAACTACTCTTGTTTTTTGGCGATTACAGGGTACCACCAACAGGCAGTTGATCTCTCCTCACCGTTTAATCAAGAGTGGTGCACTTATTATCTGAATTCGGGCCCAAGCTTTGACTCATCCGCAAACACGGGTGGTCGACTGCGTGACGGCTCGCATGTGCCAATCATGCCAAAATATCCTTGGGGATATTTTTGTCATTTTACGCTGTTGGGACAGCGTAATTGCCACATCTCCGCAGTTTAGGAACTGCTCCGCAATAAATAATCTTCCAGATAATTTATTTTGGCGCGGGACTTTGGACAAGTCCCTTTGAAACGATGCTTGTGAGTCAGGCTTTTCTCTGACAAAGTCACGTTATGAAATGCTCTGAAAGTAAAATTATTTGATAGTATTTTTGAAAGGTACTATAACTATCAGTAATTCTGTTTCTGGAGATAAAAAATGAATGAATTGGTCAATAGCTCACTGTCAAAAACTAAGATCAAAATACCGTCAGTAAACCAAATACTGGCACTTGGTTTGAATAAAGGAAAGACTGCAGCGTCAAATTTCACGAAGGTTCACTGCACGACTACAAGTGTCAAATGTACAGGCACTACTTGGTCCGGTTGCAAGTAAGTTTTGACCTCTAGAGGCCCTCTACCTTTTGAATTTAAGCTAACTTATGGACAAATAGTCAATGGTGTAAGTCAAGAAAAATATAAAATTGTAAAACGTGAGCTTGAGGATTATGAGTGCTGTTTCAAAGCAGCTATATCTGACTTGGAAAACAAAATAAGTCAAACAGTCAATCTGTCTCTCCTCGACTACTATAACACCCATTTCTCGATATCTAAAAGTGATGAAGAGACACTTCTTTGTTTCCAAAAAGCTTTAAAAGTAGAATCAACATGGACTACGATAAAGGCGTTATACCCAGAGCTAGTCCCTTTGATGTCAAACATTGTAAATCGTTGGAAAGATTCGTGGGTAATATTTGCTGAAAGGTTTCACAATGACTGTGAAGTTATTAATAGGTTCTTTAAATTCAGCGAAAGGAGTAACTTAGATGGATGTGAGGTTTTACAATCAGATGAGCACGGTTCCGGGAACGTTCTACTGTTATCATTTGGTTCTCGACAAATAGTATACAAACCTCGCCCACTAGATAATGAAGTCTTTTATTCTAAATTTGCTAAGTTAATTAACGAAAATACCATTCTTGGTCATTCTCTTCCCTACTCAGATTCGATAAACATGGGCGAGTATGGTTGGCAAAATTATGTTAATTGCAACTCAACTAACTCAGATAGTAATCATTTTCCTAACGCTACACTAGCCGGTGAATCACTTGCTTTGTGGTATTTGTTTGGAACAAGTGATTTACATCACGAAAATATAATTCTCAATGAAAAAGGGTTTGTTCCAATTGATCTAGAAACGTTATTTCAAGGATATGCTTTTGGCTCAAATGAATCAGCCGAAGTTAGGTGTTTGGCCCAATTGGAGTTAGGGGTTTTTCGGTCCGGAATGTTGTTTTTTGTTGACCCATATGGACATGATATTTCCGTTTTGGGTAAACTTTTAAATAATTTCACAGGCTCAGAGTTAATATGTTTTTCAAATAAAATGGTCGAGGCTTTTCAAATAGCTCTGAGCAGGTTGAGAGACTTTTGTTATGGGAAATTTGCATGGCTAGAGAGTTCTATTAAGGCTTTGAGTATGAGGTTCGTCTTTAGGAGCACCCAAGAGTACTGGGCTATTTTACAAGCTTCATACCATCCTGATAATACAAAAGTAAGTGGTGGAAGGTGGGAATTTTTGAAACAAGAGTCTTTATCTTTATCGATTTGTGAAATTGAAATGTTACAAAAAGGAGTTATTCCCAGATTTTCATTCTTTACCGATGATAATCTTGAAAAGACATTTATCTGTAATGGATTGCAATATCAATCTGGTTTCCGGTTATTCAAAGAAAGGTTGTTTTGCGTAGATAAAGACGAGTGCCAAGTCAGCTATATAGAATCTTCCTTTTGTCGTATGAGTTCACACTACAATTGTAACAAAAATGTATTCCGCACTTCGGGAGACTGTTTTTCCATATTAGATAGTGGCAATAACATTAGAGAGTTGGTTGAGATTGAGGTAGATAAAATAGCAGATATTTTATTAAAGCATCATTCTCTTGGAACTGATGGAGGAATTGTGTGGTGGACTAATTTTGGAGAGGACAAGTTAAATTTGGTTGGACCATGTGGTGCGGGACTTTATTCAGGAAAGTTAGGCATTAGTCTGTTTTTCTTTGCTTATGCAAAGTTTAAATCTTGTAGTGCTTTGGATAAATTTGCAGAGGCCGTGTTTCGTGATGCGGTCAGAGATCTTATTTACGCTCCTACGCTCAGTTTGTACAATGGATTGGCAGGATACTATTTTGCAAGTTATATCATTTCTAAGATTAAAAGTAATTTTGATGTCAAAGAAGTCGAATTACAAATCAATGACAAAGTATCGTGTTTGATAGAAAATGAACTTGATGAAATGGACTTAATAAATGGTGTTTCCGGGGTTCTAGGAGCACTTTCCCTATATTATCACTCATTTCAATCAAGGCCTTCATTGAAATTAATCGAACAGTGTGTAAAAAAATTATCTTCAATGAAGTTACCAAATGATGCCGGTATGTCACACGGTGTTTCAGGTTTATTTCTGAGTTGCGCTATTGCTAAAAAGCACGTGTCAATGGGTGCCGGTCACTCTTGCAGCATTAAAACTCTACAATCTATAGCGTCACAAATCACTGAAAGTAATTTCTTGCCGAATCGAAAGAATTGGCGCGATGTACGAAATTATTCTGATACTGATACAACATTTTGGTGTCATGGAGCTCCTGGCGTATTGCTATCAGCACAGCTTAGCCAAAGTAAAAAAAATGTAGCTATAGATGCCATAAAAGAAAAGGGAATGTTAGCAAGTGATTGTTTGTGTCATGGCTCTTTAGGTAACTTAGAAGTGCTTCTTGCGAGCAATTCTATAACACATGAACAAACTGAGGGAATTGTTGCACAGATTTTGAATCGAAAACGTTCTAGAAAAAAGTGGTTGTGTGGTACACCTCTCGGTGAATACGTTCCTGGATTTATGACGGGAATTTCTGGTATTGGCTATCAACTTATCAGGACCGTTGATAATGATGTTCCTTCTCCATTCATGCATCCTTTTTAGTTGGGTTTTTGCCCAGAAGTGTGTAGTGGTCAACCCCAACCGGACACTTTTTTAAAATAGTTTTCGTACTCCGCTGGCGACATATCTTCGTTAGACGAATGTAGCCTCTCTAGGTTGTAATACTTCATATATGCCGCTACATCTTTTGCCATAAACTCACGGGTGGGCTGATGCACATTGAGCAGCCAGTCGTGTTTTAAACTGCCGAAGAAGCGTTCAACCACAGCATTGTCCCAACACGCGCCAACATCTCCCATGCTGGCTCGCATTCCATAACTTGCTAATAAATTGCGATATCGGCGGCTGGTGTATTGCGACCCTCTGTCACTATGGAACACCAGACCTTTGCCAGGTTGCTGCAGGCTATAGGCTTTTTGCAAAGCCTTTTCCACAAGGCCACTGGTCATGCGCTTGCCTATGTGCCAGCCAACGATGCGCCTGGAATAAAGATCCATGACAATGGCCAAGTACATCCATCCTTCACCTGTTTTCAGGTAGGTCACATCACCCGCCCAGACTTCATTAGGAGCCGTGGGGTTAAAGTTCTGGTTCAGCAGGTTAGGCGCAACAGCATCACTATGCTTACGCTGCGTCGTCACCTTATAAGCAATGCGCTGCTTAACCACTAACCCAAGCTTTTTCATAAGCTTACGGACTTTAAAGCGACCAATCTTAAAGCCTTCTTTGCGCAATTTCTTCATCATTTCCCGGAACCAAAAGGGTCAGGTTGGATTGAACCAAACCGGGCTTAGCTGGAGTTGCGACTTGCTACATTAAATATACAAGCATATCCAGCTGGTAATAATAGGTAACTCATTGTTACTATAAGTAAAATGAAAAATAATCGGCAATTTAAGCTACGCTTGCTTTGCGGCATAGTCGGAATTCCCACTAATACAATAGTTATGTTTTTAAGGAGAGCTCATAAGTTGGACATTAAGGATTAATCGAAGCCACACCATACTGCAATCGTCCGATTTTCCTGTCCCTGCCGGGATGTGCCCGTTTGGCGTATCTTGACAGATAATCTATTGCCCAATTCCAAGTTTGTTTTAATTCTGGTGCTGTCCCATGGAGTATTGACTCCATTAACGGATAAAACCAACTCTGGGTGTTTTTCGCCACCATAAAGCTGGAGATATCCACGCCCATTATTCGCTGGATACTAAAGCCAATCCGGCGTTTTACCAGTAATGCCAGTAGGCTGACCCATATCAGTCCTTCCATTAACCCGGCGTTGCGGGTATTGAACTTGCGTAAATTGCAGTAGGATTTCCATTCCTTGAACAGCAATTCTATCTGCCAGCGTAAGCTGTAAAGCTTTATTATTGCACTGGCCGGGAAGCCTTCCCGCAGCAAGTTAGTTGCCCAATACGTTGGCTCTGGTTTACCCGGCGGCCAACTGGCTATCATGCGATATGGGGTTTTTCCTTTAACGTCCATATCCACCACTTGGCTTCGTCGGATGTGACGTTTCACATCCTTGAGCTTCACATTCTCAAACCGTTTTAGGCGCTTACCTTGCGCATTGACACCTGATAACACCAACGGGTTCGCTGTGGTTTTGGCCCTGACCAGATAACTGCCGCCCGCCAGGTTGATACTCTCTAGATAAGACAGCTTAAAGTAGCCCCTGTCTGCCATAAACAAACAGTCCGCCAATGACCCGGCTGCCGGTAAAAAGTCATACTCCGCCACACTGTCTGCACTGACCGCTATCCGCTCAGGCTGACTTTGAAGCATATCCCAACTCACATGCAATTCGACTGCGGCTGGACTGATTGTCGTAAAGCGTCCTTTGAATTCTTCCTTTAACGCATCATGGACAGCAAACGAACTGCCATCTTGTAGCACAACTTGTTTAAACACCGACAAATCGTTATCCGTTCCCAGGATATGCTGTTGCCATTTATGCAGGGCCATTCCCACAACCCGCTGAATCAACTGGCTAAATGCGGGTTTACTCAGTTGATTATGAAACGGTTTGTACTGTACATCAGTGAACGTCAGGCCAGTAAAATAGCGATGTAGGTCGCTGATACAGTCAATGCTCTTGTCGCCCATGGCCGTCACCAACGCCATCACCAGTTCGTAAGGCTTAACCACGCGCTTTCGGACACAAAAGCCACATCGCTGACCGATATCGTTAATATTAAATTCGTTCAGGACTTCCGTTATTTTGTTTAGCTCGTTATTCTTGTATTGCATGCTCTCAGATTTGTTTGGCGATAAATATCTGATCAAATTTGGGGCATGCAATCAACCCTTATTTTTCTTAAGATCCTACCTATGAAGGAGAGCTAAATTGAGTGAAGTCGAGTTGTATCAGCCAGGGCTGGATGAACATTGTATGGTGGCTGCTTTGATAATTTCAGAAATGGGTCTAAATCCTCATACAAAGCATCATATTAGGTCTGCGGTTAGAGAGGCGACACTTAAAGTAACTCCCAAGAAAGGTTCCAGTAAAGATAAAGCTACTTTAATGAGTGAAAGCGCTTTAAAGCAAATGCTTGAAGGGAACAAAGACAAGCTTGTCTTGGAGCATGTTGTTCCTGTCAGTTTTATTAATAAGTTGGTTCTTGCTGAAGGTATGCCAGCGTGGCAAAGAATAAGAGAGATAATAATTGAGTGGACGTTGCTTTCGGTTATAACCAAGAATGAAGAACAAATGCTCAAAACCTTAAAGTTAAATCAATCTATGCCGAGCGAATGGGATGGGGTAGATAAATATGCTCGATACAAAGTTGCGGGTATAGAATTGGTTGCAAGTAGATACAAAGAGCTTAAAAAGGGTTCGTGAATCATAACAGAAATTTGCAAAGGACGTTTTGCTTCTGCTGGCGTCGTGCCTAGCAGTATAGCCAACTCTTTTGTGCTCGGTTAATTTAGCTGTTACGTTGCAAGGTTAAGTGTGAAGAAAGCATCACGATTAATGCCCAAGTACCAACCTAAAAAGGCAGGTAATTTGGCGCTAATTGTCTTTTTAGTAATTGCGGCTGTAATCGTTATTTATCAACCTTGGTATCTGCTAGTGATTGCAGGAATAGCCTTATTAGTAATGGTTTGGAGTGTAATAGAACAGCCTAAAGTAAAGAGATATTTTCAAAATTTATGCAAAGAGCGTAGTGGTTTATCTATCTGTGAATTTGCAAGGGAATTTGATTCAATGGTTGTTGATACTTGGATTATCCGAGCAGTCTATGAGCAACTTCAAGCTGCCCTTCCAACTAAAGAAAATGTTCCTATTATGGCTTCTGATGGTTTGTTCGATACATTGATGCTTGACGAAGATGATCTCGATCTGGATTTAGTTGAGGAAATTGCGCAGCGAACTAGCCGGAGCCTTGAGGGCTACGAAAGTAATCCATATTACGGCAAAGTAACAACGGTACGAAACTTGGTGTTATTTTTTAATCATCAGGCTCGTTCCTGTGCAACGTAACGAACCAAAAGGGTCAGGTTGAATTGAACCAAACCGGGCTTAGTTGGAGTTGCGACTTGCTACATTAAATATACAAGCATATCCAGCTGGTAATAATAGGTAACTCATTGGTAACTATTCAGCCTGATCCATAAAACTGTTTAACCTCCTTTTTGTGATCGATTAATTGAAATAGCCCTGAAATGTTGGTTGTGAGATCCTGATATCCCAAATAAAGGTGTTAGCATGAATGGATTTAAAAAGTATCAACATTAATGCTTTGGTCGAGCAAACCAGAGAGCAGCTAGAGCAGGATTCTAGCCTGACACCCGCGCTAAAAGTCACTATTGAGCTGCTTTTGACTGTCGTAGTGTTGCTATCAAATAAGCTGGGTATTAATAGCAACAACAGCAGCCTCCCGCCTTCACAAGATATCAACCGAAAAAAGAAAAGACATTCATCAAGTGAGCGAAAAGCTGGCGGCCAGATAGGTCGCAAGGGGAATACCCTCACGCAAACCGATACCCCTGATGTTGTAGAAGTCCTCGAACTGGATATCACCCAACTGCCAAAAGGCAATTATCGAGAAGTGGGTTACCAAAAACGCCAGGTGGTGGATATCGACATTAGTCGTGTGGTAACCGAGTACCGAGCACAGATACTGGAAAATGAACAAGGTGAACGGTTTATGGGGGAGTTTCCGGAAGGGGTGACTGCGCCAATCCAGTACGGTGCAGGAATGAAAGCGCATGCGGTGTATTTGTCCCAATACCAACTTTTACCCTATAACCGTATCGAAGAATACTTTACTGACCAACTTGGAATTCCTGTCAGTGCAGGGAGCCTATTCGCATTTAATGAACAAGCAGCCTCGTTGATAACGTCGACAGGTGCAGAAAGCATCATTAAACAACAACTGAGACAGTCCCCCTTACCTGGAACCAAAAGGGTCAGGTTGGATTGAACCGATTGAACCGATTGAACCGATTGAACATTGTAAAACTGTACTTTAGGCCAGTTTTCATCGGATAGCCGCAAGGGCGGAACAGTACATTCGAACATTCATTTCACTGTGCAGCTGGCAATACTATCTACCTGAAAAATACAAACAAAGGTACCTAGATCGCCCTGCTTTTCGCTGCTGGTGGTGTTAGGCGTCACATCACAAAGCCCTGATCCGTCCTTTCTCTTAATGGATTTATGGTATTAAACCTCCCAATGGAGCCAGTGGCCACTTGCCATGACAGGCAGACTGTTTAAATCCCCGGTGTTTGTAGTACCTTAGATGGAAGGTGGTAATTACCCGTTTAACAAGGCCAAAGTAAAATGACGCTGCAAGCAAATATCAAAATCTTCACTCTGTTGTTTTTAAGTGGTTTGGTACTTGGTTGCGGCAGTGGCGGTAGTGATAGTTCGTCAACCACGCCTACTCCGACACCGCCAAATGGTAATAGTGGCCAAACTGATGCAAGTGCGTTGAGTGCACCTGGCGCTAGCCGGGATTGGTTGACTAAAGCCGCATTGGAGTCCAGTAGTTATCCCCACAGTTCGCCTATCCACAATGGTTATTTTATGCCGGTTGGGCAGGAAGATTCGGCTTTACATCAATTTACGGGCAGCATTAACCTTTCCTCCCGCAGGTTAACCGGTGATTTTGCTGAATTTGTTATCACTGGCGATGAGTCTTTTAAAAATTTCCCTGACGTCGATTTGAGTTTTGTCAGCCATAATGGTTACTTGCTCCCGCTTAACCGGGATCGGCAGGTTTCCCTGACCGACAATAGCTTCTGGGGCATTATTCTGGATCCGGGCAAGGTGTGGTCGGAGGCGTCTGACGAGGGTTGGTCAAGGGCGAGCTTCCCTTTTACCTTTATCACGGCGCGACGTAACCAAACCCATAATGGTCTGGCGACGTTCTTGTATAACGATACAGAGGTAAGCAACCTGCGTATACAAATAGTGCAAGAGGGAGCGCTTTGGTTCCAACATGATATCTATGCCCAGTTGCAAGCCAGCTACCAGCCCCAGCAATTTGCCAATGGGGAGCAGGTTATCCAGGCATTCCAGCGAGAATTGGATAACAGCAAAACTATCCGCGATTGGTCAGAGCTGGACAGCATTGCGGATCCTTCGAACCGCAGCGCCTATAACAGTGGTTTGCCCGATAACACAGTCAACCAAACCGGGATAATAAAGGATGGCGAAGTCTATTTGCAGGGCTGTTACACCCGCTACGGCGAATACCCCTATTGCCGCTGGATGCGTAATGGTGCCTATTCCATTACAAAATCCCTTGGCGCTGCCTTCACCATGTTTCGTTTGGCTGAGTTGTATGGCAGCCATGTGTTTGATCTGTTGATCGCTGATTATGTCAATGTGACCTCCAACCATTCAGGTTGGGATACTGCCACCTTTGGCGATGTACTGAATATGGCGGCAGGTATTGGCGACAACGGGGGCACCCAGGATAGTGGCGATATTTTTGCCGATGAAAATGGACCTAAGATGGAAACCTGGATTGGTGTGGATGACGAATTGGGCAAACTCAACATTTCATTTAGCTATGGCAACTATGTTTGGGGGCCTGGCGAAGAGTTCCGCTATAATTCAGCGCTTACCTTTATTCTAGCTGCGGCATTGGATAATTATTACCAAAGCGTCGCAGGCGAGGGCGCTGACGTCTGGCAAATGATGCAGGAGGACGTATTCAGTGCTATCGGTATCCAGCACCTGCCCATGTTGCGCACCATTGAGGCCAATGGTGAATTTGGCATTGCCGAATTGTTCCATGGCCTGTATCCGAATGTGGATGATATGGTTAAATTGAGCATTTTCATGCACAACCACGGTGAGCACGCTGGTGTGCAGCTATTGCACCGGCAAAGCCTGGAGCAAGCCCTATTTAAAACCGACAGGCAAGGTTTGCACAGTTGGTGGGAAGACAACCAATATGGCCAATCCCGCTATTTACACGGATTTTGGAGTTCGCCTTTTGGCAATACCAGTGCTTGCCCGAAACAAATTCCTTACATGAGTGGTTATGGCGGCAATATTTTTGCGGTGTTGGACAATGGTGTGTCGCTATTCCGCTTTTCCGATTCCAATAGCTATAGCCCCGCCAATATGATCCGGATCTCGGATCGGGAACGGGCTATTTGCGATGATTAGCGCGTTTAACCGATTGTTCAATGGGATCGGTATTAGTCACTCTTCACAAATTCGATCACATCCTGTCCGATATCGTAGAAGCCCCCAAACGAGCTTCTACGATATCGGACACGGCAGTATGATTTATTTTCACTCTTCTAGAAATTATCAAATAAAATCAAAAAGTTAGCTTTATTTAAAGAACTGGCACGGTTATCGCAATACCAATTCCATCAATATTTGTAAATTTGCTGCGGCACCCGACAGCAAATTGAAATAGGAGTTAATCGTGGATATTCCAGTAGCAAAATCGACATCCAGTAGTTTCTTTTCTCGCTATCGCAAAGGCATGGCAATTGCTGCCCTGATGGCGGTGGCTGTGCTGTCTACACTATTACTCAAGCCGGCGGTACCTGGCGTGAACCAGGCTGACCTTTGGATCAGTGAAGTACGCAAAGGCGAATTCACCCGTAAAGTCCGTGGCGTGGGCGTGCTGGTACCCTCTGAAATCCGCTGGATAGCGGCAGCCTCAGCGGGCAGGGTGGAACGTTTGTTAATCAAACCCGGTGCTAACGTGACCCCTGACACCGTTATTGCCGAGTTGTCCAATCCAGAATTGGTGAGCCAGCTACAGCAGGCACAGTGGGAGCTGGATGCGGCGGAAGCAAATTTGCTGGCATTAAAAGCCCGGTTGCAGGAGCAGGCATTGGAACAGGAGCTACGGGTAACCCAGGCGCGCATGGCACTGGAGTCCGCTAAACTAAAACAAAAAGCCGAACAGCCTTTGGCCGATAAAAACATTATTTCAGCGCTGGATTTTGCCACCACCAAGCTCAACACCCAGCAGCGCAAGACGGAACTGGAAATTCGCCTGCAAGCCCAGCTACGTGCCAATGATGTGGAACTCGCTAGGTTGGCTGCTGAAGAGGCCAATGTGCGCCGGTACGTCAATATGGTTAACCACTTCCAAGACCAGATGGATGCTTTGCAAATCACTGCCGACATCGAAGGCGTGTTGCAACAGATTTCCGTGGATGTGGGGCAGCGAGTCGGCGTTGGTAGTAATATTGCCCGTGTCGCCCAGCCTGATTCACTGCTAGCCGAACTGCAAGTGCAGGAGAATATGGTGCAAGATCTACAGCTGGGTTTTCCTGTTACTATCGATACCCGCAATGGCCTGGTAGAGGGAACGGTAAAGCGCATCGATCCCAGGGTAGCCAACGGCAATGTGCAGGTGGATGTAGAACTAATCGGCCAGTTGCCTACTGGTGCCCGCCCAGATTTAAGTGTGACCGGCACTATTGTGGTGGAGCAGATCCAGGATGCCCTCTACATCGACCGTCCAGCCGGTACCGCCGCATTGTCTGATGCCCGTTTGTTTGCATTAGACAGCAGCCAAGACTTAGCCCAATTGAGGGACATTCGGTTTGGCAAAGCCTCGGTGTCATCAATACAAGTGGTGGCCGGGTTGCAACCCGGAGACTCAGTCATCGTTTCTGATATGTCAGAATTTAACCAACACAACGCAATTAGAATTGTGCAATAACAGCGCATTGGGAGCTTAACATGTCAAATTCAAATCCGATTATTTCCCTACGTGACGTCAGCAAAGTCTTCCGTACTGACGAAATAGAAACCCATGCCCTGTCCGGTGTTAATTTCGATATTAACCCTGGGGAATTTTTATCTATCGCGGGCCCATCGGGCTGCGGTAAGTCTACCCTGCTATCTATACTAGGCTTGTTGGATGTGCCTAGTTCTGGCAGCTACCTAATTAATGGCAAACCTACCGAAGCCCTGGATCTTGACCAAAGGGCGTTGTTGCGCTGCCAGTCGATTGGTTTTGTATTCCAGGCCTTTAATTTGATTGGTGATTTAACCGTATATGAAAATGTTGAACTACCCCTGACCTACCGCGAAGGTCTAAGCAAAGCGCAGCGCAAAGAAAAGGTGATGACCGCCTTGGAAAAAGTCTCCATGGGGCACCGCCAGCGCCATGCACCAGGCCAGCTATCGGGCGGCCAGCAACAGCGGGTTGCGGTGGCCAGGGCGCTGGTTTGCGAACCTACATTGCTACTGGCAGACGAACCTACCGGTAACTTGGATTCCAAAAATGGCGAGGCGGTGATCCAGCTGCTTTCCGACCTCAACCAGCAAGGCACTACCATTTGCATGGTTACCCACGATAGCCGTTATGCTGATCTCGCCCACCGGGTTGTGCAGCTGTTTGACGGCAAGCTGGTGGATGAGCAGATCCCGCAGCACCCAATGGCAGTCAACATGTAGGAGCGCATCATGGAACGGTTTATTGAAGACTTAAAATTCGGCTTCCGCAATTTAAAAGGCAGACCAACCTTTACCTTAATCGCACTGTTAACGCTGGCACTGGGTATTGGCATGACCACGGCCATGTTCACCCTGGTAAACAATGTGTTGCTCAAACCGCTACCGTTTCCCGATTCGGAGCAATTGGTCTATTTCAACACGCTCAATAAGAAACAGAACCAGTTGAACCGCAGCATCTCTTTGCAGTTTTATGAGCAGATGCTGGAGGCCGAGTCCCCCATGCAGGAAGCCGCCTTTTTTGCATTTGACCAGGCGACACTGGCCAAAGGTGACCAGCAGACCCCTTATACCGTGTTGATCACCAGCCCCAACTACTTGTCTATGTTTGGGGTCAAACCCGCTCTTGGTAGGTGGTACCAGGAAAGTGACCTCAACACCCAGTCGGTTGTGATCAGCCACGATGTTTGGCAACAGGAGTTCGCCTTGGATCCCCAGATTATTGGGCGCAGCATAAAGCTCAATAACTTGGATTACCTGGTAATCGGGGTAATGCCACCCAATTTTTCCTCTACCGGATATACTTCTGTGGATTTATGGGAGCCTATTAATGAACTAAGCCGACCCGGTGGCGTCATCGCCAGGTTAAAGCCCGGTTTGGATTTGCACCAGGCCAAGCGCCAGTCCGCGGCATTGCAAAGGATGGTAAACGAGGTCAGTGGCGACACGGAAAACATTTGGGAGGTGCAATATATCTCCATGTTAGAAAGCATGGTGGAGGATTCCAGGCCACAACTTTACATGTTGTTGGCTTCAGTTGGCGCCGTGTTTTTGATTGCGGTTTTAAATGTCGCTAACCTGACCTATGCCCAATACAGCAACCGAACCCAGGAGTTAGCGGTACGGGTTGCAGTGGGTGCCTCACGTAAGCGGTTGCTGCGCCAGTTGCTGACCGAAAGCCTATTGCTTTGTGCCATCGGTGGCTTGCTGGGCATGTTGCTAGCGGCCTGGAGCATGGAATGGATCCGGGAATTAATGGCTTCACGCCTACCCAGGCTTCACGAAATTGGGCTAGACCAAGGTGCGGTATTGACGATACTTGGCCTTATCAGCTTGTCGGCGCTGCTGACCACTATGATCCCTGCCCATTCGATTGTAAACCCCCACAAGTTGTCTGATGCCATCAAGCAGTCGGGGCGCAAAGTCACGGGGGATGCCAACAGCCAGCGGGTACGCCGGATCCTGGTATCGGGAGAAGTTTGTGTGGCTGTGGTGCTATTGATATGTGCAGGCCTGCTGATACGTAGCTACCAGCACCTGGCCAACCAAGAAACCGGTTTCAATGCTGAAAACATCGTTACCGGTCATGTTTGGCTTGCCGATAATTTCCAACCCCAGCCAAGCAGGGCTGCTTATTGGTTGAATTTAGTAGACAACCTTAAGCAACAAGATGACGTCGTCGCGGTGGCTGCCACCTCTACCATGCCAATGGGCCGGACCGGTATTGATTTTCCAGTGACCTATAGCTTTCCTGGTGCCCCTGCGGTACCAAGGGGGGAAGAGCCTACCGCATCCATCAGATCCATCACCCCTGGCTATTTTGATCTATTGCAGATCCCCTTGTTGCAAGGACGGGAATTTGATTTCCGTGACACGTCTGAAAGTCCCAAAGTCGTGGTTATCAACAAAGCACTGGCTGATAAGGCTTGGCCTGGCGAGGAAGTCGTAGGCAATACCTTGAGCCTTCCCAGTTGGATGGGCGGCGACCGTACCATCGTGGGCGTGGTGGGTAATGTCAAGCACCGTGGTTTGCGCGCCGTTCCGAATCCAGAGTTCTTTTTACCGGTCACCCAACAGGCTTATTCGGGTATGAGTTTCTTAGTCAAGACCAAGGCGGGTGCGATCGGTGCAGTGGGTACCAAGATGGCGCAAACTGCTGCGCAAATGGAAGCAACCGCACCTATGATACTGATTGAATCCCTGGAAGAGCTGACTAAGGACTCCATCACCAATGAAAGGCTGCTACTTACCGTACTGGCGGTATTTTCTGGCATCGCCTTGCTCTTGGCCAGCATCGGTGTCTATGGCATTAGTGATAACATGGTGAGCCAGCGCACCAACGAAATTGGCATCCGCATGGCCATAGGTGCGCGCCCTGCTGTGATTAAGCGTTGGATCATCCGCGATACATCGCGCCCGGTGCTAATGGGTGCCATACTGGGATTGTTGTTGGCATTTGTTGCGACCCAGCTAATTGCCAGTATCCTATATGGGGTAAAAGCAATGGATCCGCTAACCTACGCTGTAGTTCCGGTAGTGCTCTTGTTGGTGGGTTTAATTGCTACTTGGATCCCGGCAACGCGGGCAACACGGGTGCACCCGCAGCAAGCACTGCATTACGAATAGCAAAGATCAACACGCTCTAAACGGGATAACTAAATAAGCAAGCGACCTTATGCCAAATTATCGAATACTCGTAGCTGATGACCAACCCCACATTCGTGAATCCCTAAGCCTGCTATTGGAGCCAGAGGGGTTTGATATTGCTGACGTGGAAAGCCCGCAAGCGGTGCTTGCGGCGCTGGAAGCCGACGCTTATGACTTGGTTTTGATGGACATGAACTATGCCCAAGACACGACGTCGGGCCAGGAAGGCTTGCAGTTGATTGCCCAGATCCGGCAGCGCGACAGCGTTATCCCCATAGTGGTGATGACGGCGTGGGCCAATATTCAGCTAAGTGTGACTGCTATTAAATCTGGGGCGAACGATTTTGTCGAAAAGCCTTGGAACAACAACCGCCTAATTTCACTGCTTAGTAACCAGATCAAGCTGGCACAGGAGCGGCATACCAACCAGCGTCTCTCAGAACTTGCCCGGCCGAAAGGCAGCCAAGGCAGCGTCATCGCCAATGCTATGAGTATGCAACCGGTGATGAAGTTGATTGAACGCACCGCCGGCAGTGACGCTAACATTCTGCTGACTGGCGAAAGTGGCGTTGGTAAAAGCTTGTTCGCTAAATTGATCCACAATGCAAGTGAGCGTCGTGACGCGCCTATGGTTAGTGTCAATATGGGGGCATTGTCGGATACCTTATTTGAAAGTGAGCTATTTGGCCATCAAAAGGGTGCCTATACTGACGCCAAAGCCGACCGCATGGGGCGGTTTGAGTTGGCGGATCAAGGCACTCTATTTTTAGACGAGATAGCTAATATTCCCAACGGGCTACAAGGCAAGTTGCTAAGGGTATTGGAGTCCGGTGAGTTTGAGCCATTGGGCTCCTCCAAAACCAAACGCGCCGATGTGCGCATTGTGTCTGCCAGCAATGCCGATTTCGGCAAAGAGATAGCCGAGGGCCGTTTCCGCCAAGATCTGCTGTACCGGCTAAATACCATCACTATTGAGATCCCGCCACTGCGGCACCGGGTGGAAGATATTGTGCCCCTAGCCGAGTCGTTCCTGGTATCCCTACAAGCGAAATACCGCCGTCCCGAATTGGTGTTTAGCCAGGATGCCACCAATAGCATGCAAAGCTACCAATGGCCCGGCAATGTGCGCGAGTTGTCCCATTGTGTAGAACGCGCTGTATTGATGGCTAACGATGGGCAAATTGTCGCGTCGGATTTGGGTTTGGAGCCAGCCAGCAGTGCTGTATCAATTGCTGATATGACCCTAGAGCAGGCGGAGCGCCTGTTGATTAACAATGCGCTCCAGCAATGTGAAGGCAATATCTTGATGGCGGCAGAAAAATTGGGAATTTCACGCGCCGCACTGTACAGGAGATTGGAAAAGTATGAGGATATAGTGGCGCCCCAACAGAAAGGATAAACCACTATCTCGCTGCTCAACCGCGACACTGCCAGCACCAGTTTAGAACACTCCGTGTTTCGCTGGGTATTGCTGTTAGGCGGCATTTTTATGCTCGTCATTGTTTGGTTGCTTTGGGCGATAGAAGCCCGTTGGCTGGTTGTTGTTACCCTCATACCCTTCCTGGCCAGCATTTGGTTGCTGGTGGCATTCCACCTTAAGGATTCTTTGCAGCGCCACTTTTATAGCCTGGCCAACGTGATAGAAAGCCTGAGGGAAGGCGATTACAGCATGCGGGTGGCAGCTAAAAGCAATGACAGCGCCTGGAGTGAAGTATACCGGGAGATCAACCTGTTGGCTGAAGGTTTCCAGGATCGGCGCTTGGAACAGGTTGAAGCCGACATCTTGTTGGATAAATTGCTGGCTGAATTTGAAATACCGGCTTTTATCTTTGATCGCAACCAAATCCTCAAAAACGCCAATGCCATGGGGGCCGCACTATTGGCCCAGCCTAAAAATAAACTTTTGGGCCTGCATATCGACCAATTGCAGCTAGGACAGCTGCTCAAGCATCCTCCAGGTGAGGTGGTGGAGCATTGGTTCCCGGAGCGCGGTGGCCGCTGGCAGCTACGCAAGAACTATTTCATTAAGCAGGGAAAGCGCTTTATGTTGGTGTTAGTTAATGACCTATCGCGCACACTGCGCGAGGAAGAACGCACCGCCTGGCAACGCATGATCCGGGTGCTTGGCCATGAGCTAAACAACTCACTGGCGTCGGTTACGTCAGTAAGTGAAACCTTACTAAGCCGATTACACGCCGATAAGGATGAAAAGTGGTACAACAGCTACCAGCGAGCACTGACATTGATCCAGGAGCGCAGTACCAGCCTGCTGCGTTTTACCGAGTCTTACACCCAATTGGCAAAACTGCCTGCGCCAGCAAAGCGGCCGACAGACATATTGTCCCTAACCCAATCCCTGTGTGAGCTTGTGCAAGGCACCTTTGTCCTAAAACAAACAGTGCCGCTATCAATAGAGGTGGATCCGGATCAGATCCAACAGCTGCTTATCAATTTAATGAAAAATGCCGTGGAGGCTTCCTCCGCAGACACACCGGTTGAGATTGATTGGCAGCAATACCAGCAGGGCGTGCGTATACAAATCATTGATGCAGGCATGGGCTTGCCCGCTTCTGACAATTTATTTGTTCCTTTTTACACTACCAAGACCCAAGGTAGCGGCATCGGTTTGTTTTTGTGCCGGCAGATTGCTGAAGCCCACCATGGCACCCTTAGGTTGGTAAACCGCACTGATACATCTGGTTGCATTGCTGAGGTTTGGTTGCCAGCCAGTGCGGGTTAGCAGACATTAAGCCTTTGGAGGAGAATCGACGATGACTGTCGAAATTGTCTTTCTGCATAACCCAGCTGAAGACATACAGTACCTTGAGCCGCTAGTCGCCCTAGAAAGAAATGCGATAGAAACTAATAGCGCTCCCTATGCCCTGCAGCATGACCGCGCATTTTTCTCAAACAATTTATCGGGTAATGCCATCAATATTATCGCTGTAGCGAATGGAGAACTTATTGGCTACAGCTGCTATCGGCCGATGCAACCCTGGCCTAATTATCTTGAACCTATGCCTTATCCACCAGAAAAATGTGTCATGTTGGTATACACATTGTTAGATGCAAAGTGGCGTGGGCAAGGCATCGGAAAACGTCTTAATGAGGCAAGAATGACAGCTATCCGGCGACAAGGGTTCCGCTATTTATTCGCTACAATTCACCCGGAAAACACCTTGAATATGCAGCTACAGCAGGCAATGGGCTTTCGGGTTATTGCTCAAAAAAACATGTTTAGCAGCCAACAATTGCGCAATCTGTTGTTTATGGAACTTCCGGTTCTGGCATAATCCCACATACTTGTAAACCCGTTGCACCTAGACTAACGGCAATTCCCTCTGGATGGGACTCTTCCCTTTCTATGTAGGCTTGCGCAAGTTGGGAAATACGAGGCGGGACGGGCATTTTGTGGCGATGGCATGCACAATAAAGGATTAATGCGATTAAAGTATCGTATGCCAACAATTGACCAGCCTCTTGCATAGCGACAATCATTTGCCAAACTGTCGTGCTGAAGGGGAGCTCCAATCCGGGCATGCCGTTGACGTCAAAGATCTTTAGCTGGCCATTTTGGTCAAAACGGCAATCAATGCGGGTGAAGTCCGTCACTTCTGTAGCCTGGCAAGCAGGCAGAACCGCCGCTTCTATCTGCTTCAATACGCCTGGTTCAGTCACAACCCGAAGCCATTTTCCATCATTCCAATCACGCAAACGGAGCTTGTAATCTAGGACAGCACTAGGGTCTTGATGTGCGTCAGTATCATAATAGGTTGCTAAAATTACGGCTTTTTGTGGAGCCATAAACGCAGCGACAGTAATATCTTGGTTGGGTAGGTATTCCTCTACCATAACAGGATACCCATGGTTTTCGCCAAGTGTCATAATTTGCGTGCGCAGATGAGGGAGGTCTCGGGTAACATTGTCTTGAGTAATGCCTTTGCTACTGGATGCCGCATTGGGTTTAACCATCAGTGGAAAATCCATGTGACGCCCGCTCAGCACAGCACCCAAATTGTCAAAGGTGTTTCGGTCTATGGCTGCGAAGCGGGGGATTGGAACGCCGCACCAAGCGAGGCGCTCCTGGCACTTGTCCTTGGCATACATGGTTTTTAACGCAGACGCACTATTGCCTATTACTGGTAATCCGTATTCTTCTATTTTGTCTACTAGCCAAACCACTTGGCTTTTTCCTGGGTCGGCGTAGATGTGATAAGCATTTGGCCAAACCAAACAATTCTCACCACTTAGTGAATCTAGGACATCTTCTAATTGTTGCAGGGATTCGACATCATGTACAACAACTTCAATGCCAGCACGTTGCAGTGAGGAGATAGCCGATAACTGGCTCTTAGCATCTGTCGCCCAGCCCATCGACCAAAAGCCGGTGCTATTGATAATCGCTATTTTCATGTGGCCTAGGTTTAAAAAAATTTTTATTTAGGCAAATAATATAGCCTGAGTTGTGACCAGCGGTAAATAAAATTCCTGATCACTATAGCTTGGCGTTGATGTTAGTGCATGTGGTGGGAGCAACCTTTGTGGTTGTGGTCATCGTGAAGGTGCTGGTGCGGGACGAGCTGCCCAATAAAGGAGCGCAGGCCTTTTCGGTAGATTGAATAGCTAAACAATGCCAATAGTGCGAACAGTGACACCCAATTCAGCAGGCCAAAATCTTGGTGATGGCCGGTGAGGTTTAATGGCTGGAAGTTGGGTAAGGCTAGGTTGGTTAGCAAGCCCAAGGTGATTGCCGTGCCAAAGCAACTGATTGCCAGTAGCATGGCGGTTTGGCGGTCGTGCAGCTTGGCCAAAACGCCAAATGTGGTGACATTGGTAGCAGGACCTGCCAGCAGGAATGCCAACCCTGCCCCAGGTGATACGCCACTCATTAGGAAAATGGCTACAAGAGGGGTGGCACTGGAGGCACATACGTAAACCGGGATCCCAAGCGCCGCAAATAGCACTACCTGCAAGCCACTGGGAATGGTTGATAGCTGCAAGTCACCTATAAAAGGCTGCAACATTGCCGCCACAAGCAAGCCAACAATGATCCAAGGTGCAATATGATCCAGCAGATCGTGCACTGAATAATGTAGTCCACCTGTTATTTTTTGCTGCAGGCTAAGCCTGGTATTGTCCTGTTCATGGTGATGATGGTGGTGGGGCTCATCTTTTTTGGAAAACTTCGACACTACTAAAGCCACAATCACAGCTAACAGGGCAGCGCCTATTAAACGTGCAACGGTCATTTCGCCGCCGAGTAAAGGCAAGGAAATTAAAATGGCATCTATGCCAATTTCAGGGGTGGCAATAAGGAAGGCAACGGCTGCAGTTTTGGGTACCCCTTTTTTAATGAGTGAGTGGTAAACCGGCACTACACTGCAAGAACAAAGCGGCAGCGGTACCCCGACTGCCATGCCCTTGCTTGCTTGGCGCAGAGGGTTGCCCCGGGTTAACCAGGACACAAATGAACCTGGCATTAAGGCTTTGATGATGCCGGCGAATAAAAATGCCAGCAGCAACATGGGCGCAGTTTCTAACGACAGGTAAAGCAAGGTGTCGCCCACTTCCTTGAGCCAAGAAATTTCCACGTGGCCATGGGGTTCGGAGTCCACTAATAAATAAAACGCACACAACAGCCCAATAAGGTTTCCCACCCCTTCAGCACGCTGTTTGGCCTTGTTAGTTGAGCTGCACTCGGATTCTTCATGGGGGCGATGGAACAGCACATGGATAAGCGTTCCCACAACAAAAGCTTGGAAATAGGCCACTGTACTGGTTTCTATGTGTGGCAATACGCGTTCAGCAAAGCCATAACCTAGTACTGTACCCACTGCGATAATGGCGAGCATTACAAGAGCGACCAAGGAACCAAATTGCGGCCTGATCACCCACCAAACAAACAGGCCTACGGGTATTCGATGCAGCACTACACCCAGGCTCAAATGGTGTTCCGCGCTATGTAAACCCAGTGCTGCACCGTCTGCCAGGGTGTGGATGAACAGGGCAAATATGGCCAAGAATACTGCTGATTTGTGCACAATATCTGTGTGGTGGAACAGCTTTTCCATGACCACGGGCAATGCCAAGCCCACCAAAAGCATCAGTAGCACGCCCGGCCCGGTGGTGCTGATTAAGCTGGGTAGGATCTCAGCAGCCACCAATACAGCGATAAGCACAAAGACAAAGCCGTTTAAGGAAGAAAATACATAATCCCTTTTAATCGAGAATTGATGCAGCATTGGCGCAATAAATAGAAGGGCTATACTTAATAGAAGCTGTGACAAAACTAGGCTCGGCGCAACGGTTGTTTATTAACGCTAGCACGCTGGCACAGCAATTAATATTGTGTTGGATCAAAAAAACAAAATTCATCCGGGCCACAATAGCAGTGTTGAAATAATGTGCACCCACAGTACCCAAAATGCAAAGCGTGCACAGCAATAGGAGACAAGCGAATGAGTGAGTGCAATAAACACGAAAACCATCCACACCAACATGGCCCAGGTTGCGGCCATACCGCAATTAAACATGGGGATCATGTAGACTATGTGCATGATGGACATTTACACCATGTACACGGTGACCATGTCGATGAGCACGTGCTGGAAGTGAACGCCACTAATCCAGATACCTGTACCCAAGGCCACGAGTGCGCCGGTCATGATGCTGACCATGTGCACGGTCCCGGCTGTGGGCATGAGGCGGTACCACATGGTGATCATGTAGACTATATTGTCGATGGCCATTTGCACCACCAACACAATGGCCATTGCGACAACCATGGCCCGGTGGAAATCTTAGCTAAAGATTAACAGATTCTAAAACCGCAATAACATTTCAGTGGCAATTGCTACCATGGGGCGCAACCCTTGGTAGCTCTGTGGTTCCGCATCCCATGGACTGCTTGGGCTAGTTTTTATTGGCCAATACTTTTTGTACATTGGCCCGATAAGATTTGCCAATGCCTACCTGCTTGCCGTCTTTTAGCCAGATGCTTTGCCCATCGAGTGAATCAATATGCCCGAGATTCACGATGGCTGATTTATGCACCCTGATAAACATTGCCTCTGGCAGTTGGCTTTCAAAGCTACCCAGCGTCCTCGGGGTTAACTGGCTCTTGCCATCCCGCCAGACTTTGACATAGTTGCCATAGGCTTCAAAGCAACTTACCTGGGCTAAATCTAGCTGCACTTGCTGCCGGTCAATAGTGACAAATAACCTTTTGGGGATGGTTGCTTGGTTTGCCTGTTTGGCTTGCTGCAATAGCTGGAATTGTTGTTGGACTTTGTTGCAGGCTTGCAGGAAGCGTTCAAAAGCAAGGGGTTTCAGCAAATAGTCGCTTACGCTTAGCTCAAAGCTTTCCAAGGCATATTCCTGGTAGGCACTGGTTATGATCACCTGGGGTTTGGATTTGAGCACTTTGAGCAAATCCAGTCCGCTGAGCATAGGCATATTGATGTCGAGAAACAGCACATCCACTGGCTTTTGTTGCAGATACGACAAGGCTTCAGTGGCTGAGTAGCATTGCCACACCACATTGATAAAAGGCACGTTGCTGCAGTAATTGATGATGACATCATGTGCCAAGGGTTCATCATCGATAATTAGGGCGCTAAGGTTTTTCATAAGTGTCTAACTCTATGCTCAACAGTGCGCAAAATTCAGTATCTTTTTGCTTGGTAGTGAATGTGTGCTTTTGCTTATATACCAACTCAAGCCGGCGGGTAAGGTTGTCTAAACCCAGGCCATGCTGCCTATCCTGGAGCCTGCCAATTGCTTCTGTATCGATGGAATTCTTGCAGTCAAGTGTGAGTTTGTTGCCCTCTAGATCCAAGGCAACCTGCAACCACGATGGCTTATCGCTGTTATCAATGCCATGTTTAAAGGCGTTTTCCAGTATCACCACTAGCATAAGAGGGGCTATGCCCAGTGGAATGGTATTTTTGAGCTTCGGGTCGATTTCAATGTCAATCTGGCTTTTGTGGCTTACCCTGATCTGTTGCAGTGCGATGTAGTCTAATAGGTAGTTGATTTCGTCGCTTAGGCTAACCCGGTCTTGGCCGCCCTGGTACACCACAAATCGCAACAAATTAGATAGCTGCAACACACAGTCTGGAGCCTTTTCTGACTTGGAAAGGGTCAAGGAATACAGGTTGTTCAAGGTGTTGAACAAAAAATGGGGATTAATTTGCTGTTGTAGCCATTTCAATTCAGCTTGCACGTTTTGCTGTTTTAGGTTGGCCAGCTCAGCTTCTTGTTCACGCCATTTAAACGCCAAAATGACCGGCAAACTGAACAGCATAATGATGGCGGCAATGCGCAGGTTCCATTCGTCAAAAGGATCTTGGTTGCCGCTAGGTAGCAGGGTAAATTCAGATGCGTTGATAGGTAGCCACAGGGCTAGTTGGCTTAGGGTTGGGGACGCCACCAGGGTAAAGATAATAGCGACCCATATGTAGTGGAACAGGCCAAATTTAGCTAAGACCCGGTTCACTAATAGGTGGTGGTTGATCCAATAGAGCAAGTAACCGCAAAAGTAGATAGCAAAGAACTGGACGAAATAGAGCAAAAAACTATCGAATTGCAGCAAGTTGCGTTTGACATCAATGACAATGTTGATGGGTTGGTTGTGGATTGGGTTGTCGATTGAGTTGAACACTGCAGCCCAAAAGCTACTCAATAGCAGCACGATGCCCAACAAGATGTTGTCCATTGTCATGTAGCGTTTCAATCTTTGTATCCTGCTAGGCTGCATTCACGAATGTTCCATGTTGTTTTACAAGCGACGCTTGATAATAGAGGCTTTTACAACAAATGTGTTGACTTAAATGACCAACGTCCCGGTTTTGATGACAAACGTGCAATGCCTTTAAAAATTAGCATGCCTTAAACTTTCATCACGAAAATAGCCACCTATATCATTGTGTTGTCGAAATTATCAAGCGCCTAATTAACCATGGCAGCAGATGCAAATAATAAGGATCTGCCATGCTATCTATTTCAAATTTATGTAAAAGCTACCCCGCCGGTAAAGGAACCCGCGTTACAGCGCTGGCTCAGGTTAGCTTGAACCTGGAGCCCGGAATGTTTGGTTTATTGGGACCCAATGGCGCCGGTAAGTCCAGCTTGATGCGCACCATTGCGACGCTGCAACAGGCAGACTCGGGGCAAATCCAGTTTGACGGGGAAGACATAGTGCAAAATCCGGGCTTTATGCGCGCCCGCTTGGGCTATTTGCCACAAGCGTTTGACGTTTATCCAGGCGTTTCTGCCTTTGAGCTTATGGATTATTTAGCCAAACTCAAAGGCATCAACGATACCCGCCAGCGCCGCTTACAAATCAATGACTTGTTGGAGCGGGTCAACCTAGACCAGCACAAACACCAAGCGGTTAGCCGGTTTTCTGGTGGCATGAAACAGCGCTTTGGCATAGCCCAAGCCTTGCTCAAGCAACCAGATATATTGGTTGTGGATGAGCCGACGGCTGGCTTAGATCCAGAAGAACGCAACCGTTTCCATAATTTGCTGGTGGATATCAGTACAGACAAGGTGGTGCTGTTGTCCACCCATATTGTGGAGGATGTGAGCAACCTTTGTACCCAGATGGCAATATTATCAGCCGGCAGGGTGGTAAAACAGGGCTCGCCACAGCAGCTTATCAATGAAGTGGCACAGTGTATTTGGCAAATCGAAACCGATAAAAAGCAGTCCTTGGATCTAAAGCGAGAATTTAAAGTGGTTAGCCAACGGCTGTATGCGGGGCGGGTTACCAGCCATGTTTTCAGTATTGGGCTGCCTGCCAAGGGGTTCGTGCAGGTTCAACCCGATCTTGAAGACGCCTATTTTGTTGCCCTGAAAACCAGTGCAAAGCAGGGCAAAGTTGCCAACACAGGGGAGCAGCATGACTAGCTTATTGTTTTCCGAATTGAGGTTACAAGGCCGCCACTATAGCTACATAGCTGCTTTATTTCTTAGTTTCGCCTTTGGTTGTTTCTTGCTTAACAGGCAAACCCCCGACACCGATATAGATATTGGCGGTGTCTATTTTTTGATTAAAACCTTTGCCATCCAGTTGTTGATGCTGCCGGCATTGGTAGCGGTTTTTGTCGCTAGGGCGTCGGTGCGGGATTTTGAGCACAATATGTCATCCCTGGTTTATGCCGCCAGTGCCAATCCCAAATCTTTTGTAAGCATCCGGCTTATTGCCTTAGTGCTATTGTGTTGCTGCCTGTTCTTCAGCTTTGGCCTTGGCATGTTGGCGGGCCTTGCCGGGTCAGGCCAGGGTGTCACTATGCAGGCAGCGGCCAGTATTGCTTGGAGCCTGGTGGTTTTGGTTGTGCCCAATCTCGTTTTGGTTGCTAGCTTGCTGTATGTGGTAGCACTTTGCTCGAAACAAGCTATCTATGCCTATTTGGCCGCCATTGCCCTGTTTGTTGGCTACCAGTTCTTCTTAATGCTATCCGGATCACCGCTCATGGCCACCAGGATTGCGCCAGACCCTGCAATGCTGATTTGGTATTCAGCCATGGATCCCTTCGGTTTGAGTGCCTTCTTCCATCAGGTGGCAAGCTGGTCGCCTGTGGAAAAAAACCAGCAGTTACCTACGGTCATGCCAGAACTGTTAGCCAACCGTGTTGCGGTTTGTACATTAGGTATCGTCATTGCCTATCTGGCTATCTGGCGCCACGCCAACCACTTCCAGTTAAACAGTGGCAGGCAAAGTACGGGGGCAAGCTGGTTGCGCATGCAGAAAGCACGGCTCTCTAGGCTTTTGCGGCCATTCGGTTTCAAGGTGCCGTTGCTTGTACCCCAATCCCCTGCCTGGGTGGTGGCTGCGATGGCCATTCGGCTGACCTTCAAAACCAAGTTCTTTTTGGCTTTATCTGGGTTCCTGGTGTTCGTTACCGCCAGTGAAATCTATTTTGGCTATCTGTACCTGGAAAACTTAGGTACCAGTGCTATCCCATCTACCATGGTCACTATCAACCGCTATATTGCCGATGTATTGCCAACCTTTGGCGCTTTATTTTTATTGTTGCTGGCCGCTGAAATTTGCTGGCGCGATAGGCAATGCCAATTCGACCCATTAGTTGATAGTAGTCCCATTACTAATCGCCAACAGTATTTAGGAAGGTTGCTGGCTGTCCTGCTTTTGCCGCTGTTTTTTATCAGTTTAGCCATATTGGTATCAGTGCTCCTGCAAAGCTTGTTTGGTGGGCAGATTGAGCTGATCCCATACCTGTGGCTCTACATTTATGTTGGCTTGCCTATGATGTGTTTAGGCGCGGTTTGCGTCGCATTGCATAGCCTACTGCCCAACAAATACCTCGCCTTGGTGGTGACTGCCGCATTTTTTGTTGCCACTGGTTCCCGATGGTTTTTGTCATTGGGATTAGAGCACCCACTTTGGACCCTGGGGCGCATACCTGTGCTGAGTTATTCAGAAATAATCGGCTATGCTGGGGAACTGGAGGCGTTTTGGGGTACCTTTCTGCTGCGTAGTTCTGTTGCCTTGTTGCTTGTAGTGTATTGCCTAGCCCACTTAAGGCGGGGGGAGGAGGCTTGTGCACCTACACTCGGCTTTGCAAGGGCGCATTGGCGGCATAAATTAGCTGTGGCGGGCTCTATTGCTGGCATTGCCCTGGCTAGCGTTAATATTGCCTGGCAAAGCCATTATGCGGGCGATTACCAAGCTAGCAGCGAGAGGCTGCAATGGCGCGCCGATTATGAGCGTCAATATAGCTACCTGAAGCAAGATGCCAACCTTAAACCGGATCAGGTGAAATTAGAGGTTGAACTTTTCCCGAAGCAGCGGAGATTGTCGATTAAAGCAGAAATCCAGCTAATAAACCGGAGCCAACAAGCCGTATCTCGCCTGGTTTTTTCCACCCCAGAGCCATTCCATTTTGAAAATATTAAACTTGAAAATGGCGAGCTGGTTACATTTGACCCCAGGTTCCAGGTACACAGCTACCAGTTTGATAGGCCTATCCAACCCGGTGCGGGCACGACCTTAACCTATCATGTCCAGTACCAGCAAAATAGTTATCTGGGTATCGCCTCGGATAAGATGATCACAGGTCAATATGCCTATGTGCGAATGCTGCGCTACCTGCCTTGGTTTGGTTACCAAAAAAACTATGAGCTTAAAGGCGATAACCTGCGTGAACGTTTTGGCTTGCCTGCTAAATCCAGTTCGACATTGGAGCAGGATATAGCCCGCTATCAAGGGGATATGTCCGTCCATTATGACTGGGCAACCTGGGATACCACCATAGTGACCCAGCCAGGGCACACTGCATTTGCGCCTGGTAAGTTGGTCGCACAATGGGACGATGCCGGTAGGCCAGCATTCCGTTACCAAACCCAAGGGGCCATTAGGAACCTAGGCCATATTATTTCCACCGATCTGCCTTACCTCGAAGAGCAAATAGAAGGGGTAACTGCCCAGGTATTTTATCCCAAAGGAAAACAGGACTATGCACAGCTGCACATGCAGGCAATACGCGATGCCATTGGCTATGGCAACAAACATTTTGGTTTAATCAACAGCCAGAATTTAAGGCTTGTGCCGGTCACTAAGGTATTCCCCAGTACTGGCTATGCGCTGCCGCAAACTATTTTTATCGGCGAGGACGTCGGATTTCATGTGGACTTGAGCAATGATCAGGGTTTCGACCATCTATACCGGCGTACGGTGCACGAAGTGGCACACCAATGGTGGGGGCACGGATTAAATGGCGCCGCAACTGAAGGTGAAGGGGTATTGGTCGAGACCTTAGCTAAATACACTGAAACTGTATTGTTGGCACAAAAATATGGCAATGACTATGTACACCGGCTAATCGCCTATGAACAGCAACGCTATTTTTCCGGTCGCGGCCGTGCTGCTAATGAAGAAGTCCCCCTATACCGTGCAGATGACAGTTACCTGGTTTATTCCAAAGGTGCTGCCGCCATGCACTCATTGGCGCAACAACTGGGCGTTAGCCATATTAACCGCGCCTTGGCCAAACTTGTGGTAAACCATGCTTATCCAGCACCGCCTGCCACGACGTTAGATTTGATCCGGTATTTAAACCAGGGCGCCAACGACCAGCAACAGCAACTTATTGACCGCTGGTTTAAGCAAATACAGGTGCATGATATTGGGTTCGGCCCAGTCCAGGTTAGCCAGCAAGGCCAATACTATAAAACGAAGGTATGCCTTCGCGATCACAAAGGTAAGCCAAACCAGGTTGAATTAGCCGCATTGGCTGCTGATGGAATAGTTATAGAAACTAAGTTACTGCACTTTTCATCAGAAACTGGCTCTGTTTGCCTTGATTGGCAATTGGTTCAAAAACCATTTGCCATTGAAGCGGATCCACGGCTGTTGCTGCTGGATAGCGATAGGACGAACAATATTGTGCAATTGACTGACTAACTGTCTTTGGATGGTGCGACAAGTGGGATCTGCATCTTGCATTGAAAGCCATTGCCTGGTGAGCTTTCAATGCGGATTTTTCCGCCTAGCACCTGTGAGACATAGTTGTAAACCAGGTGCATGCCCAGCCCTGATCCACCGACACCAAGCTTGGTGGTAAAAAACGGCTCAAAGGCTTTTTTCTTGACTTCATCGGTCATGCCAACGCCATTGTCCCGATACTGGATTAGCAGTTGCTTGCCCTTGGCCTCCACATCAATATGGATACTGCCATTTTGAGTTCCAGCAAAGCCGTGGATGATGGAGTTACTGATCAGGTTAGTAAAGACTTGGAAAATAGCGCCGGGGTAACTGTCTAAAGTGACGTCGGGTGGGCAGTTGATATGCAGTTGGTGGCCGCGTTTGGCGTACAAGGAATGCAAGGAGCGTTCAATGTCTTGCAACAAGGTTTTGATGACTATCTTGCGGCGCTGTTCGCTGGTTTGGTCTACCGCAACCTGTTTGAAACTAGTCATCAAGTCACAGGCACGTTCCAGGCTACTTAGGATAATTTTATTTGATGAACGCGCCTTCTCCAGGTGCTTTTCTAGCTCACTGCGTTTTAGCCGGTTTTCATTTACCTTGGTTTCTAGGCTGCGGCAGTCGTCACTTAACGCCGTCGCCGCGGTCAAGGCTATGCCCATCGGGGTATTGATCTCGTGTGATACACCAGCCACCAAGCTGCCCAAAGAGGCCATTTTTTCCTGTTCAATAAAATCTTGCTGGGCTTTTTTCAATTCCTGTGTGCGCTCATTGACGAGTTTTTCCAGCTCACGGGCTTTAGCTTTAATCCAACTGGTACGCAACCTAAAACCTAAGTAGGCAATAGAGGCAATTAGGACGATGCAAACAGCGGCAAACCAATATGTTTGCCAATAAGCCGCCTCAACAGTTACCTTAAAAGTAAGCTGCTGGTTGCTCCACTGCCCAGTGCGGTTGCTTGCGGTGACGTTAAAAGTGTATTCGCCAGGCCACAGGTTGCTGTAGCTGGCAATGCGCCGGGTGGCATCTACTGCTACCCAATCCTTATCAAAACCGATCAACTGGTATCGGTACTGGTTTTTTTCCGGTGCCGACATATCTAAAGCGGCGAACTCAAATGTAAAACTGCGCTGTTTCGGAGTTAAGGTTAGGCCGTCTTTGGCTAATAAACCCGCATTGGCCTCTTTACCATCAATGCGCAGCTCTGATATCACCACCGGTGGCATATAATCCCAGGGCGAATAGTTGCTGGGATCCATTATCAGCAAACCACGGCTACCGCCGAATAACAGTAATCCATCTGCCGTTTTGGTATAGGAACGGAACCAGCTGGTGCCTATGTCTACACCGTCTGCGGGTTGCAGTGGGGTCATTTTGGGAATGTCTGGATCATAAACATAAGTAGGCGTCCAAATCCTACCTAGCTGGTCTTCCAACAAATTCGCGCCCATAGGGCGACCGCCGAAACCTTGTTTTTTGCTGTGGTTCTCCAGTGTCGCCCTCCCAGAGCTGTCAAACTCAGCCAAATACAGGCCTGCCGGTGAGTCTAACCATAGGCGCCCGGCACTGTCTTTTAGCATTCCCACAATACTTAGTGTGTTTAAGGGCTCGCCGTTTTCATTTTGACCTTCTACTGCTAGCAAATGTTGGCTACCAGCATCTACTTGATATAAGCCCGCTGAACCGGTGGCCACTAACAAACGGCCGGCCTCGTCTTCGTGTAGGGCGTTTATCCCATCCGTCATGGGTTGGCCATCCTGTAGCCGGTAGGAGGTAAACTGATCCCTATTGTTATCCCAATACACGAGGCCTGAGTTGCTGCCAATCCAAAGCCCACCCCGTCCAGAGGGGCGTAGTACCCGGATATTGCCACGCGGTAAACCCTGCTCCTGGCCATATAGGAAAAACGTTTGGCTTTGCTTGTCAAACCGATATAGCTGACCCGGATTCGCGCCAACCCAGATATCGCCATTGGCAAACTCAGCCATAGTGGTGATCCAGCCCGCCTGCAATTTACCTTGCGTGCCTACTTCTGGAAAATGGCCACCAATGACCCCTAGAGCTGGGTCAACAATATTGATTCCGCCGCCGCGGGTGCCAGCCCAGATCAGGCCGTTTGACAGTGCCAGCACGCTGCTGACATTGGGTTCGGTTAAGGCATTCTCCCTGAGCAGGCTAAAGCGCAGGGTTTTGAGCCAGTCGACATTGTTAAGCACGCGTTGTACCCCGCTGCCGTAACCGCCAATCCAGATCACCCCTGAGTCATCTTTTAACATGGTGCGGATGTCGTTGTTAGCCAAGCTGAAGCTGTCTGAAGGGTCGTGGATTATACGCGACAACCATTTCCCACTGTCTGCTGCTAGCCGGTCGATGCCACCAAACCGGGCTGCCCATATCTCATCGTTATTAAACTGGAATACATCATAGACAGTATTGCCTTTATAGGATTCCGGCTGGTTGGGCATGGTGGGCTGTAATTGCTTGGACTGTGGTTGGTAAACCCACAATCCAGAAGAGTTAGTGCCTACCCATATGCGGCCGTCTTTGGACTCAAAAAGGCTCCTGACGCTCAGTGAGCGAGGATCCACAACTGTTGGCGCAACAAGGTTGAAGGTATCATCTTGCGCAAAATACTGTGCCAAGCCAGCCCTGGAACCCGCATAGATATCACCACGCCTATCGCGTAATAGTGCCCTGACGCTATTGTGCGGCAGGCCACTATCAGTCGAGTAGTGGTTTAATACCTTGCCTGCACGAGTGACCCTATAAACCCCTGCGCTGGTGGCCAGCCACACCTGGTTATTTACCCCCTCAACTACCTGGGAAACGCTTGATAGGGCAGGGGTTCTTAGTAACGCTTGCTGATCGAATAGCTGGGTAAACTCTCCTGTGTCAGGGTGATATATGGACACGCCGCCCGACTCAGTTGAAAACCAAATGCTGCCATTGTCGAAGACATTAACATTGCGCACGAAGTTACCACCCAGGCTACTGGCATCGAGTGCTTTGTGCCTGAATAGCTTAAAGCGGTAACCGTCATGGCGGACGACGCCGGCTGCGGTGGCTATCCACAAATAGCCGTCTTTGTCCTGGGCGATGTCGGTTACCACATTGTCAGGGATTGTGGTGGTATTGCCAATCTGTTCAAACTGCATTTGGCTTAGTGTTGGCAAAGCAAAGAGTAAACTGAACATGCAGAGCAGGGCAATATTCGGGCTTTTGCCCCATTTCCCCTTGGATTTCATGAGCGGGTCAAAAAAATGCATGCAATTTTCCACATTTAGGTCAACCTAAATCATAGGTAGCTCAGCAATTGACGTCAACGACTGTGCTATATGTACCTGTTTGTTGCGTCAGATCACAAGTCCCGGCCAGTCTTTCTATTAACTTCGGCAATTACAAGACAATTGGCACGGGATTGCAGCAAGATGATCAGTATTCTAAGAAGTATGCGGCGGCGCTATATCGATAGTGGTGAAACCACAAAGTATTTAAAGCATGCGATCGGTGAAATTGTACTGATTGTCATCGGTATATTGTTAGCCTTGTCTGTGAGTAACTGGAATGAAGACAGGCAACTTAGGACGGCTGAACTCAGGGTATACCAAAACCTAAAAGAGCAAATCAGCGTTGATGCCAAAGATATTAACGGCCAGCTAGAATATAACGCCTTTTACAAATCCCAGTACGTCTTGGCTATGGATATTATTCAAAGTGATGACAGGAGCCGCAGCCGTGAGATAGCGGAAATTGTTGGGCAACTGACCTCTTATTCAGATTATGACCGCAGGGGCAATATCTATGAAACCATGGTTAATAGCGGTGATATCAGGCTGGTTAAAAACGGCCAAATCATCCAGGCGATTATCGATTTGGAAGAATCCCTAATGTATATGAACCGCATGGAAGCGATTCATTATGAAGCTATGATGGGCTATGCGATTAAAGCTATTAAGGATGTGGTTAACTTCTCAACGGGCGAAGTAGTGAAACCTGACGCAATCTATAGCTATGAGTTCCAGAACCTGTTTTTTCTGTTCCATAAGATAACAGACGAAAAACACCATGTTTATCAGGCGGCGCTGCAAAAGATTGGCGAGCTTACAGTACTATTGGACGAAGAACTTGGCAAGCAGTAGCCATTGAATTGTATGCCATTTGGATTTTGCGGATATCCGGATCAGGTATCGTACCTGATCCGAATTAATAGCGCCAAGCAGGTTATAGGAGCTACTGTTGAGCCGGCATAAGGGCTTCTAGTGGCATTTCTTGACCGTTTAGGTTGGCCATGCCATTGGCAATATTGAATGCTAGCTGTAGTTGACCATTTTCTTCGGTAAAAAAGCCACCTTGCATGAAGTTGTCTAGCATCATTTGAGACTGTTGCGTTGCTAGCTCTTGTAGTTGTTGCGGGGTATAGCCAGCCGCACCGGGATCCGCCTGAAATTGCACCATTAAGTATTTTTGCAGTAAGTCTAGCGCCAAGCCTTTTGGCAAATCTATACCCGAATCCAGTAATAGGTTGTTTTGCCAGAAGTCAGCGTCTTGTAACTGGGTTTCGTTGATATCGTATTCTGCTAGTTTTACTGTGGCGTTACTTTGCAATGTTCCGGCTGCAGTTTTAAAGCCTACATTGGTAATGGTCACTTCAGGTTTGTGGCTCAACAGTTGGATAACCGGTTCTTTCAAATCGTCAAGCATTTCCTGTGAGGCTGCATCTGCAGTTTGCATAGAAAGCACGAGCTCTTGATAGGTCTTCATAAAGGTCTGATCAAGATTGTTCAGTTCGAAGGCAATCTCAATGTCTTCAAACTTTTCAATCGGCGTATTTAGGGATGCAATACGATAACCTGCCTGCATGGACATCAAATCTGAGGCATCAACATTAGTGTTGGCATAGAGTTCAAAATCTTCCCAACCAAATAAACTTTGGGTCGCTTGGGTAGCAGCAAAATTACCAATAACGATACTGGTTTTACTATTGCCGTAAATCCCCTGCATCAATTTGGCAATATCAAACTCACCTTCCCAATTTATCGTGATATCAGATATATTCAGGTCTACTTCCGGTGAGGCCATCTGCATTGAAGTGGATGTCCCAGAATAGATAAAATTGCCTTGGACAGTTTCACCTGTGCCCTCGTAGCCGGAAAATAGGAATTTGCCATCTCCTTCAGGGAATGCAATGTGCATAGCCGGAAAAGAATCGCTGTATGATAGGTCGCCAAACAGGTTTACCTTTCCGTCAAAAAGATAAATGTTTTCAACCTTGTTTTCCCCATCTGTCAATTCGTCTGAGGTATTGGGGACACTGACATGGATATCTGACAAACCCAAGCCTTTATTTAATAAGATTGGACCGTGCTGTGCATCGACTAGGACATTAATATTGAGGTCATCAAACATTGCTGCCGCTTCAGGCGACTGGGCTGCCATTGCTGGATTGAGCTCAGCGAAATCAAGTGATATGTTCAATGTCGCGGTTGAATTAAACCAGCTTTGTTCTGTATTCACAATTGAAGCATGGTAGCCTGGCAAATCGTTTATGCTGTTGACCACTTGCCGAATTTGTGAATCAATTTTGTTGGCGATGATTTTGGGAGAAATTAAGATGACCGCGCCCGCCGCAACGGCAACCGCTAACAAAGTCTTTTTCATTGTTCACGTCCTTATGTAATTAAATTTGTGTTTCTAAATCAACATGTGGATATAAATTGAGCGGCAATAATAATGATTTAATTGCTAAAAGCAACATATGTAACAATTAATGACAGTAGTTGCTTGCCGTCAGAAATCAGTCTCGGTTCTGGCATTATTCGCGTCAAGCCATTGTTTTAGCAGAATATTAAATTCAAAGTCAGGGGAGCGGTCGACGGATCGCTGTAATGTGGCGATTAGCCCTGGGTTGCCTGCGGCATCTTTGCCCAGTTGCTGGATAATGTGGTCGCCAGAGCCTTTTTCTAGGTTGTCCCACGCAGCCCACATTTGGAAAAAGCTTTCGTACCAAATCCAGGTCATGCGCGAGTAACGTTCTTTGTCAATTTCGGAGGTAAGTTGATTTTGGTTGCCGGCCAGCCAAATCCGGGCAAATTCTTCGCTGGAGGCAATTTCTTGGTAAAAACTGCTAACGGACTCGAAGGAGCTGAAGGCAATTTCGTTTTCCACCGATTTGACTTCGATCGACAGGGCATCATTGTTTTGGTTGATCTCATAGGCAACCAACAATAAACCCGTCACCACCGCAATATTAGTGATAACCGTTAACCATTTGTTGAGGGCCAGTGTACCTGTGTTGCATGTTTTTGCAGCAGCCTGTGTGCCATTTAGGCGAGGCGGAGTAGCTGCGGTATAGTGGGTCTAAATAAAGATGCTCCAACAATGCATAAATGGCACACAGGCGCTGCCCGTAGGGTTCGTTATAAAAGCGTTTTACTCTTTGTCACAGCCATTTGACTTAGACCCACTAGGCCTTCAAGGCTGTTTCGCGATTAAAACGCTTTTATTTAGAACAAAATCTATACAACACAGGAACACTTGCCCTACTTATCCAGATTCATTATTCGTTCCTTGGGATGATGCGCGAAATAGTAAGAATGGGGAAGTTTTACGGAAAATCAACTACCGCTAGATAAACATGGCCGCCCCTATTTGACTTAGGCCTTATCTAGTCCAATTATAATTCGGTGCATTAATTTCCTATGGAAGTTTATTTGTGAAATCGTTACTAAGTTGCCTGCTTATTTGCATTGCCTTGCCAACGTTGGTTTTTGCCGACTATGTGGACTCACAACAACTGCCGGACAAAGCCGCATCAAAGTTTGTGCAGCCCATGTTAAAGGCTATTAATTCAGGTGACCGCAAAAAAATTCAGGCGTTCATAGAGGCGAGCTATTCCCAAGATTATTTAGAAAGCTTCACCATGGAAGAGCTGGTGGCTGAATTGTTAGGTATCCACCAACTCCAGGGTGAGCTGTCCTATTATGCATCCCGTGATTACACGGCTGCACTGCGCAACGACCAGTTGCATGCCATTATAAAAAGTGAAAAACACCAGATATGGTTATTAGTCTCGCTGTTGATGGATCTGCCTTCGCCTAAGATCTATGAGTTAGGTTTTCGGGTTGTGCCTCCACCCAAAGACTTGCTCGAACCAGGCTCAATTAAAATGGACAAAGCGCTAAAGGAGTTGGATAGCTTTGCAAGCGTAATGGCACAGATGGATTTATTCTCTGGTGCGATTTTATTGGCAAATAAAGAACGGGTTTTGTACCAATGTGCATTTGGTAAATCCGACAAGCATTTTAATGTTGCCAATAGGATACAGACCCAGTTTAACATCGGTGGCATGTCTGAGATGTTTACCGCAATTGCCATTATGCAGTTGGTGGCCGAAGGTTCAGTCTCGTTAGATGATAAGTTAAGCAAATTTGTCGATGAAACCTGGTTGGCCAAGGAAATCAGCAATAAGATCACGATCCGGCACTTGCTAAGCCATTCCTCAGGCTTAGACCGCTATTCCACCCCTGCTTTTGCTGATGGGCCAGATGATAAATACCGGGAATTGGACAGCCATAAGCCGCTGATTAGGGAAAAAGGTTTGATGTTTGAGCCGGGCGCCCGCAGTGAGCACAGCAATACCGGCATGTTTATGCTCGGCGTAGTGATTGAAGCCGTCAGTGGCCAAAACTATTTTAACTATATCCAAGACAATATCTACAGGCGGGCTGGCATGAAGCATACCGGCGCCTTCGATATGCAGCAAGCAGGGGCAAACTTTGCCACGGACTATTTTAAAGAACCGTATTCAGAGTGGCAGCCAATTGCCAGTGTACGCAGGAGTGGCCCAGAAGGGGGAGCCATTTCTACGGTCGCCGACTTGCATCGTTTTGCCCTTGCGTTAACCAACCATAAGTTAGTGAAGCAAGAACTAACAGAATCCATGCTGACCCATCAGGTTTCACTCTATGGTGCTGACTTCGGCTATGGTATTTACCTGCAACAAATTGGGGGTGAGGTGGTTGCCAATAATTTTGCTGGCTTCCCTGGCACCAGCGCGAATTTGGATATTTACCTGGACTCCGGCTATATCACCATTGTTTTAACCAACCATTTAAGCAATGGATTGGAAGACAATGGGGTAAGCCATATTCTTGGCAAAATGCGGGGTCTATTGTCGCGTATTGAGTGATATCATATAGAGCGTGTTGAACTTTGCTGTACTCAAGGCAATAACTTTTTTCACATCAGCTCAAAAGGAATCGACATATGGTTGGCCGCTTTTTATTACTCGTCTTGTCTTTTTTTAGCTATTTGGCCTTCGCTGAGGCAACAATTTCCCCCGACAACCTAAATAAACGTCTCGAACGTTTAAAACTAGAGCTTGAGGAACAGCGGCAACTATACAATATCCCCGGCCTAGCCATTGTCGTGGTTAAAGATGGCAAGCCAATCTTAACCGAAGGGTTTGGCTTTAAAAGCCTCGACAAACAGCTAAAAGTGACTACCCAGACCCTGTTTCCAATTGGCTCTACTAGCAAGGGTTTTACTGGCGTGTTGGCGGGTATTAGGGTTGACGATGGTGCCATAGGCTGGGATACCCCTATCACCGAATATTTGCCTTATTACCGTTTTGTGCAAGACGACAAAGCTGTTCCGATCACGATCAAGGATCTATTGTCGCATCGCACAGGTTACGCCAGGAATGATACCCTTTGGGCCAACCCTGAACTGACCAGACAGCAGGTGTTACAGGCGGCACCTAGTGCTGAACCTGTTGCCGCTTACCAGCAAGAGTACCACTACAACAATGTGATGTACTTGGCGGCAGGTTTGGCTTCTGCCCATGACAAAGAATTCGACTGGGATGGGCTACTGCAACAACGCTTGCTGCAGCCGTTGGAGATGGGCAGTACCACCACCGATTATGCCCAAGCCATCGCCGACCCTAGGTTGGCCACAGGTTATTATTGGCATGACCTAGACCAAACCCACTACGTTTTACCGACCCAGGATCTGCACAATATTGCACCCGCAACCGGCCTTTATTCCAATGCCAAGGATATGGCTAAATGGCTAGCATTTTTGCTCAATGAAGGTAAGGCTAATGGTCAGCAGCTGATCCAACCGGAAACCCTGCGCGAGACTCTTACACCGATTACCACAATCAGCCCTGTCTATAGCTATGGTTTGGGTTGGAACCTTACTGATTACCAGGGTGAATTGCTGTTGGAGCATTCAGGGAATGGTGAAGGCTATTCGGCCCAGATGGCATTGTTACCCGAGACTGGCATTGGCTTTGCTCTCATGATGAATGTTTCTATTTCCCCTCTGCAAGCCGCGTCCATTAATCTCGTTTTTGATACCTTATTGCAAGAAATAGCTCCCCCTGTTGAACCCCAGGACTACAGCGCTTTGTTTGGCGAATATATTGCTAACTTCGAGCCTTATGACAACGATGTTTACACCTTTAAAATGCAAGGTAGTAAACCCGCCGTTGATATTCCGGGCCAGACTGCGTATCTGCTAAGGGAGCGGGACGCAGACGGCAAGTTCTATTTTGAAATCACCGATCAAGTGGCGATTTCCTTTGCCACCGATGAACAGGGGCAAACCATCAGCATGACCCTGCACGAAGGACCGGATGACTTCCTGCTGCCCAAAAAACAACCGATAGAGCCAGGCTCCAAGGCGGCGTTAGAGATTGAGCAAAACAACCTTGCCGCGTTTAAGCGCATTGCAGGGCTCATGGATACCGCTGCACAGCGCAAGGCTTTTGAAAAGCTCGGGACAATAACTCTAAAAGGTAGCTTGTGGATGCAACAAGCGGGCGTTACTGGCACAGTAGAGGTAAAACTCACTGGCGGCCTGGATTACAGTATTAAACAGGATTATGGCCAGTACGGCCATGTAGCGACTAAGGTGACCTCTAACGTCGGTTTTAACAAACGGCTGCGCCATCAGTACGGTCTAAAGGGCAAATATCTGGAACTGGCATTGCGGGAGCATCCGCTTAACTATTTGTATTGGCAGCAGCTTTACCAGGGCGTAGCGATTGACGGTGATCCCGCATCGGATGAGCTTTTAACGGTTACTTTAAAAAGTACTGAGCTACCTGACGCTAAAGCCACGGTTGACCCCAACACGGGCGTTTTGACTAGCCTTGATTTCACTTTTATTGACCCGGTTTGGGGGCAGTTCCCGCGCTCCATAAGCTATGCTGATTATAAAAGTGTGGCCGGCCTAAATATTCCCCGCAGCATCGAAATTGACGACCATGAAACCGGCAAGACGATTCTGGCTATAGAAAGTGTGGCTTGTGATGTATGTCATTGAGCAATTAGCCATTGCTTTGAAGATATACTGTTACTCGGCTTCGGTGACTAGCTCATAGCGAAATGGCAATACATCAAATTCAATTTTGACTAGCTTTCTGGGCGTTGCCTTGGTGATGGATAGGATCTGGTTGATTTTGGCACCACCTACAAGCACTTTATAGGCATCCACTACAACGCCTGCAATGTCCAGTGTTGTTGAGCCGGTTACGCTCACTGTCCTTGGCGTGACTGACCCATCCAAGGCGTTAAATAATTCGACTGTAACGGCGTAATCATCATTTAAAGGTAGGGCATGGGCGCTGTAAAACAGGCACAGCTGTTCAAAGTGGTTGTTGGGTAGCTCAAGTGAGCTTTTGTCTTGGAACAAGTCATGTGTGCCTGATACTTGGTTACCGGACCAAATAAGGTCTATATCGATTTCACGCTCCCCTGATTTGCCGTTGCCCTGGTAACTTTTTATTTTTCCGGACACAGGATCCATCGTGCAGATCAATGTCTCAACTACACCGACAGCTGGAGCATCTGTGTATTCAATTACCTTCACCAGCCCGTTTTCTTTAATAATATCGATGCTTGCGCTGCCAACCGGATTGGCGTCGTTATAAATGGTAAATACTGCTTTGGACTGCGTTAACTGGCTAGGGTGGAATGTCAGGCCTTCCTGGTTAGCCGCTATTGCCCCTTTGGCCAGTATTAACAGCAAGCTATATGAAAACAGTAGCAAATATCGTGTTTTAGGCATTTCTTCGCTCCATGAGGGCAAGGTAATAAATCGCTCTACATCGTTACGTCCCTATATTGCGGTTGCAAAGCCATTAAATCTATGGCGTTGGTCACATAGGTATAACTACGGCCGCTTTTTACCTAAATCAAGCCACAAGTGCGGGTCGTCTGTCGGTGTTGCTTCGGGTAAAAAGGGGTTTTGCAAGCGCACAATTTGTTTGTTTTTCCATTGTGAAAGCGGGAATAAGTGGCGGGTAACTTCGCTGCGCTGCATTAGCGCCAACATCTCTCCAGAGTAGGCGAGTTGCTTAAGCCCATCGTAGAGCATTCCATTTAATTTTTTATTGTCATGGCTGGTAAAGGCATAAAACGGGAACGGATAATATAGCAATACGTCATCAAAAATGGCCAAGCCAGGAAAGCGCTTTTTAGACGCTTCTAACTCTGGGTAAGCTTCAAAAATTGCGCGCGGGAAATAATCACAGCGTTTTTTATGGGTTAACTGAAAAGTGTTTTCATAGGAGCCCGTTGCGACAACGTTAAATTTGTTGTGATCAAGGATATCAACATCGGTCCAGTAGCGGACTTGGCAGGCGGTGTAATACTTTAGGTCTTCAATAGATTCAAATTTGTAGAGGTTGTCACTATGGGTCATTGCAACCCGGTAGCCAAGCATTCCCATTACCAGGGGGATCCGCACAGGCAATACTTGCTGTTCGATTTCTTTGTCTGTGGCCGTCCAGATTAAATCCACGAAGCCTTTGTTTAATAGCCGCACCAACCCTGTTTGCAGGGTTTCAGAGGAAGGGATCCTTACGATAGCAACTTCTGTTTCCTGCCCCAGTGACTGCTTTAATGCCAAGCTAAATAGTTCTTCAAAATAGCTTTTAGTATTATCTTCTGGTGACTGTGGGCCAATAATACGCAGCTGGAACGGCTCCGCGTAAGCTGTTGTCATTAAGCAGAAAACTAAGCAAAGCAGTAATGCTTTCATGGAACTTGCCAGCTACCTATTGGTTAAAAGTACGTCGGATTGCAAACTACCTGCTAGCGAATGTCAAATTGATTTCACCTTAAATTTTAAAACCATTAGTTACCGACTAGCTCGATAATGTTTGAAAGTGGTCCAGCCGTTGCAACAGCTTGTGTAATATCAACTAACAAATCTAGGCAATAGCGCCTAGTATTCCGCTCATCGCTGTGCTAAAAGGAAATATCACAAGGAAAAAACTAAGGTGTCTATATGAATCGTTTCTTCAAAATTGCTTCATTTCTAGCTATTGGATCAGCTTCGGCATTTGCCCAATCTGCTGATTTTGCCCCAGCTACCTACATTTTGCAGGTCTCGAGCAATCTGAGCTGTGAGACGCTAAATATACAGCTTGTGTCAGAGTCGGGTGAATCCCGGCAAAACCTGACCTACAGCAAAAATGCATTTGCTTCCACGAGTTTGGCGCCAGGCTCTTATGTATTCGGCGATGTAACATGCAGCAACGGTGATAACCAAGAAACATTAGATGTACTAAAAGGTAAAATAGCACCACTCCACGTTGCCACAGGCCAAGCGTATTATGGCGGCAGGATTATTTTCCAAGAGGTTGCTACTGATGAAAGGACTCCAAAAACCTTGAGTGATTGTCCATACGTCAACAGCCGCCAGCGCGGGGAGAAAAGCAATAATTGTCAAGATGGTATTGGCGTAGATGCTTCAGTCACCAAGCAGGTCAATGTATATGCACCTGATGTCACCGATGAGCATATTGCGGAAGTGCGCAACGCATTGTCAGTTTCCAAGGAGCAGCTACTCTATCTGCCACTGAAGGTGTAGTGATACCTAGCTCCATCGCTAGCTAATGGGAACAACTTCTAGTAGTAAGTAGTTCACACTAAAAGGTCTGTATCTCAACAGGCCTTTTTTGTTGGGTTTGCGAATGCGCTATGCGCACCAGTAACACGTCAAAGAAGTCTAAACTCAATACCGCAAAAAATATCAAACAGGCTTTGGGGATCCCCTATACATTGCCATCAAGAGCACAAAGTTGGATTAGTTATGGATGAAGCAGTAAACAGAGATAGGTATAAGCATAGGTTGTTACCGGTACTAAGGAAAATCCAGGACGATCTCGACGCAGAATTAGACTTGCACTCCCTTGCCCAGCTTGCACATATGTCCCAATATCACTTCCATCGAATATTCAAAGCGGTAGTCGGTGAAAACCTTAAATCCCATCTGCGCAGGCTACGGCTCGAACGCGCAGCGGGCTTGTTGCGGGACACTGATGAGAGAATCCTGGATCTCGCTATCGGCGCTGGTTTTGCTAGTCACGAAGCCTTTACTAGGGCGTTCCACAAGGCGTTTGCAGTTACACCGGTTGATTACCGGAACTGCCAAGCCCGGTATGTAGCCTGCGAATCAGGGATCCACTTTGGCGCTCCACTCAACGATTTTAACAGCCAAGATCATGGAAAACTGACCATGCAAGTATCACAAACAACATTCCCAGAAATAACTGTCATTTATCGTCATCACATAGGCGTTAACAACAACATGCCCCAGGCCTGGGGAGAACTTATCCAGTGGGCAAAGCAAGAAAAAATACTGGGCGAAGGAACGCGTTTCATCAGTATTGGCTATGACGACCCATCTATCACTGGGCCTGATAAACAGCGGTTTGATTTGTGTTTCACATCAGAAGCAGAACCCAAAGGAACCTTTCCGGTGAAGTCCAGAAAAATCGGTGGTTTTAAAGTAGCCCAAGTTGTCCATAAAGGCGACTTGGCCGGAATTGAAAACAGTTTTATGCAGTTTTATGGCAACTGGCTGCCGGCATCTGGATTGGAACCTGCGGATCATCCACCCTTGGTGGAGTACCTTAACTCGCCCTTTAACACGCCAGTACCAGATCTTAGGACGGCGTTAATTATTCCAATCAAAGCATAATTAGCTGTTGCCATGGTTTTAAAAAGGGTGCCTCATGATTATTGATACACCGGGTGTCAAGGCGGGGCCTCTTCGCTGGTGGCAAGCCTGTCTTGGTTTCTAAAAGCGGTAGGGGTATCGCCAACCGCTTTTTTAAAAGCGCTATTGAAGGTGGATTTGGAGTTAAAACCGACATCATAGGCAATGGTGGACACTAGCTTATTGCTATTGCGTAATAGTTGCTTGGCAGCCTCAACCCGGTAGCCATTCACAAAGTGGAAAAAGTTGGTTTTAAGGTGCTGAGATAGGGTCTCTGATATATGGTTTTCGCTGACATCTATGGTGTTTGATAGCCGGTTAAGGGATAGATCCTCTTCTTTAAAAAGTTCATCCTGTTCCATTACCGTTTTTAGCTTATATGCGACCTGGGCCATGCGCTCGACGCTTAGTGTGGCGGTTCTGGGCTGGTCGTTTTGCGCTCTGGGCTGCGTATGCACAGCGTCTATGTTGCCCCGCTCTGAGTCATTAAGTACCGGCTGTTTCAATGCCAAGTGGGCAAATAGCATGAGTGCCGTCAGCTCCAGTAGAGGCAACACAAACCCTGAGCCAAACCAGCGCACCCCCAGGAAACCCATGCCAAAGTCGGCAGTAAACAACAACCAGGCGAGCCCCCAAAGCAATAGGACTTTTCTAAACCAGTCAAGTGAGCGTTTTTCAATCGCCGAAAATCGTTGCATTATCTGTTGCTTGTGCCGGGTATGCAGCCTCAGCGCGGCAACTAGGTATATCATGGTGAATGAAATGAAAATGACCATAGCAGCCAAACAGGTGGAAAGCGCAATTTTCCATAGCTCGGGATCCCGCGTAGCAGGATCTGCCAAGGCGAGTTTCTGTTCTGGTGTAATGCCGAACACAAAGGGGATCATGACCAGTGATACTAGTAGCGGGCCGGTTAGTGCGAGTAAAAATGATTTGCCCGGTAGTTGTTGCTCCGGGGACATGGTGGCATAGGCGTAAAAATAAAGTGCCGGGCCTAGCAATGTCCGGAGCGGGAATTGGGCTCCCGCTATGCCGGGCGCATATTGGTATGCTCCGGTGAAAATATATAGTTCGCCTAATATATGGATTAACAATAAGGCCAAGAGCCCGCGTAGGTAGCTAATTTGTCTATGTTTCGGTTTGTTCCGGGTTTCAATCAGTGCAAACAGGGTCATGCCCATCATGCAGGCATATATTACTGTGGGAAAAACCGAAACATTCATTGTGGAGTAGGCATGCTCTTTTAGCTTATTTCAGCCTCTACTTTAGCATTGATTGCTGTGCTGGTGGGTAAAGCTATGTAACGGTATTTTGATACCGGCATTTAAACGGCATGGCAAGGGTTTTGTCGCTTGTTGCAGCTATTGGTTGATTTGAGTGCTAATGCTAGTCAGACTGAAAGCCTGATCCTACTAAGTGAAATTTCCATGCCCCATATCAAGGTTAATGGCACCCAGTTGTACTACCAATCTGAAGGCGAAGGCGCCGAGACTATCGTATTTTCCCACGGCTACTTGATGAACAATAACATGTATAAAGACCAGGTAGCCCAGTTGAAACAGCACTTCCGCTGTATTTGCTTTGAACACCGTGGCCACCATCGCAGCGAAATTGCCAGCGATGGCTACCACATGGACAACTTGGTTAATGATGCGATTGGCTTGATCGAAGGGCTTGGGCTGGGGGCGGTACACTTTGTCGGTATGTCCACCGGCGGCTTTGTAGGTATGCGCATTGCCCTGCGTCGACCTGAGTTGCTGCAGTCTTTGGTGTTGATGGATACATCCGCTGAAAATGAACCGGCAAAAGCCCTGAGGCGCAATAACTTAATGTTGGCAACTGTCCGGGCATTGGGCTGGTGGCCAGTAATCGGCAAGGTAGTCTCCCTAATGTTCCACCAGGCATTTTTGCGGGATCCCAGCCGGCAACAAGACAAGGCCTATTGGCGCAGTGCCGTGCTGCAAAATGATAAAAAAGCTATGTATGCCTTTGGCAAGGCCATCTTTGCTAGGGACAATGTATTGCCGCAACTCGGCATGGTAGATTTACCTGTGGCAGTTATAGTCGGTGAGTACGACACCCTGACCCCAGTAAGTAGATCGCGGAAAATAGTGGCTGCCATCGCTAACTCAAAGCTTTATCTGATCCCTGATGCTGGCCATTCTGCAGCCATTGAAAAACCGACTGAGGTCAACAACGCCTTACTGGATTTTTACCAGGCAAATGGCACGCTCTAGTGAGCGTTTGCTATTTCTTGCAATAGGGATTTGGCTTCCTGCACTGTCCAATGATTGGGCATATTGGGGATATTAACCAGGGTCTCAAACGCCATTCGAGAAGCTTCATCATTGCCATCCCTTAAATAAAAAAGACCTGCGTAAAACAACCAATAGGGGTCTTGCACTTCTTGTATTTGCTTGGTGGCAAGTAACGCTCGTTGCTGTGCTTTAAATGGAGGGGGAGGGTATCCAAGGTGAATGCTTACCGTCGTTAAATAGGTGGCTAGGTGCAGCAGATGGGTATCGCCTTGTTTTGACCAAGCTTGCTGGTCAGGATATAACCTTGCCATAAGTTTTATTGCGGCATCATAGTCAGTTTTGTGGTAGCGGCTAAAATAAACATGCCGGTGCAGTGTGCCCCGCTGTTCTTGCAGGCCAATAGCGCAGTCTGGCTTGTCACATAAAAAATACCGGGTAAACCAATTAACGATAGGTGAAGTGGAGGCATCGCCAAAAAGCAATCGGGAAGCGTCGCTGGGTATGTTGTTATTAGCCAGCGCAAGCAACTGTAGTTCTAATTCAGGCACCATTAGCCATAGGGCGGCGTAACCTTCGTACTGGCCATAGCTCCACAGCACTGATTGGTTGTGTATCTGTTGCCTAAAAAAGCCGTTGGCATAGGTTTGACCCTGCTGGTAGCTAGCCAAAATATGTGGCTCATTATCTATACCTCTGGCATGGCTCTGCATCAATTGCACACCCATCCTTGCCAATGCTGGTGCGGTAAACATCAAACCCGCTGAGGCAGACAGGCCAAAATCGTGGGGTATGGCTTCAATGCTCGAACCATAACTATGGCCCACGGCGGTGGCTACTTGTGCCACTGAACCTTGCTTGTAAGGCAATGGCCAATGCGCCTTTGGCAAATGCTGTTGAAAGTCACTTTCTAGCAAGGCAAATAGGGCGGGTTCAAAGCTTTTACCACTGCTTTTTTCAATAATCTGGGTTAACAAGTAAAAGCGAGGATCATAGAAAAATTGACGCCCTGACTTACCTATCATGGTATGGGAGAGCAGGTTGGCAATGGTGACTCTTGCTAGCATGTCGGCTTCGGGTAGCCATTTGGAGATTGGATCATCTAGCCTCAACTTGCCTTGCTTAACCAAGGACAAAGCCAAATGGGAGGCAAAAACCTTGGTCAGAGATGCCACTGGGAAGTAGGTGCCGCTAGTCACTTTTTCAGGGGCGTCTACAGACAACACCCCAGCATAATAGCCAACAGGAAAATTTAATGGCTTGCTCACGCCACCGGAGGCCACAATTAGTGCCATGCCGGGTACTTGGTAATCTTGTTGGATTTGTCCTAGCGGTGCATGTAAGTCGGTTTCTTTACTGGCAACTTCCCGGGTCATGAGCGCCAGAAAAATGCTGGCCACAACTAAAAACTTCATGTGTTCCACCTGTTATGTAGCTTCCCAACTGGTTTAGTCGCAATAAATGTCAAAAAGGTTATTGTCTAATGCAAAAACACTAATGCAAAAACATAGCCTTAAACAAAGGCAGCAAACACGTCTATTATTTCCTCATCGGTCCACTTGTTTATGGCGTCGCCAATTTGTATTTCTACCCTGCTGCCACCAGTGGCATCTGCCATGACACTATCAAATAGCCATTTGTGCTGGGTTTTTGCGATTGCCAGCGCGCGCCGGGCTGTTTCTTCTGGCGAACCGGGTAATGTCACTACAAAACTGTTGGACTGCACTTTAAATGGCAATGCTGCTTCGCCCAACACCGAGCAAACTAGCTTGGATACATGCTTGGCTTGCTCGATAAACTCACCAATTTTGGGCAGGTAATGGTCTAAGCCCCACATGGCGCTGATAACATAGGGGAATGCAGAATGTATTTCGCCACCCATGCGGCTTTTCCAAGGTTGCATTGCCTCAACCGTGTCAGCCTCTGCCGCCACTACACTACCTGCTATAGCCCCCATGGATTTGTAGAAAGAAACATAAACGCTATCGCTGAGCTGGCAGACTTCTGCAGGCGTTTTGTGCCAATAGGAGGCTGATTCTAGCAGCCGTGCCCCGTCAAAATGCAGCGCTGTTGCATTGGCATCGCAATAGTCCCTTGCTGCCAGTAAGTCTTGCCATTCTGGCAATAGAAACCCGGCCCTGCGGTGCGGTAGTTCCACTGATATTGCCGCTACCTGTGTTGCTACAGGAAGATCCTCAGCTGAGAAAGGCGCTTTGGCATTGCCAATGGGGACTTGCTCCAGGTTCAGCAAGTGCTTATAAGATTGCATCTCGTCATAGTCAATGTGGGACTTTGGCTGGAATGCGATACGCGGGTTTTGCCGCAGCTCACTCCAATGTTTTAGCACGCTGAGTTGCACTACCATGCCTTTATGGCAAAACAAGGCGCGCTGCTTCCCCAGCAGATCCGCCATGCGCTGTTCCAACTCTTGCACTAAAAGGCCTTGGCCATAGGCGTCCAACTGGTATTTGCTGTACTTAGAGGTTGCCATAAGGGCGAGCCATTCCTGCACTGACTTGGGCTGGTGCCTGGATAAAAACTGGGTACAGTTTTGTTTCAACGGATGGGTGTAAGCTAATGCAGCTTGGCTATTCTCAATATCTGGTGAAGTAGTATAGGGCAATTTAGTGTATTCCTTGATTCGATAATACAGAAGTTAACAAGTACCAACTTACTTTAGTGTCCCTATTTTATACCATCCAATAGTACATTTATTATGGCACCTTGCCTTGGCATACCTGTCACTTGATCCTGGCCAGGCGATAAATGCCCTTGCAGCCTCAGTGTGACATAGCCATGGATTAGGGACCATACTGCAATGGCTTGGGACTCAACATCTACCTGCTTTTGTTTGGCATATGGCTGTAACAGGTTGGTTAGGGTTTGGTAGATCTCATCCATTGCCTGGTGCAAAGGGTATTGGGATTGCCACAATAGCCGGTAGCGATGGGGATATTGTAAGCCATAGTCCAATACCACATTGGCCAGATGTTGGATTGGGTCTTGCTGATCGGGCTCTAAAAGTTGTGATGTAACGGTTTCGATAAATTGGGTAACGAGGCTTTCACGCAAGGCATTGAGCAATGCCTGTTTGTTTTTAAAGTGGTTAGCGGGCGCTGAATGGGCGACTCCCACAGCTTTGGCAACTTGGCGTATTCCAATGGCCTCCGAGCCAGCTTCATCTAGCAAAGCTAACGCCGCCCTGAGCAGTTCTTGCTGTAAGTTGCCGTGGTGGTAGTCACGTGTTTTTGCCATGTTGACATTGTCCATATTGATGTTAAATTGACACTGTCAATATAGCAAAGTTCGCCTTCGTGCAAAAACATAAGGAGTGATAATGGAGCAGAAACTCATTTTTATCCCAGTGCTAGCCCACATGCTTTTGGTTTTTTCCTTGTTTATCCGGTTAAAAACTGAAAAAACTAAGGCGATGCAGGAAGGACAGGTAGATTTTAAAAAGGTCGCCCTAAACCCGAAAGCCTGGCCAGATGACGTGGTAAAGGTCTCAAATAACATTGCCAACCAATTTGAAACACCGGTGCTATTTTATGGTTTGAGCTTTATTTATTTTGCTACTAATACGGCCAATAGCTGGGTGTTAGGCTTGATGTTTTTGTATGTGCTTAGCCGTTGCCTACACTCCTATTTCCATATCACCCGCAACTACGTACCTTATCGCTTCAAAGCTTTTTTAGTCGGCATGTTAATACTGATTGGCCTGACGATTTGGCAAATGGGGCTTATCTTGATGTCGGTTCAATAAGTATTAATTGCAACAGTGTCATGACTGTAAAAACCACGATTTCAATGGTTCCGGGAACTATGTGTGACAGCCGCTTGTGGTCGCGCATGGCCCCCCACCTGGGTGATCAATTTGAGTTACAGCACATTGCCATAGAGCGTTGTTTCGGCAAAGAGGCAATCAAGCAAAAACTAGCCAGTGAAATTACCGGCAAAACCAACCTGCTGGGGTTTTCTATGGGTGGTTACCTGAGCATGGAATTCGCGTTGCAATATCCCGGGCGGATCAACAGCCTAGTCATAATCTGTGCGTCAGATGCGGGTTTGGCAGGGCAAGAACTGGCAATGCGTAATCAGTACACTAACTGGTTACAAGAGCATGAATACAAAGGCATATCCAAGCAAAGGCTTAGTCGCTTTATCCATCCTGATCACTTTTCAGATAACAGCTTGGTTGACACCATTCAAGCCATGGATAGGGAGCTTGGGAAACCCGTGCTGTTAAACCAACTGCAGGAAACCAGCGCCAGGGAGCCCCTTGCCCACAAGTTTGCCAATAGCCAATTCAATGTCTTAATTGTGGGCGCAGAAAAGGATTCATTGGTGCCACAGCAAGATTTAATGCATATGGCAGAATTGATCCCCAACAGCCAGCTAGAAATCATTGGACAAAGTGGCCATATGCTGCCATTGGAGCAACCTGAAATACTGGCTAAGAGGATTCTAAGATTTTACTGCAATATGTGAAAATCATACATTTTTTGTTCTGGTCAGTTTGACTGGCGGAAAACTGCGGAGCGTTGCCGTGCTACGTCCCCACCTTGGGGCACAAATTATCAATTGAATAAATAGACAAATCAAAAAGCATTGCCTGTTAATTTTGTGTTTTTTGAGTTGCGATCTACAGAAAATATGTACCTTATTTTTTGCTCAATATTTAAATAGACAGATTTTCTTTCTTTATGATTGTCATTTTCCATATTTTTTCAACGATGGTAGTAAATTTTGCTGCTTTAATTTTTTCTGTAATATTTTTCTTGCTTTTAAATTATCGGGCTTGACAAATTTGTTTTTTATGAATATTACTTACCCATAGCCTTTCGGAGTTTGCAATGGCTGGTTGACTAATACTTACAGCTATTTCGAAGGGGCGAGTTGATGCCACGGATGCTAACTCAAGATATTTTTTCCTTTCCAAGACTTGCACTTTTCGTGCGTAAAGATTTACCTGGCCGCCTTACTAATAATGAAAAAACTTGGTCAGCGTTTCGAAAGTTTGGTGATTTTTCAATCATTGAATCGTTGGTCGCTGTAGGTTGGGAATTAGATAGTCCACTTTTGTTAGTCGAGTCATTGGGGAAAGGCTTTAACGGACGCTTTTATCCCACCAGACCAAGCCATATTTACATTGACGAAGAAATTGCACGCCGGTTTGAATCTGATCATGACCGTATTGAAGCACAGCTGTTTGTGGAATCGACCATTCTGCATGAAGTTGTGCATTGGGGAGATCACAAAGATGGCAAACACAAGCGGCCTGAGGCAGGTGTGGACTTTGAAATTGCTGCCTATGACAAGAATTTGATGCGTTATTGGGAGGAAAACCCTGTCACTGAATATTGCGACCCTAGTTTTTTCAATGACGCGGAGCAGGCACCATCATCGAAACATCGAGGCATTAGAAACCATAACCCCGGTAATATAGTGAATACCGGGGAGCGTTGGAAAGGTCTTGCCGAAAGAAGCCAAATGAGTGAAGAGCAAAAGCAAGAGCGCCGTTTTTGCGTGTTCGTGGCTCCTGAATGGGGATTGCGGGCGATGTTCATTTTATTGCGGACTTACCAGTTACGTGGTTGTCGATCTCTTTTCGATTTTATCAATCGTTGGGCGCCAGCATCTGACGGAAACCATAGCTACGGATACGCAAATTTCTGTGCAAAATGGCTGAAAATGAAAAAGTCAGATTTTCTCAACATCCAAGATAAAGACACTCAAATGTCTGTGGTTGCCGCACTTGTAGCTTTCGAGAATGATAATTACGTATACCCGAATGAGGTACTAAACAAAGCCTATGAACTATCTATGGGATAAGGAGTTATAGAATGAAACTGTGCCAGAAGTTAATCATTTGCTTGGTTTGCGCGGGGTTGTCCAGTTGCGCCATGGTGGATCCTTACGAACCTCTTACCAAATACTACGATGATTACACAGAGCTTCCGAAAGATTCTATAACCTTGCCCCAAGCTGTAGGTTATGCCCGCGCGGTGAGGATGGATTACGTTAAGAAGATCCAAGCAGAAAATAAAGATTTAAGTGAACTAGGAATAGCGGCCATGGTTTTGGCTGGTGCGATTGGTGCTGACGCCATTATTGATCGGTCTGACGATTTGATAACTATAGGCTCAATCGCTGGGGTAACTGGATTAAGTGCTGCCCAATGGCTTTCTGACGGCAACCGAACCAAACTCTATGCCTTGGGTGCGAGGGCACTTACTTGCGCGGTGGAAGCGGTGATTCCCTTACAAGGCATACAGGTGGTAGATATTTCCACTAATAAAAATAGTTTGCTGGCAGAGCTTGGCAAAGTACAAGAATTATATGAGACAGTTATTTTGCTGCAACAAAGCAACCAGGATCCATCATTAAATTTGCTAATCGAAAAAAATTTAGCCGATGCCAAGGGGCAAATTACAGCCGCGCAAAAAACATATAAAAACGGCGACATTTTGCAAAGGAAAGTGCAATCAGCTGGAACCAATCTGCAAATCACAGTTGATGATATCAATAACAGGGTACTGCTGGGATTAATTGAGGGGCAACGCGATCTAAACAGTTTACGTCAGGCGATCAAAGGTTTAGTGGTACAAGCCGGCGGATTTATCGAGATTCCAGGGCAATCCCTATTTACTGCGATCGATGCAGTGGGAGATGCGGGTGAGGGGTTTTTGAGCGACAAACAAGAAGTCCAGGGGGCAATTAACCCAACAGATGTTTTGGCTACACTCACTAAACTAAAAATAGCGTTGGCCGGACTGAACAATGCCGCTTTCCAATTAGATTCGGTTATTTCAGGCGTTACGCACAATTACTCAGATGAAAAGCTAAAGGGATGCGGTGTTGATGTAGTAAGGCCATTGAGTGTTTCCAAGCCTGAGATTGTATTTGTCAAAGGAGTGGATTTTGTAGAAACCTTTACTATCGCAGGCGGTAGCAAGATGTATTCTGCTAAAGCAGATCAAGCAATTCCAGGGATTTCACTGCAACAATCTGAGCACTTTGGTGCCCGCGTGACCGTCAAGGCAACCGGCTCAGAGCTACAACTAGGTAACTATTCCATTTCTGTATCTGATGACAAGGAGCAGAAACAATATGTAACTGTTAAAGTGATTGAGCAGCCTAGCCAAGTCTCGGCTCAGACCACAGCCGAAAATAAGCAATTTTGTGAAAAGCCTGAAAATAAACAAAACGACGTATGTAATATTCAACTGTCGCTACAGCGGTTCAATTTGTTTGACGTTCCTACAGCGAAGAACCTGAATGGTACATGCGGTGATAATACACTGAAAGGGAGCCGCAAACTTCTGCTGTTGATGCAACCTTCTGAAGTGCTTCCTGAGCTCAAGTGCGAGGATGCGGCGCTTGCTCAGCTCTCCAACCAGATTAATTCTAACTTACCCTATTTGGCTTCCCCGGGGGCGTTGACTGAGACCGGTTTGTTGTTACTTCACGCCAGAATGCTGGAGCAACATAAGGCGCTTAATCAAATAACCCAGGATAAAGTGGGGCAGGCCGAGGTTGGCTTTTTAAATGACGAGGTAGAGGGAACCATTACTTTAGAAAGCCAGGCTAAGGATGTTCGAATCATGTTGCAAAAATTGTATTTCAAACGTTTTAAATATTATCTGCATGATAAGTTAAACCAACCTCTTTTTAACGGAGATACACCTTGGACAAATCAAGATACCCAGACTCTGGAAAATTCCCCATTCACAAGCCTGAAAGGAAAAATTACTGCTACAAGCAGCCTATATGATCTGATCGAAATTGCCCCTGTATTATTTGCCTTGCAAGCGCCAGGAGGTGCAGGGTGAGCGGCGATACACAGATTGCATTTGGCATCGGTGTTATCGATGTTGTCGTCGGGTTGGCGTTTATTTTTTTCAGTTTAAGCGTTATCGCCAGCTATTTATTGGAGTCTGTCTATAGCATGACGCGCGAGCGAGCGCGCTTCTTGCAAAAAGCGGTGGCACAGCTGGTAGATGAGAGGATCAATGGGCAAGTGCGTATTGGGGAGTTGACCAAAGAGATCTTTGCCCATCCTCTAATTGCTAAAAAATCGCGCCGGATCGAGAGCGGAACCAGATTCAAACTTGCGGCGTCTGGCCCTGCTTACATTCAACCGCAAGAATTTACTGATGTGTTATTGACGGTTTTGCGAGAAAGGTATCCCCATCAGCCGTCAATGGCCGGTTATGCGGAATTGATACGACAGATACCCCCCGAGGAAACTATTAAGTCGGTGTTGGCGCCATTGCTCGACAAAAGTGAATCAATTAACGATTTTCGACAAAACATCTCCAGTTGGTATGCTGATGCGATGGAGCGTGCATCGGGTTCATTCAAACGCAAGACTCAGTTGCCTTTGCTAATTATTGGCACCTTATTAGCTTTGAGCATGGATGTAAGCACTATCGAATATGCTGACAGGCTGGCAAACGATGGGGCGTTGCGCAGCGCCTTAGTGGCTGAAGCAACCAACCAATTTTCTGACATAGATAATGATCAGGCAGAGATAACCAAAGAATACTTGGGGCAGCTATCCAAGAGTATTCAAACATTTAATCAAGACTTGGCCAATTTTGGCAATACTGTAGCCGTGCGGGAGCTGAATGGTAATGTCGCTGAGATGCTGGAAAGAATGTCTGCACAAAAAGTTGAAAAAGGTAAAAACGTAGATTCAAACCCTGAAGATAGCGGTACCACATTGATTTGGATTTTAGGTTGCCTGTTTACTGGCATTGCTGTGTCATTAGGTACCAGCTTTTGGCTAAATTTTTTGAAACTGATGATTTCGGTTCGTTCATCAATTCGGCCAGGTGATAGTACTCCTAAAGGCTCGGTATCAGGAGCCGCAGCCGCAAGTCACCCTAATCCGCCGCCTACGTCGGGAGGCAGTTCAGCCGCAGCTTCATTTGAAGACTATTTGGATTCTAGACAAATAGCTGAGATACAAGAAATACTTGGATTAAGCGGAGACGAGGTTTCTGGCACGATGTCTGCCGTGACTCGGATGGCTCTTGAGCAGTGGCGTAATGATCTGGGGCTCCCATTAACTGGTTCTTTAACTTTGGATGAGTATATGCTGTTGAAAAATCCTGAACGCTGGAAGCGCTAGCGCGGAACAGTGAGTTGATAAAGCCGCTCGCCGCGAGTAAATACCAGATACGGACTCTTTTTTCGTACCTTCCATGAAGCTTTGATTTATGGCTGATACTTCCATCATGTTTTTCACCCTTTATAAACAATAGATAGCCATTTTCGCATAATTGTGCAAATTCCAAGGCTGAACGCCAATATGCTGCGGTAAAGTTTATGTTGCTTTGGCAGTCCTTACCATGTCTTGTAGAAATCGCTTACCTAAATACCTTTGGCTTTTCCTTTTTTTGCCTGCCGTCAGTTTGGCCAATCCCTCCGGAAGAGAGCTAGCTGATAGGATGCTGGAGCGGCTGGGAGGAAAACCTGCATGGGCAAATTTAAAAAATACAATCAATGGTTCGATGCAGTACCGCACCCAGGAGCCGTACGAAGTCTTTGCCGTCATAACCATGGATTTTACCGAGCCGCGGTTTCGCATTGAAACCACCGCAACAGATGTGCATTTGATCCGGGTTATCGATGCTGACAACAGCTGGCGTGTAAGTTGGTCTGGAGTAGTGGAAGAGGTGCCGCCTGAAGTGTTCCAGCGTGAAATGAAATGGCACCAAGCGCACTTATACCGCACGATTCATCGTATCGCCAAAGGGGATCCTGGGTTGTCGTTAAAGGCAACCGGCGACAACTTCCTAGAGGTGTATACGGGTAATACCCGGCTTATGTGGTTTCGGTTGAGCAATGCTGCGGAGCCTTATGCATTTGGCACTTGGGATGATGCGCTGGGAAGTCTATCTGGCCCTTGGTCAGTTGAAAAAAATGGCATTAAACATCCAGCTTGGGTATCCAGCCATGATGGCAGCTGGCGGGCATCGATTAGATCCCTTGAACTCAACGTACCCTTGCATGAGAGTATATTTTCCAGGCCAGTCGCTAAAGCTAAAAACTAGTTGTGATGTTTAGGCCAATTACTTTGTATTGGTTTCAACCTTTAGCACTTTGCTCACGTCATACTATAAATAAGCTATCACCAGAAAAATGATTGCTATGTTCAGGAACTGGAAAAATTCATTGGAAACATCAGATACTTGTTTGCCCAAATTACGCATTCGTGCACTGTTTATTGCGCTGTTTCTTGCGTTGCCATCGTCAGCCGCGCAGCTGACAAAACAACAATGGTTGCAAGACATCGACGAGCTGGTTGCTAAAATTGAACAATACCATCCGGATCCCTACCATCATTATCCGCAACAGCAGTTTTACCATGAGGTGCGGTCAATAAAGGACAGCATTAATAACGAAAAACCGGTGACGACCACAATGGCCATGATGCAACTTGTAAGCAAGTTACGGGATCGGCATACCGTGCTACATCCGCTTGATCCAAACGGCTTTAACGATTGGTTGCCTATCTACATATATTCTTTTGAAGATGGATTCTATGTTGTGTCTACATTGGAAAAGTACCAGAACCTACTTGGCAAGAAGCTCATTAGTATCAATGGCACTGACATCTCTGACATATTTGAACTCACTACAGACCTACACCCCAGTGACAACGATATAGGGCGAACCCAAAACACTTATTACTTGAGCAGCATGCAGGTGCTTGAGGTGCTAGGTATTGCCGACGCACTTAGTGCTGTCACAGTTACCTATAAGGATGCTAACGACAGTCTTGCAAACCTGGAAGTCACGTCGATAAATATCCCGTTTAACCTCAATGAAAGCCTGTTTTGGGGCGAGATGTATGGACCGATGGATGAAGCCCATTACGACCAATACACAATGGCATTCCAGAACTTGAAACTATCAGAGTGGCGTAATAAGAGCCTTGCTGAAAAGCAAGGTATACCGCAATTTTTGCGCCACCGACGTGGCTATTGGTATGAATATATCGCGGACAAAAATGCCATGTATGTTGCCATTAACTATTCTACCCACAATGGTCGTAACGGCTTTGATAGTTTTAGGGCATTTTTAGATGAAGTATTTGGTTTGGTAGATCAAAAGCCCATTGATAAATTCATCTTGGATATTCGCTTTAACCCAGGTGGCGATGGCAGCACAACCTTGCCTTTAGTGCATGAAATCATTAAACGGGACAAAATTAACCAATACGGCAAGCTGTTTACCCTGACGGGACGCAAAACCTACAGCGCGGCGCAAATGATTTACGCCGAGATGCTTAAACACACCAATACCCTGTTGGTGGGTGAACCTGCCGGTGCCCCGGTCAATGGTTATGGCGACCCTGGTACTTTTAGTTTGAGCAACAGCGGTATGCAGCTGCATATATCAACGCTGTATTGGCAGATGGGGCACCCCGCCGACGACAGCTGGCTGCAAGTGGTAGATTTGCCCTTTGTATTTAGCGGCAAAGAGTATGTCGCAGGTCAGGATCGGGCCTTAAACTACCTGCTAAACCTTGAACGTCCCTACCAAAGCCTACCTTCAATCTTGATTAACCGTGACTTGCCTAGTTTTAACAAAGCATATCAGGAGCGACGCTCATTGTTTGCCAAATACAGCTGGTGGAAACCCTTTGATGAGCGGGAAATGCGCTATGCTGCTAGGGATCTTTATGATCAAGGTGAAATGGCAAAAGGCAAAGCTGGGTTTGAAGCCTTAACCGAGTTGTATCCTCAGTCCTGGCGAGCTTGGCGGGATTACGCAAGACGCGTGCTAAAAACGGGTGACAAACAGCATGCCCGCCAGCTACTAGAAAAAGGCATTGCGATTAACCCTGGTAGTAGGGATTTGCAGCAATTGTTAGCGGATTTGTAGGCGCTAGGGCGTAAGCAATACAATCTCTTTTTTGTTGCTGATTTGTTTGGATATCAAAAAGCGCCTGCCGTCTTCTGATACTTCGGTTAAGCTAATCGTTGGATTGCTATGGTGCGTTAGCTTTGTCCGTTTGTTGGTGGCGAGATTGAGCTGCCAGAAGTTGTCTTCCCTGTCCAATAAAAACAGCTGTTCATTCTTAATAAAAAAGCGATTAGAGGCGACAATATCTCGGAGTGCTGCCATTTCAGTTACATGGTCGCCATTCAACTTTTGGATGCGGTGCTGCTGCTCCATAAGATAAAGAGCATTATCTTGTTTTTGTGCCCATAGTACCTCGCCTTGGTAAATAGATTGGGATTGGTTGTTGCGAATATCAAACAGCACTAGCTCGGTTCCAGAGTGAACTTGTTTTTGCAGCAGTAGTTTATTGTCCGCGGTCCATTGGAATAGCTGCCCAGCAACTGCAGAAGGCAAAACCACAACATCGTTTTATTTACGCCAGCATTGGTGATTAAAAGCACTTGATAAGCAAATACCAACTGTTTGAAGCGGCATTGGTCGGTAGTAAAGACACTAGCTTGCGCTGGCATAGCCAGGTACTGTCAGCCGATAACCATATGAACACGCCAAGCGGTACTATCCACAATGCTTTGCAATTTATCTTTGAACCTTTGCGTCTGGATCCTGAGTCGGATATTGCACAGCAAGGTGTTGCTGCGATCAAAGCTTATTATGATGAACTTTCCAAGAACCTATATGGCTATGAAGTGCTTGCAGATAGTGGCATTAACAGCTACGGCTACCATTTGATGCGTTCGGAAGACAAATTAGAACAGGCCTTAGAAGTATTTAGAACTAATGTGCAGTGGCACCCAAGGTCTGCGCTTGCCCATGATGGCTTGGCGGCTGCGTATTTGCGTAACAAAGAATACGAAAAAGCGCTAGAAATGGCGGATAAAGCCATTTCGTTGATGCATGAACAAAGCAACGACATGCGCTATTACCAACTCAGGAAGAAACGCATAGAAAAGGCGAAGGCCAAGGCTTCTAACCAGTCTTAAACAGGGAGGGCTATCCAGCGCGCTGGCCCTTAACTGCGTTGCCGTATTTTGCCTGTGGCAATGCAGCTGATTCTCAATAACGATAAATAAAGTTGATTTGCCACAAAGTTTTAATAGCAAAAGCTATACATACTGAGTCCCAGGCTATACCACTACCAATAAGGGACTACCCGCTATGTTTATACCCAAGTCGATATTGCAAAAACTCTATACCAAAGGCACCTTGCGCCGCATTGGCGATTATTTGCATTTTGAGTTAAAAAACCGGCTTAAGTCAGCTGTATTGCATTCCGTCGACAGTATTGGGTTGAACCAAAAGCTGATACAGCTTAGCGATGTGGTGATGAGCCACCAACATGAAAACACCTTGTCTGCCTTCAACGACTCCGAGGAAACCGTCGAGCTGCCACTAGGCGCAACCCTGAACTTTTCTATTCCCATCGCCGGCTTGAGCATTGAGGCAAAAAACCAGCTCTCAATTACTTTGAAATTAGCACCATTTGGCGAAGTTACGGTTGAGGTCAATGACGTTGTGCGGGAGCAAGATGATGCAGAGGTGAAAATCCCCCGTGATCCCTATAACAACCTAAGCCCTGAAATTATTGGCAGGCGCCAGGAATTTATCCGTGAACAGTGCCAATCTGACGCGCCAATTTTGTTTGATTACCGCGGCCCAACCGAACCCTTCAATGGCAATATCGAAAACTTTATTGGTACGGCTCAGGTGCCTGTGGGCATTGCGGGGCCGGTTAAGGTATTGGGTGAGCATGCCAAAGGCGAATTTTATGTGCCGTTAGCCACCACCGAAGGTACCTTGGTAGCCAGCTATAGCCGTGGCATGAAAGCCATTAACCAAAGTGGTGGCGCTAAAGTAACAGTGTTTGAATCTGCAATGCAGCGGGCGCCGGTGTTTGTGTTTGAAGATGCGGCTGATGCCCGCGACTTCTTGGATTGGGTCACGGCGCCTGAGCAGTTTGAGTCTATTAGTAAGCAAGCTGAAGCGACTGACCCATTCGCCCGCTTAAAGCGTTTGGATCCCTACACCGCCAATAAGTTTGTGTTTGTACGCTTTAATTTCGAGACCGGTGATGCCGCAGGTCAAAACATGGTTGGCCAAGCCACCTATGCTGCATGCAATTGGATCTTATCGGTGTATCCGCGTATCCAGAACTTCTACCTCGAAGGCAATATGGCCACCGACAAAAAAGCTTCCCAAATTAATACCATGCACACTAGGGGCAAGCGTGTGACGGCGGAAGTAACCCTAAAAAAAGAGGCTTTGCAGGACGTATTGCATGTAGAACCAGCGCAAATTGACTACCATGCCCGGGTCGCTTCTATTGGTTCATTTTTAGCGGGTGTCAACAACAATGGCCTGCACGCCGCCAATGGCATTGCCGCCATGTTTATTGCCACCGGCCAGGACGCGGCCAATGTGGCGGAATCTTCCACTGGTATCCTGTATTCGGAAATTACCGCAGAGGGTGACCTATACCTTTCACTCACATTGCCATCGTTGATTGTAGCTACCCATGGTGGAGGTACTGGTTTGCCGACACAGCAAGAATGCTTGCGTATGATGGGCTGCACCGGCAATGGCAGCGCATTGAAGTTAACAGAAATCGCAGCAGCGACGGCATTGGCTGGTGAGATATCCTTAGCTTCTGCCATTTCGTCATTAGACTGGGTGTCATCCCATGAGCAGTATGGTAGGAACCGGTAGCCTTAACAGGGATAACGAATTTACCTCGCTATTGGGTTTCAGCATGCTTGGCAGCTAATTTTTGGTTCAAGGCTATTACTGATTGCTCATCCAATTGCCCATATTGATGTAAAAACCAGTCTTCAAAGTCGGCAAAATTGGGCGGGTGATGTGCCAATACCTTGGCGATGCACTGCTGTAGGTCTGCATTGAACGCGCTAAACATTGCCAAAACATTTTCCCAAAGCAACCAAGGTTCTTGTTGCGGCGATGTTTGTAGCAGTCGCTTTTTGTGGAAACCCCACACGGTGTTTTGCCAAAACAAGTACAAATATGGCACGCCTGAAGAAGTTTTAATATTAAAACTCGCAGGTACTGGCGGAGCTTGATATTGGTTCAATTGGAATCTAAAACCTGGGTTTTCTGTAACCTGGTAATAAAACTCAATGGAGTTCTGTTGCGTAAGGTCCAGATATTTGAAGTTTAGGTCAGATGTTATGTCGCTGGCATTCCGGGCGATCTTATGGCCAGCAAACACTTCCACTTCAGTAGTTACGGTGAAATTGGTAAATCGCCTTTTTTGTTCTTCAGTTAGGGGTAATTCACCGCGGATGTGCAACCTATTTTTAAGCCCCATGTTTACGCAGGTTTTTTTGTTTAGCTCAAAAAACGTACCAAATTCACAACTGTCTGTTTGGTCAAATAGTATTGCCCTTAACGCTATACTCTCTGGGATCAATGTCCCATTAGGTTTAAGGTATTGGTACAAGTGTCCGAATATCGCTACCTGAGGCTCACTTTTAAGTGCCGCGTCCATTGTTTCTGAGACAATTAAATCGAACTGGCAATTGCATGGGTCGGGGCGCCACTTCGCGGCGTCGGCAACATCAAATGTCAAATTTACGTTGGCCAAGTTAGCGCCATCGAATAGCCTTCTTACTGCATCAATACTGCTTTCGTGAATATCAATAAGCGTTAAATTAACTTTGCTGTCCTGGTGTACGCACAATAGTGGAAATAGCAATGTCGCGTAGGGGCCGCATCCAGCATATAAGATATCAAGAGTGGTGTGGTTGGAATTTTTTACATCGCAGAAAAACTGGTTGATGCCGCGAAAAAACTGCTGGGTTCTAACCGGTATGGTAACGCACTGGGCGGCGAGGAATGGACTTAGCGCCAATCCGTTCTCAGTGGTGCTCGAGCCACCAGTGTCCCCTGGATTATCCAAATCTAAACCGGATATATCTCCCAGCAGCCGAGCCAATTTATTGCACTGTTCCATTGCGTCGACAGGGTTGCATTGTGGATTGATTAAACCATTGGTAACCTGTGAAATCTCTGCAATTTTGTTGTTGATCTCCATTAAACAAGTTCCTTGTTGGGTGCCACGATAATTAGTTGATTAGTACGCCCTAGTTTGGGTGCTACTAATTGAGGTTAATGCTCTCAATAGTAGTTCAGTCTGAGTAATGAACTAGTCCAAAACCTAGTTTCTCCCGTAATATCTTTCTGGTTTAATGCATGTTTTGCAAGCCATTTACAGGCATAACAACCACTACAACAAACGCTGTTGCCTAATACAACGAGGAAATCCATGGATACGAAAGGCTTTAAAAGAAATCTGATTGGTTTAGCTATTATTGCTGCGGGGGCAACCACTGCAGCGCAAGCGCAAGAGGTTCCCATAATTAAACCCGGGGCACCTGGGCAAGAATCAAAAAGTTTGACGGCTGAAGAAGCAATTAAGCTGTCAGATACTAGCTTTACCCGCGATGACGTAGTGTTCATGCAAAATATGATACCGCACCATGCCCAGGCGGTGGATATGGGCGTTTTGGTTGAAGACCGCACCAATAACGCTTCCATCATCGAGATAGCAGGCCGTATTAAAAGCACCCAAGAAGATGAAATAGCCTTTATGCAACGCTGGTTGCGGGAAAGGGGACAATCTACCCAAGTAGACCACTCCTCGCATATGGATCACGAAATGATGGGCATGGCTAGCCCTGAACAGATGCAAGATTTAGCCAAAGCAAAAGGCACTGATTTTGACCGATTGTTTCTAGAGCTTATGATCCCGCACCACGAAGGTGCGGTGCGGATGGTGGATGACCTGTTTGAACAGCCTGGTTCCGCTTATGATCCCGTGTTGTACGATTTTATAAACGATATAAAAACCAAACAAGAAGCCGAAATTAAACAGCTAGACGAGCTATTGGCTGGCCTATTTGACGATCCGCGGGTAGGCTTGGTTGCGGGTTTCAAGGATGCAGGCGAGGCGATCTTGAACCTGAACAAGGTGGCCACCTTGCCAAAACCTGCTGGCTTCTACGACCCAGAAAACCCAGCCAATATCCCTCCTGTATTGCCGGAGGATGATGAAGAGTCCGACAAAGAAGCTGCCCACCATGGCCATCACGACCATGCAGCAATGGCACAAGAGTCAGATGATGCTGAAGATGCAGCTGTGCGCGAAGATGATGAAGGCAAGACGGAATATAGTGAACGTTCACCGCTGTTGAGCTTCGCCAATACTGATATGGCCTTTGCCAATGATGTATTGGTGGCGGGTAATTACCACGGCTTCAACGTCTACCAACTAGACTATGCCGGTCTACCCACCTTGATGAGTTCCATTGTTTGCCCTGGTGGGCAGGGCGATGTCTCCATCGTGGGTGATTTACTCATTATGTCAGTGGAACAAACCCGTGGCCGCGTTGATTGTGGCTTGGAAGGTATCAGCGAGGATGTGAGCGAAGAGCGTTTTCGCGGCTTGCGCATATTTGATATTTCAGATTTGACCTTACCGAAACAAGTTGGCCTTGTGCAAACCTGTCGTGGCTCCCATACCCATTCCATCGTTTCCGAAGATGAAGACAATATTGTGGTGTACAACTCAGGTACCTCGTCAGTTCGTGATAAAGAAGAACTGGAAGGCTGTATTGGTGAAGTACCAGGGGATGAAAGGACTGCGTTGTTCCGCATTGACGTAATTGAAATTCCTAAAGCGGATCCTGCGAAAGCGAGGATCACCTCAAGTCCGGCAGTATTTGCCGATGATGAAGGCCGTGTTGCAGGTTTGTGGTTAGGCGGTGATCACGGTGAGGGTACCCAAGATACCCGTCCTACCGACGAGTGCCACGATATCACGGTGTTCCCGTCCCTTAATATTGCGGCGGGCGCTTGCTCGGGCAATGGCATCGTATTGGACATCACAGACCCCTACAACCCAACCCGCATTGATGATGTCACTGATACCGGTTTTGCCTACTGGCACTCGGCTACTTTCAACAATGACGGTAACAAAGTATTGTTTACCGATGAATGGGGCGGTGGTGTACAACCCCGCTGCCGTGCCTCAGACCCCAAAAACTGGGGAGCCAATGCCATATATGAAATTGTAGACGGTGAGCTAGAGTTTAGGAGCCACTATAAAATCAGTGCACCGCAGTCGAAAACTGAAAACTGTGTAGCCCACAATGGTTCGATTGTACCGGTTCCCGGCAGGGATCTGTTTGTGCAGGCCTGGTACCAAGGTGGTATGACAGTGATTGATTTTACCGATGCCAGCAACCCGTTTGAGGTGGCTTATTTTGACCGCGGTCCTATTTATACTGAAGAAGTGGTGGTGGGTGGCTACTGGTCCACCTATTGGTACAACGGCAAGATCTACGGCACCGAAATAGTGAGGGGGCTAGACGTATTTGAGTTGGTTGCCAGTGAATTTTTGACCGAGAACGAGGTCAAAGCCGCTTCGCTTGCCAATATGGATCAAGTGTTTAACCCGCAAACCCAAAACCAGGTCACTTGGCCAGCAGTACCAGAAGTGGCCATGGCTTACCTAGACCAACTGCACCGGGATCACGCACTAAACGACGCACAACACGGTTCCGCTAAGGCGCTGCTAGCAAAAGCAAAAGAGTCATTGGCTTCAGCTAAGAAGGATAAAAAGTTAGCTAAACAGCTCAATGAGCTTGTGGATGGCTTAGGTTTTGACAAAGAAAGTGACTTGGCGGAAAAACGGGCTACAGCACTAAGTGAAACCCTAGCCGGGATGGCGAAAAAATTGAGCTAAGCCAGGGCGTGCGTCCCGGCGCAACCCTTTAACAGGATCCCCAAAGCGGCTTTCGCCGACAATGCCAGTCTGTCCAGCGGACTGGCATTTTCTTTTCACTACAATCCAGCTGGCTGGCAATGGCGGGCTCAATGATCTTTGTAAAAAAATAGAATCACTATTGGATTCGCCCCTGCCCTTGATTTGCATCAAAACTAGCCGGGTAGTTGCTGTCTACTATGCTATCGAGAATTAACCTAAGCAACTGTATGAGGGAATAGTGATGGCAAGTCGTGATGAATACGTAGCAAAGTTGAAACAAACCATTGATGAAATCAATGAGAAGATAGATGAACTAGAGGCCAAGGCCGGTGAAGCGCAAGCCGATGCCAAGGCTGAAATCGACAAACAAGTGGCCTCTTTGAAGGAACAAGCCAAGCCATTGATGGACAAAGTTGAGCACTGGAAAGATGAAGGGGAGGAAAAGCTAGAAGAATACGTCAAAGAAGCCAAGAAGATCCGCGACGCCTTTATTCATTCCTACAATTACTTCAAATCGCAAATCAAATAGTGGTAAACCGGCCTGTGCCGGTTTTTTTAGGTTCGCATTAGGTCATTGGCATTAAAGGTTGTTGCAAGGGGTATCTATATTTCAATTATGCTTGTATCGCAGCCCATTAATTCCTCTCTCCAAGAAAAAAGTGACTTTTCTATAAGACCGGTTTTGGCTACTTTTGATATCGCTTTATTAAGATCCGGTGCAAGTTGGATATGCTGCTTGTGGATGTAATGGAATGCTGCAACATCGAATTCCGGAATATGATGATAATAAGCGGTATCGACATCTAATAGGCACAGGATCTGGGGGGCATCCATTGTGGTTGCCAAAAATGCATCTGCAAATCCTTCCCTTATTAATTTAGCCAACATTGCCACTGACCTGACTTTTGTACAGTCAATCTGCTTTTGTTGGCAAAATAGCGTCGCGCTTCTAAACCCATCAAGGTTCGCCGCTTTTGATTGCTTTTGCAAAGAACAGTGCTCTTGTTTAAGGCAAAAAATGCCGGTTTTAAACACGCCGATAGGCGTGGGGATCTTAACTAGGTTGGCATAGGCGCTTGCAACGCCTTCTAGCCGGCCAGCTTCAGCGTCATAAACTCCTTTATTCACCATATCTAATCCGCGCAAAGAGGGAAGGGATCGAAATTGGGGTACTATTCCGATTTCTGCATAAATGGCTAAGAACACACCTTGTGAGGCTTTCCTGCGCTGCTCAGATTGCACTGTATCTGCAATGTTGATGATGAAGTTCCCGTCACCTGAACTTACTGCAATGGCTGAACCAGCGATCAAGAGTAAAACAACATTCAATAAAGACTTTATAGCCATGTTCAGGGATCAAGAATTCTAAAATGCACAGTTACACTTTAGGAGCCTTCTTTGTGTATTTCAATGCGTGGAATTAATCAACCCTACTGACATAAACTGACATCTAAGCTGGCGTATTATGGCAATCACTTAATCACCATCCTAATGAGGGGAAAGTTATGATTGGATATGTCACATTGGGTACTGCTGATTTAAAGAAGTCAGCTTCTTTTTACGATGAATTACTGGGCAGCATAGGCGCTGGCCGTTTCATGGAAGAGCCAGGCTATTTTATTGCTTGGGGGAAAGGTGAAAATGAGCCTTCAATTGCAGTAACTATGCCTTTCAATAAAGAGCCCGCGACGGTGGGCAATGGCACTATGGTCGCCTTGGTAATGGCAACACCAGATCAAGTGGATGCTTTTTACAATAAGGCAATTTCCCTCGGTGGCAGCTGCGAAGGTAAACCGGGATTCCGCCCCGAAGACGCGACTTCAGGTTTTTACGCAGGTTACTTCCGGGATCTGGATGGCAATAAACTTAACGCTTTTTGCATGGTGCCAAGCGCAGGTTAGTATTGCTATTGAGGTCAGGCCGCCTCGCCAACTACCTTGGCGGCGTTATAGATTCGATTGACAGTGGCTAAAGCTTGGTTAGTAGACGGCAGCGCCCCTATCCCGACGCGAGTCCGAAGCGACAATATAGCCTGTCTCAGTTTTGACGATGGCTTGGCCACTGCCAAAAATTAGCCCGCGGTTGTGGCCAAGGAAAACCGACTGTGCGGTGGCCATAAATGGATTTTGCTTGGCGTGGCCCATATCCATCAACGCATCGACAACATTGTCTGGGATGGCGCTTTCAAAGCTGACTTGGTTCTCCTGCCAGTGCCTGAAGCGCGGTGCATCCATTGCGTCTTGTACGTTCATGCCAAATTCCACCATATTCAGCATTACCTGCACGTGGGCTTGCGGTTGTTGTGCGCCACCGACAATACCAAAGCTCAGCCAGGGTGTTTCAAGTTGATCATCGTGTATCTTGCTAACAAAACCCGGAATTATGGTATGAAATGGCCGCCTGCCAGGGGCGACACTGTTGGCGCGCCCGGGTTGCATAGACAATCCCACACCGCGGTTCTGTAGGGCAAATCCTGTGCCCGGCACTACTATCCCCGACCCAAAGCTTCCCGCCAGGCTGTTAATAAAGGAAACGATGTTACCTTGGCTATCAGCGACGGTTAGGTAAGTGGTTTCACTGGTGGTCAGCGATGGCTCGGGATCTGCCCTAGCCATCGCCTGTCCAGCATTGATACGGCTGCGCCTTTGTTCTATATGTTCCAGTGACAATAGCTGGGCAGGTGTGCGTTGCATAAATTCCGGATCGCCGACAAATGCTTCCAAATCGGCATAGGCGAGCTTCTTCGCTTCGATCAGCAAGTGTAGGTATTCTACCGAATTATGGCCTAGGGATTGCAAGTCATAAGCTTCCAAAATTTTGAGCATTTCCAACGCCGCAATACCCTGGCCATTCGGTGGTAGCTCCCATAGCCGGTAACCCTTGTAAGTTACTGACAAAGGCTCTATCCACTCAGCTTCGTGGCTGGCCATATCCGCAACCGTAATAAAGCCTCCAGTTGCCTGTAAATGTTCAGCGATTGTCTGGCCTAATTCGCCACCGTATAAATATTCGGGACCGTTTTCCGCTATTTGCCGAAGGGTATTGGCGTAGTCGGGGTTAACGAAGCGGTTACCGGCACTTGGTGCAGTTTCTCCGTTTAGCAAAAAGGTTTCCCTCGCACCTTGGTGTTGGCTGAGTTTATTGGTAAACAACGCCCATTCTTCTGCGGTGACTTCTGACAGTACAAACCCATCCTCTGCATAAGCGATGGCTGGTTGCAATGTGTCTGCTAAGGTCAAGGTGCCATGACTATCCAATAATGATGCCCAGCCTGACAATGCACCGGGCACCGTCACTGATTTCACGCCTTCATCGGGAACCCTAGCCCTGTCCCCAATTGCTTCGCGGGTCATGAGTGAACCTGCACGGCCACTGCCATTGATACCAACCAGCCGCTGCTCATCGTCTAGCCACACGATGGCAAACATGTCGCCACCAATCCCCGTCATGTAGGGTTCCACTACGCTTAGTACCGCAGCTGCGGTAACGGCCGCGTCAACGGCGTTGCCGCCATCCTTAAGTACTTGTAACGCCGCTTGGCTGGCCAATGGTTGGCTAGTCGCCACCGCACCGTTGGAGGCATACATGGGTTTGGCCCTGTAGTTTTCTGGAGGGGTGTCCAATGCCGAGTAAAAGCTCCAACCGGCTACGGCTGCAGTTAATGCGACCAAAATAAGTGCGACAAAAGCCCATTTTAAAAAGCGTAACATGTTAATCCCTAATTTTTACTCATTGCCATTGGTGATATCTTGTTAAAGCGGCAAAGATATGAGTTCATAGTGGCTAGGCATATCAAAATCTTGCGGTTCTTTTTAGGGAAGGTAATGGAAGCACACCAATTTCGCCAGAAAGTGCAGAGGGTACAAGGTGGCGCCAGGGCTGCGTCACAGGAATACAGTTTGTTCCATTGGTCGATGGATAGCGACTACCAAATTACTTATAAAAACGACCAGCACCATACGCTAAGCCTCTACCTTGGTGGTGGTGTAAACAATATTCGCGTAGACAGCCCAGGAAAAAAAGGCGAGCCCGGTAAGTTTTGTATTATGCCGCAGCAGCAGGAGAGTGTGTGGCAGATAAATCAAAAAGTAGAATTTGCCCATCTGTATTTTAGCCACGCCCAAATACAGAAATTTGCGGCGATGAACCACGACTTGGACACCCGGTTTGTCGAGCTTGCGCCACTTTTGTTCCAAGAGGATGCAAAATTGATGGCTTTGTTTAAACAGTGTTACATCGCCAAAGGCCAAAACCAGCTTTATTGCCGGCTACGGTTAGAACAAAACCTCAACAATATCCTGCAGCACCTATTGTTCCACTATAACACCACGCAAGTTAAGCGATGCAAGGTGACCGGGGGATTATCGGTTAAACACAGGCGTAAGATCCAAACCGAGATATCCGGACGCCTGGGAGAAAAGTTGACTATTGCGGGGTTGGCAAAGGAGATTGGACTCAGCCCTTATCACTTTGCCCATATGTTCAAACAATCATTCGGCCTAGCGCCGGCGCAGTATATCAACTTAGTGCGGGTAGAAGCGGTCAAAAAGCTACTTGCCACGGGGTTGCCCCTGGCACAAATCAGTTCAATGGCTGGGTTTTCCCAGCAAAGCCATATGACTAACAATTTCAAGCTTGCCGTAGGGGCAACGCCAGCACAGTACCGCAGTTTGATGTATAAACAAACTACTCGACAATTTTGAAAACGCTTTGCAGGTGGCGAAATCTGTTTTAGCCTAAAGCTATTAGTTTGTGTAGGAGGCGGTATGGGATACGAATATTTTACCTCAATTATGACGCCTGGCATTGCCTTGTTGATCCTGTCTACTACTATGCGTTTGGGGAACGTACGGCAGGCGCTGACCGAGCTTGCCAAAACGCCTGGGGTTGAGATGGAGGCGTGGGAAAGTTACCGTTTGTTCCGGGATCGAGCCAGCTATTTGTGCCGAGGATTACGGCTATTAAATATATCCATGCTCATTTTAATTCCATGTGCCTTGGCTAAATTGATGTTCCAGGAGCGGGATCCTGTGTTTGATATGGCCATTGTTGTAATAGACATCGCTTTTTTTGTAGTTTTGTTTGTTGCGGTTTTTTCCTTGTTTAAGGAGTCGCAACTGACAGGGCGTTCCATCATTGCCCATACTGCCGATATCCGGTCAGCACACAAAAAATAATATCGGGACTTTGCCGGTACAAACGAGTTATGTTTAAGTCTACACTCTATTGGGTATACTTTGTGTAAATAGAGCCGCATTAGCGACACTGGTTTAATTTGCGCAAGCTAATTAATGATGTAGCGAAATAAAAAAGTTCACAATAAAAGGAGAACACCATGTTTGGTTGGTTCGATAAGGAGCAACACAACGACGGAATGACCAAAATAAGCCCAGCTGAGCTCGCCGAGTTAAGGGCGAAAGCAGAGCAGTACGATGCGTTGATTTCGAGTGGTGCTGCTCAGCTTGCAAGACAGCTCAACAACAATGCAGTCCAGGTCAACAATAATTCAAAGAGCCGGCTACGGGACATTGAGGCCAACTGTGACATGATCACCAACTTCGTTGAGCACGCAGCAACCGTCCAGGTCAAGACCGAAGCAACCGAAGGCAATGCCCGTGACAATGCTGAGATCAGTGCCGATTGTGCCACCCAGCTCGATCTGTTAGCTGAAAACATTGTGTCTTCCATGAACTACCTAAAACAATTTGCGGAAATGTTGGGTAGCCTAGAAGAGTCAAGTAAGAAAATTGACCAATTCTTAGAGGCTATTAAGGGAATTGCGGATCAAACTAACTTGCTCGCACTAAACGCTGCGATTGAAGCCGCACGTGCGGGCGAGCATGGCCGCGGTTTTGCTGTCGTTGCCGACGAAGTGCGAAGTTTGGCCAATACCTCAAGCGAAAGTGCTGAACGCATTGAATATGAAATGAAGAAAATCATCGATATTTCATCCAATATCATTACCAAGCAAAAAGAGGTGAACGATGTTATCGAAGGCTGTGCTAACAGCGCTACCGATACCCAAGCACAACTCAGGCTGCTAAGTGAAAAAGCGGCAGATAATGTGGATTCAATGAAAGTGACTTTGGCAGAGATCCACGCCCAGATGCGCGACTCTGACAGTATTAAAATGAACATGCACAAATTAATTGAAGATACCCAGTCAGCCATTGAGGGCTCGGGTCAAAACATTCAGTTGAGTGCCAGCTTAATGTCGCATTTTAAATAGCCCATAACCCCCAGGGTAAGCTGCACAGCTACCAAGTAGATAGTTTGGTTTGTTTGCGGCTGGTATTTGGCCGGCACTCAAACCAAGCGCCGTTTGCCCCTGTTATCCCAGTTACCATTGAGTATCTAGTCCCTAAGGGATAGTTCAACCACTTCTTTTTTGGCTGCAATAACAAAGGTAAGCAATAATTCTCCATCGTTTACGTCAGTCAGGTAATCAACTTCCTGGCTGAACTGGGCCAAGATGTCCATTGCATCGGATTGCAAATCGTAAGACCAAAGCTGGTTATCATCGTTGACGCCATAAACTGCATTCCCGCGCAGCAAAAATCGTTGTTTTTTCGCCAACTGTCCAGTCAGAGGTGCAATTAGTTTGTCCTCCAGTGCGGTCGTCTGCCAAAACCGCCGCTGGCTATCCAGGAAAATAACCGCACCGTCTTGGCTTTTAGCTGCCCAGTGTACTTTTTTATTGTTGATGGCTTGGTATGCCAAGGTATTCAAATCGATTTTTACAAATCGAATCGCACCGTCCATCAAGACGTTGGCAAGGGCATGCTGTGCATCGCTATCCCAATGGAATAAGTCTAGGATCGGGTAAGCAAAATCGAATTTTGTAACGTCCTTGTTTAGGGCGACTAGTTGCAATTCCATGTCAACTAACACCAGTATACTATCTCCTTGTTTGTTCCAGTAAAGGCTAGGTATGAACGCCCGTTTAGGGAAATCAGTCAGGATTGTTGCACCTGACTCACCCTGGATCCAAACCTGTTCGCTACCTGTACGTGCCGATACAAAAGCGACAAGTTCGCCTCCAGGTTGGAACTTTGCGTTGTCTTCATGCTTGGTGGAACGTTCAAATGCGGAGAGTACAGCCTCGTAGGGCTGCTGATTTGCTTGCATTTCGGGAATTGGTAGCCTGGCCACATCACTGTCATAGGTGCCTTTGATGAGCAGCAACCGTTTTCCGTCTGGGTGGAAATAGGGGGCGCCCACGCTTTCGTCAGGTTGGAAGTCAGCCTGTTCAATTTTTCCTTGTTCAGAAAGCGTATACAGGCTGTTGCCATCGCCAAATATCAGCAATTCTGTATTGGGTATAAATTCCGGTGCTACCAATTGATGCCGTGGTAAATCCGGTGGGATATGGATGGGGTGGCTGGATTTCACTGTGCCATCGGGGTACAGCATTTCAATATATTGGCGACCGTCTGCTTTAATTGATGTTACAGCAAACAGTTGCCTCTGATAAGACCATGCATAGGTGAGGATCCTGCCCTCGTCCATGGCAAAAAGGCTGGTACTAGCATTATCGGTAACTGAATAGCGAATAAGGCGCCAATGTGGACCGCTGTTTTGCAACAGCGCAATATGTTGTTTGTCAATCCAAATGGGTTTCCGAATTCGCGAGTCTTGGCATTCCAAAAGTTCCTTGGGGGTTTGCTGTTGCCGCAAGGCGTCGTTGAAATCTAAGCTCATTAGCTTGTAGCAGGTGGTTTGGGATACCGGTTTGCTGCAATCTTCCTGTTGGATAAAGGCCAGTGTCTCGCCATCGGGGGACAGGCTGTGCTGGCCATAGGTTGCGTGTTCCTGCGTTAATTTAATTTCTTCTAGTGTTTCAGCATCCTTTGCCCAGATATTGTTAATGCAGAGCTCATTAATATAACGGTGGAACAAGATGTACCTGCCGTCTGGCGAATAGGTGCCACCAAATTCCTTATCGTCGGTTGAGGTTAAATAACGCAAGTCACCGAGTTGCAATTTGGGGGGCTGGTTTTGCAATTGTGGCAACAGCAAAAACAGAACCAATGCCACAGCAATTATGGCAATGCCATAGAATTTTTTGGCCGTGCCCAGCATTGCTACAGTGTCCCTTGCCCCGGAATTTTGGCCGTCATGGTTGCTAGAACCTGATTGTAAGGCCGCTTCAGTATTGGCGGGCTGGCTAATTCCTGCTGGCGTGCCATCGCCAGCCACTTCCACAGGGAGAGATTTTTGCGACCAGTTGACGTCGCATTCTAGGCTATAGCCTTGTTTGGCATGGGTCTTGATGATTTCCTGGGCTTTACTATTTTCACCTAGTGCTTTGCGCAACTGGGCAATGCTGCGCTGCAACGTGTTTGGTGTGACAACTGAGTCTGCCCAAACTTCGTCCAGTATTTCGTCGTAGGTCACTACTTTGCCGCGGTTTTTGGCTAGCAGGGTCAATACCGACAGTGCTTTGGGGGGCAAGGTCTGCGACTGCCCGAGTTGGCTTATTTGGTTACGGGATAAGTCGACGTAAAACTCACCTACCCAGTATTGTTTTGCCATGGCTTCAAATCCCTGAAAAAGCAGTTAATGAATGGAGTGGTTACTCATCCTAACACAACCTTTGTTGTTGGGCATATGTGCTCCGTTCAACGGTAGAAAAATTGCGACGTCAGCAAGAAGTCAGGGAAATTTCATTATGGTTTCAGGTGTTTTGCCCCAATCCCTGTAGTGTGTTGGGGAAAGAAGATACAACCGGAAACTACCATGAAAAAATACCATATTTTCCTTTTTCTCTCCCTATTCCAAGCCTTCGGAGCTGGGGCAAAAGAGCAAACCTCCACTGTTGGACGCGCCTTATATGCTATGCCGGGAACCGAGGTAATCCCGATAAAAGATCAGCAAAACAACCGGCAGTATGAGTTGTATATAAAACTACCGGATGCCTATTTACAAAACAGCGATGCAAAATATCCAGTTATCTATTTCACCGACGCGGTTTGGCACATTGAGATCCTGTCAGCTACTACGGCTTATATCTTGGATGAATCCATACTAGTGGGCATTTCCTGGCAAAAAGACATGGATGAAAAGTTTGTACAAGAAGAAGGCCAAGACATTAGCCGCGCGCGGGACTATACATTTGTGCAATCCACTAATCCCGAAGTCCAGGCTAAGTACCAACTCGGAGAAGCGGACCTGCATCTGGGGTTCATCCGAGATAGCGTTATCAACTATGTTGAGACAAATTATCGGACACTGCCCGGGCAGCGTACCTATTTTGGCTATTCATTAGGCGGCATGTTCGGTGCCTATATTTTGCTTTCCCAGCCCGATACCTTTAACAACTACATCCTTGGCAGCCCATCGCTGCGGGGCAGGCACCTTGAAAAAATACAATCCCTCGCGAGCACTAACAAAAATAGTTTAAACGCTAATGTATTTATTTCGTATGGCACCCTAGAAGACGAGCTAGGCAGTAATGTCGAACTGTTTATCCAGTCGCTTAAGGATAGGGCGGATAAAAGCACAGCCTTAACCCATAAGGTCATTGCTGGTACCCACAGTACTGCTTTCCCAGGAACCGGCGTGCAAAGTGTGCATTGGTTATCTGGGCTAAAGGCTACGGAGGAGCAGTAATGATGGGTAGAACCTCTCTAGTTTCCATGCTGCTGTCATTGGTGATGCTGGGTAATAGTTATGCTGAGGACAAACTGCCTTTGCTTAAAGGCCCGTACTTGGGTCAAGAACCACCGGGATTAGAGCCGGAAGTATTCGCCCCAGGCATTATTTCCACTGATGCTTGGGAAGTCAGCGGTGTTTTTTCCCCTGATATGAATGAATTTTATTACATCAGGGAAGTAGGGATTGCAAAAAACAAACTGCAGCAGCAATTTGTATTATTTGAAAACCAAAAAGGCAGTTGGCATAGGACGGTCATTTCGCCCAGGGTTGGCCAGCCCTTTATTTCACCTGATGGCATGACCATGCATTTGGGACGCCGCTATAAAGAGCGTACCGCCAGAGGTTGGTCCGATATAAAGAAGTTAGGTGAGCCCTACGATTCACTACCGATAATGCGTCTTACTGTCTCGGCTAGGGGAACCTACGTTTTTGATGAAGCCAGCCAGGATAGCAATAGCGTGCTGCGCTATTCCCAGTTAATCGACGGAAAGCGCGAACAACCAAGGCCGTTCCCAAAACAAATCAATACTGGGCAATGGAATGCCCACCCCTTTATCGCACCCGATGAATCCTACCTTATATGGGACGGCCAACGGGGTAGTGAAGTGCGCAATGCCGACTTGTTTGTCAGTTTCCGCCAACCAGATGGATCTTGGGGTGAAGCGATAAAAATGGGGGATGAAATTAACACCGCAGCGTCAGAGGGAGGCGCCAGGGTTACACCTGATGGAAAGTATCTATTTTTTGGCCGCAACGTCGGCTCATTTGACTGGACACATGAAAATGGCGAAGTAGAAACCATACCCAATGTAGATATCTTCTGGGTAAGTGCGCAGGTGATAGAAGACTTAAGGCCAAAGGCAAATGGCCAAGCGCGGGAGAGTGTAGGGCGATGATGGCTAGAGTTCATTTGTTGATTGGTTTCGTTTCGTGCACGCTGGCCATGGGCAGCCTCGGTTTCAGTAAGCAAGCATTGGCCGCACCAGAAGGATCCTATCTAGGACAAACGCCACCCGGTGCGACACCAAAGGTATTTGCCCCGGGCATTGTTTCAACCGACGGTTGGGAAACTGGCCCATTCTTTGCGCCAAATATGACGGAGTTCTATCTCAATAGATACGACAAGGATACCGGAGTTTCCCTGGTTGTGTTTAGACAAAAGCCGGACAAGCGCTGGTACGAAGAACGCCTGATGCAAAGGATTGGCCGTCCCATCATCTCACCGGATGGCAAGGTCATGCATTTAGGTGAAAAATACATGGAGCGCATCGGAGATAGCTGGTCCGAAGTCAAAAGCCTAGGCGCAGCTTTTGAGGACTTGGAGATTATGCGCCTGTCAGCCTCATTGGCAGGAACCTACGTGTTTGACGAAATAGGTCTGCCAGAAGGGGATGGCGTGCTGCGTTATTCGCGCCTTGTAGATGGTAAACGGGAAACACCCCAAGAATTTGGCGAGCAGATCAACACGGGAAAATACACGGCGCATCCCTTTATAGCCCCGGACGAAGCTGATACCGATTCTGCCGAGCAGTTACTCGCTCAGCACAGCCTCAGGGGCATGAGTTCAAGGCGCACGAATGAGGTAATACTGGTGGTATTATAAATTTCGTGCAACAAAGAAATCATGTTCCTGAGGCGTGTCTTCGATGGGTTTTAAAAGGGTTTATGCTGTGTTGAATGTTCTTGATTTAGACCCACTAGACCTGTAAACATTCGCCTTGCCTAAACCCTTTTAAATTCCCACTGAGTAGAGTAACTGCTCGGCAGAATCGGTATTTATCTGGGATAGCCAACGGCAAGACGGCTATGGTGATAAGGAATTGTACATTAGTTTTGCGCAAACTGATGGCTCTTGGGGGGATGCCGTTAATTTGGGATCACAAATCAATACTAAGGCTTCTGAGGGCGGTGCCTATGTCACGCCCGATGGCAAGTATTTCTTTTTTACCAGGAATACGATTCCCGGTAATTATGACGATGTGGACATATTCTGGGTAAGTACACAGGTGCTAGAAGATTTGCGGCGCAAACCAGTATGCGAGCAGTGGCAGTGCTAGACAACTCGTTGCATTGTCAACTTAGATTTAGCGTGACGGTATCGTAAAACGTGTCTCGGAAGGCGCTCGCTGGCGTGTTACTGGGCGTTCTGGATTGTTCATGCTATCAATTTGCCGCTGTAAATTGATTTGTGAGTTTTTTGATGCTTGCCGGGATGTCATGATGGCTGCGCGTTTGTGATCGCTTCCCGAATTAGCATTATTGAGTATTTTGGTGTTTGTATGGTCAGTGGAAGGGCTTGAGCTGGAATTTTGAGTGGCGGTGTGACCCGCATCCAATCGAACCGCCTGGCGCATGGCCAAAGACATATTGGGATTTTCTTGGTTTGCCCTGTCCTCAATGTTTTGCACATATTCACCTCGAGCCCTATGTGAATAGCCGCTGGCGCCATCCCCTACCGAGACCCTGTTTTCGCTATCTGTAGGGTGGGAGGTGAATGCCTTTTCACTATTGTTATGGGAGCCAGCAACGCCACCGGTAAACACCCGCTCCAAACTGCTTGATTGTGTCAACAGGCTTTGGGCGGCATTTAGGTGATCCCTCAAAGATTCGTCTTGGCTACTGTTGCTCAATGCGGTATTTATTGCAACCTGCCTGCCCTTCATCCTGTTGAATGCCAATGAGGTTGCGTCCACTTCATCAAAGCCTGTGCCTTTCACCGGTATGCGTTCCGGATCATCTGAGTCAACAGCATGTGTTTCTAGCACTGCCTCCATATTATACTTAAAGCTCATTCTATAATCGTCGGACGCCTCGGCTTGCACCATTTCAGCAGCCCGGCGGGAAGATTGGTCAATCATCCGATCTCCAAGACCATCATTGGCGTACGTGTCACGTAGGTTCTGTTTCTGGCTTTCGACTAAGTTGTGTAACTCGCCTAGCTGTGCTTCTCGTTCTTGATGGGAAAGGCTTGCGAATTTGGCTATAGCATCATGCCCGCGTTGGAATTCCTCCTTTTTCAGTGCTTGGAAAGTAGATACTGGTTCGTCGCTGCGCATGTCTTTGGCAACTTCCCGATCCCTTCCTCCTGCAACAGTAAAACCCCTGTTATCGCCTTTGTGCATGTATATTTGGTGGCCAGAATCCAGCGCCTGTGCCCTAGAAAAGTAGCCATTATTGCCCCGCAGGTTGTCTGCCTCTGCCTCTTGTTGTTGTTGGTTTCGGTATCCTTGTAAAGCAACCGCAATTTGCGCATGGTTCTGCATAAATCCAGGCTCGTCACTTTGCTCGCTGCTAATACTATCGAGAGTTTGTGACCTTACCCTGCTTTGGTCTTGCAACTGTGCACCTTGGGTTTCTCGCCGGGCGTTTTGTGCATCGCGCGCTATATCACCATGTGTTTGCTGGAAACTATCCAGCATGGGTTCGTTACCATCATCCCTTCTTCTTTTTTGGAGCCAGGTGTTTTGAACGCACCAGCACGTTTAATTGGCGTATTTAGTAATGTCCCGCTTCTTGTTCGCATTAACTATTTTTCACTTGATAATTAGAATTGGTAGAAGCTCAGAGATAAACACTTTATATATACCCGACCTTTGATTAATTAAAATTTAAATTAATCAGATAATATGAGTTATATAGTTCAATTTATAGGCGCTTGCAAAGGCGCAATGGCATGCCTTCAGTCTGTATCTTTGGTAAGTTAAACGCTCGCGTGTTTAATATTTGTCGGTGTTGAAGTTGAAGCGGTTTAAGAGTTCCAAGTTAACACGTCTTTAAGATTAAAAAATTGACGAGCACACTTTAAGGTTGAACCAATACATAATACAAAGTAGGGGGCAGTTACAGTTGTCGGGGCTGCAGCCATCGTTAAGTGCGCTGCGTTTGGCCTGGCAAAAGCGAATCAATTATTTTGCATAACCAGGATCTTATCTGGGTCTGACTCAGATAGTGAAGTTCTCAGCGTTGAATTATTGCTCCGTGATATTCAAGGTGATTGCAACTTCGCTTTAATTATTTGGTTGGTGGTAGAGGCTAATGTTGTGAGCAGCAATTGTTGCCCATCAGATAGCCATTGGTGGAATTCTAAGACGGACTTTTCCAGTATCAGCGCCTAGTTGCAGTTGAAACTCCCTAAATGCCGGCACGGTTACTTTCACGGCTATTAGCCGCCAGTGTGATATATATGAGGCCAATACAAGGAAAGCTTGTTTGGCCTTTTAGTTTGCTAAAAACTCAAGCGGCAGTGGCATTTTTGTGACGCAGCTGTTTAGCAGCAGCAACCATATTACTAAGCGCGGGGATCACTTCTTCCCATTGACGGGTTTTTAAACCACAGTCAGGATTAACCCAAAGGTTCTGTTGTGGTAACTTGCATGCAGCGGTCTCCAGTAAGTACAGCATGCTTTCTATTTTTGGTACATTGGGTGAATGGATATCGTAAACGCCGGGGCCGATTTGATTGGGATAGTTGAAATCGTTAAAGGCATCTAACAATTCCATATCGGAACGTGAGGTTTCAATACTAATTACGTCAGCATCTAGCCGCGCAATGGATCCTATAATGTCGTTAAATTCCGAATAACACATATGGGTGTGGATCTGGGTTGAATCCTCGACACCGTTTGCACACAAACGAAACGAATCCACCGACCATTTCAAATACTCTGCCCATTCTGATTGGCGCGGGGGTAACCCCTCGCGTAGCGCCGCCTCATCAATTTGGATCAGCTTGATACCGGCATTTTGCAAATCCAGCACTTCCTCACGCATGGCCAAAGCAATCTGTAGGCATGTTTCTGAGCGAGGTTGGTCATCGCGCACAAAAGACCAGTTTAAAATAGTGACGGGGCCGGTAAGCATACCTTTTAACGGTTTGTCGGTGCAGGATTGGGCATAGCTTATCCAATCAACAGTCATGGCCTTGGGTCGATATACGTCACCAAAAATAATCGGTGGTTTGACACAGCGCGAGCCATAAGACTGCACCCACCCAAATTTACTGAAGGTGACGCCTTCTAGCTGTTCTCCAAAGTACTCCACCATATCATTGCGTTCAGATTCTCCATGCACAAGCACGTCCAACCCCAACGCCTCCTGTTGTTTTACGCAATCTGCAATAATGCCCTTGATGGTATGCTCATATTCGCTTTGAGCAATTTTGCCTTGCCTAAAATCACGGCGCAGTGTTCGAATTGCTTGAGTTTGGGGAAATGAACCTATGGTTGTAGTTGGATAAAGGGGGAGGTTTAGAGATTTTTTCTGCACCTGAATGCGGTCTTCAAACTCAGATGTACGTTGGAAATCTTGCTCTGTTACTGAGGCCACCGCTTCTTTCACCGCCTGGTTATTTACCCTCTTTGATTGGCGACGGGTTCCCAGTGCAACAGCGTTATCGGCTAACTCTTGGGCAACGGCTTCGCGCCCATGCTTGAGGGCTTCACCCAAGACTTGTAACTCAATCAGTTTTTGTTTGGCAAACGCCAGCCAGGATTTTATTTCGGGGTCGAGTTTAGCTTCCTTGTCCAAGTCAACCGGCACATGTAATAGTGAACAACTCGGGGCAATCCAGAGCCGTTGCTGCAATGTCTTTGCGATAGGCTCCAACCAGTCCAGTGTGGCGGATAAGTCGGTTTTCCAGATGTTGCGGCCATCGATAACCCCAAGTGATAGCACTTTTCCTGCGGGAAAATTGGCTAATACTGCGTCAACTTCATTTCTGCCGCGGACAGCGTCTACATGTAGTCCTGCCACGGGTAACTGTGCTGCCAGCCTGAGGTTGTCCCGCAGTGTACCAAAGTAGGTAGCCATTAGAATTTTGACTCGGCTTTTAGCTAGGTATTGGTAAGCCTCGTGGTAGGCTTGCTGCCACACTGGCGACAGTTCCGTAACTAATGACGGTTCATCAATTTGCACCCATTCGACACCGCAGCGGGCTATGTTCTCGAGCAATTGCTCGTATAGGGGTAACAGTTTATCCAACAAGGACAGTGGTTCAATTCCGTCCTTTCCCTTGCCAAGTAGTAAATACGTAATAGGACCAATTAGTACAGGTTTAACATCATAACCGTGTGCCCGAGCCTGGTGGATTTGTTTAATGAGCGGCTTATCGTTGAGTGAAAATGGGGTATTGTGGCTGAATTCAGGCACAATATAGTGGTAGTTGGTATCAAACCATTTGGTCATTTCGCCGGCGGCAGCTTGAGAATGCGCCGCGTCACCCGGTGCACGCCCCCGCGCTATGCGAAAATACTGTTGCAGTGGTGTGTCATCCTGGACAACAAAACGAGACGGGATATTACCGAACATGACTATGTGATCCAATACATGGTCATAGAGCGAGAAGTCAGCAACGGGTTGTAAATCAAGGTTCGCCTGCAGCCTAAGGTTTTCTTGAAATAGCGTTAGCGATGCCTGCTCTAAAGCATCGCCTTGAGTTTCACCTTGCCAGAATTTTTCCAGCGCAAACTTCAGTTCTCTTTTCGCACCAATGCGTGGAAAGCCTAGGTTATGTATTTTAGTCATTGTCGTTTCCTAACTTTTTAGATGTTTAGATGTCTAAATGGATAATAACTAGGCTTTATTGATGAAAATAATGATATTTTTGCATAAAATCATGAATATTGTTCATGGGTTGAATGCTGAGGCTACGGAGCAAACACATGTTAGAGCGGTTTCATCTTGAAGTACTTGCTGCGGTCAAAGAATATGGCACGCTAACCCAAGCGGCAGAATCACTAAATTTATCCCAGTCTGCGTTAAGCCACAGTATCAGGAAACTAGAAGGCAAGGTTGGAACTAGCATGTGGCAAAAAGAGGGGCGCACCTTGCGTCTTAATGCGGCAGGTGAGCGCGTATTGTCCTTAGCCAATAGAATATTGCCGCAGTTTGAACATACGGAACTGCTATTGCGGCAGATTGCCAAAGGCGAGATGGGATCGCTTAGAATTGGAATGGAATGCCACCCTTGCTACCAATGGCTGCTAAAAGTTATAGATCCGTTCCTGAAACAGTGGCCAAAAGTCGATATTGACATTAGACAAGAGTTTCAGTTTGGCGGCTTGGGAGCACTGCATAGCTACGAGATAGACGTCCTGGTTACACCAGACCCTTTATTTACGCCAAAAGTGGAGTTTATCCCGGTATTTGGCTATGAACACAAACTGGTAGTTTCAGCTAGCCACCCTTTGGCGGGGCAGTCTTCAGTAAAACCAGAGGATCTTCGCAAAGAAACGTTGTTTACCTACCCCGTGGAGCCAGAACGTCTGGATATCTTTAGCCAGTTCCTCACCCCAGCAAAGTGCAGCGTGAAAAAACACAAAATTATCGAAACTACGGAAATTATGATGCAAATGGTGGCGGCAGGCCGTGGCATTTGTGCATTACCAGGTTGGTTGGTGGAACAGTATGCACAAACCTCACAGATCAGGAGTCTGAGATTTGGCGCAGAAGGTATCCACAAGCAAATACACTTAGGCGTGCGTAAAGGGGAGCAGCAGATTAGCTATTTAGGAGATTTTATCCGATTGGCTCGCTGCATCTATTAATTTCCTAAATTTCTAAAACCGAAAAGGCCTAGTTATCTAACGAGACAGTGATTTTTTTCGCTAGCGACATAGCCAGGTTATTGTCGTAATAGGCGGCCTCATTAATAAAATGGGGGTAGGCTTCATAGTCGCCCTCGTAGGTGACCTCACCGCCTTCAAACAAGGTGTAGATGGGGTCGCCTTTTTTAAGCGGTTTGAAGTCACTGTCTTGCACATATTTGTGCACGATACCGATGCGCTCCCCTTGCTCATCTTCAGGCAGTTTAAGGGTTTCGATATAGCTGAAGGCTTCGTATTGTTGCGGCAGTTCTGGCAGTGCATCGTTATTGTAGAGTGCAACAAAATCTAAAATGGTGTGGGTCATGGTTTCCATCCACTCAAGCACATCTTGGCGTAACACTGACTGTGGCTGCGGACCAATTTCTACAATAACGCCTTGCGGCGCGATTGTGGCTAGGTAAGGGTGGGCTTGCATGGGGATTTGATCTTCATAGACCACAACAGCCTCTGGCATTTTGGATAGTACATAGGCACCCATTTTTTTATTGAAGTCATCCGATTTTAATAGGATCAGCGACGGTCCCATATTGCTGGTGGTATTGTGCAAATCTATGATGAAATCGGTCCTGGCATTGCCTTTGGGACCCAGCTGGTTGTTGATGGTTTTTGCCCGGCTTTGTTCCAGATTGCTAAGTTCGTTATTGGCCAGATCTTCGAGCAAAAACTGGCGGTTTAGGTCGCTGTCAACGTAGCGTTTGTTTTCCTCAAAACTCCTGGGATTGGCAAATACAGTCTCAATATTGAGTCCATCCCTAGCGAGTAGCTGTGAATTTTTTTGCCATTTTTTCAATAAATAAATACCGCTGAACTCATTTCCATGGGTACCGGCCACAACGGCGATTTGCTTGATTTTATCCATCGTTTTCCTGGTGACGACTGCGCTAAGTGAGAATATTACTGTAACTGTAAAAACAAACCTTAGTTAATTTAATTAGGTTTTTGCCTAGCTCTGATTAACAAAAACAAGGGCGTAATGTATTGTGTAAACCCCTGAGCATAGCTTTTATGCCTTTATGTTAACCAATAATCAATTCCTATTTTTATAACTGAATAATGTTCATCAATAAAATTCGGCAGATTAAATCTCGTTTTTGGCGCTTCCACCTTTCGTTTTGGCTAGTGGCCTTTATGGTGTTAATGCTTTCTGGGTTGAGCCAAGGCATGACATGGGAAATGGCGGCCAGCCGGAACTTGCTCTATACGCTTTTGGGATCCGCCAGTAGTTTGCTGTTTCTTCCTCTTTGGGAATACCTTACGGGGAGGTCGAATAAGCTGATGGTGTTGTCACTACTGGTTTATGCTTACACCATTGGCAGTGTGTCCTCGCTGTTAGTAAACCATTTTATGATTTTCACTTTTGGCTCACCGGAACATGGTTTTCAAACGGGGTATTATTTTGGTGGCTCACTGAACTTTTCGTTAGTCATGCTGGTTTGGTGTGGGTTTTATTTGTCCATGAAGCGGGGGTTAAGTTTTGAAGAGGGCGCGGAGGAGCAAAAAGCGGCCAAAGCGATTGCTTCCATTAGTAACCTCACCAGCTATCCTGAATTCATCGCATTGGAACGGCTGAACAAGATCAGCTTATTACCTGTAGCCAAGATATCCCTAATCAAAGCCTCCGGTGACTACATCGAGTTAACCTGCGATGGCGATAACTATTTGAAGCGGGAAACCATAAGCAACATTGAAAAAATCCTCAACCCCAAAACCTTCCAACGGGTGCACCGCTCTGCCATTGTTAACCTGGGTGAAATTAAAGAGTTGGAACCGAAAGGCCGTGGCGACTACAACATGATCTTAAACTCTGGCGACGAGGTGGCCTGTAGCCGTACCTATATGGCAAAATTGAAAAGCCGCTTTGACATTGCCATGTAGGAACCAAAGAACCAAAGGGGTCAGGTTCGATTGAAGAACCAAAGAGTTTACTTGGTTCAATCGAACCTGACCCCTTTGGTTCCTATGGTTGCTTGGCATCCTCCGATTCACCCCTATGAATGTATATCCAGCCTCAATATGATCCATCCTGGCGATGGGCAATTGAAATCAATGGGGTTTTCCAAACAATAGCTTTTATTTGAAAAGCTTATTGTTATGTTTAGAGTCCGCCATTTACTGCTTGTCCTTGCGTTTATTCCTGTACTGTTAAATCTGAGTGCCTGTGCGAATTATTTCATTGCCATGCAAATGGTGAGTGCTCCCAATGATTCACTATTGGGCACCACGGTCAATGAGCAGTTCTCAATAGTGAACGACGCGACTGACCGGCTAATTGAACACAATGGTTTTCAACGGCGGCAAGTGCAATTAGACGTTGAAGGGTTAACAATCAGCTACTTTGATATCGCAGCTGGGAATTATGGTTATACCTTTGCTACCAAGCCGGTGGAAGGTGAGGGTGGCGATTGGATCAGATACATCCACACCCATTGGACTTGGCCGGTTAAACAGTGCCATCAAGCCAAGTTAATACCAGAAGAAAAAGGTGTTTTGCTAATGCTGCATGGCTGGGCACGGGATAACCGAAGCTTAGTCAGTTATGGGGTTGAATTTGCACAACAGGGTTACAGGGTCATAATTCCTGATTTACGCGGCCACGGAATGAGTGGTGGTGACTGGTTGTCCTTTGGCGAACAAGAAAGTGCGGATATGATGCAATTTGCAGATCACCTAGGACTGACTGAGTTTGATGTCTTTGGCTTTTCCCTGGGCGCGGCAACCGCTATCCAACTGGGAAGTAGGGATGATAGGGTCAAGCGCATCATTGCAGTGGCTGCAATGCATTCAATTGCAGAAACCATCCCCAAGTTTGGCGCCCGCTCACGTCCTTGGATTGCGAATTTGCTAGATGGCAATGAAGTTGACATAGTGGAGTCAGCCCGAGGTATTGCCGGTTACGATTACCAGTCTACCTCCGATACCTTGTCAGCTGCGGCGCAATTGCATGCTCCTACTTTATTGGTGTACGGCGAGATTGATCAAATGAGTGACCGCGGCTTAAACCAAAAGCTGTTCGACCAACTGCAAGGCGACAAACAGCTAATAGGTATTCCACGGCTTAGGCATACCCATGTATTGCAACATCAAACTGCATTGATGGCCGTTGCCGGTAAGTGGTTTGGCATACCTGATAGCAAAGGGGAGCCGCCAGTTACTTCTTGTGCTCGTAACGAGTTTTTACTATAGCTTTGATATCTATTTTCTAAGCCTGTTTTTGGTCGATTACTACAGCGTTGTGGGCGTGCAGGCTTTCTTGGTGTTCGACTTTAAACCAGTAGTCTTCAACATACTGTAAGTCTTCCAAAAACTGTTTTATGCGCCGGCCCGCGTCTTCGCAAAACAAAAGGTTATTGCCGTTGAGCCGGGCAAATTCCTGTTCATCCTCGCGTTTAACCGCGGTTTGAACAGGTGTGCCTATCGCATCTTCCAATTGAAATATAAGTGTATCGATATCAACAGTGTGGCCGTGGATTATGTCTAGCTTGATGTAGGCATAGGAGCGCTGGTTGTGTGGGGTAGCCAGGGATGCTTCGCCCGAAGTTAGCCATTTCACCAAGTCGGCCTTGCTCACCATTTCCTCTTGGAAATGGTTTTGGATTGCTTCTGCGTTTAATTGGGTTGCGAGGGAAGCTGAGCAAGGACAGGTGCTGGAATAGGGAATAGTTAGCTCCAGCTCGGTTTTGCCCTTACCGGCAATAATTTGCTTGGTTAGCACCACCGAATATAGCTGAAAGCCATAATTGTCACTAAGCAGTGCTTTTTTGTGGATTGGCAAGTCAAAGGCGAGCCTGACCATGGCTGACTTGCTGATGTCAATGTGCGACTGCAACATAGAATCTAGCAATGTGTTGAGGCTATTTTGGGTGACAATTTGGTTAGCTAACAATTCGTTCAGTTTCAAATACAAGCGGGACATATGGATGCCTTTTGCTGCCGTATCTAGGCTGACAAAAACATCTGCTTTCGCACTCGTGGCGGTAACGTCACCATTTGCCAGAGATAACTTAATCGGGATGCCAATCTTTTCCATGCCCACCCATTGTAAAGATTTTGGGTTTGCTACCGGATGATTTTTAGCGATATCGGGAAGAGAAGTTTGGTTTTGCTGCATTTTTACTCTGAGTTATTTAATTGATTGGCAGATTCATTACTCTGCATCTGGGTTTTAGGTTTATAAATTGTTATGTTATCACATATCGTTACAGTGAAGAGATTATTGCCCCCATGAAAACCCTGATTAAAAACGCCAATTGTAAAAAAAGATTGATTGGTGATGCCTCTGACGGCGACATTATCATCAACATCGTTGTGCAAGACGACAAAATCAGCAGTGTCTCTGAGGCTCTCCCTGAAGGCAGGTTTGACCGGATTGTCGATGCTAGTGGCTTATTTTTGTCGCCAGGGTTAGTTGATCCCCAGGTTCACTTCCGCGAACCTGGTATGGAATACAAAGAAGATATTGAATCCGGCAGCAAAGCCGCAGTTAAAGGCGGTTTTACCAGCGTCATTTCCATGCCTAACACAAGCCCCACTGCCGACAATGCTGAGGTGGTAGGTTTTATGGCAAAACGATCTGAAGAAGTCGGTATTTGTAAGGTTTACCCCACCGGCTCGCTGTCGTATTCCTTAGCCGGGAAAAAGTTAACCGACTTTGCGGCGTTGAAACAAGCGGGTGCGGTAGCGATAACCGACGATGGTAGAGGGGTGCAAGAACCTGAACTGTTCAAACAAGCCCTCATCCAGGCTAGAGAAGTTGGGTTGCCTGTGCTAGATCACTCAGAAGATGAGTCCTTGTCCAATGGCGGTGCCATCCATGCGGGTGAAATGGCTGAGAAATTCGGTGTTAAAGGGATCAAACCTGAGTCTGAATCTGTCCATGTGCAACGAGGCTGCCAAATGAGCGCTGAAATCGGTGCCCATTACCACGTGTTGCATATATCTACCAAAGCCTCTATTGAAGCCGTAAGGGCGGCCAAGCGGGATGGCATTAATGTAACAGCTGAGGTTTCACCACATCATTTGTTGCTGTGCGATGAAGACATCAGGGTTAAGCCGGATAACACGCTGGATGCGAATTGGAAAATGAACCCGCCATTGCGTTCACGCGATGACAAGCTGGCCTGTCAGGAAGCCTTGCTTGATGGCACCATTGACGCCATAGCTACTGACCATGCACCCCATTCACCCAACGAAAAAGCCCATGATATTGAGTTTGCGCCCTTTGGTATCATTGGATTAGAAACGGCCTTTCCCCTGATCTACACCCATTTTGTCAAGACCGGCAGGATGGCCATGACTACCTGTATTGATCTGATGAGCAAAGGTGCGGGTGGGTTGTTTGGCATTGAATGTGGCCGTATTGAAGTAGGTGCAAAAGCTGACTTATGCCTGTTCGATTTAGACACGGCCTTCATGGTGGATGAAGATTTTTTTGCGTCCAAATCCAAAAACTCCCCTTTCATTGGCTACGTCCTGTATGGGCAAACCAAGCTGACTATGATGGATGGAAAAATTGTCTACGAAGGCGAATAATTAATCTTTTACGGCCAAGCCGAGGTATAAGTCAACGCAGAATATCTGTACTTCACCGCCTGTCCGCTGCAGTGCCTAGTCTAATTGTTACTATGTAACACTGCTAAGTAACTAGTATCACTAAAACAATAAGGAACGACATGAAATACCCTAAACTGCTGGCTGCCATCTGCCTTATGGCATCGGGTCTTAGCCATGCCTATGAAACCGAAGATACGCGTTTGTTACGCTTCGCTGATATCCACAAAGACAAAGTCACTTTCGTTTATGCCGGTGACATTTACATCGCTGACCATACTACCGGCAGCAGTAAACGCTTGACTGACCATATTGGTTTTGAAGCCTTTCCCAAATTTTCACCCGATGGTAGCAAAATTGCCTTCTCCGCCGAATACAATGGTAGCCGCCAGGTTTATGTGATGAATGTGGATGGTTCAGGTTTAACCCAGCTCACCTATTACAATGATGTCGGTCCTATGCCACCTAGGGGCGGTTTTGATTATCGCATCTTGGATTGGACACCAGATGGTGAAAATATCCTGTTCCGAGCCAACCGCCTGCCCTGGGGACAGCGTATGGGGCGTCCTTATATGGTGTCAGTTGACGGTGGTATGGAACAGCCGTTGGCGGTGCCAGAAACGGGTGGCGGCATGCTATCTAGCGACGGCAGCAAATTTGTCTATACGCCTATCGACCGCGAATTCCGCACCTGGAAGCGCACCCGCGGTGGCCGGGCACAGGATGTTTGGGTCTATGACCTGGAAAACAATACCTCTGAACAACTTACCGATCATCGCGCCACCGACCATCAACCAACGGTAGTAGGCGATGACATCTACTTTGTTTCAGACCGCGAATACACCCTGAACCTCTATCAGTATCGCTCGGGAAGGGAGCCACTTAAGCTCACCCACCATAAAGAGTTTGATGTGCTTTGGCCGTCTGCGGGTCCTGATGCCATCGTCTATGAAAATGGCGGATACCTGTATCGTTTCGATCCAGGCCAAAACAAATCCGAAAAGCTCAGCATCAATATTCCTGGTGTGCGCCAATACGCTAAGCCATACAGCAAAAATGTTAGTGAATTTATTGACTCGATGAGCATTGACAACAGTGGCAAGCGCGCCTTATTCACCGCACGCGGTGAGCTGTTTTCGGTACCAAAGAAAAATGGCGTCACCCGCAACCTGTCCCACTCCCCTAGCAGCCGTGAAATTGATGCTAGCTGGTCACCTGACGGCCGCTATATCGCCTACATGAGCGATGCTTCTGGCGAGTATGAAATCTACTTAAAAGATCGAGCCGATAACAATGCAGTTAAGCAGCTTACTGACAACGGTACTATTTGGCGTTTCACGCCGCTTTGGTCCGCCGACAACCAAAAACTGCTATTCGCGGATAAAAACCATACGCTTTGGGTACTTGATATAGCATCAGGTGAGCAGACCAAAATCGATGTCGCCCGCTTCAATGAAAACGGCCTGACCGAGTACACCTGGTCTCCCAATAGCCAGGATATCGTTTACGTTAAAAACGATGAGAACCGCTATAGTTCACTTTGGCACTATAACTTGGAAACTGGTCAGAGTACCCGCTTGACTGACAGTATGACCTCGGAGAATAACCCGACCTTTTCATCGGATGGCCATTATTTGTTCTTTACTTCGGAACGGGATTTTAACCTGACTTTTTCCAGCTATGAGTTTGATTATCTGTATAACGACGCCACTAGGATCTACGGCGTCGCAGTCAATGATGACATTCATGCCCTCAATAAGTTTGAAAGCGATGAAGTGGTAATCAAAACCGATGAGGAGCCTGAACAGGAAGGTGAAAAGCCAGACATTTCAACAGCGCTGCAAAGTGAAAACTTTATGCAGCGGGTAGAAGTGCTCAATGCTAAAGCGGGTAACTACAACTCGCTTAGTGGTGTCAAGGATGCCGTTTTGGCCAGGACTGGCAATAAGCTGATAATGGTTGGCACTGGCCGGGATGGCGAGGTGAAAACCGTCGCTAAAAAAGTCAACGCCTATACGGTCTCGCCCAATGGCAAACACTTGTTGGTTCGGTCAGGCAAAAACTACAGCATCGTAGAGCCAAAAGAAAAGCAGGATCTTGGCAAATCCAAACTCAACCTGGGGCAGATGGTATTGAAGATCGACCCGGCGGTAGAATGGAAGCAGATGTATGTTGAAGGTTGGCGCACCCTGAGGGACTGGTTCTATGATGAAAACCACCATGGCCAGGATTGGCATGCGATTCTAGAGAAATACCAACCTATGGCCGATGCTGCCGCCCACCGTAGCGATTTGGACTATGTGTTTAGCGAAATCGCGGGTGAACTCAACGCTGGGCACATTTACGTGCAGTCTGGTGACATGCCGACGGCCGAGCGCAAAAAGCACGGCCTATTAGGTGGCAAGATCTCCAGGCACAGTTCAGGTTTCGCCAGGATTGATGAGATTTTTGAAGGTGAAAACTGGCACGAAGAATTCCGCTCGCCATTAGACGAACCTGGTATTAAAGCGGCAGCTGGCAACTATATTATTTCCCGTGCAAGGCCGTCTTACCAATGATGTGACCAATTTTTATGAGTTGTTGGAAAACACCCAAGGACAACCCATTGAGTTGTTGTTGAGTGACACACCAAACACCGATGATACTTGGAAAGTGACCGTAAAACCTGTGGCGAGCGAACTGGGATTGCGTTACCTGGAGTGGGTCAACTCGCGAATCGCCTATGTCGATGAGTTGTCTGGTGGCCGTATTGGTTATGTACACTTACCTAATACGCATTTAGCGGGTCATCGCGAGTTGTTTAAGACCTTTATGCCACAAACTACCAAGGACGCCCTGATCATTGATGACAGATACAACGGTGGCGGTTTTATCCCTGAGCATATGATCACCTGGTTGGCGCGCAAGCCCTTGAACTACTGGAAGCGCCGCGGGGTCGAGCCCACAAAAACGCCGCAGTTGGCCCATGATGGCCCTAAAGCCATGTTGATTAATGGCTATTCCAGCTCTGGCGGTGATGCACTACCCTATTACTTCCGCCAGGCAGGCCTGGGCAAGCTAATAGGTACCCGTACCTGGGGCGGATTAATTGGTATTTCAGGCAACCCACGCCTAGTCGATGGTGGCCAGGTAATTGCTGCAACCTTCAGGATCTTGGACAATGACGGCAACTGGATCATCGAAAATGAAGGGGTGACACCTGATATTGAAGTAATTGATAGGCCTGAACTCGTATTCCAAGGCAAGGATCCTTCGGTTGAAAGGGCTGTTGAGGAATTGTTAAAAGAACTGCGTGAAAATCCCAAAAAGAAGCTAACTGTGCCGCCCGCTCCTAAGGATTTCTGATGTAAACTAAAATCAGCCAAACCAGGTGCACTCCTCGGTTTGGCTGAAACATCCAATCCAATAAAAGAGGGATCCTGCGTGGCATGAAGACTGTTTCGCCAATCAATTCCTTTTCGGTAGATGACCTAAACCAATCGATTAAGCTGCCTGATTACGGCCATCGCATTATTGTTTGTCCGCTTAATGGCAAAGTATCTGTAGCAGGGCGAAAGTTGGATCCAACCTGTTACCTCTATCTTGATGCACAACCAAACAGCCACTACTCAATAGATAGGCTATCGGCCAAACCTACCAAGCTACTACTTTGTTACATCAGCCCTGGTTTTATCTCAGAAATAGCTAAGTTCTTGTCGATTCCGGAAGAACTCGGCGGGCTGCTAGAGAGCATTGCCTTGCCCAAAGGCGATTCGCTCTCAAGTTTATTAGATGCATTGGTGATGGAATCGGACTACCACAATGCGGAGGAATTGCTTTTAGAGATTGTTGGCCAGCAGCTTCAGCTGCAACGAGCTCGCTTTATGGCAATACACAGCCTGTCAAAAAATAAACAGAGTACCCGCGCTGTGTTAGTTGGACGGTTATTGAGGGCTCGACAATATATTGAAGCGCATTGCCTAAAGCATATTCAAACCAAAGATGTAGCTAGCCATGTTGCGCTATCGGAATACCACTTTACCCGTTTGTTTAAAGCGGCATTTGGGATTACTGTACACAAGTATGTTATGCGCTTACGCTTGGATGCTGCGCGCCATCGACTTGAATCAAAAGAAACTAATATCACTAACATCGCACACGACATTGGTTATACCAGCCTAAGTGCATTTGTAACGGCTTTTCGCAAAGCCTTTGGCGTTTCACCTTCTGTCTATCAGTCTTGGATAGCTGACAGCAAAAATTAGCAGGATTTAGCAAGTCATCCCGTTTCGATTCTTCTATATTGAGGGGTATTCGAGCTACAGGAAATACCGCTATGGCAAGTATCAAGGCTGAAAACGTCAACCATCCAGGCTACACCGAAACCTTAATGAAACCAAATACGCCATTATCAGGGAGGCGATGCACGCGGTATTGCCAACTGAAGGCGGTATGAGTTTTGCCGAAATGGAGGCCGCAGTAAAACAGCAACTGCAAAGTATTGAAAATAAAGATGAATTATTTCCAAAACCGGGTTCGGTGCGCTGGTATTGCAAAGCAGTGCAATTGGATTTGGAAGCTAAAGGCGAAATTGAACGGTTGCCCAAAACCTCCCCCATGCAATTACGACGGATGACTAAGAGCTAAAAAAAGTGGTTCCAACACGCTAGAGTTGGATTTAGTAAGTAAAGTCCGAACAGGTTTACCTTTTTACGCCCAGTTATCGCTAGCCTCTGACCTACTTTTGGCGTTGTTGCAGTGTGAGGTTAAGGCATGCCTGGGGCTAGAATTGAATTATTGGATTTAATCAGGGGGGCAGCAGTATTAGGGATATTGCTAATGAATATCCGGCTATTTTCAGAACCCTATGCCGTTTATTTTAACCCTCAAGCAATTGAACAGCAGTCAGATAGCAGCCTTACCTGGTGGTGCTTCCAGTACCTTGTGGCTGACCAAAAATTCATGGCTATATTTTCAATGCTGTTTGGCGCTAGTACGGCGCTGATCTGTGACAAGCTAATACTTCGAGGTATCAATCCTTGGTTTCGGTATTGTCGCCGCTTGTTCATCCTTTTGCTGATAGGGCTTTTTCACGCCTACATTATCTGGCATGGTGATATCTTAACCTTCTATGCATTGTGTGGTTTGGTGCCTTTGTTGTTCCTAAGGTTTAACTGGCCTGTGCCTATTAGCGTTGGTCTTTTAATATTGCTTTTGGGCAGCATCAAGAGTTTTGGTAGCTTTCAAACACTAGTTGCATTGCCTCAAGGCACCCTAAATCAAATTATCGGTACGGCTTTTTCCCATTCTATATTAGTAAACCAGGTCGAAATTATGTCGTTCCAAGGCAATTGGCTTGAACAATGGGCCATGAGGTTTGAGCTGGCAACGCATTTTCATTTTAGCTCCTTTCTGGCTTGGGGTATTTACCGTGTGACCGGTTTAATGCTAGTTGGCCTGGGGCTCTATCGAGCAGGCTTTTTTACCGGGAAATTTTCGCTTCAACAATATGCTTGGATAGCGCTATTTACATTGGCCTTTGGCTTTTGCCTGTCTATTTATGGCCTTGTTCAAAATTTGCTGGAAGGCTGGGTTTTCCCAAACTACTTCTTCAAAAATGCACTTTGGAATTATTGGGGTTCTTTATTGGTAGCATGTGGCTATGTTTCCCTGTTAGCCATTATTAGTAAGCGTAAATTGTTTGCCGGTGTGCAAGAGAGTTTGCAGAATATTGGTAAAGCAGCTCTTAGCAATTATCTGCTGCAGAGCGTTTTGTGTACGGCGTGGTTTTACGGCTTTAGCCAATTTGCCAAGACTTCAGCGCTGCAATCATTGCTAGTTATTGCCGCTGTCTGGTGTGTCCAGGTTGCTGCTACTAACTGGTGGCTCAAATATCACCAAATGGGACCCATAGAATACCTATGGCGGCGATGGTCAGGGGAGGGAACAAAGGCGCGAGCATGAGCATCGCAAATCACGCCGGGTTTTGTTGTTTTCTCCATTGTCCTGGTGTGCAGCCTTGGTATTTTTTGAACGAATTGTAAAATGCTACTTTCGTATTGAAACCAGATTCAAAGCCGACGTCAAGCGCACTTAAACTTGACTGCATCAACAGGGACTTTGCGTGCTCAACCCGAAGCCGGTTGATGTAGTCGTGGTAGGTGCAGCCTAAGGTTTCATTTAACAATTGGGACAGGTTATGGGCGTTTAGCCCAAGCATATCGGATAGGTTTCGCAAAGTGAGATCGCTATTGAGGTATACCTGTTCTTCCTGAACCAGCTTTTGTAATTTGTCTTTGTAGTACTGGGACAGCCCCTCACTTAGGCCTGAATTTTTGTATTTTACTTTGGCTGCTAGTTTTTCGGCCTCTTTATAGATTACGCTGGGTTGCCGTATGAGTTTGAAGGCGACAGCGAGCAGAAATAGCATTAAGGCTGAATTGATAAAGGTGCGGGGACGTACTTGGTCAATAGCGAACCAGTCCAATGCCAGGGGGAGAATGATATCTACCGACAAAACTATAGTATTGAGGATGCAAAACCAGTTTAGCCAGCTCAATTGCAACAACCTGTCTGGTGTATCGGATTGTTTGACAATGGCTTTTGTTTCATAGATTTTCCACACAGAAACCACAACAAAAGCTAGTTCAACGGGGCCAATTGCATTAAGCGAGAGCTTGTGCTCAATCAACCGGTTTGATTGAAGGCCAAGCTGGAATGCGACAATATCAGTAAGCACCAAAATAGCCGGAGTAGACAACAAGAAAAACCAGGGTAAGGAAAGATCTTTATGATGGGTGTTTTTCAGGATGTAGGCATAGAACAAAGGCCCGAGCAGAAGACCAAATGCACCGATATAGGCGTGAGTAGGGGCATCTTTATTACTGGCAATGTCGAGTGACTGCAATAATCCTATGATGGCTACATAAGCTAACAGAATCCAAGTGCCCGGCTTTTTTACTCCCGGCAAGGAAAGAATTGCAAAGACGAATAAAAAACATGCCGTAGCTGTGGCTGCAAGCATTAATTCGTGAAGTCCCATCTAATCCCTGGTATCAAACATGAGTTACGCAAAATTATCACAGGCTGGGCAATGATCGGAACCAGGATTCTGAGGCTAGACACGGGTTTATTGAAGTAAAAAAGACCTCGATGTCGGTATAAATGCGTTTAACGGTAGAAAAAGAGAGGTGAAGCCAGCACTACATTGAGTAGCTATGAACCATTATTACTTTGGGCTGTTGTTCATCATGCCAATGGGAATTAACTACTATGAAGACTCACTGCATTTTTTTGTTATTACTTAGCTTTGCTGCAAATGTAGCTAGCGAACCAATCGGAAATACCCAGTTATCCGCCTACAACACTGCCCAATCCCTAATTGATTCAGGCGATGTTTTGGCCGCCATCAAGGAAATACAACCCTTAGTTGATGCCGATCCAGCATTTGGTGATGGGGTGTTGACCCTGTATCAGGCCATGTACCTTAATCAGCAATATGATCAGGCACTAGCCCTCGCTTTGTCGGCACAAAAACAAACTGAGCTTGTATTCAGTGGCCGTAAAAATAGCTGGTTTCGCCACTCTTTATTAGGTGGATTGATGTATCAAGGGCGTTTGTCTGAAGCACAGAGCCTGATTGTCGCGCTCTATCCTAATATCCAGGATTTGCCAGAAAAACCTGTTGAACCGCTGAACTTGAGGTTAGGTGTGCCGCTGCATACGGTTATTGCTTATATCCACATATTGCGTGCTACGGGTAGGGATAGTATCGCCGAAAAAATAGCCGCCCATTACCAAGGCTTTACAGCCGAGGCGTTTTTCGATGTCGAAGAAAATGCACTAAATGGCGCCCAATCTTGGATGTTGGCTTCAATATGGGCTGCTGACCCACAAAAAAAAGCAGACGTAGTGCGCCTGCTTAAACAAGCCTATGGTTATGGTTTTAGGGCGGGTTGGCCATTTAACTACCATTTCCACCCTGTATATTGGTCGTTGCGGGACGAGCCCGAATTTAAGGCCATTCTCAAGCATATTAAAAGCACTGAAACGGGCGGCTAAGCCGATTATTTTTCCCTGTAGCTGAAAATGGCGATTATACTGCTAGCCAACCAGTCTCATTAGGGGAAACCCATGCAGGGATTCAAGCAGGTTATTTATTGCTGTTTACTTTTGGCAGCGTGGAGTTGTGATGCCAATCCACTATATAAACTATCGGTTCAGCCACCGTCGGGGGTTCCTCAAGTATTTAAACTTCCTACTCCTGATGGTTTTGTCGCAACCGAAAGGCTCGCTTTCAAAAATGATTACACCGAAATCTACTATAGCCTAGTCAATGGTTACCAATTAGATTCTGACTCCAGTATCCAGAAGCTGGTGTATAGCGATGGCCAATGGCAACCCCCTGTTACTGCGGTGAAAGGGTTTAATTCCCCGGCACTTTCCATTGATGGCCAGACCCTATTTATTGAAGGTAAAAATGATAAGGATGTTTGGTTTTTGACAAAAAACAAGCAAGGTTGGGGCAACCCCAAGAAGCGTTACAACAGCGCCAAGGAAAGGCATTATTTTTCCCAACTCAATTCAGGCAATTATTACTATTCTTCACCGGTAGCGGGGGAGGCCTCGTTGCGCGATTTTTTTGTGCTGGAAAAGGGCAACAGCAAAGCTATTGGTGAGGCCATAAACTTGGCTGAAAAAAGTGATTTTCCCAGGGACTTTTTTATTGCCCGGGATGGCAGCTATCTGATAACACGGGCAGCGCTGCAAGGGGCTGCGGCTGCGCCTGACATTGCCATTTACTTCAAGCAAAGCAATGGCAAATGGTCCGCTCCACAAAGTTTGGGAAGCAAAATCAACGCTACCCTTGGAGCTTGGAAGTGGGGATTCTATGTTACCGATGATCACAATTACTTTTTCTTTACTAGCGGTAATGAAATAAATGATACCAAGATATACTGGAGCCGGTTTGCGCAGCTTTTATTGCAGCTCCAAGCCAAAGGAAAAAAGGGGAATTAGTGGAGCCCGGGGAAGCTGGTATTTGACTGTAGATTATGAAGCGCAAGAATATAAGTTCAATAGAATCCAAACTAAAGAAACACCGTCCCCGTAAAATACTGGGTAGGCAATGGATGGTTCGGGCGGCAGTTGCTGTGCTTCTAACTGGTGAACATGAACCAAGCATCGTATTAATGCGCCGTCCAATAAAAAAAGGTGACCCTTGGTCCGGCGATATGTGTTTGCCCGGCGGCCGTAAAGACGCTGCCCGATCAAAACAGTTTCCAGACAGCAGTGCGAGAAACCAAGGAAGAGGTTGGGCTAGATCTGGAAACCAGCGGGCGTTATTTGGGTAGGTTGTCGGATGTCCTAACCCGCGCCCATGAAGCTGCCAAACCCATGGTGGTTACGCCTTATGTTTTTGCCGTTGAACCTCAAGCAAAATTCACCCTCAGCCATGAAGCTAAAGAAATCATCAGCATCCCATTGGCATTTTTGGCGCAGCCAGGCAATCGCAAAACTATGCGCTGGCGCCGTCGCTTGGTAAACCTGAGGCTGCCTTGTTATCACTACCAGGGGGCAAGGGTGTGGGGGCTGACGTTAAAGATGCTGGACGAGTTGTTGCGATTGAGCGGCAGCAATATTACCCATGTAGATGACTGGCTGAGGCTTATAGGGTTGCGAAATTAAGCGCAATTCAACACACTCTAAAGTTTTCAGGACAATCCAATACCCGCTTTTAGACCGATTAATACAAAAAAAACGCAAGGTGTCCTTTGTGCATAGACTTTAGTCTATTTTTGTAAATGAGCTGGCGCATTAAGCATCAAAGTGAGCTACAGTTTTACAACTGCCCCGATAGGAATGAGTACTGTTTCGGCATTACTTCGCATTTCCAGGTGCAGTTATAACCACAATCAATCATCCCACGATATGTGTTTGTTACCTGAAGAGGGGGGCTATGATTGAATTAATATATATTAGCCGGGCTAGTGAAAGATTTGACCGAGAAGCGTTAGTTAACCTACTTACCCAGGCTCGGCGATTCAACTCAGCCAACCACATAACAGGCTTGTTGCTCTATGATGGCTTTGGCACTTTTATGCAAACCTTGGAAGGCGCACCTGAAGTTATCGAGCCTTTGTACCAGAGAATAAAACAAGACAAGCGTCATTCCAGGGTTAACCAACTCAGCAAACAAAACATCTTGGAGCGCAACTTTCCCGATTGGTCCATGGGGTTTCGTGACTTGCATGAGTCCCCTCCCGAGAACTTAGAAGGTTTTTCTAACTTCCTGCAACATCCAGATCACACTGAATTCCTTCGCGACAACCCCGGCTTCGCCATCGAAATGATGTCCTATTTTAGGCAAAAGCACGCATAAGCAAGAGAGAAGAGAAATGCTGCAAAAACTGAAAATATCTCAAAAGATTTATGTCCTGGGTATTGGGCAACTAGCACTGATGTTGTTGATGGGGCTGGTATCACTGGGGCAAATGGCCAAGATTGGCCAAGAGCTGGTGGATATTGCCGAAGAAGATATTCCGCTAACAAACTACATTACTGAATTGGCATCAGCAAAATTGACGCAGGCTGTGTTGTTGGAAACAGCCTTGTTTAAGGCGAGTTTACTTAGCCAGGGTCAAAACCAGGCTGCCGCTGACTACCAGCAAGCAAGCCAGCAGCTGGTTTCGTTGGAAAGTGACATTGATGCCCAACTCAAACGCGTTATCACCTTTACCCAAGAGGGAATAAATAAGTTGCATTCAGAGCAGGCAAAGGCTGAATATCGGATTGTGCTATCTGACTTACGTGATATTGCGAACGCCAGTAATACCCTTAAACAGGATTTACAGGAACTATTGCGACTAGCAGCAGCTGGCCAGTTTGAAGCTGTATTTAGGAACTCGTCAAGTGTAGAAAAACAACACAAAGACATTGATGAGCAGTTAGTTAAATTGCTACAACGAGTTCAGAAGTTTACCTTAGAAGCTGCACGCACGGCAGAGCATGATGAGCAGAAGGCGATCATTTGGATTGCCATCGTGTTTGTTATTTCGCTAGTTTTTGGTGTATCCGCGCCGTTTGTGATTTCCAAGGCAATTACCAAACCCGTGGTCAACCTGCAGCAACGGCTGTATGAGATAGCCACAGGGGATGGTGATTTGCGGGTTTGCCTTGATGAAAGCGCCAAGGATGAGACCGGCGATGTCGCCAGGGCATTTAATGAGTTTATATCCATGCTCAGGCGCCTGATCAGCAATACTAGCTCGGAGGCGGATAACTTGGGGACATCCTCGGAAACGGCGTTAAGTGTGATGCAGGAAACACTGCGCAATGTGGAACAACAAAGGGAAGAAACCGAGTTGGTGGCGACAGCCGTGACCGAAATGAACAGCACCACCCAGGAAGTGGCAAGGAGTACGGTAACCGCCGCTGAAGTGACTGAAAAAGTCAAAGCCAGTGTCCTTGAAGGCCGTGAGGGGGCGTTAGAAACTAAAACTATTATCCAGCAGCTAAATGAAGAAATTCGCATTGCGTCGAAGGTCATTGAAGGGCTTGCCGGTGAAACCAATAAGATCGGCAGTGTTATGGCAAATATCCAGGGGATTGCGGAGCAAACCAATTTGTTGGCACTCAATGCCGCGATCGAAGCTGCCCGGGCTGGGGATAGTGGCCGGGGTTTTGCGGTCGTTGCCGATGAAGTGAGGTCGCTGGCACAGCGCACCCAAACCTCGACCGTAGACATCCAGCAACTTGTAGAGCGTTTGCAATCAGAAGCTGATAATGCGGTACAGAGCATGGACAAAGGTAGCGATAGCGCCCAGCATTGTTTGGACAAGGCAACCGATACAGCGCAAATTTTTGAGCAGGCCGCAAGTTCAGTCGCGGAAATTTCAGACCTAAACACCCAAATTGCGACTGCCGCAGAAGAACAAACGGCGGTGGCAGACGAGATAAATAAAAACTTGCTCAACATTCGTGATATTGCAGAAGTCACCGCTAGCGGCGCACGCAAAACCGCCCAAGCCAACAAGGATATCGCCAAGAGCCTTATTGACTTACATACCAGCTTGAATGTATTCCAAACTTAGCAAGGAATAACCGCACCGATCTGCTGGACTCCTGGAAGTTACAAACATCAGTAGGTTGGGAACGCTTACCGGATGCTGTAATGCCGTGTAATGGGATACCCAACTCTAAAAGCATATTTTGATAGCCGCTCACCACTAATTCCAAGGAGGCTATCATGAGCAATACCTACACTAAATTTGAACAACTCGTTTTTTCCATGGCTTGGCTGTCCAACGTCAATGCCACCCACCAGGGCAATAGTTCTGCTGAATTGCAAAGCCGTGCGGTCACCCAAATCAGTAGCGGTGTGCCTGCCGTCAGCGACCAATTAGGCTATACCGGCAACAACCAATTAAACCTGGCTTGGGGCCCCCAGACCGTGAATGCCCAAGAACAGACCAACAGTGGTTACCTTACCCAAAACTTGCTGTTTATTGCGTCGGGACCAGATCCTGATAACCAGTATGACAAGCTTTATATCGTGGCGACAGCAGGTACCAACCCCTCTTCCTACAACGGTTGGTTTGTGGAAGATTTTGATGTTGGTACCGTGGTGCCTTATTACATTCCACAAGACAGTATCGGCGGCAGTAGCAATATGGGGAGCGATGAACAAGGCGCGATGTCGCAGGGTACCTATAACGGCATTTCTATTTTAGGCAATATGCAGTCTGCCGGCAAAACCGCCTACCAGTATTTGTTAGACAGCATTGCCGTGGACGCGCAATCCGGCAAACAAAGCCGGGTAGTATTTACCGGGCATAGCTTAGGCGGCGCATTGGCGCCAGCTTATGCCATAGTATTTAAGGATACTTTGTTGTCCACCCAAAATACTAATGCTGTGGTAAGTGCGTATCCGTTTGCCGGTCCCACACCTGGCACCCAGGATTTCAACAACTATGTGCAGGCCACGTTGGATGATTACAAAGCATATAAAAACAATTTAGACATCGTGCCCCATGCCTGGGAAACCGACTTGTTGATGAACCTGGGTAAGCTGTATGTAGATCAGCCTACCATCACTAATTGCAATGCCAATGATGATGGCACTTGTCCTAGTGGTTCCAATTGCAGTGGTTTGCCGGACAACGCCTTGGTGGATAAAATTGCCGAGTGGGCAATCTACAATACCAACGGCCATGACTATGCGTTTGCGCAAAATGAAAACAAGACCACCTTTAGTGGGGTTGTGAGCATGGTCGCTGATGGTCGCAAGATCTGTAATTCTGCCCACAAAGAAGCGAAAGATTTGTATTATTTTCGCTGGCTGGACAAAGCAGTCGCCCACACCTACAACGACATTAATGCTATCTACCAACATACCCCTAATGCGAGCGGTAACATTGGTATTGAGGACCTGACCGCGTTCTTGGAATTCCTAAGTGTTGCCGGGGTGCAGCATACCACTGCCTACCTCAATGAACTCCTCGACGCCGACACCATCACTTTATTGCAGAGTTACTTTGCCGGTGAAAAGCAGCTCAGTGAGCTGCTGGACATTGTCGATACCTTGCTGGACGAGGTTGTGGCGTACCTCAACAAATAACTTAAGCTTTGCCTCGAACTAACGAAAACAGCCGTTTATCCAATAAACGGCTTTCCTGCCATGGCCTGCATAAAAGTACCGACTGTAATACCAACGCCAAGGACGCTGGCAATTGCCACTCCTATTTTTATAATTGCCTCCTTGTCTTTCATGAGTTTGTCTAGGAGCAATCCTGCTAGCGGCAATACCTGCATCATATGGGTAGCAAAAAAGTGTGGTACCCGCAGGTCACCACCTTCGCGTGACCAGCCGACGATGGGTAGCCCTCCAGCATCAGTAGTTGGTGCATTAACCCAATGCCCAGATGGAAGTGAAGAAAGGTATCCGGCAAAGCCTAATGTCAAAAAAAAGCCAAATGTCAGACCAAGACCTGCACCAAGTTTTAAGCCTGGGGTGAGTTTTTCAGAGCTGGGGGCAAGCAAAAAATACAGCCCAAGTATTAAGGCTGGGGCTGAAAGCAACAAGGCTGCGACACCCATCCCCGCATAGATTAAGGAATCAAAATCAGACGAGAAATTAAAGTGGGAGTGCACACCGCGTGCTGCTTGGTAGTCTATTAAGAAAATTTCAATTATGGTGGCCAAGGCAGAGATACCGGCAACCAGGCTCAGCCATAAAGCTGTCCTGGTTTTTTCAGGTAAAAATCTGAGTAATATTGCAAAAGTAAGCAAATGTACAGCAATGGATACATGGAATTTCTGGGGTTTGACCCATATCGGTATCCCGTTGAGTATCCTTGTATCGAAATGGCTGGCAACAAATGTCAGTGGGATTAACGCCAGCATTAACAATGCGGTTTGGTACCAAACCCGTTCTGCATAACTGTAATTCATGACGAGGCTCCTAAGCTCTGTTTGTGGGCAAGCGCCTGCCAGCTAAACCGGGTGATGACAAACAGTACAAAACCCACCGGACCTAACTGGAAGGTAGCGATTAGGATTGGGATTTGCACCAGCCTTGTAATGCCCGCTTTATCTGCTTCATAGGCGATAAGGGTGCCGATGATGAGGTCAAAACAAAGATAGTGGATCCAACCTGCAAGGAGAGTTGGGTCGTAGCTCATAAACGTCCGAACCTGGCTTAGTGACGCATAGCCTGCACCTTCTGCACTGGCCGCATTTGCCAACATCAGCCCGCCATACAGTAGGCCAAAAGCAACAGGAATGATGATACCGGAGGTAACCAGTACCCATGTCCACCTTTTGGGAGACAGCATCAACAGCGCCCAGCCAAACATGGCGAGCATATTGCACCATGAAAATACATCTGAGTAATTAGCAAGCATGTGCTTTCCTTGTGTAATCCAGTTAGGGTTAGCTTAATGCAGCTAAGTGGGATGCCTACGAGAAATACGTGAAGTGATTGGATAACTTCACGTAATGCAGTATTTTGCATTCCACGAATCGTGAAATAATGGGTCTTGTCACAGTTTGAATGGGTTTATATGGCGCTTATCCGAAAACACTTTTTTGCTGGCCTGGTTGTTTGCCTGTTGCTTGGCACTATCTTTGCCTTTTTGGGCGTTTACGACACCAATAAATGGCCGTTTTTGAAGCGGTTTATTTTTTGGAATTCCACCATGGTGGTTGGTATCCTGGCAACTGGCATCACATTTCCTTGGGTGTCGCAACGTTTGTTGCCCCGGCAGCACAGGTTTGTGCAGTTGTTAACCGTAATTGCAATTGTTTCCTTACCTGTAACCGGTGTACTTGCAGGTTTCTATTATAAGGCAGCCATCCACTGGCCGCTTGATATTTGGATTATCCAGTATTTTTATGTGGTGGTGATCTCGTTTATTGTCATTTTTGGCAGTTACATCACTCTAAAAGCACAAGGGCTTATCGACGCCGATGGCGGGCAAGAGGCTAATGGCTCACAAGTAGAAAGTCGTGCCCAAATATCTGGGTACGCCAAAATATTGCAGCGGTTACCGTCTTCTTACCAAGGCGCTGAACTCTACGCCATTTCCTCCGAAGACCATTACCTCCGTGTGTATACCAATCAAGGGGAAGAGCTGATTTTGATGCGGTTGTCTGATGCCATCCGTGAGCTAGAACAAGTGCGTGGCATGCAAACCCATCGCTCGTGGTGGGTTGCCCTGGATGCCGTAGTGGAACACCAGCGCAAAAATGGCAAGCTTATCCTGACGCTGAAATCTGGTGTGCAAGTGCCGGTTTCCCGCTCATTTGACAAAGCGGTAAAGGAATCGGGCTTTAGTTAGGTACTTTGTCTTTGCCGTTACAATGTCAGCGAGGTTTTAATAATAGCACTTAGTGTTAGCTGCTGATTGCAATTAGTGGCATTGGTTCCTTCACTCCCGCCTTTGCTCCGTGTTTTACAGAGAAACGCCATATTGGAAAGCCCCAACCCTAATTAACATTTTTAACCTTGTCTAAGGCGTGTTGTTCTTTGTTTTATCTAGAGCACATGGTTTCTAGGCAATAGCACACACAATCCATAGACACAGGTAGTCATAAATTACTATTCAGGGGATAAACTATGAAAATGAGCCGCAAAAACTTGGTGCTAACTTATCTGCTAGCAGGCTGTTTAAGTCCGTCAATAGCTTCAGCTGAAGACGGTGCTATCGCTCCAGATCGTCCAGGGCTAAGCACGGGCACGTATACGGTGGCGCCTGGTTATGTGTATTTAGAAGCAGGGTATCAATACGAATTTAACCGAAGTGGCGCGGATACAGCAACCCAGACACTACCACAATTGGTGATGAGAACCGGAATTACTGAAGATCTAGAAATCAACTTTATGTGGGATGGGTGGAATAAAGACCACATGGAGGGGCTGCCCAATGAGACTTCCCGAGCCGACCTAACGATTGGCAGCAAATACCGCATAGTAGTATCTGAACAGTACAATGTCACCTTGATAGGCCTGGTTTCTATTCCCGTTGGATCTGAACCTTCTACATCCGATAACGCAGATCCCCTTGTTGGGTTGATGTGGGACTATAGCTTGTCTGACAGTGTCGAACTTTTTGGAGGCGTGCAAACAACCCAAATAGAAGATGACGATGAAAACGCTTACCTGGAGAATCAAATTGGGCTTGGCCTTGGGTTTGAGCACACAGACAGGCTTTCGAGTTTTGTTGAATACTTTGGGGTTTTCCCGGATCGATCCCAAGAAGATGAGCAACATATCATCGACGGCGGATTGACGTACCTGTACAGTGACGATATACAGTTAGATATAAGCGCCGGTGTTGGTTTAAATGAGGCAACGAGCCATTTCATCAGTTTAGGAGTTGCCTACCGCTTTTAGCCACTTCCAGCTGCCAATTGGGTTGTCTTCCACAGGGCGGCCCTCCGGGAGGCTTTGGTTTACCTAATACTTAATGGGTTCGATATAGAAATAAAGTTAATGGCCAGCAGGTGCGACCTGCGGGTATAGTAGTGGCCAGGAATGCTTACAGCCAAAGTGGGGCAAAGCAGCCAACCCAATCCTTGCCCCGCTTTCGTTGCAACGCAGTTCAGTTTGCGATGGGAGATAAAATATACAATCCTAGAAACCGCAGTTATACACTAGTGCGAGTGTTTCCTGAACGTCATTTTTGCTTTCTTTCGAACATTTACCCTCACCGACAGCTGCATTGCTGTCGGGTTAAATAACCGAAAAATTCCTCAACTCCCAGCGCCACAAACCACCTAACTACACGCAAAACTGAGGATTTCAAGATAGTAGAATCAAGGACAAAAATAGACATTTCGCATGTTGCTGGATTGCGTTTGTGGAGTTTGCTATTACAGACAATCCAAACGCAGTGAGCTAATAGCGTTTTTCTGTGCTACGGCAATTCAACAATGCCTAATTGACTGAACTTTCTTTTTATACTCCCGAGGTGTCAATCCTGTGTGCCGCTTAAAGATCTTTTCAAAGTGGCTAAGATCCCCAAAACCCACCTCTTGGAATATATCAGTGATCCTCGAATAAGGTGCTTCTGAAATAATGTTCTTTGCACGTTCAATCCTCAATTCTGATAAGACTTGTTTAAATGATTTGTTCAGGTGGTGTTTGAACAGGTATGAAAGGTGAGAGGCACTGACGAAGACATTAGTAGCTAGCTCTGAAAGCGTTATTTCCTTTTCGTAGTGATGTGCGATGTATTGTAACGCTTTAAACAATCCGTTGTGTATTCCAGAATATAAACTGAGCTCTTTGTTGAGCAAATCTTGGGCTAAGTTCTTTACTCTACCAGCGGCAGCGCCAGATTGGTTGTTTTTTACAAACAACTCTGGCAAATAACGATACAAATCACTTTTACTGACGGGATCGTTGTCACTCATTGTAAGCAATCGAGCTATTGCCCTTTCAAGTTGGGCTTCATTTCCAGGCCAATGATAACTTTGCAAGATATCAATGACTTCAAACGACAATGATTGCTGATCAAAGAGCCGGAATCGCTTCAATAGCATATTGATCAGTTGCGGGACATCTTGTGCCCGTTCCCTAAGACTTGGCAAGGCAATTTCCAAGAAGCTGAGTTCATCGTACAAACGCCTGGAGAAATGTCCTTCTGTCGTCAATTCTTGGATGTTTTTAGTGCTAGCAGCAATAACGTTAAAGCTATTCCTAGCACCATGCTGGCAGCTCCCAGTGCCATAAGAATGCAATGCAATCATCTCCAGCAATTCCACTTGCTGTTTCATGTCCAACATGTCAATGCCGTTTAAGAACAAAGTTCCTTGGCCTAGGTTCCGGCTTTTTGCCTCTACATAAGGTTTCAACGTAGTATTCTTTAGACTATTGCAATCGATCTCTACGAAGGCATCGTGTTTGTAGCGACTGTTAAAATGGAGGGCTATGGCTACGGCTAACTTATCAGTTCCCGGCTCACCTACAATCATTGTAGGGCACGCTGCACATGACGCTTTTTCAATAAATAGTTCGACTCTGGAAATGGCAGGACTTTGCCCTACTAAAGTAAGCTTTTTGCCAAGATAATGTTCCGACAATTCTCCGACTTGGTACCTTGATACAAGGTGGGCAATGCGTTGCGTAAGCTGGGTAGCCTGGTGATGGTTAGAGGATTCTTTTTGGGTATTCGACAAACAAAGCGTTCCAATTTGCTTTCTTTGGTAAGTTATGGGTAATACAAATGGTTCCGTTCTTGCTTTTGGATTTCGAAACGTCATTTTAAAGGGCGGAATTTTGTCTTTTTTTCCCTGCGTATATAGCTCTAATGCATAAGGGCGAACTGTTGATTTGCTGACGGTATCAAGTAGGTGAGTTTTAAGTTGTTTACAAAGTTTCCAATGGTGTTCAATTGAAGTTTGACTAATGTTTTCCATGGCTTGCTCATAATTATTCAGAACCTCTAGCCTTCACGGATTAAGGTTCCTCCTCTTAAGTCGTACACCTAAGCTAATGGCAAGGTAAGGAACTTTATCGGTGTATTATACGATTAACTAGTGGGAATCTATGGAGTGTTTAAATGGTAAATTGTTAAAAGGTAAGTTGTGCATATTATTAGTGCGTTTCACATGAATATATTATTATCATTTATTGCTTATGTTGGCTTGGCAACTTTGGTTATGGCGTGGTTATTCTGGTTCCCCTCTTTTTACCCCCATTATCATTAGGTTTTGTGTGGATTTTCAGGATGGTGCTTTAGATGGAATCTGAAGCATGATAATAAAATTGCTTTAATTTTGTTCGTTTATTTGAGTTTTACTCTATTTTATTAGGTTTGCTTTTATTTTTTGTTAATCCGACAGCAATGCTAGAGGTGATATGATTTGCATTTCACTTTAAAAATTTTGAATTTAACTTAAGCGCTGGATTGGAAATAATATTTAACCTATTGGAAATGTGCTTATTTATCTGTTAATTGGGACATAAGTGGCACGAATATTTTTTTGTATCTGGTTTAAATAAATAGCAAAGGCGCAATTCTCCATTATTTCAACCGAGTTTTAAGATCGCTCCCTACCTAAAGTTTCTCCTGAAGTTGGCCGGTCATTTTTGATTGTTACCTGCCTAAAGCACCTGTCTTGTATTGGTTTCGGAGAAAGAAGAGTTAATTCTTATCCGCTAATTGAGAAGCTGATTATTGTCGATGGTCAGGTTATGGACAACTTAACGTTTGTAGTACACGGCGAGTAAATCGTCATTTTAACCTGGGCTATGCCCTAAAACCCCTTAACAGGAGATTAAACATGCCAGTAAACGAACAAATTACTGACTCCGTTACACAGGTGAATACCAAAACCGTAGGTGAATCACCCGCTATGGCAATGGGCAATTTACTTGTGTCCACTAGCCAAGCGCTAGCTAACGCTGCCCATAATGCAACAGCTGCGCAACAACAAGCTCAAATTACGATGCAGGCCGCTACGGTTCAAGGCGTTAATTCATTGATGTCTATTGGTGGCTCTGTGATTGGTCGTAGTGCTGAAGAAATCGTCGAGAAAGGTTAAGGCTTACCCTGATAGGTAGGTCTTATATTTCACTTTTTGTGATTAATAAACAAACGAAAGGAGCAACTAATGCCAGTCAATGAATTCATTACTGACTCAGTTACGCAGGTCAATACCAAAGTGGTAGGCGAGACGCCCGCAGTTGCAATGGGCTCGCTGTACATGCCAACTAGCCAGGCACTTTCTACTGCCGCACTAAATGCGTCCTCTGCTGCACAGCAGGCCCAAATAGTGATGCAATCGGCAACCGTCCAGGGAGTTAACTCCTTGATGTCCATCGGTAGTTCGGTAATAGGCCGAGGCGCCGAAGGTGTCCTAGAGAAAGGTTGATTCTGTTTAGTAAACCTAAAATCCCTATTTTTATATAACTTATTTTTAAACGTTTGAGGAAACAATTATGCCAGTAAATGAGCAAATTACAGATTCAGTAACACAGGTTAACACTAAAGTTGTCGGTGATACGCCAGCTATGGCAATGGGCAACTTGCTAATGGCTACCAGCCAAGCGTTGGGTAATGCGGGTCACAACGCAACAGCAGCCCAACAGCAAGCACAAATTACCTTGCAGGCTGCTACAGTTCAGGGTGTAAACTCCCTAATGGCAATTGGCGGTTCTGTCGTTGGCCGAAGTGCTGAAGGCATTATTGAGAAAGACAGCTAATAAACCCAATCTTGGGTTTATTAGCCAATACCATTAGTGCCGCAAGGCACTAATGGTTATTTATTGTAACGTAACTATTAATTTGCATCCATTCCGGGAGTCATTCAAGAAAGTCATTTGACTCGAAATTAGTAGTTAAATTAGTTAGGTTTTTATAAGAGATAAAGTCATGATCAGCAATAAGCAGCCTCCCTCACCGGCATTTACCGCGGTAAACAATGCGCAGCAATCCATTGCACAGTCAACAGCACTTGCATTAGCTGACGCGACAGATAATTTGAGAAATATCAACACCTTGAGTACAACAGCCATTGGCGTAGCACTTTCAAAATACATAGAAAGCGGTGATCCCAAATTCAACACCGTTATCGAAGATGCGCAATCCTTGGTAAGCCGAGGGGCCGATAATTTTGGCAAAGTAGGTGAGCAAATAGCTATCGTATTGCAAGATAGTGCGGAAGGAGAGGAGTAGTTTCCGCATCACGCATAGCGGTACTACTCCCATTGGCGAGCAGCCATTTCTGGTGCTTGTCTGCGCCGCTATGCCAAGCACAGCTTGCGTTAGCATCGCCGCACTGCAGCCAAGAGTGTGCGCCATCGGGGACATATCCCAACACTATTATTACCCGCTCCAAACCTCCTAATTGAGTGCTATCTATTGCGTCATTAGTATCCTATTCCGCTTGTCTGTTTGAATAGGGTTTGCACAGGCCTGCTGTAAACAAATACTTAATGGAATCGGTATAAATTGCAGGCTCAGGATAATTGAGAATAATAACTTCCTGCACTAACTTCTTCAAAAGCGGTTAATAGGAAAGCCCGTGATCAGCGTAGGTTTACCCGATTTAACGCTGCCCAGTATAGTTACCCTGGTTCCAGAAAACTGTCGTTGACTGACCGTTAACCTCTTTATCCAGGGAGAAAATGATGAGCGAAGAAACTAAACAGCCTGCAACGAGCGTTGTCGCAGAACCAGAGCCCGAGGTCATTAAAGCTTTTTCAGTGCAACCCACTGGTATGGTGGAAACGACCTATGCAGAAACCATTGGCTTGTCGATGCATAACGCCATATTGAGCCAACAAAATTCGCAAATGATTACCCAGGCTTCGGTAACTAATGCCTGTGCTAGGTTGCTTACCATACCATCGTTATTGGAAGAGAAAAAAGAAGAGGATCCTAAAGATGGTGACGAACAAAAAGCTGCCGAAGGGGGCGACGCCGCCGAGGCATCACAAGCAATTGACGACAGCGAGCAGAAGCAACCAAGAAAGCTCAACATAAGCAATTTTTTCAAACGCAAAAAAAGTTCCGATGACGAATCTGGAGAAGCGACAAAGACAAAACCCAAAGTTAATAGTGTTTTAGATTTGGGAAATGAACCTAGCAAGAAAGGAACGCAAGGCGATGGCGAAGGAAACTAAATCTGAGCAATCACTGGAGACGCAGGTTTGGCAAAAGTTGGATGCATTCCTTACCGAGCAGATGCAACAAGTCAATGAACTTATGGAAGAAACCAATAGCAAAGTGGCAGAGATCGGGGTTATTTTAGGCGCACCTGAGGAAAGCGGTGAGGCAGCCCAAACGGCCAAGGCTGAAGACTTGCCAGATAACTATATGGATGAAAGTGAGTCACTGATGCTGGACAAGGTAAACCAAGAAATGGATAAACTGGTCAGCAACCTTAGCCAGCAGATCGATGCCATCAAAGACAAAAATAAACTATGAAGCCACACCCACTCCGAACAAAGGTAACCCCCAATGGCAGACTCTGAGCTAAACAAGGATCCCAGTAAAGCAGCGATACAATTGAGTGAAGCTGGTATGGCCGATAGCATTGCCATGATGATGCAAAACGCCACCAATGTGCAAAAGGCCATGCAAACTATGACCAATACCGCCGTTGCCACCGGTTGCACCATGATTTTGGCTAAAGGTGGCGGTGGCTGATCCCACAGGTCGCTGAAGCTCTCGCTTCAACCTCACTGAAGCCCTGAACACCAATGGCAGATAATTCAGCAAAAACCAAAGCACAACAGGCTGTGGCGCAGTCCACTGCCATTGCAGTGCAGGACGCCGCTGATAATTTGCGCAATGTCAGCACAATTACCACCACAGCTATCAGTGTCGCCTTAGCGCAATTACTGGCTACCGGTGATAAAAAGTATGCGGATGTGATAGATAATGCGCAAAAAGCGATGGCCAATACCATTGAGAACTACGCTCAAATAGGTGAAAAGTCTGCCAAAATCCTAAATGACTTTAGCTAAGCTTTCTTATACCGAACCCATTAATTATCATTCTGTTTTAGCCACAATAGCATTTAACCTTGTTTCAAATCCTTTTTGGGCTGCATAAGAAAATTAAAGATAATTGTGCTGAGCGCGCAGGTGGTTCATAGCGAGACTAGATTGCACCCTAATGTTGTGCAATTGGCGTCACTTAGTGTTTTTATTCCCTGGTTCCTATTGCTTATACCGGTCTAAAATCTCCGACAGAATTGCCAAGCCTACAGGGAGCACCTAAAGTGCCGCCAATAAAAAACGCGGTTTTCCCGCTTTTTTCATCTGACTCAAACGGGCAATTTGGGTACTGCCGCTCAAGCTCGTGTCGAGGACATAGGCGCAATGCTTGCTGTTATCCAAAGGGGAAAAGAACTTAATGTCTTCCGCACTGAAACTACCCCAAATTCCAACAAGCAAGGTGACTTCGTCTTTGGGTAACGCTTCACGCAGCGCCCTGACCCTTTTGGCATCTTCGTAGAGTTTGTTTCGATCGCGTTTTGAACAAAGTTCATCCTGATGCAGTACGTGGAACTCAAACCAGGCATTGTTGTTGGGCGCGCTGATCTTTAAATCTGCTTTTGATGCCGAACGCTTTTCGCAGTGCTCAACTTGGCCTGTTTTTGCCTGGTACTTAAGGAAGTCATCCTTTTGATATGGCTCGGCAAAAAGCAGGTCTTCGGTTGCTGCTGACTGGCGCAACGAAAGGCTGAGATTCAAAGCCAACCAGGATCGGACGAAGGGTTTAGCTTGGTACATTGCAATAATTTTATTTGCTTGGCTGAAGTCGTGCTGGCTCGCTAGGTGGCTAAGTAGAGAATACTGAATCATTGGTTCTCTCCAAATGAATGATGGCAACAGGCTAGCAATGGCAAAGTGCCAAAACTCGGGGGAAGCCAGTATAGATAAGGTCAGGCTAACGGTTGGTGCAGCCTAAATGTATTGGCGAGTGGGTTACACACCGTGATTTTTGCCACACTAAGTTAACGCAGTTTAGCGTGCACCAATCCTTGAGGCAGGCAGTGGCAACAGCCCCTACAAGTAGTTGCGATAAACATAGATTTACCAGGGTAGTAAAGACGTATCACCTAGTAGGGATAGGGAAGCCTCCATAGTATTAATATTATTTACCGGTAGGCTGGTTTTAATGGCGTCCAATTTATCCCTTCAAGATCTCGTCGAAGCAATTATGAACGCAATTGCCGATGCACAAAACCAAATCGAGCAGCAAACCATGGAAAACATCAGTGAGTGGTTTGATGAAGATGGTAGGCCGAAGATGGTTCATTTCAAGATCCCGGCTATGGGGCCGAAAGCCGATGCCCTCAGGGCGGAAGGCAAGGTTGCAGAACGCGAAGTGCTGGTGCCATTGCTCACCTTAATGCAGAACAACCCTATAAAGATAAAACGCCTTCTGACTAAATTCGATATCGCTCTAGGAGGAGTGGATATCCACCATACTCCTGGCGGTGACAAGGCAACAGAGTCGGATGGCAACGCTAAGCCTGCCAAGAAACGAAAAATCCTCTCTACCGATCTGTTTTCTGGCGGGGGAGGCAAAGAGGGCAAACGCAACCAAACGGCCAGCATGGAAATTGAATTTGAAAGTGGGGAGCCCACCGAAGCATATCTCAAAATTCAAAACGAATTATTAAAGCTAATTTAACCCTAACACCCCAAACAGGAGAGTTAATATGAGTGAACTAGTAAACATGGCTGATCAATTTGGTGGCTTGCCTATGGATCAACTTATCGGTGGCCCGCTGTCAGCTGCATGTGACGCCCAGGTCTCATTAGCCCAGGCCACGTCAGATTTCATCAAAAATGTCGGATTTGAAAAAGACAAAGTCCGCATGGTGCAGTTTTCTTTTGAAAAACCAGAGAAATCGGTAGATAAAGAAGGCAATGTGACATTCCCAAAGAAAGAATTCAATATCAATGTGCCATTTATTTCAATCGTCTCGGTGCCCACCCTGCAGATAACCGAAGTTGATGTTAATTTTATGATGGAGGTAAAGTCTTCTTTTAGTGAAAACACTAAAGATTCAAACGAATTTAAATATGGAGCTGAATTAGAGGGCAAGATCGGACCAATATCTGTCAAAGCCAAGGTGCAAGGTTCAATTTCCTCTAGCAAAGAAACACAGCGCAAATCCGACAACTCAGCCAAGTACGACGTTTCGGTCAAAGCCCGGCAGCAAGGCACTCCGGAGGGTTTGTCAAGGGTGTTGGATATCCTGCAGCAGTGCATAACGCCGGTTGAAGCCGATAAAGATGCTGCCAACAACGGTAGTAATAATTCAGGTTCAGGACAAACTGCGGCTAATCCCTAACCCCTAGCACGAAGCCAATGGCAATCAATAGTCCTTTCCACAATTAAGGAGCCCCAGATGTTTTCGCAAGGAACAGGAGAAATTAATACTTTTGACATCACGGATGTAGGCCACATCGAGCGCATCGTGGTGGGCTCCACCACACCCAATACCCAGCCAACCGAACAGGATACCCAAAGGCAAATGGCGTTGATTAACCGCTGTTTGTCGGAATACCCGAAAGGCAGGATCATCGGTGTTGAGCGCAGTTTTTCTTTAATTCGCATTGGTGAACACCAAGTCGTCTTGGAATCAGTTGCCTACCATATTGGTTTTAAAAAAATGCCGTTGTGGATGGAACAGGATAAATCCGTCGAACCCTCATTTAGCGTCGACCCTGGGAAAATCCAAAATATCATCGACCAGCATTCATAGCCTGCTGCCGTTTCTAGTTGCCAGAAATCCTTAAAAGCCCGATGTCCCTCTTGCTTGATACAAAGGCTGCTGGCTGTCCTTCATCAGTATTTAAATGTGATCTAACTCATTGAAAAAAATCGGGTATATCTCTGGCTATCGAATACCTGATTCAGTATTTCTGCCCGCGTTTTTTATTACCCCCGTCATTACAGTAAAAGCCAAGTTAACCAGCCGGGTTGGTAATGAAAGAGTTTTTGTGGGTGCCATTTGTGGTGAGTTTGCTCGCAGTGGCGTCGTGGTATCAGAAATTAGTGAATTTCGAACAGCAAGTAATAGACAGCACCTTGCAAAAAGTCGAAGTGGTTGTTGAGCAAGAGCTGGACGAGATCGAAGCCAAGCTAAATGCATTTTTTGCCGAAGCAGAATTATCGGTAGATAGTATCGCTGCCAATTTGAGCGATCCGGAACCTGACTATACAGGTTTAATCCCCTCCATGCTGGCCTTACTTGAGCAACCTCAATGCACCGCCATTGCTACGCATTTTGCCGAAGCTTTTGAACCACAAACGCTGGCGAAGTACTTTCCTGAATATACCTATGAAGACGAGTTCAAAACCCTTTACGCGCCTTTTTTCACCAAATCCGGGCGTACCGAGACGTCCTTTCCCTATGACTATACCTTAACCGGACCGAATGCCAGGAACACCGGCTGGTATAGCGAAGCGATTGAAGAAGGGAGCTGGTTTGGCCCCTATTTTGGCGCGGCCAACAAAAAATTCCTAATCAGCTATAGGTCACCGTTTCGATGGAACGACGTGCTACAAGCTAACCTGGGCAATGTCGTGGCGGATTATTCATTGGAAAACCTGCGCGACTTCATGGCCGACTTGCAGCTACTGGATAGTGGTTACGGCATCATTATTACCACTGACGGCACCATCATTTCACACCCGGTAAAGGAATACCTGGCTCGCAATATCCGCGAGGTCGAAGAGCTGGACTTGACTATCGGGCGCATCAATAAATTTGAACAGGGTCGTTTCCATTTACTCTCAAGTGCGTCGCAACAAGTTAGTAAGAACCATCGCCAAAACCTTTTGTACACCAGAGATTTTAGTGATCGCGGCTGGAAAATTCTGGCGGTACTGAACAAGGACGACACCTTGGTTATTCAAACTGATGAAGAACCGAGACCATACCAGGCTGTATTGCACAAAATGCGGGTGACGTTTGTGTTGCTATGTGCGGCCTGCCTGTTCTTTTTTAGTGTACCTCTAATAGTGCGCCTGCAACACAAGGGCTGGTATCTGGTCGCCTGCTTTTCGGTTTTATGCCTTAGCTCAATTGTATTGATTTGGTACAACCATTTACAGGCAGAACGAAACGACAATGCCGACAAAATTGTCGTTACCAATAAAACCGAGTTGGAAGCGGCGCTCAATTCCTTTGAACGGGAACAAAAACTGGCAGGTACCCAGGCCAGCGACAAAATCAAAATTAACACCGGATTTTTTATCCAATCCGTCAAATTTGCCAGTGCTAACGATATATTTGTAACCGGTTTTGCCTGGCAAAAGCTGCCGGCAGAGTGGCTGCATCTCCTAGAGCCCGATGATACCTCTGCGCGCTTGCTGGAATTCGTATTGCCCGAAGCTGAAAGCTCATCTGTAGAGGTGGTTTACAGCGATAGGGACATTACCCGTTGGTATTTCGAAGCGTCTTTACGCCAGTCATTCAATTACAGCAAATATCCCTTTGATGATGAGGACATTTGGATACGCACCCGCTTTACCGAGTTTTATCACAATGACGTTATCCTGGTGCCGGATTTTGATGCCTATCCCAGCTTTGCCGGCGCGGATCGCAATGGTTTGGAAAGTGATATATTCATTGAAGGCTGGAACATCAATAACACCTACTACTATTTCCGAAACGTTGATTACAGCAGCAACTTTGGTGCACCTGGCGATGTTAGGACACTAAACAATAAACCTGACCTGTTCTTCAATATCTCAATTAGGCGTGAATTCCTTGGCGTGTTTATCGCCTATATGATCCCGCTTGGTGTTATTGCCTATTTGTTGTTTGCGGTGTTATTGACCCGTACCCGCGATACCGAAGGCAATGAGCTTTATGGCTTCAAAGCAGCCAATGTGTTGGGCTATGCCGGGAGCCTATTTTTTGTCTTGATTGTATCCCACATGTCGTTACGAGAGACTTTGCAGGCCAAAGGCATCATTTATCTCGAGTACTTCTTTTTCATCCTTTACATCACCATAGCGTCTGCCGCCGCAAGCGCTATTCCGTTTTTCAACAAGAAATCCAACCAAGGTAGCAAAGGTAAGTGGGCAGTACTGCTGTACTGGCCGCTATTGCTGCTCAGCATTCTAATTATTACCACGTTGAGGTTCAGTTAAATGAAACCATTTTTAAAAGCCACCGTATTTTCTACATGCATCGCATCGTCACAAGCCCATGGCTATGTGCTTGATGCGTTGAACCTGAGCCTGCCAGGTGAGGCTGGCCTCGAATTTAACACTGTAATAATGGGCCGCAACCGCGGCGACCTTCCTGGGCAGAATGACGAGCACGCCAGTTCCAGCTCTTTGATATTCGATTACACTTCAGGGGAATATCGCGGGCTTACATTTACCGGTAAGTACATAACCAGCTGGGTGAATTATGAAGGTGGTAGTAGGGATACTACACTTAGCCCGGCCGAATCACTGAATTTGAGCCGGTTTAACCTGCTCAACGAGGCTTACCTCAATTATCAAATAGATGATGAAAGCTATCTGCGTGTAGGACGGCAGGTGCTAAAACTCAACTTCGCCCGCAGCTATAACATTAGGCATAAAGACCAGTCGTTTGAAGCTTTGGTGTACCACAATAATTCGATTAATGACTGGGAATTAACCTTAGGCCATATTGAAAAATTCAGCAGCTGGGGTTCACGGGATTTTTACACCGGTGCTAGCGAAAACCGTTTTGTTGATGTTGCAAGGGTTGAGGGTGTGGAATACAACACCAACGGTTTCCAATTCATTGAAGCTAGCTATAGCGGTGTCGACAATGTTGCTTTGAGCTTTTACAACTACTACGGCAATGACCTGTATAACAGCCTTGGCCTGCATTTTGACTACAGCTTGCACTATGGCGGCTGGCAGCAGGTATTGCGCTTTAAATACCTAACCCAGCAGGATGTTGGGCAATTTGTCGAAGAGGTTGATAGCCGAACCTACCAACTGGGTGTGCAATTCAAAAAAGATGATTTTTCGGTTGAGGTGGGTATGGCCAAAGTACCCGGAACAGAGGCGAAAAATAATGTCAGGACGCCGTTCCAGCCCAACCTGATTGTGGAAGAACCCATGTTCGAAGTGGATTTGGGATTCACCGCAGACAGCTTGAACCTGTACGTAGAATCCAGCTACAGCTGGCAGGATCACAGCCTATATTTCCTGGTTCTGCACACCGATGTGAGCCAGTCGGGTATTACTAATACTGAAGCGGATCTGATCTACGGTTATGACATAACCGACTCCCTCAACTTTGCCTTTAAGTATGCCTATAGCCGCCAGGATGGTTCGGAGCCAGGGGGTAACGAGCCTTGGGTCAGCGATTATCGCTTCTTCTTCAAATATAGGTTCTGAATATGAAAAACGTCACCTGCCTTATGTTGTTATGCATCTGGTCTTTATTCCTGCCTCGGGCTGGGGCTGCCGCGAATGAGACCATCACCGCCGGTTGGTACCATTGGGCACCTTATCAATACGTAGAAGAAAACGGTAATTTGACCGGCTTAGATGTCGCTTTGGTTACGGCTATTTTCAACTCCCAATCTATGCAAGTGGAGTACGATCCAGATAGTCCAGGTACCTGGGCTCAAAACCAAAAGGACGCTTTAGAAGGTAGCAAGGACATTGCTGCGGGTGCATTTGAAAGCGACTATAGGCGCAAGGCCTACCATGTATCCAAGCCTTATCGTTACGAATGGAATACCCTGTATGTTAGGACAGTCAACTTGCCAGAATTTGACGTCTACCTCATAGGCGATCTCATTGAGCTGATAGAGGATAAAAAGTTCCGTTTGGGGGTGATTGCTGGTTATAACTACACCAGCCCTGAGCTGAATCGCTTTATTGCAGAGCAAGTAGAACAAGAATCGGGCTTGATTGTTGCCGCGGCAACAGAAGAGGAAAACTTCGACAATATTGCCAGTGGGGAAGCGGATATCGTAGTGTCTGACCGTCTAGTCGGCGCGCGTATCATCTGGCAGAACCAATTGGGTGCCGTAATATCAGAACATCCGTTGCAATTGCCAGCTAAACCTATTCACCTGCTGATCCACCGTAGTGACGACCCTGAAAAAGATGCGCGCAGCCAAAAAATCCTACAGGCCTTTAACCGTGGAGTAGAGCAGTTAACCCTGAATGGCCAAATAAACAACATTATTGGCAATTACCTATTCCCAGTATTGATGAATATTACGGTGCAGCGGGACTGGTTCTATTCCGTCGACATTATTGGTGCCATCTTCTTTGCCATGGCTGGTTTTTTTATGGCACGCGAAAAAAACTACGACATTTTTGGCACCTTGGTCATGACAGGGTTGCTAGTTGCCGGTGGTGGTTTGATGCGGGATCTGATTGTTGGCCGCTATCCCGCTATTTTACGCACCAGTGATTACGTCTTTATCATCGTTTTGATGTGCGTTATCGGATTTCTATTAAATTTCATCCATCAGTATTTGGTTCACAAATGGATTTCCTACCGCGAAGGCACGGCAAGGCATTCCCGTTACTTCCATTTGACCCGTGAGCTAATCGAAGCCATCGCCCTGGGCGCCTATACCATTGTTGGCGTAGGTGTCGCCGTTGAGATGAAACTGGATCCCCTATGGTTGTGGGGGCCTTTATTGGGGTGCCTAACAAGTTGTGGCGGTGGTCTGATTGCTAATACCTTAAAAGGCGACGAGATCAAAAACATGAGCGGTGGCGTGGAGCCCGAATGCGCATTGTTTTGGGGCTCATTTTTCTCCATGTTTATGATTTGGCAAACCGACCGACTAAACCCAGATGAAGTCTTTATCGGTGTCATCATTACTCTTATTGGCTGTACTTTAATGTTGATGACCCTTAGCCGTTACCGGCTTACCTCCCCGCGCATGAGTACAGAAGTGCCTGAAACAGAATCAACAGAACCTGAGATGGAACCTGCAGAAAAAATAGGGAAGGTGACATGACGCAAAAGGGAGCAATCGAAACTGTAGAAACGTTGCAGGCAGGTGTATCGGAGACTGACTCTGCGTTGCGCTATTTTACAAAGACAGAGAATAAACCCTTAAGGGATGGTGTGGAACAGCTCACAGAGCAATTTTTGCATTCGGACAACGTGTGTTCTGACCTTAGCAAACGGGAGTTACAAAGGTTGTTCGAAAGTATCGAATTACCTGAACACGGCGTAAGCGAAACCCAGTTTCTAAAAGAATGTGAACAGCGCTTATTGCCACACTCCATCAATACTGGCTCGCCGCGTTTTATCGGCCATATGACAAGTTTGCTGCCCAATTTTGTCAGGCAGATATCCAAATTAAAAAGTACCTTGAACCAGAACATGGTGAAATTCGAAACCGCTAGCGCAGTCACTTTTTGGGAAAAGCAGGCTTTAGCCATGATACATCGGCTAATTTACCGCAGTGATGACCATAGCTATAGGGATTGGTTACAGGACACGCAAGCCACACTCGGCGTCGTAACATCGGGAGGAACGATTGCCAATCTAACAGCATTGCAGTGTGCCAGGGCAACTTCAATGGCCAAACTCGGTGATGTCGAAGCACTGGGGTTACATGTAGTGTTGCAGCGCGCACAATATCAAAGAAGTGTGATCCTAGTGTCGGAACTTGGTCACTATTCCATCAAAAAGAGCATGGCGCTATTGGGTCTAGGCAAGCAAAACCTAGTCACTGTTAAAACCGATGCCAAACAACGAATGGATGTGTCGGCACTTAAGCTGGTCTTGCAACATTGCCAGGATCACCATATCCATGTTTGCGCCATTGTTGGTGTCGCGGGGACTACAGAGTGCGGTTCATTCGACCCGCTTGACAAAATAGCCGACTTAGCAAAACGCTATGGTTGTTATTTCCATGTCGATGCGGCATGGGGTGGGCCACTTTTGCTATCCGACAAATACCGTCATTTGCTTAAAGGCATCGAGTTGGCGGATTCGGTAACCATTGATGGCCATAAACAGCTATACCTGCCCATGGGATTTGGCATGGTACTGTTTAGGGATCCAGATATGCCCAAAGTTATCGCCAATGAGGCCAACTATATTATTCGCCAAGATTCTCCCGATTTGGGGCGTATTTCTGTAGAGGGGTCTAGGGCAGCCAACGTTTTCTACTTGCAAGCAGGCTTCAAACTATTGGGAAAACAGGGTTATAGCGAAATCCTAGAAAAAAACATCGCAACCGCCCACGGTATAGCCGCGAATATCCTGTTGACAGATGATTTCCAGCTGCTGACCCAACCACAATCTAATATCTTCCTGTACCGCTACCTACCCAAAAGGCTGCGTGGCAAAGACTATTGGACAGAGGAACAAACCCAAGAGATTAACCAGCTGAATATCCTGTTGCAAGAGCAACAACACCAGCGTGGCAATAGCTTTGTGTCCCGGACTAAGTTGACTCAGGAGGATCAAAAACTGGTGGCGTTGCGCATTGTTATTGCCAACCCACTGACCGGTGTCGAACACGGTTTACAGGTGCTGGATGAGCAAAGGGAAATAATGGCACAGTTTGATGTATGACTGTACCAAACCTGCCAGTGATACTGCACATAGCTGCCTTCGGTTCCTCATCTACCATTGCGGTAAAGTCTTCTAATAGCAGGCAAGAACATGCCCTGCCTGCTATTGCCCAATTTCATTAAACGTTCTGAACCCAAAGCCAAAACGAGCCTAATTCGTTAGTCCTACTAATTCGTAATCTAAACAGCGTTTAAGCCACGTTGTACCAGTAAAATTCGTTGTAAATAGTGCGCTGCGGTAACCGCTTGAGATCAGCGAGCTTTTACTGCCGTGCCAACACGGTGCGGATCACAACGTACAAGTCCCCAATCCTTTTATCACAGGTAATTTGCCCAAGTCGTTCGTAACTGAACTGAAATTTCTTCTGCGGAGTTGAACTATGAATAAAGATAAAAAAACTGTTAATCGAAGTGCTATTGAGTTTCTTAAGGAGCTGGTGCCTATTTCATATGTTTGGGAGCCCTCCAAGCTCCAGTTGGACACGTTAAAGCCTGGGCAAGTGAGAATAGGCATCATAATCCAGCCAGGACCTAATAAAGGATTGGCAGGGTTTTTTGACTGGGCGTCATTGTTGACGACAAATGCTTCTGAGTTGGCAAATTTGTGGGGACATACCGCTTTGTATATTCGTGAAGCAAACGGCACCATCAACGCCGTGGGTTTTGACCCAAATAGAATAGCAATGTTTAATTTTTTGGGTGAAAGCTATAAAAGAGTTTCAACTGGGGTTAGCCCTACCAAAGGATATGTTTATGATGAAGTTGCAATGTTTCAAAGCCCGGACTCAATTTGTGTTGAATTTGATTTAGATGAAATATCCGGTGGTAAACCAGGAGAAATAGTTGCAGCAATAAGCGAGGAAATTGAGACAAGTAAAAAACAAGCGTTGTCAGGTGAACTAAAATATTCAACCGTAAAAAGAGACAGCGTCGATACAGAATCTAACGAAGTAAATTGTATTGAAGTTGTACAAAAATGGTTAAAAAGTGCCGGTCTGAAATTAAAACTGCCTGATATTGACTTGAGCAAACGACAAGGGATTTTAACGAAATATGCCTATGCCCAACAGATAGAATTGGATCTGTTAGATTCTAGTCGCCAGACTGTTGGGCTAAAACGTACAATGCCCCGCGCAATGCAGTTAACCCGAAGAGTTGGTTCGCTAAACCAGACTTGGTCGGTAATATCTACAGTGAGTAATTTTTTGTATTACCGCACCGGGTGGGCGTTGTTTAGGCCGTCACTGGGCTACAAGGGGGCTCCCCTTGCAGTAACATTGGTCGGGAGCTTGTTAATTGAAGCCTTGCCAGACGAATATAAATCGAGCAAAAGTGTTCTTAGGCTAATGACTGCGTTATCCAATGTTGGTGGAACTGTCCTACTCTTGTGGACTCTATTATGCGGTGGGAAAGACGTAAATAGGTTGTATTACTTTATCTATATGATCATCGGTTTGTTCTCCACTGTGATTTCAGGCAGGTTAAACGATTTAAATATTAAAAAAACACAAAACCAAATCAAGAAAAAACTTAAGTAAACAACCGCTTGAATAAATGTGTGCTATTGAGTTGTCTTTGCACAGTGCCCGGCTATTACACAATACAAGCCTACAACTCTTACGGCTTCGCGGAACTGAACCAATATGGATTTCTACTAATCGGCATGCAATTTTTAGCCACTTTGGATAATCAGGCTCTAGGGTTTTGTCGGCAAATAGTAATGCATTATTCGGCGATCGCCGGCCTGCATCAGCTGGCTACGGCGGACGAAACCCGCTTTTTCAAGTAACCGGATAGAGGCCCGGTTGTCCTCGTACACGTCTGCTGTGATTTCCTTAAATTGTTGTTTAACGAGGGGCAATAGCAGGCGCAGTACCTGGCTACCTAGCCTACGCCTCTGGTATTGGGCACCGAGCCAATAATAGATGGAAGCTGTTCTGATATTTTGCTCGTCGCAATGGCCATATCCTGTGCTGCCCACCAGGCCGTATTCCTGGTGCCAGATACCCAGCCTTGTGGTTTGGGATGAGCATTGTGCCCGCACTAGGTCTTTCGCGTGTTCCAGGCTTTTCACCGGCTCTATGTTCATTTGCCGGCAAATGCCATCATCAATGAGTTGTAGCAGCCTTCGGGCGTCGGCTTGGACAAGCGGGGCTAAGTGCAACTTTTGTTGCGCCACCACTGTCGAAAAGGACGCAAGTTTTGCTCGTCTTTGCGGCACTAGGCTATGGCGTAAGATAGGATTCATATGCGCAGCTTGGTTTACTGGGAGATGCGTTGGGTATCCCTAATACCTTGTTATGGCTGGCCGCAGCACTGCTGCTAGCGCCTAGGTGCAGTATTGCTATTGCCATATCTTTTGGTCACCGACACTTTGTGCTATGGGCATGTTTTCAATACCCATTTCCGCGAAACGCTTGTCTAACCATTGCCCTTGCCAGGCCATCGCTTGGTTAAGGCGAAAAAAGCGACTGTCTTTGAATGCCCGAATATCGAGTATTTCGCGATTACTGGTTGAAAGTACCGTTTGCCTGAGTTCATCCAATAAGAAATTTTCACGGTAGCGCAAGCCATTTACCAATACTTCTTGCACACTAAATGGAGCGCATTGGAAAAAGTCCAAAGTGTGTAGTATCACCTGTATATAATCTTGCTCTGCGCCTAAGTATTCAAAGTCTTCGGCAAACAGCTTGAGCAAACCCCCAGGTAACGGCATTAACTTATTAACCTCAATGTGATCCGCTATGGCTCTTTGCGTTTTAACAGGGGTTCGTGTCAGGTAGCATTTAACCGCGTAAAAAAGGGCGAGAAATGCTTGCTCCCGGGTTCTGGCATCGCTGGAGTATCTGTCTGTTTTTGGCTGTAACCAAGTATTTTGAAAGGTATACAAGCAGCAAGCTAACAGAGCCTGGATAGCTATCGGTTGTTGTTTGTTTTGATAGCACCAGGAGAACGCATCCCGCAGTAATAAAATTGATGTGTCGCTATTTGGGCGGCAGCTTATGCTAGCCTTTTTCTGGCTGGTTTCGTCGGTAACCTGAAGTGCAGGCTGCTGGCTTTGGTGGTCTAAACGCTGTTGCAACTTGCTGCGAAACCTTCCATGTTGCAGCCAATCAATGTCCGTAAGTGGGTTGAACCAGGTTTGCACTTTTTCATAGGCGCCACTAAACAACCGGGTCAAAGTCTTTGTACTTGCCTTATCATTGGTATTGCTACCCAAATCGGGCAAGCAGCGAAAGAGAATCTCGCTGTTTTGTCGAGCCTGATCTTTTGGCATAGCTGTTGTACTATCGCCTATACCCGACACACAAGGAGTAAAGCACTGCTCTTGCCAGAACCAGCATTTTGCCAGTTCTTTGCCTGGCACCATTTCATGCAGGGATTGGCAAAGGTATGCTATCTCTTGGGCAGGCTGGTGCGCCATACCAGCCAGCCTTGATGCCAAGTACGTACTGTAGAAATACCAGGATTGCATAATCCACCTATGGCAATTTGAATGATGATATCTGTATTGGTGGCGCTGTTAATCAGTTTGTTTATTCGGTAGCGCCAACTGCCCTGTTTCCAGTTGCCTCAAGACATTGGCAAAACGGTCAAGCTCCCGTTTAGCAGTAGATTCCTCAGCAATAGGTTCGGCGATGTAGGTATCTACATCAGAACGAATATGCCCACCGGAATGGTTGTCCCTGGTGCGTTGGGTTATGATGGCGTTGATAGCTTCGCAAAAGGCAAATGCGCTGGTACGGCAATATATGCGGTGCTGTTGCGCTATTTTCTGACCAGTTTCATAGCGCGGCATGGCGTATGACACCATGTAAGGCTGCGTGGTTGGGTCGTCACCAACAATTTCGTTGCAAGAAAACAGCACAAAATCTGTTGATTTGTGCTGTTCCATTATCGCATTGCACATTGGCAGATCCCCGATAACACCAAAATTATAGTCACAGAAAAACACATCGATACCTTTCAGTAATGCCGATGCCAGGGCGTTGAACGCCGACTGCACAACCTCCGGGATTTCATTGTTTTCTTCTAACAGATTTACTTCATCAGAAGTTACCGTAAAGGCAGTTCGCCAGTTTGCCAGCAACTCAGAATTTTGACTGCCGTCAATCGATTTGTAAGCGACTTTATAGCCACTATCAAAAAGTTCTTCTATCTCTGGCTGCTCGGTTAAAAATGCGAACCTGCGCCCATCAGACGCCTCGCACGAGCGGAACAATAGTTTTCTTAATTCAGACATGGATGTTCTCCGTTTGGATAATAGCCTGCAGAAAGTCTAATTAGCGATGGGAGTAAGAAATTGGCGAAAGGTATGTTGCTTTGCTGCTAACTTATGAAATTTAGAAAAGGCATTTGCAGGTTTTGGCGCCAGGCAAAACTGAGCTTTTTCGCATGTGATTGAATGTCTTGGTTCAAGTAAAACAATTCAGGTTTATCTACTGTTTGCCAATACTGTGTCTGCGCTGGATCTGCCAGCCTTTCCAATAACGCGTGAAGATCCATCGCAACAACACCGTTATGCCTATCCCAACATTGCCAGCGGTCGTCGCCGAGCTTTTGTACAATAGTAAGGCTGTGCCAGGACTCTGTGGCATTTGTTAATAGCAACCATTCGTTGGGCGACATTGCAGTTACCGCGGCTTCCAAGTTATCTGTTGCTTGCCAGCCGTCGACGAGATCCTGTTGCCACCAAGACTGCAGAAAAGCATTGGGTGCGGCAAGTCCATCTATGCTCACAAGGGAAGCCAGGAAGTTTTCCAGGCTTAGTTGTCCAAGGCTGGCTGAGTTGGTTTTTAAAGACTTTACTACCCTGGCACAACGAGCTTTGCGCAGGAATTGGCGTAAGTTTTTTGGAGACAGGGCGTAACAATCGAAAAGTTCAACAGGAAGGGTTTGCAGCATTTCCTCGAATTCAACCAACAGGTTTTGCTGTATGCCCTGTATTTCATGACCGAAAAGGCCGAAACGGGGCGCTTGGTACTGCATTTGAATTTGCCTTGCCCAAAGTGATAGGGCGCTGGCCGCAGTACTTCTAGTTTGCGCTCCGGTGCGAGGGGTTTCCTGCCAATGATAATCCCTCTCCAGCCACTTTATGGGTTCGGGTTCGACCTGGGTAGCGCTTGTTTCCGGAGCAGCAGTTGCTGGCTGGGCGGTGTCTTGCGCAACGCGTATTGGTTGCTCGACTGGTTCAGGAATAGGCCGGGCATGGTGCACGGTTGCGCGTCGTATCCTCACTTTACTGCGACGCACAACTTGCAAAAATAGGGGGATTCTCCTGTAGCGTACCCGTTTTCGTACAGTCTTAGCCATCTTGATTGCGCACTGTTGTGGGTGTGTCAACGGACCTTTCAAGAAAGGCGGTTGGGATCAACCGAAACCGAGGAATGTGCTTGTTCATAAAGGCGCTCTGCTGCTGTTTTACGTGGCAAAATTATGCTAGCAATGCCACAGTTAAACTCGGGCATTATTACGAATATGCCGTCGGGTCCTGTTGCTGCACTTTGGCAATGCATAGCATGAGAATGTGAACCCCTGTCAGGCTAGTAGCTTGCCAGGGGAGGAATACCCCATAGAGTGGATACAATGCTTAGCTCGCAGGCTTAGTGGGTGCTGGGCTTTTTTCTGGAGGCTTTTCAATTGAGCTTTTAATTTTTTCTATCATTTTATCCATGATTGAAAACAAGACCTCTACGTTGTAACCCATCAAAAACGCAATCGCCATGGGCGACAGCGAGGCCAGGCTGCCAGCGTCTTCATCCTTAAGGAAAAAGCCAATAACCATGCCGCCCAGTGCTCCCAATGTCAGGCGCAAGCGAAACCGAATTTCACTATCAAAGTTATATGTGAGTTCTTTGACTTCCTTTAACAATTCCCGCAAAACATAAATGAAGGCGCCGAGCAACCCATATAACAATGGCAGGATGTAACTTTGGAAAGCAGCCAGGACAAAATCTGCCGATAGGATGTTTTCAAAAAACACGATGCGCACCTCGTGCAGGCTTTTATCAAGTTCTAGCTGATCCAGTTCTGCCTGGTTCTCAAGCAGGTTCTCCTCCAACCTTTGTTTGGTTAGTTCGTATCTCGCCTGAAAGTAGGGAGGCAGTTCAATATCAAAGGTATTGCCAAACGACCAAATTTGGTTCCATGTCAGCAACAAATTATAGTTGGCGTCCAAGCGCTGGTCGTCCACCTTTAACTGCTGGGTTAGCTGGTTCCAGTCAGCCTCTCCTTCACTGCTTTGCTGCAATGCAATTTTAGTTTGTTCCCTTTCGTCAAACACCTTGTGCAGGTTGGTACGCAGTTCATTGCCAAATAACCAATAGGCTTGCATGACGATCAACAATACCAAAGCTAGCATGGTGTAACGGCGATACCAGATAACGGCCTTTTCGGCCTTGGTTTTCTCCTTAACCGCGCCAACCCGTTTGGGAATAACTGCGTTGATGCTGTCTACCGTTACCGGATAAACCATCTTGGCTAATTTGTCATAATTAAGCAGAAACTCATTTTCTATTTCCGGGCTCCAAGCGTTGTTTTCCAATTTGTATTTGGCTTCAACTACTTTACCGGTTAGTTCAGGATCCAAACCCGTGTTGCCATTCCTCGCCATATACACAAGAAGCCTTTGGCCATCGTGCACCATTTTTTGCACTTCCGGTGTGACATTTATTTCTGGCGGGGGAGGCTCGGGCGCTTTTATCGGTTTAGGTCTCGCTTTTAGCATCCTATTGTCCTCAAGTTCCGGTTGTCCTTTTCAATATTCGTATTCGCTGACCTGCTTTCCATTTGCGTCAGATAATACCGCCTTGTCGCCTTTGTTGTTCCAGATCGCCGTGGGGTGGCCAAACGAATAACCACCCGATTCGGTATGGATCTGGTTGGTGTACACCCTGATGTTGTTGTACGGAGGAATGTATGAGTTCTCGGGGAAAGTGAATGTCTGGTTCTTGTTTGATTTCAGTGTCCAGCCTGATACGTCTAGCCAATGGTGGTTATTGTTGGTTACCTTTACGTATTCATCCGCCTCCGTCCTTGATTCCTTGCCATCGTATTCGATATGGCTAATGTCGATGAACTGGTGTGCCGCAGTTCCATAGCTCCAGGTGGAAATTGCTTTGCGCTGAGGGTTGAATAAAATTCCAGTGTCACCTTTATTGTTCCATATTTGCTTTTTCTTAAAGCCGAAACTCAAGCCTTCACTCACTCCCGTGTAGATTTTGAAAGCCTGCCCCGGCTGTAAAACAAATAAGTCTGGGAAAACAAATTCCTGTTTTTCATCGCCTGCAGAAATTGTCCAGCCTGATACGTCGATGCTGGCGGGACCATCATTGACGACCTCAATATGTTCGGGTACGTGATCAGAGCCCATGTAGTGGACATTGCTAATCCTGACTTGCAGTGGAGCCAATAGCTCAAAGCAGCATTGCCACCAATTTTCAAATTCAGGCTGCTTTGATTCAGCTTCCTTGGCTTGTAAAAAGCTATAGTCACCAATCAACATAGCTAATTGCAGCCAATCCATAGGCTTCTTCTTCAGGTATTTTTGTTTGTGGACTTGTTCCCAAAAGCTATCAAATTTATCTGTGGACATTGTCTCTACTCCTCTAAACCAAGTACTTGTTTACAACGGGATAAGTATTCCCGACGTGCTTCAATTCCATGCAAACCGCCGTTTATGCGTTTGGTTATGCTGGTAACATCATCTTCATCTGCGAACTTGTTTAAGTTTTTGGATTGCCAAAACCAACAAGCTACAGAAACCGAAACTGCGGGCTTCTGGCATATGAGATCAGGTTCATTAACCAGATCCGATCCTATGCTTTCAGCACACTTGGCATAATTTGCTTTTCCCGTTAGCTGGATTAGCCCCCGGCCTCGGTATTTCCAGCCTTCACCGGACGCTTCATCGCCATTACCTATGCGGTTTGCGTATACCCGGTTAGCGATTTTCTCTGGTTGCCTGGCATACTCTTTGGCTATCTCTTCGTCTGGAAAATACTTGCCAAAAACAGCCCTTAAGGCCTTATCGCTATAATTGAGGTTTTCTTTTTGGTGCTCGAAACCACCGCTTTCATGGGCAAGCTGGGCTATGAAATGTGCTTCGCGAAGCGGGGTATTGATTTCATAGTCTGCCAATTGTGACTGCAAAACAGGAACGAATTGCGCCAATGTTGCAGCGGATGTTCGCGGCATTACTGACTGCAAGCCACTAAGTTGGATCAAGTCCGACATACGTTCTCCTAAAAACTAATCAAAAACGCTGTTAACTGTGGAGAACTTGTAGGCGTAAAACTCGGGGCTTTATCGGCTAATGTAGGGTTAATAATTGAACCATGGGCAACAGTGTGCTGCGTTAAAACCTAATTTAACCGAGTAAAACAAATAAGCTTCCGACCAGCCTAGGCTATTGAAACACCCGGGTAATGAATTCTTTAGGGTAATTGGGTCTGGATTTGCCGTTTCTTGCAATATGGTTTTGGGGTGACAGATCACGAGATGCTGGCTGCAGTCACCGACTACCATGAAGAGGCTGTCGTTGCAGAGGCAGTTGCGCCCGCACTTCCGGCGCAGGTAAGGAAATGGCGGCCCGGGGGGCCCAGAGGTAACTGTCGATGTAGCGCATGACACAGGAACCTTAAAAATATTCTCCTCAAGGCGTTTTACCTAAAAGCTCGGTATCTCTGGGCAATGCTACTTGGTGCCCGTTATTGCAATCGCTGTTGTTACAGGTACCGCCTCACTATGATCCACATAAACTGAAATTGGAACTTCTCGCAGTTTGCCAGTTACTCACAATCCAACAGGGGCAATATCCAATAGATATGCCCTATTTTGCAGTCGCCTGGCCTTCCTATACTGTCGCCAAAAAAGTGGCGCTCTTATTAATAGGTGCAATATGTGCAATGTAGAAAAGTTATTTGTTAGCCGTTTTCACCCACAACAGTTCCGGGCTTTCATTCGTGTGATGGAAGGTGGGGGCACCGGCAATGAAGCGGCGGCGGTGCGCTTGGGTGAATACCTTAAACGCAATTTGGGCATGGAAGTCAGATACCTGGTTTTTGCCCCTTCTGAAGATATGATCATGGCGCGGTGCAATATCACTTTCGAATTTGACCTCGCATTCCCAAGTGCTGTGAACATCAAGGCTAAATTGCTGCGCCTGGGCGTTGCTGAACCTGCCATTATTAAGACAGACATTGAACTTTATACCGATAAGCCTTTTTTAATATTTGGTGCTGCCGACACCGAAGGCTCCACGTCAGCAGATGAAGCTAAGGCAATGCCGCGTGTACTGGCCAAAATAGCCAATAGCAAAGGTAGGGACTATGACCCACGCCTTTACAAAGGCTTTATAAACTTGACCCCCTATGCATGGAAAAGCGACAGCCGCAGCGTGTACGACAATCAGGGTAACCGGTTGGCATTTCCTGCACCATTGCCGGTGCGCGCTATCTACCCACAAGCCACAGCAGTGCACAACCCACTGATGTTGGCACATCAGCCTGGGCTTGGCGGCCAGCAATCACCACATACCCTGGTCACATTAACCGGGACATTGAAGGCTACCTGGGATATTAGCCTTACCTATGGTCTACATGCGCTTTATGAAGAGGGGGATTATCGCTGGCTTACCCGTGCTAGCTCTGCCTTGTTTACTGGTTTGTTTAATTATATGAGTGCAACTAGCCATAAAAATACCCTGCTGCTGGCACTGCATCCAAAGAATGACAGAGACGTTGCTGACTTCCCCAGTGCACCCGACAAGGTGGTTTATAGCAATTCTGACATCCAGGTGGCCGCCAGCAGTACCAGTAAAATTCATTTTATCTACAGCAACCATCCACAACTGTCCCAGCTGATAGCGAATATAGGTGATTTAGCCCAGCCACAGTTGGTTGTGGTGAGAAAACACCCTGATGACAACATTGGGCCGGGTAGTTTCTACACCTTGCTAGACAATGCCAATTTGCCCGTGATGTCCGAGGGAGCCAACACTGTGGGGCAATTGCTGCAATTGCAGAAACCCTTTCTCACCATTGGTGATCCTAACCAGCAGTTGCCAAACCTCAATGCCAGTGTTGCTAGGTTTCAGGAATGGCAAAATTTGTTGGCCCGTGTTTTCGAATTACCAACGGCTAGCGAAGAAACCTTGCGTCAGCTTGAAGAATTGCGCAGTGAAGAGGGGCAGCACAGGCTGGAAAGCCTGACCGAAAACGCCCGGCATTTGTTGTTAAGCATAAGGGAGCCTATTATGTCGGAACCGGATTCGGCAACGGTGGGGCAAATTGCAGACTTGATTACCGCGGCAATACCATCGTCGGCCACGCAGGATTACATCAACCAGCTCGTCGATATAGAACGCCTGTTTGTTCCGGAAGTGCAAAACCAGGTATTGCTGGCGTTAGTTTTCCTGTTTACGAGTGAGGGCTTCTAAGTGTAGCGGTGGGTGAGGTATGTTCGATAAATCAGCGGGGGTATGCTGGGCAACCAAGTTGCCCTTGTTGTGCACAAATACTTAATGGGATCGGTATAATTTGGGCTAGGTGGAGTACATAAAACCAACCGAATAACCAGAATTGTTTACTGCGTCGCGGTATTTTTCGATAAACTCACGCACTGTTGCATACTCTTTCTTAAGTGATTGGAAAGAAGGGGATACATCATCATTGGCGAAAAAGTAACCCCAGTTAGGGGATCTTGAACTGGTAGCTGCCGCAATCATGGTGGCGGCATGGATCCGCCAGACACCTTCTGCCGTACCATTTGATACCACACAAAGGCCTGTACCCACGCCAGCACGTGCTTCTATCAGTCCAATGATATTGGTGAGTTGGGTAGTAGAGTAATTTGGCGAGATTTGGCTGTTTAAATCATCGGTATCTAAATCACAGGTAACGGTATTGCCATCTGCCTTGTACAAATCAACACTCACTGGCCTTTGGTAATCACTAGCGTAAACAAAACTGTCTCCACTTACTTTCACTCCATCAGCTGAGGCCACTGGAATGACTCCGTCGTAATAGCCGCATCGGATTAAGTATTCCGCGGTTTCAATACATTTGTTCGGCACTAGATCAACATAACTATAATTCATTTGAAACTCTCCTTTGACAATTGCACGCCAACACTAGCCCTGAAGGCAGGAGCGGTACTTGGCTATATCGACTATTTAGTACTGCTAGATACCGAAAGAATGTGCACTAAAATAGCCATTGAGGAGTCCCAAACACCACAACCCTTTGATGGGGTAATCCGCTAACCGCCTGCCAATTCATACAAGTCCATCAATTCACCCGCGTTTTAAACCTGCTTCCTATTTAGGCTCTTGGCTTAGCAGCTGTTCGTTCTATCAAAAGGAGCCTTACGTGAATAAAAAAACAATAACCAGCCAAAAGGGATTATCAAAAAGCCAAATCGACAAAAAAGTTGACTTTGAAGTGAGCACTAGCGGCTTGTACATGGTTAATCCCAATAACCGCAATGTGCTTTACAGTTCAGAAACAGCGCCAGCACCAAAACCTGAAGCCTTCTATGACAAATATAACGTCCAGCTAGAGGGGGACGGTGATGTGATTATGTGGATCCCCAGGGTGCGGTTGCTAACCAAAGCCGAAGATGGTGACAGGGCCAAGAAACACTTGATAGAAGCCGCCTATCAATTGGCATTCCGTAACCTGCCATTCATTATTTTTGCCAATGATGGTGAAAAATTTGCCAAATTTTTGCAGGCCATCATGGTTAGCCAAAACATGCTGGGCGTATATGAAAGCGACCCGAGTATTGTTCGTGTGGGTACCATGTTAAAACATACTTATGCCAAAAATGCGTTAGGTGTGCATGGGGAAGAGGGAGCCGATTGTGAATACCATGCAGTGACAGCTGTCGCGGTTGACGAGACTGAGTTTATAGCCCTTGAAGCCCATGCAGGAATTAAAACCTTAAAACGGCCGACGTTCCATATACGCAAAAGCAAAGTTGCCTTTATGGCAGACAATGACGCCGTCAGGGATTATCTCGGTAAGCCCACGGGAAAGTCGAGGGGTTTAGGCACAGACCTAGATACGCGCCACTTACCCAACGACAAATCAGCGCGTCAGACGTTGCTTGATACCGCGACTGGCTTTTGTGCTTTTGGGGATGAAAAAAGCGTCTTTGAGAATCTGGAAGATATGATCTCTGGCCTATTGATTATCGCAACCACTGAAGCCAACCAGTACATTGCTAATTTCTTAGAGCATATTTTAGCCCAAACAAAGTGGTGGAAAAATGAAGCAAAAATGACCAACATCCCTGATGGCGTATCCTTGATGGCCAAGCAAAAAACACTAGCAGACAGGCTGGAAACAGCAATAAAAAAAGCGAAGAGTAGTAATAGCGGACGCAGTAAGGTCACTCAGTATTTTTACGATACCCTAGTGCAACTTAGAGGTTTGTTGGAAATTCGGGAGCAGATAGACAATTGCGACCTTGCATTGGATCCCAACACTTTATTGTCGCTCTACTCGCAAATGGCCAGTTTAAGCAACTTTTTCGGTAATGTTAAAGGCACCATTACCGACAGCAAAAAGCAGCTGGCCGAAAGCCAATACAATAAAAAATTAAACAGTACTTCGGGATTAGGTAAAAGCTGTTTGATCTACGCCATTTTCGCCGCTGCCGGAATTGACAACAAGGTGCACAACCACTGCGACATGGCAAGGGCAATCCGCCAGGAATTGATTGCCGCCAGGTTGGCAACCCAATACTGTTTTTTAGTCAACGACCAGGCAGTATTGAATGTGATCTTCAGCTACCTTAGGCGCAATAACATCTATACCAATAGGGTAAACATACATTTTATCAGTGTGGTGGGTGCGCAAAACCAAGTGCAAGATGACAACTTGACTTGGAATGACGGTAATGCTGCCAGCTTCTATATTTTTAATGACAGCAATATCCACTTTAGCGCGATGTTGTAATCCCGGGCGGTATTACAACCTGCACAGGCTGTTTCATCTGGTCAGGTTATCGTTTTGAAGCAATCCTAGAAAACTCTTTTAGTTGGTTGATAAATGTAGCGATGAGTGCCTGGCGACTAATGATGTTTTGATTGTGCACCGGTAAAGGGCACGAAACTGACTGGTAAATGGCTGCGTCGGGTGACCTTGCCTGTGTCGTCTTTTGTGTAGACAAACAGCTCTTGGCCACCGTCCTGCTCGCCTATAGGTATAACCATTTTGCCTGGCGCAGCTAGCTGTTGCAGCAACGCTTTTGGTACGGTCTCGCTGGCTGCAGTGACGATGATGGCATCATATGGGGCGCCGTCTTCCCAGCCAAAACTGCCGTCAGCGTATTCGACTTGAATGTTGCTGTAGCCGTGGGCCTTGAGTCTCTGTGTAGCTTGTTCTGCTAATTCAGGGATGATTTCTATTGTCACTACCTGTTTTGCTAGCTCTGCCAATACCGCGGCTTGGTAACCTGATCCCGTGCCAATTTCCAATACCTTGTGCCCATCTTCAACTTGGGCTAAATGTGTCATCAAGGCAACGATAAATGGTTGGGATATGGTTTGGCCATGGCCAATAGGCAAGGGCTGGTTCAGGTAGGCTACCCGGGTAAAGGCATCATCTACATACTGGTGCCTGGGTACATTGGCCATGGCCTGCATTACCCTGAGATCAATTCGCTTTACACCGCTAAACGGCGCCGTGCGCGCAGCATCATTTTGGATTTGCTTGAGCAAGCCCTGTTGTTTTTGGTGCAACTCGTCTTCACCACCCGTTGCCATACCCATCACAGCAATACTACTCCCCAATAGCCCTGCCACAAGATAGGCTAACCAATTTGTTGGGCGGATATGGGGGAGTGTCACAATAAAAATAAGCTATTACCATTGGATGTCTTAATTATATTAATTATAGCTGTTAAAAAGCCGACCAGGCAGCTTTGCTGCAGGGGAATTTGGTCTTTACCGCTAGCGGCTTAATAACAAACAAGGTTCATGGCGCACTCGCCGTCGCTATTTTCCGCAATCTGCCGGCATAGCCTTGAAATTCATCGCCCCCCTGTTTTTCTTGCGCGGTAATTACAGTATGTTAGGTGCAACTTACACCGTGGTTTTTTTAGTTTGCTCCGTTCACCAATGCTAAGGCATATCACCTATTTACACCTGTCGCTTGCGGTGGGTATGTTGCTGTATGTGGTGTTTACCCAGGTTTCAGGCCTGTTAACCATCCATGAATTCGAGCCATTTGCCTGGCGGCAAACCGAGTTTTTATTTACTAATTTGTGGTTGCCCTGGGTCGTGATGTCACCCTTGATAGTTTGGGTTGCCAAAACCTTTCCATTTACCCCGGAAAACTGGTTGAAGAAAGTGTTTTTGCACTTTGGCCTGTTTTTAGCGCTCACCTTCCTGCACGTTGTTGTTGTCAGTATCCACTACCACTTTTATGCCTATATACCTGAAGGTATGGACAAATACCAGGCATGGCAACACATTGGCCATTTCCTGTTTGGAGATGAATTCTTTCTGTTTAATATCATCATTTATACCTTGTTTATTGCCAGTTTTAACCTGCGCAACTTTTACACCCTGGCGCAAAAGCGCGAACTGGAATCAGCGCAACTCAACGAACAATTATCCCGAACCAAACTGCACGCCCTAAGGATGCAGGTGAATCCCCATTTTCTTTTTAATACCTTGAATGTGATCCAGGTGTTGGTGATGAAACAAGACAGTACGAAAGCCGCTGAGACCCTAAGGCGTCTTAGCAGCTTTTTGCGCCAGACCCTGGATGAATCCGGTTCGCAATGGGTGCCACTTAAATCCGAGCTGGATATGGTGGAGCAGTATTTGTCGATAGAACAGGTTCGGTTTGGAGAAAGGTTGCTGATCAAAAAGCATTATGACCAAGGGCTGATGTCAACGCCAATACCAGCTATGATTTTGCAGCCATTAGTTGAGAATGCGATGCGCCACGGCTTGGGGGAAAAGCAGGAACCAGGTATATTGGAACTGAAGACCTGCAAAGTGGCTGGCAATCTAGTTATTGAAATCACAGACGATGGCGTCGGCTGTGACGGCCAAAAAGTACTGCAAAAGCAAGCGGGTATCGGCTTGAACAATGTTAGGGAGCGCTTGGGCCAGATGTACGGCAAACAGCATATTTTTAGCTTTTCAAGTGAGGTGGGCAAAGGGACCACAGTGACCATTGAGGTGCCTTTGTCGAAACCGGCGTCCGATGAGGGCTTACCGTGATTCGAGTGCTTATAGTGGACGACGAACCCCTGGCGAGGGAGGGTATCCAGTTGCATTTGGCAGGCCATAAAGATGTGCACATAGTGGCTGAATGTGAAAATGCAGAGCAAGCCATTAGCAGTATCCGCCGTTTGCAACCTGATTTGGTTTTCCTAGATATCAAGATGCCAGGTGGCACCGGTTTTGATGTGGTGAAAACCATCGGCAGCAACAATATGCCGCCTGTAATTTTCCTGACCGCCTACGATCAATATGCCATTGAGGCATTCAAAATAAATGCCTTGGATTACTTGCTAAAACCGATTAACCCCGACCTGTTTGATGAGAGCCTAAATCGCGCCCGCGACGAAATGGAAAAGCAGCGCATTACCGATAAATCCCGTCAGTTGAGCGCCTTGTTGCAAGAGATGGATTTGGGCGAAGCTGGATTGCGCGGTGGAAGAAGCGAGGATGTTGCCGAACCGCAGGATCAGCGCATTGTGGTGCGCAGCAGCGGGCATGTTTATTTTATTAAACCAGAAGAGGTACTATGGGTGCAGGCTGATGGTGACTATATCAACCTGCACACGGAGAAGCGTTCACACCTTATCCGCGAAACCATGCGCAATATGGAAAGCCGCTTGGCTGACCATGGATTCCAGCGCATCCACCGGTCGGTAATAGTCAAAGTAAACCTCATAAGTGAAATGCTAACCTCTGAACATGGCGACTATGAAGTGGTACTGCAAAACGGCGCCAAACTTAAAATGAGCAGGCAGTACCGCGAAACCCTGTTCCAACAGCTAAACGCCCAACCCTAATCTTTTATCGCTAATTTCCGCCGTTAAACAACTCACTTTTGCATTTGGCAGATCTGCTACTGCACAGCTCTAAACTCTGGAATATGCTGCCCTTAAATTAACTATATAGAATCGGTATCAACAGGAGTAGCTTGTGGATATTCCCGCCGCTAAACAATCCGCCGGATTTAAAACAAACCTTGTCCGAATTATTGCTGTTGGCACAGTGTTTGTCATTTTGTACTTAGCCGCTTTTGCAGGTGCCAGTACCGGTACTTCAGTGGCTAAGGCTGAGCTTATGATTGCCAGTGTGCAGCAGGAAGACTTTTTAGTTGATGTCCGCGCCCCCGGCACCTTGCAACCTACAAGCTTGCGCTGGATAGCAGCAACATCTGAAGCTCGGGTGGAGCAACTGCTGCTACAACCTGGTGCCCGGGTAAACCAAGATAGCATCATTATGATCCTGTCTAACCCCACTTTGTCGCGCAATGTCGAAAGTGCCCGCTATGCCCTGCAAGTGGCTGAAGCTGAGCTAAAAGCACTGAGAAAACGCCTGCAAAGTGATCATCTTTCCCAAGAAGCGGTAGTGAATGATTTTGAAGCCCGCCATCAAAACGCAAAATTTAGGCTCGAAGCCAACGATGCCCTTTCTGGCCTGCAAATCGTGTCGGAACTAGACGCAAAAGAAAACAAGTTGCAGCAACAGCAGCTATCTGCCCGCTTGCAAATAGAACGCAAACGATTGGCCCAGTTGGCTGAGCTACACGAAGCAGAGATAGCAGCCAAAATGGCACAGCTAAACCAGGCGCGTAGCCTTCTAAAGCTGCAGGAATCGTTACATGACGACCTCAAAGTCAAAGCCGGTCTAGACGGCATTTTGCAGGATATTCCTGTTGAGCAAGGACAGCAAGTCAATGGTGGCGCCATTTTGGCCCGTGTCGCCCAGGAACAGAACTTAAAAGCGGAACTGAGGGTTCAAGAAAGCTTAGTGAAAGACGTGACCCTAGGCCAGTCGGCGGTTATTAGTGCCGGTAACCAAAGCGTGGTTGGGCAGGTCATGCGTATCGATCCCGCAGTGCAAAATGGGGTGGTCATCGTTGACGTGGCGTTACCTGGATCCGGTTTTCCCAGTGCCCGGCCAGACCTGCGCATTACTGCCAGTATTGAAATAGAGCGTTGGGAAAATGTACTGACACTGCGCCGACCGGTGCTAGCACAACCTGAAGCCCAAGCTCCGCTGTATGTATTGCAGGCTGCACAAGACATTGCACAGTTGCAAAACGTTGAATTCGGCAGGGCGTCGTTAGACAAGATCCATATCCTTAGCGGCCTGGAACCTGGTGACAGTGTCATCGTCTCGGATACCACAAGCTTCAACCATGCAAAGCAAATAACACTTAAATAGGGGGCAAGATGCAAGACTTATTAGAAGATTTGCGTTTCGCTATCGCAAGTTCACTGAAAAAACCAGCAATCAATTTACTCATTCTGTTTACCTTCGCCCTCGGTATTGGCGCAAATAGCGCCATATTTAGCGTGGTGTACCATGTGCTGTTGGCACCATTGCCCTATGCCGATGGTGACCGTTTGGTCAGGCTGCAGCAACACCAGCCACTGGCGCAAAACCAGGATATCGGTTCGTCGGTGCCTAGCTTTTTCGATTACCGCGTCATGTCACAGGAACTTTCAGACCTGGTGGAATACCACTCAATGCAGTTCACCTTGCTGGGCCATGGCGAACCCATGCGGGTTCAAACTGGTGTGGTAAGTGCTAACTATTTTGAAATGTTAGGCGTACAAACCATTCTTGGGCGGGGATTCAGCCCTGGCGAAGATGAAGTGGGGGCTGAACCCTTGATCTTGCTTACCCATAAATTCTGGACTGAGCAATTTGCCCAATCACACCATGTGGTAGGTATGAGCTTGGAAATGAACAATGCCACCCACAAAGTCATTGGCGTGTTGCCACCATTGCCTGCCTATCCCAACAACGACGATATATATATTACTGCGGCAAGCTGCCCGTTCCGTTCCAGTGAGGGCATGATTAATAGCCGTGGTATGCAAATGATATCCGTGTACGGAAAATTAGCTGCTGGCAGTAGCATTGAGCAAGGCAGCCGAGAGGTGAATACGATTGCCGGACAACTAGCCACGCAGTATCCGGATGATTATCCGCAAAGCCGAGGATACTCGGCCAACCTGGTATCACTCAAAGATGAAATGGTCGGTGACTCGGCCCGTACCTTCTACCTACTTCTAATCATTTCTGTATTGGTGGTGGTGATCGCAAGCGCCAATGTAGCCAACCTGAATATTGCCAAATTGGCAGGGCGTTCCCAGGAGATTGCCATTCGCGAAGCATTGGGCGCAACGCCGGGGCGTATTGCCCGGCAATTGTTGACCGAAAGCACCTTTTTCGCACTATTGGGTGGGCTGCTAGGCTTGCTGTTGGCCTGGCCTATCCTGCACTTATTGAAAGATTTTGCGGCTGGGTATAGCTCGCTCGCCAGTGAAATCAAAATGGATGGCACAGTACTACTGTTTTCATTCTTGGTTTCGGTATTTGCCGGTTTGTTCAGCGGTGTGGTTTCACTGTTCAACCGCCGCAATATCAATACGGCGCTGAAAGAAGGTGGCGATAAGGTCACAGCCAGCAGTGCCGGTTTGCGTTGGCGCAATGGCTTGTTGGCGACCCAAGTGGGGCTGGCGTTTGTGATCCTGTGTGTCGCTGCCATGGTCAGCTTAAGCCTTTACCGGCTCACCAACCAGGATGCGGGTTATTCCGCAGACAACATCCTGGCCGTGAACATGGATCTCAACTTTTCCAATTATACCAATGCCCAGCAAAGGCGGGATTTTGCCATGTCGTTGCTGACCCGTGTGCAAAACCTGCCGCAGGTGGAGTCCGCCAGCGTCTCAGGTTCTTTTCCGCTATCGGCAAACCTTTTAGGACCGGTGCCGTTCGAGGCAGAAGTGCAACAACTCAATGCCGATGATGTGCGCCCCCGGGCAACGGTAACCATTGTCTCTGAAGACTACCATAGGCTGTTGAATATTCCGTTGCTTCAAGGCCGATACTTTAGCCCGATGGACGATGAAAATAGTACGCCGGTGGTGCTTGTTAACCAAACCCTGGCTAACAACTACTTCCCTGAAGGTAACGCCCTGGGTCAAAGTATCTCAATCGATTCGGGGCAAACCTGGCTGGACATTGTGGGTGTAGTGGGCGATGTGCGCTCCCAAGGATTGGACAGCGTTAGTAGCGATGCCTTTTACGCCCCTTTTAAGCAGCGTCCGGTTGGCCGGGTACGGATATTGGCCAAAACCTTTGGCAATTCCCTTGAGCTGCGGGATCCCATAGTGTCTATAGTGCACCAGTTGGATCCTCAACAGGCCATTGCCAGCAGCCAAACACTGCAACAAGTCAAACAACAATGGTTGGCGTCACCTATGTTGATCCGCAACCTGGTTGGCATTTTTGGTTTGCTTGCCTTGTTTATTACTGTGTCCGGTGTGATAGGGGTAGTCGCCTACAACATTAGCCAAAAAGGCAAAGAAATCGGTATCCGCATGGCCATAGGTGCGACGCCAGCGGCAATTCTCAAACAACTGCTTATGCAGTCTAGTGCCCTGACCGCCATTGGCATGGCCTTGGGGCTGTTGCTCATGCCATGGGTGGCGCCTATGGTCGAAGAATTTTTGTATCAAACCTCTTCGAAAGACGTCTGGGTCTACTTGCTTGCTGCCGTTTCACTATTGGCCGCAGCAGTAGTAGCAACCTGCCTGCCTGCGCAAAAGGCAATAAGCATCAACCCATCTGCCGCATTGCGTGACGAGTAGTTAGGCAATTAACACTGAGGATTTACTATGCAAACACACACACCATTAATAAAACTTGAGAACCTGAGCCGGACATTTGCTGGCGACGAAGTTGAAACTAAAGCGTTGTACAACCTGAATTTAGAAATCCATGCAGGCGAATATGTCTCCATCGCCGGACCATCGGGTTGTGGTAAGTCGACTTTGCTTTCCATATTAGGCTTGCTGGATGCACCAAGCAGCGGCAGCTACCTGTTGAAGGAACACAGTGTGGGCGCCTTTGATGCCTACCAACGCGCGCAGCTTAGGAATAAAGAAATTGGCTTTGTATTCCAGGCCTTTAACCTAATTGGGGATATGACGGTATTGGAGAATGTGGCACTGCCACTGAGCTACAGCAAAGTCTCCAAAAAACAACGCAATGCAAAAGCAATGGAGGTGCTGGAAAAGGTCAACATGGCACACCGAGCTAACCATTATCCGTCACAACTTTCCGGTGGACAGCAGCAGCGGGTGGCCGTAGCGAGGGGAATTGTGATTGAGCCATCTATTCTATTGGCCGATGAACCCACCGGTAACCTAGATAGTAGTAATGGCGAAGAAATAATGCAGTTGCTCGACATCCTAAACCAGGAGGGCACCACTATTTGCATGGTGACCCATGACGCCAGGTTTGCTGACCGGGCGGCGCGCAAAGTCCTGTTGAATGACGGAGAGATAGTCGATTAAGGCCAGCTAGTGCAATAATTGACCGCGTACGGAAGGTTTCAAGTCACCCTTGCCCGTGGGGGCTAGCCTTGCCCTGCCTAATCCTAACTTTACTTGGCAAAAGGCTCCAACCCTGCTGCTATGAACTACTATAAGGTAAGAATATTATTGGCATCGGTATAACCTAGTATAGGGAGTGCATTTTGGATTTTGACAACGCGCACTGGAGCAAAAGGGTCACCCATGTTAGTAAAAACATAGGCATAGTTTTGGCATTGGTTACCGGTTTGACCTCTTTGGTCAGCCTAACAATCGATTTTTCCAGCTACGTTGAATCACAACTAGAAAGGGATAAAGCCGCCAAGATAATGCAGCTCACCACCTACAGTAACTTTGGCGAAATCCTTTACGAATACCGCCATATCGCCAAAGTTACCTATTCCTATTTAAGTGCATTCCGGCAAAACCCGATAACGCCCGAAGACCTGGATGCATTGCTGGATCAATACCAGACTGGTGCCGCTATCTATTATGCACATCCAGGATTAGAGCAGTACGTAGAGATCATGAAGTTTTACGAGGAGCTAGGCGTCTTGGTGCGGTTTGGGGCATTGGATTTTGATTTGATCTTTGAGGTGGTGACTTTCCCCAGTGATTTTGTCGCCGAAACCCAGCATATCACTGACTTTGTCAAAAACAATTGGTTTGGCAAGGGCCAAGAGCTGAGCAATTTCATGCTGAATATGCATATCCTGCGGGACTTGTATGAACAGCGCAGGCTAGCTACAGTCCTATGATTTAGAAAAAGACAATAGATTCAAAGCAAATTAGCGGTTCGGTTTCACATTTGTTTCACTTCCAATTAAGTATTTTCCTCACATCTTTTTTTAGGACGGTGGATAATAGGTGTTTCAAGTTTATAAATCTGTGCTGGTATTGGTGCTTGGTCTGATTTTAGCTGGGTGCGATACCCTTAATTCGGTTCGAATGATGCAAATCAATTCCGAAGCTACGCCCGTGTGGACGGGGGCAGAAAGGGTAAAATTAAAATCAGAGTTTCTGGGTGAAAAACCCTATGTGTACGCCAATGTTGATGGTGAAGAACTGCTGTTTCTAGTGGATACCGGGGCGCGCTTTCCGATATTGATGGATACACCTAAGGTTAACAAGCTATCACTCAACAAAGGTTTTGATTTGGGGCTACGCGGATGGGGTGAGCAAGAGGGGACAAAAGCCTTCCAAACTGATATTGCTAGCCTTGATTTTGGTTCAGTATCCTTTCAAAACATTAAGGCCGCAGCGATCCCTATGACCAAAACCCCCTATTTTTTACGGGAAGACGAGGCAGTATTCGACGGGGTAATTGGCCACGACCTGATGCGCCATTTTACCTGGGAGTTTGATGCCAAAAACAACGCCATATATATTTCCAATCAGCCGTATCAGCCTGAAGAGAATGCACAATACCTAGAGCTGACCTCGTTTTTTAGTAAGATTTCAGTTCAAGGCGATCTGCAGTTTAATGATGAGTATGTATCGAACGGCGAGTTTATAATTGATACCGGTAGCCGGCATTATGTGAAGCTCAGTGCAGCCTATCCAGACAGCAACGATATTAAAATTGATTCTGCCAGGGTAACGGCCGCTGACTTTGGCCTAAGTGGCAAAACGGAGCACCATCGTGTGGTACTACCTTCCCTAAAGCTAGGCAATATCGCCATACACAAGGTTAAAGTTAACCTTATTCCCAGTGACGATGAAGACGATTGGTGGATCCTAGGCAATGCCCTGTTAAACCAGTTTAAAACCGTTGTCGATTACAAAAATGAAGCCTTTTACCTGGTGCCACAGCAACAATACGTGACGGATTATAATTTGTTTGGCTTGGAGTTAAGAAAAATTAGAAGCGGGGAGTTTGTAGTGCGCTATGTGTTCCCGGATTTACCGGCGAGTAACCTGGATATACGAGTCGGCGATTTGGTCACGGAGATAAACTATAACCCGGCGTCACAGCTAACCCTTAGCCAATATAATGACCTAGCGTCAACGACGGGTAAGCAACGTATTTGCATAGCGCGCCAAACCCAGTGTTTTGACTTTGAGTCAGCCCATATTGAAGGATATTCAAACTTCTAGTTAGGCTGTGTACCCGGCATATGGGCGGTTTAGAATACTTATTGGAATCGGTAAAAATTGCTAAACCGCTCAACTTCGGGAGAATGAACTGCACCCTGTAGCTGTCCCCGTTTATCGCCAATACCGTATATTTCGCCTTCCTATGATCCGATTCATCTATTAGTGATTGAAATTTAAAGGTTTTTTCGCCACCTTTCAGAAAGCAAATTAGGCTGGCAAGCGCGTAGCCTGGTATCCCAACTGTCAACGATTTCAAATACCCTGGAGTAGCTATGGCCTTAAAAACACTATGGATCGCAGCAATTTTTATAGTGGTTTGCAGCAACAATCTCTTCGCTACATCCGCAACAGGCTCCCTAGTGTCGGAGGCACAGAGAGCCGAGTTGAACAAGCTGGTAGATTCAGTAATGGCGGATACCCAAATTGTGGGGCAGTCCATTGTTATCCTGCAAAATGGAAAGCTTGTTTTTGCCCGCAATGACGGCTGGACCGATATTCAACGCCAGCAAAAGGTTGGCGAGGATAGCATTTATCCAGTCTATTCAATCACTAAACTGTTTACCGCTGCCCTCATCGCCAAATTAGCCAACGAAGGAAAATTGGATTTGAAGCAAACGGCAAGCCACTATCTTGGATCTTTACCTTTACATTGGCGGCACATAAAAGTCAGTGAGTTATTGGCACATTCATCTGGTTTGCCAGAGTTTTTTTCCCTGCACGCGGACATCAGTGAAAATCCACAGGCTATTATTAAGCAGCTCCAAAACAAGCCCATGTCATTCCCAACCAACAGCCAGACGCAATATAACCAGACCAACTTTTTACTGCTGAAGCTGATTATTGAAAAATTGCATGGGAAGGAACTGCAGTCTGTTATCAAGAGTGAGTTTACACAACCCTGGCAATTGAACCGCACCGGGTATTATCGGAAAGACGACAGCACCCCCGGACGCATCATCGATTATTACAATATCGAGCAAGGGCAACCTAAAAACATTGACGTACCGGAATTTACTACAACCATGTACGCCGCCACAGGCCTTAGCGCTAGCATTGCTGATTTGGCGAGTTGGTTTCAAAAGCTAATATCAGGTAAATACATACCTTTAGCGACTTGGGAGGAGTTTTGGCAACCCTTCTATCTGCTTGATGGTTCAATAGCTGAGTACAGCAGTGGTTGGCAATACCAGCAAGATGAAACTGTTACCGCTGTCGGCCATTATGGCGGCAATAGCATCAATGTCAGGCACTTTTATTTAAATGACGACATTGGGCAAAGCGTTACTATATTGCACTTAACTAACGGGGGCATGCCCAGTGCATTTAGCATGTTCGATTTTTCCTATGAACTGGCTAATATCGTCAATCCTGCTATTAACCTCAGTATTATTGAGTTAAAACGCAAACTGCTCAAGCTGGCTCAGAACAACAAATTCATCCAGTTAAAAGCGCACTATCAGGCTTATAAAAAGGATCCAAACAAACGCAATATCTATACTGGCCAAGTACTCAATGACATTGGTTGGCAGATCCTAGATGTGACTCCGGCAGTGGCTACTGAGGTATTTAAGCTCTATCTGGATACTTACCCAAAGTCCGCTATTGCCCATGATAGCTATGCTGAGGGCTTATATCGTAGCGGCAACTATCCAGAAGCTAAACGCTATTTCCAAAAAGCATTGCAAATGAACCCGTCGTTTAGCCATATCCCAGAATTGCTGAAGACAATAGACCAGGCCATTGCCAAGTGAATGGCACCGGGAATTGCGGCTAGCGCTATACAAACAAAGCGACCTAAGCTAGTGATTTAGTGTTTTGTTAAAGACAGCTCAATGACTTCTTTTTTCACTTCTGCAACTAGGGTGACCAGCACTTCGTTGTCCCTTACGTCCGTCAGGTAATCAATATCTGGCGGTAAGTTGGCGAGTATGGTGAAACCTTGTTTTTCCAGGTCAAATTGCCAAAGCTGATGCAGTGGGTTGATGCCATACAGCAGCTGTCCTTTTAACAGTAATTTCCGGGAATGGGCATGCCCTGACAAGGGGGCGACTAATTGGTCTTCAACGGCTCCGGGTTGCCAGAAATCACCCTGTTCATCCATGTAGATCAAAGGCACTAGATCGCTTTTACCCGCCCAAATTATCTTTTTATTGCTAACTATTTGGTATTCAAGGGTGTTGAGGTCAATGTTTACAAATTTACGCACACCATCTACCAAGATATTGGCCAACACTGATTGCTTGGCACTATCCCAGTGGAATAAATCTGCGACCAGGTAGGGAAAATCATAAGTGCTGTGCTTAGACTGTAGCGACAACAAGTGCATCTGCCAATTGGCATAGGCGAGCAGTTCATTGCCATCTAAAGACCAGATAAGGTGTTGCACAAAGCTGCCGTTGGGCAGTGAGCTGATTAGTGTTTTGTCGTTTTCATCTTGCAACCAAATTTGCTCAGTCCCCGTTTGAGCCGATACAAACGCAACTTTACCAGTACTTGGTTGGAATGTTGCGAGGTGCTCGCTGGCCGTGGAACGCCCAAACACTGAATATTCGACTGGGGCGCCTTGTGGTTGGCTGTTTGGCTGGTTTGGAGTGGCAATAGTGAAGCGCGCGACATCGCTATCAAAATTGCCTTTGACCAAAAGCAGCCGGTCGCCATTGGGATGGAAATAGGCTGTGTCTAAAGCAGTATCAAAAGGGAACGGTATTTTATTGGCCTTACCGGTTTCGGTCAGGCGATATAGCTCGTTGCCAAAAGTGAAGATCAGCTGGCCTTTTATTGGCGTGAATTGAGGCCTGATTTTTAAGTATTCTGGTGAGTTTTCAGGTAGCTGGATCGCATGGCTCGACTTTACCTCTCCACTTGGCAAAACCATATCAATATGCTGCGAACCATCGCGTTTAAAGGTCGAAATGGCGAACAATTGATGGTTCTCTGACCAGGCGAAGCTACTGACCTGGCCATCTGCGAGCTGGTAAAAGACGGAACTGGTGTTGTTCATTAGGTTGTATTTGATTACGCGCCAGCGCTGCTCATGCCGTTGCATCAAGGCGATATGTTGGTCGTCCAGCCAAACTGGGGATGTGATGGCTAATCTTTGGCAGCCTAATAGCTCGGTGGGTGCCTGGTCTCCGGCTAGCGCCTGGTGAAAGTCAATCTGCATCAGGCGATAGCAGCGCTCTTGCAATATCGGCTTGGTGCAATCGTCTTGTTGCACAAATACCAAGGTACTTCCATCAGGTGACAGCGCGTGCCCTTGAGTAGTCCCCATGCTATGGGTTAGCTGGGTTTCTTGCAAAGTCTCAGTGTTTTTAGCCCAAATGTTATTGATACACATCTTGCCATAAAAGCGGTTGAACATTATGTATTGGCCGTCTGGGGAATACTTGGCACCAAATTCATTGTCGTCAGTTGCGGTAAGGTAGCGCAGCTCTGAGAATTGCAGTGGTTGGGAGCTGTCTTGCCATTGCGATACTACCGCTACCAATAGCAGCAGCGCGGTAGCTAAAACTATATAAATTCTATTGTGGACCGTGTCGCGCTTTGCCCTGCTGGCAAGCTCCTGGCACCGACTCTGATTAGCTTTTTTTGGGAAGACATCAAATGAATCCTTTGCTGTAATGTCGTTGGTGCTGTTGTCGTTTTTGGCCTTCTCCGTTGTCCCGTCTTTTGTTCCACCTTTATTGGAGCCAGCATGGCTGCCTGAATCCTGGCTGGTTTTTGAAGTATCCTGCACGGTTTTATCGACCCACCTGACTTCGCATTCCAGGCTGTAGCCTTGCTTAGCGTGGGTTTTGATAATGCTTTGGGCTTTGCGATTTTCACCCAATGCCTTGCGCAATAATGTAATGCATCGCTGCAGGGTATTGGCGGTAACTACGGCATTGGGCCAGACCTGATCCAGAAGTTCGTCATAGCCCACCACGCGCCCCTGGTTTTTTGCCAGATAGGTCAGGACTTGCAGAGCCTTGGGAGGTAGGTTGTGGCTAAGGCCGGGTTGCGCAATCTGGTTTCGGGATAAATCCACATGGAATTCACCTATCCAGTACTGTTTTTCCATAACCTGTCCAGATGCCTAAAGATGTCTAGCGATAACGGCTGAGATACTACCACGGAATTGCTGGTATTAAAGGCTGTCAGAAAAAAATCAGATAAATATCAGTATCCGATCAACGGTTTTCCCCAAAGTTTATTTAAGCTCCTGCCGCAGTTGGATTGATCAACCAGGTCAATTTCGAAAACCTAAAAGGAAAGGAATAAATGAAAAAATCGCTGATCCCACTACTGCTGCCGCTGCTGGTAACTAACGCAAGTGTGGCCCAAGACAACTTCCCAGTATTGGAAGCAGGTTATTTCGGTCAAGAAACCCCAGAACTGATCCCCAAGCTATTTGCCCCCGGAATTGTTTCAAATGCGCAGCGGCACGAATACGGTGTGAGCTTTAGCGCTGGGTTGGATGCAATGTACTTTACTGCTGAAGATAATGGCAGGGCTGCGGTGTATTTTTCAACACTCGAAAACAACCGATGGACAAAGCCAGCAAAAGCTAACCTAAGCAATGGCAGTGCCAAGCAGGAGTATGGGGCTAGGGTCAGCGCTGGTGGCGGCACCCTCTTCTTCTCAACTGAATCTGAACAAGGCGACAACAATATCTGGTTTGCTACCCGCTCAGGGGATGCCTGGGGAGAGCCGAGCCTGCTTAAGCCTGGTAGCAATAATGGCAATCTCGCATTCGCAAGTTTAGCCAGGTGGGGCGATATCTATTACCACAACCTAGTTGACGGCAAACTGTATTATGCGCCAAGGTTCAGCCGCCAATATCCGTATCAATATCCGGTGAACATTGCCTATGGTACAAACGGTCAAGTTTCGCCGGATCAGCACTACCTACTGGTAGAAGCCCATAAAGACAACGATCCCAATAAAGACAAAGATTTATTTGTTTATTTTAAACAAGAAGATGGTACCTGGTCGCAACCTGTGGCGCTGGGCAATGGGGTTAACACCCCGCGTGCTGAAGGCAGGCCATCCCTGACATCAGATGGGAAATTCCTGTTTTTCAGCCGCTATGATAAACAAGGCGGCAACGCCAATATTTATTGGGTGAGTGCCGATGTTATCCAAATTGCCAAGGAACGTTGGCAGGCGCTGCGGCCTAACCGCGATAACATCTCAGCGCCTGAAATTGCTGAGTATGATACCAACAACCTGGGATTTTCATTTGAGCAGACCCTACCTGATCTGCAAGCACCTTGGATTGATACCAGCCCTGAAGATCGAAACGATGCTATTGTTGTAGGCAAGTTGACGTCAATAGGTGACCGTAAAGCCAGTGTTTTGCAGTTTGCCAATGAATTAGCCGAGGGTAAACACGGCGAATACGACAGCTTATTGATTGCCCATAACAACCAGTTGCTGTTTGAGTCCTATTACAAAAAGGGCCGAATCAATTTGCCCCATTTTCAGGCCTCGGCAACCAAATCCCTCAACGCGATGGCTGTGGCCAGGGCAATGCAAATGGGCTACTTGTCCATGTCGGATTTGCACAAGCCCGTAGTCGGGCTTATAGCTGGACTGGACAAGGCTCGGCTCACAGAAGGTGCGCAGAGGGTCACCCTGCACAAAGCTATGAATATGCGCTCGGGCATTGTGGTCAATGAAGCAATGGATCCCATTATTTTTCGCAATATTATGGAAGTTGAGGGCTATAACCTTATCCAGGAAATACTCGAGCACAGTGCGCCCATCACGCCTCGGGCAGAGGTATTTAGGTACCAGGATCCGGATCCCCGCATTGCCATGCACCTGGTCGATAGTGCAGTTCCTGGTTCAGTTGCTGAATTTTATAAGCATGAAGTTTTTGGAAAACTGGGTATTTCAGGCTATGGCTGGCGCAAGGACATCAATGGCGTGCCCTGGGCTGGCGCTGCGTCTTCACTGACATCAAGAGATATGCTGAAGTTGGGCATGGTTGTGCAAAACGAAGGTAAGTGGCAAGGGGAACAGCTGTTTTCTGCCGAGTTCCTGGCTAAAGCCATGAGCAGCATCGGCAAAGCTGAATCAGATTGGATGCCCGACGACTATAATTATGGTTACTTTTGGTACCAGGCCAGCATGCCGGTGGGCGAGCAAAATATCGGTTATAACCTGGCCTGGGGAGCGGGCGGAAACCGCATTATTGTTGTAGATGAACTCGATCTGGTAATCGTGCTAACCGGCTCTGATGAAAACGACAAAGTCATGCCAAAACTTATGCAGGCGCTGGTGCCAGCGTTTGTTAAATCATAGAGTTTTGGTCACAGGGAAAGGGGAGGATCTCCAGTCTAGGGATAAATCCCGTCCCTTTTCAGGTTGTCAGTTTTAGCAACCGATGCTTGTGGGCGCGGGAAACGGGGATTTCCCGGCCGTTTGTCATTATTACCCGGTAGTCACCGCGTTCGTTATGGCGCAGTTCTTGGATATAAGAGACATTGACTATAGCGGAGCGGTGAACCCGCATGAATGCAAGAGGGTCGAGTTTAAGTTCCATATTAGCCATAGTTTCCCTGTGTAAAAAACACGATCCGTTGCGCATATAAATTTCAAGGTAATTACCGGAACCTAGTAGGCACTGAACGTCCTCAACCGGCAACAGACGGATCTTACCCGGATCTTTTACTACTATCCTGGATTTGAAACGGGACAAGCGATCTTGCTCCATGGCTTGGTACAATTCAGAAAAGAACGACAAATCTATATTTGTCGGTTTCTGAATATGTTCAAGTGCTTTTTCGAAGGATTGCTTGAACCTTGCGTCATCAAAAGGCTTCAACAAATAATCGATGGCGTTGAGTTTAAACGCATCGACAGCGTACTGGTCATAAGCGGTCACAAATATGATTGCGCTTTGACCCATAATTTCGTTTGCTACCTCAATACCACTTTTACCGGGCATTTCAATGTCCAAAAATACCAGATCTGGTTGCTGTGTATTCACCATTTCAACGGCTTGCCGCCCGTCTTTGGCTTCAAATACCTGTCCGATGTCAGGCCTGTCACCCAGCAAGATCATGAGATTCTGCCTTGCGAGCTTTTCGTCATCTGCAATTAGTACGTCTATCAATCCTAGTCTCCAGCAGGCAATTTAATTTTAGTGGTAAATAAACTGGCATCATCTTCGAGGCTCAATTCGAAATCATTGCCATAGATTTGTTCCAAACGTTGCCTGCAGTTTTTGATACCTATACCAAATCCATTGTGTTCGTTCACATCCGCGCAGCGGTTAATAAGGGTGACATGCAAGTATGGGGACATAAAACGGATGTCCAAATGTACAGGGTTGCTGTCAGTTGTTAACTGTGAGCTGTGTTGTACAGCGTTTTCTAGTAAAGGTTGTAGCAACATAAAAGGTATTTCGAGTTCATTGCAGGCTTCATCCACTGTTATTTTGTCATCAATTTTGTCACCAAAGCGCAACTTTTGGATGCTCAGGTAGCTTTTGGTGAAAGTCAGTTCCTGCTCTACCGTCACAGTTTGAATATGGCGGTTCTCTAATACTTTTCTCAGCATCAAGCTTAGTTCACTCAACGCCTTGAGGGCGTTATCTAGGTCTTGCTGCCGGATCAGGCTGCAAATACTATTCAAGGTGTTAAATAAAAAATGAGGGTTTAACTGGGAGCGCAGGGACTCTAGTTGCGCTTCCAGTAACTGGTGTGATAATGCCTTGTTGCGAGCTTGTTCACTCATGACATGTTTATCGAATAGCTGTACCAAACCTAAACAAACAACGCTAATGTAAATCATGACGTCAAAGTGGAATGGCCCATTGACAATAATGCCCGCAAAATAAATCAGGGTATCGTATTCAATATTGCCCGTGTAGTAGAGAGAGACCGTGGCAAGCGTTAACCCCCAATAGATACCCATGAAAACTACGAACATGTAAATATGCTGCCATAACATTTCTAGCCGGCTGAGGCCTACATATGGCAAGTGCTGGATACGGGTGATCAAAAGCGGTGCGATCCAAATCCAATGACCCCACCAGGGAATAAAGTTTAGCCATTTTTCAGCATAGGTTACGTTGGCACCTTGGACTAAGGCGGTTTTATAGTTTTGGAATGCGGATATTGAGCATAATGTAAGGAAAGCAATTGCGCTGATTAATAAAGTTGAGGCGCGGGGTAAAGCAACTTTTAGCGGTCTACGCATAGACTGTACATCAAATAAAACTGTGTAATCAGTATGCCTGAAGCCGGTTTTTGGAGCAATTTAGGGCGGTTGGCAACCAAGCCTATAGTGGGGTATGGGCGCACCAATGGTCACTGATAATCGGCGTTTCGTGTGCCCTAACATCCACCCAGCCCCCATAACCTCCCAACCATCACATTTGTAGCTTTGTTTCAGGTCTTGTAATTTTCTGCGCTAATCGTCTCTAAAATTTTGTTATCCGCACCCCTCAACCTCCACACCACGGATCAGCAATAGTTTTTCAAAAGGCTCCTCTATACCGTCATCTCGGGGATATACCCAACCCTCAATGATGACGCGCAAGTTTTCAAGGACTTGCGTATATGGAGAAAACACATGAATAAAAATAAATCTCGTCTGTGCCAAGCTGTTGCCATGGCGTTGCTAACAGTACCTGTCGCCGGAACTGCCTACGCCCAGGAAGATCAAGTGCAGGAAGACAATGTTGAAAAGATAGCTGTGACCGGTTCGCGTATTCAACGCACTAACCTTGTGAGCAGTAGCCCTGTGACGGAAATTTCTGCAGAAGATATTGCTATTTCCGGTGTTACCAGGATTGAAGATCTGTTAAATGATATGCCGCAAATATTTGCTGGACAAACTGCCAATATTGCCAATGGTGCAACGGGTACGGCTACTGTGGATTTAAGAAGTCTTGGTTCCACCAGAACCTTGACCTTGCTCAACGGCCGTCGTTTGCCCTCGGGTTCGCCACAAGCGGGCGGCATAGGTGCTGACATAAACCAAATCCCCGCGGCGTTAGTAGAACGGGTTGATATACTTACCGGTGGTGCGTCTGCTACCTATGGTTCCGATGCTATTTCGGGGGTGGTGAACTTTATATTGAAAGATGATTTTGAAGGCATGGAGTTGGACTACCAGTATTCCTTCAACCAACACGACAATGATAATGGCCGGTTGCAACAGCTGAATACCGACGCAGGTTTTAATGCGCCCACGGGTTCGGTGACAGACGGTCGATCCCACGATTTTAGCTTGTTATTGGGTATGAACAGCGCCGATGGCAAAGGCAATATTACCATGTATGCCACCATTCGTGATATTGGTGAAGTCCTGCAAGGGGATAGGGACTATGCCCATTGTGCAATCCGCAATGTCCCTAACATTTGTGCGGGCTCAGGCACCATTGCTGAAGGCAGGGTGACAGATTTTTCTTCTTACGATTTTATTGTGTCAGGTACCGACTTCCTGCCTAGAAATGGGGAAACCTATAACTTTGGCGCGGTTAGTTTCTATCAGCGGCCAGACGAGCGCAAAACCTTTGGTGCACTAGGCCATTATGAAATTGCTGAAGACCATGAGGTTTACGCAGAAGTTAATTTCATGGATAACCGAAGTGTCGCCGGTGTCGCACCATCAGGAGCTTTTTTTGTCACCAGCACCCTTAACTGCAACAACCCGCTTTTATCCGACCAGCAATTTGACGTCCTGTGCGCCCAGCGCGGGTTTGGCCGAGACGATGTAGTCACCGCTTTTGTGGGGAAACGCAACGTCGAGGGAGGCAATCGCCAGGATGATCTGCGCCATACGTCGTTTCGTGGCGTATTTGGTGCCAAAGGCCTGATCAATGATGATTGGAGCTATGACATCTTCGCTAACTATGGTTCAGTGACGTTCAACCAATTATACAAAAATGACCTGTCCACCACGGCCATTACCCGCGCGCTCAATGTAGTGGCAGATCCAGACACCGGTGAACCTGTGTGCCAATCAGTACTGGATGGCAGCGACCCAAATTGTGTTCCCTACAACATCTTTACCACTGGAGGGGTCACGCCAGCGGCCTTGGCTTACATTAGTTTGCCACTGGTGTCTAAAGGCGAAACCGTCACTAAGCAAATAGCGGGCTATGTAGCGGGTGATTTGACTTCGGCAGGCATTGTGGTGCCTGGAACCACGACAGGCGTGAATTTGGTAGCGGGCCTTGAGCACCGGGAAGAGCGACTTGAGTTTGATCCGGATCAGGCATTTCAAACTGGTGACGGTGCTGGCCAGGGCGGCCCTACAGCGGCGGTTTTTGGTGAATACGATATCAGTGAATTTTTTGTTGAAACCAGCATTCCCTTGCTAGAGGGCAGGAGCCTTGCTGAGGAACTAAACCTGGAGCTGGCTTATCGCTATTCTGACTACTCAACAGGCCAAACCACCAATACCTACAAATACGCGGCAGACTGGATGCTCAACCAACAGGTTCGGTTCCGGGGAAGTTTCCAGCACGCAGTGCGGGCCGGTAACATTAGGGATCTGTTCAGGCCGCAAACGCTAGGGTTGTTTAACATGAATGAAGACCCTTGCGCGGGTGCTACACCGCTTTACACCTTTGAGCAGTGTGCCCGTACCGGTGTGACTGAAGCACAGTACGGTAACATTGCCGACAACCCGGCAGGGCAATACAACTCCATAACCGGGGGTAACCCTGATCTGCGGCCAGAGCAATCAGATACCGTTTCATTTGGCATTATCCTGTCGCCGGAGTTTTTGCCTGGATTTGACCTTGCACTAGACTATTTCGATATTGAGGTAAGTGATGCTATTTCAAATGTACCAGAGCGCTTTATCCTGGATCAGTGCGCTACTACGGGGGCAGCTGAGTTTTGTAGTTTGATCAACCGCAGCCCTACCCGGGGCACCCTGTGGATTGGCAACGACAATATTGTGGCTACCGATATCAATATTGGTTTCTTCGAAACAGCCGGTATCGACTTTGACGCGAGCTACAAAATGGCACTGGATGATTTCGGAGCCTTAAATTTTAAATTGACCGGCACTTACCTCACCAAATGGGATCAAAAGAGCACACCTGATGCGCCTGTGGTCGAGTGCTTGGGATACTGGGATCGCAGCAGCTGCGGCGCGCCAACCCCCAAGCTTAGGCAAAACTTAAGGGTTTCCTGGGAAACCCCTTGGGATGCCCAACTCACTGCTACTTGGCGCTACTTTGGCAAGGCCGATGAGCTCAATGATGGCCCTACCACTTTATCCTCACAGAGTTATCTTGATATCAGCTCATCTTGGCAAGTGCTGGACAATGTTAGCATGCGCTTCGGTATAAACAATGCCTTAGACAAAGAGCCACCCATAGTGCCCAATTCACCATCGGGTATAGGCAATGGCAATACGTTCCCCGGACCGTACGATGCGATGGGACGCTATGTCTTTGCTGGAGTCAATTGGTCATTTTAGCGCAGTTAAAGCCCCAGTTTCTGGGGCTTCAATCATAGCCCGAATAGTTTAATGGCATCGAAATCGATATAAATTTAAACTTCTTGTATCCCCCCACATCGGCATCCACGCCAACCTAACATTCATTCTACTGGCTGTATTAACGCAACAGGATTTTTAGTCCTGTTGCAAGCAGAACCCAGCGATGCTAGTTTTTGCTGAGTTTTACGATTTAACGGCCTGATAAATTTATGGGATTGAACACTGGTTTAGGCGATAACAGATCGTGCCTTTCGGCATCCTACCTAAAGCTAATTGGGGCAATGTTAACCTGTGCTATTTGCCTGCTGGTAGCGCTCCCAGTAAACAGTACTGAAAAGGATGAAGTGGGAATCTGGGGCAAAGCAGAATCGCTGCCATACCGCGTACAGGAGATCTACCCGGCATTGTTCAACAATCACATTGTGGTGGCTGGCGGCTTGTCACCTGACGTTGACGAAAACCGCATCGGCGTGTCCGACCGGGTTGTTATTTATGATTTGGCAACGCGCGCTTGGAAAGATGCGCCAAGGCTACCAGAACCACGCCACCACCCTATGCTCGTAGTTGTTGATGACCGGCTACTGTCCTTTGGCGGTTTTACCGTTGATGGCAATGGTGCTTGGCACAATAGTACCGATGTTTTGGAATTGGTAGGTGATGAAACATCCTCAAACGCGGATTTATTGAATAATGGCCGCTGGCAAAAAATAGCCCAGATGCCTGCACCTTTGGCGGAAACCTTGAGCGCGGTGCACAATGGTAAGGTGCACCTGGTAACAGGCCGCACACCTAAACACCAAGGCAAGAACAGCCAATGGAATGATCAAACGGATGTGGCCAGCCACTATGTGTTTGACCCTAAAACATTGGCTTGGACACAGGGGGAGCCTGTACCCACGGCGCGCAATAGTGCTTGCAGCGTCAGTGTCAAAGGGGAATTGCATACCATTGCCGGTAGGACAGTCGCGGGTGGCAATTTGGCAACACATGAAGCCTACAGCTTTGCCAATAAAACCTGGCGCAGTTTGGCGCCATTGCCTGACGCCCAAGGCGGCTTGGCTTGTGCTGCGGTTGGTGGGCATATCTATGTCTTTGGTGGGGAGTTTTTTGACAATGGCGGTGGTGTTTATGCCGATGTCTGGCAATACAACCTAGCTGCCAATACCTGGCGTTCTGTCTCCAAGATGCCTAATCCTAGGCATGGCTTGGGTGCCCTCAATATCGATGGCAGTATTTATGTTATCGCCGGTGCCTCGGAAGCGGGAGGCAACGAAACCAGCGCTGCAATGTCGGTATTTACCCCGAAGAAGTCAAAGTAATAGCCCAAATTAATATATATAAGGAACAATACCATGCAGCTGGCACTTAGTACTTGGCAGGATGTCGAAGCCTATCTTGAGAAATCTAAAGGTATCATTATCCCAATTGGCTCCATGGAGCAGCATGGTCCTAACGGGCTGATTGGCACCGATAGTATTTGCCCAGAAGTTATCGCCAGGCGGGTAGGGGATATGACTGGCACCTTGATCGGACCTACCTTCAACGTTGGCTCTGCGCAGCACCACTTGGGTTTCCCCGGTAGCATGACGCTGCGCCCGTCAACGATGATCGCCGCAATCCGTGACTGGACTGCATCGCTGTCGCGACACGGCTTCAAAAATATTTATTGGCTAAATGGCCATGGCGGCAACGTTGCTACTATCCAAGCCGCATTTGCCGAAGTTTATGCCCTGCGCAGCCTGGCGCCTGTGCCCGCTGCACAGCCTGGGATAACCTTGAAACTGCGCAATTGGTGGGAGTTTTCAGAGGTACTAGCGGCGGCGAAGAAAATGCATCCTGAGGGCGAGGGCATGCATGCGACACCGTCTGAAGTAGCCATCACCTACGCAGCTTATCCTGATCAGGTGCGTGAGATGGAATTACAGCCAAAAGTGGCTCCTGTTGGCAATTTTACTGATGCCTACAACTACCGGGATACTTTTCCCGATGGCCGGATTGGATCCGATCCCACCCAGGCAACGGTTGAAAATGGTGAAACCCTCATTCAGTTGGCTGCTGATGCGGTCGCTGCGGAATACCAGCGCTTTGTGGCAGAATGAGGCTAATCATCCTGGCTAGGTCAAAAGCAAATACTTAACGGGATCGGTATAACACAAGAATGCCTTCAACAAAAAAGACCGGAAGCCATGTAGGCTGTCCGGTCTTTTGTTAGCACTTCAGCTGAAGGCTGTTAAGGGTAATTGGCCAGCTAGCGGGTTGTTACCCACTCTGTCAGCAGCCTAACACCATAGCCAACGCCACCTGCAGGCACTTCATTCTTGGTTTTATTGGCCAGTTCATTGCCCGCAATATCAAGGGAAACCCAGCGTGTTTCGTCTTGTACAAATTGCTTAATGAACATAGCCGCGGTTGTCGCGCCTGGACCACCTGAACCAATATTGGTGCTATCAGCTAGGGTGCTCTTCAGCATATCGCCGTAGGCCAAAGGCAAGCGCCAAACTGGTTCATTAACCGCTTTACCCGACTCGGTTATCTGTGAAACCAGCTCTTCATCATCACTAAACAAAGCCGCAAAACGGTCACCAATTGCACGTATTTTGGAACCGGTTAAGGTTGCAATGTTCAGCACTATCTCTGGTTCGTATTGCTCCTGTGCGTACCACATGGCGTCTGCCATTACCAAACGGCCTTCGGCGTCGGTATTGACAATTTCAACCGACTTACCAGACATGGAAGTGATAATGTCACCGGGCAGCAAGGCTGTTTCGGATACCATGTTGTGTGCCAGCGGCATCAGGGCGACTACGTTGACCTTTGCTTTTTGCTCGGCCAAGGCTTTGATGGTGCCCAATACCGCGGCGGCACCAGACATGTCACCTTTCATCCAGGCAATGCTTTTATGGGTTTTGATGTTGTAGCCACCGGTATCAAAAGTGACGCCCTTGCCTACCAAGGCGATTGGCTTGTCATCGCTGCCTTTGTAGTGGGCCACTACCATACGGGAGCCAGAAACGCTGCCTTGGCCTACAGCGTATAGCAGTCCCATGCCCATCTCTTTGATCTTTTCACGACTGAATACTTCAACTTCAACATCAAGGCCTTGAAGTTCGCGTTGCGCCGCTTCTACAAATTCAACTGGTGTTAACTCACCGCCGTTGGTATTCACCAAATCGCGGGCTAGGAATACGCCATTTTCTACTGTGCGCAGCTTTTCATAATGGTTCTTTGCTTTTGTTTCAGAATCTACTACCAAGTGGTAGTCATTGTTAGGCGCAGTTGCTTCTTGTTTATAGTTATTGAAACGATAGGAGCCTAGAGACAGGCCATGGGCGATGGAGGCGGCAAACTCACTGTGTTCTAGGTTGCCGCTAATACCGCTGAGCACGATGTCGACTTTCTGCACATCTTCATGGGTGAACATCTGGGCAATCTTGCCGCCCATGGCAACGGCCTCCGCTCGGCCTAGTTCCTCAGCATTGCCCAGGCCCATTACCAACACCTGCATGGTGTCATCGCCAACCGGCGCGACTAGCTTGGTTTTGCTGCCGTGCTCGCCTTCGAACTCGTATACTGCCATGGCTTTTTTCAGTTGCGCCATGGTTTTATCATCGACGTTATCTGGCACATTGCCAGATCCGTCATCAAACTGGAAAAGTACACGTGCGAAAGTATCGCTGCGCATTTCATCGGAAAACTGAATACTGGTTGCGTTGGCGGCACAACTAACTAGAAATACACCAATGGCAACCCAGGGTTGCCATAACTTAGCGTTTTTCATTTGCACCTCCGAGACAGCCTTTAATCCGTTTACTAGTGCTGCTTCTGCTTTTACGGTTAATAATTTATTCCAACATATTGAAAAGACGCAACAATTTGACCGCATCAAAAAAGTTGGCGCGTCCCCAAAATGAATTGACGCTGAAGTAAACCAGCATTGGCCGCACTTGCCCATACCAATAATTGTAAAACTCTGTTGCGGTCTAGTAGTTAAACTGACAAAGATGGATTGTTGGCGTATCAGCGAAAAGTTCTAAAAGCAGCAAACAACACAGGTTTTTGACGAATCGTTAAATCAAGTACCCTCAAGGAAATCACTAATAGCCTGTGCCTCGCAGCTACGCAGTGGTTCCAATTGTTGCGACTGGGTATGGGCATGATAGATCCCCCTGCGTGCTAGTATGGCTATGTTTAGGGGGTAGGGCATTTTGGCAATTGCATTGCGTTGTTTGGAGGATAGCTCGGTTTTGTCTTTCAGCAGCTGCATCGCTTGATTGTTTAGGGATAAATAACTTTTTAAGTCGATTATGCTATTTTCAGCAGTGTTTTTGCTCATGGCTGCAAACGCCACCTGCTCTGCTTTCGATAATTGCGCTACGAGTTTATTTGCTTGTTTTAATGTTACAAAATTTGGCAGTTTATCTGGATTATCTTGGAAGTATTGATCGACTGCAGCATCATAATCGGTGTAACTGATATTATGGTGTTCTAGTTTGCCTGAGGCATACCAGTGAGCTTCGATTTTCAGGATTTGCTTACTCGAATGAAAGGTCGGATTTCAGAGGCGAGATCAGCCAATGGCTTTGGTGCGTAAAGCCTGGCCGACCCTTAAATTACTGGCTCTCAAGGGTAGTTAATACAATTTTGCCTATGTGCTGGCTGGACTCCATTTCTTGGTGCGCCTCAACCACTTGGCTCAGTTCAAACACTTTACCAACATAGGACGATATTTGACCGGATTCAATTCGCGGCCTTAAGAATGCTTCAGCCTGTGCCATTAGCTGAGGCGAACCCATGATCTCATAGACGCTATAATACCGGTTCCTTTAAGTATTTGTTCACTCAGCGCTGCCTCAGGGACTCAAGTTCAAGGCGCACGAATGAAGTAATACTGGTGGCTTTACTCCGGGCATCCTGCCCTCCGCCTTTCAGGCCGGCTTCGCCGTTTAATTTCTTTCCAGAAGAAATTATCGAACTTCGTGCAACGCAGACAAAAGTTTCGGGAAAACTTTTGAATGGCTTTAGCCAGCCGCGCAGCGGTGAAATGCAGGGACGCATTTCATAAATTGTGTTCCTGAGTTGCGTCTTCGATGGGTTTGAAAAGGGTTTATACTGTGTTAAATGTTCTTGATTTAGACCCACTAGACCTTTGAACATTTGCCTTGTCTAAACCCTTTTCAATTCCCACTGAGTGAACAAATACTTAATGGAATCGGTATAACCCTGAATGTAAGCAGTTTCTCGAAGGCCGTGAACATTGGAATATCTGTATTCATGCCACCAAAGACGCCATAGGCAATATAGTGCCCACCGGTGCGCAAGGCTTTCATAAATTCTTGGGCCATAGCGCCAGCGATGGGATCAAATATAACGTCTGCTCCGACCTGGTTAGTCGCTGCCAATACCCGTTCTGCAACAGATTCCGACCCGGTCACTACCACACTATTTGCCCCAGCATCCTTGAGCGCTTGCTGCTTGTCCGGCTTGCGGGTGGTTGCAACTACCTGCGCCCCAACATTTTTGGCAAGTGCAATAGCAGCGAGTCCAACTGAACTGGCTGCGGCGGTTATAAGTAGCGTCTGGCCTTGCTGCAAGCCTGCAACATGTATTAAGGCACCATAGGCAGTTAAGTAGGAGTTCCAGGTGGCGGCCTCTTCTACATCGCTTAACCGCTGTGTCGCTTTTATTAGGTTTGTCGCTTTGACCGTGACATGATCACCGTGGGTGCCCTCGAAGGGCTGATGCACGCTCGATAATATGGCAACGCGATCGCCGACACTAAAATTCTTAACCTCTGCACCGATACTCTCAACGATCCCTACGCCTTCCATGCCGATTCGGGATGGGAATTGGGCCGGATAAATGTATTGATCCTCCCTATATATGGTTTCTGCCCGGTTTACACCAGACGCCTTGACCCTTACCAAGACTTCATCTACTTCAGGTTGGCGTGGAGTTTCTTGAATTACTTTAAGCACGCGGGCATTGCCAGCGTGGTCAAATCTAATGACTCTGTTTTTCATTTTCATTTCCCAATATTGGTTAATTTATAATTTGAACTGGTTGATTAGAATGCCGTTAACATCATTTTGCGCGCCAAGGCGGGTGATATTGACTCAACAATGCGCAGCATTTTAGTTGCGCCGATATTCACTTCATCACGGCTTTTTTCGATGGCGACAACGATTTGCCTTGCACACTCCTCTGGTGACATCTTTTTGCCGTTGTAGTTTTCTGTATTTTTGGTTTTTACCACCGCCGGTAGCGCCTCAACAACATGGATATTGCTGCCTTTCAATTGTTCACGTAATGCCAAGGTGAAGAACCTGAGCGCCGCTTTGGTGGCACTGTAAACCGACATGCCTGCTGCCGGTGCCAGTGCTAGGCCAGAGGTGACATTAACTATGGTGGCCTTTTTCCTATTCTGTAACATAGGCATCATGCCCGTGAGCAACCGGATCGGCGTGTTGAAATTGGTATAGATGTTAGCGTCCGCTGCATCTGGATTAGGGGCGCCAATGCGAAAGTCATGGTCAACTGGGTAACCTGCGTTATTGACAACGACATCAAAGTTTTTGCCTTCTAGCTCAGCAAGTAAACTATCAACGCCTTCGACGCTGGAAAAATCGGCGGCTAACACTTTAAAACCCTCTTTCTGCATCGTTGCTATCCGTTCGGGATTGCGACCCGTAACCGTGACGGTGGCACCCTTTGCTTGCATTTGCCGGGCCATTTCACGTCCGATGCCATCAGTTCCGCCTGTTAATAAAACCGCTTTACCTTTAAGGTTCATAATTACCTCCAACAGTGTATAAATCCTGGTTAGGCCAGGGCTTGAATAAGTGAATGTGTTTAAAATCTGTTTCCTTGCTGCGTTAGCGAGGAATGTTGGAAAGTCTACGTAAAGGCGGTTTTGCCCGCACTCGCAATGGATGACGTTGCACATGCAAAATGTGCCAAACCGCATTCCAGTAGTGCTATCTGTTGCTAATGGGATCGAAATGGCGGGCAAAAACAGGCTCAGTGCGGGCGTGGGCAGCAATTACGACCAGCTGTGGGCTGGTAGGTTTTTCCCGGTACTGGTGTAACTTTATTTCCAATCTGGTAAGTGTTACTTTTTCCAGTGTACTGCGATTGGTTAAAAGGGCTGATGATTGCAAACTAAACAAGTAAAGGCATTCAATGCATCCAAGGGCTGGCAGCATTTTATTATCCGCATGGGCTACGAACCCCGGGAGGTGTTGAAACAAGCTGGGCTACCGCCCAATTTGTTTGACCTTGAAAATGCGACCTTGGCGCCAGCGGAGTTTTTTAATTTGTGGCATGGGCTGGAAGCGGTAGCTGCTGGAGCAGATATTGCCGCTGCATTTGCTGAGGTGCTGTCTGCAGAATCTTTTGACCCACCCTTGTTTGCTTGCCTGTGCAGCCATGATTTGAACTCGGCATTGACCCGATATACTGAATACAAATGCCTTATTGCACCCATGCTGATTAATGTGGATATCAGCAAAGGTGGCACTTTGGTTAGCGTCATCTGTTATGGCAATGACCGACCACTACCCAAGTGCCTGGCCGCTGCTGAAATCGTGATTTTTACTGTGTTGGCGAGGCTTGGCACCCGGAGGCACATTGTCCCAACCCGCGCAGAAGTCACTGGGCTTCCTGAAGATCCTGCGTGGCTAGAGGCATTTCTGGGATGCCCGGTCACCCAGTCAGCAAGAACCAGCATTAGTTTCTCTGCCAGTGATGCATCCCTCCCATTTGAAACGGAAAACAGGGCTATGTGGGACTTTTTTGAGCCACAACTCAAACAGAGGTTATCCCAGTTAGAAGACACTGCCCGTTTTAGTGAAAAGGCAAAGGGCATTTTGCTGGAATCATTGCCCTCAGGGCGATCCAATATTGAACACGTCGCTGAAAAACTGGCTTTGAGCAAACGCTCCTTGCAGCGCAAACTTGGTGAAGAAGGAACAGCGTTTAAGGCTATCCTGCAAAAAACCAGGGAAGAACTCGCTACTTTTTATCTTGCCAAGACTGAGTTGTCGAGTGGCGAGATATCTTTTTTGTTGGGATTCCAAGACACCAATTCGTTTTACCGGGCGTTTAACGCCTGGTTAGGCCAAACCCCTGAGAGTTACCGGGCCACCGCAAAATAGATAAGACCAGGACCAAATAAATGGTTGTTCAATTAAACCAATGCCTCATGTTGTAACCGGAGATACGCCTTCCCGGCTGCAAATTGCTGGTGGTTAATATACAATCGCGCCAGTTTTATTGGCTTGGATTTTTGCCTTGGTTTTGCTGTTCCCAGAAATTGACACTCAAATAAACCTGCATGCCCAGATGGTTGTTATTGCTGGCGAAGAACACAAAGTTCGCCCCAAAACCTTCCAATTGTTAATGAGTTTGATAGATGCAGAGGGGGAGTTGGTCAGCAAAGAGGCATTGCTTAACACTGTGTGGGACGATGTGGTTGTCGACGAGCAGGTGATCTTTCAATCGATAAAAGAGTTGCGGAAGCTGTTTCCAGGGCAAACGGCAATCAAGACCGTTCCCAGGAAAGGCTATGCCTGGTTACCCAAAGCAAATGCCGCTACTCTCGAACCTGCCTCAAAAACTGGGTACGAGCACCCTGTCAATTTCAAACTTTATTTAACAGCAACAGTCGCTGTTGCCATGCTTGTTGTTGCCATCGTCCTGGCGCGGATGTGGTCAGAGCCCGAACCTACCCCCGTTTCGGGCTCAATAGTGGTATTGCCGGTGCAGTCGGAAATCACCTCCAATGATCTTGATTGGGTTCGCTACGGCATTATGGATCAGGTAATTTCGCGGCTGAAATCCACGGAACAAGCCGGGGTCTTGCAAACTGACTATGTTTTAGATGTCATGGCACGGGCAAAGGTCAGCCTGGAGCAGGTTTCCCAAGGGCAGGTCGAACCCATCTTTGAGGTATCCGGTGCCGAGTTGATCCTGGCTATGCGATTGACAGGTAATCCCAAGGACTACCAAATTGTGTATACCCTTTACCAACGGGGTGGCATAGAAAAAGGTGCAGTTTTAGATGATTCAGTGCAGGATGCCGCCGACCAGGTTGCACAAATAGTTGGCAACCGCATTACGCCTGGTTTTGTCTTGCCGCAACACGCCTATGTTTCTTCCTTTGCAGACCGGCTCATTGCCGAAGCGCTAGAGGCAAAAAGCAAAGGTGACATAAAGGGCACACTAGAATTGCTTGAGGCTGCACTGGTGGCTGCGCCAGACAACCTGGTGGCAGCCCGTTTGTTGCTGCAAACACGGGTGGAAACCGGCGCGTCCCATAGTTATATTGAAGCAATTGCGCTGCCGGCGTTGGCCCTGGCGCAGCAGAAAGCCAGTAAGGTAGATCAGATACGGCTCGGCTTCTGGTTGGCGGTTAGTGAATCCATAAACGGTGATGCAAAGCAGGGCTTGGCGCGCTTTAACCAAGTTGAACAGCTAGCTACAGCTATCAACGACTGGCTTTATTTAGCGTATGTCGCAGAAATTCGAGGCCAGTTCCACCAAAGCCAGCAAGATTTTACCCTGGCCAATGATCACTTCCAGCAGGCGATGCACTATCACCGTATTTTGCATTGTCCTTTGGGACAATCCAACACCTTGATGCATCTGTCCCGTTTGGCACACGCGCAACAAAACCCGGCCTTGGCCATCGACCAAGCCCAGCAGGCATTGGATTTGATGCAAACCCGCAACCTTACCAACAAGCTGCCTGTTGCCCAGGATTGGTTGGAGCAGCTAACTACCGGTAAAAATGCAGAGTAATCAATTAGCTAGCCTAGCTTACTAATTCATTTTCAGAAAATTTCAGGCACTTTAAGTGTTGTTTTAACGACTCGTTTTGCATATTGCTTGCTCACTTTTACCGCGCTGTCGGCGTTAGCGTCTAGGAGATAATCCAATGTTGAAACTCATTAAGCTGCCTTTGTTTGTCCTGTTCACCTGCATATTGCTAAAAGGATGTGCCACCATTGATGCCCTGCACCTTTTGTATGGCAATAAATTTGCTTCCCATTCGTGGCTGCATGAGCATAGGCAAAGCAGCATTCCCATTCAGATCCTTAACCAGCACACCATTATTCCGGTTTCTGTCGATGGGGTGCAGTTGCGTATGATTTTGGATACGGGCGCCGCCGCTACCGTGTTATTCGAAACTGAAAAGACAAAACCTTTTTTAAGCCAGTTGGATACACAGATCACTGTGGGAGGCATGGGTGAAGATGACAGTACCCATGCCTACTTCATCCGCGGTGCTGAGGTTACTATCGGTTCTGCCACTATCTCTGGGCTTAGCACGCTCTTTATTAAAGCCAGCGATAATCCTATTTTTGCAACACCAGAAGTCACCTACGTAGATGGAGTTATTGGTTATGACCTATTTAGCCGCTTTACGACTGAAATTAACTTTGCCGAGCAAGTTGTGCGAATTTCTGAAGGGGCGAATGAACTGGAACAGAACTACCAGAGCCTACAACTGACTCTTAAAAACAATGTGCCATATTTGGATATCAGCATTCGTGATGGGCAGGATACTGTTACCTTACCGGTGATGTTTGATACCGGTGGGTTAGGTTCACTATTAATTGATGCGGGGCAAACTGTACCTTCAGGTGAGCACTTGTATGACACAGTCGCCTCCGGCATGGGAGGAGAATCGCCAGTAATAGTCAACCGTTTGCAAACCGTCGCAATTGGGCAATATGAAATTGCCAATACTATTGCTGCAATTAGCCAAGGTGCTAGCTCAAAAACAAAAAACAATATTATGGGCACGGGCATTATTAACCGATTTAACCTGGTAGTGGATTATCCTTCCAAACAACTTCTTATCTCGCCTAACCACAACTTTGACAAGGTAGAAACTGTGAATGTGTTTGGTGCCTGGTTGTTGCCCCATACTGGTGGGGCTTATATCAATGCTATTCGGCCAGGGACTCCGGTACTAAAGCTGGGTTTACAGGTGAAAGATGTTGTGGTCACGGTAAATGGAGATAATGTCAATTACCAAAATTACGACGCCTACAGCGAAATGTTGGCCAGCCTAAACTCAGTCGAAGAGATATGTTACCGGCGCAATGAAAGCACTCATTGTGTGCCTATAAACTTATAAGCTCTAGGTGATGATCAGAATAAGCACCGGAGGCAGACGAGCCCAAGGGCTCTAGCATAAATAGTTGGTTTATTTTTAACGTCGGTGTTTGTTTTTAGTGCGGAGCATTTAACTTTCATTTTTGAAGTTTAATACCTTGTGGGATGCTTTCTGCCCCAGGCGATACTATCGCTAGTTGGCTGATCCCAATTTGCGCAATGGGTTTAGCCTAGGGGCGCGTTTTGCTCATTGGGTTATCTTTGTTTTTTGATAATTCCAAATATAAAACAGAATGAGCCCAATAGTCGCCTGGCCCGCCAACATTAGCCAGGCTTGCCACAAGGACTGGCTCATGGCGAACAGCACCACGGCAATGGCAATGTAGGGTATTGGCTTGGTGAAAATAGTGCGGGAGCCTTTGCCATTTTGCCGCCATTGGTGGCGTCGATTGAGAACAAGCAAGGAAACGATGCAGGCAAGGTAAATCACCATACGCGACAGCACACTGACCACCGCCAACCAGACAAAGCCGCCGGACAATGAAAGTGCACATGCCAACGCGCCCAAAAACAGGATGGAGTTGCCGGGGGTGGCAAACCTGTCATTAACCCGGCCAAACCAAGCCGGAATTTCCTTTTCTTCTGCCATCGCAAACGACAGGCGGCTGGTGCTTATCATGTTGGCAAGTACATTGGCGGCGATAGAGAACACCGCGGCAAGGGCAATGGCAATCGCAGCAGGATGCCCTGCAAGTTCCTGGGCAAAAGCGATCAATGGGGCGCCTTCTACTTCACTGCCTTGCATCACGCTGATATAGGCAAGTTGCACCAAACTGTAGAATAGGGCAGTCAGTATTACTGTGATAATGAGGGCAACCGGCAAGGTTCGCTTGGGCTTTTGGGTTTCACCAGAGGTGACGACAACCGTTTCAAAGCCTATAAAGGCATAAAGCGTCAGTAGTGCGGCCGTGCCAAAAGTACCAAATTCCGGCAATTGTCCTTGGGCTTCTGGGAGTGGGAAACTCGCCAGGGCGAACGCAACTAAGGCCACAATAGGCAACAGCTTAACTAGGGTCATAGCATCGAGGAACTGTATTGCGCGTTTTATGCCGACGTAATTAATAAGGGTTAACAGCGCACAGACTGTGATGACTACCACGCTTTTGGGCAGGCTGGAATCAGGTAGCAGGTAACCGAGATAAAGGGTCAATATATGGGCATTGGCGGCGATAGCGGTCGCCCGGGCAAGGTAGAACAGCCAACCGGTTTGGAAAGACGCCAGTGGCCCAAAGGCTTTATTGACATACACAACCGGACCACCGGTTTCCGGGATTTTAGAGGCAAGTTCAGCGAAACACCAAACAATGCTGAGCATTAACACACCAAAAATAGGGAATATCCAGGGGCTCAGGGTGCCCAGCTGTTTCATCATTTCCGCAGGCAGAGCGAAGATCCCTGCACCGATAAGCCCATTGAGCACTATCACGGACGCGCCAACCATGCCTATTTCTTTTTTTAGTTCCACTGATAGGCCTTTTGTTATTGTTTTTCCAATATGAGGGTGTCATAAATTGGCATGGAGTTTCAAATGGAATAATGACATGAGATATCTTGGTTTCATCTTGATGTTACTGCTGCCGGTTGATGCTGCTATTGCCATTAGCGATGAGCATGCAGAAATATTAACGCCCATCCGGATGCTGTTTGATGGTATGCGCAAAGGCGACGGCGACAAGGTGCGGGCTGCTTTTCATTCAGAAGCGATTTTCTTCAGGGCCCATGAGCAGTTGCAAGAAGGAGGAATTCCTGAGTCATTTGCGCAAGCCGTAGCAAGTCCCAAAGACAAAATCTGGGATGAAAAAATTTGGGATATCAAGGTGCACACAGACGGCAAACTGGCCTCGGTGTGGACTGACTTTGCCTTTTTCTTGGGTGATAATTTAAGCCATTGTGGGGTTAACTCATTTCAGCTCTACAGGTTTAAACAAGGCTGGAAGATTATCTACTTAGTAGATACCCGTCGCACTGAGGGCTGCGTTGTGCCAGCTAATGCTGAGTAAGTTGCCAACTACTTTTCCTTGTTGGCTAGCACAGTAGCCCCCATTTCCCGCACAATACGCCAGGCACTTTCGCTGGCGGCGTTTAAATCGCCGTCGTTAGTAGTTACCGCGATCGACAATTGTAGTTCGGGCACCAGAACCAGCAGTGCATACCAATAGGTGTTGGAGCCATTGTGGTACAAAACCGCATGATCATTGGCCCATGCGGTTTTCTGTGCCGCTATCCAACCATAGGCGTAGTCAGCGGAACCCATTGTGTGCAGTGTATTGTATGTCGCTTGCTGCAGTAGTTTGCCCTTGCCACGGCTCCCAAGTAGGTGCTCATTGCCATAAGTAGACAAGTCCTGGAGTGACATATGGATAGAGCCGGCAGGCCCCATAATTGGCGAATTGTCGGTATCTGTTGATACTGCGACTGGGCCACTGAACCAGGTGTCCTCATGGCCCCGGGGTTGCTCCAGTGTATCCCCCATATCAGTGGGTGGGCCAAAGCCAGCGCTAGTTAGCCCAAGCGGCTGGAATACCTGTTCCCGAACCAGGTTTTCCCATGATTTCCCGGTTGTGACCTCAGCCATGACACCAGCAATGGTGTAACCAACATTGGAATACGCAAAACCTGAGCCGGGTTTATATTCGGGTTTCTCCTGCAAAATCTTTAACACTTCTTGTTTGCGAAGCGCCTGCCGTTCTGCGCCTTCTGCCGGATGCAACTTTTGGATGCGCCAAGGAAAATCCGTTTTAGCGCCACCGGTATTAGTCAACAGCATGGACAAGCTGGCATTCCGCCAGGCCGCATTTACTTCACTTCCCTTAAACACATCCCCGACTGTGGTATGCCACTGCAAAACTTCCTGTTCCACTAGGCGGGCTATCATGGTGGCGGTTATGGACTTAGTAACCGAGCCCAGATGCCACTTATCAGCCAAAGATACCGGAACCTGGCTATCTATTTTGCGCTCCCCAGACACTGCGGCGGCAATGGCTTTGTTGTCCTTGGTGATCATCGCACCCAAGGAGACCAGCCCCTTCTCTGATTGCAGTTTCGCCACCATAGCTCCCAGCGCTGCATCCAGTTCATCATCAAGGGTGTTTGCCGATGTCGCAGTGTGCGCAGTTATGAGCAGTAGGATGAAGAGCGTTTTTATCGTCCAATGAAGCATAGGCGTTGATCCTTTAAATATTCGCTGTTGATTTATATTATCTTATCAGTGGTCAATGGAATTAAGGCGGTAGAAATAAGTACAGCGACAGCCGCTAGCACTTCTACTCGGCGGCTGCCCTAAAAGATGATTACTCTAAAGCGTTTTAAAGGTTTTCTCCGCCGATTTATGTTGCAAAACGTGTTCCGGGATCTACTTTTGCTTGCAATGAATAGGGTCTAGATCCCGAATAAAGGCACCTTTATTGGATTTGGTTTGCTCAATATCGGGCAAACCAATCCAAAATGCGATCAAGCCTTTCAACTAAATTGGTAGGTGTGCCGGTGCGCGACAGGGAATGGGTCTCACCTTTGAATATTACCATTTCTACCGGTACTTCATTGGCCTTTAAGGCATAGAACCACTCTTGCCCCTGGCCAATTGGGGTAATCATATCTTTGTCGCTGTGGATGATTAAGGTGGGGGTCGATACCTTGTCTGCGTATTTCAAAGGGGAGCGATCCCAGTAACCATCGAAGTTGTCCCAAAGGTTGCCACCAAATTCTTTGGTCATTTGGTAGGGCGTGAACTGCTGGGTACCAGCTTCTGAGATCCATGAACTGACGCTGCGTTGGGTAACAGCGGCTTTAAAACGGTCGGTTTTAGTGGTGATCCAATTAGTCAGGAAACCACCATGGCTGCCACCGGTAATGTACAGCCGTTCCTCATCTATCCATTTGTGCTCGGCAAGAACTTTGTCCAGGAACTGAATATTGTCTTGGTAGTCAGCGCCACCGTAGTCCTGGCGCACGGCCTGGCTATGGGCAATGCCATAGCCGCTACTGCCACGGTAATTAACATAGGCTACCGCATAGCCTTTTGCCGCGTACATCTGGTTTTCATGGAACCACTGGTGCCCCCACATACCGCCGGGACCGCCTTTAATGTTTAATACCAGTGGGTAGGATTTGTCCTCATCAAAGCCAAGGGGTTTGTGCACAAACCCTTGCACTTGCATGCCCTTGTCATTGCTGAACCACCTTGATTCAGCGGGTGACAAGTCTTTTTCTGCCAGTAAAGCATCATTAAACCCGGTCAGTTTGGTCAACACTTTCGAGCCGAGTTCAAAGCGATACAGCTCAGGCAGTTCAACTGAGCTATCCATGGTAAATAGCAAGAATTTCCCATCCTTTGAGATGGCTAGGTTTCTGATGCTTTTATCTTCTTGAACTAGTGGGGAGACTTCTGCTGACGCTACTGACACCGAGAACAACCGGCTAGCACCATGATCGCTAGTGGTGAAATACAGCTGTTTATTATCCGGCGACCAAAGTGGCCTATTGGCGCTTCGGTCGAAGTTGGCAGTTAGGTTTTTAGGTTCGGCTCCGGCAGCCGTGCCCATCAGCATAAGATCCGCCTGCTCAAAAGTATCTTCCGTGTGGATATAGGTCATCAATTCATTGTCGTGGGAAAGGCTGACATTGCGCTGGCTGTGTTTGTGCTGGGTTAGCGCGGTCATTTGCTTGGATTCGATATCCAATACAAAGACATCACTGTTGGCATTGCCTTCATATTCCAAGCCAGTTCTATTGGCATGGAAATATACTTTTTTGCCATCTTTGCTGAGTACCGGGCTATTGGCATTCCAATCGGCGCCAGAGGTCAGTTGGTTTAGCTCTTCAGACTCAATATCAAAGACAAATAGGTGCCTGCGCTTATCGCTTAGATAGCCACTGCCATTGGCGATATACCTGGCGTTTTTCACAACTACAATGTCGGGTTCTGCGCGTTTGCTGGACTCTTTATCTGCTTCAGTTGTTTCTTCTTTGTCGTTTCCGGTTGATTCGTCTTCTGGGCTTATACTGAGCGTTAATAGCAGTTTGTCGCCGGAAGGGAACCAGGCAAAACCGGATAGGCTTTTTTCCAGAGATGTCGCCTGGCTGGCTTCACCGCCATTGGCGGGCATAATAAATACCTGTGACTTGCCGTCGACAGATCGGATAAAGGCGATTTTACTGCCGTCCGGAGACCACGCTGGTGATCGGTCACCTTTACCTTGGGTAAAGGCAAAAGCCTCACCATCTTCGCCAATTTTATAAATTTGGCTATTCCTTCCGCTGGCATCGTCCTTGACCGTTCTTTTGACAAAAAGAATGTCTTGGTTGTTTGGTGATATTTGGGGAGAGGATAAAAACACAAAATCAAAATAGTCTTCTGGCACCAGGCCATTCGAGGTATCTTCAGCTGCAGAGATTGCACCATGCCAAGCAATAAAAAAGAGAGTGAAGACTAACCAACTAATTGAGTTGGAGGGCTTTATTCTAGCTGTCATAAAAACATTTCCAAAAAAAGTGACCGTAGCAAAAGGGTAATGCAGTACCGGGATTTAAGTCTATTTACTGGATTTATTCCATATTGGATTGCTAAATGCTGTCAACAAGCACAAGGATTGTGGCAAGTAATCCCTTTCGGTTACCTCGTTGCATCACACTGTTCGTGCTGTTAGCCATGGCCGTCTGAGGGGCAACACGGATCAATAAATGACCAAGTTGAATCGGATCGGAATGATTGCACGTAAACTCCCGCCTGAACTAACTTTGGATGGCTAGGTCAGGTGGGAGTTGCTACAAATACCTATTTTGACCTCTTAAAAGTGAACCCTATGACTCAGCTTCGCTTGGGTAAGTCCAATATTCATTTTTCTCGCCAGGTTGTATTTGCCTACCAAAGGCAATGGCAGAGAACTGCGGATTACTACCATCGCCCATATCGAGCCAAGTACCGCCAGCATAGCGCATATCGCCATTAAAATTTGTGTCACCGTTAGTATCTGGATCAAAGGTTGAGTAAGGGATTTGCAGGCTATCATTGATGAAAATGGGCTCATCTGCTAGTTCAACCCCGTTTTTGGTGATAGTTAAATTAGCCACTTGTATATAGTTTGTTTTAGTTGAATCATCGGAGCTAAGTCCTACAAAATAAAAACTATTGGAGCCGGAGGGATACAAATTGATGTTCTGAGGCCACATGAAATCAAATGCTGGCGTGTAATCTAGATCTGAATCCGGCGTTGATGAGGAATTGTATCTACATTTAATCCATTTTTGATCATTTGGCATTAAAAAATTTTCGTCCACTTCGGCAAAATAGATTTTACTGTGGGATGCCAGCACTGCCACTAGATAGCCTTTGCTAGTGGGCACGAATCCAGCTGCTTGGGCATCAACAAATTCAGTGATGACAACTTCATTCAGCATTTTGGGTATGGTCGGATCAGCAAGGTCGTAAAACCTCACCGCTTTGGGGGTATCATCGCCCGCAGTTGCTTTCGCTGCTAATGGAAAGCAAAGGTTTGTTCCTTGTACCTGACAACCGCCAGCGTGCCCATAACCGTCACAAGTAGCCAAAGCTATATTAGACTTTGAGGCATCAGACACTATGACGAAAAAGCCATCACCATTGCTAAAAGTGGGATCGCCTGCCTCATTACTACTGGTAAATACCTGAAACAGGGTATCGCCAACTGCAAATTGCTGAATGCCTTGCACATGTGTTTGATCATTCGAAGGTGGCACCAATGGCATGTTGCTACTAAATATGTGTGTGACAATGGTATCGCCAATGCCATCTACAAGAGGTTTTAGATCTGGGTAAGGTTGGTTGAAACTAACGGAGGTGATGGCAGTGCGCTCGGGAGTATTAACTGTGCCTTGCTCTAGAAAAAAACTTGTTCCTTGCTGAAAAGCGGCGATGGCAATGGTGGCATTGGCTGCGATCTTGGGCTGGTTTTGGCCAAAAGCAAACGCGCTCGAGTCGAAGTCCCCATCGTCTGATTTCGCTTTGCCTAACGTTTGGCTATTGTAATACAGCGTATTTTTGTCTGACTTGGAAGAGGCGTGTACCTGGACGTAGGCGTCAAGGGCAAGTGCGATTGCAGGATTGTCACCATCCTGGGTTGCTATTTGGCCGGTTTGCCAGTCTATTGAAGTGTTATCGTTATTAGCCAGTTGTCCGGCCTGAAAATAGAGCTTGTTATCTTTCGAAGATTGGTGCATTTGCACAACATTAACCGTTGTTTCGTCACTTGCCAGAGCCATGGCAACCGTTGGTATATGGCCGGCTGTTAGATCCTTTGCGTCTTGCCACTTAACCATTCCGGTTTCTGAGGAGTCTATTTGGCCTCTGGCAAATTTGAGCCTTTTGTGATCCTCATATAAGCATAGTACCTCATTGCCACAGGCAGCGAGCGCCGGTGTATTGCCATAACTGGTGACACTTTCAACGCCGGTCAAATGCACACTTTCCGACTTATTGGTCAATGGCGCAACGGCTGAACTGATGCCGTTCCCGGCGTCTGTATAGACCACTAATAAGTAGGTACTATTGGAATCACTAAACAATGAGAAGCTGGGATCCTTCGCGTCTTCAAGATATAGCGCCTGTGATGGCTGCCAGGTGATTACTTGCGAGGATTCATCCAATGTCCCCTGCATAAATGCGTAGTTAACGCCATTACCCGGCCTATATACCGCGACAACAAAGTCATTCAACATAACAATATCTGAAAGTTGCCCTGCATATCCTTGCACGTTGCGGCTCCATTGAAAATCAAAATTAGCCATTTCATATTCCTCTCTTTTTGTCGTGGGTATAAAAAATAAAAATATTACTCTATATAGATTGTTTTTAATGGAAATGCATAACTCAATAGGGTTATTTTAGACGTTAATTAACTTGTGCGATGCTATGAGTTGTCAGCGCACAGAAGGGAAGGCGCATTGCTTATATCCCCTGCCTAATTGAAAAGCCGTTTACGCCGCATTTCATGCCAATCAGACATGAATGCAACAATAAGATAATAGTTACTACAATATGTTCCCATTAGTTTTCTATTGTTTGTGAAAGGCTCATAGTTGCAGGGGTTATAGACAGCTAGCTAATGGGGGGTATAAACCCCTAAAATAAGTTTTAATGTGCCTCATTATTATAAAATAATAAGGTCATTTAGTTATAATAATGAACAGCTTGCGTCGATTGGCAGAACTCAAACGACACACAAAAATGAACCACAAAAGTGCCAATGGTACGTAGCCACAAGATCCTTCCTATGCTAGTTATAACCTCGCCAGCTAGCATATATCCAAGCACGGTTGCTTTTTAATAGACCAGCCTGACTACGTGATGCACCTTGAACAACCCGGCCAGTATAATCTGGGAAACGTGGCTACTACTGACGATATTTGTCAGGCCTACTCAATATCCCGGAACCACGTGAACAAGATTGTGCACCAATTGGGAAAAGAGGGATTTATAAAAACACAGCGGGGCAAGCGAGGGTGCTTTGGCCTGGCGATGGCCGCGGCGGATATCAACGTAGGTTGTGTTGTGCAGCAATTGGAAAACAACTTACAGGTCATTGATTGTGCATCACCGTCGTGCAGTATCTTACCAGCTTGTCGCTTGAAGGGAGTGTTAAACAATGCAGCTACGGCATTTGTGGAAGTGCTAAACCGAGTCAATCTAAAGGATTTAATTCAAAGCAAGGAAAACCAGCTTATTTCTATTTTTACAGTTGCATCAGTGAAGCCACTAGTATTACTTCATTCGAGCGCCTTGAACATGAGGCCCTGGGGCAGCGCTGGGTGAGCAAATTCTTAATGAAACCGGTGTAAGTCGAAGCAATTAAGCCAAACTTTGCTTCAGATCCTGGAACTTGGCCCGGCCAATTGGCAATTGTGTCGAGTCCTTAAGTTCTGCAAAGTAGCGGCCACCGGATTCAACCAACAAACGTCTTACTTGGTTAATGTTCACGATATAGGAGCGGTGAATGCGTTCGAATTGTTCTGGCAGCAAGATCTGAATTTTCTCTATATTTTTACCGTGTAAAAATACCTCATCGCTACTGCTAAGATGTATTTGGCTGTAATGGCCATCAGCTTTGATGTAGCTAATGTCAGCTACTTCTAGCAATTCTATGGCAGAAAGCTTTTTTACGCTTAAATAGCGGCAGCCATAGTGGCTGCGCAAGCTGTTGTCGGTAAGCCTTGCCAGCGCCTTGGCAAGCCTCGGCTCGTTCAAAGGTTTAGCAATAAAATCCAATACACCGTATTCAAATGCTTCAATTGCCTTTTCCGCATAGGCGGATATCACAATAGTATGGAACGCCTTGGCAAGTTGGTTTTGCAATAGGGAAAATCCATTTTGACCTTGTAAATTGAGATCCAGCAAAAGAAGATCCACTTGGTGCTGTGCTAGGTAATCCTCGGCTTCGGCCAGGGTTTGGAACTGGGCAATGTGTTCAAGTGTCCCACCCAGAATGTTACGGGTAAAACGTGCTATCCGCTGCTGCAACAACGGCTCATCTTCGACTATTACTACCTTCATAAGCCTTCGGCCTTCGTGCTCGCCGGAATTTCTGTTGTTTTGGTCGATAGCACATATTCAAAAATAGTCTTCCATGTTCCGTTTTTTGCCTCGCTAGTTAGCTGCCAGCCGGGTTGACATACTTGCGCCAACTTGGCGCGAATATAGGCTTCACCAATACCCACACCCCTATGCTGAGTTGCGTTGTCAATCGGCGTGGACAATTCCAACGTGGTTGCCCCCATCTGTTGGCTAACGTTTAGCTCAATGTTTTGGTTACTGGTAATACGGTTGTGGGTGAAACAGTTTTCAATCTGGCTGTGGATAATGGCGGTTGGTACTAAAAGCTCGCTGTTAACGGGTGAGTTGCCATCGTTGTTATACTTAACAACAAGTTTATACTGTTGCTGATAGCGTACTGACATGATTTTCAGGTGGCTTCGGCAAATCTGTAATTCCTGCTCTAGCGTCACAACATCTCTATTGCTCATACTGACCAGGGCGCGAAATTCTTCGGCCAATTGCTCCACAAATGCATGAGCTTGCTTTGGTGCCACATCAATCAGCTCTTGCACCTGCATCAAGCAGTTCATCAAATAATGGGGCTGCAGGTTCCTCCTTAGCAACTCGCCTTTCAATTTAGCGGACTCAAGTGCTAGTTTCCTTTGAGCAACCAGTTGGTTTATCAAAGACACACCAATGGAGGCAAGAACCAATATAACGCTTAGCCCGAAACCTAATTCAATGAATAGCCTAGGCGCGAACAGCAAACCTAAGAGGGAGATACCTGATATCACAACTGCAGCTAGAGCTCCCGGCTTTTTATGGCGCAATGCCAGGAGATTTATACCAACCACAAACAGCAGGGCGACGATAAACAACCACTCACTTCGGGCATCGTAGCTTTGCGCCGCTAGCATGGAGAGCATAAGCGATGCAAGCAGCGCTGCAAACCAGAACTTTTTGCCTCGGGTTGCATGCTTTACCAGATAATAACCAGGTAACAGTACTGTTACCAGCAGCGTGGTGGCCATGATCAGATACAGCCTAGTTAAATGCAGGTCATAACTATAGTTAACCAAGAGCTTCCATTGTTCCGCCACCAGTAGTGCCGCTGTAGCCAAACACAACAGTGAAAAAACCAAGAAGCTAGGGGCGCGGTTAAAACGTAAAAACAGGGTGAGAAACATCACAAATGCAACCACCAAAGCTCCTACCAATAGGGCTGTAATGATACTGGCATAATTGATGGTGTCGAAAAACCTATGTTGGTCTAGCAACAACATGTCATAAGCGATAGCCGTGAAGGAGGCATCTGCGTTAAAACTGGATAGCTCCATACTAATGAGGTGCTCCCCAGGTGCTAGTTGCGAAGCATCCAGTGCCAATAAGCTACTGATTGCCCCTATCTGTTCTGTTGTACCCGATACACCTGGCACCCCGTTGCGCCCAAGCAATTCACCATCTAGGTATACCTCATAGGCTGCTAGCGCCAGGAACAACAATGCGGGGTTTTCTGGGATATTTTCCTCAGTAACCTCCAACCTTGCCCTAATACAAAGGTACTGCTGCGGTTTTAGGCTGGGGAATTGGAATCGTTCCCAGTCGGCATCATCGAAAGCAGGATCATGGCACGCCGCGGCTGGGAGCCCAGACATAGGTGCGAGTCGCAGTTTACTAATGGCAGCGCTTGCCTGCATCGGGTTTGCCACCGCCGTAGCGGTGAACATACTCAACGCTAGTAGACCAAAAATGCCCCAGGTTGCAAATTTCTTAATCAGCAAAAGAAACTCCACTGTAAATCTAACCGTTATTCTAAACCAACAAACGCTTCGAGAAATGCTTTTCATGAAGTACAGGTGCCATTGGTGCGTTATTCGAATTATTTGTTTGCTAGCAACTGATAATAAGCTCAAGTCTATTGATGGGAGAGCAAATATGAAACGAGGATTAATCTGGTTAGCGGCCACTTTGGTGATTGTTGGTGCCTGGGGGACTGTTAATTTTATTGCTACCACACAGGGATGGTTTTTAGATAAGGTTGCAGCGAGAGGGAATACTCCGGAGTTTATCCAAAATATAAAAGCGGCAATTGGCCAAGGTTATCAGGGCAATGCCGCTATGCTTTTGCTGGAAAAGGGAGAGGTAGTTGCTAGCCACAATGTATCCAAGGGGAAACCGGTGTATGAAGACTCCATTTTTGGCGTCGCATCCGTAGGTAAATGGGTTGTAGCAGTAGCGGTATTGAAGCTGGTGGAGCAAGGTAATCTAGATCTTGATGTGCCAATATCAAACTATCTGACCCGCTGGCACTTGCCACCTAGTGAATTTGACAACGACGGAGTCACGGTACGCAGGCTGCTCAGCCATACCGCTGGTATAACTGACGGGCTTGGGCACGATGGCTTTCCCCCTGGCACTAAGGTACAGCCTCTTGTTGAACACCTTACCCTGGCAGCAGATCGGGAGCCGGATAAACCGGGAAGGGTTTTGGTGGGCATAGAGCCTGGTACCACCTGGCTATATTCTGGCGGCAGCTACAATTTATTGCAGCTGCTAATCGAAGAAGTTACCGGACAGGATTTCGCCGACTATATGCAACAGGCCGTTTTCGCACCACTGGGCATGGACAATAGCAGCTTCCAAGTGGATAGGGGGGCGCCGCAAACAGCCGAATATTTTGGTGAGAACCAACAATTGCGGGTCTACCCAAACTATACTTCCTTGGCGGCCACTGGCTTGTATAGCACCACTGCCGATCTAGCCAAATTTGTGCGCTCCCAAATACCATCAAACAAATTAGCCAATGCTGGGGCGCGAATTATCTCGGATGAGAGTATCCTGGCAATGCAGCAACCCTTGGGCAACTCGGGGGGCATTGATATCTGGGGCGCGGGCGTCATGCTCTATGCCGATAATAAGCATGGTAGTTTTGTGCTTGGCCACGGGGGGCGCTCGCCAATGCTGAACGCCACGGCCAGGATGAATCCCGCCACCGGCAATGCATTTATCATGATCCAAACCGGAAACCAAGAAGCCTTTGCTTCTGATATGGCAACCAAATGGACCAACTGGGAGGCCGGCACCCCAGATCTATTCCAGTTGAGATACTTGTTACCCAACATGTTTTACCGTATCGCGCTTGGTTCGGGTTTTATTTTGCTGTTAAGTGTTGCTGGCTTTATCTATGTGAAAAGAAACAGCAAGCCATGATTAATAAGCACACAAATATTTGCCGATAACTTTCTACTAGTTAAACAGCATCTTGTTATGGTTTAGCAGTGTATTGGCAAACGCGAATGAAAGTGCACTGCATCGTTGAGTTTTTAATCTTTCGCTATGTCAATGCATATAGACTAGGTTTTCATGCCTTCCCGAAAGATGTTGATTCGAACTTAGAAAGCGGCACCGATTACCTTTAGGAAACGGCTCTCACTGGGTAAGAGCCATGCGAAAGCATAGCTCAAGGCATCGAACTGCCCATGGATGTATATTCGTGAGTAGCAGAAGCATGTTCCTTTTTAATCCGACGAAATGAAAGAAATTCAGGAACAGTTAAACTGTAACAAGGACGTAGCGAATAAACCCTTTTCAATTCCCACTGGGTGAGCAAATACTTAATGGAATCGGTATTAGGGATGTTTCCACTCCTGAATCCTAGCCTGCCCAAAACTGTGTTCTGGGCTTTTTATTTATAGATCTTATGTTGGAACACTGATGGTAAAATTGGCTTGGTGAATTCTGATTGCACTTCCAGTATGCTTTTGTCAAAGTGTTTTTCGACCGGTACCACGCCAGCCCATACTGGCCAATTCAAGTCTGATTCTTCATCACCCACACCGTCTGCCCTGACTTTTACCGAAATCTCGTTAATCGGGATCCAGGCTACAGAGGTAATCATTAGCTCTTTTTGTGTTATTGGACGAAGTTTTCTCCATCTGCCAGGGCTAATTCTTTCTATGAATTTCTCTAACTGCAGGCACTTTTCTGCTTTTTCTGTAACCAAGTTTGGCTGTCCAAATAAGGTGACAGAGCGATAGTTAACTGAGTGATGGAAGGCACTTCGGGCCAGTACAAGGCCATCTAACTGGCTGATATTGATACAAACTTCAGAGTTTGCAGAGCCGATGACATTGAATGCCCTGGCATGTCCGTGCCAATAAAGCCTGTCTTCATCCCGCCAGTGGCAAGTCGGTGTAACTATCGGGCTGCCATTTCGAATTTGCGCAACATGGCACAACAAGCTGTCATCAATTATGTCGTAGGCCGTTAGCATATCGTCCACTGCACGCTTACGCCCACGCTGTATGCTGGTTCTTGGTTTGGTATTGCTAGGTTGCATGTAACACTCGACTATCTGGGGTTTTCCACAATATTATTTAAATGTGGATATGCTATAAATAACCAGAATAGATAAAAAGTTAGATACCAGATGTCCAGCGCTTCTTCCCTTAGTATTGTTATTGATCCTACTTCACCAGAGCCTAAATACTTGCAGTTGCAGCGTTGTATTGAACAGTTGGTTGCCGAGGGCAGGCTAAAACCCCTGCAGAAGCTGCCATCATCCAGGGAATTGGTTGCGGTGTTGCGGATTTCCCGAACCAGCGTATTGCGTGCAATAGACAACCTTATTGCTGAAGGAGTGCTAGTAAGCCGCCCCAAAAAAGGGGTGTTTGTGGCGAAGTACCAACCCCAATTGCCCAGTGCCAGGGGGCATTCCCTGGAGAATGCGGCTAGCGGGGGAGACGTCAAAAGCACCGAAAGAAGTGCTTTAAATGCACCTTCTCCGTTACTGGCATTTGATTCTGGCGCTGATACCAGTGTGTTTCCAAACCTAAGCTGGGGCAAATGCATGAAACGCGCATGGTTGAGGCCTGATATAGGCGTTTTGGACGGGGCGTTTGAAGATGGGATTCCGCAATTAAAGCAGCAGATTTGCAATTACCTAGGCCAATTAAGGGGACTTAAGTGCGAGCCATCACAGATTATAGTCGCTGCCGGTAATAGGGATTGCCTCTCTATTGTTTGCCATGCACTTATTAGCTCCCGTTCCCATCAAATATTCCTGGAACAAGCTTGCTATCCTCAAATACCAACACTGATGAAGTTCCATAACAATAGCGTATCGACCTTGCAGGTGGACAACCACGGCGTATTACCGCCAAATGTTTTAGACCAGCAAGACAACCTGGCCATTCTGACACCTTGCAGGCAATATCCGCTGGGCATGGCCATGGGTTCATATCGGCGGCAAGTGTGGCTCGATTTGCTAATTGCGCGGCAAAAACAATCCCGGCCATTGTGGTTAATTGAAGACGACTATGACAATGAATTTGTTTATCAAGGCCGGGTAAACGTGCCCTTGATGCAGCAAGACACTTCCGGTAGCGTGTTTTTTGTTGGTAGCTTTTCCAAGGTTCTGTTTCGGGGATTGCGCCTAGGCTTTATTGTCTCACCGCAGCAGCATGTCAATAAGATCAAAAAAAGCCAGATGCGATTGGGGGCAGCCTGTAGTTCCGCCATTCAGCCGGCCTTAGCGGAGTTTATGGCATCGGGCCAGTTTGCTGTCCATCTGCGTAAAATGCGGCGCCACTACAGCCACAAAAGGGATTTTGTACTTTCCCGTTTGTCTTCTTTAGCAGACTATTTTGACTGGGATAATTTGTCTGGTGGAATGCATATTTGTTTAAAACTAAAACCAACCTATTGCCATCTGGAGGCGGAAATAGAGAAACAAGCCAGGGAGTTAGGCCTGAGGCTGAACCCCTTATCAAAACACTACTTAACTACAGACAAGTGCTATGGGTTTTTAATAGGGTTCACCCAATCAGGTATTGACGAGTTAGAAGCCGCATTGGATACATTTTGCCATGCCACTAGGCTGGTCTGCCAATAATAAGGATCCCCGATCTCTCGCTAGGTGTAAGCATTTAGCATACATCCAAGCCAAGTTGTTTTTGATAAACCAGCCTAACCACGTAAGACACCTTGAATACACCAGACAGTATAATCTGTGCAACATGGCACGCCACTATGACAGCTATCGGAAGGTAGTGTTCCAATCCATATGCCAGATAGGTAGCAATGGCAAAGGCGAGTGCCGAAAGCAACATCGCGACATTGGCAAGTTTGAGTCGTTTGTGATTATTCATAACATACCTTTAAAATGCATCTTTAATAAAATGCATAATAAATGTATGTTATAGGTGTTGCAAGTTTTTTGAGCAAATAGGTATGAAACTAACACGCTATACCGACTATGGATTGAGGATACTGATGTACTTGGCGGTGCTGCCTGAGGGTAAAAAAGCCACTATTGATGATATATGCAAAGCTTATTCTCTGTCGCGAAACCACGTCAATAAGATAGTCCACCAGTTGGGAAAAGAGGACTTCATCAAAACCCAACGCGGTAAGGGTGGTGGATTTTCACTGGCGCTGGAACCTGCGGATATTAATGTGGGCTATGTGGTGACCAAGCTTGAGAATAATTTGCAGGTAATTGATTGTGCATCACCACTTTGCAGTATCTTGCCCGCGTGCCGCTTGAAGGGAGTGTTAAACAATGCAGCTATGGCATTTATGGATGTGCTCAATCAAGTGACGCTAGGTGATTTAATTGAAGGCAAAGAAAGCCAATTAATATCTATCTTACGGTTGCAGGAATAACGCGCGTTATTGCTAAATCATCCTGCATTGCTTTTTTGTCAGTGTGCCACTTTTAAACCTTTGCTGTCGGGTTTGCTACTAAGTTCAGATATTCATGCATTGGATCAACCGATGAAAAAGCAAGTTGCATTTCTGATCGTTTATTTTTATTCCGTGGTTGTTTCAGCCTTTGAGACTGAGCTGCTTACGTTTGGTTTTGAAGGCGAAACCCTCAGTGGTGTTTATGCTGCGCCTGAGGAAACCGCGCCCAAAGGCATTGTGCTCATTGTCCATGGATATGGAGAAACCAATGCGGTAGCAGGGAATTGGTACGCTGATGTGCGTTCTGCCATCCATAAAGCGGGCTATGCCACTTACATGTGGGACAAAATGGGTTGCGGTGATAGCACTGGTAGATTTGACATCAACCAACCTGTTGCCAACAGTGCCGATGAGGCGATTGCCGCTATCCGCATGTTGCAAGGTCGAGGCAAACCCGGAGCAGGGACAATTGGGCTTTGGGGCGTTAGCCGGGCGGGCTGGATCAATCCGCTTATCATCGAAAAACAAGGCGATATTGCGTTTTGGATATCGGTAAGTGGGGTCGATGCCAAAGAGAACTTTGGCTATTTGCTTGAGCAAAACTCAATCATTGATGGCAAGACGCCCATACAGGCCAAGCTTATTAAAGGGGAGTGGATAGAGGGGGGCAGGATAGCCAACCGCGGCGGCGGTTATAGTGAGTATAGAAAGGCCACCAGGAACCTCGCCGAAGCACCGATGTGGCTTAGGTTTACCGATGGTGGCGTAGGCTGGTTTCGCTATTTCTTTTACCGATATGAATATCAGCAACTCAATATTGATGAAGAGACCGGCCTGCCAGTAGTGGTCGAAGATTTTGACACTATCTTGGCAAACATGGACTTGCCCGTGTTGGCGCTATTTGGCGAGCTGGATATGAATGTGGATTGGCGCCAGACCAAAAAACTGTATGAAGGCGTGTTTAACCAGGAGCAGTTGAAGGTAGCGAGCTTCCCAAACTGCAACCACAATATGTTTGTCGCGAAGACGGGCGGTTTTAATGAATTCCAGGACAACAAACTGCCGTGGAAGCGCTGCGATGGCTATATAGAGACAATTTATCAGTGGCTGGCGAACCTTAAATAGCAATTTGCGGTTAGTCCGTTAAGTTAAACAATTTATTTTTACCAATGTTAGTTTTTAAAGCACTATTAATTAAGGGATAGTATAGTTTGGTGACAATGCCCCCCACTAAAGTCGCCTTATGACAAAAGTGTTCATGGGGGTGGGAATCTCCTGATCCAGTTAAATGAAATAAGGATGCCGTTGGAAAAGCTACATAAAAGCTGGATGGTTCTGTTCGCCGCTATGTTCTTGGGCTTAGTGTCGCATTTTGCCTATGCTACCAAACAGCCACCGAAAGCTATTGCTGGTGTGCTGGATCTCAGGGATTGGGATTTTGAACAAGATGGCAGGGTCAACCTTGATGGGGAATGGGCATTCTATTGGCAGCAATTGCTCACCCCAGAACACTTTGCCAAATCCCCGGCACCTGAAAAGTCAGCTTATCTAAGTGTGCCTTCAACCTTTAGGGATTCAAAAGTTGATGGCGAGTTGCTGCCCACCCATGGTTACGCAACCTACCGTCTTAAGGTATTGTTAGACGGGCAAGTGCCGAGGCTGAGATTTAGAATACGGGAAATAGAGGGTGCCAGTAAATTCTACGTCAATGGTGGGATCTTAGCGTCCGCAGGTACTGTCGCTATTGAGCCTAGCGGCATGGAGCCGCAACTGCTCAAAGGCCTGTACGGCTATTTACCCGACTCCCAATCCATTGACATCATTGTGCAAGTCAGCAATTTCCACACCCTATTTGGCGGCATCAGGCATCCTATCGTGTTGGGGGTGGAAGAGGCATTAAGGAAAGACGAGCTAGCCTTTAACCTCAGTTATTTTTTGAGTGGTAGCTTCCTGATAATGGGGCTTTACCACTTGATATTTTATTTCACCAGGAGAAGTGATCCCTCACCGCTGTATTTCAGTTTTATCTGCTTCAATATGTCACTGCGGATGTTAGTCTATGACAAAGGTGAGCTGTGGATTTCACTGTTTCCCAATTCACCGTTTTTAATGGCGTTCAGGCTCGAGTTGATAACCATTTATATAGCGCCCGCACTGTTTTCGTTGTTTATTTACTCGCTATTTCCGCGCTTTTTTGCCAAAGCGGTGCTCTACCTTATAGTAGCGATTTGTGCAGGCTTTTCACTGTACGTTATTTTTGCGCCGATAGACAAATTCTGGTTTGGTGTATGGTTTTTCCAAGTCCTGTATTTACCCACCTTTGCTTATATTGGTTATGTGCTGATTAAAAGTGCAATGGATCAGCAAGAAGGCGCAAAAACCTTTATCTTGGGTAGCCTGATTTTTTTCTTGACCCTTATAAATGATGGTCTGGTAGGGTTTTCAATAATAGAAGCTTACAGGATAAGCCCAATTGGCCTGTTTTTGTTTATCTTTTCCCAGGCATTCATCGTATCCCGTCGCTTTGCTAATTCATTGGTTAGGTCAGAAAGGTTGGTCACCTCCTATGAACGCTTTGTGCCCCAGGAGTTTTTAAACCAATTGGGCAAAAAGGAAATCATGGAAGTACAGCTAGGCGATTGTGTCAGGGCGGAACAGATGTCTATTCTGTTTTCTGATATCCGTTCATTTACCTCACTGTCTGAAACCATGACGCCGCAGCAGAATTTTGATTTTTTAAACACCTACCTGAAGAGGATGGAACCCGCTATCACTGAGAACAACGGGGTGATAGACAAGTATATTGGCGACGCTGTTATGGCTATATTCCCCATTGACGCCGATGACTCGGTGTGCGCTGCCATAGGCATGCAACAAAAACTCGCAGAATTCAATGTCTGGCGGGAACAGCACAATCTTATCCCCATCCAAATAGGCATTGGCGTTAATACCGGCGATATGATGCTGGGTACCATTGGCGCGGAAAACCGTATGGAAGGCACAGTGATCAGCGATGCTGTCAACCTTGCTGCCCGACTGGAAGGTATGACCAAGATGTACAGCGCTAGAATTTTAGTGAGTGAAAATACGGTCAATGGCCTCAAGTCGCCGCACGAGTTTGACCTTCGCGTGGCGGATAAAGTGATTGTTAAAGGGAAAAGTGAACCTGTCACTGTGTGGGAAGTATTTAGCGGAGACCCTCCGGAAATAAAAGCAGCAAAGCGGGCCACCCTGTCAGACTTTGAAAGCGCGATTGAGTGTTACTATCAAAAGCAATTTGAAACAGCATCCGGGCTGTTTCAGCAATGCCTTGATACATTCAAAGAAGACAAAATCGCTAGCATTTATTTAACGCGCTGCCAGCACTATATAGAACATGGATATGAAGAAGACTGGGATGGTGTTGAACGGCTTGAAACCAAATAAGCCGTTTTGAAACTGTGTAGGGGGGGAATAGGTTTGAAAGGTGGCTATCTGCAGCTAACCCACCAGTGGCTGGCGAACCATAATTAGCCAATATGGTGAAAAAACTGCCGCTGACATCGGTATATAGACTCATGTATTATCACGCCACAGAGCTTCATTCCTGAATGTAACAACCGCTGCAATGCCCGCCCCAGCAAGTTTTCACATCAATATCGTCAAAAACGTAATCCAAGTCCGGCTTGAAGGCGTTTGGGATCTGGCGACGGATATCCAATATCTCAGCGAACTTGCACAACATATGCGTAGTTGCCATAACCGACCGTGGGGTTTGGTAGTAGACATGCGCAAGTGGATTGTGGCCGACGATATCTTAAATTTTAAAAGTAAAATTAATATTCAAATGGACAGGCGTAACCAGGTTCTGGAATGTTGGCTAGTAGGCAACATGGATCAAGGCAACCATGTCATCCACTTTATTGAAAAAGCAGGGATTCCCTTTGGGCGTTTTTTGGATGAATCAAGTGCTAATAGCTGGTTGTCGCAGTACGGCTATTCCCTATACCCATAGCCTTGGCATTATTTTAAAACGCGTGTCTACCACAGGTACTGGTAGCGGCTGTCACTTTGCAATATTTTGCAAATTATTCATCGTCTGATTTCGACTGACAGGGTAAACGCGGCTGGCTATACTCGCAGTTTCGCTGACAGCCTCTTGCAAAAACACACTAAAAAACTTTTTTAATGACTTCAATTTTTAAGCATAAAGGACTCTGGATAACAGCTGGTGTAGCAATGTTTATTGCCATCATTATCAGCCTTTTCCCAGATCCAATAGACACTGACTTAACCAATGTCGGCAACGGCAAAAAATCGGTTGTATTTGTGTACGATATTAACCGAGTGGTGAGTAACCAGCAGACGCTCGAAATTAACAAAGCCAAGGAGGTCATTGGTAGCAGTGCCAATTTCCTGGTGGCTCGGACTGGCTATCCTGAAACGGACGAATTCATGCGGCGTTATCGAGCCGAGATAGCGGAGCTATTGTTTTTTGATGAAAATGGCCAACTTTTTGAACGCAAGTTTGCACTAATAGATGCTAATACCTTAACAGGGCTATTGAACAACACTTAATGGGATAGTTATAAGATCCGCTCAGCCCTTATAGCGACTAGATCCCTTCGGTGGCCAGCACGCTAACCACTGTCCGGCAAGAGCTAACGCCACTGTATGCATATTGCATCGACAATGGAACAAACCCACTAGGATTAAATCATTCTTCACGCTGTGCTCCTGGCTCAATAATTACACCCAACGGTTCGATTGGCGATATACCCTGTCTTTGCATAATAGGGTCAGTCATTGGTATTTCCTTAAAAATATTAGGGAATTATACTAACCCTGTTGACAGGTAAAAATCTTTCCTATAACATCGCCGCCCGCTTGTGACGACAGTCGTCACAAACAGCTAAATATCAATCTATGCTATTGAAATATAAAGGATTTGGTGAGGTTACATGGACTTGACATTCGGCCCGCAGCAGATTTTTAATCTCCTGTCCCAAAAGTATGAAACTGCGTTTTTCTCCAGGCTCGCCAAGAACCAGAAACTGGGTATTTTTATTTATGGTGGGTTGGTTCGTTCATTAGTGCTTGGGCGTCCTTGGAAAGATGTTGACCTGAGGATCATAATCGACGCCGATTGGGAAGAACGTGAACAGGTGATGGAAGCTGTACTAGATGGCCAAGGCGATATGGAATTAAAACGCCGTTTTGAGTTTGAGAACTTCACACTATATCGTTTCTTACCACAAGGCTGCATCGGTCGCCCCCTGGATATCACGTTATCCAATAGAATGGATGTTGCTCCTTCTGATTACACCATAAACAGTGTCTTCGTTAACCTTAGAACGGGCGAAATCCATGATCCTCATCACGGGTTAAATGATCTCGAAAATAAGGTAGTTAGGGCCATTAAAGAACCGCAACAATTGCTCATAGACGAACCATGGGCACCTTTTAGGGCTATTAAATCTGCTTGCCAATTGGGGTTTTCAATTGATTCAGAGTTGCTGGCCAACTTCAAAGCAAACATTAACTGTATTAGACAACCGTTGCATTACATCTGCCAAAATCACGGTGATTTGTGGGCAGAAACACAGTTGGCAAACCTGTTTTCAGGCTTAGGGGCAAACCCTGAAATCTATTATCGACTCTGTGAAAAATTAGGAATATTCCCGGAAATAATCGCCTACTTTAGCGAGAGGCTCCAGCTCTCTCCGGCTCACCACTATATCTATGGGCACTCACAGTTTATCCGGGGAATGCCACTGGAACAGCTTATTTCGACGATGCTAAGCGCCATAGCAAGGGCCATAGCACCGGAACAAGCTGAGCGCATATTTGAACGCATTGTGACAGATATGGCACTCGACCAAGCCAAGGCGTACGGTGAGATAGATATCCTCCCAACTGAAATTAAGTACCTATAAGCCGGCCAAGCCGCACAAATTAACGTCCTTCAAAGAACTACGTACATCTAAAAAATAGGGATAACCTGATGACGACGATTAACGACAACGTAAACATCGAATTCTGGGATGAGCTCGCTGAGATTCATTCTGGCAATTCCGATTACAACTTAGATTCTTTTTCACCTGATAAATACGAGCTAAAAGACTTGGATCTTAGCCTGTTAGGGGATCTAACGGGAAAAAGGGTTTTACATTTGCAGTGTCATATTGGCCTGGATAGCTTTGCGCTGGAAAGGCTTGGCGCTGAAGTAACGGCTGTAGACTATTCCCAAAAAGCGATAGACACAGCCCAGGGTTTGTCACAGCAGTTCAATATGGGCACCCAATTCTACTGTGAAAACATCAATGACCTTGATCCTGAAACGCTTGGGCAGTTTGACCTGATATTTACTTCCTACGGCATCCTGGTATGGCTAAGCGACTTATCCACATGGGCCGACGCAATTGCGCGTTGTCTAAAGCCTGGGGGTAAATTCATTATTATTGATGAGCACCCAGTTGCCCGTATGTTCAGCAATCCCAGTGAGGATAATTTTTCCTTCAACAGTGGCCCACTTCGACCATATTGGAATGCAGGACGTCCATTCAAGGCAAATTACAAATTTTCATACGCCTGTGACGACAAGGAATTGGGAAACCAGACCCAATACGTCTGGAGCCATACCGTGGCGGATGTCCTTAACTCAATCGTATCAGCGGGGCTCGATATCGACGCCTTCCAAGAGTACGACAAGACCTTCTTCAAAGCATTTGCACAATTAGTACCCGATGGTTCGGGGTGGTGGCGTTTTCCAGAAGGAACCTACTCCGCACCTTTAATGTTTTCTTTACAAGCACATAAAAAATAGGAATTTACGTGAAAAACTTAGTTTTAGGCATTAATTTGCCAGTTTTACCCGATGGCACAATTACTTACGACGGCAACATTGCTTTGTGTGATAGGGAAAATGTCGTCATGGCCATTGCTGAAGAGCGGGTTTCTAAAAAAAAGTACGATGGCCATGTCCGTCATTCCATAGCAGAGATGCTTGAGCGATATAAGCTCACACTTAACGATTTAGAGGCAATATCGGTTGTGAGCTTCAGTCAGCCGATGGAACATACTCCTGGCTGTGGTGAAGCTTTGCAAGCAGAGATCAAACGCCTGTTTCCAGAGCAAGATAATATTCATTACGTCCGTTCACATCACGAAGCCCATGCGGCAAGTGCTTTGTGCCAGGCTGACTTGAACAACGCACTGGTAGTGGTTGTGGATCACACCGGTAATATGCTCCAGGCTGCATCAGAATCGACACAATTAGAATTACACCCTGCAGAACAGACTAGCTATTTCAAATATGTTGACGGCGAAATCCAATTGGTTGCCCGGGATCACGCCAATCCAGCCGATCAGGGCTATGGACGGTTCTATGGTGACATTACCTGCTACCTTGGGTTCAACAGCTACCGCGAGTCGGGAAAAACGATGGGGCTTGCTTCCTTCGGTGACGCGAGCGTCCTGCAACAATACGAACCCTTCATCCATTCAGACAACGGCGAAGTGATCTCTGCACTCCGGGAAGAGTCATATTTAGATGACTGCACCAAAGATTTTAGAGCCTGGTTTGCAAAGCAGGGACTGGAAATCCCAGAGAAAAGATCGGCAACAGATGTTATTCGCCCATTCGATATGCACCTGGCGGCTTGGGCTCAGGATAAGATTGAACAATCAATCTGCCGCCGTGTTAAAGATCTCATGCACAAGCACGACCTTAACACGGTCGTTGTTGTCGGCGGTGTTGCGATGAATTCAGTCCTCAACCGCGCGCTGGAAGAGAAGCTGGGCGTTAGCGTTTATGTCCCGCCCTCACCTGGAGATGCTGGGCTAGCGCTCGGTGCGGCAGCTGAATATTTGTTGGCAAAGGATCAACGCATGCCTGTTATGGCGAGTTCGCCGTACCTCGGCTTTGTATATTCTGAACAAGAAGTCGCGGACACAATAAAACAATACCAAAGCGAATTGGAAATCGTAAAAATAGAATCGCCAGAATTAGTCGCAGCCAAGGCTATCAGCGAAGGCGAGACGATTGGATGGTTCCAGGGACGCAGTGAATACGGCCCCCGGGCCTTGGGCAACAGAAGTATCCTATCTTCGCCCGCCAATTCTTGGCAAAAAGAAATATTGAACAGCCAAATCAAATTACGCGAATGGTTTAGGCCTTATGCTCCGGTTGTTTTGGAGGAAAAAGCAGGCATTTATTTCGACATGCTATCCGCTGTTCCCTATATGATGCAGGTCGCCCCTGTTAAGGATCAGGCAAAGCTGGATATGCCCGCTTGTATCCATGTAGACGGTACTGCGCGACTGCAAACGGTGAATGAACAAAGCAATGCCATGTTCTACAGGCTGATTAAGGAACTCGACCGTCTTACTGGCACACCGGTAGTGCTCAACACTAGCTTCAACCTGGCAGGCATGCCAATCGTCGAGACTCCAAAAGATGCCATCGAATGCTTTAAGCAGTCCATCGGTATGGGCATGCTGATCGTCGAAAATTATTTAATTAGGAAAAAATAGAAAAAAGGACAGCGGTAATTAACTGAGGCTGCATTGGATAAATGCCAGTTAATTGCCGCCCTACAACAAGGAACCTAATATGATCCTTTACCACTCCGCAATTAATTTTCTTATTCTGGGTTTTGGTCCCCACACGAAGAGGATTTATCATCCGCTGTTGGAACTGTCGGCACAGGATGACGAGGTAAACCTTTGCGCTGCTGTTGATCTCAAGTCGGCAGAACAAAAAGCGCGAGAATACCTCAAGGACAAAAATGTACGTCCAGAATTACATTTCATCGACAGCACTGAAGTGACCGAACGTGCATTGAGCGTATCACTCGAGAATCGCCTAGATGACATTGTGCGGCGCCACGAGATTAATAGTGTCATTATTGCCACCGAACCACTTGTACACTTTCCTTACGCGAAATGGGCACTTAAAAAGGGACTGTCCGTGCTGATGGACAAACCCATTTCATCCTATGAAAACGTTGCTAATAACATCGACAAAGCAAAGCAGGTTGCGTCTGATTATTACGAGTTACGACGAATTTATCAGCAATCACAATTGCACCATCCGCGACAAATATTCTCTATGATGGCACAGCGGCGTCACCAAACCTCATTTGCAATATTAAAAGAAAACATAGAATCCTGTTTTAACGAAACCAATTGTCCTGTTACTAACTTCCAGACCTTTCATTCTGATGGCCAGTGGCGAATGCCCACTGAGGTCGTGGAACAGCACTACCACCCATACAACCAAGGTTATGGCAAATGTTCCCATAGTGGATACCACTACTTCGACATTATTCCTTACGTCCTTGAGTCAGGATTGGGTGGGGACAAATACTATGACAATGCTGAAATATTTGCACATGCAGTTAGGCCGCTAGATGTCATGCAACAGTTTTCGCTGAAGGATTACAGGAATTTATTTGGTACCCAAACCTTCAACAACAGCAATAAGTTCAGTGAAGAAGAACTCTCGTTGCTAATGCAAAACTATGGTGAAGTCGACTGCAGCAGCAACATTAGCCTGCGCAAAGGTGACAAGACGCTGACCAGCCTGTCCATCAACCTGACCCACAATGGATATTCCCAGCGCAACTGGGTCTCTGCCAAGGGTAGGGATCTCTACAAAGGCAATGGCAGGGTGTCACATGAGTCCCATATCATTCAGCAGGGGCCATTCCAAAACATCCATTTCCACTCCTATAAGTCAGATAACGAATACGATAAAGACTCGCCTCTAGTGGGTACCAAGGAACACCTGGAGATCTACGTATTCAGAAACCACAAAATGCTGGGTGGGAAACACGTCGAGACTTATGATATCAATGATCTCAGGGAACGGGAGGGCGGAAATTTAGGGCTGGTAGGCAAGTCAAAGTCTAAACTTTACTTCGAATTTATCGAAGGGGTTAGGGGCAATTTGACACGAGACCAGATCAAATCTGAATTCTCCAAACACGAAGCCGGGGCACTGCTGACGTCTGCCGTTTATCAGTCTATCTGTCACTCGGTGCACCAGCTAAACCCATTGGTTGCTACGGCATTTCCTTTGGGGGGCTACCAAAATGATACTGTAACGTTCAAACATAGCGCTTAGTTCATGCAGCAATTTTTGAATACTAAGGGCCTATTTAGCCTGCCCATCCTGTTGTTTGGGATGGGGGGGCTATCGTTAGTGGTGGGTATCTTTTATTTGCACCATCTCAACGGTTTGATAGTGGTCGAAGACGCACGTGTAAAGGCCGACATCTACACTATCCGGAGCCATGTCAACGGTAAAATAACGGCATCGTTGTTTCGACAAGAAGGCAATGTCCTATCGGGAAATGAGACGGTCGTTGAGTTGGATGTCAGTGAACTTAATGCCGAGTTATCTGTTATTGAAGCCCAGAGGCAAGAACTAAAACAAGAGTATGATTTGTCTGCACAACAGATAGATTTGTTAGAGAAAAAAATAGACTTCGAACATCGTGCGGCAAACCTGGATTTTGAGCAGGCCAGTGAATCGCTAATCAAGCAACAGATCGTCGCAACTGAGTCTGGGCAAGAAGTAGCGCGCTATTTCGCATTGCAGGAAACCGGGCTTGCGACCGAAAAGCAAGTGTCTATCAAAACCAATGAACACAACCGGAACCAACGGCAATTAAAGATTGGGCAATTAGAAAAAAGCAAGAAGCAGTTGTATGTGCAGAAGCTGGAACTACAGCAAGACCAATTAAAGATCGAACGCAATAAACTCGCTAAGCTCCTGTTTCAAATCAAGGCACTTGAGGCTAAACAAGAACAGTTGCGTATTCAGCGTGATAAGCATACTTATCGCATGCCAGAGACGGGCAGGCTCGATGAAGTATTTGTGCTTTCTGGAGAATATGTGTCTGAAGGAGAGAGGTTATTTTTAATGCACTCGAGAAGCTCAATACGCATATCTGCCAATGTACTGGAGTCTGACATACGCCACATCTCGCCTGGAAAACCAGCCATTGTCTACCTTGATGCCTATCCAGAAATTCCCTTTAATGCAGTCGTAAGCAAGGTGTCCTCCTTGACCCAGAGCCAGAAATCTATCGTGGCGCCAACCCAAATTGTTTCAAACTTCATTAAGATTTCTCAGCGAGTCGAAGTGGAGTTGGACTTAGAGTCCCATGGTTTAAACATTGTCCCAGGCATGATGAGCAAAGTGGTGTTTGAAAAATAAAGGTGGATACTTCGAAAATTAGGTCACTAGCCGCTGTGTTTTCCGTGTCAGCCGGATCTTTTAGCGCGCTTCTGAGTAGCACCAATATCGAAATTGCCTTCCCATTTTTGATGGGAGCCCTTGGCATGGAATTAAAAACTGTGCAATGGACCGTGTCTATTTTTATGATAGTCATGGCTATCGCTATGTTTACTACCGCAGACGCATGCAAGCGCTTTGGCATCAAGTCCTGCTTTCTTCTCAGTAACGCAATTCTTATCCTCGGCTCCCTGGTTTGTGCCTTCGCGGAAAGCAGTTTTACCCTGATAGTTGGACGCGCCATACAGGGCTTTGCTGTTGGTTTCCAAATGCCACTTGGTGCTATTTTGGTAGCAAGGCTGTATCCCCGAGAAAAAATCGGTCTGGCAATGGGGATCTATGGGGCGGTAATGTTGATGGCTCCGGCTATGGGACCAGTCATGGGTGGGTATCTGGTAGAGCATTATAATTGGCAGTCCATCTTTTTTTGCCAGCTACCACTTGCCATCTTCTCCGCATTGCTTGGTAGCTTGTACATCCCCGGCAACAAGAACGACGCCGAACCCAAGTCAGTGAATAGCTATGATTATGTTGGGCTGCTATTAGTCAGTGTCCACATTAGTACACTTTTTGCTTTTCTTGCAGAATTACAGGAATTCGGTATATCGGCCCAATTTACGTTGCTATACGCTACCCTTTGTATAAGTTCGCTGCTGTTTTTTCTGGCTAATGAGCTGGTGGCTAAGCGGCCGCTTATTAATCTTTCCCTATTCTTCAACCTCGAATTCTCACTGTCCCTGATGATAATTTTATTGATAGGTTTTGGCTTGTTCAGTTCAGTGTTGATTGTGCCTTACTACTTACAAAGTGTATTAGCGATGCCTGCTGTAGATGTCGGTAAGAGTTTAATCTGGACTGGCCTTATCATGTCAATATTGGCTCCCGTCTGTGGTCGGCTCAGTGACACCCAATATTTGTATTCTTTGATCTCAGTAGGACTAGTTTTGTTTTTTATTTCCTGCTATTTGATAAGTACCAGTCCAATGGGCACTTCCGTTACCGGTATCATTTGGCTACTCATCATTGGACGCATAGGGTTCTCCGTGATGCTGCCGGCAATCTACACCAATGCTATGCGTTTGTTAAAACCAGAAAACATTCCCGATGGCGCAGTGTTGATTAACCTTTTTAGGCAAATAGGCGGCACACTAGGTGTCGTTTATATCAGCAGTTATTACGAGCAAACTAATTTTATTGTGTCTTCACACCTCACAATGATGTTTAGTGGCGAACACGCCAAACAAAGCACATCTAGTAACCTATCGCTGGTGGAATTAGAAGCATTACTGCACAACTTTAGTTACCCGATTAATCAAATATCTGGGTATGTCGCATTTATAGAAATCTTTAGGTTCACCGCTTACCTGGCGCTAGCTGCACTATTTGCAATAGCAATATCCAAAATTCGGGGGACACTGGGACGTTGGGTTCAGGCATAGTACGTCCCAACCCAAGTTGTTCAATACTTAATGGGGTTGGTATTAAAAATGACGGTAGCTGATAAAGATTTTGAGTGGCTGCCTATTCACTGAAATAGGCAGCTTTCATCTTGGCTATGACATCAGTGCTGACCCAATAGAAGTTTGATAGCCGGCCAGGTTCGTTGTAGCGGCTAAAAAACAGGAACTTGCCATCAGGCGTTATCCTCGGCACGGACTCCGAATATTCGGTATTTATTGCGCTGCCTAGGTTAATCGGTTTAGACCAGGTGTCGTCTTTTTCTTTGAAATACACAAATAGATCATTATCCCTTCTATTTTCATTATCTTTATTTCTGGCATTGACCACTAAATAATCGCCGTTAGGTGAGATAAAACCATGGATACCAAATTCAACATCCATTTGGCGCACTTCAGGGAAGCTACCACTTTTGTTTTCCGCGTAATACATTTTACGCACGGACATATCGGTAAAATACAGATCGCCATTGGCAGTTAGGTTTAGGTCGAATACTCGGCCGCTGTGCGCAGGTAATTCAAATTTTTTAGGTTCGCTCCATGCGTTTTCCATCCGCGATAGGTACCACATGCTGGTGTCTTTTTTCTTGGTGTCGCCACCGGTGAAATAAATTTCATTCCCGGTCGGGCTAACAAAGGGCAGCATCTCAGCGGGCATGTTTCCCCTGCTAAAATCCGCTTTTTGAGGCTGTGTCCAGCGCCCGTTTTCGAGTTTTGAATAAAAGATTTCCGGATAACCGAGCTCGCCGTCTTCCAATTCCAACGCCGTAAAATACAATTCGGTCAGATCAGGAGAAAAGGCAATGCCATATTCATAGCGCCCGTCAATCGAAACTAAACTGGGTGCAAAGATTTCAGCCTGCAAACCAGGCTGTTTTTGTCCAAACCATTCACCTTTCAAGTCTGGGAAGTCGTCGCTGGTATTGGCATTGGTAGCCATTGTTACGGTAAAACAAAATAGACCGAGATATATCCATACATTCTTCATTACTAGACCTTACAAAACAGGGCATTCGCCATACACCAAGCAAACTCGTTTGCCTTTAAAAAACGGCTTTTAACTTATCAGTTTTGACAAATGCCGCGTGTAAAGCTTTGTAAAAGTTACGGTTCAGTGGTTAGGGAGATGTTGTTCGCTGATTCAAGGGATAGGGGCTTTATGTACCCCTCGACATTACCAGTTTTTGCTCAGTCCAGTTTACGAAACTGCAACCATTCCATTTGCATACCAGCATGGATATGTTCAAAGTGTAGCCGGTACACCCCCGCGGCCAATTTCACTTTTGTTAGCTGTTTTGGTATCCACTCGCCACCGCTGCCGTGGGTTTGAATCAATGCCATTCGCTTGCCATTCAACAGTAAGCAGCTTTCCATTTGCGCTTCATTCGAAGCGGTGCTCATGGTTTCTGTGTTTACCCTATACTCCCCGGCTTCGCTAACAGTAAACCAGGTGTCGCCACCCGCTATGATTGGCAGTTTGTCTGCCGCTGAAATATTTACTAGATCCTCGGCCGTGCAATCAGGCGCTGGTTCGAAGCTTTCGACTTGTTCTTTGAACTCCTGCTTGCGGAAAAATGCAGGTGTCTTCATCAAAAACTCGCAAATATTAGTGGCTGAACGCTGCAGTTCGGCACGATTCAGGCTGCCATCTTGCAGTGAGGCCAAAGTATTGTCATTGCTGCTATTGAGCTGTGCACCAAAGTTATCCACTACCATATACAGGTCATTTTGTGAGCGTAACATGTGGTTGCTATAACGTTTGTCAGCTTCTCCTGCTTCCGATACGTGGTTCATCTTCGCCCACCAGTCGGTCATTACGATACCTTTAAAGCCCCACTCTTTGCGCAAGATAGTGGTGTTGAGATCGTAATTGGAGGCTGTCCAATGGCCATTGATAGGGTTATAGGCGGTCATGATGCTGTTGGCACCGGCCTGCTTTACCGCCATTTCGAAGCCCTTGAGGTAAATTTCGCGAACGGCGCGTTCTGATACCACCGCATCAATTAAGGTACGGTCTTTTTCCTGGTTGTTGCAGGCAAAGTGTTTCAGGGTTGCATTGGCACCATGTTTCATGATCCCATTGACGCAAGCGACAGTGAAAGCGCCTGTTACCAATGGGTCTTCAGAAAAATATTCGAAATTCCGTCCATTAAGTGGGCTTCTGCGGATATTAAGCCCAGGCCCTAATAGAACGTCGATTTGGTAGTTCAGCAATTCTTGGCTTTCAAACTCGTAGAGTTCTTGCACAAGCTCCGTGTTCCAGGTCGCAGCAAGCAGGGTGCCTATCGGCATTTGCGTAGCCGTTCCTCCGCCATCCATGCGGATGCCTGATGGTCCGTCGGCAGTGCAGGCAATAGGGATGCCGTAGTCAAACAACTCCCGGCTTATCCCGCCAAATGCAGAGGCGGTTCCCGGCGTTACCCAAGGACTACTCATGCCTTCGCCCCGGGTTAATATCGCCAATTGTGCGTCGTTTAACTGGGCAATAAACTCCGTCATCTTGGCTTTGCCATCATGGACGTCACGCAGCTTAACACCAGCATCACCAGTTTGTTTAAGAGCCGTGGGCTGAGCAGTCTCGATACGCTGGGCAAGATCCACACTCCTCTGAGGCACTGGTTCATGGCCCAGGTTATATCCTTGTTTCAGGTTTGCTATTGGTTTTATCCGGGTAAAAGCTTGTACTGGCGCTAGCGCCTCTTGTAATTGTTCCACGACTACCGTGTTTTCTAGTCGCCAAGTTGCGTTGTTTGCAATTGCTACCTGCTGTGTGGCTTTAACGCTGTTGCCAATGTGGAAGCTGTAACTACCGGCTTCTAGGACATAGGCAGATTTGTGGCCAGTCGCGCCGCTATCGTCGTAACTTGCCATGGCGGATAACGGCAACCTAAGTGTTAAACGCTGGGCTTCGCCAGGGGCTAATAACTTGGTTTTTGCAAAAGCGCCCAACTGGCGTAGCGGTTTACCCAAAGCGCCTTGGGGAGCTTGATAGTACAACTGCACCACTTCTTGGCCAGAATAGCACTCGCCTACATTGCGGACTTCCACTTCGAATACAAACTCGTCTTGCGCTGACAAGTCACCTGACAAGAAAGTGATGTCAAATTGGGTGTAAGACAGGCCAAAGCCGAATTCAAACTGGACTTTGTCTGGGCAAAAGGTCTCAATGTAGCGGTAGCCGACGTAAATGTCTTCCTGGTATAGGTTCTGGTGGGTATTGCCATAGTTTTGGGTCGAGGGGTAATCTTCGATCGAGAAGGCAATGGTGTCTGTTAACTTCCCGCTGGGTGTGACGTCGCCACACAAGACATCAGCGGCCGCGTTCCCGCCTTCCATGCCACCTTGCCATAAATAGACAACGGAGTGGATTTTTTCTGCGAGCCCAGGCTGTTGCAACCAGCTCAAATCAATGAAATTGGAGGTGTTGAGCAATACCGCAACTTGTTCAAAATGCTGACAAACTTGCGATAGCATCAACATTTCATCGTCTGTTAGCAGGTAGCTGCCTTTCGCGACGGAATTGTCTTTATCTTCCCCAGCTGTACGGCCAATCACGACTAACGCTTTGTTGGAATGACTCGCAGCACTTGCGACTAATTCATCAGTAAGTGGCATTTCCTGCTGGAACCAGGGTTCTAGCGCCCAGCCCGTGCCGCCGTTGTCATACGGGTGTTGCTCAACCCAGTTTTCATAAGTCGAAGCAAGGGACTCATCTAGTATGATTTGGGGTTTGCTGCGCAGACCATCCAAAAGGTTGCTTTTATATTCAACGTTGACGCTGCCGCCAGAGCCGGTGCCGCTGCGATACCAGTCCACTTGCATGCGGCCAAACACAGCAACCCTATCGTTCGCCCGTAACGGCAACATCTCCACTTCGTTTTTCAACAAAACTGCGCCTTCCGCAGCAACCTTGCGACAAAAGTCGGTGAAGCCTGGCACACTGCCTTCGATAATTGCTTGCATAAGTAAATACCCACATACTCGAATTAATACTTTTATGCTGGTAATTGTAGCCTTTCAGAACGCTTCAAACCTTAACAACCCTGCGGTAAACTAGCACAATCTTGCGAAAGTGGGCTATTTATGAATATCCAGTCCCTCTACGTTTATCCTCCTATCCAGAGTGAAACCTGGCCCTTTTACCTGGATAAACAAAGCTACAGCGAAAAAGGTGAGACCTTCCGTGCCCATTGGCACGAGCACTTTGAGTTGATCTTTGTGGAGAAAGGACTTATTGGCTTGACCTGTAATGGTATTCAAATACGGGCTGGCAAGGGCGACCTATTGGTGCTAAACCCGCAGGATGTGCACCACATACACAGCCTTACTGAGCAAGTGGATTATTATTGTCTCGTATTCGACCTGTCCTTGCTAAAAACCTCGAATCCGGATTTAGGAAACTTGGAATATTTGGTGCCTCTGCTAAACGGCAACTTGGTGTTTGACAACAAAGTGTCCATGAACGCCGATCTAGTCGCTTGTTATCAAGGGTTGGTTAAGGAACACTTGCAGGGAGGGGCGGCTACGCAATTAATGATCAAAGCCTACCTAAACCAACTTCTCGCACTGCTAATTCGCAGCCGTTGTTTTAAACAACGCCATTCCTTGCGCAATTCAAGCGGGCGCAACCAAATGGCGTTGATCCAACAAGTGCTGCAATATTTGAATGATAACTATAACCAAGATATCAACTTGCCTGAACTAGCCCAGCGTTTCTCTATCAGTCAATATCACTTGGCTCATGTTTTTAAGACTTACACCAATCGGACAATCGTGCAGTACCTGAATAGGGTAAGGATTGAAAAAGCACTGGATTTAATGGAGACGGGTGATGAAAGCTTGACTGACATCGCCTTTAAGGTTGGTTTCAACGACGCCAATTATTTCAGTCGAACTTTCAAAAAATTGATGGGCACATCACCACGGCGGTGGATGGCTGAACAGCGACAATGAATAAACAGCTGTGTGAAGCTCATGCAGGTACGGCCTGCTGTTCACTGCTGGTTGTTTGGATAATAGCAATAGTGATTACTTGTGGTTTAGAAGGTATCAAAACATTATCCAAATGCACAGTAAGCCACAACTTGAACCCAGTATAAGAGGGATACCGACGCGCAATCCTAGTTGCCTATTGCCTGCAACAGCACAGATGCACGTCTTTACAATACTATTTACTGTTGCTGCCAGGATAATGCCGGTAGCAGCCATGTTGAGTGATAAATCATGTCTACCCATGTTTGCCAAAGTAAGTGTTATGGCATCTACATCTGCTACACCTGAAACGACAGATAAAGTTAAAATGCCGGAACCCCCAAACCAATGTTGTAAAGCCTTTGAAAGGAGCATTATCAACGCCAGCAGTAGCCCAAAACCCAACGCTGCTTTCAGCTCAAGTGGGTTGTTATTGATTATGTTGGCTTGGACGGCACCGTCACCCCTTTTTTGTCTGAAGAATAAAATAGCTGGAAGATAAGTAATTGAAGCCATCAGCATCGTCGGAAACATCAAGATTATAAAAATATCTGGGTTGACCAACGTCCCTACCATTAGCATGCGAAGATACATTGTTCCGCAGGCCAGAAGGATGCCATTTGCCAGCGTTGTAGATAAATTGAAATTTATTCTGGCTAGTCTAGCAAAACTCAATGCAACTGCCGTAGATGCCACTAATCCACCGAACAGGCCGGTATACATAATGCCATTGTTTGCCCCTTTAATTTTTACCGCAAAATAACCAATGAAGGATATTGTCGCGATCAACACCACCATCCACCATATGGCGTATGGATTTAACACTTGCCAGGGACCGTATCCTTGGTTTGGCAGGATGGACAATAGCGCAACCGAAATAACCAATAGCTTTATCAAGGCCATCAGTTCCCTGTATTCAAGCGTATTTATCCACCGGTGTAGTGTGTTTTTGCAGCTCAATAACAGCGTTGTGGCAACAGCTGCTGTTGCGGCAATCGCGATGTCCCCTATTACCACGAGTGCACCCAATGCAAAGGTTAGGATTTCCGCGATTAGGCTGGTGATACCTACTTTTTTCTTATTAGAACGGAGGATATTAGTGACGTATACGGCGGTTAATAGACCCACAAAACCCAAAAAAGCCAGGGCAATTACGGCAGCACCAAATTGTTCAGACAACAATGCGATGGTAGCCCCTAGTAATCCAATAAGGGCATGGGTTCTTACGCCGGCAATGCGCCGCCCCGTTTTGGCACGTCTATTTTGCCAGCCACGTTCAACACCAATCATTAACCCAATGGCTAACGCGACGCCAAAGCGGTAGAAGATATCAAGTTCTTCATGCATGGCACGGATCCAACTGAATGTGTAACCATCCAGCATTGTAGGTGTGGTGCCGCCTGCCTACCTCGGTTTAATCGACGCTAAAATACAGCTGACCTATTATTTGGCTGCTACAGCAATTGGCCTGTTAATTGCGCTGTAGATTTTGGGTGATGGAGGCAAGCTTAATGTCTTTAGCTAGCAGCAGGGGCAGTAGTTGCAACTGTTTCAAGATCACCGGGGACAAAGGTTATTCATTTTAACAAGTACCTTTTGGTATTCAGTTTTTGCAGGATCAAAAAGTGTGTTAAAGGATGGCGTCTGCCAAGACTTTCGCTCCATTCGAAGTGATAAACTTAAATAAGGAAACTCAATTTAGAGTGCTAGCCACAAATGCACCGGATATTGATGCCAGGTGAATTGAAGACTCTTAAGCGCTTTTAGTAATGAATTTACGGTGCAATATTTATCCTGCCTGAATGTTTCGAATCTCTTAATGACGGGTAATAAAAATACGTCTTTAACCCGTGTTTTCCGTGTATTTACGGGCTAATTTTCACTTCTATACAGATAGGCTATTACTCCTCCAAAACTAATTGCCAGGAATAATCATATGTTTGCCGCTTTTACCACCTGTACGGAAATCGAAGGCTTATTGTCCAAATTAAGCGATACAGAAAAAAAGAAACTCAATGGAGATATCTCAAAGGAGCTGACAGAAATTAAACAACAAGCCAAAGATTTTGATACTGGGCTAGCAAAAGAATTCGCAACAAATGAATCTAGCCGAATGGAAGAGTTTTCCAAATTGTTGAAGAACATTGATGCCATAGAAAGCCAATACGGGCAATTGTTGGTGGTACAGGGGAAACATACCTCAGATCCGTCGTCCAGCAAGCCGAAGGCAGGTTTAAGCGTAGGGAAATCTAAGGAATATGATGCCGTAACTTGCTGCATTATCCTCATTTGCGAAAGGCTAGGTGAGCTGTTGCGCGATATGCGCACGGTATTGGCAGAAAAACTTGCTACTGCAATCGATTTGTAGAAAGGAGCTCGACTATGACAATGGCCACAAAGCAACAGCTATCTGACACCGATACCAAAAAAGGCGGTGCAAAATATAGCTTGATGAAAGCAAGTGAAGTTGGAAAGACTCTTAAAGATCTGTTTTTTGATGAAATTACGGATTTGCGGAAAGAAACGACCGAAGCAAGGCAAATTCACACTAAAAAAGTATTGGATGATATTGAACGTAAAAAAGCGACTTTCCATTCCCCCGAATCAATGTTTTCTTCCATTGCCGGGGCGTACACCGGTGCGGTAAGCCATTCCGACGCTGATTTGATCAAACCATTGTTTAAAACAGAAAAGGACTGGATGGCAAAATTTTCGGGTTGCCGAAATGCCAATGAAATGGCTGCCCGGTTTGAGCGCAGTAGGGAGTTGGTGTTTCGACTTTTCTACAACTACGCCGAAATATTGCAAGACGCATCATTTCCTGGAACCTATTACCACAAAGATATTTCCGGCTTGTTTTTACAACAGGCCCAAAAAATAGCGGATAAAGTGAAAGGTGATGCAAGTCAGTATGCTTTGTATGGAATGTACAACAAGGCGCACGCAGAGAAACGGGTTTCCGCAACAGCAGCTATCGTATTGAGGATTGCTTACGGGAACTTGAATTATCCGTGGACGCTACTGTATGGCAGGCGCAGCCTTGTCAGTATGTTGCAGCTTTCGGCGTTGCACCACGGTGAGCACGTGTTTGGATATTCAGATGAAAACGGACTTCCGCGCTACAATAGTTCATCCGTCGCATTCACCTTACTGACCTTTTCTTATTTCATGGGCATTGCGATTAACAAAAACGCCAATGAAAAGAAGCACCTTAATGATTGGTATTTCTTTTGGAAAACCTTGGGCAGTTGCCTGGGACTGGTGGAGTGTTTATTACCATCCACCCACGATGAAGCAAAAGCCTTGTTTAAAGCCTTCACTGAATCAAATGAAATAGTTTGTCCTAAGTCTATTATTCAATTAGAAGACAATTTACAGACAATCGATTTTCGTAAGCACTATGTTCTAAATTCAAGTGTAACTGATGAACTTACCGGTAAAGGCGAAGCAGTTAGTAATTTACAAAAATTAATAAAAGTCTATCGCGAGGGCGTCGCTGTAGATAAATGGACCGGTGCTAAGTGGATAATCGCCTTGTATCGAAGCCAAGGTTGGAAAGAAACACTAATTGTAGATGCTGCTCGCACTGCAACGACCGCCTTGGCAAGCTATGGGGGATATTTCGTGATGCTAATGTTACTGCGAAAAGGTGGCTTAATTGCGCCTCCCTCCAGTTAAGGACAGACGTTATATGAGACTGTAGATGAGACTGTAGATAATTTTGTGCCCTGTTTTTTCATCAATTCCACGGCTTTCACTGGGTCTTCCGTATTATCTGATTTGGACAAGGCGGTTACGAACCGTTCATCGAGTCAATATCTTATGCAATGCGTTGGAAGGCTCCCCCTAAGTTAACTCTTTGTTTGTGTTTTAAACCAGTAGCGACTTCAGGCTACCGCTTTTTGTTCAAGGTAATTTGTCCCATGGCGCAGCATCACCCATGCCATGCGAGCCGTCTAATTGGCCAGTGCCACACAAGCCTTGTTGAAATTCATGCGCCCCAGGCAGCCACGGCACCACCTGCTGACCTTATCCTCTTTTCCAGCACCCTCATCATAATAAGGGCGGTGTATATGCTTTATTTTCCAAAAGCAGTGAAGTCATGTATGTCGGCCTAGGGATCTCAAAAGGTGGGGGTAAACATGATGAGCATGGCATTTCAAGGCGCTTAACAGCGCATGTTATCCGGACAAACAGAGAAAAAGGGCGAGGGCACTATCGGCCCCAAGATAATTGGCAAGATGTAAAAGACATCGGAGCCATAGGCTTCCCCCCAGACTATACGTATTTGGCGGCTTCACTTGAGGACTTTTTAATACGCAAAATAAAACCGCCTAGAAATTCAGCAAAAGTAAAAGGGCGGGTATCGTAGCTAATATTACTATGAAGTTAACTGATATTGGCCACCGTCCAAAGGGCTTTGCAAAGTTAACATCTAATTTGCTAGGTTTTATAGCTGGTGAACAAAGGTCAGTAATGACAAGCCGGCAGGTATAAGAAGCTTCAGAGATCGAGTTTTCTGTTAAAAGGCCAAATGTGCCTATTCGGACTACATGCCTTAGCAATTTATCTAACCTTGGTGATGTAGTTCACTAAATGAAGGGGGGACAGGTGAAAACAGCGCCCAAGTATGCGTCAATATACCAATCCGAAGACAAGCCTGGGAGCAACACAAGCATTATGAATATGACAAAAGCGGTTTTATTGAGCCTAGTATTGTTTGGCGTGGTCGGTTGCTCCAATTTGGGTGCAAAAACCCCCGTGCCACTGCATGAGTCACCGAACTACTATAATTTTCTCCAGCCAAGCTTTGCTGATTATCTGGCTGTGACTGGGCAATGGCTCAGCGAAAACCGCGGTTTCATTTCCGATGCCCATGAAACCGAAATCGCAATGAATATGCCGTTTGAAGCAGGTAATAAAGAGACGGCAGACAAAGCGATTTTATTGGTACATGGCCTCAGTGATTCCCCTTATAGCTTTTCAGACATCGCTATATCACTGCAAAAACAAGGTTTTTACGTGCAAACACTGTTGCTGCCCGGACACGGCAGTAAACCACAGGATTTAATGCTGCCCAGCTATTTTGATTGGCAGGGAATTGTCGACCATTATGCCGACTTACTTAAGCAGGATTTTGAGCAGGTTTGGTTAGGCGGCTATTCCACCGGGGCGAATCTGGTCACGATACACACTATCCAGAATACGGGTGTCGATGGGTTGATGCTATTTTCGCCGGGCTTCCAATCCAATGTGCCGGTTATTGAGAAGTTTGCCCGCGTAGTGTCGGTATTCGTCGACGGCTATGAAAGGGAAGAAACTAATTTAGCAAAATACTCCTCTGCCTCAATGAATGGCGCAATTGCCTATTCAGATAGTGCTGCCATGGTGAGGGAATTACTTGAAGATAATACGGTTACCGTGCCCACATTGATTGCCATCAGTGAATATGACAGCGCCGTTGATTCGAGCTTTGTAAAGTCTGCCTATCTGAAGCACTTTAACAACCCCAAAAACAAGCTAGTGTGGTACGGCAACTCAGATACTAGTCACAACCCAGATAAGAGGCACAACTCAGTACAAGCTTTATCAATGCAGCTTGATGAGGCAAGGATCAGCACTGGCTCCCATATGAGCACGCTCTATGCACCGGATAACCCTTATTACGGTGCGGCGGGTGAGTTTAGAAAGTGCAGCATCAAGTTTAAAAAGCAAACTCCCTCCCGTTGTAACAACAAAGAAGAAATTTGGTATGCCGCCTGGGGTTATAAAGAAGAAGGCAAAAGGCACGGCAAGCTAACCTGGAACCCCTACTATTCAGAGCTGGAACAGGAGATGTTTAGTATCGCTAGATAACTATTCACATCAGTGATGGGTAGGGGGCAGCGCCAGAATCGAATCAAACATAAATACAGAAGCTTTTCCATAATTTCTGGCCATCATGCCGTAGTACTGAAAAAGGAATTAATCTAACAGTTCGACTAATTGAATTAGGTTGCCGCAAGTATCGTCGAAAACGGCTATCTTGGCACCGCCCGCCTCAACTGGAGGTTGAGTGAATTTGACGCCCAGAGACTCAAGACGCTTTGCCTCAGCGTCTATGTCGTCAACGCTGAAGGCGGTGATCGGAATACCATCCGCCATTAGCGCCTGTTGAAAAGCTTTACTGGCGGGATGCTGGTTTGGCTCCAAGCCAAGTTCAACACCATTGGGCTCTTCTGCCGACACTAGCGTTAACCAACGATGTTCCCCTACTGGAATATCATGTTTGATCTGGAAACCAAGGGTGTTGGTGTAAAAATCAAGCGCCTTGGCCTGATCGTCAACAACGATACTCTTAATGTACATTTTCATGCTTCGTCTCCTTCGAGAAATGGCCGCAACCAGAGTTTGATAAGTGTAGGCAATGCGCGCTCTGTCTATCAAGGATGAACCATCATTCGGTATGAATAACTTATCCTTGGGTCTCTAAGAAAATTAAACCATTGGCTGCTATGGTGTATCACACTTTTGCATAACAAATTCAAACGGGTTTTCGCCTCCCATTGCCGAAATTGTGGCGATTAGCTTATGTTTGTCACGGGCATAGGTTATGACTTGGGGATAGTCATGCGCTGGGTTTTGGAATGTGATCATTTGTTCTGATTGCATGACCGCCACAAAGCGCACTGGCGCGGTGCCATTGGGTGACGCGACAAAGGTGATTTCATTACCTGTGCCTTCGATACGCATATCTTCAAATGCTGTGAGTTTGCCATCGCGGACGGTAATGGCATAGCCGAATAGTAGATTGTAACCGGTATCAGCCCAATACTCGCGGCTGCCACCATTGATATGCTGCCAACAGCCGTTTAGCTTGTCAGCCATTTCTATTTTAGATATCGGCGCTGCTACGGATAGGCTGGTAACTAACATGGATAACGCAGCGCATAGCGCAGCTAACTTAGATTTGAACATAAACACTCCCCGGTGGACGTTTGGCGACTCGCTTTGACTATCTGGTTCATATCCTAGGTGGCGGCTCTGACGCCGTCTTGTATTGAAACGACATTTATTGCGTTGTTTCGGCTAGCGCCAGGCCAAGGCCTTGGGAGCTAGCAATCCATTCCCGGGCGCTGCAACCGAGGAAGCGTTTAAAATCCCGTGCCATTTGGGGTTGGTCGAAATAGCCGGTTTCAAGCGCGCGCTCGACCCAGGTTTCATTTTCTACTGCTGACAAACGGTTGAACACTTCCCTAAACCGGCGGATTGCACGGTACATACGGGCACTGACACCTGTTTCGCGTTTAAACCGGCGTTGGAACTGGCGAACTGTTATGCCTGGGTGATCGAACTCGTCGCCGCCATTAGACAGTGTTTCTATGGCACAACGCACGATAGGGTCAGGTTTGGCATTGCCAATACGGGCAAGGACGTAGTGACAGAGAATGTCTGCTGTGGCCTCATCCGATTGGCTTTGACCAACTTTTGCCAGCAATGCCGATATGGATTGCCTATGTTGTTCAAACATATCAACCCGCTTGTCGGTGACGCCGTCGATTGACCTACCCAAAAAAGCGCGAGCGCCATCAGGCCTGAACCTAATGCCGACCATATCGGCAGGACTGCTCGACACCAGCCTTAGTGGCCGGGTAAGTTGGCCGGCAAATAATGCCTGTGGCTGGAGAAAATCAGCATCTTTTTCGCGGTAAGGTGCTTTGCAATGAATGATAAATTCCGGACGGCCATCCGGCACAATAATATGCTCATTCTCCGGTTCGGAAGCGCTATAAAACCAAATGCAATGCACAAATTGCCGAAGTTCGATACAGGGCTGGATTTCACGATATTGATTTAGCGTCATCCCTTAACTTTAGGTTTTACTTGTGATCCTTGCCATCACCAAAGCGCACATGTCGTATAAATAACGGCAGGACAAACTTATCCATCAGCGCAAAGGGGCGTTCCATTTTGGGGAATTGCCCGAAGTTTTCCCCTGTCCAGACCGCCACTAATTCTAACTGTGGAAATACCATAATGAATTGGCCGCCATTGCCCCAGGCTTCAAAAGAGCGAATTGTTGTGCCGTTGATATCCCTATCAATCATGCGCCATAAATAGCCAAAGTCTTCGCCATATAAATTGCTGGTGGCGTGGGCAGAGGTGGATAGCTCAATCCAGTCGGGTGATATCAGTTGCTGTCCATTCCAGACGCCTTTGTTGAGATAGAGCAAACCAAACTTGGCCATATCCCGGGGCGTCAGGTTTAACCCACCACCGGTCATGGCCAACCCCTGGTTGCCCCGGGAGTTGGTTATTGGCCAGCGGTATTTGTTAATACCCATTGGCTTGAACAAATACTTATCAGCAAACTTGGGCACCCGCATACTCGATGCATTTTTAATAATGCTGCCCAGCACCACCACCCCACTTGTGGCATAGGAAAACTGTGCGCCGGGAGTGGCCGCTAGCGGTTGGTCTAGATAGAACTTAAGCCAATCATCGGTTGGGTACATGGCATCTTCATTGCCACGAACGCCAGAGGTCATTGAGAGCAGATGGTGGAGTGTGATTTTGCGTTTAGCGTCATCCCAATGCGCAATTTTACCGTCATATTCTGGAAAAAACGGCAATACCGTTGCATCGACGCCCTTTACATAGCCTTGCTCGATGGCGATACCTACAAGCGCGGAGGTAATGGCTTTAGAGGCAGATCGGGTGGTGTGGAGATCCTCTGCATCCCAACCAGCAAAGTAGTGTTCAAATACCAGTGCACCCTGGTAAACCAGCAATGCACTGGTGATGCCAATATCCGGTTCGCTTTGCACGGTGGCCAACATGGCATCGAGTTGTGTTGCGGCTATGCCCGTTTTCTCAAGCGACGAGATTTGCCAAGAAAAATGCTTAGGGGTATCGGATGAACTGGTTTCACTGGATGCCAAAGCCGATGCCTGCAATAAATATCCGAATATAAATACAATTTGCAATGAGAGGCTGTATGCGGCAAAACGGCTGTTGCGTTGTCGATTATTGCCAGCATGGTGTCTTATCATTTACTTCTCCAAGCTTTGGATAAACTTTGTTGTGCTTTACCCGTATGCAAATACTTAATGGGAACAGTATAAATCCAATGCAATCGGTCTCATGTTTGTTCTGTTAAACTGTGTGGTTCTATGTTGCGTTATAAGTGCTTGCCTACAAAGCAATTTTCTGTGAATGGTTGGCTTTCTTCTGCCAGTGGTGTGGTTTCTTTTGCAACTGATGAGTTTTGGAACGCGGTTTAACAAGAAGGGGAATAACAGGTGAATAACGCCGTTTTGGTCGCTGTGTTTAAGATCGCGATGTATCAGATTACAATAATATGTTTTTTGCTTGCACCGTTCTTTTCCTTTGGCCAACCCGTAGAATGCCCTGCAAGCGATAGCACTTTAGCTTCTGTTGACTTCAACAGCAGCCAGTGCCGGGCTATAGACTTGTCCAATTACCAAATGCGCGGTGCCGCCGTTTGGCTAAAACTGCCTTTGGCAGTCCCCCAACAGACACAATTGGAACAGACATTTTCAGAGCGGGATTTAGGCAATGAGTTACCACTGGGTTTATTTATTTCGGGCAATATGAGCCTAAGCGCCTATCTCAACTCGCATTTTATTGGCAGTAAAGGCAAGCCCGCGATCCTCAAGCAAGACGAAATAATCGGCCCGTTTGACTGGGTTGGTTATGTGCAAAAGCAATACCTGCTAACCGACAACAGCAACAACGAGTTAATCCTGTTTGTATCCAGCCATAATAACCTGTTTAGTAGCCACGCAAGCTTTAACCGGCTTTACCTGGACAAGTTTGCCAATACGCCAGATATACATGCCCGCCATTATGCACCGTCATTAGTGACTATGGGCGTGATGCTATTGGCCGTGTTTTACCTGCTAGCGCAGAAGAAGTATTTACCTGGAAAGAGCAAGGAGCTACCCACAAAGGGCAAGGAGCTACCTACAAAGAGCAAGGAACCTGGTCAATCTGGTTTTTCGCCAATGCTGGTTTGCTTGCTTGTTATTGCATTGCTGCAGTTGCTAGTGGAGGTCTCCAGGGGATTTGTGGCCTATGCCTACCCGCTGCATATCGTAAGGTTAAACGCCATTTTGTTGCTCAGCTTCGCGTTTGGGCAACAGTACTTGTTTTATTGCCTTAAGTTAACCCATTCCCCAAAACGGCCAGCCATTATGGTGGGTTCCATATTACTCACCATAGTTTCAATAATGCTGCTCAGTGATTTTGATCACAAAGCCATTATCGCCATGCTGGTGCCTACCGCTATTAGCCTTATCAGCAGCGGTCTTGCCTTATTTTGGGGTAAATACGTTTTAGGTAAATGCGGCCAATTCGGCGCAGCCGTCAAAGAACGTAGTATCAGTAAAAATCCAACCCGGTTTATTTGTGCCTGTAGCGGCCTGCTGTTAGTCACCATGCTGACCAAAACTGCCTTCTTGGATGTGTATTTTTATCTCTTTATCGCGGTTTTACTGCTGCTGCTAAGCAAACGGGAATCTGAAAAAGCGCAGCAATTAGCCAAATCGCTTGAGGCATCAATGCAGGAAGCAGAAAAGCTTGAACTTGCACTAGCAATGCGTGCAGGCAGCGGTGAAGGGCGCGTACTCAAAATCAAATCTTCGGGCAGGCTGCTGAATATCCCTGCCAAGCATATACTCTACTGCAAGGCGGCGGGTGATTACGTTGAAATCGTGAGTGGCTCCAAAGAGAGCGAACAAAAAACTGAGCTATATTCCGGTAGCCTGCGCCAGCTCACAGGGCAACTACCAAGCGGTTTCTTAAAAGTGCATCGCTCCTACCTTGTTAATGCAAGCCACATACATTCACTTAAACGCAGTCCTTCAGGTAATGGCGAATTACGCCTGGAAAGCGGTGATATTGTTCCAGTTAGCCGGACCTTATTTAGCCAAATAAAAGCCGCTCTGGCGTAGCTAAAAGCAAGGTTATAAGTACCTGTTCAGCTCGTACCTGTAATAGTTCAGATTTAAGACAAATCGAGTCAGATTCAAGGCAGAAGCGCGGAATGTAGGAGCCTACTTGAGCACTTCGAACGCAGAAGATGGCCGATTTGGGGACAAGCTGAATAATTACGGATATAAAAGCCAATTGGTGCAGCGTTATCGGATCTGTTTGCCGATCGAGGGGGAGATGCCGAAGTGCTTTTTAAACCCGGTTCGAAATGCCGCAACCGAGCTATAGCCCAGCATGTTGGCGGCGACTTCCACGGCATGCCTGGGCAGCAAAAAGTCCCGCGCATATTCCATGCGCATGCGTTCATAAAACCGGGAAGGCGAAGTTGAAAATTGCTCGGAGAAGCGCCGTTGGAAGCTGCGCTCAGACATGCACATAAAATCCGCCATTTCGCCCACTTTAATTGGGCGCAGTATTTCTTTTTTTAACCAGTTGATCAGGTTGGCAAAAGCATCCGCTTGGTTGGGTTTCATTTCCTGAACCACCGCAAATTGCGATTGGGTGCCTGGGCGTTGGCTATAGACCACCAAATATTTCGCGACCGTCAGCATTAACTGTTGCCCGTGGTCGCGCTTTAGCATTTCCAAGGCCATATCAATACCCGTAGTGACACCGGCTGATGTCCAGCATTTGCCATCAATGTGGTACAGGGCATCTTGCAACACACTCTGTTTGCTTTTAAGTGTTTGCAGATAGCCGCAGCCCGCCCAGTGGGTGGTGACGGTTTTATCTGCCAGGATCCCAGCGGCATGCAATACAAAAGCGCCAGAACAGACCGAACCAAACCGTTCAGCCAGGACGGATTGTGCCGCCAACCAGCTGCAAAGCACCTTATCTTGGTTGGCTTGTTTTAACGCAGATCCGTGTGCCCCAACAATTAAGAAGGTAGTTGAAGAATTGCACTGGAATTCACTTAGCCGCTCAGTTTGCACCGCCACGCCAGCGCTGCTGGCGACCAGGCCACCGCTGGAGGATAGGGTTTTTGTTTGGTACAGAAGGTTATTAGTCAGCTCGTTATCTACCTGGGAGTTTTCCACCTGGAAGTTATCTTGCTCTGTGGTGTCTGCCACGGCCTTACCCAGCAACACACTTGCCGCAAGCGTATTGGCAGCAGAAAACACCGCCATTGGGCCACTTAAGTCCAATAGCTCAAATCCTGGGTAAACGATGAAATAAATACTGCGCTGTGCCATTGGCGTAATATAGTCGTTATTAGTCATATGCGCCATATACAAAACCAATAGTATCTAACCGTATTTAATCGGAACCTAAAACCTTGGAGTGTTGCTATGTTGGTGGCGATTGTTCTTTATCCGGGCTTTACTGCCCTCGATGCCGTCGGCCCTTATGAGGTATTGCGCATGATGCCTGATACCGAAGTCAGGTTTGTGAGCCATAAAGCCGGCCCAGTCCCTGCCGATAGCGGCATCTTTGTCCTAGGCGCTACCCATGCCTTTTCCGAACTACCCAAGCCAGATATGGTGCTGGTGCCGGGTTCCACCGCCGATACCTTAACCGCGATGGCGGACAAAACCCTGCTGACATGGCTGCAACAAGCGCATCAGACAACCCAATTAACCCTTTCCGTGTGTTCAGGCTCCGCCATCCTGGCTGCGGCGGGGATCCTAAAAGACAAACCCGCGACAACTCACTGGATCGCCCATCCACTACTAAGCCAATTTGGCGCCAAGCCGCAAAAAGACCAGCGCGTTGTGGAGTCTGGCAAAGTGATCACCGCCGCCGGTGTCTCAGCTGGCATCGACCTGGGTTTACTGGTTGCCATAAAACTACATGGCAGAGCAGTCGCAGAAAAAATTCAGCTATTGATTGAATACGACCCCATGCCCCCAGTGGACGCAGGACACCCCAGCAAAGCCCCAGAAAAAGTCATGCAAACCGCCCGCAAAGAAATGCTTATCGCCGCACAAAACAAACTCAATATGGTGTCCATTCCGAAAATCCTATGGCAACAAACACTGGATAAAGTGCGCAATAGGTTTGTGGTTTGAAGGGGTGATGCTTCGGACATTGACGACTTTATTTGCTTATCATTTAGTAATGATTTCGGTTTATAATTTTTTAATTAAATTAACTATTAGTACCTTTTTTATTGGTTATTTAAACCTATATTTTGCTCTAGTTTGTTTTTGGTGCTAGATTGGCACTATGAGTACCGAAATTAAAAGTAAAATAAACCAACTGATGTCTGCAACACCCCGGGGGGTTGTGTTAGCGTCTGCATGGCTAACTGAGCGGGGTTATAGCCTTGAACTGCAAAAGCGTTATCGCAAAAGCAATTGGTTGAGACAGCTTGAGCGAGGTGCCCTGATCAGGGATGGCGATAAGGTTGATGTGCTGGGAGGGGTCTATGCCCTGCAAGCCCAGCTTGGGTTAAGTATACATATCGGTGCTAAAACAGCCTTATCCCTATTGGGTAAGTCCCACTACCTAGAACTATCCATGCAACGGTGCCAGCTATTTGGGGGGCAATCCGAAAGGCTGCCTTCATGGTTCAAAAAGCATGATTGGAACCATGAGATTGATTACATCGCGTCATCTTTTTTGCCCCCTGCATTAGGTATGGCAGAGTACAGCGTAAAAGATTTCGCAATAAAGATCTCTAATCCCTCAAGGGCGGTGATGGAGTGTTTATATCTGGCACCCGACAAGCAACCGCTGTTAGAAGTATTTGAACTCATGGAAGGGTTAAACAACCTGCGACCAAGGTCGGTGCAGGGACTTTTGCAAGCCTGTACCTCCATTAAAGTAAAACGGCTGTTTTTATACATGGCTGAAAAAGCCGGGCACAGTTGGTTTAACCACCTCAAACTGGATGCTATCGATTTAGGTAAAGGTAAGCGACAAATAGTGGCTGACGGCGTATATATTCCCAAGTACCAGATCACCGTGCCCAAGCTACTTGAATCGCATTTATGAACCCGCTTTATCTAAGACAAGTCAGTTTATTACTAAATATTATTCCCGAAGTGGCAAAAGAGACCTGTTTTGCGCTGCATGGTGGCACCGCCATTAATCTATTTGTATTGGATATGCCACGTCTCTCAGTGGACATCGATTTGACCTATGTCTCGATCCAAGACAGACATGAAAGTCTCAATGGAATTAACAATGCGCTTGCCAGAATAATGAACAGCATCAAAGCGCTAAGGCCAACCATTAAAGCTACGCACAACCACAATACCTGCAAACTGATTGTGGATGAAGGCGGTGTGTTGGTCAAAATTGAAGTGAATATGGTTGCCAGGGGGGTACTTGGTGATGTTATTGAACCCACCCCGCTATGCGAGGCTGCGCAAGATCAATTTGATGCGTTCTGCGAGGTTCAGCTTGTGCCAATATCACAACTGTATGGCGGAAAAATCTGTGCTGCCCTCGACCGACAGCATCCAAGGGATTTGTTTGACGTCAATTTGTTGCTTAAACGGCAGGATTATTCCAGAGATATCATGCATGGGGTCATATATGCCCTTCTCTGCAGCAATCGACCCACCCATGAATTGTTAAACCCCAATCTTATTGATCAAAGGCTAGCCTTTGATAGCCAATTCTCAGGTATGTCCAAGCATGCATTCACCTATGAAGACTTTGCAGCAACCCGAAGTGAACTTATCCACCTTGTTAACCATGCATTAGAAGAGAAGGATAGGGCATTTATACTCAGCGTAAACCAGCTAGAACCAGACTGGTCAATATATGACTTTTCGCAATTCCCATCGGTGAAATGGAAGCTCATAAATCTGCAGAAGTTCAAACAATCCCGCTCTGAAGGTTACCAATCCCAACTAGCTGCTTTGCAAACTCAACTCGGTATATAAGCATTTAAAAATGAAGGTCTAACGAACGACGTTGATTCAAGACCAATAGGTGTAGGTGCCCTAAAAAACTAAGCAGTAAGAACCCACTGGATTGCGCACCCACTACTAAGCCAATTTGGCGCCAAGCCGCAAAAAGACCAGCGCGTTGTGGAGTCTGGCAAAGTGATCACCGCCGCCGGTGTCTCAGCCGGCATCGACCTGGGGTTGCTGGTTGCCATAAAACTGCACGGCAAAGAAGTGGCAGAAAAAATCCAGCTACTAATTGAATACGACCCAATGCCCCCAGTCGACGCAGGACACCCCAGCAAAGCCCCAGAAAAAGTCATGCAAACCGCCCGAAAAGAAATGCTGATCGCCGCGCAAAACAAACTCAATATGGTGTCCATTCCCAAGATCCTATGGCACCAAACGCTGGACAAAGTGCGCAGTAGGTTTGCGGTTTGAGGGGGGGCATTAGTGCAAGCGCAATCTCAACTTGCAAGCATTGCTAATCCGTTTTTTCAAAAGGGTCACGCACAATTAATTTAGACCCTGCTGCAACTATTAGTGGGGAGGTATAGTATTCGTAGTAAACGAAAAATAAAGTGTTCGGAGGAAGAATGAAACCATTGAAGTACATGGTATTGCTATTGTGTTTTCTTTTGTTTCGTCCGGTTTATGCCCTAGAACGGCCAGGATCCATTGTTGTTGGAACTTACGCCTACAAAGGGTTAGACAGGGAGTCGGCAGTACAACCTATTGCCGATGCCTTGGGAACTGTGAAGCAAAAAGCACGAGTGCATGTATACGACTCGCCAACGCTACTGGCGGATGCTTTTTTCTCACGGGAAGCACAAATCATCGTTCCGAATTTAGCCGGTTTTGCACAAATTGCTGCTAAACAAGGCAGCCATATCTTATTGTTTGTACCCAATGACGCGGGCTCTAGCTATAAAAGTAGTGTTGTAATGTCTTCAGGATCTGCATCATTCGCTGAACGCCTGCATTCTGATAAAAAGAATATTGGCATGGTCTGGGCTGATTCTACATCAGGTGCGATATTGGGAATGGACTACCTGCTCACACAAGTGCTACCCGGCCATCCACTCCCACAAGACAGAATTGTTTATTTGGGGAGCCACAGTAATGTCTTGGCTGCGTTGTTGGAGGGGAGAGTAGACATTGGAGTCCTCGCCACCGATGTTTATTTAACACAAAAGAACAGCTTGCCTGAAGTTTGGCGATCCAATGTGATCCCCTATGGCCCGGTACTTTGCAGCGAATCTATAAGCGAACTCTGCTCTAGGTTGCAACAACAGGTAATGGATAATCCAGAAGTACATAATCAGGTGCTACAACATCTTAAAAATGGTTGGCCAGAATTCCGATCAGCGACAACCCTGGTCATACCGGAATATAAAACTTATCAGGCCTTTATTGCGCATTTTGAAATGAGTATAGAGTCAACTGAGGAGTAAAGGTTAGAGACCTTCCTAACCCGCAGCCAGCGACAATCCACTGGATTGCTCATCCATTCCTAAGCCAATGGATTCTAATTTGACTTGAGCTGTTTGATCCGTATGTGTTCAATATAAAATTGCCACTAGGTATACCACCAAGTGAACCTGGTGGTTTTTGCAGTGGTTTTCGAATATTTCGAATACTTGACATTTTGCGAATATTTCGAATACTATGTGTGCATGCCTTTTAAGACGGCAATCAATTTAGTCAGTAAAAACAGTATTTAAGTTAATCAGTTAAAAAAGATGACAACGTTTAATGCGCAATCGTTGCCAAGTGCAGAAGAAATGGCCTTGGCAAAGCTTAGTAGCCAGGCGCTTTCCGCTGTTTGGGAAGCCAATGGTGAAGTTCAGCAAATTAGTGTGGTGGGAAAAGATGGGGTAACTCACAATGTGCAGCTTCCCACCAGTGCAGTAAAATTGATGATTGAGATGTTAACCCAACTTGGCCAAGGCAATAGTGTCAGTATTACGCCTATCCATGCGGAATTGACCACGCAGGAAGCGGCTGATTTATTGAACATGTCCCGACCCACATTTATAAAGCTGCTTGATGCCGGGGACATCCCCCATTCAAGGAAAGGTAACCGCCGTAAAGTCGCCTTTGTTGATGTAATGAATTACAAACAGGACATGGACGCGAAACGGCTCGAAGCTCTGGATGAATTAACCGCTCTAGATCAGGAACTTGGATTGGGATATTAATGACAACTTACACAGTGATACTGGATGCATGTGTACTGTATCCAGCGCCACTGCGCAGCTATTTACTATATTTAGCACAGACTGGCCTATATAGGGCAAAGTGGACAAGCCAAATCCACGATGAGTGGATACGCAACGCCGTTACCAACAACCCAGGCCTCACAACAGAAAAGTTGCAGCGCACTAGGCAAGCAATGGATAAGCATGCCCCTGATTGTTTGGTTGAGGGATATGAACCCATAATTGACGGCCTTGAGCTTCCAGACCCCGATGATAGGCACGTTGTAGCTGCTGCTTTAAAAGGCCAAGCCGAATCAATCATTACCTTTAACCTTAAAGACTTCCCAAACCAAGTACTAGAGCAATTTGAATTAAGGGCTATTCACCCAGACGAATTCCTGTCAGATATGTTTGAGCTAAATCCTTCACTTGCGATCCTGGCGGCACAACGACAGCGTGGCGCATTGCGAAAACCACCGTTTACTGTGGATGAATACTTAGACTGTTTAATGCGCCAGCAGTTACCAAGCTTGGCCTCTCATTTAAGCAACTTCAAGGCGATGATCTAGGTTTATTAAGATCAAGGATCAAAAGGGTCAGGTTAAATTGAATTCTTGGGTACTGCCTCAGCTTGTTGCGTATGAATTTAGCAAAACGGTCATAATGCGAGCACAACATGGCCGTACCCTGTGGAGGTATTAATGAATGTTATGTTAGGTTCAGAGTTTGAAAAGGGCATAGCGAAACAACAGCAACCGGAAATCTTGAGGCAAAAAGTTGAAAAAGGTATTCAGCAATTGTCTAACGGGCAAACTTCAGATAAATCCGCAATAGATATGTTTACTGAGGTGAGCAAGTAATAGATGGCAAGCAATGGTATATCTGACACATGATTTTTCAAACTTGTACCTTTTTGCCAGATGGTAAAATTTACGACTCGGGCGCAATTGCAGCTGAGGATTACTTAAGTAGTGCAGTCTCTGTCTTTGGTGATTCAATGCACATGGACTCAAGGACAAGAGAATCAACCATTGAAAGTGCTAGCGGTAAGCTCAAATTTGTTTGGTGCGGGAGTGCTGAGGTTGGAGTTTTTAGCTTTTTGCTTGATGACCTGCTCGTCAACTGCGGCTTGTGTTTACCTGGAAAAGAAGCTGTCGCGGAGTCGGACTTATTACAATTTTATGTTAGTGAATGGCATAACTTCAATTTGGTGAAGGAAATTGGTGCTAACTCTCCTTTTTCTTCAGCTTTAGATGAAAAACGAAGACCATTTATGTGCAGCATAAATTGGGCAACTGTTACTCCTGATATATACAACGCTTTTGCAGATTATGACCTTTATGTGAGTAGCATTTATTTTAATTCCGTTAGCAGGAAACCTCCGATTCGGAGGTCGGCACTTCGCGGTGAGTAATAGTGTCTATCCGAGTCTGCGGTAGCAGATATGAAACAACTCGCCCCCTTCAGACTTTAAAAAACATACCTACCCCTTCGGCAATACTATCTTAGCCACTGCGCCGCCTTTGTTGCGGTTGGATAGGTGTAGGTTGCCATTGTGTTGTTCTATGATTTTACGGCACAGCGCAAGGCCGATGCCTTGGCCGCCTTCTTTGGTGGTGTAGAAGGGCACAAATAGGTTGTCTGGGTTGGCGATGCCGCGTCCCCGGTCTTTGATATAGAGTGTGGTGTCGCCATTGGTGTCTTGCCATTGCACTTGTATAGGTTGCTCATTGCCGTTGGACGCTTGTGCCTCCAATGCGTTGCGGATCAGGTTTATCAGCACTTGTTCCAGTAGCACTGGGTCTGCTAGCACCTGTAGTGCTTTGCCTACAACCTTAATACTGTTTTCGGGGAACAGTGGCCGAATTTTTGATAATACCACGTCCATATCCAGCTGCTTTTTATTTACCTGTACTGGCCTGGCGGTATCGGCGTAGCGCTCTACAAACTGCAGTAGATTATTGCTGCGGGATTCAATAACTTGCAGTGGGGTTTTTAAATCCTCGCTGAGGGTGGGCATATCTAACATCAAGTCGGTCATGGAGCAGATCGGCGTTAGCGAGTTGCGAATTTCATGGGTGAGCACCCGGATAATCTGCATCCAGGCGTCTTGTTGTACCTGCCTGACTTCAGAATTGATGTTGTTGAGGATCAGCAGCTGGTGCGAGTCTTTTTCATTCTCAAAGCGGCTGCTTTTGATTTGCCAGCCTTTGTGGGCGTCTGGGTTAACAAACTGCCAGCTGTTTTTACCTGAGGCTACCAGTCCAATGCGTTTACTGGACAAACCCCGCACGGTTTTCCAAGGTTGGCCATACCATTTGTCAAATGCCGCATTGCCGTGCACTAGGCGCAGGTCTTCGTCAAACACCAATACCGGCAATTCCAGCTGCTCTATCAAACGGTATATAAGGTAAACCTGCTGGTTGTAGCGCTCTTTGCGTTTTTGCAGCACGTCGACCAGGGCACTGGTTTCACCCAGAAGCTGCGCCATTACTCCCTCTTTGAAAGTGACTTTGGGTGACAAACCATAATCTTCTAGTCGGATGGCCTCAATGACATTGGCTAGGTTGTTCATGGGATGCACAATGCGCTTGTACACCCTGAATAGATAGGGCAGCAGCACCAGCATGGCAACCAGGTATAGGGTTAACGCCAGTTTCAGCGGCATATTGCTGAAATGCGCCACTAGCGCAAAAAGGCCGGTGACCAACACAATGAACACGGCGGATAACAACTTGAGTTCCCACTCCAGCGACTGTCCTTTGGCCCTTGTCTCCCTGGAGGTTATTAGCGAGGTTGCAGGGTGGGTTACTGGCGAGGTTACCGCATTTGGGTTTTCCGACTTAGTTTTTGCTGACATAGCTTTTGCTGATTTGGAATTTTTCGATGCGCCGGTACAGGGCACTGTCAGTGATACCCAGGGTTTTGGCGGCCTCCTGGACATTGCCCTGGTGGTGCTGCAACGCCTGCTGCACCAGTTTTTGTTCTGCTTCGCCTAATGGCATCAGGGGCAGCTCGCCGTCCTTGTTGCCAGTATTTGCAATCCCAAGGTTAGGCAGGGAATCCAGGTCAATATCGGCTTCGCCTAATATTGATTGGTCCGCCAGGAGCACTGCCCGTTCTATAATATGGCCAAGCTCACGCACATTGCCGGGCCAGTGGTACTGTTGCAGCCTGCCTATGGCGGATGCTGATAGTTCCAGTTGCGCCAATCCGTATTTTGCAGCGAAAAACGCAAGGAACTGCTTGGCCAATGGCGCTATATCTTGCTTTCGTTCGTTAAGGGGCGGGATATTCAGTTGCAGGGTATTGAGCCGGAAATACAAGTCGGCGCGGAACAGCCCTTCATCGATCAGCTTGCCCAAATCGGCATTGGTGGCACAGATCAACCTGACGTTGGCTTTTTGGCTGCGGCTTGACCCAACCCTCTCGAAATAACCTTCTTCTAAAACCCGCAGCAGCTTTGCTTGTTGCGCCAAGGGAATATTGCCAATTTCATCAAGGAACAGGGTGCCATTTTCAGCCAGTTCAAAGCGGCCAATCCGGTTTTCCTTGGCGTCGGTGAAGGCGCCTTTATTGTGGCCGAACATTTCACTTTCAAACAATGACTCTGGGATCGCGCCCATATTCACTGAGATAAAGTCGTGCTCTGAGCGCGCTGAATGTTCATGGATAAAACGGGCAATACTGCTTTTGCCGGTGCCGTTTTCGCCAGTGAGTAAAATGGTGGCGTCTGAGCGGGCAAGGCGCTGTAGCTTGTTCATTAGATCCACCATGACCGGGGATTGCCACACCAACTGCTGTGCCTGCTGCTTGTCTTGTTGCTGCCCATCTTTATGTTGCTGTTTAAGCTTGCGGTTTTGGCTTTTGAGATCTTTTAGTTGCAACTGCTGCTTAATGATTTGTATCAGCCGCTGGTTTTTCCAGGGCTTCTCAATAAAATCGCAGGCGCCTAATTGCATTGCTTCCACCGCAAGTTCTATGCTGGCCCAGGCGGTCATGGTGACAACAGGCAGGCTCAGGTTTTTTTCGGCCAGCTTTTTTAAGAACCAAAGCCCTTCATCGCCTGAGGTGGTATCGCTGGCGTAGTTCATGTCCAGCAATACCAGTTCGATGCGGGGATCGTCTTCTAGCAATTGCAACGCCTGCTCTGGCGACGCCGCTTCGACAACTTCATATTGGTAATTGGCCAGCACCAGACGTGCACTTAAGCGCACGTCCACCTGATCATCCACCACTAATATGACTGCTTGCATTGGTTCAATCCCCGACTTCTTTCTTATGGAACCAGGCCTCTCGCCTGGCTGCAAACATAACCCGATGTTAATGGGTTCGGTATAAGTCTACTCGTTTCTTAAGGCTTTCATAGGATCCTTTCGAATGACACTGCGCACCGGCAGGTAACTGGCCAGGAATGCCGTCAACAAAATCACCGGTAAGGTCAGCAATAGCGGCATCAGGCTGTAACCGGCAAACCAGCCATAGTGCATATGGCCGATGCCATAGGTAAGGGCGATGACCAAGACACTGAACAGCAAACCCATTGAGATGGGACGCATATTGTCTTTAATCACCATCGCGCTGATTTGGCGCGCTTTTGCGCCCAGTGCCATGCGCACCCCCAACTCATAACGGCGCATATGTGAGCTGTAGCTAAGCACACCAAAGATACCGGCACCGGCCAGCAGCAATGCCAACAAAGATAGCCCGGCGGCAACGCCAGCGGTAATTTTGTCCTGGCGTATTACCCTGTCGTGGCGATCGGTAAAGGTACGGTAGTTGGCCAAGCGCAAGCCGGGGTTAACATCGCGAATTAGCGCCACCAGTTGTTCCCGGGATAAGTCAGCACCGGGTTGCGTGCGCATAACAAAGTGGATGTTCCAAGGTGCATGGGGCAGGTAGGCGTCTTGCAGTTGGTTGCTGTCGCCATCCCTCACCGGATCAAACACGTCGTCGACGATACCCACAACAGTGCGCACCTCACCACCGCCGATAACCAATTTTAAACCAAGTGCACTTTGACCTTGCGCCACTTGTTCAGCAGCTGACCGGCTCAATATGGCCACCTGGGCGCGCTCGCGCACTTCTTGCTCGCTAAACATGCGCCCTTCAACCATAGGCACTTGCATGGTCCGGAAATAGTCTGAGGCAACAAAGTTGGTGGGAAACGAGCCAAGCTGGTTGTTATCCCGGTCGATCACCGCCATGGTCATGTTGTAACCAATGGCAGTATTAAATGACGGCGCAATGGACTCGACTTGCGGCAGTTGCAGGATGCGCGTGGTGATGTCGTTGATAAACTGGTCGCGGCGCGCCATTTCATCGGCATCAATCAGGCCAACCCTTTCGTCCAACGAAAAGCTGTGCAGTACCGACGTGTCATATCCCAGTGGCTGGTTGATCACCGAAAAGGCTTTGCCGAGCACGATTGACGAACCCACCAATAACAGGCTGGCAAGGAAAATCTGGCTGACCACTAATATATTGCGGCTGCGGCTGGATATCTGCAGGCCGCTGCCTTTACCGCTGCTTTGCAACTGCTCTTGCAGGTTGTCATAGTTCACTACCCGGCTTGATAGCAGTGAAAATACGGCTGCCAAAACCACTGATATAACCACAGCAAAAACCACGGCGATGGCATCCAAACCCAATTCATGTAGCCGGTTAAACTGGCTTTGTCCTAAGGATTTCACCAGGTCTATCCCCCACATGGCCAAGAGCAGGCCAAGCAGGCCAGATGCCACCATCAGGATCAAACTCTCAGCAAACATGGCGGTGAACAGGTGCTTTTTACGTGCGCCCAATGCCGCCTGGATGGCAAAGGTGCGTTGTTTTTCTGCGGCCCGCGAATAAAACAGGTTAATGACATTAGCGCTGGCGATGACCAACAAAGCCAATACCGCGCCCATTAACAGCAAGCCTTGCATATGGCTATCACCGAGTAGACGTGCTTTTAGCGGCTCAAGGCGCATGCGGATGCTACCACTGAGTTCTGTCCGGTTCTCTACGCCTGCCACGAAATTCTGGTACGCGCCATCCAATAAGTTGCTGAGGTCGGCCTGCTCCCTTTGGATTTGGGCATCGGCGCTGAGTTTGCCCAAGCCGGCTATATTGCCTTGGCCGTTGTTCCAGCTTTGTAGCAGGTTGTCACTCATGCCGTTGAAGTCCCAGGGCGCCCACACATCGCTTAAATCGGCCACGATCTCGGGCTCCATAAAGTCCTTGGCCGCCACCCCAACGATGGTATAGCTGGTATTGCGCAGATGTAGCTTGCTGCCGATGACATCGTTGCTGCCCTGGAACCACCTTTGCCAGCTTTGGTAACTCAACACCACAACCGGGTTATTGCTATCCAGGCCAGCGCTTTGGTTGAATGCCCGTCCCAATGCCATCGGCATCGCTAGCAACTCGAAATACTCAGGAGTGGTAAAAGTGACGGCCAGCCTTGGCTGTTCTTGGTGGCTGGTCAGGAATTCACTGCCGGTGCTCAAAATCGCCATTTGTTCAAAGCTTTGCTGGTTTTTATAGGTATGCAGCAATCCGGGCACCAAGGTTGAGACAGCGCTGGTTTGGCCATTGCTATCCAGGAACTCGTGCTGGGTCAGCTGCAAACGCTCGTGATCCGGGTAGGGCAGGGGCTTGACCAAGAGCATGTGGTTCAAATTAAAAAAGGTGATAAGGGCACCCAAGGTGATACCCAGTGTCATGACCACGGTGGCCACAAAGCCAGGCCTGCCGCGCAGGCTTTGCAATGAAATCTTTAGTTCTTGTACAAAGGAGATCATATTGCCTCCTTCAACTCGTTAGTGCCGGTAGCGCCGAGCATGACACCATCCGCAAGGTACAGCTGTTTTTGTGCCATATCGGCATATCTGGGATCGTGGGTAACCATACAAATGGTGGTGCCTTGTTTGTTTAGCTCCGACAGCATCTTCATTACCGCATCACCATTTTGCGAATCAAGGTTACCTGTGGGCTCGTCCACCAATAACACAGTGGGTTCTACCACTAGTGCGCGGGCGATGGCGACGCGCTGCTGCTGTCCACCTGACAATTGGTTGGGCTTGTGCCCGGTGCGGTGGGACATTTCCACCTTGTCCAGGGATTGCATTACCCGGGTTTTGATTTCCTGCTCGCTAAGGGGCTCAGCGCGGTAACGCAGTGGCAGGGCGACATTGTCATAGACGCTGAGTTCGTCGATCAGGTTAAATGCCTGGAAGATAAAACCAATGTGCTGGTTGCGGATTTCCGCCCGCTGATCTGCATCCAACTCGCTGACGTCTTGGCCGGAAATAAAGTATTGCCCGGAAGAGGGAGAATCCAGTAAGCCTAAAATAGTTAACAAGGTGGATTTACCACAGCCGGAAGGACCCGAAATAGACACGTAGTCCCCCGGATAGATATCTAGGTCGACACCCCGCAATGCATGGGTGTCAACATCTTCGGTGCTGTATACCTTGGTAATGCCCTTCAGCTGGATGTTTGCTTGTGTGGTCATCTAAATTCTCCTATTTAGTTAATTATAATGGACTCAAATTGCTGCCAGCGAGAAGTGTCTGACAGAATAAAGCGTTCACCCGCAGAAGCGCCGCGAATAACCTGGATGTATTTCCCGGCTTCTGCGCCAAAGGTGACCTGCACTGAGTGGGCTTTATCTTGGTTTTGAGTGAGTTTATACAGGGTGCTGGTGGAACCTGGCTGGACATTGACAGGACGTTCAATGAACACCACATTTGCCATTTCGCCAGCATGGATGGTGGCGTCTACGCTAAGGTCGGGGCGGGCGCCGCTGGGCAAATCGCCCACCAAATCGACTTCCACCAATACGGTGCCGTCGGTCACCACAGGATCGATACGCGACACCTTGCCGGCGCTGACACTTTGCCGGGTGCTGATGTCTACCGGCTGGCCCACCTCAATCTGCTGCACTTGGTTTTGTGGCACATTGATTTCAGCAATCAGCTGGTCGGTGCCGCCTACAAATGCCAGGATTTCGCCAACCGGGACACTTTGCCCTAGCTCGACATCGAGTTTTTGTAATACACCGGCAATATTGGCCCGGATAACCAGCTGGTTTTGTTTGGCTTCTACCGCGGTTAGTTTGCTTTGCTGCTGGCTGATTTTTTCCAGCTGGATATTAATGGATTCGTCGTGCACCGATTTTAATTGGTTCAGCCGCTGGGTTTCGATTTCAAGGCGCTTTTTCAGCTGCGTGGTTTCCAGCTGCGCGCGCTTGTGATCCAGTTGCGACACAATGCCGTCTACAGCTAATTTGCTGGTGGCTTCCAGGTTAAAACTCGCAGTGCCGTATTTGGCTTCGAGTTCAGTGATTTGGGCTTGCTGGGCCAGCAATTCCCGCTGGTTGTTCAATTTCACCTGGCGTAAGTTGGCCTGTTCGGTGCTGAGCAATAAGCGTTCGTTATTGGCTTGCTGATCCAGGTCTGGGTTAAGCAGGCGCAAAATCACAGCATCCGGTGCCACCTCTGCGCCCGGTTTTAATATGATTTCTTCCACAATGCCGCTGGTTGGCGCTGTGATAAGGCGTTGGTGCTTGGATTTGAGCTTGCCAAAACCTTGTACTTCCAGCTTCAGGTTACCGGTTTGTGCTGCACCAAACCAAACCTCACTTTTGTCGACTCGCGGGCCGCTATTGGAGACAGACATGTAGCCCACCATAACTACGGCCAACAATACCGCCGCCATAACAGACAGGTTTCTGGGATCCTGCCATGCGGGCTTCTTTTTCTGCTTTTTGACATCCATTGCTGCCTCCTAACTATGCTAAGTGTTTTATGCTTCCCAACGTCATCGGGAAGCCGTTTCATAGCATCGTAATAGCGAAGGCCGTGCCAAATTATAACTGTTTGAATTTATTGATTTTTATTTTTTAAGCTGCAAAAACGATTTACGAAATCAAAAATTATTTTCGAAAACGAAGGAGTAGATAGGGTGGGATATAGGTGTTCGGTTTAAGGTAAGGCAAAGTTTTGGTATTTGTTTATCTTTCGCTGAACAGACTATAATAAGCCTATATTTAGGCCATTGAAGAAACTGATGAAAACTCACACTGTTTCCTACATGAAAGAACACGCCAATCACCTTGAGGTAGATAACCCTATATTGGTGACGCAAAATGGTAAGCCCAAGTTTGTGCTTCAGGATGCTGAAGACTATGAAGAACAACAACAAACCATAGCCTTGTTAAAGCTTATAAATTTGTCAGAGCGCAGTGCCAACCAGACCGCGTTGATGGACTTGGATGACGTATTCGATGGCGACTAATTATAATACCGACTCCAATAATGATTTGTTCACTCAGTGGGATTTGAAAAGGGATTAGACAAAGCGAGTGTTTGTTGCTCTAGCGGATCTAAATTAAGAATATGTAATGCTGAATAGCCCCTTTTCAAACCCATCGAAGACGCACCTCAGGAACACAATTTCTGTGTTGCACGAAGTTCAAAAGACCACCAGTATTACTTCATTCGTGCGCCTTGAACTTGAGTCCCTGAGGCTGCGCTGAGTGAGTAAATCATTAATGGAATCGGTATAAATAAAGGCAACACCTGTCTTTAAATTGTGTTTAAAAAAGCTGGAATCGTTCTTAACGCGGAAGTTTAATCAGGCGGTTGCTATCGAAGCTAAACAAACCATCAAAGCAAAGATCAAAAAACAGCTGCCAAGTAATCCATATTCGGCACCACAAAGCGACAGGCTGTTGGAACTGGGATTAACCGAATATCGACAACTATTGGTAGACGATCATAACATTGTGTTTTTCCGCATTGACGAATCAACGAGAACCGTGATCCTATTACTAGTTATTGATTCAAGACAGGATCTCAAAAAGCTGTTGTTTGAAATTAATTTACTTGTCAAATTAAAATCCCGTTTTATAGAAATTAAATGCCAGCTTTAAAAGCTCGCGAATTTAAACAACTACAAATTTTTAATTCAAACATCCACGCCTTTGCTGGCCAGGAATTCGTCATAAGTACCGTGGAAGTCAGTGACCACACCGTCTTTGATTTCCAAAATGCGGTTGGCCAGTGAAGAGACAAATTCACGGTCGTGGGAGATGAAAAACAAGGTGCCTTGGTAGGCTTCAAGGGCGATGTTTAATGACTCGATGGATTCCATATCCAGGTGGTTGGTGGGTTCATCCATCAACAGGATATTGGGCATGGCCATCATTATTTTGCCGAATAACATGCGGCCTTGTTCACCACCAGATAGGACATTCACTGTTTTTTTAATGTCGTCGGCTGAAAACAACATACGGCCAAGGAAACTGCGGATGGTTTGCTCATCATCGCCTTCGCGGCGCCACTGGCTCATCCAGTCAAACAGGTTTAACTCAGATTCAAAGTCGCTGGAGTGATCCTGGGCGTAATAACCAATCTTGTTATTTTCTGACCATTTCACTTCGCCGGTATCCGGCTCAAGATCACCCTGCAAGCAGCGCATTAGGGTAGTTTTACCGGCGCCGTTTTCGCCAATAATGGCGACGCGTTCGCCTACTTCAAAGATAAAATTGAGTCCTTTAAACAATGGTCCTTCGTCGAAGCCTTTGCTTAGGTTAGTGATCTCAAGCGCATTCCTAAATAATTTCTTTTCCTGCTCAAAGCGGATAAACGGGTTAACCCGGCTAGACGCTTTCACTTCTTCTAATTTGATTTTTTCCATTTGTTTTTGACGGGATGTGGCCTGGCGTGCTTTGGAGGCATTGGCTGAGAAGCGCGCCACAAAGGTTTTTAATTCATCGATTTGGGCTTTTTTCTTGGCGTTATCCGCTAACATACGCGCCCTGGCCTGGGTGGCTGCAAGCATGTATTCGTCATAGTTACCTGGATAAACCCTGAGCTCGCCGTAATCCAAGTCTGCCATATGGGTACAAACCGAATTCAGGAAGTGACGGTCGTGCGATATGATGATCATGGTGGATTCGCGCTGGTTGAGTGTGGTTTCCAACCAGCGGATGGTATCTATATCCAGGTTGTTAGTTGGCTCATCCAACAACAAAAAATCGGGATCTGAAAACAACGCCTGCGCCAACAATACCCGCAGTTTCCAGCCGGGTGCCACTTCACTCATCAAGCCGTAATGCTGTTCGGTGGGGATACCCACGCCAAGCAGCAATTCACCGGCAGCAGAATCTGCTTCGTAGCCGCCCATTTCTGCAAATTCGGTTTCCAAATCGGCTACCTTCATGCCGTCTTCTTCGCTCATTTCCGGCAAAGAGTAGATGCGGTCGCGTTCTTTTTTCACGGCCCAAAGCTCGGTGTGCCCCATGATGACAGTATCGATGACGGAAAAGTCTTCAAAGGCGAACTGATCCTGGCTCAAAATACCCAAACGCTCCCCGGCACCATAGCTAACATTGCCCGAGCTTGGCGTGAGTTTGCCGCTGAGGATTTTCATAAAGGTGGATTTGCCGCAGCCATTGGCGCCGATAAGGCCATAGCGATTACCATTGCCAAATTTGACCGAGATGTTTTCAAACAATGGCGCAGAACCAAATTGCATGGTGATATTTGCAGTGGTGATCACAGGCTGTATTTCCAAGTTGATTTAATTGACGGCGCGATTGTACAGGACATCGGCAAGATGTAATGCAATTCCTACAATTTTTATGTTTGAAACTGAATAAGGCCATTTGCCAAGCAGCAAAAACAACCAAAAAGTGGGTTTAATGTGTGGTAGCAGAGGATTAAGGCGGCTATTGCATTTAATCTACTGATACTGATTTTTGCACATGCTCGATTCAGTTCAAATTATAACGTCAGGTTCCCCTGGGAATTACACTATTACAGTTAAATTTGCCTCAAATTTATTCTTTGCAGACGCTAATGTAAGGCTGCCATTATGTGCTACCGCAATGGCTTCTACCAGCGCTAAACCTAAACCTAATCCGTCATTTTCTCGAGTGCTGGCGCCCCGTTTAAATCGGTGCTTGAGCTCATGAAGTTCATCCTGAGGGACAACTGTTCCGGTATTGCTTATTGAAATGACTAACTTCTGTTTGTTCACCCGACTATAAATATTAATTTCTGCGTCATCAGGCGAGTATTTAATGGCATTGTCTAGCAGGTTAATAACAGCCTGAGAAATAAGCCTTTTATCCACATTGGCAGTGGCAGGCTCTATATCGATATGAATGTGTTGGTTTTTCAATTCTGATAGCGGAGTGAGCAACTCAATCGCATCTGAGAGGATGTCTTCTATGTTTTCAGGCGTTTTTATAATACGGGCACTACCACTCTCCAAATGGGCTATTCGCAATATCGAATTAAATACATCATTTGCCTTTTGCGCACTATCCCTCAATATCAAGTACTCTTCATGGGGAATGTGCAGGGCCTCAATTTGGTGGCTGAGTTGCGTTAAAGGTGTTTTGAGTTCATGCGCCAGCGTGTTCGATATGTTGCGTATGTCATTCACTTTATGCTCGACTGTCTCAAACATTCCATTTAATTGTTTTGCCAAGCGGTTGAATTCATTGTTGTCATTGTCTATCGGGATCCTATTGGATAAATCCCCAGTATTTTTAATGGTTTCAGAAATCACGCTAATGTCGTTAATTTTTTTATATATTTTCCTGGATATATACAGTGTTAAAGCTAAGAATAACAATAGGATAAGTAAGCTAATTAGTAGGGCTAATGACAGGGAGCTATTCACCTTGGCAGCGACTTCATCGATTGTATTTTGAGCTTCAGATAGATGCTCCTCAACAATCAAGTAACTATCGAGATCCAAATATACAAGGCTTACTTTCTTGCCCGCAGATGGATTAATGCTATAGGTAACATAGCGCCGATCCGGACTTATCAAGGAGGCAGCTTCTTTCACTTCACCTGTCAGCCACGGTGACGGCGATACCTGTTCAATTTCATTAGCGTCTACAAATTTGAAATATATCCACTTTGGATCATTGCTTAAATGGCGCTCTAAGGCAGCAGCTCCTTCCTTAATGAACAGTTCACGAAGCTCGCAGTAGGGGCAGTCTGGCATGAGTATATTTTGAATTTCGTCTTCTTGCTGCGACTCAATTTCCTTGTAAATAGGAAAAAGCAATAAGAGCATGGCTAGACAAATGCCAACGTAAATCAGGTTAAGTTTTGCAATGTAGCTATTCAAAACTTTACTCTTTCCAAAGCGTAGCCAACACCTCGCACTGTTTTTATGTGGCAACACGAACCAGTAGTTTCAATTTTTTTCCGCAAGTTGCTGATATGGACATCAATAACATTGGTATGTGTGTCGAAGTTATATCCCCAGACTTTTTCCATTATCATGGTTCTGGAAAATGGTCTGCCAGGTTTTCTAATTAGCGTTTCTAGTAGCCCAAATTCTTTAGCTTTTAGCGCTATTTTGCTGCCGTTTACTATCGCTTCCCTGGTGATGAAATCTAATTGAATGTCTTCAAACTGAATCGTTGTAGTTTCGGTTACCTGTTCTGATTTGCGGCGATTGCCCAGTATGTTAACCCTGGCCTCAAGCTCTCTAAACGCAAAAGGTTTTACCAAATAATCATCGGCACCTGCAGTTAAACCTTCCACGCGCTCATCAATATCAGATAGAGCAGAAAGAACAATCACTGGGGTTACATTGTTGATAGCGCGTAATCCTCTTATAATTGCTAGTCCATCCAATGCAGGTAGCATTCTATCGACAATACAGACATCAAATTCTTGCTCGACAGCCAGTGTAAATCCAACTTTCCCGTCTTCGATCCACTCTATATTGTGCCCTGCTTGTTTGAAGCCTTTGCAAATATAGTCGGCTATTAGTTTGTCATCTTCTATCAATAAGATATTCATATGGCTCTATAGATATTCCCCCATAATTTTTAACTTAACAAATGGCTCAACTAAGTGAGTTTAACCACAATAAATCCATAACGTTAAATTACAGGTTTTAGAACATTAAGTTTATTTAATCCTTGCCAAAGGAGAATTTAACGCACGCAAACTAGGCTTTCCCCAACTTATCCGCTAGTTCAAGCAGATACACAATGAACTCAAGTTATGTCCAATACAGCAATCAGATAGGGCGGCGCAATGCGCAGAGGCTCTGTATTTTAGCGCTATTCACAAGAATAGGGTTCATCCGATGCTATGCAAACTCATTTGCCAACAGCGCAGGGCAAAATGCACTCATCAGCAAGCAACAAAAGGAATGTAAATGGGATCGCTAACACATTTATTGCCCTCTTACAGGTTCGGCCTGTTGGCGCTAATTATCACAACCTGTTTTGCATTTGTCGGTGTTGCGAAAGCACACAACCACGATAAACACAAAGGCTTTGATATCAAAGTGACCGACCTCGGCAGCGGTATTTTTCAACTAAGGACCGATCGCTCGGGCAACGTGGCAGTGTTGATTGGTGAAGAGGGGGTATTCATGGTTGACACGCAAATGGAGCATCTAGTCGAACTGATTGATAGTACCCAAAAGCAACTATCCAATAATCGCGAGGTAAACCTTATCCTCAACACACATTTCCATCGGGATCATGTCAGGGGAAATGCGTATTTTAAACAACGCGGTGCCATCATTTTGGCGCATCCCAATGTGCGTCGATATTTTGCAAAGCCGGGAGCAATCAAAATGCTCGGCCGCGAAGCACCCACGTTTACACGGCACTATTTCCCTACCGTTGACGTCACAGAAGAGACCACAATAGCCATGAATGGACAAAGCATAGCGCTGTACCACACGCCTAATGCCCACACCAATAGCGACCTCTTTGTCTTTTTCAAGGAAGCCAATGTAATACATGCCGGTGACCTCGTATTTACCCAACGCTTCCCTTTTCATCGATATTGATAATGGTGGCTCTGTTACAGGTTTCATTGCGGGCATCAGGAAAGTGCTTGAAGTCGCAGATGAAGACACAAAAATTATCGCCGGACACGGCCCAATAGCAACCATGGATGATTTAGAAGCCAGCATAGGAATGTTGCAAGAGACGCATAACATCATTAAAGCACTAGTAGAACAAGGTCTCTCCTTGGAGGCGATTAAGGCGCTTGATCCTTTAAACCTTTACACAAAGCAGTGGAGCTGGGCTTTTATTACCACCGACAGAATGGTGACTACACACTACTACGATATGACGGGAAAACTTGAGTAACTGCATGTGCATGTGAACAGCTTTTAGTTATTCCCCAATGTTTTGGGGCAAAATGTATAGAGAGGAACGGATGGAATTAATGTATAAACTAAAGCACTACAGCTTTGTGATCCTTGTACTGATGGCAGGTTATAGCTATGCAACGCAGGATGTGATTTTAGCAGATGATGGTAAGGCAGGAGACTATTTTGGCTTTAGCGCTGCTATAGATGGCTCAACTGTGTTGGTTGGTGCATTTAAAGCCGATATCGATAATGCCATTGATGCCGGAGCAGCTTATGTCTATGTTCTAGGGAGTAACGGGTGGCAACAAGAAGCCAAGCTTGTTGCTGATCCGCTCTTTGCCGGAGATACACTTGGTGGCAACGTGGCATTAAAAGGAGATATTGCTATGTTGGGTGCCATCAATCGGGACGACAAAGGAGAAGACTCTGGTGCTGTTGTCTCTTTCGAGCGTAAATCCAACATCTGGGGTCAGACGCAGATCATCACAGCACCTGATGCAATGCCTGGTGATTCTTTTGGCCAGACTATTGCGCTCACCGAAAAATTTTTAATTATTGGAGCTCCTAAGAGCGATGCACTTGGTCTCGACTCTGGGGCAGCTTACATTTATAAGCGAGAAAGCGATCAATGGCGCTATCAAGCTAAATTGGTAGCGAGCGATGGTGCTGCGGGTGATTTGTTTGGAATAAGCGTAGCTGCTTATGGGAATACTGTGCTTATAGGCGCTGATTTACATGATGAAAAAGCAGAAAACGCTGGGGCAGCTTATGTGTATGTGCTTGATGATGGGAAGTGGCAACAACAAGCAAAACTTGTCGCTTCCGATGCGGGCGAAACGGATATATTTGGCGTTAGGGTCTCGCTCTGGGATAACACCGCATTGATTTCGGCAAGGCGGGACGATATTGCGGAGCTAGGTATCGACGCTGGTTCTGCTTATATTTTTGTGCGACAGGGGGCAACTTGGTATCAACAAGCCAAATTGATATCACCAGATGGTAAAGCTGACGATAGGTTTGGTCGCGGTGTTGCGATAAGCGGCGATACGGCCATCATTAGCGCAATGAATCATGACGAGAATGGCAATGATTCTGGAGCCGTTTATGTGTACAAAAAACAGGATGGAAACTGGCACTATAGCTCGAAGATCATCGCCAACAATGGTCTGCCCGCTGACAGGTTCGGCTGGAACCTAGCCTTATCTAACAATGTTGCTGTTATCGCAACACCGCATAAGGATGCTAATGGTAAAGAATCTGGTGCCGTTTACACACAAGTATTGGGGAGTCATAGCCTATCAGAGGTTAACAGTAGTGTTTTACCAACTGTTAGAACTAAAACAACACTTCACAAGTGAGTCTAGATCCGGCCAATCCCACCTTCAGTCAGGGATAACTGACTTCACTAAAAATAAATAATCCTGCAGGAGCGGAGCTTAATGGGATTGGTATAACATTAGTCCCGCGACTTTCAATTTTGCAGGTCGCAGAAACAACATTATTCTGGATTGCTACTTTTTTCTCTATATTCTGATGGGGTCAGGCCGACATGCTGTTTGAATACTCGATTGAATGTGGCTTTTGATTGAAAGCCCGCTTTAAGCCCTAGGTTCAGTATTGGCTCATCCTTGTTATTGCTCTGTGATAGCAAAAACTTGGCTTGTTTGACCCTAAACTGATTAATGAAACTTCGGAAGTTACTTTTACCAGGCTGACAATGCATCGGTAATGTCATACTCAGGAAGCCCAGACTGCTCAGACAGTTTTTTGAGTGTAAACTCTTCCTCTAGGTAGCAGTGATGTTTCTGGACAGTTTCTTCTAATTTGTTGATTACATACTCATAGTTATCGGCAGTAGCAGGTTTTACGGTACTTTCGACCGAAGTAAGAGGAAGCCGTCTTTGATTAATCGCGAAATATGCCAAAGCAACTGTTTGCAGGGCCAAGACCCAAATGACTATCTGAAATGCGATGTTTTGGCGAACCATCGAGGATAACCAGCGCCACTATACAAATGCATGTTCCAACAATGCCCGTCAATGGAACGTAGGCTGCCCACGATAAAGTGTAATCTTCAATATCAACCATATTGTTCGATAATTTAATTCGGTATTTCTTTAGTATCAACAAAGACCACAATGGCAAAATAATGCCCATCAAAAGCAAGCTATTACCCAACCATTGAGCCCATGTAGCCATTCCATATGAGGCGACAAAACCTGATACGAAATCAGTTTGTCCTCCCCATAGGTGGTTAAAGGTATGCATAAAACAGGTGAAATACTGGGATCAGAAACAACAATAGATAGTAACGGTGAAACTGGGCAGTAGTGGCAAGAATGTACTGGAATAACATGATAGGAAGCACAATAAATCCGGTGCCACCTGCATAGATTCTAAAGACAAGGGAAGTTGGCCAATTCTCTATATTCCATGCCAACCCCGCCAGAGATTAAAAAAAGATTAATAAATAACCCGGCCATCCATTTATCTGCGGTATCCAAAGTTTTCCGGCCAGAGTATTAGCAGGGCTGCAAAAACAGCCAACGAGGCTGTTGCGCCTAGTGTGAATAACATCTCGCTAAGTTTCTCCGTGTTGCATATAGCCTGTTCTTATTGTGAAAAATGAACACCTGAACCAAGTAACACGACATATACTAGTGAGACACAAAGTGCCGCAGTACTCAACTTGTAATTGATCGTCATTGCGGCTTCGGTGTTTTGTTTTCTTGGAATACAAGAAATTAAAAATGGCAGCATAAACAGTGTACCACTGCCGATCCCCCCCATCAGCATGAACCAGCGATTATCTGTAGGCACAAAAGCTGACGCAGCGAGAGCGGTTAAAGAGAATCCCAACATACTAACGAGTGTGGTTTTTATTCTATGTTTTGAGAATGGCTGTAGTCGCCATGAACAATAAGCGCCAAGGGCTAAAATGAGCATACCCAAGATAAAAAATATCTCTCTTGCTGGATATCCATGCGCATTAACAGCAAGCTGCGACCAATCCATTGCCGGATGTATTGATGGTCCAAACGCCATATAAGCACCCGATTGAATTAAACCAGCAGAAGCAAATAGCCATCCAAATACGCTTGTTTCCGCTTTTCTCACTTTGTAATGCAATAGCATGAATGCGCATGCGCCACTTAGCAATATGTTTAGCAGCGAACCCGCTGCTATCATGATCCGCTTATACCTTTCATCCTCAATAAATACCATGGAAGTACATCGCATCGGCATAATACCATGCGCAATGAGGATCCACTGCACACACACCGCCATGCCCCAGCAATTCATGGGCGCCAATACAGAGGCTCCAGGCCGCGCATGCGAACAGGAAGATTTGCAGGTATTCTGTAGCTCTCATAGCTGTGCACCTGACATATGCTGGTATTTACGGATTCTGTCATCTAGGTTTTGCCTGATTGAGCCCCAAAACAGCGCATATTCATATACGTGGTACCACCCCTTGCTCATCAGCACTTCGGAGAAGCGTTCGTCTTTGGGCTCATCAATCATCAAAAAGCCCTTTTGACATGACGCTGAATCTACTGTTGCCAGTAACTTGGGGCCTTTTTCTTTTACTAGGTAGAAACCACCCAAGTAGCCAATGGGTTTTGATTCTTCGGTTGCATTCCAACTTAATGGGTTGTGGCATACAGAAGTTCTTTGCGCGAGTGCTTCATACTCCCCGCGTTTGGGTATAGGTACGTTGCTAAAAAAAGGTGGTAAATAATGATCATGCCCCAATACATTCCAGCTCACAAGACAATGAAGGTCTGTTGGTGACTGGCAAGCTGGTATGGGTGTGTCCGATAAAAAATCAGTGGGAATAGGATATCCTGGTAGTAAGGCCAATAGCATTCGAGACTTGAGGGCATCATCAACAAGTTTATCTTGGATAAGCCGGTATATATGCGCGGAACCTTGGCTATGGCCGGCTAATATAAAGGGTTGGTTGCCAATTTCGATGAGAAATTGATCAAACGCGCGCGACACGTCGGCGTAGGCAAAATCAAGTGCATCCCTACCTCGGGTTTTTTTGTCCGCAAATGCGTAAAAAGTGGCTTGCCGATATCGCGGGGCATAGACTTGGCAGCATCCATTGAAAACTGATGCTTGATTTGCAAGTAGCGTATTGTCGAGCATCTCATCTGTCTCATCTGTCGGTTGCGCTTGGTTCCAGCTGTCGCTTGAAATGTATGTGGTTGCATGGACGAAGAAAACCGCAGGGGCATCGTTTGCTGCGAGATGAAAGTCGCCAGTGGGTAGTTTGTCTGACTCATCCTTCTTATTGGGATGTGCAGCCCACGAATCTATGCGTTTATAATCGAGCGCAGAGCCGGTAGGTTCGAATTCCCCACCGGGGGACAAAACCCACATAAAACTATAGGCCGTTGACCAGCCAATAGATGAACATCCAGCCAAGAGAGAACCCACTAATATAGCGATGATAAACAGGTAAATTTTCAATCTAGCGTTCCTTAATGGAAACAATCATTTTTGTTAACTAAGAAGCTAGGAAAGATTTCTTGTGCACTCGACTCAGACAATATTTTTTTACTGAGACGCACTAATAACAGCTTGTCCCACTAAAAAAACATCATTTGAGACTCGTATTTTGTGGCTCCATAGAGCAACACGCTCTATTCTCAGTGATTAATTTTGCGCAGAAAACATACAGCCGGGTGATGGTCGCCAAGGTGATAAATGTTGTTATCCCAGATGCCAAATCTGTGCCGTGCAAATGGGCACCTTGAGAGCAAATTTTTTGCTTTCATCTGGCTAATCCGACAAAACCCTAGGATTGAGATTTAGAAAAAACTTTCCGGAATTTAGACCCCTTCCCGCTCACTTTGAAAGTCCAATAAATAGCAGAAACAATGACCAAAAATACGGGTGTCAGCAAGATTTCAGGTTTTCGTAGCGGCTCAGGTAGATGCTTTGCCTGGCCAAGGAAAAAAGCAGCGGTTGACATAAACAATGGAAAAAACATGCGCCAAAGATGCCTAATCAATCGACTATTGCCACTCAAGCCACCGCTTTTGATGTAGCGAAAGTCAGCAATACAGCAAACCAGCATCACGCTGCCGAAAACCAGGTAAGCCTCTACACCAAAACCGCCTAATTTGCCGCCATCAACTTGCGTTGCTTGAAAGGCATACCAGGCAAACCCAAGCGTAAGCATAAGGACAAATGCGAACAGCAAATTATCCAGAGTGTTGCTGCGCCTTGCTGGTTGCCTGATGACATTAAGCGAGGACAATACAAAGTAGCAAAGTACTAATCCATTGAGGATGGACAGGGGAATTTGTCTCGACACCGCGATGTAGGTTCCTGTCAAACCAAGTGCAAGCATTGAAACCACATAACATCTGCCCAAATACTTGTGGCTGGTTCCTCCCTTGTTAACAAAAATCACTGCATACCCAGCCAACAGGGCAATGGCACCAGCACTAATATGAAAGGTTAGTAGCGAGAAAAACATGAATTTTGCCCCCTAGCTAAATTGTTGGGTTGGTTTTGTGCATTGTGGTTCCACAGTACGAAAACCAAACACCATTAAATAAATAGGCACAACGAGCTGGGTTATAACGAGCGGGAGCTGCATCAGCATCGGAATGGATAGCTCGAAGAAGGTGTGGCCTACCGCAACTAGCTGCAGCAAAACCGCCAATAGAGCAAAACCTGCCAGATAAGATGGCAGCATGGCAGCCCGCCAAAGTAAGCCATAGAAAAATAGCAAACTAAGGCTAGATACGAATATGGAAATGAAATGGGCTTCATTCCTCCCGGTTGCGAGCATGGTTTTAAAGTGTTCTAGTGTTGCGTCATTTGCCCCTGCATCAAATGAGTAGGTCGAGGTTAAAAAAGCAACGTATTTTGAGAGTTGGGCATACTCAGTTGCGCAAAGTGCAATTCCTACACCGGCAAAAACCACCAGCGCGATAAATGTGCTTTGTTGTTGCTTGACCCTGTCTTTGGGCAACAACAACCCAAAAACCAGGTTGAGCGAACTGATAAGCAACGCGAGCAGTGTGGCAAAGCCAAGTATGAAGATAACTTCCTGTGTCGCCATTGAACCGTCATATCTTAAAATCGGGCTTAGAAAATGAAAGTTAAGCAGTATGCCCAAGGCCATTTGGGTGAGCATTAAACCGGCTAGCGTTTTAGCCCGATAGTTATCACTAACGTTATTTAAGATTGACATAGGAAGCTCCAAAGAATTTCTGATGGAGCGATCATACCCAGTTCCTTTTCGTCGCTGGGTAACATAGTGTAACAATCGAAATTAATGCTTTGTAATTGGCTTTTGAAAGTGGAATATTGCCCTTAACAAATGTTCGCGAAGCCATGTATGACTAAGATTTTCATGATTGATGATGACCAGGACCTAACAGAAAACCTGGCTGTGTTTTTTAAAAATCATCACATTGAACTGTGCTTTTGCAACGACCCGCTGGTTGGGTTAGAACGCCTTGGACAGGAACAACCGCAACTTCTGCTGTTGGATGTGATGATGCCAGTGGTTGACGGTTTTACCTTATGCAAACAGATCAGGGAAAAATACACCTTACCCATCATAATGCTTACCGCAAAAGGACGCCTGGAAGATAAGGTTCACGGCTTTGAAATGGGGGTTGACGACTACTTGCCTAAGCCATTTGAACCCCTAGAGCTGTTGGTTAGGGTACAAGCTTTATTGCGACGGGCTGGACGCCAGGAAAATCCAAAACCTACCGCCAATGAACACATTCAATTTGCAGGTATTGACATTTATCCTGCCCAACAATTAGTCAAGGTCGACGGCGACGAGGTTAAGTTGTCAGGCATGGAATTCCATCTGCTTTATACGCTGGCTACAAACCCCGGCAAGGTATTTAACAGGGAAAAAATCACCGGCGCTTTGAAAGGCGTGGAAGTGGATTTATTTGGGCGCGCAGTCGATATCCTACTAAGCCGCCTAAGGCAAAAGCTAAATGATTCTGCCGCCTCGCCCCGGTTTATCAAAACCATTCGCGGTGTGGGTTACACATTTATTGCGACACCAATATGACCCTACCCAACCTCAATCTATACACTCGCTTTTTCTTATTGTTCACAGTGACGACTGTTTTGTTAGTGGTATTAGTCGTGTTGGGCAGCTTTGCAGTTTCTGAAGATGAGGCACAGAAGATTGTAGCCGACCGGCATGAAGCACTGTATGAGATGATGGCGAAACTCGTTTCAGGGCCAATTGACATTGAAAGCCTAAAAACAGAAGCGAAAAAAAATCGCGTTGCGATACAAATTACTCGAGGCAGTGAAATTTGGAGAACGGGAAGCGCCCTGCCTGGGCCTTCTGAACTGATGCAGGAGGCCACGCCTCTCGGTAAGTTGTTCTTCTCAAAAGTGGGCTCCCAATACTTTATTTTTACCACATCAAACAACACAACCATTGCCGTCACTTCAACGATAGCCAACCTTATCGTTTATCCCAATTGGCTCGTCTTTTGGCCATGGCTAGGGGTGTTGTGCACACTGGTTGTCAGCTACAAGATATTGAATGCCCAGTTAAGCCCAATTAAAAGTGCCATCAACAGTGCGACACAAATTAGCCAAGGCAACCTTAATTATCGGATCCAATATCACCCTGCCAATGATCTAGGCAAACTAACCACTGGCTTAAATAGCATGGCTGACAACTTGGAAGATTTGTTTGCCTCAAAGAACGAGTTATTGCTCTCGGTTAGCCATGAATTGAGATCACCCATGGCCAGGATGAAAGTGTTGTTATCTTTATTGGATAAAGGCGAGACGGTTTCCAAGCTCAATCGTGAAATAAATAAAATGGATGTCATTGTCGAGCAATTATTAGAGAGTGAACGCCTGCGGGATTCTCATAAATTACTCAATCTCGAAGCCTACTTTTTTCCCAATGTGTTAAGGGACATTATTAAAAGCTTTGATAACGCCGAGAATCTCAGTTTGGAGGGTTCTGTCCCAGAAATAGTTATCGATATTGACCTGGGACGTTTTAAGTTTTTAGTGCGCAACCTTATTGAAAACGCGCTAAAGCATTCAGAAAATTCAAGTCCAGTATTGGTGAGCTGTAGAAGCGAAAACGATAAACTTGCAATAGCCGTTAGGGACTTTGGCCCTGGCATAAGTGAAAACTTCCTCAGCAAAATATTTGAACCCTTTTCACAGGCAGCGGATGTCACTAACAGAAGCCACAATGGTGTTGGTTTGGGATTGTTTTTATGCAAGCGCATCGCTCTGGCACATCATGGCGATATCACTGTGGAAAGCCAACCGGGCAAAGGCAGCGAGTTCACATTTTGGTTGCCGGTAGCGGCACAGGGGTGAACTGAATCGCTGGGATACAAACCGAGTTGCCAGTACACAGCCCCGCGCCATGTCCGGATCCGAGCGAATTTCACTGGCTTTAAGGGGGTATCACACGCCAATTGCAGCAACTTCCTTGCTAAAGAAATTTCTTGTCTTTAAGCTTGCTCGATTCATTACTGATGCTACCAACCGACGACAGATTAAATGACTGCAACAATTCATGATTTCAAACTTGATGTGAGTCAGAATCACTTGTCGTCTCCGCAAGGAAGCCGGGCGGTTCGCCCTAAAACATTTTAACTGTTGCTCTTTTTTATTGAGCACGCCGATGAGGTTGTTAGCAAAAAAAGACTTCTGGATGAGGTTTGGAAAAGCGCCGGGGCCCAGGAACATTTATTGTTCCAGTCGGTTAAAGAGATCCGCGATTTGTTCGCGCCACTGCATGTCATTAAGACCCATCCCAAAACCGGATATCAATGGGTCGCAGGCAAAGTCATCATTGCTAAGGGAAACCGTATATTTTCACTTAGGTCTGCTAATTCTCAGCTCTTCAAGAGAAATAAACTGTATGCTGCCGTTAGCAATTTTATCAGCCCTTTCGGAAAGTACATTTTCATGCCAATTCGGAGACTTGGCACTTTCAAGATCATTTTGTACTGATGTCCAAATCGCTTCCATAGCCTTAAGCTTTTCAACGAAGGACATTTCTTCAATATCTGACATTGTTAGCATAACTATTTGGAATGTTGGTAACCCTGTTATTCAACATAGCAGAGACGCCGATGGGTTGATATACCCGACAGGAAACTGAGTGGTATCCTAGTTGCGAGGATATTGCACAAACGCATTGATCCTCAAATGGCGTTTGAATGAGTGCGACTCAAACAAAGTGGTGAAAACAGAAGTCAAACGGCTACGACCCCCTTTTATTTAGACTTCCCGCAAAACGGCAATGTTGACCTGAACCATATTCTCTACGGCATTGGATTGTTTCCGTTTTTTACGGGCATCGCCTGGTTGCTATTGCATAAGCTCGAGAACCGATAAGCGTCTATAGATGGAGCAATTTACCGATGAGCAATTGGTGGCTATTGCCCAATCCAGCGCAGATGAGGCAGCGTTTACGGCTCTGTTTGAGCGGCGTCAAGACAAATTGCGACGCTTTTTGTCTGGAAAATTCGCCCAGAAATATAGCTACACCAGTACTGATACCGATGCTGTCGTTGAGGATGTAATGCAGGAGTCTTATGTTAAAGCCTTCATGAATATCAATCGCTTTGAAGGCAAGTCATTGTTCAGTACCTGGTTGTTCTCAATTGCAATAAATGAATATCGACAATATCAGCGTAAAGTGAGTATTTACGATAAGCTCAAGGCGCTGTTCCATAAAGAGAATGTAGAGAATAGCAAAAATAAGGAGCAAAGCTTTACCCCACAGTTGGATGTGTTTTTAGACTTTGATAAACGCGCTAGCAAGCTCAATGACAAGCAGCTTGATACTTACGTATTAAGTACAATCTATGGTTTGAGCCACAATGAAATCGCGAAAAAATTACAATTGCCGTTGGGCAGTGTTAAATCTTATCTGGCACAGGCCACAACGCTTATAAGGGACAATTCTTCATGACTTTGCCACTCAATCGCAAACGCACCCTTATCCTATGGATGTGGCAGCATAAGGCCTTGTTGATACCTGCTATAGCAATTATTCTGGCAACGCTACTAACCGCCTTGCTTTTTCCCGCATCACTCAGCTATATGATTCTCATAGGTAGGATCTTAAGAAAAATAAGGGTTGATTGCACGCCTCAAATTTGATCAGATATTTATCGCCAAACAAACCTGCTGAAACAAATCTGAGAGCATGCAATACAAGAATAACGAGCTAAACAAAATAACGGAAGTCCTGAACGAATTTAATATTAACGATATCGGTCAGCGATGTGGCTTTTGTGTCCGAAAGCGCGTGGTTAAGCCTTACGAACTGGTGATGGCGTTGGTGACGGCCATGGGCGACAAGAGCATTGACTGTATCAGCGACTTGCATCGCTATTTTACTGGCCTGACGTTCACTGATGTACAGTACAAACCGTTTCATAATCAACTGAGTAAACCCGCATTTAGCCAGTTGATTCAGCGGGTTGTGGGAATGGCCCTGCATAAATGGCAACAGCATATCCTGGGAACGGATAACGATTTGTCGGTGTTTAAACAAGTTGTGCTACAAGATGGCAGTTCGTTTGCTGTCCATGATGCGTTAAAGGAAGAATTCAAAGGACGCTTTACGACAATCAGTCCAGCCGCAGTCGAATTGCATGTGAGTTGGGATATGCTTCAAAGTCAGCCTGAGCGGATAGCGGTCAGTGCAGACAGTGTGGCGGAGTATGACTTTTTACCGGCAGCCGGGTCATTGGCGGACTGTTTGTTTATGGCAGACAGGGGCTACTTTAAGCTGTCTTATCTAGAGAGTATCAACCTGGCGGGCGGCAGTTATCTGGTCAGGGCCAAAACCACAGCGAACCCGTTGGTGTTATCAGGTGTCAATGCGCAAGGTAAGCGCCTAAAACGGTTTGAGAATGTGAAGCTCAAGGATGTGAAACGTCACATCCGACGAAGCCAAGTGGTGGATATGGACGTTAAAGGAAAAACCCCATATCGCATGATAGCCAGTTGGCCGCCGGGTAAACCAGAGCCAACGTATTGGGCAACTAACTTGCTGCGGGAAGGCTTCCCGGCCAGTGCAATAATAAAGCTTTACAGCTTACGCTGGCAGATAGAATTGCTGTTCAAGGAATGGAAATCCTACTGCAATTTACGCAAGTTCAATACCCGCAACGCCGGGTTAATGGAAGGACTGATATGGGTCAGCCTACTGGCATTACTGGTAAAACGCCGGATTGGCTTTAGTATCCAGCGAATAATGGGCGTGGATATCTCCAGCTTTATGGTGGCGAAAAACACCCAGAGTTGGTTTTATCCGTTAATGGAGTCAATACTCCATGGGACAGCACCAGAATTAAAACAAACTTGGAATTGGGCAATAGATTATCTGTCAAGATACGCCAAACGGGCACACCCAGGCAGAGACAGGAAAATCGGACGATTGCAGTATGGTGTGGCTTCGATTAATCCTTAATGTCCAACTTATGATATGATTCTAGGTTTTCCACTACTTGGCTGGATAGTTCTGGTCGGCGCTAGTGTCGCACTGCTAATAAGATTGATGACAGATTAACTACACGCGCAACTACCAAGAACCTTGCGGCATTACAGGTGGCGGGTAATCACCCATTGTGCGCCGGTTACCGGCATCACTCGACACGAAGTGGCCGCAAAGGCTGCGGATTGAAAAGTTTGTGTCTACTTAAGCTTATATAAATCAATAGCTTGAAAGCGTGAAAAGACGCTTTGCAAATTCTTTGCATGGCCGCATAAGTATTCAACTTGGACTCCAGGTCAACTAGCTTAATAGAAATGCGGTGTTCACATAATAATTTTAAATTAGAAAAATTATCATAATGTGCGCATAATATAAGCATATCATGTGGAGGTGTTTATGAACGTTACTCTTGGTTCAGAGTTTGAAAAACGTATAAATGAGAAAGTCGCTTCTGGTCTTTATACGTCTGCGAGTGAAGTGATCCGAGATGGTTTGCGGTTATTGTTTGAAAAAGATGTTTCGAAGCAGCAACAACTCGAGATTTTAAGAGAAGAGGTGGGGAAGGGCTTCCAGCAGTTATCCAATGGTCAAACTTCCGACAAATCTGCCCTGGATATTTTTGCTGGAGTAAGCAAAGAAATCGATGGCAAGCTATAAGTTATCTAGGCTTGCCGAAGAAGATTTGCGTCTTATATCTGTCTGGACCATATCTGAATGGGGCGGAGCGCAGGCAGAAAAATATATGACTTTGCTTCATGACTCAATGACACAAATCGCCAATACGCCAGCCATCGGAAAAAACAGGCCTGAACTATTTGATAAAGCCAGAAGCTTTCCGGTTCAAAAACATGTTGTGTATTACTGGAAAACTAAGAGTGGTATAGAAGTCGCCAGGATATTGCACAAACGCATGGATCCTCAAATAACGTTTGAATGAGTGCAGCTCAAACAAAGTGGTGAAAACAGAAGTATAACGGCTACGAGCCCTTTTATTTATGATGCCTGCAAGAAATTTAAGACTTCCAAATTCCATCGATTCTCACTTAAAAGAGATCGCAGCTATGGAAGGCGTGTCTATCAACCAACTCATTACTACGGCAGTTACAGAAAAAGTATCCGCTTTAATGACACAAGATTATTTAAAGAAAAGAGCGGACAATGCTCGGTCTGAACAATTTGCTGAAATTCTGGGAAATGTTCATGACAGAACACCAATTAAAGGCGATGAAATTTAAGCTGGTCTGCTTCCAGGCTTTCTCAGGTTATGAAATCAATTGATGACGAAATCAGGTCAGTTGACGAAGAATTAAAGGCGATTGAGGCGCGTAAACGGGTCTTGGTAGCACAAAAAGTTCAGCTACAGCGAGAACAAGAGACCTTATCTAATAAAGAATCCGAAGGATTTTCCACAGAAAAAATCTCTGCTCATGAGCGGATTTCTATCTTCAAAGAACTGTTCTCAGGGCGTAGCGATGTTTTTGCCTTGAAGTGGGAGAATTACAACACTGGAAAATCTGGTTATTCACCAGCGTGTCACAATGAATGGCAAAAAGGACTGTGTAATAAGCCACGGATCAAATGTTCCGATTGTCAAAACCAAAACTTCAAAGAACTTGATAGCCATCAGATTTTAGCCCATCTTACCGGAAAGCAGGTCATTGGCAGTTATTCGTTAAGTCGGACTGGTGCTTGTAGGTTCTTAGCCATTGATTTCGATAAATCTGACTGGAAAAATGCTGTAAAATCAACCGTTAAGGCGGCGGAAGCTCTCGAAATTCCTTATACTATTGAGATATCCCAATCAGGTAACGGTGCTCATTTATGGGTGTTCTTCAGGGAGAATATCCCAGCAAAGCTTGCTCGTCGACTTGGGTTCTTGTTGTTGGATAAGGCAATGGAGTTGTGCCCGAGTTTAACTTTTGAGTCTTATGACCGTCTCTTCCCCAATCAGGATTTTCTGCCAGATGGTGGTTTTGGTAATTTGATTGGCTTGCCTCTACAGCAACACAAAAGGAGTGAGGGATTAACCGAGTTTGTAACCGCGGAATTGCAACAAATCCCCGACCAATGGCAACACCTTAAAAACCTGTCCAGAATGTCGCATTTGGAGGTCGTGCAGAAAGTTAGCCCACATTATGCAGAACAAGGTGCTGGTGAAACACCTGCGGATGAACAACCCTGGGAAAGACACTCCGCAGGCTCTGATGTGATCCCCGACTGCCCAGAGAAGATCGGAATAGTGAGAGCAAATCGATTATTTATTCCAATAGTAGGTTTACCTTCTAAATTGATCAGTCGTGTCAGAAAACTCGCCAGTTTCTCTAATCCAGAATTCTTTAAAAAACAGGCGTTACGTTTCTCCACCCACGGTACGCCAAGATTTATTAGTCTTGCACGAATCGAGGGCGATTATTTATCAATTCCCAGAGGCTGTGAAGATGAATTAATTGAATTACTGGAGCTGCAAAGTGTTAAACCTGACTTTGTTGAAAAAACAGTTGCAGGCCAGAAGTTACCTAAAATCAAGATGACCACAAGGTTACGCAAGGAGCAATCAAAGGCGGTTAATAAAATCGTGAAACACGACATTGGTATACTGCACGCACCCACCGCATTTGGTAAAACTGTGGCGGCTATTGGCATTATCACCAAACGAAAAACAAATTCGTTGGTACTCGTTCATAACAAGCAGTTAATTGAACAGTGGCAAGAAAGAATCAATACATTTACCGAAGGTATTCAATGCGGCGTACACACAGGAACGAAAAAATCACTGTCAAATGAAGTGGATATTGCAACCTATCAAAGTTTGATAAATCGCAAAGACAACACCGTCAGCGAAATTCTACGTAACTACGGACAGGTTATAATTGATGAGTGCCACCATTTACCCGCCGCGAGCTTTGAATTAGTGCTTTCAGAATCTCCCGCCAGATATATACTTGGCCTTACAGCGACGCCCAATAGGCAAGATGGTTTGCAGAAAATCATGTTTATGTTAGCGGGTAAGGTGCGTTATCGGGTCTCAGAAGATATCAATAGGAAATTTGTTCAAAGAGTCTTTGTGAAATCTCGCAGTTCTGAGTTTCAAAGGACATATGAAACGGATACAAAGCTACACATCAGTGAAATTTATCAATGGCTCAGTGAAGACGAGCAGCGCAATATCGAGATTGTAGATGATGCCTTCGACGCAGTGAGAGAAGGTCGTCACTGTCTTTTATTGAGTGAGAGGCGAGGCCACGCAAATAAATTGATGGGTATGCTTGTAGATAAAGGTGTGAACTGTGTTCTGTTAACTGGTGGTATGTCGGCGCAACAGAGAAAGGACGTAAATGAAAAACTACCTGAAGCTCAGGTGCTGGTTGCAACAGGGAAATACATAGGTGAAGGCTTTGATCTTCCCAGACTGGACACCTTGTTTATTACATTACCGATTTCGTGGAAAGGCACCCTTGCGCAGTATGCTGGTCGGATCCATCGTTCATTCGATGACAAAGATGAAGTTCGTATTTTTGATTATGTGGAAGTTAACATACCAATGTTAAATCGTATGTATAAAAAAAGGGAAAAAGGGTATTTGGCATTGGGGTACGAGATAAATTAAACAAGGTCAGGGTCAAATGGAGTTCATTTGACTCTTACCTTTTTTTAGAATAACTAAACAGCTAGGCTGTTTTCCAGTTCAGTCAACAGGGTATCTGTCAGTGCATCGGGGACGGGCGTGTTCAGACGGCTTAAGTTAAATACCTTGATAAAGAGTCCGATTTCCTCGGAGCTTAATTCTTCTAGTATTGCCGCGTTGGTATACAATTCCAGACTAGCATTATCCACTGATATTAACTCTTCTCTTTGGGCAATGGCGCTTATTTTGGCGCATACCGCCGCAGACAATAGATCCAATGCTCCAGGGATAGCTTGTTGACTCAGGGTTTTTGCTGCCTGGTACTTGTCAGATGCTATCTTATGCCATGGACTCACAGGCACTTCCTGCATTGCCCCAGCATTGCCAGCAAGGTTATTACCAAAAGATTGCCAGCCATCCGGGCTGAGTTTTTGCAACTGTCTCATGGTTCTGGGATCCAGTAAGACGATAGGAATATCGCTTAAAAGCTGATCGGCAAAGGCTTCGTCTGAGTCAGTAATTTGATCCAGTACCACAATAACCTGATTCTGTTGCGCTTTAATTGTGTCAATTCGCTTCGCAAACTGTTTTTCCACAGCGCCAAGAGTTTCAATTAATTGCGTATCCTCTGATAAGTCTTCGGACAGCCAGTCTGATCTGACCGCTATTTCTACCTGTTCAGTTTCTTGTGTTTCGGAGGGCACATTGGGTTGTGCTGATACTTCTGGTGCGGTGGCTGGCACTTCGGTTGTTTCTTCAAGTGGTTCGTTGATCCCTTCGGCTGGTGCGGCGTCTGATTTTTCCATTGTCTGGAGATCACCGAGAAGACTGGCAAGACCTTTTCCACCCACAGTGACCAAATCGTTTTCTGAGTCGCCGATTATGGTGCTATTGAACAGGTCCTGTTTACTGTTCACCAGTGCCAATACATGTTCCTCATAAGAATTTTGGCTCACCAGGGAAATGATGCGCACGTTTTGACTTTGCCCCAGGCGGTGGATACGGGCGTTGCGCTGTTCGATAATCGCCGGTGTCCAAGGGACATCGACATTAATAAGGGTGGTGGCACATTGCAGATTCAGTCCAGTGCTACCTGCGTCTGTGGCAATAAACACCGATATACTGTCGTCTTCATGGAAGGCTTTCATGAGTTCGCCGCGTCTGGATGTTGGCACGCCGCCATTCAGGTGTACATACCCCAACTTCATTTCCTTTGCCAACTCTTCTACCATATTGGTCATCAGCTTCCAGCAGGAGAACACCACCACTTTCTCGCCTGTATCAATACATATCTCCGTTAATAGTCGGCGTAATTCTTCCAGTTTGGGTGCGCCTTTGCTTTCTTTATCAACCAGACCGGCGGCATCGCAAGCCATTCTTGCTTGCTGTAAAGCTGCCATCAGGCGGTTGCGTTCGACGGGCGTTAAAGGACGAGTTTTTGCGATATTAGCATATCGACCTGCGGTATTGATGGCATCGTCATGTAGACCAATCTGAATGTTAGTCATAGGCACGTCTACGCGGATTTTGGTCATGGAAGGCAATTGCTGACTCACAATAGAACGATTGCGCCTGAGCATGACTGGCTCAATGGTTCTGCGAAGCTCGCTAAGGTTGCGAAAAGCCAGAACTTTGCCTTTGTCATCGGTAATATGAAAATCCGCCATAAAGCGCCACAATGGCCCAAGATATGCTGGGTCCACAATTTGCATCACGCTGTAAAGCTCTTCCAGTTTATTTTCCAGCGGTGTACCGGTGAGCACAAAAGCATATTTGCTGGCAATCAGTTTAACGCTGGAGGCGATTTTGGTGCGCCAGTTTTTGAGGCGCTGGGCTTCGTCCAGGATTATCAGATCCGGGGCAACAATGGTGTTGATCGCCTCCAGATCTGGAATAGTGGTTTCGTAGTTGATAATGACAAATAGTTTGTCATTGCGGTATTGATGTCTGCGTTTTTCAGCATTGCCCTGGATCACTTGGCTTTCCAAGCCCGTGAACTTTTCAATCTCTCTTGCCCATTGTGTTTTAAGCGAGGCCGGGCAGATGATCAGCACTTTTTGTGCGTTTTGATAGCGATGCAACCAAAACGCTGCTGTGATGGATTGCAAGGTTTTGCCTAGGCCCATATCGTCAGCCAACAAGGCTCTGCCATTTGAGGCCAGAAACGCCACGCCTTCTACCTGATAGGGGAAGAGCTTGGCGTTTATTCCCGATATTCGCTCGCCGTTTAGCCTGATCTGATCCTCAATTTCGCGTTTACGCAACGCGTGATTTTGGCGTTCCTGGATGACCCTGACATGCTCGACAGCATCGCGGCCGATTTCGATATGGGTATTGTCATAAAGCTGAGTTTGTAACTCGTAAAAGCCTTCCGGTAGCTGTCTGGTAAAGTGACCAGCGCCATCAAAAAATCCATCCAGAAGATCCGACAATTCCACTGGCATATGTTGCGTACGTTGCAGTTTTAACACGGCTTCCCTGCCTTCCCAGCCGCGATAGATAAAAGGCTTTGCCATGGGGGTGATAGGCAACTGATTTTTGCTTTTACGACGGATCTCATGCAAAACCGCCTCCACATGCTTGCAGGTTCCCAATTGGTTGTTATGCCAGTCGGGGCAGGTACAGGTATTTTGCCTCTCGTTTAAACTGCGAATATTAACCTTATAAAAGGTTTCTCTGTGTGTTGCTGATACGATTGAACTGGCTCGCCATTCGCCGTAGTCATTGACTGTATTGACTGGTTCGACGTTGACCTCTTTTTGGCCCTTTTTGATGCGTTCCAGCAAGGCGGTTTCCTGCAGCTGTTGCGCGATATGTTGCTCATTCTCAACCTGGTATTGGTCGCTGCAATGGAGTAAAGCTGCCACAGCATGGCAACAAAAAGCGTCTTCAAATTCCTCACAATAGCAACTTATTGACGATGCTTCACCTGTGGTTTCATTCATGTCGATCCTGACCAAATATGGCAATTCAGAATCATCCGCTTCAACGGATGCCACTATCTGATCTGGAAAAACATCGCATTCCAGCACACAATTGTTGTTAAAAAGATGCAGGCCTAAGCGATAGGTCTTATCCCTCACACAGTCGGCAATATTTTTAGGGTCGGCATAAAATGGCTGAGTTTTGGAAGACATGGAATTACAACGAATTTTAAGTTTTTGACATTTTAACAAAACAGATGGCAGCCAAAAAATAAAATATCTCAGTTTTTGTAATCGCTCTTGTTACGATAGGGCTCAGATATTGCCTACAGTGCAATCCTGCTCACAAGCCAGGATGACGAAAAGTAATGAATTTAATTCCGTTTGGCAAAGATAAAACAACTGGCAGATTGCTTGATGTGTCCGAGGTGGCAAAAGGCGAACAGTGTGGCTGTGTTTGCCCCAGCTGCAGTTCACAACTAGTCGCGCGTCAGGGGGAAAAGATTGAGTGGCATTTTGCCCATAAAAAAGATTATCAAAAGGGAACACGTGGGCCTTGTCAGTATTCATGGTTCGTAGCTCTACGAATGATGATCCGGCAAATACTTTCTGAACAAAAGGAACTGTATTTACCCGAGTATAGTAAATATCACCCTCTCAAACGAAAGAGCATCGTCGTTACCCAACCTCAAACTCTACATTACGAGCAGTGCATCACAGATGTGTTGGAGAAAGGCGAACATCATAGTTTTGATGCGAAATTATTTATTCGAGAGCATCCATTGCATATATTTGTGAGTTATAAGGGCAGGGACTACCGTGGTTATCACCAGGGACAGTCGGTGGAAGGTATCATTGAAATCGACTTGAGGGGCTTGACACTAAGACGACAAAAGCGGCTGACTGAGGACAGTTGTCTTGCGCAATTGCGCTATATGCTGAAAAATCCTCACCCCTGCAAGCGCTGGCTCTTCCATAAACGCGAACTCGACATCATTGCAAGTATCGAAGCGGACATTGCTGAAAAGAAAAAACAAAAAGCTGCAAAAAGGGCAGCCCAAAGGGAACGTACAAAAGCACAATCAGAAAAATCAAAGCGCCAAAACAGTGAGCATTCACTCAGAGCCGCACAACATATCAATAACCAGAGATTGCCAACTGTCGCCAGTAAGGAATTCGCAAATACTTCTGCCAAGCAACTAGAATCTACCCGTTCAATAATCGAACAAACAAAACCTGTTGATGTTGATTGTCCACATAATTCCAGTTATCAGGATAAAACCCCAAAGCCTAAAGCTGAGGCAGTTAAAGATAAGCCCTATTATTGCATTGTCTGCAAACATAAATATATGGGCACCAAAGTGGGACGTAATCCCTGCCCGTTGTGCAATGAGCATTTGTACCGAAGAGCATTGTAAAACAACAGAAACATACCGAGTTATTATGCAGCTGCTAAAAAAGCGACATAATAGGTATCTCGGAACTGCGGGTACGAAGGTGTTCAGACAACTTTCAGCTCTGTGCTATTTTGAACTGACTAACTTGATAGAACCCGTGTCACTCGACGCAATGCGGCCTCACGGGCGGCGGCTTTTGAAAAGTTGGCGCGTGCTTTATTCGTTATAAATCAATTGCTTAAAAATAAAAAAGACACGTTGCAAATTCTTTGCATGGTGCATTAGCTTGGTACTTCTCTATGTGATTGCTTACAGAGACATGCTTCAACTAGAATTTTGTACAATAATTACTAAAATATAGTAATTTAACCTATTTCATTAACCAGGTGATAAACGTCATGAGCAATGTAACCAGTATCAATTTGGGGGATCATTTCACGTCTTTCTTGGGGCAACTGACTGCAAGCGGACGCTATGGTTCGGTGAGCGAAGCCGTAAGAGCTGCGCTTCGGCTTCTTGAGCAAGAGGAAGCCAGATATCAGGCTCTCATCACTGCATTGGAGGAGGGAGAAGCAAGTGGAGACAGCGATTTGTCATTTGATGAAATAGTTGCTAACGCTAAAGCCGAATTTAATGACTAAGAAGTATACTCTTTCTAAAAAAGCCGCTACCGATGTTACGACAATAACTCTCACAAGCCTGGATGGCTTTGGTTCCTTGCAAACTGATAAATATATGGCTGGCCTAAAAGATTTGCTGGAAGCAATCACGCAGGGAAAAGCCAAATGTTCAGAGTTTATCAACAAAAAAACTGAAAGAGCCTACCTGTTTTCACGTTATCTTAGTCATGTTGTTTACTTTCGAAAAAGAAAGAATGATGTATTTATTGTGCGCATTTTACATAGGAGAATGTTGCCAGAAAAACATTTGAGTTGATCTTTTTGGCATATAACGACTGGCCAATGGGGGAAGCGAGTTTCTCAAGGTGCACTTCACCGCCTCGCTGAACGGGAGGGCAAGGGATGTCCGACCTGGACTTTTTACAAAGGACAGGATGTCAGATTAAAATGGCCAGGCTGACTACTTTGTGTGGAGCAAAGTAGAACATCCGAAGGATGGCTCGTAGAGCGCAGGGCTGGAACCAGCAGTAAACGAACTTCAGGGAAGATTGTTGGCACATACTGTCATTTGGCCTGCCGCAAAAGACACTATGCAAATTCTTTGCATAAGGGTTTTATCTATTTCTGTCAAACTTCACAACTCCTTCACGATATCTGAACACGGTTAGCGCGTTTTAATCATTGATTCTAACAGCACTGATCGAAATTCATCGTCCAGTGCTGCCATTTTCTTCTTTCGCGCCATACTGGCTTTCACGGTTTGATCCTTTTTAAACAGGTTAAGTGCTATTTTCCTCAACACATTAAAGGCCAATGCACCATTGCCTTTTCGTATTCTTGATTCATCCTCTCTGAAAGTCATGTCTAGCATCCAGTGCATACTTTCCACCTGCCAGTGACTTCTGACTGCATGCAGGGCCTGCGCAGCGTCGGGATGCAGTGAACTGATGTACCAACGGGTTTCTTCACTCGTTTTACCACTCGCTTTCTCTTCAATCCGGGCGGAAACCTTGATTATTGTTTTCAGTCCTGTCCAACGGTAATCCCTGGCGAGCCACTTGGGATCGACGACTAATTGTTCACAATGACGCACCTCGACTCTTCCATGACCGGAATCGGTTTCAGTATGTTCGCTGTACTGCCCCTTCGCTAACCCCTCACGCACACACTTATGCCACCAGGCCTCTAACTCCGCCTGTAAACCCGAATGATTGCCTTTTAGGGCCAGAACATAGTCCGCTTTGCTTCGAACAATTTGTTTTGCGATTTCTTTCTGGCAACCCATCGCATCCAGTGTGATGATGCTGCTCTGAATATCCAGTAAGCTTAATAGTTCGGGAATGGCGGTGATTTCATTACTTTTCTGGTTAACGGCCACCTGTCCCAGCACTAGCTGGTGCTGGCAACTCCACGCACTGACAGCATGTAACGGGTTTGTTCGCTCTCGTGTCTGAAAAGACCGCCTGGCGGTTTTACCATCAATAGCAATGACATCACATCCGGTGAAATCAATAAGCTCCGATATCCAGTTTTGAAACGCTTTCTCTATTTCTTCAGGCTTTAGACGATAAATCACCCTGGCAATTGTGTCATGACGGGGAATACCCTGTTCAAAGGGGCGATATTGCCTGAGCCAGTCGAGCTTAACTTTTCCAAAGTCTTCAATATCTTCCCACCCTTCGGCTCCGGACATCACTGCACAAACCGATAACAACAAGATGTCCATTAACTCATATCGTTTACAACGCTCTATGCGGGGATCCGTGATTGATTCGAAGTGTTTTAGCGAGTTTTCGATCATAATGTGTATCTCAAGCTTTTGATTTTGTTGCTTGATCTGATCATCCAATCGCTAAATAGTTCAAATTAAAACGATCTTGCCGTGGATATCTGAACGTTCGTAAGCACGCTCATTTGTCATTCATTAAAAGTCATATATAATTTCATATATGATTGTAGTCGATACTAATATTTTGACAGCTGCTTTGCGGTCTCCTACAGGTGCAAGCCATTTTATTTTGAGAGGCGTTCTGACAGGCGACATTTTAGCTGGGGTCAGCGTAGCTTTGTTTTTAGAGTACGAAGATGTGCTGAAGAGGGAGGAGCATTTGAGTGCATCTAAACTTAATATTGCGCAAATGAATACCATTTTGTCAGCCTTAGCCCAGCAAGTGGTGCCAATTCACAATCATTTCAGGTGGCGACCTGTTTTAAAAGACCCAAAAGATGAAATGGTACTGGAGGCAGCGGTAAACGGAACTGCAAAAACAATAGTGACTTTTAATATCAAAGATTTTAAAGGTGCAGATAAATTTGGGGTTGAAGTTATTCGGCCTGGTGATTTTGTACGGAGGTTAAAACAATGAGTCAATTTTCACTAAGATTGCCTGATTCACTAATGGAAGAAGCCAAACGTCTTGCAGAGGATGATCAGGTTTCCCTGAATCAGTTCTTTCTTGCGGCTATTTCAGAGAAATTAGGTGAGTTAAAAACTCGTAAGTTTTTTCAACAGAGAGCAAACGATGCAGATATTGGGAAGGCTTTGAGTATTTTGGATGCATTACCTGTTGATGAGACGCCGATTAAGGGGGACGAAATTTAGTTCGCTTGGTCAGGTTCACAATTTACATCGAAGTATTCAGGAATAAGAATGGGCACCGCACCTACGTATAGTCAGAGAATCGTTGCGTTTATCGATATTGTTGCTTTCAAGCACATTATTAAATCGTTAGATGACGACCCAAAAATGCAAAAAACGCTATTTAGGGTTTTGAGTGAGATTCACACTTACACCAAACATTCTCAAAACAAAGACAGCATACTCTTTAATACGAAGGTGTTCAGACAACTTTCAGCTCTGTACTATTTTGAACTGACTAACTTGATAGAACTCGTATCACTCGACGCAAAGCGGCCTCACGGGTCGCAAATTTTGAAAAATAGTAACTACTTTAATTCTTATAAATCAATAGCTTAAAAATCCGTAGATTCCCCCGGTTAACCCAGGGGTACTAACTTGCTGCAGCTTTCAACGGATGCAAAACTCAAAGCTCCGATGTACCAAAGTCGCAATGAGTTTTGCTTTGTTCATTCAGCCACGAGTAAACCCTTGGTGTTTTGTCACTTTGTATCCACTCATAAAGAATACGTGGCTTATTGTTCCTATAAATCAATAAGTACAAATTGTTTTATTAGTCGTTTCATCCTTTGTAGTCAATGTATCGACCCAATCGCTGTTAACATCAAATGAACTTGGTAGTTTCAAAACCGTGTTATTTGCATCTTTAACAATGAAAAATATCGGGTTGTGCTCTGAGTAGCGCTGCATATTTCCACCACTTGCCACAGCCCAAAGATGATCAGAGCCAAGAACCGCATTGGTGTGAATAGGGCGAATGTTATTGAATTCACAATAGCGTTCATCAGTAAAGCTTACATCTGCAACATTGTAGGCAAGAACACCACCAGTGTGGTTAAGATCTACTAAATTTCCCATAGCAATGGAACCGCCAGCGAGGAAGTTCTCCTGGCCGTCTGGTGTTTGCGCATAAATTACTTTTGATTGTCCGGATTGATGTAATGCTGCGCTTGAATAATTATGATCCACTAAATTGGAAAACCTTTGTCCTTGCCAACTATCAGTATTGTGATTGTAATACCAGGTGGCAAAATATCTGTCGTAGTTTTTGCTAGGGATAGCCAAGTTTGCATTTGGGGCGTCTTTAATCCCCAAGACAACGATTTCTGGATATTTATATTGTCCACTTCCACCAAAGGCAATGTCCTTGACATATATTGAGCGGCTCTCATGGGTTGCCGTATATTCCTTCACTGCAACAGAGCTGATGTTGCCGGATGTCAGTGGTAATGATAAGGGTTGATCTGTGGGGCTGTCTCCCATTTTGTGCCAACTTTCACCACCATCAAATGACTGTATGAAATATAAATTGGTTCTATTATCAATACCTCTAGAATGTTCATTAAATGCAATGACAATTTCATTACCTCTTGAGTCGCCTACTGCATAATGTCCCAGACCACTATTTGATATGGCGTCGACAGTTAATTTTGCGGTAGCAAGTGGCATGTTATTCTCATAGACCTCTAACTTTCCACTATATAGGTCTCTATTTCCGTTGTTGTCGTAATCATTATAAATAAGTCTAAAATAACCGTTATCAGTCCAGAAAAATTTAGGGTAACTCATTTTGTATTGGGAATTACCGTTGGCGGCGGCTGTCGGCGTATTTTCGATTTTAGTTGGAGTAATATCGGTAAAACTATCCATAGAGTAAGGCGTATTACTGCGATACAAAATCATTTGTCTATTATTGTTTCTGCCTGAAATCAATACGTAGATGTATCCCTGATCATCCATATTTATTACGGCATTATCATGAAAGTCGTCCGTGAACTTGGTGTGGACCAAAATGGGGGGCGCAACTTGTTGAGTTTCAGGATTGTATTTTGAAACGTAAATGCCTAACGTTGGTGATTTTTTAATCCTAACTGGAGGGTTTACTGATGTATCAAGCAGTCTGAATTCAGTTGCAGTGGAAGTCTCTCCGTTTGCCGTCGTAGTCAATCCCCCACCGTCGTCTATATAGACAGGCCCAGAAAAGACAAAATAAATATAATTTTTGCCGTTGTTGAGCCCCGATGGCCTTTCTATAGCTACAGGAGCATGTTTGTGAGAGCCAAACGCGAGTGTACCTGAATATTTCTCAATAATATCTAAATCGCCATCATTGTCAGCGTCAATGGACTGTGTAAGACCTGATACTTGGGCATACTGGGAAGAGGAGAAACTTCCCACTTTCTTAAATTGTGTGACTTTTTTACCGGTTTTACAATGGGTAGTACTAACACAGTCACCATTAGCTTTTTTAAAGTAATTGTAAGTATTGAACTGATCATTTCGTGCAACCCCTAAATCGATTGCAGTAGCTTGAATCGTACCCGAAACAAACATACTTGCGACTAAAAGCGCCTTTTTAATATTTTTCATATCCTTGTCCTTTAATTAAGAATCAATGTTTTTTCTACTTTTTGATTAAGTAGCATAGCTTTCCACTTGCTTGTGGAGGGGGTAAATATATTGCCTATGGGTGTTGAAATCAACTTTTCAGTGGCATTCGAAAGCTTAGATGGTGTTGAAAGCCGTTATAAATGGAACGGAAAAATTTATAGTCAAAATTTTTAACAAAGGATTTGATAGGTTCAGGCAAGTTTGAGGTTGAAGTTATTCCGCCAGTTTTTAAGGGAGTCTAAAAAATTTATACAATGCAGGTTTCCAAGGTGTTACCAGAGGGTGAAGGCGGCTGTTTTAGCCGCGAAGCGGCGCGCCGACTAAACGACAATACATGGATGTATTGGCCGGGTGAGTGACTGGGACGGTTGAATCCACCTTAAACACGGACTTATTCGAAGTGACTAACCTGATAGAACCGGGTACCGGTTCATTAGTCCGGCGAATTGAAATAACCACAAATTTCAGGCACAAAAAAACCAACTAAAAAGTTGGTTTAATGTTTGGTACCAGAGGGTGAAGCGAGTTTCTTTAGGTGCAACGCACCGCCTCGCTGAACGACAATACATGGATGTATTGGCCGGGTGAGTGACTGGGACGGTTGAATCCACCTTAAACTCGAAATTAATTCGAAGTGGCTAACCTGATAGAACCGGTATCACTCGACACGAAGTGGTCTCACGGGCGGCGGATTGAAAAGTTCATGTCTATTTTAGTTCTTATAAATCAATAGGTTAATGACGGAAGAATACACTATTCAAATACTTTGCATGGTTCACGTTTAATTTTGTACTGATTCTAGTGCGGCAGTGAAAATTCTGATTAAAGGCTGTAGGTCTAGATTCACGCCAGCAATGTTTGCGGATACCCATTCTTCCTTCGAAATATTAGGCCATCTCAGATCGTACCCCAGCGAGAATATTAACTCTTCAAAGAAGAACCTCTGTACTCGGCCATTACCTTCTCTGAACGGATGCAGCAAATTGAGTTAGCAGAACAGATCAGCCAGTTGCTCAATTAGCCTCTCTTTAGAGCCAGCTTCATCCAGTTTGGGAATACCATTGAAAAGCTTTACTGCTTCTGCTTGTATTCTGGTGCAAGTGCAAAACCGAGTGTTACCTTTGGAAATGTCCACATCACGAATATTTCCGGCCCATGAGTAAATATCTTGGAAAAGATGGTGGTGTAAGAGCTGCAAATGTTCCAGGTTAAAGTCGGAAAGTTTGAGGTTCTCTGCTTTATAGGATTGATAACGATGTGCAGTAAACGCGGCTTCGGCTTCAGAAAGAGTTTCTGGATCTTTGATATCTAACAGGTTTATTAATGTGTCGGTGCCAGGATAACAATATTTATCCTGAGAAACACCGTACTTATCTCGCATATTTTCGCTTAAGTTCAGCTAGGCCTTTTGACTCCCAGCCCTGTTTCAAGGTCATGCCTTCATAAGCAAGACTGGTTCTAAAGTTGTCCATATCAGGAACAAATCGGGCTTGCCGTTTGGATTTTGACGATGTTTCTTTTTTAGTCATAAAATCACCTCTGTGATGCAGATTATAACAGTGAGCACCCCGTATGTCAGTGGTCAATATTTAATCTGACGGCGCAAGCATTGCTACATGCTCTTCAAAAGCACTTCTGATGTTGGTGCTATGTTTGACCACCTTAAGTACGAGTGACTTTTTGCCGAAAAAGGGAACATTTTATTGTTGCTAATCTGACCAAACCGAACAGAATCAATAGTTTCGCGGTGGTCGCCATTGGCAAAGTAGACGCCATTGGCCTGCGTACTGCCGAAGTGCTTAGAGCCGCCATTATTACCAATATGCCAACAATATTATTGATTCACAACCACCCATCAAGCAATTCAAAGCCCAGCAAAGTCGACTACAGGATCACCCAGAAGATCGTCAACGCCGCCAAACAGTTTGATATAGAGGTGTTGGATCATGTGGTGATTGGCAAGGACGAATACACCAGTATTAAGACAATCAATGCTTATCTGTTCTAGCACTTAGTATTATGCTAATTCGGCATCATCGATAAAGCCTACGGGCAACCCATTAATCCTTTCTGAACTAAAGTGAGCAACAATAAATCCAGACAGTTGGTCCATAATATGGTCAGGGACGTCATTGTCTATCAGGATAAATTGGCAAGTCCTATTTTTATTTTCGTACATCTCACTTAGCTTAATTATGTATTCGAATATGTTTTGGTATTTATTTGGGTCAGAAACGGCCTCTACTTTGTCTGCGTTCGAGTCGGTAGAGTTTGGGTCATACTTTTGGTCTTTTGTTTTACCCAAGTATTTTCCTACCGTGTCTACCATCAGGAATGAAGGATAACTCATAGTGCGTTCAAGGGCTTCTTGCATAAAGGAACAGAGATAGCCTATCCCTACGATTGTTCTCAATCCACCTGAAGTAATTTTTGCGTAATCAATATTTCTCACTTGTGGAAGAAATGTCTGCTCATTGTATCTTATGCCTATTGGAGACTTTATCTTTACAGACGTTAGATAGTCTTTGAGGTGATCCGATAAACTACCAAGAACACTGCTCAACGATGGGGTGCTTTTTTTCAATTCATCGAGCTGCTCTTGCAATTGGGTTATTTTTACTTCCAATGAACTTATAGTTTTAGTGAGATTTTCATGTTGGTTTCGGATCTTGAGTTTTGAAACGATGTCTTTTCGTTTTTGCTGAAGTTCACCTAGCTTACTCACGCAGGGCGGGATTGTACTTTGCAGACTTTTTAACCAAATAGTAATTCCGTCCTAAAACTACCACTCCATGCTGCCCTTCGCCGCTTGCCTGCCATACTATCTTTTTTACCCTGATGTTGCTTTATTAGGTTCAGACATGCGCGATTAAACAACGCAATATGAGCTGCCCCGTTAGGATCGCTTATTTTGAGTTGGTCTTCGCGAAACGCAACGTCAAGCACCCAGTGTAACTGGTTTTCAACTGACCAGTGCTCTCTGATGATAGTGGCGAACTGTTCTGCATCAGCGGTTAGCGAGCTGGCATACCAGCGGGAATGATAGCTCGTTTGACCACCTTGCTGACGTTTACTGGCAACCTCGATAATACTATGAATATGCGGCCACTTTGTTTGTAGTTCTTTAGGCAGTGTGGCTTTCATTTGCATTACTGTCCGGCTTTCCTGACGTCCATGTCCCTGGTTCGACTGGGTAAAGGTATTGAGATCTTCATCATTGTACCGCTCAGTGAAACTCTCTTTTACATACTCAAAGAGCTTACTTTGGTTCGCCTTTAGCTGAATAACGAAGTCACTTTTAGCGGTGACTATCGTCTCCATTGTGTCTGTCTGGCAATGCAGCGCATCGAGTGTATAGATGGCATCTTCAAGGGCCAGCGCCTCAATCACATTTCTGGCGACAGCTTGTTCATTGCCCTTGTTGTCAGAACAGTCCTGGTACAAAGCAATACCGGAATTCACATCAAAGGCGCTGACGACATGTAACGCTTTGCTCACATCTTCCCGCCAGGCACCCCGCATGGTTTTGCCATCAAGGGCAATAACCGGTTGCCCTAAAGTCTGACGTCGTTGATTAATCCAGCCAAACACTGTCTGTAGCAATATTTCAGTGTCCAGTGACTTAATAATTGAGGCAATACAATGCCGTTTGGGTATGCCATTTTCAAAACGACGATGCTGGCGTAACCAGTCCAGCTGGCTTTCACCAAATTCCTCAATGGCTTTCCAGCCATCAGCACCGCTAAGTACCGCAGATAAAGTCAGGAAAATAACGTCGACCAGGTTGTGTTTGAGATTAATATCTTTACGAGGATCCGGGATAACTTCCAAGTGTTTGACCAGTGACATATGAGCTTTCGGCTAATGAAAACGGATCAGATCAACTGAATCAAGATAAGTTCACTTGTGAGATATATTGATTGGTGATCAATATACGTTTTGATATATCAAAAAGTTAGGATCCCGCCCTGCTTACTCACGTACATATCCCTTTCAGCAAGATAAGGTGATGAAAGTTCTTTGGTGTTGTTTTCTTGGAGTCTAATGGCATTGATTTCAGCAGATTCAAGTTCAGCTAATTCAACTTTATTAAGTTCCCACAGCTTTTTCGTTTCGTTTGCAATATGTTCGGTTTCTCTGGCTCTTCTTTTTAGCGCATTTATCTCCTGTGATATTTTTTCTTCGGGAGTAATTTCGAATCTTTCCTTGGCCCTATCAACGTTGAGAGTGTTATCACATACTGGGCATATTTCGATTTGTTGCTCAATTTCACCAATTGTATGCATTGCGGAAAGAGTCGCTTTGAATTTATTGATATCATTTAGATAATCGTTTTTGAGCCTTGTAAATCTCTCAATTTTGATTTCTTGTTCTCGCATAGTTTGAGATAAAGACCTCCTTTCCAGAGAGATCCTATCTAATTCTGAACGAATGGTGTTGTAAACCTCAGTGTCAGAGATTTGTCTTTTGTTTAGTTCAGCAATCTGTTTATTAAGGTTAACGATTTCAACATCAATATCTTCTATGGCCACGTCCAGAGATATCATTGAGCCAAATTCAGACTCTCTCAAAAAATCCGAAACAGTAGAATATGCTTTATCTAGTTTGTTTCTTTGCTGAGTTTTCTCCGAAATCTGATCTTGGAGTTCGCTAATGTGGCTATCCAAAGCATTAAAAATGTATTTGAACACTTCCTTATTTTTTGTCGCCACTGTCCAATTTTCGGGATTAAAAAAGCGTTTGTCACCTAGGTTGTCTTGGTCTACATAACAGTATTTAAATAAGTCTCTGAAGCTTAGTCTTACAAGTTTAGAATCATCTTTAGACGGGGATTCTTTAAGCCTGATATTTTGTAGGTTCAGTGCATCAAGCAGAAAATCAGAAAAGTACCCGGCATCACCGCTTCCGGAGGATTTTTGAAAATTGGGTTGGTATTTCTTACATGGGTATTGTTCGACTTTGTCAAAAGGGCATGTATAAACCTCAATTAAACCATTTGGATCAAAGATGTCTCGTTTAATTGTATATCGGTCTTCATTTAGGGTTACATCCAAAGCTGCATATCTGGCAGCAGCGTCTATTTCAGGGTACAAGTCAAAACTCTTTGCACCAAGAAGATAGTCTATTAGGTTTACTATTGAGGATTTACCCGTAGCTGAATCACCATAAATGATGTTAACTCCGGGGTTAAAATTGACTTCATAGTTCTTCCTGCGACCTACAACGACCAATTGATTAACTAGAATGCTACTTGCCATCTGAAGTGATTTCCTTTTGCATTACTTGGTTTAGCGCCTTATTAAGAGAGCTTGTTGTGGTGCTCAATGTTGACTTAAGGGTTTCACACGAAAGTCTTGTCTCAAAAAAGTATTCTGCATTTAATTTGCCAGCTTGTTCGAGGCCCTTTTTTGAAAGTCTATAAAAGAACCCTTCCTTTTTCTTGTAAACAACTTCTACGAGATTTTCTCCTACGAGGGACGTTAGCAATGCTTTGAGGTTTTCCCTGTCAAAAAGTGAGTCCACATTTGCTGAGATAGATGTGACCGAATATGAATCTTTTGGGCTAATCAAAATACTACCTTTACCAAGAGCATTCAGAAATAGGTTTAATTTTACTGGGTTTTTGATCAAATAAGTGTAGATATGTAAACGCTCGTTGTTTAGCTTCAGGGTGCCTTTTGAAGTTTGCCCTAGTGTTTGAATAACAATTACGACAATACCTAAGTTTAAATAGAAATTATCGTCGGGTGAAATGAATGGCAACATTATTTCAGTTCATCCTTTATTGATAAGTCTCGTTCTTCGGACCACCAAATATCTCTTGCGTTGTCATTCGCCATTTGATGTAACATGCCCTTTTTATGATAGTTTTGAATCGCCGGGAGTAAGCTCTTTAACAGCGTAGAATCGTGGTCTGTAATCTTGCTATGAACCTCAGACAACAGTTTTCCTGGATTCATATCTTCATCAGCTAAGTATTTGTCGTAGCTGTCTTTGTACAATTGTCGTATGTTATCAAATAGCTTTGTTAGTTCTTTCCTGTCGTACCGAGAGCTAAATAATTTGCTCATAAATTCCGCGTTGTAATACAGCTCCTTTGCATTTTTTTGAGTCTCCTCTGCAATATCGGCTACGATCAGCTTGATTACGAAAACTTCTTTATCAAACTCTTGATTTTCAGGGAGGTTTTGAAAACCAGCGTCTCTTAGTTGGGTACTCTTGTGCTCTTCATTTATTAAGCTTACAACGCTTTTACATATCAGAGCAGTTGAATCCTTTGGTTTAGAAATTGAGTTATGATCTTCGGGTACACTTATAATGTCTTTTTCGATCTTATCTATTGCTACCGCACTATGCTTTGTTACTATCTGGTCATAACTCCCGTAGATGTATTTAGTAGTCGGCTTAAGGTCAAGATTAACCCATTTTTGGTTCAATGAATTAATGAACTCACCTACCGGACTCAGGTTATGGATTTGCAGATTATTACTAATAATTCCACCTAAGACAGCCATATTTGCTCCATTGTGAGGCACAGCAAGTGAGACAAAAAGACGTATTTTGGTCATTCCACTTGTTGCTAACTCTTGTGAAATTAGATTTTTGGTGATCAACCCGCCCATACTATGGGCAACTACATAAACATTTTCGTAGTCTTCTAAAGTAAATCTTAAATGGTTACTAAGAACATTTGACAGCTCATTTATGTCGAGGTTTTTTTCCTTAGTGTGAGTCTTATTTCGAATAAAGTTTTTAATCCATCTTGCCTTTTCTTTTGCCTCTGCAAATAGGTCGAGAAGTGTTGTGAAATAGCTATAGGATGCGACATCGAAATGTGACTCAATTTCTGAGTCTATTAGTAGTAATTCAGGAAATGAACTGCCGTTCGCATTGCTCCAAGTGTCTATTGCATCCCCCGTAAAACCATGTACAAACAGTATGAGATTTTTGCAATCACTGTCACGTTTGTGGAATATGAAGTCTTGTTCCATTCCTTCTTCCTGAACTATTTTGAGAATTGTTCTTTTAATATTGCTGACTTAAGAGGAAATAATTAACCTAAAGTCTATGAGAAACAACATACTACACAAAAGAGTGCATTGAAAGATTGTCTTTTATTGTCAGGGTTCGAAGTAGGAATATGAACTTTGGTTTTTTTTAAAGCGTTGAGCTATTTAAGGGGGGAGATATCTTGCAAAGAATTTGAAGGATGGTACCAGAGGCCGGACTTGAACCGGCACACCCTCACGGGCGGTGGTTTTTGAATCCGCTGCGTCTACCAATTTACTCGCAGCCATCCATGGCGCTCGCCCTGCGGGCCATGCTTCGCATGTTAAAATTTGTTCCCTACAAATTTTTCGCCACTCTGGCACTTGGTATTGGGCTTAGAAGATGACAATTGTTTCCGAGACAAGCTGGATAGATGAGTTTTTCAGGCACAAAAAAACCAACTAAAAAGTTGGTTTAATGTTTGGTACCAGAGGGTGAAGCGAGTTTCTTTAGGTGCACCGCACCACCTCGCTGAACGACAATACATGGATGTATTGGCCGGGGGAGTGACTGGGACGGTTGAATCCACCTTAAACACGGACTTATCCGAAGTGCCTAACCTGATAGAACCGGGTACCGGTTCATTAGTTCGGCGAATTGAGATAACCACAAATTTCAGGCACAAAAAAACCAACTAAAAAGTTGGTTTAATGTTTGGTACCAGAGGGTGAAGGCGGCTGTTTTAGCCGCGACGCGGCGCGCCGACTGAACGATTGCACATGGATGTGCAAGCTGGGTGAGTTACTTGGAGGTTCATTGAACCCAAAACTCGAAATTAATTCGAATTGACTAACTTGATAGAACCGCAGGCGAAGCCTCGGTTTAAGGTCGGCCACTACACGACTTTCAATTAGGCACAAAAAAACCGACTTTCGTCGGTTTGTCTATCAGTGATGGTACCAAAGGGTGAAGCGAGCTTCTTTAGGTGCAACGCACCGCCTCGCTGAACGACAATACATGGAGGTATTGGCTGGGTGAGTTACTTGGAGGTTCATTGAACCCTAAACTCGGAATTAATTCGAAGTGACTAACTTGATAGAACCGCGTACCGGTTCATTAGTCCGGCGAATTGAGATAACCACAAATTTCAGGCACAAAAAAACCAACTAAAAAGTTGGTTTAATGTTTGGTACCAGAGGGTGAAGCGAGTTTCTTTAGGTGCAACGCACCGCCTCGCTGAACGACAATACATGGATGTATTGGCCGGGTGAGTGACTGGGACGGTTGAATCCACCTTAAACTCGAAATTAATTCGAAGTGGCTAACCTGATAGAACCGGGTACCGGTTCATTAGTCCGGCGAATTGAGATAACCACAAATTTCAGGCACAAAAAAACCAACTAAAAAGTTGGTTTAATGTTTGGTACCAGAGGGTGAAGCGAGTTTCTTTAGGTGCAACGCACCGCCTCGCTGAACGACAATACATGGATGTATTGGCCGGGTGAGTGACTGGGACGGTTGAATCCACCTTAAACTCGAAATTAATTCGAAGTGGCTAACCTGATAGAACCGGGTACCGGTTCATTAGTCCGGCGAATTGAGATAACCACAAATTTCAGGCACAAAAAAACCAACTAAAAAGTTGGTTTAATGTTTGGTACCAGAGGGTGAAGCGAGTTTCTTTAGGTGCAACGCACCGCCTCGCTGAACGACAATACATGGATGTATTGGCCGGGTGAGTGACTGGGACGGTTGAATCCACCTTAAACTCGAAATTAATTCGAAGTGGCTAACCTGATAGAACCGGGTACCGGTTCATTAGTCCGGCGAATTGAGATAACCACAAATTTCAGGCACAAAAAAACCAACTAAAAAGTTGGTTTAATGTTTGGTACCAGAGGGTGAAGCGAGTTTCTTTAGGTGCAACGCACCGCCTCGCTGAACGACAATACATGGATGTATTGGCCGGGTGAGTGACTGGGACGGTTGAATCCACCTTAAACTCGAAATTAATTCGAAGTGGCTAACCTGATAGAACCGGGTACCGGTTCATTAGTCCGGCGAATTGAGATAACCACAAATTTCAGGCACAAAAAAACCAACTAAAAAGTTGGTTTAATGTTTGGTACCAGAGGGTGAAGCGAGTTTCTTTAGGTGCAACGCACCGCCTCGCTGAACGACAATACATGGATGTATTGGCCGGGTGAGTGACTGGGACGGTTGAATCCACCTTAAACTCGAAATTAATTCGAAGTGGCTAACCTGATAGAACCGGGTACCGGTTCATTAGTCCGGCGAATTGAGATAACCACAAATTTCAGGCACAAAAAAACCAACTAAAAAGTTGGTTTAATGTTTGGTACCAGAGGCCGGACTTGAACCGGCACACCCTCACGGGCGGCGGATTTTGAATCCGCTGCGTCTACCAATTCCGCCACTCTGGCACTGATAGCTGTGCTGTTACTCGATTTGTGTCGAGTGGCGAGGATTATAGTCAGACAGCGCTTTGATGCAAGCACTTTGTTGCAACAAAAAGACAGTCTGGTTAAGTCTTGCTCAGTTTTCTTGACTTTTGGGGGTAGATGGCGTGAATTAGCCCTATGGGTTTGCTTTGCCATGGACTTATTTTATGGCTTTTTCTATTAATGCTGGTGGCCAGCGTTTTACTTTTCCCGATTTAAAAACACTGATGGCGAAGGCGACGCCATTACGCTCTGGCGATTGTTTGGCTGGGGTGGCAGCTGGCACCATGCTGGAACGGGTTGCTGCGCAGATGGCTTTGGCAGATCTACCGTTAAAGCACTTTCTCAATGAATCAGTTATCCCTTATGAACTTGACGAGGTGACCCGTGTCATTATGGATTGCCATGATGCCGCTGCGTTTGCCCCGGTTTCCCATTTAACTGTCGGTGATTTCCGCAATTGGCTATTGTCTGAACCGGTGGATAGGCAAACCCTGCAGCAAATCTCTCCTGGGCTAACACCCGAGATGGTGGCGGCAGTGAGCAAGATTATGCGGGTGCAGGATCTCATTTTGGTTGCCGCCAAATGCGAAGTGGTATCGAAATTCCGCAATACCCTGGGTTTGGCAGGGCATATGGCAACCCGGTTGCAGCCAAACCATCCTACCGATGACAGTGCCGGAATTGCCGCCAGTATTTTAGATGGCCTCTTGTATGGCAACGGTGATGCGGTTATTGGCATAAACCCCGCATCCGATAACTACCATGCCGTGGTGCGCCTAATGTGTATGCTGGATGAGGTGATCCAGCATTACCAAATTCCTACCCAGTCTTGTATCCTAACCCATGTCACGACCCAGATCCAAGCGATGGAAAAAGGCACACCCGTAGATATTGTGTTCCAGTCGATTGCGGGTACTGAACTCACTAACGATAGCTTTGGTGTGTCCAAATCGGTGTTGGATGAAGCCTATGAAGCAGCCTTGTCGCTCCAGCGCGGCACTGTCGGCAGCAATGTGATGTATTTTGAGACCGGTCAGGGCAGTGCCTTGTCGGCCAATGGCCACCATGGCGTTGACCAGCAAACCTGTGAGGCGCGTGCTTACGGCCTTGCCCGCCGGTATAAACCTTTGTTGGTCAATACGGTGGTGGGCTTTATTGGGCCTGAGTATCTATACGATGGCAAGCAAATCATTCGGGCGGGCTTGGAAGACCATTTCTGTGGCAAGCTGCTGGGTTTGCCCATGGGGGTTGATGTTTGTTACACCAACCACGCCGAGGCTGATCAGGATGATATGGACATGCTGCTCACCCAGCTCGCGGTGGCGGGGGTAAACTTCATTATGGGTATCCCTGGCTCTGACGACATTATGCTCAACTATCAAACCACATCCTTCCACGATGCTTTGTATGTGCGCCAGGTATTGGGCAAACCGCCAGCGCCGGAATTCTTAGATTGGCTGCAAAGGCACTGTATTTTCAACCGACAGGGGCTAATTAACCAAAGTGCCAGCCTCGGGCCATTTAGTGACACGCTTCAACAACTGTCAGTAGGATAAACCCATGCCAGATTTAGAATCCAAAACTAAATTATCTTCTGCCGATACTCTTGGTACACCGGATCCTTGGCAAAGCCTGGGTGATTTTACTGACGCCCGCATTGGCCTGGGCAGGACCGGCGGCAGTTTGCCTACCCGGGTACAGCTAAAGTTCAACTTAGATCACGCCTTAGCGCGGGATGCCGTAAACACCCCTTTGGATCTCGCCAAGGTACAGCAAGAATTGCAAGCCACTGGTATCTCAAGTGAACAGGTACATAGCCAGGCTGTGAACCGGCAGCAGTATTTGCAACGACCAGATTTGGGGCGCAGGCTCAACCAAGCCTCGGTAGACAAGCTAGTGGGCGCTAACAAACCGGTTGATGTTGCACTGGTGCTGGCGGATGGTTTGTCTTCAATGGCGGTGCAAAGCCAAGGTGCAGCGTTGGCTACGGCGATTGTTGAAACGTGCATGGCAGAAGGATTAAGCACTAGTCCGGTTATCTTAGTGGAACAGGCGCGTGTGGCTGTTGGCGATGAAATCGGCGAGTTATTGCAGGCACAATCCGTGGTGTTGATTGTGGGGGAGCGACCGGGCTTGAGTTCGCCCGATAGCTTGGGTATCTATTACACTTACCAGCCCAAAGTAGGGTTAACCGACGTGGCGCGAAACTGCATATCCAATATCCGTCCGGCGGGTTTGAGCATCAAACAAGCTGCTGAAAAAACGCTTTGGTTGGTTAGGGAGTCTATCAAGCTCAAGCTGTCCGGAGTTGAGTTGAAAGACACTACGGATGATGAGGCAACTAGTTTAAGCCAGCGTAAAACTAGCAACTTTTTATTGCCCTAGTAATTGATGTTGAGCGGTGTTGATTGCCGACGTTAAAAAAATGATACAGCTTAGTGCTGCCTCGCAAACGGTTTATTGGTAAACTCCCTCGCGTCTAATTGCTGAGTGGAAGTGATCCTTGAGCTCCCAATTTCCCCGTGCTGGTTTTATGCGCCGTCTGGCAGCCATGATTTACGATTGCCTTGTGGCGGTCGCTGTCGCTATGGTGGCGGCTATGGTGATTATCCTTACGCTTATCATTTTGTTTGGCACCGGTGTGTTGGACATGCAGGGTTATGAACATGCCAGCGAAGTGATCCGTTATTCACTGCTGTATAAAAGCATCGTCAACATTTGGGTGCTTGCCTGGGTGATGGGCTTCTTTTTATGGTTTTGGCGCAATGGCGGGCAGACCATTGGCATGCGTGCTTGGCGCATGCGTTTGTTTAGCCTCAACGACAAGCCAATGGGCTATGGCCGGGCATTCCAGCGCATGGTGTTTTCACTGTTTGGCCTAGGTACGCTGCTGGTGTTTTTAGATGTCAAAAATCGGCAGTCCCTGCAAGACCGGATCGCCCAAACTGAGATGTTGGTTTTGACCAAAGAAGCCAACGACCATAAAAGCTGGAAGAACTTGCAAGACTAGCCCGCACGGCTATTGCGCACCGGTTGCAGTTAATTTCATCCAGTTTTCCTATCCTGACGATTTAGTTTTCTCATTGGCTAAGTGTACCTTTCTTACCTATGCTACGTATTTGTGTTCGCAATTAGCAGTAATGTGGAGCTCGTATGTTGGATTTTTTGGCAACCTTGAGTATAAAACGCCGCTTAGGCGTTGGCTTCGGGGTGATTTTATTTTTGATGGTGATACTGACAGTTCTAGGTATACAGAAAGTAAATTTCATTGATCATACCTTGTCTGTGATCACTGATGAAAACTCCGTCAAACAACGTTATGCCATTAACTATCGTGGCAGCGTGCATGACCGCGCCATCGCCATACGCGACATTGCTATCGCTGGCAGCAACAGCCAGATTAGCCAGTTCGAGAGGGAAATTCAGGAACTTGCGGGGTTTTATGCCGAGTCAGAGCGTGCGATGAACGCGATGCAGCGCAGCGAGGTGGAGTTTAGCAACCGGGAACGGCAAATTCTGTCTGATATCGATGCTGTGCAAGATCGCACTTTGCCCCTCATCCAAGATATCATCCAGCGCAAGAAACAAGGTGAAGACGTCAGTAGCATGGTTTTGAACCAAGCTCGTCCCGCCTTTATCGATTGGTTGGACGCCATTAACCAGTTTATTGATTACCAAGAGAACCAAAACCAAACCCTGACACCTGAAGCACGCGAAGTCGCAGGTGGTTTTGAGCAAATCATGCTGTTGCTTACCTTAGCCGCAGTGGCAATCAGTGTGTTAGTTGGCTGGATTATTGAAAAGAGCCTACGCACGTCACTTGGCGGTGAGCCATACCAGGCGGCCAAGTCATTGTCCCAAATCGCCCAGGGCGACTTGACTTCGTCGGTAAAAACCGATTACCCAGAGAGTATGCTTGGTTCGTTGGCAACCATGCAAGACCGCTTGACCAACACGGTTGCCAGCATTATGCAGGCCTCAGAAGATCTAACCCGCCAAACTAGCACCGTGTCCGATGGTTCAGAAGCGATTTACCAGTCGGCCGAGAACCAAGCCAGCCTAACCAAAGAAACTGTAGGGCAGATGGCAGAACTGAAACACAGTATCAACCACGTTAGTGACATTGCCACCAAGACCGAAGAAAACTCCAGCCAAACCGTCGCCTTTGCCAACCAAGGCCGTGACGCTGTTAGCGCCAGCTCTGAGGAAATGGAACGTATTTCGGTCACTGTGAATGAAACGGTTGAGCAGATTAAACGTTTGGAAGAGCGCACCAAACAAATAGGGGGCATTGCCAATGTGATTGCCGGTATCTCAGACCAAACCAACCTGCTGGCATTGAATGCCGCCATTGAAGCCGCCAGGGCTGGCGAATCGGGTAGGGGCTTTGCAGTGGTGGCCGATGAAGTCAGGCAGTTAGCGCAACGCACTGGTGAAGCTACGGCGCAAATTGAAGAGATGATCAATGAAGTCCAACTTGAAACTGCCAACTCAGTCAGCGCCATGGAAAAAACCCAACCCCAGGTAGAAAACGGAAAAGCGCTAACCAACGAAGCCATGCAGTTGCTACAGGAGATTGATACCCAGGCCAACGATTCCTTGTCCAGGGTCAAGGAAGTGGTGCAGGCGGCAACCGAGCAGGTATCAGCAATCGCGGGTGTTACCGGGGCGATGGAACAGATTGCCGAGATGTCCAATGATGCAATTAGTAACCTAAAAAGCAACAACGCTGCCACCCGTTCATTGAACGAACTGTCGGAGCAGTTAAAAGCAAACGTGGGTTATTTTAGGTTGAGCAGATAGTATTAGATAGGAAGCGGCGTCACTGCCGCTTAAGCAACTGCATGGCAATTAAGGCAAACAATACGCTGGGCAAAAGTGCGCCCAGGAAGGGCGGGATCTGGTAAACCAAACTCAGCGGGCCAAATACTTCATTGGCGATAAAAAAGCCGAAACCAGTTATGACACCCATTATTGTCCTGGCACCCATAGTGACGCTGCGCAACGGCCCAAATACAAACGATAACGCCATCAATAGCATAACGCCAACGGTAATCGGCTGAAGCAGTTTGCGCCAATAGGCAAGGTGATAGCGATCCGGGTCTTGGCTGTTGTTTTCCAAGTAGCTGATATAGTCCTGTAACCCTCGGATAGAAAGGGCTTCAGGCTTTACCCTTACCACGCTCAGCTTATCCGGGGTCAAGGTGGATTGCCATTTCTGGCTATAGATATCCTGGGTTAAGACTTGTTCGCCAAATTGGGTTAATTTCACCCGGTTAAGCTGCCAAACGCCTTCCACAAAACTTCCGGCTTTGGCTGTGGTTATGCTCATCAGCTGGTGGTTTTGGTCAAATTCATAGATGTTAATATCGCGCAGGTTATTTTGATCTATGACTTCGCCAATGCTGACAAATTTGTCACCATCTTTCGCCCAGGTGAGCCTATCCGAACTAAACAGGCTACCACCAGAGATGGCTTGAGCGCGTATTTCCTTGGCTTTGGCTTCGCTATAAGGCGTGACAAACTCACCCATGGCCATTACAAACAACACCATCACAACTGCTGTTTTCATGGCTGACTTAATGATCTGCCAGCGGCTCATGCCGGATGCCTGCATCACGGTAAGCTCGCTATTGCTGGCTAGCATGCCCATACCCAATAACCCGCCAATCAAGGTTGCCATGGGGAAAAACTGTTCAATATCCCGCGGCATGCTCAGCAGCACATAAATGCCGGCAACGTTCAGGTCGTAGCTGCCACGGCCGACATTTTTAAGCTGTTCTATAAACTTGATCAGGCTGCTTAGCCCAATCAAAACGGTCAGGCTGATAAAAGTGGTCGCCAGTAACGTGCGGGCGAGGTAGAGGTCGACGATTTTAAACATGCTTGCGCCCCTTGAATTGTGCCCTGAAGGCCACACCGATACTTCGGCCTTTTAAAATAAGGGCGATGCCAATCATCAGCACTATCATATGCACCCACCACAAGCCAAGGGCGGGCGGGATCTTGCCGTCTTCCAACACTTTGCGGCCCGCCATTAACAGTAGGAAATAACCCAGGTATAGCAGTAGTCCAGGCAACAAGCGGCCAAAACGTCCCTGGCGCGGATCCACCGAACTTAAGGGCACGGCAATCAAAACCAGGAAGGGGATCGACAAGGGAATGGCGATACGCCATTGGAATTCGGCAATAGCATCCAACGAGCCATCTTCGAGCAGTTGGCTTGTGGGGTAGGCTACCAGTTTGCGCCTTTTGCGTTCGGCTTCCTGTTCCGCAATTTGTACATGGTATTGTTCAAATTCGACCACCCGGTAATCCCGCTGGCCCTGCTCGCCTTCGTACTGCAAGCCTTCAGTTAGTACCAACCTCTGGGAACCATCGCTATCTTCCACTACATAACCGCCGTTGGCATAGACAATATGGACTTGCTCCAGGGATTGCTCCGGGTCGTGCTGTGCGACAAACACGTTCCTAAGTTGGTTGTCGCTATCAATTTCTTGAACAAACATGACCGCTTTTTTGTTGGCGGTTTCTTCAAAACGGCCAGGAAGCAAGGCACTTAAGCCGGACTCTGCGGCCAAGCGCTCTTCGATTTGGTATTCCACTTCACTGGCCAAAGGCGCCAGCCAAAGTGTTAGGCTTGCCGATACCAACGACATGGCCAGGGCGAGCAGCAACATGACCCGGGCCACGTACCATTCACTAACGCCGCAGGCGCGCATGACGGTCATTTCGCTATCCACATACAGGCGGCCATGGGCAAGCATTATGCCGAGGAAGAAGCTCAAGGGTAGGATAAGCGCCGCGAGTACCGGCGCATTTAGGGCAATAAAACCCAACACCAGGCTAGCGGGAATGTCACCGTTGGAAGCGTCGGCCAATACCCGGACAAATTTCTGGGTGATGAAAATCGCCATTAAAACTAGGAAAACCGCCAACTGCGACTTGAAGGTTTCCTTCAATAAATATCTAAGTATCAGCACAGGCGATCCATGTTAAAAGTGGCTTTTTTAGTGGCATACTGGTAAAAATTAAGTAAACTTATCGTTTTTATACCTTTTTGTTCAAAATCCCAGCGCCTGCCAGAGACAAAAATGTGAGTTCCCGGCTATTATGAATGCTTGCTGCCCCGGTTGTAAACCGTCGATGTAGCAAAGCCTTCTCGGATTTACATAAGTGACATTGTCACCGGCCAAAGGTTCATAATTATAATTCAGCGTTGGTGTAAACAAAAAAAGCAAACTTACTAGGCCGCTCCTGAAGTCGCGGCATTTGGTGAAAAGCAGAGGAACCCCTATGGAATTTCATGTAAAAAGTGGCAGCCCGGAAAAACAGCGCAGTGCCTGCATAGTTGTTGGCGTGTTTGAGCCAAGGCGCCTAACCGCAGTTGCTGAGCAGCTAGATAAAATCAGTGAAGGTTACATCAGCAATTTATTGCGGCGCGGAGACCTGGAAGGCAAAGCCGGGCAAATGCTACTTTTACACCATGTCCCCAATGTCTTGAGCGAGCGGGTGTTGCTCGTAGGTTGCGGCAAAGAGCGTGAGTTGGACGAACGCCAATACAAACAAATCATTGCAAAAACCATTTCTACCCTAAACGAAACTGGTTCGATGGAGGCGGTGTGCTTTTTAACTGAGCTGCACGTGAAAAGCCGTGATACCTATTGGAAGGTGCGCCAGGCAGTCGAAACTTCACAGGATACCCTGTACACCTTCACCGAAATGAAGTCGAAAAAAGATGAAGCCCGCAGGCCGTTGCGCAAAATCGTATTCAATGTACCGACCCGCCGTGAATTGGCCACCGGCGAGCGCGCGGTTGAACACGGCCTGGCCATCGCCAAAGGCATGCATACCTGTAAGCACGTTGCCAACATGCCGCCTAATATCTGCAATCCAGAGTACCTTTACCAACAAGCCCGCAATTTGGAGCGCGACTACGACCGCGTGACCATCGAGCGCATTGGTGAAGAAGAAATGAAGAACCTGGAAATGAATTCGTATCTTGCGGTTGGCCGGGGCTCTGAAAACGAGTCGGTAATGACGGTTATCAACTACCGCGGTGGTGCCGCCAGCCATGACCCCATCGTTCTGGTCGGCAAAGGCCTGACCTTTGATTCAGGCGGTATTTCATTAAAGCCAGGCGAAGCCATGGACGAAATGAAATACGACATGGGTGGTGCCGCAGGCGTTCTTGGCACCATGCACGCCATCGTTGATATGCAGTTACCTATCAATGTCATCGGCATATTGGCGGGTTGTGAAAACATGCCTGACGCCAATGCCTATCGTCCAGGTGATATCCTCACCACAATGTCGGGTCAAACTGTAGAAGTGCTTAATACTGACGCCGAAGGCCGCTTGGTTTTATGCGATGCCCTGACTTATGTAGAGCGTTTTGATCCCGAGTTGGTTATCGACGTTGCCACCTTGACTGGTGCCTGCATCATCGCCTTGGGTAAACATGCAACAGGTTTGATGAGTAACCACAATCCGCTTGCGCACGAATTGATTAATGCCTCAGAGCAGGCCAGTGACCGCGCTTGGCGCCTGCCATTGTGGGATGAATACCAGGAGCAGATCGAAAGCCCGTTCGCCGATATGTCCAACTTAGGTGGCCGTCCCGCTGGTACCATCACGGCAGCTTGTTTCTTGTCGCGCTTTGCCAAGAAATACCACTGGGCACACTTGGATATTGCCGGTACTGCCTGGCGCAGTGGCAAGGACAAAGGTGCAACGGGTAGGCCTGTGCCTATGTTGACCCAGTTCGTGATGAACCGCGCTGGTATCGAGATGGAAGACTAAACCCAACATGGCCAACGCGCTTTTCTATCTATTGCCAGAACAAAGCCAAAATAATCCACAGGCACATCGGCAGCTTGCCTGTGATATCGCGGCAGAGCAATTCCGCGTTGGCCGCAGGGTGTGGGTGTATTGCCCGCACCGTGAGCAAGCCGAGCAGTTTGATGAAATGTTATGGCAGCGGCCAGCCGAGGGTTTTGTACCCCACAACCTAGTAGGTGAAGGGCCGCCTAACGGCGCGCCGGTAGAAATTGGATGGCAAGCGCCTAGCTATAATAACCGCCCTATCTTGATTAACTTACACCCGGAATTTCCGGGTTTTTGTCACCAATTCCAGCAGATAGTGGATTTTGTGCCAGCGGACGAAGAGTTGAAGAAACTCGCCCGCACCCGTTACAAACACTATCGCGCAGCCGGCATGGCGTTATCCACCCAGCCCGCACCAGAGATGAATGAGAATACCAATGGATAAGACGTTTAATCCACAAGCCATAGAGCACGAACTTTACCAAGAATGGGAAGACAAGGGCTATTTCAAACCTTCAGGAGAAGGTGAGTCCTATTCCATCATGATCCCTCCGCCAAATGTGACCGGTAGCCTGCATATGGGGCATGCTTTCCAAGATACCATCATGGATACCTTAATCCGCTACAAGCGCATGAAGGGCAACAATACCTTATGGCAAGTGGGCACCGACCACGCGGGTATCGCCACCCAAATGGTAGTCGAGCGAAAATTGCATGCAGAAGAAGGCAAAAGCCGCCATGATCTGGGCCGTGAAACCTTTATTGACCGTATTTGGGACTGGAAACACCACTCCGGCGGTACCATTACCCAGCAATTACGCCGATTAGGCGCGTCCGTTGATTGGGAGCGGGAACGCTTTACCATGGATGATGGTCTGTCCAATGCCGTAAAAGAAGTGTTTGTGCGCATGTACCAGGAAGACCTTATCTATCGTGGAAAGCGCTTGGTTAACTGGGATCCGAAATTGCACACCGCGATTTCGGATCTGGAAGTGGAAAACAAAGACAAAAAAGGCAAGATGTGGAACCTGCGTTACCCGCTTGCTGATGGTGTTACCACTAAAGATGGCAAAGACTACTTGGTGGTAGCTACGACTCGTCCAGAAACCATGCTGGGTGATACCGGTGTTGCAGTAAACCCTGAAGATCCCCGCTACCAGGATTTAATCGGCAAGGAAGTTGTACTGCCTTTGGTAAACCGTCGCATTCCAATCGTGGCCGATGAGCACGCCGATATGGAAAAAGGCACCGGCTGCGTGAAAATCACCCCAGCCCATGACTTCAACGACAATGAAGTGGGCAAACGCCAGCAGCTGCCTATGGTTAATATCTTTAACCAGGACGCGGCTATTTTGGCACAGGGTGAAACCTACGACTGCACCGGTAAGGCATTAAATGAGCCGACCTTTATTCCAGAAGCGGTTGCAGGTATGGACAGGTTTGAGGCCCGCAAATGGGTGATCGCACAGTTTGAACAGCAAGGCTTGCTCGACGGTATCGAAGACAACGCCATGACCATCCCTTACGGCGACCGTTCCGGCGTGGTGATTGAGCCTCTATTGACCGACCAGTGGTATGTGCGAGTAGCACCATTAGCCGAGCCCGCCAAGGCGGCAGTGGAAAATGGCGATATCCAGTTTGTGCCCAAGCAATACGAAAACATGTATTTCGCCTGGATGAACGATATCCAGGATTGGTGTATTTCGCGCCAATTGTGGTGGGGACACCGGATCCCCGCTTGGTACGATGCACAAGGCAATGTCTATGTTGGCCGGGACGAAGCAGAAGTGCGCAGCACGCACCAGCTCGGTGATGATATTGAGCTTAGCCAGGATGAAGACGTACTGGATACCTGGTTCTCATCGGCATTGTGGACCTTCTCTACTTTGGGCTGGCCCGAGAACACCGACGATCTCAAAGTATTCCACCCGAGCAATGTATTGGTCACAGGCTTTGACATCATCTTCTTCTGGGTCGCTCGTATGATCATGATGACCCTGCATTTTGTCAAAGACGACGACGGCAAACCGCAAGTGCCGTTTAAGACGGTATATGTTACTGGACTTATCCGCGACGAACATGGCGACAAGATGTCCAAGTCCAAGGGTAATGTGTTGGATCCTATCGATATGATCGACGGCATCGACTTGGAAAGCCTGGTGCAAAAGCGCACCGGCAATATGATGCAGCCGCAATTGGCGCAAAAAATTGAAAAGAATACCCGCAAAGCCTTCCCCAATGGCATCGAAGCCCATGGCACAGACGCGCTGCGTTTTACTCTAGCGGCAATGGCGTCAACTGGCCGAGATATCAACTGGGATATGCACCGCTTGGAAGGCTACCGCAACTTCTGCAACAAGCTGTGGAATGCCAGCCGCTATGTGTTGATGAACACAGAAGGGCACGACTGTGGCTTTAACGGTGGCGAATTGGAGTACTCATTGGCGGATCGCTGGATCTTGGGCCAGTTCCAACAAACCGTAAAAACATTCCGCGAGCATTTGGATAGCTACCGCTTTGACCTTGCGGCAAACAGCGTTTACGAGTTTACCTGGAACCAGTTTTGTGACTGGTACCTGGAGTTGACCAAGCCGGTGTTGTTCAAAGGTAACGAAGCGCAACAGCGGGCTACCCGCCAAACCTTGGTTACCGTTTTGGAAGGCCTGTTGCGCTTGATGCATCCTCTGATGCCTTACATCACCGAAACTATTTGGCGCAGTGTAGCGCCACTGGCCAACATTGATGCCGCTACTATCATGTTGCAAAGTTTCCCTGAATACGATGCCGCAAAAGTGGATCAGCAAGCTATTGATGATTTGGAGTGGGTGAAACTTTTTGTAGTCGGCGTGCGTAACATCCGTGGTGAAATGGATATCTCCCCTAACAAGCCGCTATCTGTCTTGGTGAAAAATGCCGCTGGCGAACACCAACGGCGTTTAGAAGAAAACACCACCTTCTTGCAAGCCATGGCCAAGTTGGAAGACATCACTGTGTTAGGCGAGGGCGAACAAGGCCCGGCTTCGGCCACCGCATTGGTGGGTGATATGGAAATCTTGATCCCCATGGCTGGCTTGATTGATAAAGACGCCGAATTGGCACGTATCAACAAAGCCTTGGACAAAGTGGAAAAAGACTATGCCCGCACCGAAGGCAAGCTATCCAATGAGAAGTTCACTAGCAAAGCACCGGAAGCGGTTATCCAAAAAGAACGGGATAAACTGCAAGAATTCCAGCTGCAAATGGACAAGCTAAAAGAACAAAAGCAAACTATCGAAGCCCTGTAACAGGGCTTTAGAGCAAGCATTAAAAAACCTGGTTTTTGCTAGGTTTTTTGTTTCTAGTAATAGAGCCTGTTTTAAAAGTGGCCGCCTGTAGAGTGCACCATTGGCCATATAGTGTTTTTACCAGCGGCAGCCATATTCTTTTGCAAAGTTATCCAGCTTGACTAGATACCCTGCGGCTATATACTTTTGGTATCTAGTTGGTTTCGGAGAGATATATGGACACTGGCAGAGTGTTTAAAAACAACAGTACCCAGGCTGTTAGGCTTCCGGTTGAAGCCAGATTTCCCGAATCGGTAAAACAGGTAACGGTTAGGGTTGTAGGTAAAGACCGGGTGTTGTCTCCATTGGAAAACGCTTGGGACAGCTTTTTCCTGTCGGATAATGCGGTTACTGAGGATTTTATGGACAAGCGAGCGTCCCAAGAGCAAAGTGAAAGGGAGCCGTTTTGATGAAGTATATGCTAGATACCAATATGGTTATCTATGTGATTAAACGCCGGCCTATTGAGCTGTTGGATGTGTTTAACAGCAATGCGGGATTGCTGTGTATCAGCACAATCACCCATGCGGAAATGCACCATGGCATAGAAAAAAGTGGTAACCCTAGTAAAAACAGAGCCGCATACAATGATTTTGCTTCACGGCTCGAAATACTCGTCTATGGCACCAAGGCAGCTGAACACTATGGTGATATTCGGGCAACCTTGGAACAAAACGGCAAGATCATTGGGATCAATGACCTGCATATTGCAGCGCATGCCCGGAGCGAAGGACTAATAGTAGTCACCAATAACTTAAGGGAATTTCAGCGCGTCGATGGACTGCGCTCAGTTAATTGGTTGGATTCGATCTAAGTCATATCACAGTTAAATAAAAAAAAGTGGGGTCAGAGTAAACTTAAATCGATAACTACAATTTCTGATTATTATTGAACCACAATAAGATTTAAGTTTACTCTGACCCCACTTTTCTCAACTGCCAATACCAAAGCAAGCAGCCGATATACCACAAGTCTTTAATTAAAAAGTGGCCGCCGGTGGAGAGCAAAGTCTCTGCCGATAGTGCACCATCCCAGGTAAACAAAAAGGTTTGGGTTACCAGCATTACCGCACCTGACATTGCGATACCCGGTAGTAGCAAGACTCGGAACCAAATTGAAAGCACTAATAATAGCGCTGCTATGAGGTCATAAACACCGATCAAATTGGAAACCATTTGCAGATCCCATACCTGGTACATCCAGCCCATTAAAGGCGAACCTGCAACCAAGGTTTTGATGCCTTCTGCTTCCCACAAGGTGAACTTCATACCGCCAATCCAAACTAGTACTAGAACAACGGGGAATATGGCCAAGGCTTTTTGCGTGGTATTGCTGAGATTGGCCGGTTGCAGCAGCATGATACCCAAGGCCAATAGCGCGAAGTATTTGATAATGCCTTGACCAGAAGAGATTGCCGGGAAGCCGCCTAGTTCATCCAACCACATTGCACCGGAAAACAAACTTAATAGGGGCGGTATGCTTACGGCGACTATCGCTATCCCCAACCATTTTTGCAGCGGTTTTCCAAATAGGCATAAGCCCCCCAAAACCGCAATAAGTGCAAACCCCACGGCAGCGAAGGCATTATAAAGTTCGCCAGATGCTAACCCGCTTATGCCGTAAAAATCGGTTACCAGTTCAATGTGCCGGTGGTGCCCCATCAATATCATGCTGATACCGAGTAAAGCCGTGGAAACTGTGAGCAGTACTAATTGGATAGATTTAATTTTGCTTTTAGACATACAAGTTAGGTTTTTAGGTTTGAGCTTCTAAGCATAGGAGCTATTGGCTCGAAGTTTTCTTTCATCGAGTTTTTATCTGTCCAAACCTTTGTTGTTTGTTTGGTTCCTCCGCCCTTTGTCAACTAGCGCTATCAAAAAGTGAAAGAAAATACACTCCTTTGGTTGAAAAAAATACACGTTGCTGTTAAATTCCGCTTCGCTATGGATGGCGTGTTAATTATTACCCGGTTAGGTTATTCAGCCATCTAGCACATAATTAGTCTGATAAAGGAATATAAAAATGTTCAAGCAATTTGACAGTTTTAGGCGTTCAAGCCTATTTAGCAAAAGTATTATGGGGTTAGCACTTCTGTTCATAGCTTCCCCTGTATTCGCGGAATCCATACAACACCAGGTAACCCATTCGATTAGTCCTCCCAGCACAGGAAAAGTAGGCACTAATGCAACAGTCTCTTGGGCACCATTACCACAATACAGCCATCTTAGTTTTTCGCATGTCATTCTAGGTGTTAAGGATCCATCAGGCTCCTGGAGTTACAGCAACAAGTCGGCTTCTGGGCCTTATAATTTTACCCCTAACCAGGCAGGTTCATGGTGTTTCAGGGTTCGCGGCGCCTATAACGGTGAATTGGGTAATTACAATAGCTCCCAGTGCATGTCGGTAGCACCCAATGATTCGATTTTGCACAAAGTGACCCATAGCATGTCGGTACCATCTAGCGGCACAATTTTTTCCAATGTGACGGTAGGTTGGTCTCCGCTCCCTGCTTATAGCCACCTTGGTTTTTCACATGTGATTTTGGGTGTTAGGAACCCGAGCGGTAGCTGGAGCTATAGCAACCGGTCGGCTTCCGGCCCCTATACATTCCTTCCTTCAAGCCCAGGAACTTGGTGTTTCAGGGTACGCGGCGGCTATAATGGTGAACTGGGTAACTACACCAGCAACTATTGTATGAATGTGTCTGGCTCTGTTGCGTTCCAAAATACCCACTCGCTAACATCTGTCCCATCTACAGCCTATGCACTTGATAACGTTACTATCGCGTGGGCCGAACTTAGCCCCTATAACCTGGCTAATTTTGATTTTGTAGAGCTCGCCACCAGGAATCCACAGGGTGTTTGGAGCTACCCCCAACATACTGGTTCAAGCACTGCCTTTGTTCCAAATAAGGAAGGCTCTTGGTGCTTTAAAGTTAGGGGTTACGCTAATGGCGGCTATGGTAACTACTCGGCAGAGCGTTGTATGTCGGTAAGCAGCCGGGTTAAAGGCCAGGTAACCCATCAAGTCACAAACTTTAGTGGCGACTACCAAGGTCTGCCATTGAGGGTATCATGGAGCGCGTTGCCGGCGTTTTCGGGTATAAACTTTGCCTATGAGAAGATTTATTTTAAACGTCCAGACGGTAGTACTTTTGATACCAACATTGGCAATGTTGATTACTATGAGTTCACTCCGCAACAAATTGGTGACTACTGTTTCAAAGTTCGCGGATACTATGACCAATTCAGCTACTACGGCCCATGGCAATGCCACAATGTTAAAAACCGCAACTTGTTAGGTGATGGCTCGTTTGATGGCAACGATATTAAGCCTTGGAAAGACCACCGGAGTTTCCACGTTGGTAACTGGTTCCTGCAGAATGGTAAAATAACCCTGACAAGCCCCAACAAATCCGCAAAGCGTGATTTTTGTGTGAATTTTGATCCTCATGAAGACCCTAACAACCCTTCATGTGTTGTCGGTTACCCTCATTCGCATACTGCGCAAGATGAATTTAATGATGCTTGTAAAAATGGCACGGTGTCCCAGTCTTTCCGCTGCAGGAAATCAGAGATCTCTTTCAACCCAAACGGCTACTCAGATAATTCGTCCGTTAGCAATGGTGGAACCTCTATCTATGCTTATGAGTTTAAGATCAACAAAATGTTTGATTATGAAGATTGCAAGATAGACCCAGATGAAAATAAGGTGCTGTCTAAAAACTGCTATGTCTTTATTTCGCAGTTCCACACAGGTGGTACCAAGGATCATTTATCGCCAAATAACTCGGTTCAAGTTCAGTATGATCCCGACTTTAATAAGATTGAATTATCGGTACGCTCTAAAGTTGATTGCGAAGCAGTTGCTTGTACTGGAACGATTTTAGGCGATCCAGGTGAGCGCTACAAAATCGAAGATTATGATATTGAAGGCAGTACGGTTGAGATTAAGGAAAACGAAACTTACTACTTAAGGCATAAGATAGAATGGGCAACTGATACGTCAGGCTCTTTGCTGACCTGCTTAAAAGGCCCGGGTACTGGTAATGTTTTTGTTAAAATAGCCGAAGCAGAAGGCGTTCAAACGACACCCATAGAAACACCCGTAACGCCACAAACAGGTTTGTATTGGGGGGGCTTGAAGGCGAGTACCTTGTACCCTAAAGGTAACAATGGTAATCCAATGTCAGTGACCTTGGACAATATCTGGATGGCGCGTGAGGAATCACATTTGCCAAGCATGTACCAGCTAACTGGTTCTGAATTGGCCTGCGCCAATAAGTAACCTGCTATTGCACCCTTCTCTGCATCAGTGAAGGGTGCTTCTTAACTCTACTTAGTTAGCTTTCCTCTCTGGAGATTCAGCTTTTTTCACAGCTTATTTTATGTCATTCTGGATAAAAAATAACCGGACAACACCATGGCAACCCTCTCCCTTTCCTGCCAGTGTGGCAAAGTCAAAGGCCACGCCCAAGTTGATGCACCCAAACAAGGCAACCGCATTGCCTGCTACTGCAAGGACTGCCGCGCTTTTGCCCAACACCTTAAACAAGATAAATTACTTGATGAGTGGGGCGGCACAGAGATTTACCAGATGCCGTTAAGCCATATGGTAATCGAACAAGGACAAGACCAAATCCGTTGCCTGCGCATTGGCAAAGATGGCCTGCACCGCTGGTACACAGCCTGTTGCCATACGCCGTTAGGCAATACTTTGGGCAGCGGTATGCCCTTTATTGGCTTGATCCACGGCATCTACGATGCTGACCCTGGCAAGGAGCAAACCCTCGGCAAATTGATGGGCGGTGTACACCGCAAGTCTGCCACCCAGCGCATCCCCGAAAACCAGCCTTCGGCGCATTCGCCAAGCTGGATCATGCCTTACATTCTGATAAAATTGCTTTGGTGGAAACTCACGGGCAAGGCCAAACCCAGTGTTTTATTCAATGACAAGGGGGAACCGCTGGCGGAGCCGGAGATAGTATCTAAACAGTAAAATCTCAGAGCTGAGTAGCTTAAAAATAGTATTGTAATTCAATCTGTTATAGACCCTGTTTGGAAGGTGCAGACGCTTTCAAGTCAATACTTTATGCTGCACAGGGGCTGGTTTCACACTCAAGAAAAGAGAGCCTTGAGCAACCGAATAGCATTTTTTCGATGCAGTGGCGCCAACTTGGATCCAATGAAGCATGTTTTGGAATTACCCCAAAACTAACAGCTGGCTTTTTCGATAACGCTAAAAATTTTACTTTTTTTTGATCGGCATTTTATTTACACTAGTCTCGGCTCGTGTGCTTTGGTGCACTTTCGAATAGTGCTTGTTTTTCCATTTAAAAATGACTAGCTGGTTGAAAGGTAAAGTAATTTGCAGTCAACCATACAATTGATTTGGATAAATTGGGCAGATCCGAAGGAAAAAACGAAACGAGTTTCAATCAAGACCAAGTGCTGCAATGTTTCTTGGGCTCAAAAGGAATTTGGAAGATATGGAATCTGTAAAAAAACTACAAGGATGGTTAAATGGTTTGTTAAGCATTATTGCCCTGCTTGTCGCTTTCTTTTTTGGGGCATGGACTGTTCATTATAAAACATTTCCTTATCCGATTATCGAATGGGCATATTCAGAGTTTTCCACGCAACAGCCCCATGCATCAACCTATCACAGGCATAAAAAATCGTTGTTTCAAGCGCTTCCTGTGCAAAAGCATGACCTAGTGCTAATTGGGGATAGCTTGACCGATTGGGGTAATTGGCATGAGTTGTTACCTGGCATATCAATAGCGAATCGGGGTATTGCTGGCGATACAACCAAACTCGTGTTAGCCCGATTAGATACGGCAATATCATCCGGAGCTGACGTTGCTTTTATCATGCTTGGGATTAACGACCTTAGGCAAAGGAGAACGGTGGAAGACACATTCAGTAATTATGTGTCCATCATAAATACGCTAGTAGATAACGATATATCTGTTGTGATTCAGTCGACCTTATATGTCGGCAAAAGTAAAAATAAGACAAATGAAAAAGTGAGACAGTTAAACATCAAGCTTTTAGACTTTTCACAGCAAAGCCCAAATGTTAGCTACATCGACATAAATAATATACTTGCGCCTTCCGGAGAATTATCCCCTCTCTACTCTAAAGATGACTTGCATTTAAACGGCGATGGCTATCTGGCGTGGTCAAAATCGTTAAAAAATTTTTTGAATCTAGCCAATAGTTAATTTCAGTCAAATCTTATGCTTTTTAATTCTCTAGAATTTGTCCTGGTATTTCTACCAATTACGCTCGTAATTTATTTCATGGCTTGTAAGTTCGTTGGAAGTCGGGTTGCTATATCCTGGCTCATTATAGCTTCATTGTTTTTTTACGGCTGGTGGAACCCTAATTATCTTTTTGTTTTATTAAGCTCATTATTTTTTAATTTTTTTTTGGCGCTATTTATTACCCACAAAGCGCAAAGTAAATGGATCCTGACTTTCGGCGTTATATGTAACCTATCATTCCTGGGCTACTTCAAATACGTGGACTTTTTCATTGATACCAGCAACCACATTATTGGCAGTAATTTTGAACTGCTCAATGTGGTATTACCGCTAGCCATTTCATTTTTTACTTTCCAGCAAATTGCCTATTTGGTTGACAGTTATCGTGGTGAAATACCCCAGCACGATTTTGTCCATTACTCGTTATTCGTCACCTTCTTCCCTCAATTAATCGCAGGGCCAATCGTGCATCACAAAGAAATGATCCCGCAATTCCAGCTCAGGGAGACATTTAAGTTTAATATCAACAACTTCAATATTGGCATGACCATTTTTGCCATTGGCCTATTCAAAAAACTAGTGTTGGCGGACGGGATAGCGGGCTACGCAAACCCGGTTTTTACCCACGTAGATGCTGGCAGTAGTGTTACCTTTTTTGAGGCCTGGGGTGGGGCATTGGCTTATTCGCTGCAACTCTATTTTGATTTTTCAGGTTATGCGGATATGGCCATAGGGCTCGCCAAAATGATGAATATTGATTTGCCAATAAATTTCAACTCCCCTTACAAATCAGTGAATATCATTACGTTTTGGCGCAGATGGCATATGACTTTATCGCGCTTCCTAAAGGATTATTTATACATTCCCCTGGGAGGCAACCGCAAAGGCTCCAAGCATTTAAATCTTTTTCTCACTATGCTCCTGGGTGGATTGTGGCATGGAGCGTCTTTCAATTTCGTGATTTGGGGAGGGCTGCATGGGTTTTACCTGATCATCAACCACAGCTGGCGCTATTTCCGGACCGAGGTGCTCAGGATCCCATATGGAAATAATTCCAAAATTGGTTATGCATTTTCAGTTTTATTCACATTTGCTGCTGTAACGTTTGCCTGGGTGTTTTTCCGGGCGGAAACGCTTGATGGGGCAATTTTAATGAGCCAGGGTATGTTGGGCATGAACGGTATTTCCCTACCCACTAAATTGGAACCGCTAGTGGCAGACCTCTTGTCTGCATTACCGTTGCAACCATTTGTGTTTGAAGGATTGGGCAGCTTTTCCCGGACCATTGGGTTTGTCTGGATAGTGGCTTTGTTGTTTTTGGTGTTTTTTATGCCAAATAGCCAGCAATTGGTGGGCAAGTATTACCTCGGCGAAAATAGCCGGTTTGCGCAAATACTGCCGAGAGTTAGGCCACTGCTTGCTTGTGCCATTGGGGTGGCCATTTTTATAGAACTGAAGCTGCTTTTAACCGTGAGTGATGTTGAGTTCCTGTACTTCAATTTCTAAGTCATTATGAAATATTTATCGATTGTCATTGTTGCTTTTTCCCTGTCGTTCGTACTCTGGATCTTGGGAATTTATGCACAGTTGGGCATGGCGACACCAGATCAATACTGGGTAAAGCAGAATTATGCTAGCAAAGAAGCATTTGCCCGGCGTTTCCAGGAACAGAAAGTATTAATAGTCGCAGGTTCAAATGCATTGTTTGGCTTTGATTCGGCTTTATTGTCAAACGCCATAGACAAACCCGTTGTCAACATGGGGGTGCATGCTGGATTGGGAATGGATTATATTTTACAGCGAAGCAAAAGGGTAACTGATCCGGGCGACATCGTTATTATGCCGATGGAGTACACTTTTTATCAGGCTGAAGGAAACCCATCCCAAGTATTGTCCGACTTTGTCATTGCCTGGGATAAAGCGTATTTCAAAGAAATTTCAACCTTTGAACAACTGCAAATTGCCTTTGCCATTAGTTACAAGCGTTTTGTGAAAGGTCTAAAAATGAAAGACGAACGCGAATTACCCGCACAAAGGGGAACTTACAGTGCCCAAAACATCAATGAATATGGAGACCAGATAAACATAGAGCCTGAAAAAATGACCGCCCGCGAGCATTCGATGGTGAAGGCGGTCATAGTGGATAGCATCTCGACCATAAAGCTAAGCCAACACTTTAAAGACACCATGACAGCGTACCTGGGGTGGGCAAAGGAGAATCAGGTCTGTGTCATCGCCACGCCTCCTAATTTTATGTACTTTGATGCCTACGAAGACGAAAAGTATAAGCTCTTTTTCCAGGAGATCGCCTCATTCTATAAACAACAAGGTATATGGTATGCCGGTGATGCCTTTAGCTATATGTTTGCAAAAGAACACTATTTTAATACGCGATACCACTTAAATAGTGTTGGTGCAGGGCTTAGGACTAAACAGTTGATTTCGGATTTAGGTGCAGGGCTATCGGCCTATTGTGAAAATCGACGTTAGCCAGTTCCCAGTTTTAATGCTATATCAAGGTGCCACCCATAAGCCAACCTTTGTAAATAGCACAAAGTCGTTCCTACCGAATTAATTTCAGTATAGGTGGTTTGTTTGGCCAGCTTTTTCATTCATGCAAAACTGCTTTTCTATTCGTTCGGTTTACGGATGCATCATCCGCATCAGTCACCCATCTGGATCAAAAAATCATCAGAATAACCACTGTAAAAATACAATAGGCTGAAATTCCCCTGACAACATATGTTGTCCCACAAAAGCCTTGGTGCTGGGGGCGCGGTAGGGATGTCGAGTAATCGGCATTCCTACCGCGCCCGTAATAAATGAATCCTGGCTACAAAGTGCCAACCTCATGAACTGGCTTACGCTTATCAGCCAATTCAGTTATTCGAACACTTTGTGCACATCATATTCTTCTTTCTTCGTCAGCATATGCCATACCGCCCTGGCCATCTTATGGGCCACGGCACGCATGGCAATAATACCGTTGCGCTTTTGACGTTTCCGGTCAGAGAACGCCTCCGCTACGGGTTCAACCCTGATGGCATAGTGGTTCACTTGGGAAAATGCCCATGACAGGAATTGATTGCTCGACATGGCATTCCCTTCACCTTCCTTTTTACCACTGCTCTCACGCAGGCTATGCACGCACCAACAATAAGAAGCGCAATTGCCATTTGCTAAAACCGGCTGATATCTCCTGTTTCAAGTAGTAGGTAGCCTTTGGTTTCCTGTAGCTCTTTAAGGGCAATGTTTTATCACTGTCCAATGTGATTGCGCAGTTCAGGGTAAACCAATAAAATAAGTGGGGTCAGAGTCACGGCAAGATCGCGAACATTATTTAACCAGTTGAACTGATTTACCTTCTCGTTCCTGGATCTGCACAGCCCATTGTGATCTTATACTCCCTTTTGGGAGCCAGTTTAATGAGTATTGATGTTTTCGCTGAACACTTTTCTGATGTCACCGATCCCCGCCAGTCAGCCAAAGTCACTTATCCTTTATACGATGTATTGTTCTTATCTGTTTGCGGTGTTATCACCGGGTGCGAAGGCTGGGAAGACATTGAGGACTTCGGCCATGCCAGACTTAACTGGTTGCAGGGATTAGGTTTATTCCAAGATGGGTTGCCCGTCCATGACACTATTGCACGTATCATTTCCAGTATCGAACCGGAACAGTTACAAAGCAGTTTTATCAGTTGGATGCAGAAGGTTCATTCCCTGACCGGTGGTGAAGTGGTTGCCATAGACGGTAAAACACTACGTAGCTCTTACAACCGGGAAGACCGTCAGTCAGCCATTCATATGGTCAGTGCGTTTGCTACAGCCAATGGTGTTGTTATGGGGCAAATAAAGACGGACAGTAAATCCAATGAAATTACCGCCATCCCTGAATTACTGAATTTACTGGATATTAAAGGCTGCCTTATCACGATTGATGCCATGGGCTGTCAAAAAGCGATAGCGAATACCATTGTGAATAAAGGCGCTGATTATCTTTTGGCAGTCAAAGGCAACCAAAAGAAACTCTATGATGCTATAAAGCTGGCTTTTAGCGGTATCGATACTGAATCATTCAACATAGAAAAAGGACATGGCCGTATTGAGGCCAGGGAATATCATGTTCTGGACGCTTCTGAATTAGCGGAGACTTTTCCTCAATGGACAGGGTTAAAGAGCATAGGTATGGCTGTCAGGTATCAGCACGATGATGAGAAACCTTCACTGGAATATCGTTACTACATCAGCTCCGCGACACTGAGCACAGACCAGTTTGCCAAAGCAGTAAGGAGCCACTGGGGTATAGAGGCAAGCCTGCACTGGGTTTTAGACACTGCCATGAAAGAAGATGATTGCCAGATATTCAGAGGTAATGGTGCTGAAAACCTGGCTCGTCTTAGACACATTGCAAAAAACATGATTAAGGCAGATAAAAGCAGAAAGGCCAGTGTTCGCAGAAAACAGCGCATGGCATTGATGGAAGAAAGTTACCTGGAAGCGTTGTTTTTAGCGGGCTGCAATACTCTGGTTAAAAACTAAGCACTCATGCTCTCGTCGTGGGGTCAGAGTAAATTTAAATCTAGAGTAAATTTAAATCTTAATACAATTCTATAATAATCATAACTTTGGGGTAACTATTCAGCTTGCTCAATGATAAAAATATCAGGCAGCTTTTTCTGAAACAGTAATGTGAGAGCTTCAGACGCGGTGATTTGTTGCTTTCTACATGACGATAGGTAGCTCCTAACCAAGCAAAATATTTTCGCTCCCTGCATACTGCGGAAACAGCCTGAGATTTTCTGGTGCACTTTGGTCATGCGAATATCGTTTTCCCCCTGATTATTGGTAAAGGGCACATTGGGGTGAGTAAGGAATCGCAGTACGTCTTCTTCGTAGTCCCTTAACCTTTCCAGTAACGCCCTGGACTTGCTGCGTTTTAACCGCCCTCTTTGTCCGGGCCTTCGTTGGTTGTTATCTGGTGGTGGACAGGCTAATTCAGCCTCGTTCAATATGGCCTGGTATTGTTGTTTATAAGCCGCAATGCGTTGTTCACTGACAAAAGCTGTGGCTTGTTGGTAATGATTAATATCCTTTAACAGGTCTTGCATCTGCTTTGCCCACTCCATTCCCTCTTGCTCCCATATACGCTCAAGCTCTCTAAGATGGTGAGCATTACACAAGGCATGTTGGCATTGGGTGTATTGATAATAGGGCTTCCAGTGGTCGTGGCATAACACACCTTTTATGTGAGGTAAAATGTCTGCTTCATCCATCGCCTCTTTGCCTCGTTTGGCATGGGGATGGAAATAGGTCCACCATCGAGATGACGTATTGTGCAACCACTGGCGCTTGCCACTAATGTTGATACCTGTTTCATCCACATGCACAGGTAAGGGGGACTGTCTCAGTTGTTGTTTAATGATGCTTTCTGCACCTGTCGACGTTATCAACGAGGCTGCTTGTTCATTAAATGCGAATAGGCTCCCTGCACTGACAGGAATTCCAAGTTGGTCAGTAAAGTATTCTTCGATACGGTTATAGGGTAAAAGTTGGTATTGGGACAAATACACCGCATGCGCTTTCATTCCTGCACCGTACTGGATTGGCGCAGTCACCCCTTCCGGAAACTCCCCCATAAACCGTTCACCTTGTTCATTTTCCAGTATCTGTGCTCGGTACTCGGTTACCACACGACTAATGTCGATATCCACCACCTGGCGTTTTTGGTAACCCACTTCTCGATAATTGCCTTTTGGCAGTTGGGTGATATCCAGTTCGAGGACTTCTACAACATCAGGGGTATCGGTTTGCGTGAGGGTATTCCCCTTGCGACCTATCTGGCCGCCAGCTTTTCGCTCACTTGATGAATGTCTTTTCTTTTTTCGGTTGATATCTTGTGAAGGAGGGAGGCTGCTGTTGTTGCTATTAACGCCCAGCTTATTTGATAGCAACACTACGACAGTCAATAGCAGCTCAATAGTGACTTTTAGTGCGGGTGTCAGGCTAGAATCCTGCTCTAGCTGCTCTCTGGTTTGCTCGACCAAAGCATTAATGTTGATACTTTTTAAATCCATTCATGCTAACACCTTTATTTGGGATATCAGGATCTCACAACCAACATTTCAGGGCTATTTCAATTAATCGATCACAAAAAGGAGGTTAAACAGTTTTATGGATCAGGCTGAATAGTTACACTTTGGGTTACTTATTTAAATTTACTCTGACCCCACTTATTCCTAAAGGTGACAACGGTAACCCAATGTCAGTGACCTTGGACAATATCTGGATGGCGCGTGAGGAATCACATCTGCCAAGCATGTACCAGCTAACTGGTTCTGAATTGGCCTGCCAATAAGTAACCTCCTATTGCACCCTTTTCTGCATCAGTGAAGGGTGCTTCTTAACTCTACTTAGTTAACGTTCCTCTCTGGAGATTCAGCTTTTTTCACAGCTTATTTTATGTCATTCTGGATAATAAATAACCGGACAACACCATGGCAACCCTCTCCCTTTCCTGCCAGTGTGGCAAAGTCAAAGGCCACGCCCAAGTGGATTCTCCAAAACAAGGCAACAGAATCACCTGTTATTGCAAAGATTGCAGGAGCTTTGCCCAACATTTAGGCCAAGACAAGTTGCTGGATGAATGGGGCGGCACTGAGATTTACCAGATGCCGTTAAGCCATATGGTAATCGAACAAGGACAAGACCAAATCCGTTGCCTGCGCTTTGGCAAAGATGGCCTGCACCGCTGGTACACAGCCTGTTGCCATACGCCGTTAGGCAATACTTTGGGCAGCGGTATGCCCTTTATTGGCTTGATCCACGGCATCTACGATGCTGACCCTGGCAAGGAGCAAACCCTCGGCAAATTGATGGGCGGTGTACACCGCAAGTCTGCCACCCAGCGCATCCCCGAAAACCAGCCTTCGGCGCATTCGCCAAGCTGGATCATGCCTTACATTCTGATGAAATTGCTTTGGTGGAAACTCACGGGCAAGGCCAATCCTAGTGTGTTATTTAACCAGAAAGGCGAACCGTTGGCGGAACCTGAGATAGTATCAAGGGCTCAGAGACTGAGGGATCCCCACGAATTTAAATAGCATCAAAACTTGCCCCAATTGCTAGGTCGCGAAGGCGGGCAAGCGCCCCCTTACATTGCTGGTGTGTGAACTTGAGCCGCTGGCGTAGCGCCCTTAAACCCAAGGTATGGAACGATAGCACCGGCCTGTTGGCCGTATTGGCTTGGAAGCGTTTCTGCCAGCCCGCCACCACCGTTGCCAACCCAATGAGTATGGCCACCAGTAACGACAACGTCGTGAGTAAGACCAATATTGCCAACCGCGCTGGTTTTATGGTGTTGTTGTACTCAAACCCTAGCCCAAACCGGTTGCTTTTCATGTCCCGGAAACCTTCTTCAATCTGACCCCACTTATTTCTCTGCCCCCACTTATTTGGAGAGCAACCAGTCGGCACGCTTAATGCGAAGTTTTTCAAATGCTTTGGAAGCAATGCCCCTGCCCATGGCGGTCACAGTGGCAGCATTACCAGCCAAAAGGCTTTTGATACAATCTAACAGGGCTTTTTGCCTGGTTTTGTGCATTTTAAAGTGACAAAGCGGATGGTTTTGTTCAGGATAGTAAGGGCATTCATGGCGTTAAAGTTTGGTTGTTTTGTGATGTTTGGCGATTGATCAGATCACCAAATGCCATGAATGTTCCCTTCGATTCGAATTAATGTATTGATTTTACTGATTTATTTGTGGGGATACCTCAGTCTCTGACCCCATTATAAACCCCACTATAATTGCCATCCTGCAAGCTTGAAAATCAGTCAGCGTAAAAAAATACACGAAAAGGGTTGAAATAAAGCCACGAAAAATGTCTAATGCCCGCCCAGTAAAATAACCGTATTAAATGTGCGGTATTTGCTGTTCACAATTTAGTTTAGGCAAATTAGGGTTATGGAAATGAATTTTAGACAATGGTTTTTGTGTTGTTGTTTGCTTTTTGCAAGCACAGCGCTTTGGGCAGATCCCATTATCACCGGGAAAGTCACCCATAAAATAACAGCACCGAGTAACAACTCGACTTTTTATGACGATGAAAGTTTTAATGTAAGTTGGACTTATACCAGCAGTACCTGGAATATCAATTACCGCTATTTCATGCTTTATCACACTTACAATGGCTCTGGCCAAATCCTGCGTCCAGGCGCCAGTACTACTTATTCAATATCCAACTTCGGTGTGGGTACCCACACCTTTAAAGTGCGTGCGGTACAAGTGATTGATGGTACTGCCTATTACGGCTCTTACAGCTCGCCTATTACCGTTAACATCCAAGAGCGTCCTAACCCGGTTGTTGGCCAAGTAACCCACAACGTGAACAGCATGTCGAACCAATTCGACAATTACAGCTTAAATGTATCCTGGACACCTCGCAGCGGCTTCTCTGGTTTGTCCTACCAGCAATACCAGATTGAACACGTTGGCCACGGCAGCAGCACCACCACCTCTACTTCAAAAAGCTACAGCGGCCTAGCAGCTGAGCAAAACCATTGTTTCCGCGTCCGCGCTAAACACGATGGTCAATGGGGCAACTACAGCTCTAACCAGTGCCTATACGTGTATTACAACATCCAGGGGGAAGTCACCCACAATGTTTCTGTCAGTGGCAGTAGTGTGGCTACTGGCGGCAGCAAAACCTTCACTTGGAATGAAACGGCCGCCATTTATGACCAGATCCCTAACGACCATTTTGTAGTCGGCCACCAAATTCAAGATGCTGATGGTGTGATTGGTAATACTGAATATTCTGAATTCAACGTCAACGCAAGCTCAACTTCACGCACCCTGAGTAACCTTAGGACTGGCCGCCACTGTTTGCGCATTAAACTGAAATCCCGTGGCCGTTGGGGCTTGTTTAGCGGCTACCAGTGTTTCAATGTGACCGACCAGGCAGATAACCTATTCAAAAATGGCATCGTTGATACTGCCACCGGTTGTTTCCCAAGCGGTATGGCACAGAACTGGCGCCGTGAGGCTTTCGTTGCGAAAAACAACCAGTACAACAGCAATGGCCACATCTTGGGCATTAACCGTAGCCGCTTGAATTTGCACGGCGCGACGGGCGATTACACTGTCTCTGGTTGTACTAAAGCTAACCATGACAATACCACCGATCCAGTTCGCGTAAGCGCTGCGGCCAAAGCCCAATTAGACGGCTTGTCCAGCACTGACTCGGTCTTGTACTTCAAAACTCATTCTTGTACGTCGGCCGTTAACGATGAAGCCTGTATTAAAGACCACAGGGCTGAAATTTCCTATGACATGAAGAAGCACCCATACCCAACCTATGCTGATGGCCAAAAACACGCACAGGAAGGTGATACCTTCTGGGTGGCTTATAGCTTCAATCCGGTCAGCCTATTTGCTACCGACCCTAACGATGCCGATGGCGACGGCAGGAACTTCGATTTTGACCCTAATGGTCCTGAGCCTTACGTACATATTTCACAATTCCACCCTGAGACTTTGTCCTACTCTGCACGGTGTAAAAAAGGTGAATGTTCATTGACTAAAGGACATGCCCCCACGTTTGCCATGTTGTTATACCCAGTTTGGATTGACAGCAATACTGTGTCCACGACCCAGGCGCGCTTGAAGTTCAGCACCCGCTACTACCCCACTGAGTCTAGCTATGCATTCCAAACTTTAGGTGAAATCAAAACCATCAACCTAAATGAGTGGCAACAAATTAAGATTGGCCTTAAGTTCTCAGCTACCGATGGTTGGGTAATGGCTGCACATAGGGTGGGTAAATCTACTACCGGTGCCTGGGATTACTTTAAACACCCAAGCTCACCGCCAAGTGCTGTAGGTACCCGTTTCACCGGCCAAACCTTACACGCAGCCTACTGTTTGACGGCAGGTCCCGTCGGTTCTGATTGTGCCACTGATACTGGCCGTATCGATACTACGTTCAAGGCCGGCGCCTATTTCCACAATTTGTGGCAAGGCCAAGTGGACAAACACTATGAAATTTTGATGGATGATTTCTTCTTGTCTGAGCGCAATGACCACAGGACCTACAATATTTGGGCGGCACCGTACTCTACAAACTCGCCAAAAGTGTATGAAGCCAATGGTGTGTTTAGCGGTAGCTACTTCCACGAAATTGACTTGCAGCCTACTGCGAGGCAACAGGTGGAATACCGTCCTTAATCATGAGTTAACGATTTAGCCCCCTTTGATTGCAATAACGTATATGTAATCAAAACCTTTATGGGCAGCCTTATGGCTGCCCTTTTTTATAATAAGCGGGGTCAGAGTAAATTTAATTAAGTAACCCAAAGTTATGATTATTATAGAGTTGTATTAAGATTTAAATTTACTCTGACCCCACTTATTTCCCGCAACGAATGCGAAACAAAACCAGATAGGAGAACAGTATGGCGTATCCAGATGCAAAGGTGGAAGATGGATGTTGCATTATCCAGGTGCCTAAGTCGCAGCCTTCCAGGTTGGCGCGAGATCAGTTGGCGTCGTTTGTACCGGTAATGCGCTTTGAAGTCTGCCCTGAGCTCTATAAAAACTGGCGTACTTGCCTGTATGGGCAAGATATCACCGATACCCAGATTAACTTTGCCGGTGATGTTGACCCATCCCAACCCTGTTACCAGTCGGTGGTCTTGCAGTTTGAGCTGGCGCAAAGCTGGCAATGGTATGGCCAGGGGATTTATTTGCAAAAGGTGCTCAATGGCAAAACCAAAGACAAACACGACGATAGCAAGGCGGGTGGCCTCGGCCAGAAGCTTGGCTTAGACAATGCCTTTAGCCTGCAAACTGAAAAACTCAGCCCCAGCCTAATGCAGCTAACTTTGGAATTTTCCAAAGAAGTGGCTCTGCAATCAGAAATTTATTTCCGCTACCAGGCAGTGCAGGGCGAGCTTGTACCAGGGCAACTGGCGCAGGTGCATTATTCCCAGGATCCAAGGATTGTGGTTGGCAAACCTAAAGGCGGTGATTGAAAAGACCTCATGACATAGTGTTAAAAATTATCCTGTAATGGGCGGTAATGGCGCTGAAATAGGTTATGCTCTAGTGTATAAAAATACACGAGTTGATTTATATACCCAAACAGGAGCAAGCTTATGAGCAGCAATGTATTTACTATCCAAGATCAGATTTGCACGGTACCGATTGAACGTGATGACCATTTGGCCAACCCAATTTTGGTGGCACAAAATACGCCATTTCTAAAATTTGCGGTAAACCCTATTGAACTCGGTGGTTGGTTGACCGCAATTGATGGCCAAGAGGTTTCCGAAGTTAAATTGGACTTCCATGGTGAAACCGTTAATCCCAGTCAGGAAAGCTTTCAGTCGGCATTGTTGCAGTTTGAACTGCCAGAAGGTTTTAACTGGTTTGGCAACGGTATTGAGGTGGTAACTGTAGTAGCAACCGGTACCGATCAGGAAATTACGCCAAATTTTGACGTTAATATTGTGCAGGTCACCAAAAAGGTTACCCAGGTGGGTATTGTGTTCCATCGTCAAAACCAGGCAGAAGCCACTATCAACTTCCGCTTTAAAGCGATTCCAGATGCCCCACAACCTGATGGTAGCCAAATTGTGCAAGTAAGCTATTCACAGGATCCTAGGATTGTTGTAGACAAGCCTAAAGGTACTTAGTCAAGAAGCTGGGCAACGATTGTTTTCCCCATATTGTGCCATTGCAGCTTCGAACTCATGGTGAATACATAGGTTGTCGAACCATGGCAAATTAAACCAAGTAACGCCAAAGCCCTTCTCAAGGGCTTTTTTTGCATAAATGATTGCATTTAGGTTTTCATCTGCGACCGCGTGCACTATAGAAGTAATAAAATGTACTTCACCATTGTCATGTGAAATCTTAGATGCAGACGTAATAGCATTTATTGCATCGATATTTCGATTTAAATGAGCTAGAGCCTGCGCTCTCTCAAGCAATGTATACAAATCTGAAGCATCTTCAGTCAGCTCTAAAATTTTTTTGTAAAGATCATTTGCTTTACTCTCACTTTTTGTGACGAGAAGAATGTCAGCAAGATTAAGGATGATAGCAGTATTTTTAGGGGATATTTCATAAGCTTTTTCAGCGTATACAAGAGCGCTAAGATAGTCTCGTTTTAGCAATAAGGCTAAGCTCAGGTTAGTTAATGCTGAGCTACTTGAATCATGGTTCGGGATACTTTTGAAATTTAAAATTGAATCATCCAAATCACCTCGAAAGAGTTGCACAGATGCCAGCAATTTTATAGTACTTGTATCTTTTGGTGTCACTGTAATTATTTTCTTAAGTGCAAGTAAAGCCTCATCCAGATTTCCAATGTACCAATTTGAGACCGCCAAATTGTACAAGTTTGAAGTGCTAAATCTTCCGACTAAAGATTTCGAGTAAAACTCAATAGCTTTGCCATATTCACCAGAGTAAAAATTTAGATGGCCATTAAGCTCATCAATTACTTTTTGATAACTATGCTCTTTTGATACTTTATTAAGGACTTCCTTAGCTGAAGCAAAATCTGCCTTTTGCAATTGTGTCCAAAAAAAATGCTGAATAAAACTAAAGTCGCTTTTATATTTTTCTGGAGCCATAGCTAACCTTTCTTCAAGTTTTGTTAAGTAGCTTTCTTCTCCGTGTTCACTAAATAAGAAAATGGCTAATTCTCTATATAGCCAATAAACAGGTTTAAAATTTGGCTCCGCATCTAATAGTTTGTCCAATTTTACCAAGTTATCTTTTGAGCGGTTGCCTTGGTAGTTAATGTCAGCAAATATCTGCAAATATTCCTTATAGAGTTCATCGGTAAGTTGGCGCTGGCCTAGTTCGCTAGGTGCTAGTTGGGTAAATAGGTTTTGCAGTTGCTGTTGCAGCGCCAGCGATAGCGCGTTGGGGCTTTCTATCTGGCTAGGAAAATGCTGTTGTGCCTGCACTAGCCAGCGGGCGGGATCTTTGCGGTCTGGGGCATAGCGCAATAGGTTGATATTGCAGTGTTGGGGGTTGCAGTCTAGCTGGGCGCTTAATACCGCGGTGGCACCAGTAGCGGCAGCCACTTGGGAGACCGGGATGCTGGCATTGGCATCTTGCCCTGGTTGGTTGTAGAGGGCGTCTACTTCATCCGGTGGGATCAGCTGCAAATTTGGCTGGTCGAGCAGGGTACTTTGCAGGGTATCCACTAGTACCGAGCGCACCAGCATGGTTTGTGCCTCGGGCATATTATTGCTTTGGATTTGCACCGGCATCACCGCCACATACTCCACCTGGGGTTGCTGCCAGGGCGTAGTCCAAAACACCGCGACGGTGACTGCCAGTAAGGCAAACGCCACTGCAACAACGCCCAACAGTTTATTGCGTCTTTGTTTTTGCAGTTTATTGGCAAGCACATCAATGGGCTGGGTTGCCATATTAGCGGCTTCTGTTTTAGCCATTTCCTGTTGCCAATAGGCGAGTGTTGCTAACACCTCAGCCATGCTATTGGCTCGCTGTTTGGGACTATCTGCAATCAGGCTTTTCAGCAATTGCAATAACCCTGGCGGCAAGGCACTTTGCTGTGCAGGCTGAGCCAATAGTTTTTGCCTTAAGCTTTCGTTATCGCTGGCATCTTTTTGATCAAACCAGGCCGGGTCGCCTAGCAAATACCAGGCAAGCAGGCCAAAACTATAGATATCGCTTTGCTGGCTAGCATTGCCACCTTGCAGGCATTCAGGGGCGAGCCATAGCTGGCTGCCAAAGGTGCTGGCTTCATTATTGGATTGTTTGTCGGTTTGGGCGTCTTTGCTATCGCTGGCAGCAATGCCAAAGTCCACTATCTTGGCTTGGCCATCGGGCGTGACAATGACATTGTCTGGTTTGATATCACAGTGCAATAGACCTGCCTGGTGGATGGCTTTTAGGCCAGCGGCAACCTGGCTGAGCAGGGCGAGCTTGTGTTGCTGTGATAATAGGTTTTCGTTTTGGTGGCGGTTTAGGCTTTTGCCTGCCACGTATTCCATCACTATGGCCGCTGGCTGTTGTTTAGTAGGATTGGCCTCTAGCACATCATGGACTTTGGCAACATTATCGTGGTTTAGCTGTGCCTGGTTCCTGGCTTCTTGCAATGCTGCCGTGGGGCTGTCACTGTGCAGCAGCTTAAGCGCCACCTGGCGTTTGAGCTTGTGTTGCTGGGCTAAATACACCTGGCCCATGCCGCCCGTGCCGAGGCGTTTTTCAATGGTAAAGCCGTCAAGTACAGGGTGTGATTGGCCCAATGCCGCCTCTCCTTGCCGTTAGAGTTGTTGTGAGCGCTGGTTAGAGCTTAGCTCGTTTTGCAACTGTTGGCATTCCAACTGTTGGCCTTTGGTAATACGGAACTGGCTGGCACCAAAGCGGATCTTACCGGCGCGGCGCTGGATGATCTCGTCAGTGCTGATTTGTCCGGCAAAGGCATCCGCCAATTGCTTGCGCGCACGGTGGATCTGGATATTCAGGTGGTTGAGGTCAATCCCCAATTCTTTCGCCATAATATCGCTGTAGATCCAACCTTGTTCGGCAGGATCTAGCCCTTTTGCCTGATCCGCGTATTTATAACGGGCGAGGTTCAGGGTCAGGTAGTGGTGGCTGCGGTAGTCCAGGTCGATGCTATCATCCGGGGTAGCGACCACTAGCCGGGTGCTTTCTTCATCCAGGCTAAGCTCAAACTCAAAACACAAGCTGGCGATATCGGGCGCGGCCGGGTTAATCGCTTCGGTAGCCTGGGTATGCTGGCGCAACTGCAATTGCCACATGGCGTGGTTGATTTCAAAATGGTCGTTTTCATTGAGCGCCTGCTGGCTAGGCTGTTCGCTGTCTACCGGCTCCAAAAACCAGGCGCGGCGCTTGCCATCAAAATACAATACCACTTGCGGCGCTTGCTCATCCGGTAATAGGTTGTAATGCTGCAAGGGCAGGGCATCGATTATTTGCGCATGGTCAATTTTTAATAATAGATCTTGCGGTGGTGCCAAATCTAACACTTGATAAACCAAGCCCGGATCCTTGGCAAAACAGAGTTTATCCCCGGATTTAAGCGGGTAGGGCTGGTCTTTTTTCAGGTGTTTGTCATTTAACCAAAGGCCGTTGCTGCTTAAATCCCTGATTATCCAAGCCTCGTCTTGCCATTCGATGACGGCATGGATGCGCGAGACATTGGGTTTGTCCAATAAGGTGGTGACTGAATAGGCCAGGCGGCCAAAGCTGTGGTAATCCTTGAGGTAAATGCGTTCATTACTGGCGAGGGATAATAAACAGGCCATCGCGTCCGTCTAAAACTTTAGTAGTAGTTGATTTGATGGTAAGGAATATCCTTGCCCCTGTCTAGGCGTTGATTATGTTAAAACATACCTAACACATACCTATCATAGGGTGCATTAGATTACCTGTTTTAGTTCAGCCCGGTAACGACGGCTAAAAGGCAATACCTGGTCGTGCTGCAGCTGTACCTTGGCATCTCCCGATTCCAAGGGTTCAATAGACTTAATTTGTTGGAAATTCACCATGTAAGAACGGTGGATACGCAGGAACTGGTTGGGATCTAACCGGCTTTCCAGGGATTTCATAGTGCCGCGGTAGGGATAGGCGCGACCGGACACGTGTAAATTCACATAGTTACCACAGGCTTCTAGCCATTCAATTTCGTGGATGCGGATCAAAAACTCCTTGCCTAGCTTCCTGACAAGTAAGTGCTCACTTGTAGTTTTGGTCTCTTCTTCATTGCTCTCTGGCGTAGTCTCGCTTTTGTCGAGCAGGCTGGCTTCGCCTTGTAGCCGGAACAAGATAAAGCGGTATAGATAGACGATCATCAGCAAGCTAAAGTAGCTGCGGAAATCTTTTAGGTATTCGTAAAACAGCTCCCAGCCCCAGTGGCCAAAATCATAGTTACCGCCTGCGTACCAATAGGCCAGTTCCCGCATGGCCACCATCAATACTACGTGCAATGCTGAAAACGGGACAGTGAATAAAATATGTAGCGGTAGGTTGCGCTTCAGGTTTTTCAGTTTGATGGGGAATTTTTGGTCAAACCACAACATCAGCGGGATCATTGACGCCATGACCACTGAGCTTGAGGTTTCCCACAATATGGGTTCCCAGGTTTGCACATCCCTGCCTGCATTGTCCATGCTGGCAACAATCACGTTGGAGGTGACCTGTACTGCAAAGAATAGCAGCCACATTGCCGCTTCCCAGCGATGTCGATGTTTTAGGTAGTCTTGGATTTGCATTGGTGTTTAACGGAAACCATCTAGTTCAATAATTTTCTGGCTGACATGCGTTTATTGTCTTACTGACTAATGTTCAGTGGCTATACCGTTGGTCACAGCCTACCACCACTAATCCCTATTCGCGTTCAACCCGTCATTCTGCTATCGCAACTTAACCAGGTTTGCCGCAGTTTTGAGCACAAGTTAACCCAAATACAGGAAACCTACTATGTCGTATATCGACCCTGTTGCCAATAGTGCCGCTGCAAGGCGTTATGATATTGATGCGGTGCGGGTACTGGCTTTTGCTATTCTCATCTTTTACCACTCGAGCATGTTTTACGTGCAGGACTGGGGTTGGCATGTGAAGAGCCTCTATCAAGCAGAATGGCTGCAAGTGCCTATGATCTTCTTTAACCAATGGCGCATGTCCTTGTTATTTGTAGTATCGGGCATGGCCACCTGGTTTTTGTACAACAAATTTGGAACCCGCTATCTGGCCTCGCGGTTTAGCACCATTGGTATTCCTTTGTTATTTGGCATGTTTGTAGTGGTAGTGCCGCAAGCGTATTTTGAGGCCAAAGCCAATGGCGCGTTTGATGGCAGCTTTCTGCAGTTTTGGGCACTTTATGCCGGAATCAATGTTTGGCCTGAAGATGCCTTTGCTGGCAGTGATTTTGGTATCACCTGGAACCACCTTTGGTATTTGCCCTACCTGTTGTTTTATAGCCTAGCCATAGTGCCAATGGCTTGGTTAGTGCAGCGCTACAAAAGCAGCTTACAATCAGGCTTGGATAGGCTGCCGTTGTTTGCTTGGTACGCCATCCCCATGCTGCCACTGATGCTAATTGGCTATTATGTTTATCCTGCGTTTCCCTTTATCGACCATTCTTTGTTTGGCGACTGGTATGCCCATGCCATGTATTTTACTTTCTTTGCCCTGGGTTATTTACTGATGGCATCGAAACAGGTCTGGCAAAAGCTAAGCCAATACCGCTTTGTATTGCTGGTGGGTGCGGTTGTCAGTTTTGCGGTGTTTTCCACTTTAAATTGGGGCTTGCCGGACGATCCTCATTGGGCGTTGGAACGCACTTTGTTCTTGGCGGTGTACAGCAATCGCTGGCTTTGGATATTGACGATATTGGCGATGGCCTATACCTATCTAAACCGCCCTATGGCCTGGGTACAATACGGCACGGGGGCGGTATTTTGCTGGTATATCCTGCACCAGACTATCACGGTGTCTGCCGGAGCTTTGTTATCTCCGTATCAGCTTGGACCAATACTGGAACCCATATTGGTTATCGGAGCCACTATCGTTGGATGTGCAGTGGGCTACCACTATATAGTGCGGCCAATGCCCTGGTTACATCGCTTATTTGGCGTGAAGCTAAAGACGAACAAGCCAGCTTCACCAACGCCTGCGGGCGATGCTAGCTTGGCAAACAAAACAAAAGTACTGAAAGCAAATTAAGTTCAGTTTTAATCAAATCAAAAAAATTTAAGATAATTTAACCCCATGCGGCTGTGCCAAACGTTTATGCCAAAAAACAGGAGTAAACCTAATGGCACAAGTCGTCCTTCCCCAAGCCCAGTCCTTGCCAGCAGTGAAAGTTGCATTTTTTATGTTAGGCGCTGCTGCCACTACCCTAGGTCTGTTTTGGTTGATGAGTTTGTTGATTAACAGCAGTAACATCCGGCCGGGCGACCCAGGAGAAATCCCTATAATCAACATCACTTTCCAAGAGCCTGATAACAAGATCATCGAAAAACAAACATTGCCACCACCGGAAAAAGTCGTACCACCACCTAAAATGATCCCAGATATGCAGGAGCCGGATGACAGCGTGATGGACAGCTTCACTGATCAATTTGCCATTGATCCACCAAGTGTGGAAACTGGCATTGACAATACTATGTCCATGAACACTGCTGGTGATGCCAGGCCAATTGTGCGTATTGAACCGCGATATCCTATACAGGCGGCACGCGATGGCATCGAAGGTTGGGTCAGGCTGTCGTTTACCATTAATTCCCATGGCGGTGTTGAAGATGTTACTGTGATCGACTCGGAGCCGCGTAGGGTATTTGACCGGGAAGCGACCAGGGCCTTGCGCAAATGGAAATATAAACCCAGGATGGAAGACGGCAAGGCCGTCGCGCAAACCGGCCTGACCGTGGAGCTGGCCTTTAACCTAAACCAGGAACAATAAACAGCCGATATGAGTTTGGTACTCTCCTTAAAAAACCTGTTTCCTGCAACGGCCAGCAACGAATGGTTGATGACCCAGTACCGCTTGCGCCAAGAATCTAAATTCTTGGAGCAGCTGTACAACAACTGCGCTAATGACCTTTATCACTTCTTGCTGTCGCAATCCGATGTTGATACGGCAAAGGACGTGGCGCAACGCACTTGGGTAAAGGTGATCGATAACCGTAACCAGTACCAACACAGTGGCCGTTTTGTTGGCTGGCTATTCACCATTGGCCGCAATCAACTTATGGATGAGTTGCGCAAACAAAAACGCCTGCAGCCTTTGTTGGAGCAGGAGGACGTGGCCGCGGCAATATCGGTAACAGAGACCAAAGTCGATAAACAGTTTGACCAAGCCTTGCAGTCTTTGCCTTTTTTACAACGGGAAGCCTTTATGTTGCGCCAAGAAGGTTTTGGACTGCAAGAAATCAGTGACATCACATCAAGTCCCGTGGAAGCAATTAAGAGCCGCATTCGTTATGCCAAAGCGCATTTGCGTAAAATATTGGGGGCTTACCATGACTAAACAGACAGATGCCAATATGAAAGCAACAGATGACCAGCTATCCCAGCTGTATAAACAGCGAAAAGACCAGTCACTGGCACCACGTTCGATAAAGAACCATGTGCTTGCGAAAGCCAGGATGAAAGACGGGGGCAACCATGCTATGCCAGCACTATGGCAGCAGCTCGGTGCGGTAGGCGGTATGTTGGTGCTAGCGGTGGCCGTTTGGTTAATGATGGATCCCGGGACTGGTAATATTGAAAACGACTATCGAGAAATAACCTTGCATACAATTGAGCAGCAACCAGACGTCAGTGCGTCAAGGCAGTTGGCCTATGCCAAACTGACTGAAGCTTACCAGCAACAACGGCAATTACTTGCTGTGCGTCACCAGCAAGCCCAGCTATTGGCCGTGGTTGAAGGCACTTTGCAACTCTCTACTTGTGATAAGGAAATACTGCAAATTAGTGCTGACCTGGCTGACAAACTGCGCGGTGCGGCACTAATGCCAGGAACAGTTAAAATAGGTGATACCTTGGATATAGGCCTGGATCAGAATGGCTATATCACCCATATCCAACCCTATGGCCCGGCCTTAGTGTGCTGAAAATAGCAGCAAGCTTGTGGAATTCAATTGATAGTTTAAAAAACCGGTAAACCTGAAAGAGCCGTTAAGCAGGGCTTAGAGTACCTGGGAATGGTTAACTATTACTATTTACTTTTATTTCTGGAATTCGCATGATTAGTAGCAACTTTTCCAATCCAGCTACCTCTATCCTTGCTATTGGCTGCGTGTCTTTGCTTGTCGTTTTGTTGTGGCTATATTTGGATTCGGCAAACAACATCACCATTGCGGAAGTAGTAGAAAAAGAGCTCATTTGGCAAAACTCTGAGCCCGAAAATTACAATTATAAATTAATCTATGGCTGTATGTTTATTGAACAAAAACAGGTTAAAGTTAGAGGTGAAATTCTGCAAACATACAATTTTGAAGTTTCATTTCCATATATGTTCAAGCAAATCAAAAAGGCAGTACTGTCAGCCTACAATTATGAAGTGGAATTTCACCCATTGGGCTATCCAGTTTCTTTTTCGGTCGATTGGGCGAAGTCCGTAATTGACGATGAGTGCTTTTTCGTAATTGAAGAATTCGAGGTGTTGTTAATCCAATGAGCTCAAACGATTTGCAACTACTAACTATCATGCTTTGGTAACCTGGAATTCCTCAGCGCGCTCGCTATTTTGTAATTACCGATAATTTTGGAAGCTAGCCCCGAAGTGTTTTTTCGTAGACCTAATCAAGAACCAGTAAAAAAATGTATGAGGTGTGGGTTGCTTTACCAAGAAAGTGATATCGCGTGCCCTCATTGCCCTGGAAAAACGAATGAGGAAATCATCGAGCAAATTCATATTCCCCATAACGAGAATCTGCAAAAATCGGCAACGGTAGGCAAGGCGTTTTTTGCAATAGGCATTGCGCTAGCACTTATATTAGTGGTTTCTTTTATTGCTTAAACTAAGTGATATTAGGAACCAACTCATTTTTGGATATTCACCTGCTAGCGACCATTCCGATTAGGTAAGATGAACAGGCCTACTTTGATTGTTTTTTTCATTGCTAGTGGTTAAGGAGAACCTATGCTTATTTGGGCGTATGTATATTGTGCCATTTTTGTTATTGGGGGCGTTTTTACGTTGTTCGACAAGGATAGGCTGCGCAAACCCTATCAACCCGCTGGGGAAATTTTAGATTGCCTTTGCGGCGTGTTGGTATTCTTGGTTGGATATCGTGTTCTAGCATTTGACAACTCAGCCGCAATTAGCACCCTTTGTATTGTCTACACTTTTGCCTGGTACTATCACGCACATAAGAAGTATTTCGACTACCAAAGTTTAAAGCCGATATCCATGAATCGGCAGTTAAGCTGCATGAAGAACAGCGTGCAGAACTTGCAGATATGCGTCAGGCAGCGCTAGACGAAGGTGTTGAAATAACCACAGGCCTTGAAGAGGAAATGAAACCTGAATACAATTTTTAGCAGATCGAAAAGGAAGCGCATTATTCCTACATTGCTGTCATGGTGGCATTAGTACTTTTGCTATTACCCTATTGTTATGTTTACCTGAAATCTGTAGGCGCCTTAGGTAGCTGAGAAGGACATGGGAATTAACAAGTAATCTTGGCCAACCGATGGAAATTAAGCCATGGCGTCAAGCTTGCGACCGCAAGTTAAATCAACATTAACCAAGGATGAAATATGACAACTGAAGTTAGAATCCCCTTATTGCCAGAATCAACAGAATTGGCAACCATATCCCAGATTTATGTTAGTGAAGGTCAAGTTGTAACAAGAGACCAGAACTTGTTCGACGTTGAAACGGACAAGGTGGTACTCGAAGTTGTGGCGCCGGCCACTGGTGTGGTTGGACAGGTAACCATTGAACTCGGCGATCAGGTAAAGACCGAGCAGCTAGTTATGCATCTACGCGAAGTCGCTGGTTCAGAGTCAGCGGCAATACCGGCAGCACCTGAACGGATTGAAACAATTGCGCAGGATAAGCCTAATGTTGACGCTGAACGGCTTTTGCTAGAAGAAGTGGTCGGTAAATCACTTTTCGACAGGCGCGGTGTGATATGCGGGGGGCTGGGATTGATATTTGGTATCATAATCGGCACTTTGGGCACTTTGGGCACTATCGCTTGGATTGGTTAATGCTCTGAACAACTGGCTCTATCATTATGGAAAACATTAAAGTTCGGTATCATTCGAAGGCCTGCGTTGGTTGCTCTAGCGTCGGTCATTTCCCGGATAATGATAGCGATGGCTATTATTCCTCATGAAAAAAAGCATATCTATTTTTGGTTTGGTGGAGGTAAGTGCGGTTGGGCTATTAATTGTGTCAATCGCATCATTATTTGATGGTTTATCCCGTTATTTTGAGCTTCTAAGCCATTTTAAAAACTTATACCTGTATTGCGCCCTCTTGCTGCTAATCTGCACGATATTTTACAAAAACGTCCGGTTGGCTGTATTTGCACTAATCTCAGTGTTTATAAATAGCTTTTTTGTCTTGCCCATTTATTTAGAGTCGGAATACAACTCAGTTAACGGCAACAGGCATGAAATAAAAGTGTTGTTGTCCAACGTTTATACAGGTAACCAAGAACATGAAAAATTGATCCGTTATGTGCTGCAGGAAGATCCAGACATTGTGGTGCTGCAAGAAATTGATACGAACTGGGCGGTTAATATCAGCGAACTGTTGCGACACTATCCCTATAGTTTACTGGAGCCTCGGGATGATAACTTTGGTATCGCGGTCTTAAGCAAAATCAAAACGTTGCAGCAAGACATCGTCTATTGGGGGGAGTTGGACATTCCCTCGATACAGAGTCATTTTGAAGTAGGCGACAAAAGCTTTCATTTATTTGCAACACACCCTGTGCCTCCGATTAGTGAAGTAAATTACAGGTTTCGCAACGCTCAACTAGCATCTGTTGCTGCGAGGGCGAAACAAATCAGCACGGCGAAATTGGTGGTGGGTGATCTCAATATCACTAGTTGGTCGTCTGATTACAAACAATTGCAATCTGGCACTGGATTGAGAAACGCCAGGCAGGGATTCGGTGTACTTGCCACCTGGCCGGTGCAAATCCCGTTTTTACGGATACCAATAGACCATGTGTTGGTGTCAAAGGAGTTTGCAGTGCAAAGTATTGCAACCGGGCCCGACATAGGTTCAGACCACCTTCCTTTGGTCGCGGTTTTGAGGTTATAAAGATAATATTTTGCCTGTTCTTGCAAATCGCCTACAAAGGTTCGGGATAATGACTACTATTCGTCATTGGCCTAATGCCGGTAAGATGGTATCGGGTAATAATAACCCTCGCCCACAGAGGAGAGGACAATGGAAGGGTTTAATGCATTGCAACTGGTTGTTTTGCTGTTAATAGTGTTGTCATTGGTTGGCCAGCATTATGCCATTAAAAAAAGTAAGCTAATTCCAGTTAACTACAATAAGAAACAAAGACTCGCTGCCGCTGCTATTGCCTCGGCGCCAATCTGGGTATTTGCGGTTATCACTGGAAATCCTGCGTTCTTTGCACTCGGTTTGGGGATCGCGGCAGCTTGTTATATGAGAAAAACTTGGTACCAATTTAATAACGGCTAGTTACACAGTTAATTTAAATTAGCTGGTATCAATAGGGTTCATCTCATATTCAGCAGCGACAACTACTATTTGTCGAATTAATAAGGAATTTATAGTTAAAAAAGGAGTTTAAATGAAGTTTCGCTTACTAATTATTAGTACGTTTTTAGCAGGTTGCGCCTCAACTGAACCACAACTGCAGGTGGGCAGCGCAGATAAAGTCAACTCAGGCTTAGTTGAATTTGCAGTTGAACACAAGCCCCATCTAATTAGCCTGGCCTGTGCACCAATAAATGAAGAGGCCGCTAAAACAGTGCGCTGGGTCGATAAGTGCAATGAGTTGGCTTTTGACTATTTAAGTGCCCGGGTTAAGGAAGGTATGGATTTCCAACGTACTATAAGTAAAAAGCCGTTTGGTATGGCTGCTGACTTTACCGCTAAGATGCTAATGTCTAACCCGTCAAATTTTACGGCCGTCAGCATAGGGCAAACTTTCAAGTTGAAAACAAACAAAACCTAATGGAATCGGTATTCCAGGCTAATATAGCCCAACTGCTGCAACATTGTTTTGGGCTCTTTTTTAGGCTTTAGTTTTATATTCGATTTTATGGCGTCACAGGGAGTTTAAATGCAATTTGAAAGCTGGTTAGCCTTTTGTGCAATCGCCTTATTGGCAACGGCAACACCAGGCCCCGCCGCCCTGTTGGTATCAGTAAACAGCTTGTCTAATGGCTTTAAAAAGTCCCTTGCTACTGTGTTTGGTAACATCGTGGGGCTGTTTATCATGTCTGGAATGTCAGTGTTGGGGCTGAGCGCCTTGGTACTTCATTCCGCGGTTGGATTTACTATCGTAAAGGTGCTGGGGGCGCTATACCTTATTTACATTGGTATAACGCTTTGGAAAAGCGGTGTTACACCGCTAGATGCCGATAAAGTACAAACCCCTAAACCATGCAGGCAATTGTTTATTCAAGGCCTGCTGGTTGCACTGGGCAACCCTAAGGCCATTGTTTTCACCACATCTTTGTTTCCGCAGTTTATTTCTGTGTCAGAGCCGTTATTGCCCCAGTTTTCTATTCTTGTGGCCAGTTTTATGTCGTTGTCTTTTATCTGCTTATCCACATATTCGTTTTTGGCGCAAATGGCTAAAGTTCGCAGCAAGAAAATGTCCTCTGGGAGGTGGCTAGGAAAATTGATGGGAAGCACTTTTATCGGTGCTGGCTGCTACTTGGCAACCGTATCAAAATAGTCAGTTATTAGACCGTGTTGATCTTTATTAAAACAGAAGGGATGTTATTATGAAGAGTGTCGAAAAGAAAAAGCAAAACCTTATAGGATTGTATATTGCCATCGGCGCTGGTGTGGGCTCTGCAATTGGTGCCGTATTAGGCGTAGTTTTCGATATCCTTGCTTTTAGTATTGCTTTTGGTGTGTCTATTGGATGTAGTTTAGGCGTTGCGTTAGGCGCTGTAGTTGCGGCAAAAAAGGCATCAAATCAAAAGCAAAAGTGATTGTATCCAAGGGGTTAGCGTCAAGTATGCAGCATCAATAAAAAGTTACTGATTGATTCCTATACCAAATATTCACAATCAAAACCGATCTTTAAAATCCCCCGTATATCCACTCAATTAACTTATTGCTTATTTCCATTAGTTTAATGAACTGTCATTTCATAGTGTTCTAATTGATAGTGGATACACAGGAAACCTAATACAGATGTTACGCCCACATAAAGTGCTTGTTGCGCTTGTCTTAATTGCTGTTCAATTTGTGCCATTGGCTGCGACAATTCATGAGCTTCCAAAAAAACTTAACCATTTTGCCTTTGGCTCTTGCGCCAAAGAGCGCCTGCCGCAACCTATTTGGGAGCAGGTTATCGCACAAAATCCGCAGCTGTTTTTGTTCCTCGGTGACAATATGTATGCCGACACATGGAAGGCGGATGGCAAAAACCTGTCATCCCAGCCAGTCACCGATCCTGCAAGAATTGTGGAGGCCTATAATGTACTTGCGGCAAAACCTGGTTTTGCACGTTTAAGATCAACGACGCCAATGCTGGGTATTTGGGATGACCATGACTATGGAGCCAACGACGCAGGCAAGGAATATCCATTGAAAGAAGCTAGCCAGCAGCACTTCTTAGACTTTTTCGGTTTTTCGGCAAACGATCCGGTTAGGCAACAACAAGGTATTTACCACTCCCGCATTACGGGGTCTGAAGGCCAGCGGGTGCAGTTTATTATGTTGGATACCCGCTACCATAGGGATCCCCTAAACGATAATCCCCAAGGAAGGCCTTGGGGTAAAGGTCCTTATTTACCGGTAACCGCCCCAGAAAGCACAATCCTGGGAGAGGCGCAGTGGCTGTGGTTGGAACAAGAGCTCAAGAAACAAGCTGATATTCGTTTTATTGCCAGTAGTATCCAAGTAGTGGCCTACCAACATGCTTGGGAAAGCTGGGGTAATTTCCCCGAACAAAGGCAGAAACTGTACAACTTAATTGCAGAAACCAAGGCAGAAGGCGTGATATTCCTCAGTGGCGACAGGCATTTGACCGAAGCTTCAGTTGATCAAGGCCAGTTGGGCGCTGTGGTGCCATATCCAATGTGGGACTTAACCTCTAGCGGTATGACCGATGAAGTCGTGCCGGTTGACGAAATTAATAGTTTTCGTCGGGGAGCTGTTTATCGCGGCACTACGTTCGCCACTGTCAGCATAGAATGGGCAGAAAACAACCAGGATACCCAAGTTGTATTCCGAGCATTGGATGAAAACAGTGCTTTGATTAATGAGCAGCGCATTCGATTAGACGCACTTAAACTCAAATAATCAAACTAGCAACGGCTGCATTCAGTTTCGACGCTTAGTCAGAATATTGTTGGCTCAATATTAAAAATAATGTATTGCATTGTGTTGCTTCATTTATTATCTCTGTGCAGGATCCGTATTTCCACGATCATCAATAACACAATTGCAAAGCAATGGAGGCACCAGCCAAATGCAATGGAGATGTTCCGCAGTATTGGTTGCCATGATAATGGCGCTGTTTTTCTCGTTTTTATCATATGCATCTGACAATATAGCTGGCCTCTGGAAACATGCTAATACCGATCCCATTAAGTATTTGCTCACTCAGTGGGAATTGAAAAGGGTTTAGACAAGGCAAATGTTTAAAGGTCTAGTGGGTCTAAATCGAGAACATTTAACGAAGTGTAAACCCTTTTCAAACCCATCGCAGACGCCACTCAGGAACACAATTTCTGCGTTGCACGAAGTTCATAAGACCACCAGTATTACTTCATTCGTGCGCCTTGAACTTGAGTCCCTGAGGCAGCGCTGAGTGAGCAAATACTTAATGGGATCGGTATAATAAACCCGCGCTAATTCAAATCAACTTGAATAGCGGCGAGGCGGTTGTGGTTCAGCACGGCAATAGCGAAGCGACAGTTGGCCTAACCGTTATCAGGAATATTACCAGCCAAACAAGTAATTCTAATCAGTGGCAGGGTGACATGTTCAATGGCACTACCGGAACGTTTGAGCCTGTTAGAATGAAGCTAACCAGTGCCAATGAACTTGTAGTATATGACCAATCCAAGATGGAAATTTTGAGACTACTGCGTAAATAGTATTTTTTACTAAGGACTAAGGAAGGTGTATAGATGAAACCGCCAGCAACAGTTAATGTCGCACTCTGTATTTATTTTTTAACCATCTTACTGGGCATTGTCGGCGCCATTCCTAATTACCTACAGGCATCTCCAAGGCCATCCATAGTGACAACTGTATTGGTGTGGATTGCTATGTATGGTTTGTTAGTGGGGATTGGGTATGCCATATCATTAGGGAAAAACTGGGCTCGCCATTTAAATGCGGTTATTTCGTTAGTTTCGGCGGCATCGGTTTTGATGCTGGGAACCTCTAAACTGTTAGTCACAGACATTAGCCAGGTGATCATGCTGGTAAACACTGTCGCTTCTATCCTGGTTGTGATCCTACTGTATAGCAAATCTTCTAATGATTGGTTCAGGTCGCCTAATCACGCCGAACAATTGCACAGCAAGGAACAATGAAATACAGTTTATCCTTGCAGTAACACCTTACAAAAAATGTGTTTTACGCAGTTAACTAGTCTTTAGTGGCGGGGAAATTCTATACCAACCAGGGAGACGGACGGTTCAGTGACAACACGGCATCTACAAATCAAAAAGCCTCAAAGTTGGGTGTTGGGTTTGCTTTCAGCAATGTTTCCAAAAAACTATGTTATGTCATGAAAATATTTCCATCATATGCAACTAAAGTAGCTTTCATTTTCTGCCTTGCAGTGTCCTTATCGGGATGTTCACAACAGGTCGATAAGGTTGTGCTTTTACCAGAAAGCGTCATAGTGGCCTACGGCGATAGTTTAACCTTTGGCACTGGTGTGTCGCCCCAAGATAGTTATCCCAGTGTGTTGCAACAGGAATTAGGTATCACCGTCATTAACCAGGGTGTGCCTGGCGAGACTAGCTCATCTGGACTAAAAAGATTGGAAGGCGTGCTAAAAACCTATCGTCCTCATCTGGTTATTTTGTGCCATGGTGGCAATGACATTCTTAGGGGGTTGTCCGAAGCAGCCCTAACTCAAAACCTAGAGCAAATGATTGAGCTTGTACATTCCTACAATGCTGAAGTATTGCTGGTGGGTGTGCCTAATCCTTCTATTTTTCTTTCCGCCTTACCTTTGTATGAAGAACTGGCAACTAAACACCAGCTCCCATTAGATAGTGAATCCTTGCCTGATCTATTGGGCAGTCCCGCAATGAAATCAGACCGGGTGCATTTGAATGAGGCTGGCTATCGTGCACTGGCCTTGGCGCTATCAGAAAAAATCGAGGTTTTTTAGGTGGTAAAACCAGGTGATCGAATCCCCTGGGCTAATTTGATGAAATTGAGAATTGTTATGAGCCCTAAAACCGTATTTCATTTGGCTATCTTATTTAGCATTTTGCTTGACGCATCAACGTCGGTGATAGATGCAATCCATGCTATGTCGATGCCTGAAAATTTGTCCGAGTACATGGATTATTTTTACGCAAAAGAAGCGCCTTATATCGATGTGCTATTGGTGTGGCCAATTTTAATTGCGAATGCAATTGCAGTTATCGGTATCGCGTTTTTCCAACCTTGGGCTAGGCTGCTCTATATCGCACTATTTGTATTTGGCCTTGTGTATACACCACTAGTTTATGGCGTTTTTTACCCCTCAGGAGATTTTATAATCAGCTCAGAATGGTCTGATTTTGTGTCATATTACGCACAAGCGCTGCAAGGGTTTGTCTTGGCAATGCTGTTATATGGGCCTATTGCAAATGAGTTTGAAAAACGAAAGCTTAAACAAAATGAATTAAAGGATTAGCGTTAAATGAGCAAGGATGAACAACTGACTTCGCCCTCGGGGGCGCCCATTTTTAAGTATAACGACGGGGAAAAAGAGTGGGAGAGCCCTTCCGGGGAAATGAGCCTAGAGCAGATCTCAGACCATATTGAAAAATATATTGGTGAGATTGATATGGTATATCACGAATTGCTGTCCGACACCGTGCACATTGATGTGCACCATGTCAAACCTAGCAAGAACAGGAACTACCATACACTGGTCACTTCCGGCATGAGCGACTTGCCTATGAATGTTCCCTATGAAGTTGATAGCAGTAGGTATATGGAACTTGTCATGTTTTTGCCTGAATACTGGCAAATAAGTGACGCAGCATTTGAAGATGAAAAGTGGTATTGGCCGGTAAGGCAACTGAAGTATCTGGCGCGCTTTCCACACAAATATGATTCGTGGTTTGGCTGGGGACACAGTATTCCAAATGGCAACCCGTCTGAGCCCTTTGCCCAAAACACAAAATTGTCTGGCGTTATCCTACTTCCACCGGTGAGCGCGCCAAATGGTTTCTTGGAGTTAAAAATTCACGAGCATAAAACCATTTATTTCTATTGTATTGTCCCGCTGTACGATGAAGAGATGGAGTTGAAGTTAAACAAAGGTACCGATCTCTTGCTTACCAAGTTTGATAAATACGATATCTCAGATTTAGTCTCAATCAATCGCAAGAATGTTGCCAAAAAGTTATTTGGGCTGTTCTGAGCTGGTTGGTGTTCATAAAGGTTTGGTTTGTAGCAATATTCACGGAGTTTTGGCGTGAAGGATGTTTTAGTGTCTAGAAGGCTGATGCTGGGTAAGGTTCTATCAGCGATGAGCTTATCCATGTTGTTGTACTGGATTGGGCTGGCGCAGACTTTCATGGCAATGTTCGGTGTTTTTCAGTATTTACAATTATATGGAACTGGTGATCCAAAGCTAATGGCTGGAGCCATTAGCCAGGCGCTTGTGCCTATGGTTATATGGCTAATTATTTCCATCCCAGGATGTTGTTGCGCAATTGCTGCTATTTTCTTTACCAGTTATCGGTCAAGGCTATTTTTCTGGATTTGGACTGTGTCAGCAATTGCATTTCTACTGGCTTTCCCAATAGGTACCATGTTTGCTTTCATCCTTGGTTTGGTTTTGTTTTTCAAACGTTCCCAGTTTCTCTAGGTGAACTAGTTATTGTCCCCGCAAAAAATTATCCATTGGCTAGTACTTGAACTTAGTGTATTTTGCTCAACAAACACGCGGTTGAATTAAAATTTTTTGCGAATAGAGAGGGATGTTTTATGCATATCATTTTAGGAGTATTGGGGGTTGTCGTCACATTACTAGTATTGCTCAATAGGCTGCAAGAAGGTGGTATTGATATTGGTTGGCTAAATCCGTTTAGCTGGCGACGGAGAAGGAAGTTTAGAAAAGAATATGAAATGTCAGCCGCATATACGCTAGACAACCCAATGGATGTAGCCGCTTTATTTATGGTTGCCATTGCAAAGTCAGATGGTGATATGAGCATGGAACAGAAGCAGCGAGTACTGGGACTCTTTCAATCTGAATTTAGCCTTTCCGATGAGCAAGCCCAAGAACTACTAAATTCGAGCGTCCATATATTTGGAAGAGGGGATGAGGTCTTTAGATCCCCAGAATCTGTCTTACATCGCAGCAAAGACAGGTTTAGTACTGAACAGGTTAATTCTGTCTTGTTTATGTTAAAAGAAATCGCCAGTGTTGAGGGAGAGCCAAGCGCAAAACAAACCCAGTTAATTGAGGCGTTTAACAATAGCTTTGCCAAAGCCATTAGCACTGATTGGCAACATTAGTACCGGCTGACTGTGCTGAATTTGGATGGTTATTTCAAAGTGCTTTGCAATGGCCGTTTTTGCATATTTTTTATTAACGTATCGCTTGTTTTACGTTTAGGGAACAAAGCATGATCATAGTAAATTAGTCTTTATTATTGCAGCGTTAAAGTTGCTTGAGGCAACCCAGAATCCTACTTATTCGGCGATACTTTACACCATCTCTGTAGTTTTTGCGGCGCTAGTAACGGGCAATAGCTTTTTGACTGTGCTGATTTGGAGCGTATTTTCATTTTGCGTCGCCTTAGTGTACTTTGCCCTGCTGCAAAAGTTTGAAAAAGGACCGCAGTATTACGCAGTACTTGGTATCGGTGGGGCGTTTTTGCTGCTGGTGGTTTGATTTCATCTGAGGCAAGTGATTCAGCGTGTACCTAAGCACAAAGGGAAAGAACATGGCTCATAAAACTTGTATTGGGTTATTTCTGTTATTACTAACCAGTTGCGCTGCGACTGACAAGGATTCTCGGGAGATGAACGCAGCGGAATACAAGATCTTCAATACTCCAGACTATCTATACCCTGACAGAAATACACCACCAGCCTATCCCTTGCAGGCTTTTAAAAAGCAGGTGTCTGGTGAAGTTATTTTGCGTTTCGACATACTCGGTTCTGGCAAGGTTGATAACGTAAAGGTAATTAAGTCTGAGCCCGAGGGGGTATTTGACAAGGCGGCAATGAGATCCCTACGGAAGTGGCAATACAAACAAATAATCAAAGATGGTTACCAGCTTTCCAGGCCAAACCAACAGTTTAGATTTATTTTTAGTGCCCCCCATTGTATACCGAGGGAAGACATAACGGACACTGACATAGAGTTTGCCACAGTTTGCGTCACTGAGTATCACCAGTAGCAAAAGTGTGCAGTTTTGATGTTACATTTGTTTCGCAAAACCAGCGTCAGTAAATTTTTGCAATAGGAAGTTAAACGAAATGATACAACGGGTGTTTAGTGTAGAAATCGCCCCTGAGCTAAAGGAAGAATTTGAACACAAGTTCCACAGAATAGCCTTGCCAGACACCCTTGCTGCAGAAGATTGCAGCTCTGTAAAAATTTACAAGCCAGCAAAATGCAATCCAGATACCTATTTGATGGTAAGTGAGTGGGATTCTGAGCAGGCGTTGTTAAATAAGTTTGGGCATAATTGGCACCTAGCCTTCATTCCAGACATCATGAAGCCGTTTGCACGTTCGCATACTATCCATCATTATCAGGCATGGGACGAAAAATGACAGGATTACATGTCTAGGAGGAATGTATGAAATCTTTTATTCGACTACTGTGTTTAGCAGCTATCATCTTCGCGATTTATGGTGGTGTGAGTTCTGGGATTTGGAGCTTTCCCGCCGGAATAATAGCCTTGTCAGGTTTCGTTTTATTGCTAACCCTACAAGGCCGCAGTTCTAGGGGCTCTGGTGTTTCGGAAGGCTCTGGTGCCTACATTGCCAACGACAGCGGCTCTCCAGGTAGTTGCGACTCTGGTGGCGGAGGCGACGGCGGCTGTTGAATGCGTTTTAGAGAATTCACCTTGGCTGATTCGGCAAGGGTGGCTTCCTTGCTTAATGACATCGAAGTGTCTAAATGGACGTCGCAAATTCCGTATCCATATAGCAAAAAGGATGCTGACGCTTGGATTGCAAGCCAAGCCGAAAAAGGCTCAGGCAAAGCCTTTGCAATTGAGCTATCTGGCGATTTGGTTGGCTGCATTTCATATTGGCCTTATGACGACGGTGCAGTTGAAATAGGCTATTGGCTTGGCCGAGAGTTCTGGGGGCAAGGTATTGTGACGAAAGCTTTGTCAGCCCTATTGGGGAGCAGTGTGTTTCCGGCCATTCCCAAGGTCGTGGCCAAGGTAGCCGATGAGAATATAGGCTCGCATAAGGTCTTGGAAAAATGCGGTTTTATCCCAGTGAAACCGTGCCAGGTGATAAAACAAGGTAAGGCTATTGGAGCGCTTGTATATCATAAATTGCGTTGATGCCAGGAGCCCTGAAGCAGCACTTTAATACCGGCTCCTTTAAGTATTTACTCACCCAGCCGCGTGTTTGGCCAGCAAACTATAGGAGATTTCTTTTGCAAGTAGACATTGTTGAGAAGCCACCTTCTCCTGAACAATTTATGGCATTTACGGAGTTAGTTGGTTGGTCAAAGCCTAGCTTGGAGCTGGCAACCAAGGGCATTGCTAATTCACTGTATTGGGTATCAGCCTATAACGACAAGCAACTAGTCGGTTTTGGGCGGGTGGTCGGTGATGGCGCACTTTATTTCTACGTGCAAGATGTCATTGTAAACCCGCACTGTCAGGGACAAGGCATAGGCCGGCTGCTTATGGGGCGCATCGAAAATTATTTAAAAACAACCTGCACGCCCGGGTCAACCGTTGGGCTATTTGCCGCTAAAGGCAAAGAAGGCTTTTACAAAAAGTTTAGCTATATTGAACGCAATGGGACTGAGCTTGGCTTGGGGATGTGCAAGTTTGTCTAGTGGTGCTGTTTACCTTGTCAGTTTGGCACTTGCGGGCATCGCTTTTTCGCATTGCGCTTAGCTGCCCGTTTTTAACTGGGCTATTTGTTAATGTCGTTTGTGTAATAGGGCACGGCTAGCTATAAACGGCAAAAGCGTGATCCCTATTGAACCCAAGAATACGGAGTTTAGTTATGAGTGAAATATCAAAAATTGGCCAACTGGCAATTACTGTCAGTGACGTCGCTACGGCCACTGAATTTTATCGCGATATCCTTGGACTAACCTTTTTGTTTGCCCCCTCAGATGAATTGGCGTTTTTACAATGTGGTGAAACTCGCATTATGCTAACAACCCCACAAGGTTATGGCGAAGTGGGTAAAAACTCGATTCCTTATTTTTTTGTCACCGATGTCGAAACCTTCTTTAAACAAGCCGTAGCTGCTGGCGCTACGGCAGAACGGGATCCGCAGCTCACCGCTAAAATGCCCGACCATGAACTTTGGATTGGCTTTTTAAAAGACCATGACGGCAACCTCGTTGGCCTAATGGAAGAAAAGCGCTAGGTATATTTAATGGAATCGGTATTTACCCAAGTCCAATTGTGCTTTTGTAATACTACCAATTTAACTTCGGTCGTTTTTTGTAAAAAAAATGTTAATTGACCTAATATTACTAGGCAAACTGAGTGTGCGCGTAAAGCCACTCAACAGCACTATTAGGGCAATAGCTGTGATACCTATGAAGTTAAGGTTATTTTCTCGCACTTTTTGTTTAATCTTGGCAACATGTTTTGCTAGCTGCTCCTATTCGGTTGCAACAGAAAACAGCGATGAAGACCTGGCCTACCTTATGTCCCTCACCTTGGAGCAACTGGGTGAAATCACGGTTGAATCGGCCACCTTGCAACCGGAAAAATTGGCTGATATCCCTGCCGTAGCGATTGTTATCACAGCGCAGCAAATCCAAGAGCGGGGCTATGAGTTGTTTGGTGACTTGCTGAGGGATGTCCCTGGTTTTGACCTTGTCCATGTCAATGGTACTTACCGCACCATATTCTCCCAGCGCGGCACTTATACCGGCGAAAATAACCGTAGCTTGATACTGATTGATGGTGTGGTGGAGAGCAATATCCTGGAAGGCTCCCTGCTCCACGGAGGCCAGTATAGCCTGCACAATGTGGAAAAAGTCGAGTTCATCTATGGTCCCGCGTCGGCACTTTATGGTGCCAATGCCTTTGGCGGTATCATAAGCATTACTACTAAAAAGGCTGCCGATATGAACCGGTTTAACTACGAACTCGGCGTTGGTTCCTACTCGACACAATTCCACAAATTCAATGCCAGTAGCCAATTGGGTGAAGTCGACGTCAGCTTGTCCGGGCACATTTATGACACTGATGGCGTTGATTTTGCCAAGAGGGGAAGCGCTTACAGCAATAGCTATGTCGATGATGCCTATGCCATTAGCCTGAGGGCGCAGTACCGCGGTATGACCTTTGGTTACAACAAGTATGACCGGCCTTCAGGGCTAGGCACATTTTCCAATATCTCAGGGTTTGAAGCCTTGAATAACGATGGGCTGGCAGGTCCTGGGCTATTGCAAAATGACTTTAATGGTGAAAAGCCGTCGTTGTGGCATATGCAAAGTGAAACCTTGTATGCCAAGGCCGGTTTCTCACTTAGCGATTACACTACAATCAATTCCAGTTTCTTTGCCAGGGAATCCTCAATCGGATTGGATAGCTATTCAATCAACTACATCCCAACCACCATCAGTTTAGAGCGCAATTCATTTGGCCACGTCTCTGATACTGTGGGCGCTGATATTCGCCTGGACTATTTACCAGAAGCCAACTGGGATCTTATCGCCGGCCTGAAATGGGAGGTCAGTGACGTAGAACGGGGCTATCGCACCAAGGTTAACCAAGGCACAGATGTCTCTACAGAGGGCATCGAATTTACCCGCATAGGCCAGTTAGGGGATCCAGCTAGAATTAGTGATACCTATAGGAATATCGCGTTCTACACACAATTTCGCAAAGCCTTAGATTGGGGCTGGCCGACCAAGCTGATATTAGGCGCCAGGTATGATTACAACAACCAATATGGGCGCAGCTTTGCATTTGCCGAAACCTTTAACCCGCGTTTGGGTATCGTTGCTGAACCTAATCCTGAAACCCGTTTGAAGCTGCTTTATGGCACTGCGTTTAGGGCGCCTACCAGCTTCGACCGCTTCACTAGCACCGAAGTTAGGATCGCCAATCCCGATTTGACTCCAGAGAAATTGCAAACCTTGGAGTTTATTGCCACGCGTCGCTTTTCAGAAACTTTATATGCCGAAATAAACCTTTACCGGAACAGCTTCGAAAACTCTATTTTGTCTAATGTGGATACTGGGATCCCAATTCCAGATAACCCTTCGATTAACTTCACCCAAAACCAAAATGCCGGGGAAGGCCAAGCGTTTGGCATTGAGCTGCGTTTAACCGCCGTTATTGACAATGTTGAGCTATTTCTAAACGGCACCTACCAAAACGCAGAACAGGAACTCTCTGATGGCGAAAACATTGATTGGCCAAACATTGCGGATGCCAAAGCCAACATTGGTGTGACCTGGCGCTATACAGACCAGCTTTCCTTGTTTGCCAGCCATAATTGGGTGGGCAAACGCGGTACTACCCCAAGCAACCCCCTGGATAGTGTAGATGGATACTCAGTGACCAATATCAATGCATTGTGGCGGGGATTTTTATTAGACAATATAGATTTGTCCTTGCGCATAGACAATATCTTTGACCAGGACTGGGTCGATCCGGGAATAAGGACTGCGGACGGTGGTTTTTATGATACCCTCAACCCTCAACCGGGGCGCAATTACCAGCTCACCCTGGGGATTAAATTTTAGCACTTTAACCAGTACCTGGTTTCAATAAGCAAAGGCAACCCGATGCCAAATTTCTTGTCTGACATACCAAATAGTATCCCCGAAGAATTGTTTGAAGAAATCGTTTCCACCAAAACTGTGCGGATTGAACGCATCATTTCCCATGGCCACAGTTCCCCTGATGTTGGTTGGTATGACCAAGTGGAACACGAATGGGTTATGGTCTTGGCGGGGCATGGTACTATTGAATTCGCCGATGGCAGGGTAATAACCTTAAAACAGGGCGATTACTTAAACATACAAGCCCATGAAAAACACAAGGTGCTATCTACCTCTGCAGAAGAAGCCACCCTGTGGTTGGCGGTGTTTTACCGGTAATACTTATTGGGATAGGCACAAGGCTATCTCTTGCAATACATAAATTGCTACTAATCAGGATTGTGCAATTGCTTACTTTTAGACTAGGCTAAGCGGCTTAACTGCCCTGGGATAGCTCTTTAAACAGCTTAGGGACATCCAAAAACAAAACTAAGGAAGGTTCATCATGCAGTGTTCTGTGTTTATTGCAACCAGTGCCGATGGTTACATTGCTACCAATGAAGGCGCTGTGGATTGGTTGCATAGCGCCGGTAGGCAAGGCGCCAATATGGATGACAACCCAGATATGGGATTTGCCGATTTCATCAAGTCTATTGATTGCATGGTGATGGGGCGTAAATGCATGGAAGCCATAGCGGCAATGCAGCTAACGCCAGAACAATGGCCGTATGGCGACATACCAATTTATGTACTAAGCAAAACGGTAAAACAAGTACCAACTAGTTTGCGGGGCAAAGTGGAAATCTATTCTGGCGAGATTCCAGCGCTCATCAAAGAGCTCGAGCAAAAAGCACTGCAGCATGCTTATATAGATGGCGGTGCCACTATTACGTCTTTTCTAAACCTCAAACTGATAAATGATATGGTTGTTACCAAGGCACCGGTTTTATTAGGCGAAGGCATCCCGCTTTTTGGCAGGCTCAAGCATCAAGTTAAGCTTGAACAAAGTAGTGCTGTTGCCTTTGCCAATGACTTTGTCCAAGTTAAATATAGCCTCAATTACCAGTAGACTTAACTGTCCAAATGGAAAAACAAACATGGAAGCACTTTTCAATCAATACACCGCTGCATTTGACGCTCTTGACCCCAACGCGATTGCCGATCTTTACCGTTTGCCTTGCGCGATTTCCGATGCAGATGGTGTTCAGGTATTTACTGATAAAACAGATCTTGTCAGTAAATTTTCCGCCAACTGCGAGACAATGAAAAGCCTGGGCTACCAGCATGCACAATATGTGCTTCTGAGGGAAGAACTGCTAGGACAACAGCAAATGTTGGTTAACGTCGGTTGGCGGGTATTTACAGAGTCTTCCCAGCTGGAGTTTCGAACTTTGTATATTTGTCATTTAGTTGAGGCGGGCTGGCGAATTTTCAGCGCTAATGTTTATGCGGGAAAGTTTGGCGAATAGCGTTGTTTTCGTTGTGAGTCTTGATTTGGAAGTATTTTTTAAACCGCCAGCAGGAATAGGCTTAGAAGCGAATATTTTAGCGACAGCCAAATAGAAGGCTGAGGCCTAGTTAATTCAATTGAATGGAGATATAAAAATGAAGCAATGCCAAGTAGTAGCATCGCTGTTATCCGACACTAAAACTTCGAGTAACGGGCAGAGGAAAAACACTTTGATTAAACGGTTATGGATACTATTGGTCGCAATATTAGCATTTCCTGCTATGGCTAAACCGCTATCTGAACAAGCTTTGGTTGATAAAACAGAGGCCTTTATAGCTGCTAAAAATGCGCGGCAACAGCCTAAATCCAACGAAGCAGACGTAGACCACTTCATCTCTTTTTTAGCCGATGACTTTGTCGATGAACATGTGAAATTTAATGTGACCGTGACCCAGAAGTCGGAGTTAAGGAAGGGTATGGTGGCCAAGTTGCAGGACGAGATCCACTTTAGCAATATTGATATCTTACAGATGATGGTGGGTCGCAATGTGGTGTTTGTGAAATTCAAGGAACACGCAAAAGGCAGACCAGCCCACTTGGACAAGGCAATTGAGTACACTGCTGTAAACATCATGTCGCTCGAATTTAATGACGAAGGCCTTATTACCCATATCCGCCGTCACCACGGTTTATAAGGTTATATATTTGTGCCTGCAAGGAGAACATATGAACATTTCAGGTAAGTTTGATGTAAAACTGGAGCCTTTGTCTGCGTCATTCGTTGGGCAGGATGGCGTTAATCTGGGAAGGATGTCGATAGACAAGCAGTTCCATGGAGAGCTATCAGCCAAGAGCAAAGGCGAGATGCTTAATGCCATGACTGCAACACCAGGCTCTGCAGGCTATGTCGCAATAGAGCAGGTAAGCGGTACCCTAGCAGGAAAACAAGGCAGTTTTGTATTGCAGCACTACGGCCTAATGTCAGGGCAAGGCCAAAGCCTGACACTGGAAGTGGTACCGGATTCAGGGACAGGGGAGCTGCTGGGGCTCAGTGGCAAAATGACAATCCGCATTGAAGAAGGCCAGCATTATTATGATTTTGACTATCAGTTACCATGAACGGATTACATCATAGGGTGTTCTCTGGCTATAGTACTAGTGGTTTTCTAACAGGGGAATTCTCATGGTTACAGGGCTGAACCATATCACCCTTGCGGTCAGCGATGTTGAGAAGTCATTGGGTTTTTATAGCGACATCTTGGGATTTACCGGCCATGTTAAATGGGACACAGGTGCTTACCTGTCTGCCAATGGCATTTGGCTGTGCTTGTCATTGGATACGCCTAGCCCTTCAAAAGATTACAGCCATATTGCCTGGACAGTAGATGCCAAAGACTTTGCGTCTTTGGAAGAGCGAATTAAAGCCACTGGTGCTAAGCAATGGAAAACTAATCGCAGTGAAGGGGAATCCTACTATTTCTTGGATCCAGACGGCAACAAACTGGAAATTCATGTGGGTAGCCTTCAAGATAGGCTGGAAAGCCTAAAACAACAGCCTTATCAAGGGTTGGAGTGGATATAGCGGCTATTACCGCAAATTAATACAAACCAGTGGAATAAAAAATGGAACCCAGAATTAGCATGGTCACCCTAGGGGTTAAGGAGCTCGATAAAGCTGTCGAGTTTTATCACAACGGTTTAGGGCTGCCTAAAATGGAATCACCACCTGGGGTTGCCTTTTTCACCCTAAATGGTACATGGCTCGGCTTATATCCTTGGCATTTGTTGGCTGAAGACGCGATGGTGCCAGCCGAAGGAGCTGGCTTTCGCGGCGTGACTTTAGCCTACAATACCCAGTCTGAAGCGGAAGCCGATGCGGTGATGGCACAAGCGGTTAAAGCCGGTGCAGAGATGGTAAAAAAACCACAAAAAGTAGAGTGGGGTGGCTATTCCGGTTATTTTAAAGACCTTGATGGCCATTTATGGGAGGTGGCGTATAATCCATTTTTCTGGATAGGTCCGGCTAGCGAAGCCAAAGCCTAGATCAAGACCGGTCTGGTGAAGCTTATTGACCGAACTTACAAATACTGCAAAATAAAAGGAATTAACCATTGATAAAAACAACTATTCGATTGGCCAGCATTGTATTGTTGGGTATTCAACTCATTGCCTGCTCGCCAAACCAGTTTGATCCCGAAGCTGCAGAACAAGAAGTGTTGCAGGCGTTTGCCAGCCTGGTTGAGGCATCTAAATCAATGGATTTCCAACAGTACATTGACCATTTCGATACTAAATCATTCGTAGGGCTAAACAGCGATGGTAGCAACTGGAATTCATTGGAAGAGTTAATTCAGACCGTTGAACCGGGATTCGCCGCAGTGGCAACCGTTGAATCACTGCACTTTACCAACGTCGAAGTAGAAGTGATCGATGCCAATACCGCCATTTTAGTGAATGAATTTGAGCAAAGCATGGTTTTGCAGTCAGGCGTGGCTATATCCATTGCTGGTGGCGGCACCCAAGTATGGTCAAAGCGCAGCGGTACATGGAAGCTGGTGAGCGTATCGGCGAGTATGAAGCCGAATAAATAACGTAACGTACAAAAATATCTTGGTTAATATCAAAATTAATTGATAGAGGTTAATCCAATCCAGCAGCAGGTGGGTATTAATAGCATGCCTATTTTCCTATTTGTTTTGATACTCGGGGTAAACAACATGTCCCAGGCCAGGGTAGTCGAATTTGGTTCTACCGATGAAGCCAACAATTGGTATATCTCCAATGATACTGTCATGGGTGGTGTGTCCCGTTCGCGCGTCGATTTTAATGATGAAACCCTCCTGTTTAGCGGCAATTTAAGCCTGGATAATAACGGCGGCTTTGCCAGCACCTTCCGCTACCGTCAGCACCTTGGCCTCGACAATGACTCGCCATTAATAATCCGGGTGAAAGGTGATGGTCGCCGCTACCAACTGCGGCTGCGCACGCCACAAGCCCGCGGCTTGTCCTACAAAGCGGAATTTGCCACGTTACCTGGCTCGTGGGTGGAGCATGCTTTTATCGCCCAAGACTTTACTGCCACTTGGCGTGGTCGTTGGGTTAGCAATGCGCCGCAGCTGCAATTCGACCAGGTCAATGCGCTGGGCTTCTTGCTCGCCGATAAGGTTGAAGGGGAATTTGAATTGGCCGTAGCTAAAGTCTACCAGGCTGCCGGCGCGCAATATCACCCAGATTAGTTGTTAGATATCTGGGGGCTTAACCACGGGGGCGCTTGAACGGCGCACAATCCATCCAGCAATGCTGAGGTTTTCCGGCCGCCGCACATCGTAAATCGTACCGTCAGCATACAGGTCTTTTATTTGGGTGTGGCTTACGGTCATGGTTTCGTGCTTGAAAAAATTCCTCTGCATGGCCTTGTCAGCTTTCAGTTGATGAAATGGTGACGCTGGGTAGTTGTGGTGGACATTGCCGACCCGCAATAAGACATTGTCTCCATCCTGGTACAGTACCCTGAGTACCGTATACCTGTATTCTGGATGGGCGTCTTCATCCAGTGCCTGGATGTCGACAAACAAATAATCATCGGGTTTTAGTTCGGCAATAATCGCTTGCCGTTCAACCTGTAATTGCTGCAAATGCTGATTAACAAACAGGGTACCTGCTAGCATTAGCACAAAGCCAAAGTTGTAACCAAGCGGAGCGAACCAACGGTTTTTTTTGCGGGTGCCACCTGCCAGTAAGTTCAGTGCTGGCAATGGTCGGGTGCAATCACAGGTCTCTTGTAGGCCGCTTCCCAAAATACAAACCGGGATGTTAAACAGGTCACAACTAAGTACTTTCCAATAGCTTGTCGCGACTTTGTGCTGGCGGCCACAGCCTTGGCATTTGTGTGTTTTATTGCTGTGGGTTTTGGGGTAGTAACGGATACTAAACATTGTTGCTTTCCTTTGCGAATAATTTACGATCAGCGTCGGTGGCGCTTTCTTTGCACTCGCCGCGCACTTCAGCCGTACCAAATTCAATATAGTTGCTCAGGACAAAATAGCCATCCCGGCAGAATCCAGTTTGCTCTAATTTATAATCTAATGCGTCAAAGACGCGTTTTTCCAAACGTTCTTGCAAATCAACCTGCTTTGACCTGGAGCTACTCGCCGTGCGGGAACCAGTCTGCCTCTGGCTATTGTTTTGCATGGTTTGGTGAAATTCGTTCCGGGGCTTTCCTTCCAGGAAGTTCACGATAAAAATAAACAGTTTACTGTCATTTTCTTTGATGTCGGTAAGCAGTTGTTGGTGGGTAATTTGCTCCTGCCTGCTTTTCGTTGCGCAGGCAGAAACCCAAGTTAATAAAAGAAAAAGCAGTAAAATATGGCTAAAACGCATGTGTTTTTGGTTTCATTGCAAACATAACCCTTATGCACCAGCCTACCAGCTTTTAGGTTATCTGTTTACCCCCCTTTTTTTTGCGCCTCCTGGCCGTTAGGGCTAGCAAGCCCAGTAGCAAAGTCAGCGCCGCGCCGTTACTGCCGCCCCGTTCACGGCTGCGTACAACGGTTGGAGGGGGGCTTGGCAGGGTTTCATAATTGTAGCTTTCCAAGGGCACATAGCTTAGGTCTGTGTCGTTGAGGTGATCGTAAATGGCAACTAGATGGTTGCTGTGGGCTTCGTAGAGTTCAATTTGGATGTCGTAATCGTAAGGTGCGTAGCCCGACAGCAGTTCAGTTTCCACATAAAATTTGTCGTCACTATCTGTATTGTCAATGTGGAATATTGAGGTTGTATGGTATTCCTTGAAAGTGACACCATCGCCCAGGTAAAGCCGTGCATAGACATCGGCATGCGCATAGGCCGTATCTACATCAAAGGCGAGTTCAAACCGGTAGTGATAACCATCGTGGTCGATGTCTTCGAGAAAAGTTAGATAGGCATCGTAGATCCAGAAATCACTGCCATCAACAATATGTGCAGCTGATACAGGATGGAATTTTGCAGGTTCGGCTTGCTGTTGCAGTGACTGCTGCGCCAAGGTGGCCTGGCTAGATTTCCCTGTGGTTGCCAACCCATGTGGTTTGATTGCTTTATCACCTGCCTTGGGCTTAGCTTGGCTGTGATGGGAGGACTTAATACTATTGGTCACTTCCTTGCCCTGGTAACGTTCTTTCGAAGAAGCCTGCCAAGGAATTGTTGCGTCGGCATTGGACATAAAGGCAATACTCGCAGTTGCCAACAAAATATAAATTCGAAACATAGTTAGCTCCAGGACTGGTTTGGTTGCTCTGAATAGTCGTTTACATTATTCAGTCTGGAACGGGGGCGGTGAATTACGGCTGAACTCTTGCTAAACCTTGTAAGAACTCAAGCTGAACCAAAGTTCAGCTTGAATTGGCAGTTTGCGTTGGTTTTTTAAAGCTGGTCAAGAAGCCGTTTTAGTCTCGACATCCTTGCGCTTGGCAGTAATGATTGAGTCCAGCTGCCAGGTTTTACCTTGGTCGTAGCTCTTTTTCATTTCCCAGGTGAAGCTGTCTTTTTGGATATTGTGAAAACGTATCTTGGCATCAAATTCACCTTGTGCATCTTTGCCTTTTGTCACTATATGCATGCTATTTTGTTGCCAGCTACCATAGAAGTTTGGCCAATGGCCATTGCGGGAGCTTAAAAATGCCAAATCCCAGCGTTGTTTTTGTTCAACATAGGTGCGAAGTGTCGTGCCAGCAAAAACGACTTGTTTGCCGTCTTGGCTATACATGCGGAAATCGTCTTGTACCATGTTGCCATCAAAGGTGTATTTGCCTTGCCAAAAACAACCGAGTTCGTATTCGAGCTCCACGGCATTGTATTTTTGGAATTGGCAGTCCCAATCACCTATTAGGAAATCGTACTGCTGCTGCGGTGGCTTTTGGGGTGTGCCCTCATTGGCCAGCAGCAGGCTTGATGCCAAGGCCAAGTAAAAGCTCATTATAAGCAAGATATGTTTCATGGTGTTGCTCCGTCTATTCAATGGGCAACAGAGTAGGGATTTATAGCTTTAATGCGTCAAGCTGTGTTAATACTTGGCTTACATATCCCAATTATATGATTTTAAAGCAAATATTTTCTATGAAAATAAACTTAAGCTGACTCAATATGTTTAAACTGACTGGGGGTCAGTTTGGTAAAACGTTTAAATGCTTCGTTAAAACTGGTTTTATTATTGAATCCAACCTGGAATGCAATGTCTAGAATATTGCCAAATTGCGGGTCATTACTGGCCAGCAATTGTTTGGCATGTTCAATTCTGTACCGGTTTACAAACTCATAAAAGTTCTGGTGCCGTTGCTCCGATAACACCTGCGAAAGATGGTGCGGCGCTACCTGCAATTGGGCGGCCAGTTTAGCCAGTGTAAGCTCATTGTCCAAATAGCATTTTTGTTCCTGCATTAGAGCTTGCAAGCGGTTATTGATGTCTACTGCAAGTGCTAGGTTGAGGGGGGAGTGCCGATATTTGCTGTTACCTTCAAACACAAACCGGTCAAACAACAGTTCCGGCTGTTTTAAGGCGAAGATACCCAACATCACAACTAATAATGATTCACCAATAAAGAAAATATCCACTAGCCAATGGGGACGTTCTGCCAACAACAGGTTTAATCCAAATATTAAACAATCTAGGACAAAGGCCATAGTAAATAAGGTTAGTACCTTCTTCGGCCAGGCCAATGGGATGCCGTCCAGGTTGGCACTAACGGATTCATGGTGTGATTCTTGTCTAGACAAGTAAAGCCAACAATAAGCAACATAGCCTAAAATTTGGCTGTACATTGCCATGCTATATGCTTGGCTAATGATTGCGTTGCCTGGTGTGACGTAGGCAAAGTTCAAACTAAATATAAAAAGCGCAGTAAACGGCAGCGGTAAAAAGTGCATACTGGATTGGTGCCAAGTTACCCCGGGTTCGAATAACGCTTTTAAATACAGAAGTAAAAGAGGGCCAAATAGCCAAGGATAGAAGTAGTTTAAATAGACAATACTCAGGGGCGCGAGGGCACTAGAGTGGGACACATAGCCATTCCACAAAGGCAGTAGCATCACCAGTATATAGACCGCACACAATCTGTTTGAAAGTTTGTTAATACGCTTGCGGAAAAGTAATGCTGATACCATTGCCCCTACAAGGATGGCAGTGAGGTAGAGAATTTTAAGTAGTTCAACAAGTAATTCCGGGGTCATCTGTGCTTTTCCGCCGGGCAGTTTGGTTTGCAGCCCGATCCGCTACTGTGCCCAAAGTAACAAGTTGTGCCTTCTTGGGCAAATAATGCAAGCCCCGATATCCTTAGCTAGGAAAAAATAATAGCCATCTGTCTAGGCTTAGCCCTAGCAGCGTGTAAAAAATGTCAACACGAGTTGTGTTTAAAATGCTATACCTTAATTTATAGTTGTCTATTACAAACCACTATAAACTTATGTGGCCTGCATTGTTTCACGACAAAAAAATGTCCTTAACACCGCTTTTAATATATCTAGCGGTGCTATTAGGCCACGCCCACGCGTTTGCCAACACACAGGACATGGCTGGCAATGTGTACCAAATCAAAGTGCAAAAAAATCAGGAATCGAATGCAAGCCAATCCTATTTTTGGCAGCTGTTACAAGCGCTTTCAGAGCACTATCCAAAGTCAGGGCAGGTTGAGTTTATTCCAGTACGGCTTGACGACTTGCAAGTGGATCGGGGTGAGGTGCTGCTGCAAAGAGGGGTAGTGGACTTGATCTGGAAAGGCACTGACGAGCGCATGGAACAAGATTTTTTACCTGTACGTATTCCGGTTGTTGGTGGGTTATTGGGATATCGCATAGCAATTTTGCCCAAAGATCTAGAGAATGATTTTGTCAATGCGCCAGTAGGTTTAATCCAAAATATGTCAGCGTGCCAAGTAGACCATTGGCAAGATAGCAATATATTGGAATACAACGGCTATCAGCTGATACGGGTGAGCCAGTTTAATTTCATTTACCGGCTGCTCGCCAATGGGCGCTGCGACTATTTCCCCAGGGCGCTATTTGAAGCTGATTCACAGTTTCAATTAGCAAGGCTGGAGTATGGCTTTTTAACTCTGTCCAAGGATCTTTTATTTTATTATCCATTCCCTTCCTTTATGTTCGTGCGTAAAGAAGACAAGCACATTCAAGAACTGGTTTACCAGGCTTTTTCAAAACTAATTGAGCAAGGCGGTTTTTATGCGCTTTTGGAAAGGCATCCCCTGACTAGGCCGATGTTTCCGCTGCAGCAATGGCGGGGAAAACGTTTAATTGAACTGTCCAATCCTTGGCTACCAAAAGCCTCACTGACGATCCCGGAAAAGTATTGGATTAGGCTGCATTAAACAGCATAAATACGACTAAAGTGGCATTTGTATAATTAAGACGCCTTTGCTTTACTCATTAAATGCGTTTTTTGTTTCTTACCCTCTGCCTGGTTAGCTGCTTGCAGGTGCACGCAGAATTCCGATCGCTCAAAGTTTTGGCTCCATTGTCAGAGCATCACACCAGCCAGCGTTACTTCCTTGATTTGTTGCAGTTGATCTTAGATGAAAGGGAAGCCGTGACCGGGAAGCAAGCATACCGCTTGCAGTTTGTGCCCGCTGATAAGCGCATTAACCGGGAGGACAATATGCTGTCCCGCGGTTTTGTCGACATAATTTGGAGTGGTACCAACCGGGAACTGGAAAACAAGTTACTACCAGTTAGGTTACCGCTTATAGCGGGGTTGCTTGGCTACCGGGCGGCGCTTGTGGATGGCAAAGGTGCGGCGGGGTATGAATCCCTTGATTTGCAGCAATGGCGACAATTAAGCGCCTGCCAAGGGGAACATTGGAGCGACTCAGATATTTTGGAACTGAACCGTTTCAGGGTGAAACGGGTTAGCCAATATGATTTAATGCTAAAAATGTTGATGCGGGGAAAGTGTGACTATTTCCCCAGGGCTTTGCACGAAGTCTACTTTGAATATGAAAATGCGCATGATCGCTATCCCGGTCTAGCCATAATGGATGACGTTATCTTCTATTACCCCTATGCAGCTTATATTTTTGTTGGGCGCACTGACCAGGAATTGGCGGATTACCTGCACCAAGGCTTCAGGAGCCTAATTGACTCAGGAAAATTTGCCACTTTCATGGAGCAGCATGCACTGACTAAAGCGCTGCTACCTATGAGCAAGTGGCAAGGAAAGAAGTTGTACAAACTGCACAATCCCTTTTTAACGCCTGAAACACCACTGCAAGATGACAGCCTGTGGTTAAAAATTCCCAATTAAGCAGGTTTTTCTTACTTAATTTGAGCGATTCAATTGCTGCTTAGTTATTTACCCCGAGCCTATTAGACAAGCTGTTGGCTGGCCGTTATGATTTTGTTTTTAAGTAAGAGGAGCAACATGTTGCTGCGGGTTCCCCCTTATTGGTTAGCGCTGTGTTTAGTGCTTTTTAGTAAGCTCACTAGCGCGCAGTGCCAGTCCCCGGACGCTGCGAGTAACCCAATTAAATTGGGTATGAGCACCGCTCTATCAGGCCCGGCACAATACCTCGGCCAATCGATGCGCGATGGCGTTATGGCGTATTTGTCCAAGGTCAATTGCAATGGTGGTGCCAACCAACAGTTGTTTGAACTGGTAGTAAGGGACGATGGTTACCAGCCTGGAAGCGCGCTTAGCAATATGGAAAAGCTCATCCTGGAGGATGGCGTACTCGCCGTGGTGGGCAATGTCGGCACGCCTACCGCGAAAGTGGCCATGCCTTTTGCGCAGTCAAACAATACGGTTTTTTACGGAGCCTACACTGGCGCAAGTATCCTACGCAAAACGCCACCTGACCCTTATGTATTCAATTTTAGGGCCAGTTACCGGCAGGAGCTTGACGCGATAATTCAACATATCCTGCACTCAGGTATCAAACCCAGCCGTATTGCCTTTTTTATCCAAGACGACGCCTATGGGCAAGCTGGCTACTATGCAGCCATGCAGGTGTTGAAACAGAAAGGTTTTACCTGGGCTGAACAGTTATTGGTCACCCGTTACCAACGCAATACTTTGCAAGTTGATACCGCCATTATTGACATGTTGGATATGCCTAAGCCGCCGAAAGCCGTGATCATCGTAGGCGCATATGCCGCGTCGGCCAAATTCATTAATTACAGCCACAACCTGTTTCCAGATACCCTCTACTACAACCTATCCTTTGCTGGAGCCACGGCACTGGGTGAGAGCCTGGATATAGCAAGCAACAGGGTGTTTGTGTCCCAGGTGGTGCCCTACTTAGGCAATGGTCTGGCGCTGTCCAAAGAATTTAAACGCGATATGCATGCCCATGTCCCGGAAGGCAGGGTCAATGAAATTAGTTTTGAAGGCTATATCGTCGCCAAGATATTACACCAGTCGTTACAGCAATATGGTGCTGTCGAAGGGCGCGACGACATTAAAGCTGCGTTGCAGCAGCTGGGAACTCTGGATATTGGTCTGGGCAGTGAACTTTATTTGGGGCAAGGCCAGCAACAAGCTAGCCAACAAGTTTGGCTGATGCAATACCAACGCGGCAAAGGCTTTAGCAAGAAAGTGGAGCGGTTCAATGACTGAAGATTTATTACCCGCCTCCTATAGGACTGCCACGGCGAAACGTGTCTGGTTTGCCAGTATCAGCAGCATTACCCTCGCAGTGACTTTGGCGACGGCTATACTGCTAGGGTTTTATTGGCAGCTTTCCCAAACCAAGCTGCAAGAAACCCAACAGTACTTGCACCAAAGCAAAGGCATCATCAAACAGGCACTGGAAGGGCATTTTGCCGGCGTAGAGCAAGTTGCTGAAAAGTTAGCTAAAAAAATTGCTGAAGCAGCAACGGACACTGAAGCAATTACCCGCAGCGTGCAGGAAGTCGGTGCGATATATGATGGCTTTATTGGCATAGGCGCCGCTTTCGAGCCCTATTCTATTTCCGATAAGTTGCGCCTATTTGCGCCCTATTCCGTGCACTTTGACGGTGGTTACAGGATGCAGCGCTTGGACGCCTCCTATGACTATTTCAGTTCTGGCGAAGACCAGGGCTGTACCGGCAACGATTGGTACCAGTGCGCTACAGCCCAGCAAGGAGGCTGGCTACCACTGAAATATGATGAAGTAAGCAAGGCGTGGGTAGTACCTTATACTAAAAGTATAGAGCTTGATGGGCAACGGCTGGGTTATGTCATTGTCAATGTTAGCTTGGATGAAATCGCCAACTTGATCAATAAGGTAGATACCGGTGATGAAGGCTATAGCATTGTCTTTGACGCTAGCAAGAAGGAAATTTACCACTCGTTGTATCCCAACTCGCGGGTAGATTCACAAATCCAGTTTCAACAAGTGTTTCCCGACATTAGTAGTGGCCAAGTGGACAGCCATGGTGAACAGCTGTTCACCATAACTAATGAAGTGACCGAAGCCCCTTCATTTTTGGATCTGACCCGTATCGAGGCTACCGGCTGGGTTATCGCAGTGGTGATTGAACAAGCGTTTTTTGCCCACCACGAGCTGCAAGGTGAGGTACATGGTATCGCGGCGTTTATTGAGAGGAACCACCACATCCTGACCTTGTTCAGCGTTTTGTCAGTCATACTTTGGACAGTGTACTTAAGCTCCTTAATCAAAATTGGTATACACAACCGGATATGGTGGACAGCGCTGATTGTTACCTTTAGTTGTTTTGTGGGCATCATGTATATTTGGGTAGAACAACAGGTCACTGAGATGGATGCCATTTATGGCCGCACTGTGGTTTCAAATGACGCAGACCGCAAGCGCTTTATTAAGGACTACAGCAAAGCCTCATTACAGCAACACAAGCCGCCACCGATTTTTATCCCTACCGGCGTAGCGGTGCAGTCGGTTAAAATGGATAGTGAAAACAACTTGTTTGTAAGTGGTTACATATGGCAAAGATATCGGTTAAATAATGATTTTGATATCGAAAAAGGGGTAGTTTTCCCCGGATCCCGGCAAACCCAGATTGAGCAAATCTATGAGGATGAAGCCGGTGGCTACAAAACCTTGGGCTGGGAGTTCCAGGTATTGTTGCCGGAACACTTCGACTATGAAACCTACCCCTTTGACAAGCAGCTTATTGGCTTGCGTATATGGCCAAAAGACTACCGCGAGCATGTGATCCTAGTGCCCGATGTAGCTTCCTATGACAACATGAATACCAGCAGTAAACCTGGGTTGGAGAAGGATTTTGCCATCTCTGGCTGGCGGGTGGAACGCAGCTTCTTTGATTTTAAAATGAACCACTACAATTCCAATTTGGGAATTGATGGCAAAGCCAATAAGAGTGATGTGCCTGAGCTGTATTTTAACATTGCGATCAGTCGCAACTTTATCGATCCCTTTGTCTCTTATTTGTTTCCCGTCATCATTGTTTTGTTGATGCTGTATGCTGTGCTGCTCACCAATTCAAAAGATGAAGGACGCATTGGGCTGATTGGGTTTAATGCCCTTGAGGTATTGGCGTCCGCTTCCGCGCTGTTCTTTGTGGCCTTGTTGGCTCATGTTGAACTGCGCTCCCATATTGGGGCGAATGAACTGATCTACATGGAATACTTTTTCATCATCGCCTACATTATGATCCTGATCGTATCGGTTAACTCAATCTTATTTAGCTGGGGCTTTAATATCCGCATTATCCAGTTCCAAGACAATAACGTACCTAAGCTACTCTATTGGCCGGTATTAGGCGGGCTATTGTTTAGTTTTACCTTATTCGCGTTTTGGTAAAGATGGCTTGCAATTGATAGATCCGGCTCCATGTCTGAATGCAGTGCTAAAAGCTAAACCTACTAAAGGTGACCTATGACCCTTACCGTTTCCAATGTTATCAAACCTGTGATCCAGCAATACCTGGGTTCGTTGAGCAATTTGATCCAGACAGCAAAAGAGTTCTGTGAAGAGAAGAATATTGATCCAGATGCCTTATTGCACGACCGCCTTGCCCCAGACATGCATCCGTTGATTTGGCAATTCCAGATGGTCAGTGAGTTTGCCGCCCGCTGTGCCAGCAGGCTGGCGGATATCGCTATCCCAGAATACCCCTATGAGGAAAAAACCTTTGATGAATTATTGCAAAGGGTAGCCAAGATCCAGGAATACGTCTCGCAAATTGACGAAGATGCACTAGATGCTGGATTGCAAAGGATCCAGGTAGTGCCGTTGCCCAATGGCGAGCAGATTGAATTTCGCGGGCCAGTTTATTTAAGCCACTTTTTTATGCCTAACTTCTTTTTCCACATTACTACGGCCTACAACATCTTGCGTAAGAATGGCCTGTCCATTGGCAAATTCGATTTTATTGGGCAGATGCCACAGTAATGTCCCTGTCGCGCTTGCATTAGTGCCATATACCTGAATACTAAGGGGTAGTTTGCAGCTATCCCTTTTACCTAATGCAGTTTCAATCCCAAAGCGACACACTATCCAAAGCGCTCCCTACGTTTAGCAAAGAATACTTGGTAGTGGCCCAGAATGCTTCTGGCCGTAACCTAAACGTGCCAGTGTACCGCTTCAAGGGGCAGCACCCAGGTCCCAAAGCCTACATCCAAAGTTCCATCCATGGTGCCGAAGTACAAGGGAATGTGGTGATTTACCACATCATCCAGGCGCTTAAGCAGGCTGAGTTGTTTGGTGAAGTTATATTGGTACCCAACTGCAACCCGGTTGGTAGCAATATCAAATCGGGAGAATATACCTTGGGACGCTTTGACCCGGTCAATGGCCAAAACTGGAACCGGGCCTATTATTACGATGCGGACTTGGTACAGCAGTTTATTGACCAGGTGGAAGCTGACTATGACAAAGGGCTGCTCAAGTACGAATTCCGCCGCCATATCAAGCAGGGTATAGACCAGGTTCTCGATAAAGAATGGGGTGTGGGTTTGGCACAGCAGCTGAACCTCAAATTACAACGCTTCGCTTTTGATGCTGATATAGTCATCGACCTGCACAATGGACCAGTGTCCACCCGGCATATTTATGTACCCGAGTACGCCCGTGAGTCAGCCCAATATTTTAATATTCCCCATGTCATCCTGATCCCAAATGCATTTGATGGTGCCTTGGACGAAGCCACTTTTTGCCCCTGGTGGCAGCTGCAGCAAGGCTTGGAAGAGCGCTTCCCTGAACGGGATTGGGATTTTGGCGTGGAGGCGTTTACGGTGGAAATGGGCTCGCAAGAAGTGATTGAATTCACCGCGGGCGCCTATGATGCAAAAGGAATATTGGCCTACTTAACGTCAAAAGGTTGTTTTGCCCCTGGTAGCTTTGAGCCTATTGATATCCGGCGCTATGCGGTGCACCTGAAGGATTACCGCATTATGTACGCCAAAACCGGTGGCATTGTCGAGTATTTGGCCCAGCCTGGCAGCCATATTAAACAGGGTGAAATGATGGCGCGGGTGCTGAACGTGGACGAGTTGGAAAACGATCGCGCCCTGCAAACCATTGAAGCCCCCTGTGACCTTATTCCTATCCTACACTTCCCCTCTGCCAGTGTGCTTGGCGGCACCCAGCTTTATAAGTGCTTTATCAATTATTTTGAGCTGTAGTGGCTGTGTATTGCCATTAAGCCATCTTATAAAACACTGGGCTTGGGGTTTCTCCACGGCTCGTTTCCATCAAAATCTCCTACTTCCGGTCTAATCACATTTTCATTTTGATGTAGATCAAGCACTCATCGGATGTCATTTGAGGCCTCGAAAATTGTAGTACAGAATGGCTGCACATAGCTATTCAGGCCAAATTTTAAACACGGGGTAGGGACTTACATGCTGGAAACGGTGTTAACAGCTGTATCGGTGGTAGCGGTGCTAACGCTTTTGTTGGCGTCATTGCTGATATTCGCCAACAGCCGTTTGCGCGTGGTGGAAGATCCCCGCCTGGAAACCGTTGAAGACATGCTGCCCCACGCCAATTGCGGTTCCTGCGGTTTCCCAAGCTGCCATATGTTCGCCGAAGCACTGGTGGCCAACCAGGCCTTGCCTGGAAAGTGCAGTGTCAGTAGCCCTCAAGACCGGGATGTTATTGCCACTTTCCTGCAAGTGGATGTGGGTGAACAAGTTAAACGAGTGGCGCGTCTAGCTTGCGCCGGTGGCGATAACGTTGCAACGCGCCAGGCCAACTACCAAGGCGTGGCTACCTGCAATGCAGCAGCCCAGGTTTCCGGCGGGGGTAAAAGTTGTATGTGGGGCTGCTTAGGTCTGGGGGATTGCGCAGCTAAATGTACCTTTGGTGCCATTACTATGGACGCCCACGGTTTACCCAAAGTGGACGAAGCCAAATGCACCGCGTGCGGCGATTGTGTTGTGGAATGCCCCAAAGGCTTGTTTTCCTTGGAAAGCACCGAACAACACCTGTGGGTCGCTTGCAAGAACCTAGAACAAGGTGAGCACGTGCAGCAAGGTTGCCAAGTGGGTTGCACTGCTTGTGGCCGTTGCGCCGCAGATGCCCCTAACCAAATAAAAATGCATCACAATCTACCAAACGTGTTTGCCAATAATACGTCAGATGGCGCCGGGCGCAATGCCATAGAGCGTTGCCCTACCGGCGCCATTATCTGGTTTGGCGATGCCGGACCGGTCAAAGGTGCCGCCGCGGTGGCACCAATCCGCAATACTTCACTGCCAACAGCTTTTTCATAAGGGTGGGACATGTTTGATTTTTTACAGGCCAAGGATAAACAAGAGATGAGTGATAAACAGCAAACGTTTAAATATCCTGGCACCCGTGCCGCGATGGACGGCAATAGTGCAGTGATCATGTGTGAGCGGGAATCTACCGATGCTGCGGGTGCCTTCCCCATTACGCCGTCCACCCAGATGGGAGAATATTGGGCACAGGCTGCGGCACAAGGTCATTTAAATATGTCTGGGCGGCCACTTATTTTCATTGAGCCTGAAGGTGAACACGCTGCAGCGGCGGTGACTGCAGGTTTGTCCATGAGCGGTTTGCGCGCAGCCAACTTTTCCTCTGGCCAGGGCATTGCCTATATGCATGAATCGCTGTACGCAGCTGTTGGCAAACGCTTGACTTATGTGCTGAACATCGGTGCCCGCGCCATGACCAAGGCTACCTTAAATGTGCATGCAGGCCACGATGATTATCACTGTATCGACGATACTGGCTTTTTCCAGTATTTCGCAGCCAATGCCCAGCATGCAGCGGATTTAAACATCATCGCCCATCGCATTGCGGAGTTAGCACTTACTCCAGGTATTGTGGCGCAAGACGGGTTTTTAACCACCCACCTGATTGAATCGTTGCAATTGCCTGAGCCAAAACTGATTGCCGAGTATTTGGGCAAACCAGAAGACATCATCGACACCCCAACACCGGCGCAGAAAATCATTTATGGTGATACCCGCCGTCGTATTCCAGAGCTATGGGATGTCGATAATCCGGTGATGTCGGGCGTGGTGCAAAACCAGGATGCCTATATGCAGAGCGTTGCGGCGCAACGTCCGTTCTTTTTTGACCATATCCCGTTGCTAGCGGATCAAGCTATGGCGGAATTCTACCGGTTAACCGGAAGGCATTATGCGCGGGTAATGGGCTATAACTTGGAAGATGCCGATTATGTGATTGTGGGTCAAGGCAGTGTTATCCCCAGTGCCGAGGTTGTGGCTGACTATTTGCGCCGTACCCGCAAAATCAAAGTGGGCGTACTGAATTTATTGATGTTCAGGCCGTTCCCCGCAGATCTCATGTCCCGCTGCCTAATGGGTAAAAAAGGTGTGGTAGTCATGGAGCGCCTCGACCAGCCTCTAGCCGCCGATTTACCACTGATGCGGGAGATACGCTCTACCATAGGCAAAGCGGTTGAGAATGGCAGGGCTTCTGAGGATAGCGACACCTTACCCCATGAAGGCGTAGCGATTTACAACACTTTGCAAGATATTCCGGAATTGTACTCAGCGTCATTTGGCCTAGGTAGCCGGGATTTGCAGCCTGAAGGCATTATTGCGGCGGTTGAGAATATGTTGCCAACAGGCGACAAGAAAAAGCATGTGTATTTGTCGATTGATTTCGTGCACGAACAAGCTGCTACTCCCACCCAAGCGGTGCACCAACAAGCGATTGAAGATGCCTATCCAAAAGTGAAAGAGCTAGCGATACACGGCTCGGAAAACCCTAACCTGATGCCTGAAGGTAGCATTACCGTGCGCTTCCACTCTATCGGCGGTTGGGGGGCGATCACCACCGGCAAAAACATGGCTATGACCTTGTTTGAGCTTTTGGGATACCACATTAAAGCCAACCCCAAATATGGCTCAGAGAAGAAAGGCCAGCCTACTACGTATTTCCTATCGGCGGCGCCTGAGCCCATTAAGATGAACTGCGAATACTTTTATGTAGACGTGGTGTTGTCGCCGGATCCCAATGTGTTGTTGCACACCAACGCCCTAGCGGGCTTGAAAGATGGCGGCATCTTTATCATCCAAAGTGACCAAGGCAATGCTGACAAAGTTTGGCAAAGCATTCCTGAACATTATCAGCAGCAAATTGTGGATAGGAACATTCGGGTATTCTTTTTGGATGCGTTTAAAATAGCGCGCGAAGTGGCGACCGATTCTGATCTACAGATGCGCATGCAAGGCGCGGTGTTCCAAGGTGCGTTTTTCGCTGCCACTTCATTGATGGCGGAGCACGGTTTTAGTGAAAAGAGCCTCCTAGATGCCATCCGCAAGCAGCTACAGAAAAAGTTTGCGGCCAAAGGCGCGCGTATTGTGGAAGAAAACGTGCAGGTGGTGCAAAAAGGCTATGACCTGGTACAGGAGGTCACCCGCAAACAAGTGGGCGTGCAGGCGATAGAGGTGTTGGAACACGGCCAGGAGCCTGAGCTACCGGCCATGGTTAAACGCCTGCCACAAGGCCGTCAAGCTGCCACTGATATCCATCGTTTTTGGGCACAAACCGGCAACTTCTACCAGCGCGGCCAAGGCAACCAAAACTTAGCCGACCCTTTTATCAGCCTAGGTACTATCCCTGCTGCCACCGCTATGTTTCGGGATATGACCGGGATACGGTTCCAGCACCCAGAATATATTCCGGAAAACTGCACCGCGTGCGGTAAGTGCTATACAGTTTGCCCGGATTCTGCGATACCTGGCCTGGTGAACGAGGTGTCCCAGGTATTGGATACCGCATTATCCAGGCTGCAAAAGGCAGGTGAAAAGCTGGACTATTTACCGCGGGCAGTGCGCATGCTGGAGCCAAACCTGCGGGGCTTGTTGCAGCAAGCGTCGGATACCGATTCCATTATGCCGCTAGTACATGAGGCCATCGGCAACACCATCAAAGGTTACAAGAATAGCGATGGCAGTGTCTTGTCTGAACAGGAAACGGCGCAATTCAAAGCGGAATTTGCCGCCTTCGAAGCAGAGCTGGATGGCGTGCCTTTGTCCTTGAGCAAGCCTTACTTTAGCGTGCCGGAGAAACAGTGTGCCGGTAGCGGCGGCCTGCTCAGCATTACCGTCAACCCCTATACCTGTAAGGGCTGTATGGAATGTGTCGCAGTTTGCCAAGACGATGCCTTGCGCCCGGTTACCCAAACCGAAGAATCCGTCGCCAAACTTAGGCGCAATTGGGAATTTTGGTTGGATTCGCCGAATACGCCCCAGAAATATATCCGCATTGATGACCTGGAGCAGGGTATAGGTGCACTAGAGACCTTGTTATTGGATAAGAATGCCTATCAATCCTTAACCAGTGGCGATGGTGCCTGTTTGGGTTGCTCGGAAAAAACCTCTATACACTTATTCACTGCGACCGTTGATGCCTTGATGCGGCCAAGGGTGGCCAAGCACGTGGCTTACCTGCAAGACTTATTACAGAAACTAGAGCACCACATCAAAATGAAGCTGGTGGCGGAAGTAGACGTAGACAATACCGAGGCCATGGCTAAGGTGCTAGCCAAAGCCAATGGTGGCCAAGTCAGTTTATCTGATATTGCCAATGGTGTGGAAAACCTCACCGGTGGCGAACCGCTGGATCCGAGTTGGCTAGCTGACATGAACCAGTTAGTAGCTAAGCTCAAGTCGCTAATTGACTGCTATACCGACGGCAACAGTGGCCGTGGCCGCTCCAGCATGGGGATCCTCAACGCCACCGGATGCAGCTCGGTTTGGGGCAGTACCTATCCCTTCAACCCATACCCTTTCCCTTGGGCGAACCATTTGTTCCAGGATTCTGCCTCCATGGCGATGGGTGTTTTTGAAGGCCATATGGTGAAAATGGCGGAAGGCTTTAAGGCTATCCGTCGCACAGAGCTGGAGCTGGCTGGCAACTACAACCATAACAAGCACGATGACTTCTTCGCACGGTTTAACTGGCAAGATTTTACCGATGAAGAATGTTTGTTATGTCCGCCTGTTGTTGTTGTGGGTGGTGATGGTGCCATGTTTGATATCGGCTTCCAAAACCTATCCCGCGCCATGATGTCGGGCAAACCGCTGAAAGTGGTGATCCTCGATACCCAGGTCTATTCCAATACCGGTGGCCAGGCGTGTACTTCCGGCTTTATGGGGCAAGTGTCTGATATGGCGGAATTTGGCAAGTCCTGGAAAGGCAAAGGCGAAGTACGCAAAGAGATTGGCCTGGTTGCCATGGCGCACCGCACCACCTATGTAATGCAAAGTACCATTGCCCACGCCAACCACTTGATTGAAGGCTTTATTGAGGGCTTGATGACCAGCCGTCCTGCCTTGTTCAACATCTACAGTGCCTGCCAGCCAGAACACGGCATTGGTGACGACATGGGCTTTGAACAGGCCAAATTGGCAGTGGAATCCAGAGCCTTCCCGTTGTTCCGCTACAACCCAGATAAAGGCGAAACATTAGCTGAATGTTTGGATTTGGATAACAACCCGGCCATTGATTCTGTCTGGCCTAGCTACAGTGTCGAATACCAAGACGCTGGGCGAGAAAAGTCACTGGAAGCACCTATGACCTTCGCCGATTTTGCCATGACCGAAAACCGGTTCCGCAAACACTTCCGCACCGCACCACCCGATACCTGGCACGATGACATGTTGCCATTGGCGGACTACTTAGATTTATCAGAAGACGAGCGCGACGGCATCTATCCTTACATCAACTGTGTTGACGGCAAACAGCAGCTTAGCCGCCTATTAGTTAGCCCAACCATGGTAGCGTCATGTGAAGACCGCAAGCAGTTTTGGGTCATGTTAAAAGAGTTGGCGCGGGTGGATATGAAACCTGAACTGCCCAAAGACGACAATGTTGCTGCAATCCGCAACCAAGTGGTACAGGATATCGCCGCAGGATTGATGAAGCTAGCCGGCGGTGAGGGGGCAGAATTGGATATGTCGGCATTGGCCGCCGCATCTGCTGAGGTCAAAACCAATGGCACTGGACGGGCAGAAGCCGCGAAGGCTGAACCAACTAACGGTGCCGCGTCACTGGCACCTTGGATTGATTCCCAAGAGTGCTCCGCTTGCGATGAATGCATCAATATTAATCCTGGTATCTTTGCCTATAACGATCAGAAGCAGGCCTATATCAAGGACGCCAGCGCTGGGGCTTACCAAGACTTGGTCAAGGCGGCAGAAAAGTGCACTGCCCAAGTGATCCACCCAGGTTTACCTGGTGATCCGAATGCCAAGGGCATGGATAAGTGGATAGCGCGCGCGGAGAAATATAATTGAGTTCACTGCCATTACTAAGTGGTGTGATGGATCTGCTGCGGGGGCAGAAAAGCTTCCGCGGTGGCGCCCATCCGCCGCAATGTAAAGACCGCACCCAAGGCGAGCCGATCAAGCCGTTTCCGTTTGCGCCGGTGCTGAATATCCCGTTGTCGCAACATATTGGCAAAGCGGCAAAACCAGTAGTGCGCCAAGGCCAGGAAGTGCACCGGGGTGAGCTGTTGGCCAAAGCCGATGGCTTTATGTCGGTGGACTTACATGCTCCTGCCACGGGCACTATCCAAAGCCTAGGTTTGATGCCAAGTATCAGCGGCCAAATGCTGGAAGGGATCTACTTAAAGCCATTTCCTAGCTCAACCCAAGAAGTGGTTCCTGGCGTTCCTTGCCAATTAGAACAGGCTAGTGCCAACAATATTATCAATGCCATCCAAGCCGCCGGTATTGTGGGTTTGGGAGGCGCTGCTTTCCCTACCCATGTCAAGCTACAGGCACCTGTGGGCAAAAACATCGACACCTTGGTCATCAACGGTGCCGAATGTGAACCCTATCTAACCAATGACCACAGGGTGATGCTTGAGCAAAGCAAGGATGTCGTGCTAGGCACTGCCTATCTGTTAAAAGCCACTGGCGCTGCGCGAGCGGTGATTGGCATTGAGTCCAACAAACCAGATGCAGTACAGGTGTTGCAGCAAGCTGCTGCAGCTGATCCTTATATGGCCAAGTTGATCTCAGTTGAGACGGTGGCCACCAAATACCCACAGGGTGCAGAAAAAATGCTGATCCAGGCATTGTTGGGCAGGAGCATCCCGCCTAAAGGGCTGCCCTCGGATGTGGGTGTGGTGGGTATCAATGTCACTACCGCAGCCGAAATCGGCCGATTGTTACCACTTGGGCGCGGCATTATGGAAAGGGTGATCACCATCAGCGGACCTGCTATTGAACGGCCCGGCAATTACCGTATCCCTATTGGCACACCCTTGCGTTTTGCCTTGGAACAAGTGGGCGTGGCTGAAGATGTTAGCGAAGTCTATTTGGGCGGCCCCATGATGGGGCAGGCATTGCCTAGCTTGGATATCAGCATCACTAAAGGCACTTCGGGATTTTTGGCGTTTGGTCCAGAAACTGGTGTAAAGCCCAGCCAAGAAATGCCCTGTATCCACTGTGCCTATTGTGTTGATGCTTGCCCTATGGGCTTGAACCCTAGCCAGCTAGGTATATTGGCGCGCAACCATGAATACCAGGAAATGGCCAGCAAGTACCATCTGCTGGATTGTTTTGAATGTGGCACCTGTGCCTTTGTTTGCCCTTCCCGGATCCCGTTAGTGCAATCATTCCGCGCTGCCAAAAAGCAGCTTAAACGGCAGGACAGCGACGCATGAAGCACCTAGCCCAAAGCCTGCAAATCCAATCATCACCGCATGTGCACGGAACTACTGGCGTGGCAGATATTATGCGCAATGTGGTTTACGCCTTGCTGCCGGTGTGCGCGTTCTCTATCTATGTATTTGGCCTGGCTGCACTGGTGATGATCCTGGTCTCGGTCACTGTTTGTGTAGCGACAGAACACCTACTGTGCCGCTGGTCAGGCAAAGCCTCCAGTGTTTCGGATTATTCTGCGACGGTGACCGGCATTTTGTTTGCGCTGACGTTGCCGCCAGGGTTACCCCTTTGGATGGTGGCCTGCGGTGGCGCGATTGGTGTAGCGATTGGCAAAAGCCTGTTTGGTGGCTTGGGTTACAATGCCTTTAACCCTGCCTTGGTGGGCAGGGCAATCCTGCAAGCGGCGTTTCCCTCTGCCATGACTACTTGGCAAACCCCCATGTTAGCGGAGCGTTTTACTAGCTTGCCTTCCAGCATGCTCACTATGCCTTTTATGAAACCCGATTATGGCACAAACCTGGATGCCACCACTGCCGCCACGCCCTTGGCCAATATGAAGTTTGAAGCCCAAGCCACGGCAACGTCGGATCTGTTTTTAGGTGTCACCGGAGGCTCTCTAGGTGAAACCAGTGCCTTGTTTATCCTGCTAGGCGGCGCCTGGCTAATCGCCCGTAATATGATGAACTGGCGTATTCCCGCCAGTATCTTTTTGACTGTGGCACTGCTTAGCACCTTGTTCCATCAAATTGACCCAGTTAGCTACCCAAGTGCCTTTTTTGCTTTAGGGGCAGGCGGCTTAATGTTGGGTGCAGTGTTTATGGCAACCGATATGGTGGCTTCACCCATGACCGCAAAGGGCTTATGGATTTACGGGTTTGTTATTGGTGCCCTGGTACTGGCAATACGCTATTGGGGTGGTTTACCGGAAGGTGTGATGTATGCCATTTTGCTGGCCAATGCTTTATCCCCCCATATTGACGCCGCAACCCAACCTAAGGTTTTTGGCAGCCAAGCCAGCAATGGTGATAATCATGGCTGATCAAGTAAGCACTAACAAACAGGCCTCGATTTGGCAGCTCTACCGGGCTTTGGTAGGTATTGGCATTGTTTGCGCCACCCTTATTGTCAGCGTCTATTTGTTTACCAAACCCCTGATTGCTGCCAACCGGCAAGCGGCGATTGAACAAGCGATATTTAAAGTGTTGCCTGGAGCCGAGTCCTACCAAGCGTTTTCCTGGCAGCAAGGCCAGCTAAAGCGGCTGGCATCGGAAACAGACCCTTTCCAAACGTTTTATGCGGGATACGACGTCAATCAGCAGCTGCAAGGCTTTGCTCTATTAGCCCAAGGCCGGGGCTACCAGGATGTTATTGTCATCATGTATGGCTATGATCCAACGCAGCAGGCTATCGTCGGTATGCAGGTATTAGAGAGCCGGGAAACACCGGGGCTAGGCGATAAGATTGCTTTCGATCCTGAGTTTGCCAAGAACTTTGTAGCACTGGATGCATCTTGGGATGTAAGCACGAACCAACTTTTAAACTCAATTATTGCAGTGAAGAAAGGTGAAAAGGCTAACGCCTGGGAAATCGATGGTATTACCGGGGCTACAATTTCTTCAGTGGCCATCGCCGATATCCTTGCGCACAGCACTACTAATTGGATCCCGATATTGCGCGGGGAACTGGAACGGCTAGCTTTGCCAAGGAGTGCAGACGATGTCTAATGGAAAAGTAATGCCCGATAACAGCCAAGCAAATAACGCGGATGAGCTTCTGAAAGGCATTTGGCGGGAAAATCCGGTATTTGTCCAGGTGCTGGGTATGTGCCCAGTGCTTGCTGTCACCAATTCTGCCATTAACGGCCTGGCTATGGGGTTGGCCACCTTGTTTGTATTGGTACTGTCCAACAGCTTGGTGTCTTGCCTGCGCCACTTTATTCCCAAACAAGTGCGTATCGCTTGCTTTATCTTGATTATCGCGAGCTTTGTCACTGTGGTGGATTACCTAATACAGGCCATTAGCTTGGAAATCCATAATGCTTTGGGCGCCTTCATTTCATTGATCGTGGTGAACTGCTTGATACTTGGACGCGCCGAGGCCTTTGCTTCAAAACACCCGGTGGGAGCCTCAATTGCCGATGGCTTGGGTATGGGGCTTGGCTTTACTTTGGCGTTACTCGCTATGGGCAGCGTCCGGGAAATTTTAGGCAGCGGCAGCCTTTTTGGCTGGCAAATCTTTTCTGACAATTACCAACCTTGGGTAGTGATGATCTTGCCCAGTGGTGGCTTCTTCACCCTTGGTGTGCTGCTGTTGCTGATTAACCGCTGGAATAAATCACGTGTACAAAACGAAGTAACCGGAGGTGCCAATGTCTGATGCATCACTATGGCAGGTGTTTATCAATGCTGCCTTGGTCAACAATTTTGTGCTGGCCTACTTTTTGGGGATCTGCCCGTTTTTAGGTGTTTCCGGCAAATTGGAAACCGCGAGCCGCATGGGCGCTGCTGTATGTTTTGTTATGCTGGTCAGCTCGGTCAGCGCCTATGGCATCAACATGGTATTAAACTGGCTGGATGCACCTTATTTGCGCCTGCTGTGTTTTGTGGTGGTTATTGCTTCAATGGTGCAGCTGGTGGAAATGTTTATTAAGAAATTCAGTCCCACGTTATTTCGCGCACTGGGTATTTTCTTACCTCTAATCACAACCAACTGCGCCATTTTGGGCTTGGCTTTGTTCCAAACTAACTATGGCTATGATTTGTTGCAATCCATAAGCTATGCCTTGGGGGCTGGAGCGGGTTTTACTTTGGCTTTGGTGTTGATGGCGGGTATACGGGAAAAACTGGCACTGGCGAAAGTGCCAGATATTGCTGAAGGCACGGCGATTAGTTTGATTGTGGCGGGCATTTTGTCTTTAGGTTTTATGGGATTTGCGGGCTTGGTCTAATACATGCCCTTAGAAAACGGGAGTAACTATGCGATTACAAGATTTTGATACTGGGGAACGTTATACGGCCACGGTTTTGGATAACCATAGGATCACAGAAACGGACGCCCTGGATGCAATCCATGAGATCCAGTTGGAAGTTGCCCACCTTCCGTTTAGCTATGAAATTGGCCAATGCATTGGAGTGATTACGCCAGGTAGTGAGGAAATTGGCCACCCAAACCACTTCCGGCTCTATAGTTTGGCCGAAGGCTGCCAGCACGGCGAGTCCGGTAACCCAAAGATCACGCTGTGCGTTAAACGTTGCCATTATGTCGATGAATACAGTGGTGAAGCCTACGATGGCATTGCTTCTAACTACCTTTGCGACCTGGCACCTGGCGATAAAATCAGTATCAATGGGCCTTTCGGTCAACCTTTTGTGGTGCCAGAAAACAAATCCGCCGATTTATTTTTAGTGGGCATGGGGACCGGCATTGCACCGTTCCGCGCCTTGGTTAAGCATATTTACCACAACGTAACCGGTTGGCGCGGCAAAGTGACGCTGTTTTACGGCGCAAAGTCAGGCCTAGACTTGGCCTATATGAATAGCTACCGCAATGATTTTACCCAATATTACGATGAAGATACCTTTGCGGCTGTCGAAGCCCTTAGCCCCAGGGCGCACTGGGCAGAACCGGTTGACTTGCATAGTGCCTTGAACAGTAAAGCAGAAGACATTTTGCACAGTTTGGAAACAGGCAATGGCTATGTCTACATCGCCGGACGCTTGGATATCAAAGAAAACCTCGACGAGCTATTTGCCAAAGTAGTTGGCGATGAGGCCAAGTGGCTAGAATTAAAAGAAAAGTTACTGGCTGAAAACCGGTGGGCGGAACTGGTTTATTGAACCTATTTTGTTAGTTGCAATCACAGCTTTGGTTTTGCTAATGAACGATTTTGTAGCGGAATAATTAAACAAAACCAGATATAAAAACTTGCCTTTTTGATACCTTAGGGTTACATTGTGTAACCCTAAGGTATCAATTTGGAGAGATTTTATGTCTACAGACACTATGGCTAACAGGGAATTACGTTTTCTAAAAAGCTCCGCGCTACTGAGTGCCGTGCTCGGTACACTGTTTATTGTCGATTCTGTGCCTTTAATGTTGTTCCAGTATCAAGAGTTGCCAAATGTGTTGCGTTCAACAGTCCACGTTATGCAAATTTTGTTTATCCTTGGGCTAGTTTATTTATTAATAAAAAATATAAGTGCGATTAATGGTGTTCCCAGCCGCACTACCTGGCTAAGCCAGTTTGACGATGAGTTCCTAAACCACACCAATATGAAGGGCTACCAATACGCCTTTAACTTGGCAATAGCGGCCTTGTTTATTGGCACGCTAGGCGGAGAAATTTGGGTAGACTATACCGACCACATACCAATACATGTATTTAGTGAGTTTGTGCTGGGCATTGCCATGGCAGGTTATTCAATTCCCGTTTTACGCGCCCTATTAGGCGAAAAAAGCTAGATGTTGAGCAATAACATCGCGCAGCTACGCGCACAGCACGGCCTATCCCAGCAGCAGTTGGCGGACGATATAGATGTCTCGCGCAAGACCATTAGCACTATTGAAACCGGACGTTTTACCCCGTCAGTGGTGATAGCGCTGCGCCTGGCAGCCCGTTTTGAGGTGCCAGTGGAACAAATATTTAGTTTGCAAGAAAGGTAATACTAAATGGAATTAATGGTATGGACCGAAAATCAATCACCAAACCAAAAAAGCCGACCTGTCAAAACAAGTCGGCTTTCATTTCTTTAACTTAAGAAGTTCGTTTAGGGCTTAGCTTTTGGAGTTGGCGTACTCATCAACGAACTTCTCAAGCACATTCAATGGCACTGGACCGTTGGCCAATACTACATCGTGGAACTCGCGGATATCAAAGGCATCACCCATTTTGGTTTTGGCTTCTTCTCGCAGTTCCAAGATTTTAATCATACCAATAAGGTAAGCGGTTGCTTGGCTTGGCATGACGATATGGCGCTCAACCATTTTCACTGCATCTGCTTTCGCATTTGGGGTATTGGTGACGTAGTAATCAATACCTTGTTCACGTGTCCACTTCTTGGCATGGATGCCTGTGTCTACCACCAGGCGGCAGGCGCGCCATAATTCCATGGCAAGTCGACCAAAGTCTGAGTAAGGATCTTCGTACAGGCCGATTTCCTTCGGTACGAATTCACTGTACAAACCCCAACCCTCGGTGTAGGCAGTATAACGGCCAAATTTCCTAAACTTTGGCACGCCCTCAAGTTCTTGCGCAATAGCAATCTGCATGTGGTGGCCAGGTACACCTTCGTGGTAGGCCAAGGCTTCCATCTGGTAGGTTGGCATTGAGGCCATGTCATATAGGTTGGCGTAATAGGTGCCAGGACGGGTACCGTCCATTGATGGTTGCTGGTAGAAGGCTTTACCAGCAGACTTTTCACGGAAAGGTTCGACCGCTTTAACAATCAAGTCAGCTTTAGGCTTAGTTATGAAAAGCTCGTCCAAACGCAGCTTCATGTCATCAATAAACTTAGTGGCTTCGTCCAGGTAACGCTTGCGGCCTTCATCGTTGGACTCATAGATGAACTGGTCGTTGTCGCGCATAAATACGAAAAAGTCCTGCAGCGTGCCTTCAAACTCCACCTTCTTCATGATTTCGCGCATTTCGTCGTGGATGCGGGCTACGTTTTCTAGGCCAATTTGGTGGATTTGCTCAGCGGTAAGATCAGTGGTGGTGGTTCGCGCCAAACGGTTGTTAAAGAATTCTTCGCCGTCTGGGAATTTCCAGGCACCGTCGCGGGTATCAGCTTGCGCTTCCAACACCTTGAGCCCGGCAATCAAGCTTTCGTAGGCGGGTTTAACCGAGGTTAAAAGGGCTTGTTCGGCCTGTGCGATTAGGGCTTGTTTTTCGGCATCTTCGATTTCTAAACCATTGACTTTGCCGGTAAAGTCGGCCAGCAAAGTGCTGGGTTCACCATCAGAGAAAGGCGCGCCGGTGATGATGTTTTGGCTATCACTGATAACATAAGGATAAACAAATTTAGGTGCCAATATGCCTTTTTCAGCGCGGGTATTGAGGTTGACCACCAACTGTTCGAACAGGGTTGGCAAACCATTTAAACGCGATATATAGGCTTCTGCGTCGGCGACATCACCAATACGGTGTTGGTTAATCAGCAAAGAGGCTACGCTTGAGTGCAAACCGAACATTTGGTTTACCGGATAATTGTGGAAGCGCCATTTACTGTCGGCAATTCCATTTTCCAGCTGTTGGGTGATCAGCATCAAGCTCAATGCGGTTTGGTCATCGAGTTTGGAGGCGTCCAGTGCTCTGACTTGTTCCAGCTGCTGTTTTTGTAACTCAAGGTCTTCCAAGGCCCGGGCGTCAGAAATATCATCCCATTTATCTTGGTCGTCTTTAATACCCAGGTAAGACTGGTACATTGGGCTACGCATGACATTTTCCATGAAAATGTCATCGAATAGCTGGTTAGCCTTTTCGGATTCTGTCTGGGTGTTTTCTGCAACTTCTGGAACTTTAGCTTCGGCACTGGTTTCAGCCGCGACATCGGCGGTCTCAACGGCAGGTTGTTTACTGCATGCTCCAAGTAGCAGTGCCATAGATATTGACGCTGCAAGATAGGTTATTTTTTTCATTTAATTATCCCCAACACTGTCGTGCTTTACAAAAATCAAGGTTGCTAAAGTGCTAAACAACCAAAGCCCCTAGTTTACCCAATATTGGCTCGATAACCAGCAGGCCGGCTCGCTTTAGCTGAATTAATGGCAAGCCTTATAAGGCAAATAGCAAATAAAAGACCATCTAGTTAACATAATCGGATGTTATAAGTGTAAAGCAGGACAGGCTATGCAAGGTTACAATTCAGATTTTCATTTATGGTGTAAATAACCAGCGCACGGCACTGGAAAACTCTTCCGCCCAAAAGCTTTCACTATGGCCACGGTCCGACACCGTTTTCACCAATAAGTTGTGGGCAGGGTGTTCGGTTGCTTCAATTTGCTGCACCATCTTTTCAAAGCCCCCCACCATAGTGTCGCTTTCTTGTAGGCCCATCAAAAAATAAAGCCGGGTATCTTCGCGTACCGGGCAATCTTTGGTGAATTTGAATACTTCTTCTGAAAACCAGTATGAGGGGGAAAAAATCCCTGCTTTGCCGAATACATCGCAGCGCCTGTGCACGGCGTAGTGGGTCATCAAGCCCCCCATTGAACTGCCCATGATTGCGGTATGCTCCCGCTCGGGTTTAGTGCGGTAGTGTAGGTTGATAAAAGGTCGCAACTGGTCTGTAATAAAGTTTAAATAGTCATCGCCTTCCGCGGCACCGTATTGTGGGTGGCTCCAAGGGCTTAGCTCGTTGACCCGGGCGCCATCGCCATGATCTATACCCACCACAATCAAATGCAGCCTGGGGTCATGGGATAGCTCATTCAAGGTCTTGTCCACGCGCCATTCACCCGAGTATGAGGTGACAGTATCAAACAGGTTCTGGCCATCGTGCATATACAGCACCGGATAGCGTTCATTGCACCCCTGGTAACCCAAAGGTAAATAGATACGCACCCGCCGCGAGCGGTTTAAACCGCGAATGGTAAAATCCGGCTCGATAATATCGACCTGTTGCGATGCGGTACTATTAGGTACTGACGCGGCTTTGCTGGTAGTGAAACTGGAAATAAAGTTGGCCTTATCTCAGATGGGTACAGTGTCTTTGCTTCTTTTTCTTACAAAATGATGACAAAGATCAGTGCTCGTGTCCAAACCGACAAACTCTTTACTTTTGAGAGGATAGTTTTGTAGTGGCTAAATCGGTATTAGCCAGCAACTATCTAGGATAAAGAGATGATGGCCGTTAGCTCAGAGTCTAACTAAACCGTGCTAACTCTATAGCCTTCTAGCGCCTCCACTCCTTGATCGATATTCAAGCTACAAAGCGCTAGCTATGGACATCCTGGTTTTTGCAATAGGGAAGTGGTTTCTTGCAAATACAGTTCGCCAGAAGCCTTGATCGCTCCTTGCTCTAAAGATTCGGATGCCAGGTGGACTTTTTCCAGTTCTTCCGCCGCGAGTTTCAGGCTTTTATCCAGGCGTTGCAGCGCATTTTCCAGGGTGTAGGTTAGCTCGTGGACTTTCACCATGTCAGCGCTAGAAATCTCTGGCTTACTGGTAATGGCTGCCAGCTTTTGGTTGTAACTGGCGATGTTACACAAAGCAGTGGCCACATCTGGTGCCGGCAGTGCCGGAAAATGTTGGTTTTTTTCGGAGGCAAAGGCTGCAGGGGCTAAGGCCAACAGCGCGCTGCAAAAGGGTAGTGCTATTTTGTACATGGTTTAGCTTTTCTTGGTTTTTTGTTTATACGAGCCTTTGAGGGACTCCACCCATACTACTCTAAAATAGTTGAAAGTCGTATTTGGTGAGTTGGTTATTTAGGCATTTAGAATATTGTTTAAAGTCAATTTCGTCCCACCTATCTTCCACGAGCAGCGGTTCAATTCTATCGATATTACTGCTATCGATTTTGTTTAACCTCGACTGTATCAATGTGCCTGGATCGTTGGCGAAGTCAAAACCGTGTAAAAAGTCGTAAATCATGACAATAGCCCAACCTGCATCCATAAAGTGGCCGCCAAAACTTACATCCAATAATCCCTTGCGAATAAGGTCAATATTGTTTGTGGTCCAGTCGAAGGTGCCAACGGCAATATCTTTCTCCAATGAGGCTTGGGACAGGGCTTCAATGGCACCTGCAGCGATGTCTGGGCCTGCGGTCCAAATCATGTCAAAATCTGGTACCCTTTTTATCAGCATCTGAGTTGCTGTCACGCTACTTGGGACTTTCCAGTCGGTGTGAATTGGCGGCACAATATTGAGCGCTTCTTTGCTGCCAAGTTGCATGCTACCTTCGACGCGGTGTGAATTGATCCTTGACGCTGTTGGACCGGCCAGAATTGCCATGGTTTTGCCTTGCTTGCTGATTTGCCACAACTCTGCAGCAAGCAAGCGGCCGGCTAGGATTTCATTGGGAGACCTGTGTCCCATCCAATTTTGGAATTTGACCCTCGGCTGTTTGGTGAGCTGCAAAATTTTACTGTCTAGGCTGGTATTGAAGGTAAAAAACGGCACACCTGTACGGTTGAAAATATCCAGTTGCGAATATTCCCCGCCACCATAGAAAATACTCAGGATGAAGTGTGGCTCTGGGTTGTTTGCCAACGAGTGGCTTGTGAGTTCCTTGAAAGTAAATCTGTTACGGGCTTCTGCCGTTATTTCAATAAGTTGCAACTCTACATTAAGGTCAGCGGCGACTGCTTGGGCAAACCGTTTTGAGGCAAACCAAAACTGGCTGCGGGTTTCTTCCGGTTGGAAGAACATTATCTTGATAGGGTCTTGGCCTATCCCTACATTGCAGTGTCTCTCTGCCATTGCCGCTGCTGGCATGGTGCAGGCGCACAAAAGCCAGAGTAAAAACCGTAGTAAGCTAGGCAAACAGATCTTCGTTTCCATCTACAAACTATAGGATCATTTGGTTAATAGTCTACTCCTGGAACAACCACTTGACCGCTTCGGGAAATTGCCTGCGCCAAGACGCTTCATTGTGGCCGCCTTCGCCATCAACTTTGCTCAGCAAAGGTTGGTGCCCTTGCTTGTGCAGTTGCTGAACCATGGTTTCCAGGGTTGGTACCATGCCATGACCTTCTTGCGCGCCTACGACCAAATAAAGTTTGTGTCCATTGGGTAGTGGATTATTTTTGGTAAAGCTGAATACGTCCTCGGAAAACCAGTAGGAGGGAGAGAAGATCCCCGCTTTGCCGAATATGCCTGGGTATTTATGGATGGCATAATGGGAGATTAAACCGCCCATTGAACTGCCGGCTATTGCGGTATTGCCGCTGTCTGCCAATGTCCGGTAGTTTGCATCGATATAGGGCTTAAGGTTGTGCACAATAAAATCCACATATTGCCCGCCCTCCGGTTCACCAAAGTCAGGGTGACGCCAGGGGCTAAGCTCCTGCATGCGTTTTTCGCCGCCATTGTCGATACCAACTACGATGAGCTCCAGCCCGTTAGTTGTTGCGAGCTGATTCAGGGTTTCATCAATGCCCCATTCGCCCGCATAGCTGGTGGCATCGTCAAACAGGTTTTGCGCATCATGCATATAGAGCACGGGGTAGGCCTGTTCGCCCTGGCCGTAGCTAGGTGGTAAATAGATCCTTATCGTGCGTTTGCGTTCTAGCCCAGGGATGGTTAAGGCATCCTCTAAAACTTGTACGTTGGTAGCCGCTGTACTTGCCCTTTGTCCGTTTTGTACCGGCTTGTCTGCTGGGCTGCATGCGCCAAGCCAGATTGCGGCAGCAATAATTAACGGGAGTTCCCATTTAGCGCGCATTTTCTCGTCCTTTTATCAATTACCCAAAAAACTGGTAAGCCACAATAGTGCCTACGATTATCGCTGTGCCATCGGCTACCAAGGCGCAAGGGATGGCGTGGCGGCTGTGTTTTATACCAACTGCCCCAAAGTATACGGCCAATACATAAAATGTAGTTTCAGTTGAGCCTTGGAATACCCCTGCGAGGCGTCCGGCAAACGAGTCGGCGCCGTGCACCTGCATGGTTTCCACCATCATGGCGCGGGCACCGCTACCTGACAGCGGTTTCATCAAGGCGGTGGGCAGGGCATCCACAAACTGTGTGTTGAAGCCAAGCATAGCAAACAAAGCTGCGACACCATCAACCAGCAACTGGATTGCACCACTGGCGCGCAATACCCCAATGGCCACCAACATAGCCAGTAAATAAGGAATTAAGCGCACGGCTTGTTCAAAGCCTTGTTTGGCACCTTCAATAAACAGCTCATAGGCATTGAGGTTTTGCCGGTAGGCACTAATGAGGATGCCCACGACAAAACTGAATATCAGTAGGTTTGCCAGCAGCGCTGATTGTTCTCCCACCTGCGCCACAGGCAGGGTGACAAAGTACAACAACAGGCTAGAGATTACCGTAAAAAATATTACACCATAAAGTAAGACCGTCTGGTGTAACAGGTTGATCTTTTGCACCATAGCGACAGCAATTAAACCGGCCACAGAGGAACAGGAGGTAGTGATCAATATTGGGATAAAAACATCAGTCGGCACTTCAGCACCTTGTTGTGCCCGGTAAACAAATACAAAGATCGGGAACAAGGCCACCGAAGAGGTATTTAGCACCAGGAATAGGATTTGAGCATTGCTGGCAGTATCTGGATTGGGATTCAGGCTCTGCATGTCTTGCATGGCTTTTATGCCCAATGGTGTTGCGGCATTGTCCAAACCCAATGCATTGGCCGACAGGTTCATGGTAATCGAACCCATGGCAGGGTGTTTGGCTGGTATTTCAGGCATCAAACGCCGGAATAGCGGGGTCAAAACAGTCGCGAGTTTTTCAATCCAGCCGTTGTGTTCGGCAATTTTAAACAAGCCCAGCCAAAGGCTGAGTGCACCGACCAGGCCTATGGCGAGCTCCACGGTCAACTTGGACATGTCAAACAGCGACTGTACCAACTCGGTAAAAATGCCAACGTTACCCAGTACCAGCCACTGGTATGCCGACGCAGTTGCGGCAATAAAGAAAAAGTAGAGCCAGATTCGGTTCAGCAAAACAAGTAACCGCAGCGTTTAAAGCAAGGCAGGCCTATTCCACAAAATAAGTGCCCCAGCCGTCGTAGTAAACTTTGTGTTTATCTGCGATCGCAAGCAGTTTATCGGTATCCTGGTTGATTGCCGCTAGATCCAACTGGCGCTCGATAATGGCATCAAAACTAAATATCTCGCCGCCATCGTCAAGGACGAGCTCTTCGGCATCGGTGACTTCAAATCCAGCTTTAAAGGCATCGACAGCCGCTTTTTCTAACAGGGTGAAGTTTTTGCTAGCAAAGTGGTGTTCAATGGTGTGTTTTTTATCAGGGTTGCTGCCGTCATTGAGCAGGGCTTCAACAGTTTCAAGGTTGAATTCATACCATTCTTCTGGACTATCGTTTTGCGACATCTTGTTCCCCACTTGGGATATTATAATTATTTGTTGATAGGAGTTTATCCTGCTTTCTGTAACTCTGCGACCTCTGTATTGAGCTCTTCTATGCGCTGCTGCATTTCGCCGTGGAAATGTTTAGCCCATTTTTTCAAGGTCATGCTGTCATCCAGTGGCACAGGTTTGCCAAATTCCACGATAAGCACGCCGTTGTCCCAGCGGTTCCAGTTGATCTTATTGTGCAGTTCGCTAGCGCAAATAGTAACAATGGGTTCGCCTGCCGCCTGGGCGATGCGGAAGGCACCAGGTTTAAAGGATAGTAGCCCCCGGCCATTGCTGCGGGTGCCCTCAGGGAACAACCAAACCGAGAGGCCGCGCTCTTTAATTTTGGCGACAGTGGCCTTGATAGTATCACTGGCACGGGAGACATTTTGCCGGTCAATCAAGATATTGCCCGACAGCCAGTACACGGTGCCAAACACCGGGATCCAAGCCAGGCTTTTTTTACCGATTGTCACAGTGCCTTTAGGTACGGCTTTGCAGACTGTTATTAGGTCGTAACTGTTTTGATGGTTGCCAATGTAGACACAAGGAGTTTGTGGCAGGTTTTCCTGGCCGCGAATAATAATCTTTAACCCGAGTAATTTCGCCATCGAACCATAGAGTTTGCCGCCAACATGGACATTGTCCCGATGGAAAGGCCTGGCAATGCAAACCACGAGCAAGCAAAAGTTGATCAGCAAAAAATACAAAAACACAACAGGGACACGCAAAACCGCTAACACAATAGCTTCCTTTTTAGTAAAACCGCGCCAGTATAAAGGGTATTTCCACTTAAGCTTGTCTGATCTGTTGCGAATGCTAGCGGTGATGTTGTGAAATACCCCGATAGACTTGGTGAAATAGCCAAAAAACGCTAGTCTTTTCAGATGAACATAAGTTTTGACCCCTAGGGTGGTTTACATTACCTTTGGCGGGTCGATACAAGCATAAGCGAAAAACAGGGCATTCCAATCTATGCAAACTTTCACCCATGAAGACCTCGATTCTGAGATCCTTAATGACTTATTAGAGGAAATCAACGAGCTGTATGAGGCTAGTGAACAGACTCTGATTGAGCTAGAGATAAAGCCAGAGGACAACGAACTGCAGCGCGCCCTGTTCCGCTCCATCCACACCATAAAAGGCGATTTGGGGATGGTGAACTTTACCCCGCTTATTCCGCTTTTGCAGCACGTGGAAGACTTGCTCGACTTTTTGCGCAACGGCCATATCCGCTACACCAGCACCATGAGCGACCTGGTATTGTTAACCCTGGATCGCGTTAAAATTTTTGTCGAGAGCTGTATCAACCAAGGCTCAGCCCAATATGATGACCAACTGTTCAAACACCTGGTACAACACATTAGCAGGATAAAGCCTGACAATGGTGAATCGCATGAAAAGTTGCTGGCTGAAAGCGTATTGTTGCTAGACCCTACATTAGACGCCAGGCCTGAAGTAAACGAAGAAACCATGCCTGAACTGGAGGTGGTGGCTGATGACGCAGTGCCGGAAACACAAGCCCCTGCCGAGAGCACTACTGCGCTGGACAAAGCGGGCGTCGCAACCGGCTTAAGCAAAGAGAAACAAACAGACATCATCTTTTTCCGCGCCCTAATGGAGCCGATTGAAGCGCGCTCCATGTATTGGGCAGGACGGGGCGACCGCATTGCTAAAATGGCCATGTTGATGAACAAGATGGAAGGCGAACCCATCGACACTGAACAACTATTGGTTGCCTGTTACGTGCATGACTTTGGCATGGCGTTTATGCCGCTATCAATTTTGCACAAGAAAGACCGATTGGAGATTGCCGAATTTAACCTGCTGCGCTCCCATGTCTATAAGAGTTCCCGCTTATTGGAGCACCTCGACCAATGGAACGAAGCCCGCAAAATTGTTATGCAGCACCACGAGCGTTGCGATGGTTCGGGTTATCCACTTGGTTTGGTGGAAAAAGATATATGTGAAGGCGCCAAGTTGCTCGCTATCTTAGACACCTTCGATGCCCTAACCCATTACCGGGCCCACGATACCCATCGTAAGCGCCCTAAGAAGCGCGCTGTTATTGAAATGAACAATCTGCCAGAAGGTCAATACAGCCCGCGTTGGATGGGTGTGTTTAACCGGGCGATGGCGACATTGTTAACCAAATAGTGCGCAAAGCGCTTTGGCTTTAACACCGGATGTTACAGCGCCCAAGTGGCGCTCTGGGTTATTGTAGTGGTATAGAATCCCTTCGGTCATTTAGTTATACTGTGCCTTAGTTTTCCAGATAGCTTACAAAGGACTGAATTCAATGCTTGGAAGAATGGTTTTTTCCTTCTTTTTTCCTTCCCTATTTTGCCTAACCGTTCCCAGTTTAGGTTTTGCCCAAGGCGATGGCGCAAAATTTATGGATTACAATGGTGATGGCGTTGCCGAAATAGTACTGCGCCGTGCCAGTGATTATGAACAGTTGTTTATCGCTGCTAATGGCAGCGTGATTGGAAGGGAAACCTTTGGACGCAACAACTTGGATATTCCTGTTACGGGAGATTTTGATGATGATGGTTTTGCCGATATCGCCGTACGGCGACCAGGCACTGGCTACTGGTATGTGAAAAATTCTTCTGGCAGCGATTTTAATTCTGACCGCCAAGATGGCATTCAACGGTTTCGTTTTGGTAGTCAAGCCGAAGATATCCCGGCAATTGGGGATTATGATGGCGATGGTATTGCTGACATTGCTTTCCGCCGCCCAAGTAACCAAACCTGGTATGTTCTCAATTCTTCTGGCAGCAACTTCAATTCTAGCCGCAGTGACGGTATCCAAAGGGTGCGCTTTGGCAGCCGCGCCGAAGATATACCGGTACCTGCAGACTACAATGGCGATGGTATTACCGACTTTGCGGTGCGCAGGCCGTCGACGCAATATTGGTATGTCCTAAATTCCCCAGGGGATCAAGTAAACTACAACTCTGATCGTGGAGACGGGATCCAACGGGTGCGTTTTGGTAGCCGAAGTGGCGACATCCCAGTGCCTGCCGACTATGATGGCGACGGTATTACCGACTTTGCCGTGCGTCGTCCCTCAAACCACTTTTGGTATATCCTGAGTTCTGAATCTGGTGAGATTATCCGCCATCAATTTGGCCGCAATAGCGATGATATTCCGATGGTGGCTGATTACGACGGAGATGGTAAAGCTGATATAGCCGTGCGCAGGTCCGCAACTCGATTTGTCTATGTGAAGCGCAGTAGCGATGGCGAAACCATGCGTATCCAGCGTGGCAAGGTAGATGATTTGCCTGTGGCTACACCCACGTACCTGTTGATGCAATTGGTGCAACAGGTTAACCAGGACTCTGATGCCGATGGCCTAACCGACTTCCATGAAAATTACATCCACAACACCAATCCAGAACAGCCAGATTCCGATGGTGATAGTGTTACTGATGGCCAGGAGATAGACACATACGGCACCAATCCCAACAACCAGGATACCGATGGTGACGGCCTTGGCGATGGGGTCGAAGTGGCAATGGGGCTGGATCCAAACAAGGTTGATACTTCTCAATTCAGTGCCGAGATGATTACTGGTAAGGAAGTGTATGTTACCCCTGGTGATCGGCTAATTGATGGGCTCACCCCAACTACCTTGGATTTCTATACCTTTAATGAGGATGGCACCGGCAGCAAATATTATTCGGGTAGCAGTTATCCCAACACCCTACGCCGTTTCCAGTGGCATGTAAATGAACTAGGCCAGTTAATCCTTGATGAGTTTGAACAATTCCAAAAGTACCCAATGATCCCGAGACCTGATGATTTTTCTCAGATTGAAGCGCTTTGGGGGGAAGATGTCGTTGAATTTTTTAGACAATACATGTATCCGATTAGCCCGCAGTATAAGGTGCTTTACGGCGACGCCACCGAAGTTCTAACTTTAACCAAGCAACAGGATGGAAAACTAAGCGTTATTACGCAGCGCATTACCAAGGAGGTATTGGAAATACCTGAGTCCTTGTTGGAACAGGGGCTATGGGAAGGTGAAATGCCTACGGCCTATACTTCGTATGATGCTGCTAGCTTTGAGTGGCTTGTAGATCCCGAAAATCAATTTGGTAAGAACCAGTTAGATGCTGAAGCTATGTTAGGTACCTGGGCCGTTCCGTATAAATATGCCGGTCAACTGGCTTCTTATGAGTCCGGTGAAGATCCTATTGAGTTGTTTAAACATGACTTAGTAGAGTTTTCGGAAGCGATAGCACTGGGCGCTGAGAGCGGGGAAAGCTTTGAGTGGGCGCTCACCGAAACGGGCCTAACTCTTACAGGCAATGACGCTGAGATCCATATTAGGCCTGTTTTTAGCCGTGGCAATGACTATTTGGTTAAGGTGACAAGTCAAATGGCATCGGCCGACCCCGAGGTTTATGTCGCCCGTATGTTGCAAGTGGATACTTCTGCCAGCAGTGCTGTGCAGCAACTACAATCTGAATTGCCTTTCGCATGGGCAATACGTTCCTCTTCGTTTACGAAAGATGACCTTGAGAATGGGACAGTTAGCCTAGACAGGCTAACTGCCTATCATTTTGCCGACGATGGACAATTTCGGAGAGCAATCAGACAGCCGCGCTATTTCACTACAGGACAACCCTTTGATGGTCCCTATGATTGGACTAATTGGCACTATGAGATAGACAGTGAAAACCTCCAAGTTACCATGGGGAATGGTAACCCTTGGTTTAATCGGCAACGTACCTGGCGCTTCTTATCCTCAGACTCTATAGGGACAATCCATGTATTGTTATCGGAAACGGTCAACACTGATAGCAATTACGATGGCATTGTCGAACCGGATGAAACATACATACTGATAGAGCCAAGCTTAGTAAGCTTTACCCTAGAAGATTTATCACTTCACCAGGCAATTTGGGATCAAACCGATTTTGATGGCGATGGTTTGACCAATGCCGAAGAAGAAGCCGCAGGCACCGATATTGATAACCCTGATACCGATGGCGATGGCATTGATGACTATAGTGAAGTGGTTGGTGGTTTTGATCCGAATACAGGCTTGTTGTTGTCCAAAATCACATTTAGCGATGCCCGTTTGCAGCAGTGTTTACAGCAAGTTATTGAAGAACAAGGGGATATGCTGGTCAATTACCTAACTGACTTCTCTTGTTATGTCGGGGCAGATGATAGCGTTATTCAGAGTATTGAGGGCATTGAGGTATTGCGCGGTGTCACCAACATGACTTTGCATAGTGCACAGATATCGGCGCTGGCGGGCATTACCCAGCTAACCAATCTGGATCATTTGCGTTTGTTTAGTACCCCACTCACAAACTTAAATGGAATCGAGCATCTACAAAAATTAAGGGTGTTGCAACTGGCGGGTTCGGCCGTATCAGAATTAGCGGGGCTTGAGCAGTTGCCAGAATTAAGCATCTTGGATCTGCACGGCACCAACGTAACTGATGTTACCGGCATTGGCCAACTGGCACAGCTTTCGGCTTTGGTGATAAGCAACACGCAAGTGAACGACATTTCAGGGTTGGATGGCCTAGAAAACTTGAACTCCTTGGATATGCGCAGTAGCAATGTTGTTGATATCAGCGCTGTGGCAAACCTGACCAGTTTAGATTCGCTAGATATAAGGGATACAGCTGTTACAGACATAAGCCCCTTGGTAGGCTTGCCCTACCTTTATGTCTTGTATGCTTCTGGAACTGAGATAGATGATGTTGTTACCCTGGGGCGGTTATCCACTTTGTTTGCTTTGGATATTGGAGGGACTCCGATAAACGATATCAGCTTTATAGAGCAACTGCCTTCCCTAATTAACTTGGCTTTGGATGGTACCGGGGTGACCGATTTAGCACCAGTCGCTGCACGATCTACTTGGCGTTCACTTTCCCTGGATGGATTGGATATTCCGCTCGATGACTTAGGCTTTTTGGCGGCACAATCTTCCCTAAGAAGCTTGAGCTACGGGGATTACGCATCTGTAGATTTAAGCCAGCTTTCCGAGCTATTGGAAGGTACACCATTGCAAGTCTTGACTATAGGCAATAACAATCTGCAGGACTTTACTGGTATAGAGGCGTTGACTGGCCTGTCTATGTTATTGGCCCGTGATAACCAAATCACCAACCTAGATGCTTTGTATAGCTTGCCTGAGTTAAGTTGGCTCAACCTAAGGGGCAATGCCAGCCTTGCCTGTGATGTTTTGAGCAACTACCTTGACGACAACCCAAATGTGTCAGTATTGGCACCAGAGCACTGTGATTTGGGGGATGTGGAGGCAAAACACACTAAGCTCAATACAAAGCACTTAATCGATGCAGATCAAGCCTATTGGCGCGGTTGGATTGCCGGGCAGCGCGAGAAGCGTGATGCCCTCCAGGAACTTAAAGACCGCAAGCATTAAACTTTTTTAGGTTTGGCAATGGGAGGCTTAGGCCTCCCATTTAATTTACGGCCAAGTCGAGGCCTGTTCTAACCATTTGCTGGTGTGCTGTTATTGCATAGGCCTGCAACGCTTGACCTGCGCAAAGCTTGCTGCGTAAATATGAGTAACAGTACAAAGGATAAAAGTAGGCAAAATGGCGAAACCAAGCGAAACAGAAACTAAGTACCGCGGCCAGCACATGACCCGCATCGAAACCTTTGTGGCAGCAGCCTTTGCTTTTTGTTTGACCATGTTGGTCATTTCTGTGGATCACATCCCCAATAATTTTGACGAATTCATTGTCGCCGCTAAAAATATCCCGGCATTTGCCGCCAGTTTTGCTGTGATCACCTGGATTTGGTTTGAGCATGCCCACTGGTGCCGTCGCTTTGGTTTAGAAGATGGTATATCGGTATTCTTGAGCTGCGTGCTGGTATTCCTCGTGCTGATTTACGTCTATCCACTGCGCATTATGATGCAGTCGCTGTTTGCATTTATAAGCGATGGGTTCTTTCCGTTTGGCTTGGAGTTTACTGATTTCTGGCAGCTGCGATTTATGTTCTCGTTCTATGCGCTAGGTTTTATGGCACTGTGCGCAACCTTTATTTTTTTGTTCCGACATACCCTCGCCAAAGCTGAGCTACTTGGGCTTTCGAGGACAGAAAAAACTGAATTAACCGCGGACACCTTGTCTTGGATGGGTACTGGAATAGTAGCGACAGTGAGTTTGTTTTTCGCTTTAGTGTTGCCGCTTAATTGGGTATCACTATCTGGTTTTGTTTATTTTATGATTTTCCCAGTCAATACAGGGATACGCATGTATTACGCGCGCAAGTTGCGCAGCCTCGAGTCAAGTGGCTCCTAACAACTGTTGTTCTCAAGATATTTTTATTTTCACATATACCGGTAAGTGGTCGCTAAACCCCGCTACGTCAAAGGCATTGGCTGGACGTCCAAAGCGCCTTGGTTTGCCGCGCTTGAGCATTTCCTTCTTTACTTGGATACCGCAGGAACCAGGTATCAGTTTGCAGTGGTTGCTATTATTGATCAGTGAGCGGTTAACCAGCACCTGATCCAGCATACCCCAGCTCTCAAAATAATGGGTGCCGATACCGTCTTCTTGCATTGGCCACATTAAGTTAAAAAGGTAGGGCTTTCTCGAACGCCGGGACTTAACCCGTTTGGAGTCTTTCATAGCCAGCGCATATTGGGTCATGGAGCGGTTGTAGGGCTCATCATTAAAATCACCCATAACCAAAATAGGCACTTCAATGCCAGCTGCATGTTCAAAAATTTCACTTGTCCGTTCAACCCAATAACTCAATGTTTCAGCTGCAATGATTCGGTAAGGTTCGCTGCTGAATTCGCCGCCTTTCCTACTAGGCCAATGATTGCCAATAACCACTAAGTCACGGCTTGGGTTGGTATTGGTTTTAAAGTTAACCTGCACAATATCCCGGGTTGCATTGCGCTTTAGCACAACGTGGTTGAACACCTCTGATGGCACAGGTTGCTGGAACATTTGCCTGTCGTAGATAAAAGCGACGTCGATACCACGGGCATCTTCGGTATCTGAGTGGACAATGGCATATTGGCGGTCAGGCAGGTTTAAATTGTCTACCAGCTTTTGCAGTACCGCTGCGCTTTCAACTTCACAGACACCCAGTAAATCTGGTCCCTTGTTGTCGTTCATGGCACGGATAACGATGCTCAGTTGATCCAACTTCTTTTGCAATACAGCATCATCCCAATCATCCAGCTCGCCTTTCAATTTGCGTGTTAACCAATCAGGCCTATCGGCGTCGAAAGTGTCGAATAAGTTTTCAACATTCCACCAAGCAATAAAATAGTCCATGATCCCAGCCTCGGTATTAAAATCTGAAGTTTAGAACTGGTATTGAAAGTGGTCAAAATAACCACCGTTTTTGTTTGGTGTTGGTGCGGCTTAATACCGATTCCATTAAGTATTTGCTCACCCAGTGGGAATTGAAAAGGGTTTAGACAAGGCAAATGTTCAAAGGTCTAGTGGGTCTAAATCGAGAACATTTAACGCTGTATAAACCCTTTTCAAACCCATCGAAGACGCGTCTCAGGAACACAATTTCATCGTTGCACGAAGTTCGAAAGACCGCCAGTATTACTTCATTCGTGCGCCTTGAACTTGAGTCCCTGAGGCAGCGCTGGGTGAGCAAATACTTAATGGAATTAATGGTATGGACCCTCTCCTCCCAACGGCATCATAATGTGCCAAGATAGGGTTGAATAAAACTACCAAGAAGAAGAGGGTCACATGAGTAAGATAACAATTGGATTAGATACTGCAAAGTCTGTTTTTCACCTGGTGTTTAGGAATGCCCACGGACGTACCATTAAGAAGAAGAAACTAAAGCGCCCACAGCTGCTGAACTTTTTAGCCAATATAGAGCCTGCCCTCGTGGCGTTCGAAGCCTGCGGTGCCAGCCACTACTGGGCCCGTAAAATCGAGGCATGCGGCCATGAAGTCAGGGTGATCCCACCCCAGCATGTTGTCCCGTACCGCAAAGGGAATAAAAGTGACTACAACGATGCAGCGGCGATTGCAGAAGCTGCAACCCGTGAGGATATGCGCTTTGTCCCGGTCAAATCACAGGAACAGCAGGATATCCAAATGCTGCACAGGCTGAGGGAGCGCCTAGTGGGCCAGCGTACCGCCCTGGGCAACCAGCTCCGCGGCCTATTGGCGGAGTATGGCATTGTGTTTTCCAAAGGCATAAACCGGGTAAAGCCATCACTGGTTGATGCCATTGAAGATGCCGAAAATGGGTTAAGCGGGCTGTGCCGGGAGGAACTTAGGGTGCTTTTGGACGAGTTTTGTGCGCTTGAACAGAACATTGCACGGCTTGACAAGAAGCTAGGTACTTTCGTCAAGGAACATGATATTTGCCAGCGCCTGATGACCATGGCAGGTATCGGCCCGGTGGTTGCCAGTGCCTTGTACGCGTCCATCGGCAATGGCCAGGCGTTTAGCAGCGGCCGCCATATGGCCGCCTGGCTGGGCCTTGTCCCCCGGCAGCATAGTACCGGGGATAAAACCCGCTTATTGGGTATCACCAAAAGGGGGAATACGTACCTGCGCACCCAGCTAATCAATGGCGCCAGGGCGGCCCTAAGGCATATTGCTGGGAAAGAGGATAAGGTCAGCAAGTGGTGCCGTGGCTGCCTGGGGCGCATGAACTTCAACAAGGCTTGTGTGGCACTGGCCAATAAGATGGCACGCATGGCCTGGGCGATGCTGCGCCATGGGACAAATTACCTTGAACAAAAAGCGGTAGCCTAAAGTCGCTACTGGTTTAAGACACAAACAAAGAGTTAACTTAGGGGGAGCCTTCCAACGCATTGCAAAAGATTATTACTTGATGATGAACGGTTCATAACCGCCTTGTCCAAATCAGCTTATACCGAAGGCTCTGTGGAAGCCGTGGAATTGATGGGAAAACAAGGCGCGAAATTCCATCAGGGCTATGGGAAAAATCCCTTGTAAAAGCCGGATATATGGTAGCAATGAGTCTCGCTAATCAGCCAAATTATAATCTTGCAATCAGAGAGGGTCCATATACGGTATAAGGTGGCTGTTCCAATGTGTGACGATTACTTTTTATCTAACGAAATGGGCTCCCTATGGAGCCCATTCCTGAAATTATGCATTGGCATAGCTCTATGCGCTTAGAATGCGAACCTGATACCTGCATTTAAGGTGTTGGCATCGCTGCTCGTGCTATAACCTAGTGATAAAGCTATAGATTCGCTGACTTAGAAATGGCCGCTTACGCCAAGGGTTGTTTCGCTGTCGTCAAGAATATCAACGTAAGCAATGCCGCCCGCGAGTTCAAAACTGTCGGTTAGCATTGAGCGGATCCCTGTTGATACGCTGTAGCCAGTATCGTCGTCAGAATCGCTCATGCCAAACCCGCTTGCTTCTATATCTGCGTTAATTAAGCCAGCAGATATAAACCAGTCAGTTGAATCCATCATTTCGACTTTATAACCTAGTTCAACGTTAAAAGCGTCACTGTCCAGGTCGACACCTTGTAAGTCATCACTAGTAGTCGTGTAGCTGCCAACCAAGAATAGGTTTTCAGTGAGCAGTTTTGAGCCGGTGATGGCGAAACCTGATGGCTCATAGGAGCTGACGTCATCAATATCAACTTGTACATAGTCGAGCTCGACAAAGTCCCATTTTGGGGAAGCTGCTAATGTGTGGACGCTAGCTAGGGTGGCGGCGGTAAGCAAAGAGAATCGCAAAATTGCTTTCATGATCAAATTTAAATCCTATTTAGTACATTCCAATTGAGGTTGTTTATCTTTTGTTTTTTGGCAAGAGCTAGACAAACCTGTCCTTTCTCGCTGTAAGAAGCGGCTGGCGAATATACTCTAGTTTTACAGTTAGACAACTCAAATAGTGTAAATCGTTACACTAAAGGCTGTGTGCTGGATATTAAGGAAAATGCTTTAATTAGATTGCAGGCATGACAAGCTAATTTGGGATATGCTAATTTGAAAAAATAACCCGCTTAAGAAGGAATTTGACCATGGCTAACCCGCCTACCCCCGACATCTCACCACAGGTAAAAGTGGATTCCCCTGCGTTGCAAGCCCACGTCGCTACCCTACAAGGCATCATTGCCCGGTTGGCTGGCAACAGCGCTGCCTGCAAAAACTGGTGCGTTACCCTGGTGGCGGCAATCGTTGTTATTGTGGCCGACAAGGGCAAGCCTGAATTCACCCTGTTTGCATTATTACCCGTCATCATGTTCGCCCTAATTGATGGTTATTACCTGATGTTGGAAAAGCAATTCCGCGACGCCCACGAATTACTGGTGACAAAGCTGCATTCGGCGGATCCCAACGAATGGCTAAAAGAGTCAGATTTATACAATGTAAAACCCGTCATTAATAAATGGGCACAAACAAAACATGCGGCAACCTCGTTTTCGGTTTGGGGGTTTTATGGCCCGCTGCTGCTATTGGTTGGCGGCGTTTGGTGTTTGACTTCAGGCACTGCAGGACAAGTGCTAACGGCCATAACCTGCTAGCCACTGGGAACAGCGATAAGGAGGTTTAGCTAAAATATGCCTAAGGTTTTTGTTAGCCACAGCAGTAAAACAGACGCCGCCAAGGAAAAGCTAGTCCGCTACTGCACTGAAGTACAAGGTTTGCTTGACCCTGGTTTTAACCTTTTTTACGACCATGACATAGCAACGGGAAGTGACTGGCACCAAAAAATTTTAGTGGAACTTTGCGAATGCCAGGTGTTTGTGCTGCTCTTGACCCAGTCCATCTTCGAATCCGACTGGGTTAGGCTGGAAGCCGCTTATTCGGGCATAAGGCGCATGGGTGAGCCCCACTTCAAGATGATAGTGGTGCCTTTTGAAGACGGCGTCAGTGCAGAAGACGTTGAAAAATGCCCCCTGATGGGGGGAGTGGCAAAAGTACAACGGGATCAGTTTACCACAGCCAATTTGCCTGCCGGGGCATTGGCCAGCCGCATCAATGCGGTTGGTTTGGGTGCAGATGCGGTGACTGGGAAAGCGCTAAAAGAAGTGTACGAGGTTCTGCTGCCACTAAATAGCGGGTCATTGTTGTCGAAATTACAGGAGATGGAGGCAAGCAATGATGACCAGGTAAAGCCTAGCGATAAAATTGCCAACTGGTGCCAGCATGCCCCGGCGCAAGCGTTAGCTATCCAAATTACCAAAGAATCCGAAAAAGCAATCCGTCGTTTCCAATTTTTATTGGAAATAGCCCTGCGCATGTTTGATAAAAGCAATGCCAGCCACCTGTTACAGGCCATCTGCCATTTGTGGGTGCCGGATCCAGTGATAGTCGCAATGAAACACAGTGCAGAGCGCCGGCAGGCTGTCTACCTACCTTGCGACAACTATGACCAATTCGCGGCCATCTCCATAGCCAAGCGCACCTGGGGCGATACCCACTTCAAGGTCATTGATTTGCACAGCGCCAGCACTTTGAAAGAAGTGGAAGATAGCATTTTTGGAGCCTTCCCCAATATGCGGGCAAAGCGCCGTAGCGATAAGCTCAGGAGAGCGAATGACTCTAAGTTTTTTTTATTGTTGGTGTTCCAGCCGGAGATTGATGATGAGCAAGACGATGCCGGGCACGGCGTGTTGGAGTACAGCATGTTTCCCGACTCCGAGCTGGTGCGTGCTATCTTAACGCAATTTCCCAAAGCCAATATCTTTGTGGCTACACAACAGCCACTGCAACAGTTGCGACCTGATTTTGAATTATTGGATAGCAATTTCGATCCTGAAATTGAATACCGGCAATACATTGCCTATGACGACACCAATGAAATCATTCGTGAAAATTTACTTTAGGAAAACCTATGGATGACCTGATTCAACAATTATCAATGGACGGGCTTAACCTGTGGCAAGGTAACAAAGGCCAAGGCGTTGCACCTTATTTGTTAACCGAAGAAATTCTAATGGCCATCAAAGTGGCATTGGTTACCGCCCGCCCGTTGCTGCTAAGTGGCTTGCCAGGATGTGGCAAAACCCAATTGGCCAAAGCCTTTGCCAACCAATTCAAATGGAGCTTTTTACGCCATACCTTGACGTCCCGCAGCCGCTTGGAACATTTAACAGCCGAAGTGGATCAGTTGCAACGCTTGCACGATGCCCAGGCCGCAGCGGTATCTGATAAACCGCTAATGCCCGATTGGGCCTATTTAAAACCTGGCTTATTCTGGTGGGGATTTAACCATAAACAGGCTGCAACCCGTGGTAGGAAAACTGAGGAAATCAAAGACTTGGGTGGGCAGTACGCCGCCCCGGTTGAGCCCGCTGGTTTGCGCAAAACCGCTAAAGGTACGGTCATTTTATTGGATGAAATCGACAAGGCGGAGCCGGATCTGCCGAACGACCTGCTTGAGCCACTGGATACCAAGTCTTTCTCCTTGGCTGACGGCACACAGGTGGTAGCGCCAGGCAAACATCCTGTGCTGGTGTTTATCACCACCAACGGTGAGAGGGAATTGCCCGCTGCCTTTTTGCGCCGTTGTGTGCACTTGCAATTAAAACTGCCAAATGCGCAGCGCCTAGTAGATATTGCCCAGCAACATTTTTCTGATTACCCAGACAATGCTGACTTGTACTGGGCAATTGCTGAAAAAGTGCTACAACTGCGCGATGAGGCAAACGAGCGGGGCGAAAGGGCGCCGGGTACCAGTGAATTCCTGGACGCCGCCCAGGCCTGCCTGGATTTAAACGTGTCTCCCAGTTCAAACCAATGGTCCTTGCTTGAGCAAGCGACATTAAGCAAAAGTTAGGGTAGTTCAAATGGCTGGGCACCAGTCTGACATAAGTTTAGCTGAGCTGATTAAATGCATGGCGCTACTCAAGCCGGGCTCGCTCGAAGAGCAGCAACGCTTATTGTCCTGTTTGGGGATGGGGTTGTTGCCAGAAGGCGTCGATTTTAATGCCCAAAAAAAAGGCGCCTGGGCTGGAAAGCAGCAACACCAAAACGAGGACACTGTTAGCACCGGTAAGCCTGACAAGGGCGCCATTAAACCGCCACCAATAATACTGCCAGAACCCACTGAAAACTTGCCATTCACCTTGGCAGCGTTACCCGATGTCGATGCTCCCACACCTTCGCAACAACTATTGTCTGAGATACAAAACCATGAACCGCTAGACCTTACCCAGGGTTACCAAGGCCAAACTCAGCGGGAAGGCATTTTCCCAAATAAAACCGCGCGCAATATTGTGTCGGCATTACTGAGTTTGCCCCGCATTGGCGATGAGTTGGATCTGGACAGGCTGGTTAGCCAATTGTGTATGCAACAGCCTGTGCTGGACTTACCCAAGCTCGCCAGGTTATCCCTCTGCCACGGTTGCCAGGTATTGCTGGATTTTAACGACGCTATTGTGCCGTTTTGGCCAGATCTAGAGCAGTTGCAGGATCAGGTGGCACAAGTATTGGGTCTCGAAAACAGCCGTTTTTACCAGTTTGCCCAGGATCCTCTTGATGCCGTGCTTTGTTCTGAAGCTGCTGGGCAGCCCTGGCAACCACAACAAGGTAAACTGGTGCTAGTGGTAACCGATTTCTCCTTGTCCAGCCCTCACCTGGATGGCGGTTTTTTTCGGGCAAAATCCTGGCAGCAGTTTTTGCGGCTGTGCAAGAAAAAACAAGCACCGGTGCTAGTGTTGACTACTTTGTCTAGGGATGAGTGCCCGGCAATAATGGCCAAAAGTTGCCCAATAGTCCAGTGGGCGCCCGAGACACGGCTGTCCGCTATTTTGAACCTGAAACGAACCCATACTGATGGGGGGCAAAATTGAGCTGGCTCACCCCTTCCCAAAAAGAACGACAGCTTTATGCCAGCTTAGACCAAGGCAGTGCCCTGTTTTTATATACCTCCTACCTGGCCTTGGCCAGCAGGGTTGACAGTGTGTTATTGCGCAATATCCGCATGCGTTATTTTGCCAAGAGCAGCGTCAGTTTGGAGCTCCAGTTTTGGCATTGCAACCTAATCAAAAGCAAGAACCACCAGTTTGCCATTATCAAACCAGGTGTTGCCAGGCTGTTGGCCAACTGGCGCAAGCAACAGCTCGCAGATGGGTTCGGGGAGGTAATACAGGCAATGGCGAAGTACAGCCAGCACTTACCCGAATATATGCAAATGGAACAGGCCCTGCGCTGGGCAGTATTGCAAGCTGACACTGCGGCATTGCAAACTGGTGCGAGACGGATCCTTAAATCCATTATGGCGGCGTCAGAACCGCAGCAACTCGAATTGGCACGTTGGTTGAAGGGAGTGTTACCAAGTATCCATACAAAAAATAGCAACATCCTAGAAGTGCAGTGGTTAGCTGATTACGTCACCGCAACGTTAGGTGCGAATACAACACAATCTTCACATGGCAACCGCGGGCTGCCGGATATCCTTCAATCACAAACAGGCTCAGCTACCCACTATTTAGAGCTAGAGGTGTTTACTGATGCCATCAAATTCCACCCGGCAACCAGCGCCAATGAACACACCATAGGTATAAAAGGTGCCTTGCCCACTTCGATTCGTTTTAGCTACCAGGCAGGTGGGCAACAAGTGGATCAATGGCATGCAGTATGGCCGGATAAAGTGGTATCGCTAAGACAGGCGCCAGATAATCTTGTACTGCAGACGCTCACTGGCCAGCGCTACCAAATCCAAACAGAGGGAGCGCTTTTAGGGGTTACACCTGAGGCTGTTTTACTGCTGTTTATGAAGGCCGATTATGAGGTTGCTGAAAACATCCGGTTGGCACTGCAAGATAACGGCGTAGATTGTGAACGTAAGCTATTGTCTGATGTGGATTGGCCTTTGCGAAGCAACAAACCTGTGCTGGTGGTATGGTCAAATGAGGCGGCATATTATTGGCAGGAACTGCGGCCAGAAATTAATGCGGAGGAGTCCTGTCTTTATATAACCACTGACGATGCCAAACCGCCTTCTCAATTTATTGGCGATGTCGTTTTAGAGTCCAAAGCTATTGAGTACAGTCCTGAAATAGGTTGGTTTATCGAGCAATTGCTATCCCGCCTCTCTGGTGCCGAATCTGAAAAAGAAACCGTTTCAGAACAAACTAATGAGCTAGCATCAGGGCAAGGGCATGAGCCCGCAACGACTTCTGAGATGAAGGTTAATCGTGCAAATTCCGAATCTATGTCGGATGAGGAGGCGCTTCATCGCGCCTTTGACAACAATGAACGCATTGTATCTGTCCATTTTATTCAAGGTGCAGACATGGGGATAAGGATTAATGGCCTATGGCAGGATACAATTGATGGCGCTAGTTTTACTTCAGTGTCGTTTCCAGCAACACTAAATGAAGGAGCTGATGAGGCAGAAGAACTATTTGAATTATTTGGCACTGAGTTTTTTGAGTGTTGGTTAAGATCCCCACCGCCGATTATGGGAGCTCCGCTGATTTCCCGGCAGCTACTTTTAACGCAAATTGAACAAGAAATCAGAGATTCTGAAAGAAGTAACATTGCCAATGCCCCTGTAATAAAAGGGCTTGTTATCGATATCCAGGACGAGACTGTGTTTTTGGATTTGGGGGGGGCAACCGGATTCATCGCGAAACAGGATCTTAGTTGGCAACGTATTGAGGATCGGCAGCAGTTGCTAAAAGTGGGTGAATATGTCCGCGCCAAAGTACTATCTAATAGCGATCTTGATGCAGCGAACTTTTCTGAACCTGTGAAGTTTAAATTAGGCCTGAAACAAGTTAATCCTGCACCCTGGTTTGAGGCAAAAGACGCGATCGAGATCGGCGACACCATCAGCGGTGTTATTACCAATATTACCGACTATGGTTGTTTTGTGGATATCTATCATGGTGTAGAGGGCTTGTTACATGTTAGCCAGCTAAGTTCTGAGGATAGGCCTGCCTATCCAAAAGAGTTGTTTAACATTGGCCAGACATTGGAGGTCAAGGTGCTGCAGTTTGATGATCGCCGTTATCAGATCTCGTTGACAGTTGCATCGGCAAATACGGCAGATGTTTCCAGCAGCTGGATAGGCGATATCGGGTTATCGCCAAATTTGGGCAAGACAGTATTGGTTGAGCGGCAGCAAGAAGTCGAGAGGTTGTTTAGGGCCCACGTAAGCGGGCAATGTGTGTTTATAGTGGGTGCTCGCGGCTCTGGTAAAACCTCTTTGTTGCATCGGTTTGCCCATCTTCTTAACAATGAAGATAGTGCCTTGGCTATTTTGGCTGATTGTTCAAGCATGTCTTCAAGAAGCGAAAGTGGAGAACTCTATAGCCATTTGCTGAGGCAAATCGGTGAAAAAATGTTCACAACTGACAATGCAAACTTTCATCGTTGGCAACAGAACAATGTTGAGTTTGTAGACCAGTTTTTTTCTGAACTGTGGTCTTACTTTGACTTTGTATCTGTTAATAAAGAAACACAATTAACAATCCTACTCGATGATTTAGGCCATTCTCCATACCAATTTATATTTGAGCTGGTTCAAGCCTCAAATGAATTGGATTGGGTGCAATTGATAATTGCTGTAGATACCGGGACCATCAAAACGTCTCAACTCCAAAAAAGCATAAGGAAGATCGAGTTTATTCACCTAAATGGATTCAAAGGCGATGATCTATTGGAATTCATAAGGCGCTACTTTGCGGACACAGAGATCACGCCTACCCCTGAAGTCATCGAACTATTGGCCAGATCTACTAGTGGTGCCCCAAGGGAGTTGCTTGAATTACTTCATACGGTGCATACGTATCTAAATGAAAATGTTGGTACAGAAACGACAGCCATAGACATTGAAAAGCTAAGGGCATTTTTAGTTCAAAGGTTGGCTCCGCAATTTCACTACCGATATGATAGACTTAACAATGCTGAAAGGAATATGTTCTACAGTATCCTAAATGGCGGCACGCAAGACCCGGATATTTGTGAAAAGCTTGAAGGCAGGGGGCTAGTCGTTAAAGAAGGTGACAAGTATGTGGTTGCGTCGGAGTTAGTGAATGAGATATTTCGGATGCGATCTCATTTAGGCAATTTTTAATTCGTTTTTATTCTTGATTCACAATGCTTTTTTAGCGCAAATATTGCACCAGCGCCTGCTCAATAGACCCAGATTGCTGCAATTGCAAAAATGCCGCATCCAATTTTCCCAGTATCGCAGCCGGTGTCTGCTTATTGACCGCGATGTAATATGCCTTGGAGTCGTCCACAAGCCAAACCGGCGTAATATCAGATTTAGCAATGCCGGCACTGCTAGTGAGGTGGTTGGCGGAAATAGCCGTAAGGCTTGCCAGTGGTGCCCGCCCAGCAAATAGCATGGTAAGTATCTGTTCGGCATTTGGCAATTCGTAGAGGCGTAGCTGTTTTTGTTGCAAAATTTGGTTCGATGCGGCACTGCGCAGCACAGCGATTTTGTGCTTCTTGACATCGTGCCAGCTATTGACCTGGATTTCCTGGTTGGTACTGAGTTTGTAGAGGTGTATTCGCTGGGTCAGGATGGGCCCTATCCAATGAAAGTAGGCATCCCGTTCAGGAGTCCGGATAACAGTGATGATTAGGGTGTTTTTATTGTTTTTGCCTTGCTGGAATACCCTTGCCCAAGGCGCAAAATGCCAATCATTGACCGGCACCTGGCTTACGTCCAAGAGCTGTTTTACTATTTCGACGGAAAAGCCTGCCAGTTTACCTTGTCCATTTTTGTAGGACATTGGTTTAAAGTTTTCAACCCAAATATCCAATGCATCTGCTTGGGCTGGCTGCATAAATGCACAGCAAAGCAAAACTAGGCTTAAGAATTTGGTTCTAGCGATAGGCATATTAGGGTAGGAAGTTGATCCGGTATCTGGCACAAGTATAAAACACTATGGTAGCTTGAGTGATTAGACATTGGTTTAATTTAGTGGAAGGGCAAGCTATAAATGGGCTCAAGACACATCTTTCCTGCAATTTCATTTATCATCAAGAAATAAAATTACCATGCTGGGTTGTTTAGTCTACACTCTAAATAAACAACTTCATTGGAATGTTCTGGATACAGTAGTCCGTCCTAGTTGACTTTGCCTTGAGGAATTGGAGAAAGACGCTAAACATGGCAACTGGCAGCAAATAACATGGCAACCCGTAGCGGGCGCTCCTACCAACCACGCAGTTCACCCAGGCGATCCAATGATAGCACCCAGGTTGCCGATTTGATTTCGCCTGGCAGCAGCCATTCTGGTCGGCGTGCCGATAGCGCTCCAACAAGCAGTCCGGCACCAAGGACGCCCGCTAGGGGCAGTGGTGACAGAAGCGCAAGCCCCCGCCAGAGTTCAGCCCAGCCAGTCCGCAGCAGCCGTCCTGCATCGAGCAGTCGTGTGTCGGACACTTCAAGTTCGACACCCAGTTACATGCGGCCAACTGAGAATTCACTTAGGCGTTCCAGGGCAACAACAAGCTCCGATAGTGGCCGCCGACACCATACGGATAGTTCTGGCGTAGCAGATGCCCTTTCACCTGGCTCTACTGCATCTGCCAGAAATCCACGGCGGAGTGGCTCGCCAAGTGAATCAGCATCCCCCAGCCAACGTTTTAGTTCGAGCAGCAGTCCTACACTGCGCAGGCGTTTGGATATGGACAGAGCCGCTTCTGATGATAGTGCGAGTACCGGCAGGGATCCGACAGTTGGCCGTGGTAGTGGCAGTTCTGCAACTTTGCCTTCCCATATGCGTCCTACGGCAAGTTCTAGTGCCCGCAGCAGCCCGAGGCGCAGCCACATGGATAGCTCCCAGGTTCAGGCAGCGTTGTCAGATTCTTCCAGTACAACAACTAGCGCTGCTCCCGCCAGGCGCCGTGCCCCTTCTGCCAGGGTGGCTGCACGGGAACGCAGGTTGCTGGAAGAACTGGCAGGCCGTACCTCAGAAGTATCTGGTAGCCATACCGATAATGACGTGACCCACTTGTTCGCTTTGCCTTTGTCGCGTGGGTTGGATGGACGGGATTATGTATCATCTGATGCTCGGACGAGGATTAACCGGGATCTAGAGGCGTCCAGAACCCAGGTATCGGATTTGAGTGAAGTCTTGCCACCTGCCGCAGTAAGTATGCGGGAGCGGGCTACTTCAACGAGCCGCAGTATGTTGCGCGCAACCAGCCGGAATGCACGTGATGGCTACCGCACAGGCGAAGACCTTACTTATACTGAGACTACAGGAGCTGACTTTTCCGGCACGCGCATGCCTTCAGATACCCCTGCGCCAAGGAGCCCACGCCCAAGCGGCAGTGAAGCCTTATCCAATACCCGCTACGAACAAGCGCATGCTGCAGACTTTGCGCGCACCGGGCAACCTGGCACTACAGTATGGGCACCGGTGCAGGGTAACCAAGTGGTTGATACATTCCATGAGAGGCATGCCGGACGCAGTGTAGGTGGCTTTACCTACCGGCGTGATACCTACACATCGAGGGAAACCTTTTCCGCAGCGCCTACTGGCGATGGGCGTTGGGATGTAGCAAGCAGCGTATACCGCCGTCGCAATGAACCCAGTAGCCACCCTGATAGTAGTCGATCAGATAGCAGCCGTGGCCGGGGATCCAGCAGCCCTACAAGCCCGGTTCGCAGCAGCGCAGGGCGTGATCCAATGGACAGTTCACAAGTCCGTGCGGCGTTGTCCCCATCCACAACAACCACAACCGCATCACCAAGTCGGCGCACTAGCTCTTCTAGTGACCAACACCGCACCCCAAGGCCTGCAAGGGGAAGCGATAGCAGTCAAATGCGCTCATTATTGTCACCGGGGTCGGCCCGCTCTAGCGCTAGCTCTGCAAGGCGCACTACACCAAGGGCGACCAGTAGTCCTAGCAGTACTGGCTCTCCAACTAGAGGCAGTGATAGCAGCCGGATGCGTTCTTTACTGTCACCGGGTTCTGACAGATCGAGTGCGGCTTCAGGGCGGCGGGCGGATCCTACACCGAGCGCCAGTCCAACCTCGTCAACCAGGCCCAGCACACCCCGGCCATCGCGGCGCAATAATAGTGCACAAGTCCGGAACTTACTTTCCCCTGGCTCGGAATAAAGCTACGCTGGCACAGCAAAGGTCAACACGCTCTAGTTTTTAAGTTGTAGCTAATAGTAGTTTCAAGGCTTTGTCCAACGAATGGGTAAATTGATGTGAGGTATCAATATAGGGCAACTTGTAGTTTGCGCATTCGGCTTTGATTTTCTCGCTGTAGGCAATCATGTTGCAAATGTGATCCTCTATGTAGGCATTGGATTCCTTAAGTAGCCAATCGTTGGCACTCTCTTTATATTTTTTAATGTCCGCCATTTTTGCTTGCACAGATAATGCTGTATAGCCAACGAAGCATACCTTAATTTTGTTAGGGTATTATTAGATGTGGCCTTACTGCTTCGCCCTAGATGACATAGTCAACCTCACCATAAAGCATACTTTCGAACATGGCATGTAAAAACGGCCACAGCTTGTCAGCAATTTCGTCTGGCCAGAGTTTATCGTGGATACCGAATTCAGGCGCGCCATTGGTAAAACCCATCATAAGCCAATCCAAAGACAGGTATGAAAAGCCGGTTTGCGCCGATATTTTTTTCGCAAGCAAGCTTTTAATTCAACACTCGATGACTTTGCTGATCCTGCTGATTTTGAAAATATAACTAAACGGGAAATGGAACCGGTACGTTAAGCCATCGTCGCGCATTTCTATGATCTTGCGGTGATGACCCGGCAGTTCTTAGATGGTGAACGCTCAACCGTAAACTAGCCTAAGTTGTTGCCTTGAAACCAGGATCTTAAGTACAACAATGCTAAGCTAACGCGCTATTACAGTTATACTGGCAAGCTATTACAAGTCTTGCTGGAACACGAATGGCGGAAAGCTTTGCCGTGTTTAGGTTTTCGTGGATATTCGACGACATACTTTTAACTGAATATTCTCGAAGCGATTGTTGGTATCCATTCAGTGTGTTAATCGCTAAATAAACTATCACTAACGCACCAATTGATAGTCTGAAATAAGGCTCTCCAGTGGAATGTTAAGTTGTTGATGCAGGTTCCGGATCATAGCTATGCTCAGTTTTCGTTTCCTGTTTAACACTTCTGAAACACGGCTCCGTTGACCGAGTAAGGGCACTAGATCAGCATCTTCCAGTCCCTGTTGTTCCATTCGAAACTTAATGGCTTCAACCGGATCAGGCGCATCAATCACAATATGCTGCTTCTCCCATGCCTCAACCAAGGTGGTGAGGATATCCAACTTGTCTGCATCGGCGGAACCAGGTACGGCATCCCAAAGTTGTTCAATAGACGCTATGGCTAGTTCATAGTCTTGTTCATTTTTAATCGGTTTTATATCCATGTCTTATTACCTATACCGTCGCCGCATCTATTGCATCATACTGTCTGTGCGTGCCAATAAAACGGATAAACACAATGCCTAAATCATAACGCACTGCAACCACCAGTCTGTATTTATTGCCGTGAATATTGAATATCACGCGGTTGTTAGCCACAAAGCTGGCACTTCGGTACTTTGCCTTAATATCCTGTGGTGACGACCACTGCATGTGTTTTACTTCGTCATGCCACGCTTTTAGAGGTTGCTCAGAATCCGTGTATTTGGGGTTTTCCCAGAAATCCCTGATTGTTGCTCTTGCAATTATCCTCATTAATCCCCTCCATCCTCCATTGCTTTCCCATTATGGGAAATATTTTTGTTAAGTCAATCATCTTCCCAAAATGGGAATGCAACAAAAAGATTTGAACAACATTCCATAGGACGCACTTCGAGCCAAGAAACTATTTGGATATCCACCCTATTCAACGAAAATCATTATGGGTATCGAGGCAAGTTTAGCTAATACCGATCCCATTAAGTATTTGCTCACCCAGCGCTCCCTCAGGGACTCAAGTTCAAGGCGCTCGAATGAAGTAATACTGGTGGCTTTACTCCGGGCGTCCTGCCCTTCGCCTTCCAGGCCGGCTTCGCCGTTTAATTTCTTTCCAGAAGAAATTATCGAACTTCGAGCAACGCAGAAATTGTGTTCCTGAGGTGCGTCTTCGATGGGTTTGCATCGTGTTCGATTCCTGCTGATTTTCTGATGGGTTCAAATAAGGTTCATTGAGAATGGATTGAACCGCATTTGCATCTGAGGCCAGTAGCCCGGCAAGGTCTCCAAAAAGCTGTACATCGAGTTTGCCGGTGGTTGCGTTTGGTGTCATCACGATCTTGTCAACCAGCCTGCGGATAAGGTCTATCGCCTCATCATTGCCCTTGCCGTGGGCGTCATCCTTGAAGGTGGCAATGGCCTCATTAAATTTACCTGCCATATCCGGTGCCAGAGTATTTGCCACGGGTTTGTCGAATTGCTCCATCAACATGGAAAGTTCAGCGCGTTGTTTGGCATTGCGGTTGAACTCGTCTTTCAGCTCACTGGCGGGGATACCGGCCTTGATGGCCTCGACGAGTTTGGCTTTTTCACCGTCCAGCCTTTGGAGGCGTTGTTTAATGCTTTCCTTGTTTTCATACTGTGACGCTTGGAGCTGTTGCAGGTGCTTGTTGTATTCCTTGGTGAACACGGCAAGCAACTCTGGTTTGAGCAACTGGCGTTCAATCGCATCAAGCACTGCATTTTCGAGCTTGAGCTTGCTGATCCCCTTGCGGTTGTCGCAGGTGCCTTTGTAGCGTGCACGGCTACAGCCATAGAAGGTTTGGGAGATCTGCGCGAAGCCACCACCACAGCAACCACATTTAAGCAGGTAGGACAGCAGGTATTTAGGACGGCGCTTTTGGTGCATTTCTTGTTTGGCGGCCAGTTCGTCCTGGCGTGCCTTGACCTTGTCCCAAAGTGCCTGGTCAATAATGCGCAGCTCCGGCACCTCTGACACCGCCCATTCTTCCGTGGCATTGGGGCGCGCTGAGCGCTTTTCGGTATCTGGGTCTTTCAGGTATGAATGGCGGTTCCAAATAATGCGCCCGATATAAAGCTCATTGTTGAGGAGGCCGCGCCCCTTGGCGCGCCAGCCATTGATATAGGTGGACGACCATTGCCCGCCCGTGGGGCTTGGGACACCTTCTTGGTTAAGTTCCCTTGCAATCCTTTGTGCGCCTTGGCCGGATGCATAGGCTTCGAATATCCGCCTGACAATGGCGGCGTCGCTTTCCTTGATGGCACGCTCACCGCGCACAGGCTCACCATTGGCATCAAAGCGACGTACAATCTCATAGCCATAGACTTTTTTACTGAGTGACTTGCCAGCACCCACACGGCCTTTCATGCCGCGCTTGACCTTGAAGGCCAGGTCTTTGAGGAACAGAGCGTTTTTGGCACCCCCAAAGGCGATATGGATATCGGAGACAAAGCCCCCATCCACGAGGCTATAGATTTTGACGCCATGGAAGCTCAGGCGCTTGTAGATACCCGCCATATGCTCCGCATCACGCGATATCCTGTCCAGCCCTTCCACCACCAGGATATCGAACGCCCCCGCAGCAGCATCTGCCATCATCCGCTTGAGGCCGGGGCGCTCCATGGAGGCACCGCTCAGCGCATAGTCGCTATAGGGCACTGTCAGCTGCCAGCCCTCCATCTTGATGCGCTCCTCGCAGATACGGTTTTGGTCTTCGATTGATGTCGCGTTTTGCATATCCGTGCTGAAACGCGAATAGCTGGCGGCTCTTAACATCCTAATGATCCTTTCTTTGGGTGTTCTCTTGTCGGTGATAATCTTTTTCGGCCTCACACCGCGCCAGATAGCGCACAATAGCCTTGAGCTTTTCCTGCGCGGCTATGGTGTCCCGCTTTGATGGAACAGGTCTGTTAAAGCTTAGGTCATTCATAAGTGTTGCTCCGGCAGATGGTGGCGTTTGGGTGCATCAATATGCTGTGTCATATGGTTAAAACGGTTTTGCAGCTCGCCTTTATGCATCAGACCGTCCATGTTTTTCACAAAGGTGGCGTTAAGCTGTATAGTCTGTTGTTGGTGCTTTTCTCTCAGCCCATTGAGTTGCTTTTGCAAGGCAAGTCGCTCTTGCAGATGCTCTTTATTGAGCTGTTGTTTTTCACGCGCATCACGTTTTGCACATTGCCTTGCCTCCGTTGCGTTTCGTGCTTTGGTTTTGGCAGATTGTCCGGTTACAAAGTCCCACAAGCCTCGCCAGCCGTGACGCAGACGATTAAGCCGCTGTTGGTTTTCCTGAAGAGCACGCTTTTCATGTTTGAGGATAAGCGCCTTGCGCTCTTGCTGCTGGAACTTCACTATCTGACGTTTTTGTGTCGCTAAAGGTCTGCGTTCAGATTTTTGTTTCACAGCCAACTCACGGCGCAGATTTTTATGATGGTCGTAATTCTCAAGCGCGATTTTTGCCTGAATGGTTTTCACTGCCGGGGCGCTGTCTGTATCCCCCAATTTTGCGCGTATGTCTTTAGCAACTGCGCCCAAATTGCGTTTATTCAGCGGGATAATCTCGCCCTGCCATGAAATCGCAACAAATCCGCGCCTGTCACCCTGCGCCAGATAACAGCCCTGTTCACGAAGGGCAGTCTCAAAACTCTGGCGGCTGTCTGTTTGATCCCAGCATTGCTTAATCTCGCCTTTGAGCTGCTTCGGATGCAGCCCTAAGCGTTTGGCTTTTTGCCACTCAGCGAGGTTAAAATTACGCGGATCGGCGACCTGGCCGTCTTTAAAACCTTCGGGCAATTCCCAGCCGTGCTTTTTATAAAGGCTGCGAGAAAGCTCATTGAGTTTATTTTTATAAAGCCCCAACTCAATCGCTTTCATATGTTGCGTATCAATACGTGACGCAATCAGGTGGTAATGTTTGCGCCCTTGTTTTTCATGCGCCACAAGCACATGAGGTTGATTTTGTAGCCCTACGGTTTGAAGCGCTTTTTGTGCTTCCTGCTGAATGATTTTATCTGGCAGCAATGCGCCCTCGGGCGGTGACATCACCACGGAAAACATGAACTTTTTACAGTGTGTGTTTTTGCTAATGGCATAGACTTCCTGCAAGGCGGGTTGCAGTTCATCAGAACAAAAACCTTCAACCGCCAGCACTTCAACATGCTCATTGTCGGTCGCATTGAGGAGATGCTGCGCAAGTTGCTTTGCCCCGCCACGCTGATTGCCCTGCAAAATCATGATTTCACCCCCAGATGTAAAATCAGGGTTTTACGGATCCACATAATTGTGTCGTACGCTTCATTGAGCTGCGCAATTATATCGGGGCTAATAATGAGCGTCCCCATATTACAGGCATAGGCAATCTGATTGAGGTTATTGGCAATACGTGACTGCCCAAGGGCTGCGAGGATTTGCGCCAGCTCCTGTCTTTGCGCTTTTTTCATGGTGAGCATTTCAACACTTTTTTCAAAATCTTTGCTGAATAGCCGTAGACGCACCAATTCGGTGAGGCTGATTCCCAGCTGTTGCGTCATTTCATCAATAAGTGTGCGCTCATTTTGCGTGAAGCGCATTGAGGTCGGCCTGGTCAGGCGCTCAGCGGTCATGATTGCGATGATCCTTAAAAAATGTTGAAAAAAGCAGGCTCCGCATTGGATGCGAAGCCCACCAATCGGGTTAATGCAGCACTTCAGGCTTATCGGGGACAACCGAAACAGGTGATGGCTGACCCTGTGTGTTTTTTGGCTGCGGTGGCTGAAATGGTTTTCGAGGTTTCAAAACCACTCTGACTTCGCCAAATCGACCGGTCAGGTAACCATTGGCATGTATCCACACCCCGCAATGCTTCTTCCAGTCATCTTCACCGTTTACTTTTTTTACAGTATAAAAATCGTATTCGGGTGGCCGTTTTGTAGTGCGCGGTTTGTCGTTTTGCGCTGGTTTATTGGTGTTTTCGTCTGTCATTAGACGTCTCCTTTTTTGGGTTAGTGTTAATGAATGCTGTTACTGTCGCTACGACGTGTGATTTCATATTCGGCATTGATGGTGACAATTTTGAAAACATCGCCACCATCAACCAGTGACCAGCCGTGACCGACATGCATCCGGTAGATTTGCCCGTCAGCTTCGATCAACTGGTTCACATCATGGGTGGGTTCTCGCCCATGCGGTGAAACACCCATGGGTGACATAGGCGGTGGATTGGGTGGTTCGAACATATTTAGCTCCTTTCGCTATGGCTGTAGTTCATGCACTCAATGCAGCATGTAAAACGTTAAAAAGCCACATAAAAACAATGGGTTGACAATATATGCTCGTGCAGAGCATGAGCCTTAAATTTTTCTTCAAATCAAGGGGTGCAACCTGCGCTCGTATGTGGATTTGCTCTTTTAATAGGTGACCTGCTGTGTTTTTTGTGGTGCAGGTGCGGCATTTTGCACGGGTGCTTGTTGCTGTGCCTGCTGTACCAGCTGTTGGTTTTGATGTTGTCCTTTGGCGTAATCCATGGCCTGTTGCTTAAATTCCGGATGACGCTGCTCAATATTGAGCTGCTGCGCGTAAAGGCGACTTATGCTGGCCGTATTAACCTGTTCTGCGGCATTGAGCTTTTTAGCCACCTGCAACATTTGCGGGTCGTGCGAATTGTTCAGGGCAATATCCTGCGCCTCACCAATCATGTCATTGACGGCATAAAGGCTTTTTTTCTGGCTCAGAAGATTGAGATATTGCTGCTGTTCAGGTGGCATATTTTCGTAGTTACTTTGTGTCATGGTCTTATCCTCATTGGTTAATCAGTGGGTTAGAAATGGCGTTACCATTGCTGCGGTTTCATTTGCGGTGTTTGCATCTGCTGTTTCTCCATCTGCGGAAGGTCGGAAACATTGTGGTTAAACTGTTGTGTTATGGCTTTTTCCCGTGCGCTTTTGGCAAATTGCGGCAGATCAGCGACAGATTTGTTGTAAATTTGCTGTGCACGTTCATTGGTTTTGATAGCTTGCTTGTGATCCGCACGCATTTGTTGGTGGTGGATTTGTCTGTCAACCTGCGCCGCCCCCATACCCGAAGGCCGTAATTCAGGCACGGGTTGTTGTCGCTCCACCATGGTTTTGCGTTTTTGGTAGCCGTCATAAAGCCGCGCTCGGGTCTGCTCAGGCTGATTGCTATTTGCAGTAAGGTTGTCCTGTGCAGCGATATTGATCTGCACACTAACATTGATATAGGGTGATTTCATGATGCTTACCCCTTAAAGCCAAACCAGCGGCGCTTGCGTTTAAGGGGGCAATAGCCCCTCGGGTATGACCACATGCCTTGTGCATATTGTGGGCGCTGTGCGATTTCATCCGGCACAGGCTCTGATATAATCGGCACGCTTTTCTTACGTCCCCAACGAATGGGCAACATCACGCGGTCATAAGGAGGATGAAACGGATTAGGCAAAAAGCGGTGCACAATGTCAGGGTTTTCAAAATAGTGCCGCTTTTGATACAGATAGGGACGCACGCCCAAAGAGTGAAAATCCAGCAAGCCCTGATCGGGTGGCATATGGATAAGCTCATCGGGGGTCATCAAAGCGCGTGATACCGCTTCGGTAGAATTACTGATCTGCCAGTCTTTGGCAATATCGGGTAATATCTCGTTTAAAGGCTTCCCGGTCATAGCCTCTCGCATGGTTCTGGCCTGATTGAGCTTTGCATGACCATGGCGCACATAGCTTTCATATTCATAGGTCTGCTTGCCCAGATAATCGCTGATAAATTTTGCGGAATGCTCTGACGCTATACCCAAAATGATTTTGGATTGTGCGTTGGCAAACACTGTATCAAACGCATCCTTGCCGAGATTATCGAAGCCCTGACCGATATTTTGCCAGGCGGAATGCACCCGACATTTGCTACCGCGACCAAAACTATACAGCCTGCATAATGTGGTGAAGTTCCCAAGCTGTCCCGCTTCGTCAATGATGATATTCAGGCGCATTTTCGGGTTGCGTTGCTGCGCAATCGTGAGGGTGCTGATCAGCATTCTGATAATGCCCGCGCAACTTTCCACCAGATGCACCGGGATCATGATGTAAAACTTCACCGGACGTTCTGAGGCTACGAGCTGCGGCATGGTAATAGTGGACTTGCCAGATAAAACCCTTTGCAAGGCGGGTGAGCCAAGGATTTTCAGGCTATTGGAAATAGTAGATAATATGCCCTCAAACTCCCCCGGTGCTTTTTCGCGCTTTTCCATCATTTCCTGCGCCACTTTTTGCACCGCGCTATAGGAAGACGCCATCATCACCGGATAATGGAGACTGGCAAAGTGGTCATCGCCACCACTGCCGCGCATATCGCCCAATACGTTATAACAGTCAATCAGGCTCGCATTCGGGTTCATATCTTTGGTGGAGACAAGCACAGCGGTGAGCACCTCAACGGCCTTGCCGTAAAAATGTTCAGACGCGCCACCGCCCTTGGGCTTGCTCACACCATCTAGCGCAATGGTCAGCATATCTTCGAACAACATGGGCGAGTTGCTGTCTACAAAATCCAAAATATTGAAGCGATGACTGGCGGGCAAAAACCACGGCGCATCTGTCCACAACCCATAGGGATTGAAAAAGTAGCAATCACAGTCCGGCTGAGTCATGCCCGTCGTGGCAGCGGCTTCACCTTTCATATCCAAAAAAGCTGTGCTTTCAGGATGCAAAAGCTGGTAGGCAAAGTGCGTTGAAAACTTACCTGTACCCGCCGCGCCGATCAGGATCGATGCGGTATCGGCATCATAACCAATCTGTTGCGGGTGTTTCTCAAACGTATAGCCATGATGCAGACCACCATTACTTACCAGTCCTGCTTTCACAAGCTTATTTGTTGATGAAAAACAAGCCGTGCCGAAACGTTCTGAAGCGCTCATTAGTGTTTCCTCTCATGACGCCACAATGTGAATTTGATGGCTATCACCGATAGCATTGATCCTATAAAGCTTGCCACCATAAGCAATGCCACCCGCACCCCCGCTAAAATCACGAAAAACAACGTAATCAGCAAAACGATGTTAAAGAGGTTAAAATATCCACTAGGCACATATCGCATCAGGAACTCATCAAAGAACGGATCAAGTGCAATATATGCCGGGTTAACGAAGACAAATGCCGCCAAAAATCCACAGGCCGCTGCAAACTTGTCTAATATCGAGGATAAGGCCGAACTTTCTTGTGCGTGTGACTGGTTCATGCGACACACTCCTTTTGAGAGCTGCCAGTGATATCGGTCACTTTCATGATCTGCGAGTAGGGGGAATTCTGACCCTTGGGGATTAGCGCCATCACGTCCCGGCCTTTATTGCCTTGGTCTTTACCCACAACAAAGGATTTCTCAAATATCTGTCCGGCAATATTGACCCGCAGCAACCCCTCAATACCGTCTTTGGGAGCCGCGCCACCAAAATGATTAATGCCGATCACCAACTTGCATAAATCCACCACAGAGCGATTATAAATGATGGTTTCGTAGCGGGTGGTTTTGCCGTCCCCTCCATGGCGAATATCCTTGAGATGACGAGCAGAGCCTTCCTGTTTATTCGCGAAATAAACAGGGGGTTGTGTGTTATCAAGAGATGCATAAATATCGAGGTCGGTCTGCCCCTGCCAGCTAATGCCCAGACGCACTGTTTGGGGCGATGACCACACAGCCCTTGGCAGAGATGCAGAAGCCAAAGGACGATCAAACAACATAATGTTTGTCTCAGTTTGCAGACTTGCACCGGGTGACATTTCCAGCTGATATGGCATCGATAAAGGTTGCGCATTTGTTTTAAGGTTCTGAAATACTGCGTTTTTGTCGCTGCTATAACTTACAAGCGCACCGGATTGATGATGTAGCCACAGGTGCCAAAACCGCTCAGTAGCAAGTCGAATAGAACGTTCTTCGTAGTTGGATGACACCCACCAGTGAATGCGAAACCCCTTAAGCAATTCGGATTTATCAGCAGTACCAAAAATACTTTCCCGCGAAGATTGCGTAATATTGCTATCCAGCAAATATTGTTGGCCGTCGCGAACCTCAGGAGACAGACCCTCAATATCCATTCGGGCAGTACCAATGACCACAATTTCAGCGACATGACGGTAATAACGCGCCACCTCTTTAAGGCTCAGAGGAAGGTTTATTGCTCCCGCTTTGCGCTTATCTGAGTCCGCGCTTTTAATAAACAGTCCCAACTTCGCCAGTTGTGCTTTGTTATGGTTCAGCCGCGCCGTTTGATGTTCAGCAAGACGTTCATCATTTGGCACTTCTAATCTGGCGATGGTTTGCCCCGTCTCACCATCCAAATAAGTCAGGGATTCACCTGTATTCTGCACTGCAAAGATATTCAGCGTTTCCTGAAGTTGCTTTTGCAAAATCTGTGGCGTCTGATGTGGTGATAAAATAACCAGTGTGTCATCGGCCAGCGTCTTGTTTTGAAAAATACATAACATTCCAATAGTCAGTATGGTTTTGAGTTTCATAGTTATCTCCGGTGTAAGTTATTGATAAAGAGAGTTGTGACGAGCGACTGCCTGCTCCAACAGTGCTATTTGCTCACTGATGAAAGCGGCTTTAGCAGCCTCATAAGCAGCCAGTGTTTCTTCAGCAGCTTTGAGTCGGGCAAGGCATTGCTCGTGATGTTTTTTCGCGGCCTCGTAACGCTCTACCGTGAGTGCATAATCGGGGTTAGGAATAAGTTTGAATGGGCTATAAATCGCCGTGATGGCATCCAGCCAAAGGAACAGCACAGATGAAATCAGGATTTCCGAGAGAATTTGCACAAAAACAAAATGGTCGACAGCGCCACTACTCTCAGTGATAAACAAATCAGCTAAATTGGGTGTGGCTCCAATGCCGTCGAAACGCAAATTGAACAACCAGAAAAAATAGATAACCAGAATAAGCGTTAAACCCACTATTACTCGCTTTGCCATTTCCTGATCGCGCAATCGCTTAAACAGCATGGTGGGTGCCATCTTAATGACCAGCGCAGCACCGCCGCCCACCAGCGAGAGAAGCCACGCTTTCCACTCTCCACCATCCATAAACACTGGTGATGGCACGGCTGTAATAGTGACAAACAGGTTGGTAATCGCTGTGCCAAGCATCAATATGCAAAAACAAAACACCAAAGCACCAACACATAAGTCTTGTGGTCGCCATGATTTAAACCATTGGGACAGGGCTTTGCGCTTGTATTCATCATCCTGCGTTTCAGGATTGGCGCGGATATATTCAGGTTCATCGCGCATTCCAGCCTCAACCACCTTCATATTTTTGGTGGATTCATCGGTGACGCGTTTTGCCTCAACACGCTCAATCTCATATTGAGCTTTGGAACCAAGATGCGTCACTAACACATGTCCGACATGTTCGCGCAATAATGTCTTACCTTCATCTGGCTGCATCGCCTGCGCCGATTTACGCACGGGTGCGATTTTTTCTTTAAGCTCATCGGTCGCAAAAGGCAAACTGTCCTCCACTGCTGCCCGAGCGCGTTGTGTTTTTTTCATCAGATGTGTTCTCCGTAATAGCTTCGATATGGAGCAGTCTACGCCTGTGATAATTTGCTGAACTCGCGTGTTACTCGCACTGATTTGTGAGAGGATATGGTGAGTTTTTCCGGGAAATATGAGGCTCTGTATGGTTGCAAAAAGAACCATTGGCATGAACGATCGGCGCTACGACAATATTGTCTATCAGCGTATGCGGTACATCCTCATGAGCTACCGGGATTTTTGGAGCGGGACAGTCTCTAAAAAATATGACTGGGGTGAATTGGCGGCGGATATTTGCATTGAGGGTGATATTGAGGACTTCCCCAAAAATGCGCTGAGCAACTTCGTGCAAGGGCTAAAACAAAAAGACAAACCCCATAAATTTTCCATCCCCACACCAGAGCGTATCGAGGCGATTATTCGCTTCTTAACCGACAAAAACAGCAAAGGCTATTTCTGTGAAAAAGACCATTTGCTGGAGCCTGTGAAATGGCAGGCTGCGTATTTTGAACAGGAATGGCTGGATCAGAGCAAAGACAAAATCCCTCGATTTTTAAAACCAGAGCATCTTGAGGGCAGCTATACGGGCAGGCTCAATGAAGATGGTCAAAGCTTTAAGATCAGCCTGCATTTTTTATCCACGATCCCCGGTGGTGCGATCCATGTTTATGTGCACAAGGCGGAGATTTCCACGGATGCCAATCCCGACAGCGCAACCTATATTGGCTGGGCGTCGATCAGCGATCATGACGCCGCCACCCTCACACTCAGAGAACAGGAAAGCCGCCATAGCCTTAGGTTATTGACAGCAGGACTTGATCATGGATTTTATGATGGGAAATCGCCGGAGCAGCTATTTTTACTGCCTCATGACGAACCTGTTTTGGGCATGATGGACAAAGCAGAGCTGCTTGTCACTTTGATGGAAGGGACACAAAAGCAAGTCCAACACAACGTCATCCAGCTCACCCGCAAAAAAGATTGACACATGCTACAGGATTGCCATACGAAACATGAGTGAAAAACACAACGAGCGGCTTTGGCGGCAATATCAATATAATATTGCCAATGGTCTCCAGTTCAGCCTGTATGAGCTGGGCATCCCCATAGGCAAACGCCCCTTTATGCCACTGGCTTCCATGGGTGAGGCGGATGAAAAAGTCGTTATTGAGCTGTTGGATGCGTGGGCGCAAATCGATGGCGCGAAGAACGAAAATATCAGTGATGAACGAAAGATCGTAGAGTTGTGTCTCGCTTTTATTGATGCTGCGCGGCGCGGGGAGGTTTTACTCACACAAGAATTTTTGGACAAAGGCGTGCCGGTGAATTTTCAGGATCCGAGAATTCAGGCAACCGCCATGCATTTTGTCTCAACACTGGGGCATCATGACGTTGCCGATCTGCTTTTGGCACAAGATGGCATAGATTTATTGAGCAGAGATGTGTTTGGCAGACAGGCCTGGAACAACGCACAGCTTTTTGGCTATGCCGATGAAGCCTTTCAGGACAAAATTCTCACAGCTACCCAAAAACAGGCCAAATTTGAGAGCATAGATCTCATGGCCGAGCATCAGGAACAACTCCGGGAATGGCTCACCCAGCCATGGTACACCGATCTCATGTGGGCGTTAGAAAATTTCCCACGCTAGGATTTATTCAACGGGTTGCGCGGTAAAAAGCGGCGAAATATCCAGCCCAATATCACGACAAGCTTGTTCTGCCTGTTTCAGGATATTCAAACATGCCTCGCGGCTCAACGCCAAAAACCCTTCATCAGGCGGTTGATTTTCCTGCTGGCGTTGCGCAAATGTCCCGGCCAGTTTTTCCGCATGGGTGGCGGATGTTGTGGGGTCATGATACCCCCATTGTCCCGGCACATTCGCGTTCATTTCAAAAATACGATTCAGCGCCAGCGGATGAGACTTTGTAAATTGCCCGGATATAATTTCCATGCGCACATAAAAATCAAAAGCGGATTTCATCCAAAAATGCCCAAACTCGCGATATTCTTCAATAATACAGTTCAGGGCAAACTGGTCAGCCTCAATCTCTTTTTGCTTATCAGCGCTGATCACTTCCGGCACAACTTTGTGAACATCAAATGGGATCACTTCATCCTGATCATGATGCCCAAGCGCCAGATGTGCAAATTCATGCAGCAACACAAATGCCAGCGAGCCGGAAATGGATATCTGCGCGTGTTCATGCATATCGGGCGATATCATCTCATACAGGTCAGGCAAAGGCTCTGCGTAACGATAAAAACGATATAGTAGCAGGAAAATAAAATAGTTCAGAATGTCAGACAGCGATAAATCAGGCAGCGTGTTGATGGGGTGAATTTGCTGCGCTTCTGGCGGCAAATGACCAATCACATACGCCGAATAAGTGCAATGCTCAATCAGCTGGATCATCCCGCGACCAATCACAATAATCTGCCGATTACCCAACATCTGTGACCACGCCACCGATGTCGGAAACGGCAACACATATAACTCACATTGCCGAAACGCCCGCTTGCGCTCAGGAATAACAATCTCCATCGGCTGCGCAATCAACTTTTGCAGCTCTATAACGCTTTCATCCGTTTGATTTAGCTGAAGATTTCGCCCACGGGCTTTTTCGATGTAGCGTGATATTGATGTATACTGCGCTCGGAATGGTACTGTTTTAAGTATGCTTTTTTCACTTTGGAAGTCTACCACTATCATTCTAATATGACGGTTGCGCTCGAACACTCTAAAGCTTTTTTGTTAGTATTACGATGCCAATTGATAGAATGGCGCAAATTATTAAGACAACAGAATTAAAAAAATAGCGCCGCCCATTTGGGTTATATGTTGAAGGAAAAAAAAGTACAAAAGGGATTATATATGTAATTTTTTCCATTTTTTCCTCTACGTTAAACATTGCCATCACAGCAAAGACAATTGCAGCGCCCAATGTTCCACAGGAAAACAGCAAAAAAGTTGCTGATATTATTAAAACAACTGTATCCATGTCCTATTTGCACAATTTTTCTTGATTATGCTTATTAATAATTTCTTCAATCACTTCTCTTAAACTAAATACCTTTGTTTGCGTATGTTCTATAGCTACTTCATAACCTTTACCGAGATGAATTCCAAAAGAGTTGAGCCTTAATTGTTCATCTAGCCCGATAGAAAGACCACCAACTTTATAATTGAAACTTAGATCAATCGAATCTTCATTCAAATCTCTGACAGCCCCTTCTTCAATTGTAAGTGAACCAGTTATCTTTCCTATTCCGACATTTCCACCTACCGAAATAGATCCGAAAGCTCCTAAATCAAATTCACCACCAAAACTATCGGGATACGAAAATGCAACACCAGCTGAAATTCCTCTAGGTTTGGCGTCAGTATCACCTATAGTAGGAGAGCCAGGAAATGTTGGTGCCTTAACGTGAATGGAAAGACTAATAGTGGAAAGTCCCATAACATCAAGCACCCGAAGCGAGTTTTGACCAGCATACCCATAAGTATTCAACCCACCATTAAGGCCAATCGGGTCGCTTTGTAAATATCTCCCTATTGTTGCGTCATAATATCTATTCCAGTTGTAATGATTTCCGGTCTCGCTGTCAAAATATTGTCCAGGAAAGCGCAGATTAACTGTGAGTGTATTGGGGATAGCGGCGGTTTCACCAAAGGCTTCGCCATCCCAACGCCAGACCACGATGCCATCTGCATCGGTGGCGTAGCGCGGGGTCATCATGTGATCGGTGTGCAGATAATAAATGTCGCCATCGGCTTCTACCTGTGCGACCGGGCTGTAATCATCGCCCCAGATATATTCATGTGCTAAGTTAAATTCAGGATCGCTTTCCTGTATCAAACGCCCACTTAAATCATAGTGGTAGTAAATAATGCTCAGCGGGGTTTCTGCGTTCCCCGGCGCAAACAAGATTTTATGGCTGCGCAGGCCGTTATCCTGATAATAATAACGCGCGATCAAATCGCCGTTATCATAGACCTCAAACAAACGGTTGGCATTGTTATAGCTAAACTCTCTGAGGGGTGGCAGCGGCGATAAGCTGGTGTCTGAGAATATTTCACGACTTAACAGACGGTTGGAAGAGCCGCTGATATTATGCGTATCGCTGTTTTCTGTGCTTTGATTTTTGCTCAGACGGTTATCATTGAGGTCATAATCAAATGAATGTGGCTCATCACCATCAATGGCGTCACTGGTCAGGCGATCTAGCGGGTCGTAATCATAGGCGCTGAATTGCGGTGTTGTATTGCGTTCTTCTATATTAGAATTGGCATCATAGCGATAACTGCGATTATCCAAAGCACCGATGGACTGGCTGAGTAAACGACCCTGCAAATCATAGCTGCGCGTATCCGTTAAGCCATTGCCAAAGTCACATTGTAAAAGCTGATTATCCGCGCGATATTGCATATCGCTAATAATGGTGTTGCTTGTGACATCACCGAAGAATGTTTCTGTTGAAATGCCATTTATACGCCGCAATCCATCCCTTTGATAGGCAACGCTACGATCGATGGGATAACCGATCTCGGTAATATTATTGCCATTATCGTAGCTATATGTTGTGGCAAAAACGAGTGAGGCATTGTTTTCGGTGAGGTTATCGGTGATCCACCCATGATTGACAACGTTTCCGAAAGCGTCATATTGGTATGAATGCCTGCCGCTTTCATCTTCAATTTCGCAAATACGACCGATTCCAAACTGGCAGTTATCCCATGTATAGGTGACATTTTCCTGAGGATTTGCGGGATAGTTTTTGCTGATGACGCGCTCCAGCTCATCATAGGCATATTCGGTGATGATGCCTCTGCCGTCCGTCATGGTGGTGAGATTATTGGCTTTGTCGTAAGTATATGTGATGGTGCCGCGATCCGGGCTTTGCTCGCTGAGGCGACGCCCGAGATTATCGTAAGTATATTGTGTGATAACGCCATTGGGGGCGGTTATGGATGTTAGTCGATCGTTGCTGTCATAATCATATTCGGTAACGCCATTCAGGCGGTGGGTAAAGCTGCGCAGGCGATCTTCAGCATCATACATGGCATTTGATACTTGTAGCTTAGGATCGAGGGTTTCAGTGACATTATTATTGCCATCAAATTTATATTGCGTTGTTGAAAAACTCTCATCAATATGTGGCATTGAGGAGGATGCATGACGGTTGCGCACGTCGTAACTATGGCTCAAACGCAGCGCTAAAGAGCCATCGTCATTGTGCGTATCAACCTGTGTTAAATTATCGAATGCATCGTAAGAATAGGTGATAGTCTGATTCAGGTTGTCTGTCACACTTTCAAGACGCCCTTTGTCATCATAGACCAAATCAAGGGTGATCAAATCAGGTGTAGTGATTTGCTCGGTCTGTCCGGCAGCATCATATCTGTAGCGTGTAATGCGGGTTTCACCGGGACTGTTATCGGGCGGCGTTTGCGTGATAGTTTCGACCAAGCCTTGATCGTTATAATCATATTCAATGACCAAAAGATTAGGTGTGGTTACTTTGGCGACAAGTCCGCGCTCATCATAATCATAGAGAGTGGTATGCCCCAACTCATTCACCACCGAGGTCATATTGCCGTTTTCATCCCGGTTGAATGTTGTTGTATGCTCATTAGGGTTGGTGGCACTGGTGATGAGGCTTAACGCGTCATATTCAAAGCTGGATGTCGCGGAAATGTCCTCTTCTGTGGAATTTAATACATTGCCGCGCTCATCAAACTCGCTGTTTATCACCGACAGATTGGGACGTGTGGACGTGATAGGGTTACTGTCTTCATCCCGCACAATCAGGTAGGTTCTGCCCAGTGCATCCTGAAGTTCTGTAGGCATATTACGCCCGTCAATTTTTGCGATCAGAGGATTACCATTTTTATCGATGTGCTGGCGTTCGATGCTCTCCAGCAGTGGCGGCGCAGGGGCAAGATTGTCAAGCGAGGCTTCAAATTCTTCAGAATTTAATAAGCCTTGTATGTCCGCAACCATATATTCGGTTCTTGCACCATCAGCGGAAACAGTAGCAGAAATACGATGGGCGAAATTATACTCATAAATCTTACGGTTGCCACGCTGATCCGTTTGGGCAGTGAGTAAATGAGGCTCTTCTTCATATTCAAAGCTTCTGATATCACCATTGGGTTCGGTGATGGCGGTCAGGTTTCCGGCACTGTCGTGGGTGAACTGCGTGGTTCTGCCCAGCGGATCGCTGATGGTTCTTAATTTTCCATTTCTGTAGCTGAGTTCAAATCGTTGCCCCACCGGATCCACAATGCTGGTGAGCCTTTCATCCATATCATATAAATATTGTGTTTCATTGCCGTTTCGGTCGATTTTACGGCTCAGCAATCCTGCTTCATCAAAATGATATTGCGTGCCATTTTTACTGGTGCGGATAAATGTCCCCGTTGAACTGTCCGCCCGAAGTTCAGAAAAATCACCTGTTGGGGCGTCATATGCACCATCTTCATTAAGCCTGTAAATAAAGCTGGAGCTGGTGCCCGTTGTGATCAGCACTTCACCATTTTCTCCCTGATAGAGGCGCTGTAATCCAGAGATTGTCCAGCCTGCACCAATGGCGCTGTTCATCTGGTTTTCGATGATGATCTGGCCTTGCAATGTGTCGGAACGTCGCGAAATTTCAAAGTAGCAATGGGTTTCAAGAAAATAGTCATAAATACCAGTCTCGAAACTCTCTGCGCTGAATTGCAGAGAAGGTCGGGTTTCTTTGAATTGACCACGAATATCCGAAGGCTCGACCCTGACTTCGCTAAAAAGTTCGGGAACCAGTTCGAGGCCATTGATTTCCAATAAGGCAGACATGGCAAAGGGCGGCGGTGCATCATTACCAAATCCGGCGACCTGATTAATAATGGGCGCAGGAAAAGCAACAGTTGAGTTATATTCGATGCTGAGGCTGCGGGTTTCACCCAGAGAATAATAAGCAGGTACTGTGTGCCATTCAGATAAGTTACCCGTGCTTGGATCTACTGCACAATCCTCACATACACCATTACAACATTTACCATCTGGTTGCTCCGTTTGTTCAGGGTTTAATGCCATTGGCTGCGCCTGATCAGCGGCTTTGTCCTGAGATAAAACAGGGGCTTGCGGCACAATGCCATGCCATGAATTACTGCGCACCACACCACCTATAGAATTGATGGTGCGCCCGTCACTGCTCACAAGCGCTTCTCCGATTTTTTCCATGACCCCGGTTTCATGGTTAAGGGCGAAAATATCCATGCGAGAGCCGGGAGGGAAACCTTCTTTATTGGGGAAAGAAATTGGCACGGGATCGGGATAAACCACACCAAAAGGCTGCATGGCAATGTAGACTGATAAATCAAATTCGGGTGGCAAAGGTTGCGGCCCCAAAGATGGGTCTGCAACTTCAGAAATATGCACAATCCCCTCATAAGGCTCACCTGTAAACTCATCGACCGCCGCGCCCGCCGGAACGCTCATGACCACAGGTTCACTGCCGCCATCGGCTAAGGGAATTGGGCTACTATCAACGATGGCATTTTGTGTGGGTGACACCATATCACCGCTGGCAACATCCAGCGGCAATAACACCACATCCGATTCCAAAATATTGGATGCCCCTTCAACTATGCGGATAATTTCAGGCACTTGTGCGTAGCTGCCTTGTGGCGGAATAACGCTGCCATCCACCATCAAACGGTTCGCATCATGGCCTGTGACATCGGGCAGGTTATCAAGAAAAAACTCGCCATTAGCATCGGTGAAATCTTCCACGCCGCGCATCTCAAAGCGCACACCCGCGAGACCCACAAGTTCACCATCATCATTCAATGTTAAGGCTCTGCCGCGTAAGCGCGTAATGCCATCGGGTTCCGGTACGGTGATGTTAATGTTTTGAAGGGTTTCAAAGCGTCCATTGCTGGCACCGATGGTGATGTTATACACGCCCACCTGATCCCCATCAGGTCTGAAACTAAACAGTCCGGTTTGCGTATTCAGGCTCATATTTTTAGGCAGCGATGCCGGAATAGCCCTGAAAAGAACTGGCAAAGCCGCTGGATCAGTTGCGCTCAGTTGTAAATCTAGGCGCGTTCCCAGACGTACAATTTGCGCCCCGACTATTTCAAAAACCGGGCTTTGTTCAGAAGCGCCAGAAACCTTGATAGTAAAGTTCGCTTCACTTGTACTGATATCGTCAGAAACCAGCACTGTAATAGGGTAGTTACCATCTTCGCGGGGCGTCCAGCTGATAAGGCCGGTGGCCGATATCATCATGCCCAATGGTTCATTGCTTAAAGCATAGCTGAGGACATCACCATCAGGATCTGATGCTTCTATTGCAAGAGAAAAGGCAGTATCCACCTGAATATCTTGCTCTGCGATATCGGCGATGACAGGCACTCCATTGGGCACTTCCGTCACGCTCAGCGTTGCCAGTGCTGGTTCGCTTTCCTGCTTTGCATCACTGACAATCAATTCAACCACATAGGTTCCCGTCACATCTGGTTGGAGTGTTATTTGCGATGCAGTGCTATTTTCAATGGCTATTGTGCTGTCTTCGGGGGATTGGGCTAAAGACCATTGAAATGTAATGTCATCATTATCAGCATCTGATGAACCCGTCCCATCAAACACAATACTCTCTCCCAGCAGAATTTGAGCGTCTGATGGGGTTATTTGTGCAACTGGGCGGGTATTGGCGGTTATTGTGATCTGCGCGGGTTCGCTATTCTCCTCTCCGTCATTCACAATGAGCTGAACGATGTACGCGCCCGAGATATCCGGTGTTAACGCGGTTTGAATTGAATTTGGCTCAGATAATGCCGCATTGCTGCCATCTGGCACAGAAATCAACGACCACAAATAGCTGATATCATCACCATCAGGATCAAAAGAACCACTTCCGCTCAACAGCACCTCTTCGGCAATATTAACCTCAGTTTGGGCGGTGGTGATATCGGCAACTGGTGGCTGATTTACCGGGATCGCCGGAATAATTTTATAGCGATAGGTTCTTGCAATACTGCCAAAGCGTTCATTCTCAGTAATGATCTGAAAAACATAATCGCCGATAACATCAGGGGTGATGCGACTTTCCGGGCTATTTTTGACATTAACAATAATCTCACTCTCTTCTGGTTTTGAGATCAGTGACAATTGGCTGGTGACCACATCAGCCGGTGGGCGCAAGATTAGGCGCTCGCCGAGCTGAAATTCCTGCGCCGGGACATCATCAAGCGCCTGATTGCGCGCAATGGGACGAATGCCCTGTGTTGAGATAAATGCCGTATCAAATTCTGGTGCAGCTTTGCTGTCATCGACTTCTATCTGAACAATATAATCGCCATCAAGATCTCTATATAGAACTGCCTGTAATGGTTGCGATACATCAAGGCTTGCTTCGCTATTTTCCGGGCGGTGCAGCAATATAAGTTCTGTGACGATGTTATCGCCATCACCATCAATGCTGAGGCTGGTATCAATAACAGTATCAACATTTTCGACTATAATGATATCACTCCCTGCATTGGCTACGGGTGTGGTGTTTTGGGTATCAAGGCTTAATGTGTTATGAGATTTGTTGCCCGCGCTGTCTGTTGCGGTAAGCTGGATGAGATACTCGCCATCCAAATCTGGCGTAAAAGCTGTATCAAGTCCGGTGTTCGTAATGATTGCTACATCGGAATTTGCTGGATGCGATATCAGCGACCAGTAAAAGCTCAGCTCGTCACCATCTTTGTGAGTGGAGTTTTCGGCGCTTAATTGTATTTGCTCCCCAACGGTGATAGTCGCCGTGCCGCTTGTTACTGAAATTTTTGCAATGGGTGCAGACTGCTCCGTGTCAATGCGCAGGTGCGTTTGGCTCTGAGCACCATCATTATCACTTGCACTGAGCCTGACAAAATATGCCCCCGCATTGTCTAAAAACAGCGCCGCAACGGGCTGATCTGCGTCTTCAATAAAGGTGCTGCTGCCCTGTGGGGTTTCCAATAATTCCCACTGATAGACGATTGCGTCACCATCCGGTGAGATGGAATCAGACGCATCAAGTTTTACGGTGCTGCCAATGGCCGCGAATTCCAGCGATTTTGCAATAGCAACAGGCGGCACATTACCTGTGCTTAGGGTGATATAAGTAGGTAAACTTTGATAGCTGTCATCACTCACCGACAGGCTCAATATATATTTCCCCTCAACATCCGGTGTAAAAGAAGGGGTGATGCTGGTTGAATTGTTGAGTGTGGCTTCGCTTTCATCGGGCAAGGATTCAAATTGCCAGCTAAAGGTAAGGAGTTGATGATTGGGGCTGGTTGATCCTGAGCCATCAAGAAAGACGGTATCGCCAATGGCAATGACTTGCGGAAAACCCGCATCAGCCAAGGGGGCTTGTATTTGGTTGTCGGGCGTGGGTAGGTGAATAAAGAACTGGCCTTGCTCCATTGTCTTCGCACTGATGATGGAAGCTGCTAAATCCACCGAGCGCTCCTGTAACATCAACCAGCTATTTTCATTAATGAACCGGGATAATATCAGGTCGTGTCTGGCGGTATGCTCCGCTACATTGTCTGCTTCATAGCGCAGCGTCAATTCGACAGGTTTTAATAAGGTTGCGTCTGTGACGATCCTGATAACATCGCTTACGGCACGATCTGGAATTTGAATGTCACTGGCTTCAAGGGCTATTTCAGTCGCGCCAGACAAAGCACCTTGTGGAATGGTGAGGGATAAGCCCTCATAACTTGATGTGTCAGGGGCTATCAGTACGCCACCTGTTTCATCAAACGTGCCCTCTACAATTAAATCAGGATTAACTGGGGGTGGAGGTGTGGGTGTTGGCGTCGGAGTCGGAGTAGATGAACTACCACCACCGCCACAAGCCACCAATGTCATAATCATCAAAAACAAACACAGGCGCTTTTTGAAATCCGACATGTTATTTGCAATAAAAGCTAAAGCGTTGCCGACCATCGTTCCATGCCTCCGTCAGGTTTGATATTCACAGTCTGAAAATTGGACTTTTATTGAGCGGCGGCTGGATCTACCAAATATTCTCGCCCACTCACTGTGGTTAAACGCAGTCGAGATTTGCCACCCATCGCACTGGCAAGTTCAACTCGTTCTACCGTTTCGCCATTGGTAAAGCGGGATAATGTGCGGGCTTGAAGAATAGAAACGGAGAAACCAAGAGAGGCCGTAAATCTTGTATTGCCTTGGTTCAACCTTACACTATGGGATGTTTTAAGTATTCCATCTTCAAGCGATAGGTTTTCAGAGTTTTGGATAATAGTATTGCTATTGTCATTGATATAACTGAGTCGCACAGTTGTACCTTCTGGAACATTAGATGCTTGTGTTTCAACGTTTACTACGCTGTCTGCATTATCTGCAAGAACGATATCTGAATTTCCTGTTGGATTTTCTGGTACTGAAAATTCGGCTATAGACACTATCCTTATAGTAGGTAAATTATCTAAGAAGACTGGTTGGGGCAATTTTTCAATAAAGTCTGTAGGGATAACGATTGGCCGGGAAGCTGCTGTTTCATATTCAATAGATACTCTTCCAAAACTTCCATTCCCACCTGTTCTGGAGGTCGCTCTGTCTCCAAACGCCTGACCGCCATTTCCACCAGAAATATTAATGGTGCCAGAACCTATATAATGGGTGGAGATCAATCTCACTGCGCCACCACTGCCACCGCCGCCAGCTGATATAGAGTCGCTTTCATAAGCCTCAGAAAGAGACTCACCATTCCCGCCAACTGCCAAAATGCTTCCATTGAGACTTAATGTTCCTGACACTGCTATTAGGGTTGCGCCACCACCGCTACCTCCTGAAGTACCAAATATTCTGCCATCCACATCGTTGACGCCCCCAGCTCCACCGCCTGACCCCCCCATAAGTGGTTGTAGAGCTTCGTTTCCATATGGTTCCCCATCGGAGCCACTGCACCCCCTGGTCTGTCCATTCTGAGCGTAGCTTCCCCCATGCCCGCCAAAGCCTGCATTGCATCCTCTACCGCTCCCGGGGCCTTGTCCATTTTCTCCGCTTTGATTGTTAAATCTTGACTGTCCCCCGGCAAAAGCAGCTGGAGGTAAGTTACTAAAGCTTCTGCCATCCCTTCCGCTTACATCAATCGTTCCATTAATGGTGGCATCGCCTTGTACCAATAAATAAGCGGGCGTATTAGCGGCATTGCGTCCAAATCTGACAGTGACACCCTCAGGAATGTTGATGGTGGTATAGTTCAAAATACCGTCTGGTGGTAATGGGATAACAACATCTTCCGTGGGGGATAGCGCGCCATCCTCACCTGTACTACCGCTATCAAAAGCAAATGCTGATGAAGCCAGAATTGCCGAATATGCCAGTGCTAAAAATCCTGTTTTATTTAAACTTTTCATCATTGTTATTCCTCACCAGAAAGTGTTGGACTGAAACTTTGTGTGGTAACTGAAGAAAGTTGTGCATCATGCAAAATAAAGGGGCTAGTGCCCTGTGCATGAGAAAACCGCACAACAATGTCGTTATCTAATGAACTCTCGGCAAATGTAATTTGCGCGGATATTACGGTTCCATCCTCGCTTACATTAAAGCTGTTGATGGTCAAAGCGCCTTCGGGAACAGCTGATATATCGCTCAGTGAACTCAAATTAAAACCAGAAAAAAGCAATTCAGTAGTGGTTTGTTCCAGCTCCGAATTTTGAAGTTCGGTAATATAAAATCCTTTTATGACGGAGACAGCACCCGAAAACAAGGAAGTGTTATCGCGCCATGAGACACCCACTGCGGATGAAAATAAAGAGGTATTGTCTCGCCACGAAACACCTACGGCTGATGAAAACAGGGAGGTATTGTCTCGCCATGCGACACCCACGCCCTGAGAAAACCATGAAGGTTCAGACAATATTTCTGGGAAGGTGTCTGCATAATCTTCAACAGAAGGGCTGCTATAGGCAGAAAATGCATACACAAAATCACTATTTTGCTCTTCTATAATAATGTGCAGAACATGTCCACTTGCCGCAGATGCACTAAATTGAATCACCTGTTCGCCTGCCAGCAAGGTTATTGTCTGGGTGGTAATTTCTCCAGTTTCACTATTTACGACTTCTACTGTAAAAGTAGTTGTTTCGGTAACGGGTGTTTCTAAAACAAAAGTCAGGATCTCTGAGGCATCAGGGGAGAGAACAATCGGTGTTTCACTGGCGGATAAACCCGGCAAAGCTTCGGCAATCCTTATGGGGAGCTGAGCTACACCAAGGCGGTTGGCAATATCTAACTGAATAATTGTGCCGGTGGTTAGATCCGCATCCGCTTCTACAGTTGCTTGTAATGAAAGGCGATCAAAATACACATTGCTGACGCTGACACTTTGTTCTTCTGTGCCGACCGTTGCATTCAACAAGTTGCTTCCCTGAATGACAAAGCCTCGCTTTTGCCCCTTATTGATATAAACCGGTGTGATCGTTAGCTCGGATGGTGCATCACTTTGTTCAAGCACAATAATGCGAATGACATTGCCAGCGCCATCATATTCATACTCAACCCGACGCTCGACTTGAGCGATTGAATTCATAGCTATAAGCGTAAAAAGAGCGCAAATAATGGTCAGGTGACGAGCGACACTTTTCATCCATTGTCTCCATGTGTACTGAGCAATTGGTTAAGAAATACCAAGAAATCTATTTAAACATGGTTCAAAAAATAGACTTATGCAAAATATTATTTGTGTATTTTTTATGACGCTTGATGTAAAGCACCCGATCATTGGGTTAATGATATAGCCAAACCAGAAAAGAACAGGGCAAATGCGAGGCTATTTTGAATCTCCCGAGGTTCATTTACGTTTCATACGTATTTACGTCACTGCGCTCCGCAAGTTGGTGGCGTGTAGTCGAATAGCCTTATTTTTGTGTCAGATAAATCTGTCAAAATAAGGCGACTACACACCACAACATTGCCAAGGCCACTCCGTCTGCCTGTGGAACCTTCCGGGTTTTCTAATATTCGCTCCGCTCATTAAGATAACGGTTGATGCTGGCGTAATAAATCACGGGGAAAACCAGCATCAATAAACGGTGTCGTTTAATCCCAATCAAGGGAGCATTCGCGCTACCCCTGATAACCCCATCGACCAAAGAGCGTGTTCCTGCCCTTTGGAAACCTGAACCAACCGTGCGCCGATTGGATGCCGCCACCGTTTCGCCCGTGGAAGGCGACCAATGACGGTCATTGGATGCCATACGTTATATTTCTGAAATGTAATGTAATTTATTTTGATTAAAATAATTCCGCCGAATGGCTTTACCCATTTAAAATCTAACCTATATTTTTTATAGCACAGCATTGTGTCATTCTTATCTAATTTTTCGAATAGATCTAAGGCGTCTTATTACTGATTACTGCAATTAGGAAAATGCAATGGAAAAATCAAAAAAATACACACTATCACTGCGGGTAACTGCGCTTTGTGCATCGTTAGTTTTACTCAATGGCTGTTCCGACAATGACACAGAGACAGATTTACCGGAGGAAATAGCTCAGACGCCTTCTCAGCTTTTGGTTGCGGCGATCGAAAACGTTGAACCGGCAGGCATAAGTGCTTATATATTGCCAGCCAGTGACAACTACGCCGCTATCCCTCAGGATCCCAATAACCCCATCACGGCTGAAAAGGTTGCTTTGGGGAAAATGCTGTATCATGAGACAGCACTGTCTACTGCGGGGGTAAATTCGGATTTGGTCGGCACCTGGTCTTGTGCAAGTTGTCACCATGCAGCAGCAGGGTTTAAATCAGGCGTCCCACAGGGTGTGGCAGAAGGTGGATCCGGATTTGGTGTTAACGGTGAAGCCCGTATACTCGCAGCAGGGTTCGACAAGAACGCAGAAGATCCAGCTTTTGTGCCAGATGTACAACCTTTTACCTCTCCATCCATTTTAAACACCGCTTATCAGGAAGTCATGTTGTGGAACGGACAGTTTGGCAGTATGCCAGGCGGTCTTGTCAATGCTGGTCTGTCCCCTGATGTTCTTCATCCTGAGGGCACCCCAAAAGCGGAAAATATTCGCGCGCTTGCCGGTTTGGAAATTCAAGCGATCGCCGGAACTACGGTGCATCGCCTGAACACGTTCGAGAACTCAGTGTTACAAACCAATGACGAATACGTCATGATGTTTGAAGCGGCGTACCCTGATGGCAGTATTGACGTCTTAGAGGATGCAGGAAAAGCTATTGCGGCTTATGAACGAACCGTACTTGCCAGTGAAGCACCATTTCAACGCTGGTTGCAGGGTGATGAAAGCGCTATGACTGAGCAGGAGATGGCAGGGGCAACCCTGTTTTTCGGTAAAGCCAATTGCATCAGTTGTCACAATGGCCCGGCGCTAAGCTCAGCGGTGGGAGCCAATGAAGATGAAATGTTTATGGCGATAGGGTTTGCCGACTTCGATCCTAATCATCCACAAATCACTGGCATTGTAACCGATGCGGATGCCCGGGGGCGCGGTGGATTTACCAAAGATGCGGCGGATGATTATAAGTTTAAGGTACCGCAACTTTACAATCTGGCGGATACAAATATATTCGGGCACGGTGCTAGCTTCACAAGCATCAGGGATGTCGTGGCATACAAAAATGCGGGGGTGCCTCAAAAAGTCATCCCAGATAGTCAGTTGGATCCAAGGTTTCAGCCGCTGAACTTAACGCCAGAGGAAATTGATCAGATTGTAGCATTTCTGGAAATCGGACTATATGATCCTGGCCTCCATCGGTATGTTCCCGACGCACTGCCTACTAGAAGATGTTTTCCCGTAGCTGATGAACAGGCGAAGCGGGATCTAAACTGTTCGTAGTGATTCGACCAACCGTACGACGATTGGATCCCGTCATCATTTCGCTGATGAATTTCGACCACCGTTTCGCCAGTGGAAGACGACAAGGGAATTTCCCTTGACGCCTCGCAGTTAAATTAGAGTTTTGAAGCTATCTCGATTTGGCGGATTGCGGCTTTCAAATGGTTGAGTTTTTGCGTGAGGACTTGGATCGATTGTTGGATCTCTCGATATATTGCGAGTTGTGAGTTGATGTTTAATGCTGATTGGTTGAATTGGGTGCTGATAGTCATGGTGTGCTCCTTTTTTGTTTTACCTGTATCGCCTTTCCGCACCCTGAACAGGGAAAGGCGATACAGGTAAAATCAAAAAGGGGGCAATTATTGATAGCCCTAAGTATATCTATTACAGGGAAAGGCTTCCCCTCGCTACAACCGCTCCGCGTTTTGCGCTACCCCTTCAAGCGGGGACACCCCGCAACGCCCCAGTTATCTTTATCAAGGGCGCTCTTGTCCGCCCAAAATCAAGAAAAATAGCGTCAACCGTGTACTCGATCGCAAGCTCCCTGCGTGCCGCACCATTGCCACGATTTTTCCTGATTTTTCCCCAACGCCTAGTCGCCCTAGTCGGCAGGAGCCATGACGCGCGCACTGCGTGCTGTCGCATAGCTCCAACACCGAATGAAAGGAAAAGACCATGAGCCAAGACATCCAAATCTATGTCGCCGATTTAGCCGCCTATAATGCCGGACACCTCCACGGTGTTTGGATTGATGCCATTCAGACAGCTGATGAAATGCATGAACAGATTCAAGCCATGTTGAAGAAAAGCCCGATTGAGGGCGCAGAAGAATGCGCCATCCATGACCATGATGGTTTTGAAGGGGCACCGGTTAGCGAATGGGAAAGCCTCGACAACATCCACACCATGGCGTGTTTTATCGAAGAACATGGCGCATTGGGTGCTGAACTGATTAACCATTTTGGTGATATCGCGGAAGCCATTCAGGCCGTTGATGAGGGCTACCATGGTTGTTATGGCAGTGTTGCCGATTATGCTGAGCAGTTCACCGAGGACACCACCACGATCCCACAGAATTTGCAATATTATATCGACTATGAGCGCATGGCACGGGACTGGGAGATGTCCGGCGATATCTTCACTATTGAGACAGCCCATAACCAAGTGCATGTATTTAGCAATGTTTAATAAGTTGATTTTCCTTGTTTTGCACGGCCAATCCGTGCAAAACAGTTATCGGCGGTTGTCGCACTTTTTTGAATGCCGTGATCAAAGCAGCTAAGTTTCTCCTTAAAAGCTTTGGATTTATACGGTTTCAGGAAAGTACCTTTCCTGAAGGAGCTAGGGCTTTATCCCTGACTTTTGAAGAAAGGAGAATTAAATGGAGTATTTACACCTTTTATTCTGGTTTTTCTGTTGGTGTGAAAAAGCGCTCCCATTGCTGGAAGCGCTTTTGATATCACTTTAATAGAGTAACCTGGCGGCAACCGCCACCATGCCCTTAACAGGCTTATTCCTATCTTATCGGATATTTCCTAATAATTTGTCAAGAGAATAAATGCGCCTGTATGCCGCGCTGTTAAAGGTTTCTTAAAATCTTACCCGTAAAATACAACTATGAATTTGCAAGGGTGGGCATGATGGACAGGGAAGCAGAGCAAAGGGAGATGCAAAATCTCGCCGCTGCTGGCTATGAAGCCTTTGGCGCAAATATCTTTCAAACGGCTTTTCAACTATACAAACTCTTCAATACCAACGAAGACGGACGCAAACATGAGCAAACCTTACTCGCTCTGGCGCAAGAGTTCGCCGCCACCAAGGAACGCATCCTTAGCCAGTTACCAGACCTGCACAACCAAATTGACCAAACACGAAAGCTGGCACAAAAGGCTCTCGCAGAGGCCGAAGCCAATGCACAGCGTGATGGTGATAAACGCATGGTGTTTCGTGATAAAGATGGCAATGCACGCTATGAGGATGGTTCGCTTGTGCCAACCGATGTGGCCGAAAAAATCACTTGGCGCGAGGGGGTAACACCGTGGGAAGATTACAAGAAGCTAAAAGATATCCTTGAAAAACTGGACGCATACGACCTAGAGCTTGTCACGATTGAGGACGATATCCACCGCATGGGCGATGATGCCACGCCCGAAAATGTCGAGCGCTTGCGCGAGCATGACGAAAGAATTAAGCACATTAAAGACGATGTAAATAACGCCAGTCACTTCCTTGATTCAACCAATCGTGCAGATGAAAAATTGTCAGTCTCAGTTAATAATTTCACTGTGCCTGAGATATCACCTAGCTAGGAGTTTCATAGTATTTTCCGCACGCTTCTTCGGTCAGGAATATAAAAATTACACTCGGAACATATGCGGGATATTTTTTCATACTGGCTATAATCAATCCGTTTCGCTCAGCGTTTTTATCGCCAAAATACCATTCATTAATACACTGTCCATGATCTGCACTTTTTCTTGCTGCCACCGAAGCCATTGCATCCATAGCGCCTTGTATCCAAAATTTTTGATGCGCTTCGGGCAATTCCAAGAAATCTTTATTGGTGAATTTTTCTTCATTGGCTAACACAGAGCTGCAAAAAATTAACCCCGCATAGACCAAAAAGTTCTTTAATTTATATTTGAAAGTTGATAAAGCTATAATGAACTGCGTAAACACGGGGTGTTCGGCGCTCCCCTAAAAGCTCGCTTATGGTGCCGGACACCCTATAACACATTGATTCATATAGGATAAATCGCATATGCCAACTTTCAAATAAAAGTTAAGCAACTGGAATTATTGAATAATTCACGGAGTAACCCCTTTTGCCAAACCCCAACCACCCCAAAAAAGGCGCATCGATCAAAGTCCAGCCCATCCGCTCACTGGATGCCATCGCCCAAATCAAAGAAAACCTCAAAGACCAACCGCGCAATTTATGCCTGTTCACGATGGGTATCAATACGGCGTATCGCGCCAATGAATTGCTATCCCTTACTGTTGGGCAAGTCGCAGATTTAAAGGTTGGTGATGAGTTGGAGGTCAAACAGTCCAAAAACAAAAGTTACCGTATGACAGCGCTCAATAGCGTTGCGGTGCGCTCCATTCATGACTGGCTCGAACACCATCCCCAAGTCCATCAACCGCAAGCGCCGCTTTTTATGTCGCAACATTACAAACATAGAGCGCTGAGCGTATCCGCTGTGAATTTGATGGTCAAAGCATGGTGTCGAGATATCGGCCTGAATAGCAATTTTGGCAGCCATTCTTTGCGTAAAACGTGGGGTTATCAGCAACGTATCCTCAAAAATACATCCGTTGCGCTCCTAATGTGCGCCTATGGGCACAGCACCGAAGCCCAAACCCTCGATTATCTCGGCATCCTTGCCGATGAAATCAAAGCCATTTATATGGAGATGGAGCTATGAGTGAATTCAGCTCCAAATTAAAGGCCGTTGCTACAAAAGTCACGTATACCACTATCAAACGCGATTTATTTACCGCAAAGTGTATCAAATTAATTTTCAACTTATACAAACCGCGAGAAAAGAACGGCCAAATTCGGTTAATCCGAGGAATTTTTCACTATTTGTATCAACTACTATATCCTGTCGACTATATCTTTGAAACGCCAATTCACTATGGATGGAAGAGGAAATGTCAAGTAACTCAAGTCTCTTCAAGTTAGAGATATTTTCTTCTTTAATTTGTTCCCACAGTTCGTCTGCTGGAGCCTGTAAAAGTGTCGGTCTACGCATAAAAGATGTGCCATGTTTACGAACTATTTCACTTAATAAACCCGCACAGTCACTACTTGTTTCACTTGGACTTTTCGTGATGCTGGCAATTTTAAAATTTTTTAAGCTAGGGTCACTTATCAAAGTGGGAGAGGCTAGTTCTAATATTTCTAGTTCTGCTCTCTTTCTAGCTTCCAATAATGAGTTGCTATAATTACTGTGATTGAAAGATTTTGTATGATTAGGGTTTCTTTCTTGAAAAACTTCATCGTGCAATTCGTATGCACGCTTTCCTGCCAAACTATCTGACAACATGTACTTTACAAAGATAAGAAATGTCGCTTCCACTCCCGACAACTGTTTAATTATTTCAACAAAAGCAGGATGAGTAGACGATCTTGTATCAATGTTCATGGAATTGGCTATCAAATTAGCGAACATTTCTTGTAAATCTGGCTGCTCACTCGAAAACCTCATAGCCTCAATTGCAGGGCCAGCTATATGAATTGGTGGTGGTTCAATTTTCTCTACAGGAGTATTTTCCAATTTCTTAGCTAGAAGCCCTGACAACTGTTGTCTGATTTTTTCAAAACTCCAAACAACGCTTTCCAGTGGTAATAGCGCCAAATTAATTGATTTCGATATTGTTGTAGCTGTTTTTCCAAGCTCGGCGGCAGCTGGTTTGAAGTTTTCATTGTAAGCCTGGCTTGCAACGCTTTGGTTTGTTATTACGGACTGCCCAGTCGTAGCCTTTAACAAATCAACAGATTCTTTTAAATTTGGTGCTGTAGACTCATTCGAGTCTTCTGCACCTTCACTTGCTTGACCAGTTTCATCGCAACTGATGCTTTCATCTTCAGGCATAATCTCAGTGATTGAAGGTTATATTGATATTTAAAATACCTCAATAAGATGTTGAATTGAACTGTTTCAAAGACATTACAAACTAAGTAAATGCAATTTTGGTTAACCATACCGCTTTTTGTTCCAAGCTTGCCCCAGCCCCATATCTGGGTCGGTGGAACTTATGCCCCATAAGTTCAGCTTGCAACCTGTCTTGGGCTTCAACGGCTATAAGCCTATCCTGGAAGCAATGGCGTAATGAGTAGAGCGTGTGGTCTGGGCTGGGCAAGATGTCATTTTCACGAAACCACTTATTGAGCGTCGTTGAGAGCGTATCGGGTTTGCCGATATAGCTTTCAAAACCTTTTGGGTATGCTTGAAATGCTTTAAGTGCCGAGCCGACTATAGGGATCGTTCGCTCACTATGGGGTGTTTTTAGTTTTCGGATACTGTTTTTGCGTATGTGGATATAAGGAATAGGGGCATCTAGGACGATATCGCCATTTTCTGCGTCCAGGCCGACAAGCTCACTTATCCTGGCACCGGTATCGGCCATTGCGCCAATAAAGTGTTGTAATTCATCACTTAAGCCATGCATCGCCTTAAGGTTAAGTAAAGTGTCTTGCACAAAGTCTGGGGAAAAGGAAAGGCGGGATGAATTCCCAGTATCACGCAAATTCGTGCGCTCAAATAGCTTGATGATTTGCAAGTCTAGCCGCAAATTGTCATTCACTGTCTGTAATGTACCGCGCAGATGATTAAAATCTTTGTTGGCGCTATTGGGGGTTAATCCTTCTTCTTCAATACGCCCGAGCCACCAATCCTTAAAATTCAGCACGTCATCCCTAGTCAGTGTTTCTAAGGGCTTATCACCGACAATTTTGATGAAGTTATTGATGGCCTTTATTCTGGGGTTTTTCCATTTCCTGAGTTGGTTTTCAGATTTACCAAGCTGTTGGTCACGGCTTAAATCCCAGTATTTCTCAAGCGCCTCGCTGAGGGTGAGATGGGGTTTGTCTAACCCGCCTAACACGGCCTTTGTTTGCAACGAATTGGCATCATCAGTTGTCAACATGACACGCTTGACTAACTCACCAAGGTCATCGCTAGCAATTTCATTGGCAGTCCTGTGCTGCAAGCCATGTAGGCGCACCAGCTTAATCGCTTGTAGATATTGTTGCTCAGCCTTATTTGGCTCAGAAAACAGAGTACCCCAGTAATTTCGAATATGTTGGTCTAATAGAGCAGCGCGTTGCCGAGCAAGGTCAATCGAATCTGTTTTAAGAGAAATCTGAACAAACTCTCGTTCATCTAAGTGGCGAATATCCTCGGGAACACGTCTTACATAGTGGTATCTTTTGCCGCGCTTCTTAACATACTTCATCATCCATGACTTTCATCTGTTGTGTATTTTGTAATGCGTTTTGTGGTGCAAAATACACTAATAGTCATGTCATGTTTTATTGCCCGGTGCAATAAAATAATCACAAGGCATTGATTTTTATTGGATAAATCAGGTTGGCTTTAGGTGTCAATTCGGGGAAAGTGGCGGACACGGAGGGATTCAAATATTTAAAGTAAAATCACCAACTATCTGTTTTTAAATAAAAATCATAACTTCAGCACATAGTGTGTTGTTCATTTTGTAGTGCATAATGTAATGCGAATTAGTACAGTAGCATTGACCAATTTTTCCATCGCAAAAATGAACAATCCTTAATTTATATTTGAAATAAGAAATTCATTTTATCGACTATTTAAACGCAGTTGCTAATGATGCCAAGAAAGGTGTAAATAAGGTGATATGATCAGCTGCGCTTGATACAAAATTTTTATATGAAGAATTATACTCTTCTTGTGTTGATGAAGCAGCCATCTTGTCTAGTTCACTTTTCAGAATGTTTTTTGCTTTACTGCTACCTAACCTGTCAATAACTTTCTCAACTTCCAAAAATACTTTATTATCTATATTTCCTTTGCTGCCAACACTAACATTCGAAGAGTATATGTTCCCAGAAAAAACTACTGAATTCTTACTATTTTTTACGCTTATTTTAGCCACGTGAAATAGTCTCAACTAGACTTCCATTGATGTCACCAGCATAAATACTAGTTCCAATCGAGTTCTCAACGAGAATTTCTTTACTTTCAAAGTTTATAACCAAAGGCTCTTTTTGGGTCTGCTCATCTAAAATAGCTTGAGAAATTGCGAGCGCTGCTTTTTTAATAAATTCAATATCTTTAGATACAAACCTTTTAATTCTTCCTGATGAACGCTCCACACCTAACAAGTATTGATTGACGTCCGTTGTATCATTATGATTCTTATACTTCCAAACTATAAAACCAACAAGTGCTGCACCTATAATAAACAAAAGAAAATTCATATCAATAATACTATAAATTAATAGCAATGCGCCTATTATTGCCAGAACAATAAAATGAACTGGGAAGTTATGCTCTACTCTATAGCTATTGTCCTCTACCCAAACTGAACAGATATTACGAATTTGAACGACTGAATTATCATACCATAATGTATTTTTATGCAATACTAATTTGCCTACTTTGATAACATCGTCTTCGTTTATCTTCAACATTCCATCACCCCTTTTTACCAACGCAGAGAGCTTACCTATGTCACGAATAAAAAACGCCTATCATACGCCACCCAAATAATCATCCTTAAAGAAAAGGATACAACTGGACTTGACGTGGGATCTTCTTTTAAGATTTTTATAGTTTAATAGGGTGACTAAATTTTACTAAATTATATTTTCTTTTCTTTAGACGATTTTGGAATATGAGTGCTGCATCTTCGTCGCTTTGGTTATTATGAATATGATCTAATGAAAGACACATAGACACCTTAAATCAATTACATTTATTAGCGAAACCGAGTCAGACTGATGTCCATGTTGACAGAATTAGATCATCTTGATGGCCAGATGGTCGATATCAATTCATTTTTAGTAAAATTGAATGGAAAATTAATGCCCATAGCCATGAATTAATCCAATATGCTTTATGCTTCTTTTTCTACATAGATTGTAATAAAGAGTTATAATAGATAGCGTGTAGGCTAAATAGAAGTTATATCATATTGTTTTCATGATAATTATTTTTATATGAATAATATAAGTCGAGAAAGATATGAAGAGTTTTTTAATGAAAAAAAACAAGTGTAAAGAAAGGTTAGAAGAAGAAAAAAATGTGGACACTGTTGCCAATTCTATAGCGAAGTATGGAGTGTTAATGTCATACTTCCAATACGAAAACAATGTGTATTGGGCTCGATCTAGTTTTGTTATGCTTTCTCAAGCAGCGCTTTTTGGCTTTAGCACTTCATTATTTCCAACAGAAGAAGTTGCTTCTCGTAACCAGATATTACTATTGTTCTTATTATCACTTTTCGGATTAGTTCTATGCAAAATATGGTTAATAATGATTGATTCAGCGATTTTTTGGATAAGCAGATGGGCGAGTATTCTTAAAAAATTGGAATTACCAGCATTCGGTGATGTTGAAATATTGAGAGGTATCGAAGATCTAGAGAAGGGAAATGCAAAAGTACACTCTGTTAGAAAAACATCTGAATGGATACGCCGCGTGTTTGTTGTTATTTGGTGCATTTTTATAGTTTATGGTTATTTTCAACTAGCAGGTCATTATGGCTTTGTGTCTAAAATTTATCTGTCTTAAAAAAACGTATATTCCAGCTTAAAAAATCTTTGATGCGGCTTATGTTTCTCCGGTATTTAGGAGACTCAAAGAGTAATATTCTGCCTCACTATTTGGTGTGCATAGTCCTTAAGTTTGTTTTTCCTGCGCAGTTCTTCGAGTTCGTTCGTGAGGCGTTCGAAGATTGGTAGGTAGGTGTCATCGTGCTCAACAAAATGAGCCACTTTGATGATGCAGTCCTTTAGGATTGGCTCGGTGATTGTGATATCGTCAACATTCACTGGTGGTGAATGTGGTTCATGGCGTTTGTTGTGTCGCATGACAACACGCATGGATTTTTCAAGGCTGAAGGCGTTTTTCCTGGACATGGGCTAGACTTCCAAGTCTAAAACGATGTTGAGTAGGGATTGAACGCTGTGCTTTTGAAAAGGGTTTATACGGCGTTAAATGTTCTCGATTTAGAACCACTAGACCATTAAACATTTGCCTTGTCTAAACCCTTTTCAATTCCCACTGGGTGAGCAAATACTTAATGGGATCGGTATAAGAGTGGTTGGTTTCAAAATCACGAATTTTTCATATGATGCGCTAACTGCGTTATTGGCTGCCGGATCGCGTCTCGAACTTGTGTGTCTTGCACCACTTCATTTAAAGCCTTGTCCATACAATAAAGCCATTGCTCAACCATCTGTTCATTGATTTTAAAAGGCAGGTGCCTAGCACGTAACCTTGGGTGTCCATATTTGGACTCATAAAGTGGTGGGCCACCTAACCAACCGGTTAAATACTCAAAAAACTTTTGCCGAATCGTATCCATTGGCTTTGGATGCAGAGCTAACAAATCCGCTGCAACAGGATCCGATTCCATAATATCGTAAAAAGTATTTGCCAATTGCCGTGTGCCATCTTCCCCACCTATTGCTTCAAAAGCGGTGGCAGGCTTTTTCCTAAATAATTTGTGAAGCAATTTTATGCTCCTTAACCAGAAACTGTCGCCATTATATCCTTGATTCATTGTTTCTGTGAGACAACAAAACCAGGGCTCGCCAAATTTTATTTGGTTATCAGAATGGCCAATGGATGGCTGGAACAATACTCGGGGTCACCTAGCCCCAAGCGTTTAGTTTTAAAGTAACGAATTTATATCTAATTAGGCTAAAGGCACCTGCTGCTGCAACAGTTTCAGTAGCACATCTGGCACAAACTGGCTGCGGCTGGTGACGGCGTAGAAGTTTTCATAGGCATTAGGCAGCTCTTGGTAGATGGACAATATCCGCTGTTCTATCTCGTCTTTGACCACGACTACAGGCAGCACCGACAAGGCGCCACTATCCCGGGCGAGTAAGCGCAGCATGGCCATGTCATTGGCTTCGGCTTGTACCTTGGGTTGGAACTGCCAAAGCGAACACAGGCTGTTGAAGGCTTTGCGGATCTCGGTACCTTGGCTGGGCAGTACCCACCTGGCATCGGCATAACCTTCTGGAAAGGCTGTTTTGGTTGCCTGGAGCGCAGGGCCAATAATGGCCAAGGGCTGCCGGGAGACCAATTGGGTCTGCCACAAGCTGTCCTGCTTGCCAGTGGTTACAGCATGGTTGGTGAGCAGTAAATCGAGTTCATGGTTGGTCAGGCCATTGAGCAAACTATCAATGCCGCCGGCCACTAGGGAAAACGTAACATTGGCTTGTTCCAGCAACGGGCTGATAAAAGCTTCTACAAAGTTCCGTGACAGGTTGGTAAGTACTCCTATACTGATGTGTTGGGTATGGATTTCGCTGCCTTTTTTTAGGAAGGACTCAAGTTCAGCCCCTTTGTTAAAGATGTCATCGGTAAAGGCCAACACCCGCCTGCCTTTATCAGTCAGCTTTAAACGCCGGCCACTGCGCTCAAACAAATTGATATCCATATTGTGTTCTAGTTGCTTGATTTGGGCTGATAGCGCCGATTGCGACACGTTCAAATCCCGCGCCACTTGGGTTAAATTGCCTAAGCTAGCAACACGCCAAAAATAATATAGATGGTGGTAATTTAAGCGGCTCATGGCAAAAATCCATTGACTTTTGTTAACTAAAACAGAACGAATATATTAATTATATATATTTTTATTGATTTGTCTTTATTGGCATACTTGCCGCGAGTTTTAACAGCGGGATACGATTATGTCAGTTACCTCTATCTTGTTAGCGTGCCTACCCCTGGTTTTGTTGTTTGCCGGATGGTGGGGTGGACGCCCAACCATGCACGATGCAGGTAAAACCTTATCCAGGTTATGCGCTTTGTGTTTAGCCTTATATGCTGCGGCACTGGGTACGGCTTTTTTGCTACCCGTTGAAACCGCCCAATCCCAAATTATCAGCCAGTCACCCTTAAGCTTGATCATGGTGGGGCTGGTGCTGTTCATCGCCAATATATTGGTGGCGTATTCCCGCAATTATATGGCGGGTGAACAACGCATCGGTGTCTACTGGCGCTGGTTGCTGTTTACTTTGGCCGCGGTGACATTAGTGGTGCTAAGCAACCACCTGTTACTGTTCTGGCTAGGCTGGATTGCCATTAGCCTGGCATTGCACCGTTTGCTGACTTTCTACCCCGACCGGCCGCGCGCAGTGCTTGCCGCCCACAAAAAATTCTTGTTGGCACGCAGCGCAGAACTACTATTGCTGGTTGCGATTGTCCTGTTGTACCAACAACACGGCACTTTCTATATTTCTGACTTACTCGCCCATTTCCAAGCCGTTGCCGCAGACCCTGAACTGGGATTGTCATTGTCGGAGCAAATTGCCGCGGTATTGATTGCCACGGTTGCGTTAATCAAGTGTGCGCAACTGCCAATCCATGGTTGGCTAATGCAGGTAGTGGAAGCGCCGACCCCCATAAGTGCCTTGCTACACGCTGGCGTGATTAATTTGGGCGGATTCCTATTAATTTTGTTTGCCCCGTTATTTATGCAAGTACCGGCAGCACAGTGGTTGGTATTGGTAGTTGCCGGGTTGACCACGGTGATTGCGGCACTGGTGATGACCACCCGTATCAGCATTAAAGTACGCTTGGCCTGGTCAACTAGCGCGCAAATGGGCCTAATGCTGCTCGAATGTGCCTTGGGCTTGTTCGAACTGGCACTATTGCACCTTGTGACCCATTCTGCCTATAAAGCCTATGCCTTCTTAAATTCCGGCAGCGCGGTAATGGAACACATGCAGCGCAACCTGGCGCCTGCCGCCAAGCCTAAACTTTGGGATTGGTTCATGTCCGCGGGTATCAGTGCATTGCTGCTTGCCCCTGCAATCTATTGGTACCAATTCAGCATGCCATGGAGTGTTTGGCTGTTACTGGGCTTTGCCCTGACCATGTTGATGGCACAGCGCCACAGCTCGTTGATCCGCAGCAATATCCTCCCGATCGCCGCGCTAGCCGTTGCCCTTGTGGCGAGCTACAGCCTGCTTAAAACCATTTTTGCCCTGGCAGTACCCACGGCGTCCGGCTATGCCGTGGATCCGCTGAGCGTGGCTGACCTATGGGCTATTACCTTGTTTATGTGTTTATTTTTCTGCAACTGGCTTTTGCGTTTCCACGCCCAACGCCCAAGTGTACAAAAGCTGTCGATTGCCCTGTTTGCAGGCTTGTACCTGGATGAATGGCTGACCCGCTTGACGCTAAAAGTTTGGCCGGTGCGGTTGCCCAAAGGCAGCAGCAACAAAGTCCTTAACACCGCAAAAGCTTAGCAGTACCAGCAGTAGGAGTAACGCCATGAACCTAGCACAAAATATGTCTTCGCAGCCTGTTTTAGCGCCAGAATTGAAACAGGCACTAGCCAATGCAACCAGCAAAATTGCACCTACCTGGCCGCTTGACCAATTGATTGCGGTAAACCCGTTTTGGGAAATGCGCGAACAGCCTATCCAGCAGGTATCAAGCCGTCTGGCGGCGCTATCGGGTGCCCACTGCCTGATGCCTAAAAGCTACTACAAGGCATTGTACCAGCAAGGCCAAATCAACGATGCCGATTTAGCCGCTGCTGCTGGGCAAGAGCAGGTGGATATGTCAGCACCGGAGTTGTTGGCATTTTTGGACACTGATGACAACGTTGGCCATTGGCACAATATTGCCGATTTACTGGATCAACAGCGGGATCCCCACAAGATGGCGTGGCGCGATGAAATAATCCATCAAATCAGCCAGTTTTGCGCCGCCCACTACCAGCAAGTGCGGCCAATCCTGTTGCGCAATGATAGCGAGTCACAGCCGGCCTTGTTCCAGCACTGGTTGCAGGTAACCAAGCAAGACCGCGGTATCAGCATCATTATGGATGAACCTGGGCTGCACGATTATTTCTTGCAGCTACCGGATAATATTGAAGATGTATTTGCCCAAGCCATAGCTGAGCTAGATCTTGATTCAACGGTTGTTGGTGACTATGCCCATGCACTGTTGTTGGATATCAATGGTTGGGGATCCTGGGTCGCCTATTTGCGCTGGCAAGGCAACCTGTACGGCCAGCCCCATGATGACATGTTGCAGCTGCTAGCCATTCGCTTGAGTTGGGAGTTGGTCATTTGGCGTTATTTGAAAGCCCAAAAGGCGTCGGTATTCCAGACCTTGCAGTCCCATTGGCGTCGTGAAAAAAGCTTTTTTGGCTCGGTACTAAAACAGCACCAAGAGCAGCAAAAGCCTATGTGGGTGTGGGCCAAAGCGGCCGAACTTAACTATCAGTCGCAACTAAACCAAAAGTTATTGGCTGCGGACAAACCAGCGCAGGCAGCCCCAGCATTGCAAGCCGCGTTTTGTATTGACGTGCGTTCAGAAGTGATGAGGCGCGCACTGGAAGCCCAAGATGACGCCATCCAGACCCTCGGCTTTGCTGGCTTTTTTGGTTTGCCATTGGATTACCAACCCGCAAACAGCCCACTGGCACGGCCCCAATTGCCCGGCTTGTTGAAGCCGGTGATCCGTGTTACCGAAGTGGCTTCGCAAGTTGGCATTGGCAAAGCCTTAAATACCCGTGCCCGTTTCCAAACTTGGAGCCAGGCGGCACCGTCAGCATTTTCCATGGTTGAAACCATGGGCTGGACCTATGCCTTTAAAATGTTGAAAAAATCCTTGTTCCCGGAAGGGGATCGGCATCCGGTAAACCAGTTAACCCAGGAACAAGACTGGGAAATGAGCCAAGATGGCCAAGTGTTGTCGGTACAGGATAAAGCCAAGCTGGGCAAAGACATCCTGCACGCTATGGGGTTGAAGCAGTTTGCCGATACTGTGCTATTGGTGGGCCATGGCAGCCACACTACCAACAACTTGCACGCCGCCGGGCTTGATTGTGGTGCCTGTGGCGGCCAAACCGGTGAAGTCAATGTGCGGGTGCTCGCTTACGTGCTGAATGACAAAGAGGTTAGGGCTGCCTTGGCAGAGATGGGCGTTGAAATCCCGGTGAACACCCAGTTTGTTGCTGCTATCCACAATACCACCACTGATCAGATTGACTGCTTCCAAGCGATAGACGACAAGCGCGTTAGTTCATGGTTGGCGGGTGCTAAAACGGTGGCGCAGCGGGAAAGGGCGAAATTATTGGATCCGGGCTTGATTGATTGTTCGGCTGAGCAACTAGATAAAGCCATTAGCCAGCGCAGTAAAGATTGGTCACAAGTCCGCCCGGAATGGGGTTTGGCCAACAATGCCGCTTTTATTGTGGCGCCACGTCACTGGACTAAGCAGGTCAACTTGCAAGGGCGCTCGTTCCTGCATGATTACCAGTGGCAACAAGACGAAGGCTTCGCGATATTGGAGTTGATCATGACGGCACCTATGGTGGTTACCAACTGGATCAATAGCCAATACAATGCATCGGTAACTGACAACCTTAAGTACGGCAGTGGCAACAAGGTATTGCACAATGCGGTAGGTGGCCACATAGGTGTATTTGAAGGCAATGGTGGCGACTTGCGCATAGGTTTGCCGATGCAGTCGCTGCATAACGGTGAACGCTGGATGCACCAACCTCAGCGGCTTGCAGTATATTTGGCGGCGCCGAGGGAGCCAATCGAAGCGATTACTGCAAAGCACGAAGCGGTACGACAACTGATCGACAACGAATGGTTGTTTGTAATGCGCTGGAGTGATGGTGGTGTTATTGAACGTTACTTCAAAGGTGAGTGGTTAGAGCAGGCGGGCAGCTAAGTTAATTTATCAATAAAGCCGGTATCTCCATGGACAGGTACCGGCCAGTTGAATCAATTTGATAAACCATTTTGGTTGCGATAAAAACATTAATTGGATTGGAAACTTGAGCACTTTTGTGTGTTATAGTGCCCATTTTTGCGGTGTTACCCAGCTCAGGGTGAGCCGATCATATTGCACAAACCTGAATAATTAAGGAAGATTTATGAAGCGAATCGTCTTTTTTATTGTGTTTTTGTTTACTGTCGGAAATGTCCAAGCAGACTGCTCTTCGTTGGGCTGCCAGAATGTCGCAGTGGAGAACCTTTACGTCACCGCTACCTCCTCGACCTTAGTGATGACCTCAGGTGACGAATCCCAATTAAACTGCTCTGGTACCGATGGTAGATATGTGACACTGAATGTTAACGACCCGCAGCACGAACTGATTTACTCTGCGTTGCTAACGGCTATGGCTATGCAAAAAAACATTCAGGTTAATATCGTACCTGGTTCGGTTGGCTGCACAATTCAACGGGTTGAACTGGGCAAGTATTAATAGCTCCAGTCATATGCATTAACTGACCTTTAGGCTACATTCATGCAAACAACAATGAGCCGCTATCTTGTTTTGTTAATCTGTCTTTACCTGGCTTCGTGCGCAGCTATTGATAAACCTGTAGAAAATCTTAAGCAAAATGAACTATTAGCCTGGCAACAGGCCCTGACCGTCACGCTGCCCGAGCCAAACCGGCCAAGGTTCAGCGGAAAGGGCGCCGGAGCTGGAATGATGATGATGTCATCCATGGGGCCCATGGGCATCGCCATTGGTGTTGCCATTGACGAAGGAATTGCCAAGGATATAGCCGGGCAATTAGTGCTTTCTGGTGTTGCTCTTCCCGAATCCATACAAACCGCCTTTGTCCAGTATTTGATAAATACATCCGAATATTCTGCTGGTACAAAAGTGCACTTGGAAATACAACGCTACGGCTTTATTACCCAACGCGGAGACAATGACCCCATTACTGCTGAGATACATCTCCGCTACCAATTTGATGGGCAAGATCCGATTGAAATAAAATTTCCGCAAACCTACCAAGGCGATTATATTCCTACGCTACCACTGGCTGAGGCCAAGCTGGATGGCCAGGCTAGCGCAAGACTTTTTAGCAAAGCACTGGCGTTGGTTTTACCTGGTAGTAAATAAATACAACCATCATCTATTACCATGGCAAGCGTATCGGTTGGTAGTAGATCCGATTACCACATCCTTCGCAATATGCCGTCTTTTTTATAAAGTTGGTGGTAGGCTACCGCCAGCAAGTGCAGTGATACCAGGATTACTAGCCCCCAACTACAATAAAAGTGCGCCGTTGTCATAAAGCTAGCCAAGTCCGGGTAAACGCCAAAAATGGCTGGAATTTCCAAGAGGCTGAAATAGCTGACCGCATGGCCTTCCAAATTAGAGCCTAGAAAACCGGTAAGAGGGGTTAACAACGCCAGTAGATAAAGCAATAAATGCCCACTGTGGGCCAAGGTTTGCTGGCGATTAGACATGAGTTTAGGGAAATCAGGTGCTGGATTTCGCAAGCGCCACGCTATCCGGGCGAGCATTAGCAATAGCACGCTAAAGCCAAACCCAACATGCCAATCGATGTAGTTTTCGAATTGTTCCCAACCATAATCTGTGTCCAGGTCTACCCAGGAAAAGTAGAGCCCAATTGTGATCGCGGGTAATATAAAGAGGGCGGTCGCCCAATGAAAAATCTTGCTAATCGACCCGTAAGTCGCGTTATTGTTGCCCATGCTGTCAACCTCATAAATCTGCAACAAACCGCATCTAGCATTCCCGTTGGCTAAGTAAAAAGGTAATGCGGTTCATCAGTGGCCTAATAACGAATTCGGCCAGCAATACCGCATACAACATGCTTTGTAAGGCAAACCCGAATTCACTAACTGGCATCGAACCAAGGCTGCCCTTGCCGGCGAAATAGGCCGACTCGACGATTTCGGTCAATGTCCAGATGGTGCCAGAGGTATAACAATAGAGGATCAGTTTTCGCAGAACGGGTAAGTGCAAATGGGCATTGCTAGCATGGTATGGTTGTTTAAAAAACCATCCTACCGTTGCCATAGCGCGATAGCTTTGCTCAAATCCACTGGTCATCATTGATAGTGCGAACACGGTGAGATAAACAAACAATGCATTCATCGGATTGATGAACACCTCTATGTTGTGCCATTCCCATGCGAGTAACAAGCCAACCAATGCTGATATGCTGACGGCGCCGAATACCCCTCCAATATTAACACTGCCGTCACCAACGTGTTCCCGGTAGTCTTCTAAAAGTTCACATGGGCTGACATTAAACGCAGCGGTCAATGCTAATTTTGACTCCACCGAACATTGCCCATCCTTTTCTATACGCTGTATGGTGCGCAAGCTTAGTCCAGACAAGGCGGCTAGTTTCTCTTGCGACCAACCGTGTTCGCCGCGCAACACTTTTAGTTTGCTTGCTGATACTTGCATTGTGATACCTATACCAAAATAGCTGGTACTGTTTTCTGACCCTTGGTTTTTTAACTCAAATAGTTGCGACAGCGTGACGACAACCACGCGTCAAGTTGTGACACTTGGCTGTTTGCGCGTTAATTGTTACGCGAAACTAAGCAACTGAGATTAATTTGGAGCTATAGCGATAGTCGAAAGGTGCAAAGATAATAGGTTATGCCAATTCGGCGCTTGATTTGGTGCCTTACACAATGAGACCATCCAAGCATTGATAATAAGTGTGCAACTGTTATGAAAAAAATGTTTTCTGCGCTGTTTATGCTGATTGCCCTGGCGGGCTGTGGCCAAAGTGGCGCCCTGTACTTGCCTGACCCTGCCCAGGCGAACCAGCCCCAGGGCAATGGCAACGGCCAAGCCCAAGCAGATACCCCAGAAATCCCGGACGGACAACAACCAACCGAAGCAGAAGGACATTAAACAGTGGATTATTTTCAATACGACGGCGACAACCTGCTGGCGGAACAGGTGCCTTTAGCAGAAATTGCGGCAGAATTTGGCACGCCATGTTATGTCTATTCCCGTGCAACCATAGAGCGTCATTGGCATGCCTTTGATAGGGCAGCTGGTGAACACCCGCATATGGTGTGTTACGCGGTTAAGGCTAATAGCAATATTGGTGTGTTGAGTGTGATGGCCAAATTAGGTTCTGGCTTTGATATCGTTTCAGGCGGCGAATTGATGAGGGTGATTGCGGCCGGTGGCGATCCAGGTAAAGTGGTGTTTTCTGGCGTTGGCAAAACCCACGAGGAAATTGCCCTGGCCTTGAAACATGGTATTTATTGCTTTAAACGTCGAGTCACCCGCAGAGCTATTGCGCATCAACGAAGTGGCCGCCGACCTGGATAAAGTCGCACCCATATCAATCAGGGTTAACCCCGACGTCGATGCCAAGACCCATCCCTATATTTCCACAGGGTTGAAAGCCAATAAATTTGGCATTGCCCGTGAAGAAGCCATCGCCATCTACCAACAGGCGGCGGCCTTGTCCAATATTAGAGTGACCGGTATGGACTGCCACATCGGCTCGCAGCTAACCGATATAAGCCCTTTTGTGGATGCTTTGGACAGGCTACTGGCGTTGGTGGATGAGCTGGCTGAATTGGGTATTGAACTGTCTCACCTTGATGTGGGGGGCGGCCTTGGTGTGCCCTACCAAGACGAAACCCCGCCGCACCCAGACCAGTATGCAGAAGCGTTAGCCACCCGGATGCGGGAACGCCCGGAACTTACCCTGATATTTGAGCCTGGGCGCGCGATTATGGCCAACGCCGGGATCTTGTTAACCAAAGTCGAATATTTAAAGCAGGGCTCGGAAAAGAACTTTGCGATTGTTGACGCGGCGATGAATGATTTGTTGCGGCCTTCCCTTTATGCTGCCTGGCAGAATATTATTCCGGTGCAAAAACATGACCGGGAAGCACAGCGCTATGATGTGGTGGGACCCATCTGTGAAACCGGTGATTTCCTGGGTAAAGACCGCGAATTAGCGATTGCCGCCGGGGATTTATTGGCCGTGCGCAGCGCGGGTGCCTATGGTTTTGTTATGGCGTCCAACTACAACACCCGGGCCAGGCCGCCAGAAATAATGGTAGATGGCGACCAGGTTTATTTGGTGCGCCAGCGTGAAACTTTAACAGAACTGTGGAAAGACGAGTACAAAGTCCCGTAAACTAGTGGGACTAAACAATAATAATAATGTTAGATGCTAGTTCACTTCTCTAAAATGCAAGGATTGGGCAATGACTTTATGGTTGTTGATAACCTGACCCAAAATGTCTTTTTCTCTAAGGAAAAGATTGCCCAGCTTGCGGATCGAAATTTTGGTGTTGGCTTTGACCAGCTATTGTTGGTGGAGCCGCCGTACCATCCAGATCAAGATTTCCACTACCGCATTTTCAATGCCGATGGTTCAGAGGTCGCCCAGTGCGGTAATGGCGCCCGTTGTTTCGCCCGTTTTGTGCGCATGAAGGGGCTGATCAATAGAAACAAGATCACAGTCAGTACAAAAAATGGCAAGATGATATTGTATTTAGAAAACGATGGCCGGGTGACGGTAAACATGGGTACGCCAAAATTTGAGCCGTCCGACATCCCCATGAAGGCCAATAAGCGGGAAACTACCTATTTGATCCGGGCCGACGACCATACGGTTATGTGTGGGGCAACCTCCCTGGGCAATCCCCACATTGCCATGGTAGTGGATGATGTGGCTACGGCACCGGTAGAAACGTTAGGGCCTTTATTGGAAAGCCATGAGCGTTTTCCCGAGGGAGTCAATGTTGGCTTTATGCAAGTGGTCAATGCCAAGCACATTAAACTGCGCGTATTTGAACGCGGCTCAGGTGAAACCCTGGCCTGCGGCAGCGGTGCCTGTGCGGCGGCTGTAATCGGCCAGTTGCAAGGCAAGCTAGATAAGGATGTTAAAGTAGACCTTCCGGGCGGTAGCTTGAAAGTGCGGTGGCAGGGCAAAGACAGTGTGGTCAAAATGACCGGCACTGCAGAACACGTTTTTGATGGTAATATCGAAATATGACAGATAATAATAACAATACAGTTGAGATCACTTCCCGCCACCCAGGGCAGGTTGATCCCGAGTCAGTAAAAGATTTTTTGTTGGAAAACCCCGACTTTTTCTATCGCTATCCAATATTACTGGAGCAGCTCAATATTCCCCATGCCCAGCGCGGCACGGTGTCGCTAGTTGAATTGCAAGGCCAGCAGCTCAGGCAAAAAGTACAGGAACTGCAGGAGAAAATCAGCCAGTTGATGTCGGTGGCAAAGCAAAATGAACGCATCTACCGCATTTATGCCGACCTTAACCTTAGGTTGTTCCATTGCCAGGATATCGACAGCGTATTGGCCGCATTGCGGGACGTCGTCTGTGAGCAGCTTAGCTTGCAAGCAGTATCGCTGCGCATCCTTGGCCACGACAGTGGTTTGCCAGATGAGCAACAGGGGCATTTTGTGGAGCACAGGTTCCGCGGTGAAAACTTCTTTTTTGGCCGCTTGAACCAGCAGGAAATGGGCTATTTGTTCAAGCAAGAAGGCATTAAATCGGTCGCCTTGATGCAGCTAAAGCAAGAACATGCGATTGGTGTAATTGCCATAGGTAGTTCTGATGAAGGGCATTTTTATCCTGGCATGGACACCTTGTTGATCCAACAACTACAGCAGCTTTTAAGCCTATTGCTGCCGCAGCTATTGCAGGGTGCCAGCAACAACTAATGCCATGCCATGAGTGCAGCTAACCCACTTCACCGGGAAATTCTAAGCTTTATCGACTTTTTAAAGTACGAGCGCAACCTATCGGACAAAACCCAGGAAAATTACCAGCGGCAACTATTCGCGATAGCAGATGCACTGCCGCTGTCTGGTTGGCACGACCTTACCACCCAAAAAGTTAAATCCATCTTAGTTCATGCCCACAGGCAGGGGCTGTCACCAAAAAGTATTTCATTGCGTTTATCGGCATTGCGCAGCTTCTGTAACTTCTTGATACGCCAGGGGGTGCTTGGTACTAACCCTGCTAAGGCGGTCAGCGCACCGAAGCAAGGCAGGCCGTTGCCGAAACAGCTCAACGTTGATGAAGTGGGTCAGTTGCTCAATATCGACGAGCAGTCTGTGCTGGCGCTTAGGGATAAAGCTATGATGGAATTGGCCTACGGCTGTGGCCTGCGCCTAGCTGAACTCACCAACCTCAACCTCAAGGATATTGAAGACCAAGGCCGACAGTTGAGGGTGATGGGCAAAGGTAGTAAACAGCGCATTTTGCCGCTGGGGACTGTGGCACGCAAGGCCTTAAAGGATTGGTTAAAAGTGCGTGGGCAGTTAGTTTCTGATGACGAACCCGCGGTATTTGTGTCGATGCGGCAAAAACGCATTTCATCCCGACAAATTGCCAAACGCATGCAACTTTGGGCAAACCGCCAGTCGGTGGGGCAACAGGTGCATCCCCACAAGCTGCGTCACTCATTTGCTACCCATATGTTGGAGTCCAGTGGTGACCTTAGGGCGGTACAAGAGCTGCTTGGCCATGCCAACCTATCGACTACCCAGATTTATACCCACCTGGATTTCCAACATTTAGCGTCGGTCTATGACGATGCCCATCCTAGGGCGAAAAAGCGGCGCAAATAATGGCAAGCTGTACTTCGATCTAAAACCCACTTGCTTTCGTTTTAAAGCAACGCAAAAACGACTTCCAGGAAATTATGATTTTTTATCGCAAACCCGAGCCAATTAAAGCCATCACCTTTGACCTTGATGACACCTTGTACGACAACCACGCTTTTATTGTGGCCGCGGAAAAAGCCATGTTGCAGCACCTGGAACAGAGGTTTCCAGATTTTGTAGCCATGGGCAAGCCGGTTTGGCGCCAGTTACGCCGCCAAGCAATTGCACAAGATCCGCGATTGGCTAGCGATATGATCCAGTTGCGCAAACGCGTGTTGACCCTATTGCTAGAAGAACTACAAGTTGAGCCAGCGCTGGTTGCCGATGAAGTCGAGGCCGCATACCAAGTTTTCTACCAACTGCGAAGCGCCTTTACTGTAGAGGAAAGATACCTACGCCTACTTGCAGCCCTGGCTGATAGGGTGCCGTTAGTGGCGATTACCAATGGCAATGTGGATCTGGCAAAAGTGGGCATTGATACCTATTTCAGCCATGTCTACCACGCCAGTATTGAGATGCCCATGAAACCGGATCCCCACATGTTTTTGGCTGCGCAAAAAGCGCTCGGATTGCCCGCCCAGCATACAATGCACGTGGGGGACAATATCGAAAAAGATGTGTGGGGTGCGTTGAAGGTAGGCATGCAGGCGGCTTGGTATGCGGAGAACCGGAAAATGAACTTGGCTAAAGAGCCTGGTTTGCTGTTGCCCACTGTACAACTACATGCGCTAGATGAATTGTTAGCGCTGGTATAATAACCATTAAATGGTTGATCAAAGATGCCGACCCACGTCGGCATTTTTAGTCTCAGTTGCCTTAATTATCTCTATTAGTAGAGCAGCGCATATAGTTTGCGCCGGTACTGGCTGGCCAATGGATCACCGTCAGGTAGCGCATTGATGCTATCAATAAAGGTTTTTTTGGCGTCACCGAAGCTTTGGTCTTTTTTCACCACTAGATATAGCAGTTCCAGGGCTTCTTCGCTTTTGCCCGTTTGCTGGTATTGCACGGCTAGGTCTATTTTAATTTGCAAATCATCCGGATCCGCTTGTAATGCTTGTTGTAAGGCGATGATTTCTGGTGTTTCTGCCGCTTTTTCTGCTAATTCTACTTTGCCCAACAATACGTTGTAGGTGCCATCTTGGTCGGCAAGTTTCACGGTTTCCAACAGTTCTTTCGCTTGTGCTACTTTACCGAGTTGCAAATAGCATTCAGTCAAGGCGAACTTAATATCAATACGCTCGGGTGCCAGCTCAAAGGCCTGGGTTAAAAGGGGGTAGGCCGCATCGGCTTGGCCTTGTACCAGTAATTCGCTTGCTTGTTCGAAGTATTCATCTTGTGGTTGGGGCAGGTGCTTGCTAAGCAACTCACGGATCTCACCTTCGGGCACCACCCCGGTGAAGGCATCAATGGGCTGGCCGTCTTTCACTATGACAACGGTTGGCAGGTTGCGCACGCCAAATTGCATGGCGATAGATTGCTGTTCGTCACAATCTACCTTTGCCAGTACCAGTTGCCCTGACATTTCATTGGCGATTTTTTCCAGCACTGGCGCCAGGTTTTTGCAGGGTTCGCACCAGTCAGCCCAAAAATCCACGAGTACGAGTTTTTCTTTGGAAGTCTCCAGCATCAGTTGTTGGAAATTGTCGGGTGTCATAGTGACGATGTTGTCAAAGGTATCCATGTGCTTAGCTTGCATTAATTGTGTTATCAGAAATGTATGGGCTACTGACCAGAATGCAAGCTTATGTTAGGGTGATCAATACTTAATAGAATCGGTATAATATGTGATTGGTATTAAGTGTATCATTGTGACGGAGGATTCACTGTGGAAAAACAATACCAGAGCTTTGCAGAGTTCTATCCTTTCTACCTGTCGGAACACGATAACCTGACTTGCCGTCGCCTGCATTTTGTTGGCTCGACTTTGGTTTTATTGTGTTTGCTGTGGGTGCTGTTTACCCAAACCTGGCTTGGTTTATTGGCACTGCCGGTAATTGGTTATGGCTTCGCTTGGGTTGGCCATTTCTTCTTCGAAAAAAACAAACCTGCTACCTTTACCTATCCACTTTATAGCTTTATTGGTGACTGGGTCATGTTTAAAGATATTTTGTTGGGGAAAGTGAAGATTTGAATCGATATTAAACGGGCAGCTCTTGAGCTGCCCTTTTAGATTCTGGGTTGGTAAGGGCTTAGTCCAATTGGCTTAAATATTCAGAGCCTTTTTCTAATAGTGGAAACTCCCCTACGGGAAGGTGTTTCGCCAATTCCTTTAGCCTAGCTCCTAGCAGCTTGTAGCAGTCAGCACTGACGTTAAAGTGGCCTAGCTTGCGTTTGGCACGGGCTGATTTGCCATACCAGTGTAAATGGCAGCCTGGAATACCCAACATATCCCGGCTAAAGCTGCCAACACCGATAATATTGACCATAGCAGTATAGGAACGAAACTCAGTGCTGCCCAAAGGCAGGCCACAAATTGCCCGCAAGTGGTTTTCGAACTGGCAGGTATCGGCACCTTGCAATGTCCAGTGTCCTGAGTTGTGCACCCGGGGGGCAATTTCATTGACAAGCAACTTTTCGCCGACTTGGAAAAACTCCACTGCCAGTACTCCGACATAGTCGAGTTTATTGGCCAGGCGTTTGAAGCTGCTTTGTGCTTGTTGTTGCACCTTTTCGGGAATGTTTGGCGCGGGGGCTATAGATAGGTGCAGTTGGCCTTGGTAGTGGCGGTTTTCTGCCAAGGGATAAAAGGCAAAATTACCGTCTTTTGACCTTACCCCAACCAAGGATAGCTCACGGTCAAATTGCACCATTTTTTCTACAACAATTGGGATGCGCTTTAGCTCAAGCTTAGCTAGTTCGGCTTGCAGGGCTGGCATATCATCTTGCTTGTGCAAGCGCCATTGGCCATAACCATCATAACCATCGCGGCTGGACTTTAGCACTAGAGGCAGCCCGAGCTGTTCTACTATCCCTGGTAGTTGTGCGGTGTCGTCCATTATCCGGTGTTCACAATTCGCGATCTCTAGTTCATCTAGTAGATGTTTTTCAACCACTCGGTCAGCACCCGCCCGGATTGATTGGATGCTCGGCTGTAGCTTTCCAGAGTGATCGGCTTTTTCCAGTAAGTGCTCGGGAATGTGTTCAAACTCCACCGTTATAACGTCAGTATCATCAATGGCTTCTTTTAATCCCAATTTGCTTGGTGCCTTGCTCATTGGATTGATCAATACTTCTTTGGTTACGTCCACTGCCCTAACATGCATTCCAAGTGGGCAACCAGCTAGGTACATCATTCTGGCAAGCTGACCACCGCCATAGACTAGTACCTTCATTCGGGTAGCTCCAAATCAGCCTGTTCCAGGACGGTATCGGTTTGGTTTTGCCTAAATTCTTCTATGCGTTGACGCAAAGCGGGGTCGTTATTGCTGAGGATTTGCGCTGCAAACAATCCAGCGTTGGCTGCACCAGCTTCACCAATTGCCAGGGTGCCAACAGCTACGCCTTTGGGCATCTGCACGATGGAAAGCAACGAATCAAGCCCTCTGAGTTGGCTCGAGCGCACTGGCACACCCAATACAGGAACAGGTGTGTGGGCGGCAATCATGCCGGGTAAATGGGCAGCTCCGCCTGCACCTGCGATAATGACTTGGATGCCATTACCTGCCGCACCTTCGGCGAATTCCACCAAGAGATTAGGTGTCCTGTGCGCAGAAACAACGCTGGCAGTGAAGGGCACTTCCAGCTGTTTTAACATTAACGCGGCTTTTTGCATGGTTGGCCAATCTGACTTGGATCCCATCACTATTGCAACTTTTGCCATCTGCTTCCCCTCGTTAGGATTGCAAAAACCAGGAATTTTAGCGCAACCCGGGCTTGATACCAATAAGTAACTGCACATACGCCATGTGCGGCGGCTATTCCACGTCACATAATTGTAAAAACGAGTTAACCAGTAGCCCAGAGCATAAGTTTAGCGTTAGAATGCGCGGCTAGGACAAATCGGCTCTTAATTAAGGACAATATTTAAGTAAATGGATGCACGTTAGTTTCATTTGTTTGTAAAACAAATGTGTACCCTGTTACAGGGAAAGACAAAGGCAGAGCTGCAGTTAAGGCCTTTGGCTCAAAACCATACAAACACAATTGGGAACACTCAATGACTCAGATTAACCCGGCGCAGGCGCCGCAAGGCAACGCTAAAAAGTGGGCGTTTTTAGTTTTGCTGGTTTACGGCATTTTGTTGGCCGTTACCATAATCGGCAGCGGTTTTAAGCTAGCCACAGGGGATCAAGCAAAAGCGCTGTTTGAATTCGCTGCAAATCCTGTCCTTGGCCTTATCATTGGCATGGTGGCCACAGCCTTAATCCAATCTTCTAGTACGGTATCTTCAATCATTGTGGCTATGGTTGCTGGTGGTTTACCTATCCAGATTGCGGTGCCTATGATTATGGGTGCCAACATTGGTACCAGTATCACCAGCACCTTGGTGAGCCTAGGGCATGTAACCGACAAAAAAGAATTCCAGCGAGCTTTTGCCGCAGCCACGATCCATGACTTTTTTAATGTCATTTGCGTCGTCATATTCCTACCCCTTGAGATCGCGTTCAATATTCTTGAAAAAGCCAGTGCCGCTTTAATGGAGCTATTTCACATCGGCGGGGGATTTGCAGTTGGTGGGTTTAATCCGATTAAAGCTGTTACAGCACCGGTTGCTGATGTCGTTAAAGATTTATTGTCTTTCCTGTCACCTGTTCTCGCTGGTGTTGTTATGGCGGTATTGGGGGTTGGCCTGATTATCTTGTCCATTACCTTCATGGGTAAAACCATGCGCTCCTTGATGGTAGGTAAGGCAAAGGACATCTTACACAGCAGTATTGGTAAAGGTCCGGTTAGCGGCATTGCCAGTGGTACATTCGTGACTGTGTTGGTGCAGTCTTCTTCAACGACTACGTCACTTATTGTGCCACTAGTGGGGAATGGGGTTTTAACCCATCGCGATATCTATCCGTTTGTCCTAGGCGCAAATATTGGCACCACTATTACCGCCTTGTTGGCAGCACTCGCGGTGACCGGGCCAAACGCAGGCTTTGCCCTGCAGATCGCCTTAGTACACCTGATATACAATGCCTTGGGCGTGTTCGTGGTGTATGGCATTAAGCTGATCCGCGAAATCCCGCTCAACTTGTCGCTGGGTTTGTCCCACAAGGTCGCAGAACAAAAGCTATGGGGATTAGCTTACATCCTAGGGTTGTTCTTTGTGGTACCCATCACCGTTATCTTCATTGCTAGGTAGTTAGCAACCTAACAAAAAAGGCACCGCTTGGTGCCTTTTTTGATGCAAGCTATTGCGGATTGGTATCATTAATCAATGGTGGCTTCAATATCTTCCGCTAAATCAAGGAAGTCTTCGTCTGATAACTCCAGCCAGGCTAAAAAGCTGTGTTTGTGCTCTTCATACCAATCGCTAGTTTCGAAATGCCGCGCGTACCTAATCAGGTTTTCGGCTATATGCATGATGGCAATACAGGCCTTGGCCTCCGGTGGAAACTTGCGCGACACCACTTCCATATCGTTCTTAAACCTGATCTTTGCACACATAGTTTTGGGTAAATGCCATGATGAGGCAATAAAATAGCCAACAGTACAGTGGTTGGTTTTAAAGTATTTATCTTCCAGCTCGAATAGTGGCGTAGACGGATTATCGTTGGCCTCCTGCAGTACTTCCATGTAGTTATCGTATTTAAAGGCCATAGCGGCAATACCGCAATTGTGGAATAAGCCTAGGGTGTAAAGGCTATCTGGCTGGTACTTGTTGCCCAACCACTTGTTAATAAATAGCATGGTACTGGCGGTTTCCGACGCTTCATCCCAAAAGCGTTCCAGTTTTATCCCTGAGCGGCAATCGTATGCTTGCCTAAGTTTATATATTGATACAATGGCTTTGACCTGCTCCAAGCCCAAAAAGCAGACGGCCTGTGAAATATCATTAATAGTGCGGTTAAGGCCGTTGGCGCTGGCGTTAATAACCTGTAACACCGCTGAAGATAAGCCAACATCTTTGGAAATAATGGGGCCAAGATCGGTTAACGCAAAATCTTGATGTGTGGCGGCTTCGCCGATTTCAGCCAGGACTTGTGGTTTTGCGGGAATTTTGAAGCCGTGGGTGAGCTCCTTTGCGGTATGTTTAACGTCAAACATAAATAATCCTTCATTAGTATAATTATAAAAGTGACTTTATTGTCTCTAATTAATGGTCGCCCTTAAAATTTAATTATTATTATTAACTTCCAATTTAGACTCATTAAATAAAAATGCAATGCTACTAAAGTGGAAAATTAGTTATTTCCTCTCAAATCGATTTTTAACGGAGAATTATTTTCGACCCAGAGACGGTGCTCAAATTGATTTATTATCGGTTTTTATTCTGGCTTCCAATCATATCGATGTGAAAAATGAATGTTGGTTTAAGCTAAAGTTCATATATAACAAATGGTTAGGAATATGTGCAACAATCTGAAGTAAACCTGCAGTTATGTTATACCGTCCGGTTTAAAATAATTGGGATAAACAAGGGGCAAAATTTTCACGTTAAAACCTGCAAGTTAACCAGGCTGGGTTAATTTTAATGTGCAATATTTAGCGCAACTGAAAGCAGCTGCTTTTGCGAGGGTGAGTTTTTGAGGAAAAAATAAATTGGCGATTATAATAGAGATTAAATATTAATATTTTAATAACTATCAGGAATATGTGGCACCTGCTGGTACCACAATACAATTATTAATCTTGTTGTAAGCGCCAGCCCAATTTATGGCCAGCAAAGAAGGGGACAATTGGGTTGCCATTGGGCAAATTGATGGATTCAGGTACTGTCCAATCTTGTTTTACCAGGGTGATGGTTTGGGTATTGCGCGGCATGCCATAGAAGTCGGCACCATAAAAACTGGCAAATCCTTCTAGCTTGTCTAAGGCATCAAGCTCTTCAAATACCTGGGCATAGAGTTCGATGGCGCTCCAGGCACTGTAACAACCGGCACAGCCACAAGCGTTTTCTTTTTTGCTCTGCTCGTGCGGGGCAGAGTCAGTGCCAAGGAAGAATTTAGGTGAGCCTGATTTAACTACTTCCCGCAACGCCTGTTGGTGGGTATTGCGCTTTAACACCGGCAAGCAGTAGTTGTGTGGTTTAATGCCGCCAACCAATAGGTCATTGCGGTTCAATAACAGGTGCTGGGGTGTGATGGTGGCTGCTAGGTTGTCACCGGCAGCACCGACAAACTCAGCGGCATCTTTGGTGGTGATATGTTCAAGTACTACTTTTAAATCGGGGAAGTTGGCGACGATCGGTTTTAAGTGCTGGTCGATAAACTCTTTTTCCCGGTCAAAGATGTCTACGTGGTTTTCGGTGACTTCACCGTGGATCAGTAACAGCATGCCGGCGTCCGACATGGCTTGGAAAACCGGGTACAGGGACGTTAAAGATGAAACCCCCGATTCTGAATTTGTCGTTGCGCCTGCGGGATAGAGCTTGGAGGCAGGCACCCCAGCCGCTTTCGCAGCAATAATATCGTCTGCAGTTGTGTCGTTGGTCAAATACAGGGTCATCAGGGGTTCAAAGTTGCTCCCTGCTGGGATCAGCGATTGGATCCGCCCTTTATAGGCCATCGCTAGTTCTGCAGTAGTGACCGGCGGCACCAGGTTGGGCATGACAATTGCCCTTGAAAAGCAGCGCGCCGTCGCTGGGACGGTTTCTGCCAGCATGTCGTTGTCCCGCAAATGCAAATGCCAGTCATCGGGTTGGGTCAGGGTGATTTGGGTATCGGTGATTTGTGCCATAGATGTTCTTTAATAATTGGGGATCAAATTCCATTCCAAGTGTAACCAATACACGCCAAAAAAGCAGGATTATCGGTTAAATTTTGCTTGTCCAGCTGTAATAATTCCTGCTTAATTGGGGTCAATACACGCTATACCCTAGTTGCTTCAGCCGTAAAGGAAAGTTCCCCTACAATGTCATCGCAAATCAGTATCCAAACCCTTGTGCCTAAAGAAAAACAAACTCCCTGGTTGCGCATGGCGATAAAATTACTTGATCGGGTGATGGGGTTGGCGCGCATGCAGAAGCTGTATGAGCAAAACCAAATGCAAGGTTTGAGCAAAGAGGATTTTGCCGACAAGCTGTTGCAGCTATTGGCAGTGGAGGTTAAAGGCGAGCAAGCGCTCTTGCAGAAAATTCCCGGGCAAGGTGGTGTCGTCATTGCCGCCAACCACCCATTTGGTGGCCTGGAAGGGGTGATATTGGCGCGTAGCCTAGCCAAAAAAAGATCCGATTTGAAAGTATTGGCCAACTTTGTACTCGCCATATTTGCTGAGCTAGAAGACTACTTTATATTCACTAACCCATTATCGGAGAAAGACCCCCGCAATGGCCCGTCGCTGCGCACCTGCTTAGAGCAAGTGAAGCAGGGTAGGCCACTGATGTTGTTCCCTTCGGGGCGGGTCAGCTATTACCACAAGGATACCAAGCGCATAGCCGAACACGAGTGGAACCGCTTGGTAGGCAAGCTCGTAGACAAGGGGGATGCGCAGTATTTGCCGGTGTTTATTGAAGGCTACAACAGCAAGAAGTTCTACCTAGTTGGCCGTATTTATTACAAATTGCGCATGCTTTTGCTGGGGCGCGAACTGCTCAATAAAACCAATGCCGTGGTGGAGCTATGTGCAGGCAATCCAGTGCCAGCTAGGTTGATCCGCCAAGCGGGCAAAAGCAAAGCACAAGCCGCGTTGTGCCGGGCGCTTAGCTATGCGGTATCCAATAGCTGGAACCAGCCATGGCCTGCTACCGACAGCAATTCAATGCAACCCTTGGCGGATATGGTGCCAGGGCCAGCCATTCTGGAAGAATTAGCACAGCTTCCGGCAGAACAACTGCTGGTAAGCCACAAGGGGTACGATGTTTATTATTGTGCGCAAGCCCAAGCGCTACGTGTGGTTGAGGAAATCGCCAGGTTGCGGGAACTGGTATTCCGCGAACACGATGAAGGCAGTGGTGAACCCATCGATACCGATGGCTTTGACGCTACCTATACCCAACTATTTATTGTCGAGCGCGAAAGCGGCAGGATAATGGGCGCCTACCGCATGGGGCAAACTGACAACCTTTTGGCCAGTGGCGGCGTAGGGCAGCTCTACCTCAACCAGATGTTTGAGTTTAAACCTAGTTTTTACAACCAGGTTGAACCCTGCCTTGAGATGGGGCGTTCCTTTTTAATCCCCGAGTTTCAAAAAAGCTTTTCTGGCCTTTACCTGCTTTGGCGTGGTATTGGCGCTTTTGTCAGCAAATTCCCCCAATACCGCAGGCTTTACGGCACAGTGTCTCTAAGCAAGCTCTATGACAAGCGCAGCATTGCCATCATTGAGCAAGCATTGGTGCAGGCCAATGCCGATGTGAGCCCGCGCACGCCCTATGATGTGCCACTGCATCCAGAGCTGGAAGACTTTGACCGCGACTACGGCCTGCGACCCAATTTGAGCGCCTTTGTGCAAACACTGGAGCAAGACGGCAAAGATATCCCGGTGTTGCTTAAGCACTACATGCGCTTGGGCGCTGAGTTCTATGCTTTGGGCATGGATAGCAGCTTTGCCAATACACCGGGGCTTTTGTTATGTGTGGATCTGCTTAATATCCCAGAGAAAATGGCGAAACAGTATTTGGCTGAAGGTTTAGAAGGTTTCAGGGCTTTTCACCAGCAAGGCTAGGTCTATTAGATCTTGTTTAATTGATACCTTGCATGCCAATTCCCCGGATCTAACTGGGAAAAATAACCGGTTTTTATCCCTGCTAAAGTCTTTAACATTTCTTGTTTGATATAAGGTGTTTTACCCATCAGGTGAAAACTTGTGTCGCGCAGCCAGCCACAGAAGCGGCTGTCGGATTGGAAAAACGGTGTTAGCCAGCGGCTGGCCAATTGGTAAAATTGGATGTGGTTTTTGCGCAGTGCCGAATAGTTGGTAAGGGCATGTGCTATATCGTTTTGTTCCCGCAAGCAACGTGATAACACTAGTGCATCTGCCAGCGCCAGGTTTGCGCCTTGGCCAAGCTGTGGGCTAGAGTTATGACCGGCATCGCCCACAAAGGCGATACGTTCATCATGCCACTGGCGCAATAGGATATCGCTGTATTGGGCAAAGATTAGGTTGTCTGTGCTTTGAAATTGCGCAAGCATTCCCGCTAGTTCAGGCCAGTAGTTGATGACCTGTTGTTTCCAAACATCCAATCCTGCCTCAAGCCATCGCGCATAGCCACCGGGTGGCAGGCTCCAAAAGAAAGTGCATTTTTTGGTGTTGTCATTTGGGGCGCGACCAATCGCCAACATACCCACCATGATTTGTGCTCTTTGGTAGCGCTGTTGCAGGTAGTCTTTACCAAAGGCTTGTTCCGGATCATCCAGGAGCCCCCAAATCGCACCATAAGGGTAGGGGCGGTTGAGCTTGGTCAGGTGCTTTGGGCGCAGTTTTGAGTTGCGTCCACTAGCGTCAATAACCAAGTCATATTCACCGAGGTTGTCACCTAAACTATTAAACACACAGCGTTTGTCTGAGCCTACTTGGCTGCTAACAATGTCCGTGGCGGTGTGAACGGGAATACCGAGGCGCTGCACTTCATCATATAGAATTTGGAATAAGGCACCGCGATGGATGCCGACGCCAAAATAATGTGGCTGTAAATCCCGGTAGTGGATGTTAAATATTTCGCGCCCGGTATCGGTTTCACCATAAAGGTGGTTGATAACCGCGCCATATTCCAGCGCTTTATTATCCAGGCCAAGTGCCGCTAGGCATGCCAACCCGGTAGGCTGTAACAGCAACCCTGCACCAACCGGCTTGGCCTGGTCAAAGCGTTCAAACAAAGTAACATCATGGCCGTCCTGGCACAGATAGGCGGCAGCGGCCAAACCGCCAGTACCGCAGCCAATAATGGCGATGGACAATGGGTTATTCATGCTTTTAGCCATTAGCTGGGTTTGGCAGTACTGCTATTGTAGGAACCTTTCTTTTTCATCAATCCTGCATTCGTCAATTTCTAAGGGCTCGTTGCTGCGGCTCACCAACCAGCACTCCTCATAGATTGAGCAATAGCAAATTTCAATGCTTACAAAGGCGTCTGATTCTAGGAATTGCTCGGCATTGTTTCCCTTATAGTCGATAGGTTTCACTATGTTTTGCGAAGATAGTATACGGTTGCCGATATGGGATTGGGTGAATCGATCAAAATTAGGAATGTCCCGCCATAGCTGCACAGGTTTGCCATCGTACTGCACTTTGGCGAAGCGGATTATAGCAGGACCATTGCCGCTGTTGCCCACTTGATAGCTAAAAGAGCCAAATTCCCCGCCACCGGAATAGCTACGGGCTATTTCGAGCCTAGGCCACATTGAGGCTTTGGCAAAAGAACGGTCTACATAGGCAGAATAAATGCTGACAGCTGCAGTGACTAGGCTAATTAATAGCGCCGACAAGGCGATAATCATTTCGGGCTGTTTGTACCAAGCTCTGTCTTCCATGTGTTTGTTGCTCCGTATCAAGCGTATCAAGGGGTCAGAGACCTTGATACTCGAGTTTTCTAACCTATTGTATTATATGCAATTTTTCAAGGTCTCTGACCCCTTGATAGACCCATTGATACCAACCCTAACCTGCTTGCTGGCGCTGGAAGCTGGCTGTAGCCGGTGCAAGCCCCAAATTGGATTCTAGTATGGCGCCTTGCAGGCTGGCGATAATTTTAAGTATTGCGAAGTGGTGTACAGCGTGGCTGGAAACAAAAATAAGCTCTCGCCCAAAGCTTGAAGGGCTGGCACAGCTCTTGGCTTCTGATACCGAAATTTCAGAAATAACGGTGACAGGCTGCTTCATTTGCCCAAGTGGCAAACCTTGCAGCCATTGCATTAGCTCTTGGCTTGCTTGTATCGCGGCTAACCGGTCAGTTTCAATTTGGCAATAGCGGTGGCGGACATTGTAGTCTACCACCCCATCTGTCATGTTTTTAAGCGCGAGGTAATGATCCAAGATGTGGCGGAAGTGGGCGCCAGCACTGCTGCTAAAATGTGGCCGTACAATGCTTTGGTATTGCTGGTCAGTGATGCTAGTGAGGTAGCGGATCCCTTGTTCTAGTATTTCCAGTTGGCTTGGTATCATTTGCTTTTATAAGGTTTTTTTACACTGCAACTGAGACCAGCTTAGCCAAGATATCATTTCATTACTATAAATTATTCAGGTTTTTAGGCAGTGGCCACCAACGCAAAGGCACCAAATATACCGGCTTTATTGCCCAGCTGAGGCAGGCAAATAATATCCTCAAAAGATATGCCGCTGGGCAAGGTGACATAACTTGCCAGGCTGCTTTGGGTATATTGGATGACGTTGCCCAATAAACCTGGTTTATTCATAACCCCGCCACCCAACACGATTTTTTCCGGGCTGAAGTTAAGCATCAGGTTGTGGCACAACATGCCCAGCACCCGTGCTTGGATCTCCCAGGCACGGTGGTCGTCGGGCAACTGTTCCGCGGGTTTCTGCCAGATTTTGCCCATTGCTGTGCCGGACGCCAGACCCTCTATACAGCTGCCGTGGAAGGGACATACGCCTTTGATGCCTTCAACATCGCCAATCAGCATGTGGCCGATTTCCGGGTGCAATAGCCCGTGCAGTGGTTTGCCATTGATGACCACGCCGCCACCGACGCCCGTGCCAACCGTGATATAGACGGCAACCGAGGTGCCTTGGGCGGCGCCCCAGCGATATTCGGCCAAGGCTGCACCGTTGACGTCTGTATCCACCACTACCTCACAGCCTAGGCCTTCGGCCAGGCGAGGCGCCAATGCTGCGCCGGTCCAGTGGGGTTTGGGGGTTTTGGTGATATGGCCATAGGTAGCCGAATCTAAATCTAAGTCCACCGGCCCAAACGTCGCCAAACCTAACCGGTCAAAACCAAACCCTGATCCTTTTTGCTGTGTAAAGAAATCAATCACTGCACCAATGGTTTCATCTGGCGTAGTGGTAGCGATCCGGGTTTCCGCCAGGATATTTTTATCTGCATCTATGATGGCGCAATTGAATTTTGTGCCACCGGCTTCTATTGCTGCAAAGTACTGCTTCATCTTCGTGTATCCATAATCTAATTCTTTTGGAGCTAAGCCATTAACAATAGCCCGGTTACCAGCCACAACATTGCGGATCCAACAAATGGTTTTGTTGCGCTGGCTGTGGCTTCAGCCGACATTGGTGCGTCAAACCGGGGCTTGCCTTCGCTCAGCCAGCTCGACTTCTACTTGGTTCAACGCTTGTTTGTCTAGTTGGTAGAAAAACATAACAATCGCTGCACCAGCAAAGAAGATTGCCGGTAACAGGTTAAACATGAAACGGATGCCCTCCAGTGACTCAGGCGATTGTGTTGCATTGGCAACAAATCCGTAAGCTGCAAGGAAGAACCCTGGTATTGCCCCGCCAACGGCAGAGCCAAATTTTAGTGAAAACATGGAGGCAGAAACCACCAGGCCTGCCGTATTTTTGTGGGTAAGCCATTCACCATATTCAGAACAATCCGTGTACATAGAAAACAATAGGGTAATGACGACACCAAAAGTGAATATGCCGAGGGCATGCACCGCGACCACTAACGCGTAGTTATCAGCGGGCAGGAAGTAACATACCACCAAGGTTGCGGCGTGCAGTAGGTTCATAAAGATCATTAAGGCTCTTTTCTCGAAGTAGCGGACTAAAAATGGCGTGGACATCGCGCCTAATAATTGTCCTATCAAGCCCATGGAAGTGAATACCGCAGTTCGATCGAATATTAGGAAAATTAGCTCGCCATCATCATGCATATTGTATTTCACGTAGTAGACAATGGAGGCGAAGCGTATAATCAGCCCGACTACGATTAATATTCCGGCAACAACCAGGATTTGCCAGGAAATGTTCTTCAACAAGGCTGAGAAGTCATCTTTAATGGAAGAGGTGTGTTTTGATGGGACGATCCTTTCTTTTGTGGTTGCAAAGGTTATCCAGTACAAAAGCACAGATAACCACGGCAAAGACAACAATAGTTAAGCGGAACCCCAATAGCTCATCGCCTTGGCCCAACAACTGCACAAGCGGTGTCGCAAATGCGCTAACACAAAGCGTCCCTAGTGAGGCGAAAATAAACCGGAACTGAGTTGCCTTGGTTCTTTCTTCAGCGGATGGCGAGATAACGGCCAACAACGCCGAATAGGGAACGTTAATCGCTGTGTAGGCGAGCATCACCAGGGTGTAGGAAATGTAGGCGAATGCCAGTTTGCCCAGGTCAGATAGTTCTGGTCCAGAAAACAATAGGTATCCCAACAAGGCGTAAGGGATGGCGACAAACAGCAAGTAGGGCCGGTATTTGCCCCAGCGGCTATTGGTCCGGTCGGCAATAATGCCCATAGCGGGGTCACTGATGGCATCAATCACTTTAGTCACCAGCAACATTGTGGCGGCTGCTGCCGGGGATATGCCGTAGACGTCGGTGTAATAATAGAGAAGGAATAGCCCGAAGAAGCCCATGTAAAAATTGGAGGCCATATCACCTACGCCATAGCCAATTTTTTCTCTGAGGGACAACTTTTCTGACATGGAGTTATTGTTCACTTTGATACACCGCGTTTAGGTTTGAATATCTATGTACTCAGCAGATTCAATTTTTTCAGTAGGATTAACCGTCCCTAATATCAGTGTGGCCAGTTCCTGTTCCTACCTTGATACCAATTAAAATGGCCATGGCGATATTGATATTGCTGGGTGTGTAATTCGCCAAAACCCCCTCCTTAGTGCTTTTTAACCATAAGGGCTTGCGCCCCCATGGTATTAGCTTAGGTTAAAATTGATATTTCACACTTAAGTTGGTTGTGCGGCCATTGAGCGGACGAGCCCGGACTATGTCACCCACATTCGCTGTGCCTTCCTCTGCTTCAGTAATCACAAATTCATTGGTGAGGTTGTTCACATTCAATGATGCCGATAGGTTGTCCGTGATATACCAGGTGGCAAATAAATTGGTGATGACATATCCATCTTGTTTTAACTGGTTGTTGTCTTGCAAATAGAAGTCAGCAGAGCCTTGGAAGGTTGCACCTAACAAGAAGTCATCGTTTTGCCATTGCGGGGTAATGGTATAGATATAATCTGCTTGCCGGCGCGGTGTAGTGCCTTCTAGATCTTCATTATTTACGTCATTGGAAATTTCCGCATCGGTCCAGGTAAAGTTACCGGTTAGGGTGAATCCACCGCCAAATTCATACAAACCTTCTAGCTCCAACCCCGTGGCTTCATATTCCCGGATAAAGGTCAGGCCCGAAGTTACCTCTGCTTGGGTGTCCTGGGTCACCGTATCGAACAAAGTCGCGTTTAACTGGAAATCACGGGTGCCGTATTTTACACCTATTTCCAACTGCTCAGTTTCATCAAAACCGGAAGTGGTGCTGGTTAGGCTACCGTCCTGGTTCAAGGTACCGGCGATTTGTAACAAGCGGTCGGCAATGGCACGTCCACCTTCACTGTAACGGCCAAAAATGGTCAAAGTATCGCTGTACAGGTAAGAACCACCTAATGAGAAGGACGTATTGTTGGCGTCGTAGTTAACTAACTGGCTTGAGCCGTTGGCGCGGTTTAGGTTGATGACACCACCGCCAAAACCAAAACCGTTGGAGGCTGAGGCGTCTTCAGTATTGCCACTAATGACACCATCACCGTTTAAATCAAAATCGGTGTTGCCACCGCAGCAGGAACTGATTAGCTCGCCGTTGGCTTCGACATTGTCACGGCGCACACTGACGTCAAACAACCAATTGTCACCCACTTCAAAACCTAAGTTGGCGTAGGGTGCCGTAGTGGTGTACTGCAGATCCCACTCCCACGACAAGAAACTCGGAGCCCACAAACCATTATTAACCAAGGCCTCGCCATCGGCATCGGTGATGTGTAGGTATTGGGAGTTGCTGCCGTCTACGGTTTGGATAAAGGTTTGCCAGCTATTCCAGCTGGTGGCGATATTTTGCTTCGAGTAGTAATAACCGACGGTTAGGCTCATGCCGTTGTCCCACTCTTTACGCAGGTTCATATCGTTGATTGTGTTGCCCAGGTCATTGAACTCGGTGTCAAACAGCAAGTTAAGGAAAGCTAAACCATCATAGCTGGTGTCGGTGCCCGCCAGGGTAACGCTGGTGCTGGCACAGTTAAATGGGTTGCCATCACCGTCGCGGGCGCTATCACAAATCGCGCCAGCCATGCTGCTGGCCGATTGTGGACCGTAGGCACCAAAGGTATCAGTGAAGGGCGAGATAAAACCGCCGGTAATATCACTGGTACGGAATTTGTTCAGGAAATACAGGCCATCATCGAATTCCAAATCTACTTCCAAACCGAAAGAAGTCACTTCAGATTCAATGCCATCGGTTAGATCGCGGTTGCGCGGATTGCCGAAGCTATCGAAAGTAGAGATATTGGAGGTAGCCGCAGAGTGCAGCGTTTCATTGCGGGCATCAAAGTTGGCGACAGGGCCAAATTCGCCATTGCCTTTGACCAAAACCGGTGCCGGCAAATAGGTGGTTGCCCTATCGTCTAGGTTTTTAAAGTAAAAACGTATATGGCCGTTATCTAGAACCTGGGTGATATTGAACCGGATTTGGCCACCGTCATCACCATTGAAACCGGTATCGCGCGGACCTTCGCCTTGGCGGTTATGGCCAGCAACGTGGAAATACAAGTCAGAATTAATCTCCCCGCCATAGGCAAAATCAAGCCTAAATTCGTCGTAATCCACACCGAATGAAGTGCCAATCGCACCACCACCTGATTCACCCGTTGCGCTGATCAAGTTGATAACACCACCAGGCGAGTTACTGGCAAAGGTTGAGGCCGAACCACCGCGTACCGATTCCACCAAGGCGATGGACCAGTCATAGCGCAGGAAGTTATCAGTATTACCGAAGTTGATGTCGCCAAACTCCAGTACCGGTAAGCCGTCTTCGTGTATCTGCATGAACTTGGAACCGCCGGTTGCCAGCGGGATACCGCGGATGGTGATATTGGCATTACCGCCACCGCCTGAAGATTCCGCTCGTATCCCTGGTAGGGCACGGAACATCTCGGCTGTCGAACGAGGAGCCAGTTTTAGAATATCTTCTGCATTGAACGAGCTAACTGATACGCTCGCTTCTTGCATCGTTGCGCCCGCAGGGGCAGCAGTTACAACGATCTGTTCAAATTTTTGTTTTTCTTCAGTGTCTTCTGCTGCTTCCTGGGCCAAAACCGGTTGGCTGAACAAACCGGCAAGGGCTGCTGCGAGGGCAGTGCGTTTAAAGGATGTGCTCATTGTGGTCTCCTGCAAAAACTAACGGTTCAAATAAATTGACGTCTAAGTCCTGGAAGCCGTGCCTATTGATGGTTTTATAGACGCTAAACTCCCAATGTGCGAGCGTGTTAACAAATTATTAACACCTGGGGTCGCGCTCGCCGGTGCTTGCTGCCCCTGTTTGGGGGAAACAACCACGCTGTATCATGCTTCGTTTAAGTTTGTGTTTTGAAATAAGCTTAAACGATTAAGATAAAGGCTAGCAGATAATTTCTGAACTGTAAAATATTTGTTAAATAAATTTTTAAAACTGGACTATACTTGCTATTTATGGATTTATTTGTTTTATTGAATTAACTTAAACGAATAAGATTGGCTTGTTTCAAAGGAGCCAAGCATAATTGGATTGAATTTTTTTAGGGCAATTACTGATACAAGTTGATTGTTCCTTAGACTCGAAGAGGCGCAATAGTGGATATCCAGCTAGAAGCACAACGGACATTAACCCGTATTTTAACCAATGTTGATTTCACTGCTTGGCAGCAAGATGAGCAAACAGAGTTCGAAAGCAGGCTGCAACAGCACTTCCCGCGCCTGTTTGCTTTGTTATTTGAGATTTATGGGCACCGTTACGATTTCTATTTCCACGTGCAGGAGCTGGTGCAGGTATTGGCGCAAGGTTATTCTAACCGTCCTGGTAGCCTCAAAAAGTTAGATTGTGATCGACTGGCCCAGCCGGATTGGTACCTGCAAAAAAACATGTTGGGCATGGCCTGCTACGTTGACCTTTTCGCTGGGGATCTAGCAAAACTAAAAGACCGGATTGGCTATCTAGCGGAATTGGGTGTTACCTACCTGCACTTGATGCCGCTGTATAAAAGCCCGGAGGGCGATAGCGACGGTGGTTATGCCGTCTCTGACTATCGAACCGTCGATCCCGCGTTGGGTACCACAGAAGATTTACGGGAACTTGCTGAAGCATTGGCCGATGCCGGTATTTGCTTGGTGCTCGATTTTGTTTTCAACCACACCTCCGATGAACACGAATGGGCCACTTTGGCAAAACAAGGTGACGCTGAGCACCAAGAGTACTATTACATGTTTCCGGACCGCACCCTGCCCGATGCCTATGAAGAGAACTTAAGGGAAATCTTTCCGCAAGTGAGGCGCGGCAATTTTACTTGGGATGACCAGTCACAAAGATGGGTATGGACAACGTTCAACAGTTTCCAGTGGGATCTGAATTACGGCAACCCCGCGGTGTTTAACGCCATTACTGGTGAAATGCTGTTTCTGGCAAACCTAGGCTGCAGTGTTTTGCGTTTGGATGCCCTGGCTTTTATCTGGAAGGAGATGGGCACTAATTGTGAAAACCAGGCAAAAGCGCATAGCTTGATCAAAGCTTTCAACGCCTGTCTACAAATTGCTGCACCTGCGGTGGTGTTTAAGTCTGAAGCCATTGTGCACCCAGATGAAGTGGTTAAATACATAGACCCAGATGAATGCCAGTTGTCATACAATCCCTTGTTGATGGCCTTGATTTGGGAAAGCCTGGCGACACGCAAGACCCAGCTTTTGACCGAATCAATGCGCAAGAGCTTTGCCATCCATCCCGATTGTGCCTGGGTCAATTATGTGCGTTGCCATGACGATATCGGCTGGACCTTTGATGATACTGTTGCCCATCATTTGGGAGTCAATGGCTACTACCACCGCCATTTTTTGAATGCCTTTTACACTGGCCGCTTTGAGGGAAGTTTTGCCCAAGGCGTAGCGTTCCAGGAGAACCCCAGCACTGGCGATTGCCGGGTATGCGGATCGGCGGCGTCGTTGGCTGGCCTGGAGCAGGCTAAACAGCTGGACAACCCTGTGTATACCGAACACGCCATTGCCCGTTTGCTGTTGATGCACAGCATCATCCTTAGCATCGGTGGCATTCCATTGCTGTATTCAGGCGACGAAATTGGATTGCTGAATGACTACAGCTACCAGCAGGATCCCACTAAACAGCACGACGGCCGCTGGGTACAACGCATTGCCCTTGAGCAGGCAGATATTGCCAAGGCAAAAGATACATCCCAGCCGGAAGCAAAACTCGCCCAAGGCTTGCAAGAGATGATCAAGATCCGCAAACAGCAGCCTTTATTTGGCCATACTGAAACCCATATACTGCAAACCAATAACCAGCATGTCTTTGCCTATGCTCGCCACGATGAGGCAGGCAACACCCTGTTGGCATTGTGCAACTTTAGCGAACATGGGCAACACCTGGATAGGCGCATCCTGGATATGTTCCCGAGTCGGTATTGCCGGGATTTATTGGCAGGCAAGGTTTACTCCACTGGGCTGGGTAGTATCCTGTTAAACCCCTACCAGGTATTGTGGTTGGTGCAGTCCAGTTACGATAAAAAACACTTGTAGGTACAACATGCCAAACCCGTGGCAAGTGCATTGGCGGCTTGCCAAGCTTGATTACAAGAGGGGACTAATACCGATTCCATGAAGTATTTGCTCACCCAGCGCTACCTCAGGGACTCAAGTTCAAGGCGCACGAATGAAGTAATACTGGTGGCTTTACTCCGGGCATCCTGCCCTTCGCCTTTCAGGCCGGCTTCGCCGTTTAATTTCTTTCCAGAAGAAATTATCGAACTTCGAGCAACGCAGACAAAAGTTTCGGGAAAACTTTTGAATGGCGTTAGCCAGCCGCGCAGCGGTGAAATGCATGGACGCATTTCATAAATTGTGTTCCTGAGGCGCGTCTTCGATGGGTTTGAAAAGGGTTTATACAGCGTTAAATGTTCTCGATTTAGACCCACTAAACCATTGAACATTTGCCTTGTCTAAACCCTTTTCAATTCCCACTGAGTGAGTAAATACTTCATGGAATCGGTATAAATATGCCTGGGCAACTTGAGAGACTATATAAGCTGGCTTGGCAAGCCAGGGTGGCCGGTCAAATTGAAGACGCCCAAAAGCAAGCTTTAGAATTGTTAAGGTTAGCCAAATCGATTGCAGATCCAAATTTCACGATCCACAGCTATAGCCTGCTTGGGCAATTAGCCTGCGACCAAGATGATTTAGACTCATCAGTAAGGTATTATGCCACCGCATTGGAACTTGCCGGGGAGGTTGCCTCTAACCTTTCTTTGAAAGCTAAGATCCACAAGCATTTGGGGAGTTTGGCATTGCGCAAACATGAGTTTAGTGAAGCCAAAAGCCATTTAGAGAGTGCGCTAGCACTGTATCAAACCGCCGAGCTACAACCTAAACTCGATATCGCCAATATCCACAGGTTACTTGCCCTAGTGTTCGAGCAAACCATATATATACCGATTCCATTAAGTATTTGCTCACCCAGCGCTGCCTCAGGGACTCAAGTTCAAGGCGCACGAATGAAGTAATACTGGCGGCTTTACTCCGGGCATCCTGCCCTCCGCCTTTCAGGCCGGCTTCGCCGTTTAATTTCTTTCCAGAAGAAATTATCGAACTTCGTGCAACGATGAAATTGTGTTCCTGAGGCGCGTCTTCGATGGGTTTGAAAAGGGTTTATACAGCGTTAAATGTTCTCGATTTAGACCCACTAGACCTTTGAACATTTGCCTTGTCTAAACCCTTTTCAATTCCCACTGGGTGAGTAAATACTTAATGGAATCGGTATTAACGTCGCCAAACAGCACTGGCTGCAAGCAAAGGCTGGATACCAGGAATTGGGTATTGAAGAGGGACTAGCTGAGTGCAATGGGCATTTGGCCCAAGGACACAATTAGCTGGAATCGGTATAGCACAATTAGCTTTCCACTTTTGATTTGATATTCGGCCCAACAAATGTGGTAGCCGCGTCCAATGGTAGCGCCGTTAACCTTGCCAGCGACCAAGGCGTGCGGGGGAGGTTGTCTTTGCTAATTGGCAAAATATTCTGTCACTAGGGACTGGTAACCATCCTGTCTTACAATCTGATTTAAATGTCCTTGGAAGGTGGCAATAGTGCTATCCGGCACATTTTTACTAAAAGCATAACAGGTTGTGGAATCAGTAATTGGAAACACCACTTCAAAATCAGCAGGATCGTAGCCAAAGCGCCTAAACATAGCCCCTGCTGCTAGCTCATCGTAGGCAACCAGTTGGATGCGGCCGCGTTCCAACATGTCCAGGTTGGCAGCCATAGAGACATTACTGAAGATGTTGACGGGACTGTCTAGCACCGCCATTAGCGCTTGCTCGCCAACATCTGCCCGTATGGTGCCAATGGTGTACTGCTCTAATTGCGATACATTGTCGATTTTGTATTTTGCCCGCTTTTTTGCAAAAAGCACATAGCGGGTTTCAACAATGGGGCACGCCCATTTAAAGTCATCTGTCCTTTGTGGGGTTTTGGCTACTGCAAACAGCACCGCATTGTCACTGTGTTTTAGTAGGTGCATAGCCCTTGCCCAAGGTAATATATCTATATCCTGCGCCTGCATGCCTTCGCGTTGCCACACAAGGTGTAACAAATCGATAGCAATCCCTTTTAGCTTCCCCTGTTCCTGGTAGTTGAAGGGTGGGTAATCTTCAGTGATATAGTGCAGATCCTCCAGTTGTGAAGCCTGTGCTTCGGCAATGGATACAAGCAGTAGCAGGATATAGCTGGCAAAGCGTTTGTACATGTTTAGGCGCCTGGAAATGGAGCGTACATGTTTTCAGTGTAGCCAATCTTTGGCATAACATCTGTAGGCAAAAAGTATAGGTGGCAGGTTTTTGCCCAGCGAAGGGGGCGACCTAGTCGCCAGTGCTTCCCCTGAGAATCAGTTGGGTTTCTGGGAACATGTTCTGCGGTGTATCCGGTTCTAGCAGTACCCTTGCGGCTGCCCGGCCTTTTTCAATGCTCTGTTGGCAAACCGTGGTCAACCCAGGCGAAACCCTGGCTGCTTCTGGGATGTCATCAAACCCCACAACCCGCAATTGCGCTGGGATCGCCACGTTGAGTTTTTCGGCGGTTCGCATCACCGATAGGGCGATCACATCACTCATACAGAGAATGACATCGGGGCGCGGGTGGCTAGTAAGCGCTTCAAAAGCTGCAATTTCGGCTACTTCTGGGGTGTTTAATGGCGTGTGCCAAATCATATTGGCGGGCAATACTACACCAAGTTCTTGGCAGGCATCCAAATAACCTTGCAAGCGCATATGGGCGATCACTGAAGATTTGATATGCAAATCCTGTTCTGTAAGGCGGCACACCCGGTCAGAGGCGAGCAAGCTCAAGGAGATAATCGCGGCTTTATCGCTACTGTGCTGCAAGGCATGCAAAGCTGATTTTTTGGCTGCTTCACGGTTGTCTATGTTAATTGCCGGGGCGTTGCCTGGCTCAAAATCTACAGCAATGACGGCCTTGCCGGTGCGTTGCACCCGCTGGTAGGTATCATCCTGCGGCGCTCCGTAAAAAATAAAGCCATCTGGCAATGATTCTGCGCTAGATTGTTCGGTAGAAGTGAAGCGGCTTGACAGCAATAGTAGTTGCTTTTTGTGTTCTGCCAAAACTTCCGATACCCCTTGTAAAAACTGGCTGGCCACCGGATCTGAAAAGCTGTAGCTAAGCGTATCAGCCAGTACCACGGCGATCACATCTGATTGGCCTTTACGCAGGGAGCGGGCCGCCAAATTAGGGCCAAAATACCCGAGTTCGGCAGTTTCTTTTAAGATCTTTTCCCTTAATTTTTTAGAAAGCTGGTCGGGACGGTTAAAAGCGTTTGATACCGTGGCGGTGGAGACCCCCAAGATCTGTGCAACATCTTTTAAATTCAATGGTTTTTTTCGCCTGGGCATAGGGCTTAAACGATTAGGAAAAGACGCATTCTGGCGCATAAAGATTACGCTGTCCAGGGATATTCAGTAGCCTAGCCCAATTGTATTAAGCGACCAATACTGATTCTGGGAGCTGCTTGCCTATTGAAAACAGGATCCAAGCTGGCTTATGGTTGGGCAGCAATTAGTGTTTATTAATTTTGTGACTGGGGAACGTGCATTGGCTGTCAATAAACTCAAAACCACATTATTCACCTTGTTTGGTCCCGGCATTGTGTTTGCCGCCACCAGTATCGGTGTTTCCCACGTTGTGCAAGCAACCCGCGCCGGCGCCTACTTCGGTTTTAGCTTAATTGGCTTGATCCTATTAGCCCACCTGGTGAAGCTGCCATTTTTCCAAATTGGTCCCCGCTATGCTGCTGCCACCGGTGAATCCTTATTGGAGGCTTTCCAACGCCAAGGCAATTGGGTCTACTATTTTTGTATTGCCTTTACTTTTAGCACCATGTTTATCGTAATGGCCGCAGTGACCATTGTCGCAGCAGGCTTGCTGGCCAACATATTCCCCGGTGGCCTGGAGCTAGGTGCATCAGTGGCCGTTATCCTGGCTTCTACACTCTTGATCCTGATGGCGGGGGGGTATAAAGGGCTAGACTGGGTACTTAAAATCATGATGGTTTTGTTTGCCCTGTCCTGCTTGATTACCTTTGCTGCGGCCTTGTTAAGTGATTTACCACAGGCGGCGAAACCAGAGGTGGATTTAACCTCTGCTGCTAGTATCGCGTTCATGGTTGCCCTGGTTGGCTGGATGCCCACGACCGTGGAGGTGTCCATTTGGCACTCGCTATGGGTGGTGGAGCAGCAGCGGGTACAAGGCCGGGCAAAGGACATGGCGGGGATCCAGCAATTTGCCCGTGATAAAGCCATTGATTTTAATGTCAGCTATTTATTCTGTTTTTTGTTTGCCATCATCTTTTTAGTGTTAGGTGCCAAATTGTTGCACGGCCATGGGCAGGAGCTTAGCGACAGCGCCATTGGTTTTTCTGCCCAGCTGATTGGTGTATTCACCAGTGCCTTGGGGGAGTGGAGCAAGCCCGTCGTTAGCCTACTGATTTTTTTGGCGATGTATTCAACGGTATTGGCTGTCGCTGATGGCTTTGGTTTGTTGGTGACCCGTGTTGCCGAGGCCAAATTGTCGTTGCCGAAACACAAGCATAAAACCTGTTTCCGCATAGTCCTAGTTGTGGTGGCGCTGGGCGGTGCATTAGTGATTGCCTTGTTCAGTGGACAGCTGAAAGCACTGATTGATTTTGCCACTACGGTGTCGTTTGTGGCTGCGCCCATGTTTGCTTGGTTTAATTTACGGGCAATGCAAATGCAGCATGTGCCGGAGGTATTCAGGTTGCACGGTTTTGCATTAAACTATGCGCGACTTTGTTTAGCTGCACTGGCGGCATTTAGTTTGTTTTTCTTATTTTGGCGCTTTGGCTAGCGCCTGTTTGCTAAATGGGGTTATTACGGCTAGGCTGCGCTATCTAACTAGCTAATTGTATTCCTGAATTGCCATTTCCTGACAAATCCCCAGGCAAGATTGAGTTTATCGCCCTATTTGCGGTAATCACTTCATTAACTGCCTATTCAATAGACGCCATGTTGCCAGCCCTGCCGGCGATTGGCGACAGCTTTGCTGTGGTTTCCAGCAACAGTACCCAATTGGTGATTTCTATTTTTATCCTGGGGACAGTCTTTGGTGAACTTGTATTCGGTCCGGTTTCAGATGCCTATGGACGGCGTTTTGCGGTTATCAGTGGCGTGCTTTTGTATTTGTTGGGTACCTTATTGACGTTATTAGCGCCGTCTTTTATTTGGCTTTTAATTGGCCGTGCCATTCAAGGTGCTGGCGTAGCTGGATCCAGGCTGGGTTCCAGGGCACTGATCCGGGATACCTTTGTAGGCGACCATATGGCAAGGGTTATGTCCTTCATTATGATGGTGTTCATCTTAATCCCCATGTTAGCACCTTTTATCGGGCAGTGGCTGTTGCAGCAATGGCATTGGCGCGCCATATTCGTCAGTTTCATGGTGTTAGGCCTGGTTGTATTGACATGGTTTGGCTTGCGCCAACCTGAAACCCTGGCCAAAGAAAAACGCATTCCCATTTCTTTGGCCAATATGTGGCGTTCCAGTAAAGCCATCCTGCGGCACCGTAAGGTAATGTGCTATACCCTGGTGTCCGGCTTGGTATTCGGTAGCATGATCCTGTATTTAAGCACCGCCCAGGCTATGTTTTCCGATTTCTACCAAAAAAGCGACCAGTTCCCAATGTACTTTGCCATACTAGCATTCGGCATAGGCCTGGCGGCCGTGGTCAACGGCAAACTGGTATTGCGCTTTGGTATGCACAACTTATCTAAATGGGCTTTGCAAGGTATCCTGGTGTTTGCATTTGTGCTTCTGGCAACATCCCATAACTCAAATGGTATTCCTGGTTTTTACAGCTTCATGTTGAGTTTGGCACTGATTCTCTTTGGCGTTGGCTTTATATTTGGCAACATCAACGCTATGGCAATGCAGTGGTTAGGCGGCTTGGCGGGTATTGGCGCCTCCATTGTCGGTGCTTTATCCAGCGCTATTGCGGTCTTGTTTGGCGTGGTTTCCGGGCATTTTTACGACGGTACGGCACTCACTTTGGCCTATGCTTATTTACTGGTTGCCGCCACCGGCCTTTGTTTGTTGTATATCGCCCGCCGTGCACCAGAGCAGCATTTGTGACAATTGCAGGTTGTTGCGGCTAGTGCTGTCCGGTATAACATTAACCTCGGCGTTTTTTGCGCTAGTTAGTTGATATCCTTAGTTGAGGTATTCAGTGCCGGGACAAAACGACTTTTTATGACTAGGAGCTTAGGTGGATATTAAGTTAAAGCGTGCTGACAAGTCTGATTTTGACCAACTTATGTTGTTCGTGCGGGCCTATCATCAATTCGAAGGTATTCGACTGACCGATAGCCAAATGAGTAGTGCGTTGGCGCAACTCCTAGAAAAAGACAATCCCTATGGGGTTATTTGGTTAGCAACCGGGGACCGGCTCGCGTTGGGCTATATTGCCGTTACTTTTGGCTTCAGTTTGGAAATGGCTGGGCGGGATGCCTTTGTTGACGAGTTTTTCCTCAGCGAAGCATACCGTGGCCAAGGTTTTGGCAAGCAAATCCTGCAGCAGTGCAAAGAATTGGTTCAATCAATGGGAATTGGTGCCCTGCATTTGGAAGTGGACAAACGCAACCAGAAGCTAAAATCCCTATACTCCAACGCGGGTTTTGACGCCCGCGATAAATATCATCTAATGACGATCAAGTTGTAGTAAATTTTTCCCTAACCCTAGCTCACTGTTTTTATTTTTGGTAGCAGCCTATGACAAGCCCCACACCTATGCGCCCCCTTGACGGATTTCGGGTAATTGAATTTGGACAATTGCTGGCTGGCCCCTTTGCTGGCTCTATACTGGCCTATTTTGGCGCTGAAGTGATAAAGGTTGAACCTCCAGAAACGGGCGATCCAATACGGGGCTGGCGTGAGGTAGACAATGGCACTTCTTATTGGTGGCGCAGCTTGGGGCGCAACAAAAAGTCAGTCACCTTAGACTTGAAACAAGAACAAGGGCAAGCTTTGGCCAAACAGCTGGCCCTCGGGGCGGATGTCATTATTGAAAACTTTCGCCCTGGCGTTATGGAAAAGTGGGGCTTGGGACCTGATGACCTTAAAACCAGCAACCCTAAATTAGTTTACGCCCGCATTTCCGGGTTTGGCCAAACCGGACCTTATGCCAACCGGCCTGGGTTCGCCTCGGTTTGTGAAGGGATGAGCGGGTTTCGTTATTTAAACGGTTTTCCGGGGGAAGTGCCGGTACGGCAGAACCTGAGTATTGGTGACACGATATCCGGTATCCACGCCGCTTTGGGTATTGCATTGGCGATAATCCACCGGCAAAAAGACCCACAAAACCAAGGCCAAGTGATTGATGTCGCCCTATACGAATCCATGTTCAACCTGTTGGAAGCCGTCGTCCCCGAATATTCAGGGGCGGGCGTTGTACGCGAGGCATCGGGAACTACCGTCACGGGCATTGTGCCCACCAATACCTATGCCTGTAAGGATGGCAAGTTTGTGGTGATTGGTGGCAATGGCGACTCTATATTTAAGCGTTTGATCCAAACAGTAGGCCGGGCCGACCTCGCTGATGATCCGCGTTTAGCAAACAACCCTGGGCGGGTAGAGCACGAAGCCGAAATTGACCAAGTGCTTGCACAGTGGTGCGCAAGTTTGCACGCTGTTGAGGTACTGGCGCAACTGGAGCAAAACCGGGTACCTGCCGGACCCATCTACAATGTACAGGACATGGTGCAGGATCCCCACTTCAATGACCGCGGTTTGTTTGAACAAGTTGAGATTGACGGCAAACCACTCAAAATTCCAGCGCTTATGCCCAAACTCGGCCAGACCCCGGGTGGCACCGACTGGCCTGGGGGCGAAGTGGGCAGCCATAACCAAGAAGTCCTGGCCGGTATTCTGGGCTTGTCAGATGATGAAATTGCGCAACTGGCTGACAAGGGCATTGTGTAACAGGGCCGCTTCGTAGCATCGGCATTAAACTGCGCAAACATTATCAAATGGCTTGGCGCTATCCTGGCACCGCAACTGGGAGAGAGAGATGAAAGCAACAACCAGTGAAAGCTACCGGCAACGTTTGGTAAAAGTGGTGGACTATATGTACCAGCACGTCAGCGGGGCACTTGATGTCAATACCTTGGCTGAGGTTGCCTGTATGTCACCTTACCACTTTCACCGGATTTACCGTTTGTTGGCGCAGGAACCGGTTAATGCCACGGTGCGCCGGATGCGCTTGCACGCTGCGGCAACCGATCTGATCCGGACCGATTTGTCCCTTACCGAGATCGCCAAAAGACTGAGTTATTCTAGTTTGGAGGCCTTTAGCCGCGCTTTTGGCAAAGAGTTTGGCCAAAGCCCTGCGCGCTACCGGGATGAGCAAAAACTGGCACACCAACACTGGCAACCTTTCATTCCGATGCTCCCCAACCATCCTGAAGAAAACGACTTTGCGGAGCAAAACACTATGTTTGAAGTTGAAATTAATGAGTATCCTGAAATCCCGCTAGTAGGTATGGCCCACACCGGTGATTATATGAACATTGGTCAGGCGTTTGAAAAAGTGGGGCAGTACGCTGTGGCGAAACAATTCATGTCTGAGGAAACCCGCTTTTTTGGCATTTATTTTGATGATCCGCATTCAGTGCCCACCGTGCAGTTGCGCTCTGTTGCCTGCGTCACGGGTAAGCCAGTGGATGCCGACACCAGTATTGGGGTAGGGGCGCATACCTTGCCCAGTGGCAAATATGCCACTTTATTGTTTAAAGGCCCTTATGCCGAGCTGGAGCGGGGTTACGATTGGTTTTTTGGCCAGTGGCTACCTGAAAGCGGTTATGAAGCAGGTGATTTTCCACCGTTTGAAGAATATCTGAATGACTTAAAATCAGTTCCGCCATCCGAACTATTAACTAGGATCTATCTGTTGCTCACATAGCGATTAATTGGGGTTACTGCTGTCATTGCCAGGTATGGCGATCGACTCGTATTTATCCAATAAACGGGAAAAGTTGTCCCGGCGGATTTTGGCAGCTTGCCGCCATAACTCAGTCGCGAGCTGTGGGTGGTTCTGGTAAAAAACTTTGCTAAAAACCAGGTAGCCCAGTTTGTAATTCAGCGGCGGCGACTGGGCGACAATTTGCAAGTCTGGGCGGTTCATGTTCCACAGGAAGTTCGCACCGGCTTCACAGAATGTGACCGCCGCCTCCGCCCTGCCTTTAACCAGTAGGTCTAGGCTGCCTAAGGTTGAGTTAGTAAACACTAAAGGCAAGGCATGCTGTTGCAACATTTCTACAATGGAATAACCTTGCGGCACTGCCAATGGTTTGTCGGGCACTGTGGTAAAGCCTTTCCCATCCCAGCGCAGTAGACTATCGCGTTTGGTAAACAAGCAGTACTTTGCGTCAGAAATGGCTAAGCTTTGGTCTATTTCCCCGTCGCGCTTGGGAAATTGTGCAAAACTCTCACGATCCTGGTTGTGCCTGGCAATCACGGCATCGCTTTGGTTGTTTCTCAGCTGGTTGAGGCAGCGCTTCCAAGGCGCCCGTTCAAAAGTAATTTGGATATGTTCAAACTTTTGATCCAGCATGTAGAGCATTTCTATAAAAATGCCGGGATTTTGCTCTGGGGTGTAACTGCTAGTCCCCATAAAAAAGGGCTCAAGCCCTTGTTCTTCGTAACAAAACTTGATCGGGACTACGCCTGTACTAGTTTTACCTGCAGCGCTAGAGGCCAGGGATAGCAACAGCGAGGCCCAAATCCAGGCCTGTATTATGTGACCAAATGAGTGTCGCAACGGAAAACCTTGATCATGAAATTGTGATCTTTATTTAAGGGATATTAGTTCAAAATCCCCATCTTTGAATGAGCGAACTTAAAATTTAGGAAAAAATAGGGTGTTAGATAAGTTACAATTCGGCTTGCTCGTAGTGGCGCTGCCACTGGCACAAAGTGCAGGCGCCATTGACGAAAGTAACAATAACCAAAATAGCCTGGCTGATCAGGATATCGAAGTGATCTATGTGCAATCGGGATATCGGCGCACTAGCCTGGCACAACAAACCAGTAACGTTGCTTGGTTGCAAGCTGATGAGATAGATGAACTCGGCGCCACCCATATTACTGAGGCCTTACAACGTATTCCAGGTACATGGGTTAGCAGGGGCAACGGGCAGGAACACTTAACAGCGATACGTTCCCCTGTCCTGACCGGCGCTGGTGGCTGCGGCGCCTTTTTTATTGCCGAGGACAACATTAGCCTGCGTGCAGCGGGGTTTTGCAATGCCAACCAATTGTTTGGGGTCAACAGCGAACAAGCGGCGCGGGTAGAGGTATTGCGCGGTCCTAATAGCGTCTTGTATGGTAGTAATGCCGTCCATGGGGTTATCAACGTGTTAAGCCCAGATGTGGACGCTGGCGACTATTTAGGTATTGAGGTTGGGCCGCACCAATACCAACGTGGCAGGTTTTTTATTAGCCATGGTGATAGTCAAGGTGGTTTCGCTGCCTATGGCAATTTCACCCATGATGGTGGTTACAAAGAAGAAAGTGGTTTTGGCCAGGAAAAGTTGTCATTGGTCTACCAAAAACAAGGCCAGGATTATTCGGTCAAATCAGTGCTGGCATACACTAATTTGAACCAAGAAACAGCGGGTTTTGTAGAGGGTTTCGAAGCCTACAAGGACTCCGCCTTGAAACGTGCCAACCCAAATCCTGAAGCGTTTCGGGATAGCCGCTCGTGGCGCTGGTATGCTAGGTTGGGTGTGCCACTGGCAAATGGCGCAGACCTGTCTGTGACACCTTATTTGCGCCATCACGATATGACCTTTTTACAGCACTTTATCCCTTGGCAGCCATTGGAACAGAACCAACACGAAAGTGCTGGGTTGAAACTTACCTGGTCCAAGCAAATGCAAAGTGTATTGGTAACAGCGGGTCTAGAGGCCGAGTTTACCCAAGGTGAGATGTTCCAGGAGCAGGATCAGCCGTTTGCCCCCCACCTACCTGCTGGCGTGCATTATGATTACCAAGTGGATGCCCACCAATACGCCCCTTATGTGCAAGTGCAAGGCACGATCAGTGAGGACATTGGCTTTGAACTAGGGGCCCGCTATGACGAGGTGGTTTATGACTATGTCAACAATGTAGCCGATGGTTCCGCCTGTGCTGATGGGGTCGAGAATTGCCGCTACATGCGACCTAGTGACCAAGAGGTGGATTTTGGCCAGTTGTCCTATCAGGCGGGTTTGCATTGGCAGTTGGCGCAGCAACAGCGTATCTTTGCCAATCTACGCCAAGGCTTCCGTGCCCCCCAGACAACTGAGTTGTTCCGTTTGCAGGCGGGGCAACTTTTGGCAGAGCTAGAGGAAGAACGCAGCCATGCCATCGAACTGGGCTGGCGCGGCTGGTCCGCTGATATCCAATGGGAACTGGTTGCCTACAGCCAAGACAAGGACAACTTCATATTCCAAGATACCCAGAGGCAAAATGTGGACGACGGTGAAACGTCACACCAGGGTGTGGAATTTACCTTTGCCTGGTCGTTCGCACCTGGTTGGCAATTGAATGGCCAACTGTCCTGGTCTGAACACAAATACGAAAACGATATCCAACTTAGCCGCGGTGGTTCGATACTGGGTAATAGCATCGATACGGCGCCAAAATGGCTCGCCAACACGGTGCTGCAATGGCAAGTTTCTGAAACCTGGCAATCACAACTGGAATGGCAGTTCCTTGATGAATACTTCCTAGACCCAGGTAACACAGCTAGCTACGAAGGACACCACCTGGTTAATTGGCGCAACAGTTGGCAGCTGGATGAGCACTGGCGCTTGGGTTTTAGGGTGATTAACTTGCTAGATCGAGACTACGCCGAACGGGCCGATTTTGCCTTTGGCAGCTACCGCTACTTCGTCGGTGAGCCCCGCTCGGTGTATGGTTCGGTACAGTATCGTTTTTAAACTATGGAATCGGTATTACCTACCACAGTGGTTTGTTAGAACCTTTGTAAACCTTTATTTGAAAGCCGAAGCAAAGTCCTGGGCAAATTGGGCAAAACTGCGCGGTGCCCGTCCCAATAACTTGGCCAAGTCGGGTTCCACTTTGCTGTACTTACCGGTTGCAAACAAGGTTTGCAGCTCGGTAACTGCGTTTGCTGTCCACCCAGGGCTGCTAGCATCAAGCATGCTTTGTTTAGCAGCGCTGGCAGGCACATCAATGTAGTGTATTTTCCGTCCTAACTGCTGGCTCAGGATTTTAGCCACGTCTGAGAAATCCAAGGACTCAGGTCCAGTCAAGTCATATACCTGGTTTTCATGGCCCGTTTCGGTGAGTACTTTAACTGTGGCTTCTGCCAGATCCCTGACATCGACCGTGCTTTGGCGGGCATCAGCCATCGGCAAGTAAAACTGATCCTGCTGCTTGATACTTTGGGCTTGCCACAACATATTCTGGTGAAATGAATTAGGACGCAAAATGGTGTAGGCCATGCCTGAATCTATGAGCTCTTGGTCTGAAATTGCATGTTGTCGAATGATTTCAGAAGGTGAATCAAGTTCGGCGCCCAAACCAGAAAACTTGACGATGTGTTTTACCCCGGCTGCCTTGGCTGCCTGATAGAAATTGCTAAACCAAGTCGGCACGTCAGGCGCAATCCCAGTGACTATATAGGCTTTTTCTATGCCTGCCATTGCGCTGGTAAGGGTGGCAGGTTGTGCTAAGTCCCCCTGCACCAGTTCAACCAGCTCAGATGCCAAGGCCTTCGATTTTTCAAAGTCCCGCACTAGCGCCCGCACAGGGATTTGTTTGTGTGCCAGTTGATTCAATAATTCGCGGCCATTGGTGCCGGTAGCACCTGCAATAAGGATAGTTGGGTTACCCATGTTAGTTCTCCGATATGTGATTAATATTGACAAAGAAATCTTAAACTTTTAAAGAAAGTAGAAAAATAGGGTGAAAGTGGAATCACTATCCACTTATTGTCACTAATTGCACTGCAGGAGTATGAGGGGAACATGCTGAAAGGTTTACACAATGCTTCGACATTTTTAACCGTAGCGCAGTTGCGCAGTTTTGCCGCTGCTGCTGCGAAGCTCGGCTTGTCAACCTCTGCTACCAGCAAAGCAGTTCAGCGTCTGGAATCGGATTTAGGTGTCAAACTACTGCAGCGGACTACCCGTACTGTCAGCCTCACACCTGAGGGGGAGCGCTACCTTGCGGGCATTGAGCAGATATTTACCGAGTACGATGTGCTAACCAAGGAGGTGACGGCCAGTATAGGTGTGCCACAGGGGATACTGCGGGTTAGCGTGCCGCCCCTGTATGGCCGTGAACGTTTAATGCCTTTGGTTGCGGGGTTCATGCTGCAATTTCCGTTGATCCAGCTGCAAATTTCTTTTTCCAGCGACCCTATTGATCTCGCTGCCGATGGCTTTGATGTTGCAATTCGCGCTGGTAGCTTGCCGGATAGTGCCAACTTGGTAGCGCGGAAGATAGATCAAGTGGCACTGGTAACCTGCGCAGTGCCCGGTTTATGGCAACGCTATACCAAGCCAAGTGAACCCCAGCAGTTGCAAAATATTCCGGCGATAGCCTTGGACAACCAAATACAGGGCCGTAAGCTTCGTTGGTTTTACTTGAAATACAACCAGCGCTACAGCGTTTCGCCACGCGTGCAATTGCAATTGGACGATGCCCATGCGGCACGACAAGCGGTGCTTGATGGTATTGGCTGCGCAAATTTATATGATTTTATGCTTGCCGGGCAGCTAAACGCGGGTGAACTAGAAACCTTGTTCCAGGAGCAACAGCTACCTGCAACGTCCATATATGCGGTTTATTTGCAGCGCCGTTTGCTGTCACCCCGGATAAGGGTATTTATCGATTACTTGTTGCAATACCTGTCGTCCCTTTGACAACCGGGGCTAAGGCCAGCCTGGTAGGCTAGCGTATTTTTGCAGGGTTTGTTGGTAGAGGTGTGCTTGCATCTGGCCCGAAATAAACCAAATACGCTCTACCAGATCCGTGTGCTGGGCATAGTATTCTTTGGAAAATACCAGAAAATAGGCTTTCTCAGACAGGGCGGGTTCCAATCGGCGTATGTCCATATCGGCGTGTTTTAGTCCGTAATATTGGTTGGTAACCACAGCAGATACCCGGTTACGTTCTAGCATCTTAAATGATAATTTGGCTTCCGGTTGCTGCAATAACTCCAGGCCCATTGCTTGCAGCTGCGGTATGATTGAGGCTTTGATTTCCACGGCTATCGGCAATGGTGCCAAGTTGTAGAAGCGTTCACCATCATAGTTGGCTTCAGCTGCGGTTTTTACGAATGCGTAGTAAGTGTCAAATTTGAACCTGCGGCTGATGTCAAGCTTGCCACCAATTTTTGGATAGACCCCATATTTTTCCCGCTCCGGCTTATAGCTAGCGACATTGACGGCATCTACTTTATTTGTCTGTAAATAGAGCAGGCAACGCGCAAAGGGTGCGCGTTCCCATTTAATGCGCAGCCCTAGCTGGTCAGTAATATTGCGCATCATTTCAATGTTAATTCCGGGGTAGGGCTTACCCTCATCGCCCGGTTTGCGCCACAGGGGAAAAAGTTCGCTTGATATCATACACACCCTGAGCGAACCCGTGCTCGCATCAGCGGCTGTGGCCTGCGGGGTTTTTAGGGTTACCATCAGTAACAACAAATAGCAAAACACCATAGGCGTCAGTTTGTATGTAGTCGCTACCCGGTTTGGCCTCGAAATTAAAGACATCTGACTTATAAGTTTATCCGCTTTGCTGTTGCAAGTGTGCCTGCACTAGTTGGATCTGTTGTTCTGCCTGCGCCAATAGCTGGCCTAACAGCGGTCCATTGCTGGGGTCTAGCTTTAGCTGATTCTGCATTTGCGCAAGGACTTTAGCCAAACTTTCCCAGGCCAAACCCTTGGTCTTGCCCTGGATACGGTTGAGCAACAGCAGGGCAATATTGTGATCCCCATCTGACAGGCTCTGTCGCAATTGATGCAATTGGTTGGTGACAGATAACATAAAACTGCTAAGTGCAGTGATTAAGTTGTCTATATTGACGTCGTGGTTGGTGGCTCCCCTGGCGACATCGATACCGGGCAATTTGGTGCAGCGCTTGCCATCTGCTATAGCTTTGGCGGCAGCCTGCGCCAAATCTGCGGTATTTCCCTGTTTCACACAGGCTTCTACTTCTGCGAAAGACTCGCCCACACTTTCAAATCCAAATGATCCTGCTGCACCTTTTATTCTGTGGGCTATATCGGTGTATGCCACTTCATCTTGCTGTTGCCAAGATTCCTCAAAACGCGCCAAATCCAGCAACAAATCGTCGTAATATGCGGCTACCAATGGGTACATTTCTTCGTTGTCGATCAAAGCGTCACTACTCCCGCTTGCTTGTAGGTAGGTAACCAAGGTTTGAATGAAATTCTCCCTAACTATAGGCTTGGCGAGGTGATTGGTAAATCCCCTCTGCATATATAGTTCTATCTCATGTTTCATATTGTTGGCTGTTAGGGCAATAATGGGCAAATCATAGCCATATTCCCGGATCCGCCCGGTTGCTTCGTCACCACCCATAATAGGCATTTGCACATCCATTAGCACAAGGTCATATTCTTGGCTGAAGACTTTAGCTAGCGCTTGTTCCCCATCTTGTGCCTCATCCACTTCTATATTCATCCGACGCAACAAGATGCTAATTAGTTCGCGGTTATTGGGATGATCATCAACCAGCAGTACCCTGTTCCCCGCAAAATTCGGAATATCTAACGGATCTTGGGCTTTTTTATTGCTGACTTTCCAGATTTCAGATGCGCTTTGCACCATGACTGAGTTTTCTGTAGTTGGTGCGTTAATATTGACGTTGAAAGTGCTGCCTTTATCCAATTCGCTTTGTACCTGGATATCACCACCCAAACCATTCGCCAAACGTTTTGAAATACTTAAGCCCAGCCCAGTTCCACCAAATTTACGGGTGGTGGATGATTCGCCTTGCTCAAACGGGTTGAATACTGACTGTACTTTTTCCTCATCCATACCTATACCGGTGTCGGCGACTGAGACATATACCCGGTGTTGTTGGAAACTTAGTCGTACATCTACAGTGCCCGATTCTGTGAACTTGATGGCATTATTGGTGAGGTTAAACAGGATCTGCCGGAAGCGGGTGGGGTCGGTGGTGATTTCGCTTGGAAAAGGGAACTCGAAATTTAGGTTGAACTGTAAGCCTTTGTCTTTTGCCCGCATCGCCATTATGGATTCTACCTGCGCTACCACATCAAATACTGAAGTGGGTAGCAACTCAAATTCCAGTTTGTCAGCCTCAATTTTGGAAATGTCTAAAATATCATTGATAATGTGCAGCAAATGGTTGCCACTTTCGGAAATAATGCGCATAACCCGGTTTTGTTCCTTAGCATCGATATCTCCAAGCAATACAGAGTCTGCATAGCCAATAATAGACGTGAGTGGGGTGCGGATTTCATGGCTCATATTGGCCAAAAAATGGCTTTTGGCACTGTTGGCTTTTTGTAGCTCGCTGATAAGGTGTTCAAGTGCGGCATTGGCTTCAGCCAGCGCCTCAGTGCGGAAATACACTTTTTGTTCGAGCTCAGAGGCGATTTCCTTGTTTTGTGATTGCCTTAAATTGAGTTTATTCGCCATAGCTAGGGCCATGAGCAATGCCCCCAACGTGGTGCTGGTAAACATCAAAAAGTGCCGGTTGCTAGGTGCCGAAATAGGTAAATCCAAGGCGACTGCGACGCCGATAAAAAAGGGAAGGGAGATTGCAAGTGAGGCAATCAGCAAATAACGGGATGGGGTAAATCCCCTGTTGTTGGCATCAAGGCAGGCTATAACCATAGCCAGCAGTGAAATACTGGTACATATTGAAGAGATAGTAATTCCCATTGCAGGCACAAGGATTGTGATGGGCGTCAACACTAATATTGCCCAGGGAGAAGTCTTGAGCAGTGATAAAATTCGCGGCGATAGATTTTCGTCCTGCAAAAAGTGCCTTGCGAAAAATACGCTAAACGCCGAGCCCAAGGCAAAGGCCGGCATGAGCAGCTCGCTAATAGCCGGGATGCCAAAGCGCAACCAAAAACCAAATAAGTAACTCCATCCAGCAGCTAGGGTGAGGATTGTCAGGGCGTAGTGCAAGTAAGCCGGATCCCGGCTCTGCCAAAACAAAAATAATTTGTAAAAAGAGAATGCCAAGCAAACACCAAAACACAACATAATGATAAGGTTTTCATTGCGCATCATTTGCTCTGCTTGTGCTTGTGGTAGTAGCCTTAATTGCATGGGGGGAAGGCGAATTGGTTGTCGAAGGCCAGGACTAATAGGCTGGTTTCACCAGGCTCCAAGTTTATGCTTCCGCCATAATGGAAATCGATGTTATTGATATGTTTGAACCCAGAAATACTGGTTTCAGTTACCGATGCGCGGTAGTGGTAAAGCCGGATGGTTTCGGCGATAGAATAAGTTGGGTAGACATACCACTGGCTGGTTTGGCTACCATTGTAAAGCTTGGCGGCAGCTAAGAATTGGCTACCGGTGGCGCTGGTTTGGTTGCTAGGTATCAAACTATTTAACCAACTATGGGCTTGCTCCAAGCTGGCATTGCCTACATCGAAGCCTTTGCTGTTTTGCGCTTGCTGGAAATAGCCAAACTTTGCTTGTAGGTCGGAGCCATTGGTTTGTCCCAGGTTGATGGTGTTTAGGACGGCTTCTTGCGCCCGCAATGGCAGCAGAAATAGCAAGAAAACGACGAGGGTTAAAAGTCCATTTTTAAGCGTGTTTAGCATAGTGTCCATGCAGTTTGTTAGGCCGGATTAATGCCCTAGGCACTGATGTTTATATCATATACTAACCCACAGAAAAGCTAGTATTAGCCATTAGTATTGTATTAGGTTTAGGTTTTTTGCTGGCTAAAGGCAAGGAACTGGGTTTGAAAACCATGAAATATATGTTGCAACGGAGTTGTATCACAATATGGGTCGATTATCTGGACAAGTGCCTCCAGGGTAGATAGTTGGTAGTCTTTTTTACGCTTCCTTATTTTGTATGCACCCACCGCCGGGTTTTGCAAATGGAATGTGGGCAAGTTGTGTAGCCAGGTGTTTTGCTGCCACATCCGGTAGGCTTTGCGCCAAGTAGCATCCAACAGGATTATATGGGGGAGCGCAATTGCTGGTGTTGATGGTGTGGTATTGTGCTGTGGCGGCCATGGTTTGCTGGCATCGGAAGGGTAAAACACGGCAAATTGTCCTGGTTGTTCAATTGTGTTCCGGATCAAGTCGTCAAAATCTCCAGGTTCAGTGCCTACTATTATTTGGCTACTGGGCAATACCAATTTGATTAGCCGAACTGTATTTTTTCCGTGCGAGCTTTCATTGGGGTGTTGCAGTATGGTTATGTTACCTTGGTAATGCAGCGGTTGCACAAATCGGCACAGGCAAGTTTTTAAGGGAAACTGGCAATTTTTACAATATTCGCGTTTTGGCACAGCTATAGATGGACACTAGGTATTTAAATCATGCATTCGCAAAAGTATAACCAAATTTGGCAGGCTGTGGGCTTAATACCAGAAGGCAAAGTGGCGAGCTATGGCCAATTGGCCGATTTAGCGGGCTTGCCTGGGCGTGCCCGCCTAGTAGGTAAAGCCCTGCGTGAGGCACCTGCTGAAATGGCGTTACCATGGCAAAGGGTGCTTCGATCCAATGGGCAGCTGGCGTTTGCCAAGGGTACGCCGCAGGCACAGGAGCAGACGGGAAGGTTGCAGGAAGAAGGTGTTGCAGTGCTCAATAACCGGGTAGACCTGAAGCAGTTTCAGTGGCAACCCGATTTAGCTGTGCTGCTACATGGACTTTCGTTTTGATCGGCTTAGCAGCCAATGCTGTGCCAGCCGCTAGTGTTCTATCGTTTCAATGATGACAGCAAACTGATCAGCCGTGACGTCTGATGGGCAAAGGCCTCGGCTAACAAAGTCATCACGCAGGGTTTCTGGGCGTACACGCCATGGCCGGTTGATGTTGCGTTTAATGTAGTCTTTCAATTGTTTTTGCATATTTCGTGTTAAGCAAGACATAAACATACCTCGTTTATATTTTTCAATATGGTCGCTTTCGCGACTTGCCATACCAATTGCGTCAATACCTTAACTATCGACGCTCCTACAGAAATCTAAAATAAGACTTTAGGCTGATATCGATAGCAGAAATGTGTCAAATTCTTAATAGAATCGGTAAAAGTTCGTTTTTTGACACATTCCTATAGTTAACGTTTTGGAAGCAGGAACTGTTCCAGTTAGTGCTACTCCTGACTGTTTATACGTCTAGTTGGGATAGGCGGGTCAATAGCGACTGTTTTTCATGTGGGGTTGTGCAGCAGTGCAATGCTTGTCTAAGGTTGCTTTCATATGCATTGCTGTTGCCAAGCTTCTGTTGCACCTCGGCCAGGGCGAGGTAGTAGGGGGAATAATGGCGCATAGTTGGCTCATTGTTCAACGGCTCTAGTTTGCGCAATGCAGTGTTCACATCGCCCAACATGGAATAGGCCACAGCCGAATTTAGCGAAACCACGGGTGAAGGATCCACTTTTTCCAGCAAGGCATACAGCGCGGTTATTTGTGGCCAGTCTGTAGCATTGGCCGTCGCGGCGTGGCAGTGCACCCCTTGGATTGCTGCCTGCAGCTGGTAGCTGCCCACTTGTTGCTGTTTTAGGGTTCGGCTGAGCAGTTGGTGGGCTTGCGCAATAAGCTGCTGATCCCACAGTTTACGGTCTTGCTGGTCTAGCAATACCAATTCTCCTTTGGCGTTGAAGCGGCTTTGGTGCCTGGCTCTATGGAACATCATTAATGCAAGCAGCCCCTTTAATTCAGGCTCATTGGGAAGCATTGTATTTATCAAGTTAGCTAGGCGGATCGCTTCTTTTTGCAATTGGAAGGTGTCACAGGGATGGTTAACGCCATGGTTAAATAAAAGGTACAAGGTGCTCAGTACGGCACCCAAGCGCGGGGATAGCTCTTTGCCAACTGGAACCGAAAAAGGGATACCAGCTTGTTTCATTTTTCGCTTAGCGCGGGTTAGGCGTTGTTCTAAGGATTTGACATTAACCAGCAATGCCTCTGCTACTTGTTGGGTGGAAAGACCGCAAATAAGGGTCAAGGTCAATGGTACCTGCTTATCCAGTTCAAGCGCTGGATGGCAGCAGGTAAAAATCAGTTTTAACTGCTGGTCTGCAAATTCCATTTCTTCTAGTCCGGTATCATCATGGTCGACCGCAATGGCTTTGATCAATGCCGCTTTTTCCCGGCTCATTTTTTGCTGGCGCAGCTTGTCGATGGCTTTGTTGCGGGCACATACTTTTAACCAGCCACCTGGGTTATGTGGCATTTTTTCATGCCAAGTTTGCAGTGCATCAGCTATTACTTCATGCCAGGCTTCCTGTGCCAACTCGACATCCTGGAATAAGCTGGTCAGGTAGGCCAACATCTGCCCGGTATGTTGCCGGTACAGCTGCTCTATGTTGCTGCAAATATGGGATTGCCCTGGGTCATTGCCGGACAACCCCCTGTGTTCAACCATGGTGGTGCCGATGCTTAATCATCTTGCATGATCCAGGCTGGCCTGATCTCGACAGTACCAAACTCTGCTGATGGGATCATGGCTGCCACTGCTGTGGCGTGGTCAAGATCCCGGCATTCCAACAAATAAAAGCCTCCCAACTGCTCTTTGGTTTCAGCAAAAGGCCCGTCACTAACCAGGGTCTCGCCATTGCGCACCTTGACACAGGTGGCAGTATCGGTGGGGCGCAAACGCTTGCTGGCGAGCAGGATCCCCTCTTGCTGCAAGTATTCGCCTAGCTGCATGTACTTTTCGATGACCTGGTTCTGGAAAGCGTCGCTTTGCTGCTCCCACTCCTTCTCTTTGTCGTAGATGAGCATTACGTATTGCATGGTTTATTCTCCGCTAGACTTCGCTTCATACTGTATAGCAGACAAGCAGGCACCTTGTGGGTCTTGCAATAAAATAAATGTGCCAACACCAGGAATAGTTGTTGGCGGTACCAGTACCTTGCCACCTAGTGCTTCGACTTTACTGGCGGTTGCCTCGACATCCCCAACGGTAACGTATTGTCCCCAGGTTGGCGAGGCCGCGTGGGCCTGGCTTGGGGCCGCCATAATGCCTGCTATCTGCTCGCCGTTGTTGGCTGCAACATAGTAGGTGCCATTGGGCATCGCCATGGTGTCGAATTGCCAGCCAAACAAGCTGCCATAAAATTCGGCAGCCTGTGCAGGTTCAGAAGTCGTGAGTTCAGCCCATGAAAATAGGCCTGGAGTAGTCATATCCGCCATATCGTTTTCCTCTTTGGTTTCAGAGCAAAATCGCTCTGTTAACAAGTTAACGAATGGCTAGGTAAGATTTCGACAAGAAATCTTAAATTTATTTGATCACCACTATGCTATGGCCTTCAAAGCTGACTAGTCCTTGTTCTTCTAAGCTCTTCAACACCTTGCCTACCATCTCCCTGGTACAACCCACGTGGCGGCTAAGCTCCTGCCGGGTGATTTTCAACATAATGCCGTCTGGGTGAGTGATGGCATCGGGTTGGTTGATCAAATCCAACAAACAGGCTGCGACCCGGCCAGTAACGTCCAAGAACGCCAAATCCACTACTTTCTTAGAGGTTTTGCGCAACCTGGCGGTAAGCTGTTTTGATATCGCCATCAAAATATCAGGGTGTTTTGCCGTCAAGGCTTCAAACTTCTCATATGAGATTTCAGCAATCTGGCAGACTGTGCGGGTGCGTATTGTAGCGCTGCGCACCCGGTTTTCATCGAACAAGCCCATTTCGCCAAAAAACGAACCTTGGTTTAGGTAGGCTAAAACAATGTCTTTATCGTTTTCGTGTTGCCTTACTACCGAGACTGAACCTTTCAGCAAAAAATACAGCTTATTGGTTTGTTCGCCTTGACGCACCACCACTGCGTGGCGGCGATATTCTTTGGTTGAGCACTGGGCTAGAAAGTTATCTAAGTATTCCACACCATCTACTTCATATTGATTATTTAAATCCGACACGGGGTTCACCTGCAATTTGTCATTAAGACCGTTACTGCTTGAATTGGTCGGGCTAGCTAACATTAGTGGATGTAAGTATGTGCCAAAACTGCACATATTTCACATTGTCAATAATATTTACCGTTCACAAGCGGTTGTTATCAGAATATATCCTGTATCGGCGATTGGTATTTTTTACTATAAGCATTCCAGTGTGAATTGATTCTCAATTTAGGACAAGAGTTTAGTGCAGTAACTTAATAAAAACCCAGTCCAGGGACTGGGTCTGTAGCCTTTCAAAATGGGCTTGGCTAATTCGGTTCGACCTTTAGGCTTACCAGCTGCTCGCTAAATTTCCCCCTATTATCGGTAACTTTTAGCAAAAATGTGAGTTCAGACTCGGCACTGACATTGGGGGCGGTAACATTGAGTTGGCTGCTCCACTCACCCCAGCTATGGCTTGGGCTTTCGCCCGCTACTTGTTGCCAGTAAAACTGCAAATCGCCTGCTTCAGGGTCGTAGCTGGCGCTGGCGTCTAGCACTACATGCTGGCCAGCAATTACTAGCGTTTGCTCGGACACTACAACTACCGGCGGGGCATTGCCAATAATATGTATATCGTAGTCGGCACTGGTCTCTGCCCCAGCAACATCTTTAACGGTAAGGCGCAGGGTCACTACTTGGTTTGCATTCGCATTTGGCGCCACAAAACCGAAACCACCATCGTTTGGGGCTTGCAGTGCCACCTCGGTTCCTGCTATTTGTTGCCATAAAAAGCTCACCCCATAGCCCTCTGGGTCGAAGCTGTGCCAGGCATTGATATAGTAATACTGGCCAGCTTCCAATTGGCTCGGGATATCTATCTGGATGCTTGGCGCCTGGTTGGCTTGCACTACCAAAACAACGTCTTGCTCAGAATAAGTACCGACAGAATCGGTCACTTTTACCCTAAACACTAGCTCAGAGGTGGCGTCTACAAATGGCGTGTGCAGGCCAATATTGGGGGATTCGGGCCAAGGAATATCTATCGCTGAACCAGATACTTGCTGCCAATAGAACTTCAAGCTATCGCCATCAGTGTCATAGCTGTTGGCCGCGGAGAGTTCCACATATTGTCCCGAAGCCGCCTCAACCCTAGTTTGGGCCACGATTACGGGGGCGGCGCTAGCTTTGACCAATAGTACCAAATCTTGGCTGACAGCAAGACCCAAATCGTCAGTGACTGTGAGGCTAAACTGCAAGGTTTCGTCGGCTTCTACCACTGGGGCATGGAAGCCAATTTTGGGCGACCCTGGCCAGGGCAGTTCGATAGCTGTGCCGCCCGTTTGCTGCCACTTGAAGTGCAAATTATGGCCATTGGCATCCCAGCTGCCAGAGGCATCGAATTCAATATAGTTGCCTGCTTTGACATAGTTTGGTACGTGTAAGTTGATCACGGGGGCGCTGTTGGCTTGCACTTGGATGCCCACCTGCTGGTTCTGGCTGGCGCCATGGCTGTCGCTGACGGTTAATTGGAATAGGTAGGTTTCTGAAACCGCATCCACTGGAATTTGGATATGCAGGAAACCAGCGTTTGGCCATGGCAGGTCAACGGTTTGGCCTGCCAACTGCAGCCATTGGAATTCAAGGAAGTCGCCGTCGGGGTCACTGCTATTGCGGCCATCAATAATGATGTAGTCACCGGCATAGGCTTGTTCAGGGGCGCTAATGGTGGCTGTTGGCGCCTGGTTGCTAGGCAGCACTGTAGCGCTTAAGGACTGTTGGCTGGCGCTGCCATGGGGGTCGGTCACGGTTAGCTCAAAACTAAAAATAGTTTCCAATGTTACATCTGGGGCAATAAAGCTAAATTGTGCCGGGTCTTGGCTTGTGTCGCTGACCGGTGAACCGCCAGTTTGCTGCCACTGGAAAGTCAGCGCTTGCTGTTCAGGATCGTAACTTGTGTTGGCATTAAAACTGACTGTTTCGCCAGGAGCTGCTTGCACATTGTTGTTTACCTGCACAACTGGAGCCAGATTAACCAAGACCGTGGTATTGGCCATGGCGGTGGCACCTTCCGGATCGGTAACCGACACTTGGAACAAGAGTTCGCCAGGCTGTTCTGGTGCGGTAAAGCTTAACACCGCACTACCATCACCGCTGGTAGCAACTGTTGGCCCCGATACTTGCAGCCAGTGAAACGTGAGTGTACCCGATTCAGGATCGCTACTGGCGCTTGCATCAAGCTGGACAGGGTCGCCGGGGCTAACCACTTGGTTGCTTGGCGCCTGCGCAATGGGGGGCTGGTTGGCTTGCTCTTCCGCCTGTAGTTCGATGCTTACGCTACTACTGTGGCTAGCCCCTTGGTTGTCAGTGACTGTTAGCTGGAACGCTAGGTTTTCACTGTGTGCTACCGTTGGCATTATCACCTGGGTTTGCGCTGCGTTGGGGGACACTATTTGTGCAGCCGTACCGGCAAGTTGGATCCAGGAGTAAGTGTTTATCTCACCTTGTTCATCGGAACTGGTTGAACCGTCCAAGGAGATACTACCGCCGGCTCCAGGCGTGGTATTGGATGCAATTATCCTGGCGACAGGGGCGGTGTTTGCCGCTGTTATGGTCACGTTCACAGAGGCGATTGCGTACAGGTTGTGGTCGTCAATCACGGTTAGCTCAAAAGATAACCCGCCACTTGCCGTTGCTGGCACGGTAAATTGGGCGACAGCAGTGTCGGCGTTAACAAGATTGACAGTTTCGCCTGAGGTTTGCTGCCATGCAAAGGTCAGCCCGGCATTTTCCGGATCATAAGATTGTTGTCCATTGAGCAGGACGGTTTGGCCAGGCTCGATGCTGGAGGGGGCGCTGGCTATCGCGATGGGCGCTTGGTTGACAGGCACTGGAAGCTCTACAGGTGCGCTAGCTGATACATCCAACTGCAAGATATAGTTAACCAGATCTTGCTGGTCTGTAGCTGGTTGTGCCAACACAATCCTGTGCGCGGCAGCCTGGGTTAAGTATTCGGCATTGCTTACCTTAATTTCATCAATGCTGGTGACACCCCACTGGGTTTGTAGGCGCAATTCAATTTGGTTGTTACCAGGTTGTAGGTTCAGGTCAGATAAATTGGCCTCTAGCCAGTGGCTATTGCTATTGCCGCTGCTGGGTAAGCTGATGGTTTGGCTATGGTTGCCAGCAATGACCTGAAGTTGGGTTTCCCGGTCATTGGCATAGCGTATTGCAATATTGGCCATGCCACCGCTGCCCCCATCAATGTTGCCGATGGCTACGCCGTCGCCTGTTGTGACCAAGGTGACCATGCCACCACCGCGCACTGAGCCATCGTTGTTGAGTTCAGTCCATTGGTTAGTGGTATAGGCAGCACCAGATAAAGTGCCATTTTCAGCTGGATAATATCGCCCACCAGCTCGGCTAAATACATCTGCAAGTACCGCTGCACTGCCATCGTGGAAATATGGGGCATTGTCCCAGGCGCCAAGCAAGGTAGGGGTATCCATCCCAGGCAGGGTTTGCCCCATGCGCTGGCCACTGTGGTCGCTTATGCTGCCAACATCGTGCAAGGTGGCACTGCCAATGCTGCTATCAGTGAATTGGCTACCACTATGGCAACTGGCACAGTTGAGTTGGGTGAATAATTGTTCGCCCCTGCTGCCTGATTCCGTTAAAGAACCGTCGGCACCGCGGTGTGGGCTGCGTTTTAGGCTGTCTTGTCCGAGTGAAGTTACGTAGGCTGCCAGTGCATCCAAGTCCGGATCCAAGCCGGCTTTATTGGCTCCCAGGGTAGACGCTGTTGCCTGGAAGTCCTGGTCGGTTAAAAAGCCAGTGCCACCAAAAAACAGCCTGATATCATTTTCAAAATCATGGATTTCGTCGAAGTTGCCGGTCCAGTGCACATTGCCTTGGCCGGTGCCCGCTTTACCCAATAGGGAAGTGGTGTTGCGCAGGCCTTCGCCGCGGCCAGTAAAATCCCACACCCGGCCATCGGAGGCACCGTCATTGTGGCAACTGGCGCAGCTCAAGTAGCCTTCGCCGCTCATACGGGGATCTGAAGCATGATAAAACAAACGCTTACCGCGCAGAATATTTGCAGGCATAACCTCATTGCTGACGCTGCTAATTTCATTGTTATCTATACCAATGGCACCGCTTGTCAGAAACTGGCTGAGATCCAGGGATGAAACCGAGCGACCCATCAGGTTTTTCACCCAAAGGGTTTGCCCTGCCGCATCGAATACAACGCCTTGTGGTGCGGCACCTGTTTCCAGGCTGGCCACTAGGCTACCCAAGCCCACGTTACTATCCAGTGCCAACAGATCCAGCACCATCACTTTATCGTTGCCCTGCAAGGCGACAAATAAATAATCTTCGTTATTGGAGAAGGCTAGGTGTGAAGCCGAATCACTGTTATCCAAATCTATGTTGTGGTTGATTTGGCCGGTAGCCAGGTTGAGCGCCATTACAATGGTACGAACCGTGTTGTCTTGGTCTAGGTCGACGCCAGTAAGCGGTCCCCTATCAGTATTGACCTTGGTTGCGGTTAGCCAAGCGGTTTGGCCATCGGCGGTCAAGGCAATGCTGGATACATAATTAGGTACGCCCTTGCCTTCGGCGGTGCCATCCCTGTGGTTGATACCACCAATTTTGGGCAGGATATGGGTTTGCTCTAGGTAGAGGTCACTAGGTGCCAACTGCCAAACCCGGCCTTGGTTTGCTCCTGAAATAAACTGGGTGACCAGCAGGCGGCTGTTGTCCCTGGCGAGGGCCAGCGCCCTAGGTGAATTGCCCACAACCTGTCGCTGCAGGATGGCACCAGTATTGGCATCGACTTTGATCACTTCATCTTTGCTTTCCAATGCCACAAATAAATTATTGTTGGCAAGGTCGCTAACGATACCGCGGGGACCTGAGCCATAGTCCAGGGTGACACGCTGGCTTATGTTGCCGTTAAGATCAACCTGCACCAATTCGTCACTTGCGAAACAGCTAAGCCAAAAGTGGCTGCCGGTTCCTGTTATGCTATGTGGGGTGGCACAGGCATTGGTTTCGCTAACTACAGTATTGGTCTCAGAATTAAGCAAGGTAACGCTGTTATTGTCAGGGTTTAGCACTGCTAAACGCTGGTTGATGCTATCAAGGAACAAGGGCGCTGAGTGTAATGGTTTTTGGATCGCAGGGCGGTATCCCCGCACTGTAACAAGGGTGCTGGCGCTGCTCACCAAACCAGCTTGATCCCGCACTTGGGCTACCACCCGGTAATGGCCATCTGTGCTATAGCTATAGCTGCTACTGTTGCCAGCTTGCCAAGCAGTGCGGGCACTGCCATCGCCAAAATCAAAGCGATATTGCAATGTATCACCAGGGGAATCGCTGGCTGCTGCCGTCAGCGTGACCGATTGGTTGGGTTGTAATAGCGGGCTGCTGGCAGTGATGCTATCTAGGCTGGGAGGGGTATTGCCTGACACTGAGCTGCCCGTGGAAAAGACAAAACTGTATTCCTGCATGCCGTTACCCGCGGCATCTTTTATCCCGTTTTGGGAAAAGCTAACCTGGTAACTGGTATTGCCATGCAGTGCCTGGTGCGGGGTAAAAGTAAGGATGTCATCAAAGGCGAACACCAGCTCACCTGCTACAAAATCACCTAAGCTGCCATCTTGTAACACTTGCCGTACGCTGAATGAATCGCCGTTGACAATGGTGAAGGTTTCCAAGGTTTCATGGATCAGGAAGCTCAATACTGCATCGGTAGGGTAGTTGGTTTGGCCTGCCCTTGGCAGGTGGAAGCCCACGTAAGGCGGGTTGGTGTCTGGCGCCGCTTGGTGTGCCCATATCGCCATGCCTTGGTTTTGGTTGACCCCGCCGGTAACCAACAGATTGCCGAGCGGTAGCGCAAATTGGCTGACGCTGACACCTATACCACCGTCATCGCGCCGCACATTGGCGTTGTCCAAGTCCAATACCGAGCGATAAGTGCGCATATCGATTTTGTGGCTGCCGATGAAGGCATAGTTATCTTGGAATTGTGCGTACATGGGTTCGTCGCCGGTAAGCGGGAAGTCACCTACATGCACCAGGTTGCTTGGGTCTGTGGCGTTGACGACCTGGAAGCCATGGCCACGGGGCTCAGAGCGGTGCGGGAACACAATGTACAATTCGCCATCTTCGCCCCATAGCTCAGGCCAGTAACCACCAGGGCCACCGGTTTTAAGCACATCTAATAGCAGCGGATTGTTGCGGTCGCTGATGTCATACACGGCAACACCAGTGCGGCTCTGGTCAGATGCAACGATTAGAAGGTTGCCAAAAATAAAGGGATGTCCGATAACACCTGTCATGCCCAAGTGATCCCAAGAGGCTGTAATTTCCGGGTCAAAAGGCCTATCCATGCTATCTGATAACTGCATTGGGGCATTGCCAATGGCGTTATAGCTCCAATAAAGTGGTCCTACGTTGCGCGGGCCGAAAATATTGCCTCGGCTGGCATATCCACCATACCAAGGTGAATTGAAAGGTGCGCGGGTAACGGTATTGTCAGAGCCGGTAGCAACAAAATTCCAAGGCCCTGGGGCGCCATACTCACCAGCGTAATCGGAACCCAATACTAGGTTTACACCGGATTTGAAGTAGCCATGCGCGTCCACCGGGTGCGGCGTCAGCCCCAGTTGTGCCATCTCGATTGGGTTACTTGGATCGGCAATATTCCAAGCCCTGACTTGAAAGTCCGAGTTGGGTTCACTGGCTGGCATTTCAGGGATGGTATAGAGCACACCACCATGGTAGGCAATAATGGCGGTCCGACCTTGCTCTGGGGCATTGAGTCCACTTAACAATTGACCTGGCGTTTGGTTTACATTCGGGAAGTTTGGGGTAACTTCCGGCGCCGCTGACAATGCCCCGCTAAAACAACTCCAGGCGCACACGGCTGCCACAATCCAATCCTTTGTCCGATGCAAACTGCTTCCTATGTTCATGGTGTTCTCCAACCAATAGTTTGTTCTTTTAAAATTGTCTCGCCTGGGTTTACGCCAAGCGAATAGTTTGTGCTTTGAACAGTGTCGGTAGGTTACTGGTGGGCTTTAGGGTCAACAATTGGGGAAGTTGTGAGCTGTTTCACAGTACCGTAAATTAACCCGAATTATCCTAGGGTTATTTGGGAAATCGTAGATTCAAGGCGTGGATGGTGGCTGTTGCAGCAATTGGTCTGCTTTGCGCCAATCTGGCAGATAAGTATCCATTAACTGGTAAAAACGTGGGCTGTGGTTCGGCTCCAATAAATGTACTAGTTCATGTACTAAGACCATTTCCAGGCATTCAGGGGGGTACTTTGCCAGTGCTAAGTTAAGCCAGACTCGGGCCCGCTGAACATTGCAGCTTCCCCATTTGGTTTTCATGTTTTTAATGCCTAGGAACTGGGTTGTGACGCCAAGCTTGGGTTGCCAGTCCTCGAGTAGTTGCCTGCTGGCAAGTATTAGCTCTTGGCGGTAGAAGCTGTAAACTGCTTTTTCCCTAGACTGCAATGGGCTGCCGCATCTTTCTGTTAACACAAGATGATCATTTCCCAATTCTATACTGGGTTTTTTCCCAGTTTCTATCCGCAGCTCATGCGGCCTGCCCCATAATGGTACCGGCTCACCCGGTTGGTACAGCAGTTTTTCGGATATTGGGGACGGCTTGGTCAACTGCTTTTCCAACCAGCCTCGCTTTTGTTTCAAGAAATTGAGTATTGCGGCGTCTGAAAACTCAAACGGACAGCTAACGCTGATAGTTTGGCTGCTTAGATCAACTTTTAGCCGCACCGATTTCATTGCCTTAGCAGTGACTTTTATTTGATGGCCGTCGAACTCTAACCAGCGAACAACATGCTTGCGCTTTGGGTTTCGGGAGCCTAGGCCAAACTTCAGGAAGGGCATCTTTTTCCACGAGCTTTGGAAGTAGCCTAAATTATTTCGTAAGGCTTGATCTCAATCAAGCTTGTTTTGGATCTGGCTAGGTGATTGGCCGGGATTAAGCTAACGTTAGGCTCAGGGTAATTCGCGATGTAAATAGGTGCGGTTATGTTCAAACTCAAAACACTGCTCGTTGTGCTGTTGTTAATGGTGGGCTGCCAACCATCGGTTGACTCACCCAGGGGCTTTAGCTTACCTGAAGGGGACGCCGAACTTGGCCAAGAGGTGTTTGTGAAATACCAATGCTTGGCTTGCCATTCGTTACAAGGAATGACTGACGATACCGTTATTTCCCAGTTGGAAAATCCAGTGAAGTTAGGCGGTGAATCATCAAAGGTAGTGACCTATGCCGATTTGGTCACGTCCATTATCAACCCTTCGCACCGCATTGCCCGTGGTTACCCACGGCAGAGTGTGGCACCAGAGGGGGTTTCCACTATGGAAGTCTACAACGACGTGATGACGGTAACCGAGTTGGTGCACTTGGTGAGCTATTTGCAAGGCCACTACAAGTTAGTGCCACATCGACCCATTAACTACAATTACTACTATTTGCCCGGCGAAGATGAATTGCGTGAAGCACAAGATACTTCATCTAATTAACCGAGCTTAAATTTCTGGGTGTTTAGTTTCCCAGCAAGACTACCAAGGGTAAAAGGACAAGTCGAAAATGCATGTTGTTGCGACGGAATCAGCCGAATTGTTGCTCGCGATGGGGGGCATATTGCTGGCCGGGCTAGCGCTAGATACCCTAGGACGGCGCACCCGGTTACCGAGAATTTCCCTGCTTTTGATATTTGGCATTGTTATCGGTGACCAGATGTTGGGGATTTTACCGAGCTCGGTGATCTACCAGTTCCCACTAGTGTCCGATATGGCATTGCTGGTTGTTGGCTTTTTATTAGGTGGCCAGTTCCAATGGAAAGAGCTGATAAGCAATAGCAAGGGTATGTTTTGGGTTTCAGCTATGGCGGCTGTAGTGACCACTGTATTGGTTACATTAGGCTTGATATTCACCGGTTGGCCGCTACCCGTCATCTTTTTATTGGGCTGCATCGCAGCAGCAACCGCCCCAGCGCCCATTATTGATGCTGTGCTGGAAACCAAAAACCAAAGTCCCTTTGCCAAGTTATTGTTGCGGGTAGTGGCAGTAGATGACGTGTGGGCAATGCTGCTGTTTAGCGTGGGTATTGCCTTTGTCGGTTTCCTGATCAATGGCACAGAGTTAAATGGACATCTAGTAGGAGCCGCCTGGGAAGTATTTGGTGCCGTGTTGTTGGGGGTCTTGCTGGGGATACCTGCAAGTTACGTCACAGGGCGGATAAAGCCCGGCCAACCGACATTATTTGAGGCCTTGGGTTTGGTGTTTTTGTGTGGCGGGCTGGCTATCTTGATTGATGTCAGCTTTCTATTGGCGGTAATGGTGCTGGGCGCCATGATCGTAAACTTTGCCAAACATCACGATTACCCATTCCATGAAATTGAGAACGTTGAATGGCCCTTTATGATGGTGTTTTTCATTTTGGCGGGCGCATCATTGGATTTGGCCGCGCTCTACGGCTTGGGTATTGCCGGGGTTTTATACGTGATTTTCAGGACGATGGGGAAAGTTGTGGGAGCTTGTTTGGGCGGCATAATCAGTGGTATGCGACCCAAAACCCGTTGGTGGTTGGGCTGGGCAATGCTACCGCATGCTGGGGTGCCGATTGGTATGGCGTTAATTGCCTCTAACCAATTCCCTGAATACCGCCAATACTTCCTCACTGTGGTCATTGGCGCCACCATATTCTTCGAGTTACTGGGCCCGTTCCTAACCCGCGTTGCGCTGGCCAAGAACCGGCACGAACCCTGATTTGTGTGTTCTAACTAATAACCCATAATGAAACGCAATGCCACGAAGGGGACTAAGTTGAATACAAACAGCAAGATTTTATAAATGGTCATGCCAGCGTAGTGGATCTTATTAAATTCGGCCTCTGTTACCGGGAACCAATTGTAATGGACTTGGTACAACCAATTATGGGTAAGGGTGAAAAACAGCATCCAAACTAACAAGAATATGTAGTTTATAACTGTACTCCACCCAAGCAAATCAGCTACTAACACGGCATCCATAACGTTAAACCCTTACTGCCAGTACGTCCCGCTTTACCCCATGCAATACTGCATTTGCCGTTGAGCCCAAAATTAGGCTGACGCCACTTTGGCCATGGGTGCCCAAAACAATTAAGTCGGCTTTAATCTCATTGGCAAAGTCGTGGATAGATTCTGCCGGTGAACCGACGGGCACTTCAATTTGGGATTCTGGAATTTCGTACTCCTCAGCGATCTCGAGCATTTTCTTTTTTGCGGCCTGCTGCACTTCGCCAGTCACGTCTTCCGTCAGTGCCATCCCGTAGGGTTCGAAATAGACCAAAGGGCGGGTGACATACATGACGTAACAGTCGGATGGGCGCTTTGCAATTTTTAATGCGCGCTCAAGTACAGGCCGCCATGTGGAGTAGATATCCAATGCGACCAATAAACGTTGATAATCTTCTTGCATAACCATTACTCCTGGTTTGTAGAGGGGGTTCTATAAGTTTATTAGACAATGGGTAGTTTTCCACCTCATTGATCTGGCGCAATTATTGCTGGCCTAAGCCTAAATGCCTTGGTTTACACATTGTGCCAAACTGGCAACGCAATGGGAGTATCTATGAAAAAGCCACTTAAGCTTTTGATTTGTATGGCTGTATTGTCAAATATTGGCGGTTGCGCCACCTTGGAGCTAGTGGCAATGAGCGGTGCTAGCTATCTCATCACCGGCAAATCTTTGACGGACAATGCCGTTTCAACCCTTCTGGCAAAAGACTGTGCCCTGCACCGCATAGTTCAAGATAGGGCAGTGTGCGAAGAACCAGGAATGGCAATTGATGCTGCACCCGGTGCAGTTTTGCTGGCACAAAGTGAACAGCAGGTAGGGGCAGGTGATGCGCAGTTGATTGACAGTGCACCGTTAACCGGGGCTGAAGAGGTGGAGATAGCAACCCTTGACCTATTGGGGTCTGACACTGGCAGGCAAGTTTTTGCTGTAGTAGGCAGTTTCGGTAATTACCGGTTTGCGTTAGAACGGCAAGCCCACTATAGCGACTACAATGCCGAGGTAGTTATCCACAATACCGCCGTTGGCCAAATATTCCGGGTAATAGCGGGGCCGTTTGACACCAGGGAAAAGGTCTCTTTGTTACCCAGCATCAGGCAGGGTGAGCGGCAGGGGCCTTGGGCAATAGAGCTCTGCGCAGCAGATTTAACACCGCCGCCCTGTGAGCCAGGGCTAGTTGCAAGGGTTAATACACAATAGCGATAATTGGTTTATTACAAAATTATTGTTGCCAAACTAGGTATTCTAACTAGGCGTAATTTTTTAGTCTGTTATAATCCACCTGTTTTAACAAAGCTTAGGGTGGACAGTTTGGGAATGGGGCGCTGGGTATTTTTATTGTCGCTATCAATGTTGGCATCCTCTGCCAATGCTTGGATGATGCAGCAATTGTCTCCAGGTAGCAGCAGCCCGTTTCACCAGGAAGTTTGTGGTTCCACCGAAGCGGCAACTGGCTCCAAACGGCAATTAGTGCACAGCAACCAGTTGGTATTAAGCTATCTCGGCAAGCAGTGCATAGATACTGTCAATTTTAAACAGTCTTTCGCGAACTGGTGCCAAAGCCACTTTGATTCGATTGGGCAGGCGAGCCGTGCACAGTGTGCCAACCTAAACTATATCGACAACGGCAAGTTTGAGTTAAATATCCAGTTGGTTTCCAACCGTGGTAAGGCCTACCAAAACTTTGTATTACCCCTACCAAAGCCGCTGCCCGCCAATTTGGAGTTTGATAGCAGCAAAAGTATTGCCGATGGAAAGTTAATCAACCTATATTCGCTTGAAGATGCAACCCAGGATTGCGATAGCAATATCAACAATACTTGGGTATCTGGGATCGTACCTGGCAGTCGCTGCCTCAAGCTAGAAGTTGTTAGTGGTTACAGTGTTAGCCATCCGTTATTGGTGGACATTAGTTTGGGTTACACAGGCAGCGAATACCGAGCGCCGGTTACCAGGCGCGATGCTATCAGCGTCTATGCGGGAGTATCTAATATTGTTTATCCATTAAATAATGATGGGGTGGCTAAAAGTGCCGATTCGAAAGTAATTGATGCTTCGGGGCGTGGCAGCTCCAATAGTTTGGAGTTACTTGCTATTTACCCTAAAAAGCAAAGCAAACAATTGTATAGATACAACCTGTTGCCCGATGGTGGCCTACAACTTCTGGTACATCCCAAGTTTCACGGTAATTTTGATATCCCATACAGCGCAATTAACGCCAAAGGGGGCATTGCCATGGGAACCATTAGCGTCCAGGTATTAGCTCCCCAAAAGTAGCCTTAATGGGTAGTTTTTATAATTGCCACCTAATAATCCCTGCTACACTGATCAAATGCTAGCCATCGCGTCCGTATATTCGAATTATGCTGCTCCCGAAAAACAGCGATTATTTAAAGAAAGCAACGCTAGTGAGTTAACTATTGCTCATGATCCGTAAAATACTGTTAAGCATTCTCCTATTTTTATATGCAACCATTGGTGTCCGTGCAGAAACTGTCCAGATTAGCACCGGGCATACACCTCCGATGGCATCTAGTGCAGCACCGTACCAAGGCTATTTAAGCCATGTTATAAGTGTCGCGTTTGAGCAAGTGGATATATATACAGAGTTTGTATTTTTGCCTTGGTCGCGCGCCTACAAAGAAGCCAAAGAAGGCGCATTTGTTGCAACGAGCTATTGGTACCAAGACCAGAAACACTTGCCTTACTTTTATCCTAGTAATGCCATCACCTACGATAGGGTGGTTTTTTTTAAGCGTAAGAGCCACTTTGATGTGCAAGGCCTAGCCGATATTAAACGCAAACGCCTACGACTTGGATTAACCAGGGGATACACCTATACAGAGGAGCTGTGGCGCTATGCTGGGCAAAACCCGGCTGTGGTATCCGTGGTGAACACCGATATGCAAAACTTTAAGATGTTGCTAATGGGCAGGATCGATGTATTCGTAGCAGATGAAATTAGCGGTTGGTACGCATTGAACCACAATTTTAGTCCAGAGCTGGTGCAAACAATCACCACAGTCGATAAGGAACTGTTTTCCCAAAAAGGCCATTTAATGTTTTCAAAGGCACATCCAGACGCACAGCGGTTATTGCAGTTGTTTAACCGAGGTCTTGAGCTGGCTGAGGAGCGCGGCTTATTGGAAAAATTACAGGAAGACTTTATTACTGGCAAATACCGAGAGCCTAAAGATTAATGCACAATAGGCGTTATAGGACGACTAGGCAGCTATTGTAGTTATTGGTCTGCTGCCTAGCTAAAGTTTATGGCTGTTACCCTAGCCGTGGGACTCATGCATATGGTTGCCATGCTGATGGTGCCAGTGGCCATCGTGTTTGTATTCCACAATACCCTTATTAACGCGGGTTTCATGGCCGCAATTTAAACCATGCCCATGTTCATGGTCTCTGTGTACCTTGATTTCTGCCTCATGTACGTGGCCGGCATGTTGGTGGTGGTCATGGCCATCGTGGTTGTAGTCAAAGTGGTCACCGTGCCATTCTGCGGCATGGCCACAATCTAAGCTGTGTTTATGATCATGGTCGTCATGGGTTTTGTGGCCGTCGGCAAATGCAGAACCACAAACGGCAAACACTGCCAGGAAAATTAGTTTTTTCATATTATTCCCTTTATTAATTAAGCGGCATTACTATATTAAAAAGGATATTTTTTGTGAAAAAACTAATTCGAATATATTCTTATTTAACACTCGTTAAATGGAATAAATTCGTTATAACATCACGAATAAATAACACCTTTTATAGATGTTATATTATCACGCAAAGCCTTATTTTTTGCATGGTTTAGATTTTTAGCGTGAGTTTGGTTAAGCTTATTATCTTTTTTTATTTTATACTATAAAAAAATGAATAAAAATTACCATTTAATTGTATTTCCTACTGCACAACATTGCTTTACGTTCTAGTAAATAATGAAAATTCTTAACATAATAGGCATTACATAGGATCTAGCGTTAGCAGCACCCTTTTTTCACCTTGTGGTACTTGGCAGGAGCGATGCAATGCCGCCATGTTTTCGTGGCCTTCCCAGGCGCTACCTTTTAACAATCCCACATCAAATGAACGCATTTGTTGTATATCATCTGGGTTGTAATACAAACCAGCAGCCGTTTTTTTAATATTACTTCTTGCGCTTGCAGGCGCTTGGATGTGGCTGGATTCATTGGGCAACCACTGGCTGCCTGGCCCGAGGTAGGTGTTGACCAGGCGTACTGGAATATTGTCGGTGTGCAATTTCGGGCACATTGCTTTATCAAGCGGCACTAAGCGCAAGCCAACGGAGTCGCAATTGAACAGGCAAGTAAGCATGTCACAGAGCAAGTAGATGTCTGCTACTACTTCAGGTTTGCCTTCCCCGTCGGGAAGCAAGTTAAGCAGTTCCTCACGCACTGAAGAAAGACTAAATACTTGGCGTACACCCATGCCCAACTGGTTAAACACCTGGTCAAAATAACGGTTGATAACCGGCTTTGGTTGCCGTTGCCAAATAGCAACGCTGGTATCTGCTGAAAAAATCTCACTTAATGCCATTGGGCTGTTGCTGGCATGCCATGAGGCCGGGTTGGCTTGGATAGCTTCAGCCATTTTGGTGCTCCCATGCTGGAAATGGATCGGCTAAGTCTTTCCAGGCATCTTGCCCTGATGCAAGTAATTGTTCTGATATTAAACAATCATCCAAACGTTTGGTGATATCGGTTTTATCAAGGTCTTGTCCGATAAACACCAGTTCTTGGCGCATGTCACCATAGGGCTCTACCCAGTGTTCTTGTATTGACTGTAAGTAGTCTGGATCATTAGGCCAGTGTTCTTTGGGTACTGCATTCCAGAAATAACCGGCTGCACCGTAGCTGGCCATGCCGCCCGCCTGGCTCCAGTTGCCCGCAATGTTAGGGCGGGTAGCCAACCAAAAGAATCCCTTGGAACGAATGAGCTTGCCCCCGATATCATCAGCGTGCAGGAAGTCATAGAATTTTTGCGGATGAAATGGCCGGCGCGCCTCGTAAACAAAGCTGCTAATGCCAAATTCTTCTGTTTCAGGCACGTGTTCACCACGCAGCTCTTTCAGCCAACCCGGTGCTTGCTGTGCTTTTTCAAAACTAAACTTGCCGGTGGCCAAAACTTTATCCAGAGGCACATTACCACCCTGGATAGCAATTTGCTCGGCTTCGGTGTTTAAGGTTTTTAATATGCTTTTTAGCCTTTCTATGTCTTGCTCGGGAACCAGATCGGTCTTGCTGATCAATAAGACGTCGGCAAATTCCACTTGCTCAACCAGCAGTTCAGACACGCTCCTTTCGTCCTCTTCGCCGAGGCTTTCGCCTACTTCTTGAAGTGATTTGGCAGCGTCATAGTCATTTAAGAAGTTTAACGCATCGACGACTGTCACCATGGTATCAAGCTTGGCCAAGTCAGATAGGCTGACACCTTCTTCATCGGCAAAAGTGAAGGTTTCAGCCACTGGTAGGGGCTCAGAAATGCCGGTGGATTCAATCACCAGATAGTCGTATTTTCCCTCTGTTGCCAGCCGGTTGACTTCCAACAACAAATCTTCGCGCAAAGTGCAGCAGATACAGCCATTGCTCATTTCAACCAGCTTTTCCTCGGAGCGATTGAGGCTTATTTCGTTTTGAACTGTTGCTGCGTCAATATTGATTTCACTCATATCATTAACGATTACGGCAACTTTAAGGCCTTCCCGGTTGTTGAGGATATGGTTTAACACTGTAGTTTTTCCGGCACCTAAAAAACCGGATAAAACAGTAACGGGCAATAGCAATGACTGGTCAGGCATAGTTCTTAAACTCATTTAGGCAATAGCGCCGTATGGGGCTCGGGCTGTTTGGGTTAGGGCGTAGTCCCATCTATAGAAATGGGCAGTATAATGCTGCAATTGAAATGTTACAACATAACATTCGTGTGGTTATTGCAATCCCCTTTTGTTGCATTGGGAATTGCGTTAGGTCAAGGCACTAAACTAAACTCTATGTGACAATGGTTAGGTTAGGCTAAGTGGAGCTGTGGATTTGGTATGGTAACAAGAAGGCAATTTAATATTGGGGCGGTGGCTTTGGCGTTTTCAGGGCTAGCTGGTAGTGCCTTGGGCAAGCCCATTGCAAAGATGAAAACCAGTGAGGGCTATGGTTCCTTAGTGCCGGATCCAGCCAAAATACTTGATCTGCCCAAAGGCTTCGAATATCAAGTTATATCCAAGCTAGGCGACACAATGTCCGATGGCCTTGAGGTGCCTGACAGGGCTGATGGCATGGGTTGTTTTGCCTATGCAGACAACAAGGTTGCGCTGGTCCGTAACCATGAACTACATCCACATCACCTTGACAAGCAACCCAAGTCTATCCAGCAACACAAAACTGACCTCGCCTATGACCACTACAACGATGGTATAGCCCTGCCAGGTGGCACTAGTAATATCATTTACAATTTAAAAACCCGTAAAGTAGAAAAACAATTTATCAGCCTGACCGGCACAATCAGGAATTGTGCCGGTGGCATAACGCCATGGGGAACTTGGTTGACCTGTGAAGAGAGCGTCGATAAACCCGATGGCACTATCCAAAAAGAACACGGCTATATCTTTGAAGTGCCAGCCAATGCTACTGGTTTGATTGAACCCAAACCCCTTAAAGCGATGGGACGCTTCAACCACGAAGCAACGGTCGTGGATCCCAGGACCGGTATCGTTTACCTAACCGAAGACCGGGGTGATGGCTTGTTCTACCGCTTTATTCCAAATGAATACGGCAACCTAAGTGCGGGTGGCCAGCTGCAGGCATTAGTAGTCAAAGGTCAGGCAAAGTTCGACACCCGTAATTGGGAAACAACAAATATGAAATTGGGGCAGAACTATGCCGCTGAATGGATAAACCTGGAAAACCCCGAAAGTCCGGACGATGATTTACGCATGCAAGGTTATGCCAAGGGTGCTGCGGTATTTGCCCGTGGAGAGGGGGTGCATTGGGGCGATAATGAATTGTATTTTTGTTGTACCAATGGCGGCGCGGCGCAGCTAGGCCAAATTATGCGCTACCGACCTTCGGTGGTTGAAGGTACTGCAGATGAAAATTCTACGCCGGGTCAATTAAGCCTATTTTTGGAGAGCGCCGACAAGTCGCTATATAACTTTGGCGACAACCTCTGCGTTACCCCGCAAGGCCACTTGTTGGTTTGTGAAGACCAATATTCAGAGTCATTGGATAACCATTTGCGCGGCGTGACCCCGGAGGGCGCGGTATATCCTTTTGCCAAATTACTGCTACCGACAGAAAGCGCCGGTGCCTGCTTCTCACCCGATGGCTCTACCCTGTTTGTGAATATCTATTCGCCGACTATGACCCTTGCGATTAGGGGACCTTGGGAATCGGTCATGGCTTAGGCCCTGTTAAGATTGAGTAACTGCGATATGACATACCTAGCCACTTCCTAGGCATCTTGTACTGAAGTTTGATGGAAAGGCTACACAATGAAAATAGGCCGCAATGAGCCATGCCCCTGTGGTAGTGGCAAAAAATATAAACGCTGCTGCATGGATACAGTTGGCAAGCAGCAAGCGGAAATTGCTGATGAGTTGTCCCAGACGGTAGCTATGAATCCGGATCTCTCGCTGGATGAACTTAACCTAGTTGCACAGCACAAAATGGCCCAGCGCAATAACCAGCCACTGGAAGACTTTTGTGGATTAAGCCCTGCGCAAATGGCCAATTGGCTGTATGAGCCGTTTGCTGGGCTAAAAGGTGTTAGCATCAACACACCAGCGGATCTTAGCCAAAGCCCGGTAATGTGTTATTTGGCGCTGATACTCGATGCCATGCTGGCAGAAGGTGGTTCTATCAAAACTACCGCCAAGGGCAACCTACCGGCCAAATTAGCCAAGGTGGCATCGGGGCTTTTGCCTGAATTAGCTGTATGCCAGCATGAAACTATACCCAGTATCAGCGAGTTTGCAGGCAACAATGAAGATAAATTTAATGCCTTACACTATACCCGCCTACTAGCGGATATAGCCGGCATTATTTATTTAAAGAAAGGGCGCTTTTACCTTACGCTAAAAAGCCAAAAAATCTTTGTAGAGCAGGGCATAAACGCCTTTTACCCAGCAATGCTGGAAGCCGCCACAACCAAGTTCAATTGGGCCTATTTTGATGCCTGGCAAGATGATGTACCGTTAAACCAGTTTTGGCTGTTTATGCTTTGGCGCTTGCAAAGCCATGGTTCGGCAGAACAGCTTATAAAAGAGGTTTGTACCGCTTTCCCAGATATACTCAAGCAAGTACAAGCCACTGTCTATGCATCCCAGGAAGATGTGTTGGGTTCGATGATCGAAACTCGTTTTATCATGCGGTGTTTGCAGTTTTTTGGTTTTGTACTGGTGGATCCGCTCAGGTTTGTTGATGGTCAAAAAATACCTATGCAGATTTCTATGCAGCCACTACTCAGCCAAACATTCCGCTTTTCAGTATAGGCACAGGGTTTTACACAGCCCTGTGCCGCACTAATTACCTTTACCTCGCAACATTTACACACGCAATATAGTTGACACTGCAGCTGGCTTTGTGTGAGTTTTGTTACCTAGCCGGGCTAACAATGTAAAGGGATGAAAAAACATGTTTAATTTTTTGCTAGTAGTACTAACCATTTGCTCGCCAATACTGATTGCTATCTTGATAAGTAAATACTTTAAGCATCGGACTGAAGTCCGCACGCAGTTTGAAGCCATTAAGCAAGAGCTAGAGAAAAATAAATCTGACCAGAGCCAGGCTGAAATAAAGGGACTACGCGAGCGCATTGAAGTATTGGAGCGCATTGTCACCGATCCCAAAAGTAACTTACGCCGGGAAATTGATGATCTGTAAAAACATTGCTGGCGCAGCGTTTTAGACGACCCAGGTTAGCTTCCCTTTCTACCCAATATTCTGCATCTAACAGGGAGTTGGTATAATACCGTTCCCATTAATCTAGGATTACACACCTTAAGTGCAATCTATTGCAATGATCAAAAGTCGATATCAGGTATTTCAGGTGCCTGTGATCGTAAGTGTTGGGTTCGGGTTAATACGTGCTCTTTCACCTCTGCCATGTAGTTTCGGTCGTCTTCGGTAAAATGCGGCTCTTGAGTAATTGTCTCGATGAACTGCTGTTGTGTTAGCGTGCCGAGGACTTTATCTGCCAAATCGCTTAACTGGCGAGATAAGAGCTTTTTATTCACCCCGCAGGTTTCTGCGAAATCAGCCATTTGGTAGGCGTTTATGCATTCGGGTTTAAACTCATCGCCCATCGCCATCGCTAGTACATGTTTGAACTGCGGGAACATGGCTACATTCACTAAGTCATAAGCAGGCGTGAATCGATTATTGCGCTTATCATAAAACAATGAGACGTTTTTGCCATGACTATCGTAGTTGCTAATCATCAGATTGAATAGTTGCCAATGGATAAGCCACTGAAGACTCGCAACAGGCGACGCCATGGTTTTTGCCAATTCAAAGAGCCGGGGCAAGCTTGCACCATCTCTAATATGTTGCACATCCCGGCCGTCCCCCAAATTGCGTTCGTATTTATAGTCACGTGGTAGGTTTAGTGCTTGGCAACCATCAATCACATGTCTGCGAAAAACTTTGCACTGGTCAGGGGCGTATTTGCGATCAAACCTTTCTACAATAAGTACAGGGTGGTGCCCAAACCGGGTGAACTTTACTTCTGAGGTAGGCAGCCCTGCAGCCTTAGACAGTTTCATGCAGAAGTATTCATTTAGTACGAGGTTGGGACAGCTGGGCTTTTCAAACTTGAGGATGTGCGTTGAGCACAAGGTACCATCACCAAACCCTATCTGACCTTGCCCGTTCATGAATATGTTGAGTTTGTCTTGTACCCCGGCCACGCTCAGTCGAGGTTTGTCGTCCCACGTTAACAGCCCAATGTCTTCCTTACTAGCAAGACGTTTGGTTAACTCGTCAGGATCGATCTCTCTAAATTGTGGTTGATCTGTATCTATCGGCATGCCGGGTTGCCCTTCGCTCGTGGTAAACGAAATGGCACCTGCCAGGTCATTGCCGATGGCCCTGACTTGGGAATAGACATTTTTCTCTGAAACACCGAGATACTCCGACAGGAGTCTCCGCGCTTCCCCCTCTGGAAGTGCGTTGTCTAGATAGTTGAAGGCTACTTCAGGAGAATGGAGGTTATCCAATGTCAATGCTGGTGACAGTGGGTAGCCTATTTGCTGCCAATGAGGCTCGTATTCAAGTTTGAGCAGGTTGGTGCTTTTGTCCAAGTTCAATGTGCCAATACGACGATCAGCCAATTGTAAGAACAAGGTGTATTCAGCTGGCATAGTCATTATACCCATTCGTCATCACGGACTGCTGAACTGTCGTTATCTGAAAGCGATGGAGAGGTGAGCTTGATACCTAATCCGTGTAGCACCGCAAATACAGCGGCGAGTGTGCAATTGCCATTGCCATTTTCGATGCGCGATAAGGTATTGATGCCTACATTGCAAAGCGCGGCGCAATCAGCGAGCTTCATGCCCATCGTCGTGCGCTTCGCCTTAATGAGTTTTCCTAATACATGTACGTTTTCAATAAACTGTGCTTTAGGCATCTCAGAGATAGAAACTTTCTTCGCCATCGTAATCACAAATATTCATTAATATTGGTGATTATAGGTTGTTATGAATAAATCACAAGTATATTCACTACTATCGGTGAATATAACCAAGTAAAACTATCAAATTCATATAAGTCACCGTTATCGGTTAATATAAAAGCGGTAAAGTACAATTTCACCGAATGGCATTGCTCTGCCATATGGCATGTCATTGAGCTATTGTCGGCAATCAATGATGAGGGTGATGGCATCTTCAAAGTAAGGTAGATGTTCATGAACCTTGCCTTAGAATTTCACATCGAGATAGAGACTTGGATAGACGTTTTCAAAGAAAAGGGGAGGATAGTACCAGTGCTTCAACATGTTACGGAGTCTGTGAGGCATTCATCAACTTCCCTCATTATTCGGAACAAAAATTGCGAAAAATTGAAAATTAATAGGGAAGAAGTTGAATCCAAAGCGAACACTTGGAGCCTAAATTAGCTTATTTTTATTAGCTAGGATAAATGGTGGCCAAACTTTAAAAAAGCAGGTTAATTTGCCAATTTAAGCCCAAAATAGTCTAGAAAACTTGTTATTCGATGTTTTGGATCTGTTCCCGCATTTGCTCGATAAGCACTTTTAATTCTACCGCTGATTGGGTGATATCGGCGTTGATGGATTTGGAGGCGAGGGTGTTGGATTCGCGATTGAACTCCTGCATCATAAAATCCAGCCTGCGGCCACAGGCTCCGCCTTTGGTCAGGATTTTTTGAGTTTCTTTTACGTGTGCGCGCAACCGGTCGAGCTCTTCGGCTACATCTAGCTTCTGTGCTGCCAGGATCATTTCTTGTTCAACCCGGTTTTCTTCTAGTTCAATTTTCGCCTCTTCAAATTTGGCGATGAGTTTGTCTTTTTGCCACTGCAAAACTTCGGGCATTTGTCCTTCTACTTTGTCTACTTCCACCAAAATTGCATCGAGGCGGGTTTGGATCATATTGTCCAAAGCTTGGCCTTCACTTTTCCTTGCGGCTAAGAAGTCTTCCAGAGCGGAATCTAAGGCTTGCAACAATTCTTTTTGGATGGCGTCGGTGTCGGTTTCTTCAGTTGCCACCACGCCGGGCCAGCGCAAAATATCAACCGGATTCACACCAGTTGACTGGCCATGGGATTGAACCCAATCGGCTGCATGCAGTAATTGTTTGGCTAAGTCTTGGTTGAGGGTGAGGCTTCCCGACTCGGCACCGTCACTACTAAAACGCAGGTTACATTCGACTTTGCCACGGTTTAGCTTGGCGCGGAAGCGTTCCCGCAAAATAGGCTCTAAACCCCGGAACTGTTCCGGCAAACGAAAGTAGGTTTCTAAGTAGCGTTGGTTGACTGAACGAACCTCCCATACGGCACTGCCCCAAGAGGATTTAATTTCTTTGCGTGCAAACGCCGTCATACTGTGGATCATTTTATTTACCTTAACCAAACTATTAGAGCCAGCAAGTGTAGCCCAATACCCCGCGAGCGCAAAGTGATACTGGCTTTGCCTCAATATCAACATTCGTTGTCCCAAATTTAAGGGGTAAAAATTTTGCGGTAACCGTGTGTTACTTATACAATTCGGCGCATCTGCAGATAGGCCTTCACTAAGCCTGTTTCAAGGAGGGACAATGAAACGTTTTTTATCGCAGTATCACTACCTATTAAATTTTATGATGTTGGGCGTTTGCTGGTTTACAGCCAGCGCTCAAACAATAACCCCCGCCGACTTTGCCAAAAGCCCAGCATACTTTTCCGCAAAAATCTCACCGTCAGGTGATTATCTCGCTGTAGGAACCTTGCAGGAAGGCAAGCGCAAACTGATGGTGTTAGATGCTAAAACTTTTCAGCCAGTGCGGGCGATTGGGTTGCCCCATCCGCGTGAAGTTGGTGAATTCTATTGGGTTAATGACGAACGCATTGTGTTTAAAGTGCTACAAACGCGTTCCTGGGAGAGCCAGCCTAGGTATTTTGGTGAGTTGTTTGCAACCAATTTCAATGGCAGCAAGGCCAAGATGATATTTGGCTACAGCGCTGAAGAAGAGACCATCGGCTCCAATATCCGCAGGACCAAAGCAACCGAAGGCTGGGCTGAAATAGAAAGCTTCTTGGAGGACAGTGACCGGCACATATTAATCTCATCAACGCCACTGAAAAAAGAGGGTCGACTGCGTTTTCGGGATAATAGTAAAAAGCCGGATCTATTTAAACTGAATGTCTATACCGGCAACATGACTAAGGTAAACAAGTCCCCAATAGCCGGTGCTGACTTTAGTATCGATAACAAAGGCAATGAACGGTTTGCGACGGGAATTGATGAAGACGGCAGCAAGTTGTTCTACCAATACGATAACAGCCAAGGGAACTGGTCGGCGGTATCGGATATCACGCTGGGCAGTGGCTTCGAACCACTGGCATTTGACGCTACCAATGAAAACCTATTTTACCTGAATGATAGCGAACGTGACACTAGGGGGCTGTATAAGTACAACCTAAGCACAGGGGATAGTGAGCACATTTATACCGATGAAAAAGTGGATGTGACTTCCATTTCCTTTAACAAGGATTTTACCAGTGCCTATGCCATGCGCACCGACAACGGTTATCCGGAGTATCTTATATTTGACAAAACCGATACCGAAGCGGTTG
>CBDIHK010000028.1:0-580677 GCA_965279005.1 Alteromonadaceae bacterium | reverse complement strand
CCAGCTTTAACAACTTGTAAGGCATTGGCGGTGTCATTACCGCTGCCTTTGCCAGCCGTGGCAGCAAATCACGTAGGGTGAACCTGTTATTAAATCGGAAACAATACTCCGCAAGGTGCCTTGGCAGGTGCTTTGATGCGATAGAGTGACAACTTCCTCTAAGTGAGTTTTTCACGTTGCCGATCATCGTATTTACCCAGTTGAAGGCGGAGTGATCCAGCTTATCCAGATCACCACCCGTTTTCGCATATAAGTGGTGGCGTTCTTCACTCGCTACAGCCCGAAAACAGGCCAACCCGTCTGAAATCACCACGGCGTTCGGCTTAATATATTTGTCCGCCCATTGACTAATTTCTTTGGTCTTAAAGCCTTCCACGACAGTCATTTTCATATGGATTGGATGACCCTCTTCATTCAGTGCTACCGCAGCCACAAACGGGGTCTTACCTGATGCACCGCGACCTCGCTTTCCCCCGCGTTTTTCGCCTCCCCAATAGACATCATCCAATTGGATAATGCCGCCAATCTTAATTTTTTCGTCACTTTCTTTCATGACCTGCAACAGTTTGTGTTTGAGCTTCCAGGCCGTGTTGTAACTGACTTTTATCTGGCGCATTAACTCCATTGCGGAGATCCCTGTTTTGGACTGAGTGAGCAGATGGATTGCCATAAACCATTTAGTCAAGGGTACTCTGGTTTTGTCAAACACGGTCCCACTTGTCAGAGACTGTTGATGCTTGCAACGGTTGCACTGAAGTACTTTCCTGGATTTCAACTCACAATATGATTTATTCCCGCACTCCCTACATACAAATCCGTCTGGATAGCGCCAGTTAAACAGAGCCTGTTCACACTTTCCTTCCGTACCGTAGTCTTCCATAAGCTCGTAAATGCTGTAGCCTTCCTGAAACTGAACTTTGTTTTTTGCCATCTGGAAACAACCTCATAATACTGTCTTTATATACAGTATAACAGAGGATGAATCAGGTGGGTAATCAGGTAAGTATTTGCATAGGATCCAGAAAAGAGCCGTAAGGATCGTAATTGTAAAGTTTCATTGATGCCTGGTATAAGCTTTCATTTGGAGCAATATCATTGAACAAAGCAAAGCTGGTCATTGCTAGACTGAAAAAAAGCTCTAATGAAAAATAGATGGCAACAACTACCCTCAGGTGATAGTCAAATAGTGTTGGCTTAATTCGCTTTAATATTGCTGATGAAAATTCTTTTAATAAATTTAATGAAGAAGAGCTTTTTAAAATTAAAAATGCAATCTTCTGTCGATAGAATGTGATCAAAACCATGGGGAAAAAAGACAATGTGCCTACAAAGTTAAGTACATAGATATTTTTACTATTTATAAGAAACACGTCCAGTATCCAGTAGTAGATAATATGATTAATTACGGTAGCAATACCCCACAATGCAACTAGTGTTTTATTGTTAACTCCTTTGAAAATCCACGCAGTCAGAAAAAGAGTTGAAACGTATAACGTGTACGTGATATTCATCGGCGTCAAAAAGTCGATAAAGTTTGTGGCGCCGCCTATGCCCGCTTCTAGAAATCTAACAATTAGCAGCCAGACCACAATGGTTGAGATAAATATCCCGACAATCGTATTACTTAGCAGTGTTTTTATCTGTGGCATAGCTTACCCAAAAAATCCTTTCAATTTGTTTTTTAGGGTGTCAATAAACCCGATACCAAAGACTTTAAATAAGCCCTTCTCAACTTTGTATTGGCGTGCAACTTCATAGGTTAGTTCAACCCGTTTAAATACCCAGGCTGGGCAGGTGGTTTCGCCGGCCTCGTAGCGTTGGTAAGTGCGCAGTGAGACAAAGCGGTCTGCGCTTTTCAGCGCCACCACCATTTCTTCTTGGGTAAAGTTAATCGCCTCACGGTATTGCTGCAGTTTGATGCCTATTTCGACATTCTGTGGGTCCGGTGTTTTGCCAGCGTCTTCGTCATGCTCAGGATTGTGGTTCAACTTGTTTTGGTTCCAATGGAGATTTGGGTTCTTTTGATTATTGTAAGATGTCTAATAATTTTCGCAACCTGTCAGGGTTGACGTTGTGCCCAGCTTGAGTAGCTATTAATCTGCTTGGAAAATAACGAAAAATATTCTCTTTTTTATTGTGTTTATATGCAGGTTTAGGGGGTTGCATGAAAATAACCGGTACTGATTTGCGCAGTATGCGCTTGCGCTCTGGCAGGACTACCAAAGAAATGGCGGGGTTTGCTGGGGTTAAAACCCGGAAAACTTATGAAAATTGGGAAAAAGGCATTAGTGCCCCTAATGTAAACCAGTATATTGCCATGACTGAAGGTTGTGGTTATGACTTTGCCAAATTAGTGAAGTTAATTTCAAAGCGACAGGACGAATTTGAAATAGTGGATATGACCTTAGCCTTGGCGAGGGAAAAGCGTACAAGTGCAACCGAACAAGGGGGGCGAACAAGAGGTCAGAGACCTTGAAATGCTGAACCAGTAACTGATAGATAAAAAAAGGGATTTTCAAGGTCTTTGCCCCCTTGGTACTGATCCCTTGCTACTAGAGTTGTAACAATTTGATCCTGTGACCATTGAATGGTTGACAGTATTTGTATGGCTGGTAGCTTGGACGGGAAATTTATCCATCATAAGGAATGTCGATGTTTAACCTATCAGGATTGAAGCTGATAAGCCCTGTGCTGGCAATGTTGTTGTCTGCCTGTGGCGGTGGTTCCGGTAGCACGCCTGCAACAACACCAAATCCAGCACCCTCTGATCCGGTAATCCCCCCTGGTGCTGCTGTAACGCCGGTGGCTATGCCTATTATTGAGTTGCCTACAAGGAGGACGGTACCTAACGACAGGGCGGTATTGCGCCATGTCTACCGCGATGAGTTTTTAGCTGGTATTGCGCTGCCAGATGCCACTGATAGCCCGAATGGCCGGGTGGAGGTGCGCAACCTACTGGGTCTATATTCGTCATGGGATAGAAACGAAACTGACGGTTTCAGTATTCCACTAGAAGACAACGGCTTGGCTTATTTCAGGGTAATCAATACAAAACCCAACGGTTCCCAAAGGGTGCACTTGTTTCACGGTGTGCCCGCAGGGGAATACTTTACCTTAGATTCCACTGATATTGATGTGGAAAACCAATTTGCTGCTGAACCGTGTGTCACCACGACCATCCGACTAGAAAATGTGGAACCTGTAGTATCGGGCCGGCGCTTTTTAGTCAATGGTGCGCCTGTTACTGACATTGATTTTGCCAACAGCCAGGCGGCGATCAACAACGTCAGGGTTTGCCCTTTGCTTGGTTCCGATATCTATATGGCGTTTGTAGTGGAAGAAAGCCCGGCTGCGGTGCGCTATGGCTTTGAGTTTTACCAAGATATTGCTGACGGAGACCTGTTAGAAGTAGCGTTGGACAACCTAGCCCGGATGGTGAATTGGACGTCAGATGTGGCGATTGATGCTGGTATCGGCATGACTGCGGTCAGCCCTGACTGGGGTAGACAAAAACTTTATACGGCAGCAAATAGCGACGATCTGGTGAGCAGTGGTAGTTTGCCCATGTTCGATGCTTTGCCAACTGGCAGTCTATTATTGGCCACAGGTGGTTTCGACTCTGGCCGCGGGTTGGTTAACCATCAACGGGAAATTTCCCCCGACAGCACCGATATCGCGTTGAACCTCAACGGAATCCAACTTAGTGATGTGTCATTGGGGCCGTTGTCGTTAACTTGGGACTGTTGATGGTGACGACCAGCCACAAGCCGTCAGTGGCGTAATTTTCAACGAAGAGCTAACCCAGACCTATGCCTACTTGAGCATGGATCCGGACGTGCTAGCCAATGCAGAATTAGACATACCATTAGAAGATTTAGACCTATTATTGGGTAGTACCTTAGTGACCTTAGGTGGTTTTTGCCACCAGTAGCAACGGCAACAGCGACTACTTGGGCTCAGCTGGTTTTTACGCGGGCTTTTTTAATGGCACTGTTAGCAAAGGCGAACTGCGCGATGAGGACTTTGCCATCACCGCTGATGTTTCAGAGCTACTGCAATTAGCACTGGAACTACTGGAAGGTCAAATGCAACAGGATCCGGACGGCCAGTAACCGTCGTCTATCAGGCTGCCAACTTGGCAGCCCGGTTTTAACTAGTTTTACTCGGTGTTGAATCCGCAGGCGAGTGCAGTTTAAGATCTTGCAGGATGGCTTGTTTTTGATTGTCTGGTGTCGCCATTGGCTTCGGCCTCTACCAGTTTATGGTTGATTGTGCCGAATGCACTGGAATGCAACAGGTTATTTAACCATTTCTGAATGGCTCTCCCATTTTAAGGCGCGTTCTACCTGTGACCTGATGCCTGTTTTCGCGACTTCTTAAACCTACTTCGAAGGTGTTGCCAACTTAACGTTTAAGCCATTTCCTTAGCAAGAACCAGTCAATTAATGTCATTGAAGTGGTTAAAAACACGCATCCCCAGACAATATCGTTGATGGAAAAATAGGGAAAACTGATAAAATCGACGTAGCTGCTTACCACCTTAAGCAAAGCCAATGAGATAAAAAAAGCCAACAAAATAAAATAGAAATAATTTTAAAAAAGCCATAGTCAATATCCTATGCTTGGGACACAGATTTATACCGATTCCATTAAGTATTTGCTCACCCAGCGCTCCCTCAGGGACTCAAGTTCAAGGCGCTCGAATGAAGTAATACTGGTGGCTTTACTCCGGGCATCCTGCCCTTCGCCTTCCAGGCCGGCTTCGCCGTTTAATTTCTTTCCAGAAGAAATTATCGAACTTCGAGCAACGCAGAAATTGTGTTCCTGAGGTACGTCTTCGATGGGTTTGAAAAGGGTTTATACTGCGTTAAATGTTCAAAGGTCTATCCCTACATCCATGTAGGGATAGACCTTTGAACATTTGCCTTGTCTACCAAAAGCCGTTGGAACGGCTTAGAACCGCTTTAGCGAGCCTGCGAAGCAGGTGAGCTAACAGGGACGTAGCGAATAAACCCTTGTCAATTCCCACTGGGTGAGCAAATACTTAATGGAATTACGGTATAAACATTTCCTTATATTATTTAAAATCCATTAGTACATTGATGCTCAAGCGAGGTTTCCCTCACTTGTGTAACAACAAAGCTATGATAGACGATTTACCGGGGTAGGTAACCTGTACCAAGGTACAGTTTTGCTGCTTGAGCTGGACAGTTGAGGGGTAAAAAAGGGTGGCATAGCACCACCCCAAAAAAAAGCCTTAAAAGAAGGTATAAACCAAGGTGGCTGCGGTTTGGGTGTCGAGCTTTTCCCGTCCTTCTAACACGTCCGTGTTGTGATCTAGCACAATCGAAAATTTCATTGACAGTGATTCACCAATCTTGGCTGAAATTGAAGATTCAGATTTTGACTTGGTATTTTCGTCACCGATTTCTGTACTCAGGGTTTGCTTGAAGGCAGCTGATTCGGATATCTTCCAGTCGTATATGGCAGCGGCACGGACAATGAAGCTGCTGACGTCTTCTCCGTCATCAGTTTCGGCAAAACTGTAACCTGGACCGATGCTGTAAGACAGTTGTTGGCTTTCGGTTTTAAGATAGATACTGTCCCAACCGGCGGCGATAGTAGACTGGGATTCAAAGCCGCTAAAACGGTCATCTTCGTAGCTACCAAAAATAAACAAGCGGTTATCCGGGTTTTCTAGCTTGTAGTTACCCTGTGCTGATAAAAAATATTTTTGCGCTGTCGTTTGGGATTCTTTTTCGCCGCTATCTAGCTCGACTTCATCTTTTTTGTACAAGCCTTCAATCAAATAGCTGTTGCTCCAGTCCGTTAACTCGTGGCTGGCGCTAAGCTTTGCTTTAAGGGACGAGGTTTTCAGTATTACCTGAGGTTGCTATCAGGCCCAAATTCACCGTCCCAGGGTGAAGCTTCTATCGGCTGGCTCTTGGGCCATTGCCGTTGTGCTGCATAAAAGCAGGCTGAGTACAGTCAATTTACGCATAGTGTATTCTCTAAATTGTGGAAGAACTGAGTTGGCCAGCCGCTATTGCCGCTGGCGCATGTGTTTATTGGTGTACGTGCACGTCCATTTGTGGGTAAGGAATACCAATACCGGCATCGTCGAGGCGCAGTTTTATCGTTTTCCATCAAGTCAAAATAAAACGTTCCAGTAGTCACTGGTCTTAACCCAAGGGCGTAACTGCCAGGTTCACCGAAGAGTCAGCTAATTCAAGCACTGCCACAGTATAAGCCGGGTCTTTTAGGATGCGTTTATCCGCTTCAATGATCTCGATAAGGGTGTCTTTGGCCTGTTTGATATTAGCGTCGTAGCTAATGCCAATAACCAGGTCGACCCGTCGGGTGTCTTGCGCCGAGAAGTTGGTGATTGGACCGCCAGTTATACCCGCGTTAGGGATGATCACAATTTTGTTGTCGGGGGTTTTTAATGTGGTACTAAAACAGGTGGATTTTCCTGTACCGAGCCCATGCAACCACCCGCTTCAATAAAATCTCCAGAGCGGAACGGGCGCAATACCACAATGATAATGCCCGAAGCGAAATTCGAAAGTGAGTCTTTTAGGGCAAAAACCCACGGCCAGGCCTGCGGCACCTAGGATAGCGACGAGTGAGGTAGTATCAACACCCAACTGCACAATAGCGGCGATGTATATACCGACTAACAGTACTACGTTTAAGATATGGCCGACAAATCCAACCACAACCGGCTCGATTTTTTTGCGGTTTAAACCGGATTTAACCAGGGATACCAAGGTTTTAGTAACAATGTGGCCGAGAACCACTATCGCCAGGGCAATCGCTGTTTGTATTGCCCATTCCATAACCAATTCTTGCTCTATCATGCACAGCTCCGTGTAGTGTTTAAAAAATGCCCGGGCATTATGCATAGAAAATACGGCAATGCCATTAAACTTTTGGCTAAGAATCGCTCAAGCAGGGCTGATTGCACGACAAAAATGATCTGGATAATACGGTTTTTGGCTAAAACGGTTAAGTAAATCATCTGCTTAGCTTCATTCACTTAATCTAGTGCTTGCTTTAAACTGATCAGGTACTTGCAATTCTAGTAGCAATAACGATGGATAAAATGCGTGAAAGGAATAGGTGTCTCATTGTTAACTATAGCGTTTGTACTGCCAATTATTGCAAACCTTGGCGTTGCAGCTGAAGATGAAGCGCTGCAAATAGAATACCTACCGGTTTTTACTAGCTCAGCTGACTATATAGCGCCTGGGACAGAGAAGGCTGAACAGCATGGCAACCAAATTGTGCTTAGCAGAGTACTTTTTGGTGGGAGGGGGTTCTTCAGTGAAGTTGCCCATAAAGTCACTGCCTTATACGAGCAAAAGAAAGGGGACAGCAATCTCTGGGAAGTGCGTAACCTCGATTACCTTGGGGAAGTGGTTCAGGTGTTTGTGCGGGAAAAAAAGCAGGATTTTAATTTTTATCTGGCTGCGCCGTCGGGCAAAGAATATCGGGGTTTTGCAATTCATAGTTTTACCTTTATTGAAAACCCAGGGAATGAGCCTCAATTGCGCGGAATTACACTGTCGCCGTCCGGATATTCTTTCAAACCATTTAACATCAGCTATTCAGAGAGGCTAAAACTGACATTTATGGATGGCAGTGACAGAATTTCAATTGAGCAACAAGGAGTTGACACCTTCACACTTGTGGCAACAAGGCGTACCAGGGCAACCGCATGAGTGTACATTAATCAACCAACTCGTTTAATCCGGCTATTAGCACTTTCTCAAGATAATCTGTTTTTGCCCAGGCTCTTTTCTGTTTTCTGGCGATACTCAGGCTGGTCTTCTCTGCCCGAAGCATATTGAGGGACATTTGTCTCAATACCGCCCAGTTATCGGCGCTGTTGTCCTGGTAAATCTGACTTCTATCTTCGTTCTTACTGACATCTAATACATAGTGCAATGCGTTTTCTACCATCCAGTGCTGTCTCACACTATGGGCAAATTCCTGCTCACTCAGGCTAGCTGAACTGATGTAGTAACGGTAATTCAGTTGTGGCTTCTCCCCTTTCACCTGCCGATAGCTGAGCACCATGCCAATTGTCTTTAAGCCAGGCCATTTCTCACCCACCGCTCCTAACTGCCGTGCGCATTTAGTGTAATAAGCCCTGGCTTCTATTCGACCATGTTGTTTTGCCATTTCCAGTCCAACAACAGGAGCCGTTCGCTCTTCGCTGAAAGCATGACGGAGGCTTTCGCATAGTGTGGGCTGATTTTCTTTTACACCGAAGAGGTAGTCTCCATCTCCCTCTAGAACCTGATGTGCAATATCGACCTGGCAGCCCATTGCATCAGTGGATATCAGTGCCCCGCTGATATCAAGTAATTTAATCAGCTCTGGGATAGCCGTGATTTCATTTGACTTTTCATCGGTCTTTATCTGTCCGAGTACCATTTTATTACCCGTCGCAAAGGCATTGACCATATGGATCGTCGAGTGACGGTCTTCTCTGCTATACGAACCTCGTAACGTTTTGCCATCAATGGCAATAACTTCCCCATTAGTCAGCTCATGGACGTCCTGCATCCAGTTGATAAAGCAAGTGCTAAACTCCTCAGGTTTAATGCGTGAAATGGTGCGGGCAATTGTGTCATCGACAGGAATCCCATCAGGTAATATCCCCCGTTGCTTAAACCAGTCATGATGACACTCGCCATAGTCGCGAATATCTGCCCATCCTTCAGCACCGGCAATAACACCGCATAAGGTCAAAAACAGAATATCGAACAGAGGATAAGTCACTTTGGCGGTCTGACGCTGATCTTTGATTTGGCTAAAGTGAGAGGTAAACGCTTCCAGATACATGATTAAACTCCTCAAAAGGGAGTATATGATCATAAGCTGTACGTCACGTCCAGGAAATGACTCGGTTGGTCACCTGACTGGTTAAATAATGTTCACGATCTTGCCCTGCAAGGCGTACATATGATTTTTATGACCAAACTATGGGATCCGAAGAGATAGAAGAATTCAAAAAGAAACAGGTCACTCCATAGGCTGCTTTGCTTCCAGCCTCCCAGTTTGGCCTACAACCACCCATTTTGCCTAGCAATGCGCGCCGCTTCTATGCGGTTTTGGGCGTGTAGTTTGCCTGCGGCATTGGACAGGTAGTTGCGCACCGTACCGGCCGATAAAAACATCTTGTTGGCGATGTCCTCGGTCTTTAACCCGGCTTCGGCTAGCTGAAGTACTTTGCGCTCTTTGTCAGTGAGCGGGTTTTTGTCATCCCAGGCGGAGAGCATTAATTCTGGATCTATGACTTTCCTGCCTTGCATCACCTTGCGGATGGCATCGGCAAGGTCTTCTATGGGGGCGTCTTTTAGCAGGTAGCCGCGCACGCCTGCATTTTGGTTTTGTATTTGCCATGCTGGTTTAAAATAGTATAAGAGCAAAAGGCTAGAGGTATATCTTTGGGTGTAAAATTATCCGGATTTTATTTACTTACTATTAGTAGGCCTTTATCATCTAGCCTCGAAATAGCAACCAAAGGTTGGTTCTATGATTCTAGGAACATGGATTATGAAAATAAACAGATACATATTTAGATTTGCTTTGACTTTTATCATCTTTCTGTGTGCGAGTGCATTTGCCCAAGACACACTGCCACAAAAAAAAAAATATCCTCCGATTTTTACTGGCTCAACCGCTTATAGCGCCAAAGACGCCAGCGATGCAGATAGTATTGAAGGAGCAACTGTACCCAGCAAAGTGCTTTATGGCGGTAGGGTTTTCTTCCATCAAGTTGCCCACAAAGTGACTGCGTTATACGAGCAAAAAAGTGGTGATAGCAATCTCTGGGAGGTACGTAACCTGGATTATTCGGGCGAGGTGGTACAGGTTTTTGTAAGGGAGAGAAAACAAGATTTTTACTTTTCCCTAGCAACACCTTCTGGAAAGATATACGAGGGATTTGCAATTGAGAGCTTTACTTTTATAGAAAGCCCAGGCGAGGAGCCTAAGTTGACTGGGGTAATATTGTCTCCAGTCGAACACAAGTTTAAACTAATTCGATTGGGGTTTAGTGATGGATTAAGAATAGCTTTTAACGACTCTGGGCGTTCCATAACTATTGAAGAATCAAAAAAGGATGCTTTTTTATTAAAAAGCAGAACCAAAATGCTTGAGCATGATACTGTAGGCGAAGCGGATGTAATGAAGTTACGCGAGAAAATTCAAAAAAAAAACAAAGAAACAAAAGGGAGGTAAATAGCCCTGAACTCCCCTCCAGTTCAGATCAACCTATCATAGTCGCTAGTTCAAGCAATTCCGTAGTAGAAAATCCTTATACCGTATCAGTGCTTTATCTACTTGATAGAAACCTGGTTAGCAATGTTAACTACAATACAATTAGAAACAAAATTAGGGATGTATACTATGAACTCGCACGAAAGATGATGTACGAGCATGGTAATGGCATGCAATCGCCCACAGGCAAATGGGGTTTAGGCACAGCATATTACAGGAATTATAAAGGCTGGAATATCTTTGGCTATGAAATTGCCCCTGCAAGTTTATGTATTCCATCATGTAATGGTGATTACATGGCAATTTGGGAACGGATGGCCACCAACCAACAGGTTCAAGATATGCGAAAATTGTATAACGCTGATTTAGTTGTTTACATGCACAATTCTTCAGGCTTCAGAAATGGGAATCCAGTTAATGGAGTCGCTACAATTCCACAATCAGAATTTGAGCCTACCGAAAATGCTGTTTTTCAGAACGCAGTTGTCAACTATCATGCTGGGGAGAATGCCTTTGTCCATGAAGTATTCCATTTATTAGGAGCCGATCACTCTAAATATAATACGAATAGACCCTCTTACCATACTGGCAAAGCATATGTGAATGTAGAGCATTACCATCATCAAGTATTACAAGCGGTTGTCAGGCATCCGTATAAAACCTTTATGGCTTATCAAAGTGCCTGTCGACAGTTGGCTTCGCATGCCGTGTTGGACTGTAATGAATTTGACACTCTATCAACTGCAAACGACTATTACGATTTTGAAGGAAAAATCTATAATATTGGCGGTGCATTTGATGATAATTATTGGACAATGTATCGGATGATGCCAAGGAGCGCTTCCTGGAGCCATCATTACAACAAGCCTTAATTTATAGCTTCTCAAGCGAATTTAAAAGGGTGCATTAAGGCGCCCTGAATTGAGTTGTTCACAGTTTTTAAGGTACGATTTTCCGTCACAACCAGCCATTCTGCCTAGCAATGCGTGCGGCTTCAATGCGGTTTTGGGCGTGTAGTTTACCGGCGGCATTGGACAGGTAGTTGCGTACCGTGCCTGCTGATAAAAACATCTTGTTGGCGATGTCCTCGGTCTTTAACCCGGCTTCGGCTAGCTGAAGTACTTTGCGCTCTTTGTCAGTGAGCGGGTTTTTGTCATCCCAGGCGGAGAGCATTAATTCTGGATCTATGACTTTCCTGCCTTGCATTACCTTGCGGATGGCATCGGCAAGGTCTTCTATGGGGGCGTCTTTTAGCAGGTAGCCGCGCACGCCTGCATCCAGCGCCCTAGCCAAATAGCCGCCGCGGGCAAAGGTAGTCAGGATTATTACCTTGCAGGCCAGGTTTTCAGCTTGGCATTTCTCGGCAAGCTCAATGCCGGTCAAGTTCGGCATTTCAATATCGGTCAGCAGCAAATCGGCTGTCTCCTCCTGCAGTATTTGCCATGCGGCCTCGCCATCTTTGGCTTTGCCTACTATGGTAAAGTCGGCTTCCAAAGCCAATAGGGTGCTTAAGGCTCCCAATAACATGCCTTGGTCTTCGGCGATAACAATACGGTATTGCGATTGGCTATCCATTTATTCCTCTGTACCCGTTGGGGTTACCCTAAATCGACTGTGGCCCTAATATTAAAGCCGTTCTCAACTGACACCCTTAGTTTGCCATTAATATTTTGCAAACGCTCCCGCATGCCCTTGATGCCATTACCTTCGTGGTAATTGTCTACTTTGCCATCGTCGGCAATGGTAAGTTCGAGCTGGTTTTGGTTTTGGCTGAGCGACACTTGGCACTCGGTTGCGTCCGAGTGTTTAACCACATTAGTCACCGCTTCGCGCACCAGGTAAGCCAAGGCCTGGTCAATCTCCTTGGGTAAACCTGGGATAGTTTCAGGTTGCACTTGCGGTGACAGTTCGGCGGCGTGTAATAGGTTTTTTGCCATGACCAGCTCCTCTTGCAGGCTGCGTTGCCGGTAGCCTGATACCGCGCTGCGGACTTCTGCCAAGGCCTTACGGCTGGCGTCCTCTAGTTCTTGTAGCTCTTGCTTGGCTTGGCTAGCGTCGGCATCAATTAGTTTGCGGGCCAGTTGTGCCTTGATAGTGATCATGGAAAAAGTATGGCCCATCACATCGTGCAGATCCCGGGCGATCCGTTCCCGTTCAGCGGCACGCGCCATGTGCTGCAATTCTTGTTCGGTGTGCTTGAGTTGCTGGTTCTTTTTGCGCAGTTCGGCCTGGTAAATGTTCATCAGCCCTATCATGGTAGAAAATACCAGGGCGGGATAATAAAAGAACCCTGAGATACTGAAATACCAGCTGTACAACATGACAGCGAGGTTCAACATAACCAGGGTAGCCAACGCTTTTCTCACAGTGCCTATATTTGCTGCAAATGCCCCAGCAAACACAATATACACTGAGGCGCCAGGGTTAAATGTGGCTGTCACCATACCCAACAAGGCTATAGCAACAATGTATTTGATAATATGGTGGTCGCAGACCCAGAACCCGCGGAAGTACAAGGGCAAAAATACCGCGACGGTTGCCAGGGTTTTCAACCATTCAGACGCTGACGCATCGCCAAAGAATAGCCCGATGAACAGCATGCCCAAGTAGACCAGCCAGATATAGGGCAAATAACCGATTTCGTCCTCCGGTGGCAGCAGGAACCTGTGCAGTTTTAGCAGTGCATCTTTAATCAATCTGTTTGCTTCCCTTTAACGTGTGTGGCGTTTACACCACCGAGCCAAATTTGCTGGATACTGGCAAGATTTGCAATATCTAGCCTTGGATCCTGCGCTAACAATAGCATGTCGGCACGGTATCCGGGTAGCAACGCGCCCCGTCCCTGCAGCGAAAATGCCTTCGCCGTGCTAATTGTTGCTGCCTGTAGTGCCTCGGTAGCGGTAAGCCCGGCTTCAGCCAGGATGGCCACCTCGTCGTGTAAGCTTATGCCGTAACTAGTACCTGGGTTTGGGGCATCGCTACCGGCCAAGACCGCAATGCCTGCTTTGTGCATGGCACGGGTATTCCAAAGGGCATTGTGCCAATAGTCAGTTTTAGAAAGAGGCACCATAAACTGGCGCGACAATGATTGTTTGCCGCCCGCGTCCAGCAAGTGTGCCAACGGATGCTGTTGTAACAGTGCTTGGCCGCGGTTTTGGCGCGCGATTGACGCCAATACCGAGTGGGTGGGGATGACAAATATGTCGTTTTCAGCCAACGCATGCAGCAAAGCATCAGACATTTTGGATGAGCCAAAGCTATGCACCAGGCCGTCAGCCCCAGCAGTAACTGCATCTAGCGCCGAGGCTTCGCTGGCGATATGTACAACAGCCAGTTTGCCCTGTTCGTGGCTAGCGGCTATCACTGCTGCCATGGTTGCATAATCAATCGAAGTAAAGTTAAGGCCGAAAGACTGTTTTTCTGGTTCGGCATCGTAAACAATTTTAATAAAATCAGAACCTTCGCGCAGGCGCGATTTAACAAATTGCCTAGCCTCTTGTGGTGATTCAATGGTAGGGATCTGCATTGGGAATTGGGTACCGTGGCCACCGGGGCTGGTTACCAAGGTGCCTGCTGAAAATAATGCTGCCTGCAGCTGGGTTTGCGCCCGTGTGGCGTGGTTGGCACGCATAAAACCAATTTCCGTGAACATATCTATGCTAGTGGTCACGCCAAATTGTAGTGACTGCTTCAAGGCATCCCCCCAAGCGTGGGTATGGGCATCGATTAAGCCTGGTATAACAAAACCTGATTGGCCATCAACCACAGTTAAACCCTCTATTCTGCCGGTTGGGGCTGCAACCTGTCCATCAATGACGACCACTTGGCTACCTTGGTGCCATTGTTCGCCGTCGAATACTGTCACATTGGTAAGGATAAAGCTGTTGTTTGATGGCAGCCCTGGGTTGGGTAGTAGCGCGATAATGCCGATTACCGCCGCCAGCACCATGCTGGTGACAATCAAAGCGCGTTTTTGGCCAAGGCTCATTGTTCGTTACCCCGCCTAAATGCTTTCTGAGCGATGAGTAGGCACAACCCGGTAACTGCAATTAGGCTAAACAGGTGGATTGCCCAGTGGTATCCCATATCCAGGCCTTGGATTTTGAGCACTAGCTGGGCTAGGTGGAATGGCGGGAAGACAAAGGCAATTTGCTGCATGATTTCTGGGAACATGGTGAGGGGGATCCATAGCCCAGAAAAGAAGGCCATAGGAAGGTACACCAAGTTGACCACAGCAGGTGCCGATTGTGCCTTTAGCAACAGCCCCATGCACAGGCCAAGCGCACAAAAAGGCAGGGTACCGAGCAGTAAAACAAGCAAGGTAAACAGCCATTGGCTGGTTGGCAGTGCCACGCCGCCCAATACCGACGCCACGATAAACAAGCTTAGGCTGATCACCAGGGCAAACGCCGCGCAGGTGGCCGCTTTGGCAGCAAAATAAGCCAGGATGGGCATGGGGCTGATCTGTTTCATGGTGAGCATGTGGCGGTCTTTTTCTACGGCAATTTCAGCGCCAAAGGCAAACAAGGCGGGGCCAATTACACCGAAGGTGGCATAGGTGGCCAGCAGGTAGCTGGGCATCTGTGCATTGCCACTGGGGTTAAACAATACGCCGAAAAACAAGTAAAACATGATGGGGAACAGCAAGCTGGGCAGCACAAAAGAAGGCGTGCGCAGCGTTTTCAACAATTCAAAGTAAGCTTCGAGATAATATATGCGTAGAGTGTTTGCTGGCATTGTGTTGCTCCTTGGTTAGTGCTTGTTGTTAGCTTGTTGTTGGATCAGGTTGAGGAAGGCTTGCTCCAGGCTGAAGCTATCAATGGCAAGGTCATCACAGGTGATGTTGCTGTTAAATAGCGTTACCAGGTCTAGCTCTGGGCGGGCGCTGGCAAAGCTGATCCGGTTGTCCCGGGAATGCACCTTAGTTGGCAATAGACTATCCAGTAACGCCAAGTCGCCGTCGTAGTTGAAACTGACCTGCTTTTGGCTCATTCGGGCTTTCAGTTCAGCGGGTGTGGTCTGGCTAATTAGATTCCCCTTGTCCAATACCAGGATGTGGTCGGCAAGTTGGTCTGCTTCTTCCAGGTAATGGGTGCAGAGCAATATGGTTTTACCCTGTTGTTTAAACTGCTCTAGGCATTGCCAAAACTGTTGCCTAGAGGCGATATCCAGGGCAACTGTGGGTTCATCCAACAACAATAAGTCAGGGTCACCGCAAATAGCTAAAGCGAAGAACAAACGTTGTTTTTGGCCGCCTGACAACTTGCCAACGCGTTTGTTTTCCAGGCCTTCAAGCCTGGCCATCGCAATGGTTTTTGCCACCGGTAGTGGCGCAGCGTAATAGGCTGAGAACAAGGTCAGTTGTTCGGCAACGGTCAGGTTCTCGCTTAAGTTAGCGCATTGCATGATGGCACCGATTTTGGCCTTACTAGCATTTGCACCCGGTAGTTGCCCAAAAACTGATACCCGACCGCTTTGGCAGTCGTGGCGACCTAAAATCAAGTTAAACAGGGTGGTTTTACCCGCCCCGTTTTCCCCTAACACGGCCGTGATTTTGCCGGTGGCTACCTGTAGGGTTAAATCTTGCAACGCGGCGACATCGCCGTAATTCTTGCTGACGCTGTCTAACTCGATAACTGGCGTATCCATAACCAATCCCATTTGTTGTGAAACTGGGTTTAGTATGTCTTCGTCCCTAGATTCTGTGCAGAAACCATTGTCACAATTTGGATATGACATTTGTCACAACAAGGCTCTAGTCCATTTAGTCGCAAAGTTGGGTCAATCTAGGGATTCAGGCTGGCGTTCCGCGGTGGAACAGCTATCTTATGTTAAGGTTTTGTTAATGGACTAATTCAATGTTCAGAAGTGTTAAACATTGTCGCAACAAAAATTTTTTTGCTTTCAATAAAGCAGTTAGGCCTGCGATAGCCCTTTTCGCATTATTTGCTACCTTTAGCTATGCGGTCACCCCAGTTATCCATATGCCCGCTGGCGAGCCCCGCAACCAACTGATCCGCGATGTCTTGGCCATGTCCCTGCAGAAAAGTGATTCTTCAGCGCAATATGAGCTGCAAGTCCTGGACGAAGTCCTGACCGAAGCCAGGATGGTGGAATATGTCAAGGCGGGTATGCTAAGCGTGATTTGGACGGGTACCCAGCCCAGCTATGAAGAAGAGATGCTACCGGTCCGGATCCCAATCCTTAAAGGGCTATTAGGGCATCGGATATTTATTATTCGCAACGGTGACCAGCACCGGTTTGACCGGGTTCAGACCCTGGCCGATTTACGACAAATACCATTGGGGCAGGGGCGTTTTTGGGGGGATACCCAGGTGCTTAAACAAGCCAACATGACAGTCGTTGATCCTGTGAAATACGAAAGTCTTTTCCACATGCTAGAGGGGGGGCGCTTTGACTTTTTCCCGCGCGCTATCCATGAACCATGGAATGAAGTGCAACGCTGGGAGGATTTAAATCTAACCGTTGAGCGTAACATTTTGTTGGTGTATCCCTTTGCCATGTATTTCTTCGTGTCCAATGATAATGTGCAGCTGGCGCAGGATATTGAGCGGGGGTTCCGGCGCGCTATCGCCGATGGCAGCTTTGATGAAGTATTCTATGCCAACGAGGCCATTAGGGAAGCGCTGGAGCTATCCAACCTAAAAGACCGCAAAGTATTCCGTTTGCCAAACCCCAATATGCACCCTGATACGCCGGTAGACGAAAAGGAACTTTGGCTAAATTTGGAAGATCTTTAACCAGCTGCTAGTCTGCTCATAGATCAATGGGGTCAGGTTATTTGATAGCGCATTATCTATAACAGTTTAGATGTGCTTTCATTTTCAATAAAGCTGATCCCATTGCTCCCCAATAACAATAACAACTAGTCGAGGCGCAAAATAGCATGACCTTATCCCCCCTTGATTCATCGATTTTTGTTGCCTACGTCATAGGCTTGTTGCTGGTGGCCGCCTGGGTGTCGCGGGCTGAGAAGAACCACGAGCGCGATACCAGTGATTATTTCCTAGCGGGCAAGGCCTTGCCTTGGTGGGCGATTGGTGCCTCCTTGATTGCGGCCAATATCTCAGCCGAGCAGATTATCGGCATGTCCGGCTCTGGCTATGCCATCGGGCTGGCCATTGCCTCCTATGAATGGATGGCGGCGATTACCCTGATATTGGTGGGCAAGTACTTTTTGCCCATCTTCCTCAAGCGCGGTATCTACACCATGCCCCAGTTTTTGGAGCAGCGCTTCGACCACCGGGTACGCACCGTGATGGCGGTGTTCTGGCTGGGTGTGTATGTGCTGGTTAACCTGACCGCGATACTCTGGCTCGGTGGCCTGGCCATCAACACGGTGGCAGGCTATGACCCCTTCTTTGGCATGGTGTTCCTGGTGGTGTTCTCGGTGGCCTATTCCTTATATGGCGGCTTAAAAGCGGTGGCCTTGACCGACATCATCCAGGTGGTGCTGCTGGTGGCCGGGGGGCTGATACTGTCCTACCTGGCACTCGACCGCATCAGTGACGGCAACGGCATCATTGCGGGCTTCAGCCAGCTGACCCAGGCGGCGCCGGAGAAGTTCGACATGATACTGGACAAGGACAACCCCCACTATATTTCCCTGCCTGGCCTGTCGGTGCTGATTGGCGGTATGTGGATAATGAACATCTCCTATTGGGGCTGCAACCAGTACATCATCCAGCGGGCATTGGCGGCCAAGGACATCAACGAGGCACACAAGGGCATTATGTTTGCGGCCTACTTGAAACTATTGATGCCGATTATCGTGGTGTTGCCGGGCATTGCCGCGGTGGTGCTGTACCCGACGCTATCGGCGCCAGACCAAGCCTACCCGCAAATGATGGCCTTGATGCCGGTGGGGCTGAAGGGCTTGATATTTGCGGCACTGGTGGCGGCGATAGTGAGCTCGGTGGCGTCCATGTCCAATAGTATCTCCACCATCTTCACCATGGACATCTACAAGAACATCCGTCCCAACCAGTCCCAGTCCCACTATGTCAACATTGGCCGCCTGACTAGCTTGACCGCGCTGTCCATCGCGCTGGTGGTGGCGCAGCCGCTGCTTGGCCAGTTTGACCAGGCGTTCCAGTACATCCAGGAGTTCACCGGTTTCTTCACCCCGGGCATCGTGGCCATTTTCTTCCTTGGCCTGTTCTGGAAGAAGGCCAACGGCAATGGTGCCCTGGTGGCGGCACTGGGCTCGGCGATATTCAGCTTTGCCTTTAAAATGTTGTTCCCCGAGCTGCCCTTCATCGACCGGGTGGGCATCGTGTTCCTGCTGTGCATGGGCCTAGGGGTTGTGGTGTCGCTGAAAACCGGCGAGCCGGGCGAGGCCAAGGCGGTGCCGCTTAGCGACATCAGCTTCCATTCCTCCCAGACCTTCAACTTCGCCGCACTCGGCTGTGTGGCTATCCTAACCGCGCTATACATCGCCTGGTGGTAGCCCAATATCAAAATATCAAGGGGTCAGAGACCTTGAAAATAATGAATAGGAACAAAGGGTTGGGGAGCTTCGGTTTCAAGGTCTCTGACCCCTTGATATTAATTGGTGAGTAGCGGCGCCAGATCCCACCACTGCAAAACCGCATCTGAGCTTAGGGTCAACAACTGGTTATCCAGCACCACTAGGTCGTTAACGGTTGAGCCAAAACCCTGGGATTCGGCTTGCCACATGGCGGTTTCCTTGCCTGTTTGCATATCCCACAGTGATAGTTCGGTTTTCGGCGAGGTGGTCAGCAAATAACGGTTGCCCGCGATGAAGCGGCTATGCCTGAACCACTTGTATTGCTGCCAGTAGTCCAATTCCAATATTTTCTTGTTACGCCAGGGATCCCAAATAAAGTTTTGGTTGAGGGCATCAGAGACAAACACCCACTGGTTGTTGGCAGACAGTTGCAAGCTAGTAATGCGGAAGGGCAGTTCAAACTTGCTGCGCACCAGCAAGGTGCCAAGGTCGGTCATGATAACCTGGCCATCGTTGCCACCAGATAGCAGGTAGTCTTTATTTTGGGTCAGTTGCAAGTGCACCACTTCGCCATCATGGCTGCCGTTGCGGCGGAACAGGTTGTTGTTGATATCGGCAAACAACAAGGTGCCGTCGCTGGCACCGATAACAAAATAATTGTTGCTGATAAACAGCATGGAAGTGATGCTGGCATCGCCAAGGTGGCTGGTTAAATCCAAACTACCCAGCACTGCCGCTTCTGGTAGTTGCCATAGCAGGACGGTGCGCGCATCAGCAGTTAACAGCCTTTTTTCATCTTGTGATAGGGTGAACCTGCGGGTGTTGGGTAATAGGTTTTGTGCATTTATTTGTAAGACCGGCTCTTGGCTTTGGTTTTGCCACTGGCTAAATACTGGCCCCTTGCTGAGCAGGTAGCTGGATTTGCCATCTTTTGAAAGCTTACCTTGTAGGACTAATTCATTGCTTAGCTGCACCCTCTTAACGGCATCAATGCTGGGCAATTCTGATGTACAGGCGGCTAACCAGAGGCAACTCAATACAACAACATACTTTACAATTTGCATGTTAAATCCATTTCTTTGGATCAATGGGGTCAGGTTACTTGAAAGGCACAATATCTTTAACCTTTTATTCTGTTTGAACTTTCAAGTAACCTGACCCCATTTATCTCATTTTCATTTCTTTAGAGTTGGGAGAGGAATGTGCGGTTTGAATCCATAGTACCAATTTTCCGTATTTTTGATATCGCCAAGGCCGAAGAATTCTATTTGCAATATTTGGGTTTTGAAAAACTATTTGAACACCGCTTTGATGAAGCCTCACCCTTGTATATGGCGCTATGCTTAGGTGGGATAGAGCTGCATTTGTCTGAGCACCACGGGGACGCTTGTCCCGGCAGCTCCGTGCGAATACCCATGCAAGGGGTTGAACAATATCTGGCACAAATACAAAGCAAAAACTATGCTTTTTACCGGCCAAGCATTGAAGACATGCCCTGGGGAACCCGGGACATGCAAATACTGGATCCCTTTGGCAATAGACTTATTTTTACTGAACAGGAATAGCGCAAATAGGCATGGGTGACAGTGTTAACCTTGCAGCCGGGTACCGTGTACTAATTCACACTGGTTAAAGATGTCGTAAGGTTCAACCGGGCGTAGGCTAATCATTTTTATTTTGCTTACCTTGTCCTGCTCAATGTTGTGGGCGAGGTGGAAATAAAAATTGATGGGGTACACCGCACCGGTCAACAGCTCCAAGTATTCTGGGGTACGCACCGACCATTGGCCGTCGTAAACTTCAGGATCTAAACCTTCAACCGGTTGGGCTGTAATCACATAGCTACCATCTGGATTAAGTGTCAGGGTGACGTCGTTGTCGCAGTCACGGCTTGTGTAGTTGTTGCTCAGGTCTTTTACATTAGTTCCTTCATGGGGGTCAATACCCTCGGGCAACAGGAAGACGCCAATAGTTTCCTTAGTAAACCAGTGGTTTTCAGAGGTCAGGGTACGGACGTCATAAACGGGCCATTGGTTTTGTGCCAATATCATTTCAATATTGCCTAACGCTTCGCGGTCTGACAGAAAGGGGGAAGCAATAATGGCGGTGTTAGCAACGCCTTTGGGAAAAGGATGCTCGTTTATTTCCACCTGGTACTCTGCTTGTTCAAGTTTGTTAGTGAGGTTCTGTACGTCAGCTTCGGGCAAGTAACGGGCATAAATCAAGACAGTAGTTTGCTGGCAGGCGGCCAAGATAAAGGCACAGCTGATCAATAATAGGTGTTTGTACATAGGTTCCGTCCCTGAATAATTGTTTTATTGTTTGGCGGTTGGGTGTTCTAGCGTGTTAAGAAAGTACATTTGTTGCTGGGAGTGGTTCTTCACCGCAATTAGACCTCTATCCTCCACTTGCGCCATGGGCTTAACCAACCCATAGGTAGTTGCAGAAATATTGATTCGGCCTATTTCGCTGTTGCTTTCCAAACGCGAGGCAAGGTTAACCGTATCTCCCCAAATGTCATAGCAAAATTTCTTTTCGCCAACCACCCCCGCCATTACCGGCCCGCTGTGGATACCAATGCGACACTCAAACTGGCACAAGTGTTTGTTTTGTCTTAGTTTTTTACCCACTTCCAGCATCCTGATTGCTAGTTCACAGCATTTTAGAGCGTGATCAGGATCCCGCACTGGCAGGCCTCCTGCCACCATATAGGCGTCACCGATAGTCTTAATTTTCTCCAAACCCAGCCCATCTACTATGCGGTCGTATTGCTCAAAATAGGCGTTAAGGGAATCAACTAATACTTGTGGCTCGACGCCAGAAGCTATTTTGGTAAAGCCGGCGAAGTCGGAAAACAGCAGGGTGACACAATCGTAATAGCGGGCCTGGGTTTTGCCTTTTTCTTTTAATTCAATGGCGGTGTGTTCCGGCAGGATATTAAGTATGATCTTTTCAGATTTTTCTTTCTCCAGGCTGAGCTCTTTGGTGCGTTGTTCAATGATCTCTTCCAGATAGGCATTGGCTCCTAGCTCTTTTACCCGGCTTAATACAATGTCCGGCTCTGGCCGGAAGCGGACATTATCGGTTTGTTCCAGCATCAATATTTTGTTGCGCTGATCTACCAGTAATAAAGTGGGTAATAAGGTATCGCTGCCGTACTGGGACAGTGGCGCTGGCACTGCGTCGCGGTCTACCAGATCGTATTGCTCAGAGAACTTAAAACCTGAATCCACTAAATAACGGCAAGCCAACCCGTGTTTAGCCGCCAGTTTTTGGGTTTCGGAATGGGGCTGCGCGCTGACAAAAGCCAACAAGATGCCTTCATCCAATATCTTCTTATATTCAGCAATCAGGGCTTGTATCTGCACTGAACAAAATGGACACCAATTGCCCCGGAAAAAATAAAACAATATTGGCCCTTCACCAATATTGCTGCGGGTGACAGGATTGCCCTCGGTATCTTCAAATACAAAGCCGGGTAGCCGTTGCCCCACTTTCAATCCTATTTTGTGCTGGCTGATTTTGGATAAATATAGCGTCAAGGTACACACAAGGGCGACGTGTAGCCATGTCAGCAAAATTACGCAGGCGTAAGCTTGCCACTGTTGTAAGTGCGCGATGGAAAGCAGCAAGGTGCTCAGTATCAATACTGACAATAGGCCGTAAAGCAAGCGGCGGGTCTCAACAATGTGTCCGTGTGATAATACCAAACCGTAAACGGGGAAAATTAAGTGCACTAAACTGAAGCTGAGTTTCACCCAGCTAAAATCCCAAACAGTCCAAGCCAGCATGGCTATGCCTGAGAAATTCAGCAGCAAGGTGACTAGCGGCAATAGCCAGCGCCGCTTAATTGTGGTGGTTTGTTGCCTCGGCATGGTTTATAGCATTGTTATTACCAGCTCAACGAGCTCGGTACCCTGGGGGAGGACAATAAGTCAGTGAATACTTGCCAGCGCTGTGCGTGGCCGGCGCTGTTGGCTTCCACATAATCGCTCACCAAATCCTTGCCCCAGTTGTAATTGATAACATAGGCGCCATACTTTTCTACAAAACGTATGCGCTGTTCAGCCCTGTCCGTATTAGACAAAGAGTATTTAGCTTGTAAGGCAATGGCTTGCACCCGGCTAATATCACCGTTGATATAATCCCTCGCCACTTCATTACCTGCATAGGATAATTTGGCTTGCCGGGATAGGAAGGCATGGTATTGTTGCGCAAATTTGGGATCCAACCCGGCTAATGGCATGAGCTTGTTTTGTTCGAAGGTAATGCGTTCATCACCAGGGAAGGCCATGGTGATACCGTAATTGGCGGTGCCTTCCGCGATTAACGATTGGGGGCTAAACAGTGGGTAGACCGATAGCTCAAGCCAGCCTTTTTTATTCACCAATTCAGATTCCAACCTAGCATTGTAGGTATGGTGGCCCGGGTAGCCCTCGTGGCAGCCCAAATCAATAGCCCTTGGAATGTAAATTGGGAAGTCTGTATTGATTTGTATGAGGCTTATGGAGTTGCCTTGGTACCAGTTGTAACCGGACCAGGCTTTGTCGTTGACATATTCAATGGTGAAGGATTCGCCCTCCGGTAAACTCATTTTTGCCAGGGTCTTGTCCCGGCAACCCTGCATCGCGGCTTTAAACACGATATCAAGTTTGTCTTTGGGAATTTGCACCTGCTTTTGCAGTGCCGCTATCCGTTCCGGCAGCTCCCCTTGTCCTGGCAGGCTTGCATCTAGCTCCTGCAATAACTGGTCGAAGTAGCTATAGTCATATGTCGGCGGCAAGGTGTCATATAGGGCAACGGCTTCCTGGTTAAAGTCCCTGGCTGCATCGGGATTTTGTTTCAGGCGTTGTAGCTGTTGCGCGTGGAAGACCAGGGCTGTGAGTTGTTTTACCAGGTAGTGCCTGCGCAGGCGCTGCTCCTTGTCAGAGGTTGTTGGCAAGGCCTTAACCGTCCGTTGCAGGCTTTTACCTTCAACTGCAATTTTGACCAAAGGCCAGCTGTCGGTATCAATGCCCTGTTTTAACCTTTCTGGCCCGTAGTAGGCGTCGACATATACGGGGTCGTGTTGCCCTAACGCCAATACCAAGCGCACATAATGCTGCGCGATATTTTCCATTTCTTGCTTATTGTCGTTGGCAAAACTAGGCAATACCGACACACAGCTCAATAATATCAGTAGTGGGGTAAAGTACGGGCGTAGTTTCATAATTAAGTCCCTGGTTTTTATAATTTTGTGGGGAATAGTTATTATTGCAACATAGTAACAAGCTACTTTCTGCATTCGTATTCAGCTTAGTAATGTGCCAGTATTTGCTACTATTTACTACTGTTAACAAAGTTGTAACATCCAGTTGGGACTGTATCCATATGTTATTTGTCAAGCAACGCTTTTTACCCGTTCTATTTTCCTGCCTAGCTTCAGCTGCCCTGATGTCTTGCCAGCCGCAGCCAAACCAGGAGGCAACACCAGCGCCTAGTGATGCTGACACAGCATTGAACCTGCATGTACCGTCACCGCAGTGGCAGGATCAAATTATCTATTTTTTAATGATAGACCGTTTCTATGATGCTGACCCCACTAACAACGATATGGGCGTTGGGGTTTATGACCCCAGTAAGGAAAGCCATTACAACGGCGGGGATATCAAAGGGATCACCGCGCAGTTGGATTACATCCAGAACCTCGGAGCTACCTCGGTCTGGTTAACGCCCCCGGTTGCCAACCAGTGGTGGAGCAGTGATTCGGAGTATTCCGGTTACCACGGCTATTGGGCTCGGGATTTTAAGAAAATTGACGAGCATTATGGCACGTTACAGGAATACAAGGCGCTATCCGATGCATTGCACAACCGTGGCATGTACCTGATCCAGGATATAGTGCTAAACCATACCGGTATCTTTTTTGGTTATGAGGGCGAGTATGACCCAAATGATACCGCAAAGAACTTCGTCTTGTTCGAGTCTGATAGCCAGCAGAGTGCACCGGAAATGGCACCTTTCCATATGGTGGATCGCAACAACCCGGAGCACGCAGAGGCGGCTATCTACAATTGGACGCCATCGGCCAATGACTACACCGATTTAAACCAACAATTTACTTACCAACTGGGTAATTTGTCAGATATCAATACCAAGAACCCGCAGGTGTTGGAGGCCTTCAAGGATGCCTACCGCTACTGGATAGAAGAAGTGGGTGTCGATGCTTACCGCGTGGACACCGTGAAATATGTCGAACACGAATTCTGGCACCACTTTTTGCACGACGAAGATGGTATTTACGCCAAAGCCGAGGCATTGGGTAAATCCCATTTTTTGACTTTTGGTGAGGTGTTTGATCCTTCACCCACCTATTCCGATGCGGGCGAGCGCAAAGTTGCCAGCTTTTTGGGGACAAAAGACAAACCTGAGCTCAATTCAGTCATTGGCTTTCCATTGTATTTCGAGATTGGCAGCGTGCTGGGCGAAGGGCAGCCATCCAAGCAGCTCGCATTCCGTCTAGAGACCCATATGCAGGTGTATCCCGACCCTTATGTGATCCCTAACTTTATCGACAACCACGACACCAAGCGCTTTTTAGCCGGTGCTAGCGAAGAAGCTATGCAGCAGGCATTAGCGCTCATTTTCACCATTCCCGGTATTCCCGTGATTTACCAAGGCACAGAGCAGGCCATGGTGGAAACCCGGCAGGCCATGTTTGCCGGTGGCTACATGAGCGAACAAGACCAGTTCAACCAGGGATCCGAGTTTTACCGCTATATCCAGGAACTATCCCAGTTGCGTACATCCGATTTGCTATACACCAGGGGTGATATGAAAGTGCTGGCATCGGACGAGTCTGGCCCTGGCATTTTGGCCTTTAAGCGCGAATACCAAGGCCGAAGTGCCATTGTGCTATTGAATACGGCTGATAATAGTATCCTGCTAAATGGATTGCGTACCGGCTATGCAGCCGGCAGTAGGCTCAATAGTGTCTTTAGTAACAAAGATATATCAATTCCTGCGGTATCAGCGGGTGGTTTGCTCAATATGGAACTACCGCCGCGTGCTGTGTTGGTCATTACAGATTCTGGCGACGTGGCCACATTGGATGCGTCTGGCAATGATGACATCGTTATTAATGTCGATGCCAATATTGATGGCGAGGAATTTAGCGAAGATATCCTGCTAACCGGTAGCATTAGCCATGCCAACGCCAATTTAAAGTTGATTATGAACGGTAATTTAGACAAGGCACTGGACTTCCAGAGTGATGACGAAGGCCTATGGCAAGTGACGGTGCCGGTAAGGAATTTAGGGGTAACCCAGTACAGTGTCGAAATCTATGCACCTGAATTTGCTGCGGTAACTGAAAGGCAGCGCTTCACTAGCCGGATTGAGCAGCCGGTGCGGGCTGCAAGGTTAAAAGATCCAGCCGGTGACGCAACTGGATTTAATGGCAACTACCGGCCGCCGGAGCAGCCCGCCAGCCAAGGCCAAATGGAAATCCTCGCGGTCCGGGCTGAAAGTGCCGGCGCTAACTTAAAACTCCATGTCACCATGGAAAATGTGACCGACATTTGGGCGCCAGCGAATGGTTTTGACAATACTAGTTTTAGTATCTTTTTCGATATCCCGGGACCAGCAGGTAAGCGTGAACTACCATTAATAAACGCTGTAATGCCGGATCGGATCCGTTGGGAGCTTGCCCATGTGGCCTATGGCTGGGGTAACTACATGTACCGGGCCCAAGGCGCAACTAGCGAGCACGCGGGTGAGAAAGTCGGGGTTTCACCGCAAATCAGTGTCGATAAGGACAATAACACCATTACCTTTTTCTACCGTGGCCAGCTCATTGGCGTCGATAATTGGCGCAATGTGGGGATTTACCTCACAACTTGGGATATTTCTGGCGAAGGGGCTTATCGGGAGTTACACCCAGCAGGCGGTGAATGGCAATTCGGCGGTGGCCGGACTACGGATCCAAAAATATTGGATAGCGCGTTTTTAAGACTACAGGAAATGATGTAATGGATTGGCGTAACCTATTTCGGGCTTGCATAGCTTGCTCTGTATTGCTGGCAGCAAATGCCAAGGCGGTTGAAGTGTTTGCTGGACAAATCCACAAGGTTGAACCCTTTGTATCTGAGTATTTTGATAACAAAGATGTGCATATTTGGCTACCTGAGGGCTACAGCAAGGACAGAAGGTATGCCGTCGTTTATATGCACGACGGGCAGCACCTGTTTGATGCTAGCCTGACTTGGAATAACCAGGAATGGGGTGTGGATGAAACCGCCAGTATCTTGCAGGCAACCGGGCAAACCCGCGATTTCATTGTCGTTGGTGTGTTTAACGGCAATGTTGATGGCAGGAAGGAAAGGCACCAGCAGTATTTTCCACAAAAGGTGTTTGAAGCTATGCCTGCCGAGGTGCAAACCCAGTTGCTACAACGCAACCGGGATGATGGCCTGCTGTTTACCGGTGCGATTGCATCAGACAATTATTTGAAGTTCCTGGTTGAAGAGCTAAAACCCTATATTGACCGGACTTATTCTGTGCACACAGATAGGGACAATACCTTTGTTGCTGGCTCCAGCATGGGGGGCTTGATCTCGCTTTACGCCATTAGTGAGTATCCCGATGTGTTTGGCGGCGCCGCCTGTATTTCTACACATTGGCTGGGGGTTGCGCCACAGGACAAAGACGTGATCCCTCCTTTCTTTTTTCAATACATGCAGGAAAACCTGCCGGATCCGGCAAACCACAAGCTGTATTTCGACTTTGGCACCGAAACCCTCGACCAGTACTATCCACCACTTCAGGCAGAAGCGGATAAAGTGCTAAAAGCCAAGGGCTATGATGCCAGTAGCTGGGTAACTAAAGCGTTCCCAGGCGCAGCCCATGATGAGGACAGCTGGAAAGTGCGCCTACATGAACCGCTATTGTTTTTATTGGGGCACGAAAAATAGCGGGTTTGGCCGGTGCCTATTTAACCATAAGCTGCTAACATTGCTGCGTTAGGACTTTCCCATTGATATTGGCAAGGAGCTGCAATGAAGTTGAAAAAGGCATTTTTGGTTTTGGTTGGGTTGCTGTGGCTAAGCGGCTGCACTTCCCTTGGCTCCCATGTATTGTCCAACCCATCTACTTATTTTTCTGAAAACTTGCTGCCGCTGGCTCCTGAAGATTTAAACATCGAAACCAGGCAGTATTGTGGTGCGGACAGCCAGTCTTGCTATTCCTATTTATACGCCAAATCCTATAAGCCAACTGATTTTCCAGAGGGTGGCAATGTCTTTTACAACATCCATGCGGTTGGCAATGGCGTCGAGAACCATATTTCCTACCGGGCAATGGCGGCGGGGTTTAACCGCATCAATGGTACTGCTGTATTGATCCATGGATTCGGCGGATCCAAAGAAGTCATGATGGCAACTGCCATTTACTTCCGCTCCATTGGCATGTCCGTTGTGATACCCGACTTACATGGCCATGGTGATTCACAGCAGCCTTTTGTGTTTGGTGCAAAAGAACACACCTCAATTAATGCTATTTTGCGGCAGCTCGAATCGAATGCTGACCTTAAAGGGCCTGTTGTCGCTGTTGGCCATTCTATGGGGGCGTTACCTGCTACCAATTTATTGGTGGCTTCTGAATATGTGGACGGGGCTATATTGCTAGCCCCCATGACCCGTTTTGACCAATCCTCTAAAGCTTACTTTGCCGGTAAAGCTCCGGTATTGAACCGGTTCTTGGCATCCTCAATGGATGAAATTGTAGCCACTTCCATGGCACAGGCAGGCGTCACCCTTGCTGACACTGACATTGCCAGCAAGTTAGCGGGAGTTTCCAAACCGGTATTAGTGGTTAACTCTGATGTCGATGCGGTTTCACCGCCAGGTTATTTTGCCCACCTGCACCAAGGCTCGCTACAGGTAGTTAAATTTCCGCAGCGTAGCCATGGCAGCCTAATAGCCTTTGACAACGAAGACAGTGGCGTTATTGAAAACTGGTTGATGCAGTTCCAGGACGCGGCTCAGCTCAATTAATGTTATGGCGCATTAAGCTTGTGTTTGCGCATGGATAGCGGCCAAAACTACCATTAAAAGTCATATTTATTGCGAGGCTAAGCCACCTAATTTTTACACTTTGCTAACATGTGCAGTCTATTTCAGATGTTTTTATTAAGATATGGCTCATTTATGGGTTAAAAACGCACCACTTTGTTAATCGAATGTAAACTTTAGTTGCCTGGATTCGCCCCTGGTTAAATGCACGCTAGAGCTTGGCTGATTGAATCTTTGGCGGTAAAACGCTGCCAAATGATAAAAACGAGCAGTGATTACTATGCAAATGCCAGAACAAATCCAACAAGCCAAGGTCTTGTCCCCTAAACGCAATTCCACTACCGCCACCTCGGTTTCCCAGTTGGCTGAAGAGCAACTCGCCCACTTCGGTATCGATCCTGAAAGCGATTATGGTAAGAGCCTGTTTGATGCGGCTTCCCACTTGTACCAGGCGCAAATCGATATAAACAACTTGTGGCAGGTGACCAACCGCACCCTGTCCACATTGGATCGCAAAGACAAAATAGCCTATTTCAATGCTAAGAAATTTTTGTCCTTCCAGATTGCCAAGGTACTGGACACCCTACAAAACCCGTTCCGTGCAACCTTCCAGAGCCTGCAACAACAGACTGGCTCACAAGTGGCGAAAACCCATTACCCTTTGTTTGACAATACAACCGCGCTGTTTTCTGCCACCCCAGTTATCGTGCGCACGGCGACCTATGTTTACGCTTGTACTGAATGGGTAGATGATGCGTTCCAGGGCAAAGAGGCGACGCACCAGATTTATTCCCGTTTATTAAATCCGACAAATATTTCCTTGGCCAATGCAGTCGTGGAGCTGGAAGCGGGTCCTTATGCCGCCGATTATCTGGCTTGGAACTTCAACTCAGGCATGGCAGCAATTGATGCCATGTTGTCCAATGTCCTGACCCACGGTGATGTGCTGATTGTATCGCGCAATGTGTATGGCGGTGTCTACCAACTGTTGCACGACTATTTTGCCCGCAAAAACCGAATGGACATCCAAATCGAATGGTTTGATGGCTATGACGCTGACACATTTGAAGCTTTCCTAAATGAAGTAAAATTAAAGCATGCCAACAGGCTACAAGACAACGATTTGCATGTTTATATCGAATCACCCTGCAACCCCCATGGCTATGTCTTGGACGTCGCGGGTATCTGTCGGGTAGCACACCAGGATGACTACGTGGTCATGTTGGATTCGACTTTGGCGACACCTGTGCTGCACCAGCCGTTACAACGCTCGGACAAACGGGAACGTCCTGACTATGTGGTGCATAGCTATACCAAAGATATGTGTGGCAGCGGCGCCACTACCGCAGGTGTAGTAATTGCCGAGACCTGGCGTATGTTCCAGCCCAAAGGTGCTTGTGAAAACAACTACGACTGGTCACGCACCATGTTCTGGGATGTGTATTACATTAAAGGTGCTTTCCTAGATTCAGAAAAAGCCTTTGATGTGTTGACCGGTATGAAAACCTTGGAACAGCGCATTTTGTCCAAGAGCATCAATACCCAAGTATTGAGTGAGTTTTTCCATTCCCATTCCCAGATAAAAGTTCACTGCCACAGTATCGAAGGCAATATGAATGCGGGTATCCGCAAGAAGCAATTGCGCCACGGTTGGCCTTGTGCATTGTTTACCTTGGATATGGAAGATACCGGCCTTGATCGGGATACCTTTGTGCGCTTTTTTGATGCCCTAGAGCCTGCCTTTAGCCACCAAGTAAGCATTGGCCAGAATAACACCATTATCCTGTGCCCAGCCTTGACTTCACATTCTGAAATGGGTGAACAGGAACAAAAAGATGCAGGTATTTTCCTAACAACTATGCGGGTTGCAGTGGGTACGGAAAACATTAAAGAGTTGATCGCCCACTTTATTAATGTGGCGCGTTTGCACATAGACCCGATGCAACCTGGATTTAGTGATAAATTTATGGCGCCCGACGCAGTGGACAAGCTATACCAGGAAGTCGCCAACCGTTTCTGCCAGCAGCATTACGCCGAAACTGCCCCCTTGCAGCAGCTGTTAAACGGCGAATTTGATCAGACTGAAGGCAATGACGTAGCTTAAAGGTAAGTTGCCACGATGCCAAAAGGGAGGTCCTGAACCTCCCTTTTTGCTATCATCTAGATTTGAATAACCCACCCAATACAGATTCCCGGCTAGCACCCGTTACAGCCGGTATATTGCCCGGGATATCGTGTTGGTAGGCGTAGGCGAGCCAAGCGAAGGCAAGGGCTTCTACGGCATCTGGGGTAATGCCGATGTCCTTGGTATTGCTGACCTTGGTCAAGGGAACCGCTTCAGCCAGCGCTGCCATTAGAGCGTCATTGTGGGCGCCGCCACCGCAGACATAGATGGCATCGGCTTTATCTAACCGCTTGATATCGTTGGCGATGCTTTGCACCGTCAGTTGTAGCAAAGTGGCTTGTACATCCTCTGGTGCAATCTCGTCACCAATTGTAGCCAATTGCTGTTGCAAACATTCTATGTTGAATAGTTCCCTACCAGTGCTTTTAGGGGGAACCATTTTAAAATAAGGCAGGCTCAGCATGGCACCTAACAACATTTTGTGGCACCTACCTTGTGCTGCCCACTTGCCACTGTCATCGTAGTCTTGGCCAGTATGCAATTTACACCAAGCGTCCATCAATCCATTGCCGGGGCCTGTGTCAAAACCCATGACTTGCCCGGGTTGGTTTGCTGGGAGGTAGGTGATATTGGCTATACCACCAATGTTGAGTACAACACGGTTCTCATTCGGGTCGGCAAACGCTGCTTGGTGAAATGCCGGAACCATAGGCGCGCCTTGGCCACCTAGGGCAATATCCTTGCGCCTAAAATCGGCCACTACATCTATCCCAGTCAGTACCGCGATAGTATTTGGATCACCAAGTTGCAAACTAAAACCCAGTTTACCGTTGGGATGGTGGCGCACGGTTTGGCCATGGCTACCTATCAGCTTGATATCTTCTGCTGAATAGCCTAACTCTTGCAGCAACAGGTTTGTCGCGTTGGCAAAATGCTGTGCGACTTGCCTATCGGCACGGCCAATGCGCACCACTTCGTTGGCGGCAGGCCGGCACAAAGCTTTTAGATCTTTCAATAAATCATCAGGGTAGGGTAGGGTTTTGAAGCCCAGGGTCTTTACGCCGCTTGGTGATATTTCAGCTACCACAGTATCGACACCATCCATACTGGTGCCAGATATCAGGCCTACATATAAATCTGTCATAGTCGGGCTACTATCCAATACAGGGTTAACGTGCCGTTTGTAAGTTCATGGCAAGCATGATGCGACGGTTATTGTCGAGCTTGGATTGATACTCACGCGCAATGGCCAGGAAGGCTTGTTTTTCCTTTTTGGCAATGGGCAGCGCTTTTGGCAACTTCACTGTACGTGGATTTTTATGCTTGCCGTTGACTAAAAATTCGTAGTGCAAGTGCGCACCTGTCACCATGCCGGTGCGGCCTACTTGGCCTATGTTCTGGCCTTGTTTGACCCACTGGCCTTTTTTGACGTTGCGCTTATGCAGGTGCAGGTACTTGGTAACATAGGTATCACCATGCTGGATAAAGACATAGTTACCGTTGAAGCGGTTATATCCGGAGGCTGTTACCCTACCGTCGCCCGCTGACATTACCGGTGTGCCAACATCCGCGGCATAGTCGATGCCATTGTGTGGTTTGATGCGTTTCTGGACTGGGTGGAACCGGCGTGGGTTGAAGTTGGAACTGATGTATTTGAAGTTGACGGGAGCCCGCAAAAAGCTCTTGCGCATGCTGCGCCCTTCCGGCGTGTAATAGTTGCCATCGGTATAGCGGATGGCGGCAAATTGCTCGCCTTGGTTGGTAAATTCTGCCGCGACGATATCGCCGTATCCAACAAATTCACCATCAATATAATTTTCTTCGTAAATAACATTGAAATGGTCGCCTTTACGGATATCCAGGGCAAAGTCGATATCCCAACCAAAAATAGTGGCCAAGGACATAATTTGGTTATCGGTCATACCTGCCCGGACACCGGCATTCCAGAAATTTGACGTAATTTCACCGCTAGCATAATTAAGGCGTGAGTACACTTCTTTTGTGACCATTTCACTTTTAAAACGACTACCATCACGGTAGACCCTCAGTGTTTGGGTCGGTGAGTGCTCATACTCCAACTCGGCAAAACCACCTGACTCTGAAGGTAATAGGCGTAACTCGTCACCTGGCATTATGCGCAATAGTTTTTTGGCATAGTTGCCCGCCCTAGACACATGGTGGACTTCCTGGGCACTGAAACCGGCGCGGGAAAACAATTTGGCCAAGGTGTCACCGCGGCGCACTGTATGGTTTTCCCATTCGGGTTGGAAGTTGTCGAATAGTTGCTCCGGCTCGGGGATTTGGCTTTGGTCAAGTGCCAATGGGTAGCGGATCCCTGGTTCCAAGGAATCCAGGTGCATTAATTCGTCTATGGTTAATTCGATTTTTTCTTGGCCAATGCCCGCAGGTTCTAATTCTGAAGTTGTGGTTTCAACTTTTGCTATTTCAAGCGATGCGCCTTCTTCAATAGCTGTGGTTGTAGGTTCTACAACATCCTCGGGTTCAGCAATGTCGGTGCTTGCTTTTGGTATAGACGCGACTGACATTGCGACATCACCTACTGGCACCGTAGAGCTGGGTGCTAGTTCATATACGGTTTGGTTTTCAGCTAAATCAGTAACTGAATTGGGTAGGGGGATGCTCACCCTCTGCCCGGGCGCATTTGGCTCGCCACCTAGAGGATTACCAGATTGCGACTCAGTTGGCCAGATGACCAACAAGGTGACAAGACCAAGGGCTGATGCCAGGGCGAGTTTGTGTTGTTTTGGCAGTTTGCTATATACCTGCCTTAATTCTTGTTGAAACATACTATTTTATTTTATTTCAATGCCCTAAATATATCGGGCTTTGTTAGCGCTTTTGTTTGTTTCGAGAACTCTTATAGGGCAATTCATGCAAAGTCAAATTAGGCTAAAGCGAGTGCCTAATTCAAGGAGTTATTCCCCTATGACCAAAAGTTTGAACGCAGAATGCCGCATATGTTCAAAAGAATATAATGATTACCTTGAATTTTCTAGGGAAAATCCGCTAGGCAAGTCCCTCTAAGCCAAGTAAAATCGCAAAAATTTACAAATTTGAAGTCTTCAGCGCTAGCAGCGCTAAAAGTATAAGGAGCAAGCAGTTAATGGCTGATTGGCAACAGGCCCTGGCAGAAATCAAACGTGGCGCCGATGAAATTTTGATTGAAGAAGAGCTGATTGAGAAGCTCAAGACTGGCGAACCACTCAATATCAAGGCGGGTTTTGATCCCACAGCACCTGACCTGCACCTTGGGCACACTGTTCTTATCAACAAGTTACGTACTTTCCAGCAACTGGGGCACATTGTTACCTTTTTGATCGGTGATTTCACTGGCATGATTGGTGATCCGACCGGAAAGAACGCTACCCGGAAGCCTCTTACCAAAGAACAGATCCTAGCCAATGCGGAAACCTATAAAGAGCAGGTGTTTAAGATCCTGGATCCGGAAAAAACCGTTATTCGCTTCAATTCAGAATGGATGGAAAAACTGGGTGCAGCTGGCATGATCAAATTGGCAGCCCGCCAAACGGTCGCCCGGATGTTGGAACGGGATGACTTTAAAAAGCGCTACGCCAATGGCCAGCCCATCGCGATCCATGAGTTTTTGTACCCATTAGCGCAGGGGTGGGACTCGGTGGCATTGCAGTCCGATGTCGAACTCGGCGGTACCGACCAGCGCTTTAACCTGCTAATGGGACGCGAGTTGCAGAAAGAAGAAGGCCAGAAACCCCAATGCGTGTTAATGATGCCGCTACTGGAAGGCTTGGATGGTGTGCAGAAAATGTCTAAATCCCTGAATAACTACATTGGGATCACGGACTCGCCAAACGATATGTTTGGTAAAATCATGTCAATTTCCGATGACCTGATGTGGCGCTATTACGATTTGTTAAGCTTTCGGCCGTTGCAAGAAGTGGCGGCGTTAAAACAAGATATCGCTGACGGCAAAAATCCGCGTGATGTTAAGATTTTATTGGCTAAAGAAATAATTGCCCGCTTCCATGATGAAGCTGCGGCTGAGGCTGCGCACCAGGATTTTGTTACCCGGTTCCAGAAAAATGCGATTCCAGACGACATTCCCCAACTTGATATTGCCTTGCCAGAAGAGGGCCTAATGCTGGGCAATTTGTTGTTGCAGGCTAAATTAGTCAGCTCTACTTCTGAAGCCATGCGCATGGTGAAGCAGGGTGCGGTTAAAATCGACGGTGAAAAAGTCCAAGATCCGCGTCTACAAGTCAGTGAAACGGGCACCGCCGTGTACCAAGTGGGTAAACGCAAGTTTGCAAAAGTAACGTTGGCTTAAACCCTATCTTCATTAGCGGCCTAGGGCATCTAGGCCGCGTTGCCAAGCATAGTAAGCCCGCAACCCGATCCGCCGAAAAGGAGTGAAAGGAAAAGCTGGTATGGGTTTTTGATAGATTACAGCGTCCTGGTTCTGCCAGTTTTCTCCAACCACTAACTGTGCCAGCCTTTTGCCAGCATGGCAGGCAAAGGCAACCCCAGAACCACAGTAACCAGTACTGTAATACAGTGATGGATCTTCACCGTCCCGGCAAATGTGGGGCAGATCATCGGCAGAAACACTGACCCAGCCGCTCCAAAAATATTCCACAGCGATATCTGTTAGTTCCGGAAAATATTGATGCAATGCTTTGCGCAAATGGTTTTGGCTGCGCCCAGTGTTGGCTTGTTTGCCGGTGATGGCGCCGCGGCCACCGAAAAGCAACCGCTTATCTGGTAGCAGCCGGTAGTAGTATTTCAAAGAGCGGGTGTCCATTGCCATTAACCCGGCGCGCCACTTGGCTACTAATTTGGCTGGCAGTGGTGCCGTTACCAATACACTGGATAATACTGGAAACTGTTTATAGCTGACTTGGCTCAGTTGGCGCAGGCCATAAGCATTGCTGGCCAGTATGACTTTCTCTGCTTGCACACTATGTTGGTTGCAAAGCAAATGATGCTTGTTTTGTTGTTTTTGCCAACGCTGCACCGGCGAGTTACAAAATATTGGTATCATATTTTGGCGCGCCGTACCTGCTAGGGCCAGCACAAGTTTAAATGGGTTCAAGCCTTGGCCAGCTTCCCGGTAGAGGCCACCAAAGCTGCGGTAACCTGGGATAAAACTATTACTAATCGTTGCTGCCCCTAGCCATCGGTATTGCGATTGCCATTGGGGCGGTAATGCACGCCAGGCGGATTGCATCTTTTGGGCAAATGCCCGGTTGTGGGCAATTTTCAAATATCCGCCTTGGGTGCGTTGCACATCGTTGGAGCCAATGAATTCATGCACAGTATCCAGCGCGGCGTAGTACTCTGAGATGGTTGCTTCTGCCGTGGCTGATCCATATTTTGCGGCTATGCCGGCATAGTCTAAACGTCCGCAGCCGGGTAAGATGAAGCCTGCATTGCGGCTGCTGCATCCCCAACCGATTTCATTGGCTTCTAGCAGCACGCAGCTGACACCATGTTGCGCAAGTGTTAGCGCGGCGCTAAGGCCTGTATAACCACCACCAATGATGGCGACCTCGGTGTCCAAATTGTTAGACAGTGGGGCAAAATTTTCTCGCTTTGATGTCTGCTGGTGCCAATAACTTGGGGGATAGCCCTGGAATGGCCTTAGCTGCTTATCAACTAGGGGGTCGTACATACTACTTTAACTAGTTACTTTAGAAGTGGATGATCATTTCGGCGGCGGTACAGGTGCAATTATTGCCACAGACAGGGCAAACAAACCCGTCTTCGCACCATTTAGACCAGCGGTTTGGGTGTTCTTTTACGAGAACGCCACCACACTTTACAAAATATTTGTAGGCACTATTACCTGGGCTGGCAAGCCAAATATGGGCGAGGCCTGCTTTAGCACCTTGGTGCTTTGCTTGTGCTATGGATTTGTTAAGCAGGCTCGAACCAATTCCGTGCCCGCGGTAACTAGCATCGACTGTGTTGGATTTAAAATAACACACCTCAGGTTCAGGGCATTGCCAAAGCTCGGGACTGCACCACTCATCAATGGGCCACTGGCCTGGCGCAAGAGTGATCCTAAAGCCAACTAATTTTTCACCATCATAGGCTACCAAACTGGCATTAATGCCGTCTTTGAAGCCTGCTTGGTAAAGTTGCTTGAGTGACGCTTGGTTTAGGTAATTGTCACCATGTACCCGGTTGCCAAGTGCAATTACTTGGTCAAAATCCGCTAGCTCAAAAGCTTTGTAAGTTAACGTTGTCATTTGCATTTGTACTTTGATAGATGCACATCCAGGGCTTCAACCGAAATGTTGATTTCCCTTACTGATAGTAATAATGAGTATAGTAGAAGCAGCAGGCTTAAGGCGAATACCCAACTGCCGAGCGCGTTGTATTCCATGTAAATGGCCAGCATAGAGACCACACAGAAAAAGAAACTCAAAGCGCCAGTTTCTTGCATGCGTTTGATAATTTGGATGCGCTTGCGCAGGTTGCTGATTTGCAAGTGCATGCTGTCATCATGCTCATCTTGGTCAAAATTTCGGATGATGCTGGCGAGGGCGACGAAACGGTTGGTATAGGCCAATAACAATAAAGAAATAGCCGGAAATAGCATAGCAGGTGTGGTCAGGGTGATGTCCATTGCTGCGCCAGTATGGTTGAAACTAGCAGGCAGTCTAGGTGCTATCCAAGTGATATGCAAAAAAGATTTGTTGGTGCTTGCTTAATGAAATAAAGGGAGCTGGCGCCCCCTTTGGATCTTTACATTAGAATCAGTAGCGATAAGTTTCCGGCTTGAATGGGCCGTCAACTGTGACGCCAATGTAGTCTGCTTGGGTTTGGGTAAGGCCAGTAATAACACCGCCAAAACCTTCTACCATATAGCGCGCTACTTCTTCATCAAGCTGTTTAGGCAATACCTCTACGCGTAATAGCTCGGCTTTTTCCGCGTCGCTGCGCTTAGCGTATCCTTGCTCGAATAAATGGATTTGCGCCAAAACTTGGTTTGAGAAGGAGCCATCCATGATACGGGAAGGGTGGCCCGTGGCATTGCCCAAGTTAACTAACCGACCTTCAGACAATAGGATCAAATGATCACTCGGGTCGTCACTGCGGTAAATTTTGTGAACCTGGGGTTTTACTTCTTCCCAGCGCCAATTGTCACGTGTGTAAGCCGTATCGATTTCGTTGTCAAAATGGCCAATGTTACATACCACTGCGGTTGATTTAAGTGACTTCAGTACATTGCTATCACAGACATTGACGTTACCGGTCGTGGTGACGATAAGGTCAGTATTTTGTAGCAAGCTTGTATTGATATCTTCTAGTTTGCCGGTATTGATGCCATCGTTGTAGGGCGATACGACTTCAAAGCCATCCATACAGGCTTGCATGGCACAGATGGGGTCAATCTCAGCCACGCGCACTATCATACCCTCTTGTGCCAATGACTGTGCAGAACCTTTACCCACATCACCGTAACCGACAACGAGTGCTTTTTTACCGGCTAACAAGTGGTCTGTTGCGCGTTTAATGGCGTCATTCAGGCTGTGGCGGCAGCCGTATTTATTGTCATTTTTAGATTTGGTCACGGAATCATTAACGTTAATGGCAGGTACCTTTAAGGTGCCTTGTTCCAACATTTCTAACAACCTGTGCACACCGGTGGTGGTTTCTTCAGTGATGCCGTGTACGCTATCAAGAATTTGCGGGTACTTGTCATGTAGCATGGCGGTGAGGTCACCACCGTCATCCAATACCATATTGGCATCCCAAGGCTGGCCGTCTTTAAGGATGGTTTGCTCTAGGCACCAGTCATATTCTTCTTCTGTTTCACCTTTCCAGGCATACACAGGTACGCCGGCGGCAACCATAGCTGCTGCTGCGTGGTCTTGGGTAGAGAAAATATTGCATGAAGACCAGCGAACTTCTGCACCTAAGGCTACTAGTGTTTCAATTAAAACACCGGTCTGGATCGTCATATGGATACAACCAAGGATTTTGGCGCCAGCCAATGGTTGTTGTGCTTGGTATTTAGCGCGGATGCGCATCAAGGCCGGCATTTCAGTTTCAGCAATGTCTAACTCTTTGCGGCCCCACTCTGCTAGTGCAAGGTCAGCAACTTTGTAATCATTAGCTTCGATTACAGGGTTCGTTTCACTCATATGTGTTTTCCAATCAGTGTTTGTTTCGATTGCTTCTACGCAGTTTTGCGCAGAACGTTCATTATAGATGCTTGTTTTTCGGTTGATAGACGCGGACCGAAGTGTGCTACACACTCAGATGCTGTTTTGTTGGCGAGCTCGCCAGCAGCCACTGTACTGAAACCATGGGTGATGGCATATAAGTAAGCGCCCGCAAACGTATCACCAGCACCTGTAGTGTCTATTGCTTCAACTTTGAATGCTGGTACCTTGATACCAGCATCGCCATTGAGATAAATGGTAGCACCTTCGGCACCACTGGTGACCACGACATGTGGGCAAATTTTCCTAAATGCAGCAATACCAGCCTCTAGGTCACCATGGCCATAGTCCGTAGCTTCTTCGGTGTTACAAAACAGTAAGTCAACACCATCGCTGCCGATGACTTCATCTATATGCTCGCGCACATATTTGATTACGGCTGGATCAGATACCGTTAGTGCTACTTTTACGCCGTTTTCACGTGCGATGCGCTTGGCATGTAGAATAGCTTGTACAGCCTGTGGTGAGTACACTAGATGGCCTTCAATGTATAGGTATTCGGAATCTTTGATTGCCTGCTCGCATACTTCGTTTAGGCCAAACTCAGCAGTGATCCCAAGGTAGGTATTCATCGTCCTGTCGGCATCTTCTGTCACCATAACAATGCACTTGCCGGTTTCACCTGAATCGTTTTGTTCGGCCAGTTTGTGGTGGACATTGCTGTTGGCGAGATCTTCCTTGTAAAACTTGCCAAAGTGATCATCTCCAACTTTGCAGCAATAAAACGTTTGTGCACCGTATTGTGCCGCTGTGACTACTGTGTTTGCAGCTGATCCGCCGCAAGCCTTTTTGCGAATGGGGTGCGCCGGTTCCAACGCATCCAACAGACTCTTGTGCTGCGACTTGTCAATAAGTGTCATGACCCCTTTTTCTATATTTTCTTGTTTAAAAAAACTTGGGGAGACCGTGTACTCAAGGTCAACTAGAGCGTTACCTAATGCTGTTAAGTGGTATTTCATCGTATTGTGATTAAAGGGGAAAAACAAAGCCGGCAATGTTAAACATTTTTGACAACTTTTTCACCACTTTTATTGGATTATTAAGCGGGTATGCAACCAAAGTTTAATGCAATCGGGGTAACTGGCTCAATACCGAATAAGCACCTAAAAATAAGACTGCCATTGTGGCAAACAGAATGATTTGATACTGGATTATCAGCGTCCTCAACCTGCTAACATCAGCAATATCTGGATCCCTGTCATTGCCGCATTTTGGGAGTCGCATTTTTTTGTTTTGGTAATACGCAGGGCCGCCCAACCGGCAGCCTAGTGCACCGGCAAATATTGCTAACAATAATGTATGGGTTGAGACATTTCCAGTCAGAGCCTTTAAGGAGCGGTAAGCTGCCATTAAGCCAAGGGTGGCGGTAAACAATAAACCCGATAATCGAACCGGGATCCACTGTAGTAACAGGCACAGCCAACTTACCGGCCTGCCGTAGTGTTTAAACTGTTCGCTTTTTATATTCCACTCTTGTGACATCTCATAACAGCACCTGTATACCAATGCACCTGCGCCGCCGAGAATGAGGTACCAGAAAAGTGTGCAGATGTATTGGTAGTGGAAGCGCAAAATAAAGGTTTCCATGGTTGCCTTTACGATTCCCATGCTCGACAAGTTGTCGGTTTGGCGCAGTACAATGCGTTGTAATTGGTTCCGGGCAAGGGCTTTTTTATTAGATTTCAATAAGTGTTCTATCTTTTGGGTTTGCTTGGCGGTGGGGTTAAACCGAAGCGCAACCAGTAGGAACATACCGCTGAAAAACCAGGAGTATTCCGCAAACCACAAAAACGTGAACATGAAAATACACAGCGGTAGCACGAGTACCGCAATCGCTAAAACACCTGCGAGTTTCTGCTGCCCAACACTGCGGTTCTTCTTAACGGTCTTCTTGGCAAGGTTGCGCGCAAACAAGCGCATTAATACAAGCGGGTGGCTGCTATCCCGCCACGGTAACACCTTTTCGAGCACAACACATACCAGCAGCACGATGGCGCTGGTGAGCACAGGATTGGCGTTGGCAAAAGGATCCATGGTTAGTGGGATAAGTTGTTGATCATATCCATTACCAAGGTCGCAGAATTGCGGCCAGCTTTTTCCAAGTAGGCGTTAAAAGAGGTATGTGAAGTTTTACCTGCGATGTCAGACAGTGAACGAATGACCAAAAATGGCGTATCTAGCATAAAAGCCGTTTGTCCAATTGCGGCACCTTCCATCTCAACAGCCGCCATTTGGGGCACCAAATTACGTAGCCGGCTGGCGGCCTCGTCGCAACCGATAAAGGAATCACCAGTACAGACTAATCCACGCTTAATTTTAATATCCTGAATCTTGGCCGCGGCCGTTTCAGCAGCCTCCACCATGCGCACATCACAAGGATAGATATCAGGCATGCCATATACCTGCCCCAATTTATAGCCAAAGTGGGTTACATCAACATCATGGTGCTGCACACCTGTCGCGATCACAACGTCACCAATGTCTAGCTCTTGGTCGAAACCACCTGCTGAGCCGGTATTGACAATAAAATCTGGGCTAAACCTGTCTATCATCACAGTGGTGGCCACAGATGCTGCGACTTTGCCTATGCCGCATTTGACTAGGACGACTTCTACGTCGTTCAGTTTGCCCACGTAATATTCCAGGTGGGCGAAGTGGTATGTTTCAATATGGTCTAAATGTTCTTTAATAAGCGCAATTTCTTGTGCCATCGCGCCTAAAATACCGACTTTCATAACAGTTGCACCGGTTGTTTAGATAATGGCGGGCAGTCTAAAGCAAAGCGCGCCTGTTGACCACAAGCGCGCTGTCTTGATTATCCAATTGTGTTAGGCCGCTATGGGACGGGTTAATGGTGCCTTTCTATCTGGGTTGTTGGTTCCCGCAATGATTGGTGCTTTGGGTTCTTTAAATTTCACCGGCGCCAACTTGGCATTGATGCAGGCACGGATGTCCTGTGGCTTGTAGCCCCCGCGTACTTTTATACGCAAATGTGGAATACGCGCTGCGTCTAGCGCACCAGAAATGAACCAGTCACGTTGGGTTTTATAACCGCTGCCTTCTTGGTGTACTAAATCGACCGCAATAACTGGGGTCAGGTCTTTTTTGTCACATAGCACAAAATCCAGGTGGCGACCACTCGCCCGTTGCCATGCTGTGCGCAATGTGCGCTTTTGCGTATTTTCGCGGGCGGTGATGATATCGGTCAGGCGCACCCGGCAAATGACACGGTATTGGTGCCCCACGGCAGTTTCCAATAAATCCAGGAATGAGCGTTCAACTGGGGTGAATAGGTTGGTTTTCTTTTTGAAAGGAAAAGCAATACCACCATCGTTAAGTTTGACAGCGCCAATAGTGACTACAATCAACATCATAAAAAGCACAACGGCTAATTCCATAACACTTGTCCTCATACAAAAAAATGACAGAAAAATTTTCAAACTGAGTTTTGCAAATGCAGTGCCAGCTATTGGGACAAGCCAAAAATTTATTTATGCAAGGGCTTCAATTTGGGCTTTAGGCCTTACGGATGCTGACATGTGTACCATGTTCTTGGCTGTATAGTACTAGTTGATATTGACCGCCGAGTACTTGGAGTACTATATGTTTGTCTCCTGTGGAAGTTGTATCAATGTCAATATTTTGACGCGTGAATTGCGCTAAAGTGGTTTTTAGATCGGCAGGATAGAAAAATGTTAAGGCCACAGGCGTGTCATTTTCAATAAGGGTGCAGGTATTAGCCTTTACAGGTAAAGCGACCTTGTCAAATTGACTAGGGCACGCAATGGCCTTGTTGTTCAATAAGCAAGGCAAAAGCAATATCAAAAAGCCCAACTTAATATTGAATCGCAGCAATATGAATAGTCCAAATTGTAGGCACTAAGCTTTAGTTTACTGCCATTTAGAATGCACGCAAGTTCCCTATTGGTGAATGGTTATGAACTGCAATACCATGGTTCAAATTATTGGTAGGGGCTACCAACATAGACTTTGTTGCCCAAACAGCGATTAGTTTAATACCTAAGGGGATCGGTATAATTCGGTTGTTCCTGGCACAACTGTTCCCGCCGCTTTGTCCTGGAAGCGCATTCACAGAGTTGCAATACGCTAGCAGATAAACAAAAAATGGCGGATCCTGATTGGGGATACGCCATTTTCCACCGGGCTTTTGGTAGGATAAGCCTACTAGATTACACCCAGTTCTTTCAGTCGTTCTTTAAGATAACTATCTGCGGTATAGCGATCTGACAACACGACTTCGGGTTTCGGGTGCAAAAACAGAGGCAATGAAATGCGCGACCTACCCTGGTCCTGGCCCTCTGGGTTAATTACCCGGTGGGTTGTAGAAGGGTAATAGTGGCCTGATGCTTCTTGCAGCATGTCACCGATATTCACTATCAAGTTGCCAAAGTGGCAGGGGACGTCGATCCAATTGCCGTCCTTACCTTTCACTTGCAAGCCAGGCTCGTTGGCCGCTGGCAATATGGTTAGCAGGTTTATGTCCTCGTGGGCTGCCGCCCTTATTGCGTCAGGCTCCTCGTCACCTTGCAACGGAGGGTAATGCAAAACCCTCAGCAAGGTTTGCTCGCTGCCTTCAATCATACTGGATAGGGGCTGGCGATAATTTAGTGCAACATCATGTGGTGAATATTCCTGCACCCATCCCAACAGCTCTTTGGCAAGGTTTTGCGCTGCATCATAATAGTCCTGCAATTCTTGGCGAAGGTCTTCCGGGCACTGCCCCCAAGGATAAAAATGGTAGTATTCCTTGATGTCCTTCTTCTTAAAGCCCTTGGCCACTTCAGACACAGACGATGGGAAAAAGCCATCTTGCGTGTCTACATTAAAGTGGAAGTCTTGTTTGCGATCACTGTCAAAAAATGCTTGCCAGTTGTTGTAGATGGACTCTACAGCGCTTTTTTGGATAGGATGGTTTTTTAGTACACCAAAACCAGTTTCCCGCAATGAAGTGGTAAATAATTCTGCTGCATTTTCAGCTTGATAATCAACTGCTACCAGTTCCATTGTGCCTCCTTAAATTAAATTGACATGAAAAAGCCAGCAAGTGCCGCGCTCATTAGGTTGGCAAAGCTCGCTGCGATAACGGCACGCAAACCAAGGTTGGCAAGGTCTGAACGGCGGTTAGGGGCCATCGCACCGATGCCACCCATTAAGATGGCGATTGAAGAGAAGTTGGCAAAACCACAAAGCGCAAAAGTAATAATTGCCTGAGAGTGTTCACTCAACTGCTCCCGGTATTCAACAAAATTCAGGTAAGCTACAAATTCATTCACAACCAGTTTTTGACCGATAAAGCTACCAGCAAGGTTGGCTTCATTCCAAGGTACACCCAACAACCAGGCGATAGGTTGGAACAAGTAGCCCAAAATCAGTTCAAAAGTGAGATCAGGTGCGCCAAACCAACCGCCAACACCACCTATTACGCCATTTAACAACGCAATCAAAGCAATAAACGCCAGCAGCATCGCACCGACATTAGCTGCTATGCGCAGTCCAGAAGCTGCACCTTGTGCAGCGGCATCGAATATATTGGTATTGGTTTCCATTTGTGGATTTAGCTCATTGAGCTCATTTTTTGGCGCGCCAGTTTCCGGCAGGATAATCTTGGCCATCAATAGCCCGCCCGGGGCTGCCATAAAGGATGCGGCCACCAGATACTTAATTTCAACACCGAGGCCCGCATATCCCGCCATTACTGAACCTGCAATAGATGCCATTCCGCCCACCATCAACGCGAATAGCTCGGACTTGGTCATATTAGCGATAAAGGGTTTAACCACTAGGGGCGCTTCGGTTTGCCCAACAAAAATGTTGGCCGCCGCGTTCATGGATTCAGGGCGGCTGGTATGCAGTACTTTTTGCAAAAAGCCACCAATAATACGGATCACCCAGCTCATGATGCCAATATGGTAAAGCACCGTGATTAAGGCTGAGAAAAACACGATGACGGGTAGTACTTGAAAAGCAAATATAAAGCCGATTGAATCGCCTACTAAATCACCAAATAAAAACTGGGTGCCAGCCTTGCTGTATTCCAAGATCCCTTTGACGAATTCGCCAATGTTTTCTAGTGCTTGTTTACCCGCTGGGAAATACAAAACCAACATGCCAACACTGGCTTGTATCGCGAGGGCGCCAAATACTGTGCGCCAATTTATGGATGACCGGTTGTAAGACAGCAGATAGGCTGCCCCGAGCAGGGCAACAACTCCCAATAAACTAATCATATGCTTCCTTTATTTTAATATTTGTTTTATGTGTGATTTGATAACGTCGAGGGCAATGCGGTTCTTCCCACCCTGGGTTACCACAACGTCAGCGATGAACCGGCTTGGCTCGATAAATTGATGATACATGGGTTTGACCGTTTCTTGGTATTGCTGGATAACTGAATCTAAGCTGCGCCCACGTTCATCAATATCCCTTTTAATACGGCGTAACAAACAAATGTCCAGCGGAGTATCGATAAACACTTTTACATCAAACAACGGCAGCAGTTCCGGGCTGGCCAGCAGCATTATCCCTTCGACAACAATTACCTGTGCCGGGTGCAATTCTGTGGTTTCTGGGAGCCGGGTATGCTGCTTGTGGGAGTAATGTGGATAATGGATACTTTTGCCGTTTTTCAAGGCTCGTAAGTGCTCAACTAATAGCTCATGCTCAAATGCATTGGGATGGTCATAGTTAGTCAGCACTCGCTCATCCATCGACAAGTGATCTTGATTGCGATAATAGTGGTCTTCACACAGTATCTGTATATTGGCTCCCGAATCTTGGAATTCCTTGCGGATTGTATCTGTGAACAAGGATTTTCCAGAGCCAGAGCCGCCAGAAATGGCGATTACCTTAGTTTCGAAGTTCATTTATTGTTGTAACAGGCCGTTTATTGCCAAGATTACCAGTCGCTTGCCAGATATGCCAATTTAACCCTAAATAAACTCGCAGTTTTTTGTGTTAACTAGTGGGGGTAAGTCGCTAATGCCCAATCAATTCATAATGCTCTGAGTTTAGTCCTGAAAGCGCGTAGTTGTGCAGTTTGGAACGGGAGCCCTCACCCTGTGCCTTTTGTGGGTAAAATACTTTTTTCAGATCTGTTTCCGCATCTAGGACTTCGTCTAGTGCAGCGCGGATTTCACTCAGCATTTTATCAATGTTGCTATCAAAGTCCGGACGTTTGCGCCGGGAATGGCCGAGTTCGAGCAACCTGTAAAAGTACTTATTGGCGAGTTCGATGAATTCCTCGGGTAAGTTTTTATTGTGGTACAGCACCGCTTTGTCATTGTCCCGGCAATAGCGCAACATAGCCAGGTAAAAGCAAATCGGCTTGTTGGACAAGGTAGCCTTGGTGTCAGGTGAAATGTTTAAATACAGGCTCCTATCCCTAAGATCGATAACTAGCTTGGCTTTGGTGTCCCGTTCTTTAATCTTGTTCTGTGCGCGTAGCTCTCTGCTGACCTTGACATTGTAAAGCACCAAAGCTGAGAACAAGCCAGCAAATAACAGCGGGATTAGCAATACCCGCCACTGCATTGGTATAGGCATTATAGCCAGTGATACCTCGATATCCTTGCGGCTGGTGTTTAGTTCAACCTCGCGCAGCTCTTTGTATCCGGTAACGCCAAAACGGATACCTTGGATACTTGCGAGCCTAACGTGCAAGCCAGAGTCTGTGAGGAATTGGTTTAAGTTTTGCGCGTAAAAGGAGACGCTTTTGACATCGGCCGCCCGGTTAAACAATGGATTGGCAAGCCGTAATTCTGGCAGGTCTAGGGCGATACGTGTGGTTACCCGTTCAATGGGACTTTTCAACATAGCTGCGCTCTTGGTCAATCGCATAGACCAACGCCAGGAACTGCAGGATCAAGTAGGATAGGGCAATGGAGGACCAAATTTTTACCGGGAATGCTAATTTCATGGTGAGCCAGTGCCTTGAAGCTGGTTCTCGCACGGCGATATCAGGCTAATATCGCTGTAATACCCTTCGTAGTCTTGCTTCATTGCCACTAGCAGTGCCTGGATGCTGCATTTTAGCTCCGGGTTTTTGTCTGCGGCCTTAAGATACCATTTACTGCCACTAATTTGGTCTTGCAGCGGCGTACGGTAGCTGGGTGAAAACATTTCATTGTCTGTTTCTGCCCAAAAGGAAGAGATCATGTCTACTTGGCCGGTGGCCAATAGCGTCCGTAGCTGCGTGTGGGATTTGGCGTAATTCAATTCAACTTGGTTTTTAGTCAAACCCAGTTGCTTGAACAAGCGCATAGGCGCGATATGTCCAGAACGGCTGCTGGGATAGTCAAGGATACCGATTCGCTTGCCCAATAAATATTCTTTTTCCAAGCGTGGCTTTTCTTTACCACCTATAAGATAGGCGTTGTAGTCGCCATAGGCCGCTATTTCGCGGTAGCCGTAAGTGATGTCAGAATCGAAGGCACGGATAAAATTGTCTTTGATTAAAATGAGGTCGGCGGAACCTTGGCCAACAAACTCGAACATTTCGCGTTCGTCGGGTTGCCAAAAGGCATTGACCTTGCCAAATTGCTTATTGACTGCATCGTTGGTGCAAAGTTGGTTCATTACATTGCGTGCCATTCCCTCGCTGTAGGCAACTATGGTTAATTCATCAGCGTGGCGTCCAGTTTCAGTTTGGCAGGAATCATCGAACTGCAAAATTTGTGGGACGGTTATAAGGTTTCCGCTGAAACTCAGGCGGGTAAATATAAAAGTCAGCAATACACAACCGATGAACACCAGTAGCAATTGCGTTGTTGTTAAAGGAAACAGTTTCACGGTTAGGTAAAGGTCAAAGCTCACAAAACAGGCGGTATTTCATCAGTAAGCTTTACTTATTGCAACAAGTAATATTACTAATGCTAAGTAAGTTGTTGATATTTAAGTAATGTTAACGAAAGATTATGAATGCCCTTAAAGCATTCCTGTTTTTGTTGTAACTGCGAAAATTTGCCTAGCTTAAATTGCTAGGGCTGTGCGTTTGGATGCATGTTTTTCGGCTTGTTAAAGTCGCAATGCAGTCCCGGTACAGTTCTCGCTCAGGGTTTTGGTAGTGCGACTTATTCCTTGCAACATCAAACTAACAAAAATTTGATGTGTTATTAGGCAGAAAGTTCATTTATCTGCAACAAAATTTAATTATAATGTGCAGCAAAAATAAATAGACGCTACTGATAGTGCTTTGGGTTGCCAGCATAGGAAGAAGACTAGCTGGCATCTAGTGAGATTTGGCAATTACACTTAAAAACTAGGAAAACACAATGTTTAAAAACACCAAGTTCAGCCGTGTTGCGTTAGCGGTTGCAATGTCGGTCGGCATATCGACTGCAGCAATGGCGCAAACAACAACCTCTTCAATTAGGGGTGATGTTACTTTAGAAGCCGGAGCCAACGTTGCGGGTGCAACCGTAACTATTACGCACGTTCCATCTGGTACAGTGTCAACCGCGACAACAAATGCTAACGGCGTATTCTCTGCCCGTGGCTTGCGTGTTGGTGGTCCATACCAAATTACGGTCACTGGCTCTGATTTTACTACTGTACAAGTAAACGACGTGTACTTGTCACTTGACCAAACATTTATCTTGCCTGTAACTGTTGAATCAACACAAAGTATGGAATCAATCGTAGTAACTGGTAGTTATGCTGCGGCTGGTTTTTCAAATGAAGGTCTAAGCACCAGCCTTGGCCTTCAAGCATTGCAAGAAGTCGCGACGATTGACCGTGATATTACTGACGCTGCCGAGCTTGACCCATTTGCGTCTGTTAACATCCAAAGCGGTGGCGCAAAAGAGTTGACAATTGCCGGTGCAAACAACCGCTTCAACTCCTTGACGGTCGACGGTGTAGCATTGAATGACCGGTTTGGTTTGAATGCCAACGGTTACCCAACCCAGCGCTCTCCTATCTCTTACGACGCTATCGAATCCCTGTCTATCCAGACCGCACCGTTTGATGTTGAATACAACGGCTTTACCGGCGGTACTATCAACGCAGTAACTAAGTCTGGTACCAACGAATTTAAAGGTTCTGTAGGCTTTTCATATACTGATGACGGCATGATTGGTGACAAGAGCAAGGATCTGGAGTTCGACTCCACCTTTGAAGAAGAAACCTTCTATGCAACGCTTGGTGGTCCAATCATCAAAGATAAGCTTTTCTTCTTCGTTGCGTATGATAAGTTTGAAGAAATCGCGCCACTTAACCGCGGTCCTGTTGGCTCAGGTGCCTTGAACATTGAACCTGGTATAACTGATGCGGACGTTGCTGAAGTTCGCTCAATAGTCCAAAACAATTGGGGCTTTGATATCGGTGGTTTCGACAAGCCACCTGCAGAAGATGAAAAGCTCTTGGCTAACATCGACTGGAACATCAACCAGGATCACCGCGCTAAGTTTACTTACATCAGCACTGAAGGCAATACTATCCGCGAGCAATCGGGTAACAACTTCACCCTTCCCCGTGGTGAGGTATTAGGTGCATCATCTGCTTGGTATGACCGTTCTGAGGAAATTGAGAGCTTTATCGGTCACTTCTTTTCTGACTGGACTTCTGACTTCTCTACCGAAGTTAAAATTGCCCGCACTACCCAAGCCACAGGCCAAAACTCACTAAATGGTGCCGAATTCCCTAACTTTGGTGTATTCATCCGCGAATTCCAAGGTGATGACTATTTCCTTTCTATCGGTCCTGATCGCTTCCGTCACGGAAACGAACTAGACCAAGAGTTTATGCAATATAAATTCGTCGCTGAATATGCAATGGGTGACCATATCCTTAAAGCCGGTTACGAGCGTGAAGAAGTTGACGTAAACAACCTGTTTGCACAGAACTCTGAAGGCTCATACTACTTTGCCAGCCTTGATGATTTGCGCAACGCTCTAGCATCTGAAGTTAGCTACGACAATGCTGTTACTAACGACGAGAATGACTTGCGCGCTATTTGGGGCTACAACTACAATGCTTTATACATCCAAGATTCTTGGGACGTCAACGCTGATCTAATCATCGACGCGGGTATTCGTTACGACTGGTACGAGTCAGAAGGTTCAATCCGTCAAAACGACAACTTCGTCAACCGCTACGGCTATAGCAATACCAATGATATCGACGGCCTAGACGTTATCTTGCCAAGGATTTCTTTTAAGTGGACACCGACCTTGGATACTACAGTACGCGGTGGTATTGGTCGTTTCTCTGGTGGTTCACCAGGCGTTTGGATTTCTAACAGCTACTCAAATGACGGTGTTATCTCTGACGGCGTCAGTGCTGAAGGTGATATAATAGTACCAACTACACCTGACGCGGCCACAGGCCAGTATATTCCTGCAGACCTATTGGATCAGTTGGCGACAGAAGCACCTGACGGTTCAGTAAACGCGTTGAGCCCTGACTTCGAAATCCCAACTACCTTGAAAGTCAGCCTAGGTGTTGCCCATGAGACTGACATCCCAGGATTAGGCGAAGAGTGGTTGCTATCTGCTGACGTACTTTACAACAAGCTTGAAAATGCTTCTTATTGGTACGACCAACGTTGTGAAAACCCAGTAGGCACAGCACCTGATGGCCGTGGTGTTTACGATTGTGGTTCAGACCTCGACGGCGACGGCAGAAGGGATCCTGAAGCTATTGTAGTAGGCTCGGTTGATGAAGGCGACAGCTTATTGTTCGCGCTGTCCGCGTCAAAAACTTGGGACACTTCATATGGTCGTTTCAACCTATTCACTAGCTATACCCATGCAGACGTAGAAGATGTAGGTTATGGTACTTCTTCAACTGCGACTTCAAACTACTCTGACTTTGCTGCATTTGACCGCCAGCGCCCAATGGCAGGCACGTCAAATTTCCAAACTGAACACCTGTTCAAGCTGCGCTTTAACTGGTCTAAAGAGTTGCTTGATGGCTATGAAACTAGGTTCTCATTGTTTGCAACACGTCGTACTGGCCAGCCTTACAGCTACACATTTGACGAAAACAATGCTTGTGTACTTGACGTAGGTGGCGGTCGTTGTGCCCGTGAAAGCCGTAACGATGACGCAGGTCACTTGCTATACGTTCCATCAGGTCCTAATGATCCATTGTTCGCAGCAACTTCATTTGGCGGTGATGCAGCTGCGCAACAAGCGTTCTTTGATTACATCAACAGCTCAGAGCTAGCCCAATACGCTGGTGGTATCGCGCCGCGTAACGGTGACAACTCACCTTGGTCTACCATCGTTGATGTTAAGATCTCACAAGAGTTGCCAGCCTTTAGGGATGACCACCGCTTCTTGGTATCTTTGGATATTGAAAACTTTGGTAACTTATTGAACTCTGATTGGGGTCGTATAGAGCGTACCCGCTACGAGTATGAGCGTGCTGTAGTGTCGGCCCAGATTGTGGATGGCCAGTACGAGTACTCTGACCTTAACAGCGTTCGCAGTATCGAAAACATAGGCGTATTGACTCAATCAGTATGGCAAATCCAATTCAACGCTAAGTACGAGTTCTAATTGTTGAGCCCAAACTAAACGTTTGACCTAGGGCACCTTTGGGTGCCCCTGTAATTGTAAAACCCCTTCAAATTCGAAGGGGTTTTTTTACGCAGATGTTATGTCAGCTCATCTTCCACGTCATTGGGCTAGAGCTTATCATGCCCGAATACGTCTCTGCCCAACCTTATCCTGCCCTTTATATCGCTTATAAGCGATTGCAAACACAACTAACTGAATAGCTTTCATTAATAAATATTTAGCTTTGTCTTATTGGCTGGGATAGGTGTCTTTTCCGGTCAATTTTTTGTCTTTGGTTTACTTATTCTGCTAAGCAACTAATTGTTCCAAGGATGGAAATGGAAAAGAGGTATCAGATGCACGGAAATTTGTTCAGAAAAGCAGCGCTAGACCACCAGAAAGAAAGTTTATTGGGTGATGTGTTGGTAAAGCCACCTTTAAAGTTATCGATAATCGCGTGTGCTATTGCGGCCTGGTGTGGCTTGGCTGTAGCTTGGCTATTATCCAGTAGCTATGCCCAAAAACAAACGGTGACCGGATGGTTAGAACCCAGCCATGGTTTAATTCGGGTGTTCGCGGAGCGGGAAGGGGGCAAAGTAAAGCAGCTGTTGGTATCAGAGGGGGACAGGGTTGCAGAGGGACAGCCATTGATGGTGATTAACGGTGACCGTATTTTGTCCAATGGCGTTCACCTAGAGCAGGAGTTGCTCGCCCAGTACCGGCAACAGCAATCCATGCTAAACAAACAAATACAACGCATTGGCCAAATATATCAGGTCAAAGAACAGGACTTGCACAACCAAGTTGCCGCCACCCAATTAGACTTGTCCCAAATCGAAGAGCAGCTGCTGTTGTACCAGCAGCGGGAGGCACTGCTGCAAGAGCGTAACAATGAATACAAAAAAATGCGTGAAAGCGGCCATTTAGCGCGGTTGGAATTTGATACAGCGTTGCAAGAGTCCTTGAGTTTGCGCGCAGATCTCAAAGAGATTAAACGCTTGCAGGTGCGCCAGGAGAACAACTTACACCAATTGCAGAGCCAACTGCTGTTATTGCCTGATGAACAGCAGACTGAATTAACTTCTATTAAGTCCCAATTGAGTGATATTGCGTTGCAAATGGCGCAAATCCACGGCCAGAGGGCTTATGTGATAAAAGCGACGCAACCGGGTATCGTTTCAAACATCCAAATCAGCCAAGGCCAATATACCCGAGCCAATTTGCCCCTATTGACTATCACACCAAACGAAGCCTACTTGCTGGCTAAAGTGATTGTGCCAGTGCGTGCTGCGGGGTTTGTAGAGCCACAACAAAAATTGGACATCCGGTTTGACGCCTTTCCCTACCAAAAATTTGGACTTTATGGTGGCACTATCGAAAGTGTCGCGGATACCGTGCTACTACCTAATGAATTTAAATTTCTGCCGTTAGAAATTCGGGAGCCTGTGTATTTAGTCACTGCCAGGCTCGACGAAGCCGCAGTATTGGCCTATGGCAAGGAAATTATGTTGCGTTCGGGGATGACGTTTTCAGCCGACGTAGTCATATCACAGCGCAGCCTTATGGAATGGCTATTAGAGCCTATTTATAGCATCAAAGGGAAATTGTAATGACTAGCTCAACATTTTCGATAGATTCGGGACTAACCAAACTGCTGAATTTTTCAATCAGGCCAAAATTACCGGTCATTTTGCAAACAGAGGCAGCGGAGTGCGGCCTAGCCTGCCTAGCCATGGTTGCTGGCTATTATGGATTGGAAACCGATTTGACAAGTTTGCGCAGGCGTTTTTCTATTTCAGCACATGGTGCCACTTTAAAACAAATTATTGATATTGCTTCCCAGCTAAACTTGTCTTCGCGGGCATTGAAACTGGATCTGGAACAATTGGCACAATTGCAGACACCGTGCGTTTTGCATTGGGAAATGAAACATTTTGTGGTGTTGAAGCAGGTTACTGCCGAGCATATCGTGATCCATGACCCAGCAGTGGGCGAGCGGAAACTCGCTATACATGAAGTTGATAAGATGTTTACTGGTGTGGCGTTGGAGTTGGTGCCCAATAGCGAGTTCAAGCCTGAAAGCCAAAAGCAATCCCTCAAATTTAGCCATTTTTGGAATAACATCGTTGGCTTGAAGCGCAGTTTATTCGTGATCATCTTGCTGTCGTTTTTACTCCAGCTTTTCGCGGTTGCAAGCCCCTACTATATGCAAACTGTTCTGGACGACGTTATCCTTCGCAATGATGGCAATTTATTATTAGTACTGGCATTTGGCTTCGGTTTACTCCTGCTAATTGATACCTTCACCTCCTTCATCAGACAGCTTTTGGTATTGAACCTATCCAGTACGCTTAACTTGCAAATGAGCGCCAATGTCTTTAACCATTTGATCCGGCTACCCATGGATTATTTTTTGAAGCGGCACATGGGCGATATAGTGTCGCGCTTTGGGTCTTTAGGCACGGTTCGTGAGTTAATGACCAATGGCATTGTTGCGGTCATTGTTGACGGGGTTATGGCACTAATTGTTTTGGCTGTGATGTTTTTCTACGATACCAGGCTGACCTTCATTGTCTGTGCCGTTGTCCTACTCTATGCCTTGCTGCGCTATCTATTGTACCGTCCTATTCACCTGCTAAACGAAGAGGGCATTGTTGCCGCGGCAAAGGAAAATTCCCACTTTATGGAGTCAGTAAGGGCAATTCAGACCATTAAATTGTTTTCCAAAGAAACGGATCGGCAGTGCCAGTGGCAGAACCGACTAGCGGATGCAATGAACAAACAAATCCAAATTAGCCGCTGGCAGATCAGCTTTGATACTGCCAATAAACTGCTGTTTGGGATTGAAAATATTTTAATTGTCTACTTTGCTGCAACAGCTGTGATGGGAAACCTAATGTCGGTAGGCATGCTATACGCATTTATGAGCTATAAAATGCGTTTTATTTCTTCTATGGATGCATTAATTGCAAAATGGATTGAGTTTAAAATGCTGAAAGTTCATTTTGAAAGATTGGCAGATGTTGTCTTCACAGAAAGGGATAATTATTTACAAAAAGAGCGTGATACTAGTGTTGCAGAATTAATCGGTGAAAATGTTTTATTAAAAGGTGGCATTGAAGTTTCTAACCTAAGCTATCAATATTCAGATTTAGAGCCGCCAGTATTTAAAGATGTTTCTTTTGCAGTAGAGCCTGGCGAAACTATAGCTATCATTGGCCGAAGCGGTTGTGGCAAAAGCACGTTGCTGCGCTGTTTAATGGGATTGACTGAGCCTTCTAGTGGCCAGGTTTTGGTCGATGGCAGGCCGCTTTCCCAATTCCCAAATTATAGGGAGCAAGTATCCGGGGTTATGCAAGATGACCAATTGTTAAGCGGTTCCATCGCAGAAAATATATCCTGTTTTAATTCAACTTTAGATATGCAGCGCGTTGTCCTTTGTGCGCAGCTAGCATGTGTGCACGAAGAAATCATGCACACTGCAATGCAGTACAATACATTGGTTGGGGATATGGGGGCTAGCCTCAGCGGGGGACAAAAACAACGTATCTTATTGGCAAGGGCGTTTTATCAACAGCCTAAGATCCTATTTATGGATGAGGCAACTAGCCACTTGGACATAGCCAACGAAGTCCAGATAAATGCGCATATTAAATCCATGCAAATGACTAGGTTAATCATCGCCCACCGGCCAGAAACCATCAATATGGCGGACAGGGTGCTGCTATTTGAAGGCGGGCAGCTACGTGAGGTTGACACAAGTGATGTTATGGCGAAGGAGTAGGTTACATGCTGAAAAATGAATACTATTTCGATAGTTTATCTGATCGAGAAAACCAAGTTTTAGACCATTTGCTGTTAGGGAAAAGTAATAAAAATATCGCAAAAGAAATGCATGTTTGTGAACGTACTATTAAATTTCATTGCAGTAATATATATAAAAAGTTAAACGTCAATAGCAGGCATCTTTTAATTATTAAAATAAATGAAAAACTGTACCAAGGTACAGGTGACAATGATTTAAATAAAGCGGATAATTAAATTGCTGGTGTAGGAAAGGTGTTTTCTGATAGCCAGCAAAAAAATGAATTAAAACAAATTCAATTTATCAAAATAATGGAATGTATTAAAAGGAGATTAATTATGTCGCATCCATTTGCTTTTACTAAAAAAGATGGTTCTATGGAAATTATGGCGAAAGGCGAAGTAGCTCTAGTTGCTGGAGGCCAGAGCCTAACACCTCCGCCACAGCCGGTGCTAACACCGCCAAGTGATCCATTGGTGCCGCTCGTATACAAAGAACCCGTCTACACAACGCTTGCCATGTATGAGGAAGGGGGCACGCCGGAACTGCTTGCGTTCTAGCTTGTCGCTGGCTGGCAAGCTAGGGCTTGCTAGCCCCATTTCGCTATAAAGGAGTGTATGCAATGGAAAGCATCAACAACTTGGTTGCGCCACCATCATTTTTTAAACAGCCATGTAAACTGGCCAATTACCGAAAAACCTGCCAACCAAAGACGGTTGCAGTATTGGGTAATGAGGGAGATTACCACGCCCAACACGTATTAATCGCCCTTCAAGAGCAAGGCCATGACGCGTTCCTATTAGATACAGGATCGTTCGCCGCCCAATTCAAACTGTCTTGGACACCGCAGTTTGAATTGGGAAAGATAAATTCGGTAGAGGGCTCAACCCACAATTTTCAAAGTATAGATTCTGTTTATTGGCGCTGTATTGATACCCCGAGGATCCCAGATCTTAAAGGGAAAAATGAACTAACCATCGCCCAAAACGATAGTTTTAGTTTGTTAAAAACCCTGTTATATGAACCTGCGATAAAGTGGGTTAACAGTTTGGAGGCGTACCAGTTCCATAGGGTCAAACCACGCCAGTTGGCCTTGGCTAAGGTGATTGGTGCACAGATCCCCAAAACCATAGTGAGCAACAACAGTGGTGACATCATAGAGTTTAGCCGCCAGTTGCCAAAAGCGATATTTAAGCCGGTTCAGGGTGGGGCACACACAGAATTCCTCAACCAGGAGTTGCTCGATGAAGACCGGTTGAACTTCGCTTTATCCTATTCGCCAGTAACCATTCAAGAATACATTCCTGGGACTAATGTACGTACCTATGTGCTGGGCAAAAAAACTTTTAGTGCGGAAATAAACAGTGAAGAGGTGGACTTCAGAAACGACGCGAACTGCGAACTTGTGCCGGTTCAACTTCCTGAGAATATCCAGCAGCTTAGTACCGAGATTTGTAGGCGCTTCGGTATGGAGTGGACAGCCATTGATTGGCGCCGGGATCCTCAAGGCAATTATTTTTTCCTAGAGGCCAACCCAAGCCCCATGTTTTATTTTTTCGAGCAACAGACAGGTTTCCCAATTACTAGGGAATTGGTGAACCTGTTAGTTGCCTAAGCAGGCAGGGAGCTGGAACCCGCGCGAAAGGAACATGCACTTGGGTATCCGGCTCCTTGCTAAATGGCGTTAGTTGCTTAGAAATCGTCTAACAAGATTAGCTGCGGCAATAGGCCGCCACCTGTGGCATCTACTGCAATAGCGGTATAGATGCTGTTTGCTGATAAGCTCAACATACCTGTTTCCAATGCTGCGTCTTTGGTACCAGCGATGGTTACAGTCACATAGTAGTCCCCAGCAGGTAGCGCGACATACCCAGTTTCAGCGAGCGGTTGTGCGAAAGGTACACCACTAAATGCCGGGTCGACGTCTGTGATATTGCCGTCAGCCGTGACATAAATATCGACATCACCGGCAGAAGGTGAGGCGTGGATGATGCGCACTTGCGCAGCTGTCGCTATCCGGCGGGTAGAGTCTGTCAACAAATCCAGGCGGATGTCAGCCAAGGTATTATTGGCGATTGCGGTGTAGCTTACGCCTTTCTCCAAGATAATAGCTGCGTCATCAATAACAACTAGCGAGTTATCCGCATCAGCCGCAACATCAATTAAGTAGTTCCCCTCAGCCACGTTCAAGTAACCGGTGCCGGCAAGGAAAGGCGCAGCGTCGACTACTGTGGCCGCGTTATTGGCAATCACATCGACTGCCGGTGCATCTGCTACTGCGTGCACGACCCTCAAGTGGCTACCTGCGTCTGCGTCCCTGATTTGGAAAGATGACGTTCCATCAGCTACATGCAGGGTCACTGGCGCGTCGCCTGTTGTCACATTCTCAGTAGCGGCAATCAAAAGGTCGGCACCTTCCGCCAAGGTTACGGTACCGGAATCAAACAAGGGGGCCTTACTGCCCGACGGTGTGATTTGGATTTGGTAGTCACCCGCTGGTACTTCCAATTGGCCGGTAAAGTCCTTAAAGGATGCGGTTGCTGTAGCAGGCTCCGCCGTAATGTTGGCGCCAGGTGCTGTGACATAAATATCCACCGTTGGGGCATTAGGCGCGGCGTGCACGACCTGTACCCGGGCGTTGCCAGCAGTGACTGGGGTAAAGTCGTTAACAATGACCAGCGGTTCAATGTTGGCCGTCTCGTTTACTGCTAATACGTCATAGGTCTTGTCGCCTTCAAGGGACAATGTCGCTTCGATAACGGCTGCGGTGCTGTTGTCTGCCAAAATGGCATCCACGGCGACAGCGTATTCGCCGCCATCCACTTCCAACCAGCCGGAAGATACTTGATAATCTACGTTTTCCAATTCGCCCAGTACAGCACCATTTGCAAGTATGTTGACTGCCGGGGCGTCAGGCGATGCATGGGTTACCCGTAAGAAAGCGCTCGGTGGTGGTGGGGCGGGTGTTGGTGTGACAACAGGTTCGGGCGTGTTGTCATCATCATCATCTAAAAAACAGCCTGTAAGTAAAGCCGGTACTATTATAAGGGTTGAGAGTTTAGTTATCCCCTTCATTTCTTGTTTCCTCGTTTGGTGTTCAGCAAACTCACATACGGGAAGCGGAGATGGGGGGGATCACGCCTTTTGCGTTACACTTTTGTAATCTTTATGTAATGTTGCTTGGTAACTTAAGTTGCCCGATTAAATACTCAATCACTTGCTCCCGATCTGCCCAGGTTGCGACAGAAACTTCCTGTCCATTATTGGGATCCCGATACGTTTGTCCTTCGTTTGGTTCCTCGGTGGCGATATTTAGCTTAATAGGCTCCATTTTTATTGCGTCCTGGCCAATTCCCAAACAGCAGGTGGCCATTACATCCCAAAGGAAATAGGTAAACTCATAGGCAGGGATGGATGCGGTTGTGCAAGCCCAAAATTGCCCAGCCAACTCTACCAAGGGGTACTGGTTGAAGTCGGCCAACTGCTTTAAAAATGCCAAGTCAATCGGCAAGCAGTTGGTTGCATCAAGGGGCATAAGTTGGATCTTTATCCCTGTGTGCAATAGGTTGTAGGCGGATAGGTAATCCCAATAGACATTCCATTCGGCTGAGCCATCGTGGTTGTGGGTGCCGACATTGCCTTTGACGTCCACGGCACCGCCCATCCAGACTAGCTTATCCAGCCCTTGTTTAGCCTGTGGGCTATCTTTGATGGCAGCAGCCAAGTTGCTACAAGGTCCTGTCATTAAGACCGTGATTGGGGCGTCGGTAGCACAGAGTTGCGCGGCGATGAATTGGTCTGCTGGTTGCTCTATTACCTGGCTATAGTCCGCTTCAAGCTTTAGCATGGTTGGCAATGCATTGACCATTTTGGGCTGTGCCCGCCAGTCGTAGTGGAATGGGTTGATACCGTGCAAGCGTCCTTGCGCTACTGGAATGTCGGTGCGCTGGAATAGCTTTAAGATTTTTAGCGTGGTAGTGGTGGCATCTGACAAAAAGCAATCTGCGGGTGTAATGCAAACGCCCTTTAGCTCAATATGATCCATGGTCAGCAGCAGCATGAGTGATAATAAATCGTCTATGCCGCCATCGTGGTCAAAAATTACGGGAGTCTTTTGCATTGTGTCGTCCTTAATATTAATTGGGATAAAAAAGGGAGCCTTTTGGCTCCCTGATAGTCCTGGGGCACTAGCCTTAGCCTTTAACCTTGAATTTGCCAACAAGCTTGTTCAGTTCTGTCGATAAATGTTTCAGCTCATGGGCATTTTCAGCCAAATTATCGGAAGAATGGGCGATGCCTTTCACCGAATCGCCTATATCCGAAATATTGGTGTCAATTTGCTGTGAGCTTTGATGCTGCTGTTCTGCTGAGCGCGCGATTTCATCCAGACTTTCCCTGATCTGGCCAACAGCCAGGCTGATATCTTCAAAGGATTGGTTGGCGCTCTCTGATTGTGAAGTTGCCTGCTCCGATTGGGTCAAACTGGATCCCATTTTAGAAGAAACAAACCGGGTTTTGTCGACTAGGTTATTAAGCATGGTGTCGATTTCTTCTGTCGCATCATGGGAGCGTTTTGCCAATGTCCTTACTTCATCGGCAACCACGGCAAAACCCCGTCCCTGCTCACCAGCACGCGCCGCTTCTATTGCGGCATTCAAGGCGAGCAAATTGGTTTGCTCGGCAATGCCACGGATAACGCTCAATATCTGGGTGATGTTGCTACTTTCGTTCTCCAATTCTTTCATAGCAGTTGCGGATTCGCTGATGGTTCCACTAAGTTTGTTTACGTCCTCAACCATGGCCACTATGATGCTGGTACCATGTTTTGCCGATGATTCTGCGTTGGACACCATTTCTAGTGTCGAACTACAATTGTTGGCCACTTCTTGAGCCGTGTCTGCCATATTGGAGGTTGAATGGGCAGAGTTTTCGATAGCGCTTTCTTGCTCATGGCTAGCGTTCTTGATGTCTTCTACAACCAAGCCAATTTGTTTTGATTTTTCCGAAAGTAGCTGGGAATCGTTTTTAATGTCTAGCACGAGGTTGTGTATCGAGCCCAGGAACTGGTTAAACCAATTGGCTAGCTGTCCGGTTTCATCGTTACTATTAACCTCAAGGCGCTGGGTTAGGTCACCTTTTCCGTCAGCAATGTCTTTCAGGCCCTTGGCAACTACCTGGATCGGTGCTACTAGCTTTTGGGAAAGGCCGATGCCAACGACGACCGCTATCGCTGCGATGACCAAGGCAATGACAAAAATAGTCAAACTCATAGCGTAGGCTGGGCCATTAATCTCATCGTGGTCAATGATGCCAATAAAGTGCCAACCTAGTTCTTCGGAGAAATAAGTGGTTACCGCCACATCCATGCCTTGGTGCTCGGTGGTAAAATATTTCTCGCTAGTGCCGCTGCGCAATCGGCTAGTAAGCTCTTGGTAAAGCGGTGACCGTATATCTTTAATATTTTTGAAGTTATTGCTTTTTACTTTGTGGTCGGCTAGCACTGTACCGCTGTTTTCAATAAGGATCAGGTAGCCGGATTTGCCCAGCCTAATTGAAGTAAGGATTTCCGTAAGTGTTGACAGTGACACGTCAAGGGATTGCACACCGACCGGCTGGCCTAGGTCACTTTTTATCTGGTGCATAACCGATACCATTGGACCGCCTGTAACACCTTGGTATGCGTCAGTGATACCGGCCTCATTAGGGTTAGCCATACCCATTTTGTACCAAGGCCTCTGTCTTGGGTCATAGCCGCCCAAACTCTCTGCTGGATATTGGATAAACCCGCCACTAGGTGTCCCTAAGTAGACGTATAATAATTCTTCATGGGTTTGCCCAAATTGGGTATAAAGTTCAAAAATGGCGGCTTCGTCTGGATGTCCGGAAGCGGGATCCATCATTCTTTCAGAACCCATGTACACATTAGTTTCTTGGGGGACGGCCTTGACGATGGGGTTGCGCGCTAGGAATTTGGCATTGCTCTTAACTTGGTCGAAGAACAACTGGAAGCCACTATCCACTTGCCTAATTTCATTCTGGGTGGCGGTGACAAAGTTATTTTTAGATTTATTGATACTCTGGATATGAGTAAAACCGGCAACTACCAAAGTTGGTATTATCACCGAAATGGCTAATGTAACGATTAGCTTTTGTTGCATTTTCATAGGCGTACGTCTTTTTTCTTATTTGTGTTATCGAACGTCCGTGTAATGCAAAGCACTTTACCCTAAGCAGATAACGAATATAAGAGGGCTATGTAGAATAATTATGCATCGAATTTACAAAATTGCACAAAATTCAGTGGACAATTGTCCTGAAAATTAGTTTGTCAGGCATTCGTGGCACCTTGTGGTTCGCGCTGCAAGCCTTGGACATGACATTTGCTGCGCGAGTCGTTAAGCTTGGCCTAATGACAGAAAGGGCACCATCAGCATGACAAAAGTAGTAATCAGTGGCTCGAGCCTGTGGACACCTGAGCACAGCATATCAAATGAAGAGCTAGTCGCTAGCTATAACAGCTATGTGGATCTTTACAACACCGAAAATGCCGAAGCAATTGCGTCTGGAGAACTGGCTGAGAAGCCCTATTCCAGCGCTGAATTTATCGCCAAAGCATCGGGCATTAAAAGCCGTTTTGCCTATGTAAAAGAGGGGATTTTAGATCCAAATAGGATGCGCCCAAGAATTGCGGAAAGGACTGAATCTGCAATCTCGAACCAGGCAGAAATTGCCATTGCTGCGGCGAAAGATGCGATGCAAGCGGCCAACAAGCAAGCCAGTGACATTGATGCTGTGATTGTATCTTGTGCCTATACCCAAAGGGCTTACCCTGCAATCGCGATTGAGGTGCAAGGTGCTTTAGGGATTGAAGGTTTTGGATTCGACATGTTAGTGGCCTGCTCAGCGGGAACCTTTGCACTGCACCGGGCCTATGAAATGGTTAAGGCCGGTACCGCCAATTCGGTTTTGGTCATCAATCCTGAGCTAGTAACACCGCAATTGAATTTCTGTGACAGGGACAGCCATTTTATTTTTGGCGATGTGGCCACGGCTATGATTGTGGAATCGGCTGAAACTAGCACATCAACTTGTAACTTTGAAGTGCTTAGTACTTCCGCACTCACCAAATACTCCAGCAATATTCGTTCTAATTTTGGTTATATGAGCCGGGCCAATGACGTCGATGCTTTTGGTGACGACAAACTGTTCCACCAAGAAGGCCGCAAAGTATTTAAAGAAGTTTGCCCGATGGCAGCGAAGCACATACTCGAGCACATTGGCCAGCACGGGCTTAACCCGGAAGACGTGAAACGCTGGTGGTTGCACCAGGCTAACATTAATATGAATGTCCTGATCGCGAAAAAGATCCTCGGTAGGGATCCTCAGCTAGAGGAAGCGCCAATTGTACTCGACCGCTATGCCAACACCGCCTCTGCCGGCTCTTTGATCGCATTCAATCTCTACAGCGATGACTTCCTGAGCGGTGATTATGGCCTGCTGTGCTCCTTCGGTGCAGGCTATTCAATAGGCAGTTTGGTACTAAGGAAATGCTAAATTTGCAAAAACTGTACTTTAGGACAGTTGCCGCGTCGGTGTTGTTAGGTATGCTAAAGGCTAGATGACAACAAGACCTTACTGGCGCAGTTGATAGAAGGAACAAGACATGCAATGGATTGCATTATTTATAGCCAAAGTGCTATTTGGATTGGTGGTATTGGCCTTTACCTTAATGACCTTGAGCGGCTACCTGGTCAACGGGGCTTCGTACCACTTTTTTGCCCAGTTAATAGCCTCGTTTGTGGCTATTTATCTGTACGTCTTTATTTGCCTAAAGACTCCGCTCGGACTAGCGCCTAAATCTAGGCGCTGAGCACTGGTAGCTGGCCAGGTTTTAAACTGTTTCAAATAGGTCTTCGACTTTTTGTCGAAGCTCTTCAATCTTGTCAATATCGGCAGGTGCGATAAAAATGGTGTCATCACCAGCAATGGTGCCGAGTACGCCATCGGCGCGGCCCAGTGAATCTAGCAAGCGCGCTATCAGTTGGGCGGCACCCGGTGTTGTGCGGATTATGATCATAACGCCGTTGTGTACCACATCCAGTACAAGCTGTTTAAGGGGGCTTTTTGCCGTTGGCATACCTAGTTCCGGTGGCAAGCAGTAAACCATATCGCCCTTTGCATTGCGCGCCCTGACGGCTCCGAATTTGCTTAGCATACGGGATACTTTGGACTGGCTAATATTGGCAAAGCCCATTTCTTTCAGGGCATCGACTATCTCACCCTGGGAACCATAGGATTCCGCTTTGAGGATCTCTTTGAACGCCTTAATTTCTTCTTCTTGTTTGCTAGACATTGATATTCCCCGTGAGGTTATTCTAGTTTGCCCAAAGTAACGCGCTATTTTGCCCAATGTAGATAAAAATGCAAATCGGCCTGTAAACTCGCCTATAAACTTGAAATTCAATCGATTATCCCAACATTCACAACACGTGCTAGCAAAGTGGTCGGATTTGGCTATCATAGCTAGGTAATTTTGAATTAATGCACTTCAACAGGAGAACAAAATGAAAGTAGCAGTATTAGGCGCTGCTGGCGGCATCGGCCAGGCCCTGTCACTCTTGCTAAAAACCCAACTACCCTCTGGCTCGGAGCTATCGCTATACGACGTTGCTCCTGTAGTACCAGGTGTTGCCGTTGACTTAAGCCATATCCCTACAGACGTAAAAGTAAAAGGCTTTGGTAAAGATGATCTTGCTGATGCGTTAACTGGATGCGATATCGTACTTATCCCTGCTGGCGTACCCCGTAAACCTGGCATGGATCGCTCAGACCTATTTAATATCAATGCTGGCATCGTTAAGTCTTTGGTAGAAGCTATCGCTGACAACTGTCCTGAAGCCTGCATTGGTATTATTACCAATCCCGTTAATACCACAGTTGCTATTGCAGCCGAAACTTTGAAAGCAAAAGGGGTTTATAACAAAAATAAACTGTTTGGCGTGACCACCCTAGACGTTATCCGCGCTGAGACTTTTGTTGCCGAACTAAAAGGCTTAACCGTGGATGCTGTTCATGTACCTGTGATTGGTGGCCATTCTGGCACCACTATCTTGCCTCTATTATCGCAAGTCGATGGTGTTGAATTTAACGATGAAGAAGTTGCTAGCCTTACCAAACGTATCCAAAATGCCGGCACAGAGGTTGTTGAAGCGAAAGCAGGGGGCGGTTCGGCAACCCTCTCTATGGGGCAAGCTGCTGCGCGTTTCTGCCTGTCTTTGGTTGACGCTATGAAAGGCCAGAATGTGGTTGAATACACCTATGTTGAAGTGAACTCTGACGACGCCGAGTTTTTCTCGCACCCTGTACGCCTCGGCCCCAATGGTGTTGAGGAAATCTTGCCTTACGGTGAATTGAGTGCATTTGAGCAACAAGCTAAAAATGACATGCTGGACGGTTTGCGTGGTGACATCAAACTAGGTCAAGATTTTGTCAATGGTTAAAAATTAACAGTTCCCGGTAAAAAGCCAGCGAAAGCTGGCTTTTTTGTTCGCTTTCAAAACATAAACACTTAATGGAATCGGTATAAATTAGGAGTATTAATGGACAGGTAAAATGGATGAGCACTGCCACACACTTGCACTAGTGGGAAGCTGTAGGCCACGAGTCAAGGTGGCGTCCCCAGCTGGAATCGAACCAACATCTAAACCTTAGGAGGGTCTTGTTTTATCCATTAAACTATGGGGACCAAAAAACCCTTGGATTATGGCGCAACCTAGCCCAGTTGAAAAGGTTTAAAGCCGCACAATGAAATCGTTTGGTTGAATATTCATCATTGGTGTGCCATCTGATGTCCTCAACACGACAGAATTGGCAAATACTTGGACTGCTACCAGCCTGGAGGGATGTATCTGGTATTGGAAATGCGGTATACCAGCAGGTGAAAAGAATTGCCGCATTTTGAACACCTGTACTTCGTCACCCCTTTGCACACCGTGGTTGCTGCCTATGTTGGCAGCGATTTGGTTATTGGCAACTTCTAGTATGCGCCCGTAAGAGGGCAAGCACCTCACTTTTTCGTCAATTTTAAAAGCGAGGTCTTGGATAAGCTTTTTGACAGTTTGACCAAAACTGGATTGCCATAACTTGGCACCGTTCGGATCAACAGTTTCATGTAGATCAAATTGCCATGTACCTGAACCAGAAAAAGTATGCTGCAATAACTGTTCACCGGTTGTGCCATCAAGTAATGTGGCTTTTACTGCCATACGGCGCATGGGGCGCTTGGTTTCCCAGAATGTGACGTAATCCAAATAATTGTGTTCCTGGGCTTCTACCTCAAGGCCAACAATTTCGCCTAGCAAAACAAACTGTGCCCCACTTTGCTGTGCTAAATGAACGGCCTGCATCGCCAGCTCTTCTGGTTGTGGTTTGAATACGTAAGGCTCTATTTGCGAAATGAAGGAATAGCGTGAATAATTGCTAAATTCATTGCGTAACATTTCGGCAAAGGGTAGGGCGATGTTGTGCAACCCCCCTGCGGTTGCATGCTGTTTTTGGCTGAGTCCAAACAAGGTGGTCACGATACTTTTCTTGTAATCCGATGCGCTGCAAGTGTTTTCTTGCGGAAAGATATCAGCCCTAATAGAAATCGTAACAACGTCCCCATCATACACTTCATCAATGAGTTCGACACTGGCTACTTCGCCAGTAGCCCGGATTTCAAATCGGTCATCATACAATAAACCATCAACCATATTCTGTACGCTCCGCACAGATGCGCCGGCAAACAAAAGAGCTTGCCGCAATGCTTCTTGGGTTGCCTGCTGACGCGCAAGCTCTTTGTTGTCATTGTGTATGATTGCTTGACCAGAAGCTTCAAACCAGGCTGCGTTGGCATTTAACGAGACCAATGCCATTATCAAACACTTAAAGCCGTAAAATAGTTGTTTTTTAATCGCCATCATTTCATTGCTACTTCTACATGACTCCATCCGACCCCGGTGTACGGGTGTCAAGATTTCGTTATTGTTAACTGCAGAAGGTCAAAGCATCATGCATGCCAATAATGAAAAATAAATGTGGTTTGATTTTTGCTTTAACCAAGTAGTCAGATTTTGTAGACCGTCATGGCGTGGTTTTATTGACGCCAATCGGGCTGCAAACTAACCAATAGGAGCAAAAGTAATGCCTAAGTTGGGGAACAAATTAAAAGTGGCTGCCGCCCTAGTGATGGTGCCAATTACGCTGTCGCTATCTGGGTGCAGTGTTTTTTCAGAAAAACGGGTAGAGTGGGAATATATCAAACCGGAGCAGCAGCCGGTTTTGACTGCTGTGGGTTACGCCCCCATATCAACCCAACAAGGTGAAACCGACACCATAAAAATGCTAAAAGCAATGCGCGCATCAAAGCTAGACGCCTATAGGGAGCTAGCTGAACAAGTATATGGGCACCAACTGCAAGGGAACCAATCGGTGGCAAACCTAGTGTTGCAGGATGTGGATCTCAAAGCATCGGTTGATGGTGTGATCCGGGGAGCTGAAGTGATCAAGTCTTACCCTATTGGTGAAGATGTTTATGCCACTGAGCTAAGATTGGACTTTCAAACGGTTTACGACTTGTACCTAGCCACCGCAAGGCCTAAAAAGGTACGCGAGGGCATTATTTCAAGCCTGTTCTAGATCCTATCCATTATGCCTCACAAGGAGGGTAACGCCTCCTTTGTGAATCAGCTCATTCCGAATACATTATCCTTCCTGGCCTGTTGGCCATGTCAGTTTCTCGTACTTGGTAATCCTCTGGCTTAGCCGGCCATTTGCTTAAATTGCCCAGCAAGCTGCTGATTTTACAATTTCTTTGTTTTGACGGTTTAGGCAAGAGTTTGTTTTCGGATAAATCGGGTCAGTAATGTCAATGCAATGTGGGGATAAATATTGAAACTAAACTGGGAGAAATATAAGGATTAAGCCTTAATGCTGCCACCCAGGCTACCGCCTTGGGTTATACCTGCTTTGTCGTAGGTTAAGGATTCTTTGTGACGAGTCTTCAAAATCAAATTTCTCAGATGTTGTACGCGAACCTGGTTTTTCTCTAAGGCGAGTGCATTTACCTGGGTTTGTTTTTGGCATTTTGCCAACAATTCCCTGCATGCATTAACTTGTGATTTGATGGAATCGTCAAGTTGTGCTTCGGGCAGTTGCATTGCCCTAATCAGCGCATCGCTTTCGCTGATCTTATTCAATAATTCATTTTTAGCATTTACTAATGACAGCAACGCGTCAGGATCTGAGCCGGTGATTAATACCAACTCCTGCTGCAACATTTCATCTAGCTGCTGCAAAGACTCCAATTGTTCGCCTATCGCTGATAACATTACTGCCATTGTTAGCCTTTAGCCAATCCAAACATTTCAGATTCGAGCTTCGCGATTTTAGACGCTAGTTGCTCCGGATTGACACGGTATTCACCGTTCTGGATAGCTTGCTTAAGTTTATCCACCTTCTCTTGGTTGACTGGCGCATCGTTGCCTTTTTTCTGCACGTTGGCAAGTTGTTGCGCAGATTGGGTCAATGACACTGAGTCAGCCCTCGGTGCTGCAGGGGCATTTGCCGAAGCTTGCGGCGCATTCGGCGCAGACTGGGTTTGCGCTTGCTGTTGTTGGTTTAGCTTTTGGCTTTCCAACTGCGGTTTCTGCCCCGCATTATTCACGTTGTTGATAGCCATGGTTAATTCCTAGTTTGATACCTCAATTGCTGTATCGGCAAATTTATCGGTTACTTTAACAAAAATAGGCATTTCACGCATAATTTATTGATCTTTTTACACCGCCTTTTAACCGGTGCTTTTAGCTTTCAAAAAAAGTTATATCTAGCAATAAGTTAGCTTAAAAACACAATATGTGCCATCAAATATGCACGCGTACCTGTTTAATGGTCGTGACCTGGGCATTAATCATTTTTTGGGATTTTCTATTTCGAACCAATATTGTATCCCCAATGTTGCCATCTTGTTGCGCAATTCCGGTGGTCTTGATTTCAAGGCCTGACAAACTTGCTGTAATTACAATTGCGTCGCCTTTACACACATAGCACAGCATTGAGCTTGTAACAGGTGTACCGTCCCTGAGCCGGCGCTTTAGCCTGGCCCCGACCACGTCTTGTATATCGGCAAAAGTTCCTCCTCTTAAACGTCTTTTATCAATTTTCACTAGATCAACATTGTCAGGGGTGATTATTGCACCGGGAGCCAATGAATCGCGCACTACGACCACGTTTTGAAGTTGGGTGACTTGTACGTTCAAATAATGGAACCAGTTGTTACTCGGACATCCCACCCTGACAGTGACATTTGTTTGACGCAGTGATTCTGGTGAGCTATGCGCTTCCATTGCCACAGGGCACGCGGGTACCAAGATCCGTGTATCCAAGGGTTTGGCCTTGATCTCTACTTGGCTATCCAAACTGGTGGTAATATTAGCCGCAACATAGCTTTCCGCTAAATCTTGAACCATCAAATGCGCTGAATTATTTGCTTGCGCGTGCGTACAAATGGTTGCTATAAACGAGAGAAATACTATTTTTTTTAATGTTTTCATAAAGTCAGCTAAATTTTTCATGTTCGTTTTCTTTCAATTTGGCTATGCTTAAAGTCGGTTTTAGAAACCTGTAGCAAGGTGTCAAAAAACAGGCACAGTGTTAATTCTAAACAGGTAGTCGCAAAGACTGTGCCGGTTTGAACAAATTTGAGGTGTAATATGGCGGGGATCCTTGATTCTGTTAACCAACGTACCCAGCTGGTCGGCCAAAACCGACTAGAGCTGCTGCTATTTAAGCTAAATGGCAGGCAAAGGTACGGCATCAATGTATTCAAGGTGCGGGAGGTTTTGCAGTGCCCACCCCTGACTGCCATGCCGAAGTTGAACTCATTGGTGCGCGGCGTTGCCCATATTCGCGGGCAAACGATATCCGTTATTGATATGAGCATGGCCACAGGCGGCCGCAAAATCGAAGATATTAAAAACAGTTTTATCGTCATTGCAGAGTATAACCGATCAGTCCAGGGGTTCTTAGTTGGTTCGGTCGAACGCATTATTAATATCAATTGGGAGGCGATACTGCCTCCACCCGAAGGCGCTGGAAAACTGAGTTACCTCACTGCAGTGACGGAAGTGGATGGCGAGTTAATCGAAATTCTAGACGTTGAAAAAATCTTGGACGAGATCTCACCGGCAAGAGCAACGGTGTCAGAAGAAAAAGTTGAAGAACTAGCACAGCACGATACTAGCCTTGATGACAAAATTATTTTTATTGCCGACGATTCTTCAGTTGCCCGCAGCCAAGTCAAGAAAGCACTGTCGACTCTGGGGCTAGAAATCGAAGCGGCTAAAGACGGCAAAGAAGCACTGGAAAGGCTGAAAGAAATTGCCGCAGAAACCGGCGATGTTACCGATAAAGTTGGCGTAATTGTGTCAGATATAGAAATGCCGGAAATGGACGGGTACACCCTTACCGCTGAAATTAAGAGCACACCCGAATTACAAAAACTACATGTCGTCTTGCACACTTCCCTAAGCGGCGTGTTTAATCAGGCTATGGTAAAAAAAGTGGGGGCTGACGACTTTATCGCAAAATTCCACCCGGATGAATTGGCAACCGCCGTTAAAAAATGGTTGGATGCTGCTGCTGAAGGTCGTTAATCGGTGTCGAATAAAAATATAAGCGAGGACGACTACACACTGTTTAGTGAGTTCCTCGAACGCCGGTGCGGCATTGTATTGGGAACCAACAAACAATATTTGGTTCGCAGCCGCCTTGCACCCCTAATGAGGCGCTATGAGTACACTTCCCTTACGCAGGTAATTAATGACGTTATAAATGGCCGTAACCGGGCATTGCGCGATTGCGCAATTGACGCTATGACCACCAACGAAACACTCTGGTTTCGGGATCGTTATCCATTTGAGCTGCTGACCAAGGAATTGCTACCTGGCTTCAAGCAGAGCCGGCAACCCGTTAAAATCTGGTGCTCTGCGGCGTCATCAGGGCAAGAGCCGTTTTCTATTGCCATGGTGGCTTCTGAATATGCCCGGGCTAACCCCGGGTTTCCTGGCGCCCAAATCCTTGGCACTGACTTATCTACTGTTATGCTGCAAAAATGCAAAGATGGCATCTATGATAGCTTGGCACTATCACGCGGGTTATCGGAAGAACGCAAGCGTCAGTATTTCGACGATGCCGGCAATGGCGCCAAGCAAATCCGCAGTGATATAGCCCGAATGGTGTCGTTTCGCCAGCTTAACCTGCTAGACAATTTTGTTGGCCTCGGGCGCTTTGATATTGTGTTTTGCCGCAACGTATTAATTTATTTCTCACCTGACATAAAAGCTACCATCCTCAAGAAAATATCTTCTGTGTTGAACCCTGGTGGTATTTTGTTTTTGGGGGCTTCTGAATCTATGGCGGGGTTGTCCGACGACTTTGAAATGGTGCGCTGTAATCCAGGTTTGTATTATATAAGAAAGTAATTCCAATCCAACTCATCCGGTCTTTTGCCGCTGCAGCCCCAACCGTATTGAATACAATTTTCAACTAGCCAATTCTAAATTGGCACATGCCTTGCTTTAACTCCTGCGAGAACGTTTTTTTGACGCTGCAGGAGTCTTCCATGGCAATCAGCTTAGACAGGTTAACAGCATTACACCACCGGGCAGTCAACGTGCGCAATGACCGCATGGAGTTGATTGCAGGTAATTTGGCTAATCAAAATACCCCAGGCTACAAAGCGCGCGACATTGATTTTAAAGAAGCAATGCGCGGTGCCAACTACCAGCAGAAGCTGCATATGGATAGGACAGCCCAAGGCCATATCGAGGGGAAAATGGTAAGTAATAACGCGATGGATTTCCGCCAGCCAACCCAACCTGATACTGGCGACGGTAACACGGTGGAAGCACAAATTGAGCGTAACCTGTTCCTTGAAAACGGTTTGCGTTACCAAGCCAGCCTACAGTTTCTCGATAGTCGATTAAAAGGTATGAAGAAAGCCATCACTGGAGGGCAAGCCTAATGAGTTTATTTAACGTGATGGACATCTCGTCCACTGGTATGCACGCGGAAAGTGTGCGTTTGAATACCACCGCCAGTAACGTCGCCAATGCCAACAGTATATCCAGCAGTTATGGTGAAACTTACAAAGCCCGCCATGCCGTATTTGCCGCCCAAATGAAGCAAGCGACGGATACGCAGCAAACCGTTGGTACCAAGGTAAATGTACTGGGAGTTGTTGAAAGCCAAAAGCCACTGCAAGTGGAGTATTCACCGAACCACCCGATGGCCAATGAGCAGGGCTATATCTTTAAGCCCAACGTCAATGTAGTTGAAGAAATGGCGAATATGCTTTCAGCTTCCAAAGCCTATGAAACCAACGTGCAAGTGGCAGACACCACTAAGCGGTTATTCCGCCGTGTGATGCAGCTAGGCCAGGGTAGGTAGGGGGTGACATGAATACGGTTCGCAATAACCTAGGCAACGAAAACCTGTATTGGCAAGAAGAAAAATTTAAGGTTTCTGACGGCACGGAAAATGCCCAATTATCGCAAGAAGATTTTTTTAGTTTGCTAACTGAACAGTTGTCTATGCAGGATCCTACTAAGCCGGTTGACAATGACCAGATGGTTGCGCAGATGACCAACTTTACCATGGCAGACAGCTTGCAGCAGCTAAACCAAAAATTTGACGAATTTGCTTCTTCGATGTCATCAAGCCAGGCATTAACAGCGAGTAGCTTGATCGGCCAGAGTGTATTGGTCGATACCAACCAAGCCAAAACCTGGTCTGAAGGCGCGGTTACCGGAGCGATAGTGGCCGAAGCGCCTGTACAGGATATGCAAATTCAAATCGTCAATGAATTTGGCCAGGTGGTCAGGCAAATTGATGCAGGTAGCCAAGATGCTGGTGTCATTCCCTTTGGTTGGGATGGCACTGACGATAGCGGCAACCATTTGCCACGCGGCAAATACCAAATCCAAGCCACCGGTACGGTTGATGGCTTAAATACCCAGCTAGATGTGCAAATGAACGCGCAGGTAACCGGCACTGCCGTCGCTACCCGTGATGTGCAGGACATGGTGATCACCATCGAAGACAGCGTTGGCCAGGCGATCCGTACCATCGAAGTTGGATCAGCCCAAGCTGGTAATATCGATTTCGGCTGGGATGGCACGGATAATGAAGGGAACATCATGCCACCTGGCGATTACCGTGTGAAAGTGGAAGCTAAAGTTAATGGCCAAACTGAATCACTGCAGTTTGGTATCAACCGCAGGGTCGACAGCGTTAGTCTTGCGGGGAACGGCAATGAAGGCGTGGTACTTAACCTCGCTGGCGATGACAGTATTAGGTTAATCGACATTATTAATATCGGTGACTAAGAAACAACGAGATAGCAGTAATAAACAGGAGAACGAGCAATGTCTTTTAATATTGCCTTGAGCGGTGTTGCTGCCGCACAGAAAGACTTAGATACGACGGCAAACAACATTGCCAACGTTAATACCGTAGGCTTTAAGGAGTCGCGTGCTGAATTTGGTGACGTCTTTGCAGCGTCATTATTGGCGGGTGGCCGCACCAAAGTAGGTGATGGTGTTGTTACCCAAGAAGTCGCCCAGCAGTTTAACCAAGGTAGCTTGCAATTTACCAATACCTCGTTGGACTTGGCCATTACTGGAACTGGTTTCTTTGTTACTGTACCTGACTCCACATCCCAGGACTTTACCTATACCCGGGCGGGTCAGTTTAAATTAAACGAAGATAACTTTGTAGTGAACTCCAACGGTGACTTGTTGTTGGGTTTCCCGGTTAACAACGACGGTACCTCCCAGTCAATTGCCTTAAGTACCGCGGATCCGGTGCGGATCCCCGATTCATCAGGGCAGCCAACAGCGACCGGCGAAGTGGATTTGCGTATGAACTTACCAGCAGCAGCCCAGGCGTTAGATGTCAGTAACTTTAATCCTGATGATGCCTCTACATTCAATGCCTCTACTTCCATTACAATCTATGATTCGTTGGGTGACTCCCATATCCAAACTTTCTATTTCATTAAAGATGCAGCGGCGACAGGCAACGAATGGTTAGTGGCCACGGCAATTGACGGCAATATGCTGGATTTCCAAAATGGTGATGGTACAGTTCCGACCCCTCCAGCAACCAATGCAGTAGGCACAGCTTCTAGTATCAATGTGGCGAGTCCTACTGACGGTTTTGCTGCTGGTCGGTTGACCTTTACTTCAGATGGTGACTTTGACGCGATCACTGGCGCGGATAACGCTGCGATAACCCTCCCTCAAGCAAACGTGCTACAAACCGTGCAATTGGGAACCACCATAATCAGTAACGGTGCAGATGAAACCCAGCAAGTTAGCCTTAACTTTAACCTGGATCCACTAGGTGGCCAAACAGATGCCGAACCCACGCAGTTTGCTTCATCTTTTGAAGTGACTTCGCTAGAACAAGATGGTTTGCCGGTAGGCCGGTTGACTGGGATCGACATTGGCCCTGATGGCCTGGTGCGTGCGACTTTCTCTAACGGTACCTCAGAACCTATCAGCCGTATCGCATTGGCTCGTTTTTCCAATGAACAGGGGCTGACACAGGACGGTAATGCATCCTGGAAAGAAAGTATTTTATCGGGTGAAGCGTTAGCGGGCGAGGCGACCACCGGTACTTTTGGTACTATCAATTCATCCGCATTGGAGCAATCCAATGTGAACTTGACCACTGAACTGATCGACATGATCATTGCCCAGCGTAACTTCCAGGCTAACTCAAGGGCGCTGGAAATCAACAACGCCTTGAACCAGACTATATTGGGTATCAGGTAATAGCCTGTACTAATTCATTTTTGTTAGTGTCCTAAGTGAATAGCTGAAAAGCTAAGTCCCAAGTGTTACCGCCCGCAAGGGCGGTTTTTTTTTGGCCTTGTATGCATTGAAGGTTTATATCTTTGCAACTAGCCGTTAGTCTATGCAATTAAATCTATAAATACGGGATATGGATTATGGCAACAAAACTAGTACAAGGACTTTTGGCAATTGCACTTAGCTTAGGTTGCGCAGCAGCAACTGCGGTCACTATGAAAGTGACGGTAATTGAAGGTACCGAACCCGGCACCATTCCAAGGGCTATCAATAATAATGGTGAAGTTGTATTAACCCTCGGCGGGGCCGCTAATACCCTTGGGGTTTCCTATTATTGGAAACTCGCCGCTCCAGGCGAAACACAGCAAGCCGCCAGAATTTTGGAAAAGGCCAAGCCTACGCGGCATGGCAGGGCTGTGGATATCAACGACAATGGCATGATCATTGGCAGCGAATTTGGAACCGTACAAAATACGCTGCACTACTGGTATGACAATACCCAGATACCTAGTATTTTAGAGCCCATTTCCGAATTTGAATTGGGCTGGGAAGCCACCGCCATATGGAACGATGGCCGGTTTTTAACCAATCAGAGACAGGGTAAAGATGTATCTGGCATTCGGAGATATTACACAAACGCAGAATATGGCACCTATGATTTTAACAACCTAGCAATTGGCAATGGTACCGGTGTCCTTTTAAAAGGCGACTGTACCGTCGCTGAAGGTTGTCACCATGTCCTACCTTCGGTGTCAAATTCGGGGTATTTTGTAGGCGGTTATATTAGCAGGCCATATGGTGACAAAGATGCTTTTTATATCGTTCCAGAAGATTCCAGTAAGGTGCCTACAGGTAATAATATTAAATTGCTCTACGAAGAAACAAATCCAAGTTATCGGTCATTTGTTACTGAGGCCTATTACGTTGCCCAAACCGACAGCCACTATGTAGCAATTACTAGTGAACTTGACGGTAATCCATATTGCACACTTGAGAAAGCTGCTAGCCCAACAACCCCTGCGCTTACAATCAATGGCCCATTAGCTGACGATACTTGTCAATTTTGGGGCATTAACGAAAAGGTGGCTGTTGGGCAATTTGCCGATAGGCGGTTCTATGTAACAGACCCACTAAACAAATTGGGGAGCTTTATCACTAGTCCACCAGTAATGTCGCTAGAAGCCGACTTTTCCCAATACCAAATTGGTGAAATCACCGATATGAATGAGCATAGCCAAATAGTAGCCTACATCACCATTCCCCATGAGGGCATCGATACCGCTATTCCAGTATTGCTTGAGTTCCAGGCGGAGGCATTGTCCGCCCCGGTCGCCTCCCTCACTGGCACACAAATTACCGTTACCTGGCAATCAAATGCCGACTTTGTTGAATATGGCAATAGTTACCAGTTACAAGTCAGCATCAACAATGGTGATTGGCAGACAGCTTATTCGGGTACTGAAACCAGCTTTTCCTATGCTGGTGACTATATGAATAATTACCGCTTTCGAGTTGCCTATGAAACCCAGTCGTTTGGGGTGAGTGCCTATTCGGATGAATCGAATGAAATCATAATTGGACCTGGCCCCAATACCGATAGCGACGCTGATGGCCTGACCGATTTAATTGAAATTGATTTGGGAACTGATCCTTTCAACCCTGATACTGACGGCGATGGCCTATCTGATTTTGACGAAGTAAACACCTATAACACTGACCCTATCCTCGTAGACACAGACGGTGATGGTTTGTCCGACTTTGACGAAGCCACTGTCCACACCAGTGATCCCAACAATATTGATAGCGATGGCGATGGTTTAACCGATGACCTTGAGGTTAAATATGGCTTTGATCCCAATGATAGCGACTCTAACGATGACGGTGTCAACGACTATGAACAATACCAGCAGGGCTTGGTGTGGGTGCCTATCAAGGTTGGTGAAATTACAATTTTTATCCAGGTATACGTAGCTTAACTTGGATTGAAAATTGCCTGCATTAGCCGCCGGGTGCGAAAGTGCCCGGCTCCAAAACATTACTCGCCCAGCGATCCCACAACGCACCTCTAGCTGATCCTTCAAATCCTGGCTCGATTATTGCTTTGACTAGTTAGTTAACTCATTAAGGGTCAATAAACTGTCATGGATAAAATGCTTTGGATCGCTGCCAGCGGGGCTAGCCAAGATTTGTTGGCAACCGGTGTACGTGCAAACAACCTGGCCAACGCCCAAACCACGGGCTTTAAAGCCATGATGGCGCAAGCGCGCGCGATGCCCGCCTATGGGGATGGTATGCCTACGCGCGTATTTGCTATGACTGAATCACCTGCAAACCGCTACGATGCTGGTGCGTTTGTGCAGACTAACCGTGACCTTGACATTGCCGTGGAGGGCAATGGTTGGTTTGCGGTCATAGATAAAGACGGCAACGAAGCTTACACCCGCAACGGCAGCCTGCAAATGGGTGTAAATGGTGAATTGCTGGATACCCGGGGCAACCAAATCGTAGGTGAAGCTGGACCAATTTTCCTGCCGATACCCTTGTCCAATGTCAATATTGCAGGTGATGGCACTATTGCTGTACGCCCCCAAGGGGCACCGGTCACAGTGTTGGAACCGGTTGCCCGGATCAAGTTAGTCAGTCCAGATCTGGATCAGTTGCAACGCAGCCATGACGGATTGTTTAGGTTGCCCGATGGGGAACAGGCAGAACAAGATTTAACCGTTGGCTTAAGAACCGGATTCCTAGAGGCGAGTAACGTTAATCCTATTGAAGAAATGATGGGCGTTATCCAGTCCCAACGGCACTATGAAATGCAAGTCAAATTTATGAAGAAAGCGGAAGAGCTGGATATGCGCGGCAATCGCTTAATGATGATTTTGTAATGAAGTTTTTAATTGTTGTAGAAATTAGTAATAGACGGGAGGTGGCTTATGCACCCGGCATTATGGATAAGTAAAACAGGACTCGACGCGGCACAAACTGATGTGTCAGTAATTTCCAATAACTTGGCAAATGCCAGTACTGTTGGATTTAAGAAAGATCGGGCAATTTTCGAAGATTTGTTATACCAGACCATTAACCAACCTGGTGGCCGTTCTTCAGCAGATACCGAATTACCGTCAGGTTTAATGCTAGGTGCAGGCAGTAAGGTGGTTGCCACCCAAAAAGCCCACACCCAAGGCAATATGCTGACAACAGAAAACTCCTTGGATATGAGTATCCAAGGACGCGGATTTTTTGAGATTTTACAACCTGACGGCACTATAGCCTATACCCGCAATGGCCAGTTCACACTAGATGATACTGGGCAAATTGTAACACCTGGTGCAGGTTTCCTACTGCAACCAAACATCACAGTACCTGAAGATGCGCAGCAAATAACTATCTCCCAAGACGGTGAAGTATCTGTACAGGTCCGGGGCCAAGCGGCTCCCACAGTGTTGGGTAATTTGACTGTGACCGACTTTGTCAATGCCACAGGTTTGCAACCTATTGGGCAAAACTTATTCGTTGAAACGGCAGCCAGCGGTGCACCTATACAGGGAGTGCCAGGCTTGAATGGCTTGGGCTCCATTGTCCAAGGGGCATTGGAAACCTCTAATGTCAACGTGACAGAAGAGTTAGTTAATTTGATTGAGAGCCAGCGTCTTTATGAGATGAATTCGAAAGTGATTTCATCGGTAGACCAGATGCTAGGCCAAGTTATCCAGCAGTTGTAGGGGATGGCTCATGAATAAATCAATTCTCAGGGTTTGCACCGTTCTGTGTGCTGGAATACTGTCCAGCGCATGCCAGACGACAGCTCAAAACCAGCCTAGACCCAATGACCCATTTTTCGCGCCGATTGTGCCAGAATTCCCAGTAGAAAAGATCAACAACAACGGCTCCATATTTAATGCGGCCTTGTCTAACAGCCTTTATTCCGACGCTAAAGCAATGCGCTCTGGCGACATTATTACCGTGATTTTGCGGGAAAACACCTCTGCCACAAAGTCTGCCAGCACTACTCTGGAGCGGGAAACCCAGATTGATTTTGATCCTATTACCGGGCCTGGTGCGCAACAGCTAAACTTAGGGTTCTCGGGACCCTTTCAAATGGATCTTGATGCCCAAAATGATTTTGAAGGCGATGCCCAGGCAAACCAAAGCAATAACTTAACCGGCAATATATCGGTAACCGTGATGCAGGTGATGCCTAATGGTAACTTGTTAATCCGTGGTGAAAAATGGCTCACCCTTAACAATGGTGACGAATATATCCGGTTGACCGGCATTGTGCGTCCACAGGATGTAAACCCTGCCAATGAGGTGTTATCTAGCAAAATCGCCAACGCCAGGATCCAGTACAGTGGTACGGGTAGTTTCTCTCGGGTGCAACAACAGGGCTGGCTTGGCAAGTTCTTTGCATCACAGTGGTGGCCTTTCTAGTTTTTTGGCGCATTAGGAGAAGTTAAATGTTTGTATTACGGCGAAATATTGTGTGTGTGGTGGCACTGTTGTCATTATTGTTGACGCCGTTTAGCCATGCCCAAAAAATAAAAGATGCCGTTACCATTGAAGGCGTGCGCAGCAACCAGTTGGTAGGCTATGGCCTGGTTGTTGGCTTGCCTGGTACCGGTGAGCAGACGCCGTTTACGGAGCAAAGTTTCCGCGCCATGTTATCCAAGTTTGGCATTGCGTTACCGAGCAATGTCAGCCCAAAAATAAACAACGTCGCAGCGGTAGCGGTGACAGCTGATTTACCTGCATTTGCCAAACCAGGCCAAAAAATTGACATAACAGTGTCTTCCATCGGTGAGTCAGAAAGCTTGCGCGGTGGCACCTTGATGCAGACTTTCCTAAAAGGCTTGGACGGGAATATCTATGCTATTGCCCAAGGCAGTTTAGTGGTCAGTGGCTTTGGTGCTGAGGGCCTTGATGGTTCCCGTATTGTGGCTAATACACCCACTGTGGGCCGTATACCCAACGGTGCGGTTGTGGAGCGTTCAGTACCTAGTGGATTGATGAATGGTGACTATCTAACGCTCAACCTTAACTATCCTGATTTCACTACTGCCAAAACGCTGGCCGATACCATTAACCGCCGTTTAGGTGCTGATCCGGACAAAGGATATATCATTGCAACGCCTATCGATGCGGCTTCGGTTAGGGTTTCTGCGCCAAGGGATGTCGGTGCCAGGGTGGGCTTTTTAGCCACGTTGGAAAATTTCGAATTTGAACCTGCCAGGGCACCTGCCCGGGTGGTTATTAATAGCCGCACAGGCACCATTGTTATAGGCCAAGATGTGCGCATTAAGCCCGCAGCTATCACTCACGGTGGCCTCACCGTCACCATTGCTGAAACCCAAACCGTTTCGCAACCAAACCAGTTTGCCGAGGGAGATACTATCGTTACAGAACAGTCGATAGTAGACGTCAACCTAGACGATACAAGGATGTTCAAATTTGAACCGGGGGTCAGCTTGGATAACTTAGTACGCGCGGTTAATGAAGTCGGTGCCGCGCCCGGTGATCTTATGGCCATTTTGGAAGCCTTACGTGAAGCTGGTGCTTTGCAGGGCGAGCTAATTGTAATTTAGGTGGCACCATGGACGCGATGACCAAATCCCTACAGTCACAAATGGATCAAGCCCGCAACGCCTACAGTTTGCAAGGGTTGGATAGCTTACGCCAGGGCGCGAAAGAAGGTGATCGCAAGGCTTTAGAAGAAACTGCCAAGCATTTCGAATCCATATTCGTGCATATGATGCTCAAATCTATGCGTGCAGCAGAAGACGTCTTGGCCGATGAAAGCAGCCCATTTAATTCAAGCCAGGTGAAGTTTTACCGGGATATGCATGACAAACAACTGGCCACCAATTTGTCTTCACAGGGCAGTATTGGTATTGCCGACGCCTTGGTGCAGCAGTTAGACCCCTCGGGCAGTGGCCTAACACCAGCCAGCGTGTTACGCAATGATGGTAACCTAGGTGGAATGAATTTTAGGCAGCCATCACAGTTCCAGGATATTGAAAGGGCAATAAATGCTGTTTTGCCGGATAATAAATCCAATGACCTACAAGTAATGGATAATATACCAAGTAAACGGCCTGGTTTTGAATCGGCACAAGAGTTTGTCACCAACCTTCTACCCATTGCCAAAGAAGTGGCTTCTGAGATTGGCCTAGATCCTAAGGCCATGGTAGCCCAAGCGGCAGTCGAAACTGGCTGGGGTCAGCACCTGATCCATGATGGGGCCGGTAACAACAGCCATAACCTTTTTGGTGTTAAAGCAAGCCGCGGTTGGCAAGGCGAAAAGACTTATATCGATACCTTGGAATACGAAGCGGGAATGCCGCAAAAAACCAAAGCGGCATTTCGTTCATATGATTCCTTTGCTGATTCGATGCGGGATTACATCGACTTTTTGCGTTCGAGCCCTCGTTATGAAACAGCACTGCAACAAACCGAAGATCCACAGCGTTATTTCCAAGAGTTACAACGTTCTGGTTATGCCACTGATCCCAAATATGCGGATAAGGTTTTGTCTGTACTCAACGGTGACACCATGAGCCAAGCTGCAAACCGGGTAGGGATATAGGAGCTAAGCCATGATCCAAACGGATATATTTACCATCGCTGAATCAGGCCTAAACGCCCAACAGAGTCTACTAAACACCGCAGCGAACAACATAGCCAACGTCAATACAGAAGGTTATATAAAACAGCGTGGCAATTTGGAAGAACAGGCGGTTGGTGGTGTCTTAAACAAAGATGTCGAACGGGTTATCGACAAATTTGCACAAGTACAACATCGACGCGACACCACTAAGCTCGGTGAAGCTGAAGTGTTTTTCGAAAAAATTGATCAGCTGGATAATTTGTTTGCTTCGGAATCGGCCAGCATAGTGTCGAGTATGACCAACTTCTTTTCCGCATTGCAAACTGCAACCGATGAAGCCAATAACGCTTCTTCCAGGCAGTTGGTAATAGGTCAGGCAGACGCTCTGGTAAGCCAATTCGAGGCTATGAACAGCTACTTAAGTAACGCGGTTGAAGATGCTAATACCGAATTAGATTCCCTTATTGCGCAAGCTAATGATCAAATTTCAATTATCGCCGAGCTAAATGAACAGATTTCCGCGACACAGTTTGCCACCCAAACCACTGGCACCGAGTCGGTTAAAAACCGTCGTGACCAGGCAATATTGGAGCTGTCGAAGTTTGTGGAACTTACGACCATCGAACAGCCCAGTGGCGCTACCCAGGTTTTGCTAGGCACAGGGCAATCATTGGTACTGGAAGATGGTACTTTCAACCTGTTGTCTGCCAATGGTGACCCTGACCCAACCCGCAGGGATATTGAGTTGGTCGTCGCAGGTTCAGGTGCCACATCCGGCCCATCCCTCGATCCAGATCTTATTGGCGGTGAATTGGGTGGCTTGGTGCGTTATCGCGATGACGTATTAGAAACTAACCGGCGTGAACTTGGACAGTTGGCAGTGGCATTTGCCGACGCCATGAATGAACAAAATAACCTGGGGATGGACTTGGATGGCCAACTAGGATCAGATATTTTTACTTTGCCTACCGTTTCAGGCTTGGTTTACGCTGACAATGCCGATCCGCTTTTAGGAGTGAATGCGCGGATTCCAGATGGCGGTGGCGATGATTTTCTAAGCGCTGACTATCGCATCACAATTAACGCCGTCAATACAGGTGCACCGGATACCTTGGATATTACGGTAGACTTGTTAAACCCAGATGGCTCTGCAGTCACCGATAGTTCTGGCACTGCGATAAGCCAAAATATAACGGTCGACGCTGCCTCCGGCACCTTTACTACTATCAATGGCGGGCTGGAACTGGAATTTCCCGATGAGGATAATTACACCGCAGGTGATCAATTTTTAATCCAACCGTCAAAAGAAGCTGCGGGCAATCTCGCCATGGCCATTGACCGTCCTGAGGATTTGGCCTTTGCAAAACCCATCCGAGTGGATTCATCGATCAGCAACCTGGGCAGTGCAAAATTAACCGATGTAACAGTGACCAACACTTTTGTGGATAATACCGCGCCATTTGACAATGCAACTTCAGGCTTTGACGGTGCGGGTGGCTTGCAGGCTGCGGGGGCATCACCAGACACAACCACAGGCTTTGGGGCGCCCACAACTATCATTTTCACGGCCGCAGATGCTTTTGAAGTGCGTGATGCGGCTAATAACTTATTGGCCGACATTACAGGCGCGACTACCCTAAATAACCTCATAACCCAGGCTAAAGGTGATGCGGCTAACTGGCCCGGGGACTTTACGGCACTGGCAGACTATCCTGGTTACGATATCAGCCTAGAGGGGGTTCCAAGTGCAGGGGATACCTTTACCATAGGCTATAATACTAGTGGTTTTAACGATAATAGTAATGGCTTGGCTTTAGCCGCATTGCAAGATGCCGATACAACATTACAGAGCAATGATGGCAATACCACTAGGGTGTCGTTCAGCCAGGCATATACTGCTATTGTCAACGATGTTGGGACACAGGCCGCAACGGCAGAAATAAGCTATGAAGCAACCGTCGCACTGGAACGACAATCAAAAGACTGGTTTAGTTCTTCATCGGGGGTAAGTTTGGATGAAGAGGCCGCTGATTTAATTCGGTTCCAGCAGGCCTATACGGCTTCTGCAAGGGTGTTGAGTACAGCACAGACCTTGTTCGATACAATATTGGGTGCAGTAAGGTAGAGATAAATAATGCGAGTTTCCACTCCTCAAATATTTGATTTGGCAATACGTGGTGTCATTGACAACCAGAGTGATGTGCTGAAAACCCAACAGCAGTTGTCTACGGGTAAACGCATTTTGTCTGCCTCTGATGATCCAATTGGTGCCGCACAAGTTTTGCGCCTGACCCAGGAGTTGGATCAGATTGAGCAATACAAGAAAAACAATACCTTGTTGCAGAATTCTCTTTCCAACGAAGAAACTATATTGCGCAATGTGACAGGTTCAGTTAACCGTGCCAACCAGCTAATAGTGCAAGCCGGAAACGGTATCAATAACCAGCAAGACCGCGAAGCTATTGCCAGTGAGCTGGGGCAAATTCGTGACGAGATATTTGGTTTGATGAACTCGCGCAACGCTAGTGGTGACTATATATTTTCTGGGTTCCAAGCGGACAGCCCTGCATTTATATTTGACCCTACCGCAACTGGCAACAAATACCAGTTCCAGGGCGATGAAGGCCAAAACGAAATCCAAATCTCCGATACGGTAAGGGTTGAAAACGGCGATTCAGGCAAAAAAGTATTTGAAGATGTATTAGCCCGGTTGAAATCAACCGTAACAGGTGGAACGGCTGCTTCGTCAAGTTTGAAGATAGTGCAGCAGGATACCTTTGATGGCTTCCATAGCTCCAGGTTTGATGCGGTAACAGCGGCTAACAATGTGTTTACTGGCACGGTAAATGGTACTGGTAACCAAATTGATTTTACGGATGCCGGTGCAACCAATATTGGTACCGTCAACTTCACGTCTGGACAGCCGTTTGTTTTTAACGGCATGGAATTTACTGTCACTGCCGGTGCCGGTGACACAGTTGAATTTACCCTGTCTGATCCAGAAAAAAAGAACCTTGCAGAAACGCTCAATGATGTGGTCGCTGCGCTGACTAGTACGAGTTTGAGTTCAGACCAGCTTGACGAGGCCATCTCAGATGCCCTGGTAGGCTTGGAAAACGGCTCAGTTGCAGTCTCTGATGCTACGGCAAGGATCGGTGGCCGGATAAATGTGGCGCAGTCTGTGCTGGAATCTAATTTGGATCTGGAAATAACCCACAAAGCGGCCCGTTCTGAGATCCAGGATGTGGATTATGCCGAAGCTGTGGCGGATTTAAGCCGTCAAGAGACGGCGTTGCAAGCTGCCCAGCAAACCTTTAGCAGGGTAACGCAATTGTCTTTGTTTGATTTCATTTAGGCCGACAAAAACAATTCAGGGCTTGAGTTCACTCAAACCAAACTTAGCTAAATAGATTTTACTTTTGCCTCCATGGTGGCTGGAGTAGTAGCTTAGGTAAATAGTGCCATCTATTTCGGCGAGGCCGGGGTAGCTATTATCGCCAGCCGATGGCAATTGAAATTGCAAGGTTAGTTGGGCGTTTAATAGATCCAGCGTCCAAACAGCGGTTGTAAACCGGCTATTTTTCCAGTAGCGCCCAGCCACCAATGCAGTTGTTTCCGTTAACCGCACCATGCAAGGTCCACCAATGTATTGTCCCAGATCCCGCCATTGCCATCGCTTGAAAGGAAATTTTGCTAGACCCAATTGTGCCGTGCAGGAGTCTGCGTCCCTACGAATAAGTGCGTAAGCCGTGTTTCCCACAAAAATCATATCGCTTTCATTGGGGTAACCTAGGCCGTGTTTCTGCCAACCCAGTGCTTCATCGACCCATTTGTGCATTTTGCGCCTGGGATCGCCTCTGTAAAGGTGGATCTTCTGGTGGCCGCGGTTGTAGGCAAAACCATAGGCCATTGCTGAGCTTGTTTGTTGTTTTTGATGGTAGCTATGCCAGCGTACCCGCCACAACCACCACCCTGAATCTCCAAAGGGCTTTTCTTGTGACCAACTGGAGCCGTCGCTTGATGACCAACAAACGGGGTGATGGTTATAGCTGGCATTGCTAGCAATATCGTTTACCCGATAGGCGATGAGCATAAGCTTACTATCTGGGGTAACAGTCAATTTTGGATCCCTTAGGTCGGCGCCAACGGCATCAATTTTTGTGCTCAACTCCAGCTGGCATTCCTGATCCAGCCTCAAAATCCGGATGTTGCCATCCCGGCTAATATGGCTTTGGGCTTCCCTGAAGCAGCACCATAATTTTCCGTTGAACGCGCAAAGATCGGTAAAAGCACTATGTGCAGCGCGATCCCAAATGATTTGGCTTGGATAAATATTGGTCATTTGAAGCAGTCAAAAAGTGTCTTCTAAACAACAGGTTAAGACAGGCTCAAGATTTCTACAAAAGGAAAATGTGAGTTTTTTCACAAAATTTGTTAAAGGCTGGCGGAAGCAGGACGATAACTTTAAACGAGAGAGCCAGTGACAACAAAGCCAAAATGCCGAGTTGTCGTATTTTTAACATTTCGGACTGACCCAGTCAGTTTTCAACATGCGCAACAGCGCATGTTGTACGAGAGTGTAGGAGAGATGTAATGTCTTTATTCGTCAACACTAATGTGTCTTCTTTGAATGCACAGCGCCAGTTATTTGATTCTGGTAATGCTTTGACTAATTCCTTCGAGCGTTTATCTTCAGGTTTCCGGATCAACCGGGCTGCTGATGATGCTGCCGGTCTTCAAATTTCAGACCGTTTTGATTCACAAATCCAAGGTTTAAACCAGTCAGTACGTAACGCCAACGATGCGATTTCATTGGTACAGACGGCTGAAGGTGCGTTATCAGAAGCAACTACTTCACTGCAGCGTATTCGCCAATTAGCTATTCAATCACAAAATGGTATTAACTCTTCTGCGGATCGCACAGCGCTTCAGCAAGAAGTCACAGCTTTGGTTTCAGAGCTTAGCCGGATTGGTACAGATACTAACTTTGCCGGTAACTCTATCCTTAGCGGTTCGTATTCTGCCACATTCCAGGTTGGTGCCAATGCTGGCCAAACCATCGGTGTAAACCTATCCCGTAGCGGCGGTTTTGGTGCCTCGGGTTTGGGTGTGGGCACTGTTGACATTTCGACTGCAGCAGGTGCATCAGGTGCGTTGACTTCTATTGACTCAGCTATCTCTGCTATCGGTGCGCAAAGGGCATCATTGGGTGCATTGCAAAACCGGTTCCAGTCAACTATCCGTAACTTGAGCAACGTTGCTGAAAACTTATCAGGCGCACAGTCGCGTATCCGTGATACTGATTTTGCTACTGAAACGGCGAACTTGACCCGTAACCAGATCATCCAGCAGGCGAGTACCACTATCTTGGCGCAGGCCAACCAGCGGCCTCAGTCAGCATTGAGTCTATTGGGTTAATAGACAGCGATCAGGACGCCAGGAGGTAGTGTGAGGCTTTGAGGTAGTCCTGGATTGCTAAGCGATTTTAAAAGGCTAGGGAGTTCCCTGGCCTTTTTAGTTTTGTGCGCCGGGCATGGCGCGTAGCGCCCTGACCGGCGCTGTTCGATTCACTGTGGTGGTGAGTTGATGACTTGGAGGTGAAAGTCCTCTGCACACCCGGCAAGGGGAAGTGCTAGCTGAACGGCAAGGGTGTTCATCGTGAGGTGAAATCTGAAGGAAGCCGAAGGCAAAATGCTGGCCTGACGAACAGGAATCGGCTTAGGCGTTATTGCAGGGTGAGGTGGCAAATATCATCAAAGCCCAATACTTGCACGGAATGCAATAACGTAGAGTCGGCAGGCATAAGCAGGAAGGTCGCGCGAATTACCCCGGGAGGTCTGGCAGTTTGCCATAGTGCTACCGGCATCGTGAGGTGCCGGGATGAACTGCCAGAATTCAGCAGAGGTCATAGTAGTGCTATACAACCGATAGCATGAAGGACTGAACATAGTTAACCGTGATTAGGACACTGGTACTCGATATTGATTAATGATGCACAAGCGCATAAAACTGCGGCTATAGACAGGGATAACGGGCGGAACCCGGGATGGTCTGTTGGTAGTGTTGAAACCAATACGGCGGCCGGTGGGCGAACGAAAGCGGAACCATCTTTGACGATGGAAGCAGTGATAACCCGCAGCAATATGATGCTGGCTTACCAGCGTGTGGTTGAGAATAAAGGTGCCGCAGGTGTTGATAACCTGAGTGTATCAGATTTAAAACCCTGGCTGAAACAGCACTGGTTGCGGGTCAAAGAGACACTTGAAGAAGGTAGCTACCTGCCACGGGCGATACGCAAAGTGGATATCCCCAAAGCTGACGGTAACATAAGGACGTTGGGTGTCCCGACCGTGGTAGACAGGCTCATCCAACAGGCGATAGCACAACAGCTCAGTCCGTTAGTGGAACCGGGCTTCTCTTCCTCCAGCTACGGCTTCAGGGCGAAACGCAATGCATGGCAGGCGGTGCAACAGGCGCAGCAGTTCATTCAGGGCGGTAAGCGCTGGGTAGTCGATATGGATTTGGAGAAGTTCTTCGACAGGGTTGACCACGACATTTTAATGTCGAGGCTGGCCGGCATCATCGAAGATAAACGGCTACTGAAGCTTATCCGTCGCTATCTTGAAGCGGATATGTGGAACGGACATGAGTACATAAAACGGGATAAGGGTATGCCACAAGGCAGCCCGCTATCCCCGTTGCTGTCGAATATCCTGTTGGATGATTTGGATAAGGAACTGGAGCGGCGTGGACACAGCTTCTGCAGATATGCAGATGACTGTGTGCCATGGGCACAGGTGTTGCGCGAGCAACACTGATGCGCAACTGCGCAGGAGATGAGGGAGGGCCCCTCGGAGCCACTTTACAGGAGGGGGCTCCAAACCACCTTAAGCGGCTGTGGTAAAGAGCCACGGTCGTGAGCGTTAAGGAAAAGGCAGGGCATGACCCTGTCAGGTATGTGTTATGGAGATGAACGCAAGTGAACCTTTGTTGACGCGTCGAAAGCGTAAGGACGATGTCAAAACCGGGATGGAGTCGTTAGCCCGGGATAAGTCTGGTGGATACCTGTCTACTGACCAGACGGCATCCGGCGTGGAGAAGGCATGAACTTAGCACAGGCTTCTGTGTGGAACATGGGAACCTGTCGCCCTGATGTTAAGGGAGCCACCCAAGCGGAGACCCCGTAAGAGTATGAGTACCGATGCAGGGCACAGGGGCGGACACTTCCGTAGTAGTGTTGAAGGAACTGTAATGGTTTTGGAGCGAAGGGATGTGGTCATCCGGTTGAATTTGGAAATCAACCATGGAGTCAGCCCGATGTTGACAGTGGGAGGAATTTTTGGAAACAACAAAACCCTTTGATATTTCTAAATGTGATGTGATGGAGGCTTGGCAGCGGGTCAGGGCCAATAAAGACGCCCAGGGTGTTGATGGTGAATCCATCGAACAGTTTGAGTCTGATCTGAAAGGCAATCTGTATAAACTCTGGAACCGGATGTCGTCGGGCAGTTACTTCCCCCCGCCGGTCAAAACGGTAGCGATACCAAAGAAAACGGGCGGAGAGAGAAAGTTGGGTATACCGACGGTATCAGACCGGGTTGCGCAGATGGTGGTAAAGATGCATTTTGAACCATTGGTTGAACCCTGGTTCCATCAGGATTCCTATGGTTACAGACCCGGTAAGTCTGCACATCAGGCGCTGGAGGTAACGCGCAAGCGTTGCTGGCGTTATGACTGGGTGCTGGAGTTTGATATCCGTGGACTGTTCGACAACATCGACCACGGACTGCTGTTGAAAGCGGTTCGTAAGCATACCAGCCAGCGATGGCTAATCCTTTATATTGAGCGGTGGCTGACAGCCCCCATACAACATGAGGATGGTACGCTGGTGAAGCGAACCCGCGGAGTGCCGCAAGGTGGTGTTATCAGTCCGGTGCTCAGTAATCTGTTTATGCACTATGCATTTGATAAATGGATGGAAAGGGAATATCCGGCGGTGCCATTTTGTCGTTATGCTGACGATGGGCTTGCCCACAGTCGGAATGAAACAGACGCACTGGCATTAAAAGAAGCATTGGCAAACAGGCTGGCAGAGTGTGGGCTGCAAATGCATCCTGACAAGACGAAGATAGTGTATTGTAAAGACGATGACAGGAGAAGTGACCATCCGGTCACGAGTTTTGATTTTCTGGGGTATACATTTCGTCCCAGAAGGTCAAAGAACCGGTGGGGCAAATACTTCATCAACTTTACTCCGGCCATGAGTGCCAGTGCAGGCAAGGCCATCAGGCAGGAAGTAAGGCGCTGGAAGCTGCATCTGCGCAGTGATAAAGACCTAAGAGACCTTGCCAATATGTTCAGGGCACAAATTCAGGGCTGGCTAAATTACTATGGACGTTTCTATAAATCTGCTATGTATCCGACATTACGCCATATCAACCGCAAATTAAGTTTGTGGGCAATGAGGAAATACAAAAAGCTCAGACGCCACCGACGACGTGCAGAACACAGGCTGGGAGACATCGCTAAGAAGCATCCCGGTTTGTTTCCACACTGGCGGTTCGGTGCCAGGCCGGGGGTTGGATGATGGGAGCCGTATGAGCTGAGAGGTTCACGTACGGTTCTGAGAGCAGCCGAAGGGGAGGCTCCTTCGGCTGACTCACCGTAATATCTACATCAGCAGTCAGAAGGCAGGTGAACACCTGTTGGCTGATATCAGCCAGTTCCTGTCCAGAGAGCTGAAGTTACAGGTGAATGGGCAAAAGAGTGCGGTGGCGAGGCCATGGAAACGCAAGTTTCTGGGTTACAGCTTCACATGGCACAAACTAACCCGTGTGAGAATTGCGCCGCAAAGTGTTGCCAGGCTGAAGGACAAAATCCGCAGCCTGACAACAGGGCATTGCTCCCGCCCAGTCGCGAAAGCGATAAAAGAGCTAACCCCTGTACTTCGGGGCTGGATGAGTTACTTCCGCCTGACCCAGGTCAAAGGTATTCTGGAGAAGTTGGATGGCTGGATAAGGAGGAAACTTCGTTGCCTGCTATGGAGGCAATGGAAACGTCCCTTCACCCGAGCCAGAAATCTGATTAAAGTATCCATTGACGAAAAGCGAGCATGGAGATCAGCCACCAACGGCCGTGGGTCTTGGTGGAACTCGGGCGCCAGCCACATGAATCAGGCTTTTAAGAAAGCATGGTTTGATAAATTGGGGCTCATATCACTGCTGGATTGTCATCGACAGTTCCAGTGTTAACATGAACCGCCGTGGTACGGAACCGTATGCCCGGTGGTGTGAGAGGACGGTGAGAGTGATCTCACCTCCTACTCGATCTAAGGGTAGCTATCGTTCAAGCCATTAGCTAACTCCCCCGCATATACAGCGATTTTGAGCTATTGCTGTAACCTGCAAACACTGCCAGTAGCTGCAGAAGCGCCGCTTTTGCGCGTTGCTTACAGATATGGTGTTGGGACGGCGCGCATTACTGTGGCCTATGGGCAATGTTTAGCGGCGCTTGATGGGCATTTTCTGCATCTGCAATCAGCGTTGGTTTATTGACGCGTAGATACAACTTTAGTCTAAGTACTCTTCTTAAATAAATTTAAAAATACAACAATAACAAGGAGGTACGCGCATGCTATCTCAATCTCTACCCGCAAGTGTCAAAAAATTGTCGAAAATTCCTTCAGGAATTTTTGTACCTGGCGATAACTAAAACTGAGAGAGCCAGCGACATTGTCCAACAGGGAAAATGTCCAAATATTAAACCGACCACTGGGATGGCCCACTAGCCAGGCAAGATAAAAACCATTGCTATAGGTCGAGAGTGTAGGAGAATTCATCATGTCTTTATTCGTCAACACCAATGTGTCTTCATTGAATGCACAGCGCCAGCTATTTGATTCTGGCAATTCATTGACCACCTCATTTGAGCGTTTGTCCTCAGGTTTCCGTATCAACCGGGCGGCTGATGACGCCGCCGGTTTGCAAATCACTGACCGTTTCACGTCACAAATCCAAGGTTTGAACCAATCAGTGCGCAACGCCAACGACGCGATTTCCCTAGTACAGACTGCTGAAGGTGCATTGTCAGAAACCACCACCTCGTTGCAGCGTATCCGCCAGTTGGCCATCCAGTCACAAAATGGTATCAACTCATCAGCAGACCGCACCGCGTTGCAACAGGAAGTCACAGCATTGGTTTCAGAGTTGTCTCGTATCCAAACCGACACCCAATTTGCCGGCAACAACATCTTGGATGGTACTTTTTCCGCTGCTTTCCAAGTTGGTGCCAATGCTGGCCAAACTATCAGCGTTAATGTATCACGTTCAGGTGGTTTCGGTGCTTCAGGTTTGGGCGTGAGCACGGTTGATGTTACTACTGCTGCAGGCGCTTCCAGTGCGTTAACCGCAATCGATTCAGCAATTTCTGCCATTGGTGCCCAGCGTGCTTCTTTCGGTGCACTGCAAAACCGTTTCCAATCTACTATCCGCAACTTGAGCAACGTAGTGGAAAACTTGTCTGGTGCGAAATCTCGTATCAAAGATACTGACTTCGCCACCGAAACGGCGAACTTGACCCGCAACCAGATAATCCAGCAGGCCAGTACCACCATCCTGGCGCAGGCCAACCAGCGTCCCCAGTCAGCGTTATCATTGCTTGGCTAAAGAACAAGGGGTCAGAGATCTTGAAAGGGTTACCTTAATTCAAGCGTCATCTACCCCTAGTTTTCAAGGTCTCTGACCCCTTGATATTCAGCGCTATTGGCAACCCAGTAGGTAGTGTGAGGCAACCATTAGCCTAGCCTAAAGCGCATACCCTCTTCGCTCATAATTCTCCTAACGTCGGAGCGATTGGCCGGGATAGCTTTTATCCCGGCATTTTTAAAGTTGGATTAGATCCAACTGCCCCAGAACTGGATAAGCTACACTGAATATCTGACTACGGTATTTATGCATAGGTTCCTAGCGTTCTTACTGCTTGCAAGGCACCCACTATAGTCTCTAACAACCCCCAAGCCGCTGGCTGACTTGAAGCTGGTGTCAACTTAAATTCAATCTTGCCATTAGCAGTAGCCTAATCTGCAGCTAGTTCTTTTAATCTCAGCGGATAGGCTCGGTTTGTTACCACTTTAGGCTTTTTACAGTGCTTACCGTTGTCAATATGAAGTATTGAAGTTTGATATGCCAAGAGCGAGCTTAGCAGAACAGGTATTAAGACTTGATGGATTTTATCCATCTTTAGAGCAAACAGCCTAGTTCCAACTAAAAAGTAGCCTCTGAACTATTGAACACGTTGTTTTTTAACAAAAAAATCAAGTTGTAAATATGTGTGCCAGTTCACAATTGTGAGGTGGCAATATGCAGGCTTTGGTGTTTTAAAAATAGCCGGCGTCAAAAAAATGACAAAAAAATATCAATAAAAACAAATGGATATGTAAAAAACTCGCAAAAGTCAAAAAAATAACTAAAGGATTTTTAGGCCTTGTACGATACATAAGCATAGGCAATGGCAACCAACAAAAATAACAAGCTAACGCCAAATCAGAGTAAAGAAAAATAAAAACAGATTACTCGGTTAACAATACGACGTTTTAAAAGTTAGGAGAAAATCATGTCATTATTCGTAAACACCAATGTATCGTCATTGAACTCTCAGCGTCAGCTATTTAATTCTGGCAACGAACTAACCACATCATTTGAGCGTTTATCTTCAGGTTTCCGCATCAACCGTGCTGCTGACGACGCCGCTGGCTTGCAAATCACTGATAGGATGACTACTCAAATCCAAGGTCTGAACCAGTCAGTAAGAAACGCAAACGACGCTATCTCACTGGTACAAACTACTGAAGGTGCATTAGGCGAAAGTACTGTTGCGCTGCAGCGTATCCGCCAACTAGCTATTCAGTCACAAAATGGTATTAACTCTTCTGCAGACCGCACAGCGCTGCAACAAGAAGTTACTGCTTTGATTTCAGAATTGTCCAGGATTGCTACCGATACCCAGTTTGCAGGCAATAATATACTGGCAGGCACATACTCTGCGGCCTTCCAAGTTGGTGCTAACGCAGGCCAAACCATATCAGTGAACTTGTCACGTACTGGCGGCTCATTCGGTGCCTCTGGTTTGGGTGTAGGTACAGTAGATGTAACCACGGCCGCTGGCGCGTCAGGTGCTTTAACCGCGATTGATACCGCTATATCTACCATAGGTGCCCAGCGTGCCCAGTTAGGTGCGCTACAAAATAGGTTCCAGTCAACAATCCGTAACCTATCTAACGTGTCAGAAAACTTATCATCTGCCCAGTCAAGGATCAAAGATACCGACTTCGCAGTTGAAACAGCGAACTTGACTCGGAATCAGATAATCCAGCAGGCCAGTACCACTGTCTTGGCCCAGGCCAACCAGCGTCCTCAGTCAGCGTTAAGCCTACTAGGTGGTTAATAGAGTTTGATACCTTATTCCAAGGAAGGAATAACCCGCCGACTCATAGGACTAACGCCAGGAGGTAGTGTGAGGTATTGAGGTATTGGCCATCAATCCCACAAGTCGACGGAGAGCTTTCGCTCAACTTATAGCATAGGCGTTTAAGGCGAACATTCCTAGCTACTTATTAGTCAGAAAACTGACTAACACTTAAGTTAAAGCAAACACAATGCCAACATTTTAGAATCAATGCAGTTTATTGGAGATTAAAATGAAAACCGTACACAAAGTGAACAAAAAAACATCAGTTAGCCTTGTTCAAATAATGAAAGACGCAGTATTAGCCGGTATCGGTAAAAAGTCTGGCGAAGTGCGGAGCGGGCATAACCAAGAGCAATGTTCAACCGAGGTTGCGATTGAATGGAATGAATTAAACCAATGCACTGTAAATCGGGTAAGCAAGCGCAATGGCCTAGTCTACTCAGAAAAGGTGATTAGCACATCAGTAGCGCAGGCCTTGCTTTGGCAGCTTAGCCCTTCCAAGTTGAAAGCAATGTGGAGTGAAATGGCAGTGGTAAACCATTTAAGCCGCAACAGTAAAGCAAGTGTGGCTTAGGCAGAATTTGCAGCATCGAACAAACCAGCCGTAAAAGATTTGGGTTTGTGCCAGCACTGAAAGAGGTTTTTTAAGAGGGTAGGAAATGAGAGGCCGCCCTAGGAAATGCCGACCAACAGGATCAAGAGTGTAGAAGTATGGTTGAGAGGCCAGTAATCATTCTTAAAACCTGCTAGCCGGACGACAAACAAGTGATGTAAGTAGTGAGTTTGGCGTTTAACTTAAACAACAGCGCTTAAGGAAAATGCCGACCAACAGGGATAAGAGTGTAGAAGTATGGTTGAGAGGCCAGTATTCAATCTTAAAACCTGTTAGCCGGACGACAAAAACTAACTTGTATACATCATGGGTTATTTCTTATCTGAGGTGTAAATACCTAAGATAAAATGCCGACCAACAGGATCAAGAGTGTAGAAGTATGGTTGAGAGGCCAGTATTCATTCTTAAAACCTGTTAGCCGGACGACAAAAAGCTTTGCTCGTTCTCCTAACGTGAGCAAATTGGCCGGGTGAATTACCCGGCTTTTTTTGTTTTTCCGACACGTCAAATCAAAGACCGCCAAAAAAACAGCATTTTAATTTCTCACACCTAACATTAAGCAGCTATCGTGCCAACATTGGCTCAATTTAAAGATCTACAAATTCGATTATTTTCCGTACTTTTAGGCGCAACCGACTCAAAATTTCGTCCTAAAAGATATAGCTATACCTAGCGATCGTCAGCAACCGCATTTTTTTTAGAATTTTTAAATTCAATTAAAACAATAGGTTAAGTGCTAATTTTGAATTAATCAAAAAAAATCAAAAAAAATACTAAAGGTACTAAAGGGTCGGCCGATACCTATTGTCGAGGGGTATTGTAATGTTTGGTTTTTGTTTCGGTTGAGGGACCGTAGATTACCAAACCAAATTTGAGGCGGTTCCTTCGGGAACTGAAAATTGGCGAGAAGGCGGCTTAAAACTCTGCTCTCTCTCAGGAGGTAAATATGTCTTTGTTCGTAAATTCGAATTCAAGTTCGTTAAACGCACAGCGCCAACTTTTTAATTCTGGACAAGCTCTAAGTACATCTTTTGAAAGATTGTCTTCAGGCTTTAGGATTAACAGGGCGGCGGACGATGCGGCTGGTTTACAGATCTCTGATCGGTTAACTAGCCAAATCCAAGGTATCAATCAATCTATACGCAACGCAAACGATGCGATTTCTTTAGTGCAGGTGGGTGAAGGCGCCCTTGCCGAGGTAACGACGTCGTTGCAGCGTATCCGCCAGTTGGCGATCCAATCACAAAATGGTATTAACTCATCATCTGACCGTACTGCATTGCAGCAGGAAGTGACGGCACTAGTTTCGGAAATTTCCCGTATCGGTGCAGACACCCAGTTTGGTAATGTGAATATCTTAGACGGCACCTTTTCATCTACTTTCCAAGTTGGTGCGAATGCCGGCCAAAGCATTTCCGTTAACCTGTCCCGCTCAGGTGGTTTTGGTGCTTCAGGCTTAGGTGTCGGTACTGTTGATATTTCAACGGCATCCGGTGCATCTGGTGCAGTAACGTCAATTGACGCGGCAATTTCAGCAATTGGCGCACAGCGTGCATCGTTAGGTGCTTTGCAAAACCGCTTCCAAGGTACTGTCCGTAACTTGGCTGCAGTAGAGGAAAACCTTAGCAGCGCACGTTCACGTATCCGCGATACTGATTTCGCGTCAGAAACCGCTAATTTGACCCGGAACCAGATCGTGCAACAGGCTAGTATTTCTGTACTAAGCCAGGCAAACCAGCAGCCACAGGCCGCATTGTCGTTGCTTGGATAACTATGTTGGGTTACCGGAAAGCATAGACAGTTAATCTTTGCTTTCCGCTTTTACCTTTTGGAGGTGAAAGATGACTATTGAAATAACTCAATCTAACTTAGCATTTGAACGTAACGCCGCTCAGAATGTAAATAATGTTCAGCCGAGCCCTGAAGCTGGCGAGCGCTTACAAAACGAGCCTTCAAGTGATAGATTTGTTTCTGCTACACTAGAGAGTGAAAACAATGCTAATGCAAATCAGAATTCAGCCGATATTGAGGATATCAGTAGGGTTGAAAGTGCTGAGCTTGAAGTTGCCGTTGCGGAAGTAAGCGAGTTTGTGCAATCTACTAGGCGAAATTTAGATTTCTCCTTTAATGAAGAAGCAAACCGCTCAATCGTCCGGGTGACCGACACAGACACTGGTGAGCTAATACGCCAAATTCCTTCGGAAGAAGTATTAGCTCTTTCAGAGAAGATAAGAGGTCTGCAGTCTGATGTCGGTGAAGCGGTAGGAGTATTGTTCAGCAAAGCAGTTTAGTTAGAGGTGTTAAAATGGGTATCCAGAGTTTAGGTGTTGGTTCAGGACTTGCCCTGGACGACTTAGTTACGCAGCTTATTGATGCGGAGCGCGCGCCAAAGCAGGCTCGCTTGGACGAACGCGAAGAGACTCTGGATGCCACTATCTCCGCCATTGGCACCCTAAAATCCAAAGTTGATGAATTCCAAGATGCCGTAGAGGTATTAAAAGACGATTTTAACCTCAATGCGCGCGAACCCCAGATTGACCATCGCAATTCCAACTTGGAAGAGGACGACACCGGTCCCTTTACTGCGGAAGCTTCCACAAGTGCTATTGAAGGCGACTATGAAATTGCTATCACCCAATTAGCTAAAGGGACAACCTTAACTACTGCAGATAGCACTTTTACCAGCACCAGTGATGTGCTGACAAATACGCAGACTCAAGTTGATTTTAGCTTTGCTACTTCGTCGGATAGTTTCTCTGTAACCGTTACTGCCGGTATGACATTGCAAGAATATGTCAATGCCATAAATAACGATGCCAACAATGTCCAAAGCGACGGCACCACGCCACTGGTGACAGCAACATTATTAGATACCGGGACGAGTGCCGGCCCGAAGGTCATTTTTGAATCTAGTATTACCGGTTCAGGCGATGATTTAAGTGTGAACGCAAACGGCAACGATGATCTAGTTTCAGTGGCAACCACCGGGTTTTCCGCTGGCAGCACCACACTGGCCCAGGATAATGCCGACAATGCGTTGGCTTTCATAGATAACATCCAAGTCCAAAGCTCTTCGAATAAGTTTGAAAATGTTATTCCTAATGTTTCTTTTGAAGCATTTGAACTATCAGAGGATGATGCGAGCGGCCCAGGGGGCAAGGCCACGTCTAAGCTAACCATTGGCAATGATACAAAAGGCCTCGACAGCAAAATCCGTGATTTTGTCGACAATTACAATTCACTGATTTCTGAAATAACTACCTTAACGCGGTACGGTACCTCTGAACTGGAAGAAGATGGCGCCCTTGCCGGTGATTTTATGGTGCGGGGAATCCAATCGGGCTTGGCCAATTTAGTATCATCCCAGGTTACTGGCAACTCGTTGGGCACATTATTCCAAATTGGTGTATCCATTGATGATGACGGCAAGTTGGAAATCAAAGCGGTTGATGAGTTTGGTATTGGCAGTGGTGAAGACAAGCTTAAAGATGCCCTTGCCGATAATTTTGATGATGTGGCAGACTTATTTACCAATAGTAGTAGCGGTATCGCCGCCCAAATGTATGACTTTTTGAAAGAGTACACTCGTTTTGGTGGCTTACTGAGGGAGCGCGAAGACGCTTTCAACAGTGAAAAAGATCTATTGGCAGATGAGCGGGAGCGGTTTGAATTGCAAATGTTGAATTTTGAAAATTTACAGCGGGCCAAGTATGTGTCACTTGATAAAACCGTGGCATCATTGAACCAAACCGGCACAGCGTTGCTAGCGTCACTACCACAGATTTAAGCGATTAGAGGCATAGAAGATGGCATTAAAAGGTATCCAGGCCTATAAAAAAGGGAGCTTAAAGCAGAACCTGAGCACAGCGGACCCGCATCAAATAACCTTGATGTTAATGCAAGGTGCGTTGGAAAAAATCGCCTATGCAAAAGGTGCGATGGAAAGAAAGGAGTTTGAAGCCAAGTCAGAACACCTATCCCGGGCAATCGCTATTATTATGAACTTGCGCGATACCTTGGATCTGGATGTGGGCGGTGAGCTAGGTAATAACCTATATGCCCTCTACGATTATATGGTGCGCCGTTTAAATGATGGCAACATCCAAAATAGCCAAAAGATACTGGATGAAGTGATCCAGCTGATGCTACCAATTAAAAATGCCTGGATGGAAATCCCCGAATCTGCTAAACAAGAAGCCTATGAAATGAAACGGCAAAAACAAAGCGCGGCAGTGTGACTAAGAAAATTCCTAGCTTTTACGAAGATGAACCAGATTCGCTCAAGGCTAATTCCCAGGCTCTGCTTGCCCTGTTCCAGGCGGAACAGATGGACGAAGAGGCATTATTGGCGCTGACAATGGAGAGGGAGGCCATCGTTAAAGAGATGCTGAAGCAACCGTGTGATGAAGATATCATTCGTGCTGAATATAACACCAACCAAGAGCTATTGGGGATAGTTACACAAATGCGTGACAATACTAAAAGCGATTTGGTTAAATTTCTGCGAAACAGGAAAGCAGCAAAGAAATACCAGTAAACAGCTTTTGCTTGATAGTTTAAGTAACCCAATGGAGCCTAAATGTTTGACCGCAAATCTATACTAATAACTGGCGGCACAGGTTCATTTGGACATAAGTTCATTGAACATATCCTTTCAAAATACCAGCCTAAGAAGGTTATTGTCTATTCCCGCGATGAATTAAAACAGTTTGAGATGCAGCAGCTGTTCGACCAAAAGCCAATGCGATTTTTCCTTGGGGATGTGAGGGATAAGGACAGGCTGAAGGCCGCAATGCGGGATGTGGACTACGTTGTTCATGCTGCAGCGCTAAAGCAAGTGCCTGCAGCGGAGTACAACCCTAACGAGTGTATCAAAACAAATATCATGGGGGCGCAAAACGTTATTGATGCTGCCATCGAAAACAAAGTGAAAAGGGTGGTTGCGCTTTCAACTGATAAAGCAGCTAACCCGGTTAACCTCTATGGTGCAACCAAGCTGGCTTCTGATAAATTATTCGTGGCGGCGAACAACATTTCCGGTGCCCAAGGTACTCGCTTTGCGGTTGTACGTTACGGCAATGTTGTCGGTTCCAGAGGCTCTGTAGTACCTCATTATCGAAAGCTATTGGTCCAAGGTGAAACAATACTGCCGGTAACCCATCCTGAAATGACCCGCTTTTGGATCACCTTGCAGCAGGGGGTGGAGTTTGTGGTGAATAGCTTTGCTAGGATGCATGGCGGTGAGATATTTGTACCCAAAATCCCATCAGTAAAAATTACTGATTTAGCCTACGTAATGAGTGGCAACAAAGACTATGAGGTCATCGGGATCAGGCCTGGAGAAAAACTTCACGAGATCATGGTGCCGGAAGAAGTTGCCCACCACACATTGGAATTTAAAGATCACTATGTGATCACACCGGCGATTACCTTTTTTGACAAAGACATAGACTATGACAGGAATGCCCAAGGTGAAACTGGTACACCGGTAGATGAAAAATTTGAGTACCACTCAGGTACAAATCCTGATTTCATGTCTATGGATCTACTGGAAAAACTCAGTTGACACAGGACTTTATCCCTTACGGCAGGCACACGGTTGAACAAGGGGACATTGACGCTGTTGTTGATGTAATTGAGAACCGCTTCCTTACCCAGGGCGATTGTGTCAGTGGTTTCCAAGCCGATTTGTGCCAATACACAGGTGCGAAATTTTGCACCACTACCAACAGCGGTACATCAGCACTGCACGTAGCTTGCTTGGCTGCAGGTGTAGGCGACGGCGATATTGTTTGGACGGTACCAAACTCCTTTGTGGCATCCGCTAATTGTGCCGACAATTGTGGGGCAGAGGTGGATTTTGTTGATATTGATCCGTCGACCCGTAATTTAGATGTAACTGCATTAGCTGAAAAGCTAGGTCTGGCCGCGAGCCAAAACAAACTACCTAAAGCCTTGGTCGCAGTGCACTTCGCCGGATTGAGTTGCGATATGAAAACTATACAGCAACTGACTTCACGCTATCAAATCATGCTGATTGAAGATGCGGCCCATGCACTAGGCGGCAGTTACCTGGAGCGGCCAGTTGGTTGTTGCCAATACTCAGATATGGTGGTGTTTAGCTTCCATCCAGTTAAATCCGTCACCACTGCCGAGGGTGGTGCTGTGATGACCAATAATCCCGATTTGCATCATAAGCTGCAGCTTTACGCTAACATCGGCATCACTAAACAGCAGGAACACTTTGTCAATGATGACAAAGCGCCATGGATGTATGAGCAGCAGGTACTAGGATTTAATTACCGGTTAAGCGATGTCCACGCCGTCCTAGGCAGTTCGCAACTTAAACGACTCGATCAATATATTGGTAAACGCCGTGAACTGGCCGCCCGTTACCAAAGTCTCCTTGAAGGATTGCCGCTGGTTTTGCCTACTGAAACTAGCTATTCCGGTAGTGCTTGGCACTTGTACGTGATCGAGTTGCTAGAACACGACAGGAAACGGGTGTTTGCTTTTCTGCGGGACGCGGGCATTGGTGTTAACGTGCATTATATTCCTATCCACACCCAACCGTTTTACCAAGCCAAAGGGTTTAAGTGGGGGGACTTCCCTAATTCTGAACACTATTATCGCAATGCCATTTCTATCCCCTTGTACCCGGGCCTTTCAGGACAACAACAAGATTATGTTGTTGCCAAGCTCAAAGAGGTATTGGCTTGAGAATCGCCATTATTCCTGCCAGGGGCGGGAGTAAACGCATCCCAAAGAAAAATACGAAGTTGTTTTGTGGCAAGCCGATTATGGCCTATAGCATTGAGGCGGCCAAACAGAGCCAAGTTTTTGATCACATTATTGTCTCTACTGACGACCCTGATATCGCCGCGGTTGCCGAAGAATGGGGTGCTCAATTGCCATTTATGAGGAACCCGGCTATAGCTGACGATTATACAGGCATAGTCCCTGTTATTGCTGACGCGCTGGGCAATCTCGACGTTGAATTTAACACAGGTGATCTGTTTTGTTGCATCTATGCGACTGCCCCAATGTTGCAAGAAGCGTATTTACGCCAAGGGTGTGATGGGTTAGAGAGCTCATCAGACAAGGATTTCGCCCTGGCTGTTACCGAATATGCTTTTCCATTCCAAAGGGCGTTGCTCAATAGAAAAGGTTTGGTACCGGCAGACCCTGGTGCTATTTCACAACGCTCCCAGGATCTTGAGCCGGGCTACCACGATGCGGGCCAGTTTTTTTGGGGCAGGTGCCAGGCATTATTGCAGGGAAAACAGTTGTACCAAAACAATACGCTAGCGGTTGTGCTACCCCGCTATTTAGTCCAGGATATTGACACATTGGAAGATTGGCAACGCGCTGAACTGATGTATCAGGCGTATTACCACCAACAAAAAAAGGCGTAATCTAGTGGATAGAATACTACTAATACGTATGCTTGGTTTAGGCGATGTGACTTGCATCGGTATCCCAGCCATCCGGTATTTCAAGAGCAAGTTTCCCGATGCAGAAATCACGGTGCTAACCTTTGCTGCTGGTAAAGATATTTTGCAGTTGGCCGAGCCTGGCATCAATATCATTCATATGGAAAAAGAGGCATGGCCCGACAACATCATCCCTGCCATGGAAGCTTTTTTACAACTTGCTGAACCCATTATTGGCCAGGAATATACCCAAATTATAAACCTTGATACCTGGTTTATGCCGTGCTTTTTGGCGCGCTTTTTAAAAGATGCCGGTGAGCATGTTTCTGGCAACTATTTGTCAGTATCGATTGAGCAGTTGATTACTGAGTTCCAGCAGCAAACCCTGTCACCTGAATACGTTCATGATCCGGCCCAGTATATGTCCAGCACTTTCTTTGCGATGTCCCGCTGGCATACACCTTGGTGGGAAATTGGTAACTTACCCGACTATGGCTATCCTGAATTTTATTTGCGCCAGTGCTGTGGTTTTGGCGAAATCTCTATGGATATGTCAATTGAAGTGGAACCTAACCACAGGCTATTGCAGGTTAAGAAAAAGCAAAAAGTGCTGGCTTTGGCGACTGATGCCCGCACTGAGGAGCGGGGCTATCCCTATAAAACTGAACTAAAGAAACTCCTGGAGGATAAAGGATACTATGTTTGGACTGGGTTTGACGGTAGCGTCAGTATGAAAAAAACCTTGTCCCAACTTAAAGCGTCTGACCTGTTGATCACCGTCCCGTCGGCACCGCAATGGTTGGCTACAACAGTAGACTGCCCAAGCCTAGTGATAGTTGGGAAGGTGGATGTGCGCACGTTAATGCCCGATTATGCCACTGAGGAGGCAGATTCCCCTATTGCTCCCGAAGAGTTGGCAGAAGACATTGACCAACTTTTGAATTCATCCGCAAGGTGCAGTTGAACCTATGGGTGTAGCAGCGAAACCTTTTCAAATAGGCTCCTTTACCATAGGTGGTAGCAGGCCCTTTATAATTGCTGAATTAAGCGGTAACCATAACCAAGATCTCAATACAGCTAAGGCCATGATTAAGGCCGCTGCTGGCGCTGGTGTAGATGCAATAAAGTTGCAAACCTACACTGCGGATAGCATGACCCTCGATGTAGATCGCGAAGAATTTAAGATCACCGACAAACAAAGCCTATGGCACGGAGCAAAATTGCATGAGCTATACCAAAAAGCGGCTACCCCTTATGAATGGCACCAGCCTCTGTTTGAGCTCGCCCGGCAACTCGGGTTAATTGCTTTTAGTTCGCCCTTTGACGAGGCTGCAGTGGATTTTTTGGATGGGCTGGGCGTACCTTGTTATAAAATTGCCTCGTTTGAACTGACCGATTTACCGTTAATTGCCTATACCGCGAAAAAGGGCAAGCCTATGATCATGTCTACCGGCATGGCGACCTTGTCTGAGATCGAAGAAGCCGTAAGGACTGCCCGGGAAAGCGGCTGCAAAGACTTAGTCTTGCTTAAATGCACCAGCACCTATCCAGCGGATCCTAGTGCATCAAACTTAAATACTATCCCCCATTTACAACAAGCTTTTGGTACCCAGGTGGGACTTTCTGACCATACTTTGGGCATTGGCGCTGCCGTTGCCAGTACCGCATTAGGTGCAACGGTTATTGAAAAGCACTTTGTTCTTTCGAGGGCTGATGGCGGGGTAGATGCTGCGTTCTCACTGGAACCTGCTGAGTTTGCGGATCTGGTAAGGGAAACTAAGACCGCTGCTGTTGCCATGGGAGGCGTGCAATACGGCGCTACTGAAACTGAGAAAACGTCATTGCAACACCGCCGTTCTATTTACACCGTGGGCAATATCAAGGCTGGTACTACCATTTCCGAAGAAAATATACGTATTGTGCGGCCCGCATTGGGTTTAGCACCCAAACACAAGGGGCAAGTTATTGGAAAAAAAGCAAAGGTAGATATAGGCCATGGCACTCCATTGTCTTGGGAACTATTGGACTAAACTTGTTTCCGCGTTAGGAGTAATATGAAAGTCATTTTCAGGGTGGATGGCAATAGCCGGATTGGAACCGGCCACCTTATGCGCTGCATGGCATTGGCGCAGTGTTTGTCTCGAAACGATGTTGATTCAGAGTTTTGGGTCACATCCGAAACCCTGCCTTTGTGCAAGGCGCGGCATGATTGGGTTGGACAAATCACGGTAGTGCCGCCTTTTGACCAGCAAAACGACGAGCTTGCATGGGTACGGGGTCGGCTGCAGGAAACTGAAACTCTTGCGTTTGTATTGGACGGTTACCAATTCAACCAAGACTATCGACTCGCCATCAAAAAACAGGTGCCATTGTTTACCGTGTTTGACGATAACAACGATTCAGGAATGCTGTATGCCGATTTGCTGATCAATGGTAGTAGCGGTGCTGAAACTCTGGGTTATGCTGCGACTGCGCCAAATGCCAAACTCTGTTTAGGTCGGGCATATAGGGTGTTGCGGGAGGAATTTTATTACGCCCAGCCGCTACCCCTAGAGAAACGGCAAGATCTAGCAATCATGCTGGGTGGGGCAGACATCGGAAATCTCACTTGTTCGTTGCTGCGGGAGATTTGCCTGCTTGAGCCAAATATGCCTATGCGGGTCATTACGGGCGCCGCATATGGGCACACCGCCGAACTTAAAAAGCTTATAGGGGCGGTTAACAACCCAGTGCAACACATCCACAATTGCCAGGACGTGGCTGACCTATTTACCCATTCTAAACTAGTTGTTTCAGCTGCCGGTTCCAGTCAATTTGAATTGTTGGCCTGCGCAACACCGGCGTTATTACTTGTTGTAGCTGATAACCAGGTATTTTCTGCCAAAGAAGCCCAGAAACAAGGTTGGTGCGATGTGTTGGATGTGCGTTCGGGGTGTGATAGCCACCGTATTGCAAAGAGGATTTTGAGCCTTTTAGGTGATGACACCAAGCTAAGGCAATGGCAGCAAAACGCGCAATTGTTAGCTGATGTCGATGGTGCCCAGCGCGTTGTGGAAGCCATTTTTGCTGTCGCTGCCTAATACTCAATGGAATCGGCATAACACCCCGATAATTAAGGAATTATTGATTGTGGGCGATAACCAAAATAAGAACAACAACGGTGTTAAATCGTTCCCAGGTGCAATAGTTGGTAATAATAAGGCTTAAATTACAATGAAGTTGGCAGTGATACCTGCCCGTGGTGGTAGTAAACGGGTACCTAAAAAGAACATTAAACTTTTTTGTGGCAAGCCACTGATCAGCTATTCAATCCAAGCTGCGCTAGATTCAGGGGTGTTCGATGAAGTGATTGTGTCAACTGATTCGCCAGAGATAGCCGATATTGCGAAACAACAAAGCGTTGGGGTGCCCTTTATGCGTCCTGAACATCTGTCAAATGATCATGTTGGCACCTGGCAGGTGATGCAGCACGCGGTACGGGAAATGGCTGAATTGCGCGGCACGCCGGAGTATGTGTGTTGTATCTATGCGACTGCGCCGTTTCTCATGCCTGAATTCTTGCGTTTTGGCCTAGAAGCGCTGCAAACCGATGCTGATAAGCAATATGCATTTTCAGTCACGTCATTTTCGTTTCCAATCTTGCGGGCGATTTCCATAGAAGAGAATGTGGTCGCTCCGATGTTTCCCGAGCATATTGGCAAGCGCTCCCAAGATTTACCTGAATGTTACCATGATGCAGGACAGTTTTATTGGGGGCGCCCAGACAGCTTTCTACAATCTAAGCCTCTTTTTTCCAATAACAGCATTCCCATTGTGTTGCCGAGGCATTTAGTGCAAGACATTGACACTGAAGAAGATTGGCAGCGGGCGGAGCTAATGTACCGGGCCTATGTGGAATCATTGAAAGACTGCAACCAAAGCGGTTAGCCTTAGCTGTTTGTAGAAAATCCGATGTGGGGGAAATATGCGAATACAAGATATTAATAGGGTAATTGCTGAAGCAATTGACGAGCTAAACGAACTGAAACCTGAAAAAGAGCAGGTATCCTGCTCTCCGGAGATGGCTTTATATGGCAAAGACAGTCCACTAGATTCGGTTGATTTGGTGAATGTGCTATTGGCCATTGAAGAAAAGCTTGAGGACGAGTTTGATTTAACTTTTACCATCGCTAATGAAAAAGCCATGTCAATGCGCAACAGTCCGTTCCGCACTGTTGCGACCCTAAGTGACTATTTAGCTACAGAGCTAGTGGAAGCTTAATGGCAAGCGAGAAGCAACCCGGCATCCTGATAACGGGCACTAGCCGTGGCATTGGGAGCTACTTGGCAGAAGAATATTTAGCTGCTGGTTGGTGCGTTTATGGCTGTAGCCGTTCGCCAGCCAATGTAGAGCATCATAATTACAACCACTTTTGTCTAGATGTTACCGATGAACAGCAAGTGAAAAAAATGTTTTCTGCCATACGAAAACAACAAGGCGGGCTTACTGCGCTAATCAACAACGCTGGCATTGCCTCGCTCAACCACAGTTTATTGACGCCCCTCGACAGCGCTCAAAAAGTGTTGTCTACCAATGTCTTGTCGACTTTTTTGTTTTGTCGTGAAGCGGCCAAGTTAATGCGTAAAGCAAAATACGGACGCATTGTAAATTTCTCGACGGTAGCGGTGCCTTTTGCCCTTGAAGGTGAGGCTATCTATGCCGCCTCAAAAGCCGCGGTTGAAAGCCTAACAAAAGTGTTAGCCCGTGAATTTGCTGAGTTCGGTATTACTGTAAATGCAATTGGCCCGACGCCTATCGCCACCGATTTAATCAAAAATGTACCAAAGGAAAAAATAGATCAATTGATTAGCCGTCAGGGCGTTAAACGTATTGGTGAGTTGGCCGATGTAAAAAATGTAGTCGACTTTTATTTACAGCGTGATAGTGGCTTTGTTAGCGGCCAAACCATTTACCTTGGAGGCGTGTAATGTTCATTGACTTTCTACTTACGGTATTTAGGGACAACAGTGCCAAACAAGCGCTAATTTGGCGTGACCAGGCCTACGCCTATGAATGGTTGGCCACCAGGGTAGAGGACTGGCTTTCAGAATTACCCAAACAGGGTATAGCTAGTGGCCAAGTAGTCATGATAGAGGCCGACTTCTCGCCAAATTCTGTTGCATTGTTCCTGGCTTTGACTGAAATGGGCTGCATTTTGGTGCCATTGACCAAATCGGTGGCGGCTAAAAAAGATGAATTTATTGATACCGCCATGGGCGAGAGGCTGATCAGTATTGATGACGATGATCAGGTAAGTTTTGAGGCACTGCAAAACCGGGCTCAACACACTTTTTACCAAGCGCTTCGGGAGCAAAAAGTTCCTGGACTGGTTTTATTCTCTTCGGGTTCCACTGGTAAAAGCAAAGCCGCGGTGCACGATTTGGCCAAGCTATTGGAGAAATTTAAAGTGCCCCGGCATGCACTACGTGGCATAAGCTTCCTGCTCTATGACCATATTGGTGGGGTCAACACCTTGTTGTACATGCTAGCCAACGGAGGCTGTGTTATCACATTGGAAAACCGCCAGCCCGATTACGTGTTGTCAGCGATCGAAAAGCACAAAGCCCAGCTATTGCCAACGTCACCTACATTTATCAACTTACTTTTGCTCAGTGAGGCTTACAAAACCTACGATATATCGAGCCTTGAAACCGTGACCTATGGTACTGAACCCATGCCTGAGTCAACCTTGCAACGCTTCCATAGCCTGTTCCCCAAGATCCGGATGCTGCAAACCTACGGCTTATCGGAGCTGGGGATCCTGCGTTCCAAATCGAAGGATTCCAGTTCGCTATGGATGAAAATCGGTGGCGAGGGTTTTGAAACCCGCATCCGGGACGGTATTTTGGAGATCAAAGCCCATTCCGCTATGTTGGGATACCTAAACGCGCCTAGCCCCTTTACTGAAGACGGCTGGTTCCATACCGGTGATATGGTTGAAACCCAGGGCGAATACGTCAAAGTGCTTGGCCGCAAATCCGAAATGATTAATGTGGGCGGACAAAAGGTATTCCCCGCCGAAGTAGAGAGCGTTATCCAGCAACTCCCCGAAGTCGCAGAAGCTGAAGTTTATGGCCAGGCTAATGCCTTAATGGGCAATGTCGTATGCGCTAAGATCCGCTTGAACCCCGCCACAGAAGCGGATCCTAAACAAATGAAACAGAGCATTAAAAAGCACTGTTTATCGCAACTGCAAGGCTACCAAGTGCCAGCAAAAATTAGCTTTAACCAGGACGAACAGTTTAGCCCCAGGTTTAAGAAGCAGCGTAGCGCATGAAGTGGACTATAGATGTTTGTATTTAGGCGCTTGACCAAGGAAGACATGCCATTGGTTTTGCAGTGGCGTAGTTCAGGGCACGTCAACCGGCACATGGTGACAGATTTCTCTGGCGATTTAGCTGGCCAATTGCAATGGTTCGACAAAATACAAAATGATGCGACAGTGGCTTATTGGATGATTTGTTGCCGTGGGGATCAGCCAGCAGGTGTGATCAATTTGGACGGTATTGATTACGACAACAAAACCAGCCACTGGGGATTTTATTTTGGCAATACTGAGTTTTTAAACTTAGGAGGGCTGGTGCCACCCTACTTTTACAACCATGTTTTCAGCAATACGCCAATTGAAACCTTGGTTGCGGAAGTGGATTCTGAAAATAGTACGGTTTTAAAATTGCACGCCTTGCACGGTTATGTGCCTAGTACGGAGCCAGCGCGTAGCTTCACTAAAAACAACCAAGAAAGGGAATTGCGAAGGTTGGTATTACGCAAATCAACTTGGCAGCAGAAGCGGCGGTTCAAGAAAATGAAAGCAGTATTTGAGTAAGGGGACTGAGTGAAACTAAGCGTCATTATTCCTGTCTATAACCTGGAAAACTACATAGGTGACTGCCTATCAGGCTTGTTGCAGCAAGACACCAGTTTTGATTATGAATTAGTGGTGGCCAATGACTGCTCTGCAGACAATAGCCTTGCCATTATCCAAGATTACCAAGCTAAATACCCCGGCAAGATTGTTTGTATTAACAATAGCCAAAACCAACGGCTTGCAAACAATATGAAAATTCTGTTAGCGGCCGCTAAAGGTGACTACATTGCCTATATGGATGGCGATGATGTGGCGTTACCCGGCAAGTTACAAGCGCAAGTTGATCACCTTGACCAACACCCCGGATGCAGCATGGTGTACCATGAATCTGAAGTGTTTGATACTGACACGGATGAGGTGAAAAGCCATTATGTGCGTGACTATTACAATCGAAAGTTTATTCCGCAACAGGCCAATATTGAACACCTCATTCGCTATGGGTCATTTTTCCAAGCCAGTACCTTGATGTTCCGCCGTCATAGCCATCTCGTTGAAACTGTAGATGACAAATGCAAAATCATCCTAGACCAGCCTTTTCAAGTGCTTAATGCAGGATATTTGGGAGGCACCATAGACAGGCTCGATAAAGTGTTAGGTCGCTACCGTATCCACAGCAATAGCTTTGGCGCACGAACCTTGCAAGACCATTCTAGGCGTGAACAGGTGCTGGCGGATCAGTTGCAAGCCATTTCCAATGGCCATCGCTTTGGTATTGACCCTAAAGTGATTGCAGAAGGTGAAGCCCACTATTATTTTGCAACTGCAATGTTCTTTCTAAAATTGGGCGATCAGGAGCGTTTCCAGAAATACATTATCGCCTCGTACAACCGCAACGGCTTTTTTGATACGCGACATCGTTATCTTTATGAAAATAAAGATGATTTTTCTTCTTGTTCGCAGTTTTTAGGTGTGGCTGCCTGATCTTTATTGGAGTAACCTGGGGCAATTGAGCCTTTAGTTGTTGCTGTCGTCATGGGCTAGTAACAGCTGTTAATAGAAAGCTAGTCTCTAATCTCAAACAATTTCAGGTCGATAAGTAGTTTAAGTAAATGAAACTAAGCTAGAACGGGAAAAAGCGAAAGCGTTAATGGAGAATATTAATTTCCACAATTATGATGTTGTCGTGGTTGGCGCCGGTTATTCTGGTGCGGTCATGGCTGAAAGGTATGCAAGCCAGCTAGATTTGAAAGTGCTAGTGCTGGAACAAAGGCAGCATATCGCGGGAAATTGCTACGACTACCAAAATGAGCATGGCGTGGTAGTGCACAAATACGGACCGCACCTGTTCCACACCAACAATGAAGCGGTGTGGCAATACTTGTCGCAATTTACAGACTGGCATCCCTACGAGCATAAAGTATTGACCTCGGTTGATGGGCAGTTGGTGCCTTTACCTTTCAACCTCAACACACTCGAAAGTTTGTTTCCTGCTGAAAAAGCCAAGACAATCAGTGAGTTATTGCAAACGCGTTATGGCTGGGGCGCGAAAATTCCTATATTGCAGTTGCGGGAAACCAACGAGCCGTTGTTAAAAGAACTAGCCGACTATGTTTATGACAAATTCTTTGTTAACTACACAACCAAACAATGGGGATGCAAGCCTGAAGATATCGCCCCTGCAGTGACCGCAAGGGTGCCGGTGCTTGTATCCCGTGATGATCGCTACTTCCACGACAAGTACCAGGCGATACCAAGCAAAGGCTATACTCACCTAATAAACAATCTATTGAGCCATGACAACATTGATATCAGGTTGAACACGAATATCATGAGCCGGATTGATGTCGATATTGGGCGCAAGGCCATTAGCTTTGACGGCGAACCCTTTGCTGGCAAGTTGGTCTTTACTGGTATGATTGATGAGTTGTTTGCTTACCAATTCGGTGAACTACCGTATCGCTCATTGCAGTTTGATTTTGAAACCTTGATGCAGGAGCAGTTTCAGCCGGCAACCACCGTAAACTATCCCAATGACCACGAATATACCCGGATCACGGAGTTTAAACATATTCTCTCAACCGAGAGCCCTGCAACCACTATTGTTAGGGAATATCCACAAGACTATGACCGGCACGATCCCGCAAAGAACATTCCCTACTATCCTGTTTTTAACGATGCTAACAAGGCCAAATACCAGGCGTACCTGGAGCTAGCCAACCAGTTCCAGGGCTTGATTTGTATTGGTCGGTTGGCGAATTACCGCTATTTCAATATGGACGATGCGGTGGCCAACGCTTTGTCCACTTTCGAACAGTTACAACATGCGTGAAGAGTTAATTAGCGTGGTAATGCCCGTTTACAATGCTTCAGACCATGTGGCAGAAGCTGTCAACAGCATTCTCGCGCAAAGCTATGGCAACTTGGAGGTTATTTGTGTTGATGATGGATCTACTGATAATTCAGTTGAAGTTATCAATAGGCTTTGCGCAATAGATCCCCGTGTCCGGCTGCTGCAAAATAAAAGCAACGTTGGCATCAGCAGCACCTTAAACCATGGTATCGCTGAATCTAAAGGCCAATTTATTGCGCGCATGGACAGCGACGACATCGCCTTACCTGAGCGTATTGCGCTGCAAAAACAGCTATTAGATGCACATCCTGAAATTCACATTGTGGGCTCGTGGATCCAACTGTTTGGTGCTGTCGAATCGGTATGGCACTATCGCCAGCACGATGCTTTTATCAAAGCACTGCTGTTGTTTAGGACTAACGGCTTTCCCCATAATTCAATTTTGCTACGCAAGTCGTTTTACCAGAAATACCAGTACGATCCAGCTTTTGACAATGTCGAAGACACAGAGCTATGGTGCCGCGCCATTATCTCCGATCCAGCTATGAAGTTTGCCAACATCCCAAAAGTGTTGACCCGTTACCGGATGCATAGTGGGCAAACCAGCAGTACCAAAAAAGCCAGGCAAATGGCGCTATACAAAAAAATCATTACTGGCTATTTAGAATATTTCTGCGGCGATCTGACAGAACAGCAGTTGCAATTGCACTATCATTTAATAGAACCAAGTGCCGGTTTAGATTTGGCATTGCTTAGCCAGATAGGGGAGTGGAACCAGTATCTTTACAGCAAGTACCAAGCTGTGTTCCAAGACGAGTTTTTTGCCATTGAGGAAAAGTGGTTCCGCCTATGCCAATTGCAGAGCCTGCCATCTGCTATGGAAACCTATAAGCGCTACTCTGTATTGGACAATAGGTTTGAGTTCCTTGGCTAACCCACATTCTCCTAATTCTGCATCTAAACATTAGCACCTTCAATGACTTATGTTATTGTAAGGGAGGCTAGCCGCTAACCGTAACCGTAGACATTAACTCCAATGCTTAATTGCATCTGTTGCGATCCGATGCGTAAAGGGGCACCAATGGGGTATCTAGAACAAGCTAAAACAATAAGAGTTGTATATGTTAAAAAATATACGCCTTCATTTGCATGAAGATGAAAAAGTTCAAGATAAGATTGAGCAGGATAACTCCGATAAACTGACCCAGCTTTTCACGCGTAATGTTGCTTCTTTTAAGCGCTATATGCCTTCCTTGGCGAGTATTGTAGGCCAAATCCCTACGCAAAATATTTCAATCTTCCTCAATAAAGACGCACAGCTCAATATCGTTGATTATGGCACCGGGAGGACTCTGTATGGGTTGCATCCTCAAAACGAAATCAAACAGCAATACGAGCTGCTTACCCGGCACTGTACCTATGTAGATCTATCTAGCGAAGATTCCCCTGGAAGTGAAGAATACGATCCAAGCCGAGGCATCAAGGGCTGCAAAGGTTATCTCGCCAGAGTAAGGCAACCAATACTTCCAGATACAGTTGATGTCATGGTAGTAATGGGGATTGGCCTCGGTGACCACCTTCAGTTGTTACTCGAAGATAGGGTGGTAAAGCACCTAATTATTTTTGAGCCAGAACTGCAATACTTCAAAAGCTCAATGTTTAATATTGAATGGAAAAGCTTTTTTGAGTTAGCTCAGCAAAAGGGCACCAGTGTATATATACAGCTGCAAAAAGATGGCCGGGATCTAGTTGCCAATATCAATGAATTAAAAGAACATTTTGCAATCCACGATTTTTATTTATACAGGCATTATAACCACCCGATTTTCTTGTCTGTTGAACTAGCATGCTTACACAAGAGCTGGAAATCCATCAGTGAAAAAGGCTTGGATATTAACTTGCTTAGTTCAGCCCAGGACTATGCCCCTACATGGACCGAAGCTATTGATAGCGATAAACTCAACCCCCCAGGCGAAGAGAAAAATGCCCGATTTGAGAAAAACCTACAGGCATTCAAGAAATACATTCCGTTAATCTATCAAGAGTTCCACGATTATAAGCCCAGCAATTGGTTACCCGCAGAAACCCCAGATGGCCAAATCAATATCCTAAAGTCTGACTCCATGATTGCCTGGCATGGTGACCAGCCCAGACAAGAATGCGTATTGAGTTTTAACAATTATTCGCAGCAGCCCCATAAAGATGGTCTAATCATGGGCTACACAGGCACCAAGCTAGCGCACTATAGCCACTACCAGTTTGTGCAAAAAACCGAGAAATTGTTGACTGATAGTGAAGAATCCAAGGGTGAGTTGCCCGCTAAAATTAAGAGCCTAATTGTATTTGGTGTCGGTGTCGGTTACCAATTGGAATATCTTATTGAGAACCACCAAGTGGACAAGCTGTTCCTATGTGAACCAAACCGGGATTTCTTTTATGCTTCCTTGTATGCCATTGATTGGCACGAGATCATCACTAGCATCGACAAGCTGGGAGGCCGTCTATATTTGAATATAGGCGATGATGGTAGCAACCTATTCCGCGATTTGCTGAATCAGTTTTACTCCATCGGACCGTATATATTAGCAAGTACTTACTTCTATCAAACTTACTATAATACTGCGCTTGTTGAAGCGATCGCGCAGCTACGTGAACAATTGCAAATCGTTATCGCAATGGGCGAATACTACGATCACGCGCGATATGGTATTGCCCATACTAAAGAGACAATCCGCCGCGGCTATCCATTCTTGCAAAGTAAACCTGAAAAACGCTTACGCTATGAACAACGAGAAGTCCCAGTGTTTATTGTGGGTAACGGGCCTTCGCTCGATTCGTCGTTTGAAGCTATCAAAGAGTGTGCTGACCAGGCGGTTATCGTGTCTTGCGGCACTGCTCTGATGCCTTTGTATAAAAATGGTATTGTGCCCGATTTCCATGCAGAGATTGAGCAAAACCGGGCAACCTTTGACTGGTGTGCCCGTGTCGGGAGCTTTGAGTTTTTAAAACAAGTGTCCTTGTTGTCCTGTAACGGCATACACCCTGATACTTGTGACTTATTCAAAGATGTGTTTATCGCATTTAAAGACGGGGAATCGTCAACAGTTTCCGCGCTGGAAGTGTTGGGCAAAGACAAATACAGTGAACTCAAGTTTGCCTTTCCGACAGTGTCCAATTTCGTTTTGAACTTGTTTAGTGCGATGGGTTTTAAGCAAATTTATCTTATTGGTGTGGATTTGGGTTTTGTTAATGCTGAAAACCATCATTCCAAGCAGTCGGGTTATTATACAACAGAAGGAAAAGAGACCTATGACTACCAAAAAAACAACAACACCTCAATTGCATTGAAAGGTAACTTCCGCAAACGCGTTTTTACTAAGCATGAGTTTAAGGTTGCAAAGTCATTGTTGGAAGAATCGCTACGTTCGCACAAGCTGGATTGTTACAACTGTAGTGACGGAGCGTACATTGAGGGCACAACACCGCTCAAACTAGAACACTTGCTACTAGTAACCAGTGATGAAGCTAAACAAAACGCCCTTGCGGGCATTAAGCAAGAAGCGTTTAAAAGTGTCCGAGACTACGCTACCTTTGCCAGTCGGTTTAATAGCAAGTTCAATGTTGATAGACTAGGATTGGAACTGGAAAAATTTTGCCAACTCTCCGATAAAACCATAGAGAACAGGGAACAGGTGTTTCAATACGTAGACAAGCAAAAGGAAATGCTGTTTTCATCTTACCGCGGACAAAATTCGCTGCTATTTTATTTGCTATATGGCACTGTTAATTATGCCAACGCGCTTTTGAGCAAGCTTGCGGAAGCTGGCAGCAGTATTGCTGTACTCAACGAAGCTCGGAGCCATTGGGAGGCCTTACTTGAATCGGTTCAACATGACGTTACACAAGATGTAAACAAATACGATACCAGCAATTTGTTTGTACAAAACCGGGAAGAAGTGTTTTTAAAACATAATAATTTTAGCGCAGACGTAGAAGTGGTAAGCAGCGAACATTGTGGGCTATTGTCTAGTGCCTTGCGCAGCTCTTTCGCCAAAGTGACTGACGCACCCAAATCTGATATTGAAAAACAGGTACAAATTATTTTCACGGATTCTGTTACAAGCGCAAGCTACCCACAAACCCCTGCCGCGAGTGATGGCCTGACACTAACTGTTGTGAATTGTCATGCCGTTGTCGAAGTTATCGCAAGGTCTAAAACCAGAATGAACCAAGCATATTGTTGGCTATATGGAAAAATGTCTAATGATTTACCTGGGGTATTAGCGGGGACATATCCGGCTAGGCACATTCTGCGACCCAATATTTACCACAAGTATGTCCTGTTTATGGACAAAGCGTATTTGTTCGTTCCTAAGTTTATGTTTTTCGACTCAGACCAGCAGCGGCGTCATCATTACTTACAGCCCTTGGTAGAGCAACTATCCTCTTTGGGGGGACATGTGGAATTCCCCGATTATATTGCCTACTACAGACAAGACCAAATAACGGATGCTGATCTTGTAGATGTTGCTGGAAACAGAGGCGTCTGGCACGCCGAGCCTGTTGCAGAGAGGCAGCTAGTATTATTGGACATTGATAAGGAGCAGTTAGGACGATATTGTAAGAGACAAGGGCTGCCAATACCGGTTTAGCCGAACTGCAGTTTAGGGAACGCTACTCCTACTCGAAATTGTCTGGCAGAGGTCAGAGTATGCTTTTTTCACCTCATGGGCACCAAGCTGCTGCTCTAAGTATTTAGTGCAGCGTCTTTCAAATCCAATATCTAAATACAGTTTTTTATCCAAGCCGTCTTGGAACAACTTCCTTACCCTTGCCCAATGGAACTTTAGAAACTGTTTTTCAAGCCAAGTCTGTTTTTTGGAGGATGGATTGTCATTGGCAAAAAGTGGCATTCGCGGTATGTAATACAAGCGCTGTTTGACCGGCGCCAGCAGTGTCGCCGCTATCAATATTATCGTTATTGAAAGGCCTGAGAGACTTCGATACACAACACCTGAATTAATCCTACCTCCCAGGCTGTTTGGCTCTAATCCGAAGAAGCTTTCTAGCTGTCTTGCGACAACATTGCTATCTTGTTTTAGAGTTTCAAAGGCGATGACTTTTACTTTGTCTGATCCATAGTGATTGTCTAGTTCAGCGATTAGCTTTTCCTGATCCATTTGCAAGATATTTAGTTTGGGTAGTTTGCCGTTTTGGTAGGTATTCAGTGATGGTCGTATTTGGTTGTCATCGCTGTAAAAAAAGCGCTTATAGCTTTGGAAATTGCCCTGTTGAATCGACTGCCTGTACATGGAAATCATCCATTTCAAGGGATTGCGCACAAACATAAGTATCTTTGCGTCAGGAAAAAAGTAGAAGATAAATGGCATCCAAGTTTGGTAACAGCCACTATAGCCCAAGCAGCTGAGAGCTTCGTTTGAGATTAATATTTTTTTGCCCGAATATTCTATCCTCACTTTCTCAAGCAAGTCTTTTAGGTTTGTGTTTTGCTGAGCATTTGGCTCAAACCTTAAAACGTCATTGTTTAAACGGTCAATTTCGTCAATGAGCGGTTGCAGGGCTTCCGGATTGCAATCGTAACCCTCCGGCAAAAAGGGAAACACACTAGACTGTAGGAAGGTGGTGCCAGTTTTTGGCAATCCTATATGGAGATAAATTTCAGCTGGTTGCATAGGGTTATCTTGTTATCCAGGTATCATTAGTATCGGTACAAAATTGATAAAGTTAAGACTTGCTCTACAATTCTGAGCCGGGCATACCATGCTGAATGAATTCTTATACCCTTAAACTCAAAAAGCAATAATATTCTGTTGTTGCAGGTTGCCAAAGTGCTTTGCGAGATGTGTGGCTGGGCGGACAATTGGCTTTAATCTGATTGAGTAAAAGTAAGCCATCCCTTCATAGCGATAACTTTTAATGTTTTTTTGGGGGGAGGGGGTGCGTATTAGAGTGCACGTTGTTAGGCATCGCTGTTTGGGCGGAGTAAAGTATTGACGGTTTTGGTCGATAACAAAAAAACGATGTAGTGGGCTGTGTGAAGCTACCACTATACTTGGGTTGGCTGCAGTTAATGTGTTGTTTTTTCATTAATATGCCGAACCACACATTGGATCGCGCATATTTGTGCCGTCAGCCAGTTTTGCACGCCCAAGGTCGATTCGCTGTTGGGCTTTGGCTCTAGGGATTCGGCAAAAGTTTTTAGAATAATAAATTAGACCTGGGAGGCGATAGGAAATGAGCGACTTGAAAGCAGATTTTATAGAGACCGACGATATCTTGCCACAGTTGTACCATCTCCCATGTAATAAGGATAAGGCTGAGATAGACAGGCTGCAAAATATCGAGGTAAATCTAAAAATTAAATCCGGGTACTTTTCAGACAAATTATTATTAGTGGTTGGGTTGCCTAAATCTGCTTCTAGCACAATTTCCTCTTGCCTCGCCGACTTTTTGGGGGTGGTGCGTAAACAAACAGCGTATATGAAAAGCAATGCTGACAGTGATTTGCGCCCAGAAATGGTTAAAGTGTTCATGGGCGGCGGTATTCTGAAAACCCATCCGCAGCCAAGTGTTAAAAACTTCAGGGTTATCAAATTACTAGACATTAAATATGTGATTACATTGCGTCATCCCCTAGATCAACTTACTTCATTGCTCGCCCATCACAGGAAAGTATTATCGCAGCGAAAAGACTACGATTTTGAGTTTCTACCCGATGACCTGTGCCTGATGGACAGGGAAGTATTTGCCAAGATGAATATTGAAGAGCAAATAGACTTTTTAATAAATGATGGTTATTTGTCGGCGATGTTAACTTGGCTAGTTAACTGGTTAGTATTCAGGGACAAAGATAGGTCTATGGTTATTAGGTATGAAGACTTTTTTAGCAACCCCGAAGCAATATTCACTAGTTTTTCAGATTTTTGGGGAGCCAAAGTAGCTTCGGGGAACAAGGTTTCTGCATCTTTAGGTTATGCTGATTACTATAAAAACCTGCGCAAAGATGAATCTGAGTATTATCCACGTGGATGGACCGGTAAAGTGAACGCCTGGAAAGACTATTTCACGGACAAAAATAAAACAAACTATGACCGTTTTATCGAAAAGTACCTGGCAATCAATCCAAATGCATCAGTGTTGCTAGATTACTACAGTGATTTGAATCATTGTGAAGACTTAAAAGCCTGAGTCTATAAGGTGTTCATAGGTAGGATCTTAAGAAAAATAAGGGTTGATTGCACGCCTCAAATTTGATCAGATATTTATCGCCAAACAAACCTGCTGAAACAAATCTGAGAGCATGCAATACAAGAATAACGAGCTAAACAAAATAACGGAAGTCCTGAACGAATTTAATATTAACGATATCGGTCAGCGATGTGGCTTTTGTGTCCGAAAGCGCGTGGTTAAGCCTTACGAACTGGTGATGGCGTTGGTGACGGCCATGGGCGACAAGAGCATTGACTGTATCAGCGACTTGCATCGCTATTTTACTGGCCTGACGTTCACTGATGTACAGTACAAACCGTTTCATAATCAACTGAGTAAACCCGCATTTAGCCAGTTGATTCAGCGGGTTGTGGGAATGGCCCTGCATAAATGGCAACAGCATATCCTGGGAACGGATAACGATTTGTCGGTGTTTAAACAAGTTGTGCTACAAGATGGCAGTTCGTTTGCTGTCCATGATGCGTTAAAGGAAGAATTCAAAGGACGCTTTACGACAATCAGTCCAGCCGCAGTCGAATTGCATGTGAGTTGGGATATGCTTCAAAGTCAGCCTGAGCGGATAGCGGTCAGTGCAGACAGTGTGGCGGAGTATGACTTTTTACCGGCAGCCGGGTCATTGGCGGACTGTTTGTTTATGGCAGACAGGGGCTACTTTAAGCTGTCTTATCTAGAGAGTATCAACCTGGCGGGCGGCAGTTATCTGGTCAGGGCCAAAACCACAGCGAACCCGTTGGTGTTATCAGGTGTCAATGCGCAAGGTAAGCGCCTAAAACGGTTTGAGAATGTGAAGCTCAAGGATGTGAAACGTCACATCCGACGAAGCCAAGTGGTGGATATGGACGTTAAAGGAAAAACCCCATATCGCATGATAGCCAGTTGGCCGCCGGGTAAACCAGAGCCAACGTATTGGGCAACTAACTTGCTGCGGGAAGGCTTCCCGGCCAGTGCAATAATAAAGCTTTACAGCTTACGCTGGCAGATAGAATTGCTGTTCAAGGAATGGAAATCCTACTGCAATTTACGCAAGTTCAATACCCGCAACGCCGGGTTAATGGAAGGACTGATATGGGTCAGCCTACTGGCATTACTGGTAAAACGCCGGATTGGCTTTAGTATCCAGCGAATAATGGGCGTGGATATCTCCAGCTTTATGGTGGCGAAAAACACCCAGAGTTGGTTTTATCCGTTAATGGAGTCAATACTCCATGGGACAGCACCAGAATTAAAACAAACTTGGAATTGGGCAATAGATTATCTGTCAAGATACGCCAAACGGGCACACCCAGGCAGAGACAGGAAAATCGGACGATTGCAGTATGGTGTGGCTTCGATTAATCCTTAATGTCCAACTTATGATAAGGTGTTGGTTTTAGCTGTCATTCGCATGCCAACTGGTTCATTGGAAAGCTGTCACAATGGGCAATGTAGCGAAACCTAGTTTGTGTAGATTGTAGGTAGCCGTTAGGCTGGTGGGCTCTCTTTCGAAAAGTCCCTTGCCCACGATGCCACCGGGCACAGTAATTCAGTTTCTTGGCTGCTTAGAAAATGCCTTCATGGCACTGTGTGCCGGAGGATCTGGATTCTCTAATAAACTGGTTATGGTTTGCTGAACCTGTACGCTTATTTTCTTATCAAACTTAAATATTGTTGGCCTCTTCCCCAGAAAGATTTGAATTTGCCAAAGTCCACCTGCTCCACAGGTTCACCAGACATAATTCTGTTTACGGCAGTTATATAATCTCGCAACACAGCGCAGGTTGCCGGATTAGTTGCTTCAACCAGGTCTGCAATTGAACCAAGTTTATTTTGGATTTCTACCCAATGAGTATGACTGCCAGATGCCCAAAACTGCCTGTGGCAAAGGTAGAGGTCTTTCAAGGTGCTTTTTGTTGCCCGTACCAAACCTTCCTCAACGCAGGTGACTATTTCGTCTTTATTTAAAAAAGATAGTTCCATGGTGTTGTACTGCTTGATGAAGTCTTTATTGATTCCATTATCTGGATTTACGAACTCCTTGTACCATTGCCAATTCTGAAAGAACAAAGGGCTGCTGCCATAGGCGTCGAAATCACCATCAAGCGCTGTGACAGCCTCGGGCAACGAGAATTGGTAGTTCTCACCCCATGGATGCACTATGCTGTCCATCACCCAATCCTCTGGTAGCCTTGAGGCAAATTGTAACGTTTCTAAGTGTGGTCGAAAAAATGCCACTAATTTGTCTGTTTTAGGTGTTGTAACATCGCAAATCAGTGGAAACAACATCCTTCTCATAATATCTGCTAATAAAGACATGTAGGTTGCTGTTGTCACAACCAATACACCACCAGGGCGGACGAAACTGGCTACTTTTTGCAGTATTGAAATGGGGTCTTTTTGTCCGGGCAGCAGGCCTTCACAAAGTACAAAATCATATAGCCTTTCATCTTGATAGTTTTCAATTAGAGCCAATTCTAGCTGTATTTCCTGGCTTTTCGAATAATGTCCCAGTTTGACTTTTTTTTGAAGTAGCTGGTACCCAGGCTTCGAACCCTCAACCAATTTATAGCATTTTGGTGCTAGCGAGTCTGTGAATATCGCATTGTCCCCAGAGCCCGGTCCAAATTCCAATACATCTGAGTTTCTCAATGCCGATGGTGAAATCCCTAATAACCGATACAATTCCCGGCGCCGATTGAAATGCTCAGCCAATCCCTTGCCTTTAAGGTTTTGTCTTACTGGTATACAACCTTCTTCATTGTAAAACGATACAAAGTTCCCCATTGGGTCATTCCTATTTGATGCGCTAACTAAAAGCCTAAAACTGTTATCGGCACCGTTATATAGATTTCAATCACTTTATGCAAAAGAAAACCATTGCTGAGGTTTCCTTTAGCAAAAAAGCAAAACACCATGATAAACAGAGGGTTAGATTTCCTGTTGAAGGTATTGTTAAGGCTTTTCCCGGGGTGTGATGAAAGCGCTTGAATGCGGCTCCAATGCAAGACAACTAAATAGGTACTTTAAAGTGCTGGGCGTAAAAATAGGTGTTTCGTTCCATCATTGTCAGCAATAATTGAGAATTGCCGAAATTGGTGAGTTTTAACTCAGCTAAACATGCTAGGAACCCCTGCCTCGCTTTGAATTTGTAACTTAACTCTTTGATATATATAAATAATAGAATATGCTATATCGCTAATGTAGCGGAAGTTTCAAGGCACTTTAATTGTTGCTGTTTCAGAGGTGTTTGGGCAGCGCGGTGCTGGGTTGGTTAAAGATGTCGCTTAACCCGTCGATAATGATAACAAACTTAAGAGTTTAAATGCCTAGAGATGATTGATTTGTGTCAGCTAAAGGAGCTGGAAGGCAAAGATTTTTGCATTGTAGGCTCGGGCGGCTTTGTTAGAAAATTGCTGAGGCGATATCCCGTAGGGAACGCACCGCAAGTATGCTATTTGAATGACAATCCACCCTCTGGTATTCCAAGCAAACCCCTTACTGTACAGTCTAGCTATCAGCACTATGTGCTTGGTTCTGACGTATACCAGATAGAGATAGCTGAGAAAATCACCGCCATTGTTGGTAGGGATGTATCCATGTGGGATGTCTCAGCATCTATGGCCAGCATGGCACTGTATCGAGAACCAGTAACGTCTGCGCAACACTGGTTGCTATTTAGTGTTGATGCCCATTTGCACAGCACATGGTTAAGCCACTTCAGGCAACTGCTCCGAGATTTTGGGATCCAACTTCTATTCCGGCATCCACTGCAACAATTATCAGATGAAGAAATCAGCGCGGCACAAAATATTTTGTTTTGGAATGGCAGTACCCGCTGCTTTGCGCCGCTAAAACAGCAATTGCGGCGCTTAAAGCGCTTGTTTACCTATGTTGAATGTGGTTTTTTCCCACAATCTGAATTTTTCTATTTAGACAAGCTTGGCATTAATGCACAATCGCAATTGCGCTCTGATGACTTGGATTGGCTACCTAGCAACTACAGAGATTTCTTGCACGATTTTAGCAGGCAGTACTTTGCGGACGTCGTTGCGTACCCCGGCAATGATTTTGTTTTTGTCCCGTTACAACTGGAGTCAGATTCAAATGTACAGAATAACTCGCGCTTTAACAGAGGTATGCAAGGTTTTATCGATTACATATGCCAACAATACCAGGACGAGAATTTAGTGTTTAAAGCGCATCCTAAAGATCCCAAGAAACATCAATACCATCTGCCTAGCGGCAAATGGGCTAACGAAACCAGCTCCCTGGCTTTGATCAAGTCTGCAAAAAAAGTCCATGGGATTAATTCGACCGTTTTGTTTGAAGCGGCTCTTTTGGGCGTACCTACAATTGCCGAAGGGCAATGTTTGTTGAATTATCACTGTGATAACACCGACAAGCTGCTGGCAGCAATGCTGTTGCGCCAACACCCGGTTGCAATGACCGGACTTGACCTTGACGTTTTGTCCCAGTTTAGCCACCTAGATCTGTCACTATTTGAGGCCTAATATGCACCATCTCACGCTTACTTGTGAGCAAGCTCCTTATATCAATGTATCAGACCAACATGGCAACATTACCAAGCTGTTAGCTTGGGACATTAGCCAGCATTTTTCCGATGTTGGTAGCATCAAAGCAGTCTCGTTCCTGGAATTGCTCAGCACAATGGAAGCCGATGCTGCTTTGATTGATTGGGTTGAATGCCTGGCTGTAGGCGGAACAATCTCTATCCTTGGTAAAGATAGCGATTATTATGCGCAGTTATGGTTGGACGCTGACTGGAATGAAACAACCTTGACCGAGGCCGGTTCCGCGGCACGGATGGCATTTAAAGGGTTGTGGGGTGGGCAAACTGGAAGCAACCCCAAATTAGATGGTTATGACCAGCATTACTACCAAGTGCAGAAATCAGCGTACAACACTCGGCGACTAGGATTTCTGTTGGCGCGGGTAGGTTTTGCTGAAATTGAGGTGACTGCAAGTGATGGCGAACTATTGGCAACTGCCACAAAATCTATGCGTAGGGGCGAAAGACAGATAGCACCAAACATTTCGGCTATTCGGGATGATCACAAAAATCGTTACGACTTTGCCGCTGGCTATCTGGCTAAACAGGGTGTGACCAGTGTCCTGGACATCGCCTGTGGTATTGGCTATGGAAGCCAAATGCTGCACAACTTGACGGGCGCCAGCGTTGTTGGGGTGGATATCGATCAAGGGGCGGTGGACTACGCTAAACAGCATTATGCCGATACGGATATTGAGTACCATTGTTGCGATGCATTGGAGTTTACTATTGCAACGAAGCCTTCTGCTTTGGTCTCATTTGAAACCATAGAGCATGTCGATTTCGACCAGGCGCTAATGGCGAAATTCAACTCTTTGTTAGATATAGGTGGCTGGTTAATATGCTCCACTCCTAATGAAAAGGTGATGCCATTTGACCCTGTCCAGTTCAAGTACCACATAAAGCACTATGAAGTAGAAGAGTTCACGCAATTAGCCACAGGTAGTGGCTTCGAGGTGGTCGAAATATATACCCAAATTGAGCCTGTTAAAGGGGTGATAGAAAAGGGGGAACACGGATGTTTTACTATTTTGGTTTGTAGAAAGGCAGAAGATGTTCCTGCTAGATAACCAAATCTAATTTAAAGTGCAACGGAAAATGAATTTGGCGGCACAGACACAAAGTTCCCATTCAGTTTAGGATAACAGTGGAATAAATATATCTATGAGTGAGCATCGGCCTCTGAAGTTTAAGAATTGGTGGTACCGTTTTTATGCGCCCAAACTTTACAGCTGCATGCGAACCTATGCTGCTTGGAAACTAAAGAAATGGCAGTTAGATAGGCAGTGGCTGGACAAACTTGCCAATGTTTATTGGGACGAGTATTTGCAATTTAAAATGCAATCGGAAAGCCAATATTTTAGCTGTCCCAATTATCAAACTTGGCAACCGCCGGCGAAACGCTCTGACCGCGCTTATGTTTTTGGTTGCGGTACTAGCATAAACCGGCTTAGCCAATCTGAGTTCGATGTGATCTCAACGCATTTTTCTGTCGGGGTTAACTTGTTTTTTGTGCATGATTTTGTGCCTTCGATGCATTTTGTGGAGTTTACCGGCAGCCCTAAATTTACTCGTTTTATGAAACGGCGACTGTTGTCGGCGGATGTGGCAAAGCCGGTGCCCGTGCTCGTGGCACAGTCGTACCTGATCAACCGGCCTGAGGCATTGTTCTCCGATTGCCACCACAAGCCAGTGTTTTATCCGACCACGCCTATTAAAATTGCTTCGCCCTCCCTGTTGATGCCGGTTTGCCAGCGTTTCTACAAAGGCCATAATAAAAACAAGATGTTGTGCCACCAGATTTCTAATTTAGATGCTGCAATCAATTTGTGTGTAAACTTGGGTTACAAGGATATTCGGCTGGTGGGGGTCGACTTAAACCAAGAGAACTACTTCTTTGATGAAAACGATGGAGAGAACTGCCAAGAAGCAAGGGATATTATTGTAGAGTTAGATATGGTCGAACAACCCAAAGATTCAAACAATAAACATCCCACGGCGTCAGATGAAGTTGCCAATAAACTAGGTAACATATCGATTTTGGATTTTCTTCCGATGTTGCAACAACACGTTTTAAATGGTTTAGGAGTGGAGCTCAGCGTGTGTAATCCAGAATCACTATTGGCAGGTAGGCTGCCAGTTAAAACAGTGGAATAAAATATGAGTATGAAAGTATTGGTAACAGGGGCTGATGGCTTTATTGGCTCCCATTTGACTGAGTGTTTGCTGCAACAAGGTTACCCAGTCAAAGCTATGGTGCAATACAACTCATTTAACTCTTGGGGATGGTTGGACTCAAGTCCAGTAAAAGACAATATTGAGGTGATTGCAGGCGATATCCGGGACAGTAATTGCTGCAAAGTGGCTTTGGAAGGGGTCGACTTGGTATTCCATCTCGCTGCGCTAATCGCAATCCCCTATTCCTACATTGCGCCTGCCAGTTACATTGATACTAATGTCAACGGCACCCTCAACATTTGCAAGGCCGCTTTGGACAAGGGAAATTGCCGGGTAGTTACGACTTCAACTAGCGAAGTTTATGGTACAGCCCAATACGTTCCCATTGATGAGAAGCACCCGCTACAACCTCAATCCCCTTACAGTGCTTCAAAGATTTCTGCAGACGCAATTGCCATGAGCCTATACAACTCTTTTGAGTTGCCACTAACCATTGCTAGGCCATTCAATACTTATGGCCCACGGCAGTCAGCTAGGGCGGTTATTCCAACCATCATTAGCCAAATCGCAAATGGTGTTAAAGAAATCCAGTTGGGTGACCTTTCGCCAACCCGGGACTTTAATTATGTAGAGGATACCTGCGGCGGCCTGATAGCCTTAGGCCGTTGTGAAAAGGCCATTGGTAGTACCGTGAATATCGGCTCTAACTTCGAAATCTCTATCGCTGATACCTTGGATACAATTAAGCGGTTGATGGCGAGCGATGTTGTGTTCACCCAAGATCCAGCTCGGTTGCGGCCGAAATCCTCTGAGGTATTTCGCTTGTGGGCAGATAACAGCCTCATGCGGGAATTAACTGGATTTGTCCCCAAAACTGATATTGAACAGGGATTACAGAAAACCATCGACTGGTTTACCGACGGGGACAACCTTAAACACTATAAGCACTTGCAATATAATGTCTGAAGCGCAACCTGAACAACTAGTCGAATTTATCCGGGACTATTATCAAACCAGTGGGATTATCCCTTTGCATGAACCTCGGTTTGGTAAGCGGGAGCAAGAATACGTTCAAGACACCATTGCTTCTACGTTTGTTTCGAGCGTAGGGCAATATGTTGATCGCTTTGAACGGGAAGTTGCCAAGCTATTGGGCGTTGCCGGTTGTATTGCCACAACTAATGGCAGTTCTGCACTGTATACCAGTTTGTATTTTGCCGGTGTCGGCCATGGCGACTTGGTCATCACCCAGCCACTTTCATTTGTTGCAACCGCAAACTGTATCCATCAGCTGGGTGCCGCCCCCATCTTTGTCGATATTGATCCAACAACACTCAGTTTGTCACCTAGTGCATTGTGCCAATTTTTTAAAACGACATTGTGAGTTGCAAAAAGGGCAGTGTGTGTATCGGGATACCGGGCAAATTGTGCGTTGTGTATTGCCGATGAACAGCTTTGGCCATCCGGCAAAGCTAGACCAGATCCAAGCGCTGGCCAAGGAATACAATTTGCCGATGGTGGTGGATGCTGCACAGAGTTTTGGCAGCCAGTACCTCGGCAAAAGTGTGGAACATTATGGCGATTACAATTCGCTCAGCTTCAATGGTAATAAGATAATTACCACGGGAGGTGGTGGTATGGTTGCCACCAACAAGCAAGGGGAGCTACAGCGGCTTAAACATGTGACCACTACTGCTAAGGTTCCACATACCTACGAGTTTTACCACGATGAAGTGGGCTTTAACTTTCGCATGCCTAATATAAATGCAGCACTAGGGTGTGCTCAGCTAGCAATATTCGACAAGATCCTCGAATCCAAACGCGAGCTGGCAGCGCGTTATCAGGCGTTTTTTGCCAACGTTGACGGATATAAATTCGTTGCTGAACCAGAAAATTGCCAGTCTAACTATTGGTTAAATACGATTATTTGCCCCAGCCAAGAGGCAGCCAATCACTTGTTGGACAAATGCAACAGCGCTTCGGTGTTGGCAAGGCCAGCTTGGCGGCTATTGCCAGATTTACCCATGTACCAGGATAGTATTTGTGATGACTTGGCTTGTGCCAGGCATCTTCAGCCACTTATTGTAAACTTGCCTAGCAGCGCTGTGTTGCAAGGAGCTAGTTATTAAAAAGATAGCGGTATTTACCGGAACGCGGGCAGAGTATGGATTATTGCGTGGCTTGATCACCCGCTTGCAAGCTAACCCGGATATTGATTTGCAACTATTTGCCGGTGGGACGCACTTGGCGCCCCAGTTTGGTATGACAGTTGATGAAATTGTCGCGGACGGTTTCGTGGTTACGGAAAAGCTACATTACCTCTTGGCGTCAGACGAACCGGGCGCAGTCGCCAATTCCATGGCATTGGCATTAATGGCTGGTAGCGGCGCGTTGTCCAGGTATCAGCCCGATTTATTGGTGCTGCTAGGGGATCGCTATGAAGCTCTGGCGATGGCGCAATCTGCACTGCTGCACCAGGTTCCGATTGCACACATTCACGGTGGCGAAACCACCCAAGGTGCAATGGATGAGGCGATACGCCACAGCATAACTAAAATGGCACATTTACACTTCACTAGCACCGATATCCACCGGCAACGCGTTATCCAGCTTGGGGAGTCACCTGACCGGGTATTCAATGTAGGCGCGCCCGGGCTAGACAATATTAAAGAATTGCAGTTACTCAGTAAGGCAGCATTACAACAGCAATTGGGCTTTGATTTGAGTAGCGGTTATGTTCTTGTGACTTATCACCCAGCGACATTGGACTTAGATGACCCCGCTGACAGCATGGCACAATTAGCAAAAGCATTGGCGAGCTTCCCTGAGTATAAGGTGGTGATTACCTATCCCAACGCCGACACTTTCTCTAGTCGTATTATCCAGGTGCTACAGCAATTCCAACAACAAAACCCGCAACGGGTTTTACTAAAACAATCCCTAGGAGCGTTGCGGTATCTGAGCGCGCTCAAATTTGCCAATGCGGTAGTTGGCAATTCTTCCAGCGGGCTAATCGAGGCACCCTCTTTTAAGGTACCCACTGTCAACATTGGCTCGCGACAACTAGGTCGCGTAGCAGGCTCGACGGTGCTGCATTGCACTGCGGATTCGCGGTCAATCACGATTGCATTGAAACAGGCATTGTCTCCCCAGTTTAGGGCGGTGTGCGACACTGCAACAAATCCCTATGACCAAGGAGGTGCTAGCGATAAGATTGAGGCGGCTATTGTGAACACCAAGTTGCAAGGATTGTTGCGAAAAGCGTTTTTTGATTTACAGGCCGTAGATGGAGCCTAAGGTTAATTTCAGCCAAATCGTTCCGATAAGTGTTTAATATACACATCAAAAAACCGGGAACTCGCGTGCTCGGACTAGATTGGAGAATGAATGTCTGGTGGCAAAGTAAAGATAATTGCTGAAGCAGGGGTAAACCATAACGGTGATTTGGGTCTGGCCAAAACACTTATTGATGTGGCCGCTGAAGCCGGCGCAGATGCCGTGAAATTCCAAACGTTCAAAACCGATTTGTTGGTATCCAAGACGGCTCGCCAATGCGAATACCAGGTAGCCAATACTGGCCTTGCTGAAACTCAATACAGTATGCTGCAAAAATTGGAATTGTCAGAATCCGACTTTATTTGCCTTGCAGAGTATTGCCGTGCCAAAGACATCGAATTTATGTCCACTGCATTTGATAGTCCCAGCCTGCATTTTCTTCATGACGTTATTGGCGTGGAGAGATTTAAGATCCCAAGCGGTGAGCTCACTAATTTGCCCTTTGTCCTGGAACATACTAGGCTCCACAAGCCTATGATAATTTCCACCGGTATGGCACAGCTATGCGAAGTGGAATCAGCGCTCAAGGTTATTGCGTTTGGCATGTCCGGGCAGCCTGGCAATGCACTTACCGAAACTCAAATAGAGCAAGCATGGCTAGATAATGGGATCCGCAAGAAGATGGCGGATAAGGTGACGGTTTTACACTGTACTTCCCAGTATCCGGCTGATTTTACCGAAGTCCATATAAGAGCCATGTCCATGATGGCTGATAAGTTTGCGGTACCTGTAGGTTATTCGGATCACACAATGGGAACTGCGGTATCTATTGCTGCGGTAGCCTGTGGCGCCAAAGTCATTGAAAAGCATTACACCTTAGACCGCACTAAGGCCGGACCTGATCATGCTGCTTCGTTGGAACCCGATGAGCTTGCCGAGCTGGTCTCAGGTATCAGGCAGGTCGAACTGGCTATGGGTGATGCCATTAAACAGCCCAGCACAATAGAACAGCAAAATATGGCTGCTGTGCGCAAAAGTATCCACGCTGCAAGAGACATCAAAAAGGGTGAAACTATAACGGCAGCACACTTGCAAATCAAACGGCCAGGCACGGGCTTACAGCCAAACGCGTATTGGCAGCTTGTTGGCAGTCGTGCAACGCAGGATTATAGACTGGGCGATATGTTTTTGGCGCCACAAGACTCCGGGCGAGAGGGCTGAGGTGGATACCCCACAGCCAAACCATACTGTTTACAGTATAGGCCTAATTGGCATGGGCAGTATAGGGGGGCGACATCTCGACAACCTGGCCATGCTATTCCCTGATTCCACGATTTTAGTTTGCTCTTCTAGTGGGCGTAGCCTAGCAACACAAAACCTGCCTACAAATGCGATGGCGTTGCCTAACCCTGCTGCCATATTGGCAGAAAGGCCTGATTGGGTAGTGGTTGCTTCTCCTGCTAGTTTCCATTTACAACACAGTTTGCTGTTTATTTCTGCTGGCATACCTGTGTTGGTAGAAAAACCAATATCTGATAGCCTGGAGTCTGCTGTGGCATTGCAAAATGCGGTAGCTGAACATTCGACTCCAGTCGCGATCGGCTATTGCCTTCGGTATAAACCAGACGCCCTAGCCGTAAAAGAGTTTTTGGCGCAAGGTACGTTAGGGCGTATTTACAATGTGTTTATTGAAGTCGGTCAATTTCTGCCACACTGGCGTGACAAAGATTATCGGTCTTCAGTATCTGCCAATGAAAAGCTCGGCGGTGGTGCGTTACTGGAATTAAGTCACGAAATCGATTATTTGCTGTGGCTGTTTGGTGATGTAAAACTCGCATTTGCGCAGTTGAGGACCGGACGTGAATTGGACTTAACTGTGGAAGAAATGGTAGACGCAGTGTTTCAATTGGGTGATTCTGCGCTGGCAAGCCTGCATTTGGACTTTCTGCAAAAATGCCCTACTCGGAAATGCAAGATCATTGCTGAGCGCGGTAACCTTGAGTGGGACTTGCTTGCCCAAAGCGTGACACATAGTGACAATGTCGCGACTCGGACATTGTATCAAGGGGATGGCAATTCATCGAACGCAATGTATTTGGCTATGCTTTTAGACTTTGCCAATCAGGTGGAGCATTCTGCCCTATACAATGGAGCCTGTGTGCAGGATGCGGTTAAGGTGATGGCGGTAGTGGAGCAAATAAAACAGAAAGCAAAATGGAAAACGTAGCGATGAGAACAATTGCTTTTATTTTTGCCCGAGGCGGTTCAAAGGGTATTCCAAGGAAGAATGTCAAACTACTCATGGGCAAACCACTGATCCAGTATTCTATCGAAGTGGCGCAATCCTGTGCATTTATACACGAGCTATACGTCTCTACAGATGATGATGAAATTGCGCACATGGCAAAAGGATTGGGAGCCAAAGTCATCAGGCGCCCTGGGGCGCTCGCGACGGATCAATCACCTGAATGGCTTTCTTGGCAGCACGGGGTTAGCTGGGTGCAGGAGCATGCTGGCAATTTTGATTGTTTTGTTTCGTTGCCGGTAACGGCACCGCTTAGGAACATAGATGACGTCCGCCGAGGGGTTGAGCTGTTTGGACTCGGCGGTGCTGACGTCTGTGTATCGGTAAGCCCGTCCCACAGAAACCCCTTTTTTAATATGCTTTATCAGACCAGTGCTGGAAATTGGGAGCTGGTCAATAGCCCCGGCACAGAGATTACGCGCAGGCAAGATTGTCCTAAGTGCTACGATATGACGACGGTATGCTATGTCTCTAGTCCTAGCTTTATACTAAATAGCAGCAGTATGTTTGATGGCAAATTAGCCGCGGTTGAAGTACCTAAGGAGAGGGCCCTTGATATCGATGATGAGTACGATTTTGTCGTCGCCGAAGCCTTGGTTAAAAAAGGCATTCACAACAGGAGCTAGGATTGGAACACAAAAAGGTTTTATTAGTCGGTGCTGCGGGCTTAATCGGTAAATCCCTGCTTAAGGGGTTATTGGCGGAGACAGGCTACTACATCGTTGCAGTCGATATCGTTGAGGCTAACCAGTGGCAGTTGCTATTGGCAAATGAGCAGGTCGAATGGGCTGGGCGATGTGAGTATTGCCAACTTGATCTTAATCAGGAAACCAGTGTCAAACAGCTGTTCCAGCAGCACCCCGATGTGGTTGGCATTGTTAACTGCAGTTATCCCAGGGGGCAAGGTTACGGTGAGCATTTACTAGAAGTATCCCTTGCCAATTTCAATCAGAATGTCACATTGCATTTAGGCTCTGCATTTTTATTAATGCAACAAGCTGCATTGTGCTATATAGAACAAAAGCGCCCCATGTCTATCGTTAATTTTGCGTCGATTTACGGTGTGGTTGCACCTGACTTTGATATTTACAAAAATACAGCCATGACGATGCCGGTAGAATATGCCGCGGTGAAGTCTGCTCTAATCCACTTGAGTAAATATATGGTGTCGTATGTCGGGGAAAGTGATTTTCGAGTGAATTGCATCAGTCCTGGGGGTATTTTTGACGGACAAGAACCGGTGTTTGTTGACCAATACACCCAGCATACTAATGGTAAAGGACTATTAGCGGCAGAAGACTTGTTTGGTACGGTAAATTTTTTATTGTCCGAGCAGAGTAAGTTTGTCACGGGACAAAATATTGTGGTCGATGATGGTTTTTGTGTCTGATGCTACAGGGCAATACCGGCGCAATACAACAACGAAACTATCCTAAAAGTGGTCGGTGCATTTTTCATGTCACAAAATAACCCATTACAATATTACCTTTTAGGGAGCGGCGGCCACGCCAGTGTCATTTGTGAAATACTAGAGCATAACGCCATCAAACCAGTATGCCATGTAAGCCCTGGTGGCAGTAACCCTCCGAAAATTCTAAAGAAATACCCGCATCTTGCCGATGAAGACTCTATAGGGTGCATGTCGCGTGACACGGTGAGACTGGTTAATGGTGTTGGTTTCTTGCCTGGCTGCAAAACCAGGCAGCAGCTTTACCAACGGTTTGCACAACTCGGTTTCTGCTTTGCCAATGTAATAAGCAACCGGGCACATGTTTCAAGCTACGCTGAGTTAGGGCAGGGCGTCCAGGTGTTCCCCGGTGCCATTGTGCAAACCGGCGCAAAACTTGGCGATAACTGCATCATTAATTCTGGGGCAATTGTTGAGCACGATACCTGTATCGGGGCGCATTGCCATATTGCCCCAGGAGCGACCATATGTGGCGGCACTGAGCTGGGTGATGGCGTTTTTGTTGGTGCAAATGCCGTCGTTATTAACGGTTTAAAAATTGGTGAGGATGCAGTCGTTGGGGCAGGAGCTTGCGTCAAACGAGATTTGCGGCGTGGTCAACTTGTGCACTCACCCCGCAGTTGCTTTGGCAGTAATTAATTGGAGGTTGGTTGTGATATGACCGTCCAGTGGAAAAGAGCAATGGTATCCAAAGATGCCACTATAAGGGATGGTTTTGAACTGCTCGATTCTGTCGGCCTTCGTATCCTGTTGGCGGTAGATTCAGAAGGCAACTTGTTGGGGACTGTTACCGATGGTGACATTCGACGTGGTTTGCTTTCAGGCTTAGCCATGTCAGAACCGTTAAGTGAAGTAATGAACCGCAATCCCGTTAAAGTGAATGATAGCCAAAACAGGTTTTTTATTGACCGAATGATGCAGAAGCACGGCCTGACAGCTATACCCATAGTTGAGCATAATAAAGTCGTTGGCCTGCACACTGCCTATACCGACAAATCCCGAGTTGAGAACAGCATTGATAACCCGGTGCTGATTATGGCGGGTGGCTTTGGCACCCGTTTGCGGCCACTTACAGATAATTGCCCCAAGCCCATGCTCAATGTTGGCGATAAGCCTATTGTAGAAACTATCCTGGTACACTTTATCAACCAAGGTTTTGTAAATTTCTACATCTCTACCCATTACATGCCAGAAATTATCGTCAATTACCTTGGGGATGGTGAGCGCTGGGGCGTAAAAATCAACTATGTTGAGGAGGAGGTTCCTCTGGGAACTGGCGGAGCCTTGGGGTTATTGCCTGAGCAACCCAATGACCTCCCTTTGTTGGTTATAAACGGTGATATTTTAACCAATGTCAATTTTGCCAACCTATTGAGGTTCCATAATGACAACCTTGCTGATGCCACCATGTGCGTCCGGGAATACGAGTACCAAGTACCTTATGGTGTTATAGAAGGGCTGGGTGATAGCATCAACAAAATTGTTGAAAAGCCGGTTCAAAAGTTTTTTATCAACGCCGGTGTTTACGTACTCAACCACAGTTTATTTAGCCAGATCAAACCTAACCAAAAAACAGATATGCCTAATATTTTCCAGCAATGCCTTGATAACAATGGCAAGGTATTGCGCTTCCCAATCCACGAGTATTGGTTGGATATTGGTCGCTTCGAAGATTTCCAAAGGGCTCAAACGGAAGTCCAAGGCCTGTTTGCTTAAGGCCACTGTCACAATGAATAAAAAGGCCCATAGATGAGATTAATCGCCAAGTTAGATGTTAAACCCCCGCACGTAGTCAAACCTGTGCATTTTGAAGGGTTGCGTAAGATGGGGGATCCCGTTGCGTTAGCCAAGGAATACGCCGACCAAGGTGCCGATGAAATAGTCTATATAGACATTGTAGCCAGCCTCTATCAAAGGCCAATATTGGCAGATTTGGTTAAGGCCACTGCCGAGCAGCTATTTGTGCCTTTTTGTGTCGGGGGAGGCGTAAGGTCTTTGGCCGATTTTAAAGCCTTGTTCCACAGTGGCGCCGACAAGGTGGTGTGCAATACCCAGGCATGTGCCAATCCCAGCTTGGTTGAAGCAGCGGCGAAGACCTTTGGTTCACAATCCGTAGTCGCGCATATTGATGCCAAACGAATAGATGGAAAATGGTATGCCTATACCGATTGTGGCCGGATTAATTCTGGATTGGATGTCCTAGGGTGGGTCAAAGAACTTGAGGATCGAGGGGCGGGTGAAATTGTATTGCAGTCGGTGGATTGTGATGGTCGACAACGTGGTTTTGATATCGAATTGGCTGCCCAGGTTGTAGGTTCAGTTGGTTTACCCGTTATTGTGGCCAGTGGTGCTGGAGATTTGGCACACATTGAAGCATTGGTTAGCCAAGCACAACCAAGTGGTATCGCAGTGTCTTCTGTGCTGCACTATAAAAATCTCACCATTGGCCAAATCAAGGCTGTTATGCCTAATCAAGGACAAGGAGCGCTAGCATGAGAACAGTAGGAGTGCTGAGTTATGGCGAAGCTGGCAACTATTTTAGTATCTTCAAGGCACTGCGGGCTGTGGGTGCAACGCCTGTGCTGGTCGATGAATACAATGCCGCCGATTGCAGCCATTTAGTTATTCCTGGAGTAGGGAGTTTCAACGACGTTATGCTGCATTTGCGGCAAAGTTCTGCAGATGAATTAGTTAGGGATTTTGCCGCAAAGAAACCGGTGCTGGGAATTTGCCTTGGTATGCAGATACTCGCGGCGCTTGGTTTTGAAGATGGAAGGAGTGAGGGCGTCGGCATTTTTAGCGGCGAAGTTTGCAAGATGGAAACCGATGGGGTGTTGCCCCATATGGGCTTTTCGCCAGTGCAACTGTTGCAAGCGTGTCCTTTATTTAATGGCTTGTCGGCTTCAGATCGGTTTTATTTTATGCATAGCTACGAATTGCGCAATTACCCAGATGTGGTTGGCTTAACAGAGTATTGTGGCCATCAGTTTGTCTCAGCAATCCAGAAAAACAACATTTTCGGCGTCCAATTCCATCCTGAAAAAAGTCGCCAGGCTGGTTTGTCAATTTTGCAAAACTTTTTGGAGGTATAGCCATGTCTGATTTGCCAAAGCTTGGAAAATACGGCTTACCGCTTGACGTCAGGTACTGCAAAAAGTGCACTATGACCAACCAAAGGCCATCATCAACAGTGGAGTTCCAATCCCGCTCTGATGCTAAAAAAAGCACATTGGTGTTTGGAGAGGATGGTATCTGCGATGCTTGTAAGTTTGCAGAGAAAAAGCGCGACATTGACTGGGCTACAAGGGAAGAAATGTTGCGGGAGCTATGCAACCGTTACCGCCGTTCTGATGGCCGCTATGATGTAGTGGTGCCCGGCAGTGGCGGTAAAGACAGTGTCATGGCGGCGCATATACTGAAATACAAATACGGCATGAATCCAATACTGGTAACTTGGCCACCCGCTATTTATACCGATATTGGGCGCAGGAACTTTGATGCGTGGCTAGATTCTGGTTTTGCCAACTTCACCTATCACCAAAACAAAAAAGTGCACAAAACGTTAACTCGATTGGCTTTTGAAAAACTGTGCCATCCGTTCCAACCTTTTATTATTGGCCAGAAAAACTTTGCACCTAAAATGTCGGTGATGTTGGATATACCTTTTGTGGTATTCGGTGAGAATGAGGCGGAATATGGCAATGCCATTGCAGATAATGAAAAGCCCACACGGGATCCGAAATATTACACTGCAGACCAGCGTATCGAAGACCTCTATCTATCTGGAGTCAGCGCCCGGCAGCTGATGGAGGAGTACAAGTTTTCTACCTCAGATCTTGAAGCATATCTGCCACTGGACCCATACCAGGCCGAAAAAACCGGCACAGAGGTTCATTACCTGGGGTATTACGTCAAGTGGCATCCGCAGGAGAGCTATTATTACAGTGTCGAAAACTCCAACTTTATGCCCAATACCCACAGGACAGAGGGCAGTTACAGCGTTTATTCGTCTATAGATGACAAGATTGACTGGTTACACTACTACACCACCCACATTAAATTTGGCATTGGCCGTGCAACCTATGACTCAGCCCAGGAAGTCCGCAATGGCGATATTACCCGGGAAGAAGGTGTGGCCCTGATAAAACGCTTTGATGGTGAATTTCCCGCCGAATATTTAGATGACTGTTTGCAATACATGGGCATCGACGAACAAAGGTTCCACGATGTGATTGAAGAGTTCAGGACCCCGCATTTGTGGTACAAAGAAAATGGCCAGTGGCACTTGAAACATCCAATTTGGAAACAAGTCGATTAATACAAAGAGTAAACGAGTGGCGTTAAAGGTAGATGAAATTCGCAGCCGTTTTGATTCGGCGTATGCCGAAAAGGCTCATAAGAAAGCTAACATATACTTGAACCAACTCTTGCAGATAGATCCCAATAACGCTGAACTGCTCAAGCTAAAATTAGGGGTTTTGACGCAACTTGGTTCTTTAACCGAAAACCTAGGTTTTTTGCGCAAGTTATGTTGGTACCGGAGTTCCGATCCCGAGTGCTTCGAAGTGTTGAGCCAAGTCTATTATAACCAAGGACAATACCCTCTATGTGTGTTGGCTGCTTGTTATTGCTTGAGTTTGGGTGATAACCCAATATCAAGGGAACGGCTGGCACTGGCACTGTCTAAATTAGATAAGACATCGGTCAAAATCTATTTTCTAAAGACAGATCGTATTGGCCATTTAACTTGTGAACCTGACAGTTGGCTGCGTTCACGTGACCCCAAAGATACAGATACTTTGCATCTGTTTGTTAGCAATGGCACTACCTGCAATGTTTTTGTCTATGAGTTATTGCAGCGCTATATGACTGTTTGCGAGTCTGACTTTTTCTACCGCTTGCATTTTACCCGACAACACCTATTGAGCGATGAGTTTTATCAGGCTATGCCCTATGACAATTCGGATGTGGCGAGGAGCGGTGAAGACCACGATGCATTAGCTGGCCGTCTAATCGAGGCCTATCGGTCATCAGCTGCAGTAATCCAATTGTCCGCTGAAGACCGCGAACAGGGAAGAGCAGAGTTGTCATCGCTGACCTCTTCCGACGCTGTTAAAATAGTGTGTTTCCACGTCCGCGATGCCGCTTACTTGCAGCATTCCCTTCCCGGTATTGATACTACATACCATGATTACCGCGATAGCAACATTGAGTCCATGGCGCCTGCAGTTAGGCATTTGTTGGACCTTGGCTACTTAGTGGTGCGCATCGGAAAAGTAAGTAACCAGCATTTGTCATTTGATGAACCAAATTATTTGGATTTAACCTTGCATACCAATGCAAGTAGCCTATTAGAAACCTATTTAATAGAGCAATGCGAGTTTTTTATAGGCACATCATCCGGTCCAGTTGGCACTGCGGCGCTGTTTAATAAGGCAATATTAGAAATCAATGCTTGTCCTTTTTTGCACGCCTATTTCAATCACTCAAGGAAGCTACCTAAGTTGATAAGCCAAAATGGTGAGATTCTGAGTTTTATTGATGTTGCTGCGGGGTTAACGGTTGCAGGCAAGGGCAGCGAGGAAATTCGCAGTTGTTTCGATGGAGCAACGCTAGATAAAAACCTAATTGCTTACCACGAAAATACAGCTGATGAGATTCTGGACGCCGTAAAGGAGGTGATTTTAGCCATCAGTTGTTTTGGTAGCCTGGAACAATCGGAATTATCGGCATCTCAAATAGCATATCTTGAAAAGGTACCTAAAGATCATGTGCTATTTTCTAATGAAGCGGTAGTATGCGATAGTTTCTTAAATAAATACAAAGACTTATTTTAAGTGTAGAAAAGTATGAAAAAAGTATTAGTGACTGGAGCCACCGGCTACAAAGGTAGTGTATTGGTGCCGAAGTTGTTGCACCAAGGATGCCAGGTCATTGCATTCGACACCCAGTGGTTTGGCAATGAGTTGCCGGAGCATCAAAACTTACAGGTGATTAAAGGCGATGTGCGTGATACGGCTAGCATCCCCCTAGACGGGCTGGATGCCATTATCCACTTGGCTTCGATTGCCAATGATCCCTGTGGTGACCTCAACCCGAAGTTAACCTGGGAAGTCAGCGCTTTGGCGACAATGCAATTGGCAGACCACGCTGCCAGAAATGGCATAAAACACTTTATATATGCGTCGTCGGGCAGCGTATATGGCGTAAAAGACGAAGAGGATGTGGTTGAAGAGCTGAGTTTGGAGCCAATCTCGGAATACAACAAGACCAAAATGGTCGCCGAACGGGTGTTGCTCAGTTACCAAAGCCAGATGGCTGTGCAAATTGTCAGGCCTGCCACCGTTTGTGGGTTATCACCGCGAATGCGCTTGGATGTGGCCGTAAACATGCTCACAATGCAAGCGATAAAGAACGGTAATATTACGGTGTTTGGCGGTAGCCAGTCCCGGCCAAATATCCATATTGACGATATTACCGATTTGTATTTGTTCCTATTGGATAAACCCCAAGTGACGGGGGTCTACAATGCGGGCTTCGAGAACATTACTATCGCGGCAATCGCTGACATCCTGGCTAGGCGCACCGGGGCAGAGGTGATAGCGACACCCTCCAATGATCCCCGGTCATACCGGGTTAACTCAGATAAGTTGTTGGCTACCGGGTTTAGACCCAAAAAATCGGTTGAACACGCGATTGAAGAAATTATCGAAGCTTACAATTCGGGCAAACTTGCCGATAACGATAGGTGGTACAACCTAAAATGGATGCAAATGAATAACTTAGCATGAACAAGTTAATTGAAGATTACTTAGCGGCATCACAAAAGGCGACCCGGGAATTTGATTGGAGTCTGGTCACGCAACTGGCCGAGTTGTTGTTGCTTGCCGTTGAAAAGGGCAACCAGTTATTTATTTGTGGCAACGGCGGTAGCGCAGGCAACGCCAACCATTTGGCCAATGACTTTGTGTATGGGGTCAATCCAAACGGTTATGCGCTCAAAGCAGAAGCCTTGTCTGCCAATAGTGCGGTGTTGACCTGTCTAGGCAACGATATAGGTTACGACAGCATTTATTCACACCTGCTCAAAGTTAAAGCCAGTGCCAATGATATATTGCTGGTACTTTCAGGTAGCGGTAATTCCCCCAACATCGTCAATGCGTTGCAAGAAGCCAAAGCAATTGGCATGACCAGTGCGGCGATATTGGGCTATAGCGGTGGTAAAGCGAAGCAACTTGCTGACATTGTGTTGCATTTTGATATCAACGATATGCAGATTGCAGAAGATATGCAGCTTGTAGTAGGACATATGTTGATGCGTTATCTTAACCAATGCTTGCAGGGATACCATGAAAAATAACGTTGTTGTCATTGGCAGTAATTCATTTTCCGGTTCAAGTTTTTGCAAACACCTGTTGCAAAACGGTTGCGAAGTGATTGGCCTGAGCCGATCTAGTGAACCTGTTACTCCGCTAGCACCACATAAATGGGTGCCAGGCAGGAAAATCCAGTTCCATCAGCTAGACCTGAACCACCACCTAGGTGAGATCGAGCAATTGCTGGACAAAACCCAGCCCTCCCACGTGTTTAACTTTGCGGCGCAAAGCATGGTCGGTCAAAGTTGGGAGTTTCCGGAACATTGGTTTACCACCAATGTGGTATCGACCGTAAAACTGCACAATATACTTCGGCACAAAGACTACCTAGATAAGTATATTCACATTTCCACACCGGAAGTTTATGGCAATTGTGTAGGTAGCATCACCGAGGACCACAGTTTTAGCCCAAGTACCCCCTATGCAGTTTCTAGGGCTGCTGCGGATATGAGCCTTAAAACCTTCTTTGATGTCCATGGTTTCCCGGTCGTGTCAACGCGTGCAGCCAATGTCTATGGTGAAGGCCAGCAGCTCTATCGCATTATTCCAAAAACTATCTTGTGCGCTTTGACGGGTAAAACGTTGCCATTGCACGGTGGTGGCCATTCCGTTCGATCCTTTATCCATATTGATGATGTGAGCACGGCGACTAAGCTGATTGGTGAGTCAGGTAAGCCAGGTGAAACTTATCACATTTCTACGCCACAAATGATTTCAATTAGAGCTTTAGTTGAACAGATAGCGGGTCTGCTGGATGTGCCGTTCGCACAGTTTGTTGAGGTGACTGACGACCGTCCAGGTAAAGACGCATCCTATTCCCTGAGTTCGGAAAAGCTAAAAAGCGAACTTGATTGGCAACCTAATATCACATTGGAACAAGGTGTCGCGCGCACCGTGACCTGGCTGCAGGACAATTTAGACGAATTGAAGCAGCAGCCAGATACCTATATCCACAAGGCCTGACGTAATGGAAAAAGATTTATTAGCAAGGTACCCAAAAAGTAAACGTGATCTAAAAACCCGCGCTGAGGTGAAGACCGAGGCAGTTCGGGCAGTCGCCAGGCAATTTGGTGAAGAGTTCTTTGATGGTGACCGCCAGTTTGGTTATGGCGGTTTTAACTACCACCCAAGGTTCTGGACCGATGTGGTACAGGATTTTATTGCCCATTACCAGCTTAAGCCTGGTATGAAACTGCTTGATGTTGGCTGTGCCAAAGGATTTATGTTGTACGACTTTAAACAGGCAATGCCAGGCCTGGAATTCAAGGGGCTTGATATCTCAGATTATGCAATCGAAAACGCAATTGAAGCGGTGCAGCATGACTTGATGGTAGGCAATGCCAAGGCCCTGCCTTTCCCAGACAATGAGTTTGATTTAGTCATCAGTGTCAATACTGTCCACAACCTTGATAAGGAAGAATGTGGTGTTGCATTGGCTGAAATCCAAAGGGTTAGCAAAGGCAATGCATTTGTCACGGTTGACGCCTACCGCAACGAAGCTGAGAAAGAACGCATGGAAGCGTGGAACCTGACCGCCAAAACCATTATGCATGTTGACCAGTGGCAGGCATTTTTCAAGGAAGTTGGCTACAGCGGCGACTTTTATTGGTTTATGCCCTAGGTAACCTTATGTCTAATCTATCCGAAGATAAATCATCACAATTGTCGATCCTAGGCAAGCTTTATCTGATCCGCGACCTTGAGGAAGCCATTGCCGCCCGCTACTCAGAGCAAAAAATGCGCTGCCCGACCCATTTGTCCATTGGCCAGGAAGGGGTTGCGGCGGCGCTATCCGTCTTGTTGACCCCTGAAGATAAGGCTGTCTCAACCCATAGGGCACATGCCCATTATTTAGCAAAGGGTGGCAGCGTAGATGCAATGGTTGCCGAACTCTACGGGAAAGCTACCGGTTGCAGTGGCGGACGCGGTGGCTCCATGCACCTTATTGACATGGATGTAGGCTTTATGGGTAGCACGGCAATCGTGGGTAACACCATTCCTCTTGGTGTTGGTTTTGCCCTTAGCATGCAATATCAAAAAGGCGACGCTATAGCTGTCGTGTATCTTGGCGACGGGGCTGTAGAAGAGGGCGTCTTTTACGAGGCGGCTAACTTTGCCGCGGTCAGGCAACTTCCGGTTTTGTTTGTCTGCGAAAACAACCTTTATTCTGTCTATTCTGGGCTCGCCTGTAGGCAACCAGAAGGTCGGAAAATCTATGAAATGGTATCCGCTATAGGGGTTGAATCTGCTGCGGGGGACGGCAATGACGTGGTCGCGGCGCATGGATTGATGCACAAGCTGGTGGCACAAATCCGCGAACAACGGAAACCTATGTTTGTGGAGTTTTCCACCTACCGTTGGCGTGAACACTGTGGCCCTAACTATGACAATGATATTGGCTATCGTTCACAGAATGAATTTGAGCAGTGGCGGCAATTGGAGCCCATTGCCAGGTACGAGTCCTGGCTGCGCACTGTTGGTTTGGTTGGCGACAAGGAAATGCAAAGGGAGCGTTCGCGAATTCAAGATATAATTGAGACAGCATTCTGCCAGGCGGAACAAGCGCCGTATCCTGATCCCAGTACTATGCACCAACATTTATACAAAGAGCCAGGGGAGTGACAAAATTGCAGGCAACATTCTCTGAGGCAATAAACAAAGCTTTACACGATAGTATGCAGGCGTCTGAATCTGTCATTTGTTATGGGCTAGGCGCAGACGATCCAAAACGTATCTTCAATACCATGGTAGGGCTAAAAGAAACGTTTGGGGATAGGGTTTTTGATACCCCAACCTCTGAAAATGCTATGACTGGCATTGGCATTGGCGCTGCCCTCACCGGTTTGCGGCCAGTTATGACCCATCAAAGGGTGGATTTCTTTTTATTGGCTTTTGACCAGCTTGTGAATAACGCTGCCAAATGGCATTACATGTTTGACGGGCAAGCGTCCGTGCCGATTACCATTCGCTTAATCATTGGACGTGGTTGGGGGCAGGGGCCGACACATGCCCAAAACCTGCATTCGATATTTGCCCATATCCCGGGATTAAAAGTGGTTATGCCGACTACTCCAAATGATGCCTACCATATGCTGAGGCAAAGCATCGACGACGATAATCCAGTGGTATTCTTGGAGCACAGATGGTTGCATAACCAAATCGGCGAGATAGATTTTGCTGATCCACCGGGCTTTGCTAAAGCCGGATTATTGCAAGCCGGGGAAGATATCACCTTGGTGTCGATGTCATACCTGACAGTTGAATCCCTGCGCGCGGCAGAGGCATTAAAGCAGCGTGGGATCAGTGCGGAAGTCATTGATCTTAGGAGCATCCAGCCCCTGGACATTGCGGCCATCCGCAACTCAGTCGAAAAGACCGGCAGGTTAATGGTACTGGATTCCGGCGCTGAATCCGGCAGTTTTGCTGGCGAAATCATAAGCCGCATTACAGAATCTTGTTTTGACTCGCTGCACTGCCCACCTAAGCGGATGGCGTTGCCGGATATACCCGAGCCTACTAGTTACGCGTTAACCAAACATTTTTATTACGGCGCCAAAGAAATTGCCGAAGCTGCCCATTTTTTAGTTTCAAGTCAGCAACCTTTTGATTTATATCAAGATCTTATAGTTGAAGGTCACCATGATGTGCCTGGTGATTATTTTAAAGGACCGTTTTAATGCAGATAGATCAAAAGCAGTATGTTGATGATGGTTATTTCATCACCTCATTTAACCATTTGGATGCGCTGGAGAAGATAAAAGCGTTGTGTATTGAAGCTTGCCAGGCGGCATCCAAAGGCTTTTCCAACCTCGGCGAATACCATAAGTTGGGGCTCAGCGACGCTGAACATGATGAGTTACAATTCCAGTTGTTTAACCGGATTAATGAAGCAGCGTTGCACAAGCAGTTTGTCAATGACAACTTAAATTTTTTTACCCAGTTAGTCGGACCTGATCTCGATATCCAATCTTTTACCTATTTGCGGATTTCACGGCCAGGCCAACAAAAAGACAATATCGGGCTGCATCGGGATACCGAATACGGCAATACAGCTTATGAGATATCCTTGTCATTGCCCCTTATCGACCAACCGCAAGGTGCGGGTCTTCGGATAGTGCCCGGTAGCCATATGTGGCAAGACTACCAGTCGGTGCAGGTTAAACGCCCTGATGTTGACAAAGGTACCGACAAGAACCTGATGGGTTTTTTATATGCGCCGAAAATCCCACAAAACATTAAAAGCGAGCAAATATTAAATACGGCATTGAAGTTTGGCCAAGGCTTGGGATTCACCCTGGGGTTAGTGCACGGCCAAGAGGAAAACACCAGTGGTCTAACCCGTTGGAGTATTGATTTCCGGTTTAAAAATGCTTGGCATCCTATGGATCCAAATTTAAAGCAGGGTTACTACGCTTCGTTTTCTAGAGGTTGCCTGACAGAGCTAGGCCAAAACTATTACCATCTGAACGGTCAGGATTTGGAGAGGCTGGTTTCTACAACCGCACCCAGCACATGAAGCAAGTTTCGTTTGGTATAGTAGGGTTAGGGATGTCTGCCAGGACATTTCATATCCCACTATTGCTGAAAAATCAGTTACCAATATCTGCTGTTTGCACTTCAAAACCAGATTCAGAGGTTGCTAAATTGTTCCCGTATAATTCTGGTATTAACGTGCATTCGGGAATGGACGGTTTCTGCCAAGACTGCAGCTACGACGTTGCCCTAGTGTTGACTCCCAACCATTTGCATGGCCAACACATAAAACAACTTTTGTCAGCCAGGAAGCACGTTGTTGTCGATAAGCCCGCCGCTACTTCGTTGGCTGAGCTGGAGGAATTAGTTGAATTGGCAACCGCTAACCGGGTCAAATTGACTGCTTTTCACAACCGGCGCTGGGATAGCGACTTTTTGACATTGCAATCATTGATCAGGGAGAGGGGGCTGCAGGGTAAAATTAGCTACTTTGAATCGCGTTTTGATAAGTTTAGGCCCAACGTTTTGGGTCGGTGGAGGGAGCAGGATTTACCGGGATCAGGTTTGTTGTTTGATATCGGCCCGCATCTTATTGACCAAGCTCTTCTTTTATTCGGGCAGCCGCTAGCGCTAAGTGCAGACCTGCGCATCCAAAGACACGGTGCAGTTGCCACTGATTACTTCCAAATCAATATGCAATACAGTGATACAGTTGCCGTGTTGCGCGCCAGCAGCCTGGCGGCCCATACACCATTTCGATTTTATCTGGAATCGGAATACCTAACTGCTTTATGCCATGGCTATGACGGGCAAGAGAGTGCATTAAAAGGGAAGCCTGATGGGCTATTATCTGGCGTTCAAGGAAATCAACAACAATGTATACTATATGGCGATGGGCTCGAAAAGAAGCTTGAGCCTATCCCGGGCAACTATTCTTGTTTTTACCTAAACCTTGTGCAAGCCATAGCTGGTACCAGTGAAATCTTAGCGGTTGACTGTGGGCAAATGCTCGATGTTCAGAAAGTTATTGAATTGTCACTAGAAAGTGCCGATAAAGAGAAGGAATGGGTTTATTGGTAGTTACTGGAGTTATCCCGCGCCATTAGCCCGGGCTGTGCCATACAGTCACCTATATTGCCACAATTAAATAAAAGGAAACCATAGCGTTATGTCACAGTGCCGACTATGTCGCAGCGAAAATTTACACTCTATATTGGATGTTGGGAACCTGCCAATTGCACATGAATTTTCTGCAGATAAATCAACCGCGGCTGCCAGATCATGCTATCCAATGCATTTGTTAGTTTGTGGCACATGTGGGCTAGGGCAACTTGAAGAGTCTATCCCCTCTGAAGTGCTTTATTCCGACTACAACTTTTGTTTCAGCTCCTGGAAAGCTCAACCCCACATCATTGATGAATGTGAATTGATCAGAGAGCTAAAACCCGCGGGCACCATTTTGGAAGTGGGAAGCAATGACGGGCTATTCTTGTCAACCGTTAAAGAATACGGTGATTACAAATGTATAGGTATAGAGCCAAATCCAGTGACCAATGATGAAGCTAAGGCGAAAGGGCTAAACATCATAAACAAATTTTTTGAAGACGCGAGCCGTGAAGACCTAGACGATACAACAATTGATGTTATCGTTGCACGCCAGGTTTTGGAGCACATTCAAGACGTGGGAAATTTCCTGTCTTCAAGTAACAAGTTGTTAGGGGAAGGTGGTCTGATATGCCTTGAAGTTCCCAATACTGACATTGCTTTAAAAACAGGCGATATTAGTTGCTTATGGGAAGAGCATGTTAATTACTTTACACCTGCAAGCTTGAGCGATGCCCTGCGTGGTTATGGATTCGAAGTTCAAATAACTAAAACCTACCACTTCAGTGGCGAGGCGTTACTGATTGTTGCTAAAAAAATAACCCACAAAGATGAATTTGAAATACCTACTAGTATCGACATAAGTTTGTTTCTCGGTTACAAAGATAAAGTTGAGGCATATCGGGTACAGCTGCTAGAAACCCTGCAGGAATACAAAGCTAAAGGTTACCAGATTGTGCTTTATGGTTCCGGCTGCCGGGCTTCAACAGCAATTCATGGGCTAGGCTTGCTTGGGTCAATTGACCTCCTAGTTGATGATCAAAAAGAAAAACAAGGCATGTTCATGCCAGGAACTGGCCTGCAAGTTCAATCCAGGGATGCCTTTGACGACGATGAAAAGTATTTTGTGCTACTTGCAGTCAACAATGAAAACGATGAAAAGGTGGTATCCAATATCAAAGGATCCACGAGTGCAACATTTGATTATGCTTCAATGCATTCGCCAAAACAGATAATAGCGGAGCTGCTCGAGCCACATAATGGACTTGGTTAAACAAAATGATGAGGTCTATTACCCCGGAAGAGGCTCATTAAGGCTGACGCCGGAGGTAACAGCCTTCCTGAAACAACAAGCTAGCAAAAATCCCAGGAGGCGCTGCCGACTTTGTTTCCACGCATCGCCGGATAGTCCACTACATGAAATGGTGATCGTGCATTCCAGGGGAAACTACATTCCGCCCCACTTGCATACCGGAAGCGATGAATCAGTTACTGTGTTAGAAGGTGAAGCAGCCATTATTTTGTTTGCTCCGGACGGCGAGGTCAAAGAAACAGTATATCTAAATGCAAACCCTAACCTCGGGGCAAATTACATCAGGCTGCCTAAAGGCCAAATCCACTCGCTGTTTGTAGAAAGCGAGCTATTTGTCTTTAAAGAAACTATCCTTGGCCCTTTTGACCGAAACACCAATGTTGAGCCTGAATGGGGTGAAAGTGAAACCAGCACAAACCTAGCCTGGGTTATGCGAGAATATCAATCCTACTTTAACAAGGCTAAAGCAAATGCCCATTAATCTAAAAAAGGTAAAGAAATGTCGGGTTTGCCAGGGAACCGACCTGGCAAAAGTCGTTGATTTTGGCCGTTCCGCGATTGCAGATGACTATTTTGCAGACAAAGACAATAGTGAAACCTATCCTCTCGCAGGTTTATTGTGTAGCGATTGTGGCTTGTTCCAACTCGATCACGTAGTGGAAGCATCGGCTATTTATGATGATTATATTTATGTTACCTCCTCTTCGCCTGGCCTAAACCAGCATTTCGGCCAATACGCCCAAAACGTATCGGATTTACTTAGCCTGGGGCAAGGGTCGAAAATCCTAGATATTGGTTGCAACGATGGGGTGTTACTAAAGCACTTTAAAGCGCTGGGCTGCCAAGTCGCCGGTGTCGAACCCGCAGGCCCGATCGCGCAGGCGCTAAATGAGGCTGGTATCACCACCACCAATGCCTACTGGACAATGGCAACTGCTGACAACATTATTGCCGAGTATGGTCGGCCAGATGTCATTACAACCAACAATGTGTTTGCCAATGTTGATGATATTGCATCCTTTGGTAGCGCAGTAAAACAGGTGTTGCCAGAGCACGGGGTGTGGGTGGTTGAGACGGGTTACCACTACAGTTTGGTGGATAATTTTGTGTTCGACAATATCTACCACGAACACTTGTCTTACTTTTCGGTACATTCCCTGTCGCACTTCTTTGCCAAACTCGGCATGCGCATATTCCACGTAGAAAAAGTAGAAACTAAAGGAGGTTCAATCCGGGTTTTTGCTACGCCAACAAATGCTAAATGGCAGGAGCAACCTTCTGTACAACACTTTGTTGCAGAGGAAAATGCGATTGGTTTGTTTAAGCAAGAAACCTATGTTGAGTATATGGCCAGGATAAACCGCTTGAAGGCAGAGGTTCATAGCCAATTGCAATCCCTCAAGCAACAATCACTGCCTATTGTTGGGTTTGGTGCATCGGCAACGACCACGACAGTACTTTACGTATTGGGGATCGCCCAGTATTTAGACTTTTTGGTGGATGACAACCCGATAAAACAAGGCACTTTTAGTCCTGGTTTCCGATTGCCAGTGAAAGCATCGGATCAGATCCCGGACCATGCTTGTGTCGTTATCTTGCCTTGGCGTTTCGCAGATATGTTTATTGAGAGGAACAGACAGAGGTTGCAGGACGGGGTGAGATTTTTGAAGATTATTCCCACTATTGAACAAATCAAGGCTTAGGGGATGCGAGTATTGGATTGCACTACTTTGAATTGCTACTTGTAAACAAAGGATGGACGTTAGCATGCCTGGGGGGCTTGAAAATATTGTCATTGTTGGATGGCATGAACGCCCAGCTGGAAATGTCCACAGTTGGATAGGCCAAGTAGGCCCCTACAACGTGAAGTGTTTTATCAATCCCGAGGACACACCGCTTGAGGTTGTCAAAACCACACGGCGGGCTAGCCAATTTGATTATCCACGCAGTGACTCCTTCAAGGGGCAGCCGTTGTATAATTATGCTAATTGGCCCCGGAAGTTGCATGACCTCGGCATAAGGTCAGTCATTGCTCCACACTAATGTGACAGTGAGCAACAGTTTAGAAATTGGCCGTGATGCTATAGTGGGGGCTGGTGCTGTTGTTATTGACGGCTTACCGAGTAGCGTCAATGCCGTCGGAGTGCCTGCCCATGTAATTAAACACCACAGCTGCATATTATCATGTGAGGCAGGCTGTTTTTTCCAGGGCATGTTTGGGAAATAGGCACTATTTTGTCAACTATGAGAGTCAACAAAAATTGGAGATATCGCTTTGGGTAACGTATTGGATTCTGTAGAAGGAGTAGACGGATTCTACCTTGGGCAAATGCATAACCGGGAGCTCAATGAATTGCGGCAGCTGATCCGGGAACAATATTTAGGCAGGCTTGCAGCCTTTACTGGTACGAGCGTTGAACCGTTTAAAGAACGAACAATGAGCGAGTACCACACACTTTCGGGCCAAGTTGACCATCGGGGTTTATGGCCAAAATCGGCGCGTATATTGGGAGCTGATGCAGTTAACCGGTTCAGGGCTATGCCTTTTTTCCAAAATTTGGTTGCCGAGTTAGGAGATATCCAAATTACAGCCGAAGATGGCACCCCCTGGGAAGAAGTGTACTGGCGCATCGTGCGTCCTGGCGACAGCGATATTGGTAGTTTACACGCCGATAAATGGTTTTGGGATCTCGGACACGGCAGTATTCCCGAAGGCAAGAAGCGGATTAAAATCTGGATTGCCCTTGAAGCCGTGCCAGGTAAAAGTGGTTTGCGGATCGTGCCTGGTAGCCATTTTCGGGATGATATCCAATATCACGGTGAAGTTGACCATACCGGCAAAAGCAAACCTAAATTAGATACACCAGAATCGGAATTGGATATATATAATGTCCCCGCGGAGCCAGGCGATTTTATCGTGTTCCATGACAACCTCTTACATGGTGGCATGCAAAACCAATCCGATAAAACCCGGGTCAGCTTGGAGTGCACAATGCTGGTCAAAAGCAATTAAACCATAGGCAGATGTATTCATGATAACCGCTGCAGTACTAACCCAAACCAACCAACCCCTAGAGCTCGTATCCGGTATACAGGCACCCGCTCTTAAGCCAGGTCAAGTTTTGGTAAAAAATATATATGCCGGTTTATGCCATAGCCAATTAATGGAAGCCCAGGGCAAGCGGGGGGAAGATAAATATCTACCGCACATGTTGGGGCATGAAGGAGTTGGCCTAGTGGAAGAGATCGGCCAGGGTGTGACCAAAGTGGCTATCGGCGACAAAGTGGTTCTGGGATGGATCAAAGGTGAGGGAATGGATGCCGGCGGCAGCGTTTACCAATCGCCAATCGGTGCGATTAATGCTGGTAGCGTTACCACCTTTAGTACCCACTCTGTGGTATCCGAAAACCGACTGGTGAAGTGTCCCGCCTATCTTAACGACCAACTCGCAGTGTTGCTTGGATGCGCCCTACCCACAGGCGCTGGGATCGTGCTCAACCAACTACAGCCAAGGGCCGGGGCGGATGTACTGGTATTTGGGCTTGGAGGCATCGGCTTTAGCGCCCTACTGGCGTTGAACAACTTTAAGCTCGGTAATATTGTTGCTGTGGATTTGGAGCAAGACAAACTTGACCTTGCCCGTGAATTTGGGGCAATCGATTGTTTTTTAGCAGATAGCGAAGGTTTGGAACAGCTATCAACCTGCTATCCGGAGGGTTTTGATTTTGTTGTGGAGGCAGCCGGCAAAGCAGCCACCATTGAGCGTGCATTCGAATTAACCCGTCGGGGAGGTGGAAAATGCATGTTTGCCTCGCATCCGCCAAATGGCGAACTAATTAAGATCGACCCTTACGAGCTAATATGTGGCAAACAACTGATTGGTAGTTGGGGGGGGGGTACCCAGCCAGATAAAGATATCCCGGTTATCGCCGATATAATTGCTAGTAAATGCTTACCTGTAGACAAGCTATTGTCAAAGTCCTATAGGCTTGCCGATATCAACGTCGCCATGGAAGATTTAGCAAACCGTAAAATTGTTAGGGCATTAATTGATGTGCAGTAAGTTATGCCAGAGATAACAGAGTTAAAAGACATCGCCGGTAACACCAAAACAACTGGTAAAGTGGTATTGGTTACTGGCAACTTCAACGTTCTCCACTCGGGACATGTCCGCTTGTTGAAGTTTGCCAAGGAGTGTGGGGATACCTTGATAGTAGGGGTCAATAGCGACAGTCTCATCAGTAATAAAAGCTACTCCGATGAAACCCACCGTTGCGAAGTGGTGGCGGCGCTTGAGTTTATAGAGCATTGTTTTATTGTCCGGGAGGGCGTCTGCCAGGCGATTGCAGCGATTAAACCCGATATTGTTGTCAAAGGCGTCGAGCACAAAACGTTGGAGAATCCCGAAAGCCCGGTGTTGGCGGCGTATGGTGGCAAATTGGTATTTGGTTCCGGTGATTTTGCATTTAAAGCCAGCTCACTTGGTAAGACGTCTAAAATACAACCCACGCTTAGCTTGCACCGGCTAAATGGGTTTTTGTCCCGGCACGATATCAACATCGCCAATGTGCGCAATATCTTGGCTAAGTTTAACGAATTGCGGGTGGCGGTTATTGGTGATCTAATTGTCGATCAATACGTCCAGTGTAACGCAGTGGGAATGTCACAAGAAGATCCGACCATTGTAGTGACACCAAATGACAAAAAGCTATTTTTAGGCGGCGCGGGTATTACCGCAGCGCACGCCAAGTCGTTGGGGGCTAGACAAGTAGATTTGTATACAGTCACTGGGCAAGATGAAAGCAGAGCTTTCGCCCTGCGCAAATTAGATGAATATAATTTAAGTGCGCATGCATTTATTGATGAGACACGCCCAACAAGCCTCAAGACCCGTTATCGTGTTGGTTCTAAAACAATGTTGCGTGTCAACGAGTTGCGCAATCACGATATCCAGGAAGATCTGCAGGAGCAGATTTGGTCAGGACTAAAATCAAGACTTGGCGAAGTGGATGTGGTCATCTTTTCTGATTTTAATTATGGCGTCCTACCGCAATCGCTAGTCGATAACATCATCTCTTTTTGTAACGACAAAGGCGTGGTGATGGCCGCTGATAGCCAATCGTCTTCGCAAGTGGGTGATATATCAAGGTTTCGGGGCATGGATCTGGTAACTCCGACCGAACGGGAAGCAAGGCTGGCTTTGGGCAATAACAAAGATGGTCTAGTGCAACTTTCGGAAAAGTTGAGGCAAAAATGCCTTGCCAAAAACATTATTATTACGCTAGCGGAAGACGGCGCCTTCTTGCACTGGCCAAACAACCAAGATTCACAATTGGAGCCTTGGTTAAATGACAAAATTGCAGCGCTGGCAAGTAACCCGATGGATCCTGCCGGGGCGGGCGATTGTTTCCTAGCAGCGGCAACCTTGGCGATAGCGGCAAAATCCACATTCTGGGAAGCAGCATTAATTGGTTCTATAGCTGCTGCGTGCCAGGTTAGCCAACTTGGCAATACACCGCTTAAGCAAGCAGAGCTGGTCAGGGCACTAGGGGTATTATGAGCGCCGCACCTGTTACCCAAGCTATATTGTTAGCCGCGGGGTTTGGAACCCGCCTGAAGCCATTGACCGATAAAATACCCAAATGCTTGATCCCTATTAACGGCGTACCTTTACTGGATATTTGGTTGCAGCAATTGTCCCGCGTTGGCATTGAACGCTTTTTTATCAATACCCACTATATGGCAGGTTCAGTTGTGGATTTTGTGCAGAACCATGAACTGGCTGAAAAAATTGTCTTGTTCCACGAACCCAATTTACTGGGTACTGCAGGCACAGTTAGGGCGATAGTGTCCAAATTCAATCTGCAAGACGAGACATTGTTGGTGGCGCACGCCGATAATTTGTGCTTGTGCTCCTGGCAAGATTTTATAGCAATGCAGCAGTGTGAAGACCACATCTTAACTATGATGGCGTTTGAAACGGATTCGCCTAGGAGTTGTGGGATTTTGGAAGTAGATGGCAACTCAATGTTAAGGCAATTTCACGAAAAGGTCGCGGAGCCTCCGGGGAACCTTGCCAATGCCGCAGTCTACATTTTTAAGCCGGCGGTGCTACAGCTCTTGGATAGCTTAGACGCCAGTGAAAATGATTTAAGTATCAATGTATTACCGAAACTGATCGGTAAAATCAAAGTTTGGCCAACAGATGGTTACTTACGTGACATAGGTACTCCGGAATCTTATCAGCAGGCGCAAATAGACATTGAGAAAAGCTGCTTGTTGTCCCCTGCGGCCAACTGAAGCCTTCCTGGCATTTTTGGCATCTATACCGATTCTATTAACTATGTGATCGGTATTACATATTGGGTTGTACTTCACATATTTAATTCGCTTCCCAGCTTACTTTTTGACCGTTCATTTGCTACTATCATAGATGAGGTATAGGGGGTTTTTATGATTAATGGCATAAATTCAGGTTCAAACTCGTCCATATTGCAGCAGGTTCAGGAAAAGCAGAATACGCTTTTCGAACGCTTGGCAAGTGGTAAGCGGGTAAACGGTGCTGGCGATGACGCGGCGGCATTACAGATTATTGAGCGGTTGTCGTCTGAGATTACCGGCAACCGGCAAGCTTTAAACAATGTTTACGACGGTATTTCCTTGGCGCAAATTGGCGACGCAGCGCTATCGGGTGTCACAGACGACGTAAACCGGATCAGAGAGCTATCGTTACAGTCAGGCAATGGCCTGTTAACTGATGCAGATCGCCAAGCCTTGCAGCAGGAAGTTACCCAGTTACAAGATAATATTCGTTCCACCCTGGAAAATACTAGTTTCGCTGGACAGCCTTTATTTGGTGAAGATGGTGTAATCAATTTCCAAACAGGTTCACAAGCAGGCCAGCAAATAGGGGTCAACACCTCTGACATTGCTTCTGCAATTGGCGATGTGCTGAACGCAGATATTAGCACCCAAGCTGGTGCCCAAGCTGCACTTGAAGCCGCGGATTCTGCTGGTGAAACAGTGGGCAGCAACCGGGCACAATTTGGCGCGGTGCAAAACCAGTTTGAATCACGCGCGCGCATTTTATCGGAAGCAGATGTTAATGCAGCTGCCGCCCGCGGACGTTTGCAGGATACTGATTTTGCCCAAACTACGGCTGAAAGTGCGGCCAATAGTGTGTTGGCCGACGCAAATATTGCGGTGCAAGCGCAGGCAAACCAGCAACAAAGCCAGGTTTTAGCGCTTCTGGGGTAAATTCTGGTTTAACTTGTTTTGTCAAATAGCCCACTTTCGAGTGGGCTTTTTGTTTGCCCAGCGAAGCTGGCAAACCCGTCAGGTTGAAAGAAACCTGAATCACCCCGACTGAGGGGAAGATAATCCGAATCGCAAGGGCGTCACTGGCCAACGGTGGGGTCTGAAGGAAGCGATAGGAAGTTAACGGTACACAACGCAAGTGAACCTGCTTCGGCAGTTCAGGTGGGTAAGCGTGCAAAATAGCGCAATGCCCAATACTCAGTCAGACCTGTGCTGTGTTTGAGGGTGGGATCGTTAACAGGGAACCAGTGCAGTAACTGGGGAAGCCTGGCACGGTATCCAATGATGTTGGTTGGACATATTTGCACAAGAGGAGACTCAAGGCAGGTATGGGTGTGAGGTGGCAGATGATCCCGTAGTAGTGAGCAAATTCCGGCCGGTGAAAGCCAGTAATGGTGTGGAGGATAAAACCGGGATGACCATCAGCAATAAGTCTGATGGGGCTTGCGGTGACCAAAAGCGCGGCAAGTTGCGAAGGGGGGAAGTATTCATTAAAGCGCATTGAAGGCGCGGATTTTTTTTGCAGGGGTTCACAAACGTCCTGACGAGGGCGGGCACCGCAAACCGGTGAGGCAGGAATGTACTCTACTGGGATGACGGGCCGAACGTGGAGTAGTGAATAACCGCTCAGGCAGATTGCCCCAAGGGCTAGCACACCTGAAGTTATCATCAAGAGTCAGCCCTGTGATGGGAAGAGCGTCCCAAGATGCCGCAAGCCAAAGGTAGAAGATGAAGGTTTATTACAGCCTGTACGGACGGATGCTGAGCATGGATGTTCTGTACAGTGCATTCAAACAGGTAAAGAGAAACAAAGGCGCGGCCGGAATAGATGGGCAGAGCCTGGGTGACTATGCATCTGATTTGAAGAGTAACCTGACCCAACTGCTACACGAACTGCAAAGCAAGACCTACCAGCCGCTTCCGGTCAGACGGGTAGAAATCCCCAAAGAAGACGGGGGAGTCAGGCTGTTAGGAATTCCGGCGGTACGTGACCGAATTGTCCAACAAGCCCTCAAAGAAATACTGCAACCCATCTTTGACCCGGACTTTCATCCATCCAGCTATGGGTATAGACCGGGCCGAAGTTGCCACGATGCGATCAGTAAGGCCACGGTATTTATCCGTCAATACAACAGGCAATGGGTCGTAGACATGGATTTATCCCAATGTTTTGACAGGCTGGATCATCAGTTGATTTTGCAGGGAGTCAAACGCCGGGTAACGGATGGCAGTATCCGGAAACTCATTAAGCAGTTTTTGGAAAGTGGGGTAATGACAGGCGATTTCTGGGAAGTGAGCGAAGCAGGTAGTCCGCAAGGAGGGGTGATCAGCCCTCTGCTGGCGAATATCTATCTGGATGGGTTTGATCAGGAAATGAAACGGCGGGGTCACCGTCTGGTGAGATATGCCGATGACATCTTGATCTTCTGTTGCAGCGAAGCGGGAGCCCGGAACGCCCTGAATAGTGCGACGAGAGTAATAGAGCAAGGACTCAAGCTGGTCGTAAACAGAGACAAAACGCATCTGGCGCATAGCGAGCGTGGAGTGAAGTTTCTGGGAGTTGAAATCGGTAGCCGGTATACCAGGATACAAGACAAGAAACTCAAGCGATTCAAAGAAAAGCTCAAGTCACAGACCCGACGTAACCAGGGGCATAATCTGAATGAAATAATCAGCAGATTAAACCCGGTACTAAGGGGAATGGCCAATTACTTCAGTATCGCCAACTGCCACAGGGAGTTCAAAGCCCTATCAGGATGGATAAGGCGAAGGCTCAGGGCAATCCAACTCAAGCAATGGAAGAAGCCGCGCAAGCTGCATAGGCGGCTGAAACAGCTGGGCTATAAACCGCCTTTTAGGCTCATCAAAATGAACTCATGGCGGAACTCGGCGAGTCCGTTAGCGAGCTTTGCGATGCCGAATCAGTGGTTTGAAGCGCAAGGATTGTTCAATCTGGCAAAAGTCAACACGGGATGGCTTGCTCCATCAGTCTTTATAAAGGCACAATGATGGAATATGAAGAATACATGAGCCGTATACGAGATCCGTACGTACGGTTCTGTGAGAGGGATGAGGCGAATGCCTCACCCTACTCGATATTATGCGAACAACCAAAATACAACTTTTGTCTGATAGCCTTTTTTGCCGTCTCTGTTATTTTGGTGTCCAAAATATTGCATGTCGCGACATTCAAATTGCAGATATTTCACATACTTACTTGAAACTCATCGCGAACATCAGCAAACTAACCCAAAGACCAATAATAATCCTGCTATCGGTAAATTAAGTCAGCATGAGTCGAATACTGGTAATAAGTTCACAGGAAGCTAGGCGGGTTAACCTGCTCACTGTTGTCAATTTTATGGGTGAGCAATGTGAAGCAATTGATTATTCCGCAGCCCTAGAAACACTGCGCCAATCTGGCAATTTTGATGCAGTTTTAGTCGATGCCGAGAATGAAGAGTTGGCATCTGACGTCGCTGAAAAATTTCCCGCATTGCCTTTTATTGGCATTGGTGATGCCCCAAACCTGAGCAACCGACCTAATGTCATTGGCTTGCTCGCGGAGCCGGTGACTTATCCCGGCTTAACTAAATTGCTGCACCATTGCCAAGAATATACCCGCCGACGCCCTGACAAAACAAAAGTAACCATGAAGACCAAACTGTTTCGAAGTTTGGTGGGTAAAAGTAAGGAAATTCAAACCGTTAGGCGTATGATTGAACAGGTTGCCCCAACTGATGCAAATGTGTTGGTTTTGGGGGAGTCTGGTACGGGCAAAGAGGTCGTTGCCCGCAATGTACATTTTCTGTCACAGAGGAAGGAAGGTCCTTTTATACCTGTTAACTGTGGCGCTATTCCAGGAGAACTATTGGAAAGCGAACTATTCGGTCATGAAAAAGGCGCTTTTACGGGGGCAGTAAGTTCCCGGAAAGGCCGGTTTGAGTTGGCTGAGGGTGGCACCCTGTTCTTGGATGAAATTGGTGATATGCCTTTGCAGATGCAAGTAAAGTTGTTACGGGTACTGCAAGAACGGACTTATGAAAGGGTAGGTGGCACCAAGCCAATTTCCTGTAATGTCAGGATTATAGCTGCTACCCACAGGAATCTGGAAACCATGATCGAAGATGGTAAGTTCCGCGAAGACTTGTTTTACCGCCTGAACGTTTTCCCTATTGATAGTCCTGCTTTGCGTGAACGCAAGGAAGATATCCCACTGTTGTTACAGGAATTGGTGTCCAGGTTCCAAAGCGAATCCAGCAAGTCCATCAAGTTCACCGAGGATGCATTGGCCTCACTGATGGAACACAAATGGGCCGGTAATGTGCGTGAATTGTCCAACTTAGTTGAGCGGCTTATCATCCTGTGCCCAAACCAGGTGGTAGATGTCAACGACTTGCCCGCAAAATACCAGCATATCCAAGTAGATGATTTTACGCCCGAATATCCTGAAGAGTTGCTGGAAAGGGAAGCTTTGAACTCTTTGTTCCAGGGGGATGATGACGAGGATGAAGATGAGCCTCAGGATCTGATGCCGATGGCATTTAACGATGCTTCGCTGCCAGCCGATGGCGTCAACTTAAAAGAGTACCTTTCTGATCTTGAAGTGAATATGATCACCACCGCATTGGAACAGCACGATTGGGTAGTAGCCCGCTCAGCTGAATTTTTAGGTATGCGCAGGACCACACTCGTGGAAAAAATGCGTAAATATAATATCGCCAAAGAAGCCTAGCCACAGGGCTGGTCACAGCCCTGCACAGCGTATTCCTATTCTATTGTCAAATTCCTGACACCTATTTATGACACGCCCGAAAGCCTTTGTATTCAACTGTTTGCAAAGTTGGTTCGGTATTTGCTTTTAGCGGTTATTGCTATTCAAAATAGAATTGGATGTTTTGGAAAATTTAGGAAGCCCAGGGTCAATTGCAAATGATCGCCGCAAAGCCTACTTGCCCAATGCGGGGCAAACGGCGGGGATCTTTAGCCTTGACCATTGGCACCAGAGCCAAGAGCTCAGTTCGTTTTTAAGCGCAATACCCGCAGGTATTGTGCTTATTGATCGGTTTGGCACTATTGTTAATGCAAATGCAATGGCCGAGTCCATGTTGGGTGGCCCCTTAGTGGGGCAGCAGTGGCGCCAAGTTATAGAGCGCGCGTTTGAACCGCGAAATGACGATGGCTTTGAAGTCTCCCTAAAGGATGGTCGAAAAGTCCGGTTGGCAATATCGCGGTTGCCTTCGCAACCTGGACAGCTGATCCATTTGACTGACCTTACCGAAACTAGGCTACTACAAGCACAAGTAGGGCATGCCCAAAAACTCTATAGTTTAGGTAAGATGGCGGCATCACTTGCCCACCAAATTAGGACGCCTCTGTCAGCAGCAATGCTGTATGCTTCCAACCTAAAATCACCGGGATTGCCGCACAAGACGATTGAGGCTTTTTCCAATAAGTTGCAACAGCATTTGCAGCAGGTAGAAGGCCAGATCAACGATTTTTTAATGTTCGTGCGCAAACACAAGGAAACAAAGCAGGACAAGATAGACCTGGTGCCGCTGGTAAATGGATTGGCGGCAGAATTAGGGCCAATGTTTGCCAATAAGCAGGTTACCCTGACCCTAAAAGTATCTACGCAGCATCCGCTGATCGTTGCAGCAAATGAGAATGCCCTCAAAGGAGCCTTACAGAATTTGCTGAACAACGCGCTGGAGGCAAGCCCTCAAGGTACTGAAGTCCTGCTCGCGTTGGGCAAGGCCAATGACAAAGCTGAGATCCTTGTCAAAGACCAAGGCTGTGGTGTTGCCGAATCGGCGCTGCCATCATTGTTTGAACCTTTTTATACCACCAAACAACAAGGTACCGGGCTCGGGCTCGCAGTTGTCCAGACTGTGGTGCAGGGTTTAGGTGGAAGTGTTGCAGCACTGAATAATGATCATAGAGGGGCGACTTTCAAAGTGCGATTGCCTTTATTGGTTGCTGGCACGGATGTAGATAACCCGCAGGTAACAGGGCGTTGCAAAATAGCACCATCATCGCAAAGCCAGAAGACCAAAGCGCATACAGGAGAGGCGATATGCAACAGGTAAAAGTACTGCTAGTTGAAGATGACCCGGGTTTACGCGAAGCGGTCTACGACACCTTGTCTTTGGCAAATTACCAAGTAACAACCTGTGATAATGCCGAATCTGCCCTTAGCTGCCTTAACCAAGAGCCAGTCGACATTGTTCTTAGCGATATTCAAATGCCTGGATTAGATGGCCTGCAACTTTTGCAGATAGTCCGCAATAAGTTCCCACAGTTACCCTTTGTATTGATGACTGCCTATGCCCAAATAGAAGATGCGGTAAAAGCCATGCGGGGCGGCGCCAGTGATTATTTGGCAAAACCCTTTGCACCTGACGTCTTGCTCAACTTGCTATCCCGGTTTTCACCGGTACAGGATTGTTCTGACGAAAACATGCCGATTGTTGCCGATGAGCAAAGCAAGAAATTGGTAGCCTTATCCAAACGGGTGGCCAACACCGACGCAACTGTCATGGTACTTGGCCCTAGTGGTTCGGGCAAAGAAGTGTTGGCTCGCTATATCCACAGTCAATCGGCACGGAAGAAAGCGCCATTTGTTGCCATCAATTGTGCAGCGATACCAGAAAATATGTTGGAAGCCACCTTGTTTGGTTACGAAAAAGGTGCCTTTACCGGGGCTTACCAGGCTACTGCAGGCAAATTCGAACAGGCACAAGGTGGCACCATCATGTTGGATGAGGTCACTGAAATGGCGTTGCCATTACAAGCCAAGCTACTGCGTGTACTGCAAGAAAAAGAAGTGGAACGTCTTGGCGGTAGGAAGACTATCAGCCTGGATGTACGCGTTATCGCTACCAGTAACCGGGATCTAATGCAAACGGTGAGGGAAGGCAAATTTAGGGAAGACTTGTTTTATCGATTAAACGTGTTCCCTTTGGTATGGTTGCCTTTGCAGGAACGACCAGAGGACATACTGCCTTTAGCGCATCATCTGTTGAGTTTGCATGCCCACCGGCAGGGGCAGCCTAACCCCACTCTGTCGGCGTCGGCGAAACACAAACTTAAACACTACCATTGGCCTGGCAACGTACGGGAGTTGGAAAATGTGGTGCAGCGGGCGCTGATACTGTGTGATGGCACTGACATTGGTTCCGAAGATTTATTGCTGGACGAACCTGGTGGTAAGTTGCAAACGGAGCCCGTGGCGTCTCAAGTGCCTCAGGCTGAAAGCTCCCTTGATGGTGAATTGAGGCAACAGGAGCACCAGATCATTATTGATATGTTGAAAAGCTGCAACGGCAAACGCAAAGATGTTGCTGAAAAGCTCGGTATTAGCGCCCGTACTTTGCGTTATAAACTAGCACAAATGCGGTCAAAGGGAATCGAACTACCCAACTAAGTTCTCTGAAAACTCTGCTCAAATTGCCAGCGCGTCAACATAATGTCGCGCTTAAATCCTTCTATCTATATGATTTATATAGATAAAATAGTTGGCATTAAGTTTGCTTTAACTAATCCAGTTAAGTCATTTTGACGTTCTCGCTGGAGACTATAATGGAAATCAAAGCACAAGCACTTTACTCAGAAATGCAGGCGATGGCTGCGCAATCCCGTGCCGAGCTAGCCCCCATTCCCAATCCCCAAATAAACCCGACCCGGGCAAACTTCGCAGATATGTTGCAGTCAGCTGTAGATGGAGTCAATTCCATGCAACACAATGCACGGAATTTGACCAATCGGTTTGAAATGGGTGATGCAAGCTTGAGTTTAGTTGACGTTATGGTCGCTAGGGAAAAATCCAGCATCGCGTTTGAGGCCACCTTGCAGACACGCAACAAGGTGTTAGAGGCCTACAAACAAATCATGCAAATGCCGGTATAGTAGGGGAGCAGGACAGTGGCAGAAGCAACTAGCACAGAATTAGCCCTACCGGGCTCTGACTTGGATTTGGACGCAACAGAACAAAAATCTGGTTTTATGGACGCATTGGGCAGCACAGATATGTTGCGCCAAATCATTTTGGTCGTTGCTTTGGTCATTTGTGTAGCCATAGCAATATTCATCGTCATTTGGGCACAGGAACCAGATTACCGTCCGTTGGCAAAGTTACCTACCGAGGAATTAATCAAAACCTTAGATTACTTGGACGCTAACCAAATTGATTACCGCCTGGAAAATGACGTTATTTACGTCAACGAATCACAGTTCCAGGACATTCGCCTAAGCTTAGCTCGCCAAGGTTTGTCACAAGAGCCGGAGCAAGGCACTGACATCATCATGCAGGACATGGGTTTTGGTGTCAGCCAGCGGGTTGAAAAAGAGCGCTTAAAGCACGCCCGTGAACAGCGTATCGCGCGCACCATCGAAGAAATGAAGTCGATATCAAAAGCCAGCGTACTATTGGCCTTGCCCAGGGAAAATGTGTTTGTCCGTGAACGCAAGCGCGGCAGCGCCACCGTTGTTTTGACGCTAGCCCGCGGCAGTGTGTTGTCAGGCGAAGAAACCGATGCGGTGGTGGATATCGTTGCTTCCGCCGTTGATGGTTTGGATCCGGATCGGGTAACCGTGACCGACAGCAATGGTCGTCTGTTAAACTCGGGCTCTTCCGGTGGTGCCAGTTCACGCTCGCGCAAAGAATTTGAAATGGAGCGTGACCGTGAAAATGAACTACAAGGTAAAATTGACTCTATCTTGATCCCCGTACTGGGCTTGGGTAACTACACATCGCAAGTCGACGTTACTATGGACTTTACCGCGGTTGAGCAAACCCAGAAACGTTACAACCCCGATTTGCCAGCCGTGCGCAGTGAAATGACGGTTGAAGAAAACAGTGTTGGTAGCGTTATCGCAGGTGTACCTGGCGCGCTTACCAATCAACCGCCGCTAGATGCCAATATTCCGCAGAATGCATTGGGGCAAAACTCATCGCGTAGCCAACCTGGCCGCACCCACAAAGAAGCAACCCGTAACTTTGAGCTGGATACCACAATCAGCCATACCAAACAGCAAACCGGTGTGATCCGCCGTATCACCGTTTCAGTTGCGGTAGACTATGTGCATAGCGTTGATGCTGATGGCAACCCAACTAGCGAGCCTAGGTCACAGCAGGCATTGTTAAACCTGCGCCGTTTATTGCAAGGTGGCATAGGTTTTGACGTTACCCGCGGTGACACCCTGGAGGTGGTCAGCATCCCATTTAGCCGCATTGACACCACTGTCGAAAAAGAAATCCCAATTTGGGAGCAGCCATGGGCAATGCGCGCCTTGAAGCTGGTTATGGGTGGTTTGATTATCATCGTATTGATACTGGCTGTGGTCAGGCCAATGCTGAAACGTTTGATTTACCCTGAAGATACAACTGAGACTGAAGAATTCAGTGCTGACGAAAGCCTTGACTTGGGCGATGAAACCATCACCATGTTAACTCAGGAGTTTGATGAAGGATCAGTGGGCTTTGCTGCCGACGGTTCACTCATGTTGCCTGACCTGCACAAAGATGAAGATGTACTTAAAGCAGTTAGGGCGTTGGTTGCTAATGAACCTGAACTGTCCGCGCAAGTTGTACGTGGTTGGTTGATGCTGGACGAATAAGTTATGGCTGAAGAAAACGCACTCGAAGAAGTCAGTTACGACGTAGGTAAACTCGAAGGGGTAGAGAAAGCAGCGATATTGTTGCTGAGCCTTTCGGAAGAAGATGCCGCGCAAATACTGAAGCACATGGAACCAAAACAGGTCCAGAAGCTGGGCCAAGCGATGGCATCCATGGATGACATGACCCAGCCCAAGATTACGGCGGTGCACAAGCACTTCATCGAAGAGATACAAAACTACAGTACCATAGGTTTCCACAGCCACGACTTTGTGAAGAAAGCGTTGACTGCGGCATTAGGTGAAGACAAAGCGGCCAACCTGATCGACCAAATCTTGGTTGGCGGTGGCGCCAAAGGCCTTGATTCATTGAAGTGGATGGATTCCAAACAGGTGGCCGGCATTATCCGCAACGAACACCCGCAGATCCAAACCATTGTGCTGGCTTATTTGGATCCGGAACAGTCTGCCGAGATAATGTCCCAGTTCCCGGAAAAAGTGCGCTTAGACCTGATGATGCGTATTGCCAACTTGGAAGAAGTACAACCAGCCGCATTGCAGGAACTAAACGAGATTATGGAGAAACAATTTGCTGGCCAGGCGGGCACCCAGGCGGCCAAGATGGGCGGCTTGAAATCCGCTGCCGATATAATGAACTACCTCGATACCAATATCGAAGGCCAGTTGATGGACTCTATCCGCGAACAAGACGAAGAAATGAGCCAGCAGATCCAAGACTTGATGTTTGTATTTGATAACTTGGCCGATGTTGATGACCGGGCTATACAGGCTATTTTGCGCGAAGTCCAACAAGACGTATTGATAAAAGCCATTAAAGGTGCTGATGACACCCTCAAAGACAAGATCGCCAGTAACATGTCGAAGCGGGCAGCTGAAATGTTATTGGATGACCTGGAAGCCTTGGGACCAGTGCGTATCAGTGAAGTAGAAACTGCCCAGAAAGAAATCTTATCCGTCGCCCGGAGGCTGGCTGACGCCGGTGAAATTATGCTCGGCGGCGGTGGCGGCGAAGAGTTCTTGTAATCCTGCAGTCAAATTAGAGGTATTGGTAAGTGTCACAGTTTGTAGACGACGAATTAGCTAAAGAATTCAAGACATGGGATTTGCCCTTTGTTGAGAATGACAGGAAGCAGGATGACGGCAAGACCAATGCCATGAACCGCAGTTCTGATTGGAAGTGGGAGCCGCCAGAAGAAGAGGAAGAGATAAAACCGCCGACAGCAGAAGAAATTGAAGCTATCCGCAAGGCTGCGTACGAAGATGGTTTTGACCAAGGCAAGCAGGATGGTTATACACAAGGATTAGAGGAAGGCCGTGCCCAGGGCCTGGAAGAAGGACAAAAACAGGGCTTTGAACAAGGCATGGCTGATGGTTTGGCGGAAGGCCAGGGCGTCATTGATGCCAAGTCCGAGCAATGGCAAAAATTGGTGCACAGCCTACAGCAACCATTGGAATTGGTTGAGCAAGAGCTGGAAACGGAGCTATTACAACTAGCGGTATCGCTGGCGCGTTCAGTGATCAAGACCGAAACTGTATTAAATGAAAAGGTTATTTTCCACGCGTTGGAATCAGGGCTAAAAGTCCTGCCCATCAATGAAAAAGAGTACCAAATCCACCTCCACCCCGAAGATTACAAACTGGTAAAACATCATTTCTCTGATGAAGACATCAGAAGGCACCATTGGGTTTTAGTTGAGTCTTTAACCACAACCCGAGGCGGTTGCGAGATTATCACCGCCAACAATGCAGTTGATTTAACCATGGAACGCCGCTTGCGCGACGTGCTTGAAACCTTCCTGATGGAACAAGGCTTACCCCAAACCCAAGGCTAGCTGCTATGACCCAGTCGATTTTGAACCGTGTTAAACAGCTCCGGCAACAAATCCCAGGTACCGCCCCGGTCGCTGCGGGTAAACTAGTTCGCGGCATTGGTTTAACGCTGGAAGCGGTGGGTTGCCAACTGCCAGTCGGTAGCCAGTGTTTGGTACAAACAATAGACGGCGAAATTGAAGCTGAAGTAGTAGGGTTTGGCGATAATATTACCTATCTGATGCCAACTGAAGCAGTAAAAGGTATTGTGCCGGGTTCCAGGGTGCAACCTTTGAGCCGGCAGCAGGGTATTCCTGTTGGTATGGGGTTACTTGGCAGGGTCGTTGATGGCAACGGGGTGCCGATGGACGGCCTTGGTGCGATCGAGACCAACGAAATCGTTCCCTTTGTCCGTCCTGCCATTAACCCGCTGCTCAGGAAGCCGATTGAACAGCCGATGGATGTCGGTGTACGGGCTATCAATTCTATGATAACGGTAGGCAAAGGCCAGCGAATGGGCTTGTTTGCCGGTAGTGGCGTCGGTAAAAGTGTGTTGTTGGGAATGATGACCAGGGGCGCTAAAGCCGATGTTGTGGTTGTTGGCCTGGTAGGAGAGCGTGGCCGTGAGGTAAAAGAATTTATTCACGACATATTAGGTGAAGAAGAGCGCAAAAAGTCGGTGGTGGTTGCGGCGCCTGCCGATACCTCGCCACTTATGCGCCTCAAGGGCTGTGAAACTGCTGTGAGTATCGCGGAGTATTTCCGGGATCAAGGCATGGACGTGTTGTTATTGATCGACTCATTGACCCGCTATGCCATGGCGCAGCGGGAGATTGCACTGGCAGTGGGTGAGCCTCCCGCTACCAAGGGCTATCCGCCTTCAGTGTTTGCTCGATTACCCGCATTGGTGGAAAGGGCTGGCAATGGCTCCGAAAACCAAGGCTCCATTACCGCGTTTTACACGGTGTTAACCGAGGGTGATGATTTGCAAGATCCGATAGCGGATTCAGCACGGGCAATCCTGGATGGCCATGTGGTATTAACCAGGGTGCTTGCGGATTCAGGGCACTATCCTGCGATTGATGTAGAAGCTTCTATCAGCCGTGTCATGCCTATGGTGGTCAGTGACGAGCATCTACTAGCTGCCAGGAAAGTGCGGCAAGTGTATTCAACTTACAGTCAAAATAAAGATCTCATTAGTATCGGTGCCTATACCAAGGGTACCGATCCCAGAATTGATTTGGCAATAATGGCAGAACCTGCAATTAACCAGTTTTTACAGCAAGGTATGAAGGATATTTTGCCTTATGATGAGAGCCTGACCGGCCTAGTCCAGTTGATGCAAAAAACAGGGATTAGATAAGCATGGCCTTGAAGCAGTTGTTATTGGTAGCCCAGATTGAGCAGGAGAAAGAAGATAAGGCGGCGCAAAACTTCAAGCTTGCTACCGATCACGTTGCGCAAAACCAGCTAAAACTAGATAGCTTGCGCCAATATCGCTTGGATTACTTTAAAAAGGTGCAGGCAAGGGCCCAAGGCGGTTTGGAAGCATTGTCCTTCACCCACCACCAGTCCTTTATTAACAAGTTGGACAATGCTTGTGCGCAGCAGCAGCAGTTAACCTACAACGCGGAACAAGCCGCACAACAACGCAAAGAATTGTGGTTAGCACAACAGCGCAAACGCAAAGCTGTTGAAATGTTGATTGACAAAAAGAAACACCAGCAACAATTGCGTGAAGACAAATTAGAGCAGGGCATGATGGATGAGTTTGCCTTGCAACGCTTTATTCGCAAATAGACCAGCAACAACCTATATTTTTGCTTCGACTATATCAACCTTTAACCTTGGCTTAATTTTTGCTTTAACAGTTCAATAGTACATTTTTTTGACAGGCATCCGCCATTCGTCAACTAAAGCGGAAACTGATGACCTGAGGAGTGGTTGTTCTATGCAAAAACTTGCCGCAATGCAAACAGATGTTGCCTCCCAACCCATTGGCATATCAATTCAAGCCGGCGCTCCGGGCTCGGGCACAGACGCCAGTGGCCATGGCCAGGGGTTTGCTGCTGTTTTGGAGCGAAACGTTAGCCCCCAGCCTGTAAGTAGGGCTGACAACGGTAACCAATCCGACGTCAAAGGCAAACCCGAACCAACTATGGCCAACGGTTCCCAGGGTAAAAGCGACACACCTGACGCAGTTGTTGCACAACATGACACTTCTAAACACGGGGAGGCTGATGCAAATACTAGTGGCTTTGATGGCGATCCAAAACAGCAACAGCAAGACCTACAAAATGGGCAGTCACAGCAACTAAGCCAAGAGAATGGCGATAGCGGCCAACCTAAGCAAGGTCAAAACAATGCAGCATCAGCAGGACAGGAACAGTTGGTTGACACGATAGAAATGTCCCCAGACGACGTGGAAACCCATGAAACCTGGATTGGGATCCTGCAGCAGTTACATATTGAAAAGGATACAGGTGGCAGTGGATTAATTGACGACGGTATAGCCGAAGATCCTTATGCTGTTGATGTTGGACAGGTTATTGACATCGGCTCTGAATCACCAAAATTGAAACAAGGGGGCGATGAATCCATTTTAAAACAGCCTGAACCTATAATGGGTATAACCCCGGTGCCCGAAATAATTGAAGCGGCGGGCAGCGACCCTGTAGCAGTAGTGAGCGAACCTGTAGCAATAGTCAGTGAACCTGATGAAACCCTAGTGTTAGGGGAGCAAATTGTTAAAGGCACTGATGCGCTCGACATAGCTCAATTCCAGCTTGATAGTAGTGTTGATGACGGTATCCGACAGCCAGAGCCGGATGTTGCTGATATCCCAGTAGATCAAGGCGCCAGCCACCCTAATGCTGCAACAACGGAAGATTGGAAGCAGGGGATCAGGGAGCGTTTGTTGTCAGGTGACTTTACGGTGGGTAACCCTATTGCAGAACAGGGAAGCCCAGAAAGTAAAATAGACTTGCAAGACCTAGATTTGTCACAGCTGGAACAGCTAGTCCAGGACAATGACCAGCTGCGGCAGCTTATCCAGGATGCTTTGAATGACCTAGACTCCGACAATACGTTAAGCAACGAGTTGTCTTTGACGGATCTGGGAGATGCAGGCGTCCAGCTTGAATCCATGGATTTAGCCTTGCTCTCCTCATTGGTGCTTGCGGATGGCAAAGCGCAGCCACAAAGTAATGCAAATGCAGCACCTGGGCTAGCCCCGCAAAACGCCGATACTGCCAATGCCGACGTTAAAGCTATTTTGAACCAGCTAGAGCAACAGTTGGCGAACGACCAGGCAAAGCTATCGTCGCTAGAAAGTTTAGTGCAGAGGCTGGAGCTAGATACCGCTAAAGCTACACCTGAGAAACAGCAGTTTATTACATCCCTCAAAGCTGGCATTGAAGAAATGAAAGCACAGCTCAAGAATGGACGCGAGCCTGGCATTGACTTGCAGGCAATGGTCACCGAAGCTTTAGGTGAGGTTGGACACAACATTAAACCAAGCAATTTTGATGACAGGCTAACCCAAGCCTTGCAACAGATACAGCAAGTTAGCAGCCTACAACAATTCATGACGCCTGAGGCTAAAGAGCAAGTATCAACACAATTGCAGCATCTAACTGCCAGCCAGTTAAAAGAAAATAACCTCGCAAGTGCAGAGTTTAACAAACAAGTGCAGGCCAATAATCTACAGGACAAGCCCATCAACATAGCTAAACCAGAAGCTGCAAATGAGTTAGCCAACAAGGTCCAGGTGATGGTTAACCAAAAGAACATGGTGGCTGACATACGTCTAGATCCCCCAGACCTTGGTTCGATGCAGATCAAAATAACCATGCAGGGCGATACGGCAACGGTCAGTATGGTGGTACAGTCCCAACAAGCCAGGGACGTGTTAGAACAGTCAGCTCCCCGTTTGAGGGAGATGTTGCAGGAGCAAGGGATCCAGCTGGGGCAATCCTCTGTTAGGGAGGAAAGCCAAGGCCAAAATGCTGGTAATAGCGGTGACAGCAATGACGGCCGTGCTGGCGGGTCTAATGGCGAAGATGTTGACGTAGCCGATGCTGTAACGGAGGCTTATGTTCCCGAGCCAGATGGAATCGATTACTTTGTATAATAAAGTTTGTTAATGAACGGTATCTGTGATTGCTAAATAGGACAATGGCACGACATAATAGTCACAGGTAAATATAACAATACGTGGAATAAACATGGCTGAAAAAGAACTACAAATGGAAGATAGTGCTCCCAAGAAGAGCAAGATGATGATTATCGTCATTGTTGCTGTCGTGCTTGTCATTGGCGGTGCTGCAGCATACTTTTTAACCGGCTCGCCGGATGAGTCAGTCCTGGAGGAAGGGGCTGGGACAGATGAAGTGGTACCGCAGGAAGTTTCAACCGTGACCGGTTCAACTGGTGTGGGTACCGCCCTCTACGTCGCTATGCCAAGGCCATTTGTATTCAATGTACCTGGATCCGGGCGGGATCGCCTAGTGGAGATCAAAGTGCAGTTAATGGTGCGCGGAACCGACGCAGAAGAGTTGGCCAAAATGCATATTCCCATGATAGAGGGAACTTTGTTGAAGGTATTTAGTGAATCTAACGCTGATGATCTTGTCACCGAGGCGGGTAAAATTGCCATGAAAGACAAGTCCCTTCGGGAGGTGCAGAGGAAAATGTCAGATATTGCAGGTAGCGCAGTTGTCGAACAGATATTGTTTACCGGGTTTGTAATGCAATAACCATATTTTAGGGGTTATAGAGTGAGCGACTTATTATCACAAGACGAAATCGACGCGCTGTTACACGGTGTAGACGAGGTCGAAGAAGAGGATGTAGAAGAGTCTGAGATAAGCTCTTCTGCGATTGAATATGACTTTTCTTCCCAAGATCGGATCGTCCGTGGTCGTATGCCGACATTGGAAATGGTGAACGAACGTTTTGCCAGGCATATGCGGGTAAGTCTATTCAATATGATGCGCCGTTCAGCAGAGGTATCTATAAACGGTATCCAAATGATCAAGTTTGGCGAATACATACATACCCTGTTTGTTCCAACTAGTTTGAATATGGTGCGGTTTAGGCCCCTGAAAGGTACTGGCTTAATCACCATGGAAGCTCGCTTGGTGTTTATTTTGGTGGACAACTTCTTCGGTGGTGATGGCCGCTATCACGCCAAGATTGAGGGGCGTGAATTTACCCCAACGGAGCGCCGCATAATCCAGATGCTGCTAAAAATTATCTTTGAGGACTACAAAGAAGCTTGGGGGCCGGTAATGGACGTTTCTTTTGAATATCTGGATTCAGAAGTTAACCCTGCAATGGCAAACATCGTCAGTCCAACAGAAGTTGTGGTAATTAGCTCCTTCCACATTGAGCTTGACGGCGGTGGTGGTGACTTCCATGTAGCTTTACCCTATTCAATGCTTGAACCTATTCGAGAGCTATTGGATGCGGGTGTGCAGAGTGACAAGGAAGATACAGATTTGCGTTGGAGTAAAGCGCTAAGGGATGAAATCCTTGATGTCAAAGTTAATTTGACCACCCATATGATGGATTTGACTTTACCATTGGAGAAAGTTATGGACTTTAAGGACGGTGATATTATTCCCATTGAAATGCCGGAATACATCACTGTTTTAATTGAAGGGTTGCCTACCTTCCGCAGTAAGCTAGGCCGTTCCCGAGAGTATATAGCGCTTAAGATTATTGAGAAGATCCCAAGGCCTGTGTCGGTTAAATCGCAGCTACACTTGTTAACCAAAGGTGGTAGGCGTATTGATAGTGATGCTGAGCTGCAAGTGCTAGAAGAAGATTTGTAAACTGAGGGGAAAATTATGAGTGATGATATGGACGATTGGGCCGCGGCGATGGCCGAACAGGCCGAATCCGAAAGCGTTTCCGGCGCAGATGCGTCTGGCATGGATAATGTGCAAGTGGCGGAACTGGATGAACTAGCCGATTCGTCTTCAGAAATATCGGGCGAGGAGCGCCGTAAACTTGACACCATTTTAGATATCCCAGTTACGATATCTATGGAAGTAGGTAGGAGTTTGATCAGCATCCGCAACCTGTTACAGTTGAACCAGGGCTCAGTAGTTGAGCTTGACCGGGTTGCAGGTGAACCTTTGGATGTATTGGTAAACGGTACCTTGATCGCCCACGGTGAAGTGGTAGTAGTTAACGATAAATTCGGGATCCGACTGACGGATGTTATTAGCCAGATCGAACGCATCAAAAAACTCAAATAAGCGTTTTACAATATCGGCTTTTTCTGCTGGCAGCGCGATAATCGCGCCTAACGCCATCGCACAAGCCACGGGCACTGACCTGAACGCCAGCGGTACCTGGCTTTCGGTATTCCTTTCTTTGATCCTTGTTGTTGCTGTCATCTTGGTTCTGGCTGCATTGCTGCGACGCTTTTCCCCACTGCACAGCACCAGCAGCCATATAAAACCCGTTGCCAGTATGATGGTAGGAACCCGGGAACGGATAGCAGTTATACAGGTAGGTGACGAACAGCACCTTATTGGTGTGACCAGCCACAACATTAATCATTTAGCTAAGTTGGAACAAAATATTGAATTGGGTGACCATAAAGCAATCCAGTTCAAAGATAAGTTAAACAGCTTTATAAACTTGCAAAAGAAGGGCAGTAAATCAGATGGCTAAGCTGTTTTTGGGTGTATTGGCATTAATATTGGTGTGTTTTCCGGATAGTGCGCTTGCCAATACCGGATTAAAAGCATTAACGGTGACAACGAACCCAGATGGCACCCAAGATTACACCATGACTTTGCAAGTGCTGGCGATCATGACAGCACTGTCCTTCCTGCCTGCTTTCTTGATCATGATGACTTCCTTTACCAGGATCATTGTGGTGATGTCGATCCTGCGGCAAGCAATTGGCTTGCAACAATCGCCCTCAAACCAAATTTTGATCGGGCTCGCACTATTCTTAACCATGTTTATTATGGCGCCTGTATTTGAAGAAATGAATGACAAAGCATTACAGCCATATTTAAACGAGGAAATGACAGCAAGAGCTGCAATAGATGAAGCTATAGTGCCCATAAAGGCATTTATGCTGGCGCAAACAAGAGTAAAGGATTTAGAGACATTTGTGCAAATTGGCGGCTATCAAAACCAAGTTCAATCGCCCCAAGATGTACCTATGACAGTACTGATCCCAGCGTTTATCACAAGTGAGTTAAAAACGGCGTTCCAAATCGGCTTTATGCTGTTTATACCATTCTTAATACTAGACTTGGTTGTGGCATCTGTGCTTATGGCAATGGGTATGATGATGCTATCACCGATGATTGTGGCACTGCCTTTTAAATTGATGTTATTTGTATTGGTAGATGGCTGGAACTTAATATTTGGCACCCTTGCCAACAGCTTTGCGATGTGACGCCTATGTCCCCCGAGGTATTTGTCGATATTCTTAAAGATTCTTTGTTTATGGTGATCCTGTTGGTCTCGGCCATTATTGTTCCGAGCATGGTAGTAGGGCTGGTCGTGGCCATTTTCCAGGCGGCAACTTCTATAAACGAGCAAACTATTAACTTCCTTCCACGATTGATAGTAACGCTTCTAGCACTTATCTGGGGGGGGCATTGGCTGGTGCGACAGTTGATGGACTTTACCTTTATGATCGTGGAAAGAATTCCCGAAGTTGTAGGCTAAACATGGAATTCAGGGCAGAAGATATCGCGCAATTTGTCGCAGACTTCATGTTGCCTTTTGCTCGTATTTCCGGTTTAACCATAGCCATGGTGGGCTTGAGTGCTAAAACTGTTCCTGCCCCAATCCGGGGGTTACTTGGTTTGTCATTAGCCCTGATCATTATGCCCATGATTGATCCCGTGCCCATTGACGACTTTCTAAGCGCGCAAACTTTTGTCTTAGTTTTGCAACAAGCAATTATTGGGACGACGATTGGATTTATTTCCACTCTAGTCTTAGAAACTTTTGTCATTGCCGGGCAGGTAGTTGCCATGCAAACAGGGTTGGGCTTTGCTTCGATTGTGGATCCAGTCAATGGTATCAATGTGCCAGCGGTCGGGCAGTTCTATCTCATATTGGCGACTTTGTTGTTTTTTGCACTTGATGGCCACCTAAACATGATCCAAATGATACTAGTCAGCCTAAGCGCATTTCCTATTGGCGAGGGTTGGTTTACCGGGGAGCAGTTTAAAAGTATAGTGGAGTGGAGTGCATGGATGTTTGTTGCGGCATTGACCTTGTCACTTGCTCCCATAGTAGCGCTGTTAATAATTAATTTGGCTTTTGGCGTTATGACTAAAGCAGCGCCTCAACTGAATATTTTTACCATTGGTTTCTCATTTGCCCAGATCGGTGGCTTGGTGATCATCTGGCTGACCATGGATAACTTTGTTAACCACTTTATGTTGCAGTGGGATAGGGCACAATTGTTGATGTGCCGTTTGCTGCAAATATGCCAATAAAGGGGGGCATCACTGATGGCAGCTGATGATTCCGCCGAAAAAACAGAAGACCCCACGCAGAAACGGATAGATCAGTCTAAGGAAAAAGGACAAATAGCGCGTTCGCAAGAGCTCGCCACATCGCTTGTGCTGCTATTTAGCGCGATAACCCTGTTCATGTTAGGTAAAAGTATCGGGCTCGCCTTAATGACTATCATGGAACGGATGTTCACCCTTAATCGTGATGAAACCTATGATTACGCCCATATGTTCCAGTCGCTCGGCTTTGCCTTAGGGGAAATAACCGTCCCTATGCTGACTTTTCTTATCATTGTGGCTATTGCTGGCTTTTACGGCAATATCGCATTAGGCGGATTTAACTTTACCTGGTATTCCGCTTCATTTCGCGGAGACCGCCTTAATCCACTAAATGGTTTCAAGCGCATGTTTGGTATAAATGGGTTAGTAGAGCTGTTAAAAGCATTGGCCAAATTTTTGGTGGTTGGGGCGATTACCTATGGAATGCTACTTTATTTCAGGGATGAAGTGTTGAGCTTAGATCAGGAACTGTATCCAGCCAATCTTTTCCATGCGCTGGAGCTGATTGCGTGGACTTTTATTGTTGTGTGTTGTGCGATGATCCCGATAGCGATATTTGATGTGCCCTACCAAAGCTATACCCACAATGAACAAATGAAAATGAGCAAACAGGAGGTTAAAGATGAACATAAAAATGCTGAGGGTGATCCCCGCATTAAAGGTAAAATAAGGCAGTTGCAGTTTCAGGCTATGGCACGGCGAATGATGCAGGAAGTCCCCAAAGCGGATGTCGTGGTTACCAACCCTACCCACTATTCCGTTGCGTTAAAATATGAAGAAAATGGCACCCGGGCACCGGTCGTTGTAGCAAAAGGCGCTGATGAACTGGCCATGCATATCCGAAAAATCGCCGATGCCCACGAGGTTCCGTTAGTTGCGACGCCTATGCTAACCCGTGCTATCTATTATTCGACAGAAGTAGACGAAGAGATCCCAGAAAAACTCTTTATGGCCGTAGCCCAGGTGCTAGCCTATGTATTCCAACTACGTCAATTTAAGTCGGGCAAGGGGCATCGGCCTAAACCTTTGTCGAAGAACTTACCAATCCCTCCTGATATGCGCCATTAGAACAGTGTTTAAGTTATTGTGCTGCTATGGCGCGCTATTTGCATTACCAGCGCCAGAAGTCAAATTATCAGCACAAGACTATGGAACTGGCATCTTATTTTAACCGCATCGACCAAAACCGCGTAAAAGAAATAACCAGTGGCTTGGGTACCCCATTGATTTTGTTAGCTATCATGGGGATGGTCATCCTCCCCATGCCTCCATTTTTGCTGGATATCCTATTCAGCTTCAATATTGCTTTATCCTTGATAGTTATCTTAGTTAGTGTGTTTACCAAAAAACCCGTGGATTTTGGTATTTTCCCTCTGGTGTTGTTGATTGCAACGGTATTAAGGTTGGCGCTAAACATTGCCTCAACTCGGGTTGTATTGTTGGAAGGCCATGAAGGTGGGGACGCTGCAGGTAAGGTTATCCAAGCCTTTGGTGAAGTTGTTATCGGCGGCAACTTTGCTGTGGGTATTGTTGTCTTCGCCATTTTGTTAATTATCAACTTCAAAGTTGTAACGGCGGGTGCGGGTCGAATTTCTGAAGTTAGTGCTCGATTCACTCTAGACGCCATGCCCGGCAAGCAAATGGCAATTGATGCCGACCTCAATGCGGGATTTATCGACCAAGACGAAGCGCGCAAACGCCGGGAGGAAATCACCTCTGAAGCGGATTTTTACGGTTCCATGGACGGTGCATCAAAGTTTGTGAAAGGTGATGCAATAGCTGGCTTGATAATCATGGTAATAAACATCATAGGCGGCTTGTTCATCGGTATGATCCAGCATGATTTGGCCTTTGGTGATGCTATTGAAATATACACATTGTTGACTATTGGTGACGGCTTGGTTGCACAAATCCCCAGTCTTTTGCTGTCAGTGGCAACCGCAATTATTGTCACCCGTGAGAACGATACCCAAGAGATGGGTAACGAGCTGTCAAAACAACTAGCAAACCCTCAGGCCATGTATGTCACCGCTGGTATTTTATTTGTAATGGGTATTGTGCCTGGTATGCCCCATCTCGCTTTTTTGGGATTCAGCTTTTTGATCGGTGGTATTGCATACTACCGGCAATATGCCGCAGAAAAAGCAGAGAAACAAAGCAAGCAGATCGCACCAAAACCAGAACAAGCGCCACAGCCTGCAGAGGCAAAAGAACTCAGCTGGGATGACGTGCAGCATGTAGATACTATCGGATTGGAAGTCGGTTACCGCCTAATCCCATTAGTGGATAAATCTCAAGGTGGCGAATTGTTGACGCGCATAAAAGGTGTGCGTAAAAAACTTAGCCAAGAACTTGGCTTTTTAATCCCACCGGTGCACATTCGCGATAATTTGGATTTATCTCCAAACACTTACACCATTTCAATGATGGGGGTGAACGTAGGTGAAGCTGAGATAAGCCACGACAGTGAATTGGCGATCAACCCAGGACAAGTATTTGGCAAGCTGGAAGGTACGCCAACGAAAGACCCGGCATTTGGCCTGGACGCAGTTTGGATCCGGCCCAACCAGCGGGAGCAAGCCCAAACTTTGGGATATACAGTTGTAGACGCAGCTACTGTAGTAGCAACCCATTTGAGCCAGCTTCTAACCACCAATGCCTACCAATTATTGGGTTATGAAGAGGTGCAACAACTACTAGATATCTTAGCCAAAAACAATCCTAAATTGGTGGAAGGACTGGTGCCAGAGATTCTGCCGTTGAGTACCGTAGTAAAAGTGTTGCAGACATTGCTTTACGAAGGTGTGCCGATCCGGGATATGCGCACGATTGTACAAACTTTGTCCGAATACGGTGTTAAGAGTCAAGATCCTGACGTGTTGGTTTCCGCAGTTCGAATTGCCCTAAAGCGCCTGATCGCCCAAGAAATTAATGCCGGCGCGCAAGAGATACCGGTTATTACATTGGCGCCAGAGTTGGAACAGATGTTGCATCAATCATTGCAGGCAGGTGGCCAAGATGGTGCAGGTATCGAACCTGGCTTAGCAGAAAATTTACAAAATTCGCTAAACCAGGCTGCACAACAGCAAGAGTTGTCGGGCGAGCCAGCTGTATTACTTACTTCCGGCATGTTAAGGCCCGTACTATCCAGGTTCTTGAAGCATGCTATCCAAGGTTTGCACGTATTGTCTTACCAGGAAGTACCGGATGATAAACAAATAAAGATAGTCAGTGCCATTGGGCAGTGAGCACCAGAGTCCTTGAGGTGACAAAATGAAGATTAGACGTTTTTATGCCAAAGATATGAGAGAGGCGCTAAACCAGGTGAAAGCCGAATTGGGCGGTGATGCCGTCATCATGTCTAATAAAAAATTGGCGGATGGTGTCGAAATTGTGGCTGCCTATGACAATGAACCTGAAGTGAAAGGGTTTCCTAGGAAGATTGCAGCGTTACCCGGTACAGATGGCGTTGATAAACCTGCTCTAAAAGTAAATCAAACTCCTTCATTGTCGGAAGTGATAGGCGAATCAGGTTCTGATAGTTTGAGGGCGCTGCTGGAAAAACAATATGGCAATCATGGGCAAGAAGTGGCCACCTTAAGCGCTGAACAGGAAATTCAGGCTGCTGCCCAGCCGCAGGTCCAGAAGCAAAACCCTGTTGCTAACAACGATGCTGTGCCAGCAGCCAACACAGCAACACAAACTGTAACCAAGGCCAGTACGGCAAGCCCTTCGGGAGACAAGGCCGCCATTGCGAGTATCCAAAATGAATTGAAATCGCTACGCAATGTGCTCCAGTTTCAAGTCAATGGTTTGCTACAGCAAGAACAGCGCCGTGGCCATCCGTTACAAGCTTATCTAGTGGATAGGTTACAAAGAATGGGGATTAGCCCAGAGTTGGCGCAGGATGTCGTGTCCTACGCGCCGGAAAACGCCAATGAACGGGAAGCGTGGTTGTTTATTCTCAAACTTTTGGCTAATAGACTGCGCACAACCAACAACGATATTCTGACCCAAAGTGGTGTAGTGGCTTTTATGGGACCCACAGGTACCGGTAAGACGACGACTATCGCTAAACTAGCAGCGCAATATGCCCGTAAATACGGGCAAGACCAAGTGGCGCTAATCACTATCGATAGCTATCGTATAGCTGCGTATGAGCAATTGGCCACGTACGGTAAAATTATCGGTTGTGCGGTTAAAAAAGCATCAAACGCACAAGACTTATCTGACGTACTATATCAATTTCGCAACAAACGGTTAGTATTAATCGATACTGCGGGATTTAGCCAGAGGGATACTAGGTTAATCAAACAGTTAGAAACGCTGAAACAAACAGCAAGTGCTAATATAAAGATGTATATGGTGTTGCAGGCAAATACTCAAAGGCAGGTAATGGAGCGGACACTGACGGTGTACAACCAACTGCCAATCCAAGGATGTATTTTTACAAAATTGGATGAGTGTTATTCTTTAGGTGAAGCTATCAGCGTGGCAATTCAGGAGAGAATGCCGGTTGCATACTTAACCGACGGACAGAAGGTACCCGAAGACTTGCGTATTGCTGAAGCCAAGTATTTAATTTCTTTAGCAGCAAAGCTTTATAAAAAATATGAATTACCGCATACTCCTAATAACAAGCAGAGGTATTCAGCAGTAGCGGTATGATCGAAGATCAAGCGAGTAGTTTGAGAAGAATGAACCAGTCAAGCTTAACTAAAGTCATTGCGGTGACAGGTGGCAAAGGTGGTGTTGGAAAAACCAACATTACTTTGAACACGGCTATTGCGATGGCAAAGCAAGGTAAAAAAGTACTAGTCCTTGACGCAGACTTGGGATTAGCCAATGTTGACGTGATGTTGGGATTGCGGGTTGAAAAGAACTTAGCACATGTGTTGTCTGGCGAATGTACGCTAGAAGATATTTTGGTAACAGGTCCCCACGGCATCAAAATTGCGCCAGCCACATCGGGTACACAGTCTATGGCTGAGTTGACGCCAACCGAACACGCGGGACTAATTCGTGCATTCAGTGAGCTAAAAATCCCCGTCGACGTATTGTTAGTTGACACAGCCGCCGGTATATCAGATATGGTGCTGAGCTTCTCAAGGGCATCCCAGGATATAATGTTAGTTGTTTGCAATGAACCTACGTCCTTGACGGACGCTTATGCACTAATGAAAATCTTGAACCGAGATCATGGCGTGTTCAAATTCAAGGTCGTTGCCAATATGGTAAGAAGCGCCCGTGAAGGGCAGGAACTTTTTGCCAAACTCTCTAAAGTAACCAACCGTTTCTTAGATGTTGCATTGGAACTGGTTGCCATTATTCCCCAAGACGAAAATATACGCAGGGCAGTGCGTAAGCAGCGCGCAATTGTTGATGCGTTTCCCAATTCACCTGCGTCAATGGCAATATCACAACTAGCGAAACAAGCGCTTAGTTGGCCTATTCCAGCCCAACCAGGTGGCCATCTTGAATTCTTTATCGAACAATTAGTTAATAGACAGGCAGTGGGTAGCTAGGCGTGATATCCAAAGCAAACGCTTATCAACAACAAAATGACAAAAGGGAGTTAGTCGAGAAGCACGCTTCCCTCGTTAAGCGAATTGCGCACCATTTAATGGCGAGGTTACCGGCAAGTGTATTGGTCGATGATTTGATCCAGGCGGGCATGATAGGGCTGTTGGAGGCGTCAAGGAATTTTGACGGCAGTAAAGGTGCCAGCTTTGAAACCTTTGCTGGGATCCGCATCCGTGGCGCAATGCTTGATGAAATACGCAAAGGTGACTGGACTCCTAGGTCTGTGCACAAAAATGGCAGGGCTATATCAGAAGCCATTGCCGAAGTAGAGCGCGAGACCGGTGCAGACGCTAAAGATGCAGATGTAGCAGAACGGTTGCAGGTTAGTATCGCTGATTACCATCAAATGTTATCTGAAGTAAATGCTGGCAAAATGATCGGCATTGAAGACCTCGGTGTAACCGAGGATGTGCTTACGACGGATAAGAATAAAGGCGAAAATACGCCACTTGATGACTTAATGGAAGGTTCCTTCCAAAAGGCATTGGCAAATGCAATCACAACTTTGCCAGAGCGGGAGGCAATTGTGCTATCCCTGTACTATGATGAAGAACTGAACTTGCGGGAAATTGGTGAAGTCCTTGATGTGAGCGAATCTAGGGTAAGCCAAATTCACAGCCAGGCGATGATGCGATTAAAATCTCGTATGCAAGCTTGGCAAGCTGAGTAATAATTAGAATAAAGATTTTGTTAAATCCTCACTGGAGGCGGTTTTGGACAAAAACATGAAGATTCTTGTCGTTGACGACTTTTCAACGATGAGGCGCATTATTAAGAACTTATTGAAAGATTTGGGCTTTTCTAATGTGCAAGAGGCAGACGATGGCAGTACGGCATTGCCCATGTTGCAACAAGGTGATTTCGATTTTGTGGTGACAGATTGGAATATGCCCGGTATGCAAGGAATCGACCTTCTGCGAGCCATCCGTGCCGACGAAAGCTTAAAGCACACGCCTGTTTTAATGGTGACAGCTGAAGCCAAGAAAGAGCAAATAGTGGCTGCGGCCCAGGCAGGTGTGAATGGTTATGTAGTCAAACCTTTCACTGCCGCTACCCTGAAAGAAAAGCTTGATAAGATTTTCGAGCGTCTTGGTTAATCAAGTCGGTCCGACGACATTTGGAGCTGACGATGGCTGAAGAAAAGCGCTCTCCTATCTCGCTTGCTGATGCAAAGCAACTCGTTACCTACCTTGAGAATGGTGATGATGATGCTGCTATCGCGCTGGTAGAAGCAATAAAAATACAAGATTCTATGGAGCTATTTGCCGAAGTAGGTAAGCTCACCAGACAACTGCATGACTCCCTTAATACGTTCAACATTGACTCCCGTATTGTTGACCTTGCAAATGAAGACATTCCCGACGCCCAGTCCCGGTTGAACTATGTTATTGAAACGACTGAGCAAGCCGCAAACAGGACAATGGATGCCGTTGAGGCGAGTATGCCTATTGCTGAAAAGCTCAATAGCAGGTTGTCCGAGATAATGCCTGAGTGGAAAAAACTCATGACCAGGCAATTAGAATTGGGAGAGTTTAAAGCGTTATGCCACAAGCTCGATAGCTTTTTAGAAGAATCACAAACTGACTCAGCCAAGCTAAATGAGCTTTTAACAGAAGTTTTGATGGCGCAAGGTTATCAGGATTTAACCGGTCAGGTGATCCGAAGGGTGATCCAATTGGTTAAAGAAGTAGAAGACAGTCTGGTCAACATGCTGACTGTCTTTGGTGAGCCCGAAGCAGCTGCTGGCAGCGAAGGGGACTCTACTGAGTCATCGGAAAAGAAAGCAACAAGCAAAAAATCTGCAAGTGAAGCGGAAGGGCCAATAATTGATGCCAAAGACAGGGACGACGTAGTTCAAGGGCAAGATGATGTGGACGATCTTTTGTCGAGTTTGGGTTTTTAAGGGGAGCTGATTCATGTCTTTTGATGTTGACGAGGATATTCTCCAGGACTTCTTAGTTGAAGCCGGTGAAATTCTAGAACAACTACAAGAACAACTCGTCGAACTGGAAAACAATCCTGAAGATTCAGACTTGTTGAATGCCATTTTTAGGGGTTACCACACCGTAAAAGGTGGTGCGGGCTTCCTTTCGTTGACTGAACTCGTTGATATTTGCCACGGTGCGGAAAACGTGTTCGACATGATGCGAAATGGCCAACGCCATCTAACGCCAGAGCTTATGGATGTCATTCTGCAAGCCACTGATGTCGTAGTGGAAATGTTTGAACGCGTTAAAGCGCGTGAACCGCTTGAGGCGGCAGAGCAATCCCTGCTTGATATTCTGCATAAACTGAGCAAACCTGAATCGGAAGATGATGGCGAAATATTTGCCAGTACTGAATCGTCAGCAGCTGCACCTGAATCTGAACCGACGCCCGTACCTGAGCCGACACCTGCCCCTGCGGAAGTGGATGATACAGACGAGTTTTTTGATTTTGATGCAGACAGCAGTGCCTCTGATAGTGGCAGCATTGATGAGATTTCAGAAGATGAATTTGAACAGCTGTTGGATGAATTACACGGACCAGGATCTGCACCTGGCAAAAAGCAGCAAGCTGGCGCACCGAGTCCCGCACCTTCTGCATCCCCTTCAATAGGTACTGAAGGCGACGAGGACATCACTGACGAGGAATTTGAAGCCCTACTTGACCAGCTGCATGGCAAGGGTAAATTCAGTGGCAAAGGCGATGAAGCAGCCGATGGGACTCCTTCCCCGGCACCAACGCCTGAACCTGCACCTACAGCAGCGCCGACATCAGGTGATGATGAAGATATTACCGATGAAGAATTTGAAGCGCTGTTGGATCAGTTACACGGCGCTGGCAAAGGGCCTGGCATTGATAAAGGGGCTGATAAACCCACCCCGACACCCACCCCAACACCGACGCCCAAGACTGAGCCAAAATCAGCACCTAAGGCTGCAGCCAAACCTGCTGCGCAACCTAAGCCTGAAGCTGAGAAGGCAACACCGGCAGCCAAACCCATGGCGGCTGCAAAACCTGCACCAGCCCCTAAAAAGGACGACAAGAAGCAAGCAGCAGCAGCGCCACCGGCAGAAACTACTGTTCGTGTTGATACCAAACGCCTTGACCAGATAATGAATATGGTTGGTGAATTGGTACTTGTGCGCAACCGCTTATTGAGTCTAGGTATAAACCTGAACGACGAAAATATGTCCAAGGCGATTGCTAACCTGGATGTGGTTACTGGTGATTTGCAAGGCGCGGTGATGAAAACCCGCATGCAACCTATTAAGAAAGTGTTTGGTCGTTTTCCCAGGGTTGTGCGTGATTTGGCGCGAAGTTTGAAGAAGGATATCGCGTTAGAGCTAAAAGGTGAGGAAACTGATTTAGATAAAAATTTGGTTGAAGCGCTTGCGGATCCATTAGTGCACTTGGTACGTAACTCAGTCGACCATGGCATTGAAATGCCTGACGATAGGGTAAAAGCTGGAAAAAATCCAAAAGGTACAGTAACCCTAGCAGCTTCCCAAGAGGGTGACCATATCTTGTTGACCATTGAAGACGATGGTAAAGGTATGGATCCCGAAAAATTGAAAAACATCGCAATTGAGCGGGGCGTGTTAGATGCTGATGCCGCTGCGCGTATGTCTGACGTCGAAGCATTCAACTTAATTTTTGCGCCTGGTTTTTCAACCAAAACTGAAATATCCGATATCTCAGGACGTGGTGTCGGCATGGATGTGGTTAAGACTAAGATCAACCAGCTTAACGGCTCTGTGAGCATTAATTCTGAGTTGGGCAAGGGGACGAGGCTCGAAATTAAGGTTCCCTTGACACTGGCTATCTTACCTACGTTGATGATTATCGTCGGTGGCCAGACCTTCGCGCTGCCGTTGAGCTCAGTTAATGAAATTATCAACATGGACTTGAGCAAAACCAATACTGTTGACGCCCAACTGACAATGATTGTCCGTTCGAAAGCTATTCCATTGTTTTATTTGCGAGAGTGGTTGCGGCGTGAACCTGGTGATATTGACAAGGCAAAGGGACATGTTGTGGTTGTACAAATTGGCACCCAACAAGTGGGATTTGTGGTCGACGCCCTGATTGGGCAGGAAGAAGTGGTGATTAAACCACTGGACGCTTTATTACAGGGAACCCCCGGTATGGCTGGTGCTACCATTACCAGTGATGGCGGAATCGCTTTGATTTTAGATATTCCAAGTTTGCTAAAAAGATACGCGAAGAAAAGCCTTAAATAATTGCTATGCCGTACAAAGTGCTCGTCGTTGACGACTCTACCTTCTTCCGCCGAAGGGTGGGGGAAATACTCAATCAAAGTCCTGCTCTAGAAGTAGTGGGTAACGCGCGTAATGGTCGTGAAGCAATTGAATTAGTCGAAAAGCTCGATCCCGATGTGGTGACCATGGACATTGAGATGCCAATTATGGACGGTATCTCTGCGGTCAAGGAAATAATGGCCAAAAACCCAGTTCCCATCATCATGTTTTCTTCATTGACGTATGAAGGGGCGCAGGCAACCCTTGATGCGCTCGACGCGGGGGCTATGGACTTCCTCCCGAAGAAGTTTGAGGACATCGCCCGGGATCGCAAGGAAGCCGTTGAGCTACTACAGTCCCGGGTTAAATCACTTGGGCCACGCAAGTCAAACCTCAGGCGGTTTACGCCGAGGCCAAGGGCTAGCCAAGTTTCTGACCGGGCGCCGACAAAGTTTATTCGCGCCACCTCCTTCGAAGATCGTATTCCAGCTCCGGTTACATCGCCAGCAAAGACTTTTAAGACATCTGGCAAGCGCTACAAAATACTGGTTATAGGCACCTCCACAGGTGGACCTGTGGCGCTACAGACCATTTTGTCAAAGTTTAAAGCCGGTTTCCGGCATCCTATTTTGTTGGTGCAACACATGCCGGGAACATTCACCTCCGCTTTTGCTGAGAGGTTGAACAATATCTGCCAAATTAATGTAAAAGAAGCACAAAATGGTGACGTTTTGAAGCCTGGTACAGCTTATTTGGCGCCAGGCGGTAGGCAGATGCTAATAGAGGGAAGTGGCAGCAGGGCATCTATTACTATAACTGATGTCCACAGTTCCGATTTGGTGACTTACAAACCCAGCGTTGATTTGACGTTTTCTTCTGTTGCCAGGTTATATGGTGGTGATGTCCTGGGGGTCATTCTGACCGGAATGGGCGCCGATGGGAAAGAGGGGTGCAGGAAGCTCAAGGCAAAGGGGGCAACGATATGGGCACAAGATGAGAAATCATGTGTGGTCTATGGCATGCCCCAGGCAGTAACATCTGCGAATATCTCGGATCGGACCGTGACACTTTCGGAAATGGCGGAATTCATTCAGCGGGAAATGTAACGAGAGCTTTGCAATGGCTTGGTTTGGCGTTGCCTCCTAAGCAAGATCCGCTATCATGGTTTTTATTTTAGGTCATCTTATAGAAAAGGCACTACATTGATAATTTGGACAGTGGCAAACCAAAAAGGTGGTGTCGGTAAAACAACTACAACAGTGACTCTAGGCGGGTTGCTGGCCCAACGCGGGGAACGTGTCATATTAGTCGATACCGATCCCCATGCGTCATTATCCTATTATTTCGGTATTGATTCCGAAGAGCTTTCCTCTAGTGTTTATGATGTATTTTTAGCTGGGAAAAACCTGACCAAAGAGTTGGTATTAGATTGTTTGTGCCCTACTAAACTGGATTCACTCTTCATTCTACCGGCCACCATGGCACTTGCGACATTGGATAGGAAAATGGGATCACAAGGGGGAATGGGACTAATCCTAAAAAAAGCATTGAACTCAGTAAAAGACGAGTTTGATTTTGCCTTACTTGATTGCCCGCCCGTTTTGGGGGTGTTGATGGTAAATGCCCTGGCTGCTTGTAGCCGGATATTAGTCCCGGTACAGACTGAGTTTTTGGCGCTAAAAGGCCTAGACCGTATGATGCATACCCTTGAAATAATGGAAAAGTCACAAAAAACTAAGTTCAACTATACAATCGTTCCTACCATGTACGATAAACGCACTAATGCGGCGCTTGACGCCTATAAAAAGCTGCGTTCAACCTATGGGCCTGCAGTATGGTCAAGTGTCATACCTGTAGACACCCGTTTTAGGGAAGCGAGCCAGGCACAAACACCACCTTCGTTATTTTGTCCTCGCTCCCGTGGGGTTTTTGCGTACAATAGCTTACTCAGTTATGCCGAATCTATGGAGCCAAATTTGTGAGCGGATCTTTTGCCAACGAAGATGTGATGGAGGAGTACTTGTCAGCATTGCTTACTGACGAGGATGTTCCCCCCACGACCACGCAATTAGCAGAAGTGGATCCCGTGCATAAGCAGTCCGTGGCGAGGCTATTGGAAACGGTCAAGCCGCAAATAATAGCAACGCCTCCCGAGCCGAAAATTGAGGTTAAAACGCCGACACCTGAACCCGTTGAGGCGCCGCCAGTAGTTAAACCACAAGCAGAGTTGCAGCCCCAAGCTGGTGCAGCACAACCCCCGGTTGAAGTTGATAATTCACGTGTTATTGAAGGTAATTTCCAAGCCTTATTTTTTAATGTTGCAGGCTTGACTTTAGCGGTTCCGCTGATTGATTTGGGTGGCATCCATAATTTGGAAAAGCCAGGGCCATTGTTTGGCAAACCCAACTGGTTTATGGGCGTGATGTTGTATCGGGAAGAAAAACTCAATGTTGTTGACACCGCACGTTGGGTTATGCCAGAAAAATGTAATGAAATACTGGAAGATTCGCTAAAATATCAATATCTTGTAATGTTAGGTGACAGTGGTTGGGGACTCGCTTGTGAAGAGTTGGTCAATACGGTTACTTTACAGTCCAGTGACGTTAAATGGCGTGATGTTGGCGGCAAACGTCCATGGTTGGCTGGGATGGTGAAAGAAAGAATGTGTGCTATGCTCGATGTTAATCGGCTTATTTCTATGCTAGATAAAGGCATGGGCAGCAATGACTGATATATTGCTATTCCTGGCATTGGCCATAGCAAAAAAAATAATTGAGCCATTATATGGTTTAGATTGGAGCGCATCTAATGAGTGATGATAGAAGTTCAAATGCAGCAGAAGACCAAAATGATGAGGTGCTGCAATGGGTAACTTACAGGCTTGGTGAGGAAACTTACGGTATCAACGTGATGCAAGTGCAAGAAGTCTTGCGTTATACCGAAATTGCCCCGGTTCCTGGTGCCCCTGACTATGTACTGGGTATTATAAACCTTCGTGGTAATGTGGTTACTGTTATTGACACCCGTGCCAGGTTTGGCCTGCCCCCAACGGACATAACTGATAATACCCGGATTGTTATCATTGAGTCGGATGAACAAGTAGTGGGTATCCTGGTCGATAGTGTTGCCGAAGTCGTTTACTTGCGCTCATCTGAAATTGACAGTGCGCCGAACGTGGGCACCGAAGAAAGCGCTAAATTCATCCAAGGTGTTTCTAACCGCGATGGCGAACTACTTATCTTGGTTGACCTCAATAAACTGCTCACCGATGAAGAGTGGGATGAGCTGTCCAAGCTATAGATCACAAAAAGCCGTCGCAACGACGGCTTTTTTGTTTGCCCAGCGAAGCTGGCAAACCCGTCAGGTTGAAAGAAACCTGAATCACCCCGACTGAGGGGAAGATAATCCGAATCGCAAGGGCGTCACTGGCCAACGGTGGGGTCTGAAGGAAGCGATAGGAAGTTAACGGTACACAACGCAAGTGAACCTGCTTCGGCAGTTCAGGTGGGTAAGCGTGCAAAATAGCGCAATGCCCAATACTCAGTCAGACCTGTGCTGTGTTTGAGGGTGGGATCGTTAACAGGGAACCAGTGCAGTAACTGGGGAAGCCTGGCACGGTATCCAATGATGTTGGTTGGACATATTTGCACAAGAGGAGACTCAAGGCAGGTATGGGTGTGAGGTGGCAGATGATCCCGTAGTAGTGAGCAAATTCCGGCCGGTGAAAGCCAGTAATGGTGTGGAGGATAAAACCGGGATGACCATCAGCAATAAGTCTGATGGGGCTTGCGGTGACCAAAAGCGCGGCAAGTTGCGAAGGGGGGAAGTATTCATTAAAGCGCATTGAAGGCGCGGATTTTTTTTGCAGGGGTTCACAAACGTCCTGACGAGGGCGGGCACCGCAAACCGGTGAGGCAGGAATGTACTCTACTGGGATGACGGGCCGAACGTGGAGTAGTGAATAACCGCTCAGGCAGATTGCCCCAAGGGCTAGCACACCTGAAGTTATCATCAAGAGTCAGCCCTGTGATGGGAAGAGCGTCCCAAGATGCCGCAAGCCAAAGGTAGAAGATGAAGGTTTATTACAGCCTGTACGGACGGATGCTGAGCATGGATGTTCTGTACAGTGCATTCAAACAGGTAAAGAGAAACAAAGGCGCGGCCGGAATAGATGGGCAGAGCCTGGGTGACTATGCATCTGATTTGAAGAGTAACCTGACCCAACTGCTACACGAACTGCAAAGCAAGACCTACCAGCCGCTTCCGGTCAGACGGGTAGAAATCCCCAAAGAAGACGGGGGAGTCAGGCTGTTAGGAATTCCGGCGGTACGTGACCGAATTGTCCAACAAGCCCTCAAAGAAATACTGCAACCCATCTTTGACCCGGACTTTCATCCATCCAGCTATGGGTATAGACCGGGCCGAAGTTGCCACGATGCGATCAGTAAGGCCACGGTATTTATCCGTCAATACAACAGGCAATGGGTCGTAGACATGGATTTATCCCAATGTTTTGACAGGCTGGATCATCAGTTGATTTTGCAGGGAGTCAAACGCCGGGTAACGGATGGCAGTATCCGGAAACTCATTAAGCAGTTTTTGGAAAGTGGGGTAATGACAGGCGATTTCTGGGAAGTGAGCGAAGCAGGTAGTCCGCAAGGAGGGGTGATCAGCCCTCTGCTGGCGAATATCTATCTGGATGGGTTTGATCAGGAAATGAAACGGCGGGGTCACCGTCTGGTGAGATATGCCGATGACATCTTGATCTTCTGTTGCAGCGAAGCGGGAGCCCGGAACGCCCTGAATAGTGCGACGAGAGTAATAGAGCAAGGACTCAAGCTGGTCGTAAACAGAGACAAAACGCATCTGGCGCATAGCGAGCGTGGAGTGAAGTTTCTGGGAGTTGAAATCGGTAGCCGGTATACCAGGATACAAGACAAGAAACTCAAGCGATTCAAAGAAAAGCTCAAGTCACAGACCCGACGTAACCAGGGGCATAATCTGAATGAAATAATCAGCAGATTAAACCCGGTACTAAGGGGAATGGCCAATTACTTCAGTATCGCCAACTGCCACAGGGAGTTCAAAGCCCTATCAGGATGGATAAGGCGAAGGCTCAGGGCAATCCAACTCAAGCAATGGAAGAAGCCGCGCAAGCTGCATAGGCGGCTGAAACAGCTGGGCTATAAACCGCCTTTTAGGCTCATCAAAATGAACTCATGGCGGAACTCGGCGAGTCCGTTAGCGAGCTTTGCGATGCCGAATCAGTGGTTTGAAGCGCAAGGATTGTTCAATCTGGCAAAAGTCAACACGGGATGGCTTGCTCCATCAGTCTTTATAAAGGCACAATGATGGAATATGAAGAATACATGAGCCGTATACGAGATCCGTACGTACGGTTCTGTGAGAGGGATGAGGCGAATGCCTCACCCTACTCGATATTTAATTTCCCCCCTGCCGTTTCCAAGACTTCCCTGTTATTTATAAACTTGCGCCTGCGCCCAAGCCTGCGTATCTTATATGTATTGGCCTTAAGTATTTGTTCCTATAGCTGATTTTGACTTAGGGCAAGTACTTACTGGAATCGTATTAATGGAAACGGTGTTAAAGGAGCCCTGTTTTTTACAAGAACTCCGGGAGCGTAATTTTTGGATCCTTTACTTATTAGCATAGTGGCATTGGTGGTAGCCGTTTTAGCTATGGCGTTTGCAATCGTTACAGTGTTGCGGGTAAATCAGGCAAATAAGTCTGGGCAGCAATCCCAACAGCAACAGCAGGCTCTCGGCAACCGCATTAGCCAGCAACAAGCGCATTGTAAAAAGTTAGAAGAAGAATTAAACGAGTTGCGTAGTGGGCTATATGGAATCTCCGACAAGATGAAAAAGGTTCAAACAGAGATACAAATACAACAACGGCAGGCGGCCGACGCCCGCAGCACCCTTGAGGCCAAAATGCAGGAAATTGAAACTGCCGACCCTGGTTCCCGCTTATACAGCAAAGCCGCAAAGCTAGTCGCTTCGGGAGCAACCATTGAGGAGATTATGCAAGAATGCGACTTGCCCAGGGCTGAAGCGGAGTTGTTGATGAATTTGCATTCTAAAGGCTAGTTGCTTGCGAACTAGCTGTGTAGGCCCCGGTATTATGGCCAGCTAATTTGCGTCTATGACGGCCTGATACCACTGCCGGTAGACCCTATCACTGCCCTGGAACCACCGGCTAACTTCTTGGTAGTAGTCGGGGTTAATGACAATTTGCGGTAACACCCGGTTGATCTCAGTTATGGTGTTGTCTGCAAAATCCCCCGGTGCATTAGCAGAACAGCCGACAGCCCCAAGCACGGTTTCTTCCCTATTTTCTTTTATCGCTATTGTTTGCAGGCGATGTTCTTGGGTCGCATTATAGAATGCAGTGATGGCAGGGTATTCTATGGCGTAATCCGCCCTGCCTAGCTTTAACATATCGAAAATAGACGTGGTGCTTTTTTCAGCATTGCGCAGTATCAGCTCGCCTTTGTGATCTAAGTGTTTGTCAATTATGGTTTGCAAGGTATCGCTAAAACGCCTGCCACCGTGGCGGGCAAAAATAAAGCTGCCATCCTTAAGCAGTGCTTCCAAGGAAAGTGGCTGTGCAAATTTTTGCAACATGGCCCGCTTCGTTTTGTCCTGCATGACTAATACATGGGGTGGATACACAACGGTGGGGTTGGAGTACTTTGCCCGATTAGTGGAATAGGGTTTATGGATCATACATGGGAAACACGCGGCTTCCCCTGAATCCATGACTTTACCCAACCGGGTATGGGGCATGGTCAGTTTGTGGTGCTCAAATTCGGGCAAGGCTTCTATCAAGTATCTTGTTGTTACGTCACAAATGCCATTGCCCGTATTGTCACCCTGGGTAATAAAAAAGGGAGGCGCATCATTGAAAAGCCAAGTAATCGATTTTGGCGAATTATCCGTCGCTTGGGTTATGTAGGCTGGCAACAGCCACAAAGCAGCAATAAGGCCGACAATACTGGGATTGCCAGACCTTGCAAATGGATATACCGCTTTACCGGAGGTCACGTAGGCTCGCATGGCTGTACTTTGCTGATAACCACACCTTTTTGCAAGCGTGTTTCGAGAATATCGCCTGCATTCACTTGCTTTGCATCAGATATTATCCGGTTGCCCGAATAGGTAATGCTATAGCCACGGCTTAGGGTGGCAAGGGGGCTCAAGGCATGGAGCAGTTCACATTGTTTGGCAAAGGCGCTATTTTGTTGTTGCAAATACCCAGCCATGCCAGTGTGAAGCCTTTTTTGCAATAGGCTGAGTAGGTAATCCAACTCATCTATCCGTCCTTTAGGTGAGCGCATGGCTAACCGGTGCTGTCGCAACAAGAGTTGGCTTTTAGCGCTGTCAAGCTTCTGCTGCATCAAGTTGTGCAAACGCAACTCAGCCTGATCCAGCATTTGGTATTGTTGCTGTATTTTTTGGGTTGGATGCACCAGCTCGAGCTTCGACTTGGTATTTGCCAGCCTCTCAGCCGATATCAGCAGCCGCCTGTGCATGCTGAGTTTCAATCTTTGCAACGATTGCTGTATACGTTTTGTATGTTCTTGTTGGTCATAACTAACCAGTTCAGCGGCTGCTGATGGGGTAGGGGCGCGCAAGTCTGCCACAAAGTCGCATAAGGTAAAGTCAATTTCATGGCCTACGGCGCTGACCACTGGCAGCGGACAGGAAAACAGATCCCGCACTAAACCTTCATCATTAAAGCACCAGAGGTCTTCCAGTGACCCGCCCCCCCGTGTCAACAATAGCAGGTCAACCTCGTTGCGTTTGACTGCGCCGCCCAGCGCCTGTCGCAACTGGGCAGCAGCTGCGTCCCCTTGCACTTGGCTAGGGTATAGGATCACCTCAATTTGCGGATTGCGCCTTGCAAGTACCGAGAGTATGTCGTGCAGGGCTGCACCCGATGCAGAAGTAACAATACCGATGCGCTTGGGGTGGCTAGGAATGGCTTTTTTGTGCTCCTGGGCAAAAAGGCCTTCATTGGCTAACTTGAGTTTTAGGGCATCAAAGGCTTGTTTGAGCCTGCCAGTGCCTTCAGGTTCCATATGCTCAACTATGAGTTGGTAGTCACCACGTGCCTCATACAGGCTTACATTGCCCCGCACTAATACCTTGTCACCCATCTTAGGGCTCAACCTTGTATAGCGGTTGGCGTTGCGGAACATTGCGGCTTTTATCTGGGCTTTGTCATCTTTCAAGGTAAAGTACCAGTGCCCAGAAGCGGCCGAGGTAAAGTTGGATATTTCACCGGACAGCCAGATATCGCCAATTTCTGAAGACAAAATTTGCTTGGCAAAACGGTTTAACCTGGAAACCGTATATATTGTGCTGCGCTTTTCAGCTAAAGACATGTAAAAACTTCCAAAAGGGATCTGCTTTTAAGTTTACCTGAATAATTAAAACGGCTACAATTGCGCCGCAACTAAAACCTCAACCATGGTATCTCTATGTTGCGCCTTGCCAAAGAAGCTTTAACGTTTGACGATGTGCTTCTCGTCCCAGGACACTCTTCCGTCCTACCCCATACTGCGAGCCTTAAAACTCAACTTACAACTGGTATCGAGCTTAAGATCCCACTGCTGTCTGCTGCGATGGATACCGTGACTGAAGCAAACCTAGCGATTGCCCTTGCGCAAGAAGGTGGGCTTGGCTTCATTCACAAAAACATGACTGCAGAAGACCAGGCCAACCATGTGCGCTTGGTGAAAAAGTACGAAAGTGGTGTGGTATCCGATCCTATCACCACAGATCCAGATGCGACCATAGCCGATGTCATTAGTTTGACCCAGCGCCATGGTTTTTCCGGTTTCCCAGTAGTTGACAAGCAAAACAACTTAATCGGAATTGTTACCGGCCGGGATATTCGCTTTGAAAACAACCTGCAGAAGCCTGTATCAAGTGTCATGACCCCCAAGGAGCGTTTGGTCACTGTAGAAGAAGGCGCGGATCCAGACCAGGTACTTGAGTTGATGCATGAACATCGCATTGAAAAGATTTTAGTTGTTGATTCTTACCATAAACTACGCGGCCTGATTACGGTAAAAGATTTCCAAAAAGCAGAGAGCAAACCCAATGCCTGTAAGGACGAACTAGGCCGGTTGCGGGTTGGCGCTGCAGTTGGCGTTGGCCCTGGGACTGATGAGCGCATCCAGCTCTTAGTTGAAGCCGGTGTTGATGTGTTATTGATTGACACTTCCCACGGCCACTCCCAAGGCGTGATTGAAAGCGTCAAAAAGGTACGTGCTACCTATCCAGAATTACAAATTATCGCAGGTAACGTCGCCACCGGTGAAGGTGCGCTTGCCCTTGCCCAAGCTGGCGCCAATGCGGTTAAAGTGGGGATTGGTCCTGGCTCGATTTGTACCACCCGCATTGTGACAGGCTGCGGGGTGCCCCAGATCACAGCGGTTTCCGATGCTGTTGCTGCACTTGATGGTACCGGCGTGCCGGTTATCGCTGATGGCGGTATCCGTTATTCGGGTGATATAGCAAAAGCACTTGTAGCTGGCGCTAGCAGTGTCATGGTCGGTAGTATGTTGGCAGGTACTGAAGAAGCACCGGGTGAAGTGGAGCTTTACCAAGGCCGCTACTACAAATCCTACCGCGGCATGGGTTCTTTGGGAGCGATGAACCAAAAACACGGTTCTTCTGACCGTTATTTCCAGAAGTCTGATAATGCAGAAAAGCTGGTTCCTGAAGGTATTGAAGGCCGGGTAGCCTATAAAGGCCCGATCGCAAATATTGTGCACCAACAAATGGGTGGCTTGCGCTCTGCTATGGGCCTAACCGGCTGCGCTACTATTGATGAGCTGCGCACCAAGCCGAGTTTTGTTCGAGTTTCTGCGGCAGGGATGGGTGAATCCCACGTCCACGATGTCACTATTACCAAGGAAGCCCCTAACTACCGTTTGGGCTAACCAATGCGTTGATTTTGGGGAGTGGCTTGAGCCGCTCCTTTTTTATTTTTACGGCCATTTGCCACTACCAATTGGACAAAAGCATGTCAGCAAACATCCATCAATATAAAATCCTAATCCTCGATTTTGGCTCACAATACACCCAGCTAATTGCGCGACGTATCCGCGAGATCGGTGTTTATTGTGAGTTATGGGCATGGGACGTGTCGGAGCAGCAAATCAAAGAGTTTGCTCCACAGGGCATTATCCTTTCCGGCGGCCCTGAGTCAGTGACAGAAGATGGCTCCCCGCGGGCGCCACAATGGGTCTTTGAAGCAGGGATCCCAGTGCTAGGTATTTGTTATGGTATGCAGACCATGGCAGAGCAGTTGGGCGGGAAAGTCCAGGGTAGCACTGAGCGCGAATTTGGTTATGCCCAAGTAGAGGTCATTGCTAAGTCTGCGTTCCTGGCCAATATTGAAGACCACATCAATGATAAAGGCAATGGCTTGCTCGATGTTTGGATGAGCCATGGGGACAAGGTCATTGCAATGCCCGAGGGCTTTGAGTTGATCGCCCAGACCGATTCTTGCCCCATTGCTGCTATCGCTGACCATGACAAACGGTTTTATGGCGTACAGTTCCACCCTGAAGTTACGCACACCCAGCAAGGAAAACGCATGCTGGAGCACTTCGTCAAAGATATCTGCCGCTGTGAAGCACTGTGGACACCGGCTTCGATAATCGAAGATGCTGTAGAGCGCATCAAGCAGCAAGTTGGGAGCGATGAAGTGGTGCTAGGCTTGTCAGGTGGTGTTGATTCATCGGTTACCGCCATGTTGCTGCACCAGGCCATTGGCGACCAATTGACATGTGTGTTTGTTGATAACGGTTTATTGCGCCTCAATGAAGGCCAGCAAGTTATGGATATGTTTGGCGAGCATTTCGGCCTGAATATTATCAAAGTCGATGCTGAGCAACGCTTTTTGGATGCGTTGGCGGGTGAGGCCGATCCGGAGCGCAAACGCAAAATTATCGGCGGTGTATTTGTCGATGTGTTTGACGAGCAGGCCAAGCAGCTATCTAATGCCAAATGGCTGGCACAAGGTACTATTTATCCTGACGTCATCGAATCTGCGGGCTCCAAGACAGGCAAAGCCCACGTGATCAAATCACACCACAATGTGGGTGGCTTACCCGAAGATATGGAACTGGGACTGGTGGAACCGTTGCGGGAGCTGTTCAAGGATGAAGTCCGCAAAATTGGCCTAGAGCTAGGTATACCCTATGACATGCTGTACCGCCATCCATTCCCTGGACCGGGCTTGGGCGTGCGTGTACTTGGTGCAATAAAAAAAGAATACTGCGACCTATTGCGCCGCGCCGATGCCATATTTATCGAAGAGCTACATAAAGATGGCTTGTACCAGAAAGTGAGCCAGGCATTTACCGTGTTTTTGCCGGTTAGATCGGTTGGCGTTATGGGCGATGCCCGTAAATATGATTGGGTAGTGAGTTTGCGTGCGGTGGAAACCATCGATTTTATGACTGCGCACTGGGCACACTTGCCTTACGACTTCCTCGGTCGCGTATCCAATAGGATCATCAACGAAATCGATGGTATTTCCCGGGTGGTTTACGACATTTCAGGAAAGCCGCCAGCGACGATAGAGTGGGAATAGCTTGAAAGTACTCACTTTTTTTTACAGTTAAAAGTAAAGGCCTTGCTTTCAAGGCCTTTACTATTTTGCTGCAGCAGCTTGGAACAGCTATGGATAACAATAACCAAGGCAAAGCTAGTACACTTAAAAAGCCACGGTCAACTGAAAAATTATTGTGCCAGAGGTTTGCAAATGCCTGTTTGGCCTCCATTGGCCTACTTGGTGCGATAATCCAAATTGCTTAGTTGGGTAAGTACTGCTGTTGTTCCACCGCCGTTTTTAAGTCATAAACTAGGCTATCTTCACGGGCACCATTCATATTGGAAAGCACGACAACTATGAGGTTGCTGTCGGGCCACAAGCGGGTCCAATTTGAGCCGCCACCCGAGTGCCCTACTGACCAGGTTCCATCCCGTGCGGCTTTAAAGCTACCCCAGCCCAAGCCGTAATAAGTTGCGCTACCATTGGGCAGAATGACTTCTTGCCACATGGTGTTGCGCGCAGTTTCAGATAGTATTTCACCCCTAAGCAATGCTTGGTAAAACGACATAACATCCTTCGCGGAAGCGTTAACACCTGCTGCAGTGTAATTGCTGGATAAGTAATTGAGGTAGTTGTAGGCCAATTGTCCTTCGTGCCAAACGTAGTTCATTGGTAAGCGTCCTTTTACCGGATATCGGCTACCGCCAAAGCCAATCGATTTTAATCCCAGGGGCTTGGCGATTACCCGTTGCAACAATTCTGGGTAGGTTTCTCCGCTAACGGATTCAAGCACGCTTTGCAGTAGCTCGTAACCTATTTGTGAATATTGCCATCCGGCACCGGGCGGATGCCTCAACGGGAGTGAAAACGTCGTCTGATAGCGCTGTGCTTGGCTTGAGAATGATTCAGGTTGTGCCGGTCCCCTCATGTCGGACAGGACATCTTGCAATCCATGGCTATGGTTGAGCAGGTGTTTGACGGTAATACTATGGTATGCAGCAGGTATGTCAGGTATATATTCGTTGATTGACCGGTCTAAGGACAAAAGTTTGTTATCTTGCAGCCAAAGTGCCAAGGTGCCGGCAAAAATTTTTGAAACACTCGCCAATGGCATTACCGCATCAGCTGCCATGGGAATGCCAAGTTCGACGCTTTCCAATCCCATGTTGGCCTCAAACAAAACCGTATCGGCTTGGGCGACAATCGCTTGCAAGCCTGGGATATGCTTCTCATCCAAGCTCGCTTCAAGGATATCGGTGAGGTGCTGCCTTAAACTAAGTGTGCCCTGTTGGTATGTAATGCTGTAACTTTGATATGACGTTTCGCCCAACAGCTGGCCATTGGAATAGGAGCTGACTCGGTGAGGCAGGTTAAGGCCATCGACTGTTTTAAAGTCGAAAAAGCGTTCGGTAACTTGCTTGTCGCCAAGTGTGTATACCCTTGCCACCGGCAAACTTGTTTTTTGGGATATTAACAGTCTATAGTCCGGCAAGTCGCGGGGCGCGATGTACAGTTGTTGACAAAGTTCACCCTCATAGTTGGTTGGCCCAAGGGTTTTAATAAAGGTCTCTCCTAGACCGTGCCAAGCATAGCGTGCAAGCAGCACCAATGGTTCGCGCCAATACTGGTTTTTAAGTAGCTCCGCTTCCTCACCATCGTGTTTTAACCAACTTCCTTGCTTTTCCTTTATCAATACTTTTTTGGCGTGGTAGCGCAATGGTGCACGCTGTGGTTGGGTCGGATAATAAACTTGCATCTGGTGCGGAAAAGTAAAGTGTTGGTGTTGGATGGAGTTGTTGGCTCCCTTGGTCATTTCCAAAGTTGTCTGTATTTCCCTTAACCTGGCGAATCGCTCGAACCCACCCATGGCTCCAATCGTATCGAGTAATATCTTTTTCGGTGTTGCAGTCCCTTGTTCTGATGCAAAAGTCGGGGCTGCAGTAAACGCCATAAATATCGATACCACAATTAGCAGATTAAATCGAAGGTTATAAGACAAAACGCTTACCTCGAGTTGGATAGAAGTGATTTTTCAGATTTGTGGGATTAATAGAATCACCTGCTATTGAGGGCAAGGCCTAATTGCCGAAAGTCCGGATTAATCGCCTAACAAGGCAAGTGCGCGGTGAATGGGAGGTGGATGGGATATGCCTTTTAACGTCTAGTTTGCTGCGTGGGTATTATAAATTGGCAGAAAACCTAGCGTCTAAGCGCTGCTTATATGTCCTTCCTGAGCTGAGGCGATCTCCATTTTCCATCACCACATGGTAACTACCTTTGTGGCAGGCTTCATACCCCTGCACACAGTCCATGTTGACTGCAACAGAACGATGGATGCGTTCCATATCCAAACCGACATCGGTTAAAGACTCTGTTAGCGATGCCAGTGTCGCTTTCTTCAAAAACGTTTGTTTAGCGGTAACTAAATTGACGTAGTCACCCGCTGCTTTTAAGTACAATACATCTTGGGCGGCGATTTGTGTTTTGGTTTTCCCTTGGTCTACTTCAATCGTGGTGGGTTTGCAATGTGGGTGTTCTGGCATAGCTTGAGCATCGGGCTCCCTGCGCACAACCAAAAACATATAAAGTAGGCACCAAATAAATAAAACAAAGGCATAGTTCAAGCCACCGGCAAACTTTGCGGTTAGCGGCAGTAGCCAATAATCCCTGCCTTCCATTGTATAAGAAACAGGATTAATCAAACCAACAACAGCAAGTCCCAGCACTAAGCTGAACAAGCAAGCAATGCCCGCATCCTGAGCAAAGTCATTTCGAAGCCCTGCGGCAAGGTAGCGATGGAATAAACTGCCAACTGCGTAGCCAGCTATTGCCAAATAGACATTGCGTACCAAAGCGGTGATGAAATCTGTGTGGGTGGTGCCCGAAATCAATAATACCGTCCCGGCAATCAGCCAAAACGTCAATTGGAATTTTGAGAAAGAGGGATTGCTTTCCATTAACAGGAAGTACTTACCTGATCACACCATGTCATTATCAATATAATAATGGCATGGTGTGTTTTATGGAACCGCTATCAATAGCAGTGTTATTTAAAATTGGTTGCCCAATTGGTAACCTTTGCGGCGTAACAGTATATTGGCGGGCGTCTTCGCTTACTTAAGGTTTTCAAATTCCTTTTTTAACTGGTAGTTTTCATCGGTAACAATTTTTTCCAGGGTGGCAATCCTTTCTTTTAGCCGCTCTATTTCTGAAGCTGTGCCGTTGTCGAAATGCTTGAGCTTGTGCCGCTCTCCAACATGATTGAAAACAGTTTTAACAATAGCGACGACACTGCCAAATACGATAGCAACTATTATGATTGCTGTTAGATCCATGGAAGGCTCCTTTGCGGTATGATGTGAGGATAACTATATTAGGTGCAAAGCAAATTCTTGACCAAGAAAATAAAGTCAATAAAAACAACAAGTTAAAATTATACCTAAGATTGCTGCAAGAAAGCGGTTAGTGAAGCTAACCAGTAGATGGGAAATTTGACCAATTTAATATGTCGGAACAAAGCGAAATAGACCTGCACTGGATGCAATATGCGCTCAACTTGGCGCAGCGTGCCTGGGATGCGGGTGAAGTGCCAGTAGGCGCGGTACTGGTAGACGAAACTGGGATATTGGGAGAGGGCTGGAACCAAAGCATTCAATGCCATGATCCGTCAGCCCACGCTGAAATGCAGGCAATCCGTGCTGCGGGTAAAAAAGTAGGGAATTATCGGCATCCAGGGGCAACACTATACGTAACCTTGGAACCCTGCCCAATGTGTGCCGGTTTGTTAGTGCATGCGCGGATAGCCCGCTTGGTGTATGCTGCCGATGATCCTAAAACCGGCGCAGCGGGCAGCATTATGAACCTGTTGCAGGAGCCTAGGTTGAACCATCAAGTAGAAGTAGTTCCTGGGATTATGGCAACGGAATGTTCATCAGTGCTCTCGGATTTCTTTAAATGGCGGCGGGCGGAAAAGAAGTTGCAAAAAGCGAACAGGAATAAAGGTAAGGGGGACTAAGCTGAGTGCTTAGCTGGCTTTCGCCAACTGTTCGCACTCAAGCTGTATTTGGAAATCTTGACGGCGCATCTGCAATTTACGGTTCAGTTTTTTCAGCAAACTGCGACGGCGCGTAGCGTTTCCAAGCGCTTTACTTCTTGCCGTAAGGTTTCTTTTTTTCATGCTAGCTCCTTGCTTTAACATTTGTTTTTTTGCTGCCTAGTGCGGATAAATCAACCTTGAATCTTGATGAAACAAATGTTGTACCCTAGGCAACATACGAAACATAAAGCTACTTGGGCATTATTGCAACTTTATTAAGGCTTTAGAAAGGATTTGTGACAAATACCGCTGTAAAGCGGTTAAAAGTTGGGCGGTTTGTGGCGTGGAATTGAGCTAAAATTGAAACTTGATGTGAAATATTTAGTCCGCTGTTACCAATTCTGGTTGGTTTTCGTCCTGGAACGGGCTTTCTTCATAAAGGTAGACCAAGCTGTCGTAGTACCGGCGGATATTCTCTACATATTGCGCTGCTTCATCGCCCCTGGCATAGCCAAAGCGTGTATGTTTGTAATAGCGCTTTTGCCTAAGCAAAGGTAAGTGTTTTTTCACATCAACCCAAAGATCGGGGTTAGACCCGAGCCTCTGGGTCATTACCCTGGCATCTTCCAGGTGTCCTAAGCCAATATTATACGCAGCCAACGCGAACCATAGCCTGTCGGGAAAAGGTATTCGCTCTGGAATGCGTTTTACCAGGCTTTCAAAGTAGCGGCTACCGCCCCTGATGCTTTGCTCTGCGTCCAGCCTGGAGGTCACGTCCCAATCCTTCGCTGTCGGCAAGGTTAGCATCATCATGCCACGCACGCCGGTAGGTGATTTTGCCAGTGGATCCCAATGGCTTTCCTGGTAGCTCATGGCCGCAATTAGGCGCCAATCGATGGTTGTAGCGTATTGGCGGAAGTACGCTTCAAATTTTGGCAATACTTCTCTCGCTGCTTTCAAGAACATAGTGGTGTCGACATAGTTAAATTGTTTAACATGGCCAAAGTATTTGTGCTCAAGTACTTTTAACTGCCCGGAGCTGTGTATTTCACCAAAATATTCAATCACTTTAGCGAACAAGCTATCGTCCTGATCACGGGTCAACAGCCAAGCCACTTGTTGTGCTTTTTCAATCGTAAAGCCTATGCTTAATTCCGGGTGCCGGCGGCGCAACACATCTAACAAATTTGAACTGGCGATGGTGTAGTCAATCTCTTCGTCCAGCACTGCTAATAGCAGTTCTTCTGCATCCTGGTCATCGGTTTCATTCCAAACCACCTGGTTTTCATTAGTTGCTGGGTCAAGGTTGGCTGTGCGCAGCGATTCAGCTTGGGCGCTTTCGCGGATGACGAGAAGCTTGCCTTGCAGATCCCTTAGCTTTCGCGGGCGTTTATTGCCCTGTTTAAATACTAACTTTTGGCTTATTTCCTGGTAGCCTGGCCCGACTTTGAATTGTTGCCGCCGTTCTGGTGTGGCGACTATATCTCCGGCAACAATATCCAAGTAACCTTGTTGCAATGGATCGAACAATTCAGGCAAGGTGTAATAGGGGTAGATTTCCAATCGTACCCCTAAGAATTCTGCAAATCCTTTCACCAATTCATAGTCAAAACCTTCAGGGCCTGCTACCCCATTGTAGTAGGTTGTCATGCCATATCTGGTACCGACTTTGAGGACGCCTTGGTGCTTGATTTGCTCCAGCCTTGAATCAGGCTCTTGGTATTGGCAACTGCTAAGGAGCGGCAGGCAAATGGCCACTGTTAATATCCATAAGATTTTAGATAGCGGCGTCACCATAGCCATCGGAAACTTTATTTTCACCTTATCAAATACACTAATTTGCAATATAATTCCGGCCGCTTCAAGCTGTCCCATGATGTTTATGTGCAGCGCTCCTATGTAGATATTGATTTGGCACTAAATTGCCTCATCTTCAACGACTTTGGTAACCATAACATGTTGATTTTGCGCGGTGCTCCAGCACTTTCTGAGTTTCGTCGTCAGAAACTACTTTCCCTTTTTACCGAACAAATGCTTCCAGTGAAAGATATTCATGCTGAGTTTATGCATTTTGTTGATTTGAAGGGAGAACTCAACCCAGAGCAAACGGGCGTCCTAGACAAATTGCTCACCTATGGCCCATCCCGAAACCAATTTGAACCTACCGGTCAATTGTTTTTGGTAACACCGCGCCCTGGCACTATTTCACCTTGGTCTTCAAAAGCCAGTAATATCGCCCAAAACTGCGGTTTGGCCAGTATCAAGCGCATTGAACGGGGCTGTGCTTATTATGTCGAAGCGGATGCTCAACTCAGTGCCGAGCAAAGCAAAAAAGTTGCCGGATTACTGCATGACCGCATGACTGAAGTCATAATGTCGGCAGCTTCAGATGCGCAACAACTCTTCGTACAGACCGAGCCGGCCCTGATGCAGCAGGTGCCCGTCATGGCAGATGGTAGGCTGGCTCTGGAACATGCAAACCTGAACCTAGGATTGGCATTGGCCGAAGATGAAATTGACTATTTGTTGGATAGCTATCAAGAACTGGGCAGGGATCCTAACGATATCGAACTATATATGTTTGCGCAGGCCAACTCCGAGCATTGCCGCCATAAGATTTTTAATGCAAGTTGGACGATAGATGGTGTTGCGCAGCCCAAGTCGCTGTTCAAGATGATTAAAAACACCTTTGAAGCAACGCCTGACCATGTGTATTCAGCCTACAAGGACAATGCTGCAGTAATGCAAGGTTCTACTGCCGGTAGGTTTTTCCCCGACGCAAGTGAAATGCAATACCGCTACCACCTTGAAGATATTCATATCTTGATGAAGGTAGAGACCCACAACCACCCAACTGCAATTTCGCCATTCCCCGGTGCCGCCACTGGCTCAGGCGGTGAAATTAGGGATGAGGGGGCTACTGGCATTGGTTCAAAGCCAAAGGCCGGTCTTGTTGGTTTTTCTGTATCAAACTTGGCCATCCCCGGTGCAGTGCAACCCTGGGAACAGGAATACGGTAAACCAGACCGTATTGCTAGTGCATTGGACATAATGCTGGAAGCACCATTGGGCGGTGCGGCATTTAACAATGAATTTGGCCGGCCCAATATATTGGGCTATTTCCGTACTTATGAAAACCAAGTAAATAGCTTTAATGGAGAAGAAGTACGCGGGTACCACAAGCCTATAATGATTGCTGGTGGCTTGGGGAATATCCGCCCTGGTCATATTGAAAAAGGCGAAATCCCGGTTGGTGCCAAATTAATCGTGTTGGGTGGCCCTGCCATGAACATTGGCTTAGGAGGCGGCGCTGCATCATCAATGGCTTCAGGACAAAGTGCTGAAGACCTGGATTTTGCCTCGGTTCAGCGCGACAACCCCGAAATGGAACGGCGTTGCCAAGAAGTTATCGACCGCTGTTGGCAGTTAGGCGACAAAAATCCGATATTGTTCATCCACGATGTTGGTGCTGGTGGGTTGTCCAACGCTTTCCCCGAATTGGTAAATGACGCTGGGCGTGGCGGTATATTCGAATTGCGCAATGTACCCAATGACGAACCAGGCATGTCGCCGTTGGAAATTTGGTGTAATGAGTCCCAAGAGCGCTATGTACTTGCAGTATCCGAGCAAGATTTACCACTATTTGAACAGCTATGTACCCGTGAGCGGGCACAATATGCGATTGTGGGTGAAGCAACTGAGGAGCGCCACCTACAATTGACAGATCGGCAGTTTGACAACAAGCCGATTGATATGCCACTTGACGTCTTGTTAGGCAAGCCACCCAAGATGCATCGTGACGTTACCAGCAGAACTGCCTCGGGTAACCCACTGAATTTTTCCGGTGTCGACATTATGGACGCTGCTGAGAGGGTACTGCGACTGCCGACTGTGGCAGAGAAGACTTTCTTGATAACTATTGGTGATAGGACGGTTACCGGTATGGTGGCCCGGGATCAGATGGTAGGTCCATGGCAGGTTCCAGTTGCAGACGTAGCGGTCACTGCTGCGTCTTTTGACACCTACCACGGTGAGGCTATGGCTATGGGTGAGCGCACACCTGTTGCCTTATTGGATCACGCAGCCTCTGCCAGGATGGCTGTGGGTGAAGCCATCACTAATATAGCTGCTGCTGATATCAGTAGTATGAAGTTTATCAAACTCTCGGCAAACTGGATGTCTGCCGCCAACCACCCGGGTGAAGATGCAGGGCTATACGCTGCGGTTAAAGCCGTGGGAGAAGAGCTGTGCCCCGCACTTGGGCTAACCATCCCGGTTGGCAAAGACTCCATGTCAATGAAGACCAAATGGCAGCAAGCGGATGGGGAAAAGGCGGTTACCGCGCCGCTGTCTTTGATTATTTCTGCATTCGCCAAGGTTGAAGATATCCGCAAAACATTGACTCCCCAGTTGCGCACAGATAAAGGCGAATCGAAGTTGCTGTGCATTGACCTGGGTCGCAATAAAAACCGCTTAGGTGCATCTTGTTTGGCGCAGGTATATAACCAGTTGGGGCAGGACGTACCGGATTTGGATTCGGCGCAAGACTTGCTGGGTTTTTGGCAAGTACTGTCAGAGCTTAAAAAAGCGGGCTTGGCTTGGGCTTACCACGACCGCTCAGATGGTGGATTGTTCACAACTTTGGTGGAAATGGCATTCGCTGGCAATTGCGGGTTAGAAATCGACTTATCGGGTTTGCAAGGTGGCGCCTTGTCGATCTTGTTCAATGAAGAATTAGGTGCGGTATTGCAGGTACCCACTGCAGAGTGGGACGCAGTCCAGGCGATAGTGTCGAGTTCTACGATTAGTGATTGTTGTGTCGAGATTGGCCAAATAAGCACAAATGATCAGGTGGTTATCAAGTACCAAGGCGATACTTTGATTGATGTAAACCGCAGTCATTTCCGTACTATTTGGGCAGAAACTACTTACCATATGCAGTCTTTGCGGGATAACCCTGATTGTGCCGAACAAGAGCACCAGTTAAAGCAAAACTCGGAAAACACCGGCATGTTTGCGGATTTGAGTTTCGACCCAAACCAAGATATTGCAGCACCATTCATTGCAAAAGGCGTTGCTCCTAGGATTGCTATATTGCGGGAGCAAGGTGTCAATTCCCATATAGAAATGGCGGCGGCTTTCGATAGGGCAGGTTTTGCGGCGGTCGACGTGCACATGAGTGACTTGGCCTCAGGCCGGATTAACTTGGGGGATTTCCAAGGACTGGTCGCTTGCGGTGGCTTCTCCTATGGTGATGTATTAGGTGCTGGTGAGGGTTGGGCGAAATCGATTCTATTCCAGACAAAGCTTCGCGATGAATTTGCAGCCTTTTTTGCCAGGAACGATAGTTTTTCATTAGGAGTTTGTAATGGCTGCCAGATGCTCTCAAACTTGAAAGCTATCATCCCTGGTACGGCTCATTGGCCGCATTTTGTGACCAACCGATCCGAGCGTTTTGAAGCGCGCTTCTCTATGGTGCAAGTTGAACCGACCAGTTCACTGTTCCTGCAAGGCATGCAAGGATCTGTCATCCCTATTGCAGTGTCCCATGGGGAAGGGCGCGCAGAGTTTTCTAGCCAATTAGATATCGAAAAGGTTCAAGCGCAGGTTTGCATGCGTTATGTTGACTATCAAGGGCAAGTGACAGAGCACTACCCAAGTAACCCAAATGGATCCCCTGATGGTATCACTGGTTTATGCTCGGAAGATGGCCGGGTGACTATCATGATGCCGCACCCTGAAAGGGTATTCCGCACGGTAGCGAATTCGTGGCACCCTGATAACTGGCAGGAAGATGGACCTTGGATGCGGATGTTTAGAAACGCCCGTGTTTACATTGGCTAAAAACACTAAATAAGCGACAATTTTTGGCAGTGAAAAATAGCTTGGATTTGACCTTAGCTGCTTCGCCCAAAACCTTGTATTTGCTTAGCCTCGAATATCTTTGGTACGTAGCCGGTTACTATTAACCGGCTTTTTTACATTTTTATTAAAATGGGCCTGCCATGTACTTGTTTCTACACGATGAATTGATTAGAATTTAACGGATTTCGGAATGAGGACTTGATAACGGCATCAAAGCAAGGTTATCGCTAAATTGTAAACATCCTGAACAACTGGTTTGTCTACTTCCCCCGCTTTTTCCGAAGGGTTTATAAGCAGCAATAAAAACAACAAGAGTCGCATATGAATCGTTCAAGCAAAGGTTTTGGTATTACTGGTGTACTTGTCGCTGTGATTGTACTAATGGTCAGCGCTGTCATTAGTACATCAGCATCCTCCCAAGAGCTTCATCCTAATCAAGAAACCTCAAAAAGCCTTGGCTAATCCCGTTTCTTGAAAAGAGCAGAGAAACAAGCACTAGCACACAAGCTACTTTTGCTTGTGCTGTTCCCTGTTGTTTGCTTTGCGTTCCTCATTCTTTTTTAGTAACACGTAAGTTGCCCCATAGCCACCGTGTTGCCTTTGGGCACTGTGGAATGCAATAACCATTGGCATTTGCTTAAGCCAGACGTTTACATAGCTCTTAGTCAAACCAGGGTACGGTTTTTGTTGCAACCCAATACCGTGCTTAATCAGTATTGCCCTGTGCCCCTTTTTATAGCTATGGCTAATGCTCTCAAATGTGATCTCTTGTGCCCGCTCCAGTTTCATATTGGTCAAGTGGATGGTGTTTTCTAGTTTGTATTTGCCAAGGCGTAGGTTTTTATAGACGCCATCTTGTATACCCGGTTGCTTGTAGTCCAGGCATGCGTGTGGGTCTAATGGATCAATAGCCTCTAGTGTCAAGTAGTTAGTTTCTGCGGCGATTTTTGCTTCTATAGCGTGTTTTCTCTGTAGTGCCTGTTCCTTGTTTGTTGCGCTGTTCAAGAATACTCGGTTGTCACTTTTCAGCCTGTTGACCCCCTGCATCTCTTTGTAAAAGTCGTCAAAACCGCTGTCTATTTCCTTGTTAGCTTCGTTCGCCATCACACAATCTCCAGTCAATGATGCCAATATTATACTTTTGTACGATGGAATTAAGAAATGGGATGTAAGACACTTGATTACACGATAATTAGATATATGGCATTTTTGGAAAAATTAATACACATTATTGCTACCCGGGGCTGGAACTCGTTTTCCAATAGGGTATAATAATATCCAGTTAAATGTTTTAACCCACTGATTGTATAACTATGGCAACGAAAAGTAATAACAGTAAACATCAACAAAAATCGCAAGTATTGAGGCTACTTCGCAAGGATTCTGACTTGACTCAGGAGCAATTGGCCACACACTTGAATATCAGTCGTGAAACCGTCGTGGCGGTCGAGAATTGTCACTTAGGTGCTATTTCAGCCCTGCCTGGCGATGTCATGGAGAGCTGGTGGCAGCTATGCCGTGAGAAAGCATCGATGGAAAGTAAAGGCGAGTTTCAGAAGCTTATAACTTCCCTGTATCCATTCTAATTGTGGCTGTTCAAATAGGCTGATAAGTTGGGTGCCCTGTTGCATTCCTGCGCAGCGATATTCGCTGCGCCATTTACCTTTTCCGCTTGAACAAAAGTCCATTGGCAGTATCTGATTGGTGCGATGCAGTTGTATTGCAAATGCACAGATATGCATAGGTTGTCACTCAACTAGCCCTGCTTGAGGAGGCAGCTAGCAAGTTAATCCCAATTCACGATTGGCGCGGCACTTACATAGCTTACTTTTTAGACTGTGTGCTGTTTGCCTTAGCGTAAATAAATTCAAAAAAATATATCGCCGCAACTATTGCAACGAAAATTAACAAGTTGATATAGATGGGTGTGTTCTCAGGTAATGCTTGAATCAAAAATAGCGTTATTAAAATCCCCGCTAGAATCGGTATAACTGCACCACAATAATGTTTTTGCAGGGAACTAGAATTATTTATTTTAGCGAGTAGAGCCGGCCATTATTGTATTTTGATATTGCGCTAGGTTTAGGGGCTTGGACTATTACTTGGCAATGTGCACCTCTGGTCCAAGTGCCCACAAACCGAGTCAAATTAGAAGCAGAAGTGATGTCGATTGCGTTAAACCAGCAAAAAACTTTGCTATTATCAGCAATTAATTAGGCGCCAATCAAAGAAGGAAGACAATGCAGCGCTTTACCATCGTGTTTAACTTTGTCCTAAATTCCCCAACCCAGGGGTTGGCTGCGAGCCTCAGCATTGAAGATGACAATCAATTTCTTCTGGATGACTCGAGTAATATCGCGCTCAAACCCTATATCACGGCATCTTTACCGCCCATGCAGTATATTTCGTTCGCGTCAAAAAGCTTCCAGCTTACAGCCGCTTCGGTGCCTGGAATAGAGCGGCAGTCTGCTAGTATCATTTTACCGGTGTCTGCAAATAGCCCCGAATTGGCGGTGCAATTGCCTTTTCCTGGTGTATCTGTGGAATCTTCTTATATGTTTATCGGTTATGCCCAAAGGGGGAGCCTTGAATATGGGGACAATGTCATTTCTTTTCCCATGGCATAGCCAAGCACCGGCCTGCACCCGTGTGTTCTATTCCAGCATCACAATCGGTATAACTTCACATAAGGCATTGGTTGGCTTTTGCAAATGCCTTTATTAAATCACTCTCGATTCGTTGATGTGAATGGCTATCCATCACGCCGTAACTGCTGGGTAAGTTGTTTTTTGCCCATGTGGCAAACCAGCAATAGCGTGCTTTTTGTTGCTGATCAGAGACCTTTTCAGGTGTATGGGGAAGCTTGATATCCGACAAATACAATAGTTTTATGCTAGATAGCCATGCTGCAATGGCGTTTTCAACATGGGGATTGCCAGTTAACTGCTTGATTTCGATACGTTGCTGGCCTTCGCCAAAGTGGCTTTCCCCTGTTAGCGGGAGTACTTCAAGGTATCCCTGTTTTGTATGGCGGTCAGGGGGCAATGATGTTAGGTTTAGCGTTTTGTTTAAGAACCGGACATCCTCTTTTGGCGCATATACTTCAGCGCCCGCTGCGGCAAATGCCCTGGCACCACCGGCATGGTCCGCGTGAAAGTGGGATAACAAGACAGCGTTAATGGCAATGCCTGGAAACTGACGGGCAAGAAAGTCTACAAACAGCTCTGATAAGCCGCTAACACCTAATCCACCTACTAGGTCAGCTGGTGGAATTTGTTGTATCTCAACCCAACCAGCTGGCGCATCAAACACCACCAAGCCTTTATTAGTTTCCACTACCAAATGGTGGAAGCCGGTCCTGACACCAGTTATTACATGGATTTTAGGGCTTAAGGTGTTGATCTCCATGCTGATCCTTGATGGCCATGCCTTGCCAGGTACTTTCCTTACACTGTTGGCTTGCGATGCGCCCCAAAATAATTTGGCCTCATCCTGGCTAAGTTGTCTTCGCGATGAATTAGCACTAAAAAGTGTCTTGCCGCCGATCGACAAAGTCAGTTGGGGTCTATCTGGCGAGATTGACCAATCCCAATTCCAAACAACGCTATTTATGCCTTGCATTGGAAAATCGGCTTTAGTAATCACCCGCTCGATTACGCCATTTTTTATTTCTATTGTTACTGGGTAACTGCTTTCAGGGTAGCGTACTAGCAATTGGTTTTCATCAGAAGATACGATGTACTCTGGGTGATTTTCTAGTTCTTTAAGGATCCAAAGTGGATCAATACGGCGATGTGCACTAGCTTCTGCGCCAACAATTGCCCCGACGAAGTTCACAATGGGTTGATTCTGTGCATCTACGATCTGCAAACTGTCGTCTGATAAATACCTGACAGAAAATGTGTCGGGCGCATCGGCATTGATATGTCCAGCAGAGTCAAACTGTAGCCGTTGTCCAGGTGTTTCATAGGTAATGCACCAGCTCAACGGGTAGAGCTCGGTATTGTCATATTGAAAGCCCTGCAATCGCAGGGCTAGGTCAAACTCGCCTTTCAGGCAAAATTCTTGAGTAGTGCTTGACCAAGCTAGGCTGGCAGAACCAAGGCAAGCTATTATTAACACTGCTTTTGCGAAGACCGCCCTAAACCAAACATCATTGCACATATTGAACACCACTTAAGAGGGGTTACTTTAAGGCTATGCAAAATAGCCTATTGCGACAGGTAGCCGGTCTGTGAATTTATAGTATTGGTCTCAAATGCGAGTCTTTGGCGCTGATAGAATAATAGTCAATTGCTGTGTTTTTTAGCGGGTAACTCTAAGTGCTGCATCTTCCAGCGCTTTTGCCACCGGCTCCTTGCCGTGCACGCCATTGGCGATAGCGGTTTTAGCGTGTGTCCAGAACTTGCCCATTTTAGGTACGTTGGGCATGGGTTCGCCTTGTTTCCATACTTCATACGCGGCGGCTAGGAGCGGATCTTGTGCTGCGAGTTCGCGCATATAAGCCTTGTGGGTAACTGCGCCCATAGGTTCATCGTCGTTTATCAGTTTTAAACCCGAGGGTTGCAGCAAATAGTCTTCTATAAAACGCTTGGCTATTACCTTATTAACCGTCGCGCTATTAACAATCGCTGCCAACACGCCAATGAACACCTTGGGCTCACCGTCGGCAATTTTTGGATAGTTGGCAATTTGCAGCTCAATACCCGCCTGCTTGTAGCCTGCCCATGCCCAGGGACCATTGATTACACAGGCCGCCCTTTGTTGTTTAAATGCTTCATCAAATACTTGGTAGTTCATTTCCTTTGGCAATATCCCGGCATCGTACAAACTTTTGATTGCTTCTATGCCGCTGCGTGTACCGCGATGGTTTAACCCTGTGACGCTGGTATTGTATGTGCCATCTTCAAACGGGAAAGCATAGCCACCTTCGGCGGAGAAAAAGCCATAGTTAAAGTAGGTATCTAAATAGTCCCACAAGATGGGCTTTTGGTTGTTGCGTTGATAGCGGTCTGCTTGCGCTAATATTTCCTGAAAAGATTCGAAAGGGCGCTGGGTTAGTTCCGCATTGCAAATTTGTGTGGGCCCTTCAACTGTGAGGGGGTAGCCGTAGTAGTTACCTTCAAAACTTACCGCGTTCCAAAATTGTGCATCTAAGGCTGCCATTGTAGAAGCGCTTGGTTCTATTTCAGCTAGCATACCGGCTTTTGCCAATTCACCGATCCGGTCATGGGGACGCAGGTAGATGTCAGGTCCTTTACCCAGCACTACTGCACGGTTGAAATCACCGATGCTTTCTCCATCTGGGATGTAAATTTCAACTGGATAGCCAGTTTCCCGTTCGAACTTGCGGCCCAATTCCTTAAGACCGTCGTTACCAAATACGGCTTTACTCCAGATCAGCAACTTGTCCTTTTCAAATGCATGGCTAGTGCTGGTGAACGAAATGCAAACAACCACAATCCATAATAATGAAATCAGTTTCTTATGCATGCTTGTTATCCTAAGTTAAAAATCGCTACAGCTTGGCCCAACTTGTCACCCTGCGCAGACATGCGCTTACCACCGGCTTCATTTTGTTCAGCAAGGTTGGAAATATCTTGTGCAGAGTTGGACAAGATAGTGATGCGATCCGAGATTTCATTGGCGACATCCGACTGTTCCCGTGCAGCTGTCGCAATTAACTGGTTCAGATCTAAGATTTCTGAAAGTGAATTTGATATTTCTCCTATTGCTGCGCTTGCTTCCCTGGCTTGCTGCACACTTTCTCCGCTAGCGTTAATTGCCGATTGCATGGTGCTAACAACATCGTGGGTGCGGTCTTGGAGGTTATTTATAGTCTGCCGTATCTCCACTGTACTCTGTTGGGTTCGGCTAGCGAGCGAGCGTACTTCGTCAGCAACAACTGCAAATCCCCTGCCTTGTTCGCCTGCCCGGGCGGCTTCAATAGCAGCGTTCAATGCCAGTAGGTTGGTCTGTTCAGCGATGCTTTCAATGACTTCCAGTATGCCGCCAATGCTACCCACATCTTTTTCTAATTGCTGCACACTACCTTGGGAGTTGTGCAGCACGTTACTTAGGTTTTCCACATTGTTAATGCTCGATTCGACAATTTGGGTACCCTTGCTTCCAATGCTATTGGCTTGTCTTGTGGTTTCGGCTGTACTTCCAGCATTGTTGGAGACTTCAGACGCAGATGCTGACAGTTCCACCACTGCAGTTGAAATGCTGTCTACAGATTGCTGAAGGTCGCAAATTAATTGGTTTAAGGCACTACCGCGCTGGCTCATTTCACAGATTTCTTGGCCGACATTGCTAGCCGTGTCATTTACCTCGACCACTACTTTTTCAAAGTTGTCCATCATATGGTCAACGTCTTTGGCAATGGTACCTAGTTCATCGTTGCTGTCCCTGTTAATACGCAACGTCAGGTTTTTGTCGAGGCTGATGTTGTGCAAAACTTTCACCACTTGCTTGGTCGCTGAGCGCAATGAGCGGGTAATACTTACGGCAATGGCAGCGGTCAGTAGCAATATGACCAGTGCGACTGCAAGGACAACTGAACTTACTGTACCCGCTTCCTCAAGGATTAAATCTGAATTGGTGCTGACATCCTGGGCGCTGGTATTTACCGCCTCGGTGCCACGGGTAACAGTATTCAAGTTGCTATTTACTTGGTTGGTACTTTGTTCGGACAACCTGTTTAGTACGTTGGCAATAATGTCCATCTGGCTGCCGAGCCCCCGCGCCATATCGCCAGCTATGTTGGGCAGGTCGTCCAGCAGAAACTCATTCATTTTATTGCCGAATATGCGCGACGCCCACAATGCCTCGCGCACAGCTTGGCCTTCATTGGCCAATTGTGGGAAACGGTTTAGGAACCCGATTATTTTAGGTTCTATGCCGTCCATCAGCAGGTTGGCACGATCAAGATCCACTTGATCCAGGGTTAGGCTAGCGTTGGCAAATGCATACTGCACTTGGTTTAGCTCATTTGTAATCCCTGCAATTTCATTCATCATAGAAAGTGCTGGAGCCACAGTGGATACGCCTTGCTGCAACTGTTCGATGGTCTGGCGCTGCTGGTCAACTTGTCGTTTTTGAGCTTCCGCAATCGACACTACGCTACTCACTGACTGGTATATAGTAGCCAAACCAACTAGCACAATGAGCCCAATTGCGGAAAGGGACAGTATCAGTTTTACCTGGAATTTCATATGACCCTAGAGATTTACGGATGTTACAAAATTGTGAAATTCTAACACGGCCGTGATCTTATGGCTGCTGATACACAGCTATTTGTAAAGCTATGCATTCGTATTCATTTTTAGGGTGGGTATTATTGTGCCCGGATTTGGGCTGGTTTAGGCGTTAATAATGCGTGGAGCTAATCAGCCATTGTTGATGTAAAATTCTATTTATCCAGTTGTGTATTAACAATACATTTACAATAGACTGGTGCTGGGGTTGTTTGTTACCAGAGAATTTCATCGGTTGAATAGTAGGCTGTACTTTCAATTAGGTACAGCCGTTAAATCGCAATGAGTTTTGCTGCCCAGCGGTTAGGCATTGCGTTCTACCGCAGCATTGGCTAGCCCGATTAATGCGTCTTTGTAAGGGCTTTCGGGTATGGCTGTGAGGCTGGCAATAGCCGCGCGTTTTGCTTCTTCCGCTTTTTCAATAGTATAAGCCAAGGAGCCAGTTTTATTCATGATGCCGAGGATCGCTTCGAAATTACCTTTGCCATTGCCAAGTTCTATTGCTTTTCGAATCAGGTTAGCTTCATGGGTTTCCCCATTCCACATGGCGTATAGTAAGGGCAGGGTGGGTTTACCCTCCGCTAGGTCGTCACCGGCGTTTTTACCCATGGTGTCAGCAGTTGAAGCGTAATCCAATACATCGTCCATTAGTTGGAACGCGGTACCTAAATATTTTCCGTATTCCTGCATAGCCGATTCAATATGGGCGGGTTGGTCTGTCAGCACCGCCGCAAGCTGCGTTGCCGCTTCAAACAGCCTCGCCGTTTTGCTGTAGATCACCTGCATGTAGCTTGCTTCACTCGTGTCCGGATCATTGCAGTTCATTAACTGCAATACTTCGCCTTCTGCAATGACGTTGGTGGCGCTGGCTAGCACATCCATCACTTTCATACGTTTTAGGCTTACCATCATTTGGAATGAGCGGGTGTACAAAAAATCACCTACCAGTACGCTGGCTTGGTTGCCGAACAACTCGTTCGCTGTTTCCCTACCGCGGCGCATAGTGGATTCGTCCACCACGTCGTCGTGCAACAGTGTTGCGGTATGGATAAATTCAATAATGGCCGCTAGGGTGTGGTGGTCGTTATTTTGAATACCCATTGCTTTAGCCGCAAGCACACACAACATTGGGCGCAAGCGCTTGCCGCCGCTATTTACAATGTAGTAGCCAAGCTGGTTGACTAATGCGACGTCTGAATTTACTTGGTCTTGGATAAGACGGTTGACGCTCTGCATATCTTCTTCGCAAAGCGCTTTAATTTCATTGGTGTCCATGCAGTAGGATGTAATTACACGATTTCTATCTTGTTGCCGTAGCGCGGATTTTTACAAAAATCTGGGTTTGTATCCAGCTTTCAGTGAATTAATACACAAAGGCCGCAATTGTATAAAATAAATTCAAATTAGCCCTTGATAGGCTCCCATATTTCACATACAATTCGCGCCCTGTTTTTGAATCCAAACGCTAGCTATTTACAAAACTAGCTATGCGTGAGTGCGGAGTAAGTTATGTACGCGGTTTTCCAAAGTGGTGGTAAACAACACCGTGTGGCTGAAGGCCAAACCGTTCGCCTAGAAAAAATTGAAGTTGCGCCGGGCGAAACCATCGAATTTGATCAAGTAATGATGGTAAGCAACGGAGACGATGTAAAAATCGGAACTCCTTATGTCACTGGTGGCAAGGTTACGGCTGAAGTCGTCAACCATGGTCGTGGTGAGAAGATCAAGATTGTTAAATTCCGTCGCCGTAAGCATTCACGGTCTCAGATGGGCCACCGTCAGTGGTTCACTGAAGTGAAGATTACCGGCATTAGCGCTTAATAGGAGAGACGACACATGGCACACAAAAAGGCCGGTGGTAGCACCAAAAACGGTCGTGACTCAGAAAGCAAACGCTTGGGTGTTAAGCGTTTTGGTGGCGAGTCTGTACTAGCAGGTAACATCCTTGTTCGTCAACGTGGTACTAAATTCCACGCTGGTGACAATGTTGGTTGTGGTAAAGACCACACTTTGTTTGCATTAGCAGACGGCAAAGTGCAGTTTGATGTTAAAGGCCCTAAAAACCGCAAGTTTGTCAACATCGTTGCTGGTTAGTTAGCCCTTTAAGGCAGATATCAAAAACCCCGCAACTGCGGGGTTTTTTTTGTGGTTTTGTTTGTACTGAACAGCCCGCTTGAAGCCCTGGTACAAAGGAAAGTCAGCTGTGCTAAACTGTAACTTTGATTTTCTGGTACTGAAGCAATAGCCAAAATACCCATTTAACCCCCAATGTATTAGTTATGAAATTTGTAGATGAAGTAGAAATCCGCGTTGAAGCGGGGGACGGTGGTAACGGCATCGTCAGTTTTAGACGTGAAAAGTATATCCCTAAGGGCGGTCCTGATGGTGGCGATGGCGGTGATGGCGGTGACGTTTACCTACTAGCTGATGAAAATTTAAATACCTTGGTCGACTACCAATTTGAACGGTTCCACCGTGCTGAAAGGGGACAAAATGGCCAGCGTACCAATTGCACCGGTAAACGCGGAAAAGATCTCACCATCAAAGTGCCGGTTGGCACCCGTGCTAAAGACAAAGATACCCAGGAAGTGCTGGGTGACCTGACTAAACACGGGCAAAAACTATTGGTGGCCAAAGGTGGTTTCCACGGTCTAGGCAATGCGCGCTTTAAAAGCAGTACTAACCGTGCCCCTAGGCAAAAATCCAATGGCACCCCAGGTGAAATACGCAATCTCTTACTTGAACTCATGCTACTTGCTGATGTCGGCCTATTGGGTTTGCCGAATGCGGGTAAAAGTACTTTCATCCGCAGTGTATCTGCGGCCAAACCAAAAGTTGCTGACTATCCTTTTACCACCTTAGTCCCCAATCTTGGAGTTGTCAGGCAGGATGCCCGCCGCAGTTTTGTTATCGCCGATATCCCGGGGCTGATTGAAGGCGCATCTGATGGTGCAGGTTTGGGAATTCGCTTTTTGAAGCACCTAGAGCGCTGCCGCGTACTGTTGCACCTGATTGACTTGATGCCCGCCGACCAGTCAGATCCTCTAGAAAACGCTAAGACCATCATATCTGAGCTTGAAAAATACAGCCCTAAACTGGCTTCTAAACCCCGTTGGATTGTGTTTAATAAGATTGATTTGTTGTTACCTGAGGAAGCAGAAGAGTTATGCCAGTCGATCTTAGAGGGGTTAGGCTGGCATGGTAAGTCCTACCAAATTTCTGCATTCCAACAGCTTGGTACCGATGCCCTGTGCCATGATGTGATGGATATGTTGGAAACCCTTCCGGTTGAAGAGTTTTTGGAGCAGCCAGAAGAAAAAGAGTTTAAATGGGACGACTATCATCAAAAAGTCATTGAAGAGTATGAGGACGATGATGACGATGATGATTGGGACGACGATGACTACGACGTAGAAGTTATTTACAAGCGTTAAGCCTATAGTAGGAAGGGTCAATAGTCAGTGTTAGCTATACTGTGCTCTGGCTCCTGGGCTTGCAATACCCGGTTTACCATCGTCAATATCTCTTCCCTTGAGGAGGGTTTTAATAGGTAACCGGCCAATCCAAGTTCTGCCCATTTTTTTATCACGTCTTTGTTGGTATTACCTGTGATGGCGACAATAGGCGGCGGCTTGGAGGTTAGCTTATTGATCACTTTTGTGGTGTTAACCCCGTTTAGCTGCGGCAAGAATAAGTCCATCAACACCAAGTCGTAAACGCCTCTACGCAGCATTAAGATGGCTGCCCTTCCGTTGTCAGCTTGGTCAACTGAGCAGCCAGCATTCTCAAGTATATTAACCAACAAGGTTCGGTACATGCTATTGTCCTCAACTACCAAGATATGCTTGTGGGTTTGTTTGCTGATGGGGGCAACTATCTCTTTTTGGTTTGCGAAGTTCTTTGCCGCAATCTCGTCGCAAGGCTCTTCTTGAGGCTGGAGCGTTTGCAAAAGCTCCTCCCTCCTTGCATTATCGCCTTCCAACAGGGAGCCTTGGCGGGAAGTGTTTGCTTTGTAGAGATTGTCTAGTTGGCCGACAATATCATTTAATTTATCAATCAGCTGGTTTTCTAATGCACTCAATATAGGATCGAACAGTTTGCAAGCCAGATCTTTGGCATCGTCCTCCAAAACCAATTTTTCAATAACTTCTTGGTTGCTTATTAAATCAGATAATTGCGTCTTGCAGCTGGTTATTTCAGATTCTGCCTGTGCCTTGCAATCACTTGCCGCTTCAATAAGTTTTTCTGTATCCTCATTTTGGGCATTGAAAACACTATCTAATAGTGACATTTCATGATTTGTCGCATTTATAAACTTAACCGCATTGTGGACGAGCATCTTTAACCGGTACGGCTCATAAAGGGGCTTAAACACAAAAAAGTCATCGAACAAGCCTTTGACACAGCATTGATACGCTAGATCTACTGAGTGTTTATCGCATAGTAGCAGTGCTTGGTGGCGGTGCATGAGCAGACCTTCCTTGATAGCTTTAGCGTATAGTTTGATGGATTTTTCTACTGAGTTGAGAGCGAAAATGAATACTATTGGTTTGAATTCTTTAATTGCCGCGAAAGTGTAATTGACTGGAAAATGCCTAAATTCCTCAATACACTCCAATACAATTGAAGCAACCCCTTCCGTGTCTTCCTCAACATCGCTCACCATGATTACTTTAGGATGGCGAGTTTTAGCCTGGTTATTTGATTTCATTTTGGAGCACCTGGTGGTATTGCTTGAGGCATTTCTGAAGCTGTAGGAAAAGTTTATGGCAGTGCGCTTGGTCACGATCTAGGCTCGCCTGTTCCATTTTTTGCAGGGTAGCGGCAACTTGTTCGGCACCTACTGACAGTGCCGACGTCTTCAAATAGTGCACTTCTTCTTTAACCTCTTGGAACCTGGTTTCAGCCAATAGCTGTGACTGATTTTTTAGGCTTATCCTCGCATCTTTTAAGAAAACTAGTTGAAATTGCCTTATTGCAACTTGGTCGTCACCCAGTAAACCCGTCAAAGTAGCATGGTTTATAATATTTGGCTCATTTTCTCTTTTATCCATACCAAGTCTCCAATACTCGTTGTATATCCTTCAATTGCACTGGTTTGCTGACGAAGTCATCCATCCCAGCGTCGAAACAAAGTTGCTCGTCGCCCTTCATAGCTGCACCTGTTATCGCCACTATTGGAATGTGTCTGGCCACCGCAATCTGTTGCTCTTTTTCCCGGATGCATCGGGTCATTTCATAGCCATTCATGTTAGGCATATGGCAATCTGTGAGGATCAGCTTAAATCTACCCGATTCCCATTCCGCTAACCCCAAATGGCCATCTTCGGCAATGAAGCAGCCCACCCCTAGGTGCTTCAACTGCTTGGTAATCAGGTGCCTACTGATTTCGTTATCTTCAACGACCAAGATGTCCTGATCTTCCAAGTTGGCATCATCTGCACTATCTGGAAGGCGATTAGTCTTGTTTTGCAGACAGGTGGTGCCATCATTTGTTTGAGTGGCTAAGCTATCAATGCCATTGTCGCCCAACAGCCGACTCAATGATCTTACGAGCCGCAACCTCGTGGTTGACTCAATTGCTTCGGGCATCAGAAAAATTTGCTTTCCGTGGATATTGAGGTTCTGCCTCTGGCATTTGCTACCGCTCAATGCCAATACTAGCTTTACATTGGCAGGTTTTTGTTCCAGCAAGTCCCTAAATTTGGCTTCCTGGACGGTGTCGGTGTCGGCCAAAATTAGCCTTGTAGCATTGCTGTGCTTTTCCTGCCATGGTGATTGTCCCAAACCCAGCCCTGCAACTAGGGCCCCGGCCTGTTCCAAATACGCTTGCCAATTGCTATAGTTTTCTTGTAGGTTTTTTGACCAGCATAAAACTTCAATGTATTCACCAAACAGTTCAAATTCTCCGGCAGTACTTGCTTGTGTTGGCAGCCACATGGGGAGTTCGACACAAAATGCCGAGCCTTTGCCGGGCTCGCTTTCGAGGTTTATTTTTCCTCCCATCATGTCAACCAACTGGCCACAAATAGCTAAACCCAAGCCGGTACCACCATATTTCCTGCTCGTCGAGTCTTCGGCCTGCTTAAAAGGGGTGAACAGGGATTTTTGTACTGACGGCGCTATTCCTATCCCGTTGTCCTTAACTGTGAAGCGGATAGAAGCTACATATTGGTTGCGTTCGCCACATTCGACCCTGAGTTCTACTTCACCAGGAGCGCCATCATCGGGATCGGTAAATTTAATTGCGTTGCCGATTAGGTTAAACAAGATTTGTTGTAACCTGAGTTCGTCGCCCTGGACGATTGGGGGCAGATCTGGGTCTTCAATAATCCGTAAAACAATATCCTTACCCGCAGCGTTTGGCTCAAAGATAGCGATTACGGCATCTAGCATGGCTGCCAGCGAAAAATCATCTGTGTTTAGGGTGAGCTTGCCCGCTTCGATTTTACTAAAATCTAGGATGTCGTTAAGTATATTGACTAATGCAGTTGCAGAAGCTTTGGCGGTGTCTATGAGATCAATTTCTTCAAAACTCTGCTTGTAGGTTGCCAACAAATCGAGGGAGCCGATTACTGCATTCATGGGCGAACGGATTTCGTGGCTCATCATGGCGAGGAATGCGCTTTTAGCTTCACTTGCTTTCTCGGCAGCAATTTTTGCCTCTTCAAATGCCGCAGTGCGCTCACTGACCCTCTTTTCTAGGGATTCATTCAATAGCTTGAGTTTGGCCTGGGCAACATGGATTTCACTTTGATCACAACAAATTCCGTCGATCCTGCACACTTCTCCAATCTGGTTCTTAGTAGCTTTGGCTTTGGCGGTAATATACCTAAGTTCACCGCTAGGGGTTTTGATCCTAAACTGGCTGTCATACTCGCAACCGCTTTTTAGGGACTTGCTGAGCAACGCGAGTGACATGCCCCTGTCTTTGGCAACTATTCGCCGCAACCAGGCATCAAAATTACCTTGTTCTTTGCGGTCAAAGCCGAACATTTCATTGATGCGGTGATCCCAGTCCCAACACCAATGTACATCATCATTGACCAATCTTTCCCCTGACCAAATCCCTATGTTGCCGGCTTCTAGGGCAAGATCATTAGTCTGGGCAGTTTTGGTAAGCATGGAGTAGGCTTCTTTTTCCAATGTTGATTCACGCAGGATGCCCCTAATCCGGTCACCCTGCGGCACGATTTCCCCATGCAACAAAAACCACCTTTGTCCGAATACCGCATCCTGACGTGTGATTCTGAAATCGAATTTTAAAGCCACACCATAAGCTAGGTGATCTTCAAAAAAAACGTCAAATATTTCCTGGTCTTCATCGTCGATCAATTCCCGAAATTGGCGCCAGTGCAGCGGTTGCCGCGCATCGTGTCCAATTAAGGATTTGAAACGGTCAGAGAAGAAACAATTCATTGTTTTAGGTTCAAATTCCCAAATTCCAATATCCACATCAGAAACCAGCGCTAACATGTCATTACCGCTTTGCAGGCAAGAGATATCGGGGCTCCAAGTAAACAGCTCTAACAAATGGGGGGTGCGCGATAAAACTGTACATTGCCAACAGGAGTGGTTTTGCAGGGTTTTTTGGTCGATTAATTCACCCGGTTGCACAGTAAGCAGTTTCCCGGCCTCGGAGTTTAAAGTAAGGATTCGGTTTTGGCTCTCGACTACCACTGCTGGACAGGGAAGGTTTGCAACCATAGGCGCAATGTCAATCGTGGTTGGTGTTTTTATTTTACCGTTCATACAACAACTTCACTTTTAACGGCTGGTTTGTCTTAATAAAAATAGCAGAAAATTCAGAAAAGGTAAAAAATGTACACGAATCAACATTTTCATTTTGTTCAACTTTGTCCGGCCAAGCGTTAACGTGCAATCGCTGTCTATTTCACTTATCCTTAGCATTCGTTTGTGACAAGGTCGTAGTTTGGCAAAAATGTTAATTTCAATGATCGCCGCCATGGCGAATGACCGGGTGATCGGCGCTGACAATGCCATGCCCTGGCATTTGCCGGCAGATCTGAAGCACTTTAAGGCCACTACCATGGGTAAGCCTGTGGTAATGGGGCGCAAAACCTATCAATCTATCGGCAAGGCTCTACCTGGCAGGCTAAATATTGTGGTTAGCCGTTCAGGAATACAGCTGCAAGATGCTGTGGTTGTGGATTCCATTGACTCTGCCATCGCAGCGGCAGGGAACGTTGAAGAAGTCATGGTGATTGGTGGTGGCGCCATCTATCAAGCTTGCTTGGAGCAGTGTAACCGCTTATACCTCACCTATATAGATGCTGATTTGGACGGGGATACTAGGTTTCCTGATTATAATGATGGTTATTCATGGCGCGAGCTTTCAAGCGAAGCGCATAATGCTGATGTTAAGAATCCCTATGGCTATCGTTTTGTGACATTGGAAAAAGTATAAGTTCTAATTAATCCGGAAGTGCGGCTAAAACAGCTCAATACCATCGTCTTCACTGTGGATTGTTAATGTCTGTTTTTCTTCTTGGTCTTTGTTGTATTGGAGGCTGATCTGCTGTAATGCGGCCATCATGGTATCGACTTGGTAGGCGCTGGAAACCAAACTATCCTGGCTTACCAATATCGCCTGGTTTGATTGCTCAAGAAGGTCCTGCAGTTGGCTTAACTCTCCGTGTTTGATGCTATAGCTACAATCTGAGGTATCGGCGTTCTCGAACAAGGATATTAGCCTGTCTACAGCCTGTCGCATATTTGCCAACTTTGTGACAAACGCATCACCATAGGTGTTGGTCAGTATGGCTATATCCAGCTTCAATTGCTCTAAACCGGCAACACTAGTACTCGCTTGCGCCCCGATCACCTGATCCGTTTCTAGCAGGTGTACTTTCGCTTCCACTGAGCCCAAGATAGCGGGCATGAGATCTTTCAGCCTGCCGTAAAGCTCAGGTTGTGACAGCGGCATATTGTGTAGCAACAGGCTAGCTTTCGGAAAATTGATCAAGCATTGCTGGTCTATGTCAATTATTCTGCCCTGCGCATGCATGGTTGCAAAAATTCCGAGGTGTTTCGGGCAAGGAGGTTTGCCATTGCTGGCAAAATAGTGGCGTACACCATTGATAACAAACATGACAGTTGCGTCTAGGTTAAGCCCGTGCAATAGGCTAAATAGTTTTGACGCGAGGGAGTCCACGTCGTGGAGCTCATAGGTTTTTTCAATAAATTGCAGGGCATGGCCGTATTCGCTGTTGCTAGCCAGGGCGATCATGGCCATTTCGTTGGCCGAGTCTAATTGCGCCAAAGTCGCCTTTTGCTGTTCCAGTTCGAGCGATACAGTTGCCAATGCTTCGGTGAGATCCTGGGCCAAAGTCGGGATTTTAATACAATACCTAAACCTGCCATAGATAGAAAAAGGCAGGTTAGTAAGTTGATGTGGCGAAACCAGCAATATGGCGACAGAACTTAGTTGGGAGCCGAGCAGCTTATTTAGCGCCTGGGCTGGTTCTTGGGCAATACAGTTGTAGTCTACCAAGACCACATCACTGCGCTTGTCCTGCTCGCCCGTATTGACCTGGAATAAATTTCTAGTCAAGGGGTCACTGTCGATGCCGCTACTAATTTGCTGCACCAATCCTTGGGAGTCACTGAAGATTTTTACCCTAAATTGCTGCTCGGACAAACTTTTTCCCCTTTCCTGGTCATTGTCACTCTAGAGTATCAACTGCCTTTGGTGTAAATGCCATTTGACTTTGGTCTAATAGCCAAGGTTTTTCCTGTTGCTAAAGCAAAGGTCATTGCATTCTGGCTCGACCCTAGGGCTTTTTAAAATTTATAGGATAACTTGTGTTCAAAACCTAATGCGAAGTATTGTTTGTCTTCGCTGTCTTCCCGGTCGCTGCTGGAATACCAAGTATAGACCTTGGTGCTATTCCCAACTTTGTAATCTACGCCGATATTGAACAAAGAATCGTCTTCCATTGTTTGATACTGTGCCCTAAGTGCGTATTTTCCCAAATTTCTTTCATAGCTAATGGTTGCCCCCGATTCAGAGTCTCCTCCATCACCTGGTTCCTGCCTCTGTAAAATTACGCCAATTTTGTTTTTGTCAAACTTGTAATGTAGTGACCCACGGGTCACGTCGTAGCCTTTTACGTCGAAGTCTTGGGCGAGTGCAGCGAATAGGTTGTTGCTTTTTAAATATTTGTCACCATAAAATATCCCCGCTGAGGTGGCAGATTTTCCTGTCTCACTTTTTTCCGCCTGGTATGTGATGACAAATTTCACATTGTTATAGGATGGTGACGTATAAGTAGCAACATCTGGCAACCGGTTTTCACCTTTGAACAGGGTCTTGATGTCGCCCTCATAGTGGTTGAACAAATCGATTTTTCCCTGCGCCATCCAAAGCGCAGTAAAATTACGGCCCAGGGTTAGCTCGCCGAAACTACCTCCCAAGCCAACGTATTGCGGGCGTGCGGTAAAGGTGTCAACGCCAGCTTCACCGGTGATGTCCACTTTCCATTCCAGCCTATAAACGGCATAAAGCTCATTATCTAGCGGCAGCGTGCCTTTGACCCCAAGCCATGAATTATTGCTGCGAATTTCCGAAAAACTGCCTTCCCCTTCGTCGCTGAGTTGGCCATTGACATTGATTTTGGCGTAGAACTCATTGTCACTCCAAGCCAAATTGGAAACCGACATACAGAGTGAAGTGAATGCGAAAGGAAAAAATTTGTGTATAGACTTCATATCCAAATTAGCGCTAGTAGTATTTGGCTTTAGCATAAATAGCAATAGGCACGGGTGCCACTATACTTTTGGCTGACTAAAAAATTCCATCTTTTGGTTACAGGGAATAGCTAGCAGCCAGAGGAGGATTTATTGGCAACGGCGAATGCCTCCATACTGCTCAGTTCGATTACCGTCATCTTGCCACCCCATATATACCCTGTATCTAATGAAATCACATTCTTTAAACCGGTCTTACCCTGTAACGCTGCCCAGTGGCCAAAGAGTAACTGGCTTTTAACCTTCAGGTTTGGGTGTTTGAACCATGGCATATAGCCTATTGGAGCCTCTTCGGGCATGGTTTTTACGGTTAGGTTCAAAGTGCCGTTTTTGTCGACAAAACGCATCCTAGTAAAAGCATCGACAATGAATTTCAGCCTTGACAAGCCTGACAACTTATCAGACCAAGTGCATTCTTCACTGCCATACATATACTCAAGCAAGCTATGCCAATGCTTGGATTGCAGTTTGTTTTCCACTTCACGTGCGAGTAGTAATCCCTTTTTTTCTGACCAAAAAGGGTATAAACCTGCATGGCACAAAAAGGTGCCCGGTTCCGGAATTTGCGCCAGTGGCTTGCAGCGCAACCACTGCACGTAGCGATCAAGGTGCTTGTCTGCTAACAGGGCTTGGTAGTTGTCGCGCGGCTTTGGTTTTTTAATACCTTGCGATACGGCTAAAAAGTGCAAGTCATGGTTGCCTAATACACAGTCAAAGCGCTTTCCTAACCCGTATAGGAAACGCAGGGTCTCAAGCGCTTGCGGGCCGCGTCCAATCAGGTCGCCGACCGCTAGCAGTCGATCCGACTTCTCCTTAAAACCGACTTTTTTAAGCAGTGCTTGTAAGCCATCGAAACAGGCTTGTATGTCTCCTACTACATATGTCTTGCCCACACGGCGCCCCTTCCTTGTTAGTTTAGTGCGTGTGGTACAGATAGGCTGAAGATATCAATAGGTACCTTAAACAATTCACCTGATGGCGCCTGGAATTCGAAGTGCCCTTGCATAGAGCCCACCGGCGTGTCCAAGATTGCACCTGATGAATAAGCAAAGCTTTCACCTGGTTTAATATGGGGCTGTTTGCCCACCACACCTGCGCCCGCAACCTCGCTTTTTTTGCCATTGCCGTCAGTGATTAGCCAATATCGATTAAGCAGTTGCACCGTTTGTGCTGCATTGTTTGTAACCTTGATGTGGTACGAAAAAGCAAACTTATTTTTCTCGGGTGGGATGTGATCCGGTAAATAGTTAGTTTCAACATCAATGGTTATATTCTTTGCGTGCACGGTGAGTCCTTTTTATTCTGAAGAAATATCAGCTACAGCGTTCGCAATCTTAGCATAATCTGCCAAACCTAGGTTTTCCGCCCGGGCTGAACTATCTATATCCAGGGCGTCAATTTCTGTAGCGGGCAGCAGGCCTTTCAAACTGTTGCGTATTGTCTTGCGGCGCTGGTTGAATGCCGCAGAGCACACTTTATCCAGTATTGCTTTGCTACTCAACTCCACTGGAGGTGCTACATGGGGGGTTAGCCTAACTACTGCGGAGTCCACTTTGGGGGGCGGGTTGAAGGCGCCTGGAGGCACATGCAGCACCGGTTGCACTTGGCAATAGTACTGGGCCATTACAGACAAACGCCCAAAATTCTTGTGGTTTGGCGTGGCGGCAAGCCTGTCTACCACTTCTTTTTGCAACATGAAATGCATGTCTTGGATATGTGCAGCGTATTGGAACAAGTGGAACATCAGGGGCGTTGATATATTGTAGGGCAAATTGCCAAACACCCTGAGCTTTTTCTTTGCTTGCGCGAGAGTCGAAAAATCGAACTTTTGCGCGTCGGCTTCGATGACGGTGAGCTTGTCTTGCATAAACGGATGGCTGTTCAGCCGTTTTGCAAGGTCACGGTCGAGTTCTACAACTGTCAGCTGTGGGACTTTTTCGCATACGGGTTCGGTCAATGCGCCCAGGCCTGGCCCTATTTCCACTAGGTTGTCTTCCGGCTTGGGATTAATGGCATTGACAATCGAGTCGATGATTTGCTGATCGTGTAAGAAGTTTTGACCAAAGCGTTTCCTTGCGACATGGCCAAGGTGGGCTTTGCTCATTGCCTGCTCCTAGCCAGTTTGATGGCTTTTTCAATGGCCAGCTTGAAACTGCCATTGTCTATTTCGCCTGTCCCGGCTAAATCAAGCGCGGTGCCGTGGTCAACTGATGTCCTGACAAACGGCAAGCCTAAGGTAATGTTAACTGAGGCGCCAAACCCCTTGTATTTTAACACTGGTAACCCCTGGTCGTGGTACATAGCCAATACTGCATCAGCGTCTTTGAGGTATTTTGGCTGAAAGATAGTGTCGGCAGGTAAAGGACCCACCAGGTCAATACCTTTTTCCCGTATCTTTTCCAAAGCAGGTTCTATCACTAGGATCTCTTCTTTGCCAATATGGCCGTTCTCACCAGCGTGTGGGTTTAACCCACAGACGAAGATTTTTGGTTTTGCTATCCCAAACTTGGTCCTTAAATCGTGGTCCAGGATGGTGATGACTTTGTCCAGCCGTTCTGGTGTTATTGCCTTACTGACGTAGGCCAGCGGGATGTGTGTCGTCACCAAAGCCACCCTGAGCCCTTCTGTAGCTAACATCATAACAACATCGGATATATTGGCTTGCAGGGCAAAGTACTCGGTATGGCCACTAAAGGATATACCGCTTTGGTTGATAATACCTTTGTGCACGGGGCCGGTTACTACAGCGTCAAAGTCGCCTTCTATATTGGCCTGGCTGGCAAGCCTCAGGGTTTCTACTACATAATGGCCATTATCTGCATTAAGCTTACCAGGCTCCGGTGCTGTCTTAGTGGGCACATGGTGGATATAAAGTGAGCCAGGCGGCAAGACGGCTTGCTCAGAATCGTCATAATCCACCAACTGCAACGGCAGTGATAGCAGTTTTGCCCGTTGTAATAACATCTGCTTGTCGGCGTAAACAACAAGCTGAGCATCCCATTGCTGCTGCGCAAGTTGGACCATTAAATCTGGTCCTATGCCGGCAGGTTCACCAGGGGTAATAGCAATTTTCACGGGCATGTTTATGGTTTCCTATTATTCCAATACTTCGATATACGCATTATCGCGCATCTCGCGTACCCAGAGCTCGCGTTCTTCATTGAACTTGCGTTGGAACAGCAAACCGTAGGCCTTGTCCATCCGGACCTTGTCTGTCACGTCTCCAACGCGTTTACCTAGTAGTTGCACAATGTGCCAGCCGAATGTCGAACGGAACGGCATGCTAATTTCCTGGTCTTGCAACTGCTCCAATGTTTCCCTAAATGCCGGGACATAGTTGGAGGGATCACTCCAGCCCAGCTCGCCGCCGTTGGAACCGGAACCAGGATCAGCTGAATGTTCTTCTGCCAACTCGCCAAAATCAGCTTCACCCGATAATATTTGTTCCCGGAATTCTTTTAACATTATTTCGGCGCGGTCTTCACTTAGGATAATTGACGGTTTAATCAATATGTGACGGGCATTGACTTCGGTAATCTCTGCTATTTCCTGGCCTCTAATTTCATGGATTTTCAAGATGTGGAAGCCGGCGCCACTGCGTATTGGACCAATTAAGTCGCCTGATCTGCTGCCTTGTACGGCTTCAGCAAATAGGGTAGGCATGGAATTAATATTCATCCAACCCAAATCACCACCTTCAAGGGCTTTGGCTCCGGATGAAGCTGTTACGGCAATTTTAGCGAAGTCAGCATCGTCGGCCTGAAGTAAGTCCAAGACACGGCCTGCGCGATCATTGGCATCATCAATATCAGATTGCGTTGGCTGGCTGGGGAAACCAACTAAGATGTGGCCGAGGTGGTATTCAACTTGTTCGGCGCCTTGTTCTTCCATAAGGCTAACCATATTGTTGATTTCCTGTGTAGTAACATTGATCCTGCGGCGGACATTGGCGCGTGTCACTTCACCAGTGATGAGCTCTTTGCGGATGCGTTCCCGGTATTCGTCGTAGCTCATGCCTTCAGCTTGGACCTGTGCCCTTAGTTGCTGTAATGTCACTCCCTCGCTCGCGGCAAAGTTTTGCAAGGTCTGTTCAAGTTGCGGATCGCTTATCTGTATACCCATGCGCTCTGCCATCTGCATTTGCAGGCTTTCAACTATCAAGCGTTCTATCGCCTGGGTACGCAGGATACGATCTGCTGGTAAGTTCTGGTTATTGCGGATCGCATTTGATTTTACCGTGCGGATAAGGTTTGCCACCTCACTTTCCAGTACCACGCTTTGGTCTACAATAACCGCGACGCTATCTAGTTCTTTTTGCTGCGCGAAGCCCATATAAGGCACGCTCACCATCAACAAAGCTGTTAAAAACTTAAATTTCATAAAGTGTCTTTTCTTATTTTTCCAATAGGTAAGGTCTGCGATAGCCATATAGGCCATCATCCAATATGTGGCTACGTTTACTTTGTTGCCCCATTCCCTTGAAGGCAAATTTAAACTTAATCCCTGATTCGTAGTCATTAATACTTTGATTGCCCAGCGCATCAAACCGGTTGCTTAGGTGCCGCTCCCAAATGACTTGCAAGGACCAGCAACAAGAATCATATTGCACGCCAGTATAGCTTTCTGTTGTGCGGTTTAAATCTAAATCCCGGTAGTAGCGGCCTATCCATTGCCAGTTTTTTGCCACTGGCCAGGTTGCCACAATGCCTATTTGTTCGATTTTTTCACCCGAAAGATCACGCACGTACCTGTGGTTGAATTGCACGAGCTTATCGTCACTTAGACGATATTCGATAGACATATTACTGCGTTCGATTTTTTCATCCTGGGCTGAAATTTGCAATTCGCTGTGGCTAAACCAACGGGACGTTATATTCCAGTCCAGCTCCAGGGCGACAGCAGACCTATCCTCTGATTTACTGGCTTCTAATACACGGTTGCTATCAAAGTAGAAAATCTGACCCAAACTTAGCTTGAATTGTTCCCTATTATTTTGATCTATATAGCGGGTACTCACCCCGAGGGTCATTTGGTTTTTGTCGCTTATCCGGTCAAGGCCAGTAAATTCCTGGCCGCGGAATAAACCATCAAAATCGTTAAGCAATCGCGTTGTATCGTAAAGGCCTATCTTACTCTGATCTTGGTAACTGGTGTAGAGGTATTGGAATTTGGGTTCCAGGGTTTGCGTGACCTTTTGCCCTAACCAGGTCGCGTCGCGTTCAAAGGCGATTGAGCCGTATAACCTGGCTTGCCCCAGAGTCCGGTCAACATTCCTTTCTAGGCCTGTATTTTCAATGTTGCGCTGGTTATAGCTGGTATGAATGATGCTGGCTTCTGCAAGAAATTCAGACCAACTATTGCGCAGTGGCAGGGATAATTTAGGCACTAAGTGCAGCCTGGTCGCTTCTGGTTGGGCTGCATCACCGCTATCAAAATAGGCTAGTTCTGACTGTAAGTTAAGTTCCAATAAACCAGATTGCCACAGGTTATAGTCAAGTTTAATTTCAGGCAGTGCCCGGTAGCTATTGGGGTGATCGCCAATAGTTTCAAAGTCGCGCAAGGCAGCATTCAGGCTTAGGTTGTCGCCGTAATAGGAGAAGGATACGGTTTTGAACAAATGGGTATCGGCCCGGTTATAGAAATCTGAGCCTAAGTCCACAATATAGTTGTCATCGCTCAAGCCATTTAGTTCAGCATTTATAAACCAGTTTTCCCCTAACTCACCGCTGTGCGATAACCGGTAAAAGTACCTGGAATCATTGGTCGGTGTATCACTGTCGCTGTGCATATACTCAAAATGCAGCTCGCCGCTGTGTTGTTGCGTTAAATAGCGAAATTTGTTTTTCAGCTGCAATCCACGTGACGTCATCAACCTTGGAGTAAAGGTCGCGTCGTAATTAGGTGCAATATTCCAATAAATAGGTTGTTCGTATGACAAGCCGGTGGCTTCAGAGCTGCTTATTTCGGGAAACAACAACCCGCTTTGGCGTTGATCTGTCACGGGAAAGGCAAAATAGGGCAGGTACAATACCGGGACATCTTTGACATAAAACTTGGTGTGCCGGGTTTTACCCCACAACTCTCCCGGTTCTATCTCAATGCTGCTTGCTTCAATCCGCCAGTCTTCCTGGTTTACTGGACAAGTGGTAAATGACACGTCCTCCAATTTTACGCCTTGTTCTTGGTTTAGCGCAATCTGTTGGGCGCTGCCGCGTCCCTGGAAGCTCAGCATTTGATACTGGGTCGATTGCATGCTCATCATGCCCGAATCTAAATCGAGTAGTAGGGCGTCGCTGGAGACATTGATCTGTGCGTCTTGGAATTGGATGTCACCTGTCGCTTCTAGCTTGCGGCTATTGCGGTCTATGCGCGCTTGCTGCGCTTTTATCAAAGCTGAATCATTGGCAATTTCAACATCATCCTTAAATTCTGCGACGGTATCTTGCTCAATATTTACTCTGTTAGCACTGACGACAATTTCTTTCGGTTTCGCCAATTTGCTTTCATCAATCGGTTTAACAGGCACTAAACACTGATCTACAGCGTAGACCGACGTGGCGGTTATTCCAGAAAAGAGGGTCAAAATGCGTAGGCTAAGGTGCATATAGTCCAGGAAATTGGTGCTGTATGAGAGTTATAGGTATTTGCTATTCGACTAGCGATTTTAACGGTTTCAGCCACTTTTACCAGCTTACTTCGGAAAAAAGCAGAATTTCTTGTTGAATAAGACTGTTGCAGCATTATTTAATAACAAACAGTTTCCGCAAAAGACAATTATAAAAACATGCAACACGATAAACGTGCACAACAATTGCTCGCCTGGCTGCGGCAACTTCCTGGGTACCTTCCTGATAATTTCCATATGATATCGGGTGACGCTAGTTTCCGGCGTTACTTTCGGTTTGGGCACCCGGGCAAGACCTGTATTGCTGTTGATGCACCACCAGAACACGAAAATAACATCGCGTTTGTCAACATAGCCGACGCTTACTTAGCGGCAGGTGTCAGTGTGCCAAGTGTGTTGGACTGTGATTTTGAAAATGGATTCCTGTTGCTACAAGACTTTGGGGATCAACTGTTTGCCCAAAAATACGGTGCCCACAATGTCTCAGAATATTACCAGGCGGCGCTAGCCCACTTACCTAAAATACAGGAAGTCACTGCTACAAGTGGAGGGGAATTGCCTGAGTTTGACCAGGTGTTATTGGACAACGAATACCACCTGTTCAACCATTGGCTACTTGAAGTACATTTGCAGCTAGGCTTGTCTGTGGACGAACTAGACATTATTAAACATTCCCAAGCTGCGATTACCACGGTGTTTAAAGACCAGCCACAGGTGGGCGTGCATCGCGATTACCACAGCCGCAATTTGATGTTATTGGGAGGGCGCGGCACTCCTGCTGCACAAGATATAGGCGTTATTGATTTCCAAGATGCGGTGATCGGGCCTATCACTTATGATGCCGTGTCATTGCTGCGCGATTGTTATGTTGTTTGGCCGCAAGCATTTGTCGAAAAGTCATTACATGATTGGTACCAACGCTATTACGCGCAATACCAATGGCAGGAGTTCAGATATTGGTTCGACATGGTTGGTTTGCAGCGCCATATAAAAGCAAGTGGAATATTTTGCCGCCTTTGCCACCGCGATGGCAAACAGGGGTATCTCAATGATATTCCGCGTACATTGCAGTACATCGTTGACATCGGGGCGCAATATGACAGTACCCGCGCGTTGGCGAGCCTAGTGGCGGAGAAAATAATGCCAGCAATGTTGGCTAAACAGCCTGTCCAAAATTAGCCTGGGTCAGGACTAGCGATGCCAACTATAACTACAGCAATGATATTGGCTGCCGGGCGCGGTGAACGCATGCGGCCACTTACCGATAGCCTGCCTAAGCCTTTGTTGAAGGTTGCAGGAAAGCCTTTAATCGTCCATCACTTAGAAAAATTAGTGGCGGCTGGTATTAAAAAAGTCGTGATCAACCATGCATGGTTAGGCGAGAAAATTGTTGATGAATTAGGTGACGGCAAGTATTGGGGGCTGGAAATTGTGTACAGTCCAGAAGCACCGGTTTTAGAAACTGCCGGCGGTATAGTCAATGCCTTGTCCCAGCTGGGCGATGGGTCTTTTATCGTAGTTAACGGTGACGTCTGGAGTGAATATGACTATACGGCGTTGGTAGGGGCGGAAATGGAAAAAGATGCGCATTTGGTTTTGGTCAATAACCCTAGCCACAACAAAGCCGGAGACTTTTATCTGCAGGATTCCGGCTTGCTGGCTGCGTCCCTTTGCGGTGGCTACAGAGCAAAACGCTATACTTTCTCCGGCATTGCGATATACCGTGCAACATTTTTCCAAGGTATTGAAGTAGAACCTTTGCCATTGGCACCCATCCTGAAACGGGCGATGGCCAGTGGCGCTGTGTCGGGTGAGTTGTTTGCCGGTAATTGGTGTGATGTGGGGACACCGGCGAGGTTAAAACAGTTAAATGAGGAGTTGCGCTAGTGGCGATTTGGGGAAAAGTCCTTGGTGGTGTCTTTGGTTTTATGTTTGGCAAAATCCCTGGTGCCATTTTGGGCATTATTGTTGGCCACATGTTTGACCGGGGATATAGCCAAGATTTCAACCAGATGGGGGGCTTTGGCCGATTTTTTGTAGACAAAGAGTCGGTTAAAAACCAAGCCGTGTTTTTTCATGCCCTGTTTTCGGTTTTGGGGCATATCGCCAAGGCCGATGGCCGGGTCACTGAAGAAGAAATCCGTATCGCCAGTGCCCTAATGGATGATATGGGCTTAACTGGGGCGACCCGTGCCGAAGCCCAGGAAGCATTTCGTGAAGGCAAGGCGCCAGATTTCCCATTCCAGGAGATATTGAAAGAACTCGTAGAGTCCTGCTATGGGCGCAAAGATATTCTGCAGATCTATCTGGAGATCCTTATCCAGGCCGCCTACGCTGACGGCAGGCTAGACAAGGCCGAGCAAAAAGTGCTGGAGCAGGTGGCTAAAATACTTGGCTTCAAACAAAACGAACTGCTGTATTTAATTTCTGCATTTGAGGCGGAACTGCGCTTCCGGCAACGCCAACACAATGGCCAGCAACGCCAGCACAGGCGGGGCCAATACCAGAAACAAGCCAGCTATTCCGATGCCCAGTCGTTGGAGGATGCTTACCGTATTCTCGGTGTGAGTAAATCCGATGATGAAAAAACAGTGAAAAAAGCCTATCGAAAGTTAATGTCAGAGCACCACCCTGACAAGCTGGTATCCAAAGGCCTGCCAAAACAAGCCCTGGAGTTGGCCAAACAAAAAGCCCAGGATATCCAGGCTGCCTACGAGTTTATTAAAAAGGAAAAGTCTGGGTAATTCATCTTTTCTATTGGGTGTCGGGTATATTTTTGCTATGTTTACAAAGCCACATTTGTAACGGTAAAAGTTTTACATGTGGGCAATGTTAAGGACATTATCTTAAGGCAAGGAATCCATATGCATACCAATAAGCAATCTTTAATTTGTTTCTGCTTTTTCTTCTTATTAAGTATAGGTGGTTGTGGTGGGGATAGAATCTTAGATCCGCAGCCATTAACGCCTCAACCCACCTTCGCAATACCGGACTCCACCGCGCCAGTGATTATCTTAAATGGCGAAAATTCATTGCGACTCATGCAGTACGATGACTATATTGAATTGGGAGCCACCGCAAGCGATGCGATCGATGGCGATGTATTTGTTATTGTCTCCGGCTCAGTAGACACACAGCAGGCTGGAATTTATACCCTGACCTACACCGCCACCGATTATTCCAACAACACAGCGCAAATAACAAGAACAGTTGAGGTTGTCGAGCAGCGTCCTTTTGTTACTATTTGGAATACAGAGAACACTGACAACCCCGATGAGCTTGGTAAAGTAACCCTGCAAACCAGGGGCGGTGGCTATAACTACCATGTAGATTGGGGGGATGGCTCTACCGACAGCAATGTAACCGGTGATATTACCCACCAATATGAGGTCGATGGCATCTACACCATCAAAATCAATGGCATTTATCCACAAATCTATTTTGGAGAGAATGTTGTTGATGGTCGGTACCTTGACAATGAACAATTATCCTCCGTAGAGCAATGGGGCGATATTAAGTGGCAGTCAATGCGCAGTGCTTTTTATCGCTGTAGAAACTTGGTTGTTAACGCCCAAGACATACCCAACCTAGCCAATGTGACCGATACGTCGTATATGTTCTACCGGGCGATATATGCAAATCCGGATGTTTCTTCTTGGGATGTGTCTAATGTCACTACCATGGCATGGATGTTTTATCTGGCAGTCAATTTCAACCAGCCGCTTGATTCTTGGGATGTATCTAACGTCACCAACATGCGCTTTATGTTTGCAGAAGCCCATGGGTTTGACCAATATATCGGCTCATGGGACGTAGCTAATGTCACCAATATGGAAGATATGTTCCGCTCAGCTAGGGCTTTTAACCAGGATATTGGTGCTTGGGACGTATCTAACGTAACCAATATGCGTTATATGTTTATTTATGCTGACGCCTTTAACCAGGACATTGGCGCTTGGGATGTATCGAGTGTGACCGATATGTATGGCATGTTTTATTTCGCTGATGCTTTCAACCAGGATATCGGCTTATGGGATGTTTCAAGGGTTACCGATATGGACAATATGTTTGCACAGGCCACTGCTTTTGACCAAAACATTGGTGCATGGGATGTGTCCAGTGTCAGATCTACCGCCGCGATGTTTTCTGGCGCCACCCAGTTTAACCAAGACCTAGGTAACTGGGATGTTTCAAACGTCACCAACATGATTGCTATGTTTGAAGGAGCATCTAACTTCGATCAGGACATTAGTTCGTGGGATGTCTCCAACGTAACCAGAATGCTTGCCATGTTTAAAGGCATCACACTATCTACAGCTAACTACGATGCCTTGCTAATCAATTGGAGTAGTTTGGATTTGCAACCCAATGTGGTCTTTGACGGGGGGGATAGCCAATATTCAATCTCGGCACAAAGTGCCAGGGATACACTGACAGGGTTTTATATGTGGAATGTAAGCGATGGCGGCTTGCAAGAGTAGCAATTGCGATTGAGGGGCTTTAATAGCCCCTTTATTCTTTTATCAGTTTTCCTGGGCGCCAACGCCCGGCGGTGGCAAGAGGGTCGCTTTAACCAAAATTACAGGCTCCACCGGTACATCGCGCCAGCCTACTTGGGCATTGTATTGGGTCTTCACTTGCGCCATTTTGTCAACTACCTCAGCGCCCTTTAGCACCAAGCCAAAAACCGCATAGCCCCAGCGCCGTCCAGGATCTAGGCTAGGGTTGTTATTGGCATTAAAAAAGAACTGCCGGTTTGCGCTGTGGGGGTCGTCCTGCCTGGCCATGGCGATGGTATATAAATCGTTCTTCAAACCATTCCCTGACTCATTGAATATTTTGCCAAAGCTGGGTTGGGCATTGAACTTCGGGTCATAGCCGCCACCTTGCACCACGAAACCGGGTACTATGCGGTGGAAAATAGTGTTGTCGTAACTACCCCTGACCACGTAGCGCAAAAAGTTATTGGTGGTTATCGGTGCCCGGCGCCGATCCAGTTCGATTTCGATATCCCCGAAGTTGGTTTCCATTTTCACTTTAGGGAACAGGACACCGGGTTGGATTTCAGAACCATCATTAGTGGCTAGGGCAATGTGTGATATAAAAAGCAGACTTAGTATTAGATAGCGCATCGGATGTTACTTCCCTTAAGTTTATTTTGTCCTTTTCCGGTACAGTTACTGTCGGATTGGGTTATTTTTTATAGCTAGATAAAATAACGAATTTATTATTACTTGCAACTATCTTGTAGCCACCAAACAAACGCTTTAGCTTGTCTTGGTAATTCAGGTGTCGGTTTCCAACAATCCTCAATTCACCGCCAACCCTTAGCACCCTGTGGGCATCCTTGAACATCTGCCAAGCGATATGGTCTGTAATTGTGTTTTGCTGGTGAAATGGCGGGTTACAAATAACATAGTCAATGTCTTTCGCGGCAAAGTCTTCTAGGCAATTGCTATGGCAGTAATCTATATCGCAGTTACCTGTGATTTGGTGGTTAGCATCATAGTTTTCCTCAATCGTTGCTTTGGCTGATTGCAATGCCATTGCCGATTCATCTACTAATGTTAGTTGTTTTGGGATTTGTTTTAGTAACTGCACTGATAGCACGCCGTTGCCGCAGCCTAAATCAATTACCGTTTTACCAGCGACATTGGGCAGGTGTTGTAAAAAGAAGCGGGCACCAATGTCGAGTTTTTGGTTGGCGAAGGTATTGGCGTGGTTAATTATAGTTAATTTGCTATCGTCGGTTTTCCAACTGATGGGGTAGGGTGATGCTGCTTTAAGCCCTTTATTAACCCTGGTGAAAATCAACCGGGCCTTCTTCTTGGCCAAAGAGGTATGGCTACCGCCTAAGTATTTTTCAAAAGTTTTCAGCACATTTTTACTGATTTGGTTGGCTTTGCCGCCGGTTATTACCAATGTCCCGTCTGCTAATATGCGGCGCAATTGGCACAGTATATCTATCAAGTATTCATTGGATTTCGGTAGTTTCAGGATGGCGCAGGAAAAGCTGGGTTCAATCCTAGCCAAGTCAAAGCTGACCTGTGGTACAGGTCTAGCTCCTTGGTTTTCTGACCAATTTTGCAGCATGCCTTTTTCAGCAACTTTTGAGTCGCTGTACCAGGTAGTCCTGTCATTGGCTAGGAAACAGGCAAGGGCACCAAAGCTGTCATTACATATTAATGTACCTGCATTATCCAGTCCTTGTTCTAATGCTCCAGGGGAGTGTAGGTATTCAATGATTAGCTCATCGGCTGCATCCCAAGCCTGTAAGCTAGGGTGCTGCATATGGGAAGGATAACGTTGCAGGGAGAAGTTTTTGTCGACTAGGTTCAAATCTGTTTTCATAATGGCGAGTCTATCACATCATGTTCCGGAACCCGATGCAGCAAATTGATATTTTCGATGACGGTGGTATGGATGATCAGGCGCAGTTGGGGCAACTGCGAGGTGTGCCAAATTTGGATGTCGAATACCGACCTAATTTTCTTTCGCAGGAAAAGGCAAGCCACTTGTTTGACAGCTTAAAGCTGGGGCTTGCCTGGCGCCAAGACCAGATAAAGGTATATGGCAAATGGCACAAGATACCGAGGCTACAGGCCTGGTATGGTGACCCTGATAGTGCCTACACCTATTCCGGCCTGGACATGCTGCCCAATACTTGGACAGCGGATTTAGCCAAATTACGCATATTGTGCAGTGAGCACTGCGGCGCCCGTTTCAACAGTGTACTGGCCAACCTATACCGGGATGGCAATGACTCGATGGGCATGCACTGCGACAACGAACCAGAACTGGGGCAAGAGCCGGTTATAGCATCGGTTACCCTAGGCCATGCCCGGCGCTTTGATTTTAAGCATAAGGTCACGGGACAAAAGGTTCAAATTACGCTGGGCAATGGCAGCTTGTTGGTGATGCGGGGGGTAACCCAACAGTTCTGGTTGCACGGTATCGCGAAATCCAAAAAGGCAATGGGCGGGCGAATAAACCTCACGTTTAGGCAAATACACGCAGGTAAATAGGGTTATAAAAAGTGGAGATTTTCCTTGCTAAAAAAATAAGGAATGGGCTCAAATAGTTATTAAAAAGCAAGCGCTTTTTCTCGGTTTTACAGTTCTTAAATTCTTGGGGAAGCGCTAAATTAGTACTTGGGTGGTTTACCCTTTCTGACCCAATGCAAGCTAGTCCATCTGCATTGGGTGTATGGTGAGGTGATGACGATGAATATACAAAATAGTATTGAAGATAAGCTGAACGAGCACTTTGAACCAGATTTCCTTGAAGTGATAAACGAGAGCTCGCAGCACAATGTGCCTATTGGCTCTGAAACCCATTTCAAGGTGGTGCTTGTGTCACAGCAGTTTAATGGTAAACGTTTGTTAAGCCGGCATCGGGCAGTCAACAGCGTGCTTAAGGATGAAATTGAAAACCACATCCATGCCATGGCACTACATACTTATACCGACCAAGAGTGGGAGCGACTATATGGTGATGCACCCGACTCACCCGCTTGTTTAGGCGGCAGTGGTAGAAGAGTGTCCTAGCGGCACTTTTTTTATGTCGACAGCTCTGATGATCCCCTTTGCACCATAAATTCCGTTTTCAAATCAATCATTTTCTGCAAGAATCTTGACCCTAATCAAAAACCTGGGATCCCGCCTTTGTTGGACAGCATTAGTAACGCGATAGATAAATTCCATCACGCCACGTGCAAAGTGGTTAGTCTGCTGACCATAGTTATGACGGCGTTGACCTTTGCTATCGTGGTTCTGCGCTATGGATTTGATCTTGGGTGGGTGGCGATGCAGGAGTCTGTGATGTATTTGCATGCCGCAATTTTCATGTTAGGGGCAGCCTATACCTTGCAGAGTGACGGCCATGTTCGGGTCGATGTGTTTTACCGCAACTACAGCGCCAAGAAAAAAGCGGCGGTTAATTTTTTTGGAACACTGTTTTTATTGATGCCCGTGTCCATTTTTATTTTCGTTATGAGCTGGGACTATGTTGCTAGATCCTGGCAAATGCAGGAGGCATCGCAGGCAGCAGGCGGTTTGCCATTTTTATTCCTACTTAAATCATTCATTTTATTGTTCGCAACTAGCCTGATCCTGCAGGGTATAGCGGAACTTTTGAAAAACGCGAAACAGGCAATGGCAAAGGAGTAAACTAGATGGAATTTATGGCCCTGCTGCTGTTTTTGTCAGTCTGCCTTGTATTATTGCTTGGCTATCCAGTCGCCTTCACCCTTGCTGGGACATCCCTAATATTCGCCGGTATTGGGATCCTCACCGGAACCTTTGACGCATCTTACCTGTCGGCGCTGCCTAGCCGTTTATTTGGCATTATCAACAACCAGACTTTGCTGGCTGTGCCCTTGTTTGTGCTAATGGGGATTGTGCTGGAAAAATCAAAGGTGGCGGAAGACCTGTTAACTGCCATGGCACAAGTTTTTAGTAAATATAATTCCGGCATGGCATTGTCTGTGGTGTTTGTCGGCATGTTGCTGGCGGCCAGCACCGGCATTGTAGGGGCTACGGTAGTGACAATGGGTTTGTTGTCACTGCCTTCAATGTTGAAGCGGGGATACCCTGCGTCATTGGCTTGCGGCAGTATTTGTGCAACCGGTACCCTTGGCCAAATCATCCCGCCATCTATCGCTTTGGTGTTATTGGGGGATGTCCTGTCGGGCGCTTACCAGCAGGCGCAATTAAATATGGGGATCTTTTCCCCCGACTCAGTGTCAGTCGGTGACCTCTTTGTCGGGGCTATCGTACCTGGGCTAATGCTTGTGGTGCTCTATGCCATTTATGTGTTGTTTGCGACACCTGCAGACTTGAAAAGCGACGTCGAAGACGAAGCAGAACCCCAGGTTAATGTGTTTAGCGCATTATTTCCGCCGCTATTACTCATTATCATGGTGCTTGGCTCTATATTAGCCGGGTTTGCCACACCCACAGAGGCCGCCGGTGTGGGTGCTACAGGTGCCATCCTATTGGCCCTAGCGAGGCAAAAATTGGATTGGCAAAAGTTGAAGGCCGCGGCTATTGATTCCACCAAAGTCACTTCTATGATTTTCTTAATCTTGATTGGCGCTTCTATATTCTCCCTTATCTTCCGGGGGTTTGGCGGTGAAGAAATGATCCACCGCATGTTTGAACAACTGCCGGGTGGTGTCTTTTCTGCCATGTTGATAGTGATGGTTATCATTTTTATCCTTGGCTTTATCCTCGACTTTATCGAGATTACCTTTGTGGTTGTGCCGCTGGTGGCGCCTGTTTTGTTGACCATGGGCGTTGATCCTATCTGGTTGGGGATAATGATTGCGGTTAACCTGCAAACCTCGTTCCTCACGCCACCTTTTGGTTTTGCTTTGTTTTATTTGCGGGGTGTCGCGTCAGAAGCCATCAAGACAATTGAGATATACAAAGGAGTTATTCCCTTCATTATCATCCAGTTGGGCCTGTTGGTGATTATGGCGATTTGGCCGCAAACAGTTACTTGGTTACCAGATTTGGTCTACGGTTAGCCCGGTTACTCAATTTAGGTTTTTATTCACATTGTTTATAAAGGAATAGCGCGCTATGCCACGTCTTTTAAGCACCTTACTCGTCATTTTCAGCCTTGGGTTATTGTCTGCATGTTCGTCAGAACAACCTAGCCCTGCGGAAAACACCACTACCACTAGCCAACCTCAGCAAAACTTCGAATGGAAGCTGGTGACCAGTTGGCCCAAAAATTTCCCGGGATTGGGCAAAGGGCCGGAAACTTTTGCAGAGATGGTCAACACCATGTCGGGTGGGCGTTTGACGGTCAGGGTCTACGGTGCCGGTGAATTGGTACCCGGATTTGAAGTATTTGATGCTGTTTCAAGGGGCACAGTGCAAATGGGGCATTCAGGGCCTTACTATTGGAAAGGCAAAGCCTCGGCGGCGCAGATATTTACCGGCGTGCCCTTTGGCATGAATGCCCAGGAAATGAACGGCTGGTTGCACTATGGTGGCGGTTTGGAGTTGTGGCGCGAGCTGTATAAGCCCTTCGGCTTGATCCCATTTGCCGGTGGCAACACGGGTACCCAAATGGCGGGTTGGTTCAAAAAGGAAATAAACAGTGTTGAAGATTTGCGTGGGTTGAAGATGCGCATACCGGGACTCGGTGCCGAAGTCATTAAAAAAATGGGCGGCGTACCGGTTTCGCTAACTGGTGGTGAGTTGTTTACCTCACTACAGACGGGCGCGATTGATGCTACCGAATGGGTTGGTCCATACAATGACCTAGCCTTTGGGTTACACAGGGCCGCTGAATATTATTACGCCTTTGGCTGGCATGAAACCGGTACCACCTTAGAATTTATCGTCAACGAATCGGCTTATGCAGCCTTACCTGAAGACTTACAAAAAATTGTCGAGGTTGCGGCACGCGCGGTAAACCAGGATATGTTGGATGAATATACTGCCCGCAATAACGCTGCCTTGCAAAAACTGCTCAATGAACACGGTGTTGAGCTGCGCCAGTTGCCTGATGAAGTGGTACAGGCATTACGCGAGGCAACTGCCGAGGTCTTGCAGGAGCAGGTGGAACAAGATCCAACTTTCGCTAAAATTTACGCACAGTACAAACAGTTCCAGGAAGAAATTGCCAGCTTCCACCAAATAACCGAGGCGCAACTTTATCGCAGCCGACGCTAGCTGTTCAGATTTGTTGCGCGCGATTGCGGCAGTACAATAGCGCGCAACTGAAACTAGGAACCAGAGTTCACATGATTATCAAACCAAAAATTAGGGGCTTTATTTGTACTAACGCCCATCCTGCAGGTTGTGCCCAAAATGTCCTGGGCCAAATTGAATACGTTAAAGCACAAGGTAAATCTGGGCAGGGCTTCAAAAATGTATTGGTATTGGGCTGTTCTACTGGATATGGCTTGGCGTCACGTATCGAATCCGCTTTTGGCCATGGCGCAAATACCTTGGGCGTGTGTTTTGAAAAAGCACCTACCGAGCGTAAAACCGGTACCGCTGGTTGGTATAATACCGCGGCATTCCACGAAGCTGCACAAGCTGCCGGAATTTACGCCAAAACACTTAATGGCGACGCCTTTTCCAATGAACTAAAAAACCAGGTTATCGAAGCCATAAAAGCGGAACTTGGCCAAGTCGATCTTGTGGTGTATAGCTTGGCTTCTCCGCGCCGTACGGATCCCAAGACCGGTGAAGTGTATAAATCAACTCTAAAACCCGTAGGCGGTACCTATACAACCAAGACCTATGATACTGATAAGGATCTGGTGCACGAAATTACCCTTGAGCCTGCCAATGATGATGAGATTTTTAATACGGTAAAAGTCATGGGTGGCGAAGATTGGGAATTGTGGTTGGATGCCCTGGCTGAAGCTGGCGTATTGGCTGACGGCTGCAAAACCACGGCCTACACCTATATTGGCAAAGAGCTCACTTGGCCAATTTATGGCCATGCTACAATTGGCAAAGCAAAAGAAGACCTAGACCGGGCCGCAGCTGCCATCAACGAAAAACATGGCCGACTGAACTGCCAAGCCTACGTGTCGTCTTTGAAAGCGCTGGTTACCCAGGCATCTTCAGCTATCCCTGTTATGCCGCTGTATATTTCCCTTATCTACAAGGTGATGAAGGGAGAGGGCACCCATGAGGGCTGTATCGAACAGATCCATGGTTTGTTCAAGCTATTGGAGCAAGACAATCCGGAAACTGATGACGCCAAGCGTTTGCGTATGGATGGCAAAGAAACCAACGATGCAACCCAAGCCAAGATTAAAGCACTTTGGGATCAGGTTACCCAAGATAACTTCCACCAACTAAGTGACTACGCTGGTTACCACAGTGAGTTTCTAAACCTGTTTGGGTTTGACTTTGCTGAGGTGGATTACGACCAGGATATCAGCCCGCTTGCTGATTGGGGGTAATTATACCCGCCCAGCGATTAGGTTGGGCGGTATCCTCGTTTTTTAACTACTCCATCTTGCTCATTGTGGCCTTCAACAAATGTAGCCTTAGCTATGCAGGCCAGGTCACAAAATTTTTAATACACGTTTAAATGCGCCAGTTTCTTGAAAAATGAGCGGCAGTTGCTAGCTTGTTCACTAATGCGTGTTCAAAAAGTAAGCAAAGAGCAAGCAAAAAAATTAAAACTGGTACATATGCGTGGCAACTGATGGCGGGTTGATGGTAGAATTCGCGAGTTGAGTGGGGCGGTCTTTTGTAAATTTGTCGGTCAAATTGTGACAAAAATACAAACGCTTATAACACAACATCGGCGGACCAGCTTTTCCAGTTTAACTACAGTGCTTATCAGGATTGATGCAATAGCAGCAGTAATCCTGATAAGTATTAATCCTAACTAGTGCATGTAAGTATGATTAAAATAAACAAAGGCCTCGACCTCCCAATTTCGGGAGCGCCTAACCAACAAATCCAAGAAGGGGCGCCGGTAACACGTGTTGCCTTGCTTGGTGAAGAGTACATCGGCATGCGTCCTACTATGTTCGTCAAAGTAGGCGATGTCGTGAAACGGGGGCAGGTTCTTTTTGAAGACAAAAAGAACCCAGGTGTAGTTTACACCGCACCTGCTTCTGGTGAAGTGGTTGAAATCAACCGCGGTGCCAAGCGGGTGTTGCAATCTGTGGTTATCCAAATCGCAGGTGATGAGCAAGTCGAATTCGAAAGCTTCGAGCAAGGCTTGCTTGACAACCTTTCCAGAGACAAGGTACAGGCCTTGTTGGTGGAGTCAGGTTTGTGGAACGCTATCCGAACCCGCCCTTATAGCAAAACCCCGACAATAGGCTCAGAACCTAGCGCTATCTTTGTAAACGCCATGGATACCAATCCGTTGGCGGCAGATCCCTCAGTGATCATCACGGAGCGCCAGGAAGAGTTTGAACAAGGCTTGACAGTATTGGCGAGCTTGACCCAAGGTAAAACCTACCTGACAAAAGCCGCCGGAAGCAGCGTGTCAGGTGGTTCTGCCGCTGTCACCGTCGAAGAGTTTACCGGTCCGCATCCGGCAGGCTTGGTCGGCACCCATATCCACTTCCTCGACTCTGCTGGTGCTGGTAAAACAGTATGGCATGTAGGTTACCAAGACGTTATTGCCATCGGTAAGCTATTTGCAACCGGTGTGCTTGATTCGAGCAGGGTTATCTCACTTGCCGGTCCAAACGTGAAAAACCCGAGGTTGGTGACCACTACCCTCGGCGCGAGCACCGATGAAATCACCCGTGGCGAAGTAACCGATGGTGAGAACCGGGTAATCTCCGGCTCAGTTTTACACGGTTCAAACGCTTATGGCGTGCACGGTTACCTAGGCCGTTATGCCACCCAGGTTACCGTTATTACTGAAGACAGGGAGAAAAAGCTGTTTGGTTGGATTACCCCTGGCAGCGACAAGCATTCCATCACCCGTGCTTACTTAGGCCACTTGAGCCCTAAAAAGCTATTCAGTATGACCTCTACCACTAACGGTTCTGACCGTTCAATGGTGCCGATCGGGAACTACGAGCGCATTATGCCACTGGACGTACTGCCTACTTTATTGCTACGTGACATGTTGTCTGGTGATACTGACGGCGCCCAGACCCTTGGATGCTTGGAGCTTGATGAAGAAGATTTGGCTTTGTGTAGCTATGTCTGTCCAGGCAAATACGATTACGGCCCAGTGTTAAGAAATTGTCTTGAAAAAATTGAGAAGGAAGGTTAATGATGGGTTTAAAAGCATTCCTAGAAAAAATCGAACCTGACTTTGAACCAGGTGGAAAATACGAAAAGTGGTACGCTCTGTATGAAGCAGCTGCCACTATCTTTTACACGCCGGGCAAGGTGACCAAGTCTAGCACCCACGTCCGCGATAGCATCGACCTTAAACGCATCATGATAATGGTGTGGATGGCGACTTTCCCAGCCATGTTTTATGGCATGTACAACATAGGCTTCCAAGCCCACCACGCTATCCTTGCGGGTGGCGGTGCAGTGACCCTACCTGATATGTGGCAGGCGGCCCTGTTTACCGCGCTAGGTGGCCAGCTCGGTGTCGATGGCGTCGGCTGGTTGGGCATGATGGCCTACGGTGCTTGTTTCTTCCTACCTATCTATGCCGTTACCTTTGTGGTTGGCGGTTTCTGGGAAGTCTTATTTGCTTCAGTGCGCAAGCACGAAGTTAACGAAGGCTTCTTCGTGACCTCGGTGCTATTTGCACTGACCTTGCCGGCGACGATCCCGCTTTGGCAAGTGGCGTTAGGTATCACATTTGGTGTCGTGGTCGCCAAAGAGGTGTTTGGCGGTACTGGCCGTAACTTCCTTAACCCCGCTTTGTCTGGCCGGGCGTTTTTGTATTTTGCCTATCCAGCGCAAATTTCCGGTGATGCTATCTGGACTGCAGCTGATGGTTATTCCGGTGCAACTATGCTTAGCCAAGCAGCATCAGGTACCTTGGATTACACAGACACCAACCTATGGTGGGATGCCTTCTTTGGCACAATCCAGGGCTCAGCTGGTGAAGTGTCGACCTTGATGATTGCCCTCGGTGGCCTATTCATCATTTACCTCAGGATAGCCTCATGGCGCATAGTGCTAGGTTGTTTGTTTGGTATGGTGATTTTCAGTACCTTGCTCAACCTCATTGGTAGCGATAGCAACAGCATGTTTGAAATGCCATGGTACTGGCACTTGGTAACTGGTGGTTTTGCTTTCGGTATGTTCTTTATGGCCACAGACCCTGTGTCCGCTTCATTTACAAACCAAGGCAAATGGGCTTATGGCTTGTTGATAGGCATGATGTGTGTGCTTATCCGGGTGCTCAATCCAGCATTCCCAGAAGGCATGATGTTGGCAATCTTGTTTGCTAACTTGTGGGCGCCTTTATTCGATTATTTCGTTGCGCAAAGCAATATCAAGCGGAGGGTGGCACGTGTCAGCGCATAAAGAAACTTTTGGCAGGACGGTAGGAATCGTTGTTGCCGTATGTCTTGCTTGTTCAATCGTTGTTTCTACCGCGGCCGTTGGGTTGCGTAGCCAACAGCAGGCAAATGCACTACTAGATAAGCAAACTAACATCTTGGATGCGGCGGGTTTATTGGATGTCGCTGCAGGTGATGTAAAAGGTACATACGCCAAGTTCATTGAAGAAAAGTTTGTTGATTTAGCCACTGGTGAATATGTCGATATGCCTGAAGGTTTCGATATGTTCAAGGCTGCAAAGGATCCTGAGTTCCAAGTGCGCCCTAACCCAGATACAGCCAAGCTGTTCCGTCATTCAAGTGTAGTCAGCGTGTACCAAGTGTCTAACGACGCTGGTGAGGTCACCCGCTTGGTGCTGCCAATATATGGCAGCGGCTTGTGGAACATTATGTATGGCTTCCTATCGCTAGATTCAGACGGAAATACGGTGCGTAACTTAGTTTACTACGATCACAAAGAAACTCCGGGACTGGGTGGTGAAATCCAGAACCCACAATGGAAAGCCTTGTGGGAAGGTAAAAAAGTATTTCGCGATGGTGAAGTGGCTATTGAAGTCAAGAAGAACGCCGGTGACGACATCTACGCTGTTGACTCTTTGTCGGGCGCTACCCTGACCAGTAATGGCGTAGAAAACTCATTGCAATATTGGCTGAGTGACAACGGGTTAGGAAACTTCCTGCAAAAACAACCTTGGAAATCTTAAGGAGACGCTGCAATGTCTAGCAATGCAAAAGAAATGAAAAAAGTATTGTTTGAGCCAATTTTGGGCAGCAACCCGATCGCTCTGCATATTCTTGGTATATGTTCCGCCCTAGCGGTAACTACTAAACTAGAAACCGCGTTGGTTATGTCGATGGCATTAACCTTTGTAACCGCGTTTTCTAACTTGTTTATCTCGCTTATCCGCAACCACATTCCATCGAGCGTTAGGATCATCATCCAGATGACCATTATCGCTTCTTTGGTAATATTGGTTGACCAGGTTCTTAAAGCCTATTCCTACGAAATATCAAAACAATTATCAGTATTTGTTGGCCTGATCATCACTAACTGTATCGTGATGGGCCGTGCTGAAGCCTATGCTATGAAGAGCCCACCTATGATGAGTTTCTTGGACGGTATCGGCAATGGCTTGGGCTACTCATTCGTACTGATCGTCATTGGTGTTGTCAAAGAGCTAACTGGTTTTGGCACCTTGTTAGGTTTTGAAATCCTACCACTGGTACAAAATGGTGGCTGGTACCAAGGCAATGGCTTTATGGTATTGCCATTTAGCTCATTCTTCCTAATTGGTGGTTTGATTTGGTGGATCCGTACTATCAGGCCTGAGCAAGTAGAACCGAAGGAGAACGCGTAATGGAACATTATATTAGCCTAGTAGTGCGTTCTGTTTTCCTGGAAAACATGGCGCTGTATTATTTCTTCGGTATGTGTACCTTCTTGGCGGTATCGAAAAAAGTTAAAACGGCTATGGGCCTAGGTGTCGCGGTTATCGTAGTACTGGGTGTCGCAGTACCAGTGAACCAGTTGGTCTATGCCAATATCTTGGCTCCTGGCGCCCTAGAGTGGGCAGGTTTCCCTGAAGCGGATCTAAGCTTTTTGAGCTTCTTGACCTTCATTGGTGTTATTGCCGCTTTGGTACAAATCCTTGAAATGACTTTGGACAAGTTCTTCCCTGCGCTTTATAACGCGTTAGGTATTTTCTTGCCTTTGATTACGGTTAACTGTGCCATCTTTGGTGGTGTTGCTTTCGCTATCCAGAAAGAGTACACCTTCACCGAAAGCTTGGCATTTGGTGTTGGCAGCGGTATAGGTTGGGCGATTGCGATCACCTTGCTTGCTGCAGTTAGGGAAAAACTCAAGTATGCGGACATGCCTGATGGCGTGCGCGGCCTCGGCGCAGTATTTATTATTGCTGGCTTGATGGCGTTGGGCTTCCAGTCTTTCTCTGGCGTTTCCATTTAAACCGTACCTAATTAGGAGAGTAGAATGAATCCAACTGACATTTACCTCGGCGTAGGTATGTTCATTGCCATCGTATTGGCGTTGGTATTGGTTATTATGTTCGCCAAGTCGAAATTAGTGCCGTCTGGCGACGTCACTATCACCATCAATGGTGACCCTGACAAGGCGATTACTGCCCAGCCTGGAGGCAAGTTACTTGGTGCGCTAGCTGATAGCGGTATATTCGTAAGCTCAGCTTGCGGTGGTGGTGGTTCTTGTGGCCAATGCCGGGTCAACATCAACGCGGGTGGTGGTGAAATACTGCCGACCGAGCTTGACCATGTCACCAAGCGTGAAGCCAAAGAAGGCTGTCGTCTATCTTGCCAGGTAGCGATCAAACAAGATATGGACATCGAATTACCTGAAGAAATCTTTGGTATCAAGAAATGGGAATGCGAAGTTATCTCTAACGATAATAAAGCCACCTTCATCAAAGAGTTGGTACTTAGGATCCCTGATGGCGAAAGTGTACCTTTCCGCGCTGGTGGTTATATCCAGATTGAGGCGCCACCTCACCACGTTAAGTATTCTGAGTTTGATATCCCTGATGAATACCGCCCTGATTGGGAGCGCTTTGGTTTCTTCAAGATTGAATCCAAAGTTGATGAAGAAACGATCCGCGCCTACTCCATGGCCAACTACCCTGAAGAAGAGGGTATTATCATGTTGAACGTGCGGATTGCGACTCCGCCGCCTAACAACTTAAGCTTGCCAGCCGGTAAGATGTCTTCTTACATCTGGAGCTTGAAAGAAGGTGACAAAGTGACTATTTCAGGCCCATTTGGTGAATTCTTTGCCAAAGAGACCGAAGCAGAAATGGTATTCGTTGGCGGCGGTGCAGGTATGGCACCAATGCGCTCACATATCTTTGACCAACTGCGTCGCATCAAAACCGACCGCAAGATCTCTTTTTGGTATGGCGCGCGTTCTTTGCGTGAGATGTTCTACGTGGAAGACTTCGACATGCTGCAAGATGAGAATGACAACTTCAATTGGTATGTGGCATTGTCTGATCCCCAACCCGAAGACAACTGGGATGGCCACACCGGCTTCATCCACCAGGTGTTGTTGGAGAACTATTTGAAAGACCACCCAGCGCCAGAAGATTGTGAATTTTACATGTGTGGTCCGCCTATGATGAACGCGGCCGTTATCAACATGTTGAAAGACCTGGGTGTTGAAGACGAAAACATCATGCTTGATGACTTCGGTGGCTAACTTTCACGTTGGTTTAAATTTGGAAAAGGGGCATTAGCCCCTTTTTTATTGGAGAAAATATGAATACCCCAATATTCAAGCAGCCATGGCTTTATTTAATTGGCGTTATCTGGCTGTTGACGGCATGCCAACCTGCCCCGGAAATGGTGACTATATCCGGGCCTACCATGGGAACCACTTATACTGTTAAGTTTTCATCAGTAGAGCAGGTAGATAGGATTGAGTTACAGCGGCAGATAGACACCATCCTAGTTAAGGTAAATGCCTTAATGTCTACCTATGACCCTAATTCAGAACTCTCACAATTCAACCTGGCTGATCATGCTGTTGAATTCCCCCTGTCCCCAGAAACCCTCTTAGTCATGCGGGAGTCTATGCGCTTAGGGGCACTGAGTGGTGGGGCGCTTGATATCACTATTGGACCACTGGTCAATATGTGGGGCTTTGGTCCTACTGCAAAGCCTGAACAAGTGCCCACAGAGGCTGAAATAGCTTCGGCTAAACAACGGGTAGGGCTTGATAAACTGCAACTGACCGATAAAGGTGCGATAAAGCTAGCCCCAAGCATGTATGTCGATTTATCCACTGTAGCCAAAGGCTATGGTGTTGATCAGGTAGCGGAAGTGCTCATGGCTGCTGGCATAGAGGACTATCTTGTGGAAGTCGGTGGTGAAATGCGGGTTGCTGGGCTTAGGTTCAATGGTGAAGGTTGGCGTATCGCTGTAGAAAAGCCAGTAACCCATGAGCGTGCGGTGCAGCAGTTAATCAATGTTGGTAATAACGCCGTTGCAACTGCAGGTGACTACCGCAACTATTACGAGGAAAATGGGCAGCGCTTTTCCCACTTGATTGATCCTACTACCGGTTACCCCATTAACCACAATTTAGTTTCGGTGACTGTGGTTCATCCTTCTTCCTTAACCGCCGATGGGCTAGCTACTGCAATTAATATTATGGGCAAGGAGCGGGGCCTACAAATGGCGTTACAAGAAAACTTGGCGGTCTTGTTAATTACTAAGGAAAACGGCGAATTTAAACAGTATAATACGCCGGAATTTGAATCATTTTTAGTGAAGAAGCCGTTGTGAGTACCTTTCTATTAGCCTTTGTTTTTTTCCTTATAACAGTCGCTGCCATGGCTGTTGGCTATATTTTGCAGCAGAAGTCGATTTCAGGCTCTTGTGGCGGTTTAGGGGCTCTGGGCATAGAAAAGGCATGCGACTGCCCCGAACCATGTGACCGCAAAAAGGCACGGGTTGAGCGGGAAGAAGCTCGGCAAAAGAAAATCCAAGAATGGCAGGATAATAAAATTATCTAATCCCTGTTCTATTTATGTGTAAGGCGGGTTTACTTCCCGCCTTTGTTGTTTCTAGTTGACAGAAATAATAAAAAGCTTATCCCCGGCGCTTTACAGCGCAGTACGAAAACCACACAATACCGCGCTTAATAAAAATGTAATAAAACAAAACGCTTTTTTCATTGTCGGCGTACAAACGCAGTCGAAGTAGCAAATAATAATTAAGCTGGGAAGGTATATGTGGTTCCAAAAGTCCATTAGCAAAAAACTAATTGCGGGATGCCTTGCGGGAATAGCCGTACTATTTGTTCTGTACGGAGCTTGGCAGGTTCAAACGGTAAGGACTGCCACCACAGAACGGGTGCATACTGACATTGCAAACTTGGTTTCGTTGAAAGCAACGGAAATACAGGCATTTTTCGATTCAAAAGGCCAGGTTATCCATAGTATTTTTGCCAATCCCCAAGTATTGGATTGGTTTGAAACTTATGACGACAGGCGCGGGTTTATTGATGACAACCCAAATTACCAGGCGGTTGAGCGCTACTTCAAATTTTTCTCCGATAATGATTCGGCAATCAAAAGTATCTTTTTTGGTTCAGCCAATACCTATGAATACTTTGACCTTAATGGCCGTTATGAAGATGATCCCAACTATTATACCAACCGCAGGCCTTGGTGGACTGAAGCAACAGGCAAGGATCGGTTGTATGTATCCGATCCTGCAGTCGATATTAACGATGGCACCATTTCAGCAACGATAAAAACCACTGTTAAGCGCAATGGCAGGTTATTGGGTGTTGGTGGCATGGATATCCTTATCTCTACCATAGGTGAGGAGCTGTTAAGCAAAATAAAATACCAGGGTTTAGGTAATGCGTTTTTAATGACCGACAAAGGCGGCTTGGTTTATTTCCCCGGCTTTGACGACGACTTCCCTCCTGGTAGCGATATGGCCCGGGTAGATGCGGTATTTAGGGACACCGAAGGTTTTGCCCAGTTAAAACGCACTATGATGGCACGTGACAATGGTATGGGGGACGTTAATTGGCAAGGTGAGCACTACACTGTTATTTTTGACCAGGTGTCTGATGACTACCCCTACGTGAATTGGAAGTTGGGTTTTATGGTGCCTGATGAATTAATCCAAGCGCCAGTGCGCACCGCCGTGCTTTCTGTTACCGCCTATATGATTGTCATGTTGGGCGTAATAGCCGTCCTGGTTTATTTTATCGTCAAGCCTATGCTGGATCCCCTTCGCCGAATGCTGTTTGCTATGCGCGATATCTCGCGTGGTGAAGGTGACCTGACCAAGCGTATTGACGTAAAACGCGAAGATGAAATCGGCCAGTTGGCCAGTGAGTTCAATGTGTTTATGGAAAAGATCCAGGCGTTGGTCAGGCAGACCATGGACATTACCACCGAGGTTACCCAGGCCACTGAGTCAGTTAGCAAAACCACACAGCACAACGTGGATTTGGTTAATAACGAAAAAACTGAAATCGAGTCTGTTGCCAGTGCCAGTTACGAAATGGCAGAAACCAGCCAAGACGTCTCCCGCAATACCGCTGAGGCCATGGAAGTGGCCGATAATGTGAAGTTGGAAATGGATAAAGGCAGTGAAGTAGTTAAGTCAGCAGTATCTGACATCAATGGCTTATCAGAGCAAATCGGCAATGCTTCTGAAGTTGTGTCTGCGCTAGAAGCTGAAACTGACAAGATAGGTGAAGTGCTGGATGTTATTACCGGTATTACCGAACAGACTAACTTGTTGGCACTTAACGCCGCGATAGAAGCTGCCAGGGCAGGGGAAATGGGACGTGGCTTTGCCGTGGTTGCTGATGAGGTTAGGACGCTCGCTAGCCGTACCCAGGAATCCACACGCCACATCCAAGAAATCATTGGTGCACTACAATCAGCTGCCAAGCAAGCCAGCACGGCTATGATGGCCAGCAACAGCCAGGCTGAAAGTGGTGTGCAAAGGGTTACTGAAATTCAAACTGTGTTGGATCAAGCCTTTGGTGGGGTTGAAAATATCCAAGTGCAAATGCAAAGCATTGTTGCTGCCAATACCCAGCAATCCGCCACTGCGGCTGAAATTGCCCGTAACGTCAGCCATATCACGGAGCTTGCGGATGAGTCGGTGATGGAAAGTAAAGACGTTGAAACCAATATCAACCAGCTGCGCGAATTGGCGTTGGATCTTGATAAAGCGTTAAAACAATTTAAAGTTTAATAGTCATCGAACTCCGGAAGGCGCCCTAAGGCGCCTTTTTCATTTTTGTATTTAGCTGCAATTTAATTATCCAGGCTCGCTTGTTTTAAACTGTCACCTTCAAGAGAAGCACAAAGCAGAACGCTTTTTACGGTTATTTAAGTTACCTTAAATTGTTCGCAACTTGTTATTTTAATTAAATTTTTACGAAAAACTGGAGACTCTGGGCAAAACTGCTACGTTCATAAATCAGGTGAAAAATGCGCTCAGTTCCATTTTGGGTAAGTGGGACATACTTTTGTTTAAAGATAAGGGTAGCTGTGGCGATATAAAATCAGACGGATGCATTTGGGTTTATGGAATTGCAGAAGATTAAATTAGCCTTGCAAACACACAGGCGCCTATTGCTGGTTGCGGTAGTGATACTGGCAATGCTGCTCTTGGTATTTTTAGGCGGCCACAACGATATTGAACAGCTAGAAGCTAAACTAGATCAAAAGTTTGATGCTGGGCAACAAATTGTCAAATCGGCTGAGTCAGCCATTTCCTCTGATACCAAACATACCCTTGCTGACCTATTTGAGGCTGAAAAGCACTTCTTAACCCACAGGGGAATTGATATTTCCCACTACCAGGGGCATTTCCTAAAAGAAGCAGGCAAACTCAAGGGCATTACCTTTATCATTGCAAAGGCAACCCAGGGGATCACCTATGTGGATCCCGATTTCCACAACAACTATGCCGCAATAAGGGATAGGGGGTTGATACGGGGAGCCTACCACTTTTATGTCACCTCAGATAATCCTGCTGAGCAAGCGCAACATTTTATCAAAGTGGTCAAAGACTATTGGGACGACAAGGACATGGCGCCAATAGTGGATGTCGAACCTGCGGGATTTGTTGCGGGTACTACTACCGAACAATTCCAGCAAGATCTAATGGAGTTTTTGCAAGCCCTGGAACAGGCATTTGGCAAGAAACCCATCATCTATGTGGATTTTGCCTTTGCCAACCAATACCTCAACAAACAAGACTTTGCCCAATATCCACTGTGGTTGGCAAGTTACACTTCTTGCTCCTAAACCAGCCGTACCCACTACCTGGGAAAAGTCCGGGTTTAAAATTTGGCAGCGCTCGTCGGATTACCATATAGACTCAGTAACCACCGACTTTGACCTCTATTACGGCTTGCTAAGTGATTTGGTGAGGTAAGGCAATGGGTTCAGTTTTTCAATTTCTCAAACGCTATTCCTTCCAGCTTTTTGTCATTGCCGGCATTGCACTGATGTGCCTTACCAGCCTAGAGATGCAGGCCTACCAGTTCCTCTACTTAGAAGACAAACGCAGCCTTGGCATTTTGCTAACAGTTGCTGAGGTGAAACAAATATTAAACGCGATTTCAGATATGAACATCGCGTTTATCCATGGTGCTACCACCGATATCGTCAAAGCCCTGGATAAAGCCCAGCAATTCCTAATCGCCAGCAGTTTCATTACTTCATTGCAGTTATTGGTGATAAAGCTGTCGCAATACATCTGGATAAAGATCATTGCAGTGATTTTGTTGGCGGGTACCTTTTTTGCGCGTAGCAAGCAGCTTTGCAGCAAAGTCTTAATCTTGGTATTGGCGCTTAACCCTGGTGTTGTCTTGTTCACAATAGGCGTGGAAAAAATCTCCAATGAGATCCACCACGAAGAAATGGACAATGGGCTTTACCAACGCCTTAGCAAAATGTCAGCAAACCTCAAACGTGAGCACGCTGAGCTGATGCAGCAGCACGCGGCGCAAATGCGCAAAGACGATAAAGAAGGCGGTATATTTGGTTGGTTCCACAAGATCTGGGACGATGTCTCCTACGACTATAAGTACGCCAAAGAATCCGTTGAAGGTGATTTAAAGGAATTTCGCACTATCCTAAAAGCAGGTGGCAAAACCGTATTTAAGGACGCCCTGCTTTATTTTACCAACCTGTTTTTGATTATGGTGCTATTGCCCTTTGGCTACGCGCTGGGGATCTATTACCTGGCACGGCACCTGTTCAAGCAAGTGCCCCACAGCACGGTAGATTTTACCAATATTGAGCTGAAAGACTTTTTACAGCAGGTCACTCCCCATGCACCTGCCCAGGACATTTCATCGGGCAAAACGGTGCCTTCCACTGCACCTAGTGCTGGCATCTTGGGTAAAGCCAAACAGTTCGTAAATAGCGAAGTTGCACAGGTAGAGTCGGCGGCTGCAAAAGGTGCGGGCAAATTGAAAACGGGATTAGCTGAAGAGGCTGGTGAGGTTAGCGAAAAATTAAAATCCGAAGCTAAACAGTTAGAGCAACAAGCGAAACAAAAATTATCACAAGAAGTCTCTGCTGCGGAGCAAGCAATTAAAGATCGCGAGCCTGCTATCGTGGATGAGCTCGAATCTGGAATTGGCCAGGCCAAAACCAAAGTGCAGTCCGCAGAGGACAAATTGGCTTCCGAGCTACCTAATATAGAAGATAAGGCCAAATTCCTCGCCGCAAGTGTGCAAGCTAAGTTGGCCTATGAGTTACCGCACTTGTCTGAAGCAGAGGTTGAGGCGGCTGCTAAAAAGGTGGTGGAGCACTTAAAATCTGAGACTGCCCAATTGTCACAAAACATCGAGTCCAAGGCTTCAGACGCCGTTGATGCGGTAGAAGCAAAAGTACAGGCTAAAAAACCATTAATTGATCTTTAAATAGTTAAGGGGGTGCGGGTAGGGGCAAGCCCACTACCTGTGTCCATCAATAAATTCGAGCAAGGAAAAAGGAAACATGGCAGAAAACCCGGGCTAGCTTCCATAAAGGCAGCTCCTTTATTAACGGTGGTTCCCTTCCGTATTGAAGGCAAGTCACTTGCCGCTACGAAAATGGTCAGCCCGCCACTTGCTGATTATGAGGCGCTGCCTTGGCGTGGCAATTCACAAGACCACAACTACGGCACCGCTTTTCTGGCCGAAAACATCCTACATGAACCTTTTTCACTGCCCACTTTTTCGTTACAAGCAGGCACTCATTTACATTTTATTGTGCCCCATTTCCTTGGACAGCAGGGCTCCAAATTATGCGCTGCCACAGCGCCAGGGGGAGCCAAACAACCCGGTAATAGTTTACCGCCAGCGCCCAATTGCTGGCTGGTGAGCAAAACTGCCAAAGATTCAAAATTACCTTCCGAGTTTTGGTTAGTGGAAAGCGATTACATTTACCCCGAAAATGCCACTCCCCCTGCCAACACGGCCAGCCCAATCCCTTATCCAACAGGCCGCCCATACCGTTTTATGGGACGGACTAGCAAGATAACGGTGGATCAGACGTTGCAGCAGGTGCTGGCATCTCGTTCGCCTAGCAATACATTTGCTGGTTTAAACGGGGGCAAGCCGCTCACCGTGATTGCCCATGGCGATATGAACTTTTCTTCATACTACCCGAATTGCCTTGGAGTATTTGGTTTTTATGATCCTGATGGTACACCGGGTGATGGCGCCCGGTATACGGTCTGTGGCTGGCATCACAACCCGCAGCATGACGTGCTAGCAAGCTATGTAACCGCAGCGGGGAAAGAACAAGGTTATAGCTTGGCTAGCTTAAATAATGAGTTAAGCAACATTATTGGATTTACCCTGCCCGATAATTTCCTGCCCAACCCGGGTAACAGAACCTTATTGAAAGCGTATTTTGAAAATGATGCAGCACCATCAGCAAACAAAACACCGGTTAGTGTGGCAATTGGCAACACCTCTACCGAGGCCTTGAGCAGTTATGCCGCTGATTGCATTTTTGCAGAAACTCAGCTGAATAAATCGAATGGGCAGAAATTGCCAACCGGTGCTACGGCCATAGAGGAACAGCTCGAAGCCGCCTTGGCGTTATCCCAACTCGGCCACTTGGAGCTGGATTTAGGACCTAAATTCCTAGAAGCTCGCCACAATAAAGGTTTTGTCGCCCATAAAGGCAGCACGCTTTGGCAAATACAACTAGATAAGTCCAAACTGGCCAAAGGCACGGTTGCCGATAACGGCATGCCTTCTTGTGTGATACCGCTATTGGCGACGCTGAACCAATTACAGCAACAGTACGATGATAGCCAGCATCAAATCCAGGTGCTCCGGCAGCAACTGTATTTTGACTGGTGCAAATATATGCAGGCATCTTACACGCCATCCGATGCCCGGGATGACTTCCCAGATGAAGGTTATATCCGCTACTTTATCGAACACTATGGCGTGAAGGAATTAGACAGCCTGGTCAAACAAACCGGCCTGCTTACTGTAAGTAAAAACGCTGATGAAGCAAACCAGCCTGGACAAACAAACCCAATTGAGAGCAAAGCGAATTATAGCATAACAGTAGGTACAGCTGGTGCGAGTGATCTAGCTAACCAGTTTTTGACTGCCTGGGATAGCCTAAAGCAAGCGGTGGATAGCTACAACCAATCAATAGACACCACCAAGACTCCAAGGCTGCTTATTAGCGATGCGCCTGGGCCTCGCTATTGGCAACCCACTAATCCGGCAATATTAGTGGCGGGTTTACCTTTGGATAGCAGTGACCAGTACGCGCCGACAAAAACCACGCCGGTCTTGGAACTGGCGTTACCTGTATTGGATCCGTTGAATTACCAATCAATCCTACAAGCCTTTGGTGGTACTGTTTCGGAATTACATTCTGCGTGGCAATCAATACAGCCGTTGGTTTCTACCTTGCCCTGCATATTTTACCAGCCTGAAAGTGACCTGCAGAAATTATCCGCCCAGGTGTGGAACCCTTTCGTCCTGGACTGGGAAATGGATATTGAGCAGGCTGCTATGGGTTCTGAAGACGGGCTGTATCCGACAGATGCTATTAAAAATAGCTTTAAACTGGATCCAATGCGGCCGGATTTTGCCAAGTTACAGCAAGGTAGTGGCAACCTGTCGGTTTTCTCCGGCAGCGTCTTGCTGAGCCCAGGTAGCCGGTCACACCTGTTGAACAATATAACTGACACGCTAAAAACCTATTTTCAGCAACAGAAAATTAAGTTCAACGCTAGCAATACTGAAGCCGACTTTTTAGCAGCGGCGTCCTTTTCTGACGCGTTAGGCACGCTAGATCAAAAAGCACTGGCAAACCCAATTACTGCAGATGATTTGGATAGCGCCTTGTATGTGCTTTGGCAAACCTACAAGTTTATGCTTATAAACAAGGTGGTTGCGCAAACTTTAAACGGCTTCAACCAGGCAAACATCATGGGGCGGAAAACCAGCCAGCTACCCATGGCCGAACCAGTTGGTTTTGCCAGTGCCCAGGCATTTACCCAAAGTTTGAAAAAGTATGTGCAAAATGAACGCAGCATGTCGCCCATCATGTCGTTCGACTTTAACCCCATCCGCAGCGGCCTGATGAAAATCAACCGCCTAGCACTGATAGACAATTTTGGGGTAAACCACAGCCTCAATTTAGATGGCAGCGCTACTGATGCCAAGTCAATCACGGTTGAGTCATCAAGTACGGCATCAACCTTGGCGAACCCGGGACAAGACCAGACCTTTCCCATCAGTGTGCCACCCAGGCTTATCCAACCTGCCCGGTTGAATTTCCGCTGGCTATCTGGTGCTGATGGCTGTATCGAAACCCACAGCCACCCGGAAACATCCCCTATCTGTGGTTTTATCTTGCCAAACTACCTGGATCAAACCCTGGCTGTCTATGACGCCAGTGGTAAGGCATTAGGCAGCTTGGATGAGTCAGCTACTTGGTCGGTGCCACCTTGGCAGGCTGTTGCTAGTGACATCAGCAAGAATGTGGGAAACCCTTACTTATTGTCGGTATTACAGTGGCTGCAGCAAAAATACCAAACTGGTAATCATAATGTCATTACCGACTTTTTCGACACCTTGCAATTGTCATTGAACCAAATTGCACCCGCTGGCGCCAACATTTATGGCAGCAAGTCACAGTTGATGGGTAGGCCAATGGCAGTGGTTAGATCCCAACTCAGCTTTAGCATTAAAGGCAAACCCTATATCGATCAAAGCTGGTCGGCGCTATTGCGCGACCTAAACAATTGCACCACAACACCAGGGTGGGATTACCAGAACCGCTACAACCGGCAATGGCAAAATGTGGAGATGCCGATCAGGTTAGGTGAACACCACCAATTAAACGATAGCCTAATCGGCTATTGGCCCGAGACTGAAAAAGGGATCAGCGACAGCCAATTCATCACACCGCTGGCAGCAAGTGTAGATATGGATGATTCAGACATAAACACTTTTGCCAAAGATGTGCCGCAAGAGCAGTGGCTTGCCTTAGTTGGCGGTAAACAAACAGTGACTATGTTGATGGAGCCAAGGGGGCTGGTGCACGCAACCACCGGCTTTTTGCCCACCAAGGCGCTGGATATTCCAAGCCAATACTATTTAGACGCCCTGCAAGGGTTGGAAATTTGGTTCCAGACTTCGCCCTTGCTCCAGGATGACATTAAAAACAGTAGCAAAGTTTCTGTTAATTTACCGCAAATCGCTGGCTACCAGTGGTCTTGGTGGGATGCATACCACGGAGTGCAGCCCATTGTTAAGCAAGACATTAAAGCTGCCTTTGATGGGCAGCAGAAAATTCTCAATGGTTGGTTGCTGCTGCGGCCGGGCCAGCAAAACTGACATAGAAATTAGGAAACGGGACAATGGTTAATGGTGTTTTTCCAGAATGTATGGCTGCTAAAAGTAGCTTCTACAAGCGAGTAGGGGGGACTGTTTGATGCAATTGATAGCTCTTCCGTTTTGTGTTCCATTGGACAAGCTTAAAGGTGTCACAATATGTTAAATAGTGCATTTCCTCTTTCCGTGTCCTTGCACAACCAGTTCCAACAAGAACAGTTGGCGGTGCTGTATATCGTAAGCAAGGACGATCCAAAAGCGGCCACCCAGCAAGTCACCTTAAAAATAAGCCAACAAGATACTAAGTCATACCAGTTTAAGGCGCTCAAAACGGTTGCTGCGGATAGCTTTCATTTTGCGATTACTTTCCGCAGGGGCACTTTGCATGAAATAACCGTCAGTAAGATGCAATCTATTTTGCAAACTGCCCTGAAAAGCGCGTTGCCGCAAGTGGATTGTTTGGTATCAAGTGCAGTTACCCTGACCGATGGTGGTATTGCGTGGTATATCGGTTTTGCCCAAGATGTGTCGGTAGCCCCGACTGGTACAACGCCATGGCAACTGGCACTGAAATTGTCTGGCATCCATGCAGCAGATGGCGATGGTTCGCGCAGTAGCCAGGTGGAAATGGCGGTCACCGGACTCACTTTGTCGGGAACCGTGGAGCCGTTGGCTTTCAAGCGCTTTATCCATGTTGACATAATCAACCATTTAGGCCACGCCTATGTGCCCTTGTATTTTAGTGTGTTTGGCGACAATACCCTGCTAAACCGAGCAGGGCATCAGAATACACTGGAAATCTATTGTGAAGCCCTAAACCGGGTGCCCATTACTTTTTCAGCCGATACTAAAATTAGTTTCCAGTTTAATTCCGCAGAAGCTGGGGTGGCTGTGAGTGCGGTGCAATTTGGTAACCAGACTGAAGTCGCGGCCTATTCGCCGGGCAGTATCAGTGCCCAGTGCACCACTGCCACCGCTGCGAGTGCCGGTAGCCTGTTCAACCAAGTGCCCAGTGCCCCAGATACGGTGTCCGATAGCGATGATGCTGCCATTACCGGCGCCTGTACTTTTACTTATTCAAGCCTAAGCAATAGCCCAGCGGTGCAGGTAATTTCGATTCGCTTCCCATTTAGCAATATCCAGCTTTCTGGCGCCGATGGTACCGTCATGCTCACGGTTACTGTGAAAAACCTGCCGGGATATTGGGATAGTTCTTTCCAAGTGCCTGTAATCAAACGCAGCACCACTGCTAATGAGCAGTTGCAAATCGGTGGTTCCACTAACATCGGTTATTATTCCAATGGCTCAAGGATAGAATTTCTATCCAGCGGTATGTCCAATACCAGCAATACCACCAATGTTAGCCTTGAAGAGCGCTGTGGACTCAATATTACTGGAACACCCGCGGTTAAGCCTTCTGCAGGGGCAAGGGGCGTTCCTAGCCAAAATGGGCAAGGGGCTATAGACGCAAAACCGGTAAAAATCCGCAATGCCGATTTGCTTATACCCGAGGGGCGGCTCGCGGTTGGCGGCGGTTATTATTCCGTAAACGGTCTACCAGAATACCCAACACCGGAAACGGGTGATGCAAATACCAATGAAAAGCTGAATGTTAACGGCGATAGCTTTTTTAATGGTCACGTCGGTATTTCGGGGGACGCGGGGATTACCGGGCAGGTGACTATAGGTATGTCCAGTATAGAAAAATCCAGCAATGCCAGCATACCAGAACCGATTCTGAATGTGCCTTATGCAAGCGATTATATGGGGCTACTGGTAGGCAGCATGGCAGATATGGAAAATGGTTGGGCTGCTTTCTCTATAGCCCAACCGAGCAATCCAACCATGTGGCCATTTGTCATAATGACTGGCAAAAAATACACCACAGGCGTAGATACCAATGGCAACTTTGTAACAAAGGGCGATATCAGCAGTACTGGAGGCAGGGTAAAAGATAAATACGGTGAAGTCATGCCAGTGGGTACGGTTTTACCTTATTATGGCCAATCCGCCCCTAAAGGTTGGCTGCTATGCGATGGTAGTGCAATTCCTTCCAAGTATAAAAATTTACAAGATGTTATCGGCATGGCGACTACTCCTGACCTTCGTGGACGCACGTTGATTGGGACTGGTCACCCTAGTAACGCAAAACAATCAGACGGCACACATCCCAACTTTTTAGCGAATAATAATTGGTGGGTAGGTTATACCGGTGGGGAATATCGGCACCAGTTATCAGAGCAGGAGATGCCTTCGCACCAGCACTTTGGCTTTGGTGAAAGCTCTGGTGGTTGGCCATATGGCAACCAGCCTAACATGGTCAAAAAGATGGGTTCCCATGGCGGCATTGATTATGACAACTACTTCTATGGGACTTCTTCTGCTGGTGGGAACCAACCCCACAACAACATGCAGCCCTATTGTGCCGTGAACTACATTATTAAGTGCTGAGGTTGTTATGGTTGATTGCTTATTAACTATTGCCATCAGGGAAATTGCACAATATGTTGAGTAGTGCTTACCCCATCAGTTTTGCATTGGAAAACAGCCTCCAGCAAGAGAGCTTGGCGGTGCTGTATATTGTCAATAAAGTCAGTAATGCAGAAACAGCCCAGCAAATTACCTTAAGCTTTGCGCAGCAAGATAGCCAAAGCTATAGCTTTAACGGACTACAAACCGTCGATAGCAACAACTTCCATTTGGCACTGTCTTTCCGCAAAGGCGTGCTGTTACCGGAGGTGGCCAATACCTTACAAGCCAACCTACAAAACGCACTGGCAACTGCCGTTGGTGATGATGCTTGCCTAGTGAGTGATGTTGTGGTGGCTGATGATGGTAGTGATAATTGGTACATCGCCTTTAAGCAGCAATACACAATTGCCCCAGACAACAATAAAAAGCCATGGCAGCTCAATTTGGTTTTAACTGGCATTGCTGCCCAACCAGGAACCGGCAGTCGCTGCAGCCAAGTGGCTTTGCTGGTCAATGGTTTGCAGCTGCCAGGTAGCAGCGCTGGTATCGCATTTCAACGCAGTATTCACGTAGACATTGTTAGCCACCTTGGCCACAGCTATGCGCCATTGGTGTTTAGTGTGTTTGGTGACAACATCCTGCACAATAACCAAACCACACCTTCTGGGCTTTCCCTTTATTGTGAGGCGACAGATCGTTCAGAAGTCAAAATTGCGGCTAATACCAAATTTATTTTTTCATTTAATTATGGTGACGTTGATACCAGCGGCGTCGAGTTTGGCAATAAAACCCAGGTATCAGCCTACCAACCGCAAAATACGGTAGTTGCATCAACCGGCAATATTCCAATTATTACCCCAGTTCCCGCCGACAATGCTGAAGTCCCTGACATTGAAGCTTATAACTCGCTAGCGTCAGAGCAGCAAAAGCAGACCTTAAACGCCGGGCAACAGGTTTTTACTTTTGCAGTGACAAAGCTCAACAATGCCACAGACTTTGTTGCCATTAACTTTCCTTTCAAAAATATCCTGGTAAGTGGACTCGATGGTACAGTTCCCCTGTATATCAGAGTGCAAAACCTACCAGGTTATTGGGATACCACATTCCAAGTACCCATCAGTAAACGCAGCACGGTAGCCAATAGCCAAATACAAATTGGCAAGGCAGCAATGCCCGGTGACTATGGCATAGGTTCGAGGATTGATTTTTTAAGCTCAGATATTGAGTCTGATGCAGATTACAAAACCAATTTCCAAGCAAACCACCACCCACAAAAAGTAGCCATTGAGGAATATTGGGGACTTAATCTTTCCGGTGCACCGGAACAGCGGGGTAATGCGGGAGCCAGGGGCGTGCCATCGCAAACCGGTATTAATGCCTTGGCCGCCCGGCCGGTAAAAATACGCAATGCGGATTTATTGGTGCCTGAAGGCCGCTTGGCCATTGGCGGTGGTTATGTTGGGGACAACCAGTTACCCGAATACCCTAAACCTGAAACCGGTGATGTCAATAGCAATGAGAAGCTGAATGTGACTGGCGACAGCTATTTTGCTGGGCACATCGGCATTACCGGCGATGTTGGAATAGCAGGGAAGATCAGCGTTGGCTTTAGCGACACCGGCAACACTGACAACCTAAGAGCGCATAACGCCAATTTTGCCACACCCTATCCCAGCAATGGGGCGATAGGGGTGTTGATAGGCGATGCTAGCCAGTTAGGCAACTATTCTTCTGCTTGCGCGATTGTGCAGCCTGCCAACAATGGTGAATGGCCATTTGCCATCATCACCGAAAAATCCTTGAATTTTGGTATTGATACTAAGGCCAACCTGGTCACGATCGGTCAAATTAGCTGTGCAAAAGATATCTATACAACAGAAGGTAGTATTACTGCTGCCAAAGGTGCTATTACAGGCACCAGTATGACCGCTACCCAAGGCGATGTGACGGTGAGCCAGGGCAATATAACATTAGCCCAAGGCGGTATTACCGCCAGCAAAGGTGCCATTGAAGGTGCAAGTATTACTGCTTGCCAAGGTGATATCACCAGCAACCATGGGCGTGTGTTTGATAAAATGGGCGAGGTCATGCCGGTGGGTTCAATCACCCAGTTTTACGGTACGCAAGCGCCCAAAGGGTGGCTGTTTTGCGATGGTAATGAGATCCCCAGTTCATGTACGGAATTGCGTGCACTATACGATGTTTCAAGACGAAGGCTTGAACAATTTAAGGAAAACCCCACGCAACACATTGATCTAACGCTGCCGAAGAATGTTAGCGGCATGGTTGCTATGGCCTATACAGAACCAATGATCGTGCAATCTGTCGAGTTCTCTGAAATGTATACCCATATTTCTAGCTACCGAACACCAAACCTTAATAGCGATAAACCAGACTCAATTGAAGTCGCCTTCATGTTGAAGTTCATCATTAAATGCTGAGGTGGAATATATGTCACAGTTCAATTTAATCATTAAAACCTAGGCGCACTATGCAGATTTATTGTTTTAAAACAAAGGATCCTGGTCATGGATTATGATGTAGAAAAGCTGCATGGCTGGGCGGATAAGCTGGGCACCGGTTTAGGGGCTGCCATCACCCAAGCCCAGGCCTATGAAACCAAACTTGCGGAAATCCCGACGCAGTTGGATAGCTATGCCACAGAAATTAATACCTGGGTGGATAGCGAGCTTAATACACTGCTCAATAAGCCCCTAGGTGATGGAGTTAGCACCTTTGCAACGGGTTTACCTGTTTACGGCCAGTTTGAAAAGGTACCGTTAAACCTACCCACCTTGTTGCAGGATCCCAATACCGGCGAAACCGATGAATTTAAGGCCATGCTTAACTGGATCAATCACATTGCTAATTGGTTGAGCGCTTACCTCAAAGCCGGGGGAGTAGAAGAGGACAAAATCGAACAGGCATTGCCGGTTTTTCTGGACATTTTTACCCAGCTTTACGATGCCGAAGCCAATAATGACGGTTCACAAACGGCTGCGCAAAACATGGCGGCCTTGATACAGTCGTTACAGCCTGATTTTCAAAAGCTGATTACCATATTTACCGGCATTGAATTTCCGAAATCCGGCAACGTGGATGACGGTGGTGATGGCGACAAAGATCTAATGGCTGACTTAGTTGCAGACATACCTAAACTGGAAAGCCAGTTTGAGAATGTGGAATCTGAAGGTATAGGCTCATTAGATATCTCGCAACTACTCACTATGGCTATACCGTTTCTGAAAAAAATGGGTATTGATACCAGTAACATTGATGTGGCTACTATTGCAGGCAAAGTCCAGCCCTTGCTGACTGATATCCAGAACCTGGATACCTCAAGCTTGATCCCGCTGCTACAAGGCATTGTCACTATCTTGCAGCAAGTAGTGACCGATTTCTGGCCAAGTAGCAAAGCCGTAACCGCTCTTTCCGATATCAGTGAAGTCCTGGGATATTTAGGGCCGCTGGAAATCAATTTCTTACCCAGTGATGAATACCTGCCGCAAAACCAAAATTTGCAGGTACCGCAAGCGCAGCAACCAGTGTCGAAAACTGAACCGGTTTCGGGTAGTGGAGCTGCAGATAGCCAGGCAGCGGTAAAAAATAGTGGGGCACAAACAGGTACGGAAGCAGCTGGCGCTGCGCAAGCATCCAATGCAAGTCAAAATGCTGCTTCTGAAGAGCCAGACGCGCAAGCCAATCAAGCCGCCCCCCAGAACTGGGATCAAGTCTCGCAAAAGGTGATTAAAAACGCCTTGGGCACCTTGGAACAGAAAGAATACCAGTATGTGCAATCTGTAATTAGCGGCGCCATTATACAGCCGTTTGAGCAAAGCATCAGCAATATTCAAAGTACGGTTGACGCGCAGTTGGCGGCGATGCAAGCGGCATGGCAAACGCTAGCGTCCAATGCCAACAGCACGATAGCGAATGTGGTCAATTTGCTACAGCAACAAATCAATAGCCTGCAAACCGACCTTGTTAAGGACATTGAAACCCTATTGAGGGACTTGTTTAACAACCTGGTTAATGCGGCAAAAGTGATAATCAATATGGTGCGCTCGGTACAGCTACCGGCCACCTATTTCCCGGGGTTTGTGGAAAATCCAAATAATGTAAAAGAGATTAATGTGTTTTGCTTAGCCGTTGCGAGTGTGGTTTCAGCAATATAGTGGTACACAAGCAAACAATACAACAAGTTGTAAAAACTGGAGGAACCAACCATGACTATTGATGCCGATCCAAATAAAGAGTGGGCAGAACAATATAGAAAACATCAAGAACAACAAAAGGTTAAGAAAATATCTATGGGGTGCAAGGCTGCTGCTAACCTTTTTGCTGGTGTGTCTAGCAACCTGTATCAATATATGACTGGGCTAAAAAACATGGAAGCCTGGAGCAAAGATATTGGGACTGGATCTAACTTTCCCGCTACAGGGAGCCCTGAAACATTACAAAAGTTAATGGATGCTAATACTACTTTTTTAGGATTAAGCACGGCATCCGGTCTATTTGCTGATATATTTGAAACTGTTTCCACGGCGAAAGCTCCAAATGCCATTACTCTGTCTATATTGTCAAATTACGGTACTGGTGCTACGACGGCAGCTAGCTACACTGGAATCGAACAAGAGATAGGTTCAACTCCAGGTACAGGTAGTTCAGTGCATACTAAAATTTCTGGCCATGATGCAAGTATCCAGCAAAATACCCAGGAAATAGACAATATTAAAACGGCAATCGCCGGGGCGGGCCAAGCACTTCCGACAACAAGTATCGAAAATTCACTAACTGCAATAAACAATAAATTGGGCAATACAGCAGCCTTACCCTCGGGGCAAAATGATATTACCACAGCAATCAATACAATCAGTGGAGAACTGGGCAAGGTTCCACAAGGAAGTGATGTGGAAAATCAGCTTCAAAGTATCAAATCAGCATTAGGTAACCTAATAGATGCTTACAACGCTGGTAAACCTGCCAATGAGCAGGTGGCTAAACCGCAATAAAGCGGGTTTACCTATATTTGTCAAAGTAGAAGCGGAACAACACAATGGCACAACCTTTAAGTTTTGATGGCGTAACAGTTGAAAGCGTGCAACTGGGCATAGGTAAGCATGGGCTTAGCCTAGCCACGACCATAGATGCCAATATTGGCGCGGTAACGCAGGTGTTATCAAGCAGTGGACTGCCGATCCCCAACGACGGTGCCGGGCTTAAAGATCTTGATGTCAAAGTCTCATTAAGCTATGAAAAAAGCCGGGGTAAATCCAGTGCCAAGGCCTATGTGGCGATTGTGCGTATTGTTCTGACCGGTTCGCTCAAACTCAGTGATATCCTGTCTGTCGCTTCTGAGCTACCCGATGGTTTTGACCCCGAGCTTGAGCAAATTGAGCTGAGCTTAGAGCTGGATAAGTCGCAGGTGTCTACCTTAAAAGGCGACACTGGCGGCACTGGAGGGGGAGCTAAAACAACCACTACCGATAGCGCTACGATCATTACCTTCTCCATGGCGTTTGCCAACGCAGGCTCAAAATCCACTGACCAGTGCATACTTGAAGGTTTCCACGAAACCTTAGTGAAAACTAGCGGAACTAGCCAAAACACTTACCGCATGCTAGGTGGCTCCATCACCTCCAGCGATGGCAAGGGCTTCAACCTGGACTTTGGATCAGACTTCCCGCTCGACATTGACATGCAAAGTTTGTTTTTGAGCAAGGTGACGGTCACACCAAAAGGGAAAACTAAACCCAGTTTGAGCGTGGGGGTATTTGGCCTGGAAGCGAGCCTGGACGTTGATTTTAACTTAAGCGAAATCCCAGCCATTGGTAAGTTTTTAAAAGATGTGGCACTGGATTTTAAAGGCTTGCGCTTGGTCTATGCCAGCCAGGAGATCCATGGTTCTGACCTGTCCACCTTGAATGGCCTGCTGGATCAAATCAATATTGCGCCGGTCAATACGCCGCGCAGTGCCACCAGCAATAAAGGACAAACCGCCGATACACTGGATAAGGGCTTTACCGTGCAGGGGCAAATCACCCTAGGAAATGATGCCAAGGCTATCCCGTTATTCACCAGCTTCCAACAACAGCCTACGGCGGGTGCTAACGGTGGCAAAGGCGGGGAAACTGGCGGTAGCGAACAAACCACCAGCGCCAAAAGCCTACCCGCAGCAAACCCAACGCCAACACTTGTAGGCAAGAAATTTGGCCCTGTCGTTATCCAAGCCATCAACCTGGGCTTGGATAGTGGTGAATTAAAACTGCAATTTACCGGTGGTTTGGCACTGAGTGTGTTGCAGTTTGAGTTAATTCAATTCGCTGTCGAATCGCCGCTAACCAAATTCTCGCCAAGTTTCTCACTACAAGGCCTGGAGCTTGCCGTCAACAAGCCACCTTTGACCATGACCGGGATCATGGAGAAAACCAGTATTACCTTGCCTGGCCTAAGCAATGCCATTACCGGCTATGCGGGAGACCTAAAAATTGGCTATAAGGAATACGGCCTGGACGTAATGGCATCCTTTGCTAATTTGCCCGACGGTAATCCTTCGTTTTTCCTATACGGTGCTTTTGAGGGGGTATTGGGTGGACCTGCTTTTGCGGTAGTGGATGGGCTGGCCGCGGGCTTTGGCTATAACCGCGATCTGACCATCCCCCAAGTACAGGATATTGATAGTTGCCCATTGATTTGGCCGGTATTGCCCAATGCCAACACCACGGATTTTACTGCCATGAACACAAACTTTATGCCAGATGAGCATGAAGATTGGTTGGCGGCTGGGGTCAGGATTAACTCCTTTAAGATGGTGGATACCTTCTTATTGTTTGTAGTGAAATTTGGCAATGACCTGGAGTTTGACCTGCTCGGCCACAGCAACATCCAGGTGCCGTTCGATGAAAGTGGTAGTAAAGCCGCATTGGCAAAGTTTGAAATTGGTTTGGTTGCCAGCTATAAGCCCGCCGAGGGCGTGCTCTCGATTAATGGCCAGTTTTTACCCGGATCTTACGTATTGTCGCCACAAGCCACAATAACCGGTGGTTTTGGCCTGCTTACCTTTTTTAAGGAGCCGCCAGAGGGTTTGTATGGCGATGCCCAGGAAGGCGATTTTATTTTGAGCATTGGCGGCTATGGCCCGCTGTTCTCGCCCAAGTCCTGGTATCCGTCGGTACCACGGTTAGCCATGAACTGGCAGGTGAGCAATGACTTGTCAATTAAGCAGTCGGCTTACTTTGCCATAGTGCCCCATACCTTGATGTTTGGTGGCCATTTGCAAGGACATTTCCATGCTGGCGGTGATTTCTCGATTGATGTCAATTTCCACGTAGGCGCCGATTTTTTAATTTGTTGGAAGCCATACCACTACCAAGGTGATATGTCGGCGGGCTTGGACGTCTCTGCCAGAATTGATGTCGATTGCTGGTTATTTTAGCATCCATGCCAGTGTTGATTTTGACATTAGCGCCGATTTGAATATCTGGGGACCGAGTTTTTCTGGCCATGCCAGTGTGCATGTGCACGTGTTGGTGTCCTTTACCGTTGGCATCTCGTTCGGCAGTGGTTTGCCAATGCAGATGCCCATTGCCTTCGATAGCTTTAGCAGTTCTTTGTTACCACCTGCAGATAAAACGGTGCAAAGTAGTATCACCGCTGGTATTCATCCCGATAGCCCCAAAGACCGTTTAGCGGTAAACGCTAAAGAGCTGGCCATAACATGTAAAACCGCGATCCCCTTGGTCAACGCCAGTGCCAATAATCAAATAACGGTTTGGGGGCAAGCAGCGCCAACTTTGGGGTTAAACCCATGGCGATGAACAGAAGCTGATATAACGAAGTCTTGTTTAGGGGTTACCATTACAAGAAAAGGTTGAGGGTAAGCCCAGTCGAATTAGATAGCACTGCCTTAAATGATTTTGTGTTTGTCCCGTCCTGTAGCAACGTCCCGTCAGCCCTTTGGCAACCTGCGGATCCCAAAACGCCTGGTGTTATACCTGAAACAAATCCTGATAGGAGCTTAATGAAACTGATGACAGGCTTGGATATCACTACCAAAACCACCAACGCCTGGCACAGAAACTAAGATTGACGCGTCTGGGTGGGATGATATTGCAGCGGTGCAGGCGCCCGCGGTGGGTGCATGTAACTACGCAGGTTTTTAGTTTGCCAACAGTGAAACAGGCGAGTTAAGGAATTACTATGTCCAGACATTTATCTATACCTACCACGACTACCATAAGCCTGTGCTAAAACTGACGGCGGAATATACCGTCAGTGTTGACCAACAGTTGCAGTTATCGGATACCGCCAAAAACCAAACCAGACCTATAATACGCCAGACCTAACGTTTTATGTGGAAGGGCCTAAGTTTGTGCTGCCGTCTGGTCTTATCCACACCTGTTACCCACCTACGGGCGGCAAGGGCGATTACCAGGCAGATTTGCCCACCATTAGCTTTAACCGCAACACGTTGCCATGGGAGCGCTTGCCCACAATTCATGAGGCCAGCAACAATAGCGCCGGTTGGTTATTCCTAATGCTGGTGGACAGCAGCGAAGCGTCTAAAGTAGTGGAAACACAAACAATGCACCGTTAAACTGATATAGCAACAGATTTACAGCTTGGCACTGATTTGTCGGCCTATCCCAAAAAATATCAACTATCTAACAGTTAAAATCTTCTTTGAGCTACTTGTGGCCAGCCAACATTAATACTTTTGCAGTATTTGAATTTCACCCGCACCAAAACCCAAGATGGTAAAACCAGCGCTGAGCATTCGATCCTGCTGTCGCAGCGCTTGCCCAAACCCGGCAGCAATAGCACCATGTATGTAGTGTCGATGGAAAACTGCTACAAAGACCAGCCCGATGGCTCATTCCAGGGCTTTAAAAACAAAGCGGGCGACTATGTTTTTCCCTATTTATATAAGTGGCAGTTCCATACTTTTAACGACACCTTGTATGCGGTTAATGACAAGCTAATCGGTAAATATCCTGACTTGGCAGCGCTTAATGGTGATTTTATACACGGGTACCAAGGCCTTTAAAACCGCCTTGGCCAGCACTAAAGAAAAAGATAATGCCCAAGTTATTAAAAGCTGCCAAGCTACCCGGCACCACTTTCCACGAAAATACTGCAAAATTTACATGACGGGTTTGCACCGTTAAACCTACCGTTTGACTAGCGCTGCAGCCATGGCGAGTTTCCGGTAAGCGTGAAACCTGGATTATTACAAAAGTGGATCGCAAAAAGAGCCACGTTGAGTGCCATCAACAAGGCTTGGTACCGCAGCCCGCTGGCTGCGCAAGAAAATCTCAATGCCAACTGGATTTGGCAGTGCCCTTACCGAGGTTGAGCACGCGGAACAACTTTTTATTGGGTGATGCAGCCAGCGCAGTCGATTGCACCTACGCAACTGCCTGGGAGTTGGGACGCCTAACCGCCCTGTCCTGATATGACCTTTTTCCGAAAACCCTGTTTAAAATGGAAAAACCAAACGGCCACCGCGATAAAGCAAGCGCAGATTGCGCAAAATAGCCAGTACCCCAATGTTACCCATTTGCCTTTTGCCAACCGCAAAAGCCGACGCAATCTATTCCCAAAAGCCTGCTTAAGCAGTTTCCAAGCTTGGCAAAAGCTAGAAGGGATCCCCTTTAACCATTTGTTGCCTGATAGCAACTTGTTACCCTCGGAAAGCCTGCGCTACTTTTGCCTTGACGCCAATTGGATCAATGCCTTTACCCAGGGGGCGTTTTCCATTGGCCATACACTGGAAATTGATTGGAGCAAGCTATTTAGACAGCCTAATGATGCCAAAGAAACAGCGTTTTACGGTTTTTGTACTGCGCTCATTGGCGGTAGATGGGCTGGCCTGATTATCTAGTGGATATTTTTAAGCCACAACGCACCGGTTAGCGTTGTTAATACGATTCAAATCGATAAAGACACGCGCTTGGTCTTGACTAAGGGGCAGTTTTCGATACCCTCAGGTTTCCATTTGCCACCACGGTAACTGTGCATCCGGGGTTCTTATTGGAGGAAGGGGTAAATGGAGGAGCCGAGCAATGGACTAAAAACCATGAGTTTTTAGCGAAAACTGCTATTACCTGGACGCCTGGCAGCAGTAACCATTATGTAATGGACGTGCAGCAATTTAATGGTGCCAGCGCTGCACTAAAAAGACAAAAGTATAACGCCGCTAACCGTAAGCCAATTTGCCGTACAAATGCTGCAATTACCGGCACGGGTCGAATTTTAACATTGCAACGCCTGAGCCCTCGGTGAAAAAAGTGAAAAGCTAGAATTTTATTTTCACTGTTGTACCTGGGTGGCTATGGTCGATTGTGATTTGGTAGCCATGGTGTTCACACAGCCTTTTTGACAATGGAAAGGACCAATGCCAAAACCCCTGGCTATTGCGGCCTTTTTACCATGGGCTCCAAATAACTTTTCTTCTATGTCGACTTTCTATGCCGGGTCCGGAGTCGCTAATCACCAGTTTGGCCACCCTGCCACATGACACGGATTTCACCTTCAAAAGTATATTGGAAAAGCGTTTGCTGATTCAGGTTGGCCAACAATATCCGGACTGCGCCAAGGTTTCGCGGCGATGCTGAGCTGGCTGGGGATTTTCAACTTCTACTGCGACTTCTTTGTTTTTCCAGCAGATGGTGGCAATTGGACTATGCTGGCCTCCACTTCGGCCAACAGTTGGATCTGTTCTGTTGGTTCACTCGTGTCTTTGCGTGCCAATGACAATAGGGTATTCACCGATTGCTCCATATTCAGGCAGGCCCGGCTGATGGTTTTGAGCTGGCGCTGTGCGTTGTGATCGAGCTTTGGGTTTTGCTGTAACAAAGTGATGGCGCTTTTGACAATGGCCACTGGCGTGCGCAGTTCGTGGCTGGCATCGCGGGTAAACTGCTGTTCGCGATCGACGAAGTCGCGTATTTGCTGCATAGCGTGCTCCAAGGTTAGCGCTAGCTGGCCTATTTCATTGTTGGGGTATTGGTGCGCAAACTCTGCTGGGAGTTGCTGGGGTTTGGTTTGGTGAACTAATTCCGCCAAATTGCTCAATGGCATAATCAACTTTCGAGAAAGCTTCCAGGCAAGCCAGCAGGCGAGGGCAGTCAATAAGCTGGCAAGGATACTCAAAAATACCAAATAAACAGTGCGCATTGGCCTGACTTCCAATTGGTCACTGACTTCTGATAGCAAGAATGTATCACCATGATTGGCGATGCGGTATAAATGATAATGCTTGCCGTCTTCCCCAAAGAACTCTGTAGCCCTTGGTTCTTGTTCCAGCCCCATGATAATCAACTCAGGTAAATCGGATTTGGCAAAATGCAATCGCATATTGTCGTAGCGCGGTGATGGCCACTGTCCAGTTTGTTTGTAGCTTTGTTCCAGGTAATCGGCCTCGTTGGTCACCATTTTAAGTAAAAAAGCGTCTTCCAGGGTGTAAAGGAACATAAAATTAAAAAAGGAAAACAGCAGGCAGGTGGCGAGGATAAAACCGCAAAACTGCATTATTACCGCGGTTTTGAAACTTTTGAACTTTTTGTTTTGCCTCATGGTTTATCCTTGCTAGGGATATCCAGAGCAAAGCCTACCCCGTGGATGGTTTTCAGCATATTGCTGGTAAAGGGTTTGTCCAATATTTGCCGCAATTGGTAGATATGGGAACGCAGGGCATCAGATTCTGTGGGTTCGTCTTGCCACAGTTTTTGGCTCAGTTGGCTGCGCGTTACTGCCTGCGGGTAGGCTTCGGCCAAAACTTGCAATATCCGGTAGTGCATGTGGCTGATATTTAATACTTTGCCTTCGCGACTGACTTGCTTAAGCTTGCGGTCTATGACTAAATCGCCAATGTTGACCTTGTGGTTTGCCTGCAATAGGTGACGCCTAGACAATGCGATACATCTCACCGCGAGCTCGGCCAACTCGAAGGGTTTGGTCAGATAATCGTCAGCACCTTGGCTAAAGCCGTCAATCTTATCCTGCAGCGTATCCCTGGCAGTCAGCATCAACACCGGGATATGCCGGTCTGCTTTTTGCCTTAGCTGGTTGCAGACTTCCAAACCATCGATACCTGGCAGCATTATGTCCAAAATAATAAGGTCAAACGGTTGGCTCAAGGCCAAATCCAAGCCTTGCTTACCGTTACTGGCGAAATCCAAGGTATGCCCTTGTTGTGACAAGAAATCACCTATGTTTTGGGCTAAATCTATCTGATCTTCGACCACTAAAATATGCAGTGCGGTTTCATTCATGTGTTGGCTACGTCTTGTGTAAGAATATGATATCAGCTTTGGTTTGTCCGCTGAGCTGGGATGACAACAAGCCCAGGCTCCATCTACTAAACTAGGGCTAATTAGCCCTAGAAAAACTCAGCTGCCGCCGTTTTTATTCCGGCATGAGCAGTTGTCTCGCTGGTATATTTAAGCCAGCGCGGTTGCTCCAGGCCCCTATCGCAGTGGTCAATACCAGGGCTGACAGGCAAGAAAGCCCCAACCACAGGATATCGGGCCGGTAGGGCATGGCAAATTGCGACTGGTACATCATATTGCCAATAACCAGGGTGCCAAAAACAGCGCCGATAGCGGCAATGATCCCGGTTACCAGCCACTCATAGAGGCTTAACCTGACGCAATCCGCCTTGCTGTAGCCAAAGGATAATAGCAGGCCATTTTTGACTTTATCTGCTGCCAAGTAGCCTTGCACAGTCGCTGCAATAACTAACAAAGTCATTATTAACAATAATGCGGCAAAACTCAGTAATGTGCCATTGACTAAGCTAAGGACTTGATCAAACCCGGTCATTACCTCTTTCATGGGTAACATTTTTAAAGTCGGAAACTGTTGCCAAACATCGCCCAATTCAGGCCATGCGTGATCAGGAAGTTCCAGGCTACCCATATAGTGGATAGGAACGGGCAGTTTTTCGCGGGCAGTTGCTGGAATTTGAAACCAGAATGTAATGGCTCCCGCGCCTGGCTTGTAACCGTGCTCTGCTACCAAAGTGAACTCCAATGCCGATTCGCCTACTTGAAAACGCAAAATGTCGCCAAGGTTCAGGCCGAGGTCGGTCAAGACTTCCTCTTCGGCTGATATTTGTTGCCAATCGTTATCTGTTGCCTGCCACCACTCACCCCGCAGCACTAGGTTGTTGTCGGGTACAGCTTGGGTGTTGTGCAAACGGATCTGATTGGAAACGGTGGCCAATGCTTCGCTGGGGTGTTTAGCAAATTCATGCAATGGTACCTGGTTGACATGGGTTAGCTGGGCAAATTGGTATGGCTTGAGTTGTATCACTTCTGAGTCGTGTTTTTGTGCCCAAGCACCTAGGGCATCGGCTTGTTCCTGGTTGGCCTGGCTTACTAATAGGTTGCCGTCTTGGTCACGGCTGTATACAGATAATGCCGAGCTAAAGTCCCGCATCAGCATTAAACAAAATAACACCAAGGTTAAACACAGACCCAATCCCATAATTTGCAGACCCTTACTGGCGAGGCGTTGGCGCATCAAATAGATGCAAAAAGCCAACATGCCACCTTGCTTTTGTCCAAGTATGTTGGCCAGTGCTAGTAATAGCCAAGTGAATATAAGCATAATACCCAGAGCCATTGCGAGACCGGATAGTGTCATTGCGCTAAGCAAAGGGTTGTCAGTAAATATCAATGCCAGGGCACTTATGCCGAGTAAGGTAAATGCAGATTGGTAGCGGGGCTTTATGGCCTGGCTTTGTTGTTTTAAAAGTTGTCCTGTGCTGTTACTCACCAGGGCGAACCAGTTTGGCAAGTGCAGCAATAGGGTTAACAAGCCGGTTAGTGTACTCGCTTGTAACCAGGCTTTTGCCTGCCATGCGGAACCAAGTGACAAAGGCAGTACATTGTTGCTTTCTAGGCGGGATAAGATGAGGTCACCCAGTAGCAGCGCAACCAAACTGGCAGGAATAAGCAAAAGTAAGAACTGAAATAGCCACAATAACAACATGACTACAAGTGCCATAGGGCGGGACATGCCAAAACTGTAATACAGGCTAAAGCGGAAGCGATCCCGGTTGTTTTGCCTTTGCCCTGCCATATTGAAAGCGATTGCCATCATTAACAGCAGTACGGTAGCCACCAAGCCCAAGAAGTTTTGGGTACGTTGCCAAAAACTGGCCAGTGGGTGGCCAGTTTGTTTCGACAATACCCTTGCCGTAGCCAGGCCTGTTGACCAATCTTTGATGGTTTCAGCTTGGGCATTAGTGGCGAGGATGGCATAGCGATGGGTTCCATGTTCAGGTTGGAGGGAGCTTGCTAGTTCACCTTCTATACTCGCCATGGCGCGCATTGCTACAGAATGGCCTTCCAATAATCTATCTGGTTCGTGCACCAAGATAGCGCTAACCACTAGGGTGTGCCCGGCGATGGTAACCGGATCCCCAATGTTGATGCCCAAAGCTTGGTAGAACCGGCTATCCAACCAGATTTCATTGGGTTGTGGGCCTCGTCCAATAGAAACACCTTCGTGGCCAAGATATTGGCCAATTTTAAGCTCCCCCTGCAATGGATAGGCACTATCGACAAGCTTTATCTGGCCAGTTTGCCATTTGTCGTTATTAGTTAATGTGATGTCATGCAGCCGGGCATAGGATAGCCCTGTTGCCATTGATGCGAGTTTTTGCCGTTGGGCAGGGCTAAGCTCAGCTGTTAGGCTGATTACCATATCGGCACCCAGCAATTGCTCAATATTTTGCTGCAATGACGCTTGGATACTGGCAATAGTCATCATCAGGCATAACAAGCAACTCAATAGCAATAACTGGCTGACGGCTATAATCCGGCCATCGGCGTGAAGCAGTTGTTGCCAAGTTTGCCTAGCTGCAATGCCAGCTAAATGGCGGATATTGTGCTGGTTTAAACTCGACATACCCTATCCCCTAGCCAACATAGCAGTCGCTAATTGTGGCTTGGCGGCTAGTATTTGCTCGGAATTAATACTGTGTAATTGACCTTGTTGCAGCTGCAAAACCCGTTGGCAACGGTGCGCAAGCATCAGGTCATGGGTGACTAGGATAAGCGCGCTATTTTGTGCCGACACTAAGTCAAACAGCAGTTCCACAATGCCTGCACTAGTGGTTTCGTCTAGGTTGCCGGTGGGTTCATCGGCGAAGATAAATTTGGGTTGGGTGATCAGGGCCCGCGCTATGGCGATGCGTTGTTGTTCGCCACCGCTAAGCTGGCTTGGCCGGTGTTTACCGCGGCCAGCAAGTCCCACTAGCGCCAGCCAGTGGTGGGCTTGGTCGAGTGCTTCTCTATTGCCGCGCAACTTTAGCGGCAATGCCAGGTTGTTGAGGGCGTCTAGTTCTGGCAACAGGTGGAATTGCTGGAAGATAAATCCAGAGCTTTGTTTCAGCTCTATTAGGTTGCCATTTCGCACTCCATTGTGGAACGCCAGGGCACCAGACCTGGCTTGTTCGAGCCCTGCCATTAGCAATAGTAAGGTTGACTTCCCAGCACCGGAGCTGCCGGTTAAAGCTACAGATTCACCTTGTTCAATTTTCAGATTTAGATCACAGAACAGGTTAATGTTCTGTTTACCTAGGCTGTAGCCGTGCTGGATATTGCGCAATTCAATAAATGGATGCATGGGGAGTACCTGTTTTTGTTGCGTTTGCTGCAAACTAACAAAACCGATGTGAAAAAAAGGTGAAGAAAGCAATAACGGGTTCTGGGTACCCAGATAAGAAACTGTATATTTAAACAGTTGTTACTGTTAAACTGCGAGCAAGTAATTTAGCCACAATAGGCCGATGAAAAAGTTTATCCATATCGACATGGATTGCTTCTATGCAGCGGTAGAAATGCGGGATAATCCAGCGTTGCGGGGTATTCCTATCGCAATTGGCGGAAGTGCCGACCGGCGCGGCGTTATCTCTACCTGTAACTACCCCGCCCGCAAATTTGGTGTGCGCTCCGCTATGGCCACGGCACAAGCGCTAAAACTCTGCCCAAACCTCACTCTAGTCAAAGGTCGCATGGAAAAGTACGTCGAAGAGTCACGGATAATCAGGGCGATTTTCGAACGCTATACCGATTTAATTGAGCCCTTGTCTTTGGATGAGGCTTACTTGGATGTATCTGAATCGGGGCTTTTTGCTGGCAGTGCCACCCGTATTGCCCAAGATATCAGGGCTGGGATTTTTCGAGAGACCGGCCTTACTGCTTCTGCCGGTGTCGCGCCAATTAAGTTTGTGGCAAAAATTGCCAGTGACGAAAACAAACCCAATGGCATTTGCGTTATAACACCCGACAAGCTGGATGGATTTGTGGCACAGCTTCCCCTTAAAAAAATACCCGGCGTGGGCAAGGTGACTGCGGAAAAATTAGCCGAGTTGGGCCTGCGTACTTGCCAGGATGTGCGCCAATACCCGCAAGATCAATTTCTTAAGCGTTTCGGCAAGTACGGTTCGGTGTTGTGGAACCGCTGCCATGCCATAGATGAACGTGGTGTATCGGTTAGCCGTGAACGCAAATCCGTGGGTATAGAAACTACATTGGCGCAGGATATCTACAGCGAAGAGCAAGTCTGGCAGGTAATGGAAGATCTGCTGCCTAAATTAACTAAGCGTTTGGAAAAAGTCAGCCCTAACCTGGCGATCCATAACCAGGGTATTAAACTCAAGTTTGCGGATTTCCAACAAACTACCATGGAGCAGCGCATGCAGCGCTTAAACAAAACTATGTTTAAGAGCCTGTTACAAAAAATCCTACAGCGGCAAAACGGGCGCGGCATCAGGCTGGTCGGCCTCCAGGTGGCAATGCCAAGCCAGGCTGACAGCCAGCAGTTGGCTTTTGAATTTGGTGAGCTTGAGAACTCCCATTGAAGTCCGCACAATAACCGTTCGATTATTCACAAAGGTGCATTATGGCATTTCCAATTGCTGTTAATTGTAAAACCTTCCCAGAGGCCACAACTGGCCAAAACCACTGGGATGCTGTTATCGTCATCGCCGCCGACGCGGCAGATATTTCCGTTGAACCCCTGCAACAAGCTGTCATGTCTGCTGCTGATGTTGATGCCCGGATTGGCAAATCTGCTAATTTGATTATCAGCGAAACGGCACCCGGGCATCGCTTGGTGTTTGCCCCAACCGGTGACCTCGACCGCTATTACGATGATGTGCGCCGTTTCCACGATGCTGCCAAGACGGCTGCCAAAATTTGTATTGATGCCGGCGTAAAGTACCCGCTGCTATTGGTTGAAGCACCAGAAGGCGACACCTATGCCCGGGCATTGGAAGTCAGCTATTTGGCTATTACCCAACAGGCGTGGCAACCGCTGGAAGCCAGGGAAAGCCTGGATGAAGCTGAGATAGAACCGCTGCAAAGCGTGGGGGTCATTGGTGACGCGAACGTCGATTGGTTAAACGCTGCTGCCGCAGGTTGCCGGGTTGCCCGCGATATTTGCGGCACCGAACCTGAGCGCATGGCACCGCCTAAATTGGCTGAATATTGCCAAGATACCCTTGCTGGCAGCCCGGTTGCCGTTGAAGTTATTAGTGACCAGGATAAGTTAAAACAGGAATATCCTCTGCTGTATTCCGTCGCGCGCTGTTCCGAGCAAGTGCCCAGGCACAATGCCCGCGTCATTACTATGACCTACGAGGGCGCAGGTCCTATCCAGCATACCCTTTACCTAGCTGGCAAAGGCATTACCTATGATACCGGTGGTGCCGACTTAAAAGTCAATGGCCATATGGCCGGCATGAGCCGCGACAAGGGCGGAGCCGGAGCAGTTGCCGGGTTTATGAAGATGCTGGCTGAATATAAACCGGCTGGTATTAAAGTTATCGGTGAAATTGGCGCTGTACGCAATAGCATTGGTGCCGAAGCCTTTGTATCTGATGAGATCATCACTAGCCGTGCAGGTGTTAGGGTGCGCATTGGCAATACCGATGCCGAAGGCCGCTTGGTACTTGGCGACGTATTAACCCATTTAATGGAATTGGCTGAAGGCGAAGACAACCCTGAGTTCTATTCTATTGCAACCTTGACTGGCCATGCTGCTAGGGCAATGGGTCCCTATACCGCATTGGTCGAAAATGGCACCGCGCGCCAAGCCGGTCTTTCCCAAAGCTTGTCGCAGGCTGGTGATTTATGGGCGGATCCTGCTGAGGTATCGCGTTCCCGTCGCGAGGATTATGACTTTGTCCGGGGACGTACCAAGGCCGATGACTTGTTGTCATCTAACAATGCTGCTTCCGCCGTGACCGCCAGGGGACACCAATTCCCAATGGCGTTTTTACAAGTGGCCTCTGGCCTGGACAAAACTGACCATGCCTATACCCATATCGACATTGCCGGCAGCGGCGTAGAAGGTGGCGATTGGCAGCATGGCAAACCCACCGCAGCATCGGTGATGATGCTGGCAGGTAAATATCTAGTTTAACTAGTAGAGGGTCAGACCAGGCTAGTGTGGGGTCAGACCACTTGAAAAATGGATGAAATATCGAGTTAATTACTGAATTACTATTTCAAGTGCTCTGACCCCTTGATAGGGTTATCGTTTCAAGTGCTCTAAACCCTTGATTCGCCCCCTTGATTCATTGAACCCTTGACCTTAGCTGGAGGTCGGCATATCCGAATACGAATAGGCAATTGATGTCAAAACAGGCGTTACGCCAGTGACAGGGCTACCGTTATCCGTTTTGACTTTTGAGGCGTCTGACCATGAAGTGCCATCATAGGTTGAATAATAAATGTAATCATCGGAAGCACCATTATATGCTAGGTATAGCTGCCCTTGATAAACTGAAGTAGTAGCCGCTCGCGAGCAACTCAGTGTGGCATTGCTCTTGGTGGTTATCTTCTTAGCATCCGCCCATTTGTTCCCATCCATAACACTAAAATAAAGCTCATCACCTCCGGCTGCCTTGAATATTAGCATTAGCCGGTTTTGGAACATCACTATGCTGGGCGCAGCCTCAGTTGAAATGCCATTGGAATCCGAGGTTATCTTGCTTAACCCCGACCATTTCTCTGTCAGCGTGTCGTAGGTATTGATATAAATATTGTTTGAAGACTCCCCTTTTAGGGCAAGATAGAGAAGGTTAATATCAGCCGCCAGGGACGGAGGTTGATCAGAAGAGGTATTGCTTATCTTGGTATTGCCACGCCAAAGGCTTCCATCAAAATGAACGAAATACAGCTGTTTGCTTGATGCTGCCTTATAAACCATATAGGCCAGCCCAGCACATGTAGCCAGCGCAGGCCGAGCCGACGTTTTGAGTTGCTCCGAATTATCATCACTGATTAAAATATTAGCCTGCCAATTTTGGCCATTGTTATACCCATAATAAAAATTAGTTGTGGTATCACCTTTATAGGCAATGAGAAGGTTGTTGTGGTAATTGGTTGCCGCAACTCCCATGTCGGAGCCAGGGTAGGCATCACCAGTGAGTGGACCGATTCGTTCGTTTCCAGCCCAATCTTTGCCATCAAAAGAAGACGTATACAATATCAGGCTCTTAGCACCGGAATAGATAACATCAAGCGACTGTTGCGCCACCAATGGAGTCAATGTGAATTGTTGCGCTGTTGACGTCCTATCCCAGTCTTTGCTGTCTTTGGCAAAATTGATGGTTTCCAATCCTGTATCTGATTTCTGCTGAATCAGCGGGATGTCTTTGTCTCCTGTGCTGCTACCCGCGGCCCCATAGTCGGAATACCACTTTATACTAAAGGTACCATCGGGATTGAGAAACAAACTGAACCGTGGCGGCAGCTTGCCCGCCGAGAGCATGTTATTTTTTCCAGGCAGTGTCGACCAGCTCACTTCCAACATACTGCCACTGTTAGTAATGTAAGGACCCAAAAAAGAGGTCAACAAGTAGCCGGACGAAAACGTGTCTGAGCTATAAAATAGGGCAAAATGAACGTCTTGGCTTGCCGAAGCATTCGCTACAGGGGAAACTGGCACCAACTTAAAATTTGCTGGTGATTGGCAATTGGCGAACAAACTGTATTCAATGGCTTCACCGGGTTCCATGAATCCCAAATAGTTTTTTGGAAAGTTATTAGATGATATACGAATATCGACCCCGTCAGGCCACAATGGGAAATATCCATTTTGCAAAAAGGTAAGATTACCAGCACTGTCGGTTTGGGTTGGCAGGTTACCCAGAGCAGCGATTAAATTCTGGGCACTTACTGGCACTTGTTCGTTGAAAGCATCAACTAAGTTACTTTGCCATTCTTCAATCTGTTGGATCCATTTGTCGCCTTCTACAAAATCAATCACATTGGCTGCATTAAGCGCCTCAAGCCATCTTACGCAGACGATCGCTTTTGAGTAGCCCGCCATATAAAGAGAACATATCGATTTCATCCGTATATAAAAGGGGAGTAATGAATAATCTGCGTTACTATTTGCCCCAAATTCATTGATAAACCCTTGCCCAGCCGATGCGTTGGTCAGGAGGAACGTATTGAGTTCGTTACAGATATTGTAAATCCCACTCAATGTATTCGCCATTTCATTTCCTGCCTTTTGCATATTCCCTTGGATTTTGCTCAAAGGATTGGCCTCAGTGGGTTGCGTAGTTGATAAATCAACGATGTTAGAATAAGCGGTTTTGATTTGCGTATAATACTGCGCAACTTCAATACCAGAAATCTCCGCGACCAATTTATTAACGTCGCTTTCCAATCCACTAATTTGGGTTGTCAACGTATTCAATTGTGATTCAATCGTTGAAAAATAGCTTATCAAGTCCTGAAAAGGATCTTGGCTCCCTTTTTGGGGGGCGAAGGCAGCATACAAATTCCCTAACCCTACAAGTCCATATTGTTTTCCTATATTGTTCAGCCCGAACTCCAGAACCGCTGTCCAGTTTGCCATAAGAGTCTCCTTTGGATATTAATTTGTTTAGTTTCGCCACCAGCGGGCATGGCCTTTTGCCGGGAATAAACACCTGCCACCAATCAAACAAAGTGTCACCCTTAATTCAGCGCGCAATCCAGCTGGAAACATTTTAATCTTGGGTTAAAGGGTAAATTTGCACAACGCACAAATACCCACCTAACCTCACCAAACCTCACGCTTGTTTAGTAAACCTTATGTGGTTGAATTTTTGACCCTCTGCGCGTATATAACTTGTTGACGCAGTGGTTAATTACTGCATGGGACAGCAGGTTACATTGACGGGGCTATATCGCAGCTTCCATAGGCTTAAGGATGATGTGGTCATCTACTGCAAACTTGATTGTTTTGGTCTTATACATCTAGTGCGGATCCTAACAAGGTCTTTATAGTCGAGTTACAATACGAGCCTATATCAGACTGAAAAACTAATAGATTATTCCATTAGGTGATAGTTATAGAGTGGTAATTTATGCAACCTCATCTACTATTTATTTACCGTTCATGGATGACTATTTTAACTCTGTTTCCTCAATTCAGAATGCACGTATTACGGGCTTGCTTATTATTGGTTTTAAGCTGGGCACCACACGTTACCGAGGCTGCACCTGGTAGCTTGGCATTAAAGCCGAGTGAACGCGCCTACCTAGCTTCCTTAGGCACGCTTAAGCTCTGCGTCGATCCTAATTGGCTGCCGTTTGAAAGGCTTAGTGCCATGGGGGAACACGAAGGGATCTTTGCTGAATATCTTAAGCTTATCGCCAATAAACTGGGGATAAGCATTGAGCCGGTGTTTTCAGCTAGCTGGGAACGATCCCTTTCCTTGTTCCAAGATGGACACTGCCAGCTGATGTCTGGGTTGAATATCACACCAGAAAGACTGTCTTTTATGCTGTTTAGCGAGCCCTATTTGACAGCTCCCATGGTAATCATCTCGCGTCAAGGCCAGCCTTACGTACCTGATTTGGCGGGCTTAAACCATAAAACTTTGGCTTCGGTGGAGGGCTATCGCATTGCCCAGGAAATTGAGCGCCAATATCCCAAAATTGATATGGAATACCATGACTCTACCCAGGCGGCACTGATTGCGGTTAGTGGCTCTCGTGTGGATGCTACGGTTGGTTCGGTCATTGGGATGAGCTACAACGTTTATAAGCTGGGTTTAACTAATCTAAAAATTATTGGCCATACCGAATTTTTTGGCGAATACCGTATCGGTGTGCAGCCCAGTTTTGCTGCGCTGGTTCCTCTGTTAGACAAAACGATAGACAGCCTACCTAAAAATGAAAAAAGCAGAATCATTAATCAGTGGGTGCGCTTAATGGATTATAAAACTCCAGATTACACTTGGTTTTGGCGGACATTGATAGCGGCTGCTTTGCTTACCCTTTTTGTTGCCTATCGCCATTTTGTCGCCCTGCGCAATAAAAAGCAGCTTGAATACATCAACCAACAATTAGAAACAGCGGTCAAAGAGCAAGAGACGCTAGTAAAGATGGTGTCCCACCAATATCGGACGCCACTGTCGATATTAAATAGTGGTCTAAACTTATTGCGTAATGAAATTGGCGAGCCTTCTGAGAAAATGGAATATAGGTTGGCTGCGATGGACAGGGCAACTAAACGCATGGGGGACACTTTAGACATTGCGCTGGGACAACAGCGTAATATGTCGCCAAGCAACAATGTTACAGTATGCAAGGCGCAGTGTTTGTTATCTAGTGCCATTCACCAGGCATTGGCATTGGCAGGTGATAACTTCCCCAATCACAGGTATAAAAAAGAAGGCGTTATTGATGTCGCAGTAACAGTGCCAATGGCTGACCTAGTTTGTTGTTTGGATAATTTATTGTCTAACGCCGCAAAATATTCAGAGCCTGAAGCGGGGAATATAGTGATCAAAAGTACATTATTGCAACCTGATCTTGTTAGGGTGACTATCACTGATTGCGGTATTGGCATAGCGCCCGAAGAGCAAAAGCAAGTATTCGATAAATATTTCCGAGGATGCAACACGGCTAGTATTGCAGGCTCAGGCTTGGGTTTAGCGATTGTAAAACAGTTACTACAAACCCATGGTGGCGATATACATTTGGCGAGAAGTGACCGACAAGGTACGGAGTTCTGCGCAGATTTGCCTATCGCCAACAGCGTATCATTTTCCAAGGGAACGCAGTAATGCCGTCGGTTTTATTAGTCGAAGATGATCAAGATCTTCGTGAAATGCTGCAGGCCGAATTGCAGTTAGAGGGCATTGACACTGTTACTGCCGAAAATGCCTTGCAATGCTATAAGTGCCTAAATTCAATGCAACTGGATGTGTTGGTTTTGGATATTGGTTTACCAGATGAGTCCGGCTTGGAAATAGCGAGGTATGCTAGGCAGAACACGCATCTGGGAGTGATTTTGTTGACTGCACTGGGATCCGCCAATGATCGGGTTGCTGGCTATGATGCAGGGGCTGACATTTATTGTGTTAAGCCAACGTCAGGAAAAGAGCTGGCACTAGCTATTAATAACTTATATGCCCGTCTTCAGCGGCAAAACCGCGCTGTTTCACTGCAACAACGTCCTGAATCACAGATGCAAGGCAATGGCATTGAAGGAGTACACAACAATCCTGTTGCGTGGCGATTTAATACCATCACCTGGTCCCTGGCGTCGCCAGAGGGAGGTAATTGCCAACTCAGTGGCAAGGAAAAACAATTTCTAGACGCCTTAACCCAGTCCACCGGTTCGCCTATCAAGCGCGATTCATTGTTAGAGACATTAAATTATCCCGATAATGAATACGGCCGGCATGCTTTAGAGACCCTGGTATTAAGGTTGCGCAAAAAGCTGGCTAAAACCACAAAAAAAACAGTACCGATTAAGACGGTACGTGGCATTGGATATCAGTTTACGGCTGGATTGATATTGGACTGAGCGCCTTGGCTTGGGGAGAAGGGTTAAACAAGCTGGGGTCAGTCCACTTGAAAATGTCGCATTCATCTTAAGTGAATGATTGGGCTTTAATGCGGGGTCAGACCACTTGAAACTTTTGCGATACCTAAGACTGGGGTCAGACCACTTGAAATTTCAGCGATACCTATGGGTTAAGCTGCAACTGATTTTTTCAAGTGCTCTGACCCCTTGATAGACCCCTTGATATTTGATTTCAAGTGCTCTGACCCCTTGATTCGAATGCATTGTATCCCAAACAAACTGCCACCCACCTCATTGTCACATTAAACTAGTTGGATTCCACCCGATCACCTGTAAGATGGCGCCAATTCAATGAAATATTGGTGCTAGCAAGAGACGTATGTTGTTCGGATTTAACAAAAATGTGTGGTTATTGGCGCTTATCCAGGCGATTGCCATGACTTCTGGCACCTTGATGGTTTTGGTGGCAGGTATTTTTGGTGCTCAAAGTGCACCCAGCCATGATCTGGCCACTTTACCACTCGCCATTATGATTTTAGGCACTGCCTCCGCTGTGATGCCCATGACCTTTGCTATGCACAAGTTCGGGCGTAAATTGATGTTTTTTTGCTGTGCCGCTATTGGTATCAGCAGCAGCCTGATTGCCGCCTACGCAACGCAGGTGATGTCTTTCTACTGGTTCTGTGCCGCCGCAGCCTTGTTGGGTTTTGCTGCAGCGGGCTTCCAACAGATCCGTTTTGCCGCCATTGAATCTGCACCGACCCACTTGGCACCCAAAGTTTTGTCATTAGTCATCATCGGAGGTCTGTTTGCGGCGATACTTGGCCCTGAACTTGCCGTGCTAGGGCAACGATTAACCACAGGCAGCTTTACAGGGGCCTTTTACTTGCTAGGTGGTAATATGCTGTTGTGCTTTGTATTGTTTTGCCTGTACCAGCCCAGTTCAGTGCACCATGAGCACAGTGAAGCGGCGCAACAAGCCGAGCCCCGGCCCCTCAACCAGATAGTGTCACAGCCGCAATTTATTGTTGCCGTAGCAGTGGCCAGTATCGGCTATGCCTTGATGGCTTTTATCATGACTGCGACCCCGTTGCATATGCATGTGCAAATGCAGCATTCCATGGTGGATACCAAGGTGGTGATCCAAAGCCATATTATTGCGATGTTTGCGCCTTCATTCCTCACTGGGCATTTGATCACTAAATTTAAAGAAGCCCCCATCGTCATCGCCGGATTGGTCGCTTATTTGCTGGCCATTGCCAGTGCTTTTATGGCCGATGGCTGGTGGTGGTATTGGTTTGCGTTGGTTAGCTTGGGCGTGGGTTGGAATTTCCTATTTTCCAGCGGCACTAGCTTGCTCACCAAGTGCTACCAGCCTGCTGAAAAGTTCAAGGCACAGTCCATCAACGAAGGTTTTGTCTTCGGTACCCAAGCTTTGGCTTCGCTCTCTGCCGGTGCGGTGTTGTTTGCCTTGGGTTGGCAACAAATGATGCTGTTCTGTTTGCCTATAGTATTTGGCTTGATGTTGCTGCTCGCTTGGTCCCGCAGCAAGGCGAGGACAGCGGTGCCAGTCCACTGAATTGTTTCATCATGTGATCGGATTATCTGTTCCATGCGTTCTATCTGCTAGTATTTGCCATCACCTTGTACTTCCTCGGTGTTGGTGCTTAACTGGATCCATCGCCAAGTATGGAAAACGATTTGAATATTTAGGCAGGCTTTCAATGAAAAAAATAGTAACTACCATTGCCGCGGCAATATTAGGAGCTGGCGCTTTTATGGCCAATGCCCAGCAAGCTGATATCCCCATGGCGGCTAGCGCCGACAAATATAAGGCCGAGCTTGTTAGTAACGGCGTCCCTATCCCATGGGGCATGGTGTGGCTTAACGGCAGTGATTTGTTAGTGACCAACCGGGGTGGCGACCTGCGTTTGATCCGTGATGGCAAATTGCTAGAGCAGCCTATCGGCGGTGTGCCCAAGGTTCATGCCCAGCGCCAGGGTGGTTTGTTAGATGTGGAAGTTGATCCTAATTACGCAGAAAATGGTTGGATTTATATCTCCTATTCCGGCTATGAAGGTGGCGCTACGGGTGACGAAAACAATACCTCCATTATGCGTGCCAGGTTAAAGGACATGCAGCTAGTGGACAAAGAGCTGTTGTTCCATGGCTATCCCAATACTACGCGGGTACACCACTATGGTTCGCGAATAGAGTTTGACAAAGAAGGCTACTTGTACTTCACCTTGGGCGATCGTGGCCAGCGGGATGTGCATCCCCAGCGCTTGGATCACGACGCCGGTAAAGTACACCGCATCAAGCCTGACGGCAGCGTGCCTAGTTCCAATCCGTTTGTTGATAAGGATGACGCGCGTCCTACCATCTATTCCTATGGCCACCGCAACCCGCAAGGCATGGCGATGCATCCGGTTACCGGGCAAATGTGGACCCATGAGCACGGCCCACGCGGTGGTGATGAAATCAATATTATCAAACCTGGTGTCAACTATGGCTGGCCCACCATTACCTACGGCATCAACTACAACGGTACGACAATTACGGAAGAAACTGCCCGCGACGGTATGCAGCAGCCTGATTGGGTCTGGACACCATCGATTGCGCCGTCTGGCATGCAATTTATCACCAGTGATAAGTACCCTGATTGGAAGGGGCATTTGTTAGTGGGCTCACTCAAGTTTGCCCATGTGGTATTGGTGGAGCTGGATGGCAGTGAAATCAAAGGCCATAGCAAGCTGTTTGAAAATATCGGCAGGGTGCGTAGTATGGCTACCCACCCCAATGGTGACCTCTACATTGGTACCGATGGCAATGGTATTTTTAAGGTTGTGCCCAAGTCTTAATATTGAACTTACATAGCCACGACTAAGGGGGCTGGTTGCCAGCTCCCTTAGCGCTATCTTAGCTTTATTTTCTGATTTACTGCTTAGCGCTTGTATAAGGCTTCAATGGTTGCCGAAGCCAGGGTATTGGCGTGTACCATGTAACCAGTTAAAGCGGATGAGGCGTTTTCAGGTAATTCTAGTTTTTGCGATAGGGCATGCACAGTGAATTGGTAACGATGGGCACCATGTCCTTCTGGTGGACAGGCGCCACCAAAGCCAATAACGCCGTAGTCATTCTGCATTTGTCGGCTACCTTTTGGCATTTTCTTCGACTCGCTGCTACCAGCGCCTGCTGCCAGGTTATTCACATTGGCTGGGATATTAATGACTTGCCAGTGCCACCAACCGCTGCCGGTTGGGGCGTCAGGGTCATAGGCAAAAACAGCAAAAGCTTGGGTACCCGCTGGCGCACCAGACCAGGATAGTTGGGGTGACTGGTTGCCACCATCACAGCCAAAGCCTTGGAATTCCTGTGCTTTTGGCATAAAGCTACCATGGGCAATGTCATGGCTGGTTAAGGTCATATTGTTAGCGAGTGTTGAAGAGGCGAATAAAATACAACTGCTAAATACAGCGAATGTTTTTAAAAATTTGTTCATAGTGGTCTCCGGTTTATGTGGGGGTCGGGGAGCTATGTTACGTTTCTTGTTCACTTGGAATTAGTACCAAAACGGTCAACTATTCGCTTATTTCGCTCATTCTGGTTTTTCTTAGCTGGGATGGTGTTAAACCAAAGCGCGCTTTAAACTTGTCAGTAAAACGTGACTGGGACTGGTAACCACATTGTTCTGCAATAAGGCCAATAGGAGTTGTTGTGCTTTGTAGTAGATGCAGGCCATAGCCCAACTTTATGCGCTCTTTAGTATCTTTAAAGTGGCTATCTTCCGCCGCTAGTTTACGGCGCAGGCTGGACTCGCTCATCGCTAGCAAACTGGCTACCTGCTCGGCACTAAGATCTTTTTGCAGGTTTGCCTGCAGCAACATTTCAACTTGGTGGGCCAGGCTAGGTGGTTCCACAATTGAACAAACCTGGTCATAGCCTAAGTGGAACAGCAGCTGCAATAATTCTTGCCTCCGGGAGCCCCACAACTGTGACGGTACCTTAGGTGCCCATTCAATAAATTGAGCAAGGCTGTGTTCAGTTACAGGATCAATTTGACCTGTGAAAAAGCTAAGTGGTTTGTGTGCTTGCTGTGGGAGACCGGCGAAATCCTCATATTCAAATTCAATGAGCAAGGCACGGTACTCAGAGCCTTGGGATATGTTGCGCATATCAATATTGGGAGTGTTAGCTAAGAAGATAAAATCGCCCACAGAACAGGCTACCTCTTGCTGCCCGCCAAGTTCTTTTTGACCACCTAGTTCTTTTTTACCGCCTAATTCTTTTTTTCCACCTAGTTCTTTTTTGCCACCTAGGATACAAATCAGCAGTGGTTTAATGATGGGTACATTTAACAGATATTGGTTAGATACTGCGGTATAGATGGAAAACGGTAAGTGTTCCATTCCTCGTTCTAACTGGGATAGGCTGCTAGTTAATTGCTGCAACATCTAGCATTGACCATCGTTTTGCCCATCACTAATCTTTTCTATAACTGCATCAATATCCTGTTTAGGAACCGCCAGGTTATGCAACATGACCTTGGCCCAGTCGCTGCCTTTATTAACTGGCTTATTGCTTTTCACCGTATCCATAATTAAACCGACAAATCCCCAATGTAGCACCGGTCTCAACAAGCTAACTGGGTTGGTGATCTTAAAACGGCGTTGGATAAAGCCACTGGCTAGATCCTTGAACAAATACTCCTGCTGGCTTTTGTCGATTGCTTCAGACAATAAATTGGGGTGTGCTACCAATTTTGGGGTGATGGGGTCGGCAACAATGTTGTCAAACACTTCGCTGGCGGATTTTGCCAAGCTAGTGACGGGATCCAGGATCCGTTCCATATTGCTAGCGGCATTTTCAGCATAGTGACCAAACCTCAGTTTTAACGCCGCCAAGACACATTCATTTTTATTGTCAAAATGGTTGTAGAAAGTTCGGCGTCCCACGTCGGCGATTTCTGTTATGTCTTCCAACTTGAAATCATCAAGTTCGTTCTCCATCAACAAATCAATCGCGGCCTGCATCAATAGTTCGCGTGTTTTTTGTCGGCGCCTAACGGTTCTTGTGGGCTTTTTGGGGTCTTCGGCTTGTTCTGTATCAGACACAAATAACTCTCTCTAAAAATTGGATATATGCCGCTTTTGGTGGCTTTTTACGCACTGCAAGCGCTACTGGTTATTACTTTACCTGAAAAAAAACATTAGTGCACTAATGCGCAAAAATATACAAAAGTGCATATATGCATATAGATGCATGGTTGCACACTGGTGCAATTAAGTGTATGGTAGCACCATATTGATAGCAGCAATAAAGCAAAAACCAACTAGATGCCGACTTTCACGCCAATGCAAAATTTAAAAATGCAGAACCTCACAGATGATGTGATGGGTTTTTCCCTTATGCTTAAAGAGAGTTTTTGAAGATGGGAGAAGGCAGATGAAAAAACTGCTATTGGCACTGCTAGCAACAGCTGCATTGGGATTTGGCACGCTTTATCTAATGGATTTCCGACCACTGGTATTAGCGTTCGTAGATAAGGAAATACACAAGATACAGGCGTCCACCAAAACCAGTGATAAACAATTTAAGGTGCTGTTTTGCGGTACGGGTTCACCCAACCGTTCAGTACACCGGGGACAACCCTGCACCGCAGTGGTTGCGGCCGGAAAATTGTTTTTGTTTGATGCCGGTGAAGGGGCGCTGGCAAAACTCAAGCAATACCAGGCACCTACCGGCACACTAGAGAAAATATTTGTTACCCACCTGCATTCTGACCATATCTCGGGCATTGCTGAGGTGTTGCACAATACATGGCTCTATGGCCGCACCAGCCTAATTGATGTGCTTGGCCCTCCCGGCGCTGGCACCTTGGTGTCTGGCTTTGAACTGGCATTCTCAGAGGATTTACAGGAGCGGACGCGGGTGATGGCAGCTGAGAACCTGAGTTCCGAACTGGCATTTGGCACTGGCTTTGACATCGAAGTGCCCGAAGGCAAAGACACTGTTGTTTACCAACAAGATGGTGTGGTGATCCGGGCATTCCGGGTAGACCATCCCGACTGGCTGCAAGCCTACGGTTACCGAGTTGATTATCTTGGCAAGAGCCTGGTCATTAGTGGTGATACCACCATCAGCGACGGAATACGCAAATATGCCGCTAATGTTGATGTCTTGGTACACGAAGCGCTCAACGAAGAGTTAATGCGCTACATCGGTAGCAAAATGAACCAAATGCGCGGGCCGATCCCTGGCAGCCGCATGCAATTAATTATTGATGCCCATACCACAACGTTGGATCTGGCTAATTTGGCTGCTGAGATCAACGCCAGGCACCTTGTGCTGACCCATCTCATTCCCGCCATCCCTGATGTTTGGCCTGCTGAGCAGTATTTTATTGCCGGTATGCAGGACAGGTATCCAGGCACGATTACGGTGGCGCGCGATGGCGATTGGTTGGATCTACTTGCCGAGTAGGTTTTTTTAGCCTAGGTACATGGCTGGCTAGGGTAGAGTGGGATTGGGCATTTAAAGATGTTTTTTTGTTAGTTAGCTACAAGGTGAAAATATGTATGCCCAATCCAACACCCTCAAAACCGCCTGCCTTGCATTAGGCCTGGTATTCTCCCTTTTTGGTTGCAATGGTTCAGATGACCCTGACCCAGAACCAACAGTAAATCCAACGCCAGTGACGCCGGCCCCCACCCCAGTCCAGGGTAGCTATCCGGTAGTACTTAAAGATATTAGCGCTATACAAGAGCAAGTCACCATAGAATACAATGTACCAATTATTATGCGCGATGGTACCCGCTTGGCTGCCAATGTTTTCCGTCCTGCTGCGGCGGGTGAATATCCGGTAGTTATGGCGCTAACTTCCTATGGCAAAGACACCGGACCTGACAATTATCCCAAAGTGCTGGATACCTGGGTGATGCCCGAATTTGACCATGGCAATTTTGAAATCAGTGAGTGGACTTCTTGGGAGGCGCCTGACCCCGCATTTTGGGTGCCGAATGGCTATGTGGTGGTCATGGTGGACTCAAGGGGCTTTGGTGGTTCAGAAGGCGATGCCAGCGTATTGAGTCCAAAAGACGCCTTGGATTTCCATGACGCCATAGAGTGGGCGGCGGCACAGGGATGGAGCAACGGCAATGTCGGTACTATCGGTGTTTCTTACCTAGCCATTGCCCAATACGTAACCGCAGTGGTTAATCCACCTAGTTTAAAAGCGATAATTCCTTGGGAAGGCCAAACTGATAGCTTGCGTGAAGTTTTGTTCCACGGTGGTGTACCAGAAACCTCATTTACCAATTTTTGGCTGCACCGGGTCAATGGCCTAGCCCATACACCGCCATTGCCTGAATGGTCGCAATTTAGCCTCGCCCTGCGTTCGCCGCAGCTAATGCAAAACTTTATTCCTGGGGTGGCGGTTGATTTTTCAAAGATCCAAGTGCCTGCACTCATAAGCGCCACCTGGACCGACCAAGGTTTGCATACCCGTGGATCTTTTGAAGCCTTCAAAAATATTTCGTCAGATCAGAAATGGCTCTATACCCATGGCCGTCCGAAATGGGATGCTTTTTATGGTGAAGAAGAACTCGCGATGCAATTGCGCTTTTTTGACCATTTCTTGAAACATGAAGATAGCGGCATGGAGCAAGTCGGCAGCGTCAGGGTTGAAGTGCGGGAAGACCGCAATACCTATTCTGTCCGCTACGAGGATGATTGGCCGATCCCCGGTACTGACTACCAGGCTTTATACTTGGATGCATCCACGCAATCTCTCGGCATGCAGCAGCCTGCCAATGAAGCTGAAGTAACTTATTCTCCAGTAGCCAGTTCAGCTAGCTTTAGTTACCAATTCAGTGAAGATACCGAGCTCACCGGCAATATGAAGCTCAGGCTGTGGGTGTCAACTGATAAACCGGTTGCCCCAGGCTTAAAGGCGGACATGGATCTCTTTGTTGGCGTTAAGAAGCTCGATGCCAATGGCAATGAAGTCTATTTTAGCGGCAAAGGGGGCTATACCCAGGCACCTGCGGCATTGGGTTGGTTGCGGGTTTCTGAACGTCATTTGGACGAAGAAAAATCCACACCTTGGCAACCTGTACTTACCCATAGCAACCCACAGTTCCTCGAGCTCGGGGAAATTGTGCCGGTGGATATTGAAATATTGCCCAGCAGCACGCTGTTCCGGGCTGGTGAAACCATACAGCTAGTAGTGCAGGGGGCTGATTTATTTAAGATCCCTACCATGGCACATGATTATTCCAATGAAACTAATACTGGGATACACACCATCCATACAGGTGACGGTTATGACTCCCACCTATTGATCCCGGTGATTCATTAGACTCGGTATCGCAGTGTGACAAAGCCGCCAGTTTCACCTTGTTTATAAGGGGGTTCAGGCGGCTTTCCAGGTTCAAAATGGTAGAGAAGTTTACTTAATCCAAAAAGACTCAAAATCCCATGAGTTTGGATTATTTGTGCAGGCTTCATGGTAGCCAATTTCAACTGTTGATTGGGTCACTTTTGCGGTAATTGCTGAGGAAACAACGGCATCGTATATCGGATCGGTATTTTTTACTGCTACCCGCTTTTGACCGGTACCACAAGCATTGTCTGTTACTGTATCGACATAGATAACTACGACGTCGTCAAACATTTTGACGCTGCTCACTTTACCCGTTTTATAGACAGCGGCGTTTACAAGTGATGGCAACGAAAGGATAAGTAAAAACAACACAATTTTTTTCATGTTCATTCCTTTGAGTTTAGTTAGGAGTAGGAGTTTACTTGGGGAGCTAGATTTTCTTGTATTTAACTAGTCGAAGTTATTACGAAATGTGTGAAATTATCAACATTTCTGGCTGCTTTGTATGCTAACTGCTATTGTGGCAGTGTTTCAGTTTCGATTGCAATACCTGGACAAGTATTGCCAAAAACACCGGATAACTGTTAGCTTGTCACGCATCTTTATTAAGCATAGACACGTGGCATGACAGATAATATTTCCTCGCAACATAACCCACCCAAACGGCCAACTATCCAACCAGGAAAATATCAACACTACAAAGGCCAATTCTACCAAGTGCTTGGCGTAGCTTTGCACTCTGAAGATGAGTCTGCATTGGTTGTATACAAACCGCTATATGGTGAAGGTGGCTATTGGGTGCGACCCTATGAGATGTTCGTAGAGACCGTCGAAAAAGATGGAGAGGTCAAACCGCGGTTTGCCTTTGTAGGAAGTGATGAAAATTGAAAGGCGTTTTCGGGGATGTGTTTAATTCCCATGCCTATTTGGTAGGAATCCATATCGAGTTACCAAACCGAACCGTCTAATTTAGCTTGATTTTTATTACGGTAATAATCTAACCCTGTACATAAGAAAAATATGTATTATTCTGACCATATAGTGCGCACTTGAATGGCCATTAAAACGACTTCTGATTTATATGGCTTGTTCGAAAGGGAAAGCCGTGAAAGTCGTCTTTATTTGGTTATCGATTTGTGTACCTGTAATAATTAGCGGAACTGCGTTTTCCGCTGAGGCTGATAAACGGGAGCAAGTATACCGGTTTGCCGTTTTTCCTTACCTTTCCCCAGTTAGGCTACATCAAATCTATGCTCCGATTACCAATGCCATGTCCAAGCGATTTGGGACAAAGGTAAAGTTTACAACCTCATCAAATTTTAAAGGCTTTCTGCAAAAGCTTAGAAACAAGCAATTTGACTTTGCGCTCATCCAGCCATTTTGGTACCCAATTGCAACAGATCAAAGTGGCTACATCCCATTGGTGCGGATGCAAGAACCCTTTGTCGCCATGATCCTGGTTCTGGATTCAAGTCCATTGGTAAGGGTGTCAGACTTACAGAGAAAAGTTATCGCAACACCACCAAGTTTCGTACCGGTTGTGCACTTAGCACGTTTGGCATTAGCAGCAGAAGGAATCGACCCCGACACAGATTTGGAGCTACGGGCATATAAAAGTGTTGAATCCTGCTTGCAACAGTTGCTTATCAATACAGCACAAGCATGTGTTGCCCCACCTTTCGCACCTGGTGTATTCGAACAGGCTATGGATATTAAGTTACGCAGCCTTTTGATATCCCCTGCCATTCCTAACTTGGCACTAGTATCAAGTCCAGCGGTGCCTGCAGAACAACGCGATATGCTGGTGGATCTGTTTACATCATGGCATCAGGCAAAACAAGGTTCGCGCTATTTAGAGGGGATTCAAACCCAAGGGTTCGTAGCAATTGACGATTCTGAATACGATATCGTGCGCCAATTTGTCAAGGAGATACAGCAATAATGCTGAGCAACATGTCCCTTAAATACCGCATAGCAATCATTATCTTTATCTTGGAAGGGGTAATGATGGGGATAGTATTATGGAAGTCGCTTGGCCAATCCTACGAAGCGAGCGAAAAGCAGCAACTGCAAAACGAAGAAATTATTATGGCGTTGGTAAGTGGTATTGCGCTACCAGCTTTAATAACTGAGGAATATGCCGAATTACAGCGTTACATCTCAAGTTTGTTGAGCAATGCCACTGTATTTAATGTATATGTCGCCGACGACTCATTACGGGTGGTCGCTTCTTCAGATAACAACACCATTGGTAAGAGCCTAACTGAACTTGCAGCCAATGATGGTTACCAGTGGCGCGAAACTGAAATATCAACGCACGGTGATAATTTCGGTTATTTGGCAATTGAATTCTCTAGAAAGGAATTGATACAAGCATTTAGCGACGCCCGTAATTTCGGTATTTCATTAGCATTCATTGGCATGGTAATTATCGCTGTAATTGGCATCAGTGTTGGTTTTTTACTGACACGCCGTTTGGAAAGGATCTCTTCAATTGCAACTGAATTGGCGAAAGGGGAGTTTTCCTCTAGAACCAACATACATGGCAAGGATGAACTGGGTCGGCTAGGCACCAGCTTTGATTTAATGATAGATAGCTTACAAGAAAACCAAGAACGCCTGTCCCAAACACTCAATGAGCTGCGTAATCGAGAGCAAAATCTAGAAATCACCCTTAAGAGTATAGGCGATGCGGTAATCGTAACTGATAAACAAGGTGTTGTGACTCTGCTTAATTCTGCGGCTGAGTCAATCACTGCCTGGAGCAACCAAGAGGCTGTTGGCAAGCACATCGAAGAAATTTATGCCGTCCATGACCTGCAAACCAAACAAGCGATTGAGCATCCTGTTGGCCAAGTCATTTCTTGTGGCAAGACCCTGCGTAGGGAAAACAATAAAATGTTGCTAGCCCGGGATGGACGAGAATATTTCATCATTGATTCCGCTGCGCCTATTTCTGGCGCCAACGGCGAGATAATTGGTTCGGTGCTGGTTTTCAACGACATAAGTGAACAGTACAAGTTGCGGCTTGAATTAGAAGAAGGGCGACGAAATTTACAGGCGATAATGGATCACTCCCCCTCGGTGGTATATGTAAAAAACCTGAACGGTGAGTTCAGCTTTATAAACCAGAAATTTTTATCGATTTTCGATTTATCCAGGGAACAAGTCATAGGGAAAACGGATTTCGATATATTGCCAGCACAAGTTGCGCAGAAATTACAGGAAAATGATGCAAAGGTATTGGCAAGTGGAGCACATCTAGAAATTGAAGAAGAAATCCCCCAAGCCGATGGCAATAGGCTTTATGCCTCGGAAAAATTCCTGCTGCGCAATAAAGAAGGTAAAGTATTTGCACTCTGTGGCATTTCAACCGATGTAACAGAACGAAAAGAACAAGAAAACCAGTTGAAACGGGCGCAAAAAATGGATGCCTTGGGTAAACTCACCGGCGGTGTTGCCCATGACTTCAACAACCTCCTAAACATCATTATGGGGTTTGCCCAACTCATCGAATTATATGCTGATGGGGCAGACGAAAGAATTCTCGAGAGCGCCAATCACATCAGGCAAGCAGGTGAGCGCGGCGCTAAGTTAACTAAACGGATGCTGGCCTTTTCAAGGCAGAATAGTTCTAAAAATCAGGCGGTTGACCTGAATAAGGTCATTTCAGAGAATCATCATATGCTGCAGAAAGTTATTACTGTCAGAATTGAGTTGGCGCTTGATTTATCTGCAGATATCTGGCTGTGTGATATTGATCCTGCTGACTTTGAGGATGCCCTAATCAACTTGTCATTGAATGCCATGCACGCTATGGATGACAAGGGTAAACTGACCATCTCTACCTCCAACACACGTGCTATTGATGAGAAAGCAATTGCTTTGGCAAATGCCGGGGACGAATATGTAAAACTTAGCGTGCGCGATACTGGGTGCGGTATGGATGCTGAAACACTGGAAAGAGTGTTCGATCCCTTTTTTACCACGAAAGGAACCAAGGGAACTGGGTTAGGCTTGAGCCAAGTTTATGGTTTTGTAAACCGTTGCAAAGGACAAATTAGAGTGCATTCTACACTTGGGCAGGGCAGTCAATTTGATTTGTATTTTCCACGATATAAGGCATCATCCGACAAACCTGTTGCCGTTGAAAACAGCAGGCAAGATCCCGTCGGTGGTAGCGAATCGATTTTGGTTGTGGATGACGAGCCGGAACTCGTGGAGTTAGCAAAGTTAATGTTAGAACAGTATGGCTATCACGTTTTTGGTTGCACCAGTGCACAAGAGGCCATCAGCGTGTTGCAAAAACAGAACGTTGATTTGGTCATATCGGACATTGTAATGCCAGGCATGGATGGGTATGAATTGGCTGACGTTATAATGGAGTCTTTTCCTAAAACAAAAATCCAGCTAGTTAGCGGTTTTGACGATAGGGACAATCCAAATCCAAAGTATTCGAGCATTCAGGAAAATATACTGTATAAGCCCTATTCCAGACAGATACTATTGGATAGGGTTCAGTCTATCTTCAAATGAAATAACTTTGGTATTTCGTAGTGATTTTTTAGTTGCCCATCGTTTATATTACTTGTCAGCTATTAGGGAATGTGTCGCATAAACAGCGGAATAGAAAGAGTGGTCGAACCACGCTTCGCCTTTGTAGGTGATAGTTTAGGCGGTTAATAATCTAACAGTCATGGATTGACCAAAACGCAGGCAATCGAGTTTGACGTACGGTACGCCGAATTGGGCAGTCCAGTATTGTGATTTGATACGCACCTTATTGTGCAAGCCTTTGTTATTCTTGTTTTTTTGCGGCTTATACTTACCCAACTCAAGCTTTGCCAATGCACCAGTGCGCTTTGTTACTGAACATTGGCCCCCTTACAATTACCTTGATCAAAATGGCCAACTCCAAGGCATGGCAACGGAAAAGGTATTGCAAACTTTAGGCAATCTTAGTATCGAAGCCGATATTGAAGTGTTCCATTGGGCAAAAGCAATCCAGTTAGCAGAACACGAGCAAAACGTTTTTATATTTTCAATTTACCGCACCCAAGAACGGGAAGACCGCTTCCAGTGGATATGCCCGCTAATAGAGACTGATCCTGTTGCATTCTACAAACTCAAGTCCCGGCAGGACATTTCCCTTGATAGCGTACAAGACGCAAAAAACTACCACACCAGCGTGATGCGCAGTGATTTGACCATGGCCATGCTAGAGCAGGCTGGTTTTGAGGAAGGTATTCATTTCTCTGCCGTGCATGACGAGATGACCAATGTACGCAAATTGATCCATGGCCGCATCGATCTTATTGTGCAGGAAGAAAATGCGCTGCAATACCGGTTGCAGCAATTAGGGGCAAAGCGGGAAGATTTGGTCAGGTTGGAACCGCTTGAATTGGAAAAGATGCGCATGTGCTGCATTGCCACCAGTTTGAACTCTGATCCAATGTTGGTAGAAAAAATACGGGCCGAACTGAAGAATGTCGGCCGCGTTTATAGTTATTAGAGCAACAGCTTCTATTTAGCTGGCATTCAATAAAACTTCTGATTTCACGCTTGGCAGTTTGCTTTGCTTGTAAAGCGGGTAAGCTTTGATGTGTTCAGCGTCCAACTCAATATAGACTTTTTGCTTTGGCCAACTGATCTTGCCCAGTTCGCTAGGCGGCAATAGCACCGGTTTGCTGTGCATAAACCAATTACCCAACTCAACTGCAAGTAGCTCAATATCCCAAGTTTCCTCATTTAAGATAAAGTCCACAATATGGCCGTGCTTCTTGTCGGTTGCCTGCAGGTCGTAGTCTTCAATGAAATGGGCAGAGTGCACGTGGTTTTTTTCTGATGCAGGCTCTTTAGGCGCACCAGCAAGCTTAACCTGCTCAGGGTGGATCCCGGCAAAATAACTGTCCACCGGGCTTGGGCCAACATGGTAAGTGGCATAGTCGAAATAACACATATAGGTTTTTTCATAGGCGCGGGAAATGGGCTCGTTGGCCAACAGTGATGGGCTTGCTTTAATTTGTTCCCGGGTCAGGTTAATTTTAATGGTTTTAGCTTCCACATCGATGGCTTCAACCGCATTGCAATGCAGCAATACTTTTTTACCGCCTGGGATCCACTTGTGGGTATCCACCAACATATAGTGCAAGTTCCACTGTTCATCGTTGAACAAAAAATCTTTGCAATAACCGATGTCACCGTCAGGTGCGGAGACATGGTAGTTATGAAGCGCGTTTAAACTGTGCAACATAGTGGTTTTCCTTCATTTTTGGTGTTTTTAGTATGGTTTGCGGTGGTTTCCACAAGTGAGCAATACATAAGCGAGCGACACCAAAAGGCCAAGGCCATTGGCATTATGCAGCAGTGTACTAGGGCTATTAGACTGCTAGTGGTGGGTTAGGGTATTGATGTAGGTCAACTAGGCCAGGATCAGGCTCGCCTAAGTGATGTTTTTCTCAGAATTGTGGCTCTTCAAACCCCTCATCAGATGTCACAGCCCAATCGAATGCGCGTTCTGCGGCACGGCGCAATTCAAGGCGTAACATATGGCCGCTGCTGCTATTGGTTAGTACCACAAACCCTGATTTAGTGTTGAGGTGCCCTTCAATCCAGGCTCGGTAGCTATCGTTGGCACCACCATGGTGGAATACCTTACTTGTCCCAGTGCCGTTAATTCTTGGCCCCAAGCCATACCAACTATTGCTTTCCCTATCCATCATATCTTGCATTAATGCTTGGGGAAGGAAGTCATTGTCACCGTGGTAGCTTTGTATTAGCGCAGCGACCAGTGTTGCTAAATCATTGGCGCTTACCCACAAACCCGAGGCCGCTTGTTCTGGCATCGATTCCCAGCCCCGGGGCAATGCCCTTAAGTTACCCGCGTTGCCGTGGGCGTGGGCAATATTGCCGTGGCTGGCAGGTAATGGGTTGGCAAAAGTGCTTCGGGTCATACCCAGTGGCTCAAATACATATTTTTTGGCAGCAGCTTGGTAGTCCATCCCAGTGACTTGCTCTATAACCAGTTGGCTGACCATAGTGCCGCCGCCAGAATAGCGCATGTCTTCCCCTGGTGTATTTGTTACGCGAATAGCCCGGTTTTTGGCAGGGTGCTGGCCATCCAGAATTTGCAATAGGCTAGGCAGGCGTTCATGGGGGTGGAAATCACGGAAACCATGTACATTGAAGCCAGCGGTATGGGATAGTATCTGGCGTAGATTGACCAATTGTTTTTGACCTAGCCACTGGCTTTGGGCTTGCCAGCCGGTTAGATATTGGTTGATATCTTTGTCCAGGTCTAATTTTCCGGCTGCCACCAAACGCATAATCAAGGTTGCGTTAATCACTTTGCTCACTGAACCGGCCGAAAAAACGGTGTCGCCATCAACCGGTGACGCCCTGTCCGCACGTTTGTGCCCATATCCCCTTACCCAAGCAACCTTACCGTCGGCAATCATGGCAACCGCCATGCCTGGTAAATTGTAAGCTTGCATGCGCTGCTGTACCGTCCATTTAGCTGAATTGTCATGCCCACGTTGACTAATATCTACCATCCCTGTTTCTAACTGCGTGATGGCGCTTTCATAAAATGAAGCGGTATCTGCTACTGAGCTTGCACAATAAACAGTGATACTCAAGCCGCAACAGACGAGGGCTTTAGTTGAAGAACTTGGTTTTAGCATAATGGCTTGAGACTGTTTCGGTTTTTTGAGCCAATGACTCAGATAGTATCAAGCGCATTGCCACGTGCGCGCCGTTTCAGATAAGTGGTTGATATTTTAGGATGGGCCAACCGGCAACGAAAAGGGGCGTTGCACGCCCCTTACATGAAAAGTGAGTTAAATTGGTGAGCCAGGTGGCATTTTTGGCAGGCTGATTATTGCCCAGTTTTCCGCTTCCAATAACTGCTCGATGCGATGGGCTTCAAATTTGGCAAACTCACGTGAGAGCCTAGAATGATCCCCGCTGACACCCATGGATTCCATCAACTTATGGGCTTGCTGCAAAATTGCAAAATACTCCTGCTGAAGGCGTTTAGGTGTCTTGCTATCGTGCAATTTGTTTAAAAAGTTACTATGCATCAGGGCAAGGTTCTGTCGCTGCAATTCACCCAGCATGCCTTTATGGTTCTGCTCTACCTGGTTTTGGTAAATCTGACGAAGTAGTTGACCAACAGATATTTGCCGCACATCAATACTGTGTTGCTGCGCTAGGCGCATAAGGCGCTGGTTATCCATTATTATATTCAAAGTATGCTGTGTCGATGCTGCCGCCAGAGTAAAGCGGTCGAATAGTACACCCATGTCACCATTAATACTTTCCCTGTCACGGTAGCTATAGTGCACTTTAGGGGCAACCAGGGTCGCGACTTCGTCAGGGATAGCTAAAAACTCTGGCTGAAGGGTCTGCATTAGTACCGACAGAGCTTGTTGCTGCTGTTCCGGGGATACCGCTGCATGGTTTAGTTTGTCTTGCCCTTTGATGTCGTAGTTGTATTGGTAGCCGCCAATGGATTTGCCTGCCGCAATGGCCTGGTAGCGGTGGAAATAATAGGCGGGTACCAATATCTCTTCGAGGTCTGAGTAGGGACGCTGGTCATGCAGGTTGGCCTCGCCAAAATTGGCCAATGCGGTTTTGCGCAGCTCAATCACGCGAGCCAATTCATCAACCGCATTCTCGCCGTTGTCCCAAAGGTTGGCGCTAGGGTGGGCATCGCTGATATCACGTGAATCAGCATCCGATATAAACCAAAAACCGAGTTTGTCGTTTTCTTCCAATAGTTCGGCGCGCTTCTGTTGAGCCTGGTCTTCTGGAAAATGGCCATAAGCGTAGGCGATGGCGCGTTTGTCCCAAATGCCAATTTCCTGGGTGTAGGCGTTGTCAGCGTGGATTTTTCCATTTTTAATTTCAAATAGCGGGTGTGGATAGTCCATCACCGAAGCCCGGCCATAGGAGCTGGCGGCAAAGTTGTGTGCGAGCCCTAGGGTGTGGCCCACTTCGTGGGCGGATAGCTGCTCAATGCGATCAATAGCGAGCTGTTTGAGGGCTGAATCCTCTAGTTCCTCTCCGGGGAAGGGCGCCATCATTGCCTGGGCAATTAAATAGTCCTGACGGATCCTAAGTGAACCTAGGGAAACATGGCCTTTGATGATTTCACCGGTGCGTGGATCCACGACACTGGCACCATAGCTCCAGCCACGGGTTGCCCGGTGTACCCATTGGATAATGTTGTAGCGTACATCCATAGGATCGGCACCTTCGGGAAGGATCTTCACTTGATAGGCATCTTTATAGCCAATGGCTTCAAAGGCTTGTCCCCACCAACGGGCACCTTCCAAAAGTGCCGAACGTACTGGTTCAGGCACGCCTGGATCTAAATAGTAGATAATTGGTTCAACCGCTTCAGACATTTCTGCCTCTGGATCTTTTTTCTCTAGCCTATGCCTTGGGATGTATTGCTGGGTAATGGGTTGGTTAACCGGTTGCGCATAGTCGGCAAAAGAATAGGCGAAATAACCGCTTTTCGGGTGGTATTTGAGTGGCTCATAGCCTGGCTCAGGTAACTTGACCAGGCTGTGGCGGATACGCAATGACACGTTTTTGGGGTCAATGGCCACCTGGCGTACAAAGCGTCCTGGTTCGCTACCCACAAAGGTCAACCAGGCTTCCAACTCGGTATTGTTGGGGAAGCTCTTAAAATACTCGCCAGCTACCGCAGAGCGGCTTTTATCTAGTTTAAAGCTGCCTTGTTTGCGGGCTTTTAACCTATCAACCACATCATGGGTATCTTGCAATAAAAACTCTGACGCATCCAACAGCCAATAGTTGTCATTTTGGTCTTTTAACGGGAATCGCCACAAAATGGCATTCGCAAAGGAATCGGCAATGGCTTTTATTTCCATCGGATTGTCCGACAACGCCCGGTAGTCTGTGTTGTGCTGTACCATCAACACACTATTACCGGCAGGCTGAAAACTGACTAAGCGGGTGCTGCCTAGTTGCCCGCGATCCAAGCCAACATCGTTGGAACCCAAACCATGTGGCAGGCTGGTTTGATAGATAAAATCACCAATGTCTTTAGGTACCACCAAGTAGCTTTTATCTTTTTCGGCCTGGTACCAGACATGCACAAAACCTTGTTTGAGCCCGGGTTCGGATAGCACCGATTCAAGGCTTAGAGTCTCCTTATCCGCCATGGCGGTTGCGGGCAGGCATAGCAAGAATAGCAGTGGGTAAAGTGCTAAATGGATGTGCCTCACTCTATCAGTAAGCTTGTGCATATTCGTGGTTCCTTGGTGTTTTGTTGTTGTTTCTACTTGTGTTTATTTGGTATCGCCGAGAACCCTTTCAGGGATCAATTTTTGTTTAGCTTTAAAAATATCAGGCTGATCCAAGTGCTGCCACATGGCACTGCTGGGTAGGGTGGAATCTGGTAAAAACTTCAATAGTTCAGGTTCTTGTTGGCAATACAGGATATCTAGGGCCATCCTGTTACCTCCATATAAGCCCCGATGTATGGCAAGGGCAGAAAAAATTAACAAGTCGCCTTTTTCTAGCGGTATAGCTTGTCCTGTACTGAGGTCTTCCCAGTTTTTATGGCCGTTTTGTTGCAAACGGATATCTAGTTCTTCTTTTGTATCCCAGTTTTTATGGGAGCCAGGCACTATTTCTATGCCTGGCTCGTCTTCAAGCGGGATGCGAAAGTGCAGCACTTCGGGACCAGTCAGCGCTGCTTGTTGTTGCTCTAAATCTAAATGGTACTGGGGATCCCGGTGCCAGTAGTTTTTTTGTCCTGGGGTATTCGGATTAAAAAACAGTTGGCTGCCCATAAAGGCAGGTTTTGTTGGGATCAGGACTTCTGCCAAAGCAACCAGTTTTTGGCTGGCAATAAAGCGAAATAGATTTAACCGCTCATCATCTGATAAAAAATCAGTGCCAGTAAGGTAGGCACTATTTACCGCCCGGGCTTGGTAAAACTCACGGTTCGCTTCGATCCAGCTTCGGTGATGGTTAGATAAGACTGCTCGCAATGGTTCGAGTTCTTCGGCATCAAAATAGCCGGGTAGGTGAACAAAGCCCTGTTTTTCATAGTCTGTTAGGAGAGAATGCCGCATATTCATGGAGTGTTAAGCCTAGTTTTTGTTTCATTAGCTTGTAGAAGGACATAACAATACGCTGTTTTTCTTGCATATGCATAGAACACTGGAGCTTTGTCGTCTTGTACTGATAAAATGCGCCGCTTTTCGATGCCCATCTGCAAGGAAGCGCTACGTGTCACTCTATCCCTTCTTTGTGCGCTAAACTAAAAGGAAATTTTTCTAGACATGAAAACCAAACTCTTTGCCATCGCTGTTGTATTGATGATGTTGTCAGGATGTGCCAGTAGCCAAAAGCTGGCACAGGCCAGTTGTGATTTTGTAATAGCAGCCAAAAAAAGTGACGATAGGCAAAAAATAGGCGGGGTTTACACAAAAGATAAGACAAAAGCCCGCCAGCAAAATGTGATTAATGGCGTGATTAGCGCTATTTTAGGTTCATTTAGCTCAAGCAAAAAATCTAAGGATTGCAATTAACTCATTGGCCAATAGGCATGGAATTTAAACAACCAGCAACGGTCTTTTTTAAAACCCAGCGACTAATTGCCAGGAGTTGGCAACAATCTGACTTGGCGCCCTTTGCAGCGATAAACGCTTCTACCCAGGTCATGCAGTATTTTCCCAAAACGCTGAACAAAGCAGAAAGTGATGCTTATGCCGGTGAAATGCAAAGGCGTATTGATGCTAATGGTTTTGGTTTTTGGGCGATAGAGGAAAAAGCCTCCGGCCGGTTTATTGGTTTTGTAGGGCTCAACGCACCAAAATTAGACTTACCATTTGCGCCTTGTGTTGAAATCGGTTGGCGTCTAGCCACTGAATATTGGGGCAAAGGGTACGCCACAGAGGCGGCTGAGGCCTGTTTGGATTTTGCCTTTAAAAATCTGCAATTGTCCGACATATACGCTTTTACCGCAGTGCCCAACTTCAGGTCGGAACGCGTTATGCAGCGGCTGGGTATGCACAACACCTATAACAATTTTATGCACCCAGCACTTCCGCATTCCCATCCATTGTGTGAACATGTTTTATACAAAATAGATAAAGGCCAGTGGCAGTCCGGTTAATACTATTTGGATGGGGGTAGGTTGTGACAATCTTTGAGATTATTTCCTTGTTCGGCGTGATGGCGCTACTTGCTGCCATTCCCAGTACCAGTGTGGCGCTGGTGGTCACCCGCTCGGCAACTTGTGGTATTGGCAATGGCATTGCGGTGTCTACCGGCATCGTGCTAGGTGATCTGATATTTATCCTATTGGCCGTTTTGGGGTTATCGGTTGTGGCAGAAGCCATGGGGGGCTTGTTTGCAGTCGTCAAATACCTTGGTGCGGCCTATCTAATATGGTTTGGTATTGGTTTATTGCGCGCTAGCAGCAGTAAAAGACTTGTGGATGGCCATGAGCTTGTTACTGATAAAGGCGAAAATTCAGGCAGTTTAATTGCCAGCTTCACAGCTGGATTTGCTTTGACCCTGGGTGACGTCAAAGCCATTTTCTTTTACATTGCCTTGTTTCCCGCATTTATCGATTTGGGCGGGCTACAATTGCTAGACATCTCAATCATTATTTTGGTGACCATTATTGCTGTAGGTGGGGTTAAGGTGCTTTATGCCTTCTCAGCAATCAAGATTGCGGCCATGGCCAAAGGCCTGAAGTTAGAGAATGCCGCAAAGAAAACCGCAGGTTGTATTATGGTGGGTGCCGGTGGCTATTTGATTGCAAAGACTTAGACAACAATTTGTTAAACTGAGTTACCCCATATAAATTCATTATTCTTAATCGAAGACCAAACCATTAGCTCATGAGCCAGTATTCTTTTATTGCCGCCAATAGTATCGATATTTTGACCATTAACGATGTGGCGTCGCGTAGCCAAATCCAGTGCCGTATTAGCCTCAATTCTCTCAATGATTTGAGTGATTTATTAGGGTATTTTGGTTCCGGCTTAACCATTGCACCGCAACTAGAAATAGAGGATGTACGCGAGCTTTGGTCTACCAGCCAGCCTCTGGAGCAGAAAAGTGAGCAGGAATTTGATGCGTTTTATGAGGCCTGGATTAATGAGACTGGCCGCGATAATTCGATGGATGAATACGGCCAGTTAATGCAGCTCAATGCCTTTATCTCCCAGTTTAATGCTGCCCAGTATAAATTGATCGCAGTAGAAGCCTAACAAGGCCTTGTCATACTGCAATGTCTGCCGTTCTAAGCAAACAGTAACGCGCTTAATGTCCATAATACCGCGGCAATACTCGCGGCAAAACTAGCAGGCACAATCTGGGTTTTAACGTGATCCATTAGGTCGCAACCGGTGGTCATGGCCGACAGTATGGTGGTATCAGAAATTGGCGAACATTGGTCACCATAAACGCTGCCGTTGAGAACGGTAGCAAAACAGATGGCCATGTAGATCTCAGGATTGGGCAGGGCTTGGATATCGGCAATTGCCCAAGCCAATGGCATGGCTAGCGGGAAGGCGATGGCATAGGTGCCCCAGCTAGTGCCGGTGGAAAAGGCAATCACCATGGTCATCAACTGCAATATCACCGGCAAGAGCCAAAACGGTACTTGCTGCCCGAGTAGGTCTACTAGATATAGCCCGCCCCCCAGTTGTTTGCTTAACATGCCAATAGTGATGGCTAGCATCAAGACTACTGATACCATCACCACGCCTTTTAAGCCATTGCCAAAACCGTCCAGTACTTGGGTCAGTGTCATGCCACGGAGCAGTGCCATGGATACGCAAGTACCCAGCGCAAGGCCAAAGGCCCAGCTCACTTCTGGTGAACCGAAAACAATAAAGCTGGTGACAGCAACAAATAACAGCACAAGCAAGGGCAGGGTAAACTCCAACACCGACGGCGTATAACCTTCTGGCACTTGCGGTTTGTGCAATTCAGGTGCGCTCATGGGACGGGCGTTTGGCGCATCTAGCTCGCCAGTTGTTTGTGCCCTTAGCTGCGCTTTGCGCATCCCTTTACCGGAAAACAGGGTGATGTTGAGGCTCAACAGCAAGGTGCCAATCACCGCAAGGATCCCATAGAAACTAAAGGGGATGCTGCTAAAGAAAAACGCGATACGATCCGCTTCGGTGGCTAAAAAAGCTACACCAGGTACAAAGATAAAGGCTTGCACATAGGCTGGCCAGGCGTTGAAGGCTATCACCGAGGCAATGGGCGAAGCGGTGGAATCCACAATATAGCTCATTTCTTCATGGCTGACTTTGGCTTTATCAGCCATGGGTTTGACCGTGGTTCCTACTAGTACCGTACTCATAGTGCCGCCTTGGAAGAAGATCAAACCCATTAACCAAGCGATAAACTTGGCGGAGCGCGGTCCTTTGACATAGTGTTTGGTCATATAGTTGGCAAAGGCCTGGGCTGCACCGGTTTTGGCCCACATCCCCATAAGCCCGCCCAATAGCCACAAATACAGGATTAAAATGCCTGCTGCGCTGGTAGTGCCAATGCTGTTTGCCAACACATCGCCGGTTAAATCAAACCTGCCCAGCATGACGGCGGCAACCACCACACCGCCCAGTAATGCCACTACCGGCTCACGGGTCAGTACGCATAACGCGATCGCTATAAATGCCGGCAACAATGACCAAAGGCCATAGTGGAAAGCCGCTTTCAGCATTACGATGTCGCCGGGGTCGTTGTTTTGGTAAACCCACTGTTCCTTAAGTGGAGGCTCAGTTTTTAATTGATCCAAGTTAACTTGTCGCAAAGGTGATTCTTGGTATGGGATGATTTTGGGAATAATGATTTCTTTTTCCCGGAACACATAGGCTAGCTGGCCTTCTGTGTTTTCGTACACTTCGTAAACGTGTACCTGCTCTTGCCATTGTGGGGCGACAGCTTGGTTTACATAAATTGCAGCAGCAATAGCGATCGTTACTAGAATTCCAGCCAGGCGGTTAAGGGTCATAAGTGTCTTTGGTTATCTTTATTTTTTGTCCGGGCACAATATAACACTAATCGAATATATGTGTGTTTTGGCTATAAAATTACATCACCTAATCAAACAACAGGCGATTTGACCTTTTTCAACACCAAAATTGAGCCAGATCAGTGCCGCTGTTTTGTCACGCCTTACCCTGGTTTGCGGTGCCACGCATTGATGTGCTTGTTGTGTGGGCATGCATTTGAAAACAATAGCTAACGGCAGGTTTATTATAGGGGGCGCTATGTTCGCACTTAAAGATATTCACCTCGTATCCTTGGGAACACTGTCTGACAAATTAGGTCGATTAATCGAAAACAAACTGTGGTTGCAGGTAATTGTCGCCATGGTGCTTGGGGTTATCACTGGGGTTACCATTGGTCCTGACCTTGCTCTCGTCAAAGAAGAAACGTCCTTGTTAATCGCTAGTTGGCTTGCATTGCCAGGGCATCTTTTTCTGGCATTGATACAGATGATAGTGGTGCCATTGGTTTTGGCATCCGTCATGCGCGGCTTAACAGCTGCTAGCAGTCTGGAACAACTCAAACATCTAGGGATTTATGGTGGTTTATTTTTCCTGGCAATGACAGCAACTTCATCAACCGTGGGGATCGCGGTGGCGCAGCTGGTCGACCCAGGCAGCTTTATTGATGCCAGTATGTTGCGGGAGGTTACTGAGGTGGGAGCCGATGCTAAAGCGGCCGGTGTTGCTAGCATGCCATCCCTCGTTGATATCCCCGGCCAGGTGGTTGGGTTGTTACCTAACAATCCACTGGCTTCCTTCTCATCTGGAGATATGTTGCGGATTGTCATTTTTGCCATCGTATTTGGCATTGCGCTGATGAGTATTGCGCCACAAAAATCTGCTCCACTATACGAGCTGTTGGGCAGTATCCAGGAGGTTTGTATGACAATTGTTAGCTGGGCGATGCGGATAGCACCTTTTGCGGTATTTGGGCTGATCGCTAAACTGACCTCAACCGTCGGCGTCGATGTGTTAACGGGAATGTTGGTATATGTTGCTACTGTAATTTTGGGGCTGTTACTGGTGGCTGCTTTGTTTTTGCTCTTGATCCGTATTTATTCCAATAAGCCATTGTCTGAATTCCTTGCATCAAGCAAAGAGGTGTTCTTGTTGGCTTTTTCCACTTCAAGCTCAGCGGCGGTTATGCCTATTACCACTAAAACTATGGAAGAAAAAATTGGAGTTAATTCTGCCACAGTGCGCTTTTTGATCCCCTTGGGAGCTACTGTCAACATGAGCGGTACTGCTTTGTACCAAGCGGTTGCAACGATATTCCTGGCAAGTGTCTTCGGTATTGAACTTGATACTACTGCCATCCTATTGGTAGTGACTATGACAGTGTTTGCCAGTATGGGATCACCAGCAACGCCTGGGGCGAGTATCGTAATCCTGGCTATGATGTTGGAGAATGTTGGGATCCCTGCGGCAGGTATAGCCCTGTTACTGGGCGTAGATCGTATCCTGGACATGTGCCGAACTGTAGTGAACGTTATGGGTGACATGGCAGCTTGCATTGTCGTTGACAGGTGGGTGTCTAAGCAGCCCACCACCGCGATCGCCCAAACCTAGGTTAGGTATAGGCGCTGCAACACCTGTTATAGCAAGGCAATTAATTGCCTAAGTAATTAGACAGCTGGTCTACATGTTGTTTAGTTTCTTCGATCAATAATGTTATCTGGTCAGCTGAATCAGTTGAACTTTGTGCTAAGTTCCTTACCTCATCGGCGACCACAGCAAATCCCCTTCCGGCCTCGCCAGCTCGCGCGGCTTCAATTGCCGCATTAAGGGCTAACAGGTTGGTCTGGTTAGAGATATTGTTGATTGATTGGACTATTGAGCTGATCCTATCCAAGACCTGGGACATTGCCTGGTGTGTTTCAGATATCACGGCATTTTTGCTGGAGACATCTTCAGCGTATATCAGCACACTGGTTAAAGTATTGGTGATGTCGGCTATAGGCGTTGCCTCCAGGGTGAGTTTGATATCTTCGCCCTTTGAATCCTGTACATCGATATCAACTTTAAACCCTTCACCTTTCACTAGGCCGTCCCAGGCTTCACCTCCCACTAGGGTGGGCAAGTTGCTAAGCATTGATTTCAGTTGCTCAATACTGGCGCATTTCAAAGACTGCAAGAATTGCTTATTGGCGGTTATCACTGCGCCCTTGGCATCAGTCTCAAGCATCAAGCTACTATCGTTTATCGCACTCATGCGGATGTCATTTTCCAGCGACTTGCGTTTTGTCTCGTCTATGTCTGCTTGGATGGCGACGAAATTTGTTAACTGCCCTTGTGAGTTAAACACTGGATCTATGGCCAGGGATATCCAGTAGGGTTTGCCATTGCGGTCATAGTTTAGGATCTCTTCGTATAGGGGCTGTTTCTTAGCCAGGTTCTGACTTATTTTTTTAACAGTATCAGGGTCAGTGTGCTCGCCTTGCAGCACATGCCCGGGCTTTTTGCCTTTAACTTCTTCCATGGTGTAACCAGTGATTTGCTCAAACCCTTGGTTGACGTATTCAATTAAGCCATTGGCGTCGGTAATGATGACCGCGTTACTGGTATTATTTGCCACTAAAGACAGCCGTTTAAAGTCGTTTTTGGCGCGGTATTCTGCAGTAACATCCCTAACGAATGCGGTATAAAGAATTTTTCCTTCCAGGTCTATTTTTGATAATGACAGTGAAACCCAAATATTCCTGCCATCCAGTGTATCGACGTTAAGCTCCCTGGAAGAGCCAACTATTCGGTTCTCGCCAGTTGTACGGTTACGGTTTATTTTTTCATCATGGCTGGGTTGGATATCCCGGGGCACAAGCATTTTCACGTTTTTGCCCAACACCTGCTCTTTTTTCACTCCCCAAATTTTTTCAGCAGCCGGATTGAAAAAGATAACGTTATTGTTTTCGTCAATCGTCACCACGCCATCGATACATTGGTTGAGGGTTTGGTCTATCAATAGCTGGGCTTCACGTTGCTTGGTAATGTCTTTGACAATGGCGGAATAGCACTGCTTTCCATCAAGGGTAAATTTGGAGAGCGACAGTGAACACCATACTTTTTGACCGTGCTTGGTCTCAATGTATAGATCTAGCGTAGTGCCAACGAGCTTGTCATTACCGGTGGATCTATGCCGGTTAACATAGCCGTCATGGTTGCTTCTGTGTTCAAGGGGAACCAGCATTTTTACGTTTTTCCCCATTACCTCATGCTTGCTGTACCCCCAGAGCTTTTCTGCGGCATTGTTGTAAAACATTACATTGTTGTTTTGATCAATGGCTACGACTGCATCAATACTCTGTTCCAGGATTTGGTCTGAAAACGTACTTTTTTTGTTTAAAAAACTAAACATGGTAATTTTTACCTCAACAGAAACACGGAGCTTTAACGCTATCGGAAGGAATTTGGATTAGATTCATTTCTAATAGGTGTGTCTCGATACCATCAAAATTAAACTAGCGACCAACGGTGGACAGTGAGCCCAAGATACCAAGTGCGCTGGGTTTTGCTGGGGCATGCTCGGAAGCGGCCGGCAGCAAGCCCAAGATGTCACAGGTGATCAAGTTTTGGATCTTGGCAGCCTCATCAGTTGGGCAAAACAGGTGGATATGCAGCTCTGTCAAAGCCAATCCGCTGGTTTTTACATTCACCACCGGATCTACATGGATAAATTCCGTTTCCATGTGCCGCTCAATCTTTTCTTTATAACGCACCGCAACGTCCCGGAACCCATTGCAGTGGGAGCGGACAATCAATTCAATCTTATCCAAGTATTTTATAAGGCTAGGATCTGCACCTAAGGTCAGTACAAAACTGTGCATTGAGTAGCGGCGCATGAAATTGAGGTTGCGCAGCTGTTTGGTTACCATCTGGTTGTTGGGTACGTAGGCTGTACGGCCGGTGTATTCTAAGGTACCCCGATCTACTTCCAGCAAAGTCACCTTCAGCCAATCCAGTGAATAAACCTCCCCCGTGGTTTTACCATCTATTTCAATCCAGTCACCTGCCCGGAAAGGCCGGGTAAACAGATAATAGAAAAAACCAAGAATGCACTGCAGGAATTCACGTGTCGCTAGGACAATAGCGACCATAAAGGCCGCTACTGAGATAGCTAGGTGCTGGACTTCACTAGACCAAATCAATACCAATACGATAAACAAAAGGCCATTGCTGAATTGTTTGATGGTATTGATTAGGTGGCGTCTATTTTCAGTGTCGCGCCGCTTAATCTTGCCCAACAAAACGCGCCGCAACAATAGCATCAACGTGAAAACCAATAGTGTTGCGAGTGATTTTACCAACATGGGGGAATCAAGCAGCTGAATGATAGTATCAAGCTCCATCGCTTACCTAGGCATCCTGTACAGCTAAATAATTTTCGGCGGTTTTCCTGGCGGCGGCGGCCATGGCCTTGCGTACAATGCCTTCAATGTCTGACTTTATAAATTGATTTAAAGCTTGCTCTGTTGTGCCTTTGGGGGAAGTCACTTTTTCCCTTAGTTGTTTGAAGCTAAGGTCAGACTCTACCGCGAGGCTGACCGCACCATAAGCCGCCTGTTGCACACTTAATTTTGCATCTTCAGGTGCCATACCTTGCTCTACCGCGATCTTTTGCATTACTTCCATCAATAAAAAGAAGTAGGCGGGCGAGCTACCAGCTGTTGCGACTATGCTGGTCATTAATTGCTCTTGTTGCAGCCACAAGGTTTCGCCAATGCTTGCCATCATTGATTCTACCAACGCCACATCCTGCACATCGCAATCTGCCCCGGCGTACAAGCCGGTCATGCCTTCCCCTACAGCTGAAGGTAAATTAGGCATCGCGCAAACCACCCTGGTACTGCCGCCAAGGAGCTGCCGCAAGCGGGCTTGGCTAACACCGGCCGCCACCGAAATTACCAGCTTTTGTTGCCCTGGGCTGGCCATTTGTGAGGCCAGTTCCCGGCAGACCGTAGGGATCACGTGGGGCTTGACGGCTAGGACAATTACATCTGCGAACAGGGCTGCATGATTATTGTCGCCGCTAGTTACCACCTGGTATTGGTCGACGTATTTTTGTTGTGTTCCCGCTGATGGTGCACAAACCAAAATCTTCTTTGGACAATGGCCTTCTTTAATCAGGCCGGCCAGGATTGCTTCGGCCATGTTACCACCGCCGATAAAGGCAATATTAAGTTCTGGATCCAACATAGCCACCTCCTAGGCCCTTAACTGGCCTGAGCCATTGACAAGGTACTTTTCGGTGGTCAAGGACTCCAGTCCCATCGGGCCGTATGCATGCAACTTAGTTGTGGCGATCCCGATTTCAGCACCTAACCCCAACTGGCCACCGTCTGAAAAGCGCGAGCTTGCGTTTACCATCACGACAGACGCATCCACCATTCGTTGGAAAATGGACGCATTGAGTTCGTTTTGGGTACAAATCACTTCGGTGTGTTGGCTACCAAAACGGTCAATGTGTTCAATAGCCGATTCAAGGTCGGCAACGATGCGGATAGCAATTTCTTTTTTCAGGTATTCCTGGCCGAACTCATGGTCTTCAATCTGGGTGACCTTGCCTAGGTGGGACAGGTATGGGTAACTTTTTGCACAGGCATTGACGGCGATATCGTTTACCTCGCAGTACATCTGCACTTGGCTCAGGAATTCTTGCGCAATTTTTTCATGGACTAGCAATCCTTCCAATGCATTACAGACGCCTGGGCGCTGTACTTTACCATTGAGGAACAATGCCACCGCCTGTTCAATATCGGCAGATTCATCAACGAATAGGTGGCAAACTCCTTTGTAGTGCTGGATGACTGGGACGCGGCTGTTTTCGGAGACAAAACGTATCAAGCCTTCACCTCCGCGGGGAATGACGACATCCAGGTAATCATCTTGCTGGATCATTTCTAGCATTAGGCGGCGATCAGGATCGGTCACCAATTTAATCACATCCGCAGGAAGGCCGTGGGATACCAGCATGCTTTGCATCGCAGATACAATTGCGGCACTAGTTTTAATAGCTTCCTTACCGCAGCGCAACACAATGCCGTTGCCTGATTTGAAACTCAGTGCCGAGGCTTCGGCTGCCACATTCGGCCTTGCTTCATAAATCATCCCAATCACGCCAAGTGGCACCCGGATCTTGTTGATTTCAAGCCCATTCTCGCGCTTTGCCAGGGTTCTTATCTGGCCGATGGGGTCATCCAGGCTTGCGACGTTTTCAATGCTCTTTACAATGTCTTTTAGGCGATCACTGTCCAGCGCCAGCCTGTCAATCATGGCTGCTGGCAAGCCTTGCTTTTTTGCCGCCGCCAAATCCCGCGCGTTTTCTTCTAAAATTAACGCTTCATTCTGCTCCACGGCGTACGCCATCATCAGTAGGGCGTTGTTTTTCTCTTCGGTGGTCAATGCCACTAATTGTTTCGCAGCTGAGGCAGTCTTAGCTAATTCTTCTCTAATATTCATACTATTCCTCCAGTAAAGTCATTTCCTTGGGGTTTACAATTTGGTGTTGGGTTGTCGCATTCGCCATTGCTTCATCCTGGTGTTTACCACCGATTAGGAACTGCAACAGGCAACTGCCGTGTTCCGCTTTGGCTTTGGCTATGCGCTCGCCATGGACGTTTTTTACAATCACTGTATCACCGGCAGTAAACTCGCCATTGACGTCCACAATGTCCTGCGAACTTAGGTTGAACTTTTCATGCTGACCAGTTGGCACTGCCGTTTCGTTGATCACCAATTCCCCCCGCGGTTTTGCGGCATAGGTCAACCAATGCTGTTTTTTATCCAGTGGCTGGCAGGAGGGATGAAACAGGGTGCCGGGGTTCTCCCCGCGCAATAGGCAGTTAAAGCCACTCTCTTCATAGCCATTCATAATTATGGTGGGTATCCCCCGGCGGCTGGCTTTGCGCGCGGCCTCTAATTTGGTGCGCATCCCACCGGTACCAGCGTCCGAACCAGCACCGCCCGCCATGGCCATAAGCTTAGGCGTAATATTCTTGACGTTCTTAATAAGCGTCGCGTCAGGGTTGGTGCGGGGATCAGCGTCATACAACCCAACCACATCAGAGCATATAATTAGGGCGTCCGCGGCAATGGCGGATGCCACCATTGCGGCAAGGTTGTCGTTGTCACCCACTTTTGAAACGTCAGTGGTGACAGCGTCATTCTCATTGATTACCGGCAAAATATCGTTGTTCAACAGGTTTTCAATGGTTCCCCGGATGCTGAGGTATCGTTCATGCTGCTGTAAATCGTACTGGGTCAGCAGTAGCTGCGACGTTGGGAAATCAAATAGGCGATCCCAAGCAGCCATCATTTCTGTCTGGCCGGCCGCAGCCATTGCTTTTTTCAAAGTGACGCTACCGCAGGTATCCGGGTTATCGTTGAACAACGCTTTACCCGCAGCGACAGAACCCGATGAAACCAGTACCACCTGGATATCCATCAGCCGGCAGCGTACGATAAAATTAGCTATGGATAACAAGTAGCGGGAACTACAGCCGTTACCATGCGGGGCGATGAGTGAGCTACCCACCTTGACTACTATTCTATTTTTGTCAGATAAATTCATTACTCGTTCCTATTTCGATTGTGCTTCCAATAGCGCAGTGGTCATATGAAAGTGGTTTATTTGTTTGGTGCCTGGTTTACCTGACAGTTTGCTGACCCAATAAATGGCGATGCTAGAAGCGATAAAACCGGGGACGATTTCATAAACCAAACCCGAAAGGTGCACTCCAAACCAACTCTCAGGGATACTGATCCAGGCGATAACCGTCAGTGCCCCGGTCCAAATGCCGGCCAAAGCACCTTGGCGTGTCATACCAGGCCAATACAGTGCAAATAACACCAACGGGCCAAAGGCCGCACCGAAGCCTGCCCAGGCATTGCCGACTAGGCTTAGCACGCTGCTGTTTGGGTTTAACGCAAGCATCGTGGCTACACAAGCCACCAACAACACGGCCAAGCGGCTATAAAGTACGCCTTTGTTTTTGAGGTATTGCCCCTTCAGGAAGGCTTTGCCAATGTCCTCGGTCACAGAGCTGGATGACACCAATAACTGGGAGGATATTGTGCTCATGATGGCTGCTAAAATGGCAGACAAAAGGAAGCCGCTAACCAAGGGATGGAACAACAATTCAGAAAACCGGATAAAAATGGTTTCTGGATCATCCAGGGTTAAGCCAAACTTCTGGACATATGCAATGCCGACAAATCCGGTCGCTACCGCACCCACCAAGGAGATAAACATCCAACTGATCCCAAACTTCATGGCAGGCCTTAGATCCTGGACTGAGCGGATAGCCATAAAGCGCACGAGAATATGGGGTTGGCCAAAATAACCCAAGCCCCAGGCCAGGCTTGACAACAATGCCAATGTCCCGACATCGGACAGTAGCCCGTCGGACAGCGCTAGCTGCGAAACAGTGATTTCTGAAATAGTACCCACCTCAGAAAACTGGTTAGCGGCAACCAGGGGCACGGCAATCAGGGCGATAAACATGATGCTACCTTGGACAAAGTCGGTCAGGCTAACCGCCAGGAATCCGCCCAACAGCGTGTATAGCACGACAATGCTGATTGTCGCCATAACGCCCAGGTAGTGGGGCAGGCCAAATATGCTTTCAAATAGCTTGCCACCGGCTACCAAACCCGCAGAGGTATAGAGGGTAAAAAACACAATAGATATCAGGGCTGTGGTCAGGCGCAATGCACCTTGCTTTTCCCCAAAACGCTTGGCGAAAAAGTCTGGCAGAGTTACTGCGTCGCCTGCAACTTCGGTATAAATCCTCAGCCTAGGCGCCACCAGGATATAGTTCATTATGGCACCCACTAGTAAGCCGATTGCTATCCAAATGGTCTCGAACCCAAGCAGGAACATCGCGCCCGGCAAGCCCATCAGCATCCAGCCGCTCATATCAGATGCGCCCGCGGACAACGCGGTAACTTTTGGCCCGACATTCCTGCCGCCCAACAGGTAGCCCTTGACATTTTCAGAGGCTGTACGATAACCGTAAATACCAATACACAGCATCAAAAGGGCGTAACAGGAAAGGGCAAAAATTAAAAATGGATCCATAGTGCCACCTAACAGGTAAGGTTATTCGCATTAATGTTTTCGAGACCAAAAGGTTGCTAAGTGGGCAAACTTTTGGATAGCCCTAAGGCTGGCTATTGAGACCAAGAATAGGGACAGGATGCACCAGGCTTTTGTAATGGCCAAAGTCCTATTGGCGGGTGTCGCCTGGTTGCTCTGTTGCTCGGTCTTGTTGCTGTTAAAGAATATTGCTTTGCTCATGTTTATCTCCCTACTTCAGAGGATTGGATGTGGAAATATTGGAATGCCAGCGGCTAGCTAGCGAAGGCTTAACCTGGTCACGTGGTTTGGCGTAGTTGCTGTGCCAGCGTGCTTTCGGTGTTGTCGTGGCATAGCTGCAAGTCCGCGGTAATGTCCGATAACGCTAGCTTCAAGCTAGCATTCCCTGTTTTTCTGGTAAGCTGCCCCAGCAATGCAATGAGTTGTGCACATTGTTGGTTAGCCTCTAGTACTAGGTTGGTTTCTGAACAAATAGAGACGCATTCCAGGCTAAGTTCGTACCAGTTCCGGATTTTTTCGATATCCAGGGTAGTTTCCGCCGGAACGGACAATTTTTGCTCCTTGAATCGCTCAAGCTCCGAACAAGCGGTTAGACACTGCTTTGCAGTGTCATCCACGCATTTTTTCAAATTCTGGAACTCCGCGGTGTCACGCACGGCTTGATAAAAAGCATTTAAGACCAGCAAGGTATTACGCACATCACCTACCAACAGGGCAGAATGGCTGTCATGTGCTGAAACAACATTTTTTACCTCTGCGTAGGTCATAGGTCCCCTTATCAATACTCGTCTTTACACTTCTGCTGTCTGTTATTCCAATCTTTGTGCCAACTATATAAGTCTAATAAAAACAAGGGGTTAGTTTTTTTGGTTGATAACTTCAGAAATTTCACCGGAAAAATTTACAGTGCTGTTTGTTATTTTTTCATGGGCTAGGGATGGGACTTGTAGGTTAACTTTTTCCGGACAGAATCCTTAGTCCAAGGTTTTGCGTACTAATCCATGGTAGACTGGTACGCCTATCCAGGCGGACAAATTAGCACCGACCCTGAAGTTGTAAGTGATCAGATGCGAGGAACCATGCGCCCAGACAAACAATTGCCCAAGCTGCTCTTATACCCGGCCAATGCACCGGAGTTTAAGCAGCTTGTGACCAGCCCAGTGATAGGGCAATTCAATGTTACCGAGGTTGGCGAGGATGCTGCTTGGGTAGACCAATTGTCTAGTGGGGCGTTTCAGTTGGCCATCGTACATATTGACCGCTCCAGTGATAAACAGCTTCAGCAGTGCATGGACGGGCAGTTGGTATCTGATATTGAATTTATTTTTACCAGCGATGGTAAGCCAAACCCTTTGCTTGATAGGTTAATGCTGGATGGTGCCGGTTACCATTTCCGCGAACCATTTGAACTGGCCGCGATTGAAGACTGCTTACAGGATATTGCTGAAGATTTTGAAGAGTCTGCTGCAACCGCCAATATAAAAACCAGCGACTTGGATCAATTCGGCCTATTGGCCGGCTCTTCGCGGGTTATGCGCAAGCTATACCGCACAATTCGCAAGGTAGCAAAGACTGATGTCAATGTATTGATTACAGGTGAAAGTGGCTCGGGCAAAGAACTAGTGGCGAATACTGTGCACTTATTCAGCGACTTCCGCGATGGGCCGTTTATTGCAATCAACTGTGGTGCCATAAGCCCTGAATTGGTGGACAGTGAATTATTTGGCCATGTCAAAGGTGCTTTCACCGGTGCCATCAAAGACCACATGGGGGTTTTTGAGCAGGCAGAGGGCGGAACCCTGTTCCTTGATGAGGTGACTGAAATGCCACTTGAACAGCAGGTGAAGCTGTTGCGTGTTTTGGAAACAGGGGAGTACCGGCCGGTTGGGGCGGCGCGGTTTAGGCGTGCCAATGTCCGGGTTATCGCAGCGACTAACAGGGTGCCTCTAGAGGCGGTTGAACAAGGCCTGTTCAGGGAAGATCTCTACTACCGTTTGGCACAATTTCCGGTTGAGGTGCCTCCCTTGCGCCAAAGGGGGGCAGATATTACCGGGTTAGCAAAGCACTTCCTGGCCTACCGCAATGCCAGCGAGCAGAGTAACAAGCAGATTACTAATGACGCCCTAGGCCGCATTGCCAGTTACTCATGGCCGGGGAACGTGCGGGAATTGAAACACACAATCGAGCGGGCATTTATCCTCTGTGAAAACGTGATTGAGCAAGAACACATTGTTTTGGAAAACCTGGATGCTTCTGAAGACAAATTGGTGGAAGTCCCCACTGGTGTGCCACTGGAAGAGATTGAAAAGCAAGCGATAGTGCAAACACTTGAAGAGAATGACGGCAATAAGACAGAAACGGCAGAGCAATTAGGTGTCAGTGTTAAAACACTTTACAACAAGCTTGAAAAGTACCAATCCAAATAGGACTTAGCAGCAGGTGCGATGAGATAGCAGCCGCAGCCAATTTAAAGTTACTCGAATAGCCAAATGCTAGAGGCTACCGGCGGCAGCCTCATATTATACTTAATGGGATCAGTATTAATTAGCCCGGCGTACTTTTTACCAATAACATATCGGCGGGTGGGTCGTTGAGCAGGGCTATGGTGGTGCTGCCAACAAGATGCGACATCAATTTGTTGCGGGCAACCAGCCCGATTACCAAGAGATCTGCATTGTGTTTCTGGAACCAGCTTTCAATCGCATCTTCTGGTAGCCCTTTTAGCACTAAAAAATGTTCAATTGGCACATCCACTTGCCTTATGTATTCGGTTACTGCTTCTGTGTGTATTTCCAGCAGCTTAGCCTTGTATTCCACACACGATGGGGGCAGGTAACAGGCATTTGCAATGTGCCATTTTGCCGCCCTAAGGTGGTTAGCCAGGCTGCGGGTCTTTTTCACTATTTTAAAATCTAGATCCAGTGGCCGCGCATTTTCGTGCAATGGATCTATGGCGCCCATAATTTTCATTTCCCGTTGCCAGGGTTTTGGGGTCAGGATAAATGCAGCACAAGGCAAATTGACCAATTCTTGGAAAATAGGGTGCCTGGCCATGGCTTTTTCATCCTGCAAAATTAGAATATTCTCGGATCCAGGTTTCAAGGCTGCTTCAACTGCATCCAGGTACTTGGCTGAATCCAATGTCACCGTGCTGAAATCGATACTTGCGGCATCGAGTGCTGCTTCAACTTCCGCCAGCCTTTGTGCTTGTTGTTCGCTCCACGCGCTATTAAGTGCTTCGTAGTTTTCGAATATTTTCCAATAACTCCGCTCGCTGGCCCTTAACCTACGGTCAACAATAAGGGTTGTGGGCGTCTGGTAAACGCTGGCCAAGCGGATGACTTTTTGGATCACCACATCATGTACTTCACGCCTTCCATCAATGAGCCAGATAAAGTGGCTTTCTGGTTTGGTCTGGTCATTCATCTCTTTTTTACTCAATTATCAATTAGGCTTAACTTTTTTCAGGTTTGGGTGGGGCAAAGCCCAATTCATCCAATACTGAATCTACACAATCCAAAATCTTCACAGGGTTGCCGGTTTCGATATGTTGCTTTTGTTCCGATTTCCCAAGGCAAATCGCCCTGATTTCTTTCATAACTTCTGGTGAAACCCGGAATGGTGGTTTCACCGCTACGGCATTGAATCCACCTTTGGTCAACTCGTTGTTTACACAATCAAATATATAGCCCGTTACTGTTTCCTTGGCAATTTCATTGTCCCAGGCAAGTTGGATACAGGTTTGGCGGGTTGCCAAAACTTTATCTTTTGGGGGCTGTTCTAGAGCGTCCTGTGCCCAAGCAGTATGCAAGCAAGCAGCGATTAACAGACTGGTTAATGCCTTTAGTATTCGTATCTTTGCCATATTTTTTAATGTGATTTGTATGGTTAATTGGGTTTATACCGATTCTATTAAGCGGTAGTGAACTGCAGCTGCCAGGTATGCAATGCATTTGCCTGGCTCTGTTTCTTGCGCTCATCCGCTTTTTGGTATGTAGATGACATACTGTCGGGAAAAGTCACAAAACTGACTAATTTTTTTACAGCAGGGAATAAAACAGTTGAGGGATTGCTAGCCCGTGTTTTCCATAAGATATTCTTGGTCTGGTGTTATCAGGAACGGCCCTGCTAGCGCTTCCCGACCCAATAGCATGAGATGTTTCATTGCAGAGCGGTCGGTCAGTGTGAGCTCAATTTCCCATTCGTAGGTACCTAGCCTGGCCAGGGTGCGCACCACCACCCGGCGTTCTTTTTCGCCATTAGAGGACTTTACCCAACGGACATCGTGCAGCCTTGCGCTGCACTTGATGGTATTGTCAATATCGTGAAAATCTGGGTGGAACCAAAAGTGCACCCGCTTTTTTGCTTTATCCACTTCGATGTGATCCACATGCAATGCTGATGTTTTGGCGCCGGTATCGATGCGGGTAGCGATACCGCTGAGCTTTAGATCCGGTAATGCTACGTATTCAGCAACGCCTATTAATAGCTTGCCGTTAATTAGGCTATCTGGCTCTGGCATCTGTTGGTTTCCAATAGTTGTCTAGGGCATCATTTCTTCGTTGATGTGCTGCTCTTCCGGCAATAGGTCGTCCTGTAACTGCTCGATATTGTCAGCTACCTGGTTCGGGGTCTCAAAGTCTGCAATATGGAACATGGCATCGCCTTCTTGTACCAATGGTATGTTTTGTTTGCCAATAATGACACCGTCCTTGGGTGCTTCCAGCTTCACCTCTTCATTGCCGGTAGGATTGCATATATCAGCCAAAACGTCACCAGCCCTGACATGGTCACCCAAGCGCTTCCTGTCCGTCACCATGCCGCTGGTGCTCGCCCTTACCCAAAAGCTATGGTTAGAGATGAAGGGGTCGATTTTGTTGCCTTTGGATCTGCGTTTGCGGATCATGCCAAGGTGGCCTAGGACATTCAGGATCCCCTTGACCCCTGCGCGTATTGATAACTCATCGAGCCGCAGTGCCTGGCCTGCTTCGTACAGGAGCACTTTTGCACCTGCCTGGCCCGCAGCCTGCCGTAGCGAACCTTCCCGTATCGGGGCATTCATCACAACCGGTACTCCAAACTGGCGGGCTATTTCCTGGGTTTCCGCATCATCCAAGTCAGCGCGGATCTGTGGGAAATTACTGCGGTGTATAGCACCGGTGTGGAAGTCAATGCCGTAGTTGCATTTGGCAACTATCTCTGTCAGGAAGAGGTTGGCCAAGCGTCCGGCCAACGAGCCTTTTGCTGAACCGGGAAAACACCGGTTTAAATCCCGCCGGTCTGGCATGTAACGGCTTTGGTTTAACATGCCATACACGTTGACGATAGGTACTGCGATCAAGGTGCCCTTGCTCAGCTTAAGTGTTTTCATCAACAATAGGCGGCGGATTATCTCGATGCCATTTAGTTCATCGCCGTGGATAGCGGCGCTGACAAATAGGGTAGGCCCCGGCTTCTTTGCCCTGATCACCTCAACAGGTATCGATATTTCGGTATCTGTGTACAGTTTAACCGCAGGCAGCTTCAGTTTTACGCGTTTACCCGGGGCGATCCCTACTTCGCCAATGCGCAATACATTGTCATCTGGTTGTTTGCCCAAGGTAGTCATCCTTTACCTTTGGTGCGCGTGTTGTTGGGCCTGGCGTTTTTTTCGATAAATTCGTAAACCATTCCTGCGACATCTTTGCCTGTCGATTTTTCGATGCCTTCCAGACCCGGCGAAGAGTTAACTTCCATAACCACAGGGCCATTCGATGAGCGCAACAAATCAACACCACAGACATTTAACCCCATCACTTTTGCTGCTTGGACTGCGGTTGCCCGCTCTTTGCTACTGATGCGGGTAAGCTCAGCCGTGCCACCGCGGTGCAGGTTGGAACGAAACTCACCTTCTTTGCCTTGTCGTTTCATGGCCGCAACCACTTTGCCGCCAACCACAAAACAGCGGATATCGGAACCGCCTGCTTCTTTAATGAATTCTTGCACCAGGATATTCACATTGATCCCCATGAAGGCTTCAATGATGCTCTCTGCCGCTTTGTCGGTTTCTGCGAGCACCACACCAATGCCCTGGGTACCTTCCAGCAACTTAATGACAACAGGGGCGCCGCCAACGTTCTTGATTAGATCCGGAATATTGTCTGGTGAATGGGCAAACCCGGTTCGGGGTAGCCCAATGTCTTTACGGGAAAGCAATTGCAAAGAGCGCAGTTTATCCCTGGAACGGCTGATGGCGACAGATTCATTGACACAAAAGCTGCCCATCATCTCAAACTGCCTTACTACCGAGGTGCCATAGAAGGTTACTGACGCGCCAATGCGCGGTATTACTGCATCGTACTTCGGCAGCGGCTTACCTTTGTAGCGCACCCTAGGGCTGTTGGAGGTAATGTCCATATAGCAATGTAGTGTGTCGATAACATCGACCTCATGACCCCTTTCAATGCCAGCCTCTTTCAGTCTTTTTGTGGAGTAGAGCCGCTCGTTGCGGGATAAAATTGCGATTTTCACTTTGTTCACCAGTTAAGTATAGGCACAGCCAAACGGCCTTTTAATCTTTCTAGATAAGTAGTTATAGCCCAAAGTTAGAAATAGAGCACAATATCTACCGCAATCAGCAGTATGATAATCCACTCCAAAAAAGCGGAATGTTTGTGGTTTTGTTCTGTTGCCAACATGTCCAATAAGTCTTGTATGGTTTGTAATTTTAATGCCAGTAGCTCTACCCTGGGTTTGAGTTCCAGATAGTTAGCTGCGATGCGGTAGTGCTGTTCCTGTTCTGGGTACTCCCAGAAAAATTCTGGTGTATCTAGCAGGTTAAAGCGCTGTAATATATCGGCTTTGGTGATAAACAAGGCACCGCGTTTCATGGCAAGTTGCTTGCGCGAAAGTGGTATCTTGCCTGTGCTTGCAAGGGTTTGTGACAGGTTGTTGTTATCCTTTATCGCAGCCGCTGCGACATCTTCGAACAATTCAAGGCAGGCTGATTGGGCCAGCGCATGGCTTATGGCAAGCAAGGTCATGGGATCCTCATTTGGGGTGCCAAAGACATCATTGCGGGTCACAAGGTCGCCAGTATCAATCACTTCGAAATGAAACGACTCCCACTGGCGCTCGGTTACCTTTTCACTGGTGGAAGCCATTATTTTGTCCACCAATTTGATTTTGCCATCAATTGGCAAGCCCCAGGTAACCACAACACCATAATCAAAAACAAACACGGGCGCCGAATCAAACTTTACATAGAGTGCATCCTTGAATAGCGCTACTTCACTGGATTTGCGCAGTTTAGCCTTGAGTGATAGCAGGTCTATTGACTTGCCCAGTAGCTTGATATTGATATCCTGGGTACTAGCAATCATTGCCAGCCACTCCTTCTATACCGGAACGTTGGCCCATTGCTGGGAGGTACTTGCTTGGACGCCCTTGCTTTTTTACCATGGCAGGTACGCCTGGACGGTATAGGCTCCAAAACAAGTTCACTAGCATTGCCTTTGTGGCATTTGTATTCACATTGAATTCCAATTCATCAAACAACCCTACTGACGTTATTGGCTACATAGGAGTCACATCTAATTGCAAATTTTTATCTGGTTCAAAGTGACTTTTGCTATGGTTTACTAGTCCATGCAAAAAAAGTCTGAAACAAATGAGGATGGGATACTGTGCTACCCGAGTTTGAAAAACGTTATCCAGAAGCATTATTGTGGCAAGTGCAATTAGATGGCTCAGGTGGCTTGGCTGACCGGACAGCCAGCGACAATAACGTTGCAGTGGGCAATGGCTTGCTTTGGGTGCACCTGCGCAGCGACGCTGACGGGGCGCTCGAGATCATGCGGGCACTTGGCTTGGCTGACGATATCATCGAATCACTGATTGCCAATGAAACCCGTCCCCGCACGGTGTTAACGGATCGCGGCACTATGATGTATTTACGGGGGATAAACCGCAATCCCAATGCCGATCCTGATGATATGGTGTCCCTCCGGCTTTGGTTGACGCCGGATCTTGTTGTCACCGTCCGCAAAAAAGACCGTAAGCTCCTGTCAGTCATGGATGTAAAATCTAGCCTTGACAGGGGCGCCGGACCGGTTGATGTCGGGAGCCTGGTATGCGCATTAGTTGAGCGGATAGCAGACCGAATCAATGAAACGGTGGATGATATTGATGAAACGCTGTTGCAGCTGGAGCACCAGATTAATGGCGAATCCCATCAGATTTCTCGGCAGGAGTTGGCTCTAGTGCGGCGCCAATCAGCGGCAATCAGGCGCTACCTGGCACCACAACGGGATGCCCTTGAAGCCTTGAACCGCAATAAAAGCCTGCTAAGCGATGGCCAGGCATTTGAGTTGCGCGAACAGACTGATCGCATGACGCGCTATGTGGAAGACTTGGATCTCGCACGTGAGCGTGCCGTTGTGCTGCAAGAAGAGCTGCGAAGCCAGATTGCTGAAATACAGGGGCAGCGGATGTACCTACTGTCAATGGTAACCGCTATTTTCCTGCCGCTTTCATTTTTGACCGGTGTTTTTGGCATGAACGTGGCGGGCTTGCCCGGCCTGGAGGAACCAACTGCATTTTTGTTGTTGGCAGGTGGCATGGGCGTTATCGCCTTGCTTAGCCTTGCCGTTATGAAGTGGCGGCGCTGGTTGTAGCGCAACGTCAATGATTGATTTAGGAACCGCTTATGGCAGAGCAAATACCCCAACTAATCGATGATATAGTCGCTGCGCCGGGGGATGGTGCAACTGATACCGTTGCCAATATCCTGTTGCAGCAAGACGCGCCAGACATTGCTTTGGCCCTGGAGTCACTGCCGCTACAGCAGCGCGTGGCAGTTTGGCAGGAGGTTCCCCGCCATAAAAAAATCGGCATATTGGTGGCAATGCGGGGGGATCCGAGGGAAACCCTAATTGATGCCACCAGCCCTGAAGAATGGCACCAGCTGTTCCGCGGGCTCGATGCAGAAACCTTACTGGAACTTGCTGATTCACTACCTGGCAAATTGGTAGACAACGCACTGGCAGAAATGGATCAGCAACAGCGCCAGTTCTTTAAAGATGCCAGCCAGTTTGCAAATGAACAAATTGGCCACTGGATAAGCCATGACGTCCTGGTATTACCGCTCAACGCCAAAGTCAGGGATGCATTGCGGTTAATTAGGCGCAATGTACCAGCCCATGCCGATTGTATTTTCCTGTTAAACCGAGCCGGACAATTTGCAGAAGCTGTGCGCCTTACCCGCGTTTTTGGGGCACCTGAACATGTACACCTAGTGGAGCTTGCAGAAGAATTTATTGATGTCATCAAGGTAGAAGACGATGCCACAGCTGCGGCAAGGCTGGTGCAACGCTCTGAATATTCGGCCTTGCCTGCGGTCGATGTGAACAACTATTTCCAAGGGCGTGTGGACATGGCCACAGCCTGTGAATTGGTAAACGAAGATTATGAGCGACAAATAATGTCTTCTGCTGGCATGAACGAAGATGAAGACTTGTTTGCACCTGCGAGAAAAAGCGCCCAGCGGAGGGCAATTTGGTTGGGCATCAACCTACTCACTGCTTTTTTGGCATCCTGGTTTATTGGCCTGTTCGAGGCAACTTTGCAACAGGTAGTAGCCCTCGCAGTGTTGATGCCGGTTGTTGCTAGCATGGGCGGCATTGCAGGCAGCCAAACCCTTACACTGATCGTGCGTGGGCTGGCGCTTGGCCAGATTACCCAGGGCAACCGCAATGCCTTGCTCAAAAAAGAGTTACAAGTGGGTGGGCTCAATGGTGTGATATGGGCTGTGGTTATTGGCATTGTCGCGTTCTTCTGGTTTTCCAGCCCTTTATTGGGCATGGTGATAGGTTTGGCAATATTGTTTAATATCCTGGCAGCGGCACTTGCAGGTGTATTGCTGCCGGTGATCCTTGATAAACTGAAAATAGATCCCGCATTGTCCGGATCTGTTATCCTCACGACTGTCACTGATATTGTCGGATTTGTGGCCTTCCTTGGACTCGGTACCCTGTTTTTATTATGACTAGCTCGCACTTGGCACAGGGCATTGGCAGCCAGAAGGCCATTGCCCGAAACACTTAAAAAACGTTGTAAAAATGGATTCAGCATCCTGGCAGAAGTGCCAGTCCCCAATGTTATTGCTACTGTTGGCTTTGTTAATGGCGCAGCCCGCTTCGGCAGTGGAGATTAAATCAAGCGCTACTTTGCCGGCAGGGTTGCTCAATAATATAAACCTGCACGTAGGTGGTATTAAAATGCCAACCGATTGTATCGTCGGCAAGCGCCTCAAGCGCAGGTTAGAACAAGCGATAGCGAAAGCAATAGAAGGTGTCGCAGTATACCAATACCAATTGCACAGCCTTGAGCCAATTGCCACGGACGGCGAAAGCCAATGCCAGCAATGGCAATTGGAGCTGGCGGTGTCCCCTCCAGTGAATATCCAACAGCTTGACATTGGCCTGTATGGTCCGGGCGCTGCAAATGCAAAGCTGGGTAAAGCCTTAGCAGCTTTTCCGCTTAAAACCGGTATGGCGCTGGATCACCAACGTTATGAACAAGGCAAAAGCGACCTGTTGGCAACGGCGAACTTGCTGGGCTTTTTCGACGCCCAATGGCAGAAAAGTGTTATCCAAATTGACCGCGAACAAAACCAAGCACTCATCCACTTGCATTTGGCTACGGGGGAGCGCTATCAATTTGGTGGTTTGCTGAATAGTTTAACAGCAGAGGACGAAGCCCTGATCACCGGTCTACGACCATTTGAACCGGGTGAACCTTACCAGAGCGACAAACTGAATTTGTTCACCCAGAGGTTAAAACGGTCAGGTTATTTCCAATCCGTATTTGTCAGGCCAGTTGTGCAGGCAGCCAATAACCGACAAGTGCCCCTTGAGGTTGTGTTCAAATTTAAACCCAAGAACCAATATAACCTCGGGGGCGGGTTCAGCTCCGATACCGGACCACGGGCCCGTGCTAGCTGGAAGCGATCCCGGCTCAATGCCAGTGGCCACAGCATTGAGTCTGAGTTGTTTATTTCAGAACCTGAACAATCTGTGGGCTTGCGCTACCGAATGCCCCTATCAAACCCTGCCCAAAATTTCATCAGCCTGCAGCTCGGTTGGCGCAACACCCACGACAATGATACCGATAGTGAGTCGCTTAGCATCTCGGCCAAACGGCATTGGCTGGATCAACAAGCTGATTGGCAGCGCGTCCTCCATTTGCGCTTGGAACGGGAGCGATTCACCCAAGGCTCCGAGCCCGGGCAAGTGACTTCACTAGTTTTACCTGGCGCCACAGTCAGCCGGTTTCGCAGTGATGGCGAGTTGTACCCCTTTTGGGGGGATCGGCAATTGTTAACCATAGAAGCGGGTAGTGATTCACTCGCTAGCGATATTGACGTTATCAAGGTATTAGGCCAGTCAAGGTGGCTCAGGGAAATAGGGCGTTTCCGCTGGTTTGCGCGTGCTGAGCTGGGTGGGATCCACACTAGTGACTTTGAACAACTGCCGGCATCCATGCGTTTTTTTGCCGGCGGCGACCAAAGTATTAGGGGATTTGGCTACCAATCACTCTCCCCTATGGATGAGCTGGGTGGCCTCAGCGGTGCCCGCTACTTATATACTGCCAGCACTGAAGTCAGCGTACCGGTATCGGAAAAATGGCGTATCGCAGCCTTTGCCGATGTAGGCAATGCTAGCGACACACTATTTGAGGAGCTTGTGTCGGGGGTAGGCGCAGGTGTTCACTGGATCACCCCATTGGGGCCGGTCAGGCTTTATCTTGCCAGGGGGAACAGCCAGCTAGAAAATACTTGGCGGCTCCACTTTGCGTTAGGTGCGGCCTTATGACAACGGCAAAGCATAGTAGCGTGAAGGCCAAGGCTCGCACCTTGTCATTCTGGGGTAGAAACCTATCGCTGGCTATTATAGTGCTTTTGCTCCTGCTAACGACAACCTGTGTGTGGTTATTGGGAACGGGTATAGGAACCCGTGTACTTGTTACACAGGCAAGCGCATATGTACCCCAACTTTCAGTGCAAAAGGTTACCGGAGCATTGTCCAAACAAGTCGTGTTGGAAAATGTGCGCTGGCAATCCGCTAATCTTTCGCTAAAAATTGAACAACTGCGCATTGTCCCAAAACTCAACTGCCTGTGGCAGCTCACGCTGTGCATTGATGACCTTTCCATTCGGAATCCGCATATAACCCTAACCACAAGGGTGGCACCCGAAGACCGGGAAAGCGAAAGCGCCAGCAGCTTCCCCCTATCCATTCGTTTGGCAAAAGTCGAATTGACTGAATTGGAGTTGCAATACCGTAGCCAGCTAGGCGACCCACAGCACAACGCATTAAACGTGGGGCTCGACCGTTTGGCTGTCAAACAAGTTTCATTTAACAATGATTTGTACATTGGCAGCGTGCACGCTGGGGTGCTGGTATTGCGTCAAGGCAGGCAGGTATCAAGCCAGGCTGTGCCGTTGGATATTGCGGCCCTTCGGTCATGGCGCTACCAGCCGCCTGACCTTACGCCATTTTTGTTGCCATTGGCGGTGAGCCTGGATGAGTTCGTGGTCGATTCATTCCGGCTAGAGCGGGATGGCATGGAACCGCTGGTGCTAGGGTCAATGATGGCGGGTTTAAACCTGCAACCGAGTGCAATCCAACTCAAGCTGCAGCAGCTAGACTGGCAAAACTGGCGTGCGAGTGCTGCTTTGGATCTAGATTCGGATTACCATCTACAACTGCAGGCCAATGCCCGTGAAAAACCAGACTATGTTGCAGTTGCTGGCGCAAGAAGTGCGTTTATACAGGAACCGCCACTGTCAATTTCACTGCAATCCCAAGGCAGCCTCGACCAGGTTGGGATAGAGGCGCAGCTCCTGGGTGCCGATGGCAACCAACTGGCCTCGTTGCAGGTCCGGGCCAATCCTGAGCAAGCAAAGTTGCCACTTGAAGTTGGGGCACAATGGGCAGCACTGGGAATAGTTGCTTTTGACCAGGCGATGCAAACGCAAGGCGGCAAGTTATCGGTGACTGGTGATATGGATGAATACCAGCTAGCCATCGCACTAGGGGCAATGGTTGCTGATGAACCTGTGAAGTTGGCCATTGAGGCCAGCGCTAGCGGGTTAGGTACGGACAATAAACAAATTCAGGTTGCAAGCCTGGATCTGGATTCCAGCATGGGTACCGTCAAGGCCAATGCCTTGTTCAAATTACAAGATAAAGTCGAGTGGCAAACAGAAGCCCTGGCAAACAACTTGGCGTTTTTTGAGCTCTTGCCTGCCAGTTGGCAGCAATGGCAGCCGGTGTTCAAAGAGCTGTCGGGAGCTGACGATACACCTGCGTTCAATACCGAGATAAAGTTGTTGGGCTCGCTAGATGGGGCAAAGAACATTGAAGTTGGTGCAGACATTACGGCCAACACTATTTGGCAACAAAAACCGGTGGCCCTAGATACCAACCTTATCCTAAACGGCAATATTGCATCACTTGGCCAGGCCAGGTTTGCTATCCCCCACTTGGCATTTACAACACCCGCTAACACACTCATGCTAGAAGGGGCTTTGGCACAACAGCAAATACAGGCGTTGCGGGCAAACTTGGATTTCAATGATCTAGCAGAGTTGCTTCCGGGTGGCTCAGGCCGCTTGCTAGCGCGGCTAAATGCTTCCGGTCCGCTGACCCGGCCAAACCTAAACCTCAATCTAGAAGCAGAGCAATTAGGATGGCAGCAGATGCTGTCAGAGTCCCTACTATTTGAGTTCGGTGTGGATTGGGCAAAGCCGGACGCCATCCAGCTGTCTGGATCCGTTGAAACACTGCAAATTAACCCCGACTTGGTGCTAAACGGCAGTTTAAATAGCTCTGGAAGCCTGGCCCAGCACACGGTTAACCTGCACGCTAGTTCCCAGAATGTGTCAGCCAAGCTGTCGCTGGATGGCAGCTTGGCTTCAGAACACTGGCTCGGGCAAATCAGCTCAGGGGAAGTTAGCAGGGAGCCGCACCGCTTCCAACTCGAAGGGACGCCAGCAATCAGCTTACATTGGCAGCCGCTTGCCCTGTCATTAGGGGCACACTGCTGGCGGCATTTGCAGGCCAGCGTATGTAATGATGACCTCGCTTTGTCAGAAGGGATACTAACGGGTAGCTTTGTTGGTCACAATTTACCGCTAATGCAATGGCTGAAGGGCGCGCATCCTTGGCTGAGGGAAACTGAGACCGATAGCCTACTTAGTTTTTCCAGCCAACTCGCCTGGCACCTGGAGGGTTTCCCCACAGCGTCGCTATCGGCCTCCTTCTCACCCGGCAGCTGGCGCTTTGAGGAAGGGGCGGGTTATTCCAATATCCAAGTCTTTACGCTTAGTGGCAAATTGTCTGAACGCCAGCTCAGCAGCAGGCTGGAAATAGATAGTCCTGAGCTTGGTAGCCTGGGTACTGGGTTTGAATGGCGGCCAAAACCCACACCAGCCCAGCAAGGGATGGTGGAGTTTCTGGAGAACCTGTATTCCAAGTCAGAATGGACGGCACGGCTAGAGGCTGGCGCATTGGACCTCGAACCAATTGCCCAGTTCATGCCGCAACTGCAAGCTAGCCAAGGCAAAATATCTGGCCACCTCATAGCCCAAGGCCAGGGTTTTGAGTTCAATTTGCCGCCACTTGTCAATGGCGATGTGAGTTTAGTGGATGCAGAATTCGTCACCGAACAGTTGGGTATCCGAGTCAATGACGCCAACCAGAGATTGTCTTTTAAAGGTGCTTCGGCTTCCCTCGAAGGGGGCTTCCTGCTCGGTGGTGGTGAAGCGTCCCTAAGCGGCGCAATTGAATGGCATGACCAGGTCAATGGCCAATTTTCACTTGTCGGTAATGGATTGGGCTACCAGGATAACAACCTGTCCAATTTACTGATGTCCCCTGACCTTACTCTAACAATTTTAGGGGATGAACTGAGCCTAAAAGGTAGCCTTGAGGTGCCAAGTGCCACAATAACGGTACAACAACTTCCAGAGACCGCTAGGTTAGCCTCGGCGGACGTGCAATTGCTCGGTAACCCGGAGCGGCCACAAACGGCTAGCTCACCCTTGGCATTGGATGTTTCGCTGCAAATCAACACGGCGCGCAATAGCAATGTCAATCTCACTGCTTTTGGCCTTGAAACCGGATTCGCGGGCAACTTGTTGGTTACTGGCACGTCTAACCGCGTTTTGCTAAACGGCGAGGTAAGCTTAATAGACGGTAAGTACCAAGCGTGGGGACAGGAACTTTTAGTAAAGGAAGGGGACTTGGTCTTTACCGGACCACCTGAGTCCCCCTACCTTTATGCAGAGGCTATTAGGGATCCCGCTTATACCCAGGACGGGGTGACGGCTGGGGTAAGGATAGAAGGGTCACTCAGGAAGCCGACATTGGGTATTTTCGCCACACCCGACATGTCACAATCACAAGCCCTGTCCTATTTATTACGCGGACGCTCGCTAAGCACTGGTCAGGTCGGTTCCGAAGAGTCCATGTTCACCAACATGTTGCTGGGTTTTGGACTCAATAAATCCGAAGATAGGATATCAAAATTAGGTCGCAATCTTGGCGTTAGGGATCTGTCGCTTGGATTGGATGGCAATGGCAGCGAGGCGAGGGTGTCAGTGAGCGGTTCCGTCGCCCCTGGCTTGCAACTGAGTTACGGTGTGGGTGTGTTTGACGCGATATCTGAAGTAACGATGCGTTACCAATTACTGCCACAAGTCTACCTGGAGGCAGTGAGCGGTTTGAACAGCGCTGTCGATATTTATTTCGAGTTTGACGATGAGCCAGCACCTGCCCAACCAATGCAAGGCAAACAACAAAGATAAGCTGCTTATACCCGTTCATAATAATTCTTTTAATGACCTTGTGACTTCCTACCCCTGAGTTCCATCTATAGCTTGCAGTCTGATTTTTACGTTTTTACTGATTGCATATGCCCTGGCCGGCGCCTAACCGGGCAGGGATTTTTAGTACAGTTTTACTTAGTGGAACCGGTATCAGCCGCCTGAAAATCCAGGATGAGCACTTTGTGCTTAGAAAGCTACGGCAGCATAGCGAGCATTGAAGCCAATTTGCCGACGACAAATAATATTTGCGGATCCAATAAAAAATTTTCGTTTTTCAAACTATTGCTTGAGGCGTAGTTTGTGGTTTGGACACTTTTGGAGTTATTAAAATAATGAAGCACCTTTTAGCACTAATGTTGGCAATGTTGTTGTCACTTCCTGGCGCTGCCTTTGCGCAGGAGGAACCGACCGTGAGGTATGTGTACGACTTGTACCAGTATTGCGTCGATGTTGTTGATTCCGAATCTGAGCAACGCGATGCGGAGTTATTGGCCTGTATCAATGAGGATTTGGAATACTACCAATACCGCACTTTTGAATCCTTGGACGACGTCTTGGCATTTATTGAAGGCTACATGCCGGAAGATGATGAGGAAGGCGAACAGGATAACGGCCAGGAATACGAATTTTAGGGACGGCTAGGTGAGGGTTCCACGTTACTCAAACGTCTCTTCACGCCAGCTGGTTAACCACTACCAAAGTTATGGGTAGAGCCTGACGATACCATCTTTCCCGGTGGTATCGTTTACCAGCCAAATTTGTTCAAATGCAAACTCAGCGGGAATTTCCAAATCGTTTTTTAGGGACGCAGTTGCATCAACTCGCCAAAACGGATGGGTGTTGCAGATCACCAACCAAACCCGCGTCGAATCATAGGATTTTAAAGACTTCTTAAACAGCAACCGGTTAAGTGAGGCAACAAGCCGTTGTTTTGGATCCTGTTGTCCATTTATCGCCCTAAGTTCAGCCAAGGTGTCCTGAGGAATATCCCTGCCCAAGTGCTGCATTGCTTCTTGTTCCGAGCCATATAGATGGGCTATTTCTAAGTCTAGTTGCTCGTGTTCAAGTGAACAGGTGACATCTGGCTTAACCGGCGCATTGTGGTGAAGGAAACAAATGGATTTTTTGTAACCATGCTTATAGGCACGAATAAATGCCAGGGTTGCCCGTTTTTCCAATTGCCTTTTTTCCAGTTCGCTACGGTGGTTCATTGCCCAAATTCGGATAATTAGTCGCCTAGGCTCCAGGAGGATTTCAGTATTTGCCAAGCGGCATCTGCCGTATCCACAATGTGGAACAGTTCTAGATCTTCAGGCGAAATAACGCCTTGCGCCGTGAGGTAGTTAAAATCTACAGCTGTCTTCCAAAAGGCCTCACCAATTAGTACCACGGGTAAAGGCTTAACTTTTTTAGTTTGGATGAGGGTAAGGGTTTCAAACAATTCATCTAAGGTACCAAAACCTCCAGGACAAGCTACTAGTGCCCGGGCCCTTTTCAAGAAGTGCATCTTCCGGATCGCAAAATAATGGAATTGGAATCCAAGCTCAGGCGTGACAAAAGGGTTCAACGACTGCTCAAAAGGCAACACGATGTTTAAGCCAATGCTTATCCCGCCAGCTTCTGCCGCCCCTTGGTTGGCGGCCTGCATGATACCGGGGCCTCCACCGGTCACCACAACGTAATGGCGGCCATCATGTTGGATTGATACCTCAGTTATCTTTTTCGCAAGAAGCCTTGCTTGTTGGTAATAGTTGGCGTTAACCAGGATTTGTTTTGCGACATCAAACTTGTTTTTTAATTCGGTGTTCTCCGGTTGCCTTTCCCGTGCAAGTTGGGCTGATTTGAGTTGTTTTTTTGCAGTACCTGCATCGGGTATGCGTGCACTACCGAAAATAACAACGGTTGACTCGATACCATAGTCTTCCTGCGTGAGCTCCGGTTTCAGCCATTCCAATTGCAACCTAGACGCCCTAAGCTCATCGCGGAGTAAAAAGCCAACATCGTCATAAGCTAGCCTGTAAGCAGGGTTACTTTGTTTGGTCACACCCGAGTCGGCTACATCCTGCGCCGCAGTTGGGAATGGCCCGGCTTTTTTGATTTGTTTTTTCATGGCTTCACTTTTGTTTGGTTGCTCTTAGCGTTATCTACCATCCTTATCGGCATGGGATCAGTTACGGCACCTGTATAGATGGTACGATGTGGGAATGGTATCTCGATGCCTTCCTGGTCGAAGCGGGTCTTAATATCTGCAAAGATTTCATTTTTGACCTTGATAAAGTTGAGCTTCTCAACATAGAAAGAGAATTGGAAATCGATCGACGATTCCCCAAAACCCTTTACGAAGACGGCTGGTTCCGGCTCTTCCATACACAGCTTGTGTTTGTCGGCAATGTCTTTTAGTACCGCAATAACTGTATCTATGTCTTCTTTGTAGGCAACGCCTACAGGGATATCAATCCTACGGATTGGAAATTTAGTCAAAGTCGTGACTTCAGACTTGATCATAGTTTCGTTTGGGATGCGCACATAGAGGTTGTCAAAGGTTCGTATTTTCACCGATAGCAGGTCAATGGAAAGCACTTCCCCGGTCACATTACCTACCCGGATGAGGTCACCTATCTCGAAGGCTTTTTCGCCGAGTACAAACAAGCCACTGATCAGGTTTGCGGCCGAGGTTTGTGAGGCAAACCCCAATGCAACCGACAGGATCCCGGCCGCCCCTAATAGTACGCCTAGATCGAAGCCCAACTGGTTCAATGCCGATACAACAAAAAGCACCAAAATAACGTTGTAGATGATGCGCCTGAACATAAGCAGGTGGTGTTGGGTGAACTTTTGGTGTAGCAAGCGATCTACCGCTTTGGTGACCATATTTGCCAACAGCACGCCTACCAGTACCAGCAATAAGGCGTAGACAAATTGCGTAAACTCAATGTGCTTAAGTGCTTCCATCTATCAATGCTCCTGTCATTGTCCTGGTGTTGGAGGGGGGGGACGCTTACCCGAAAAGGGAATCGAAGGTTTTGCTAATAATGCTATTGGCGTGTTTGCGTGATGCCGAGACTTTGGTTAGTTCGCCCAGCCCTTGCCTGGTTCCTTTTAGCATACGTACCTTGCTGTCTTTCTTGTCATGCTCGCGTATTAGCTCTATTCCCTGCATCCAAAACCCCATTGTCCCAGAGTGCAATAGGTCGAGGTATGGAACCGGGATATTGATCCGCTCCAACTTAAGTATTTCATCGTTTTGGTTTTGCACAACGATGGGCAATGTTGCAACGCAGCCATTGGCTACTAATTTCTCATAGCTGCTGTAAGCGGCAATTTTGCCGCCGTAGCACAGTTCACCTACCCTGGGAGAGGGGCCAAACCAGGTAGAGGTAATCTCTATCACCGGGATATCCAAGGCAGGTATTTCATTGTCATCCAAATACACGGCAATCCAAATAGGCGTGCTGATATAAAGGGTGGTTTTCTGATTAGGTAGTAACAGCACCGGATCAATTGGCCTTGCCACGACTGGCCTGTCCGCCATCGTGGGTTGCAACTTGACTTTGCCTAGCGTTTTTTCGCAGGCAAAACGCAGCTTTTCGCCTTCGCCGGCCCCCAGCTGCAGGTTGTTGTCCAAGCTGGGAGACCCACTTGGTTTTCCCGTGTAGCTAAAATGAATGTCGTACTCACTATCAAGACGGGTGATATTGATCACCAGGGAACCCAAGTCCCAACTTACTTTTTGTTCGAGCTGCAGGTGGCGTTCGCCCCACCAGTCAGAAGGCGCCAGGTCTGCTCCTATTGCTTGTGAAATCAGATTTTCTGCCATTTGCTAAAAAATGTTTGGTCGCATTGTTAAATACAGCATCGTCTATTTTAGGCGGCTCATCAAGCACAGCGTTGGTTTGCGAACTACCCATAGGTACTGCTTTTAGCACGCAAACCATTCTTCTCCAGCAATAAGAAGGAGCCTTGCTGGGGTGGAAAGTTTTTTAATTTTCTTGAGCAATTTGTGACTCCATAGGTACAAGCGCAGTCTATACCCCTAAATAGAACCCAGGCCTATCGCCTGACCAAGGAGAATAGTGCCATGTGCACAAAAAAAGTCGTTACAGCCTTGTTGGCGTTTATATTATTCAGTTCTGCGAGCTTTGGCTCATTGCAGCAGGTTAAGACCGGCTGGCTCAGTGACGAGGCCGGTAGTTCTGGTAAACAACTAGGGGCAGAAGTTATAGCCGCTAAAAGCGAATTGGATCTTCGCGTTATTGATATTGCTATACCTGGGCTGGCTCGCTACAACACGGATCAGGTCACTGTACAAATCCAAGTTCAAGAAGATAAGCGGCCACTGCTGCTGAGGATTAGGAACGCACAAATCTTGACCGATGGAGATGGCCAGGACTATGGGATCCGCATCAAGCTTAAGCAGGTTAAAGGTTTTGAATTCCGGCTCTATTTGCACCAGAGCCCAGAGGTACAGCAATAGCCATATTCGGTGAACAAAATGAGATATTTCACAAACTTAAAGAGGTCGTTAATTGCTATGTTTGCGGCTGTGTTCACTATACTTAATGGAATCGCTATGACCAGTGCGTTGGCGACAGAAACGGGAACAGATCCCCATCAGATGGTTGATGCTGTCATGACCAAGACATTTGCGCGTATCCGCGAAGAGCAGGCAACCCAGCAACCCGATAACCGCGTATTGGAGCGCATTGTATTGCAGGAACTGATGCCCCATGTAGACCATGCCTATTTTGGCCTATCAGTATTGGGCAACCATGCAAAGGGTACAGACCGGGAAGTCTTGGCTGAATACCTTGAAGTCTTCAAAAGCTATCTAGTGGGAAGCTACGCCAGTGCGCTTGAATATTACCAGCAACAGGAAGTGGTGCTGTTGCCCCCTAGGGACGTTACAGATCAAAATGCCGTGGCCATCAAGGCCTTGGTAAAAGAACAAGGTAAACCCGACATCCAGCTGGTTTTTAAGGTGCGGCGCAATAAATCAGGCCAATGGAAGGCCTATGATATGGTGGTTGAAGGTGTCAGCCTGTTGCAAAGCAAACGGGCAGAATTTGCTACACTATTAAGGAAAGACGGGGTTCCAGCGCTGACTACTCTGCTGCAAAGCCGGTCAGGGCAAACAGAAGCTGGAACATTGGAATAGCAGAAGCATAGCCTTGCGGAAGATACACCTATGATATTGGCACTCGGCACACTACTAGGCGGTATAGGCCTATTTTTATTGGGTATGATGCACTTGACCGATGGACTTAAACAGTCTGCGGGGGCAAGGTTGGAGCAGTACCTCAAGGCAGGTACCAACACCAAAAAGCGTGGCTTCCTATCGGGGTTTTCCTTGACCGCGTTGGTGCAGTCTTCCAGCGTAGTGACTGTGGCTACCATTGGTTTTGCCAATGCTGGTTTGCTTTCTATGGGGCAATCTGCCTGGGTGGTCTTTGGCAGCAATGTCGGCACCACCATGACCGGCTGGATCGTGGCCCTAGTGGGTTTCAAGATCAAAGTGGAAGCCTTTGCCCTGCCTTTGGTAGGCCTTGGTGCGTTCCTGCATATCCTGGGTAAATCCCCGAGGGCTAAAGCTATCGGTGGTGCCCTTGCAGGCTTTGGCTTGTTATTTGTAGGGCTAAACCTGTTGCAATCGGCGCTGGCTGACCATCAGGGTAATTTTACCTTTATCGACAAAGGCCATTTTGACCTTTGGCATATTACCCTGTTTATTGCGATTGGCGTGCTAATGACCGTAGTCATGCAATCTTCCAGCGCCTCCATGGCGATGATACTGACTTTGGTAAATGCAGGCACGATACCACTTTCGCTTGGCGCAGCTGCAGTCATTGGTGCCAATGTGGGAACTACATCGACTGCGCTGCTGGCCACTATCGGTGCCACCGCTAATGCCAAGCGGGTGGCCTGGGTGCACGTTGTATTCAATTTGGTAGCTGGACTGGCGGCCTTGTTGTTGCTCCCCCTGGTATCTGAGGTATTCAGCGTGGCCTATGAGCAGAAACTCATGGGCGGCAATGCTGCATTTTGGTTGGCTATCTACCACACCCTGTTTAACCTTGTGGGGGTGTTACTCATGGTGCCAATGGAACCCGCTATCACCCGTTTCCTAAACAAGCGCTTTGTTAAACTGGAACAAAGTGCTCAGCTAAAATACGTCGACCCTACCATAGTGACTATGCCACCTTTGGCTGCAAAGTCGGCATTGCTTGAGTTGCAATACCAGCGCACTGAATTGGAACAGCTTGCCCTAAAAGGCATCGCTAGCGAAACCCAGCGAGAAGGGGCGCAACTATCAAAGAACCTGTCCCAGCTGGAAGATTTCCTCGTTACCGCATTGCGCCAGCCCATGTCTGATGTACCTGCGGAGGCATTGAGCCTGGCCATTAAACAAAGCCAACGCCTGGATAGTTTATTGCAGTTGCAGCAAGGCCTCGGCCAGGCACAGGCTCATCCCGCAAAAATCGCACAGCTATTGGCACCAGCGAAACATCATTTCAAAGAATTGCTGCTCAGGTTAAGGAAGGCGGCGGGTCAACCTATATTATCGGCTTCCGCCGCTGCTGGGCAAGCGGATGGCCGGTTACGGGAAGCGGATCAGCACAGGTTTAGTAAACACTGGGTAAGTGATTTAAACCTCCAGGCTGACAAGGCAAGTGCTGCGTTATTGGATGCGGTCAAATCAGGTGACTGTTCCGTCACCGAAATGCGCCTGGCCATGGACTACCTAGACACACTCAAGCGGTTCACCCGCTTGCTACGCAAGACTTACCGCGATACCGACAAGTTATCAGGGTTACTGGTTGTGGCAGGGTAAACTATAGGAAGATTGTCGCTGTATAGTGTGACTTTTCGGTAACGACTAACGTCAATAATATTTTAACTGGATTTTTCCCATATGGCTGTGAACACTGATTTAGTAATTTGGATTGGTATTTTTTTCTGCTTATCGCAGTCAGCAATGTTTTCAGGGCTCAACCTTGCATTTTTTAGCCTAAGTAGGCTGCAGCTGGAAGTGGACGTGTCCCAAGGCGTGGCAGAAGCAAACCAGATATTGGAACTGCGGCAAGACTCTAATTTTCTTCTGGCAACGATCCTTTGGGGGAACGTGGGTATTAATGTGCTGCTTACCTTGCTTTCCGATTCCGTAATGGTGGGGCTAATGGCTTTTGCCTTTTCAACCGTGTTTATCACCTTGTTTGGCGAGATACTGCCCCAGGCCTATTTTTCCAGGAATGCAATGAAAATGGCGTCACTGTTATCCCCCGTTTTACGCTTTTACCAATTCTTGTTGTATCCGGTGGCAAAACCCTCTGCCAAAGCGCTGGATGCCTGGTTGGGCAAAGAGGGCATTGACTACCTGAGGGAAAATGATTTGAAAAGCATTTTACGCAAACACGTTGAAGCGGAAGGAGCTGAAGTAGACCGGCTGGAGGGGATTGGCGCCGTTAACTTCCTTACCATTGATGATATTAAAGTGACTGAAGAAGGGGAGCTGGTTGACCCTTTGTCCATCATCAAGCTGCCAACCAAAGTGGATTTTCCGCAGCTGCCAGCGTTTCAACGGGATGCCAATGACGACCTCCTCAAGGCAATCAACCGCAGCGGGCGCAAATGGGTGGTGTTGGCCAATGAAAAAGGTGAACCACTGCTCATTGCGGATTCCGATGGCCTGCTCCGGGCAGCGTTGCTGGAGCATGACAAACCATTTGAAATCTACGACTACTGTTACCGGCCATTGGTGGTGAAGGATCCCGAGACGACTTTGGGTGATGTGATTTTGCATTTGAAATCCACCGAGTCACTCGACAAGGATCACGATGGTGATATTGAGGTCGACGTCGTCCTGGTCTGGACCGAGACACCGCGGATCATTACTGGTTCAGACATTTTGGGACGGTTATTGAAAGGTACCCAATCAGACAAACCGAAGGAGCATAGCAAACCGCCTGAGGTTGACTTGGAAGTGCACTACAAGTAATCGTTTTTTAAACCCTAAAACAAGACATACCTAAGGGTATTGGTATAAACATCCGCAAAAAATAATTTATATCCGCAGCAAAAATTGTGACTTATCGCGCCCAAGCTGCGTCTATACTTGCAGTAAAGGGGTGCGATTTAGCGCCTTTTCGGTACAAATTTAACATACGCCAAATTACATTAGGAGAATTGTCGATGCGCAGTGCATCAATACGCTGGAGCTTTTTGACCCTGTTCTTTGTGGCTTGTATTAGCCATGCCAATCCATTTTCCAAGCAGGACAATGTCACGCAAGAAATGATCAATGCGCATCTAGAAAAGGAATTCCCCCGAGTGAAGACATTCAAGGGGGTCACAGCCACTTTCTTTGGGCCGCGCATTGATATAAACGTCTTGGATCAAAGCGTGAAACTGGTGGTGCTGGTGAGCACCGCCAAAGAAGGCAAAATGCTCATTGCCAGGACGGTAATCAAAGGTAAGCTCGAATATTATGAGTTTGACGAAACCCTTCGCTTGCGTGATCCCTATATGGATATTGACAAATTTACCGTGCTCCAAGACACCATGGTGAACAGTGAACACGCCATTCGGGTTATCAAACAGGAAATGGCGGAGAACTTCAGGCACGTCACCCTAATACCCATTCGCACACTAAAACTAGATGCGTCCAAAAAAGTGCCAAAAGATATAACTATCTCTGTACGCAAGCTGGTTCTGCACTGGGAATAAGCAAACCAGAGCGCCATATGTGCTTAAATTAAAACCGCTATTTGGCAGCTGGTTGTTGCGGCTGCAATTGAGGTAGCAGAGGGCTATCAAGCGCCAGTTACGATATGGTTGGGGAATGAGCACGCAAGGGGCTTTGCCATATCAGAGCATTCGCGAAATGCGGAAACAGTCAAAGTTTCCAAACTAGAGGCAGACGTTTTCACATTAAAAAAATGCAGATTTGCCAGTGGGCTGGATAATTAATTGTCCTTCGGTGGCAGGTTATGAGGTGAATCGCAAAAAAATGAAAATTCTCCTGTTATCGTTTTTGGTAATACTGCTTCCGCACGAATCAATGGGTGTCAGGAGTAGTGATAATCATGTGGTGTTCTCATTCGTTGAGATTGAAAAGCAAACGCAGACTGTCGAAATTGAAAATGGCGATGATAGCTCCATAGGGGGCTTTAAGTTTCTACCAGCCTGCGAGTTCACTTGCGTGTATGAAGTTCAATATTCTCACTTTTATATCTCAACATATTCAGACTACCTTATAAGGGCGCCACCACTCATTGAGTTACAACCTTAAAAAACTAAAATATCTGACTAAGAGGATAACATTATGAGAAGTTTATTTTATTGCAAATGGCCTTTTTCAAGGCAGGTGCACCCTAACAGTGCTGATGGGCTCGAAAGGTATGACTCCCTTCAGGAGCAGCAAGTATGAATGCATTATCTTTACGTTCAATTGGCCACATAGATAGCTTTGTGACGCCAGCCGATTATTCCGAATTGACAATTAAGTCGCCGGCTGTTGACTTTTTTACAGATTTTACTATCAATAAACCCCTGGTGATTGAATCAAGCTTGCCAGCAATAGAAACCAAGTTGTTGATGAAAAAAGCGCATGTGCGTCTAAAACTCGTTATAAACGAAAAAGAACAATTGGTCGGTATCGTAAGTGCGGATGATTTGCTTGATCGCAAAATCGTGCAAAAGCTAGGAAAAGGAGATAACCGTCAAGATTTGTCGATAACTGACTTTATGACACCAAGGGACAAACTAAGTGTCCTTGAGTTTAGCGAAGTTGAAAATGCCAATATAGGCGCTGTAATCCATTCACTTAAAAGTTTAGGCCAACAGCACTGCCTTGTGGTTGACTCTTCTGTTAATGCCATTCGAGGGCTGTTCTCAGCGAGTGATATTTCTCGGAAACTCAAAGTTGATATAGATATCCAAGACCAGCCAAGCTTTTCGAAATTGGCCAACAAGCTCGATTAAAGTGGTAATGAATACGATAGGCCAGCCTGTTTTGGCCTATCGCAATTTTCAAGTTCAGATATCCACCAAGGTTAAATCCAAATGGGAATGTTTAAAACTGAGTTACTCATCTGAACGTGATATGTATCATGACTTCCACCTTATTTTCTAGTTAGTGATAAATAAGCCGGTCTGATTGACGGGTTAATGGAATTTTCTACTAATAATCGGTACCACTTTCCATGCTGAGTACATTACCAACCTATGCGAAAACCACGGCTAATCCCCATTGGTTTGCTTAATTGACTCTTCTTTGGCTTTGGCGTCGGTTTCGTTCTGTATGATGTTAAGCTGAGCTTATCCTTTAACCAAAACCAAGGTCTGGCGTAACTAATCCTAAACTATAACCACTAATCCTTAAGGCGCTGTTTTTCCGCGAATTGCGTGTTTATCTATTCATAAGTATTTGTTGTCTACACAAACAAAAAAATTTGTTGTACAGAATTCCAGCAAAATTCCATACTTTGCCTACGAATTATCGTTTAGGTATTGAGTTATGAGTAATGATATCCGCCAGGGGCAGTTTGCGTTTAGAGACGATGTTAATTTTCCTAGGGGTATATCCCGCTGTGGTGTTTTTTCCATTAGCCAAAGTGAGCTGCTAAAAAATTATGGCGAAACGCTAAAACAGTTGGATTTGGGAACCTTATCACCAGAGAATGAAGCAGAACAGGACTTCGTAGCCTTTTGCCGTGGGGCCAGGCAGGCACAGACTACTATTGAAAAGCTGTGGGAAAAATACCAGCAAGAAATACGGCGAAAAAAGTCATTCCATACCGTCTTGAGCAGCCGGCACAACGCTAGTAACAGCCCGTCGTATCACCAATCGGATGATATGGATTATGCTGTTTGAGGTGCTTTTGGCGCACTTTTGGCAAGCTGGAATATTGTAATCAACACATTTGTGTTGAGTTGTCTGTTTAGAGAGAGTTACCAGGAAAGACTATTCCCTGTGTAGTTTTGTTGTGAATGTGAAGCCGGTTATCCTGTGTTTGTTGGTTTGTTTCGCGTCTTTGCAATTGGATGCCAAGCCTGTAAGTGTTGAAACACCTGAAAAGCTATATTTGACCTGGCAAAAGAGTGTTTGGCGATCCTTGACAGGGTTAAGCCGCAAGGAACAAAAACAATATATAAACAGTGCGACCAAAGGGATGAAGTTGCATCCAGAATACGCCGCTGGGTTCCAGCTTGTTCGCGGTATTATGTCCAGCTACCACTACACCAACGCCAAACCTATATTCAAAGCCACTATAGCGAAAAATGCAGAGTTGGACTTGAGAAATGTAGTCCAGCATTCACCAAGGCTGTGGAATGGCCTAGCGTTATATGAACTGGCTAATTTTTACACCTTTAATAATGATGGCGTTTATTCTCAAAGCGATATACAGCCTTTGTTTGAGCGCGCTGTAAAACTCCATCCAAATAATCTGTTAGGACGAATTTACTATGCAAATTGGTTGCAGAAGACAGGGCAATTAGAGCTGTATCAATCCCAACTGCAATGGATAGAAAGCACGCTAGAAAAAAGCAATAATGCTGGAAACCATTTTTACGCTATTGTAAGAGGTCATGAATTATTGCGGGAGCATTGAGTTCGGTACGCGTCTGCAAGCCAATCTATGTACCAGCAATCCACCTGTGGAATGAACTAGGATTGCTTTCGCAAAGCGGCTATTTCCCTGTGCCCTTATTAATTATCTCAAACACTCCCTTGGCATTTAAGCGAAGTCGTTATGCGCTTGTGTATTCACAACTTGACCACAAAGTCATGGACGTTAAAGTTTTCAAAACCTTCTTGGAAGTAGCAAAAACGCGCCATTTTGGCCGCGCGGCTGACAACTTGTTTATTGCCCAGGCAGCGGTAAGTGCACGGGTTAAGCAACTTGAGGCATTTATTGGTTCACCGCTGTTTGAACGTGCTGGGAACAACATCCAACTGACCGGTGCTGGGAAGCGCCTTATTCCCTATGAGGAAACCATGATGAGAGCATTACGCCAAGTGAAAACGGATGCGAATATGCAGGAAGATGACATTCAGCAGATCTCAGTAGCAGCAAGTCCAAATGTTTGGGTTGCATCGCATTTAATGAAATTAGCAACCCTGTATCTCTATCAAAAATACAGGGCGGGATCCTAACTTTTTGATATATCAAAACGTATATTGATCACCAATCAATATATCTCACAAGTGAACTTATCTTGATTCAGTTGATCTGATCCGTTTTCATTAGCCGAAAGCTCATATGTCACTGGTCAAACACTTGGAAGTTATCCCGGATCCTCGTAAAGATATTAATCTCAAACACAACCTGGTCGACGTTATTTTCCTGACTTTATCTGCGGTACTTAGCGGTGCTGATGGCTGGAAAGCCATTGAGGAATTTGGTGAAAGCCAGCTGGACTGGTTACGCCAGCATCGTCGTTTTGAAAATGGCATACCCAAACGGCATTGTATTGCCTCAATTATTAAGTCACTGGACACTGAAATATTGCTACAGACAGTGTTTGGCTGGATTAATCAACGACGTCAGACTTTAGGGCAACCGGTTATTGCCCTTGATGGCAAAACCATGCGGGGTGCCTGGCGGGAAGATGTGAGCAAAGCGTTACATGTCGTCAGCGCCTTTGATGTGAATTCCGGTATTGCTTTGTACCAGGACTGTTCTGACAACAAGGGCAATGAACAAGCTGTCGCCAGAAATGTGATTGAGGCGCTGGCCCTTGAAGATGCCATCTATACACTCGATGCGCTGCATTGCCAGACAGACACAATGGAGACGATAGTCACCGCTAAAAGTGACTTCGTTATTCAGCTAAAGGCGAACCAAAGTAAGCTCTTTGAGTATGTAAAAGAGAGTTTCACTGAGCGGTACAATGATGAAGATCTCAATACCTTTACCCAGTCGAACCAGGGACATGGACGTCAGGAAAGCCGGACAGTAATGCAAATGAAAGCCACACTGCCTAAAGAACTACAAACAAAGTGGCCGCATATTCATAGTATTATCGAGGTTGCCAGTAAACGTCAGCAAGGTGGTCAAACGAGCTATCATTCCCGCTGGTATGCCAGCTCGCTAACCGCTGATGCAGAACAGTTCGCCACTATCATCAGAGAGCACTGGTCAGTTGAAAACCAGTTACACTGGGTGCTTGACGTTGCGTTTCGCGAAGACCAACTCAAAATAAGCGATCCTAACGGGCAGCTCATATTGCGTTGTTTAATCGCGCATGTCTGAACCTAATAAAGCAACATCAGGGTAAAAAAGATAGTATGGCAGGCAAGCGGCGAAGGGCAGCATGGAGTGGTAGTTTTAGGACGGAATTACTATTTGGTTAAAAAGTCTGCAAAGTACAATCCCGCCCTGATCAAAAATACGCTGTATTCCGACATAGGGAGATCCCCGCAGCCGCTGGTTAATACGGTCACAATAATGACAATTGCCATTGCGGTATCCATAGCCCGTTGTTGTTTCGCTGCGCATGCGATTGAGTGCGGCTTTGACGTTTTGGCACCGGCGATTACGCCCTGCTGTAAATGTACAGATTTCTTAACCATCAACCGCTTGCTAAAGCAGCGACTTTAACTGAGTTATGCAAATTGGTAGTTTTTACAGTGATTGGTACACAATGCAAATGAGCCTTTAGTCAGCCCAATAGCGAATGGTTATTTGTACTACGTTTTTTAAAATGAACAACTTTCGAGCCTAATTCCGAATCAATGTCGCATGTTCGGTATGTTGAAGGCTTAACTACCTATGCTGGCAAAGTGTTTATACCCACTAGTTTTACCTTTTCTTCGGCTATCAGAATTTCACAGAAGGGGAGTTATTGGGCAGTTGCTGAACAAATTTTTCTTGTAATCACGAGTAAAATAATTTGTTTTACTGCTCTTTAACAGGGGAAGATACTTGGATCCTGTAGCCCGTTGCCGAGGTAATATATGACCGCTTACTTTGAACCTGATATTCGTCCAGGAGCCATAGAATTCGATGACCGGATCAATTTTCAGTGGGGATTATTCCAATCCGGAGTGTTTTCAGTTAGACAAAGGAAACTATTACTGACCTATGGTGAAACCTTAAAGTGCCTTGAAATGGGGCTGATCCAGCCTGAAACACCAACCGAGGAGAGGTTTGTTGAGTTTTGCCTTGGCATGCATGAAGCAGGATCCGAATGTGAGAGGCTTTGGCTCCTCTACAAAGAGGAGGTTCAACGCAGCTATGTGCTCGATACTTCAAATTCCATTGAAGATGCATCGAGAGCTGATATTCAGAGCGCTAAGCAATGAAACTATCCGCTTGCATTCCGAAATGCTAGGTTAGCAATGACAGTCCCAATTCCTTTGCACGGAACAAGAGCATCACAATGGCACTGTTTTATCCAGTAATACACTTACCAGGTAACCAGTCGTGCTTTGTAAGGTTTTTACGCTGTGATTCCGCACGCTTGCTGTTTCTGGTTTTTGGATAAACCCCCTCGCGACAAACTCTTGCAGTTGATGGTAGCTTTGCAGGCCTACTTTCCCGCTCATTAGAAAGGATTTATCAATGTCTTCAGGTAAACCAAGGATATCTGCAAACCCTGCTAGGTAGTGGAAGTCCTTGGTATTGCCACCTGCGCGGTAAACACGTGATACCAGTGTAAAAGCTGTGTCAGGCTCTTCATGGTAATCCTCGGTTATGTATCGGTAGGTCGAGGCAAAATCATCATGGTTAAGCATATGCTGTGTCGCCAGCACGCGCAGAGCCAACAGTTTTAGGCGGGCAATGCTCAATGTACCTGCGACAAACTCATTATAAATTCCCAAACCTTCTAGCGTGCGGTTATAGCCAGGAAGCCCTATTGACAGTATCTTTAGGGGCTGGCCATGGGCGTTGAGCGAGGCCACCATTTGGATTAATAACTGGTTATTAATCAGCGAGTTGAGTTCGCCTTGTGTATATGTTGCATTGGTAGCTAGCAAAATAGTACTGCGTTCATGGTCTAGCATCATTTTGGCGACTAGTTTGCGGTTTTTTTCGGCTTTGCAATTGATGTTGTGTTTGTCTATTTCGGCTTTTATCCGCTCAAGTGCCTGATCCACAGTAATAATGGCTTCAAACTTTGTCCCGGTTTCAGCTGGAGCGCTTGCGATGAATTCCGCCGCCTGTAACAGTTTCGGTTCTGGTTTGCCGTGGTATCTAACAGAGTTGAGCAAAAAGTTCTTGCTGCCTATGCCGGTGAGCAAACTGATCCTACTATCAAGATCTTCAATCACCTCCTGGTAAAACGCCTGTAACCCGGTGTCGGCGATGTTGTGGATAGGCAGTTGGTAGAGTTCAGATTTCAACTTGAATGGATCTACATCTATTTGTTTGTATTTGAATACGGGGACATAGTTGCCTTTTCGCTCAAAAAAGCGTCTTTTTTCCGACAAAAAGTTAGTAGGATTTATATAGGAAAGTACATCCAGCCCCCGGCATAGTTGCCATAACTTGGCATCCACCTGGGCAACCGCTGTTTCGATTTTTCCTGAGAGGACGCTAGTTCCTGCTTTTTGACCAGCTAAGTGTTTGGTATGTTTCCGGATGAAAAGCTCAGAAGTTTGTGTCACTACCGAGCGAAACGCTGTTTTTAGGTCGCGTAGTACAAAGGGAAACGGCTCGCCAGAGTGTTCGTCCATAAACACTTTTTTAACTTCCGTAGGTAGCACCAGGGTGTTGTCAAAGCGGGCATTAATGTGCGCAATTAGGTAACCCTTACCTTGGAACATTTCATTAACTGCAGATCTACAATCCAGGTTGGGTAAGGTTATCTGATTCAATAGTCCATTGTAGTGCTTAACAATCCCCGACCAACGCTGTGAGTCAATTTGTTCAGAACCAATATTAAAGGTTGGTGTGTCCTTTTGGTGGCGTTGGTAATTGTAGGAGTGAATGTCAAAGACAATACAACTCTTAAAAAGTGATTCCAGCTTTGCCACCAAGGTTTCCACTACCCTATAGAATGCCTTGTGCTTTTGATGGCTAGTTTCCCGTTGCTTATCAGATAGCTTGCGTTTCCAAACCTGCCTATCCCAAGCAGATTTGAAATAAGTCGATTGGTTCATGGGCCGGTTCAAGTCATATTCGAAGCGCGAGTCGTTTCCAATTAGTACGATGGGAAATGATAGGATAAATTCGTCAGTGTAAGGGTCTTCCTCGTAAAACCTTTCGGAAGGTTCTAGCAGGCAGTTTTTCGAAAGTTCATCCCTAAGGTTATGGCCATTGTGGATAGCGGTGCAAACAACAGGCCTATATTCGTCTATACGGATGTAAAAGCTGCCGCCTTCTACTAGGCCTGCAATAACCCGTCCCTGCTCAATTGCGCTTACGACTTCTTCCAGTGAAAAATTGCCTGCGCCTGCGTATAGTTCTCGTTTCATTTAGAGTATGGCCATTTCCTGGTTATTGAAATCCCGGCGATAAAACTGCATATAGCGCACTTTACGTTCTAGGGCGTCAAGCACCGGTGTGCAAAAGTTCACTTTTTCAAAAGTTTGTGCAGATCCAAGTCCGCCGGGACTGAACACGTTAATTTCCATTAACTTGTCACCTACTATATCCAGGCCCACCAGGAACATGCCATCTTGTACTAATTTTGGCCGGACGATTTCGGCAATTCTTAGTTCCATATCACCGATTTCTGCTTTGGCTTTGATACCGCCAGCATGAATATTACTGCGCAGGTCATCACCGCTGCGTACCCGCCTAAATGCCGCATATTTGCCCCGGAACCTCAGTGGTTGTCCATTCATCAGAAACAGCCTGGTATCACCGGCTTCAGCCTGTTTTAAATATTCTTGGGCGATTACGTAGCCATCCCTGATTACAGCATCAACCATTTGGTTCAGGTTTGGCAAATCAGCTTTGCGCACCATAAACACGTTGGCTCCACCAGAACCTTGCAGCGGTTTGATCACAATATGCCCAAACTCGTGGACAAATGCCTTGATATCTTCCCTTGAACGAGTAATGAGCGTTTGGGGGCGGACTTCTTCTGGGAACTGCTGGAAGTACATTTTGTTCATAGCCATGCTTAACCCATTGGGGTCATTCACTACCACCACACCATGCTGGGTAGCCATACGGGTGAACAAAATGCCAGATTGCTGCGCCCAAGCCCTGGAGCCGGGTTCCGTAGAGGGATCATTGCGCAGCATGATGATATCCAGGTCTTTTAGGGTAATGAGTTCTTTCCCGGATTTATTGCTTTGCAAGTCCTTTAAGTAGCTGGCCAGTGATTTATATTTACGTTTGGGTGGTGTCACCGCCCTTGCACGGATCTGGTCATCCAAGTCATATAGGAAGTCACCTGGTGATATGTAGTAAACTTCGTGGCCACGGTTATGGGCATACATTGATAAACGGGTTGTGGTGTACCCTGATTCTTCGGTAGCCACATTATTGACAACAAAAGCGATTTTTATATTGTCGAAAGAGGGGTCTTTTGCTTCAGTTAAGATGATGTTGGTTGCCGTATCAATTTCCACTTTTGTCCCTGTATCTGGCTCTTCCCCACCTGATCCAGCTTTCAGTTCTTCGTTTTGGTCTGCAGGTGTTTCACCCTCTTGCAATGGGTTGCCTTCAGTTGGCAGTGTTTTCTTAGCCATGTTATTTCCTCCAGCTGATTAGAGCCTGTATAAGGGTGTAACCATATACAGGCTCTAATTTGGTTTATGCATCATGTCCGCCAGGCTGATCCCCTTGCGGATAGTGTCTAGTCGTTTTTGCACCTTGCTATCCAGGTAAAAGCTGGGCATTAATTGTGCTTGGTTGAGTAGCCCCCGGTGCAGTAATTCATTAATGACTGGAATATGTTCAAAGCCATATTTGCCGATATATAAAAGTTTCAGGTCGCCACCGTTTTCAAGATACTTGAGTAGCCTTAACAGGCCGCGAAGGTAAATTGCATCCTTCACCAGGCCGCCGCCCCGGTATATGCGGACAGTGATCCGGTAAGCGGTGCGCTGTTCAAAATCATGGTTGCGCTGCAACATACGGAAAGTGTCTATAAAGCTATGGCCTTGTTCCAGGTAGCGTGCTGCCGCCACCCGCCCTGCTAATAAGCGAAGCCTTGGGCGGCTTAGCTCCCCAACCAAATACTCTGCCAGTACAGCCAATCCCTCCTGCAGTTCATCGTAGCCATCCAAGCCTGAAGCAAGTAATTGCAAAGGCTGTGCAATGCCATTGATGTAGGTAAGAATATGAGTGCCTACCTCGTGCTGGAGCAATGCCTCAATCCGGTTGCCTGGAAGATGCACATTATTGCCGATATAAAGGTGTCCACCGCTGCAAATGAGGCCCGACACTTGATCTGTCACGTGAACCTCAGACTTTACAGGTGCTCCCAGTTGTGCACTGTATTTGTCGAGTTCATCGCGTGCCCTCTGCGCAAATTCTGTTGCCGAATGGCGGCCGCCGAACGTATCGTCAGCACTTCTGCCTGCAAACTTGTCCAAAATTTCCAGAGCGCTGGCCATGACTGCATCGTCTACACGGCCATAGAGTTGTAAGCTACTAAGCATGAAGTTGGGACTGTTCCGCTCAGAAAGCATGGTTAACTCCCGGTCAATTTCTGCACGCTTTTGTCTGAACAAATGCGACAGTGTTGGATCAGACACCTTGTCTAAGTCTATCTGGTACAATTTGCGTTTTAAATGTGCCGGGTCGATCGGTAGTGGCCGGTAATGCAATACTGGTGCTTTTTGGAAGCCGTTCCGCTTAAACAAGCCCCAGCTCTGTTCCGTATTTATGGGCGTAACCAACATCAAAAAGCTATATGAATCACTAATTTCCGCCAGTTTACGGTCAATATCCCGGCTGCTTTTGGTCAGGGACTTTGGCCCCATTGCATGGTAATGGCTGGGGTCATGGCGGGTATTGGTTCTGGTGAATTCAAATAGTGCCAGTTTTAGTGCTTGTGCAATCCCCCTGTGGAGCTTTCTAAATACCAGAGGAAATTCTTCATCATTTTGCGCACTGCGGTAAATCGGCTGTATTTCCAGTCCCAACGAATGGCAATTTAATGCTACAAGCTCCGATTTGGGCAGTAACGGGGGCATGCCTGGAGGTCGGGTGACCCGTGAATATTGTATGGAGGGTATGGCGCGCTTTTTTAACACCTTTATTTTTTGCAATCCTGCCTCTAGCGCTTCGCAGGTAGGGATAAGTTCACCACTGGTGTCTGCGTGTATGGTAAAAACCGGGCGGACGGCTTCTGAATCTGTAGCCTGATCCTCCTCTACCTCATCTCCCGCCCATACCTCAATTAACAGGCATGCACCAAAACGTGCCTGCATCAATTCTACGATTTGCTCGATAAGGGATTGGTAAGCGGCTTTTAGCTTTGTAGATGGCAGGATGAGGTATGAGGCTTCGCTACCTACAAATTTTACTGTTAGCGGGTCACTTTTTCTAGGTATGCGATACAGGCACAAAAACGGCAGCGATTTATCCACACGGATGAAGCCATCATAGGGCAATGACCGTTGCACACGTTTGCCATATTTTAGGCGGCCACAAATATCGGCAATCTCTGTCTGGGTGAGCTTTGTATTTAATGTACCCATTTTGTTGATGTGGCCTGGTTAATTTCTAATAAACATAGCTCAAGGTTTGACCGGGTCAAATTATATTGCTCCCGGCCTCCTTACGACGCAGAGTTTCTGGGGATGTCTGCTCAGGGATCAAGCTATGCTAATGCGAATATGCGTGGTATTTCTTGCGCTCTTTGGCTTTCCTAAGCTTTTCCCGCTTGGCATGCGCCCTGAGTCGGTTCCTTTTGTTTTCCCGGTCAGCCCGCAGCGTTGAATCGCGATAAAATTCATCTGCATATCCAGGGTCAATTTCCTGCCTGTTAAGTTTGTAGTCTTTGCTCATTGCTATCTTTTTTGGGTTACTTCAGTAGCTATATTGAGCCTATTTTCCTAAAAGAAAAACAAAATAAATTTATGGTGATGACAAGTGTTATTTGCCGATCTGGCTTGCGCCACTTTGGAGTGAAACACGTAAAATCAGTATAAGAAGATTGCTCATCTGGCTTTACCCAGTAGCTGGCCTTGCCATGTAAAAAAGCAGATAGCAGGGGGCTGCAGGAGCTGTAAGATTCGTGACTTCGCGCAATGGGCATGCTAACTGAAATTAAATACCAAACCAAACGCAATTGTAAAACCAACCCAAAGGGGCTTTAGTCCGCTTCAACTCTTGTCGTTGCCCGGTCTAGGTGGTTGAGCCCATTAAAATGGATCATTTCCTGAATTTCTTCTAGGTAAGCAAGTTTGCGCTCTGAATACTGCTGCAGTGCCGGTAGCAATGCTAAACCGGTTACCGGTTGGTTTTGTTGGCGCAATTTAGCCCGTTTCAGCCGCAGTTCCTTGTAGGCAAAGTGGCGGTTTAGGTTAAGCATATATTTGTGTACTGATTCTGCTGGCGAATCGAACACAGCAACTTCATGTTTGCGCCCTTGGGCGCGGCGTTTGGGTACTAGGCCGCAACCCTCGACAAAACACCAGTGGCCAAAATAGTTATTGGCTTGTCTGGCAAAACGCGAGGTGCCCCAGGCGCTTTCATTTGCTGCTTGCGCAAGTGCCAGTGAAATAGGGATGAGATCTACCCGGCGCAGCAGGGTTCTCCAATGCGCGTCATTGGCAGTGTCAAATTCCTCCATTTCATAGCTTAGCGCTATGCGTTTGAGGTGCCTGACCTGCAACGTCGTCAGTGAGCCACGGGTCTGGTATTGCTTGAGAAGCTTTTGCCTGAGTGCCAGGATACGGTCATTCTCCTGGCGGATGAGCGGGGTGAAAAATTCGAAAAAAGCGTCTTTCCGGGGTTCCCCTGCGGGCAACTGGTTAAACTCGGGTACCTTTGGCGGTAACAGTTGCAACAGCCCACCCGTGGTAAAATGGAGCAGATCCAGCAGCATGAGGGTCAGTATTACCACAACGGATGTGACACCGGTATATTTCATAATAAGATCCCCATGGTGGTTGCGGTTACAATGTGATAGGCGAAACAAACCCAGGTGGTTTCAGTGCCAATACAGCACAGGACACTTCACTGAGTATTTTTTCCGCCGTATTGCCGATGACAAAACCTTCTATGCCAGTCCTGCACAATGTACCCATAACCAATAAATCGATTTTCCGTTTCTTCACCGCTTTGACAATTTCCGCCGAAGCAAGCTTGTTTCGGGGGAGTGCCAGCTTAACAGCACAGCCTTGCCAATCAGTTTGGTGAACCAACTCTTGGAGCTTTTGTTTTAGCTCCCCCTTCCTCTGTTTGCGCAATTGCTTGATCTCTTGCTGTGACAAGGCTGTCCGTGCCGCTAGGTATCCTTCACCATAAATAGACCAGACATGCATAAAGTCGATGGCCTGGCATCCTGTTTTAGCCATGCCATGGGTAACATTTACAATTGAATTATTAATATCGGCTTCTTCCAGGTCACTAAATTCTACGTCAATCGGTGCCAGTATGTGTCGGGCAATCGCCTTGGAGTCTTCTTTTACCACCCAGACTGCACAGGGGCAATACCTGAGCAATTGCATTTGGGTGGAGCCAAAAAACGCTTTTGAAAAACCCGACTGCTGGTCATCGGCAAGCAACATCACCAAGTCGTGGCCGTCCCGCAGCACCTGCTTGGAAATTTCAATAAAGGCTTTGCCTTTAACTATTTGAGTACCTGCTTCAATGCCTGCTTGTTTTAGTTGCGCCTTTACCTTGTCCAATGCTATTTGAATGCTGCTTTTCTGCTCATTGTAGATATCACCAAGGGTGTCCTTGGCGATGCCTAGCTCTAGGCGGTTATCCAATGGCGCTAGGGTGCCCATCAGTGCAACCTTGGCGTTGTTAGCCTTGGCCACGTTAATTGCACATTGCACAAGGCTGTCATGGGGTAGCGTTTTGTCTACATAAATCAGTATGTTGTCGAACATGTCTTGGGTTCCTTTTCAAATTGCTTGCTTAATCGTAAACGGCCCTGGTTTGCTAGTTGTGGGCAAGTGATACCACCAAGAGCAAACAAATCACCATTAGTAATACAGCTATAGACGGCGAATTCATGTTTTTAGTCACATGTTCCTGTGCTTCAAGCCAACTTATTTTTTCCATTTTGGCGTGGCTTGGCTGTTCAGCAAGTTCACGGCCAAACGACGCGGCCGGCACTAGGGCATTGAAGATGGTGGCTTGAACCTTTAGTACAGGTTTTGCTATTGAACCCAAGGATTCCAGCCATTGCTGCTGCCTATTCCCTGGCAAAAACTTCCTGAGTAGCCAATACAGTGCAACACTCAGGATCACAGGCAAGGCGGCGTAAAATAGGTTGCTTACCCCAAAGGCTCCCGCAATGGATTCGGCATTGGCTATCAAGCGTTGCAAATACCAAGGTGACAATAACAGTACCAGTGTATTAAGGCCTGTAATGAGCAGCAGTGGCAGGTATTTTTGTGGCTTTGATGGCGCAATTGCAGTTTGGCCTTGCTTGGTTTGGGTCGCCTGCGCATGCAACTGGTGTACAAAACGGCACATCAATAGCCCAGTGAATACAGAGCTAATGGTAATAGCCATTTTTAGGTAAGGCATATGCGTTAACAGCTGTTTCAATTCCGTTTTCGCAAAATAACCGCTCAATAGTGGTGCCCCTACTAGAGACAATGCAGGAATCAGTATCACTAAGTATAGGCAGCCAGTGAGTATTGGCGTGTTGTAAGCGCGTTTGTTGAGCAAATTGCCAGCGCCTACGCTTAGAAATAAAGCGGATTTGGCTAGGCCATGGTGGATTGAATAAAACAGGATCACCGGTATCATCAATTCCCTTGATTCCGGTGCCAGCATGATGGTACCAAAGCAGCAGGACAGGATCCCCATTTGGCTAACAGTGGAATAAGCTAGTACCGCTTTTGGGTTTGTTTTGGTTATACCAACAAGTGCAGCATAGAAGGCACCTGTTATCCCCAGCACAATTGTTGCTAGCCCAACCCAAGCAAAGGAAGCATCTTCAAGTGTCAGTGGGAAAAATTTAAGCCATCCAACCATGCCGGCTTTTACCATGAAACCACTGAGCAAGGCACTTGCTGGCACCACGGCAACCGGGTGCGCCAAGGGTAGCCAGCCATGGAAACCAAACAAGCCTATTTTTATGCCAAAGCCCACCACCATCATGATGGCCATAATTGGCAGCAAAGCACTGCCAGCTAGTTCATTGCCCAACCCAAGGTAGTTGATGACACAAAAACCACTGAAGATGGCGACTTCGCCAACTATGACCCATTTGATGTAGGTATTGGCCGCCTTACGCGCCTCAGGCATGCCGCCACGGATAATCAAAACATAGGAAGCGAGGCTCATGCAGGTGAAAAAGGTAAGGAAGCCAAACATGTCGGAGGATAAAACCAAGCCGAAGCTACTGGCCATGGCAATGGCAAACAATGTGAAAAACTGCCGTTGGTTGTCCCCCAGCCCATAGTAAAAACAACTGTATAGGCTGCCTAGGAACCAGAGTATGCCTGCTAGCAGCAGGTAGCTTTGTGAGACTGGATCTAGCACCAGCCAGGAGCCAAAAAACATAGCCGGGTAGCCCTGTGCCAGGGACAACGGCTGTAGGCCAAGGTACACCGCAGGTATCGCACAAACCGGGAGCAAGTATTTGAGGTTGCTTAGTCTAGGCACAAACCACAGTAATAGGGCCAATAAACCTGGAAGCAGGATCGCAGCGCCCAGCAGGTGGCCATTACCAAGGCTGTCTAGTGATGCGGTCGCCATAGTAGAAAATAGATCGCCACCACTTTCGCCGGCAACGATCAGTTTGGCCCAGGCCAATGCACTGGCGTCGCTATTTGCAAATACACCCGCGAGCATGGCAACGGTAATGGTGAATAGTGGCGGCAGCAACATCATCCAGTGTGCTTCAGCCCGCACTGGCTCCTGGTGGCCATCGCTGGAACCGGTAATGTCCACCGGGGGCGGTAAAAACCAAGCGCGGTAAACCAGGGGTAAAAAATAAATCGCATTGAGTAGGCTGCTGCCTGCCAAGATGGCGATAACCCATGGATAGCCTGATTCAATAGCACCAACCCCGAGGTACCATTTTGAGACAAAACCGGCCAACGGTGGGATCCCAATCATACCGAACACCGCTAGTGTAAACGCAGCCATGGTTACCGGCATTTTCCTAGCCACCCCGTCAAGTTCAGTCACTTTATAGATGTGCTGCGACTCTGCCAGGTTGCCAGCACAGAAAAACATGGTTATTTTCATTACGCCCTGGTGCACCAGATGGGCAATGGCACCTACGGCCGCAATTGGGCCTGCCAATGCGATGCCCAAGGTGATGTAGGACACTTGGCTAACAGTAGAATAGGCTAGCCGCTTTTTGATATCGTTTTGGAAAATCGCACGTACTGATCCATAAATAATGGTAAAGCACGCAAACAGTACGAGTACTTGGATAACGCCGAGGGTGCTGGACAGCTCGATGCCATAAACATCATATACTACCCGGATAATGCCAAATGCCCCTGCCTTGACCACAGCGACCGCATGCAACAATGAGCTCACCGGGGCGGGTGCAGACATCGCCCTTGGCAACCAGCCGTGGAGCGGGAACAAGGCTGCTTTAACCCCAAGTCCTACCAGTAGGAAGACGAAAATGACGGTGAGTACAGCGGGGCTCAAATCTGGTGTATTGGCCAACAAGCCTGGCGTAGCAAAATCCAGCGCCCCGGCAATCGATTTTAGCCACACAACACCTACCATCAAGACCGCACCGCCAACCATGGTGTATCGCAGGTACACTTTGCCTGACTGCAATGACGCATCATTGCCTTTGTGCACGATCAACGGGTAGGTAGCCAGCGTCAGTAATTCGTAGAAAATCAAGAAAGTGATCAGGTTGCCAGCTAGGGCAATACCCAGGGTAGAAAATACGCACAGGCTGAAAAAACCAAAGAAACGGCTGCGGTGTTTACCATGCCTGAAATAGCCTACCGCATAAAGCGTGGTAAAAAACCAAAGCACGCCTGACAACCCAACAAACACCATCGACAAAGGGTCTGCATTGAATACCAAACTGATGTCAGGCAACAATGGCAGCCGGGTTTCAAACACCTGCCCCTGCGATACACCTGCCAGCATGATAAAAATTAACACGATATTGATTGCAGCACTGGAGAGGTTAACCACTGTCCGCAGTTTTTCGCTTTGCTCCCGCACCAACAGCATCAACATTGCTGTTGTTAGTGCTACCATAAGGATAATAAGCGGTAGCCAGTCATTGGCCAAACTGCCCAACATCAGGCTGTCCCCCCAATTATCTCAGTAAGCCAGACCGCATTTAAGCCGATAACCACGGTGATGATGGACAATGCAGCAGCCCCCAACAACTTGCTCTCGCTGTATTTAACGGAAAAACTGGCCTCCTGGTCTTTGCTCGTAAAAGCAAGGTTCAATACTCGGAAAAGGTAAGCTGACGCTAGTAGGCCACCGGCAAAAAGCGTTAGCACCCACCACCATTGTGCTGTTTGCAGAGCGTTGTTGAGTACCAGCCATTTGGCAATAAAACCTCCAGTTGGTGGCAAACCGATAAGGCTTGCACTGGTGACCGCAAAAATAAAGATGCTGATTGGCAAGTGCGTTGCAATCCCTTTCAATTGATACAGGTTGTCATGGCCAACCGCCTTCTGTATTGTCCCAGCAGATAGGAACATGGCAGCTTTGGCGCAACCATGCGCCACGATGAAATACATCACCGCAACTCGGGCTTGGTCGGGTGCGACCAGCATCAACGGGAAGGCAATAAACAGGTAGCCAACCTGTGCGACGGTGGAATACGCCACCAGGAGCTTGAGTCTTGGCGAGGTAAAAGCCCGGTAGGAGCCATAAACTACCGCTGACGCGCCTAGTGCACCGATCAAGGTGGCTGATAGGGTGGTAACCACTACTGGTAGTATTTCAAACCAAAAGTTGAACAGGATAAAAAATGCGGCTTTGATCACCAAGGCAGACAAGATGGCGCTTACCGGTGCGGAAGCGTTGGAGTGCGCTTCAGGTAGCCAGAAATGCAATGGGAACAGGGCGCATTTCAATAGCATACCTAAGGTGACAAATGTGAGGGCAAGCGAGGTGCTGAGGTTAGGCTGCGCCATTTCAGCCAGTAGGGTGTTGTCCAGCGCGCCGTAGGTGCGGTATAGGATAGCAACCCCCATTAAATACATTAAGGAGCCAAAAAGGCCAACCAGCAAGTACTGGTAGGAGGCTTGTAGCGCTTTTTGGGTGCCTTCCAAAGCAACCAGGCTCACGGCAGCCAACCCCAATAGTTCCAGCATAATGTAAGTGTTAAATACATCTGATGAAGTGAATACGCCGACAAGTGCGGTGAGCAAAAACCACCACAATGGCCAAAACCTGGATTCTTTGTCGTCAGAATTGAAATAGTGCACACTGAAAAAAACAATAGCGGCTCCGATAATCGAGGTCATCGCAAGCAATACGCTGCTAAAACCATCCACAGTCAACTTAATGCCTAAAGGTGGTGCCCAACCGCCTACCAGCAGGGTCACGGATTCTGAATGCTGAAATACAAACACTGCTTGGGACAGGCACACTGCCACCAGGGATAAGGCTGCGAGCGAACTTACGCCCCGCTTCAGCCATATGGGGCTGGCAACGAAGCAGGTTATTGCGCTGAATAAAGGGATCAATAACTGTAACGGGATACTGTAGTTAAGGATAAAGGCTTGCATCAATTTGGTTGCCCTGTGCGGCCTTGGCTGGATTTAAGCTGCGATTCACGTTCGTTTTCCCGTTGCACCGACCTGGCAAATTTAGTGATTTTTGACGCCAAGTTTAGGCCTAGCGCAGTACCTGCAGCTGCCACAACGATCCCGGTTAGCACCAGGGCATGGGGGACAGGATCGACATTGTTGGGATCCTGGTTGGCGACCGAGATGAAGATCATGAAAATCGACATACCCATGACATTCAAGGCAAGCAACTTGCGCAGGAAGTCATGGCTTAGCAGGAAGCCGCACATGGCAATAGCGAACATGGCTATTGCACATAGGTTGAAAAGCATTACCTGGGAAATCATGGCAAATGCCCCTTGTGAATTGACTCAAAACACAAAAATAGCGTGACGCTGATAGCAAAGGTGGCGAAAAACTCTATCAATAAAATATACATCCCTGCCAAATTGGGGGGCAACACAATGAAGCCTTCGTGTCGTAAAAGTAGGGCTGAAATGACCAAACAAAAAGACAGCAAGCCTGCTGATAGCAACCAGCGTATGGATGTGCCAGCAAAATTTACCCGGTTAAAATTGGCCAGGGAGAGTAAAACAAGGCAGCCGGCCAGCAAACTAGCGGCCTGGAAGGCGCCACCGGGCCTGCTGGAACCAATCCAGAGCATATAGCCTGCCATTACAATAGACAGTGGCACAAATACCTTGGCAATCCCCAGTACCTGGGATTCCGGTGAAAGTTTTTGCACGGTATTGCCGACATCCAACACATAGGGTAGCACGGCTACAGCAACGCATAGGAATACGGCAAACTCGATAAAGGTGTCGTAGGCGCGATAATTTAATAGTACAGCGGTCACTGGATTGCTCACCCCCGTTCGCTCCAGCTCAGACATAACCAATGCGTGTAGCCCATTACCGTGCACTGGCTGTTGCCACAAGGCGGCCGCCATAAAAAGGGCAAATACGATTACTGTTGCGACAATGATAAATGCAAACCACGGGTTAGTTTGCATATCCTGCTTGCCATTGTTCGGGGTCATGGTTGCTGTTTTCCTTTTCCGGCATTCCCGGATATTTGTGTTGCATCCCCAGAAAGCTTGCGCCAGGCTGCGATGAGCATTGCCCCGGTCAAACCTGCCCCAATTGCTGCTTCGGCGATCGCGACATCAATGGCATTCAACCTGATCCAGCAAATGCTGATTAACAGTCCAAGGCTGATAAACAGCACGATGGAAGTGAAGTTATTTTTCACCAGGAAAACAGACACTGTGAGCACCAATACCAAGATGCACAATGACAGGTCGATCCAAATATCAGGGTTCATGCTGTGGCTCCTCTGCTTGTTTCCCGGCGGGGCGTTGCTTGCGGTGTTCGTTACGTGCAATCAGGTGGCAGCTAGCCGCACTGGTGAACATTAATAGGATCCAGACCAGCAGTAGCTTGACTGCCAAAGCGGCACTGCTAGCTTGTGGCAGTAGCCCCAAGATAATTAACCCGAGGCCAAGGTTGTCAGATTTTGTCAGGGCGTGCAGGCGGCAAAAGACATCTGGAAACCTGAGAAGGCCTACGGTGCCTGCAATAAAGAAAAAACTGCCTGTTATGAGCATTACTGCGGTGAAGGCATCAATCATGGTGGTCATCCTTGCTGTGCCCTTGTTGGTTGTTATGGTCTTGTGGTTGTTCCGCCAGTTTAAGAAACGCAATAATAGTGATTGAGGCCAGTAGGGTCAGGATCAGCGCTAAGTTTATTAAAAACGGCTGTTCAAATAAGAAAGACAGCACCACCACCATGCTAACACCTATTGTGCCAAACAGTTGTGACGCTAGCATACGGTTCGAGTTATCGGGTCCTATCAAGACGCGCCATATACCTCCGAGCAAACATAGCAGCAAGACCAGGATAACGAAAAAGTAGAGTGTGCCTAACATGTTATTACTCCGTCCCAACTGTGTCTTGTGCTCCAATGGCGAATAAGTTGCCCACTGCCAGTTCGCAATCGCGCAGCTCTTCTGTAATCTGCGGGTCAGAGCGTAGGACGTGCACCAGCACGCCATTAGGCTCCCTAATGACGCAAACCGAACCGGGCAATAAACTAATTAGGTTAATAAATAGATGCATAGGGGCGCCTGGTTTGATGTGTTTTATTGGGTAATACACAAAGCTGGGTGACAGTGACAGTGCCAGGTTGGGTGAGAACGCCAGTTTTGCCGTCGCAATGCCGCCTTTGATTGAATTGGCAAGAAAGAACAATAGAAAATGCGGGAGGCGCAATACCTGTATCCGCGGCGCACCGTCAGCATAAACCGTCCCCCCAGCCAAACAGTAAGAGGTATAAAGCGCTAATGCGATGAAGAAAAGCCCAATCATTAGTGACTGTAGATCCCAGGCTACTAATAATAGCCAAAAAACCAGCAAAGCAATTGCCATTACAACGTATCTGAAGTTAACCATTTTTTTCATCTAGAAGAGTGTTGTTGTTTGATCCAGCGTTTTAAACATTGAACTGCAGCGTGCCCCACCACAAATAAGCGATATAGGTTCCCAATAATAGTAGCCCAGATAAACGGGTAATTCTTTTGCGCCAAAAAATCAGTAGCGCCAGCCAAACCACCGAACCGGCGAGAAACGCCTGGTCAAAGGCAATGAGGCGCTGCGAAACCGGAATAGGGGATATTATCGAGGTAATGCCTAGGATCCCCAGGATATTGAAAATATTGCTTCCCACTACATTGCCTACGGCAACATCATTGTTATTGCGTATTGTAGCCATTATTGAAATGGTAATTTCAGGCAGGCTAGTACCAACGGCAACTAGTGTCAGCCCTATAACTGCGGAAGATACCCCCAACTGCTGGGCGACATTGACAGCTTCCTGCATAAACAGGTTTGCACCAGCAATCAATAATGCCAATCCCAAGGCGAGCAGTCCTGTGTTGGCCCACAATGGCAAAGTTTTGCCTGCCACCACTTTGGATTCAGATACATGCAAATTGGCCGATGGTGTAACCACGCTCGTTTCAGTCAGGTAAGTCCATAACAAGTAACCCAACAACCCCAGTATGGAAACGATGCCTGAAATAAAAGTAAACAAGCCTGTACTTATCAAGGTGCAACACAATAGCGTCACAAAAATGAGGCCGAACATATCCTTACCCAGGGCGGAAGCTGATACCTGCATAGGGCGGATGAGCGCGCAAAGCCCCAAAATCAACAATATGTTGCCAATATTACTGCCAACAACGTTACCTAACGCGACGTCGGGTTCGTTATCAATGATAGCGTTTACAGAAACAACCAGTTCGGGAGCGGATGTGCCAAAACCAACGATGACAATGCCGCACATCAGGGGGGAGATCTTTAGCCAGCTGGCTGTCCCCATAGCCCCCCTTATCATTGCTTCGCCACCGAAACACAGCATGGCCAATCCAAGAATGAGTAGCATCTTCAGTGTTACCTAATAGTCCTAGTTACGATCCAGGTGCCTGTATAGTCTTAAGATCCATCTCCCCTATCTAAGGGAGGAGGCCAGCGCTAAACCATGCTTTGTCGCCATGCGCCTGGATAGCATATTGCAAACGGCGCAATGCTTTGCGGTAGGCCGCTTCCCGCAGGTTGCACGATTCAGTTTTGGCAATTAGCCAAACTTCTTCAAACACTTGCTCAATTATGGTTTTTAATTTTTCGTTCACGGCGGACAAAGGCCAGTTTTCCCCAGTACGGTTTTGGATCCATTCGAAATAACTGGCAGTGACACCACCGGCATTCGCCATCACGTCGGGCACCACAATGACACCTTTTTCAGCAAGTACGCCGTCGGCGTCGGATAACACCGGGCCATTTGCTGCTTCTACAATGTAACGACAATTGATATTGTCCACATTGCGACCGTGTATGACCCCTTCTATTGCTGCGGGGATCAATATGTCGACATCCAGCTCCAACAGGTCTTGGTTGCTAATTGGTTGCAAACTACTCACTTTTTGCAATGGTTCCTGCTGCAATGGCTTTACCGGCTGCATACTGGCATCTTTCAAACTCTTTAGCTCTTCCACATCCAGGCCAGCAGCTTTGAAAACTCCGCCGCTGACCTCGGAAACTGCCACTACCTTGCTTCCAGCTTCTGCCAAGAGCCGTGCAGTGTGGTAGCCAACATTGCCAAAACCTTGGACTGCGACCAGGGTTTTCGCTGGGTTTAGGCGGGCTTTCGCCATTAGGCTTTGCACACAGTAAAATACGCCCCGGCCGGTGGCTTCCTCGCGGCCTAGACTGCCGCCAAGTACTACAGGCTTTCCAGTAAAAACTCCTGGACAGCGGCGCCGGTGGATGGTTTCGTATTCGTCCAGCATCCAGCCCATAGTGCGGGCATCAGTATTGATATCGGGCGCGGGAATATCTATTTCTGGCCCGATAACGTCAGCCATAGCCCTGACATAGGCACGTGACAGGCGCTCTAATTCCATCCGGCTGAAGTTTGTCGGGTTGACACTTACCCCACCTTTGCCACCTCCATAGGGAAGGTTCATCAATGCGCACTTGATCGTCATCCAAAGCGCCAGCGCTTTGACTTCGTCACTGTTAACCGCCTGATGGAAACGGATACCCCCTTTGGTGGGGCCTAGCACGTCGTTGTAGCGGCAACGCCATGCTGGGAAGTAGCGAGTTGCACCGTCGTCCATGCGCACTGGCAGTGAACTCTCAACCATGAATTCTGCGCGCGACAGCGCGCTCACTACCTGTTCGTCAATACTGGCTTTTTTGGCCATTTTTTGCAGTCGCTGTACTGCATCTTCAAAGATGTTCATGCTTTTTTCCCAGTGTTAATCTCTTCTGCCTGCACCGGCATTTGCCCAGTTTTGTCGGCTATTGATTCGGCCGCTTGTGGCACAGGCACATCGCGATCCGTCGTCTTACCCATCACCCGCCAGCGGTTCCTTGGATTGATCAAGGTAGGCCGGGTTAACATCATATTGTTGGGGTACACCAAGACCTCGCGATCTTCGGTCAGCAAACGGGTATTAAATAAGTTAACGTCGGCAATATACCCTTCGATGTAATTGTCCATGTCTATTACCCGCACAAAGTTCCCCCGCCGAAATGCCGGGTGGAAAAGCAGGATAAAATAGGATGTGACGTTGCTGAGCAAACTCCAACTGGCGAACATGGCTACACCCGTTAGTGTCAGCAAAGAGGTTGACAGCAAAAGCAAGCCGCTAAAATCAACACCCCAGACAATAAGCAGTACTGACAGGGTAACTACACCTAAAATCAACCTAACGGTATGGTAGGCTTTCTGGGTTGCTTCCGCCCTTAGTTTGCTCCGGTCAACAATTTCTTCTATCTTTGGCAAAGCCAACCGGGTTACCAGCATATACAACAGGACAAATACCAGTGACCAACCCAGGTTAACCCAATACAATTCGAACCAACTGTTGAATCCCGCAACCCAGTTACTCCAAGACATTCTTTTCACCTTTAGTTAAAGCTGCTATAGAACTATTCATTGAGTGTAGTTCATCCAGCTTTTGGTGTAAGCGCATGATCTCAAGGTCAGTTTTCAGGCTGACCTCATAGTTCAATGAAGCCGCCATGCGGTCTTTTGCCGCCTGCCGGTTTTGTGACATCATAATGATGGGCGCTTGCAAAGCTGCCAGTGTCGATAGCACCAGGTTCAACAAGATGAAGGGGTATGGGTCAAAGGGCCCTCCGCCTAGAACAACAATGCTGTTGAGGCTTACCCAGCCAAGCATAATGACTAAAAACAAAATTATAAAAGGCCAGGAACCGCCGAACTCAGCCACGCGGTCTGCCATCTTTTGGCCAAAGGACAATTGCTCGTGGAAGCTCTTGTTCAAGTTGGTCGCTATTGGTTCCTGGTTTGCGATGCTCTGGATAACCGCTTTTTCGGTATCGCTGAGTTCACCGTAAGGCATGCCTATCAGTGCCCTCGCCAAGTTTTCAAAATATTTTTTCATCGTTAGTTGTCTTCGTTGATACGCGTTTAGCAACATGCGTTACAGTTCATCAACACGCCTGGGCGACTTGGAATTTGTCCAAGGCGCGGTAATAGCACATTTTTACCGTGCTGATGTTGATATCCAGGCTCGCCGCAATTTCGGGCAGTTGCAGGTCGTCCACGAAACGGAAACTCAGTACATTGCGCTCCTGCACATTTAGCTGTGCCAAGAAGCGGTCAAATTGGCAGTCATCTGCCACAGGCATGCCAGAGCAACTTTCATCAGGCAATTCAGAGTTATCTTCAAAGCTAAAGCGGCTGCGCTGGCGGTAGTAGTTTGCACATTCATTGCCAGCAATCCGGTACAACCAGGTTTTGACGCTGGCACGGCCTTCAAAAGAAGACCATGCCTGCAGGGCTTTGAGCATAGTATCCTGGCACGCTTCTTCGGCGTCATCGTCATTGCGTAGGTAGCGTTTACAGTAATTAAAAATCGCTGGACGCAATTCTTGTAGAAGCAAATCAAATTCGCGCTTACCCGGTTTAACTGGGGCTGTGGTGCTCAAGGGGGCGCTAGTGTTTTCAATTAAAGTAAAAGCTTGCATGGTCGTAATCAGTTGCGTTGTTTAACTGCCGACAACAATAAGTAGCGAAAATTAAATGAAACTTAAGCCGGAAAAATATTTGAAAAATTACGAGGGCGTGTTGATGCTCTAGTTCCAACGCAAAAAGCTATGGGAATCAGTATCAAAACGGCCGCTGTGAGGCGGCCGTCGGAAGAAGAGTTTGCCCCCTGGCATGCTCGCATGGCAGAAGTCAACATCATTGTATATAAGGTAATTTAGTTCAGGTTTTCGATAGCGATTGCCCGTTTATTGCCTTGATTGCTCTTTTTCACCTCGATGGTCAATAACCCGTCTTTAAATGACGCAACCACATTGTCGTCATCGGCATCACCTGGCAATACAAAACTGCGGGCAAAGCGGCCATGGAATCGTTCTACCCTGTGGTACTTGGTGTCTTCGCGCTTTTGTTCAGCTTTACGCTCGCCTTCTACCTTTAGCACGCCATTGTCTACAAAAACCTGCACGTTATCCTGGTCAACTGCGGGTAATTCAACCTTAAACAAGTAGCTGTCTGCCTGTTCCAATAAATCCACCGCGGGTGCCCATTTAGCCATCGCTTCCACACCCAAGGACTTTTGTACCGGCAAGCTTGCTCGGCCAAAATCGGGGGAATTGTCAAACAGGCGGTTGTATTTAATCCAAAGCTCCTGAAGTTCATCAATTGGGTTCCAGGTGTTTCGGTTCATCTAGTTTAATCTCCAATAAAAGTTGCGAACCACTTTGTTCGTGGCATCAATATTGGCAGAGTTAAATTAAATGAAGCTTAAGGCTTTAAAAGTCAGTGCTATTTTTTTCATTGGTCATCATAATTCAAATTCCATCTGTTCGGCATTAGACTCCTTGAGCCAGCATTGCTTGTGCTAACTTGCTGAAGCCTGCCACTGAGGCACCTTTGATATAGTTTGGATTGCCGTTGTCACGGGTCGCATGTCGATGGCATCTATGGAAAATGGCTTCCATTGTTTGTTACAAGCGTTCGTCCAATGCGGTGAAGCCCTCTGATATAAAGCTGGCATTTTGCGACATTTCCATAGCAGATAGGGCCACGCCTCCGGCGTTTGCTGCTTTACCAGGTGCAAATATAATGTCTATTTCTGGTAGAGCGTTTATTGCTGCATCCGTCAGCGCCATGCTGGGTTTTCATTGAGCACCTGTCCCAAGTTTTCTGCTTCCTGCCTTATGATATCAGTGTACTGTTTTTCATCTGGCAATTTCTGGCGCAGGGCATGGACATATGATTTCAGTTCTTTGCATTGCATCGATATCTCCTAATTTAGGTGGGCTAACTCTATTGAAGGCTCGAGACAAAGATCAGTTATTGAGCAACAGCGGTGTATTTACTTCTTCCAACAGCTGGTCAATCAGTTTGCTGCCTAATAGATGCTGGAATACAGAGTCACCGGTATAACCCAAAACGACGAGGTCATTGTTGTTTTTCACTACGGTTTCGGCAATGGCTGTGGCCAGTGGCCTGCTGCTAGCAGCAGCTGAAACGGCGTTTATTTCGATATTACTCAACCTCAGCAAGGCAGCGAGTTCTTCTAGCGCAACCACGTCGTTGCCATCTTCGTTGTCCATAGTGGACAGCAATGAGACCTGGCCGCTTGCCCGCAAAATGGGTAGAGCCTGTTTGACAGTCCGTGCCGCCTCGGCACTGTTGTCCCAAATTATCAATGGATGCTTTGGTAAATATCCTGGCATCAGGTTTTCAGTTAGGATTAGTAATGGGCTAGATAAATTGTGATTGAGGTTGGGCAATGCACTACTGATATCGACAGTTTTGAAACCATCGAAATAAGCTGCACTCAGTATGACTAACTCATGGGGCAAGGCAACATTATTTAGGTGTTCGTGCATTTCTCCCGGGGGCGTATGCCACTGTATGTTTTCCAGTCCTGCTACTTGTGTCGACAGCAGTTCCTTAACCACCGCGAGGTCTTCGCAGGCTAACTGTTTGGCATTTTGACTCGGTTCAGGGGCCCAGGCTAGGCCATCAGGTGCCATAACCAGCTCTGTAGCATGGTTTTCTTGGTTAACTTGTGACGCCTGGAAGTAACATCCTTGAATGCGCCCGCCTGCAGCTTGCACTAAATTACAGGCTACATCTAACCTCTGTTGGCAGGTTCTATCACTCGATAAATGTACAAGAATACTGGTTAAGCTCATGGATTCCTCCTCAATACATCAAACGTGTTTTATTGCTCATAGTGAGTGAGGCAAGAATGATGCAAACTATTCATCACCACCTTAATGTATTGATTAATAAGCATATATTGTGCTTTTTGTGTTGGGGTTTGCGCATTTTTGCAGATCTTGAAAGTACTCATTTCAGGGAGCCTTGTAATTTTTTCACGGGTTAGTGCCCAAGAAGCCAAGCCTTTAAGTAGCAAAAAAGTGCGCAACAGCGCACTTTTTGGAAACGCAGTGGCAGGGCCACTACAAGTTAAGTTGAGCCAACAACGACTGGTTAGGACGACTTAGCCACCTTGCTTTTCTCTTCGCTATACTCTTCGGCCAGGTTTTGTTTCTCGTTAGGGCTGAATGCTTCATCCGCCATCCCGAAAAGCAGCCTTTCCTCTTGCTCGAGGTGTTCCTCTACCAAGGTGCGCAAATCTCGCATTTTGTGTAGCCATGCAGGTGAACTCATACTTATCTCTTCAAGCTCTGCTATTTTTTCATCTATCTCAAAGTGCTCGAATAGCGCGTTTTGTGGTGGCGTTTCATCGTCACCGACTTCGAATAGAGGCGCATAAAAATGTTCCCTTTCAGCTTTTTCATGCTTTTTCAACTCGTGCTTCAACTCTGAAAAGTGGTGGCGCCGGCTGTCGCTGTCGCCGCTAGTTTCAATCAAGATCTTCATCAATAGTTTCTGTTTCTCGTGATCTTTTTTTATAGCATGTAAAATTTCCACAGGTTCCTCCATTAGTTTGGATGCGGTGGGCGCATACAGAAAATGTTTGCACCTACTGCATATAAGGCTAATTTGATGCCAACCTTTAAATTTTTTTTATTTATCTGATTTATAAACGTTTTTTAATAAGCGTTCGCTTTTGTTGGCGGAACTTGCGCAGCCCAATATGAAAAAAATTCATTGCCACCTGAAGTTTTTGCGCACAACCTTTGCTGTATAGCTGGTGCCGGGGCTTGGTCAATAAGTGTCAACGTTTGAGGATACTGCCATTGACACCGGATAAAGTCGCGGTTCACTTCAATGGCAGGTTGATGTGGCGTCGGATTGCTAGGGTTAATTGATAGCTTGGTTGCTTACAATATGTAAGGCATTTGCTTGGATTTTAATATCCAATGCCTTTGCATTGCGCAATTCTCCATCGATGCAGTAGCTAAAGTCTTGGTCGGCTTTGACATGCAATTGCGTGCAGTGTTTGTGTTGTATCGCGGGATTGTCTGGCTCATTGACCTCTGCAAGTAACAGATCCAATAGGTTCCTTAACTGGTTCTGCTGTTTAGCTGAGGCGTCAAGCCATGTGACATCGAGTTTACCATCATTACTGTCTGGTAAGCCGTCACCTTGCGCTAATACTGTTGAAACAGGAGCGGAGTTTGCTGCAATTAAACTTGTAGTCGAAATGGAAAATTCCTTTTCGTCATTAAACTGTACTTGTAATTCCAGCTTCTTGTCTTCCCTAAGTGCTTGGAAAAGACCACTCAAATACGCCCCCTGGCCAGATTCATCCTTGGACGCACGGTCAGCCAGTTCAATCATCCTGGATTCGAAACCAATACCCACTAGCAAGGTAAAAAATTTCGCCATTGCATAGACCAACGTCAAAAGGCCGCGGTTTTCCGCTGATAATGGCCTCACAAGCTATGTCAACAGCAGCAAATTTTGCTTTGGCTCCCCACAAAAAGTGGCTTAGCGCATTGGTTGTGCCTAGTGGTATTATCGCTAGCGCTATATCTGTGCCAACTAATGCTGGGGCAACTTCATTGACTGTGCCATCGCCACCGGCTGCGATAATTAATTTTGCGTTTGCGGCGCAGGCTTCCCTTGCCAACTCATTAGCGCTTAGCTCCGGGGTTGTGGCAACTACGGTTAAAGAATAGAACAAGCCAAGTTGCTCACAAATGGATTGGCGATGTTCTGCCCATTTCCCGCCCCCAGCCACTGGGTTGGCGATTATCCAAGCATTTGGCAATAAGCGGAAATTGTCGTCCTGATGAACCGTCTCCAATGTCCTTAGTTGATCCATATTCAGTCGGGCGGTGTGCCTTATGTTGGTAATTGATTCCAATACTTCCCGTACTGTTTTTTCGGGGTACTTGGCGAGTAAATAAGCTGCAACTATAAGTACCGACCTGCCTCTACCTAGCGCACAATGAACTAGTACAGATTTGTTGCTATTGCGGTGTTTATTTATCCAGTTAATCGCTTTAATGATATCTTGCTGGTTGGGTGATTGATGATCCAGTACCGGAATATTGAGATAGGTCATTTCGCTGTCAGAAACTGACCATTGCAAGGAATTAAATTCTGACGTGACATCCAATATTGCATCGATTTTTAACGACTCTAGAAGATGGACATCTGACGGTAGCAGGCGCCTGCCGATAAACAAGCCCGGACTAATTTCTTGGATGGGAAGCGTGGCGTCCCGCTTCCTAACAATGGCGTTGTATAATTGCACCGATACCAAAAATGGCCACAACAACCACGAAATATAGTTAGGGATCCTGCCGTCCACAGACTTGCGGAAAATATTGGGTTTCTTGAAAAAGTAGGCGCATGCGACAATGGCAAAAGCAAAGCTGACCCAAGCAAAAAATACCTTAAAGTGTATCGCTTCGGCTAGAAACACCGATAGTAAACCGAGTATTGCAACGGCGCCATACCAATATTCAAAGTTACGCTTGTGTGGGGTTCTCATGCTTTGCCTCCCGTCTGTTGACGTTGCTGTGAGCTGTACTCCCCAATGCTAAAGCAAGTAGTATACCATTGGATAAACGTTATTTAATTCAATAGGTTATCGCTAACATGATGACTATAACCGTAAAATTTTTATAACCTATTGAAAATAGTTCAGGACTTCAGCTAACCTCCCTTAGCAGTTGCCAGGTACTGCTTGGAAGCGTTTTTTGGGGCTCACTCCTGGGGGGCTGGCTAAGCCAAGACTACTTGGTTTTTACCCTGGTGCTTGGCCTGGTAAAGTGCCCCATCCGCTGCCGCCAATGCATCCGCTGCACTGTCATAATGTGCATCGCTGATCCCAATACTGACCGTTACCTTGAAGTCTTGGAAACTGAGCCCGGCAATAACTTCTCGGATCCTGTTGGCAACTTGGCCTGCTTGCTTTATGTCCACATGTGGCATCAATACCACCAATTCTTCACCGCCATAGCGCGCTGCGATATCCATAGTGCGTACAGACTTTTTAACTTGCTTGCCTATGACCTGTAATACCTCGTCACCGCGCTGGTGCCCGTAGTTATCATTGACCGCCTTGAAGTCGTCTATATCTATCATGGCAATGCAAAATGACTTCCCTTCCCGGATCACTTCGTCGTATTCCCGTTCTAACATTTGGTCAAATACCTCTCGCCGGAACAAGCCCGTTAGTGTATCCCGCGTGGAGTTTTGCAATATATCTTTACTGCGCATTGTATCAATTAAAATAGGCCGGATGTCTTGCTCGCTAAAATCGATAAGGTAATCGGCCAATGCTACGATAAAATTGGGTCGCCTTCCTAGGCTCAATGCAATCGCTGCTTGGTGTTCAAGTGCATTTTGCCAGAGGGTTTTAGCTTCTTTATTGCCCAGGTTTTCGTGGGTTAGCGCCAGTATTAGGTGTTGGTAAATATCATCGCCGAGCTCGCGTAAAAAATAGCGGAACAACCAAGGGCTTCCGGCCATCTCCAGTGCATCCGTCGCAGTGAAACTTATGCTCTCCTGTTCAACTATGTCTTCGACGGTGCTGCTTGTATCATCTGTTGTTGCTTGCATCATAGTTCCTGTAAACATCTTAAGTTGTCGTTGCGATAAACAGCGCACCGATATTGGGTGAGGAAAAAATGGGTGAAAAACTGTAACCGTGTAATAAGCTACACCAGTAAACCTGATTTGGATTTATCAAATCGCAAACTAATTACACAATTTATCATCCAACACGCTGTTTTCGCCGTTCAAACCATATCTAAACGCAAACAAAGTAAATGATGAAGTCATCAAGCCAGCTGGTTTTTGTACAATTGAACAACAAATTGATGGATCTCCTGATATCCCCAAAAACCACCTTGCCATGGCTGGTAATGGCCACAGGTGCAGGGGGCTGGGTGTTGCCTTTGCTGGCACCCTTGCGGGAAGCGGGTTCTATGTTGCCACAGTGGTGGATTAAGAATAGCCAATTGGGCAAACAACGTCGCCGGGATATTGGTTGGCGGATTGGCATTGGCATCCAACTAATTGGTGCACTGCTATTGACCCTGATGAGTTTTTGGATGGCTGGCAACCAACTTGCCATTGCCATCGCCCTAACCTTGGCCATTCTTAGTATCGGTAGGGCATTTACCTCCGTGTTTAGCAAAGACATCCAGGCGACCCTTGTGGGCAAAGGCAAACGAGGTAAGTTTATAGGGAATATTGCCAGTATATCAGGTGCACTTAGTATCCTGTTTGCGTTGGTAATCATATTTCTTGGTGGCTCAAGCCAACTTTTTTATATCCAGCTAGGGTTTGCCATAAGCACTTCTTTGGCCTTAGCGGTACTTGCTTGTAGCCTCGGGTTACGGGTCAAACTGGACACTGCAACCAACTACAAAAGCGACTCGATCTGGGCGACTTTTAAAGCTTCAAGGCTATTGCGCAAGCTTGTCCTCATGCGTTGCCTAATGTTGCATGCCATGTTGGCAATCCCAATACTGGTGTCGTCATGGAGTGAGTCGCAGGGGCTCAATATCGGTTGGCTCCTTTTAGCATCTGGTATTGCAGCTTTATCTTCCTCATGGGTTTGGGGCAGGCTAGCAGATAACGACGCTGTAAAAACCTTAAAATTTGCCGGTTTGATTTGTTTCCTGTCAATCTTGGGGGGAATTTTCCTAGTGGGTTCCGACTTGTATGTGTTGAAGCCTATTTGCTTTATCGCCTTGCTTGTGGGGTACGATGGGATACGTGTTGGTCGAAAAACACTCACCCTGAATGTAACTAATGATGAAAACCGATTGGGTATTGTGGGGGCTGGTAATACAGCAGTTGGGGTTTTCTTGTTAGTATCAGGCGCATTTTATGGTGCTGTCTTTGGGCTATGGCAACAGGCGACGCTTTGGATAATGCTTTGTATGCTGCTTCTTGGTATTGGCTATTTGTGGCATTTTGACAAGGGGAATCCAAGTTAACGGACGGCTGCCTGTCACTGGTTGTCCAATCCCGCTGCAAGGGCTAGAGATTAGCTCATGGGTTTTTGAGTAGTGACTCAATCTCATCGATTAATACATCCACGTCTACTGGTTTTGTCAGTGTACTTTGAACAGTTTTTGCGGCTTCCTCAATGACACTTCTCTCCGTAAAACCTGTCAACAGGATTGCGGGGATAGCGGTTTCGAAGTGTTGCCGCAAGTGCGACACCACGGCTAGCCCGTCTTCCCCATCAAGCAGGTTTTTATCGGTGACGATGATATCCGGGACAAAAGGGTTTTGCGCCAGTAATTCTTTTGTATTGGCGAGTGAACTAGCCGTATATACAGCGAATCCTACCATCTCCAATAGCAGGGTAATGCTGTCCACCAGTATGTCATCATCTTCCAAATACAATACGATACCCCGGCTGGGCAGCTCAACCTGGACAATGTCCCCACCGCTATCCACTAGCTTTTCCACTTGGTGTTCACTAATAGGAAGCGTCAGGCTAAAGCAGCTACCATCACCTGGTATAGACGAAAGTGACACAGGTACACTGAGCGTTTCAGCAAGGGCTTTTACCAAAGATAGGCCTAGGCCAAAGCTCGCCCGTTGCTGCCGCCCATCCATTATTTGGTAAAAAGGATCGAAAATAAGGATCTGTTGCTCTGCGGTAAAGCCTGGGCCGGTATCGCTAATGCATAGTTCCAAAAAGTTGGCACCATTGCTGGCGCTTACAGATACCATGCCCGACTGGGTGTATTTAATGGCGTTCCCCAGTAGGTTACGCAGAATTTGTAGCAATAAATCTGGGTCTGTGACAACCGTTTGCTGGGTAGTGGCAATTGACAACTGCAACTGCTTTTCGCTTGCTTTGTCAGCGAAGTCATCCTGCAGGGTGAGCAACAGGCTATCCAGTTCGACGTCTTTGATACTGGGTGTAATAGCGCCCTGTTCCAAGCGTTCAAGATCCAAGAGTGTAGACAATAGCTTGTCCATGGCTGCCGTGATGCGCTGCATTCTGCGGTATGTAGGCATTGGATCTTTGTTGCCCGTTTCGGGTGTTGCATTTTGTCTCAAAAGCAGGTCGATTAGGCTTGTGAGCTGTTGTAGTGGCTGCCTTAAATCATGGCTGGCTGCAGACAAATAGCGGCTTTTTATGCGGTTTGCGGCGTCGGCTGCCTGCCTGACTTCCATTAACTCGGCTGTCCTTTCTATGGCCTGCTGCGCTAATTGTTCATGGATACTGACATTTTCCAATGCGATGGCACCCGCCGTACCCAAGATAGCGAGTTTATCTTGATCAAAGTTGTTAATTATATCTAATTGGTTTGCGGGACTTATGTCAATGAATTGGCAAAGCAGCGCGCCGATGGGGTCGTTTTGACGCAGCGGTGCTATCAAGACGGGGCAATCTATTGCTATCGCCATAATGCCAGCGTCGATGAGCATTTGCTTGTCGTCAGTGCCTAGGTAGAGCAAACCCTTCCGTTCATAGATTTTCTGTATCAAAGGATCAGGCAGCTCCGCAGCTCTTGCTTTGGGATCCGTAATGTCATCAACATCCTCCACCACAAAGGAATAGGCCTGTACTTCTGATGCCTGGGTCACCAACTTGGCGGCTTCAGATAAAATGTCGAGTACAGTTTTTGTGTCGCGTGCTAAGGATAGTTTAGCCAGCCATTGATCCAGGTTTGCCATTGGAAGCCTTCCAGCCGATATTCCTCCATGGTCAATATCCTGGCTTGTTTAGCTGGCCATTTCAAGAATTTCGGCGACGTTGGCTTCAGGTAGGCAAATATCTACTAGCAGTCCGCCAAGTTCTGAGTTCCCCAATCGTAGGCTACCCTGGTGCAATTTGGCGATTCGATCACAAATAGCCAGACCCAATCCAGTACTTTTCTGTTTGCCATCAGAGGACTTTTGGAATGGGATGACTACCCTTTGCCAATCAGTGTCAGGAATACCTGGACCCGCATCTTCGATAACAATATGGACATTGGGTGAACTGCCCTGGATGTTGAAGCGCAGGGTGCCAGAGTGTGGGCTGTGCTCAAGGGCATTGCTGAGTATATTTTCTAACAGTGCGGTTAGTTGGTCTTTGTTGGCATCTACAGTGATTTCGCCGACGTCGTCAAAATTAGACTCTAGCGACAAAGCTTTGTGCGATATTTTACTCGCGAGTTTAGCCACAGTTTGGCGGCACAGTTCGGTTATATCCAATAAGGTTTTTTCGGCTTGGGTGCGCCGTCTAGTCAAGCGTGAGAACACCAGCAACTGTTCTACTAAGCGACTGCTCCGATCCACCGCTAGAAGTATGTTAGCCAGGGCTTTCTCCCGCTGCTTATCATCTGTTGTCCTTTGCGCAATCTGTGCCTGCAAGCGCATCCCCGCAAGTGGTGTCCTCAATTCGTGTGAAGCGTCGGAGCTAAAGTTCTGCTCCTGCAGTAGGCGATCTGTTTCCATCGCCAAGTGTTTTTCGAGTTCTGCAACTAAGGGCTGGATATCTTCTGGCACATTGTCGAGTTCGAGGCTTTCGGATTGCCCGGCATTAATTTTTTTGAATTGCTGGGTCAGCTCTGGGATTATTGAGGTTTGGGTAGGTCGAAATAGCAACAGGGTAAGCAAAGACGAGACCAACGCGGCAAGAAGCAAAGTGGTATGCAATTGTTGGTTTGAAGACAAAAAGTCACTGAGTAACAGCGCACTCCATAGGACAACCAGCACACCCAGCAGAATTTTTTCATTTTTTAACAATAGTTTGTTAATGGCGGTAGTCACTCTATTCGGTATCCTACATTTCGGATTGTCTTCACAATATGTTTTCCTAGTTTCTTGCGTATACCATGGATGTGCACTTCTATGGTGTTGCTTTCGACTTCCATATCCCAACCGTATAGCTTGTCCTCTATTTGGGCTTTGGAAAGGATGCGCCCATGGTGTTCCATCAAGACCCGCAGGATAGCGAACTCTTTAGGTCCTAAAGCTACTGGATTGCCCCCTTGTGTAACCTGCATCCTAGACGGATCCAATTGCAGGTTTCCCACTTCAATAACGGGGTTGCTGCGGCCTTTTGCCCTGCGTTGCAATGCCCTGATGCGGGCGCGAAGTTCATCCAAGTCAAAAGGTTTAACCAAGTAGTCATCTGCACCTAGGTCAAGGCCTTTGATTTTGTCAGACAGTTCATCATAAGCGGTGAGGATCAGTACTGGCAGGTCGTTTTTATCCCGGCGCAGTGATTTTAAAATATCTAAGCCTGAACCGTCGGGTAGGCCAATGTCCAGCACCATCAAGTCGTAGTTGCATGTCCTCAATGCCGTATCAGCACTAGATTTAGTCTCACACCAGTCCACTGCAAAGTTTTCTAGCTGCAAGCCAGCAACCAGTCCATCACCAATAATGGGGTCATCTTCTACAACCAGTACTCTCATACCAATCCTTCTAACAGGCAGTTGCCACATGCAACGTGCAAATACTAATGCGCGAAACTTAAATAAACCTTAAGGTGGTGACAATGTGCCATCCCAAAAAATAGAATCGGTATAAATACTATGTACTCACTATTATAACGCCAAGCGCTGATGCATATATCGCCAACATCAAAGCACTCTCAAACCCGATCCGGCCAATACCATAGGTCTGTCGCCGCAGCATTCCCATCAGCAATATAGCTGTCATTAATATTGCTACCAAACCCCACGTCATCTGCACAGGAGCCATCGCATGGAAGATAGAGCCTTTGCTATAGCCGATATCAGCCGCTGCCACTACCAGTATGTTAAAACAATTGGTGCCAAAAATATTGCTTACTGCCAGTGTTAAGGCGCCGAGGCGTATTGCGGCAATGGTTGTTACCAGCTCCGGTGTCGATGTCGCCAATGCGGTAAACATCCCGCCTACCAGGGTATCAGGTAAAGCCGTCCGGTCTGCAATGTCCTTCGCTGCTTCCATCAGTAGCCAACCGGCTAGCGCTGTGACAAGCGCGGTGGCTATAAAAGCCAGCCAGAGGCCTCCAGTCGCGCTGTGGTTATCGACATCAGGTTTGTCGGACACTGTTTGGTGGGTCACGCGGGGGAACCACATAGGTTTGGATTGTGTGCGGTTTACCAGGTGCAGCCCAAACAAATACGCGACAATGATTAATGGCGTGATGGGGTGTATCCACCAATCAGCCACGACGGGGGTAAAGATTGCAATTAAGGGCAGCGTAAGCAGTGCAATCAACAAACCTGCCTGCATTAGGTTGACCGAAGATGCCGCGGCATGTTCCAAGTTGGCTTTGCGATAGACGATGTCAGCTATGCCGAGGAACGCTAAATTTACAGCCATACTCCCCATGACATTACTTATCGCCAGATCTGGCCTGTTGTCCACCGCCGCGCTCAGGGTCGCGGCAAAGTCTGGCAGCGAGGTAATGCCAGCCAAAAACAAAATTCCAAACAGTGCTTCACCCATGCCGGTGCGATCTGCCAGCGCATCAGCTTGGGACGCTAAACGCGCCCCAGCAAGGATCAGGACTAAGGCTGCCCCTATAAATGCGGGAATGCTAATAGTTAATGACGTAAACATAGTGGCACTATCGATCCATTACTCTATGCTGTTTATGTAATTGGGCTAACATATATTTCACGGTTACATGCCCTAAAACGATTTGGAGTGAATACCTATAACACAGGGTAGCAAAAGGATGCTGTTTCTATGAAAAAAACATTTAGGGTGTTTGCGGTTTTTCCATTGATGTTGTGCTCACAGCTTGTTTGGGCGGATATTGATAGTGTTATCGAGCAGTTGAACACAAACCAATCCCTCTACAACGCGGCTTCAGTTACGCATTTTTACAAACAGCAACAAAGTCTACCAAAGTGGTCCTTAGCGCAAATCAAGGATTTAGTTAAAGCCATAGAGGCAAGTGCCCAGCACGGGTTGATACCTGCTGACTACCACCTTGCCTCTTTAAAAGCACCTGTTGGCGTTAGCAATAAAAAGGACATCCTCGCCACAGATGCTTTCTTGACCCTCGCACGGCACATATTGAGGGGGAAGCTAAACCCCGTAACGTTGGAGCCGACTTGGAATGCTAAACCTCGTTCCAAAAACCTGGTAACGCTTCTTGCCAATGCCTTAAGCCAGGATGACATTGCCGTATCGCTTGAAGCGCTGGAGCCACAACAACCTAGGTATCGGGTAATGAAGCGCGAGTTGGCCAAGTACCAGCGCATCCAGGAACATGGGGACTGGCCAACAGTGACTGAGGGGCCGATGTTGCAGCTAGGTGCCGAGTCATCTCGGGTTACACAGCTAAGGAAACGGCTTGCGGTGACCGGTGATGTCAGTGCGGCTGACAACAAAAGTAGAGTTTTCGACACAGATTTGCTTGCCGCAGTGAAAGAATTCCAGAGACGCACCAACCTGGTTCCAGATGGCATAGTCGGGCCCGAAACTCTGCACCAGTTAAACCTTGGGCTGCAGGATCGGATTGACCAAATCAGGGTCAATTTAGAGCGCTGGAGGTGGCTACCTGAGGAATTTGGCGAAAAACACATAAGGGTGAATATTGCAGACTACCAGCTAGAAGCGCATGAGGGAGACACCGTTGCTGCGGTTTACGATGTTGTTGTGGGGCAAACTTACCGGCAGACCCCGGTTTTTTCAGCCAACATGGTCTTCCTGATGTTAAACCCTTGGTGGGACATTCCAAACAAACTTGCGCGGGAGGATGTGCTGCCAAAACTCCAGGCTGATCCTGGGCTGTACCAAGAAATGGGCTATCAGGTGCTCGATAAAGACGGTACTGTTCTCCTGGGTATCGATTGGGCGCAATACAGCGCGCAAGATTTCCCGTATCGAATGCGCCAGAAGCCTAGCGACAAAAATACCTTGGGGAAAGTAAAGTTTATATTCCCCAACCAACACAGTATTTACCTACATGACACGGTTTTACCAGAATTGTTTAGGTTAAAGCGGCGTGATTTCTCATCGGGTTGCATAAGGGTGGATAGCCCGATTACGCTGGTTGAGTGGGTTCTAGAGGACAACCTGGATTGGCCCCGCGATAAGATTGATTCAACCTTGGCCTCCAACAAACCAACCCGTATAAACCTTGATCAGCCGATACCGGTGCACTTATATTATTGGACAGTTGTCGTGGAAGACTTGGCTGGTAAAATCCGCTTCCTTGAGGATATATATCAGCGGGACGCGAAGGTGCTAGAAATGCTAAACCAACGACCTTAAACCTAGCTTTGCTGTTGCCACGCTTGCTTTGACCCGCGTTAAACGATAGCGCTGAAATTAGTCTTCAGTCGGGACAACTTGACCAACAAGCACCTCAACGCCGCCAAAGCGGCACTTGCTGCTCATAGGCGCGGATCTGGTCGCTGGCTGCCAGCATCATGTCGATTTTATCTTGCCTTAGGATCAGGCTGCGCTGGTGGTTTTCATCCAAATGGAATGAAAATTCATGTGTTGTTGTGCTGATGCTGAGTTTCTCTAAATTCACTTGCAATTGGGTGCTCGGATCTCGCGTGATTGCCTGTTGTAGCAATGCCACTTCCGCCTCATTCAAGGCCACTGGCGTGATATTGTTATTAATGCAGTTGGTATAGAAAATATCGGCAAAGTTCTCGGCGATAACCACTTCAAAACCATAGTCGGCAATGGCCCAGGGGGCATGTTCCCTGCTAGAGCCACAGCCAAAGTTTTTACCGGCTAGCAGCATATTGGCGCCCTGGTATTGGGGCTGGTTAAGCACGAAATCCGGATTATCATGGTTGCTGTCTCCATCTAAATAACGCAAATCGTTAAACAGAAACTGGCCGTAACCTTCGCGGGTGATACGGGTGAGGAACTGCTTGGGCAGGATCTGGTCGGTATCCACGTTGTCCTGTACATAGGGTAGGGCAGTGCCTTGGATTAGGTGCTGCCCAACTGCTGAATTGTCGTTTACATTTTCAGTCATAATCTACTCCTAACTCGTTGCTCCTAACTCGTTGCTCCTAGCTCGCCTGTTTCAAATTGCGAATATCCACAAAATGACCGTGCAGCGCCGCTGCGGCAGCCATGGCTGGGCTGACCAAATGGGTAATAGCACCACGGCCTTGGCGGCCTTCGAAATTGCGGTTGCTGGTGGAGGCGCAGCGCTGGCCTTCGCTGAGCTTGTCGTCATTCATCCCCAGGCACATGGAACAGCCCGGCATACGCCACTGGAAACCGGCAGCTGTGAAAACCTGGTCTAGTCCTTCTGCTTCGGCTTGTTTGCGCACGGCATTTGAGCCTGGCACTACAATCGCTGTGACGGTTTTTGCTACTTGGCCACCTTTGGCAAATTTCGCTGCTAGGCGCAGATCCTCGATACGGCTATTGGTGCAACTGCCGATAAACACGGCGTCTACCGCAACATCTGACATATGGGTTCCGGCTTCTAGCTTGGTATAGCTAAGGGCTTTGTGGGCGGAATCTTGCGCCGAGGTAAATGCAAAATCGCTAGGTGCTGGCACCGGGTCGTTGACGCCCACAGATTGCGCAGGGTTAGTGCCCCAGGTAATTTGTGGTGCGATTTGGCTGATATCGATATCAATACGGGCTGAAAATGCGGCATCTTTGTCGGAATGCAGCTGCTGCCAGGCTGATAAAGCTTGCTGCCATAGCTCGCCCTCAGGCGCATAGTCGCGGCCTTGGAGATACTCAAAGGTAGTAGCATCTGGCGCAATCAAGCCTGCCCTGGCACCCGCTTCTATGCTCATATTGCACACTGTCATACGCTCTTCCATACTCATGGCTTCGATCACTTCACCTGCGTATTCAATCACATAGCCGTTACCGCCATCGGTGCCAATTTGGTTGATGATGTAAAGGATAATGTCTTTAGCAGTGATACCCTCTGGACGTTTGCCGCTGACGTTAATCAACATGCTCTTTTGTGGGCTGATTCTGAGGCACTGGGTGGCGAGTACTTCTTCTACTTGGGATGAACCGATACCAAAGGCTAGGGCGCCAAAAGCGCCATGGGTAGCGGTATGGGAGTCGCCACACACTACCGTCATACCTGGCAGTATCAGTCCCATTTCCGGTGCCATCACATGCACAATACCCTGGCGCTCATGGCCAAGGGGGTATAGCTCAATACCGTGCTGCTCGCAGTTCATCGCCAGGGTTTGTAGCTGTTGGTAGCTTTCGCTGCCTGAGGCATCCAAGGCGAGTGACCGCGTAGAGACGCTGTGATCCATGGTGGCCACGGTTTTATCCGGGCTAAATACTGGCCGCTGTTTAATGGCCAGGCCCGAAAACGCCTGCGGCGAAGTGACTTCATGGATCAGGTGGCGGTCGATGTAGAGCAATAGCTCGCCATCCACCTCGGTTACTAGGTGTTGCTGCAATAGTTTTTCGTACAGGCTTTTCGGGCCTGCAGTCACATTAATATCTGACACGGTTTTATTTACCTTCGATGTAATCCAGCAGGTCGTCGGAATTGACGACGACGCCGTATTTGGCATTGATATCGTGCAATGACGCCAAGTGGGCTTGGTGGTTGCGGTCACCACAGGCATCGGATACTACAATGGTAGAGAAATTGTATTGTAAGGAATCTACCGCTGTGGCCCTGACGCAGCCGCTGGTAGTCAAGCCGGTGACCACGCAGCTGTCGATACCTTGTTCCCGCAGCTGCTGCGCCAAGTTCGTATCGAAAAAGGCGCTGGGTAGTTGTTTTTCCACCAGGGTGTAGCCTTTGGGGAATTCCAATCTTGGATCAATCCCTACCCAATCACTGCCTTTTTGCAGTATCTCCAAGTCTGGCAAGCGGCTGCGGAATACCGACGCCTGTTGTGCATCAGAGTAAACCACTGACGAACAAAATATTGGCCAGTTGCGTTGGGCAAACCACTGGATCAGCTGGTTGGTAACCGCAATTTCCGGGCTAAAGTCCCCTCCCAACGGACTGTCGGGAGAGGTAAAGCCATTGGACATATCCACAATAATCAAGGCCGGATGCTGGCTGGCAGGGATACTGCCAGTGTCCAGATCCCGGTTACGGTTTGTCACCACCATTTACGCACGCGCCTTTCTAAATTGCGGTTCCTTTGGTGCGGGTAAGCCGGTTTCTTCCAGGCAACGCGCTTTCAGCTCTTCAATGCTGCCGCCAAAGTCAAACAGACCTGGCTCGCCGCGTTGTTCGGTAAGTTCCGCCCTTAAGGCCGTGGTTGCCGATTGGTCTATTTCACCGCCCTTGATGACAACTCCATAACGCTTGGCACCTTCAGCACTGACTAGTCCTTGGCGCACGTCCCGCATTACCAGCTCAGCGTCTCGCTGGTAAGGGTCACCCCAGCCACCGCCGCCCCAGGTGTTGAAGTAGAGTAGGTCGCCTTTGTTGACTTCGATACCGTCGCACTTGGCAGGCAAGATTTCACGTTCGCCATTGCCGCGCACTAGTATTTTTGTTGAACGCTGTCCCGGCTCACCGCCATTGACACCCCAAGGGTGGGTCAGCCAGCGTTCGTCATGGATGGCAATTTGGCCATCATTCAAAAAGCGGTATGCCACTGACAAACCGTTGCCGCCGCGGTGTAAACCGGCACCACCAGAATCGGTGATGGTTTCGTATTTTTCTACGCGAAGCGGAAAGTAAGCCTCGATAAACTCATTGGGCACATTGGTAAACCCAGGCCAGAGTGAATGGCCGTCCGGTCCATCGCCGACTGGCCTACCGGGAATGCCGCCGAAACCGATTTGGAATAGCTGGAACCATTCGCCATTGTCGTCGTATCCTGAGTAGAACAGGTGCGGTGAATCGGAAAAACCTGCCGCGTTCATGGCTTCAGGAGCGCCTTGCCCTAATAAACCTCCCATCACATCGAATATGCGTCCCAACGCGTGGGTACGGCCAGACAATGCCGCTGGAAATTCGGGCTTGAGCAGGCTGCCTTTGGGTATACGCACGTCCACCAGGTCGTAAAAGCCATCGTTGAACAAGATCTGCGGATCCACCAGGTTGATAGTGAAAGAGCCAAAAAACATCTTGAACATTTCTTCATTCAGGTAGAAGTTGATGGAGCTTTGCGCCTGCGGGTGGGTACCTTCAAAGTCGAATATGGCTTTGTTGCCCTCGCGCCACATTTTACAGCGGATCCGGTAGGGGCCCATACCTACGCCGTCGTCGCAAACGTAGTCTTCAAAAGTGCGCGGCTCTTCTGGCACCAGCATATTGATGATGGCCTGCATCGCCACATGGTTGCGCTCCAGCATGATTTCCATGGTGGAATAGAAAATGTCGTCACCAAAGCGTTCAGCAATTTCTACGCAGCGCTTGGCTGCGGTATTACAAGCAGCAACCAGGGCGTTTAAGTCAAAGCGGTTCCACTGGGGGGTACGAACATTGTGTAGGATCAGCTCCAGTAAATCCGATTGTAGCTCGCCCCGTTTGTAAAGCTTGGTAGGCGGGATGCGGATCCCTTCTTGGTAGATACTGTTGGCCTCAATTGGAATAGAGCCAGGCACCATACCGCCGTTGTCTGACATGTGGCCAAACATAGCAGACCAAGCAATGTGACGGCCGTCTTTAAAAATGGGCACCAATACAATCCAGTCGGGCAGGTGGGATACTGCGCCGTTGGTCATGTAGGGATCGTTGGTGATCATGATGTCACCTTCTTCCAGCTCTCCTTCGAAGGCTTCCATGAAACCATGGATAAAGGAACCAAACTGGCCGACAACCATTTTGCCGTCTTTGTTGGCAATCATCGGGAAACAATCACCTTGCTCCCGGATCCCAGGGCTCATGGCGGTGCGGAAAAGCACTGCATCCATCTCTTCCCGGGCGTTTTTCAAGGCATTTTCGATGATGTCCACGGTAACGGTTTCAACAGCAACACGGTTAAGCGCAATATGGTTGGTTTCTACAATTTTGTTTTTCATATCAAGTACCTCTACGCTGCGGTTGGGTTAATCAGCAGGTTACCCACAGAGTCAACCGTCGCGTGGTGTTCGGGTAGTATCAGCGTGGTGGAGTCCATCTCGCAGATGATGGCGGGTCCCACCACTGAATCACCTTGGTTAAGCTTATTACGGTCATAAATCACTGCTGGATGATAAGCACCGTTATAATACACCTCGGTGTCGGCGACTTTGGCTTGCTCCACACCACCGTCCGAGCTACCTAATGGCATGCCGGGAAGTTCAGCAGAAGTGGCAACTGCAACAGCGCGGATCATGACAATTTCATGGCCTTCAGACAGGGCAAAGGTGAATAGCTGGGTGTGTTCCTTGTCAAAGGCTTCAACCAGTAACTCTTTGCCTTTTTGTGCCAGCTCTTCCGCGCTGAACTCAACCGACAGCTGGAACGCCTGTCCGGTGTAGCGCACATCCGCCTGGTAAGTGACTTGTTGTTGGGATGTTGGCACCCCATCGTCGGTCAAGGTCTTGGTTGCTTTGGCTTGCAGTTCCGATAGTTGCTGGCTTAAGTCTTCAGTTGAAATATTGTCAATCAGGGTGACCAGTGTTTTAGATGCCTCATCCCGTACTTGGGTTGTGGCGTCGCCGTAGGCACACAAGACCCCCGGTCCCGGTGGCACGATTGCTGGCCAAGATTGGGTGAGTATACCCAAGGCATTGGCATGCAATGGGCCGGCGCCCCCGAATCCTACCAAGGCGAATTCCCTTGGATCGAACCCCTGTTCTACCGATACTAGGCGCAGTGCACCGAACATGGCTTCGTTGACAATCTTGATGATACCTTCGGCAGCTTCTTCAACGCTCAGTCCCATGGGGTCTGCCACGCGTTTGACCGCAGCGACAGCTGCATTTTTATCAATGGCCATGGCACCGCCTAATTGCACATCAGAAGGCAGGTAGCCCAGTACTACGTTTGCATCGCATACCGTGGGTTCTTCTCCTCCTTTCATGTAGGCAGCAGGGCCCGGTGATGCGCCCGCCGACTGGGGACCGACCCGCAGTGCCTTGGTCAGTTCCGGCACAAAAGCGATTGAACCGCCCCCGGCGCCCACCGTCCTAACATCCACAGATGGCGCGCGCACGGTGACGTCACCGACGCGGGTTTCCCTGCGCACGCGCGCTTTGGCGTTCTGGATAAGTGCAACATCCGTGGAGGTGCCGCCCATGTCAAAGGTGAGTATGTCGTTGAAGCCCGCCTGGCTGCAAAAATGCACGGCACCAGCAACACCGCCAGCAGGCCCAGACATCAATAAATTGACCGGGCTTTCCGAGGCGGACTTGGCAGAGGCTAAGCCGCCGTCAGAGCGCAAGATACTCAGTTGTGTGTCGTCGCCCATTTTCGCCGCCACTGAGGCTTTTAGGTTCTGTAGGTATTGGGCTACTTCTGGTCGCACATAACTATTGACCACTGTGGTTTCCGTTCGCTCGTATTCCTGCATTTCGGGTACCACGTCACTGGAGATGGTGATAGGAATGTTCGGGAATATGTCGCTGGCAATTTCACGAGCCCTGATTTCGTTGACCGGGTTGACATAGGCATTGATCAAGGAAATGGTTAGGGCTTCAATTTCGCCGCTTTGGGCAAGTTTGGTGAGCTCGGTTACCAGTTGTGCTTCGTCTAGAGGTTCTGAAACTTTACCGTTGGCGTCGACCCGCTCTTTGGCTTCAATGGTTAACTCCAAAGGTGCCAATAATGGTTTCTTCATGTAGCTCACCCAGCCACCTAAACCACCTGGGCAGAAGGAACGGGCCACTTGCAATACCTGGCGGTAGCCTTGGGTGGTCACCAAGCCAACCTTTGCCCCTTTGCCGGTCAATACGGCATTGGTAGCAACCGTAGTACCGTGCATTACATGGTTAATACTGGTGGGTTCGATACCCGATTCAGCGCATATACGCTCGATGCCATTGAGAACCCCAATAGAAGAATCTTCTGGGGTAGACGGTACTTTTGCGGTATGAGTTTGACCTGTTTCTTCATTGATAAGAAGTAGGTCGGTAAATGTGCCACCTACGTCGACACCTAATCTATAACTCATTACGTTCTCCAAAAACTCTCTTTGTTAACCGAGCTGTGCTCGTTGATAATTTTTTTCTAGCCAGGTTTTAGCCTTGCCACCTTTGGCAGTGCCGGTTAGCCCAATGGCTAAATCGGATGCCTGCAATAGGGCTGGCATATCTATACCTGTTGCAAACCCCAGTTGTTCTGCCAGTAAAACCACGTCTTCAGTCGCGACATTGCCTGATGCACCTGGGGCAAATGGGCACCCGCCTAGGCCTGCAATAGAGGCGTCAAACCGACGTATACCGGCTTCGACGGCGGCGTATACATTGGCCAAACCCATGGCACGGGTATCGTGGAAATGGCAAGACAACCTGTCTGTGCCGTGCTCTTGTGCGAGCGATGTCATTAGCTGTTTTACCGCGCCTGGATTGGCTGCGCCTACGGTGTCTGCAATCACCAGTGACTCTACGCCCAGCTCCATCAGCTGTTCCGCCAGGCTAAGCACGGCATCTGGCGCCACCTTGCCTTCAAAAGGGCATTCCCAAGCAGTAGCTAAATAAGCTTGGATCCGGGTGTCGCTGCCGCTTTCCCTGGCACCCTGGATAACAGCCTGGCACATTTCCATCGTTGCCTGGGTACTCATGCGGATATTCTTTTGATTCATGGTATTGCTGGCAGCAATCACCAATGAGGTTAGCTTCAACCCAGTTTGTTCAGCGATTTGGAATCCTTTTTGGTTTGGGATAAGCGCAGAAAATAGGGTCTTACCTTTGTTTACTTGTTGGAACACATCACCTGTCCCCGCCATTGCTGGAACAGCTTTGGGAGAAACAAAGGCGCCCACTTCTATTTCTGGTAAACCAGCTGACACCAGTGCATTGACCAGAGCGATGCGCTCATCCACCGAGAGGATCTTCGGCTGGTTTTGCAAACCGTCCCGTGGTCCAACATCGTTAATTGTGATTTTTTCCACTGCCATTAGCCTACAACCCCGTCTTGCAGTAGCTCTGATACTTTTTCAGGTGCCAGTTCTAGCAATTCGCTTAAGACTTGCTGCGTATGCTGGCCTAAACCTGGCGCTGTGCTAAAGGACTCTTCATTGCTGCGGGAGAGCTTGATGGGGTTGCCGGGGCCTTGGGTGCTGCCACCTTCGGGTTCGGTCAATTCCACTACCATGTTGCGGAAGCGCACTTGCTCATCATTAAGCGCCTGTGAAAACTTGTTAACGGGCGCACAAGGGATACGCGCCGCTTCTAGTTTCTCAATCCAATAGGCTGAAGGCTTTTGTATTAGGGTTTCATTGAGCAACTGGTTGATCATTTTGCGGTCTTCGAACCGGCCTGGTTGCCCGTCGTATTTGGTGTCGTTAAAAGCAGGTATATCAACTACGTCTTTTAACAAGTGCCAGAAGTTGTCGGTGATCACCGCGATAACAATAAAACCATCAGAAGTAGTAAAGGTATCGTAGGGCACGTGCACAAAATGGGAATTACCGATGGGATAGGGGTCTTTGCCCGAGATGAAGTGCATGGTGGCCATATAGTTAAGCAGGGATATTTGGCAATCCAGCATGGAAATATCCACATCCTGGCCTTCGCCGCTGCGTTCCCGTTCCAATAAGGCGGCTTGTATCCCCATTACCGCGAACATGCCGCCCCCAAGGTCGCCAATGGGAATACCTGCGCGGACAGGGTTGCGTGGATCGTTGCCAGTGATAGACATGCCACCACCAATAGCTTGCGCTACCTGGTCAAAAGCGGGCCGTTTGTAATTAGGGCCGGCGTTACCGAAGCCCGTGATAGAACAGGTAATAATGCGTGGATTAATCTGTTTTAGATGAGCATAGTCAATTTTTAATTTGGCGGGCACACCAGCGCCAAAATTATTGATTACCACATCCGATTTACGCACTAGGTCATAAAAGACCTCAAGACCGCGCTCATTTTTCAAATCAATGGCAACACTCCGTTTATTGCGGTTAAGGGTGATGAAATAGGCACCCATGCCATTGACGGAGTTTTCTGGATCTGAAGCCAGTAGTTTGCGGGTGCCTTCTCCGTGAAGTGGCTCAACCTTGATGGTATCCGCGCCCAAGTCGGCCAAGATCATGGCGCCGTAGGGGCCGGATAGCATATGGGTGAGATCAAGGATCCGAACACCGCTTAGAGGCTTGTTCATTGCTGCTTTTCCTAAATGAAAGCCCATACCAGCCTTGCTGGTATAGGCTAGGCTAAATTAGAACTGGTAAGTCACGTCGATGCCGTAAGAGGCCTGCGCTGATGGATGGATAAATGAACCACCAAATTCAGGCGCCGGGATCACTTCCTGAAGATATTCCTCGTCACCAATGTTTTTGCCCCAGATGGCAATCTTCCAGAATTCAGATTCAAACGCGATACGGGCATTGATGGTGCTAAAGGCGTCACGGCTGGCTTTGCTGAAGTCTTGTGGGTGTGGACCAGGTGGTACACCACCGCCTAAGGTACCGAAGAAATCCCAAATAGTGGGCGTTTGCTCGCCTTGCAGGGTATGGAAATAGGTTTCGCCAGTGTATTGCCAGTCAAGGCGGGTGGACATATTCCAGTCGCTGGTAATCTGGTGATCCATGATGATACCCAAGGTAAAGGTCTCATCCGGTGCTTGTGGCGCAGAATTGCCGACAGTCAGTGGGCGGTTTTTGTTTTCAATAATTTCGCTATCCAATAAACCGATACCGCCTACTAGGCGCACGTTTTCCGCCACCTGGGCTTGGAAGTCCACTTCAAAACCACGGATATCCAACTCATCAATAGTGGTCACCGCCCTTAGCAAGCCGAATGGGCCGGCAAAAAATTCGAAGAACTGGTTATCTTCTACGTTGGTATCAAATACGGCGGCATTAACCACTAACTTGTTGTCAAACCACTTGGACTTTAAACCTAACTCGATATTTGTGGTCACTTCTTTGTCGTATTCGTCAGTGACTAATAATTGCGCATTGACTGCGTCACCGGGTGTACCTAGGCCAGATTGGTTAAACCAGAAATTAAGGGTGGCTTCGGTGCCGATTGAGTTGAAACCACCACTCCTGAAGCCAACGCCATAGCTACCATAGAGGTTCAGGTTTTTAGCAGCCTCGTAGCTTAAAGTGACTTTCGGTTGCAAATGTGCAAACGTGCGCTCACGGTCTGGTATGCCACCTGGTGTTACGCCGAATGCTGGGTTGATTGGGCCTGGCGCACCATCAATCAAGGTGTTGATGTTCAAACCAGAGGCCGTGACGTTGGGCACGTTGTTGGAAACTTCGCGGTCTTCTTTGTCATAGCGCAGAGCTACCGACAGCTCCAAGTCGTCACTTAGGTCATATTCCACCTGGCCAAACGCCGAAATTACCGAAGTATCGAAGGTATCATCAAACAATAGGTCAGTCGGGTTTGGACCCGTAGCAGGCACATAGGCTTGGCGCAAGAATCCCGCGCCGGTATCGGCACCATAGGCGACGACAACGTCACGTTCAATTTCGGCAAAGTACAAGCCCATGATCCAGCGCAGGTCGCTGTCCATATCGTCAGAGGTCAACCTAACTTCGCCGCTGAAATCAGACTGGCTGCGCTCCTGGTATTGGAAACCGTCACAGGCAGTTGGTGTGTAGGGGCCATATACACCAGTGAATTCAACCCCAGGAGGAAACACGCCGAAAGGTGCAAAGAATTCGCCAAACAAATCGGTGCGATCGGCACCGCCTAGTGCACCTGGTGTGTTGTTCAAGGTCGCGCGGTCAGTTTGGCACTGGGCTGTCAGTTCATAACCATAAAATGAAGCGCTGGTGCCATCGGACAGGAGGTATTCTTCCAGGTCGTTGTAGGCTAATACGGTGGTGACGTCGAAACCATCTAGATCCAGATCCGCTTTGATGGATAACTCTGTTGTTTCTTGTTTGTTTTCACCTGGCACATTAAAAGCGAAAATGAAATCATGGTCGTTAACGTCAGCAAAAAAGTTAGGCTGGGCAAAAATACCTTCAAAGGTTGGTAGGGCAAATACGGCGTTAAAGTTAATGGCACCGCCTTTGACGTCGCTGTAACCGGCGCGCATGTCAACCGTAAGGGCATCGTTTAGATCCCAAATCAAGCGGCCTTTCAGGGAGCTATCTTCTAAATAGTCGACTGAATCGTCAGCGCCGGTAAAAGCATTGCTGTAGTGGCCATCGGTTTGGCTGGTGCTCAAAACTAGCCGTCCCCGCATATCATCACTTATGCCACCGCTAACCACACCGGTAAGGCCTTGGGTACCGTTGTTGCCAAGCCTGACTTTAACGCTGCCTTCAACCACATCGTCTGGTATTTTAGTGGTTACCAGGATGGCTCCTGACACTGCGTTACGGCCATATAGGGCACCCTGTGGGCCTTTTAGTACTTCGATTTGGCTAATATCAACTAGCTCTTCGTTAAACCCGTTGGGGTTGGTGATCAACACGCCATCAACCACATAGGCAAAGGTGGATTCGGCATCACGGGTTGATACGATACCGCGGATACTTACCTGGGTGTCACCCACGTTGGCAGTATCGACAATACTGACATTTGGGATTAGGGCGATAAAATCATCGGGACGCTCAACACCGGCGGATTCGATGTCCCGCTCTGAGATGGCGGAAACGGCAATAGGCACTTGTTGTAAGGTTTCTGGACGCTTCCGAGAAATACTAATAATTTCCATGTCTTCTGCTTCGGCTTGTTCTTGGGCAAGAACATGCGTGCTGGAAAAACCCATACCCACGGCGAGCGCGGTTGAGATGGCGGCAGCTAGCGTTTTCTTGTTGAAAAGTGCCATTATGATCACTCCGGTAATTTAATTATTGAGTTGTTTCAGGCGTCGCCACAAGGTGGTTTGGCTCATGCCCAAATATTCAGCAACCTTTGCTTTGTTACCGCCAAACTTATCCATAGCATCGATAACAAGCTCTAATTCTTTGCTTCTTACCAACCCTTCTTCACTTGTTGTTTTAGTTTCTGAGAAAAGTTCAGGCGCTATTGTCCCTAGGTTTTGTAATAACTGGTCAGTGTCTTGGCTTACTGATAAGTTCGCCACGACCCTTTCCAATAGATTTTCGAGTTCCCTAATATTGCCCGGCCATTGGTAGTGGGCCAGGTAAGGGGTGAGCTGTTGGCTAAGTTCTTGTGCTGGTATATCCAGCGCGTAGTATTCCAACAGGTTCTTTAATTTAAATTGGGTAATACAACTGAGGTCACCTTTGCGCATGCGCAGTGGTGGTACAAACAGGTTAAATACATTGAGGCGGTAATATAAATCAGCCCTAAAGTTACCGGCTTCCACTAATTCCTTGAGGGGGATGTTACTGGCAGCAACGAGCTTAATATTAACCGGGACTTCCCGGTTTGAGCCAACAGGACGGTAGGTGCGTTCTTGCAGGAAACGCAATAGCTTGGCCTGCTGCTGGGCTGCCAACTCACTTATTTCATCAAGAAACAACACACCGTTATTGGCTTCTTCTACAAGGCCTTTGCGGCCCCCCTTTCGGGAACCAGTAAAGGCGCCCTCGGCATGGCCAAATAACTCAGATTCAAACAGCTCTGACGGGATAGCACTGCAATTGAGTGCCACAAAACGACCTTTGCCATAAGGACCCTGTTGGTAAATTTCCCTCGCAATCAGTTCTTTACCAGTGCCCTGATTCACCGAGAATCAATACGTTGCTTGGGGACAAGGCATAGGAGCGTGCTAGCGATAGTAACTGCTTCATCGCATCTGATTGGTAAATCAGCTGGTGCTGTTGCAATTGGCTGGTGTGTTGTTCGCTTGCGGTGGTTTTCAAGCTAAGTTGGAATATGTAATGGGCGCGGCTGTTGCTGACAATTTTTTCCACCCGGTACCACCAATCTTGACCTGCCAGTGCTACCTCGCCATTGGCAGAGGGTTTGTCGGTTAGCTCTGCCAGTAATGCTTGTTGCTCATAATCAGCTAATTCTTGGCTGTGCAGCAGGCCTTGAGCTGCTTGGTTGAGCTTGAATTGCTCGGTATTTTTGCTGTAAGTAATGACTGGCTGTTGTAAATGCTCGGTTATCCAGCTCGCCATGGCGCTGTCATTGCGCTGGCTACTATTTTCCAAGGCCATTTCCAAGGCGCTCTCGATAGCGTTTTCGCAGGATTTAACCGAATATGTTAAAAACGCTGGTATCCCTTTTTCTGCTGCCAAGCCGCACACATAGCTGGCCCCGACGAAAGCGTTAGAGCTGTCTTGGTTTAACAGGAATATTTCGCGGGCTTGGTCTGGGGTGTCGTAAATTTCCTCGGTGATTTTTACCTTCAAGCTGCTTTCAAGCAGGGGTACAACTGGAGAAGGTTTCTTGAAGCTCACCAGAATTATATTGTCTGAAACCCGTGCCGCTTTGCCAACAGCGTCAATGAGGTCAGACACATCTGATTGCAGGCCAACTACTGGGATGTCCAGAACCGACTTCAAATACGAGGCATTGGCACCGGCACTTAGTACTACATCAGGATTAAAGTCTTTGATCTGTGTTGCGACATTACTAACGTTGACCAAAATGGCATCAATAATCTTGAATGTGGCGACTTTGCGGTAAGGCTCTATCACTGAGTTCATCAATTGGCTGAACTCTTTGTAACCAAAGATCAGTACTTTCGTTTTCACTTGTTCACCTTGTTTTGCTGTATTGATAAAGTTCACAAGCTAGCCCTGACAGTTCACCATGTTGCACATTTGTTAATGAGAGCGCATTTGTTTTACGCGTGCAGCTAGTATTGCAGTGGCCATGCCAACTGTGCAGGGATTTATATGTCCAATAAAAACAAATGGTTACTGTAATCTCGGCTAGCTTTGGTTAAAATATGGTCAATTAATTATAGGTGTGGTACATCCATTTTGAAAAAATGGATTTCAAAGTGAAATGAATTTGTAGGCAAATATCGTGGTATACCTTTGGATGGTTAGTCGCGTTCTTGGCAAAGTTGGATGATAGGGGCAAATGCTGTGGGAGCCTCTAGGTCATGCACATGCAGTTGGCTAAGCCCTTACGGACACCAGAATCACTCATGCTGATACCATTTTGTTCGAGTTCTGCTATTTGAGATTCAAGATCATCGGTTGACAATGACAGCAAAAACAAGCCTTCGCCACGCTCTTTTAGAATTTGCCCAACCACGGAGTTTTCATCATAGGGTGCGACGAGAACCAACCATGTTTCGCCCAATTGAAAGCGGGCGGTTTCCGCCCCGCGGTTGCCCAAGCTTTCAAATATTGGTTTTTGCTGTAGTACAGTCTTCATATATTCTGCACTCTTACCTAAGTCTTTAACGACATAATTGATATGGTGTAGTGTTTGGATTGGCATAGGGTGTACCCAGTTTAGCCCAGCAATACCAGGACAGCGGAAATAAGTATTAACACTAGTCCTAGGATTTCCGATTTGCTAGGCGCATGGCGTAGTAACACAACAGAAAGTACAATGCTGATAAGAATTTCTACCTGCCCCAGTGTCCTTACATAGGCCGCCTCTTGCAATGCTACTGCACTAAACCATCCCAGGGATGCGATGAATCCAGCAATGCTTATCAGGACTACCCGGACTGGTGCTTGGATTAGCACTTTTAGGGATGATGGTGTCACCAGGCTCGCCCAACCCAACATAATAAGAGTTTGCAAGCTGAGTACATAGGCCAACACTAACGCTGCGTCAACTGGGAACATAAGGTCGATATGTGAAGCCGCTTGTTTAGTAAACAACGCGGTTAGGGCAAATAGTGTACCGCACGATAATCCGAGCAATATTACTTTGAGCGAGGCTCTACCGGATTTGTTGATGCCACTTAGCAGCAGCACGGCAAATGTCCCCAGCAATACACCAAGCCAACCTAGCACACTCAGCGCGGCTGAAAAAAGTAGCATGCCCAACAGACCTGTTAACAGCGCTTCTGTTTTGGCAAGCCCTGCGCCCACTAGATAATTTTTATGTTTAAACATTTGAACCAAGCAGGCGGTGCCGGTGATTTGCGCCACCGCTGCCAGGCCACAATACAATAGGCCTAGGTGACTGATTGCGGATGGCAGTAGTGGTTGAATACCAATACTGTAAGAATTTTGTAGTAGCAATAGATATGCGATAGCTAATGGCGCGGCATAGGTGAACCGGGAAAGGGTGACTGCTGTGGCGTCAAATTGCGCGGTTAACTTACTCTGCAGTAAATTCCTAATCGCCTGCGAAAACGCCGCTAATAGGGTAAATCCAATCCAGGCCAACGCGACTCCCCTTGTTATAGCATCGATTCGAATAGTGGCTTATAGCGCATTGCTCTGTATTTGGATTTATTCAATCGCAAAGAGTTTGGAATAATGCGCGTTATTGATCTTTGACCCAGAGTGGTTTGATCCTGCTATCTTTGTTTTTAGCAGGCAGATTGATCTGAAGCATAAAATGCCTCTGCTCTGCTTATATTATCAATGTTGGAGAGCTGAGGTTTACTAGGTTGCTTGCATCGGCAAACCCATCTAGACAGCAATGAAAACAAAACTAAAAACAACAAAGAGTAATTTATGACACTGCGGAAAAAAGCATACAACCTGCTGGAAAGGGATATAAATTCGTCATTAGCTAATAGGCTGTTTAGCGGCTTTATCATTGTCTTGATTGTGGCTAACGTATTTGCGGTGATAGTGGAGTCGTACCAGCCAATTGGTGAGCTATATGAGCAGGAGTTCCACTATTTCAATGTATTCTCGGTCATTGTTTTTACAGTTGAGTATTTTGCCCGCATCTGGGTGTGCGTGGAATCGAGTAAAATCGATGCGTCCAACCCTATCAAAGCACGCATTAAATACTTTTTTAGCCCAGTCGCCTTTATTGATCTCATCGCAATCGCACCGTTTTATTTGGCTTTCTTCTTCAGTATTGACTTGCGCTACTTAAGGATGTTGCGCATGTTGCGGCTGCTTAAGCTGACCCATTATTTTAAAGGTCTAAACCTGTTCGCCAGCGTTTTGTACAAGGAGTTATCTACGATTGGGGCAGCACTGTTTACCATGGTGATGTTGGTAATCTTGTCCGCTAGCGTGATGTACAGCATTGAAAACCATGCGCAACCTGAGGTGTTTGATAGCATACCCAGTGCCATGTGGTGGGCTGTAGTGACCATGACCACCGTAGGTTATGGTGATGTTACTCCCATTACCTTTTTAGGTAAGTTCATCTCTATTTTCATTATGTTGTTGGGGGTGGGTTTTGTTGCGCTACCTGCCGCCATGCTGGCTGCTAAATTTGGCGATGAGCTACGGTTACGCAAGCGCTTGTTGGAGGTGGAAGTGAACAATGCCTTACAGGATGGCATTGTCACAAAAAAAGAGCGGGCAGCGCTGGATGAGCTGACCGAACGTTTAGATTTATCAGACGATGTACTGGAAAACCTTTTGCAAACCTGTTCGTTGGAACAAGGCGCCCCTTTGAACTGTCCCCATTGCCACAAGCCCATTTACGGTAAGCACAAAGGTCACTAGTCGCGGTTTGTGGTTTTATCTGAAATCTTTTCTAACAAAAACTGATCAGTTCACGGCGAACGCCACTATAAATAGGATTGGATGTATAGTTGGCATCGTCTGAAAGACTCTATTGGAAAATAATATGAAAAAACTCCTAGCTAGCCTAGCCATGCTTTGTGCAACTGCTGCAAATGCCCACGACCGCTTTGCCAATGTGGAAGTGACCACAACCAAACTTACAGATTCTGTTTACATGCTAAAAGGCGCTGGTGGCAATATCGGGGTATCTGTGGGTGAAGACGGTGTGTTGATGATTGATGATCAGTTTGAACCTTTAGCACCCAAGATAACCGAAGCCATAAGGGCAATTTCTGACAATGACATCCGGTTTTTGATCAATACCCATTACCACGGTGACCATGTGGGTGGTAATGCTTGGTTCGCCAAAACCGAGGGCACTACTATCTTTGCCCATGACAATGTCAGGATGCGGTTAGTCGATGGTGATAAAGAAAAAGCCGCGCTGCCGGTAGTCACCTATGAGCAAGGCGTTAAATTTCACTTCAATGGCGATACCATCCATGTGCGCCACACCCCTAGCAGCCATACTGATGGCGATAGCTACATTTGGTTTGAACAGCAAAACATTATCCATGCTGGGGATCTATTGTTTAATTACATGTTTCCCTACATTGACCTCAACGGTGGTGGCACGGTACCGGGCTTTATCAATACCATAGAAGCTATGATCGCTGCCACTGATGACAATACGCGTATTATTGCGGGACATGGCGAGTTAGCTAATAAAGCCGATTTAATTAACTATTTGGATATGCTGAAAGCGACGGCTGCGGTGGTCAAACAAATGAAAGACGATGGCTTAAGCCTGCAGCAGGCGGTTGCCAAAGGGCTCGACGCCAAATGGGATAGCTGGTCGTGGAATTTTATCGACGAGAAAAAGTGGATTTCTACCCTATATGATGGCCAATAAGCAATGCCCGGCTGTGTAACCTGAACACTGAATAAGGGACTATTTTGTTAAAGCGACGAACGCCAATACCACCAACACTGGTGGAAGCGAACCATAAAGATGCCAAGCATCTACAATCTTGGTTTGCTACAGAAAAAGAATTGTTTAGCTGGGGCGGTCCTGGCCTGATCCTGGATTGTGACCAGCAACAGTTTATCCAACAAATACGCTTATGGGAGCTGGCAAGCTATAGCCTCAAGGACGACTCGAAACAGTTATTGGGGTTTGGCCAAACCTATGTGCGCAAGGGTAGGCACCACCTTGGGCGGTTGGCGGTTAACCCTAACCTCAGGGGGCAAGGATTGGGTAAGTTGTTGGTGCAATGTTTGATCCAGCAAGCTCCCAGAGTCCAGCAAGCACAGGGCTTTTCGCTATTTGTATTGCAAGACAACCACCTCGCCATAAAGTTATACCAGTCCCTAGGCTTTATTTTCACTGAGTATCCAGGTGAAATTCCCGGCGGGTTCGACAACTGCTTATATATGGTAAAGCTGGTCTAGGTATTATCCTGGCTTTTGCCTTCCCTAACTGGCTGCGCCTGGCTGGATAAATTCTTGCGCGGTTCGAGGGTAGAGGCTCGGCAGCTCTGATAAGTGATCTTCCTGCCATACTGCTCGCATTTTAGCTGCATCAATATTGCCACCTGAAATAACCACCAACACGGTTTGCTCTGCTATTGGTTGGGTATTTGCCAAGTAATTGCACACGGCTTCCATGGTCATAGCACATGTGGGCTCAATATGCAGTTTCAGCAAATGTTGCAACCACTGGCACCAATAGGCGATGCGCTGTTCAGGTACTTCAAAAAAACCATCGGTACATTGCAAGTAGGGGAAGGTAAAATTGCCAACCGATGGCGTAGCGGCACCATCGGCGAGGGTTTTTGGTGGGGCCTCCAATGCCACTATCTCACCGCTGCGCAGTGAACGGGCGGCGTCATTGGCTGCCAAAGGCTCTGCGCCAATTACCTTAATGCTTGCATCGATGTTTTTTGCTGCAATTAGGGAGCCCGAAAGTAACCCGCCTCCGCCGCAGGGCGCTGCAACTATGTCCACTTGGCCGATTTCCTGGAGGGCTTCTAAGGTGGCAGTACCTTGGCCAGCAATAATATCCGGGTGGTTATAGGGCGGGATCCACAAAGTCCCCTGTTGCCTTGACGCTGCCATCACCGCAAGGTCCGCCTCTTTTCGAGTAGGGAAAGTATGTAAATTAGCACCATAGTATTGCGTTGCTGCTGCTTTTACAGCGGAAACGTTAGCAGAGGTATAGATATCAGCTTTGAGGCCATACAATGAAGCAGCGTAGGCCACGGCCTGGGCGTGGTTGCCAGAGCTATTGGCGACAATGCGCTTGGGCAGCGCACCCGTTTCCTTTAAATGCGCCAATACATTGCAAGCACCGCGCAGTTTAAATGCCCCGGTTTTTTGCAAGCATTCCGCTTTAAATAAGATGCGGTGCCCCAACCATTGGTTAAGTAGGCTCGACTCTACAACGGGAGTCCGTTGCACATAGGGGGCAATGCGGGTTTGTGCCGCCAAGATATCTTGGTAAGTAATGGTGTTTGGTAATTTCAAAGCATACTCCTTGTTGCGGCGATGATAGCAAAGATAGATGTGCTCTCGCACCCCGGTATTAAACCCAAATGAGCTTGATATCGTATTTTTTATCTGAGTCGGCGAATATGATAATTACAAACTGCTGAAACATGGTATCTTTGCCACCATTAACAGGCACCAGCTCAGTGCTGAATAGTCGGTCTAAACCTTAGAGAGAAAGAATGTCGAAGGACAAGTTTGATAATATCCCCAGGATCGTACTGGATAAGGATGATAGGGATTCATTCCGCGGCCGTAGCGCGCCACCGGGTAAAGTCACTGATGACGTCGCCAGTGTAGAAGCTGCGCCAGTCAAGTCCGTTGGCAGTGGCTGGGGTGTCACCGCCTTTATATTAGTATTGTTTGGCTTTGGTGGCAGCTACTACCTGTACCAGCAAAGCGAACTGCAGCAAGCCCAATTGCATGAAGCCGATTTAAGGATACAGGAATTGGAAAGGCGCCTTTCCGCCACTGGCGAAGAGCTGGATCAGTCGGCCGTTGCCCTGCGCGTACAGGTAACCGAACTCAAGGAAAAAACCGATGTGCTTTGGGATGAAATGGACAAACTTTGGGCCTCTGCCTGGCGCCGCAACCAGAGCGAATTGAAAGACTTGGACGCCAAGGTGACCCGCAACTTCAATAGCCAGAAACAGCTTATAGAAGGCTTGGAAGGCGAAGTTAGCATGAGCAGCACTAATATGGTGGTATTGCAGGAGCAGGTTGATCAGCAGTTGGCCAGGGCGCAACAGTTGACTGCGTCGGTGGAAAGCGTGGTGACCGCCAATGCCTCCACCGATGATGAACTGCGCAGCATGACCGATCAGCTTGCGACAGCTGCACTGCGTATCGAAGCCTTGGTGGAGCGGGTAAATTCCTTGGAAAGCTTGCGTGAGCAACTGAACCGTCGCCCGCAACAGCAACCAGGGGCGACAGCTGCGACACCACCTGCAACAGATAATACCGGCGCAGGCAATAATGGGGGGCAGGGGTGACCTCCCCAACAGCGCCGAAACGACGCCCTGTCAGCCCTTGCCAAGCCGTTTGCCAATATGATGACAACGATGTTTGCATCGGCTGTTTCCGGCAGCGGGCTGACATCGACAACTGGTTCTACCTACCTGATGAGCGCAAATGGCAGATAATTAAAGAAGTAAAACCTAAAATCGCGGCTTCGAAGCTGCGATCAAGGGGTCAGAGACCTTGAAAATAGATCAATTATTCAATAGGTTACTAGCAGTCAGTTTCAAGGTCTCTGACCCCTTGATCCGTCCCCAGCTAACCCTGCGCGAAGGAAATAATGATAAAACTCAATCTATTAGCTGTATTTTGTTGCTTTTTACTCGTGTTTAGCCCTTTGGCCTTTGCTTCCAACCAAAAACTGAACTGGGAACTCTCCCTCATTGTTATTACTGCTGTCTCTGCGATTGGTGCAGTATGGATGGTGAAGCGCAAAGACTATGAAGCTAGGTTAGTGAAAATCCTGGTTGCGGGCGTGTACTTTTGGATTTTCACTTTTATCCAGCTGGCCATATTTGCCGTGGTCTATACCAGCTATTTCTGATGTCACAGGCATAAGCGACAGAAGATCCCCTTAATGTTTATTCTAATAATCTGACCCAATATTCCGTGTAATGAGTATTGTGTTATCAACGCGTCACAATCTATTGCTACTATTTGTGGCGCACAATCACTGAGAGCATCGCATGTTAAAAAGACATTTCCGCCTTATTGCAGTATTCACTGCGAGCTTTTTAGTTTTATCTTGCACTAATACACCTGACCCAAGTCAGCAGGCTAGCAAGCAAACTACTCCAAAAAACATCATTCTTATGATTTCCGACGGCATCGGTTTTAACGGTTGGCTGGCTACTGATTATTATCAGGGAATGGCAGGGCAACAGCCGTACCAGGTAACACGGCCAGACGGTACGGTGCCACTGGTTTTTGGTTTGGCACATGGCGCGTTGAACCTGGTAGATGCCAATGGCCAGATCCTGCCTCGTGGCCACGATATTGCTGACATTGCCGGTGCGGTAGAGCAAGGCTACAATCCGAATACGCGCTGGCTGCGTTTCGAGAACACCATGTTGAATGATTTTGCGCCGGTTGCACAAAGCTATACTTCCTATACCGATAGCGCGGCGGCTGGTACAGCGCTACTGAGTGGCCGCAAAACCTCCGTGGGGCGAATCAATATGGACTGGAGTGGTGCGCAGAGCTTTGAAACTATTGCCCAAATGGCTATGGAAAAGGGGCTAGCCGCTGGCGCTGTGTCTTCGGTCATGGCATCACACGCGACCCCTGCGGCTGTTATTGCACACAATCAATCGCGCAACAACTACGCCGATATTTTTAATGAAATGGTGTCATCTGACCTTAATGTCATTATGGGGGCAGGGCATCCACTTTACACTAGCAGCGGAGAAGCCAACCAAAAAGACGATGACAAAGACTATAAATACGTGGGTGGCGAAACAACCTTTGCTGCACTGAACAGTGCTGCAGGCCACAATGGTTTTGCTTTTATTGATAGCAGGGCTGACTTTGAAGCCTTAGCAAGAGGCAACAATATTCCTGAACGCGTTGTTGGCATAGCGCGTTCAGCCTCGACTCTGCAAGCGGCCAGGGAAGGGTTAGGTGATGCTGATACGCCATCGGGCATGGCTTATAACCCCGAGGTGCCTGACCTTGCCACAATGAGCCTGGGTGCGCTAAATGTGTTGGAGCAAGATGAGCACGGTTTTTTTGTCATGATTGAAGGCGGCGCCATCGACTGGATGGGGCACCGCAACAATATGCCGCGTTTTATTGAAGAGCAAATCGACTTTAATAAGGCCGTAGATGCTGTAATTAGTTGGGTTGAGCAAAACTCAAGCTGGGACGAAACCCTGCTCATTATTACCTCTGATCACGAATGTGGCGGTATTTGGGGCGAAGGTACTTGGACTAACAGCGTTGGCGGTGCAGTTGCCACTGATAGGAGTGATGAAGCCCTAGCTGCTGCGCGTTTTAATCCTGCAGAAGACGTGTTTAACGAGTTCCTCCCCGTCCAAGACCGCGGGGAAGGCAATATTCCTGGTTTTCAATTTGCCTCGCGGTTCCACACCAATGAATTGGTGCCACTGTGGGTGATTGGCAAAGGTGGTGAGCGCTTTGCGGAGTTTACCCGGACTGATTTAAAAGCTGCAAAATTATGGGGTGATAGTTATGGCTGGAATGGCAATTATGTGGATATCACCGCGGTATTCCAGGTAATGGAGGCGGCGTTAGACCAGTAAACAAAACACACAAGTCGATCAAGGGGTCAGAGTACTTGAAACATTAAAATCGGTGTTTATTCAACTATTTCTTTTGTTTCAAGTACTCTGACCCCATATTCTGATTGATAGGGCTTAGTTCAATGTCCTATCAAAAAAGTTAGTGATGGTATTGTACAAATGGATCCCGGTTTGTTTGCCGCGGATACTGTGTTTTTTACCGGGGTAGTCCATCACTTCAAATGGCAAGGCTAGGTCTTGCAGGTGTTTGTAGAGCATGGTGGAGTGTTGGAACAATACGTTGTCATCTGCCATGCCGTGATAAATGAGCAAGTCGCCTTTTAGGTTTTTGGCGAAGGGAAACACCGATGAACGTTCATAGGCCTCAGGGTTGTCCTGGGGCAAACCCATATAGCGCTCAGTATAGTGGGTATCATAGAGTGACCAAGTAGTGACGGGGGCCCCAGATACACCAGCAGCAAAATATTCTGGTGCCTTGAACATTGCCATCAACGCCATATAGCCGCCATAGCTATGCCCGTAAACACCAATACGGTCTTTGTCTACATAAGGCAGGGTGTGCAAGAATTTAACGCCTGCCACCTGGTCTTCCACTTCGATTTCACCCATGCTCTTGTAGATGGGATCTTCAAAGGCTTTGCCGCGGTAGTTGGAGCCACGGTTGTCCACGGTAAATACCACGTACCCTTTGTCTACCCAGTGTTGCATCAGCAAACCGCGGTTGCCGTACCAACGGTTGGTCACTACCTGGGCTATTGGACCACCGTAGGTGAATACAATAACCGGATGCTTGCCGTTCAATTTTTTCGGTGTCCACATCCGGTAGTGCAGGGTAACGCCATCTTGGGTGCGGAAAGTGCCAAACTCAGGTTTTACCCAATTGGCTTGGTAAGGTGCCAATGGGTGGTTTTGGTCTAGTGCATTTTCCTGTAGCCAAGTGAGCTTTTCGCCACTGGCTTTGTGCACGCTCACTTGTGGCGGCGTATTCACGGTAGAGAAATTGTTGACATAGATACTGGCATCTTTGCTGAAACTAATGCTGTGGTAGCCACTGCGTTGGCTGATTTTGTTGATGTCACCGCCTTCTAGGCTGACGCTGTACAAGTGGCGTTCAATTGGCGTGTCTTTGCGGCCGGTGAAATAGACGGTTTTGTTGGTTTCGTCAACGGCAACAATTTCGTCGACGACCCATTCGCCTTTGGTGAGCTGTGCTACTTGCCTACCCGTGTTGTCGTGCAAATAGATATGTTTAAAGCCGTCTTTTTCCGATGTCCAAAGGAATTGGTTGCTGGATTTAAGGAAACGCAGGTCTTCATGCAGGTTAACCCAGGTGTCGCTACGCTCGGTTAGAAGCACATTAACATCATTGTCTGCATCCACCACTTTCAGGTCGAGTTGTTTTTGCAGGCGGTCTTGGATTTGGAAAGTGAAGTGTTCGCTATCGTTCATCCACTTGCCGCGGGCAAAATAGATGTCTTGGTTGTCACCTAAATCCACCCAGCGGGTTTCTTTGCTGGCAAGGTCATAGATGGCGAGTTTGAAGGTCACGTTATTGGTGCCGGCACGGGGGTAGCGCTGTTCAATTACTTTCACCGAGTCGGCGTAAATTTCGCTACGGGTGATAATATCTACGGGAGACTCATCAACCCGGATGTAGGCAATTTTTGATTCATCTGGGGACCACCAGTATCCGGTCAGGCGTTTCATTTCTTCCTGTGCCACAAATTCCGCCATACCATTTTTGATGGCTCCGCCACCATCTGTGGTCACCTGGGTTTCTTCGCCAGTTGCAATGGATTTGAAAAATAAATTTTGATCCCGGATAAAGGTCACATGATTGCTTCTTGGCGACAGTTGGATATCGGTTTCAAATGCGTCGGTTTGCAATATCTGTTGGGCGTTTTCATTGCCTAATTGGTAGTAATAGGCATCACCAGCAAGCGGAAACAACAAGGCTTTGCCATCATTGGACCAGTGGTAGCGCATAATGCCTGTACCGAATTCACGGCGCCGTTCACGGCGTGCTTTTTCTTCCTCTGAAAGCTCTTCCTTGCCACTGTGCAGGCTGTCGGCGTCAAACAACATGCGGGTCTGGCCAGATGCCAAATGGTACTCCCACAAATCGTAGCGTTCGTAGTCTGTGGTTTTACCCTGGATAAAGGTTACCCTGGAGCCATCAGGGGATATCTTTAGCTGCCTGGGCGCTTGTCCATTGAGGGAGGGGGAGGCAAAAATACGCTCTATAGTGAGGTTTTGGGCTTCGGGTTCGGTTGTGGCTTGGTCTTCTGCCAGGACAGTGCCATTTACCAGCAGTGCAGAAACCAGGATGAGTTTTTTCATTCTTCGCGTTATCCTGTCAATAACTATTATTTTATCCTGTTGGATTGTATCGGCTTCACGCTGTGGGTTACAACATGCAAAAGCAAGACAATAAGACAGCTTTGTTACTGGGTGCGACAGGCCTGGTTGGTAAGTCCCTACTCAAGCAGCTATTGCAAGATCCTCGTTATGCTAAAGTAACCTGCTTTTTGCGCACCCCAATGTGTGCACAAGTATTTGAAAACTATGAAGATAAAATAGAGCCTATCGTTATCGATTTTGAATCTATGCAAGACTATGCTAGTTATTTTGCGGTTGATCACGTTTATGTTTGCCTTGGCACAACAATAAAAAAAAGCAAAAACAAAAGACGCATTTCAGAGAGTCGATTATGAATACGTTCTACAAGCCGCCCAGCTAGCCAAAGCACATAATGCTAACAGTTTCGTCTGGATATCATCTATAGGCGCCAAAGCCAGTAGCAGTAGTTTTTATTTACAGGTCAAAGGCAAACTTGAACAAGTGATTTTAGCGTTAGCCAACGGCACCGCCTTTGCTTGCGTCCGTCCCTCCCTGTTGGTGGGAGACAGGGCTGAAACCCGGCTTGCGGAGGCGATTGGTATAAAGCTGTTTAGCTGGTTGGGGCCGCTAATGGTGGGTTGTTTAAAACCCTACAGGCCAATTAAGGCTGAAGCTGTTGCAGCGCAAATGGTGGCGAAACAGCGGTGGTAGAGATATTTCTCAAAAACTTTAGAGAACACTTAAGCCAGAATGAGCAAAGGTTTCCAGTTTAAGCAGTTTTATGTAGATCATTCCCAGTGCGGAATGAAAGTGGGCACAGACAGTATTGTGCTGGGCAGCTGGTGCCAGCCAGGAGCAGCCAAACGCATACTGGATGTGGGCACTGGGTCGGGCTTGTTAGCGCTGATGATGGGGCAAAAAACAGCACCGCAAACCCATATATGTGCCATTGATATTGACGCCCATGCCGTATCCCAGGCCACTTTTAACTTTATATCCAGCCCATGGCCACATAAATTTAGTTGCCGCCAAATAGAGTTGCAGACATTTGAACCAGACCAGCAATTTGACTTAATCATTGCCAATCCGCCCTACTTTCCTAGCCGCATCTATCGTGAAAGCGATAAAACCCGGGACAACCATAGCATTGCCCGGTTGCGCGCCCGCCAGCAGGATACACTGGCTATTGCTGATCTGGTGACACATTGCCATCGGCTGTTGAACGACGAGGGGGAGTTTTATGTGGTTTTACCCGTTGCAGCGGATGCCGAATTTGAGGCCGCGTGGCAAGTATTGGGCATGTATGTATCCCGGCAACTGCAGTTGATCCCGGCGCCTGGCAAGGAACCATTGCGCAACCTGTGGTGCCTGAGCAAGGCCAAACCCGACCATGTAGAGAAGAACGAACTACAGGTCAAAGATATCAACAACCGTTATAGCCGTGCCTACCAAGCCTTGTGCAAAGAGTTTTACTTACACTTCTAAGCGCACCCCTAGAGCTGTACTGCGTGGTAGTCACCGGTTTGTTACCTGTAACGTTGCACTGTATTTGTAAATTATTGTTTATTTTATCTAACTGACAGAAACACTTCGTTAGCTGTTTGGCTAGCTTTTATCTCAATTTAACTGCGACTTTAACTTGCGCTCAATACCATAGGTATCCCTGCCATTAATTCAATAAATAATAAAAAACTATTATTTATCAGATAGATGAGTATAGCTTTTTGCAAAAATTGATCTAGATCAAAAAAATAAAATAAATAATAGACAAAATACTAATAGAAAATATAATAAAAACGATTCTCATTTGCATGTAACTTACTGTTACATATTTAATGGGTGTGTCTGCACCGCAGCCAGTTGTCTCCCAACGATCCAAGGAACACAAATTATATGAATTTTAGAACTAACAAATTGGCAATTGCTTTAGTTGCTGCCCTTAGCCTATCTGCCTGTGTTGACGATGGCGATGACGGTGCCACTGGTCCTGCGGGTGCTGCAGGCCCTTCCGGTGCACCTGGCACCGATGGTGTTAGCGTTTTTGTCACTCGTGAAGATGTTGTCACCACAAACGCCAACCTTGCCTACGCCAAGTATTCTGACTCCTTGATTACTGCCGTTTCCATGCGCAGTGCCTTACAGGACTTGGTTGACAATCCCAGTGCTGAAACCATGGTTGCGGCGAAGCAAGCTTGGTTGGATTCCCGTGAACCCTACGGCCAAACTGAAGTCTACCGTTTTCGCGTGGGCCCAATTGATGCGTTAAACGATGATGGCAGCATGGGTGAAGAGGGCGATGGCCCTGAAGGGCGCATTAATGCGTGGCCTTTAGGTGAAGCCATCATTGACTATGTTGCACCGATTGTTGACGGTAATTCAGGTCCCGATGCGGCAGCCAACGCGTTGGACACCAATGTGATAGCTGACTCGGTCAACTACCCGGTTATTAACCAAGAAACGATCACCAGCGTGTTTGAATATGGAGAAGACGAGCGCAACGTAACCACTGGCTACCATGCCATTGAGTTTTTGCTTTGGGGCCAAGACCTCAATGAAGACTTGAGTGGCGCAGGCCCCCGTGATGCCTCTGGCGGCCAGCGCCCGGTTAGTGATTTTTACAGTGTTAGCAATGGCAATGTGGGTGCCTGTACTTCTGGCACTATCGGTGCGCCTGATGACATCTGTGACCGCCGTGGTGATTATTTGTTGGCAGCAGCCGACCAACTAATCGATGACTTGACCCTGGTTGCAGAAGCTTGGGAGCCAGGTTCAGGCGTGCATTACACAAGCTTCGTAGCGGGCGGCGATGTGTCACTAGCGAAAATACTGGAAGGCATGGGACGCATGAGCTACGGAGAGTTGGCAGGTGAGCGTATCAACATCGCGTTGACTACCGACTCGCAAGAAGACGAGCACTCTTGTTTTAGTGACAACACCCACAGGGACATTTTCACCAATGCCAAAGGTATCCAGAATTCTTTCAACGGCAGCTATACCCGAATTGATGGAGAAGTGGTGGAAGGGGCTTCTATCTATGACCTATTGGTGGTTGAAGGCCAGCATGAACTCGCCAACCAACTGCGCGGATCGCTAGAGGCCACAATGGCTGCTGCTGCCACTATTGATACCAAAGCCAAGACTGGTACACCGTTTGATGTGCTAATCCAAGAAGGTGTGCAGCAAGAAAACGTTATCGCAGTGATCCAGGCCTTGGTTCAGCAAACTGATGATATTGAGCAGGTTATTGATGCCTTGGGCGTCACCACCAATGACCTGCGTCAAGACACAGAAGAAGACATCGGTGACTAATTTGAGCTTTGAACAAGATTAACGTAGGGGGCTAAAGCCCCCCCGTTTTTGTTTTTTGCATTCCATTTAATTAAGCAGAAGTATCAGGACCAGATATGTACGCTAAACCTAAAAATTACTTGGCCCTTGCCATTGCACTTTCCCTGTTAAGTGCCTGCGGTGGCGGCAGTGGCGATTCCTCGACACCGACACCTACTCCGACGCCCGCACCAACGCCCACACCAACGCCCGCGCCCACTCCTGATCCTGTGACTGATCACAGTGGCCTGGAGCCAATCAGCAGCGATCAACCCGATACAGGAGAATACCTGGCAGGCGGTGATGCTACGTTATTTGTTAGTGGTAGCGACGCCTTTTCTTTGCGTCCTGAGCCTATTGCGCAAGATTTCCAGCTAGATGGCAACTTTACGTCGGGTGACCATATATTCCGTACCCCCCACTCTGGAATGGGGCCCTTGCTCAATACCAGTAACTGCCAAGGTTGCCATATTAAAGATGGCCGGGGCTTTTTACCTGAAGATGCCGACGAGCCGTTTACTGCCGCGTTAGTTAAATTAGGGGACGGCGACGGTGCACCGGATCCAATGTATGGCGACCAAATACAGACTTTTGCCGTGCAGAGCTTTGACACGTCTGATTTTGAATCGGGCTGGCCAGTTTATGGTGGTTCGCTCAATGGCGATGTATTGGTGGGTGAAGCATACCCTTACATTGAGTGGGAAATGGTAAATGGCAATTACGCCGACGGGACAGCCTACGAACTTAGGCGTCCGATCTATAAGTTCAAAGATATGAGCTTTGGTGACTTTGTTGACGATATCCGATTTTCCCCCAGGGTTGCACCCCATGTATTTGGCTCTGGTCTGTTGGAAACTATTCCCCAGGAAAACCTTTTAGCCCTTGCAGATCCTGACGACAGCGATGGTGATGGCATATCTGGTCGTGCTTCGATGGTGATGGACGTGTCCCGTGGTGAGATGCGTATTGGCCGCTTTGCTTACAAAGCGCAAACACCGAGTGTATTGCAGCAAACTGCTGGCGCCTACCGGGGCGATGTTGGCATTACCAGCTCGATATTTATTGAAGAAAACTGCACTAGTGGTCAAGTAGCCTGCCAGGCCATCGCTGATACTGAGGATAAAACCGGTAATCAGCCAGATATAACGGATCGCGAATTGGCATTGGTGGAGTTTTATAACAGGGTACTCGGTGTGCCTGCACGCCGAGGTTACGACCGTGATAACGATGTGTGGGATAGCGATATTGTCGCCGGGCGTGAACTATTTTTTACGGCGAATTGTGCCGGTTGCCACACGCCAAGACACCTGACAGGTGAAGCAGAAGGCAGCTTGTTGGGCGAAATCACCTTAATCAGCTTGGAGCCCGATCCCGAACCTATTGCCATGCTATCCAACCAAACTATTTATCCTTTCACTGACTTGTTGTTGCACGATATGGGCGGTAGTTGTCAGGTTAGCCAAGAGCTATCAGATGGCGCGCCCTGTGAGTCTGGCGCGTCTTGTTATTACGTGCAGCGGTGTGAAGGTTTGGCCGATGGGCTCAGCCAGGGTGATGCCAGCGGCTCTGAATGGAAAACCCCTGCATTGTGGGGCTTAGGGTTGGTAACCACTGTCAATCCTAAAGCCAGCTTCTTGCATGATGGCCGTGCACGTACTATCGAAGAGGCCATCTTGTGGCATGGAGGCGAAGCCCAGGCAAGCAGGGATGCGTTTGTTAATTTCAGCGCTGCCGAACGACAACAACTTTTGGATTTTTTGCAGTCGCTATAAGGGGATAAACCATTCGCATTTTAATATTACCCTTAGTCCTTGGCTTAATTGCTTGCCAGGGGCAAAAAGCACCAGCGTCGGATCCTACTGAGTGGTCACCCGGTGGTGGCATGACGGCTAAGCGCCTATCGGATCGCAGTTTTATCTTCCCAGGTGCCAATGTCGACCGGATGGATGAGCTTAATTTTTGGACTGGGTTTTCTTTGTTTCGGGATCCCTGGGTCATTGCACCGAGTTCCACCAAAGACCGCGATGGACTGGGACCAATATTCAATACCCGATCTTGCATTAGCTGCCATTTAGCTGGTGCCCGCGGCGATCTGCCAGAAGAAGGTGAGAGCCTACCTTCTGCCATGGTTTTGCGGTTGGGAAGCACCGTACCCGGTGACAACAAGGTTGATCCCCATTACGGTGGCCAGATCCAACCCAGGAGCATCGCCCAGGCATTTGCTGGCAAAGATCAGCCGCTAAGGGGTGAAGCAAGCATGGTGCTGACCTATAACTACATTGATGGTGCCTTTCCAGATGGTGAGACCTACCAATTGCGCAAGCCCAATATCGAGTTAAGCAAACTCAATTACGGTACATTGGCACAGGGCGTTGGTCTATCTCCACGTTTTGCCCCTGTGGTGTATGGTTCTGGCTTGTTAGACGCCATTGCCGAGGCAGATTTGCTCGTCCAGGAAGATATCGAGGATAGTGATGGCGATGGCATCTCGGCAAAATACAACCGGGTGCTGAACGTCCGTAGCGGTGCAATTGAAATTGGTCGCTTTGGATTAAAAGCCAAGCAGCCCAACTTAGCGCAACAGGTGGCAGCCGCATTCCGCGATGATATTGGTATTACCAACAACTTGTTTCCAGAAGAGTCCTGCTCGTCAATCCAGCAGGAATGCCAGCTTGCGTCTGCTGCAGGTGGCCATGCTGGTGTGGAAATTCCAGACAAGCTATTGGATTTGGTGATCACCTTTAACCAATATATCGCGGTGCCGCCAGCCCGCCGGTTAGATAATCCTCAAGTAGCAAATGGGCGGCAACTGTTTTACCAAAGCGATTGCGCAGCTTGCCATACCCCAAACTACACCACCGAGCAAGACTATCCTGTGGCTGAATTGGCGGGGCAAACTATCTGGCCATACTCCAACCTCGCCTTACACGATATGGGAGAAGGTTTGGCGGATGGTGTCAACGAGTTTGATGCCAATGGGCGGGAGTGGCGCACGCCACCACTGTGGGGACTTGGATTGCAAGCCCAATACCGCAAGCAGGAAACCTACCTACATGATGGCCGTGCCCGCACGCTTCAGGAGGCCATTTTATGGCACGGTGGTGAAGCTGAAGCCAGCAAAAACAATTTTAAACGATTAGATAAAGCAGACAGAGATGCATTAATTGCCTTTATAAAGGCGATTTAGGAGAACACGATGAAAATGATGAAGCTAAACAAACTTGCTTGTAGCGTTGCCTTGGCGCTAACCGTTGCAGCTTGTGGGGGGGGCGGCGGTGGCGATAGCTCTCCGACACCTTCTCCTGCCCCGGCGCCAGCGCCAACACCAACACCAACTCCTCCCGCGAGTTTGGACGAGGCTTTTGCTAGTTACTTGACCGATCTTGCCGATAACCACATAGTTCCTGGATACCAGACTATGGACGAGGAAGCACAAGCATTGCTCGCCGGGGTTACTGGCTTTTGCGACAATGCATCGCCCCTGGCTTCGGACTTGGACGCTGTGAAAACCGACTGGGCGGAATTCAACCAGGCATGGCAGGCAGTGCAGTGGATTAAGGTTGGCCCTGTTGTTGATGAAAACCGATTGTTCCGCGTGCAGTTCTTTCCCGATACCAACAATGCGGTTAGCCGCGGTGTAGAAAATTTATTGTTGGAACAACAGACTGTCACGGCAGATATTGTCGCCGGGCAGAACGTGGGTGGGCAAGGGATCCCTGCATTGGAATACCTGCTATACCCAGCCCAAGCTAATGCCTCTCTGCTTGATGCCGCAGATCGCGATAAACGCTGTGAAGTGGCTAGCGCAATTGCCCAAAACCTGGCGAATATTAGCAGCGACGTGAATACTGCGTGGCAACCGTCAGGCGATGACTACCGTGCCAATTTGATAGCAGGCACCGGCGAATTTACCTCGATACAGGATGCGGTGGAAGAGCTGGTTACCAACTGGCTTGAGCAATTGGAATTGGTTAAAGATGAAAAAATGCTGGTGCCCCTTGGAGATGCCAGCCCAGGCGATATCTCCATAACAGAACACGTCCTGAGCGATGAGTCATTTAACAGCATCAGGACTAACCTAAATGCCTTTTTGACCCTATACACCGCTGGCGATGGTAATGGTTTTGATGACATCCTAACCAGTACTTTGGATCAAGGTAGTATCAATAGCCAGATGCTGGATAGTATCAATGCAAGTATCACCGCCATCAATAACATCCAAAGCCAATTCAATTCCTACGAAGACCTATTGCAGGACGAAGCGGGAAGGGCGGCACTATCAGGATTAATCGACAACTTGCGCGACGTTAGGGACGTCCTGACTACAGGGTTTGTACAAGCTTTGGATATCAATATTGGCTTTAATGCCAACGATGGGGACTAAGGGCTGTATGTTTAGACTTTCGAAAAACAAACTATCGCCCATTGCATTAGCATTGTGTTTGGCGGTTGGTACTTTGCCAGTTCTTGCCCAAGAACAAGGCGATTCTGACAAGGACATTGAGGTTGTCTATATCTTTGGCAATGAGCAAGCCTTGCAAACTGCACCCGGTTCCGCTTTTGTTGTGGACGCACAAGACCTAGAAAAATATGAGTTTGACGACATCCACCGGGTGTTGCAAACGGTACCGGGTGTTTATATCCGCGAAGAAGATGGCTACGGGTTGCGCCCCAATATCGGGTTGCGTGGGGCAATTGCCGAGCGCAGTAGCAAAATTGCCTTAATGGAAGATGGGGTATTAATCGCGCCAGCGCCCTATGCCGCGCCTGCTGCCTACTATTTCCCCACGGTATCCAGGATGTCGGCAGTGGAGGTATTCAAGGGACCCTCAGCAATCGCATATGGTCCCAATACTGTAGGCGGTGCGGTGAACCTGGTGTCGCGCCCGATTGGCGGTGACAATCTTGGGAATGAATTTGCTGGCGAACTAGATTTGGCTTTTGGCCAGCAAGACTACCGCAAAGCCCACGGTTTTGTGACTGGTGAGGTGGAAGGGATTGGCTTTTTGGTAGAGGCAGTCAACTTACACTCCGATGGTTTTAAGACATTGCCAAGTGGTGATGATACAGGTTTTGCTAAGAATGATCTGCTGGGTAAGTTTCGCTATGAAGTGCCCAATGATCCCCATAACCAGGTATGGAACTTAAAGGTCGGCTACGCTGATGAGGTGTCAAACGAAACCTATCTTGGTCTTACCGATAGCGATTTTGCTGCTGATCCATACCAACGCTATGCCGCTAGCAACAATGACAAATTAGACTGGGAGCATGCTCAGTTCCAGTTGAGCCACTACATAGAGTTATCACCCCAGTCTTCACTTTATACCCAGGTTTATCGGCGCGATTTTAACCGCGATTGGGATAGGTTAAACGGCTTTACCGGCAACCGTAGTTTTGCCACTGTCCTGAATTCACCCGATACTGGCTTGAATAGCCTGTTTGTGCAGGTGCTAAAAGGCGAGCGCGATTCCCTCACAGCCGATGAGACTTTGGTTTTTACCCTAAATGACAGGACTTATTACAGCCAGGGTATTGAGACCAAGTACGAATGGGAAGGTGATTGGGGCAGCTACGATATCAGTATTGATGCCGGTGTTAGGTTGCACCAAGACCAGGTAGAACGCCTGCACCGGGCACGCTATTTCAATATGCAACAGGGGCAGTTGCAGCTTTCCGGGTTGCCTGACGATATATTGGTCAATAACAAAGATGAAGTGACCGCTATCTCTGGCTACTTAAATACTAAATTAGTGAGTGGCAATTTGCATACTACGATTGGTTTAAGGGTAGAGGATATTGACGGTGACAGCAGCGACTATCTTGCCCAAACCACGGATAGCAACAGCGACATTGTCCTGTTGCCGGGGGTAGGGATGTTCTACCAAGTCACGGAATCGCTTGGCCTGCTAGCGGGTATAACAAAAGGTTTTGTACCCAATAGTCCTGGTCAAGCCACTGGAATTGATCCTGAAGAGAGCTGGAATTACGAATTTGGTGTACGTGCCAGTTATGACGATATGCAGCTGGAAGCCATTGGTTTCTATAATGATTACAGCAACCTAAAAGGTACATGCACTTTTTCTAGCGGCTGTACTACGCAATTGGATCAGGAATTCAATGGCGGTGAAGTGGAAATATATGGGGCCGAACTCGCCCTCAATACCAGAGTGAAATTAGGCGCAGGGTTGAGTTTGGTGCCAACGCTGGCCTATACCTTCACTGAATCAGAGTTCCAAAATAGCTTTTTCTCCGAGTTTGCCCAGTGGGGCAATGTTAGCGCGGGTGATGAGCTGCCTTACTTGCCCGAACACCAGGTCAATATAGGGCTTAGTTTAGAGGGCGGGAGCTGGCAGGTTAGTTTGAACGCCAAATCCACAAGCAGCATGTTGGAAGCAGCAGGCAGCGCCACCGAGCTTGAAGGCGTGGAGACAGATAGCTATTCGGTATTTGACCTGTTTGGTTGGTACCAATTCAACCCATCTTTACGTTTTTACGCCAAGCTGGACAATGTTAGTGATGAAGTAGAAATTGTTTCACGCAGGCCATTTGGTGCACGTCCTGGCAAAACTAGGCAAGCTTCTATAGGGGTTAAATATGCCTTTTGACCGGCGTCTATTTCTATTATCGGGGATGGGGCTGGCAGCAGCCAGCCTTTTGCCAGCAGGTTGCGGGGCATTGTTAAAACAACAATGGTTGGTGAGTACCAGCAGCGATGCACAGGGCAACTATTTAGCAGTTGCGTTGGATCCTAATGGCAAATTGATCAGCCGAGTAGCATTACCAGCCAGGGGGCACGAGTCATTGGCATTGCCTCATAAACCGGGGCATGCTTTGGTATTTGCACGGCGTCCGGACCGCTATTTGTTGGAGATCGATTTCAGTACAGGCCAGGTGGTGCGGCAGGTACATAGTCAGCCTGACAGCCACTTCTATGGCCACGGCACCTGGTCACCTGATGGCAAATACCTATTTAGCGCGGAAAATAATTTTCACCAGCAGCGAGGAATGATAGTGGTAAGGGATGGACTGACTTATCAAGAGCTAGACCGCTTTGACTCAGGTGGCATTGGCCCGCATGAAATTAAAATGATGCCCGATGCCAAGCATCTAGTGATTGCCAATGGCGGCATCGCAACCCATCCTGATTTCCATCGTATTAAACTAAACCTTAAAGACATGCAGCCCAACTTGGCCTATTTGGATATTAGCAACGGGCAAATAGCAGCGACTTATAAGCCACCGCACCACCAACAGAGTTTACGCCATTTAGATGTTTCAGATACTGGTGAAGTGGTGGTAGGAGTACAATTTGAAGGCAATAAACAACAAGTAATGCCGCTAATTTATCGTCACAATGGTTCTGAACAGCTTAAACCAATGCGAGCGAGTGAAGCGTTATGGCGCCAGCTAAACTACTATACAGCCAGCGTGTTAATAGAGCAGGGAAAGGTAGCTGTAAGTAGCCCTAGGGGAGATTTGGTGACCATTTGGGATTTAGAAAGCCAGGAACTGATTGGAAAGTTGGAAGTAGGCGATGCAGCTGGATTAGCATTTTTCCAGGAAAAAATGGTGTTATCAAGCGGTCAGGGCGATGTGAAATACCTCAGTCCTGCCTTGCTGTCACAGCAGTTTGTTACCCAAAAGCTGCCCAATGTGCGGTTTGATAACCATATGACCAGCATTGCAGCGGTGTCGTAAAAAAATCACAGAAAAACTTTAAAAACAATTGCAAATCATTATCATTTGCAATAAATTGACCCCTAAGACGTCTGCCGTACTGGTCCGCGCTTTCGTCTTCTGGGGCAGGTATCTCTCGGGCGTGATACCTGCCCCGATCCATTCTTTTACAGCAATCAACTTGAACACTTCCGCAAAGGACACATATCCTCGCCATATATTGTCGTTCACATGGAAAACTGCATGTACCCAGTTGATATCGATACATTGTCGCCGGCGCGGCGAAAGGCCGCACAGTTTATAGAAAGCCCTTTCATTGTGCGCTTGATCATTGGTTTGATCCTGTTTAATGCCATTACGCTAGGTTTGGAAACCGACAAGTCGATTACTGCCCAGTACGGTACCTTGCTGTTTTACCTGGATAAAACCCTGCTCAGCATTTTTACGCTTGAGATATCCCTTAAGTTGTTTGCCTATCGTTGGCATTTTTTCCGCTCTGGCTGGAATGTATTTGATTTCCTTATCGTGGCTATCGCTTGGGTGCCAGCCAGCGGGCCGCTGTCGGTGCTGCGAGCCTTTCGGATCTTGCGGATTTTGCGCTTATTGTCAGTGGTGCCCCAGATGCGCCGGGTCATCACTGCCCTTGGCCATTCTATCCCGGGCATGTCTTCGGTCATTGGGGTATTAGTGCTGATTTTTTATGTTTGCGCAGTACTGGCAACCAAGCTGTTTGGCCAACACCCGGATCCAAACATGCAGGAGTGGTTTGGCAGTATTGGCTCCTCCGCCTATACCCTGTTCCAAGTGATGACCCTTGAGAGTTGGTCAATGGGTATTGTGCGCCCAACCATGGAACTATTTCCCTGGTCATGGATCTTTTTTGTGCCCTTTATCATTATCACAAGTTTTGCGGTATTAAACCTCTTCATCGGTATTATTGTGGATGCAATGCAAATGGCACAGTTGGAAACCCGTAGCAAAGACAAGGACGAACTGAAAACCTTTACCCACGCAGAAATGGAACTATTGCATACTGAGCTGAAAACCATGGCACAGCGCATGGCGGATATGCAGGGGCAACTGGCGGATATGCAACAAGGCCAAAACGAAAAAAAGGACAACCTATAACAAAAAGATATTAGCGCTGGCTAAACCAAAAGTGGGCTTGTGCAGATATAAAAGATAAGCAATAGCTAAAGACATACAGGCATTCATTACAAAGTGTTTTAAAATTAACCTGTATTTTTGGGTTTTTATGTTGCTATAGTTAAGGATATTAAGGTTTAAGCAGTTCTATGGAAAGCTAACAAACCAACGAGGGCAGCCGATATGCATGAATTTCCTCTTCCTTCACCAATCGCAAACTTGGTAGAGAATCTCCAGGTCGTGCAGTTCTATCGCCGCAATGTCCCCATCCAACTGCCCAAATTCGCTGTTTACGCCACATTGGACAATCCTGTATTCGATCGTTTTGTCTATCGTGAAGGTAGAAAAGTGGGGCTAATCAAACTTGGTAAATACCTGGTGCCAGTCATTGACCCCTTGCGTGGCAACTTGGAAGAGGATCCTGCGCACGTAGTAGTCATTAGCCAGCACAGGGGCAACCGCTTTGGTTTGTTTGGTTATCCTGCAGACCAAATTGTCAACCATGTTGAGCTGCCGTTCCACCATCGTTCAGTCAACAATATTATCAAAGACTTTGTATAGGCGGTTTAGCTCAATCAAGATTGTTCAAGGTGTAGTAGTCGAACAGCTTGATTTGCTTATAGCCTAGTTGGTCGTAGAGCGCTTTTGCCGCAATATTGTCCTTGGCCGTTGCCAACTTAATCGCGTAGGCTTGGTTTTTACCGGCAAACGCTTGCGCCGTTTTCATCAGTGCCTTTGCTACCCCCTTTTTGCGAAATGCCCTCGATACAAATAAATCATTCAAGATATAGGTCCGCTGCATGGCCACCGACGAAAAACTCGGGAACAGCTGGGTAAATCCCATACCTTGTCCATTTTCGTCTAATGCCAAATAGATTATTGAGTCGTTTTGCTCAATCCGTTCATTGATAAACTGGGTAGCGGCTTCAAGATCTGCTGTTTGTTGGTAAAACTGCCGGTACTGGTCAAATAAATCTGCGGCAATGGTAAGGTATGCTTGGTTGGCTTGTACGATTTTCAAAGGGATCCCTATACTAAACAGTATCTAGCGGTTTATTTCCAAAGGCTACTATGAAGCGCTGGCTTTATCTAGGGCATAGCCCAAGCTGTAAAAGTATTGGCTGTAGAGTTGGGATAACAAGTGCCGTTGTTCCGGCTCAGGATAAACGCCTAGCTTTGCTTCTTGGCTTTGTTTGGTGCCCTGCACTAAGAATGCGTTTTTAATGTCATGGTCTTGCACAAACGCCTCGAATGCACGGGCACAGACTTCCTGTGGTTGCGCGTAATAATAACATCCCAGTGCCTTGTCCATTGCTACACTTTGGGTAAACAACGGGCTTAATTGGTCGGAGCCGGGGCGCAAAAATATGTGTTGGTAGCAGGCTTCCAATTGCTGGTTAAGCGGGTGCTCCACTACTTCAGCCTTATTCAGCCATGCCTCTGAGGCAAATTTATGCCTGGGCTGTTCAACAAACAATTTCTGGCAAATGTAGTGGTCGAAGGCATGGAACCATTCATGAGCCAAGGCACCGCCACCTGCGTTTTTGGCCAGGGCTAAAGTGCGGGTACGGGCATTGTAGTGGGCTGAACTGTATTTTTGGCCACCGCGGCCAAATGCCAGCGACAGTTGTCCATTCAAGGAGAGCACCTGTTCTGGTACTTGCAATATATGCATCAAGTCACATAGGGCATCAAAAAACAAGTTGGCGGCAATCTGCTGCTCTTGCACAGTGACCCATTTGCCCACGGTAGCGGTTTTGAAGCCAAATATCCTGATAATATCGGCAAAGCCCACATCTTGCCCTTCGCGGTGGTCGGCACCATTGCGGTAGTAGGGCTGGTGTAGCCTGGCCAAGCGCGTTACCTAGGGAAAGTTAAGGTGGCGCCCACCATCTAGCGGCATCACCCTTCCGGTTATAAAATCACTTTGCAACAAATGCAAAATAGCGTCATTGGACTCCTGCCAGCCAGGTTCATTTTGCAATAGCGATTTGGTTAATGCCTTTTCCCTGTAGGACGCGCTGTCTTCCTGGTTGAACTTGAGCAGGGCGGGGGCGATTGCATTGACCTTGACCTTGGGTGCCAACAAACGGGCAAATGAAAACGTCAGGTTTTCCAAGGCTGCTTTGGAGGCGGCATAGGCTATGTGTTTGGGGCTGCCCACTTGCGCGACAAAATCAGTCATATGGATGATGTCCGCTTTTTCTCCATTCAGCATCGAGGCAAGGGCTTTGTTGATGACATAGGGAGCCTTGGCGTGGACTTGCATCATGGCATCAAATAAAGCGTTATCGTCTTCACCGTCGTCTGGCCACCAACTGGAGGCGTTGTGGATGATTGCCCGGATACTGTTGTAGCGCTGCTCTATTACTTTGATAAATCCTTGGACGCCTGCATTGGAGGAAAAGTCTGCCGGTATACAATCAATACCGCGTTCTTGCCAATGGGTGAATTTTTCCCGCTCGGTGCGATAAGTGATGACGATTTTGTAGCCTTTTTGTTGCAAAAATAGGGCGGCGCTTTCGCCGAGCCGCTGGCCAGCGCCAGTAATAATAATGGGGGCAGTTGTCATAGCTTGGGCTCAAATTAAAGGTGAAGGCAATTTTCGCATATTGCCAGGTTGTTTAGGAATGCGTGTTACGCTTTTTTGTGGATTTTAGTTCTGTTTAAAAACCAGAAAATAGCTGCTTCAGTTGCTGTACTTGGCGTCGGCTGATTTCAATTTCTTCCCCGGAACGCAAAAATGCAATGGAACTACCGGTTTTAATGCCAGGTTCAATCCGGTCAATATAGTCTATACGGATGATGTCACCCCGGTTGGCTTTGAAGAAAAATTGGGGATCCAGTTTGCTTTCAACTTTGCTCAAAGAACTGTGCACAAAGGCCTTGCCGTGTTTGCTGTACACGGCAGTGTGGTTGCCTATGCTTTCCAGGCGTTCAATTTCATGCAAGCGCACCACCCGATTTATTTCCCCAAATTTCATCAGTACACCATGGTTTTCTGGCAAGTAGCCCGAGTTGTCGGCTTCTTGGGATGCGTTTGCCTTTGCCTGGTTATCCTCTATTTTGCCAATGCAGGCTGCGAGGCGGGCGGGCTCAATGGGTTTGACCAGGTAGTCAGTGGCGTTTAACGCAAAGGCATCTACAGCGTATTGGTCGTAGGCAGTACAAAAAACAAATTGGGTATCTAAACTAATGTATTCCGCCAGTTCCATACCAGTCATACCCGGCATTTGGATGTCCAAGAAAATTAGATCCAACGGCTGGGACTGCATTATATCCATGGCTATTTTGGCATTGGCGGCTTCGCCTATGATGTTGATTTGGGGGTGGGCTTTAAGCAAGCGCTTTATTTCAGCCCGGGCTAGGCGTTCATCGTCTATGATCAAAGTATCAATCAAAGGGCACCTCTATACTAACTACAAATTCATTGCCCTTGCGCACCGCCCTAAATTTCATTTTGGCTCCGAACATCAACCCCAATCTGTCTTTGGTGTTTTTAAGCCCGGTCTGGGTTCCCTCCGAAATATGCTCACCAATAGCACTGTTGCGTATGGTCAAGCGCCATTCACTCTCGTTTTCGAGGTGGGCTTGGATGTCAATAAAGCCGGGTTCCGGATTAGGTGAAACGCCGTGCTTGATAGCATTTTCTATTAGGGTAAGCAGGCAAAGGGTTGGCAGCTTTTGCTGCCACAATTCATCGTCAATGTCGCAAGTGACGGCGAGGCGCTCTTCTAAACGCGCTTGTTCAATGGTTAGGTAGCGCTGCGCTACTTGCCACTCTTGTTCCAAGGTGGCTGAAGGTTGTAGATGTGCCTGCAAGTTAGTGCGGAAAATCTCCGAAAGTTGGGTCACCAAATCAGCGGCTTTGTCTCGGTCTTCATAAATTAATGCCCGAATGCTGTTTAAGGTGTTGAACAGGAAGTGGGGGCTCAGCTGGTTGGTGAGTTGCTGGATACGGGCTTCTTGCATTTGCTTTTGTAACGCCCGTTTAGCTTTTGCGGCGTGCCAAAATATATAGATGAGGGTCCATCCCAGGATGAAAACAAAAATATTGGATACCAAAAAAAACCACATAATGGGATCGCTCAATGACAGCTGCACTTCCTTGCCATCCATTAAAAAGGTGAAATCTTCTGGTTGGGTTCCTTTTAAAAAAGGGATTTCACCGATTTTTAGGGATAAAACGACATTCACCACTGACGTAAATACCATCATCAGGAACAACTTGATCCCACCGACTAAATTAAGGTTGCTGTTGATGACCTCCAACTTTAGGTAGCTGCGCATAATGAGGTGGGTTACTACGATGAATAATAAGCTTTCAACAACGCTGCGCAGCAGGAATGTCCCAGCTCCACCAGGGATGTCAGAAAAATCCAATATGGCGAAGTTGGTCAAGGAATAGCCAAACCAAACCAGCGCGCCAAACGCTTGGAACCATTTGTAAGTTGTTGAACTTGATTGCGCTACCGTCCAGTAGCGCTTTAGGCTGTGCATAAACTTTTTCACGGCGAGTTGTGGTTATTCGTATCTTAACGCATCAATCGGGTTTAAGCGCGCCGCTTTCATCGCTGGGGCCAAGCCAAAGATAATGCCGATTGCCGTAGTGAACCCAAGCGCCAAGAAAATCGCCCACATCGGCACTAGGGCTGAAGGCATGCTGGGCATCAATAGCGCTAGGAATGAGGCGACACCATAACCCAAGGCGATGCCGATCAAGCCGCCAAACAAGGATAGCACCAGTGCCTCTATCAAAAACTGGATCATAATAAACTGTGGTGTTGCTCCCAGGGCCTTGACGGTACCGATTTCACGGGTGCGTTCAGTCACCGAGACCAGCATGATATTCATGACGCCAATGCCGCCAACCAATAGGCTGACGCCGACTATACCCCCTGCTACGAGGGTGACAGATTGGGTAACGGACTCAAATTGCTTTTTCGTTTTTTCAGCACTAATAAACTCAAAATCATCTGGTTCATCGGTGCCGAGACTGTGACGTTTGCGCAGGATTTGGGTGATTTGTTGTTTCACGCCGGGAAGCGCCTCTGGATCTGTTGGCCTAAACATAATATCGATGTTGCGGGTGACTTGGTCGCCACTCAAGGATCGCATGGTGCTAAACGGGGCAATTATATAATTGTCCTGATCAAATCCGAACAGGCTGCCGAGGGTTTCGGCCACCCCAATCACCCGGAACCATTCACCGTTAATACTGATAAATTCACCCACTGGGTTCTCAGGCATTTGCAGATCCTTCACCACACTTGAGCCCAAAAAGGCAACCCGTCGCCTGCGCAAATCATCGCTTTCAGATAAAAAACGCCCTAGTTCAGGGTACACCCGCACTACATTTTGGTAGCTGCTATCACTGCCGATGATTTGGGTCTGGGTAGCATTGCGGCCGTAACTAGCGGAACTGCCAAAACTAAAGGGTTGCATTGTGGCAGTCATGTCTTCTACGCCGTCAACTTTGCTTTTTAACACCAAAAAGTCGTCGTAACTTAAGTAGTTGCTGAAGCCCAGTAGCTGTTGTTCCTGCGTGGTGTAGGCGCGGATGGTGACCATATCGCTACCTAGGTCGTCCAATTGTTGGGTAATGGTTTGGCTTAGCCCCTGCATGATGGCCACAACGGCAATAACAGCTGCAACCCCAATAATAATGCCCAAGGTGGTCAAGGTACTGCGCATGGCATGCGCTCGGATCGATTGCAGTGCTGCCCGGGTGCCTTCCCAAATGGCCTGGACACTTTTAGGCAGGGCAATGTTGGGGCTACTAGATGGCGTATTAAGCATGATGTGCCTTCCTTTGGTCACTGTCTATTTGGCCGTCTTTCAGCCTGATCACCCTATGGCAGTGGTCTGCTATTTCCGGTTCGTGGGTGATCAGCACCACGGTTTGGCCTTCTGCGTGCAGTTCGTCAAACAGAGCCATTATTTCAGTCGTGGTTTGGCTATCCAAGTTGCCCGTAGGTTCGTCACCCAACAGGATTTTTGGGTTGGTGACCAACGCCCTGGCAATGGCAACCCGCTGCCGTTGGCCACCAGACAACTGGTTGGGTAGGTTGTGCATTTTGTCAGCCAAACCCACCCTTGCCAGTGCTTGTTCGGCCAATTCACGACGTCGCTTCATGGCAATAAAACGATATACCAAAGGCTGCATCACATTTTCCAGGGCCGTTGCCCGTGGCAATAAGTTAAAACTTTGGAAAATAAAACCCACTGACTGATTGCGCAACTGCGCCAGTTTTTCTTCGCTCATTTCTGCTACATCGGCACCAGCCAAGTGGTAGTTTCCCGAGCAGGGGGTATCCAAACAGCCTAGGATATTCATTAGGGTGGATTTTCCAGAACCGGATGGGCCGATAATGGCGACATAATCATTTTCAGCAATTTGCAAGCTTACGTCGTTTAAGGCGTAGAACACGTCATCGGCCATCTTGTAGGACTTTACAATGCCAGACATGTTGATGATGCTGTTGGTAGACATTGGTTCACCTGATAGCATTAGCTTTGCTCCCCAAACGCGACGTTATCGTTTTGCTGTAGGCGGCTGATAGTGCGGGCTGGACCAACAATGATTGAGTCGCCTGGGGCGATACCGCTGGTGACCGCTTGTTCGGTGTCGGTGGCCATGCCAAGGGTCACGTTTTGCTTAACACTTTTGCCATCTTTGACTAGCCAGACATAGGCTTGCTCGTCTTGGTAGCGCACTGCCGCGATAGGGATATTATTGGTTTGTTCGCCGGTGGCAGTAATTATCTCCGCGCGACAGCTCATGCCAGGAAAAAGCGGCAAGTCACTACTAGCGATCAGCACTTTGACATTGAAAGACAATCCAGGGGTATTGCCTAGCTGTTTTGCTGAGGTGCCGATTTTAACTACCTTGCCGTCAAAAGGTTGCTTGGGGTAAGCCGCTGCGTAAATTTCCACGCCTTGCTGCAGCTGGATATTGGCTATATCTGCCTCGTCAACCCTCAGTTCTGCCAAGATGGCGCTGGGATCGGCGATGGTCATCAAGTCTGAGCCAATGATATTGGTGGTACCGGCGATAACTGTTTCCCCTTCTTTGATGTCTAATGAAGAAATCAAACCGTCCATAGGAGCTATAAAGGCGGTTTTTGCCAATTGGTCTTTGGCAAAGCTCAAGGATGCTTGGGCTTGCTGTAATCCGGTTTGTGCCGCTTTGACATCAATCTCAGCGATATCTACCAGGCTTTGCAGGTCGTCAACCGTTTCTTGCTGGACCAAGCCGTCAGCCAATAACCTTTCATTACGGGCAAGCTGACGTTTTAAGTTGGCAAGGCGTTCCTGCTGCCGCAGTATCTCTATGCTTTGATTGGCTACCTGTGCAGAGACCCGTTCTACTTCTGCTTCAAACGCTACTGGATCAAGCTGCAGCAATAGCTGGCCTTTATTGACGAAGTCACCTTCTTCAACCAGTACCGTCTCAACCCGCCCCGACACCTCGGGGCGGATCTTGATTTGCTCGTTAAATACAAAGTTGCCGGAAGCCAAGACAGTATCAGACAGCACGCCTTGGGATACTTGTGCTACGTTAACCTGCACGCTGCTATGCCCAGCGTCGATGCGCTTCCATGCGACCAACGCCGCCATGGCGGCAAAGATAGCGAATAAAATAAGCCCTTTTTTCATTTTTTGGCCTCCAAATAAACTTGCTTAAACCATTGCTGCCCAGATGCCAAAAACGAGCAGGTAGGGAAGTGCGGCAAAAAAAGCGGCTTTTGCCATGTTCATCCCTACCCAGCGCTGTAAGCCAACAGCGGATAAAACAATACTCCACAGGAAAAACAAGTTTAGCGCTTCGGCCCAGTTGTAAAACGCGTCGCCAGGCGACAGGCCAAGCGCTAGCTGGTTTAAAGAGGCATAGCCAAGGGTCATGATGGGTAAGTCTGGCGTGCTGGCGGTAAACAAGATGGCAAAGAAGCCCAACATCAAAATTACTGTAGGCATTTGCGTCCAAACGGTAAAACCAAACCAGTTGCCATAGGTGAAGTCTTCGGCCTTGTGTCCGACAATACGGAAGTACAGCGCAAACACAGCGGTTATAATAAGGGTCGCTACAAGCTGGGTAACAGCGCCGATCCAGCCTATATAACCTGCCGACTCAGCGAAATAGGCCCGAATTCTTTCCTCTTCAGCCGGGCTCATATCGCCAGCTTGCAGCATTTGCTGCTCCACAATCCATTCAGTGCTCATATTGGAATAGAAATACACCACCCCAACGAAGCTAATGGCAAGCATCAGCAGCAGCGGAATGAGTGGGCGGGTACCTTGTTTGATAGCATCAAATAAGCTTGCTGGTGCAACATAGACGTCCAGCAACGCATTGCTCAGTTTCATTGTTGTCATAGTGGCGTTTCCTCTTGGTTGCGTTTATCGCCAGGGCTGGTTGCCAATAACAGCAACATTGCCAGGGCACAGAACCAAGGCAACATCGACAGGCTAGATTGCAAATTGGCCGGCCATGGGCTTGGTTCGATTAGGAGGAACAAATAATTGGCTGCGGTCAGCAGCAGCAAAATGCGTACTATTGTGCTCGCCCAATTTAAAATTTGTGTTTTCATCGTTGCCTCCTTGTTTGTTCACGGTGACAGGATGACAAAAACACAAGAACTAAGGAGTGAATAAATGACGGACGGTCAAATTAAGTGATTTTTGGTGATTTATGTAGATTTTGTGCAGAAGAGGCTGTTATCAAACAGCCAGTGCCCGGATTGCAAGCTTGACTATTAAGCCAAGCTAGTTAGCTCTTCCTTTAATTGTGTAACCCAGGTATTTATGCGCTGCTCGGTATCGTCGTATTGGTTTTCATCATCTAGGCTTAGGCCGACGAAAAACTCGTCGTCAGCGACTAGGGCCTTGGAGGCAATGAAATCGTAACCTTGGTTCGGCCAGTAACCAATGACCTCACATTCTTGCTTAACTACTTCATCGTGCAACATGCCCAGAGCATCTTGGAACCATTCGCTATAGCCAATTTGGTCACCTAATCCGAACAATGCGATCACTTTACCTGAAAGGTCTACGTTAGCTATGTCAGACCAAATAGATTCCCAGTCTTCTTGGATTTCACCAAAGTCCCAGGTGGAAATACCAAAAATAACAAAATCAAAGGCTTCGCAGTCTTTTAGGGAAACATCTTTAATGTTGTATAGGTGATCGTGCGATAAACCAATCGCATCAGCAATTTTTTCAGCCGCCATTTCGGTGTAGCAAGTCGTCGAACCATAGAATATGGCCGTTTTTAATTCAGAAGCTTTAATAGGCATACAACACAATATATAAAGGCATCAAGGTTAGAAACATCCAACCTTTATTCAAGTGGTGCGCGATTCTAGCCGAATTGGCCGGATTATAAAATAGCAGCAGCTATTAGTAAGTGTTATACCGATTCCATTAAGTATTTGTTCACTCAGTGGGAATTGAAAAGGGTTTAGACAAGGCAAATGTTCAAAGGTCTAGTGGGTCTAAATCAAGAACATTTAACACAGTATAAACCCTTTTCAAACCCATCGAAGACGCTACTCAGGCACACAATTTCTTCGTTGCACGAAGTTCGCAAGACCACCAGTATTACTTCATTCGTGCGCCTTGAACTTGAGTCCCTGAGGCAGCGCTGAGTGAACAAATACTTAATGGAATCGGTATTAATACTGATCCAACATGATGACGTTGCCATCGGGATCCCGCAGCATGATGTGGGCGGGACCGCTTTCTCCCATAGCTTCTTTGTCTAGTGTAACGCCATCTTTTTTTAGTCTATTTTGGATATCGCGGACATCTTCTGGGTTAAAGGTCAGGATGTTCTCATTGAACATTCCCTGGAATAGGCCGATCATATTGGCATTGTTTTGCATGATTAACCATCTGTCCGCAACCGATCCACAACCTGGTACGCAGGTAAACCCCAGTTTTTCGTAAAAGGATTTTGATTCCTCAATGTCCTTTACGGTCAGACTTAAACAAAACTTGCCGAGATCCATGTGTTAGTGTTCCAACGTGATGTTATGAACTGCTATTTTAGCAAAGCTGGTTATTTTGCAAGCAATTTTTAACCCCTGACAAAAAAATTTACGAGATTGGAACATTTGTCCTAATTAATTTGTTCAAATTCTGCCATAATCACCCGTGACGCAAAATATGTGAAATCAATTGCACGGACTGCTAATGCAACTCGACACTTCTTATAGTGTGGTGTGGAAGCCTATTTATTGTTTTGCTTCCACTTAAGGGAATGGAGATATCAATGGCGAACTTGGATGCCGTGAAGTTATCAAATCATATATCAGTAGCGAACAGCACCAAACTCGCTCAGTTTATTGATTCTTTGCTTATTGAAAAAGGGCTCAGCAAGAACACATTATCAGCCTACCGGACTGATTTGACTAAGTTAGTTGCCTTCATGGAACACACCTGTGATGAAGGAAAGTTCGATCTAGAACAGGTTGACCAATATCAAATTCACCAGTATCTCAGCCATCGTTATGATATGGGGCTGGCTGAACGCAGTACAGCAAGGTTTTTGAGTAGCTTGCGCGCGTATCTTTACTTCTTGCAAGAGCAGGGAGTGCGGGAAGACGATCCAATTTCACTGATTCAAAATCCGAAACTGCCTAAATCATTGCCAAAAACCTTGAGTGAGCAGGAAGTCGAAAAACTACTGAGCGCCCCCGAAGCGGATTCAGATCCAGTACAATTAAGGGACAAGGCCATGTTGGAGTTACTTTATGCCACCGGGCTGAGGGTGACAGAATTGATCTCAATGCAGATGAACCAGATTAGCTTGCAGCAAGGTGTTGTCAGGGTAACCGGGAAAGGCAATAAAGAGCGCCTGGTGCCAATTGGTGAGGAGGCAGGCTATTGGATTGGGCTGTTTTTACGCCAAGGCCGTGGCAGCATGTTGCGCAATGAAAGTGACGTTTTATTTCCTAGCAGCCGCGGTAAGCAAATGACCAGGCAAACCTTTTGGCACCGGATCAAGTTTTATGCGAAACAAGCGGGGATTAAGGCCGAATTATCACCACACACGTTGCGGCACGCCTTTGCCACCCATTTGCTAAACCACGGCGCAGATTTGCGTGTTGTGCAGATGCTATTGGGGCACAGTGACCTTTCTACGACCCAAATCTATACCCATGTTGCTACTGAGCGTTTACAAAATTTAGTGGCAGAGCATCATCCAAGGGGCTGAAATTAAACCGCAACTGCTATAGAATCCAAAATTATCAGTCGAACGACGCAATTATTTAGTCAAACTCGGGTCTATAACCCTAGTTGATACAAAAATGGATAAAGTATGAAGTTTCACATCCGCCTTTCGGCATTTTTGGCTCTGGTTTTGGTTGCCGTAGCCCCGTCCCAAGCGCAACAAGAAGAAACCGTTGATGTTGCCGCAAAGATCGAATCTTTGCTAGGTATGAAAGCAATAGCTGTTGCGGACTCACCTGTTCCAGGTTTGATTCAAGTGATGACTGACCGCGGCTTGTTTTACACCAGTGCCGATGGCAAATACCTGGTGCATGGCCGCGTCTATGACATGGACGATGGAATGCGCAATGTCACAGAAGAAGCGATGTACTCTGTACGCAAGGAGGGTGTCGAAGCCTTCTTACCTCACATGATTGAGTTTAAAGCGGCAAATGAAAAACATGTGGTGTCGATTTTCACTGATATTACCTGCGGGTATTGCCGTAAATTGCACAGCGAAATTGCATCCTACAACGATTTGGGCATCACTGTACGTTACCTTGCATTCCCACGTGGTGGCATAGGTAGCCGTTCATTTGACGATTTGGTGTCAATTTGGTGCGCGAAAGACCAGCAAACAGCAATGACTAATGCAAAAGCTGGCGGTGAAGTTGTGGCGGCTACTTGTGAGACTAAAGTTGAAGAACAGTATATGTTTGGTCAGCAAGTAGGCGTGACCGGTACACCTGCTATTGTTTTAGAAGATGGTTCCATGATCCCTGGTTACCAGCCAGCAGAAAGGCTAGCCACAGCTTTGGGCACAAGCAGTTAATAAAACGCCTGGTAGGCATCCTATCTCAATTAGGGTGCCGCCGTCCTTTCTTAGTCTTCTGGCTTTCCCAAAAAGCAACAACTGATGGAATGGCTTCAATGTCACTGAACATTAAACGGCGGCAAGCAAAGCAGCCGCTGCTAATGACCAGCCTACACCCCAAAATTGCACAAATTTACGCCAACAGAGGCATTACTGATGCCACGCAATTGCAGCATGGCGCTGCCAACCTGCTGCACTATTCCCACCTAGACGGTATCAATACAGCTATTGACTGTTTATTGTCTGCCCGGGATAGCAACAAAAAAGTGATGGTTGTGGGGGATTTTGATGCGGATGGCGCCACTAGCACGGCGTTAATGCTGTTGGCGCTGCCTAAGTTTGGATTTCAGAATGTGGGCTATATTGTGCCAAACCGATTCGAATACGGATACGGCCTTAGCCCGGAGATTGTTGAGCTGGTAAAGCAGCAACATGCCGACGTTATTGTTACGGTAGACAATGGTATCAGTAGCCACGCTGGTGTCGAACGCGCCAATGAATTTGGCATGCAAGTGGTGATTACTGACCATCATTTACCTCCGGAAAAACTTCCGGCGGCAACGGCCATTGTTAATCCCAACTTGCAAACCTGTGCGTTTCCATCAAAGCACCTGGCCGGTGTCGGTGTTGCGTTCTATTTGTTGTTGGCATTACGGGCGAGGTTGGAGCAGGACAACTGGTTCGAACATGCTGGTGTCCCCAAGCCCAATATCGCGGATTTTTTGGATTTGGTCGCCTTAGGCACGGTGGCAGACGTTGTACCGTTGGATCACAACAATAGGGTATTGGTTTACCAAGGTTTGCAGCGGATCCGCAGCGGCCGGTGCCGTCCTGGAATACGCGCTATGCTAGCCAATAAAACCCTATCTGAAATACAAGCTTCCGATATGGGCTTTGTGGTCGGGCCTAGGTTGAATGCCGCCGGCCGGCTGCAAGATATGAGTATCGGGATCCAATGTTTATTAGCGGAAAATGAAGCGGTTGCGGCGGCATTGGCACAGCAGTTGGAACAACTAAATAAAGAGCGACGGGAAATTGAGGCCGATATGCAGCAGGATGCAGTCATAGCCCTTGCTGAAACAAACCTTGCTGGTGAGCTTCCCGCGGGCATTGCCTTGTACAAACCAGATTGGCACCAAGGCATTGTAGGGATTTTAGCTGGCAGGGTAAAAGACAAACACCACCGTCCTACCTTCGCGTTTGCGCGCCAGGATGGCAGTTTGTTAAAAGGATCGGGAAGGGCGATTGCTGGTTTGCATCTAAAAGACCTACTGGAAGAAATGAACCTGCGTTATCCCGGTCTACTATTAAAGTATGGTGGCCATGCGGCAGCAGCGGGCTTGACCATCGCGGAATCCGATTTCCAACAATTTGCACATATATTTGCCGATTTGTGCCAAGAAATGCTAGCTCCGGAATTAATGCAGTCGCAATGGTTGACCGATGGCGAGTTAGGGGGAGCAGAACTTGAGTTGCAATTCGCCGAACTGTTGCGCCAAGCAGGCCCTTTTGGACAAGGCTTTCCCGAACCGCAATTTGATGGCGAATTTAATTTGGAGCAACAACGCATTGTTGGGGCTAAGCACCTAAAAATGGTGCTGCGCACAAATGATGGCAAGTTGTTGGACGCAATCGCCTTTAATGTGGATCTTGAACATTGGCCTAACCAGGATGCATCCAAGGTCCAATTGGTTTATAAATTGGACGTTAACGAATTTCGGGGTCGCCGCAGCGTGCAGTTGATTGTGGACGCACTGGCAGCGACCCACTAACAGGAATAGCTATGAAAACTCGGATATCGGTTGTATTTTTGCTTTTTCTCGCCGTTGCAAACCAGGTACTTGCCGATGTTGGTGAAGGCATGGTAATTGTGCCGAGCCAACACTCAGTGGCAGAAACCATGGACAAGCTAGAATCTGCGTTGGCAGCCAAAGGCATGACAGTTTTCGCCCGAATAGACCACGCCCAAGGCGCTGGTATAGCGGGAATTGAGATGCGGCCCACCCAGGTGCTGGTATTCGGCAACCCTAAGATTGGCTCGCCACTGATGTTGTGCCAACCCAGTATAGCCATTGATTTACCACAAAAAATGTTGGTTTGGCAGGATAGCAGTGGGCAAGTTGCATTGGCATATAATGATCCTATGTACCTAGCCAAGCGGCATGGAATTTCTGAGCAAGCAGCGTGTTACCCCATATTGTCAAAAGTGTCCGGCGCCCTTGCCAACTTTGCCGCTGCAGCCTCCAAAACACGGTAACCACCATTGCAAAAGCAGGTAAAAAAGCTGGTTGAGCAGCACCAAAAACTTGTCCACTCCGAGGATATGAAAGTGGCCTCGCATATGCAGCGGGAGGATGGGGACTGGATATTACATACTTTGATGCTGGAAGGTGTTGATGTGCCGTTTAAGTTCAAACGCAAAAAACACTACCGTTCTTTAAAAGGGGCTCGGGTAAACCTAACTTATTATCCTGGAATTGAATTAGTGGCGGGTATTGAGTTTGAAGTGATGAAGGTTGTCCGTATTAGGGCATCTTAGACGCAAACCCGCATGCAACGCCAGCTTCATCATATTTTTGTTTTGCACGCTAAAGCCTATCGTGAAACTAGCGCCATCATTACCGCCTTGTCGGAAGAGGCAGGAAAAGTAAGCTTTGTTGCCCGTGGTATCAAGTCCAAAACCAACAAGCACAAAGCGTTGAGCCAAGCATTTATTCCGATGTCGGTGCAGCTGTCGGGGAACAATGAACTCAAAACTAGCCAGTCTTTAGAACATGACGGGTTGGGCTATGTATTACAGGGAAAACACCTATATAGCGGCCTTTACATCAATGAGCTTTTGATGCGTTTGTTGCCCTTGGAGGAACCTTTGCCTGATCTCTGCGTTTATTATCGCAACGCAATTGCAAAGTTGTCCCAAAACTTGGCATTGGAGCCGGTGTTACGGGATTTTGAATTTAAGTTGTTACAGGTATTGGGCTTTGGCATTGATTTCACTTGCTCTGCCGACAATGGTTTGGAGCTAGAGCCGGACCTGGGCTATCATTTCCAGCCAGAATATGGCTTTGTTAGCAACCCGGCACCCATGGGGCAGTTTACTTACAAGGGCAGGGTGCTATTGGATGTTTCCTGCGGAAACTGGCATGCTGAGTCCTTGCAGGCAGCAAAAAAAATAAGCCGCCAGGCATTCCAGCCCCTGCTAGGTAACAAACCGTTAAAAAGCCGCGAATTATTCCGTTAACCACGCCCAACTAATTAAGGTACCAGCGCACAATGAACGACATTTTATTAGGGGTTAATATTGACCACATTGCCACATTGCGTAATGCGAGGGGCACCCACTATCCAGATCCTGTGCATGCAGCAGACATTGCCGAACGCGCTGGTGCCGATGGCATTACAGTGCACCTGCGAGAAGACCGTCGTCACATCAAGGACAGGGATGTGTTTTTACTGAAAGACACCATTAATACGCGCCTCAACTTGGAAATGGCAGTAACGGACGAGATGCTTGCGATTGCCGCCAAGGTATGTCCAGCCTTTTGTTGTTTGGTGCCGGAAAAGCGCGAGGAGCTAACCACCGAGGGCGGCTTGGACGTCACCGGAAACCAAGCGCGCATCTCAGATGCGACGGGAATACTCATGGAAAGTGGTATTATAGTTTCTTTGTTTATTGATGCCGACAATGCGCAAATAGAAGCTGCCAAAGCATCTGGCGCTGAATATATTGAGATCCACACCGGGCAGTATGCCGAAGCAAAATCGGAAGCTGAGCAATTGCTAGAGCTAGACAAACTGCAACAGGGTATCCGCTATGCCCATAGCTTGGGTTTGAAAGTAAACGCAGGTCACGGCTTACATTACCACAACGTAAAACCAATAGCGGCGATCCCTGAATTAATTGAGCTCAACATAGGGCACGCCATTGTCGCCAGGGCAGCGTTTGATGGGTTGCACACAGCGGTCCGGGATATGCGCAACCTTATGCTTGAAGCGAGAAAGTAGGACAAGCGTGTGGCCGTTGTAGGTTTGGGGACTGACATTGTAGAAATCGCCCGTTTTGATTTGCAAGCAGATAAGTTGGAACGTTTGGCGAGACGGGTGTTGACAGAGCGTGAGTACGCGCATTTCCGGCAACACAGTTTTCCTGCCCGGTTTCTTGCTAAGCGTTTTGCGGCTAAAGAGGCCGCGGTGAAAGCCATTGGCAATGGCATTGGCAATGGTGTCAGTTTCCACCACGTAGAAGTGCAAAATAACGCTATGGGCAAGCCAGAGCTGGTTTTCAGCGGTAAAATGCTAGAGTTATGCCAACAGTTCCAGGTGCAAAACTCAGCTATATCAATTTCCGATGAAAAGCACTATGCAGTCGCGACTGTCATCCTGGAATCTTGAAAAATGGCGCGCGTATTTAGACCGACTAAGCCAGCGCGGAAACAACCTGCCAACAAGGCGGAAACCTTTTTGGTTGAAGACCTGGATCACGAGGCCCAAGGGATAGCGCGTACGCAACCCGTGACCTTTGTGCAAAATGCCCTGCCAGGCGAAACCTGCAAGGCCAGCATTTATAAAAGCGCTAAAAACACGCGCTTTGCTACCGCCCAAAAAATTTTGTCACCCAGCCCGTTAAGGGTAGCCCCTTTTTGTCCGCATTTTGAATTATGTGGCGGATGCCAAACCCAATACATTGCCCCAAATGACCTCTTGCCCATGAAGCAAGACGCGGTTGCTAGCTTACTACACAAATTTATAGGTATTGAGCTGGAACAGATCCCGTGGCAGGCGCCACTGCAAGGCAACCCGGTTGGCTATAGGCGCAAGGCGCGGCTGGCAATTGACGCTAGGAAGCCAAGTAAGCCGCTGTTAGGCTTTCGGGGTGACAAGAATAAAATTATTCCTATCAGAGAATGCCGGATATTGGTACCGGAACTTGCCAAGTTGATCCAGCCGCTGCAAACCTTGGTCGGGGATCTAAAACAAGCTAAAAAAATCGGCCATATTAGCTTGTTGGCGGCTGAACAGGTGACCGTCGGATTGCGCATAGTCGCCCCGCTTATAGGCACAGATGTGGCTAAGGTCGAAGCCTTTGCAACAAACTATGGCTGCCGGTTGGTATGGCAACAAGGCGATACAAAATCCATCCCAGAAAGTCCTGATAACGCCTATACTTTGACAGTGCAGGAACGGGAAAAGGGTCTTCAGAAATTACGATTAGGTTTGGCGCAGGACGATTTTATTCAAATTAATGCGGGCCTGAACCAAGCCATGGTGAACCAAGCGATAGACTGGCTAGCGCCGACAAAGCAAGATAAGGTGTTAGATCTGTTTTGTGGTGTCGGTAACTTCAGTTTGCCATTAGCGTTAAATTCTAAATCGGTTTTGGCTATTGAAGGTGTGCCCGATATGGTGCAGAAAGCGAGTCAAAATGCACTACTAAATGGCATCAACAACCTAGAGGTGGTCGCGGCTGATTTGAGTTCGGAGCAGCTGTCGCAACAGTACAGCGTTGATAGCTTTAACCTGGCGTTACTGGATCCTGCGCGGGATGGTGCTTATGCTGCCATAACCCAGTTGCTGCAAGTACAACCGCAGCGCATTGTGTATGTTTCTTGCAACCCTGCTACTTTTGCCCGAGATGTAGCCCAGCTTTTACAAACTGGCAAAAAAGCAGGGACAAAAGCGTCGCAAGGCAATTATCAATTGGATAAAATTAATCTATTAGACATGTTTCCTTATACCTCACATACGGAATTGATGGCGTTATTTACCCGCCTTTAGGAGTCATTTATGGTAACCGTGCGCACAGTACACCAGCCAGAACGTCCCGACTTTGAGCAGTGGTTGGCTGAGTTAAACCTAAGCGCTGAAACCAAAGACAAGCTGGCAACTATTTCAAACCAACCCAACATCCTTTTGGTTGGCCAAGAAATGGTTGAAATACTACACGAATTGAACATGGATGACGAAACCTTGCAGGCGGCTTTGGTTTACCCCTACTGTGACATCCATGAGTTAAATGATAACGACATTATCGAAGAATTTGGCAAGCCAATTCAGCACTTAATTTCAGGTGTGCGCCGGATGAGCGCCATCCGTACCCTCTATTCCAGCCAACATGTCAGTACCGATGAAAACCAAATCGACAATATACGGCGTATGTTGTTGGCCATGGTGGAAGATGTGCGTGCGGTAGTGGTCAAACTTGCTGAACGTATTTGCCGCCTGCGCCAGGTGAAAAATGAGGATGAAGAAACCCGTGTCCTCTATGCACGGGAGTGCGCCGAAATCTTTGCCCCTTTGGCCAATAGGTTGGGGATCGGCCAACTAAAATGGGAACTGGAAGACCTATCATTCCGATATTTGCATCCAGATACTTACAAACATATTGCCAGTATGTTGGATGAAAAGCGCCAAGACCGGCAGCAGTATATTGCTGATTTTGTACAGCAGCTGCAGGGCTATCTAGATTCCGAAAATATTCGCGCAGAAGTGGTAGGCAGACCCAAGCATATTTTCAGTATTTGGAAAAAAATGCAGAAAAAAGGGCTTAGCTTTGAGCAGCTGTTTGACATTAGGGCTGTGCGTATTATCGCTGATCGGATCCAGGATTGTTATGGTGCATTAGGCGCAGTGCATTCCCACTGGCACCATCTGCCTCGGGAGTTTGATGACTATATTGCAACGCCAAAAGCGAACGGCTACCAATCTATCCACACTGTTATCCATGGCCCAGCGGGCAAAACTATTGAGATCCAGATCCGCACCCAGCAAATGCACGAAGACGCTGAGTTGGGTGTTGCGGCACACTGGAAGTACAAAGAAGGCAAGACAGGTTCGGCCGACAGTTTTGAAGAAAAGATAAACTGGCTGCGCAAAATTCTGGCATGGCAAGAAGATGCCGCTGAGGGTGGCGAGTTGGTGGAAGAGCTTCGCAGCCAGGTATTTGAAGACAGGGTTTACGTGTTTACCCCCAAAGGCGATGTACTGGATCTGCCAAAAGGCAGCACCCCCTTGGACTTTGCCTATTACGTCCATAGCAATGTGGGACACCGCTGTAATGGCGCCAAAATAGCCGGACGCATTGTGCCACTTACCTACCACCTGCGCACTGGTGACCAGGTTGAAGTGCTGACCAGCAAAGAACCCAACCCTAGCCGTGACTGGATGAATCCTAATAGTGGTTATATCCACTCTTCCCGCGCCAGGGCTAAAATCCATACCTGGTTTAAGAAACAGGATCGGGAGAAAAACCTGCAGGCAGGCAAGGAAATGCTTGAAGCTGAGCTGGTTCGCGCAAAGCTGGAGCCTACTGTGCCTGCCGATGCCGCTGGCAAGTTCAATGTCAACAGTTTGGATGACCTCTATGTGGCAATAGGTGGTGGCGATGTCAGGGTTATGCAAGTTGTTAATTATTTGCAGCAGAAAGTCACACCCAAACCGGAAATGGATCCCAGGGTCAAAACTAAGGCGCCTAGCAAAGCCAGCGGCAAAGGTAGCCATATAGTGATAGAAGGGGTGGGTAACCTAATGAGTACCTTGGCGGGTTGCTGCCAACCGCTGCCCGGTGACGATATTCTAGGCTATATCACCCTTGGCCGCGGCGTGAGCGTGCACAAAACCAATTGTGAGCAGCTTAAGAACCTGCTCAAGCAGAACCCCGCACGGGGCATTGAGGTTAATTGGTCCCACGATGTAAAAGGTGCGTTTGAGACAGTCGTGGAAATCATTTGTTTTGACCGGGATGGGATCCTTCACGACATCACGACTGTGCTAGGCAACGAAAAAGTCAGCTTATTAGGGGTTCACAGTGTTAGTGATACTGAACAACAAACTGCCAGTATTAAATTGAAGATCGAAGTCAAAGACTTAAATAGCTTGGCTCGTCTAACCGGTAAGCTTGAGAGAATAAAAAGCGTGTTAGAAGTTAACCGGATAGAAAGGTAGACTATAGTCCGTTTTTGCAGCAATGCAGTACATTCCATAATAAAAGCGATAGATAATTCAAGGACAAATAATAATGATAAAAGCCATGCTTAGTGTAGCGGCAGGTGCCCTGCTGCTAGCGGGTTGTAGCAATGTTTCCCCCGACCCAGACCTGCCAGATAAACAAGTCAACTCAATTGATTACCCCTTGACTAAGAAAGATAGCCACGTAGATGAATATTTTGGCCAGCAAATCAAAGACCCATTTCGCTGGTTAGAGGATGACAAAAGTACTGAAACGGCGGCTTGGGTGGATGCCCAAAATGCAGTCACCTTTGGTTATCTCGGGCAGATACCATTTCGAGAACAGATAAAGCAGCGCCTAACAGCATTGTGGGATGTACCATATGTTGGTGCGCCCTTCAATGAAGGTGAGTTCACTTATTACTTCAAAAATTCAGGCTTACAAAACCAGAATGTGCTTTACCGCAAGGGGGCTAATGGCAAAGACGAAGTTTTCCTCGATCCCAACCAACTGTCTGAAGACGGTACGGTTTCGCTAGGCTCAATTAGTTTTAGTAAAAGCGGCAAGTACCTTGCCTATAGCTTATCTACGGGGGGCAGTGATTGGCGCGATATTAAAGTTATTGATGTTGTCACCAAGGAGCCTGTTGGAGAAACTCTTGTAGACGTTAAATTTACCGGTATAGAGTGGGTTGGCGACGAAGGCTTTTTCTATTCCTCATATGACTTACCCGACGGCAGTAAGCTAAGCGCTAAAACCGACCAGCATATATTGTATTACCATGAATTGGGTACTAGCCAATCGAGTGACAAGGTTATTTTTGGTGCGCAGCCAGAGCAAAAACACCGATATGTTTTCGGTGGTGTTACCGATGATGCTAGATATTTGGTCATTTATGCCGCCCAATCAACTTATGGCAGGCGGGTATTCCTCAAGTCACTAGAGGACTGGGATGCTCCTATTACCACGGTGTTGTCTGATTTTAGTTCCAATACCGTTTACATCACCAGTAACGATGATGCACTACTGTTCCAAACTGACTTGGATGCCCCCAATAAACGCTTAGTCGCCGTTTCGCCCGCCGAGCCGAAACCTGAACATTGGGTCGACATCATTCCTGAGCAAGAGAACGTATTGAGTGTCTCGTCGGCGTCAGGCTATTTGTTCGCCAGGTATTTGCAAGACGCTGTGTCATTGGTACAGCAATTTGATTATCAAGGTGAGTTGGTGAGGCAGGTTGAGTTGCCAAGTGTCGGCTCAGCCAATGGGTTTAGTGGGAAAAAAGAAGACAAGTCTGTTTATTTCGGCTTTTCCAACGCAGTTACCCCGTACGCCATTTATGAGCTAGCCCCTGAAACTGGAGATGTCACTGTCTATGAAGTGCCGGAAAGCCAATTCCAGTCAGATCAATATGTATCCAGCCAAGTGTTCTACCGGTCAAAAGATGGCACCCGCGTGCCTATGGTTATCTCCCATAAAAAGGATCTTGAGCTTGATGGTAGTAATGCAACAATTTTATATGGCTATGGTGGTTTTAACATCAGCCTGACGCCATCCTTCAGCAAAACCGCGGCTACCTGGATGGAAATGGGCGGAGTTTGGGCTGTAGCCAACTTGCGGGGAGGCGGCGAGTATGGCAAACGTTGGCACAAAGCCGGTACCAAGTTGCAAAAACAAAATGTATTTGATGACTTTATTGCAGCAGCTGAATTTTTGATCGAAAAGCAGTATACCAGCCCTAGTAAGCTTGCAATCCAAGGTGGTTCGAATGGTGGTCTCCTAGTTGGGGCAACTATGTTGCAGCGCCCGGAACTTTTTGCCGTAGCGCTGCCTGCAGTCGGTGTATTGGACATGCTGCGCTACCATAAATTTACGGCGGGTGCAGGCTGGGCCTATGACTATGGTACCTCAGATGACTCAAATGAAATGTTTGAGTATTTGTTGGGGTATTCGCCACTGCACAATGTCAAGGCAGGTGTCGAATATCCAGCAACCTTGGTTACTACTGCGGATCACGACGACCGGGTTGTACCAGCCCATTCCTTCAAGTTTGCCGCTGAGTTACAGGACAAGTATGAAGGGGCGACACCCATGATGATAAGGATAGACAAAAGCGCCGGTCATGGTGCAGGGACACCGACTTCTAAGCGCATTGAGCTGTATACAGATATCTATTCTTTCACCCTTGCCAATATGGGGATAACAAGCCTTCCTTCTAAATAAAGGGTAACCCCAAGCCTGTTGCCGATGGCAGCGGGCTTCCCCATTCCTTAAATACAGTGGACAACCGCTATATTGCCTTCAAAATACATGGAGTAGTTATGATTAAATATTTAATGGAATCGGTATTGCTACTAGCCTACCTGATTGCTATCCCAGCCACGGCGCAAGAGATAAGCTTTTATTCAGAGTCGTTACAAGAACAACGCAGGGCCACCGTTACTTTGCCAAATGGCTATGTTGGATCCCTGGGCGAATACCCCACTGTCTATGTACTCGATGGCCAATGGTATGGCAATTTAGTTGACTCAACGTTGCGCGAAGCCAACCGCTTTGTCCCCTTGTTCCCTGAATTCGTTGTTGTTTCAATAGACAACAGCGATAGGTGGCGTGATTTTACCCCTGATACTGGGCAGGCTAAGGATAAAGCTATGTTTGGCGGGCCTTACTTGGCAGAACCGTTTCGGGAATACCTAGAGAAAGAGCTTATCCCACACATTGAGCAAAAATTTAGGGTAAACCAACACCGGCTAGCTATTGGTTATTCGCTTGGTGGCGGCTTTCTAGCCGATACATTGCATAGGCGGCCAGAACTGTTTTCCAGTTACCTATTAATCTCGCCTTATTTAAGGTGGAATGATGATGCTGTTTTGCAAGGTTTAGATAATCTGCGTACCAACATAAGCAAAGCAGACAATAGGGTAATGCTGGTTATAGGTGAAGACGAGGATGATGATACCCGTTTGCCGGCAAAACAGTTTTACCAGGCGCTACAGGCCAGTCCGTTAGCTTACTTCCATGATTTTGCCGGTGAAAACCATACTTCTATGCCCAATGCTTCTATGTTCCGCAGTTTGCGCACCCTGTATCGCGGTTGGTTTCCTGATAGGGCAACCGGAATGTCAATGGATGCCATGCAGCACCTTGACTATTTTAGAGCTCAGCACAAGGCGTTGATGGGCGATGCACGGCTCCAACCTGGCGTTTACCAAATGCACTTTGATTGGTTCGGTGGGAGGGATGCAGATGTCCTTAAGAAACTTTGTGCCGCCTATGAGGCTGACTACCAAGCAAAAGCAGAGGTTTGTGTGACTATTGATAAATAATGCCAATACGGTATAGGGCGGCTGGGTAGCCGCCCTATACCCATTTCATAGTATTAATTGCCCGACAAGGAAACTTGATCCAGTTTAGGTTGCACATCGGCACCGTAATCAAAGCTGACACAAAGCACTAATACCAACGCCGCTGCGGCCATCAGCTTTAAGATAAGTGGAAAGCAGAATTTAAACCAGAGGTGGTAGGGGACGCCTGCCATACCGATAATCCCCATTAATACCGCATTGGTCGGGATGATCATGTTGGAGAAGCCATCACCAAATTGGTAGGCCAGGACTGCTATTTGCCGGTTTACGCCAATAATATCACCCACTGGCACCATCAATGGCATGGTGACATAAGCTTGGCCACTGCCAGATGGAATAAATAGGTTGAGGATGGTCTGCATAATAAACATGCCTACCGAAGCCAGTTCCGCACCAAGGTAGGATAATGGCATGGACATGCCGTGGACTAATGTGTGCAGGATTTGGCCATCTTCCATGATCAAGGCGATCCCGCGGGCCACACCTACCAGCATGGCTGTAGTGGCTAGATCTTTAACACCTTCAATGAAGCGGTCAGCGGCATCATCTGCTGATAGCTTCCCTATCACTGCGGTAAAAATGCCCCAGCAGATAAACAGTGCACCTAGCTGATACAAATACCAGCCTTTTTGCGAAATACCCCATACTGCCACCACGATAGTAGCAATCAGGCCAAATAAGATGGCTTTATGGCGGCTATTGAGTTGTGGGTAGGATTGGGTGGTACCTGCCAGCGGGCAAGGTAACCCAGCCGTCATGGAGTTGTCTGGGTTGTCCAATACTTTTTTGGCGTAGCTCCATACATGGTGGAAACCAATAATCACAAACGGCAGAATCAGGGCTAAACGTAGCTCAATACCTGAATAAACAGGTATCTCCGCGACCCGTTGTGCGACCATGACAGTAAATGGGTTAAAGGCAGAAATTCCATAGCCTATGCCATAGCCTGTCACCACCATACCGACTGCGGTCATGGCATCAAGCCGCATGGCTTTGCAAAGTCCCACTAGGATCAGTACAAACGGGATGTATTCTCCGGCGGTGCCAATGGCTCCCGAAGCCAAGGCGAAGCAGAATACCACCATAAAAATCAGCATATGGGGGCGGGTGCCAAACTTTTCCAATAGCCTGCCGATTAGGGCATCAATAGTGCCGGTGGCCCTGGCAATAGCCAGCACTCCTCCCACTATGAATATGAAAAAGATAACGTCCTGTGCGGCGGCCAAGGCTCTTGGTATGGCAACCAGAAAGTCCATGGGCGTAAGCCGTACTTGTTCTGCGCTATAGCTATAGGTATCAGGCACAACAGCCTGCCTACCATTGTCTAATGTTACTGTTTCATACGCACCTTGGGGCACTAACCAAGTAGCAACGTAGGCAACTAACATCATGCCGAGTAGTAGTATGAGGGTGTGGGGGACTTTGAATTGTTTTTGCATTATTTTTCTTATTTCAGCGCCCAGCTAGGCGAGATGAGTGTGTCTGGGCTAAATGATCCAAGTTTTACCGTTTAAAGCAAGGGTTAGATACAGGAATTGTATTGAAAAACTTGCAAGTAAAGTTTTCGCCAAGCTGATGCAAGAAAATTAGGGCCATTTAGCCCTAATTTTTTTCAATCGTTTTGAATGCTTTGCTAATGCGCTGTAGCACGCCTGCATCGGAATCTAAGTTGGCGGCGAGGTAAAGATCCTGCGTCATTTCGGCTAAGGTGAAAACCCGGTCAAACTGCTGTACTTGGCAGCCTAGCATCTCGCAATAGTGCATTAGTTGCTCTTCGTTTGTGGGAATTAGGTCAATGCGGCCTTTTATCAGCATCCGCACTATATCAATGGTGTTGGTTTGTACCATAAGGTTGCGCACAGATACTTTCTTGTCCCGCAAAAACTTGGCTGAAACATCATGGCGCTTCACGCCAATGAGCCACTTGCTTAAGTCGTTATAACTTTTGATTTTTAGATCGTGCCGGGACGTTAACCCCATCAAATGGGTTTCTGATTTTCCCAATTGGCCTAGCCATATAAATTGGTCTTCCCTTTCCGGCATGCGGGCTGTTGAGTAAATAAGGGTGTTTGGTCGGGTCAGTGCGGTATTGTATGCGCGTGCCCACGGCATCATCACTATGTCCGCCTTTAGCCCAGCGTTAGACAACAGGCGCCTAACCTTTTGTGTCATTGTACCTGTCACTTTCCCCTTGTTGTCAATGGACTGCAGTGGTGGTAGCGCTTCAGTGAGGATGAGTAATTCTTGGGCAATGGCCGTCTGGCTGCTGCTTAGGGTTAATAATAAAATAATAACAGATTGATATAGGCGGTTTTTGCTTAGCAAGTTTGTTACCCCTCCAATTGGCAAACGTGATCAGGCATCCAAGCTCAATGCCGTCATTTTATAATGTGTGGGTAATTTTACTAGGCTTTAATAGTCTCAATTTACACACGCCCAGGGCAACTGCATCTGCTATCCTTTACAGTATATAAGCGTGAAGTTATTTGGAATTAGCGATGCAAGAAGACCATTTTCCGCAGTTAGCGAAATTGCTATGGGTAATGGATTGCCTGCGGGATCCCGACACTGGCTGTCCTTGGGACAAGGAACAGAGTTTCGAAACTATAGTGCCTTACACCATTGAAGAGGCCTACGAAGTTGCCGACGCCATCCTGCACCAGGATATGGAGGCTATCAAAGACGAGCTGGGGGATTTGCTTTTCCAGGTTGTGTTTTATGCCCACCTGGGCAAAGAGCAAGCCGCTTTTGATTTTGAGGCAGTAGCAGGGCAGGTTGCCGATAAGTTGATCCGGCGACATCCGCATGTATTCGGCGATAGTAAAATTGAGACTGAGCAGCAACTTAACAATACCTGGGAAGCAATCAAAAAGAAGGAACGTGAAGATAATGGCAAGGCCGGAGATTCCAGTATCTTGGCGCATATCCCCGCTGGAATGGCGCCCACCCAAAAAGCGGTAAAGCTGCAGAAGCGCTGTGCAAAAATCGGTTTTGACTGGGAGTATAAACAGCAGGTTGCTGACAAGATCCATGAAGAAGTGCACGAAGTCCTAGAAGCGGCCTCTAGCCCCGATAAATTCCAGATAGATGTCGAAGAAGAAATAGGTGATTTATTGTTTGCCGTGGTCAATTTGGCGCGCCATTACAAGGTAGATCCTGATTTGGCGCTAATGAAGGCCAATAATAAATTTGAACGCCGGTTCCGTGGAGTGGAAGATCTCGCCAAAATGAGCGGGCACCAAATTTCCGAAATGAGTTTAGATGAAATGGAGATATTGTGGCGGGAAATCAAATCGCAGGAGAAGGACAATGCCAACCAATAATGCCATCAAGGGGTCAGAGACCTTGAAATTGTTGCGAATTCAAAAGGAGAGCAATAGCTTGAGCTTTCAAGGTCTCTGACCCCTTGATGGGAAGTTAGCGCCATATGAAAACCATCGGCCTGTTAGGGGGAATGAGCTGGCAAAGTACTGTTAGCTACTACCAGGCCATAAACCAAGGGATAGCAAAAGCGTTGGGCGGACTACACTCTGCCAAGATAGCCATGGTGAGTGTAGATTTTGATCCCATCGCGCGTCTACAATCCGCTGATGACTGGGGTTCCATGGCGACAATGCTGTCAAAATCTGCACAACAGATAGAACAAGCTGGTGCCGATTGTTTATTGATTGCCACTAATACCATGCACCTTGTTGCGGATCATGTTCAAGCTAGCATCGATATCCCACTGCTTCATATAGCAGACGCCACCGCAGTAGCCCTAGAACAAGATGGTATTAACCAAGTGGCTTTGTTAGGCACCGCTTTTACTATGCAAAAACCATTTTACAAAGACCGGCTGCGGGTCAATTTTGGGATTTCAACTTTAGTGCCTGATGCTCATGGCCAACAAATTGTGCACGATGTTATATACAACGAGTTGTGCCAGGGAGTTGTTGCTGAATCTTCCAAACAAGCTTATTTAGAGGTTGTCTCTGGCTTGCAGCTGCGTGGCGCCCAAGGTCTGGTTTTAGGCTGTACGGAAATTGGCTTGTTATTACAACAACGGGATGTGGCAATCCCTGTTTATGATACCGCCGCCTTGCATGCCCAAGCGGCAGTGGAATTCGCCTTAGCATGATCATCATACGGCCTCCAAAATTGAGCGAAGCAGGAGCTTTGACATCTATTGCACTGAAGTCAAAACAGCACTGGGGCTATGATGAGGAGTTTATGGCTGCCTGCCAAGATGAACTAAGCGTATCAGTGCAAAAGCTTAGTAGCCCCCTGTTTACGTTTTTAGTTGCAGAAATGCATGGTGTCCCTACTGCCTTTGCTACTTTGGCTCACAGTGAAACCGATAATGCTGAACTTGAGGCCTTGTTTGTACTGCCAGACTATATGGGGCTGAAAATTGGCCAGCAGTTGCTGCAAAAAGTAATAGAGACGGCCAAATCTAAGGGTTATAACAAATTAGAAATACAAAGCGACCCGGGGGCCGAGCCTTTTTACCGCAAACTGGGCGCAATCAAAATTAGTGAATCACCATCGGGCAGTATCCCTGGCCGCTTCTTGCCGCTATTGCAAATACAGCTTTAGCCCCAAAATTAAAATAAAATAGCAAAGGGAATTAACATGAGTAATAAAGCATATCATCTCGCCCAATTAAACATTGGCAAAACCCTGGCACCACTGGATTCACCAGAATTGAAAGAATTTGTCGATAACCTTGAGCGTATCAATACCATTGCCGAACAATCTCCTGGATTTATCTGGCGGCTTAAAGACGACACCGGTAACGCCACTGGTATTAGTGCCTACGACGACCCCAATATCATTGTGAATATGTCGGTTTGGCAAGATGTTGACAGCCTTAAACAGTTTATGTTTAAAACTGACCACGCTTATTTTTTAAAACAGCGCAACCTATGGTTTGTGCCGCAAAAACAAGCTACCTATGTGCTGTGGTGGGTGCCCGCTGGCCATCTTCCTACGTTAGATGAGGCCAAAGCGAAATTAGATTGGCTAAATAGCAATGGGGAATCTCCAGACGCTTTCAGTTTGCGTAAACCGTTCCCCCCTGTTGGCGAATAAAACGGCAAAAAGCCTCGTATTGCGCGTCGATTTGTGTAAAATTCTCCTCTTTTATTCGAGGGAGTGATCGACATATGAGAAGTTATTGTTTATTTATTGCGTTATTGCTGGGGTTCGTTGGGCATTTACAGGCCGCACAGTCCTACAAAATCAAGATTAAAGAAGTAGGCAGCGGCTGGGGCGGGGAAGGTATTTATATCACGTCATTAGAGCCAGTGACGCCGCTAGAAGGTTGTACCAACCAAGTCAACTTTTTTATGGAAAACTCCGCCAATACACCGATGTTTGAAGAGAACATGTCGATGTTGATAGCGGCCTACATGGCGGATAAATGGGTATGGATTTACGTCCCACAATGCGATACCGCACGGAATTTGATGCAATTTACTTCAGTCAAGTTGACCTACAACTGATTGTTATTGCTGGTTAGGCAAGGCTGTCCTGCTAGGACAAAACAAAAAAGCCTCAAAAGAGGCTTTTCTATTTAATCAGCATAAACTGTTTTTTATTGCAGCTTATTAAACAAGGCTTCTAGGTTCAAACCCTGCTGCGATAAAATTTCGCGTAGCCGGCGCAGTGCTTCCACTTGGATTTGCCTTACCCTTTCGCGGGTAAGCCCAATTTCGGCACCAACATCCTCCAGCGTAGAGGGTTCGTAACCTAGCAGGCCAAAGCGGCGTGCCAATACTTCACGTTGCTTGGGATTGAGTTCACCAAGCCACTCAACGATACTACATTTAATGTCGTTATCTTGAAGTTCTTCTTCAGGACCATGGCCTTTTTCGTCAGCGATAACATCAAGCAAGGCCTTGTCGTTTTCACTGCCGATCGGCGTATCAACTGACGTAATGCGCTCGTTCAAACGCAGCATTTTTGCCACGTCTTTTACTGGCTTATCCAGTGCTGATGCTATCTCTTCTGCTGTCGGTTCGTGGTCAAGCTTCTGGGCTAGTTCTCGGGCAGCCCGCAAATAGACGTTTAGCTCTTTAACCACATGGATTGGTAATCGGATGGTGCGGGTTTGGTTCATAATTGCCCGCTCTATGGTTTGCCTGATCCACCAAGTTGCGTAGGTGGAGAAACGGAACCCCCGTTCAGGGTCAAACTTTTCTACTGCCCTGATCAGTCCTAAATTTCCTTCCTCAATTAAGTCGAGGAGGGCAAGTCCCCGGTTGTTGTATCTGCGTGCTATTTTAACGACAAGTCGTAGGTTACTCACGATCATGCGTTTGCGTGACGCTTCGTCACCTTTTAACGCCCTTCTCGCGAAGTAGACTTCTTCCTCTGCGGTCAGTAGGGGTGAGTAGCCAATTTCACCTAAATACAACTGGGTCGCATCTAAGTTCTTATGGATTTCCTCCTGACTGGCTAGAATATCTTCCAGCGCATCACTTTGATCTATTTCCTCTACTTCAATATCCTCGGCAGCTGCTTGTTCGAGGTTATCTGAGGCAACAAATTCAATGACTGCGGTATCTTGGTTTGCCATGAGTTGGTCTCCTGCATGGATTGTAAGTTATACCTTTCCCACGTCATCTATAGTTGTTTTTATAATTATTATCTTTTGGGTAAGTAACGCAGTGGGTCTACGGACTTTCCTCGGTAACGCACCTCAAAATGCAAGAGGACTTCGCCGGAGTCGTCACTTCCCATTTGGGCTATTTGCTGTCCAGCTTTCACCCACTGTTGTTCCTTAACTTTAATATTTTGTGTATGGGCATATGCGCTGAGGTAGGTTTCGGTGTGCTTGATAATAATCAAATTACCGTACCCCCGTAGGGCGTTGCCTTTGTACACCACTTTACCATCTGCGGCGGCTGTGATTGGGCTACCGCGACGGCCATTGATGCCTATTCCTTTGTTCCTAACTTCCGCACCAGAAAATGAATCCATTACTTTGCCCTGAGCAGGCCAGCGCCAGCGCTTGACCCGGTCTGCGAACTCTGTCGGCGTGACATTTTCTGTTGCAGTTTTCCCACCATACGCCTGCTTCTTTTGACGGTCAACTGTTTGATTTGGCTGCTTTTTTGCTCGGGCACTAGCTTGATCGTTTAAGTTTTTTGTCTGACGTTTTTTTGACGTCGATAAACGCAACTCCTGTCCAGGATAGATTTGGTAAGGCTCAGAGATATTATTCAGGCTGGCGAGCTCGCGAAAATCCATGCCGGATTGCCACGAAATTGAGTAGAGAGTGTCTCCTTTTTTGACAATATAATTTTTTGCTTTAAGGGAGCCTCTTTTTATTTCACTATAATCTTTGGGTGAATTAAGGACCGTCACGGGTGCCGGTCCTGTGTTGCTCGAACAGCCTAATAAGAAGCTAAGTGGCCAAATGCAAACGAATAAAATACGTCCCACGACCTTTCCCTGCATGTGTTATCTCAAGGTGAAATATAATATGACTGCCAATATAATAACGCCCCAACCCATGGTATCAATATGGAGCCTCAGCTTTTTCTCAAAAGGCGGGCCACCCCAGTACATGAGGCCGGCAACAATAAAAAAGCGCGTACCGCGGCTGATCAACGAGGCAATGACAAAAGGTAAAAATGCCATATGCATCATACCTGCGGTAATGGTGAAGATTTTGTAGGGGATAGGGGAAAAGCCCGCAATAAATACGACCCATACGCCGTACTGTTCAAACCAAGATACAGCCTTGTCCAATTTTGCCTGGTAACCCAACTCAATGACCCAAGGTTCAATTAAACTCTCAAAAGCAAACCAACCGAGCAGGAAGCCAAGAATGCCACCGAGCACCGACGCGATGGTTGTGATTGTAGCGTAGAACCAAGCTTTGTTCCTTTGCGCCAACGACATGGGTGCCAGCATGACATCGGGTGGTACAGGAAATATCACAGATTCCGCAAAACTCATTCCTGACAGGAACCAAGGCGCGTTCTTATGCTTTGCCCACACCATGGTCTTATCATAGCAATACTGGAATATCCTCACTGCAAATCACCGGGCACTAACGGAACGAATCGGACCTGTTCAATCATTTTTTCAGTGGTGCCTCGCTCGGTCTTATGCAGCATCTGCAATTTTTGGTTGTCGGTACCTACTGGAATGATAAGGCGCCCCTCAGGATTAAGTTGATCCAATAACGCTTGCGGAAGGGACTTGGCGGCAGCAGTGACGATAATCGCATCATAATTGCCTTTGCTTTGCCAACCTTGCCAACCGTCACCGTGTTTCATTTTGACGTTGTGTAGATCCAACTTTTGTAAGCGCCGTTTTGCCTGGAATTGCAATGATTTTATTCGCTCCACTGAATACACTTCCGGGAACAACTGGGCCAAAATTGCGGTTTGGTATCCTGAACCTGTGCCTATCTCCAATACTTTTTGCGCCGGGGTTTCGTTTTGCAATAGAAGTTCGGTCATGCGCGCTACAATATAAGGCTGCGAGATAGTCTGTCCCAGCCCGATGGGCAGCGCCGTATTTTGGTATGCCTGGTGTTGCAACGCTTCGGGTAGGAACAACTCCCTTGGCGTGCTGGCTATGGCTTTCAAGACCGCCTGGTTTTGGATCCCTTCTCGGTGCAGCAGTTGTGCCAGTGCCTCGCCGCGGCGGGACAGGGCTAGTTTTGCATGTGTCATTTATAGTTTTTCAATCCATTCTTTCATTGTATTCATGCTTTGGTACGCCGTCATGTCAACGCTAAGGGGAGTAACTGAGCAATAGTTATTAGCGACAGCATAAAAGTCGGTTCCTTCACCGGCATCCTGCTCTTGTCCTACTTTGCCGTACCAGTATATTTCGCGGCCAAAGGCATCTTCTGATTTTACCATGGATTCAGAACGATGGCGCCGACCCTGGCGGGTGACCTGGATGCCACGAAGCTCTGAATAGGGGATGTCGGGTACATTAATATTTAAGATTTGATCCGGTGGTAACGGGTGCTCTTCAAGGTGCCTGACAATTTCAAGTACAACCTTGGCCGCTGTCGCAAAGTGGGTACCTTCTTTATTGACTAGTGATACGGCAATTGCGGGCAAACCCATGTACCGTCCTTCGGTAGCTGCTGCAACAGTACCGGAATAAATAACATCATCACCAAGGTTCGCACCGTGGTTTATACCAGAAATCACCAATTGTGGATCTTCATCTAAAAACCGGTTCACAGCGAGGTGCACACAGTCAGACGGGGTGCCGTTGACCGCAAAAAAGCCACTATCCATTTCTTGGATGCGCAGAGGTTGCATCAATGACAGTGCGTTGCTGGCACCGCTGCAGTTGCGATCTGGTGCCACAACCGTACATTCATGTTCGGTCGAGATGGTTTCATGCAGCACTTTCAGCCCTTTTGCAAAAACGCTGTCGTCGTTTGAAAGTAATATTTTCAATGTATTTCCCCCGTGGGTAGGCGGATAAGGGAGGCTTATTCGGTTTGCGCTAATTCTCTTATGACTGAGGTAGCAAAACAACCTTTTGCTAAGTTAAATTCCAGTTTCAATTGGTCTTTTTCGTGAAAAACGGTTAGTTGTTCTGGAAAAGTCAGGATAGGGCGTCTTTCCTGCCTTAAACCCAACCCTTCAAGCGTTTGGCAAACTTCCTGATATTGCGCTGCAACCTCCTGTTCAAAGGCCAGTGTGGAAGCCCCGGATTTTAACTGGCCTGCCCCCCACATGGGCGCAGTTAGGAATATATCCCGTTGCTGCACCCGGGACTGGATATCCTGATCAATTTCGCTGCAAGCAAAAAAACTGGCACTACCCGCAAGCGACATGAGGTCACCTGCCTGGGGCGTGTTTGCCGTCCCGGCTTTAATCCGTGCCGACACAAACTGGTTGAACAGCCAAGCACGCAACGCCGATATTGCCATAGAGCGCTTTTCCCGTTTTCGGATAGTTTCGCCCGTCAGTAGCATTTCTGCTGACTTTAGGTTGCTGTAGCGGCCATCGTCATAGCGGATCCCAAAACGCTGCAAGCCAAAATAGTTAGGTACACCGGCTTTCTTAATTTCTGCTAGCCGGGCATCAAACTCTTTGCCTGGCTTAACATCGCGCAAGGTAATGGAAAATCGGTTGTGTTTTACAGCACCGGTTTGCAGTTTCCTTTGGTGCCGGGTGTGCTCTAAAATGCGGCAAGCTTCTAGCCCAAACTCGGGTAGCTGGCTGTTGGCTTTTCCTGGCAAATGCAACGAAAACCATTGCCGGGTAACGGCTTGTTTGTCTTTGCGTCCTGCAAAGGCCACGGCTTTAGGATGGATACCAGCTTGTTTGGCTAGTTCCTGGGCAACAAATGCGGTATTTAGACCTGTTTTCTGAACAAACAAATACAGGTGCTCACCTTCCCCGGTTGGTTCGAAGCTTAAACTTTCTGTAACCTGGAAGTCTGCAGGGTTTGACTTTAAAACTGCCGTAGTACAGGGCTCGCCATGTAAAAAAGCCCAGTCTAGATCGTGTATGGGTTTGGCTATGCTCATTCGCACCGCTTAGGCTGTTGTCAGTAAGACCACGGCGTGGCAGGCCATACCTTCTTTCCTACCTGAAAAACCAAGCCGCTCAGTGGTAGTAGCTTTCACATTTATTTGGCTAATGTCGACTTGTAGTGCATTTGCGATATTTTGGCGCATGACATCCACATGGGGCGCCATTTTGGGCGCTTGCGCAACGATGGTGGCGTCCAGGTTTCCCAGCATTAAATTCCGTTCAGTGGCCTGCTGGTAAACTGTTTTTAACAAACCAATACTGTCGGCGTTTTCATATTGCGGATCGGTATCGGGAAAGTGGCGGCCGATGTCACCCAATGCCAATGCACCCAGTATTGCGTCACAGATAGCATGTAATAACACGTCGCCATCTGAATGGGCGATTAATCCTTGCGCATATTCGATTTCCACACCGCCTATGGTAATGGGGCCGGAGCCACCAAACTTATGTACATCATAGCCATGTCCAATTTTGATCATGCTGTCCCGCCTTGTTGTTGCAGATAGAATTCGGCTAATGCCAAATCCAGGGGTAGGGTTATTTTTATGTTGTCGCTGGCACCTTCCACTAAGACCACATTGCCATTGGTTTGTTCTATGGCTGAAGCTTCGTCGGTTACAACTAATCCTTGTTTCGCGCAGTACGCCAGGGCGTCAATTAGCTGTTGGGTTGGGAAAAATTGCGGTGTCAGCGCGTGCCAGAACTGGCTCCTATCTTCGGTAGTTGCTACCAGTGGTTGGACTCTGTCCTGGTTAGTTTGTACCCGTTTTAAGGTGTCCGTAGCCCTGCGGGCTAACAAACCGCCATACTGTCCATTGTGCAGTGCCAGGAGTTTGGAAATATCGTTGTGCCTTACACAAGGCCTTGCGGCATCGTGTACAAGCACCCATGGTTGCTCTTGGCAGCAAAGTAGTCCATTGAGCACTGAATCGGCGCGTTCTTCGCCACCTTTAATGCTGGTTAGCCAGGGTGCAGAGGCAATCTCCAACTGCTGGAAATGTTCATCCGCTGGATGCAAAGCCACTATTACCTGGTTGATGTTGGGATGTGCATTCAGCCTAAGCAATGTCTGCTCTAACACGGTTTTACCCAATAAGGGTAAGTATTGTTTGGGAATATCGGCACCCATGCGGCTGCCGATCCCGGCCGCTGGCACCACCACTGGAAACTGGGCGTCCATTGTTATTTCACTGTCCATTTAAATGCGTTATTCCGAGGGTAATATCCGGTAGAAGGTTTCGCCTGGTTTGATTAAACCGAGTTCATTGCGCGCCCGCTCTTCGATAGATTCCAAACCTATTTTGAGATCTTCTATGTCGGCTATTAGCAAACTATTGCGTTGCCTTAGGTTGTGGTTTTGCTGCTGTTGCTGGGCGAGGTCTTGTTCTAGTGCCAAATATTCGGGAATACTGTGCTTGCCGAACCAAAGCCGGTACTGAAGGGTCGCAAAAAGCATTAGCAATATTATTGTGGTTATTTTGCTTGTCATTTAAGGTCACTAGCAACTGGGGATACCAGCCTGTTGCCTTAATCATATCTGAGTCAGATGGATTGATGCAACATTGCGGCCTAATTAATAAGACAGCAATACTCACTTAAGCAATTCCTTCAAGCCTATATAGCTGCCTAGGCTAAATAGGATGCTGCCTGACATGCGATCTTGGTACAGGTTGAATTTTGCATTATTGCTAAACCACTGTCCGAGCTTTGACGACATGGCAGCCACGGCCAGGTCACAAGCAAAGGCAATCAACATGTAAATACAGCCCAATACCATAAACTGGCTAGTGACATTGCCTTGCTGTGCGTCAACAAACTGGGGCAAAAAAGCCATAAAAAACAAAGCAGTTTTGGGGTTGGTCAACTCCACAACGATACTTTGGTAAAATACCTTTAAATGGTTTTTGGTCTTTGCCGCTGAGGTTGGGTCTGTAGCAACCGGCTTGCTGCTCAGATAGGCGACACCTAAATATATGAGATATATAGCCCCGGCGATTTTGAGCAGGGTGAAAGCAAGGGGTGAATAGGCGAATATGGCAGCCAAGCCAAATGCGGTCATTACAACATAAATCAGGGAGCCCAATGCCATTCCACCGGCCGCCGCCAGACCTGAAGCAAAACCTTGGTTTAGGCTGCGCGCCATAATGTACAGGTTCGACGGACCCGGTGAGGCACTCAGTAAAAATGCCGCTAGGCTAAATGCAAATAAGGTCTCTATGCTTGGCATATCATTCTGCTTTTGGTTAGGCTTTGCCACACTATAACGCTGGCCAGCTGGCGGGCAAAATAACTTTTATTACAGATTGCCTACTTTTCTTTTTATATGGCTGCCTCTATGCTTCGTACTAGAAAAACAAAGAAATAAGACAACCATGAAAAAACTTTGCCTTGCACCTAAAACCTTAATGTCCCTGGTAGCTGCGGCCATACTGGCCGGTTGCACTGCCACTAACAACGCGGGCAATAGCGCTCCTGCAACAGATGCAGAAAATAGCAGGGTAATGGAATTCCTCGAAGCAATAGTGCTGCCGGAGAATGGCATTGGGGCAAGGGAAGCGGGCAGCGAAAAAGAACAAAAGGCCGCCGACTATATCAAGCAACAGTTTACTACTATGGGGCTGGATGTCAGTGTGCATGAGTTCAAGCATCCCATCCTGGATAAAAAAGGCCAGTTCCTGGATTCAAGCAATATCATTGCCGAGAAGAAGGGGCAAAGTGACAAGGTGTTGGTGCTCGGTGCCCATTTTGACTCTACCGCGCAGGCCAAAGGCTCGGAAGGGGCGATGGACAACGGCGCTGGCGTTTCGGTGATGCTCACGGTTGCCGAACAGATCAGCAAATTGGATTCTGTGCCGTATACGGTTCGCTTTTTGGCTTTTGGCGCTGAAGAGATTGGCTTGGTGGGTGTTAAAAAATACATGGATATGCTCAATGATAAGCCGGGCGAAGTTGAGAAAATTATGGGCATGGTGAACCTTGATACTGTCGCAGGCGGCGACAAGCTTTATGTGCACAGCGCCCACAGCACACCCTATCGCCGTTGTGGTGATACCAGCAAGTACTCGTTTGAAACCTGGATGCGTGAAGGGGTGTTGGCGGCATCGATAGAGCAACTGGGTGTTGACGATGCCCACAAAATCCATCCACCGTTTCCTGGTTTCCCTGAAGGTGAAACCGGCGGTTGGTCCGATCATGCCCCATTTGCCTGCAATGGTATTCCCATCGCCTATATTGAAACCACAAACTTTGCCATCAACGGCAAGGATGGTTATGACGGCTATTCCCAATCAGTGAGCCCTGGCTTGTGGGATTGTTTTGATCCAGAAACCATGACTGCCTGCGACCGGGAAACAGAAACTAAATGGGGTAGGATTTGGCACGAGCAACACGATATATTGCCCTACCTGCAACAACAGTTCCCGGGCCGCATTGAACAACAGCTGAATGCTAATGTGAAGGTGTTGACCGCATTTTTTAGTAACCCCGACCAATACATTCCAAAATAAAGCGAAATGTGGCAACTGACTTGGCTGGTAGTGGTGGCAATTGCCGCCAGCTTGCATATCTGGGCTGACGCTAAAGGCAAAAATAGCCTTTGCTACCTGTTTAAACCGCTGACTACAATTCTGGTGATCCTATATTTTGCAAGTAATGTGGATAGCTGGGGATTAGTCGCGTGGTTACTGTTATTTGGTCTGCTGTTCTCCTTGCTTGGCGATATTTTCCTAATGTTACCAAATGACCGGTTTGTGCCGGGGCTGGCTAGTTTCTTGGTCGCCCATCTACTTTATATTGTGGCATTTATCTTTTTATTGGATGTACCCGAAGTAAGTCCAGTTTCATTGTTAGCGGTACTATATGCCATTGCTTTCCTGTTTGTTTTATGGCCAAAGCTCGGTGAGATGCGCATACCTGTGCTGCTGTACGCGTTGGTGATCATGCTGATGCTGGCAGCGGCGATAGAAGTGCAGGTGCAGCTATTAAGCACTGCAAGCCTATTGCTGCTCCTAGGTGCTATCAGCTTTGTTTACTCCGATTCATTAATCGCGACAAAACGCTTTTTTGGCGCCAAGCCCTGGCATGAACCTACTCTCTTGGCAACCTACTATTTAGCGCAAGGACTAATAACTACGGGTGTTTTAGGTCTACTTGGTGGTGAGTAGGACAGGAGTGGAAATCTACCACTCCTGCTGGTTCTTTACTGCTAGTCAGCCAAACTCAACAGCGTGGTATTGCCGCCAATGGCAGTAATATTGTTGCTGCGGGTTTTTTCGGTGATAAAGCGGCTTAGGTAGTGGGGGCCTCCCGCTTTGGGGCCGGTACCTGACAAACCTTGGCCACCGAAGGGTTGCACCCCTACCACTGCACCCACTTGGTTGCGGTTGATGTAGACGTTACCAACATTGACTTCATCGGCAATTTTCAAGGCAAACGACTCATTGCGGCTGTGCACACCCAAGGTCAAGCCATAGCCGGTTGAGTTGATTTCGCTGATCACCCTGTCCACGTCTTCGGCCTGAAAGCGTATCACGTGCAGTATAGGACCAAAATGCTCTTTGCTAAGCTGGCCAATATTGTCGATTTCAATGGCGGTAGGCTGCACAAAGCTACCATTGCGCGTTTGGTCTGACATTGGGGCAGTGGCAATCACGTTGCCCTGTTTGCCGATTTCGTCGATATGGGCATCAAGCAAGGCTTTTGCCTTATTGTCAATAACCGGGCCGACATCGGTTTTGTAATTTATTGGATTGCCCACATGCAGTTCCTGCATGGCGCCTTGCAATAGCTCCAAAATCCTGTCTGCGACGTCACCCTGTACATATAAGACCCGTAAGGCGGAGCAGCGCTGGCCCGCGCTCCTAAAGGCGGAAGCTACCACATCGGTGACAACTTGCTCTGGCAAGGCGGTGCTATCTACAATCATGGCATTTTGGCCGCCGGTTTCCGCGATTAAGGTTGCAATGGGGCCATCTTTTTGTGCCAGGCTTAGGTTTATCAGTTTAGCTGTTGCGGTGGAACCGGTGAAACATACACCTGAGACGCGCGGATCGTTGTTTAGTACTTGGCCTAGTTTCGCACCGGAGCCCGGTAGGTATTGCAAGACCTGCTGCGGAATACCAGCTTGATAGGCCAATTGCACGGCCCGGTAAGCGACAATGCCGGTTTGCTCTGCGGGTTTGGCAATCACTGTATTGCCAGTCACCAAAGCCGCAACCACTTGTCCCAAGAATATCGCCAATGGGAAGTTCCAGGGGCTAATGCAGACAAAGACGCCGCGCCCCATGTTAAACAACTCGTTGCGTTCGCCGGTAGGTCCTGGCAAAGGCACTGGGTCTGCAAACAGGCCGCGGGCACTATTGGCATAATAACGGCAGAAATCCACGGCTTCGCGCACCTCATCGATACCGTCTTGCAGGCTCTTGCCTGCTTCCAAGGTACAAAGGGCAATGAGTTCATGTTGGTTCTGTTCTAATAAATCAGCCAGAGTATCCAGCATGGCCGCCCGTTGTTTGGCATTAACCCGGTTCCAGGAAGGGAAAGCAGTTGCCGCGGCGTCAATGGCCGCTTTGGCTTGTTCCTCCGTCGCCCAGGCAATCTTACCGACAACCTGGTTTTTGTCTTGCGGGCTGGTTACCGTTTGCCAGTCTGTATCCGCTTGTAGCTCGCCATTGATTATAGGCGCCGCTTGCCAGCTTTGTTGGCAGGCTTTTTCTACCGCTTGCATGAACGGTTGATGTTGCGACTGGATATTCAGGTTGCAGCCTTGGGCATTTTTCCTATCGCCAAATATATTGCCTGGTAAAGGGATTTTGTCATTCGCTAGGGTAGGGTAGGAGGAAAGGGTACTGCAAGGATGTTCCACCAAAGATTCAACCGGTGTTTTGGGATCCACCAATTTGTGCACAAATGAGCTATTGGCGCCATTTTCCAATAATCGCCGCACTAGGTACGGAAGTAAGTCTTTATGGGCACCAACCGGGGCGTAAATCCTCACGTTCAAGGACTTATCTTGCGACAAGACTGTATTGTAGAGCTCATCGCCCATGCCGTGTAGGCGTTGGAATTCAAAGGCGCGTGCTTTGGGCGCCATCTGGGCAATGCACACTAGGGTATGTGCATTATGGGTGGCAAACTGGGGATAGATAGCCCCCTGGGTGTGTTCACTCAATAGATATTTGGCACAGGCGAGGTAGCTAACATCGGTGCTGGCTTTGCGGGTAAATACTGGATAACTATCCAAGCCACGTTCTTGCGACCATTTAATTTCCGAATCCCAGTAAGCTCCTTTTACTAGGCGCAACGGAATTAGGTCGCCTTGGGATTTTGCTAATTGCGTTGTCCACATCAATACCGGTAGAGCCCGCTTGGAATATGCTTGTACCACTAAGCCCAAATCACCCCAGCCTTTGCTGCAGGGATGGCGATAGACTTTTTCAAACAGCTGTAGCGACAACTCCAGGCGGTCAGCTTCTTCGGCGTCGATACTGACGCCAACGCCCTGTTCCCTCGCCAATGAAACTAGTTGCACCAAGGATTCAAACATTTCATCGAGGATGCGGTCAGTATTGGCCACTTCGTAGCGTGGGTGCAGTGCAGATAGTTTGATTGAAATAGTGGGTTTAGGTGGTTTGTCGCCCGTGATAGCTTCAGCGCCAATGGCGCGGATAGCAGACGCGTAGGCATTGAAATAGGTTTGTGCGTCCTTCATGGTTAAGGCCGCTTCACCGAGCATATCGTAGGAATGGGTGTATCCAGCCTGGCGCTGTTTACGGCTGAATTTCAAAGCTTCCTGGATATCCCGGCCCAATACAAACTGTTTGCCCATGATTTGCATGGCGGCATACATGGCTTTGCGCACGACGGGTTCACCTAAACGGTTGACCATTTTGTCCAAAACTGTGACGTCTTGTTTCGGTTTATGTAACTGGAACAATTTTCCCGTGAACATCAATCCCCAAGTAGACGCATTTACTAACAGGGATTCACTTTTTTTCAGGTGGGAACGCCAGTTGGCACCCGATAGCTTGTCTTTAATCAAGGCATCAGCGGTTTCAGGATCCGGGATCCGCAACAGGGCCTCGGCTAGGCACATCAGCACAATGCCCTCTTGGGTATCAAGGCTATATTGCTGCAAGAACGCATCAATGCTATCGCCGCCCTTGGCTTCTTCCCGCACCGATTCGATCAGAGAGGTAGATTCTGTGGTAATTTGCGCAATAGTAGCATGATCGCTGGGCACCAGGTTGAGCAACTGTTTTAGATAGGTATCTTCATCAACACAATAGTTATCGGTAATGATGGTTTTTAATTGCGCAAGGTTTGGCAATTGGTAATTGGGGTTGTTTAGTTCACTGGCATGAAACATGTCACAGAGTCTCCAATACTGAAAACGAAATATGTTGCAACACTGTTTAATTTGTTAACTGATGCTGCAGGCCTTAATACAACGCGAAAGCATAATTACTAGATTTATCGTGTGTAATTGAACTTTTGCTTTTTTGTTAATATCCCAAACAGGCTAATCATAGCCCAAGCACCTTCAAGTGCCATTGCCGCATATTGGTCAGAGCCCCATAAGGACGTTAGCACCATTAATGCACCAACAAGGTTTAGGCAACTAAAGCGTTTTTGCTGGCCGTGTAAATAACCAAACTGCACCAGAAAAAACGCCAATAAAATACAAAATACACCTATAAAACCGATAATTTGCATTGTTTATACCGCCTATATCCGCTTACGCCTTTGTACTCAATTGCTGCAACACCGCGAGTGCTTGCCCTGCTTTTTGCGACGGCACAAATATGTGGTCGTGATGGTAGGCTGCGACCACGTTTGCGCTTATGCCTTGTTCTGCCAAAGCCGTTGCCACTGCGGCTGTTAAGCCAACGGCTTCAAGGCTGGAATGGACTTGTAATTCAATGCGTTTAAACAAGGCTGGCGGAGTACCTGTGATTAAAGGCGAGGTGCCGGCTGCCGGGGTAATCAAGGTCCAGCCCTCACTTTCCCTGATACAGGCAAAACTGTCTTGGATTTGCTGTTGTGAAACCTGTGCTAGGCCAACACAGCAAAAACACCATTCGGTAGTGTCAAGTGTTGGTGTCATGTGCTTGAGCAATTGCGCTAAATCTGTGATACCCGGCATCAGGATGTCCCCCGGTTAATTACAATGAGTGCAATATAGCCTGAATTTAACTAAAATCCATATTAATTAAGATAAGTTAACTTTATTATAATTGAAGTAAGAATAAGGTGTTTATTTGTGCACAATCTCGACCTCAAACGCATGCAGGTTTTTGTCGCTGTAGTAGAGTCCGGCGGCTTAACCGCGGCTCAGAACCGGCTTGGATTAACCTGCCCGGCCATTAGCAAATACATTGCAGATTTGGAAGTGAGGCTTGGCCATACCCTGTGCAAACGCGGACGCAATGGGTTTTTATTGACTGAAGCGGGAGAAACCTATTACCAGCTCGCCAAATCCCTGCAAGAAGAGTTGAACCAGCACCAAAAACAAGTTCAAACCAGTTTGTCACAACTGCATAAAGAGCCATTGCGCTTGGGCTGCGTTGATAACTTGGTGTTTGACCAGCGCAACCGGTTTTTAAAATCAATGTTGCTACTGTTACACGATATGCCGCAGTACCAGCTAGAACCTAACGTCCTGTCTAGTGATCAAATTTTCGATGGATTGCTTTCCGAAAAGCTGGATCTAGGCCTGAGCTTCCTGCCGGGCTCTGTGGCTGAAATACACAGCCAGTTCCTGCATGAAGAAAAGATTGTCGCGGTAGTCGCACCGCACCACCCCCTGGCAGCACATAGTGAGGGAAACGTCGATATCGCTGAGCTCAACCAGCACCGTGTCATTTCCTTTAAATCGCAGCTAGTGGCCAACCTGGAAGGTGAAGAAGTACTTGAGAACATTGAAGAAATCATTTGGTGCGTGCACTTGGCTGCTAGCGTGGGAATTGTACCGGAGCATGTCGTACGCGCTTCATTGCAAAGCGGGGAGTTGCTGGCACTGCACATTGAAGACTGGCTGACTACCTCTTCTGTTTATTTGCTGTGCCGCAAAAGCAGGTTAAAGCACGCGTTTTACGATGCTTTATTTTCTAAAGTGGCGCAAGAATTTGTCTAAGGAATTGCTTGCACTACATCCACTGGTCATTGCGTTTGCGCTTCTTGGGTAAATACGTCAATAACACCCCCAACAACAGTGCCCCAATTGCGGCGCCACCGCCTTTGAGGTACCAATCTAGGCGTTGTTCTTTTTGTAGCGAAGCGTTAACCTGCTGTGCAGATGCAAGCTCTTGCTGTTGTTGTGCCAATCGATTTTCAAGTATTTGTTTTTGCCGCTCCAGCTCTAACATTTCCTGCTCTAGCTGGTTCACTCTGTCCTGGCTCGCTTGAAGCTGGATTTGGTTTTGTTCCGCGGCTTGTTCTAATTCTGGCAGCCGCAACCTAATCGAAGGGGTGTCGGTTACGAAGTTGGCATCTACCCAACCGCTGCGGCCATTGGCATCTACCAATTCAATATAGCTACCATCCTCGCTGACTCCCAGTTGGGTAACAGCGGTACCCGCAGAAAACGAACCCAAAATCCGGTAGTTGGTGCCTGGGCCGGCGTGGCGGTATATAAACAAGTTGTCCGAAATATAGCGTGTCGCCTCGCTTTCCTCACCGCTGGTGCCGGGATCCATTTGTGCGCTGGCGGGAACTGCTAACAAAACTAACAGGCTGATAACTATGGAATATTTCATTGGCTGACTAAAAGGTGCGGAACTTTCTTTAAATGGTATGGGTATGTCGTTGTGATCGCAAGTCGGATTCTAGGTCTTCCTGTGTGCAAACAACACATGACAACTTGTTACATCACGATTGCATAAAAAACAAACTTACCTAATTGCTTAATGTCCCGGCTCGGGGTATCTTGCGGGTTTTATCCTTACAAAATAACCTCGCCATTAAATGGATAGTGAAATAGAGCTAAAGCTATTGGTGTCTCCGGAATCGGAAAAAGATCTAAAAGCACGATTTATCCCCAGCCTCAACGTTGCCTACCAGGAACAAAGCAAGCAGCTTCACAACGCCTATTACGATACGCCAGACCAAGCCTTGCGCAGCTCTGGTATCGGTTTGCGGGTGCGCGGTTGCAATGGCAAATATGAGCAAACCATCAAGGCTGGTGGGGCGTCGATCGGTGGCTTGCACCAACGTCTTGAATACAATATCCCACTGAGCGCAAGTGAGCCTGATTTGTCCTTGTTTCCAAAGGATGTATGGCAAGACGAGCTTGAGCCGAGTGAGTTGTCCACCCAGATAATCGAACTATTTAATACCAACTTCCAGCGCCAGGAATACTTGTTGAGTTACGCTGATGGTGGTCAGATTGAGTTGGTGTTTGATTCCGGTTTAATTGAGACCCACAAGCACCAAGCTGACATTTGTGAAATTGAATTAGAGCTTAAGCGGGGGGAGCCGGCATCCTTATTTGCCTTGGCGCGGCAATTGCGCGAGATGCTGCCTTACCAGTTAGGTAGCAAGAGCAAGGCACAACGGGGCTATGAGCTATACCTAGGCACTGACACCTACGGCCAGCCCGAACTGTCCGGCATCCAAGGCGACAAATCCCAACCCGCTAGCAAAGCGCTATTTACTTCGGTCGCCAACTTGTACAGCACCTGGCAAATGCAAAGCCAAATCTATCTAGAAACTGGCAAGCCGAAAGAACTGGTGGCGCTTAAGAAAGTCATGGCGCTATTGTGCAGTAACCTGCGCTTATTGGCTGATTTTTCCAAAGATGAACAATTGCGGGGTATCTCCCAGGCTTTAGAAACCGCATTGCAACAATGGCAATGGATAGAAGAGCTGGAGGCGGTCCGGGAGTTGTTGTCCAAAAAAGGCTTTTACCGTAAAAAACTGGCGAAACAAGACGGTGTTATCGCGCTGTTGCAACAACGCCAGTCTGAGCTTCTCGAACAACACAAGCCGCAGCAGGCACTGCAAGAGAAGCAACTGGTCCTAGTGCAGCTTCAATTGTTGGAGTTTATTGCAACGGGTAGCCTCGAGCTGAACAATGAAGAAGAGACAGTGAACAAATTCGCCAAGAAAGCATACAAAGATGCACTGAACAGGAGCACAGCCGCTTTTCAGTCAATTAGCAACAAAGGAATTGGCGATTACCTGGCTGGCTTAGCTTGCCTACAGGAATGCGACAATCTGCACCTACTATTTGGCGCTGTAGTAGGCAGCCGGTACCGCTTGGCAATGGACAATTGGATTGATTTAAAAAACGGTATTGAAGAGCTTCGGGTACTATTGGTACTTGAGCAACACTTGCGATCCAGTGCAAGCCCCGACTCTGCTGGTGTAATAGCCTGGTGTCTGGAAAAGCAGGCGGCGCTGCTCAATGTTATCGGCTTGAGCCAACAATCCGCGGTGGCAGCTTTATCAGAATATTAGCTAGAATTAACCAGTAACTACATATAAGTTGTTGTAAATACTTTAGTTTTTGTTAAAGCATTGGCTTGCTTTATCCGATACACTTAACAACTAAGTAGAAACCACAATTATTCCTTTGGTTTGGTTGCATGAACTTTGATTCTCCCTATCAGTTGGCATTGGTACTAGGGCTATTGCTCTGGTTAGTGCCACTCATGCAAATTTGGGTGCGGCATGACCGCCTGCCACATGCCAACCAGATGCTGATTATCGTGCTGCTAATGCCATTTATTATGGCTGACGAGGTGATAAAAGCTTTCGAGTTGCAGCTTGCCATGCCGTTTTTAATTGGCGTGTTCCAATTCTTACCCGTGTTAATTGTTGGCCTCATGTACATTGCCGTGCACAAGATTGTGTCGGAACAGCCAATTAAAAACCATGTCGTACATTACCTGCTGGGTTTCTTGTTTCTGGTGGCAGAATTTCCATTAATGTTTTTGACGGTAACTGAAAAGTTGGAATTACTGGAACAGCGGATATTTGGCGATATATTTAACTTCTGGCCGTTTTATCTGTTTTATTTGCTCAGTAACCTAGTCATTTTGGGCTACGCCATCAAAATTGAGGAAATGCTGAAAAAGTACAACCAACATTTGGCTGAGCAAGTCGTCGATGTACAACACTTTGACATATCCTATGCCCCTAAGTGGTTTAACGTGTTAATTACTGTTTCGTTTGCCTCAATTTTGCTGGTATTGGTGGTGGCGCCTGCCTTGATTGAACTGCAATATTGGCAGGGGATCATATCATTGATGCAAGTCTGTATCGTCTATGCGTTAACTATGGTGTTGTTGCGGAAGCAGCGCTATTCGCCGGCGCCTGTGGATTTTGACGACATCAATTACAAAAAGTACTCAGAAGAGCACCTGAAAATTATTATTGCCAAGGCAGAAGCGGCGGTGCTCAGGCACAGGGCCTACAAGCATATTGGCCTAAGGTTGCGGGAGTTGGCTGATGTCGCCCATGTGACGCCTGAAGAGCTAGTGGTCGCTACAAAAGTGTTGCTTAATCGAAATTTTAAAGCCTACATGTACCACTACCGTCTTCAGTACGCCCGAAAGATCATTATGCGTTCCGATGTTAAAATTTCCGCTATCGCTAAACGCCTGGGCTTCAAATCTGAAAAGGAACTGTCAGATATGTTTGTGAAGTATATCGAAGCGGTGCCTGAACGGGAATCAGAGCTCGAACCCCCTGACCCTGCCAATACTAACCTAGCATAAAATGCTGCGCTAAAACTTCAGCGGTAAAGGCTTTGCGCAGGTAAAATCCACGCGGACGCGTTTGCACTGCCTTACCCTCTTTGCCAATCGCGGTGGTTAAAGCACTCCCGTCGGCCGCTTTTGGCCGAATCTGCAAATAGGTGCCTAGGGTGGCATTTAGACTTTGGATATCGCCCAGGGCAATGTGATCGACCAACTCTTCCCAGTCTTGCTTTAGCTGCTTTTCCTGTTGTAAAGACGGTTGCCAGACAAAGCCGGTACCTACCCGCCGCTGTGCCGGTGGGATATCACGGCTGCCCTCCACGGGTAGCCACATTACTTTTTGCAGCTTATTGCGGACGTTGCACTCTTCCCAACGCAGGCCTTTAATACCGGTCAGGGGGGCGTAACAGACGTAGGTCGTTTCTAGCGGTTGACCACTTGGGGAAATAGGAATGGTCTTGAGCTCTATGCCCAGCTCCATAAAGTCTTGGGTGGGCTTTGAGCCTGCGTCTGCACCTAGCCACAGTTCAATCAATTGCCCGGTCCAGCCTTTTTCGCGTTTGAAATTGGCCGGAACCTGTACTCCTGCGGCTAGGGCTAATTCGCCAAGGGTGGCACCGGCAATGTTTCCGGCCCATTGCAACAGTTCCTGTTCTGACCCTGGCGGGCGGCCAGGTGGTGCAAACACAGGTGTCTTTAGGTGATCGTCTGATGCTGCCATTGTTATGTTTTTGTTACGACAAAGTCGGTATCTATCTAGGAATGTTATAAAGATTGTGGAAGAATGGGGACATTATCAGTTTTGTGCCCGGGAGTCTAAGTGATTGACGCTGAAGGATTCCGCGCAAATGTGGGCATAGTGATTTGTAATCGCAATGGGCAAGTATTTTGGGCAAGGCGTTTTGGCCAACATTCTTGGCAGTTTCCACAAGGCGGGATAGACGAAGGTGAATCGGCCGAACAGGCGATGTATCGAGAGCTTCATGAAGAAGTAGGATTAAACCCAGAGCAGGTAAAAATACTCAAAAGTACTAAAAATTGGATACGTTACAGGTTGCCTAAACGTTTGATTAGGCAAGGTTCTGACCCTGTGTGTATAGGACAAAAGCAGAAATGGTTTTTGTTGCAGTTGACTTGTCCGGAAGAACAGGTCGATGTGCTGCATTCCGGCCATCCTGAATTTGACGACTGGCGCTGGGTTAGCTATTGGTACCCGATACGCAACGTCGTGTCATTTAAGCGGGACGTATACCGCCGGGTAATGAAGGAATTTGTATCAACAGCCTTGTCATTCAATCGAAAGCAGTCTTCTGAAGGCAGACATAAAAAGCGACGACGAAGGTAGGTAACAAACCCATGTTAGCTGCGTTAAGACAAATTGTTGAGGAAATTAGCCGTATCCCCATCCTTGAAGACGCCTTGCAATGCGTGGCGCAGCGATTGACCGAGACAATGCAGGTTGACTGCTGCGCCATTTACCTAGCCGACCACGATCAAAAAAACTTTTTGCTTGTTGCCACAGATGGTTTGGCAAAGGAGGCTATCGGCCATACCCGGGTGGGTTTCGCCGAGGGTTTGATAGGCTTGATAGGGCAACGTGAAGAACCTATCAACATTGATGATGCCCAGGCCCATCCCAGGTTTAAGCACTATCCCGAAGTCAAAGAAGAGTCTTACCACGCCTTTTTAGGGACGCCCATCATTCACCAGCGCAAAGTGCTGGGAGTGTTGTCCATCCAGCAAAAATCCCGACGTAAGTTTGCCGAAGAAGAAGAGGCCCTGCTGATTACATTGGCCGCCCAGATGGCTTTGGAAGTTGCTAACGCAGAAGCAAGGGGCCTATTTGATATCTCTAGCAACAAGGGCAAAACCCAGGTGTGGCAAAAGTCGATCCTTGGTAGGCCTGGCTCGCCCGGATTGGCAATTGGTACAGGTTACTCGCCAGACCAATTGCAAACCCTGGCTGCCTATCCCGGGTCGCGTTCAGGTAACCCCGCATCAGAGATATCCCAATATCGCGAAGCCGTCAAACGCACTAAAGCCGATATTGTTAAGTTGACCGACCGCATTGACCGTGAAGTACCAGAAGACGTGGCCAACATTTTCCATTTGTATGACCACCTTTTGGATGCCGCTAGCTTGGGCCGGGCAGTGGAAGAGAAAATCCGATCTGGTTTCAATGCCGCGACTGCATTAAAGCAAGTTGTGGAGTCATACGCCCAGCAATTTAGGCAAATGAGCGATCCATACATGCGGGAACGTGCAGTGGATGTGGTCGATTTAGGCAACCGGGTATTTCGCCATTTATTGCAGGAAGAAACCAATGCGCCTGACTTTCCGGAACAAGCAATATTGGTGGCGCAGGAAGTGTCGGCAACCATGCTCGCCGATTGTCCCAGGGAAAATTTAAAAGGTGTAATTTCAGTCGCAGGTTCCGACAACTCCCATGCTGCTATTGTGGCAAAAGCGATGGGCGTGCCCGCAGTAATGGGTATTAACGATGTCCCACTTAGCTTGTTTAGCGATAAAGAAATCTTGCTGGATGGCTATTCAGGTGAAGTTACCATTGCCCCTGACAGGGCGCTGAAAACCAGCTTTTTACAGCTAATCGAAGAAGAAAGCTCGTTGCAGGCACAGGTGGATCAGGAGCAGCAACTACCTGCAGAAACCTTGGACGGTGATAGAGTAAACCTGTTTTTGAATATCGGCCTGTCCTTGACCACAGATGTTTCCGAGTATCCCGATGTTGATGGGGTTGGCCTGTATCGCACCGAAATTCCCTTCATGCAGCATGAGCGTTTCCCCGGTGAACAAGAGCAAACCCAGTTGTACCGGACCCTGTTGCGGCAATTTAAGGGCAAGCCCGTAACCATGCGGACTTTGGATGTAGGTGGCGATAAACCACTGCCGTATTTTCCTTTCCAGGAAGAAAATCCATTTTTAGGTTGGCGCGGGATCAGGATGACACTGGATCACCCGGAAATATTCCTGGTGCAAGTAAGGGCGATGCTGCAGGCCAGCATAGACACCAACAACCTCAATATCATGCTGCCGATGGTGACGTCACTTGAAGAGGTACGGGAAGCCAAGCGCCTCATCAGGCAAGCCTTTTACGAAGTGTCCGAGGAAGCCGCACACAATAACAAGGTGTTGCGCAAGCCAAAAGTGGGGGTAATGCTGGAAGTACCTGCGGTGCTGTACCAGTTACCACAATTGGCGGAATTAGTTGATTTCTTTTCGGTAGGAAGTAATGACCTTACCCAGTACCTGCTTGCGGTAGACCGCAACAATGCCAGGGTGTCGGACTTGTACGACAGCTACCATCCAGCGGTAATACGGGCTTTGCAGCATATTGCCAAAGAAAGTAAAGCTCATGGCATCCCAGTGACCGTGTGTGGTGAAATGGCAAGTGATCCAGGAGGTGTCTTGCTTCTACTGGCGATGGGTTTTGATAAATTGAGCATAAATGGCCATAGCCAAAACAGGGTGAAATGGATCATTCGGCGCTTATCCCAGCCTGGGTTGGGATTGTTGTTCCAAGCCGTATTGGACTGCAACGACGCAGCGGAGGCACGGGAGCTGGTCAATATGGAGCTGGAACGGCTTGGCTTGGGTGGCCTAGTGCGCGCTGGCTACTAGTTGCTTGTTTAGCGGTCAAGTATAACTCAAGCCGTCAAGCTACTGCCAAGCATTTTAAAATGGCAGTTGCCTGATTACATCCCGCTGTTGTTTTGCTACTATGCCTGCGTTTTTTTTATGCGCTAAGCTATGGTGGTTGAGAACGGATTTTCTTACTGCCAGATAACAAGAAGAATTTTCATGTCGAACCAATATTTTGTATTCCCCGAGATTGATCCAGTCTTGATCTCCATTTTTGGCTTGGATTTGCGCTGGTATGGCTTGATGTACCTGGTGGGTTTTGTCGCTGCCTTTTGGCTGGCAAACCGGCGTCTTGCTAACACAACCTGGACTAAAGATGAGCTTAGCGATCTGCTGTTTTACGGTTTTCTTGGCGTTATTTTGGGCGGCAGGTTCGGTTATGTGCTGTTCTACCAGTTCGATATGTTTGTAGCTGACCCCCTATATTTGTTTAAGATTTGGACCGGTGGCATGTCTTTCCACGGCGGTTTGCTCGGTGTGATAGCGGCAATAGTCTGGTTTGCCAAGAAAAAACAGACTAGCTTGCTCGCCGTAGGGGATTTTGTGGCTCCATTAGTGCCGATTGGGTTGGGGGCCGGCCGCATTGGTAACTTTATCAATTCCGAACTGTGGGGCAGGGTAACTGATGTGCCTTGGGCGGTGATATTCCCAAACGCCGGACCAGATCCGCGCCACCCTTCCCAGCTGTACCAATTCTTTTTAGAGGGCGTGCTACTATTTACTATTTTATGGCTGTTCTCCCGCAAGGGTCGGCCGGTAGGGGCAGTGTCAGGCATGTTCTTGGCCTGTTATGGGCTATTCCGGTTTATCGTGGAATACTTCCGCCAACCAGATGCCCACCTGGAACAGATATATGGCGGCCTTTTGACCCAGGGGCAAATGTTGTCAGTACCTATGGTAGCGGCCGGATTGTTTTTGATTTACCGCGCTTACAAAAATAACAAAGCTTAAAAACATGCAAGAATATTTAGACTTGATGCGCCACATAAAGGATAACGGCGTCAAAAAAGAAGACAGGACCGGCACTGGCACCCTTAGCGTGTTTGGCTACCAAATGCGGTTTGACCTGCAACAGGGCTTCCCGCTGGTGACTACCAAAAAATGCCATATGCGTTCTATAATCCATGAGTTGCTTTGGTTTTTAAAAGGCGAAACCAACATTGCCTACTTGACTGAAAACAAAGTGACGATTTGGGATGAGTGGGCGACGGAAACAGGCGAGCTTGGCCCTGTCTACGGCAAACAATGGCGCAGCTGGCCCTGTTCCGATGGTTCTACTATTGACCAAATCAGTGAGTTGGTAACGCAAATCAAAACTAACCCAGATTCGCGGCGCTTGCTGGTCAGCGCCTGGAACCCCGAAGTATTACCCGATACAAGCTACTCACCTAAGCAAAATGCAGAGATGGGTAAGCAGGCGTTGCCACCCTGCCACACTATGTTCCAGTTTTATGTCGCTAATGGCCGCTTGTCCTGCCAGCTTTACCAGCGCAGTGCTGACGTGTTTCTGGGTGTGCCTTTTAATATCGCCAGCTATGCATTGCTTACCATGATGATTGCGCAAGTCTGTGATTTGCAGCCTGGCGACTTTGTGCATACCTTTGGTGATGCCCATTTGTATAGCAACCATATGCAGCAGGTTGAACTGCAGTTGTCGCGGCAGCCTTACCCATTGCCGGAAATGAAAATAAACCCTGAAATTAAAGATATTTTTGAATTTTGCTACGATGACTTTGAGTTATTGAACTATCGGTGCCATCCTCATATAAAAGCACCCGTTGCGGTATGATCACCAATTAGTAGCCAATGCATAGGTAAGATTAAACGGATATGACCACCCCTGTCCTCATATGTGACGACTCTGGCTTTGCCCGAAAGCAAATGGCTAGGTCCATTCCCGACGATTGGGATGTTGAAATTAGTTTCGCCACCAACGGTGAAGAAGCCCTCGATAGAATTCGCGCAGGTGACGTCGATTTGATGTTCCTGGATTTGAACATGCCCGTGCTGGACGGATACCAGACCATGCTTCGGATCCAGGAAGAAGAATTGCAAGTCATGGTCATCGTGGTGTCCGGTGACGTGCAGCCGGAAGCGCGCAAGCGGATGATGGCGATGGGTGCGTTGGACTTTATCCGCAAGCCAATTGACAACGGTAAGCTTTACGAAATCCTCACCCAATACGGGATTTATTCAGGTTCATCCTCGGTTTCGGAACAAGCCAGGATCACCATTCCCGAAAAGTCTATCGACAAGCTCGATGCCTACCGCGAGATGGCCAACGTAGCCATGGGGCAGGCGGGTGAAAAACTGGCGCAATTGTTAGACGTATTTATTGAGTTGCCGATCCCAAACGTCAACATTATTGAGTCAACAGAACTGCATATGGCCATTGCTGAGATCCATAAGAACGACTCTATCTCGGCGGTGTCACAGGGTTTTATCAGCGCGGGCATTAATGGCGAAGCACTGCTGTTATTTAATGATGCCAACTTTGACAATATGGTGAAGCTGCTAAAATACGGCAACAAGGCAAACAGCGAGCAAATTGAGCTGGAAGCCTTGATGGACATCTCCAATATCTTGATTGGTGCGTGTCTGCACGCCTTGTCAGAGCAGTTGCACGTGCGTTTTGGCCAAAACCACCCCATGATCCTTGGCCGCCATTGCGGGCTGGAAAGTTTGCTGGAATCCAACGTCAGCCGTTGGAACAAGGTGGTCGCCATTGAGATCGCCTATTCAATCGAAAATCAGGATATCCATTTTGACCTAATGCTATTATTCCCAGATAAAGCGATGGAAATTATCTTTAAGAAACTGGTTAATTTGGTGGAGTAGCTATGTCGGACAAGCTAGAAGAATTACAGGATCTTCACTTAAAACACGATTTGTTGGGTTCTATTGAGGTAGGTATCGCCGTGGTAGATCACCACTACAATATCCAGCTTTGGAACCAGTTCATGGAGAGCCACAGCGGCTTGTCACCGGCCAGGGTACGCGGCAAAAGCTTGTTTTCTATCTTCCCCGAGATTGACCAAGAGTGGTTTATCCAAAAAACCTATCCTGTATTTAGCTTGAAAAGCCCGGCGTTTATCATTTGGGAACAAAGGCCGCACCTGTTTAAGTTTGAGGCATATCGTCCCATAACTTCCGCCACAGAGTTGATGTACCAAAACGTCACCATGTTCCCATTGACCTCATTGACCGGCGCGGTGGAGCAAATCTGTATTGTGGTATATGACGTCACCGATGAGGCCATCAGTAAACAACGCTTTGAAGCGGCCAACCAACAGTTGCAGCAAATCAGCCGGGTAGATGGTTTGACCGGTCTATACAACCGGCGCTATTGGGAAGAGCAAGCCAGCATTGAATTTAAGCGCGCAGCCCGCACCGGCATCCCTTCAACCATGATGATACTGGATATTGATAAGTTTAAGTTCATCAATGACAACTACGGCCACCCAGCCGGTGACCAAACCATCCGCACCTTAGCGCGCATCATCGCCAAGGCCATTAGGGAAACCGACATCGCTGGCCGGTACGGTGGCGAAGAATTCACCATTATCTTGCCAGACACCGATGTAAAGAGTGCCAAGATAGTCGCCGAGCGCATACGCCGCTTGGCAGAGAATATCCCAATCGAATATGAGGAACACAACTTCAGCTTTACCGTCAGCTTAGGTTTGGCGCAATTCCACCCTTCCTTCGGCACCCATATGTCCTGGATTGAAAAGGCGGACAAAGGCCTGTATGAAGCGAAGGAGTCGGGTAGGAACCGCACGGTGGTGATGGAGTAACCTCACGCGCTTTACTTGATTCATGCAAACTTTCTAATTAAAAGTATCATTTTAACTGTGTTTGCGGGTTTGTCGCATTATTGCTGAAGATGCAGCAACTTGTCGTTTTACCCTCTATATTGATTAGCCTCTCCGGCCAAGATGTTATGTATAGCGAGGCGTTAACAACTATGGTAAAACCCACTTAAACAGCAAATGCGGCAAAATGTCGGGTTACAACACGACAATTGCTCGACTATTAATTTTTAGGTTTTCATTTGCAATTGTATCAAAGGAAAATTTTGTACTTGATATGTGGAGCTGGTGGTTTCTTCATAGCAATCCCTGCTTTATTGGGCTTTTTGGGCGCGGGCATTGCTTTGTTGTTAGGAGACTTTACCTCCCTTGACTTATTTTTGGTAACCTTGGGAGGGCTTATCGGGCTTGGTGCAGCAACCTATGCTTGGGTCCATTTACCCATCCATAAATTGCAAAATAGAATTTTGGCGACAATAGGCATATCTATTGGCTGCGTGTCATTAGCTGCTGCACTTACCTGTGTGTGGGTCTGGCCTCCCACCTTTTTCAATGGCAGTTTCTCGGATATTGCAATAGGTTCATACCTATATTTGCTACCAGGAATAGTCGGACTAGTGTTAATTTTTGAGATATCGTTAAATCAAAGTAGCCCACAACCTAACCATGGCATGCAAGCGCAAACAAAATAGTTGGCTGGTTTCGTTTCGCTCACAGTATAGCCAACTATTTTGTTCCGCTTAATGCGGTCGTTAGCTTCCTACAGGGAATTTATGTTCGGGATCTTGATATTAATGCCCACTTTTCTATATTTGCGGATGTAGTCCCACTACTAATCCGAACCCTCTAAAGAAGGTTGGGTTAAAATGACTTTTTATATTGATGAAAATGCTCAACCTATAAATATCATCGTTATAGACTCAAAACCCGTTGGGAGCTTTGATGAAGAGGCAATGCGTACCCTAAAAAGCTGAAAATATGAACAATAAACTGTCGATGGCAATCCTCTAGTTCAAATAGAAAAGGAAGTTAAAATCGATATCAAACTTGAAGACGAAAGCTAACAACTCGCCCTGAGGGGGACAACAAGCTCCTTTTCGAGCGCTGTGGCCTTAAGCTTATCCCTAAGCCTTTGTAGCTGGTGCTGTCATCCACATGGAATCTTGGCTTTTGTGCTTTGTACGTTGCTTTCCCTATTGGATGCAACCATAAAAAAAGCCCGCTTGGCAACAAGCGGGCTTCGATTAGTCCTTTAATCTGTCACATGGTAAATCGTTACCTTATTCCCATACTGCGTTGATAGTCATACCAGAGTATGCCCTATAGCCGTAGATATCGATGTGCCAGGTACCTTCTGCAGGGGCATTGAAAGTACAAGACTCATCGTTACCATTGTTCCAAGAACGGCAATCATAGCTGTTCCTTGAAGACTGCTGGCCGAAAGTGACATATAGGTCACCGTCACCTGAACCGCCGCTAGTAGTTACGGTAAGGGTAGACATGCCCGCTGGTACATCTACGGTGTAGCGGTTCCAAGAACGGCGGCTTCCAGATACATCAGTTGCACCAGCAGAACCACCTTCACCGGCACCTGGGCCACCAGAACCTTCAGTGAAAGAACCGGTTAGGCTAACACCAGAGAATGCACTGTAACCGATAACTTTAACGTGGTAAGTACCTTCTTGTGCTGGGTCAATTGGGCAGCTTTCTTCATTGCCACTTGCATAAGGGCGGCAATCATAAGAAGAAGTAGTAGGTGCGCTACCGAACTTCACGTAAAGGTCAGCGTCACCAGTACCACCTGTCATGACGAAGTTAAGGTCAGTGGCACCAGCCGGTACAGACATGGTGTAAGAGAGTTCTTCACCTTGGCCACCGCTTAGGTTGCTTTCAGTTACACCATTGCTTAGCTCACCGCCTGAAGGAGGTGGTGGTGGAGGAGTAACGCTACCGCCACAACCGTTGGCGGTGATGTAGTCAATTGCATCTTTCGCTTGTACCAAACCGTAACCGTAAGCAACGTCGCGTCCAGCTGCACCCAGGTCTTCAGCAGTAGTATTAAGTACTGTACGGATTTCTTCGTTAGTACAGGTTGGGTGATGTGACCATACCAAGGCAGCAACACCAGCAACGTGTGGAGAAGCCATTGAAGTACCACTCATCTTACCGTAGTTTCCGGCACCAATGTTGATTGAGCTGGATTGTCCAACCTGTGCCAGCATCGCAGCACCATCAGTATCAGATACTGTTACCGCAGGGATAGTCGTATTGTTTGGTGAACCTAAAGTACCACCGAAGCCCCCAGCGACATTGTTGTAGATAATTGCGCCGACACCGCCGCTGTTTTCACAGTTTTGCACTTTGTCAGCAAAAGAGATATTACCACGTTGGATCAAGCACACTTTGCCGTTGGCACCAGAGTCAGTTGACTCACCCAACGCGAAGTCGTAAAGGGTACCAGAAGCAGTGCCTTGGTTTTCCATCGCGTTTGCGGAGTAACCAGTGCTACCAACGCTTACCTGTACGACAGAACCCGTACCTTCAGGGTAAGTAGAGTTTACATCTACACCTGGGCCGGCGATTTCAACCTGGCTGTTTTTCTGGGAGAAGTCAGCTAGTGTTTTAGTGTCGTCGATGGCAGCAACAGACATTACCGAATCATAGGATGCAGGGTAGCTCAATGCATCAGCAGTACTTCCTGCTACGCCATCGTTACCGGCTGCAGCAATCAAAAGTACGCCAGAATCAGAAACTGCCTGCATTGCATTGCTTTCAGAAGTAGATGAACCCGAGCCACCCAAACTCATATTAACAACGTCAGAACCGTTGTTGGCACAGACTTGGATTGCATCAATTAGGTCAGAAGAATAACCCCAGCCAGACGCATTAAATACTTTAACGATGTGCATGCTAGGATCGCTACCGATAACACCGACAACACCCAGGCCGTTATCCAAGGCAGCAATGGTACCTGCTACGTGGGTACCGTGAGGGCCACCTTCGTCATACCAGTTGCCGGTACCACTGTCGTTGGTACCATTGATGGTACCAAAGCGTGCGCCCATGTCTTCGTGTGGTAAATCCAAACCAGAGTCAATTACACAGATTTTTTTACCGCCAGAGTTGGCAGATGCAACAGTGTCGTCTACTTGGTCAGCTTGAACCATGCCGATACCGTAAGGCTGTTCTTGCGCCATGAACCTTCTTCTATGGTCAGGTTCAGCAAGGGACACCATAGGATCGTTTTGTAAACGTTCTACTAGCTTATTAACCGCTTTAAGGTCAGTCATGCGGTTTAGGGAAACCACGTGAGAGCCATTGCTCATTGCACGAATGTGCTTCATTGAGACACCGGCGCGCTTGCTAAGTGTGGTTAGCATTTCGCTAGGAGAGATTTTACCGACACTGCTGGCGCTCATCATACCGGGCTGACCCATAACGGCCATTGGAGAATCGTTTAATTTAATGATTAAGCGGTCTGTAAAATCATGGATGTTTTTGCTGTTTTCCGCTTGCAACAATTGTGGTGACAAAGGTGCAGTTTCAGTAGCAATATGCTTTAAGGTGCCTGCACTTGCTACACCGGCAGCAGCCATAGAGGCTGCAATGGCACTTAATAGTAATCCGGATTTCAATGTTGATTTGTTCTTCATTTCTTCACTTTCCTGATTTGTTGTTTTTAGTTTTATTGTTCTTGGTTTGTTATCGTTAGGCTGCTTATTGTTATTGTTTTCGCCGCCCGCTATCTTTTTGTTTTTAGTCCCCAGGCTGTTCCCATGGTTGGGATACCTGTTCAAATTTTGCGCCGAGAATCATCAAACAAATCGAAAAGGAAAAATATCAAGATCCCGACAAGATTTAAGACGGAAACGACATTAAGCAAATTTGGATCTTAAAAACGTCTAGTCAGGTACTTTTTTCAACGTTCAAAAGGTGGGGTTGATACCACAAATGAATACACTGGGAATCTGGTTTTTTAACCTGGATTTTATATTTAAATTACTGATCTTAAAGATGAAAATAGACTGGTGTTGTTGGGTGAAGCTACTGTATTGATAAGAGTCAATTAAATGGGCGTCGGTCAGTAAAGTTTAGATCTTATAGAAAATGAAAAGCTCAGAAAAAATTAATGGAAAAACAAATTTGTCGTAAAAGTGATAAACACTGTCGGGTTCAGATTAAAACAATTTGCGTATTGTTATCGCGATTCGCTGCTGGCAATAATGGATAGTCTTATGGTCACAACGTATATGCCTGAGCTTTTTTTGGCTTGAGCTATCCGAGACGGATTTATATGTGCTTTTTAGTTGAATTCGTCACACTGTCACTGCATTTGCGACTGCTTGCCGATTTACTCTAAAGTTCAACTGGCCGCATTAGGAAAGATCGTGTTTAGCAATACGTTTGGGGTAAAAATAACCGCATTCTAAGCATTAAAGCAAAGTGGTTGTGCTTGTTAAGGCACGCATTTAAAACCTTAGGTTTCGCTCCAGAAAAATACAAAGTTGCCGTTTGTCCTTGCTTGGCTATCCTGCTCTGAGGTTATCCATTCAATATCAGTAAAATTTAAGCTTAGTTGTTCTGTTGCCATATCATTTGGATGTGATTGGGCTTCAATTGACGTGATCATGCAATTGTATAATTTTACGGTGACGATATTGCCGATAATTGAATTGCCATCGCTATCCATATTGGCATTGCGACACAAAAATAGTTGGGTGGGTTCTGAACCATTGTCTATAGGCGTTGCGGATAACATGTGCTTATAGAGCAGGGGGGATGATTTATCGACATATTTGACTGCCGTGACATCGTGCATATTGGGGCGTCCAGATGTTCTGGCCGAATTGCTAGCATCGGTGGTCATCTGTTGGTCAAAGCCATAGCCCATAGATATTAGTTCAATACAGCCTGATACATCTTCGCCAGATTCCATTAGCTCGCCATCGACCATACTCGCACCAGCTAATTCTTCTAACCCGGGTTTAAGCAAGACTAAGTCCAATTCGATGCCCTTCAGATGTGGCTGCAACGCTATTAAAAATAGAAAATTAATTGGCGATTGTAAATTGCCTGATGCTTGAATCTCGATAAATCCGCGCATCTATATAGTGGCAATCTGTTCATAATGCTTGCGCTAGCCCGCGCAACTGCCCGGCATCTATTAATTCCAGTCCCCGGTAATTACGCTTGATCCAACCCTTCGACTCCCAGGATCTGAGTATCTTGTTGGTACTTTGCCTGGAAATACCAACCAGCGCGCCCAGTTCCCGCTGGGTTATATGAATCCGGTTACTTGCCGGCGACAACCGGTTTACGATTTGTTTTGCCATGCGTTGCTCCGGGGTGAACAGCAAAAAATCATCAATTGCACTGAATGCCTGCCTGCAGTGTGCACACAGAAGTTGCACCAAGGCCGTGTATACCTCGTAGTTTTGCTGGCAGATTTGCATTAAATGGCTTTGCGGGAGCAACACCAGTTGCGACTTCACGGTAGTATGGGCATCGTGGGTACGCAGCCCACCATCGAGTATCGAAATTTCCCCAAACCAGCTGCCAGGATCTATCCTGGTAAACACAATTTCATCACCTGAAAAGGTAGCAGCACTAATACGAACTTCGCCTTCTAATACACCATAAAGTCCATCGGCGGGTTCATTTTTGCTATGGACACGTTGCCCGGATTGAAAGTCCCGAATGCGGGCAACGGCTAAAAGTTGGTGCTGTACCTTGGGGGGGAGACTTGCCAGCCAAGCATTTTCTTTGAGTTTTTCAAGGTTTTTCATCGTAGCCATGACCGCATTGCTGTAGTTGACAAAATTGGCAATAGTACAAATCTAGTTCAAATGTAAACAAGTTTACAAACTCTCGACATGGGATCGCCAATAATAGGCCCAACTTAGCAAGCAGGCCTGATATTGAGTGCATTATTAGGTCAAATTAGCACTAGCGCGCAGATGCCGGACTACTTTTCCGCACGTGGGCGCGATGAGCAAAATGCCAAGCAGTAGGGAGGCTAGGTTGCTCGCATGGCCAGCGCTGCTACTTCGCCTAGAAAGAATTGACCCTTCTTACAAACATTAGTGAGGATAACAAGATGGCACAACATGGCGCTTCGCCCACTGAATACAAATCTTTCCAAGAGTTCTACCCCTTTTATTTGTCACAGCATGCCAATATGGCATGCCGAAGGCTGCACTTCATTGGTTCACTGGTTGTATTAATGATCATCGTGTTCGCAATTGTGTCTGGTCAGCTAATCTGGCTACTCGGCTTACCAATTGCTGGTTATGGCTTTGCCTGGGTTGGGCATTTTATATTCGAGAATAATAAGCCAGCGACCTTCACCTATCCGATTTATAGCTTGATAGGGGATTGGCGCATGTTTTGGGATATCCTGACGGGAAAAATCCCGTTTTAGCATTCAAAGGCATACCCGACACAACAGATGTTAACGTCAACCCATTGAACAGATTGAATAGAGATTAAGTGATGTACGGATCAGACCATCCAGGTATGAAGAAAATTGTTTACGCCGAACACAAGTTCATTCGTATAAATGATGCGGACTACTGTTACCTTGAGGCCGGGCAAGGGCCAATGGTGCTGCTAATACATGGCTATCCGGATAATGCCTATTCTTGGGAGCATCAAATTCGCCATTTGGCTGCCGCTGGCTATCGTGTTATTGCGCCGTTTACCAGGGGGTATTTGCCAACCAAAACCAAGCCAGGTAGCTATTTTGACCGGGCAACCTTGGCCAAGGACATGGTAGGTTTTATCGATAAGTTAAATGGCGGTAATCCTGTATTTCTTGTTGGGCAGGATTGGGGGGCGGCTATTAGTTATGGCATACTCGGGGCTTTCCCTGAAAAAATCAGCCGTGCTATGGTACTGGCGGTGCCGCATCCAGTGGAAATCAATCGCACCCTAAAAAAGTCACCAAGGCATTGCATCAGGTCGTTTCACTGGTTCTTGTTCCAACTTCCCTGGTTGCCCGAGCGCTTGATCCGCTGGACCAATGGTGGCTTCCTATCTTTCCTCTGGAATATATGGTCGCCCGACTTTAAAGACCAGGCGCATGTGGATCAAATCACAAATGCCATGTTAAACGGGCAAAGCATCGAAGATACACTGGCCTATTATCGCGCAGCCATCCAAAACAAGTACCGGGATCCAGCCAATGCAGAGATATTCGCCCGCCTAAACGATAAAATAAAAGTGCCAACCCGGGTTCTTTGTGGCCAGCAAGATATGCGCAAGGAAATGTTACCCAGGGCTGCTGACTTATTTGAACCCAGCGCCCAATACCAATGGCAGCTTATTGAAAATTCAGGGCATTTTTTACATAGGGAACAACCTGATACGGTTAACCAGGAGATTGTTAATTGGATAAGCAAGACTTAAAGCAACGTTATCCCCTTGTAGGGCATTGTATTTTGCGCTGCCCATGCCGGTTTAACATTTCGTGGCATACGCTCTGCATCTTTGGCGCAGCCAAAGGCTTTTTTGGGGTAACTATATTGGTCTGACGCAACACTGTCGTTTGCTTTTTTCAACAATATTGCTTTGCACTGAAAAGATTAGCAAATATACCGCGCGGGACATTGGAGCGTGCTGCAGCCTCTAGACGGCAGAATATCTATCCAATTTCGGCACCATGGTTTATGCTGGATAAATATAATCCCTGCGTGTAACTAAGCGCCAAAACCTAAGATTGAAACCATGCATTTGCTAGTTAACGGTAAAAAAGTTGAAAATCCAATCGCTGTAGTGTTCCTTGTACTATTTTCCATGCTACTTGTCAGTGGCGTAATAGCGTTTATCTTGTTTGTGTTGCTGCCACTTATTGGCATCGCTGTCTCGGTGGTTTTTGGATTAATACTGGCATTCTTAATCCCCTTACTATTATGGGTTTTGCTGCCGGTCATTATGTTGTCGTTAATCGGTAGCTTCTTTGTAAAGCTGCTTAAGTGAAAGTGGATATGCCAACGTGACTATTTAGCAGAGGAAATAAATCATGACGATTATGAGATTGTGGCACGGCGAAGTCCCTATTGAAAAAGCAGATGACTATGAGCAGTTTATGGTGGAAAGGGCTGCACCCGACTATGGTTTGGTCGCAGGTCTGGTTAAACTGTATTTCCAGCGGAAGGACGAAGAAAAGACAGTGTATTTCCTTTTGGTTACGCTGTGGGATTCCGTTGTTTCGGTGCGCAAGTTCGCAGGTGAAAACCCGGATATTGCCAAATATTACCCTGAAGATGATGACTTTCTGCTGGAGAAAGAAAAGTATGTGACAATGTATAAGGTGTTTTATCAGATGTAACATTTAAGTGAATTTCGCTTGAAAACCGCAAATCTTTGCTGGCATGGCTATGTTGACTGCGCAGGCTCTGCGTGTCTCTAGCTAACTAAAACATAGACAAATAGGTAGATTTAAAAATGGGCAACGCATTTTCAATGCCGGGCAAAAACTCAAAATACAAACTAGAGGGTGGAAAACAGGCTGACTTTCTATCTGGGCTTTGGCATGGGTTGTTACTGCCAATCTTCTTTATTGTTAGCTTTTTTAACGACGACGTAAGCATCTATGAAACTAACAATATTGGACGTTTATATAACTTTGGATTCTTAATCGGTGTTTGGGCATTTGCTGGCAACACCTGGCACATCTCGATAGGCACAACTATTTTTTAGTGCTTACCTCTCCTGTTAAATCAAACTCGGTTTAGTCGGCAGGTTTTTCGGGTAGTAAATTTACATGTTTATTAGCCGCGTGTTGCCTTAGTTCCACCGACATATAAGACTATAGTGTCTTGTTTATAGCTCATGGGATTGATTGCAACGCCTTGTCAATTCTAAGAAAACTATCAGTAGCTAATAACTATCTCGCAGCCCTTTGTTCCAGTTCGTTTATCTTATGCCGGATACTCCATAGGAATATCAGGCTGGGGATGACCATCACGGCGGTCAGGATAAAAAACGCTGCCCAGTTACCGTCCATGCCGTCTACTATAAAGCCACTAGAAGAGGCTAGAACGGTTCTGCCCAATACGCCTAAACTAGCCATCAAAGCGTATTGGGTGGCGGAGAAAGCCCGGTTGCACAACAGTGAAATAAAGGCCACCATGGCGACAGAAGACCAGGCACCGGTGAAGCCGTCAACAAAGATAGCAGCGACAAAAAGGGTTTTATCAGGGCCTACCACGGCAATAAGCGAAAACATCAAATTACTGAGTGCCATGGTGATACCGCTAATCATTAGACCGCGGTATACGCCGTATTTAATGTTGACCAGTCCACCGATGACGGCAAAAAAGATGGTAACCCACCAGTTCAGTAGTTTTGAATAGCTGCCTATCTCAGAATTGCTAAAGCCGATTTCTTTATAAAATACGATGGACATGCGCCCCAAGAAGGCTTCACCCATTTTGAATAAAAAGATAAACAGCAAGACCGAGAGCGCAAAGCGCACACCATTGCGGCTAAAGAACTCGCGGAACGGTTCCACCACCATGATTAGCAACCATACTGAAATGGCCTTAAGTTTTTTCTGGGCGGCGTCCCCCAACATCTGCTGATATAGCTGTTCTGATTTCGCTAATTGCTGGTTGCGGTCAACTGTTGGTTCTGTGGCCAAAAAGGTGACAATAATAAAACCCGCCATCATGGCACCAAGTACTAGGTAAATCTCATTCCATTGCCAGCCAGGCATATCCGCCAAAAAAAATGGAATGGCACCCAGGCCACCATAGCCTGTCCACCAACCGGCGGTGGCTACCGCTGCAGCGGCTGAAATCTTGTCTTTTTCATGGACGGCGATAGTGTCAACCCTGAAGGCATCTATTGCGATATCCTGGGTGGCTGAACAAATGGCGATAAACAAGCCTGTTGCCGCCATAAAAAACAGCTGGTTTTGCACGTCCAGTTGCGCCATAAACACGCAGGCCGCGACGATTAATAGTTGCATCGCAAGGATCCAGCCCCTACGCAAGCCAAGCAGGGGTAACCGAATACGGTCGAGCAAAGGGGACCATAAAAAGTTGATGGAGTAGGCGACAAAAATCGCACCAAAAAGCCCAATAGCCGAGCGGGATAGGGATTCATCTTTGAGCCAGGCGGACATGGCGGAGCCAATCATAATCCAAGGGAAGCCGCTGGCAATGCCAAACATAAAGATGGTAAGGATACGTTTGTCTTTGTAAGCGTACAGGGGTTTTAAGAGCTGGCGCAAAATTTTCGTGCTTATTCTTGTTTTCTTGTATTGGAACACGGCTGTGTTAATACGGCAATGGCGATTTCGTGATATGAGTTAGCTTGGTGCTTTTTTGCGGTGTATCAGTGGCGCTGGGTATTAGGGCCTTACACCAACACAATCCAGCGGAAAGGCTTCAGCACCTTCAAGGAAGTCGACACAGACTTGCAGTTCTGAATGCAGGTATGGATCATTTAACAATTTTTCCTGATCCCAAAAGTGTAGCTGGTGCAGTAAATGCCAAAATACACGTTCTTTGGGGCTGGCAGGTTCGTGGCTAGAGGTGGGGACTTGCGCCCACTCTTCCATGGTATCCCAGAAATAAAGTTCTATTTCAGCATAGGGGATACGCCCGTCCCAAAAGGCGCGGACATAGTAGGCTAGCTGGGAAGCCTTATTTTCAATAAACTGGTCTACCGTCACGAGAAACCAATACTTCATGTAAATTTGACTACATGGTTAGTATAGTCGGAAATATCACAATTACCCTGTGGCCTACAATGGTATTGACTATCCCCTTGAAATGACGCCGGATTTTTTTGGCTACCAACCCATATAAGTTAGCCAACCGTGTATTTCTTTCGCGATATATTGGAACTGCTGGCGGTTGATGGCAGGACCTACTATTTCCCTTTGCCTGAAGTGTAGTTTTAGCGCTTTTTCAGCGGTGACTTTGCGGGCGCGGGCGGTACTGGTAGTCCATTCGTTATCCCACTGGTTGTAGATGTCGAGCACTGGCATTGGCGTGCGCGCGATGGCGTCGGCGACGGCGTTGTTTAGGTCTTTTTGCGGCAGGTTGGCACTGATGGAGACAAAGGCGTCAGGCGCCCGCAATTGGCCGTCGGCGTAAATTTTAGCCAGGAAAGCGGCTGATGTACCCTGGGCCGCCACTACAATAAAACCCGGATAGTTCTGGGCTTCTTGCATCGCGGCATTCATCAATAGCATAAACTTTTGTTCTTGGCGCTGGTACATGGCTTGGTTGATGGAAAGTGGCGCATCAAAGGAGGGGACAGGCAGTGCTTGGCCATCTTCGCCGCTGGATTGTTGCTCGGTGGAAGCGTCAGTAGGGCTGCCTGTTGCAGTTTCCTGTTCTGGCTCTGCTTGCCATTCCAAAGTTGGCGCAGTTAACAGTATCGTCGCCCAGCCGTAATCATTCAAATAGCCCGTCATTGGGGCGAGGCCAACCTGGCTAGCACCGGGGCGACCAGATTCGCTGACTAACAAAATAACGCCCTTCGCCAGTGGTAAATTGGCTTCGTGGCTGACAATCACCACCTCTTGGGTACCCACCATCATGGTGCGGTATGATTCTGGCCTTAACAAACGCTGTGCGTCTTGCTTCTGGGTTTCCCAAGTCGGTTCCAGATCTGTGTCCTGGGCAATGCTTTGACCTGTCCAAAAACATAAAAACAAGAATAAATACCTGGCTTTCAACGCAATCCCCAAACAATTAGACCCTTCATTAGCTATCGTATTATTTGGCTAGGGCTTTAGCAAATTCCGTTGATCGCTGACTTCAGGGGCAAATGGGCATACGCTGTGCAAGTGCATTGGCACGCCGGTATGGGGATGGTTGAGGCGCAGCTCGCAGGCGTGCAGCTGTAACCTTGCAGCCATGGTAAGTGCAGGGGCATGGGCGTAGAGCCTGTCGCCCAAAATGGGATGCCCCAGGCTTTGCATATGCACCCTTAACTGGTGGGAACGTCCGGTTTTCGGATAAAGTGCTATAAGGCTAGATTGTCCGCCTGACTCTAACTGCTGCCACCGGGTCAATGCCGGTTTACCCGAATCCATATCCACTTTTTGCTTAGGCCGGTTGGGCCAATCGCATATTAACGGCAGGCTTACTTCGCCTTCAGTCCTGGTGGGGGTGCCGTACACCCTGGCAATGTAGGCTTTTTCAACTTGGCGCAGCTCAAATTGCCGCGAAATGGCCCGGTGCGCTGCTTTGCACAGGGCAAACAGCATCAAGCCAGAGGTTGCCATATCCAAGCGGTGCACAACGGTGGCTGTGGGGTACACTTTCTGTACCCGAGTCGCCATACTGTCATGGTGCTTTGGATCTTTCCCCGGTACTGACAATAAGCCGCTGGGCTTATCTACAGCGATAAACCAGTCGTCCTGGAACAGCAACTTTATGTAAGGCACCGTTGGCGGTGCGTAATGGGTTAATGCCATTAGGGGTTGTTCACCACCATTCGCACGGCTTCCAAATGGATGTCAGCTGATCCCGCGGCTTTTAGCACCTCTTGCAACTGCATTTGCAAAGCCTCGATCTCTTCGTTGCGCACCGTCGGGTTTACTTGCTGTAACCTTTGTAAGCGGCTGATTTCTGCACCCAACAGGAATTCTATCTTGTCGCATTGGCTTTGTTTGATCTCGGTGGCTTGTTGTTGCGCCACTGTATCGGCTTTTGCCAGGCAGCCTTTTATCCCTTTATCCAAGGCTTTGATAAGTTGTTTGCCCACCTTGTACGGTACCTTGTCCAGCAAGCTGAAATGTTGTTCGCCCAATTTACCAGAGGCGTCCAAGGTGACCTTGACCGGTGTATTTGGGAAGAAGCGTTTTAACTGGAGCTCGGGGGCTCCCTTCGCTGTTAGCAAATACACACACTCCAGCCAGAAATATCCAGCGGGAATAGATTTATTGCTAAAAAACGCCATTGACGACTTGCCATGTACGTCAGAAAGCAGCATATCCACTGCATTGTGCACGAGCGGGTGATCCCAGGTAACAAAATGCACATGTTCCAACTGGGTGGCTACTTCACGCTCGTAGGTGATGGTCATGCCTTCGTCTTGCAAGCCAGGAATGTGGTTTACCATAGATTCCGTGGGGGTCAGCAAATAGCATTTTTCATCTTTTTCCTGCTGCAGCACACCAAGGGTATCAAACAACCGGGTCATAAAACGTTCCAGGGTGGGGGAGTTGTCGGCGTCGTACAGTGACTCCAAAAAGCCATCAACTTTGCCCTGGCCAGAAGAGTTTAGTTCCAGCAGCCTGTCACGGCCTTGTTCCAGTTTTTGGCTCAAGTCATTGTGCAGGAACTGGGTTTGCTGCAACAACTGCTGTGCCGCCGCCTCGTCGGCAGGGTTGAACAAGCATTCATGCAGCAGCTCTTTTACTTCCTCATACACTGTTGCCCCGGTTGGACAGGTTTGGGTAAAGGCATTTAAGCCATTGTGGTACCAGTCCAGTAGCAACGCCTGCCCGGAATGTTCAAATACTGGTGCATGGATTTGGATGTCTTGTGTTTGGCCAATTCGATCCAGGCGGCCAATGCGCTGTTCCAATAAATCAGGGTTCAGGGGCAAATCAAATAGTATCAGGTGGTGGGCGAACTGGAAGTTGCGGCCTTCACTGCCAATTTCGCTGGTGATCAAAACCTGGGCGCCATCTTCTGACTGGGCGAAATAGTTGGCAGCCTTGTCGCGTTCTACAATACTCAACCCTTCGTGGAATACCGTTGAGCGGATCCCGGATTTGACCCTGAGCGCATCGGCCAGATCCAGCGCGGTTATGGAATTGGCGCAGATGGTGAGGACTTTCTGCCCCTTTAACGATTGTAACGTCTCTATAAACCAATCCACCCTTGGATCAATTTCGGTCCAGAACTGGCTCCCGGCATAGAATAGCTCCGGGGTTAGGCGCATTTTCAAGTGTTTGTCGTCATAAATCTCTTGGTATAGGTCTGGCTCTGGAAGCTGGCTAATATGCAAGTGCCTAGTAGGGAAACCACTGATAGATGCCCGTGAATTGCGGAATAAAATGCGGCCAGTGCCGTGCCTGTCCAATAGTTCTGCCAATAGGGCTTGCTGTTGGTCATTGTCTTCATTGAGGTTACTAAAGCGTTCCCGTACTTCGGGCAATAGCTTGGCGATATGTTCGATTTCCTGTTCCGAGACGGCTTCGCCCGATACCAATGGTGCGATGGCCTGCGCCGTGTCACTGTAAGTATGTTCTTCGTGCAGGAAGGCTTGGTAGTCGTGGAAGCGATCTGGATCCAGTAGCTTCAACCGTGCGAAATGGCTTTCGTGGCCAAGCTGGTCTGGAGTGGCTGTCAGCAGCAGCACGCCTTTGGTTTGCTGCGCCAAAGATTCCACAACCTGGTATTCTTGGGATGGGTTGCCTGCACTCCAGTGCAGGTGGTGTGCTTCGTCTACTACCATCAAATCCCAACCGGCCTCTTGCGCTTGTTGGAAATAACGGGAGTTATGGGTTAGGAACTTGAGGCTACATAATATTAGCTGCTCAGTTTCGAAAGGGTTTACCGCCTCTTCTGCCAGGGATTCACAACGGGCTTCATCAAAAATGGCAAAGCTCAGGTTGAATTTGCGCAACATCTCTACCAGCCATTGGTTGACCAGGGACTCAGGCACTACTATCAGCACCCTTTGCGCCCGTTCTGTCAACAGTTGCTGGTGGACAATCATGGCCGCTTCAATGGTTTTGCCCAACCCTACTTCATCGGCCAACAGCACCCTAGGGGCAATCCGCTGCCCGACTTCCTTGGCAATATGGATTTGGTGTGGGAGTAGTTGCACGCGTGCTCCCATGAAACCCAATTGTGGCGATTGGAAGTGGGACTGGGTCAGGGCAATGGCTTCTTGCCTGATCTCGAACCACTTCGGGCTGTCGTAATGGCCGTTGAAAAGGCGGTCTTGCGGTTCACTTAGGACAAAGTCGTGGGCGATAAAGGTTTCTTTGATTGATACTGTTTTACCATTGTCCAACCGGGTACCAGTGTAGGTTAGTACACCACTGTTTTCTTGGCTCTGGCTGACCTTAAGCTGCCAACCTTCAGCGTGTGTGGCCACATCGCCATTGGCAAAACTAATACGGCTGATCGGGGCATTTTTAATTGCGTAATTCCGGGTTTCGCCGGTGGCTGGGAACAACAAGGAAATTGTCCTATTGTCCAAAGCGACCACCGTGCCCAGGCCAAGCTCGACCTCCGCGTTGCTTAACCAACGTTGCCCTAGTCCGGGAGTATGGGTATCAGTCATGGTGTAACCTTCTGGCTCTAGTGAAAGGCGGCGGATTCTACCTAAATATCCTGCACACCACCAGCACATACTAAGAGTTATAAAGTGACTTTTCTCAGCACCGTTTAGACAAAGCCTAGTGCATAATTAGGCGATTTGGAAACTGCTCAAGAAAGCGGCAGGGCGCGGCCTCTAGCGACGGTTATTTAATTGTAAAAAAGTAGGTGAATGTCCCACAAAAGTGTTTTATTGTGGTGATGTGCAATTGCAAATTGTGCAGTCTCCAAGTTTTGGAGATTTATTAACCAAGCCAAAGGCCAAATCTTAGACAATTACCAGTGGCTTTCCGGTTCCAAGAAGGATCGTCATTGCAAGAATTGGTGTTTTGGTTCAACCCACAGCTAGCAGACTGCGGAGCGGCGAATGCCTGGAAAAGAAGCCCAAAGTTCCAAATTATACGTATTAGATACCAATATCCTTCTTCACGAACCTCTCGCCTTTTTATCCTTTAAAGAACACGATGTCGTCATTCCCATGACAGTGTTGGAAGAGTTGGATTACATTAAAGACAGCAAAAAAGATGTAGCCCGGGACGCCAGGGTGTCAATCCGAGCGATGGAAGACGTATTGCACAACGCAACGCCCGAGGAGATGGCCAAAGGTGTATCCCTTGAGGGCTTGACCTCCGGTGAGGCGTCACCCACAGGTAAAATGTCAATATTCGCAGATCACCAGCTCCCAGTGGAAGAGCATTCTTTTACTAGCAAAGAAAACGACAACCGTATTATAAACGCCGCCCTATACTTGCAGCGGGAACAGTCACGGGCTGTGGTACTGGTGACCAAAGACATCAACATGCGCCTTAAGGCCAAAGGTGCAGGGTTGGAAAATGTTGAAGACTACCGCACCGACCAGCTGATAAGTGATATCAAATACCTAAGCCGGGGTTTTCACCGGTTTGAAGGTGACTTTTGGGAAAAGGTAAAATCCGTCGAAAGCCGCACTGAAGGCCGCGACACTATCCACACTATTAGCCGGGATGTGCTGCCTGAAGCCTATGTAAACGAATTCCTGTTAGACGATACCGAGCATTTTGCCGGTATTGTCGAATCAATCACAGATAATTCTTTGGATGTATTCGACCTGGGTTATGAGCGCTTGATGAGCCGCCATGCTTGGGGGATCACCCCTAAAAACATTGGCCAGGCAATGGCATTGCACGCCCTGCTCGATCCGCACATCGACCTGGTTATCCTGACCGGTCCTGCTGGAAGCGGAAAAACCTTGTTGGCCCTCGCTGCTGCCCTGGAAATGGTGGTGGAGAAAAACATGTATGACAAGATCATTGTCACCCGCAGCACGCCGGAGATAGCTGAGTCAATTGGTTACCTACCGGGCACCGAAGAAGAAAAGATGGCACCTTGGTTGGCGGCAATCACGGACAGCCTAGAAGTGCTGCACAAAAATGACGAAAACGTCAAAGGCTCCATGAGCTATATTATGGAGAAGGCCAATATCCAGTTTAAGTCGGTGAATTTTATGCGTGGCCGCAGCATCCAGAATTCAATAGTGATTTTAGACGAATCCCAAAATTTAACCGCATCCCAGTTAAAGACCATTATTACCCGCTGCGGTGAGGGTACAAAATTGATTTGTGGCGGTAACTTGGCGCAAATTGATAGTAACTATTTGTCAGCAGTTACCTCGGGTTTGACCTACTTGGTGGAAAAATTTAAGTATTTCTCCGGTAGCGCTACTATTAATTTAGATGGCGTAGTGCGCAGTAGGCTAGCGGAGTTCGCTGAGGAACATCTCTAATTATTATTACCGAGGCCAAGGAATAGTGTCGACAGGGCAGGATCTGAAAAAACCTAGAATAATGATTGTGGATGATGACTTCATCAACAAGGAAATTTTGTTGCACGGGTTAAAAAACGATTACGAAATACTGGTGGCAAGCTCAGGTGCCGAAGCATTGCAAATGGCGGAAACAGAGCTGCCTGACACCATATTGCTCGACATTGTCATGCCGGATGTGGATGGCTACCAGGTGTGCCGGACATTAAAGGGTAACCGGCGTACCCAGAAGATCCCCATCATTTTTTCTACCAGCAAATGTACCGATGAAGACGAGGTCTTGGGCTTGACCATGGGCGCGTCTGACTATGTGACTAAACCCTTTAACATGGCACTGGTACGCGCCAGGGTGCGCAACCAAGTGCTGCTGAAACAAAAAACAGATTTGCTGGAACAACTTGCTAGCATTGACGGCCTTACCGAAGTGCCCAACCGGCGCTATTTTGATGAGGTCTATGAGCAGGAATGGCGCCGGGCTATCCGCAACCGCTATCCCATTTCCTTGTGCTTGCTCGATATTGACTTCTTTAAGCAGTTCAATGACAACTATGGCCATACTGCAGGTGATGATTGCCTGGTAGTGGTGGCCCGGGCATTGTCCTTGGTTAGCCGCAGGGCAGGGGATTTTTTAGCAAGGTATGGTGGCGAGGAGTTCGTATTTGTTTGGCCAAATTGCGACAGCGACCATGCTGCTAAGCTCGCTGAGCAGGCTAGGCAGGCAGTATCGGACTTGGCGATTACCCACGGTTATTCCAAAATTGCCGACCGTATCACCATTAGCCTAGGGGTGGCCTCAGTATTGCCGAAATCCCATGACAATCGCAAAGACTTGATCGACAAAGCCGATGAGCAACTATACATTGCTAAACAAACTGGCCGCAACCAGGTGGCATCGGTTTAAGCGAGGGACAGTTTAAACGAACCAAAATCCGAGCCCCCAGGCTTCTTTATTTGCTTAAGTCAAATTGTCCCTTTCGGCCTTATCCTTGGAAAGCCTGGTTAACTTCATCCATATTCTGGGGAACCCGCTCCAAGGTATACATGCCATTGGCGATATACCTTTCTGTTTCTTCTCCCAAGACTCCCACACGCATGATCGCAGGCCCGGTTGGTTCAAGCAGTAGGTAGTCCACCCCATCCCGTGAAATCATAGCTTCGCCTTCAAAGTGGGGCAGGTTAGCGCCTAGTAGGGCATGGTTTGGTAAGTAAACGATCACCATTTGCAGTTGCGGCAAAAGCGAGCGCAACAAAGATGCAGTTAACACGGTTTTGCTGTCACAGTCGCCCATGTTGGTGGTCAGTACATCTGTTGGTGGGATATAGCCAGAGCCATTCGAGGTCATCCTGTCTTGCAAAGTGTTGTAGGGGATGCTTTGCACCCAGCTCAACAGCAAGTTTACGTACATCCTGGAGGTGCTCTCTTCATCCAATTGTTCGTAGATGGCTTGCGCCGCGGGCAACAGCGAGGTCACACTTTCAACCACAAACCGGCTATGGTCAGGTTTGACTCCCAATTGCCCATAGGGGCTTTCATAGCGGTCGTAATAGTTCATGTTCAAGTATTCAACAAATGCTTGCTCGCGTTTTTGCAACAGTTGGTTTAGGTATTGGTTACTGAGTTCATCGCTGCCGCTTTTTACTTCAATTTGCAGTTCGTTGTTTAAGTTGCGGAAGCGTACCCTGGCATCCCTGGGGTTTATTTTCCTCGCTTCTTTCTGAAGCTCTATGTAAACGTAGCGGAAGGCAATTTCTGGCCGGTAGATAATATTTTGCCGATGCTGTTCGGCAATCTTGTTTTTGTCCAGATCGAAGCTGATGGCCCTATTGGTGCCGAAGGAGTCATACCAACGATATTTCAAGGTGATGCTATCGTCGTTTTCCAAAATGTGGTAATAGGTTTGCTTGGCTGCCGCGATGCTTGGGCATAGCACTAGCAACAAGCCTAGGGCTAGTTTGAACTGGGGAAAGCTGCGCATAAATAAACACCATTAAAAACGGTAACATCTCCCAGTATATCGTTGATTTCCAATAAAACTGAAGTTTTGCTGGTTAGCCCTTGCCCTGCCAGGTATTTTTAATTGTTAATATTTGCAAACCTCAATGGCTTTGGGTCATAGCTAAAGTAGCCTTGACCGCCTTATCCCAACCTGCCAGGAGGTTTTCCCTAATTGGTTTTTGCATCGCAGGATGAAAACTGGCCTGGGTTTGGCGCATTTGTTTGATGCTCGCTACCGAATCGTAGATGCCAGCTTGTAGCCCTGCCAGCATGGCAGCACCAAGCGCAGTAGTCTCCATAACCTTTGGCCGGGACACTTCTACATGTAAAATGTCGCTTAAGAATTGGCAAACCCAGTCGTTACCTACCATGCCACCGTCAACCTTGATGGCTTTGGGGGTAACGCCATCCTGCGCCATGGCTGCCAGCAGGTCGTGGGTCTGGTAGCTGACCGATTCTAGCGCTGCCCGCGCGAAATGGGCAGGTCCTGTGTCCCGGGTCATGCCAAATAGGGCTGCCCTGGCATCGGGTTGCCAATGTGGGGCACCCAACCCGGCAAACGCCGGTACCAGGTAAGTACCGTGATCATAGTCCAGTTGTTTGGCTAGGTTTTCTGTTTCAGAGGCGTGACCTATCACGCCAATTCCATCGCGCAGCCATTGCACCGCTGCTCCGGCAACAAAAATGGAGCCTTCTAGCGCGTAGTGTAATTCACCTTTGATTTGGTAGGCGATGGTGGTAAGCAATTGGTTTTGTGAAGCGTAGGCTTGGGCGCCCGTATTCAACAAGACAAAGCAGCCTGTGCCATAGGTGCTTTTGATATCACCAGGTTCAAAACAACATTGCCCAACAGTGGCTGCCTGTTGATCCCCTGCTACGCCTTGGATAGGCAGTGTCTCGCCAATCACCCCGGCTTCAGCCATGCCATAGTCATCAGTACACTGCTTTACCTCGGGTAGCACCGCTGCTGGTACTGCAAACAACGACAACAGTTCATTGTCCCAGCACAAATCATGGATATTGAATAGGTTGGTACGGCTGGCGTTGGTGACATCTGTTGCATGTACCTTGCCGCCAGTTAACCGGTAGATCAAAAAGCTGTCAACCGTGCCAAAGGCCAACTCCCCAGCTTCAGCGCGCTCCCGTGCCCCATCCACCTGGTCTAGGATCCAGGCCACCTTAGTCGCGGAAAAATAAGGGTCTAGCAATAAGCCGGTTTTGGTTTGCAGCAGTTTTACATTGCCATCGGAGGCGAGCTCCTTGCAGGTGGACGCGGTGCGCCGGTCTTGCCAGACGATGGCGGGATATATCGGGTTTCCGCTTTGTTTGTCCCAGACAATCGTTGTTTCGCGCTGGTTGGTAATACCGATACTGACCACCTTTGCATCCATCTGTTTGGCTTGGGCAAGCGCCTCTTTGCAGGTTGCCACTGTGGTGGACCAAATTTCCTCTGGATCATGTTCAACCCAACCGTCAGCCGGGTAGTGCTGGGTGAACTCCTGCTGTGACGTTACCAGTATTTCACCTTGGCTGCTAAATACGATTGCCCTGCTTGAAGTTGTGCCTTGGTCGATGGCGAGGATGCAGTTGTTATATTTCATAGGTCGTCCCAATAGCTTGCCAGGTTATCCCTGCGGCGGCTCATTTCATCTTATGTCTGATATAAGACTTAGATTAGTCCAATTCCTTTGCCGGTACAATCCGGTGAATTGGCATCCAACACCAAACAAAATCTCAGTTTTGCCAGGTGCGCAAAAAACATACCTGGTTAGCTCAAAAAATACCCAAAATAAAACTCTAATGAATTCATACACTTCTTTTCCAATGCGAATAATTCAGTAGTCAATTCCCAGAATAAGGCCTTTTTTAACTTGACAGTGGTATAGAGTGGTTCCTAAACTGTGACTTGTGGGTAAAAGTGGCATAAAGTGGATCTGATGAGTATCTGCCTTGCCTAATAAGAACAAAAATTTCATAACAAGAATAACAACCGGGCTAGGGGAATGTTCCGCGGCGCTAACGCAATCAGTCTTGACACGAAAGGTCGAGTGACGATCCCTACTAGGTATCGTCAATCCCTCTTGGATGATTGTCAGGGACAACTGGTTTGTACAATTGATACTCAGCAACCCTGCTTGCTGCTTTACCCACTTTCCGAATGGGAAGAAATCGAACTTAAATTGAGCCGTTTATCAAGCATGAATCCCCATGAACGCCGTTTGCAGCGCCTTTTGCTAGGCCATGCAATGGAAGGCGAAATGGACAAGAATGGTCGTTTCCTACTCTCTGCCCCCCTACGGCAACACGCCAAACTCGACAAAGAACTTATGTTGGTTGGCCAACTCAACAAGTTTGAAATTTGGAACGCTGACGCATGGCAATCGCAGGTCAATGATGATATCGCCACCGAGCAGGCTAAAGATTTTGAATTAACCGACCGTCTACAGGACTTCTCTTTGTGATCGCTGACACTTTTACCCACACCTCAGTGTTGCTGCATGAATCCATTGCAGCATTGGCGATCAAAGCGGATGGTATCTATGTAGATGCAACATTTGGCCGCGGTGGCCATTCCCGCGAAATTCTCAAAGTACTTGGTGAAAATGGCCGCTTAATTGCGTTTGACCGCGATGAAACCGCAGTAGCACAAGCCAAAACCATTACCGATCCGCGTTTTCAAATTGTGCACCAACCCTTCTCGGAAATGGTACCGAGTTTGCAGGAGCTTGGTGTTGCAGGTCAGGTTGACGGTGTTTTGATGGATTTAGGAGTTTCGTCGCCGCAGCTGGACGATGCCGGCCGTGGTTTTAGTTTTATGCGCGATGGCCCGTTGGATATGCGCATGGATACCAGCCAGGGTGAGACTGCCGCCGAGTGGCTAGCCAGGGCGGATCTAGAAGAGATCACCCAGGTCATCAAGGAATTTGGCGAAGAAAAGTTCGGACGCCGTATAGCCACTGCCATTTGCGAGCGGCGCAAAACCCAGCCGCTGCAAACAACCTTAGAGTTAGCTGGGCTGATTGACCAGGCGGTGCCGGTAAAAGACAAGTTTAAGCATCCTGCGACGCGCGCATTCCAAGGCATACGTATCCATGTTAACGGCGAATTGGCCCAGATTGATACTGGCCTGTCGGCAGCTTTGGAAGTACTCGCGCCCAAAGGCAGGTTGGCGGTGATCAGTTTCCATTCGTTGGAAGACCGCAGGGTGAAACGCTTTATGCGCGAGCAAAGCAGGGGCAAACAAGTACCCCATGGTTTGCCAATTTTAGAGTCGGAGTTGGCGGCGACCCGCAAGTTGGCCACTATCGGCAAGCCTATTAAACCCAGTAACGCGGAGATAGAACAAAATCCAAGGGCACGCAGTTCGGTATTACGGGTGGCTGAAAAACTATGATATCGCTCAAGCAAAACTTTGAACTAGTCACCATTATCCTGACTGACATGACCCGTAACTTGTTTCGGGTTTTGTTGGTTATTGCGGTATTGGGAAGTGCGATCGCCGTGATCCTAAGTACCCACCATAACCGCCAGATGTTGATTCAGATGGAATCCGCTATGCAGGAGCGGGATTCACTGGATGTGGAGTGGCGCAATTTAGTGTTGGAACAAGGTGCGTTGTCAGAGCACAACCGCATTGAATCGATTGTCAAGAAACAACTCGATATGTACAGGCCATCGCCGGAAGATGAAGTCGTAGTGAGGGTGAAGTGAGCGGGGCAAAACGCAAACAGGCAAAAGGCAAAGCCAAACCAAGTATAGTGCAATGGCGCTTCTTGACGGTATTGGTAGTAATTTCGATGGTATTTACCGGGCTTGCGGTAAGGGCGGCCTATATCCAGGTCATCGAGCCCGACATGCTGATAGAACAAGGTGACAAACGCACGGTCAGGACACATAAGCGGCAAGTGCACCGGGGTCTCATTTACGACCGCAATGGCGAGGAGTTGGCGGTGAGTGTGCCGGTTAGGGCAATTTGGGCAGATCCCAAGGTCATCCACCAGCGCGGTGCTCTATTGGAAGAAAAACGCTGGCAAGCGCTGGCTGACGTGCTTGGCCGCGATATGGATGATCTGCTGGGGCGGGTGTCCAATCCCAAACGGCGGTTTGTGTATCTGCAGCGCCAGGTCTCGGAAGCCATGGCGGACTATGTTGCGCAATTGAAAATCCCTGGGATTTACCTGCGCCACGAATCCCGCCGTTATTACCCTACCGGTGAAGTCTCGTCACACCTAATTGGTTTTACCGACGTCGATGACCAAGGCCTGGAAGGGATTGAGCGCATTTACAACGATTTATTGAGTGGTTCACCGGCGAGCCGCAAGGTGCGCCAGGACATAAAAGGCCGTCCGGTTGAACTACTTTCTGAGTCCGAGGGCAAGGAGCCCAAAGACATCCACCTTACTATTGACCAGCGCATCCAGGCTTTGGCGTATAAGGAGTTGAAAAAGTCAGTGGCTTTGCTAAACGCCACCTCTGGTTCCGCCGTTGTTGCAGACGTTCATACTGGAGAAATCCTGGCGCTGGTCAATAGTCCTTCTTTTAACCCAAACAACCGGCGTGGTGTTTCTGCCCACCGCATCCGCAACCGTGCCATTACCGATACTTTCGAGCCTGGTTCTACAGTTAAGCCATTGGCAGTGGTCAGTGCCCTTGAGATGGGCACCGCTGACCTGAGCACAATCGTGAAAACATCACCTGGCTATATGCGTATCGGCGGCCGCTATGTCAGGGATGGCAAGAACCACGGTGACCTGGACTTGACCGGCATAATCCAAAAATCCAGTAATATGGGCACATCCAAGCTGGCGTTGTCAGTACCCAAGCGCAACTTTATCGACCTTTATTACAACATGGGGCTGATCGGCGATACTGGCAGCAACCTATTGGGCGAGAGTGGCGGTATTTTCCATGAGCGCTCGCGCTGGTCTGATTTTGAATTGGCTACCCTTTCTTTTGGCTACGGTATATCGGTAACAACACTGCAACTGGCCAGAATGTACGCCACCTTGGGCAATGGAGGGGTGCGCATGCCTTTGACCATTATCAAACAGGAAAAGCAGTTTGACTACTCGGAAAGGGCATTGGCTGAAGATACCGCCAACACAGTAGTGGCCATGATGGAAACCGTAGTGATGGATGGTGGCACGGCGACCAAGGCACAGGTACCCGGCTATCGGGTTGCCGGTAAAACCGGTACTAGCAGGAAGGCGGTAGCGGGTGGTTATGGCGAAGAATACGTCAATATATTTGCCGGCTTGGCACCGGTATCAAACCCCCAAGTCGTGGTTGTGGTTTTGATCAATGAACCTGCGGGTGACCTTTATTATGCGGGTGACACTGCAGCACCGGTTTTTGCCAAGGTGATGTCGGGTACTTTGCAGATGTTGAATATACCGCCTGATGATAAAACTGTCTCTTCCCTGGCCGCTATTCCAAGGAGCAAGAATGACAGTTGAACCTGATATTTGTTCTTTGTCACACTTGTTAGCGCCATATAACATTGAGGCGCCAGATATCCTGTTGTCAGATTTAGTGTTGGATAGCCGCGAAGTGGCTATCCACAAGGCGTTTTTGGCGGTAAAAGGCCATAGCCAGGACGGCCGTGACTTCATTCCGCAGGCGGTAAGCTTAGGGGCAAAAGTAATCATCGCCGATACCGATGATCCGGAAATTCACGGTGAGATGGACATGCGGGAGCATTCCCTGATAGTCCAGTTTTTCCAACTGCAGCAACATATTGGTGCACTTGCAGAACGTTTTTTTGGCGCGCCTTCACAAAAGCTAACTAGCGTAGCGATAACGGGGACTAACGGGAAAACCTCTACTACCCATTTTTGTTGCCAATTGGCCAATAGCCTCAGCCAAGAATCCGTGTTTGTCGGCACATTGGGGCAGGGGCGTTTAGGCGAGCTGGCAGAAACCGCCAACACTACACCTGACGCCATCAGCATGCACCGTATTGCTTACAAAGCGGTGGCTGCGCAGGCCAACTTTTTGGCCTATGAAGCCTCGTCACATGCATTGGTGCAGGGACGTACGGATAATTTTGATACCAAAGTAGCGGTTTTTACCAATTTAAGCCGTGAACACCTTGATTATCACGGCACGATGCAAGAATATGCCGCCGCAAAAAGGCGCCTGCTGCTGCAACCTGGATTGCATACTGCCATTATTAATATTGACGACCCAGAAGCTGGAAACTGGTTATCAGCAATGCCTGCAACCATTAATGCTGTTGCTTATGGCTTAGGCCAGTTGCAGCCGGAAGCTACCCAGTATTGTATAGCGAAACGGTTGCGGTTAGATAGTAAAGGCACCCAGTTTACCCTGTGCTCAAGCTGGGGGGATGCTGAAATAGCAGTGCCACTTTACGGTAAATTCAATGTTTACAATTTGCTGGCGGCGATCGCGGTGCACCTGGCCAACGGTGCCCTGTTTGATGACGTGGTCGATGCGGTTGGCAAGATACAGCCTGTCAACGGCCGGGCTGAGCACTTTAGCCATAGCCAATATCCGGATGTTGTAGTGGACTACGCCCACACCCCAGACGCCCTAGCCAATATCCTCAGTGCATTGCGTGCCCACGCGTCTGGCAAATTATTTTGCATATTTGGTTGTGGCGGGGACAGGGATGTGGGCAAGCGTCCCTTGATGGCCAAAGTCGCGGAACAACTGGCTGATCAGGTTGTGGTCACCAACGATAACTCCAGGACCGAGAAACCAGAAGATATTGTGCAGGATATATTGCAGGGCATGTCATACCCAGAAGCTGCAATAGTAGAACTCGATCGCACTGTCGCAATCAAAAAGGCAATTGAACTAGCGGGTGCCGACGATGTCATTTTGGTAGCAGGGAAAGGCCATGAAGATTACCAATTAATTGATGGCGCAAAAATAGATTATGACGAACGCGAATTTATTCGAAGCCTGTATTACGGGGAAAAACAATGATTGAAGTAACGCTTGGTTGGATTGCAGACAAAGTTAACGGAAGCCTTGAAGTGGCTGGAAATGATGTCTCAGCAGCTAAATCTACAAGCATCGACATAGTCTGTACCGACACCCGTAAAATCAATCCTGGTTGTTTGTTCATTGCCTTGGTGGGACCGAACTTTAACGCCCATGAGTTTGTAGGGGAAGCCGCGGCACAAGGAGCCAAGGCGCTATTGGTAAGCCAACCGGTGGATTCCCAGTTGCCCTGTATATTGGTGGAGGATACCCAAGCAGCGCTTGGTAGTTTGGCTGCTGCAGTAAAAGCGGAAGTTGCGCCAAAAACTGTGGGCATCACCGGTAGCTGCGGCAAAACCACGGTCAAGGAAATGGTTGCCAGTATTTTGTCGATGCGCGGCAAAGTGCTTGCCACTATAGGCAACTTCAACAACGAAATCGGCGTGCCGCTAACCTTGCTTGACCTTGAAGCTGACCACGAATATGCGGTGGTCGAGATGGGAGCCAACCACCTAGGGGAGATTGCTTATACCAGCAGCCTGGCCAAGCCCGACATTGCCACTATAGTAAATGCAGACGCAGCCCATCTAGAGGGGTTTGGCTCTTTGTTTGGTGTTGCCAGGGCAAAAAGCGAGATCTTTGGCAACCTCACTTTAGCTGGTAAAGCAGTATTGAACCGCGATAGCCAATTCTTCGATTATTGGCAGGGCAAAACCCGTTCCGTTGATTGCACTACCTTTGGCCAAGGCCAAGGCCAAGAAGCGGATTTTTATGCTGAAGATATCAATTTGAATATCAATGGTTGTCCCGATTTCAGCCTGCATACGCCAAAGGGCAATGTGTTTGTGAGTTTGCCAGTACCCGGCAAGCACAATGTTACCAATGCGGCGCTGGCTGCGGCATTGGCCATGGGGGTAGGTGCGGATTTGGAGTCCATCAAGCTGGGCTTGGAAAACATGCGCCAGGTGAAAGGTCGCCTAAACATCAAGCCGCTGACGGATCAGGTGCGCATTATTGATGACACATACAATGCCAACATTGCATCAGCAAATGCCGCTATCGACGTATTAAAGAGTTTTCCTGGCAAACGGCTTTGCATTTTGGGAGACATGGGGGAGCTAGGTGATAAAGCCCGGTTTTACCACGAGCAAGTCGGCCAGTATGCAAAGCAATCAGGTATAGAGCACTTTATGTCTTTGGGGGTGCTTAGCCAAGCGGCTAGCGATGTCTATGAGTATTCAGGCAAGCATTTCTCTGCCGTTGAGCCTCTCGTGCAATATGTCTGCGACACTTTTGCCGGTGAGCAATGTGATGTCACTATTTTGGTGAAAGGTAGCCGTGGGGCCCGCATGGAAAATGTGGTGCAAGCCTTGGAGGCCTCCAGCCTGGGAAAGCTGGTCAGGCTTAGGAGGGCAATCGCATGCTAATTTGGCTCGCCGAGTGGTTACAACAATTTGATTCGGGCTTCAATGTCTTTTCGTACCTTACAATGAGGGCCATTTTAAGCATCCTCACGGCGCTGCTGATTGCCATCCTATTTGGCCCGAAACTAATCCGCTATTTGCAAAGGATGCAAATTGGCCAAACTGTGCGCACTGACGGCCCTCAATCCCATTTGAGTAAATCAGGTACACCCACAATGGGCGGGTTATTGATACTCGGCGCAATTGTTACCAGCGTTTTGCTTTGGGCTGACCTGACCAATAAATATGTCTGGGTCACACTGGCCATCATCGTCAGTTATGGTGTGATTGGCTTCGTTGATGATTACCGCAAGGTTATCCGCAAAGACCCCAAAGGTTTGATAGCGAAATGGAAATACTTTTGGCAGTCTGTTGTTGCCATAGTGGTGGCCTTCTTTTTATACGCAACTAGCCAGAACCCAGCCGAAACCGCACTAATTGTCCCCTTCTTTAAAGAAGTAATGCCCCAGCTAGGCCTATTTTTTGTTGTTGTAGCTTATTTTGCCATTGTTGGTACCAGTAATGCGGTAAACCTCACCGATGGCCTTGATGGTTTGGCAATTGTCCCTACTATCCTAGTAGCCGGGGCCTTGGCCATCTTTGCTTATGTGACAGGCAACATTAATTTCTCTGGGTACCTAAATATCCCCTATATAGCTGACACCAGTGAGCTGGTGATTGTTTGCACCGCTATAGTGGGTGCGGGACTTGGTTTTTTGTGGTTTAACACCTATCCAGCGCAGGTATTCATGGGCGATGTTGGCTCCCTTGCACTGGGTGGTGCACTGGGTATCCTAGCGGTCCTGGTGCGACAGGAATTGGTGTTAATTATTATGGGCGGTGTTTTTGTGATGGAAACCCTGTCGGTAATATTGCAGGTTGGCTCATTCAAATTGCGTGGGCAACGCATTTTCAGGATGGCGCCTATCCACCACCATTACGAACTAAAAGGTTGGCCTGAACCCAGGGTAATTGTCCGGTTTTGGATTATTTCCTTGATTTTGGTATTAGTTGGCTTGGCCACCCTTAAACTGCGTTAGGAATATATTTGATGTTGGCGCTTGCGGGAAAGAAAATTGCGGTGGTCGGATTGGGCAAGACCGGGCAGTCCTGCGTACGTTTTTTGCTGCAAAAAGGTGCTCAGGTGACGGGTTTTGACACCCGGGAACATCTCGATGTAGAAACAGGGATACCCTTGTTCCTGGGCACTTTGGCAGAAGATGCGCTGACGGCATTTGATGCGGTTTTACTCAGCCCAGGCTTGCCGCTATCAATGCCCGCAGTGCAAAGGGCAAAGGCTTTGGAAATACCCGTGTTGGGCGATGTTGAGTTGTTTGCCCAGAACAACCAGTCGCCGGTTGTTGCAGTAACTGGTTCCAACGGCAAATCCACCGTGGTCAGCATGTTATTGCATGTGCTTAAAACTGCCGGTGTTGATGCGGTAGCTGGAGGCAATATTGGTACCCCGGTGTTGGACTTGTTACAGAAAACCTGGCAAGCAGTGGTTTTAGAACTTTCTAGTTTTCAGTTAGAAACGACCCACAGCCTAGGGCTTGACGCAGCCTGTATCTTGAATGTCTCCGAAGACCACATGGACAGGTATGCCACATTCAAGGATTACTGCGCGGCTAAGCAGCGTATTTATGCACATGCCAAAACTTGCATTGCCAATACCGATGATGCCAATACCCTAATGGGTGCAACTGGAAAAATTTGCACAATTAGCGCTGTATCACGGCCTAAAGGGTTTGGCGTCATGGCCTCCCCCAACGCCATTGCCGAGGACGGTAAGCTCTATTTGTTGGCGGATGAACTGGCAGTTAAAGGCCAACACAATTTGGTCAACGCCCAGGCCGTGGTTTTGTTGGCGCGCGAACTTGGTTTACAAGACGCACAAATATTACCTGGATTGAAGTCGTTTTCTGGATTACCGCACCGCTGCCAGCAAATTGCGGACAAACGCGGTATCCGTTGGATCAACGATTCTAAAGCCACCAATGTGGGCGCCACTATCGCGGCCATCAAAGGTATCCGTCCTAGCACCAAAGGTCGCTTGATCCTGCTTGCGGGGGGGGACAGCAAGGCGGCTGATTTATCGCCATTGTGCCCAGTTCTGGCCAAGGATGTGGATCAACTTATCACCCTAGGCAAAGATGGCCATTTATTGGCAAGGTTAAAGCCCAACACCCAAAACGCCGGTTCAATGCACGAGGCTGTAGCGCTTGCAGCCAATACTGCCCATTCTGGGGATACTGTAATCTTGTCGCCAGCGTGCGCTAGCCTTGATATGTTTGCCTCATTTGAAGAGCGCGGCAGGTACTTTACTGAGGCGGTGAGGGCGTTGCCATGAATAACTCCCGCTCCAGCTTCTTGCCGGAATTGTTTGCTTTGCGGCACGGTGAAGACAACAAGCAACGGCCTTATGACATTGGCTTGCTAATGGCAGCATTTGCGCTGATGTGTATTGGCTTGGTTATGGTAACTTCGGCCTCAATGCCAGTGGCCGCCAGACTATTTGACAATCCATTCCACTTTTCTATCCGCCATTGTATTTACCTTATCTTGGCAGGCACCGCTGCCATGTTTACCCTGATGGTGCCCATGAGCTGGTGGCAAAAAACCAATGCCTATTTGTTGTTAGTGGCCATAGCCATGTTGGTTGCGGTGTTGCTGGTTGGGCGCACTGTTAACGGCAGTACCCGTTGGTTGGCCATAGGGCCTTTTACTATCCAAGCGGCGGAGCCTGCCAAATTGTTTTTCTTTTGTTACCTGTCAGGTTATTTGGTACGTCGCTATGAACAGGTAACTGAAAGCCTTAAGGGGTTTATCAAACCACTGGCTGTGTTTTTCTTGCTCGCCATCTTGTTATTGCTGCAGCCGGATTTGGGTACCGTTATCGTGATGTTTGCTACCACAGTAGGCCTATTGTTCCTGGCGGGTGCCAAGCTGTGGCAGTTCTTTGGCCTTGCCTTTGCGGGAATATCAGCCGTTGCTGCGCTTATTGTATTTGAAGAATACCGTATGAAGCGGGTCACTGCGTTCCTAGATCCTTGGGCTGACCCCTTTGGCACTGGCTACCAGCTAACCCAATCGCTGATGGCCTATGGCAGGGGCAGCTGGTTTGGCCAGGGCTTGGGGAATTCATTGCAAAAGCTTGAGTACCTGCCTGAAGCCCACACCGATTTTATTATGTCGATTATTGCCGAAGAACTTGGCCTGCTTGGGGTGCTGGTGACGCTTAGCCTTTTACTGGTGATTGTTGTCAAGGCATTGCGCATTGGTAACCAGGCGTTGCAGGAACAAAAAGCCTACGAGGCCTTTATGGCCTATTCGATGGGAATTTGGATCAGCTTCCAGACTGCCGTGAATGTTGGGGCTAGTGCCGGCGTCCTGCCTACCAAAGGCTTGACCTTGCCATTGGTGAGTGCCGGGGGCTCAAGCCTCATTATCATGAGCATCGCTGTGGCCATATTGTTGCGTATCGACTTTGAACTAAGGCTCAAGGATACCCAGGTATTGGCAAAAAAGAAAAAACGCCGCAAAACCAAGAAAGCCGCAGAGGGTGGCGCCGATGGCTAGGACATTAATGGTAATGGCAGGCGGTACCGGTGGGCATGTTTTCCCGGGGATTGCTGTGGCGCAAGCGCTGAAACAACAAGGCTGGCAAATCCATTGGCTCGGTACAAAAGATAGAATGGAAGCTGAGCTGGTTCCCAAGCACGGTTTTACCATTCATTTTATTGATATTGCCGGGGTGCGCGGGAATGGCCTAGTACGGCTGCTAAGGGCGCCGTTTAAGATATTACACGCCATCTGGCAAGCATTATCGGTAATGCGTCGCGTCAAACCTGATGTGGTTCTAGGGATGGGCGGTTATGCCAGTGGACCCGGCGGCATTGCCGCTTGGCTAAAGGGTATTCCACTGGTTTTACACGAGCAAAACGCAGTGCCAGGCATGACCAACAAACTGTTAGCGTTTCTTGCCCAGAAAGTATTAACAGCTTTTGACGTGCCCAACTGGAAGATGTCTAAAGGCAAAAAGAGCTTGGTCGGCAACCCCGTCAGGCCTGAATTCGGTGCAGTACCGCAATTACTGGATGCTAAACCCAAGCTTAATATCTTAGTTACTGGTGGGAGCCTGGGGGCGCTGGCGTTGAACCAGGCAATGCCCAAGGTGTTATCAAGTCTTACAAAGTATCAGTTTGCAGTTTGGCACCAGGCTGGTAAAGGTAAGGCACAACAAGTGGAAGCTGCTTACCAGGAGGCTGGCCTAGCGCCTGGTGATTGGCGGGTAGTGGAGTTTATTGACGACATGGTGGCGGCGTACGCCTGGGCTGATATTATCGTGTGCCGCGCAGGTGCCCTAACGGTTTCGGAAGTGGCGCTAGCCGGTAGGTGTGCCATTTTCGTGCCGCTGCCCCATGCGGTGGATGACCACCAGACGAAGAATGCACAGAGTTTGGTAGCCCATGGTGCTGCTTTTTGCATAGCACAAACAGAGTTGCAACATGGTGCCTTGCAGGCCCTATTGGAAGAGTTGCTATCGACGCCAAAACGCATTGTGGGGGTGGCCGCTAAAGCGAAACAACATTCATTTGCCCAGGCGACTGATGATGCGGCGGCAGTTTGCATAAGCATGGCAAACACAGCGAGTTAAATTGGAAAGAGAAATGCGAGAAGCAGTAGACACATTTGTAATACCTGAAATGCGCCGGATAAAGTGCATCCACTTTGTTGGTATCGGCGGTGTCGGTATGGCGGGTATTGCAGAAGTACTGCTAACTGAAGGTTACGAGGTAACCGGATCGGACTTACAAAACAATGCCTTGACCAAGCGCTTGGCAAGCCTAGGCGCCAGCATCCACCTGGGACATGCTTCTGAAAACGTGGTCGATGCCAACGTAGTGGTGGTATCAAGTGCCGTCGACCACACTAACCCAGAGATACAACAGGCAAAAGCCTTGCGTATCCCGATAATCCGACGCGCTGAAATGTTGGCCGAGCTGATGCGGTTCCGCCATGGCATTGCGATATCAGGTACCCATGGCAAAACAACGACTACTAGCCTAATCGCCTCTATTTTTGCCGAAGCAAAGATGGATCCGACTTTCGTCATCGGCGGCCGCTTAAACAGTGCAGATAGTAATGCCCGGCTCGGTAGCAGCCGTTACCTTATTGCCGAAGCTGATGAGAGTGATGCCTCGTTTTTGCATCTGCAGCCAATGGTATCGGTGGTGACCAATATTGAAGCTGACCACATGGAAACTTACGGCGGCGATTTTAGCCGCATGATAGACACCTACATAGAGTTTCTGCACAACTTGCCTTTTTACGGTATTGCCGTGTTGTGTCTGGAAGATCCCAATATCCGTGCTTTGCTTCCCAAGATTGGCCGAAAATATACGACCTATGGTTTGGGCGATGAGGCCGACGTCAATGCCAGTGAAGTGGTATTTGGCCTAAACCAAAGCCAATTCAAAGTGCACCCAAAAGGCAGGCCGCCCTTTGCTGTCAAACTAAATTTACCGGGTAAACACAATGTCTTGAATGCCCTGGCAGCCATAGCCGTTGCTATAGACGAAGGGATCCCTGAGGCCGCGATCTGCAGTGCCCTTGCCAAGTTTGAAGGGATTGGGCGCCGCTTTGAAATATTGGGCGAATTTGAGTCGGATTTAGGCAAAGCTACCTTGGTTGATGATTATGGCCACCATCCAACGGAAGTTTCGGCAACTGTTGATGTAGTCCGGAATAATTGGCCAGAGCGCCGTTTGGTGATGGCTTACCAGCCCCACAGGTTCACCCGTACCCGCGACCTGTATGAAGATTTTGTCAACGTGCTGTCCAAGGTAGATGTTTTGATACTGCTTGAAGTTTATAGCGCTGGTGAGGACTTTATTGACGGAGCTGATAGCAAAGCCCTGTGCCGGTCTATCAGGGCGCGTGGCAATGTGGATCCCATATACGTAAAAGCCATATCAGAAGTGCCTGCGGTTCTTGCGAACGTGCTGCAGGACGGTGATATCTTGCTTACCCAAGGGGCTGGCAACATTGGCAAGTTAGCCAAGGCGCTGCAGGCTTCCAAATTACAATCCGAAACGCTGCAGGCCATGGAGGTATAGCAATTATGGGAAGTTGCCAAGGACAAAGAGTTGCCGTTTTGTATGGGGGCAATTCCGCTGAAAGGGAGGTCTCATTGCGATCAGGCAAGGCAGTCATTGCTGCACTGGAGCAATCCGGCTATGACGTTGTGCCCTTTGATACTAAAGAGCGCCAGTTGCACGACTTGGAGCAACTGTCTATATCAGCAGCTGTGATCATGTTGCACGGCAGGGGCGGGGAAGATGGCACCATCCAAGGCGCACTGCAATTTATGGGGATCCCCTATTCGGGCAGTGGCGTTTTAGGCTCTGCGTTGGCCATGGATAAAATCAGGACCAAGCAGGTGCTAACTACCCTTGGTATTCCAACCGCCAAGTTTGCCTATTTGGATAGGGCTGGGTTAGGGCGCATTGATTTGGATGCCATCATGGCTCAGTTTGTTGGTGGTGTCATGGTCAAGCCGGCGCTAGAAGGCTCTAGCATTGGCATGGCTAAAGTTAACCGGGTAGAAGAATTGCAAGTAGCATTGGATGGCGCATTCGAATTTGATAGCCGGGTACTGCTCGAGCAATATATAGAAGGCAGTGAATATACCGTTGCCATCCTAGATGGCGAAGTGTTGCCGTCAGTGCGGATGCAGACGCCGCATAGTTTCTACGACTACCAAGCCAAGTACAAAGCGGATTCAACCCAATATTTTTGTCCCAGCGGCTTGGCTCCAGAGGTTGAATCGGAACTCGCCAAATTAGCGCTGGAAGCCTTTAATGCCGTTGATGCCTCAGGTTGGGGCAGGGTGGATGTGATGCAGGACGGGCAAGGCCGGTTTTATGTGTTGGAAGTCAATACCGTGCCAGGGATGACTGAAAAGAGCCTAGTACCGATGGCGGCAAAAGCTGCCGGTTATAGCTTTCAAGAGTTGGTGGGTAAGATTGTGGGCACCTGCCATTTAGGATGATGCAATGGTAGAAACCGCAACCAGGGAAAAATTACTCAGGCCACAATTTATAGTGGGTTTGGCATTCCTGGTCATGGTACTGCTGCTGGTGGCAATAATGGCTAACGCTGTGATGTCTTGGCTGGAGAATAAACAGCAAGTGCCACTGCAAAAAGTGATTGTGTCTGGTGAAATTAGCCATATTACCCAGGCAGATATTGAACGTGCTGTGCGGCAAAGCCAGCCATACAGCTTCTTCAATATCAGTGTGGATAAAGCGCATAGCGACATTGAGGAGTTGGCATGGGTTTACCAGGCTTCAGTGCGAAAAGAATGGCCGGATACGCTAAAGGTGTATGTTATTGAACAACGCGCAGTCGCTAGCTGGAATGGTGATATGCTGATGAACCCATACGGTGGCACATTTGCACCGGGACAGGCCAGCGTTGCTGGCTTGCCGGTGTTGTTTGGTCCCGGTGGTAGTGAATTGGCTGCCTTGCAGGGGTTTAATGCCATGCAGGGTCTGTTGCGCAATACCGGGTTGAAGATTACAGAATTGTTCTTGAGCGAGCGTTATGCCTGGAATGTAGAATTGAACAATGGGGTGAAGCTGCGTTTAGGGCGAACTGAATTCATTGACCGCCTGCAGCGGTTTATTGATATTTACCCTTTGCTATTGCGCAATGAAAAACAAGTGGATTATGTGGATTTACGCTATGATACCGGGCTTGCGGTTGGCTGGCGTAATGCCAAAGAATCAGAATAGAAATTTAATTGGGGACTGGTTTAGCTGTGTCTAAAGTAACGGACAGAAATTTAGTTGTTGGATTGGATATTGGCACCAGCGCGGTGAAGGCCGTCGTAGGTGAGATAATTGAAGATGGCAGCATTAGTGTAGTTGGCGTAGGTAGCCATGCGTCGCGGGGCATGGACAAAGGTGGTGTCAACGATTTAGACCTGGTTGTACAGTCTGTTAAAAGGGCGATAAACGAACTCGAGTTGATGGCCGATTGCAGTGTTTCTTCGGTCTACATGTCCATATCTGGCCGCCATGTGCAGTGCCAAAACGAAAACGGCATGGTACCTATCAACAACCAGGAAGTAACGCAGGATGACGTGGACAACGTAATACACGCTGCGCGCTCTGTCCCCATTGCCGCAGAACGCAAGTTGCTGCACGTATTGCCGCAAGAATTTACCATCGATGTGCAAGAGGGGATCAAAAATCCTGTTGGCATGTCGGGGGTACGCATGGAAGCTGAGGTGCATATCATTACATGCGCCGATGATATGGCAAAAAATCTTGTAAAATGTATTGAAAGAAGTGAACTTAGCACTGATCAGATGATATTCTCTGCATTAGCGTCGAGTTATGCCGTTTTAACCGACGATGAAAAGGAATTAGGCGTCTGTATTGTTGATATAGGTGGCGGTACTATTGATATCGTTATTTATACTGACGGCGCAATCAGGCATACTGGGGTTATTCCGGTGGCGGGGAACCAAATAACCAGCGATATCGCGAAGATATTCCGAACCCCTATAGCCTATGCCGAAGAAATTAAAATTAACTACGCTTGTGCTTTAAAAGAAATGGTCAGTTTAGAAGAAACCATTGAAGTACCAAGTGTTGGTGGCAGGGCTGCCCGTACCATGTCACGACATACCCTGGCTGAAGTCATAGAGCCTAGGTACCAGGAACTGTTCGAGCTTGTGCATGAACAAATAAAAGCAAGCGGTTTGGAAGACCAAATTGCAGCAGGGATTGTGTTAACTGGTGGCACCGCAAAAATGGAAGGTGCTGTGGAATTTGCCGAAGAGCTGTTCCAAATGCCAGTCAGGGTAGGAATACCTTTGAATGTCAAAGGATTAGCGGAATATGTAGAGGATCCAGCATTCTCTACTGCCGTAGGTTTGTTACATTATGGTAGCGAACTAATAAATACAAAAAATGCGAATAAAAACAAATCCAGCGAAAGCGTTTTCCAGCGCATTCAAAGCTGGTTTAAAGGGGAATTTTAGCAACGGCCATAATGCGCTAGGTCGTTGTGAAGTGCAGTCTAAAAAGTTTGGAGAGTTCAAATGTTTGAATTGATGGATAGTCACAGTGAAGAAGCTGTCATCAAGGTAATCGGTGTCGGCGGTGGGGGTGGTAACGCTGTCGAACATATGGTTGCCCAGAGTATTGAAGGGGTAGAGTTTATCGCGGTCAACACCGACGCCCAGGTGTTGCGTAGTTCCAGCGCCAATGTCACCTTGCAAATTGGTTCTAATGTCACTAAAGGCCTAGGGGCCGGCGCCGATCCAGGCATGGGGCAAAAAGCAGCGGAAGAAGATAGGGAAACCATCCGTCAAGCACTTGAAGGTGCCGACATGGTTTTCATCACTGCCGGAATGGGTGGTGGCACAGGTACAGGCGCTGCACCCGAAGTGGCAAAGATTGCCAAAGAGCTAGATATCCTAACAGTTGCTGTGGTGACTAAGCCGTTTCCGTTTGAGGGTAAAAAACGCGCCAATATCGCCGATCAAGGCATGGCCGAGCTTGAGAAATACGTGGACTCCCTGATCACTATCCCGAACGAAAAGCTGCTCAAAGTCATGGGTCGCGGCACGCCACTATTGCAAGCCTTCAGTGCTGCCAACGACGTACTTCGTGGCGCGGTGCAGGGCATTGCCGAATTGATTACCCGTCCAGGACTTATCAATGTTGACTTTGCTGACGTAAAAACCGTTATGTCTGAAATGGGGACTGCCATGATGGGGAGCGGCAGTGCTAAAGGCGAAGACAGGGCTGAGGAAGCCGCTGATTCAGCAATTGCTTGCCCATTGCTGGAAGATATCGACCTGTCAGGTGCTAGGGGTATTTTGGTTAACATTACTGCCGGTCCCGATTTTGCAATTGACGAATTTGAAACCGTTGGTAACGCAGTGAAAGCCTTTGCTTCGGAAAATGCGACCGTTGTTGTTGGTACCGTCATTGATATGGATATGACCGATGAGCTGCGGGTAACCGTGGTTGCAACCGGTATCGGTGCTGAGAAAAAACCGGAAATTTCTGTTGTTTCCAACCGAAGCGCTAGGTTTGGCGCTGAGGTAAGTGAATTTAAATTACAGGCTAATGGTGGTGAATCCCCAGCGCTTAATGATGTCGCCAGAGCGACGCCTAGCGCGGAAGATAAGCCAGAAGCAGGCGGTGACCTAGAGTATCTAGACATCCCGGCGTTTTTGCGTAAGCAGGCTGATTAGGCTAAAAAACCTAGTGGATCCTGTAATTAAGTTACAAAAAATTGACAGAGGCGATGGTTATTGAGTAGACTGCGTGCCGCTTTTGAGCGGAAGTGGTCAAAAATTAACCTAAAGGCGAGCATGATAAAACAACGTACCATCAAACAAGCTGTATCTGTGACAGGGATTGGGTTGCATAAAGGTGAAAAAGTAACAATGACATTGCGTCCGGCACCGGCAAATACTGGTGTCATCTACCGGCGTATCGATGTTGAGCCTTTTACTGATATCCCGGCCAAAGCAGACGCTGTTGGTGATACTATGCTGTGTACTTGCCTAACAAATGAACATGGACATGGCATTTCCACCGTTGAACACTTGTCATCGGCAATGGCTGGCATGGGCATTGATAACCTTATCGTTGAGGTTGACAGCAACGAACTGCCCATTATGGACGGTAGCTCTAGCCCTTTTATCTTCCTGCTGCAATCAGCTGGTATCTGCGAATTAAACGCGCCCAAGCAATTCATAAAGGTCAAGAAAACCATCCGGGTTGAAGAAGGCGATAAATGGGCAGAATTCAATCCCTATGATGGTTTTAGGGTTGACTTCAAAATCGACTTTGACCACCCAGTGATCCGCCAGACCAACCAGCATATGGTAATGGATTTCAGCAGCGAATCCTACATAGACCAAGTTAGCCGGGCACGTACTTTTGGCTTCTTATCCGACCTTGAATTCATGCATGAAAATAACCTTGCGCTAGGCGGCAGCATGGAAAACGCTGTTGCATTGGATGAGTACCGGGTGCTAAACCAAGAAGGTTTGCGCTATAGCGATGAATTTGTAAAGCACAAAATACTAGATGCAGTTGGTGACCTCTATTTATCAGGGCATAGCCTGGTAGGTGAGTTAAAGGCATATAAGTCAGGCCACGGATTGAACAACAAATTGCTCAACGCGTTGTTAAATGACGCAACCGCCTGGGAGTTTGTAAGCTTCGAAGAAGACGGCAATGCACCAATCAGTTTTGCCATGCCTAATTGGGCGTACTAACGCGCACTACTGAAGCATAGCATTCTTAAAAACGTCGCTTAAAGCGGCGTTTTTTGATTCTGCCGTCAAGTGAGCCCTCGAAATTGCCTTTATATGGAGCTAACAAGAGCCAAAATTCTGTTAGTTTCTGTTGATAATTAGTTAATTTTATAGGTTTTTTTATCCGTAGAAATGGCATTAATTATTGATTCGCTTTTGGGGCTTATGCCAGAATGCGACTATCATTGAATTTTATAACTATGTATTTTGAAGCATACCCGGTGGCTGGTAGCAGATGAACCTCACAATACTAATAAGAAGCAAAAAAATACGCTTCATTAAAAATATATCAAAAGGACAGTTGGCAATAGGCGCTGTGCTAATGGCTGCTGCTGGTGTATGGATGGCCCAGCCGACTGAGCGCAAAGTTGACAATACTGAACTCGTCGCTATTACCCAAACTGGTTTAATGCAGCAACGTGACGCGGTTGCTGAGCTAAAGCAAGATACCGAGCAAAAGCTAGCTGGCATGATGCTTAAACTAGGTGAAATGCAGAGCCAATTGCAGCGTCTTAACGCATTGGGGGAAAAACTGGCATTGCAGTCTGGTTTGGACACCCAAGAGTTTGCCTTTGGGCAATTGTTGCCAACAGGTGGTCCGATAACAGGCGATGTGGTGATGGATCCAGTGTCTAGCGACGAACTGATGCTAAAGATAGACCAGATGCTTTTGACATTGGATGATAAAACAGAACAACTTGAAGTACTTGAATCTATCTTGTTAAGCCACCATATCTCTGATGAACGTTATTTGTCTGGGCGTCCTATCCAGTCAGGATGGTTGTCTTCCTATTACGGTATGCGCAAGGATCCCTTTAGCGGGCTTCCAGCAATGCACAAGGGTATTGATTTTGCAGGTAAAGAAGGTGACCCTGTAATCGCGACAGGTGCTGGAATCGTGACTTGGTCGGGAAGCAGGTATGGTTATGGCCAACTTGTAGAGATAGACCATGGCAATGGTGTGACCACGCGTTACGGCCATGCCAAGGAACTGCTTGTCAATGTTGGCGATGTCGTCACCCGCGGCCAGGTTGTGGCTGAAATGGGGAACACCGGCAGGTCGACAGGCGCCCATGTACACTATGAGATCCTAAAAGGCGGTAAACAAATTGATCCCTTGAAATACGTATATAGGGAGGCGCCGAATTAGAATTTAGCGTACAATGTCGCGTTCAAAGCCAACGGGCTAATAGCCCGGGCTGTACAAAGTTACCCAAACAATCGGCTCAATTAGGGCCGATTGTTTTTATATAAAGATAAGCTCAGCTCGGAAAACCAAAAAAATCTTGGTAGAAATCCAAAGTGTAGCGGTAGCGAGTTAAGTGGTTGGTGCGGTGGAATGCGCCAGTAAGATATCGGGAAATAGTTAGTCCATGTTTGCAAATATCCTTACCAAAGTATTTGGTAGCAGAAACGATAGAACCTTAAAAAAGCTAAATAAACAGGTCGTGCAGATCAATGCGCTTGAGCTTGAATATGAAGCCTTGTCTGATGAAGACATAAAAGCCAAATCTGAACAGTTTAAGCAACGTGTCGCAGAGGGCGAAGCACTCGATAGCATATTGCCTGAGGCGTATGCGTTGGTGCGTGAAGCCAGCAAGCGGGTGTTCAAGATGCGTCATTTTGACGTACAGATGCTCGGTGGCATGGTGTTAAACCAAGGCAAGATAGCAGAAATGCGCACCGGTGAAGGTAAAACCCTTACGGCAACCTTGCCTGCTTACCTTAATGCCTTGTCTGGTAAAGGCGTGCACATCGTTACAGTGAACGATTACTTGGCCCGTCGTGACGCTGATTGGAGCCGCCCGTTGTTTGAATTTTTGGGCATGACCGTCGGCTGTAACGTGCCAGGAATGATGCACCCTGACAAAAAAGCTGCCTATGAAGCAGATATCACCTATGGCACCAACAATGAGTTTGGTTTTGACTATTTGCGTGACAACATGGCGTTTAGCCCTGAAGAGCGGGTACAAAGGCCTCTCAATTTTGCGGTTGTAGATGAAGTCGACTCGATCCTAATAGATGAAGCGCGTACACCCCTGATTATTTCAGGTCCTGCCGAAGATAGTTCTGAGCTGTATGCCAAGATAAACACCATCATCCCGGAGCTTATCGAACAAGAAAAAGAAGATAAGGAAGGTGAAGAAGGCGAGGGCGACTTTAGCATTGATGAAAAAGCTAAGCAGGTAAACCTCACCGAGCGCGGCATGGTCAAAGTTGAAGAAATTTTGGCCAGGATTGGTGTATTACCTGAAGGAGAATCCCTTTACGGCGCCGCCAATATCTCGCTATTGCACCACGTCAATGCTGCGCTACGGGCGCATAAACTGTTCCACAAGGACGTTGACTATATTGTCAAAGACGACACTATTACCATTGTTGACGAGCACACAGGGCGCACTATGGAAGGCCGCCGATGGTCTGACGGCCTGCACCAGGCTGTTGAAGCCAAAGAAGGCGTTAAGATCCAAAACGAAAACCAAACCCTCGCGTCAATCACTTTCCAGAATTACTTCCGGATATATCAAAAATTAGCGGGCATGACCGGGACAGCCGATACCGAAGCATTCGAATTCCAGCACATTTACGGCCTGGAAACTGTGGTTATCCCCACCAATAAACCGATGATCCGCAATGACATGGCCGATTTGATCTACATGACGGCGGAAGAGAAATACGAAGCCATCATTGCTGATATCAAGGACTGTGTCGAACGCGGCCAGCCTACCTTGGTAGGTACAGTGTCGATTGAAAACTCTGAACTGCTGCACCGTATCCTGAAGAAAGCCAAGATCCAACACAAAGTTCTCAACGCAAAGTTCCACGCGCAAGAAGCTGAAATTGTGGCGCAAGCAGGTAAGCCGGGCGCCGTTACTATTGCCACCAATATGGCTGGCCGTGGTACCGATATCGTACTAGGCGGTAACTGGCAATCCGAGGTTGCCGCACTCAAAAACCCCGATGAGTCCAAGATAGATAAAATTAAACAGAAGTGGAAAGAGCAACACGATCTGGTGCTCAAAGCCGGAGGCCTACATATTATAGGTACCGAGCGCCACGAATCCCGCCGTATCGATAACCAGTTGCGCGGGCGTTCTGGCCGTCAAGGTGACCCAGGTTCATCGCGTTTTTATCTATCACTGGAAGATGGTTTGATGCGTATCTTCGCGTCTGACCGTATGGCGGGTATGATGAAGCGCCTTGGTATGGAACGCGGTGAAGCCATTGAACACCCTTGGGTAACCAAAGCGATTGAAAACGCCCAGCGCAAAGTTGAAGGCCGTAACTTTGATATCCGTAAGCAGCTGTTGGAATATGATGATGTTGCCAACGACCAGCGTAAAGTTATTTACGAACAGCGCAACGAACTGCTTGATGAAGGTGATATTAAAGAAACTGTCGAAGCCATACGCCACGACGTCCTGGAAAGCATTATCGACCAATACATCCCGCCCCAGAGCCTAGAAGAAATGTGGGATATCCCGGGCTTGCAAGAAAGGTTGAAGGCTGACTTCCTACTCGACCTGCCGCTGCAACAGTGGCTGGACGACGATGATAAGCTTTACGAAGAAAGGTTGCGGGAACGCATTACCGAAAACGTAAACCAAGCCTATGAAGCGAAAGAGAATGCAGTGGGTAGCGAAGTTCTGCGACACTTTGAAAAAGCTATAATGTTGCAGAATTTGGATAGTCATTGGAAAGAACATTTGGCCGCTATGGATCACTTGCGCCAAGGTATCCACCTACGTGGCTATGCCCAGAAGAATCCTAAGCAAGAATACAAGCGGGAGTCGTTTGAGCTATTCAGCGATATGCTTGAGGCGCTTAAGGTGGATGTGATCACCATCCTGAGTAAAGTGCAGGTACGTGCCGAAAGTGACGTTGAAGCGGTAGAAGAAAAACGCCGCCAAGCAGAAGCCGCCCCTAAAAACTTCGAGCATAGCTCACCCAATGAGCCAGAAGGCCAGGCTGGTACCATGACCCGCGCCCAGCCTAAAGTTGGCCGCAATGAACCTTGCCCCTGTGGTTCGGGCAAGAAGTACAAACAATGTTGTGGCAAGTTAAGCTAAATAGCTAGCTATATTCACAGGGCAGCCAGTGCAAGGCTGCCTTTTTTATTGGACTAAACAATGGAACAAAAAAAACGTATTGAAGTGGCTGTTGGTGTAATCGTCCGCGACCAGTCAATCTTCCTAACTAAACGCGCTGACGACCAGCACCAAGGTGGTAGGTGGGAATTTCCTGGCGGTAAGAAAGAAGCTGGCGAATCCATGCTGCAAGCGTTGGAGCGTGAGCTTTTTGAGGAAGTTGGGATAAAGGTTGGTGAAACAGAACCTTTGTTGGACATACAGCATAGCTATCCGGAAAAGGATGTCTATTTGGATGTGTACCTAGTGGTTGGGTTTACTGGTGAGCCAAGCCCCCAAGAAGGCCAGGTAGGCGCATGGTTTAATAAAGACAGGTTAAATGATTTAACTTTCCCCGATGCCAATGGGCCAATCCTATCTGCACTGATGTCAGCTATATAAAACAGATCCTAGCCAAATCATGCTCCTCCGCATATTGTTTCCACTAACATTCGGCTGGGTAATAACCCCATCCGTATAAGTCGCAGAAAAAACGAAGTAGGGCTGATTCAACCGTTATTGTCCGAAGTAGCGGGCGTTTCTGTTATCAGCTTATACCGATTCCATGCCCAAACTGCTATTTATCTGCTTCGCGTTTATCCTGAAGGCGTTTAAACAATGATTGCCAACTATTAAAGTTCAAACCCAGGCTGATCAGGATCAGTGCGAGGCCAAGGATGGTTTGCAGTTTGTTTTCTTGGCGTTCTATTTCCCTGCTTGCAATCAGTACAAAGTGGTACTTGGTGCCAGACTCTTCAGAAACAAACTTCTCTCCAAGGTAGGTGTCGGAGAGATGGTAATCAAGGTACAGTTCAGCCTCGTCAATGGGAGCAATAGGTTCGGTTTTGTATGTGTAGTAGGTGGATGGGAATAGCAGTGCATTTGAACCACTGATTAGCAGGAAGACTCCCAACAATGGCAAAAGCAGGGTTGGAACAAACCTAGGAAACTGTTTTTTGGGACGATGGCGAAGTGCCTTTGGTTTAATACCGTATGCCTTACTCAACTTTTCGAGCACCTCCTCCGAGGGCACAAAATGGCCGTTTTCGAGTTTTGACAGGTATGATTGCTGGATCGAAATAATTCGAGCCGCCTCAGCCTGGGTCCATCCTTTTTCTTTTCTTAAGGCAAGCAATTGTTCAGCAAGTTTCAAAGGGTTCCATCCTGTGGGTTGTTTTGTATTTATTATCAATAATGAATAGCTAGATGCAAAGACGAATATCAAAAACAAGCCAATGAATAATATGAATATCTATGAATATCAATTGCTTAGCTTGAACCAACCCACCCGGTCGTGATGATATTATAATGACCAAGAAACTACCAAAAGAGGTGATCCGCAGTGCGCAAAATACTTTTAGTCCTTACATTTCTGGTTCCAACCGTGTTTGCACAAGAAGCGGCTCAGGTTGTTGTTGAAGCCAAGGTGTACAAAATAGATAAGCTCGATAGGGCGTTGGGTTTGAAGGAATTGCTGGCTGGTGCAACCCTAGAGCACAACCCGCGGTTATTAACTGAGTATGGTAAAGAGACGGGGCTTCGATTTGATTATCAAGATGACAAAGGCTCTAAGGGGTCTGTCCTAGAAATAATATTGCAATCCGACCAGGCTTCTATGACCTACGATATTGATATCAACCTTATCAACGGAGGCAAAGAAAATATCAGTCGTATTGACAACCACCCTATGGGGCAATCGTTTATTGCCTCCACGATAATCGAAGATGCTTCCAGGGTTATCCAAATCGATGTATCGGATCCACAAACTGCGGTGGCTACCTTTTTACTGCAAGTTTCGAGCAATTTGGGTTGTGATTCTTTGGCGATTGCGTTGAATTCGCAAGGAGACGAGCAGAGCCACTATCTAGAATTTACCACAAAGGCCTTTGCCTCAGTCCCTTTGCCCAAAGGCGAATTCTCATTTGGCAATGTGATTTGTCGCACTGGCGAGGAGTTTCAGACATTTGATATTCTGCAGGATCAGTTAATGCCACTGGTTGTTGGCCCTGGCCAAACCTACTACGGTGGTCGCTTGATATTTAAACAAGTTGAACAGGTTGACGCTAACCAAACTCCCACTGCACTGGAGAACTGTTTACATCCTATCAGTAGGGCAAGAGGCGAGAAACAGGACAACCTTTGTGATGGTGCGGGTTCGGAAGCAGCTCCGCAGGCTACAACAAGAATTGAAGTTTATATGCCAGACGAAACTGAAGAGGATATTGCGGCAGTAAAGCAGGCATTTTCTGCCAGCGGTGATCCTTTACTATATTTGCCATTGAAAATTAAAGAGTGACGCGACAACCACTACAAAAGTTTGCCACAAAAACCAAGGCATACTGCAACAACTGCCATGGAAGACCAGGAGCTCGGTGTTAATTTTACGCCGATGCTCCTATTACCGCTCTTCTTCTATGCCAAGCACACAGCAGCGATTCAAATGGAGCTTTTGGGCGACAAATTCATCCCCCCAAACCTGCACAGTATTTGAACCCTTGTTTTGATATTGAAGGAACAGAGTTTGCACTGGTTACTCAGCGTCGTATTTCTGGGCCTTCTGGCATGGTGTGATATCACAGTCAACCATTATCTTACGCACTGAAACTAGGTTTTGGTTTAAATAACAGGTAGGTAAATCTTGGCTAGTTACTTAAAAAAGTCGTCGGGTTGCTGTGCCAGCATGGCCTCGATATCTTCGGGATCTAATACCACTTTTTCAGAGCCTTGCTCTGGGATTGTGTGCTTCTCATCGGCCCATTCCCCCAGATCAATCAGCTGGCAGCGTTTGCTGCAAAATGGACGGTACGGATTTTTGCTGTCGTAAGTAATTTGTTTTTGGCACGTGGGGCAATTAATTTTCATCTATCTTATTTGATGTACTTTGTTTCTATGGATTAGCAGCAGGCAAGGCTAAAATTGATACTTTCATCAATATTAAACTGGCCATTTTCATCGGGTTCAAAACGCATAAACCGAATAGCGTACCGGTATTTATTGCCACTTAGGGTTGGGTAGTAATTCTTGTCTGATGCACAGTGGATACGGATTAAATCGTTTTTATCGTCTGCGACACCTTGGTAGAAACCCTTGTTGGCATCAATCGATTCAAACCTGCCGCGTTCCCGCAAAAATGACAGGGTTATTTCAATGGCTTGCTGTATCAGGCTAAATTCGGATACCCAACGTTCAATATCGCCTTGGATGACCTCGTCAGGTTGTTTTAGCCAGTAGTGCAGGTTGGGTAGGTCAAAATTACAAGTGGCACCGGGGATTGAGAAGCGTTGCCTGATGGCCAGCAAGAACCGTTCATTTTTTAACTTGGCACCGATTTTTTGGCTAGCTTTTAGTTCGCCCTTTAACTGGAGGATTTTCTCCAATGCCTGCTGCAGCGCTTCTTTGTCAATTTTGGGGTGTTGTGCCCACAAACGCAGGTTTTTCTCATGGGCGTCAATATCTTTCAAGATGTCACTGCGGATATCCAAGCGTTCTAGCAATTCAAGCAAAGTAAAGTAGCAGTCAAAAAAATTCACGAACTGCCAGTCTTCGGAGCACTGCTTAGTAAAATTAAGCTGTTTAAACTGTTGCTCCAATCGCAAATAGGTGCGCACTTTCTCGTTAAGTGGGAACTCGTAAACGGTATTCGGCATTTCGCTTGGCTCGCGGGATGGTTATTTTTATTGGTTTTATCGGGTTACCGACAAGGACGATAATCCTAATATTATGAAAGATTTCAGCCCGACGCCAGGGTTAAATAGTGTTGGTGCAATTTGAGCACTTGCTGTTTCAGTTCGGACAGGGATTTGTCGTTACTGATAATATCGTCCGCCGCAGCAATCCGGGACTGCCGGTCACATTGCGCCGCCAGGATATTTCGTACCTGCTGTTCGCTGACTTTGTCACGCTGCACAGTCCTATGTACTTGCAAGTCCTCCGGGACATCCACTACCAGGATCCGGTTGGCGAGTGGTTGTAAGTTGTTTTCTACTAAGAGTGGCACAGACAAGATGACATAGTCAGAATTCGCCTGTTGGCATTGCATGATCATTTGCTCCCGAATTTTCGGGTGCAATAACTGGTTCAACCATTGTTTTTCCGCAGGGTCATCAAAAATGATCTGCCGCAGTTTTGCCCGATCTAATTGGCCTTCCGCGGTAATAATATCCTTGCCGAAACGCTGTTTAATGCTGTTGAGCCCTTCACTGCCTGGGGCGACCACTTCCCTGGCGATGACATCCGCGTCAACGACTTGGATCCCCAAATCTTGGAAACAATTCGACACCGCGGTCTTGCCACTGCCAATGCCACCGGTAAGCCCAACTACAAAATTACTCATGCCAGCAGGTAGTTCCAATACTGGGCCATGATCCAATCGCCAAAGAATAAGGCGATAACACCGGCAATGGCTAGGTAGGGGCCGAACGGGATAGGATTATCTTTCTGGTTTTTCTGCATCAGGATTTGGCTAATGCCAAAAGCGGCGCCCACAAAAGACGACAGCAATATGATGATTGGCAAAGTTGCCACGCCCATCCAAGCGCCTAGTGCCGCGAGTAGTTTAAAGTCGCCATAACCCATGCCTTCTTTACCAGTTAGCAGTTTAAACGCCCAATATAAGCTCCATAAGCTGAGGTAGCCTGCTACTGCCCCCCAAATAGCGCTCTCTAGGGAAGTAAATGTGCCTTGGGTGTTTACGATAAGCCCAAGCCACAACAGTGGCAGGGTGATTTGGTCTGGCAGCAACATCTTGTCCAAATCAATAAAGGTGAGGGCTATTAAGCTCCACATAAAAATCAGGGCAAACAAGGTTTGTTCGGTAACACCAAATTGCCAAGCAACCGCAAGCGAAGCCAACCCGGTTAGCAGTTCAACGCCAGGATAGCGCCACGGAATAGGCGTTTTGCAATTGCTGCATTTCCCACCCAAAACTAACCAGCTTATGATTGGGATGTTTTCCAGCGCTGTGATCTTATGCCCGCACTTTGGGCAGGTTGAACTGGGGTAGGCAAGGTTGAATTTAGCCGGTTGTTCTTGCGCTTGATCTGGATTGAAATAGCTTTGGTACTCATGTTGCCAGCTCCTTTCCAGCATCACTGGCAACCGGTAGATAACCACATTCAAAAAGCTGCCTATGGTTAGGCCTAAGATAAACACGGTGCTGAAAAAGAACACTGGGTAGGTGCTAAATACTAAAACTGCGTTATCCATATTGCAAAACCATGGGGTCAGAGTCCTTGAAAAAAGTTAGCGTGCCAATGTATTTGTATGTATCGCAAAGATCAAGGGGGCAGAGACCTTGAACCTTTTGTCACGCCAACTTTGCTTCAACGTCTCTGCCCCCTTGATCTTGCATTAAACCACCATACCCATTTGGAAGATAGGCAAGTACATGGCAACAATCAGGCCGCCTATGACAACCCCCAGCACAGACATGATAATGGGTTCAAGCAAGGAGGTTAGCCCGTCCACCATGTCGTCAACTTCCCGTTCATAAATGACGGCAATTTTACTGAGCATGTCATCGACTGAACCCGATTCCTCACCAATTGAAACCATTTGGGTTACCATGGAGGGGAATACTTCAGTGTCTTTCATGGCCACATTCATCTGGCCGCCAGCTGATACTTCGGTTTTCATGTACCTTATGGCGTCGCGGTAAACCGCATTACCCGCCGCGCCGGCGGCAGATTCTAGGGCTTCAATCAAGGGTACACCCGCGGAAAATGTGGTTGATAGGGTACGGGTGAAACGCGCAATTGAGGCTTTTATTAAAATTTCCCCAATGACCGGCATTTTTAGCAGCTTTGCGTCAAGGGCATCCCGCAGCTGCTGCGATCTCGCATAGGCTTTTTTAAAAAAGAATACAAACACCACCATTGCGGCAGCCATATAGGGGCCAAAATCTTGCACAAATTGGGAGATCCCCAAAACAAACTGGGTAAAGGCTGGTAGCTCGGCACCAAAACCGGCAAATATTTCTTCAAATTGCGGCACTACAAACACCAGCAAAATAGTAGTCACTACAAATGCCACAATAACCACAGCCACCGGGTAGAACATGGCTTTTTTGATTTTCGACTTTAGCGCTTCGGCTTTTTCTTTGTAGGTGGCAATCCGGTCATAGATATTTTCCAAAGAACCCGATTGCTCCCCAGTTTTCACCAGGTCACAGTATAAATCGTCAAATTCTTTAGGGTGTTTACGCAAGGAGTTAGATAGAGGGTTACCTGATTTTACCTCATGGGTTATCTCGCCCAGCAGTTTGCGCATGGATTTTTTATTGTGTTCCTGGCCGATCATTTCCAGGGTTTGGATCAGGGTTACCCCAGCTGAAAGCATGGTGGCAATTTGCCTGGACACCAGGCAAATATCCTCAGCTTCAATTTTATCACTGCCGCCAATGCCGAATAGTGGTCTTGGGGCTTTTTTGATCTTGGAAACTGAAATCCCCTTGCGCCGTAATTGGGATTTGGCTTCTATTGCGGACGCAGCAGTTAGCTCGCCTTTAATTACTTGGCCTTTTTTGTTTTTTCCTTGCCAGATAAAGTTATCTGGTTCTTTTACCGTTGTTGCCATGTATCAATTACTTTAAAGGAAAACAAAAAGACCCAGCTAAACTGGGTCTTTCGAAGAATAGCTTTACTTAGCAGAGTGTAGTCGGTGAGCAAGCTTCTGCCCAGGTTACTGCGCCGTCTGCCAATGTTGGTGTTAGTGTGTAAGTCGCGTCGGTAACCGCTGTGCTGGTTGCGACAATTACGCCGTCTACCACAGTCATGTTGTCAACCGTTGGGATACCTTCTGCACCTTCGTCACATGCAGTTAAGGCGTTGTTGACTTGTGCACAGACCTCTACAGCTGACTTAACCGCGGCTGTAGCATTAATAGTTTCAGAAAAACGCGCTTTGTCGGTGTAGTTGTTGTATGCGGGCAGCGCGATGGCCGCCAAAATGCCGATAATGGCAACAACAATCATCAGTTCGATAAGGGTAAAACCTTGGGTTTGTTTCATGTTTTGTTTCATTTCATCTCTCCAGCTGCGCCTAGGCGCTATATTGTTAGCTTCACTAATTAGAGTAGGCAAGTTACCAATATCTGCAAACTGGTAATTGCTGTTCAAACTCAGTATAGAATGCAAACGGCGACTCGCAAGTATCTGTCCGCATACTCGGGTGTCATGTCGGTTTGACATTCAACCCACAAAGTCTGTATCGACAAATTTAGTTACTTTTCTAGAGATTGGAAAGGTGAGGATATGATAACTGTTTCTCAAATCCGGGATAAAGTAGAGTTTTCTTGCTTAAAATGGTTTTTCAGGGTCAATAATGACGCTTTATTGCGATAAAGGTGGCTAATCGTCCACCCGTAGCGATAGGTCGATCGCTTGCACATGCTTGGTGATAGCACCTGAGGAGATAAAATCCACCCCAGTTTTTGAAAGCTGCTGCAGGCTATTTTCATCGACATTCCCTGAAACTTCCAACTTGCACTGGCCATTGTTGGTTTTAACAGCTTTCGAGATATCAGCAAGGTTGAAATTGTCCAACATCACGATGTCCGCGTTTGCTTCAATTGCTTGTTCCAGTTCTGCCAAAGATTCGACTTCTACTTCGACTAGCAGATTTGGCTGCTGCTGTTTGGCCTGGGCAACAGCTTGGGCGATGCCTCCACAGGCCATAATGTGGTTTTCCTTGATCAGGAAACGGTCATACAAACCAATGCGATGGTTGCAGCCACCACCACACTGCACTGCATACTTTTGCCCATAGCGCATGTTTGGCAAAGTTTTACGGGTATCTAGTAGTTTGGTGGGGGTGCCATCTAGCCATTTGCTGTAATGGTGTACCCTGGTGGCGGTTGCCGATAGGGTCTGGGCAAAGTTAAGCGCGGTGCGTTCGGCAATTAAAATAGCACGGGCGTTGCCGTTGAATTTGACCAGGGTGTCGCCTTTTTTTGCCGGTTCACCATCTGCTATTAGCCATTCCATTGCAACTGAATCGCAAACCAAAGCAAACGCGAGTTCAACCCAGTGTTTGCCCACAAAAATGCAGTCTTCTTTGGTGATCAAGGTAGCGCTTATGGTTTTGTCTGCTGGGATCAAGCTGGCAGTCACGTCCCGATGCACAAAGCGCTTGATGTCTTGGCTGCCAACGCCATCACTAAACAGCTTTGCCACGGGCACCCCCAGGTCTTGGGCCAAGCTGGATAAAACAGCGAACTTGATTTCATCCTTGAGCAAGGTGTCAAAAGCAGGGATGTGGTTCATGTAAGGGATACCTCAAACAAAGACTTGGAACGGCGTTGCGGGGTGGATTATAACGTCTTAAGGATCAGGGTGTCTCCCCGCTGCGTGAATTCTAACTGTTTTAATACGCTCATGCCCAATAGTATTTGCCTTCCTCCCATGCCTGGATTGAGGTGGCCAGCAACATTGCTTAGGTAAATATCACCAATGCTCAGTTCCCGTATCAGTGTCCTATATCCGGTTACTGTGCCATTGGCAGTGCGCAACCTGACCCCCATACCGCCTTGTAGGCCTAACTCCTGTGCTAACTCCGCGGGCACCGATACGTCGGTGGCACCGGTGTCTACCAAAAACACCACGTCTATGCCATTGATAGTACCCGAAGTAACATAGTGGCCTTGCCTGTTGCGTTCCAATACCACTTCGACCCCATAGGCCGTGACATTGGAGTTAGGGGCTTGGTTTGGGTTGTAGTGGCTCTCAAGTTCTTCATCAAACGCCAAGGTTAGCAAGCCAAATACTGCCACCCAAGCCAGGATAAACATCCATTTGCCCGACCCTGTTTGTTTGTGCATTGATTTTGGGAAATGTTTCATGGCGCTACTTAATTTCAATACCTTTAGCAGAATCACTACATGCCAGCGCAGTTTTAGGATGGCATAATCATTGTTTTAAACCATTGGGCTATAAAATTGGAGTTCAAAATTACCCAAGGCTGGCTTACCGGGGCAAAACACCTTGCCAGCGAGCATTATAACCAAAGGCCGGGAGACGCTGTCATCAGCTTGTTGGTGATCCACAACATCAGCCTTCCGCCGGGGCAATTTGGCACCGGTATTGTACCTGCATTTTTTACTGGAAACATGCAGCCAGGCAATGATGAGTTTTTGCAAAGGATCGCTGACCTTAGGGTTAGTGCCCATTGTTTCATAGACAGGGCGGGGCAGGTAACCCAATTTGTTTCATTTAATGACCGTGCTTGGCACGCAGGTCAGTCCAGTTTTCAGGGTATTAAAGACTGTAATAACTATAGTATTGGCATTGAGCTGGAAGGCACTGATGCCGATCCCTATACCGATAACCAATATTCGGCGCTGGCTGCCTTGACCCGTTGTTTAATGGATACATTTAGTGACATGACATTAGGCCGTATTGTAGGCCATAATGATATAGCGCCAGGTCGAAAAACCGATCCTGGCACTGCCTTCGACTGGTGCCGTTACCGTCAGGCTATAACCAAGGAACCTAAATGACGCTAATAAGTTTATTGATTGTGCTAGGTCTGGAAAGGGTGACCACCAAGACCCAATTTTGGCGCAGTGACTTCTACCTCACTTGGTATAGCAATGCCTTGCGTGAGCAAGGTTGGTTTATGCAAGAAAGTAAACCTTGGTTGCTGTATGTCGCTGTTATTGGACCGGCCGTGATCTTGGGCTATTTGCTGGGATGGTTAGATAGCGCGTTTATCTCATTCTTGGTCAATATCGCGATATTAGTCATTGCCATAGGTTGCCCACAAACCAGGGAGCAATTCAAAGGCTACTTGCAGGCTTCAAACCGCGGTGATTTTGCTGCCCGAGACCTCTATGCAGAGCAGATGGGCTACAACCCTGAATCTGGTTATTCTTTTGGCCAGTTCATGGTGTGGGTGAATTTCCGCTACTATTTTGCCGTGGCTTTTTGGTTTGCCATTTTTGGTGCTGCTGGTGCCATGGCCTATGTCATAGCACGGCATATGCGTGCCCAAACAAGCTGTGACTATAGCAACCAGGCCACCGCGCAACTCATGTTTGCCTTGGATTGGCTACCTGCCCGTTTTGCCGGTTTAGGCTATTTGTTGGTAGGGCACTTTTCCCGTGGCTTTCCCAAATGGCTATCGCAGGCTTCTGACTTCACTGTCGATGGCCAAGCTTTGGTATCACAAGTTGCCAAAGCCAGTGAAGAAATCGAACCTGATGAAGACGACTGCACCGAGGAGCCCTGCACGCTTTTGCGGTTAGCTAAACGCAATATGATGATGATGTTAGCGGTAATGGCAGTGTTGACCTTAGGCGGTTGGTTGAATTAGCGAATTTTTGCAGCTAGGTAAAATGGTCAGACCACTATAAAAATTGCGCCAGAGGCCACGTTAATCGTGGCCTTTTTGCGTTTTTAGCGCTATTAAATGACATACGCAATGCATTTTAACATTGTCCTCGCAAATCAATTAGATTACCCTTTTTGAAATTGGTAAGACCATTTTACCTCTAGCTGGGTATATAAAACGCAGTCAAATGGAAAAAATACAAACAAAAAAACTATCTGACGTCATCGTTGAGCGACTAGAGGCCATGATTTTGGATGGTCAGTTTTTGGCTGGCCAGAAATTGCCTCCGGAACGCCAGCTTGCCGAGCAATTTAATGTATCTAGGCCATCGTTGCGTGAGGCGATTCAAAAGTTGGAAACGCGTGGGCTGTTGTCACGGCGACAAGGTGGTGGCACTTATGTCAGTGAAAATTTAACGCCAAAAGTAACAGATCCTTTGATGGCGTTAATTGCGGCGCATCCGGAAAGCCAGTTCGATTTGTTGGAGTTTCGGCATGCACTTGAAGGTATGGCGGCTTATTACGCTGCATTGCGCGGTGATAGTGATGACTTTGCCGCGTTGAACCAGGCGCTGGCAAAAACCGAGCTGGCTTACAAAGAAGGCTGCATTGAAAAGCAAGCTGAAGCGCTGGTGGAATTTTACCTGTGCATGGCGAAGGGTAGCCATAATGGCGTGCTGTTGCATGTGATGGGCAATTTGTTGGATGTGCTGCAAGAGAACATTGCCAGTAACCTGGCCATGTTGACGCAACGGCCGGAAGAGTTCGACCGCATCCATCAACAGCGCAAACAAATTGTCGCCGCTATCGTCTCTGGTAATCCGGAATCTGCGCGGCAAGCAAGTAATGAACACCTTGGTTTTATTGAGCAGACGCTACTGCAAATAAACCGCGAAGACAGCAATATGCAAAGGGCACTGCGCCGTATCGAAGTAGATGGTGGCAGGGCTCATTAAAAATAGGGTTTTATTGAACAGTTTAGCCCAATTCGCATGGCGGAACCGGCAACACTGTCCAATACTTAATTGGCAAATTCTGTGCGCATTGGGCGGCAGGGTTTAAGGTTTAAAAAATAGCAAACAATAGGAACGCAGCATGGCTGATATGATGCAACCTGACTTGGATCCACAAGAAACACAAGAATGGTTAGAGGCACTGGGTGCCGTCTTGGACGAAGATGGTGCCGAACGCGCCCATTACCTGCTTGAATCGTTGATCGAAAAAGCGCGGCGCAGTGGCTTGCACTTGCCCTACAAGTCCACCACGGCTTACATCAATACGATTCCTGCCGGGCAAGAGCCGACTATGCCGGGTGACCAAACCATTGAAGCTAAAATCCGTGCTGCAATTCGTTGGAATGCCTTGATGATGGTATTGCGGGGCTCTAAGAAGGATTTAGAACTCGGTGGCCATATCTCCAGTTTCGCTTCCTCTGCCATGCTTTATGACGTTGGTTTTAACCACTTTTTCCAAGCGCCTAACGATAAGGACGGTGGTGATTACTTGTTTGTGCAAGGCCACGTTTCCCCAGGCATTTACGCCAGAGCCTTTATTGAAGGCCGCTTGAGTGAAGGCCAGTTGAACAACTTCCGCCAAGAAGCCAATGGCGAAGGTTTATCATCTTACCCGCACCCAAAATTAATGCCTGATTTCTGGCAGTTCCCAACTGTATCCATGGGGCTTGGCCCAATCCAGGCGATTTATTTGGCTCGCTTCTTAAAATACCTTACTGACCGCGGCCTAAAAGATTGTTCCAACCAACGGGTTTGGTGTTTTATGGGGGACGGCGAAGTGGACGAGCCAGAATCATTGGGTGCCATTGGCCTTGCCACCCGTGAAGGCTTGGACAACCTCACGTTTGTGATCAACTGTAATCTGCAGCGCCTAGACGGTCCAGTGCGAGGTAACGGTAAGATCATCCAGGAACTTGAAGGCACCTTCCGCGGCGCGGGTTGGGAAGTGATCAAGGTTATTTGGGGCCGCTACTGGGATCCGTTATTAGCACGCGATACCTCTGGTAAATTACTGCAATTGATGAACGAAACCGTTGATGGTGAATACCAGAACTACAAAGCCAAAGGTGGCGCCTATACCCGCGAAAACTTCTTTGGCAAATACCCTGAATTGAAAGAGATGGTTGCCAATATGTCTGACGAGGACATCTGGCGCTTAAACCGTGGTGGCCACGACCCAGTAAAAGTCTACGCCGCCTATGACAAAGCAGTGAAAACCAAAGGCCGGCCACAAGTTATCCTAGCCAAAACGGTCAAGGGCTATGGTTTGGGCTCGGCTGGTGAAGGCAAGAACATCGCCCACAACGTCAAGAAGATGGATGTAGGGGCTATCAGAGAAATGCGCGACCGCTTCAATATACCAGTGGCAGATGCCGATTTGGAAAGCTTGCCCTTCTATAAATTTGATGAAGATAGCGAAGAAATGCGTTATCTACGTGGCCGCCGTGAAGCCTTAAAAGGTTATATGCCCAAGCGTTTGGAAAACAGCAATGAATCGCTGGAAGCACCGCCATTAAGTGCCTTTGATGCCGTGCTTAAAGGCAGTAATGGCCGTGAAATCTCTACCACTATGGCATTTGTCCGCGTGTTGACCGCAATGCTGAAAGACAAAAAAGTTGGCAAGCGCGTAGTACCTATCATTCCTGATGAAGCCCGTACCTTTGGTATGGAAGGTTTGTTCCGCCAGGTGGGTATCTATGCCCATGAAGGCCAGAAGTACGAACCGCAAGATGCCGACCAGGTGGCCTATTACCGCGAAGATAAAAAAGGCCAGGTACTGCAAGAAGGCATCAATGAGCTAGGTGCCATGGCGTCTTGGCTGGCGGCGGGTACGGCGTACTCCACCAATGACCTGCCTATGATCCCGGTCTACATCTACTACTCAATGTTTGGTTTCCAACGCATTGGTGACTTGGCCTGGGCTGCGGGGGATAGCCAAGCTCGTGGTTTCCTTGTGGGCGGTACAGCGGGTCGTACCACGCTGAACGGTGAAGGATTGCAACACCAGGATGGCCACAGCCACATCCAAGCGGGTACTATTCCCAACTGTATTACTTATGATCCGACCTATGGTTACGAGGTTGCGGTAATCGTTCAGGACGGTATGCGCCGTATGTTCCAAGAGCAGGAAAATGTGTTCTATTACCTGACGGTGATGAACGAGAACTACGTGCAGCCTGCGCTACCTGAAGGTGCCGAGGAAGGCATCGTTAAAGGCATTTACAAGCTAGAAACCGTTACTGCTGACAAAGGTAAACTATCAGTCAAGCTACTGGGTTGCGGTACTATCCTGGAACAGGTACGCAAAGCCGCACAAGTACTGAAAGATGAATACAACATTAGCTCTGAAGTCTACAGCGTGACCTCTTTCAATGAGCTAGGCCGGGACGGACAAGACGTCGAGCGCCAGAATATGCTTAACCCAGGCGCTGAGCCGAAGAAAGCCTATGTCACACAAGTGTTGGAAGCGGGCTTGCCAGGCCCGACCATTTCGGCAACTGACTATATGAAGTCTTATTCTGAGCAGATCCGCGCTTATGTACCAGGGCAATTCAAAGCCTTGGGTACAGACGGCTTTGGCCGCTCTGATAGCCGCGCCAATTTGCGCCACCACTTTGAAGTTGATCCCAAGTTCATCGTATTGGCTAGCTTAACCGAGCTAATGCACGCGGGTGACCTGGATGCCAAAGTGGTTGCAGAAGCCATGAAAAAACATGGTATTGATAAAGACAAACTTAACCCACTTTATGCCTAATTCCGGAGGGAGATGACAATGAGCAACAAAGATGTGTTAGTCCCAGATGTGGGCGGCGAAGAAGTTGAGGTTATTGAGGTTTGTGTCGCGGTTGGTGATTCTGTAGAAGTTGAAGATTCGCTAATTACCGTTGAAAGTGATAAAGCCAGCATGGATATCCCGGCACCTTTCGCTGGTACCGTTTCTGAGATATTGGTACAGGTGGGTGACAAGGTGTCGCTGGATTCTTTGATTATGAAGATTGATGCCGGTGCCGCCGAGGCACCCGCAGCGACTGAACCAGAAGCACCTGCTGCCAGCACAGAGCCTGCACCTGTGCATGCGCCGGTGGAACCGGCAGAAGCCGCGGCCCAGGCAGCCTATACAGCCACCCATGCTGAAGTGATTGAAGTTACCGTGCCTGATATTGGTGATGCCAGCGACGTGGATGTTATTGAAGTGCTAGTGGCGGAAGGGGACGAAGTTGAGCCAGAAGATGGCCTGATTACCCTGGAAACCGATAAAGCCACTATGGACGTGCCCGCACCACAGGCCGGTGTTGTTAAGGAATTAAAAATCAAAACCGGCGATAAAGTCTCCCAAGGTAGTTTGGTATTGCTACTGGAAGTGGGTGCCAGCGATGCTACGGCGCCTGCCCATGAAGCTCCAGCAGCGGCTCCGGCACCAACCCCAGAACCTGCCGCGTCTTCAGCGCCAAGCGTGATGGAAGTGACCGTACCGGATATTGGCGATGCCAGTGATGTTGATGTTATCGATGTGCTGGTGGCCGAAGGTGAAGAAGTCGAAGAGGAAACCGGCTTAATCACCTTGGAAACCGATAAAGCCACTATGGATGTGCCGTGTCCGAAAGCAGGCAAGGTGAAAGAGCTGAAAGTCAAAGTGGGCGATAAAGTGTCACAAGGTTCGTTGGTACTCTTGTTGGAAGTAGCTGGAGCCGCGCCAGCACCTGCGCCTACGCCAGCACAAGCACCACAGCCCGCTGCAGCTGCACCAGCCGCGCCTGCCGCAGCAGCCAAACCTCCGCCAGTACCGCACCATCCAACTGCGGGTGAAAAAGAAGCATCAGGCCATGTCTATGCGTCACCGTCAGTGCGCCGCTTAGCCCGCGAGTTTGGCGTTGACCTGGGCAAAGTTAAAGGTTCTGGGCGCAAAGGCCGTATCTTAAAAGAAGACGTTCAGTCGTACGTCAAATACGAACTATCCAGGCCGAAAGCCAATGCCGGTAGCTCGGTAGCGTCGGGCTCTGGCGGCTTACAAGTATTGGCGCCACCCAAAGTGGACTTCAGCAAGTTCGGTGAAGTGGAAGAAGTGCCGCTTACCCGGATCCAGAAGATCTCGGGTCCCAACTTGCACCGCAACTGGGTGACCATCCCACACGTTACCCAGTTTGAAGATGCGGATATCACCGAGCTTGAAGCCTTCCGTAAGCAACAAAATGCTTTGGCGGAAAAACAAAAGTTGGGTGTGAAGATCACGCCTCTGGTATTTATCATGAAAGCCGCCGCCAGTGCCTTGGCGGCCTATCCGGTGTTTAACTCTTCCTTGTCTGAATCGGGTGAATCCCTGATCCAGAAGAAGTATTTCCACATAGGTATCGCGGTAGACACCCCTGGGGGCTTGGTAGTGCCGGTTGTGCGCGATGTTGATAAAAAAGGCATTTACGAGCTATCCAGCGAATTAATGGAAATCAGTAAAAAAGCCCGTGATGGAAAATTGAAAGCGGCCGATATGCAGGGCAGCTGTTTTACTATCTCAAGTTTAGGTGGCATCGGTGGAACCGCGTTTACGCCTATTGTAAATGCGCCAGACGTCGCCATATTGGGTGTATCCCGTAGCGATATGAAACCCAAGTGGAACGGCAAGGAGTTTGAACCTCGTTTAACCCTACCGTTGTCCTTGTCCTACGACCACAGGGTAATCGACGGTGCCGTCGCTGCTAGGTTTGCGGTGCACCTAAGCGGGGTATTAGGTGATATTCGCCGTTTAATTTTGTAAACAGCGATAAAGGCAGGCTTTTATGCCTGTCTTTTTGCATCCGGGCGAACTGCCGTTACAATAGCGCAGTTTGCCAATAACGGCCGTTTCGGGCCCGCCAAACCGCTTGGCGATAGAAAGAACACAAGCTTTAGAAAAAAGTTAACTACAAGACATATTTTATTGAGGTCACCCATGAGCGAAATCAAAACTCAGCTAGTCGTATTGGGCGCAGGTCCTGGCGGCTATTCTGCTGCTTTCCGTGCTGCTGATTTAGGCATCGAATCCGTTATCGTCGATGCCCGTGAAACCCTAGGCGGCGTTTGTTTGAACGTCGGTTGTATCCCTTCCAAAGCGCTACTGCACGTAGCCAAAGTGATTGACGATGCAAGGGATATGGCCGGCCACGGTGTGAGCTTTGGTGAACCTCAAATCGACCTAGATAAAGTCCGCGCTTGGAAAGACAGCGTAGTTGGCCAATTGACCAAAGGCTTGTCTGGCATGTCTAAAATGCGCAAAGTTAAGCACGTCCAGGGCTATGGTAAATTCACCGGCAGCAATACCTTGGAAGTAGAAGGTAAAGACGGTAAAACTACCATTACTTTTGACAACGCCATTATCGCGGCTGGCTCTGAGCCGGTAACTTTGCCGTTTATCCCACACGACGATCCGCGCGTTATCGATTCTACTGGCGCATTGGAAATGGTGGACATTCCAGAAAAAATGCTAGTACTGGGTGGTGGTATCATCGGCTTGGAAATGGGCACCGTATACAAAGCCCTAGGTAGCCAGATTGACGTAGTTGAATTCCTTGACCAGCTTATCCCAGCTGCGGACAAAGACATCATCAAGGTGTACCAGAAATACGTTAAGAACAAGTTCAACGTCATGCTTGAAACCAAAGTGACCGCGGTTGAAGCCAAAGACGACGGTTTGTATGTGACCTTTGAAGGCAAGCAAGCACCTGCTGAGCCAGTGCGTTATGACCGCGTATTGGTTGCCGTTGGCCGCCGTCCAAATGGCAAGTTGGTTGATGCCGACAAAGCTGGTGTGGCAGTTGACGAACGTGGCTTTATCAATGTTGACAAGCAGCTTCGCACCAACGTACCCAACATCTACGCTATCGGTGACCTGGTTGGCCAGCCGATGCTTGCCCACAAAGCCGTGCATGAAGGCCACGTCGCCGCCGAAGTGATTGCCGGTATGAAGCACTTCTTCGACCCACGCTGCATTCCATCAGTCGCCTATACCGACCCGGAAGTTGCTTGGGTAGGTGTCACTGAAAAAGAAGCCAAAGAGCAGGGCATGAAAGTGGAAACCGCCACTTTCCCATGGGCTGCTTCTGGCCGTGCCATTGCCTCTAGCCGCACCGAAGGCATGACCAAGTTGATTTTCGATAAAGAATCACACCGTGTTGTCGGTGGTGCCATTATCGGTATCAACGCCGGTGAAATGTTAGGTGAAATTGGCCTTGCCATCGAAATGGGAGCCGACGCCGAAGACATCGCCTTGACCGTACACGCCCACCCAACGCTCAATGAGTCAATTGGCTTGGCGGCAGAAATCTACGAAGGTTCTATCACCGACTTGCCTAACCCTAAGGCGAAGAAGAAAAAGTAATAGCGCTTAGCTAACTTAATTCTTGAACAAAAAGGCCGTAATGACGGCCTTTTTAGTTTGTCCGGGGTCAGACCATTTGCCCGGGGTCGGACCATTTGCCCGGGGTCAGACCATTTGAAAGTACAAAGAGGTTTACTGATGCCACTACGGTTTGACTTTCAAATGCTCTGACCCCTTGATCTAGGTCTCTGACCCCTTGATCTCATTCAAACAGCCATTAACCCCGGTACTTTTGGTGCTTGCTGGCTAATAAAATCAATAAACAGCCTTAACCGGGCGGGCATGATGGCAGCGGGTGACCAGATGGCATGCATGGGTAGTGCTGGGAACTGGCATTCTGGGAACAATTCTACAACGCTGCCAAGTTGGATCTCTTGCTCAAATGCCCAGCGCGGTCCTAAATGAATACCTTCGCCCATTTTTACCGCTTCCACCACCGAGGCCACCGCATTGATGGAAACCTTGCCCTGGCGCGGGATGCTATGGCTGGTGCCATGCTCATCCACTATGGTCATGGGTGTATTGCGGGTTGGGGCAGAGAAAAATACATGCTGGTGCGCTGCCAGTTCTTGCACTTGCGATGGTGTGCCATGCTTTTCCAGATAGGCAGGTGAGGCCACCAACACCCGAGGTACTTCAGCGATTTTTTTGGCTTTTAAGTTGGCATCTTTGAGTTTGCCCACCCGGATTGCCAGATCGATGCCCTCACTGACAATATCTACAAACTGGCTAGCCAAAGTAAGCTGCACCTCTACCAGTGGATACTGCTTGCGGAACTCCAGCAGCCATTGGGTTACGTGGCGCTGGCCAAAATCAATGCTGGCATTTACCTTAAGCAGACCTTTGGGCTCGGTGCTTTCGCCGGAAATCTCGGTTTCGATTTCTTCCAGCTGTGGCAGCAATAGTCGCATCTTTTGGTAGTAGCGTTCACCGGCATCGGTGGGCACTGTCTTGCCCTGGCTGCGATCCAGTAACTTGGTTTTCAAGCGGTGTTCCAAATTATTAAGCTTGCGCGACAGGCTGGAAGGCTCAAGTCCGGCTTCACGGGCGGCAGCGCGGATAGAACCTAGCTCAATTACCCGGATATACAAACTCACTTCCGAAAGGGGATGGCGATAGGGCATTGCGTAAATTAGATATTTAAGTGTTGCTTATATTGCAACAGTATTTGGTAAATTTGGCGTCTATTCAAGTTAAAAGTAAACAGTAGACTGGGCAGCAATTGTTAAGGCTTAATCTTTTTACTTGGAGAATCTGCTATGTCTAATACAAAACCAACCGATAATTCACCCAACAATTCACGTCGCAACGTCATCAAGAACCTAGCCGCAGTAGGGGCGGGCATTGCCGCTACAGCCGCGAGTTCATCGGTATTGGCCTCAGGGCAAGGCCAATCCCAAACTATACGGCCACTATCTGGCAAAGTGGCGATCGTCACAGGTGCCCGCAATAATATGGGACGGGCATTTGCTGTGGCGCTAGCATCATTGGGTGCCAATGTCGTGATCCACTACCACCGTAAAAGTACCCTAGACCAGGCGCAGGAAACCGCAAGGTTGGCACAAGCCCATGGCGTAAAAACGACGCTGGTGGATGGGGATTTAGGGCAATCGTCAGTGGTGAAAAAACTCTATGATAGCGCCGAGCAGGCATTTGGGGGCATCGATATTGTGGTCAATAACGCCGGTGCCATTATCAAAAAGCCCATGGCTGAATTTACTGATGAAGAATTTGAAAGCCTAGATGCAATAAACAACCGTGGCTTGTTTTATTCACTGCGGGAAGCGAGCAAACGTATCCGTGATGGTGGCCGCATCCTTAATAATGCCACTTCATTATTGGCAGGCGCCGCACCGGGCTATGCCATCTATGCCGGAACCAAAGCACCGGTGGAAGAATACACCCGCATGCTGGCCAAAGAACTGGGCGGCAGGAAAATCACCGTCAATAGCTTTGCTCCAGGCCCCATCGACACCCCCTTTTTCCACTCACAGGAAAATGAATTCTCCACCGCCTATGCGACAAATTTGTCCACCGAGAAACGTTTAGGCACAGTGGATGATATTGCCCCCATCGTCGCTTTTTTAGCGCAACCAGAAAGTGCCTGGATCAATGGCCAAACCTTGTGGGTCAATGGTGGCTATTTAACAAGGTAGGCTTTTGCGGAGAACCGATTGCCCTGTGTCAGTTGCCGGGGTCAGACCATTTGCCCGGGGTCAGACCAATTGCGTGGGGTCAGACCATTTGAAAGTACACAGAAGTTTTATTGAAGCAGTGAAATTACACTTTCAAATGCTCTGACCCCTTGATCTTTCATCTCGATGCGGCGTGCGCTAGTTTCAAGGTCTCTGACCCCTTGATTAGGAAAATGAGTTCTCCATCGCCTATGCGACAAATTTGTCCACCGAGAAACGCCTAGGTACACTGGATGGTATCGCCCCCATCGTGGCTTTTTTAGCGCAACCAGAAAGCGCCTGGCTCAATGGCCAAACCCTTTGGGTAAATGGTGGCTATTTAACAAGATAGGCTTTTGCGGAGAACCGAGCGCCCGGGGTCAGACCAATTGCCCGGGGTCAGACCATTTGCGTGGGGTCAGACCATTTGAAAGTACACAGAAGTTTTATTGTAGCAGTGAAATTACACTTTCAAATGCTCTGACCCCTTGATCTTTCATCTCGATGCGGCGTGCGCTAGTTTCAAGGTCTCTGACCCCTTGATTAGGAAAATGAGTTCTCCATCGCCTATGCGACAAATTTGTCCACCGAGAAACGTTTGGGCACCGTGAATGATATTGCTCCAATAGTAGCGTTTTTAGCCCAACCAGAAAGCGCCTGGATCAATGGCCAAACCCTGTGGGTCAATGGTGGCTATTTAACAAGGTAAGTACCCCGGTTCATCAACAACTTGGGGTCATACCATTTGCGCGGGGTCAGACCATTTGAAAGTACAAAGAAGTTTGATTGAAACGGTCAAATTCCACTTCCAAATGCTCTGACCCCTTGATCTCTTTCTTTTTATTCATTTTCATCACCCGCTTCCGCCCCCTGCGCCTGCTGCTTTTGCCAAAGCCTTTCCCAATCCGCTAAACCATCTTCCATACCCAATTGTGGTGCCAGGTTCTCTAAAGCATTTAGGGCTTGTGTAAGCCCCATTGCTTTGGCCAGGCCGTAGGCATTTAACCAACAAGCAAAGGCTTGCGGTATCTCCTTGTTGTGCTTATGCATATGACCCATATTAATTAAAGTGACGCATAAGCCAGCGCTATAACCTATTTCCTGCTGTATGGTGAGCGACTGGTGAAGGTAGGTAAGGGCGGTGTCGTATTCGCCCCGTGCGTCGTATATCTGGGAGATATTGTTAAGGTTGGTGCCTTCTCCCTGTCTGTCGCCGATTTCCCGGCGAATGGCGAGCGATTGCTGCAGGTGGGTAAGGGCAGTGTCTAGGTCGCCACGGGCGTTGTAATTTAAGGCGATATTGTTGAGCGTCACGCCTTCGCCCTGCCTGTCGCCGATTTCCTGCTGTATGGCGAGTGACTGCTTTAGGCAGGTAAGGGCGTTGGCGTAGTCGCCCCGCGCGTCGTATATCTGGGATGTATTGTTGAGGGTGGTGCCTTCGCCCTGCCTGTGGCCGATTTCCTGGCAAATAGCGAGTGACTGCTTGAGGTAGGTAAGGGCGTTGGCGTAGTCGCCCCGCGCGTCGTATATCTGGGAGATATTGTTGAGTGTGGTGCCTTCACCCTGCCTATCGCCGATTTCCTGCTGTATGGCGAGTGACTGCTTGAGGTAGGTAAGGGCGGTGCCGTAGTCGCCCCGCGCGTTGTAATTTGCGGCGATATTGTTGAGCGTGGTGCCTTCGCCCTGCCTGTCGCCGATTTCCTGGCGAATGGCGAGTGACTGCTTAAGGTAGCCCAGTGCGGTGTCTAAATCTCCCTGTAGTTTCAGTATTCTTGCTGCGCAAACTAATGCGCTGGCTTTTTCTTTGCTATCTCCGGAATCCATGATTGCCGGTAGCCAGTGCTCTAAGGCCTGCTGCCCTTTACCTTTAAATAGCAATTGTCCTGCAATGCTATTGCCTGCTTCTAACAGCATTTCAGAGTCGGGTTCTTTTTGCAGTAAATGCAGCCAGCATTGGTTGGCCTTAGGATGTTCTGAAAAGTCAGTGGCACAGCGCTCCAGCACGGTTATAAATTCTACTGGTGCAAATTGATATGTAAGCAAAGCAAGCTGTTTTAGTTTGCGTGGAAGCTTTCCGCCGGTACTCTTATAGTGGTTGAGCAAGATAAACTCAGCAATAATATCCGGCAGCAAGTAGCCATCCTGATGGCCTGCTAGGGTTTGCACTTGCATCCAATCATCGTCCCAGTCGACATTTTTATTAATCAGTTTTGCTGCGAATAAGGCGTCCACTAATCCATCTTCATCGTCAATTTTCCACAGTCCCTGGCAAAAGGTGCTTAGCAGCAATAAATCGATTAAGCGGTTTTGCTCATTGTTGTCTAGGTGTGCCAACCGGTAATGCCAGTTGCGTTTTTCTTTTTGATATAAAAAGTCTAAAAGTTTATTAGTGTCAGCTCCCCAATTCCGAACCTGGCCGACACCTTCCTGGTTGATAGCGATGGCAACCATACCCAAATAAAGTGGTTTGCCGCCATCACTCAGCTGCTGGATTTGATTAATAAACTCGTCTGACTCCGGCAATGACTCTTCAAACGCCAGTTGCTGCAAGTAACTTTGTAAAATCGCTAGTTGCGCATTAGCAAATATAGGCGATAGTTCTAATACATCGCCAGTATGTAGGGTTTGCTGCCGGGTTAGGGCTTGGTCGCTAGTACTGACTAGGTTTTGCCACCAGTCTTGGCCTTTGGCATAGCGTTCCAGTACCACTAGACGCAGTGGAAATTCAAACTCTTGTTGATGGCGGATTAGGTAGTCTAGGGAATCAGCCAATTTGTCTGCTTGGGTCGCACCATAGTCCAATACCAATAAGGTGGGCTGGCTAGGTTGCCAGCGCTTGGCAACAATTGATTTGAGTTCGCTTGAAGGTAGAAAGCCTTTTTCCCAATCCAGGCTAAGCCGCAGCATGGATTCCAGCGCCAGTCGGTTTTTACCGGCACCACCTGCACCGGTAATGCACCACCAGGCAAAGGAATTGTCCAGGCGATAAAATTCTGCCAAGCGTTTTAGTTCAGTATCTCGGCCAATTAGTTTGGCTTGGCGTTTGCCATAGGTTAGCCAAGCGGGGCTGGCAAGTTCTGCATTTTCTTTGGCGAGAATCAGGTAGTCAGGGGTATCTAATTCCGGCTGAAAGTCGAATTGTCGGATTAATGCATCCAGTTTTTTTTCAATATCTAAGCTAACGCCATATTGCTGGGCTTGCCCAAGCAGCAGTTGGGTAAGCCCTTGTTGTTCTGGTTTAAGGTTATGCCAATGGGCTTGGTTATCCAGCAGGGCTTGGATTGATTCTGGATCGGGCGCATTGACTACTCCAGAGAACTGTTTGCCTGAATGGGATTTCAGTGTATCTAATAGACGTTGGCAAAATCCCCGGTACCAGGCATATTGCGCCAGTTTATCATTTAGCCTGGCTAATGCGGTGTTGGCATAGGCTTCCCCGGTTTTGGCGACTTTACTGATAATAAAGGGCGCTACTTTTTTTATTGCGCCGCGCACTGCTAGTTTTGGAAAACCGGTTTCTTCGCTGAGCTTATGAACAATCGGTGCAATGCTATCGTTATCTTGAAAAAACTCTTTAAAGCCAGCCAGTTCCGATAGTACTGTTACGAATTCCTGGCTTTCTACTTCAGTGCTTTCCTGAATCGTGTTTTCCTGATTATTATCTGCTTCCGCCATTGTTTTCTCCCAAACACCCTGAGGGGATTATTTGCTTACCGATGGCGAATGTCAAAATTGTCCCAGTAAAGCTTGATTGCTTGATATTCAACCAGCAGGTGTTTAACCTTGGTATTACTTTAGTATTACCTTTAGGTGTTCCCATGCCTACTAGCTTAAAACTGGATGCTGAAACCTTGTCTGAGGTTGAACAGCTCGCACAACTTAAAAACCAGTCTAAACACAGTGTAATGATTGAAAGCTTAAAGACTTCGGTGCGGCGGGAGTTGGCAAAAGAGCGGTTTAAACAGGAGTCGCGGGATAGCCTACAACACTACCAGTCAACCGGCCTGCACATTGGCTTGGACGAAACCAATGATTGGTTGGATAAAGTAGCACAGGGCGATAAAACCAAAGCGCCGCTATGCCATAAATAGTTGCGCCGCTATGCCACAAATAGTTGTGCCGCTATGCCACAAATAGTTTCGCCGCCATGCCACAAGTAATTTTGCCGCTATGCCACAAGTAGTTATATCGTCAAATGCGAGGGAGGGCTTGCAGGATTGTTTGGCGTTTCTTATTGAAGCCAATCCAGCAGCAGTTGAGGCGGCGGCCAGGGAAATAAAGCGTCATTTGAACTTACTTGTCACCTTCCCACAAATTGGTGTTAAAGATCAGGAAGATTTTGGATTTTATGATCTGATTATTCCATTTAGTAAACATGGCTATGTCGCTAGATATTTTTATCATATTGATAGTGATGAACTTGTGGTGACTGCATTCCGCCATCAACGGGAAGCGGGCTTTGACTAGTTTTTCGCTAAGTTTTCTTTTTTAGCTTAATTCCCGAGATCCCCGCCGATAACAAATTATTGAGGTGAACAGTGTGGAGTAGGGCGTGCAAATCGCATCGTCGTCGATCCAGTTATCGAGCAGCCATTACAAGCTACAGCAGTCCAGTATTGAAGAGTCTTTATCGATCCCCGGCAGCGCAGCTGGATCGAGGGTTGGGCGTGAAAGCTCCGAGAATGCGCGCCTCGGCTCTGGCGAGGTGGAACAACAAGATTCACTGCGGGCACGCGCCACCAGTCTTGCCCAGTCATTGACTTTGGAAGAAAACCGGCAAGAGGATCGCTTTTTTGCCTCGGCGCAATCAACTTTTGCCGCCAGCCTGACCTCCCTGAATGATACTCAAGATGGCTTAGCGGCCATTACCAATATCCTGGCAAAGTTGCGCAAGGGGCTAGATGGTGACGATGATGATGCCATGGAAGGGTTGGACGCCAAGACTTACCGTTTAAAATCCTTGGTGGAAGCCATGACCGGTAAGGACATCGATTTAAGTGTCGTGCGTGCCTATTGGGAAGAAAAAGCGAAAGAGCAGTTAAACCCCAATACTATTGGCCGGGAAGAAAACACTATCCTGACTTATGAATTCAAACAAAAAATTCAGGAAAAAGAAGAAACCAAGTTCAATGCCTCCGGGGTAGTGACCACCGAAGATGGCCGCAAAATTGAATTTAACGTGTCGCAATTGCTGGAGCGCGAATACCAGCAAGAACTGGATTTGAGTATACAGATAACAGCGGGCGAATTGATTGATCCGCTGGTGATAAATTTGGAGAACGAGCCCTTACAACTGACTGATGACAAATTCGCTTTTGACTTAGATGTGGATGGCGAACAAGAGAGCATCAGCTTTGTCGCGGGTAACAGTGGCTTTTTAGCCTTCGATAAAAACGGCAACGGCCAGGTGGATGATGGCAGTGAACTTTTTGGTGCTCTAACCGGCGATGGCTACGCCGAATTGGCCAAATACGACCAGGACAACAACAACTTTATTGATGCTGGCGATGATATTTACCAACACCTGTCTTTATGGCAAAAGGATGCTTCAGGAAACGACAGCCTGACCAGTGTCAAAGACCTCGGTATTGGTGCGTTTTACCTCGGCAATACCCAAACCCCATTTGAGCTAAAGGATGATAACAACCAGCTGCAAGGTGCAGTGCGTGCCAGTAGTGTGTTTATCAAAGAGAGCGGGGAAGTGGGGCTAAGCCACCAAATTGACTTGGCGGTTTAATTTCAATAGATTTTCAATGGGGTCAGAGTGGATTGTTCGAGCTAATAGGCTTGTTCCCGTGTTTTTTCACAAAAAACTTTGATTGCTTTGTCTTTTGGATTTAGTAACATCTATTCACTCTGACCCCATTGAAAATCCCATATTAAAATAGCACATGCGCCTATTCTTCGCTTTGGGTTTATCCGCCCAAGAAAAACTGCAAATTGAAGCCTGGCGGGACAAAGCCCTTCCGCCCATTGCCGGTAAAGTGCCGGCCGCCAACTTCCACATTACCCTGGCGTTTTTAGGCCAAACTAGCGAGGCACAGCATGAGCTTTTAGTGCAGGGGGCAGATGAGGTGCAATCAAAGTGCTTTGACTTGCATTTCCAGCACCTAGGCTACTTTGCCAAGCCCAAAGCTTTGTGGCTGGGCGCGGACAATACGCCAGTGGCACTGACCGATTTAGTAGCAAGCCTTTCTGCTGTTGCCAAACGCGCCGGTCTACCGGCAGAAAACCGCCGTTATATTCCCCACATTACCCTGTTTCGCAAATGCAAAGAAAACCCGCCTGCACCATTGATAGAACCATCGTTCCAATTTCGTTTTAGTGAGTTTGGCTTGTACCAATCCCTTAATAAAGGCCACGGCGTGGAATATCAGTGTTTGCAGACTTGGCGCTTAGGTCGAGCTAGCCTGCGCTGAGTGGCTTTTAAAAATGCCAGACAAGCTTAGTAGACGCCATAGGTAAAAACTGTTGTAGTTTAAGCAGCCATAAATGGTGGTGGCAAACACAGGTGTAAGGCTGAACATCAGTGCACTCAGGCTTTCTTCCAAGCCCAAAATTTGCCGTCGAAAACCGAGCGTCCTATCGGGCAATCCCCAATTGCGATGAGTACTGGCAACACGGGTATCAAAAATGTAAAGCAGAATGATGCTAAAAAAGTCTAGCCGAGAGCAAAAAAAAGCCCGCATAAAGCGGGCAGAAAACTAAAAAAAACACACATGGGGAACTGTGTAACACAGTAACTATAGTATCGGGCTTTCGATGAAAAACTTCTGGGGTTAGGGCGTGAGCTAGTTCTCAATTTTGGCAATTGGTATTAAAAAGGACGGAGAAGTATGGAAACAAATAAGCAGCCGGCTTGGCTGGCATAACTTACTAGAACAGGAATATATCGCTCTCAAAAAAAAGCCCGCACAAAGGCGGGCAAGGGACTTTTAAGTCAACGTCGGAACTGTATGGACAGTAATTAGGTTATCGGACGGCTTTGGTTGGAATTTAGGCAGATAATTGTGAACAACTTCTCAATTTTGCTGTGCGCAAGTAGAGCGATAAAACACTATCTTGGCGTAAAAAGACGGATAAGTGTCAATTGGTCAGGTATGTTGTTTGTTAAATTGGGTTCAATAGTAACCAAGGAGTTAATTATGAACCTGTTAAAAAACACGATCTGTAAATTGCTATTGCTTCTGTTCAGCTTTGCCCCACCTTTGGCCAGTGCGGAAGACGATCAGTTTAAGGTCGCCATCCTGATGTTTGACCAAGTGCAGATTATTGATTTTGCAGCACCCTATGAGGTGTTTGGACAGGCGGGTTTTGATGTGTTTACGGTCAGCAAAGAGGGTAAGCCGGTTACTGCCGTGATGGGGTTGGATGTTATTCCAGACTATAGTTTTAGCAACATGCCAAAGGCCGATGCCATACTGGTGCCGGGTGGCAATGTCCACGATGCTATGCAGGATAAGGCGATACGGCGTTGGTTGCTGCAACACAGCAAACAGGTGCCGCACATATTATCAGTCTGCACTGGCTCCCATATTTTGGCAGAAGCGGGGCTTTTGGATGGTGAAGCCGCCACTACCTTCCACGGCCAATTTAATAGTTTTGCGAAAAATTACCCTGAGATCCTGCTGATCACGGATCAACGCTTCGTGGACAATGGGCAGGTGATCACTTCGGCGGGGTTGTCTTCTGGTATGGATGCTGCCTTGCACTTTGTGTCAAAGGTCAGAGGCTTGGACAAGGCTAAATCTGTTGCTATGCACATTGAATACGATTGGTCGCCAGAAAAAGGCTTTGTGCGTGGCGATATGGCCGATAAGTTTTGGCCCGACCCCCAGTATGCCTGGCCTGAAGACGTGCAATTTAGCAATGGCGTTTCTTTCGGCGATCGCCGGAATTGGCAAAAGAGCTATAGGGTGACTACCCGAGCCAGCCAGGAAGCATTGTTATTGGCATTTAAGGATGCGATGGACAAGCACAATGGCTGGAGCCATGTCGCCAATGCCAGTGGTGAAGGTTTGCGCTACCAAACTAACAACAATGGCAGTATCTGGGTATTGGACGTAGTGGTGCAATCCTTGGCTAGCCCCAACAACTTCAAGCTAATGGGTAAGCTGGCGAAACAGGGCTAGCATCAAGGTGTAATTGACAAACTCTCAAAGATCAGGAAAAGGCAAGTGTTGCAACACAATGTAGGAATTCTGGTGTACAACGGGATCACAGCAATGGATGCCGTGGGGCCAATGGAATGCTTTACGGTCGCCAATGATTATGCCCATATGCAATACCGGTTGCAGTTGTTGGCTGAAGGCCTGTTGCCGGTAAAGAGTGAATCCGGGTTAAAGCTGCTGCCCGACGCCATATTAGAGCGTGCTTTACCGCTACATACGCTGCTGATACCAGGCGGCGCGGGCGCACGCGATGCCCACAATATCAAGCTGTTTGCGCCCCTTATCCAGGGATTAGCAGAGCGTGGTTGCCGTATTGTCAGCGTCTGCACTGGCGCCTACATGCTGGCAGAGACCGGTTTATTGGACGGCAAAACTGTTACTACCCATTGGCATTTTAGCCAGGATCTGCAACAGCGCTACCCTAAGGTCAATGTGAACGGCGATGCGCTCTACATTGACCACGGCAACATTGCGACGTCGGCGGGTGTTAGTTCTGGGATTGACCTGGCTTTAAAGCTGGTGGAAAACGATTGCGGTGCCGAAGTGGCAATCAAGGTTGCCCGGTTTTTGGTGGTGCATTACCGTCGTGCGGGCAACCAGGCACAATTCTCGGAACCCCTGCAAAGGCAGATGGCCAACCTCAACCAGTTTGCAAAACTAAGCGATTGGATTTTGGGTAATTTAGCGGCTGATCTTAGCCTCGACAACCTTGCTGACTATTGCGGAATGAGTGTACGTACATTCTCCCGCAAGTTTAGGGAGCAAACCGGGCAGACCCCTGCCAAGTTCGTAGAAGTATTGCGTCTGGATTACGCACGCCAGCTTTTGACCAGCCAATCCTGGTCGGTACAACGCATTGCGTCGGCCTGCGGCTATACCAATCCAGATATCCTGCGCCGGGCATTTGAAAAACGCTATATGCTGTCTCCCAGTGTTTATCGGGCACGCTTTAGCCATTAAACGGTCTTTGCCAATAATGTGAAATCGCTTGCATATCGGTATAAGTCTCTAGTCTCAGGTACGGTTCAGGTTCAGGGTTTAATATTATCCGGCTAGTTTAATAGAACCGATATGACTATATTTGGATTCTAAAACCAAAAAACCATTATTTACCTCATGACAAAGGGATTTAGTATGAAAAAACACCTTATCTATTTGACCGCAACTGCCTTGTTTCTCGGTGTGTTCAATACGTCTGCGCTCGAATCTAATGACCAACTTGAAGTCGTTGCCGAAAAAACCAAGCAGCAATTGAGGCGTGAATATTATCAAGCTGAAGAGGATTTTTATAAGGCCTATAACAAGCATGCGCCAGCTGAGTTTCAAATAAAGTGTAAAAAACGCAAAGAAGGTGTCGGCTCCCAATTGAGGGTACGCGAATGCTTGCCAAATTTCTTGAATGTTATAAATGATAAAATGGGAGATGTTGTGGAGATCCGCAAGGCAAAAAACGCACAATTAATGCAGCTTATTGCATCGGTTGTGGCCGAGAAGCCTGAGGTGTCTGCGCAATATGCCAATTACGTAAAAGCAAAAAAAGCCCTCTCTGAGCGAGAATAGCTTAGTGCCGGAAATTATATCAGGTGGATTCTATCTACTTGAGCTTGCCTCAATTAGGCGTTATAAAACTATGCATGGAGCAATTAGAGTTTTTTGAGATCCCCAGCCCTTGCATTGGCGTCTGTGAAAGTGGCGATAAAGGGTATTGCAAGGGCTGTTTCCGCACCCGCGATGAACGGGTGTATTGGCACCAGGTAAACGATGATGTAAAACGCAAAATCATCAAAGCCTGTTATTTGCGCAAACGCCGCAAGCTTGCCAAAAAACCGATAGTCTCCACCCAAAACGACAAACAAATCGCACTGGCGTTTAAAGAACTCAACCAAGCATAACGCCCCTATTGCCCTTATTTGGGCTTCGCCTGGAGGGTACACCATGTCTGATCCCAACCTCAATTTGACCTTAATAACCGGTGCATCTGAAGGCATTGGCCAAAGCTTTGCTGAACACTTTGCACAGCAGGGGCACGATTTGGTCCTAGTGGCGCGCAACAAAGCCAAGCTGGAAAAAAACGCCGAAGCGCTGGCTGAAAAATACTTAATAAAAACCTATGTCTTTGCGCTGGACCTCACAGAGCCTGACGCCGTTGAAAAACTGCAAGCTTGGTTGGTGAGTAAAAAGCTCAAGGTGGAAATGTTAATCAACAATGCCGGCATGATGCTGGTGGATCCCTTGGTACAGGCTGACACCGATCAGCTAGAACGCTTGATCCAGTTAAATATTTCCGCATTGGTGAAAATGACCCAAGCTTTCCTCGCTGACTTTCTGGTTAGGGATAGCGGCAAAATCATCAATGTGGCGTCAATCGCCAGCTTTATGCCGACCCCTAAATTCGCCGTCTATGGCGCATCAAAAAGTTTTGTCTTGTCCTTTACCGAAGCCGTTGCCGAAGAAATCAAATACAGCAATGTGGATATACACTGCGTTTGCCCTGGATTCACCAAGACCAACATGATGCAGCAAGGTAAGGGATTGGAACGGGTTATCCCCAATTTCGCCAAAGTATCACCTGAGTCATTGGTTGAGGAAGCCTACAAAGCTGTGATGAAGGGAGATACCATTTTTGTGCATAAGGCCTACAATAAATTACTGGTGCAATGGGCGAAACACTATCCGCGTTGGTTTGTGCGCGGTGTGACGGGCTTTTTTAGCAGGGTAAATGATTAGGGCTTAATGCCCTGTTGGGGGGATTAAAGTGCGCAGTGTTTTAGCGATTATCGACTTGCAAGGCAAACTGGCTGTCAGCGTGCAAAATTACCAGGCGGTGTTTGCCAGGCTGGCTATTCTGATACCCGCTATCCGCACCATGGATATCCCTATTATTTGGGTAGAGCACGTTCCGGAAAAGCTCGGTCCCACCCATCCTGAAATAGCCCGGCACCTAGATGGTCTGGTGCCACTGCGCAAAGATACCTTTAATGCCTGTTTGAACCCTGAATTCCAGTCACAACTGGAGCAGCATAAACCTGACCAGGTGATCACTGTGGGCGTTGAGTCCCATGTATGCGTATTGCAAACTGCCGAGGGATTATTGCGCCAAGGCATAGGCGTGCAGGTTGTATCGGATGCCGTATCATCCCGTAACGAATTTGACCGGCAAATTGCGATGGACAGGCTGTGCCAGGGCGGAGCAAAGCTCACCAGCACCGAAATCCTATTATTCGAATTACTGCAATCGCCGAAACACCCTCAGTTTAGGGAAGTATTGTCCTTGCTTAAATAATATCGCTGCTGTGGGCCGCGATATTGCAGATTTGCTCGATTAGCTCATCCCAAATTTCAAAAGGCAGGGTATGCCCCATTCCTGGGAATATCTTCAACTCCGCATGGGGGATATCTTGTTTTAAGGCGAAGGCGTTTTTGACTTTCAGCAGCGGATCCGCTTCCCCGTGCACTATCAGTACTGGCATTTTTAGTTTTGCCAATGACTCAGAACGCTTTGGCGCTACCGCAATAGCCGCCATTTGGCGCAACACACCACTGGGATAAAAGCCCCGCTTAACTGCTGTTTTGATGGTTTCACGGAAATGTTGTTCTGGGAAAGTAAAGTGATCACCGTGCAACATCCGCCACATTTGTATCGCTTGTTCCAAGTGTTCCGCCTGGGATTTGGGGTGGGGTTTTAGGATTGCCAGCGACACCCCCACGGTAGGCCGCATTAAGCCGCGATCTCCATTGCTGGACATTATGATGGTCAAGCTACTGACGCGCTGGGGGTGTTTGATTGCCATTAGCTGGGCGATCATACCGCCCATGGATACTCCTACGACGTGGGCCGCTTCAATTTTTAGCTTATCCAACAAGGTAAGGGCGTCCTGGGCCATATCATCAAGTGTATAGGGCACCTGCAGCGATACCTTGAGGTAACGGTTGGCGGCAAGTTTAGCCAGGCTAGGTGGCGGCAAATGCTTCAAAATGGTGCTTTGGCCAATATCGCGGTTGTCGAAACGGATCACCCAAAAGCCCTGTGCCGCCAATTGCCGGCAAAAATCCTCATGCCAATGCACCAGTTGGGTCGCCAGACCCATAATCAATAAAATGGCAGGATCTTCCGGGTCACCAAAACTGTCAAAGGCTATTTCTATTTGCCCACAGCTTATTATCTTTTGCGGGTGCTGGATTACTTCACCGGGCTGGTGTATGGGGGATGCTGCGGTGTTGGTGTTATCCATATGTTTATCGCTCTGCATCGGGAAACAGCCAGCGCGGCAAATGTTGATGATAAAGTGGTGTCCAGTGATCGGCAGGCTGAGCTAGTCGGGCAGCGATTGCCCATAGCACCGCTGGATGGTGGCCGTAACCCAAATGGCTTGCCCTTACTTCGATGTTTTCACTGCGGTGTTCCATATCTTCATTGTGGTGTTTGCAGCTTAGCCAGTGGGCAATGCCATCGGTACGCGAGTATATTGCCGTACTTGGCACTTCAAGCGGATCATTGAGATGGGAGGGGATACTGAAATCTCCACCCATGCGTTCTTTATTGAGTGCTTTAAAGATCTTTGCCGCCATAGGAGCCGCCTTTTCCGGATCCTGGAATGGGCTACCAAGGGTGATGACGCATCGTATTTGCTCGGGCATCAGCCGCGCGATTTCCCGTGCCAATATGCCGCCTAAGCTCCAACCGATCAAGCTGATGGGCTCCCCCTGTTCTTGGTAATAGTGCAGCACTTTTTCCAACAGGGCTTTTGACACCAACCTGGGATGGCGCACTATGTGTTGGCCCAGGTTACGGCCCAAGCCCCAGCCAACCGCGTGATAGCCTTTTAGCTTTAGAAACTGGCGAAGTGCCTTGGTTGAAAAATCGCTGGCAAGGAAACCTGGCAGCACCATCACAGTATGCCTTTCGCCCTTGGGCGCCCGCAATAATAGTGGCAAGCCCAGGGTAGAGGCGGAAAATTCCAGCAGTGTCCTGCCTTCAATAAGTGTGTGCCAGATAGCAGGGCGGCGGATCGACATAACAACTAAAACCTAGCGCTGCTTATTCGGCATCATCATGGATGTCATGGGAAATGCTGCCATCGGCCTCAGTTTTGTCCAGGATCTTTAAGGCCGCAGCTTCTAACTCATTGGCTGATTCACGTATCAATACTGCAAAACGGTGCATATCGGGCATGATATTGGCGGCAGATGTGGGGCTAATGGATATAGTGCCGTTGTAGCTAAATACCGGCATGATCAAGCCCATGCCATCAATAATGGGCGCTGTACCCATGTTAACCAACAACTTCTTACCCGCCATATACAATGGTACTTGTGGTCCGGGCACATTGGTGATAACCAGGTTAAAGATAGCGTTGTGCTTTTTGGCAATATTGGCGCGGCTGTAATAGCGTGCCGCAACACCAGCGAGGCCAAATGGGATGAGTTCAGCAAAGCCCATCAGGGTCTTGGCGTCAATGGCGTCGTGGTACAGCTTGCCGATCATGGTATTTAAATGGATAGCTTCCAAGCGTTTGATGGGATCAGCTTCGTCGGTTGCCAGCTGGATATACATGGCAGTAACTTCATTGCCCATATCAGATTTTTGCTGCTCAGTCCTGGTGGATACCGGCACCATGGCCACCAGTGGTTTATCCGGCAATTCGTCTTTTTCCAGCAGATAATTGCGCAAGGCACCGGCACAAATTGTCAGCACCACATCGTTCAATGTGGCATCTTTTACTGCCTTGCGTATCGCCTTGACCCGGTGTAAATCCAAAATAGATGAATCCCAAGTCCGCTCGGCACTGATGATGTCGTTAAACCGGGTTTTAGGTGCCGTGAAGGGCAGGGTAGGCATGTCGATGCCATGCATTTTGGAGATATAGCTGGTTTTCAACGTGGCTTTGCCGGTTTCCCACAATAAACCCGGCAACTTGGTGGTGCGCCCCACAATATTGGCTGCGCCTTGGGTTAGCAGGCTGATGGCTCCTGGGGCTTTTTCTGCTTGGTGTGGTTTTTTTGCAGGTACCTTGCGGGGCTTTGGAGACACATCGAATAGCATGGCCATTAGCTCGGCACCCGATTTGCCGTCAAACGCGGCGTGGTGGACTTTGGAAATTAGGGCGACTGAGCCTTTTGGCACTTGTGGGATCGAGTCGATTCCTTCAACAAAGGTAAATTCCCACAGTGGCCGGTCCCTGTCTAATTTTTGGGAAAACACTTTGGAAGCTATATAACGCAAATCCTTCCAACCGCCTGGGCGTGGCAATGCGGTGCGGAACAAATGCAAGTTAAGGTCGAAATCTTCATCGTTGAGCCAATGGGGGCGATCCAGGTTCAAAGGTGAGGCGACCAATTTTTGGGTCATACGCTCGACGGTGTGAATGCGCTCGCCAATGAAACTTTTGAAACTGTCAAAGTCGAGGCTGCCTTCAAGCAGTGCGACCCCGCCTATGTGCATGGGAATTTTGTTGGTTTCTAAGAACAAAAAAGAGGCGTCTAACCCGGAAAGTGCCTGCATAATACTGCTTTTGCTAAATCTAAATTAGATTCAGTATATATGCTGGCGCCGGGGTTCGCCAAACTAGAGCCTAATAAGATGGGGTTCACTACTCCCCAACACAGGTCCTAGCGGCGTGCCAACTTAACCAGGTTTAGGATTTGGTCTTTGATAAAGAAGTTGAGTGCATGGTGTTGTTCTGCGTACTGCAATATAGCCAGCGCCGACTGGGGGGAATGGTCATAACCCAGGGCAAAGCTTGCTACGCGGCTGGCTGCGGTGGGGTAGGCCTGTTCAAAACTTGAATCGCCGTACGCCTTGCTCATTTGGGCATGGTTCACTTCCCACTTGGATATCAGTGTTAGCAGGCGACCCAGGGCGTGGTGTTGGATACAATAGAATGCCGACAGTCTGTCGCCGGCTATGAACCTGCGCAAGCCAATCAAGAGGTTTGTGAGCATCTCGCCAAGCAGCCAATCTTGGTTATTGTGATTGATAGCGCTAGTTGGTTCATTTGCTGCTGGATAGTCCCACTCTGAATCCACCAGGTTAGCCGGCCACGGCAGGCTGTTAGGGGCGTCTTGCGCCTTATCACCCTGTTCAGTGATACTGAACTCGCAATACATACCGTCTGAAAATAAAAAACGGTAGCCAGACTCAACATGCCGGTATTTGAATGCGATGTGTTGGATCTGGGTTAACCAGGTTAGGTCTTTAATATAACGGGACTTAAAACCCGGCTTAACAACGAGGCAAAACTCCAAGTCACAATCATTGTTGCGAAGGGGCGTTGGTTGCATTGGTCGATCAGGTACAGTGACGCCGACCATATTGGCATCCGTTGCAACCTGTTGGCGGATTTGCCCCAGGCGTTCCTGAATTAAGCTTTCTGTACTCATCACTTGGTGTGGGTCTGTGTACCCTTGCTTTTGCTGACTTTAAAACGTGATTTTTATAAGGGGATTTTTATCTTAATAAGTGGTGCTAATACAACGCTTCGCATACGTATTCATAACAAAATGTTTACACTAACGTCACAAATAGGCAGTAAATGTGGACTCACATCAACTCATTGCTAGTGGCTGGGAATTCAATCACACCCGTATGGACAAAGGGGTAAACGCAAAACAGAGAACAGGCCAATTGCCAATAAACCCAAAGTTACCCATGTAGCAATACCTGCTGGGACAAAAAAATAAAGCGAGCTACCGCCAAACAAAAAGATGCAGGCGACAGCACTGATTTTGGTACGTTTGCTAATGCAGCGGTGTTGCTCCCAGCGGCGGATCATGCGGCCAAACCGGGGGTTTTGTAGCAGCCAATCATGCAATTTAGGCGATGATTTGGCAAAACACCAAGAGGCCAGCAAGATAAAGGGGGTAGTGGGTAAGACTGGCAATGCCACGCCGAGTATTCCCAAAGCCAGTGCAAGTAAGCCCATCGTGCGCCAAAATAACAAAGCATATCCCTTTATTGTTCAACTAGTTACGCTTAGTATAGCAACTTCAAGATAGTATCAATATCTTAAATCTGCTGGAGTAGTAATGGTAAAACTTGGATTTCTCACCGTTCTTTGTTTTTTGTTGTCTGCCTGTTCCCAAACTAAAAAACTACCTGAGAAGACTGCTTTTTCACAGCTCCCTGAAATTGAAACACAGTTGTTTGAACCGCGTATTAACGTGCCTACAGTTGAGGAAATTACCCAGCTAACACCAGCCCAGCAGGAGCACTTCCTAAAAGATTTCAACGATCCCCGCTGGAATGAAACGCCATACCATAAACGGGTGTTCCATTACCTTGACCACCGAGTGGTCGGCTTTGATTACCGCGGCGAAACCTACATGGCCAGTGAAGCCTGGCATAAGAATGCCGGCAACTGCATGTCACTTGCAATGTTGACCTATGCGTTGACCAAAGTTGCAGGTGTTGAAATCAGGTTCCAACAGGTGAATGTGCCTCCGATTTACAAAAAAGAGTCGGATGTGATGCTGTTGTCATACCACGTTCGTTCTTTTATCTATGAACAACGACAGTTTGGTATAGACGATGATTATATCAGGGACAAACTGGTAATTGACTATTTCCCAGATACCGGTTTTGTTTCAGGGCAAGAAATCGGTGAAAATGCCTTCATATCAATGTTTTACCGCAACTTAGCTGCTGAAAAAGTCGTTGAACAAGAGTATAACCAAGCGTTTTGGCTTATCCGTGAAGCCTTGGCTTATACCCCAACCGATGCGGAAAGTATCAACTTGCTGGCGGTTATCTACCGCCGTGTAGGGCAAGTGGAGTTAGCAAAGCGCTTCTTCCAGTTCGGTATGGATTACACCGAGGGTAGCTTAAACCTGCTAGGAAATTACCAGTTGTTATTGGAACAAGAGGGCGATACGGAAAAAGCGAGCCTACTTGCCCAACAGCTGTCGCAGCACAGTGATAACAATCCCTACGGCTGGATAGCATTGGGCCATGAAGCCTTTAAACGCGGCAATTTTTATATGTCGCAACGCTACTTCAGGCGTGCCATTGATCTAGCCCCCTACCTTGACGACGCCTATTTTGGTCTGGCGAAAGCACTTTACAGTACCCGTGATTACCATTTGGCTGCCAAAACCCTGAAGCTCGCCGCTGAAAAGGCCTTTAACGAAGAGGATAGGGCACTTTATTATGCCAAATTAGCCGTGTTGCAAGCCGGGAACTAAGCCATCCTGTGCAATAGGCGCGGATGGTGTAAGCAAGCTATATAAGAAATAAGTATTAAACAGGCGTTTAACATAATTGAAAATTATTATGGGTATAAGTAAATGAAAGCGCCCAGAGATTTTCTTTATTTCCACAAAACTTTATACTAGCGTTCACTTATCACAGTACGTCACCCAGTTGCCCGAGCAATGGCGGCGTATCTCCAGTACGGCCTTCTCTGGCCGTTTTGTTAATTATATGAGGACTAAGTTGTGTTAGAAGCATATCGTAAACACGTCGAGGAACGCGCAGCTGAGGGTGTACCACCAAAACCACTCAATGCTGAGCAAGTCGCAGGTCTAGTCGAACTTTTGAAAACGCCACCGGCTGGCGAAGAAGACTTCTTATTGGAATTGATCTCTGACCGGGTTCCTCCAGGTGTAGACGAAGCTGCCTATGTTAAAGCTGGTTTCTTGACCGCGGTGGTTAAGGGTGAAGTTGACTCTCCCGTCATCAGTAAAGAAGCAGCAGTACAGTTGTTGGGTAACATGCACGGCGGTTATAACATTGCTACCTTGGTAGAGTTGTTGGATGATGCGGATTTAGCAGAGCTAGCCGCAGAAGAATTGAAACACACTTTGTTGATGTTTGACGCCTTCCACGATGTTGAAGACAAAGTCAAAGCAGGCAACAGCTTCGCTAAAGACGTTATGGAGTCTTGGGCAGAAGGTGAGTGGTTCACCAGCCGCAATGACATCCCTGAAAAAATCACCATGACGGTGTTCAAGGTCACTGGCGAAACCAATACCGACGACCTATCCCCAGCACCTGATGCCTGGTCGCGCCCGGATATCCCATTGCACGCCCGTGCCATGTACAAGATGACCCGTGACGGTTTGGAGCCTGAAACCCACGGTGAAGTTGGACCATTAGCGCAAATCGAAGCGGTTAAGGCCAAAGGCCACCCAGTTGCCTTTGTCGGTGACGTAGTGGGTACCGGTTCTTCCCGTAAATCTGCCACCAACTCTGTTTTATGGTACTTCGGTGATGACTTGCCAGGCGTACCTAACAAGCGCGGTGGCGGTGTTTGTATCGGCGGTAAAGTTGCACCAATCTTCTTCAACACCATGGAAGATGCCGGTGCCTTGGTATTCGAAGCAGATGTAGACGACATGAACATGGGTGATGTCATTGATATCTTCCCACTAGAAGGTAAAATCATCAACTCCGAGACCGGAGCCGTATTGACCGAGTTTGGCTACAAGTCAGACGTTATCCTCGACGAAGTACGCGCTGGTGGCCGTATCAACCTTATCATTGGCCGTGGCTTGACTGAAAAAGCCCGTGAGTCACTAGGTTTAGAGCCTTCTGAACTGTTCCGTAAACCTGAGCAGCCTGTCGATACCGGCAAAGGCTTCACCCTAGCCCAGAAGATGGTAGGTAAAGCCTGCGGTGTTGAGGGTGTGCGCCCTGGCACATATTGCGAACCTAAGATGACCACTGTTGGTTCACAGGACACTACCGGTCCTATGACCCGTGACGAATTAAAAGATTTGGCTTGCTTGGGCTTTTCAGCCGATCTAACCATGCAGTCATTCTGCCACACAGCAGCCTATCCTAAGCCGGTTGATATCGACACCCAGCACACCTTGCCTGATTTCATCATGAACCGTGGCGGTGTTTCCCTGCGCCCCGGTGACGGTATCATCCACAGCTGGTTGAACCGCATGTTGTTGCCAGATACGGTTGGTACTGGTGGTGACTCCCACACCCGCTTCCCATTGGGTATTTCTTTCCCAGCTGGTTCTGGTTTGGTAGCCTTTGCAGCCGCGACTGGTGTTATGCCATTAGATATGCCTGAGTCGGTATTGGTGCGCTTTAAGGGCGAAATGCAACCTGGTATCACGCTACGTGACTTGGTACACGCCATCCCACTTTACGCCATCAAACAAGGTTTGTTGACGGTAGAGAAAAAAGGCAAGAAAAACATCTTCTCTGGCCGCGTGCTGGAAATTGAAGGTTTGGAAGATCTGACCGTTGAGCAGGCGTTTGAATTGTCTGACGCCTCTGCCGAGCGTTCAGCTGCCGGTTGTACTATCAAGCTATCCAAAGAGTCTATTGAAGAGTACCTCAACTCCAACATCACCATGTTGCGCTGGATGATCAAAGAAGGCTACGGCGACCCACGTACCCTAGAACGCCGCGCGCGCAAGATGGAAGAGTGGTTGGCCAACCCTGAATTGATGGAAGCCGACGCTGACGCTGAGTACTTGGAAACCATCGAAATCGACTTGGCCGACATCAAAGAGCCCATCGTGTGCTGCCCGAACGACCCAGACGATGCCAAGACTTTGTCTGACGTCGCCGGCGACAATGTTGACGAAGTCTTCATCGGCTCTTGTATGACCAACATCGGCCACTTCCGTGCCGCTGGTAAGTTACTAGAGCAAAACAAAGAGCCACTGAGCACCCGCTTGTGGATGTCTCCGCCCACTAAGATGGACAAAGCCCAGTTGATGGAAGAAGGCTTCTACAACATCTACGGCAAAGCCGGTGTCCGTACCGAAATGCCAGGCTGTTCATTGTGTATGGGTAACCAGGCACGGGTAGCAGCAGGTGCGACTGTATTGTCCACCTCCACCCGTAACTTCCCGAACCGTTTAGGTGACGGCGCTAACGTATACCTGACATCAGCCGAGCTTGCGGCAGTCGGTGCTATCGTTGGCAAAATCCCAACCGCTGAGGAATACATGGAATTCGCCAGCAAGATCGAATCCATGCACAGCGATGTATTCCGCTACCTGAACTTCGACAAAATGGACGAGTTCAAACAAGCCGAAGAAGCAGCCAAAAAAGACATTATCCCCACTTTGAATATTGCTTAATTAAGTAGAAACATCGCTTAAGCAAGCGGGATAAATACCAAGTAAAAAACCGGGCCATGCGCTCGGTTTTTTGATCTTCCGATCAAGCGAACAAGGGGTCAGAGACCTTGAAATCCTAATTAGTTAACTAGTTGATTAAACAGGCGATTTTCAAGGTCTCTGACCCCTTGATCGACTCCTTGATATTTATTTTCCTACTAACCAGTTGAATTAACTACCCAACCCTGGCTAAAGTTAAGGGACGTATTTGGCACGGTAACAGGACATCAATGGCGCAGGAACCAGGGCAACGCGAACCGGAATCTTTCCCGATTTGGTTTAGTTATTGTAGCAACGAGGGGCCTTTGGTATCGAATATCATAGACCTGATACAGTCTGGGCAGGTGGCGCAATGCATTGAATCTGCGCTAAGCATCATTCCCCATGCCCAAAGGCAAAAGTACCAACACATAAAACTGGTACCCTATAGCGATAGCTTGGAAATGCGCACAGATAGCGAAGGAAACTTTAAAAGGTTGTTCCGCCAGGCGGGCACCGATTCCATCGATAGTTTGCTGCGCGATATTGGCACCAGCCATTTGAAAGTTATCTTGCTAAGTAAAGCATACTTTTTAAAGCCGATTTGCATGTATGAGCTTTGCTTAAGTCTATGTGCTAAGCACTCTCGCAAGGATATCCTGCCGTTATTGGTCGTGGTTGGCTTTGATGACCCAGGCAGCGTATTTGACGGCGAGCACGATTTTTACTGGCAAAGTAAGCAAACCGATGAAATACAGACAATGTCGCTAGAGCAGGCGTTGTTGAAAGTACATCGAGAACTTCGCCAAGACGATGGTGAAACCTATTGGCGTGAATTCGATTTGTCTGAAGGGTTTGAACAAGTCTTAACCGAGAAACTAAAGCTGTGGAGGAAATGCGTTTTTGAAACTGCTGAGGCAGTTTGTGCTGAAAGCACTGACAAAGCAGATTCTGTCAACTTGTTGCTTAACGCTGACAACTGCGAGAGCGAAGACAACAACCCATTGGTCACACAAATCTACCGCTATAGCCATCGGTTTTTTGCTAAGACTGTGTTTGCCAGCGACAATCAATATTTAAAAGCAGTTTATGATAATTGGTTAACTTCACCAGGGGATTGTCCTTTATCTGAATTTATAAAAACCGACAAACCCTTCCGCTACTCCGACATAGATAATTTCGAACGAGCTTCCGAGTATCTAGGTTCCCTGAAAAAATATTTGAAGGACAATTCAAAAGTTGCCTTACAAGCTGGTTCTAAACGTGTTTACCAGTTAGTCGTCATAGTGCTTCTCAAGGCACTGAATTCCGTAGGCTTTACTCTTAGGAGCATTTTTGGCAGCAAAGAACTCCCATTGGAAATATTTGTAGAAGATGAACAAGTAGAATTTGATTTCTATACAACCCAACATGCTGCCATGAGCTTCAGTATCGCCCATAACTTTGCACCAAGGGTGCCGAAGGAGATTGAGCCAGGGGAACTGGATAGCCGCTGTTATCCTGGGGCAACGGCTCCGGTATCGCTGCAACCTGATAACAGTAAAAGCGACAAGGTGATTGAGTTGCTTCTGCAGAACCTATGGCAGAACTTGTATCCTACGCTAAAAGCAAACCGCTTTTCCCTGGATAGTTTTCGCAAAGATAAGAGGTTGCGGCGACAATTACGGTTGCGGATCAAAGATATGGATGAAGATAACCAGTCCTTTGTTTTACTGAGGTATACCGAGCACGGTGAGGGCAGGGGGAATTTTGTATTATTGCAACGCATGGAAAAAATCTTAAACGACGGATTAGATGGATGGGTGTCGATACCGGCAGTAGTTGCACGCCATAGCCATCCCAATGCTGACCACGACTTTACTCAGTCGGGCCTGCATCAATTAGACATTACATTATCAACAGATTTGAGTGACCATTTTTATAACACGGTGGTAGATTTGGCTGAATTGTTTACTGCTGAAACACAATAGAGAAGTGCTTATAACGTCATGGAAATTAAAAAACTAGCCACCAAGAAATCATTCCATTTGCCAGCACATGCTGGCTTACCAGAGAGTTACCACATTTTTGAACCCAAGCACATTCAGGCGATAGAAGCAGCCTGGTACGCAGGGCGGCCACTACTGATTATTGGTGAACCTGGCCTAGGCAAAAGCCAAATAGCACAAGCGATTGCCCAGCGGCTTGAATGGAACCTGTTGCTGCATGTGGTGCACTCCCGCTCTGAGCCTGACGACTTGCTTTACAATGTTGACCATGTTACCCGGCTGGCTAAGGCGCAAATAGCCGCTTTGGAAAAGCAGAGAAACCTACGGGCCTTAAAACACAAACACTTTGTTATCCCAGGACCGCTATGGTGGGCATTTTCGCCCGAATCAGCTAGCGCATTTTTTAATCGCTCCAAAGACTATGTCACCAATATTGAGCAGCGTTTCCCAGGAAAGCCCTTTGTTATGCTAATAGATGAAATCGACAAGGCAGAGCGGGATTTACCCAATGCCTTGTTGGAAATCCTGAACAACAAAAGTTTCCATGTGCCTTTTTATGATAAACCCATTAGTTTGCAGGGACGGCAAGCGCCTTTTGTTGTGATCACCTCCAATGATGAACGGCCATTGCCAGCTGCGTTTTTGCGTCGCTGTAGCGTGTTGAAGTTGGCTCTAGACAATAAGGAACAGCTAATTAAGGTGGCTGAAGCCCATGAAAAAACCTTTAAGCACATCAAGCCAAACTTGATTGAACAAGCTGCTGAATTGGTGATAAAGCATCGGGAGGATCTACAGGCTGGCGACTACAGGCCGGGCACCTCAGAATTCTTGGATTTATTGCGGGTATTGGACAACCACCATGGTTACCAGTCAGACGCTGCCAGGGAAAATGCTTTAGAAAGCCTGTCTGAACACTTCTTGCATAAGCAGTAGAAACCATGCCAAACCCCAAGCTCACCTTATCAGATCTTGCGCTGCATATTGGCAGGCACAATGCAGGCGATGAGGGTGCCAGCGCCTATTTAGCCGAGCTGGGGCTAGACTTAAGGCCTAAAGATACCTCGTTAAATAATGGGTTACCAGTGGAAAAGGGTGAGCTGTTTAAGCCTGAAAAGGAAGAAATACCACACGACACACAATTATCTTTTAATAAAGCACATTTCGATTTCCCCATCTTTACCGCCACAAACAAAACCACAAAACAACGACAACCGGGTGCCCGCTTGCTGGAAGGGGAGGCCTATAGCTCTGAGCAAGAAGGTCAGCCTATTAAGCAGTTAGCCAAAGCACCTATTGAGCCAATTAATTCTGTGTTGCAGCGACTGCAACATTATCTGGCAAAACAACAACCCGGTGCCAGGGTGGCCATTGACCAACTCACCCAGAAAGTGTCCCGGCTCGAAGTGCTGGATTCGATCCCGGTGCAACAACGCAAGTCCATACCAGAGCGTTTGTGGCTATATATCGATCGCAGTTTCCATAACTATGGTTTTGATACGGATGCATTTGAGTTAGCTGATGAAATTGCACGCCATTGGCCAAGCTGTCAGTTAAAAGTCCTGGTCTTCCCGTTTGGCGCTGGTAGCGAATGGGGTTGGTTAGGCCAAGAACTTAACAGCAATAAACCACCGTTACCCCCAGTTGGCACCTCTACACTCATTGCGACCGGTTTGTCCACGGGAAGTTGGATTAGCTGGCGGCCTGAGGTTACCCGGTTGCAAAAGCAGGGTTTTGACCCGGTAATGCTGACTCAGTTAGCGCCAAATGCTAAATTGAAGTCTCAACTTTCCTGTCATTTTGTCACCTGGGGTTCACAAAAAAATGTATCGGGCATAACGTTGGCGCAACTCAACGCTATGCTGTTTAGCACCCGGATCATTTCAGGTGCAATGTTACGACATATTGTTCAGGCTTTGAGTTTGCCCACCGGTTTTGAAACCCTATTTTGGCAGCAGAGACATATCCACTATGATTTTGGCTCAGATACTGGTCGTTTTGGTGCCATCCACGAAGACTTTAAGCGATCCTTGTTTCAACAACTGAAAGCTATAGACACTGCAATATTGGAAAAAGTTAGCGCCATCATTCAGCTGAATTTAAATAGCTTTAGCCAGAGTGCCCTGCATGAGCACATAGTGTCATTAAACTTAATGCAACCCAGGTTTAAACCTGGAACCTTGCCGCAGAGCATTGAGTTTTTATGTGGTATGGGGCTGGGGCTGGAGTCAAAGTCTGAGATTTCCAGGGGCTTAGCTTTGTTTTTAGCTGGCACTATGGCCAAGGCTTCGGGCTGTTTGCAGCAGGCAGATAGCAGGCTACAGCAAACCTTTGCTAGGGCTAGCCACTACCTGGTGCGCAATAATCTGGCAAGCAAAGTATCGGGGGAATTACTCGAAAAAACCTTGCAGCTCGAAAAAGAACGAGGCAATAACGCTGAGCTATATTTAATTGGGCAACGACAAACGCAGCTTTTTATTGAAATGCACCAACCACAGGGAAATGGAGCTAAAGCGAAGAAACAGACTGGGGCTGTGGTTGCCACCCTGCGAGCGAGTAAAGATTTCCCGATGCTGCTTTCTGAAGGCAAAGGCGAACTTAAGACTGGCGCAGCAGAACAGCCAGCGCTGGCTACAATGGTAAAACGGCATTTTCCGCAAGACTTACCCAAAGACTTTATCCTACAATCCCAATTTGAAGCCCTAAGCATTACCCAGCGCCAAGCCTCGGATTTTTGGTGGGCAGGGCGTTTAACTGTTAATTCACAGGGCGTAATTGCAGAAACCAAGCATATTAAAGTGATCTGGCTAAGTCAGCCAGGAGCGCCACTGGAAAACGCTAAATTTGGGGTGAAAAATGGTGGTTATGATAGGGACTCGGGTGCCTATATTTGTTTAACGGAGGATGCAGCAGGTTGGTTATTTAAAAACCGTCCCATGCTGGATGATGATGGCATTTATGTTACCTGGCAGGTGGGCAGTGAATCCTTCAACATGCGCTATATCCCACCGGGTAGTTTTTTAATGGGCTCGCCAGAAGATGAGCTGCAGCGTGAAAAAGACGAATTACAACATCCAGTCACTTTAACTGATGGCTTTTGGCTTGGGGAAGCCACAGTCAGCCAGCAATTGTGGCAAGCCGTGATGGGGAATAATCCCAGCCACTTTAAAGCGGATGGAAACGAGCAATTGCCAGTTGAGAGTGTGAGTCGGGAGGATTGCCAGCAGTTTTGTCAACAGTTAAGTGAGCTGTGCAATGTCAAATTTACCCTGCCCACCGAAGCCCAATGGGAATATGCCTGCCGTGCAGGCACTACAACTCCCTTTAATACCGGTGAGCAACTGAGTTTTGAGCAGGCTAACTATGATGTGAAATACCCCTATGAAGGGCGTGAGAAATTGGGATTACAACAAGAAGAAAAGTATTGTGGAAAAAGCGTGGATGTGCATCAATTCCCCCCTAATCGCTGGGGGCTAAAACAAATGCATGGTAATGTTTGGGAATGGTGCCTGGACGACATACGTGATTATGCAAGCCAGCCTGTAGAAAACCCAGTTGGTAAACTGGAAGACACCGCCGGGGCGGCGCTGCGCGGCGGCAGTTGGATCGGCATTGGCCGTAACTGCCGCTCTGCTTACCGCAACAGGGGCGGGCGTGATCTCCGCAGCGACGTTATTGGCTTGCGTGTTGCCCAGGTTAGCCAAGATGCAAGCAAGAAAAAATGAGGTGCACCAGCGCGGTTTATATCAAGGGGTCAGAGACCTTGAAACCTAATCCAGGCAACTTGTTGATTAATATATCTATTTTCAAGGTCTCTGACCCCTTGATACTCTTGATATTGGAGTGGCTGTGGGTAATCAAAAAAACTGGGATTTAGCGGAGTTTGATATCCGTGAACGCTGGCGCACCCGGCCACCTGCTGAGTTTCCCTCCCGTTGGGCGTGCGAGTGGGGCTTTGATGAATATGGCCTATGGCAGTGCTTTAGGGTGGGCGAAGTGTTGCACAAAATGCGCTATATCCCCTTCGGTAGTTTTTTAATGGGCTCACCCTTAGATGAACCGGAAAGGCGGGATAACGAACTACAGCACCCAGTCTCGCTAACTGAAGGATTCTGGCTAGGCGAAACCACGATTACCCAGCAACTATGGCAGGCGGTAATGCGGGATAATCCCAGCCATTTTAAAGCCGAGGGTGGTGAGCAGTTACCGGTGGAACAAGTGAGTTGGCATGACTGCCAGGAATTTACAAACAAATTGACTGAATTATTTGATTCAGATTTCACCCTGCCCACCGAAGCCCAATGGGAATATGCCTGCCGTGCGGGTACCGATACTCCCTTTAACACGGGAGAACAACTTGGTTTTGACCAAGCCAACTATGATATTAACTATCCCTATGAAGGTCGTGAAAAACTCGCATTGCAACCAGGGCAAAAATATCGGGAAAATACCGTAGATGTGCATCAATTCCAACCCAACCGCTGGGGGCTAAAACAGATGCATGGCAATGTTTGGGAATGGTGCCTGGATGACACGCGTGAATATACAAGCCAGCCTGCAGTAAACCCAGTTGGTAAACTGGAAGACACCGCCGTTGCGGCGCTGCGCGGCGGCAGTTGGATCTACGATGGCCGCAACTGCCGCTCTGCTTACCGTTTCAGGTACTGGCGCGACATCCGTGACCACAATATTGGCTTGCGTGTTACCCAGGAATAGCCAAAATGCAAGCCAGAAACAATGAGGTGCGCCAGCGCGGTTTTAGCGGCCTTCACCGGAGGGGAAGCGAGCAAAACCAAGCAGGCGTACCGAAACACGCTAGGAATAGCACCTTTGCAATAAATGGGATCAGTGCCATCTATTGTGATCCCATTTATTCCAACTCTAGCATTTGTCACTACTCCGCGTAATGGAATTCCCTGATGTTTAAGAAGTCGCCATCGGCTACTCCTTTACGGATAATCTGTTCCAGCTCGGCAATGCGCCCTACCAGTTGGGATTGGCTGCTGATGGCAACATGGTAGGGCCTGGTTTGTTGATCCTGGTAGGGCGCTAACACAACTTGCTGTTCTAAGCCCATTTCGCGGATGACTTTTTTAGCGCTGGCTTCAAAGTGGGAAAAACTATCTATCCTGCCCAATAAAAGTAATTCGATTTTTTGCCTTAGATCTGTGACAGGTACAATTGCACCATAGCGTTCTTGCGCCTTATCAATTTTGGTCTTTTCGTCAATGGTAATGCCCATGGTGAGCCGGGATTTGTGTTCTGCCTTGGTTAGGATGTGTTTGCTGCTTGCCAGCACAAACCAACCGGTGCGCAATTTTTCATAACTCGGTCGCACATAAACAAATTGGCCATTCTCATTATGGGTTCCTTTTAGCCCCACCATGATATCGATCTCGCCATTTTTTAATGCCTGTAAGCGCCTGGCAAAAGGCATTGGATAGATATCGAGTTGCATATCCAACTGGCTGGCGAGGTATTGCAAATATTTCGTGTGCAGGCCGTCTGGAAATTCCGGTGATACCGAGCTTTTAATTGTGCCCGCGAGAGGGCTGAAACACACCAGGCTGGCTAACACTGCCAGGCAAACCTTGAGTCTACAAATTGCATTCATGCGCATGGGGATTGATGTACTTGGTTTTTCTCGCGCGCCATTATAGTGGTACTGGGCTATTAAGACAGCTCATTAAACTTCCCAATTTTGCCTTTTAAACAGGTGGAGTGCCTATTGCAGCGCAGTCAATGCCAATCGCTGCGTCAAAAACAGTTTGGCCAGATGATACAGGTATCTCTATCTGTTTATCCAGGTAAATAAAGTAATGGCAGCCATAGTTATTAATCATAAATCATGTATGAAATTCGGCTGTCCTACCCTCCGAATTAACTTCTTTTTATATAAATTATATTTATCCAATTGGTTTCAAATATTAATTGCAAACAACAGGTAAATTTTGGTTTTTGTAAATGTAAAAATAAAACCAAATGAGATTTTAACTGTTTCGAGAAGAAAATATACCGACACCAAATCAATGCAATATTTCGCATAGGATAAAAATAATACCTAAAGGGTATAATTTGAACCTGCCGGTTTTTTTAATTACCTAATGACAATAATAAAAATAGTGAAAATAGTGTCACTAAAGGACATATATGTCACTTAATTCTCAAAATTCCTCCATAATAGTGCTGTTATTTTGACCAGATCAGCGTGCTGAGAAAGTTAGATGACATTTTTTAATTTTAATTTTGATTTTTTAAAAGGTATGGAATTATGAGAAAACTACTAATTGCCATTGTTTTACTTTCGGGATCAGCGTCTTTTAGTGCCAATGCGGGGGTATGGGATGATTTAGTAAGTCTGTTAGGGTTTAATAGTGAGCAAGTCGAGGTTAGGGCGTCAAGGCCTGGTTCTCCTGGGGAGTGGTAAGCACCAATTCAAGTGGGCATACGCTATAGTATGCCCATGGTTTTTAGACGTCAGATTGACTCTTGTTAGGTTTTTTTATGGGGTGTTTGGTAAATGGTGATAATTGGATTTTCTTACCCAGTTTAACATCAACTTGCTATTTCCTTTTTTTTATTTTTTTCATGTAATCTTTAGCTATTTTTTCTTTTTCTTCGCTGGTTAGGTTGAAGTTGTTATTGTCAGGGTTTTGGTAGTCTAGCCATAAGCTAAATAATATTATTGTGCAAAATAATATGGTTAAAACATCGTTTCCTAGATAATACCAATCAAACGGTTTGAAATGTCCAAACTCACTCATTGTCCGACCTATGCTATCGGTAGGTGACAAGCCCATAGTGATAGAATATGCCGTTAAATATCCACTGAGAATGACCTCCCAAAAAAACCAAATAGTTAATGCTTTTTGCATTCGTGATTCGAATTTGGTTTTTTTCAAAGATCCTATTTTCGCTTTAGCCCAATTGGTTAGCATTGCAAACCGCGCTAACGAAGCAAAGAAGAGCATCGATACAGGGCGGCGCAGCTTTGTGATTACAAGCATCGAAAACACAGCAATGGTGCCGGCCCAATTAAATACATAAATATTGCGGTTGTTTATTATGTATTCACTTTGGATTTGCCAGTGGATTTGGTATTGAAGTGTTAGGGCAACCGTCCAAACGATGAGAAACGCTTTATTATTATCGCCTTTGACTAACCAACCGCTAAAAAATAGCACGCCGTAATAAAGGGTAAATACGATGTTTCGCGGGTCACCTAAATATTCTGAAAAGGAAAGCGGGGCTCCGCCCCACTGCATTATCTGGCTAGCGACTAGCACGACAACTAGAAAGCTGACAGCAACACCCACAAATAATGAACGGGCAGGTCGCTTATCTATTCCGCTTCCTAGCATGCTTGTGCCTATCCCTTAATAAACTGCCTCAGTTTTTGGCGCATATGGCCAAAGAACCCGGTGCTGGCATCATCCGTTGCGCCCAAAATGGCATTTTTAACGCTTTTAAGCGCTTCGTGTTTTTCAAAATACTCCTTCATATCTTCCTGCAGTGCGAGTGCCCACGCCGGTACCGGGGTTTCACCTTTTTCCCAGCGTTTTACCGTACGGTCTGTTACGGTTGAATCTGCCCGTTGTAACACTTCAGCCATACCTTCTTGGGTAAGTCCTAGCAACTTTCGGTTTTCCCGGAAGGTGCCGGCTTGTTTTTGCATCATTAATGCTTTTATCGAATCTTCATCTGCTTGCATATAAAACTCTTGTCAAAACGTCGGACAAGCTGCGCTTGGCGTTTTCTTGTACTAAAGGTTTTGATGATATCAATTATTGAGACATAATGAGTTCAATTAATTAACCCATTTACCACTTTTTATGCATTTTGCGTTAGCCTTGTGTCATTTTTGGCATGGAGAGGACTAAGTTGCAAGGCTAACCTAGTCATTGTGGATTATATGTGTAAAATTTCCCACTAAAATGTACTTGCCAACCAATATATTTCTGTGTTCAAAGCTTATCTTGGATTGGTAATAAAAGTTAAAGCGATAAAATAATAAAAGAAGGTAAATGCGCTAATGAAAGTTACGGGAACCGATTTAAGGGCTATGCGCTTGCGCTCTGGTAAAACCACATCACAGATGGCCCAGTACGCCAAAGTTAAAACCCGAAAAACGTATGAAAACTGGGAGAAAGGCATGTCATCGCCCAACGTAAACCAGTTTTTAGCAATGGCTGAGGCCTGTGGCTATGATGTAGTTAAACTTTTGAAGTTGGTGGTGGAAAGGGCAGAAGGTGACAATACCCTCCAGGTCACCCAAGCATTTGCTAACGGTGAAGTGTAAACATTAAAAACAACGGAAGGGCGACGCATGGCCGCCCACCCAATTGTTGCCTCAATTAATGTCCTTAGTTGCGGTCTTTGCCTTCATTGTGCGCCGGTACAATTTGCTCAATTGTTTTTGTCGGTGCCGCCTGTCTTTTATTGATTCCGAATTGCAACGCTCTTCCTTGCTCAATTTGCAATAATTTTGCCAGCGTTTCAGGTCAAGTGTTCCATCCCTAATGGCTTGTTGCACAGCACAGCCTGGTTCGGCCTGGTGCTGGCAGTCGCTAAACTTGCATTGCCCAATGAATGCCGTGACATCACTGAACGCCTGCTGAACACCCGCATCAGCATTGACCAGTTGCAGTTCGCGCATCCCGGGCGTATCCAATAGCAATCCACCTTGGGGCAAGCTTTGGATGTGCCGGGCAGTCGTGGTATGCCTGCCTTTGGCGTCGTCTTGCCTTATGCTGCCTGTTGGCTGTACCTGCTCATTGCTCAAGGAGTTTACAAGCGTAGACTTGCCTACTCCGGAGGAACCGAGCAGGGCAATGGTTTGGCCTGTCCTGCAATAAGCGGCCAGGCAAGCGGTACTGTCCTGGTCGGCAGCATTCACCGATTCTAGCATGAGGTTCGGATGTGAAATGCGCACCTGTTCAAGGTATATGTCTGGGGCAGCGCAGAGATCCTGCTTGGTTAATACCACCACAGGCTGTGCTTGGGAGGCGTTTACCAGCGCCAGGTAGCGATCTAACCGGTTTAGGTTAAAGTCCTGGTTCATTGACATCACAATGAACACAGTGTCAACGTTGCAGGCGATGGTTTGCTGTGCCAGCTGGCTACCTGCCGCTTTGCGTTCGATGCGCGCAAAGGATTCAAGCGCCCGCACGAATTGTTGGCCTTGGTTGCAAAGCAGCCAGTCGCCAACGGCTAAGCCACGTGTTTTGTTAAACACAGGTAGGCTTATTACGCCCGGTTCACCTTGGCACAGGTAGTGGGAACGGTGTTGTGCCACTACCCTGAAAGGCTGTGTAGATTCTAGTTCGGAAAAAGTAAGTTGTTGCTGGAAGAAGGGCTTCCAACCTAATTGCAATAATGATTGATTAAACATAACAAAATAGCCTAATGCGCAGCAGCTGACGGCCACTAAGCATCTTCAAAAACAGACTCAAGGGCATTTGCCCCAATTAAAAGTCCGGGCTAAGTTGGGTTGTAAGGATTAACCCTGCGCCCGGAAGATGTTCAATACAATCATTTGCATCCTCCAGTATGTGTTATGTTTAATAGAGATAAAGCATGGGGTCAGAGACCTTGAAACAATTTTAATGCTATGGTGTTAAAGCCCATAAAGTAGGTTTCAAGGTCTCTGACCCCTTGATATTTTGCGAGTATAGATGAGCCAGGTAGGGTTGGCAATAAGGCGAGTGAAACGATGAAAGTATTGGTGTATGGGGCCGGTTCGATCGGTTGTTACATAGGCGCTATTTTGCATAACCAAGGGGTTGGGGTTCGGTTATTGGGACGGCAAAGGATTTTGGACGCGGCCAATAAACGCGGTGGTTTTTTTATTACCGATTATGAAGGCAGGGAATCTTTAGTGAATGGCATGTCTTTCTCTACGACTCCAGATGTATTGGCCAGTGCTGATATTGTATTAGTCACCTTAAAATGCACTGCCATTGCATCGGCAATTGGCGAATTAAAGCAATATTGCCGACCTGATGCGTTAATTATCGCCTTGCAAAACGGTGTCGGTGCACCTGAACTGCTGCAACAGGCGTTACCGCAACATACCGTATTGCCCGGTATCGTGCCTTTTAATGTTGTGCAATTGCCTGATAGCCAGTTTCACCGCGCTACTGAAGGGGCGTTGCATTTTCCTGCCCATGAAAGGCTAGAGCTTTTGCAATCGGCGTATATTGCCTATGGGTTGCCTTGTGAACTGCATGAAGATATTGAGGCCGTGATCTGGGGCAAATTGCAGCTTAACCTGAACAACGCTATCAATGCTTTGTCTGACATCCCCTTGAAGGCTGAACTAGGTCAGCGCGGTTACCGGCGGGTGTTGGCAAAATGCCAGCAGGAGTTGTTGCAGGTTTGTGCCGCCAAGCATATCAAAATGGCAAAATTAACCGCTGTGCCACCCAGGCTATTGCCATTCATATTGAACTTACCCGACTGGTTGTTCCAGATGGTTGCCCAAAAAATGCTTACCATCGACCCCGGTGCCCGTTCTTCGATGTGGGAAGACCTGCAGCTTGGGCGGAAAACTGAGATAGACTTCCTCAATGGCGCTGTAGTCAGGTTGGCGCAAGAAATCGGGGTGCCAGCACCGGCCAATGCTAAAGTAACTGAATTGGTCAAACAGCGGGAACTCGACCGGTCTTTACCTGCGATAAGTGGGGCAGGGCTGTTGCGGGAATTGGGGTGATTTGCCTCGCAAACCAGTTTGGTATATGTTTGCAGTAGCATTCGTTTATTTCAAACCTTATGGGGGATGCTGATGTTTTCTAGAAACAACAATCCAAGGGCTGGTGCTCCGGATCAAGCAACTACTCGAAACCAGACCCACGCCGCGTCCAATGCCCAGATGGTGCAAAACCGGGCGGATCCAGCGACTACCCGTAACCAAACCGCCAACGGCCTCAAGAACCAGTCGCCATCACCTGCTGCGTCTAGGGAAATGGCGCGGGGCAATGTTGCTTCAGGCAATATGGCACCAATGCACAATGCTAACCCAGCCAATAATAACAGGGCGGGCGCCAGGGAAATGGCTACCGCTGTTAACCCAAATAAACCAAGCCCAATGAGCCCTGCTACTGATCCTGCTATGGCGCAGCGGCACCGATCTAATGCAGTGTCAAACCGGCATGCCAGGACGACCGAACCCAGTGGTGCGCCTGAGCATGGGGGCAATAAAAACGCCTAGTAAACGCACAAGCAATACGGCATGGCAAGTGGAAAAACTATCGAATTGGGTTAGAGGCAAGGTTGTACCTGGCCATGGTGTTGCGTCTGGCCGTGCCGCGGATTCCCCTTACCCTGAAGGCAGCATAGCTCTGCAAATGCCGCATTTTAAGCGCCTTGGCTTGGATTTGACCCACTGTTACCCAGGAACAGTCAATATTGACTTAGGCGAGCTTGAATTTAAGGCAAAATCCCCCCGCTACCAATTTAGGAACCTTAGCTGGATTGAAGGTTTCCCTGCTGAAACCTTTTCGTTTTTTGATTGTGTGCTGTTGCATCAGGCTAATAAATACCAAGGATTTATTTATTATCCCCACCCGGAAACCAAATCCCAGCACTTCCACCCCTGCAACCTGCTGGAAGTCATCGTGCCAGCAATACCCGGTTTGCAGTACGGCGATGACGTGCAATTACAATATATGCCCGAACAAACCTTGATTGCTAAACCGCAATAGGGTTATAAGTGGCGAAGCAAAATTAAGGTTACGTTAAATGATGAAATATCTATTAAGCGCAGCAATGCTGTGTGTTTTATTTGCTGGGCAGCTATCGGCAGAGTCCCATGATGATCACCAGTTTAAATGGATTGAAATTGGTGTCGGCGACAAGCAATTGGAAGTTGAGTATGCAGATACATTTGAACTGCGGGCAATGGGACTGCAATTTCGCGAGAAACTTTGCGCAGACTGTGGCATGTTGTTCAAGTTCGATAGCCGCCAATTTGCGTCAATGTGGATGAAAAACACCTACATCCCACTGGATGTGGCCTTCATTGATGCAAAGGGCAAAATAATCGATATCAAGCCGATGCAGCCGCTGGATCTTACCTCGGTAGGTTCGAGCAAGCAGGTTCTGTACGCCTTAGAGATGAACCAAGGCTGGTTTGCAAGCAATGAAGTCGTTGAAGGGGATTTGATCCGTGACTTACCCTAACGGCGCTCGATTTAGGTCGCTATGGGTTGCCAAACCAAGCCTGGCGCAATTCAGTAAACTTGCCTGAGGCGCGCAACTGGGCATAAGCTGAGCGGTAGTGGGCGACTATCTCAGGGTCACTGCGTTTGCTAAACGCAATGTGCAGGTGGCTATTGAGTTCTGGAATTTCAAACACCTTTATCACTGAATCTTGCGGCTGTTTGAGTTGCTTTAGGTTGTCATGCAAACCAACCTCACTAGCCACAATCAGGTCGGTGCGGCCTTTGAACAAAAGCCCGTAGCCAACTAGCTCTTCACTTACCCGGTACAGCCGCTTGAATCCTTGGGTGCTAAGGTACAGCTCCGGGTTGGAGTTTTTGGTCGTGGCGATTTGCATCATAGCTAGTTCGGCGATAGAGGCTATTGGTGCATTGAAACGGGTACTTAGCCCATAGAAACCGACACGCTCTGAATTTAACGCCCCTATCCAGTGGAATTGTGGCTCACGCATTTCAGTCCTGGCAAGTGAGTATATCATTAGGTTTTTTTCCACCAGAGCCCGTTGGTAAGCCCTCGCCCAGGGCAGTACCTGGACTTCTGGGGTGTCACCGGTAATCGCAAACATGGCCTGGACCACTTCCGTGGCAAAGCCTCCAAGTTCCCCGTCGTCCAGCCGGATCTGGTATTTGGGTAAGTACTCGGTCAGCACCTGGATTTCGTGCGCAGCAAACGACAACCTGGGTATCCCAAGGCTCGCGACAACGAAGAAGCAGAGCGCAACAAAGCATGGCATCAGTGTAAATTTATCTTTAAACATCCTATTACCTGGCCAACACCCCAATAGCGGCAAATGCTGGCGAAAATAGTGATTGCTTCCTACAATTTTAGCCGTTTTTAACTATTTATGGAAAATGCTGGAAAACATGTTGAAAGGGACTTCTCGGCTTTTATTGGCCTGCCTAACTTTTAGCCTGGTTACCTTGGGATCACAGGTACAAGCACAAACCTTCTTGGCTGTGACCGAGCACCACCCGCCAGTACAATATATTGAAGATGATCTCGTCAAAGGCACTGCTGTTGAAATACTGCTGATGTTGCTGCAACGGTCACAGTTGCAGGCTGATATCCAGGTAATGCCATGGGCAAGGGCCTATAACAAAGCACTTACTGGAAATAACGTGCTTATCTTTTCAATGCTCAGGACAAAAGAAAGGGAGCCCTTGTTCCACTGGATTGGTCCAGTAAGCCGGCTGCAAGTAGCGGTAATCAGCCTGGCCGCAAGCGGGGATCTCGGCCTCAAATCACTGTCTGATAGCCATGGTTATGTATATGGCACTATTAGGGACGCCTATTCCCACCATTATTTGTTATCCAAGGGGTTTAGCCAAAGCAAAAACCTGTTTTTGGTGGCGACCATGGAGGAGCAAGTCAGCCTTTTGGCCAAGGGGAAAATTGACTTGTTAATGACAGATCCAACGGTTGTTAGCCACGAAATGGAGCAGTTGGGCTATGGCACACACAATATTAGGGTGCAATTGGTTATTCCTGAATTGAACCAGGATCTCTATTTGGCTGCCAGCCAACAAACGGATCCGAGGCTGGTTGCCAGGCTGCGTAAAAATATGGCGTTACTGCAAACAACAGAGCAATACCGGGATTTATACCTCACGAATCACTAGAGCAACACGCTCTAGCTAAAAACTGGGTAAAATGTGCCTCTTGGTTGGCATTTTTCCATATCGGGTATAACCTAAACTGAATATGTTTGTCATAGGAATGTGTTAATGAAGATATTGGGTATTGATGTTGGGGGCTCTGGAATTAAAGGCGCCGTTGTCGATACGGTCACAGGCCAGATGCTCACCGAACGGCACCGTATCCCGACGCCACAACCGGCAACGCCTATGGCTGTGGCTGGCACTATTTGCGAACTAGTACAGGAATTCAAATGGAAAGGTCCGATTGGCTGTGGGTTCCCCGCTGCCATCCAGCACGGCGTGGCAAAAACTGCCGCCAATGTCGACAAAGCATTTATTGGTACCGACATTGAAAAGCTATTTAACCACGCCACGGGGCTTGATGTTTATTGCGTTAATGACGCTGACGCCGCGGCAATGGCCGAGTTTAAGCTGGGTAAAGGCAAAGGCCACGATGGCACTGTGATTTTTATCGCGGTTGGCACTGGGCTGGGAACCACCATATTTAGCAATGGCCAAATGGTGCCAAATACTGAACTTGGCCATGTTTATCTGGAAAACGGTGAAGAGGCTGAAATTTTTGCCTCAGACGCAGCGCGTAAGCGCAATGGCTTAAAGTGGAAACAATGGGCACCCCGGTTCAATAGCTACCTGCAAGCCATGGAAGCTTGGTTTTGGCCCGATTTGTTCATTTTAGGCGGTGGTGCAAGTAAAAAAATGGAGAAATTTGAAGCCCACCTCACAATTGATACCCCGGTTGTCGCTGCGGCGTTGCTCAATGAAGCGGGTATTATTGGTGCCGCGGTTTATGCCGACACTGAACGCAAACGGCAGCAGGCAATCGCCCGGCGTGAGCGCTTGGCTAGGCAACGAGCTGCAAAATAACAACTTACTGTCATTGGCCAGGTTCACCTGGCTCCTTGTAGCCCACCCGTGTGCAACAGCGCAATGTTGCCCGATGCGCTAAAGAACCCAGCTTTGAGCAACTGCTCAACCCCGTAGAACAGCTTGCCGCTGTAGACAGGTTCCACCGGTACATCGCTTGTTTTCTGGAATGCCTGGCAAAATGACAAGAGTTCTCGATTTGACTTGGCATAGCCACCACAGTGGAATCCGTGTTCGATATGCCATTCCACCCCCGTGCTATCTGTCTGCATCTGGACAAGTAAATCATTGACCAACCCTTCCAAATATCCATCCCCCTTAAGCACCGCTATGCCAATCAGGTTAATAGGCCGATTTAGTTGCTTGGATGACGCTATTAGCCCCGCGAGGGTGCCGCCGCTGGCAACCGGGCAAACCAGGGTGTCAATTTCCCTAGGTAGCTCTTGAAGCAACTTTGCCAGCCCTTGTTTGGCGTGAACTTGGGATCCTCCCTCTGGGATCAAATAGGCATTAGGAAATTTATTGTGGATACTTTGCAAGAATTCTGGCTCATAGCGCTTTTTATAGTCGACTTTAGCCAGCCAATGCAGGTTGCCAGCCCATTCACTTAAGTCTTGCAGCATGGGGGGGGGTTGCTTGCTGTAATTGCCCCTTATCATTGCCTGAAATGGAATGTTGAGTTTGTTGCAGCAATAGCCCAAGGCGTGCAGATGGTTGGAGTAGCCGCCACCAAAACTGACAATAGTGTCATAGTCATGCTTTAAAAAATCGGCCAGTGCAAATTCTAATTTGCGCCATTTATTACCGGATATAACCGGGTGCAGTAGGTCATCCCGTTTTACCCAAAGTTTGGCATCGCTGCCTTCTGCCCATTGCACTTGCAAAGGCTCTAATGGTGACGGAACCTGGATGCTCAGCCTCTTAGCTAAATCCATTTTCACATCCCCGCATTGCGATCCTTATCTCGTTTTTTCCGCTATATTGATGCCAGATTGTTTTACTGGAAACACCGATGGAAGTCATTTTAATAACTTTATTCATCACTGCTCTGATGCCTATGATTGCCAAAGCGGCGCTTGCTTATGCCATGTTTAAAGACGGCGGTTATGACAACCGCAACCCAAGGATACAGCAAGACAGATTGCAAGGTTTTGGTACCCGTGCCAGGGCGGCTCATCTAAATTGCTTTGAGGCCTTGGCTATCTATACACCGGGTGCACTTGCGCTAGTCGCACTAGGTGCAGCCAACCAGACTATGCAATATTACGCCATTGCATTTGTAATTGCGCGCGTGGCCTATTTATTTATGTACTGGTTTGACTATGACAAGGCGCGCAGTATTTTTTGGTCAATCGGTTTTGTAATTTCATTCCTAATGCTTTGGCATGCAATAACCGTTTCGGCTAGTTTGTAATCATGGCGTGTTGGCATTGCCAATGGTGCCTACGCCCACATCCAGCTCCCTTTGGAACCTCTGATCCTGGGAGTAGGGGGTAACATGGATAATGTCACCCTTGGCCACCTGCTTCTGGATCTTTTGCCAGTATTCCACTGTGAACAAGTCACTGTGCAGTTGCTTCAGCAACTGTTTTAAGTGTCGCTTGCCCACAATAAAGTGCTCAAATTGTTCGGGGAAAACGTCATCTGGTGCGACTGACAAGGTGTCCAAAGCGTAGGGATCATCGGACTTGGGTATAAAGCGGAAGTTGCGCTCAGACATGTAGCAGATTTCGTCGTAGTCGTAAAAAATAACCCGGCCGTGGCGGGTGATACCAAAGTTTTTGTGTAGCATGTCGCCTGGAAAAATATTAGCTGCGGCTATTTGTTTAATGGTCCAGCCTAGGTCGTCAATGGCGTTGCGCACCAGTACCGGGTCTTCGGTTTCGGCTAAATAAATATTCAGCGGCGTCATTTTTCGCTCTATGTACATGTGCTTGATCAGCAAATCTTGGCCATTTATTTCAATACTGTTGCTGCAGGTTTCTTGCAACTCTGCCAGCAAGTCTGGGTGTATCCGGTCTAGTGGCAAGTGGAAGTTGGCAAATTCATGGGTATCCGCCATGCGACCAATACGGTCGTGGGTTTTGACCAGTTTGTAGCGGTCAAGCACAGTTTGCCGGGTGATTTTTTTACTTTCCGGAAATTCGTCCTTAATGATCTTAAATACAATGCCGTAGGAGGGGAGGTGGAATACCATCATCACCAAACCGCGGATCCCTGGCGCCACTTCAAACTGGTCTTGGCTTTCCTCTAGGTGCTGCAAAAAGTTTCGATAAAACACGGTTTTACCATGCTTGTAAAAGCCCAAGGAAGTATAGAGCTCAAAGTGCTTTTTATTGGGTAACAGCTCTTGTAGAAAGGCGACAATTTCCGCCGGATGTTGGCTGTCCACCATAAAGTAGGAGCGGGCGAAGCCGAACAATACACTCAAGTCGCGTTTTTCAGTCAGCATGGCATCGACAAACAGTTCACTATCCGCGTTGGTCAGTAGCGCTATTACAAATGGCATTTGCCCTTCGGTAAAACAGATGCGGCCAATCAAATAGGCTGCTTTACCGCGGAAAAATCCAGGATGCAGCATTTCAACCCGTTGCACATGCTGGCGCTGGCTAGTGGGAATACGCCTTTTTATTTCACTTGTGAGGTTGCGCAAATCCCGTTGGTAGTCTTCAAAAGGCATGTTAAAGCGGTAGTGGCTAAACAACTTTTGCAACGTGGCTTTAACGGTCTTGTCCGCCCTAAAGGTATTGACCACATTTGGGCGCATTTGGCCTGACAAGTAGCAGCGGCTCGGTAGCACATACATCATGTCATCTTCGATGCGCTGGTGTTTGAAAATGCGGCCTATAACCGAATTGTAAAAAGTTTCAGCCAGCTCAAATTGTGGATGGTTTTCCAGTTGCGAGGTGAAAGCTTGTTTGAGCCCTTGCCAAAACAGTTTGTCTTGTTTGTGTGGGTCGATGCGCTGGTAGAGTTCGGCGACTGTTTCACTCAAGCTTTGCTCATATAGGTCAATGCGCTGTTTTGAGGCGCGCTGGCACGCTTGCCAGTCGGTTGCTTCAAAGCGCTGCTTGGCTTGGGCGCTGATAGTTGAGAAGCGCCTGAAGCTTTTTTCAAAGCCTTTTAAAACGGTATAAGCGAGGTGGTCACTTGAGTTGGAAGTTGATCGCATTGTCGTCAATTTCGTATTACTTGTTGTCCATTACTTGGGTTTTATCAAAAAATGGATACAATTGGCGAGTCATTTTATCTCTAGGTATAGGGAAGTTTTAAGTAAGCATGAGCTTTTCAGTGTTAATTTGTGACGATTCTAAACTGGGTCGAAAGTCGGTGCAGCGCTGCCTACCAGAAGGTTTTGCCTCCGAAATCCATATGGCAGAACACGGGCAAAGGGCAATGGAAATACTGCGTAGTACCCCTGTCACCATATTGTTCCTCGACCTGACTATGCCGATTATGGACGGCGTCCAGGTGCTAGAAGCGATAAAACAAGAAAAGTTAGAGGTATTTGTCGTCGTCGTATCCGGCGACGTGCAGCCGCAGATGCAGCAGCGCGTGCTTGGCCTTGGGGCACTGGACTTTATTAAAAAGCCCCTGACCCACGATAAATTAATAGAGTCCCTGCAAAAATACGGCCTGTATTAATACGGCGCCTCGGGTTAGCACCAGTTTATTCTTCGTCCTTGTTTTCTTCGTCGTTATCTTCGTCTTCATCATCGAAGACATCCGGTGTCACTGCGTCTACTACACCAATTGCCCCGCCTATGACTGTAGTGGTAGCGTCAACAGCGGTTTCTGCAACGGTGTAAACAACACAGCCAGATAGCCCTAGGCAGAGCCAAACCACTATTATTAATTTAAATTGTTTCATCTTTGCTCCTAGGGCATGTCTAAAGAAAACGCGGTAAGGAAAGGGCGCCCATAAAATAACCAGTTGCCTCGGTTCCAGTTTAAGGACGCTGTGGGTTGTCGGCAGCACACTGCGGCCGTTCTTTTGCCAATCGATAAATAACGTTGGCATTCCCCATGTTTTTTTCCAATTGGCTTATGCGTGTGGCAGGGGCGGGGTGGGTTGATAAAAATTCCAAAGGCCTGCCACCGTCATTGGCTTTGTCCATGTTTTGCCACAAAGTGATAGATTCCCTTGGGTTGAAGCCCGCTTTGGCCATTAAATCCAAGCCAATTATATCAGCTTCTGACTCATGGGTGCGGCTGAAAGGCAAGGTCAATCCTACTTGTACGCCTAGGCCTATCGCTGACATGATTTCCTTGTTGTAGCTCACCTGCTTATTGGACAACACTTGGTTGGTCACTTCCATGCCGATACCTACCAAGGTATTTTGCGACATGCGTTCATTGCCGTGCTCGGCGATAACGTGGCCCACTTCATGGCCGATAACCGCAGCTAGCTGGCCTTGGGTTTCCGCGATATCCAGCAAACCTGTATAGACGCCGATTTTGCCGCCAGGCAAGGCAAAAGCATTGATTTGTTCGTCATCGAAGACCACAACTTCCCATTCACCAGGGAAGGTGGTTTTTGGGACTTGCTTGACAATGTGTTCCGCAACACAGCTAACATAGTCGTTTTGCTGCGGTGTTGCTTGGGTTTTTTGCGCTTCCTTGAGGCTAGTAAAAGCCTGCTCGCCCATGTTATTCATCTGTGCAGTGGAAAACAATTTAAGGGTTGAGCGACCGGTAGGGGATTTGGCACAGGATGTGACTAATGTCGCGCAAAGCACTGCGAGGCAAAGGTGTTTTAGTTTCATTTTGGTGCCCTCCAGGCAAGCCCCATTACTGAGCAGATAGACAGGTTAAACTTTATCTTAATAAATATTAACCGCAACATAATAAAGTGGAAACGCGCTGATGCAAAAGCGCATTAAAAAAGGGCGCTTAGCGCCCTTTTTGCAACCTTGCCCGCCTTAGAGGGCGGCGGCTTTGAGTTCTTCCGCTTTATCTGTTTGTTCCCAAGGGAAGTGTTCACGGCCAAAGTGGCCATAGGCAGCCGTTTCCTGGTAAATCGGGCGCTCAAGATCCAACATTTTGATCAAACCGAATGGACGCAGGTCAAAGTGCTCTTTAACCAATTGTGTCAACCTTGAATTGTCCACCTTACCGGTGCCAAAGGTTTCGACACTGATAGACGTTGGCTGGGCAACTCCAATGGCATAGGAAACCTGGATCTCGCAGCGATCGGCCAACCCTGCGGCAACGATATTTTTCGCCACATAACGGCCTGCATAGGCGGCTGAACGGTCTACTTTAGATGGATCTTTACCGGAGAACGCGCCACCACCGTGGCGCGCCATGCCGCCATAGGTATCGACGATGATCTTGCGGCCAGTCAAGCCACAATCGCCCATTGGGCCACCAATTACAAACCTGCCGGTTGGGTTGATGAAATATTTGGTATCCGCGGTTAGCCATTCTGCGGGTAGCACCGGCTTGATGATTTCATCCATGACCGCTTCTTGCAGGTCTTTTTCGTTGATGGCCTCACTGTGCTGGGTGGATAAAATGACTGCATCGATGCCAACCGGCTTGCCGTTTTCGTAGGCAAAAGTGACCTGGCTTTTGGCGTCAGGGCGCAACCAAGGTAGTACTTTTTTCTTGCGCACTTCCGCTTGGCGTTTCACCAGGCGGTGGGAATAGGTAATAGGCGCGGGCATCAGAACGTCGGTTTCGTTACTGGCATAGCCAAACATCAAGCCTTGGTCGCCGGCACCTTGCTCTTCCGGACGCGAACGGTCGACACCCTGGTTAATATCGGGGGATTGTTTTCCAATAGTATTCAGGATAGCGCAGCTATCGGCGTCGAAGCCCATGTCTGAATGGGTATAGCCGATTTCCCTAACGGTTTTGCGGGTAAGCTCTTCAATGTCAACCCAGGCACTGGTGGTCACTTCACCGCCCACCATGACCATGCCGGTTTTGACATAGGTTTCGCATGCGACCCTGGCTTTTGGGTCTTGTGCGATAATTGCATCCAATACCGCGTCGGAGATTTGGTCTGCGATTTTATCCGGATGTCCTTCGGACACGGACTCTGAAGTAAACAGATGTGCTGCCATCTTTTAAGATTCCTCTCATTTTTATGCTATTGCTTTACAGTTATCGGCAAAACAATATCAGTATTTACTGCTAGACGTCTATAAGTCTATACGGTTAAAACCTGGAATCCAACCTATGGATGAAAAAAAGCCTGTGCAAGCTGTAAATCCCCGCAATTTCAATTGCACAACGCGTACCGGTGCGCGAGAATACAGCGCTATTCATTTTGCCAGTGCTGACGGGCACTGTTTTTACCAGCTGAGGAGTGACAATGCCTTCAAGAAGAGAACTCGCCAACGCAATCCGTGCTTTAAGCATGGACGCTGTACAACAAGCCAAGTCAGGGCACCCAGGTGCACCTATGGGCATGGCGGACATTGCGCAGGTGCTTTGGTTCGATTATTTACAACATAACCCAAGCAATCCAAACTGGGTTAACCGCGACCGCTTTGTAATGTCCAATGGCCACGGTTCTATGTTGATATACTCTTTGTTGCATTTGTCCGGTTATGACTTGCCGATTGAGGAGTTGAAGAACTTTAGGCAGTTGCACTCCAAAACGCCTGGCCACCCTGAATACGGCTATGCCCCCGGTATTGAAACTACGACGGGTCCATTAGGGCAAGGGATCACCAATGCCGTGGGCATGGCGATTGCTGAGCGATCCTTGGCGGCCCAGTTTAACCAGCCTGGCCATGACATAATCGACCATGCCACCTATGTGTTCTTAGGCGATGGTTGTTTGATGGAAGGTATCTCCCACGAGGCATGCTCACTTGCTGGCACCTTGGGCTTGGGTAAATTAATGGCGTTTTGGGATGACAATGGCATTTCTATCGACGGTGAAGTTGAAGGTTGGTTCACTGACGATACCGCGGCACGTTTTGAAGCCTATGGCTGGCATGTGATCCGCGATGTTGATGGCCACGACCCAGGGCAGGTGATAGCCGCCATTGACGCTGCAAAGGCTGAAACCGGCAAACCTTCATTGCTGTGCTGTAAAACCACCATTGGTTTTGGTTCGCCAAACAAGCAAGGCAAGGAGTCTTGCCACGGTGCTCCCCTCGGTGAAGATGAAATTGCCTTAACGCGCGAGGCGCTGGGCTGGGCACATCCCGCGTTTGAAATTCCAGCAGATATCCAATCCGAATGGTCTGCAATTGAAAAGGGCCAAGCACTAGAGGCGCAATGGCAAGCCAAACTCGATGCCTATGCCAAAGCCCACCCAGAGTTGGCGGTAGAGTTGCAGCGCCGTTTAGCAGGTGATTTGCCAGAAAACTGGCAGCAAGCAACTTCTGAGTACATCAATGGCCTACAGGCTAATCCTGCTAAGATCGCCAGCCGCAAAGCGTCGCAAAATGCATTGAATGCCTATGGTCCATTGCTACCGGAATTAATGGGGGGCTCAGCGGATTTGGCGGGCTCTAACCTGACTATTTGGTCCGGCAGCAAGGGCATCACCAAAGACGACGCCAGCGGTAACTATGTTTATTACGGTGTACGTGAATTTGGTATGTCCGCGATTATGAACGGTATTGCCCTGCACGGAGGCTTCAAACCCTATGGGGCGACTTTCCTGATGTTTATGGAATATGCCCGCAATGCCGTACGCATGGCGGCGTTGATGAAGGTGCCTGCGATATTCGTTTACACCCACGATTCCATTGGCCTGGGTGAGGATGGCCCAACCCACCAACCGGTTGAGCAGATGGCGGCATTGCGTTTGACCCCCAACTTGTCGAACTGGCGTCCATGTGACCAGGTTGAGTCGGCAGTAGCTTGGAAAGCCGCAATAGAAAACCAACAAGGCCCAAGTACTTTGGTGTTCAGCCGCCAAGGCTTGGCACAGCAGGAGCGCAGCGCCGAGCAGGTTGCCAATATTGCCAAGGGCGGCTACGTGTTGGTAGATTGTGATGGCACGCCAGACATTGTATTGATTGCGACGGGCTCTGAAGTTGAGCTAACCGTTGCAGCAGCCGCAACACTGTCAGAAAAAGGCCATAAGGTACGTGTCGTTTCAATGCCGAGCACTGATGTATTTGAACAGCAAGACGCCAGCTACCAAGAATCGGTATTGCCCGCCGCCGTAACTAAACGGGTTGCAGTGGAAGCCGGAATAAAAGACTACTGGTACAAATATGTCGGCCTGAATGGACGTATTATTGGCATGGATACCTTTGGTGAGTCTGCGCCTGCAGCCGATTTGTTCCAGCACTTTAATATTACGGCTGAAGCCGTGGTTGCCGCTGCTGAAGAGTTACTGTAACTTGGGCTCACCCAAACTCAATGGCAGGCTGTTTGGCCTGCCAAGCTTAAGGTTGCCATGATCAGAGTTGCAATAAATGGATTTGGCCGCATTGGTCGCAGCGTCTTACGGGCGTTGTACGAGTCGGGTCGCGATGACCTGATTGATATCGTCGCGATTAATGAACTGGCCGAACCTAAAGGTATTGCCCACCTGTTAAAATACGACTCCACCCATGGTCGTTTCCCATTTTCTGTGTCCTTGCGGGGCGACCGGCTTGATGTTGCCGGGAAAGATGTTGTGTTATTGCAAAAGCAGCAAATTGAAGATCTCCCTTGGCAAGAACTCGGTATTGATTTGGTATTGGAATGCACCGGTATCTACAATTCGCGAAAAGATGGCGAGCGCCACATTGCGGCTGGCGCGGGCAAGGTATTGTTTTCGCAACCCTGCCAGCCGGACATGGATCAAACCGTGATTTTTGGGGTCAATGACCAATACCTGGACGCTGGGCACAGAATCGTATCCAACGGTTCCTGTACCACTAATTGTATCATTCCCGTTTTGCAGACATTGGATGCGGCCTTTGGTGTCGAAAGCGGCACCATAACTACTATCCACTCTTCGATGCATGACCAGCAGGTGATTGATGCCTATCATCCTGATTTGCGCCGTACACGGGCGGCCAGCCAGTCAATTATTCCGGTCGATACCAAATTAGCCATCGGTATTGAACGCATTTTGCCCAAGTTTGCAGGTCGTTTTGAAGCGATTGCGGTTAGGGTGCCTACCATCAATGTGACCGCGATGGATCTGAGTGTCACCCTGCTGACAGAGGTCAGCGTAGACGAAGTTAACCTAGCACTGCAAAATGCACGGGTAGGGCGTTTGGAAGGTATTTTGGGCTACACCGAAGAACCATTGGTTTCTACAGATTTTAACCATGACCCCCACTCCTGTATTGTCGACGGTTCCCAGACCCGGGTAAGCCATAAGAAGTTGGTGAAGACCCTGGTATGGTGTGACAATGAATGGGGGTTTGCCAACCGCATGTTGGACACAAGTCTCGCGATGATGAGATAAAGATAAATTACACACTTCTTGGAGCATGAACGCATGACAATTTTGAATATGTCAGATTTGGAATTAACAGGGAAACGGGTGCTGATTCGGGAAGACCTAAATGTTCCTGTTAAAGACGGCAAAGTCACCTCCGATGCGCGCCTAAGGGCCGCAATGCCCACCATAAATGCCGCTGTTGCAGCCGGCGCGAAGGTTTTGGTCATGTCCCACCTTGGCAGGCCTACCGAAGGCGAATATGATGCTGCATTTAGTTTGCAACCTGTTGTGGATTACCTCGCTGAACATTTGGCTGCACCGGTTCGCTTGGCAACTGATTATCTGGCCGGTGTCGAGGTGGCCGAAGGTGAAGTGGTTATCTTGGAGAACGTCCGCTTCAACAAAGGTGAAAAGAAAAACGACGAGGCGCTGGCCAAACAGTACGCTGCGCTTTGCGACATTTATGTCATGGATGCCTTTGGCACAGCCCATAGGGCACAGGCGTCAACCCATGGTGCCGGCATGTTTGCCCCCGTGGCGTGTGCCGGGCCTTTGTTAGCGGCGGAACTTGACGCCCTCGGCAAGGCATTGGAAAACCCGGCGAGGCCGTTGCTGGCAATTGTTGGCGGCTCCAAGGTATCCACTAAGCTAACCGTACTCGATTCATTGTCGCAAAAAGTGAACCAGTTAATCGTCGGCGGCGGCATTGCCAATACCTTTATTGCGGCACAAGGCCATGCCGTGGGCAAGTCTTTGTATGAGGCTGATTTAGTGGATGAAGCGAAGCGCTTAATGCAAGTGGCCAACGACAATGGTGGCGAGATCCCGGTGCCTGTTGACGTAGTTGTGGGCGAGGAGTTTGCAGAAGATGCAGCCGCGCATCTCAAAGACGTCGACAAGGTGGCTGATGGTGACATGATCTTTGATATCGGTCCGGAAACATCCGCGCGCTTGGCCCAGATGATTGCCAAAGCTGGCACTATAGTTTGGAACGGGCCGGTGGGCGTTTTTGAGTTTGACCAGTTCGGTGAAGGAACCAAAGCCATTGCCAAGGCAATTGCCAACAGCGACGCCTTCTCCATTGCTGGGGGCGGAGACACCCTGGCAGCAGTGGACAAATATGGTATCGCAGACCAAGTGTCCTATATATCCACCGGTGGCGGCGCCTTTTTAGAATTTTTAGAAGGCAAAAAGCTACCAGCAGTAGCCATGCTGGAGCAAAGAGCTCAATAGCAGCAGAATGGACAACATTATAAAACAGGCTTTTAATATCTAAACTTCGAACTCTAGGAGAATACTTATGGCCCAAGTAGCCAATCCTGAAATGCTTGCAAAAGTAACCAATGACGAAGGTTTTATCGCTGCACTAGACCAAAGCGGCGGCAGTACGCCAAAAGCGTTAATGCAATATGGCGTCCAGCCAGACAGCTACAATGGTGATGAAGAAATGTTTGCCATGGTGCACGCCATGCGCACCCGTATTATTACCAGCCCAGCCTTTAATGGTGACAAAATCCTTGGTGCCATTTTGTTTGAAAATACCTTGGATCGCGAAATCGAGGGCAAAATGAGCGCCCAGTTCCTGTGGCAGGACAAAAATGTGGTTCCCTTCCTGAAAGTCGACAAGGGATTAGCGGATGAAGCAGATGGTGTCCAGGTAATGAAACCCATGCCTGGCTTGGATGAGTTATTGGACAAAGCCGTTGCCCAAGGTGTTTTTGGTACTAAAATGCGCTCCGTTATCAAGCTGGCCAATGCCGAAGGTATCGAGAAAGTGGTCGCCCAGCAATTTGAAGTGGGCAAGCAAATTATCGCCAAGGGCCTGGTGCCCATCATTGAGCCTGAAGTGGATATCCACTCTCCAGAAAAGGTCGAAGCGGAGCAACTATTGAAGGCCGCATTGGTCAAACACATTGATGCCTTGGCGGATGACCAGCACGTTATGCTGAAGCTCACCTTGCCATCAGAAGACAACTTCTACCGTGAGTTAATGGATAAGCCAAATGTGGTGCGCGTCGTCGCTTTGTCTGGTGGTTATAGCCGTGACGATGCCAACGCTATCATTGCCCGCAACAATGGCATGATCGCCAGTTTCTCCAGGGCACTAGCCGAAGGTTTGTCAGCGCAACAATCTGATCAAGAGTTTAATGCCACTATTAAGGCGTCAATTGATTCCATTGCTGAAGCCTCACGCACTTAATACAATTGTATCCTAAGCAGCGAAGCTAAACGACTTCGCTGCTAAAAAACCACCAAACTATCCTTGCCTTACCAAAGTTTTCGCTTTTTATTGCCCTTGCAAACGAATTCAATTGCCCTGTCATCTCGACACTGTTAAGCACAATACATTAGAATTGCGCGCCTCAGGAGAACGCGCTAAAAATGAAAAAAACACTTCCACTCATAATCGCTGCTTGTCTTGCTGCCCAGGCCCAAGCAAGTGATGAAAACGAAAAAGACTTCACCCTAGACGGT
>CBDIHK010000027.1:0-425551 GCA_965279005.1 Alteromonadaceae bacterium | reverse complement strand
AATGCGGATTCAAATTCCCCCCTGTCAAGTAACTGTTTAGCGTGAATAATCCTGGCATCGTAGGACTCAGGTATACTTTTCTTTGTGATGTCGTTAGTGAGATCTTCTGAAAACAGGAATACATTTAGTGCTTCTTCCCTGAGTTGAGCAAATTGCTCATAAAAACCTTTGTATTGTTCAGGGTTTATCACATTTTGTTTAAACGTCAGCTTGGTCGCCATCTGGACGACTTTATCGGTGTTTTCGCCTGTGTGCTCTACTCCCAAGTATTCAGTGTCAAACTCAGTGGAAGTCTGTGTTAATGCCAGTACCGTACCCTCTAAGAAATTTGGATAATGCCTTTCGAGAATCAATTCAAAGGGAAACTGAAAATAATAGTCATGAGATTTTTCTTCAGGTTTCGGTAAATACGAAAATTGCGTAAACATATTGACCAAGGTCATTAGCGAGTCGGCATACCTGAAAAAGGAGAGGTCTTCTTCCATACTCGACAAAGTACCGTATTGCACATCTATGCTAAAAGGCTCCTGCCAATTTTCGACATTGCTGACAGAATATGACTCATAACTCTTTTGAATAGAAAAAGCTGCCAGAAGTTGACGCATCAATGCTGCTTTATCCGGCGCCGTTTTAAACAAATTCCTCAGTTGGGTGTCCATGTGGCCACCAAATGAAAAGTTGATATTTAGCCCCAAATTCGGCTTGTCAAAGTCGTAGACTACCTTCACTTTTGCAAAATTCTGTTCAGGATCCTGCGCCGGAATATCTTTTAACTCACCGCCGTTGGTATCCAAAACAAACGCGGTCTGATTTTCAAGAAAACCTGACACCCCGGGGAACTTACCGGTTTCGCCGCTGGTATCCAACCAAATATCCAATTCGGGGACATAAGTGATCATATGGTTAAATGTCAGCATTGGAATATCCGGCGTAACGGGGCTTGACCTACCCAAATTTACCAATGCCGGGTAGGCTTTGACGCCCATTTCAGATAACAGGGCAACAATCAACGCAGTTTGGTCTTTACAGTCCCCATAGGCTTGCTGCAACACATCTTCTGGGGCATGCGGTATATAACCGCCTCGATCAACATGGGCACCTATATAGCGCACATTATCCTGCATATACTCAAAAACCGCCTGAACTTTTTGTATAGGCGTATGTGCATTTTGGCCAAGTTTAACAGCAAGATTTTTTACCTCGCCAACCGCAGTGGTTTTTTCAATAAGAAAGGAACTTGCCCAGTTATCTATTACTTGCCAGTCGTTGATTGTTGTCAGCTTTATAGCGGGTAACAGACTGATTAAATCTCTAATGCCATTCTCAACAGTAACGCCGTCAATATTTTCAAACTGCCAAGTGTAAAATTGCTGTTTATCTTGCCGGCTGATAGTGGGTTGAGTGTTTGAATTTTGGGTTTTCCAATAAAGTTTTTTGTCCGATGGTATACTCAACCTAATATCAGCACTCATTACTGGATCAACTCTCACCCAATTCCTTTCCTCTACCCACTGCAGATAATGAATTTGTCGAAAGTCGAACCAATGGCCATCGACCAAGGGCCTTATTTGTCTGCCACTAAATTGCAATTCAATGATGCTGCCTTTCCGCACATTAGGTAATGCCAGCTTTAGCGTTTGCATATTGTCGAAGGAGCTGCTGTTGGCACCCTCCTTGACCACCTGCATTGCATCTTTCTGTACTGCCTTTGTCTCACCGTCTGCAGTTCTAATTCTGGCAAAATCCATCTGCTTCTCGTAGTAAAAAGCATTGTGGCGGCTGATTAGCTTGCCGTAGTCCCGCTCTGCTTCTTCATCTAATAGCTTGATGGCAATGTAAAACTTGTATTTTTCAAAGCCGCTTTCATCTATTTCAACCAAGTTGCGCCTTTTCAGTACGACAGCACCACTGGAATATTTATCGCTAGCAAGTTCAGATAAATTCAGTAATTCCTGATCCGAGAGTGCAATTTCTTCCATTGCATTGACTGGAAATTGCAAAAAGAAGACCATGAAGCAGGCTAGGGCTGCGATGGTTTTTCTCGTCTGCATAGACAAATTTGTAAGGAAACTGACTTGACCAACAACATGCTCGAACCTTAATGTCCGATTCGCGGTTTTAGTAACTTGCTCCATATTATCCACGTGCTATGTCCTTATTTTTGGAAGTGTATGTGAAAGCACACACTCTAGCAAAAACTATGTAGACAGTATATGTCAGCAGTCTATAGTAGATTAAAAGACCGAAGACATCTCACTTTGGGTCAATTTTGCTCATCGCCCGCAATCAAAGTTCCCCTGTCCAATCGATTAAAAACCTTTTACTAACTCCATTTTAAAACCAACAGAACAGAAAGTGATAGCGCCCCTAGGCACAACCATTAAAGCTCTTTCGAGTTGTCTCGCGTCGGGTGCTAAAGATGGATTGCACAGAAGTAACTTTAACTGGTTTTCCCATTCAAAATTGTCACCACAGATGAATTTATCGATCCAATTTAGAAACAGGTACGCTTTTATTGCTTAGGCCTACATGACCTTTATGGGTTTTCATTGTTGTTATACCAGCATGCCCTGTTTCATACATATCCATTGCCTGCAGCAGTAGTCGAAAAGCTGTATCCGATTCAGCAGTAACATTAGCCACGGCCGCTTCCATGATACGTCTATTATCTCGTGGTATGTCTCGATATGCTCTATTTGGTGCGGTAACTCCGCGTGCCAGAGCACACCACTTCAGCCAGCAGGCGCGGATGTATTTAGTATTAGATGCGCTTATTGATGGTGAAGGCTATCCCGAATAGAAATCGGTCTAGACGCTTTACTAAACCGCTATAGTGCCCGACTTAAATATGAGTATTAAGAGATGCCCTTTAGTTTCATAGCTGATAAGCCGGCTCAGGTAGCGAAAAATGAGTTTTGGCAAAGTAGCTAATTTGGCTCCATAACAAGACTTAATCGATTAATTGAAATTTGTAGCTTGAGTGGTATGCTGGTTAAAGTTTAACCCGCTTTGAGGTAACGTATTGTGAACAATGGTCAAAAACGTGCTGCCGCTTCCAGCACCTTAAACACCAATAATGCTGCCAATAACAATGCAGCCCAACGCACCAATACCGCGGCAAATGCATCTCCGCCCAATTTATCGCGGGCGCCATCATCACCCGCGATACGCCAAGGCAGTGCTGATGACACATCACGAAGCCCGCTAACACCCAAACCCGCCGTTACCCGGGCCAATTCATCAACCATGATCACTAGCCCAACTCAGACGGCGACACCAACAAACCCAACGACACCATCGCTGACTAGGGCAAACTCACGGCCTGCGGTGGCGACCAACCCATTGACCCCAAAATCAAATACCCCAGACGACGGACAGCGCAGGCCGGCACTACCAAGAGCGCGAACAACGGACTAGCGCCCTTGTATCTAACATTATCAAGGTGCAGCCAACACATGCACCTTGAGGACATCAACAAGCAGCGCTAAAACCCGCGTCAATCCTAGTGGTCGCTGCAAGAAAGCAATTCAATTGCTAGCTAAAACCGCCTTCCTTTAAAGACGTTACTTATTCCAAGCGCTTTTCATCAGTTTGCCGGTTTGGTGGTAGATACCCACTTGTTCGATATAGTTTTTAAAATCGCTGTTTTCGTTGACGATGCGGTTGGCGGAGAGCCAGTCGACGTTGGCTTTTTCTTTGGCGGGAATTAGGATTTGGCTGTTATAGAGATCTTCTACATCTAGCAGCAGTACACCGATACCGTGCAGTGAGGCTAGCATCTGTAGTTCGGTCTCAACGCCAGTGGACATGGAATCAGCCACCAGATAACCGTAATTGGCCCAGCTGGAATTGGACACGACTTGTCATTTTAATTTTCCTTTTCATGTACACTGGCAGGTTGACGAATTTCCGAGTTTCACACATACTGTATAGCAAGTGGATTGAGCAATCTCGGTCGGCGTCCAAGCCTCGGTGGTATCACCGGGGCTTTTCGCTTTTTGGCGCAGGACAACCTTCATTGCCACGCCTTAAACTAACTCGCCTTTAAAGGCCTTAGCTAAAATAGATTGAGTCAATTTATCTAAACGGGCTTTGGCAGCGAGGTATTGTTTTTCGATAGCGTCTGCAACAGTAAAAAGTTCTTCTACCATCCTTACAATAGTATTCAATTCTTCTATCGGAGGAATTGCTACACTCAAACTTCTTATGTTTTTTAAACTTAATCCAGGTTTGCCGGCTCCATAAGCTAATTCCATTAGTGTTCCTCGGCCTGCATTTAGAGCTTTAAAATAGAGTTCAACAAAAGGGGATAGGTTCTGATCGTTCAGTTTGATCAAAGCAACATGTTGACTTACATATGCGTTATTCAATTCAACCTTAACCCTTGCAGCTTTAGTTACATTTGCGCCAGTTATAGTTACTAGTAAATCATCCATTTCTATACGTGTTCGCTTGCCTTCGGCTTTTTCTGGAAGATCTACATAAGCAACATCATCCAACAATAACTGGTCGGTTTTTATATTTTGGGCGCGAATAAACGTAGAACCAGTTTGAGAATAATATTTAGCCCAGCCTCTCGAGCCACTTGTAATAGTAGAAGAAAGCTCATTCATTGATTTTAATTTCCAAGATTGCGGTGCAGTATAACTGCTAGTTATACTTACAAATTCTTCATCGTCTTCACGGTATTCTGAACTTAACTCTCCCGACATCGCGGCGGCAAGGACGGATTGGCGGAAGCGTTTTAGGATGGTGGGGATTTTATCAAGGCGCGCTTGTGCCGCTTCAACTTTGGCTAATACTGAATCCAGTTTATCGGCTATGCGTTTTTGTTGTTCATAAGGCGCAACAACCACATCAATATTCTTCAATGTGTCTAACCGAATACCTTTTACAGTTGTACCAGTACCCAATGATTCAATAAATCCAGCAAGCGACTTATATTGATACTCAAAGAAGCTTTGCTCAACTGAGTCCTTTAGAAGCAGAGCTTTCAAATCTTGATTAATAGCAACAGGAAAGTCAGTTTTGACAATTTTGCCAAGCCCCATACGAGTCGAGATTATTAAAGTGTTAGCTTCTATCAATTTAGCGCTACTGTTTTGTAGGGCTTCATCTGATATTTTGTCTACTGTCTCCGAAGGACGAGAAACCTTCATGTCCTTAACAGTCATGAATGGGATATCACCGTGAAAATAGCCAGGATTGTTTTTCGACGGAGTTCCACCGCCCACAATTTTTCGAGTCAAATTACCGAGCTTTGTCCTTTCCCACCCCTCCGGCAACTGACTCATACCTTAACCCCATCAGCTTCCTCTGCGGCATCCAGTTCCACCAAAATTGACTGTAAATCGGTAATGGCACCGGCCAGTTCTTCAATGGCTTCATTAATTAGCACATCGGGTTCGGGCAGGTTGGCGGCATCTTCGATGCTGTCGTCGCGGATCCAGGCAAGATCCAAGGAATCTTCTTTGGCGGCGATCTCTTCGCGGCTAAAGCAGCGCAGGCGGCAGGTATCGACATCGCCGATATCACTACCGTCTTGGTGTTGGTCAATAAAGGCCTGGCGCTGGGCGTCGTTTACCTGGGTTAGGTCGCTACCCACGGCTTGGTAAAATTCATCAAAGTGGGCTTTGGTCAGTACGGTACGTTTTCCAAATTGCGGCATATTGGCACGCAGGTCATAGACCCAGACTTTTTTGGTATTGCCTTTATCTTGGTTGGGGTTAACGGGCTTTTGGAAAAACAGCACATTGGTTTTTACCCCCGCGGCGTAAAAAATCCCGGTGGGCAGGCGCAAAATGGTATGCAGGTTACATTTTTCCATTAAGTCATTGCGGATTTTGCGCCCGGTTGTACCTTCAAATAACACATTATCGGGCAGTACCACCGCAGCCCGGCCACCGGGTTTTAGCATGCAGTGGTACATGGTATGCAAAAACGCCAATTGTTTATTGGAGGTGTAATGCACCAGGTCATCACGGGTGGGCACACCACCACCTTGTTTGGTTCCAAAGGGGGGATTGGCCAGGATAAGGCTGGCTTTGGGCAAGACCTTGCCTTCATTGGACAAGGTATCGCCGTAAAGCACCCCGGCATTGGTATCGTCTACCGCCAGGTCGTGCAGCATAAGGTTCATCATGGCCAGGCGGCGCGCATCCGGCACCAGCTCCATGCCATAAAAGGTTTTATGCTGGTATTTTTCGTAGGCGACTTCGTCTAGCGCCCTGATGTCGTTGTTCTTTTCGATTTCGTGGTGGGCGGCAATTAAAAAGCCGCCAGTACCCGCAGTGGGATCCACAATCACGTCATCCAGGCCCGGCTGCATTAGCTCCACCATCACTTCGATCAGCACCCGCGGGGTGAAGTATTGGCCAGCGCCGGATTTTTTCTCACTGGCGTTAATCTCCAATAGCCCTTCATACATATCGCCCAAACCTTCATGTTTGGCCGAGTACCAGTCCAGGTTATCAATTTCAGTGACGAGCTTGTTGAGGGTGGCGGGCTTGCGGATGCAGGTGGAGGCATCGGCAAAAATGGCTTTGGTGATCAAAGAGCCGTGGGAGCCAAGGTGGATTAAGAGTTTTTTGTATTCTTCCAAACGGGTGGCGGCATTGTATTGTTCAATGTCTGCCCAGCGGTAGCCATCGGGGATTAGCTCATCCTGGCCAGTTTCTGCCACCATTTTCAAAAAGATTAGATAAGTCAGCTCGTTGAGATATTCGTGGTAGGTAACACCGTCATCACGCAACAGGTTACAGAGGTTCCAGAGTTTATTGATTAAGTCTTGTGTGCTCATTATTTATTTTTCTACTACTTGGTTGCATACATTCGTTGCGGATGTCCATTTAACATCCCATTAACTTACACATAGATTTTTATATGTAAGGAAGAATTGATTTTCCTTACATATAAAAATCCATATGTAAGCTTTCTCTTGTTTTAATTACATATGGAAAAATATATGTAATCTTCAATTGGTTTTGTGCCAACGATGGCCTAAACAAAAAACATGGTTTCAGACGCTATTGCAGGAACAGATTAAAGTAGCGACTAAAGAAATACATCCTATTCCTGCCAAAGCCGGTTAGCTCTTCCAGTACATTGTCATCCACTAATTTTTTGATTAATCCAGACGCCGCCTGATGGCTAATCCCCAACAATTTGCCTGCTTCTGAGATATTAATCGCCGGCCTGCTGTATAGGCGCTGCAATAGCTTTTGGGTATTTTCAGCGCGTTTACCATAACCCAACACCAAGCTATCCATCTCCTGGCGCAATTCCAAAATCCCCTGGAAGGTGGCTTTACCCTTATTGGCCGTTTCGATCACGGAGGTAAGGAAAAACTTAACCCAGTGGATGATATCGTTGGACATCCTGACTTTCGTCAACGCATCGTAGTAACTACCACGATTGCGTTCGAAAAAGTCAGAAAGGTATAGTGACGGCTTTTTCAACAGCCCTTTGTCCACCAAATACAGGGTGATCAGCAAACGGCCAATCCTACCATTTCCGTCTAAAAAAGGGTGGATGGTTTCGAATTGATAGTGGCTGATGGCAATTCTAATCAACTGGGGAACATTGATATTCTCGTTGTGCCAGAACTTTTCCAAATCACTCATCAGTTCGATGACTTCATTGTGATGTGGCGGGACAAACGCAGCGTTGTTTAGATTGCTGCCGCCTATCCAATTCTGGGTCAGGCGAAATTCGCCCGGCGTTTTGTTCTCCCCCCTTACTCCCTGCATCAGCGTATTGTGGGTGCTTTTAAGGATGCGATTAGACAGTGGCACACGCTCTAACTCAGCAATTGCGTCGTTAATAGCCTGGATATAGTTTTGCACCTCCTGCCAGTCATCCCTTTTTTCAGGAGCAATTTGGTCACTATCCAAAATCACCTCATCCATCTCCGTTTGAGTACCCTCAATCCTGGAAGATGTTTGTGCCTCTTTGGTAATGTGCATTTGGATGAACAAATCGACATCGGGTACGATTAAGGTGAAAGCATCTAATTCAGCCAGTGCACGAGATGACTGTTCGAGCAAGGTATTGATTTGTGGATCTTGCCATTGCCATTCGCGGTTAATCAAGGTCGGGGAAAAGCTCTTATATTGGTATTGCTCTTTCCAAACACCGGAATGGAAGGTTTCAAAACTCAGGTTTTCCATTAACTCGCCCAAAGCTCCCGGTTAAATTCGCTAAGGATATCAGCCATAGGTTGGGAAAATAACTTGGAAGCGCGTTTAATGCCACCCAGGCGTTGTTTAAAAATGCCTTCATTGAGGTTGGATTCGTCAACAATAATATTCGCCTTCATTTGGCTGGCGATAGTTTCAAGCCATTCCCGCTGCGGTGTTTTCCAGGGTTGGCTGGATAAAATCTTATCTAACGCGCGGTCAACCCGCTGGTCGTAAGGCACCAACGCTTCACCAATGGCGGCTTGGCGGATAAACCCAATAATGCGCGCGGCGATTTCTTCGTTTTTCACTTCTTTCCAGGCGACTTTTAAATCTTCTTCGCGGAATTCGCTTTTCTCTAGCTCCAAAGCCAGCTGTTTTAAGCTGTCCCGGGTCAGTTCCCACGGGCGCTGGATCACTGTTTGGATAGCTAAAAGCCGGTTGCTATTGGCGTTAATAAATTTGTTGAACGCAGACAGGTAATCTTCTGGTTTTTGGCCACTGCCATAACCCGTTGAGGTTCCAGTCACCTCATCATCGCGGTCGGAAATCACAATTTTATTATTGCCGCCCACACCAGTGACTTTCCTATCCAGCAACTCACCTAAACCAGGGTGTTGGGTGAACCAGGCGGCGACCGCTTCTGTCGGCATTTGTTTGAGTTCTTGCGCAAAGGCTTGTGGCGGTTTGCCAACAATGCTCTCAAAATCGGACGCTTGCTGCGCCGACAAGTAGTTCTTTTTACTCTGCAATTTCGCAAGAAACTGGTCTTTGGCTAATTGCTGCAATTTAGGATCGGGGCTTTGGGTGATTTCCTGTTCCAATTCACTAAAGGTGATATCCACTTTAGTGACCACCGGCTTCATGGTATTCACTTTTTCTAGCTGCTTGTAGATATCAACCGCATCAAATATGCGAAAGCGCTCCTTGGCAATATCATCACAGCGGCGGGTGGCGCGTCCCAACATTTGTTCAAATAAAATACGGCTATTGACCCGGCGCAGAAATACCAGGTTGCAAATGGCTGGTACATCAACACCGGTAGTCAGCAGATCTACCGTAACTGCGATATTGGGCAACCTGTCATTTTTGTACAGCCGGATTTTTTCCAATGGTTTATCAGACGCTCCGGTGATCTTTTGGATAGCGTCATCTTCGACTTCGCCGTGATAGTTTTCGCAAGCCTCCTTCAGCGCTTCTACCACATCGTCGGCGTGTTTGTCGGTAACACAAAATATCAAGGATTTTTCTTGGGAGTAGGGATTGAGTGAATCACTTTCAATTAGCCAACGGCACACCTCTTTAGTAAATTCAGGCGCAATCACATTGCGGTTAAATTGCGAGACATCAAAATCCAGCTCGTCAGGGGTGTTGATAAGATCTAGTTGCTGGGTTTGTGGATCGTAAACCTGGACTTCTTCGTTAACCTGGTACTTGATGCCATCGGTATTCAATTTGGTATGGATACGGGTTGGCGGCAGGTGATCCACTAGATAACCATCTATCACCGCCTCGGTATAGCTATAGCTAAAAACGGGATCGCCAAAAATATCTTTAGTATGCAGTGCCGGTGTTGCGGTTAAGCCGATTTTAAAGGCGTCAAAATACTCAATCACCGCCCGGTATTTAGACATGTAGTCTTTTTGATCCCGGAACCTTACCTCAGTTTCGCTGAGTTCCCGATCTAGCAAATAGCCGCGATGGCATTCGTCAACCACAATACAGTCGTACTGGCCAACCCCAGGTTTGCTGCCATTTTCTGGTGGATACATGATCCGCTTAACCAAGCCCTGCACGGTGGCGACATGCACCTTGGTATCGTCTTCCGGGTTGGGTTTAGGGGCTTTTTCAGGCTCTATGCCCAATACCTCAAAGGTGTCGGCAAAGGTATTGAGGTTTTCCATCCTAACTTCGCCGAAATCCACCGTAGCCTGTACCCCAAGGGCGCTCCTATCTACCAGGAATAGAATACGGCGGAAACGTTCGGCTTTTAATAACCGGTAAACCAGGGCGATACAGGTTTTGGTTTTGCCAGTGCCTGTGGCCATTGCCACCAACGCCCTTTCTTTGCCGTCTTTGATGGCTTTTTCTACGCTGAGGATGGCTTTTTTCTGGTAATCACGCAGCTTTAGCTCATAGTCAAAGCCCATGTTATCCAATTCAGTATTGGCTTGTTTCGGCGTCTGGCGCAGGTAGCTTTTAATGTCCTTAGGTGAAAACCAACCTTTTAATGCTTTACGACGGTTGGTTGGATCCTGCACATCCAAAAACCAGATTCCACTCTCTTGTTCTAGCTGCTTTAAATAGGCGCGGCCATTAGTGGCAAAGGTGAGCGGGACACTGAATTCGCCTTGAGCAATTACCTCAACACCGTCTGGCAACTGTTCGACGGCTCTAGCGTAGCGTTTTGCCTGGTCGATAGCGCTGTAGACATTTTTAGCATTCTTTTTCGCTTCAATAGTGCCAACCAAGGTCATGCCAATAAACAGCATATAATCCGCAGGACCCGAAGCGGTTGGCCATTCGGCAATGGCTTTGTTTTTATTAGGCTCTGGACGGGCACCTTTTGAATAACGCAAGTTTTCAGTATCGGCTTCCCAACCGTTGGCAATTAATTGTTGGTCAATAACCGCCCGGGTTTCCGCTTCGTCCATTTCAAACGGGGATTTTTCGATGCGTTTTAGTTCTGCTGCCTGTTCGGTTTTAGGTTTGGCCTGGAAAGACTTGATAAGTTGTTTGTTAGCTTGTTCTGCAAAAGTTTTAAATTTTGCTGCTTCTTTTTCACTTTCTAACGCCAGCTCTTCCCACAGCGCCCTATCGGCTGCCATTTTCTCGGCGCGTTCATGCTCAGCTTGGGCTTTTTCCGCTTCAATGCGGCTGAGCTGTTCGGCGGTTTTAATGCGTTCGGAACTGCGTTGTGATTCGGTTTTGAGCTGCTCGACTTGTTCTTCTAATTGGCGTACGTATTCAGAGGGGTCTTGCGGTTTAACAAATTTCTTTCTTTTAAAGCCCTTAGCCGTATCGCCACCAAATGTGACGTGAAACCAAATAGCTAAGGCATGGCCGACCATAATGGCTTTCAGTGCATCGCGGTGGCTGCTGCTATCAAATTCGTGGGTGGCAGCATTGCCCAACTTGCGGATGGTGTAAAAGGCATCCCGGACGTTTTGATCCAGGCGCAGGTTGTAATCTAACTCACGCAGTAGATCGACTTGCTTTACTGTACCGCCGAATTCGACGCCAACCCGGGCAGCAATATTTTGGGCAATGGCTTCACCTAGCTGGCGTATTTTGATAAGGGACGTATTTGGATCGGGTGAAAAGTTTCGTTCAGCGCCCTCAGCAAGCTTGAATAGCCAGTCATGGTGTTGTTTCAGAAATTCGAAGTTACTAACAAACTCCATGTTCTAACCTTTTTTATCCTTTTCTGGGCAAGTGGGTTAAGCAACAAAGCAATAAAATACTATCGATTAATCAATATCATAATAGATTAAAGTAATTTTTATTACCAAATCTATTAGAGTAAGAGGCTAATTCGAGCAATCGATTAAGTTTAGATATTGGCCATGCAGCGCCTTTTGGTGATCTCCCCAAACACCACAATCCCCAACAGTCCCATGGCTAAATCCCAGAGATCAAAGCTGCGGTTGGCGGTACCGATTTGCAGTAATTCATCGATGATGGCGTAGGCAAATAGCGGCAGGTATACCACGGGCAGGGATTTGCCTACCAGGGTGATTGAGTAGCAGCGAGTCATTAAATGGGACACACTGGTAAGGCAACCAAATAGGATGAAATGGCCGAGTTTGTCACCATAGGGAAGCCAATGGACAAACTGGAATATCAGGTTGTTGCTACCTGTCGTTGCCAGCATTGATGCGCCTAACATCAATGCCAGCAATGTAATAAAAACGGCTAGGTATTTCATGGATTGGCCTGGGCTACATTGGCTTTATCATCTGGCTTGTTGCCAGCCTGTTTTTGCTTTGCCTGGAATTGGCCTGCCGCCGCGTACCAATCGATATTGCGGGTGGCGGACATGGTAACGGCCAGCGCGGTGAAGGCCAGTAGTGCGCCCATCAGAAAGGCAAAATCTTCCAGGCTGATAATGACGAACAACACTGCATAGAGTACCAAAGTCGCACTGGCAAAGATAAACCCCAACCGCTGGCTACGCAGGATCGCCTTGATGTAGAAAAACAGTAGGGCAGAACAACTGATGCTGGCGGCAGCGTAGGACAACCAGAACGCATAGTGCTCTGATAGCGACACCAGCAGTAGATAGAAGATAGCGATGGCGGCGCCCACCAGGGCATATTGGATAGGGTGTACCGGCAGTTTGGTTACTGCTTCAAAAATAAAAAACGCGATAAAACTCAAACCAATAAACAAAAAGCCGTATTTAACACTGCGGGATGACAGCAAATAGATGTCTACGGTTTCAATATGCTTAATACCAAATTGGCTAGCGTCGAGTTCTTCACAGATATTGCGTTCACAAAGCTCAATATTTTCAAAAATATTGCTAGCAAATGCTGTTGCTTGCCAGCTGGCACTATAACCTTGGTTGCCGATTTCGCGCCTGTTGGGTAAAAACGCACCGATAAATTCTGGATGCGGCCAGTTTGACCTTGCCTCTACCGAAGTTTGCTCGCCAACCGGTACAAATGACAGCTGTTCCATGCCGCGCAAAGACAGCTCAAAGCCAAAAGCGATGCTGCCAGAACCCAAACTTTCAATTTTTGGTAACAACGCATGCATACCACCGCTGTGGTTGCTTAACTTGCTGCCAGGCTGGAACGGAATGGTTTGGCTATTCCAGGTTAAGGCAGGAATGCTATTTATACCGCGGGGATCGGACACCATTACCGTGAGATGGGGTTGATGCAGTTCTACCCGGGGATTGGCCGCCTTAATGGCAGTTATTGCGTTTTGAATGACGGTTGCCGATATTTCACCGTCAAAGCTCAAATTAGTGGTATAAACCGGCACTTTATAAATACCTTTATAGCGCACATCATTTTCTATCTCGCTACTAATATGCATTTTATCAGGCACCACGAACTTAAATTTGCGTTCCTTTGATTCTAGGGTTGCAGGCAACTTAGTGACTGGATCGATATGGCTGCTGATGGTTGTCACCGTGTAGGGGATAACCAGCACTGCCCCGGTTATGGTTTGATCACCCGTCCAGCTCTGGGCAACCTTTTCTTTGGCAATATTCAGGTAGTACTCGCGCTCATCAATTTGGTCTGAAATGATACCAAGCGGGATAAGTAGGAACAGGCTAATGGCCAGGATAACCAGCAGCTTGATTGACATGTTTTTTTGCATAAGGTGTCCTCCGGTTTTGTGCCAAAGTAAATGCCTTATGTGTGCCAAATATGTGTTTTATGTGTGCTAAGCGTAACTTTTACCCATTCGATTACTCGTTTGGGATGGAAAATCGCGCTTCTACGCCACCCTCATCCCGGTTACGCACCTCAATTGTGCCGCGGTGCAAGTGGGCTATCTCTTTGACAAAACACAGCCCCAAGCCTGAACTTTTTTTATTGGTTCCTGGACGGTTCAGGGAATAAAAACGTTCAAAAATCTTTTCGCTGGCGTAGGCAGGTATGCCTGGCCCTTCATCCCGGATAAGAATTTTCGCACTACCCTTACCGGCATCGCTATCCCGTATAACTTGGATTGAGATAGTGCCACCCTCTGGGCTAAATTCGATGGCATTTTGCAAAAGGTTGTCGGTGGCCTGGGACAATAGGAACCTATCCCCCTGGACGCTAATGGTGTCACTACAACCGCATTCTATTTTCAAATTTTTCGCTGCACAGGCGGCCGCTTTAGACGCAATGACTTCATGCAACAAACCACCTAACTGCACCTGTTCTAGGCGCTCAATGGCAGACTGTTTTTCCACTTTTGCTAGTGCTAGCAGGCGGTTTATAACTTCATCAATGCGTTCAATTTCCAACTGGATATTACCGATAAACTTTTGCTGCAGCCCCGCAGGCATATCAGGATTGAGTAATTCACTAGCACCTTTGATTGCTGAAACCGGGCTTTTTAACTCGTGGGTCAAAGAATGCACGTATTGCTCTACGTAATCCTTGCCCTCCAATTTGGTTTTCATATTTTCGATGGATGCAGCAAGGTTGGCGAGCTCTTTTTCACGGATAGTTGGCAATACAGCGGGCTTTTGATTGCTGACATCATCGGCATAGTACACAAGTTTACGGATTGAGTGGGTTAACAGATAAGCGATACTGAGCGAAACAATGAAAGTTACAAGGATCAACAACAAAGCTTGACGGATGATTTTGTTGTGGGCCATGTCGATAAAGGGCTGCACCGAAAAATTGGGTTTGGCAACGGTGATGGAACCTGCGATCTCGCCACTAGCATAGATAGGTGCAGCTACGTGCATTACAGTGCTCAATTCGTCATCAGGATCCGACTTGGTACTGCGGGCACCGTATTGGCCGCGCAAGGTCAGGTAAACGTCGTTCCAGCGCGAATAGTCACTGCCAACTGCGATACCATCGGAGTCATAGACTACGATACCTTGTTGGTCGGTAATGTAGACCCGCAGTTTGCTGGCAGTCTTATTAACCGTGAAGATGTTGGCCTTGTACTGTCGTTGTAATAGGCGCTGGAAAGCCAGATCAAAAGCCTCGAAATTCTGCGGCTGCTGGTTGAAGTCCCTAGTGGCCAGTTCGGCCAGCAAATTGGCAGTATCCACCAGGGTGTCTTCGGCAGACTGGCGCATGCCCGGCTTGAGCTCATCCATAAACACTTGCAGCATAAAATAGCCAACCAAGCCCACAATTAGGGCATAGGCGAGGAAAATGCGTAGGTTCAGGCTCATGGTTTTAATTGCTGCAATTTGATGCTGTAGCCAACCCCCCGATGGGTGACGATACTGTCATCCTCTGGGGAAACACTGCGCAATTTAGCCCTGATGGTTTTAATATGGGTATCCACCACCCGATCAATCGCGGCGTCGGGTTCAGACCATACTTTCTGCAGCAATTGCTCCCGGCTAAATACCCTTTGTGGCTGGCTAAGCAACAATTGCAGCAAGCCAAACTCGTAAAAAGTTAGATCCAATATCACTCCACAAAAGCTTATCTGACGCCTGCCATGGTCGATACTGAACTTAGTTTTGCCCTGAATGTAACTAATGCTGCTGCGCTTTAAGCGTACTTTGACCCGTGCCACCAGCTCACGCGGGCTAAAAGGTTTTACCACATAATCGTCAGCGCCAATTTCTAGGCCAACAACGCGGTCGATTTCATCGCCCCTGGCGGTTAAGAAGATGATGGGTACCTCGGAAGTGCGCCTAATAGATTTGCAAACTTCGAAACCATTGATATCGGGCAAGCCCACATCTAGGATTACCAGGTCAACAGGAGCGCTACTTAGGTGCTGTAAGGCGTCCTGCCCCAACTCGTACCATGCAGTGGCAAAACCCTCTGACTCCAGGGCATATAGGATGTTATCCGCAATGCTGCTTTCGTCTTCGACGACAAGAATTTGCTTATTATCCAACCAAAATCCGCCAAAATCCGCCAAAATCCGCCAAAATATTTAATCTGTTAATAAGATTACATGAAAGCAAAAAGCCTAACACTGCTAGGGAATTTTAAATAGCAGTACCTTCACCGAAGTAGAATGCGTTAAACAACAATGTGGCTAGCAAAACCTAAACCTGGCCGATTATTAGTTGCTATTGGCGGCGAGCCAATGTTCTACTTTGCCTAGCCACTTGGATTGTTCGCTGTCGGGAGATAGCAGTTTTTTACGCCATGTTATTAGCCTATGCAAGTCCCAGCCGTTGTTATCAATCGCGTTAGGATCTGCGCCTTGTTGCAATAAATACAAACAGATATCGAAGCGATCCAAACCTGCGGCAGTCAACAATACCGTTTCACCTGATGCGGTCTGAAAGTCCAGGTCGGCATTTTTTGACACTAGCATTTTGGTTGCGCTAGGAATACCGGATCCTATATCAAGGCTTACCGTTTTAAATATGGGCGACTCATTCGAGCCTCCTGCGGGAAGGTTGGCATCTCCTCCATAGTCCAAGGCTAACTCTAGGAGCCTTGGATCCTCCATGCGTGCCGCCCAATGCAAAACACTGCCACCATCGTCAAACACCACATTGGGATCCGCCCCCAGCTTAAGTAGCTCTTCAAAGCCCTTTTCGCTTTTCATGGCCCAGAACAATGCGGTGGCATTGCGGTGGCCAGGTTGGTTGACATCCATGCCCCCCGCTACCATCTGCCTTACCCGTTCGACATTGCCGTCGGCTGCGGCCTTGGCAAAGGCCCGATGCTGAGGATCGGGGAACATGGTTTCCAGATCCATTAGCGCCACAACATTGTTTTTTTGGTTTTGGTTAAACACTTTTTCTGACGCTTCCATACCTTGGTAATTAATCAGTTCACCTGAGCAGGCACTGGTGCTGCCGATAGCAAATGCCAGGATACTATATTTAAGCCATTGCATTAGCAATTTGCCCCCATCGCTTCACACATACCGCCCATACCATGCCAGCCGGCATTGCCCAAATTAATATGTCGGCCAGGTACACTGGCTGGTGTCAACATATTACCAAGACGCAGTGCATCATGGGAACTGTAATAGTAAGTCACATCACCAGCGCTTCGCGGTACGCCACCTAAGGAATTGTTATGCACCCCGGCAGCATTAAACACGGTTGCGCTAGTGCCGGTTCTGATAGCCGCAGCTGAAGCAAGACCACCACCAAGGGAGTGCCCGGTAAAGTGTATATTTCCATTAGCCTGCTTAAAGTAGGTGTTTGCCCATTTCATACCAGACGTATATTGCGGACTTGAGAATCCCAATGCTTGCAAGAAGTTGGATTTCCAATTTGCCCACGATGTAGGGCTGGTTCCGGCAAAGGCGGCAACGTGGTTACCACTGCCATCCACAAACAAGGCCACTTTTAATCCTGAATCATCGGTTTGGATATCTTTGACCGTATAGTTGCCTACCTGGTCATCAATGGCCAGATTATCATCATAAACCGCATTGGATAATTCCGCATATTGGGCATCATTTGGATCAGCTTCCTGCACGGGTGCTGGTGCGCCAATTTCAGCCAAGGAGGCAGCAAAGGCAGAGGTCCAGGCACCATTGCCAAATTTACCACCGGTAAGTTTGGAGATCGTGCCGCCAAGCACCGCTTTAGCAATGATCCGCCCAGCTGCTGTCTTAAGCCCTTGGATACGTCCGCCCAGGGCACTGCCCAATCCTGCGGACCAGAAGCCATGGCCAAACTTGCCACCCATCGCCTTACTGGCGAGCCCACCGACAATGCCGTTGGCGACAAACCCGGTGATGCCACCGAGCCCTCCAAATGAGGCGCCCAAAGCTCCGGTGAAGGCGCCCAATAAAGCACCTTTTAGGTTACCTGTGGTCAGGTATCCCGACAGCATGCCGCCCAAGACAGGGCCAAGCACAAAGGTTGCAGCAATTGAAACAATCTGCTTCCAGTACTTCTTCACAAACTTAAACAAGGACTTGAAGAAATAACCACTTGGATCCGCGTAGCTCATTGGGTTGTTAAGCACATAGGCATAGCGGTTGTAGGATTGGCTATTCAACGGCGACTGGATGTGCGGATCTGCCTGTAGGAACCGACCTAGGGTCGGGTCATAGATGCGGCCACCCATATGGATAATGCCCATGCCGTCGATGTGCTTGTGCCCGGTGTAGCCCTTGTCTGTTGGCGCCAAAATAGCAAAACCGGCTAGCAGGCTATCCTGGTAGATTTGTGTGCGCTTGCCCCAAGGGTCGAATATGGATTCCGACACTATGGCGCCCGTTGCATCGGTTGTGGCAATCACTGACCCTTGGTGATCCTGGTGCAAGTAGAAGGTGTCGCTGGTACCGCTGCTGCGCTGGGTGATGACAATATTGCCGAGGTTGTATTTGTGCTCGGTCAAGGCACCTTCGCCACCGCTGCGAACCACCTTTTCATAATCACCCACATAGGTTGTAGTGATCTCGGTCTTTTTGTTGTTTTGGTACTCGCAGTCAGTTTTCAGGTACAGTTCCCGGTTGACCCCATAGTGCATGGTGGAGCTGGCACTGCCATCGGTACGCGCCATTTGCGTAGGTTTGTCGAAACTGCCATAGACAAAGCTGCGCTGGCCATCGGCCGTAATATTGCCATTGTTATCGTAGCTAAATTGGTAGTACTGGTCACCAGCAAAGGCGGCATCCTCATAGACACCCAGCAGCTTGTGCACCTTACTGGCATCATAACGGTAGTAGCCCGCGCCCGACTTATAGGTGAAGTTGCCCCAACCATCATAGGTGTAGGTATGGTTGCTCTTGAAGTCCTGCGGCAGCGGGTTGCCATTGGCAGACAAGCTGAATGTCCGCCCTTCTAAGCGGTTGAGGTTATCGTACTGGTACGACTCAGTGAAATGGCTGCGGCTGCCGCCCGTGGCGTTGTAGTCACTTTCCCTGCTGGTCACATTGCCCATGGCATCGTATTGCATGGTGAGCTGGTTGATAGTGCCCACATTACGGGTATGCAACCAGCCGGTGTCAGCGTAGAAGGTATTGGTCTCTGTCACGCCATTGCCATAGGTCACACCAGTTACCTGCAACCGGTTATCCATGGAGTTAATAGTTTTTAATGCCTGCCCGGTAACATTGTTTTTCAGTTGGCTCAAATAACCAGTGCTGTTGTACAGGTTCTTTACCGACATTGCCGACGTACCGGTCGGGTAGGTGGTGACTAAAGGCCGCGAATAGGTATCGTAGGTCTGGCTTTGGCTATAGGTTTTGACTACGCCGCTCTCTTTGATATCGGTGATGACGTCCTTGGCACGGCCTTTGGTATCAAAGGTGAAGGTCTTGGTGATATCAGCACTGGCTGTAGAGCTACAGTTGACGTTGGCACCGGCGTATTTTTTGCTGGTAACCAGTTTGCCTATGCTTTTTGCCGCGGCTGAAGTGCCATAGATCCAACATAAGGTACCTTCATTGGGCTCGTAAGAGCGTATTTTGCGGCCTAATGCATCGTAGCTAAAAGTAAACTGGTGGCCACGGGCGGTGGTTTGGGTATAGAGCTCGCCAAAGGCATTGTAGCTGTAATACCAAACCCCTTTTACCGGATCATCGGTTTTGTATTTGCGACCCCATTTGTCGTAATAAGAGAGCACGACACTGGACTGGCCATCGGCCACCGTTGTGGCAGTCAACAAGTTACCAAAACTGTCATAGCCAAAGGTGACAGTATTGCCTATTGCATCCTCGGTACTCTCCGTTTCGCCAAAGGCATTGTCGGTGGTCTTGCTGGTTTGCCCCAATTCATTGGTATTGGAAACAGTCAGGCCATTTACCGATTGGGAAACTGTGGCGCCGTTGGGTCGCGTGATCAGGTTTACACGATCCAGGTCATCGTAAGCAAACTGGGTATATTCAGTACTGGAGCCCGGTTCATAGCTGCGGTATTGGCGGCCACGGCTGTCATAGCTTGAACGGGTTAATATCCAATTGCCATTAAAGCCCTGGACGCGCTTGCCCACTTCCCGTCCCCAGCGGTCATAGTAGATTTCCTGGTTAGGCGCACCGGCTATATTGTGGCTTTCATAGTAGTGGGCGCCACTAGCCACCGATGAACCACCAAAATAGCGGTTGATGGTGGTGGTATTGCCAGTGCTGTTAACAGTACTTGTTACCTGGCCAAAGGCATTGAGGTTGCTAGTGCTGCTAAGGCCATTAGGGCTAACTTCGGTAACGCTGCTTAGGATCCCACCAGCGTGGCTGGCAGCGGCAACGCCGTTGTATTTGAAGGTCAGCCTTTCACCCAGTGCATTCTGGGTATAGTTGACAAAACGGCCACGGCTTTCGTAGTTGGTGGTAGTGGTACGGGTTTGTGCCGACCCTGTTACCGTGCTGTTACCATTCACGGCTATGCTGGTCTTGTTGCCGTACTTGTCGTAGCTGTACGTCGTGGTTAGCCTGGCGCCAGCGACAGGATTTAGATCGGGGTCGCGGGTATAGGCTTCATCCGGCGAAACCACGCTGGTGTGCAGCAAGTTGTCACTATTGTAGGTGAAATTGGTTTTACGGCTGATACTGGGCTGGCCGGTACGGTTCTTAGTAACAGTAGTGGATTGCAAGCGGCCATACATTTGTTGGTTGGCGGTACCAAAATCATGCACCGTGCTGGTGACGAGGCTGTGGTTGTTACGCTTGTCGGTGACAGTAATACTGCTGTCAGTCAGGTTGCCCCAGGCATCGTATTGGTTGCTGGTTTGGCTATTGCTAACCCAGGTATTGGTGCCGTTGCTATTGTAGATGTATTTATTTTCATTGGAGCTAGAGATATAGGGCAACCAACCTCCTTGGCTGGTTGACCGCACCGCCAGCGTATTACTGGCAGTCATCAGCAACCGGCCACTGCGGCTTTGCTGGGTATAGACCGGCATCTTGGCCTTGGCAAAGTCACTGGTGCCAGTGGTGCTCTGGTTGTATTGGGTTTCAGTAATGACGCCGGTTTGTTCGTCGGTGGTGCGCAGCATTTGGTAACCCAGTGAGCCCCGTCCTTTCTTATGGACTAGCAAACCACCGTATTGGTAGGACACGCCTACGCTGCTACCGGTATTGATTTGCGACGTGACCCGGCTCACTACCTGCATGCCGGAAACTGGTGAAAAAGTATCAATACTGGTGTCAAAGTCCGACGCCTTCATGGGATACACCGAACTGTTGGTCATGGGCTTGTACTGGATATCCGTTTCAACCCCGAAACCATTGGTTATCCTGTTGATAACAAATTCCTTGATCCCTTCGCGTGAAGTGTACTCCTTCCAAGTGCCATTTTTACCAGAGAGCATATCCAGCTTGCCATCGCCGTTGCTGTCGCCAAACCGGAAGGTTGAGTCCTGCTCAAAGCTGCGGTTCCCCCGGTAGACAAAAGCGATGTATTCGCTCGCAGGGGTAGGTTTGCTGAAATAGATAGCCCAGTTGCTGGTTGAAGAGGCATTGAGCACATCAGCTCTGCCATCGTTATTGATATCAATAAAATAGGTCAGGTACTTGCGCGAGTCGTTGGTGCTAAGCCCCATTTCCTTAGGTGGCAAAAACTGCACGCCATTGGACAAGCGGTAGTACCATTTGCCATTGTTCTCATAGGCGATGTCGGTCAGGCCATCACCATTGAAGTCAGCAGCACGCAAGGCGTCAATATAGCTTGCGTTACCGATTACCTGGCGTTGCTCTAGCACCGGGGCACTGGCAGGACCAGAAGAGACAAACAAGCGGTACTGTGTGGACGTGTTGCTGATCCAGGTACCCAAGATATCCCGCTCGCACTCGCCACGAGAGAAAACGCCTGGGAACAGCTGCCCACCCACATAGCAGCCACCGGTGGTTTCAGTGAGCTTGTTGATAAGGTCACTGCGGCCATCACCGTTGATATCGATGGCACTGGCGGACTTCATGGAGGCCGATTGGCTAGTGAAACTTTCGTTCAATAAAAATGAATCAATAGTGTTGACGGCTTGGTACAGCACACTATGTACGAATACACCCGAAGCCTGGTTAAGCGCGACTTTCAAGTCACTGCCACTGCGGTAGACGATGTCTTCCAAGCCGTCACCGTTGACATCCATAATTTGTGCTTCTTCTTCCAGACCGGTGGCCTGGAAGCCTAGGCTGCGCATATAAAAGCTACCCGTGCTGCTATGGCTGCTACAAGCACTGCTGCCGTCGCATAGGGTTCCCGCAGGGGCATTTTTATCGTAAGTCAGCACCCACCAGTTGTCGCTTGCGGAATCGGCCATTAGCAGGTCGCGGATGCCGTCACCGTCGTAGTCGATATTGAGTACATGCTCGAGTTTGTTCTTACCCTTACTGCTCTGGATGGTCTGGGTTGTGGCAAAGCTAGGACCAAACTTGATGCGCCATTTGTCCGCCATGTAGACGATGTCGCTATAGCCGTCCCCGTTGATATCGAGCACCTGGGCTTTGTCGGTATTGCTGACCACGGTGGCGATTTGAGAGACAGAAGGAAAAACACTGAAATTTGTGGTGGTTGGCTGATCCCAACATATATCCTCAAAACCTGGTTCATCTGCGCAAACCTCAACTGTGGTGGAGGTAGCCAGCGCAGGCCGCTGCCAATCAAAAGTGGTTGCAGGGAAACAACTGGTGCGTGCAGTGTTGCTGCACTCCTGCACGGCGGTGAGCAAAGTGCGTTCTTCCATGAAGCTGGAGGTTTCATAATCCAAGTGGTAACTGCGGTACACCTGGTTGTCAGTGAGGGTATCAATCCGGCTTAGTAGTTTGTTGTTGTAGACATAGCTGCCCGCCATAAAGCCCATAAACCCTTTGTCATAGTCGCTGTAGACAAAATCCACTTTGGCAAACGGCGATTCATGGCTGGAACCGTTAAACCAACCCGCATAAGTAATATCGTCGATATAGAAGGTCCCAGCTGCGGTGTCCTTGGCGTAGTTGTACTTGATGTAGTTGCCCTTGGCATCTTCAACTATTTTGATAGCCCAAGAGCGCGCCAGTACACCGGCGGCATGGCCGCCAGGCTCAACAAAGGCATCAACGCCACTGTAGTGGCTAGTGACCGCCGCAGGGTTTCCGTAGTAATGGGTTTCACCGGCCTTGTTCTGCACCTCAAAGTAGGTGGGGCCATTGGCGGTAGAACCGCCATGCGCGCTGATGCGGGCAAAGTTATCAATCTCGGTATAGTAAGTGGAACCTGGTGCGCCGTAGGTTCCCGACTTTAGCAACAAGCGCTGACCATCGAGGCAAAACCGATCCTCGCTGGTAAACGTCACGGCATTGATATTGCCATTGTCATAAATCGGCTGTTGCGGGCAGCGGCTAATAGACGAAAGGCCGGAAACGGACCAACCGACCCCGACACTACCTTCATAGGTATTGCCACTGGAATAGCCCAAACTCAATTTTGGTGCGACACCGGCACGACCCTGCGCAACCTGGATGGGTAAGTTGTAGGTGGCGTTACCTGACTCATTGACCCTGAACTGGCCATTGCTAATGCCGACCTGGTTGGCAAAAACGGGAAAACACAGTGTAATTGCAGCTATAAAACCGCCAAGCTTTCTTGTCAAGATCCGGGTTCCTTTAGGATTCACAAGTTGAATATTGGTATTAGTCATCATGGCGGGCTACTCTATGCTGACACGGATGTCTTGCAGGCACTCGCCCGCATTAAAGCCGATGATGGTAGTGCCTTTGCCGAAACTGACAGGCTTGCTAGCAAGCAGGAAATATTGCTGGCCGTCTTCGGTACCTTCCACAATGACAACTCCCTCTTCCTTGGACTTGAGCTTGTACTTGACTTTCAAAGCTACGTCGCGCATGTAGGGGCAATCCGTTGAAAAGGTGTTCTCCAACACCTTGAATTTGCGGATCTTGTCTTTCGCCGCTAATGCCTGGCTGGGTATTAACAGCAGGCCAGCGCTTATTAAGGCGACACAGCACTTGAGTTTTAGCGTTCGATTCAGGTTCCCGTGGGCCGGGTAACTAAGCCATTTTGATTTCATTGTTTGCTCCCTAAATTCCGTCTTTTGCCTATGGCACCGGGCACTGCCCAAGCTCCAATTCCACGGTAATTGATTTCATTGCGCTGTAATCGCTACAGTTACTGGTGCCTGCGCAGGCCTTGACCCGGTATTGGTAGGTTTGCGCGGGTTTATTATTGAATGGTTTGCTAAGGCCACTGCTAATGGTGTCGATGAGCGTCCAGCTGCCAGAGCCCACTTTTTCTTCTATGCGGTATTCAGTGGTTCCAGAGATTTGCACCCAAGTGACATCGAAACTGCCTGTGCTTCCGCCAGAGACGATGGTGACATCCGTCACCGGTGGCTTGATGGTGACAGAGACACTTTGGGTAGTAGAGTAGGCACCCTGGTTGTCCCGGCTACGCACTTGGATAGTGTGCTCACCCAAGGCAAATGAGCCAAAGTTATAGCTATAGGGGGCACTCGTGTCGGATTGCCAGGCGCCGCTGTTGAGGCGGAATTCCACACGTGAAATGCTACCGTCGCTATCAGACGCGGAAGCACTAACGGTTAAGGCGCCAGACTGGACCATTTGTTGGCCATTAGATGGTGACGAAATGCTGGCAGAAGGTGCTTGGTTAGCGGCAACTGAAAAATTGCGCGTAACCGCATTGGAATAGTATCCACTATTGTCTTTGGCACGCACGGAAACGCTGTGGCTACCTGAGGCCAAGGAACCAAAATTGCGGCTGTAGGGTGCGCTGCTATCAATTTGCCATACGCCACCGTTCAAGCTGAACTCCACTTGGGTTATGGAACCGTCGGCATCACTCGCACTTGCCGAGACAGTAATGCTGTCGCTTGCAGCAAACACCTGGTTCGCGGCAGGGCTGGTAATGCTGGCCGACGGGATATTGCCAACACTAATACTGATGCTTTTATTGCTGGAAAAGGCGTTATGGCTGTCTTTCGCGCGGTAATACAGGGTATGCGCGCCAGCGCTTAAGCTACCGAAATTGTATTCGTAGGGGGCGCTGCTATCTTGCGTCCAACTGCCGTTGCCCAACTTGAACTGGATACCTGCAATACTGCTGTCTATGTCACTTGCCTGGGCCTTCGCTATTACCGCTTCAGTGCTGGAAAAACTTTGGTTCTGGTTTGGCGCTAATGGGGTCACAACCGGAACATCATTTACCGATGCCACGCTGACGGTGAAGCTGCGGGAAGCGGTTAAAGCACCATCGGAAACCGTCAAGGTGATAGTTGTTGTGCCAAATGTATTGGGTTGCGGAATAACCTTAACCGTGCGGTTGCTACCGGAACCTCCAATAACAATTTTGCTAGCGCTATTTTGTACCAAGGCTGTATTGCTGGATAAAAAGCTAATTCCCAGGCTCGAGGCACTGTTATCAGTATCGCTTACGGTGAAGGCAATACTGCCGGTACTGCTATCTTCGTTGATATTTTGGTTGGCGATAGCCGAGATTGTCGGCCTATCGTTGCCGCAGTTGACCGAAACCGAAACCGTCGCCTGGTCGGTTAAACGGCCGTCTGACACCACATAGGTAAAGCTATCATTGCCGCAATAATTGGCATTGGGACTGTAGGTGACAGAGCTTGAATTGGACGAGACGCTACCATGGCTGGCAGTGCCTACGAGGATGACACTAAGCTCATCACCATCCGGGTCGCTATCATTGAGGATGACATTCACAGAAGCGCTGCCGTCTTCTGGTACAGATAAGGTATTGTTGACCGCCACAGGGGCATAGTTGCGGTTGAACACCTCAGTATCGATGGCACTGTTGTAATAGTCGGCCTTGGTTGCAATAGCTTTGATGGTTTTGTCAGTAGTAATTGTAAATGCCCCTGTATAGCGGGTAGAGGCGGTAGTGGGGTTGCTGCCATTGGTGGTGTAATAAATAGCGCTGCCCGAAGTAGAGGTACTGATGCTAATGGACTGGCTATTGTCAAATACGCGCCCTGTTGGCGAAATAACCGGCTTGCTAACGGTACCCTCTTTTTGGTTGATCAAAGTGATGCTTACTGTCGCGGTATCAGTACCACCGTAACCGTCGGATATTGTGTACTGGAAAGAGTCAGAGCTATTGCTGCTTAGGTTCTGGGTACCGGTGTAGGTACAGTTGCTGCCAGCGCAGCTGACAGTGCCGCGACTGGGTTGCGTATAGCCTGAAATAGTGAGGCTGTGACCGTCGGGGTCATAGTCACCACTCAGTACATTGATAGTTTTACTGCTTTGCTCGTTGACACTGGTTGATTCGTTGTCAGCAGAAGGCGCCCGGTTGTTCAGGGTAACATTGGTGCTGCGGCTACCACCGCAACCTACGGAAGGGTTACAGGCTTGCACCCGGTAGCTGAAACTGCCCGGTGCGCCAGAAGGATACACAGTGTAGCTATAGGATGAGCCGGATCCTGCCGTGATTTGGGTCAACCACTTGGTGCTACCAGCGGCATTGGTTTCCCGCACAACATAATAGCCAGAAGGAATGATACCGCCCGCCTTAGTCCAGCTAATGGTACTGCTGCCACCGGCAAACAGGCTTGCAGTGCTCGCTGAGACATTGTTTGGACCGCCTGGATTGGTGTACACATAGATTCGCCGGTAAGGGCTATAAGCACTACAGCCGTTAAAGTTACAAGCGCGGTATTTGTAATAGACATGGCCATAGCTAGCCATACTGCGGGACACAGAGGTACCAGAACCACTGTAAACCAAAGAGTAGTTGGAATTACTGCGGCTTTCATAGAGTTGATAAAAAACCGCGCCACTAACGGCACCCATGGAAACGGTGTAGGAGGTATTAACCGCATGGTAACTGCCGCCATTTACACTTGGATAGCTAGATGGCGCGCTGGGCGGGAACTGTGGTTCACCACAACCAAAGCTTTGGGTTTCAATGCCTTGGCGGGATGCCATAGCTTGCCTTTCAATGGGAGCCGAGTAGGGGATATGGCATATCTCCCTGGCACGCAGATGGTCACTGCGCACAGTGATTTTTCCATTGTTGGCACTTGCTTCACCCTGGCTAGGCCCGCAGCTAGGGTAAACTTCCTTGCGCACTGGCGAATAGGCCAGATGTTGGCATTCTTGGGCTATTTCATCCAGAAGTCCTAGTCCTGGCGACTGGCTTTGCCCCTCAATGCCGGTCAATTCATTGCCTTCCTCGTCAATGCCACCAACGCCGTTTTGCAAGCGCAGGATCAAGCGCTCATTCGCCTGTTCATCCCACCAGTTAATGATGGAATACTCGTGCACATTCCAATCTTCACCGCCAAGGTAAGGTGTAATATTTTCAAACTCGGCTTTCTTAAAGCGGCCTTTTTTGCTGCTGAAAGCAACATAAGACTCACCGTCTGGCATGCTCGAGAACAAGGCAATATCATCATTGCCGTCGGCATCAAAGTCGCTAATAAAAGGCTCAAATCGACTACTGTTTTGCAGGGATAGCTGGTCTTTGAAAGCAAACTTTATCTTTTTGCTTTTGTTTTTATTGTGGAATATGACGAATTCATGCAGGTTTTCATCATAAGCCAGCAGATCACTGCTGCTGTCGCCATTGAAGTCCGCAGCGTACAAATGGCTAAACGCAATCTGCCGGTCTTCCCTGTAACCTTTAACCTTCAAACCATCTTCATTGGCCAATAGCTGGAGGTTTTGGTCAACGTAGAGATAGTGCCCTTCCAATGTTTGCGACAAGACCAAGATTTCATCTTTGCCATCGTTGTTAAAATCACCTGCAACCAGGTTTTGGTTTGCTGGATCGAAATAGATCCAGTGGTCTGGGCTTGAATTAGGATCCGACGAGGGGATATATTTCGAGGGGTAGTTTGGCGCTTTGGAGATAATCATAAAATCACCGCTGCCATCGCCATCAAAATCGCCAAATATTTGCTGGTACTCAACGGACGACCATTCGATAGCCTCATCGGATGCAGCCAGCCCTATGCTGCTGGACAGCAGCAAACACAATAAAATGAAACCTTTCATTCCAATTCCCTAATCCATTCCCATTAATCTCGGGAAATTTTGTCTAAAAAACGTGCATTTTTTTACCCGTAGCTGGCGCACTTTAATCAAGCGGTAACAAAATGTAAATACGAGACGAAAAAATAATTTCCCGAAAAGCCTGTTTTAACAACTCCAAAATCCACACTTTTACACAGGGTTACGGCTTTTATTGAACATGGAATCAATAGCAATTCCATTGGCTTGAAAAATTGGCTGGAATGCTGGTTACTTTAACTCGGTAGGGGTAAAAGGCCTGTGATTAGAATGCACTTAGGATTGCACTTAGGACAGGCATTTATTACTGTCATGAGAATGGCTTCAAATACGACCTGAAGATGAATAGTACAATTAGCAAGCAGCTGCTGTTATGGCTCTTGGCCATTATCGCCATTGCCAGCGTAGGCCTGGTACCTCCGATTGGCCAGGATCCCGGTTACCACCATTTCGCCGACACTGATACTTGGCTCGGTATCCCAAATAGCCTCAATGTACTGTCTAATTTACCTTTTTTGTTAGTTGGCGTTGTCGGCATTGTTTACGTTTACAATGCTAGGCAGAGCTTGCAGCACCTATATTGGAGTGCCTTGACTTTCTGTATTGGCGTGGCACTAATTGCGCTGGGATCCGGCTACTACCATTGGTATCCCACAAATAGCACCTTAGTTTGGGACAGGCTGCCCATGACTATTGGTTTTATGGGTTTGTTTGCTATGGTGCTGTCGGTTTTTGTCAGCCCACAAGGTGGCCAACGTTCCCTACCCTTACTAGTGGTCGTCGGTGTAGCAAGCGTATTTTGGTGGTTCTACACCGAATCCTCCGGCCAGGGCGACCTCAGGTTCTATGCGCTGGTGCAGTTTTTACCTATGCTGTTAACCCTGGTGATCCTGGTATTTTTCAAAACACCCGGCATCAATAAAAGCAAGTTAGTATTAGTATTGCTTTGGTATACCTTGGCCAAGGTCTTGGAATTTGGTGATGCTTTTGTTTTAGAGACATTCGGTATTATTAGTGGCCACAGTTTGAAGCACGTGGCGGCCGCGGTAGCCTGTTATTTTGTAATATCTTGGCTTAAAGCCGTCAAGAAAAGAGATATGGACAGGTCTTCCCCCACTTAACCGTTTTTTTTGGCTAACCCATCAGCTAAAAACCGTGCTAGAGTTTTTCCCAATAATTTGTCCCAAACTATCAACAATTTAAAATGGACGCCAAAGAAAGCTCGCTAGAATCATCCCTACTTCCCCAGCTTTCGGATTTTGGCAGCAGGTTTAAGAAACTGGTTAACAGCTGCCAAGGTGTAATAGGGATTTTTACCGAAGTTGCACCGCCAGATTCTAACAGTTTCATCCTTACGTCAACCTTGCAGGTTGACTTATCCGTCTACAGTAAAACAGCATTGCTACCCACCATTCATATGAGTAAAGGTTTTTTCATAGCACTTGACGACCTGTTGCTTGCCTGCTGCTGTAAACCAGCCTTTTTTGTGGAGCCTACTGTCGATGGCGAGAACATCGCGATACACTATTTGGAGAATCCTGCACTTAAATCACACAGCTATTACGACTACCAGTGCAAACTAAACACCAGAGGCGTTCCCTTTAGCGAGAAGTTATATCGTCAAACACCTAGCCAATTCTGGCGATTACAACAGGCGAGTTTATTGTCAAATTTATCAGCTCAATGGGCAATGTTGCACGAAGTCTCACACTGGCTCATGGGGCATACGCTACTCATTAAAGAAACAACTTTCACAGAAACATTAGGTTTGGTTAATTTTAATACGCAATCAAACCCAGTATTTGAGCAACCCAAATACAGGCAATGCTTAGAACTACAGGCCGATGGACTGGCATTTGAGCTTATGTTTTATGAAGTTATGGGACAAAGTGGGCCAAACTATTTGTGGCAGAATTTTCTGGAAAGCCAGGATCAGCGTACCCTGTTGCCATACGAGATTTCAGGTCAAGAGCCAGAACAACGGCTAAGGATGTTATTGCTTGCATCTGGTGCCGTAATCCTACTGTTTGAGCATGCCCGCAAAGTGAATAAGCTTAGCCTGGCAGAAGATTACCCTAAGCCGTTGACTCGATTGATTAACCTTTTTTCCACTGCCCTGCGCCTGGTATGTTCGATGCTCGGAATATTAAAAAGTGAATCAACGGCTAAACAGTATGAATTTAAAATAGACAACGAATTGTTTTTCACTTACCAAGACCAAGTTAACCAAATGTTTACTGGCATTACCCTTGGACTGTCAGATGTTGCACTCCTTGCCACTGAACTCGGCGTATCCCAATCACTTTACGAAGACAAGACAGTGGATATCCAAGATATACAGCAACGCACCTCAGAGGTGATTTTCCTGCAACAACTTTTCCTTGATATGACAGCCCAGAGTTTAACAGGCAACAGTAAAGGTGAAAACATCCAGGCGCTAGCGGAATTCAAAGAGTTGCTACCCTTCCAAGTTGAATTATTTCAAAAACTACGGAATTACTCTCTAATTGAGATTTAAGGCTTCGCTCACGCTACCAATACTGCATTTTTTATGCTTACACAGATGCCGCACCAGGCAGGCAACATAAACCCAGTGCGAACCAAAATTCAAACCAAGGTTAAGCTTAGCGCTAGTTATCCTTTTTTTTCTTTTCTACATTTTCTTCAAACACTTTTTTGTACATTTCCATCGGATCTTTGTCTTCTTTGTTGGTTTCCTTGGGTGGTGGCATATTTGCCTCACGCTCCACCGGGGTAATAGTCTCTTGGCCAAACACAACAAAGTAGCGTTGCATTGGAGTTGGATCACTACCTGTCTGCGCTCGCGGCACCGGCGTGGCCACAGGCTGGCTATGTTGCTGAATAGACTGGCTCAGGGGTGTGTAGTGGGTTCTATTTTTATTGTCGATGTAAGAAGTAATGCCCATTGCCGCCAAGGCCATGGCCACACAGATAACTGCCGTTTTCCGTGGAATGTTAGTCAGGCGCCATTGCCTGTTTTTATACAATTGTGTGTAATTCGCCGCCCCTAGGTTGCCAGTGGTTTGGATATAGGGTGGCGGTGTTGCACTCCCTTGATTCGAACGAGACGGGGTCGGGCGATGGTTTTGCTGCGGTCGTTTGTGCTTAGGCGCGGTTTTCGCTTGAGCCTTTGCACTGGCCTGCGGTTTTGGCTTGTGTTGCTGTTTAGATTTGCTTTTTTGTTTTGTCTTTTGTTGTTGGGCTTGATGCAGGGTTGTGTTTTTTGGCTTTGAAGGTGCCTGCTCAGGCAGCCCCCGTTGTATCCGATAGGATTTAACCGCTTCGCAAAGAGGATCGTATTGCATGTAGAGCGCATTGCGTATTTCCAGGCTTGTAGGCCTTAACGCTGCATCGGCAAACGCTGCGGCAAACATATCTCGGATCGGTTTAGGTAACAGGTTCAAGTCTGGACACCAGGCGGGAGGGGCGGCAGTACCTAAATGGGGACACAAACCTTTCGCGATGCGTTGGTGCAATTCGCTTTCTGATGGGCTATTTGCTTTGCCAACAAAGGGATGAATACCAAGGACGAATAACTGATGTAGTATTATGGCCAGCGAAAAATTATCACTAGAGGCGTCCCTTGGGACTTGGTTCAGGTTCACGCCCTGCAACTCTGGGGCAGTATAGTCAAGGCGGCCTACACCGCAAAGCCAGCTTTGGAACTGGAAAGAATCGCAGTCTAAAACGCTTACGTGTAACTTTTTATCAACCAGGAAGTTTGAATCGTTCAAATCCCCTATCACCATATTTTCACGATGTACCTCATACACCGACTGGCAAAGTTCTATGCCGATGTTAACCAAGGTTTCCGCACTTAGCTTGTAGCTATTTGATAGCTTCTTTTGCGCTTTAGTATTGCCAAAGTTGTGCAAGGGTTCGCCTTCCACAAATGGCATTAGATATCCAACCAACTGTTTTTTTGCGGTAAATAGCAGATCGACAGGAAACGCGGCATTAGGTATGGGTTTGCCATGTGCCACCATTGCCTCAAGCTTGTGCTGTTTTTGAACATCGGGTTGTGTTTTATACTCCTTTGCTACCAATCCAGGTTTATTGGTAGCGTAAACGATGGCCTCGCCTCCCTGGTTAATACGGTTACCAAGAACAATGCTTTCGTTTCTAGAAGTATGATAAGTGGTCACCTGTAATTAATCCTTTACCCAGCAGGCCAGGCTTTTGTCATCATTGCTTTTCGCCGCAAGCGCATCTGATGCGAGAAATTGCGCTACGCGGCTGCTGATGATGTCGTCTGGGGCATCGGCAACCAAGATATGCTCAATGAAGAAGTTGAAAAAACCTGGAAAAGCAGACTCATCCCGATAGTTTATGGCCATGGGAGTCAGTCCATCTGTGATGGCGAAAACCGCTTGCACCTCTTGCAGGTCGAGTTCATCCGTCAGCAGCCACTGGTCAAAATCCTGCTGTAACAAGGAATAAGTGACATTAAGTGGCTGTTTGTCTTCAGCGAACGCCTGTTGGAATACGCGTTGTGCTGAATCATTGGCCATCAGCACAATTGCACCATCCCCAACTTGCGCACAATACATACTGTCTCCACGAATAACCACAGCCAAGAAGGTTGTATGCAGCTCTTCTGCGCTGGTACCATTTTCTCTGGCATAGCGCAAAACGTTCGCACGGCAATATGTGACCAAGCGTTTAATGTTGAAAAAACGGGCTTTTTTGCAGTAGTCTCGCGCTGCCGTTACGGCAATGCACGCCCCTTCATCCGAGCGGGGGGCACTTCCCATACCGTCGGCCACCACCAGCAAAGAGTAGTCAGGTGCCATCACCGCTATGCTACTATCCTGGCAGGGTAACCCAACACTGACGTGATGGGCGCCGATGCTGCTGCAGGCGGTAATCACTTTAAAGTTCCCAGTCATCTGACTTATCCAGGGAGGTTTTCTGGTTTGGGCTGCTACAGGAAATCTTCTTGAGGCTGTTGGTCAACCAGACAAAAAATTCGGACCACTTCACCGCTGATAGCTTTTTCGGTGAAAATTTATAGTTCATCCGGTCAAGCGTGCCGAAATCGGCACCTTCAACACCGACAGTAAAAACAGTGACATGGCCATTTTGCTGGGCGTCTTGCAATTGCAGGATTGCGGCTTCCAAATCATCACTGGAGTCAGTTGGGAAACCGTCAGTAATCAACAGGATCCATGGCTTGTAATAGGCTATTTCAGCTTTTTTATAAACAGAAACCTGATCCGCCACCATATGCAATGCCGTCATCATTGCCTTGGCCATTGGGGTATCCCCCGACGCTACCAAAGTAGGAGGCACAAATTCGTCTACCGGTTTAATTTCACTGTCCTTGTTTACGCTGGCACCAAAACTAACAACGCCAAGTTCGATTCGGCGCGCAGCCAGTTCATCCCGCATCAACTCTTCCTGCAATACCTGCAACCCATCGTTCAAACTATCGATGGCACCGCCTTGGCTCATGCTGTAACTTCTGTCCACCACCAATACAGCAGCGCAACGGGGATCTGGGTTTTCCGCAAATGGCACCAAGTCAAGTGTCTCTTGGGAAATCCGTTTCATACTCTCATCAAATATAGTCATGCTGGTTACTCCGATATATTTTCAATTGTGATGCCTTCTGCGGTATGTAAAAAGTTGAGTTGGCACCGGTTTTTCCTACTACAGTGTTCAGTAAATAATTGATTGGTCTCAGCCTCTCGCTCTTTTGGAAGCGCCCACATGTAGCGCGCAGGGAGGTCATTGACAGGAGGTTTGCTCATCCCGGGAACCCGCTTAAAGCAGCTTTCCTTGTCAAAACAAGTGAACGTGAAATAGTTGTCGCCGTGAAGTGTTTGCGGCAATTGAACCCAGCTTTGTAGCTGCGGGCTGAACATACGGGATAATCCCCAATGCCCATCGACAAAAATGACCGGAATAAACAACTCTGAATATTCCGCGATTTCATGGGTGACGTAAGGATTTTTGGAGTCTACCTGCTGTTTTAACAGCATTACCAGGGCGACCACCGCAAACAGGTCTATCGCCACCGTACTGAAAACCTTACTTCGCTTACCGTTCACTTGTATGTGTTCCTTTGGCTTTTACACACAAGTACTCGGTAAGGGCGGCCAGTACCATGCAAATCAGGGCCATCAACATGCCCGCCAAGGTGGTCGGCAACGCCAAGCCTAGGGTTTGTGTAATATGGAAAATGAAGGCTTGGCTATCTGTGGCCGAATTTTCTGCCAGAGCCGAAGTTAAAGCCGCAAATGTGCCTACCAGCCCTGCAATTGGACAGGCCTCAATGGCAATGGCAGTAGAAGATTCGGTCTTTTTAGAAAAATCATTGAGGCGGTGTATGTTGTTTTGGCAAAACAGCACAAAAACACTGATAAAACGCCAGAAGACAAACGTAGTGGCGGTCATGATTATTGCGTATATCCACCAGGTGTTTTTGCTAAATTCATAGTTAGCCAAATCGGAAGAAAAGATCAGGCCAAATAGGTCGAAATTCATCCTTGTTCTCCTGTTTCATTAACACATACCCACTTTTTAACCGCTACATTTTGGCCATCGAAGTCCACTTGCGTAATCGAGCTGTCTCGCAGCAACGCGGCGGGCCCGGCTAGCGCCGCTTTGCATAAGTTAGCCCCCGCAACTAAGTTATCCTTGAAAGGAAAGCTGTTTTCGTGATCATTGTAAAAGCTGTCAGGCACCAGAACGCTATTAAGAAAGTTTTCTCTTGTACCATCTAACACACAGCGAACCGGCGACGACTCAGGCAAAACACCAACAAAGGTGCATCCGAGCTCACCGTAGCTATATTCAGGCTGCCCCAGTGATGGTGCTTGTTCAGGTGTTTCATCTTCTACTTCGAGAACGCTAGATTGTTCTAGTGTCGCTTCTACCTTGGCGTGTTTAGATAAATAAAGCGCCCCACCAAGTGCCCAATAGGCAATGAACACAGCGGGAAACAAGCAAATCAAGTAGGTCAAGCGGTACATCAAACACCCTCCCCGGTAAATACAAGCAGAAGCGGCGGCGCTGTATTGGCCTCCAGATTGACCGTGATCGGGTTGATCAACCCTTGCCATTTATCCAGAATCAAAGTGTTGTTGCCACAAAATGGTCTGTAAGGCGAAATGAAGTCCTGCAACGCTGATGAGGGTTCGGCAAGATGTATTTGCGACATGCCAGCACTATGTAATTGGCTTAAAACGGCTTCGGTTTCCTGGACTTTTTGTTGGTAATTGGCAAATTCATCCAGATAGCTGACCAAAAAGCCTTCATATTGTGAAAAGCCCCAAAACTGATGCCTGCGCAGCATTCCAGCCAATTCCTGCGGTATGACGATACAACCATAGCCTTGGATGCGAAGGATGCGGAGAAAGTGCGCCTTAGAGATATTGTCCTGGCAGGCTTGCTCACGGCAGTATTCGTTTAGGAATTCGTTGAGTTCCTGCCATTGTGAATTGCTGTTGGCAAACACTAACTGCGGGATACCAATAAATAATAAAAGCAATAGAAATTTCATGCTTAGCCCCCGGTTGTCATCGAGTTACTAAGGCGGGATTGGAGCTGCGACAGCTCATTAATGATCCGTTTTAGTTGGTTAAAATTGTCTTGCACCCTGTTATTCATTTGTGCTATTCGCACCGACTGCGCCAACTCACCTTTCAAACGTATTGCTTCTAGCAATACATGCTGCATATTTTGGGCAAGCGAAAGCCCCAGAGTCCTGCAAGTTGCCGAACTGGACTCGCGTAATTTAGCCGTACTAAAAGCCAACACCTCCTCATACAAATTATTGTCCAGCCTCCGCTCCAGGGTGTGCAGAAGTTGTTCGGCACTGTGCATATTGCCGTTTTTAAGATCCTGCGTAGCAAGCGAAACCTGGTCATGGGGTAGCAGGTTCAGCGCCCAGGTGGTCAAGACATCACCGTGTACCATGCCATCAAAGGCTTTCTGGTAGGCTGAAGTTAGCAAATTGTCATTTTCAGCAATGCAGCCCCGGTAGGTTTCAAGTGCCTGCAGGCTATTCGCCATTGAGATGCCGGGTACAATTAATAAAAAGGCCGATAAAAACAGCAGTTTTGTATTCATGGTTGACGCTCCAAAAGTGACAAGATAGAAATCGCCAATGCATTGCTGTTGTGCAGCTTGCTAGCTTCAATATGCAGTAATTCTTGGCCTTGGCTACGCACGTAGATGCCCGATTCCCCGAAAACTGAATCTGGTACAAACAGCGCCAATTTAAAGTAGCTTTGCCAGTCACCCAACTGTTCCAATTGGGTCGAGGGAGCCACCAGCATCATTTCCAAATCGTCCACAAAGGCACTTTGATGCAGGCTTTCCAGCAATATCCGCAGAGGTTCATTAAACTCAGCGGTGATAACAATCAGCTGTTTATCCGCTTCATGACGCAAGTACCGCCCTAGGTAACCAGGAATGCCATCTAGCTCGCGGGCGTCAGAATGGGCAGAAGGCACATCCGGTTTGCAGCCGTCGATGCAAGATAAGCTGGAGTTTCCATCAATGGCGAAAATCGCTTCCGGCCTGGCATTGCGCAATGGCGTATCAAACAGAATTAGGTTGTTGGATTTAAATAATTTTGCATGACAATGGGCTTCATCCTGGATGCGGAAAATGCCATCTAAACGCGATTGTTGGAAAATGTCCCTGTCCTCACTTTGGCAAAGAAACACTCGGTAACTCTTAATGTCGTAGCCAAGTTCGGTAGCGTTATGATGGATTGCATATAAAATGGTGACAGAGTTGGCATATAGATAGATATCCGCAAAGTAGGAATGCTGAGTTATTCCTTGCCTTACATGTTGGCTTGTATCTGCATTATCCGCGCTTTTCACAAGTGACTCATTGAACATAGATAGTTCAATTTTGTTGAACGTTTTTCCTGGATTATCTTTTTCCATTTCAAAGGCCGACACTATTCTCCCACCTGAGCCCAATAGCACACAAAGACAAAACGCTAATATTCTAGCCATCACCCTATCCCTCACCATCTACACATGTCAGTGTTCCTGTGGCTCCAATATCGAATATGGCTAAAGGTTCTGTGTTTCTGGCTGAGGTAGCATAGGTGTATAGGTTGTTGTCTTTGCGGTTAGCGCTATTGCAAGTTGCAGAGTCCTGGATCTGAAAAATCCCTTTTATTTCTGCATTTTGGAATTTACGCCTGTTTTCGTCTTGGCACATAAAGACGCGGTAGCTGCTTATGCTGTAATTTTGTTTAATTGCACTACGGTTTATTAATTCCAAAATACCCACATTTGAAGCATAGAGATAAATATCGCCATATAACTCCTGTTGCTTTGCCACGCAGCGCCCTTCCAAATTCGTTGGTTGGTCAATTGACATTCCACTTTGACCTAAGGCAAGTTTTTCGCTGTTCTGGACTGGTTGGGACTTCCCTTTCGCAATTTCTCCACCTATTTCTTTTTTGAGCAAAGGAAATGGAGCCTTTTCAAGGCTAATTTCACCAATTTCAAGAAGGGTAGGGCTAGCAATTTCAAGAAAAACACTTGTATCATTTTCCCGCCAACCAATAATTTGCCAACCACTACCTTTTTTAGATTTAAGGAGATTACTCGCCAGTTGCTTCATGGTGTCGGTAATGTATGCTGGAAAATTAACCTTTTGTTGGCGGACATGAGCGTCAAAAAACAATTTGTGCATAGCTCGCAGTGAATCTAGGTCACCGCAGAAGTTGTTGACGAAGAGTAGTTCTTCATTTTTTTCAGACTTGTTTAGGGTAGCCATTTGCTGGGAATCTAAAGTTCGTCTAGCTTCACGTAGCAGCGCATAGGTAGAACGCCAAGCTCTACGAAAATTTTTTTCCTGCACTTGTGTCTTAATACTTAGTCGGTCGTTTTTAAACGTTTCAAACATGGCTTCAGCGAGCTGTTTGACACTTCCTTCATTTTTAATAAAGAGGGATGGCTCTGTTAAAAGAACAAAGTTTTCTTCCATCATGAGATACTCTTTATCAGTGATGCTATCCTGACCCATCAACTTCTGGCTGAAGTGCAGCAATTGTTGATCGACTTTTGAACAGAGCGCAGGATCAAGTTGCGCAGTTCCTAAAGCCATTGCAGAGAACGAAGCTGATATAAAAAGAAAGAGTGCTACAGGGAGAATTTGTCGACTCATGGCATAACCCCGTTATTCGTCATGTCGTTTTCGAGATTGGTACGCATCTTTGTTAGTTTGCTGAGTTCTCTATCTAACTTATCTAAAGGTTCATTAATCACTCCGCTAATTTTTGCCCTTCTCAATACCATCCGTATTTGTTGGGCTGCAACAACCATTTCTTCCTCAAAACTCTCAGACTCCTTCAGCGTAATAGCTACTGAATAAAGTTTCTTTTTCAGATTGTTTTTTTGGTTATCGCAGATCTCCTTATTTAATCGCTCCGCTGCTTCCATGATGAATTCTTCGTCACCATTAGTTCTGCATTCTGCGACTAACTGTTGGCTGGGTTTCATCACTGCCTCATACAGTCTTTTTGCTTCAGCCAGCTGCTCTACAAAACCTTGAATGTCAACAATCATCTGCTCTAATTTCGGAACCATATTAGCGATCTTGGATTTTTGATTTGGCGCCGGTATTCGCTCATGTATGCCCTGCTGAGCAAACGAAACGGTAGTAATGCTCAGTGACACAACTAATAACATAGGTCGGTACAGGGAATATCGCTTAGACATTATTGATTCTCCGATGTAGTGCATTCAGTTTTATGTACCTGCAGCTCTTTAAGTTGCCGCTTTTTTTGGTCAACTTTTTGCTGAAGTTTCTGGATCATTTCTGTGGCCGCAGAGGACTTATTAATACAACTTAGGTCTGCTGCTGATTCGCAATTAATAACGTCTGCAATACCGTTTATAATCTCATTTACATCAGCGATTTGTGCTCTTAGGGTATCAACCTGCATTTGAGCAACGCCGCAATCAAAATTTTCCAGTTCGTTAATTGCTTTCAATAATTTGTCTTTTCCTGCAATGTACTGCTTTATAGTTGCAAGCTCCGCTTGCTTGGTTTCCTGGTCTTGTCTTTCTATTTCTGCTAGTTGAGCCTTAAAATCAGCAACCGAATCTGTTTTGGTTTCCTCTTGGGATTGGGCTGCAGCGGACAGCCATATCGCGGCCACTCCGAGGGGTAAAAGTAGTTTTTTCACAGTGTTTCTCCGCGTTGTGCCAATATGTCTGCAATTCTGGAGTCAAGGGTGGCCATGTCAGCCAGCGACTCCCCAAACATGTCGGCCTGATGGATATTTGCGCCTGATGCAACCAGTAGTTGAATGCAGTCATAACTTTTGTGGGCAGCAGCGAGATGCAGCAACGTGCCACCCTCAATATTTTGCATGTGGATGATGTCGGGCTTTTGCCGCAAGGCGCCCTTTATAAATTGGATGTCATCTCGCTTGATGGCCTCAACCAAGTGCATCTTGTAGACCCTCGCGACGGACATCGACTTAATTAAAGATGGTTTTTTACTTGGGTATTCAGCAATAAAAGAGGTCGGGGCTACAACCTGTGTTGAAGTACAAGCAGACAACACCAGCAAAGCACAGCACAGTAGGACGACTTGCCATAACTGCTTGGCAGGGTAAATAAAACATGTTGGCTTCACTGGCTTCGCCCCCTGTTAATTCGAAAATCTTGAGAATTAAAAGACGCTTCAATGTTACTTGGGGGGGAAGTTTTTATATATTGGGGTTTCGAGCTATTTTTGAGCTAGTTATGTGATTTTTGATGACAAACACGAACCTGTGTCAATCGAACTCATATCCCGAACAATGCAAGTACTTGATAATACCGGAGCGGGTGGCCACTCCGAGTTTATTTTTTATATTTTTAACATGTGCATCAACCGTCTTGCCTTGGATCCCTAATGCACTGGCAATTTCAGCGGTCTCCAGAGCAGCGATTATCATCCGGCAGACACATATTTCTTTTTCGGTAAGCGCCTCGATAGCCGCATCCGATTCAAAGATATCAATAATGCGATACTGGTAGGCATGCCCATCCTGCAGCACATAACCCGGAATGGTATCGCCACGCGCCAGGCTCTCGCACAACTTTTGCAAACCGACTGCGAGACTGCTTTTCGGGAACAGGCGCTGCAAATAGTCATCAAAATGCGGCGTTTTCGCAATAACGCTTAACCCCGCATCCAGCACAACACGTTGACATTTGGTGCGCAGCCAACCAACCTTGAGAAACTGCTTCAAGTTCAACTCAAATGCCGCCTCAAGGTGATGGATTATAAACTTCACAATGTTTATATCTTCACTATCAAACGACCTTGACTGCCGATCCCGTAACATTACTAATACCCGGCATTCACCCTGTTGCATTACCGTCATGACCAAAGGCGGGTGGAAATTATCAAAGCCTGGATATTCAGATTGGATAGACTGCCATTGGGACACTGTCAGCAATGAGGTTCTATCCCGTGCCGAAAGCAACAACCGTTTTAGCATCGACACAGAACCAGCGACACTATGGCACTGTTGGGCAACAAGGAAGCTAAAACCCAATGCATCTTCGACGACACCATAATCGCTACCTAGCCCCCAAAAGTACCTTTGCGCTGAAACCATAGAGTTGACCACCACAGTGAGTGCATTAATCATATCGGCAGGCCTGCTCTCTATGGCACAACCATAGATATTGACAAGCTTTGTCTGTAGCAAAGATTTGGACTCGGCTGCTAACGGCATAATTATAAGTATTTCAACAAGGTTACAATCGCCACATCACGGGATTCCACATGCAACTTGCTATAGATGCGCTTCAAATGGTTTTTAATGGTGTGGGTACTTCGAAATAGCTTTTCGGCGATTTTATCGTTGCTCAAGCCCTCTGCTAGCAGCTCGGCTACCTGCAGCTCTTTGCGGGAGAGCAGCTTTTCCAATGACGGCAGGGCAATCTCCACAAACTGCAGGCCATCAGATGTCTCAAATCGAACCTGGTAGCCTTCTGACTCTAACCGGCTTATATCCGAAGGTAACGCATTGACATTTATTTTTTTGTTTTTGGCGATGCCTAACTCATGGGCGAAAGTCATAAAGTTATCCTCCGCTTCAACAACAATGCCGAACCTGTCCAACACTGCTTTGGTAACATGCCCTTTTGATTGTGGCACCAGCATACTCAGTAAATTAAAGCGAAACGCCTGCAGCAAAAAAGGCAAAACAAAATTTAGGGTTTCCAAATCACTTTGGCCAAATCGGGCATCAAAGTCGGCACGATATACGCTGATAGCATGGCTGACCGAGGTTACATCGCTTGGCGCAACAAGAGCTGCCACCGCGTTCTCAACACCAAAGGGGGCACAATGGTCAGTATAGTAGATGGACTTGTGCCATTGTTCAGGAGAAACCACTTGCCACAAATCAATAAATTGGTTGGGATTGGAATGCAGGTATTGGTTTAGTGTATCTGGATTGTCCGGGATGGTGGCAATCTTAAAATAGTTTGCCATAAACTCATCGGGTTGCCGGTATAAATGGGAGTCTTCCACCCAATGCTGGTTTATCTTGTTAAACATGTCTGAGCGGGTTGTCCACAGCCCACTGTCAAACTGGACAAGTGTTGTTAGATGATCAAAACAAAATCGCTTAAACGCAGGCACTTCACAACTATGGGCTGTGACGAAGAGCTTTTTTATCCACAAACTAGTCTGATCATTCACGAATTAGGTATAGCGAAAAAATCCTAAAGTAAAATAAAGTATCCATTTATTCAGGAGGATTCTCAAGTGCCTTTTGGTTATTAAGTTCCACCTAAAAATGGATAGAAAATTGCCTGCCGCGCATAAGCGCCGCATTGTAACTTTCTTGATGCTTCAATTTCATCGACCTTGGCTAATACCAATTCCGGTGACCGGTAATCAATAATAGGAGTGCTGCCAGGACATAGCCTTTGCCAAGCCTGGCTGGTTGTTGCCAACACATGGTCGATCGTTGCTTCTAACGCTGGCTCAGAAAATAGCGTTTCACCATAGTGGCTGCAAAGATGGGAAAAAACTGCGCTTGCAACAGCACAAAACCTGACTTCCGGTGCAGGGTGGGTTGCGGTTGGCTGCGCTGAGATACGCTGGTTTTGCAGCAAAAACAAGACCAATACAGCCATCAATACAAAGCTGACTGCCTCTTCCAAGGCATCTTGTTGCCCCGTAATTGAATGTACGAAGTGTTGGTTTTGCCCTGAAACAATATCAGCCACCAGCATCATTGCAGCTACACAATCGGCTTCATATTCCCAGATATGGCGCTGGGTTTGGCTAATTACCTGGGTTTGCTGGCCGCTTAATTCAATTAATGGCAATGCCCCAAACCGCGTAGTCCCCGCCATTGCTGCCACATGGCCTAGAACTGCATGGGCAACTTCGTGGTAAATGGCAAAGGAGCTTGCTAAATCAGTGAAAGAAGAGGCCAGCATAGCCCGGCTATCATCTTTTGGACGGGAGACACCTAATATTTGTTCAACCAGTTCCGGAAAGGCCATGTCACCCGGTAGCTGCAGCGGGATCCCTTGTGGAAATTCACCGTAAGGGATTTCTTTCCCCGCATAGCCCCATTGCTTGGCTAGCTGATCATCCCTAAGCAAATTATTGAATGCAAAGTGCAGGATTGTAGGCACAGACAGATCAATGCTGACGACATAATCATTGTTATCCTTGGTCACCTCTGCGTTAAATTGATAATCGGCGATAAAACCGCACTTCAAGGAGGCTTCCCCTGGATTAAATTGTTCGAAGGCTGAAACTGCCAGGGTCTTCAATCCATGGTAAAAAGACGCCAGAGGTGCCGGTAATGTGCTTAAGTCAACAAACCGTTGCTTGGCTTTATGGGACATTGGCTTGCTCACAATAACCGAAAGCGCAGTCGTGATACTTCGAGAGGCTTTTCCTGTGCCAAGATTTGGGCTGCAATAGTATGCAGTTCTGATTGGCTCTTTAGGTAATTGTCGTCTGGCGTTAAGGGGGAAACAGGCAGCTGTTCGGCAATGACCACAATTAATTCCCGCGTCCCAGGCGCATAATTTGGCGAAAACTGCAGCGGCTGTCCTGCAGGATATAACAGCTCCCCACCCGACTTACTAAGTTCAAAGCCCGGGTAAGCAATGGGGGCTATTTGGGCAAATTCCTGCTCTGAACGCAGGATAGCAAACATTTTAGGTTTGTTTAGCTGTGTTCGAAGACGCAGGCGCCAAAAGCTGCCATTGGCAAATTCTGGCAATTCCTGTTGCTCTTGCTCCCAGCCAAACCTAATAAGGCCTAAATGCGTGTCTTCAGGCACAATCTCCACCGGCATTTGAGTTCGGTCGCCGTCGCGTAGAAGGCTCAACCAGGGCGGTTCAGGTGGCGTCATCAGTTTAGTATAATCAGCCCCCAACCCCAGAATGTCAGCAATTATTTCAGCGCGTTTTTTATCCAGCTTTTTTCCTAGCCAGGCTTTATCGGCACTATCGGTTGAGCCACCCAGGTTGGCTTTTTCAGTATACTTAAGGTAATTGATTTGCAATTGCGCCAAACTCTTGATCCCGACTTCATAACAACGCGCCCGGACACATGCCCTGTCGAGAATAACTCCCCGGTTTCTGGTACTTGTCTGTTTGTTTTCCATCATCGCCACTTCCTTATAAACTATGCAATAAGTTGGTATGCCGCCCAATAGATGGGATGGCACCATCGTCTCGATTGAATAAGCGTTTTGCGAGCCGCTAGCAAGGCTGCGACAATTGGCTGGGGCTTTAGCAAGGCGCGGTAAAACGTACGCCAAAAAATACGTGAAGCCTCATCATGTACAGGCCAACGTGTACCGACAACGGCATGTGCCCCGGCAGCTTTAAATGCCCAGGCCAAAGTCTGTGGCGATTCCCCCTGCACCATCTTCCCCCGGTGGGTAGAACATGCGCTTAACACCACTAGTTTAGTCCGGGATAGATCCATAAGGCTTATATCATAAAATCCGATATTGGAAGTCACAGCGTTGCCATCGCTATCGATTTTGGATAACGCCAAAACACTAAACTCGCTGATATCTGGATCATCAGCACAATGGCTGGAAATGTGCAAAACCTCAGGTGCCTGGGTACCAGACAATGTTAAGAAACGATGCCGGTTTGCGTCCCGGTGCATGTGCAGGTTGATTGTTTTTACTGCCGCCACCTGCAGTTCACGGTAAATCGTCTTCGCTTCAGCCGCAGAGCCTGGCAAGGGCTCAAATGGTACTGCAAAATCTGCGGCGGCAAACAGCGTAACCGATCCCAACAAGAATGGCTCGCTTAGCCAGGCTATATCTTTCACTGAGCCAGTGTTTAGCACAGTGGTCGTTAGCTCGCCAAACCACTTTACCTGGCTTGGCTTTGGAATGGGCAACGCTTCCAAAGGTACCCCTTGTAGCATGCCGGTGTTCGATACTGGTAGGCAAGCAGGCGACTCATGTAAAAACGTCTCAGCCAATAGTAGTGAGGATAATTCCATACCGACATGTTGGATATTCCTTATCGCTTCATCTTGTTGTTGTTCATAGCATGCGGTGGTCAGCAAACTGATAAATGCTTGAATGGCACCCGGTTCGCAGCACTTTATCTCGGGAAAATGCTGCCACTGGCCGGCCATCCTATACACCGGGGTAATCCCAAGATAATCTTTGTTTTCCCAGCTACCCAACGCATCGAGAACAAAGAGTTCCCAGTCAAGAAAAGGGGTTTCAGAGACGATGTTGCTGGTTTTTGACCGCAAGGGTAACAGCAACGTAAGTAGTCGGTCGTGTCGCCGTATTTGCTTATTGCGGTAGGATTTAGCAATGGGGAATGCAGCTAGCTCCTCCTTCAGCTGCTCCAATTCCACTATGTCGTTGCCCGTGAGATGCTGTCGATACTGGTTGAGGCCAAATTTGATATGCGCCTGCAAACCACTGAAGTCAAAAAGCCGCTTCATTTGGCCTACACACCTCAACCAGTTGCTGCGTTGTTTCGGTAGGGCGATGGCGAGTTCAACTAGTAGCATCAATAAGTTATCAACCGTCGACTTCCGTAACGCAACCTCAACGCGACGGCGTTCTGGTGTCATGGTAACCTGATGCGTCCGCGCAAGTAACACTAATTGATTGAAATATTGATACAATTCGTCGGCTAAACCAATCAGCAGGTCGTTCTCGCTACGAGACAGGATATAGCCAAGAAACTCCCCCTGGGTGAGGTGCTCTTCAAGGCTATTGGTGGCCATTGTGGCTTTCAGGTACAATTTTAGTGGCCGGCGCCTACACCGCCCTTTTTGTTGTTGCTCATCGATAAGCTGCATACCAACTTGTTTCAACAATAGCGGCATTTCCTGGGTGTGCCCCATTTCCTTTGCCCTCTGTAAGCTCTTGAGCAATCCATCAATGTTAGCTACTTGTTTTTTTTCTAGCTTGGGCAAAACATATTTGTCGCGGTAGTCCAAAACCTGCTCTTGGAAATATTTGTCCCGCACCCTATCAAATAACGCACTTAGCCTTTCTTCCGAAAAGGCCAATAGCAAGAGATCGCGCTTTCGCTGTGACTGCTGTTCGGATAGCCAGCCGGACATTTCACACTCGATTATTTGGAAAAACTCTTCTTGTTCCCGTGCATTCAAGCCTCCCAGCTTTGATCCATAACCAGATTTGTGATCTCCTGTGTTTAAAAAGGCGATATGTTCTAAATCAAACTGAATAAACTGGGATTGGGCAGCAGAGAGTGTGTGTTTTTGTTTTATCGATTCGTACAACTGCTTTGACTCAGCCAACCGGTTCAGCTTAAACAAAACACTGGCTTTTTGTATCAGTGCCTCTGCCAAGTGACCTTCATGCCTTATCTGAATGGCATTGCTTGTGCACTTATCAGCGATTGTCAACGCCAGTTCATATTTACCACTGTCGGTTAAAGCATTGCACCAGGTATTAAGGATAAGATGAAAAAAGACAGCTAAATAGTCTTTGGTGTCAGCTTTAACCTGTTGCCATTGAGCAATATCCACGCTCCCATAAAAACAATGCAAGTATTCACACAGAAGCATGCACTGGGCTTGTCGCTGTGCATGATAAGCAGAGATAACAGCACGGCACCAAGGCAATAATGAGTCTAATTGACAGCGTATTTTGGCACTGTTTCCTGCCAATAGCGTTGCGTTCTTATGACAATGTATGGCTACAGATAAAGAGACCAAAAAACCTTGTTCAAAGTCATTGCAAAAAAGTGATGAACCGGGATCGTATAGTAATTCGATGCTGTTATTGATACTGCTAGTTGTATCAAGCGTTGCCTGGGGTAACCTAGCTTTCAGTATCTGTAAGCTCAGACTATATGCCTTTGCCCACATTTCGTCCTGCTGCAAAAGCTCGAGTATGGCTGTATTTTTTTCGAATAAAGGATTTTGAAGCAAGATTGCCAATGCTTCATATGCGTCGGCTAATATACTAGACGACCGGTTTTCTCTAGGTATTATAACTTTTTGCATATATACAGCTTAGCTGTTACTCAGTGATCCTGTTATAAAACACCACTTTTTAAACGTAAAATCATATTGGAAAAAATACCTTTCAATCTATATAAGCTAATTGTGCAATAATTAATATTATAATTATTTCGCGTATATTGTGTAACCTGTAGTTGTGAACAGAAAAAGATGGGCTCCCAAATAAGACAGCGGAAGCGCGGAATTATCCTGGATCCAGCATTGGTGCGTATGTATGCCGCCAATATGGGAATCTCGAAAAAACACCAATTCCAGGCTGCCTACGAGAGACGCTTCAACGAAAATCCAGATGGCAATGCCCCATCCGCGCCTGCTAAGGCGTGGGAAGGTATAGTTATGGATAAAAAATATGCCACCAATATTGGTTTATTACTTGGTATGTCTGACTTTTCCTTAATTGAGCAAACGATTGACAACACCAATTGGTCAAGGATCCTCAAGCAGAATACACCTGATGAGGTCTTATTTGATTGGTATTTTGAAGAAAATAAAAATCAGGGTAGGTGGCGCAACGTTGATTTCAGTTTATTGGAAGACAACAGCGACAATGACCAAATAACTATTGGTATAAACAAAAAGTGGCAACTCATTTTATTCGGGGAACCGGGTGATAAATTCGCAATATTCCTGCAGTCGGAACGATTAATCAGCCAACTTGCACCAAAAGATCACAAGCTGTGCAAATCAGAAATAGGCAAAAAAGAAACCGCCATCAAGTTTCCGCAACGGCCATTACTACAATTTAGCAAAGAAGATGGCCTGGGTAAGAGAAAACTAATTGTTATCAGGGCGAAAGAAATGCCTATTGCATCTCGAACCAATGATATGGGGCACTTTATTTCGGCACTTGAACTTGAGCACTTTGCGAGCCGTTTTTACCAAATCAACAAAGACGATTACCACGTACAAATTTTTCAGTTCTCACTGACGGAAGATACTTAAAGGTTACAATTGAGGCTGCATCGGGTGGGAAAACACTCGATAGGATCGGTTTAACAGCTTAGCAAAAACAAGCGCTTCATTTGAAGCGCCATCCCGCATGTTGGGGGCTGAAATCCCTTTCCAAAGGAGGCTTTCCCTATTTTCTCACCACAACATAGTTAAGGCCACCAGCATAAAATTTGCTGTGGCACGACTGTAATTTGAAGCCCACCTCCATGAGTTGTGAAACCAGTTCGTCCATTTCTGGGAAATTGCCATCTCGCTGCCCGACAAGTTTTAAGTTGTGCTCCCTGAATGCAGCATAATCCGGGTGCAGGATCAGCTCTTTGCGCTCTTGCTGATCCAATGCCAGCAAATCAAGCCTTGGGTTTGGATTAGCAATAACAAACACAGCTCCCGGCTTTAACAGCGCATGTATTCGGGATAAAACCTGGACAGGCTGGTTCCACGAATAATAGCTATTCAAGCTCACTGCGGAGTCAAACAGCTGTTCACGATCATAGTCTTCAATGCAGCCACGCCAGGTAGTTAGGGGCATGCTGGTTTGAAACTGTGCCAAATACCAATTAGCTACCTCAATCATGTCTTTCGACGCGTCGATACCCAAATAAGAACTTACATCTTGCCTATCTGAAAGCAATGCACCAATTTTTGCAGCTCCACAACCCAAGTCGACAACATCCCCCTTGAGATGGGTAATCGCAGACTGCTGCAGCTCCCGCTGTACCTGGGTCTGTACCGAAGCAAATACTTTTGCGTAGCTATCCCAATCTTGTCTGGTGTACGCCTTATCATTGCCAGGATTAAGCCCAATAAAACGATAATAGCGATGGTTGAGCTTTTCCAATGGCCACATTGCTACTGCAAAATTATGCTGCCCCCCGTAGGTGATTTGCGTATCCCTTACCAGGATTTTTGCGCCAAACTTAGTCTCGTGCAGTGAAACATCTTTGTCCTTTACCAAGCCAAACACCACTTTCCTGCCGATCGACATGGGATATAAATAGAACAGCTTCATGTACCACTTCAAGTGGTTCTTGCAGGCGTTACTATCAATGATAAAACGCCCAATCTGCACAGGGCTCTCACCCAGCATACGGTAAGCCTCAGCACTGTCATGGAAAAGATGTTCTTCAGGCAGTACACCATCTGTACCCAATGCAATGCTAGCGGTACTTATGACCTTCCCTTGGGCATCTTCGCTATAAGCAGTGATGCTGTTATAAAGGTAAGGATCATTGTCATCATGGGCGAGGTCACAGAAGTATTGCTCATACTTTCGATTGAGGAACTGCCGAACCCTGGACTGATCAAATTCGGTTAGTACTATTTTTAGTGGCGATATTTGCTGCAAGAAAAGCTCCATATCATCAGGTAGCAAAGCACTAATTCCGGGGATAAATTCTGTTTGTCCAACGTTTTGGTTTTTCATAATGGGGTTCTCTCTATGTTGTGATGAACCCCGGCGCCGGGATAACCTTGTATACGGGATCTATTGTCTAATCTTTGCCCTGGGATAATCTGTGCACTTTGGGCATATTTAAGGGAGATAAGGATTTTATTGCCGCTAGCAGTGGCATTTTTTGCAACGCCCACGCAATTGCTGGACGATGATTGATGTGTGGCTAAAATATTCACAATGGCTCCTAAAAAGTGAAGGAGCCAATAAATTATTCACATAGTGGACACGACACAGGTTGCCAGTTCGGTAGCATATCTGTACCGATTCTGTACTTTGGCAGGTTAGGGATTAAATTATGGATAAGGTAAAAGCAATACCGGCAGATTTTACTGAAATTGGCAGTTTTGCTGAAACGCTCAATGCTTTCCGAACAGCGCGGGCGGAAACTATCGAATCCATGGCATACAACCTTAGTTGTTTATCTGAAACAGGAGAATGCTCAGAAAATACGGTCAATTCCTGGCTGTACCGGAACAAGATCCCTGGTAAACAGAATTGGCAATTGTTGCGGCGTTACATCAATCATTACAGCGCTGACGAAAATACGGCATCGCTCTGGATAAAAAAACTAAGCAGCCAGCGGTTAGGTTCAGGGAAAGCGGCCACCACAAAAAATCTAGACGGCTCAATGCATACCGATGTGCACGTCAAACAACTTCTAGCGGATAATCCGGGGAACAGCCAATCAACCACATTGCTGATACAAGATATGCTTAGGCAAAGCGATACACTTAACAACTTACCGGCACTGTTTGAAACGGGCGTGTCTATGCCTTTGGCATCGGCCTATGTTGAATTGAACCTGGCACCCAATAAAAAAATCAGCGCAAATCCATTTCAACTAGAACAAAACCTAAGCATTAGGGAAGTCCTGGAAAAGCGGGCAAATGAACAATACCTGGTTAAAAAAAGTCCAGAGGATGTCTTGGATAAACAGGGCTACCAACACACTCTCTTATTGGGTTCTCCTGGCAGCGGCAAATCAAGTTTATTGCGCAAACTGGCCCACGATATTGCGTCCAACCAATGGCACGACATTAAAATTCCACTTTTAGTTGAGCTGCGAGCCTATTGGAATTTAAAGTGCCAGGATAATAAGCTGACATTGCTAGATTACGCCCTCGATTTCCATCTGCCGAAATCACCGCTTAGCAAACAGGTATTGCGTGAGTTTATTTATGAAAATTCTGAAAAAGTCATTCTCCTGCTAGATGGTTTAGACGAAATCGCTGGTGCAGCAGCTGCGGTAACGTCGGTTTATGAGGAAATCAGGACGATAGGTCACCATCTTTCATGGCTGGTATCAAGCAGGCCAAATGGGGTAATGGCACAGTTGAACGAATCACAGCGTTGCGAACTGGTGAATTTGGATGATGACGCTATGGAACGGCTAATAGAAAACTGGCAATCCTTTTTAACGCAATCTAACGTAGGTTTTCCTGCTGAAAAACTAAAACTAGAAATTTTTTCAACTGCTAATTTATATGCTATGGCTAGGAATCCATTTCTGTTGTCATGCCTTTGCTACCTAAAGTACCACGATCCTAATGCCGTCCTTCCTGTAAGTCGCACCCAAGTCTACAATGCCTTGTTTTTGATTATTTCGGTTCAGGCTCAACAGCGTTCTGCTAATGTTTTGACTCCAGCTGTGCGGGCACAACTCAGTGCCTTTTGCTTTTATTTATATACCGAGCCACATAATGCGCCGGTGCAAATTTTCACTGAAGAACAATGGTGGCAATTTCAACAGGCAAAAGAAGACAACTTTTTAAGCTGTAATTTTAAGCAAGATGTTTTACCGGCCCGTTTAATCACATCATTACAAGAGCCATTCGGTTTGCATCACTTCCTGCATCTGAGCTTACAAGAGTACTTAGTCGCAGAACAGCTAGCCAGATTACCGTTGGAAACCGCACTAGAAAAACGTTTCTCCCCCAGTTGGCGCAATATTTTTAGTTTTTATGCTGGCCTCTTATTAACCCAGCAAGATCATGTGAAATTCAGAAAACTGCTAATAGCCCTTTATCAAGAAAGGGACTTTAGCGGTATACATCTGATTACCATTACAGAAGTGTGCGCCTGCGCGGGGGTCAAGGACACTAGCGAATGGCTTGATGTTGATTTGCGGGAAATACTCTTCGCGCAAATAAATGCGGGTTACGACTTAGTCCCTGAAGCCATTATTTCGGCTTTGGCACAGATGGATTCCAGTTGGCTAGAGCAAAAGATCATAACAAAGCTAGGCGAGTACTTACGCCCCTACGAATACTATCAATTTTCGGTGCAAGAAGACTTGTCTGAGCTAACAAGCGAATACCTGATAGATCCTCACGAGTCATACCCGGGTCGAACCTTTATGGTAAACGGCAGGCAAAGCTATTGCCCTTATACCCGGTTGGCATATACGCGTACGCCAAAATCTAAATTATTAATAAGTAGTGAATTTTTTGGTAGCAGCCAATCTAGGGCTCTGCTTAGCGCCCACGCATTTTCGCTAGTTGCAACGCCATCGGATAGAGCCAAAGTGTTGCTAATGGCAGAATCAGCAGTGATGTTTGATGATCATGCCGCCCGGGTTTTTGCCTTCGCCCAATCGGGGCTAAGAGAAGATTACCTGCCTTTCCTTGCAAGAGTCCTACGGCATTTTTCTTCTAATGGTAAAGAGCCCTTTCAAGAAACACTGCACATGATCGCTGATATAGGCGGTGAAACGGCTGTTTCAATATTACTTGAACAGGCCAAATATGAATTAAAACACTTCGAACAATTCAACTGTTTTGATGTAGTGTTGGCGTCAATTATTGAATTAGGTGGCGCACATGCTGTAAACGCACTAAACATTTTAGCCAGCCATCCAGCTCTAAAAGAATGGAATCACAGCCTGCCATTTTGGCAATTTGAGGCCAACGCGAGCAACACCGAGACAATGTTGCAAGCGTTGGAAGACAGCCAGACCTATGACGAGGCCTTGCACTCTATTGCCATCGCCGCAATATCTGGCCGGATTGCTTCAGACGAAATAGTCAAAGCTGTAAAACAAGGTATTAATTTAACGTCACTGGAAAACATTGATCACCTCTGCAACTTGGAATACGCGCGTATTGAATCAGGCAGATCGACTATTCTATGCCCGGATCTACTCGCTATTGCCACAATCAATATTCATCGCTTGTCAGACGCTGATGGCGCTTACGACTCTGGCTTTCTGATTTCACAACTGCGTTTACTGCTGCAAACCCTGGCCATTGCCCGCTTTAAACCAGCCGAGTCCATTGTAGAAAAGCTACTGTATTCGGACACCACTAACCAAGAAGTCCTAGCTATGGCGGTTAACGCTGCCGGTTTCATCTTCAAAGGGACAGGAAACACAACAGTATTGGATAGATTGCAATCACTATTATTTTCAGAGCGAATACCAGATTTAGAGGCAATTACTACCGCGATAGGAAGGGTCAGCTTGCAGAGGCTGTTCCTTTTGCAAAGTGCTGGCACAGCTCTAGATTCCATCGAAATTCTCTGCGCAGAGTCAGGCTACATGTTGTTTCAAGACTTCTGGGTGGATGAATTTGGCAAAAAAACCTATTGGCAAGCTAAGCCTCGTAGAATTTTGCATATCTACGACGAAGCCGAACCTAGCTATGTTGACATATACGGACATCTATTGAGCCAATTCTATTTTGAGTCATGCTTAAACGAAATGCACGACAGTCACGAAGCAGTATTTCTCCATTATGTTGGTGACCTTGTTCCTTTAGAACAAGTCGAACGATGCTTGGGCAAAGATTGGCGGGAGACAACAATCAATGTATTCCACATATCGGGGATTACCGAAGAACAAGCAGCGGAAGATGCGATAATCAAAGGCCGTGCTGTTCTGACCATGCTAAGCGAAGCCTGACTTAAACTGTCGCCGGGAAGACGAATTCAGATGCCCTAGTCAAAGTATACAATTGCATTTTTATTGTGCTAGGTTGCCCCTAGCACATAGGTACAGGAATAAGCTTGGACAAACAACTCACACCACAACAGGCGCTGCGCTTTAACCGGCAAATATTGATGCCGGGCTTTGACTTGGACAAGCAAGAGCGCTTGCTCAATAGCCGTGTATTGCTTGTTGGTTTGGGCGGCCTTGGTTGTGCCGCCGGCCAATACTTGGCAGCTACAGGTATCGGCAGCATGACCTTGGTGGACGCCGACATTGTCGAACTTTCCAATTTGCAAAGGCAAGTGCTGCACACGGACGTTGACGTCGGAACCGCTAAAGTGCTCTCGGCACAGGCCAGTTTGCAGCAGCTCAATCCAGATTTGCAGATCACAGCATTAGCGCAAAGATTGGGAGGACAAGAAGCCAGCGAGCTTATACCCAAGCACGATATTGTGCTGGACTGCAGCGATAACCTGGAAACCCGCAACCTGCTCAACCATACCTGCTACCAGCATGGTGTGCCTTTAGTATCGGGCGCCGCTATCCGCATGGAAGGGCAGGTTTGTAGCTTTATCCCTCAACAGCAAAAATGCCCCTGTTACCAATGCATCAGCCAGTTTTTTGGCGAACAAAACCTCAGTTGTGTCGAATCCGGGATCATGTCGCCCGTCGTTGGCATCATTGGCAATATGCAAGCCCTGGAAGCCATCAAGATCCTTGCAGGCTACGGCGAAGCGCTGGTGGGAAAACTGTTGCTATTTGACGCCATGCAATCTAGCTGGCAAACCTTCAAGGTACCGAAGAACCCGAGCTGCGAAGTGTGTACTAACTAGCAGTTTCCAAATCAGGGCAGAATTAGAGATCCTGGTAACCGCTAAGCCAACTTATATCACCAAAGGCAAAGCTGGTTTTGGTGCCCAAGCCAATCAATTCAGCCAACGCCAACCAGGGAAACATGGCGCTGGATGCGTTTTAACCGTTTTGGCTCGCGAATATCATAACAAAGCAAGTACATAGTCTTGCGACGTGCAGTGTGGGTAACGATTTGGCGCTCGCGGGATTTGTCTGCGGGTAACGACATACAACAAGCCCCTCACTAAAGCCACAAACTGCACTTCCTGCCAATGCAGTGGACACTGGCGTACTCAACCAGGCAAGTAAAAGAGCATCACTGGTTTCATCCATGTGTTCGGTCAGTTGCAATACCAGCTCATTCGCTTCCTTGTAGCTCAACAGGCATTCTGCAACCGAATATTGCCCATCAATGCGCTATGCTTCTAAGATTCTGGCAAATTTGCGGCGACTTTTATTACAGGAAATATCGTAGCTCACAATAGCGGGAAATCGTTTCATAACCACACCTTGAAGTTATTGATTAACTCCACTAACGTATGGGTGACGGTGAAATTAAAAACTTGCCCAATTAACGACAAGGTCTAGTGCTTTATTCCAATAAGAAATAAAACGCCATTTTTTCCACCAAAACGTATATTAGTGCCTCGAAGATGCCCAAAACCACAATATGTAGTAGTTAGCGCCCTTAGAAATATGGAGTTTTTTCTCTAAATTTCATACAGTATGTTTTACACAGTGTTCTTTAATAAGTTAACTTATTGATTTAAAAAGAAAGAAAAAATTTCCAAGGGTCTGACAGCTAACCCGATATAGAGGGGTGAGGCACGCCCGAAAACTGCGAGGGCGCGCAGCAGTTTTAGTGCCGAACGCCAGACAAGTGGACGTCTGGCTGACCACTTTGTCGGGAACAAAGTGGAACATCCGAAGGATGACCCGCAGGGCGAAGGGCAGGGTGCCCGGAGTTAAGCCCTTAGCTACATGGATGTAGTGTATGCAGTTTTTGCAGGAGCAAAAAACTGTCACCATGGAAGGTTTCAACTAAAAAAAGGTTGATATCTCTTATGATTTAATTACATCAAGGTTATTAACGGTTTCTTTAGGTGCGCAGCACCGCCCGTCCGAACGGTACCTACTTTCAGAGATCCCTGCTGGCATAGCAATCAATTCCAAAGGGCGTTTATTGGCACGGCAAAGGAGTTTGGCGCTTGTGGTATTGGTAAGCAATTGTTCCCTGTATAGAGCAACATGCCGCCTTGCCAATCTTTACCTACCAGCGCCGCTAGGCGAGCCAATCCCCTGGCGTCTTTAGGTTGTATACTGGCAGATTTTTTTACTTCTACTCCCCAAACTTTAGTACCTTCTTCTATCACTAGGTCTACTTCGAACTGGTCTTTGTCCCGATAATGAGAGAAGTGCAATTCATGCTCGCCCCAACCTGCTTGGCAATATAACTGCTGTATAGCGAAGCTTTTCAATACCGGACCGAAATCATTGCTTAGGTTAGTCCAATCACTGGAGTTTAAATTTGCCAGGGTGCATGTCAGGCCGGAATCGACCAGATGTACTTTAGGTGCTTTCACCAAACGCTTAGCTTGATTTTTATGCCATGCAGGTAAGCGCCTGATCAAAAATAAACGTTCTAAAATGGTAATGTATTTATCAACAGTTTCCCGCTGAATCCCAAGATCTTTTGCCAACCCGCTGATGTTGAGCAGGTTTCCAGTACGCAACGCCAACAATTGGATTAACCTAGCGAGTTCATCCTCGTCACGAATTTTTGCAATGTCTTTTACATCCCGCTGGATGATTGCGTTTAAGTATTGCCTATGCCATTGCCTCGCACGTTTTTCTGTCCTGGTATTGGGTTCAGGATAGCCTCCAAACACCAAGGCTTGCTCAATATTGTCCAGCGCCGCCTGTGCACCGTGAATAGATGGTTGTACTTGGTTGCTTATAAACTTTTCAAGTAGCGAATTGGCTACATTCTGTTTTTCTTGTTCAGCCAAGGGTTGCAGGTAGACCACTTCAACCCGCCCTGCCAATGACTCATTTACGCCTGGCAATAAAAGTAGATTAGCCTAGCCAGTTAAAATGAATTTTCCTGGTTCCCGGTTGCTATCTATTTGTGCTTTTAGGGCAGGTAGCAATTCTGGTACACGTTGCACTTCATCAAGTATTACCTTTGCAGGTAGTGCATTTACAAATCCCGTGGGATCCTGTTTTGCTGCTTTGAGCAGCGTACTATCATCAAATGTAAGGTAAGTCCGTTCAGGCTCAAGCTGTTTAGCCAATGTCGTTTTTCCTACCTGCCTAGACCCTAATAAACATACAGCGGGAGTGTCTTTTAACGCTTCAACCAGTTTCGTTGCTATGAGCCTGGGATAAATTGTATTAGCCAATGGGAAACCAACCTTACCAAGAAATTAACTACGGCTATTTGTTGTCTATAGTATCGTCCAATTGCTGGTCAAAGCAACGTCCAATTGCTGGTTAAAACACCGTCCAACTGCCGGTTTCACTGCCGTCTAATTGCTGATTAATTGCTTAGTTAGCTGCTGTAACAGCACATAATTATTGCTGTTGCGGCTTTGTACGAGGTCAGCTTTGGCCTAATTTAATGGCACCTTGAAAAGCTAAGGGGCTACTGCTGCCTTACAGCAATAGCCCCGGGTTTATTGCGGATGTTAAATAATCCTGGAAAAGCGCTGGCTCAGTTGTTTGTCACTCAGGTAGGCATCAAAGCTCATACAGATACTGCGGATAAACAGCCGTGCCGGTTCAAATACCCTGATGGCGTTTTCTGTGACTTCCAGCAAGCCGTCGTCAATAAACTTCTGCAAGCTAGCGAGCTCTTTGGCAAAGTATTGGTCAAACTCAATTTCGAAATACTCTTCTACTTCGACTTTGTCCAAGTACAAATTGCACATCAATTCCCGGATCACATACCCGCGCAGTTGGTCTTCGTTGGTGAGTTTTACCCCTTTTTCAATGGCGTGGTGGTGTTCGTCTAAGTACTGGTAATAGTCATTCAGTACCTTTTGGTTTTGGCTAAATACATTGCCGATAGAACTGATCGCCGATAAGCCCAAGCCAATTAAATCTTGATCCTGCCCTACCGTATAACCCTGGAAGTTGCGACCTAGGTTGCGCTTGCGCCGGGCGAGAGCCAATTCATCTTGGGGTTTAGCAAAGTGATCCATACCTATCATTTCGTAACCTGCGGCAGAGAAAGCATTTGTTGCCATGCGCATTAGCTCCACCTTTAGGTTGGCACTGGGCAACCACTCGTCTTTTATTTTACGCTGGGCGGCGAACCGTTCAGGTAAATGGGCGTAGCTAAACAAAGAAACCCTATCTGGGTCGAAGGCCATTACTTGCTTTAATGTATCTGCAAATAATTCCTTGGTCTGCAGTGGCAAACCATAAACCAGATCTACATTAACCGACTTAATCCCGGCCTGCTTCGACTGGTCAATCAAGTCTTGGATAAAACGGGTGGATTGCTCGCGGTTGATCGCCTGCTGTACTTGCTGGTTAGTATCCTGCACGCCAATGCTGATCCGGCTAAAACCTAGTTTTGCCAAGCGTTCCACATAGTCAACTTCGATGTTCCTTGGGTCGATTTCAATGCTGATTTCGGCATCGTCAGCAAGGTCAAAACTTTGCCTAAAGTCCTGCAATAACTGCTGCATTTGCGACGGGGACAAATAGCTAGGTGTACCGCCGCCAAAGTGCAGTTGGTTGACTTTCCAGTGTTTAAAATGGGGAGCCCTAAACGCAATTTCTTGTTTAAGGTAGTGCAAGTACCTGGCAACCTTTTCCGGGTTGCGGGTCACGATCTTGTTACAACCGCAGTAGTAACAAAGGCTGTGGCAAAACGGAATGTGGATGTATGCCGAAAGCTCTTCATTGGGCGAAGCACGAACTGCACTGACAAAGCTATCATTGTCAAAATTGGGCTGGAACTGCACCGCAGTAGGGTAGGAAGTATACCTAGGCCCGGCAGTATCGTATTTGGCAATTAGCTGTTCATTAAACAGCTGGTCTAATGGCGCATTCAAAATTAAGACTACTTCTATTTCATTGCGTTTACATTTGCTGTGCGGCTTTTACACGACGGCAATCTTGGTTATGGGAAGTAGCCTAACCGCATGTTGGTTAATAAAGTTTGTTCTACGTCAATAGAAACCAATTTCCACAATAAATTAAGGGGAATTCTAATCCTAACAGGACATTATTGAAGGGAGTTTCAACATAATTCAAAATCCTTTATGGCTTTGTACCCTCAAGAACCTGTCGCATTGGCTGGAATGCCCCCTCTGCATCAAGTTGTTGCATGTGCCGTTTTAGTTTGGCCACCAACTGCTTGTCCATGTGCCGGTGGCAAGCGAGATAAAAGTCGAATTCCAAATCCCGGATATCTAATTGGCGCCGGTACTTTTCCTGCCAGTCGGATGTCCCCAACCTATGGCTGATCAGCAAATCGCTGATCACGATGAAATCCACCTTACGGCTGGTCATTTCCAGTAGGTTTAACAGGGCATCATAGTTTTCTACCAATACCAGGTTTCCACCCACAATAAAGCCTTTGGAGGTTAAAAAATGGTGGGCTAAATCTTCTTTTAAAACGGCGGTCACATAGGACTTGGCTTGGTCTAGATTGGACAGCATTAAACTGCTAGTGGCAAGTGAGTAAAACGCGGTGGGGATCGTACTTATACGACCAATCCACCTGAAATTGGCTTCCCGATCTGGAATGCGGCCAATGGAGTAGATACAGGTATCAATTTCGCGTAATGACCGGTTATAGGCGATGGCCCAAGGATAAGCTTCTATACTGAAGTCAATGTCAGCAGCATCAAAGGTTTTCGTTACGATTTGTGTAGCCAAACCCGTCACTTTGTCACCATCAACCACTTGGAACGGCGCGAGGTGTTCAGTTAATAATATGACCTTTTCTGCCCAGGCCCTTTTGGGTGACAAAAAGCCAAACAACACGACTACTACAATTACTACTTTACCGGCCATATACCCATATATCTGAACTCAGTTACCCATCAAAGTGTAGCTTAATGCCCACACTTCGCCTTACCGCAGTTTAACTTGCAGTTGGCTATTGCCTGTATTTCCAATAGAGTTAGGGTAAGAATAATGACAATTCGCCCATGGCCCAGCATGCCCAAGTTAACCGCACAGGATCTCGCTAGCTACGCTGCCGTTATTGTGGCCGCTGTTGCCCTTTATGTTGGCTGGGATCAAGCGCAAATTGGCCGCGCCCAACAACACGCCGATGTCTATCCTGTCATCCAGTTAAAAAGCCAATATTTGCTAAGGGAACAAGATGGCATTAGTGGCAGGCATTTTAAGCTAACTGCATACAATGCTGGGGTTGGGCCGGCTTTTGCAGAAACAGCAACCTGGCAAATCAAGGGAACCAATATTGGACATGCCAGCGAAATTAGCCAATTGTTTCCCGAAGGTCTCAGCAGCTATGACCAGTACCAAGGCCAGTTTAGCAACTTTATATTAGGGCCGGGTGAAGAGGAGGTTATTTGGGAAGTCGTATGGCCAAACGATGAAGCTAGCCGCCCCTTGACGCAGGAATTTGTGGAAGATATTTGGGCGATGCAGCTGGATATTTGTTATTGCTCCTTGTACGAAAAGTGCTGGATAGCTTCCTACCAAGGTGAATCTGCCAGACCGCCAGAAGTAAAACAATGCTCCGCAAATTGAGCCTTATTGGAAAAACAAGATGTCGACAAGAATAATAAACCAGCACCTGCAAACCCTCTCAACTATTAGCCAAAACAAGCCTAATAACATGTTTATCAGGGGTTATATGATGGGATTGGCGGCCAATCCTGACCTTGTGCCGCCTTCAATATGGCTGGAGGAGCTATTCGGCGAGCTCAAGTTTGTTTCCGAAGCGCAGGCGGGCTTATTGGAAAGCGTATTGGACGTCTACAACCAACAGATGGCAAAGGTCATGGATGATGACTTCAAGCTACCAACGCAATGCAAATTGCCAAAAACGGATCCCATGTCGGCACTTGCTGAAGGCCAACCATTACCTAGCTGGTGCCTGGGCATGCTACAGGGTTTGAAATTGGTGGATACCAAGCCATTGGATCGGGAACGGAAATCGGCTCTTTCTGTGTGCAAAGAAATGCTAAAAGCCTTTACCAGTCCACACAATGCAGAAAAGTTTGCAGGTCCTACTACCAGCGATTGGCAAGATTTTAAGCGAAACCTTAGCTTAGTGATTGGTGACACCATTTATGCATTGCGTTTTGACAACCCGCTTAGCGCCTCGTTTTGCGGTGTATTTGACCATGATATGGATGACGAACCCGATGGCGCCATGTCTGACCTGGATTACTTACACCCGCCTGAGCCAGACGAACTATTATTGGAACTGGCACTAGTTGAAGACTCCAAACAAGCCAGCGAAGTCCGCGACCAGCTAATCGCTGAATTTGAGCAGCAAATGGGGGACAGTTACATGGAAGAAAACGCCGGCCATTTCTGGATGATCCAGGAAACCCGCAACTATATGATGCTGCGCTTCCGCCGTGGCGAACTGAATTTTGCACACGGCAAGCAGCAAGATGCCATTGCCGAACTTAAAGAGCTGTTAGTACTCAACCCCAATGACAACCAGGGCATACGCTACCCACTGGCGAATATGCTGGTTATTTGCCGGGAATGGCCTTGCCTGGACAAGCTAATGGCTGACTTTGGGGAAGAAAGTGCCATGATGCTGGCACCTGCGGCATTGATGGCCTTTGCCAAAGAGGGGGACTCCGCAAATGCACGCAAGCTGAAAAAAGCGCTATTTAAGGCAAACAAGCACTTCATGCCCTATTTGACAGGACAAAAACAGCCACCAAAACAGCCGCAAGACTATTACAGCCCTGGCGATAAAAGCGAAGCCATCTGCTATTTAAACTGCCATGGCAAACAGGCTTGGCGCAGTGTTGACGGAGCATTGTTTTGGCTGCGCAAGAAGTAATTCCGTTTTATACTGCCCGCAACTGCAGCCCCAAATGGAATTTCCCCCCTTAAAATGCAAGCAAGCCCCTACAACCTAGGCTTTATTAGTGACCAAGACCTGTTTAACCACGTAAAGGAAACAATTGATAAATATCGTTTTTCTATCAATCTACGGCAATTTAACAAGAACCTGATCGACCCGATAAAACTCACCTTTGACGCTAAAATATACGGCAAATCCATCGAAGAGATTGTTGAATCAGAAATCATCAGGCAAATTGACAAATCCAATACCAATCACATTGGCTATTTCCACCAAAATATTTTCCGCTACTTTGACGGCTGGACGGTGCCTGACAAAGGCTTTGACGTAATCTGTGAAGCGCAGCACATTTTTGTGGAGATGAAAAACAAGCACAACACTATGAATTCAGCGTCGGGCCAAAAGACCTACATCAAAATGCAGAATAAAATCCTGCGCAATGACCAGGCCACCTGTTACCTAGTGGAAGTGATCGCCAAACACAGCCAGGACATTACCTGGAAAATTAGCCTGGATGGGGAACAGGTTTGCAACAAGAACATCCGTCGCATCTCTATGGACAAATTTTACCAGCTAGTCACCGGCGATGAATACGCCTTTAAAAAACTGTGTGATGCCCTGCCCCAGGTGATTGATGATGTAATAGCCGCGAAACAAGCGGGACAGGTTCGCTCAACCGTGCTGGACGAGTTGCTAATGCTATCGCCCAATGTGCTGAAGAGCCTATATTTATTGGCGTTCCAACAATACGATGGCTTTTCTGGGCACTAATTAAAATAAAGGATCTGGAACACAAAATGATTTACGCCACAGATGAATTGTTATACTGTACAGCCACACAGTAGTTATGACCAAAAACGACCAAAATCACGGCATGTTAAGCGCAGTACCAGGGCAACAAGAACAGTTTAGTATTGAAGTGCTAGCTGACATACTGTCGCTGTCAAAACGCTCAGTAGAATCCAAAATTGCCAAAGGCGAGTTTACCCCTTGTCCCGATACCGGCATGATCCACAGGGATCAGCTGGCGCACCTACCAGAAGTGCGCAAGTTTGCCGAATCCACCTGGGATAAGGAGATCCAGACCCAGCCTAATGCCAACTACAACCTAGTAGAACTATTTGCCGGTGGCGGTGGCCTGGCATTGGGCTTGGAGCAAGCGGGGCTGAAGAGCCTATTACTCAACGAAGTAGATAAGCACGCCTGCGCTACGCTGCGCCATAACCGCCCCGACTGGAACGTGGTGGAAGGCGATATCGCCAATATCGATTTTACGCCCTACCGCAGCCATGTTGATTTGCTAACCGGTGGTTTCCCGTGCCAAGCCTTCTCCTATGCCGGTAAAAGCCTGGGCTTTGAAGATACCCGAGGCACCTTGTTTTTTGAAATGGCGCGGGCGATCAAAGAAACCCAACCTAAAGTATTCCTTGCAGAAAATGTGCGCGCCTTGTTGACCCACGACGGTGGCCGCACCATCAAGGTGATCCAGGACGTGGCCGGTGAGCTGGGTTATGTGCTGACCGCCCCCAAAGTCCTGAAAGCCATCAACTACAAGGTTCCGCAAAAGCGGGAACGCCTAATTTTAGTTGGGATCCGCAAGGACTTGGCGCATTTGGCACAATTCCAATGGCCGTCCAATTACAAAAGGGTCATGACCCTGCGCGATGCACTGTTTGCCGGCGATCTGTTCGACAGCGATGTCCCTGAATCTCCAGGCCAACTTTATCCGAAACGCAAAAAAGAAATTCTCTCGCAAGTGCCACAAGGCGGTTATTGGCGCGATTTAAGTGTCGAACTGCAAAAAGAATATATGAAGGCTAGTTTCTATTTAGGTGGCGGCAAGACCGGTATGGCAAGGCGCTTGTCATTGGATGAGCCCAGCTTGACCCTAACCTGTGCCCCGGCGCAAAAACAAACCGAGCGCTGCCATCCATTAGAGACCCGGCCACTGCAAACTCGCGAATATGCGCGTATCCAAACTTTTCCCGACGATTGGGCATTCCAAGGCCCACTATCTGCTATCTACAAGCAGATCGGCAATGCCGTGCCGGTCAATATGGCCGCTGCCCTAGGCCGCTCTTTGGTGCGCTTGTTAAACCAGCTAACTCCCTAACTCAACGTTTCAAACCAAGGCCAACATAGCCTGCCCTACTACCGGTGTTAACTCGGAAAGGGATTTGTTCGCCCTGGCCATCGCGGCTGTACCATGCAAAACAGAAATCAAATACAGTGCTTTGTCGGCAGGCGCAAAGGCAGTGTTAAAACTGGCTTGATGTTCTTGGAAGAACTGGGTTAGCGCCTCAATTGAGCAGTGTGCCGCTTCTTGGATACAAGACATGGCTTCCTCTGGCAAAGCGCCACTGGCAGATTCAGAGACACTCAAGGATATATAACAGCCTTTAGGTAAATTATCGCTGCACTGGGCAGCGATTACCGACATCATATAATTTTGTAAGCGCGCTTTAGCTGCTTGCTTAGTATCCTGCAAAAACGCCAAGTGATTGCTGGCAAAATTCTGTAAATAGTATTCTGTCGCCTGTACAAACAACGCCTCTTTATTGCCAAAGGTGGCATACATACTGGGCTTCTTAATCCCCATGCTGTCAGTTAAATCTGTTAAAGACGCGCCTAGGAAGCCTTTTTCCCAAAATACTTTCATGGCGTTTTGCAAAGCTTGCTCTTTGTCAAAAGCCAATTGTCTGCCACCAGCCATAAACCTCTCCTATACCAGATCAGCGCAAGCCCCTTATTTATTGGACACATACCAATTCATTTATTGCTTATTCGATCTAGCTATATAAAAACGACTAAATTTCTCTTGCACCAATTATACCGATCGGTATAGTAATGGCAACTGTACCGATCGGTACATTTCAAAATCTAATTTAAACAGTGTGTGGAGAAGAAAGATGACAGTATCAGTAAAAGACAAAGTAGCATTGGTAACCGGCGCTAACCGTGGTATTGGCAAAGCCATCGTGGAATCATTTATTGAACACGGTGCCAGCAAGGTTTATTTGGCCGTGCGTAATCCCGAAAGCACCCAGGAACTCACGCAAAAATACGGCGACAAAGTGGTCACCTTACAGGTTGATATGGCCGACAAAGCTTCAATCTATGCCTTAGCTGAACAAGCTAAAGATGTGCAGGTTTTGGTGAACAATGCCGGAGTCCTGGATGCAGCGAGCCCAATCAGTGACAATGTAGAGGATGCCCTAGACTACGAACTGAACATTAATTTATATGGCCTGATCCGTATCACCAATGCGTTCCTACCTATTTTAGAAAACAACCAGGAAAGCGCTTTGGTACAACTTAATTCAGTTGCTTCTATCAAGAGCTTTGCAGATTTTGCTACCTATTCAGCATCGAAAGCGGCTACCTATTCCATTACCCAAGCGTTGCGCGAGAAGTTGGCCAACAAAGCCATCCAGGTGCTAAGCGTACATCCAGGTCCCATCGCAACAGATATGGCAACCCAGGCCGGTTTTGACAATGGCGATTCGGTTACTACAGTATCAGAGGGCATTGTCGATGCATTGGCTGCGGGCGAGTTCCACCTGTTCCCGGATAGCATGGCGAAACATTTTGAAGCCGCGTACCAAAGCTATTCAGACGCTATGATCACGGGAAACCCTATGGCTGAATAAACATACTCCCTCACCTAAGCAGTACTGCCATGTACTGTTTTGGGTGAAAGATATAATCGTTAAAAACGTACTATTAATTGATTTCAACACAGCAAAATTGAAGGTGACCTATGACAGACCAAAGCTATACTCCCCCTACGATTTGGACACATGATGCCGAAAACGGCGGCGCTTTTGCCGGTATAAACCGGCCAACAGCAGGGGCGCGGGAGCAGCGGGAGTTACCCAGGGGCAAGCATCCGTTGCAGCTTCATTCTTTGGCCACGCCCAATGGGGTCAAGGTGACTATCATGTTGGAAGAGCTATTGGCAAAAGGCTTTAGCGGCGCAGAATATGATGCCTTTTTAATTAACATCGGTGATGGCGATCAATTTGGCAGTGGCTTCGTGGATATCAATCCAAACTCCAAAATCCCGGCATTGATTGATACTAGTACCCAGCCTGAAACCAAGGTATTCGAATCTGGCTCAATCTTGGTTTACTTGGCGGAAAAATTTGGTGCCTTTTTACCGAGTGAAGGACCAGGTCGCACCAAAACCTTGAATTGGTTGTTTTGGCAAATGGGTAGTGCACCATTTTTAGGTGGTGGTTTCGGCCATTTTTACAATTACGCGCCAGAAAAATACGAATACCCAATCAACCGTTATTCGATGGAAGTAAAGCGACAACTTGATGTACTAGACCAACATTTGGCCAATAACGAATACATGGCAGGTGACGACTACAGCATCGCGGATATGGCCATATGGCCTTGGTATGGAGTGTTGGCACAAGGCAAGATCTATGACGCCGGAGAATTCCTGCAGGTGCAGGAATACAAACATTTACAGCGCTGGACGGCACAAATCGCCGAGCGACCAGCGGTGCTGCGTGGCCGCATCGTAAACAAGACTTGGGGCGAGCCCAATGAACAGTTGCATGAGCGCCACGATGCCAGTGATTTTGAGCTGCGCACCCAAGATAAGCTGGAACCCGCTGCCGATGAATAGACTAAGCCCGTATTTGGGCTGCAAACGCAGCCCACGGCACTTAATTCTGGTTTAATACATAATCTAGCCCAGCAGTGATCGCCGCTACCTGGGCATCATTGCAGTTCTGGTCATCCACTTTTGGGCTGTCTGGATAGACTTCAGTAGTGCTGACATATTCGGCACCCGTAACCGATGCGCATAGGCCCAACGGAGCAATATCATAATTGATCACGCCTGCCTGGGTGATTGGGGCGCCGATGATGCAGCCGTTTTCATCGGGTGGCGCTATATGGGTGACTTGCTGTACTGCTTGGATCATAGCCTGCTGGAAACCAGGTTGTGGCTTGGCAGAATCACCCACCAAATAAAAACCATCGGGGATTTCCCACAAAGGATGTTGTGTGCCATCCCTTGCGGCAAGTGCTGGCCTGAACTCAGTATTGTCAGTATCAGTCGTTTCATGTAAATCAATATGCATCAGCCAGTCACAGCCAAAGCTCTCGACTAACCGTTTTAGCGCCACTGATTCCGGCGCAGTTTCGTTGGCAAATGAGCGGTTTGGATCTACAGCGTCTGGATTCCACCGGTTAATAGTTTCATAACCCCAGGGACTAATGCAGGGGGCAACTACGACATTGGCTTTTTCCAAATAGCTACTTGCCTGGTTCAACAAAAACTGAATAGCGCCCTGTACCCCGCTGGTTTCGTAACCATGGACACCACCAGTAACTAATACTGCCGGCTTATTAGCCAGCCATTGTTTGGGTTTTGCACAGTACAAAGGGTAGCGAGTCTTGTAGGCCAATTGGCCGTATTGGTGCAATTCAAATCCTTCTGGAATGTACCTAAGTTTTGCCAAAACTTCTTCTTGGTAAGAACGTTGGTAGTTCTGTGCAGCAAGCCAAGCACGTTTTTCAGCATCACCCCATTTTTGTCCGGGTGTACCAATTGGGTAGGGTTTTACCATTATTTTTGTTCCAGTGTAAAAATCCCGCATAGCCTAACACACAGTAAACTGATTTCCTGGCACACTATGTAAGATTTCCCCCTTATTCTTGTCAATTAGCATCATTTTCCTACACATTCATTTTGCTTCATTTTTTACCCTGTTTGCATACCGGCAGATTCAGCGGCGTAGCCCTAAACTGGGCACATGTAATAACTCGGTATCACTACCCATGAACACAATGCAACTTGGCAATATCGCAAAATACACTTCCGACCTCAGCTTAAGTGCTAGCGCATTTTTGCTCAAAGTTGCGTTTGCCAAAGTGTTTGTGGGTTGTGTCCACAGCGGCTTGTTGTTTTAAACAGCGGCGGTATTTGCAGGAGCACCATCATGGCAAAAACACAGACACTGACCCGGCCACACAACAACTCTGTTGTTAAACAACCGCTGCGCACATTGGGTAAAATTTTTGGTCTAAGCTTTGTTTTTGATAACATCTGGAAGTGCCCACAAAACCTGTTAGAACAGCAGTTTCGCCGCAATGTCAGCCTGAACCACCTAGAAGTAGGGGTAAACAATGATTTTGACTTTACGCGTAGGCTGAAAGCGAACAGCAAACTCAATATTGCCTATTTGGATCCCAGCGTTGATGCTTTGCGCCGTGCTAAAAAGCAAACTAACCACCTTAAGCCGCGTTTATTCCACGGCGACTTGGATGACAAATGGCACTTTAAACACCACAAGTTTGACTCTGTTAACCTCAATTTTGTCTTGCATGGCATGGAAGGTGATTTTGAGTCGCGGGTTAACGCGCTCTGCCTCAATGCCCGCCGCTGTTTGAGTGACAAAGGCAAAGTATTCGGCAGCGCCATTTTACGGGATCGCATCAATACCAGTTCTATCACTGAGTTTGTCATTAACCGCTACAACGACCTCGGCACCATGAATAATGAAAAAGACAACCTGCGCAAGTTTGAACGCATGTTGTCGTATTACTTTGCCAATGTAAAAGTCGAACTTGTGGGCTATGTGGTGATGTTTGAAGGTAAAATGAAAGAGTCGCGCCGCCGCGGCCGCCCTGAAATGGAGCCCTACAATGCCCGTAACAATGTGGTTAACCTGCCAGGCCGCAGAGAGAAAAAGCGGGCCGCCGTTGCCCGAACTAGCACAGGGGTCAGGGCGCAGTTTGCGGGCTAGCTGTACTTGTAGGTATATCACCAACTAAACAATAGTGCGCTTAACAATTACTTTCGCTCTGGCACAAAATAGTCAAAAAACAGAAACCACAACAAGCCAGGCAAATGGCTTGCAGAGCCTTCACCCTGCAACCACGTCCAAACACCGGGCAGCGCCAAAATACCAATTAGACCAAAAAAGCCCAGCCCCCAGTGCTTTTTGAGCCGCCATTTTTTTAAGCCTACCGCTGCTTCAGTGAGGGGCTTTACCATGTAGTAAAAGCCTGTTTCATTGATAAACAGTTTGGTCAGCCAGCTTGTGACTTTCTTGGTCACCCCAAATCCCATTTTTTCATACAATGCCCGGGCACGTGGATTGCTGAGAGCAACATTGAGTGTATACCGGGACAAGCCATGCGCTGTTGCCACCTCCTGCCCAAAATCCAACAGTTGGTGGCCAACGCCCATACCACGTGCTTGGGCACTCACAGCAATATGCTCGACATAACACTCACCTTCAGGCAGCGCCTCCTGCAGCAAAGCCATACCGGTGTAAAAGCGGATGGTATTCAACAAGCCATAGTCATGGATGAGCTTGCCCAGCTGCAGCGGACGAGCGGGTTTGCCTTTGTCCATCCCGTTCCATTTGAGCGAGATAATACCGACAATACGCCCGTCCAACTCCGCCACCCATGTGCCAGCGTCGCATTCACCAGGGCCGGCTGCCCTGACAAAGCCGCGCAGTTTGCTTTCTTCAAGGTTAGTGAGCTTTTCGAATTTGCTGCGAAATGCATCGAACAGTATATCGGAGACTTGTTCATAGTGCTCTGGGCAAAAAGGCTGGATTTTAATCATGTTATTAACTTGGCAAGGAACCGGTTTAATGGGTTGCGGGTTGTGATAGCACACTTGCGCCAATTGCAACACCGTTTTCCCGGCATTGGATGATGTAGCTCAATAATACCGATTCCATTAAGTATAAGTGTGCCTATCCCGCGCTGCTTTAACCATCCGTTAACCCTAGCCCCTTTATTCTGTAGCCCGGAAGCAAACCCATTGCTGTGGCCAAAGCACACTATCTGGCTAAGCATAATGCGCAATTAAGGAGGGCCGCCTGATGCACCACAACTCTTACCCGGAATTAACCCAGTTAACCCAAATCCTGGCACGGGTGCTCGGATTGGACACCTCGGGTTTTGACGAATCCACCCCATTGCTCGGTGCGATCCCAGAGTTTGATTCGATGGCGCTGATGACATTATTGGTTGAATTGGAAGCCAACTTTGCCCTGGACATTAACAGTTCGGATCTCACTGCAGAACAGTTTGCCACGGTTGGCAGCCTGCACAGCCTGGTATCGCCCAACAACTGACATGCCCAAAATCAAACTGAAACACCAGGTCGCAAATGCCCTGGTCATTGTTGTGCTTGGGTTGTTTAGGCGCTTATCCGGCAAGCACCGGACACTGCTGTCCCATTCTATTGCGGGCTTAATTTTTACTTTTGCCCACAAAACGCGGAGACGGGCACTGGCAAACGTCAAACAAGCCATGCCGACGAAGGCACCCAGCGTCCACGACCGTATCGCACTTTTATCCTACAAGAACATAGTGCACGGTGTTGTCGAGTGTTTTTGGTTGCCTGAGCTTGAATTCGAGTATGTCATTGATGAAGGCACCAGGGCGTTACTTGCCAGCAGGGATGGGGCCAGTATCGCCACCATGCATATGGGATGCTATGAAGCGGTACCATTTGCCATCCAAAAGCTGACCAGCCGCTCTACCACTATTTCCAAGCTACCGCGATTTGTTAAGTTTGCACACCGGGTGTATCAGGACGCTGGCATTGACTGTATCGATAAAAACCAGCAGGGCGCATTCATCTCCCTACTAAAGGCAATAGCTGGGAAGCGTTTTGTCAGTGTACACTCGGATCATTTTGCCACCGATACCAGACTGCACTTTTTTGGACGGGAAACCGGGGCGCCGACCGGCGCAGCCATGCTCTCTGCCTATGGCAAAGTACCGTTATTACTGGCTTATGCCGTTACATCTGCACAAAACCGCTACACGGTTTTCATTGAGACCATCAGTGCAAAACCGATTGGCACTAGCAAACCTGAATTATCCGCCGCTATGCGGACAGTCTATACCCGGTTTGAAGCGATTATCCTGGCTCATCCAGAGCATTGGTATTGGTCCTACAAACGTTGGCGCTGACTCAAACGCCTTTTGATAGCATGAACGCGAAATCCCCATGGAAATATAAAAAACAATGCAGGGCAACGCTTTTGCGGTTGCTAGCTTACTTTGTACCACATAAAAAACTGCTAATGGTTATCTTATTCGGGTTGATGGTTTTCAGCGTGGTTGATGCGGGTATGATCTATTTTATCCAACCGCTGATAGACGACGGCCTGGCCAAGGCTGATGGCACGGTGCTAAAAGTCGGCGCCATGCTCGTTGTGGCCATTTTTGTGGTACGCGGCATAGCTAGTTTTATCTCGAATTACACCATGGCCTACCTGAGCGCCCAGATCACTTTCGAGCTTCGGCAACAAGCGTTCGGCCACTTGCAGTATTTGCCCCTGTGCTATTTCCAGCAACATAGCAAGGGTGCCTTGATTTCTAAAATAACCTACGATGCGGAACAGATTTCACGCGCAATCTCCGAGGTGTTTATAGTGGTGGTCAGGGAGACTATCATTATCGCCGTCTTGCTCGCAGTCATGATACATGCTAGCTGGCAGTTGTCCCTGATATTCCTGGTTATTGGCCCGGTCATCGGTTGCATAATCAGTTGGGTGTCAAAGCGTTTTAGGCAGACCAGTATTGCCCTGCAAAACACCATGGGGGAAGTGACCAAGCAAACCGAGCAAAGCATAAACAACCATAAAGAAGTGCTGGCATTTAACACCCAATCCCTTGAGTCCCAACGGTTTGAAACCATAAACCGGCACAGCCGGCAACAGTCGGTAAAACTTGCAAGTGCATTGGCTTTGAGTAACCCTGTTATCCAACTGATCGCGTCACTTGCTATCGCCGGTGTGCTGTTGCTGGCAAGCCTGGAAGGCATCCTTGGGCAGCTCAGCGTAGGTTCCTTTACCACCACTCTCGTGGCAATGGGTTCCCTACTCAGGCCCTTGAAACTTTTGAGCAGCGTGAACCAACCTTTGCAGCGGGGGCTCGCTGCAGCTGGCAGTATTTTCAGCCTTTTGGATGAGGATCCAGAGCCCGACCAAGGAAAAAACAAACTGGTTGAATTCCGCCACAGTATTGACGTTAGACAGTTGGTATTCAGGTATCCCGGAAGCGCCCAGACGGTATTGAATAAGATTAACTTTACCCTGTTTAAGGGGCAAACACTGGCAATTGTTGGCGAGTCTGGCAGTGGCAAATCAAGCTTAACCCATCTGCTACTGCGGTTTTTCCCACCTTGCGAAGGGCATGTTGCAATAGATGGCACGCAACTGGAAAACATAGGGTTGGCAAGCCTGCGCGACAGCGTTGCATTGGTGTCACAGCAAATCATGTTAATCGACGATACCATCGCGGCAAATATCGCCTACGGTTGTGCAGAAACCACTACTAAAGCCAGTATAGAGCGTGCGGCACGGGCGGCGGAGGTTTGGGATTTTGCACAGGCTATGCCTGCAGGTCTTGAGAGCAGGATTGGCGAGAATGGCAGCCTGCTTTCAGGCGGGCAGCGGCAACGTATTGCCATTGCCCGTGCAATCCTCAAAGATGCACCCATCCTGGTTTTGGATGAAGCGACCTCGTCACTGGATACGGGATCCGAAAGGCTGGTCCAGCGCGCCATTGCCAGAATCCAAATAGGTAAGACTACAATCATCATTGCACATAGGTTGCATACCATTAAGCACGCAGACCAAATTTTGGTCTTGCAAGATGGTGAAGTTAAAGAACAAGGCCACCATGCAGCGCTGCTGCAGCAAAAAGGGATCTACCACCGGCTTTACAACCAGCAGGAGGCAAACCTGCAAGAGCAGTGAAGCTAGTGCCCGTTTTATAATTTGCACTAAGGCAAAGCATGGAATACAAATGGGAAATATGCTGATCCAAGGCCCTAGGCCTTTAGCGAAACGCAATTGAAGAGGGGAAGTGTTGATGGCTACGCGCGTCTTACTTATTGAAGACAACATAGATTTGGCCAATACCGTATTGCAGTTCCTTGAACTGGAAGGGATAGACGCGGACTATGTGGGGAATGGTCAAGCTGGCTTAAATTTGGCGTGTAAACACACTTATGACGCCCTGATATTGGATCTCAACTTGCCCGGGCTGGACGGGTTAAGCGTGTGCCAAAGCCTGCGCAAAGCTGGCATTGATGCGCCCATCCTAATGCTGACGGCACGGGATACTTTACAGGACAAATTGGCAGGCTTCGAAGCTGGCACCGATGACTACCTGGTGAAACCTTTTTCCCTAGAGGAATTGCTTGCAAGGGTAACTGTCCTTGCTAAGCGGCGCAGCGGCCAAGCGCGCAAACTCATTGTTGCCGACCTGGAAATGGACTTGGCAAGTAAGCGGGTGACACGTGCAGGGCAATTACTGCAATTATCGCCGACCTGTTGGAAACTGCTGGAGACTTTGATGAGAAAAAGTCCAGAAACAGTCAGCCGGCAAGACTTAGAACAGGCGATATGGGGAGATGAACCACCCGACAGTAATAGCCTTAAAGTCCATTTGCACAAGCTGCGCAAAATAGTGGACACAGGACCCCGGCCGCTGCTCATTGAAACCGTAAGGGGACATGGGTTTACCTTGAAGGTTGCACCATGAAAGGTACCAAGAGCATCCGCAACTTTGTATTTGCGGTAACAGGTACGGTGCTTATTATCCTGGTGGTACTGTATTCCTACGTCAGCCTCACCATGCTGGATAGGGGCAGCCTGGCACCGGTCGTGTGGATGATGGATCATGAAGCCAAACAGTATCAGGCAAAATATGCTTCTGACCCACTTACCCCCCTACCCAACAGTGATTTTATTACCAGTTCACTTGATATTGCCCAATTCCCGCCCGAGCATCGCGCCCTTTTCAGCCAAAGGGAGGCCGGTGTTGCTTACCAGCAAATGGAGGAAGGGGAACTGCAATACATTGTCGGGGTAATACCATTGCACGATGGTGGGATCCTGTACCTCCTGTTTGAGGACACGGAGGACATCCCTGACGAAGTTTGGCAATTTGTAGAAGATATAGCGGAGCCCCTGATCCCGGTTTTTCTGCTTTCAGTGTTGTTCGCTATGGTGGTTGTATCATTTATGACCTACCGGTTTTTACGCCCTATCAAAAAATTGGAACATTGGGCCACCCATATAACGCTAGACAACATCAACGAACCGGTTCCGTCGTTTACATTCAAGGAACTAGATGCCGTTGCCATACCCTTACAAGCGGCATTACAGCGAATTGACAGAATGCTTAGCAAAGAACAGTTCCTTATTAGGACAACCAGCCACGAATTGCGTACCCCCATCGCAGTTGTTGCCACCAATATGGAGTTGCTAAAGCGCATGCTTCGGGATGTGCAGGTTACTGGTGGTTGTAGTGAAGCTATCCAGAGGATTGATCGCGCAACAGTCGACATGCAAAAGATAACAGAAACGGTACTTTGGCTTGGACGCGATCCCGATGGCGAAATAGAGCAGCACTGGATTTGTTTGGGTGAACTGGTTGATGAGCTAATCACAGCCAACGCTAACTTGATTGAAAGCAAACAGGTTGAATTGCAACGCAAAATCCACCAGGCCAGGGTCAAGGTAGCGCCAACGCCTTGCAGGATAGCAATTAGCAATATACTGAGGAATGCGTTGCAGTATACACACCAAGGTGTTATCCATATTGTGGTCGACGCCAATAGGGTTCACATCACCAACCACAACGTCGGCAACCACAGTTTTGACAAAACCGGCACTGATTATGGATTTGGATTGGGCCTGGCACTAGTGGAAAGGATATGCCAGCGCCTGGATTGGTACTACCGTAACGAGGAAACCAATGGCGGACGAGATGTCACCATCGATTTTGATCGGCAGTTCGATGAACGGTAATACCGATTCGCTGGACACTAAAGCACCCATACCGGCTCCACAAACAGCCGAACGTTAACCTGCCTTTAACCGCGCCCCCCTTAGAATGATGCCATTTCGCAGCCCGCGGATGGCCACGATCCCAATGACACGTCGTGATACCGCATTTGCAATTATGTAACAAAGTAGGCAAAGGCCAGATTGGCGCTATGTATCCTGGCTGGGCAAGTACTAAATCACAAATGAATAGACTAATGAAATTTTCTTTCTACAACCGGCTACTGGTTACCCTAACCTGCTGCTTCATGTCGGCTTGCAGTAACCAACTTGATACAGCACTTTTTAGCCTGGTGCCCCACCCCCAGGTCCCAGGCCAGCGTGCCTATGCAATTGAACAAGTGGCTATCATAAATAATAAAGATGGCATCATGTTAGCGGGCGAGCTGACATTTCCTGCCGATGGTAAAGCCAAGGCAGGCCTGGTGTTGGTCTCCGGGCACCAGGATGGTGTAGCCCCCGCCCTCCGCGACAATGCCATTACCGGCCACAAGTATTTTCTGGTCTTATCCGACTTGCTCACTAGACGCGGTTACGCTGTATTGCGTTATGACAACCGGGGCGTTGGGGCAAGCACCGGGAGCTACGTAAATGCCACTGACATAGACTTTGCATCTGATGCAGCAGCAGCACTGCAATGGTTGCAGGGGGAGTCTGGTTTAGCCCTGGGGAAATATGGCTTTATCGGCCATTCGCAAGGAGCGATAAAATCACTGCTCGCCAGCCATGGCGCTAGGCCAGACTTTATCGTTTCCTTGGCGGGCCTGGCGGTGGAAACAATGGCTGGGACTGCGCTGCGCCAAACACAGCGAATATACCAGGCAAAAGGCGAAGATCCCGAAACAATTAAGCAGATCCAGGAAGGCTATCGGGCAATTTTTGACATCATTGGCAATGCCTCGTCCCCTGCAGAAGCTAGGGTTGGCCTGCGTTCCTATGCACGGGCCAACGGCAAAACCGACGAAGGGTATATAGAGGGGTTCGCCCAGCATTTTGGCACCCGCTGGTGGTTTGAGGAGGCACATAGGGATCCCAAGCCGGTCATTACAGGTTACACCAATCCAGTTTTGGCGTTGTTTGCCAGCCAGGACTTGTTGGTCTGTTCTGACTATAACGCTCCGCGGATCCGCCCATTGCTCAGGCATCCGCTGTCAATGGTGCAAATTTACCAGGGTCTGAACCACCTTTTCCAAACAGCCGTCAAGGGCACCGGCCCGTCCGAATATTGGGAAATTGAAACGACAATTGAAGAGTTCGTGGTTGACGATGTGGATCAGTGGATACAATCCTTGCCGGAGCCAGCGGATAACGCCGCTGTGGCCGATTGATAGCGACGGAATTGACTATGGTGACATTTTTTGATCAATTGGTCTGGGCCAGCGCCCAACGTGTGCCAGACAAGCCAGCGCTGATCCACCGAGATGCAACCTTGGACTACCGGGAATTGGACGCTGCAATCAACAGCACGGCGAATAAACTGGTTGCGCTTGGCATTGAGCCCCATGATCGGGTTGCCGTTTTCTTACCTAAAATACCAGAGAACATTATTGGTATGTTTGCAGCTAACCGCGCAAATGCGGTATTTGTGCCCATCAACGCTGTCCTCAAGGCTGCACAAGTGCATCACATTTTGCAGGATTGTAAGGCCAAGGCCTTGATAACGAGCAGCGCCAGGATCAGCGCGTTGAAACCCGTACTGGAGGATCTGCCCTCACTGCAACATATCATCCTCATTGACAAGCAAACCGATGTCGAAAACCTTGTACCCGGAGTGAGCCTGATGAGTGCTATCCAGGAAGCCCCAAAGTGCAGCTACCAGCGCATCGATAGCGACCTGGCAGCCATTTTGTATACCTCTGGCAGCACTGGCAAAGCAAAAGGCGTCATGCTCTCGCATCGAAACCTAACCTGTGGTGCACATAGCGTGGCTAGCTATTTAGGTAACACTGAAGATGACACGATCCTGGCACTGCTACCGCTAAGTTTTGACTATGGCTTAAGCCAGGCCAGCACAGCGTTCCTGGTTGGCGCCAGCTGTGTCCTCATGGATTATTACTTGCCCCAGGACGTGGTAAAAACCATAGCCGAGTACTCTGTGACAGGCCTTGCAGCCGTGCCACCGCTATGGCAACAGTTGCTGAAAACCCAATGGAGTGACAAGGCGCGGCATTCCATCCGCTACTTCACCAACTCTGGCGGTGCCATGCCTCCGGGCACATTGGAACAACTCAGGGGGATCTTTCCAACAGCCAAACCTTTCCTGATGTACGGCCTGACTGAAGCCTTCAGGAGTACTTTCCTAGAGCCCGCCCAAATTGACCTGCGGCCCGGCTCAATCGGTAAAGCTATCCCAAATGCAGGAATACTAGTGGTTCGGGAAGATGGCAGCGAATGTGATGCAGGCGAACCTGGTGAACTGATCCATCGTGGCCCCCTCGTTAGCCTTGGATACTGGAATGATCCCGTTAAAACAGCGAAACGGTTCAAGCCGCTACCTATAGATCGCGATGGTCTTGTGCTACCCGAATTGGCAGTATGGTCCGGTGACACGGTCGTGAGAGACCAAGACGGTTTTTTATATTTTATCGGCCGCAAGGATGAAATGATCAAGACCTCAGGCTACCGGGTGTCCCCCGTGGAAATCGAAGATGCCTGTTACCTAAGCCTCAATGACATTGCCGAAGTAGTGGCAACCGGCGTGCCTGACCCCGAGCTAGGCCAAGCTATCGCGGTACTGTTAGTACTGAAAAACAATGCAACAATTTCAGAGAAAGATGTCCTCGCGCATATTAAACGCAACCTGCCTAACTTTATGCATCCCAAATACCTGGAAATCCGGGGATCACTGCCGCGCAACCCAAACGGGAAAATTGACCGGCGCTGCTTGGTGCAAGCCATGAGGGACAAGTATGCTAATGCCTAAGCCAATACCTGTGCATGCAACAATGGATCAGTTCTGTATTGACGGTGATCAGCTGCTGGTAGGTGGCAACTCCCTAGCGTGTATTGCCGATATGCTTGATAAACAGGTTTTTTATGCGTACGACAGTGCTATTGTTAAAATGCAAGTTGACCAGTTTCACCAATATATTCCCCATGCCATAAAGTTACACTATGCGGTCAAGGCCAATCCATACCCACCCCTTGTGCACCGAATGAAGGATTGGGTAGCAGGCTTTGACGTTGCCTCCCTAAAAGAAATGCTGTTAGCAATCCAGACCGGGATGCCAAGCAAAGATATAAGCTTCGCAGGCCCCAGCAAAGGGGAAAACGAAATCAAAGCGGCAATACAAGCGGGCGTTACACTGCATATAGAGTCTGAATTGGAACTACAGCGGGCAATAGCAATGGGTAAGGCAATAGGTATTTTGCCCAGCATTGCATTTCGCGTGAATCCGGGGTTTGAACTTAAAGCATCTGGTATGAAGATGGGGGGTGGTGCCAGGCAGTTTGGCATTGATGAAGAACGCCTGTTCGAATTGTTACCGGAACTCGATTATAAGAGTATAGATTTTAGGGGATTCCATGTTTATTGGGGATCGCAGAACTTAAACGCGGGAGCCATTGCCGAAGCACATAACAACACCTTTGCTTTGGCACAAAAACTCATCAATGCGACACCGGCCGAGGTGCGCAGCATCAATATAGGTGGTGGATTTGGCATCCCCTATTTCGCAGGAGAAAAGCGCCTGCCACTTGCACCAATTGGCGCAAACCTCTCGCGTTTGTTGGGTGAGTACCCAGCTTTGGCTGAGCTGGAGTTGGTTATTGAGCTCGGCAGGTTCCTAGTTGCAGAGGCTGGTATTTATGCCAGCCGCATAACCGATAAAAAGCAATCGCGCGGCCATACCTACCTGATGACTAATGGCGGGCTGCACCATCACCTGTCCAATTCAGGTAACTTTGGGCAGGTGCTACGCAAAAACTACCCGATAGCTATTGGCAATAAGATGGGGCTGCGCCATACGTCGGAAACCGTAACCGTAGTAGGTCCACTGTGTACACCCTTGGATACTTTAGCGGATAAAATGCAGCTCAATGATCCGCAGATCGAAGATTGGGTAGTGGTGTTCCAATCCGGTGCCTACGGCGCTACAGCCAGTCCGCAGGATTTCCTGGGACATCCGCATGTTGCTGAGATTTTATTGTAGCAACGAAAAATCATGTTGCGAAAGTAGCATAACAACGGCCAACGCCAGCTAGCTTAAGCTCGCTGGCATTAGGTGATAGCAATTCTGTTGAATATAAAACTGAAATCGTATTAATTCGCGAATTCAAATGAATGGGCTTTGACCCAGTCCATTTCATCTTTATCCATACCAGAACAAAGGTGCTTTAAGGTAAATTGTTCCGATTCCAATTGGGCGCGGTAGGCTCGAGCCTGTGCAAGGTCATCAAACAAGGCTTCTAATATATTTTGGCTTTGCTCGCGCAAAATCGCGTCTTCTGATTCATCCATCATCCAGAACCACAAATTCATGGCGCTAAGGGGGATATTTACTTCTTGTGTTTCCATTGTCACTTCTCCACTTACATTTGGCGCATTTACCTTTAACTGGGAGTTGTATAATAAAACACCAGGAGTCAAGTTATTACCTATTTTTTATGAAGAAAAGTGAATGTGCGTGATTATCTTCACAATTCGAATTAGGGTGTAGGTTAGCGGCTAATCGGACGTTAAAAAATGTTTGTAATAGATGTCTGCTAGTAACTGTTTGCGTTTCTCATCGGTATAAATCATCTGGATGAGCTGCAAATAGCCCGGCTTTTTCCGTTCAACCTCAATCACTTTATTAGCCGCCTCAACAACTGCCTTACCCCAGTCGTTTTTAGGACAGGACACATAGCTAAAGGCGTAGCCAAAGCCCTCTTCGATATCCACAAATGAAAAGCGCGAGGCATCAAAATTACTCAACTGCTGTAAATAACGGGCACGGTAGGCATACTCTATGGTGTAGTCGACGGTGCCAGCGTTTAACATTGCCATGAGCTTCTCCGAGCTCACATCTAAATACACAATATTGGCTTGCTTTTTACGGGGCTGCAGGATTTCATCGAATTTTGCATAGGAGCGGTGCTGTTCAAAGCCACCAATGAAGTCATCGTTTTGGATTAGTTCAGCCAAGCTAACTTTTTCAGGTGAACCCAATTGCTTGTAACTGCGGGTGCGGATCACCAGTTGCGGCTGTAGGCTGATATTTAGGGCTTTTGAAAACCAGGCGAGCTGCTCGCGTTCTGGGGTCTTGAACAATAAACTGCTGCACACCGGGGCTTGCTCGCGCAAGCTTTGGGCAAAGCCCTGGTAAGTCATGACCTGGTATTGGTGCTGGTAGCCAGACATACCGGTTTCTAAAATTCCTAACTGGATACCAGCTTGCCCCCCTAGCCCACCGTATTCATCCACCACTAGCCGCGGCGGGAAGTTGCCGACAGCCCAGATAATGGTGTTGCCTTTCTCAGCCAAAGCATTGCAACAAAACATTAGCAATAAAGTTGATGTGTACAGGATATTACGCGTTGGCAACGAAAATAAGCTAGTCGGACGCATGTTCTTCCAAGTTAACTTGATGGATATCCGCTTGGTTAAAGGGCATTTCGTAAAGTGGGATGTCCAGTTCAAATATAGCCCCTTCCGCCCCCATCAAGTCAAATGGTTTTGCGGTAATCGCGCCGTCGTGCAGGTCAACGATCAAACTTGCGATATACAAGCCCATACCGAAATTGCCGCTGCGCGCATCCGCTTTAGTTGAAGTAAACAAGCCAAAAATGTACTCAATGTCTTCTGGCAAAGGATCACCGAGGTTGCGCACCGAGATACGGCAATGGTTCTTCTGCCGCTTTAAGCTCAAAATGATATTAGTGCCTGGTTTATGGTGTTCAATGGCGTTGTTAACCAGTTTATCCAAACACTGGGTCATTAAATCGGCATTGCCCCGGATCAGGATATCCTCTGCGATATCGGTGACTAAGTTTACGTTTTTGTATATGTGTTTGTATTCCAACGCCCGCAATTGCAGCACTTCACTCAAGTTAATAGTGCCCAGTTCAGCGCGCATTATGGCGGCTTCCATGGAAGTCGTATTACTGACCGCGCTCATTATGTTGCGCATTTCATCGTGGCTGCGTTTGGCCCGGCCAATATACTTAACCAGGTCAGCGTCTTGGGTCTTACGGCTCATCATGGACAGAGACGTTTGTGCACCCAATATGGCGTTTTTCATCTCGTGGTTTAGGTAATGGGTAATGTTCTCCAGCCATGAAATACGTTTCAATTGCAGTTCTTTCTCCTGTTTATAGAAATGGGCATTTTTAAGTGCGATGGCAGTATAGCCAGCAATGGTGCGTAAAAACTGCCGTTCGTATTCGGTATAGGCATTGGTTTTGTTGCTTTGCACAAATATAACCCCAAGCATGGAATCATCCACTTTTAAGGGAATACATGCCAAGGACAAGCATTGGCTGTTGGTCTTTAAAAATGTGCTGTCGTTCAATTGTTGTTCTAGTTCACGCCTGGAATTGGCAATGAGTTCATGTTGCTGCTGGAAACTCCAAACCGCAGGATGTTCAGATTCGGCGAGGGAAACCGAAAAGCCTTCTAGCTTTTTGGCTTCTTTGATGACGAGATCAAAGTGCAACTGGGTTTTACTGTCGTTGACCATACCCAGCATAAATTTGTGGCCATACAGCACGGATTTCAGATGGTGTTTCAAGCGTTCAAAAATCTCATCAAAACTGACAGCCCTAGTGATTTCCATGCCGATAGCGCCCAACACCGCCATATTTTCAGTCCTAGCAGATACCAACCGGTTTAAGCGGTTTTCAGTCGCACGCACTTGGCCGATGCGGACGCGGTAGATAAATACTGCCAACATGATCACTAACAGCGTTGTGAATACTTGCACAAATGGCCGTTGCCACAAGGGCGGCACAATGGTGATATCGACTGCCGCTTTGCTTTGGCCCTCGTGCAAGCTCTGAGGATTGGTGGTGACTTCAAAAACGTAGTTGCCAGGTGCCAAATTGGTGTAGTTGGCAATGCGGGAAATATTGGCCAGGTTCCAGCCGTCCTCAAACCCACGCAGCTTGTAATAAAGCACTGCGCCTGCATTAGGTGCATGGTCGATATCGGCAAACTGGAAGCGCAAATTCCGCCGATCACTGTCCAACCTAAGCTGCATACGGTCTTTTCCAGTAACAGGTTCTGGTTGTAGCACGTTGTTAATCCAGACATTTGTGATCACTAGAGGCGTAGATTTGAGTAAATCGATCACTTTTGCTGGGCGCACCAAATTGATCCCATTGTCCGTGCCATAACACAATGCGCGCTCCAAACAGTGAAAAGCGGAACGCATGTTTAATGCATTTGAACTCAGGCCATCTTGTTGGCTGAGAATGCGTTCTACATCACCAGAGTGACTCAACACGGAAATGCCGTTACCGGTCGCAACCCAAATGTGCTCAAATTCATCCTCAATAATGGAGCGAATGTCATTGCTGGACAAGCCGTCGGCAACAGTCAAAAGCCGGGCTTGCAGGCTGTTTAGGTTGACTTGCACCAAGCCAGAATAGGTGCCTATAAACGCAATTCCCCGCGAGCTAATAGCAAATGCCGTGGCAATGAGTTTGCTGTCTGTTGCAGAGTCGGAAAATGCAAAACTGACCGCTTCGAAGCGGTCACTTGAGCGCGGCTTGCGCATTAAGCTCATGTCACCTGCAATCAGCCACATGTCACCTGCCGTCCCTTCCACGGCCTGCACCACAGTATTATTGGGAATGCGCAATTCAGGCAAGCCAGCTGTGTGGTAATGCGAGACCTGTAGCCCTGGCGTGATCTTGAAAATGCCCTGGTGCGACACAGTAACCCAAAGGTTTCCGCGGCTATCGCGAAGTAATCGTTGGACATGGTTTACGCTACCGCCAAACAAATGGGTCATATCCCTCAGCTGGTGCGACACGGTATCGTATTTGAGCAAGCCGTTACTGGTGCCAAACCAAATTTCCCTGCCCTCTTGGCTGTCCACGAGCGCGGTAATTCGGCCTACTTGGAACCGGTTCAACTCGGTAGGAATATCCAACCGCTGCCCTGAATCAACGCTGTATTTAACCAATCCATTGTTGGTACCGGCCCACATGTGCCCGGCTTGGTCCGTAGCGATGCTGAAGATGTGGTTTTTGTTTTCACTAATTGCGCGCACATCAGTGTAGTTTTGGAATGTTTTGGGTGCAGTATTTAGCTTTATGACCCCGGAAAAACGCGTTGCCAAAATTAGCAAGTCGTCTGCCGTCACTAAAATATCACGGATATCTTTACTGGCTAAAAAGGCATAATCCCCGTTTTCAAACCTGCTGAACTGCTCAGTCAGCAAATCGAAGTGGAATAAACCGTTGAAGGTGGCAATCCACAAACCAGACTTACCGTCCCCCCGGATACGGTTAATTGCGACTGGCGCAATATCAGCAGGTAACATGCTTTCCACCCGGTTGCTTTGGATATGGATCCTAAACACGCCTAGGTTGGTTCCCACCCACAGATAATCGCCCACCGGTAATAGCGCCCTTATCAGCCTATTGGCAATCGACAATTGCTCTTGGTTAAAAAAGGACTGGATTTCACCGCTGGACACATTGATTTTATTTAAGCCGTTAGAGGTGCCCACCCAAATGTTCCTATCCCTATCTTCAGCAATACTCCAAACCCGGTTGTGCAATAACCGCTTGCCTACCTCTGCATCTTGTTGCCAGCTTTGTTCCGTGCCGTCTTCCTGGATGCGGATGAGCCCATCATCGAAAGTACCAACCCATATATCACCTGCGCGCGACGTGAGCAATGTTTGAACTTTCTGTTGGTGCAGCAAACTGCTGCCATCTGCAGGAAATGGGTAAGCCGATATAGATTGCCGGTCTTGGCTGACCTGGAACAAGCCTTGTCCCCAAGTACCTACCCAAATTTTGTTATTGGCGTCAATATAGAGGTTGCCAGGACTGTAGTTGGCGACTAAGGTGCCGTTATCGGCAGTATAGGTAGAGGCCTCATAACCGTCTAAGATACCAATACCGGAAGGCGTACCAACCCATACGAACCCCAACTGATCCTGCACTAGGGAAAACGCCGTATCGCTAGGCAAGCCTTGGGCCGCACGGACGTTCTCTTCGCCAGAAAACACTATAGTATTGCTTTGCGCGGAACCTGCGACAAATAGGAGGAGTAAAAAACTTATACAACACTGGCGTATTAAATAGCCAAGATTTGCGCCCACCTTGCCCCGGCGAACGCAATACAGGTTGGCGCTATTGCTAGCTGTTAAGATTCGGTATCCAACCACTGGTAACCTACACCGCGCACAGTGCGGATAGCATCAAAATCTTCATTGATGGCTTTAAAGCGGCTGCGGATCGCTTTGACATGGGCAACAATGGTGTTGGGCTCAACCACGATACTCGCGGCCTTCATCAATTCAGCGTGGGATTTCAATGTGCCCGCACCGGTAAACAATTCGTGCAAAATCCAATACTGGGTCAAACTTAAATCTAGGTTTTTACCACCGTAATAGGCTTGGCAGGTCTTGTCATTTAATTCCACCCTATCGGTCAGATCCGCGACCTTGTTCTCCCTGGCGCCCGCCCCCTGCTGCAACGCTTCGACCCGGCGCAACAGGGTTTCGATGCGGACTAATATGTAGTCGATGTTGCAATCTTTGGTTATATAGTCATCCGCCCCCATACGCAGGCCAGATATTTTTTCATAATCTTTATCGTGGGAAGTCAAGAAGATAATGGGGACGGAGGAATCGAACTTGCGTACTTCAAAACACAGCTGCAGGCCGGCGTCGCGTTGGTGTCCCAGGCCGATATCCAACAACAACAAGTGCGGCATATTTTGCTGGAATGAAGCCAACGCCGGCCCGGCTTCCGAAAAAGACGAAACCTGGAACCCTGCGTCCACTAAACACTCTTCATAGTTTTCTCGGATCGAATCATTGTCTTCCACATAACCAATGGTTTTCATTCTTAACCCTTATTTATCCATCTCTTGGCATGTCCGACATTGCGGCTTGTTAACAATGCGGGACACATAACTATAGCTGTTACCGGCTGAGCCAATATCAATACATTATGAAAGATTATGAATCCTACCTGTGCAATATACAAATAGGGTGACTTTAATTGCCTCGGTAAGCAGGCGTGCCATAGAGTGGGACCGTCGATACCGAGTTTTTAAAACTGCCGCTGGTTTCCTTAGTGGAATAGGCCAAATAAATGAGTGTTTGGTTGTTGCTATCGAAGGTGCGCCTGACTTTTAGTGATTTAAATAAAATTGACTTTGAGTCCCGGAATACATGGCGCGGTTCGGATAGATCCAACTGTTGCTGCAAATCCGCAGGTAGTGCGCCGGTTTGACGGCAGGCAATCGCCATATTGGATGGGTCACTGAAACTCAGGTGCGCCTTTACCGAAGACACATGGCAGGTAATCCCCGGTATTTGCGGATCATTGAAAGCCTCCACATCAATGGTAGTTGCGCTAAATATACCGGTACTGACCGAGTCAGAATCAGTGCAAGCGGTGGTCAATACCAGTAAACAGGCTAGGCTAAAACAAACAAATCGCGGCAAAACACGCCCCCTAAATGATACAAACGTGGTTATAACAATAGCCTTTATTTCATCAAGCAGAACTAGATTTTTGACCAAAAAGGCCGAGCCAAAATAGAATTTCCAGGATAACACCTACAAACAGCAAAATAACCACCCCACGCACACTGCCAATCCAATAGCAGATTAAAGCGGCGATGAGCAGGGCAATAAGCGTAAACCAACGGGACATAGCTTCACACCAAGAGACACAATGGTGTCTAAATTATAGCCAATATTGGTAACAAAGGAGAGAAAAGAGGCTGCCATCATTTCCCCGAAATGACAGCCCTGGCAAGCGCAAGTTAGCTCGAAGGTAAAATGACTTTATCGATAACGTGGATGACACCGTTTTTGGCTTTAATATCCGCTTGGATGACATTGGCATCATCTATCATGACCATACCGTGGTTGGTAGTCACCATCACATTGGAACCTTGCACCGTTTCGGCTGAAACCAAGTTAACAACATCTTTTGCCAACACTTTACCAGGCACTACGTGGTAAGTGAGGATTTGCACCAGCTTGTCCTTGTTCTCTGGCAACAGCAAATTGTTAAGGGTCGCTTCAGGCAGCTTGGCGAAGGCTTCATTAGTTGGCGCAAAGACAGTGTAGGGACCGCGGTCTTTAAGCACATCAACTAGTCCAGCAGCTTGCACGGCCGCCACCAAAGTAGTGAAGGCATCTGCACTGGCAGCAATATCTACAATATCTTGTTTTTTACTGTATTTATGATGCCCAGCCAGGGTTGGGATACTGACGAGCAAAGTGATGCTTGCCAATACAACGAGTAAGTTTAATTTCAATTTTTGCATAACAATTACCTTTTAAAGTGATTAAGGACAGCAGGCCAAGGCCTGCGCGCATCCGCACTTACAGCGGATGTAATTGCGATTACGAGGCAAAGTTTAACCAGATCAGCAACTTACCCAGACGTAACATTTAAGGCACAGTTACAATTTAAACCCCATAGCTGCGGGCCAACGGCAGCTTGGCAAACGCCTTAAAACCCGCGCTGCAGGCAAGATTAAATCTTTGTCATTTTCCGGTTTTTGGCATGGGACAATGATCTAACTCGGGCTGCAATGACTACAGTTACTTAAGTAGATAAATACAAGCTGCCCTTTATGCGTGTACTAGTAATAGAAGATGACCAGAGTGTCGCAAATTTTGTTAGCAAAGGCCTAAAAGAAGCCGGCCACGTTGTGGATGTTGCCCACGACGGCAAACAAGGTTTGTTTTTAGCCACGACCGAGGACTACGACGTCCTGGTCGTCGACCGGATGCTGCCACACGTAGATGGTGTAGCTATCCTCACCGCCCTAAGGGCGAGCGATAACCACACGCCCGCACTGATACTTAGCGCCAAAGGTAAAGTAGAGGATAAGGTAAAAGGATTGCGCTCAGGTGCCGATGATTACCTGGTCAAACCTTTTGCCTTCGAAGAATTGTTGGCGCGGTTGGAAATATTGGTTAACCGCAACAACAAAACAGAAGAAAGGGTCACCAAATTATGCGCCTATGACCTGCAGCTAGATTTATTGTCAAGGCAGGTGACCCGTGGTGACACCAGTATTGAATTGCAGTCGCGGGAGTTTAAGCTATTGGAGTATTTGTTGCAGAACAAAGGCCAGGTAGTTACCCGCACCATGCTGCTGGAACACGTTTGGGACTATCATTTTGATCCCCAAACCAATGTCATTGATGTCCATATCAGCCGGTTGAGGCAAAAAATAGACAAACCTTTTGAGAAGCACGTCATCCAAACCGTGCGCGGCGCAGGCTATATCGTACCCGGCGAAAGTTAAGGCAAACCAGCAACGCCCATGCGAGCCATAAACCGCTTTACCCAAAGTTCCAGCTTTTTTGTGGGCGTGCTCTTTACCGGGCTGCTAGCCTTAGGCATTTATTTTGTCGCCTATGTAGTGGTAATGGCGCAAGGTGGTACCCTCACCAAAGAAACCGAGGCCGCACTGCGCTCAGAAGCCAAGCTTTATAAAGCCCTGCACCAACTGGGCGGCTTCGAGCAAGTCCAGCAGGCACTATCGACACAATTGGACAGCGCCGAACGCGGCTATTTTTACGCATTGCAAAACCGCGATGACCAACTGCTGTTGGCCAACATCCCGCAATGGCCTGTCAAACCTATGCAGGATCGCCAGGAGTTTTTTACATTCGAAATTGATCACGCCCGCTTGCAAGGTGTCTCCCAGAGCGTGAGGCCAATGAGTGAGCATTTTGACCTTATGGCAGTCATCGTCAGCTTCCCGGATGGTGCCCAACTGCTTATTGGCAGGAACGTAGACGACATCGAAATAGCCCAATGGGTGTCTGGTACCTTTGGCTGGCTCATGATCAGTATTTTAGCGGCTATCTCCATTATTAGTATCTGGATAGGCCACTATGTCGTCAGCAGGATCAACCGGATTGCCGATACCGCTAGCCATATTATGGAAACGGGTAACTTGTCGGAACGCATTCCTATCGATAGCGACTGGGATGACCTGAGCAAACTGTCCCTGGTGCTCAACCATATGTTGTCTGAGCTTGAACAGCGATTGGCAGACGTCAAAGCAGTATCTGACAACATTGCCCATGATTTGCGGACACCCTTGACCCGGCTGCGGGGTCATTTGGAAATGTTGCGTAGCGCCGAAGACAAATACGAACTGTTACATGAAGTCGACAATATCTTGTCAATTTTCAATGGCTTGCTGCGTATCGCTGACGTAGAAAGCGAAAAACAAAAAGCCGCCTTCAAGCAAGTGGGTGCCAAAGTCATCTTAGAGGATGTCACGGAATTATATGGCGCCCATGCCGAAGCAAAAGATATCCAGATTGAGTGTCGGCTGGCCAATGCCAGGTTGGTTGCAGACCGGGATCTACTGTTCCAAGCTTTTGCCAATGTACTCGATAACGCCATTAAATTTACCCCTGAAGGCGGTACAGTCACTATATCCATGACAGTGAAAAACAATCTACTAAAAGTGGACATCTGTGATTCGGGTCCTGGCATCGCTGAGCAACACAGGGAACAAGTTACCAAACGCTTTTACCGTGTTGAATCCAGCCGAAGCCGTCCAGGGAATGGCCTAGGCTTGGCACTGGTGGCCGCTATTGTTGAGCTGCACGGAGGTAATTTGGCGTTTCACAGCAACAAAGCCTGCGCGGGCGGCACAACCACCAGCGGGTTATGTGTCAGCATCAACCTTCCCATCCACAAAACTTAAATAACCACAAATAAAGTGTGGCTTTATTAACTTAATGTCATGCACCCTTAAGCCTTAGGTTATAGGGATGTTGTTAACCTGACCCCAGTCCAGGGTTTGTTTCCGCGTTTTTACAAACCCATACCAACAACAACCCAAACAGTAACTTAGAGGCAATTATGAAAGCGTTTATTTACACCGCCACCTTAGCTTGTTTTGCAGCACCGCAAGTTATGGCACAACATTCCTGGTACCTAAAACCGCAATTAGGTATCAGCAACATCTCGGATCAAAGTGGTAATGCTGTAAATGCGGGGGTATTTGACGGTGATTGGCAATCCGGAACCGATTCCGGTTTTACTGCCGGGTTGGGACTGGGATACCAGTATTCACAAGGTGTTAGCGCTGAGCTATTTTGGGAATACCGCAGCAATGACAGTAACACTACAATTAAAAATACGGATCAATCCTTTGATGGCAACTATGCTGCCAATTTAATAATGGTCAATGGCTACTACCACTTTCTGTCTAACGGTAGTTGGCGCCCCTTCCTTGGTGCAGGTTTGGTATGGGCACAGGAAATAGACATCGACCTAGAGTCAGATGGCACAGAGCAATCATACAGTGGTGATGGCGATTTTGGCTGGCAAATAGCCCTGGGGACTAGCTATCAACTGACCCCTAGATGGCAGCTAAATGCAGAATTGCGTTATACCAGCCTGTCTTCGCTAGAACTGCAAGGTGAAGAGGGGGCAACGGGTAAACTCAGCGGCTTTGACTACCAGCCGAAAACCCTAGCAATCGGTTTTCAATACCATTTTTAATGTCACATGACAAAGCAACGCTGCCGTGGTCATTGGCATGGCAGCAAAATTCCCAGGTGCAAATCCGAAATACACTGTTACACTTAGACTAGACCAATAGCCACTAGTAGACTGCAAAGGCTTATGCCCCATAGCATCATTTACAGCGATAAAATCCTGCAAATCAGTTTCTCCGGACACGTTAGCAACGACGAACTGGTAACCTTGGAAAAGGACTTAATGGATGAATGGCAACAGGATGATTGCAAAGGACACCTCTACGACTACCGAGGCTCAGAGAGCATTAGCTTTACTGATAGCGAAGTAAAGCGGATAGCCTTACTAGACCGCAACGAGTCCTTTATCAATGGCGGTTTAAAAGTAGCCGTTGTTAGCAATAACGATGATGTAACCCAGTACTCCCAGCTGTATATTGATGAAATGTCCGGCTCAGACTGGGATGTGCGCTTATTTGACGATATTACCTCGGCATTAGAGTTTCTAGGGCTACCCAGCAAGGCCTGAGTGGGCTTAGCCAGGCTGCGGAACTGTTAGGCGAAGCAGGCAAATAATTCTCCCTATTTCGTTTCACCTATAAATCCAGTAATTCGCGAGGGTATTCAAGTGAGTTTAGTTGGCGGTATCTTCTTCACTTTCCTTTCCATTTCTCGCAACATAAATCAAATAAAAAATAATCGATAAACTAAAAACTGCTATGAGCATCTTGAGTAATGCTAGGACTAAGTCAATTATTGAACGGCTTGTTGAGCGCATATGCACTGCTGTCTTACAATCAGATTGAACTTCCTGTAGTTCAGCACAATTCATATTAAGGCTGAACGAAGTCTTAGCTTTTTGTTCGACTTTAAAAGACATTTCATAGGCTTGTCTTTCATACTCCAAAACTGGCTCCAGCAAGGTAACAAATCCAGTTCCAGCAGCTAGTATGCAGCCAGCCATAACCTTTGGTGCTGAGGCTCCCATTCTATCGATTAAGACTAACATGAAATTTACAAAGCTCTCTGCGAGGTTAAATACAGCGTTCATGCACACTACTTCCGGTATTCATATACAAAACCAAACATGACATCCATGATAGAAACTATATCTTCGCGTTGCAAAATGTTCGAACTACTGTAGACCTTCAATTAGACGACTGAGGTGGTCTAATTGAATTGACCAGTCCAGTTAAGGGTATGATGACAACCTTAACTGTGGAAATAAAGTGGCCGAAAGAAAGCGATATACAAAGGAATTCAAATTAGATGCAGTGAGCCTGGTGCTTGAGCAGGGATACACTCGAACAGATGCTGCCAAAATGTTAGATATCAGTTCTCAAATGCTGGGACGTTGAGTCAAGGAATATCAGGAAGATGAAGATGGCCATGCCTTTAGAGGCAATGACAAACTCACACCAGAGCAGGAAGAAATCTGAAAGCATAAAGCACAAATCAAGCAGCTGGAACTAGAGAAGCGCATATTAAAGGAAGCAACGGTCTTCTTTACCAAAGAAACGAAGTAAAGTATTCGCTTATCGCGCAGCGAATGAAGACCTATCCAGTTGACCTGATGTGTCGGCTTTTAGGCGTGAGACGCAACGGTTTTTATCGATACTTAAACAATCAGCATCGTTCCAATGCAGATGATGGCAAATGGGAAGAGATGATTGAATGGGTACGGGATATCGCTGCGGCCAGTGAGTATAGCTACGGCAGCCGTAGGTTGAAGAAGGCATTGAATGCATTAGGCTATCCAGTTGGCAGGCAGCAAACCAGAAGGTTGATGAAGGAAGCAGGGGTAAGAGTACGCTATAAGAAAAAATACAAGGTCACGACAGACAGCAAGCATAAGCAACCTGTGTTTGACAATGTGTTGGACAGGCAATTTGATACCTCTGCTCCCGATACAGCTTATGTGGGAGATATCTCGTATATCTGGACACAGGAAGGCTGGTTGTATTTGGCCGCAGTCATTGATTTATGCTCTAGAAAAGTGGTGGGCTGCAGTATGGGGTCACGTTTGAAAGCGAAGCTGGTATGCGATGCGTTAACTATGGCGATTTGGCAGCGCCGTACAAAGGCGGGATTGATTGTTCACTCTGAACGGGGAAGTCAATACGCAAGCAAACAATACCGCCGGTTACTCACAGGGCATAAATTTGTTGGGAGTATGAGTCACAAAGGAGACTGTTGGGACAAGGCTGTGGTTGAAAGTTTCTTTGGCAGTTTGAAGCAAGAACTGGTGCAGTGGAAACATTACCAAAGCCGCAACGAGGCTCAGCAGGATGTATTGCGCTACATCAGCAGATTTTATAATCCAACACGACTTCACTCATACCCGGGTTACAAGAGTCCGAATCAATACGAGGCGGACATCAAACAATTAGAGAAAGTAGCTTAACCGGATTGGTCATTTTATTTCTATGGGCTATACTAACTATTCTATTTGATTTTTTATTTCTAAAATTTCGACATTTATGCTGAAAAATATCAAGCTAATAACACTCGTTGCCTTTTTAGTACATCTTGTTTTTTGCCCTTCTGTCCTTGCTACTGAGCTTAATAAAGAATGTGATATAACAGATAATATACTGCCAGATCATACGATGAATGAATTTCTCTGGTTAGGTCTATGCCTCCAAGGAAAAGTAAATGGTTTTGGTGAGTTGTTATTTGAAGACTCCGATCAGATAAAAAGAAAAGCAGTTGGGAATATAGAACAGGGTAGCTTTAAGGGCACTACTAAAATTTACATTTTTCGTTCCAATAAATGGGAACTTGAAGAACTCATTTTTTTCGATGGTAACAGAAGTAAAGACAGCAGCTATGTTCAAATAAATGATTCAGAATGCTTGTTTAAAGTTCCGGGATGGGAAAATTCGATTACTTACGACATTGAAACAGATATTCCATGCAAATATGGGCTGTTACACGGAGAAGGCTATATCCTAATAGGTCCTTCAAACGAAGCCACATACATCTTAACTGGCAAGGTGTTGTACGGGAGCCTTCAAGGTTTTATAGATAAAACTGAGGTTGGTTTGATAGAAGGTTCTGTACTTTTGTATCAAAACAGTGAAGTTGTAAAAAAAATGGGCAGTTATGGAGTCGTGTGTGAAATCAAAGGGATGTTTGGGTGTATGATGCACAAAGACTTGGAAACTGGTGAAAATGTTGTCCCTTATGGTCAAATGTCACTGGGACAGCTTTATGATAAATTCAAGAGTGCTGGAGAGAAAATTGGCAAAGCCACACACACACTTTCAAGACAAATGAATCTGGCAATATGTGGTAACCCAGACTATTGTCCATCACAAAAAATACACAATCAAAATCAAAATATTTCCAGTAATGTTGATGCAAGTAACGCTTCCTTGGGAAGTAAAAGTTCGGTGTGCTTTTATATCAATAATACGTGGGAGCTTGATTTAGATTCACGATTGACTCTTAGCAAGGAAAATGAATCAAGTATCGCGTTAGATACAAAGGGATTGTTTGGCTCAAATTGCATATATGGAAAAAATCTAGGTGGAAAATATAAATATAATTACTCAACCAAGAACAGAACAAGAGCAGGAGAATTATATATAACTGGAGACTATAATTATGTTTTGCTAGAGTTAAGTTCTAAGTTCATTCCAAATGACAAAGCTTTTTCGGTTCTTATTAACGAACGAAATGAACTTTGAAACTATTTTATATTTTTTACCTTTTGGTAGGGATTAAAATGAGAAAACATTCACTTTTATTTGTTGCGCTAATTTATATTAATGCTTGCCATTCGAATGAAATGACGTTCGATGATCATGTTTTGGTACTAAAAAATCAGATGAAAAAATATGATAACAGAAGTAAGCAAAATGAAATAAAAACTAACGTTCTTATCGACATTTTTGAAAAAATTACAAAAGACGTATTCTCGTATGATTCCAACGCCATATCCGTTACATTTCGATATATTGAACCCGCGAAATCAGCATATTTGGTAAAGTCTAACCTAGATCGATATACAAAAATTGATTTGGTGATAGAAACCCCTAAGCTTCCAGAAGAAAGTACTGTAAGGGGAATCGTTGCCTCTGGTTACAAAGAAAAGCCAGTCTTTATAGTGTTCCCTGACGAGATAACCCTAACGTCAAATAAAACATACAAGATTGAGCAGGCAATTCAATTAGTTGGGAAACATGGTTTTCATATGACAAGAAATAGTGAAAGAAATGAACAATACAAACTGAATAAAAGAAAGTGGTTTTTTAGTTCCGAGAATTATAATGCTCTCGTAAAATTTCACAAAGACTATTCTCCTGAAACATTGGAGGAATACTTAACACGAAGTATTGGCTGGTTTCAAGCTGACAATGCAAGTCAATTTAGTGATGGATACGGTGTAATTACTGGTGATATTAAACATGCAATAGTCAAAATGAAAAGTAGGTTTGCGCGAGAGGATGTTCAAGTAGAAAAACAAAAACTTGAACTTGCACAAATCCTAGAAACTTTAAATATGGAAGAAAACAAATAATGATAAAACCTTACACAATATCTATTAGGTTTGTCTTTCTATTATTGATTTCATTGGTGATTTTTTCTTGTTCTAACCCTGAAGAAGATCTGAAAAAGGCTAAATCAGTTAATTCTATCCAAGCTTATCAGGAATTTATTGACAAGCATCCTGGATCTGAACATGCCCAATTGGCACTTGATAAAATAATTTCACTTGAGTGGAGTCGTGCAAAGGAAAGTGGGTCAATTGAAGAAATATCTAAATATATTGAAAAACGTCCAACATCAATATTTCTCCCAGAAGCGAAGCAGTTAGCAAAAGATATTCAGAACCAAATAATTGAAAAAGAATGGTTAGTCCTAAGGGAGGAACCTTCACTGAGGTTACTCACTGAATTTTTAGCCAGTTTTCCAGACTCGGAGTTTTCCACTGAAGCCAAAGCTCTGAAATGGGAGTTGACGCCCGGAATTTCCGGTTTAATTACTGCTGTGAATGGCGATCCTCTAGAAGGGGTTACCGTCAAAGTTAAAGGAACCGATATTGAAACTGAATCCGATTTAAACGGTAAATATCTTCTAGAAGACGTAGATGGAACAGTGGTTCTTGAATATGATTTAGAGGGTCACCAAAAACTAATCTCAGAAGAAATTTCTTTATCGAAAGAAGATAGAATAAAAGACAAAAACTTCAGGTTACCAATGCTGATGTCTAAAAAGGGACTGTTTTCCTTAAATAGTACCACGCTTGAACTGCAAGAATTCAATCAGGAATGTGAAATCGTTTTTCTTGGTTTTAAAGACAGGAAGTCTGCTGGCATAGGAACTGGGCATAACCTTAAACTTTTGAAGATGAAAGACTGTAAGAAATACACATTTGAAACCAAAGATCCTAAGCGTTACGTTACAGTAATTGATAATACCCCATTTTCAGATCGAGGTACGTTTTTTAAATTGGGCGGAGTTAGCCCATACAAAAATATGTTTATCCCTAATTTAATTGCTGAAGATGTATGGAACTTGGGAACGGGTAAAACGTCATATCAAAAAAGTACGGATATTGAAATTGAATTAGGGGCTAGGTTAACTGATGATAAGTACGACCTAAAACAATATTTACTTGAACCGGGGTTATATGTTTACGCCGCAAGATGCAATGGTAAAAACGGCCGCTTTAGATTGTGTACATATGCAGAAACTGCTTATTTTGTAGAAGTCAAGCTATCCGAAAGTTAGTCCCGAACTAATCAACTGTAATAGCTCAGACTTGATCTGACACATACCCGATTTTTAGGTGCCAGTGTTAGCTTAGATTTGAGCTAAATTCTTGTTAGCCCAACTGCTTTTCCCATCAATTAATGTTTGCTTTGGCGTCCTTCCGCAGCAAATTTTCCCCTGATGAGTTCGTTCATTGTTGTAATAATCGAGCCATTCGTCCAGATTTTTCTGAAGCTCTTCCAGTGACCCGTACAGCTTTTTGCGGAATGCGACCTGGTAAAACCAACTCTGGGTGTTTTTCGCCACCATAAAGCTAGAGATATCTACGCCCATTATTCGCAATCCTCTAAACAGGACATCCATACTATTAATTACATCTTCGCGTTGCAAAATGTTCGAGCCACTACAAAAATCTTACTTGATCAGACTATGGAATGTTGGAATGCAGGAAACCATCGGGCCAGCGCCAGGGATGGCAGCGAGTAAAACCTGCCGGTGCAACCATCCTCCTTATTGGCTTCCCTGGCGATGTATACATTCAGGCTTCGCATAAACCGGCTTATGTCCATTAGCCTTTACCGCCATATGCTTGCCATTTCTTCAAAAGATTCGATTAGGAGGGGTTCCATCTGGGTGCGTTGTTCTGGGCAGGGGTATTGTCGTGATAGTAGAGTGCCTTTATGTAGCTTGTGCCAGCGGCGAATTACCTCAACTAACTGCATATTTCGGAGCAATCCGGCCACTGATTTCGGTTTAATCCGACCACCCGTTTCGGTTTAATCCGGTCACGCATTTCGGTTTTATCCGGCCAAAATCAACCGTTTTCCGAAATCGATGGCCGAAATCCCGAAACATTGTTCTTTTTCTAATTAAATCAATCACTAAGCTGTCCTTAGTCCGTTAAAGATTAAGGAAGCCAGTTGATGCCCAGAAAGAGAACAAATATGAATAAGATTTATGATGTATTGCGACTGAAGTTTGATGCGGGTCTCAGCAATCGAAATATCGCTAAGTGCCTGGGGATGGGCACTTCCAACGTCACGGATCTCCTCACCAGTTTTAATCGTTCTGATTTAGCCTGGCCACTGCCGGATACCCTCACCCAGTCACAGTTAGAAAACACCCTTTATCCTGGCCGTCAACCCAATAGGAGAAAACGCACGCCTGACTTCGCCGGCATGCACCAGAAGTTAAAACGCAAAGGCATGACGAAGCTATTGCTGTGGGAGGAGTATCGCGAAACAGCGCCTGGAACGGCCTATGGTTACACACAGTTCTGCGAGCATTACCAGCGCTGGCTTAAAAAGCAAAAGCGCAGTATGCGCCAGCACCATGTTGCCGGTGACAAGCTGTTTATCGATTACTGTGGGCCAACGGTGCCCATTGTTAACCCTGATACCGGGGAAGCCCGTGATGCCCAAATCTTCGTGGCAACCCTCGGGGCCTCAAACTATACCTACGTGGAAGCCTGTCACTCACAACAGTCCCAGGACTGGTTGATGGCGCATGTCCGTGCGTTTGAGTTCTTCGGTGGGGTTCCAAAATTATTGGTGCCGGATAACCTCAAAGCCGCGGTGGCCAAAGCCCATCGTTACCAGCCCACTATCAATGAAAACTACGCACGTATGGCGCGCCATTACAACACCGCCGTCATGCCCGCCAGGCCTTATAAGCCGAAGGACAAAAGCAAAGCGGAGAATGCGGTGCTGGTTGTGGAACGCTGGATATTGATGCGCCTCAGGCATCAGGTATTCCATACCCTGTCGGGACTGAATGTCGCCATTAAAGAATTGCTCAACGATTTAAACCACAGGCCGCAAAAGATGCATCCTGGTTCCCGCCACCATCTGTACGAAAAGCTGGATAAACCCGCCCTGATGCCCCTACCGCCCTACGCTTATGAATATGTGGATTCCAGGCGTGCCAGGGTCGGGCCGGATTACCATGTAATGTATGGCAAACACGCCTACTCAGTCCCCCACCAGCTGGTTGGGGAGCAGTTGCAAATTGATGCCACACAGCGCCTGGTCCGCATTTACCACAAAGGCGAAATCGTGGCGCAGCATTCAAGAAGCGCTAAACAGGGCGGCTTCACAACCCTCCGGGAGCACATGCCGCAGGCGCATGTCCAACAGCGCTGGAGCCAGTCCCGGTTGCTCAACTGGGGACAGAATATCGGCATTGGTGTACATGCGGTCATCCGGTGCCAGTTCCAGCGCAGGGAGCATCCCCAACAGGCCATCAAAAGTTGTTTAGGTATCCTTGGCCTCTCGAAACACTATGGCGATGCACGCCTGGAAGCGGCCTGCCAAAAAGCCTTATTGCTGGGGAGGCCTTACTACACGGTGATATCCAATTTACTGAAGCATCATAAAGAACAACCGTCTGACCATCCGCAACAGGATAACGACACGCCCATCAACCACCCCAATGTACGTGGGCACCACTACTACCAATAGGAGAAACAAATGCATCCTGCATTAAATGAACAATTGCGCTCACTGAGGCTGGGCCACTTCTGCCAGGCCCTGGAACAGCAGCAGGCACAACCCACCACTTACAGCGACATGGGCTTCGAAGAACGCCTCGGCTTACTGGCTGGCTATGAACTTCAATGTCGGGATAACAACAAGATACAACGCCTGAAGCGCCAGGCTAAACTGCGGCTGGATGCGCAACCAAATGACATTGATTACCGTGCCGGGCGCGGGCTAAGAAAAGACAAAATGGCTTCACTGCTAAACGGCCAATACCTCCATCATGGCCATAACATCTTACTGACAGGTGCTACCGGGTGCGGCAAAACGTACCTGGCTTGCGCCCTGGCCGAGCAGGCCTGCCAGCAACACCACACCGTCCGTTACTATCGCTTGGGCCACTTACTTGATGATTTATCAACGGGTCATGCAGACGGCAGCTACCGCCAACAACTCAGTACGCTGTCCAGGAAAAAGCTCCTGGTGCTGGATGACTGGGGGATGGAAAAACTGACGGCCAGACAGGCTAATGATCTACTTGATGTTATGGAAGATCGCTATCAAAGAGGCAGCACGATCATAGCCAGCCAGCTCCCCGTGAATGAGTGGTACAAGCTAATAAACAATCCAACAGTCGCAGACGCCCTACTGGACCGACTACTGCACAATAGCCATCGAATAGAACTACAGGGGGAATCAATGAGAAAACTGGATCAATCCGGCCACTTAGAGTAAAAGTAATGTAGGAGAAAAAGGACTAAAAAGGTCTGGCCGGATAACTCCGAAACGGCTGGCCGAATTCACCGAAATACGCAAACTAACGACCAATCTTGGGCTTTATGGTGATGAATATGCAAAACAACATGCGTGTGGTTACTCATAACCGCGTAAGCACAAACCTCAATAGCAAAGACATCTGCCAGGAAATGGATGCGATCTTCAACCCACTGGCGGCGACGCCCTTAGCTATTACCGGTTAACTTGTCCTCACCACATAAAAACGTCCGCCTGACGCCCCGGGATAGACAATGGTAACAAGGGGTATCTTCAAGGCTGACCTATTCCTTCCTGGCCTTTGCCATCATGATCCTTCCTGAATCACATCTAACTAAGAGACTATCTTGCAGGAAAATTAAGCATCGGGAAACTGTACTTCGGTACAGTTAGCATGGATGTGCTTATAGTTCTTTAGGAAAGCCATGCTGCAGTTACGATTGATACCAGACAATAAACATAGACGAAATCTCCTACATGCTTATATTCCATATTTAACACTCTTGAGAAATATATTGTGATAGCAATCGCTTCTATTACAAATAACCAAAATACCCATCCCTCACTTTGTATAAATGGGCTTAAGATTATCCCGTAGGCGACAACAAGAAGCATCACTAACTTTTGCTCAATGAACAAAAAATATAGAGTATGGTATTTGCTCGGTGTGAACATAATTACTCTCCACTTATATCGTATTGAGGTCTTGGTGAAGTATGCAATGACACATAAATCACATTAGCTTTTTCGCCATGTTCATCCAAGTCACAACTTCTAGTACCCATTTCCGCTATTAATGTGATCAATATGTCCCTTAGCTTTTGTAATCTTGATTCTGTGAACGCAGTAATAGTGCTGTAATCGAAAGTTCCTTTATTTGAAAACGGTCGGCTATTATTACCTTTTGCAAGACTATGTTGAGTTTCATGTAGTATGAATTTTGCCTTTAACTCCTGACCAGCAGATGAGCCGGATAATTTGAATATTTTCTTTTTACGACAGTAGTGACTTCCCTTTTTGTCGCAACATCGTTTAATGAAGTTTTTGCAGGAAGAAGCAGGGTCGGATATCTTATTTTTGATAGCGACTTCTAACAGCTCGTCAAATGAAAACTGGTTTCTTAGATAAGCGAAATGAACTAATGCAAGTTGTTCAAAGTGTTGCTGAAAATACTCAATCATCGCGTCTGAAGGGATGTAAGAATTCTGCATTTTTTCAAGTTGCAATGCATATGCATCGGACATTAGTCTGCGTTCTAGTTGCATTGTTTTACTAAAGTCGAGAAAGTCCTCAAACAAAGTTTCGGTTCTGGATTTTAGTACTGCTTTTGATGCGTCATCACCTAACAAGTCTCTGAGAACAAAGTAGATCAGATCATGCTGTTCATCCTTTGAAAAAGTTGCGGAACTTAGTTCGGGGTCATTTAGAACTTTTAAATTACCTAGTTCTCCAGTTGGCAAATATTTGGCAAGTTCAACAGCCTTTTCAATTGATAACTTCTTATTACTGCTTTCTTTGCCATTTTCTAACTCCCTATAGTAATTCTCACTAATTGGTAATCTAAACGCCCTGTGATAATCACCTACGGAGTCATATCCGCTTTTTAGGCGGATATGACGTAGGTACTTGCCAGTTAAGGTTCGTGTGCCGTCCATGTTAATTCAGCTCGAAGGTTAAAGACGTTTTACCTTTTTTAGTTTTGGTCCTTAATGTGAAATCGCCAATCTCTTCTGTTGAGCTCAGGTGTGTGCCTCCACACGGAACCAAGTATTCGCCACACTTCCAGTAACGGAAACCTGCTTTATTTTTGTCAGCGTAAGTGGAAATGCCAATGCCCTGCCTATTATAAGCCATTAATTCCTCTCTGATTGTCTCTGCTCCGTCGGCTCCGACAATATTTGGAATTGAATAACGGTTTATTCCGAAGCCATCCTGTAAGTCCGATGTCTCAGGGTATGGTAGATCACTCTTCTGACTTACATCTTCGGTAACAAAGTGAAGTAAGTGCGCGATAGCGTGTAGGCGCATTTGTTTATAACGAAATTCCCAGTTAATTTTGAATGCAACCTTGCCGCCAAGAAGATGTGTGTGTATTTGCTCAAAATCTAGCTTTTCCTGATTTATGCCACCCAGGACGTGTAGGATCAACCCGTCTTCTTTACGAGTGTCTGTAATTGCCAAAATGGGTGGCAAGCCCACTTTGGATGCAATCACAGGCTCTATTTGAATTAAGCCTCTGTCGCCTTTCTGCCCACCACCATGGGCGTAGAAAAGAGTATTGCTTAATACAACGCATACACCGTATCGGTCATGCTTAACAATGGAGTCAAGGAATCCTTCAGACTCAGTTTTGTATGCATCATTGTGAAAATCAGTCACTGTTGGCTCTTTAACAATTTGGCCATACTCTGTAGTAATTACGCTCATAGTCTGTACCTCTATTAGCTGAAGAATTTTAAAGGGGTTTCGATGTCGCTGAAGTTAATGAAACAGCTTGTCGTTATTCGGCGAACATCCGATGAATTCGGCTTTACTTCATGGATGTTGTGGGAATTGAACAGCACCAGATCACCTGGTTTGGGAACTATCGTGATATACGCGGCTGGTTGTGCTTTATCTATATCAAGCCCATAGTTATCGCTGTTCTGACATTTTTTATATTCTTCTCTATCTTGAATAGACCGCTGATAGACGACCAGTTCACCGCCCTTTCGAGGCACCTGGAGGTAAACGTTCGCGGCGAACTGTGCAGATACTTCAGATAACCTGCTTGTTTGTGGAATGTCCCAGTGCGTCATGTCCTGGTGAGGAAGCGCATATGATTCTGGCGGAAAATCCCGAAGCAGACCGTAATACATTGGTCGATCGTGGAAGTGTTCAACTTCAGCTCCGGCGGGCCAGCAGTTATTAAGTTCTTCTAATAGTTGTTTAAGAGGAGTATCACCATCAAAAAAACCACACAACATCTCAGTGACGTGCTCTATTTGATCGTAATATTCATTGATGCGATGTGGAGTGTCAGCATAGTCGAAGACTGCTTTACCCACTTTGTTAATGGTTCCAACGCCCTGTGTAACCTCATAATAATCCTGGTCGTTGGCAGCGGTGTGTGACTGAATACGTTCTACTGCTTTTCGGCAAAGCTCTGAGTTCCAAAATCCTTGATAATGGAGGACAGTGAGCTCGCCGCGAATAAACTGAATTAAGTCACAAAGTTTAAATTGTTTAATATTCTTGTACATTGGATTTTTCCTATTGTTCTTACATATGTATTCATTCGAATCTCTTTGGTTGATTTAAAAATTGTTGAGTTACTTTTCATTTTTTTACGTCTTCCTGGGGCTTCTTGCCTTTTTGTTATCTTACTAATTCAGATTGTGCTGGTTAAAAAAAGTTCAATCTCTCAGATTTATTTTGTCGCTGGAATTGTTATTATTATCCTATGTACATGATTTTATTGTAATTATGTTATTAAAAATTAATTTTGAATGAATCTTTAGATTGGGGGGGCGAGTACCAACGGTAGATTTTTCACACTAAGCCGAACGTCGACGCTAGTAATTCTATCTTCACGTTGCAAAATGTTCGAACTACTGTAGGCCTTCACCTATGCGACAGTTGCCACAACCTAAGATAATTTGCAGTTGAAACCGGCAAACGATGAAAGCTCTTCAATAGCCTTTATTTGATCCAATACCCCCTAATAAAACTATAATCTGCCATGTTTGGCATAGACTAAGCCGGGGACAATGACACATTTTACCAATGCGCAGCTAAATAAGATGGGGCAGCGTTACCGCGCAATGTTTGTCAATTCACTGACCGGCTTTAAAAGCGCCAACCTAGTTGGTACCTGTAATACCGAAGAAAATTGCAACCTAAGCATAGTCTCTTCGGTGTTCCATATCGGTGCATCACCCGCACTAATGGGCATGATAATCCGGCCAGCCACTGTGCGCCGCGATACCTTGAACAACCTCCTGGAAACCGGCTTTTACACTATAAACCACGTCCACAGCGGCATTGTGGAGCAGGCGCACCAGACCTCAGCACGCTATGATGAAGCTGTGAGCGAGTTTGATGCGGTTGGGTTGACTGAACAGTATTTGCATAACTTCCCCGCGCCTTATATCAAGGAAAGCCGGTTAAAGATCGGTTTGGCTTTGCGCGAAAGGCAAACTTTACATATCAATAAAACCGAACTCATCATCGGCGAAATCCAGGACGTCCACCTCGATGATTCGGTGATTGCCGATGACGGCTATATTGATATAGGTAAACTAGACAGCGTCAGCGTATCTGGTTTAGACAGCTACCACAGCAGTAAAAAGTTATGCCGTTTAAGCTATGCCAAACCAGGCCAAAAGGCTCATAAGCTCTAGACCATGTGTAGCACTTCGGAAATGGCTGCTGACAGCTTTGTCCGCTGTTTTAGCCTATCATCTATAGCTAAGTTACTTAACTCAATACACCACTCCCTGCTAGTGGAAAAGGACAAACGTTGACAGGCATGCTTTCCGGGCAACAGCCCGGTTGGCCGACGCTAAGGCTGGCTATTATTGAACATCTAGAGGACTTGCTGGCACAACAAGGCATGCGGGTGGCGCTACATTTCGAACTAGAAGGTATGTACCGCACCACATCCGGGCAAGAACTGGACTTTTCCTGGATTAACGTGCAATTGCGCGCAAACCAAGTACAAGGCCAGCTTAAAAAGGAATATTGGCCTTTCCAATGGGAATTTGTGTCGGACTTCAGCGGTCAATCCCCAATACAAGAAGCAGGTTCTTTGGCCAAAGCCATGCAATTAGTCCCCAAGCTACTTAGGCAGCACGGCGCCAGCGAGGTCATGCTGCAACCCATAGTATGGCGTGCCAGCCAAGAGCGCTACGTCGCGGGTAGTTCGGCAATTTTTGGACAGCGCAACGGTATGGTGCACGTGCCCAATGCCATACAGCTAAACCTCAGTGTACAGGACGAAACCGGCACCAACTTAATGGCAGAATCTGGATTGGGAGAATGGCTACAGTACCAGTTATTACAAACCAGCTATGCCAATTGTTTATTGTTCCTGCCAGAGCATGACGCCTTTAAGCGGCTGCGCCTAAGGCAAGACTTTGGCTTAGACGATGAGCTTAGCTCGCCGTATGAACTATCTGGTGGCCACCAAGGCAGCATTGCACTGTATAAGCAAAAGGGAAAACACAACCAACCTATGGGTCGGAAAACTTTGCTATACAGCCACCAGGGGCACGGACTAGTTTACCATGACGATTGGAAGCCCGGCTGCCGGGTAGAGCACAGGCTTGGTGCCACTAGCCAGCATTATGACCCACACTTAAACGTCATGTTTGCGTTGCTAAATGTGCTTGATGCAGTAACGGCATGGCAGCAATCCCCCAGGGGCACCCCAAAGTTTGACAATAAAGCCTTGCCAACTAGCCTTTTTGATACTGCAACAGAAACGGGCGCAATGACGATATTCGAACAGGACACCTGGTTACAGGATGCCATTGACCACTACTGCCAAAAATTGACAGTAGAAACGAACCATTCCCTTGGATACGGGGTAAAACAGCATTACCTGCATTGCGTACGCCGCCATCTAGCGCGAGCAGCAACACACGAACAGCTTATTATTTGAGGAAGAATAATATGTGTAAAGACCTGCCCAGACTAATCAAGCCACCGAAACTAAGTGGCAACGATACTGGATCCAAACGGGCACAAATCGCCGCCTATTTCAGCCAGACTTGGGAATTGTATGAGTCCTTGTTTTGTTTGATCAACGATGACCAAGCCTATTATCTAAGGCCGGAACCACTGCGGCATCCACTGATCTTCTATTACGGCCACACTGCCGTTTTTTATATCAATAAATTCATGCTGGGCAAGTACCTGGATCAGCGCATCAATGCAAACCTTGAATCTATTTGTGCGGTTGGTGTCGATGAAATGTCATGGGATGACCTGAAACCTGACAATTACCAATGGCCGTCAGTTGCTGAAGTGAGGGAGTACCGCAACAAGGTAAAACAACTAATACTGGATATGATTGCCGAGATGCCCTTACAACTGCCGATACAGCAAGATTCATTGGCTTGGGTGATTTTGATGGGGATTGAGCACGAACGCATCCATATTGAGACTTCCTCGGTGATCATGCGCATGCTGGAACTTGACTATTTGAGCCCTGACCCAGCTTGGCCCATGTGTGCCGACTCCTCGACCGCTCCCCAAAATTCGCTGTTAGAGGTCGCCGGCAAACCCATCACCTTAGGCAAACCAGAAAGCAACGATACCTATGGCTGGGACAATGAATATGGAAAATTGGAAGTAAAAGTCGAGGATTTCCAAGCTAGCCAATACTTGGTATGCAACGGCGAATTTATGGATTTTATTGAAGCGGGTGGCTACCAAAACGAACTTTATTGGACTGAGGAAGGGCGCAGCTGGCTCAGCTTCACCCAGGCTAAAATGCCGCGTTTTTGGCTGTACCGGGACGGCGCCTATTGGCAACGCAACTTGCTCAATGAAATGCCGCTGCCCCTGGATTGGCCTGCAGAAGTAAACTATTTAGAAGCAAAGGCGTTTTGCAATTGGAAAGCGGAGCAAACCGGCAAGCACATACGCTTGCCTACCGAGGCTGAATGGCAATTACTGCGCGATGGGCTGGATACGGATTTACCTAGTTGGTCGATTGCGCCCGGCAATATCAACCTTGAGCACTATGCTTCCTCCTGTCCCGTCAACCAATTCCAACAGGGGCGTTTTTGCGATTTGATCGGCAATGTCTGGCAATGGACGGAGAGCCCCATCGATGGCTACGCTGGGTTTGCCGTACACCCGCTTTACGATGATTTTTCAACGCCAACCTTTGACGGTAAGCACAACCTTATCAAAGGCGGCTCTTGGATATCCACCGGCAACGAAGCCACCCGCGATTCCCGGTACGCCTTCCGCCGCCATTTTTTCCAACACGCGGGATTTAGGTACGTGCAAAGCGACAGCCCGGAAGTACCGGTTACACCGGTCAATGTATTTGAAACCCAACCCGAAATAAGCCAAATGCTACACCACCATTTTGGTGAGACCGGTGACACCTACAACGACGACTTATTGCGTATTGCCGAGTTTGTTGGCGGCATGGTGCGGAAAAAGGGCAAGGCGCTCGACCTGGGATGTGGCACCGGACGGCTAACCTTTGAACTGGCCAAACACTTCCAGCATGTTGATGGCATAGATTTTACTGCGAGGCATATCCAGCACGCCCTTCAGATGAAGGAGCAAGGCCAGGTTCGCTATGCCATGCAAAGTGAAGGGGAATTACAGCATTATTTCGAAGTGACCCAGGCGGATCTCGGTATCAAGCCATACTTAGACAAAGTCAACTTTGTGCAAGGGGATGCCCACAACTTAAAGCCGCAATTTACCGGTTATGACCTAGTGGTTTGCCACAGGTTACTAGAATACCTCTATGATCCCGCTGCATTTTTGTCAAAGATCAGCGAACGCATTAACGGACAGGGCTATTTATTGCTGTCCAGCACCTACGACTGGCAACAACAGGGAATAGAGCAAGCAAAATGGCTCGGTGGCTTCAAACGGGATGGTGAAAACCTAACCGGCTTTGAAGGCCTCCAAGAACATCTAAGCTGCCACTTTGAACTGGTAGAACGCCAAGAAGTCGAGACCCGGTTCCGCATCAATGACCGCCATATGATATTGTTCAACAATGACGTAACAGTCTGGCGCAAAATGAAATAGCTATAGACCTGCCGTCATTGTGCGGCAGGTTGCTTAATGCGCGCCATCTTAGGATGCGGTGCATGCTTCCAATCGCTCACTTGGTACTTTGCCAGGATGTTGTTTAATTGTCCCGTTAGCCTTAACCGCTGTATGCCCAAATCCAGTTTAAGCGCCAACTGCTTGGAAAAGGACGGTTTTTGCGGCGAAAATGCGACAAAAACCTCATTTATTGTGCTAGATCCACCAGCGTCGATAAGGCCATTCTCGGCCAGCGAACCATCCAATAAATACTCAACCACGTGGAGATCTTCGTAGAGGGTTTGGATACGCCCCAAAATCAGCATTTGCAGCGCCCTTTGTGCACGGGATGTGCCGTTTACCAAAGTGATCGAACTTGGGTTTTCATCAATAAACTGCTGGTAAAGGGGATAGGAGTAGCCAGCAAAAATTGCCCAACCTTCTCGCCTAATTTGGTGCAAAGAAGCCGTACCACTAAAACGCCAAGGATCCTGTTTTTGCACAAAGAACCGGTTCTCACTGCTGCCGATGGGCACCTTATGCAGGATCAAATTAGGCGCGTCAGATTTATACACTCCCAATACACCGTCAATTGCCCCGTTTTGTGCTTCAACGAGGCTGCGGTTGAACGCGTAATCGACGTAGCGGATTTGGTATTCAGCGCCTAAGACAGTTTCCAAAATATCAGCGATAAAACCTTGTTTTCCGTCAGCCCTTTGCGGATCACACTCATAGGGGCACCAATCAATCGACTTCCTAAAAATCAGTTGTTCTTTTGCACTAGCAGAGGATGCACTGCAAAGGAAAATAATTAACAAAAAGATCCGAAGCACCATGGCCACCCATTACTTCAAGTTTGCGCCAGTATAGTTCACGTAAAACAAAAAGTGGGATTGCACTTTAGCGTGAGCACAATTAATACCGATAAAATAGTTAATGGAACCGTTATTGCACCCAAAGGTCAATCACAATAAGGCAAGGCGGACATTAACCTTGAGGTTACAAATATTTAATTGACCTAATTTGCCAAGGGTGGCGTAAAATTTTACAACAGCAACAGATATGACGTTTATGAAACAGGTACTGATTACAGGGGCGACATCGGGTATAGGCGAGCAACTGGCGCGTGATTATGCGGCACAGGGCTGGAGGGTTTTTGCTTGTGGCCGCAGCCAGGCTAAACTAAGCGAGTTACAAGCAAGCCATGGCAATATTACCGGCTTGCAATTCGATGTGACCGATAGCAAGCAAATCAAAACAGCGGCACAAAGCATTGAAGGGAAGCTGGATCTGCTGGTGCTCAACGCTGGCAACTGCGAATACATTGACGACCCCATCAAATTCGACGGTGCCTTGTTTGAACGTATTGTCCAGGTAAACTTAGTGTCCCTCGGCTATTGCTTAGAGCACCTTTTACCCAAAATACCCGCTGGTGGCCAATTGGCAATTGTCAGTTCAAGTGCAGCTTATTTACCTTTCCCAAGGGCGTCTGCCTATGGTAGCACCAAAGCGGCGGCGAGCTACCTGGCCAAGACCCTGGGCGTTGAACTGGCCAAGCACGGCATTGATGTCAGCCTAGTCAGCCCAGGCTTTGTGAAAACACCGCTTACAGATAAAAATGACTTTGAAATGCCAATGCGGGTGAGCGTCAATTTTGCCTCCAAAGCCATTATTGACGGCCTCGCTAAACGCAAACGGGAAATCCACTTTCCCAAGTTATTCACCTATTTTCTTAAGCTACTGGCAGCATTACCTGATCCAATTTGGCGCAGTATCGCTAAAAAGATGCAGTCAGCGCAGCAGCCACATAGTTAGTCGGAGAATTTAATGGAACAAATACAAAGTAATGCCAAAGCAGCTAGCACAGACAGCATGGGCCTGTACCAATCCATGGTGTTCAAGTTGTTACACTCAGCTGATACTGGGCAATTACGCATGCATATCGGCGAGCAAACCCATTGTTTTGGCAATGCTGAGCACGACCTGAAAGCTGATGTGCAAGTACATGACCTGGACATTTTCAAAACCTTGGTATTCCGGGGCAGCATCGGCATCGCTGAGGACTATGTTGCTGGGAAATGGACTAGCCCCGACTTGACCCGCGTCATAGAGTTTTTTGTGGCTAACCAACATTCCCTAGATGCAGTGGAAAAGAAACTCGGCCCATTGGTGAGGCTTGGCTATTTCTTCAAGAAGTTTAAGAACCGCAATAATGTCAAACAAGCCAAGCAAAATATCCTCGCCCACTATGACCTTGGCAACCATTTGTACAAGCAGTTCCTTGACTCAAACATGCAGTATTCCAGCGCTATTTATCCGGATACAACCGCCGACCTGGAACTAGCCCAAACCCACAAGATGGACACTATCTGCCAGCGCTTGGATCTGCAGCCCGGCGACAATGTCATCGAGATTGGCACCGGCTGGGGTGGGCTTGCGGTGCATATGGCGGCCAACTACGGTTGTAACGTGACCACCACGACAATTTCGGATGCACAGCACGAATATGCCCAGGAGCGTATCAACAAAATGGGGCTGCAAGACAAAATCACCTTGTTGAAGCAGGACTACCGCCACCTCGAAGGCCAGTACGACAAGCTCGTTAGCATCGAAATGATTGAAGCTGTCGGCCATGAATATCTGCAAGGGTTTTTCGCCAAGTGCAGTTCCTTGCTGAAAAAAGACGGCCTAATGTTGATCCAGGCTATTACCATTGCAGACCAGCGCTACGACCACTACCGCAGGGATGTGGACTTTATCCAAACCTATATATTCCCTGGTGGCTGCCTACCTTCAATTGAGCGCATGAGCCGGTCAATTGCTAGCCATACCGATATGGTTATCCACCAGATGCACGACATTGGCTTGCATTACGCAAAAACCCTAAACCAGTGGCGCGAGCGCTTTTTTGAGGCCTGGCCGCAATTGCAACAGCAAGGTTTCGACGAGCAGTTTAAACGCCTGTGGGAATACTACTTGTGCTACTGCGAGGGTGGTTTTATGCAACGCGCCATCAGTACTGTGCACTTGGTAGCCCGTAAACCAGCCTATTTGGTGTAAACAGTGAAAAAGCCCATGAACCCAGAACTTAAATTCAAAATCGCCAATGCGGTGTTTTTTGAGATTTTTTGGTTCGTTGCGGTGTTTTATCAAAATGCCGGGGCTTGGGCTTGCATGCTACTACTTGCTATCCACTTTATGGTAAGCCCCGACCGCAAGGGCGACTTCCTATGTACCTACAAGGTGGTCATCCTTGGCGTAGCACTTGACTTCACCCTGATGCAAGCCGGTGTATTTGCTTTCCCCGGTGGCTATTTTCCCTTTTGGTTGGTGCTGCTATGGGTGGCTTTTGCTTTATTTTTGCGCCACGCCATGGGCTTTTTGGGTGAAAAACCCATGTACCTGCAAATTGCGGTAGGCGGTATTGGTGGCGCCTTGAGCTACGTTGCCGGCGCCAAACTTGGCGCAGTAGAGATCCCCCTGGGCTTTGTCCATACCACGGCGATATTGGTCGCCATCTGGGCAGTTGCCCTGCCACTGTTTTATTGGTTAATGCGGAGTAAACCCCAACATGAAGCCACTGTTTAAAACGCTATTAGGAATATCTATGGTAGTTACTAGCAGCATATCCCTGGCAGCACCATGGCAAGACCTCGAACTAGTCGGCCAAGGCAAGCTATCGGTATTGTTTTGGGATATCTACAACGCCCAGTTGTTTTCCGCTGATGGCCAATACCAGCCTGGGCAATACCCTCTGGCGTTAAAACTTACCTATTTGCGGGATTTTAAGAAAAAGCAATTGATTTCAGAGACAGAAAAACAGTGGGAAAAGCTAGGCATTGCCAACGACGGCTCACGCCAGGCCTGGATTAAGGAGCTGGAACGCCTATGGCCTGACGTGGCCAAACGAGACGCCATTACCCTGTTTATCGACCAGGATAGCAACAGCTATTTCTACCACAACCAAACCCAGCTCGGCAAAATACAGGATTCGGCCTTTTGCGAGGCATTCCTAGCGATTTGGCTATCTGAAGGCACCAGTGCCCCCGAGGTGCGGGAACAACTAATCGCAGGACAACCCAGTGATGATTAAACGCCTATTGCAATTGGCCTTGGCACCTTGTTTACTGCTACTGGCAGCTTGCAGTGCCAATGATGTAGATAGCTACGTGAACACCACACCCCAGTTGGATTTACGCACATTCTTCGATGGCAAACTAAAAGTCTACGGCATGGTGCAGGACATGTCCGGCAATATGACCCGGCGCTTCACCGCCGACATCGATGCATCCTGGAACGGGGATACCGGGGTATTGGACGAAAAATTCTGGTTTGACGATGGCGAAGAACAGATCCGAATTTGGCAACTCAAAGACCTAGGCAACGGCGAATACAGCGGCACCGCTGGTGACGTGGTCGGTACCGCCTATGGTAAGGTGCGCGGTTCAGTATTCCGCTGGCAGTATGTACTCACTATTCCTTATGATGACGGTACGCTCGACGTTAAACTGGACGATTGGCTATTCCTGATCAGCGAGGACAGGCTACTGAACCGCACCAGCATCAACAAGTTTGGCTTGGAAGTAGGTGAAATTACTTTGGTGATTGAAAAGCTGTAGCCAATTGTGCCCAAGGTCAGGCTTTTAGCGGCTGCGCTAAAACCTATCCCATTGTGTATTTTCCTTTAACAGGTCAATCAGGTATTGGGCTTCCTGCTCGTTAAGTGAGTCAGCACCGTGCAATTCTACATTCAGCAGAAGATCCTCGACCAGAGCCACTTGTGCACCGCTGGTAATGACTTGCATTTGCGACCAATCATCATAACTACGCTTGCTAATTACCTCATAGCACAGGATCGAAAAATACCGGTGGCGTTGGTCTTTCCTGATCCGGTCAATCAAATTGTCTATTGCTTTTCTTGGGCCTTCCAGGCGTTGTACAAACCTATTGCTGCAACTCAATAAAATGCCAGATATGCCTTGTTTGGCATTGTTGGTGGATGAAATGCGTTCAATCTCCCTGCAAAATCCCGGCATGTCGGAATTTGCTACTAAAGAATGGCTGATATAGGTGACGGCAACTAGCTCTTGTTTCGGCCTTGTTTTGCTACCATTCCGGGGGCTTTTTTCTTGGTACATACGGGTATCCGCGCTTTTTAATAACGCGGCAGCACTATCCCCGTCTTCCGGAAATTTAGCAACGCCAATACTTGCGCCAACAGCCAGCGCATTTCCCTCCAAGCTAATGGGCTTTAGCAGGCTTTGCCTAATTTTTGCGATTAACTTTTCGATATCCCAAGGGGCAACGCTAGGCTCGGTAAGGATGACAAACTCGTCGCCCCCCACCCGGGCAGATAAGTCACCTTCCCTAACTGCATTGCGCAATCGCTTGGCAACCACTTTTAGTACCTGGTCGCCTACTTCATGGCCAAACTTGTCATTAATAGGCTTGAACTTATTCAGGTCGATGTAGAGCAAGTAAAAACACCTGTCATTGCGCAATGACCCAGTGATAGCGGCTTCAATACTTTGCCCCAATGCCCTGCGGGTGGGTAAACCCGTCAGAGGATCGTGTTTTGCAGCAAATTCTAATTCGTGCCGGCGCTTCACTTCGTCATTTATGTCCCTAAGTGTGCCAACAAACTTGGTACTGTCTTCCTCGGTATATGTGGCGACGGACAAAAAAACGTAAAACAGTTCTCCCGATTTTTTCCGTGCCAAAGACTCTCGGCCTTTACCAATGATATTGGCGTGGCCGGTTTTAACGTGGTTGGACAAATGGCGATCGTGTTGGCTAGCGTCCTCCATGCCCATCAACATCTTTATATTTGACCCTAATAATTCCTCTTTGGTGTAGCCAAATAGTTTCACTGTGGATGTGTTGAATTCTTCGATTGTACCGTATTGGTCTATGACAATGACGCTATCCAACATAGCATCGAACAAGGCCTGCCTGGCCGCTGCCCAATCGCTGACATTGTGCAAGACATCATCAAGCTGCTCTTTGATTTCCATTAGTGAAGTAATGTCGCTGTGCGCACCAAGCATTCGCACCGGTTTACCTTGCTGGTCGAACAGGGCTTTACCGCGGCATCGAACCCAGACAGTACTACCATTTTTGTGCCTATACCTCACTATTTGGTCAAAGGCATACCCAGGGTCTTGGCAATGCTTTTTAAAATTATCCAAGACGCTCGGTAAATCTTCGGGAAAGATGTTGTTTTGCCACCACTCAGAACTATGGGGCACCTCTTCTTCGCCATAGCCAAAAAGCTGCTTAAACTTGAGGCTAAACCATTCGTGCTCCGGATGCTCCAGATCCCAAAACCACATGCCATCGAGGGAGCCACTTTCCAGCCAATCCAGTAATTGTGGATCGGACCGAAACCGATCATTTAATTCTTGTTTGAGGTAGTGCGTATCACCAGTCATGGTATTTTAAGCTTTAGCCCCGTCAATGAGAGAATTGCCAAGCTACACCTTTACCGCTTCAGCAAAGTGGAAAACATGGAAATACTAATCTATCGCGGTTGGCAGCGCCTTTAGCCATTGGTCTAATAGCGGGTCGGTGCTACATGGTAATTGCCATGCATGTTGCCGACAGTTGAAGATGCAGATGGGTTAAACCAAATAACGCCCGGTAAAGGGCAAATGCAGTTATCAGGCGTCAGGAAGCTGCATGTTATCCCGATACCATTAAGTATTATTTAAACAAATGCGGGTCAAACTCGTGGCCGAGTTTTTGGGTTTTGGTTTCGAGGTATTTTTTATTGTCGTCGGTGATGCCATGGTCAATGGGGGTTCGCTCCACCACATCAATACCCAGGCCTGTTAGTGCCTTGATCTTTTTTGGATTGTTGGTCATCAGCCGGACTTTTTCCACACCCAACTGTTTCAGCATCAACTTGCAGATATCGTAATTGCGCAAGTCAGCGTCAAAACCCAGGTGTTCATTGGCCTCGACAGTATCCAATCCCTGGTCTTGCAGGTGGTAAGCTTTGATTTTGTTAAGCAAGCCGATACCGCGTCCCTCCTGGCGTAGGTACAGCAGGACGCCTTTGCCTTCTGCCACAATATTTTGCAGTGCTTTTTCCAATTGGAAGCCACAGTCACAGCGCGTGCTAAATAGGGAATCGCCAGTGAGGCATTCAGAATGGATGCGGATGGGTACTACTTCGCCGGGTTGCCAGCTACCATAGGACAAGGCGACGTGTTCTTGCTGTGACGCAGTCTCCACAAACCCATGGATCGTAAACTGCCCCCACCGGGTGGGCAATTTGGCAGAACTGACATATTCGTAAAGGGCTAGGCTGTCGCTCATGTAATCTCTGTAACCAAGGCAATTTGTTTATGATATCAGAAAAGGTAAGCAATCTTTTCCGATATTAGACCGCTATATGCGATCACTTAACGTTATTTTCAATAGCAATATAGGCACTAAATTGGCGTAAGTCTTGGGGCTTGGCCACCCCATAGCCTTGGGCATAGTCTACGCCAATCTTGCCCAACTCCGCCATGATTTCCTTGGTTTCTACGTATTCAGCCACTGTCCAGATCCCCATTGCCTTGGCAACGTCCTTCATTGAACACACCATAGCCATGTCAATAGGGTCAACCAGGATATCGCGGACAAAGCTGCCATCAATTTTCACATAATCAACAGGGAGCTTTTTTAGGTGTTCGTAGCTGGAAAACCCAATACCAAAATCATCCAAAGCAAACTTACAGCCCAAGTTGTGGAATGTTTTGATAAATTCCAAGGTTTCTTCCATTTTGACAATCGCCATACTTTCGGTGATTTCAAAACAGATTTTTTCATAGGGAATGCCATATTTTTCAAATGCGTTTAAAAAGTACAGCTTCATGTCTTCATCGGCCAGGGATAGGCCACTTAAATTTATGTTCGCCCTGACCAGCTGCGCCAAATGTGCGGGATTTTGCGACAACCAGTGCAAATAGTTTTCCAGTACCCACTTGTCGATTTTGGAGCTTAAATTATAGCGTTCTGCTGCGGGCAGGAAGGAGGCGGGCGGGATCAGGCTGCCGTCCTCGTTTTCGATACGCAGCAATAACTCGTAGTGGTGCCCTTGTTTGAGCTGTTGTAATGGCTGGTAATGCTGGTAATACAGCACAAATTTACTTTCGTCCAACGCCCTGTTTATTAAGGAGATAGAATCTAAATCTGCCTCATATTTCTGCATTTGGGCATCTTCACTGGAGTAAACATGGATTTGGTTGCGCCCTTGCTCTTTGGCCAAATAACAGGCGGAATCCGCCATGCTCATTAGTTGTTCGGCACTTACCATGTTATCCCGGTATTCCACTAGGCCAATGCTGACGCCAAGGGTAAACATGCGATTATCCCAAACAAAGCGATACTCGCGTACTGCATTTAGCAGCTTGTTAGCAACAGTGTAGCCAAAATCAGCATTGTCACCGGCAAGCATGACCGCAAACTCGTCCCCGCCCATGCGCCCCAACATGCCTTTGTTCATTACCACATCATTCAGCTTGCGCGACAACTCCTTAATTAAGACATCGCCAGCCTTATGGCCACAGGAATCATTTACTGTCTTAAACTGATCCAAGTCCAAATACAACAAGGTTAAGCGAATGTCTTCGTGGTAGCGCTTATTCAATAATTCGCTTAGGTTGCCCTCAAAATGGCGACGGTTGTAGACACCTGTCAGGGAATCGTGGGTTGCCATATATTTAAGGCTGATATCGCTTTGTTTTCGCTCTGTAATGTCTACGATGGATCCAAACAAAAGCTTATTGCCTTTTTCATCGCGCATTTGTACCGAGATGGAAAACCAAAACTCGGATTGATCCTTGCGCACACCTTTAACTTCTTTGTTGACTGCCTTGCCTTTGCTGAGCAATTGACCCACCAACACGTCGCGGTCTTCGCGGTTGGCATAGAACTCTGCAGCATTTTTAACCTGCTGTAGCATTTGCTTTTCATTATCATAACCAAACAAGCTACACATTGCAGGGTTGACCGAAACCAGCTGGCCATCATGGGTCGAACTGAACAAACCCTCAGCAGAATTGCGAAAAAAAGTCATAAAATCGCTGTAGATCAGCAATTGTATCCTGCTGCTGTTCGTATTCTTTGTGGATAAGAACTTTTTCGTGGGATTCAATAGCTGCCGCCACCATTAGGATAGCTACCATCAACAACGAGGTTAACATCAGGTTTTCACCAGTGGACAAGATGCTACCGGTCAAAAACAAACAGACATGCACCAGGTTGGTCGCCACCAGGGTTGACCAGCCCACCACCAAAATTCTATTGGGGAGGCTGTTAAAAGGATTGCGGTAACGGATCGCCAGGAACAACTGTAATAGCATCGCAGCACTACCCAGCCCTGCCGCCACGACAATTTGCCAATAGCTATTTAATGCCAGCGCGGCAAAGATAAATACTGTGGAAAGGATATAGTTAGTATCACGCCAGTATTTAGGCATACCGATTAACATTGCGTGGGATATCTTGCTGGCACAAAACAAAACCATCCCCAACATAGCGACCGTTACCGTTGCCATATGCTGGGTCATGCCGGTTATTTGACCCAGTATGCCTTCGATATTGAGGAACATAACCAGAAACACTAAGTTGACCATGGCAAACCAAAACCGTACCGGGCTGTGCAGCATAAAATACGTTACCAGAAAATAGGCTGCTAGAATGGTCAGGGCACCTGATATAGCACCGATAAAAGTGAGTTCTGCCGTCGCTTTTTTAATGATTTCAGTACTTTTATAAAAATACAGTGAAAATACCATGGGGCCTTCGTCCTTAACCCGGACGTAAATATCAAACTCCTGCCCGTAGTCCAGCTCAAACGGCAGCGCAAACTCTTTAAAGTTGATAGGGCGGTTTTGGAAGGGACGGTTGGCACCGATCATGGCGGAATGCATGATTCGGCCAACCCTGTCCATAACATAGATATCGACATAATCCAGGTTTGGATTACCAACCACGAAGGTATAGCGCGCGGATTCAATGCGTTGGTAGCTAAATGAAGTCTTTATCCATATGGCTTCCTCTTCTGCTACTGGCTCAATGCTATACCTGTGCTGCCAGGGCATGCCCCCGCGCATAACATCAGATAACTGTTGGTCAGCTCCTGTGCGCAAGTACTGGGCATCATTGTCAAGATACATGCGGAAGTTATCGTCATTGATTACAATGCGTTTACCCTGGGCATGACTGTTAGTGGCTACACTAAAACAGAGTAAAACAAAAATGATAGCGGTTTTAATGTGCAAACGACGTTGAGGCTGTTTCAAGTGGCTTTTTTATGCCTGTTATGGGTAATAGCAGCTTAGCACAAACAGCACAAATAACTGTGATCCTTTATGAAACCCCATTTAGCGGCTTTAGAAGATCAGAGAGGCTGGCGCTACCGTGAACCGTTTCAACCCAGCAGGACAGGCTCAATAGCTCAAGCTGTAAAAGAAACTGTGAGCCTGCAAATTCAAAAAAGCACTGATGGCGGTCAGCACCTGATTCAAACTGCTTAAGTTTACAGCCAGCACTAGACAGCAGGTCGGCTAGAAATGATTTGGCATCCGCCGGTTCAGCGAGATCCATATCAGTATCCAATGCCTGGATTTGCCGCGCCAGATCTAACTCTAAGTATTGGTTGCTGTTATTTAATGACCAAAGATCCATTTATACCACTCCTCCACCAAATTATCTTTTTATAACAATAAATCAAAAACATAGGTTTTTATTCTTTGTTTTGTGCTATTAAAACTAGGATCTGTTTAAAAAATAAGGAACCTACAATGCAAAAGAAGTTGTTTACTGCCATCGGTATGGCTGCGACGTTATTCATTTCATCTGGTGCCCTGGCTGCTGGCGATCCCGCAAAGGGCAAAGCTAAGTCGGCTACCTGTGTCGCTTGCCACGGAAGCAACGGGATTTCCATTATCCCTAACTACCCCAACCTAGCCGGACAAAAAGAGTTGTACCTAGTGGAATCAATGAAGGCTTACCGCGACGGGATCCGTAAAAACCCGGTTATGACGCCTATGGCAGCTGGCCTGTCTGATGCTGATATTAACGACTTAGCAGCCTACTACGCATCACTTAATCCCGCTGGATAAACGGCTTGGGCAGATTGCATAAACACAACATTGTCTTGCTCGAGCCCGACCCAAAATTACGCGAAGCTATTAACCTAAACCTGGTGACAACCGGTGGTTATCATACAACCGTTTGTCACCATGTGAAGCAATTGCCAACCGATTGGAAGGGACGGATCCTGCTAGCCAACCAAAAACACCAAGACCGGATCCAAGCATGCCTGCCCAGAAGTACACCACGCCTGTTTTATCGGTTTGGAAATCCTGCAAACTGCCTTAATGAACATTATTCATTAAAACAATTACAATCAAATAGCTACTTACTGACGTTTTCTAAAGAACAGGTTTGCAACTTTTCAACGATTTTAGACTCTTTTCTAAACATTTAGCCCAAGATTACATTTTTGCCAGATTAAGCGAAATAACTGGTCTAATTTTTTTGAGCCGCGTAACAATCCCTATATAGTTCAGGGAGATACACGCGTGATACAGGTACATCATTTAAATAATTCCCGTTCACAACGCATATTATGGCTGCTAGAAGAATTGGCTGTTCCCTATCAAGTGCTGCACCACCAAAGGGATAGCAAAACCATGTTGGCACCTGACAGCTTGAAACAGGTACACCCATTGGGAAAGTCGCCAGTGATAACGGATAACGGTGAAACAATCGCCGAATCTGGCGCCATAATCGATTACTTATGCCGGGTCTATGGCGAAAACGGTATCCGACCGTCAGAAGTCGATAACAATTTCCAGGCATACCAGTATTGGCTGCACTTTGCCGAAGGTTCATTGATGCCGCCCTTACTGCTCAATTTGGTGATGGACAAAATAGAAGAAAATGCCAAGCCATTTTTTGTGCGCTTTATTGCCAAACAAATTAGCAAAAAGGTAAAACAGGAATTTATCCAGCCTAACCTGGTAAGGCTCTTTGCCTATGTCGACACCCATTTATCAGTAAACCAATGGTTTGCTGGCAACCAGCTAACAGGCGCTGACATTCAGATGAGCTTTCCCCTCGAAGCAGCTGCCAGCAGGGGTTTAGCTGGCAACTATAGCGCTATCCAGGAATACCTGGATCGGCTCCATTCCCGCAGTGCCTACAAAAAGGCATTACAAGTGGGGGGCGAATACGATTTTGCGTAACTTAATTGAATAAGCTACGCCCCCATATGCCGCTGGATAAGCTCGATGAAATCCGTGCCATAGCGCTTTAATTTAACCCTACCAACACCATTGATTGCCAACATTGCCTGCTCATCGGTAGGGGCTAAGCTGGCCATTTCGGCCAGTGAAGCATCATTAAACACCACATAGGGTGGTACACCTTCCTCCTCAGCCAGCTGCTTTCGGAGATGTTTGAGTTTCGCAAACAAAGCGCGGTCATAATTGCTGGCAACGGTTTTTTGCCCCCCCCGGCTCCAAGTTACATTCAACCTAGGCACGGCGAGGGTTAGTGCCACCTTGCCCTGTAAAACCGGACGCGCAGGTTCACATAACTTTAAAACCAAATGCTGGGTCAAATCTTGACGCAGTATGCCGAGGTGGATCAGCTGGTGCATGATATTCAACCAATAAGCATCCTGCTTGCCTTTGCCTAGGCCAAAAGTAGGCAATTGGGCAATAGTTTCGTCCATGTCCTTTGGCAGCTTGCCCTTGAGCACCGCAACAACTTTATTTGCCGTTTCCTTTTGTTGTAGGCGCAAAATGCAGGACAACACTATTTGCGCATCACGGCTACCGTCGTAGCGTTTCGGTGGATCCAGGCAGATATCACAGTTTCCGCAGGCCTTGTCCCGGTACTCAGAAAAGTAATTGAGCAACACCTGCCGTCGACAAGTTTGGGCTTCGGTAAAGGCTACCATGGATTGGAACTTGTTCAGTTCCACTGTCCTGCGTTCTGCATTCGGCGTTTGTGAGATCCACTCTTTGATGCGGGTGATTTGTTTTTCATCGAATAACAGTAAGGCTTCGGCGGGCAAACCATCACGACCTGCGCGACCGGTTTCCTGGTAATAAGCTTCAATTGTCCTTGGCAGGTCATAGTGCACCACAAAACGCACATTGGACTTATTGATCCCCATGCCAAACGCTACGGTAGCCACCATCACGTCAATGTTGTCCTGCAGGAACTCCCTTAGCAGTGCACTGCGCTCTTCGCTGGTTTTGCCAGCGTGATAACCGCCGACACGGATCCCCTGCTCTGCGAGCTTTTCGGTGAGTTGGTCCACCTTGTTGCGGCTGTTGCAATAAACAATGCCACTGCTGCCTTCTTGTTGCTCCAGGTATGCCAGAAGCTGGGCCAAAGGTTTGTACTTATGGGTTTGCACATAGCGGATATTAGGCCGATCGAAACTGTTGTGGCGGACAACCGGATCCCGCAGTCCCAATTGCGCAACTATATCAGAGCGGGTAGCGTGGTCTGCCGTGGCGGTGAGCGCAATAATGCGGCTTTGTGGGAAATAGTTGACCAGGCATCCCAATTGCCGGTATTCGGGCCGGAAATCGTGCCCCCACTGTGAAACACAATGTGCTTCATCAATGGCGAACAACCCAATATCTTGTTGTTGCAACCAATGCAGCAAGCTTGGTTGTAGCAGCTTTTCAGGCGATAAATACAGGATCTTGCATTTGCCATTGTGCAGTGCGTCAAACACCTGCTGCTGCTGTTGCGGATCTTGGGTTGAGTTAAGGCAAGCCGCAAAAATACCGCTTGCTTGCAAGGATTCCACCTGATCTTGGATCAAAGACAGCAACGGCGATACCACCACAGTAATACCCGGTAGCATCAAGGCTGGGATTTGGTAACACAAGGATTTACCGCCTCCGGTTGGCATGAGCGCCAAGACATCGCGGCCGTCGAGTAGGGCATCAATGGTTTCTTGCTGCCCAGGGCGGAACTCGCGGTACCCAAATACATTCTCAAGCACTTGTAAGGCATCGTTTTCTGGGCTATTCGCAGCTGGCAGGCTCGCTGTGGAGGTCAAGACGGTTGAATTCTGCTTTTTAGTACTTATGTGTTGATCTTACCCTGATTATTAAAGAATTGGTATCACCAGGTGGAATGGTATTTATGGCTGAAGAAACGCTTTTAAACAATGAACAAATGTCAGCGATCGTCATGGATATCTTTGACAAACGATTGCCTTTCAACCGCTTTTTGGGTTTTGAAGTGGACAAATCCGACTGGCAAAAAGCCAAAATCACCCTGCCTTGGCAAGACGACTTGATGGGTAACCCTTTCCACAAGATCCTGCACGGGGGCGCAACCTCGGCCATTCTAGATACTGTTGGCGGCCTGATGGCGATGCTCTATGCAGTGCGGGAACTGCCACCGATGCCCGAACAGGAGTTTAAGAAGCGGATCGCCAATATTGGTACCATTGATATGCGGGTGGATTACTTGCGTCCAGGCAAGGGCGAACAGTTTATCGCCACAGCCGAGATCATCAGGAAAGGCAACAAGGTAGCGGTCTGCAGGATGGAATTGCACAACGAACAGGGTATGCACATCGCCTTTGGCACAGGTACCTATATGATGTCGTGATGGCAGCAGTATTACTGTTCTGGCGTTGGCAAATCCAGTAAACTGCCCATTTTTAATACACAATATTAGCTAAACGAGCGCAATGAACCAGCAGCCACAACACCCATTTGTCCAGCGTATTTTAAAACACAAACGCGTCACCATGTCGGTTGGGGTATTGTCGTTTTTTGAGTCCACCATTTTGTTTGTGCCGCTGGAAGCTATTTTGATTCCCATAATGCAGCTAAACCGCCACAAATTGTGGAAACTGGCCTGCGCCGCACTAATTGGCTGCGTGTTGGGTGCGGTGTTTGGTTATGGCATTGGCAGCGCACTTATTAACGAATATGCGACGGAACTTGCCAATTTCTTTGGCAGCGAAGCAGAGATGCAAGCCGCCAAACAACAAGTGAGTGCGCAGGGTTTTACCTATATCTTCCTGGCGGGCGTTACCCCCATTCCATTCCAGTTTGCGATGCTTATGGCAGGTGCCATCCAGTATTCCCTGCTTCTGTTTGTGTTGGCGACACTGCTGGCAAGAAGCATCCGCTACTTTGGTTTAGCCATTGCAGTCAAATACCTGGGCAACCAAACTGAAGCCTTCATTAATAAGCACAAAAAGGCCGCCGTGATCAGCGTATCGGTTATGGCAGCCTTGTTCATTACCCTAAAGCTTTTTGTTATCGCCTAACCCTGCAGGCCCCCCCTTGGCCTAAACTGCCCAGCTTCCACAAATAATACACCACAGGGATAACAGCGAGGGACAAGACCAGGGCACTTGCCATGCCACCGACCAATGGTGCCGCAATGCGCGCCATCACCTCAGAGCCAGTACCAGTGCCAAATAACACTGGCAATAGGCCAATGGCGATAGTGGCGACTGTCATCACCACGGGCCTCACCCTTAGGGCGGCTCCCTGCACCACGCTGTGTAACAATGCCTTTTGATCCGGCTTGGCATTGTTGCTTTGGCATTGTTGCAACAAGGCTTGGTATGACTGGTTCAAATACACCAGCATCAATACCCCAACCTCCACTGCCACCCCGGCAAGGGCGATAAAGCCCACGGCCACCGCAACCGAATAGTCGTAGTTCAAGTGGTGCAATAACCAGATGCCACCCACTAGGGAAAAGGGCAAGGTTCCCAGGATAATGGCCACTTCACTAAAACGCCTAAAACTGAGGTAGAGCAAACAAACTATTACCGACAAAGTCAGCGGCAACACCCAGGCCAGGCGCTGCTGTGCCCGTTCCATATACTGGTATTGGCCAGCCCAACTGATGCTGTAGCCCACCGGTAAGTCCAGTTGTTCAGACAACAGTTGTTGTGCGTTGTCTACATACTGGCCAATATCGATGCCCCCGATATCAACAAATACCCAACCGTTAATGCGCGCGTTTTCGCTCTTAATCGCGGGGGCGCCTTCCTGGATAAACACCTTGGCCACATCGCCCAGCACTATGTGCTTGCCGTCTGGCGTGACCAAGGGCAGCAGCGCAATCTGCTCCGGTGATCCCCGGTAGCTTTGCGGGTAGCGCACATTAATTGGGAAGCGCCTAGAGCCTTCAACGGTTTCGGCTATTTCCCGGCCACCGACAGCCATGGCCACTACTTGCTGGATATCGGCAATATTGAGGTTATAACGGGCAGCGCGCACCCTGTCTATGTCCACCTTGATGTAGCGCCCTGCAGCCACCCGTTCTGCGTAAACCGATGTTGTGCCGGGCAATCCTGACATGAGCTGTTCGATTTCCAGGCCTATCTCCTGGATAACATTGAGATCCTCGCCAGCTACCTTGATACCGATGGGGGTTTTCACCCCTGTCGCCAGCATATCAATGCGGGTTTTAATTGGCATAACCCAGGCATTGCTCAACCCCGGAAACTGCACCAAAGCATCCAGTTCCTGGCGCAAGCCTTCGCTGGTCAAGCCCGGCCGCCACTGGGATTTTGGTTTGAGCTGGATAAAGGTTTCAATCATGGTCAACGGCGCTGGATCCGTTGCGGTCTCGGCGCGCCCCACTTTGCCAAACACAGTCTCCACCTCTGGTAGCGTTGCGATCAGCTTGTTGGTTTGCTGTAAAATCTCGCGCGCCTTGCCTATGGAGACACCGGCATAGGTGGTGGGCATATACATTAAATCCCCTTCATCCAAAGGTGGCATAAATTCACTGCCGATTTTGGAGGCGGGATAAATGCTACTCAAACATACCGCGACGGCGATGACTAGCGTGGTTTTGGGAAAGCGCAATAATCCCTTTAAAACCGGCGCGTATAGCGCCACCAACAGCTTATTAAGTGGATTTTTTTCTGAGCCGCGCAGCTTGCCCCTGATAAAGTAACCCATCAATACCGGTACCAGGGTCACAGCCAAACCTGCGGCGGCGGCCATGGCATAGGTTTTGGTATAGGCCAAAGGTGCAAACAGGCGGCCTTCTTGGGCTTCTAGGATAAACACAGGTAAAAAGCTGACGGTAATGATTAATAGGCTAAAGAACAGGGCTGGCCCCACTTCTGTTGCCGCATTGGCTACCACCTGCCAATGGTCATAAGCTTTGTCCCGCTGTTTTTGCAGGTGTTTGTGCAGGTTTTCCACCAGCACGATGGCGGCGTCGGTCATGGCACCTATGGCAATGGCAATACCGCCCAACGACATAATATTGGCATTAATACCCTGCCAATACATGATGATAAAGGCAATGAGCACACCCAGGGGCAGGCTGATCACAGCCACTAGTGCCGAGCGCAAATGGAATAGGAACGCCGCACAGACCAAGGCCACCAGCAATAATTCCATACCGAGCTTTGACCATAGATTGGATACCGCATCCTGGATAAGGCCGGATCTGTCGTAGACGGGCACAACTTCCACCCCGTCGGGCAAACTGGCTTGTAATTCTTCCAGCTTGGCTTTGACGGCGGCGATAGTTTGCTGGGCATTGCCGGCAAAACGCATTACGACGACCGCGCCGGTGACTTCGCCTTCACCATTGAGCTCGGCGATCCCCCGGCGCATCTGTGGCGACAAATAGACATTGGCAACATCGCCCAGTAGCAAGGGGGTACCGCGCTCGCTAGCGCCTAGCGGGATGTTTTCTAGGTCAGATACCGAATCAATGTAACCGGTAGCAGTCACCATATACTCGGCTTCGGCCAACTCGACGACCGACGCGCCCACTTCCTGGTTGGCGCGTTGGATAGCGGTGTGGATATGGTTGATGGGAATGCCGTAGGCGCGCAGTTTGATAGGATCTAGCTGCACCGTGTATTGTTTGACCATGCCGCCCACCGATGCCACTTCCGATACCCCCGGCACAGATTGCAGCTCGAATTTGAGGAACCAATCCTGCAATGCCCGCAGCTGTGCACTATCGTGTTGCCCGGTTTTATCCACCAGGGCATATAGGTAGACCCAGCCCACCCCAGTTGCATCTGGACCGAGTTCCGGCTCGGCCGCTTCCGGCAACCTGGCGCGTACTTGCGACAAATATTCAAGCACCCGGCTGCGCGCCCAATACAAGTCCGTACTGTCATCAAAAATAACGTAAACGTAGGAGTCACCAAAAAAGGAAAAACCTCGCACCGCTTTTGCCCCGGGCACTGCCAGCATGGCACTGCTCAACGGGTAGGTAACCTGGTCTTCCACCACTTGCGGCGCTTGGCCCGGGTAGCTGGTTTTCACAATAACCTGGACGTCAGAGAGATCGGGAATGGCATCAACAGGGGTATTGCGCAGTGCGAACAAACCGGCCAATAACAAAATGAAAGTGGCGAGCAATACCAATACCCGGTTCGACAATGACCATTTGATAATTGCAATGATCATAAGCTGTCGCCCCCGGCGCTGCCAGCGCATAGCTGGCCAGCGATAGCAGTGACGACAAAGTCGCCATCGCGGATCTCAAATTCAAACTCGATTTCGCTGCCTTCTAACAGGCTATGCAAGGGCAGGTTTTCCGCTGCAGTAAAGTCCATGGTGGCCGGCCCCCGGTTCCATTTGGCAATGGCGTCGCGGCTGATATTGAGCACCCTACTATCGCGATCAATGGCATTAACTACTCCGGCTACGCACGCCGACTGCACTTCATCTTCACTATCCGCTGCATCGGGGAGCGGCGACATGCGCAAGAAATCTGAGCTAATGCTACTTTCGGAGTCCAATAAAAATTGTCCTGAACGGACAACTACATCGCCCTCTTCCAGGCCGGAGAGAATTTGGATGTATTCATCACCAACCAAACCCAGTTCAACCGCTACAGATTTAAACTCCCCCGGCGCTTTTTGCAATACCACCCGATCCTGTTTACCGGTGCGGATCACCGCCGCTTTGGGTACGGTCAAGACGGCACCTGGGCCACCGGTTTCGACCCGTACCTGGGCGAACATATTGGGTTTGAGCAAGCCTTCGGGATTGGCAAAGCGCAGGCGCACCCTGGCGGTGCGGGTAGTGGCATCCAGGGTTGGGTAGATATAGTCCAGCTGGCCTAGCCATTCGCGGCCCGGCACAAAATCCAGGGTCATGCGCGCTGCCTGCCCTGTGCGCAATAGGGATAGGTGGCGGGCGAGTATCTCCGCTTCCACCCATACGTCATCTACTGAACCTATGGACATAATGTTGGTACCAGGTTCAATAAAGAAGCCTTCCCTTATGGCAAGGTTGTCAACCACGCCGCTGGCTGGGGCAGGCATTATCACTGTCTGCTGGGCAGTGCCGGTTTGTCCTAGCTTGGCAATGGCTTCCTGCGGCATACCCAGTGCCGCCAACCGGTTGGCAGCAGCGTTGATTAGAATTTCGCGGCCGCCGTCCCGTGCCAGCAGGTAATCCTCTTGCGCACTAACCAATTCGGGCGCATACAATGCATACAGGGGCTGCCCTTTTACCACCCGCTCACCGGTGGCAATGACGTATAGTTCTTCAACCCAACCAGACACCCTCGGATGCACGTGGATCAGATGTTGCGCGTTGTATTGGATGTAACCTACAGTGTCAATCAGGGTCGGTAGTTCGCGGCGCTGCACCTGTGCCAAGCGCACGCCCATATTGTGCTCCACATTGGGGGTAATACGTACTGTCCCCGGTTCCGATGGTGCAATATCGTCGGCATAAACTGGGATAAGATCCATCCCCATTGGCGACAAACCTGGTCCGTCCCGACGGAAATTGGGATCCATGGGCGCAACCCAATACAGGGGTTTTTCTTCAACCTGCTGTATAGCGCTATCGTGGCCATGATCGGTAACTAACAACTTAAACGCTAACGTAGCGACAATAGCACCGGTCAACCCACCCACAAAAAAGCTGGTTTTATTTGCCATTGCCGCATCCCTCGCAACGTTCTATTGAGCTATTTAACAACGGCAGAGCCGTCACGGATGTATGAATTACTTGCATTGCTGGTTTTCATGTTTTGTCGTGGCGAGGCCACGGAAGAAGCCAATCCTGCCCCTACAACCCTGGCTATAGGGCAGGCACTTATCAAATTTTGGATAGATCTATCCTGGGATCAGGCAGATATAGGCGGTTTTATGGATAATTGAATGCGGCTTAGCGGCACACCAGTGGTACCGATTGGGAAACTGTCCTGTGTCAGCCAATTAACTGCCTGCGGCGCAACTAATGCTAACATTTGACCTGAGCAAGCTCCCTCCGGACACTGGCAACTTGTATCGCAGCAACTTGCATCTTTGCCATCACCCATTAGCAAAATTTCGTCATCGCCAGCACTGCCACATGCATGGTTATGGGAGTTGTTGTGTTGGGAGCTATTGTAATGGGAGCTATTTTGCAGCGGCTCGAAGGGATGGTTGGCACCTGAATGGTGCTGGGTTGCCACTTGCATTTCGGTGCTTTGGCCTTGCGTCCCATGTTGGTCGTGACTTTCACAATGGTGCTGCTGCCAGCCAAATGCCTGTGTCATTTGCATTAGCAAAAAACATATTAGCATTGTGAATGTCAATTTACGGCGCATCAATTACCCTGCAACATGCATCTGGTTTTATAGGTTCCAACTTGGCAAAGGTTAACACAAAGCGGACGAGGCTGAAATGTTGGCTCATTCATTCGTGTACGCAATTTCCAGTTGGCTGGTCTCAGCCCTGCTTTGGCAAGCCAGTATTTTGCCCGCTTGTATAGCTTGTTCATCCAGTACCAGATTGTTTGCCATGGTTACCTTGCCAGTTATCAATTGGCACTGGCAGGTACCGCAAACCCCGGCTTCGCATGAATATGGTGCGGGGATTTTTGCCTTTTGCATCGCTGCCAGCAGCGTTTGACCTGGTTGCACTGGTAATTTGTGTTTTTGTCCTGAAAGGGTTACCCGTAAGGTTGCCAAGGAGTTGTTCTTGGCAACGACAGGCTGTGCTTTGGTGTCGCCAAAACTTTCCATATGAATACGCTCATCGGGCACATCCAAGTCTTGTAGCGCTGTTTGGATATCAGGTAAAAACTCTCCCGGACCACAAATAAAGTACTGGCAATCCTGGGCAGTTGGTGGGTTTTCTGCAATAAAATCCGATACCGCAGCCGCGTCAATGCGGCCTTTGCGCCAGGGGCTAGCATCGAACCAACCTGGCTGGCTAAAACTATGGCGCACCAGCAAACGCCCTGGATAGTCTTGTTGCAGCTGCCGCAAAGTGCCCGCAAACATTACTTGCTTTAACTCCCTGTTACCGTATAACAAGAAGGCTTGGCTTTCTGGTTCACTCTCTAGCAAACTTGTGATCATACTCAAAATGGGGGTGATGCCGGATCCGGCGGCAAAAAAATAACAGGTGCGCCGCTTTTTAGCATCGGGTTGCAACACAAAATGCCCCTGTGGACGGCTTACGGGCAGCAGATCACCCACTTTCAGCTGGCTATTAATAAAATTAGAAACTAGTCCGTTTTCCACTTGTTTTACACCCAACTGCAGCGCACCTGAACTGGGGCTGGAGCAAATTGAATAGCGCCGGGTAACGGGTTTACCGTCAATGTTGAAGCGTATTTGCAAATGCTGCCCTGGTAACCAGGTCGCCATGGGTTGATTGGGATCTGGATTTTTTAAATACACAGAAACCGATTCCTTGGTTTCTTTTTCAATTTTCTCTACCAACAACTTTGGCATCTAGTTATTTATCCGGTCTAAATAAGGTTGGAGATATTGTAGGACGATTTTCTGGTGCTGGCGAACCGGTGCTTCACCTTTTAACGCAGAGGGCCCTAGTTGGAAATAGGCACTGGCCAAGGCTTTTTGCTGCTGTTCGCAGACATAGATGTCTTCTTGCATAAAGTCACCTGACCCCAAAGGGTGGCCAGGTTCGGCACTGGTATATTTAGGACCGAGCCGGTCTTGCCATAACTTGTCACTGCGGCTGCCAAACTTCATAAAGTCCCATTCCGATACAGGCATGGTTTTGCTGCGCACTGTCACTACAGTTTTGTTAACGGCAACAGGTTGAATATGGAATACAGACCAACTGGTTTCAGTTTCACTTAAGCCAATACCTGGAAACAGCATTGGCACCGAAGCTCCCAACTGCTCTTGTGGAATATGGTCGATTAGTGGTAGCTCTGCCATTTTTTCTAGGTTAGCGGCATAGTCGGCTTCCAATGGTTCCCAAAACGCGAAATGGGGGCCAACAAAACCGAACTCGGCTTGGGAGTGGTCGTACATGTTCAACGTTCCGCTATGCAGCTGAGCCAAATGATAATGGTCAATATAGTTTTCAACCACCAATTTCCAATTGGCATGGATAGTCTCGACGGTCACTTCTTCTTTGGCCTCGACTAACAACTCTGGTTGGTGTGCCCCCAAATACGGCTCAACCTCGCCAAACCAGTTGTGTAATGCTGGGGCATCCTTATCCGGGTGCAACCAGATCATGCCGCGCCAGATATCAATACTGGCGGGGATAAGGCCGAAGCAGGACTTGTCTAGTCCTACAAACTCTTGTTCTTGTTTGGGTAGCGACAGCAAATCGCCTTCTAAATTGTAAGTCCAATCATGGTAGGGGCAGGTGATGGATTTTTTAACCTGGCCTTCGGCCCGCAACAAAGCAGTGCCTTTGTGGCGGCACAGGTTGTGAAACGCCCTTAGACGATGATCCCGCCCCATAACAATAATAATATTATTGAGGCCGGCCTGAACCGTCTTAAACTGGCCGGGTTCACTGATATCTTCCCAAAAACCCGCAAATGCCCAGGTATTAGAAAAAATATGCCGCATCTCCAAGTCAAACCAAGCTTTATCGGTATAGGCTTGTTTGGGCAAAAGATCGTTTTTCTGCATAATGTCTGCCGATCCTATGAAGCGTTCAAGGGAACAGGTCGTGCCACCAAATGGTTGGCGGAATCAGTTATACTGATAATAGCCAATAAGGTTAGGTTGTTGCCAATGTTGTATTTCCGGGCATCTTCAGCAAAACGAGCGGTTTCAAGGAGGTTAATCGTTACTGAGCAGATTAATGGTGTACATAATGCCAGCAATAAAAAATACCAAAATCGAAAAATAAAGAGCATAGTGCAGGAGATCCGCTAACCAATGGCTATGGTCATGCCCAGGGTGCGCGAACAAACAGGCCGACCAAACCCAAAGTATTACAGCCACCATTGCCTTTTTTCTAGCGCCAATCCTAGCAAAGGTTCTTTTGGTTACTGGATTATTGCCATTCAATTAGTGCACCCTTTTATGTACTTGTCTATGCGGAAAAAACTGGGTGTCGTTGTCAGCAGTTTTGTTGCTACAAATTTCAAACAAACAATAATGCAGGATCGACTGTTCTTGGCCTCCCGTGCTGATTTCCAGTTGCTGTCGCAGCATAGATTCAGTTTGTTGCAAAACCTTTATGGCATGTTCCCGACAGTCTAACCGTTCTAGACATTGGCCGAGCTGTAAACCAAGGTTGGTGAATAATGTGTAGAGCCTGGTTTGCCCTAACTCCAACAAAATCTCGCTAGTCTCATAGGCACTGCCAATAAAGCGCAACGCTTCACGCCACTTCCCGTGCTCTAATAGCACCACGCCGTAATTTGCAGCCTGAGCTAGTTTTTGTACCGCTTCTTGTGGATGGAAGTAGACCCAATCTCGATGTGTTGTACATAAGAATTTCAGATGCATATTTACAACCCGTTCCTTTTTATTTGTACATAACATAGGCTAGAAGTACCATAAACGCAAATGATAATTATTATTATTTGCGGATTAATGATAACAATTTGAAATCAGTAGAAACAACCACAGGTCAATTAGAAACCATAGACAAAGTGCTGGTTTTAGAATAACTGACTTAAGTAATTCTTAATCGAGTATAAAATATTCTAATTTGCTGAAACGCTTAAATGGCGAGACAATGCCGAGTCTGGGTTAAATCCGTGACACCACGAGGAAACATTAGTGCAACTTGACCGTACCAAAGCTGGAGTCTTATTCGCCATTGCTGCTTATAGCATGTGGGGGTTTGCCCCTATGTATTTTAAGCTGCTACAGGCAATGCCGGCATTGGAAATCCTGGTGCATCGTATCGTATGGTCCGTAGTGATCCTAGTGTTGTTGGTAGTTTTGCTTAAGCAGTGGCCAAAGGTGAAGGCAGCCCTGGCCAATACCCGCTTATTGTTATTGTTAGTAGCTTCGGGCGTATTGTTGGCGGGAAACTGGTTTTTGTTTATCTGGGCAGTCAACAATGACCACCTGCTCGATGCCAGCCTCGGTTACTACATCAACCCCTTGCTCAATGTATTCTTAGGCAGGGTATTTTTAGGGGAAAGGCTGCGCAGGCTGCAGCAGGTTGCTGTAGTGATGGCCGTGGTGGGTGTATCAATCTTAATCATTTCTTTTGGCCAAGTGCCCTGGATAGCACTGGTGCTGGCAGGTAGTTTTGGTGTCTATGGCCTAATCCGCAAACAGGTGCCGGTGGAATCGATGCCAGGCCTTTTGGTGGAAAGCCTGCTAATGCTGCCCTTTGCCCTGGCCTACTGGTGGTTGTATGCAAGCGCAGCTAGCGATTTAGGTGGCATAACGGGTTACCAGGTATTTTTGTTAGTAATGGCAGGTGTGGTCACCACAGCGCCACTTCTGTGTTTTACCGCTGCTGCAAAGCGCATCCAATATTCTACCCTGGGCTTTTTTCAATACATCGGCCCGAGCATCATGTTCTTGCTGGCGGTATTCTTGTATGGCGAGCCACTGGACAGTGAGCGGTTGATCACCTTTGGCTTTGTTTGGTCGGCGCTGGTGCTATTTAGTTTTGATTCGATCCGCCATTACCAAAAAGCCAAAAAACTGAAAACATTGGAATTAGCACAAGCAAACTAGCGGGAATAATACCGATTCCATTAACTATTCGGCCCGAATTGAATTGGCTTAACCCACAATCACTTGGTTACGACCGTTTTGTTTTGCCTTATATAGGTTCTCATCGGCAATTTTAATGGTTTCTTCGATCTTGCCATTGAACTGGCTGCTCATACCAATACTGACAGTGCAATTGAAGTTTTTGCCGTTGTAACTGATAGGTGAAGCTGCAATATCCTTGCGGAAAGTTTCCAATCGGTCTAATACGATTTGGGGATCCACACCTGAAATAAACACACTGAATTCTTCGCCGCCAAAGCGGGCGATGTAGTCATTGCCAAAATGCTTATTAATATATTCAGCAACCTGCTTTAGTGCGTGGTCGCCGACATCGTGGCCATAATTGTCGTTCACTTCCTTGAAGTTATCGACATCGACAATGGCAAGGTTAACTAGTTTCGGTGTCAGCTTAAGGTTGGCGTTGACCCGGTTAAAAAAGTGGCGGCGGTTGGGTAACCCGGTCAGGTAATCAACATTGGCTGCACGGCGGATTGCTTCGATATTTTCAACGTGCTCTATGTTTTGGATAACGCGACAGAAGAACTCTTCGTGACAATAGGGTTTGGCAATATAATCGTTGGCCCCGCTTTTAATAAACCGGGTCGAGAGCGCCGAGCTGCCTTTACCAGAAACGCCGATTACAGCCAAATCTTCCTTGCTAAAGGTGGTGCGCAGTTCTGCCACCATTTCCACGCCGGTCATATTCGGCATATTTTCGTCTGTGATCACTAATTTGATATTACTGTGCTGGCGCAGCACAGTCAGGCCTTCTTCACCGTCGGCAGCCTCAAAGGTAATGAAATTATGGCGACGCAGCAGTGAAGTCACCATTGAACGGCTGAGGCGGGAATCATCCACCACCAAAATACCGATTTCCTTATTTTTCTCCAACCGCTGTAACAAGCGGCTCAAATAGTCGTAAACCTGGGCATTTTCTTTTGGGATGTAATCCACAACATCCTTAGACAAAACTTTGTCTCGGGTACGTTCATCCAAACGGCCGGTGATCACTACGGTGGGTATGTAAGACTGGATCGAATAATCAATGGCTTCCCCATCAGGTGCGTCTGGTAAATTATAATCAACAACTGAGCACAAATATTCTTCTGGGGAAGTAGATGCAAAAACGTGTTTTGCCTGCGCTAGGCTGGCCGCACAAATAGGCTCCAAACCCACATTGGATACCAGGTGGCTAAGCACTTTCATGCTGGTAGGGCTGTCTTCAATGACTAGGACTTTATTCTGCATTGCTTCCTTCAGGCAAACGGTCTTTACATAAATCTAGCAGATACTGCCCTACATCACTTTTTTTTCCCATTATACTTTAGTCAAACGTGCGTAATTTAACATCAGTCGTTTGCTGCCGACGTCATCGAAGTTGACTTGCACCACCGCAGTGTCTCCCTGGCCTTCAATATTTAGCACAGTCCCCTCCTGGTATTTTGGGTGATGTACCCTTTCGCCCAACTTAAAACCGGTATCGTCAAATTTTGCATGGGAGGTTACTGGTGCAAACCGGTTTGCCATAGGTTGTACCACAGTATTGCGCATGCGGATTTCCTGGAGCAGCTCACTGGGCATTTCTTTGATAAACCGGGACATGCTGTGGTACTTGTCCTGGCCATACACCCGCCGGGTCTCGGCATAAGTTAAGTACAGCTTTTGCATTGCCCGGGTCATGCCCACATAACACAGCCGCCTTTCTTCCTCCAAACGCCCTGGTTCTTCGCTCGACATTTGGCTCGGGAACATACCTTCTTCAACGCCAGCGATAAACACCAGGGGGAACTCCAGGCCTTTGGCGCTGTGGATGGTCATCATTTGCACTGCGTCTTGGTGGGCATCAGCCTGGGTCTCGCCTGCTTCCAAAGAGGCATGTGCCAGGAATGCCGCTAGCGGTGTCATGTTTTCTGCGTCTTGCGGAACTTCAAACTGCTTACAGGCGGTGACCAGTTCTTCTAAGTTCTCTACCCTGGCCCTGGCTTTTTCACCTTTATCCGCTTGGTACATGGCCATCAGCCCAGCGCTTTTGATCACTTGATCCGCTATTTGTTCCAAGGCCATATTCACGACCTCGGTTTGCAATTGCAGTACTAGCTCGACAAAAGCCTGCAATGCCTTGCTGGCACGGGCAGCCAAGCGTTTTCCGGCCAACAAGCTTTGGGTGGCTTGCCATAGCGAAATTTGTTGGCTGCGGGCTTCTTCCCGCACCGAAGCCAAGGTTTTCTCACCCACCCCCCTTGCGGGTACATTAACCACCCGTTCAAATGCGGCATCATCGGCTGGGTGGTTAACTAAGCGCAAGTAGGCCAAGGCATCTTTAATTTCCTGCCGTTCGAAGAATCGCATGCCACCATAAATTCGATAAGCGATACCTTCGTGCAATAAAGCCTCTTCTAAAATCCGCGACTGCACGTTATTGCGGTACAAAATCGCACTATCGACCAGGGCATTGCCAGCATCCAACCAGCCCTTGATTTTGGAAACGATAAAGCGAGCCTCGTCGGTTTCATTAAAACCAGCGTAAACACTAATAAGCTCACCTTCACCCTGCTCTGTCCACAATTCCTTGCCCAAGCGACCTTGGTTATTGCCAATGACTGCATTGGCGGCAGACAAAATATTGCCGGTGGAACGGTAATTCTGTTCCAAACGGATGGTGCTCGCTTCTGGGTAATCGCGCAAGAAATGCTGGATATTTTCGATATTTGCCCCACGCCAACCGTAGATAGACTGGTCGTCATCGCCCACAATAATGGTGTTGTTGCCGTCACAACTGAGCATGCGCAGCCAGGCGTACTGGATGTTGTTGGTATCCTGGAATTCGTCCACAAGTATCGCCCGGAAACGCTGTTGGTAATGGGCTAACACGTCTGGGTTTTGCAACCACAGTTCATGCGCCCGCAACAGCAATTCAGCAAAATCCACTAGACCCGCGCGATCACAGGTATCCTGGTAGACTTTGTAAATATCGCGCATTTTTTCCTGGCTAAAGTCGTTTTTCACTTCAATGTGCTGCGGCCTTAGCCCCTCGTCCTTGCTGCCATTGATAAACCATTGCACCTGTTTGGGTGGCCAATGCTTTTCATCCAGGTTCATTGACTTTAACACCCTGCGAATCAACCGGTATTGGTCATCTGAATCAAGGATTTGGAAATTCTGGGGTAGTTTTGCTTCGCTATAGTGGGCGCGCAACAAACGATGGGCAATGCCGTGGAAAGTCCCTAGCCACATGCTGTGCAGCGACCGTTGCATGATAGCTTCAACCCGATGCCGCATTTCGGTTGCCGCTTTATTGGTGAAGGTCACGGCCAAGATACTGTGGGGGGAAATGCCAATAACCTGCATCAACCAGGCAATGCGGTGCACCAGCACGCGGGTCTTGCCACTGCCTGCCCCGGCGAGGACCAGCATATCAGCATTGGGGGCGGCGACGGCTGCCCGTTGTTTATCATTTAAATCGTCAAGAAGGTGGGATACGTCCATAGCGCGCTAGATAAAATTCTTTGCTGGCTAGTATACTCCGGGCTACTGGATATTTATACACCTTAGCGCAATTGCAACGGAGCTTGGCAGCACAAGTTTATAAATAGCCCCAACAGTGGTTTTGTTTAGCTGATTGTGTGAACTCCTTACCCGCTGCGGGCTTGTCCTGCCGGCTATGCCCGATGCCAAGGCACAACAAAGCTAGGTAGCAGGCCAAAACTGCAATTAGGACAGGTAATATTCCTGGACGTAGTGACATAGTAGTGAATTTCGGATCCCCGTAAACACTATGTCGCAATGGGATCCGAAAAAGTTGCGACGGAGTTGAGATTTTTTAAACCAATTGATCATCGGCCGTAATCAAACGACGATGGCGTTTTGATTCAACTTTAGAATGCCACAGCATGGGCAATATTATTAGGGCGATACCTGCTGCCATCCAGATATCAACCTCTTCATGGAACCACAACCAACCAAACCATGCCGCAAACACCAAGCCGGCGTATTCGGCAATAGTGATTGCACCGGCTTCAGCGTTGCTATAGGCAAAAACGCAACACAGTTGGTAACCCGCTAGGCACAATGCACTGCCCAGGACTAGATACACCAGCTCTAGCGATAGCGGCTGCCAGTTAAATAGTGACAAGACAAAAAATGTCGGCAGGGTGAACACACATCCCCAGAACATCACTGACACTGTACTGACGTACCCCCCAAACAGACGTACTGACAAGTTGTAGCCGGCAATACAGACTGCAGCGGTCGCAGCAGCCAACACCCCAAAATTAAACCCCTCTGGGCGCAGTGCGAGTACTACACCTAAAAAGCAGCAAACAATGGCAACTAGGCGGCTGCTATGGAGCTTTTCCTGCAACAGCCAAGCGGCAAACAGCATGGTCAATACGGGGGCCGCATAAAATACGACATTGGCGCTAGCCAAGCCCATCATTTTTAATGCCAATACCACACAGCCGCCACCTATACTGGTCAACCCCGCACGCAGCAAATGTACGCTGGTATGGCTGAGTTTGCGCTTAGCTTTTGGCTGTAGTAAGAAAAATGGTAAAATCAGCAAAAACAAAGTAGCCTGGCGTAAAAACAAGTACTGGTAGATACCACTGACGTCGTCAAACAACTTCACCAAGACATCCACGAAAGTCGCCAGTAAATTGCCTAATATAAGCAATAGCAAGCCTAGCCATATTGGCTTGCTCGATGCCAATGCGTGGTTAGGCTGGCTCAAGCGCCTTGCCTCAACATGGAAACATGTTCAATGCCATCCTCAAGGTAGACATCTGAAACCGAATAAAATTGGTGCTTGTTATAGAAGCCCTGCAGGTGTGCTTGTGCCCCTATCTTGGTCGGTACACCAGGCCAGTTTTGCTCACAAATTTTCACCGCTTCGGCGACCAATTCATGGCCTAGACCACGCCCCCGATAATCTTTCGCATTTAAGATCCGACCAATGCTCGAGCAGCCCTGGTAACTCGTATCAGGCGCTAGGATACGGGCATAGGCCGCAATATTTTCAGCATCTAACATGAATAAATGCAGGGTCTCAGGGTGGGTATCCAAGCCATCTGCATCTTGGTAATAGCAGGTTTGCTCCACCACAAACACTTCAATGCGCAGTTGCAACATTTTGTAGACTAGACTGGCAGATAACTGGTCAAAAGTGAGCGCTTTGAACTGCATAGGTTTCCTTGTTACGTGTCGTTGGCAGCATTGTGCCAGCCGCTGGCAAGTCTGTAATTAACATATGTTAATTACAGGCTTTTTGTTTTTGCCGATGCACGCTGCCGTTGGCTGGGCTCATTGGGAATTGGCATTGGCCTCCATTGCCAAGCGCTTTTTTATACGGCTAAAGGAAATTGGGGTCATCCCCAAGTAAGACGCGACAATATGTTGCGGGACTTTACTAACAAGTTCAGGGTAGTTCTGGTAGAAATATGCCACCCGTTGCTGCGGCGAATGTAACAACAAAAACTCTTCTTTGACCTCCTTATACATGAAGTAGGTTTCTACCGCTTTTTGGTGCAGGTTTTGCCAATAGCCGCCTGCCTCAACCAGTTGCCAATATTCTGTTAGGTCAATGCGCAACAACTGGCATGGTTCCAGGGTTTTAACTGAATACGCGAAGGGCACCTGCATTAACAAGCTCCTGAAAGCAAAAATCAGGTCATGCTGCCAGTACACTTCTTTGCAAAATGTCTTGCCACCTTCGGTGGTGAAATAACCGTATAAAGTACCTGATACCAATATATAGATATGGCGCTGGCGCTCTCCTGCATGCCATAAATACTGGTCGTTTGTTAATGAGACTACCCGCAGTGATCCAGGCAGCATTGGGCTCGTGCCTCTGGGGAATGGCAGGTGCCCAGCCAAGCACTGCTGTAACAATGCGCTAGGAGTTTGTGGCGATGACATGTACGCTATTTTAAAGTTGCAAAAACAGGCAGTTTAAACCAATTCCAGCAACAGCAAAATAATGTAGCTTTAGTCGTCTGAGTAACGTTCTCGGATAGCCAGTATATCGTCCAAGTTATCCATAAAAACATCCACCAGCCGTGGTTCGAAGTGTTTGCCTTTATTGTCTACAAGCAACTGCGTCGCATCTTCTAGAGGCCAAGCTTTTTTATAGGGTCGCACCGACGTGAGGGCATCAAACACATCGCAGATGGCGGCGATGCGCGCAGACTCAGGGATCTCCTCACCAGCAAGGCCGCTGGGATAACCGCTGCCATCCCATTTTTCGTGATGGCCTAAGGCAATTTCGCGCGCCATTAGCATCAAATCGGAATCATCACCCTCTAGCAACTTAGCGCCGATAGTGGCATGGGTTTTCATTATTTCCCACTCTTCGGGCTCGAACTTGCCAGGCTTAAGCAAGATGTTGTCGGGGATGCCAATTTTTCCAATGTCGTGCATGGGGCTGGCGTTTAGGATGAGGTCACAGTCACGCTCAGACCAACCGATTTCCCGGGCAATAATCTGGCAGCTATGGCTCATACGCAGAATGTGGTTTCCGGTTTCCTCATCCCGATATTCAGCAGCCTGGCCTAACCTCTGCACTACTTGCAACCTAGTGGCATGTAATTCTTGGGTGCGCTGTTGTACCAGCTTTTCTAAGGTCTGCTTTTGGTTGTACACAGCAATGTGTTGCAGATGTGCTGATATAAAATTGCGCACCCGCATTAACAGTTCGGTGCGCTCAAAGGGTTTACAAACATAGTCGCTGGCACCGTGTTCCAACGACTTAACTAAAAAATCGTGCCCTTGTTGGGCTGTGAGCACCACGATAGGCGGCAACAATGGATCGTCTAACGCTTGCAGCTGCTGCATAACATCAAAGCCGTTTAGATAGGGCATATTGATGTCTAACAGGATTATATCGGGACGCTTCTCATTGTACTTGTCCAAAACATCCCGCGGATCCTGTATCAGCACTATATTGCTATAACCTGCATGGCCAAGTGTCCTTTCCAACAACTTTAGGTTCACTGGCTCATCATCGACTGCCATTATGGTGCTGTCACTCATGGTTGCCATTGGTAAAGTCAATGTCAATATCCCCTAGTGTTTAACTGTTTACGCAACCTAGCTTAATGCACTTCTGGTTGCTGTTGCGTTGTACCTGTATACTTCTCCACCAAACTGATAAAACGGTCCACATTTATCGGTTTAGTTAAATAAGCGTCAAAACCCCGCTCGATCCCCTCCTGCACATCATCTACCAGGGCATTGGCACTAATAGCGACGATTGGAAGACTTTTAGTTTCCCGGTTTTCCCGCAAGGTTTTTAAAATGTCATAGCCATTGAGCCCCGGCATGTGGATATCCAGCAAAAGCAAAGCAGGTTTATGGCGCAATACTTCTTGCAAGCCTTGCTCTGAATCATCTATAGCCAACAAATCAATATTCGGCTGCCTACCCAGGATACTTTCAACTAATTTAAGGTTAGTACGGTTGTCGTCGATGTAAACGACCCGGGAATATTTAACTTGTTTCTGCTTAGGTTCCGGATGCGAGGCTTGCATTAGCTTCTTACAGCTCTGCATAGCAAAGGTCTCTGAGTTTTCCTCCGCATCCGCCTCAAGCAGGGGTAACTCGAACCAAAAGGTGCTACCTTTTTTCTCTTCACTTATCACACCCACTTGGCCACCCATCTGCTCGACAAGCTCGCGGGTTAGGGCAAGGCCGATGCCGGTGCCTTCAATCTCACTATATTTGCAGTCTAACCGGCTAAAGGGCTTGAAAATGAGGGCCTGGTCTTGCTCTGAAATACCTAAACCAGTATCTGTCACATTAACCCGCAGTTGCTGTTCAGGTAAAAAGTCAAAATGAATGTTGATGGCGCCATTTTTCACATTGTATTTAACCGCGTTAGACATCAAGTTCAACAACACCTGGCGCAGCCTACCCCGGTCACAGTGCACGATAATTTGATCGTGATCCTCACAATCCATCATGATTTCATAGCTCAATGCCATCGGCATGATCATGGTGATACATTCCCTTAGCACTGCCATAAGGTTTACCGGCTCCAAACTCACTTCCAATTTGCCCGCCTCAATTTTTGACAGATCCAGGACATCGTTAATTAAACCAAGTAAGTGCTTGCTTGCCTTGAGAATTTCCCTGGCATCATCACGGTTTACATCCGAAATATCATCGGATGTTTCCAATAATTGTGAAAAGCCAACAATAGCATTCAGAGGCGTGCGCAATTCGTGGCTCATATTGGCCAGGAATTCAGACTTCGCTTTGTTGGCTTTTTCGGCCTGATCCCGGGCACGCCGCAGTTGCGCCTCCGCGACTTTTTGCTCAGTTATATCGGTCCGAATAGAGATGTATTGGTAAGGTTTATCATCCTCACCAATTAGCGGGGTGATAGTAGATTCGACCCAGTAAAAAGAACCGTCTTTGCGCCTATTACATATTTCGCCATGCCAGCTATTGCCACCACTAATGGTGCGCCACATGGCATCGTAATATTCTGGAGAGTGCTTGCCAGACTTTAAAATACGGTGGCTCTTGCCCATTAATTCCCGCGTTGAATAACCACTCACTTCGGAGAATTTATCATTGGCCAAAATAATTTTTCCGGCCGCATCAGTAACGCTAACCAAAGCATGCCGGTTGAGCGCCAAATGTTCCCGGTCACGTTCGTACAGAGCCTGCTTGAGCTGTTCCCTAGAACGGTTTATCTGTCGCCAGCGCTTGGCCCTAACACTGACTATATTGACAAATCGCTTGGCTTCAAGCGGCTTAACATAATAATCGTCACCACCCAGGCTTAGTGCATGCAGCTCGGCTGAGATATCTGACTCTGCCGACAAGAACATGATAGGTATGTCCCTAAACTCTTCTTTTTCACGCAAAATCGCTGCCAATTCAAAGCCATTGAGTTTTGGCATGTACACATCCAGAACCACCACTTCCGGTTTTACCCGGTCAATTACATTGAAAATTTTCTCTGGGTCTTGCAGCGAGAAAACCTGCATTCCAGCTTGCTGTAACATACCGGAATACATATCCAACGAGATTGACTCATCATCTATGATTAAGACCTTGTAGGGTTCCGGCGGCTGGCGCAGCGTTAATTCGTCTAATATCCCAACAATCTGCTCTTGCTTTACGGGACGAGCCAGGTAACGGGTAGCCCCAGCGCGAAAGCTCTTCAGGCGCACCTGCATGGTATCTTCAACGCCACAGATCACCATGGGAATATAAAATTCGAAGGTTGTAAAAACGGCCAACTCTGCCAAGGTAGCATCATAATGGGCTTGGGAATCGAAAATAAAAACAATGGCGTGGGGGATATCCTCTTCGTTGTCCTCCAAGGCTTGCTTTAATCCGGTTAGATCACTGTAGAGCCCAACCCTGTAACCAACCTTAAGCAAAGGTTGAACCAGCGGTTCAGCGGATTGCTCTGACTCACTAACAATCGAAATTAACGTTGAATTTGATTTGACCATTTAACCCCAATACTCCGCGGGAACAATACTTCGCTAGACCGGTTGAACATTCTCAACTCTGTGCAAACTATAGCCAAAAAAAAGCTTGGATACCTTGTTCAATAAGCAATTCTAGACCAAAGTTGTAGTTAGTTAGCCTAGCTCATCTACTAATATTGTGGGTATTCTATACCCAAATATGTAGGAGTAATTGCCACAATGAAAGTCTTATCCGTTGACGATAATCCGCAAAATAGAGCCATTATTGAGCGGGCGTTGCACAAGGATTTTGATGTGGTTTCATCTGATGGCAATGAAGATATCCTGCCTTTGATGGAGCGGGTGCAACCGGAAATTGTCTTGTTGGATATCATGCTTGAAGGCAAAAGTGGTTTTGACTTGTGCAAGCAGATACGGGATTCCCAACACAATGATGTATTAATCATCTTCATTTCTGCGCTCAACTCAGTGGATGATAAATTAAAAGCCTACGGCGTTGGTGGTGACGACTATGTCTGCAAACCAGTAGAAATTGCTGAACTAAGGCAAAAACTATTGGGCGCACAAAAGCGTATCGACCAAAAGAAATTACTAGCCGCACAGTTGCAAGATGCATCACAAGCCGCCTTTAGTTCCATGCAACAGGCCAGCGAACTAGGGGAAGTCATCGCCTTCTTCAACGATACCCTGGCCATTACCGATGCTGATGCCTTGTTTGCCAAGCTACAGCAACATTTGATGGCAATGGGTTATTCCTGCTCGGCAGAGTTTAGGATGTTGGGAGATAAAACTACCTACCCCAAAGAGCTCGATTCTACTTTGGAACTGGAAATTCTAGAACTTGGCCGGAGTGCAAAGAGGATTGTGCCCTTTGGCGCCAACTTGTTGTTCAATTCGCCACATTGCTCCTTTATTGTCAAAGGGTTAGCGTTTGCTGATGAAGATCTGCTAGGCAGGCTAAGGGACAGCTTTGCCATACTGCTCAACATTCTGGACAGCAGGATCATGTTTATTGCCAGTCGTCTGGCCACACAAAAGGAACGGCAAAAAGCAATTGCCAGCTTACGGGATCAGCTCAGCCAAGACTTCACTTACATCAAGGCCTTGTCCCAAAAACAGGAAGAGCGGCTACAACAAATTGTCGATGAAACCATGTCTGAATTTGATACCAAGATGATCATTATGGGTTTGGACGAAGAGCAAGAATCGGAGTTGATGGGTTTGTTTGACAATGCGAGGGAGAAGTTAAATGAAACGGTCGGTGTGTCCATGGTGATTGACAATAAATTTAGGGACATCGACAACTTACTGAACAAGATCGAATAACTGGGTACGGCTAACATGATCCACTTGTTATATATGAGCCAAGCGACAAACCCCATGACTGAGCTTCAACTGTATGACCTACTGTTAAAAGCCAGGGAACACAATCTAAGAAACGATATCACCGGGGTACTGCTGTATAAAGAGGGTTATTTTATGCAGCTATTGGAAGGCTTTGCGAGCAATGTGGATGAATTATACGGCCGAATCCAGTTAGATCGCCGGCACCATACAGTGATAACCCTGTTGCGCCGGCGCATTGAAAGCAAGGTTTTTGCCTCTTGGTCAATGGGCTTTGTCAATATGGAAAAAGTAAGCCTTGGGCAAGATTTCCAACACTATTGCGACGCCCTCAAAGGATTTAGCCAATTTGAAGAAAATGCCAATAATGCCTATCAATTGATAAATTCCTTTGAGCAACCAGACCACCTCCAAGCCTTACCACAATGAGCTTGTTCCCCATGCAAACAACAAGCGTCCCTAGTGAATAAAACAATGGCAGCAAATAGCCCGCAACTGGATCAAGGCTTAGACGACACCTTATATGCCCAGCAACATATTTTTGATCGCCAGCACAATATAATAGGATCAGAGCTGCTCTATAGGGCCTGTGCAGAAAACAAAGCCAATTTTGACGACGCCCAAAAAGCCACCGCAACGGTTGTCGTCAATGTTTGTGCCAATATTAGCAATGCCCAAGACGAAGCCCTTAACAATAGGCCAGTGTTTATTAATGTGGCTTCTGACAATTTGATGCCCGATGCCTTTTTACCAGTTGATAAAAACCGGGTAGTCCTAGAATTGGACAAGGATTCAAGATTCAACGATGACGCCATAGATAACTTGCGCTCGTTGCGCCGCAAGGGTTATGCGTTTGCACTTGATAGGTATAGCTTACAGGAAGCAAACTCTAGCCTGTTGAAAGTTGTCAATTACGTCAAAGTCGACGTATTGTCCACTAAGGTTGACGAGCACCAGAATACCATTGCTGCACTTAAAGCCCGCAATAAAAAGCTAATCGCCGAGCGCGTTGAAGACTTGAAGCAATTTGAACATTGCAGCCAGCTGGGCTTTGACTATTTCCAAGGCTACTACCTCGAACGCCCGGTGATTGCTAAAGGCAAAAAGATCGCACCTATGGCAAACACGGCGCTGCAGATCATCAATGCATTACAAAGTGACGATGTAGATTTCGAAAAAGTGTCCTACATGGTAGCCCGGGATCCCAAGCTCAGCTTCCAACTACTAAAAATTCTTAATAGCCCGGCACAAGGCTTATCCAGCCCTATTACCAGCTTGCGGCAAGCAGTTACCTACCTTGGTGTCAGCGCCTTGCAAAAATGGGTGATCTTGATTTCATTGGTAAATGCCTCAACTGCACCAATGCCACTATTTAACGTACTACTGAGAAGGGCTAGAACATGCGAGATGTTTGCCCGGCACAAACAATTAGCTAACCCGGACCAATTTTTTACAGTGGGTTTGTTATCCGGCATTGACGCTATCTTATCATTGGAAATGGGCATGTTGCTGAGGCAGATTAAAATCGCCCACGACATACACCAGGCATTGGTTAACCACAGGGGCCAGGCCGGAGGAATATTAAAACATGTGCTTTACTTAGAAAAAGGCGAATTCAACAAATTAATCAGCCAATGCCAGTGGCAAGATAACTTGCTATTAAGCCAATTATTTGAAGATGGTGGCCGCTGGGCCGACAGCGTGATGACTACCATATAGCCCCATCGACCGCTGCTTAGCTGAACACCGGTTAATCCGTAGTAGATTCAATTGGCAGGCTAAACCACAGTGCAGATTTATCGTAGCCCATCCGGCCGCCACTGACTTGCAACAAGTTGGCAGAAAGCTCCAATAAAAATTCAATATTGAGATCGGTGTTGCGTGCCGTTTCCACCGCTTGTTTAACCGGTAACCGGTTCAACACATCTTGTTTTAGCGGGATCCGATTAAAATCACCGGCAAATAACACTTTAATGCTGCCAAGTGAGCACTCACTGGTGATCCTGACAACCGTTTTATCCTCATTGGCCTTTATCGCCATTTGTAAAAAATTATCAAAAACGTGCTGCAAAGACTCTTTGTTGCATTGCACTTCTAGGCAACAGGACTGCAATTCTATTTCAATGCCTCGCTGAACAGCCTGGGCTTGATGTTGCCCTACACATAGACCCGCAGTACTTCCCAAGTTAACGGGCCTGCAATATTTAGTCAGGTTCTTTTGTTCTAAGCTAGATATATGTAAGAGCTGGTTGAGGAAACCTTGCAGCTGCAAACTAGCCTGATAAATTTGCTGCATATTTTCCATTTGCTCTGCGTCCAGTTCACCTAATAGGTTTTGCACAAACATTTGTGAAAAACCCAAGATCGCGTTTAGGGGTGTCCTGAATTCATGGCTCACGGCATTAAAAAAGGCTGACTTGCTTTCTGCAACGCTACGGGCATTTCTTGCGGCTAAATCTAGCGCGCTTTTTTGCATTTCTACCTGCTCGGTATAACGCTGTAGCGACTGCTCCTTGTGCACCTGGGTAGTTTCATCGATAACGTGTAGCATGCAGCATGGCTCCCCACCTTGGTCAACGGGAATTACCGTCACAGAATGGGGGATAGGGTCGCCAAAAGCTGGATCCTTTAAGCCAAGCACGTTGGGGTTTAAAGTATAGGAAAGCTTGGCGGACACCCGTTTATTAAGCGCGTCTTCAATTGCGCAGTGCAGCCTCTCGGCAACTGCTTCGGGGTAAAAGGTATGAAAATGATTGTCACTTCCAGGCTCAACTCCGCGAAGGGTAAATTTTTGCAACCAATTGTTTTGCAGCAATACATTTTGTTGTGCATCCAACAACAAAATACCACAATCTAGCTTGCTCAGCGCATGGCAGCTGAGTTGTTCTATGAGTGGATTGCCAGCTTGCATTGCAGGTTCACTTTTTTAGCTTGTCTAGGATGGCTGATATGTGTTGCCTAAAGCCAGATAGCGAAGGTGGATCGAATATAAACATAACTTCACCACTAAATTCACTCTGCTTGAGGATCATCTCGATGCTGACTAACAGAATATAATAATCGGCGCCTTCCGAACCAAACAATGCAGTTTTAAGGGCTTGCCCCGAATCGGTTAATCGACACTCAGGCAAACCCAAGTCAAAACGGGTATCCGCCATATCCCCCATGCGGCCAACGCAGGCATTAAGCAGTACATTACCTATTTCAGAAATCGCTTCTTCGCGCATTTCCACCATCAAGGCATCAGGGACACTTGCAGGTATGAATTGACGCACCAACTCAAGGCTGCTGTGTTCTGGAAACAAAAGGGTTGATCTAAATGTAAAATCACCTTCTGCGGTCTGGTTGACCAAGCATAGTTTCGGGTTTTCACCAAAATATTCAATCAAGTCGTCCGCATAGAAAAAATGGATGTTAGGCACACTCAAGGCAACAGGTTGCTGCACCAACTTGCTCAATGACGCCGCAGCATAACCCACACCAACATTAAATAGTTCTTTCAGTAGGTCTAGCTCTAGCTCGGAAAAATCACTCAACCTATCCATTAAAATAGTTCACCATCTCTTGCACTACTTCTTGGGTAATAGGTTTGTTTAGGCACTTTACGTCGAGTTGACCTGCGTCGATGTGGGTTTGTTCCTGCACGTTAGCGGTCAGCAAAACACATTTGGCATTGGGAAAGGCCTGCTGGCGGTGACTAAGCATTTCCATTCCTGACATGACAGGCATATTGTAATCTACACTAACAAAATCTACCTGTTGTGACTGCAATATGTCTAACCCTTCCTGGCCATTTTTTGCTTCTAACAATTCCCAATCGGGCTGTAAGGTTTGGGTAAAATCTTTTACTATCATCCGGGCAACCATACTGTCATCTATTACCAAGCAAACTTTTTTATCGGCCATAACTGCACTCATCATCTCAAATATACACTTAGATACTAGCACTAGGCGGATACTATTGGCATAACAGGAGTAAATATTCAGGTTTTTATTTGATTTAGGACAGGAATTGGCGAATCTCAAACATGCAATTCGCGCCTTTGGATTAGCACGATAAAGTCTGCACAAAAATGCATCCTGGCAAGGCCTAGGATTGCATCAGTTTTAGCTTTTGCTGCACTTTCTCTGGAAATTCCACCTGCTGCCAAAGCCGTTGGCAGACATCCTGGGTATTGTGCCAGTCCCGCTGCACTAACCAGTCAACCAAACAACTAGGATCATCTGGAAAAGTCACCGCTTGGCCTGGTTGCGCTTCAATCCACTGCTCCACGGCTTCGACATCCAATGACATCATTAACTGGCAAAGATCCAACTCTAAAAGAGTTTTGGCATTAGATAGCTGCTCAAATTGGCCATGCAATGGTTTTATCAACAACTTCTTACCCAGTTGCAGGCATTCACTGGATAATTCAAACCCGCCATTGGCAATGACACCAGCGCAATTTTGCAGCGCATTGTGAAATCCCACCTTACTGGTTTTGCGCCATTTAAGATGGCCGCTATCGTAATCTTGCTCAACATCAGGGTGATAACAAACAAAATTGTGTTCACTCAGGCTTTCCAACAAAACGGTGATATCGCGAGTGCTCTCAAACGGTAAATAAACCAGGTAATAGCTACCTTGCTTGCTATTTTCCGCTTTATCTTCAATAAAAGGTGGCATGATGCTGTTGCCGAAATGGTACCAGTGCACCCCAAATTTGATGGTGGTAGGCGCAAACAGCCTCATTATGATTTTGTCAGCGAACGATTGCCCCGCTTTGGGCACATCAGTTGCGAAAGCCGCTTGGTGGCTAATTGAAATAGAGGTGATCCCCTGGCGTTTGGCCGCCCAGGCGGTGATGGGTTCAAAGTCATTCAAGACTAAGTCATAGCCACCCAAATCCAGTTGCTTTACATCTTTTAGCAACTGCAACGGCTTGGCTTGCATAACGGTTTTGACTTGGCTAACGGCACCATTGCTGTGCACAAAGGTAAGGCCATGGCGGGTTTGGTAATCGCCAAACACTTCCATATCGAAGTACTTTTCTGCTGGCCGTCCACTAAACAAAAAGTCCACGTGGATATCATCGCGTTTGTTAAATGCGTTGGCCATTGCCCTGGCGCGCGTAATATGGCCGTTGCCGGTGCCTTGGACACCGTACATTATTCTTAGCGTCATAAAGTGTTACCAGACTAGAAGATTGATACTTACAATTGATATGACGGTGCCGAGGGTTGCGCCAGCGAGGATATCACCAGGGTAATGGACACCCAGCAAGACCCGGGATAACCCTATTAGCGTCGCCCAAACATAAGCCAACAATGCAACCGCCGGATAAAAGTGCGCCAATAGGTTGGCCATCAAAAACGCCGCAGCAGTGTGCCCTGAGGGCAAACTAAACTTATCGGAGGGCTGCACATGGGCGTGGAAATTTTTGAAGACATTGCATGGCCTCTCCCGTTTGAACAACTTTTTAAGCGCGATATACAGCGGAAGCTCCATGGCATAGGCCAATAAGCCCGTATAGAGGAACAGAGCACCATAAGCAGGTTCAAATGCCCACAACACCACGCCAAGTGCTAGGTAAACCTGGCCATCACCCGTTTTTGAAACCAAACGGATGAACTTGCAATCTCTTTCTGTGGTCTTGTTGAACAACCAATAAAATAACTGGGTGTCGACACGGTGGATCAGGTTCATTGTTTGTTGGGTTTTCCACGCAATAATTTCTTACCTTCTGGATACTAAGTAGCCAGTGTTAACCTTAGGTGACAGTATTGCGAAAGCTTTGTGACAAACCTGAATCCAGTATCAGTAGAAAAGGCCTACTGCCATTGCGTGAAAAACAATTGTGATTATACTAGTGGCAAGCAAATAACAGGCTTTAGGCATATGTGTAGGCTCGCTTACACTAACCCAACAGATAACCGGAAACGCACCAAACTAGGGGTCAGCTATGGAATACAATACGTCAGAACTCTGTGATATTTTCGCTGACAGCATCGATGTGCTGGAGCCCATTTTCGTTTCCTACGGTGGCTTGAGTTCTTACGGCGGCGAAGTGACAACTATTAAGTGTTTTGAAGACAAAGGCTTGGTTGATAGCGTCTTGGCGACACCTGGCGCCGGCAAGGTCCTGCTCATTGACGGTGGTGGTTCAACACGGCGCGCATTATTGGACGCCAATAACGTGCAAATGGCACTGGACAACGAGTGGGAAGGCATCATTTGTTTTGGTAGCGTCCGTGACGTCGACTTGCTAGAAGACATGGATATCGGTATCCACGCTATTGCCGCTATCCCTGTGGCAGCAGATTCTGAGGATATAGGTAACAGCGATATTGCAGTTAATTTTGCTGGTGTCACTTTCTTACCAGAAGACCATATCTACGCCGATAGCACCGGTATCGTGTTGTCACCTGAACCTTTGGATATTGAATAGCCCCATCCTCAGTAACCGTTAAGGAACAAGCATGTTGGACAGCTGTTTAAAGTTATATGCAGCTTCAGATATAGCCCCATTTGTCCAGGAAAGGCCTGGTGAAACCAGGGTTTGGCAGGAGCTGGGCTTTGTTGGGTCATTGCAAGGTTTGGCAAACGGCAACCAACACTACCAATACGCCCTGCTGGGCATACCAGAAGATATAGGTCCCAGGGCCAATTTGGGCAACCCCGGCGCCCAGCATGGTTGGCGGGCATTTTTAAGCCGTTTCCTGAACTTGCAGGCCAATCGCTTTTTTAGCGCCGACAACATATTGCTGTTGGGCGAAGTGAAAGTGCCAACCTTAGGGCAGCTAACGCCGACTACAGACGAATTAAGGCAAGCTGTGGCGGAATTGGATACCAATGTTGAATCGGCAGTGCAACTATTGTTTGATGCCAATATCACTCCCATCGTTATTGGCGGCGGGCACAACAATGCCTTCCCCATTATCAAAGCAGCTGCACAAAGCCTTGGCCAACCGCTGGCCGTAAGCAACCTTGACCCACATAGTGATTTCAGGCAAATGGAAGGGCGGCACAGCGGCAACCCATTCCGCTATGCCCATGATGGCAACTTTTTAAGCCACTATGCCGTAGTGGGACTGCACGAACAGAAAAACAATGAAGCCAGTCTCGCAGCATTGGCAGAATATGAGTTTCCCTATTTCAGCGTTCAGCGCAGCCATTGGCATAAAAATGATAATTTTGATCAGATCCTAGAAGAAGCCGCACGGTATTTGATGCACTCGGGCTTGCCCACGGGGGTTGAAGTGGATTTGGATGCAATTCAACAAATGCCGAGCAGTGCTATTACTGCAGCTGGCGTTTCAGTGGATGATGCACTGTATTATGTCACCCAGATGGCGCAGCTACCAAAATCCTGTTACTTGCACCTAGCGGAAGGGGCGCCGGATCCCGACAAGCCAGAAGAAATCCGCAGCGTCGGGCAGGTTTTGGCCGAGTTAACCTGTACTTACATAAAAAACAGGCCCTAGTTAAAAACGAGAGCCTGCTAATAAGCTTGGTTAAAGTGGCACCAATGTAACATTGCTGCGTCTGCAGAATATCGTTTAGATATTCTCTTCGATAAAACCGTTCAATTGAGTTTGTGACAATGCACCTACTTTTGTACCCACGACCTCGCCATTGGCCACCAATAGCAAAGTAGGAATACCACGAACACCATATTTGGCAGGAGTTTCGTTGTTCTCATCGACATTCATCTTGGCAACTGTTATCTTGCCGTCAAATTGTTCTGCTACTTTATCCAATAAGGGAGCAATCATTTTACACGGCCCGCACCATGGTGCCCAAAAGTCGACTAGAACCGGTAGTTCAGATTTAAGTACATCAGATTCAAAACCGGCATCTGTGGTTTCTATGATTTTGTCGCTCATTAATTTCTCCGTAATTTGGAACAAAACGGGCGCCATTCAGGTAACCCATTCGAGTGGCTCCCAGGTAATGGGATTTTGCCCAGTTTAATTGTACCGGGTATTTATATAGGAACTGGTTTTTTAATCAAGCACTGATAAGCTATAAGCTATGCAAACAACACATTTAACTGATACGCACTTTTCGGAATTACCGATCCACCCTGATATTTTAGCAGCGCTTAAAGCCGCGAGTTTCGAACACTGCACCCCCATCCAAGCCTTAAGCCTACCGCAGTTATTGCACGGGCAAGACATCGCAGGACAAGCACAAACCGGCACTGGCAAGACTATGGCTTTCCTGGTTGCCACATTCCATTACTTGCTAAAACACCAAGCTGAGAGTGAAGGCCAACCAAGGGCGATTATTATGGCGCCGACCCGGGAACTCGCCGTGCAGATCCACAAAGACGCCGAGCTATTGTCCAAAAACACCAATATCAGCCTAGGCCTAATTTACGGTGGCGAGGGCTACCAAAGCCAAATGGAAACACTGCAATCAGGGGTCGACATTATCATTGGCACTACCGGCCGGATTTTAGACTACTACAAACAAGGTATCTTTAGCCTTAAACACATCCAGGTAGCCGTACTGGATGAAGCTGACCGCATGTTCGATTTAGGCTTCATCAAGGACATCCGTTATTTGTTCCGCCGTATGCCAGATGCCACGGCTAGGTTAAGCATGTTGTTTTCTGCAACACTGTCATACCGGGTGCAAGAACTGGCCTATGAGCACATGAACAACCCTATCCACGTGCAAGTGGACGCTGAACAAAAGACAGCGAGTAGGGTGGTTGAGGAGCTTTTCTATCCGTCTGACAACGACAAAATGCTGCTGTTGTTGACCTTGCTGGAGGAAGAATGGCCAGAAAAAGCCATTGTGTTCGCCAATACCAAGCATTCCTGTGAGAACATCACCGAGTGGCTGCAAGCGGACAAACACAGGGTCGGCTTACTAAGCGGTGATGTGCCCCAGAAAAAGCGCTTGCGCATACTAGAAGATTTTGACAAAGGCCATCTGGACATCTTGGTGGCAACGGATGTTGCCGCCAGGGGCTTGCACATTGAAAAAGTCAGCCATGTATTTAATTACGACCTACCAGACGATGCCGAAGACTATGTGCACCGCATCGGCCGGACTGGACGTGCGGGCAAAAGTGGCCATGCCATCAGTTTTGCCTGTGAGAAATACGCGCTTAACCTGCCGGCAATTGAGTCATATATCAGCCACACTATCCCGGTCACGGATTATTTCCACGATGCCCTGCTTGAAGATGTGACACCACCCAAAAGGCACCAGCGCAAGCGGGTTCAACGTGACAAGCGCAACAACCAACGCAGGCACAACAAACGAAATTGAGCACCAGTTTAGACAGGGGCCAACCCGGCCAGGACTTATTTGCTGCAATTGACCTGGGCTCCAACAGCTTCCATATGTTGGTGGTCAAAAAAACCGATTTTGGCCACCAAACCATCAATCGGATCCGCAAAAAAGTCCGCCTAGCCGGGGGCTTGGACGGTGACCTCAAGCTGTCCCTGGAGGCCATGGAAATAGGATGGGATTGTTTAGCCATGTTTGCCGACAGGCTAGCCGATATCCCGCTAGCACAGGTCAAGGTGGCTGCGACCGCCACCCTGCGCCTGGCCAAGAATAGCGATGATTTCCTTGCCAAAGCCGAGCAGGTGTTAGGCCACAAAATCCAAGTCATTGCCGGGGAAACCGAAGCTAAGTGGATTTACCAAGGTGCCACCCAGGGCTTACCACGGGATAGCGACAACCTGGTAATCGACATTGGTGGAGCCAGCACAGAAATCATTGTGGGCACGGGGGTTGAAACCCACCTTGCGGTTAGCCTCAATATGGGTTGCGTGACCTTTATGCAGCGCTTTTTTGCCGCCGAACAGCTCACTGCCGGAGCCTATAACAGCGCAGTGGCCGCCGCCAAGCACGAACTGGCATCTGTCAAAAACACATTCCAGCAATATGGCTGGCAACGCTGCCTAGGTGCCTCGGGCACGCCGCAGGCACTGCAGGAAATCAGGCAGGCCAGCTCAGCCTACCAAAACATTGACCACAACATGCTGGCCCGGCTCGGCGAACAAGTCAGCAGCGCCTATGACTTGGCCAACCTGAATATTACCGGTTTGAGGGAAAACCGCCGTGCGGTGTTCCCGGCAGGATTAGCGATCTTAACTGCCATATTCGAAGAGTTACAGATCCAGCAGATAGAGCTGGCTTCCGGGGCGCTTAGGGAAGCCATGCTGGCACAATTGCTTGGCAGCCAAGACCACCACCAAATGCAGCAAAAAATAAGCAACAGCTGCAATGTGGATCAAGCGCAAGTAGATCGCGTTTTTGCCCTGGCCAGTACCATTTGGCGAGCCCTGCCAAAAGTTGATGCCGCCACCAACCCTTTCGAGCTGCTTAGGTTGGCCTGCCAATACCACGAAATCGGGAAGTTGGTTAGCTATAGGCAATTTTACCAGCACAACCAGTATATATTGCACCACACCTCCATGCCGTATTTGTCAGAAGCGGACAAGAAACTGTTAATTAATGTAGTTGGTAATCTTGGTGACAACTTGCAAACTGTTGCTGATGGGGTTAAGCAATCGCTCGAACAAAGCCTAACCCGGACACTCAGGTTGGCGTACCTATTTATGCTGCGCCGTGAGTTTGCTGAACAACCACCACTGGCATTGAAGTTGGATGAGCACCGCTGGCAGTTGGGATTGCCTGAATATTGGTTGCAACAGAACCCTTGGCTATACTATGAGTTGCAACAAGAGCAAGCAGCTTGGCAGAAAGCGGGTTGGACATTAGAGCTAACCGGCGAGTAATAAAGTAAATCACCCTAAATATTCGATTTAGCTCTGAAAGCGGTTTAACTATCTATCACTCTAGGAAATAACATTGAAAAACCTAAAAGGACTTTTATTTTTAACTCTTCTCGCAGCCTATTCCTCACAAGCCAGCACTGATTGTGAACAGTTGCTCAGGTCTAAACTAAGTACTGACCTAGAACTTGGTTACACTGAGTTTGACCAAACCATGAATTCGGGCTGGCGCACTTTGCCACAGCACCAGTGTTACCAAGAAGCGGCACAGCTAATAACCGCTTACATTGACAAACACCAATCACAGCAGCGTTCCCTTAAGTGGCACCTGTTCCAGATGCAGGCATTTGCAGGCCAATATGAACAGGCATTAATAGTTGCGCCGTCAGTTTTATCCAATGAGCAAGACCAGCAAAAATCCAAGCTCGCCTGGAACGACTACGTGCTGGCTAGCGTTGCCTTTTTGCAGAGCGACCTGGACAAAATAAAACAGCATAGAAGTGCCATTGCGGCAAGAATAGATGAGCACCGGGGTAATGGCATGAACCTAAAGATTGTCGACAACCTAATCAATGGCTTTGGCAAGCCATACCGCTTGGCGTATAACGGCCAATAAAACATCATCGACGGCAAAAAACTTTTTGGCTAGTTTTTAACTAGGGCGACCTAAATGATCAAGGTACCTAGAAGAGGTGTTCCCCACCTGTCAAAACCGGCGATAGTGAAACTAACAAATGACAACCTGGCGCAAAGAAGCAATCCAACAAAATATCGACTTCGTCGTCATTTTATATGGAAAGGCGGAGGGCTTTGTTTTTTGCCCGAAAAACAAAAAGCGACCATTCCGGGTAGGTGGAGATTATGATGGCTCCGTCACAGCTACAGCCAAAGGGGCGCTCGATTATTATGAGCTACACTTTAACAGGCACTTTGAAAAAGACGTTGCCTGGTTCATACCTTTTGTGAAAAAAGTAAAATCGAACCAGGATTTTTCTCTGGCAGACCTTAATATTAAGGGACGCAAGTTATCAGTGATATCTGGCGATTGGCCTTGGTAACAGGCTTTGTAGATAGGACTTGCTGCCCGGTGTGTTGCATGTAAGTGGGGTTGCCGAATAGTATCTGCATTGGTTTTACTACCTGGTTCATCGGGGATGAAACCGAGCCTTGGTAGGCCCTTTACCTTTAACGAAGGCAGAACGCCGCCACAGATTATGGAACAAAATACTAATGCAGCTCAACAAAAACCAACAGCGTGTAGTGGCCATCACCCTGGCTTTGCTAGGCGGTTCTTTGTTGTTTAAATTTGCCCAATCAGCAGAATTTAGCTATTACCCCCAAAGTTGGTTTCAACCTACTTATTATGAAAAATTGGTACCCTTGTTTTTAGCCGGTTTGCTGGTTTACGCCAGTATATCTATGCTGCTTTTCCTGGCTCGAACCAATTTTCACCTAATTATTTTTGGCCATGCGACTATAGAATCCATCCTGTTCGATTGGCTTGGATTTCAGGATCATTATCTTCCAGCCTATGCGGTATTGACGCTGTTTCCCTTGGCTATTTTGTTGTTGTGGGCGGCCTACAGCAACATCCTTAAACGCAGAAAACTCACCGTATTGGAGATAATTGCCAGTATTATAATGGGTGCCTTTGTGGCATTTATGCCGGAATTTATTTGATAACAACCAGCGGCTAAGACGGCATAAATTAGTTGCGTAGTGGAGGGTCATAGGCAATTTCCGTCTGCTAGCAAAACAGAATAAGCCAATTGGCTTATCCTGAGTTATGCTAAGTAATAGAATCCGTACAAAAACTAAAAAAGGAAAACAAATAATGATGTTAGCAAGTTTAAACTGGGCGGCCGTAGCTGTATCAGCAGTATCTGCATTTGCACTGGGTGCATTGTGGTATGGCCCACTGTTCGGGAAAGCCTGGCAGTCACTTTCGGGGCTTTCGGATGAGGACATCCAGCAAGGCCATCCAGCAAAAATTTACGGCGGTGCTTTTGTGCTAAACCTAGTTGCGGCTTTTGGTATGGGCATGGTCTTGCAGTTACACCCTGCTCCGGATCTTGGCTCTGGGCTCAATGTCGGCCTGCTAATCGGCCTTGCATTCGTTGCAACTACATTTGGTATAAATTACCTGTTTGCACAGAAGCCTTTGCGTTTGTACCTGATAGACGCGGGCTATATGGTGGTGCTACTAACGGTCATGGGTGCAATTCTCGGCGTATGGCGCTGAAGGATACTAAAACCGCCTTTGTCAACCTGCATTTGCCCGCAATAGCTTGGCAGCTTCCTTGGCGAAATAGGTCAAGATGCCATCGGTACCAGCGCGTTTAAAGCACAACAGAGACTCCAGCATAGCTGCTTCGCGGTTAAGCCAACCATTGGCAAAAGCTGCTTGGTGCATGGCGTATTCACCGCTCACTTGGTAGGCAAATGTAGGTACCTGCAGTTCAGCTTTACAGCGGCGCACAATATCCAAATAGGGCATGCCAGGCTTGACCATCACCATATCTGCGCCTTCATTGACATCTAGTGCTATTTCCCTGATGGCCTCGTCAGAGTTCGCCGGATCCATCTGGTATTGTTTTTTGTCAGCTCCATTTAGGTTGCCAGCCGAGCCAACTGCATCGCGGAATGGGCCGTAATAGTGGGAGGCGTATTTGGCAGAGTAAGCCATAATGGCAGTATTAACGTGACCCGAATGTTCCAGTCCGGTGCGTATCGCTCCAATCCGGCCATCCATCATATCCGAGGGCGCCACCACATCGGCACCAGCCTCGGCATGGGAAATGGCTTGCATTACCAGTACTTCAATCGTCTCATCATTGAGCACATAGCCAGAATCGTCTATTAGCCCGTCTTGGCCATGGGACGTAAAGGGATCTAACGCCACATCAGTGATCACGCCCATTTCTGGGAATGCCTGCTTCACCGCCCGGGTTGCCTTTTGCGCCAAGCCTTCTGGGTTGTATGCCTCTTCCGCCAACTCCGACTTTTTATGCAAAGGCGTCACTGGGAACAAGGCGATGGCGGGTATACCTAATGCCACCAGTTCGGCGCACTCTTGCAATAACAAATCCACAGACAAGCGTTCAATTCCCGGCATTGAAGGTACCGCTTCACGGGCATTTTCGCCTTCCAGTACAAACATGGGATAAATCAGATCATCCACCGATAGGTTTGATTCAGCAACCAAACGGCGGCTGAAACCGTGCCGCCTTAAACGGCGCATCCGGGTACTTGGAAATTGGGCAGTAGTGGTCATGTAAAGCTTCCCTAATGTTCTGTAGTGGGTATACCTGTGCTTGCCAGTGCTTGGTAGCAGGTTTGGTTGCGGCCAGCCCGCTTGGCCTGGTAAAGGGCATCATCAGCGGCTTGTAACAGTGTTTCAGCTTGGCCAGTGTCCTGCACTATGGCCGAGCAGTAACCAATACTGACGGTGACATTCAATTCACCGGCGCTGTGGATAAAGGGATAGTCGGCAATATGCTGGCGTACCTTTTCCAGGATAGTGATGGCGCCCTCTTGGTCGGTATTGGGTAACAACAGGGCAAACTCTTCGCCGCCATAGCGGCAGGCTTCGTCACTTGGCCGTTTTAAATAGGCAGAGATGATATTGGCAACATAGCGCAGGCACTCATCTCCAATTAGGTGACCATGCTCGTCATTGACCTGCTTGAAATGGTCTATGTCCAACATTGCCACGCTCAAATAGGTTTGCTCCCGGCGGCTGCGCCGGGATTCAGCCAAGAATTTTTTGTCGAAGTAGCTGCGGTTGCGGATCCCGGTAAGGGCATCAATAGTGTTTTTTTCCGCAAGCTCCCGGTTGCTTTCGGCCAATTCCCGCAGGGCCACTTCTAGCTCAAGGGTGCGCTCCTGGACTTTGTATTCCAAGTCTTCATTGGCTTTCAACTGGGTGGCGATCACTTCTTCTTTTGCCGCCGTGATCTGTTTTTCCTGGGCCAATGCCACTTGTTGTGCCGATAGCAATTGCCTGGATTTCTCGCTGTAGTTCTGCGCCAGCAGCAAAGCAAGCAATATCGTTTCGATACTTGCGCCCAACATTAATACATAAGGTAAAGTCAGTTGCAGCTGCAGGGCACCCAGCTGTTCAAGGCAGGCAAAAACCACGGTACTAGACAAGGTAATCCAAGCCAGCACATAAAGGGCGCTCATAGCCACGCCACGCCGCCACAACCAAAAACCTAACCCCAACAGCGCAAACATGGTCAAGACAACCCCTACAAGGAACACATTGGTGAATAAGGCAGGCAACTTAAACGCAGCCATAAACATGCAGAATAAAAATACACCGGCAAGGCTTTTCAGGCCGAGCGCAACCCGGGGAAAATTTTGTTTCAGCTGTAACAATTGGCGCATAAACAGCACAGCAAATAGCAAGCTACTGGCGGCAAATATGCCGGTGGCATGGTTCTGCATCCAGCTGCTATCGCCCCACAGGTATTTAAAACCTAGGCCGTGCAAGCTAACAAGCAATAAAGCAACTGACAGTGCGTAACCGCAATACCATAAAAAATTGATGGAGCGGCTAAACAGGAAAAAGAAGAAGTTGCTCAATGTCATTGCCACCATAAAACCCAAAAACAGCCCTAACGCTAGGTTTAGCTCGCCTACATAAACTATGTACTGGGATTCTTGCCACAAATTAATAGGCACTTTGAAGGCACCATCACCTTGGATGTACAAATAAACACTGAGTGGGTTTTCCACTTCCGATGGCAGCGGGAACAGGTAGTTCTCGGTGGCAAAGGGTCTGCTTCGGAACAACAAATGGTCACCAGTGCGGTAAGTGGCCAGCAGTTGGCCATCACTAAAAAACCAAATATCGATTTTGTTAAGTGCGGGATCGCCTACTTCTAACAACCAATTGGCCAGAGGACTTAGGCTTTGCAAGTCAAACCTTAACCAAGTACCGGTATTAGCAACGGGAAAACGCAAATACTCACTTTGCTGGCTGCGCCAGGCACTGTCAGGCTGTTGCATGGCCACTTTGATGGAATCAATAGGGTCGGGGGTCGCTAAATATTGCAGGCTGCGATCGATGCTTTGTTGTGGCTGGCCAATAATGCCGAAATTGAAAAATTGAGAACCCAATGACAGTAACAAAACACAAGCTAATAAGGCCAACCAATAACGCAACCTTTGTTGTACTGCGTCCCCCACCTTCACCCTAGCTTATCCCAAATAAGTCTTGGCTGTTTTGCCAACTGGCAACAGCGACCTCCGCGAGCGATAGTGCTTTTACATTTGCCACTTCGGCCGCAATATGGGGCAGGTATTTAGGTTCATTAAGCCTAACTTTTCCTGGCAAGTTTTTAGGTACTAAAAATGGGGCGTCTGTCTCCAGCAGCAGACGATCCATCGGCAGGAATTCCAAGGCCTCGCGCAATGCCGTGCCGCGCTTGGGATCGCACAGCCAGCCGGTGATACCAATATACAAACCCATATCTAAATAACCCTGCAACTGCCTGGTATCGCCAGTGAAACAATGGGCAACACCGCGCAATGGCTTTGCCGAGCCAGACAAGATGCCGGTTTGGCTATCAAAAGCATCCCGTTCGTGCAAAAACAACGGCATATCCAGTTCCGAGGCAAGCTGGACTTGTTCTGAGAAGACCGTTATTTGCTGCTCAGGGGGTGAATAGTTCCGGTTAAAGTCTAGGCCGCACTCACCGATGGCCACTACCTTCGGGTCTTGCGCCAAGTTTTTCAAACTCTCTATGTAACCTGCCTCAACATTGGCGGCATCATGGGGGTGCACGCCCGCGGTGGCATAACAACCTTCATGCTGGCGGGCGAGTCCACACGCCGCTTTGCTTTCCGCTAGGCTAGTGCCGGTAATTACAAAACGCTGGACATCAACCTGCCTCGCTGCCGCTAGCACCTGTTCGCAAATGGGCTCAAGGCGGCTATTGGTCAAATTGACGCCAATGTCACAATACACCCTGCTAAGAACTCCGCTTGACCCTAATACGGCGTTTGCTATCAGCGCGTTTTAAATGGAATGAGCCCAACAGGCCACGCTCAACAATTACTTCGTCCCCGGCTTTAAGCCTTACCGAGCCGCTCTCCATTTGCCGCCACACCTGGCCATTGTCCAAGGTGATTACCATGCGCTTGAGCGCGTTTTCGTCAACTTTGGCAACCAAGGCCCTTATAGAATTGAACTCCTCGCGCCTTTCTTCATCAATTTGTTGTTCAAAACCAAATGTTGACTCCCGCGATTGCTGTGGTGCCGCTTGCAGGCTAGGTTGTGGTGCAGTTGCCGGAGCCGTTGTAGGACGGGTTTGGCTGCGCTGTACCATCGTGGGCAATTCAACGTCTTGCATGCCGCGGGATCGCTGCACCAGCTTGTCAAAACAAACCAAGCGCTTAAGGGAGTTGCTGACCTGGCTGCACTTTTCCATTGCATCAGCCAAGGTTTCAGCTTGGGCATTAGCAGTAAAAAGCGGCAAAGTTAAAACACAAAGTACTATTCGCCATTTCATGTTGTTTCTTGTTCCTTTTCTGGTTCTTCTTGGTTGGATTGGGCATATAGACCCCCCAACATGACACCAAGTTCAAATAGAAGCCACATTGGCACAGCCAACAGGGTCTGGGATATGGGGTCAGGTGGCGTCATCAGCATACCAACCACAAATACACCGACCACAATATAGGGACGTTTGTCACGCAGGCTCTGGGGGTCGGTAAATCCGGTCCAGCATAATAGCACAATAGCAATGGGGATCTGGAAAGAAACCCCAAAGGCAAAAAACAGTTTAAGCACAAAGTTCAAATAACTATTAATATCGGTGCTAATGGCAACGCCCTCTGGGGCTATACCGACAAAAAACGGAAACGCCAGTGGGAAAATAACAAAATAAGAAAACGCGATACCACCGTAAAACAACAAGCTACTGCTCACCAATAGGGGTGCAATGAGCTTCTTTTCTTTTTGGTACAGGCCCGGCGCTATAAACGCCCAAACCTGGTACAGCACATAAGGAATTGCCACAAAAAACGACAGCACTAAAGTCAGTTTGTAGGGTGCGAAAAACGGCGAGGCCACTTCGGTTGCTATCATGGTTGCACCATCAGGCAAGGCCTCAATCAAGGGGGCGGATAGCAAGCCATATAGATCTTGCGCCCAATAAGCCAAACACAGGAAGACCACCATTACGCTAGCCAATGCCCGTAGTAGCCGGTTGCGCAACTCAGCTAAATGGTCGAATAGGGTTTCAGGTGCGCTCATTGTTCTTTTCTAAGTTTTCTGGTTGCGGCGTAACTTTGTGTTCTGCAGGTTTATCAGCACTGGTAGCAGGCATTGGCATGTCGCCTAAAGGTGTCTGGACAGGTCGTTCTGCGGAACCCTCCGGTGCGCTATTCGTTGAACCAGGCAATGGTTGTTCCGGCGCCCCAGTTGCAACTGGACTGCCAGCCTGGAACCCAGGCTTATTGGCGTAGGGTTGTTGCACCGATTCCGCCGCTGCGCGCAATTCGTCAACACTGCGCTGCAATTCTGGCGACAGATCTTTTAGTTGCTGGGCTTCGGCTTTTTTTAAATTTTCGTGCAACTCTTGGATGCGCAGCTGCTGCTCCATTTCATTGCGAAAACCAGTAGCCATATTGCGAATATTGCGGATAGTCCGGCTAGTACTGCGGATCGCGCCCGGCAGCTTTTCCGGCCCAAGCACCACTAAACCGATTACACCAACAACCAGGACCTCAAAAAAACCTATGTCAAACATGGCGTTAGCCCAATACTAGTCCGTTTGGCTCTTTGACTTGGCTTGCTCTGATTGCTGCGCCTGGTTCTGGTTTGCACTATTGGGTTTCTCTTCGATGAAATCAGCGTCTTCCTTCTTTTCATCGTTCACAGACTTCTTAAAGCCTTTCACCGCCGAGCCAAGATCGCTACCCAATGATTTAAGTTTCTTACTACCAAACAACAACACAACAATTAACAAAATGATTAACAGCTGTGGAATACTGATACCACCCATGGATTTTTTCCTCCTAAGACACTGCCCGCTATTATAACGAGCTAACACAAAAGGTCACTGGATTTGATTAACTGGCATTCTTTGTACACTCTTAACGTTACAAGTCCATGTTTTGTTCCTAGGACGAGCCTTTTTTTATGCGAAATGTGAATAACCGCGCAAAAAACAATCCCAAAATGTTGGGCGGTGATTAATTGTGCGCCGTTTTTTTAGTATCAGCCTAATTTTTATTTTTGCTGCCCCTTGTTTTGCCGAAGACGATCTTCCTTGGTTTGACATTTTGCACCAACAACTGTCAACCTCCGTCAACGATTCTGCCTTTTGGTTGGATGATTTTTTTGCAAATGAATATTTTTGCCCCGATGAACAGCCCAAAGCGGGCGCCCGCATCCTGCTTGGCTGGGAACCGCGCAGCAGGGATGTGATGGAATTTGATACCAAGGTACGGGTCAGGTTTAGGCTACCAAACCTGAAAAACCGGGTTGACGTGGTCTTTAGCGACTTTGATGAGGAATTGGAGCGGACAACCGTCAAGGCGGCGCAAAACGAAGTGCTGTCCAACCAAAACCGGTTTAACCTGGCATTACGCTGGATAGAAAAAAAGGGCGACGATGCCGAATTTTCCAACCGCATAGGTATTGGCCGCAAAGCCAAGCCCTTTGCCCGCAGCCGCTACGCCAAAAGAGGGGAATTCAACGACAGCCAACGCTACCGCTGGGAAACCTCGGTGTATTATTACCACAACGATGGATTTGGCACCCATTTAGGCCTGCAATTGGAGCAGGATGTGACTAAGGATTCAGTAGCCCGCCTGGACAACCACTTTTTCTTCCGCGATGAAAGCAACGACTGGCTGTGGCAACACAATCTGTACCACATGCAGCGCATAGACGACACTTCTGCTTTGATCACCGGATTCTACATGGAGGGCTTGAGCCAACCCAACTACCGCGCCGAAGAGTATTTGGTCAGCACCCGTTGGCGTAAAAACGCCCTGCGCGAATGGCTCTTTTTTGAAGTGGAGCCCTTTGTCCTCTGGCGCCGTGATGAAGGCTTTGACGCCTCCTATGGCGTCGCCCTCAGGGTTGAGGGTTTCTTTGGGCATTATTAACTTTACACCGGCCAGCCTAGTAGCGGCCTAATTCCTTTTTTTGCGAATGACCCTACTTAACCAACAGACGCTGCCCAAGTTTAGCTAGTCCCGCTTTCTACCTGCAATAGCCGCGTCACCACTGAATAAAAGTTTTTGATATTGAGCGGTTTAGTCAAATAGGCTGTAAAACCTGCATTGAGGCCTTTTTCTATATCCTTGGGCATGGCATTGGCTGTAACCGCAACAATGGGTACGCCTTTGAGTTCAGGCTTGTTGCGCAGTATTTGCAATACCTCATAGCCATCCATATTGGGCATGGAAATATCCAAAAGAATTAATTTTGGCAAACTCATAAGCGCAAGTTCGATGCCAATCTCTGGTTCATGGGCAGACAGCAGGTTAACTTTGTCCAGTTTGCTAATGAGCCTTTCAACCAAACGCACATTGGCGGGGTTATCGTCTATGTAAAGCACGATGTCGCCATCTTCAGCTTCAAATTTCGAGGACTTAGGTACAAAATCTGCGATATCTTCACTTTTTTCAGGGCAATCCTGATGTGAATGCTGGCACGGTGGTAATACAATCCAGAACCTGCTGCCCTCGCCGTGCTTAGAGTATGCCCCGATTTCACCTCCCATGAGTTGCACTAACTTTTTGGTAATACTCAGGCCGATGCCAGTGCCATCAATGCCCTGGGCATCTTGTCCCAGGCGTTCAAACGGGATAAAAAGCTGATCCATATGTTCCGCTTTTATACCTTGCCCTGAGTCAGAGACAGCTATCCGTACCTGGTTTAGTTCAGCATCTGAGCTTACCAATACGCTGATTTTACCTTTTTTCCGGTTGTATTTTACCGCATTGGATAACAAATTGAGCACGCATTGCTTTAACCGCATATGGTCAGCCATGACGCATATGCGACCAGGTATATCAGTGACTATGTGGATTTCCTTTTTGATCGCCATCGATTGCACCAAGCTGATACACTCTTTTATCAACCTATTAAGATCGACGGGCTCAATAGTAACCGGCAGTTTTCCCGCTTCGATTTTGGACAACTCCAGGATCTCATTGATAAGTTCCAATAAATGGTTACCGGCGATAGAGATTTCCTTGACGCCTTCGCGATCCTCCGGCGGAAGTTCTTCATTCATTGCCAGTAACTGGTTAAATCCCAATATGGAATTCAACGGAGTGCGCAACTCGTGGCTCATGCGCGACAAAAACTCGGATTTGGCTTGGTTGGCTTTTTCAGCAGACTCTTTTGCCGCAACCAGGCTTTTGGTGCGCTCGCCGATCTGCCGCTCCAAATCATCCCGTTGGTTCGCCAATTGTTGATCCCGTTCCTGGATCTGGCGCAGCATGTTGTTAAAACGCTCAGATAACTGGCCTATTTCATCGTCATCATACTTCGCAAGGCGAAGGCCAAAATCTTTTTTGATCGCCACATTCTCAATCCCGTCCAGCAAAGCTTGCAGTGGAATGGTAATACTGCGTTGCATTGATTTTGTTAAAAAGTGCACAACCAGCAAAATCATCAGCATCAGCAAGGCAGACGTCGCCAAAAAACTCAAAATGGCGCTATTGATTGCATCTAAATTTGCTTCAATATAAACCACACCAATTGCTTCACCATCCAACATGACGGGTTGGACTAGCTCAAAACTGTTGTGGCCAAAGTGTTGTATTTTGGCCTGCATCTGCAAAACGGCGTCGACCCAAACATCTGCATCCCGATTTGGTTCTGAATTTTCTATTTGATTTGCCTCAAAAGAAGCTAACAACTCTTGTTCCGGCGTATATAAATAAGCGCGATCTATTGAGGGGTCGACACTCAATGACTGCAACAGCTCACCAGCAGTTTTTGTGCTGCCAAAACTCAGTGCGGCGGTGGAATTAATAGCGACGAAATCGGCTAATGTGGCCACCCTTTCACTCAATTCTTGTTTAGAGTTGTAGTAGCTAAAAACCACATAGGTGGTACAGGCAATAATCAAAGCGGCACTAGTAATGGCCAATACCATGCGCCGTATTTTCCGCCTGATAGATTTGTTTGCTGCGACATCCATATACACTAATACCTTGGTTCCGTGTTAACGATGGTAGACAGTTCAAGCAGTTGGGCAGAAACACTTAAGCCTGATTGGTTTAACCTGTTTAAATTGATAAAAAATTGGATCCCCTGATCACCAGTCACTATTTGCAGCATTCCGCCTTTTTCAACAAAACCAACGATATCGCTAATGGTCAGGATCGGCATCGGCGCCAGGTAGTCTAGAATGCTGTCGAGGAAGATAGCTTTGGACTCTGCAATAAACACTAGGTGGCATTGCTCATTGACTGCCGAAGATTGGCTAAAGCGAAATACCCTAATGGGTTTGTTGTTGGTGGTGCGGGTTTCCAGTTCGTCCAGTGTTGAACCGAACTTGTCGTCCCCTAAAATACAAAGCCCAAAGTGAACTACCTGCCCATTGCCAATAGGCTCCGGCCATGTCACGAACTTACTAATTTTATACATAATGGCAGCTTTGATTTGGTAATCACGAACAGCCGGGTTAGCCAGGGCACTGCTGCTAAACAACAGCACTAGCAAAGCAGTGGCTAGTTTCAGCAATTTACACATTGTCAAATACTGCAATGACATGCTTAGTGTTAATCCCTTCAGTTCGGTTTAAAAAGCCATACTTAACTTGACGAATATTGACCTTTCGACGTCAGTGGCAATGCTAAAGTTTTCAGCAATAAACTCTGGATGCTGTTTATCAAACAAGTTTCTAGCGTAAACAGACAGTTCGGCCTTTTCCAATGGCTGCCAAGTTACACCTGCGTTGATGCTAAAATAATCAGGAACGCTTGCGCTGCTGGCACTAAAACTTGTACGAGGCAACTGGTCAACATAATAGGTGGAAAAGTAAGCTTGCCATGTCTCAGATAGGTACAGCTTCGATTGCAGCGAAAACATCTGGTTAGGCGCACCATTTTCGATAACCGGTCCGATAAACATATCAGCGCCGCCCTCTTTACGGTCAACATCAAGTTCAATGAAAGAATAACTTGAATATATGTGCCAGCGTTCATTCACCCACCATTTGAAAGCAACTTCTGCGCCGCGGCTGTCGGCTTCGAGTTTGTTGTCAAACTTGAATCCCGCGGGTATTAGCCCGGTGCCGAGGTCGATGTAGCTAGTTGGTTCAAAACTACCTTGATCCTGGTATTTGTTGTAAAACAAGGCAATATCCAGGTGCACTGCGTCAGTGGCTTGCACCCTGTAGCCCAATTCAAACGCAGTCAGTTTTTCAGATTTAAACTCCCTGCTACCGCGCGTGGCTAGGGTAAAAGGTTGCTGCCCAGGAATAACAGCCGAAGCGATCAATGCACCGTATTCTACCCTTGATGGGATCCTTACAGCCCGGGAAACCGCAGTCCACCAGGTTTGTGTATCGTCCAATTTCCATAATAGCCTCAGATTTGGTTGCCATTCTGTGCCAGTAAAACAGTTGTGTTCTACTTTTGCCCCCAGGGTCAAAAATAAACCCTGCGTCAATGAGGTATCATATTGGCCAAATAAACTATAGAGTTCGGTCAATTTATCTTTGGGCAAAATGGAAATAGAAAAGGTATTGTCAAAGTCGTCTTCGATGCGCCTGTAATGCCCTCCCCAAATAAGCGCACTGTCTTGTGAAAGCTGCAGCTCCTGGGTAATTTCCAGGTCAAAAGTATGGTTATGTTGTCCCAAGAACACTTCGTTGCGTTCGACGTGATCATAATAGGATTGAACATTGATACTGTTGCCTTCGGCAAGCGTTTTATGCCACTTGGCCATAATGTTATGCCCAGACGAAGATGCCTTGTCCTGGTAATTAGCGATGAAATAGGGAAACTGGCTGCTGGGATCGGCAGGGTCTAACCACAGGGTACCAATGGTCTGTTGGATGTCGTTGTCATAAATATCACCCTGTAGGGTAAAGCTATCTCCTGTCCCTGATTCGTAATCCAAGCGAAAACCAGCACGCATCGAATCCCATGCATCGCCAGCATCAGTTTCTTGCCCGGCAACTACACTGTGATCATGATCGCTGTATTTAGCATAAACCCTACCGGTTAGCGCATGGCTTATTTTAGCCCCATAACGCAAACTCGCCGTGCCCTTTTCTTCATTTCCCAATAACAACGAAAAATAACCGCCTTGGGTCTGCCGAGTATGTTTTGTGATGATATTAATAACACCATTAACGGCATTTGCGCCCCAAATAGAAGCACCAGGCCCCCTGATCACTTCGATCCTTTCAATGTCTTGCATCACTAAGTCTTGGGCATCCCAATACACACCGGAGTAAGAAGGTGTGTATACCGATCGCCCGTCGATCATAACCAGAAGCTTGTTGGAATAACGTGAATTAAACCCCCGGCTGGATATTGCCCATTTATTGCTATCAATTTGGGCAACATGCACGCCAGGTACTATGCGCAGCACTTCAGGGATACTGGTTGCACCAGCCATCTGTATTTCTTCTTGGGAGATAACGAACACAGCGGAAGCTGTATCCTTGAGTGCCTGGGATTTTTTCGAAACCGATGTTATTTCAATAGACATCAATTCAGCTAATTCCATGTCCAAATAGGATTTAGCGTCTTCAGTTCCTGCCGCAGTATTACTTGTCCAGGTCGCGGCAAAAAATAGGGCAATTCCCACTTGTTTGCCCTTTGCGTTTTTCAACATATTAGCTACCAACTAAAGCCACAATATTTATGCTTAGAAACATCCTGTAACTTTCGCCCGTTAGAGCTTTGAGCATAGGCTAATTTGGCTGAAAAGCTGGGTAAATGTGCAGATCTTTAAACTAAAGTTGTAGGGCGGAAATTATATTACACTGGCTGTAAACTGGCCGGATAAATAAGGTAGCCAAAGGTATGGTTTCACCACAAAACCTGGGCGCCACCCCAGTTGGCAACCCCTAATCTAAATCAGTGTGTTGTTTAAGAAGCTAAACGGTAAATTTTAATGAATGATTTTACCCAACATCCCAAACCAACTGATGCGCACAATAAAATCGTCCACAAGGGCAGTTGGTACATAGGAAACAGCGCCGCTACCAAGATAAACACAGCCCCCGCGATGGCGTAGACCAAGCTCTTGGTGTTTTCCCGACGGTGCAACAACTGTTGTTCATGCCACTGTTTTTGTTTTTCTGGCAGGTTTTTTATCTGCTTGAGGCTGTCGAAAATCAGATCCGGCACTTCGGGAAACTTTTCAGTCCAATAGGGCACATTGGCTTTGGCCTTGTTGAACATGGCTGAAAATCCCACTTGCTGTTTCATCCAGTCTTCCAAAAACGGTTTTGCAGTCGCCCATAAATCCAATTGCGGGTAAAGCTGGCGGCCAAGCCCTTCAACATAGAGCAAGGTCTTTTGTAACAATACCAATTGCGGTTGTACCACCATGTCAAACCGCCGGGCAGTATTAAATAACTGCAACAACACATGGCCAAAAGAAATCTCTGCCAAGGGTTTGTGCAGCAGCGGTTGGCAAACAGTGCGGATCGCCTGTTCAAATTCATCGACGTTAGTATTGGCAGGTACCCAGCCAGAATCCACGTGTAATTCTGCGACTTTTCGGTAGTCGCTATTGAAAAAAGCCACGAAATTCTCTGCCAAGTAGCGTTTATCATCCCGGTTTAAGGTGCCGACAATACCAAAATCAATGGCGATGTACTGGGGTGAGCCCAGGTGTTCATCAGCGACAAAAATGTTGCCTGGATGCATATCGGCATGGAAAAAGCTATCGCGGAATACTTGGGTGAAAAAAACCGATACACCTCGCTCCGCCAATAACTTGATATTGGTGCCCTTGGCCTGTAATTGGCTGATATCGGATATGGGAATACCTTTAATGCGCTCCATTACCAGCACATTTTTGCGACAGTAGTCAGTATACATTTTAGGTACATAGAGCAGCTCGGAATTTTCAAAATTATTACGCAGCTGGGTTCCGTTGGCGGATTCACGCAGTAAGTCAAGCTCATCAATTATGGTTTTACGGTATTCTTCTACCACCTCAACTGGTCGCAAACGGCGGCCATCCGGGAGGGCACGCTGCACTAACCATGCGGCTGAATGCATGAGCTCAATGTCAGCCTGGATAGTAGATACGATATTTGGCCGGATCACCTTGACCACAACCGAAGCCCCATTGGCTTTCAGTTTGGCAGCATGCACCTGGGCTATGGAAGCAGAAGCCAAGGGTACACTGTCAAATTCACAGAATACCTCGCTCAAGTCTGCGATGGACAGGGCCTGCATGACGGAGTGTTTGGCGACATTGCTATCAAATGGTGCAACTTTATCTTGCAACAACGCCAGCTCATCGGCAATTTCTGGGCTCAATAAGTCGCGCCTGGTGGAGAGCATTTGCCCAAATTTGACAAAAACTGGCCCCAAGGACTCCAACGCCAAGCGCAACCTGGCTCCGTCATTTGCTTCCTTGTGCTGGTTGCGCAACCAGAAAAAGCAAAAACGCAACAATCGCAAATACCAAGGCACAAAACGTTTAGGAATAAGCTCGTCCAGGCCATAACGCAGCGTGGTGGCTAAAATCGTGTAAAAGCGGGTGATTTGCACTTGACGAGTTATCCTATGCTATTTCTTGCTGTTTTCCAGTTGTTCAATACGTCGCTCAAGGCTATCCACCTGGCCACGGGTATCGAACACCGCTTCGACAAAATCATCTACTAACATACCAGGCGCGGCCACACGTTTTTCTTCAATGGCGGCGTCGCGTAGGATAGTTTGCCCCCGCTGTGCGGCTTTCGATATCTTTTCTTTGACCAGTTGCGCACCACGGGCGAGGTTATGGGCAACGACGTCACCCGTGTATTTAGCCAAATACCCCTCCCAGTCGATATCCAATTGTTTGAACAAATTGGCAAAGTCCTGGGCAATATTGATGTCGCCATCTAGCTGCAGCAGGTCAGCCTTGATTAAGCGGGTTAGCTGCGACGTATCCTGCAGTTGCCTGAGTACCGACAACTTGGTAGTGATCCTACAATCGCAATGCTCAATCACCTTGGGTTCGCGGATCAGCACCCTCAGCGTTACCTGGTCGGTAAAATGGAACGCCAAGTCATTGTTCAATTCTGCCAAGGAGACTATGATAGATTTGCCTGCCAGGGCTTGTAGCCGCTGAGTGCTTTCAGGGTCTAGCGATAGCAATTGGTTGATGGCGGCTTCAAGCGCCGATGCAAATAACTGGGCTGCCGGCATTAGAACTTGAACCCGCGATGCAGGGCAACAATGCCGCCGGTTAAGTTGTGGTAAGTGACTTCTTCAAAGCCAGCGGTTTGCATCATGCCCTTTAGGGTATCCTGATCCGGGTGCATGCGGATGGATTCTGCCAAGTACTGGTAACTATCGGCATCATTGGCCACCAGTTGTCCCATTTTGGGTAGTATATTAAACGAGTACCAGTCATATAGTTTGGCAAATTCCGCATGGGTAGGTTTGGAAAACTCCAGTACCAATAACCTGCCGCCTGGTTTTAGAACACGGAAAATAGATTCTAATGCCGCTTGCTTGTCGGTGACATTGCGCAAACCAAAAGCAATGGTGACTAGATCAAAACTATTGTCTGGGAACGGCAAACATTCGGCATTTGCCTGCACCGTCTCCAAGTTTCCGACAATGCCTTGATCCCACAGCTTTGCGCGTCCCACTTTTAGCATTGAATCATTGATGTCCGAAAGCACCACTTTACCTTCTGGACCAACTAATCGGGCAAACTTGCCTGCCAAATCGCCAGTGCCGCCGGCAAGATCCAATACCGACTGGCCAGGACGGATACCGCTGCAATCAATGGTGAAGCGCTTCCAAAGCCTGTGGATACCCAATGACATGAGGTCGTTCATTAGGTCATATTTTGCCGCTACAGAGTGGAATACGTCAGCCACCATGCCAACTTTTTGGTCGCTATCAACTTGCTTAAAACCAAAATGGGTTTGTTGTTTTTCAGGTGCTTCAGCCATGGTTTTCCAATGATTAGGTGTAAAAACAGTTGGCAATAATAACAAAGAAGTCCAAAGTAACGGAAAGAGTTTTATGACTGCTATATCAAGTAATTGTCGATCGCGTCTATTGCGTGGCCTGAAATTCCAAGGAAGTTTGTATTAGCCGATAAAGCTGCTATTAATTTGTCTACTACAAAGCAATGGCTATTGGTTGGCTTTGCGTAATTGATCCCACTTGAACTTTAGTCGTATTGTAGTGACACTAATTTGCCGCATACTTAGCAACGCAAACTCCGAGTACTTGGGAGCCAGAACCTATTATGAATGAATGTCGTATCTGTATCGTTGAAGCCGATGAAATAGAACAAGAGCTTCTTTCAGGCATTTTGTCCGACGACTACAAGGTGGAAGTATTTAATGACGGCATGGCCATGATCGCCACCCTCTCCCCTGAAACACCTACCTTGGTGATCCTAGAAACTTTGCTGCCCGGCCCCACAGGTTACGAGATCTGTAAGATGATCCATGATGAATACCAGCACTGCGTCACCAGTGTCATATTCCTATCGTCCAAGACCTCGGTGGAGGAGCGCCTAAAAGGCTTGGAAGCAGGCGCCGACGACTACATAAACAAGCCTTACGACATTCTTGAGATCTCGGCAAAGGTCAGCAGCGCTATTGACTTGCTAAAATCAAAAGTGGGCTTAAAAGAGCAACTGGACTACGCTAGCCAAACCGCCTTCCAAGCGATGTCGGCACAAAGCGAAATGGGTATTATCCTCAAAGGTGTGCAAGGGGTTATAGAATCAGAAAGCTTTGATAGTTTATGCAGTGCGGTTTTTGCATGCCTTGCCCAATTTGACCTCAAGTGTACCCTTTACTATGAGGTTTCCGGCCAACCCACTTTTGCCGCCTCTCCGGGTAGGACTAGCTCTTCAATTGAACAAGAAATAATTTCTAGGGTCAGGCAAAGCCAACGTATTTGGACCAAAGGCCACCGGGCTATCTTTACTTTTGGTGATACCTCCCTGTTGGTACTTAACATGCCCGAAGACCAAGAAAAAACGGGCCGGCTTAGGGATAGTTTGACCTTCTTGATGGAAGCCTTTGATGTAAAAACCGATGGTCTCAACAAGCAACAAGCATTGGTAGATGCTGAAAATTGGCAACAGGGTGTCAAGGACATCACTGTGCTACTAACCAAGGCTTCCAGCGACTTGCAGGAAAGCGTCAACGATAGTACCCGTACTATCCGGCAAATGATGACCGACCTGGATATGTTGCTGCCCAGCCTGGGTTTGGAGGAAGACCAAGAAGCCAGGATCCACTACATCACTGACAATGCCTCGGAACAGTTTAATAGCAGCTTGGAAGTAACCGAAAAAACCAGTGACGTATTTGGCACTGTATTAGCAAAATTGCAGGACATGCAGCAGAAATAGGGACACTTGCAGCTGAAATAGCAACATTATCACTGCAATTCCAATTCAAAACTGGCGCACAGGCCACCGTGATCCCGGTTGAATAACCTGAGCTTACCGCCGTGGGCTGAGACAATTTCATTGCAAAGCGCCAAGCCCAATCCCGAACCCTTTTCTTTGGTGGTGTAAAAAGGCAGCAAGGCTTGTTGCATTTGCGAATCGCTTAAACCAGCGCCCCGGTCAAACACCGTGAAATTGAGCTTTTTCGCCTGTTGGATCAGTTGGAAGCCGATGTCCTCTGGCGCCGACCCCGATTCTTTGGCGTTCTTCACCAGGTTAATAAGTACCTGCTCTATCTGGGCGGGGTCAAAATAAGCGTGCTGGTAATGCACATCAAAATGGCAGTTAACCTGCAATAAAGTTTGCAAGTGCTGGCTAAAGGTGGCGAGTTCCACCTTTTCCGGTTTTGGCTGCGGCATCTTGGCGAACTTGGCGTAATCGTTGATAAACTGGGTTAGGTGCTGCGCCCTGCTTGAGATGGTATCCATAACTTCCCGCAACATATGCAAGTGCTCGGGCTGGTCGATAATTTGCTTGGCAGAATTGCTCAGTGACGCGATGGGCGCTAAGGAATTATTCAGCTCATGGCTGATCATGCGGATCACGCGTTTCCACAGCTCAATCTCTTTGCGGTTCATTTCCGAGGTCAGGTTTTTGTAGAGGTACAGGTTATGGCTATTGCCATTAAGCTGGAACAACTGGCAGCTAACATGGTACACCAGCTTTTGTTCTGCCAGATTTTGGGTAACTAGGCCATCGTACTTCTGCAGGGTCGCTTGCCGCAATTCGGAAGGCAGGTGTTTTAACAATTCAGAAAAGTTATTACCGTCCAAACGCTGCCGCATCTGCAATAGCTGTTTGGCCGCGGCATTGCTGTAGACGATGTAGCCCTTGCTATTGGTCAAGACCATGGCCACCGGAGTCGATTGGATCACACTATCGAGCAATAATTCGCGCTGGTAAATGTTCATACGCTCTTCGCGCAAAATACCCGCCAGTTCGTTGTATAAACTGGCAATGTTTTCGATTTCCCGATAGCCATTTTTGTGGATGGTTAGGCTGAAGTCACCGTCTTTGAAGGCATCAATACCATTGTCCACCGCCCGCAGCACATCCGTTAAAGGTGATAGTAGGCTATTTAATGACAGGGCCAAGATGGCTAAAAAAACAATGGTTGCCAGCAATAACCACAGCACCGGCTGGGTACTGTAAAGACTGCCCAAATAGATAAAGCCTGCGTAGGCGACGATAAGCAACGCGAGTTTTAGGAACAGGTGCCAATGCAGGGATTTTTTCATTCAAGCCCGAATTTTTTCATGCGCCGGTACAAAGCAGAGCGGCTTAAGCCCAACAACTTGGCGGCTTCTGAAATCACCCCCCCAGTGTCCCTGATTGCGGCTTCAATGTCTGCGGCAGAAAGCTCCATTGGCGGTTCGGCCTCCAACTGGGCAACCGGTAATCCCAGGTTTGCAGCTTCAATCACGCTGCCAGGACTCAATAACTGCGCCCGCTGCATCACATTTTTAAGTTCCCTGACATTGCCGGGCCAATCGTGCTGTTTCAAGGTTGCAATTGCAGCTTCTGACAGTGATTTGCCGGTTTCCAGGAACAAATCAGCCAAGGGGATTATATCGGCTTTGCGTTTATTCAGCGGCGGTAAATTCAGCTCAATAACATTGAGCCGGTAATACAAGTCTTCGCGGAACTGGCCTTTGGCAATGGCAGCAGGTAAATCAGTGTTGGTGGCACTGATGATCCTAACATTCACCTTAATAGTGTTGTTGCCGCCGAGGCGTTGGAATTCTCCGGTTTCCAATACCCGTAATAGCTTGGCCTGGCCGTCCATAGACAGGTTGCCAATTTCATCTAAAAACAACGTGCCTTTGTCGGCCTGCTCAAAGCGGCCAAAGCGGCGTTGGTTACTACCGGTATAGGCTCCGGGTTCGGCACCAAACAATTCCGCTGACATTAGCTCAGGTGGCAAGGCACCGATGTTTACCTTCACGAATGGGCCGTCTTTCACCGGCGAATTGGCTTGCACTATCTCAGCGATCTTTTCCTTGCCGGCGCCGTTGGGGCCGGTAATCAATACCGCCACATCGGATTTAGCTACCTGGGTAGTCATTTGCAGTAACTGCGACATGGCATCACTGCGGTAGCGGATCCCGCACAAATCAAATTGCTGCGCCAAGGCTTGTCCCTGCTGCTGCCTGGCTGTTGCATGCTGGATTTGCTGTTGTTGCAGCTCGTTTAGCTCAAGTAAATTGCGAATGGTAGTGACCAGCTTTTCGTCATCCCAGGGTTTGGCCATATAGTCGCTGGCGCCTGACTTCACCAGCTGCACCGCGGTTTCCAAGGAAGTCCAGGCCGTGATCAGAATAACGGGTAAATCCGGTTTTAAATCCCGGATTTGTTGGAACAACTCAATCCCTTCTTCTCCGGAGGTCATGTCCTTACTGAAGTTCATGTCCTGGATTACCAGGTCATAGTGTTCCTTTTCCAAGGCTGCCAACCCCCCACAGGGTGAGGGCGCATGTTGCGCCGACATACCGTTGAGGGTTAACAATACTTTCAGGGCTTGGGCGACGTCTGGGTTATCGTCTATTACCAATACCTTGGCTTGCATTTTTGGTTCCTTAACTTTCCCTTACGCAGATCGGGTCACAATTGCTGGAGCGACACCCGCAGCCCGTTTCACAGGTAAAAATACCGCAACTAAGTTTACTAGCCATAATAGCAGGGCTATCAAAAACATTATGCCTAAGTTGAGGATATTTTCCTGTTCAATCATCGACAATTCAAATGTCATGGCAATAGTCACCACAGTCCCCAGGAACAGGCCAACCAAGGTTAGTACTGAGGTTTCGGTGAAAAAGTACTGCATGATCTTGCTTTTCCGTCCCCCCAAAGCGCGGCGGGTGCCGATTTGTTTGCGCTTTTGGTTGGTTTGGAACGAAGTTAATCCGGCAACACCAAAGGCTGTTATCAACACCAAGACAGCGCTTATAACCAGGAAGGTTAGCGCACGGCTACCGCGGCCATCGTACATGCGTTTTTGGGTGCGCTTCAAACGCTCATAAATGAACAAATAACGCCCTTGTTGCAGGTAAAATAGACTCGCGACATCTTCTAAGCTTGACTCAGCAATACCAGGCTGCATCCTGATTAAGTAATGGGGCTCGCCTTCAAATTGCCAGATAGAGCGCGGACGGATAATGGTATGGTAAGACTTACCATAGTAATTGAGCCGTTCACCATTCATGAAGTTGGAATAAACACCCACAATTTTCACCGGTTCAGCGCCTTGTTGTAACCAAATAGTCTGGCCAACCGCGGTTTGCCCAGGAAACAGCTCGTTTGCCATGTCCTGGCTGATCATCACTTCACTATTGGTGGAGCCTGTCTCGCGGATCACATCGCCAAATTCGAAGGCACGCCCTTCCAATAGGCTCAGTTGTAATACCTGCATCAAATTTTCATCAGAATCAAATACCACGGTATCAAAGCCTTCGGCTTCTTGATCCGAGGAAAGATAAACTTTACTGACGTTCTCGGCAGTAAACGGAACCGCATTAGTGGGTGCCACTGCCTCTACGCCAGGCATCTCCCGTACCCTTTGTAGATCTGCGATGACAGCCGCAGGAACATCCTGGTTTGGATCATAAAAGCGAGGAGTCACCCGGATAATATCGTCCTGGGGCAAGCCGGAAGGCAGGTTCCACTCTTTTAGCGTGGTCACTGACAGGAACACGGAGTTACTTAGGACCGCCATGGTAAAGGCAATCTGTACCACAATGATCAGCGACATGAATTTGTTGTGTTTAAGGCTCAATAAGATCGGTCTTAGTTCCATGATCGCCTCCTTAAGATGATTTCAACTGGGCAGCAGGTGCGACATTGCACAAGCGCCAAATGGGATACAAACTAACCAGCACGGCACACACAACGCTGGTAATAAAGGCCTCGCCAATCAGCAGCCAGTTCAACTGGTACTGGTGCAAGATGCTCTCGGCAGTAATAGTGTAATCCACCGCATAAAGCCGTATTTTCATCATTCCCCACAGGCCGAAATAAGAAATGACAACGCCTAATAAACCACCAAGCAGGCCGATTAACATCACCTCGATTAAATATTGCTGGATAATGATTTTTTTGCGGGCACCCAAGGCGCGGCGCAAGCTCACTTCTTTGCTGCGACGGATAAATTTGGCCAGCATGATGCCAATGGCGTTGAGCAGGCAAACCGCAAAAAACAAACGGGAAATCATCTTGAGCATATTGATGTAGCCATTGTTTTCAGCATGAAAACCGATTTGCTCATCCAAGTCAGTGACATAGGTGTCGATTTCACGCGGGAACCGGCCGAGTTCTTTTTGTGACTGCACATAGCGCACTAGGTCTTCGTGGTATTGCGGTGCTAGACCATCTGGGATCTCCGCCCACAAGCTGATCCAGGCACATTCAGAGCCCAACAGCTGCTCAAGGCCTTCAGTACGGAAGTTAACTCCAGATTCTTGTTCCGTAGCCCAACAATCAAACCTGGCCGCCCGCGGTAAATCTTGGTTAATGGCAAACTGGTAGGACACAAAAAACTCGTGCAAATAACCGGGTGCAAATGACCGGTCATAAAAACGCCGGGTAATAGTCCAATCTGCCATTACACCTACAACTTTTACCAGTGTGGTGTTTATACGGACTGTTTGGCCAACGCTGTTTTCGCCACCGAACAGCCTATCGTTCATGGCACGGCTAATGACGACGGCAGGCTCACCGCTGCGGTCAGCTTGGGCATCCCAACCGCTGCCATAAATGAAGGGCGTTTCAAACATAGTGAAGAAGCTATGGTTGGTCACCAGGATTTCTGAGTTCACCGCAGACTCGTTGTTGCCCTCGACATTAATAACACCGTAGGAATTCCAGTTAAAGCTATGGGCTGTGGCAAACGAATCCATTTGTAGCAGGTTCATCACGTCCTTGTAGGTGGTATCCACCATACGCCGCTGCTCTGTAATTTCTTCGGCGCTGGTTTCCCGGTTGTCCATCTGGATCAAAAACACGTTTTTGCTCTTATGGGGAAACGGCACGCCACCACTGTGGAACGCCATGGTTTGCACCGTGGTATATAAACCCAAACCAATGGCGATAGTGAGGATTATCAAAAAAGTCAGCCCAGGCCGCTCCTTTAAGCTAGCCAGGGCAAGTGAAAAGTTGTAACTCAGCATGCCTGGTCCCCTATGCAGTCTTTACCAATTCTTCAGTAGCGTTATAGTCCAAGTCGCTCACCTGGCCATCGAAGATCTGGATATTGCGATTAGCACGCTTAGCCAATTGATCATCATGGGTCACCATAACAATGGTGGTGCCATCAGAATTGATTTTTTCCAACAGATCCATCACTTGCTGTGCCATTAATGAGTCCAAGTTCCCGGTGGGCTCATCCGCCAACAAGAATTTAGGTTCACCCGCAATGGCACGGGCAATGGCAACGCGTTGCTGCTGTCCACCGGAAAGCTGTGTTGGCAAGTGCTGCATCCTGGATGCCAGGCCAACAGTTTCCAATGCCTGCTCAACTCTTTCTTTGCGTTCGGCTTTGCTAAACCCCCGGTAGCGCAATGGCACTTCCACGTTTTCAAACAAAGGTAAGTCCGACAGCAAATTAAAGCTCTGGAAAATAAAACCAATTTTCTGGTTGCGTAGGTCTGACAGCTGGTCGTCGGACAAGCCTTTAACATTTTGGCCGTCGAGGTAGTAGTCACCTAGTTCAAAGGTTTCCAGCAAACCAGCTAGATTCAAGAAAGTGGTCTTGCCGGAACCAGAGGGGCCAGTCACCGACACAAATTCACCGGCTTCTATATGCAGGTCAACTTTGCGCAGGGCATGGGTCTCAATCAAATCAGTGCGATAAATTTTACTGACATTTTCCATTTTCAACATGATATTTGCTCCCACATTTGGGCATTAGCCCCTAGTTAATTAAAAAAATACGTTCTTGGTTTTGGAATTCTGCAATGCTGGAGATCACCACCTGGTCGCCTTCTGCCAGCCCAGAGAGGATTTCAACTTCTCCAATACTGCGCGCTCCGAGGTTGATATCGCGTTTGAGGGCATTGCCCTGCTGTACCACGTAAGCAATACGACCACCGCCGGATTCCACAAAGGCGCCGCGGCGCAGCTTCAATACCCCTTGCTTGGATTCAATCAGGATACGGGCATTGACCCGCTGGTTCTGGCGCAGGTTGGCGACACTGTCATCTTGGAAGCGGATACGCCCTACCACCTGGCCATTTTGCACTTCTGGCGAAATGGCCACTAGTTGTGCCGGTTGCACACTGCCATTGATGGTCACCTCCGCAGCGAGTCCCACACCTAAATCATCGGCATAGTTTTCTGGAATACTGGCTTCAATCTCCAAGGCACTTAGATCGATTACAGTAATCAAGGCGGTATTGGCGGGGACATTGTCTTTTTCCCGCACGTTGACGCTACCGATAATGCCGTCCGTGGGAGAAGTCAGGGTCAGTTCGGCAATTTGTCTAGTTAGGTCATCCACAACAAACTGCTGCCGCTCCAACTGTGATTGCATGCCTTGCAGCTCAAGGTTCATGCTTTCCTCTTGGATCACATAGTTTTCTTGTGCGTGTTTATGGGTCAGGGAAGCGCGCTTGAAGGAAGCAATTTTTTCTTCGTATTCCCGCTGGCTGATCAAGGAATCAGACACGCTGATCTCGGCCCGTTTTTTTTCCACCTCGGCAGTTTCCAGGTCTACCGCCGCCACTTCGATGGCCTGGCGGTTGTTGAGTTTTGAACTTTTGATTTGGATTTTTTGCCTGCCCACTTCTAAGCGCAGCTGTTCCAAGGTGGCCAGTTCCTGGTCATAGCGGTTGGTCAACAAGGGGCTGTCTAATACCGCCAGGGTCTGCCCTTGCTGTACCTGATCACCGGCTTTGATATGCAAACTAACGATACCCGCGGTATTGGCGTATAAAGTGGGGCTATTGGCCGCCACGACCCGGCCTTGCACGGCAATATCCCGCAATAGGTCGCCACGCTCAACAGTGGCAATGCGCAAGCGTTCGGCAGGTACCGCCATATCAGAGGCGAACAAACGGTTAAACTGGGGCACAGCAACAAATAAAGCGGCAATTACCACCACTGCGCCCACCGGCAACTGCCAGCGCCAACTGCGCTTTACTTCTTTTCCCGACAAAACCCGGTCTTGTCCGGAGGTATCTCTTAACATTTAGCTAACCCTCGACTTCACAATGGAGACTGCTTTTGTGGATTAGCATTATTCAAGATAAATGCCAAAGTTTATCTTATTGATTTATATAACTTTTAACTACTTTTTGAGGTGACCGGTCACCCTGGTGTTCGGATTTAAATGCAAGCGCACACTGAAGAGTTACCCTTCAAAACGGCTCTGTCCGAAGCCGCCATGGCAAAAAAAAGACAGGCAGCTGTCCACCTAACACGGATATGGCTATCGGTGAGTCATGGCTAACTGTGATCACTGGGCATAACGCAAGCTAAAACTAAACTGGGTACCCTGGCCAGGTTTGCTTTCGACTTGTAGCGAAGAACCCAATAACACCACTAGTTTTTGGCTAATTGCCAAACCCAATCCGACATTTTTCCCCTTTTTCTTTTGGCTGTTTGACGCCTGGTAGCGGGGGACGAATATGTTTTTTAGTTCGTCAGGTGCAATACCTATACCTGTGTCTTGGATATTCAGTTGAACATGGTCTTCGCCGGGTTGGATGTATATGGTGACACTGCCACCGGCTGGCGTATGGCGGATAGCATTGTCTATCAGGTTGGATAAAACCCGTTCTAGTTTACCCATATCGGTGGCAATCAAATAGTTGGTTTGTTCCGGCGCTATGCTCAGGTTTACCTCGTTCTCTTGCGCATCGATGGCAAATTTGGCGGTGATATCGTGCAAAAACTCACCTAAAGCACAAGATTCAGTCACCATATTCACTTCACCTCCTTCCAAATAGGCAAGCTCAAAAACCTGATCCACTAACTGTTTTAAATTGCGCATGTTACGCATGCAGATATCCATAAACCTTTCCCGATCCTGGCTAGATAACGCGCTACCTTGCAATTGCACGGTTTCAAGGTAGCCCTGCATGCTTGCCAAAGGGGTCCGTAAGTCGTGGGACAGATCCGCCAGCATTTCTTTGCGCTGCTGGTTGATTTGTTGCAACGCGTTGAATTGGGCATCGACGTGTGCAAACAGTTCGTTAAATGCACAACCCAATTTGTCTATTTCACTGCGGCTGTCTGGGCACCAATCCTGGTTGCTTAGGTGCGCTTGCGCTAACTTATAGTCGGCTTGGCGAAACGCAATCATATCGGTACTTAACTGGCGCAGAGGCGAGGTAACCAGTTTAAAAAGGACGATAGTAACCACAAACAATGCGCACAATCCCGCTAATACAAACAGCACAAATTCCCTCAAGGCTTGGCTTTCTTGCAAACTGGCTAGTATTGAATCGTAAGCTTGGCCGCCAATGATAACGTAGAGGTAGCCTTGTAATTGGGTATCGTTGTATACCGGCGCCGCTGAAAATATTTTTTGGGTTTGCGGGTTTTTAGGATCTTCCGCCAGCAAAGGAAAATCAAAGTTGCCCTCAACATATTGCTTTATGGCGCTAATATCAATAGAGCGACTTAACTGCCCGGGATTATCCGCTGAATGTGCCAATATCGCACCTTGCGCATCCAGGTAATAAAACTCAAAACGCGGTCCCAATAACATTAGGGTATGGAATAGGTTTTTCAGTGCCCCGTAATTGTAGACCCCATCTTTTAACAACGGGTTATCTGCCACCAAGTGTGCCGCCAAGTGTTGGTGTAACCTTTGTTCGGCCTCGTAACGGGTATGGGACTGCAAATGGCTGCTGGCAGTAAAAAACAGCAGCAATATCAGCATAAACACGGCGACAACAATAAGTGTGATACGCTGGTAAAAGCAGAGCTTTAACCTCAGTGTTTTCAACCAGCTCACCCGCCGACTCCTTCTGGGTTCAGGCGGTAGCCAACCCCCCACACCGTCTGGATAATTTGAGGATCCGTAGCATCAGGCTCTATTTTTGCGCGCAACCTGTTGATATGGGAATTCACCGTGTGTTCATAACCTGAATGATGATAGCCCCACACTGACTCCAAGAGTTGCGTACGGCTAAACACCTGGTTGGGGTGTTTTGCTAAATGATGCAGTAAATCGTATTCGGTTGCAGTGAGATCCAGTTGTTCACCGCGCAATCTAATCAAGTGTTGTTTATCAAATACGCTCAATTGCCCAACTTGCAGCGGCGCATCAGACTGTTCTTGGGAGACCCGTTGCCGAAACACATCAGTGCGTCGCAGGTGTGAACGCACCCGAGCCTGCAATTCCCTTACGCTAAATGGCTTGCTCATGTAGTCATCCGCGCCTAATTCCAAGCCCAATACCCGGTCAGTTTCAGAGTTTTTAGCGGTGAGCATTAGTATCGCCTGCTGCGGTTTTTGTTGCCGTATTTCACGGCAGATGTCCAAACCACTGAGTTCGGGCAACATGATGTCGAGGATCAACAGGTCAAAGTCGTGTTGTTTAGCGGCATTCAAGCCTTTTTCACCGTTATTTGCCAATGTGGTATGGATGCCAAGCTCTATCAGGTTGACGCGTATTAGATCGGCAATATCAGGGTCGTCTTCCACTATCAGCACTTGGTGGGCCATGTCTTTTCCTCAAATAGAATTTGCCCAGCACACCCTTGCACTGGGCAGACCTAATTACTGTGTGCGCGTTACTAAGATGCGCATCGCTGGCGAATCAAACTTATGGACGCCAGCCAATACCGACGACTGCAGGCCATCATCCCGGGATACAATGCCAGGGTGGCGAGCAACAAAACCAACATCGTCGCGCATGGCGTCAAACCCTGCACCGCCATCGGCTGGCCCAGGAATGGTGCCAACGGCTTCGGTATTGGCTTCGGTACCGGCATCGTAAACGCCGACGTTAGTGCTCCAGCTCTGCCCGACATCAAGTTGACCTAAGTCCCATGCATTGAGACCGGTAAAGGCATCATTTGTATTCACTAACATGGTGGCAATGGTCAGGCGCGCGTCCGCTATTTCATTAACGGTGACGTTCAAGGTATCACTGCCACCAGGACCGACTGGTGCTGTACCAGATGCACTTGCCAAGGCTTGGGGTAGGGCAAGCAAGCGGCTGTTGTCACCGCCTTCAGCCATTATTTCGATGTCCACTGACGCCACTTCGCCCACTTGCCATAGATAGCCAGTCTCGTGCAAAACCACTGCCACGGGCGAAAGCGGTTGCGCATGGGTCAGGTTGGTAACCGTGACCGAGTAGCTGTAAGGAACCGGATCAGGCACCGGTGCCGGGACTTCCACTTCAACAATGGTTTCTACTTCTACAATGCGTTCGTCATCGCCACAGGCTGCCAAGGACAGCGCAAGCAGGCCAATGCCCGCAGTTTTTAGCATGTTGCTATTTGAAATTTCCATCGACCCGCTCCTAGTTGACCGTGACGGTTAACTTAGCAATGGGATTGAGCCAGCGCTGGATTGAGCTGTTAATATCACTGGTGCCACCAGCACTGTCTGAATCACCTAGATTACCGCGATGGATATGCACGGTCGCATTGGCTTCCATGGAAGTAACACCAGTACCTCCTGTTCCAATTACACCTTCCAATGGCGGTGGCACTGGCACACCGGCCTCACCAGAGGCGCCACTGCCGCGGATCTCGTCATTGGCCTCAGTGCCGGCGTCGTAGGCATTTAAATAAACGGTGTAGGTACCCGCTTCAGTGGGGATTGGCCAATTATCTAAACCGACAAAACCGTCGTTAGTGGGCAAAATCATGGCAGCGACTGATAGCACCCCATTACTATCATCGGTCATCAAGGAACCTGAGACAGTGGCACCCGGCGCCAACAAACCACCAGCAGGGTTGGCCAATACATCGGCATTGATGGCTTCGCCGATACTGGCAATGCCATCCAAAGAACCACCTTCTGCCATCGCCTGGATTTCGCTACTGGCAGCTTCACCCAGTTCAAACAAACTGGCATCTGCTGTATGTGCCACTAGGGCCACCGGGGTAAAGTACATGCCTTGGCTTAAGTTTTGAATTTCTAACGTCAGGTCTGCCGCAGTAACTGAATTGCTGAGGCTAAGTGCTACTGCTGCACCAAATAGGGATTTTTTCACTTTGCTGTCCTCGTTGGGTTAATAATCAACAAGGAACAGTCTGGATAAAAAGTCTCACAAAACTATCACAAGGATATTTTATAACTGTCACATTTTGAGTTTGATTTATAGAGACTCTATTGTTGCCCCGATTAGATGGCAATAGCCTATATGGCTGCGTAAAATCTGTGGGAGCTAGACGACATAATTGTCGCCTACACTAAAGGCAAGCAATCGGCTTAGCTCCTGGTAAGTGAGCCCCGATTGTTGCTGCAGCTGGTTGAAACCATCTTGGAACACTTGCAGGCTGCGTTTTGAGGTAGTGCTACCGGTGACCAAGTCCCGGGCTTTAAAATAGGCCACCACATCGTTGCTCAGTAAAAATGTATCTTTACCCAACGCCCGCAATGCATAGGCGCCGGTATTGCCGCCCAAACGGCTGCCTTTTTTCTTCAGCAGCTCCCAAAGGCCAATGATGTTATCGCTTGGCCAATCAGCGATAAACTGGGCAAAACTGCCGTGTTCACGAGCGATATCGGCAATCATATTGGCGTTGGCACGGATGGTTTTAACCTTGGTGAAGTTGCGGATAATGCTGGGATCACTGGCTTTTTTCTCTAACATCTCATCCGGCATCAAACAGACTTTTTCGATATCAAAGCCAAAAAACACCCGCTCAAAGTCATCCCACTTTTGCTCCACCACGCGCCAGACAAAGCCCGACTGGAACACTTTTTTGCTAAATTCAGCCAAATAGCGGTCATCGCCCAGTGCCGCCAAGTGCGAACTGGGCGCAGGCTTGGATAACATGGCCTTGAGTTTAGCGTCGCCGCCCTTGCGCTCAGCAGCGCGCTGCCAGACTTGTTCAAAGGTTTCCAATGCCATGCCGCCCCCTTTACCTAGCCCGTGATACCCGAATGCCTTAACAAGGCGTCAATTTTGGGTTCGCGGCCACGGAAGGCCTTGAACAGTTCCATTGGTTCCTTGGAACCGCCCATTTCCAGGATATTTTCCAAAAAGGATCTACCGGTTTCCGCATTGAAAATACCTTCTTCTTCAAAACGGGAAAAGGCATCGGCAGATAGGACTTCAGCCCATTTATAGCTGTAGTAGCCCGCAGCATAGCCACCCGCAAAGATATGGCCGAAGCTATGCTGGAAGCGGTTAAAACTAGGCGCCTTGACCACGGCAACCTGTTGCCTGATTTGGTCTAGGTAGGCCTGCACATCAAAGCCTGGTTGGAACTGCTGGTGCAAACCAAAATCAAACAGTGAAAACTCCAACTGGCGCACCATCTGCATCGCCGCTTGGAAGTTGCGGGCAGCCAAGAGTTTATCCAATAGCTCTTTGGGCAGCGGCTCACCGGTTTCAAAGTGGCCGGAGATAAAGCCCAAGGCTTCTTCTTGCCAACACCAGTTCTCCAAAAACTGGCTGGGCAGTTCTACCGCATCCCAAGCGACCCCGCTGATCCCCGACACGGATGACTCATCGACTTTGGTCAGCATGTGGTGGATGCCATGGCCAAACTCATGGAACAAAGTGATTACTTCGCCGTGGGTGAATAAGGCTGGCTTGCCGCCCACCGGGCCATTGAAGTTGCAGGTTAAATAGGCCACCGGGTATTGCAAACTACCATCGGCTAAAATGCGCCGTGAACGGCACTCATCCATCCAGGCGCCACCGCGTTTTTTGGCCCGGGCGTAGAGGTCTAGGTAAAAACTCCCCCTCTGTTCACCCTCAGCATCGTAAATAGTGTAGAAGCTTACGTCTTTGTGCCACGTATCTGGAGCATCACCAGGTTTGATTTGCAATCCGTACAGGCGCTGCACTACTTCAAAAAGGCCTTTGACTACTTTGTCTTCGGGGAAATAAGGGCGCAGCATTTCGTCCGAGATGGAAAACTTGGCCTGTTTTAGTTTTTCTGCGTAATAGGGCAAATCCCAGGCCTGCAGATCATCGGCTGCAAACTCCTTCTGGGCAAAATCTTTGATCTCCTGCAGCTCCTGCTCGGCCTGAGGCTTGGATCGTGAGGCCAAATCCTGCAGGAACTGTTGCACCTGCTGCTCAGACTCTGCCATTTTAGTGGCCAATGAGCGCTGTGCATAATTGTCAAAATCCAATAAGGCAGCGAGTTCTTTGCGCAATGCCAAGGTTTCATTGATTAACTCGGAATTGTCAAATTCCCCAGCGTTTGGTCCCTCATCCGAAGCACGGGTGGAGAATGCACGGTACATTTCTTCGCGTAGCTTTGCATTGTCACAATAACTCATCACCGGCAGGTAGCTGGGAAAATCCAAAGTAAACAACCAGCCGTCTAGCTGCTTCGCTTCAGCGGCTTGTTTGGCGGCAGCTAGGGCACTGTCAGGCAAGCCTGACAACTCAGATTCGTCTGTTATATGTTTTGTCCAAGCTAGCGTTGCGTCCATCAGGTTGTTACTGAATTTGGATGCCAGTTCAGACAACTTGGCTTGGATCTCTGCGAAACGCTGTTTTTTGTCCTCAGGCAAAGCAACACCCGACAAAGTGAAGTCACGCAATTCATTGTTGATCACTTTTTGCTGTGCTGCGCTCAAAGTGTCAAACCCGTCAGACTCCTTAATCGATTTGATAGCCTGGTATAAGCCTTGGTGCTGGCCAACCCAAGTGCCATATTCCGACATCAGGGGCAAACAAGCATCGTGGGCTTGCCTCAATTCATCGTTACTGACTACCGAATTCATGTGGGATACCGGCGACCACAGTTTGTGCAACCTATCGTCCGCATCTTCGATGGGCGCAATGAGGTTTTGCCAGGAAAAGCTTGGTTGTTTTAAGCAGTCTTCAATCACTTGCTTGCAATGGGCGATAGCAGCTTGCACCTGCTTTTCAATCACCTCTGGTTGTACATTGGCAAATACTGGTAATTGATCACCAAAGAGAAAATCGGTCGTGGTCATATTGGTAACTTATGGCTTTATTATCTTGTAACCTAAGTTTGGGCATTACTTAGCAGATTCAAGCTACACTTTTCTAAATCTGTTTGACAAAAGCCCTTAGCATAACTAACTTCGAAGTATGGGACGAATGGCCGAAATTTGTGCCCTGCCATCTAGACAATTATTGCAGCAAGTGCGGGCATAATAAATTGCGGACGGATACGCCAGGAGCAAACCTTAAATGAAGGTACTAGTAATTGACGACAGCCGATTGGCGAGGGCTACTGTCATCAAACTAATTAAACGCCTTTACCCGGACGCCAGTTTTGCTGAAGCGCCAGATGGTGACGTCGCGTTGAGAATGATTGGTGAAGATGGCTATGATCTGTTCACCATCGATTACAACATGCCCGGTGCCAATGGTGAAATTGTCGCCCTGGCCGCCATGACCGAATGTCCGAGGGCCAAGATTTGCATGCTCACCTCTGAATCCGGCTCTGAAATGCAGAAACGCTGTGAACGCATCGGCGTTAAATTTTTAGACAAATCCAATTTTGAACAAGAACTTATCCAGTTTGTAAGTACTTCCCCATAACAATCTCCGCAGATAAAAAAAGGCGCCTTAAACAAGGCGCCTGAACACTACGAGTTATTGGGAACTAACTCATGCTTTCGGATCTGCTTAAGATATTTCTACCTTATTTTTCTGCTGGATCTGCTCAGCAGGTTTCGGTATTTGAACGGTCAACAAGCCATCTTTAAATGCCGCATTGATGTTGTCAGTATTGGCAACTTCGAAGGGCAAAGGGATAACCCGTCGGAATGAACCATAGGAGCGCTCAACGAGATGGTACCCATGGTCTTTCTTATCTTCTTTAGAAGACCGTTTCTCACCAGTCAGTAGCAATTGGTTGCCAACCACCTCTAGGTGAATGTCTTTCTTGTCTACCGCAGGCAACTCTACCTGCACTTCCAACATTTCTTTGTTTTCAGAAACATCGACTGCGGGACGTAAAAACTTGCCAAATTCTTCACCAAAGCCACTGCTTGGCCAGTCCTTTAAAAAATTGTCAAAAACCGAATCAATACGGGACTTCAGTTCTTTTGTTGAATCTTGTTTTTCATGCCCAAACAAACTAGGAAAAAAGCTCATAATAACCACCTCTCGCATAGGATTAGACACATGGGTAAGCATCTCTCTGCTACCCTCCTAGGGTAAGCTCAACCGCTATCCCTAATATAAAGGTTACGCCGGTAAGGAAAGGATTCAAGCACAACAAAACACATGATTGATTTAGGTCAAAAAACAAACGACAAGGGATTTAATAGATGTTTTTGCGTAGGTACTGGACATGATATTGGCGCTACTAAACAGTGGTATTGAATGCAGGAAAGACACTTTTTGAAGTTCTGTGTTGCAATAATAAGTGCAATAAAACAGCTTCAACTAAGTTCTAATTAAAAATCTTAAAGCAGACAATCTATATTCATGGATTGCTTTTGAACTAGATAGCCCTATAACCTGTAACTAACCTAAAGTAACTGATCCCTTACACGGAAAACACTATGGCAGATTTTGATTATATTTGTATTGGCGGCGGCAGCGGCGGTATTGCTTCGGCGAACCGAGCAGCAATGCATGGCAAGAAAGTGGCACTTATTGAAGGCCGCCACATTGGCGGTACCTGCGTCAACGTTGGTTGCGTCCCGAAAAAAGCCATGTGGTATGGCGCACAGGTGGCAGAGGCCATCCACAGGTATGCACCAGACTACGGCTTCGATGTCACCGTTAATAAATTTGACTGGAAGACGCTAGTCAATAGCCGTGAAGCTTATATTGAGCGCATCCATGGCTCCTATGACCGCGTGCTGGCCAACAACAAGATCACTGTCATTAATGGCTACGGCAAATTAGTTGATAACAAAACGGTTGAGGTCAATGGCCAACACTATACTGCAGATCACATATTAATTGCCGCCGGTGGCCGCCCATGGCGCCCAGAGATCCCAGGTGCCGAGCTTGGCATTGATTCTGATGGCTTCTTCGAGCTGGAACAGCAGCCAAAATCAGCTCTAGTGCTGGGTGCCGGTTATATCGCGGTAGAGCTAGCCGGTGTATTGCACTCGCTGGGCACTGATACCCATCTGGCAGTCAGGCACCATGCAGCACTGCGCAGTTTCGATACCATGCTTAGCGAAACGCTGATGGAGTTGATGGAGCAAGATGGTCCGCAAGTGCACACCCACTCCACGCCAGAAAAAATTGAAAAGCTGGCCAACGGCAACCTCGAAGTCACCTTTACCAATGGCAACACACTGGAAGTGGAACAGGTGATTTGGTCGGTTGGCCGCGTCCCTGCCGCAGAAGCCTTAGGTTTGGAAAATGCGGGGGTAGAGCTTACCCCCAAAGGCCACATTAAAGTGGACGAATACTCCAATACCACAGCTGAAAACGTCTACGCTGTCGGCGATATCATTGGCAAGATCGACTTAACACCTGTAGCTGTAAAAGCTGGTCGTTTACTGTCTGAGCGCTTGTTCAACGGCCAAACCGAGGCCAAGATGGACTATGACCTGGTACCAACAGTGGTTTTTAGCCACCCACCTATTGGTACTATTGGTTTGACCCAGGATGAGGCAGAGAACCTTTATGGCGAAAACCACATCAAGGTCTACAACAGCAGCTTTGCCGCCATGTACACTGCGGTCACCAAACATCGTCAGGCCACCAAGATGAAACTCATCTGTGCCGGCCCTGAGGAAAAAGTAGTCGGTTTACACGGCATCGGCTATGCCATGGACGAGATCCTGCAAGGTTTTGGTGTCGCCATCAAAATGGGTGCCACTAAAGCAGACTTTGATGCTTGTGTCGCGATACACCCGACCTCAGCAGAAGAGTATGTCACGCTGCGTTAAATAGTCTTCAAGCTAGCCGCTTATTTGGCGGCTAGCCCTTCTCGAGCCTGATTATCTTTGTTTTGGTTCACCACCACAGTGCCAAAGAAGGAGCAGCGTCCTTCGCCTGCAACACCCTCCAGCTAAAACCGCATTTTTACCGTATCACTTTGGGCGAGGATGGATCGGACACCAATCAGTGATAAACCATCTTTGCTTAGGTCAAATTGGATCTGGTAGCGATTTTTGGCCAGTAGCTTGCTTTCTGCATTGCCACTGACCAAATCGATCTTATGCAGATATGCGAGGTTCTCTTTACGAGTTGTGTAATAGAGGGCATTGTTGTTGACCTTCCAACGATTTGGACTGGGATGTGCCATTTGAGTGAGATAACGGGGGGGATGGTCAGTTGATTCAATCCAGACAGTGAGATTTTCATCAATAATGAGTGCCTGCCCTTCTGGCAGGGCCAGCTGTGCATATCTTCCAGGCGCTTCACGTACCCTAATATCCTCATCAAATTCATAGCGGTATAAAACCGGCACATTTTTTTCGATGCGAGCGAAATATAATGCATCATCAAACGCATGCCAGTGTGTTGAAACCACCATCTCCAACTCTGTAGATAAATAATTTAGCACTGAAGATGCCATATCGATAACGAATAGCCGATTGTTTACAATACCACTAAGGCGTGTTTCGTCAGCATTTACCTGCAACGCCATTATCGTGGCATCAATAGGGAAGCTGGTAAGCACTTTACTGCTTGCTCCTACAGAATGCACAATTTGCGTTTCTGTCCCGTATTTATTGGCGTAATAGATCCCGTTTGAGCGAGGCCCAAAAACCGGAAATGATTCGGCTCCTTCCGATTGCATATGGGTTTCGAAAGAGACCTGTTTGTTTGCGAATGGATTTGGTTGGTATTCCAGGTCTAGGTAATTGCCATCGTGCTGACGGGCATAAACACACCCTGATCCACAGCTATAAAATACGTCGTTAACGTTGCTGGCTTCAACATCCAATACTTCAAGATGCCTAGCATCTATTGTATAGCGGGCGAAGTCGCCATAAAAACTGGACAGAATAATATCTGAACCTGACTGATCCCACACTAATTGCGTGTAGTGTGTGGGCAGTGGCACAACATGCGTCATTTCCCCAGTGGCTAGGTGCAATATGATGAGTTCGAACCCATTTGCTGATAGGTTTCGCAAAATCGCCAGATGTTCACCATCATAAGATTCCCGTGCAAATATATCGCCACCGCCAAAACCACCGGGATCCGTAAGCCGCGAGAGCGTTTCTGTGTTGAGGTCATAATAACTGATGCCTTTCGACGATTCCGGTGCAAGCAAATCGCTTAAGTAGAGACCTTCACCAGATGCACTCCAGGTTAATAAATAGCGTCCTTCAGCAATATTAGCGGGCAAAGCTTGAACATTGGATAACCCGGCTTCAGGAGAAAAGTCTGCGATAAAGGTTTCACTTGATGATGGTGTACTGCGCGTATACGCCAAGCGCCTGCCGTCGCGCGATAAATGACCGTTAGAATAGTTTGCTTCGTCAAAGGTTAAGCGCCGTGTAACACCAGAATCCAGTGATTTGGTATACAACTGCAAGTAATCATCTTTGTTCTGCCTATGAGAAAAAACCAACTGATTCAGCGAGTCATTGAAAGAATGGCGTAATTCAGACCCATCCATATTGGTGAGCAACTCAAGTTCTGGTTTGTTTGGGGACAAATCAAAATAAACCAGTGATGCCACCACCAGTGCCGCAACCAGGGAAAAAGCGCCAAAAAGCTTAAAATACTTGTATTTTTCGGTGTAAGGGACAGTGTTATCAGTTTGTGTAGTTACCTGGGCGATGAGCCTGTAACCCTTGAGGGGGATCGTTTGCAGGTAATCGGGCGAACGCGCATCATCTGATAGGGCTTTTCTCAGTTTCTTGATTACCGCACGAAAGGCATCATCTGACACCACCCTGCCAGCCCACAGTGTTGCAAAAATGTCCTCCTTAGAAACTATGTCGCCAGCGCGTTCTATAAAATATTTGAGCAGTGTACTGACCTGGGGCTCGAGCTGGATCGTCTTGTCTCCGGCCGACAGCTGCCCAGTCAAGGTGTTGAATACAAATTCACCCAGCACTACATTATTTCTACTAACACACTGATTATTAATGCTTTTATCTTCCATAGATTGTTGTGACTTTATGTGACCGCAGCTTAAAACGCAAAAGTCACATAATGCCCTTTGTCGACGCTGATTTTATTTTTCATATTGAACAAGCCTTCCAGAAATTAAAAGTAGACAAGGAATAAAAATGAAAAATTATCTTTTGGGCGCTTGCTTGGTATTGTTTTCGCTAGCGGCACAATCTTTTGCAGCTGAGCCCAAATTAACAAAGCAACTCGATGAAATACGCTTGAAAAGTGGGGTTCATGGCATTGCAGTGGGCGTTGTACAGGGTGAACGCCCGGCGATGTTCATGGCATCAGGTTTTGCAGACACCAATAAGCGCTCACCGATATCGGAACAAACGCAATTTCGCTTTGGGTCAGTGTCAAAAATGTTTGTGGCACTAAGCATTATGAAACTGGTTGAGGATGGTGCACTCACACTTAATGCGCCACTAAAAACGCTGGCTCCAGAAATAAAATACAGCAACCCCTATGCCACTGATTATCCTTTACGGGTAGTCCATCTCATTAACCACTCTACCGGCTGGGATGCCATGCGCTTTGCTGAGAATGCGCCCCAGCCTTCCCCGCCTATTTCCATAACCCAAGCGCTGGAACTCTTGCCGGAGAGCCGCACCTCCCGCTGGCCACCAGGAACACGGAGTGCCTACAATAATACTGGACCATTAGTTGCTGCCTACCTAGTAGAAAAGTTCAGTGGCATGCCCTATGAAGCTTTCGTAAAACAGCATTTTCTTACACCTTTAGGCATGCAAAACACCGATTACTTTTACACCGACAATTACCGCCAGCATGCGGCAACACTGTATGTTGGCGCACAGCCGACGCCTTATGCCCATATCAATAATCGCGCAGCTGGCGCAATGAACAGTTCGATTGCAGACATGATCACCTTCATTCGTTTTTTGAACCGACAGGGCAGTGATCCCAACTTACTTAAATTGGCATCTTTTACAGCCATGCAAAACGCCATTGGTTCTACATCAGCCCAAGCCGGTATCGAAGTCGCCCACTTGCCAGGCCTGCAACAATTCCGTGCTAACGGCTTTGTCTTTTTCGGACACGAAGGTAGTGTCCGCGGCGGCAGCGCCCTGTTGGCCTATCAGCCCGATTTGAAAGTAGGATACGTGATTGCTGTCAATGGTGAGGGGCCTGCTATTGGACCAATCCACCAATATCTCTCCAATATGCTAACAGCACAAAATGCTGCTAGCAGGGAACAGAAAAACCAAGCTTTTAATGATGCACATAGCGACCTATCGGGTTGGTATGTGAACATCAGCCCAATCTCCCAATTAGTAGCGCCGTTTCAAAAGCTGATCCCCTGGAAACTCACTGTTGCATCGGATAGCGCTTTTATCAAATCACTTATAGGAGGGCCACCCAGACAACTAAAAGCAGGCTCAAATGGGCAATTCTTACAGGACAAAACCTACAAGGTAGTGGCTTTGCCCCTAACCGATCCAATCGCTGGAAAAGTGCTTCACTACGGACCGAATACGCTTAAACCCGTCTCAGCAGTTTCAGCGCTATTACCGCTTTTTATTGCGTTATGTTGGATTTTGAGTGGTGTCTTAGCGTTGCTCTTGGCTACGTGGTGGTTGCCCAGACTGTTGCTTAAAAAGCAAAGCATCACAAGCACCGGACAATTGAAAATTTGGCCACTGCTTACATTTTCATTTGCGCCTATATGTCTGGTCATGTTGTTAGTTGGTAAGGGTAGCCTGCAAATTAATAGCCTTTTAGGTCAACCATCTTGGCTAACCATTGGAATAATGCTTTGCACAGTTTTGTTCTTTATTTCCAGTTTTTGGAGTGCTTTCAAATGGTGGCAGTTGCGGATCTCAGTAGGTAACGGGTTTACTTTTTGGCATGCTACTTTGCTGGTTAGCTTAAACCTTGTGGTCAGTATTTATCTGTTTGTAAATGGACTGATTGGTATTCGATTGTGGGCGTGACCTTGGATTTTTCCTAGCAATGCAACCGTGTAACACTATTCAAAGCGAAAATGATCAATATCTTGGTGTTGCATGGTTGCACTTATCGCTAAAGTTAGATTCTGTAGCCGCGCCTTCAAAGTCTGTCTTTTGTGCAAAAGCAGGCGGTAGTTGGCGGGCGACGGTATGCCTGCAAAAACGACCAGGTGGGACCTATCTAATTAATCTTGTTCAGTCAAGGTCAAGGCTACAGATTGGTAATACAGATCGGTCACGCCTTCGTAACCCGAGTCCGTGCCAAAAAACAACCATATTGTCCCTTCTGCTGACGATTGGAACTCAAAGGCTTCCGAAGCTTGTAGCTCTGCGATTTTCTCGCCAAAGCTGGTGCCATCACAGCTAATGCCTGGTGCAGCTACATCACCAATAACCGCCGCATCATTGCCCGGTTGCGATTGGTTGCCCTTGTCTACGCTTAGGTAGTAGTCCACCTGCACCGGCTCTGCCTCACTGGCACCCAGTTTGACATACACCGACTCACCCGGTGCACCACCAATACCTATGCAGCCTTCGCCGGCATTGGATAGAAACTGGATGCTGCCGGTTAACTCATATTGGGTATTCGCTTCCAAACCCGTAATTTCCTGCTTTAAGAACATAAACAGATCATCACTGCGGTTGCTGCCCTTTAACCTAAAGCCCTGGTTACCTGAGCTGTCGGGTAGCTGCTCAATGCCCGCCGTTAGCTCATAAAACTCATCTTCGCCCGGTGGATAGTCAGAAAACCCGGCCGACCAACTTTGCTCATCAATATTAAAGTCTGAGATCAGGGTTATGGGATTTGGTGCGGGTGGCGCTGGCGCAGGTGTCGGTGTATTGCTGTCATTGGAAGAATTACACGCCGCTAAAAGCAATAGCGACAATGGAATAAAATAGGATTTCATAAAGTGCTCCCTGTTGCTTTATGCTGACTACCCTAGCCTTATCCCCGGTGTCACTTCGTTACTCTTTGTAATTGGCGCGTATCAATTTGATCAAAAATACAATGCAACCTTGCGCAGCGTGACAGGATTTTATCCTGGTTACTTAAGCCTATTTTGGACAAGCGGATCACATATTGGGATTTGGCTGATTTACAGCAACCCGTGGATACTGCTATCACCAAGATTACAAAAATAGTGTATTTGTTGCACCATCAAAAAGACTGGCCTATATTTTTACGCAATGGAGCCAAACACGCTTTTTTAGTAAGAGGTTGATTTGTTATGAGCACTGATTGGATGTCAAAAATGTTGGCCGCGGATCCCGATATTGGCAACCTTTACCTAAACCAAATCGTTATCCCTGGTAGCCATGATTCGGGGACGGCTGATTGCAAGGGATTCTTATTACCCTCTATTCCCGAAGTATTACATGGAATAGTTAAAAAAATCCCGGCCACTACCTCTATTCTCGAAAGAGAAAATATTGCGTATGTTTCCGACTTAATAAGAAACGACTCCCGATATATCAGGCTATTAAACTATGCTTATGAGCTAGCTAAGGGGATCTCGCAAGCCCAATCTTTGTCGATTGAAGAGCAACTCCAAGCCGGTGTGCGTTATTTTGATTTTCGTATCCATATCGAAGCAAACAGGCTCATCATAGTCCATGGCGTTGTATCGACCAAACTCGGTCTCGATGAAGCCCTGACCGCCATTCGCAAATTCATGTCCATACATGACGAAATTGTTTTGATTGACACTAAAGTAGAGACCGAAGATGAAAGTGTACGAACCCGTGTTGTTTCAGCAATCGAGCACAACCTCTATGTCGTCGATCCCTTGCATCCTGATACACAATTGATGTCTGAAAAGCGCGAGTTAGTGCATGCGGGGCAAAGGAAACTAAAAGACCATTTACAATCAGGCAGGGTGATTGTCGGCTGGCCACACGATACTCCCCCAGGAATAGACAACAAACACTATTTTTGGCCGAGGATCATGGATAGCTACAGCACCTGGGCAAATAGCGACAATGTCGATTATTTACAAGACTTTTTCTTCCAAAAGGCATTTACGGCGCCTGGGCACTGTTGGGTTGCACAAGGCCAATTGACCGGCCCCTCACCAGGTGGCAACCCCTTGGGTTTGGCCGAGCTAATTTTCAAATCTGCCCTGTATCACCTTTCCAAAGAAGAAGAAGTTACTTTGATACCAAGCTCCTGGCGCTATGGCGGGAAGAGCCTATCTGAACTCGCCGAAATATCCAATCCGAAACTCAAAGATTGGGTCGAATGTTTGGCACATAGGCTCAATATTGTCATGGCCGACTTTTGTCAAACAGATGAATTTATCAAGGCAGCCATAGAGGTAAATAAGGATTTTTTCAAACCCAGGGTGGTAGAAGAAATCAAGGTGGCTAACGTCACTACCGACCTAGAAGGTAATGCCAAGATCGGGTTTAACCGAGCCTTGGACAAGGCCCATGACGGTTGCGGCTATATTGAAATCAACAGCCCTGCATCAGCAGCACTTGCCAAAACCGCTATTGATGCCATGGTGCACCAACATGAAGTGAAGTGTTTTGGCCAGCTTTGCCGCAAAACAGCGCGATTTTTAATCTCTGAAATCGCGGTGCGCAATTGATTCAAATTCCTCAATATTCAGAATTCAACTTCAATGGAGAACAACTATGTCCGACCTACAAACCACAGATAGTAAAAAAGTGCGGGAATTCCGCTGCGAAACCAATGGCGAAGCCCATATCCTGCTCACCGACGACGATGTTTGGAAAAATTTTACAGTGAAAAGCCCCGCCAGCAGCGTTATCGCCCATATGGCGATTGCCTCTGCAGTTCATGGCAACCAAACCTGGTGCAGCTACTCAGATGTCAATGGCCCCCATAGTAAACTGGAAGAATTTAGTATTAAGTGGGTTAAGTAACTGAAAAAACAGCGAGCCCATTTCAGGTTCAATGAGTTCGCCTTGCTTATCCCAATAAACCTGGAGTAACAGGCATTAGTACCGCGTAAATAAAATTTCATTTTCCTAAGGGCACTAGCTTGGGCTAATCTAGTGCTATTAGGGCGATGCTAGATACCAAAGCGTCAATCGCCGTTTACTTGGTAAAAGGATATCCATTTTGTCCAGACTGGCATCCGCCATATTTTTACTTGCAATAACCAGCATTAGCTATGCAGCTGAAAACGATGCGCTAAAGCAATGCTTAATGCAGCATTTTAAAAACGCTGATGCCAATATGACCATGGCAGAATTGCGCCAGCGTTGTAGTGAAAGCAAGCAAACTACCGAGACAAATGAAATCGCCAGGGAAGAGATACCCAACACGGTCAACCCAGGAGCAATTTCAGAACGCTTCCTAAAAGAACGGCGTACCCAATTTGACCCTTATGTAATAACACCGCACAAGCTCAACTATATTTTGCCCGCGATTTATACCAGCAGCATCAATAAAGGCGCCTACCAAGCATTCGATGGTTATTCGGAAAACCTAAGTGATATTGAAGCCAAATTCCAGCTAAGCCTAAAAGTGCCATTGCTCCGGGACAGCTTGTTTATCGAAAACGATGGCCTGTATTTTGGCTTTACCCTGCAATCCTGGTGGCAGGTATACGCGGCAGAAATTTCCCGGCCATTTCGCGAAACCAATTACCAACCGGAAATATTCTATATAGCGCCACTGGATTGGCACCCTTTGGGTGGCAATACTGGCTTTGTCGTCGGTTTGGAACATCAATCCAATGGCCGGGAACAAATCCTGTCGCGCAGTTGGAACCGGGTTTATGCTAATTTCTTATTTGAAAAAGAGGATTTTGCCCTGTCATTCCGCCCCTGGGTGCGCATCAACGAAGAAGACAAGGAATTTGAGTTTGATCCAGACGGCGATGACAACCCGGATATCGACGACTATATGGGTCACTTTGAGTTGGGCATGGTCTACAAATGGGATCACTTCCAGCTCGGCTTTATGGGCAGGCAAAACTTTGCCACCAATAAGGGCGCAGCCGAACTCGGCCTGACTTTCCCGCTCTGGGGCAAAGTCCGGGGTTACGCCAGTGCCTTTAGTGGCTATGGCGAGAGCCTGATTGACTACAACCACAGCCAAACCCGCTTTGGCATTGGTATCGCATTGAACGATATCTTGTGATTGCGGGACTCTTTCTTGTGAATGCCACTGGTGAATAATTTTGCTTTGTTTTCAAAGTGTTTCAGGGATAATCTGAAGTAGTTGCAAATACCACCCAATCGCTATTAAGGAATTGGCAATGGCAAACATCAAAACTAAAATCGCCACCGTATTTTTAGGACTTAGCGCTGTCGCAATTGTCAGTGGCTGCGGACAGCCTGCAGAACCGGCGCAACAACAAGCCAAAGTGCGCCCGGTAAAGTTGATTGAAGTCGCACAAAGGAACACCGCACAAGTGCAAACTTTCCCTGCGGTCATCGATGCTGTACAAACCTCCCGCCTTGCCTTCCAAGTGAATGGCCAAATCCAAGAATTAAATGTCATTGCAGCCCAGCAAGTCCAGCAGGGCGATGTCATTGCCAAGTTAGACCAGCGGGATTTTGTCACCAACCTCAACTCGGCCAAAGCCCAGTTTGATGCCTCCCAAAGCGAATACCAAAGGGCGATTAAGCTGGTTGAAGATGGTGTGGTCTCTTCCAGCGAGTTTGAGCAGATTGAATCCAAACGGGATATCGCCAAGGCCAGCTTCGACAGTGCAGAGAAAGCCTTGGCCGACAGCGTCTTGACCGCCCCCTACGACGCCTATGTCCTAGATGTCCCGGTAAAAGAGTTGGATAATGTCACCGTTGGCATGCCCGTTGTGGGACTAATGGGGCTTGGCCAGATGGAGGCCATTGTAAACATCCCCGCATCTATTGTGGCGACTGTAAGTGAAGACTACCAGCCCAGTGCCAAGGTGCGTTTGGAAGCCATACCTGGTAGTCCAATCCACGCGACTTTCAGGCGTGCCAACCTGGAAGCCGACCCCGCAACCCAAACCTACCAGGTACGCTTTGCCTTTAACCCGCCACTGGGTATCAATGTATTGCCTGGTATGAATGCCACCTTGGAAGTGGATTTTACCTTGGGCAATGAAGATAGCCTGGCTGTCACTGTGCCCAACCAAGCCCATCGTGGCCCAAGCTGGTAAGACTTATGTTTGGGTAGTCGCAACAGACTCCATGACCGTCAGCAAACGCGAAGTCATGGTGCAGGATGGTATAGGTGAAAACCTGGTGATCACCAGTGGCCTGGAAGCCGGTGAAACCATTGTTGGCGCCGGTGCCCACTACCTTGCACAAGGCATGCAAGTCCGCCGCTGGGACAAGTCTTAGCACTTGTCCTAAATCCTGAAAAACAGCAGAGCAGGCGGAAACTATGAACCTTGCAGAATTTTCTATTAAAAACAAAGTGCTTAGCCTAGTGGTGATCTTGCTCACCCTGGGTTTTGGCTGGTCGGCCTACCAGAATATGGCGCGCTTTGAAGATCCCGAATTTACCATTCGCACTGCACAAATATTTGTGCAATACCCCGGCGCCAGCCCCCGTGAAGTGGCCGAAGAAGTCACCGAACCTCTGGAGCGCGCCATCCAGCAGATGCAAGAAGTGGATGAAATCGTATCAACTTCCTCGGCCGGGGTGTCGGAACTCCAAGTTGACATCAAATACGAGTTTTCGCCCACCAAGGCCGATTTACAGCTGATTTGGACCAAGCTGCGCAATAAAGTCAAAGACGCCGAGTCCTCCCTGCCACCTGGCGCACAAACGCCGCAGGTGTATGACGATTTTGGTGATGTCTATGGCCTGAGCTATCTAATCACGGGTCCCGGCTACAGCCCGGACGAATTGCGCGCTTACGCCAAGCAGTTGCAAAGCGAACTGCTGCAAGTGGATGGCGTATCGAAAGTGTCGTTGGAAGGTGAACAAGAAGAGGCTATTTATGTAGAGATTTCCCGGCAAAATGCCGCCTCGCTGGGTGTCTCTGTTTCCAATATCTACAATATCCTGCAACAACAAAATGCAGTGGTTTCCGCCGGCAATGTGCAGTTGGGTGATCAACGCATCGTCATTGATCCCAGCGGCGCTATTGATTCCGTGGATTCTATCCGCAACCTATTGGTCACCACCGCCGCCGATGGCCGCATTATCTACTTGAAAGATGTGGCCAATGTCTACCGGGGCTTCCAAACGCCAGCGTCAAAGCTAGTCCGCTATAACGGTGAACCCGCAATAGCCCTGGGCGTAGCCAACGTCCAGGGCGGTAACGTGGTTAAAATCTTTGCTGCAGTCGATAAAAAACTGCAAGACGCAGAAAGTCGCCGCCCCCTTGGTATGGAAGTGCAGGAGTATTACCACCAGGGCAACGTGGTGCAGGAATCGGTGGACAATTTTGTGGTGAATGTCATCGCTGCGCTAGTGATTGTGGTGGTCACCCTACTGCTATTTATGGGCTTTAAATCAGCGGTAGTCATTGGTTCAGTGCTATTACTCACTATCTTTGCCACACTCGCCACCATGGACTTTGTTGGCATTCCCATGCACAGAATTTCGTTAGGCGCCTTAATCATTGCACTAGGCATGATGGTGGACAACGCCATTGTAGTCACCGAAGGCATTTTAGTGGGCCTGCAAAGGGGCAAAAAGAAGTTAGATATTGCCAAAGAAATCGTCACCCAAACCAAGTGGCCACTGCTTGGTGGCACCCTAGTAGGCATTGTTGCCTTTGCGCCCATAGGCTTTACCCCTGGTGATACAGCCGAATACACCAACCATTTGTTCTGGGTGATCATGATTTCCCTGCTCTACAGTTGGTTATTTGCGGTCACACTGACGCCGCTATTTTGTTATTGGTTGTTCAAGGAAACCGGCGAACAAGCGGTGGCAGAGAGCAAACCCAACGCTTTTATGGCGGGCTACCGCAGCTTGGTGTCTGCCGCGATTGGCGTGCGCTGGCTAACGGTGCTCATTGTGGTTGGCTTGTTTGCCAGCTCGATGTGGGGCTTCCAATTTGTTAAATCCGGATTTTTCCCGGCCTCGACTACACCACAATTAGTCGTGGACTTTTGGTTGCCACAAGGCACCGATATTAGTAAAACCGAACAGGATATGATTGCAGTAGAACAGTTTGTGGCCAGCCAAGCAGGCGTTACAGGCGTGCAAACCCTGATTGGCGGCGGCGGCCTGCGCTATATGCTGATCTACAGCGGTGAATCACCCAACAGTGCCTATGGCCAAATACTGGCGAAAGTAGACGACTACCGCAAGCTACCGGCGATGCAAACGGCGGTGCAATCCTATGTCGACAACCAGTTCCCCGATGCCCAGGCCAAAGTTTGGCGTTTTATTTTAGGTCCTGGCGGTGGTTCCAAAATTGAAGCCACCTTTAAAGGCCCTAACCCAGAAGTGTTGCGTGAGTTAGCCGAACAAGCCAAAGCCGTAATGATTGCCGACGGCGGTGCCCTATCAATTAAAGACACCTGGCGCCAACAAGTTCCTGTGATCGAACCCATCTATTCAGAAACCAATGGCCGCCGTGCCGGTATATCGCGTGAAGATATGGCCAACGCCTTGCAGCAAAACTTCTCTGGCCAGCGGGTGGGCGTCTATCGCGAAGGTGATGACCTGATCCCCATTATCGCAAGGGCGCCGCTGAACGAACGTTTAGATGTCAACGATATCGGCAATATCCAGGTGCAAAGCGGCACCACCGGTATGACGGTGCCGTTAAAACAGGTCACCGACGGCTTTAGGACAATTTGGCGCAACGGCATCTTGAAGCGGGAAAACCGCATTTGGACTATCAAAGCCCAAGCCGATCCCTACCCGGGCGAACTGGCGTCGGAGCTGCTAAACCGGATCCGCCCGGATATTGAAGCCATCGAGCTGCCAGACGGCTACACCCTGGAATGGGATGGCGAATACGGCAATTCCAAAGAGTCCAATGACAACCTGGCCTCAGCCATTCCATTTGGCATATTGGCCATGGTATTGATTGTGGTGGTCTTGTTTGGCGCGGTTAGGCAACCCATTGTTATCTGGCTAGTGGTGCCACTGGCTTTGATTGGTGTTGTCGTAGGCCTAATTACAACCCAAATTCCATTGGAGTTCATGGGCATCTTAGGCTTGTTATCGCTATCGGGGCTGTTGATCAAAAACGGCATTGTCCTGGTGGATCAAATCGACTTGGAGATAAGCCAGGGCATGCCGCGCTATGATGCGGTTTTGGATTCTGCCACCAGCCGGGTACGGCCAGTGATGATGGGCACACTAACGACGGTATTAGGCGTTATCCCGCTGTTCTTTGACGCCTTTTTCCAATCCATGTCGGTAGTACTGGTATTTGGCCTTTTGTTCGCCACCTTATTGACCTTGGTGGTTATCCCAGTACTGTATGCCATCTTTTTTGGCATTAAGAGCAATGAAGTAGCAAAGGCGTAATCCATCTAACAGGGGCTGGCGGCCATTGCTAGCCCACTGAAGCAACAACCCCGCTGGGAGTGCTATGACAGAGGTTTTATTCGCGTTTTTACCAGTGCTGGTACTGGTGTTTTTAATGACCAAAAAAAACGCCATGCCCTCGGCCAAAGCCTTGCCCCTGAGTGCCTTTTTGGTTTATTTATTGGCATTGGCGGTATTTGCCCGCGATGCCAACCTGGTGCACGCAGCGGTTTTAGATGGTTTGTTATTGGCTTGGACGCCAATTCTGATCATTGGCGGCGCCATTTTCCTGTTTAAAACCCTGGATGCCACAGGCGGCCTGGCAGTCATGCGCCGGGAGCTGGATTCGGTCTCCGACAATCCGGTTGCGCAATTGATGATCCTGGGCTGGGCATTCCCGTTTTTAATTGAAGGTGCCAGCGGCTTTGGTACCCCCGCCGCAATCGCTGCCCCAATATTAGTAGGTTTAGGCTTTAACCCGCTGCGGGTAGCCGTGTTGGCGTTGGTAATGAACAGCGTGCCGGTATCCTTTGGTGCGGTAGGCACACCGACTTGGTTTGGTTTTTCAGGATTGGGCTTAAGTGCAGCGCAAAGCCTGGAGATTGGTTTTAAAACAGCCCTTATCCACGGCATTATCGCCTTTGTAGTGCCACTACTGGCCTTACGCCAATTGATAAAATGGCAATCCATTTGGCACAACCTAGCCTTTATCTTCGCGTCTATTTTTTGCACCGTTTTGCCCTATGTCTTAGTGGCCAAAATTGACTATGAATTCCCGGCACTGGTAGGCGGTGCGATAGGCCTGCTCGCCACCATCACCCTGGCGAAATTTGGCATTGGCTTAAGTAAGCAGCAGGTGCAGCTTGCAGCCGACAAACAAAGCGCTAGCGAGCATGCCATATCCAATAGTGCAAATGGCACTAGGCTCAAAACCCTTATCAAAGCCACTTTCCCTTTGTGGGGCACAATACTGGTATTGATTGTCACCCGCATACCACAGCTCGAGCTCAAAGGGCTATTAACTGCGGTTAGCCCTGCCTGGAGCCTGTCCCTAGGCAGCTTTGGCGAACTGTCGGTGAGTGCATCACTGGTTTTGTCCTTGTCTGGCATCTTTGGCACAAGCGAAAGCTGGTCGCACAGCCTGCTGTATGTACCGTCTTTAATCCCCTTTGCCTTGGTATCAATATTGGCGTTTTATTGGTGGCGCAGCCCGGCAGCACTGGTTAAATCCTCCTTTGCTGCCACCGTCAAACAAATGCATAACCCTGCCCTGGCGCTGTTTGGCGCCCTGGTGTTTGTTAACCTGATGATGTTGGGAGGGGAAGCCTCGGCGGTGAACCTTATCGGCAATGCCATGGCCGAGAGTAGCGGCGGCATGTGGTCCTTTATCGCGCCGTTTTTGGGCGCTTTAGGTTCGTTTTTTGCCGGTTCCGCCACCATCTCCAACCTTACCTTTGGTGGCATCCAATATAGCATTGCCAATAACCTCGGCCTTGATAGCAGCACCATTTTGGCACTGCAATCGGTAGGCGCAGCGCTGGGCAATATGGTCTGCATTAACAACATAGTAGCGGTGTGTTCGGTATTGGCCTTGGATAAAAGCGAAGGCATAATCTTGCGCAAGACCGTATTACCCATGCTGGTGTACGGCTTGTTGGCAGGGTTGTTAGCCCATCTGCTTTTTTGACGTCCCCACAAACGTCTATTCGAATGTGGCATTATTAACCGATTCTATTAACTGGGGCAGACACCAAACCGGCAATTACCACTCACTATGAGGCGTCAAAACGGTCAAGGTCATTGTAACGTATTATTGCCTGCAACTCCTTTACATACTCTTCACCGCGACTTGAATAGTGCTCAAGGTGTTGTACCAAGGCTAAACCGTCAACGTTTTCATCCAAATTTCGCAGCGCTTTGCGTTTCTTCCGAAATTCCTTATAAGCAGGGTGGCTGTTGATATTAGCAATATACTTCTCCACTGATTCATGCAAGTTTAGAAATACAGCTACTTCATGGCTCTTGCCGGGATCCCGGTTCTTGGGAACGAGCCCGCAACCAGGTTCAAAGCACCAATGGCCAAAATAGTTATTGCCATCTACTGCAAAACGGGATGTGCCCCAGGCACTCTCATTGGCGGCTTGGGCAACTGCCATCGACACCGGTATTACATCAACCCGGGTCATCAATTTTTGCCAATCAGCATCATTGTCCGCCTCAAACTCTTGGATTTTGTATTCCTGAGCCAAAGATGAAACTCGATTCTGCTGCCACCAGCCCAGGGAGGAGCCTTGCTGGCGAGTCTTTTGCAACCATTGCCGGGTCACTTCAATTTGTTGGTTTTTACGTTCGATTACCGGGACGATGTAATCGATGAATGCTTGTTTACGGGTTTCACCAGCTTCAATGCTCTTAAAATCAGGGGTTTCAAATCGTGAATTCAAGCTTATTAGTAAATAGATGAAGGCCAAGAAAAATAAGGTACTAATACAGTGTCGAATCCACATAATTCATTTCCTCTTTACTCTTTATCCAGGCTATCGACAATAATGGCACCCAGCGACGCTGGCATGGCAATAATTATGAGTCTTTTAAATGCCAACATTGGCTCTTCAAACAAAGGTAATTTGTCTAAAAGCGCTAACAATAACCCGACTATCAATAGAGTAAGTGCATAGGCTATGCCAATACGGAAAAAGTAATCTCGCCTGCGTTGCTTCACTTCCCCTTGAAACGTGCTGACGTAAACATAGTGGGCAATAAACAAAATAGACATTAGCCACAGCCCGACCACATTCCATGTACCTAGCGTCACTGCCATATCCCAAGCCTCTTGGGTAAAAGCAATAGGCATAGAAACGGCCAATGCACCTATTGCGATTTGGCTTGCATCTTCTGCATTAAAATATTTGCCGCCGAACATTTGCCCTCCCACCGGCTAACGTCTAATAGTTACAAAGCCGTTTGTAAAATTTTCATAGTTTCTGCAGGCTTTTTTGAGTGCGTGGATCATTTGCAATGATATGCAATGTAGTCTGTCTGTATCAACCATATAGTCGCGGTATGCTCGGTTATGGCATTGGGTAAAAGCGAAGGCTTTGTCTTGCGCAAAACTGTCGCGCCGAAGCTGCTATATGGGACATTGGCGGGGGTTTTTGCCTTTATCCTGTTTTAAGCGATAGCAGCAGCAGTTGTTAGCATAGGGAATATTCAATCAATTCTTTGTTCCACATAGCGAATTAGGGCGTAATATTGACTAACTACCTATATCTTCGAGCACCCCTATCTTGAGCAGACAAAAAGAGCTTCCTTCTAGCCGGTTACGCCGCCTAGGCAAATTTGGCGGTTTGGTGGGCAACGTCGTCGCCAATATGGCGCTCGACGGTGCGAAAGAGTTGGGCAAAGGCCGTTTGCCAAAAGTGCAAAACCTGCTACTGACTCCCAAGAACATTGCCAACTTGGCGGAACGCCTAGCGCAAATGCGCGGTGCTGCCATGAAAATGGGCCAAATCCTGTCGATGGATGCCGGTGATCTGCTGCCGCCCGAACTGACCGAAGTGTTGGCGATCTTGAGGGATGATGCCTACGCCTTGCCAGATGAACAGTTGCAGGCCGCGCTAACAGATTACCTGGGTGCAGATTGGCAACAGCAGTTTAGTGAGTTCGAGCACAAACCTTTTGCCGCTGCCTCTATAGGCCAAGTGCACAAAGCCACACTGAAATCGGGTGAAAAAGTCGCAGTTAAACTGCAGTATCCCGGTGTCGCAAAGTCTATCCATAGCGATGTGGACAATATGGGCACCCTGATGAAAATGTCGGGGCTAGTGCCTTCGCAAATCGATATGACCTTGATCTTGCTAGAGGTCAAAATGCAGCTGATCCGGGAAGCCGACTATGTAATTGAAGCAAAGCAGCTCAACCGCTATCGGGAGCAGCTAGCTGGCGATAAACGGTTCCGGGTCCCTATGTTGTACCCGGAGCTTTGCAATGAACGCATCCTCACCATGTCCTTTGAAGCCGGCCAAGCCATTGAAACTATTATCGAACTACCGGATACAGATAAAAATACGCTGTGCGCTGCCATGTTGGATCTGCTATTCAAAGAAATGTTTGAATTTAAACTGATGCAAACCGACCCCAACTTTGCCAACTTTATGTTTGATGCCGACAGCGGCCAATTGGTGTTATTAGATTTTGGCGCTACCCGGGAGATTGATGGCAAGATCAGCGACAGCTATAAGCAGGTTGCCAAAGCGATATTGGATAATGACTTGGAGCAGGTTCTGGATGTCGCTATCGAATTGGGATTTTACCAAAAGGATTTACCGCAAGCATTTCGTAAGCAAGCACTTACCATCCTAGAAATTGCAGCAGAACCGATGCAGTTAGACGGCGACTATGACTTTGGTAATACCGATGTGCTTACCCGCATCCGCGAAGCCGCCATGGTATTGGTGAGCGAACGCAAACAACTGGGCACCCCACCCGGGGACACCCTGTTTATGCACCGCAAAATTGGCGGCATGTTTTTGCTGCTAATGCGCTGCAAAGCCAAATTAAACTTGCGCAGGATCCTCGAGGGTTTTGTTGGTTAAAAGCGCTATCGAATCCGCCGGGCAATACCTCTCGTGGGTTCCTTGCAACACTGGGGATGCGGGTATATTCTTTTTTATGAACCTGCATTTGGTGCACATAGAAAATGGAATTTTTCCCCCCATACAAATCCGCCAGAGCCGTATTTTTCCTGCTGCTTTGCACAGGTTTGAGTGCTAACTGCTTTGCCAGCACAATGGCCACCAGCGACACCAAGCAATACAGTATAGGTGAAGGCCTTTCCAGTTCCGTTGCTTACACCATAGTGCAGGATCCTACAGGATATATATGGGTGGGGACGGAAAACGGACTCAACCGTTTTGATGGTTATGAATTTAAGCAATTCTTTGCTGATGAAAATAATCCCTATAGCCTAGCCGCAAATAATGCAGGCAATATTGCAGTTGACCACAACAGCCAAATTTGGATTGGCATGTGGGGATCTGGCCTAAATGTCTATAACCAGGACACAGGATTGTTCACGCACTTTAGAAATAATCCAGATGATCCAGCGTCAATAAGCTCAAACTATGTGCAGGTGATATATGTAGATTCTAAAGGGCGGAGTTGGATTGGTACACGGGATGGTGGTTTAAACCTGTACAACCCAAACACCCGCGACTTCCAACATTGGCAGCACAACAGCGCGGCTCCCCATTCTATAAGCCATAACCGGGTTTGGGCCATCACCGAGGCAGCAAATGGCAGCTTATGGATAGCAACCGGTAATGGGCTAAACAACTTCTTCCCTGAGCAAGGCAAGTTCGTTAGCTACCAATACGACCAAAAACACCCAGAAGGCCTAGACCATGAACAAGTCAGGGCGGTAAGCATAGATGCACAAAACAGGGTTTGGGTCGCTACCGGCAGTAGCTTTGGTTTGTTCGAACCACAGAAAAACAAATTTACCGCAATAAACCCAACTGGGCAGAAAATGCCCACTGTGTCGGCGATCCTCGCTGAAACAGACCATGTTTGGGTGGGTAGCTATGGCGGCCTTTATCGGCTGAATATCCAATCGCGCGACTTCGTTAGGCTTTCTGGCGGCACTGGTTTTAATTGGTTAAGCAATGAAAATATTCGCAGCATGATGCTAGACCACACTGGGCTCTTGTGGGTTGCCACCCGCAATTCCGGGATCTTTAAAATCCGGGCGACTGAATCGGCAATCTCAATTGTAGATGTATACCAAACTGCGGATGGCGAACTGCGGCCACTGGGAGCGGTATTAGATCTTGTTCTTAACCAAGATGGTGACCTATGGTTGGGCACAGTAGAGGGGTTATTTTTCAAACCCAGAGAAGATACCTGGCCAAGTCCAATTCCCATGGATTTAAACGTTAGCAGGCAAATTAATAAGCTAACCTTGGAGCACAACAGTGAAGCCTGGATAGGCACTGATCAAGGACTATTCAATCATTATGTTGGCAACAAGGTAGCAGAAGCCATAAGGGGCAGCATAGACGAACATGTATTGGCCGTAGGCCAACTTGTATTCGATAATAATAGCCGCTTGTGGGTGTCGGATCATCGCAAAACCGGTGTCTTCCAATGGGATAAAGAAACTGGGGAATTGCAACAGTATTTGCCAGGTATTGTTGTTAGCGGGATAGTGTTGGACAACCAAAACCAAATCTGGGTGCCCAGCAGTGGCCAGGGTTTGCACAGGTTTAACCGGGAAAATGGCACCTGGACACAATTTGCCCGCCAAAATGACCACAAAGATATCCTGTCTTCCAACCATATCAACCACCTATTGCATGGTTCGGACAACGCTTATTGGGTCGCGACCCAAAATGGCTTAAATAAGTTCAATCCAGCCACCCGAAAATCCACGGTATATAACACAACCTCGGGTATATCCAATAATGAAATCATGGCGGTATTAGAGGACAGCAACCAGAATATTTGGCTGTCTACCCGGCGAGGAATAACCAAGTTGGATGAAAGGGCCAATATCGTCGCTAGCTTCCTTGATGGTACTCGCGGTAGTTCCCTGAGCTTTTACCCCGCTTCAGCGACAAGCCACAAAGGAGAACGGCTCTATTTTGGTTTCCAGGATGGTTATGTGGAAATTGAACCAAACAGGGTGATCGTGAACAAACACGTACCAACTGTCGTAATTACTGATGCCAAGCTTGACAACCATGTCGTCCAGGCCAGCGCAAATGCTTTGAAGTTACCCCATGACTTTAAAGATATCTCATTAAAATTTGCCGCAATGGACTTCCAGCAACCGGTACAAAACCGATACCGCTATATGCTTGAAGGCTATGATGAAGAATGGCGCCCTGTCACCAATTCTAGGGTAGCCACCTATAGCAATTTACCGCCTGGAAACTATACCTTCAAAGTTACCGCGGGAAATAACCACGGGGTTTGGGCAGAGCAGCCAGCCCAACTGGCCATAGTTGTGGTACCGGCTTGGTACCAAACCACTTTGTTCAAGCTTATGGCGGTATTATTATTCCTATTCAGTATCTACTATGCGTACCGGCATAGAATCTCCGCCTTACAGGCCCGCGAACAAGAGCTCAACGCACTGGTAGAAAGTCAAACCCAAGATTTAAGATCCCTTGGCCAGGTGGGGCAAGACATCACCTCGGTATTGGATATGGATCAGCTATTTGCCCATATCCAAAAGCATATCAACCAGCTTTGCCAGTCCCATTTGTTCTACATTGCCTTGGTAGCAGATGGAGCAGCGATCAAGCTGCGATATTGGGTTGAAGAGGGACGCACTAGGGATCACGGTAGCTTCCCCAACCTAGATGACAGCAGCCCTCCGGTTTGGTGCATCAAACAAGGTTTAGAACTGGTTGGCAGCAGCCGTGACCAGATAAATCAAATCATCGGACATTCGGCAGTAATGCCTAACCGCAAGCAGTATCAATCTTGCATGGTATTGCCTTTAACAGTTAACAAAAAGGTGCTGGGTTGCCTGGGCTTGCACCACCAGTATGCAGCAGCCTACTCAGATGAACAGTTGCAATTGTTGCGCACTGTCGCGTCATATTCGGCTATTGCCTTGGCCAATGCCAGCGGCTATGAAGCACTAGCCCAGGCCAAACAAGAATCTGAACAAGCAAGGACACAGGTGGAACAAGAGCGGGAACGGGCACAAGCAGAAGCACAAAAAGCAGAACTTGCATGGCAACAAGCAGAGTCTGCTACCAAAGCCAAATCCGACTTCCTGGCTAATATGTCCCATGAAATACGCACCCCAATGAATGGCATTATTGGTATGGCACACCTGCTACAAGAAACCCAGTTGTCACCGTTGCAAGAAAAATATTCAGGTAGCATTGCCAGCTCCGCTAAATCTTTGCTCAGGGTGATCAATGACATTTTGGACTTCTCGAAAATTGAGGCCGGCAAGCTAGAAATAGAACAGACCGAGTTTGAACTGTACGAACTGGTTGAAAACGCCCTGGAAGTAATGCGATTTACCGCACAAGAGAAAAACATCCAGTTGCAAGCCAAATATGACAGCAATGTCAGCCATTATTATTTAGGTGACCCGCTGCGTATTAGCCAGGTGCTGATCAACCTAGTCAATAATGCTGTGAAATTCACCCATAAAGGGGGTGTTACCGTCAGGGTCACCTACGACAAAACTCAACTGCACTTTAGTGTGCAAGATACTGGGATTGGCATGTCCAATGCGCAATTGCAAAAACTATTCAGTTCCTTCGTGCAAGCAGACATGAGCACCACCCGCCAGTACGGCGGCACTGGGCTGGGTTTGTCGATATCAAAGCAGCTTGTGGAATTGATGCAGGGTGAAATAAAAGCCAGTAGTGAATTGGGCAAAGGCAGCCAGTTTAGCTTTAGCGTGTCGGCTCCCAAAGTCTACTACAGTGCTGATCGAAAATTCCTATTGGGTAAATCAGCCCTCATCGTGGAAGATGACCCGGTTGTAGCAGAAATGCTGCGCAGCCAACTGTTGGCTTTTAACATGGACAGCAGCAGTGCAGAAAATGGCGAACACGCGCTCACCCGCATAGTGGACGGGCAAGAGCAGTACGACCTGGTTTTGATGGATTGGCAAATGCCGGGGCTGGATGGGGTTGAGACAGCCAAGCGGCTGCAACAGCACTTTTTCGACTCTGGGCAGCAAGCTCCCAGTATTGTGCTAGTAACGAGCCACGCAGACTCAGATATCCAAGCTTTGGCAAAAAGCGCCAATATAGGTGCCGTACTATATAAACCGGTCAACCCTGAAGCATTGGAAGATGCCCTTATCAAGGTCTTGTGTAAACAGCCTAAACAAGCTTCGGCACTGCAAAGCCAACAGCTGAAATCTAGACTGGCCACACAAGGCGGCCATATATTGTTGGTTGAGGACAACATTACCAACCAGGCCATAGTGCAAGGCCTGTTGGAAGGCAGTGGCCTAGATATAGCCCTGGCCAACAACGGCCAGGAGGCAATAGATAAAGTCAAAGCAAACGCGTTTGACCTGATCCTGATGGATATCCAGATGCCGGTAATGGACGGCTACACAGCAACAGCAGAGATTAGGCAGCTCGGTTTTAGCAACCCCATCATCGCCCTCACCGCCAATGCCATGGTGGAACAGATAGACAGGGCGCTGCGGGTCGGCATGAACGAGCACTTGGCCAAACCCATAGAACCAGAACTGCTTTACGATGCGCTATGCCGACATCTAGAAATGGATAGCAGTGAACTAAAAACCAACGACACCAGCCAAGTTAGCCTACCGGAAATCCCTGGCCTGGATTGTGAAGTGGCGATGCGCCGGGTGGCGGGTAACCGTCAACTATTTGATAAAGTACTAAAGGATTTTGTTGATAAATACGGCAACCTTAACCCGCACCAAGAGCAAGCTCCGGATTTTCCCCGCTGGTTACACACACTAAAGGGTTTATCGGGCAATATAGGCGCGCAAACACTGTCTGCGTTATGCGGGCAACTTGAACGGCAGCGCACTAATTTTAGTGAGGTCGCCAATGAACTAAAAGCCGTTGTACATGCTATCTCATCTTATACTGAACAGTCAGCCCGGTTAGCACAGCCAGGTAGCGGCGACACCACACTTTCCGATGCAGACTGGATCGGAGCCTTGTTGGAGATCAAAGCAGGCCTTGCCAGTAAGCGCCCGAAAAAACTGCAACCCTTGCTGGCCGCACTGGGTAAAAACCGGCTTACTGATGAACAAAAGGACATTTTCCAAACACTGTGCCAATACATTGAAAAATACCGCTTTAAAGAAGCGGAAAGCTTTCTTGCGAAACTCACGTCCTGATGGGAATTATACCGCCCCTTTAAAGGGTTAGGCATCAATACCTTGTAACAAGGCTTGCAACACCGATAGGGCCTCTTTAAACCGGTACTTGCCGATGTGCCCTTTCACTTCCGACAAAGGCGCATGGTATTGTTCAGGTAAACTAAATCTCGCAAGCTCTTGCAGTATGGGTTCACACTGTTTTGGCCGCTTACTGATAACAGCCGCCTGCAGTTTCTGCAGCAACCCTGTGATGTCCTGTGTATCGGCAGCCACCAGTTGCTCCGGGTTAGTTACTTTGGGCTGGGTGCCGCCGAGTATGGATTCGATTTCCCCGGTAACAGCCAACAATGCTGCATCCACTTCACGCACAGATGCTTCACTTAGCGATGTTTCGGCCTTTTCGGCGGCCTGGCTCAGTACCATAGCCCCAAGGTTGGCACTAAGCCCTTTGATAGTGTGCAACCAGCGCAACAGCTCATCGTTTGGCATTGATAACGGGGTTGTCTGCTTTTGGTTATTAAGGAAATCTAATAATACCTTTTTGTATAGCTTGGCATTGCCGGCAAAATGGGACAATCCAGCCTGGGTGTCTATTGTGCCAAACCTTGGGAAATCAATATCTTCCCGAACATCACCACCGGCCTGTGACGCATGCTTGGCGTTATTGCCTTGCCCTGTCGCCAGCCTGTTTTCCGGCAAATAACGCAGCAACAGCCCATACAGTTTTGCCGGCTCAATTGGCTTGGGCAAATGTTCCGACATACCTACCGCCACCGCCTGTTCAATTTGTTCTACCATCGCATTTGCAGATACGGCGATAATGGCGGTGTTTATCCCCAACGACCTAATTTTAGCCGTTGCTTCATAGCCATCCATAAACGGCATTTGCAAATCCATCAAGATGAGATCAAAAGGATGTGCCTGGGCAATTCTGACCGCTTGTTCGCCGTTGTCAGCCAGCTCAATATGGATGCCGCTGCCCTCGAGCAAACCAAGGATGATTTGTTGGTTAGTGGTATTGTCTTCGGCTAACAGGATACGGCACTCACTCCGAGTCTTCAGTTGCTGTTTTTGCTCTACCAATCCGATTCCTTGTTCATTCGGGCTGTGCAATACTTTCACTAGTGCGCTCTCTAGGCTATCCATCGATATTGGTTTGGGTAGGAATGTTTGGATGCCCGCAGCCTTGATTTGGGGTTCAACCTGGGCACGCTCGTAACTGCTAATCATTACTACCGCTGGCAACCGTTTTTGCCCTTGGCTGGCATCGCTTTGCAAGTAACGCTGCATGGCCTTTACAGTCTCAACACCGTCTAACCCTGGCATATTCCAATCCATTAGTACGAGATCCCAAGCATCCGGCGCCTCACAAAAGTAATTTAACGCCTGCTCGCCATTTTGAGCCGTGCGCACCGTGAACTTGAGTTGTTCAAGTTCCGCTTTAAGCATTTCCCTAGTCGTTGCGTCATCATCGACTACCAAGGCTTTGCGCCATTTCTGATCCGAACCGATATCCTGCAACGACAGCCTTCGGGCTTTGATAGAAAAAGTGAAACAACTCCCTTTTCCCGGCTCGCTGGTGACCCCTATTGTGCCCCCCATTAGTTCAACCAACTGCTTGGAGATGGTGAGGCCAAGGCCGGTACCCCCAAATTTACGCGAGGTACTGGTATCAGCTTGGGAAAAGGCTTTAAACAATTGCGTTTGCTGCTCGGGTGTCATACCAATGCCAGTATCCGTCACTTCAAATTCGAGTAAATCATCATCTTTGGCGTTGACCGACAAAGTAACTGAGCCTTGCTGGGTAAACTTAATCGCGTTGGACAGCAGGTTGGTCAATACCTGCGATACGCGCAGCGGATCCCCCCGATAGTAGTGGCAAAGGTTAGGGTCGTATTGCAGTGTTAAAGTCAGGCCTTTTTGGCTTGCCGCAAACTGCATTACCCCCAAAACATTCTCAGTCACCTCAAACACTTCAAACTCAATATTTTCGATCTCTAATTTACCGGCTTCTATTTTCGAAAAGTCCAATATGTCGTTGACCAAACCCAGCAAATTTTTAGCACTACGCTCAATGGTTTTAACGTAACCCTTTAGTTTTTCCGGCAATGTGTGGTCAAGCAGCAAATGGGACATACCGATGATGCCGTTCATAGGTGTCCTGATTTCGTGGGACATATTGGCCAAGAACAAAGACTTGGATTCTGTCGCCGCTTCGGTAATTTCCTTTTGTTTCAGGATTTCCTGGTTCTGGGTCTTTATTTCCCGATGCTGCCGGAATATTTCCATATTTAGCTGCTTTTGGGCATTCAGTGAAATAGCATTGGACAGGGCAACCGCAGTATAAGAAGCAATGGTGCGGATCATTTGTAGATGGACTTCATTATAGGCGTACTTCTGTGGGCTTTGCACACTGAGGCAGCCAATCACTTTACCCTCGAAAAACAATGGTATATAGACAATAGACTCTGCCCTTGCGCCCGCTTTTGGCTCGGGCATTGCGCCGACATATTTGCTCGCGTCACTGCGCTGGTCGGTAACAAATTCGCGTTTATTTTGCACAGCCCACACCGCTGGCCGATTTACTTCGTCGAGTCCAAATGCAAATTCTGGCAAGCGCTTATTGTTTTCCATGGCCAATTTAAATTGAATTTGGTTTGCTTGGTAATTCACCACGCTAACCGTAAACACTGTCGCATCCATCAACTCATTGACCCGCCTATAAACCGTGTCCAACACCTGTTCAAAATCCAATGAAGACGTTATTTCTTTGCCAATCTCCCCCAACAAGGCGATATTTTTTGTTTTGGTTTTTACCAAGTCATCTAACTCGGCCTTTTGCCTAACCAACTGTTGGATGCGCCAACGGTAAGCGGCAAAAGACAAGGTGAGCAATGACAGCAAAATTGAAATTCTAAATAGCCAAGTCTGATGCCAGGCAGGAAGCTGGGTGATAGCAAGTGCCAGCTGCTTTTCACTCCATTGGCCAAGCCGGTTTGTGCCTTTTATTTGTAATTGGTAATCACCAGGCGGCAGGTTGGTATAAGTTGCCCTGCGGTTACTGGCATCGGTGCTAATCCAGTCTTCATCGTAGCCCAGCAAGCGATAGGCATATTGGTTTTGCTGCGGGGCAGTGAAATCGAGAGCCGAGAATTCTACAGAAAAGCTTTTGGAACTGGGAAGCAAGCTCAGGCTCGCTATACTCGCAGCGGGCAAATATTGATTGCCAACTGACAGCGAAGTAATAACCAATGGAGGCTGGTACTCCCAATCTTGCCAACGTTCGGGCTTAACCATTAACAGACCTTTGCTGCCCCCTTGTAGGTAAATCCCATCTTGGGTTTCTAGGTAATTCCCCATCCATAGAGTCCCTGCATCCCATCCTTCAGCCGTTAACAAATTTTGGTAGGTTTCCTCTTTAGGGTAAATCCAACCGCGGGACGACCAAATACGCCCTAAGCTATCCTCTATCAAATTCGATGCTTGTCCGGGCGAATTGCCAACCAGCGCAGAGAGCGATTCAAATTCCGCGTATTGGCCATTCCAAGAAACTAAACGATCAATACCTTGGGCGGTAGCCACCAATAGCTGGTTGTTACTATCCACTAGTAACCCGGTAGCAAAATTGTCGGAAACAAAGTTGGCGGTGCCATTTTCAGGACTAATCTTGGTCAGTTTCTGGGCAGAGATATCTAGTGCAAAAAGGCCATTGTCGGATGCCACCCAGAGAAAGCCATCGGACGTATAATTTAGATTGTCTATCCGGACATTTTTTATTGCCTCTATATTTTCAACATTGGTTAAGTCCTGTATGCGGTTGCTTTTTAAATCTAACCTACTGAGACCGTTCGCCGTTCCCAGCCAAAGTTGGTTATTCGGGGTAATATGTAATGCATATATAGACAAGCTGTTTAGGCCATCTTCTAAACCAAAATGTTCGAACATCTGACTACTAGGGTCATAACGGTACAAACCAAAGTAGCGCATGCCTAACCAAACCGTGCCATCCCCAGCTTGAATCATGCTCGCCACCCAAGGATCACCTATAGTATAAAGGTCGTTTTCCCTGGGTCTAAAACCGCCAACTACACCAATAGTAGGATCCAGAATATCAATACCGTACTTCTGGTTTGCCACCCAAAAATTGCCATCATCCAACTCTATTATGGAAGTAATATCTGGATATGTGAGAGATTCCAATTGGTACGGGCTATGACCATATGTGCGTACTGCGGCATTTTTAGGATTATATAGATTTAGACCCTCTCCCCAATTCCCAACCCACAGTAATCCCGAGCTGTCCATCAAAAAAGAAGACATTGCATCGCTATTAATACTATTGGCTCGAACCGGATCGTGAGTAATATTATATAGTGGAAGACCGGTCTCGGCATCGATGACGAATATCCCGCTCTCATATGTACCCAACCAAATCTCTGCCGACACAGGTTGTGAGATTGCCATAACGTCGCGAATCGATAACTTACTAAAACGCTCTAAATGCCCATCAATTGATTGAGTCTTTGTGCTTGAGAGGTCTATCCAAGCTACACCACTTTGATTTGTTCCTATCCAGAGTTTACCATCCTCAGCCTGATAAAGGCTTTGTATCGATTGCCCTTCTACGTCCTTAATATTGGTTCCATTTAGATATTCGCTAGAAGCAGTGTTATTGTTGATTTCATCTATCTTACAAAGCCCCGAATCAGTTCCTACCCATAAATTTTGCTGCTTATCCACTAGCAGCGTATTTACCATTTTGTCAGTGATTATCTCGTGACAACCCTTTACTGTAGAAAAGTTTGACTGTTTGATGCTATTGCCACTGGAATATGCCAAGCCTTTAGCAGTGCCTATAAACACATTGCCTTTGTTATCCCCCGAAATAGCACGTACCTGGCTATCAGAATTAAGCTGTTGTGATTCATCCATTAGTTGGATTTCTTGAAAGAGCTCAGTATCGGGGTCGTACACGGAAACTCCATCACTATTGGTGCCAACCCATAGATTGTTTCCCGAATCTACCCATAGTGACCTAACAAAATTTCCCATTAATGAACCTGGCTGCTCCTCTTTATGCTGAAACAACCTAAACCTATAGCCGTCGTACCTAATTAATCCGTTTTGAGTGCCTATCCAAATAAAACCACTTTGGTCTTGCGCCAACGCCATAACAATGTAGCCAGGAATAGACTGCCGATCACCGACGGTGTGAAAATAAGGCTCGCCAAGGTCAAAAATGCTGGCTTTTTCTTCGCTTCTAAGCGTAAGGTGAAAACACAACAAAAATAGGCAGACACAGCAAAGCCACCCCGGCTGATTTAGCAGAAATGGTTTAGGCTGAATTGAATTGTGCTGGCCAATTTCCATAGTGACCCTGAGCTCCATAGGTGCGAGTCCCTGCTTGGTACGCTGGACAAATCCAAACGAATTTCTATTTCTTTTAGCCTAGTGCAAATGCACCACTTCGGCCAAATTTTCATCTCAAAATCAAGCTATCTAGTAGCCTGTTTGAACTGGATTGATAAACAAATCCAACTGACCAAACAGAAATCAATTAAACTTGCTTTACACGCTGGTTGCGCCCTTGCTGCAAGCCAAGTGGCGCCAAGCTATTTCGATAACACTCTGCAACCTCAGGAACCTTGACGATGATCCATGGTTCTGTTCCTGGTTTTAGATAAAAGCGAGCCAGCTAAATATCCAGTTTATTTTTTGGCGTCCAGGCGCTTTTTTAAAGGCAGGGCGCAGTTCTCTTTCCAGTCACAGATGTTTAAAAAATTCTGTTTCCCACCGATACTTTGCAATACACTCAATCAACAATGAGTATCAAAAAATGATTTTCTCAATAGTATAACTATGTCGATTTATAAAAAGATTAGTTACCGCCAAGCCAGTGAAGAAGTACGCCAAGTCTATGATGAGGTGATAAGCACCTTTGCCTTGGACAACCAGCACGAAATCCCCAACCTCATCCTGTATTTGGGTGACAACCCAGACATGCTTAAGGCAACGTGGTCATTGATAAAAGCGGGAATATTGGAAACACCCCACATTAGCGAGTTACTTCGGGAATTATTAGTGGTCACGATAAGCCGTGCCCAGGGTTCAGTTTATTGCGAAGCCATGCACTACTGTAACCTGCTGAAACTGGCTATGTTTAGCTACGACGAGTTAGAACATATCCTTGCCCTAGATCCTAGCGACTCGCTACCAGAACAAGAGCAGGTGCTGTTAGCAGCTGTAAAGACCCTGGCCAATACCGACTGCAAGTACACTTCCCAAGACATTAGTAAATTAACTGAACAAGGCTGCTCCAAGGCACAGGTGTTGGACACTATTAACCTGTATAACACCGTCACCTATTTAAACAATTTCACTATTGTCGCCAACTTACCGATTGACCAAACGGTGGTTGAATTTTTGCGCAAACAAGGCATTGCCACACCTCGCCATTGGTGGAACCGCCAACTAGCACGCGGTCTTGAGTTTAGTGGCTAGAACAGAGGATAAGCATGGACGGCAAACTAAAAGCCTCAGCCCAAAAAGTACAAGACTTCCTTAGCCACAGCGGCATGGATTTCAAGGTGTCTGAACTACCGGCTTCAACCCGTACCGCTAAAGATGCCGCATCGGCTTTGGGCTGTGAGGTTGCCCAGATTGCTAAGTCACTCATCTTTAAAGACAACAACAGCGGCCAAGCAGTGCTTATTATCACTTCCGGCAGCAACCGGGTTGATGTACAAAAAGTGGAGGTGGCCACAGGACTAAAACTGGGTAAGGCCGACGCTGATTTTGTGCGACAACAAACCGGATTTGCCATCGGCGGTGTACCACCTGTCGGCCATAAAAATCCAAGCCGGATTTTGTTAGATGAGGACTTAAACAACTTTGAAAGCCTGTGGGCAGCGGCAGGCACGCCCAATGCCGTATTCTGTTTAATTCCTGCAGAACTAGAACAGCTAACCAAGGGACAATACTTGGCCGTAAGCTAACAACAGTTCCCCCTAGAATGACTTGATACTATGTTTAGAACCTTGTATTTACTGCTTATCACACTATTGCCTTGGTTTATTGCAGCCAATGAAGTTGAACATGTTGATCATTTTTCAAGTATTAACCAAGAGCTAAGCAAAAGCGCGTTTTCAGGTAGTGTGCTTATCGTAAATCGAGGTAAAACGGTCTTTCAAAACCATTTCGGATACGCTAACCGGGAGACCAAAATAACGTTTACAGACGATACTGTGTTTGATATTGGCTCGATCACTAAACAATTTACCGCCAGCGCCATAATGCTATTGGTGGAACAGGGAAAACTTGCACTTGAAGATCCACTACCCAATTTTTTCCAGGCCGTACCCAAGGACAAACAGGGCATAACAGTACACCAGTTGTTAAGCCATAGTTCTGGCCTGCCCACTAACCTTGATGGCTATCGGCTTTACGAGGTGGTGAGTGCGAAGAAGCTCACCAGCCTGGTTTTTAGAAAGAAGCTCGATTTTGATCCCGGAACTCAATTCCAATATTCCAACCTGGGTTATAGCTTGTTAGGCTTAATCATCGAAAAGGTTTCGCAAGAAAATTGGGAAGCCTTTATCCGGGACAATATTTTGCTACCAGCAGGACTAAAAGAAACGGGTTATAGGCTAGTGGATTTTCCCGCAGACCGACTGACAGTTAATTATGGTGCGGATGCCAACTTTATGCAGCGATTGTTTGGTGTCACCGCAAAAAGCCGTGCCGTTGGCACCTCATTGCAACACCTGCAAGATAAGCCCGGTAGGCGCTGGATGGAAGCCGGCGGCGGCTTTATGTCTACACTGGCAGATATGAAATCTTGGTATGCAATCTTGCGCAAGGGTAGTATCTTATCGGCTGATTCGTGGCAAGCGTTGTTTACACCCCATTCCGAACAAGAGCCAGGCAAACACAGCTTTTACGGTTGTGGCTGGTCACTAGAGATATTGGATGGCCAGCGGCACATCAACCACAATGGCTCCAATGGCTATTCCTATGCTGACTTTAACTATTTCCCCAACGCAGATTTGCTTATTTTTGCAGCATCCAACGATATTGATAATTATCCACATGATTTGATGCTCAAACTAAAACAAACCGCTTTAGCCCTCACAGTAACTCCGGAAAACAACGCAGGGCCGTTGGCAACCAATACAGTAACACCACAGCAACCCTAAATATGGCAGCCTTAAAGGCGGTTAAGTAAGGGCAAATCTCCACAGCGCTGCTGGGTTTTACTTCGCCAGCATATTGCCAAGCTATCTCTGTCTGAATATAAAGCCGACAAGAACTGGTTAAAGTTGGCGTAGGTGATAGCCTCGCCCCCCCAGGAGGTGATCACATCATAGCGGGAAATCCCCAGCTCAGCAGCATGTCCCCGAACCGTCGACACCATAGCCCCATCTTGATGCGCCCTGATGGTTAGGCCGCTTCTATCAGGCTGGCTTGCCTGATTAAAACGCTTATTGGGCTTTAAGTAGAGGCTATTGGTACTGTATTCAAATACTTGGTTAAAACGGGACAAAATACCATTGCCCAACAAGCCATATTCAATGACATCACTGCCGTCAGGGGAAACCGGCATAACTACCAGTACATCTTGTAGTTTCTGCCGCCCGAGGCTAATACCCGGTTGCACAAAAGCAATTTTTTGTTTTTCACCACCTAATCCAAAACTGCTAGTAGCGTAGTTGGCCTGCGGTCTTTTAATATCCTTAAAAGTGGAATTGGGCAGTGATAAATCCGCTACCGAACCGGTATCTACCAATATCCTCACATCCTTGGACTTGCCATCTTGGTCAATCGCGTTAATCCAAGTGAATGGCTCTGTGCCGTCTATCTCCAATTCAAGCTTGTCCCAACCCTCATATTGCTGGCGCTTTGCCGCAAACACTTCCGGTTCATAAAGCACCAGCTCTTGTTGTTCATAGTCAATTTCGACAGTGAAACGATCCAGATGATCCTGGCCAAGCACACCGTCAAAATAGACACTATTAAGGCCATCAAAACCAAATTTACTGTCTATTGGAACATATACACCGGATAGCCCCTGCAAAGTTACTTCGCCCACCTTAATCGATAAATCATGCACAAAGTAGATTTCAGAACTGCGATCCGTGTTGTCTGACGCTTCAAATGCCGCACCCTTTTGCCAAGGCTGGTCGTGGGTTAGACGGCTTTCCATAATGACTGTGGCACCCGCGCCTGAATCAAATAAAAAGGTATAAGGCCGGCCATCCACTTCAGCGGTTAGCAAGATATGATTGTTTACTAACTGGAACGGCACCCGCGTTACCTGGCTTGAGTTCTGCCAGGTATGGCTTGCGAGCAGGTTGCGGGCTTCATAGTCTAGATAGCCAGTGAGTTGGCATCCTGGTAAAAAAACCAAGGCAAAGATTATGGCGACTAACCTGTGTATTGGTTTGGCAATGGAGTACAAGCTAAATCTCAGCTTTATCTTAGTTGACAATACTTGGGTATTAATACTCATTTACGCGGCTCCATGGTTTAACAACTCCCAAACAATATAGTACAGAAATTAATTATCGTAAAACAATAATTTTATATTGTTTTGTAAAAATTTAGTTCTGCCCTATAATAATTCCTAATCAGCCAGCAATTGCTTAAATCCCAATGCCTTTATCAATCCAGCGCCTTTGTGGCATTTTCCGTTACCTGATCCTCACCACTGGTGCCGCATTCTTGATATACATAGTACTGGCCTTGTTGGTGGTAGATACTTGGGATCTAAATATTAGTTACCACCAATACGACGAACTCAGGCAGGACGAGGGCACCAGCCAGTTTTGGCTAGTAGTGGTGGCCGTACCGGATATCATAATCGCGTTTTTGTTTTACTATTGGCTGCAAGCCCTGTTTGGCGCATACCAAAAGGGGGAGTTTTTTGCTGAGTACAGCATGCGCTGCTACCTATGGCTGGTTTGGCTGAAAATGTCGGACTTCCTCTATGAACTGCTCACCCCAGCTTTGCTTTCCCTAGTACCGGGTGTGCCGGAAGAAACTGGCATGCACTTTAATATCGACATAGGCGAATTCTTCACCCTGGCTTTGTTATTGGTGATCCTGTATGTGCTGCGCAATGCCCAGCAAATCGAGGCGGAAAACAAGGAGTTTGTCTAATGCAGATCATCGTCAACCTTGACGTGGTGATGGCACAGCGCAAGGTTAGCTCCAAGGAACTGGCCAAAGCCATCGGCATCACCGAAGCCAACCTATCCCTACTCAAGCGCGGCAAAGTCAAAGGCGTGCGCTTTGAAACCCTTGCCGCTATTTGCGCTTACCTAAACTGCCAACCGGGGGATATTTTGGCTTTTGAATAGGAAGGCTAGGCCACTTTCAATTGCAGCTCCTTAAGCTCATCATCCCGCAGGTGGTAGCTGGTGCTTTCAATTAGCCCAGCGGCCTTAGTGATATGCTGTTTCACAGTATCCAGGTCATCACAGCGGGCGAGACCCAAACGCGCCATAGCTAAGTGGTAATCAGTCTGGAATAAGCGCATACCGTTGGGGAATACCACATCTTCCACTTGTTGCAGATCGGCCAAAGCTAGGTCAAGGTTATTTTGTTGGATATGGAAATTGGCGCGTTCAATTAGGCCAATTTGGATATAGTGAACCTGGCCAGCTTTGTACAAATTTGTTATTGCTTGCTCTAAATACGTTGCTGTTTTCTCGATTTCGTCATCCATTCTAGCAATTTTGGCCATGCTTAGATTACCCAAGCCAATATCCCTTAACAACCGATGTTCTTGGCTAATTTGCAATGAATACTCTGCCCTTTCTTTCAAGTCCGCACTTTCAAAGTCCTGTGTGGATAAAAAGAAACTTATATGCCAAAAGGAATTATCCCCAATTAAAAACTGAAGGTTAAGGTCATTTTGAAGCCTCTCTTCGGCATTATCAAAATTTTCTTTTGCAACCTCAAAATTGCCATATAAGTATTGTAGCCTAGCAAATAAAGCACCTGAAAGAATAAAGCTTTTTGGCGATAAGTTTCTCTTATGTATAAACTCTAAAGACTTCGCTGTGTGATAGCTTGCTTGCTTTAGCTCTCCTTGAAACATATCTGCAACACTCACATTCCTTTGGTCAGCTAATACCCCTTCCCAATCATTGGAATCTTCACTCAATTTTATCCCTTTTAATAAACACAATCTCGCTTCTTTGTAACGACCTAATCTTATTAGACGAACTCCCGCAATATTGAAGCAAAGATTTTGATCACTACTAACTAATTCACGGCTTGGTTCCACCCAATGTTTTTTAAAGAAACAAGCCAATACCGCCAATTCTTCGGCGTCTTGACCGAGACGCGTTGATAAATAACTTTTTTCCTTTCGTAGAATTCTCTCCCAATAAATTTCATCAAAAGCTTCTTGCACTCTGCCTGCTGCACAGCCATGCACTAAGGCATGAAATAATGGCCGCATTTCTTCCAAAGTATCGGGCAGCTCTTTTGGTTGCTGTTCCAAATAAAGTTTATACAGCGCCAAATGGGCCTGCTGCCAGGCATCTGGATTGTTTTGCTTTAGTTGCAGCCCAAAAAATTCCCTGATTAAGGGGTGGCAATCCAGATCCCGCTCGTCTTCACCCGATTTTGCGGTGTAGCCATGCTCGGTTAGCAATTGGTGTTCTTGCTTAAGGTTATATATTGCCTGTTGCCATTGGTTTTGCGTAACGCCTTGTGTTAGGCCAGGAATTTGCTGTTGCAACAAGTGTAACAACACACTTTCTTCAATGGGGTGGTCAAATAAACCCAATAAAGACAGCAGCTTTTCTTCAGTTGTACCGGCAAACCAATCAGCATAAGCCTGCATCACCTTTTTGGCGTGTCGATAGGTGTTGTTGGCCATCTCGCCGGTAAATTCTCGGATTTCATTGCGCCGGTTTATATCTGACTCTTTAGCCACTTTCAGGATATTGCCCAAAAGACGCAGGGCTAAGGCATGTCGGCCATATTCTTCTACAGCATACGCCAGTTCAGTATGATTGCCTTTGATACCCAATGATTCAAGCAGCTTTACGCCATCCGCAATTGATAAATTATCCAGCGGTTCCGACTGGGTATAGGCCTTGTCCTTAAAATAGGACATGGAAATGCGGGTGGTCACCAGGCACATGCCATAGTTACCGTCTAGCGTCATACGCAATAGGCAGCTAAAAAACTGCTGCAATGCCTGGTCTTTAATACCGCCGAGCATGCCGTCGCTGCCAAATTGGAGTGGTTCTAAACCATCCAAAATAAGCAAATAATCCCTCTGCGCAAACAGCTTAGCCAGGACTTGACCTTTTTCGATTTCAGAATTAAAAACTTGGTTTTCCAATTCGAACTGACGGAAAGCTTCGGTAAAAAACGGTTCTGCCGAACTTTGTTTATCTTCCCCGGCACCTTGGGAATAAAACGACCATACCATGCAGACTTGCGGCAGTTGTGTATTGTCCAACCACTCTTGGATCAATTTGGTTTTGCCAGTACCGCCTGGTGCCACAAACTCCATTAACCGCACTTGTTTTTCCTGGTAGGCTTCATCCAGTAAAGACAACTCATGCTGCCTACCGAAAAACTTGCCTTCAGTTGTGGGTAGTTTGTTTAAGTAAATACCAACAGGAGTTTGGTTCTGGGTAACGGATGCCTTTGTCGCCGTGGGTTGCAACTGCTGCGCGTAATACTCCTGATCCAGCCCCTCTTGCAACGCAATACGCCTCAGAATGTTAACCGCCGTTTCGAATTCGCTATCCTTTGAAATGTCGATAAAACCATCGATACCATAAAAAGAAGGTTGTTCCGACATTTCGAAACGCAGCGGCATTATGGCTTCGACATTGCCACTGAATATGAGTTGTTCAAGGACTCGCCACTCTAGGTTGCACCAATTCTTAGTTGTATATTCTTCGCACAAAAAGGGCACGATTAACTGGCTGTGCCTATGGTAAATGTCACCCAGATAGCGGTTTAACTGTGGCCGGGCTAGTTCAAATTTATACCAATTGTCATAGAACACAGCCTCCCTACCCAGCACTTGCGCCAAAAGCTTTGCTACCTTCTCGACATAATCCCGGTTTTCCCCGGCAAAGGATAGCGCGACTTTAAAGCGTTTTTTATCATCCGGGTCTTGCGCGTTTATTGGCATAAATTAGTCAGTAACATACGTGTCATTAATGACCTAAGCTTAATAAAACCGGCAAATAAAGGCAACGCAGCAATCGGCGTAGTTAGCGGTTAACCATTTGGCTCAGTTAAAACCGCCTCGCCGACGCAGGGCATACCACTTTCAGCGGCTTAACGTGGTACATCTCCACTTCGGGGTTGGTAAAAAAGCCAATTTCGAAGGGGTTTTTCGCTATAAACAGCTCTTTAATGGGGTGGAAAGCCTCGTGTTCTTTCGGCACTTGGTAGGCCTCGCCCTGGATAATGCTGTAGTTCCAATGGATGGCCTGGTCAAACTTGAAGGTAGCGCGGGAATCGATGGCGAAGAAGCACTGGTTATCTTTTTTCAGCAGCTTGGATTTGAAGGTGTGGGGAAAAGTAATAAAAAACACATCATCTTGGCTACTGGACAAAAACGCCATCACCGTTGAATGCGGCTGTTCCATCGCTTTGGTAATCAATACCCCGATTTTATTATCGTGCTCATCCAAGTCCATCTCAGGAATGTCTTCCAGTGGTGTAATTGGCAGGGGTTGTTCAGTCCTGTCATCCACCGGGAATTCATAATGGGGTAGCTTGTACTCCATGACGATGGAAATACCATAAAATACCTGGAACTCCCTGGCATGTATCTCGCAAAAATCACCGTCTACCTTGTGGATAATACCCTTGTAGGATAATCGGTAAACCTTAAGTTCAGCATCGTATTCTGAAACGCCGGTACGGTTGTCCAAATGAATGGTGACCAAGTCGCCAATTTCAAAATGGTGGCCTTTGTGGAAGTGGACAGTGACGCTGTTGTCATGGCGCACGTTAACTGCACAGATGTAAACGTCGATATCATGGGTGATCTCCTGGCCACTGCCAGTTTGATAGCGCGCGGCGACGCCAATTACCCGATTGCCCAAATAATCCACTAAATTTCGCATTGCTATATCACCCGTTTATTCAACCAGTTCATTATGGCTGAGCAAGTCACACAATCAAGCACAATTAAAAAGACTAACGCCACTGGCAAACAAGCTTAATCCAGGCCAGTGCCAACCAAAGTTAGCTTTTGCCAGGCGTTGGCAAAATCGGTAAAGAAATCCTGTTCAGATAGCGCGTAATGATGTACCCATTTTTTCGTTTCTGGGTGCTGCAATAAGGCGATATCAGAAGGCACCAAATTAAAACCACTAGGGGTGGGCTCAGCGACCAAGGCTTGGTAGTAGCTATTGTTAAACACAAATAGGTCACCGGTGATGGGCTTGCTAAATGCCCGCCCCAAAGTATGGCCACCGCTTAGTGCCACCAGCTCCTGTGCATTAAAGCCCATGCCCGCAAAATGCCCTAACAAGGCATCAATACCCATACTGTAATCAGCCAATGTATTTTCTGGTGCTGGCTTATCACTATCTTTGCGCCCTGTAAGCACATTGATTATGGGACCATCGGTTATCGCAACCGCGGCGGCACCGGCGACCGCAATCAAATCTGCCCAAGAAGTTTTGTGGTGTTTTTCTTTGATAGGCTGCAACCACGCTATGGCTAATTCTAAACCTTTGTTTTCAGGTCTTGCTAACTCTTGCTCAAGTCGGATTGAACCATCGGCGCCGCCTATATCATTACTTGGGTCATAGCTGGCGGCATCGTGGTAAGCCAAGCGCAATAGCATGGGCGCCTCTACCCTCGACATGGTATCCATCAAGGTTTGCCATAGGGCTTGGTCGTTGGAGATTTGTTCGCAGGCTTTTTGTGTTAAACCCAACACTTCAAACAAGGGCTGTGCTTTGCTAGTGCCTTTCAGTTGGCTGGTAAAAGTGCGTCCAAAGTTGGCCTTGCCTTCAACTTGTTTACGTACAGATTCAGACACCAGCAACGAAGCTTGGAAATCTTTGGTTTTACTCTCGATGCGGCTTGCCACGTTCACGGCATTGCCAATTGCAGTGAAATGTTGTTTTTGCGGATGCCCCAAATCACCCACCAGCACATCCCCAAAATCTATGCCTACACCGATTTGAAAACCGTGGTCAAAGTGCCGGCTTAAGTACGAATTAAGCTGGGATAGCGCTTTTTGCATATCCAACCCTGCGTTAACCGCATTCAGGCAGGTTTGTTTTGGGCAATGGCTGTCCACCCCAAATAGCGCCATCAAACCGTCCCCCATGTATTTGTCGATCATACCGTGGTTGCGGATCACCGCCTGCCCCATCAAGTAGAAGTAGCGGTTAAGGATATGCACTACGTCATAGGGTAGGTTGGATTCCACAAAGGGGGTAAAACGCCGGATATCACTAAACAATATCGCTAATTTTTGCTGTTTCCCGGTAGTTTGGCTGTTTTGCCGCACTGCCAGTTCGATGTCATCTTTATCCAGCACCAAACGGCGCACGCTGACATCGCCTTTGACTACTGCCTGGCATGCCAGGCGCACATTGTGCTCAAATCCTTTTTCACGGGCGAGCTTTTGCTCAAGCGCATTTGGAGCACTAAGGTTCTCTTCGCCGTCCACTACCAATACCCGGCAGGTAGAGCAGCGGCCATTGCCACCACAGGCATAAACATGGGGTATGCCATGCAACAGTGAGGCGTCGAGAATTGTGCAACCAGGCTGCTCTAATTGCAGTGCCTGCTCATTGATAAACTTAAGGGAAACGGGGTTATCTGCCTGTTCTGCCATGTGACGAGTTGGAACCTCTTAGGCGTAAGCAATTCTGATGCTTCAACTATGGCAGCTTCTAATAAATAGGCAACCTCGGATAGGTTGAATTGAATGAATGGTGCCAAGTTCAGTTGAGCCTGGCACTTTGGCTTGTTGCAGCGGCTATCGCTTCTTCTGGCGAATATTTAATTTTTCTCCAAAAGCGATGAGTCCTTTTTAAAAGCAATGATGCTTTTTTTAAAAACGATGAACCTTTTTTAAAAGCGATGAACTTCTTAAAAACGATATTGGGCCGCCAAGGTGATCTGTTTTTGTTCCAGTTCGGCATCACGGCCAGGCCACTGTTCACGGTTAATACGTTCGCCATCCAAGTAAGTGTATTCGGCACCAAATGACCAATTTTTATCGTACTGGTATTGGTAGTTAACCGTGAATGCGGAGCCGTCGCCGTCATTCAAATCGGTAGCCCAATCGTCGCGGTCGACGGTTTCAAACACATCTATCCTGGCACTGGCCGAATGGCCGTTGGCGCGGTAGTTGAGCATGGCATACCAAGCAGTAAAATCGATTTTAACTACCCTGGCACCCAGCCGGGTTTTGCCGTCCATGTATTGGCTTAGCAGACGCCAGTTGCGGTCAAAACGGTATTGCCAGGCAATGCTTTGGAATTGGGTATCCCATATTTTTTGCCCGCCATCCCGCCAAGGCGCCTTGTAATCACCATTGTTGTCATAGTGATAGAAACGCACCCGGCTTTTTTGTTTGTAGTTCCATTCCGCCCCTAGGTAATGGCCCCAGCGACCATCCAACTCACGGAAAGGCTCTACCCATGCAGCTTGGCGCTCAACCCTGGCACCAGGGCCAATGGACGGATAGCGGGCAAAAAGTACAGTTTCGTTGGCCACCGATTGACGGTCATGTACGCCCCAACCGCGCCAGGCCAGCATGGTGCCCAAAGTGTCGTTGCCTTTGTATAGCGCGCCGATCAAAGCAAACTTATGCGGGCTTTTAGATTGCCTACGGGTGAAATCTAATTTGGCTTCAATGCCTGGTACCCGCATTTCTTCTGCCACCCAAGCATTGATGGCGGAAAAACTGTAGCTGTATGGGCTAGTCCAACCGGTGCCTGGGTTTTCATAGGACATTTCGGGGTAAAACAAACCTGCTTTTAAGCGCAACCGGTAATTTGGGGACAGTACCGGTTGGTAGCGCAAATAGGCTTGGGTCAAGCCAGTGGTGGCTTCGGGATCCTGGTAGTGGTTGAGCACTGCCTTGGCGCTCAAACCGCTACCAAAATCGGCACTGAGTTCCACCAGCGCCTGGCCCAGCTCAAACCCGGAGCCATCGTCAAAACGCAACTGGCCGGTTCCGCGGTTTAACCAGGAATCGGTGCCATCGGTACTGACATATTGCAAACGCACTAAGCCCTTGGCATCCCATTGTATATCGGACTGTGCCTGTACTTGGGAAAACAACAATAACGCAGTGGCAATGGCCACTGAACTTATCACAGATTTAAAGACAGTTTTCATTTCTCACTCCACTATTAATAATCGAAATCGTCAAAGTCGACGCTGTCGTCTTGGGCGCTTAAGATGGCCGCATTTAGGTTTATCTCGACGTTTTTATTGCTGGCTAAATCAAAGGATTGGGTCATGCCTTTTTCGGTGTTGTCTATCAGCGGGTGCCAAACTTTGACCTGCGCTGAACCAGCGGGCAAATCCATTTGGATCCTGCCGCTGCTGTCGGTCATGCCAAAATAAGGCGTATCAGCGACATAAATGTAGCCTTGCATCCAATCGTGGATATTGCAGCCCAACTCCACCACGCCGTACTGATCAAATATTTTTGTAGTACCGGAGGCGCCTGCCGCCACGTCCTGGTCAAACTTGTTGCCTTCTGAAAAGGAATAAATATGGTGTTTGATGCTGTCAAAGTTAGGGAAGCTCACTTGGGTATCCCGTCCCACCACGAGTACAAGGGGATCAAACTGTCCATCTCGCTGCGCCATTTCAGCCGATGCACTGCTTTTACCATTGGCAGGAAGACCCGATACCGTCACCACAACGCCTACCGCGGGTTGCCCTTGAGGATCATTCACCTGGATACTGACTGGCTCTGCCCTGCTTGCAGCACTGCCTAATAGCAACACCAATAAACTGAATTTAACTTTGTTCCACTTCACCAAACTGCTCCTGATTTGTGTTGTTGTGCAGATTTACGGCAAGTGAAATTAGAAAGTTGCAGGTAGGTGAAAAAATAATCGAAAAAATTTAGGCGATTTGGATTTGGTGCTGTTCGCACTAAGCTGAGTAAGATTTCACCTGGCTAATTGCTATAGCCTGCTGCTATTCTGAGAAGGAATTTTATCATATTAGATTTTATCGCAAATAAGATTGAGTAAATGACTGAGTTTTTCTTTGGAGTTTTATCTAGCATTTTCGCCACAATGTTGATTTGGATAGTGAGCAAATGGGTTTTGCCCACATTCAAAGACCGCTATCTCTATAGCGGCATCAGGGTCAATGGCTCTTGGGCAATAAGTGAACTACGCAATGGCAAAAGTGTTAAGTCTGGTACGATAGAGTTCACACAACAGGGCAGAACAATAAAAGGTGTCAGCACACGCACTAAAACTAGAGATGGTAAAAAGTCGACACGTAAATTCAACTACCGAGGTTTTATTAGTGGCCGTCAAATTACGCTAATATTCGAAGATGCTAAAGGGGAAGGGTTTGATACCGGAACCTACGTTTTTACGATTCAAAACAATGCGAAAGAAATGATCGGAATGACAACTTTCCATGGTAAAGCAGAGAACAAGATAGTTTCGGAAGAACGTCTTTTAACTAAGATCCCTTCGTAGTTTTTTAGTACCAAGATTCTGAGCCATTTGGAGCGTTCAATTGACGTTTGAAATCATAAAACCGATAGAAAAAGTTGAGACTTTTGCTCAAGGCACGGGAATTCGAGAACTACAAAGATTGCAAAAACTCTATGGAAGAGGAAAATGGAGGAAGCGCAAAGGAATTGCTAGAGTAAAACTAGCTAGTGGAGAAATTTTCAAAGCCGAACTTCATTGGTATGAAGCAACGGGCATTGGAAAATTTGAATTTAAAATTAAACAATTCCTATAAAACACTTATGCATAATTTTGTTATTTGCATCGACAATACCGATTACCAGGCTTCGTTAGAACCAAGAAAAATCTATGAGACTTTGCCAGATGCAGAAGCTGAAAAAATAGATTTTCTGCGAGTCATTGACGAATCGGGTGAAGATTACCTTTTTCCCGCCAGTCTTTTCGTTGACTTACCACTTGCTGATGACCTTGCTGAAAAAGTTGCCAAGATAGCATAGCAACAAAAACGCATAGTATGGACAAACGCTTCGAGCTTCTTAAATCATTGGGCGCTGGTGACTTCCAGCACTTAAATGGTGATTTGCAGAGTCATCTAAAGGGCACAGCCAATATCCTTAAATCATGGGGTGCATCAGAGACGCTGCAAACCGCAGGTTTGTTCCATGCAGCCTACGGTACTACTGGCTTTGACCAAACCATGGTATCGTTGGAACAGCGGCACGCCATTGCCAATGTAATTGGCGAACAAGCAGAAGCGCTTGTGTATCTTTACTGTAGCTGCGACCGGAATGTGGTTTTTCCCCAGTTTGGTAGGGGTAGTGAAATTGTCTTTAGAGACCGATTCACCAATGAATCGCTCCAGCTAAGCCAGCAAGACTTGCATTTATTTTGTGAGTTGACCGTCGCCAATGAACTTGAGCTAGTTTATTCGTCAGAAAAATTTAAACAGCAGCATGGTTCAGGCCTATTTGCATTGTTCTGCCGGATGGAAGGCTTTTTGTCTGATCCAGCAAGACAGGCATATCAATGCGCGCTTGGCAATGGCACAAAATTATCTACAGTCTCAAAATAAGTTCACTTGCCAGTATCAATGTCATCAGTTTGATCGGATTCTTCTTGCCCTTCACCTACAGCCGGTTTTTCGCCCTTGTCTTTAGCATCTCCAGGCTCGGTCACGGTATCAATCTCTTTTGTCTGTCGCTTTTTTATCGACTTAATGGCTTCAATATAATAAACAGCAGATTCACCACTGCTGTCGTCATAGGTAAGGACAAAGTTGGTTGTGGTGCCTAGCAAAGTTGTCTCTAGTATGTCGGCTTCGTCGGCAAAGGTGATTGCCACCTGTGAACCCCGGCCTTCTTTAATGTGCCTAGCTTCATTTAAGGAAAAAACGAATACATAAGCCACTAGTGCCAAAACAATTACGGTGAAAGTTGCCCGTATATTAGCCTTGCGTTTTTTGGGCGCCCAAAATACTGCACTAATGATACGCGGAAACAACGGGGCTGTGCCATTTGCATATTTTTCTTTCAGCCGTGCCCGGTACCTGTTGCCCACATCAGCAACATAGAAAATGAGGAACAACCAGAAAAACGTAAAGATCATGTAGGGATTCTTAATCGGAGTTGCCAACACATCTTCAAAGGTAACCAATTGCAGGATATTGATTTCAAACGCGTTATACAGCAAGTAAAGGTAGCCCATGCTTGACAACAGCAATACCAAATAAGCCAGAGCTAAGGTTAAGCCTGCTGATTTTCGAATGAACTTATGCACTTCCTCAAACAGGTATAGATCTTTAAGTTCTTCTAAATCATTTTTTTCTGGTTGGTGATTCTCCAAAATGGCACAGCCTCTAATGTCGATGCAGTGTGCTGGAGTATAGCAAGCAAAATCAACCACATGTATCGTTAGGGTTTTTAGATATCCCTGCAGCGCTTTTTGCTTATTACGAACCCTTGACTATGTTCCATATGAAACATTGCTCTAAAAATAATCTTTTTAATGCACTTTAGAGATGAGCGGCACCACAAAGGTGCCGCAATCTGCAAATGACTAGTAGCTTGCGGCTAATTGCAGCCAGACCTTATCGGTGTCTGTGGCATGGCCATCCGAATCATAGCTGGCATATTTAAATAGCAGCTTGTAATTAGGGTTAAAGGCATAGTTGGCTACAAAGCCCAGTTCGCTGCCCAAATCACCGCCACCGGTTTCAGCATCGAACTGATGGTATACCACCGCCATCCCCACGCCAGACACCTTGGTAGCCGCTTTAAACCAGAGATCTTCGACCCCTGTTCCTGGTGTGCCTAGGAACTTGTCGGTCCAACCTTGGAATTTATGTAACGTTGCCAATGGCGTAACAAAGCCCTTGCCATTGTCGGCGCCTAGAGATTCAAAGCCAGCAGTTAAAGTGACTTTGGACAGCTTGGCACTGACATCAATGGCATAGTAGTCAGCATCATAATCTACTGGATTATCGCCCGTATCCGACTGGCTGGCGTAGGCTAGGTGCAAACCTAGGCCATTGTCAGCTTTTAGCGTGTAATCTAAACCAAAAGTCCGGTTTGACAATGCCAAGGCATCATCGAAGTCCATGCTGTAGAAAAATGCTGCCAAATTTTGGCCTTTGCCAATGTTGTATTTGGCGTTGAACATGTGCAAATCAACATCTAAATCCCCGTTGGGATTTTTGCTACCAAAAATGCGGTTAACCCGATAGGCATAGCTGTAGTCCAAGCTCAAATCGCCAGATACTTTGCTTTGCCAGCGCACAGCATCAAAAGTTTGCTCGTTTTGGCGCCAGGCAACACCACCGACAAAACGCTGGTTATTGTGATTGATACGCTGTCGGCCAAAGCTAAATGTGCTGCTTTTACCTTTGTACTTTAAGAACGCCTGGTTCAAATCACTACCGTCGGGGTCTGCTACCACTGGGTAGGTTGTTTCGCCGTTGATGGTATTGTTGTAATCTTCGTCGAAAAGTTCTGCCACATAATCAAATTCCACTACCGCCTGCAAACCAGAATAGGAGCCTGTTGTGGCGGTAAGCCGGGCTTTGATGGTATTGGCAGTTGCATCTTCGTCTATCCCATCCTGGTCAACACCTTCATAGCGGTAGCGCCATGATAGCTTGACCTTTGAGTCTGAAAACGCCTCTGTCAAACTTGATGAACCACCTTCTGCAGCCATGACAGGTTGCTGAGTTGCAGCAAATATTGTCGCAAGGGCAAAAGACAGTTTTTTTAATTGAGTAGCCATAATGTGTTCCTCTTAAAAAGTGCGTGTCGTGCGACCTATGCAGGTATTGCCCACCGGCCGTGTTGTTTTTTGTTGTTTAGGCTTACATAGCCTGCTGGCTTTCCTGCCCTAGTAACGTTCCTGTTAAACACTATCCTTAGCGCCGTTACCGTTTGTTGGGTGTCTTTTTTTGAGGATCAAATTAGTTTTATTTTGCGGTAGGCAGGATCTCCTATATTCTGGTTTTGCTTATGCAATGGCACTGGTTTGGCAGGCATGATTAAGCATGCCAAGGTCAACCATAAATGGCTGTGCGGTGACCTGTCCCACCACTAATAGTGCCGGCCCTTGGAGTTGGGCAGCCGCCACCTCTTCGGCGATGTTCGATAATGTGCCAGGCACTACCCGCTGGGCACTGGTAGTCGCCTGATCAACCACTGCAACCGGCATGTCGCGGGGCATGCCATGGTCAACTAACCTTTGGCTAATTTTGCCAATACGCTGCAACCCCATGTAAAACACCAGGGTGTCTTGACCTGTTTTAGTACCCGGCTCAGCAACTAGCTTTGACCAGTCGGGTTCTAGGCTCGGATCTTTCATAGTCGCAGTAATAAAGCGCACACTTTGCGCATAACGCCGGTCGGTCAATGGCATACCTGTGTATGCCGCCATACCCGACGCCGCTGTCACACCTGGCACAATGGCAAAGGGAATACTGGCTTTTTCTAATGCCATACATTCTTCGCTAACCCTACCAAATATACTGGGATCGCCGCCCTTTAAACGCACAACCGTCCGACCCAAACTGGCATGGGATTGCATCAGGTTGCAGATGGTTTCCTGTGGACAGGCATGCTGGCCACAACGTTTGCCAACGAATTGGCGCATAGTCTGCTGCGGAATAAGATCCAATAGTTCTTTAGAAACCAACCAGTCAAATAGCACCACGTCAGCTTGCTGTAACAAGCGGTAAGCTTTTAATGTCAGCAATTCTGGGTCGCCAGGTCCTGCACCCAAGATATAGACTTTACCCTGGCCTTTTTTACCAACTCGGATTTGCTTCTTAAACAAACCACCTGAGCTACCGTAAACCTTGTTATTCGCCCACCAATTGTGCTGCTGGCGAAATAGTTGCCTCAGGCCAGACACAGGCCATAACAAAGGGGTAATAATTGATGTAAAGCTCATACTAGCTCCCCTGAAGTTTGATGTTGTTGAGTGGCTGTTTTTTGTGCCTGGATAAGTGCCGATAGCTCTGGTTTGCAAGAACCACAATTAGTCCCGCATTGGAGTTTGTCACCAAGGGCAGCAACGCTGTGGCAGCCATCAACTATGGCTTGTTTGATGGTTTTTTCAGCCACCTGAAAACAGCTGCACACTGTCCGGCCTTGGTCAAATTTGGGATCGGGTTGGTACTGCAGTGCTTTGACCAACTCCCCTTCAGATAACTGGTCTTGCTGCATTAAATGGCTATACCAAGGCAGCTCCAGCGAAGGTAATTCTGCACTTTGCCAAGCGATGGCATTCAACTGTGATGCACTTTCGCCAATAGTTTGCAAAAGCCATCCCGACTGGCTCGGCGCGTTAATGCTGATACTGGCACTATCAGTATCAAACAATTGAGCCAACCACTGCCAGCCGTCTTCAGGCGCTTCCTTTAGGCCAAACAAAATGCAAACGCCACCAGCAAACGGCAACTTCAACCAATAATCAGACATGGCGGTTAATCGCTCTGCGGCAATGTCGTTGCGGCTGCTGACTAAAAAATAGCTATCAAATGAAACAGGCTCGATACTGACAGCCGCGTGTTTTAACTCAGGTTGGCCTGAAATAGGATCCGCAACCGCCCGCATCACACAGTTCACATTGCAATCAGAACCGTACTGCCGGTTCCAATGCATTGGCGCAAAGACTTCCCCAGGGCGCTGCTGTTCATCAATATGGCAATGTAAAATGCACTGGCTATCGTTGTGCCCTTTCACCAACACTAAAGCATCTTGCTGCAATCCACGCCGAGCTGCATCTTTTGGATGCATATGCAGTTGTGGTTTATCCATGTGCTGTAGCAGTTCACTGGCCTTGCCGGTCCGCGTCATGCTGTGCCACTGATCCCGCACCCTACCGGTATTGAGTACCATGGGAAAACGGGTGCTGGTCAGTTGCGTTGGCATTTTGGGTTCTAGCGGCACAAACTGCGCCTTGCTGGATGGCGTGAAGAAGATGCCATCAGTAAATAGTTGCTTGCAGCCTTTGGGGTGCAGCTGGTTTACAGGCCACTGGATGGGTGAAAAGTTGTCGTATTGGCTTAGGTTCAACTGGCCTAAACCAGACAAATCAAATGCCCGCTGGCCTTGGTTTTTATAACCTGATAGCGCGATATGTTCGTTAAAAATTTCATAAGCGTGCTGGTAGGCAAAGCCATCAAAGCCCATAGCATTGGCCACAGAGCATATGATTTGCCAATCGTGCCTGGCTTCACCTGGTGGCCGCAAAAGCCCGCGCTGCCGTGAAATCCGACGCTCTGAATTAGTAACAGTACCGTTTTTTTCAGACCAACCCGTAGCTGGCAAAACCACATCAGCAAAAGCCAGGGTGTCATTTTTAGCAACGCAGTCTGAAACCACCACTAACTCACACTTTTTCAGGGCGTCGGCCACTTTGTCCCGGTCGGGCAAGCTAAGCAATGGGTTGGTAGCCATTATCCACACTGCTTTAACTTCGCCCGCTTCAATCTTATCGATCAAATCTAGCGCCATCAGGCCAGGCTGTTGCGCCATGGTGGGCGATTGCCAAAACGCCTGCAATTGCTGCCGGTGCTGCGGATTATTAATATCCATGTGTGCGGCCAACATGTTGGCTAGGCCGCCTACTTCGCGTCCGCCCATGGCATTGGGCTGGCCCGTGATAGAAAATGGTCCAGCGCCGGGTTTACCAATATTGCCGGTAGCTAAGTGGCAATTAATGATAGCGTTAGATTTATCAACACCACTAGTTGATTGGTTAACCCCCATTGAATAGAGACTGACTGCGTTGTTGCTTTGGCAAAACCAACCATAAAACTGTTTCAGCTTTGCCAAAGGCACATCACAATACTCTGCAACCCGCTCAGGGCACCAGCGGCTAGCCGATTGCAAACTGGCGGCAAACCCCTCGGTATATTGGTGGATATAATGCCAGTCAAGGCCATCGTTTTGCTTGAGGTACGCCAACAAACCATTGAATAGGGCGACGTCTGAGCCAGGTTTAATGGCAAGGTGCAAATCAGCGATCTCGCAACTGGCAGTGCGGCGTGGATCCACCACCACAATTTTCATGGCTGGGTTAAGTTGCTTGGCGCGTTCAATGCGTTGGAACAATACTGGATGGGTCCAGGCGGCGTTGGAACCCACCAATACCAGCAGTTGCGCTTGTTCTAGATCTTCATAGCTGCAGGGTACGGCATCAGCACCAAATGCCCGCTTGTAACCTGCGACCGCTGATGACATGCACAAGCGCGAATTGGTATCAATATTGCCGCTACCGATGTAGCCCTTCATCAATTTATTGGCGACATAATAATCTTCAGTCAACAACTGCCCGGAGACATAAAAAGCAACAGAATCAGGCCCGTATTGATCGATACTTTGGCTAAAACCGGTTGCAACGGCAGCAATCGCTTCATCCCAAGATGCCTGTTGCCCACGGATCATTGGGCGCAGCAAACGGCCTTCTTGGCCATTGGTCTCCACCAATTTGCTGCCTTTGACACATAACCTGCCATAGTTGGCTGGATGCTCAGGCGTACCTGAAACCTGCAATAGCTTACTGCAAGCCTTACCTGAATCATCCAACGAGAAGTCTACTTTGGCATCCACACCGCAACCGACGCCACAATAGGGACAAGCGGTGCGGCGCAAGCTGGGGAAGGATTGCAGCAACAAATTATTGTGGGCAGGCAAATTCATGGCTTTGTCCATTGCTTATTGCGGCTGTGCCGCTATCTCAACCAGATCACAGTTTTGCCTGACTTGGTAAACCGGGACTTTAACGGCTTCATCCTCGAGGCACTGACCGGATTCCAGGCTAAAATGCTGCTTGTACAGTGGCGACGCCACCACAGGTTCACCCGATACAGAGCCGATGATGCCCCGGCTTAACACGTTGGCACCGCCAATCGGATCCCAATTGGCAAGTGCAAATAGGCGGTTATCCTTGTCCTGTCCTTGGTTAAGGCAAAATAAGGCGATTTGTTGGCCTTGGAACTTGGCACACACGCCCGCGTTTTCAATTAGGTCATTAATATTGCATAAGGGTTGCCATTGCATGGTTACACCTCCACCGGTTCGGGTTTGGCTTCGGTTGCAACAGGTTCAATGGTGGCAATCTTTTGCTGTTGCCAAAGCTGCTGTTTTTCTTCCGCTGTTGCCGGGCGCACTTGGTGCCTCTCTTGTACAAATACTACGTTGTCGTCTTGGTCTGGGCTGTTCACAAACTGGCGGAAGCGTTTCAAGGCTTCAGGACTTTCAATGGTGGTTTTCCACTCGCACTGGTAAGTACCGATGACCTGCTGCATTTGCTGTTCAAGCTCCTCGGCAATACCCAAGCTATCTTCGATAATGACTTCACGCAGGTAGTCCAAGCCACCTTCCAGGTTTTCCATCCAAACTGAAGTTCGCTGCAAGCGATCCGCCGTTTTGATGTAAAACATCAAGAAGCGGTCGATGTATTTGACTAAGGTCTCGGTATCGAGATCGGTGGCGAATAAATCCGCGTGGCGGGGTTTCATACCACCATTACCACAAACGTAGAGGTTCCAACCTTGGTCGGTAGCTATCACACCCACATCTTTGCTTTGGGCTTCGGCGCATTCACGGGTACAACCCGATACCGCCATCTTAATTTTGTGGGGCGCGCGTAGGCCTTTGTAGCGTCCTTCAATATCAATGGCTGTGCCAACACTGTCCTGCACGCCATAGCGGCACCAAGTACTACCTACGCAGGATTTTACCGTACGCAATGCCTTGCCATAAGCGTGGCCAGTCTCAAAACCGGCATTGATAAGCTTTTCCCAGATTTCTGGTAATTGCTCCAACCTGGCGCCAAATAAATCGATACGCTGGCCACCGGTAATTTTGCAATACAAACCGTATTCTTTAGCGACTTCACCCAAGACAATCAACTTATCTGGAGTGACTTCACCACCGGCGATACGCGGCACCACCGAGTAGGTACCGTCTTTTTGCATGTTAGCCAAATACCTGTCATTAGTATCCTGCAAGCCAACATGGGGCTTTTTCAAAATGTAGTCATTCCAAGCAGATGCCAATATTGAAGCCGCCGCGGGTTTACAAATATCACAACCCAATCCCGTGCCATGTTCAGCCAAAAGTTGTTCAAAGCTCTTGATTTGACCGACCCGGATCAGGTGGTATAGCTCCTGGCGGCTGTAGGGGAAGTGTTCGCAGATGTCTTTTTTGACTTCAACACCGCGCTCGGCCAGCTCGGTTTCCACCACGGTTTTTAACAAGGCGCTACAACCACCACAACCAGTGCTGGCCTTAGTACACTGCTTAACGCCGCCTATATCGCAGGCCTTGCCTTCAGCTTGCAAACCGTCCATCGCGCTAACGATGTCGGCTTTGGACACATTGTGGCAGGAGCACACAGTGGCACTATCGGGCAACCCCCCAGCAGCCAATGCGGGGGCACCGTCAAAGCTAGGTAAAATGAGCGACTCAGGCTGCTCCGGTAGATCCATGCCGTTTAGGGCGAATTGCAATAGCGTGTCATAATCGCTGGTATCACCCACCAGCACCGCACCTAACAGGTGCTTCTGCGCGGCGTCCACCACAATTTTTTTGTACACCTGCTGTGGTTGGTTTTGGTAGGTATAAGTAAGGGCACCTGGGGTTCTGGCATGGGCATCGCCAATCGATCCTACATCGACACCCAACAGTTTTAACTTAGTGCTCATATCAGCACCAGTAAATGCCATATCACCTCCTGCAATATGGCTGGCTGCTACCCGTGCCATTTGGTACCCAGGTGCCACTAAACCAAATACGCGTTTATTCCAAACTGCACATTCTCCAATAGCATAAATTGATGGATCCGACGTTAGGCATTGGTCATTAATCGAAATACCGCCGCGTTCACCGAGATCTAAACCAATGGTTTTAGCCACCTGATCCTGCGGCCTTATCCCGGCTGAGAACAGCACCAAATCGGTAGGCAACACACTGCCATCTTTAAATTCCAGTTGATAGCGGGCTTGCTCAGAATCGGCGATCACTTGCGTCACTTTGCTGGTATGCACCTTAACGCCAAGTTCTTCTATTTTGCGTTTGAGCAAGTCGCCGCCACCCGCGTCTAGCTGCACCGCCATCAATTGCGGTGCAAATTCCACCACATGGGTTTCCAACCCTGCTTCTTTGAGGGCATTGGCCGCTTCCAAACCCAACAACCCCCCACCGACAACGACACCAATCTTGCTGACGGCGGCAGAAGCTTGGATGGCTTCCAAATCTTCGATTGTGCGGTATACCAAACAGTGATCTTGATCCTTGCCAGGAATAGGCGGGACAAAAGGATATGAACCGGTTGCAAGTACCAACTTACTATATGAATACTGCTGACCTTGGCGGGTTGTCACAATTTTAGCTTCGGTATCCACCGACACCACCTCGGCATTGGTATAGTATTGCACGCCCATTTCATCGTATTGGGCGGGTGTCGTTAAAGCCAAGTCATCGGCAGATTTACCTTTAAAAAATTCGGATAGATGCACCCGGTCATAGGCCAAGCGGGGTTCACCACTTAGCACCACAATGTCGATACCAGGGGCTTGCTGTTTTAGTTGGGTCACAAAGTGATGGCCAACCATACCGTTGCCAACTACAACAATAGGATTTGAATTTGGGTTTGCCATGATGACCACTCCTATGCCGCATCCGGCGTGTTATGCTTCGCCTTTGTGCTGGTTTTATTGCTAACCGTCTCGATCTTGCGCTGTTTTTCATACAAGAAACTCAAGACTTCGTGACGGTAATGGTTGTATTCGGCGTTGTCGGCCAATTCTATGCGGTTGCGCGGGCGCTCTAGACCAATCTCAAGGATTTCACCGATGCTGGCAGCCGGCCCATTGGTCATCATAACGATCCTATCTGATAGCAACACTGCTTCATCCACATCGTGGGTGATCATGATCACGGTATTGCCCAGGCTGGCGTGGATTTCCATTAACGAGTCCTGCAAGTGGGCACGGGTCAGGGCGTCCAAGGCACCGAAAGGCTCATCCATCAGCAACACTTTTGGCTGCATCGACAGCGCGCGGGCAATCCCTACCCGTTGTTTCATACCGCCAGAAATTTCACTGGGCAGCTTGTCCTTGGCGTGGGTCATATGCACCAGCTCCAAATTGTGCATAATCCAATCCTGCTTCTGTTTTTTGTCCATATCCTTGCAGGTTTGTTTGACCGCCAGTTCTACGTTTTGGTAAGCCGTCAACCAAGGCAATAATGAATGGTTTTGGAATACCACCGCTCGTTCTGGTCCCGGTTCATTTACTTCTTTGTTTTCTAAAATAACGCCGCCTTCAGTCGCCTGGTAAAGGCCAGCCACAATATTCAAAACGGTAGACTTACCGCAGCCTGAGTGGCCAATCAGGGAGATAAACTCGCCCTCGGCGATTTTCAAATTGACGTCTTGTAGTGCCACAAAGTCCCCTTTAGGTGTGGGGAAGGACATGCCAACTTGCGAAATATCTAAATGGGTTTTCATAATCTAATTCTCCTGATGGCCTAACGTAAGGCGGCACTTTTATCCCAGCTCACTTTGCGCTGTAACAACAGCATCAAGCGATCCAGGAAAAATCCGATAGCACCGATAACCAGTACCGCCACCATGATCCGGGCGAGCGAATTGGAACTACCATTTTGAAATTCATCCCACACAAATTTGCCGAGTCCAGGGTTTTGAGCCAGCATTTCAGCGGCAATCAGTACCATCCAGCCAATACCGAGGGACAGCCGCAAGCCGGTAAAAATCATAGGGATCGATGCGGGCAAAACAATCTTGATTACGTGCGCCATTGGCCTTAGGCGAAGTACTTTGCTCACGTTAAGCAAATCTTTGGGAATGCTGGATACGCCCACCGCGGTGTTAATCAAAGTGGGCCATAGGCAGCAAAGCGCTACAGTAAATGCCGAGGTTAAAAATGACTTCTTAAACATTGGATCGTCGCTAACATACAAGGCACTCACCACCATAGTGACCAAAGGTAACCAAGCCAAAGGTGATACCGGCTTGAATAGCTGGATCAAGGGGTTGATGGCAGCATAAGCTGATTTGCTCAAACCACATAAGATGCCCACCGGTACTGCCAGTAATGAGGCGATAATAAAGCCGACGGCAACGGTATAGAGGCTAGTCCAAATTTGCTGGAAAAAAGTAGGCGCGCCGGTATAGGGCCTGATTTTCGCAACATAGTTAGGGTCTTGGGCGATCCGTGCGGCATTGCGGGCTTCTTGGCGCTGGTAAAACTGTTCCGCCCTGTCCTGCTCAGCCTGGTGCTCTTGCCACAGGTTCAATGTCTGTTCATACACTTGCACCGGTCCCGGAAATTGACCAAGCGAAGTGTTGATGTTTTGGGCGGCGATATTCCAAAACACAAGGAAAAAAGCAATACCTAACAACGGCAAGATAGCTTGCTTAGTATTCTGCAGCACCCGTTGCTTAACCATAGGTGATGCCCTGTTCAGGGAGATCACTTGTGAAAGTTGTGTCGTCTTAATCATAATCTTGGTTCCAGTAAAATCGCAGCCTATCAGTGCCCTAAAAACAACCACATCCCTGTGGCACACACACACCGTCCTGGCGTAAAGGTGCGGAGCCGTGCTCCAGGGGTCACTAGATTTGATCCTGGCCTTTTAAGCCAATGGCAAATTTCTTAAGGTAGGCATTGGGCTGCCTGCCGTCGTATGTGATGTTGTCAATGAAATGGGTTTGCGGGTCACGGAAACCGTCTTCACTGGTGAAATCAGGGAAATCAGATGCTTTGGCTTTACCTTCCCGGATCAAGTCTTTTGCCGCCAACATGTAGATGTCTGGACGATATACTTCTTTCGCCGTTTCGAAATACCAAGCATCGTCTTTTTGGTCACTGATTTGGCCCCAACGGCGCATTTGGGTTAGGTACCAAATGGCATCCGAGTAGTACGGATAAGTCGCGAAGTAGCGGAAGAATACATTGAAGTCTGGTACTGATCTGACATCACCTTTTTCATATTCGAAAGTGCCGGTCATGCTGTTGGCAATTACCTTGGCATCCGCGCCCACATATTGTGGCTTCGCTAGCATTTTCACCGCTTCTGGGCGGTTGGCGTTGTCGTTTGCATCCAACCACATCGCAGCCCTAATCAAGGCCTTAACTAAACGTTTATGGGTGTTGGGGTATTTGTCAGCCCAAGCTTTACTAACACCAAAGACTTTTTCTGGGTTGTTTTTCCAGATTTCATAGTCAGTGATCACCGGCACACCGATGCCCTTGAATACAGCCTGCTGGTTCCATGGTTCACCTACGCAGTAGCCATAAATGGTGCCCGCTTCCATCGTAGCTGGCATTTGTGGTGGTGGCGTTACCGACAACAATGCTTCGGCCTGGATCTGACCGCTGATGTCACCTTTATGGGGTGCATAGAAACCAGGGTGAATATTACCCGCGGCTAACCAATAACGCAGTTCGTAGTTATGGGTCGACACCGGGAATACCATACCCATGTTGAAAGGCTTACCCTGCTGGCGATAGGAATCCACCACTGGCTTCAAATAATCGGCCTTGATGGGATGCACAGGTTTGCCGTCTTCATGGGGAATGTGGGTTTTCATTTGTTTCCAAATATCATTGGAAACCGTAATGCCGTTACCATTCAAATCCATACTAAACGCGGTGATGATATGGGCTTGGGTACCAAAGCCGATGGTGGCTCCCAAAGGTTGCCCCGCCAACATATGGGCGCCGTCCAATTGCCCGTCAATCACCCTGTCTAACAACACTTTCCAGTTGGCTTGTGCCTCCAAGGTGACATACAGCCCTTCATCTTCGAAGTAGCCTTTTTCATAAGCCACTGCCAGCGGCGCCATGTCTGTTAACTTAATAAACCCAAGTTTCAGCTCTTCTTTTTCCGGCCAGTCGTTCCTGGCAACTGCACTTGTGGAAATGAGGCTGACACATGACACTGCGACAAAAAGCCCCTGCCTTAATTTGTTTAACCAATTGGTGCCCTTCATGGAGCCTCCTTTTTTTCAGCCAAAAAAAAACCCACGCCACGCATAGCAATTGCTAAACATGATGTGGGCTACGTTGCCTTTAACTTTTCCTAATCAATCATTGAACAGGAAAACCATACTGTCGACATGGTTACTGCATTTACGATGCCAACTTTAATTATTCAATAAAAACAATGTGTTACAGATATCTTGAGAATTTACCAAACCTAAACAGAGATCAATTTAGTGCAAACCAGCACAAAACTTGTGCAAAAATGAGGCAATGGGGATCACTATTGGGCGCAAAATTTCAAGCTGCTAGCGTTTAAAGCAGCTCTGTTAAATACTAATGAAATAACTCCGTCACCAGACGTTCTGGATCCGTGTCTGGCGCAATTTGCTTATTGGCTTTCATTTGCTGCAGCAACCAAATGCCCTGCATTTGGGTTGGCACATTGCCACTGCCCGGCAATGAAAACAGGGTATGGTCAGAGACCAGTCGCGGCGACATGCCATCACAAGTTAAGCAGCTGCCCAACAATGCTGGCGCAACCACATCCAGTTCGGTATTTAAAAAGTCGCTTTGGCAAAGCCAGCGGGATGCTTCGAAACGATTAGGCAAACTGTCCAGCCAATTACACGCTTTTTGAATGGCAGACACCAACGCCGCACAGGTATTGGGATATGTTTTCTGCCATTCCCGGGTCATTCCCAATACTTTTTCCAACGTGTTGGGCCAAAGCTCCTGGCAAGCTAACACAGTGACACCTACACCAACCCGCACTGCCGACGCATTCCACGGGCTGCCAACACAAAAGCCATCTATTTGGCCGTCGGCCAAAGCGCTCACCATACCCGCAGGTGGAATAATCACTATTTCCACATCTGATATCGCAACCCCTCCCGCCATTAACCAAGCACTTAATTGGTAGTGGTGGCAACTGTAGGGAAACACTGAGGCAAACCGCAGCGGCGAACCCGCCTGCTTTTTAGACTTAACCAGCTCTTGTAACAGCGCCGCGGATAGAGGTGACTGCAATAATTGCCCAGCACTAACATTGTGCAACCGCAGTAATTCATTAAAAAGGGAGCGAGATAATGTAATGCCATTGCCGCCAAAGCTCAGCGCCAAGGGCACACTCATAGGCTCAGCGGCCACGCCCAAACCCAAATGGCTGGCAAATGGCATTGGCGCCAGCATCTGGGCAGCGTCCAACATCCCCGCATGCAACTTATCCCGCAATGTTGCCCAAGAGTTTTGCCGATGTAACCTGACCTCTAATCCAGCCTCTTTGAAATAGCCTAAGTGCTCCGCTACTACCAAAGGGGCGCAATCTGCCAGGGGCATAAAACCTATGTCTAACGATTGTTTTTCTATTGATTGCACAGTTTGCTCCTAAGCGGTGAGTGTCCGGATAATATCGATGATGTTTTTAGCCACCTGTTCCATTTTCTGGCCATTATCCATCGCCATCTTACGGATGTACTGGTACGCCTCCTTTTCCGATATTTTTTTGGTTTCCATTAGCAGGGTTTTGGCTTGATCCACCACTTTCCTGGTGGCCAGCTCCTTTTTGGTTTGATCCAGCTGGCTGCGCAGTTGCTGCATCTGATCAAACCTGGCCATTGCTGCGTCTAAAATGGAGCGCACCCGGGCATCGCTAATGTCGGCACCGACAACATAGGCGCTGACCCCGGAACGCGTAGTCTGCTGTATTAATTGGGTGTCTTCTTGCTCAGAGAACATCACAATGGGTTTAGGATTGACGTTATTTAATGTATGCAGGCTCTCCAGGATATCCCTGTCAGGTGATTCCACATCAATGATGATGATATCAGGTTGTTTGTGGTCGACTTCTTTTAATAGAGACGCTTTGGAGCCCACGAGATGGGACACTTGGTAGCAGGAAGCATCCAGGGCGTTAGCCAAGGCACTTGCCCGATCCGCATCATCATCAATCAATAGAATATGGAGAGTTTGTTTGTCCTGGACCATTAGTTTTCAGTCATTACCACGGCGCGAGTTGCGCTTTAAGGCATTTTTACGTAGCTAAAGAAGATAAAAGCAACTACCAGGCCAAGAAAATATAGCTCTATAAATCAATCAGTTAAATTGAGGCACAAGCTTATCAAGGGGGTGTGGCTGCACCGCGTTAGTGCAAGCCCTTTGGTTTGAAGTTGGTTTAGCCTTGGTTAAAGCTTCGAAACAAAATCCTGCCACTGTTCATAGCTATTTAGGTTCTCCAGGCCATTTTGGCCACTAGCAGCCACGGCCTGGGCATTGCCATATTTAGCCACTTGCCAAATGGAGGGTGCCCTCGTATTTCCAAGTGACTTGTTTAACTGTGCTAGGGTGCCAAGTGTGTCGTATATAAACAAGGGTAGGCATTGCTCATTAAAATAGCAGGAACAAGCATTGCCCAAGCCAAATGTGACGAGCTGGCGTAAAAGATCTGCATCTAGCCCAGGCATGTCTACTGGGATAACTAGCAGTGGCGTGGCACCTGTAGCTTGAAGCCCGACTTGTATCCCGGCAACAGGCCCCGCATTTTCTACCGTGTCCCTGAGCACATTGGTACCGGTCGCATCAATTGAATTGCTGTTTAGCCAAACTCGGCCTGCCCCAGCCTGGCCTGCCAATTCAATAGCATGGCGATACAAGGGCTGGCCATTGGGCAGTGTTAATAGTGCTTTGTCGCGGCCCATGCGTTTCGATTGGCCACCAGCAAGCACCAAGGCATTGAAAGACATTTTGTTTGTTTGGTTAGGTTATCCGCTTTAACTATTCTGGCATGGACAGAATGCGGTTACTATAGCGCTCTCCACAAGAGGATTTGTTTTGGATTCAACCTGGCTAATTTGTGCTGTTGTGTTGGCACTTGGCTGCACCATTCAAACCGCCATGGGTTTTGGTATGGCGATTATCGCCGCCCCCATCATGGTAATAGTGGCGCCGCAATGGGTGCCCTACGTGCTGGCGATAATGGCGCTGGTACTAAGCATTGGCAACGCCCTTCAGCAGCGGCAGCACATTGACTGGTCCGCTATCTATGCGCCAATGCTCACCCGCATCCCCGGCACGCTGGTAGGGACTTGGTTATTGTTAATAATGCCTGTCGCCTGGCTGCAAATTGCCGTGGCTTTAATGGTATTTATGACTATTGTGGTTTCTTTGTGGGTAAAGCCGTTCCAACCCAGCCGCAAAAATCTTGGTATTGCCGGCTTTGTCAGCGGCATTACCGGCACCACTACCAGCATCGGTGGTCCTCCTATGGCGCTGGTTATGCAGCATTCCGGTGGTGGCCATACCCGGGCAAACTTAGCGGTGTATTTTATATTTAGCTGTGTGATCAGCTTGGTTAGCTATATCGCTGTGGGTCTTTTTACTGTCGAACTATTCTGGCAAAGTACAAGCTTTTTGCCCTTCGCAGTAGTGGGATATTTGGCAGGCAAGAAGTTGCAGGCCTTAGTTGATAACCGCTTTCGCCCAATATTGCTGGGATTATGCGCTGTTTCAGCGAGTGTTGCCTTTATCAATGCATTTATCAGCGGATTATGATTTGGACACAACCGACGCGCTTATATTAGTCCTGGGACATAAAAACGATCCGCAGGGCGAGCTGAGTAGCATTGCCAAGCAGCGCTGCCTCGCTGCATGCGAACTGTACTATATCACCAACCAACCCGTTGTTTGCACAGGCGGTAAACACCCTAAATTTAACCAAGGCAACCAAAACCATGCCCACTATTTACAGGCATTTATGCAGTCTAATGGTGTGCCTGGACAGGCATTTATTGACCATGCTCCCAGTTTAAATACCTATGAGGATGGCAAACTAAGCGCTGCTATACTTGGCAAATTCAAAGTAAAAATAATCCACTTGGTGACGTCAGATTTCCATATTAAGCGCGCTTTCTTGTGGCAGAAAAAGTTTAGCCCACAATGCCAAATCCAATGCTATCCCGCCAGGACCATTGCACCTGAAAACGAGATCCAGCAGCTACATCAGCACGAAAAAAATGCTATCAACCAGTTTTATCGAGATTTCCCCGACTTTCCTAGCATAGAACAGTTTGAGGACTGGATCGCTTACCAACGATCTACCTTAAACGGCTAACTTTTCGATTTGTTTCGCTCGCAAATAGTCTTGTTCAAAAACCTCTGCACTTATTGGCTTGCTAAAGAAATAGCCTTGCAGGCGCTCAACCCCTAGATCGCGGCATAAGTGGGTGGTTTTAATGTCTTCAATGCCTTCTGCAACAATATCCAAGTCCATTGAATGGATCATAGAGATGAGTCCTTTCAACAAAGATAGGGATTTGGCGCCACTGTCCTTGCCGGGCATCAACGACCGGTCGATTTTCACGGTAGTAATAGGAAACGAATGCAAGTGCTGGATAGAGGAATAACCGGTACCAAAATCGTCAAGCGCCACACTAAAACCACGCTCGCTCAGGGCAATCAAGTTATTCTGCACTTCAGGCGTATTGCGCAGTAATACGGTTTCGGTGATTTCCAGCTCAAACTGTCCTGGTTTCAGTCGGTATTTGCTTAGGGATTTATCGAGGAAATTGGCAAGATCTTTGTCGTACAATTGTTGCGGGGAGATATTTAATGCCATTTGTATATCAGCTGCATACTTGCTCTGCCAAAAAGCCATTTGCGCACAGGCATTTTCAATGATCCATTTGCCCAGCTCAATAACAAGGCCTGTCTCCTCAGCAATCTCAACAAAATAATCTGGATAAACCAGGCCGTGCTCGGGGTGCTGCCATCGTATCAAGGCTTCACAGCTGACTAAATTTAGCTGCTGCGCGCCCATCACTGGCTGGAAATGTAAAACAAATTCGTTGTTTTGGATTGCAGCGCGCAGTTCATTCTCAATGTTAAAGCGCCGCTTAAATTGCTCTTGGGCGTTATCATCAACAAAACAAATATTATTGCCCCCCTGCTTCTTTGCCCGGTATAGGGCAATATCAGCACAACGCAATAAATCCGACGCACCATCGCAGTTCTGTGGGCTAAAAGCCACCCCAAGGCTTACCGTTAATTTAAGACGGACGTCGCCAATCTTAAAACTTTCCGACAGTGCCCGATTGATGCGCTGGTGTAGCCCGCCTAAATGGGCATAATCTAAGTCGGTGAGCAAGATCGCAAACTCATCCCCTCCCATCCGGTAAAAGGATTCATTGGCTTTGAGTTGGTCGTCAATACGACGGGCAAATTCAACCAATACCGCGTCGCCCGCATCGTGCCCGTAGGTGTCATTGATGAACTTAAAGCGATCTACATTGACCAATAACAGGCTAACGCATGTTTTTGCCTCATTGGCGCCATCCACAGCAGTTTGCAAAGCCATACCAAACATATAGCGGTTTGACACAGCGGTGAGGGCGTCGTGTTCTGCCAGGAATTTAACTTTTTCATAGCTTTGGCGCAGTTTAACCTCCAACTCACTATGGGCAGTCGCCTGGATAACGGCCCGTTGCAGGCGCTTAGCGCTAATTTCAGATTTGACGATAAAATCGTGGGCACCACTTTGGATGCACTTAAGCGCTAGCTCGTTGTCATCCCTCTGGCTCATCATGACAATGGCGGTTTGTTGGGTATTGGGATGACCTTTGATGGTCAACAGCAATTCCATAGAATCCCAACCCGGTAATTGCGCACTGACTATGATGGTGTCGAATGACTGTTCTAGCAGCAGTTGGCCCGCTTGTTCGCTACTTTTCGCAACTGAAAACTCAATTGGAAATTTTGCATAGAGCAAGGCATGCTCTACCAGGATACGATCATCTTTGCGGTCATCTACCAATAGTAACTTCACAAATACCTCCATTACCTAGAACAGCGCACTAGGTCGCGGCAAACGGAAAACGTTATTATCAGAGTAAGCCAAACTTGCCAAACTGGATGTGGCTAAAATGTAAACAAAACTTCCAACTTGTAACAGCTTGATCTATTTAAGGTCAAATATGTCTCATTAAAAGACCCTAAGCATCTATTTTTTAAAGGGTAATGTTATTAATTGGCTCGTTATAAAAATCGCGTATTTTTTTAGTGCAATAGATAATGAGCGCAAATCTTATCCATTTTTGCGTCATTTCTTACAATTAATGGGACATAAAGAGCACATAAATTAAATTTGAACATTACATATATTAATGAGAACTATTCTTATTAAGAGAAGAATGGTATTATCCGCGCGATTTTTCAACAAGCAGAAGTAGAATGCGTAACCTGACCAAAGCTAAAGTTACCCACGTCCATCACTGGAATGACACGCTATTTAGTTTCCGGACAACCCGGGAACCTTCTTTCACCTTTGAAAATGGCCAGTTCATTATGATAGGCCTAGAAGTAGAAGGCAGGCCGGTAATGCGGGCCTACAGCATTGCCAGCCCTAACTGGCAGGATGAATTGGAATTTTTTAGCATCAAAGTACCCGATGGCAAATTGACATCGCGGTTGCAAAAAATCGCCGCCAACGATGAAGTCATGTTGAGCACTCGCCCCACGGGCACCCTTGTTCCTGGCCACTTACTACCGGGCAAAAACTTGTACCTATTAGCAACGGGTACCGGCCTGGCACCCTTTATCTCGGTCATCCAAGATCCTGATATCTACGAGCAGTACGACAAAGTGATACTGGTGCATGGTGTCAGGTTAGTGTCTGAACTGGCCTACCAACAGGAAATTTGCACCCAGTTACCGCAAAACGAATATTTTGGTGACCTGATCCAGCAACAGCTGCTGTATTACCCAAGTGTTACCCGCGAAGCTTTCAGCTTTAACAGTATCCAAGATGGCAACACAGAAACCGGCCACAATGACAGGATCACAACCTTGCTGGAAAGCGGCAAACTAACCCAAGAGCTAAATATGCCGTCGCTCAACCCAGCACAAGACCGCTTTATGCTGTGCGGCAATAACGCCATGCTGGAAGACACCATGGCCATCCTTGATGCAATGGGGTTCAAGCGCGCAACCTCCAGGGAACAAGGCCATTACGTTATCGAACAGGCGTTTATTGAACGCTAGCAGTACTTTTTTGAGATAGTAAACTAGGGGTTATTGCAGGGTGCAGGGTGCCCCTCGGTTTAACTGTTCCGAAAGACATTGCTTAGTTTTTGCTTTAGTGCATTGAATACCCGCAAAAAAGGCGCAATCAGCGGCGGGCTAACTGGCCGTATTCCCGATTCTGTAGGGGTATGCAAAAATATATCCGCTGCACCATGCCACAGGGCGGCTAAATTCCTATAAGCCACAACATCGCTAAAGTCCTGGTGAATTAAGATATTGAAAACTTTGGTATTGGCAAAAGGCGCCACAACAGTGAAATACTGGCCGGCAGAGGTATTGCCACCATTGACAATATAACGCCCCCCGCGACCATACAGAGCTTCGAAATAGACTATTTTTTGATAATCGTCCAAGGCCATGCCGGACGTGTACTTTGCAAATTCATCCAGCAATAGCTTGAAATTGCTATCGCTTAGTTTGTGGTAGCGGCGCTTTAGCAGGAACCGCGCTGAAATGGGCAATTTGTAGAGTAGTGGAAATAACAAGAATATCGCCCCAAGTAGCCCCCCGAGTTTCAAATAACTGCCCCTTTGCAGGCCATCCCCCAAATGGCCATCGAAAATGGCCAAGTCACCGGCAAAAGTTTGTTTTTGTTGCAACAAGGCTTTGGCTTGCCGGTACGTAGCAACCAGGTTCAGCATCGCTCCATCAAATAAATACTGGTTTATATTTTTACCAATATGGTCTTTTTCGGGTTCTACAAATTGGAAATAGTCTTGGCAATTTTCCGCGATATTTGCAGCGATATCCCGTTCGACTCCATTGGGCACACCATAGGTATAACCGAACTGGAATTTAGCAGTACTGGCAATCAGCCTGGAATCAAAACCGCTGCTTAATGGTATTGTCCTAGCTTGCAATGGCCATGCCTCAACCTGCTTTGCAAACTCCAACCTCACCTCCGTTAAAGGCTGGGAGGGACCGGAATTGATTGTCCAATAACGATGGATATTGCCATCGCGTTCGATTTGGCTAGCCGGAGGTAGCCGCAGGATCCCTTGGTACCTGGTATATTCACCAACCAGGTGCCCATGTTGTTGCTCGAAACCGTACCATACGGGATCATGTTTTTTGTCCAGGAAAGCGGATGTAGTCGGAGCGAGTTCTAATTTTCCATTGTCAAAACGGTAAAAATGGGTAGAAAGCCCAAATGGATCGTTTACAACCGCTAAGCTTTGTTCGCGCTCAGCATAAATTAGCGCAATGAAATTGCCCGACTGGATTTGGCATAGTTGGTCGGTTTTGTAGAGCTCGTAAAAGCTTGTCGCGTCAAGCAAACTACCATTGTATGCCCAACCACAAAATACCACTAAATTATTGTCCCCAAAGCGTTGTGGCTCGACTTCAGAGTGATGACAAGTAGTGACTTGGTGTTTTCCCAACTGAAATGTGCTTGCCACCAGGCCTGTACCAGATTCGGGCTCTAGTAGCGGCGACTTGGCTGCACTGGTACCTATATAGACGCCCTTCATTTTGCGCCCTTGCCCTTTGCCATATTCAATAGAAACGCAAGGTTACTCGCCAAAAAGCAACGGATCTTCCATCCAGGTTTGTCACTAAAAATCGTAGCCAGGAAAAAGCACACAGAGATGCGCTGCCGGCGCCTGTGGGCTACCATGAACCTTTGGTTTTTTATGTTTGCGGGGGTCATCAGGTGCTTGTGTTTGGCAAAAAACCGCAATTGCCCCCTAATCGCCTTAACAGAACCAGTAATCTGTCCATGTTCGTGTTCATGCACCAGCATTAATGGCTCGGCAAGCCGCTGTGCAGGACCGTACAACTGCATCAGGCGAACCCAACAATCGTAGTCTTGGCAAGAACTAAGGCGCTCATCAAAGCCGCCTATCGCCTGCAGGCGTTCAGTTTTTGTCAACACCTGGGAAGTGATATTTCTCGATAAAATGTCTTGCAATGAATAGCTCCCCGATTGCCAAGGAACCAGCTTTTTGCCATTGCCAGAAACAGCATAGAAAGTTGCACAGATAAAAGCGTGGTCTTCCTTGAATTCTGATAGCATCCTCTGCAGCCTATTGGGTACAAATTCGTCATCGTCATCAAGGCCCGTTATATATTTACCACGGGCAGCAAAAATCGCTTTATTGCGCGCTGCGCAAGCACCTTTGGGTTGCTCATGGCGGAAAAAGCGGAACCGACTATCTATTTTGACCAATTCCTGTAGGTAGGCTTCAGTGCCATCCTTGGAACCGTCATCCACAATGATGGCTTCAAAATTTTCCAGCGCTTGTGCCTGTAATGATTTGACTGCCCGCTTGAGCATTTCAATTCGATTATGCGTGGGGACGTAGATAGTGACTAACGGAGGGTTCATCTAGTTATTTGTCTTTCCAAGAATGAGTTGTTGTGCCGATTGCGAAATGAACGGGAATGTACCATCTAAGGGTACATACAGTAAATGACCAGTGCGGCTGATCCTGCCAATAGCGCCGATTCCGATCCTACTGCGCAGGTGACAACTGCAATTGTGCCAATGTGGCAGAAAAAGACTCCAGGCTGTTGGCCAAACTCACCAAGTTGGGTTCAGGCGACTCCAACTCAATCAAGCGGTCAAACGGGTTGCCACTTTTCACCAACGAGTCGATCATCACCGCAGAATACAGCGCATTTTGCAGTTGAGTGGCCAGCAGTTCTGCCTGGCCATCTTGGCCGGTGGCATGCAATATCTGGCGCAGCGATGCACCAGACACTTGCTCACCATCAATGCGCTTATAAGTACCCTCGAAACTGTTCTGTAAAGCCATTACCCCCGCCATCAGATCCCTGTGGCTGTTGTCACTAAAATCCGAAGGTTCCAATTCTTGGTCGCCGATTAACATGGGTTTCCTGATGCGTTGTTGCGCCAGCACCTGCTGGCTGAATTCAGCCATAGTCGCCAGCAATGCCTGCATGCTGCTACCTGGGTTGCGGGTCATTGCCCTGGCGATATCGCCTTCACCTGGGATCCAGGCGGCTGATACTAGGGTTAAGTCGTCCAGCAACAAATCAGCGGCCGCAACCAATAAATCGCCCCTGCGCTGGCAAAAACTATGGGGCACGGTTTCTTCCCCGAAGGTGCAACTGCCCTGTTCTGGTGTTTGGAAGTAGTCACTCAATGGACGCTGGCCTGGCGAACCATCACGCGGGCGGCTTACACTGAGGTCGGCATTGACATCTTGTCCCCACAATAAAAACTCGATGGCGTGGAAACCGGCACTGATATTGCGCGGATCATTGCCCGTCTTAAATAGCACTGCTAACAGTTCTGGGTTCAGCTCTTGATAACGGCCAACGTTGATAACCAGGTTGCCGGTTATGGCATTGCTGGCTTGCTGTGGCTGGGCATTGCCATCAATATCATTGCGGGCGTAGTCCAGCATAGCTTCTGCCACCGGCCAAGCAGCAATCCTGGCATTGGCAGCAAACAGCGCTGCATCAGCGGTTGCCGAAAGCCAGCCCTGTTTTTCAGCCAAGTGCAGGTACATTTCTGCTTGTAAAAACGGCTCCCGAGCGTTTAACCAAGCTTGCCGGGCAGCTACCATATGTGCCACCGACGGCTCACTGACAAACAGCCTGATCACAGAATTCATGCGGCTGGCTTGTACCATGGCATCTTCCAGCGCGGCGTAGGCCATATCGTTGTGGTTGTCGACGGACTGTTCGATTTGTCGTTCCAACTTCAACTGGGCGGGCTGACAGCCAAATAGGAAAAAGGCAACCGCCAAGGTTGCCAATAGGGTCTGTTTCATTGCTTTTACTACTAACTTAGCGAAGTATCTGTTGCCTAGTGTGCTACCTGCCAGCCTGGAACGCAACTATCACGGGCAACCGGGCCGCGCGCCACGCGGGGAAAAAGCCACTGACAAAACCAATTACTAACGCCAGCACGATACCTTGGTAGAACAAATCACCGGTGAGCTTAAAGCTAAACACGACCTGGGTGAAGCTGCCGCCCAAGGTAGAGGCATTAAAGCCATCAAATAACACAAAGGCAGCTATACAGCCGACCAATCCACCAAGCACTGCCAGTACCAAAGCTTCGGTCATGGTGCCGATAAAAGCCGAAAAGTGGCTAAAGCCAATCGCCCTTAAGGTGGCTATTTCTTTAGAACGCTCGGAAACCGAGGTATACATGGTATTCAGTGCCCCAGCGAGTGCCCCAAGCGCCATCACCGAGCTTATCACCCGACCAAAAATCGCCATATAGCCCAAGCCCTGGCCTTGGGCGGCAAAATAGGCAGTTTCAGTTTGCACATCCTGGTTTAGCCTAGGATCGTTTTCGATATAGTCCTTGATAGCCTGTAAATCAACCCCAGGCTCCAGGCGAGCCCGCACTGACTGTACTGTGCTACCGCGGTTGTATAGGCTGTTGAGCACTTTTATATCCGCCCAAAGTTCGCTTTCAAACACATTGCCTCCGGTACTGAACACCCCCACCACTTTCCAGGAATACTTGCCAAAACGGACTTCCTGGCCTAAATCAAACCCATTGAACTCCCTAAGTACCCCGGCACCAACAATGAGTTCATCCGTGCCCGGGGTGAACATACGCCCGGCCACCAATTGGAAACCGTCACGCATATCGACACCGCGCTGGTCTAATCCCCGCAGCGGGATATTGGCCTCGGTTAAGCTGGACTTTTTGATGCCGTCCACAATCACATAAGACTCAGCGGAGATGAGGGCTCCCTGGCCATCACGGGCAACACCCGGCGCATCTGCCAACAGGTTGATTTGATCCCGGACAATCGAACTGTTTAACTCAGCGGCGGAACCACCCCTCAAGAAAAAAGCCACATCATCAGAACCGGCACTCTGCATGGTGGCCTCAAAACCACGTGCCATTGCTAGGAATGCGAGCAAGATGGCCACTACGACGGCACTGGCCAACACCATTGCCAAGGACATCCACAAACGTTTGTGCAGGCTGCGGATATTCATCATTATTACCGCTAAACTTTGTGCAAAAATAGTCATAATTAATCCCTACTAAAGCCAGTAATAATGTTTAGCCTGAGCGCCCGTACCGCTGGGATGATTCCAGTCACCAGCCCCAGTAGCAGCATGTAGCCCAGGGCTTGCAATACCACCCCTTGATCCATTACCAGGTTAGGTAAAAACCTGGCGAGTTGTTCAGATGCCCCATTCACCACAAGCAAAGCGGCACCCAAACCGAGTAATCCCCCGCTAAAAGCCAACAAACAAGATTCGGCCAATACCATTTTAAAGATCCGCATCGAAGTAAACCCCAGGGTTTTTAGCACGGCAATCTCCGCAGTCCGTTCGCGGATTGCCAATACCATGGTATTGCCCACTACCACTAAGATGATAAAAAACGCCATAAACACCACGCTAGTAATGATCAGGCCGATATTGCCAATCTGTTCAATAAAGGCCTTGTTGAAGGCTTTTTCGGTGCTGGTTTCGGTCTCAGCTTGGGAGTTGGCAAAATTATCGTCAATGGCGCGGCCGACTTGCTCATTAATGGCGGGATCGTCAGTGGTCAACACCATCCAACCAATGGAATCGCTACCCCAGGTATTGGTTTCCCTGAAATACTTGTAGTGGAATACCATAAAGCCCGTATCTATCTGCTCCTCTTCTGCAGAAAAAATACCATCGACTTCCAGCTCCCAAGTATGGCCACCTGCTACATTGGAAAAAATATTTGACGAGATGGGTATGCGATCACCTACTTGCCAATTATTCACTTTGGCCAGGCGTTCCCCCACCATCACCCCGGTTTGGTTGGATTGCCATTTGGCCATCTGTTCTGGGGCAATCACAAACTCATTAAATACATTAAAGTAAGTGCTGGGATCGACGGCAAAGGTAATGACTTGGTTGGCTGGCTCTTGGAAATAGCCCCCAAACCAGTTGGCATGGGTAACCTTGTCTACCCCCTCAATGCTTTGCACCTTATTAAAATAGGCGTAAGGCAGGGATTGGGTGAAATTAATTTTATGCACAGTCACTAAACGATTATCCGCTGACATCTCAACACCGGAATTCAGCGCCCCTTGCAATGCGGTGACAGCGCCAAAAATCAGGAAGGCAACAAAAATTGCAAAGCTAGTCAGGAATAAGCGTAGCTTTTTTCTAGTCAGGTTTTTGTAAATCAGGTAAAAGTCTTTCATGCCGCCAACTCCTTGGCGACAAACTGGCCTTTATCCAAGTGCAGTATGTGGTTAGCGTATTTAGCCGCTTCGGGGTCGTGGGTCACCATGACAATGGTTTTACCGAAGTCACGGTTGAGCAACTGCAGCATTTCCAAGATTTGATCGGCGGTTTGCCTGTCCAAGTCACCAGTGGGCTCGTCGCAGAGCAGCATCTTGGGATCCGAAACTACAGCGCGGGCAATGGCCACGCGCTGTAATTGACCGCCTGACATTTCCGCCGGCATATGGTTGGCACGGTCATCTAAATCCACCAACTTCAATGCAGTATGAACCCGTTGTTCACGCTCTTTACCTGACAGGCTGGTCAACAATAAGGGTAATTCGACATTGCGGTAGGCATTTAACATTGGCATCAAATTATAAAACTGAAAAATAAAACCGATATTGTTGGCACGCCATTTAGCCAAAGCGTTCTCGCTTAGGTTGTCCATCCTGGTTCCATCAAACAGAATTTCACCGGCGGTAGGCTGATCCACTCCTCCGAGCATATTTAATAAGGTAGATTTGCCTGAACCAGATGGTCCCATAATCGCAATGAAATCGCCTTTTTTTATTTTCATATCCAGGTCATCAAAAATATTGATGGTTTCAGTACCTTTAACAAAGCGTTTGGCCACACTTTTTAGGTCAAACAGAATGTCCTCACTCATTTTAATGTCCTCAGTTATGCTTTTAAAAAGTTCACTTTCACGCCCATATCAGGCAGGATTTTGGGGTCTTTTAATTCCAATTTAATGCGCACCTGTACGGTTGCCTTACCCCGGTCAGCAGTGGGTATGATGGCAATCACCGAAGCCGGAATGGTCCAGTCTGGATAGGCATCCAATAAGGCTTCTACCTGTTGACCAGGAAACACCCGGCCAATAAAAGATTCGTTAACATCAACCTCAATTTCCAGTGACTCCATGTCCACAATGGTGCAGATACCGGTGCGGGTAAACCCACCACCAGCAGAAGTGGGTGCTACAATTTCTCCAGGCTGGGCATTCTTGACAGTTACGACGCCAGCAAATGGAGCCCTGATGGTATGGTCATTTAGCCTTTCCTGTTGGCGCTTGGCTTCCCACTGCGCCACTACTATGTCGGCTCTAGCACTTTCTAGGCTGGCGCTGAGGCTTTGCATTTGCGCCAGGGCAGCGGAGCGCTGCGCTTCACTAGAAAATTCATTATTAGTGATGCGGCTGTGGTTGCGTTTAGCTTCTTCTAGGTTAGCAAGCAAGGCATCCCGGCTAGCTTCGAGTGAGCGCACCCGGGCTTTGGCCAACTCATAGTTGACCGTGGCCAAGGCGCTGTCCAACTGCGCCAATACTTGGCCTTGCTGAACTTGCATGCCCTCTTCCACATTAACTTCAGTGATCAAGCCCATAATTTCTGCTGAAACCGTGGCCATGCGCCTGGCAGTAATATATCCGGAGGCGCTCAGCACGGTGTTGTCCTGCTCTATTGCAAGTTTTGGTTGTGGCTCGGGTATTGCTGTTTCAATTGCAGCTTCACCACTGTTGCGCCCGGTTTCAGCCCCCGTTTGGGAATGCCCTTGTTTCGAGTCCTGAACTTTATTTCCATACTGGGTACCCACCCAATAGCCACCATAGGCCAAGGCGGCAATAACCAATCCGATTAGAACTAGCGGGGCTAGCTTAATACCACCTGAATCATTTTTTACAGGCTGATCCCGGTCAATTTTCAACTGCTGTAACAGTTCGCTTTTATCATTCACCTTGATGTCCACCCATGGTTGAGATTCAGGCAGGACAATAAGCACGCAGTTTGCCCTGACCCAGATTTAATGTTGAGTTACTTTAGCTTGGCTTAAAATCGTCGAATAGTGACAAAAGTCACGAGCTAACCATTAGGGCATGGTTAGGGGAAAATACTTTGCGCGATATCAAGGAAAGTTAAACTATAAGCAATAATAAGTTAGCCTAACTAAGGCTCCTAAAGGCGAAGCAACATTTCCGGAAAGTCAAAGAGGACAGAGATTGAAAACAAAGCATTTGCTGACAATTTACCTTCTTATCCTGGTCAACTAGTATGGTTGCAATATGGACGACAGAATTAGCCAAGTGTTGCGAAAAAAATGGCCGGATATGGTATTTGTTGCGATTGCCATCTTCTCGGCGATTGGCATTTTTATACACCTAACAACTGATGACCCATTACAGCCAGAAGCAGAAGCATGGCTTCAGTATTTTTCCCAACAACCCGATTTACAGCAAAATGCCTATATCGCTTTGATTGCCCTAGGTATGAAAAGCCCAAATCCCTACGATGAAGCGATATCGCTATACCTAGATTCGGTAGAAAAAGTAGACGACAACTTTTTGCTTGGAACGCTTAAATATCCTCAGATAGCTGACTTACCTGACTATGGTGCAAATCCACATCTCTGCTGGATGGAAGAAGATGGTTGTATTGAGCAATTGTTGGCACATCGGGATGGAATTGAACAGGTACTGTTAAGACTCGATCCAATCCTTAAAAGCTTTATGGCTATTTCCAATTTGCACAACTTTGACGTCATTAATACCGCAGCCACCGAACCGGATTTCGAAACCCTATCCAGCTTATTCAAGTTTTCCAGCTTAAAAATCCTGTTACTTATAGAGCAAGGTGAACTGGACAGGGCAGCCAAGATGTTAGCTGAATTAGCTCATTTGGATCGCAAGTTCTTGAAGACCAACACTGAGCTCATGCACAGCATACTCCCAGTGATAAATTATCAGACCATTTACCTCCCCTTGGTTGCGCAATTATTACAATACGGCTTTAAACAATGGCATTTATTAGAGCCGCTTATGACGCCCCTAAGCAATGATGAAATTTCTATGAATAGGATCTGGAAAAAAGAGTTCGCCGATGGCGTACAGGGATTAAGATTTGATCATATTGCCGGAGGAATACGCCAAAGGGGAAACTATTTCCATGAGCTAAAAGCCAGGATCATCTACAAAGAAAACATGACATTCAACACACTTTACAAATTTACAGAAATGCAGTTAATACCGGACGGTTTGCAAAAAAGCGAAATGATCCCTGCATTTAAATTAGCCAAACAGCGGGTCGACCTGGCGGCGGATCGACTGCGGGCAGAATCAGATAATTTGTACTGGTCAATGATTAAAAACTATAGGAATGTTGTGGGTCACATACTGGCAATGACGGCAGCGCCAAGGATTTTAGATATCTATCAAGAAAGAGTATCGATTGATTTGAGGATCCTGCTGATGAAAGCACTGATTAAGGCCCAAGACAAGCCGATTGCAGAACTGCTATTAATGCCAGAATTTATGAATCCCTACACCGGAGCTGCACCTGAAATTGAAGGGGGTAGGCTTTGCTACCAAATGGATGAGCCCATCTGTGTAGCTTTCTAAGCTCAATTTAATTCCTTCGACGGCTGAGCCAAAATTGGCCAACTAATATGTTGTAATCAATAGAAAAAGTGGCCAGCCACTATTTGGGCTAACCACCTAAAAGCTTTATTGCAGCGCTGATTTGCTGTGCTACAACTTACTGTACATAGCCCTCGTTGGCTTTAACTGTTAACGGGTGGTAGCCCGCTTTGGCCTCAGCAAACGCTTTTTGTCCAAAGGCCTTGCCCTGTTCGGTTGTGGACAGGGCTTTGTAGAGGGGTCGTACCAACTTGTTGCGGCCAATACTGGTCAAATAATCATGTAGCCTCGGTAAGGCGGGTTCGTACCAGTTATTGATACAGTGCAATAGCCAGCTATGGGCAATTTCATTGTTTTGGTGCTGGGTAAAAGCGAAGGCTGCATCCAGCTCCGCCAGTTGCTGAGCGCTCATGCTGTCCGGTAAATTATCGACAAAATACTTCCACTGGTGGAAGTTCCAATCTCCTGTGTCAATATCCGCTGCTGCAACTTCACCGGCAACCCACTTGTTGCGTGCGTTATCAACTATGGTAAAGGCGTCAGAGGAAGCACCCGGTGCACCATGTGGGATCCCTGGCTGGAAAATCCAGGCCATGATCCTATCCCGATCCAGTTCGCTGCTGTATTGTTTTAACAAGGTATCGTCCAGGTATTGGATAAACTCTTCGGTGGTTATGCTTTGGAAGGCAAAGTGCTGGAAGTAGTCCAGCAAAAACTGGTCGAAGTTTTCGCGTCCCACTTTTTGCTCTAATTCCCGCAGGAACAAAGCACCCTTTTCATAGGGAATGTTGCTAAACACATCATCAGCATCGCGGCCGCGCAGGTCGATGGCCAAGATTTGGTCATTAAGCGGCAAACTGTCGATGGCAGCAGCCAAATCTTCGCCACCTAAAACCAATTCTTGGTTGTAGCGGTCTTCACCAAAAATAAACTCCATAATGCGATAGGTTAAATAGGTGGTAAAACCTTCGTTTAGCCACAAATCGCGCCAGGTTGCATTGGTGATGGTATTGCCGGACCAGGAATGGGCAAGCTCATGGGCAATCAGGGCAACCAGGCTTTTATCTCCGGCGATAACCGTCGGAGTAATGAAAGACAGCCTTGGGTTTTCCATGCCACCGAAGGGGAAGGAAGGCGGCAAAATTAGCAAGTCATAACGACCCCAGCTGTATTCGCCATATCGCTTCTCGGTTTCAATCAGCATGTTTTCGGTATCTTCAAATTCTTTTGCGGCTTTTTCCAACCACTCAGCTTCAGCGTAAACACCGGTGCGCTCGCCCATCGCCTTAAACTGCAAGTCGCCTACGGCCAGCGCAATTAAATAGCTTGGGATGGGTTGCGGCATTGTAAATTCGTATATCCCATCGCGCTCTGTATCAGGATCGTTGGCAGCACTCATTACTGCCAATAATGGCTCAGGCGTGCGGATGATGGCATCATAAGTAACCCTTACTTTTGGGGTATCCTGTAGAGGGATAAAGCTGCGGGCATGCAGTGCCTGGGCTTGGGTGAATAAAAAGGGATGTTGCTTGCCGGCAGTTTGTTCAGGCGTAAGCCACTGCACACCAGATGCATCGGGCGAAGTACGGTAATGCACTGTAAGTTGGGTGCCTGATTCAGGCAGCGTAATAGCCAGTGGTGTGCCTAGGTGCGGATCGGTTTCCAACATACCATATGACAAGCCCTGCCCTGCCGCCGTGACATCGTCAATGGTCAAACCGCGGGTATCCAAAAGCAATTCCGTCGCTCTAGGTTCGATTTTTTCGTAGTCCAAGGTAGCGGTACCCACTAGAGTTTTACTATCAAAGTCTACTTTTAAATCCAAACTCACATGGGTCAGCTTGACTTGTTCCGGATTAGCGAAGGAATGGTAGTCTTTTCCCACTTCAATTTGGGTTTCTGCTTTGGGCTCGGCTGTTGGTTCAGTCGCGGCAATGTCAGTATCATTTTTGCTACAGGCGGCTAAAACAGACAGGAGCATAAAACAAAATAAGGTTCGAATGCTGCGCATGCTGGATTCCTTTTTGTTGTTATTCTTAATGCAATATCTTTGTCCTTGGTAATAGTAAGGTTTTTTCCATGCTACCGCGAGTGCAAATAACCATGCACTTCAGAGTTTTGAACCAGCGATAAAGCTAATATTCATCTTATTTCCTTTAAATTCCCCAATATTCTTCTTTTTAGTCCATCTGGAATAACCAAGAATGCGGCAGCGATGGCAATACAAACAATTTGAAGGAGACCCCATGTCATTAGGAAAACGCATTAAAACACTGCGCGCTGAGCAACAGTTAAGCCAACCGGAACTCGCTGAAAAAATTGGCATTGAACAATCCTATTTATCTAAACTGGAAAACGATAAATCGGTTCCCTCCAACGATATTTTCAGGGCACTTCTAGCAGCGTTTGCGCTGGACATCGATCAGTTTATGCTTGGCGTTGATGCAAGCGGTTACCAGCAATTGCAGCAGGTACCCGTTATCGATGCCTGGCTAAACCAACAACAGGCCTCGCAGATGCAACACCAACGCCTGTTTCTATACAGTTGCAGCCTACTGCTGGTGCTGGGTATCACCCTGTTCTTTACCGGTTTTAGTAAAATTTTGTTTAGTGAAACCCATTATGAATACGAATCGCCGGGAGTAGTTTTACCCGGTGAGCCAGACAATGTTTTCGACAACTGGATGAGGTTAATGACCCCTGAAGATGCCTCTGATCGCGGAAAACGCGACGCTATGGCGCTAACCATGGAGCAGCGGAAAGACGAACGTACATTGCTTACCACTGACTACCGGGGTTCCAATTTCACCATCGTAGCAGAAGATGGCAGGCGCTATTACCGGCTCTATAAAGACCTGCAACTGGAACGGCCCATCAACGCCTGGCTGCAGGTTTTCGGAGTGTTGCTAATCTCTGGCGGTGCCATTGGCTTCTTGGTGGAACGCAAACTGTACCGGAATTAGAGGTTGGTTTATGCCCGGTAGCTACAACCGGGCCTGCCGCAAGCGCCTGGCAAGTTTTGGCTTAAAAGAACGGAACAATAAAATAAAGCCAGTGATAGTGAACAGCAAGGCAGCAGCGGCAAAACTAATTAAAAGCGGGTTGTTGAAGTCTTCCCGCTCATCGTAATCCATGATGTGCAACATCCAGACAAAATCGAAGATACGCCATAAATCGCTCCTCACTTTGAGTAATTGGGCGCTATCGGGAGCAAAGTAGAGGCTGGTATGCCAGGTATCGTCAAAGTCTGCACGCCAGACCTGGCCGCGCACACCAGACGCTTCATGTGGCGCTTCCACCAAGTTCAGCGCTACCAGCTGGCCATCACCTAAATAGCGCTGCAAAGCCAATTGCCGGATCACGGAATCTGGCTGGGTCGTGATTTCCGCCCCATTAGTCGCATCAAATACCTTTTTCCCGTCAGCCGTGTGCAGTAAATATATGGGCTTTTCGGCAATGGCGGCCAATTCTACTTTGCTGGCAATACTAACCTGCGTCGAGATCAGCTTGTCCAAGGAATATTGGTAACTAGCCAGGGGTAGCGGAGCCGGTGCGTTCCGGTTTGCCAAGTGGTTGCCATGGACTTTGTCCAATGGAATGACCGACATAATTAAGCCACCAGCAATCCAAAACAATACCTGGATTGCCAACAAAAGCCCTGTCCATTTGTGCAGCCAGTTGGCAATCCGATAAACCTTGTTCATTTATGTGTCCTGTAAACAATACTTGGTGGTAACAGTATAAAACCCCTTAATAATCAGGTGTTTTTTGAAACTTGGCAACAGCTCATTTGTTGCGGCCTGATCCTAAGCATCAGTGCCTAACTATAAGGTATCAGTACCATTATTTTGGACAAAACATGAACAGCAGTATCGTATGCCAGCCGCCACGTAAGTTTAGGACTTTGCTTGAACTCAGTGCGCCGCTGGACTGGCTAAGCGTACCGTTTCGTTTACCGAGCTTGGCCACAGCGCCAAAGGGCGATCAAAGGCCGGTTATGTTGATACCGGGCTATATGACCGATGAGCTGTCCATGCGTCCACTGAAAATTTTCCTCAACCACAAAGGCTACAACGCCCATGATTGGCTGTTAGGCAGGAACCTTGGCAATGTCGACCTGGATATTGAGCGGGCAGCGCAGCCCCTTGCTAATTACGTGGTTGAATACAAACAACCAGTCACATTAATTGGGTGGAGCTTGGGCGGCGTCATCGCCAGGGAGTTAGCCAGGTTGTTCCCTGAGCTGGTGCGGGAAGTGATCACACTCGGTACCCCTATCACCGGTGGCCCCAAATACACCTTTGTCGGTCAAACCTATGCTAAAACCAAAGGCTTGGATCTAGACAAGTTCGAACTGCATGTATTGGAGCGCAATAAAATAGGTTTTAAACAACCGGTCACCTCCATCTTCAGCAAACAAGATGGCATTGTGGGCTGGCAGGCGTCGGTAGATGTATACAACCCCCAAGCCAGGAATATCGAGGTTCATAGTACCCATTTTGGCATCGGCATCAATGGCAGGGTATGGCGGATCATAGCTGAGACCTTAGCAGCCAGTTAGGGCTGCCTAGCATCAACGCGAAACCTAACACTTTAACCAATAACTAATTTATATGGTTGAAATTGCCTTCAACCTGCCATAACTAAGCTCTATGCTATGGGCTTGGTTAATATCCCATGCCATTGCGTGAGAATAAGGAAGAAATGTTTATGAAATTAGGCATTGTATTAGGCAGCGGTTCGGCAAGGGGCTGGGCGCATATTGGTATCATCAACCAATTGGCTAAATACGGCATTACCCCCCACGTAGTTACTGGCACCTCCATCGGTGCGTTGGTAGGCGCAGCGCTTGCAAGCAACCGGTTGCAGGAATTGGAAACCTGGGTGCGTGGCCTAAACAACTGGCAAGTTTTGGGGTTACTTGATTGGGGGCTAGGCCGTGGCGGCCTAATTAATGGCGAAAAAGTGTTTGAAAAAGTCACCGAAACCATCGGCGATTTAGACTTCGAAGACCTCAGTTTGCCCTTTGGCGCAGTTGCCACAGACTTGGTAAGTGGACGCGAGACCTGGCTAACCAAAGGCAAAGTCAAAGACGCTTTGCGCTGTTCCTGCGCCATACCAGGGATCCTGGCGCCTAAATTTTACGATGGCCGCTGGATGGTGGATGGTGCCACGGTAAACCCGATCCCGGTCACATTATGCCGAGCACTGGGTGCCGACTTTGTAATTGCAGTGGATTTAACCTCAGACAAGTCCCACATGCTCACCAAAACCCAGCAACCCTTGTTGGCAGAAACCTCAACCGAGCAGGAACCTGAAGCAACGGATGAAGAGGAAGAAAAAAACGAGCCCCACCAACCCCTGGATTACGCCATCAGCGATGAAGAAAAGCAAAAAAACCTGTTCCAACAACTGATGGTAAGCAGCAAAGAAGCTATCCAGGCTTACAAAGACAAACAAGGCGAAAAATCCAAATCCCCCGACCTGTTTGCCGTTATGTCAGGCTGTATCGACATAATGCAGGATCGCATTACCCGTTCCCGCCTTGCCGGTGAGCCGCCCGACGTGATCTTGCAGCCCAAAGTGGGCCAATACGGCATTATGGAATTTGACCGGGCAGAGGAGCTTATCCTAGAAGGAGAAAAGTGTGTTGAAGTAAGTAAGCACATACTGGAATATAAACTTGGCCATTTAATGGATAGCTTTACAGTTTCAGGAGAGAATGGAAATACTACATCGTAAACCATTACCGACTCCTTCAGCCTAATCTCAATTGTTCAATTAGTGAGCATTGCGGCAATGGCCAATATCGGTTACCATGCAACTCGTTTTTGTGTAGTAGTTTCCATCAAAAAACAAGGATGTATCTATGTTTCCCCATGGGCTGTTTAAAGCGCTTGTTGCCACCCTATGCTGTATAATCCCACTACAAGCTAATGCCGAGTTTGACTACGACGGTGACGGGTTGGCTGATATTGTTTTTCGCAACCCCCAGCTAAAACAGTTTACCTCGCCAGATAACAATTTTGCGGTTAACTTTGGCGGCCGCTTGCCAGATATCCCGGTGTCAGGTGATTTTGACAACGACGGCATTGCCGATATCGCGTTCAGACGGCCAAGCAATGCAACCTGGTACATTTTAAATTCCAGCGGCAGCAATTACGGTTCTAGCCGCAATGATGGGATCCAGCGGCACAGGTTTGGCTCCAAGGCCTCAGATATTCCCATTATTGGCGATTTTGACGGTGACGGCATTAGCGATCTCGCAGTTAGGCGTTCCAGTAATAAAACCTGGTACATCAAAAACTCCTCAGGTAGCAACTTTAATTCAGATAGGCAAGACGGCATCCAGCGCATCCGATTTGGTTCATGGGACGAAGACATCCCGGTAGTGGCGGATTTTAATGGCGATGGCATCACCGACATTGCCGTCAGGCGCCCCTCTAACCACTATTGGTATATCAAAAACTCGCCAGGTAGCGCAGAAGATTACAATGCACCCAGGGGGGATGGTATCCAGCGTATCCGGTTTGGCACCCGCAGCGGTGACATCCCAGTCCCGGCGGACTATGACGGCGACGGCATCGCCGATGTCGCCGTACGCCGCCCTAGCAACTTCCATTGGTATATCCTAAGCTCTAAGACTGGCGATATTATCCGCATCAAGTTTGGCCAGCGCGAGGGCGATATCCCCATGGTGGCCGACTATGATGGTGACGGCAAAGCCGATGTCGCAGTGCGCCGCCCATCCACCCGCTTCACCTACGTACGGCGTAGTTCTGACAATGAAATTATGCGCTTCCAAACCGGCCAGCCGGAGGACATCCCGGTAGCCGCGCCGGTGCACCTGATTATGGAACTACTCAGTAAGCAAATGGATAGCGATGATGATGGCCTGTCTGATTATGACGAAACCAACCTCTACCATACCGCCCCCTATAATGCCGATACTGACGGCGATGGCCTAAACGATGGCGAAGAAGTCAACCAGTACCAAACCAACCCTAACAATACTGATAGCGATAACGATGGAATTAGCGATGGCGACGAAGTGGCGCAGGGCAGTGACCCGAATGATGCCAGTAGCTTACCCATTTCCAGCATCGATGTATCCGGCACCAAAGGCGCCCTTTATCCAGGCCCGCAAGTACAAGAAGGGTTAATGGCGTTTTATGAAAATGTTTATGAATTTGCCGAAGATGGTACTGGAATACTGCACGATAGCAGCCTAGTAGACCACCATACTTGGCACTTTTCATGGCAACAAATAACAGACGACAAGATAGAGCTTGATATCAATAGTGGTGTCACTAGCCCATTTTATGATGTATATCCGTTTGACAACATAGGCGAAAAATGGGGTCGGCAATACGCTGAACAACTGGTTCTTGCCGCAGACAATGGGCTTATAGGTGATTTCGTCGAGTTTCCTTACACCAGTGGTATAACCCACCAAACCTGGCATTTACAGCAGCAAGATCAGCATAAAATAATCACTGAAGTGGTGGGCACCCTCACCGAAACCCTGCTGATCCCAGAGGACATAACAGCTGGTTTACCCGGTGGCTGGCAAGGCGAGGCACAGCCAACCCTGCAGACTGTGCAAGAACCTCTGTTATATGAGTATTATTACAATCCACCAGAGCTCTTAGAAGGCGTTTCAAGCGCAGACCTGCAAGGCAAGTGGATTATCCCTTTTTATTACCAGTTAAACGTCTCCTTCCTTGATGAAGATGAAAGTACAAGTTATTACCACGATTTGCTGGACTTGGATGATGCAACTGCATCAAGTATGGTTTCTGGCCAGCAGTTTGACTGGTCATTGCAAAACAGCAGCATAGTCTTGGAAAATGATGACGAAACCTTCATTGTCACGCCAATTATCCAAAATGAGTTCCAATACTTCGCAACGATAGAAAGACAGCTATCAGGTGTTACACAGAGCATTTTTGCAGCGCAAATCACGCAACAAAAAACCGACGAAACCCCTCTAACCGAATGGGCAATCACTGAGTTGCCACATATATACGCCTCAGGTATATGGGCGTGGCGCAAAACTGATTTTGACGGCGACCAGCTGCGCGCAGACAAGCTCACGGGGTACCAGTTCCAGCCCGATGGGGCTGCGAAAGTGCAATTGCGCAAAACACATAATCAAGACCCCGCCCTGGACAGTTTTAATTGGTATGATTGGCGATACCAAATACTTGATGACCATATAAGAATATACTACCAATGGGAGCACGATATCCTTGCAAGATATTGGTACCCAATGGGCACATTAGGCAATGGCCATACCGTTATCTTTGAATACTTTACCGGCACCTTTGATTCTGACTTCGATGGTGATTTTGAGGATGAGCAGACTGAATATTTTACGGTGCCCCAAAACAACAATGTGGTTAAGGTTGACCTGTCTGACTATCCTGAAACCTGGAACAATACCGACTTTGACTCCGACGGCCTAAGCTCTGCCGTAGAGGGTGAGATAGGTACAGACCCCTACAATCCCGATACTGATGGCGATGGTTATAGTGATGGTGATGAAGTGCTCTATGGACTCGATCCGCTTATCCCAGAAGTAATGGCGGATCTCGATCTGATCCAGGATCCTAACCTGGCCGCATGCATCCGCAACGGAATGCCTGAAGGAGACTTTGCAGTCGCCTTTATCCACAGGTTGGAATGCCCTGGAACTGATGTAGAAACACTAGCCGGCATGGAACAGTTTACCGACCTCACCTACTTGAACCTCGAAGAGAACCCTCGCCTAACCGATATATCATCCATTGCTGGGTTAACAAAGATGGAAAATATTAATCTTGCCAACACAGCGGCGAAGGACTTATCCGCCTTGGCAAATATGAATGAGTTACACTATGTGGAGCTATCAGGCATAGGGCTAACGGATACAGATATTATTGCACTAGGCACCAAGCCTGGCCTGTATGAGTTGCGTTTGTCGCACAATCAATTGACCAGCACAAATACGTTGCTTGGCGTAATCCAAGCGCCTGAGTTGTATTTACTGCACCTAGACAACAACCAGATAAGTGATGTATCGGGGCATGCCCAGGCACCTGCTTTAGGTGATTTAAATCTCAGTAACAACCTGATTGAAAACATTACGCCACTCTATAGTGCAACCGATCTTTACCTACTTTCAATACGCAGTAACCCAGGTATTGCCTGCCTGGATTTAGTCTGGTTAAACGCCCATCTGCTCGGCACCTTAATTTACCAAGACGAATGCACCATCGATGGCGATAGTGATGGCGATGGCCTTACGGATACCGAAGAAACTTCCGTTTATTTCACCGATCCCTTTAATGCCGATAGTGATAGCGATGGCTTAGGTGACGGCGCTGAAATATTGGTTCACGGAACAGATCCCAACAATAGTGATTCTGACGGTGATGGCTTTTCAGACTACAAGGAAATAGTAGCTGGTACCGATCCTAACCAACCAGATCTCAACTTTGCTGATGAAGCGCTAGAAAATTGTGTTAGAGATAACGTGGATCCTAGGCATAGCAGCTTTTTATCAATATGGCGTCTAGATTGCTCAGGTTACAATATTCAATCCCTAGAAGGCATTGAAATACTGACTAGATTGCGCAACCTTAACCTAAAAAACACCCAGGTATCAGATCTATCTCCATTAGCAGGCTATGAAACATTCGAATTTCTCATGTTAGAAAACACGCCCGTTTCAGATCTTAGCCCGCTCACAACGGTAAGTGTTAATGAGCTGTATATCAGTGGAAGCCAAGTGTCAGAGCTATCTGCTTTATCTGACGGTGCCGCTCTAAGCCACTTAGATATCTCAAATACGCCAGTCTCCGACCTATCCCCATTGTCAGGACAAACAAATCTAAGACTCTTAAATTTCTCCAGAACGGATGTTCCGGATATAACATCATTGTCTAATTTGAAAAAATTACGAGTACTAAGGTTTAGCCATACCCAGGTAACCAATCTAACACCGATAACGGAACTCACTGAGCTTGTTGAGTTAGATATAAGTTACACCGATTTAACTAATATAGACGCACTTTCAGAAACAAATGGCTTGGTCAACTTTTATATGATGTCAACGGGGATAGATAACTTAGCTGCTTTGTCTGGGCAAGAGGGTTTGCGGAGTTTCGCAGCAAGTGGCAGCCCAATTTCAGATATCGAACCATTATTGAACTCTAAGCTACTGACAAACCTATACATCAACGATACCCTAGTCACGGATATATCTATCCTCAGAGAATTCTCACAGCTGCAGCGTTTATCCATCGCAGGCTTGCCCCTCGATAATATGTCGGTACTCTCAGATCACAGTAACATATCCTACTTGGATATCTCCCATACCCAGATAGCAGACCTCTCTCCTATAGAAGCATCACTGTTTACACTCTATTCCTTACATATGGGCTATACGCCGGTAACTGACATATCTATTTTGGACTCTGTTTTATGGTTGGCCGAATTAGATATATCTGGCACCAATAAAGAATTCATTACTACAGCTAAAAATATAGGGCAACTGATCTATCTCGGGCTGGAAGATATCCCGCTTGAACCCGCTGATATTAGTTTCTTGCAAGATAAAACCACCCTGCGCCATATCAAGCTTTCCCGTACAGGATTGTCAGATTTAGACGAAGTATTGGAGTTACTACCTACAATATTTTTGCGAGAAATTTGGTTTAACGGTAACCAGATTAACGATTTAGACGGCATCGAAGCGTTCGCGTCACTGGCGTATTTGCAGCTTAACGACAACCAGTTGGAAGACTTGGAGCCACTTTTTGGACTACCGCAGCTCGAAAGGTTGCAAATAACAAACAATCCAACTTTGCAATGCAGTGAAATTGAAGGTTTACAAGAAGCATTGCCCACTCTTGAGGTGGTATCAGACGCTTGTGGTTCCGATGCCAAAAGACAGGATCCTTCCCGGGATGCAATGGCTGGTGATAGCTGGCTTGAACCAAGGCAATACAATCTATTCGAGCTGCACTAAACACATGACCTTGGCAGGTTTTATCGCTTATAGTGGCTGGCAATTGTTATTAACGGATTGCCAGCCACAATGCTAACCCGCTACTTTCACTTTTTTGCACCGCTTGCAGGCTTGCTCGGCTACTTATTTGCAGCGCCAATTGCTGAACTCAGGCCACTGCTGGTACCCATGTTGATGTTGGTCATGCTCTGCATGGGCCTCACCTTGTCCCCACAGGATTTTAAAGCCCTACGCGATAAAAAAACCGCGGTGGTAACCGGTTTGATATTGCAATTTTCGGTCATGCCTTTAGTGGCAATCGCTTTGAGCAGGCTGTTTGGACTGGATGACGACTTAACAGTGGGCATGGTGCTGTTGGGTAGCGTTGCCGGGGGCGTGGCTTCCAATGTAATTACCTTTATTGCCAACGGCTATGTGGCACTTTCAGTGTGCATGACCGCGTGTTCGACTTTGCTCAGCATCGTCATGACACCTTTGTTATTGTCGCTACTGGTGGGCACCGATATCGATGTGCCAGCCTTGGCCATGCTGCAAAATCTGGCCAAAATCATCCTTCTCCCCATAGCCCTTGGCATGCTGCTTAGGCATTTCTTTTGGAATGCGATCAATAGTGTTTCTAAGGCATTCCCTGAATTGTCGGTTTTGGTGATTCTAATCATTATCGCCGCCATCGTTGCCCTTAACCAAGACAACATTAATCCAGGTGTCGCCCTACTGGCTTTAGCCACCCTGCTGCACAACGTGTTGGGACTGGGATTTGGTTATGGCATCGCCAAGCTAATTGGCTATGACCCGCGCACTTGCCGCACCATCGCCATTGAAGTGGGTATGCAAAACTCGGCGATGGCATCGACATTGGCGGTTCAATACTTCAGTGCGCTGGCTGCCCTACCTGGGGCAATCTTTAGTGTTTGGCTGAATATTACAGGTTCGATTTTTGCGCGCTGGTCGAAAGCGAAAGATACCGCTACTAATTAGCTAGTACCAGCATCATAAATCAGCTTGCCGCCTAAACCAGACAGCGCTGCGGCAGTAACGCGGTCGAATACAGTTTTAAACTTGGCGTAAACCAGCCGTGGCCTCGTGGCAGACAGCAGCACCGCTACAATGGCATACCAACAAGCCTCCAGAAAAAACACGGCTGGCGGTAGTATCAAATAAACATAGACAGGAAATTCGGCAGGCAACAAGGCGGCGAAAATACTGCCGTAGACGATCGCAGTTTTAGGATTGCTCACCTGGGTAACAAAGCCCAACAAACAAGACTTCCGGAATGACCCAATTGCCCGAGAGCCATTTCCTTGAATAGAGTTTTCACTTATCGCTAATGGTTTTGACGCACTTAAAAAGATTTTGGCAGCCAAAAATACTAAGTAACAACCGCCCAAAATTTTAAGAGCCAGATACAAGGCTGGCACACTATTCAACACCGCGTGCAATCCCATAAGGGAAACCAAGGCAAAGACACAGCCACCCAAGCCCATACCGATCGCAGCGGCAATGCCTTCTTTACGGGACTGGCTAACGGCGACTTTGGCCACTAAGACAAAGCTTGGCCCAGGGGTGATCATACCCAAACACAACATGCCTAGTATCAACAAAAGGGAAAACAGCATTTCCATAATCAATTACTCTAGTGCATTGGCCTATCACTGCAGCATAACAATAAAAACGTGACAGCTAAACCACTAAACCAGAGTAAAGGCTCCAATCCAACACGCATTTTGTCGACAATATAACGCATTTCAATTTGACTATTGCCTAAATTAGTCTATATTGTCGACACTTTGTCGAATATGCGTCTTGTTTAATGTCACCTTTTGCAACCAAAGCGGTCACTGCGGCCGATAAAACTTTCTTACAGCTGCGCCAGGATATTGTGGCAGGTGAGATAAAAGCCGGTAGCAAACTCAGTGAAGTTGAATTGTCGACAAGATATGCCGTTAGCCGCGCAATAGTACGCGAAGCCATTAACCGCCTGGAATCCAACCAACTGGTTGAACGCAAAGCTAATGTCGGAGCCAGGGTAGTATCCTTGACTTTGGATGGCCTACAACAGCTTTACCAGGTGCGCGAAGCCCTTGAAGGCATGGCGGCGCGCTTGGCAGCAGAGAATATGACGCAAACCGAAATAGACGAACTACAGGATTTGTTGCAGCAACACTACCGGGATGTCAGTGACCGCAATTACTACTACCAAGAAGCCGGGGATCTCGATTTTCACTACCGCATTATCCTGGGAAGTAAAAACCAGCACTTAATCACCAGCTTAATAGACGGTCTGTACCACTTGGTGCGCATGTACCGGGTACAGTTTGGTATGGCGGGTCCACGGGTATCCACTGCCTTTGATGAGCACCAACACATTGTGCGTGCTATCGCCAACCGCGACGCCGAACTGGCAGAAATGTTGATGCGCAGGCACATCCTGTATTCACGTAACAATATCGAAAGCAAATTATCCACATCTGAAAGGGGAGAAACCGCATGAGCGCAGGTAAAAAGTTCCGCGACGCTTTGGTCCAGAACAAACCATTGCAAATCGTTGGTACCATCAACGCCTATTCCGCCATTATGGCTAAGAAAATCGGACATCAAGCCATTTACTTATCAGGCGGCGGTGTCGCCAATGCTTCCTATGGATTGCCTGACTTAGGCATGACTTCCCTAAACGACGTCATCGCTGATGTACAGCGCATTACCGCTGCGTGTGACCTACCCTTGTTAGTCGATATTGATACCGGCTGGGGCGGCGCCTTTAACATTGCCAAGACCATCCGAGATATGGAAAAAGCCGGTGCCGCTGCAGTGCATATGGAAGACCAGGTAGCCCAAAAACGCTGTGGCCACCGTCCCAATAAAGAAATTGTCAGCACCGAAGAGATGGTAGACAGGATCAAAGCTGCCGTTGATGCCCGTACTGACCCTGACTTTTTTATTATGGCGCGCACAGATGCATTCGCCCAAGAAGGCCTGGAAAAAGCCATTGAACGAGCCAAGGCATATGTCGCTGCTGGTGCCGACGGTATTTTTGCCGAAGCGGTGCAAACAGAAGAACACTACTGCGCTTTTGCCGACGCCTTAGAGGTACCGATTTTGGCCAACATCACAGAATTCGGCAAAACCGAATTATGGAACAAAGAGCAGTTAGGCCAATGGGGTGCAGCCATGGTGCTTTATCCACTTAGCGCTTTTCGCGCCATGAACAAAGCGGCGGAGATGGTGTACAGCTCAATCCTGACGCAAGGCGACCAAAAAGCAGTGCTTGATACGATGCAAACCCGGGCTGAACTCTATGACTACCTGGGTTACCACGAATACGAAGAAAAACTGGATGCCTTGTTTGCCCAAGGCAAAAACAAATAACCATAATGATCAAGGGGTCAGAGACCTTGAAAAGAGTTAAAAAATTTAATCTTACAGCAATTCAATGTTTCAAGGTCTCTGACCCCTTGATCCTAACGATTAAAACATTTTAGGAGATCCTCCCATGGCTAAAGTCCTTAGTGGCGCCGGCTTACGCGGCCAAGTTGCAGGCAAAACCGCACTTTCCACAGTAGGTAAAACCGGCTCAGGCCTCACCTACCGCGGTTATGATGTCAAAGACCTGGCCAACCAGTGCCAGTTCGAAGAAGTGGCCTACTTGATCCTGCAAGGCAAGTTGCCTAACCAGGCTGAACTTGACGCCTACAAAGCCAAACTAAAATCGCTACGCGGTTTGCCTACAGCGCTTAAAGAAGTGCTAGAACGCATCCCAGCGGATGCCCATCCAATGGATGTTTTACGCACCGGTTGTTCCATGTTAGGCAACCTAGAAATGGAACAGGACTTTAGCATGCAGCAAGACGCTACAGAGCGCATGTTGGCCTGTTTCCCAAGCATCATTTGTTATTGGTACCGCTTTTCCCACGATGGTGTGCGCGTCGAGGTAGAAACTGACGACGATTCCATTGGCGGCCACTTCCTTACTATGCTACACGGTAAAAAAGCACCTGAGTTGTGGGAGCAGGTGATGCATGTATCCCTAATCCTGTATGCAGAGCACGAGTTTAATGCTTCTACATTCACGGCGCGCGTTTGTGCTTCTACTCTTTCTGATATGCATTCCTGCATTACAGGCGCCATAGGTTCTCTGCGCGGTCCGTTGCACGGAGGTGCCAACGAAGCAGCCATGGACATGATCCAGAAATTTAAAGACGCAGATCACGCCGAAACTGAAATGATGGGCATGTTAGAGCGCAAAGAAAAAATCATGGGCTTTGGCCACGCCATCTATTCTGAATCTGATCCACGCAATGAAATCATCAAAGGCTGGTCTGAAAAGCTAGCCAAGGAAGTGGGTGACGATGTGTTGTACCCGGTTTCCGTGCGCTGTGAAGAAGTCATGTGGCGCGAGAAAAAGCTTTTCTGTAACGCTGACTTTTTCCACGCTTCAGCCTACAACTTCATGGATATCCCAACCAAGTTGTTCACCCCGATTTTCGTCATGTCACGTTTAACCGGCTGGGCGGCACACGTAATGGAACAGCGCGCTGACAACCGCATTATCCGTCCGTCTGCTGAATACACAGGTGAAGACCTAAGGTCGGTTACACCAATCGCAGAGCGCGACTAAAGCTTTTCGCCAGAGCGATCAAGGGGTCAGAGACCTTGATCGCTGCATTACGCGATTGACACCCAATACATTGGTTTCAAGGTCTCTGACCCCTTGATTCTTTGAGGTTGCTGAACCATGAATACTAATTACCGCAAGCCCCTACCCGGCACCCAAATAGATTATTTTGATACCCGCGCCGCAGTGGAAGCCATTAAACCGGGTAGCTACGATGGCCTGCCCTACACCTCCAAGGTGTTGGCAGAAAACCTGGTACGCCGCTGTGAACCAGAAAAACTAAACGCCAGCCTTAGTCAAATCATCGAACGCAAACGCGAATTGGATTTCCCTTGGTTCCCAGCCCGGGTAGTATGCCACGACATCCTAGGTCAAACCGCCCTAGTGGATTTGGCAGGTCTTAGGGATGCCATTGCCGCCAAAGGTGGTGATCCAGCAAAAGTAAACCCTGTTGTACCGACCCAGTTAATCGTTGACCACTCTTTGGCTGTGGAACACGCCGGTTTTGATCCGGAAGCCTTCGAGAAAAACCGTGCGGTTGAAGAAAGGCGCAACGAAGACCGTTTCCACTTTATCAACTGGACCAAAACCGCCTTTAAAAACGTGGATGTGATCCCGCCAGGCAACGGCATTATGCACCAGATCAACCTGGAGCGGATGTCGCCGGTAGTTCATAGCCGCGATGGCGTTGCCTTCCCGGATACATTGGTGGGTACCGATAGCCATACACCGCATGTTGATGCATTAGGTGTTATCGCCATTGGTGTGGGTGGTTTGGAAGCAGAAAGTGTCATGCTGGGCCGTGCTTCTTACATGCGCTTGCCCGATATTGTGGGCGTCGAACTTACCGGCAAGCCCCAACCGGGCATTACCGCCACCGATATCGTATTGGCACTGACCGAGTTTTTGCGCAAAGAGCGTGTTGTTTCTGCTTATCTAGAATTTTATGGTGAAGGCGCCAGCCACCTGACTTTAGGTGACCGTGCCACTATCTCCAACATGACCCCAGAATATGGCGCTACCGCTGCAATGTTTTATATCGACCAGCAGACTTTGGACTACTTGCGCCTGACCGGCCGTGAAGAAAAGCAAGTACAGTTGGTCGAAACCTATGCCAAACAAACCGGTTTATGGGCAGATGATATGGCAAAGGCTGAGTACGAGCGGGTACTGACTTTCGACCTCAGTTCGGTTGGCCGCAATATGGCCGGCCCTTCTAACCCGCATCGCCGCCTAGCCACAGCCGATCTTGCCGCAAAAGGTATTGCCGCTGATTTTGAACAACAAGACGGCTTGATGCCGGATGGCGCGGTCATCATCGCGGCAATCACCAGCTGTACCAATACCAGCAACCCGCGCAATGTCATCGCAGCCGGCCTGTTGGCACGCAACGCTAATAAAAAGGGCCTAGTGCGCAAGCCTTGGGTCAAAAGCTCATTGGCACCTGGTTCCAAGGCGGTAAAACTGTATTTGGAAGAAGCCAACTTATTGCCTGAGTTGGAACAGCTTGGTTTTGGTGTCGTTGCCTTTGCCTGTACCACCTGTAATGGTATGAGCGGTGCCTTGGATCCAGTAATACAACAAGAAATCATCGACCGGGATCTCTACGCCACAGCGGTGTTATCTGGCAACCGCAACTTTGATGGCCGTATCCACCCCTATGCCAAACAGGCTTTCTTGGCTTCCCCGCCGTTAGTTGTAGCCTACGCTATCGCCGGTACAGTGCGCTTTGATATAGAAAAAGACGTATTAGGCCATGATCAGGACGGTACCCCAGTAACGCTCAAAGATATCTGGCCAAGTGACGAAGAAATTGATGCCATTGTTGCCAGCAGCGTAAAACCTGAACACTTCCGCAAGGTGTACGAGCCAATGTTTGACTTGTCCGTTGATTACGGCGAAAAGAACAACCCACTTTATGACTGGCGCCCCATGAGTACCTATATCCGACGTCCGCCATACTGGGAAGGCGCTTTGGCAGGTGAACGCACCTTGTCTGGCATGCGGCCATTGGCGATCTTAGGTGACAATATCACTACCGACCATTTATCGCCTTCCAACGCTATTTTGGCTAGCAGCGCCGCGGGCGAATATTTGGCAAAAATGGGTTTGCCGGAAGAAGACTTTAACTCTTATGCCACCCATAGGGGTGACCATTTGACGGCGCAACGGGCTACTTTCGCCAACCCCAAACTTTTTAATGAAATGGTGCAGGAAAATGGCGAAGTAAAACAAGGCTCGCTGGCGCGTATCGAACCTGAAGGCAAAGTTACCCGCATGTGGGAAGCAATTGAAACTTACATGGACAGGAAGCAGCCGCTGATCATCGTTGCCGGCGCCGACTATGGCCAGGGGTCTTCGCGCGACTGGGCCGCCAAAGGCGTGCGCCTGGCCGGTGTTGAAGCCATTGTGGCCGAAGGCTTTGAGCGTATCCACCGCACCAACCTAATCGGCATGGGCGTTTTACCACTTGAATTTAAAGCCGGTACCACCCGCAAAAACCCTTGGCCTAGATGGCACTGAATCCTATGACGTGCAAGGTGAACGCACCCCAGGTTGCGACCTTACCTTGGTCATTAACCGTCAAAATGGCGAGCAAGTGACAGTGCCTGTCACCTGCCGCTTAGATACCGCCGAAGAAGTATCTATCTATGAAGCAGGCGGAGTATTGCAGCGTTTCGCCAAGGACTTTTTGGCAAGCGAAGGCAATAACTAGGACTTCATAAGGGGATCAAGGGGTCAGAGACCTTGATCCTCCACTTCACCTACATTCCCATTACCTATTTTCAAGGTCTCTGACCCCTTGTTATTGGTAGAGAGCTTCTATGAGCCAGTTCAAACCACAAATTAAAGTTCCTGCTACCTATATGCGCGGCGGTAAACTCTTGGTTGTCGCGCTATGACATCCCTGTCTTCGCGCTACAACGCTTCGCTTGCCGCCATTACATGCCTGAGATTGCATCCCTGCAATCTTACTAGTACCACCTAATTCCATTTGTTAAGAGAGTTTCTATGAACCAGTTCAAACCACAAATTAAAGTTCCTGCTACCTATATGCGCGGCGGTACTAGCAAAGGTGTATTTTTTAAATTGGAGGACTTGCCTGAGGCAGCACAGGTGCCGGGTGCCTACCGCGATGCACTGTTATTGCGGGTGATTGGTAGCCCGGATCCTTATGGCAAACAAACCGACGGTATGGGCGGGGCGACTTCCAGCACCAGCAAAACCGTAATCCTGAGTAAAAGTGACAAAGAAGGCCACGACGTGGATTACCTATTTGGCCAGGTCGCCATCGATAAGCCGTTTGTGGATTGGAGTGGCAACTGCGGTAACCTGACCGCAGCTGTCGGTGCCTTTGCCATTAATAATGGCTTGGTTGATGCTGATCGCGCGCATGAAAATGGCATCGCAGTGGTACGCATATGGCAGTGTAATATCGAAAAGACCATTATCGCCCATATTCCCATCACTAATGGCCAGGTGCAGGAAACTGGTGACTTTGAATTGGACGGCGTGACATTCCCGGCAGCCGAAGTGAAAGTGGAGTTTTTGGATCCCGCCGATGCCGATGCCAATATGTTCCCTACTGGCAATTTGGTGGATGAATTAGAGGTACCAGAAAATTTGGTCGCTGGCGGCAAACTAAAAGCCACCTTAATCAATGCCGGTATTCCCACCATCTTTGTCAATGCCAGCGATATTGGTTTTGATGGCACCGAGCTGCAAGAAGATATTAACAGCAGCAGTGACATCTTAAACCGGTTTGAACAACTGCGCGCTATCGGTGCCGTTAAAATGGGCTTGATTAGCAGTGTGGAAGAAGCACAACAGCGCCAGCACACACCTAAAATAGCCTTTGTGTCAGCAGCCAAGGATTACACGGCATCTTCCGGCAAAGCTATCCAAGCAGGCGATATTGACCTATTAGTACGGGCACTATCAATGGGCAAACTGCACCATGCCATGATGGGCACTGCCGCCGTGGCCATTGCTACCGCAGCGGCAATACCCGGTACTTTGGTAAACTTGGCCGCAGGTGGCGGTGGGCGCAATCAAGTCACCTTTGGTCATCCCTCCGGTACACTAAAAGTGGGCGCAGAGGCCACACAGGCAGGTGACCGCTGGCTAGCCAAAAAAGCGGTCATGAGCCGCAGCGCCCGGATATTGATGGAAGGCTGGGTAAGGGTGCCAGAGCCGGAATAGCCCTCCTAGGATCAAGGGGTCAGAGACCTTGAAATTCAACTTTACTAACCCACTGATATCTAATTGCATTTTCAAGGTCTCTGACCCCTTGATCCGTTGCGCTACATCAAAAAGCGAAACAGCAGTCTCGCTACAATTTCCCCTATACAAACCATTCAGGGAAATAAGATGAGCAAGTCGTATATCGATATCACCCAAGACCTAAACCAATACCTACCACAAGTACGCAAGGCGATACCGGATGTGATGGCAGGTTTTTCACAAATGGCCAAAGCCGCTTGCCAAGATGGCGCATTGGATAAAAAAACTAAAGAGCTGGTTGCACTAGCTATAGGTGTCGCAGTGCGCTGTGATGGCTGCATTGGCTTCCACGCCAAAGCACTGGTGAACTTGGGCGCAACCAGGGAAGAAGTGGAAGAGATCTGCGGGATGTCGGTTTATATGGGCGGAGGTCCCTCATTGATGTACGCCGCTGACGCGTTGCGTGCCTTTGATGAATTTAGTCAGGCCAAAGCCCAAGGCTAGGCCATGATAGCAAAGTGAAATAGCTTGGCAGCTTGTGCTGCCAAGCCATAATTAACTACCGTACATAGAGGTACCAGACGCCTGACGGTATGCGCCAATTGCCGGGATCATAGCCACTACCAAGGTCGCTACGATGGCGAAACCCGCGATATAGAGGCTGTTGGCGGTGAAAATATTGGTGTCGAGGTAAAGGCCAAATTGGCTGGCTAACCAATCTGTGGATACGCTGAGGCTAAACCAAATCAACAATACCGACGCCACCAATGCGGTCAATACCACTAGCAGCGCTTCTACCTGGATCAAAAAGAAAATTACCAAGGGTCCTGCGCCAATAGCACGCAATACCGCCATTTCCCTGCGCCTTTCCCGCATGGAGGCAAGCAACATAGTGGAAAGCCCCAACAGTGAAGACAATAAGATCAACACGGTGATCAAGCGCAACAGGTTTTCTACCGTGCCGATTATCTGCCAAAGCTCAGACAATGCCACGCCAGGTAAAATCGCCAATAACGGCTCTTCAGGGTATTGGTTGATTTGCCTTTGTACTTGGAAGGTAGCGATGCGGGAAGTCAAACCCAGCATGGCAGCAGTGATCACTGTGGGGCGTAGCTCAACATTCTCACCGCGTTTGTATGCCGCTAACACCGCTGCAAGTTCCGGCGGACTTAGGTGCACGGCTTCAATCCCTGCCAGGCTGACATGCACGGTTTTATCGACGGGAGTACCGGTGGCCTGCAAGATACCGGAAACCACAAATGGGGCATAATCATGGTTGGTGAAACTAATGCCGCCGGTACCATGTGACAACACAATTTCATCACCCACTTGGTAATTGAGTTTGGCGGCGACTTCAGCGCCAATGACCGCTTCGAAGATCCTATCAAACGCCTGCCCTGAGGCGAATTCCAACGGCCGCTTGTTGCCATATTTATAGTGATCGAAATACTGGCTAGAAGTACCCATTACCCTATAACCGCGATGGGAATCACCCAATGCGATAGGTACAGCCCAGGCCACCCTAGGATTGGCTTGCACCGCTTCAAAGCTATCCCAAGCCACCGAATTGGTGGCATTGCCAATGCGGAATACAGAGTAGAGCAATAAGTTTAGCTGGCCGGTACGGGCACCCATGATCAGGTCAACTCCCGATACCGTTCGGTTAAAGCTCTCCTTGGCTTGCACCCTTATATGTTCCACCAGCAGCAACAGGGAAATACCAATAATAATGGAAACCAAGGTCAGGGTAACCGAACCCTTGCGGTTTAAAACACTGCGTTTAGCTAAAGTTAGAATCATTTGCCAGCCCCCGCAGCCTGGTTTAAGGCGGTTAAATCCTGCTTTTTAGAAAAGTACTGCGCCAAGGATTGATCATGACTTACAAACAACAATGCGCACTCGCTGACTTCACAGCATGAGAGCAGCAATTTCATGAAACTGTCCCTAGCATCGGCATCCAGGGCAGAGGTAGGTTCGTCTACCACCAAAATTTCAGGGTAATTAATCAAAGCACGGGCAATCGCCACGCGCTGTTGCTGGCCAACACTGAGCTCGTCAGCGCGTCTGTCTAAAAGCGATTCTGGCAACTTCAGCTGTTGAAACAAGGCGGAAATGTGTACCGGTGTCGCATTTTGTTTTTGCTTAGCAAAAAAAGCACCCGCTTGGATATTCTCAACCACAGACAAGTAGGGAATAAGGTTAAACTGTTGGAATACTACGCCAATGTGATGCGCCCTAAAGCTATCGCGTTTACGAGCAGACAAGTTGGAAAAAGCCTGCCCCAACAGTTGGATTTCACCCTGCTGAGGTGTCAATGTGCCAGCCACTAAATTTAGCAACGTGCTCTTCCCGGAACCGGATGCGCCATACAAGAAAATGCGCTCGCCTGTGGCAACCTGCCATTCTGGAATATCCAGCACAGTCGCAGCACCTTTGCCAGCGTAACTAAACTGGAGATTGTGTAAATGAATTGCGAAGTCACTGCCCGCAGTGTCATTGGATTGCAATGCTTACTCCTTACCTTGTGGTTTTATCTGTTTGGCAGGCTCAACAAAAGAAGCCGCAACCTTGTCATAGCAGGAATTACCAGTAAATATAAAATCGTTTCAAAATGAAACAACCTCTAATTCAGTGCAACTTTAGGTTAGAATCTGCGGTCATCTGAATACAATTGACACGCTCTAGCAAGATACGCAGCTGCGCCTGCATCAGATTTAAATATGATAAACAAAACCGTTTTTTTTGTGGTGATCTCCGCGTTTCTCATTGGCAGTGGTGTGGCCTACTGGTGGCAACAGCAGGGTACAGAGTTTGTCTTTTTAGATCCCGAATGGCATAACGAAGCACAATTCATAGGTTGGGGCGACCTGTTGCCCGAGCAGGATTACGCCAGTTTGCAAGAGGCGGAAAAGAAACGGCAGGCAATATTAGGTGAACAATCGTTATCGGAGCAGGAACGGCAACTATTGGCTTCGGTCGCCCTGGCCAACGATGAGGATTACCAGAACGCACTGCAATCACAAACAGTTCGCTCCGAGTTACACCAACAAAACGTTGAAATTGCTGGTTTTGTAGTGCCCTTGGAATTCGACCAGCAGCGAAGGGTGACACAGTTTTTTATCGTGCCCTATTATGGCGCCTGCATCCATTACCCACCGCCACCGCCAAACCAAATCATTTATGCCCGAAGCAACACCGGTTTTAAAGTAGAGGATATTTCCAAACCATTTTTGTTTGCTGGTCAACTGCACACCGCGTTATATGAAGATCCGGTCGCGACTTCAGCCTATTTGTTGGAGCTAGGCGCAGTGTCTTTCTACAACACTGAACCGGATGAAATACGCCAGCACTAAATGAGTGCGAAGCTAGGCCGCGTAACAACTGCATAACAAATCTTAACAACTTTTTAGTGGATTCAATTTTGCGGAATTTGCGCCGTTATGTTATAACGTTTTTCCATTTTTGAGTTGAGTCCCAAATGAAAGATATCGTTGCCGCAATAGTATCCTTGTTCTGTATGCTTCACTGCCTAGTGCCGGTGATTGCGATACTGCTTGGCATCGCATTTTTTACTCATTCAGAAGTATTACATATAGTGCTACTGGCACCTATTCTAGCGCTAATCGCTTTGAGCCTGCCAAGCGCATTTAAAGTACACCACAACAAGGTTCCCCTTGCGGCCGCTATCATTGGCTTCTTAACTTTGGCAGCTTCATTGGTAAGCCACTACATTGAAGCGATCCACCATTTGGAATTAGGTTTTAGTATAGTAGGCAGCGGCATTGTTATGTTCGCCCACCTGTTCAACCGTAGGTTATTGCAAAAAAATGAAGAGACTGAATTCGCCACTTCGTAAGCTTGTTGTCCTTAGCGCTTTAAGTGCAAGTCTTAGTAGTTTTAACACCATAGCGGCCGGTTCTCCACACCAACACGGTGTTGCTGACATGACCGTCGCTTTTGTGGATCAACAACTATTGGTGGAAGTGTTTTCACCTGCGGCGAATTTACTTGGTTTTGAGTACGCCCCCGTTTCCGAGCAAGAAAAGCAGCTACTTAAAAGCGTACAGCAACAGCTAACCCAAACATCCAGCCTATTCAGCATCGCCAATGGCAATTGCACAGCAACCAGCCAGGAAATAACCATCCCGGAAAAGCTATTGCATGCCAATGCTGATGAAGATCACGATCATCATAAAGACCATGATCACGAACATGACCACGACCATGACCATGATCACGACAAAGACCATGATCACGAACATGACCACGACCATGAGCATGACCACGACCATGAGCATGAGCATGACCATGATCACGAACATGACCACGACCATGAGCATGGCCACGATCATGAGCATGACGATGATCACGAACATGATCATGCCGATATCACTATGGCCTATTCATTCCAGTGCCAAAGCGCAGTAGATTCGATTAGTTTAAATTGGTTCACACTGTTCCCTAATTTGGAAAAAGTGAATGTAGAGTGGTTAACCGAGAATAACCAAGGTCAAACTACATTGACTGCCTCTAACACAAAGGTTAGCTTTTAGGCAGCTTTGGCAGAATTATCGCCAGACTGACCAAATATCAAATACAACAAAGGGCCAAAGGAGCCAGCGGCCAAGGTAAGTGCAAACCATGGCCAAGGATTGCGTCCGTTGGCTTTGGCGTCTGGAATAAGCCAGGTAAACAACAACATTAGCGCTACGACTAAGTCCAGCAATACCTGCCATCCAGCATAGCTAGCGAGTTGATAATACCAAATTCCCATGTAGCCACCTTCCATCATGGCTAGCACAGATACAATGGTTAAGGGGATTAACAATACAATTGCGATCAGCTTGCGGTTCATAGATGTCACCTTTTTCAATAAATACAAAACTGTGTCTATTTTGACCAGCCAGTGACATAGCAGCAATTACCTCGGAGGTAATAGCTATTATCCAGTTTGGGGAGTAGGCTTAGGAAATTGGTAGATTTTGGACAATGCATAATGCCTGCAGCACAAAACGCATTCACCCAGGAATGTCGCAAATGGCGGCAGCACCGACGCTTATCGCAACTGGATCTTGCACTTGCCGCCGATATTTCTCAGCGCCACCTTAGCTATTTGGAAACCGGGCGCAGCAAACCTAGCCGAGATATGGTGATCCGGCTGTGTGACGCAATGGAAATTCCACTGCGCAACCGCAATCAATTGTTGTCAGCGGCCGGTTTTGCGCCTAGTTACAACGAAAGCCAGCTAGACGCCCCAGCAATGCAGCCAGTCATGGCGGCGTTGGAGCGGGTGTTACAGCACCACGATCCGATGCCCGCCTATGTAGTGGATAGGTTTTGGCAGGTATTACAGCATAACCAAGCAGGAAAACTGCTGCTGGATAACCTTATGCAATTGCAGCCGGGGTTGGCCGATTTAGTCGCGGAGCAAGGTATTAACCTGGCTTTGCTTACCTTGCATCCGCAAGGATTACGGCCATTTATTAGTAACTGGCAAGAAATTGCTCCACTGTTGTTACGCCGGTTGAAAGGTGAGGCCGACGCTTCCCTAGATCAAGAAGTGAAAACCCGTTTCCAACACTTTATTGAGTTAATTGGAGACTGCGGAGGTTCTGCAACCCAGGACGATAAACCGGATGCACCGGCCCTATTACCGATTATTCCGCTGGAACTATCACTTCAAGGAATAGAGCTGAAGTTGTTTTCAGTTATAGCGACTTTCGGTACGCCGCAAGACATCACGACCGATGAACTGCGTATTGAATCTTTCTATGCGCTAGATCAGGCGACACTCGACTTTTTTAGCCATGCCAGCAGCCATGATTGAGTATTCGCACCAATTCTAGGCCAGTTTAGACCAGTATGCTCTAGCATTTATCAGTCCGATACCGCAAAATATCGGTTATTCACAAACCGTCTTCAAGGCAGCAATAAAATCCGCTAGTGCGCTAGCACTTGCTGCCTGCTAAGAGTAAAAAAACCCTATCTCAGGCTGCAATTTACGAGGAACCCAAATGTATAAATTAGTGTTGATCCGACACGGTGAAAGTCAATGGAACAAAGAGAACCGTTTCACTGGTTGGCACGATGTCAACTTGACTGAAACCGGCATCGCCCAAGCCAAGTCTGGCGGCCAATTATTGAAAGAAGCCGGTTTTGTGTTTGATTTGGCTTTCACATCAGTGTTAACCCGCGCCATTAAAACACTAAACATTGTGTTAGAAGAAATGGATCAAATGTACATACCAGTTCAGCGCCACTGGCGTTTAAATGAGCGCCACTATGGTGGCCTGACGGGTTTGGATAAAGCCGAAACCGCGGCAAAACACGGTGATGACCAAGTAAAAATCTGGCGTCGCAGTTTCGATATTCCACCTCCAGCAGTGGACGAGTCCAGCGAACACTTCCCAGGCCACGACCCGCGTTACAGCCATGTTGATCCAGCTATCTTGCCACGTGCAGAGAGTTTGAAACTCACTATCGATAGGGTATTGCCTTATTGGCACGATGCCATCCGTCCTGCTATTCAAAGCGGCCAGCGCGTAGTCATCGCAGCCCACGGCAACAGCTTGCGCGCTTTGGTTAAATACCTAGATGGCATGAGCGACCAAGACGTACTAGAACTCAACATTCCCACTGGCGTGCCTTTGGTTTACGAACTTGACGCAGATCTCAAGCCGATCTCCAAAAACTATTTAGGCGACCCAGAAGCGATCAAAGCCATGATGGCGGCGGTTGCCAACCAAGGTAAATCTAAGTAGGCAGAACCTGCATTATTAAACTAGGGGCGGCCAGCCCCTTTTTTGTGCCTGTTGCTAATCCAACTCGTCTTACGATTGCAATCAGAGCAACTATACTTGATGGGTAAGTTGCTAGATGGTTGAACCACCATGTCCCATATGGCCAAAATCCGATCCCAAAATACCAAGCTGGAGCTAACGCTGCGCAAAGCCTTGTTTGCCCGGGGCCTGCGCTACCGGATTAACCAAAAGAAGTTGCCAGGAAGTCCAGACCTGGTATTCAAACAGTTTAAAGCGGCGATTTTTGTGCACGGTTGCTTTTGGCATGGCCATGAAGACTGCGCTATTGCCCATATCCCCAAACGCAATAGACGGTTTTGGAAACACAAATTCAAAAGAAATGTAAACCGGGATCAGCGGGTGTTAGCTGAACTAGAAGAACGAGGCTGGCGTACGCTGGTAGTATGGGAATGCTCAATGAAACCCAATCCCTGGTTTGACCTAGACCAGGTTATCGACTTTGTTGAGACCTGGCTGCGCAGCCAGGCTGCCAGTAGCCAATTGTCTGGTAATCAACCGCTCCCACACTTACAATTACCGATCAAACTGAGGGTTCACCATGCTGCGGCTGGTATAACCCCCAAGATGCACTAAACTGACAGTATGAAGTAGTAAAATCCACATTCTGCTATGAAAAGGATCTCACCCCTTTCTTCAAAATCAACTTTATGGACAGTGATTGCAATTTGCTGGGCGTTGGCCTTGCCTATCCAAGCGAAAGACATAACCGCAGTTACCGAGTTGTTTTACCCATACCAAACATTAAATAAAGACTCAGAGTTATCAGGCTATAGTGTTGAAATTATCCAAGCCCTATCCGAACTGACCGGCGATAATATTGATATCGACCTGCTACCTTGGTCCGTTGCTTATCAAAGGGCGCTGAAACAACCCAATACGATGATCTTTTCAATCGGTAAAACTTTGGCTAGACAAGACCTATTCCAATGGGTAGCCGCTTTAGCCAAGGAAGAGCTATATTTTTGGGCATTGCCCTCCGCCCAAGTAGAACCTTCGGATAAGCTGGAAGACTTCCAGCGCTATACAATTGCGGTGGTACGCGATGCAACGACCCACCAATATTTGCGTAAAAACGGCTTTGACCGCCTCTACCCTATGGGAGGCACAGACAGCAATAGTGGCGAGGGGCACCGCATCCAAATGCTGCTCAATGGCAGGGCAGAAATCGTAATTGCCAACCAGCGCAGCATTGACTCTGCCCTCAAAAGCTTGAATTATCCACCGAACCTTCTAACCAAAGTCTTCCGGGCGAGCCCGCTTGATAGTCAGCTTTATTTAGCATTCAGTAAAGGTAGCGAGCCCGAGATGGTGAATGACTACAAACAAGCATTTAAAACCCTGCAAGACTCGGGAAAACTCGCCACTATTAAGGCAAAATGGCAGATCAATTAGCCGCGCCCCTGCTAGCTAAGCGCCTGGATATATATGCCACGGCGTCCTGCAATTGGTGCTGGGCACTGGCTGTTAAACCGGCTTCAATCTCAACATCAGGCGTCACGCCATCAGGCACCTGGTTGCCGTTTGGCCTAACTATCAATGCCTTGGGGTAACCTACTTCAATACCGCTATTAGATAGTTTGAATTTTTCCATTGCGCCATAAGTTGTGGCTAAATCGGCTGTTTTTTCGCCTAAGAGGGTAGCAAAACCATAATCCTGCAACATGGCCGCCGTCGTTACCGCATTAGAGTAGGAATAGCGGTTAACCAGTGCAAAAACGGGTTTATCAAATCTTTGCTGTTCGCGGGGCAACACTTCCTCCAGCGGAAAAGAAAAGGTCTCTCCTAACTTGTGTTTGGCGTAAAATTCGGCCAATTGATGCGAAGTTGTAGCCTTTTGTTCGGAAACCTCCAAGCGACGTTGGTTTGAAACAATAGACTGCTCACTGATCTTCACCACAAAATCCGACGCAAACTTAAAGGGTTTATCAGCAAACCAGGCAATCATTGGGTCGCTAAAAGAATTAGTTCCACCAGGGTTGTTGCGCAGGTCAATCAACAGGGCTTTGGCGTCCTTTTCCATGAAATCTGTAAAAGCAGTATCGAGGAATGCTACAAATTGGCTATTGTCCCAAATATCAACAGCATCGGGCGAGATATTGTAGAAAGGGCCAGGCCGCAGATAGGCAATGCCATTGTCTAGCATACGCGCTGCCCGCTGCTGCATATCCTCACCTGTATCATCGCCGACCAGCCCTTCACTCTCCTGCATTTGGGCTCGGGTCAGCGCAGCTACAGCAATAGTTTTTTCACCAAGATCCGTTGCCAAAGTGAGCTGGAAACTATCTTGCTCCCCCAGCAAAAGCCACAACAAAAAAGGTAAACGCTGTTCAATCAAGGTATTGCGCAGCATTTTATTGTCAGCCGATATCAAAGCCGCCATATCATAAAGCCATTGGTTAATAGGGCGGCCATTCAGTGCCAATACTTCTTGTTGGTGCTCTACTAAACCAGCTTCGCCATAGAACTCGTCGATCCATGCCCTATCGCCCCGAATAGAAAGGTAGACGGGCAGAGATTTACCGCCTTGTTGCCAAAATTCTAAAAAAGCCGGTATCGGCAGATCGATACTGGCGTGGGCAATATCGCCTAATGCAACAAATCTCTGTAAATAGACCTGGGTTTCCATGACGGTCATCGATCCAGTTACGCCCTGCTGCCATTTTTCATAGGCGCTGTCATATTCAGATTTATCGATATTGGCGTACAGGTCGAAATGCGCCTGTTGCAATTCAAGATACAGTTGCTCTAGATCAGCCTTTATCTCTTCTACAGACAGAACTTTATGGTTGGCAGTGGTTGCTGCTGCCGTAAAAGACAACAGTGCAACCAATATGGATAGGCAAATGAGATTGAGTTTAGACAATAATTTCATAAAATTTCCTCGGGTAATCATTGTCTATCTAAATTGCCAAAGCCCCGCATCTAAGTCCTGACAAAACAATGCTATTTATCTGACAAAAAGCTAATGCTAGCATCATGCCTTAATTCGAGCACAATCCGCAGAGGTATGGTGCAAAAGCTCTTATTCATTAATCAGTGGCGCATTAACACTAACACGGGCGAAGTTGTTAGCTTTGCTGATCCAATGCCCACCAAAAGCGACCAAGCATCGGCTCGGATTGATCCCCAGGGCATAAGGTTATTGCTGTTGCTAGCAGAAAGCCCGCGGCAATTGGTGGAGAAAGACCAGCTGATGGCGCACGTCTGGCCCGATACCATCGTCAGTGATGATGCCCTAACCCGATGTGTATCCAGGATAAGGAAAACCCTACAAGACGATCCCAAGCAGCCTAGGATTATCGAAACCTTACCCAAACGTGGCTATCGGTTGGTAGCAGAGCAAATCAAGTGGCAACATCCGACATCGAGCCAAACACCCCGCAAAGATACGCCACTGAACGCCGGTCAGAATGCCAAACTTAATACGACAAATAAGACTACCATAGATAGTGCAACGCCTGCGCAAGCTAGCCGGATCAAAACAACCTCACTGATTTTGGCAATCAGTGTTGTCGCAATAGCTTCTGTAAGCTGGTCTTTTTTCGTTGCAGAGGAAACCCCAAACAACTCGGAAACTCATGCGCTATTGCGCCAAGCAGATGATTATTACCATCAGATGCGGCGCCAAGATAACGAAATGGCGATTGAGCTTTACCAGCAAGCCATTGCACTTCAGCCTAAATCCGGTTCTGGCTCTGCAGGGCTTGCCAATGCCCTAGTACAGCAAGTTGTGCGATGGCAAAGCGACAGTTCCATACCAGAACTTGAAGAAATCAACCTGCGCAACGCGATTGCCGCTGGCCGCACCCAAACGCCAGAGGCCAAGCAAAAACTGCAACGCGCTTTGGCATTGGCAGAAAGGGCAGTCCGTTTATCCCCTAAAGATCCCAAGGCATTCAAGGCTTTGGGATTTGTGCAATCAGCAAGTGGTGACTTCGAACTAGCCCTAGATAGCTATCAACAAGCACTAAAACTCAACCCAGACGCCTGGGATGTATTGATTAATACCGGTGAATTATTGGAAATGTCTGGCCAACTAACACAAGCGATTGGTTATTATGAAAAAGCGTTTGCCGCCATGGGCAAGGTATACCCGGAAAACGCTGCACAAATCCATCCCTGGTATGCCGATATGGGTGCCACAATCGGCGATAAACACCAACAACTAGGCAATACCCATGACGCCGAAGCCTGGTACCGGCATGTGCTTAGCTTTGCACCATTCAATGCTAACGCCACCCAAGGCCTAGCCGCCATCTTATTTAAAAACGGCGATGAAGCAGCAGCACAAAGGTTGTGCCAGGAGTACCAGCAAAGGGTAGGGGAGAAGGTTTGTTAAACCCCTTGAGTTAATAAACACTAAACAACTAGCAATAAACAAGAGAAGTAATATAAAGCCGCTTCAAATGGCAGCCCCGCCAGGATTCGAACCTGGGATACGTCATTCAAAGTGACGTGTGTTGCCAGCTACACCACAGGGCTTTGGTGGGTTGCCCCGGGCTCGAACCGGGATAGCCGGCTTAAAAGGCCGGTATTCTAACCAATTGAATTAGCAACCCATTTAAAAAAATGGCGCGGATGCGTGGATTTGAACCACGGACACATTGCTTAACAGGCAAGCGCTCTACCACTGAGCTACATCCGCTAATAACTGTTTCCATCAGATAAAGTTGGTCAGGATGGTTGGATTCGAACCAACGACACCAGGCTCCCAAAACCCGTGCGCTACCAACTGCGCCACATCCTGACAGAATTAATATTTTTGGGGCGTACTACCGGATTCGAACCGGTGATCACCTGAACCACAACCAGGGGCTTTCACCACTAAGCTAAGCACGCCAATGTTCTTGCTATGTGAGTCAACAGGGCATTAAAAAACCCGGTTGACAAGGCCGAACCGGGTTCCTAGGGATCACGGTGGCCTTTACAGCCTCCGCTAAGCGAAAGGAAGCTGCTATTTCATCTTTTCTAGCTCCGGTTGCTTGTTTGGCATTGCCAACGGCTCCGATAGCGGTACATTTTTCGATTTACAATGTTGGATTGCCATTGCATCCCCCTTTTTAAAATTGGTAGCGGCAGCGGGACTCGAACCCGGATTTGCCGGTTATCTGTCTTACGAGGTATAAGCTCGCTGTTTTGCCACTAGGGCGCCAGTATTCAGCCGCCTAGTATTCCTAGGGTTTTTCTAACAAACATAAAAAAGCCCAGTTGGTGTGAACCTAACCGGGCTTCATTAAGCTTCGCTTAGGATCACTGCCTGATCCTAAACCGAGTGTTTGGGATCAGCTCATCGACGCGTTATTCTCCACAGCATATATAGCTGCACCTACCTGCTTCAAAGGATGCGGTAACTCTGCAATTTGGGGCTTATGCTGTTTCATTAACTGTCTCTGCCTGTTGTTTGATGTTGCAAAGTAAAGCACATAAAAAATCGTCCCGCAACACTTTATTTATTTTTTTATTATATATTTCAATTACTTATATAAATTCAGGACGAGCAAACCCCTCCACCCAAGAGCGGCTAAAAATCACCTGTTTTGAGACTGTTTAGATCCCATATCTTTTTATACTGATTTCATTCAGTAGTGCTTTGCTGCCAATGGGCAGTGGCAAATATCTGGATATTCCGTCCTCTTCATTAATTTTTCACAACGCAAAACATAGCCAGCGCCAGTACATGGGTACCGGTGGCTTCCTGAAGAACGAATTAACTAATGTGTATTGGGGTGTTTTCCTGGAAGCCGACGCTTCCAGTGCCCTGAAAGCGGTTTATTCTGTTATAGAATTATGCTGTTCAGGTTTTTGCGGGTTATTTTGGACAAAGGCAGCCATAGCCAGTGCAGGAACACAGCCTAGACAACGTAATAGCAGTAGTGCTTATAGCGGTCATATTGGTAACCTTTGAAAACCAATGCAGGGAATATACAAGCATTGATACAGATAAACAATGGCCTAGAATTTATTCGGTAACGACGGGCAACATAATACCTGATTAGGGTGTAACAACGTTTCCTAATCAAACGCCTCGGACTTTATTAATCCCTCACAAAAATGTACCTGATTACCCACTTAGTTCAGCCAGCTTTAACAACTTGTAAGGCATTGGCGGTGTCATTACCGCTGCCTTTGCCAGCCGTGGCAGCAAATCACGTAGGGTGAACCTGTTATTAAATCGGAAACAATACTCCGCAAGGTGCCTTGGCAGGTGCTTTGATGCGATAGAGTGACAACTTCCTCTAAGTGAGTTTTTCACGTTGCCGATCATCGTATTTACCCAGTTGAAGGCGGAGTGATCCAGCTTATCCAGATCACCACCCGTTTTCGCATATAAGTGGTGGCGTTCTTCACTCGCTACAGCCCGGAAAACAGGCCAACCCGTCTGAAATCACCACGGCGTTCGGCTTAATATATTTGTCCGCCCATTGACTAATTTCTTTGGTCTTAAAGCCTTCCACGACAGTCATTTTCATATGGATTGGATGACCCTCTTCATTCAGTGCTACCGCAGCCACAAACGGGGTCTTACCTGATGCACCGCGACCTCGCTTTCCCCCGCGTTTTTCGCCTCCCCAATAGACATCATCCAATTGGATAATGCCGCCAATCTTAATTTTTTCGTCACTTTCTTTCATGACCTGCAACAGTTTGTGTTTGAGCTTCCAGGCCGTGTTGTAACTGACTTTTATCTGGCGCATTAACTCCATTGCGGAGATCCCTGTTTTGGACTGAGTGAGCAGATGGATTGCCATAAACCATTTAGTCAAGGGTACTCTGGTTTTGTCAAACACGGTCCCACTTGTCAGAGACTGTTGATGCTTGCAACGGTTGCACTGAAGTACTTTCCTGGATTTCAACTCACAATATGATTTATTCCCGCACTCCCTACATACAAATCCGTCTGGATAGCGCCAGTTTAAACAGAGCCTGTTCACACTTTCCTTCCGTACCGTAGGTCTTCCATAAGCTCGTAAATGCTGTAGCCTTCCTGAAACTGAACTTTGTTTTTTGCCATCTGGAAACAACCTCATAATACTGTCTTTATATACAGTATAACAGAGGATGAATCAGGTGGGTAATCAGGAAAATGTAAGGAAACAATTAAGTATCTATCCTTGGGGTTTTGATGTGAAAACCTTTATTGTGCGCCCACAAAAATGTAAGCGAGTAATATAGTTTCATACTAAATCAGCCTGCAAGCCACATCTTTGAGCGAGATTTAGGACGGCGTTAAAAATAAAGTTTCATACTGGTTTAGCACATTTGATTTTAGACCGCCCGTAGGCAAGTAATAAAGTATCATACTTAAATCGTATCCACCGTTTAGTTGTTGTGGACCAGTCAAGTCGTGTCCCCTAAAAACTATTGTTCAAAAAGCATTAAACCTCAACGAATGGATAAAGGAGATAACGGTACACCGCCAAGTCTATCTTCAGGCTTGGATTTCCCATCGTAGGTGTGGAGTAACGCAATATCCAACTCTCTCAATTTTATTTTGTTCTTTTGGCATATAGCGGTTATTTCCGCCAAAGTCTGATTTTGATTTTTTTCAATGGATCCTGTATTTTCGCGCCCTTCATATCTAATAATTTGTTTATGGTGATAAGCTTTGAGTAACAATAACTCCAATAACGCCATTGTATTTTGCGAACCCCGAAATTCACTTTCTAACCACTTCAACCATTCTTTTTCCGCATCATAACCCTTAATTGAAACCCCACTACTAGATTGATTAACAAGCAGATTTTCTCGGTACCTCTCAAGTCCGGCGCGCAAGTGGACTTGCTTTGTGTATCTTAAGGTCGTGGACTCTAATAGTCGCTCCATTGTATTGTTACTATCATTCAATACTTGACTCAAGGAACTTTCAGGTTCTTCGACACTTTTTGCTCGGGTCTTTTCTTTATTAATATAATTTTCAAGCAAACCGGCCCTATTAGCGTTGTTTGCCAAAGATAAAATCAAGAAAAAATCCTCACTCTTTGGTGCATGAAGAGGGTGTTTTTCACGGATTTCCATCTGCTGCTTCTGAACATCTTTTGTACCATCATCCAAAAACTGGTCCCGGGCTTCAAGGTACAGTTTTTGGACCACCAGGTACTTTTTCAAACTGTCTAATGTCTTAGTCTTCAGTGTCTCAAAAGTCCAAGTGTTCTTCACATGCACACCCAACAGTTTTTTGGATATAACACTTACACTGTCTTTATTTTTAGATTTTGCGTAAACAGTATCAACTTTGACGACGCTCCTGTTAGTCATATAGTTATAAAAACTGATTTCACTATACGGATCTATCATTGAGGTTTCATGGGATTTATCATTTGTTAGTGTTAAGCGGTCAACCAATAACATTTCTTTTGCAGTACTTCCATAAATGTCATTGATGAATAAATAGTATATGCAGTGATGTAGAACTCTGTTTCGAAGCACCAATGCTAGTGAATCCTGATATGCGGTTAACATCGCTTTAAGGTTGTCTTTCTCAAGTCCTTGTTGCTCAAAGTCTCTCAACAAGTATTCAACCGGGTTCTCAATAATAGCAAAGATTGTCACAAACCTACGGAGCGCCGAGGCCATGTTTCCAGTAGCTGTTGAGATTAACAACATGCTGGCCTGGTATCTTAAATCCTTTTTAAGAATTCTCCTCATTGCCTTTAGCAACATATTTTGGTGATTAGCTGTCGCCCCTTCACTTAATGACTTTTCCCACTCATCTTTTCCTTCATGGATTCGTGTAACTTTGAGGAGCAATGCCAGTCTCTCTAAACATTCACGCCGTAAAGCACCAAGATCTGTAATTAATTCATTAATAAAGTTTTTCGCCCGATAAAGATACGCCTGATCTAGCAATGTCCTTACATGTAACATATTTACTCTTGACATGGACTCCCTGCTAAGAAGAGCAACTGGATTACCTTCTAAATATCTTCCAATGACTTCTTTAGCACTGAACCTCTGATAACGAGCAAATCGATCATGATAGGCAGAATATACATTTTCAAAATTTCGAGATTGGCAAAGACTGTAATACGTGACAGCACTCGAGTTTAAAAAATGTAAGAAACTGCCATCATCAAGCGCAGTAGCAAGTGGTTGATTAATATGAAAAAATCTTGTTCTGTGCGGATATGAAATACTACAAAACATACGAATTATTTCTGCTAATAAATTCGCATCATTTGTTGCCATGATATTATCAAAACCTTCTATGATTTCCTCTTCATCTTGTTGTTCAATTCCGTTGATAAATAATTTCCAAGAGAAGTTGATCAGAGTGGTTGGCTTGGTGCTTTCATATTTCATGTCAGGTAGATTATGAAGATACCAGTGATAACTTTGGTACTCTCTTTCAAACTCTACATTGACACCTCTTGGTCCAACAGCTTTTAGAAAATGCTTAATTGCAATTACATAAAACTTCGTTCGTCTGCGTTTTTTGACAAGTGTCTGTACGTGGGTTTTCTCTTTACTTTTGCCCTCATCAACCTTTTCTCGAAGTTCATCAGAGGGTAACTCTTCTCCATAAGTCACAAAGTTCATATAGAGAGTACAGCTAAGTTTAGCCACTACAAAATGGATATGTTGGCGTGGAATAATCCTTGCCGGAGCTTTACCTTTATTAAAGGTATTTATGGACAAGATTGCCTCGACCTGCTCTTTATATTCGACATTATCGAGATAAGAGTGAGAATGTAAAACTATCGATTTCCTAACCTCGGATATGAGTTCATACTCACTTTCTTTTTCATAATTTTTACGCTCTGCGCCTACTGCTGGGTCATCAATTGTTAGTAACAATGGATTGCACATATCAACGAATTGATCAATGTCGTTTCTCTCCAAGCCCAATCCCAATTCGTTACTGATAAAAAGCATGCTGGGCTTTCTCAGCCCGTTATCTGTGACAGCAATAGCAACAAGCAAAAAGTAATAATCTAAACACCTCTGCGTCCCCAAATAGAATAAGATTAACTTGGCAAACCTAATGGGACAACGATGATTAAAGACTGCTGATGTCAGTTGTTCCCGCCAAAAAAAACGATCATCAAATGTCTTTAATATATTCCTCGAAAGCTCATCACTAGTTTGGATGCCGTCCGGTAGTGTAAAATATTTAAGAGCCCCACTATATTTCTCTATTGTATTCCCTTCATCTGTCTTGACGCCCTTTTGAGCAGGTATTGCATATCCATCATAACTTTCTTTATGTCTATTATTACGAGAAGGTTTTGATAGAACTTCTTGTCGCTCATGTTGTTCCAATCTCAAGACAAACTCTACAGGATATTCTTCGTGTATTTTTTTGTTAATGATGTCAAATAAAATAATCTCACGAGTCACTTCTTGAAAATTAACAAATGCATCAAGGCTCACCAGGGAACTCACGATTGAAGAATTTAATTCGCTGACAGGGATATGCTTGATGACTTTTGTTGCCACTTTTTGTCCATGCCTACCTGCATTTGCATTCTCCTCTGCATAAGCTATCCATGCATGTTTAGGCACCGGGCTAAGTGCCACTTTCTTTGAAGCAAGCGAATGATATCCGCGGAAAATTCCTTTTACAGCATAGAGAGCGTAAACTTTTACGCGATCCCCCTCATTAGTTACTCGAAAACTGATGTCGTCTAGCAAAGTTTCAATAAAGGATCGGTCAAGATGTGCGGCATACTCATGTGATTGTGGCTCAGCCCCCATCTGCCGAGAATTAAGATAAAAAAGAACATCATACTCGTTGGGTGAAAAACTTCTAAGTCGTCTTATCAAGTCTTCTTTTAAGGCAGACAATGAACTACCTTCGAGTTTAACTTTGTCCAATGGTGGCCAATCTTTACTGTTTTTCTGAGACATTATTTTCGATATTTCTTTGATACACCTTCTTAAAAAAACTGTCTCAGTTGGGGAGTGCGTAACATCTGCCTCAATAATGTAGAGGTGCCTTTTGCTTGCTTTTTTAAGTTTTTCCAGGCAGCGATCTATATAATGTTTTGCAACAATATCAGACTCTCCTACAACGAAAAGAGAGTTTTGCCCGAAAGGAGGCAACATCTTCGGTCGATATTGTTGCGTGGAGTGGAGTAAATTTTCTATACCAGCTTCTATTGCGGGTACATTCTTGTCGTCTTCGATTTCATCAATTGCCTTATACAACCCCTTTATTTCGAATGGCGTTTCAACTTCTGGCATTGGCAATACAAAATGCTCGGTGTCAACCTGAAACATCGTCTCTTCTATTCGCATATACAAATCAGAAACGTTTATGCATCTTTCGCGATGAATATCTTCCGGCACTAGAAATTGCTTTTCTTCCTGCTTTAGAAACCGATTCACCTCCTTGATTATGCCTCTGAAGATAGGTTCCATTGCCTCCTTATCTTTTAAAATACCGGCCGTACCTTTATGAAAAACATTCCCGTTATCATCAAACACTTCAGCGAAGGCAGGGTACTCATATTTATTGCGCCTTTTGAAACCAATCCTGGGGATATTAAGTAATGCGAGCATGATCATATATGGACTTAAACTGTAACCACTTCCATGAAGCCCTCCGTCGTAAGCATCACTCGTGCAATAATCTGGGAGCGAATTCTTTCTTGTATTTCCGTTGTAATATCTGTTGTAATCCCGGAGATTCTCGCAATTCTTTGGGACTGGCTTTTTAGTTTCTTTATCTTTTTGTCTTAATTCAAAACTTCGCCAGCGAGCATATCTAAGCGCTTTTAGGCAGCCTATGCCATTCTTATCGTCATCGGGCAACATTGATAGTCTTTGATTTAAAAGAAAATCTTTAGGTCTCATTGAAACACCTTGATATAAATGTTGTAAATAGCGAATATAAATACACTTTATGTCTAGTTTATTAAGTCAAATATTCATTTATAAACTTTATGCTGTTGTTTTATAAGATATTTTACTTATATTGTAATCGTCTGTATTAACCAATTCCCACCCAAACTTGATCATTGTATTTTTCTTAACCAGAATTTAAAACACAAGGACGTTGTAATTTCACAGCATTAGGAACTTAAATTTAACAACCCCATTGTAACGGTGATAATATGATCAGTACAGACAACTTAATAAAGTTTACAATCGCTTGCTCTTTAACCCTTATTTCAATGGCATCTTCTGCCAAAGACAATCCACCCGGATTCCTAACGCCAGGAATGATTGGTAACTCAGGTGACATCAGCTCCCAATCCAGAACCGAACTTCGAAATGTAGAAATAGGTGATGGCAGCGTCATAAACGTGTCTAGCATTCTCGCTCTTCAGAATGAAGGACGCCTGGACCAGGAGGTAGTCACTCATTTGCTAAATAGTGAAATTGGGGAAGGGAACTACGTTTCGCTTGCAACCATCTGTGCTGCGCTTAACTCTGGCGTTATAGACCAGCAAGCATTCGTGTTGCTTGACAGTGTAAGAACCGGTGACGATGTAACGTTACGTGTAGGAGCGATCGAAACCGGCCCATCCAGCGTGTGTGAAAATGTTTAGGCTAATTATTCTAGCTAGTGCCAGTTTACTGGCGCTGGCTAGCATCAAAGTCTCAGCATTGGAGCAACTTGCTGAAAATATACCTGAACTTTCTACCTACTACGAAAAGAACTTAATTAAGTACCGCAGCAGAAGATACGGAGGCAGGTATGGCAGAGACAAGCTGTATTTGTATGGAAGTGCAGATGACAGATACAGACGTTTCCATCGCTATGTAAATCGCAGCAACGTTGATGATGTGCATCGGAGAGTTCGAGAAGTACATCAATACTTCAGACTCAATGGTACTGCAAGCAAAGCTGCAGTCCTTAATCTAACCAACGCACAGCGACTTAGAAAGGTGACTCAAATCTTGGAAGCAACTCGATTTGACGCCGAAAAGTTAAGAAGCAATCAAATCATTCTAGGCAAGGTTCAGCTGAACACACAAACCAACGCCAAAGTGAAGCAACACATATCCGTAAAAGGAGGATAAACATGAATATCGCACAAACTCTAACGAGATTATTGCCGGCAGTGAGTGCGCTTGCACTCACTGCCGGCATACAAGGATGTTCTATCATCACCCCATTTACAAAACAGGAAATTGCCACACTCCAAACACCAAAGCCCATTATTGGTCGAAACCCCTTAATGGAAGAACTTTACGCCAATATGGGCTATTACCAGCGAATATCAAATGATGTTCCGTTAGTATTGTATGCCCACAAAGCCAGAGATTTAGTGACGGAATGCGGTTCACTGTTCTCCAGAGAAAAAACCGACCTATTGCGCCTTGCAGGTCTCCGTTTAAAACGGGAAGCTGATACTCGAAATGGAGAAAAGGTCATCGTGCTATATACCCAAGATGACTACACCAGATACGTTGCTCTAAATTCTCCAATGAGCACAGCTCAAAAAATGCAACTATTTGCCACAGAGAGCGTCATCTACCGTTGTAAACCTTCTTATTATCAAACAAAGGGCGTTGATGGCAGCTTACCGGTTGGTTCAGATAGCGAGGCCAGTGGACCTTACGCCGAAGGTACTGGAAGAATTGGTAAAAATGTCGACAAAATTATGATTTGCATCGCTTCCAGTCGCTTTGACCCAGAAGCCGATTACTACAGCCTGCATCAGGGGACTGATATTTGTGCGGAAGTTGCCAGCAAAATTAACTCAGGTTACGGCATAAGCTTCTTCGTAAAAGATGTCACAGCTGGCATCAATAATACCGAGGTTTATTACTACGATGTCGATGCTGCTCTCGCCACCATTGTCGAACTTAATTTACTTATGCACATCGCCGAATCATCTGGGTTTCCTTTAGAACTTATGAGCCGCAAGTTGCCACTGTTAGGCAGATACCCTTCATCTTATAGAGGACGTATGTTGGAAAACTTCTCAATGCGAGACAGAGGCCAAAAGTACTTACTTATTCAACATCTTTTGCGCCGGGTTTTTGGCTTTGAATCGTTGATACCCGACGGCTTCAAAGGTACAGAAACATTGACTGCAATGAGACATGCCGCCCGTATTTTTGCTATGCCTGATTCTAACGATGACTGGGCGGAATACGATGAAACACTTACACACAAACTATATGAAAAGTTACTCAATGTGTTCCTGGATGATCTAGCGACCCCAAGCAAAAAAGCATCTATTTTAGCGAAACGTTAAGTTACGCAAAGTAGCAAAGACTATCGAATTAACGTGCACTATAGTTTTTATTGAGGATTCAAGAATGAAACTAATTAACAAAATTGCAATTCTGTTCTTACTATCCAACTTTAGCGTTATTGGTGAGACTGTGGATGGTTTTGATTATCCTATCGGAAACAGGGGTTACCAGTCTGGTAACAAAGTAGCTATACACGAACGTATTTCTCCGGAAACCAATGATGTTTATGTCAATCAAGTAGGTTATACCGCCGACAATAATCGTACAGGTACAGGTGCCACAAATACCTGGTACAACGCTAGCGATGTTGGAAATTATGTTGACTGGTCTGGACTTAGCGGTCTTCATCCAGGCGAAGACTGGAACCTGCCCGGTAATAGTGATGCGGGTGAACCAGTCTATTCTGTGGCTAATGGGGAAGTTTTACGCATATCTTCAACATTTAATTCATCGGTACAGGCAGGAGGGTGGACTTTGATTATCCAGCACACAATGCCAAATCAAAGTTATGTCTACAGTGTATACAGCCACTTAACATGTGAAGATAACCCTGCAGGAACGTTCGATGATTGTTTGAGAGAAAGTAACTTCGACCTGTCCGAAGGTGATAAAGTGACAAAGGGGCAAGTAATCGGAAGACTTGCTTCAGGTAGTGCGATGTCATCCATTGGCTACGCTCACCTTCACCTTGAAATGAGAAACACATTCAATGGCAAATTATACAATCTGCATAATGGGCACGGGTATTATACAGATACACGTGGCGAAACAAGACCAAATGGGATGTCGCGAACTCAGGTAAGGCAGGCATTTCAACTAATGCATCAGGAAGGCATTCTGGATCCATCGGACTTCATTGACCAGCACAGGACTATCTCAGGAGAAAGCTCAACTGATACCGAATGGACTACCGGCCACTACAGTAATGATCAAGATATCCACCGTATTCTTTCTATAGAGGGCGCAGAAGCATTAGACGTTACAATACAAGGTGAAACCGAGAGACGTTACGATTTTGTCTATATCTACAATAAGGACGGAGAGTTTATTCAAAGTTTCGATGGTGAAATTGACGAGCAACTAACAGTATCAGGTGACACAATTATCGCCCGACTTGTTACTGACTATTCAGTAACAAAGTCAGGTGTAACGATTTCTATTACGACCAGCGAAGGAAGCGAAGATACGGACAATAGCACCTCTGAGCACCCTTTAATCTTAGGGTTCTATAATCTATATCCCGATTATTTTGGAGAGGAGTCTGGTTCAAACTATATTTTGTATGAACACTACACCGCCCAAGACTTTGTAAATGGTAAGAAAATAGCTGTCAGGAACTCTGACGGATACCTGTATTTCCATGACGGTCGAAGATGGTATGCATTTGGTTACTTATAGGGCTAAATAACACTACGGTAATACATGAATTAGTGTGATTACCAAGGGAACTTGACGGTATTACTACCGAGCGATTTTGACGTAATCACACTAACAGTGTTTGCTACCCTTCGGCAAGTTTTGCCAGTCGCAATGCCGTCGTATTCATCTTTTCTCTTAACCATATATTGCGGACACCGCTGGTGTGTTTCGTGACGTCCCGCTCAGATTTGAGTAACCGTGATACTTGGGATTGGCCAAGATGAGGATGGGCAAGCGAGAAGTCGATTACGATTTGCCCTATAGCTTTGTCAGTGCGGTTTTTATGGTGTAGGTCAGGTGTTTCTTGGCGTTTATGTGCATCAACACCACCTTGTTTAACCAGTTTCCGATGGCGATAGATAGTGACCCGGGAAACACCCGTTAGGCGGGATGCTTCAGCAACAATACCAAGCTTGTCAGCCACCTGCGCCAGCACATGAAGTTTTTTCTGTATCTCAATATCTTCTGAGTGGTCTAGACAGGGCTTTTCAAGTGGTGTTTTAGCCGGCTCTATGACAGGCGATACTTTCAGCTTTCTCCTTGCGAAATAAACATCAAACTGCATTCCCTGTACGTTTCGGATTTCAATTTTCTGGTGGGCAATTGAGTGCTTGATGGGCGACTCGATGAAGTAAAACTGCCCTTTGTGACGTGGTCAATCCATTGGTTTCAACAACTGTGCGCAGAAGTTGCAAATAGCCAGCAGTGGTTTCAGCAGGGAAGAACTCGGCAAACAATTGGCTGTTGGCATCGTCAATCATCGTAATCAGGCAGCTCTTCTTACCACCAAACCAACGATGCGTGCAGCCATCCATTTGGAGCATCAGGCCGGGGGACTCCATGCGCTCCCTGCGCTTGTACACTATGCTTCTGAGGCGTTTGGCTCGTTTAACATGATGAATATCATGCGCCCAGATTCTGAGGGTTTCACGCTTTATAACGATATTTTCATTGGCTTGTAGTAACTCTGCCAAGTGGAGCAGATTGACATCAAAGTACTTCTCTTTAATAAAACGTTGGACTTCCTGCTTAAGCGGGGCAGGTATTTTATTAACAGGCTCATTTCCAGTATTGCCATGAATAACAAACTGAATCCCCACCTACCGGTAAAGCTTTAAATATGGTTCAATTGTTCGTCTGGGTTTATTGAGGAGCTTGCTGGCATTAGCAATGATGATCTTTACCATTCCGCCACCTTATCAATTACATCAACAATTAACTGAGCTTTGGAATTCATTACGATCATCCTTAGCGTTTCTCCCCCACTCAAAAGAGCAAGCAAGAAACACATTTAAAAATAACCGTCAAATTCCCTTGGTAATTAGCGATTACGACAGAATCGCCTGGTAATTAAAGACCGACAGAATCGCTTGGTGTTAACAACATAAACTGAATTAGTCGCGACTTAATCTGACACTTCTTCTTGAAAAAGAAGAGTTACCCGTATTGATAAAGGTGCTGAATCTTAAATCAAAAGGTAACTCTCATGTTGCATACTAACAACCCTATCATCAAACACAAAGCTGGCGTTCTGAATTTAGCCGAGGAACTGGGTAACATCTCAAAAGCTTGTAAAGTAATGGATGTATCGCGGGATACATTTTACAGATACCAGGAATTAGTTGAGGAAGGAGGTGATGCATTTATTCAGCTTTTCCTCTTCAACAGCGAGTAGATATTCCAGCGTTTTCTCTTCCCGTTTTCGCCCTTCCTGTGACAACACAAGCAGCCATTTTTCGCCTTTTGGTGCATCCACCATCATTCCATGACTTTTGTCGTTCAGCCCAGGCACATCACCGTGGTTCAGTGTTTGCTGTTGATAGTGTCTCGCCAGCTTCAGTGTGCCAGAGACACGTATTGACCACCGTATCGTGCTGGCCTGCAGGTGCTTCTTACTGTACAGCGCACCATCAGCTACCCAAAGGAAATCCTGTGTTTCCTTCAATCCCTATGTTATCCGTGAAATCGTGTCGTGAAACCCGGTTTTATCTGGATGATTGCCGTCATCCATCTGATACCACAACGTTACCTCTGGAGAGCCTGCAGTCACCAGGGTCAGCACCACCGATTTCAGACCAGGTCGCTTGTTACCGGAATAGCCATATTCCGTAATCTTATCCAGTCCACGCCCTAAGGAATTGTCATCAAAATCTTCGGCGCAAAGCCCTTTCGCGCCAAACAACCTTTCCACATTCAGGTGTTCAAATTGTTAATGTGCCAGACAAAGTATCCGCTCAGGAAAGCCTAATCCACTGAGAAGAATCGCTTTCACCCGATGACCATTGGCGAGGTTGGTACGATCATCGTCAGCCACCAAGGACAGTCGTTCGATATGCTTAACGATTTTATACTTATCAATCAGATACTCCAAAAAGCTGGTCTGGTCGACAACGCTTGGGGTAACTTTGGCTGACATGAAACGATCAAAAGGTATTTGTTAAATAATATGCCTAAGTTACTGCATGGGGAAGAAGTTGTTTTGATCTATTTCTTCCACCCCTGAAAATGGGTTAGCTGAAATCGACGTGACGAATGTAAACTGTGGCATCTCGAAATTGACACTTTCAGCTTTCTCACTCTTAATGCATGTTGGATCGGCGCTATAAAATTCTATTTAACACTAATTATGTGTTTGAACTAATTGTGTTTTTTGACTAATATATGGTAGTTATTATTTCCTTCATTGCATTTTTTAGTGGAATAAATTTTTAGGTTGAGAGAGCTGATGAATATAACAAAAGATCTGATCGTTGAACTTCATTCTAACGAGTTTGAACTAGCAAAGAACATACTTGGTACTCAAACTATTAAGGAAATAGAAATCATATCTAATCTTAACACTAAGGAATACAAAAATGGTATTTTCTCAGAAAACAGTAAAAATTTTCTTCAGGAAATTCGTAGAAAGTGTGATGAATCAATTGAAAAAAATAAGAACGAAATCCGTAAATATGTATGTCAAGACTTTAGATATTGTGAAAAGATGGAGGCTCACAAAGACTCAAACTTTGAGTTTCACGCCGGCATCGTTGATGGCTTAATTGCTTGCTTCGCAACATCTGGAATTCCAGCACCAATTTTCAGCTCAATTTTGTATCTATTCAAACACAAAAAACTAAAAGATTTTTGTAACTGCTAAGTTTAAGAGGCATTGAATATACCTTCTGTCCAAAAATTAATTTCGTTATTTTTGTCTTTCTTAATATCAGGAAATAAAGCTGAGTTCTGATTTGCTAAATCCCCATTATATGGTTCAGCCTGAACACATTCAGTAAATGCAATCTGTGCAATCGAGAAACCGGGATACAATGCAATTGGAGTCTGCCCGTGATTAACAAGCTCTAAAGTAATTGTACCTGTAAATCCTGGATGAATAAGGGTTGCAGTCGCTATTAATAGACCCAACCTCCCCCATTTAGATCTCGATGTAACATAACCTTGTAAATCAGCTGGCAATTTCACTGTTTCAAAAGTATTAGCCAAAACCAATTCATTGGGGTGTAAATAAAATTTTTCTTTATAATTGAGTTTGTAGGTTTTATTCATTCTGGTTGCATGATTCAAATCCATATTTAGTGCATCAATACAGCTATAATTACCTTTTCTAGGAACAATAAAATCGTGTCCCAAACTTAAGTTTACCTGATTACCCACCTGATTCATCCTCTGTTATACTGTATATAAAGACAGTATTATGAGGTTGTTTCCAGATGGCAAAAAACAAAGTTCAGTTTCAGGAAGGCTACAGCATTTACGAGCTTATGGAAGACTACGGTACGGAAGGAAAGTGTGAACAGGCTCTGTTTAACTGGCGCTATCCAGACGGATTTGTATGTAGGGAGTGCGGGAATAAATCATATTGTGAGTTGAAATCCAGGAAAGTACTTCAGTGCAACCGTTGCAAGCATCAACAGTCTCTGACAAGTGGGACCGTGTTTGACAAAACCAGAGTACCCTTGACTAAATGGTTTATGGCAATCCATCTGCTCACTCAGTCCAAAACAGGGATCTCCGCAATGGAGTTAATGCGCCAGATAAAAGTCAGTTACAACACGGCCTGGAAGCTCAAACACAAACTGTTGCAGGTCATGAAAGAAAGTGACGAAAAAATTAAGATTGGCGGCATTATCCAATTGGATGATGTCTATTGGGGAGGCGAAAAACGCGGGGGAAAGCGAGGTCGCGGTGCATCAGGTAAGACCCCGTTTGTGGCTGCGGTAGCACTGAATGAAGAGGGTCATCCAATCCATATGAAAATGACTGTCGTGGAAGGCTTTAAGACCAAAGAAATTAGTCAATGGGCGGACAAATATATTAAGCCGAACGCCGTGGTGATTTCAGACGGGTTGGCCTGTTTTCGGGCTGTAGCGAGTGAAGAACGCCACCACTTATATGCGAAAACGGGTGGTGATCTGGATAAGCTGGATCACTCCGCCTTCAACTGGGTAAATACGATGATCGGCAACGTGAAAAACTCACTTAGAGGAAGTTGTCACTCTATCGCATCAAAGCACCTGCCAAGGCACCTTGCGGAGTATTGTTTCCGATTTAATAACAGGTTCACCCTACGTGATTTGCTGCCACGGCTGGCAAAGGCAGCGGTAATGACACCGCCAATGCCTTACAAGTTGTTAAAGCTGGCTGAACTAAGTGGGTAATCAGGTAAGTTTATTGATGATTCAGAAACCTGCTTATCCCATAATATAGGAGTTATTATTAACCTTTTGCTTTCTTTATCATTAGAAAGCCTTTTGATTAACTCACGCGTACCCAAAACCGCCATTTAATCACCGCTTTTGCTATTTTTATATTTATATGCTTCTTCGCTTACCAATATATACTCAATGGCTTTACTTACGAGCTCGTTAACATATTTATCGTGTGAAACTATTTCCTTACATGCCAATTCAAATTCTTTATTCAATGAACATTGCATTTTGTGGAGTTTGTACACCCAACCGCTAAGTATCGCATTTGATAGTGATGGTATAGAATCTTCTTGAATATAGTGACTGTATGTGAGGCTGTTAGGAGGAATTCCTTGTCTAATTCTTTCAACTAATATGGGAATATCTCTTGAAATACTCTCAGGATCAATTTTAAAACATTTCAATTTATCAAAAAGATACTCTAATGCCTTATCATAGTGCAAATCAATTATTTCATCACAGCTTTTCATGTAAGAAGAATATAGCTCTTTTTGGGTTGTTCTTCTCTGTTCAGGAAATGATGCGATCTCTTCTATTACTATCTTATTTGTAGCAGCGTATTTTTTGTATGCTTCAGAACTTAATTCAGTTAACGGCTCTAACAATTCTAACTTGTTTAACAAATAAATGGCCTTTTCAATTCTAGTCACCACTGAAGGGTAATACTCATTTATCGGATCAGGAAAGGCATCGTATTCACTATTGGAGCTAGTTAAGAACTCGAACAAAGCAAATAATGCGCTTGGCCCAAAAATAAATAATGCAACAGCATCAGATATTAACTCTTCAAGACAACGATAAGTAAGCTCGTGAATTTTAGCAAATTTTTCAATTTCATCTGGATGTGCGTTTGATGCTTCATTGCATGAATCTAATAAAGACAAGCGTATTGGAAAGTTAGCTAATTCATCATCTTCTGCTTCTTTTTCTCCAAGGATTTCTAATGGAAGTTCATGACCTATTTCGTGAGCGACCAAGACATTGTTTAAAATATCTTCAGAGCGAATTCTAGGAAAGCCTACAAGCTTTGTATTGAGCTCTGAAAAATATAGTGGATCATATTTACGATCCTTTAGAAACTCTTTTATCCAATGATCGAAATAAGTATTAATATAGTTATTGGTATTAATTGGATATACTAAATAATTTTTATCGTTGAAAGCTCGAGTAACAATGTAGTTTACCAAATATGAGAGAGGAATTGGTGTTTTGTCAATATGAGCGTTGTCAAAATAGGACACACACTTAGACAATTCATCCAGAGTAAGATTTAATGAATGGAAACGGCCATCATATCCGCTTCCAGACAATGTTTTTGCATTTATCTCAGTTTTTTGAAGATGTTCAAGTAATCTAATGACAGATTCAATAGCTTTTTGTGGAGCCTCAGAAGAAAACTTTCTACTTTTTAAATCACTTAATATATCTACTAAATTATTGCTAACCTTTATTGCTCTTGCTTTTAAGAGTGCAATATCGCCCATGTCATGCTAACTCAAAACGAGCTCTGTCATTCTGTCTATGAGATTGAACAATAGTAGAAGCAAATGATTTACCTAAATATTCAAAAAATTTAATTATTGATCTAATAAAATTTGCATCGCTTTTTCTTGAATGTAAATCTTCAGCCATAGCATTAATGAACTTCGATGAATTTGCATCTTTATCTACATTCTTTTCCATATATTCAAGCGACTTCGAAGCCAAGTTTAATGCATTCATAGATCGTATGGGATTCGCTCCTCGACTAATTTTACCCTGCTCAACGATAGATTTTCCTGCTGCAATATTTTTGAGAAGTTCCTCTGCCTTTTGGAGGTAGTGTTCATCATCGTCTTCTAAAGGATGACCATCATTAAGCTTATGCATAGCTTCAAGAGCTCTGACCACTAAGTAGTGATAGTTCAGGTTTTGAGCGTTTTGTAATATATCTTGATTGGAACTCATTGTTACGCCCTCTTCTTTGATATTCTATTATTAAAATTGTATCTGTTTATTTGTGTTTTGACAGCAATATCCCGTACTTCTTTAGAATAGTGTTCAATATCTAATACAAATGACAACTGCTTACTACCGGACAGACTTTCCAGAGTCTCTTCATCCTTCATAAAGTACATGGACTTTCCATCAGCTATTATTTTTGTGTTTGTAAGGCTTGCAGATTCTCCCAGTAAACCCTTTAGGTTTTTCAAGTTTTCTTTAATGGCTAATATCTTCATTCCCTGAGAAGCATGTAACTCAATAACTTTAATTGTTAAGAGTGACTGAAAACCAAACAGTCTCCTTTTGTTTTTACTAGGCTGCCAGTAAGGGACTAAACCCAAATCAATCAAATAAGAAAGACGTCGGGAGTTGATTTTACAAATTTTGCAGACTTCTTTTGACGAATATTTTTTTTCAGTCATATTAAGTTCAAAACTTTCAGAAAATTATAAAAGTTTATATTTTTCATATGGTTAACTCGAAAAATCACAATTTTTTGGAAGATATAGCAAGCAAAAATAATTGTACTGTTTAAATATTGCACATTTGGTAAAGTTCGGCAAGTGAATTTCACATAATTCATAGGCTTTTAAAATTTCAGTGTGAGATCAAGGGTGCTGTATATATATACAGTACCCTTGATCTGTCTCGAATTTCGAGACAATTGATTATGTCTCTATTATCGAGACAATGAAACCATCAATTTATTCAATTCACTATCAGAGGCTAAGGAAGTGGCTGAAAAAGAAGAGAGAGTCAAAAGGACTTTCTTTGAGAGATACCGCCAATATGTATGGGGTGCATCACTCTATCATTGGAAAATTGGAGACGGAGCGCCGGATAGACATCGTCGAGTATGTGGAATATTGTAAAGCGCTAGGCATCGATCCCTATGAGGGATTGAAGGTTATAATTGAGTCTATGGATACAAAAATTTGACGTAATGTGAGGTCTATTTATCATCGTAATGATAACCAACTATTAAACCTCTCAGCCCAATGCTCAATTTCGTTGGGATCCAGGTTTCCTTTGTGCAAAGCGGCAGTTTCCGGGTGGGGGACTCGTTCTATATTGTCTTTACCAAATTTATCCTTTAGTAGCTTGCTTGGCCACGAAAGGCTTCGCCTTTGTAGCTCAGCTTCTATTTCATCGAGGTCTGTCGACCACTCTGCTTCATTTGGCGATTTGATCAGGATGGTGGATAGGTATTTGCCTATGTCGGACATATCCAGTTCTAAGACACGGTAGTTTATGCCCGATTTTTCTATGGCGACATCCAACATGCATCTAGGCTCTCCTGACGTAGAAAGCACATGCCTTTTAGTTTTGCCGCGCCTTTTTAGCTTTCTAATATTTACCGTAACTTCACAGCCATGCTTAGTTACCAGCAGATCTACCATTTGCCTGAAGCAATCAAACTTATTGGCATACAAGGCTGCATCTTCGGTGTCATTCTCCATTGATTCGAAATCGGCTCCGGGCAGGCCACCTTTTGTGTCTGGCTCTTCAACGCTGACATCTGGCTTTGGCTTGTCCCCAGGCGAATCCTCACCTTCATCCTTGCGGCCACGTGGCCCGGGCTGTTTCTTTTGTGGACATTTGATGGTCTGGAATGGCTTGCTGAATTCAAATGAAACTACTGGAGGCCTCAATATTATCTGCTCGTTGGCTGCAGAGGCATCTTCGTCGTCGTGAACATTGTGTTCTTCTGGCGGTTGCCCCGGCGGAGTGCCGCCCTTTTGGCCATTGCCTCGCACATATTCCTTGAATTTCGGGTGATAGAATTTCACGGTGCTAGGAAGCTCAGTGTTGATATTCCTGATGCCAACGATTTCAAATACAAACATGGAATTGGAATCGCGATCATATATGCCGCGGATATCGAACGCAGCGCCTTCAATCGAAGGTGGATCAAACTGGAAATCCCAATAGCGGTAATTATTAATATCAACACCGTTTAGTAACTGGTACCTCGAAATGGAGTCGAATGAACGCCTCACGTCGTCGCTAAGCAATATCCAGCTTAAAATACTGCGTGCTGCGGGTTCGTTGAGGGATTTTAATGGGTATTTGGAATGCGGCATGACGTAAACAGAGGCAGAGTCGTTATCCCGGTCATACTGTACGTCAAATTCCAAACTCAATTGGTTTGGCTCCAATGCCGTCCTGGCCATATAACCATCGTGTAGGAATAGCGCCCTGGCTAACTCGAACTGTGGGATAAATATTTCAAACCCTGTCTCTAGGGAAACTCTGAAGCAGTGTTGCTTCAATTCATATTTATTCTTTGTCATGTATGCTGGGCAGTCAGCGACCGTGCAGCTATCCCAATAGGCTGGGTTTTGACTAGTGAATGTTTCGCTCCAGCTACCTGGTTGTTGTTTCACTTCAGGATTGTACAGCCTTTTCCTGACCAACACTGGTGCGTGGGAAAATCTGAGCGATTTAGCCTCTTGCTTCGGATAGAAGCTTAAATTTATCCCCCAACCACTGCTGCCGTGTTTCCGGAATAATGCGCCAATATTGTTGAGTACCGTGTCTTTATCTAGTTGTTCTATTTGGATTCCTAACATCAGATCCCTATTACTTTTCCTAAAAACCTTCTTGTTAGCGGTCTCAACCTTTCCTCGCTCAAACTTGCGTCTCTAAGCAACATGCACCGTTTTAAACCTATAGCAGCATCGGTTTGGTCAATAAGCTCACGGGTAAGCCTACGGATTTGGAAATCTTCAGTTGATTCTGCATACCTTGCAAAGAAACTCACAACCAAAGGCAACCTATGCAAATTCTTTTCAATGGAAGAAGAGTTGCCAAGTTGCTTTAACCACCAGTTCCTGGACATACGCGGCAACCACAAGTCCAACTCACTGTGTTTCTGTATTTGCACCAGTGCTTTTACGACTTCCCGATCCCGACCCTGCCAATCTATTCTTTGCCAATCGATGTACTTGGCTAACTTACAACGGCGATTAGCCTTCAAAAGCCAACGGGTATCGTGTCGATATAACCATGCATAACAATCACCATAGCCATTGTGGCGCGCAACCTTAGCGCCAAGTTTACTTACCGCTTCAAGCCACTTTAACCTGTATTGTCGACGGCTCATAGTAGATACAGCACTTTTTTTGGTACTTTTCTTCGATGTAGTGCAAGGTTTTGAATCTTTGACATGCGCAATAACCGAATCAATTCGCCAGCCGGTATCTAGTAGCGCATCAAGAACAATGATGTGCTGCAGGTAACTAAAGGATTTTCGGTGCTTTCGGAAGATACTCCGCAACCAACAAGACTGTTGCTCATCAACAGCTAGTCCCATTTCTGCCAGCCATGACGCTGACCAATGCTGGCAGACAAGCCCTAGCAATGGCAAATAGTCTGTATATTGCCCCTTGTTGCATCCAATTCGTAGCGCAAGTCCATGGTAATAGTTCGTCCATTGTCCAAACGTAGGTGAAGTTTGGGCAGGTATATTGAGCAAAATTCTAATTTGTCTCGCTACATTGAGGGAGGCAGGCGACGGGGTTACCTGTTCCACTATTTTGCATAAGTCCGGTGCTGCTGCAAAAAACTGGTGGCGGTGCGGATCATGAAAGTAGATTGGTGACTCAAGTAAACTGCCGTGTTTAACACAGCAATCAGTACCATGTACCTGCCATTGCCTTTGCCAACAGTACTCACCGTAGTTGGCCAACTGCTCCTTAAGGCAACCAGGGCAATACCTGAACTTTGAGACGACATTAACCTTGGAAGCGGATAAGCCAAGGGCTAGATGTAAAGCACCACGAGAATCTCCTAACAGCCATTTTAAGCAAGCTTGCCTCCTTTCTTCAGGAACAAAAGGGGCGTAGAGGGGAAATAGGGTGTGCTTATAAATCAGGCTTTCTTGGTCAATTCGCAGTGATAGCGGATAAAGCCCCGCAATAGCAGCAATATGGCTTGGTAGGTCAGGTGTAGCGATGATTTTCTTGTTTTGAAAGACTTCTAACAACAACTCCTTTGGTGACAGTATTCCCCAATGAACACCAGCCCTAGCAATGACACTGTATAGCAATTCCCCTGGGTAGGGCAGCGGCAACAGGTTCACTTAGGTGCTTTTTGAATCCATCTTTCCATGTCAAATATTCGATTATTGCTTTTCAATGCCTGATACATGTTTTTTCCATCATTTAAAGCAAATTGGTAACGCATGCTGTTTTTATCAAGCTCAAGCCATTGCTTGGGTTTTATAACATTGCTCCTTGGTTTGTCTGCCGTTTCGGTTTGCTCTGGCTTTTCGTTGTACCATGACAGCACAATCGGCATTAATTCTTGCATTGAAAGGCCTGGAAATTCTTTAAAGGCTTTTTCGACAAGCGGTGCGGCAAGTTCAGGGGTGCATTCTAAACCTTCGAGCAAGTGAAATAGTCTTAATGCCTGTTCATTGCCGTCGAAGCGCTCCTTGAGTGCCTCTTCCGATGCGCGGCTTTCTGCAATCTGTTGGTTTAACTTCAACAGCCTTTTATCTACGTCTTCGATGCGGAGGTCTGAGTATTGGGCAATTTTTTCAGGATCGTTTGAGCGCAATGCCGCCAACATTTTGTGCACCGCTTTAAATTCATCCTGGTAGACCTTCTTAAAAAGGTTAATAGAGAGTTTTTCTTGTTTGGTAGCTATTGCCCTCAGTTGCGCGAAAACAAAGAGCTTTACTGCGAGATCCTGCACCCCTTGGGTCAAGTCATACCAGCAATTCCGAAGTTCATCAGAAAGGGTTTCCTCGCGTTTCTTAAGCCATTGGTATTTCCATAGCTTGTTGGTAAACGCTATCCATTCACTTGGTTTAGTATCACCTGTTTTGGGGTTGACCCTTGTTGGTAAGTTTTTCATTGGCTCCCATACAAGTGAACCCAGGCCTACCGTGCGGCGACCGGCCTGCAGTTCTATTTCGAAAATAGGCCTGGCCTTGGGTGTACCTACAAGCACAACCGGAATACCTATGATGTTTACGAGCTCAACAAAGAACTCCATCATCTCCTCGCGTCCTGCATCCCGTTTACGTGTTAGCCGCTGGATCTCATCAATAACTAATACGCCAATCGCATTCTCATTGGCTTTTTGCGCCATTATGGCCAATAGCGCTGGAGCACCATACCTGCCCTGGCTGTATTTCTTCCCAAGGTTGGTATCTAGAATGCGGCCTAATTCCCTGAAGAAGTTGTGGCACAAGCTGACTAGTGAACCGTTAAAAGGGCATTCAATCTTGAGGTACGGCAGTTGGATCTTGTGATATTTTTCGTGATAGATAGCCTGTGGATAGGCGGACAACAGCCGCCCCAATGTTGTACTTTTGCCACACCCCGAAACACCAATCAGCGAAATACTCTTAGCAGTAGACTTGCCCGTATCAAACCGGTAGCTGCTCAACTCACCAGTCATCAGCCTTTCGTAACCATTTTGCAGATGGGTGTTCATTGAACCATCGACCAGGTTCCTGCCAACATAGCCCCGGCGGATCATGATAGATAGCTTTTCTTCCAGCTGCATGTGGTTGCCAATTGGTTGGAAGAAGTCGTCCAATAGACTAGCAATCTCGTGTGGGCGCTGTCGGTCGTTGGCAAATATATCGGTTGGATTGCAGGTTACGTTTCCTTGCAATAGTTGCTTAATGTCTTTAAGGGAATAAATCTTAGGCAATGCCTCAATAAAGGGGTTGCCACGGTAACTCTCTACACCAGGATCTTGATAAATTGCAGGGACAATGTGCTTTGGCAAGGGCATCTAGTTGTCCTCATCGTCAAAAAGTTCATCGACAAAGTCTGGGTAACTACAATCATCATCTGCAGGTGGTGCAATCGGCACTACGTCAGCGGTCTTACCCGGCTCCATAGTTTCTGGCCGATAGGCATTGGCTTTGCGTTCTTTATCCCGCTCCCTGCTTCTGTTTTGGTTTATTGAGGCAATCCTGGAAGCATTGGATTCGTCTGAAGTGTTTGGTGCTTTTTTTATTGCCGATTTGATTTTTTGTTCGACAAAATCTTCATGCTTGCGTTGCTCCTTGTCTGCTTTGAGTTTGGATGAGGCCTTTTTACCTTTTGCTTCATCCTGGTATCGCCATACCTCCCAAAATGACATACCGTGATATTCGCGCGAGCGATCATGCAATCGGCAGGTGATGTATTGCCTTTTGTTTGCAACCGGAAAAAGGTAAATGAACTCAGCGGTTGCCGGATCGTAGGCCACCTCCATTTTGTCAGGCCGTTTAATACCTTTTTTGCGCAACATCCAGCCTTCTTCCATCACTTCTGGTGCAATGTAGTAGGCTCCCCAAACACAAACTCCCAGATTGGAGAAACTTGCTTCAGTCCTAGGCATTAAACCCACACGAATGGCTTCTTCGGATGCGCTGCGAGGCTTACCAGTCCTTGCCTGGATCCCCCAAGACCACATTTGCATTGGTACGCAATCTACATCAAGGGGCATATCCGGCTCCCTCGAGAACCCATCAATTTCATTGGACAAGTTATGAACTAAAATCGATGACAGGATTATTTCTTTGAAATCCCGTACCGATAGTTTGGCGTCGAGCCGGTAATCCTTACCACCTCGTTTTTTAATCTTGGTGCCCTTCACAACACCCGGCGCAAAAGGTGAGAAATCGGCTTGTATGGATCGAAAGTCCCTTTCAACGATACCTTTAGCCTCACTCCGGTAAGAAGCAGTATTACTGATGGTGACATGGAAACCCTTTTCCAAAGACTCAATTTGATGCCCCAATAGCTCGCCTTTGTCAGCTAGGATGGTGTCGCACAAACCAATATCGGGCCAGTGCTCCTTGGTAACCCAATCAAATCCCAATGCATGGCAATACTCAACCTTATTTGAAAGCGCCATGGACAGGGCTTGCATCGCCGCAACGTAGGAAGGATTCTCGAAACCGATGTAAAAACCTACAATGGCGCGGCTGAAGGAATCCACCACCAGATACAAAACTGGACGACCCACAATATCCCCACGATCGCTATCAGAAACCAGGTAGATATCAGCTATAGTGGCATCAATTTCAAATTGGGAAGCCGGCCCCATTAAATGGGTATTCACTGTCGAAGGTAGCTGGCGGGTATCCTTATTGAAGATTATATCCGTTGTGCGTTTTCGCACCTGCTCCAATTGGCCGTATTCACGCTCGTAAAAGTGTTTCATCTGCCAACGGGAAGGCATTTCCTGTTCCCCCACATCCGGATAATAGGTTTCATAAAGGCTTTTAAAGCGACGATGGGCGTAAAGAAAACTAAATCCCGTATCGACTAATACATACTTGTCTATCGCAATCCTAAACAAACGTTCAACGGATTCATCGATCAGGGCACCTACCCCTGGTGCGTATTTCCTTGGCCTACCAAGCTTCTTGTCCTTCGCAAGCCGTCTTTTGCCCGGAGCGCCAGAATTTTTATAATCTGGTAGCAAGGCATTGGGTGTTTGGCCACGCTGCCAATAACGGCGTGCTAATCGATATAGTGTTTGTTTAGTGGAGCCTTTCTCTTGCATTATCTGTTTGATAATACGGGCTCGCTTCCTTTTGTCGTAAAACTCGTCTGCTTCAATTAAAGGCCTGATAAGCTCATAGTTTGCATCCCGTTTTAGTTGGTTGGTTGTGCCTTGCTCGGCGGACAAATACATCAAATCTTCAAAGGGATCTTCAGCACGGGTCAGCTTTTCTTGATCAATGAGCTCGTTCAATGCATCAACAGCAACCCAATCAGGAAAGGATGAAGCATCATCAATGTTTATCCAGACGATATCCCTCTCCAGCACCAATAAGACTCGGTACATATGACCTTCCAACTGCAACACTTCATTGATTCGAAACATGTAATGCCCGCTCGACGATGCCAATTTCGTTCATGGTTAAGTCGCCACCCACTAATTTATAGGTAGGTGTAAAAACATCAAAATAGAAAAAGCGTTTTGCCAAGAGTTGGCGCACTTCCAGCAGTGACTCGCCAGGGTCTAAGTCATAGGCGTTATCCAATTTTTTGCAGATATCGATAATTTTAAGATGGGCATTCTTGCAAAATTGGCTGTCGTAGAAATCCATTCGTTCAAGCAAAACCTCGTCATCGACTTCATCACTCTGTGCTGGTGCCAGCCATTTGATATTGGTCAGAACAGTCTTCGGTACCTCATTCTCGGTCACAACAAACCAAGGGATATCTTTTTCTATCCAATACGCCTCTTCTATTTCCAACTTCTCAGTGGTGCGTTGATCACACAATGCGCTTTCATACTTTGCCTGAAGGGCGTATTTGGGAAGCCCAGGATCATTGGTGTCCACTAGAAAATCAGAGGACATGTAAAGGTTAAGGGATTTTTCTTTGGGATGCTTGGCGCCAATCCTATCGGCAACTTCAAGAGTCGTTTCCCGCTGCAAAGGAAATTGCTCGCGAATATCCAGAATATCCTGGTTCCAATCCAATATTAGGAACACCGCGGCCTCCAGATCGGAAAGCAAATGGTGGATCCGTTGTGATTTAAAACTAAATATGCGATGCGAACGCCCTTCAGACGGTACATCCCGGACAGTTAACCAAGGCTTATACTCTTGATGGCTACCGGAACCACGACCTTCCTTGATCCACCTTTTATACTTGGTTTCAGAGTAGCCATACTTCTTAGCTGGCATAAGGACTATTCGTTTACCTTACATACACTTAGCTTAGTTCTGCGCTAGTTAGTATGCAACTTTATTACTGACTTCATAGATCTATTTGTTTGCGACGGTGGGACTTGAACCCACGACCTCTTTAGTAAAGCAGCTCATATGTTCTAGATACTTAGTAACTAATATTTTTCTCGGATTCAAATTCTATTACACTCTGGAATTGGGGTTGTGCGGTAGGCTCAACATATAGCAATGTAGATTCAGGTTACAAAGTACGATAACAATGGAATACGTAAAAAGTTTTTCCAAAGATGTTACAGCCATAATCAAAACTCTTTCAAATATTGATGACTTAGAATCATGGAACAAAATCCGCAAAAATGCGGGTGTAGAACTTCGTGAAGTCCATCTTAACTTCGCAATGTATTTGTGGATCGAAAGAATGCTGCGAGACGAGAAACTACTTATACACCCATTTGTTAAACAAGAGCTAATAGAAAGGAATTACAAGCCACTCACAAAGCACAAAAAGATGATTTGGGCGAGTCTTCTGTCGACCTACGAAGGCTCAGATAGCAAAGAAAGATTTAATCGTATTAAACGCAAGATAACAAAGCACTACTCACCAGTCTGGTGGCTAGACGTTTATAACATTCACAACCAAGTCAGGGTGGTTTATCTCAAGCTCAGGCGGATTAATGAGAGTAACGGGAAAGGGTTATCTTTTATGGCAACTAAATCAACATTAATCGCACATGCGATTAGTGAGGAAAAAGAAAAGGTGATGTTAGAACTGCCAACTGAATTATCCCCTAGAATATCCACGAACAAACTTTGAGAAATGGATGTTCATGTTCGGACAAGCGACTTTACATCCGAAGATGCTTTAGAACCTAAACTTGTATTTTTTCTTTTTGAAGTTTTTAGTAGCCTGCTGGTCAACTATGGCAAGCAAAAGCAATGCACTTAACAAACGAAAAAATCTTAAATTCAACACCGAAATCGCGACTTTACAGGCTACATGATGGCAACGGACTCTTTCTCGAAGTAGAGCCAAAGGGAAGAAAGCACTGGCTTTTCTGTTACGAACAAGAAGAAGGAAGACTAGAAAGGTTATTCTTAGGGGATCTTGATACGACATCTATTAACAAGGCTCGGAAAATTGGAGCAGCCTGCCGTACCCTGATTTTGAGCGGCCTAAAAATAACGAATCCAGCACGCGATTGTGGAACGACAAATGTTGCTCAAGATCTGACACTTCAAAGTGTGTCTATAGAATGGCATACATTTAAAAGGATACACTGGAACAGCAAACATGCCGACAAAATACTATCCAGATTGGAACATCGGGTTTTTCCTGTCCTCGGCCACCTTAAGATATCAGAAGTAAGAACACCTCATATAATTAAGCTTTTAATTGATGTCGAAAAATCGACTGGTTCTGAGGTGGCCAAACGCGTCAGACTATACCTGACAGATATTTTTAGGTATGCCTGCCAATTCGAATACACCACAACAAATCCAGCGAGAGAAACCACCGGAATAATTAAAACACCTAACAATCAGTATGCAGCTTTTAAGCCTTATCAACTACCCGATTTTTTTGCCCGACTAGAATCCTATGAGCTAAGGGCTTATGAAATCACAACTTTAGCTATTCGCCTTACAATGCATACTTTTGTCAGAAATTCAGAACTTAGGTTAGCCAAATGGTCTGAAATAGACTGGCAAGAAAAGCTATGGGAAATCCCGGCCGAACGGATGAAAATGAAAAAACCACATGTTGTCCCTTTAAGCCAGCAATCTATTAAGATCCTTAAAAAGCTGCTGCTAATTTCTGGCGATCTCCCCATTATTTTCCCTATGAAACATAAGCCAGGAAAATCGATATCTGATGTTTCATCAAACCAGGCACTAAGAAAAATGGGTTACGACACCAAAACAGAGCACACCACTCACGGATTCCGCACCATTGCGAGTTCAGTACTCAATGAGAGTGGTCTTTGGAACCCAGACGCAATTGAGCGGCAATTAGCCCATGAAGAGAAAAATGATGTAAGAGCAGCGTACAATCGAGCCGAATACATTGAGGAAAGAATAAAAATGATGCAGTGGTACTCAGACTATTTAGAAAACGTGGAGCTGGGAAAGATCATTCCTACCAAGATAAAGTTTGATGGAATATCGTAATTCGACAACGATTTGAGCTTTGAAGCGAGTTTTCCTCCCGCATAAAGCTGTATCCAATCATCTAGTAAGCAATTAATTCATTAGACCGTTAATTACTTTTACTTAAAGGAAGTTTACTTTTTTACTCGTTAAGTCAAAGACATAGCTTATTGTCCGAATGAAAACATTGACATCAAAACAGATATCAGAGACCTTATTAAGAGGTCTCCCAATACCTGCCGCGTGAAAGCTTATGCTATGGTGAATTGGGTAATCAGCGAGTTAGTATTTTCTGATTTTACAGCTGTCTTGAAAAGGCAATTCACGCAGCCTCCGGCATAAAAGACAGCTTAAAGTTGGAGAATAACCACATGATTTCTTTGCATCGTTCCTGCCAAATTCTTTTAGAAGAATTAGAAAAACTTGGTATTCCAGTAAAGCCACAGCTTTTAAAATCAATTGATAGCCATCCTTTGCCATTCGAAGACCCTGAAATGCAAGGCGAACTACTTCTAACGCCTTTTTATAATCGGGCTTTATATTACAGGCTTGATTACGCTTCCGAATGGATCGAAAAACTATTAAGAAAACCTAGTAGGCCTGAGTGGTTTGTTGTCGACACCTGCTTTGAACAGCTGGGCAACGCAGGTGTCGACGGTTTAAGAGTAGCTAGAAGCAAAACTCAAGCGTTATCTTTTGCTCTAGAGCAAATGGTTGATTATCGTTTTTTCCCAATAAATATTAGTGTCAGTAGCGACGATGAAGATGAAACTATCTTCGAAGATGATACTGGAAGAATTGTTAGAATAAGCAAAGTAAAGTTCCAACCAATACATCCAACACATAAAGCTACTGCTAAACAAAAGCTCGAAAAGTTGTATTGGCGGGATCCCGTAAGCAGGCTCAGAAAAAGATTTAAGAAACTTCCAGGAGAGGGAGTTCTGAACACTAATCATATGGAAAAGTACGATCACATGTACAACCCCATACAGTACAGCTGCAACGCGATTGCGACACCGTTCAGGCAATTTATCGAGGAAGTCACTGGGACAGAAATAAAGTTATCATTGGCACAAGAGCTTTGCGTCAAGTTCTTTCACCTTGAAAGCTGGAACTATTTGAAGAGGCTGGAAAAGGATTTTGCAGAATACGTACAGCGACCGTTTGCACTTTTTACTATAAAACAAACCGGTGAATCTGAAATACTGTCTTTCTTTGAAAATCTTGGTGATGGGTTACTAGGATTCAAAGATCACATTCGTACATTTGAAGAGAAAAGATTTGAAGTATCAAATTACCACGGACCTTCGATATACACGAAGTCAACCGAGGGAGGTATTGCACAAAAAGGCCAACTGATTTTGCAAGTTTTACAAGGGATCTCAACGCAAGCGCGATATGACGCAGATGCAGCTCAACTTCAAAATTCGAGTAATTTTTCCAATGCAATCCTGAGGTATTTTTCGTCCACCAAATCCGACAAACAGAGAATTGTTGACGTAAATGCCAAGTCTGGTACCTCTCAGGAAGAACACTTTTTCTATGGTGATTGGTTTTTCTGGATAGACAAGAGCTACAAAAGTACACAATACCAGTATCTCGTTGTTGAAAGATTTAACGGCAATGTTTCTGGGAAGGACAAAGCGATATATGTAACGAGAATGAAAGCAGCGATTGTATTAAACCCAGAAGACAATCAATATTGGATGGCTACTGATTGGGATAGAAAACCTACTTTTAGTTTAGCCGATATTCCTGTAACAGCGCTTGCCCAAATTGAAGAAAAGTTTGTTTCTAGGGAGGTTTGGTTGTTGGCCGAAAGAACCGAGGCTAATAAGCACTTCTATAGAGGTGACTGGGATGAAGTATGATTTTTGCACACCTCATTACCCGAGGTTTCGTTGTTCGTTAATCTAGGTTTTGAGGCCTCAATCATAACATTAGTATGATACTTTATTACTCAGTATGGCACTTTAATACTTGGTATGAATCTTTATTACTCCCCTACAAAAAAAACGCCTTGCGGCGCTTTTTTATTCGACGGTGACTGACTTGGCCAGGTTCCTGGGTTGGTCGACGTCGGTGCCTTTGATAATGGCGACGTAGTAGCTCAGTAGCTGTAGTGGCAAAGTGTAGATAATGGGTGCGATAAATTCATCGACATGGGGTAGGTTGATCACCCGCATGGTGTCATCGCTTTGGAAGTGGGCTTCTTTGTCGGCGAAGACATACATGATACCGCCGCGGGCGCGCACTTCTTCGACATTGGATTTCAGTTTTTCCAGTAACTCGTTGTTTGGCGCCACCACGATCACCGGCATTTCGTCGTCAATGAGTGCGAGAGGGCCGTGCTTAAGCTCGCCTGAGGCGTAGGCTTCGGCGTGGATGTAGCTGATCTCTTTGAGTTTTAATGCCCCTTCCATCGCAATGGGGTATTGATCGCCGCGGCCAAGGAACAGGGCATGGTGTTTGTCGGCAAATTCTTCCGCTAGCTTTGCAATTTCTTTATCCAGGTTTAGGGTAGCTTCTAGTTTTACAGGCAAACTTTGCAATGCTTGCAGTAACTGCTGTTGCTGCGCTTCCGGCATGCCATTCAACTGTCCAAGTTTTAGGGTGAATAGCAACAATGCTGTTAGCTGGGTGGTGAAGGCTTTGGTGGAGGCCACGCCTATTTCTGTACCGGCTTTGGTCATAAAAGCAAAATCAGACTCGCGCACCAACGACGAACCTGGTACGTTGCAGATGGTTAGGCTGGTCATAAAACCGGCTTCCTTTGCCAAACGCAAGGCAGCCAGGGTATCCGCTGTCTCGCCAGACTGGGAAATGGTTAACAACAAGCTGTTTTTGTGGACAAATGATTTGCGGTAGCGGAATTCTGAAGCAATTTCTACTGAACAAGACACGCCCGCGTATTGTTCCAACCAATACTTGGCGGTCAAGCCAGCGTGGTAGCTGGTGCCGCAAGCGATGATTTTAACGTGCTGTACTTTTGCGAGCATGTCTTCGGCATTGTCACCAAAAATCCCCTCGACAATACCTTCGTTGTCCGCGCGATCTTGCAGGGCATTGCGCACCACTGCGGGCTGCTCGTAAATTTCCTTCAACATATAGTGCCGGTAGCCACCTTTATCACCGGCATCATGCTCAATCTCAGAATCATGGATAGTGCGCTCTACAGGTTTACCGTTGATATCCAATATGCGTACACTATCTCGGGTTATCTCAGCGACATCACCTTCTTCTAGGAAAATAAAACGACGGGTTACCGGCAATAGCGCCATTTGGTCTGAAGCAATAAAGTTTTCGCCAATACCCAGGCCAATCACCAATGGGCTGCCTGAACGGGCAACCACTAATTTGTCGGGGTTCTCAAGATCCATTACCACTGTGCCATAGGCTCCGTGGAACTGTTTGACGCTTTGTTGCACCGCAGCCAACAAGTCGGCACTGGTCATCATGGCTTGATGGATAGTGTGGGCGATAGTTTCGGTATCAGTTTGGCTTAAGAAGGAGTAACCCGCGTGCTTCAGGTCAAAGCTCAGTTTTTGGTAATTTTCGATTATACCATTGTGCACAACAGCAATACGGCCACTAGAGAAATGTGGATGGGCATTGGCTTCGGTGACACCACCATGGGTTGCCCAGCGGGTATGGGCAATTCCAATACTGCCTTTTACTGGCTCATCGGCAATGGCTTGTTTTAATTCGGCTACCTTGCCAATACGGCGTTTGCGTCTAAGCACATTGCCATTGTCCACGATGGCCACTCCAGCAGAATCATAGCCACGGTATTCAAGACGCTTAAGGCCTTCCAACAAAATTTCAACCACATTCCTTTCGGCAATTGCACCAACAATTCCACACATAACTCGCTCCTAATATTCACTGTCTGCCACCATGACTTCTACCCCTTTGTCTTGCAGTGCAACTAATGTTGCCGTAGGGATTTGGTCATCGGTGATCAACTTATCTATTTTTTTCCAAGGTAGTTCCAAGTTTGGCATGCGCCGCTCAAACTTTTCCGACTCTGCCACCACTACTACTTGCCGGGATACTTCAGCCATGACTTCGGTCAATTCGGTCAGCTCGTTGTAGGTGGTACTACCCCGGGCTGGATCCAAGCCTGCGGCGCCGATAAAGGCAGCATCAAAGTTGTAAGAACGCAACACTTGTTCTGCCATTGCCCCTTGGAATGAATGGCTTTGGTTGTCCCAGGTGCCACCTGTCATCAGCACGGTAGGCTCCGTCTCCAACTCCAATAATGCCTGTGCAATGTAAATGGAGTTGCTCATCACCACTAAACCGCGCTTTTGGTTAAGATGGCGCAACATTTGGGTAGTGGTGCTGCCTGAGTCGATAACGATGCGGTCATGGTCTTTAACCAGGGATGCAGCCAATTTGCCTAACGCTAACTTTCGATTCGAAACATTTTCGTCTGGTAGTAGCACCTCACTCGGCATCAAGATGGCACCACCATGCCTGCGCAACACCAGGCCGTCGGCTTCTAACGCAGCGAGATCTTTGCGGATGGTAACCAAAGAAGTATTAAAACTAGTCGCCAGCATTTCAACACTAGTTTCGCCTTGCTGATCCAGGGTCTTAACAATTTGGTGCCGTCGTTGTTGGGTGTTGCGTTTGATCTTATTTACCGTTAAGTTTCGAAAAGAAACTTATTTTCTTTTTATTTGAAAGGAATGCAAGTTATTTTTTCGCTTTAAGGTCAAATAACCAGCTAAAAAGCCATAAAGCCGCCAGCGCACCTATTATTTGGGCAATAATAAAACCGGGGACATGGTTGGGCGAGATATTGGAAAAGCTGTCAGTAAATGCCCGAGCAATAGTAACTGCCGGATTGGCGAAACTGGTGGACGCTGTAAACCAGTAAGCCGCAGTGATATAAAGGCCAACACCGTAAGCAACGGCATCAGACTTATAACGGACAAAACCAAAGATAGTCATTAATAAACCAAAGGTGGCCACAAACTCGGAGAACCATTGCGCGGCACCAACACGAGCTTTGCTGCCAAAGTCCACCGCCGGTATATCGAACATAAGATGGGCAACTATGGTTCCCAAAATACCACCAGCAACCTGCACCAGTATATACAAACCGGCAGCTGTATTCCCCAGGTCACCTTTGACCCGCATGGCAACGGTAACCGCAGGATTAAAATGGGCGCCTGACACAGGGCCAAACACCATAATCAATACCATTAAGATGGCGCCTGTTGGTATGGTGTTGCCGAGCAGGGCTATGGCGACATTGCCGCCAGCGAGTTGTTCAGCCATGATGCCAGAGCCAACCACAGTGCAAACCAAGAATAGCGTGCCTAAAAATTCTGCGGCAAGTTGTTTATATAAATTGTTGTTCATTTGCACAAACCTAAGTTGGCACCCATCCCATAGCAAAAAAGCCGCAGGTTAACGGCTCAAAAAGACAGGAGCATGACAACTTAGCAACTTTATCTGCTAACCTTCTTGGCGAGCGCCGCTAAGGCTTCTTAACCGGCCGTTGCCAGCCGCTAATATTGCGCTGCTTGCCGCGGGCAACGGCCAACTGGTCATCTTCAACGGGTTTATTAATCACCGAACCCGCACCCACCGTGGCACCGTCACCTACCTCGACGGGGGCAACGAGTGAACTGTTTGAGCCAATAAAAACACCATCGCCAATGTTGGTTTTCCATTTATTTACGCCATCGTAGTTGCAGGTGATGGTACCAGCACCAATGTTGGTCGCCTTGCCCACTTGGGTATCGCCCAAATAAGTCAGATGGTTGGCTTTAGAACCCTCACCCAAGGTGGTCTTCTTCATTTCAACAAAGTTGCCAACCTTGGCGCCCTTTTCCATTACTGATCCGGGGCGCAACCTAGCGTATGGGCCAACAGTGCAGTTGCCTGCGACTTGGGCACCATCTAGCATGGAGAAGGCTTCAATAACGGTGCCGTCGCCAACGGTGCAATCTTTCAGAACACAATTAGCTGCTATTTTGACATTGTCACCCAGTGTGACTTTGCCCTCAAAAATGACGTTAACGTCAATCTCAACATCCTGCCCAACCTCTAGTTCGCCGCGGACGTCTAAACGATACGGATCCCTAATGGTGACGCCTTGTAACATAAGTTGATTAGCTATGCGGTGCTGGTATTCACATTCTATGCGCGCTAATTGCTGGCGATTGTTGATGCCCTCTACCTCAATGGCAGAATCTGGATGGGCAGCTTTAATGGTTTTACCTTCCGCTGCGGCCATAGCAATAACATCGGTTAAATAATACTCTTGCTGGGCATTGTCATTGCCCAGTTGCCCCAACCACCGGTGCAGGTCAGCACCAGGCAGGATCATGATTCCGGTATTGATTTCTTTGATTTGGCGTTGTGCATCGGTGGCGTCTTTGTGCTCAACAATTGCCTGAATCAAATCACCATCGCGGATTATGCGCCCCAATCCGCTTGGGTCATCCATCTCCACTGTCAATAAGGCCAAATCACAGGTCTGTTTTACCACCATTAGACGCTGCAGGGTACTTGCTTGGATTAGGGGGGCATCGCCCACCAAAATCAACACATCATCTTGTTTATTGATGTGGGTTAGTGCTTGCATCACTGCATGGCCGGTGCCCAATTGTTTTTCCTGTAAACACCAGTTAATCGCATTGTGCCCCAAAGCCGATTGCAGTTGCCCAGCTCCATGGCCATAAACCAAGTTAACAGTTCCAATATCGCAAGCGGCTAAGGTATCCAAGGTGTGCTGTACCATGGGTTTATGGGCGATTTTGTGTAGCACTTTGGGCAAGGTGCTTTTCATGCGGGTGCCTTTTCCGGCAGCCAGCACCACAGCAGTCATTGGCATGTTGTTATTCCTTCATAAGTCAGTGCCGCTATTCTAGCGGAACTCCCACAATACGGAAGTAGCAATTAGGATAACTGTTGCGTTAGTAGTGTGTTAGCTTTGTACAGTACCGGGGTTTTACCCTTGGCACAGCCTACATCCAGGTAAAGGGTGTTGCCCAATAGCGCGGGGGCACCTTGCGGCATAATGGTATGGCCTACAACGACGGCATCAATTCCTTGCACCTGGTGCATATTGCTTGAAAGGGAAGATTGTCCATTAGCAACAGAATCCAATTTCCGCCTTGCCGCCAAGCCATTGCTGCGGGACCACATGGCAAATTTCTGGCTCGCCTTTAGTTGTAACAGATCGATATCCAACCATTCATTGTTGGGTACTGCTGCGTGGATGACGCCAACCCGGCCAAGCTCGGTCTCAATTTCAATCGCTAACGGTAATTCAGTTAATGTGGGTAGCAACCTTTCGACCTCTTGGGCAACCGGGGAGTCCTCCTGGTACCAATCACCGCCGTTGAAGTCACGCCAGTTTATCAAGTCGAGGCTTTTGCCATTGCCAGCTAGCGCTGCTAAGCCATCTAGCAGCATTTGTTCGTGGTTACCTTTAACGGTGTAAAACCAGTCTTGGTCGAGTAACGACAGGCACTCCATTGATTGCGGGCCGCGATCCACGAGATCGCCGGTGCTGACCAAGACATCGCCATTGCTTGGGTCAAAACCAGCGTGCTGCATGGCTTGCAGCAACAATTGGTATTGGCCGTGCAGATCGCCAACGAAATAGACGTTGTCACTTTGCAGCTTTAGGTTATGCAGCAATGGCATTGGATACCGCCGGTGTTCAGGTTACCTGGAAAGTTTGGCACATATTGCGTGATACCGCCTTTCCACTTTAGCTTAATATCATGATGCTGGGCTTACGCTAGGTTTCCGCTTTAGGATCAAACCGCTCGTTAACGCGACCCCTAACAAGATCACAACAGCTCCAATAATAACATTGAGAGACGCTTGCTCCGACAACAGCCACCAGCCCCAAATAAATGCAAATAGCGGGATTAAATAGGTTACTGCCAGCGCTTTGGTGACACCAAAACCACTTAATATGCGGAAATAAATAACATAGGCCACGCCCGTACAGGCGATACCCAGCATTGCAACATCAAACCAGGCACGTGATGCAGGCGTAGTTTCTGGCCACAACCATAGCGCAGGTAAAACTAACAGCACGGTGGCATATACCTGGCTACCGGTGGCAATGGCCAAAGGTTTAATATGGCTGGCATAAAGCCGGGAGTAGCAAGCTGAAAACCCATATAGCGCCGAAGCAGACATGGCTACCAGCGCCGGGAACCAATAGCTGGCATCGGCGTGGAGTTTGTCGAGCATCAGCAAGTAGACACCAATGAAGCCAATAAACAAACCGGCAATTGCTGGACCAGATAAACTGTCTTTTAACCAAAAAAATGCGATTATTGCGCCAAACATTGGTGCAGTAGAATTAATCGTCGCGGTGATCCCTGCCTCCATACTCAAGGTGGCAAAAGCAAAAAAACAAAAGGGCAGGGCGGTATTGGTAAGACCTAGGATCAACAAATGCTTACGCTCCTGCCATAACAGAGCTAGCTGCTGGCGTTGCAACAGGGTAAGCAACAACAATAAAAATACAGCAGCAATACCTGCCCGCAGCGCTATCAAGGGTACTGGCCCAAATTCAGGGGCACCGGTACGCATGAACATAAAAGACGCGCCCCAAAGTGCTGCTAGCACGATAAGCTCAATGTAGTACTTCAAAGCAATTGCCCTTGTGTCTGCACAGAACCCTGTTCCAGTTGCAATAAAAATTGTTTGCGAGCCAAGCCACCGGCATAGCCCGTAAGGCTGCCGTTTTTACCAATAACCCGGTGGCAGGGCACAACAATAGCTATGGGGTTGCGGCCATTGGCGCTACCGACGGCACGCACTTTGTTGGCATCGCCAAATTGTAGTGCAATATCCTGGTAGCTTGCAGTTGCACCATAGGGGATATTGCACAACGCTTGCCAAACCCGTTTTTGAAACTCAGTGCCCTCGGCGGCCATGGGCAAGTCAAATTCCTGCAGGGTGCCATCGAGATACGCTGTTATCTGCTGCTTAGCTGCAGTGACCAATTTGTTATCGGATTCTGCATGGGTGGTTTCGTCGACAAACCCAATGGCTACAATGGCCTGGCTATTGGCCTGGATTTGGATCCACCCCACTGGTGAGGCAACATACCCGTAGTAGCAGTTCATGAGGCATTACTCCATAGTTGAAAAGTCAAATAACTGCGCCATGGGCTCGCAGCATCTGGTTGCAAGTGTTTGTCTTGGATCTGCTTTTTAATCACGAGATCACCCCCCATCCAAACGTCGGGATCTGATAGCCCACGCATCTTGGCATAACTCACGGTCCAAGGGCCGATGCCCTTGATAGCCAACCACTGTTCAAAATCATCCGGCAGCTGGCACTGCGCCATATGCAAGGCAAAGCTGCGTAATGCCGCCTTGCGGGCACCTGGCAATTTTATAAATTCCAGTTCACTAGCGGCAACCTGGGCTGGGGTTGGAAAACAGTGATTTAGATCAGGGTTCGCAAGACCAGTAGCTTTGCTGCCAAGCGCCTGGCTTAGTTTAGTAACTTGGTTAACCGCCGCCGTAACCGACACTTGCTGGCCCAAAATCGCCCGACAACCCGCTTCAAACAAATCCCAGACACCAGGCAACCGCAATCCGGGCAGCAATTCCGATTGGGCAATGCCCACCTTCTGCAAGGCTTTGGCAATTAGCGGGTAGTCGGTTTGCATATCAAGCACCCTTTGGATGTTCTGGATCACCGCCCTTACCTGGCTAGGTTGGTCACACGCTAGGGTCACCTTGAATTGGGCATGTCCAGGCAAATAGGTTGCCGCAAAAAAACCGCCGCTGCCCGCTAGGTTATAGCTGCGGCTATAGCTATCTTCGCTGACGCACTCAACACCGCTTATCGCCCTTTTGGCCAAGAAATCCCGCACCTGCGGCCAACAATAAGGGGGGTTCACTGGCAAAAACAATTCCAGTTGTGAGGACACCGCCTGCTGTTGCTTGCGGATTTGGCTGGGTGTTAACTGCAATAGCCGCTGCATATTGTCCTGTAACCGGCGGGAAGATTGGAAACCACAATTTGCCGCCACTTGCTCTACCGTCATATCGGATTCATGTAATAACTTTTTGGCAAACAAAAGTTGTTCGGTTAGCTGGTAATGTTTGGGTGTAATGCCCAGCTTTTGCCGGAATAATTTGCGCAAATAACCATCTGAGATGCCCAAGCTATCCGCAATCTGGGGCAATGGATCTTCAGGCCGGCTGCGCAGCAGCCGCATTGCCCTGATTAAAGTGGTCTCTGTGCCTAACCAGGCATAGGAATTGGGGGCACTGTCTGGCCGGCAACGCAAGCACGGGCGGTAACCCTGTTGCACAGCCTGGGCAGCAAAATCGAAGTATTCTACATTTTCTTCCTTTGGTGTTTTTGCAGGGCAGATGTTGCGGCAAAAAATGCCCGTGCTTTTAACTGCCACAAAAAACTGGCCATCAAATCGCCTGTCACGGCTTAACCTAGCTTGTTGGTAGAGTTGGTTTTGTTGCGTCATTTGTGGCTCCCTATCGGTATGGTTGGCATATTACGATATTTTTGCCCAGGTAATGCGATGAAAACGGAACTGAAACATCAGCGCGGGCACTTTATCTACCGACAAAGAACTGGCTAACCAATATTCCCCATGGCATACGTTGCACTAGTGGGCCAAGCTGTAGATAATTGCCTGCAGTTATTAACCGGGGTGCTTCTGTTTGAGAGTTTTGCCAAAACCATTGGTATTGTTGTTGACCGTCATGATGTGTTTTACCGCTAATGCAGTGGAAAAGCACTGGGTGGATGTTTTCTGGCAACAAACCCAAAGCCAGCTCAAACAGCAGAGTATTCCTGGATTCAGCATGGTCTACGTGGAGCGTGGCCAGTTGCCAATTTATTACAATTACGGCCTGACCGAACGCTCGGGACGGCAAGTTGACGAGCAAACCCTGTTCCGCCTCGCGTCAGTTTCCAAAACCTTTACCGGCAATTTAACAGCAAAATTAGTAGAGCAGGCTAAATTGGAGTGGCAGCAGCCCCTCGCAGGCCTTGCCCCAGAATTCCCGTTCACCCGAAACAATGCGCAAATCACACTGGAACACCTGGTGAGCCAAAGCAGTGGTTTTATGCCTAATGCCTACGACAACTTAATAGAAGCCGATTATTCTTTGAACCGTATCATCAACCACCTAGCCGATTTGGCACCATTGTGCCCGCCTGGAGAATGCTACACATATCAAAATGCCTTGTTTGGTGTGTTGGAATATTATTTCCAGAAACAGGGCAGCAGCTACTCACAGGAACTAGAGTCGCTATTGTTGCGCCCCCTAAACATGCAGCAAACCAGTGTTGGTCGTACACCACTGATCCAAGCCGATAACTGGGCAAAACCCCATGTTATGACCCGCAAGAAACGCTGGAAAAAAACTAAAATCCAGGAAAGCTATTACCGCGTGTCCCCTGCAGCGGGGGTAAACAGCAACAGCGAAGACATGGCAATTTGGCTTAGGGCCATGATGGGGGAATATCCAGACGTATTGGATGAACCCTTGTTGCAAGAAATCACCCAGCCCATCACCCGCACTTCTCGGGAACTGCGCCGGCGCGCCTGGAGACAGTTACTGGACAATGCCCATTATGGTGTCGGCTGGCGGGTATACGATATAGACGGCCAGGTTATTGCCTACCACAGCGGCTGGGTCGAAGGTTACCGGGCAGAGGTGTCGGTTTCCAAGGATCTCGGCGTTGGCATAGTAATGCTGATGAATGCCGAAGCCAACCTCATGAACCAGCTTGGCGCAACCTTCTGGCAAGGCTACCTGGCACGCGATCCAAAGCCAATTAAATCCGCTTTGCAGGCAAGCGCCTTGCCCTAAAATATCAAGCTATCAAGGGGTCAGAGACCTTGAAAAAAGCGTTTATTTTCAAATTGTTAGCAGACTTGAGTTTCAAGGTCTCTGACCCCTTGATATTTATTCCAGCCACTTCAGCTTTTCTAGCGGGTAGCCCAGGTACCATTTGGCGCGTTCCAATATCATCCTGGTTTTGACTTTTTCGATACCGAGTTTGTCCCGGCCAGACAGTTCGTCGCAGACCCGGTTTAGGGCTTTGATATCGGGAAAGCAAGCAAAGGAAATAAAGTCGTACTCACCATCGATGCGCAGGCAGTCCATAAATTCAGGGATTTGATTGATGGCTTGCACAAACTGCTGCCGAGCCTGCGGATGGTTTTGTTTGATGCGGAACTCAACATAAGCCAAGACATGCTGGCATATGCGGTCTAGATCCATTTCGGTGTGGAAATTGAAAAAGTAACCGGCTTCGCGCAAGGCTTTGGTGCGCTGGAAACAAGCGCTTGGCGACAGCCCTACTATCTCTGCCAGTTCCTGGTTGGACAGATCCGCTTGTTTATGGATGGTCGCCAGTATCTTTTTGTTCAGTGCGTCGAGTTTTATCGCTTTTTTATCGTTCATGTGCGGCCGTTTAATGCTGGATCCGTTAAAACAAAATATTCTTTTGTTTAAGCATAAAACGAAAAAGCCCATTTGGCCTACTGCCATCACTTCAATCAATAATTTTCCGCAACCTAGCCTAAGCTATTAATAACACCGAAGCAGGCAAAGCCAACCATGACACAACAACACAGCGAGCACGGTAACAGCATTAGCGACAGCCAATTAGTGCCTTGGCAGAGGGTTGCCGCGGTTTCTGCCATGGTAGCGTTTTCCTTGCCAACCTTTATAACAGGGCTAGAACTATACCAGGCCTTAACGGTGCCTGACGCAGTGCTGGCAATTTTAATTGGTTGCCTGATTTTAACGGTTATTGGTGCTGCCATGGGCAGTATCGGCGTGCGCACCCGCATGAGTTCCTACTTGCTGGTACGTATTGCCTTTGGCGACCGAGGCGCTGCTTTGGTGAACCTGGCGTTCGCCATATCGCTAATTGGCTGGTTTGGCATCAACATTGATATTTTTGCCAATGCCGTACACCAGCTCTTGCCGAGTTCATGGCAAGCAACCACCCCAACCTGGATCATAGAGTGCATCGCCGGGCTTTGCATGCTGGGCACCACCTTATACGGCTTTCGCGCCATTAACCTACTGGCATCGACCTTGGTACCGGTGTTACTGGTGCTGACCATTTATATGTATTTCCAAGCCAGCGAAACCTTGGCTATAGACGCATTTTTGCAGCTAGAAAAAACCGGTAGCATGCCATTGAGCCACGGTATTGCCGCGATTGTTGGCACCATCATTATCGGTGCCATCATTTTGCCGGACATCACCCGCTTTTCCCGCCAAGCCAGTGGTGGCGTGCACACGGCATTTTGGTCTTACCAAGTTGTACAGCTAGTAGTGATGCTGGTTGCCGGGTTTGCTGCGGCGGCGATGGCGGAAACTGAAATACTGAGCTTATTGCTAGCGTTAGGCTTGGGTGCGCTGGCCTTTGTCATAGTCATCGCCGGCAGTTGGGTACTGAATTCACTCAATTTATACAGCGCGGTGCTGAGCGTTAAATCCACATTTAGCCAGGCCAATGAAAAAGCCTTAACCCTAGTGCTAGGACTGTTTGGATTTATTGCAGCCCTATTTAACCTCTTGGACTATTTCATTAACTTCCTGGTGGTATTGTCCACCATTTTTGTGCCGGTGGCCGGCGTGATCTTAATTGATTTCTTTCTGTTCCAAAAAAGCCAATACCAAGCAAATAAACTTGCTGATAACAACCACTACAACATCGCTGCGCTGCTGGCCTGGGCTGTGGGCGCTGGCTATGCGAGCTTACTAATACTTTTTGGCCTGCCAGGTATTTCCAGCATCGAAGTATTGGACTCTATTGCACTAACCGGCCTGGTGTATTGGCTGGCGAGTAAACTCCTACACAAATCCCCTAATTGAGGTAATGACCATGCGCATAGGAATAGATGTGGGTGGCACCCACACCGACGCAGTGCTGTTGCAAGGTAAACAGATTATTGCCAGTACCAAGGCCATGACTAGCGCTGACGTAATTAGCGGCGTTGTTGCTGCGCTAGAGATCATCTTGGGCAACTCAGGTATCAAACCAGATCAAGTTGAAGCAGTAATGATTGGCACCACACAATTTACCAATGCCGTGGTTGAGCGCAGGCAATTGGCACCGGTCGCCGCCATTCGCCTGGCCTTGCCATCCGGTTCCGATATCCCCCCCATGACCGACTGGCCACAGGACATCGCCAATACCATTGGCAAACAACACTATCTGCTACTTGGCGGCTATTTATACGACGGTTGGCCACTGGCGCAAACCCAGGCCAGCGAGACTGAAAAAGTAATACGGGATATCAAAGCCAAAGGGATCCGCAACATCGCTATTGCCTCGGCCTTTTCCCCCATGAATGCGGCACCGGAATGGACCCTGGCCAAAGAAATCCAAGCGGCAATCCCAGGGGTCACCATTACCTTATCCCACCAAATGGGCAAGTTAGGAATTTTGGAGCGGGAAAATGCCTGCATCCTAAATGCCTCACTGCGGCCTTTTGCTGACAAGGTTGTAGATGCCTTTTACGGCGCATTAAAACAACACCAGCTACATTGCCCAATGTTTGTCAGCCAAAACGACGGTACCTTGATGAACGGTGACTTTGTCCGGCAATACCCTGCGCTGACCTTCGCCTCGGGACCTACCAACTCCTTGCGCGGTGCTAGCCAACTCACCGGCTTGCAAGATGCCATCGTAGTAGATATCGGTGGCACCACATCCGATATTGGTTTCCTGCAATCTGGCTTTCCCAGGGAATCCAACAATATCATCGAAGTGGGTGGGGTCAGGACAAACTTTAGGATGCCGGATATCCAAGCAGTTGCCCTGGGCGGTGGCAGTGTTATCAGTCCAGATGGCACCAACATCGGCCCTCATTCGGTGGGGCACGCACTGCTGCAACAAGCCCAGGTGTTTGGCGGCGATACCCTGACAGCAACAGATATTGCAGTTGCTGCCGGTGGTTTTGAATTGGGTGATCCCAGACGCGTTGCCCACTTAGCGCCCGATCTTGTGTCACGATGCCTAGCCAGGATGCATAGCTTGCTGGATCAAAATATCGATATGATGAAGCCCAATAGCGATCCCATGCCGGTAATTTTGGTGGGCGGGGGTTCGGTACTGATCTCAGGCCAGCTAGGAACCGCGTCAGATATTATCCGTCCGGCACACGCCGGCGTTGCCAACGCGCTCGGGGCTGCCATAGCCCAAATCGGTGGCGAAGCCGAGCACATGCTGTCATACCAGAATATAAGCCGGGATCAAGCCATCAAGCAGGTGACGCTACAAGCTACCAAAAATGCCGTAAATGCGGGTGCAGCAGCGGATTCAATTAAAATAGCAGATGTCGAAGAAACTGCCGTGCCCTACATGGACGCTGGCAGTACCCGCGTTAGGGTGAAGGTGATTGGTGATGTTGCCGCAATCCAGCCACCCGCACACCAATTGACCAAGGAGACTGCATAATGAAAATCACAAGCGCTGAACTCGATGATTTGGTATTGGGTGCGGTATTCCTGGCAACCGGTGGTGGTGGTGATCCTTATGTGCCCAAGCTACTGGCGCAACAGGCGTTGCAGAAATACGGCGCCGTAGACTTAGTAGCGCCGGAAGAGTTGGCGGATCATGACCATATTGTCACCATTGGTGGGGTTGGCGCACCGACAGTAAGCTTGGAAATGCTGCCCAGCATTAATGAAACGGTATTGCCATTGAAGGCGTTCCAGCAAGATAGTATCGAACAATTGGACGCCCTGGTTTCGTTTGAAATTGGTGGCGCCAACTCGTTAGTCCCTATAATCGCGGCGGCCGCAACAGGTTTGCCGGTTGTGGATGGCGACGGCATGGGCAGGGCACTACCGGAAGCGCAAATGATGACCTATGCCATTGAGGGCGTAGCGCCTACTCCCGCCTATGCCTGCGACTACGAAGGCAATATCACCCGCTTTAGCACGAAAACCACAGCCACCTACGAGCGGCATATCCGCAGTTTAGCCATGAGCTCAGGCGGTATGTTAACCACAGTGGAGCATCCTATGACCGGCAAACAGCTGAAACAATCGGTGATCCCCGGCACAGTGAGTTTTTCCATAGCGCTGGGCAAAACCTTGGCAAAACACAGAGGCAATGCAAAGGCTATGCTGCCGCATCTACAGGCGCTGTTTGCCAAATCACTGTATGGCGAATGTAAATTGCTGATGTGCGGCAAGGTGACCGACAAGGCCACCCGTATTGAGCAAGGTTTTGATATTGGTGAAGCCCAGATTACGGCCTTTTCCGATGCCAATTGCAAGATGGCGATCCAAATCAAAAACGAATATTTACTTGCCAAGATTAACGGCGAATTGGCTGCGGCAGTGCCGGATCTAATTGTTGTAGTGGATTATGAAACCTGCAACCCGATCAATGCCGAGCGCCTGCGCTACGGCCAGAGGGTAGCAGTGTTTGCCATTGGCTGCCCTGGGTACTTCCGCAGTGAAAAAGCCCTCGCCGCAGTTGCCCCGCGCTGTTTTGGTTTTGACCAAGACTATGTACCATTGGAAGCTTTAGCTAATACCCATTACTAAAAAACAAAAAGCCGGAGCAGTAGACGCTGTTCCGGCTTTTTTCCCTTATTGGGATCCAAACTATAGGATAAAGCGGCTTAAATCTTCGTTCTCAACCAGCGATTCTAGGTGCTGGTTGACATACTCGGCGTCAATCACCACTTTTTCACCATCCATATCGGAGGCGTCAAACGAGACATCCTCCATCAGGCGCTCCAACACTGTATGCAAGCGACGGGCACCAATGTTTTCAGTGGTTTCGTTGACTTGCCAAGCGGCGTGGGCGATGCGGTCAATACCGTCTTCGGTGAAGCTCAATTCTACTCCCTCGGTTTGCATCAGGGCTTGGTATTGTTCGGTCAAAGAAGCGTTAGGCTCAGTCAAAATGCGTTTGAAATCGTCCGTCGTTAATGCCGCCAGTTCTACCCTAATAGGCAAACGGCCTTGTAGCTCTGGGATCAAATCCGAAGGCTTTGACATCTGGAACGCACCAGAAGCAATGAATAAGATGTGGTCGGTTTTAACCATGCCGTGTTTGGTGCTAACGGTCGAACCTTCCACCAATGGCAACAGATCCCGCTGCACCCCTTCGCGGGAAACATCAGCCGTGCCGGTGCCTTCACGCTTACAGATTTTGTCAATTTCGTCGACGAATACAATGCCGTTTTGCTCAACCGCATCCAATGATTTTTGTTTAAGCTCTTCTTGGTTAACCAGCTTGGCGGCTTCTTCTTCCACCAGCAGTTTGAAGGCTTCTTTGACTTTTAGTTTCTTCTTTTTCTTTTGGGTGCCAGACAGGTTTTGGAACATACCTTGGAGCTGGTTGGTCATTTCTTCCATGCCGGGAGGTGCCATGATCTCAACACCAACTTGCGGCAGGGAGACGTCGATTTCAATCTCTTTGTCATCCAGCTTGTTTTCCCGCAGTTTTTTGCGGAAACTCTGACGGGTACCTTTGTCCTGGGCTTCCTCACGCTCGCCCCACACATTTTCTGGCGGTGGCAGGATGGCATCCAAAATACGCTCTTCGGCTGCTTCTTCAGCGCGGAAACGCACCTTGCTGAGCTCCTGCTCTTTGGTCATTTTGACGGCGATATCTGCCAAATCGCGGATGATTGATTCAACTTCTTTACCCACATAACCCACTTCGGTGAACTTGGTGGCTTCTACCTTAATAAAAGGGGCATTGGCCAACTTGGCCAAACGGCGGGCGATTTCAGTTTTACCAACACCGGTGGGACCTATCATTAGGATGTTTTTTGGCGTAACTTCCTGGCGCAATTCGCTATCCAGCTGCATGCGGCGCCAACGGTTACGCAGTGCGATCGCGACGGCCCTTTTCGCGTCTTGCTGGCCGATAATATGGCGATCCAGTTCGTGAACTATTTCTCTTGGAGTCATTTCAGACATGTTTACACCTATAAATGCAAGTGCACTAGTAGTCTAGTGTTTCAACAGTTTGGCTATGGTTGGTGAAGACACAGATATTGCCGGCAATTGCGAGGCTTTTTTCCGCGATATCACGGGCGCCCAACTCGGTATTATCCAGCAGCGCTGTCGCTGCCGCCTGGGCAAAGTTGCCACCCGAACCAATGGCGATAAGGTCATTTTCAGGCTGCACCACGTCGCCATTACCGGTAATGATCAGGGATGCTGTTTCGTCAGCCACTGCCAATAAGGCTTCTAAACGTCGCAGCATGCGGTCGGTTCGCCAGTCTTTGGCCAACTCAACGGCGGCTCTGGTTAGATGGCCTTGATGCTGCTCTAATTTAGATTCAAACCTTTCAAACAAGGTGAAGGCATCGGCGGTTCCGCCAGCAAATCCGGCCAAGACTTTATTGTTATAAAGCCTACGCACTTTTTTGGCATTGCCTTTCATGACGGTATTACCCAAGGACACTTGGCCATCACCTGCCATCACCACCTGGTTTCCACGACGCACTGATACAATCGTTGTCATTGCTATTCCCAAATGTTACCGCCTGGATAGGCGGAATTTATGCTATTGGCAAGTTGTGGGGGTGCGCTAGCCTAATTTCAACCCAGGTTTAGCGCGAAGCTGGCAAAGCCCACTAATTCCAGCGCCAAATGCGGCACGTACTGATCCCGGCGCGTTGTAGTTTATGGCGATCCGCTTCTGCTGACCGTTTAGTTTCAAATGGTCCCAACACTACCCGATACCAAAGGCCGGTTTGGCCCTCAGTCGCCCGGATTTCAGATTCAAGGGCTTGGAAAGCGATGCGGGCACGCATTTCCTCAGCTTGGGATTTTTGTCTGAATGAACCACATTGCATCTGGTATTGGATATCAGGCCGGTTGGCAGACAAAGGCTCGACTTTCTCAAATTTGTCTTCAGGGGGGTTTTCCAGTTCTTGAATGTATTCCCACTGTTCTTCTGGCGGTTCGGGCAGGGCTTCTTCCGGTTCAGTCTTGCCGGAACCCTGTTGCGTAATAGGTGTCGCTGACTCTGGTGCAGAATCCTTAATAGTCCACAAGAAATAGGCAAAACCAATCACAACAGCTAGCACCAACACAATCCGTCCCCAGGGGGTTGGCGCGGATTTTGGTGCGCTTTTTTTAGCTGTAGCGGCGGGTTTCTTTCTAGCGCTTGCGCGGCCGCGGGAAACGTAGTCTTTTGGAGCCATAAAAAAAGGGGATACCTGTCTAAATGCTGGTCGGAGTAGATAAAACTAAGGACGCCAATAGTACCTATTTTTAAAATGGCTTGATACAGGCAACACAAAAAATTAATAAAAGTCAGCCGGATCAACATCGACTGACCAACGTACTTTTTTCGCAAAAGGCATTGATTCAATATTAGTTAACAAGAACTGCACTGCTAGGTGCAGCTGGTTTCGTTGAACAGCATTCAATAACAGTTGCATCCTATACCTGCCTTGCTTTTTTTCCACCAAAGCGGGAAAAGGTCCAATGCATGCGACTGTTTCCGCAAGTGATTGTTCCATATGGAACATTTCCTTGAGTTGCTGTAAAAACTGCAAACATTCACCTGCGTCGACAGCTTCTGCCCTAAATAACACCTGGTAATAGAATGGCGGCAGTTGCGCGGCGTTGCGTTCACCCAGTGCAGTCCGGGCAAAATGGGCGTAACCATTATGCAATAGATCTTGCAACAATGGATGCTGTGGTTGCCTCGTTTGCAACCACATTTCGCCTTGGCTACCAGCGCGGCCAGTGCGCCCGGAAACTTGGGTAATCAGCTGGGCTAAGCGCTCAGTGGCGCGAAAGTCGGCACTAAACAGGGCACTATCCACATCGAGTACCGCCACCATGGCGATGTTGGGAAAGTGATGGCCTTTGGCCAGGATCTGGGTACCTACCAGGATGTGGTAGTGGCCTGAATGAATCTTTTCCAAACTGCGGGCCAACGCGGTTTTGCCGCGCATGGCGTCGCTATCAATGCGCACCACATTGTGGTGGGGGAAATCCCGCTGTAGCTGTTCTTCCACTTTTTCGGTACCAAACCCGGCTGTTTCCAAACTGGAATGGCCGCATTGCTGGCAATGGTTTTTGGGTTTGTGCACGGCACCACAGTGGTGGCAATGCCATTGCTGGGTTGACTTGTGCAAAGTAAATGGGCTGGAACATTGGTGGCAGTGCTGTACATGACCGCAACTATTGCACAGTATTGCCGGCGCATAGCCCCTGCGGTTGACAAATATCAGCACTTGGCGGTTTTGCTGGATGTGCCATAGGATCCTGCTGCGCAGGCTATCGCTTAATCCAGCATGGCTAGGTTCTAAGTTTAAATCCAGCAACTGTTTCTTGGTATCGGGTGTCGGCACCGCCACAGTTTGCAGGATTAAATGCTGGTAGCGCCCCTGCAGGGCATTGTTCAAAGATTCAAGCGAGGGAGTTGCTGATGCCAATAACAATGGTACCTGCAGCGCTTTGGCACGCACGATAGCGAGGTCACGGGCGTGGTAACGGAAACCATCTTGTTGTTTAAAAGAGGTATCATGCTCCTCATCCACAATAATCATGGCCAGTTGTTTAAATGGCAAAAATACCGCCGATCGGGTACCTACTACGATGGCCGCTTCGCCATTGCGGGCGCGCAGCCATACCAAATGCCGTTCATTGTCAGTCAATCCCGAGTGCCAAGCATCGATTTTTAAACCAAACCGCTGCTCAATCCGGGAGGTAGTTTGTGGCGTTAGGCTGATTTCGGGCACCAGTATCAGGATCTGTTTGCCTTGTTTAAGGCTAGGCTCCATTCCCTGCAGGAACACTTCTGTTTTGCCGCTGCCGGTAACCCCTTCCAATAGTAATACTTCGAAACCCTTAGTATTTTGCAAACGGCTTATGGCCAAGGCTTGTTCAGTATTGGCGAAAGGCGCTGGCGCCACAGCAAGTTGTTGCTGCCATACGAGGTTGGGTTCTGGTATTTGCTCATAATCACTGATCAGGGCTTTGTCGCTCAAGGATTTGATCACTTGCCTGCTAAACACATCCAGCAATTGGGATTCAGATTGGTCACCAGCGGCTAGTTGCTCTAGCAATGCAAGTTGTTTCGCCGCCCGTTTTAAAGCCGCTTTTGCATCTGCGAGATCTGAATCAGTTAGCTCTGGGTGCAAACGCCAATAGCGCAACTTGACCTTATTTGCCGCATCCCCCTTACGCAAATTCACCGGTAATGCCGCTTGCACCACCTCACCTATTGCGTGGTGGTAATACTGGCTTGCCCAGCGCAACAAGGCCAATAGCCCATCATCTAGTACCGGTGATATATCCACTAGTTCGATGATGGGCTTAAGTTTTTCTGTAGGCCACTCACTGCTGCTATTAAGCGCCATGACTACGCCTATTTTTTCTTGTTTGCCAAAAGGCACCTTCACCCGGCAACCCGACTTTGGCGCCTGCCATCCCGCTGGCAACAAATACTCAAAAGACCTGCGCATCGGCACGGGCAAGGCTATTTCTAGGAACAGATTAGTGCTGTCTTGGGTCATTGTGGTAGGTAATACTCCGGACGGTTGTGCCCAAGTGTTGGCGTGGTTTTACTCAGCGATGAATAATTGTGCAATTAATGCACAGGATCGCTTGATCCTGGTTCAGCGATACATTAATATGCGCGCCTCTTTGCCACAAGGCAAATTGAATTAGGCAAAACTTGCCCTGTAGGCGAGTATATAATGAAGTTAATAACGTATGGTGGCCAGCTGCGGGTTGGTTAGCGATGCGGCCTTAAATTGAGGTATCCCATGAGAGACGGAATCCATCCTGAATACAACGAAGTGACTGCAAGCTGTTCTTGCGGCAACGTCTTTAAGATCCGTTCAACTTTGAACAAAGACCTTAACCTTGACGTTTGCTCTGCTTGCCACCCTTTTTACACTGGTAAGCAAAAAATCGTTGATACTGGTGGTCGTGTTGACCGCTTCAAGAAGCGTTTTGGTGTATTGGGCAAGAAATAATTGCTATCCCAAAAGATTCTGCAAAACCCGGCTCCAAGCCGGGTTTTTTTATTCCTGCGCAAAGTTCTTTCATTAGATATAACTCTTTTTCCTATCTAAAATCATTTATATATCCTTATTTTAAAAATGGGCATGTGTAATAGCTTTTGTTATGTTACATTTTGGCTTTCAAAATAAGAGCTGCGCGCAAGCGGCCACAAATAAATTAGCCAAATGAATGACGGCTAAAAAAGCACCAACGGCATAAGCATAATTGAATAACTTGAGGCCCTACACATTATGTCTGACTTGCGTCAAAAGGCATTGGACTACCATGCCCACCCCACTCCTGGGAAAATCAGCGTTGAATTAACCACATCTGCAGAAAGCGCTGAAGACCTTGCCCTTGCTTATAGCCCCGGCGTTGCTGAGCCGGTACGGGAAATCGCAAAGGATCCCGAAAATGCCTACCGCTACACCGCAAAAGGCAACCTGGTTGCGGTAATCTCCAATGGCAGCGCCATCCTGGGGTTAGGTAACTTAGGGCCATTAGCATCCAAGCCGGTCATGGAAGGCAAATCCTTGCTGTTCAAGCGGTTCGCAGGGATAGATTCAATCGATATCGAAGTCAAACACGACGGCACCCAAGACTTTATCAATACTGTGGCCAATATTGCCGATACCTTTGGCGGTATAAACCTGGAAGATATAAAAGCCCCTGAATGCTTTGAAATTGAGCAAGCGCTTCTAGAGCGCTGCCAGATCCCCATTTTCCATGACGACCAACACGGTACAGCCATCGTCACGGCCGCGGGCATGCTCAACGCCTTGGAGATCCAAGGCAAAGATATCCGCACTGCCACCATCGTCTGTTTGGGCGCAGGTGCCGCCGCCGTAGCCTGCATGGAGATGCTGGTTAAATGTGGTGCCCAGCGCGAGCGCATCTACATGTTAGACCGCAAAGGTGTTATCCACACCGGCCGCGATGACTTGCCCGCACACAAACAAAAAGTCGCCATCAATACAGACAAGCACACCTTGGAAGAGGCAATGGAAGGGGCTGACGTATTTGTAGGTGTATCAGGTGCTGACTTGCTACCTGCCGAAGCACTTGCCAAAATGGCAGCGAAACCGGTTATTTTTGCCTGTTCCAACCCAGATCCTGAGATCAAACCTGAACTTGCCTTGGCTACACGCGATGACCTGATCATGGCCACTGGCCGCTCTGACTATCCAAACCAGGTTAATAATGTATTGTGCTTCCCGTTTATCTTCCGGGGCGCATTGGATGTGCGGGCTACTACCATCAACGACGAGATGAAAATCGCTGCAGTTAACGCCATCCGCGAGTTGGCCAAAGAGCCTGTGCCGGACGACGTACTAATCGCTGCACAAGTGGATAGCCTTAATTTTGGTAGCGATTATATCATTCCCAAACCCATGGATCCTAGGTTGTGCAAACGGGTGGCAACCGCTGTGGCGCAAGCCGCGATTGACTCTGGTGTAGCGGGAATTCCTTGCCTTCCGGCAGATTATCTGGCAAATTATGCCACCTAAAAAGGTGAGCGGGTAAATTTCAGCACCGATCGGTTGTCCTTTTTGGTGAGAGCACTGCGACTTTGCAAATAAAGAGGCAACCCCATGACTTTGGAAGACGACAAACCGTCGACTAAAAAGCGATTGGCTGAAGAAATAAAGGACTGTTACCAGGATCCAAAACTGGTCAGCGAATTACAAGAATCAGAAGAAGAACTAGAAGCACTGTTCAACCTGCCTCCCGCTGTTTGGGAGAAGCTTAAGCAACGTTAATATTGCCAACAGCTAGTTTTTTACAAAAGAGGGGCAACCCTCTTTTTTTATGCCCGCCAAAAACAAAAGGACGCCAGATGGACGCCCTTTCAAATTATCTAATCTCCGGTTACTAGCCGGTATTACGCATACCTACAGCAATACCAGTAATGGTCACCATCATGGCTTTTTGCAAGTCTCCTGGGATTTCGCCATCTGGTATTGCACGGATCCGTGCCAACAATTCCATTTGTAAGTAGTGCAGAGGTTGCAGGTAGCCAGCCCGGATAGTCATGGATTGCTTACCTTTGGGATCAGACTGCATAACCTCGTCCTGCTCCAATAGCTCGAGCAGAAGTTTGATGCTGTCGGTTAATTCGGTGCGTAGTTTGTCACCAAAATGGCGCAGTTCTTCAGGCACCAAGCGCTGGTCATAAGCGGCACCTACCCTGGCATCGGCCTTATAAAATACCATGTCTAGCATGGATAGGCGGGAGCGGAAAAATGGCCAATTAGCTAGCATGTCCTGCAATACCGGAGATTTACCTTCATCCAGGGCTTTTTGCACCGCAGGCATCACCCCCAACCAAGAAGGTAAAACCATACGGGTTTGTGCCCAGGCAAAGATCCAAGGGATAGCCCTTAGGCTTTCTATACCGCCTTGGGGTTTGCGTTTGGCCGGTCGGCTACCCAGAGGCAACTTGCCCAACTCTTGTTCTGGTGTCGCCACCCTGAAATAAGGCACAAATTCAGGATCGTGGCGCACAGTGTTGCGGTAGTTATCGCGGGCATCCCCAGCCATGCTTTCAATCGCCTCACGCCAATCATCTTGTGGCGCTGGCGGTGGAATAATTAGCGCTTCCAGGATTGCGCTAGCATAGAGGTTAAGGCTGCGCATAGCCAACGCTGGCATACCAAATTTGTAGCGGATAGTTTCACCTTGTTCAGTGACCCTAAAGCCGCCTTCTAATGAACCCGGTGGCTGCGACAATATTGCAGCATGGGCTGGCAAACCACCACGACCAATAGTGCCGCCCCGGCCGTGGAACAAGGTCAATTCAATATCGTGCTCTTTGGCGATGGCCACCAGGGCTTCCTGGGATTGGTATTGCGCCCATCCCGCAGCCAATGCACCGGCGTCCTTGGCTGAGTCGGAATAACCGATCATGACGTACTGCTTGCCCTTGATATAACCGCGGTACCAATCAATGGCCATTAGTTGCTGCATGACTTTGGGCGCATTGTTTAGATCATCAAGGGTTTCAAACAACGGTGCTACCGGCATTGGCCAAGAAACATTCATCTCCCTAAGCAACAATTGCACCGCCATTACATCAGACGGCAAGCTAGCCATGGAGATAATATATATGCCAAACGCTGAGCGGTTATTGGCGGCAATCACTTTGCAGGTATCCAGCACCTCTTTCACTTCCGCGCTTGGCTCCCAGTTGCTGGGGAATAGCGGCCGCTTGGAACTCAATTCCTGGATCAAAAAGGCCTGTTTGTCAGCCTCCGACCATTGGCTGTAGTCACCTAAGCCCAGGTAACGGGTCAACTCACCTAAAACATCTGCGTGGCGTTCGGAATCTTGGCGCACATCCAGGCGTAGCAGGTTGACGCCAAAACAGTGGGCACGGCGGATAACGTCCAACAACAAGCTATTGGCAACATTGGCCATACCACAAGTAACCAGTGAGTCGTAGCATGCCATCAAGGGTGCCAATAATTCATCGTCACTTTGGATCCACTGGCTTTGGTCTACCGGCAAACCATCCATATAATCGGAAATACCATCGCGGGTGCCTACTAGGATTTCCCACACTGGACGTAAAAGGGCGCGATAGGGCTCGAGGGCATCTTCACCAACGATAGACCTGATCTTGTCATCGCAGTCAGACATAGACAGTTCAACCACCAGTTGCTCAATGTCATCGGCGAATAGGCGAGCGGCGCGTTTGCGCGCCAATAGCAATACAGTTTGAGTCACTTTGGCAGTAACAAAAGGATTGCCGTCCCTGTCACCACCCATCCAAGAACTAAAATGTACTGGCTTGGCGTCAAGCGGTATGCCCAAACCATATTTATCTTGTACTTTGCTGTCTAGTTCGCGGATAAATTCAGGAACCGCTTCCCACAAGGAGTTTTCGATAACAGAAAAACCCCAGGTGGCTTCGTCTACTGGCGTAGGACGCACCGCCCTGACTTCTTGCGAATGCCAGGCCTGGGTGATGAGATCGGCGATGCGCAGTTCTAGGCTATTGCGCTGGGTTGGCTTAAGGCTATCGTCGCGCAGTTTGCCAACACATTCATTGAGTTCACCATATTTGTGGATAAAGGTACGACGATACACCTCAGTTGGGTGCGCAGTCAGCACCAAATCTATCTCGAGGTTTTGCAAGGCGCTGGAGAAGTTTTCGGCGCTGACATTTTGTGCTTGCAGGTGCTCGAACAGGTTGTCCATTGACTCATCCAACTGCAGGTGTGCATTGTATTCTTGCTCTGCAATATTGGCTAAATTCAGGAATTGGGTAAAAGCCCGCGCGACTACTAACAATTCACTGTCTTCCAGCCCTTTGAATAGCTCGGCGATTTGTTGGGTCGCCTCTTGGTCTCCCGTGTTGGACTGTTTACCAGCTTTGCGGATCGTTTCGATGCGATCCAACCATTCATTCCCAAGTTGCGCCTTAATGGTTTCCCCTAATTTGGAACCCAAGTAACGCACTGTTGTTTTCAGCTGATCATCCATTTTGGCAGACATAATACCCCCAACGGTTATTAATTTTCATTTTTAGGCGATTAAACTCGCAATCTAAGCGGTAAACTTACCCTAAACTGTAATTAAATTACAACCCTGGATATTGTAAGCTTACTGCCAATCCACTGATACCTGCCCACGCCGGGCTTGTAAAGCATTATCGCTAGAGCCTATTTATCTTTGTTATATGTAATATTCCCGAAAATTGATATGGGCTAAAAAGCAGTTGCCCAAAGCTATAGGATAGACTAGCTTGGATAAGCGAATCGACATTGTTCCCATACTCAAATGACAATAGCGTGAACCTTATGCCAAACAGTCCCACTATCCTGGGTTTAGCCAGCGAATTTAAAGGCGCTGAATTTATCAAAGAATGCCACCGCCAAGGCTGCCGCATCATTATCCTGGCCAGGGAAGCATTCAAAGACCACCCTTGGCCCCATGAATGCATTGACCAGTTCCATACTATGCCTGATTTGAGGATACAGCCGGATCTCACCAATGCTGTATGCTATTTGATGCGGCACCAAAAAATCGACCGCATCGTGGCGCTGGATGACTTTGATGTAGAACACGCAGGTGATCTCAGGGAACACCTGCGCATGCCGGGAATGGGCCACAGCCAGGCGCGCTTGTTCCGGGATAAACTAGCCATGCGCAGCCAGGCCCAGTTGGCAGGTATCCCCGAACCTGACTTTTGCGGCGTAGTTAACCACAACGACCTGTACCAGTTTATGACCCGCCATAATCCGCCTTGGATCTTTAAACCCCGCACCTTGGCAGGTTCAGAGGGCATCATGAAGTTCAGCGAACAGCAAGACTTGTGGCACAAACTGGAACAACTTGGCGACCAACAATCCCAGTTTTTATTAGAGCAGTTTCTGCCGGGCCAGGTATTCCATGTTGATGCCCTTAGTTGGCGCGGCGAAGTGGTTTTTGCCTTGGCCAGCCGTTACGGTGAGCCGCCACTGGCCATGTTACAAGGCCAAGGTTTGTTTTCCACCAGCACCTTGGATCAATCAAGCCCTGAAGCCAAAACCTTGTTGCAGTTAAACCAAATACTGCTGAAGGCTTTTGGCCGCGACTATGGCCCTACCCATAGTGAATTTATACTCGGTGCAGACGGGCAGTTTTATTTCTTGGAAACCTCGGCTCGGGTTGCAGGTGGCAATATTGAACAAGTGCTGCGCTATGCCACTGGCATAAAAATATGGCAGGAGGCGGCTAAAATGGAATTAGCAGACTGGCGTCAAAAGGATTATCAGCTGCCAAAACTGGAAAACAATGCAGCAGCACTCATCGCCTGCCCGCTCGATAAAAGCAACGCTGGCCAGGTGGAATTCTCAGCACCGGAGGTAAAATTCCAGCTACAACAAGATCGCTATATCACGTTGGTTTTACAGGCTAAAAACCAGGCACTACTACAAGGATTGATTGAGCATTACAGCGAAATGTTGATTTCGTAGAATTTCCCATTAAAAAAACTATAATGGCGGCACTTTTTGTAAGGCTAATTTGGGCTTGGGACTTGTGGGGGAAAACAACTTGTCCAACTGGAATATAGATAAAGCAGAAGAGCTTTATCGGGTAAAGCGCTGGGGCGGCGGTTATTTCGCCATTGGCGACAATGGCAATTTGCATATAACGCCGGTAGAAGGCAGCGATGACCTGTGTATTGACTTTAAAACAGTTATTGAAGAAATTCACCGGGAAGGGATCCAGTTCCCGGTGGTAGTGCGTTTCCACGACATTCTCCGCGCCCAGGTTAAAGCACTCAACGATGTATTTGACAATACCATTGCAGCTGCTGGCTATAATGGCCACTACATGGGCGTTTACCCCATTAAGGTGAACCAAATGCGTGAAGTGGTGGAAGAGATTGTCGATGCCGGCAGCCCATACCAATTTGGCTTAGAAGCAGGTTCAAAATCAGAACTGTTGGCGGTACTGGCCTACAACACCAACCAAGATTCATTGACCATCCTAAACGGCTATAAAGACGATGAATTCTTGCGCCTGGCGTTTATGGGCATGTTGATGGGGCGCAATATCATTATTGTGGTAGAAAAGTATTCTGAACTAGCCGCCATCACCCGTATCAGCAGAGAACTCGGCATTTCCCCGACTATTGGTCTACGCGCCAAGATGTCGGTAAAAAGCCTAGGCAAATGGGAAGGTTCTAGTGGCGACCGCGCCAAATTTGGACTGTCAATTTCCGAGATAGTAGCGGCGGTCAATTACCTTAAACAAGAGGATATGCTGGATAGCCTCAAGCTTTTGCACTTCCACATAGGCAGCCAATTGCCCGATATCCGGGCTATTAAAGAGGCCGTGACCGAGGGTGCCCGAATCTACGCTGAGCTGCACCATATGGGGGTAAAACTTGAGTATGTGGATGTCGGCGGTGGCCTCGGCATTGACTATGACGGTAGCAAATCCACTAGCGATTCATCGAAAAACTATAGCTTGAAAGAATATGTGGGTGATGTGGTCTATGGTATGCAGGAAATCTGCGACCAGGAAAAGGTGCCACACCCTATTTTAGTCAGTGAAAGCGGTAGGGCACTAACGGCGCACCATAGTTGTGTGGTGACTGAGATTGTCAGCGAGATCAAGCCCAACACCGGCCAAGTGCATGCACCTGTAGTAGGTGAGGAGCACTTTATCCTTAGCAACATCCGGGAACTGGCGGAAAACCTGGATAAATACCCCAATCCACAGGAAATCTACAACGATGCCACCGACTGGAAAGAACAGGCACAGAATGCATTTAAATTAAGGGTGTTCAGCTTGGAGCAACTGGCGACGGTAGAAAGCCTGTACTGGGAAATCATGGCCACCTTAAAAGGCCGCCTGGCCAATGCCGATTTTATTCCAGAAGAGTTGCAAGAGTTAAACAACCAGATGGCGTCACAGTATTTAGGCAACTTTTCGGTATTCCAATCAGCCGCAGACATTTGGGCTATCGACCAAATCCTACCTGTTGTACCAATAACCCGTATGGATGAAGAACCAACAGTGAGCTGTTCCTTGGTTGATATTACCTGCGATAGCGACGGCAAAATCGACCACTTTGCCGGGGAAAACGGCCCTGATAAAACCACATTGTTGCACCCGCTTAAGCCAGGTGAACGCTACTATGTGGGCTTGTTCTTGACCGGCGCTTACCAGGACGTAATGGGCGATATGCACAACCTGTTTGGCCGGCTGAACGAAGTACATATCTTCAGTTATGACGACGATCCAGAAGACTTTTATATCGAAGAGATCGTGCGCGGTTCTTCAGTAGAAGATGTCTTGGACATCATGCAGTACAACCCCAAGTCCATGGCTAAAGATGTAAAAAAAGTCATAGATAAAAAAATCGCCGAAGGCAGCTTAAAACCCAGGGAAGGGGTCAAGTGGATAGACTTCTACGATGATTGCCTCGCCGGTTACACCTATATGAAAACCTAGTTTTCATTGCGCTTATATGGGGGTTGGCAGCGTTCAATCCCGATTTATTACAGTCCAGGATTACTCCTGCCATCCAGAAAAGTAAGCCAGCAAGTGGTCTATGGCCATGCGCGCCCGTGTCGGCAAAAACTGCCGGTTTTGGTACACAATCCAGCTACTAGCACCTTGGCTCCAAAAAGGTTCTAATACCGGCACTAACCTGCCATCCTTAACTTGTTCTGAAAAGTTCGCTTTAGGCAAATAGCTAATACCTAAGCCTTTTTCACAAGCCTTCACCACTGCATGGGCGTTGTTACAGCGCCAACGACCATTAATTTTAATACTGAGCTTTTGGCCTTTTACTTGGAAATTCCAATGGTCGTTATTAGAAATGATACAGCTATGGGTTTTCAGTTGTTCCGGATGGGTAGGGCTGCCAAATTCTTCGATATAGGCTGGACTTGCGGCAGCCATCAGAGGCCGGCTGACCAGTTTCCTGGCGATTAGATTCGAATCTGCCAATTGGCCATAACGAATAGCAAAGTCGACCCCTTCCTCGACAAAATTAACGGTGCGGCTATTGAAGTCCATCTCGATGCGCAAATCTCGGTGTTGCAATGCAAACTCCATCAACGCAGGTGCCACATATTGCTCAGCAAAAGTACCTGCAGCTGTCACCCGCAAGGTACCGCTTAGCTGAAACTGCTGTTTTTGCACCTGCTCATTGGCCTGTTCGAGCCCAAGCACCAGGTCTTTGCACTGGTTGTAATAGGCTTGGCCATTGGGGGTCAGGCTCACTTGGCGGGTAGTACGGGCAAATAGGGCGCAGCCCAGCCTCTCCTCCAACCTGGATACCTGGCGGCTAACATGACTAGTGCTACAGCCAAGCCTTTTTGCCGCGGGGGCAAAGCCCTGCTGCTCAGCAACTGCCACAAACTCAATAATGCCGTCAAAACTATTCATACAACCGCCTATTGTTGCTATTTAGCAATAATGATTTACCATTTAAACGCATTATCATTAAATATGAAAGGAAATATACTGGCCTCAGTTTCAACGAGTAAGCAAACAAGACCCAACATCCATGAGGACAGAGATATGAAAAAGATACTAATTCCGGTCACCAACCACGCCACTTTAGGTGAAACTGATGAAGCCAACGGTACCTACGCACCAGAGCTTACCCATGCAATCGACGTGTTCCTTGCAGCGGGTTTTGACTACGACATCGCGTCAATCAAAGGCGGTAAAGCTCCCATTTATGGCACCGACGTAGCAGGTGATGAGGTCAACAACAAAATCCTAGGCGATACTGAATTCCAAAACCGCATCAACAACACCATCCCAGTGTCACAAGTTAATGTGGAAGACTACGACGGCATTTTTTACCCCGGAGGTTTTGGTCTGCTTACAGATTTAGCGTTTGACGACAAATTCGCCAAACTAGCCGCGAGCCACTACGAGCAAGGTGGGATTATTGGCGCCGTCTGCCATGGCCCCGCGGCATTGCTGCCTATTATTTTGAGCAATGGTGACAAATTGCTTGCAGATAAATCCGTCACCGGTTTCACCCGCGAAGAAGAAATTGATTTTGGCACAATAGACAAAATCCCCTACTTGCTGGAAGAGTCCTTGAGCCGCAATGCAGCCAAGTTCAGCAAGGTACAACCCTGGGACGAATTTGTGATTGAGGATGGCCGCGTTATTACCGGACAGAACCCAGCCAGTGCCCATGCTGTTGGTGCTGCTATGGTTAAGCAAATCACAGCTTAAACAACTAGGTAAGAACAAGGCCAGTAACCCCTGGCCTAATTGTAGCCCTATCTACTTTATGCCGTTTTCCTGCGCCCTATTAAAAAGGCTTCGGTGTCTTCCGCCGACAGGGGTTTGCTGTAGTAATAGCCCTGGATCATGTCACAGCCCATGGATTTGAGTTTTTTCGCTTGGTCTTGGTTTTCCACACACTCTGCGATCAAGCTCAACCCCAAACTTTTGCCAAGGGTGATAATGGATTGCACTATGCCATCGTTGGCCTGGTCATCCCCTAGCTGGCGCACAAAACTACCATCAATTTTCAGGGTTCCCACAGGCAAGTCCCGCAAATAACTCATGCTGGAATAACCTGTGCCAAAATCATCAACGGCGATGCTAATTTCCATTTCACGCAACTGTTCCAGCACCCGAATGGCATGCTCTGTATTGCTGATAAAGGTATTTTCCGTGATTTCAATTTCTAGGTACCTGGCGGCAAGCCCTGTTTTATGCAGGATTTCTGTGATCTGCTGTACAGCATTAGGATGCATTATGAAGGAGGCAGGAATGTTAACAGCCACGCGGGTTTTATCGCTGCCATTGGCTTGCCAATAGGCGTTTTGCCGGCAAGCTTCTTCTAATACCCAAAGGCTTAGGGAGTGCATCAAGCCAACATCTTCGGCCACGGGTAAGAACTGCACTGGGTTGAGCAAACCCAGCTCTTCGTCTTGCCAACGGATCAAGGCCTCAATGCCACACACCTGGTCGGTTTCAGCACATACCTGGGGCTGGTAGACGAGGTGGAAACTCTTCTTATCCAGCGCGATGCGCAGCCTGTGCTCCAGCGAGAGCCTGTCCATCGATCCTTCCAACATGGCTTCGTGGAAAAAGCTATATTGGCTCAAGCCCTTGCTTTTTGCATCATACATGGCGATATCAGCATGCTTAAGCAGGGTTGAGCTGTCTTCACCGTCATCGGGGAACCGGGCAATGCCAATACTAGTGGTTATATGCAGTTGGTTACTTGCGACAGTAATCGGTTCGCTCAGGCTGAAAATAATTTGCTCGGCCAAAGGCACAATATCTTCTTTGCTATGCAAGTGCTCTAGCAAGATAACAAACTCATCGCCACCCCAACGGCAAACACTATCAGCACGGCGCACAATTTGTGACAGCCGCTTTGCCACGTGCACCAAGACATCATCGCCAACCGGATGGCCCAAGGTGTCGTTGACCACTTTAAAGCGGTCGAGATCCAAGAACATTAATGCCATTTGCGAATTCTCGCGCAAGGCATTGTCAATGCCGTGGTTAAGCCTGTCCACCAGCAAGTGCCGGTTGGGCAACTGGGTCAAGGCGTCGTAATTGGCGCGGTTAAACAGCTGTTCAGTGCGTAGCGCCACTAGGCTTTCCAAACGCTCACTGTGGGAGTGCAACTGGTGCTCGTGGTCTTCAATAGTATCCAACATGCTGTTCACACCATTGATTAAGGTACCCAGCTCATCGTTTCCTTGGCTGTGGATGCGCTTGTGGTAGCGGCGGTTACGGGCAACGTAGCCAACCAGTTCCACCAGTTTGTTCATAGGTGCTGCGATAAAATGCTGTAAGCGCCAATGCAGGGTAAAAGACAACAACAAGCTTACCGCGAATACCCCCAACATAATCAACAAATATTGGTCTTGCTGGGCAAACAATGACTGGGTATCGGCGGATATAAACAAATAACCCAAGGTTTCGCCATCCAAGCTAATGGCTTGGTAGACATACAGGTGATCAGGGAGTTGGTGGCTGCCCTGGGCCAGCCCGGTTAAATCCAAAGCGGTAGGCAAGTCTTCACGGCGAAATTCAGCGAACACCTGGTAGCTGGGATCCAATATGGCGGCATAACGGGATGACGCAAATGCCTGCAAGGCGTTGAGGATCTCCTGTGCCGCGTCACGATCACCAAATAGCAGGGCTGATTTACTGGTTTGGCCGATCAATGCCGCCTTGGCTTGCAAGCCATCCATCAAGTTAGCTTCGTAATCAGTAAAAAATTTGTTGTACAACAGCGCAGAAGCGAGCAGCAGGGTGACACTGGTCACGGCGGTGGCCACTAACAGTTGTTTTTTAAAAAATGATAATTGCCTATACCATTGTTTAACGGCGCGCATCAGGTTTTATCCTAGCAAGTTTCAGCAATTCGGAGCTGATAACAAGTTCTAAGCTCGACAGTTGTTCAACATCTACCTCAAAGCCTAGCTGGTTTCCGTCCTGATAAAAAGAGATAGTTGGTTGTACCAGCCCCTGCCCCAGCTCTGACACTAATAGCACCTGCTGCAGGTTAGCTGAATTGGCGACACCTAAATCATTTAGGTAGGCCAAATCACAACGGGAATCTGCATTGTAAGGCACCACTTTTACCGGCAGACGCTTTGCCCCAACCAACCGGTCACGTGCGACATAGCTTAGAAACTCCCGGAAAACAGGTAAATGGTGCACGCACAGGGTAATATCAGTATGGGCAAAACGCCCACTTTCGGCTGGCCAATGAATAAAACGGGTGAAGTTAAACAGGTAGTTGGCTTTTTGTTTTTCTATAGGGCTTAAGCCTGGAAATTCTTTGGCCTGGGCTGGGCTAACCAAACAACAGGCGAGTGCAAAGGCAAGCCACAAACAGTGTTGCTTTAAATTGTCCACCATGCCACCACCCCATAAAACAATGTGGATAAACGGCTGTTTAACCCAAATAGACCTGAGTTAATCTTAGCCTAACCAGGCAAAAATAGTGGATCTGTTTAGCCATTTTGCCCAACAATTTTGTGTTATTGGGATGAGGTAAAAAGGATACCGGTATTAAACTGCGTGCCGGGCAAACATCAGGTAATTAACCGATGTATCCGCTGTATTGCGCCAGTTGCCGGTAAATGGGTTAAAAGCGACACCTTCTGTGGCAAAGCTGGCACAACCATTTTTGGCCAACCAAGATTGCATTTCTGCAGGTTTAACAAACAAGCGCCAATCATGGGTACCTTTAGGTAAAAGCTTTAACACGTATTCGGCACCGACAATGGCGAAAACATAAGATTTTAACGTGCGGTTGAGCGTCCCCAGCACTAACAGCCCCCCGGGTTTCAATAGCTGGCAGCAATGTGCCAGTAGCGCTTGCTGATCCGGTACGTGTTCTATCACCTCAGTATTGACCACCACGTCAAAGCGCCCTGGTTGTTGTAGCAATTCATCTGATAAACAATGTCGATAATCAATGTCCAAGCTTGACTTTTTGGCATGGGCTTTTGCAACTTCGATACTCATTTGGCTAGCATCAATGCCTGTTACGCTAGCACCTTGCACAGCAAAGGGTTCACATAACAAACCACCTCCGCAACCGATATCTAGTACAGACAACTGGCTCCAAGCACTGCCTCCACCCGCCAAAGCGAAATGGGCCTCAACCTGTTTTTTAATGCGTTGCCAGCGCATGGCATTAAAATCCAATACCCGTTTGTAGTGGCCGTTGGGATCCCACCAAGATTCGGCCAGCGCATCAAAGCGTTGGATTTCAGCAGCGCTAAAATTGTTGCTTCTATTGACTAAAGAAAGTTGGCTTTTGTCCAGCATATGCAGGCTTGTGTTTCACTTAGGTGGCTTTGTATACGCTAGCTAACGCGGCAAGGATTAATAAATACAAAAAGAGCGGCAAAAGCCGCTCTTCACAATTGCATGGGTCGCTTTTTTTTAAGCTGCAGGCTTGTGCTGCAAAGGCTCTTCAGCGTTTTCGTCAATCAAGTTCAAGTCAAAGTCATATTCATCGACGCGAACTGCAACTTGGCGCTTGTCATTGTAATCCAACACCGCATCCGCTTCAGATTGGCTTAAATCACCGCGCTCAACTAGGGCAGCAACAATCTGCGCGAAGTTGTAAGTGGGCTCCAAACGGTTGGCGCGCAAAGACTTTTGGATCTTGCGTAGTGTCGGCATCACATTGTGCTTGGCCACAAACGCTTGGTAGTTGATATCAAAACCGTCACCTGCGGTAACCTGTACCAAATGGGTGATTTGGTTCTTGAACTCAGTGTTTTGCAAACTAGCTTCCGCCAATTTGCGAGCCAAGTCATCAGAAATCGCCTTGGTGCTGTTGCCATAAGTGCCCGTTAGGAAGCGCATCAAGCCGCGTACAGGTGTGTTCGGGAAGTTGCTGACAAAGGCCGCCAAAGCTTGCTCTGCTTGTTGCAATGCCCACTGTACGCCGTATTCGAAGTACAATTTGGCTTCTTCGCGCTGGGCGTGGTCAACCTTAAGCTCATAGTATCTGATAGCAGCCATGGCCATGTAGCTGTAACTGATAATGTCACCCAAACGTGCTGACAACATTTCCGCCTTCTTAAGGTCACCGCCAAGCACCAATAATGAGAAGTCAGCAAGGGTGGCCAAGTTGGAAGACAGCTTGTTCAAACGTTTCTCATAGGGTTTGACTTCAGCCAAGCTGGAACTGTTACCACGGGCCATAGGCAAGTAACTCTTCACTAGGCTGCGTACCGCATTACTGACACTGTAGCTGACAGTTTTCGCCATAGTGCCGCGGAAGCGGGAATCAGCGCTCTTATCATCGCTGTGGATAAGGTCAACCAAGTCTTTCAAGAATGGGTGGCAACGCATTGCGCCTTGGCCGAAAATCATCAAGCTACGGGTAAGGATGTTGGCACCTTCTACCGTGATTGCGATTGGCTGGGCTTTATAGGCGTTGGCCATGGTGTTTTGTGGCCCCATCTGGATAGCTTTACCCGCTTGCACATCCATACCCTGGGTCAATACATCACGACCTAGCTCGGTCATGTGGTATTTGGCAATCGCGGTTACTACTGATGGTTTCAAACCAAGGCCAAGACCTTCGGTAGTAAGCTGGCGTGATGCTTCAAGCAGGAAGGTTTTACCCGCCATATCTGCCAATTTCTCCTGGATACCTTCGAAACGGCCGATTGGCACACCAAACTGCTCGCGTACGAAAGAGTACTCAGTCGCCGCTTTATAGGCGGCTTGTGCTGTGGCTGTGCCAAGTGCCGGTAATGAGATACCGCGGCCTGCGCCCAAGCAACTCACCAACATCTGCCAGCCGCGTCCAATGTTCTTTTGACCACCGATGATGAAGTCCATAGGGATAAAAACGTTGTTACCGCGGGTAGTACCATTGTAGAAGCGCATGCCCATTGGGTCGTGGCGGTTACCCAACTCAACGCCTGGGTGGGACTTGGGTAGCAAGGCACAAGTAATGCCTAGCTCTTTTTTGCCGCCCAACAAACCATCCGGGTCGTATACTTTAAATGCCAAACCCAAAACAGTGGCGATTGGGGCCAGGGTGATGTAGCGCTTGTCCCAGGTAACGGACAAACCAATCACTTCTTTACCTTCCCACTCACCCTTGGTGACGATTCCGGCATCAGGGATAGCGCCAGCGTCTGAACCGGCATCAGGTGCAGTTAGGGCGAAACAAGGGATATCTTTACCTACAGCCAGTTTCGGCAACCATTGTTCCTGTTGCTCTTTAGCACCGTAGTGCATCAACAACTCACCTGGACCTAACGAGTTAGGTACCATTACCGTTACTGCGACGGCACAGCTTTTAGTGGCAATCATAGATACTATGGTGCTGTTTGCGTAGGGACTGAATTCCAAACCGCCGAATGACTTGGGGATAATCATGGCGAAAAACTTGTTCTTGCCAAGGAAATCGATGATTTCTTGGGGAATGTGCACTTCTTCTTGTAGTGCGTAATCGTCAATCATTGAGATCAATGTAGCGACAGGGCCGTCCACAAACGCTTGTTCTTCAGCGCTCAATTTAGCCTGGGGTACAGCACGTAGTGCTGCCATATCGGGTTTGCCTTGGTAAATGGATGCTTCCAACCAAACATCACCAGCGTCTAACGCTTCTTGTTCAGTAATGGAAATAGGTGGCAAAACTTTCTTTAAACTTGTACGAAGACTCATATTCTATACTCATCTGACATCTGACCAGTTGAGGTAATTATGATTCAAACGCCCGTTTAGATCAAAAGTTTTTAACAATTTATTCAAAAAATTGTTGTTAATTTGAGCGGTTTTTAATATCACCCCAGCGGCAGCTTGACTAATTTTTGTCGATTTTTCAGTGATCTAAGATGGATTAGAATTTGTATTCTAGAAGGAAATGACGAACATAAAATTAGGTGATACAAATCGGCATATGAGGCGAAACAAGTGAAAGTTGCTAACCCACAGGGTAAAGGAAATTCTCTAATAACCAACCACTGGCACCCGGTGATCTCTGCCCAACGCAAGCCATTGGCGCATATTATGCGAGATTATTTCGATTCTTCCTTGGTGTTGCGCGCCAGTTTTAACTTTAAGCCTGTGGTTGCACATCCTTATTACTTGTATCTGTGGAATGGCGAGCTAAGGCTTAGCCTAATCGAGCCGGAAAAACTTGACAGAGACTCAGCAGCATTTATCGCCCGATGCCAACTCAAAGCCGATCTTACCTGGAAAACACAGCTGGCAGAACGGAACGAACGCAGCCCAGAAGTTAATGAATTGTTAGAAAACCACTACCAGGGCTTTTACCGGCATTTGGATCAGGACACTGGCCTCACCGACATATTGCCCACCTATATAGCTGAACTGGGTTATTACCCAAGGCTTTATAGCAGCGCCATGAGTAAAAGCCTGTCTATCAGCCTAGAACACGGCCAACAGTGCAAACTAAAAGCAAAAGATTTATTGGCACAATTACCCAAAGCCCTGCTATTGGAATGAGTGTATCTAGGTATCAAGGGGTCAAAGACCTTGCAACTGGGGTAACGTAACTATTTGACTTATATACTTATTTTCAAGGTCTCTGACCCCTTGATAGGCCTCTTGGTTAGTCGGGTTGGATCAGGCTCTTTAACTTGCCGTCGCGGATGCTGTAGATCCAACTGTGCACCATCAGCTCCTGGCCGCGGGCAATGGCGGCTTTGACTACCGACGTCCTTCGCACATTTTCAGCCTGTTCCAAAACATTCAGCTCGCAGACTTTGGCATCTTTTTCCGCCTCGCTCAAACTTTCCAAGGCGCTGGCATATTTACTGGCCACATCCTGGATGTGGCCAAGCCAATTATCGATTAATCCCAACGGCTCGCCCTTTAAGGCGGCGGTGACCCCACCACATCCATAGTGGCCACAAACAATAATATGTTTCACTTTGAGCACATCAACGGCGTATTGGATTACCGATAGGCAATTGAGATCCGTGTGCACCACCAAGTTAGCCACATTGCGGTGTACAAATAATTCACCAGGCAACAATCCCACAATCTGGTTGGCAGGTACCCGGCTATCAGCACAGCCAATCCACAAATACTTAGGCTTTTGTTGTTTTGCCAACGCCTCAAAAAAGTCAGGATCTTGTTCTTTGGTCTCATCGGACCAACGCACATTATTATCAAACAGTTCTTTAATCTTAGGCATGGCAGCACTCTAGGAGTAGGGCGTATTACATGAGTATACCAGCTCCTGGCCAACTGCTGGTTGGGCTAGTTGGGTAGCGGCGCAAATACTCCTGGCTTTCCAGCCAGGAAACCACCTACTGACAACAACTGTCATCGCATTAGTTTAGTTTTATTCCCCGATTGACTGGTTATACCGGTTCCATGAAGTATTATCAGTTAGATATAGAAAACACTTAATTAAAGTAATTCACACAATGAGCAGATGGGGTAAGCAATGAAACTAGTTAACTATTTATTTTTCAAAGGTGACTGCGAGCAGGCAGTGGAATTTTACCAACAAACTCTGGGTGCAGAGTTGGTATTCATGGGCAGGTTCAGCGAAATGCCGGCAGGAGATAATCCCGAATGCCAGATGCCGCCTGGTTTTGAAGACAAGATCATGCACGCCACCCTGGATTTAGGCGGCTCTGAACTCATGATGTGCGACAATCCCGATCCCAATGCGGCTGGATTTGGTGGTTTTAGCATTTCCATTCCAGCAGAAAGCCAAGAACAAGCAGAGCAGTTTTTTAATGCCCTATCAGATGGGGGTGAAGTACAAATGCCGCTAGCTGAAACCTTTTGGGCCGACGCTTTTGGTATGTTGAAAGATAAGTTTGGTGTTGGCTGGATGGTCAATTACGAAGGCACAAAAACTGCACCAAAAATGTAGGATAAAGGGGTCAGCAGATCAGGATAAAGGGGTCAGAGCACTTGAAATTAGCAGTCGATGAAACATTGGCAAGGATTATTATTTCAAATGGTCTGACCCCATGTTAGCCACCTGAAATCAGCCAGCTGCAAAAACCTGCGAAAGTGATCGTTTCAAGTGGTTGGACCCCAATCTTAGTTATTGGCCATATAATCCATGGTTAGGTTGGTGAGTAGCTTAACCCCTAGCTTCATGCCATCGTCGTGTACAAAAAACTCAGGTGTATGGTGCGCTGGCGCTTCGGACAAGGGCACGTCAACCGGCTTGCCACCCACAAACAAATACAGCCCAGGGATCTCCTTCTGGAAAAAAGAAAAGTCTTCGGCACCGGTAACAGGCTTGCGCAGCAATACATTGTCGACGCCAGCGGTGCGTTCCAAAGTGGCCACCATAGAGCGGGTTAAGGCCGGGTCGTTATAGGTCACCGGATAGTTGTAGTCCAACGGCAAGGTGACTTCTGCTGTTGCGCCCATGCTTTCAGCAATGGCTTTTACTTTTTTTGGCAGTGACTTATAGATATGATCCCTTGCTTCTTCATTGAGTGTGCGGATAGTACCCACCATTTCCACTTCATTGGGAATGATATTGGAACGCACGCCTCCATTGATTTGGCCCACGCTGACAACAGCTGCATCCTGCACCAGTTCCAACTCCCGGCTAACGATAGTTTGTAGGCCCATAATGATTTGTGCTGACGTTACAATAGGATCCACGCTCAGCCAAGGATAGGCGCCATGTGCCTGCTTGCCTTTGACCACTATCTTGAATGGATCGACTGCCGCCATAATACCGCCTTCGCGATAAGCCACTTTGCCCACATCGGTGCGCGAATTGATGTGTAGACCGAATATCACGTCGACATCAGGGTTTTTAAGTACCCCCTCTTTCACCATGATTTCAGCACCGCCCACTTCACCGGGAGGCGCACCTTCTTCTGCCGGTTGGAAGATAAACTTCACCTTGCCGCGGAGCTGGTCCTTCATATCCGCCAATATAGTCGCTGCCCCCATCAGCATCGCCATATGGGTATCGTGGCCACAGGCGTGGCTTACTGGCACTTCGTTGCCGTCATAAACGCCTATCGCTTCGGATTTCCAAGGCAGGTCATTGATTTCCAATACCGGCAGCGCATCCATATCTGCGCGCAAACCAACCACAGGACCCGGCTTGCCGCTGTCCAATACAGCCACAACGCCAGTGATAGCTACGCCGGTTTGCACTTCAAAGCCCAATTCACGCATATAGGCTGCAATGTACTTGGCGGTTTCAAATTCCCGGTTGGACAATTCCGGGTTTTGGTGAAAATGGTGCCGCCACTCAATTACCTTGGGTTCGATGTCGGCAGCCATCTTCGCCACATCGGTATTGGCATTGGCGAACCAGGGCGCCACTATCGCCGCGGCTATTAAGAGCTTTTTCATACTTGTTGTCCTGTCTTGCTTTTTAGTTTTCTTTTAATAAACCAGCACCGCGTGTATTTTTGGATATGTACTGCCCCATGCTGATACGCAGCCTGTAGCGTAAAGCTTTATATTTTTTTCGGCCATATGCGCAGCCATTAACAAAGATACTAGCCTGTCACCATTCACTGTTTGGTCATCGACGATGGCAACATTTGATTGCGCGCAATTGTCAGGATTACTTTTATCTTGCGCAGCAAAATCTACCACAAACAACCCACCTTCGGCCTGAAGCCTGGTAATGGTAGCCGAGCCATCCGAAGTTAACCAACCATTGGCCAATAAGGCATTAGACAATGCCACTGTAAATAGCAATAGCAATAGCAAAAACTTCATATCACATCCTTACTTGTTTGTTATTACATCAGTTATATCCAAAACATAAAGGGAGTGCTTACTCCCTTTATATGTCTTTTAGTATTTGATTTTTGGTAATTCCGGTTAACCGTGCACGCCCAACATGCGCAAGCGGTTTTCAATGGCAAACATCTGGTCAAGGGTTTCGCCAGCGATAATGCCATAAATTTGGGTTTTGATTTTCCGGTCTTCGATAACCTCATTGGCAGAAACGATAACAAAGTCCTTGTGTTCCAAATCACGGTGCAGCCGGACTAGCGCTTCGTCCAAGGTGGCATCAATGGTATAGCCAGTGGAGAACTTTGCGTATTCCTTGCGTTCTGCCATTAGGTTGTGCCGCAACATACAAAGCGGCGTGGAACCATTGACCCGGATATTAGCGTCAATGACAAACATCTGGCCGTCCATGTCTTCCAGCACATCGACGCCAACCACGCCAAAATAACCGTGTTTGTGTAAAAAGCGGGATAGCACTGCAATTTTGTGATGGAATTTTTCCATCTTATCGCTGTAGCGGATAACGCCACCGATCATCTCGCCATCTTCAGTGACCATTTGGTTGGTGGCGCCAAGCAGGGTGGCCTTACCTTGTTTATCCACATAAAACTGGACGCAATAATTGCCCACTTCATTCATCACAAACTCGGAAACCAAGACAGTGCGGACCAAGCCCATTTTTATGTATTGGCGAATATCAATTTTGCAGAATTCCAAATCTTCTTTGTTGCGGATGATATAGGTGCCTTCCCCGGCCAAGCCGTGGGAGACTTTTACCAAAAACGGAAATTGATCCGGCACCTTAACATCACTAACGTCCACTTCGTGCAAATCGTAAGGTGTGAATTTGGGATAGTGAACCCCCATCTCCGCCAGTGTCACTTTGCTCAACAAACGGTAGTGTTCGTCGGGGTCAACTGCGTGTTTTTCCGGCGCCAAATGATCAAACGGGAACAGGGTTAGGATCTTGTCGTATTTATCCGACTGGTTTAGTTGGTCAAAAATCGTTTGGTGCGGATACACATCAAGGTTGTTGTACTGGTGGCCAAAATGTTCCCGCCAGTAGTTGAGCAATCCTTCTGAAGGCTTCTCCATCAGAATTATCGGGATATCATCACCCATTACCGAGCTCACCCGCCAAGGTTCCATTTGCGCAGTCTTGGCGTAGGCCACCTTGCGCTCTTCACTATTGCCGTCCTGGATCAAGAAGTTTTGGGTGTTGGGATAGTGGCTCCACCCTGCTGTACTGGGATAAGACACAAAATAGCCATAGTTGGCGTCCTTTATGTCGTTGGCGAATAACTCTGAAAAGGATTGTCCGGTAAAAATCGAAAAGTCTTGCTCAATGCTCATTGCTGCCCCTTGCTCCCGGTATGCGACCGCAGTTGTTGTGCTTAATTGCTGCCTTGCTAATTTGCAGACTAACATAAGAAAATGCCTGCAAAGTTGCAAAAACCTAAATTAACCATAAGCGAGCCGGTAATTTTTGCAATTAATTTTGGATGAATTTATATGCAGGAAAATACGCCTATTGCGGTTTATTAGGCCGTATTTGGTTTCTCGGAGCATAAGATCGCACCCCATGTGAATGACTATTTAGCCAACACAAATTTGGTAAATTGCGGTCTATTGCTATGCTTTAAGACATTTGTTAGCTTGGACTGCTTAGGGCTGGCGACTAGCGCCCTGCAACACCGGCAAGTCCCCTGAACACCGATTTCAACCCAGTAAAGGACAGAGTTATGAGCGATCCTGTGCAACACCAATCTTCCCGTACCAATGCCAAGGAATCCGATGCATTTGATGTTTACAACCTTCGCCATTATGTGGGGCCAAACCCGGATCTCGCTTGTGAAGCCCTGGCTTTTGACTTTGCTTTTACCGGTGATCCCAAGCCGATTCCACTGGCAGATTTACACAGCGCAGTCGCTGAAAAATTGCCGGAATTGGCAAAAGTCGAATTTGACTCCTATGCGCAGCTGTTCGGCCATACTGTATCAGTGGTCAACCGCCTGGATTTGAACCTGCATATGGACAGGTGGGAAGCCACTGACAAAGACGCCTATGCACGCATCGCCTTTCAGGTAGTACACAAAACCACATCCTGGAAAGTGGTGTATTTTGTTTGGGACTGGTTTGAATACATCTGCGATCCGGACAACAATGAGTTTGATTACGATGGTCAATTTGCCGAGCTACAGGAATCCTTTAGCCGCTCGGTTTTTGGTGGTCCGACGTCGTACAGTTTAATTAAAGCCGCCGCGAAAAAAGGCATTCCGGTCACCTACCTTTGGGACGAAGGTTTGTTCCAATACGGTTATGGCAAAAAGATGATCCGGGGTATAGCCACCACCTTTGACAATGACAGCCATGTCGACTCTGACTTCACATGCCGCAAAGACGACTGCAAAGCGTTCTTGTCCGAATACGGGTTTCCGGTGCCAGATGGCGAAGTGGTTTATGAATTAGAAGAAGCCATGGACGCCGCCGAGGAAATTGGCTACCCGGTGGTATGCAAGCCGGTTGTAGGCCATAAAGGCATTGGCGTTACCGCCAACATTGAAGATGAAGACCAGCTTAAAATTGCCTTTGCCGAGGCACAAAAAGCTATCCCAGAAGGCGAGCCACAAAGCATCATTGTGGAAGCCTTTATCACGGGTAACGATCACCGGATTTTGTGTGTCGATGGCGAATTTGTGGCATCGGTAAAACGCGAACCCGCATTTGTGGTTGGTGATGGTGAATCAACCATCATGGAACTGATCGATATTGAAAATGGTAAGGAAATCCGAGCCGACACTGCTACTTCGCCGCTAGGCAAGATCCTCACCGATGACGTCATGGACAATACTTTGGCCGAATCTGGCTTATCCAGGGACTCAATCCTGGATAACGGCGAAAAAGTGCATTTGCGCAAAGTGGCTAACTTGTCATTGGGTGGCGTCAGTGAAGATGTTACCGATATTGTGCATCCTGATATCATCGCCATGAGCCGCGCCATCGCGCAACATTTTAAACTGACTGTATTCGCATTGGATGTAATAACTGATGATATAGCCAATAGTTGGGTACCACCAAAAGGTGTCAAGCGCGCCAATTTCGGTATTATCGAAATCAATGCGGCACCTGGCATCTATATGCACCTTAAACCCGCTTATGGCCGCTCCATTGACGTGCCGACACGGATCATTGATACCTACTACGACAACCGTGAAGATGCCCGTATCCCTATCCTAACCTTTAACCAGCTCGGCAAACCAGCGATGAAACGCATCATCGACTACATCATGCACCATGAAGTGTGCCGTTACCCTGCTGGCGTATGTAGCGATGGTATGTTCCTGAAAAAACACGAATTTCCAGTAAACCGAGATTACAATGCCAATATGCGCAACGTGCTGCGTAACCCCAGGGTTGAAATGTTATTGGCGGAAATGCCATTAGACATCTACGAAAGCGAAGGAATGTATTACAATAGCTCAGATTTGCTTGTGCTCGAAGATCCAAACGAGATTGAAATGATCTTGGCCGAAGATGTTGAACCGAACGCCACTATCATGATCCGCAAAGGCAACGATGTCGAAATCCGACGCGCCGACGCCGATCCCGAGTACACGCAGGTGGAATTCGAAGATGAGTTTTTCTCACTGGTGCTGCACGAAATCAAAGCACACTTCGGATCGCAACAATAAAAGCAATGAGTGCTAATAAGTGATCTACTCATTGGTATAAAGAAGTCGCACTGAAACAGGTGCAGTAGAGCAAAGGTAGAACATTTGGTGTTATCAGTAATGCATAATAATAGAGGGTCGTTGACATTAATTGGGGGCGCAGAAGACAGGAATAGCAGTGACGGTGTTTTGCGTAAATTGGTAGACAAAACCAAGGCAAAACACATTGCTGTGGTACCTACCGCCTCAATGTATGGTTACGAACTAGGGGAAGAATACCAGGACGCCTTTAGACGTTTGGGCGTGAGCAAAATTGATGTAATGGATATCAAAGAGCGTCGTGACACCGAAAACACCCGTTACCTGGAAATGGCGCGGGAAGCCGATATGGTGTTCTTCACCGGTGGCGACCAAGTTAAACTAGCCCACGTATTCCTACATACCGAATTACTCAAAATTATCAAAGACCGCCATTTCCTTTCGGGATTGCACCTAGCCGGTACCAGCGCCGGCGCCATGGTCATGAGCGACCCATTGATTTACGAAGGCGATGGCAAAGACTTCCAAAAAGGCGCGGTATTCTTTGAGCCAGGCTTTGGCATTACTTCCAACATCACTGTGGATACCCACTTTATGGAACGCGGCCGGATCCCGCGGATTTGCGCATTCTTGGCTTCCGGTTATAGCAAGCGCGGTATCGGGGTTTCCGAAGACACCGCCGCCTTTATTGGCGCTGACGATAAAATGGAGGTCTTTGGTGCCGGGATTGTGGTGACCTTTAACGCTGATAAACTGCGTTATTCCAACTTCCACAATATCAGGGAGGATGAACTCATCGACATGGACAATGTCGCTTTAACCTTCCTGGTGTCAGGATCTAAATTCGACCTCAATAAATGGTCGCAAATCAAACCCTCAAAACGCCGCCGTATCGTCGCCGCGTCTTAAGCAATATATCAAGGGGTCAGAGACCTTGAAAATCACATTGCAGTAAAGCAACCACTACTTCTGGGTTTCAAGGTCTCTGACCCCTTGATCCCATTTTAGGATCAACCATGGCAGAACTATCAGAAAAACAACAAAACGATATCCTCGCCCGTAACGACGACAACCGTTACCAATACCTACTAGAACAAGCCAAACAACAACAGTGTGTTTGGATACTGGCCGATGAAGTGGGCGCGGTTATGTTTACCGACGACGACGAAAACGATTTAGTGCCCATCTGGCCCGAAGCGGTTTTTGCCGAACTGTGGCGCAGCGAAGAATGGCAACACTGTGAAGCCAAAGCCATCAGCCTGGAAAAGTGGGTGAAAGACTGGAGCCCAGGCCTGGAAAAAGACGAGATCAATGTCCTGGTTTTCCCCAACCAGGATAACCAAGGTTTGGTAGTAGAACCCTGGGAATTGCATGGCAGGTTGAAGGGGAGTTTGCAGGGCTAACCAACTGCGCCATTGCTCTCGGATATCTGGGGTCAGAGTAAACTTTTCTTGGGTCTGCCCATTTTGGCTGGCAACATTCGGCGTCCAGTTAACGCTTCCAATTGCGCTTTAAATTGCTGATTTCCTAATGCCAAGCCTTTATTTGTGTTTTCTCTAATTTCGGCAACAAGTACCTCATCTGCCAGATCAGCAAACAGCGACCGGTATTTAATCTGCCTTAGGCTTTGTGTGTCGCCTAACCTCGTGTATAAATCATGTGGAGTGCACAATGGCGATTGTTTACCAAGCATGCTTGCTTATTGATGCTTATTGAGACTGATGCTTATTGAGACAGCCATCACAAGTAAATCGCAGCGAGAAATTGGGGATGAAGATTTTGGTGATACAGGTTCAGGTACTTGAGATCCCAAGTATTGGGAAATTAGTAGTTTCGGGCTTGAATCTGAACTAAAAAAGCTTTTTTTACCCCTGAATGGCAAAATGCAGGTACGTAGTTTTTGTCCGCATTTTCTAGCGGATTGAAGTTAGTATCGTTGTACTTTGCAAACTAGCCGAATAGCCGCTGGGAAGCTGATTTATCCCTCAGCCTTTGTAGCTGGTGCCTTTGTTTATATTGTTCCAGGTAAATGGTGTTGCCAGCGGCACGGTGGAAGGCATCCTCGAATGTGCTGGTAAGCTCTATCCATTGTGCGGGCTTTAGGTTAAGCCTGGTGAGGATTTCCGGGAATGACGGATCTATTTTCCCTTTTTTATTTCGTGCCATATGCCTACCGGTCATATCTACAAGCTGTAGGTAGTCGGCCAACCTAAATGGCAGCCCGTCTGGCATGCCCAGCCTGGGGTTACCTGCAAAAGGCATCAGCCTTTTCGGCGACTTGCCTGCTTTAGCGGCATTGATACGGTACTGGATGCTGGTGTGGTTTGACTTTTCCGGCGTGGGCGCCATGTTTGCCCTGACAGGGTTAAGGTCAACATAGGCCATGCAGGCGGCGAGTGCCGCTTCGCCAAGCAAGGCCTGTGATTTGAACCTACCCTCCCAGAAGCGTCCTGTACAACCATCCTCCTTGTTGGCTTCCCTGGCGATGTATTCATTGAGACTGCGCATAAACCAGCTGATATCCATCAGCCTTTGCCGCCAGATGTTTGCCGTTTCTACAACGCATTCTATTAGGTGGGGTTCCATCAGTGTGCGTTTTTCTGGGCAAAGGTATTGCCTTGATAGGAGGGTGCCTTTGTGTAGCATGTGCCAGCGTCTGATTACTTCAGCTATTGTCCATTTTTCAGCATGATTTTGGTTAATATGCAGCACAAGATGGGAATGGTTGCTCATAACCGCGTAAGCACAAACCTCAATAGCAAACACATCTGCCAGGAAGTGGATGCGGTCTTCCACCCATTGTCGGCGGTGCTCGTAGCTGTTGCCGGTTAGCTTATCTTTACCACATAAAAACGCCCGCCTGACACAACGGGAAACACAGTGGTAATAAGGGGTATCTTCAAGGCTGACCTGTTCCTTCCTGGCTCTTGGCATAGTGATTCATCCTGAATCCGATTAAATTCCCCGTTATCTTGCCGCAAAAATCAGCAGAGCGAAACTGTACCTTGGTACAGTTAGCATGGATGTCCTTGTAAGTAGTACCTTGGTACAGTTAGCATGGATGTCCTTGTAAGTATTGGCTCTGACCCCTTTTATTATGCGGTCTTCTACCCATTGTCGGCGGTGCTCGTAGCTGTTGCCCGTTAGCATGTCCTCACCGCATAAAAACGCCCGCCTGACACAACGGGACACGCAATGGTAATAGGGGGTATCTTCAAGGCTGACCTGTTCCTTCCTGGCCTTTGGCATAACGATTCTTCCTGAATCTGATTAAATTACCCGCCATCTTGCCGCAAAAACCAGCAGAGCTAAACTGTACCAAAGGACAGTTATGATGGCTGTCCTTTTAGTTGTTAGTCCTTTTAGTTGTTAGTTGATAGTTCCGTAAGTTCTAGTTAGCGTCACATCTAAGTAGTTCTCTAGCGTTTAAATCTGGCAACAGCTTTTCACACATTCCCTCAGTAGACACACCTTGCTTTATCAATAATTCTGACACAGCTAATGATCCACTGCGCAATGAATATAAGAGCATTCTTTGTGTCTCTTTGCAGGTCACACAGACATCAACTTTATTCTCAAGTAAGTATTTAAGAACCGGTTTAGATCCCATAAAAACTGCTAACTGAAATAATGAAACACCATCTTTGCTTTTGTAATTCACATCAATATTATCGGAGGCCAGTATCTTCTCTATTCTATTATCAGCATTCACTGTCATTGCCAAAACCAAACTCTCTTCTAATGATAAGTCTTCTGTAAACAAATCATCAGCAAAGCTAGCTAACTCAGAATCAGGGATAAGAAATTCTGAAGTTCCTTCGAAAGCATTTGTATATATCTGAAAAAGCTCCAACTCACAGTTATCTGATGTACATTTTCCCTTTTCATCATATGTGCGCATACTACAAGGATCTATATAAGAAGAATCCGCTGTAATTTGCAGCCCACAAGAGGATTCAGGATCAATACCAACAAGCGCTGTGGGTATTGGCATTGTAGATGTCATCTTATGTGCCTTACAATGGAAAGCAGAATTTGCAACTTTTTTACCGAACATTATCTGAAGCCTCTGGAAATCAGAAAGTTGATACTTTTTGCATATGTTTGATTCCACAGCACTAGTAAAGACAGGAATCCCTTCATAGCTGGTCTTTTTTGCATCACCAGCAAAACTCACCAGCAGTATTAAAAATGCCAATATAACCAAAATAGACTTCATGATTTACCTAACACTGGCTAATAACAGTTTCATCTTTCATACATATTCTTGCATGAGTCATATAATTAATACCATTTGCTATTGCTGACACAGGATTAGAGCCTGATAAAACCCAAGAATTTCCAACGAGTCTTTGGAAAAAAGTACCGCTACTTCCCGGAATATGGGGTTTACCCATTTCAGAGGGAGGTGGCGAATAAAAGAAGCTATCCAAACATGCTTTGTAAGCTGCACAGCTTTGCAATTCTGCTTGTCCAGGTGCTAACTGAGTGGCTAATGCCATTTTCCCAGTTCTGTGCTGAGTAATTATCTTACCTCTAAAAGTTGCTACTGTCCCATCTTCGTTATACACGGGTTGCATACCATCCTCAACAAGCTCCCACTCACCAGTATCTGGGTTTTTCACCTTGTAAGCAGCGTACAAATCTTTACCAGATTCCCAGCCTGCTTGCATCTCAGTGAACTGCTCATCAGCCCACTTTTCACTGTCAGTTCTTGTATCCCAATCCTGAGCCATAGCTGCACTAAACGCCCAAGTTTGTGCACCATTTGCAAACTTACCGCCCGTTAGTTTAGATATAGTGCCACCTACCACGGCTGATATGGCGACATTTACATAGGCATTACCAAGTTTTATTTGTCCCCCAAGACCGGCGCCTAGTCCTGCAGACCAAAACCCATGCCCAAACTTACCACCTTGAGCTTTTGCGGCCAGCCCTCCAATAATAGCAGTTGTTGCTATGGATCCCATACTACCGGCACCAGGTGCGATCGCAGAAACAAGACCAGAAGTAAAGGCTGCACTTAAGCTTCCAGTAACAGCATACGTTGAGGCTGCTGAGTAGGCTGCCAAGCACGCAGGTGCAGCAGGACCACAGGCGATACCGAGCCCAAATTGAACGGCCGCGTTAAGGATTGGCACCTTGGCCAATGCCCTAAACACTTTGCCGACGGTCGCGTTCCAAAGCTTCTTAAAGAAATACCCACTCGGATCGGTATAACTCATCGGATTGTTAAGCACATAACTATATCTATTATAGTTCTGGCTGTTTAACGGCGCCTGAATATGCGGATCTGCCTGCAAGAACCTGCCCAGGGTGGGGTCGTAGATGCGCCCGCCCATATGGATGATACCCATACCGTCAATATGCTTATGGCCGGTGTAGCCCTTGTCGGTGGGCGGCAAGATGGTGAGGCCCGCCAGTAGGCTGGACTGGTAGATTTCGGTGCGCTTGCCCCATGGGTCGTAGATACCTTCGGAGACCACGTTACCGTTTTTGTCGGTGGTCAGGGTCACTGAGCCCTGGTGGTCTTTATGCAGGTAGAAGGTGTCATTGCTGCCATTGCTGCGCTGGGTGATGACCATTTCGCCAAGGTTGTACTTGTGCTCGGTGATGTTGCCTTCGCCGCCAACCCGCACGACCTTTTCATAGGCGCCCAGGTAGGTGGTGGTCACCGTGGTCTTTTTGTAGTTCTGGTAGAAGCAGTCTTCCTTGCGGTATAGCTCTCGGTCGACGCCGTATTCCATCTTGCTGCTATTGTCGCCGTCGGTGGTGCGCATAAACACCGGCTTGTCGAAGCTGCCATAGGTGAACTCACGCTTGCCGTCAGAGGTGATGTTGCCGTTGGCGTCATAGGCGAAGTTGTATTGCTGGCCACCGGAAAATGCGGCATTGTCATAGATACCGAGTAGCTTATGCACCTTGGAGGCGTCGTATTTATAGAAGCCAACCCCGTGCTTGTGGCTAAAGTTGCCCCAGGCATCGTAGACGTATTCCTGGGTTTCCCTGAAATCCACCGGTAAGGCGTTGCCATTGGCACTTAGGCTAATGGTGCGCTTGTCCATCCGGTTCAGGCTGTCATAAAAATAGGTCTCGGTGTAGTTACTGCCGCTGCCAACGGTGGACAAATACTGGCTATTGCGGGTCTTGACGTTGCCCAGCAAGTCGTGGCCCATATCCACAAAATACAGGTCTTGCGCGCCCTTCTTGACCCGGCGCGTATCCAGCCAGCCGGTTTCAGATAGGTAAGTATTGTCCACCGTTACGCCATTGCCATAGCTTATGCCAGTGACCTGCAGGCGCTCATTCATGCTGGTGATGGTCTTGAGCACGGCACTGCCGTTTTTCACCTGCGATAGGTAGCCGTTGGCGTTGTAGACATTCTCGGCCACCACCTGGGTGCCGGAGCCTTGCGGGTAAGTCGTTTTCCAAGGGCGTGAGAAGCCGTCATAGTTCTGTTGTTGCAAGTAGCTGTAGTACTTATTGAGACTACTTATTGAGACAGCCATCACAGGTAAATCCCAGCGAGAAATTGGGGATGAAGATTTTGGTGGTACAGGTTCAGGTACCTGAGATCCCAAGTATTGGGAAATTAGTAGTTTCGGGCTTGAATCTGAGCTAAAAAAGCTTTTTTTACCCCTGAATGGCAAAATGCAGGTACGTAGTTTTTGTCCGCATTTTCTAGCGGATTGAAGTTAGTTTCGTTGTACTTTGCAAACTAGCCGAATAGCCGCTGGGAAGCTGATTTATCCCTCAGCCTTTGTAGCTGGTGCCTTTGTTTATATTGTTCCAGGTAAATGGTGTTGCCAGCGGCAAGGTGGAAGGCATCCTCGAATGTGCTGGTAAGCTCTATCCATTGTGCGGGCTTTAGGTTAAGCCTGGTGAGGATTTCCGGGAATGACGGATCTATTTTCCCTTTTTTATTTCGTGCCATATGCCTACCGGTCATATCTACAAGCTGTAGGTAGTCGGCCAACCTAAATGGCAACCCGTCTGGCATGCCCAGCCTGGTGTTACCTGCAAAAGGCATCAGCCTTTTCGGCGACTTGCCTGCTTTAGCGGCATTGATACGGTACTGGATGCTGGTGTGGTTTGACTTTTCCGGCGTGGGCGCCATGTTTGCCCTGACAGGGTTAAGGTCAACATAGGCCATGCAGGCGGCGAGTGCAGCTTCGTCAAGCAAGGCCTGTGATTTGAACCTACCCTCCCAGAAGCGTCCTGTACAACCATCCTCCTTGTTGGCTTCCCTGGCGATGTATTCATTGAGACTGCGCATAAACCAGCTGATATCCATCAGCCTTTGCCGCCAAATGTTTGCCGTTTCCACAACGGTATCAATGACGTGTGGTTCCATCAGTGTGCGTTTTTCTGGGCACAGGTATTGCCGCGATAGAAGGGTGCCTTTGTGGAGCATATGCCAGCGCCTTATTACTTCAGCTATTGTCCATTTTTCAGCATGCTCTTGGCTAATATGCAGCACAAGATGGGAATGGTTGCTCATAACCGCGTAAGCACAAACCTCAATAGCAAACACATCTGCCAGGAAGTGGATGCGGTCTTCCACCCATTGTCGGCGGTGCTCGTAGCTGTTGCCGGTTAGCTTATCTTTACCACATAAAAACGCCCGCCTGACACAACGGGAAACACAGTGGTAATAAGGGGTATCTTCAAGGCTGACCTGTTCCTTCCTGGCTCTTGGCATAGTGATTCATCCTGAATCCGATTAAATTCCCCGTTATCTTGCCGCAAAAATCAGCTGAGCGAAACTGTACCTTGGTACAGTTAGCATGGATGTCCTTGTAAGTAAGTAAGTAAGTAGGGGATGAAGATTTTGGTGATACAGGTTCAGGTACTTGAGATCCCAAGTATTGGGAAATTAGTAGTTTCGGGCTTGAATCTGAACTAAAAAAGCTTTTTTTACCCCTGAATGGCAAAATGCAGGTACGTAGTTTTTGTCCGCATTTTCTAGCGGATTGAAGTTAGTATCGTTGTACTTTGCAAACTAGCCGAATAGCCGCTGGGAAGCTGATTTATCCCTCAGCCTTTGTAGCTGGTGCCTTTGTTTATATTGTTCCAGGTAAATGGTGTTGCCAGCGGCACGGTGGAAGGCATCCTCGAATGTGCTGGTAAGCTCTATCCATTGTGCGGGCTTTAGGTTAAGCCTGGTGAGGATTTCCGGGAATGACGGATCTATTTTCCCTTTTTTATTTCGTGCCATATGCCTACCGGTCATATCTACAAGCTGTAGGTAGTCGGCCAACCTAAATGGCAGCCCGTCTGGCATGCCCAGCCTGGGGTTACCTGCAAAAGGCATCAGCCTTTTCGGCGACTTGCCTGCTTTAGCGGCATTGATACGGTACTGGATGCTGGTGTGGTTTGACTTTTCCGGCGTGGGCGCCATGTTTGCCCTGACAGGGTTAAGGTCAACATAGGCCATGCAGGCGGCGAGTGCCGCTTCGCCAAGCAAGGCCTGTGATTTGAACCTACCCTCCCAGAAGCGTCCTGTACAACCATCCTCCTTGTTGGCTTCCCTGGCGATGTATTCATTGAGACTGCGCATAAACCAGCTGATATCCATCAGCCTTTGCCGCCAGATGTTTGCCGTTTCTACAACGCATTCTATTAGGTGGGGTTCCATTGCGGCACGTTGTCCTGGGCACAGGTATTGCCGCGATAGAAGGGTGCCTTTGTGTAGCATGTGCCAGCGCCTTATTACTTCAGCTATTGTCCATTTTTCAGCATGCTCTTGGCTAATATGCAGCACAAGATGGGAATGGTTGCTCATAACCGCGTAAGCACAAACCTCAATAGCAAACACATCTGCCAGGAAGTGGATGCGGTCTTCCACCCATTGTCGGCGGTGCTCGTAGCTGTTGCCGGTTAGCTTATCTTTACCACATAAAAACGCCCGCCTGACACAACGGGAAACACAGTGGTAATAAGGGGTATCTTCAAGGCTGACCTGTTCCTTCCTGGCTCTTGGCATAGTGATTCATCCTGAATCCGATTAAATTCCCCGTTATCTTGCCGCAAAAATCAGCAGAGCGAAACTGTACCTTAGTACAGTTAGCATGGATGTCCTTGTAAGTAAGTAGCATAATGATTCATCCTGAATCCGATTAAATTCCCCGTTATCTTGCCGCAAAAATCAGCAGAGCGAAACTGTACCTTGGTACAGTTAGCATGGATGTCCTTGTAAGTAAGTAAGTATGTTGTGGTACCCCAACGGGATCCACACGATGTAAACGAGCCATTTTCAATCCTTTGAAAAATTTCATCCAACTCAAAAGCTAACATACCTGATGTGACTCACCAAACATTAAAAGTTTACTCTGACCCCAGATATTCGCCCATACGGTGCCTGGGCGCCAGTAACAAAAACGCGCCTAAGGTGGCGCGTTTTTGGTGTTGTTGGGGTCAAGCCTGGGGCTAGGTTTCCCCGTCGTCCTCCTGCTCAAACTCTTCCATTTTCTTTTTTACGCGGACGTTTTTGACGGCCATGCTGTGGTCGGGGGCGAAGCAGGTACCGTTGTACTGGCGGGAGAGGACGAGCTGTACCCAGCGGTTTTTGCGTTTGGCCTTGTGGATTTTATCCATTTTCTTCGCCAGGTCGTTGTCACCTTCAAAACCCAGTACATGCCAGGGCATGCCTTCCAGCTGCACAAAGACCTTGCCATCGGAATTGTAGAGCCGCTCAAACTTAGCGGGCTCGCACTTTTGCTTGGCAGCAAAGGCATTGCCGCTAAGCAAGGCGGTGAGTGCCAAGGTGATGATGATTAAAAACTTTTTCATAATGTATCCTGTATTTACAGCGTTTCCCTATTTATCAGAATTTAAAACGGCTCTGACCCTGAGGGATCCCCACGAATTTAAATAGCATCAAAACTTGCCTCAATTGCGAGGTCGCGAAGGCGGGCAAGCGCCGCTTTCCATTGCTGGTGTGTGAACTTGAGCCGCTGGCGTAGCGCCCTTAAACCCAAGGTATGGAACGATAGCACCGGCCTGTTGGCCGTATTGGCTTGGAAGCGTTTCTGCCAGCCTACCACCACCGTTGCCAACCCTATGAGTATGGCCACCAGTGACGCCAACGTCGTGAGCAAGACCAATACCGCCAGCCGCGCTGGCTTTATGGTGTTGTTGTATTCAAACCCAAGCCCAAACCGGTTGCTTTTCATGTCCCGGAACCCTTCTTCAATCTGCATCCGCTGCTGGTAGATTGAGACAACACGCTTTGCCAGGTTCGTTGTTACGGGGAGCGAGGTGGCCAGCAACCATGGGTCGCTCGCACCCTTGGCGTGTTTAAGTGACATCAGCGATTGTTTGCGTGAGCCGTCCGGGTTCGTGGCGTGCCTGCCTTTGTTCTTGTGTTTGACCAGCACCAGCGAGCAGGCAAAGGGCTGGCGTTTGGCGATGAGTGCGGTGGCAAACAGTTTGGGGCGGTGGTTTGCCTGCGTGTACAGCTGGCTGATGCATTGCCACTGGCCACCGTTATCAAGTGAGTATAAGTGCGGTTTGCGCACCCGCCCAACGATGTGCCAACCCAGCTCCCTGACGGGCCGGAACCAGGGGGATTTGAACCCGGCGTCAGTGACGACACAATGGGTTGGCAGCCCTTGCCTAGCATGCTGTGCAACGTTCCCAGGAAACGCCGGTGGGTTTTGGCTTTTTCCTTGGTGGCATTGCTATGGACTTCTTGGTACAGCGTGATTGGCCGCCCCTTGAGCACCATGGAAGCCCGCAGCAGGAAGTGGCCTTTATGGTCGTCCAGGTCAGTCCAGTCGACCGCGATAACGGGGTGCTTCGCCACACAAAACAACTTGCAGATAACTGCATAGATATCAGGGATTTCTTGTTGCAGGTGGTTGTTGGAGAGCAACCTGTCGGCACGTTTAATGCGATGTTTTTCAAATGCCTTGGAAGCAATGCCCCTGCCCATGGCGGTCACAGTGGCAGCATTACCGGCTAATAGGCTTTTTACACAATCCAACAGGGCTTTTTGCCTGGTTTTGTGCATTTTAAAAGTGACAAAGCGGATGGTTTTGTTCAGGATAGTAAGGGCATTCATGGCGTTAAAGTTTGGTTGTTTTGTGAGGTTTGGCGATTGATCAGATCACCAAATGCCATGAATGTTCCCTTCGTTTCGAATTAATTTATTGATTTTACTGATTTATTTGTGGGGATACCTCAGGCTCTGACCCCTTTTATGCTGTATCTACTGCGTTTCCCTATAAACTAGTATTTAAAACGGCTCTGACCCCTTTTATTTAGAATTATAGAGCCTTTCGAATTTTGCAGGCTCACACTTTTGCTTGGCAGCATAGGCATTGCCGCTAAGCAAGGCGGTGAATGCCAAGGTGATGATAGTTAGTAACTTTTTCATTTTTTCTTTAATCCAAAAATCGGGTTTTTAACGTGAGTTTCCATGTAAGTTTTCAGCTGTTTTCAATGAACCAATATCAACTTCTAAGTTTTGAACAAACTGTTCAAAAATAATTAAGTTAACACTGTGCGTACCTGCTAACTCCTCTAACATGTGCTTAACGGATTCCCAGCTTAATCCTCCCAAGCCAGCTCCAATCCTTGGCATACCTATTTGTTTAATAGAACTTGACTCAGCTAATTGAAGCATCTTTTTTAACGATTCGTACACGAATTCTGGCCTTGCATTGCTTCTCCATGACTTTTGTGTTCCAAGATTAAATATAGTTGTTTCACCCTCGTTCCATACAAAAACGTCTCCCGGTAAAAACTCGCTTTTGGCACATAATTTTTTATATTCCAAATACATACTCGGCCATTTATTCTTAAACTCAACTGCTATTCCTTTTCCCATTGCTCCTGCACAATTACAACCATGAGCATAAGCGGTGATACCTGAAGTGTGAAACAAGTCTCCTTTTACATACTGAATGCTCATTTAATTGTCCGCCTTAGCCCAAACTTCTTCAAATTCCTGCTTCTCAATCTCTACGGTATCAGACAAATCCAAATCAGACAGCTTGCCATCGTACAAACCAAGTCCTACTCCTTCATTGTATTCTTGCCTGGAAGATAGCCAGGTTTCACCATAGTTCTCCACTTGTCTAATAGCCGATTCACCTTCGAATTCACTGTAAATTGTTCCGGCTCCCAAGCTAGACTCTGAGTATCCTTTGTAATACTTTTTCAACTATTGTTCTCCTAGCGTAAGTCCATAGCTCTGTATTCTACCTTCTAAATTTAAAGGTTCCGTATTTGGAAGGTAATAAACATTAGGCCTCGGGTTTTGTATTGGCATCCCGCTCAGATCGACTTCGATATAGTAGTTTAGACTCCTCCACTTTCTAGAATCTCCAAACAGTTCTCTTGCCGCTTGCCCCTTAGACATATGATAACCATCAATAGGGTCAATGTCAGAAGGCATTTCTGCCAATGTATTTGCTAAGATTTGCCACGGCGCAATATCTGTGAAGTACTGGCCTGAACCAAAGCGGGCATTCTTTTCACCAAACGAAGCTCTAAGCATTTTAGTTTTTATAATCGATAATATTTTTTCTTCAGAATCTGTGTAATGGTAAAGCTTAATGTTATCAGGATCATTTTCGGTGGTTGTGATTCCAGCACTTGCATCGCCTAATTTTGTTGAATGCAGTAAAAGTCCTACGGCAAAGATGCCTCGCCCTAGCAGTTTACCCAAATCAGCCCCAACATTAGTGCCGTTTCCGACTGTATTGTCATTCGGAAGTGGCAACACTCCTATCCCTCCTAATGAAGTATTACCTATGGTGTTTATATTGTTTTGCTGAGATATAGTGTTATCTAGGTTGTTAAATGTAATTCCGTCCGGCAGTTTATCTGCGTTCTCAATGATGGATTCTAAGTCCGCTACAGATGGAACATCTTGCTGAACGCCTTGTGAGTTATTGCTTCCATTGTAATGCGTTTGTTTATTAGGATTTGGATTTGGGTTCTTAGTAGAAGAGTTATCGAATGTCACTCTACAACCTGTTGCATCTCTATTTTTAATATTAGTTCCCGTACCACAGTAACCAGATGGGTCTATCCCAGACATAGGATTATTCATAAGGTATGAATAGGGGTTAATACTCTGGCTGTTTGTGGGGCTTTGGATCACCGGATCCACCGACATAAACCTACCGACGTTATAGTCATAGACCCGGCCGTTCATATGGATGAGCTCGGCTTGGTCTAGGTGCTCGTGGTCGGTAAAACCGCGGCGGAGATCCTTACGGTTGTCGATCAAATTATTGGCGAGGCGTGGTACACCTAATGGTGCCCAATCTGCATTTCGGGGTTTACCAAACGGGTCGAAATAGCGCATGGAGACCACATTGTTATTTTCGTCGGTCATGGTGGTGGCACTGCCCAGTCGATCGCGGTGGGTGTAGGCGATTTCCGGGATGCCACTGCCCCTTAAGGTCAAAATGGCGATATCAGAAATAAAGTGGTTGTACTTGGTTGGCTGACCGGCTTTGTGTTCGACCTCAAAATGCTTGCCGATATAGTAGGTAGTCGTATTACCATCGGTCTCTTTGCGCACCTGCATGTAGCGCATTAGGTCAGCCCCGTAGGAGAGGTTAACCTCGCTGCTGTTCTTTTTAATTTGCGTAGGCTTGTTAAAGACGTTGTACCAGACTTCTTGCTCGTAGGTGACATCGTCATGGCTGCGGCTGGTTTGGTTGCCTTTTGCATCATAGCCGAAGTAATCTGTACTACCGTCTTTCAGCAACACCGACTGCAGCTTATTGGTGCCGGCAATATAGCTGTAGGCACCATCAGTATTACTGGAATAATCGGTCTTTTTAGTGATGTTGCCGACTGCATCATAGCCATAGCTGATATTGGCGGTACCACCGGCATAAGTGTAGCTGGAGCTTTCCAAGCGGTGCAGGACATCGTAGGTAAATACGTCATGGGTTGTACCACTTAGCAGATAGGAATGGTTCTCTGCTTTTAAAAGGTTGCCATAGCTATCGTAAGATGTGTAATGCAAGTGGTGGTCTACTCCTACCTTAGAGGATACCATCTGCCCGGTCGTACCATGGTAGCTATATACACCGTCCAAACCGTTGTTGTTGATTTTCGCCTTTGCAATATTGCCAAACGCATCTTGGGCGGTAATTTCCCGGTAGACATAGTCGTTCTTGGCATTTTGCTCATGGGTGAGGTAGCCAGCATCGTTGTAGATGTACTCAATGACCAAGCCATCAACACCTTCTTCTATGGCTGGATATTCCATGGCCTTAGGCCTGCCATAGTTAGTGTCATAATGGGTGGTGGTAGTATATTCGGCACCGCCAATGTTGACTGTGGTAGCCTTAAGCCTGGCCTCAGTGTCGTAGGTATAGCTGGTACTGTGTCCGCTGACTGATTGTGACGTTAGCAAACCCTTGGTCTCGGTATCCCAGACAAAGGTTGCGGTTTCAGTGGAAACCAATTCTCCAGGTGTTGTTTCACTGGGCTCGGCGACTTCCCTTTTGGTCACCCTGCCAAGCAAGTCCATGTCATAGAAAATCCAGGCGCCATTGGCATCCTTTTCAGTCTCTAGCTCACCAAAGTCATTGTAAGTAAACTCGGTTTTGCCTTGGTTGGGATCGTCGACATATTCCTTACGTCCGAGGGCGTCGTATTTGGCGGTAATCTGGTTTTCGGCAGCGTCCTGTATAATGATGGGATTGCCATTGCCGTCGTAGGCATATTTTGTTAGACCTTCGCCTGTGGTCCCTGATGACCCACCCAACGCATCCATGGTCTCAACCAATTGCTGCAAGCTATTGTAGGTACGGGACATGGTCAGCTTGTCCGCCCCTTCGGATGCCACAGTGGCATTGACGACAATATCGGTTACCAGGCCGTCATAGCTATAGGAAGTGGTTAGGGTACCACTGGTTTGTGGTGCTACCTTTTTGGTCAGGCGGCCAAGTTCGTCATAATAGTCTTCTTCTGTGTTCTTATCATAATACCGTGTATACACAGGAGAGGCTGTATCAAGGTAGGGATTTGACTCTTGCTTGACCAAACCCCTAGCGTTGTAGTCCACATCCTGCCTAACCCAGTCGCCTTCAGACTCTGGGTGCTTAAAGTGTTCGGTTTCAGTGCGCACAGTGCGGCCCAACAGATCCTTGTACTCGTTGGTTTGTGGTGTGCCTGGCTGTACTGTGACTATGCGCATTACTGCCCCATTGGCATTGGCGGTTTCGTAGGCGATTTTTTGCGCTGGGAAGCCGGTGCGGCTAATTTGAACGGGCCGTGCCAGGGCGTCATAGCCAGTTGTGGTGACAACACCGGTAACATCGTTGACACTAGTGGGCAGCCCAGTCGCCGCGTCAGTAACCGTCGTCGTGACTAAGTCCAAGGCACCATTTTCCTGGGTAATTTCATGGGGGAAATAGCCATCAGTACTGTAGGTAGTGGACACTTCACGGGTTTGGGATACAACAGTGCCATCAGCACCTACCTTGACATCGCCAACAACCGATACCTTATTTGGCAAACCAAAAGCAGTATAACCCGTGGTAGTGACTGTGGTCGTAGTACTGTTACTTGTCTCACTTGTACAGTCACCGGCTGTGCCACCATGGCAAACAGTGACTGTTTTGGGTTTGCGGTGGATCTCGTCCCACACCACTTCCGTGGTGACGGAACTGCCTGTATCCAGGTCGGCCTGCGTTCCATCCAGTTGGAGGCCAGACTTGCCTTCACGGTCAACAGCGTTCTTTGATACTGCACGGAAGGCATAGCGGCCGGGCCAGTCATCAGTCGCATCGGTAAAGGCGGCCGATTCGGTTGTCACATATTTCCCATAATCATCCTCGATGGTGGTTGTACGCGATAGGATATTGCCATATTTATCGATATCGGAAGCGGTGCTGCCGACAGTAATTTCAGTTTTCGAAACCTGGCTATAGGTAACGTAGCCGGCAGAATCGGCACTGTCATAGGTGGTTGTGGTCGCTTTGGCATTGTAAAGCATGTAGCCAGGCTTATTGTTGGCAATATATTGAGGGTTTTGCTGCCAATCATTAGTGGTATAGCTTAGCAATGGGCACTCCGCTGCTGCACTGCTGCAATCCCAACCATCAACGGGCTCACCAGTACCTAAAAACTGCCCCTGGCTCAAGACCATCGAGCTGTATGGGAATACTTGCTTGAACCGGGTATGGGTGGACACCCCGTTGGTCAAGTCAAGTTCGGTGATAGACTTAAAGCCCCTAAAGCCACGCCCTTGGTTGTTGTATACCGCACCACGGTAAAGGTATTGGGTTTCGTTTAGGCCGCCAACGCCATTGGATTGTTTAAAGGATGCCACCGTATACATGCTAGAGGCAAAGTTGAAGTGCTCTTTGTTAACCCATTGCTGGCGCTGCGAATCATAATAGTCTTGGCCATTAATATTGTATTCGCCACTGGACAGCGGGCTATAGTCCCATTGGCTTAGCTTGCCCAGGCCGTTGTCCACCTGTTTAAGGATATCAATAGGCACATAATCTTGCGCAGTAGGTGAAGGCTTATCGGTTGAGCCGTAGTTGCGGTTGATGAAGACCTTGTTGGTATTGCCGCTGAAGGTGCTGGTCAAACCTACATCGATACTCGATTCGTTGATTCGACATCCATCAAATTCTGTACAGCCATAGCTAAACAGCATATCAGTTAAGCCTTTGCCGTAGGCATCAACCGCTAGGCTGCCGTTACCTGAACCATAGATCCCTGACGCTACAACGCTCATGCTGATTACGCCAGTTTCAGATTCATCAAAATACACGGCGCGGTAGTGGTAGATGTTACTGTCGTACAAGGAGGGCAATGGGATAGGTTGGCCATTCTCGGAAACAACATAATCAGCAACACTTATATCGGCGCCACAAGCCTCCTGTGGACCATCGTTATAATCATCAAATAATGCACAAGCTTCTACCGCGATATGGTTTGCGGATGGGATAAGTATTTCGGTTTTGCCATCGCCATTTAAGTCCATCAATTTAATGGAATCTTTAAAGCGTAGCTGCCTCTCCCAACACCCTTGTGTTTCCGAGCCTTGGCACGGCACCACTACCGGCCTTGGTTTGAAAACAGTTGAATCACCTAACGCAATAGCAGGACCAAAACTGCCATCCCCTTCATTTAGGCGTAAAGATAAGGTTGATGTTGTATCATAATAGCCGTCAACGCCAACCCAGTCGGCCAAACCATCACCATTGACGTCCACTAACGAGTTGATGGAAGACAGGGTAACGTTAAGGTTGGGGTAAGTGGCAGTATGCTTGACCTCACCATCCACCCAACCAGAAAGCAGGATGCGGTTAATGGTGACCTGTGGGGAATATTCATCCGGCCCAGAAAGTGTCAACACATCAGAGATGCCATCGCCATTTAAATCACCAGCCAGTTGGCCAAAGGGCTTGTATGGCTCAGGGCCAGAAGTCTGACCAGAGGCAAGGATTTTATAGCCTGACGATGGGAACATGCCAGCGTAGCCAGCCGTTGGGTTGTTGTAGTAGACCCCGACCTCAATAGCGTCGTCATAGCCATTGTCGGTGCGTGTTTCAACTATCAAATCAGGGTAGTTGTCACCATTCATATCCTGGACACCCAGCACCATAGTGCCTAGATCTGCTTCATAGCCACCGCCACTAAAGACTTGTTGTTCCACTAGGTCAAGCCCGGTGTCATGGAAAACCACTTTGTCAACGGCACTCGGGTCGACGATCCCAACCTTGACATTGACAATATTGTCTTGGTTTTCAAGCAGCAAAAAGTCAGTGATGCCGTCCAGGTTAAAATCAGTGGAAATACAGGAACGGGCGGATGTCCACCTGTTCCAGTTACAAAAATCCGAGAAACCAACCCCAGACCAAGGTTCTTCGTTAATGACACCCTCAGCGTTGGCAAACTTATGGCCGTTGTGGCTAATCCAGTCCCTGACACCATCACCATTGATATCATGGTTCATGTTAAGTATCTGCTGGGAAAACAGGAATTCCACATTTTGGTCATTTTTTCGTGCAGGATACACTTCGTTGCCGTTTGCATCGGCAAAGACTTCCAGCACAAAATTAGGTGCTTCTTCCGCCCAGGCTAGTTTAGTTGCCACGCGACACTGGGTTGCAGGGACTTTAGTGGAAGCATCATCTGGATCTGACTGAGTGAAAAAGTGGCCACATTCGGTAACGGTGTCCAACAAAGGACGAGCCGAGGCCCTACTGGTTGCGTAGGCGAGGCTATAGCTCCTTACCCGGAAATCTTCCGTAAAATTGCCCGCTGGATCGTAATAGGTAGTGATGGTTTTTAAGCGCTGGGTACTGCGGGTATAGCCCCCTGCCACATAGCTGGTGCGGTAGTGACCTGCTGGTTCATATTCAAACCCGATTTTGCGGTTACCATCATTGGTGCCATTGCCCGTATAGAGTATGCCTGTTAGCAGGTGCTCGGCGCTACCAAAAACGCTGTATTGGTATGACATATGGTTTTTGCCCGTCACATCGGTTTCTTTGTCGATCAGCCAAGTTAGCTCTAAGTCGACGCCAACCGGGCTAATAGTGCTATTGGTCCCATTGCCATAGCTACGCGTGCTGCCATTGGGCAGTGCTACGCTAAAGCTAACACTGCTGCTACCTAGGCCACCAGTTTGGGTAACCGTAATTAGACTGTCTATTTCAGTGGTATAGGTGGTGCCGGATTCACCATAGCCGCCCGTTATTGGGACAAGGCGTTGGCCATCCAGGCATAAGCGATCATCTAAGGTAAAACTGATACCCTTGGTGGCGCCGTCTTGGGCAATAGTTTGTGGACAGCGGCTAATGGCGCTGCCTCCTGACAAGCTCCAACCAACACCGGCGACGCCTAGGCCGCTGCGGCTTGAATAGTTGAGCGAGACATTGGGCTGCATGCCATTGCGCCCCGGCGGAATGACGATGGGGATATTGTAGCTGGCTGCACCGCCGCTCACACCTGCTTGACCAGGGGTCGCACCATTGAAGTTACTTGTAACGGTTGCGGTGGCCTCTGTAGCATCTTCCACTAAATCTAGCCCCCCGGTTTGTGCCCAGGCAGGGCTGGTATAGGGCTGCACAGCCGAGGTGGCGTTACTGGCAACGCTATGGTTGTTGCCATCATTGTCGGTGTAGCTGGCGAGAACGGATAAATTGTAACCCAGGTCGGCGCTGGTAATGGTGTAGCTACTGCCGGTGGCACCAGTAATATTGGTTGCACCACGGCGCCACTGGTAGCTAACCGTGCCCATGCCATCGGCATCGGTAAGGTTGTTTTCAGCCTGCAACTCGCTATGCACAGCAGCGGTTCCAGTGATGGTGACAGAACCTTGCGGTGCATCATTGACCGGGTTGACCGTAACGCTGATGGTGGCCGGGGTGGAATCCACCAGGCCATCGTTGGCTACAAAGGTGAAGCTATCGTTGCCGTGGTAGTCGGCGGCCGGGGTGTAGGTCAAGTTGGGTGCAGTACCAGACAGGGCACCTTGCGCCGGTTGCGTGGCAACCGCAAACGTCAGGCTAGTGCCGGTATCAGCGTCGGTACCTGCCAGGGTGATGGCAATACTGCCGTCCTCTGCCACGCTGTAGCTTGCCGCCGTGGCCACCGGGGCGTCGTTGGTATTGCCTACGTCAATATTGACGGTCAAGGTGTTACTGTTAAGCGCCCCGTCATTTGCCACAACGGTAAAGCTGTCCAAGCCGCTGTAGTTGGCGTTTGGCGTATAGGTGCGGCTGCTGCCAGAACCTGACAGGCTGCCATGCTGTGGAGCGGACGCTGTATAAGTCAAGCTCGCTAGTGGCGTATCCACATCACTTGCCGGGAAGCTGACCAGCACGCTGCTATCTTCCTGCACGTTTACCGGTAGGGTCGACTGTGTGTAATAAGGCGCATCATTCACAGGATTAACGACAACCTGCACGCTGCCATTGGCGCTACCGCCTACCTGGTCAGAAATCACGTAATTGATGGTATAGGTACCATTGCCATCTTGGGGCGGCGTGAACTGTATCTGGTTACCAATGATGGAAGCGGAGCCCGACGAGGCAGTCACTGAGCCATTTAGGATAACTAGGTTGTCGCCATCAGCATCAGTGTCATTGGCCAGCACGTTGATGGTGACTGGGGTATCTTCATTGGTCGTGATCCCGGTATCAACAACGTGCACTGGTGTTGAGTTAATGTTATTGACTATTACCGTGATGCTACCGGTGCTTTCTAGGGAAAATCCGGCACCAAAGGTTTCAAGTGTGATATCAGCAATAGTAACCGTGCCAGAATACCCCGCTGTTGGTGCAAAGCTTAGCGTTTTGTTTGTGTTGTTGTAGCTAACACTTCCTGCATTCTGGGGAATAACCGTAACAAAATTCTGGTTGGGATCGGCTGGATACTTGTCGGCGGTATCAACAGCATACTCATCGCCTTCTGGGTCATAGCTGAAATCACTTAGGGCAATGTTAATCGACGCATTTTCTTGTGTTGCGAAAGTGGCACCAGGGAAAAATACCGGTGCCGTATCATTGGCATCGACGCTGACATAGAGGTAGGCCGTTTCGGATCTTCCACCCGCACCGTCAATTAGCTGGAACTGGTAACGGTAGGTGCCGGACTGCACGCCCGCTTCCCATAGCAGGTGCACTTCCCGGTTTCCATACCACCAGGTATCAAATTGGGGTGTGCCGCTGTAAAATTCCGCCGCAGAGAAATACAGCGTGTTGTTTTCCGCGTCACTGCCGACCTTTGCGTCATTTGCATTTAGGATTTGCCTAAAGTTGCTACCATCATTGCGCAAAGTGACATAAATATCCTTCGCGACCGGGTCGTCATTGACCGGGGTAATATTAATATTAACCGTTACTACTTCTGAATGGTTGCCATTTTCGTCCAGCACCCGGTAAGAGAAGCTATCTGCCGCATTGGAATTCAACGCCGGTGAATAGGTGACATACTTCCTATCAGCGGAAAGTTCCAAAATACCGTGGCTAACACCCGATACTATTTCCACCTCGGCATTGGCAAGATCGCCATCCTGATCATTGGACAAAAGGTTTAACACCGTGGGGGTATCTTCGACAACGGTGAAACTATCGGCATAGGCTACTGGCGCATCGTCAACGGGAATAATAACGGTGATACTACCCACTTGGATGGGCACATAAGTAACGCCGTCGTCAGTCGCTGTGGCCGCAGGTGAAACCGTCAGTAAAAATTCCTCATTGCTGGTATTGGCACCATCTGAGACTGTCAACGTAATGGTGGCTGAACCTTGCGCGTTAGCAATAGGGTACAGGCTAACAGTGCGGTCGCTGCCTGAACCACCGAACACAATATTGCCATTAGTGATCAACGCAGGATTTGAGGAGCTGGCGCTTAAGCTCAAGCTTGCGCTGTTAGTTTCTGCATCCTGGATAGAAACGGGGATATTTTCCAGGGAAGCATTGATTTCAATGTTTTGGTCAGTGATACCGGAAATTACCGGAGCCTGGTTCGGCTCGCTGACGGTCAACAGAAACTGGGTCTGGGCTGCTGCTTCGTTATCTGAAACTTGAAACGTAATGGTTGATGTTCCAACGGCATCCGTTACCGGGCTTAGTTTAACTGTCCTGTGGCTACCTGAGCCACTGAATACGATGTTGCTGGCAGGGATCAGGTTAGGGTTGGTCGTGGTTGCGACCAACAACAAACTGTCACTGTCAGTCTCTTTGTCGCTGATTGAAACCGGGATAAACTCGGCAGAACCATTTTTGTCTAGGTATTGGTCCCATACGTTTCTAATTGTCGGTGTATCGTTGACGGCGGTGACTGTTAATACAAACTGGGCGGTATCTGTAAGGGCTCCATCAGAGACCTGCAGCGTAATCGTAGCGGTACCAAAGCGATCGGCTGCAGGCTGCAGGTTGACTGTGCGGTTGCCCCCGCTGCCAGCAAGGGTGATGCCGCTAACCGGCATAAGCGCAGTATTGTTGGAAGTTGCGGTAACCACCAGGTCATTGATATTGTTATCAATATCGTCGATGGTGAAGGCGATAGCACCGGTATTGCCATCTTCTTCAATGGTCATACTGGTCGCTCCAGGGATACTAATGCTAGGTGCGTCATTGGCACATGTCACAGACACCGCAACCGTCGCGCTATCTGTCAGCCGCCCATCGCTTACGGTATAGGTAAAGGTGTCGGTATTATTGGCAGGGCCACATGCCAAATCTTGGTGCTGGTAGGTTACCTCCCCGCCTACAAAAGTCACAGTACCCTTGCTGGCTGGGCTGGCTGCTATCACGCTTAAGGTATTGTTTTCAGCATCGGTGTCATTACTGGTGACATTTAGGGTTATGCTTCCTTCTTCAGACACAGTAAGCGTGTCATTGTTAGCGACAGGCGCGCTGTTCATGGTATAGCGTTTTTCTACAACTGGGCTATCTTGGTGGTCAGGCTTGACCGCAAACGCTTTGAATGTAGTAGTGGCGGTTATGGGGATCGGGCCGGTATACAGGGTTGAAGTACGGGTTGGGTTGCTGCCATTAGTGGTGTAATAGATTGTGGCACCAGGCGTACCCGAGGACATGGTGATGTTTGCGCTATTGTCGAACACCCCATCAGTTGGCGAAAATACCGGCTCCTGTACTGGCGACCCAACAACATTCACAATAGTAACAAAAACCGTCGCCGTACTAGCGCCGCCATTGCCGTCATTGATAGTGTAGTCGAATGAAGTATTGGTATCCTGGGTGATGCTGCCAGTGGCATTGAAGGTACAGCTGCTTGTATTACAGTTCACGCTGCCATAACTGGGCTGCGTGTGGCCTTGGATTTCGATGCCGTGGCCATCGGGTTCGGTGTCATTGCCAGTGACGTTGATCACCTTGCTAGTCCCTTCCAACAGGCTGGTACTGTCATCGTTGGCAATGGGCACGCGGTTTACCACGTTAATATACACGTTTGCCGAGCCCCCGCAGGTGCCGGGGTTACAGGCGCGAATTTGGTAGCGGTATTCGCCTATCTCGGTACCTAAGTTGATAGCTTGGGAATAGTTGGTCCCCGATCCGCCTGCTACGTCAGTAGTGCTAGTGTGGCCGCCCGGATAATGGGTGGTGATCCGATAAAAACCATCCGGGATAATACCGCCCGCTTTTGTCCAACTCAGGGTCGCGGCTTGGTTGACATTACCTGATGCCAGCGACGTGGAGGCATTGTTAGGTGCGCCTGGGCTTGTGTAAATAAACAGCCGCCTCCAGCTACTATAACCACTACAATTGCCTGGGTTATTGCAAGCTTTATATTTGTAATAGACGTAGCCCCAATTTGGCTGGGAGTCGGTCTGCGGGGTACTGGTTCCCTCGTAGATTTTATTGTATGTGATGTTGTCCGTGCTGGAATAAAGCTCGTAATAATTCGCACCGACAACCAACGGCATGTTTATGGTGTATTGTGCATTTACTTTGTGATAGCTGCCACCTTGCACGCCTGGTGGGTTTGGCGGCGTGGGCGGCACGCTGCCGCCATCGCAGGAACTTGTTTGAACGGTGCCAGGTTTGCTTTGGCCTTGAACACAGCTAGTAGTAGAAACTAAATCACCTGCCGAAGTTACCACCTTTGCCGACGTGGCTAGGCTCTTTTGCAAAGAAAAAGACTGGGTACTTTGGCTATCTGCTGGCCAAGGGCCACAGGTATACGCCAGCTCGCCATTGGCGGGGGTGTACAACCGGTGCTGGCAGTTTTGTTCCGCAGTTTGACCCTCTATGGCATTTGATTCACTATCATCAATCCAATTGCCTTCTTCGTCTATACCGCCTTTGCTATTTTCAATCCGGAGCAACTGCTGGTAGTTTGCACCAGGCTCCTGCCACTGCCAGATAGAATAATTTGCAAGGCTCCAATCGCCGCCCAACTGGCCATCAACATTGGTAAATTCCGCTTTTTTAAAACGGCCTTTTTTGTTGGCAAATGCAACATAGGTGCTGCCTTCAGGAAGCTGCGATAACAGGGCGATATCGGCATTGCCGTCATTGTTAAAGTCGCTAGTAACAGGTTCGAAATCACCTTGGTTGGTAAATTCGAGCCTATCCTTGAACTTAAATTTGATATTGCGGGCATTTTTATTGTGGAACACCACGAATTCATGGTTTTGTGCACCATAGGCCAACAGGTCATCTGAGCCATCATTATTGAAGTCGCCGGTCAGGATCTGGCTAATTTGGATTTCCCTTTCCTCGCCATAGCCTTTGATTTTGACGTCTTTCCTATCCCGGGTGAACTGGCCTTCCCCATCTAGATAGATACGGAAGCCCTCAAGCTGCCCATTCAGGACAAGAAGTGAGTCACTACCGTCTAGGTCAAAGTCACCTGCCACTAATGAGTAAGTAGTGCTATCAAAAGAAAACCAATGCTCTGAAACCGGCGCTTCTGGACTGGTGCCAGACGCAAACAATGAAGGGTAATTTGCCGCCTTGGATACCAATAAGAAATCATTGATTTCATCGCCATCGAAGTCCCCGGCAACGATTTGGTATTCCTTGGAAGACCATTCGATGTCACTTAGCGTTTCTGCGTGTGCAGTAAAAGAAAAACAAACTAATAGAAGTGAAAATATGCCGAGTATGCGCATGTGCTATCCTTAGTCTTGTGATCGGTATCTATATTTCTTACAGAAATCCTTGCTCGTGGAAGTCTAATGCATGGATTCATTAGTGTAAACAATTACACGATTTTTTTACGTATTCCCCGTTGCTAGAAAAACTGAACTTTACCTGTTTTTTAGCCTCGCCTTGTGGTACTCGACGCTGCTTGGTGCAAGAATGGCATTGCCTTAAACCTTGCTTGCTGACTTGTACATTAATCCAAATACCGGCTTAAAAACGCATCCATTTCCTTAAAAAACAGGTGGCGGTTTCTTTGGATACTCAAGTAATGGCTACCGTCTTCCAGTTCTACATAACGCACCTGTTTGCCTGCCTCCTGCATTTCTTCATACATATCCTGGCTATGGGACACCGGCACTATCCGGTCTTCTTCACCATGGATTAACAACAGTGGGGTTTTAATTTTGTTGACATGGTAAACAGGTGAGCGTGCTTCTAGGTCGTCACTGTCGCTACCAATTTGCGCTTTAACAAATTTGCGACCGAGGAACTTGCGGCTTTTTCGAACCAAAGATTTTAAATCCATTACCCCCGCGTAGCTAACGGCGCATTGGAATAGGTCTGGGGTTTTAACGGCGGCCATAGCAGCGGCATAGCCACCATAACTACCACCGACAATGCACAGCTTTTTGGGATCCGCCAAGCCTTTTTCAATCATCCAATAGGTGGCATCAGTTAAGTCATCCTGCATCTCCAGTCCCCAGCCATGCATTTGGCTGTTGGCGAACTGGTAGCCATAACCGGTAGAACCCCGGAAGTTTGGCCGCAATACCGCATAACCCTTGGCACTGAAATACGCAGTCCAATAGTCAAAACCGGCAACATCGCGGGCACCTGGTCCACCGTGGGGATGGATAATGGTAGGATAAGGTTTGCCACCTTGCTTGGGCAGTGTTAAATACGCTTCGATCTGGGTGCCGTCACGGGCGGTGTAATTTACCAACTCATGCCCGGCAATGGCATTCCTAGGTAGTTCTGGATACTGCTCCAATACAAAAGTGAGCTCCTGGGCTTCCCTATCTCCTAAATAATAAGCGCCCGGCGTAGTGTCGCTTTGGGTGTACAGAAGATACTTTTTGCGGTCAGCCGTGATACCGACAAGGTAATTGCTGCTATCAGGCAGGGCATGGTCTAGTGATTTTTGGAAGTTGTCAATTTCTTGATCCCAATAAATACGGCCGGTTGGGCTGTTTACATGGGTGATGCCGATAATCCCCCGGTCTTTGCCACCATAAATTAGGCTGCCATCAAAATCGTAATAATCGTCCTTAAACACCAGCTCACTGTTGCCCTGGGCTACGTCCATTTTCATTAACACCTTTTTATCGCCTTGGAAGGCACGGTAATAAAGAAAATTGGGATCTGCAGCAAAGCCAATGGGTTCAATATCAGGGTCGGTGAGGGCATTGTATTCAAACAAGGTTTGCCATTTCCCCTTATCAGGTAGGTAGTAAATGGTGCGCTTGCCCTTTTTATAATCTAACGCCATGGCTAGGCGTAATTGCCCTTGCTGATCCGTCATCCAATCGCGCACCTTGCGCTTGCCACGCATAATCCGCGATTTTGATCTGTCGTAAATATTGAGTTTATACACAGACGGCATGTTGGCCGTATCCAAGTCCACTGCCACCAATATGTGGTCAGGATCATCTGGCAAAATATCAATGACATTGTCTTGGAATTGGGCGTTGTGATCCCATTGGTAAGTCGACTGCCTTGGTTTAATTAGGTTGCGCATACCTTCACCGGGTTTATCAGCATCCACGGCAAATAAACGTCTGGTCGTAATATCTACCCCATTGCTAAAACTATCGACCGAAATACCTCCCACAAGGGTGCGGTTGTTGGCCCATTGGAACCAATTAAGGCGCATACCCACATTGTCGGTTTGCAACAAATAGCTGGGTTTGCCGGTATTGCTATCGTAAACCGACAATACAGAGACTTCTGGTTTTAAAAAACTGTGCACATAGGCAATGCGTTGGCCGTCGGGAGATAGCTGTGCCTTGCTGTGCATCGGTAGGCGGCTAAATGCCTCTGTTTCTAACTGTCCTGACGACGCTTCAGCTTGGACAAAAAAAGTGGTACATAAAAGAAAAGCAATCCAACCCAAAAGGTTGAAACTAGATCGTCCTTGCATAACAAAACTCCCTAAAAATGCACGCCAAAGTCTAATGCATCTGGGCACACATTCCCAGTTACTTTGAAAGTTTTCGCACCTAGCCATATTAGGCTAGGCGCCAGTTTTAACTGAAAGGAAAAATGTCAGTTCACATTACTTAACCGTCAAATAGATCTAATGTTTGGCAGAAAATTCATAATAGCAATCTGCAAGAGACCAATAGCACCTGATTTAAGAAAAAACCCTAAAAATACTAGGTGAATATTCTATCCGAATGTGTAATCCTCTACATGCTTGAGGATATTTTTTTACTCACTTTGTTTAGCACCTGATCCCACAGACCAATGTTATTGATGTCATTGATGGTGCCGCAACCAAGATTAATTAAATTTCCAAAAGCACCTACACCAATATTTTTACTATCAAGGAATAATGAATATGGTAATTAGTAAAAGACCCCAAACACGTCGGCTATTGCAGTTATTTGGCGCAGCCGTCTGCACTGGATTATTGTCAGCGCAAGCCAGTGCCCTGGAACCTCAAGGGCAGGATGCGCAACTAGCCCAGGGCAAACCACAAGCCACGAATGGCAATGTGGTTGCTGCAACTTCACCACCGACATCCCCCAAGGTACGCATCCTCGACATGCAGGGCAATGATAAGTACCTGTTCCACATAGGTGACCAATACCAAGTAGTAATGAGTGCCTCAGGTAACGTTGATAGCTATCAATTAACGGGTGAACGCAGGGGGGTAATACAAGACAGCACGAGCAACACCTATACCACAACCCAAAACCGGGAAGGTAAATTCTGCTATAAAGTCAGGGCAAGGAATTCAGCTGGCATTAGTGGCTACAGCCCCACTGTGTGTAAGATGATGGACAATACTGGATATAACGGTATTTTCTACCAGCAATGGTTTAGCACCTCACAGCGCGATGATGTTTACCAGGTGGTTAAATATTCTGGGAACCTAGCCACCTATACTGCAAAGCACCGTCCCATGGCGGTTTATAGCCAAACCAGCAATAAAACCTACTTTACCTATGGTAGTGGCGTGGGCAACGTTACCGAGGCACGGAATTTAGGCATTTATGTCGGCTGTTTTGACCATATTAGCGACAAGCTATGTGTACCACATCCGCTTACCATCAAAGGGCTCAATAGCAATGGCGAGGTCACCGAAGTCGTAGATGATCCCCACGACAACGCATCCATTTTAGTGGATGAAAACAATTATGTCTGGGTTTATGTCGCGGGCCGCGGCACGGCCAGGCAAATGGAAATCTACCGCAGTGTTTTCCCCGGAATGCACAACGCTTTCATCAATATGACCAATACCGAGCTAAGCAACCTTAGTTCAGAAGAGAGGAAGATAAGCTATCCACAACCCTGGTTGGTAGGGAGCACTTCGGGGCAGAAGCAGCGTGTTATGGTGCATACCCGCTATACCAACGGCCGGGAGTTATACTTCAAACTACCAGGGCAGAAATCCCAGTTGATGGTACAAGGTGGCCATTACGCGGTTAGTCACGCTAAGGGGAACCATATTGTCATAGCCTACAACAGCCATGCTTTTGAGGGCAAGCCTGCAGGCTATGTAGACAACAGGAGTAACCTCTACTTCATGGAATCAAAAGATGGAGGTGCCACGTGGAACAATAGCACAAACCCGCTGAGTGCCTTGTCTTTGCCATTGGTTAAAGACAATAGCGAAACTAAGATCAAACAATACTTCTATGGCAGTAGTGACAGCAGAACCAGGCTGGTTTACATGAAAGATATCAAGATCGGTGATGACGGCAAAGTTAGGATCCTATACGTTACGTCAACGACACCGGATGCCGGCGATCCAAGCGCCAACCGTGAATTGGTTATAGCGACAAAGTCGGGTACTTCCTGGAGCTTTGAAACTGTGCGCTCAGACGTTAACCACAACTACAGCACCGGCTTTATAAGCGACGATGGCAACCGCCTGGTATTCCCGTTTTATAAACCAGGGGTAAATCGCCAAGATTCAGCTGGCGGTACTATCTATAGGGGATCGCGTTCAGGCAGCAACTGGAGCTGGACAGAAATCAGCGCTTGCTCCTACTTAAACCAAAACCACAACTATGTGCGGGACGTACACAATGGCAAAGGTGACTTCCAGTATATCTGGGCGCAAGGCGATGGTATGGATCGCGACAACAACCTGTATTTCCCGTTGTATTACTACGACGGAACACAAGGCAGGGAAATGCCGCATAGCATGAGCGCAAACGCGCCAGGCATAACCCAATGCCTCTATTAAATACGCCACTGATTAACGCTGGCTAACCCGAAAACCTTAACTGCCATTCGAGTTTTTGGCAGTTAAGGTGTGCAAGTTGCCGGTTTAAGGCTACAAGCAAAAGCTGTTTTATTGCAAAATGGCTTTTAATGCTCCCGTCGCTTACGTTTCCGAACCTGTCGAACTCCCTAGCAGTTATTACCAACATCAAAACTGATAGCCCAACCTCGCCTAACCTTTGATATTGATCATTGAAATTCGAAATGCGCCCTGGATTGCACATAATAACCCTGCAAAAGCCGGTGATTTTAATACCCATTCAGTTAGAATGACGGTCGTTTTTTTATCCTAGTGATAACCCAACCACTTTGTATTCAGCCAATAACCCTAGTTTGCAACGGAAAGTTAAAACTAATGCGAAGCGGCCTAACGGAGTAGTTGGAACAAATCAGATGAAAAAATAATCATCCCATTTTCTACACACAGGAATGTTAAATATGGTAAATATGAAAAGGACACATACCTCCCGCCTAGCACAACTAGTGGGGACGGTTTTATGTTCAGGATTGTTGTCGGCCCATGCAAATGCCTTTACTTTTGAGTGGGTTCCTTCAGAAATGTACGAGCATCAAAATACGACTTTCCACTGGAACGTACCCGGTGCGAGCCAGTGCTTTAAAAAAGGATCTAGCTCCCCGAGGGAGGCATCAGGCACGTCAGGGCCATGGAGCTACAGCGCCAGCACCTACACTACCCAGTGGTATTGCCAGGACAGCAGCGGCAACCGCATGCCGAGCAGCGGTTATTACGAAGCAACCCGTAAGGTGGTAAAGCGCCCGGTCAAGAATAAATTCTATTGGTCGCCCAGCACAGTCGAAGTAGGTCAACCTACGACATTCCACTGGGACATCGACAATGTGGTGGCGTGTTACAAAGATGGTACCGGTAGTGACCGGGGCACGTCAGGTACTTCAGGTCCGTGGACCTATACCACACCCGGCACCTCCACCACTAATTGGCGCTGCGTGGACCAAATAGGTAACAGCCACTGGTACTCAGCCAATAGGACAGTGGTGGCACCGGTACAACCCCCGACATCGCCACAGGTCCGGATCCTTGATATGCAAGGCAATGATAAATTCTTGTTTAATATTGGCGAGCAATACAGAGTGTCCATGAGTGCATCCGGAGATGTCGACACCTATGAATTGACAGGTGAGTTGAGGGGCGTTATCCAGACCAGCTCTTCAAATACCTACGTTACCCAGAAATCTGAGGAAGGAAAGTTCTGCTATAAAGTTAGGGCCGGTAACTCTGCTGGTTTCAGTGGCTTTAGCCCAACTGTGTGCAAGCTAGTGGATAATACCGGTTACAACGGTGTATTCTACCAACAATGGTTTTCTACCTCACAGCGTCCAGAAATGGTGCAAGATATCAAGTACTCTGGCAATTTCGCCACCTACACTGCGAAGCACCGTCCATTGGCAATTTACAGCCAGGCTAGCAACAAGACATTCTTTACCTACGGAAGCGGTGTCGGTACCTTTGGTGGTGCCAGGAATTTGGGTATCTATGTTAGCTGCTTCGACCATGCAACCGATCAATTATGCGTTCCTACCCCAGTTACGGTTAAGGGTGCAAACGCCAATGGCGAAGTCACCGGTTTAGTGGATGACCCCCATGACAACGCAGCAATACTGATTGATGAAGCCAACTACATTTGGGTGTATGTCAGCGGTCGGGGCTCTTTTAGACCCATGGAAATATACCGCAGTTCAGTGCCTGGAAACCATAGCTCCTTTATTGACATGACTAATTCAGAGCTTAGCAACCTAAACTCTGAAGAGCGCAAGATGAGCTATCCACAGCCTTGGTTGGTTGAAAACAATGCGGGCCAAAAACAACGGGTATTGATCCACAACCGCTACACCAATGGCCGCGAGCTGTACTTCAAACGACCCGGACAAAAATCAGAATTAATGGTTGCAGGCGGGCATTACGCGGTAAGTGATGCCAAAGGCAAACACATCGTCATTGCCTACAATAGCCACGGCTTCGATGGTAAGCCTCCCGGCTATGTAGATAACAGGAGTAACCTGTATTTTATGGAATCTAAAGATGGTGGTGCCACGTGGAACAATTCCACAAGCCCAAGCACCGCCTTGTCATTCCCATTGGTCAAAGACAATAGCGAGACCAAGATTAAGCAGTACTTCTATGGCACAGGCGACAGCCGGACCAGGTTGGTCTATTTAAAAGACATCAAGATCAATAGCAACGGTACTATCAGTATCTTGTATGTTACTTCCACCACACCTGACGCCGGCGCCCCCAATGCCAGCCGGGATTTGGTGCTTGCTACCAAGAATGGTACTTCCTGGAGCTATGACACTCTGCGTACCGATGTCAACCATAACTACAGTACCGGTTTTGTCAGCGACAATGGTAATAGCGTGGTATTCCCCTTCTATAAACCAGGCGCAAACCGGGAACAATTTGCAGGCGGAACCCTATATAAAGGCACCCTTACTGGTGGCCTATGGAGCTGGTCCGAAGTTAGCGCATGCGCTTACCTCAACCAAAACCACAACTACGTAAGGGACGTCTACAACGGTAAATCCGACTTCCAGTATTTCTGGGCACAGGGTGACGGTTTGCAAAGGGGCACCAGCCAATACCTACCTATGTACTACTTCGATGGCAGCAACAGCAGGGAAATGCCCTATAGCATGAGTGGCAACCAAGCAGGCTCCACCCAATGTTTGTATTAAGGATTGCGCTGGTCACGTGCTACCAACTCATATTAGGTGGCCAAACCAACCGCAGGCAAGCTAATCAAGCCTGTTAGCAAGCATAAATCAAACCCCCGCTAAAATAGCGGGGGTTTCATTTGTCAGTGGGAATAGAGGATAGACCAGCCTAAGCCCACTCGGTCACTTAACTTAGAAAATACTTGAAGGCGGCCAGTTGGGGTTTTCTATCTCATCTTCGCCCACTTTGCTGGCAGCTTCTTTTTGGATAGCGGCCGGCACCACCGTTTCTGGGATAACCACCTCCACCACAAAGTTCTTATCGGGTGTCGCACGGATTTCCTCCATCACACCGAGCAGTTCCCCTAGGTTACTGACTGTGCGGCCTTCGCCGCCAAAGGCATCGGTCACCTTGCTGATGTTCCATTTGGGTAAGTCATTGTAGGGGTAGACGCTATCCAGCATCTTATCGCTATAGTCTACCGGCGGTTTGCGGAAGGGGTTGGGATTAACCAAGTATTGCTCAATGCCATAGATGCCGTTGGCCAAGACAAATACCACGGTATTTTGGCCGTAGGCGTGCTGATCCGCCACTGCTTGGCAAGTTTCGTGGAAAGCACCGTCACCCACAACTACAATAGCGCGCTTATCGGGGCAAGCACATTTGACACCGGTCCCCGCAGGCACAGAATAGCCAATGGCGAGCCAGGCAGCTTGTGCCACAAAACCATTGCGCGCGGGGATAGGCACAGGTTGCGACCCAATCAAGGGAAAGCCCGCATCCACCACCATGACATCATCTTCGGTCAACCAATCGCCCATAGCAGCAAAGAAATTATCGTAGCCCAACGTCTGGTCACCAGCAGATGAGGCGGTCATCAATTGGGGCGTTAACGGTAAGCGTAGGCCAGACAGGCAAGGTTTTTGTTGTCCCGCCAATTTGGCAAAGGCCTTGTCCAAACCGACAAGGTAGTCCTTTAACTGTACCGCTGGGAAGTACTCAGCGCCAACAAATACGCCATCATGGGCAGCCAATATGGTGTGGCTACTGCGGATATCCTGGTTGCCTGTATCCTTGCCGGTAGTCCAAGCACCCATGCCTACTAACACACCATCATCACCGACTAAACTGGCAACTTCCTCTTTGTTTAGGGTAACACAGCCTTCAAACCAGGGATTTTGTTCGGAAATAACCGATTTGCTCAAGGCGGAAGTGACAAATTTGATTTCGTTGTCGGGTAGCACGTGTTCTTTATTCAAGGTAGTAAGCAGTGATAAAAACTCGTCCTGTAAGCCATAGCGCTGGATTTCGATACCGGCCCAAAAGATACTTTTGGGCTGTGCCATCATCATTTCAACCGTGGCTTGTACTGCAGCATCCACTTCACTAACGGTAATGGTGGCATCTATTCCAGACTGCAAGGTGCCAACAGGTTTGGCACAGGCGGCTCGCCATACATCCTCGGTAACTTCCAAATACACTGGGCGTTTTTGGGTAAGCAGGGCGGTTAAGGCGGAATCAATCTGGTGAACCGCCTGGCGCGCATTGGTAATCCGCTCTGCCGCGACCGTAATGGGCCGGAACATATGGATATCCACAAATTGATAACCCGTGGTGTGGGAATACATTAAGCCCGCATTTTTCTCAATGGCATCTTCTTTGTTGGTAGGGGCGCCGTTAATTAGGACAACCGGCACCTGCTCAACGTATGAACCCGCGATGGTATTGAGCAAGGTAAAGGCGCCTACGCTATAGGTTACATAAAGCGCACTCACACCTTTTAACCTGGCGTAGGCGTCAGCGGCAAATCCGGCACAAATTTCGTTGGAATTGCCAGAAATCTTTATCGGTGATGCTTTATCGGCCAAGATAGTGTCGAGAAATGCTGCGGTATAGTTACCTGCGACACCAAACATCTGTTCAAGGCCGATTTCTTCAAGGCGCTGCTTTAAATAATCAGCGACGGTATATTCAGCTTCAATCTTTGCAAATTTATCAGACATGATGGTTCTCCATTCTGTCCAAGGGATAAGGATTAAAGGCGCCCGTTGGACGCCTTTCCGTTGAGGTTGGAGTTACTCTTGATCCATATAGGTCAAATCGACACCCAAGCAGGTTTCCAAATGCTCCAATTCCTCAATCTCGTCAAACGGAGGAATAAAACCTGGTTGGTAGTTAGGATCAATATAATCTCGGATCATACTCGTTACGTTTTCGTAGTACGCCGCCTTAATTGCATTTGAAGGAGAATGACCCGTGTCATCTTTATATTTTTGGCTTAAAGCTTTAAGCCCAAAGCCTGCTGCCAACGCGAGATCTGCAGAGCGCAACGCCCCTTCCACCCAGCCTTGGTAATCAGAAAACGCTTCGCCACATATAAAGATGTTATCAAGAGGTTTTTTTAGCTGTTTCAGTGTATCCATGACCTTCTTGTCATTCGCGCCTATTGCCCATTGGTGCACACCATAGCCAAACTGCTGGCTGGGTTGCACATCGAATTCGACGCTACCCTCCCAGATCCTGGCACTGGTCATCATAGGCTCAGGTACATAGTGGGTATTGAAGATATCTTTGAAGTACTTAGTGGCTTCGCGCACTACAGCCTGGGAGGCGGCAAATACCGTTTGTGGTTTGGCCTTATTGTGATCCTCTTGCATTTTAGAAGTGAACAGTGGTCCATTATTTTGTAAACCACTCCAATAGTTAATATTGAGATAATCACAATAAATCGTCAGGGCAGCAGGTTTTTTATATTTGCTGGCGCTGATCAGATCAAGCTTGGCTTTGATTTCAGGGCTTGGGTCTGATACCCGTTCTGAGTATTCCAAACCGGCAGCCACTTCATCACTAATGGAATAGAAGGGATACACTGATCCTGTAGGTAAATCCGCGAAATTGGGGCCAAACTCCACCGGTGGGCGGCCACTAATTTTTTTACCCCACCAAGCAGAGTCATAATACAGGTTAATTTTAAGCAGAGGCTGGTTCGAAGCAGTTTGCAATGTATTCCATAGCGCCTCGGTTTCCTTTATTGGTAAACGGTTAAAGGCATTAGATTTAATAAACAACTTCTCTAGCGCCAACCGGGGCAAACCTAAGATGAGTTTTCCAGCTTTGATGGTTTTGAAAACTTGTTCGCCACTGTCGTGAATTTGCGAATAAGTCACGGTATAGCAGTCTTCACCTTCGAGCTTGTCAATTGCCTCTACCTGGGTGTTGAGGAAAATCTTTCTATCTGAGCCGAAAGGTTCAATTTCCTGCACTAATTTATTGGGCAAAGTACTAAAACCGTCTTTAAAAGTGCGGAACTTCACATCTGCAGGAAAATCTTCCAACAATTGGTACGCAACGCCCGCATTCATTTTAGACAGGAAAGTGCCGTTAAAGCCCAACAAACGATACAACATAGTAATACACTCATTGGAATAACCCATCTCGGTATATAAATCCCAAAGTGACCATTCGTTAAGCGGCACATTATTCCATTTACATTCTAAGCGGAACGCCTGCCAAAACTCCGGCCCCCGCTTTTTTGGACGCAGCGTAAAATCAGGGTTGGCCTGCAATATCCGATTAAATACGACATTAATGATGGCCTTTGGATTAACCCCGCGTTCAGCGGGTTTTAGGTTGTATAGCTCAGACCATATCGCAAAGTTGTCCTCTTTGCTCTCATTCACATCAAAAGCATGGCCTCGGAAATACAGCCGGTTATTGCCACCACTGTTCATGGGGAAGGGCACAATTTGGTTAGCTAAATCTAGCTTCAGAAACAAAGCCATCAGGTCGTCCATGCCATCAAATAAAAAGCGCATACCGCCTTCTTCTTCTTTTACAACATTGCCATTTCCAAAATCAACTAGGTCGGAATCTAGCCTACCGCCTGTTCGCCCGGAACGTTCCAGTATGACTATGTCTTGGTAGCCTTTTTCTTGCTTTAGTCGCCAGGCACTATATAAGCCTGCCATGCCCGCACCGACAACAACAACACTCGCTTTGTCAGGTACTGGATCAGTTTTGTTTAATTCATGGGTAGTAAAATGTGGCATAAGTTAATCCTTTTTTCGGCCAAACGTGTTAAACGCCGTGTGTACCGGTAGCGTTTGGCCAACGTCTAAATGAGGTTAGATTCCTACACACTTGTTTAACATATCGACTATTTAACATAGTCTAGATTTACTAATGCGCTACTTTTTATTACCCGAATATGAGAATAATTTTCATCTAAGATTGTTAGAAATAATTACAGGGTTTTGGTCTATGATTGAAGCTCTTCTAAACATAGGGATCAGGCATGGAAAAAGCTTTATTAAGTCAGTTTAAAGAAAAGGGGTATTGCTTGGTTAGCCAAGGGTTACCGATTGGGCTGTTACAAACATGGCGTAGGCTAGCCGATGAAATTGAATTAAAAGCATTAGAATGCCACTCAGCTGGTCAACAGTATCCAGGCGCAGGTGTGATAGAAGATAACACTGGTGCAAAGTTGGTGCGCTTTGATGATATTAGTGGTATCGATGCAGAATTGGTCTTTGCAACATTGGCATCACCCCATGTGCTGGATATCGCCAAATCAATCGTTGGTCGGGATTGTGTCCCCGTGAATATGGATTTGTTATACAAGCACCCGCATCCATTCCCTGCTGTAAATTGGCACCAAGATGCTCCTGTAAAGCGTGATTACCCTTATATTACAATGGGTATTTACCTGGACGATGCCCCCTCGGGTGATGCTTGCTTGCGCTATGTTCCTGGCACCCAGCACAGTGTCTGTGATGTAGAAAAGTTAGCAAAGGATTATGGCTGGGATATTCCAGGCACCGTTGAACAGCCAGCAGTTGCTAGTGATATTCTTGTGCATGACGCCATGGTGTTGCACGGTTGTCAGCCAAAAATATCTAAAGGCATAAGACGTACTTTGTATGTTGAACTAAGATCCTTGAAAGCAATTACCAACTCAAAACACTATTCGAAGGAGTGGATACAATTGCGCAGACAATGGATGTCGAAAATAATCAGCAAGGACAAAGCGGGTATCTGGCCGGTTGAGTGGAAATCAGATCACCTAAAAACAGAGTACACAGCAACCTTGCTTCGGGATATTGTGCAAAAACAAGAACCTGGAATTAAGGCCAATTGGGGAATTTTTCCAGTGGAGACAGAGGACTACCCGGTACCGGCCGAACTCAAATAAGCCTTTGCCAAGACATTAGGCAGTATTTCGTTTCCAGGTTTCAGCCGTATTTACCAAACGCAAACAGTTTTTTATTACAAGGCGAGCTAGAAAACAGCAATGTGGATTTTAATGGCTCTTGTGCTAACTTTGTTTGCCAGCAACAGTAGTTAAAGGACACGTCATGGAACAAGAATTTACAAAGCAATTCAACGATAAAGGCTTTTGTTTGCTCGAAAACGGTCTACCACGAACGCTTTTAAAACGTTGGCAAAATTTAGCAGATGAAATGGAACAACAAGCCCTAGAAAACCATCGCAATAACAAATACCAGCATGGGGTATGCGTTGTAATGGACAAAGTCGGCCCAAGGCTTATGCGCTATGACGATATTTTTGCGGTTGATGGGGATTTAGTAAATGAAACCCTGGCTTGCCCAGCAATGCTTGAAATTTGCAAACACTTATCAGGTAAGGGCACGGTGCCTGTACAAATGGACATCCTCTATAAACAGCAGCATCCCCATCCTGTTATTAAATGGCACCAAGGCGCACAACATAACCGGGATTATCCTTATCTTAATATTGGAATCTATTTAGACGATGCCCCCGAAGGCGATGGCTGCCTCCGTTACGTACCAGGTACACAGGATAAGTTGCAAGATATAGAGAGCTTATCCAAGCAATATGGCTGGGAAATTCCCGGAGTTGTAGAGCAACCAGCAAAAGCCGGGGATATCTTAGTACAGGATATGATGATTTTACACGGCTCACAGCCAAAAAGATCCAAAGGTGTCAGGCGCACAATCTACATAGAAATAAGGCCATGGCAATCCATTGTAGAATCGGGTTCCCAATCCAACGATTGGGCAGAGTTAAGAAAAAAATGGATGGCACAGGTATTGGAGAAAGACGCTAGCGGAATATGGCCCAAGGAGTGGCGTAGTGATTACCCGGAAGCGGGCAATAGTAAAGAAGTGTTTGATGAGATATTAGAAAAAGCAGAACCACCACAGCCAGCGGTTTGGGCGGTTTTTCCAGTTGAAGCAAGAGATTATCCAGTGCCCGAGGATATGAAGGATTGGTGAAACAAAGTTTATTTAAATAAAAAAACCCGGCAGCAGCCGGGTTTTTTCAATGTGTAGTAGCTTTGATTACTTGCGCAAGTTTTGGATAATTCGCAACTGGGCAATCGCTTCGGCCAGCTCCCTGGCGGCCTCGGCATAATCAAAGTCAATACCCGGATTAGCAATGTGCTCCTCGGCGCGACGCTTGGCATCGAGGGCAGCTTGTTCGTCCAGATCGCCACCGCGTACCGCGGTGTCGGCCAACACAGTTACGATGCCAGGTTGGATTTCCAACATGCCGCCGTTGATGTAGATATACTCTTCATCGCCGTGCTGCTTTACAAAACGAACCATTCCGGGCTGTAATGCGGTGATCAAAGGCGCGTGGCCAGGGTGGATACCTAGCTCACCTTCGCTACCAGTCACTTGGATGGTTTGCACGCGGCCAGAATATAAGCTTTCTTCTGCGCTTACTACATCCAAATGTGTTGTCATTGCTGCCATAACACCCTCCTAGAGGTGAGACCCGGAACAAGGGACTGTAAAAAAACAGCCCCTTGCCAATTACATGTCTTTAGACTTCTCTACTGCTTCTTCGATAGAACCAACCATGTAGAAAGCCTGCTCTGGCAAGCTGTCATATTCACCGGCTAGGATACCCCTAAAGCCAGCGATGGTGTCTTTTAGCGAGACGTACTTACCAGGAGAACCGGTGAATACTTCTGCTACGAAGAAAGGCTGTGACAAGAAACGTTGGATTTTACGGGCACGTGATACAACTTGTTTGTCTTCTTCAGACAATTCGTCCATACCCAAGATCGCAATGATATCTTTCAGTTCTTTATAACGCTGCAATACTGACTGTACGCCACGGGCAGTTTCATAATGCTCCTGGCCGATTACCAATGGATCCAGCTGGCGTGAAGTAGAATCCAGTGGGTCAACCGCAGGGTAAATACCCAAAGCTGCAATGTCACGAGAAAGTACAACCGTTGCATCCAAGTGGGCGAAGGTAGTTGCAGGCGACGGGTCAGTCAAGTCATCCGCTGGTACGTATACCGCTTGGATTGAAGTGATTGAACCAGTCTTAGTTGAGGTAATACGTTCCTGCAATACACCCATTTCTTCAGCAAGGGTCGGCTGGTAACCTACCGCTGAAGGCATACGGCCTAGAAGTGCTGATACCTCAGTACCGGCTAGGGTGTAACGGTAGATGTTATCTACGAAGAAAAGAACGTCACGGCCTTCATCACGGAATTTTTCAGCCATGGTCAAACCAGTCAATGCAACGCGAAGACGGTTGCCCGGTGGTTCGTTCATCTGTCCATATACCAAGGATACTTTGTCTAGTACGTTGGATTCGTTCATTTCGTGATAGAAGTCGTTACCTTCACGGGTACGCTCACCAACACCAGCAAATACTGAGTAACCACTGTGCTCGATTGCGATGTTACGGATAAGCTCCATCATGTTTACGGTTTTACCTACACCGGCACCACCGAACAATCCAACTTTACCACCTTTGGCAAACGGGCAAACAAGGTCGATTACCTTGATGCCTGTTTCTAATAGCTCAACAGCACTAGACTGTTCTTCATAAGAAGGGGCTTCGCGGTGGATAGACATTCTTTCTTCTTCACCGATTGGGCCTGCTTCATCAATTGGGTTACCAAGTACATCCATGATGCGTCCCAAAGTTGCTTTACCAACTGGAACCTGGATGGCTTCACCCGTATTTTCAACTTCGGTACCGCGGCGTAAACCGTCAGTAGTACCCAAAGCGATTGAACGTACAACGCCGCCGCCAAGCTGTTGCTGGACTTCCAAGGTCAAACCTTGCAAATCGCCGGCGGTAATTTTTAATGCGTCATATACTTTTGGCACCTGATCTTGTGGAAATTCAATATCCACAACGGCACCAATTATTTGGACGACCTTACCTTGACTCATAATTAGTCCTCAAAATTTATAAAACCTTTGCCTATACCGCCGCAGCGCCGCCGACAATCTCACTCAATTCTTGTGTGATTGCGGCTTGGCGTGCCTTGTTGTATACCAATTGCAACTCATCTATTAGGTTGCCGGCGTTGTCGGTAGCTGACTTCATCGCTACCATCCGTGCTGCTTGTTCTGATGCAGCATTTTCCACAACACCTTGGTACACCTGTGATTCCACATAACGGGTCAACAATGCATCCAATAAAGGCTTTGCATCTGGCTCGTAAATGTAGTCCCACAGACCTTCTAACTCTTCTTCGTCAGATTTAGGCAAAGGCAATAACTGATCGATTACTGGCGCCTGTGACATGGTGTTTTCAAACTTGTTGTGTACCAAATAAACACGGTCAAGTTTGCCTTCACTGAATGCGTCTAGTATTACTTTCACTAGACCAATGACGTCAGCGGCATTGGGGGATTCACCCAAGCCAGATTCAGCAGCAAGTACATTTCCACCAAAACGGTTGAAAAAAGCACACGCCTTCGCACCTAGGGCAGCGAAATCGATTTCTACACCTTGGTCCTGCCATGTTTTAACGGCTTTGGACACTTCCTTGAACTCGTTGGTATTCAAACCACCACATAGACCGCGGTCAGTGGAGATAACGATATAACCAACACGCTTAACTTCTGCGCGCTCTTCAAGGAAGGGATGTTTGTAATCGAGACTACCGTGGGCGATATGGCCAATAACACGACGGATACTGGCGGCATAAGGGCGGCTCGCAGACATTCTGTCTTGCGCTTTTTTCATCTTGGAAGCCGCAACCATCTCCATTGCACTGGTGATTTTTTGCGTATTCTTGATGCTGCCTATTTTGCCTTTTATCTCTTTACCGATAGCCATCTCTGTCTCCTGTGATTACAACTCGGTGCCCCGAAGGGCACCCAGTATTACCAAGTTTGTGTAGACTTGAATTTCTCTACGGCTTCTGCCAAAGAACCTTCAATGTCTTTGTTGTAATCACCAGAGGCATTGATGCTGGCCATCAATTCAGCGAACTCGCTGTTCATGAAAGAGTGCAGTGACGCTTCAAAGTCCAATACTTTGTTAAGGTCGACATCTTTCAAGAAGCCTTTTTCTACGGCAAACAATGAAACGGCCATATCAGCAATGGAAAGCGGCGCATATTGCTTCTGCTTCATCAACTCAGTTACGCGCTCACCATGCTCTAGCTGGGCACGGGTTGCTTCGTCCAAGTCAGAGGCAAACTGCGAGAACGCTGCCAATTCACGATACTGGGCAAGTGCCAAACGGATACCACCACCCAATTTCTTGATGATCTTGGTCTGTGCTGCACCACCTACACGCGATACCGAGATACCCGCGTTAACAGCAGGACGGATACCCGCGTTGAATAGGTTTGTTTCCAAGAAAATCTGACCATCAGTGATGGAGATTACGTTGGTAGGTACGAATGCAGATACGTCACCGGCTTGGGTTTCAATAATTGGCAATGCCGTCAATGAACCAGTTTTACCTTTCACTTCACCGTTGGTGTAGCGCTCTACGTAGACAGGGTTAACCCTTGCAGCACGCTCTAGAAGGCGGGAGTGGAGGTAGAAGACGTCACCAGGGTAAGCTTCACGGCCTGGCGGACGACGTAATAGCAGTGAAATCTGACGATAGGCAACAGCCTGCTTGGACAAATCATCATAGATGATCAAGGCGTCTTCACCACGGTCGCGGAAGAATTCACCCATGGTACAACCAGAATAAGGTGCCAAGAATTGCAAGGCAGCTGATTCAGATGCAGATGCGGCTACAACAATGGTGTGATCCATTGCGCCGTGCTCTTCAAGCTTGCGCACTACGTTAGCGATAGTAGAGGCTTTTTGGCCTACTGCTACGTAGATACATTTAATGCCAGTACCTTTTTGGTTGATGATAGCATCAACGGCAAGTGCAGTTTTACCAGTCTGGCGGTCACCGATAACCAACTCACGCTGGCCACGGCCGATTGGGATCATCGAGTCAACAGACTTATAACCGGTTTGTACTGGCTGGTCTACTGATTGACGGTCGATTACACCAGGGGCAATCTTTTCAACAGGTTCAAAGCCATCAGCATCGATGGAACCCTTACCGTCAATTGGCTCACCTAGGGTGTTAACAACACGGCCAAGCAGGCTGCGGCCTACTGGCACTTCTAGGATACGACCAGTTGATTTTACTTTAGTGCCTTCTTTTAAGTCGGCATATGGACCCATGACAACTGCACCAACAGAGTCACGTTCCAAGTTCAATGCAATCGCGTAGCGATTGCCAGGAAGCTCAATCATCTCGCCTTGCATAACATCGGCTAGGCCGTGTAAGCGGATGATACCGTCAGTTACGCTGACGATAGTACCTTCGTTTCGAGCTTCACTTACTACTTCGAACTGTTCAATACGTTTTTTGATCAGTTCTGCAATTTCAGTGGAATTAAGTTGCATGCCCTTTTTCCCCGTTATGCTTGTAACGCGTCGGCTAGACGGTTGAGTTTACTTTTCACGGAACCATCGATTACGGTGTCACCGGCTTTCACTACGAAACCTGCGACCAACCCCGGATCCACGTTACAATTCAGCTTAACTTTTCGTGACAGGCGTTTTTCCAAGGAAACACTAATTTCGTTTTGCTGGGCAGCAGACAAATCGGTGGCTGAGGTTAAATCAACGTCGATTTCTTTTTCGTATTCTGCTTTATAAGCGTTAAACAAATTCAGGATTTCAGGTAAAGCCTGTAAGCGCTTGTTTTCGACCAAAACTTTCACGAAGTTCTGGCCGTTTTCATTCAATTGTTCACCGCATAGGCTGATAAACACACCAGACAGCGCATCTGCTGCCATGGAACCGGTAATCAATGATTGTACGGCGTCGTGTTTAGAGACTTCGGCGGCGAACAGCAGCATATCTTGCCATTGTTCGATGGCCTGATTTTCAACTGCGTAATCGAATGCAGCTTTTGCATAAGGGCGAGCAACGGTAGTCAATTCAGACATATCGCTCTACCCCTTATAGTTCGGTGACAAGTTTTTCAACAATGTCACTGTGTGCTGCTGCATCAATTTCACGGGAAAGGATACGCTCAGCACCCACAACGGCGAGTTGTGCAACTTGCTTACGTAAATCTTCTTTCACGCGGTTACGCTCAGCTTCAACTTCTGCTTTACCTTGTTGCAAAATTTTCTCGCGCTCGTCATGCCCACGTTGAGTTTCCTCGTCGACAATCTGGGTCGCGCGGCGTTTTGCCTGCTCGATAATTTCAGCTGCTTGCTGCTTAGCTTCTTTTAAGTGTTCAGTAGCCCTTTTCTGGGCTAGCTCAAGGTCTTTTTCAGCCCGGTCAGAGGCGGCAAGACCGTCGGCAATGCGCTTTTGCCTTTCTTCAATAGCCGCGATAAGTGGCGGCCACACGTATTTCATACAGAATATGACAAATACGGCGAAAGCAATGGATTGCCCAATAAGAGTCGCGTTTATATTCACAACCGCATCTCCCCTGTTCGTTTAAAGGTCAAGTACGGTTCTTAAATGAATTGAGGCACTTCAACGAACAGCATGTATAGGGCGATAGCTACACCGATCATCGCGATGGCGTCGATAAGGCCAGCTACGATGAACATACGGGTTTGTAGTTGGCCAGCTAGCTCAGGTTGACGAGCAGAAGCTTCCAAGAACTTACCACCCAATAGACCGAAGCCGATAGCAGTACCGAATGCACAAAGACCGATCAGCAAACCGATAGCGAAGTACAAGTTACCTAAGATTTCCATGTTTCAATTACCTTCTAAAAGTTAAAGTTAAAGTTAAAAATGTGGGCGCCACATGGGCGGCACCCTGTAATTTCGTACCTAGTGATTTCCTATCAAAAATAATACCAAGCAAGGCTGGTATAGCCCTTTTCCTAAAAGGACTAGTGTTTTTCGTGAGCCATGCTCAAGTAAACGATGGTCAACATCATAAAGATGAACGCTTGTAGCGGGATGACCAGGATGTGGAACGTCGCCCAGACAAAGTGCATAGGCAGCTGGAACAAGCCGGTCAAAGCGATCAGGATGAAGATCAACTCCGCCGCATAGAGGTTACCAAACAGACGCAGTGACAATGACAGCGGCTTGGCAAACAAGGTAACCAATTCCAAGATTAGGTTGATTGGAATGAACACTGGGTGGTTCAAAGGTTGCAAAGTCAACTCTTTGATAAAGTCAAAGCCTTTGACTTTGAATGAGTAGTAGATCATCAAGAAGAAGACACCAAATGACAACGCAAAGGTCATGTTCAAGTCAGTAGTAGGTACAATCTTCATGTAAACGTCGTGCGGATTCATGTCGAAGAAAGTCGCACCGATCCACATCGCCGTCGAAGGCAGCCAATCGATTGGCACCAAATCCATTAGGTTCATTAGGAAAACCCAAACGAAAATAGTTAAGGCTAGTGGGGCAATAACCGGGTTTTTACCATGAAAGGAACTGTTAACGGTATCATTAACAAATTCAACGACCATTTCGATAAAACACTGCAGCTTGCCTGGGACGCCAGTGTCGGCTTTTTTCGCGGCGCTGCGGAATAGCCATAAGAAAAGAATACCTAGGCCAATCGACCACGCTAACGTGTCGACGTGCCATACCCAAAAACCACTGTCATAACATGCTTTGTTGAAGGCAAGACCAGACTCGGTCGTACACATCTTAGCATTAGTTAAGTGGTGCAAAATATATTGTGAACCGGTTTGTTCACCACCAGATGCAGCCATCGTGTTTCCTAATTGTTAAAGTTTAAAAATCCTGGTGTCATCACGCCTTAGCTTGGGCACGATAACTAAAATATGTAATGGGGTACTGCATCAATACCGTTAGGCAATACCCGAGCAAAAGCTCTAATTTTTCTATCTGCGGTACCTGGAAACAGACCAATAACAGCACTACTGTCATTGATAATTTGGCCTTCCTACCGCTTTTCACATTCTTAAAAATAAGGATGTACTTACTACCACCAGTCACTTTGAATGCAAAGTAAGTGTAAATCGCACTGGTCAATATGCAGATAATTCCACCGATGGCTACGGAGAGGGCTTTGGAAAGATCAAAAAAAAGATAAAAAAACAACGCCAGCAACAGGGTAAACACCATTTGTCCAACGAGCATAATTTTCGCTAGTTTTTTACCGGGTTTTACCAGTAGCACAGGCTGCCAGTTCCTCTTCTTTACCACACCGAAACTAAAAGCGCGAAAAGTATACTGCTTTGTCGCAGCTTTTCAACTGTTAAGCGCATTTAAAGGCTGTTTTGTAAACTTTACCCTACATTTTGTACGGGTTTGGTTAATCCATTTCAGTGGCTTTAATGTGGGCCAAAATGCCGTCCAACTGATCCAAGTTGGCAAAGTTGATTACGACCTTACCTTTGCCTTTGGCATTGTGGCTGATAGAAACGTTGGTACCCAAATTTTCAGCTAACTGGGTTTCTAACCGTTTAACATCCGGATCCACTTCTGGGGTTTGTTTTGGGGGCGCGGGTTGCAACAGCTTGCGCACTAGGTTTTCAGCATCCCTAACCGTCATACCTTTATTGGCGACCGCTTGTGCCGCTTCGCTTTGTTGTTCGCCTTCCAAGGACAACAAGGCACGGGCGTGGCCCATTTCAATATCGCCGTATTCTAGCAACTTCTTAACATCGTCATTGAGGTTGTTTAAGCGCAATAAGTTAGTGACAGTGGTACGGGACTTACCAACGGCTTCAGCTACTTCTTGGTGCGTTAGCTCAAACTCTGAAATCAGACGCTCTAGGGCCTGGGCTTCTTCCATGGCGTTTAGGTCTTCGCGCTGGATGTTTTCAATCAAGGCAATGGCAACGGCAACTTCGTCAGGCACATCCTTGACCAGGCAGGGTACAACATCAAGCTCCGCGAGTTGTGCAGCCCGCCAACGGCGCTCACCGGCAATGATTTCATATTTTTCATCAGCTATTTGGCGCACAACGATAGGCTGGATAATGCCTTGGGAACGGATAGAAGAGGCCAGCTCCTCCAGTGCTTCGGGCGACATGTCTTTGCGCGGCTGGTAACGACCCGGTTGTAAAAACTCTACTGGTAGCTTTTGTAGCTCACCTTTTTCTACCATTCCTAGGTCAGGATCAGCTGATGCGGTTTCTGCTGGACGTTGTTGGCTTGTCGCCAATAATGCATCAAGGCCTCGGCCTAATCCTCGTTTTTTTGCTGACATAAATTATCCTAAAACACAGTCACGTTTGCTGACGGATTGCTAAATTATGATTTCCGGCGGCGCAATATTTCCCCAGCCAAGGCTAAATAGGCTTTGGCACCGGTAGATGATTTTTCGTAATACATTGCGGGCGCCCCAAAACTGGGGGCTTCGGCTAACCGTACGTTACGGGGGATCACGGTGCGGTATACTTGGTCACCAAAATGCCGTTTAAGCTGTTCCGAAACATCGTTGGCCAAGCGGTTACGCGGATCGTACATAGTGCGCAGCACACCTTCAATCCTTAAGTCCGGATTGACCACGGATGCCAACTTCTGGATGGTGTCTAGCAGCGCGGTCAAGCCTTCCAATGCATAATACTCACATTGCATTGGCACTAACACAGAATCAGCTGCCGCCATGGCATTGACGGTAAGCTGGCTTAACGACGGAGGGCAGTCAATAAACACAAAATCGTATTTGTCCCGCACTGGTTGCAAGGCATTGCGCAAGCGCAGCTCCCGGGCGAACACTTCCATCAATTTAATTTCAGCGGCCGTCACGTCACCGTTGGAGGCGACCAAATGATATTTACCCGTTGTAGCCTCAACAATCACATCTTGGATTGGCTTTTCTTCGATCAATAACTCGTAGGCAGTATTGTCAACTTCATATTTGTCGATACCGCTGCCCATGGTGGCGTTGCCCTGGGGATCCAAATCAATCAACAACACCTTGCGCTTGGTTGCAGCCATGGACGCCGCGACATTAACTGCCGTTGTTGTTTTGCCAACACCACCTTTCTGGTTGGCAATCGCAATAACCTTTCCCAAAAGAAATCCTTCCAATTATTTGGTTTTTACCAACCTGATTATATGGCGCTCCGCATCTAAACCGGGCACCTCTACAGGCTCGCTGGAGATAATTTTAAAGGCTTCAGGCAATTCCGCAATTTCTTGTGTTGGGAACTGGCCCTTTAGCGCTAGAAATGACCCTTGGCAATCTACCAGATGCTGGCACCAGTGCAACATATCTTTTAACGAAGCAAAGGCACGGCTTAAAACTGCATCAAAGGGTTCAGTTGCCTTATAGTTTTCCACACGGCTCTGTACCGGGTCAATGTTGGATAGCCCCAGTTCGTGCTTAACCTGCTTCATAAAACGCACCCGCTTACCCAGGCTATCCAGCAATACAAAGGATTTGTCTGGGTGCATAATGGCAAGCGGTATCCCGGGTAAACCCGGTCCGGTGCCCACGTCAATATAGCGTTTGGCTGCCACATGCGGCGCAATGGCGATTGAGTCCAGGATATGTACTGGCAGCATGGCCATGGGATCCCTAACTGATGTCAGGTTATAGGCCTTGTTCCATTTGTGCAACAGCAGCAAAAAACTGATGAGCTTTTGCTGCTGCTGTGGGTTAACACCCCACCCAGCTTTAGCGACGGCCTCTGCTAACGCTTGGCTTAACTCTGTCTCTAGTGTTTGCATCAGGCTGATTTTCTTAGCATGCCTTGTTTTTTGAGGTATACCAGCAGCAAGGAAATCGCTGCTGGGGTAATGCCGGATATCCGCGAGGCCTGGCCTAAAGTTTCGGGCCTAGCGTCGGTAAGCTTTGCCACGACTTCATTGGACAGGCCGGATATTTTGCTGTAATCAAAATCGGCTGGCAGCAAGGTATTCTCATTGCGCTTAGTGCGTTCTATTTCTTCCTGCTGCCTAGCAATATAACCTGCGTACTTAATTTGTATTTCAACCTGTTCCGCTGCTTGGCTGTTTTGTAGACCAGGCCCAAGCGTGTCAATGGACATCAAAGTACTGTAATCCATTTCAGGGCGTCTAATTAACTCGTCTAAAGAGTGTTCACGGGTGACAGGGTTTTTTAGCAGCGGGTTCAAACCCGGCACAGCTTGGTGTTTGGGATGTACCCAAGTTGTGGCAAGGCGTTTTTTCTCTTGCTCAACTAAGTCCATTTTTTCATTGAAACTGCGCCAACGGGTTTCGTCTACCAATCCAAGTTTATGGCCTAGTTCTGTCAAACGGATATCAGCATTGTCTTCCCGCAGTAACAAGCGATATTCCGCTCGGCTGGTAAACATGCGGTAGGGTTCTTTAGTACCCAAAGTTGCCAAATCATCAATGAGCACGCCCATATAGGAATTATCGCGGCGCAAAACAAAAGGCCCTTGCCCTTTAACTTGCAGTGCAGCATTGGCACCCGCAACCAAACCTTGGGCACCGGCTTCTTCATATCCGGTGGTACCGTTAATTTGGCCAGCAAAGAACAACCCTTCGATAAACTTGGTTTCTAGGGTTTGCTTTAAGTCCCTGGGATCAAAGAAATCGTATTCAATGGCGTAGCCAGGACGCACTATATGGGCGTTTTCAAAACCTTTTATCGAGTGGATCAACTGCAGTTGCACATCAAATGGCAAACTGGTGGAAATCCCGTTTGGATAGACTTCGATACTGTTAAGCCCTTCAGGTTCAACAAATATCTGGTGGCTATTCTTGTCAGCAAAACGCATGACTTTGTCTTCTATAGACGGACAATAACGCGGCCCAACGCCTTCAATGACGCCGGTATACATGGGCGACCTGTCCAAGCCTTGCTTGATGATCTCGTGGGTAGCGCCATTGGTATGGGTGATATAGCAAGGGATTTGCCTTGGATGCTGTTGCCGGTTACCCATGAAGGAAAACACGGGTGTTGGATCATCGCCGGGCTGCGCCTGCATCACTGAAAAATCTAATGTCCTAGCGTCAAGCCTGGCTGGTGTGCCTGTTTTCAGGCGATCAACACGGAACGGTAATTCCCTTAAACGTTGCGACAACCGGTTTGAAGGTGGATCACCGGCCCTGCCACCTTGGAAGTTTTGCAGGCCAATGTGGATAGTACCGCCTAGAAAGGTACCAACGGTCAACACAACTGTATCAGAGGTGAATTTGAGCCCCATCTGGGTCACAACACCTTTAACCTGGCTATCTTCAACAATGAGGTCATCACAAGACTGTTGGAACAGGGTGAGGTTTTCTTGCTGTTCAAGGTTTTTGCGCACAAATGCACGGTATAAAGCCCGATCCGCTTGCGCCCTTGTTGCCCTTACAGCCGGCCCTTTACTACTGTTCAAGGTTCTAAACTGAATACCAGCATGGTCAATAGCTGTTGCCATAATGCCACCTAGGGCATCAATTTCTTTAACCAGATGGCCTTTGCCTATGCCACCAATTGCCGGGTTACAAGACATTTGCCCTAGCGTTTCGACATTCTGCGTCAGTAATAAGGTTTTACAACCCATACGCGCTGAAGCTAACGCCGCTTCTGTACCAGCGTGGCCACCACCGACAACAATGACATCATAATGTTGGTTAAAGATCATTTTTTATACTGCTAAAACGAAAACTAAAAAGGGCGCATATTCTATAGAAAAATTAAGCACAGATAAATGTCTATTTTTTAGCCAGTATCGATTGGCTTGGAGATTAAATATTATATTGATCTGTATAGATCTTTTATTATTTTTATATTTAAGGGCGCTGTTTTCTGTTGATAACTGAAATTAGTTCATATTTAACATAGGGTTAGATGAAAACAAAACTGTTAAAAAAACAGCTTTAACTTTGGTAAAACCGGTGTTTATTTGTGGTATTTATCCACAAGCAGGATCCAATGAAAACTAGTAACAAGTTAATTTTGTTTTTTACCGGCATGTTTACCCAGACTTATCCACATATGTGGTTATTATATTGGTTAACTGTGTATATCTTTTGTATACACCTGGCTAGCAAGGCTTTCGCAGCATGTTGATAATTGTTGATAACTATCAAGATGAAAAAGCACGCAGCCAACAAAAGTTTAGTTCACTTGTATTAACTGCATGTTTTTTAAACGGTTTCAATTGAATAAATGTGGATATTTGGGTGAGCCAAATTGGTGTTTTGGCACGGGCAAGCCAGTATTTTGGCAATACTGGCTTATTTGACTTGGTTAGGTTGGTAACCGCTAGGTTGGTAAGGGCTGAACTCACTATTGTCCAGCAGTTCGCTACGGCGACTATTACCGCTAAATTTCACCTTGTAGGTATCGTATTCTTTAAGGGATTCAAAGCAGTAGTTACCTAGTGCCTGGTACAGGGTTGGTAGGTCGTGGTTGGTGATCAGGATGCAGTTCTTTTTTTCCACCAAGCGCTGGCGCAATAGGTTGCCCAGCCAGCTTTGTGCGTTTTTCTTTAAATGGGTTTCGTTGACACAAACTTCGTCTAGGATAAGCAAGTCTACATCCATTAACTCTTGGTTTATTTCCCGGAATTTTTCACCAATTTTATCGGTAGCGCTGTAATCGTATGAGAAAAACCGCATTTCCAACAAAGTAGAGAGCTGCCGGTACAGCACAGATATTTCGTGTTGGTTGATCAGCTCATGCGCTATGGCACCCGCTATGTGTGATTTCCCGCGGCCATAGTCGCCATAGAATAACATCATATGGGAGCCGCTATTGCGCCAAGCCTGGTCTTGGTGCGCCGCGATAAAGCTTTTCGCAATGCTTACCGCTTCTACTACGTCTTGGCTATCCATTTGGATATTGTCAAACACCCATTTGGGATTGAGATCCGAACGGCCATGGATCTCTGAAATGCGTTTTAGTTTGCTTTGTTTCTGCAGTTGCTTGACATCGTCGTTCGCTTGCAGCTCATACACCTTGCGCATCGCCTCATAGTCGCATACAGGATCATCGGTCAGGGGTTTACCTATTGTTTTAGAAAAAGCTTCAATCTTTTTGCGTAGGCTTTCCATGGTATTTTTCAATGAGTTGTTTAGATTTATCGTCTAGTTGCACTTCTGCTTGTTTTTCCGCTTTCTGGTAACCAACAACCTGGTAGTCTTGCTTACCTGAAACCGAGCGTTTGTTCTTTAGGCTAAGCACAAATTTTTGGATCCATTGGTACTGGCTTTGTTTTACTTGTGGCCGTCCTAGCCAGTAAGCAATAAACTCGCCTAGCTCTTCGCTATCATACTCTTTTTTCAATATACCCACCAGGCTACATACCTGTGCAAAAGTGGTTTGCTCTGGCCGCCAATTAGGTTGCATCGGTCCGGTCTGGAAATGCAGGTCTTGTTGGCTAGTTTGATCCTGTTGCAGCATGAGTGGTAAATGCACCCTTTCGCCATTAAGGGAAGCTCCTGTATCAAGGTTGGGATTGCAACTGATAAGTTTTGAATTTTTTAACTGCAATAACAAAACATTGATATCCCGCCCAAATTCGATATTTGCGCCGCCGCTGTTGAGCAGGTTGGCCAGTGTTTTGTAGCTGATAGGATTGGTATACCCGGTAACGCTATCGGCATTGGGCCGGAGCCCTAGGCAGTATATTAACCTGGCAAGGTTATCTATGCCTGGTTGTTGTAGTGCTTCAATCTCGTATTGGTTCAAGTGCAATGTTAGGTAATAGGTTTTGCAACCATTCTACTGCAAAATCTTCTGGAACGGGATGCTCTAGTACGTCAATGAGTAGTGGATCCGCCAGGGGCGAGGCGCCAGCAGCCTGCATCAGTTTTTCTAGGTTCTTGCCGGCATAACAAAAGGTGTCATAGCTGCTGTCACCTAGTGCAACAACCAAATACTGGGTATTGGGTAACTTCGCGGTTTCCAGTTTTGCCGCAAACGGTGCGATGTTATCGGGGAAATCGCCGGCTCCATGGGTGGAACTGCACAATATCCAAGTGCTGTTTTGATCAAGTGCCCCGAAATCCGGTTGCAGGTGGATTTGGCAGTTATGCCCAGCGCTGGCTAGGGATTGTTCCAGTGCATCTGCCACGTATTCACTGGCGCCCAACATAGAGCCGACGATAATTTCAATGCTTGCCATGCCTACCTACTTACCGATACAAAATGATGAAAATATATGGGTTAATAAGTCGTCCGAACTAAATTCACCGGTTATTTCACTAAGATACTGCTGTGCGATGCGCAGCTCTTCTGCCAAAATTTCCCCCGCCGCAAAATCCAACAGTTGCGTCTGGCCTGCCATGACGTGGGACAGTGCCTGCTCGAGTGCTTTGACATGGCGGCTACGGGCTATGAATTGGCTTTCCCCGGTATCCTGGAAGCCCATGGTTTCAAGCAGGTGGGATTTGAGTAAGCCTATGCCCATGTCCTGTTTCGCAGACAAGGTGATCACGGTATTGCCGTCGACTTCTGTAATTTGGGGTTGTTCCTGGATCAAATCACATTTGTTGCGGATCAGGGTAACCGGTATTCCTTGCGGTAGGTTGCCCATGAGTTCGGGTATAGATGCTTCGCACCCAGAAGCAGGGATGGCAGAGGCATCCTGTAATAACAATATGCGATCGGCACTGTTAATTTCCTGCCAAGCGCGGTCAATACCAATTTGTTCGACGGTATCATCACTTTGGCGCAAGCCGGCCGTGTCAATGACATGCAGCGGCATGCCGTCGATCTGGATATGTTCCTTCAAGACATCCCGGGTGGTGCCTGGAATATCTGTGACAATCGCCGATTCCTTACCTGCCAGGGTATTAAGCAAACTCGATTTACCTGCATTGGGCTTGCCCGCGATGACCACTTTCATGCCATCTCGCAGTAGCGCACCTTGTTTGGATTGATCCAAGGTTTCTTGTATTTGCTGAACCAATAAGGCGAGTGAATCAACGATATTTTGGTCCGCTAAAAAGTTGATTTCTTCTTCGGGGAAATCTATTGCCGCTTCAATGTACATTCGCAGATGGATTAATTGGGCTTGCAATTCATGCACATGGTTGGAAAAAGCACCCTGCAAAGACAACAAAGCACTCTTCGCAGCCTGTACTGAGCTGGCATCAATGAGATCCGCGATGGCTTCAGCTTGGGTAAGGTCGAGCTTGTCATTGAGGAAAGCGCGCTCACTGAACTCGCCGGGCCTGGCCATGCGTAGTCCGGGTAGGGCTTGTAGGGATCCTAGCAATAGTTGCATTATTACAGGCCCGCCATGGCCTTGAAGTTCCAGTACATCTTCACCGGTAAAAGAGTGGGGGGCTTTAAAGTAGATAGCGATGCCCTCGTCAAGGGTATCGCCATTGTTATCTTTGAATTGGCATAGCTCAGCATGCCTAGGTTTGGGTAAGTGCCCAAGTATTACATTCGCGACTTTGGCTACATCGCCACCCGAGATGCGTACTATGCCAACCCCACCTTTTCCGGGTGGGGTAGCTTGGGCAAAGATGGTGTCCTGATCAGACACTGTTTGCCTAGTCCCTAAAGTTATTGAATTGGAATGGTTGGCCTAAATCCGCGCCTTTGATCAAAGCGATAACCTGTTGCAAGTCGTCGCGCTTCTTACCCGTGACACGGACTTGGTCACCTTGGATGGAGGTTTGTACTTTGATTTTAGCGTCTTTGATTAGTTTGATAATCTTTTTGCCGGTCGCCTGCTCAATGCCCTCTTTAAAAAGGGCGTCTTGGCGATAGTTTTTGCCGGTTACCTGCATATCCTGCATATCTATTGCACTGGTATCGATGCCGCGCTTAACGCATTTGTCGCGCAAGATACCCATCATTTGTTGCAGCTGGAAATCGCCTTGTGCGTGCAAGGACACTATATTGTCAGTACGGGTAAAAGACGCATCAACCCCACGGAAGTCAAACCGTGTACTAATTTCACGGTTTGCGTTGTCAACCGCGTTTTGCAGTTCCGGTAAGTCTATTTCAGTTACAATATCAAATGATGGCATCCTAGTTATTCCTCTTTTTGGTAACGCTTAGCTGGTTTTAATGCCTTTCTTTTCCATCACACTATAGATGCGTTGGGCCTGGACTATGGTTACCAAGTTGCTTATCAACCAGTAGAGTACAAGACCCGCTGGGAAGATGAAGAAGAACAAACTCAAGGCGACAGGCATCCACTGCATAATTTTCTGTTGCATAGGATCTTGGACTGTCGTTGGATTTAGCTTTTGCAGCAACCACATACTGGCACCCGTTAGGATAGGCAATACAAAGAATGGATCCGGTTGTGACAAGTCCTTTATCCAGAAGATAAAGTCGGCGTGGCGTAACTCAACGCTTTCCAGAAGCACCCAATACAGTGCCAGGAAAATTGGCATTTGTAGTAGCAATGGGAAACAACCACCCATGGGGTTTACTTTTTCTTTCCGATACAGCTCCATCATGCCCTGGGACATCTTTTGCCTGTCGTCACCATACCTATCTTTCAAGGCTTGCATTTTGGGCTGAAGTGCACGCATTTTACCAAAGGATACATACTGCGCTTTGGTAAGCGGGTACATGGCACCTTTGACCAATATGGTGATTATAATGATTGCAAAACCCCAGTTCAGGACAAAGCTTTGTATCAGGCTAAGCAACCAAAAAAGTGGTTTTGCTAGCCAAAATAGAAAGCCATAATCGACTGTATGTTCAAGGTTATTGGCAAGATTAGCCAAGACCTCTTGATGCTTTGGCCCTACGTATAAAGTACTGCTAAACTCAATTGTTGCTCCTGGATTCACTGATTGTAAATTAGAGGTGTAGCCGATGATGGCATTGCCTGCGATGTAACGGGTGAAGATTGTATTTGAGCTCTCTTTGGGTGGCACCCAGGCTGATACGAAATAGTGTTCCAACATGGCAACCCAGCCGCCGACGGTTGCGGTACGTAAGTTTTCATCAGAAATATCGCTGAAGTCGTATTTTTCATAGCGCTTTTCAGTCGTGGAATAAGCCGTACCGCGGTAAGTCGGCATAAACATGCTGGTGTCTCGTGGGATCGTTGTTTGCTTAAGTTGCGCGTATTGTTGCAGTGATAATGTTTGTTCTGAACCATTGCTGACTTTGTAGCTCACATCAATGCTGTGCTTGCCCCGGTTAAAAACAAAGGATTTAACATAGGTGACGTTACCGCTTTGGAATGTCAAGGGAACCACCAAGGTATCCCCATCCATTTCATAACGAGTCTGCGGCGTCGTATAGAAAGGCCTGCCTTCCGCTCTGCCATCAGGGCCGTCTTGCCCTATAAGGCCACTTTGAGCAACGTACAAAGTGCTGGGCTCATTGTTCAAGATGCCAAATGGTATGTCTGATTCGATTGAAACAGGATATTGTTTTAGTGTGGCGCTAATTACATCCCCGCCCAATAAATCAATAACGATATTAAGGGTGTCTGTTTCAACTTCTATCGTTTTGTTTGATGCAATTGCTTGGGTCGCTTCTGGTACTGATTGGTTACCCCTGGGTACGTCCGCGCTGGGCACATCTGCACTTGGAACCGAATTACTAGGGGTTGCCACAGTGCTATTCGGGTTCACTGTATTGGTCGTTGCGGCTTGGTTAACTGGCTGCGGACCATATGCCTCTTGCCATTCGAGCCACAATAAGAAAGATACAAGTAATAAGCCTATTACTAGAAAGCTGCGCTGTTGTTCCATAGGTTTAAAGTTCTTTTGGTTTAGGTTTTGATATTGGGTCGTGACCACCAGGGTGTAAAGGGTGGCATTTTAATATGCGTTTCAATGTAAGCCAAAGCCCATTTACAATTCCATACGTTTTGATGGCTTCAATCGCATATTGGGAACACGTGGGTGTAAAGCGGCAATGCGGCCCCATTAGTGGCGAAATAAACTTTTGGTAACCCCGTATCGGGGAGATGGCTATTGCTTGCAGCGCTTTATTAATTTTCGCCATTGTTGTTCCAACAGTGAGGTGGTAGCAGCATTGGGTAGCGAATCTAAACCCTGTTTGCCTATTACGATAAAGTCTGCGTTGGGTAGTTTGCCAACGTTAAGCCGGAAGCTTTCCCTAATAAGCCGCTTTATACGGTTTCGCTGGGTGGCTAGTTTAACTTTCTTTTTTGGGATTGTAATGCCAAGCCGAGGATGACCGAGGCTATTTTTTCGTGCGAGTACTGTAATGTGCGGGGAGCTTGCCGGGATGGCTTTTTGGAAAACATATTCAAAGTGGGCTGGTTTGAGGAGCCTAGATTCTCTCCTAAATAAATACTCGCCCACTTTGATTAATGTTTTTAAGCTGACAAACGTGCACGGCCTTTCGCACGGCGGGCTGCAATTACTTTGCGGCCATTTTTAGTTGCCATACGTGCGCGGAATCCGTGGCTGCGTTTACGCTTAATGTTACTTGGTTGAAAAGTTCTTTTCATTTGAGTACCTGCCGCAGTTGGTTATTTAAATAGCACTGATTAATTAAAGGACGCGGAATCATACAGATAGACAATGAGGGTGTCAACATATTATTAGCCGCACGCCCAATAAAATAAAGGCTTTGAGCGCGCCAATGGTTGTTTGTACAGAACGGTAACCAGGATCGCATAATTGTTTTTTTTCTCCTTTTTTAGTCTATCCACATTTTATGCACAGAATTGCTTTGTTTTTATACAATGTTATCCACAGTAATGGTTTTTACACTTAGTTTTGCCGATTTGTAATATCCTCATTTTTACTTAAAAAATGTTTAAAAACAGTTAGATAAAATCGTTTTTTAGATTTTAATATACATTTTTAGCTAGCTAGGAGATAATTCACAGCTCGTCAAAATTTGCTCCATGGGTAACGGTAATTGAAATTCGAAATTTGGGAAAATTGCCTGCAAAGGTTAAAACTAGATCTACCTACTGAGCAGTTTTCAATGTGGATAAAACCGTTAGTTCCCCAGGTTAATGGAGCTGAATTGGTTTTGTTTGCACCGAATCGTTTTATTCTTGATTGGGTACGTGAACGCTACATCACTCGTATTGAAGGGATGCTAGATGAATATGCCGGTTCCCGCCCCATAACCCTTAAATTTGATTTAATCGCAAACAAACAGGAACTGTTACAACCGGTAAGCTCGCAGATAAAAGCCGGTGTTAATAACCCTGATCTATCCAGAAGCGGTGGTCTAGAACTAACCGAGCCTCAAGATAGTGGTGGTTCATTCGGTAGTTATGTGCAGCCGAAGCAGATAAATGGTAATGCATATTCTTCTAATACTACGGCTAGCATGTCAAAGCCTAAAGTAAAACCAGGAGTTGAGGTTAAATCCGCGAAGCCTCAGCCGGGTGTGCAAAAAAGTAATATTAATAGTAGCTATCAATTTGACAATTTTGTTGAAGGTAAAAGTAACCAGTTAGCTAGGGCGGCGGCACAGCAAGTCGCAGATAATCCTGGTGGATCTTACAACCCTTTGTTTATTTACGGTGGTACCGGTTTAGGTAAAACCCACCTACTACACGCTGTTGGTAATGGCATCATGAACAAAAAACCGGGTGCTAAAATAGTGTATATGCACTCTGAGCGGTTCGTACAAGATATGGTTAAAGCACTGCAAAGCAACGCCATAGAAGACTTTAAACAGTATTACCGTACCGTTGACGCGCTGCTGATTGACGATATTCAGTTTTTTGCCCATAAAGAACGGTCACAGGAAGAATTTTTTCATACCTTCAATGCATTGTTGGAAGATAACCAGCAGATTATACTCACTTCAGATCGCTACCCAAAAGAAATTGATGGCGTTGAAGATAGGCTAAAATCGCGTTTTGGCTGGGGCCTGACCATTGCAATAGAACCGCCAGAGCTTGAAACAAGAGTCGCAATATTAATGAAAAAGGCGACCGAGAATAGAATTTCGCTTCCTAACGAAGTTGCCTTCTTTATTGCTAAACGCTTACGAACAAATGTGCGCGAGTTAGAAGGTGCTTTAAACCGCGTGATTGCCAATGCAAATTTCACCGGAAGGGCGATTACTATCGAGTTCGTACGCGAAGCGTTGAGTGATCTTTTGGCGCTTCAAGAGAAGCTTGTTACCATAGATAACATACAGAAAACTGTTGCTGAATACTATAAAATAAAAATAGCTGATATTTTGTCAAAAAGGCGTAGCCGCAGTGTGGCTCGACCAAGACAGATAGCAATGGCTTTAGCGAAAGAACTGACTAACCATAGTTTACCTGAAATAGGTGATGCGTTTAGTGGAAGGGATCATACGACGGTACTTCACGCATGTAAGAAGGTTCAGCAGTTAAGGGAAGAAAGCCATAGTATTAAAGAAGATTATCAAAACTTAATAAGAACACTCTCATCTTAATTGGGGACGCAATGAAATTCTCTACTTCAAAAGAGGTTTTACTACAACCGCTACAGCTGGTGTCAGGTGCAGTTGAAAGACGGCACACACTACCAATACTTTCTAATATTTTATTAAAGGTGGAAGACGGTGCCCTTTGGTTGACGGGCACGGATTTAGAAGTTGAGCTCATTTCTAGTATTCCGCTAAGTGGGGAGTTCGAAGATGGTGAAGTCACAGTCCCTGCTAAAAAGTTCTTCGATATTGTGCGTAGCCTTAAAGATGACAGTGAGGTTGTGTTTTCCGTTTCAGATACTAAGGCAGTTTTAAAGTCGGGTAGAAGCCGCTATTCATTGTCAACTTTAGCTGCTGAAGATTTTCCGAACCTTGAAGATTGGGAAGGTGAAATTGAGTTTGAGATTGACCAAAGGGATCTAAAACACCTTATAGACAGCACACACTTTTCGATGGCGCAACAAGACGTGCGCTATTATTTGAATGGCTTGTCACTTGAAACCGATGGTTCTTTGATTAGGACAGTTGCTACAGATGGGCATAGGTTGGCTTTGTCAAAGTTAACCAAGGATGGTTTAAGTCTTCCCGCAAAACAAGTCATCATTCCCAGGAAAGGGGTCTTGGAAATTTTAAGACTTATTTCAGAAGACGAAAAGTTGATTAAGGTTCAAATAGGTTCAAACCATTTGCGTTTGTTCTCATCTGAATTTATTTTCACTAGTAAGCTTGTCGATGGAAGATTCCCTGATTATCGGCGTGTTTTACCTAGGGATGGTGACAAAGAGATCATTGCAGATAGGTTACTTTTAAAAGATGCGTTTAGTAGGGCATCTATTCTATCGAACGAGAAATTTAAGGGTATAAGGATAGACCTTGTTTCAAAGGAATTAAAGGTAACTGCGAATAACCCAGAGCAGGAGGAAGCAGAAGAAATTGTTGATGTTGATTACGAAGGTGCAACGCTCGAAATCGGTTTTAATGTAGCTTATTTAATTGACGTTTTAAATACAATTGTTTCAGAAAAAGTAAAGATCACATTAGCCGATTCTAATAGTAGTGCGTTAATTGAAGCAGACGATAGTCCTGATGCACTTTACGTTGTAATGCCCATGAGACTTTAAAGAATATCAATTCTATTAATGCAGCTATCCGGTATTGCGATTAGTAACTTTAGGAACTTTGAACAAAGTTACTTAAAATTTAAAAATCCATGTAATTGCATATTTATCATCGGAAAGAATGGCTCAGGTAAAACATCATTACTTGAGTCTATTTATTTGAGCTGCAACGCTAAATCTTTCCGTACTAATCAACCTTCTGCGTTTTTGAAATATGAGAAGGAAGGATTAGAAATCCAAGCACGGTTCAGCAATTGTTTACATAAGCTTGATATAAATAGAATAGAAAATAACTTTGATAAATATTCAAATTCGTTAAATGCTACGCGCGATCGTCTTCAGATTAGTTATAGCAAATCTAATAAAAAGCTTCTTTTTAAACTAGGCGATAGTCATTTAATAAAGGCGTCTTCATTAGCAGCTAGACTACCTTGCTTTTATTTTTCACCCTCGATACTGAGTTTAGTTGAAGGTGAACCTAATAACCGGCGTTCGTTCTTGGATTGGCTAATGTTTCACGTGGAACCGACTTACAACGCTTTAGTCAAATCATACAAAACGCATCTTAAAAGTAGGAACTCATTACTTCGTATACTTAATAAAGAACGTACCACTGAAGGTTTACAGCAAGAAGTCTATTGGCGAAATGGCTTGATAAAACTTAATCACGAGATCAACGAGAGTAAGCATTTAATCATGGAGGAGTTATTTCGTGAGTTTTATAAAGTGAAAAATAGATATTTTCCTGATCTACCAGAAATTGAAATTAAATATGCAACAGGTTGGGGTGATAGTAAGTCAATAGCTGAGGTATTCAAAGTACAGTATGAACGTGACATCGTTTTAGGCTCCACTCAAAGTGGTGTTCACAGGTCAGATTTTGTTATAAAAACATTAGACCGTCGAGCTAATAAACACTTAAGTAGAGGTCAAATCAAGGTCACTACGTTTTTGTTAGTGGTTGCTGGTAGCCGTTTAATTAGAGAAAAAATTAAAAAGTCAGTATTGATGCTGGTAGATGACGTATTTGCTGAGCTCGATGAAGATGCTATTAATTCTGTATTCAGTATAATAGATAACGAGCCAAACCAATGGATCATCACATCAAACAACCGTGATACTGTCGAAAAAGTAATAAAAGAAAATAATAATATCGAATTGTTCCACGTGGAACAGGGAACCATTAAATCAATTGAGGCAAATAATGGCTGAAGATAACAATAACTATGATTCTTCCAGTATCAAAGTACTGAAAGGCCTGGACGCAGTTAGAAAGCGACCTGGCATGTACATCGGTGATACCGACGATGGAACTGGATTACATCACATGGTTTTCGAAGTGGTAGATAACTCTATCGATGAAGCGCTTGCTGGCTATTGCCAAGACATAGTAGTCAAAATACATTTAGATGGCTCTGTCTCTGTACAAGATGACGGTAGGGGAATACCAACCGAGATACACCCTGAAGAAGGGGTATCGGCCGCGGAAGTTATCCTTACAGTACTTCACGCAGGTGGAAAGTTTGACGATAACTCCTACAAGGTCTCTGGTGGACTTCACGGTGTTGGTGTCTCTGTAGTTAACGCTCTATCTAGCAAATTAACTCTGAAAATCAGAAGAAACGGTGAAATATTCGAACAAGAATATAGCCACGGTGAACCTGATTATCCATTAAAAGCGGTTGGCGAAACTAACGAAACAGGTACCAGTATCCATTTTTGGCCTAGCTCTGATACGTTTTCCAACATCGAATTTCACTATGACATTTTAGCCAAAAGACTCCGCGAACTATCATTTCTTAACTCAGGAGTTTCCATAAGGCTTATTGATGAGCGCGATGGAAAAGAAGAACACTTTAAATATGAAGGTGGTATCAGGGCATTTGTTGAATATCTAAATACCAATAAAACCCCAATTCACCAAAAAGTATTTCACTTTGTCCAAGAACGTGATGACGGTGTTACAGTAGAAGTATCAATGCAATGGAATGATTCTTTCCAAGAAAATATTTTTTGTTTTACCAACAATATCCCACAAAGGGATGGCGGTACCCACTTAGCAGGTTTTAGATCAGCGCTAACAAGAACCCTCAATAACTACATGGAAACTGAGGGTCTAAATAAAAAAGCTAAAACTAATGCAACGGGCGATGATGCAAGGGAAGGTTTGACCGCTGTAATATCTGTGAAAGTACCTGACCCTAAATTCTCTTCTCAAACCAAAGATAAGCTTGTTTCTTCAGAAGTTAAATCCGCAGTTGAAACTACTATGGGTGAAAAACTCTCTGAGTACTTATTGGAAAACCCACAAGATGGCAAAATTGTAGCATCAAAAATCATAGATGCGGCTAGGGCAAGGGAAGCTGCTCGAAAAGCTAGGGAAATGACAAGACGAAAGGGGGCGCTAGACTTAGCTGGATTGCCAGGTAAATTAGCTGATTGTCAGGAAAAAGATCCAGCTTTGTCTGAGTTATACATTGTGGAGGGTGACTCTGCAGGAGGTTCAGCTAAACAAGGACGCAATAGAAAGAACCAAGCCATTTTGCCTTTAAAAGGTAAAATTCTAAATGTTGAAAAAGCACGATTTGACAAAATGTTATCTTCTCAGGAAGTGGCAACCCTAATTACAGCTCTAGGCTGTGGTATTGGTAGAGATGAATACGATCCTGAAAAACTGCGCTACCACAATATTATTATCATGACTGATGCTGATGTTGATGGTTCACACATCCGTACTTTATTACTGACTTTTTTCTATCGTCAAATGCCAGAAATTATCGAACGTGGCCACGTTTTCATAGCGCAACCACCTTTGTATAAGGCGAAAAAAGGTAAGCAAGAACAGTATCTAAAAGACGATGATGCACTAGAAAAATATCTTACTAATATAGCGCTGGAAAATGCCTCCCTCTACACAACAGAAGGTACACCTGCTATCAGTGGAGCTGCACTTGAGTCTCTTGTAAACGAATTCACCAGTGTTA
>CBDIHK010000026.1:0-803830 GCA_965279005.1 Alteromonadaceae bacterium | reverse complement strand
CGTCTTATAGGTGCTTTTAACCTGTTGATTGAATCAGGTATTGATAGTTTTCAACTAGTGATTGCCGGAAAAATCCCTGAGATCATAAAAGACCAGTTGCTCAATCATGCATCAAAACTTGGTGTCAACGAACAAGATATTTTGTTTATTGGTTACGTCACCCAAGAACAATTGGTTTATTTATATAACTACTGCAAATTGACGGTGTTCCCTTCTTTTGAAGAGGGATTCGGTATGCCTGTGCTTGAAGCGATGTTATGTGGTGCCCCTATAGTCTGTTCTGGCGTTAGTTCAATTCCTGAAGTGGCTGATTACGAAGATTGTTATTTTTCACCGTATTCAGAAAAAGACATTTTCAAAAAAATGCGTGATGTGATTCTGGATTACGACCTATGTGAGGCGATCGTTAGCCATGGCCAGGAAAGGGCGAAGCATTTTAAATGGAGTAAGGTTGCAAGGCGAGCTCTGCACTTTTGGGAGAAACATTATAGTAACCGGGCTATACAGCCAAATGTTTCCTTGACCTATAGCAGTTTGCTTCTTAACAACTCGGCTTTTCTTAAGCAAGCCTCCATGTTGGATGAACATGATAGGAAAGCACTTGCGATAGACATATCTCAAACAGACCAATCAATTAGGGTCAAGCAGCTAATGGTGGATGTGTCCGAACTATGCCAAAGGGATGCTGCGACTGGTGTGCAGCGGGTGGTCAAAAATTACCTGAAACAATTACTGGTTAATCCTCCAGAAGGCTATAGGGTCTTTCCGGTCTATGCGACGATGGAAGAAACCTATAAATACGCTGCTGATTTCGTAAGGCGTATTGGATTTAATATTGGTATCGAAAAGGATGAGGAAATCAATTGGCAGCCAGGGGATGTGTTTTTTGGTTTGGATATGCAAGGGCATGTCCAGGTTAGACATAAGGATTTTTTAACAAATTTATACCGTAGTGGAGTGGCTGTCCTTTTTGAAGTTTACGACTTACTACCAATACAGTATCCCCATCTGTTTACTGATCCAAATGCACAGTCAGTGCATCAGGCATTAATGGAACTCTACACTGGCTTCTCTGGGATAGTATGTATTTCTGAAGCGACTGCTGATGCTTATAGAAACTGGATACAAGAGCAAGACATAGACGTAAATGATAACTTTTTCATTGAAAGTGTCCATATTGGATCCAACATAGGTAGCGAAAAAATCAGTAGCTCCGAAGTCGTCCTCGCTGCCGAACATCAAACAATATTGGCACAATTGGAAGAGCAAACCTGCTTTTTGTGTGTCTCGACTATTGAACCTAGAAAGCGTCAGGAACAGATATTTGAGGCGTTTGAACTGCTTTGGGAGGAAGGCGCAGATCTGAGGTTGGTATTTGTCGGAAAGCAGGGATGGAAAACCGAATCTCTAATTGAAAAAATTACTAGCTCTCCCTTTTACGGCGAAAAGCTGATTTGGTTGCCAGGTATCCCTGACCCATTCCTTGATGAGTTGTATAAAGTTTGTACTTGCCTGATCTGCGCTAGCGTAGATGAAGGCTTTGGTCTCAGCGTTGTGGAATCGGCATTGCATGACTTGCCTATAATCGCTAGAGATATAAAGGTGTTTAGGGAAATTGCTGGCGAACACGCTTTTTATTTTAAGGGTAACCAAGCGTCTGATTTGAGGCAGGCTATTGTTGATTGGCTGCAACTTTATAACGAGAAAAGCCATCCTACTTCCACTCATATGCCGATAATGAATTGGCACGAAAGTACTAATGAACTGAAAAGTGTATTGCGCAAAAGACTGCAACCAATACCTAGGCTGTTCGTCGACGTGTCTGAATTGATTAATCAAGATGCCGGAACCGGCATTCAACGCGTCGTTAAAAAAGTGCTGCAAAATTGGCTTAATCACAATGACGGCCAGGTAGCGATAAGGCCTGTATGGGCGACCATTGATGGCGGGTATCGCTTTGCCGATTCATTTACTAAGGATGTATTCGGTTATAATACCGGCGGTAGTAACGAAATAGTGGACTTTAGGCAAGGAGATGTGTTTTTTGGCTTAGATTTGCAACCGCAGGTTACTGTGGCCAGAAGCGCCGACTACAGTTACATGCGACGGTGTGGCGTAAAGGTGAGTTTTCTCGTTTATGATATTTTGTGTTTGCAACTACCGCAATTTTTCCCGAAGGGAAGTGCGCAAGGGTTTGAAGACTGGTTAAAAGTCATTTGCCGGGCAGATCACGTAATTTGTATATCGGAGACCGTGCAGCATCAACTTCAGTCATGGATCCAGTCAAATATTGTTAATACCGATGTTAAAACCAATTGGGCCCATATGGGGGCGGACTTTCGTGATATTTCAGAACGTCCCCTTGTCAACTCAGAAACTGAACTGTTGCGAAACATACAGGCCAACCCAAGTTTCTTGATGGTGGGAACAATTGAACCTCGGAAAGGTCATGTCGATGTTTTTGAATCTTTTGAGATTCTCTGGCAGCGTGGCTTTGAGGTCAATTTAGTTTTGGTGGGTAAGAATGGCTGGTTAATGGATGAGTTTGTGCAAAGAATATCAAATCATCCAGAAACGAATCGGCGCCTATTTTGGCTCCAAGGTGTCGACGACTATATGCTTTCGAGAGTCTACAAAGCCAGTACCTGTCTTATTGCTGCTTCTTATGGGGAAGGTTTCGGACTGCCATTGATCGAAGCTGCTATGAATGACATTCCCATCATTGCCAGAGACTTGGAAGTATTTAAGGAAGTTGCAGACGATTCGGCTTTTTATTTTTCTGGAGAAATTCCTACAGAGATTGCGGATTCAATAGAAGAGTGGTTGCAACTCTACAAAAGTGGATTACATGCCAGTTCCTCCAATGTTAATTATATAAGTTGGCAAGAAAGTGCGGATACCATGCTAAAACTGGTATTGGAAGACGTTAAAAGCTTCAAAATTTGCGCTTAAAGACAGGCATGGAAAAACCACATATGGAAAATAGAGTCACGAGTGAATTAGCGGCAGCAAAGTTTGACCGCTTAGTGAGCGCTATACTTGTGCTTGCCCTCACTATCGTAATGGGATGTTTGGTATGGTATCTCACATATGCATACCATTTTCATATAAACACGGATGCTGCTTCCAAGATATTTTTAGCAGAATCCATTATCAGAAATGGGGAGCTGTTTCCAAACGATTGGGTCTATGTTAATGGTGACATCTGGGTCTTGTTCCTTCATTTCCCACTAGTCTTTTTGTTGCAATTTATCGATAGCTACCCGTTAGCGTACTCTATTAACACTGCGATTCATCTCGGGCTACTTATTTACTGCGCGATGCACCTAGCACGGGTGGCAAATTTAAACTTAAACGAAAAGCTGTTTTTATTCTTGGTTTTGTTTTTGCCAATTTCATTTTTCTTTTCCGACCAGATGTTTGGGGAGATATCTTTCAGTCCACAAGCTATCGGTGTACTCTTTGTGACGGGAATGTTTTTGCGCTCTTTCAGTAAAAACATGCCATTGTCAAATAACAGCATTATTGTATTCTTTGCCCTGCAGTTCTTGATTTATGTTCACGGGCCTTTCAAGTACGCTTTTTTTATTTTGTTGCCAATACTGGCTGCTTTCTTGTTTTTCTTGATAAATGATAGAATTACATTGAGGTCTTTTGTCAAGGTTTCATTAACCTGCGTTTTTGCATTGGCCCTGGCCTTTTTCGCATACTCACATCTTAAAAGTGACGTCCTTATGGCGCACGGTGCTGCCAATACAAAAATTGTCAGTCAGTTCGCTGGGTTCAATGATATTGACACCATACTAGCGAATTTCCTGCAGTTTTTTGGCATGCAATTGGGAACAAATGAACCCCTTTTATCCATCTATTCTTTGTATAGTTTCCTAGTTTTTTTTGCTTTTCTATTTGGCGCATATTTGATGTTTGTGAGATGCCGGTTTAAGCAATTAATGACGGATGAGGAACGGTTTTTCTATCTTTGTACCTTGTTCTCACTGTGTTTTACATCCTTTGCTTATTTGTTTTTTGAGCCTTTATCAATGGGCGTAACGTCAATACGTTACTTTATCCCCACTTATTACTTTTTCATATTGTTTGTCTTTTTTTGGGTAAAAAGCAAAAGCGAGAACCATAGGTTGGCTATTGTTTCTTTTATCGCCGTTCTCGCTACTTCTGGAGCACTAATAGCTCAAGTAGCGCCTAATGAAAGGTATTGGAGCGATAGAAATACGAAAGAAGTAGTCACTCTTTTACAAGCAGAAAACATTGAAAAAGTATATGCGACTTATTGGCAGGTAGGTTCGCTCAAATTGTTTTCCAACAAGCAATTTGAAACTTTACCATTACAAATAAACACATTTGCGCCCTTTTATTGGCTCTTTGACAAAAGCCTATTTAAGAAAAAAGAAGGGATCAGGTCTGCCCTGATATTGACAACGGCGGAGTCATCAGCATTTGCTAACCATATCCGAACGTTTAACCTTCAACAAAACGTAGAAATGAGAAACATGGGAGATATAAATGTGTACCTCCTGGATAACGATTTAGCAAGCTATTTTTACCCGACTTATGAAGCAACATATTCTGAAGGTATTGATTTCACGCGCAAGGGATACCCCGAGTTTATTGATGAAGTCAATGGATTGTCTAGCTACGAGCCTATGTTGCGATGGACAGATGGTCAGATAGTGGAATTCAAATTCAATGAGAATTTAGAGGGTTCCTTTGTGGTATCGTTCGAAATTATAGGTTTTGGCACAAACGTGGGTGAAGATCTTCTGGTAAACTTTGGTAGCCAGACTAGGTCTGTTTCAATACCTGCCGGTTTCAAAAATTTCCAAGTTGAATTTACGGGTGAACAAGATAGCGTGCTTCGGTTCGTGATACCCAAGCCTCAACCTGTAGTGGAAAACGGAGTAATTAAAGATCCAAGAAAGTTGGGGATTGGTTTTAAAACCCTAAAGTTTTTTCAATTGTAGATCAAATGGGGAAATAGACAGTGAAAGGTATAATATTGGCCGGAGGAAGTGGAACCCGGTTATATCCAATTACACAAGCGGTTTCAAAACAGTTGTTGCCGGTTTATGACAAACCAATGATTTACTATCCCTTAAGTGTACTAATGCTATCGGGCATACGGGAAATTTTAATTATCACAACGCCTGGAGACTCAGAGCAATTTAAGCGGCTGTTAGGCGACGGCAGTCAAATCGGTATATCTCTAAATTATGCTGTTCAGGAGCAACCAAACGGTTTGGCTGAGGCCTTTATTATTGGTGAAGAGTTCATTGGTACCGACAGCGTGGCTTTAATACTGGGCGACAACCTGTTTTATGGGCAAGGATTTAGTCCAGTTTTAAGCAGTTCGTGTGATAGTGTAGAGTCGCGTGGTCGTGCAACTGTTTTTGGCTATAGAGTAATGGATCCAGAGCGATTCGGAGTGGTTGAATTTGATGATGACCTGAAAGTGTTATCAATTGAGGAAAAACCCAGTGAGCCTAAAAGTCAGTTTGCAGTAACGGGTTTGTACTTTTACCCGAACAAGGTGGTGGATTTTGCCAAACGAGTGAAACCTTCAAAAAGAGGAGAGTTGGAGATTACCACTTTAAACCAAATGTTCTTGGAAGATAACTTGCTGGATGTGCAGTTGCTAGGACGTGGTTTTGCATGGCTAGATACAGGTACCCATGACAGTTTGGTTGAAGCATCTCATTTCATACAGACCTTGGAAAAGAGGCAAGGACTTAAGGTGGCTTGCCTGGAGGAAATAGCTTTTCGGAAAGGTTGGGTATCATATGAACATTTGGAAAAGTCATCGAAGTTCTATAGCAAGGGCAGTTATGGTGTTTACTTGCAACGTATAGTGAAGGAAGCGAAGAGTGTGTAAGATTAGCGTGGTAACTCCAGTCTATGGCTCACCTGACTCTGTTGTTCCACTTGCCGAGCGTTTAGAGGATGTATTGCGAGGTATCGTCGGGGATTCGTTTGAGATTATCATGGTCAATGATGGTTGTCCGAAGAATTCGTGGCAGCGGATTGTAAAAGCATCTGAACTTGTAGAACAAGTTCGCGGGATTAACCTTTCTAGGAATTTTGGACAACACGCAGCTATAGCAGCCGGTTTAAGGCATGCACAAGGTGACCATATCATAGTGATGGATTGTGATTTGCAAGACTTGCCAGAGGAAATCCCCAAATTATATGAGCCAGTCAATCAAGGTTACGATGTTGTTTTGGGGCGACGGATAAATAGGAAAGATGGACTTTTTAAACGCATATCCGGCAAACTTTTCCAAATAATTTACGATTATCTTACGGGGTTTGAAACGGATCACGCCACAGCAAATTTTAGTGTGATTTCTAAAAAGGTGGTTGCTGCATACAATGAAATGCCTGAAAAACACCGTCCCTACAGCTACATGATTGATTGGCTAGGGTTTAAGACTATTAAGGTGGATATTTCCCATTCAGAAAGGGCATTTGGAAAAAGCTCTTACAGTCTTAAAAAACTGTTGGCATTTGCTGCTGATAATATTGTTTGCCAAACCAACCGGCCCCTGAAGGTTTCAATCCAAGTTGGGTTTTTTATGTCTTTGGTGTCTTTTTGTTATGCTGCTTTTCTAGTCATACGGTACTTGGTCACAGACTATGTTGCGCCCGGTTGGACCAGTGTAATGGTTGCAATGTTTTTCCTCTCGGGAATGATTCTCGCGAATCTTGGCTTACTTGGCCTTTATCTAGGCAAAGTGTTTGATGGAGTGAAAGATAGGCCTATTTTTGTTATTGATGAGTTTATCGGGAAAAAGCCTCGATAGGACTTGTCTTTAATTCTCAGAAGACTTCTCTAGTGGTTGCGGCGTCTATGCAATACAGTTAACTGGATAAGTTACCATTTATTTTTAAGGGGATTTTCTTAATGATTCGTGTAGCGGATTATCTCATGCAACGGTTGTACTCAGCTGGTGTCGGCCACGTTTTCACTGTTACTGGCAGGGGCGCATTATTCTTAACTGATGCCCTAGCTGCCAGCAAAGATATTGAGACCGTCTGCGTGCACCATGAGCAGGCGGCAGCCTACGCAGCAGTTGCTTATGGTGATCGGAATGAAGGATTAGGCGCCTGTTTGGTTTCTACCGGCTGCGCTGGTACTAATACTATTACCGGGATCCTTAATGCTTGGCAGGACAACATACCATGCATTTTTATAATGGGACAAAATAAGCTAGAAGAGACATCCCGTTACACAGGGGTGCCTGTGAGGACTTATGGCCAGCAAGAAGCTGACCTCGTTCCGGTGGTCGATAGCATTACAAAATATGCCACATTGATTTCAGATCCAAAGACTATCGCTTATGAACTTGATAAAGCGATTCATCTAGCCCTAGAAGGGAGGAAGGGGCCGGTTTGGCTCGAGATCCCATTAGATGTTCAAAATATGAGGGTTAAACCTGAGGAGTTAGAAAGGTTTGACGCAGCGCAAGAAAGACCTATCCAGTTAGCGCAAGAAGACATAGGCTATGTAGTGGATGCATTGCAAAAAGCAAAACGACCTGTTGTATTGTCTGGGTCAGGCATTCATTCAGCAGGGGCTCTGACGGAACTCAAACAGTTTGTTGAAAACAATGAAATTCCCCATGTTTATGCAGCTTCAGCACCAGATGTATACGGAAGGGGACACGATTTAAGTATTGGTTCGGTTGGCACCATGGGATGCACCCGGGCAGGTAATTTCACGGTGCAAAACAGTGACTTGGTGTTGGTTATTGGGTGCCGGATTAATTCGTTTACTACTGGTGGCGATTGCAATAAATTTGCTCGAGGTGCGAAGGTCATTGTTGTGGATATTGACCCAGTTGAGCATCAGAAAAAAGGTATAAACATTGAGAAACTCATAGTATCTGACGCCAAATTGTTTCTAGGAAAATTAAACGATAACTTCTCTCAGAAAACGAATTCTGAGTGGTTGAAAAAGTGTCTGCATTGGAAGCAAATATTTCCAATTTGCGAAGAACAATACCGCCAATCAGAACTGGTTGATCTGTATGAATTGGCCGAGGTTATGTGTGATAAATTACCTGCAAATGCAAGTTTGGTAACTGATTCGGGCCTCATTGAACTTATCTTGCCTGGCAATGTTGCATTTAAACCTGGCCAACGTTGTATTCATCCAGCGTCCCAAGGTTCTATGGGAGCAGCTTTACCCGCTATTCTCGGTGCTCATTTTGCCAGTGATGAACCTGTAGTTTGCGTGGTGGGAGATGGTTCTATAATGATGAACCTACAAGAACTAATGACCATTAGTTTCCACAAAATACCGGCAAAAATATTTGTTATCAATAACAATGCTTATTCTGTTATCAGGCGCAGGCAGGTTGAATTGTTTGGTTCTAGAACTATAGGTACTGATCCGAGCAATGGTGTTGGATGCCCAGATTTCTCTAAAGTCGCAATGGCATTCGATCTTGGTTATTTCAAAATAGAAGACAATCGCAATTTAGCGGAGCTAGTTGAGGAAGTAATGGCATTGCCAGGTCCTGTATTGTGTGAAGTCATGGCCGTTGAAGATCAGAGTTATATTGCAAGTTCATACGCTAAGAACAGTAAAAGACGTTTGGTACAAAGGCCTATTGAAGACCAAAAGCCCTATTTGGACAGAGACATTTTCTTGGCAGAGATGTTAATTGAACCAATCGATCAGTAATTTGTAATGTTAAGGTGAATTAAGTAAATGAGTATTATCCAACTAAGAGATTCTCGTCTAATTGGCGATGGTCACAGTCCGTATGTCATCGCCGAAGTTAATACAAGTCACTTTGGCAATTTAGACATTGCCAAGGAAATGATTGACAAAGCGAAGGAAGCTGACTGCGATTGTGTGAAGTTCCAGTCATGGTCTCCTGAAAGCATTAATTCAAAAAGCTTCTATCAAGAAAACCCGCTTGCTGCACGTATTTACAAAAAGTTTTCCCTCGACAATGTAGAGTTGAAGCAAATGTCGGATTATTGTAACGAAGTCGGCATTGGCTTTTCTTCAACGCCTTACTCAAAAAATGAAGTAGACTTTTTGGTCAACGATTGCAATGTTCCCTTTGTAAAGATCGCCTCTATGGAGCTCAATCACTACGATTACATCGAGTATATTGCCAATACGGGAGTGCCTATTGTCCTTTCTACAGGCATGGGGACAATGGAAGAAATCCGACGTGCTGTCGAGGTTGTCAAAAGTACTGGGAACAAGAACCTTTGCGTATTGCATTGTGTGTCGGTTTACCCCCCTGAAATGCATACTATCCGGTTACAAAACATTTTGGGCCTAAAAGAGGCTTTTCCTGAATATGTAATTGGCTTTTCAGACCATTCTATTGGAAGTGAAGTTCCTGTTGCCGCGGTAGCGCTTGGTGCGGCAGCCATTGAAAAACACATGACACTGGATAAAAACAAAATGGGCATGGATAACCAGATGGCTGCCGAACCTGAAGAGTTATCTGAAATGGTAAGGCAATGCCGTAACGTTTTTAATGCGTTGGGTGGTAAAGAACGGCAACTGCACGAATCCGAACTAGAGCAACGCACCAAAATGCGCCGCAGCATTGTCTTTGCTGCTGATTTGAAGAAGGGTGCAAAAATTACCAGGGAAGATTTGACCGTCAAAAGGCCTGGCACCGGTTTAGCACCTGAGTTTATCGTAGACTTGGTGGGTAAAGAACTCTCACGTGATGTGGAAATGGAGTCTTTGGCGCAAGAAAGCGATTTTAATTAAGACGCCTCACTAGGGGCCAGGTTTTTCTTGGCCTTATCTATGAAACGAATTATCACGGGAGCTCAAATGGAAGTCATTGATGCCTTTTGGGAAAAAGAGAATTTGGGACGCACCGCATTCGAAATATTGGTCTCAAACAACGATTCTTTTGAAAACTTTGCTGAAATCGAAAAGTCACTCATACGGGATAAGGCCGCGCAATATTTAGTGGTAAAGGTGGCCGCGAACCAGCAACAGTTTCTGTTTAATCTCGAAAAGCTAGGCTATCATTTTGTGGAGTGCGCTTTTACATTGGCCCTGCGCAAAAGAAATTATGTTTGCCCTAAGCACGTCGCAAGGTTTGACAGCGATGTAACAGTAAAGGAACTTCACGGTGAAGTTTTGGGCAAAGTCTTTGCTGAAATCGACCGGGGCATGTTCCAGACCGACAGAATTTCCGTAGATCCCAACTTTTCCCAAAAACTCGCTGCAAACCGTTACAACAATTGGATAAAAAACACACTGCTGGGTAATGGGCGTTGCTTCGAGGTATATCTAAAGGGAGCTCCGCTCGGGTTCTTCATACTGAAAGAGTTGAATTCCAAGAAGGCTCAAGGGATTTTGACTGGATTGTATGAAAGTTACGCTACATCAGGTTTCGGTACTCTCATTATGAAAAAGTTAAAAGACACAGTTTGGGAACTTGGCTATCAGCATTATGTCGCTCAAGTGGTCTCCAATAACATGAACGCATTGAGGTCAAACTTAATCTTTGGTAGTGAGATTGAAAGCCTCACACACAACTACGTAAAACATATATAACTGGAAGAAGCTGTTCATGAAAGAAAAATTAACCAACGGTTTTAGCTTAAATAGCGTTGAACTCCAAGCTTATCAACAAAATAGATATCCTTACTTAATGATTGATTATGTTGATGAGGTTATCCCGGGCGTTAGTGCTAAAGGTTTTAAGAACCTCACTATGAACGAATGGTACTTCCCTCCACATTTCCCTGGAGAGCCTAACATGCCTGGTGCGCTGCAATTGGAAGCCCTGGCGCAAATGATTACGATTGCAATAACAACATTGCCCGAGTTAAAAGGTAAAACCACGCGATTTATATCAAGCAACTTGCGGTTTAAAAAAGAAATCGTCCCAGGCAATCGTCTTGATATAGAAACTTTTGTTGATTCATGGAAAAGGGGCATACTAAGAGGTAGGGGGGTTGGTTACGTTTCGGGCGAACTGGCGGTAGAGGCTGACATGGTAATTTCTGTACCAGATATTTTTAACCAGTTTAAGCCTAAAAGATAACCAATATAATTGTGCTTTAGCAGGATTTTTGGCTCTATAGGCTGATTCCTGCAAAAACGCCCCAGCGTCTGGTGAATTCTTTTAGATGATAAGGTAAAAAAGTACACGCCTGAACATCCTCTATATTCAATAATAAAATCTCGGTAATTGTGTTCGCAACGACATAATTCATTGCATTAGGCCGCCTTTCAGTTTCTTGTTAGTCACAATAAACGATGTTAGAATCTGCGCAATTTTTTGGAACAACACATAGTTAAAGGAATCTCATTCAAATGTCTGATTCAAACCTTCAAAAGTATATAAAAGTGTTTGCCGAAACCTTCGACATTAGCGAAGCAGAAGTTAAAGACGAATTGGAATACAACAGCATTCCCGCATGGGACTCAATTGGTCACTTAGGAATGATAGACGAGATAGAGCAAGTGTTTGGTATTACCATGGAAGCGGATGATATCGTCGACTTTAGTTCTTTTGGAAAAGGCAAAGAATTATTGGCAAAGTACGATATTAAATTTGACTAGACCACATGATTTTTACGGAGATTGGGGCATTTGGCTCAAAAACGGCGGTAATAGACGAAAACCTTAAGCTTTATAGTTATTCTCAGCTTAACGAATATGCTAAAAAGCTTGCTAGCATTATCTCTGGCCCCCCTTGTTTGGTTTTTAACCTTCTGAGCAATAGCTTCCATTCTCTGGCAAGTTACGTAGGATGCCTTAGCCAGCCGTCTGTGAGCCAACTGCTACTCGCACAAGACATTGAAAGTTCGCTTTTCCAAAATCTCATCGACAAATACCTACCACATTTCATTTTTGCCCCGGTTGGCGTAAATATCCCGAACGGCTACCAGGTTCTATTTAAAGACGACAATATCAGGGTCTTAAAACGCGACATTTGGGTTGATATTGATATCTTTCCTGACTTGGCACTTTTGTTACCTACGTCCGGAAGTACGGGAAGTCCAAAGCTAGTGAGGCTTAGCTATAAGAATTTGTCGTCAAATGCACTGTCTATTTCACAATACCTCGGTATACGAGAAAGCGATAGACCGATCACAACATTACCAATGAACTATTCTTACGGGCTTTCTATTGTCAATTCCCATTTGATAAATGGTTGCGCAATTGTCATGAACAATTACGCAGTAACAGAAAAAGCGTTTTGGAGTTTGGTTAACGAATCAAGGGCAACGACTTTCGGAGGCGTTCCATTCACTTATGAAATGTTGCACAGGCTAAAATTTTTAAACAAAGACTTTCCCCATTTGCGTTATCTGACGCAAGCTGGAGGCAAATTAAAGCCAGAGTTGATAAAACTATTTGCCAATGGATGCAAAGCTAAGGGGATCGAATTTGTTGTTATGTACGGACAGACAGAAGCCACGGCCAGAATGTCCTATGTACCAGTAGAGGACATTTTGGCAAATCCTGACTCTATCGGTGTTGCGATTCCTGGAGGACAATTCAAGTTACTTGAACAAGATGGTGCAGAAGTCGTAGACGCGAATTGTCCCGGCGAATTACAGTATTTTGGCGATAACGTTTGTTTGGGTTATGCACAGGAAAGGCAGGATTTGGAAGCGGGTGACTCCAATTGTGGTGTGTTAAACACTGGTGATATCGCACTTCGCAATAACCAGGGTTTATATAAAATTGTAGGTAGAAAAAGCCGGTTTTTGAAGATTGTTGGGAATCGCTATGGATTAGATGAAATTGAACTCTTATTGGGCAAGCAGGGGATTGATGCGGTTTGTGCGGGCCAAGACGATAAGCTTGTGGTCTTTGTTTTGGATGAAAGCGATAAAGTTACAGTTGATTCTTATTTGTTCCAGCAATTACATATCCACATCCGCTATCGAAAAACGGTAGTGTTAGACGCATTCCCTCGAAATACAAATGGTAAAATTGACTATAAACAACTCAATGCGTTAGCACAAATATAAGGCTCTACTGTGACTGAATTGGCGGACTTATTGCGGATCCCTCCCTACGAACAATCTAAGAAAGACAAAGAAGCTTGGTTGTTACCCTACTTCAGAAACTTAGTTTCAATGCATACCAAGCAATGCCAAGATTACGGAAAGATCCTAGACAGTTTAAATTGGACAAAGTACATCGAGAGTATCGAAGATATACCTTTCATACCAGTAAGGCTGTTTAAAGAGCTAGAACTAAAAAGTATACCAGATGAAGATGTGTTTAAGGTGCTAAAATCTTCTGGTACATCTGGACAATCTCCCTCTAAAATATTTATTGACAAAAACGTTGCTGATAACCAAAGGAAAGTATTAACACGGCTGATGACCCAATTTACTGGGGCACAACGCTTGCCAATGCTGATAATAGACTCAAAAGCAACGCTTAAGGATCCAAAATCATTTTCAGCTCGAGGAGCAGGTATCCTGGGTTTCTCAATGTTTGGAAAGAACATCACCTATGCGCTAGATAAGGATATGCATGTTGATTTGGAAACGATTGAGGGATTTTTAACCAGGCATAAGGATTCGGACATTTTATTGTTTGGTTTCACTTCCATCATTTATCAATATTTTTATGAGATGCTGGTCAAAAATGATGTGAAATTAAACATGGAACGGGCTTTACTCATCCATGGTGGTGGCTGGAAAAAACTCGCTGATCGAGCTATTACCAATGAACAGTTCAAATCTGAACTTTTTGAAGTTGCTGGTATTTCAAGGGTTATGAACTATTACGGCATGATAGAGCAAACTGGTTCAATCTTTTTCGAGTGTGAGCACGGTCATTTTCACACTTCTATATTCTCTGACATATTAATTCGAGATGATGACCTAAGAGCAGTCCCGTTCGGACAAAAAGGAATGATTCAGCTGCTTTCTGCCATCCCAACCAGTTATCCAGGCCATAGTATCCTAACCGAAGACGTGGGTGAAATAATTGGGGAAGACGATTGTCCATGTGGTAGGAAAGGAAAATATTTTAAAGTTTACGGAAGAATTAAAAACGCAGAGATAAGGGGTTGCAGTGATACCGCTAGATAATTTTAAGACATTGGATTTGCTTGTTGGTGATCCTCAAATTCAGTCTATAGCGTCAGTGCCCTTTTCCTCCGAAAACATTAAGTTCCTTGCGGCATTTTCGGAGCAAATCCGCGGAGACAGGCGCAGTCGAGAGTTTCCCGATCTGATGACGTTTGCTTTTTTTATTCGAAAGGCTAACTTAGCTTTGCTATCTAAAAAACTTGATGACAAGAAAATGAGACTAGGCGTAGGGCTTGTGTTCCACGTAACCCCAGGTAATGTTCCCCTAAATTTTGCCTTCTCATTGGTATTTAGCCTTTTAGCAGGTAACAGCAATATTGTTAAGTTGCCGTCGCGCTACTTTCCCCAGGTGGATTTATTTTGCGAGGTTATGCGAGATGTATTGGCAACGGGTGAATTTGAAACAGTAGCAAAATCAAATGTTCTTTTAAAATACCCAGCTTCTGATGTGGTGACTGAGTCATTTACAAAATTAGCTGACGCTAAAGTATTATGGGGAAGCAATGCAACTATTAGTCAAATTCGCAAGCTAGATACAAAACCAAGGTGTCGTGAATTGGTGTTTCCGGATAGGTTTTCGCTTGCCGTTATAGCGTCAGAGCACGTGCTAAAGGCCTCTCGAGAAGAATTGCAAACATTAGCCAAGCAGTTTTATAACGACACCTATTTGATGGATCAAAATGCCTGCTCTTCGCCCAGCATAGTGGCCTGGAAAGGAGCAAATATCGAAAAAGCGCAATCGCTATTCTGGCAAGCTGTTATAGAGTTTACTGAACAACACTACGAAATCCTTTCGGCGCGCATTGTGGATAAGCTTACCCAAGTATGCGTCGATAGCACTGAGCTGCCAATTGGGGAGACCAAAATTGGTAACCGTTTCGCATATAGGGTTGGGTTAACTGCAATTCCTGCGGATTTGCACATACTAAAAGGCAGTAGTGGTTTATTTTACGAATACAACATGGGTAGTTACTTAGAATTGCGGCCTTTGTTGAACAACCAGTGTCAGACTGTGACGTATTGGGGCGATATCCTAGACGAACTTAGTGCCTTTATAGTTTCTGAGGGCGTTGCTGGGGTAGATAGAATTGTTCCAATAGGGCAGGCATTAAACATAGAACCTGAATGGGATGGTTACGATTTTATAAACCAACTTAGCCGAATAATCGTTACTCACTGAGGCAATGTAACATCCTGCATTACCGGCAGGTTATAAACCGTATATTAAGGAATGAACTTGGGATTTATATTTATCGCTGGCTGTATACTGTTTACCGTTTATGGGCAACTTGTGCTTAAGTGGCGCATGGGTATCCATGGTATGCCGGAAGGCTCCTTGGCCGAGAAAGCTTTCGGACTAGTCAAAATAATTTTGCTTGACCCTTTCGTGTTCAGTGGGTTTTGTGCTGCCTTTATCGCTTCTTTGTTTTGGATGGCTGCAATGACGAAGTTTTCACTGAGTTTTGCATATCCATTTATGAGCTTGGCTTTTGTTTTGGTCATGCTTGGTTCGTTCTTGTTATTCAATGAATCTATCAACTTATATAAGGTTGCTGGTACATTGATCATCGTGTCTGGGTTAGTGGTGTTGAGCAAGGGCTATTGACGTAGTGGGTTAAGCTGCTTATACAAGCAAACCTTGTTACTGGGGGCAACCATATACGTAACTACCCCCTAGTATTGCAAAGCTATCTCGTTTATCATCCCCGGCTTTTGAAACATGTTGAAAGTAAAATGGATACTTCAAATAACGGGGAAAGGCTCATAAAGTTCAATGAGCCTTACATAACCGGCAATGAACTTGGTTACATTGAGCAGTGTTTTATCAATAACCACTTCCAGGGTAATGGCGAGTTTACCAAAAAAGTTCAGCGGTTTTTAGAAGATTACCTCAACGTCCCCAAGGTGCTACTCACTGACAGTTGCACTTCAGCTCTAGAAATTTCAGCCCTGCTTGCGAAGTGCTCTCCTGATGACGAAGTTATTTTACCTTCTTACACTTTTTCGAGCACGGCATCTGCCTTTGCACGTGCCGGGTATAAAATCCGGTTTGCCGATGTTACCGCCCCCAGCATGATGGTATCCGTGGAAACCATCGAGCCACTGATCACGGAAAACACAAGAGTTATTGTCCCTGTACATTACGCAGGTATACCGTGTGATATTGTTGGTTTGCAGCAATTGGCTCACGATCGCGGCATTTGGTTGGTGGAAGATGCTGCGCAGGCTCTTGGGACTACTAAAGAAAGCAAACCACTCGGTACGTTTGGTAAACTTGGTTGCCTCTCGTTTCATGAAACTAAAAACTTACATGCCGGTCTCGCAGGTGCACTATTGATTAACGATGAATCATTGATCAATCGGGCGACCTACATATGGGAAAGGGGTACAAATAGACAAGCTGTTTTGAATGGCTTGACCGACAAGTATACTTGGGTTGAGGTCGGTGGCAGTTTTTATCCTTCTGAACTACAAGCTGCTTTTTTGTTAGCCCAATTGGAATCAATCGAAAATAACATGGCTGAAAGAAAACCGCTATTCGATTGTTATTCGCAAAAAATGCGTGAATTAAAACCTATTTTTGGGATTGATTTCCCTGAAGTCGGCTCCGGGATAACTCCTAATTATCATGCTTTTTTTGTAGTATTTAGAGATTATGAGCAATGCGAGTTTGTTCGGAAGTTCCTCGTCTCAAACAAAGTTTACGCATACATTGGCTATGTACCTTTACATTCCTCACCAGTTGGGCAATCCCTAGGTTACCAAAGTATTGATGTACCCGAGACCGAAAAGTTCGCTAAACGCATACTGAGGATGCCTATGCACAATAACTTGTCTATTGATGACATTACATATGTTTGTGATTTGGTCAAAGTAGGATTAAGTAAATATGGGTAATTTATCGTTTGATGAAGCTGTAAAGCAGCTAGAGCAAGTTTGGCTTTCCTTGGGAAACGGCGTAGATAGGTTACGCGTGGAAACTCAGGTTGAGTCGATTCGCGATTGGTCAGTTTTCGGTGATTTGAAAGAACTGAAAAACTGGTATTCCGAACAAAAACAAAAGTCAACAATGACCATTGAGGATATTCCTTTATTGGAATGCGAGGGATGGTATCTTTGCCCTGAAACAGGGTATGTTAAACATGATTCTGGGGATTTCTTCCAAGTCCAGGGAGTTAGGGTTACCCAAAAAAATGAAAGGGAAGTTGTTGGCGGTTGGGATCAACCCATGGTAACACAAATTGGCTATGACGGCGGATTGCTAGGGATTCTAAGAAAGAGGTTTGATGGCATTCCTCATTATTTAATTGATGCCAAAGCAGAACCTGGAAACCCTGATTTAGTTCAGATTAGTCCTACTTTGCAAGCGACATTCAGCAATTTACGCAAGGCCCATGGTGGACGTAAGCCACATTTTGCCGAATATTTTGAGACACCAGAAAAATGTGAAGGTACTGTATTGTTTGCCCAATGGATGTCTGAAGACGGTGGCCGCCTGCATTTAAAACGCAATAGGGGCATGCTCGTAGAAGTCCCAGCTGGTCATGATCTTAAAAAATTGCCAGCAACATTTAAGTGGGTGAGCTTGCACCAATTGAAAAGCTTGATTAAGGAAAACTCTTGGGTAAATCCGCACATTAGAGGGATAATTTCCCACCTATAAGGTCTTACCTTTGTTGATTGGGCATGATAATGCCCTTCCGTGTTCCAGCTGCCACCAATAAGCCTCTCTTTTCAGTTGCAGAACACAAAGACCCACAATGTAAAAGCCGAGCCGCAACACAATGGAGCGCTATCTATGTTTTGCAATTTTAGTTGATACTATTACACAAAAATGTTGCCCTGGCATAAAATCATTGTTAGTATTGCGCGCTCAAAAAATGACCAGTTGTATTAGTTTTTACTTGGAAGCAAAAATTAACTCGCGTTTAGGGAAATGGAATAGATGTTTCGTAGTCTTTATCTTTGTTTAATCTTGCTGATTGCGCCTTTTTCACAAAATGCAGCGGCGTCTTCACTAATTAGTAATTTTGAAAGTACTAACGGCATAGATGGCCTAGAGTATATTGACCTTGCACACGATGACAAAAATACGGTTGTATTCGTAGGTAGGGGGGTTCGGCAAGGCACCACGCAACTTTATAAACGCTCTGATGACGACAGTATACCTGTCCATTTAACGCTTGGCCTTGACAATGAGGTTGCCAATGCCAACATTGACAATGTTGCTTTAGCTAAAGATGCCAGTAGAGTTTACTTTACTTCAGACGCGACCAACCTAACAGCCAGTTCAGTTTCAAAGCTTTATTATTATTCTTTCGCAGACGCGACCATCTACAGCGTTGATTTGACCTATAACGACAATTCAGATCCAGGTGTCCAAGAATTATTTGTAATCGGCAATAGCCACGACCTTTACTTTACCTCGAATTCTATCAACATAATTGAAGATAACACAGTCGTCACACCAGAAAAACGCTTGTATCGGTACAACGCATCTACCGGAGAGCGCATTTTGATAAAGGATGGGTTAGACAACGCTAGGCTGGTTGCGACTTCTGGGGATAGTAGCAATCTATTATTCCTGAGTTCCCGTCTTTTGACGAATGGCGATTGCCAATATGGTGAGAAGCTATTTTTATATCAAGTGAGCACAGATTCATTTACCTTTGTTCCAGGCACTAAACCTGTTGATGGCGGCCATTGCGAAAGCGTCGATAATGCCGTTATATCGTTTGATGGAAACCACATCTATCTGGATCAGGACGTCAACAGTTGGAGTGGCAGTGACACTATCAGTTATTACAACGTTGCAGAAGGACAAGTCAGAGAAATTGTGTTGCCCACTTTGCGCAATGAACTTATTGCTGATGTTAGTTCTGACGGGCGATACCTATTGCTGTTTGCGCAACCGGTGTGGCTCCATAGCACAAGTTCATTCTACCTTTATTACTATGATACCCATGCTAGCGCGCTGACATTGGTGGGGTTAAACAGCGCCCACAACTTGATCAGGCTTAGCCCAGTTATGAGGCGCCAAAGCCAAATGGGAAACTCTGCGCAAAAATTTGTATTTGGCACAGACTCATGGTTTGGCAGTGTGTATTTAAATGACTTAAACCAATTTAACTATGCCGAACCTTTAGCGATTAGCAATATCCAGTCATCAACCGAGGTTGGAGTGATAAACCTGTCCTGGGATGCTGGTTCTAATGTAGCTAGACATGTTGTGTATCGCCGCGAAAGTGGGCAGTCTGATTATCAATACGTAGGCACAAACAGTGCCAATACACTTAGCTATACGGATTCCTCGCTCACTGATGCCACAGTCAGTTATGATTATCGGATAGAAGCATGTAACGTAGTAGATCGCTGTATTGCAACTGAAGTGACGGGCTTGAGCGTACTGGCACCTGCGAAGGTGACGGGCTTGGGTCTGAGGGATGTTTCTATTGACCAAACAGAGCTAAGTTGGGTTGCTTTAGATGATAGTAGGTTGCGCTATCAAGTATTGGTTCGCCATAATTTTAATGACCAACTGAGCGGTTCAATCTACGGTAATACCTGGAACTTAAGCTTTCGCCAGCAGGGCGACTCTATTGTCAGGGTTAGGGCATGCCTCAATAGCCTATGTGGGGAATACAGTGACCCTATCACTTTGGCTGCGCGGCCAACTCTTTATGCCACAAACTTTAAGTTTTTTGTCAATGATAATTACTCCGCAGTAGAGGTAAACTGGGATCCGGTTGCTAGTGCGGCGCACTATCGTGTTTATGTAAGGCATAGTGGTGGTGACAGGCAATTTCGACAAAAAGTATTCTCGCCCCGTTTTACCGACCGGGTACTTCCTAACGAAGACAAGAACATAGAGTATCTAGTGGAGAGCTGTATTGAGGATGATACATGCTCAAATATGGCAGGCGATACTTTCAATTATAAGACCGACTTTTCGCGATTATTGGAGCGACCCTTCATCGATATTCGGGTTCAAGCTAACTATATAAATCTTAGCTCATGGAGTTCGCGTCTTAGTTCTTTTGAGACGATTAATATTTATCGACGTACAGAGCGTTTTGGCCAACCAACATTAATACACTCTATAGAGCATGGTTTTTCTGACCATCGCTTCAGTTACGACGACTACGCCACTGTACCTGAACAAGATTATTTCTATTTAGTGGAAGGCTGTGTCAATCAGTCTTGTGTCCGCTCGCGAGATTATTTTGTTACCGGGAGCAGCGCATTTGGTAACAAGCTTGCCAATATTGTCGATCTAGCGGCATCATCAAATACATATCAAGGCCATATCCATTTGACTTGGTCACTCAACGGAGAGGCTGATGGAATCATCGTATACAGGGATAACTCTCAGGTAGCTGTTTTGGAGGATGGCGAGACCGAATACCGTGATTTCACGGCGACTGAGAACCAAGAATTCGAATATTATCTAGTTCCCTATTTTAAAATTGGCACTAGCGAACAACATGGGAAGCGCTCAAACATCGCTGTAGGTATTATCTCCACAGACCAGGGTAGCCAATATATTCCAGCCACGCCGACTGGCCTTGAAGCGAGTCAGGCGCGCTATTTTGACAGGATCAATCTGTCATGGGCTCCCTCAGAACACGCTACGGTATATAGGCTGCTACAATCCGAAACTATTGATGGGGAATACCAGGTGGTGGTTAATGCAACAAGCCGTACAAGTTATGCCTTTCGATTGCAACGACCCGGCGCAAGCGCCTATTTCAAGGTGCAGGCATGTACCCGTATAGGTTGCAGCGATGCGAGCGCTGCTGCACTAGGCACTACATCTGACGTCATATCGGCACCGACGCAGCCTTCCACCATTACCAATGTGGGGTTAAATGAGAACGGTAATATCGTCGTAGATTATTCCGTGGCCTCAGATGCCGTATACTATGAGGTGTTGAGAAAAAGGGATATCTACTCAACTTCCGAAGAAGTTTACACTTCGGAACACTCTCCTTTCCTACAAGAACATTACTCTTCTGGCGCTACTTACTATTATCGGGTTCGCACTTGTAACCCTGCCGGTTGTGGTGCACCAAGTGACTATTTTGAATACACTGCACCAGGAAATAGTTCAGGTTCAAATCGTCCTGCATTTTATTCAGTTCGTATTTTAACTGAAAGCGAAACAAATATCGCAGTGAGCATTAGGCGGGATCGTCACGGTTCAGGTGGCTTTAACTTATACGTTTCAGAATCTGAGACAGGGGATAAAACGCTGCTAATGAGCGAAGCCAACGCTAACTACTCGGGATATGGATATGATTTTACCGAAGCTACCCAAGGCACGAATTATTATTTTTGGCTGGAAAACTGTTATCTCGGGAACTGTGAGCTAAATCGGGAATTTCTGGTAGGTGCGCTATTAGTGCCTGAACCGGTACCACCAATACCGTCGGGATTGAATCTAGAAACCAGGGGGGCAGAAGCCTTTGCTACCGTCGACTTTTTACCTTACGGTGCAAGGATTGAAATTATTGCAACAACGCAAGGGGAAAATGCGCGAGATTTCGAAACCTCAATTGCAGCATCTGGTGGTTCTAATTCGGTCAAGTTGTGGATAGACAGGGGTGTTTACAATCCTATTCAATACAACGTTCAGTCGCGGCAATGCCTAGCTGATAGTTGTTCCGCATATACTGACGCCACGACCATTTCTTTACTGCCACAGTATACTACTAGGGTGGAGGACATTCGGTTTTGGACTGGCACTCCTGTATTTTACCAAGGTAAAGACGCTTACAGACCCTACAATTCAGGCTACCAAACCGTCTCTGCACTCCATATTGGTGGTGGTTTCAGTTTTAATGCAAGCCTTTATTTGCGACTGATAAACACAAGTACCCAATGCCAGCGGCAGGTAAACTTAGTCGCATCAACCGGTATTAGCGCAAATAATGCTCCCAAACTTCCAATTTTGAGCATATACAATGGCGGTGAGGCATGCGAAAACCCGTCAATGGCTGCACAAGATAAGTTTTATCTGGTGCTAGATGGCGATACCAGCAATGCGTTGGAGCTAGGGGAGGAAGCAGGATCAGGTTGGATACCCCTTAGCTTTACCGTTGACAGTGGTAGCGTTATGGCTGGTACTTTAGGCGATACCGCGTTTGCCGCTAGCTTGACAGGATTAAACCGAGTTGGTATTGATTTTGTCGATTTTGAGTTTTCAGGTTCCAATTCTACCTATTCTTTTGTGGCCGATATGGCTATTAGCAGCCAGACTGAATTCGATAAAGATCGCCCGGAACCTGTTTCTATTCGATCTCTACAAGACCGCGGCGCAGAAATGATTGCCTACCTAGAGAACCCTAGCTCGGCTGCGGTTTATAGCCACCGGGAACTGGTGATGCTAAGCGCTGATGCAAGCACTAGACTTCGTTCGCAGGTTATTACCAATGATAGTAGCCACACGTTTACTATCGATGAAAATGGGTCATATTGGGTCTTTTATCGGATTTGTAGCAATATTTGTTCTCCATACTCTAGTGCATCAGAGGATATGGGTAGCCAATCCAGCCTTAGTAGGCCAAGTGTTAATCTTGTGAGTAGTGATACGTTGGAGCAGCTTTCAGCAAGTTGGAATCAAATTAGCGGAGCAACCTTTTACAAAATCTATGGTTTGCAGGCGCAGCACAATTACCCCACTCCTTGGGAAGAATATTTCATCACAGAAACCACTCAAAACAGTTACAACCTCGAAGGCATAACAGGGAAGTACCATGTCTGGGTAAAAGCCTGCAACCAGGAACTTTGTAGCAGCTTTTCATGGGCGAGAAGTGCAACCCCAACCATGGATCAGGATGGCGATGGGCTGACAGATGAAGAAGAGTTTGAGCTTGGAACAGATCCGTTGGTACCAGATACCGACGGTGACGGTGTGAGTGATGGCGATGAAGTTGCACAAGGCACTGACCCGCTGCAGGGGAGCACTGACAGCGACGGCGATGGGATTAATGACAGTGTGGATCTATATCCTAATGACCCACAGCGCTGGACGAATGTAGACAGTGATGGTGATAGTATTACCGACGATACCGAGCAGTTGCTAGGATTGAATTCCGCAGATGCCGCTGATGTATGGTCAGATCTTGATGGTGACCGAATGCCATTGTACATCGAGTTGTTGGAAGGCCGAAACCAGTCGTCTAGGGATAATGACATATTCACAAACAATCGGTTGCTTGTGCAACAAGCTTACCTGGACATGAAAGGTCGATTTGCCAGCTTAAGTGAACTTGATGCTGCACTCGCCCAATTGGCACAAGGTCAAATGACGCCACTGGATCTATATTCTTCTCTTCTGCAAGAAGATTCTTTACAGATCTTGAGCTTTGTTGGTAGAGCTTACGAAGCTATGCTTAACCGGGCACCGGATCCAGGTGGCTTCCTTCTCTATCGACGCTTGTTTGTTGCGGCTCAAATGACTGAAGAGCAATTAGTGGATATATTCATTAATTCTGCTGAGTTTAGGGTTAGGTATGGCAACTTGTCTAACGCAGATTTTGTGCGGCTAGTCTATCAGAATGTGCTTAAGCGCGACGCTGATGATGGGGGGCTGGCCGCCTGGGTTAATGCTTTAAATGCGGGTGTCATTTCACGAAATGGCATGATGTTAGATTTTATCCGGTCACAAGAGTTTATAAACAGCAGCGATGTTAAGCATCGATTGAATGGCGTTGGTTTAGTGCTTACTGGCTATTCACGGTTGGGGGCTGAAAATGTTGTGGGACACGTGGCTTGGGACGGAAGCCGGGCGAATATCCGTAGCGTAATACGGGAGTTGTTGGCGTCGGATCAAAATCGCCAGATGCTGATGACAGGTGTGTCACTTTCCATGGCCGACACAGATGGCGATAGCGCGCCAGATGGCCTTGAATTTTCAGACGGTACCCAAAGCGACGTAAAAGACAATGACGTAAATAACAATAACCGATTGTTCGTAAGGCAAACACTTCGGGATTTATATGGATATGGCTATCCGATCTCGGAAGAGGATAACCAGTTAAACAGTCTAGTATCCTTAGGTAATCGAGGGGATTGGGTCAAAGGCTTGTTGCAGGACACTAGAATTGCTTCCAAGCGCAAGGCGATAACGAGATTTTATAAAGCTATATTGGGCAGAAGGGCTGATCACGCCGGCTTGATGGCTTGGATTGCCCAACACGAAGCTTCTGGATTACCGCTACAAAGCATTGCTGACACATTTGTATACAGCGCTGAATTCCAAAACAGATACGGTAGTTTATCCAATAGTGATTTTGTTTCGTTGGTTTATCAAAATGTACTTGGAAGGCCAGCTGATGCTGCAGGGTACACGCACTGGCTTACTCAACTAAACCTGGGCAATATAAGGCGTGGCGATATGATGTTAGGCTTTAGCGAATCCCTTGAACACAGAAACCGTACTTTCAATGGCGATAGCATTGAAATTCTTTATCACTTGCTCTTGAGGCGCGCTCCGGTACAAGCAGAATTTGATTCGTGGCACACTGCCCTGTCAACAGGTACCGATATCAGTTCGTTGGCAACAACTATATTGGCAAGTAGCGAATATCAGGCGAGGTTTTACTAGTTTCAAAACCCTCTAAAGTTGGCTGTGACACTTTCTAAAGCAGCCATTTATGACGAAATTTAACTGCGGATTAAATAGCCCAGCTTCTACCACTATCGGCGCCCTTTTTCACGAAGGGCGCAATTGTCCATATCAAGACATTACATCCATCTTTTTTTCCAAGCGATGTAATAAAAAACTTGGGTTAATCAACGCAAGCATGGCATCATTACGCACTTTTTAGGCTGTTATGAAAAATATCGCACTTTGGGGTCTAGGAGCCCACTCCATTAGAAATACCTTACCTGCGCTCAAACAGTGCAAGTCAATTCGTTTGATAGGTGCCTATACCCGTAATAGGCAAGTGCTAGAGGAAATTGTGGACAAGCACCAAATTCGGACTTGGCCGTCGGCAGATGAGATGCTCAATGATGAGCAAGTGGACATTGTATATATTGCTTCACCTGTTGGAATGCATTATTCGCAGATTAAAACAGCGATTAAAAAGGGAAAACATGTTTTTTGCGAAAAAGCATTGGTAGAAGGTTACAACAAAGCAGAAGAATTGTTCGATCTAGCTCAAAGACAAGGCGTTGTCTTAGCAGAGTGTTTCATGTATTTGTACCATACACAATTCACTGCATTGCGGCAATTTATAGCTGATGGAATTATTGGGGATGTGCATTCTGTTTATGCAAGGTTCGGCTACCCTCACCTAAACCAGGACAATGTTCGTTACGATCGTGAGCTTGGGGGCGGTGCACTGCTGGACGCCGGCGTTTACCCCTTAAGTGCCTTGGCGCATTTGGGCAGCCACAGTTTGCACGGTTTTTGCGGCGACTTATTTTATACTGAAGAATTTGATGTAGACGTTCGCGGAGGATGTTTTGCGCGTAGTGGTCAAATCAGCTTCCACGGCGAATGGGGCATGGGGCGCGACTACTGCAACGAAATTGAAATTTGGGGTAGTAACGGAAAATTAATCGTTGAGCGGGCGTTTTCCAAACCCCCCGAACTAGAAACTAAAATTGTGTCGGTCGTAAACGGCGAGAGGACAGAGCATTTGACCGGATCAGATAACCATTTCATTAATATGTTTGAAGCTTTTTCAAAACTGGACGAAGACAAGGAAGGCCGTGAAATGCTCAAGGAGAAAAGCTTGCTTGTAGCTGAGCTTGTCTCCAAATTAACAACATCGGTTAGGAGTTGAGCTTTGAAGATATTAGTCACAGGTGGTGCGGGGTTTATTGGATCTGCTGTAATAAGGCACATAATTAACAATACCCAGCACAGTGTAGTTAATTTAGATAAGTTAACTTATGCAGGTAATTTGCTCTCCCTAAAAGAAGTGGAAGCAAGCGAACGTTACCAATTTTTCAAAGGTGATATCGCAGATAGAACTCTTGTAGAGCGGATTTTCACAGAAACTCAGCCCGATGCGTTGATGCATCTTGCCGCAGAGAGCCATGTGGATCGTTCGATAGACAGCCCAGATGATTTTATCAAGACCAACATTGTAGGTACTTACGTTTTGCTAGAGTGCACTAGGGCGTACCTCCACAGCTTGTCACCAGATCGTGCCAGCCGATTTAGATTTCACCACGTTTCGACCGATGAAGTTTATGGAGACTTAGAGGAGGGCGAACTATTTACTGAAAACACACCATATAATCCAAGCTCGCCCTATTCAGCCAGTAAAGCCTCATCTGATCATTTGGTGAGGGCATGGCATAGGACTTTTGGGATACCGATGGTTTTGACAAATTGTTCAAATAATTATGGCTTATACCACTTTCCCGAAAAATTGATCCCGTTGGTTATATTAAATGCCATAGATGGTAAAAAGCTCCCAATTTATGGCGATGGTTCGCAAATTAGGGACTGGTTATACGTAGAAGACCATGCCAGGGCTTTGACCAAGGTGATAGAAAGTGGGACTTTGGGACAGACCTACAATATCGGTGGATACAACGAGAAATCCAACTTGGACGTTGTAAAGACAATATGTAAAATACTGGACGAGATTCATCCCGTAGCAACTAATGAGACGCTAAAGTTGGCTGGCTCGGCTGTAACACCCAACCGTTACAGCGATTTAATTACATTCGTGAAGGATAGGCCTGGTCATGATTTACGCTATGCAATTGACGCATCAAAGATTACGGATGAATTAGGTTGGGTACCACAGGAAACTTTTGAATCGGGCATAAGAAAAACGGTCATTTGGTTTTTGCAAAATTTAGAATGGGCTAATGCTGTTCAACAGGACAATTATCAGAGGCAACGCTTAGGGCATTAACCTGACTAGTTTTTTGCGTCTTTAGGCGTCCATTCGATTACCCTAGGCACTACATCGACACATATTAGATTTGTTAAATGGAAAACAATAAATGAAGAATGCAATCGTCACCGGGATTACCGGGCAAGATGCAGCGTATTTGGCTGAACTGCTATTAAATAATGGATACAAGGTATATGGTACTTATCGCAGGACGAGTTCTGTAAACTTTTGGCGCATTGAGGAATTGGGTATATCAGACCACCCTAATTTGGAGTTAGTTGAGTACGATCTTACAGACCTATCGGCTTCTATTAGGCTTGTTGAAACTACACAAGCCCATGAAGTGTACAACCTTGCAGCTCAGAGCTTTGTTGGTGTTTCATTTGACCAGCCTTTGACGACTGCAGAGATAACGGGCATTGGGCCTGTTAACCTATTAGAAGCAATTCGCATCGTAAATCCTAAGATACGTTTTTATCAGGCTTCTACCTCGGAAATGTTTGGTAAGGTACAGGCAGTTCCCCAAATTGAGTCGACACCTTTTTATCCTAGAAGCCCATATGGGGTTGCTAAACTCTACGCACACTGGATGACTGTAAATTATAGGGAGTCTTACGACATTTTCGGCACTAGCGGAATCTTATTCAATCATGAGTCGCCGTTGCGTGGGCGAGAGTTTGTAACACGCAAGATTACCGATTCAGTAGCTAAAATTGAATTGGGAAAATTGGATGTATTGGAACTTGGCAATATGGATGCAAAACGCGACTGGGGCTATGCCAAAGACTATGTTGAAGGCATGTGGCGTATGCTGCAAGTTGATGAACCTGATACTTATGTTTTGGCTACCAACCGTACAGAAACAGTACGAGATTTTGTATCGCTTGCCTTTAAGTCAGTAGACAAAGAACTTGCCTGGGAAGGTAGAGATGATTCAGAAACTGCAACCTGTGTCAAAACTGGGCATGTTGTTGTTAGGGTTAACCCTAAGTTCTACCGTCCAGCCGAGGTTGATTTGTTGATTGGTGACCCTAGTAAAGCCAAAGAAAAGCTAGGCTGGGAGCCAAAAACTAGTTTGGAAAGCTTGTGTGATATGATGGTGCAGGCCGACTTGCGCCGAAATAAGGCGGGGTTCTCTTTCTGATGAAAGGAACTATCTTGGTAACTGGTGCCGATGGTTTTACTGGTCGGCATTTTGTTGCACAAGCCCAGCGTAAAGGGTTTCGTTGCATTGGCTTAAACCAACTTACGTCGGACGCCAGGTTGGATCTCAGGGATAAAAGTGCCTTGCGAGAAGCTCTGGTCGGTGTCAAATTCGATTATTTAGTGCATTTGGCTGCAATCTCTTTCGTTGCGCATGGAGATTTGTCTGAAATGTATTCGGTGAATGTGGTCGGTACGCTTAACCTAATCGATGTTATCGCAGAACTGGGGATAGCTGTTAAAAAGCAATTGCTATGCAGTTCAGCAAATGTTTACGGCACCGCTGAGGGAGCTGTCTATTCAGAAAATGCTGTTTTTAGTCCTATTAATGATTATGCAGCCTCTAAAGTTGCCATGGAGTATGCTCTAAGTTTCCGCGCAAACATTAACCCTACCATTATTGTGCGGCCATTCAACTACACTGGAGTTGGGCAAGCTGCACATTTTCTGGTACCTAAAATGGTCAATGCATTTAAGCAAAAAAAACCTGTGTTAGAGTTGGGAAACCTTGATGTATCAAGGGATTTTTCTGATGTAAGGGATGTAGTCGCCAGCTATATTGCTTTGTTGGAATCTGAATCAACAACCGGTACTTACAATGTTTGTTCTGGATCAAGTATATCTTTATTGGAAATTTTTGAAATGCTCAAGGCTCTTTCTGGGTTTCAACCCGAAATTCGTGTAAATGAAGCTTTTGTGCGGCAAAACGAAATTAAAGTGCTGCGAGGTAACAATGATAGGATAAACCGTATATTAACGGGACTAACCCGACATACTATGCGTGATACCTTAGAATGGATGCTTTCGTCGGGATGAAAATAATTGTTGGCTGTGAGGCATTACTAAGTCCACTGACAGGAATCGGCTATTATTGCCATGCTATATGCTCTCGGCTCAACAAAATGAGTGATGTGGAATTACATGCTTATGCTTATGGTAGATTTCACAATATGAATGTGTTGTTGGAACAACAGCAACAAACCGACGATGAGTCCGTAAATAGAAACTCCTTTGGAATTTTTGATTCAGTAAAATCTATAGCTGTGAAGTCGGAATTAGTAGTTACCTTGTATCAACAGCTAATGCCAATTTGGGAAAAGGTCAAACTCAATAAACTCAAAGATGCCGTCTATCATTCACCTAATTTTCTGGTTCCAAAATTCCCGGGTCCGAAGTGCGTTACCATACATGATTTGTCGACATTAATTTACCCAGAGTACCACCCGAAAGCGAGGGTCAACCTAGTCAACAATGCAATTGAAACCGCTATTGAAGAACAGGTGACGGTTATCACCGATAGCGAGTTTATTCGAAGTCAATTGATTGATAAATTCTCAATAAGACCAGATTTAGTGCATGCTATCCACTTAGGTGCTGATCACAGCTTCCGGCCCAGGTCAACTGATGAGTGCCAGCAAACTTTAATGAAGTTTGGCTTGGACTATTCTAATTTCCTTTTGACTGTCGCAACTATTGAGCCCAGGAAAAACATTTATGGCCTGTTAAGAGCTTACGAAGTATATTGTTCAAGCGTAAAGCAGCCGTTACCCCTCGTGCTTGTCGGGAGCGAAGGTTGGAACAGTGAGCGTGAGCATGGATTAATCGAAAAGCTCTCTAGGAATGGTTATCTAAAGTACTATGGCTATGTTTCTCGTCCAGATCTCAAAAATCTGTTTTCATCAGCAAGTGCGTTTTTGTTTCCGTCATTTTATGAAGGTTTTGGGTTGCCCGTGTTAGAAGCAATGAAATCAGGAGTACCTGTTGTAACCTCTAAAAACAGTGCAATGAGTGAAATAGTGCAAGGCCAAGGAATAGAAGTTGAGCCCCACGACATTGATGCAATTGCGGCTTCAATAATTCAATTGTGCAGTGATGAAAAATTACGTAGGCAAGTCTCTGAAAACTGCTTGGCTGCCAGCGAAAAGTTTTGTTGGAATAAAACGGTACAATCGCATTTAAACGTATACCAATCATTGGTATAAAGCTTCACCATCACTTAATTTTTTATAATGATAGTTATTTTCCTAAGTACAAACGAATTCCAGAAAGCTCCTAAATATTACAATCCTTGTACTGAGTTGTTTGAGGTGGCTATTGCTGATGAAAAATAAGGATGCTGTGATAATTATCATCCCAGCGAAAGACGAAGAAAAAAGCATCGCCTCAGTTATTGAGCAAATTAAAACCTCATGTAATTTGGATGTTTTATTAGTGGATGACGGTAGTAAGGATAAAACCGCAGATATTGCCGAGAGTATGGACTGTAGGGTTATTCGCTTGGTAGTTAACCTGGGGGCATGGAAGGCAACACAAGCCGGTATTAGGTATGCGCTTAAACTAGGGTATCGCAAAGCGGTGACCATGGATGCGGATGGCCAACATGATCCGTCATTCATTGAAGATATGCTTCTCGCTAGCAAGCGTGGAAAAGATGTTGTAATTGGTTCATGCACATCAAGGGGTACAAAAGAGCGCGCATTGGCGTGGCGTTTTTTCCGGTTTATAAGTGGCCTCAAAGTTCAAGACCTGACATCTGGTTTCAGGGTATATAACCGGTCTGCCATGATCGCCGTAAGCGGAAGAAGTGCGACCTTACTGAGGTATCAAGATATTGGGGTTTTATTTCTGATTAAGCATTGCCATCTAAATATGATTGAAATACCAGTAAATATGCGTGCACGAGACGATGGTATTTCTAGAATATTCAATTCATGGTTAAGTGTTTGCCAATACTGCCTTTATTCCTTGTTACTAAGTGTTGCTAAATCTTATTCATTCATAAATAGCGGATACAAGAAAAAGCTATTGGAGGAAGGCAGAAGTGACTGAGCCACAAATCGTATCGGCAGTTATGGCTTTCGCACTGGGATTGTCGATTGTTTACTTGGTAAGGCGGGATCACTTATCCCCAGGCGTCGCTGGTAAATGGATATTTTTGTCCATTCTCATTTTAGTAGTTGGTTTATTTCCTGACGTGATTGATAAAATAGGATGGGCTCTGGGTATTGCCTATCCTCCAATCCTGGTGATTATTGTAGCAATGGCTGTGCTTCTCTTAAAGTTGCTTATTGCTGACATTGAAAATCAAAAATTGAAAGTGAAAGTAGATAGAACAATACAGAAACTAGCAATGTTGGAGGCCGAGTTAAAAGAAATACGCTCTAAGCCCCGGTATTGAGCACTGGAACAAGCTATTTATCCCAGATTGAATATGCCTGTATTGCAGCGCAGCAACACTCACTTTGACAGAAATAAATGGAAAATAGAATGGAAGATAAAAAATCTTGCTCTGAAGTTATACAACAATCAGGAGTGAAGTTTGGTACCAGTGGAGCGCGAGGGCTGGTATCAAATTTTAGCTTCGAGCTTTGTACTGCATTTACCCAAGCTTTTTTAACGTCTTTAGCATGTCCCAAATCTGACAAGCTACTTTACATTGGGATAGATAACCGTCCCAGCAGCCCTGAACTCGCTAGTTATTGTATTTCTACAGCAAAAAAGATGGGCTTTAATGTTGTATATTGCGGTGTTTTACCCACACCCGCATTGGCTTTTTTCGCTATGCATAACAATGCTCCTTCGATAATGGTAACAGGAAGCCACATTCCATTTGATCGCAATGGGCTGAAATTTTATACCCGTGAGGGTGAAATTACCAAGAGCGACGAACTAGCCATCACTGATTCTAACGAACCAGTCATGAGTGTCGAATTGCAGCCACTGCCAGAACGACAACACAAAGCCATTTCCACTTACATTGAGCGTTATTTGTCCCTATTTAAAGGACAGCCCCTAGCTGGGAAAAAAATAGGGGTTTACGAGCATTCTAGTGCGGGTAGGGATTATTATTCTGATTTGCTCGCAAAACTTGGCGCCAATGTCATTAGCCTTGATCGCAGTGATGAATTTATTTCAATAGATACCGAGGCTGTCTCCGAACAAGATATCAAAAAAGCGCAGGCTTGGGTTGCTGAGCACAATTTTGACGCCATTTTCTCAACCGATGGCGATGGTGACCGTCCATTAATCGCAGACGAGTTGGGCAACTGGTTACCAGGCGATATTGTAGGTTTGTTGAGCTGCCAGGCGCTAGGTATTGAAGCCGTCGCCACGCCAATTAGTTGCAATACCGCAATAGAAGCATCTGGGATCCTTAAACAAGTTGCACGCACTAAAATTGGGTCGCCATATGTCATAGCTGAGTTTGACAAGTTGCTGGCTAAATTTGAAAAAGTTGCTGGCTTTGAAGCGAATGGGGGCTTTCTATTAGCCAGTGAATGTGATTACAACGGTGTAGCAATCTCTTCTTTACCAACACGTGACGCTTTATTGCCATTTATTTTGTTGCTTGCTGAATCAACAGCACGCGGCGTACCAATTTCAGGCTTAGTGGCACCTTTGCCTGAACGTTATAAGGCCAGTGATAGGTTGCAAGATGTCGCCGCTTCCAAATCTATGCAGTTATTGGAAAAGCTTCTTAACCAGTCTGATGAGTGTTCCAAATTGTTGGGAATCGACACAGATATTGTGAACTTTGATACAACAGATGGTCTTCGTATGACCCAGTCTAACGGAGATATTTTGCACCTTCGTCCATCCGGTAATGCCCCAGAACTCCGCATTTACATCGAGGCTAGCTCTGCAGTACATGCTGAACAATTGCTAATTGAGACAAAAACTGCTGTTTCCAAAGTACTTAACCGGTAGTATATTGTCGGGCAATTAAAGGTGCCCGACATATCACTTTTTTTCTCCGAGGAGGTACTGAGTCAGGCGTTTGCAAGTGACTTGATCCTAGCAAAGTCGATGTCGAAAAAAGCTGGGACGGTATCCACTATATTAGGCGGGATTCCGATGATTCTGCACTGTTGTCCCACTTCCAAAATGTATGCTTTTGATTGGAACAATATGCTTTAGCTAGCATAGGTTTGAACAGGAATGCACCAGCATATTACAACTTAGGCAAATATCGGTTCGATTTGCAGGCATTGGCTATAGGCCATAGTAATCCATATACCATCCAACAAACTTTGACATCCCGTCGTCAATACTTGTAGCTGGGCTAAACCCTATGTCGCTTTGTAAATCATCTATGTCCGCGTAGGTGGCAGGAACATCACCAGCTTGCATCGGAAGCAATTCCTTATCAGCCTCTTTACCTAAAGCATTTTCTATTGCCTGGATAAAATCAAGCAGTGCCACTGGCTGGTTATTGCCTATATTATAGATTTTATAGGGAGCAAAACTTGATGAATAGTCACTTTCTGGCCAGTTTTCATCGGATTGGGGTACTTTATCCTGGATCCGCACAATTCCTTCAACAATGTCATCAATGTAGGTGAAGTCCCTTTTCATTTTGCCATGGTTGAAAACCTTTATTTTCTCTCCCTTTGCTATGGCATTGGTGAATAAGAAAGGCGCCATGTCCGGCCTACCCCAAGGGCCGTATACGGTAAAAAAGCGCAGCCCCGTCGTTGGCAATTGATATAGGTGGCTGTAGCTATGCGCCATTAATTCATTGGACTTCTTGGTGGCGGCATAAAGTGATACTGGATGGTCAACCCGATCCTGGGTGCTGAACGGCATTTTACTGTTGCAACCATATACCGAACTTGAAGATGCGTAGATCAAGTGACCAACACTGTTATGCCTGCACCCTTCCAGGATGTTCAACATACCTACCAAGTTGCTTTGGGCGTATGCTGAGGGGTTGATTAATGAATACCTGACCCCAGCCTGGGCCCCCAAGTGAATGACGCGCTCGAAACTATGTTCTTTAAAGATACTTTTTATGGCCGCGTCGTCTTCTAAATTGATTTCGTAAAACTGAAATGCTGGATAGCTATTGATGATTTTTAACCTGTCCAACTTTAGCTGAACCTCATAATAATCATTTAGATTGTCGATTCCGACAACGTGATGGCCTAGTTCTAGTAATCTTCTAACTGTATACATTCCAATAAAGCCGGCAGCGCCAGTAACTAAGAATTTCAATTGATATCCCTCTTTGAATTAAAAATATTGAGTAATTGTGGCATTGTTAGCGAACGCAGTTGAATCGAATAAATATTGTAAACGTTTTGGATGGTGCTTCCTGGAGTGGGTTGTAACCTTAAAATCTGGGCTTTTTTGCTTAGACTAAGTATGCAGAGGGTAACTGATATATTGCAAACTGTCGATAAGCCTTGGATATTCTGATCCTTGTTATTGCCATAAAAAATGCTAGCCTGAAACGCAAGACTCACTTATTGCAACAATCACTTCGTCATATGGAAAACATATTAGTAACAGGTGGTGCTGGCTACATTGGCAGCCACACAGTGTTGTGTCTTTTGGATGCGGGTTACAAAGTGACTGTTTTTGACAACCTTTCAAACGCCAGCCAAGAGTCCTTACAAAGACTCAAATCGATAACTGGCAAGAATATTAAATTGTTTGTCGGTGACATCACCTGTAGCTGTGATTTGGAGCGGTGTTTTAGTAGCAGTAGCTTCCATTCGGTAATCCATTTTGCTGGATTGAAAGCGGTCGGCGAGTCTGTGCGGATGCCTGTCCGTTATTATCAAAACAACGTGCATGGTTCACTCAATTTAATTGAGACCATGCAACGGCACGGTGTTAAAAACATCGTTTTCAGCTCATCCGCAACTGTGTACGGAGAGCCAGCAGCTTTGCCGTTGGTAGAGACAATGGCAACAGCCCAACCTACTAATCCTTATGGGATGTCCAAGTTAGTTATTGAGAGAATATTAGAAGATGTCTATTTTAGTGACAATGAATGGAACATCGCTCTGCTAAGGTATTTTAACCCTGTAGGTGCCCACGAATCTGGAATGATTGGTGAAGATCCAATGGGGATCCCCAATAACCTTATGCCATTTATATCCCAAGTGGCGTCCGGCAAACTCAAGCAATTAATGATTTTTGGCGGCGACTATCCAACGAAAGATGGCACTGGGGTCAGGGATTACATTCATGTGGTTGATCTTGCAGAAGGGCACCTAAAAGCGCTGCAGTATTTAAGCAGTGGAACAGGCTTAGACTGTTTTAACCTCGGGACCGGTCAGGGAACCAGCGTATTGGAACTGCTCAATGCTTTTGAAAACGTTAATAGTGTCAAGATCCCGTATGAAATAGTGGAACGTCGCTCAGGTGATATCGCCACATGTTATGCAGACGTTAAAAAGGCAAATAATGTCCTCAACTGGTATGCCAAACGCACGATAGAGGAAATGTGTAGAGATGCTTGGCATTGGCAAAGCAAAAACCCTGCTGGCTACGCAGGGGATTGAAATTTGTTGGAGGCTATTGCCAGCGAATAGCGGGCACCTGCATTGGTGCGAAGCTAGGAGGCTTTCAAGCAACTACCTCGGTGTAGCCGTGATTACGCCCAGATAGGTTTTCGCAAATGACGGTTTTCTACGTCGGTATTTTAACGCGCTTGGGCTCTGATAGCTTGTTAATAGGTTTGGCCTTACGCAGCTTTGAAATAATCGGTAACATCCGGCAGTAACTAGCTTGCTAAAGTCGAAAAAAATGATAGCCTACTCAGCGGATAAGTGGCGTAGTAGTCAAGCGTTAACATCTGCACTTTAGCGCATGGTTACTGTACTGCGTATTAATTCGCTTCCCAGCCGCTAAAAAGGTGGTATCGATATCAGGTAGTTTTTTACGCAGTTGTGCTGGTTAGGTGATTGGCAGGCTTGAAACTATCTGGCGGTAGTTTTGTAAAAACGATGATATGGTGTGCACCAAACGCGTTAGTTAGTCTTGAACCTGACAATTTGTAGCAACAATCCATTGTGCTTTAGCACCAACTAAATGCATTTTTATTGACTAGGCACTGGGTGGTTAGTCAAAAGGTATGCTCGATACTAGGATGGGGATGTGGCTCAAGACTTGGTATTGTCAGTGAACTCAGGCATAAGGGAATGGAACACAATGCATGGGATAAGTTGCTTCAAACTTCCATTTTAGAGGGTGAATAGACCTGGTGTCATACCACTAAAGTTTGGTTGCATGAATCACTGAGCTAGATGAAGATACTCGATTCGTAGAATAAGGAAAATGTGTGCAAATATTAACCATTTGGAAGCAGAGATGACCCGCGAAGTAATAGGAATAATAGGGTTGGGTTATGTAGGGTTGCCTTTGGCTGTAGCGTTTGCTCAAAAAGGCAATCGGGTAGTTGGATTTGATACTAATGCGCGCCGCATTAGAGAGCTTAATGATAATAACGACATCACCGGCGAAGTCTCCCAGCAGGAGTTGGCTGGAATAGGCGGCAAACTTGCATATACAGATGACGTTTCGGATTTATCTGCTGCCCACTACTATATAGTCACCGTCCCTACTCCCGTAGACAAACACCATAAACCTGATCTAAATCCGTTGGTCTCTGCCTCTGAGCTGGTTGCTGGCGTAATGTCTAAAGGGGATATCGTCGTTTATGAATCGACGGTATATCCCGGTGTGACGGAAGAGGTCTGCGTACCTGTCCTAGAGCGGGTTAGCGGGCTCAAGTTCAATGTCGACTTTTACTGTGGCTATAGCCCGGAGCGCATTAATCCCGGGGACAAATTCCGAAAAGTAACCGATATTGTGAAAGTTACATCGGGCTCGACGCCTAAAATTGCTGACCAAATCGACCAGCTATATCAAAGCATTGTCACAGTCGGCACACATAAGGCGCCTAGTATTAAAGTCGCTGAAGCCAGCAAAGTCATAGAGAATACGCAGCGCGATTTAAACATAGCGCTTATGAATGAACTTTCAATCATCTTTGACAACATGAACATTGATACAATGGAAGTTTTGGAGGCTGCTGGAACTAAATGGAACTTCCTCAAATTTGCGCCTGGTTTAGTAGGTGGCCACTGTATTGGGGTTGATCCCTATTACCTCACGCATCGATCCCAAGAACTGGGTTACACGCCAAACTTAATTCTTAGTGCGAGGTATATCAACAATGGAATGTCTCAATTTGTAGCAGAAAAGGCGATAAAGTTACTTATTCAAAACGAGAAAAAAATAAAAAACGGAAAGGTACTCATTCTTGGTTACACGTTTAAAGAAAACTGCCCTGATATTCGAAATACCAAAGTACAGGACTTATGCTTCAAACTAAATGAGTTTGGGGTGTCTGTAGATATTTTTGACCCTTGGGTTAGCGAGCCACATTTAGACCAGGTTGGGCATTTTTTAAACAGGGAAGAAATATCAAACAATAAATATGAGTGCATAATAGTTGCAGTCGCTCACGACGAGTTTACAGCATTTGATACAGGGTATTTTGAAAAAATATCGAATGGAAAACCTTTAGTCTTAGATCTTAAGGGTATTGTTGAAAGACCGGACTGGCGACTTTAGTCTCCAGCTGACTTTGTCGTATACCTTAAGGTTGGTCTAAACCTCGCTCGCTGGTTGCTATGAAAAACTTAAACCGGGCAATGACTTACTTTCATTTCAATAATGGGAAGAGCCGCAAGCAAAATGAAATTAGCTAAAATTACCGTGCTAACGAGCTTAATTATGTCTTCAGCGACTCAAGCTGAATTAACTAATGAGATTAATTTCCAAGGGTTTTCTGGGCTGTTTAATGTCCCCACAGGCGAAACTATCGACTATGGCGATTTTCATTTTAATTACAATAACTTGGTTGATAGCCAATTAGGTCGATTTGGTGACATTGGCACCGAGTATACTGATGGTAAAGCTGTTAGCTTCCACTTGAGCCCTTTCCCGGGGCTAGAAGTTGGCTTAAGGAACATTGACAGCGATTTAAAGGGCTTTTTTACACCGGATGGCCGCGTAAGGCTCAACGAAGATAATTCAGACTTATCTGCGAATATTAAATACTCCCCTACTTTCATTCCTAAGGATTGGTTTAGCCTGGCTATCGGTGTCCAGGATATTGGTGGTATCGCCAGCAACCTTGATGCCCAATTCCTGTCTATTTCGAAAGAGTGGGGAGATTTTCGCTTTACCGTCGGCACAGGCAACAACGAAGATGCGGCGGCGCTTGGCTCGGCACCGCGATACGATGGAGGCTTTTGGGGGGTGGAATACCAGCCTTTTGATTGGCTTAAAGTATTGGCCGAAGACGACGGGGCAGATCAGACGTTTGGTATTCGATTGGCTACTCCAGAAGCGTGGCTTGGGAATACGGCCCAAATATATGGGACAGTGGTAGCGAAGGATTCATACCTTGATTCTGATGATAATGTGTATTTTGGGGTCGGTATCAGGACATCGCTTTTTAGCAGCGTCAATACTGGATTTGCCCAGAAAAGTGAGGCCACCCAAAAAATAGCGGATGCATTTGATTGGTTGTTCAATGATGGTGACTATGCAGAGTATCAACCCCTTGATATTGGCCTGAGTAGCTACAAGCACACTAGTGATAAACTTATTGGGCAATTGGGTTTGATCAAAAATCGGATCGAAAAGCAGGGATTCGAACGGTTATGGCTCGGTTATGAGGAAGGCACATTATTCCTTCGCTTCGAGAATTCAGTATTTAACCGCAATGACATTGACGCCATTGGGGTTGTGTTGGGCATTCTAGCTGGCATGGCAGTAGAATCTGTACAGACTTTGGATATCACGCTGTCGAAGTACGGGGTTCCAGTGCTTAGGTTTGACAGCGATCTTGAACAGGTTCAACAGTTTTATCGCGGTGAAAGGCAAACTTTTGCAATTAATTCCCAACCAGTGGAACACCAAAAAGTCTCTGACATGCTTTGGATTGGCGGAAGTGATAGTCCATATTGGGTACCGCGGATAGAGTTTAGTCCGGTTATCAGGAACTTTGTAGGGACCGAACTGGGCGCCTATGACTATTCAGTTTCTTTGCGCACTTCACTTACATTGCCGCTTTGGGAAGGCGGTGAATTTTTAATAGATTACGATACGCACTTATTTGAAACTGACTCGTTTGACCGGGGCCGTTCATTTTACAGATGGCGGCGGGATGACGGTGTACACAACCTGTTTTTACGCCAAACGTTGGCATTGCCATTTAATATTTACGGTTCCTTTGCCATTGGCCGCGCCAAAGAAATGTTGTTTGAAGAGCATGATGTATTCGCTTCAGAGTTAGAATGGCAATCTCCAAGCGGAGCCCACAAGGTTGGGGTTTACGGTGCAATTTTAGACAATGTGGATTTCGATGTACTAGATCGGGAAATTTACACCGCCCATTACCGGTACTACCTTGAATCCCTCAATATGTCACTGGAGGTCGAAGGGGGGCAGTTTTGGCGCCAGGATCGCGGGATAAAGCTCACTTCAAAATTCCACTTTGGCGATACTAAGGTATCAGTGTTTTTGCAAGATACCGACGTATCGCTATTTGGTATTCAAGTGTCCCTGCCTTTGACCCCGAGGCGGGATATGAGACCTTCGTTTATTCAAATAAAGGGTGATGATAATTGGTCACATTCGTTGTCGACTAAAATAAATGGTGACGAAAACCTGTTGTCTCCCCAACGCGCTTACCGCCCGAAATACTTGCGGCACTTAGATCGTGTGTATACCAACAACGATCGTTTAAGTATATCGTATTTCAGGGCAAACCTATCAAGATTGAGAAATGCGTATCAACGTTTTACCCGGTAGCAGTACACTATGAAAAAAATATATTTGCCGATTTTACTTGCCATCATCGCACTGGCGGGGTGCAACATTATTCCAGGTACCCATATATCCTATGATAAATCACCAAGTTCCCTGGTAGGTGATGAACCTATAGTAGACGCCAATGTCATCCTTATTACCCCCGCCCTAATGCGGGAAATCGCAGCAAACCAGCCGGAGCGGGTAGTGGCGCCATTTTTTATCGAAAACAATGTTATCGATGAAGATTATAGCTACAGAATTGGTATAGGTGACGTCCTAACGGTGACGGTTTGGGAACACCCTGAGCTGACAATTCCTTTTGGTCAGTTTAGGAATGCTGAAGAACAGGGAAATATAGTTTACGAGGATGGTAATATATTTTTCCCTTACGCTGGGAATGTCAAAGTATCTGGCCTAAGTGTTGTTCAAGTGCGTGAAAAGCTACGTGATTTGCTTAGCCGCTATATTGAAAACCCGCAAGTTGATGTTAAAGTTTCAGTCTTCAACAGCCAAAAGTTTTACTTGACGGGCGCTGTCAGGAGCCCTGGAACCTTCCCAATTACACACATCCCATTGCGTTTGCTAGAAGCAATAAACCAGGCTGGGGGGTTTAATGACGAAGCAGACATATATTCTGTCAGGATAACGCGTGATGGGGTAACGACTGAAGTTCCAATATACGACATGTTGTATCTTGGTGACATGTCCGCCAATATCCTCATCAAGCACGGTGATGTTCTGCACGTTGCACCGGATCAGCAGAGGCGGGTTTTTGTTATGGGTGAGGTTGCAAAGGCCCAGGCGCTGCGTATGACGCACAAACCATTGACCTTGACCCAAGTGTTGGGTGAAGTTGGTGGCATCAACGAAATCAGGGCTGATGCGAGTGGCGTTTATGTAATACGGCAGTCGGATGTACCTGAAATAGTTAACGTTTTTCAATTGGACATTTCTGAAGCATACGCACTTGGGTTGGCTAACGACTTCATATTGAATTCACGGGATATTGTTTACGTCAGCGCCGCGCCTATTTCCCGTTGGAATCGCTTAGTATCTAACCTGGTACCAACACTAAGTGGTGTTGCGGCTGTCGACGATGTCAGAAATTAAATAGTTGGTCTTATGTTTAAAAAAATTTTGGTGGTATGTGTCGGTAATATATGCCGCTCGCCTATTGGTGAACGATTGTTAAAACGAGAACTAGGGGCCAGTGTAGAGGTCAGTTCCGCCGGGCTAGGTGCCTTGGCTGGTAAGCCGGCGGATCCAAATTCTATATTAGTTTCGAGTGAAAGGGATCTGGATTTGTCTGGCCACGTTGCCCGGCAAATTAGCAACAACGATCTGCAATGGGCCGATTTAATATTAGTTATGGAGCAAGAACATATTGCCCACATCACCAAAATGGCACCGCAAGTTAGGGGCAAAACTAAGCTCTTGGGGAACTGGCTGGATGGACAAGAGATCCCAGATCCCTACAGGAAATCAAAGGAAGCTTTTGAGTATTGTTACAACCTAATTGAGAAAAGCGTTTTGGCTTGGAAGAAGTACCTATAATGGATAGTAAAAATATAGCCCCAAATAACCTCAATAATATGCCCAACCAACGTAGCGAAGAAGTGGATTTGTTCAAGATCCTGTATACGGTACTTGAGCGGAAAAACCTTGTGCTGTTAATTACATTAGTAATGACGTTGTTAGGTGTGTTTTATTCAATCGTTGCGACACCTCATTACCAGGCCCAGTCTCTGTTGCAGGTTGAACAAAAAGAGAGCGGGTTGTTCGGCCTTTCAGATATGTCCCAAATGTTTTTGCCCGAAGCAGAGGCGGTAACTGAGATAGAACTGCTAAAGTCACGCATGGTATTAGGCGAGGCCGTGGATCGGCTTAAGCTGGACATAATCGCAGAACCTTCGTTTTTCCCATTGGTTGGTCGCTATTATTACCGGAAGCACAATCAAGATGTACGCCTGGCAGATACATTGGTTAATGGCTACGCCTGGGGTGGTGAGAGTATTTCTGTTGTTAAATTTGATGTGCCAAATGGACTTTTGGGGAAACTTTTCTATATAGAAGCAACCGGTGGTCAGTCATTTAATATCCTGTCTAGTGGTGATGTTATTGCCAGCGGTAAGGTTGGCGAGGAGCTCGAATTCCTCGGAGCTACGCTCTTTATCAACCACCTAAACGCTAATCAGGGAGTTAGGTTTAAGCTTTCCAGGTTGCATCCTTTAGAAGCAATTAACATTCTGAGCAATCAGTTAATAGTGTCAGAACGAGGCAAAAACACAGGCATCTTGGATGTGAAATTGACCGGTACTAATCCAACTAGAATCAAAGAGGTATTAGATACAGTTACTCAAGTTTACGTATTTAATAATGTATCACGCAACTCAGCGGAAGCGAGCAATAGCCTTGAGTTCTTGCAATCCCAACTTCCGGAAGTGCAAAAACAATTAGTAGAAGCTGAAACCCGGCTAAATGAATATCAGGTCAGTGCAGAGTCGGTTAACATTTTGTCAGAAACTGAGTCCATCCTCGAGCAGGTGGTAGCGATTGAATCCAAAATCTCTGACCTGCAATTACAGGAGGTGGAAGTTAAACGGCGGTTCCGCCCTGACCATCCTAATTATGTGTCTTTGATCGCGCAGATGGGTGAACTAGAAGCAAGGAAAGGCAACTTGCAACGTCAGATTAAATCACTCCCTGAAACTCAGCAAAGGCTGTTAAGACTTGAACGTGATGTAAAGGTCAGTACTGAAATCTACACCCAAATGCTAAATAATATCCAGGAGCTGGATATTGTCCGCGCAGGCACCATAGGTAACGTTAGGGTTGTAGATTCTGCAGCAGTTGATACCACTAAAATAGTCAAACCCAACAAATTAGTTATTATTATTGTTAGCTTTATCTCAGGTTTGACAATAGCTGTGACGATCGTGCTTGCACTTGCACAGCTTAAAAGGGGAATAGAAAACCCTGAAGAACTCGAACAGCTAGGGCTTTCCGTGTATGCAGCCATTCCTTTTTCTACTTCACAAGAAAAAATTGAAACCAAATTAGGTCGAAAGTACAAACAGAAACCAAATAATAAGCAAGACGCTATCCTATCATTGACCAATGCGACAGATATTTCAGTTGAAGCGATCAAGAGCCTCCGGACGTCTGTACATTTTGCGATGGTTGAATCCAAGAACAATGTATTGATGATCACAGGTCCAACACCGGCAGTAGGTAAATCTTTTGTATCATCCAATTTAGCAGTCACAATGGCACAAGCGGGAAAAAAAGTATTATTGATCGACGCTGATATGCGCAAAGGTTACGTCCATAAGCAGTTTGCAGGTATCTCTAAATTGGGGTTATCGGAATACCTGATCGGAGACTGTGATTTGACAGAAGCAATAAGCCATACTTCTGTTGATAATTTGGATATACTTGCCCACGGGGTGATGCCACCAAATCCTTCGGAATTGTTGATGTCCGCAAAATTTCAAGAACTCATTGAAAAAGTGGCAATCGATTATGATTTAGTCATCATAGATACGCCTCCGATACTCGCTGTTACTGACGCATCGATAGTAGGTAAATACGTAGGAACTACCATGATGGTAGTCCGTTACGGCTTGAACCCAGTTAAAGAAGTTGAAATAGCCTTAAAACGATTAGAACAAAACGGAATAGATTCTAAAGGTATCGTGTTTAATGGAATTAAGAGAACAGGTGGCTTTGGTTATCAATATGGTTATGGCTATGGCTATGGCTATTATACTTATGAATACAATAACAAAAATTAACTTACCGTAATCAGCCATATAGATGCGTTGCGTTTATCTTTCTTTGTTAAACGCAACGCAGTTGTAATAACGTTCAATAAGTTCAAACCCTAAGTCAGAAATGATTTTAATAATATCATCAATGCTATAATCTACGCCTTCATAAGAGATACCATCAATTTCCAAAAATATTTGTTGACACTTCTTTAATAATTCTTTTTCCTTTAAAAAGATTGGAATTTCCATTCCTTCAACATCTGAGACAAGTATAAATTTATCAACTTTGTATTTATTAACAATATTGCTCAATGATGTTGTTTTTACTGAAACTGTCTGTTTTCCTTTCGTCTCTTCTGAAATCACCCTACCGGAAAGGTGAGAACCTTCTAAACAAAAATCGATCTTCTCACTATTATCGTAACAAATAGCCATATTCACGACTTCTGTATTTTCAGTGAGATTATTGATCTTGAGGTTTTTTTGTAAAATATTCCTGATTACCCACTTAGTTCAGCCAGCTTTAACAACTTGTAAGGCATTGGCGGTGTCATTACCGCTGCCTTTGCCAGCCGTGGCAGCAAATCACGTAGGGTGAACCTGTTATTAAATCGGAAACAATACTCCGCAAGGTGCCTTGGCAGGTGCTTTGATGCGATAGAGTGACAACTTCCTCTAAGTGAGTTTTTCACGTTGCCGATCATCGTATTTACCCAGTTGAAGGCGGAGTGATCCAGCTTATCCAGATCACCACCCGTTTTCGCATATAAGTGGTGGCGTTCTTCACTCGCTACAGCCCGAAAACAGGCCAACCCGTCTGAAATCACCACGGCGTTCGGCTTAATATATTTGTCCGCCCATTGACTAATTTCTTTGGTCTTAAAGCCTTCCACGACAGTCATTTTCATATGGATTGGATGACCCTCTTCATTCAGTGCTACCGCAGCCACAAACGGGGTCTTACCTGATGCACCGCGACCTCGCTTTCCCCCGCGTTTTTCGCCTCCCCAATAGACATCATCCAATTGGATAATGCCGCCAATCTTAATTTTTTCGTCACTTTCTTTCATGACCTGCAACAGTTTGTGTTTGAGCTTCCAGGCCGTGTTGTAACTGACTTTTATCTGGCGCATTAACTCCATTGCGGAGATCCCTGTTTTGGACTGAGTGAGCAGATGGATTGCCATAAACCATTTAGTCAAGGGTACTCTGGTTTTGTCAAACACGGTCCCACTTGTCAGAGACTGTTGATGCTTGCAACGGTTGCACTGAAGTACTTTCCTGGATTTCAACTCACAATATGATTTATTCCCGCACTCCCTACATACAAATCCGTCTGGATAGCGCCAGTTAAACAGAGCCTGTTCACACTTTCCTTCCGTACCGTAGTCTTCCATAAGCTCGTAAATGCTGTAGCCTTCCTGAAACTGAACTTTGTTTTTTGCCATCTGGAAACAACCTCATAATACTGTCTTTATATACAGTATAACAGAGGATGAATCAGGTGGGTAATCAGGAAAATATTTGCAAGTGAAGGAGAGGCCTCAACGGTAATTAACCTTTTACCTGCCCCCATTTTTTTGCGGATCTGCATGGTATTGACACCAATACTACCGCCTAACTCTATTACATCGTAATCCGGTACTAAGTAAGACCTTACCTGATCAATCTCCGCACGCTCATATATTTTTAAAACCAGATCCGACGCGGTCTGTGGCTTAACTACTTGAGAGTTTGAAGTATCGATTACTGTGCCGTGAAATGGTATCCTATGCCTATATATGGCGTTAAAAAAATGACCAGTAAGATCGTTGGACAAGATTTTTGCTAACGCTACTTTAGCTTTTACTGGTACAACTTTGGTAAATAATTGGCGAGCACCCACTATGTTTCCTCTTCATTTATGCATAAAAGATGTTAATAGATGAAACTACATAATCTTTTACTGTTGTATCCTAATATCTCTGTGGTCTAATTCGAATTATAAAAAAGCCTAATCTGCTTTTGATAATATGATATCATTTACAGAACTAATTACAAATGACCATAAAAGTGTTGGCGCTAGATTGTTCTAAGATACTTTGGACTGGATTATAGTAGAACGATGTTGTTGGGAAGGTTCGGTTGGAAACTAATTCTCTCTGTGCAGCAAAACAATCATTGTAAATGTCCATCTTTATGATCAGACAGATATTCTAGTTAACCAAGCGAGTGATATTGAGTTAATTGTAATCAAGGTATACGGATCATTCAGATTAGTAGACGATTGTTATAAACAATCTTACGACTATAGGCAGGTACTAACCTATTGTTGTGGCTTTTGACAATAGGCTGAAATTTATCAATGGAATTGAGAATATAAGATGAATAACTTTTGGATAATGGTTTTATCGCTAACAAAAAGGTAGGCATTTGTGTGTGGTATATATATAAAAATAGGCAAAAACATAATTCCTGAGCTTTTTGAAGAAAAGTTATCTTTGCTAAAACACCGCGGCCCAGATGATATTGGTGTGACTCATTTAGAAGGGATTTCCCTTGGCCAAACCAGGTTAGCAATAATAGATTTGTCGAAAGATGGCCACCAACCCATGATTAGCCGATGTGGGAGATATCAAATAGTTTACAATGGAGAAGTGTACAACTTCTTGGAGATAAGAAAAGAATTAGAAAAACTAGGTTTTGTATTCAGATCCCATTCTGACACCGAAGTGATTTTAAATGGTTTTATTGCATTTGGTGATGCCATCGTTGAAAAACTAAACGGCATGTTCGCCTTTGTAATCCATGACCTCCAAGACGCAAGGACTTTCATTGCGCGCGATAGATTCGGAATTAAGCCTTTATATTGCCGGCATGTGGGTGATACGCTTGAGTTAGCCTCTGAGCTAAAAATATTAAAAAGCGAATCTTCTGAGGTTTCGCTCGAAGCCAAGATAAAGTTCTTGCTGCTCGGATACATCCCGGAACCGCAGACAATCTATTCGGATATTACCCAATTCCCAGTTGGCCATTTTGCATGGTTTGAAGATGGAAAACTTAACCTGACCCGTTATCACTTATTAGAGTTTAGGAAAAAGCTTAGTATTTCTTATTCGGAAGCTGTCGAAGAAACACGGAACCTTCTAGATAAAGCAATAGCTTCACAGTTAATTTCTGATGCGCCGATCGGTGCATTTCTGTCGGGTGGGGTTGATTCTTCGGTGATCTGTGCGATTGCCTCGTTGCACAAAAAAGACATAAAGACCTTGTCTTTATTTTTTGCCGAACAGCAATATAGCGAAAAAGCATATCAAGAACTAGTAGTTGAAAAATTCAAACTTCAATATGATTCGCTGGAGGTGAGTGAGTCCTATTTCTTAGACGTTTTCGATGACTTTTACACAACAATTGAACAACCCACAATAGATGGTTTAAATACGTTTCTGGTATCTAAGGTGGCAATTGACTCTGGTTTAACCACTGTCTTATCTGGCGTTGGCGGGGATGAACTGTTTTATGGTTATGCTAGTTTCAAACGGGCAAAGACTTTGAAGAGTATCAGGCGGTATCTCCCCATGGCTTGGAGGGCATCAAAGTTTCGACGCTTTAAAAAGCTAGAGTTTTTACAATTAGATAACCAATATGGCGATTACTTGGTTTCTAGAGCCTTGTTCACGCCAATGCAAGTAGCAAAAATGCTGGATTTGGATCCTGCCTACGTATTTAATGTTGCAGTACAAATGACGCAAGGCTTTGGGGAAACAGCGACTGACAACGAAATTGATTTTGTCGGAGAGTGTGAATTAAGTTTATACATGAAAAACCAGCTCCTGCGAGATTCTGATGTGTTTAGTATGGCTAATTCGCTAGAAATTAGAGTACCATTTTTGGACAATAATCTGGTTGATTTTTTATGCCAAATTGACCCGAGCTACAAATTTGGCAAGTTCAATAAAAACTTATTGGTTGAAGCTAGCCGTGATTTACTACCTAAGCAAGTTTATGACCGAAAGAAGATGGGATTTGAGCTGCCATTTGAAGTTTGGATAAGGTCTAATCTCCATAAATTCGACTTCGATCAAAACATAAAAGATGATTTTTCCAAAGGACGTATAAGTTGGTCCAGGGCATGGGCAGGAATAGTATCTAATAAATTTATTTAATGCATTATTTTAGGCATCATGGATTCGGAATGGTTATAAATATACACAAACATGAATTGTGGCTAAGACAGGGAGTTTGACAATGCAAAAAGTTTTCACTTCTCCACCTGATGGAATCTACTTTTTTGGTTACTATGACAAGTCTCCCCTAAACACTGGCAATGACAAACTGCTTGCCTGTAAGGCTACGTTCAGTGATAGGAACCCTACTGCAGGTGATACGCTGGAAATTGGTTATTTTAACTGGATGGATAGCAATGAGTTTATTTCAGTAGCGACTACCAACGCTTGGAATTGGCAACAAGGTTGCATGTTGCGATGGCACCCTACAGAACCCGGCAAGATATTATTCAATGACCTTGTCGACAAAAAATTTAAGACAGTCAAGCTGTGCTTAAGTAGCAATGAAACAAGCGTTTACAATATGGCATCATATGATGTTTCTCCAATTGGAGATTATTCATTGTGCGTCGACTATGAGCGCCTATATTGGTTTAGGGAAGGATACAACTATAAGGGGCTAGAAGTCGAAGATAAAAACAAGGCGATTGATTTAGAAGACGGTATTTGGTACCAGGATTTATCCAGTGGTGCTATTACAAAAATAATCTCTTTGCGTACATTAATGGCGATAAATCCATTACAGAGTATGGCCGGCCAAACCCATTACCTAGAGCACATTATGATAAATCCAAGCGGTGACCGGTTTGCTTTTTTGCACAGGTGGTCGCTGGCTGAAGGAGGGGTGCATACGCGCCTATTCACAGTAAATCCCGACGGTAGTAATATACGCTTGCTTCACGATACAGGCAGGTTCACCCATTTTTGTTGGTATGGAGATGATAGGATAGTCGCATGGGGGAGCCGTCCCACCACCCTGACTAAACTAAAGAAGTTCAAATTCTTTAGCTCCACATTATTACGTTTCCTAAAACCCATCTATAAATTTTTTGTGAAGAGCAACTCCATCAATGGCAACAACTCTATTAGCAAAATGCTAACGGGCGACTGTTATGTTGAGGTTAACGATAAGACTGGCTCAGTTAAAGAGACAATGGCAATGCTTAATAAGGATGGCCATCCGAGTTTTAGCGTTGACCGACCCGGATTATTAGTTACAGATAGTTATCCAAACAACGAGTTCTTGCAAGAACTAAAACTCATAAATTACCAAGAGCAAACAGTAATGAGTGAACTCAATATTTCTCATCAACCAGAATTTGCTGCTACGTCTATGCGTTCGGATTTACATCCTAAGTGGTGTGTCGGTGGAAATTACATATGTGTTGATACAATGCGGGATAACTGCAATCGTGCTGTAGAGCTTTATCAAATTTCACGTTATTAGTTTTGAAAACCTTAAGTTTACGTTCAAATTCCATACTTTCAATACTAGACCAGGGATTAAATCTGGGCTCTAACCTTATAATTGTCATCTTGTTTGCCAATTATTTTGGTGCGGCCCAACTAGGGCACTATTCTCTTGCGGTTACTCTTGTTGGTGTGGTATCCGTATTCACTAATTTTGGTGTTAACATACCATTTGCGAGAAAAGTCGCAGTAAATGAAAAAAAGCTAAAGTACTATATAAAACATATAATTATAATAAGGTTCCTAGTTTCGTTACCTCTTTTACTTGTCCTATCTTATGCATTGACTATATACCTTAATTATTCAGTTGAAGTATTTTATTTATGCGGCCTGGCCGCTGCTTATAACTTTTTACTTGCAATGAATACAACAAATGGACTTGCGTTTACGTCACTGCATAGAAACGATCTTTTACTAATCTTTAATGCATGTTGTAAATCAACAATGCTGGTAAGTAGTGTCCTGATCGTTCTATACGGTGGTGACATATACACTGTGGTTTTTGTTAACGTTGTTATCGCCTTATCCTTTTTTATCTATTCTCTGAATGAACTGTTATCTTTTACGGAAAATAGGAAGATAAAGTTCAACTTCACGTTTTGTAAAATACTTGTTTTGGGATCCTTTCCGCTAATTTTAGCTGCGGCGGCAGAGTTTATTTCCTTAAGAGTTAACACCTTGTTTATCGGTGCGTTAATGAGTGAAAAGGAAGTTGGTTTGTATACAGTGTCATATAATGTGTATATTGGACTGTGTTTGTTGCCATTAGCAGTAACCAGGGTTTTTTTTGCGAACTTTGTCAAAATATTTATGGACAGCTTGGAAGACGCAAATAAATTATTTAAAAAGTTCTTTAAAATATTCTTAGTATATTCAATCGTAGCGGGCTTTCTCCTCTTTTTATTGTCTCATTATATAATTATCTGGTTTTTTGGGGCGGAATTTGAGGAGTCAATTAAGATCTTACAATGGTTAGGCGCCGCGTTATTCGCCTTAGTGCTAAATCGCCTAGTCAATAGTAGCTTGTTAGCTTTGGGATTAAATAATTTTTATCTAAAAATCTCTGTTTTGGGTGTTTCCGTAAATGTGATTTTAAACTATTTTCTCATCATAAAATTTGGCCTGTTAGGAGCGGTAGTAGCTACATTTATTACTGAGTTCATTGTCATGACACTGGGATTATGGGGGTTGAAGCAAAAGGGAGTAGGAGTTGTTTAAAAAAATTCAAGCGCCACTAGTTGCTGTTCTGGTGGCGATCCTTAGCTATTACTTGTTTCCATACTATGATGGCGGTGATCAAGAAAGCTACAGGAAAATATACGATAATATTAAATATTATGATATCGAGCGAGCCTATCTTTATTACACCGTTAACATTTCATCGCTAGAGTTCGGTCATTTTCTGTTGGTTTGGATCTGTTCTGGCACAGTGGAAAAAATTTATCTTGATATTATCTTAAATAGTACATTGGCCTACGTTCTAACCTTATTAATGAGCAGACTAGGTGCCTCGTTTGTAATTATACTACCCAACCTATTATTCAACTATTATATGTTGATTCTGTATTTTGCAGCAGACAGATTAAAACTCGCACTTATATTTGTCTTTTTGTCCTTTCTTGTATCAGGGACTTTTAAAAAGATTCTTCTGGGGGTTTTGGGGTTCTTTAGCCATGTACAAATTTCCCTGTTGTATGCAGGGTACTTGGTTGAAAGAGGGCTAAACGCAGCAAAGAGCTTTTTGGTAAAAGGGAGGATAGACTTAAAGTTTTTACTTATTGGGATAGTTGGCGCTTTTGTAGTATTAACTATGGGCGCGCACATTATTAACAAGTTTACTTATTATTTTAATGTCAGCAGCTTAGAACAGTTCTTAAGAATAACGGCATTTTTCGTTCTAACCTTGTACTATACACGTAATGTAAGCGTGACATCATCATATTTTGTTTTGCTCTTCATCGCTGTGCTATTAGTGGGAGGAGACAGGGTGAATTTTATTGGATATTGTATTTTTATGTTTTTCGCTATAAGAGTTAATAAGGGATTTAATATAGGTGTAATAGCTACATCGATTTACTTTTTTTATGCCGGGCTTTTATTTATTGAGCGTTTTATGAAATATGGTGACGGGTGGTATTATGGATAAAATATTGGTTTTTATTCCATATTTTGCACCTGGCTTCCAAGCTGGTGGACCGATTCGTTCTATGAGGAATCTAATTGACTGTTTTAACAATGATTTCTCATTTAGTGTTGTCACCCTCGATAGAGATCTAAGGGATGAGGAACGGTATTCAGAAGTAGAAGCGGATGTGTGGACAACATATAAACAAATTCCAGTTTTTTATTCTTCCCCGAGGCAGTTAGGTTTTAGGAAGATTAAAAAGATAATTGAACAAGAAAAACCCAGCCTGATCTATATTAATAGTATCTGGAGCATTTCTTTTTCATTCAAAGTAATGCTTCTGTACTGGTTAGGACTTTTGGGTAAACAAAAAGTAGTTATTGCACCAAGGGGTGAGTTATCTAAGAATGCTTTGCGATTTAAACGAGTACTTAAGCTGGGTTTTTTGAGTGTGTTCAAATACACTAAATTATATAGAAATGCTACTTTTCAAGCTACTTCAGATCAAGAGGTCTTGGATATAAACAAGCGGTTAGGTATTCCCTATTCAAAGATAATAAAAGTACCCAATATACCTTCTACTATGGACTGTTTGCCCATTGCCAAACAGACGAAATCCTCAGGCCATTTAGATTTAGTTTACATTTCTCGCGTTGCCAAAATCAAAAATTTGCATTTTGCTCTCGAATGTCTTGCTGGCCTGGAGATTGACGTAAGCCTGGACATGTTTGGTGCTATAGACGACAAGGATTATTGGGTGCATTGTCAAAAGATTATCAATAATCTCCCGAGTAATATTACCGTAAATTATAGGGGATTACTGGATGCCGATGATGTTATGAAAACGTTCTTGCGATATGACGCATTGTTGCTGCCTACAAGTACCGAAAACTATGGCCACGCTATTGTCGAGGCAATGTTAACTGGTACTTTGGTGATTATTAGCGAAAATACACCGTGGCGTTCGTTATCTGATAAGGGGCTAGGTTGGGATTTACCGTTGACAAAAGAGGCATTTAGAGATGCCATCAATGCTCTAAACGAATCTTCTGAATATTTATCACCTGAAAATCGAAAACGCCGAATTGCTTCTGCAGAACAGTTAGTCGGTGTTGATGCTGCTAAAGCCTGCACATTAGCACTTTTTAACAAAGTGCTGGAAGCTTGAGTTTGTTTGACACATATATTTTGATGGGGTTTTTATGCATCTGACTACACTTGCCAATTTAAACTATCGGTTCCTATTCGTCATGCTGGTTTTGATTGTCAGCAGGTATGTCCTGGACAGGGTTTAGGCTTTAAATTCCAATCTGAAGATATGAATTTTTGATTTAAAAAATAGAAATGAAAAAAGTGAAACTATTTTATATAGCGCCGCATCCTGTCACTTACCACACTGGTATATATAGAGCGATCGCTAAGTTAAAGGAACTCGAATTCAAAGTTGTTTATGAAGATTCAATGGGGCTAAAGCCCATCTATATTGATGAATTTAAGTCAGAAATAGAATGGGATGTTGACTTGCTGAGCGGCTATGATTACGAGTTTTTGAAGAATTATACAACAAACCCCGAAATTGGATTTTTTTCACGGGTAAATTTAGGGTTGTTTAAAAAGTTCTTGATATCTAAGCCTGATGTTGTTTTATTTAAGGGGTACATGACCTTTAGTGATTGGTTAGTCTTGTTACTTGCAAAGCTAACCAGGACAAAAGTGATTTTTCGTGGAGAAGGTACATTAAGGCGTACCGAAAATATTCCCTCACTTAAGCAGAAGGTTAAGTACGCTTACTTGAAATTTTGGTTTCGTAAACAAGACTTAATATTATTTAGTTGTGGTGGTAACAAAGAGTTTTTCAAACACTATGGTGTACCTGAGAGTAAATTGTTCCCGATCCACTGTGCTGTTGATAATGATTATTTTCAGGAACAGAAAAGAAGTTTGTCTGCACACACCAGAAACCTTAGAGATGAGCTACGGATACCAAAAGAAGCATTTGTTATATTGTTTTCAGCAAGGTTTACCAGCAGGAAGCGTCCACTGGATTTAATTTCAGCGGTCGGTTCAATAAATCACGATAATATTTTTCTGTTATTTGTGGGTGACGGCCCACAAAGAAAGCAAATGGAAAAATCTTGTTTAGAAAAAGGTATAAACTGCCATTTTGCGGGATTTGTTAATATTAGTGAAATCTCTAAATATTATAATATCGCCGATCTGGATGTGGTGATCTCGGACTACGATCCGTCACCAAAAGCTATGAATGAAGCAATGAATTTTTCACTGCCTATTATTGTTACAGACATCGTAGGTACAGCACAGGACTTAGTGGCCCATGGTGAGAATGGATACATTATTAACGTTGGTGACGTTGCTGCTCTATCGGAAAAAATAAACTATTTGGCTAACAATCGTGAATATTGTAAAAAGATGGGCGAGATATCTTTGAGCAAGGTGCGGGATTGGAATTTTGAAAAAAATGCAGATTCAGTTTTGTCTGCGGTTAAAAAACTGTTAACGCCTTCTCAATGATTTGGGATTTGTCTTAGTTTGATCAACCGTTGCTTGTTTTGAGGTGCTTCAGTTAAAAAAGCCTTCTGGACGTAAACCAAAAATGCTATGTGTATGAATCACACCTGTCACTAACGACGATTAGACAGTATTAGTAACTTAGGGAATTGCATGTCGATTATTTGCTACTTTAATTTATCAACCTATACGAAAACTGGCGGGATAGAAAACTTCAACAAGTCGTTTCTTGAAGCGTTGAGTTATGCAAAAAAGCCGACAATATCGGTCAGTATTTATGATGAAAACCACAATAAAAAACTCGACTACATAGATTTTGAGAATTTTCACGGAAGTAAGGTTAGTGCCTCCTTGTATGTACTTAAAAATGTGTACAAGTTCGATGTGTTGGTGCTGGCCCATGTCAATCTACTGCCTATAGCGCTCATTGCAAAGCTGTTGAATTGGAATTTAAAGATATACCTATCAATTTATGGTTATGAAGTTTGGAAACGGCTCCCCGTTATCTATAGAAAGTTTTTAGGCTCAATTAGATTATTGTCAATCAGTAATTATACGACTCAGCAGATCATCAAGCACAATGGCATTGATTCGAGTAACATTGAGATGCTCCCCCCAAGCATAGACGACAAAGTAGGCATTTTTGATTCAGTTCTCGATAGCAAACGCTTCAATATCTTATCTGTAACCCGTTTGGACTCAGTAGATAGCTATAAGGGGATAGACACCGTGATTGAAAGCCTACCGGCCTTAATACAGACTGTCCCCAACTTGTTGTACACGATTATTGGTAGAGGCGATGATAAACCTAGGTTGGAGAAACTTGCTAGCGAGTTAGGCGTTGGCAACTATGTGCAATTTGAAGGATTTGTAGAAAAAATTGAACCCTATTTTGCTGAATGCGATGTATTCATCATGCCAAGTAAAGGCGAAGGGTTTGGCATAGTGTATATTGAAGCCATGAAATTTCGTAAGCCTTGTATTGCTTGTACAGTCGGTGGACAAACAGATGTAGTTCTGGATGGCAAAACGGGCTATCTAGTGGACTATGGAGATAGCAACGCCATCACTAAACTAGTTAGACTAATGGCTGAACAACCCAGTATTTCCAAACAACCTTGGCGAAAATGGTTATAAGTATTTTATAGAAAACTATACTTCCGCAAAGTTTAGAGAAAAAGTAAGTCGTTTATTTGGAAATTAAGTGATAAGCCCTCCTAGTGTAATTTGATAACCCAGAACGTGTAAGCATGAAAAAACTTAAGAAAGTCCTAACTTTTATTGGAATTTATGGCGTTCACAGGACTTTGTATAAAGTGCTGGGCAGGACCAGGAATATTCCTAAGATTTTTAGGTATGCCAATAAGGAAAAAGCGGGAAACCCAGTAATAGGTTTTGTGGGCTGCGGACAATTTGCATTTGCCACAATGTCCTTCTTCCTGCGTCAACATCGAGTTTATTTCCGATTCGCCTATGATCCGGATCCAAGTGCCTTAGAGTCTTTCTGCAGTTTTAATAACATCGCAGGTAAATTAACGTCTAACAAATCATTGCCCCTGCAGAGCATAGATATTTTGTACATTGCCTCTAACCATTTTAGCCACACAGGATACGCAGTGGAGGCGTTGCAAAAAGGAAGGAAAGTCTATATCGAGAAACCTGTCTCGGTGAATTGGGAACAATTTTACAGCTTGGGTAGAGCAATTAATACCGCTCCAGAGAACGTTTATTTTGGTTACAACCGTCCCTATAGTGCTGCGATTGATGAAGTGCGCCCTTTAATTGCAGATAGCCGAAGTCCTATTTCCATGTCATGTTTCATTGTTGGGCACTTTTTGCCGCCGGATCATTGGTATCGTGAACCGCAAGAAGGCACCCGGATTTGTGGTAATATGGGGCATTGGCTAGACCTTGCTTTGCATTTGCTGAAGCACAGGGGATTGCCTGAATACCTCGATGTCACCGTGGTTTATAGCTCACAAGAACAGAATGATGATGATTTAGCTGTCACCTTAACATCATCCCGAGGTGATTTGATCACAATTAGTTTGACTTCCCGCAGTGAACCATTCGAAGGCATATGCGAGTCAATCCAAATCCATGCCGAAGATCTAATGGTTTCAATCGAAGATTTTAGAAGGGCGACGTTTTGGGTTGGTGATAGTCGCTATTCTCGGAATTATAAGAAGAAGGATGTTGGCCATGGCAAAGCTATACTAAGACCTTTTTACGGCGCATCTGACAGAACTAGCGAAGTGCGCCTATCTACCGCCCTCATGTTAGAAGTAACAGATTTAGTTAGGGCGAGACGGCAGTCGGTACGTTTTGAATTAGGAAATCAAAAGTATAATTGGAATTTAGATGAAACAAATACTGCAGAACTTAGCTGACGGGGAAACGTCGTTAGTTGAAGTGCCATGCCCGAAAATTAAATCGGACTCGTTGCTTATTGCCACCAAGGTTTCTCTGTTATCCTCGGGCACTGAAAGGATGCTAGTAGATTTTGGAAAGGCCAGCTACCTGGAGAAAGCAAGACAGCAACCGGATAAAGTAAAGCAGGTTCTGTCAAAGATAAAGACAGATGGTTTGCTTGCGACGGTCGACGCAGTTCGTTCTAAACTTGATCAACCATTACCGCTTGGCTACTGCAATGTGGGACAGGTCATGGACGCGTCATGCAGTGGTTTTGAAAAGGGCGATCGGGTAGTTTCCAATGGTTACCATGCAGAAGTTGTATGCGTGAAAAAAAACCTTTGTGCAAAAATTCCAGATGAAGTAAACGATGAGAGCGCAGCCTTTACTGTGGTAGGCGCCATTGGTTTGCAGGGCATCAGGTTGTTGGCGCCTACTATTGGGGAGACTGTGACTGTATTTGGACTGGGTTTGATTGGCCTGCTTAGTGTCCAAATGTTGAGGGCTAACGGGTGTAAGGTCATCGGGATTGACTTCGACAGTGACCGCTGTGAGATGGCGCGCCAATTTGGTGCAAATGTCGTTGATCTTTCCAAGCAAGAAGATCCTGTCCGGGTTGCGAATACCTTAAGCCGAGGGATTGGCGTCGATGCTGTATTGATAACGGCTTCTACCAAAAGCAATGACTTAATCCACCAAGCTGCGCAAATGACCCGGAAGCGGGGGCGTATCGTACTGGTGGGCGTTGTTGGCCTTGATCTCAGACGGGACGACTTTTTTCAAAAGGAGATTACTTTCCAAGTCTCTGCGTCATACGGCCCCGGTAGGTATGACCCTGAATATGAAGAAAAAGGTATTGATTACCCTGTTGGGTTTGTAAGGTGGACCGAGCAGCGTAATTTCGAGGCGGTTTTGCAACTAATGGCCAGCGGCAGTTTGGATGTAAAGCCCCTGATATCCCACAGGTTCGCTATAGATGATGCCACTTCGGCTTACCAGACCTTACTTGACAAGACCGCCCAAGGTATTTTACTGCAGTATCCTGGGGACAATTTTTCATATTTACAGCAGGCTAAAGTGGCGCTATCAAAAGCACCTTTAGATAGCCATGCAGCTGGGCATGGCAACCGGATGCAAAGCGCAGCGGGTTCGTTTATTGTGGGGTTTATTGGCGCTGGAAATTATGGCTCTCGAGTGCTTATTCCCGCATTTAAGAAGGCGGGAGCGCAGCTCGACACCTTAGTGTCTAGCGGTGGCGTGAGCAGTGTACACCACGGCAAGAAGGCTGGTTTTAAATTGGCGTCTACTGATCTTGAAGATATCTACAGAAATGCAGCCATAGATACCGTTGCTATAGTTACACAGCACAACCTGCATGCTGCCCAGGTCATCGAGGCGGTAAAATCGGGCAAACACGTATTTGTAGAAAAGCCACTTGCGATCACTCTGGAACAAATTGACGCAATCGAACAAGCAATGCAACGGAAACAAACAGATAACGTGGCTAGCACTAAATTGATGGTTGGGTTTAACCGCCGATTCTCACCTTTGGTCGTGAAAATGAAGCAGTTGTTGGATACTTGCCGAGAACCGAAGGCCATGGTGTTCACCGTTAATGCAGGTGCCATAGACAAAGATCATTGGACACAGGACATTGATGTTGGGGGGGGGCGTTTGATTGGCGAGGGTTGCCACTTTATCGACCTAATGCGTTTTTTGACTGGTTGCGAAATAACCGGTTCTCGGGCGGAGCGGCTTGGACAAAGTGAAGCAGGCCTTGAGGATAAGGTTATGATAAACCTAAGGTTCCGTGATGGCTCAATCGGTACTATCAATTATCTCGCCAATGGTGGCAAAAGTTTTCCCAAAGAACGCTTTGAAGTATTTTGTGCTGATGCGGTTTTTGCAATTAGACAACTTCAGGGCACTTAGAGGTTACGGTTGGGAAGGGTTCAAGCAAATGAAATCCTTACGCCAAGATAAAGGGCAGTTACATTGTATTGAGGCATTTGCCAAATCCATCCGGGAAGGTTTGCAGCCACCGATTCCATTGGCCGAATATTTTCGAAGTCTCAAGAGTCTCGGTAGAGCTGGCAAATTCGTTAAGGTAGTGTCAAACCCCGGCGGCTTTGCGCACTAAGCCAATTTGGTTTATGGATAAAAACATATTTAATTTGTATTAGGAAAACTTCCATGAGAATTCTTACAGTCTTTGGCACAAGGCCTGAAGCAATTAAGATGGCTCCGCTGATCCTGGCGTTAAAAAATGACCCGCGGTTTGAAGCGAAGCTGTGCGTGACTGCACAGCACCGTGAAATGCTTGACCAAGTCCTGGATATCTTCTCCTTAGTCCCAGATTACGATTTGAATATAATGCGCAACAAGCAAAATTTAGCAGGAATAACCTGTTCCGTGCTAACTGGAGTGGAGTCGGTCATAGAGGAATTTTCACCTGACTATGTTTTGGTTCATGGTGATACCACGACTACTTTCAGCGCCTCGCTCGCCGCTTTTTATCAACGAGTGCCGGTCGGGCATGTTGAAGCGGGGTTAAGGACTGGCAATATATATTCACCATGGCCTGAAGAAATGAACCGCAAGTTAACTGGAGCCATGACCACTTTGCATTTTGCCCCGACTAATATTGCCAAACAGAATCTTTTAGCTGAAGGGGTTCCTGAGCGTGATATTGCCGTGACTGGCAACACGGTGATAGACGCTTTATTTGACGTTGTTGCCAAGATTCGGGCAGACGCATCCTTCCAGGCAACATGCTGTGAAAAATATCCACAGATAAACTTTGAGAAACGTCTGATAGTCGTAACTGGCCATCGCCGGGAAAACTTTGGACAAGGTTTTGAAAACCTGTGTGACGGGCTTGCAAGGCTTGCGCAACGTGACGATGTTCAAATTGTTTATCCGGTTCACTTGAATCCCAATGTGCTTGAGCCGGTGCGAAGGGCGCTTGCGGAAACAGACAATATCCTCTTGCTTGAACCGCTTGAATACCTCAGTTTTGTGTGGCTCCTAGACAAAGCTGAATTGATAATTACGGATTCAGGAGGGGTGCAAGAAGAGGCGCCTTCACTTGGTAAACCGGTATTGGTTACCCGAAATACGACTGAACGGCCAGAGGCGGTCTCTGCTGGAACAGTAAAACTCGTTGGGGACTGATGCTGATAAGATTGTTTACGAAGCAAATGAATTACTAGACAATCCAGATAGTTACCAGAAAATGGCCAAGGCGCATAACCCATATGGCGATGGTAAAGCAGTCCATCGCATAATTTCTAGACTAGTGGAGAAGTTGGATTGAAAAATACGGTTTGTGTAGTTGGGCTCGGGTACATTGGCCTTCCAACTGCAAGTCTATTGGCCAGCAAGGGATTTGAAGTAAAAGGTGTTGATGTTACACAGAGCGTGGTTGACACAATTAATGAAGGTAAAATCCATATCGTGGAACCCGGCCTTGACCTGCTGGTAAAATCAGCGGTGCAATCCGGTAAATTGACTGCCTCGACCACACCAGCACCTGCAGATATTTTTATTTTAGCGGTACCGACACCTTTTAAAGACGACAGGCAACCCGAGTTAAAATATTATTAAGCAAGCAGCGCAGAATATTTGTCCCTATTTACAACCTGGTAACTTGGTAATTTTGGAGTCTACCAGTCCTGTGGGCACCACCGACAAACTTGCTGAGTGGATTTTCGCTACCCGCCAAGATTTGCGCGGTAAAACTCCATATTGCACATTGTCCAGAACGCGTACTGCCCGGACAAATTAATCAGGGAGCTGGTTGACAATGACAGAATTGTTGGTGGTATTGATCCAGAGTCAACCGAGAAAGCTGCCCAATTTTATCTAAAATTCGTTTCCGGAGAAGTACTATCAACCAATGCCCGTACAGCAGAATTGGCAAAATTATCTGAGAATAGTTTTAGAGATGTCAATATCGCTTTTGCCAATGAACTCTCATTAATTTGTAATGAACATGATGTAAATGTTTGGGAGCTCATTGGGTTGGCCAACAGGCATCCTAGAGTGGACATCCTCAATCCAGGGCCAGGTGTTGGGGGGCATTGCATTGCCGTCGATCCTTGGTTCATTGTGGCATCAGCACCGGATAAAAGTGACCTTATCCGGACTGCTAGAGTAGTGAACGACAATAAGCCGAAGTCTGTTGTGCAGGACATCTCAGCAATAGTGAAGGATAAACATGTTAGGTCAATCGCTTGCTTAGGGCTTGCGTATAAACCTAATGTTGATGACCTAAGGGAGAGCCCGTCAGTTGCCATAGTCAAAGAGCTGGCCAGCATCACGGCGGCTTCGGTACTGGCAGTCGAACCTTTTTGTTCGAGCTTACCTGAGGAGCTGCTTGAATTAGGTATCCAACATTGTGAGTTGGAGCATGCCCTAGCAGAAGCTGAACTTGTGGTTGCGTTAGTGCCTCATAAGCCGTTTTATAATCTGGACAAGGATTCATTGGCAAACAAGATAATCCTCGATCCTTGTGGCCTGTTTAGATAGCCGGGGAGGGTTGCCAAACCAATAGAAATTTACTTTATGATTTCAAAATTGAAACTCCTTAACCAGCTGTTCTGGACGGTGAAATATTTGCGGTTTGAGCAGATATTTTTTCGGTTTAAATACTTTTTGATCCCGGTAAAAGTTGCCAAGCTAAACTTCCAGCTCACTAAAACAATTGCAAAGTGGCATTGGCAACAGCATGAATCAAGCCCAATATGTTTCTTGCCTGGGCGTGAAGTTAGATTTATCAATGAAACGGCAAGTTTAGATCAGTTAAGCGGCTGGAATGACAGGCGCTATAGCAAGTTGTGGTTGTATAACCTGCACTATTTTGACGACTTGAACGCTCGTGATAGCGCCAGAAGATTTGAAATACAATACCAGTTGGTAACGCGGTGGATTGAGCAAAACCCAGCTCCAGAAGGTAACGGTTGGGAGCCTTATCCATTGTCTTTACGCCTGGTTAATTGGGTCAAATGGTGTAGCAGGCATTCTTTGTCAGACAAGTCCTTAGTTGCAAGTATTGGCCAGCAAGTTGATGTATTGTACCAACGGCTTGAGTACAACATATTAGGTAACCACTTATTTGCAAACGCAAAAGCGCTAGTTTTTGTAGGCTGCTATCTGGGCGCGCAATTTGGCCAGAAGTATTTAGACAAAGGGCTGCAAATTTTGCGTGTCGAGTTGCAAGAGCAGTTTCTCGCGGATGGTGCACATTTTGAGCTATCACCTATGTACCAAGCAACCATGCTCTGGGATGTTTTAGATTTAATCAACTTAGCAAAAACCTCATCTAATCCTAGTTTACTGGAGTTGTCATCCGCGCTGGAGTCTACCTTTGAAAAAGGAATTGGTTGGTATGATGTGATGTTACATCCGGATCAACAGGTGGCATTTTTCAATGATAGTGCCATGGAGCTTTCGCCAACAAAATCCGAGTTACTCGAATATGCCTCAAAAATAGGGCTTAATGTTAGCCTGAGAAAAGCCAAACCATTGCAAACCTTGCGACCTAGTGGATATAGCCGGGTTAATATGCCTCGGCATGTCGCTTTTTTCGACCATGCTTCGGTCGGTCCAGATTATCTTCCTGGGCATGCACATGCTGACACCTTGAGTTTGGAGTGGACCGTTTTGGGCAAAAGGATTTTGGTAAACTCGGGGACATCTGTATATGGCAATGGTGAAGAGCGCCTACGGCAAAGAAAAACAGCCGCACACAATACGGTTCAGATTGATGGCAGGGATTCATCCGAAGTTTGGAGTGGATTCAAGGTGGCAAGGCGGGCGAAAGTCCACGATTTCCAGTCCAACCAAGTTAACGGTGGCGTTGTGTTGTCAGCATCTCATAATGGTTACGCCAGGATGTTCAATAAGCTCATGCACCACAGGCAAATTAATTGCTCTGAATCAGAATTGTGGGTCGTTGACAAAATCACCGGCAAGCACAAGCACGCCGTTGCAACGTGGCATTTGCACCCATCAATAGCAGTTACCCAATTGTCAAAGCAACAGTCTGTACTGACCGATACCTCAGGGCTTAAAATTGTTTTTAGCACAGACGGGGAGCTTCAGGTGCAACCATCGTCATGGCATCCCAAATTTGGAGTTTCAGTCGCCAGTACGAAACTTGTGGTTGACATCAATAGTGGCTGCCTTAATTGTCGCTTCCTAATTTCTTAAGGATTTACTTTGAAAATACTGATCCTGTCTTTTTATTATGAACCCGATTTATGTGCAGGCTCATTCCGTTGCAAGGCATTGGTCGATGCCTTGCAGGAGAAACTGGATAGTGACAGCTGCATTGATATAGTGACCACTAGGCCGAACCGCTATGCTAGTTTCAATGTAACGGCACCAGAGATGGAGGTTAATGGCAATACCCGGATATTCCGTATCGCGCTTCCAGCCCATCAAAGTGGTATGTTGGATCAATCTAAGGCATTTTTGCACTACTACTTCAACGCAATGAAAATAGCTCGTAACGAAAAATACGATTTAGTATTTGCCACCAGCTCAAGGCTATTCACGGCGTTTTTAGGTAGCCGGTATGCTACAAAATACAAGCTGCCTTTGTATCTGGATATACGTGATATATTTGTCGATACCATAGAAGATATGTTACCCAAATTTGCCAAGATTTTCATTGTACCGGTATTAAAACTGATTGAACGCGCCACATTCATCCCTGCAACTAGGGTTAATTTGGTTTCACCTGGCTTTCTCCCATATTTCAAGGCAAAGTACCCCACACTAGATTACGACCCATATACCAATGGCATTGATGAAGTGTTTTATGAAAACGCAATGTCACCCAATGTTAATTCTGGTAAGGCGAATGGCGAAACCAAAACAATAGTACTCTATGCTGGTAATGTGGGCGAGAGCCAAGGGTTACACAATATTGTTCCCGGACTTGCCGAATGTCTGCAGGATGAAAATTGCATCATTCGGGTGATTGGCGATGGGGGAAGAAAGGCAAAGTTGGTTGATTTAATTGAGCAAAAAAAATGCACCAATGTAGAGTTGTTGCCACCCATCACTAGGCAAGAACTGGTTGAGGAATACAAGCAAGCAGACATATTGTTTTGTCATCTGAATGATGCGAAGGCCTTCGAAAAAGTCTTGCCGTCCAAAGTGTTTGAGTATGCCGCATTCAACAAACCAATTATTGCCGGTGTCAGTGGCCAGGCAGCACAATTTTTAAAGGAAAATTTATCCTGTAGTGAAGTATTTACCCCATGCAATGCCCAGTCTGCATATGCCGCGTTCAAAGCGATTGGCGCCGGAAAGATAGATAATTCACAGTTTTTGGAAAAATATCGAAGGCGGAACATCATGTCGGAGATGGCGAATTCTGTGATTAGTGTGGTGGCGGACAAATGATGAAAGTAGCTGTTACAGGCGCGACGGGGTTTTTGGGAAGTGCGCTGGTCGATAAGTTGTTAGAGCTGAACTACGAGGTGACGGCAATTGGCCGTACTGCTGCGGCGTTAACAAGTGACTGCAAATTTCATAAGATTGCCGGCATCAATGGCGACACCGATTACACAGGAGCATTGGAGGGGGTTGATTGTGTCGTTCACTGTGCGGCGCATGTCCACCAAACGGAACCAGGAGCTGATACCTCCATGAAGACATTCATGGAAGTAAACTACTCTGGTACAGTTAATTTGGTTAAGCAGGCTATCAAGGCTGGTGTTAGGCGCTTTGTATTTATTAGTTCTATCAAAGTATTTGGTGAAGAGCACAGTCCAGGAGAAAGCTATTGTCTGGATAGTGAACTAAAACCGGTTGATCCCTATGGAATATCCAAGCAGGCGGCTGAAAAAGCATTGATGGAAGAGTGCTCGGGATCTTCAATGGAGTGGGTTGTGGTGCGGCCCCCACTTATTTATGGTGCAAACGTCAAGGCTAATTTTTTAGCTTTGATCAAGCTGTTGCAAAAGCGTATTCCATTGCCATTTGCTTCTGTGCAAAACCAACGCTCAATCATTTATTTGGGCAATATGGTGCATTTTGTGGAGCTGTGCATTAACAAGCCAGAGGCGGCTAACAGGGTTTTCCTGGTGTCTGACGGGGAGGATGTTTCTACCTCCCGCCTGATAACGTGTTTAGCATCCGGGCTCGGTGTAAAAGTACATTTGTTTTGGTTTAGCCATACTCTTTTGCGTCTAATGCTTACTGTGATTGGCAAGCAAGGTTTAGCAAAGAGGTTGCTCGGAAGCTTGCGTATGGACATTTCTGAGAGCAAAAGCATTATGTCCTGGCAGCCTCCCTATGACCAGGAAGAAGCCCTACATCTTACAGCCCGCCAATACAGGTTGGAGTGAGAAAAAAACTACTATCGACAGCTAGGTTACTATAAGGCAACATAGCCCATCAGGGCACGTGATCTATTATGGCTGCTATGACGTAGCGGTACAAGAAAGCTGCATTTAAATAAGCCGGAGAACCATTAGACCCAGATACAGTGGTGATATAAAGTTATGGAAGAGCGAATATTATTGGTAGTTGCACACCCAGATGACGAAATCCTGGGTTTTGGGGCAAGCGGGCACAAGATAGTGCAAAGTGGTGGCAAGGTGCTACCTGTTATCTTATGCGGCAACGTTGAAGTGAGAACCCAACGACCTTCCAATGAAGAGCTTTACAAGGATATTCTGGCGGCCAATGCAACTTTGGGGTTTGAAATACCGGTGCTTGGCAGTTTTCCAAATATTCGCACAAATACTGTCGAGCACGTAACCTTAGTTCAGTTTATCGAAAAGCAAGTTGTTGAGTTTAGGCCCACACGGATATTTACCCATCACCCTAAAGATCTAAATATAGACCACCAGGAGGTCTCAAAAGCATGCCTTGCAGCTAGCCGGCTATTCCAGAGAAGGCCAGACATACCAAAGTTAAAATCATTAGCCTACATGGAAATTTTGTCCGCAACTGATTGGGCCTTTGAAGCTAGCGCTGACATGTTTAAAGCGAATACGTATATTGAGGTAACCGATAGCTTGGATAAAAAAATAGAAGCATTAGGCTGCTACAGGAATGTAATGAGGGAATTTCCCCATCCTCGCAGTATAGAAGCCTTAAAGGGGCTTGCTGCGTATAGGGGAGGTCAAAGTGGTCAATATTATTCAGAAGCATTTCAGACTATTTTTCAACAAGAGCTGTAACTATGTATCAAAAAATTGGTAAAAGGCTCTTTGATATTGCCATTGCCCTCGTTGCTTTTATCCTGTTGCTTCCCTTGCTATTAGTGGTTGCGGTCTTGATTAAGTGTTTTGACAAGGGGCCATTGATCTTTGTTCAAAAACGAATCGGCAGGGGCGGCGAAGCATTCAATTTCTATAAATTTAGAAGCATGCCAGTGGATACTAAAAACTTGCCGTCTGATTCTGTTGGTGCAATCAAGTTGACTTGGATTGGGAGCTTAATCCGACGTACTAATATTGATGAATTACCCCAGCTTTACAACATTCTAATTGGCGATATGAGTATCGTCGGGCCGAGGCCTCCTATACCGTCGCAAATAGAGCTTATCGAACGTAGGATGGACAATGGTTCATTGATGCTGCGTCCGGGTCTCACAGGTTTAGCGCAGGTGAATGCATTCGATGGTATGACGATTGAGCAGAAAGCTGAATTTGATGGTAAATACAGTGAATCATTAGGGTTTGTCCAAGATGTGCGTATTATTTTCGGCACCTTGTTGTATCTGTTCCGCCCGCCCCCTGTTTATTAGGAGATATCATGAAATTTGGTTTCGTGACATGTGTCGAGTTGGGTTTATCCTGCATGGAAGCAATTTACCACGCTGGTGGCGAGCTAGATTTGGTCATTACCCTCCCCGATGATAAAGCCCGTAAGAAGTCAGGGCGTGTTTATGTAGATAGCTTTTGCGATGAACATAATATCCCTCTGATTAAAAGTTCGAATGTTAACAATGACGACGTAATACAAGCCATCCAGGAGCATGGCATAGACTGGTTATTTATTATTGGTTGGTCACAGATTGCAAAGATAGCGGTATTGTCTGCCCCAAGCAGGGGAGTGTTGGGAATGCACCCTACGTTATTGCCAATCGGACGCGGAAGGGCTGCGATTCCGTGGGCGATTCTCAAGTCACTCGAAAAAACCGGAGTCACAATGTTCCAATTGGATAGCGGAGTTGACACCGGGCCTATATTCAAACAATTGGAAATACCCATAGCATGTAATGAAACCGCCACAACCTTGTACCAGCGTGTCAACGAGGCGCATTATGAACTGATGACGATGGCCATTCCTCTATTGATAGAGGACAAGCTGCCATTGGTCGCACAAGAGCCAGGCAGCGCAACTGTTTGGCCAGGCCGGACACCAGAAGACGGTTTGATAGATTTGAGCGGAAGTGTACACGATGCCGAGCGATTGGTTAGGGCTACTACAAAGCCTTACCCTGGCGCATATTTTATGGACGAACAAAATAGAAAAATAATTGTGTGGTCTGCCCAGCTTGTAGAGCAAATAGGGGAAAGCGACGCTATACTTCAGTTTTCAGATGGAATTCTAAAGTTATTGCACGTTGAGCCCGACAGTTAATTCTCGGGCTAGGTTGAGGCAAATGCAGTGCGTGGGGTTGTGACTTTATTCCGCACCTAGGGTTACCTTACCTGATTTCTTGGTGTTTGGTTGCTAAGTTGAAATTGTCTGTGGGGAAGATAGATGAGGCAAATATTTGAATTATCCAGAACCTTGAAAAGGTACATTTTGTTGACGACTGATAGCACATTTTTGGTTGTCGCTTTATGGATGGCTATTGCGCTGAGAACCGGCGAAGTTTACTTCCCTATGACGCTGGAGAAATATACCGTTGCTGCGCTGTGGGTTATTGCATCAATTGCCATTTTTTGGCTCCTTGGTTTATACAATTCAGTTATACGGTTTATTAACCACAACTCTATTAGCTTGTTGTTTACAGCTGTTATTTCTTCAGCTATTGCGTTGGTCATTCTTGATTGGTTGTTTAAAGCCGGATTTCCGCGAACAGTTCCCGCCATTTTGGGTATCACTGCATTTATATTAATGGGTGGTTCTAGGATGGTGGTCAAAGCCCTGGCGCAAATGCATTCCAAAGTACAAAAGTCGAAAGTGCTGGTTTACGGTGCCGGTGCCAGTGGAGTGCAACTAGCATCCGCTTTGCAAAATAGCTTTGAATACACAGCGTCAGCATTCGTGGACGACAACCCTAAGTTACAAGGAACGGTGATTTTTGGCGTTAAAGTCCATTCCCCCAGCAAGATAAACCAGCTAGTCGAAAAACTAGAAATAGAAAAGATCCTACTCGCTATACCTAGTGCCTCCCGGGCAGAGCGAAAGCGTATTATTGATAGGTTAGAACCTTTAGGCCTGCCGGTTCAGACTGTACCTGGTACGGCCGATTTAGTTGATGGCAGGGCTGATATAGACCAGATCCAAGATGTGAAAGTAGAAGATTTGCTTGGACGTGATCCGGTGGCGCCTAACCCTTCATTGATGTCCCAGAATATCACTGGTAAGTGCGTAATGGTTACAGGTGCAGGTGGCTCTATTGGTTCGGAGCTGTGCCGGCAAATCATCACCCAACGCCCAGAAGTGCTTATTATTTTGGATATTTCGGAATATTCCCTATACAGCATTGATAACGAGCTAAATCAACTTGCACAACGAATTGATCTTAGGGTGCATATCAAGCCGTTTTTAGCCTCTGTGCAAAATGCCTATTGTTTGTCTTCGATTATGAAGGCCTACCAAGTTGATACCGTGTTCCATGCCGCGGCTTACAAACATGTGCCAATGGTGGAATACAATGTGGCTGAAGGTGTCCAGAACAACGTGCTTGGTACACTTAATTGCGCTCGGGCTGCAATGGAAACTGGGGTTGAAAAGTTTGTACTGGTATCAACGGATAAAGCTGTGCGCCCCACCAATATTATGGGTACGACCAAGCGGGTTGCAGAATTAATCCTGCAGGCATTCGCCAAAGAGAAGAAACCTACTTCGTTTTGTATGGTGAGGTTTGGTAATGTGCTTGGATCTTCAGGGTCAGTTGTTCCTTTATTTCGCAGCCAGATACAAAGCGGTGGACCTGTAACAGTAACACATCCAGATATCACCCGTTATTTTATGACTATCCCTGAAGCTGCCCAGTTGGTTATCCAAGCGGGTGCCATGGGGGAAGGTGGCGATGTATTTGTGCTGGATATGGGAGAGTCGGTAAAGATCAATACTTTGGCCAAAAAGATGATCCGGCTGTCAGGTTTGAGCATTCGTGATGAAGATAACCCATTTGGTGATATTGAGATCCGATATACTGGCCTGAGGCCTGGTGAAAAGCTCTATGAAGAGCTATTGATTGGTCAAAACGTCAATGGCACCTCCCACCCACGCATTATGACAGCCAATGAATTGGCGATGCAACCCACTGAATTAAAAAGTCTCCTTAAAGAACTTGAGCGAGCATGCAATACATTGGATGTTGCTTTGATTAAAGAGCTTTTACTTAGTGCGCCAACGGGGTATAGCCCCAATAGTACTATCGAAGACCACTTGTGGAAAAAGTCGCAGCTGGATAAACAATCATTTGTACAGCAATCTGCTAAAATCCATAAGCTCTAAGGCGTCCATTTTAATGGCAGGGTGCAGTGTATGCTGATTTTAGGTATTCCTGCCGTCAATTAGCATTTTGTATTCTACTGTTTTCCGATAAAATGCCGCTTTATAGTGCATTTACAAGGATGAGCCGTGTCCCAGGGTCAACTTCCCACAGATTACAGCCTACTCTCACTCTTTCATTTTCTATTAGCCAAATACAAATGGGTTATTGGCATTCCATTTGCCGTTGGTTTGGCTACTGCGATCTGGATGTTAAATACGGAGAATGTATATAAGGCCGAAGCGCTGCTAGCAATCTCCAATGAAGCATCTGGTGGAGGCTTAAATAGTATAGCCGGCCAGCTAGGTGGGCTTGCCTCACTTGCCGGAATCAATGTCGGTGGCGATGGTGACAGCAAGGTTCAAGTAGCTTTAGCTATCCTGGAATCTAGGAAGTTTGCCAAGCAATTTATCTCAGACTATGAGATGGCAATACCGCTTTTTGCGGGTGCTGGATGGGATCAAGAGTCCAAGCAGCTAGTTATAGACCCGGACATTTATGATACTGAAACCGGTAGTTGGGTGCGCGATGTTGGTCCTGGAAAAACCGCTTCGCCGACAGACCTAGAGCTTTACAGCAAGTATCGTGAAATGCTGGAAATTACGGAAGACAAACCTAATGGCCTAGTTACAATAGCTGTTGAACACTTTGATCCGGCGTTGGCATCTATATGGGCAAATACGCTGGTTGAAGAACTCAATGCTGAAATGCGCAGCCGTGAGGTGGTCATGGCACAGCAGAATATCAGTTATTTGGAAAACCAACTTGAATCGTTGGAAAACGTTGACATGCGTTCGGTGTTCTTCCAGCTCATTGAAGAGCAGACCAAAAACTTGATGTTGGCTGAAGTTAAACAAGATTTTGTTTTCTCAAGCATAGATCCGGCAGTGGTGCCTGAGCGCCCAGATTCACCTAAGAGAACCTTGATTTGTTTGTTGGCAATTTTCTTAAGCGGATTTTTGGTTGTTATTGTGTTGACTATTTGGTTTTTAATGCGGCCTGCTGCGTCAACATGATGATGGCAAATTATAGGTAATACATCATTTGTTAGCTGCTCACTCGGCCGGACAAGGTATCAGTCCAAAACTGCATGGTAATGTTGTCACCCGGCGTGCAGCCATGGAATGGCTGATACTGTTTATGTTTGCTGCTTATCTGTTAATTGATAGCGTCAATGGGCTATTAGTTAAAAGCGTTGGCTTGCCCAGTGTCATTTCGCCCTTGTTTAAACAAGGCTTATTACTTCTGCTATTGCTCTATGCTTTGATTTTTGAGCGTAATAGGGCGATCTTGTGCTCAGCAATATTAGCGGCTCTACTGGTATGGGCATTAGCGCGTTTTTACACCGTTGACAGCCTGCACTTCACTTTTGCACTGCAAGAAGCGGTGAAGGCGATCTATTTGTTTGTTGTGGTTGTTGTGGTTGGCAGTTTCAGAACCATGACCCAAACCGCAATAAACGCAATTGTTACCGCGTCGTTGTGCGTGGTAATGCTAAATATCCTGGCAACTTTTGCGGGCCTCGGTTACAGCACTTACTCAGGTGGCCTCGGTGCTAAGGGCTTTTTTTATGCCGGCAATGCCCTATCGGGTGTACTCGTAATTTGTGCCTGCTTATTCCTATGTCGCGCTTATCTTAAATCCTTATTCAGGTTTGTTTGTTATTTCTGTTTCTTTTTAGCCCTTGCCGTAATTATTGGTACCAAAAGCGGTATTTTGGCACTTTTTATCATTGCAGCTTTGGTAATGCTGGTTAATGCAGATGCAAGGATGGTGCTCTTGTCTGCATTTGCTGCCTTGCTATTAGTTGCTTTTGTGGTTGCCTTTCAGGAGCAGATAGTCAGCAACCCAGTATATGAGAGGTTGGTATTTTTCTACGACACCGGCGGAATGCAACGGGCTTTGTTTTCAGGTAGGGAAGAAAAACTCTTGGTAATTTGGGAGCTATTTTATAATGCCAACTGGGCGCAGGTTTTGCTGGGGCTGGATATACCTACAATGCAAAGGGCGGGGGTGACCCGGGTCGAATTTGATTGGATGGATTTGTTGCTGAATTTTGGCCTGATATTTACACTTGCTGTGTATGCTGCATATATTTATTTATTCCTGTTGCTGTTCAAAGCGCCTCCAGGGCCTTTGAAGCAGGCTACCATCATTGCGTCCGTGGTCTTGTTTTTTATCTCCTGTATCGCAGGGCACGTATTGTATAACGGTACAGTTACACCATTATGGGCTATATTGCTGGCGGCAACGCTAAATCGCAAGGTATCTCCGCAGTATTAGATAGGATATGTAGTTAGCCCCTAACAGTATCTCCGGCCGAAGCAGTTTATTTAGGAGTGGCCGTCACAGCCTCTCGTAAGAGGAATACAACTTTAATTTAAACAATAACCGTAAAACCCCTACGTAGTAGCGTAGATAGAGAGTAAGTAAGCACAGTTTTAGTTTGCTGCCCAAAGCAAAACGCCTGCTTGACATGATTTTTCGAAGTGCACTCATTGGCGGCACAAAGCTTTTGATCAAACCCGGCCAAGTAAACAGCCGTCCTGCCGCAGGGTTTCGTTTTCGCTGTGTATAGCCGCCGCCGACAGTGCGCTTTATTTTCGTCACAATCTGCTTTATTGACCTGCGTGCAGGGTGCTGGACCACGACATCTGCGCTGTAGTCAATAGGAAATCCATGTTTATACAAGCGGTTACCAAAATCGGCATCACCACCGGAGAATAAAGAGGTTTCAAAATTGCCAACCGTTTTGAGCATATCGCGAGTGACGAATAAGTTAGCAGTCACCGCAAAGTGGTCGTGTTCTACGTATTCCTTTTGTGGGAATGCAAACAAGGTTTCGTATTTGAATACTAGGTTGTTAGTGCCACTTTCTGCGAATATTTTAACTGCCCCACCAACAGGTGTATTGGGTGAAGTTTCAAGGTAGTGAACTGCACTTTCAATCCAATTTGGTGCAGCAATGCAGTCGGAGTCGGTAAATCCCACTATCTCTTCTTCGGCCAAGCAGGCAAGCGCTTTGTTCCGTGCGTTGTAGGAACCTGGTGTCGGTTCCAACAGGTACTGCACAAAGTCAAATTGCTTTGTTAACGATTCTATATCTTCAGTTGAGCCATTATCGGCCACATATACCCGGATCAAGTGGCGCGGATAGGTCTGTTGCGCGATAGCTTCAAGGCATTTTGCTAGCCGTTTTACATCATTAAAGACAGGGATGACAATTGCGACCCTAATCGTTGCTACTTGCATGGTTGCGTTTGGCTCCATTCACCTGGTGTGAGCTAAATCATAGTGTTGTATTGGGGATTATAACTTTTCCTGTGTCCCTTCACAGCCTATATATGCTTTGCATAAACTAGGGCGAACTCTGGGATTTCAACAATTCAAAAGGGCGCTGTTTCGATTTTTGATTCCAGCACAGAAATCTTGCTGGCGTAGTCCGGTCTAGCAATTTATTGTCAAACCAGGGGATTTCAAATAAACTCTGCCACCTTTTGGATTGTCTCAAGTCACCAGTATTAGGAATATCGGTACCTTTGTTTTTAGTCGCCAGTTTAGCAACCAAAATTATGAAGCCCTAGAAGTAAAAAGTGACGCGACATACCTGTTACTAATGTAGGAAATGAATTGCACTATGAGTAAGCGGTTAAACATCGAAATTCGGGGAATTGGATTTCCCAACAAAGGAGCCGAGCTAATGTTGGCTGCACTTTGTGAGCAAATCTACAACCGCTATCCCTTTGCCAAAATCGCATTGCCCGTCGATACGGCTTACCGTGAGCGGGTATTATACGGTACCTACCAACTTGGGCGCATTGTGAAAAAAGGGGTAGATATTGGCAAGCTCTTACATATTCTACCCTCTAAGGTGCGCAATATGTTTGGTATTGTTATGCCATCTGAAATTGATGCCATTATAGATGCATCGGGTTTTGCCTATGGCGACCAGTGGGGTGCCAAAAAAGCTGAGCAGAGGTTGGCGGGTAACATTGTACAGTTTAAACGCGGCAGCAACAGGCGCAAGGTGATCATGCTGCCACAAGCCTTAGGCACTTTTGAAGATCCGGCACTTGCTGGGCAAATGCGTATAATTTTTGAAAATGCTGATCTGGTATTTGCCCGTGAATCTGCTTCTTATGGCTATGCCAAAGCCATTTGTGACCGCGAACAAATTAAGCAAGCCCCTGACTTTTCTAACCTATTTGCGCCCGCCTACCAAGGCAAAGATGACGTTTCCGAGTATGATGTTTGTTTGATCCCCAACTCCAAAATGTTGGAAATGAAAAAAGGCCAGATACCTGGGCTTTACGTAGGTTTTATGGCTTCGCTGTTGGAGCACGCACTAGAAACCGGCCACAATCCTTATGTACTGGTACACGAAGGTGCTAAAGACTTAAAATTGGCACAGGATATTGTGGTGGCAACCAAGCGGGACATCCAAATCATACAGCCAGATACTGCGGCTGATGTTAAGGCGCTGATCGGCAAGGCTAAACTGGTGATTAGCTCGAGGTTCCATGGCCTGGTGAGTGCATTGAGCCAAGGTGTACCTGTTATTGCTACTGGTTGGAGCCATAAATACGAGATGTTGTTAGCCGATTACGGCATGGGCGAGTTTTTATTTGACGAAACAAATGGCGTTGACGCGGCAAAACAAGCAATGTCTAAATGTTTTGAGACTGGCTTTTCGGCTGAGTTGGCAGCGCAACTAAGTGAAAAATCAATTGAGCAAAAACAGCTAACCCGTGCAATGTGGCAACAAGTGTTTGCCGAGTTGGATGACATAGTCGATGCTTGAAGCCCTTAGACCTGCAACTGTTAATTTTTGCCACAGGCTCAATGTTCAGCGGGGCTTTGCTAACCTAGCTGGATAAGCAATAAATCACAATGCTAACGACCATTCGAAACCTATTCCAGCATGATGTGTTCCTAAAGTTATTTCGGAATACGTCGTGGCTAGTCTCTGAGCGCCTGATCAGGATGGGTGCTGGGCTAGTGGTTGGGATTTTGGTCGCCCGCTACCTCGGTCCTGAGCAATATGGAAAATTGGCCTATTGCATTTCAATGGTAATGCTGTTTTCTGCCTTTACCCACTTGGGTTTAAATGGCTTGACCGTAAGGGAGCTGGTGAGGCGCCCTTCGGAAAAAGAACGCGTGTTGGGTACCGTACTCGTTATGAAAATGTGTGCGGCAGTTGTTGCGTTCATTGGCATGCTGGTTTTTTCCTTTGTATCAACTGATGGCGATTCTGTGCTTTTGTCACTTTTATTGTGCGTAGCGATAGCATTGTTGTTGGATCCAAAAATAGCCGTTGAGTTTTGGTTTGAATCCAAGGTGCAGGGCAAGTACACGGCAATTGCCAAAACTTTGTCACTGGCAACGGCTGCTTTTTTCAAAATAATGCTCCTGGTAATAGGATCATCTTTGTATTGGTTTGGTTTCGCCTTTTTGCTAGAGGCCGTGATCCTGATGTTTGCATTATTTTGGCTGTATAAAAAAACGGAGGCGCCGGATTTTGGCTTATGGCGTTTTTCTGGCACAGAAGCTAAGCAGCTGCTATCACGCGGTTGGATGGTAATGGTTGGTGCTTTGTGTGCCATGATTTACCAAAAGGTCGACCAAGTAATGCTGATGTGGATGGTCGGTGCGAAAGAGGTGGGAATTTATGCGGTAGCAGCACAGTTGTCTGAAGCTTGGTATTTCTTGCCCGTGGCGATTGTGGCCTCAGTTTATCCTGGGCTTATTGAGCTTAAAGAAAAGGACGAGTTGGCTTTCAAGCAGCGCATGCAATCTGTTTTTGATTTGTTGTTTTTTATTGCTATTGTGCTGGCTATCTGTACTACATTGCTGGCGACGCCGCTGATCAGGATTTTATTTGGTGAAGATTATTTAGCTTCAGCATCTGTTTTAATCATCCATATATGGAGCTGTTGCTTCGTTTTTGCCAGGGCGCTATTTGGTAAGTGGATTTTAATACAGGATGTATTGGGCTTTTCATTGTTGACCACGGTGTTTGGCGCGATCAGCAATGTGGCACTAAACCTCTGGTTAATCCCGGTCAAAGGGGCGGAAGGCGCCGCTTATGCCACTTTGATTTCTTATGGCGTCGCCTCGTTTTTATCATTGGCATTTTATTCGAAAACCAGGGTTGTATTTTATATGATGTGCAAAGCGTTTTTGGTGCCCCTTAGATGCGTGACAATCTACAAACAAGTACGCGCATTTGCCAAGCAGTGACAATGGTTGCATTTGACGGTAGCGCAAAAAAACAGCCCTAGCCCCCTATTTAAAGGGATAACTCAAACCAATTTAGGGAATTATGCTCAAAACTATCTTAAAAAAGCTGCTTAGCCAGGAGCAAATTGCAGTTATCAAAAGCCGTGGTCTTAGCGCCAAAGTTGCAGCGCTAAAACTTGCCGCACGCTCCCCCCGCATTAGCGCTATTTATTACGCATTGTTTACATCCCGTTTTTCCCGTGAGTGCAGGGCGGTAATATGGGGCAAAATTCGTTATATCGAAACCCACCTTTCTTATGAATTGAGCACGAGTGCTTTGTTGCGGCGCAACACCCACCGCCTTGAAAAAGCGTTGATTATGCGCCCTCGCAAACCGGTTTTTGCCAGCGCTTACATTGGCGAGACAGTAAAGGCTTATGTAGGTATGATGGGCTCCCCGATGTTTTGTGATGAAGAAAAAAAATGGTCTTCCGATGTCCTGAAGGAGTATTTTGACAAGGTTCAGGACGATGCCAGGGTGGCTGCCGCAAGAAAGCAGTATAATGAGTTTATGGCGAATAACGGGGATGCGAATGGAGTTTACGATGATGCAACTAAATACATCCCGTATCCAGACCATGCGCGCGCCAACAGCCAAATAACGCAAGAGCAATTAAATGAACTATTCCTGCAGAGGCGCTCAACTCGCTGGTTTGATGGTAGGGCAGTGGAAGAGGATAAGCTTGATACTGCGATAAAAATGGCATCGTTAGCCCCTTCTGCTTGTAACCGTCAACCGTTCCAATTTTTCGTAATGAACAATAACCAAGTGGCGGCAGAAGTAGCTGCTTTTGCTGGTGGTACCGGTGGGTTCGCTAAAAATATTCCTTGCCTGATTGCTGTGGTTGGTGATTTATCTGCCTATCCCGGTGAGCAGGATCGCCACCTTATCTATATTGATGGTTCACTGGCGGCGATGCAGTTTATGTTAGCGCTGGAAACCCTAAAGTTGAGTAGCTGTCCAATTAACTGGCCTGATGTTGAATTCCGCGAGAGGAAAATTGAGAAACGACTTAATTTGAACCCATCGCAAAGGGTAATTATGTTGATAGCGGTAGGGTACGCCGATGGCGATGGCAAGATCCCCTATTCAAGTAAAAAAACCGTAGCGCACTTGCGTAAAGATATTGCCTGATGGTTGCTTGTTTGCGATTGATTGCGATGCCCAGAAAAGCACAGTGTCCATAGCCGTTTTAATTACATAGAGCAACATGACTAAAATATTGCTTCTCTCAAACATGTATCCCACACCTGAGGCTCCGGCAAAGGGGGTATTTGTAAAAAACATCGAGCAGCAATTGCTAAGCAATGGTTTCGATGTCAAGCGCGTGGTAGTGCCTGGTGATCCCAAGAATAAATTGGCCAAGCTATGGGGTTACATACTTTACTTTTTGCGCGCCTTTTATGCCGTGGTAACTGAAGACCGCAAAGTGTATATCCATTATGTTGCGCATAGCGGAATCCCATTGGTTCTCGCCAGTTTCTTCAGGAAACGCCATATTGTTTCCCACGTTCATGGTGGTGATGTCTTACCTGCCCAGTACGAACCAAAAATAGTAAGGTTTGTGAAGCGTTGCCTGGCAGGCAAAACCCTCGCCTTGTCTAAACAAGTGGTTGTTCCCTCAGTGTTTTTCAAAAAACTGTTGATATCATCTTATTCTAAGCTACCCAATGCGATCCTGGTTAGTCCTTCGGGTGGCATTGATTTGAGCAAGTTTAACTTTGCACCTAGTACCGCAGATTTTGCTAACGGCAGGGTGCTCAATTTGGGCTATATTGGCCGGCTTGATAGAAGTAAGGGAGTTGGGACAATGCTGTTGGCCTTGTCTAAATTAGAATTCGATTTTAGGTGTAAGATTGTCGGCGATGGCGTTTTACATGAGTGGGCTAAAAAGCAAACGGTTAAATTAGGTATCCAGGATAGGGTTCAATTTGTAGGCATGGCTGAGCAACGGCATTTGCAGCAACATTTAAAGACGATGCATTTTATGATTTTTGCTTCTGAACGTATTGAAAGCTTGGGACTGGTAGGGCTTGAGGCAATGGCTACGGGTACCCCGGTCATCGGATCAATGATGGGTGGGATGAACGATTATATTGAGCCTGGTGTCAATGGACTTGGGTTTACTTGTGGTGACGCAAGTTCCCTAACCAAGTGTATTACCAGCGCCAAAAACATTGAACCTGATATATATAGGGATATGTGCTTTGCTGCCCGCCGCCGGGCCGAACAATACGATGCCAAAATATGTGAGCAACAGCTCGTGGAGGTTTTATCATGAGGCCGGGTAAGAAGCCCGCACTGCTTGTGGTATATGGTGAAGGCGGTCACCAAAACCAAATGAACAGGCTACTGCAGCGGATGCCAGAAGTCACCAGTTCTAATTTGGAAATTGTTGCAATTACCGAAGGTGAGGCAATTGCACTGGAGCCAGTCGATAAGATGGTTAACTGCGGTGCATTGCGTTCCAAACAGTCGGGCTTTGAGGCAATGATGCTGGCAAGGAGTTTGATCCGCAGCTTTTTTTTACTAATCAAGCTATTTAGTGCTTACGATATCCGCACTGTCCTATCGACAGGCCCTGGTCTAGCAGCGCCCGTTGCTTTTTGGTCGAGGCTGTTCGGCAAAACGGTAATTCATGTTGAAACATTTAGCCGCTTTTATTCAGCATCAATGACTGCCAAAGTACTGTACAAGCTAGCGTCGGTCTTTTATGTCCAGAATAAAGAACTTTTGAAACTGTTCCCAAAAGCCAAGTGGAGTGGTCGCTTGTGAATGTGTTAGTGACAGTGGGTACCACTCCTTTCAATAGCCTGTTCCGTGCAATCGACCAGTCTGGCTTGCCAGAAAAGTTCAACCTGCTAGGGCAGACTGCTGGTGGGCAATACCAACCTAAGCGTTTTAAATGCTTTGATTTTGATCCAGAGTTTTCCAAGCATTTGCAATGGGCTGATACTGTTGTCACCCATGCTGGCGCCGGAAATGTATACAAGCTTCTGGAGCTTGGCAAGAAATGTGTTGTTGTGGCCAACCTTGAGCGTATTGATACCCACCAAACAGATTTGACCCGTTATGTTTCGGAAAATAATTATGCGCTGGCAACCAACGATGTGGAAGAGGTGGTTGCATTGGTTGAGCAGGTTGGTTCTTTTACCCCTAACTGCTACAAAAAAACGGATTTTTTTGTTGCCAATGAAATTCGCGATTTAATAATTGGGCAATACCAGCTGAAATAGTGCGCTTATTCACAAGCCCACAATTAGCTTGTGTTATTTATCGGTGATATTATTCAAATAAGAATATTCAAAAATAATTTGTAAGGATGTAGATTTGAGGGTTACAGTATTTGGGATTGGATATGTAGGGCTGGTCCAGGCTGCAGTGATGGCTGATCTAGGGAATAAGGTCACCTGTGTTGATATTGATGCAGCTAAAGTGGAGCGCTTAAAACAAGGGCATATTCCGATTTTTGAACCAGGTCTAGAACCCGCTGGTAAAAGACAACTATAAAGCGGGCCGGTTGGCCTTCACCACTGATGCAGCATCCGCTGTAAAGTCAGCTGAAGTGATTTTTATTGCAGTAGGCACGCCGATGGATGAGGATGGTTCCGCTGATTTGCAATACGTGCTCAAAGTTGCTGAGACCATTGGCAAGCACATAGAGAAATATACCGTAATTGTGACAAAGTCGACGGTACCCGTGGGTACCGGTGACAAAGTGGAAGCCACGATAGATTCAGACCTTATCTTGCGCAAAGAAAATATTCCATTTGATGTCGTATCTAATCCTGAATTTTTAAAAGAAGGCGCAGCGGTTTCGGATTGCATGAAACCAGATCGCATCGTTTTGGGCAGTAATAGCGACAAGGCCATTGAGGTGATGAACCGATTATATGCGCCATTTAACCGCAACCATCAACGCACGCTGGTTATGGACAGACGCAGTGCTGAACTTACCAAGTACGCCGCTAACCTGTATGCTTGCTACTAAAATTAGTTTTATGAATGAGATGGCTAACCTGGCAGAGAAGGTGGGGGCTGACATTGAAATGGTGCGCAACGGGATTGGTTCGGATCCCCGGATTGGCTACCATTTCATCTACCCTGGCTGTGGCTATGGTGGGTCTTGCTTTCCTAAAGATGTCAATGCACTGATTCGCACATCTTTGGATCACGGTTACGAGCCGCAAATCCTGCAAAGTGTTGAGTCGGTAAATGCCAAGCAGAAGACTAAGCTAGAAGCTATGGTGAACCAGCATTACCACGGCAAGACCAGTGGCAAAACGATAGCTATATGGGGCGGCACGTTTAAGCCCAATACCGATGATATTCGGGAGGCACCTAGCTTGGTGGCGATGGAAGCTATGCTGGCGTCAGGCATACGTATTCATCTTTACGACCCTATCGCAAATGACCTACTGTTTAAAAAGTTGGGTGAACCTAATGGGGTAGCCTTGTTTGATGAGCCTTATGAGGCGATTAAGGACGCCGATGGCCTGATGATTTGTACAGAATGGAAAGAATTCAAAGCACCTGATTTTGATGCAATTGCCGCTTCGCTGCGCGACAAAGTGATATTTGATGGCCGCAACCTATTTGAGCCGGCTTACCTGGAAGAAGTAGGCATTGATTATTATGCCATTGGCCGGGGAAAATCGGTTACGGGTTAGGTTCGTACTGACTAAAGGATTCAACAAGTTAGGAAAATACTATGAAAGTGACTAAAGCCGTCATCCCGGTTGCGGGACTAGGTACTAGAATGTTACCGGCCACCAAGGCCATCCCGAAAGAGATGTTGCCGATAGTGGATAAACCTCTTATTCAATACGTTGTTAACGAGTGTGTCCAGGCAGGGATTACTGAGATTATTTTGGTTACCCATGCTAGTAAAAACAGCATTGAAAACCATTTTGATACCAGTTTTGAATTAGAGGCCACCCTTGAAAAGCGCGTTAAGCGTCAATTGTTGGCTGATGTGCAAGCAATTTGCCCGTCGGGGGTGACTATTATGCATGTGCGCCAAGGACATGCTAAAGGCCTGGGACATGCTATCTTATGCGCTAAACCCTTGGTGGGTGATGCACCATTTGCAGTGGTATTACCAGACGTTATAATCGACGGCGACAGCTGTGATTTGACCAAGGAAAACATGGCGGAAATGGTCGCCCGATTTGATCAAACAGGCGCCAGTCAAATCATGGTTGAGGAAGTGCCATGGGAAATAGTGTACAAGTTTGGTGTTGTTGACTTACAAGGTGTGGAATTAGAGCCTGGGCAGTCAGCTAAAATAGTGCAGATGGTGGAGAAACCACCCAAAGGTACAGAGCCCTCAAACCTGGCTATAACCGGGCGCTATGTATTGCCTGCTTCCATTTGGAAAGAATTACAAACGCACTGCACCAGGTGCTGGTGATGAAATCCAATTAACCGATGCTATTGCGGCACTGATGCAAAACGAGCAAGTCGAAGCCTATGCCATGGCGGGCAAAAGCCATGATTGCGGCAGTAAACTGGGCTATATGAAAGCCAACGTAGAATATGCCCTTAGGCACCCTGAGCTAGGCGATGAGTTTAAACGGTATCTAGCGGAATTAATAAAATAATACCCAACTAAAAGGCGTCGAATGACGCCTTTTTTGTTGGCCTAAAGCCTTAGACTTTAACTTTGTCGCGCAACTTAGTAAGCAACTTGTCTCCGATCCCCTTGACATTGGTTAGTTCCTCAACCGAATTGAAATTACCGTGATCCATACGGTAGTCGACGATTGCTGCGGCTTTTTTCTCACCAATCCCGGGTAGTTCCGTCAGTTGGTCTTGGCTTGCCATATTGATATTGAGCTTTGACAATACTGCTTGTTCTTTCTGCAACTCTGCTGCACTGCTAGTGTCGCCAAGGTCTGCCAACGCTGGTGTAGAAGCTGCAATGGCAGTGGTTGCTAAAATTGCGAATAATGTTTTTTTCATAGTCTTTTCCTTAACTAAAATATGGATTGTTCCTTTTGAAGCACTGTGCTTCAAACTCAGGCTACCAATTTGGCAATAAAGTAATTGGAAAATTAGGACACAGACTATAAAAAAAGAGCCCGGCATCGGAGCCGGGCTCTTAATACTGTTTTAAAATACTTGGTTAAAGCCGGTCTAGGACGGCTTGGGTGAAGTCGGTTGTACCAGCCGTGCCCGCCTAGGTCACGGGTCGTGCGGTCACCTGATTCAATTACATCCCGCAGCGCTGCTCGGATTTTTTCGCTTTTATCGCCCATTCCCAAGTATTCGAGCATTTGCACTGCCGCTAATATAACCGATGTTGGATTAGCTAGGTTTTTGCCTGCAATGTCGGGCGCTGAGCCATGCACTGCTTCAAAAATAGCGCAGTCTTTACCAATATTCGCGCCAGGAGCCATACCCAGGCCACCCACCAAGCCTGCGCATAGATCCGAAATAATGTCACCAAATAGGTTGGTGGTGACAATCACATCAAACTGGTGGGGGTTCATCACTAATTGCATGCAGGTATTGTCCACTATCATTTCAGTCGATTCGATGTCTTGGTACTCTTCACCAATTTCCCTTGCCACTTTTAGGAACAAGCCGGAGGTTGATTTCAATATATTGGCTTTGTGTACAGCGGTTACCTTCTTACGGCCTTCACGGCGCGCTAGTTCATAGGCAAAACGCACAATGGCTTCTGCCCCATCACGGGTGATCTTGCTCATTGCCTCGGCTTCGCTGCCGTCTGCTGAAACTACTTGCCCAAGGCCGGAATACATGCCCTGGGTGTTTTCGCGGATAGTGACAATATCAATGTCTTCGTAGCGGGCCTTGGTTCCCTTGAAGGAAGTGACCGGGCGCACATTGGCATACAACTGGAACTGTTTGCGTAGGCTGACGTTAATGGAAGTAAAACCTTCACCCACAGGAGTCGTTAATGGGCCTTTTAAGGTGACTTTATTTTTGGCGATTAAATCTAACGTTTCTTGTGGCAACAGTTCGCCATGGTTTTCCAATGCAACTAAGCCGGCATCAGCAAAATCATATTCAAAATCACAACCTACTTTATCGAGTACTTGCAAAGTGGCATTAACAATGTCCGGTCCGATGCCGTCGCCACGGATTACGGTAATACGTTGTGTCATAGGAAATTCCTTAATTAGATAGAAGGTATTCAGCTAAATATTGTGCCCAACCATCTGTCTTGTGGGCTGTAGTGCTTGGATAGCTAAAGTGTAGCTGAAAGTTATATTCGATTGCGCGTGGTTTATACCATTTTTACGCCGCTGATGCCATTTTCGTTAAGCGAGTTGGCTATTAATTGGACAAAAAGTGTGGGTTCTTTCTAACGCTAATTGCCACACCCTGGCCAAATCTTGTTCTCCTAAGCCAAGCTCTGTAAATAGTTGTGGTAATAAACCTACATTTTCTACCGCCCCTACAAAATAAACCTGCTTTGCCGTTAGCAGGCTTGTAAGTAGGATGAGTTCGGTTTGGTTGCGGTTGGCTTGCTTAGGTAAATTAGCCTTTGTCGCTAACCCTGATAGGGCTGACACTAGCTTTTTTTCCTGTTCCCAGGATTCAGCTAACTTGAGGCTATGTGACGCAATTAACCCTGATTGCGGGCCATTGGCCAGGCACCCTTGAGACAGAGGCTGTTGGTTGTTCAGCTGCCAGTGGCACTTTGTTTTCAAGTCGGCATTGGTGAACAAGCCCGCGCAACTAAAATAAACCCAGTTGCTTACTTCTTCTGCCAAAAGGCTAGGTATCCCTTCGCTGAGCATAGCGGCAATTTGTGCCCAAAGTTTCAGAAACTGAAAAAAAGCTTTCTTGCAAAGGAAAGAAGCGTTGGTTGAGCCGGGATATCAATGCGTGTTGGGTGAGGACGTATTGGCTGCGTCCAAAGCCATACATCATTACACTGTGTTTTACGTCGGTAATGGGAATTTTTTCCCTGCCTGTCTGGCTCGCGGAGGATTGCAGGTATGCGGCAAACGAAGGTTCTTTTTCAATCAGGCTGCAAAGTTCGTTGACATCGACATCAGGCTGGTTCAGGTAGTTAATGATCGCTAACAGGCTGGAAGGCGGTTGGTCAACTCTAAAGCTGTGGCCTATTAAGGATGCTGTGCTATTGCCATGCAGTTCCACTGATGCTTCCAGCCAATCATTATCCCAAATTACGTCAACCTGGTCGAAATTAAGCAAATTCCGCGACGGTAGTGGTTTAGTAAGCTCCTGCACTTTTAGTTGTTGCGGTGCTTTGCTGTATTCCTTGGTAAGAGGGTTAAATTGCTTGGCGAGCACCACATCATGTCCTAATTCAAGTATTAGGAATGAACCAGCCATGCGGTCTTTATACAGGCATCCCGGAGCAATCAGTCCCGGATATTCCAATACCGGCTCTACAATGCAGTGCAAACTAAAATTTGCTTCAGTGCTAATTCGTTTGAGCGCGACCGCAAAAGGCAAAGCAGGGAACCTGTGGTTTCTAGTCGTTAAAAGGCTGAGGTAAAAAGCGGCGACAAACAGGGCGGGAACCTTGTCCAAGGTTGAAAGTTGCCTAAACTGTTGGCTAGGTTGTTTTAGGAATGAGTGGCTCAGGCTGCTATGGGCTTTGTACCAGACTTGCTTATCTAATTTTTTCAGCGCCTTGGGCAGCACTAGGCGCAGCTTTTTATAGGCTGGGTCGGCTAGCCCATTGTTTTCATTGTTATATATTGCTTCTAGGTAGGGTTGGTTGCAGCTGATCCAGCTAATAGCAGCACCTAGTAACTGCTGTATACTGGTGTGGTTCCACTGGTTGCGCAGCGCGAAAAGCATGAGCAATCCAGTGAAGTTTGCGCATAGGTTCCCCACATAATCCAGGGGCGCTTTGTGCATGTTGCCTAGCGCCGTTGCCTGTACCGGGTGATCGTGGTAGAACTGTAGCAACGTGTCTCCATGCTGCTCAATATCTTGGAATAGCGAACCATCTATCTGTAAGCGCCGCAACCTGGAAAGGAGATCTGTTTGACTTTCAATAACCAGTGCGTAGCGCGCCGCTGGGGAGGTGGTGGTAGTTTGTAGTCTAGCTGTCATTCATAAACTGTTGTTCAGCTTTTTCTCCCAAGGCTACCAACTTATTGTTTTTAAACAAGAGCGGAGTGCATTCATCTTGCGATGTTATACCATCGGGTTTTTTGTGCTGGGTGCGGTAATACATCACTTGCAGGGTATCACCTTCAACTTTTTTCGCTTCACTAATATCTGGTGAGCCTAGCAATTCTATAATTTCGCCATGGCTAATACCCGGATTCAACTTGTCTATTTGCACTTTGTTGTATTGTTGCCTGTCTTCCCAGTTCATATTTTTAGGTTTGTCGGGGTACAACATTAAGACAGCAACGGCGAAGCTGGCATACAAGCCCACGCCAATAACAATGCGTTTTACAACCTTTTTAGACATTCGTTACACTTTAAGCTTATAAACTGTTAAAAATTGTACGCTAAATAATCGTTTTGTGAATTCCATTAGTCGCATTTTTCATTGGTTTGGACTTTGTTTTGATCCAAATCCCAACCAACTTGGGCTAGGCGTTGTCCGACGCAACTGTATAACAGGGGACATAGGCATCACCGCCAGGCAATTTCATCCTTTGCTGTTCAACGAATGAATGCAATAAATCATCCATCAAGGCCATCAGCTTAGGGCTGCCAAATATTTGGAATGGACCGTGTTTTTGGATTTGTTCGACCCCTTCCGCCTTCACATTGCCCGCCACAATACCGGAAAATGCGCGCCGTAATGCCGCTGCCAAGTGTGCTTTGGGTTGCTTTAAATGTAAATTGAGGCTTGCGATGTTTTCGTGCGTCGGTGCAAAGGGTTGCTGGAAGTCCTGGTCAATTTTCAAAGACCAATTGAAATGGTAGGAATCGCCAATCCGCTTGCGGTATTCTTTTACCGCGGCTTGCTGCAGCTTGATTTCTTTGGCTACCTGTCCAGGGTCGTCAATGATAATGCGGTATAAAGAGCGGGCTTCTTCCCCAAAGTCGCAACAACAAAATTGTCGATAGATTCAAAATACGCTTGGCTACTGGCCGGCCCGGTTAAAATGATAGGAAGTACTTGCTCCTGGTTTTGTTCATTGAGCATAATACCCAATAAATACAATAGTTCTTCCGCCGTGCCGACACCGCCTGGAAATACTACTATGGCATGGGCTATGCGCACAAAGGCCTCAAGTCGCTTTTCAATGTCGGGCATGATAACCAACTCATTGACAATTGGGTTGGGTGGTTCTGCCGCAATAATGCTCGGCTCAGTCACGCCTAAGTAACGGCCACTACTAAAACGCTGTTTTGCATGGCCGATAGTGGCTCCTTTCATTGGCCCTTTCATGGCGCCTGGCCCGCAACCTGTGCAAATGTTCAATTTGCGCAAACCAAGTTGGTACCCCACCTCTTTGGTGTATTTGTATTCTACATCGCCGATGGAGTGGCCTCCCCAGCAAACCACCATATTGGGTTCGTTTTGTTGCGGTAGTGCCCTGGCGTGGCGCATCATGTCAAACACGGCGTGGGTAATGTGGCCGGAGTCGGTGAAATCGAGTTCATGGCTCTCTAACTTTGCCCCCATGTACAGCAGGTCGCGCATTACTGCGAACAAGTGTTCGTGTACCCCAAGGATTAGCTCGCCATCAACAAATGCCCTTTGCGGCGGATTAATGAGCTCTATTTTCACACCACGCTCGCGACGCACTATGTTTACCTGGAAATCTTCATATGGCGAAAATATTGCGTTGAAGTCATCCAGTTCAGCGCCACTGTTCAACACAGCAAGGCAGCAATTGCGGAATAAACGGTAAAGTTCTTGGTTAGTGGATTGTTTGAGGCGGTCAACTTCCAACTGTGACAGCTGGCTCATTGAACCAAGTGCATTTAACTGAACTGATTGCATTCTTATCCTTTGATGATGTTACAGCGGTTTCTGCCGCTGTGCTTAGCTTGGTATAGTGCCTTATCTGCACGCTCAAATGCCGTTTGTATGGTATCGCCAGGGACGAACTCAGTGGCGCCAATTGAAGCTGTGATGGATACACTTTTATCACGAAACTTAAACGGAATTTGTTGGATTTGTTTGCGGATGGTTTCCAGCGGTTTGATCAGGTTGTCCATGGCGGTTTGTGGCAATAGCACCACAAATTCTTCGCCCCCCCAGCGTGCAAAAAAGTCTGTTGCACGTAAGCACTTACTTATGCTTTGAGCAATTACCTGTAAGGTTTTATCCCCTGCAGCATGGCCAAAGTTGTCATTTATCTTTTTGAAGTGGTCAATATCAACGATAGCGATGGAAATTGGCAGTTTATGTCGCTTCCAGCGCCGGTACTCTAATTCCACACGGTCGTTGTAGGCATTGCGGTTTGCTATTTGGGTCAGAGGATCCCTGTGGCTGTGGTATTTTTGCTCCAGCAAGCGTTGTTTGTAGGCTTCTGTCTCTTTTTCCAATGACGCGAGTTGGGACTTCATTTGCGCTAATAAATCCATCAACCCCAACTGTTCGTCTTTTTCACTTTGCTCCCTATCTGAAAGGGTGTTGGCCATCTTTTCTAGCGCTGCGCTGGCTTGCTGCTTGAGCTCCTGGATGTCGTCGTTATTGCTAACTACGTTGTCAATCACTTCCATATGGTTGCGCAATGATACTTGATGTTCTAATTTTACTTGGAAACGCTCTTGTGAATCTGTGATAGACTTTTCAACATTCCCGCCGAAGGCTTTTAGCTTTTTCTGCAGCCCAATAAGGTATTTCTCAGCGTGCTTGCGTTCGCTCAACACATCTGACATCAGGGTTTTTAGCACGATCAAGCAGCACTCTAGCAGTTCCTGCCGCGACAGGCCTTTTTCAAACTGCCCTTGGATTTCTTGCAATGCCTTGTCTTTGGGTTCTGAAGCAATTAAAAGTGCGACCAGTTCCTTGAACTCCAAGGTGATTTTTTCGTGTAAATCGGTTGCCGTGCTAAGTTCTTGCAGGTTGGATTGCGTTCCATCGACTAGATTATCAATAACTTTGAAAACGAGTGATAGGCAGCGCTCCAAGTAGTCGACAGTATCAACGATGGAGATCGGGTTGCTTTTCAGGTCACTGATAAACTGGGTAATGTCCTGGCGAATTTCTACCGAAGTATCATTCAGCGTCAGTATTTGGTTGGAAAACGTCTCTAGCCTATTGCTAAATTGCTGGTTGAAATGTTTTAGCGCATCAGCATTTTGCAATACTGGGCCCGTGAGAGCAGCCAGCATGCTGGTGAGTTTTGCAGGGTTGCCGTTTGTACTTAGTTCGGTTCTTAGGCCTGCCAACAAAATATCAATGTCGGGTAGGACCCCTTCATAAACTTTGGTAAAGCGAACCAAAAATTCTCTCAGGTTCGCGAGGTCTGATTTTAGTTGTTTTAACTGTTGTGATTGGTTCTGCAAAATATTGCCTAAAACGTAAAGTCATCAACTGCACCACCTCAATTCTAGGGCGGGGCATTCCACTGTTCTACTGCCTGATAAGCCTCAAATTTTCGTAAGGATGTTCGAAGTTGCTACGAAAAGGATTGATGTCTAGGCCACCCCTCCGCGTATACCTAGCACAAACGGTCAGTTTTTCAGGCTCACATCGCGTCAGAATATCACAAAAAATGCGTTCCACACATTGCTCGTGAAATTCGTTGTGCTGTCTAAAAGACACAATATATTTTAGCAAGGCTTCGTGATTTATCCTGTTACCCTGGTAATTGATTACCAGGCTACCCCAATCAGGTTGATTGGTGATTAAACAGTTGGATTTCAGCAGGTGGCTGACCAGGCGCTCTTCTACCCGTTCAGTTCCTGTTTCTAATAGACCTGGCCTAGGACTGTAGTATTGCACTTCAATATCGAGTTCATCTATGCAAGTGTGTGCTAGTTTGGCAATTTCAAATGGGTTCCCGGTAGACAAAGGGAATAGGGCCACCTTGACTTGCTCACCCGCACAGCGGCTCAGGTCTTTCTCAAGCTTTAGCAGTACTTCCCCCTCGCTAGCAAAGTGGCTTTGGTTGAAACTATTTAAATACAACTTGAACGATTTTGATTCAACCAGGTTCGGGCTAGTGGCGGGCACCCTACATTGCAATAAGGCGACACAAGGTTTGCCTTTGCAGTTTAAATAGGAAAACTCATAGCCATTCCATAGATCCTCCCCGCTGAATGGTAGCGTAACGCCTAGGCCTATTTCATTGCGCCCTAGACTTCTCGGGACTGCCTGCAACAAGCCTGCGTCATAGTTTTCTTTATACTGGGTTGGTTGTCCTAGGCCGAGATGGGCAATTTCTTGGTTGTAACTTAATTTTGTCATTAGTGTGCTAGCCGCTTATCATCTAGTAATTATATCGCCTTAAACACTAGGTGCCTATGGTTACAAGGTTACAATCCGTATTGGCGGATTTTATGAACAATACCCGTGAGCTGTACCAAGCGGAACGGATCCCCATGCTAATACCCCATGAGCCTGATTGGGATTCACCTATATACCAAGGTCAACCCAATAGCGAGGGTATGGTGCAATGGCTACCTGTACCCCAAATAGGCAAGGATGGATCTTTGCTAAACCACATGCAAAATGTGGCGGGCAGCTTGGAGATTGAGATACCGAGTGAGGTGGAACAATACTATTGCAGCTATTGGGCGCCAAATTTGCCGGCCCGCACACAACGCGGTGGCCTAGAGCTGCTATTCCCCTGGAATCAGGAGGATTTTGAGCGTTTCCAAAAGAATCTAGTGGCGCATATTTTGATGAAACGGCGCCTGGGCCAACGGGAAACTTGGTTTTTTGCGGTTACCGATGAAGAAGACTTTAACCTAAGTGTGCTGAATGACACGGGTGAAGTTGTTTTGGAACCCGTTGGCAAGGAGCCGAGCGAAGTGCTTGCCACCTCCTTGTCTGAATTCATCGCAAGCCTGCAACCGGTTATTCCCGATTAAGTAGTTTTGCTTCAAGCGATTTGATGCGCTTGAGCGCATCTTGCAATTGGGATTCTAATGAGTTCACCCGATCAGCTATGCTTGCTTCGCAATGAGTATCGGCGGTCTTTTCTGGCTGCTTCGCGCTGTTTGCTGCTGCAGCTTTGGGATCATCGCGCCACTTTTGCACAGCAGAGATAACCATGGCTAATGGGACCTGTTTCGATACCCTGGCTTTGACCAATGCAACGCTGATGTTTTTGCCGGCTGCAGCTAGCTGCGCGCAGGCTTTCTGAATTTCGTGTTGAGGATCCATTGTTGATAGTTCCAAGGTTCTTTATACGCCCCATTATCACGATTTGCGTATATTTTGGCAATAATCGCTAAAATCTGGCAAAAATATCCACATAAAGTTTAAGTAATTTAAAGCGATAACAAAATTCTCAATAAAAACAGTGGGTTAAAAGCTGGTCTGGAAATTGAATAAAGATGCCGGTAGAAAATAATCAATAACTGGAGAATTGGGAATGAAGAAAGCAGTTGTTAGCGTATTGGCCGCGAGTGTCATGGTTGTAGGTTTGTCTGGATGTGTAATATCAGTTGATGGTGACGGTTTTGACGGCCACAACGCATCCTGGGAAGACAGGGAATATAAAAACCGTAAGTTGATTGCCGAGCTGGATTTGCAGATGACCACCGAACAGGTTCGTGGCCGCTTGGGGGTACCAGATTTTAACGAGCTAGTGCAGCGCGATGAAGATGTTTACCAAGTATTATTCTACCGCACGCACCGCATGCATGGCGACGGCAAGACCACTAAGGAAGAATGCACTCCCGTCGTGCTTAAGAATGGAGAGCTGATTGGATGGGGCGAAACAGCTTACGCTAGGATTTAGAGGGCACCCTCAGCTCCCTGGCTGGAGTTTCCAGGACAATATTTAAAATAGGTTGTTAACCCAGTGTTAACAACCTAGTGTTATTAGGGTAGAGTCGATGTATATCCGCCCGAGGTAATACTATGGAAATGTCCGAGGCTATTGAAAAAAATAAAAATATTAAAGCCGTATTTTTAACCGCTGAAGATTTAAAAGTCGCTGGTTCGCTGCTATACCAAGCCTACCACGATGACCCTTCTTTTGTTGATATCTTCCAAGTCGGCCGCGAAGGTTATGAAACCCGGTTGCGAGCCGCGATCCGAGAGGAATTAAACGCTTTTTGGTTGGCAAAACAACCCATGATAGGGCTGTTTGATGGTGAGCGCTTACTTGCCGTTGCTTGCCTGGCTCATTCTGATTCCGCATTTGGGCCTGGTCGGTTTTGGCACTGGCGCCTTAAAATGCTGTTGACCGCTGGCTTTTTTTGCACTCGCCAAATGATGGAAAAAGAACAAAAAATCCTGGAAAACGTGCCAGCCGAACACTTCCATATGCTCTCATTTGTCGGGGTTCACCCTGACGAGCAACACCATGGTTTAGGCCATTTATTGATGTCTGCAGTTGAGTCTGTCATGTTGGAGGACAAGTCCAGCACCGGGGTTGCGGTTTATGCGACTTTACCTAAATATATGCACTTTTTCGAAGACGCTGGCTACCACCTAGTCAAACAATTGCAAGTGGGGGAGATATCCGGGCATTTAATGTTTAGGGATAAACCCGTAGGTAGCTAGGGCAGTAGCTAGGGCAACATACGCGAACCAGGAGCCGCATTAACCAGTTTTCGGGCTTTGCGTTCAGTTGATTTTATACGCGGGCATATGGGTGCTGACTACGTGTTTCCCCTTAAGCTCAATAGTGCCTTGGTAGGCGTCTTCACCATTACCAGAAAACTCGAAGGCAAAATGGGTGTGCCAATCAGGTTTTCCGCGGTGCATAGCTATCCTGGTTTTAATACGGGCAACTGAAATAAATTGTAGATGTTGCTGCTCACAATAACGGCGTAAATAGCCGGTTGTATATTCGGTAATATCGCGCACGCGCCAAAATTGAATGGCTACCACAACAAAAACCAACAATATTAATATATCGAACAAACTCACTCGCCACGGCCTCCTGCAAACAAAAGCTGTATTGCCTTGGATAGCCCGGCAGGACGCTCGGGATCCCTGAGGGTTTGCAGTACCGTGTTGCGAACGCTGGGTATTTGAACCAAGTCCGGGAAAATACCGCCGAACACGCCAGCTTCAGCACATTTATTTAAGTAGGTAACAGTAAATCCGTAGTCCTGGCACAGATCCCAATGCCGACCAGCGATAACGGTTAATAGATCCAAATTTAAGGCTTCTGGATTTTGCAGTATCTGCACTATTTTATCTTTCAGTGCAGCCTTGTCTTCCGCCTTGTTTAAAGCCCTGAGTATGGCGCAAAGATCAGCGGTGGAAAATGCCTGGTCGCCAAGTGACTGGAGCAGGAATGTTTGCAAAGATGCTGGCAAAACATAATTTTCTAGTGCCGCGCAAAGCTTCGCCCGCACGACTTCGGGGTAGCGCCTAAAGTTTGCTTCAATATGCTTGCCATTGCTATCCCGGGACAAGCAACTAGCGATATCACTTAGACCTTGCAGTGGCACTTGCCGCCAGTCATTGAGATCCGGGCGGGCAATGAAGTTTTTCGCCAACTGGTAATGCTGGCTCGGCGGCAGTTCAAGCTCGTTGCGGATGTAACTATTGACATCGGACATCTGTTGTTCCGATGGCCGGAAACAATAGGGATTGTCTTTTAGGCTGGTTTCGCCTTGTTGCAGCATTTCAGTGCCTAAGGCTTCGACGATGGTATTCAGGAAATGATCCCGGTTAGCCGTAACAAGCTTACTTTGTTCGTCCAATGGCAGGCTAATAAACCAAATAAAATGCTGTCCTGATAGCTGTTTATTCCAAAATACCAAACCCAGCCAAAGCTTTTGCTGCCTGGGGAAAGGGACTGCTATTTTATTGGTTTCGATATCTAGGAACACCTGGCTATCCAAGGTAGCAAAGCCACGTCCCATATCAATTACGCGGTAGTCGGTGCCCGCTTCTATAAAAAATTCACTAATGGTCGAAATTGATTGCATCTCAGCCTTCTTGCGCTCATCATCCCACCTGCTTCGTCACAGGGTTGCCGCGAGTATAACAGCGATTGCTTTTCGCCGTCATCGAAACTTTCTGCAATCAAAACGCAAGGAACCAAAAGCCCTGGACGGGTTGTAATAGTTTTTTTGATTGAGGTAGGGGGACAGCCTGCCAAGTGGAACCAATACTATGCTTGAGCTTGAAGTCTTATACCAAGACGAACATATCGTTGCCGTGTTCAAGCCATCAGGCTTGTTAGTTCACCGCAGCATTATAGACAGGTATGAAACACGGTTTGCGATGCAGTTGCTGCGGGATCAGCTGGGGCGGCGGGTTTACCCATTGCACAGGTTGGACAAACCGACTTCTGGAGTGCTGTTGTTCGCCTTGTCACCAGAAGATGCGGCCGTGTTTGGCAATCTTTTTGAGCAAAACCTGGTACATAAAACTTACTTGGCAGTCGTCCGCGGCTATCTTCCTGCCCAAGGCATCGTTAACCATCCCCTGAAAGAAAAACTGGATAAGATTGCCGACAAAAAGGCCAGGCAAGACAAGCCAGCACAGGCAGCTGTTACCCGGTACCAGCTACTTGACAGGATAGAGCTGCCGGTAGCGGTAGGCCGGTATGAAACTGCCCGATATAGTGTGGTAAAGTTAGCCCCTGAGACTGGTAGGAAGCACCAATTGCGGCGGCATATGGCGCACTTACGCCATCCCATATTGGGCGATATCAATTACGGTGACAACAAACACAACCGGGTAGCGCGGGAAAAATGGGGACTAACCGGGTTGGCGCTGACAGCGTGCAAAGTCTCTTTTCAACATCCGATAAGCGATCGGAAAACCGATATTTTCAGTAAAGTAGAACCAAGGTTCAAAGCTTTGCTGTCCCAATGGGGGATGGCAGGGCAGGATATAGACAGAAAGTGGAGTAATCAGTGGCAAACGTAAGTATTTTTGTAGGTTCAGTGTACGGCAACGCCCAAAATGTGGCAGAACAAGCTGAAGAGAAGTTAGTGGGAATGGGGCATGAGGTTAGCTTGTTTGAAGAACCTAGTATTGATGACTTTAAATCAGCGGAAACAGTTTTAGTTATCACCTCAACTACTGGCCAGGGCGATTATCCTCCAAATATTGAGTTTTTTGCGCACGACCTAAAAGACCAATTTCCGCTGATGGATCAAAGGCCATTTGCCGTGGTAGCACTTGGCGACAGTAGTTATGGCGACACCTTTGCTGGTGCTGGCCGCAATATGTTTGAACTGCTATGTGAACTGCAAGGGAAAGCGATTGCCGACTTGTTTGTGGTAGATGCGATGGAGACCTTTGAGCCAGAGGAAGAGGTAATGCCTTGGTTGGAACAACACTTTGCATAAGGCACTGGCGGATTTTTAAAAGGGCGCTTAGCGCCCTTTTTAGCCAAGGTTATTCAGCGCCCCGTAACAAGGCGTTGATGCTGACTTTTGAACGTGTTTGTGCATCCACCTTTTTCACTATGATAGCGGCGTAAAGGCTGTATTTGCCGTCTTTAGATGGCAAGTTGCCCGGCACAACCACGGCACCGGCTGGAACCCGGCCAAAATGTACTTCACCTGTTTCGCGGTCATAAATTCGCGTGCTCTGGCCGATGTAGACCCCCATAGATATTACAGCGCCTTCCTCGACAATCACACCCTCTACGATTTCAGAACGGGCACCGATGAAGCAATTGTCTTCGATAATGGTTGGATTTGCTTGCAGCGGCTCTAAAACCCCGCCAATACCAACGCCACCAGAGAGGTGCACGTTTTTACCTATCTGCGCACAAGAACCTACCGTCGCCCAGGTATCTACCATGGTGCCTTCATCGACGAAAGCGCCAATATTCACATAAGATGGCATCAGTACAACGTTTTTACCGATATAACTGCCGGTCCGCACTGTAGCTGGTGGCACAACACGCATACCACCTTCCTGGAACTGTTGGGTGTTGTAGTCAGAAAACTTAAGCGGTACTTTGTCGAAGAAGCGGCTTTCAGCGCCGTCCATGACTTCATTGTTATGCAGGCGGAAATATAACAATACCGCTTTTTTTAACCACTGGTGGACAACCCATTCACCTGCAATTTTTTCAGCTACCCGGGCGCTACCATCATTGAGTTGCGCTATGGCTGTTTGCACCGCTTCACGGGTCGCGACATCTGCATTGTCGGGAGTGATATTTGCCCGGTTTTCAAATGCTGCTTCGATGATATTTTTAAGTTCTGACATGGATGCTTTTGCCTTGTAAATTTGATTAAAATATTTGCTGTTTTCTAGTTTGTGCCATCGTCATGCAGTGTTTCGTTTATCCTGCGCATGAGTTGCACTTGTTCTTGACTAGCGAGTGCTTTGCCGTCCCGGTTGCTCAGGATAAACAAATCTTCAGCGCGCTCGCCTATTGTGGTAATTTTCGCCATTTTCAGTGAAAGCCCATGTTCCACAAAAATATGTCCTAATTTAGCGAGTAACCCCGGTGCGTCCAAGGCTTCCAGTTCCATCATGGTAATGTCTGGCTGGTTGCCAAAAAAACGCACTTTTGTCGGCACCGGCAGCTGTTTAAGCTGGCGTGGAATTCGCCGGTTGTTTTGGTGCTCAACCCCAGGCTTTTGCAGTTGATCTACTATCGCAGTTTTCAAACTCTTTAACCTGCTGGGGGAGCTTATACGTTTTCCGTCTTGCTCCAAAATAATAAAACTATCAAAGATATAACCATCTTTAGTCACCATTATTTGGGCGTCATGGATGGAGCAATTGCGGCTATCTAAAACCGATGCGACCTGGGCGAATAACCGAGGGCGGTCTTGCCCATAGATAATCAGTTCAGTACCCGCCTTGGCAGTGCTGTCTGAGAGGGCAATATGGACTTGCTCATCACGCACTGGTATTTGCTTTACCATTTCCCGGCAGTGCCAGGCTATTTGATCCGGCTTGAAGCGGGCGAAATAATCATCCCTAAAGCTATTCCAGATCAAATCAATATTTTCTGGTTCGACTGAATCGTTCAACAATTCACGCGCTTTCTGCTGGTGCTCCTCAACCCTGGATTGCATATCAATTTTGCATTCGAGGCCGGCTTCAAGCGCTTTTTTGGTCATCATAAACAACTCACGCAATAATGATGACTTCCAGTCATTCCAAAGGTTGCTGTTGGTGGCCCTTATATCTGCCAACGTCAATGCATAAAGGTGCTCGAGGTGTTCTTGGTTCCGCACCACCCCGGCAAATTCTTGGATAACGTCAGGGTCATAGATATCACGGCGCTGTGCTACCACAGACATCAACAAGTGGTGTTGTACTAACCAGGCAATCAAATTGGTATCCTGTTGGTTGTAGCCGTGTTGGTGGCAGAATTCCCTTACGTCTTCCGCCCCCAAGGTCGAGTGATCGCCTTTTCGTCCTTTGGCGATGTCATGGAATATGCCAGCCACAAATAGGAGCTCTGGTTTGTCTAAGTTTTGCACTATCCTACGGCATCTTGGAAACGCCGTGGCTTCTGCTGGGTTACTGTAATTGGCTAGGTTTTTTATTAGCCGGTGGGTGTGCTCATCCACGGTATAAGCATGGAACAGGTCAAACTGCATCATGCCAACGATGTGATCCCACTGGGGTAAGTAAGCCTGCATTATCCCGTGCTTGTGCATCAAATCCCATGCAAAATAGAAAAACTCAGGTTTCTTCACCAGTTGGTTGAACTGATCCCGGCATTCTGGAAATTCACATAGGTAGGTATTTTGCTTTTGGTACATACGCCTTGCGCTGCGCAACAGGCGCAGGGTCGCCGAATGCAACCCCCGTATATTGGGCACGTTGGTCAGTATGTGGAAGAAACTCAGTATTTTTGCTGGCTGGTCGAAGACCTTCTCGTGTTTTGCGTAGATTAAGCCATCCCAAAGCTGAAAATCGCCATTGATATCTTCAACCTGCTTCACCTTGAGGGACAGGATATCTTGGCGGAAGTGCTGCAGTAGCATATCGTTGAGTTCACTGACGCGGCGCACCACCCGGAAAAAGGCTTTCATCATTTTTTCTACTGATGCCTTGCCTTCATCCCCATAACCAAGCCGTTTGGCGACTTGTGGCTGGTAGTCAAACAATAACCGGTTTTCACTGCGGCCGGTTTCTAGGTGCAAGACGAACCGAAACCGCCACAAGAACATCCGGCATTCGATGAGTTCCTGCAGTTCTTCGTGGCTAAAGTAGCCTGCGTCCACCAATTCTTGGCCTTTTAGTGCGCTAAAGTGCTTTTTGGCAACCCAGCCTATTGCTTGGATATCGCGCAAGCAGCCAGGGTTCTCCTTGATGTTTGGCTCTAGGTTGTAGGAGGTGTCATTGAATTTGCCATGGCGTTTTTGTTGCTCTTCGAATTTGGCTAGGAAGAAGTCTTTGCTGGGCCAGAAAGTCCTGGATTGGATCTTTTTCTGCAATCCCTCAAATACCCCTTTGTCTCCAATGAGCCAGCGGGACTCGATCAAGTTGGTGGCAATGGTGACGTCTTCTTTGGCAAGGTTGTAGGTTTCCTTAATAGTCCTAACCGACTGGCCAATATCCAGGCCAATATCCCATAAGAATGTGACAAAGCTAGTGATGGTTTCCCGAGCGCTTTGGGATAGCGATTTTTTGCTAAGGATTAATAGGTCAACGTCGGAGTAGGGTTGTAGGTGTCCCCGGCCATAGCCACCCACTGCTACTAGTGCCAAGTTGCCAACCAGATGCAGGTCGTACAGGCGCCACGCCTGCACCAATAGCGCATCGACAAAGGCCGCCCTACCGGTGACTAGGCTCGATATATCAGTAGTATCGAATTCGTTGTCCAGCCACTCGTAACTGTTTTGGATGCAGGTTTTAAACGCGTCAATGTTGTCAGTGCTGTTGAGTAGTTTGACCTGGCTAAGTAGGCTTTGCAGCGCCATGCGCCCCCCTAGTTTGCTATTGTTATACCCTCGAAGAGTGGAAAGGTGGCATGTAATGGGGAAGGTGCTAGTACATGCCCCAAGCGTCTACAAGTTGTTCTGCAACCTGTCGATAGTTTCATCTTCCCTTAGTGTCAGAATTTCACAACCTTCTTTGGTCACCAGCAGCGTGTGTTCCCATTGGGCACTCAGGCTGCGGTCTTTGGTTACTACAGTCCATTCGTCCCGGAGTAATTTACTGTGGCGTTTACCAGTGTTTATCATGGGTTCTATGGTAAAACACATGCCCTCACGGATCACTTCACCAGTGCCGGGTTTACCGTAATGGACAATTTGTGGTTCTTCGTGGAACACGGCGCCAATACCATGGCCACAATATTCCCGGACGATTGAATAGTGGTGCTCTTCGGCGTGTTGTTGTATTACGTGCCCGATATCCCCTAAGCGGGCTCCCGGTTTGACTTGGCCAATGCCAAGGTACAGGCACTCTTGGGTAACTTTAATCAAACGCTCCGCCAATATCGAAGGCTTACCCACAACAAACATTTTAGAAGTGTCGCCATGGTAGCCATCCTTAATCACGGTCACATCAATATTTAAGATATCACCATCTTTTAGCTTTTTATCGGATGGGATGCCGTGGCAAATAACATGGTTTACTGACGTGCAAATCGATTTGGGAAAAGGCGGAGAGCCATAGTTTAAAGGCGCGGGGATGCCGCCCTGCACATCGACGATATAGTCATGGCAGATTTGGTTAAGCTCGTCGGTGGTCACCCCTTTTTTAACGTGCCCACCTATCATTTGCAGCACTTCCGAGGCGAGTTTGCCTGCAACCCGCATTTTTTCAATTTCTTCAGCTGTCTTGATCGTAATTGTCACAACAACAAATTTCCTTTCGAGGTATCAACTATTAACCGGGTTAGTTTAACGGAGGGCAATTGCTATGTATAGGCAGGTGTGGTTTGTATAGTGCCCAGCACAGTATTTTACTCCTGTTTATTGGGAAATATTCCCGGTTTGGTTTGTGTTTTGGGGCGAATGATGCTATAAAGCGCCGCGCATTGGAGATACTGCCAATTGGTTGTTGTCCCAATGCCTAAAAAACACTTTAAATCACACATACATCGACACGGTTTTCGGGGTGTCTTACGAGGTAGGATCGGAACCCGGGATGTATGGAGGCTCAACCCCATTAGAGGAAGTTATAATATGGCTAACGTTTCTATGCGTGATATGCTACAAGCCGGTGTGCACTTTGGACACCAGACCCGTTATTGGAACCCGAAAATGAAGCCCTTCATCTTTGGTGCCCGTAACAAGGTTCATATCATCAACCTAGAAAAAACCGTACCTTTGTTCCAAGGTGCCCTTTCTTACTTGTCTAGCGTATCTGCTAAAAAAGGTAAAATCCTATTTGTAGGCACCAAGCGTGCAGCAGGTGAGGCCGTAAAAGAAGCCGCATTAAAATGCGACCAGTACTATGTAAACAAGCGCTGGTTGGGCGGTATGCTGACTAACTGGAAAACAGTTCGCCAGTCAATCAAACGTTTGAAAGACCTTGAGCAGCAAGCCCAGGACGGTACGTTTGAAAAACTTACTAAAAAAGAAGCGTTGATGTTGCAACGTGAGATGGACAAGCTAGAAAGCAGCTTGGGTGGTATCAAAGACATGGGCGGTCTACCTGATTGCTTGTTCGTAATCGATGCCAACCACGAGCACATTGCCATCGCAGAAGCGCGCAGCTTGGGTATTCCTGTAGTATCTATCGTTGATACCAACACTGACCCAGATGGTATTGACTACATCATTCCTGGCAATGATGACGCAATCCGTGCTGTACAGCTTTATCTAAATGCTGCTGCAGAAGCGATCCTTGAGGGTCGTGAGCAGAATCTAGAAGTCCAAGCTGAAAACGACGATTTCGTAGAAGCTGAATAAGCGCTTTCATTTACTCTTCATAACGAAGCGGTAAAAAAATATAAACGGGGGCTCAGCCCCCTGTTTTTTAGGACGGGACAGCGTCCATAATACTGTCAAAAATTAAATGGTTTGATGCGCAGATGGCATCAATGATCCCTTAAAATGACATTTCTGAGGATAAACACATGGCTGTAACAGCTGCCCAAGTGAAAGAACTTCGTGAACGTACCGGCGCAGGTATGTTGGACTGTAAAAAAGCTCTTCAAGCGACTGATGGTGACATTGAAGCCGCTATCGAAAATATGCGTAAGTCTGGCCAAGCCAAAGCGGCTAAAAAAGCTGGCCGTATTGCTGCAGAAGGTGTGATCTTAACGTCAATCAATGATGGTGTTGCCACCATGATGGAATTGAACTGCGAAACTGACTTTGTAGCCCGCGATGAAAACTTCTTAGCATTCGGTAACAAAGTTGTTGCCCTAGCTGCTGCCAACAAAATGAATGATGTTGAAGCACTAAACGCGGCTGACCTTGACGGCATGACCGTTGCTGAGACCCGTGAAGCGTTGGTTGCCAAGATTGGCGAAAACATCAATATCCGTCGCGTAATCAGCGTGGAAGGCGACAACCTAGGTTCTTATATCCACGGTGGTCGTATTGGCGTGGTTTCTATACTAGCAGGCGGTGACGCAGACTTGGCAAAAGACGTTGCTATGCACGTAGCTGCTAGCAGCCCTCAGTTTGTTAAGCCTGAAGACGTACCAGCCGACGTTGTAGAGAAAGAAAAAGCTATTCAAGTTGATATCGCAATGCAAAGCGGTAAGCCTGCTGAGATCGCAGAAAAAATGGTTATGGGCCGTATGAAGAAATTCACCGGTGAAATCAGCTTGACTGGCCAGCCTTTCGTTAAAGATCCAAGCATCAATGTTGGCAAATTGCTTAAAGACAACAACGCCGATGTTGTAAACTTCATTCGCTTTGAAGTCGGCGAAGGTATCGAGAAGAAAGAAGAAGATTTTGCGGCAGAAGTTCAGGCGCAAATGGAAGCGGCAAGCAAATAATTCAAGCGCTGCCTCTTTTGCCTGGCAATAATGTCAGCTAAACTATCGGGCACCTCATATGAGGTGCTTTTTTTTAAGTACTTTAACGTAAGTGCTTTCTGCCCATTACCAGTGTGCAAAAAAGCCAGTGTTCACATCAACGAGGAAGTTCACCAGCAATGAGTATCAGTCCTAAGTATGCCTACAGGCGCATTTTATTAAAGTTAAGCGGCGAAGCACTTATGGGCAGCGAAGGTTTTGGTATCGATCCCAAGGTATTAGACCGGATGGCCGCAGAAATCAAAGAGTTGGTTGAACTGGGTGTGCAAGTAGGCCTGGTTCTCGGTGGCGGCAACCTGTTCCGTGGCGAAGGCTTGGCCAAAGCTGGTATGAACCGGGTAGTAGGTGACCATATGGGCATGTTGGCGACCGTTATGAACGGTCTAGCCATGCGGGATGCCCTGCACAGGGCGTTTGTCAATGCTAGGCTGATGTCGGCAATCCCTTTAAATGGCATGTGCGATGACTACAACTGGACTGATGCAATTAGCCATGCTCAAGTCCGGGCGGGTGGTCATTTGTCTCAGCAGGTACCGGTAACCCATTCTTCACAACTGATTCTGCTGCCTGTTTACGCGGTATCGAGATAGAAGCTGACGCTGTGCTAAAAGGCACCAAAGTTGATGGTGTTTTCAGTGATGATCCGGCAAAGAATCCAGATGCTGAGCTACACCAGCATTCTAAGCTACGATGAAGTACTGGAACGGGAGCTAAAAGTAATGGATTTAGCTGCTTTTACCCTTGCCCGCGACCATAATATCCCCATACGTGTGTTTAACATGAATAAACCTGGCTGCTTAAAAGCCGTGGTAATGGGCGAAAACGAAGGCACCCTCATCGATAATCAAAAAACCAATAAGGCTAACACCAATGATTGATGAAATTAATGCAGATGCGCAAGAGCGTATGGAAAAAAGCATAGCAGCGTTAAAATCTAACTTTAGCAAAATTAGGACTGGCCGCGCCCATCCAAGTCTTTTAGACAGTATCAACGTGTCATATTACGGCACTGCCACGCCGTTGCGTCAACTTGCCAATGTGGTAGTTGAAGACTCCAGGACGCTTGCACTCACCGTGTTTGACAAGAGCTCCATCCAGGCGGTTGAAAAGGCAATTATGCAATCTGACCTCGGCTTAAACCCAATCAGTGCAGGCACAACAATCCGTATCCCGCTGCCCCCCCTTACTGAGGAACGCCGTAAAGACCTAATACGGGTAGTGCGCGGTGAAGCTGAACAAGGCCGTGTCAGCGTACGCAGTGTTCGTCGTGATGCCAACAGCGATATCAAAGAGCTGTTAAAAGAAAAAGAGGTGTCGGAAGATGAAGCTAGGAAGGGCGAAGACGATATCCAAAAGCTTACAGACAAGTACATCAAGCAAGTTGATGAACTGCTGGCCGCGAAAGAAGCGGAACTGATGGAAATATAACGCCAAGCGTTCTATGACTGACCAGGTATAGTCCTAAGCACGTGGCCATTATTATGGATGGTAATGGCCGCTGGGCAAAACAAAAGGGCAAATTGCGTACTTTTGGCCACCGCGCTGGCGTTGAGGCTGTGAGGGCTTCTGTCCGCTTTTGCAGGCAACACGATATCCAAGCGTTGACGTTATTTGCCTTTAGTAGCGAAAATTGGAAGCGCCCTGCTGATGAAGTAAATACCCTGATGGAGTTATTTGCTTTTGTCCTGGGCAGCGAAGTCAAGAAACTGCACAAAAATGATGTACAGTTAAGGGTGGTAGGGGATTTATCCCGCTTTGATAACAGCCTTGTACAAAAAATCAAAAAAGCTGAGGAACTCACCAGCAACAACAAATCGTTAGTCCTCAATATTGCTGCTAATTACGGTGGTAAATGGGATATCCTCAATGCCGCAAAACGTTGTTTCAACCACCTGGAAGAAACTGGCCAGGCCGTTGATGGTTTAGATGAGGCGCTGTTTTCCCAGTTTTTAACTATGTCTGATTTACCCGATGTTGACCTGCTCATTCGCACCGGCGGTGAATGTCGTATCAGCAATTTTTATTATGGCATTGCGCTTATGCTGAATTCTATTTCACCCAGACTCTCTGGCCTGACTTTGATGAAGCCGCGTTCGCCCAAGCCATCTCCGATTTTACCCTGCGCCAAAGGCGCTTTGGCATGACCGGTGAACAGGTAGAAGAAGGGGTATAGCAGGTGTTAAAGCAACGAATTATTACTGCCCTGGTATTGGCGCCAATAGCGTTAATTGCCATCCTGTTTCTGCCCTTGCGCGGGTTTGAAGTCGCCATTGCTTGTATCGTGGCGTTAGGCGCATGGGAGTGGGCTAACCTGACTGGGCTAACTATCCCCTTGTTCAAGTCTATTTATACTGGTGTTGTTCTGGCAATCTGCTTGGTTTTGGCCTGGGTGGTGCCTATAGATGCAATCTGGCACCAGGGCGAACTTCATGCCATATATAAATATATCTTGGTAGCTGCCGGTGTTTGGTGGGCGCTTTCCTTGTGGTTGATACTGGCATATCCCCGTAATAGTGGTTTTTGGCGCTCCAGCGTGGTTTGGCGCGGCATTTTTGGCTTGATGACCCTTATTCCAACCTGGGTAGCCATTGTTTCACTGCGAACCAGTCTATACGACATTGATCCACTGTACGGTGCTTCCCTAATTTTTTACGTGTTAGGTATTGTTTGGGCGGCCGATATCGGCGCATTTTTTGTCGGTGTCAAATTTGGCAAACACAAATTACGACCCAGGGTCTCACCTGGAAAAACCTTGGAGGGTTTATTGGGCGGTATTGCAGCATCCTTTGCCATTATTGGCTTTGCAGCATTGCATTACCAAGTAGAGCCATCCCGTATTTGGTTGCACATTGTGATCGGAGCCCTGACGGTGGGCGTTTCCGCATTGGGTGATTTAAACGAAAGTATGTTTAAGCGCTGTGCCGGTTGCAAAGACAGTGGCAACTTGTTGCCGGGGCATGGCGGAATTCTGGATCGCATTGATAGCCTTACCGCTGCTTTCCCAGTATTTGCCCTGTGTTATGTCATGTGGATGGCCTAATGCAAAACCTGGTAGTTCTGGGCGCCACAGGCTCCATTGGCGTTAGTACCCTTGATGTTGTTGCCCGGCATCCAGGGCGATTTAAGGTCACCGCCTTGACCGCAAATAGCCGGTTAGATTTATTGTTACAACAAGCACAGCAACACCAGCCTGAATATATTGTCGCTGCCAATGAGCAAGACTATGGCTTGCTGAAAGAAAAAGCCGCCAAAGCCGGGCTAAAAAGCCAAGTATTGGCCGGTGAGCAAGCTTTGGTGGAAGTGGCCAGTTTGCAGGAAGTACAGCAAGTGATGGCCGCTATTGTTGGTTCGGCTGGGCTGAAGCCGACTTATGCTGCAGCCTGCGCTGGTAAAAAGGTGTTATTGGCCAATAAAGAATCTTTGGTCATGTCTGGTCAAATTTTTATGGATGCGGTGCACAGGCATGGCGCGCAACTGCTGCCGGTTGATAGTGAGCACAACGCAATATTCCAGTGTTTGCCCGTGGGCTCGGCCAAGCCTGGGGTTGCCAAAATACTACTTACTGGTTCCGGCGGCCCGTTTTTAACCAGGGAACTGGATACCTTTGCTGACATTACCCCTGCTGAAGCATGTGCCCATCCCAATTGGTCTATGGGTCAAAAGATTTCCGTGGACTCCGCCACTATGATGAACAAGGGGTTGGAATATATCGAGGCAAAGTGGTTGTTCCAATCAATCGCCGATATAGAAATTGTCATCCATCCCCAGAGTATCATCCACTCTATGGTGCAGTATTTAGATGGCTCAGTATTGGCGCAAATGGGGCGTCCAGATATGCGCACTCCTATAGCACATTGTTTGGCATATCCTGAACGGGTGGCGTCAGGGGTAAAACCGCTGGATTTTACCCAGCTTGCAGACTTGAGCTTTTGCCAACCTGACTTCGACCGGTTTCCTTGCCTGCGCTTAGCTATTCAAGCGGCAGAGGCTGGACAGGCGGCGACGACTGCGTTGAACGGTGCCAATGAGGTAGCTGTCGCGGCTTTCCTGAAAGGCGCAATAAAATTTTCTGAAATACACAAGTATGTTGCACAGGCAGTTGAACAATTTGCACAAACTGATGTCGGCACTATTGAAGATATTATTGAATTAAACCTGGAGGTTGGCCGGTATTGCCAGCGCCTGGTTGGGGATGTGCATTAATGTTGGATTTTTTATGGACAGTCGCGTCGTTCATAATTGCGTTGGGGATCTTGGTTGCGGTCCACGAATGGGGGCACTTCTATGTCGCGCGTCGCTGCGGTGTCAAGGTGCTGCGTTTTTCTGTCGGATTTGGTAAAGCCTTGTGGAGCAAAGTAGATAGCAGGGGAACTGAATATGTGATAGCTGCCATCCCTCTGGGTGGTTATGTGCGCATGATGGATACCCGTGTTGATGAGGTTGAGCCGCACGAAAAGGCCACTGCCTTTGACCAGCAATCAGTGGGTAAGCGCATTGCCATCATCGCCGCAGGCCCCATTACCAATTTTATCTTTGCCGTGATCGCACTCTATTTCATGTTTTTGTTTGGTGTGGAGACAGTCAAACCCATTATTGACCAAGTTAAACCCGGAAGCGCTGTCGCTCAAAGCCAAATACGGCCAGGTTCCGAAGTCGTTGCCATCGGTGGCCGTGAAACCCTGGATTGGGAAGCCGTAAATTTAGAGCTGGTGTCACACATTGGCAAGGAATCCATGACAGTTACAACCATGGAACAGGGCACGTTGGCCAAGGTAGATCACCGCTTGGATATTTCAGGTTGGCAGTTTGATCCAGAGCAGGAGTCTGCAATTCGCTCGGTTGGCTTTATCCCATTTAGCCCCGCTATTACTAAAACCCTTGGTTACATCGCCAAGAATTCACCTGCAGAAACAGCCGGTTTGCAAGTTGGTGATGAAATAGTGCAATTAGATGGAACTACTCCGGAAAAATGGGAACAAATAGTGGAGTACATCGCTGAGCGACCAAACCAAGTAATTGGCGTAATGGTGCTGCGGGAAGGCAAGAATGTGCCTATAATGGCGTCCGTTGGCGTTTCCGAGCAAGATCCATCCAGGGGTTACTTGGGTGTAGTTCCATTGCGGGAAGCCTGGCCAGAAGAAATGGTGTTTACCCACCAGTATGGTTTGTTTGGCTCTTGGTTGGCTGCTGCCGAGCGCACTTGGCGTTTAATCACGTTAAGTGTGGAAATGATCGGTAAATTGTTAACCGGCGATGTCTCGGTAAAAAACTTAAGCGGACCTATTTCCATAGCCCAAGGTGCGGGAGCGAGTGCGGGCTATGGGCTAGTGTATTTTTTAAGTTTTCTGGCGCTTATTAGCGTTAATCTTGGCATTATTAACTTATTGCCTTTACCCGTGCTTGATGGAGGGCACTTGCTCTATTATTTTATAGAGCTTTGCACCGGCAAACCGGTACCTGAATCTGTCCAGGAAATTGGTTTTAGAATCGGTGGGGTTTTGTTGTTTGTATTGATGTCAATCGCCATTATGAATGACATAATGCGATTGTAAGTCCAACTAGCCTGTAAGCTATACCTTGGAAAGGGTCTCCTGAGAAATTTACTGAACAAATTCGGTTAGGAAGAAAAAAAATAAATGAAGTTGAATCACTTAGGCGCAGCATTGTTATTGCTGTGTTCCAGTTTTGCCGTCCAAGCTAATTCCGATAGTGAATTTGTTGTTGATAACATCAAAGTTGAAGGATTGCAGCGGGTTGCCCTCGGAGCCGCCTTGACCTATGTCCCTGTGCAAATTGGCGACCGTATGAACGCTTTTAGGGTGGCACAGGTCATCCGCAGCCTCTACAGCTCTAGCCATTTTGAAGACATATCTATATTACGCGATGGTGATACCTTGGTAATTAGGGTGAAAGAACGCCCGACCATCTCCAATATTATCTTCGAGGGCAACGACGACATCAAAGATGAGCAGTTGCAAGATAGCCTCGATGGCAACAATGTCAGGGTGGGCGAGCCTTTGGATAAGACGGTGTTAACCAGTATCGAAGGTGGCTTGCAAGATTTTTATTACAGCGTCGGTAAGTACAGCGCCGATGTATCAGCTATCGTCACGCCATTGCCGCGCAATCGCGTTGACTTGAAAATCGTATTTGAAGAAGGCGATGCCGCCGAGATAAAACAGATAAACATTGTCGGCAATGAGGTATTCAGTGATGCGGAATTGTTCGAAGAATTTGAACTCAATTTTGACACGCCTTGGTGGGATTTCTTAGCTGAAACCCGCTATCAAAAGCAAACCCTTGAGGGTGACATGGAAACCCTGCGCAGCTACTACATGGACAGGGGCTACTTGCAGTTCAGTATTGACTCCACCCAGGTGTCAATGACGCCTGACAAAACCGGTATTTACATCACCATCAACATTACCGAAGGCGAACAGTATACGATAGATGAAGTGTCGTTGGCGGGCGATATGCTTGGATATGAAGACGCCATTGACGCAATACTACCGTTGACGCCTGGCAGGTTATACAACCAAGCGCTTGTCACCTACGCAGAAGAATTTGTGAGCCGCTACTTGGGCCGGTTTGGCTACGCTTATCCCACTGTGACTACCATCCCTGAAATTGATGAAGATGATAAAACAGTTAAGTTAACGATGAATGTGGATCCTGGGCGACGGATCTACGTGCGCCGCATCAATTTCCGCGGGCATAATGTCACCGCCGACGAAGTATTGCGTCGCGAAGTTACTCAAATGGAAGGCGTGTTCCTGTCAAACCAGGCGTTAGAGTCGTCAAAAGCCAATATGACGCGTCGTTTGAATTTTGTGGAAGAAGCTGAATTTGAAACAATTCGCTTACCTGGCGAAGAAGACAAGGTTGATGTTGAATTTACTATTAAGGAACAACCCTCGGGCAGTTTTAATGCGGGCATTGGTTTCGGTGACCGCACCGGGTTGAGTTTGCAAGCGGGTATTCAACAGGACAACTTCCTTGGCACAGGTAAAGCGGTCGGTTTTAATATTAATACCAACAGGTTCCAGCGGGTGGCGTCTGTAACCTATACCGATCCCTATTTCACTATTGATGGCGTTAGCCTCGGCGGTTCGCTGTCGTACAGTGAAGTGGATGGTGGTAACTTGAACCTTGTTAGGTTTAATTCTAAAACCTATGCGCTAGGTGCGACGTTAGGCTTCCCCATTAATGAATTTAACCGCATCAGGTTTGGTCTTTCATACCGCAGTGAAGAGCTTTCACAACAAAATTCATATGAGCAAACAAGCCGGTTTTATGACTTGTTTGCAGATCCCAATGACCCTGATGCCCCGATTAGCTATGACACCTACCTGGCGTCTGCCTCCTGGTTGCGCAGTACTTTGAACCGCGGCTTGTTCCCGACAGCGGGCTCAAACCAAACCCTAACCCTGAGCGCGACGACGCCTAATTCAGATGCAAATTACTACAAAGCAGAATTCAACACGCGCTTTTATTGGCCATTGGATCAAGCCCAGCGTTGGTCATTCCTTGCCAGGTTGCGTGTTGGCTATGGTAATGGCTATGGTGAAATTAACGGCAAGGATCAGTTCCTGCCATTTACCCAACACTTTACAGCGGGTGGTTCAGGCACATTGCGCGGTTTTGAAAATAATACGGTCGGTCCGCGCGCAATTAGAAGGGATCCAACAACCTCGACTGCTCCAGACGGCAGTACCATTACTAATTTGCCAGATTCTGACACACTGCTGGTAACCCGCCGTTCGATAGGTGGCAATGCCATTGCGGTAGGGGGTATGGAACTGATCATGCCGACACCGTTTGTGGGTGAGGAATTCGACAACCAAGTGCGCACCAGTCTGTTTTTTGACGTGGGTAATGTATGGGATACCGAATTTGACTTAGACGATTACCGTGGTTTGGAAGAAACAGAATTCAACAAACTATTGGATTTCGGGGATCCTAGCCTGTATCGTGCGTCAACAGGTTTGTCCATACAGTGGTTGTCACCGATGGGACCGATGGTATTTAGTTTTTCCCGGGCCTTGACCGAGCGTGAAGGTGACGAAGTGAAGTTTTTCTCATTTAATATTGGCCAAACATTCTAAAGCAGGGCACTGTGAGCCCTGAGTAAGATAAGGAGTAAATTTTGAACAAATTGCGTTTAACTTTAGCGGCAGCGACAATGGCTATCACTGCCATCAGTGCCCCTGTTTATGCACAACAAAAGGTGGGTGTTATCAATGCCCAAGCGATTTTCCAGGCATTGCCACAGGCGGCAACTATCCAAACTACCCTTGCCGCAGAATTCAAAGATAGGATGGAGGAAGTCAATCGATTAGAAAAGGACTTGCAATACTATCTAGAGAAACAAAGGCGCGATACCGCAACTATGAGCCAGGACGAAGTCACTGAGCTGGAAAATAAACTGATTTCTTTGCGCGATGAGTACACTTCAAAGGCCCAACCCCTGCAGCAAGATATGCAGCGCCGCCGCAACGAAGAACGCAATAAGTTGCTAGCATTAATCCAACAAGGCGTCGATAAAGTCGCGGCAGCCGAGGAATACGATGTAGTGCTTAACGCTGGTGCCGTGGTTTATATTGATCAAGCTTTCGACTTGTCGGCCAAAGTTGTCGATGAAGTCAGTAAAATGAACTAATTAGAAGTAGCGATATGGCCTCTTACACACTCAAGCAATTAGCCGAACATATCGGTGCCACTGTCATCGGTGATGAAACCATTTCTGTTTCGTCTCTCGCCACATTGCTTGATGCGTCCGAGGGGCAAATATCGTTCCTAGCTAATCCCAAGTATAAATCCCAGTTGGGGGATACCAGGGCTTCCGCGGTTATTGTGTCGGAAGCTGACGCAACTGAACTTAAGACCTCGGCGTTAGTGTGCAAGGATCCTTACGTAGGCTTTGCCAAAATTGCCCAGTTACTGGACGATACACCAGATGCCGCAGAGGGCATAGCGGCCTCTGCCGTCATTGCTGCCAGTGCAAAGCTTGGCAACAACGTCAACATTGGCGCTAATGCCGTAATAGAAGACGGGGTTGTGCTCGGTGACAATGTACAAATTGGTCCAGGCAGTTTTGTTGGCAAAAATAGTTCCATTGGGCCATCTAGCAAGCTCTGGGCGAATGTTACCGTCTACCACGGTTGCCGGGTAGGCTCGGACTGTCTGTTGCAGTCTGGCTGCGTAATAGGCAGTGATGGTTTTGGCTATGCCAATGAAGCGGGCAATTGGATAAAAATTCCTCAAACAGGTGGCGTGTTAATCGGCAATCGGGTTGAGATTGGCGCGAACACCACGGTTGACCGGGGCGCGCTTGGCGATACCGTCATCAACGATGGCGTTATTCTAGATAACTTGAACCAGATTGCACACAATGTTGAAATCGGTGCCAACACTGCTATGGCAGCCTGTGGGGTGATAGGTGGTAGCACCACGGTCGGCGCCAATTGTATTATTGCCGGTTTTGTCGCTATCAACGGCCATATTGAAATTACCGATAAAGTAACCATCACCGGTTACAGCATGGTCACCAAAGCTATAAAAGAACCCGGTGTGTATTCTTCGGGAATGCCAGTGTCTTCCAACAAGGATTGGCGCAAAAATATGGTAGGTTTCCGCAACCTTGGAAACCTAAACAAGCGCCTGAAGGAAATTGAAAAATCCCTCCGAGAGCAACAAAACTAAACACTCCCTTGCTAAACTACTAGGCGCTACCCTATCATTACGCCATTGAATAGGAGAACGATAATTGGCTGACTTGATTGAACGTGTGGAAATTGAAGAAATTCTACAATTATTACCACACCGTTATCCCTTCTTATTGGTTGATAGGGTAATAGAGCTAGAGCTTGGCAAGCGCATCCATGCTTACAAAAACATCACTTTTAATGAGCCTTGTTTTACCGGGCATTTCCCAGGCAAGCCCATTTTCCCAGGTGTGTTGATTCTGGAAGCTTTAGCTCAGGCGGCTGGTATCTTAGGCTTTAAAACCGTGGGTTCGAGTGAAGACCTGTATTTGTACGCAGGCATCGACAAAGCACGGTTTAAGCTACCGGTGACACCAGGTGACCAGTTAGACCTAGAAGTGGATTTTATTAAAGAGCGCCGTGGCATTTGGAAATTCAGCGGCGTCGCCAGTGTAAATGGCCAGGAAGCTTGCAGCGCTGAATTTATGTGCGCTATGAGGAAAATGTAAACCGTGATCCACCAAACTGCCATCATTGACCATACGGCCGAGCTTGACTCGAGTGTCACGGTCGGCCCGTACAGCATTGTAGGCGCCAATGTAAAAATAGATGCAGGAACCGTTATTGGTTCCCATGTGGTAGTTAAAGGTCCTACTACCATTGGTAAAAACAACAAGATTTTCCAGTTCGCGAGTGTTGGCGAAGACTGCCAGGATAAAAAATACGCAGGTGAACCTACCGAATTGGTTGTTGGCGACAATAACGTATTCCGCGAGAGTGTCACTATCCATAGGGGGACAGTCCAGGATCAGGGCATAACCAAAATCGGCAGTGACAACCTATTTATGGCTTATACCCATGTTGCCCATGATGTTGTCATTGGTGATAAGGGGATTTTTGCCGTGGGCTGCACCTTGGCTGGCCATGTCCATATCGGCGATTGGGTGATACTTGGCGGATTATGCGCAGTTCACCAGTTTTGCCACATAGGTTCACATTCTTTTGCTGGTGGCGGGGCGATTATACTCAGGGATTTGGCGCCGTTCGTGATGTTAGGCAATGACGGCAAACCGCACGGTATCAACTCTGAAGGTTTAAAACGACGGGGATTCGACTCTGCCACAATCATGGCAATAAAAAGGGCCTATAAAGTCATCTTCAGGCAAGGGCACAAAGCGCAGGATGCAGTGCAAATCCTTAAGGAAATGGCATTGGAAACTCCTATTATTGCTGATATGGCGGACTTTGTTGAAAATTCTCCCAGGGGTTTAATCCGCTAAACATGGCGAAAAAACCACTTAGGATAGCGATTGTTGCTGGTGAAACGTCAGGGGATATCCTGGCGGCAGGATTTATCAGCGCATTCCGCAAACAATATCCAGATACCGTATTTGAAGGCATCGCCGGCCCGCGCATGTTAGCGGCAGGCTGCCAGACCCTTTGTGATATGGAAGAGCTGTCGGTAATGGGCTTGGCTGAAGTCCTGCCCAAAATTAGGCGCTTGTTGCATATTCGCAAATCCTTGATACAGCATTTTCTGGACAATCCACCGGATCTATATATAGGTGTTGATGCACCGGATTTTAACTTGCCTGTTGAAAAACGCTTAAAACAAGCCGGCATTAGGACTATCCATTATGTTTGTCCAACCATTTGGGCTTGGCGTGAAAGTAGGGCCAAGAAAATTGCCGCCGCTACAGACAGCGTGTTCTGTATTTTTCCATTTGAGCCAGAACACTGCCAAAAACACGGTATAGATGGCCATTTCGTTGGCCACTCTCTCGCCGACCAAATTGACCTTGATGTAGACAAAGCGGCAGCCCGTGAAAGGTTGCACGTGGACGTGAATGACAAGGTTTTAGCTGTGTTACCGGGTAGCCGGGCTGGCGAAGTTGCTATGTTGCTTCACGATTTTGTGCAAAGTGCTGAATTACTAGCGGAAAAAATACCTGGGCTACAAGTGCTCATTCCCGTTGTCAACAAACAACGCAAAGAACAAATCGATGGGATGTTGGCTCAGTGGCAGATCAGTGTTGGGATACGGACAGTTTACGGCCATGCCCAAGATGTGATGATTGCCTCAGATGCCGTCCTACTGGCGTCCGGTACCGCAGCACTAGAGGCGATGCTGTGTAAAAGGCCAATGGTAGTGGCCTACAAGCTAAAGCGATTAACTTATTTCATGATGCAGCGCCTGTATAAACCCAAATATTTTGCCTTGCCTAATATTTTGTCTGGGGAGCAAATGGTGCCTGAACTCATCCAAGAACAGGTCAATCCGCAAAACGTTGCCAAGCATCTGTTGCAGCAATGGCAGAGGCCATCAAAACCCTATTTAGCCAAGTGCGTTGAGTTGCATCAAACCCTGAAGCAGGATGCAGACCAGACTAGTGCGCGTACGGCAATTGAGCTTTTGCAAAAAGATGGCAAACTAGCGTGTTAATTGCTGGTGTGGATGAAGTTGGCCGTGGGCCATTGGTGGGGGACGTTGTTACTGCTGCCGTGATCCTGGATCCTAACAAGCCGATAGCTGGCCTTAATGATTCCAAAAAATTAACTGAAAAAAAACGCATTGCGTTAGCAACCCAAATTAAAGCCAACGCCTTGTCTTGGTCAATTGGGCGGGCAAATCCGCAAGAAATTGATGAGTTAAATATACTGCATGCCACCATGCTAGCCATGCAGAGGGCGGTAGAAGGCCTGGGTATCGAGCCTGGCCTGGTGAAAGTTGATGGCAACCGGTTACCTGACTGGCGCTACCAGGGGAAAGCAGTTGTTGGTGGTGATGGCTCTGTCGCTGAAATTTCGGCAGCTTCGATCATTGCCAAGGTAGCCCGGGATACTGAAATGCTGGCGTTGCACCAATTGCATCCAGAATATAGCTTTGACAAGCACAAAGGGTATCCCACTAAGTTACATTTAGAAATGTTGCAGCAGCACGGCGTTTTGCCGCAACATAGGCGCAGTTTTAAACCAGTGCAAAAAATACTGGCAATGTCGATGGCAAAATAATATGTCTGAACCAAAACCCCTTGCCGATGCCCGTTTTGTACATTTACGGGTGCACAGCGATTTTTCGATGTGTGATGGCCTCAATAAAATTCCCAAGATAATAGACAAAGTCGCTGAGCTTGAAATGCCCGCGGTAGCCATAACCGATCAAATGAATATGTGCGGTTTGGTCAAATATTATTACGGCGCCACCGGCAAAGGGGTAAAACCCATCATTGGTTGTGACTTTTGGGTACGTAATCCCGAACTGGACGAACAGCTGTTTCGCCTGACGTTATTGGCCAAAAATAACGCCGGCTATAAAAATATCACTTTATTAATTTCCCAGGCTTACCAACGCGGATATGTTAATGGTCGTTCCGCTATTGACGTGGACTGGTTACCAGCATTAGCGGAAGGCGTGATTGTGTTGTCAGGTGCCAAAGATGGTGAACTCGCCTTTGCCCTGCAAAAGAACAATCCCAAATTGATACACAGCGTGCGCGAATTTTACCAGAGGTACTTTCCAGACCACTATTATATTGAGTTACAGCGCACTGGGCGCAATGGCGAAGAAGACTATAACCACGCGGCAGTTGCTTTTGCCTCAGAGTACGATTTCCCTGTGGTGGCCACCAATGAAGTGTGTTTTAACGAACAATCGGACTTTGAACCACACGAAATTCGCGTTTGTATCCATGATGGTTTTACCCTAGAAGACAGGCGCCGTCCCAAGCGTTACAGCGACCAGCAGTATTTGCGATCTGCTGAAGAAATGCTGCAGTTGTTCGAGGATATTCCCGAGGCTATTGAGAATACCGTAGAAATCGCCAAGCGCTGCAATGTAACAGTACAACTAGGTAAGTATTTCCTGCCGAATTTCCCTACCGGTGGCATGACCATTGACGATTACTTGGTCAAGGTGTCTGAAGAAGGCCTGGAACAGCGCCTTGAATTCCTATTCCCAGATCCAGAGGTGCGCAAACGCGAACGGCCGGCCTATGACGAGCGCTTGGCAATTGAGCTCGGCGTAATCAACCAAATGGGCTTCCCTGGTTACTTCCTGATTGTGATGGAGTTTATCCAGTGGAGTAAAGACCACGGCATTCCTGTTGGCCCAGGCCGGGGCTCAGGTGCGGGCTCGCTGGTGGCTTATGCGCTGAAAATCACCGATTTAGATCCACTTGAATTCGACCTGCTATTCGAACGTTTCTTGAACCCAGAACGGGTGTCGATGCCTGACTTTGACGTCGACTTTTGTATGGATCGTCGCGACGAAGTTATTGACCACGTTGCAGACCTTTACGGCCGGGATGCGGTTTCCCAGATCATTACGTTCGGTACCATGGCGGCTAAAGCGGTAGTGCGGGATGTAGGCAGGGTACTGGGCCACCCCTACGGTTTTGTCGACCGCATCTCCAAGCTGATCCCAGGTGATCCGGGCATGACCCTGAAAAAAGCCTTTGAAGTGGAACCCAGGTTGCAGGAGGCCTACGATGATGACGAAGAAGTCGCTGAGTTAATAGATACCGCCCGCATTCTTGAGGGGGTTGTCCGCAACGCCGGTAAACACGCCGGGGGCGTGGTAATTAGCCCCACTACAATCACCGACTTTGCCCCCTTGTACTGTGATGAAGAGGGCAATAACCCGGTCACCCAATTTGATAAAAACGATGTTGAAACTGCGGGGTTGGTTAAGTTCGACTTTTTGGGATTGCGCACCCTTACCATCATCCAGTGGGCGTTGGATATGGTGCGAGAACGCAGTGGCCAGGTGATTGACATTTCTAGCATCGACCTCGCCGATAAACCCAGTTTCAGGATGTTGCAAAACGCTGAAACCACCGCCGTGTTCCAGCTGGAATCGCGCGGTATGAAAGACCTAATCAAACGCCTGCGTCCAGATACCTTCGAAGACATCATCGCCTTAGTGGCCCTGTTCCGTCCGGGGCCGTTGCAATCTGGCATGGTAGATAACTTTATTGACCGTAAACACGGCCGGGAGGAAATCTCCTATCCTGATGCCCAATACCAGCACGAGTGTTTGCAGGAAATCTTGCAGCCCACCTATGGCATTATCTTGTACCAAGAACAGGTGATGCAGATTGCCCAGGAGATGTCCGGCTACAGCCTTGGAGGCGCCGACTTGTTGCGCCGGGCTATGGGGAAAAAGAAACCTGAGGAAATGGCCAAGCAAAGGGCCGTGTTTGAGGAAGGTGCCAAAGGCAATGACATAGACCCAGAGTTGGCGATGAAAATCTTTGACCTGGTTGAGAAGTTTGCGGGATATGGTTTTAACAAGTCCCACTCTGCCGCCTACGCTTTGGTTTCCTACCAAACCCTGTGGCTCAAAGCGCATTATCCTTCTGAGTTTATGGCGGCGGTTATGTCTGCTGATATGGACAACACCGATAAGATTGTCACCCTGGTGGACGAGTGCAACCGCATGGGCATAGTGATTTTGCCGCCCGACGTTAACGAAGGTAAATACAAGTTCACAGTTAACAAGGAAGGCCACATCGTCTATGGTATTGGCGCCGTCAAAGGCGTCGGTGAAGGACCTATAGACGCTATAATTGAAGCCCGTGAAGAAAATGGCTTTTTCACTGACTTGTTCGATTTTTGTGCCAAAGTCGATCTTAAACGCATTAATAAACGGGTAATGGAAAAACTGGTACTATCTGGGGCGCTAGATAACCTAGGGCCACACCGGGCTTGCTTGATGGCAACCTTGCCAGAGGCCATGGCTGCTGCGGAGCAACACGCCAAAGCAGAATCATTTGGCCAGTCAGATATGTTTGGTCTGTTGAGTACTGAACCTGAGCAGGTTAACCAGTCTTTTGTGGAAGTACCAGAATGGCCAGAAAAACAGTGGCTTGAAGGCGAAAAGGAAACCTTGGGTTTATACCTCACTGGCCATCCCATCAACCAATATAGGCAGGAACTAAGCCACTACTGCAAAGGCCGGCTGGTAGACCTTAAACCGACAGGCAAGGATGGCTCGGCAATGGCGGTAGGCTTGGTGCTGGCAGTACGGGTATTGGTCAATAAGAAGGGCAAGCGCTGGGCTATTGCCACCCTCGACGATAAAAGTGCCAGGGTAGACGCCCGTTTCTTCCCAGATATGTTCGAAAAGTACGAGCAGATGCTGCAAACAGACCAGATATTAGTGGTTTCTGGACAGGTCAGCTTTGATGATTTCTCTGGAGGCAATACAATCACGGTCCGCGATGCTATGGACATCGCATCTGCCAGGGAAAAAGCACCTAAAATGCATTGAAATTGCGCTAACTAGCGATTGGTTGCAGCAACGGGGAACTGAAACGCTGGAGCAGGCCTTGCAACCCTATCACGACGGTGTCTGCCCGGTACAATTGCACTACCAGCAAGCAGATGCAGAGGTGACGTTGGCATTAGGGGCACAGTGGTATTTGTCGCCAAAAGACGAATTGTTATACGACGTTCGTAACTTAATGGGCGAAGATAATGTAAAAATGGTGTTCCATTAGCTTAAGCCAGGCGGAAATTGGCTTAAAAATGCAGTAATATAAATTAAGTTAGAACGAGTTAGGTATCGGAATGAGTTTACACTTCCTAGAATTTGAGCGGCCAATTGCTGATCTAGAAGCCAAAATAGAAGAGTTGCGCGCAGTCAACCAAGGTGGCGAGTTCGATGTCAACCTTGAGGAAGAAATTACCCGTTTGCGTGAACGCAGTACCGAGCTTACCCACAAGATATTTGGCAATTTAGGGCCGTGGCAAGTGTCGCAGCTCTCCCGCCATCCCATGCGTCCCTACACCTTGGATTACATTCCGCGGATCTTTACTGATTTTGACGAGTTATGTGGTGATCGTGCTTTCGCTGATGATAAGGCCATTATCGGTGGGATAGCTAAGCTAGACGGCCAGCCGGTGATGGTGATCGGCCACCAAAAAGGCCGGGATACCCACGAAAAAATTAAACGCAACTTTGGTATGCCTAAACCTGAAGGCTACCGCAAGGCCTTGCGTTTGATGCAGATGGCTGAGCGATTCAAATTACCTATCATCACATTTATCGACACCCCAGGTGCCTATCCGGGCGTGGGCGCGGAAGAACGCGGCCAAAGTGAAGCTATCGCACAAAACCTGAAAGTGATGTCGCGTTTGCAAGTGCCAATCATTGTACCGTAATCGGTGAAGGTGGTTCTGGTGGTGCCTTGGCCATTGGTGTTGGCGACCGGGTTAACATGTTGGAGTTTGCTACCTACTCGGTTATCTCGCCTGAAGGTTGTGCGTCAATACTCTGGAAAAGTGCTGAACACGCGCCACTGGCAGCAGAGGCCATGGGAGTTTCAGCACCGCAAATCAAAGAGCTAGACCTTATTAATACTATTATTAATGAGCCCGCTTGGCGGGGCGCATCGGGATCACGATTCAATGGCGGCTAATGTCAAAGCAACAATAAAGCAGCAGCTTGGTCAATTGACCAGCCTGTCCAAGGAAGCACTATTAAACGAGCGTTACGAGCGCTTGATGTCATTTGGCTACTGCTAGCTAGCAGGAAAGTACCATTGTACAACGCCGCCAGTGGGCGGCTTTTTGCGTTATAGTGACGCTAAAACTGATAGCTTAATTCTACAATGCTTTGGCGCTGGTTCATGGGAAAGTCGTTGATAATGCCAGAATTCAAGCTGGCGGGTTCGCGTATATCCTCATCAAACAGGTTTTTTATCGATAAGCTGGCAGTCCAATTTTGCCTTGTATATTGAATATTTAACTTTGTCAGCCAATAATTCTTTACGGGCTGTCGGGTATCACCGGCTTCCCGCTCGCGGTTAAATATGCCTTTGCTAGAGAGGTTCAACTGCCATTGCGGCGACAATTGCCAGTTTAACTTGGCGAATAGCATCTGCCGGGGGACAAAGGGCTGCTCCTGGCCAGCGAAATTATTACGGGTAGATTGCCAGGCTCCGTTAACATTGAGTTTTAGGTTTTGCCTAGGTTGCCAAAACAGTTCCATTTCTACCCCTTCGCCGTCCAACTGGTTGATGTTTTGTGTGGTACTGGTGGTTTGGTTGGCATCTGGCACAAATTGGATAAGGGATTCGGCTTTGTAACGGTAGGTATTCAGGTTGACCCAAGCCTTACTATTAATGATGTAGCTAAAGGATAGTTCAAATGAGTCGAGAGTTTCATTGTCTAAGTCTGCGTTGCCTAAACCTGCCGGGTTGTTTGTAACAAACTTTTCTTGGAACGACGGGGCCCTGAAGGCGCTGCCATAGAGCAGCTTTGTAGTGAGCTTGTCACTATTTTCCCAGACCAGTGTTGCCCTTGGGGTAAGGGTGGAGCCGACGTCTGAATAATCGTCATAGCGCAAGCCCACAGTCAGCTCTACATGGTCACTCACTTTCCAGATATCCTGGGCACTTACAAAGAAGACTTCCCTAGAGCTATCAGGAAGAAAGATAAATTCAGTGCCGGTTACATCCGTTAACCTAGCAGCGCCTACAATGCCTTCAGTGCCGTTGATAACACCTGGGCCGAAGTTTTTGGATTCGGACATAGTGGCCTGTTCCTTACGGTAACCCAAGCTGAACCGCGCTTTGTGGTTAAGGGCGCCAAAATAACTGAAAGGTAGTTCCATTTCATTGACTTGGTATTGTGTGGAAGGGTACCCCAATAGCCCATCGGTAAAGGTTACAATACCGGCAGGGTCGGCAAAATTGACATTGCCATCATTGCCGATCGGCAAGATGCTGCCGTCCGGGAATATTTTATAAAGAAAATCAGATTCCGCATTGATATGGGAAAACACTGGATTGATGTGCCAATTTGTCAGCCAGTCTTTGCTGTCATAACTGATTGATAAACTGCGCACATCGTGTTTAATCGCAGCATCCCGTGTTATTGCGTTGGCAACGCCAGCCATAGTGGGGCTGTCCATATCCATTAGTCGGCTAGAGATTTGCCAATGCTCACTGTACAGTTTCAGGTTTAGTGATGTTTGGCGTATGGCATCATTTAGGTGGGTTGGGGCGAGTGACGCGTTACTGCCAAACAGTGCATCGAATATGGTTTGGGCATCTGCTTCGACAATACGGCTGGTATCAGCGTTGCGGGAGTAGTATTCACCTGAAAGGTTTAGTCCCCAGCCTTGGTTTATTTTTATATTGTTGCGAAACGACAATCCTTTATGGGCTAATTCGCCGATACTCACTGCTAATTCGTTGCCATCTTCCTTACCATAGGTAATTAAGTTAATAACCCCAGCATAGGCCTCGGAACCGTATAGCGCCGAAGCAGGTCCACGGATAACTTCAATCCTTTTCACATTGGCAAGTGGCAAACTGAAGTTTGGTAATATGCCACCCTCAATTGAATAGGATACCCGTTGCCCATCCACGAATAGCAAAACTTGTGGGTTTTTATCGGTATAGATACCCCGGAAGGTGATTACCGGCTTCATATCCGCCAATGATGAAGGTATCACGTGCAGGCCTGGCACCATTTCCAAAGCCTCGTGCAAGGATGTTGCACCGACAGCTTTTATTTCTTCTGCGCTAATGACGGATACTACAGCGGGCGCTTTGTTGACCTTTTGCTCCACGCCTGAGGCAAGCTCCATCACTTTTACATCGAACAGGTCTTCTATAGACAAGTGATCCAGCCCCTGAGCACTTGCAGGCGAGGTAACTAACCCTAATGTGCCCATTGCAACTATTGCGGTGATGGCCTTTTTTCTGAATGTGAGTTTTGGCATGTTAGAATGGGTATCGCTTTATCAAAGAGTATCAGTGTCATTTGTGTGTGTGTTGCCACACCTTAAGTTTAGCGCAAGTGGCCGAGATGTTAGGGTTAAAACCTTCTCTCGCTTTAAAAAGCTTGCAACTCAATACCACAGCAGCAACTATTACCAATTACATTGTAAATTATCTATTCCGCATGTTGCAGCAAGAGTTTGAACAACGTTTAGCAACCCGCCTGGCTAATCGACCGTATCCAGCCGTACGGCTTATCATCGCCTATAGCGGTGGCTTGGACTCCACTGTGCTGTTGAGTTTAGCCCAGCTGTACGCTAAAAAAAACGGCATAGCGATTAAAGCGATATATGTTAACCACGGGCTTAGCCAAAATGCAGGTGGCTGGCAACGGCATTGCCAAGGTGTTTGCCAGGCCATGGAGGTGGAGTTTGAGGCGCTTGCCATCCAGGTTAAAAAAAACGGTGACGGATTGGAGGCGGCAGCCCGGGAGGCGCGGTACCAAGCCCTGGCCGGAGTGACCAAAGAACAGGACCTGATTTTGCTGGGCCAGCATGCCGATGACCAGGCAGAAACTTTTTTCCTTCAACTTATGCGTGGCGCCGGCCCGGCCGGATTGCAAGCTATGCCGGAGTCTAAACAAGACCAGTGGCAGCGCCAGTATTTTAGGCCATTGCTGACATTTACAAGGAAGGATTTGGAAAGCTATGCAGTTGCGCAAAACTTGGCGTGGATCGAAGATGAATCCAACTTAGACCAGCAGTTTGAACGAAATTTCTTGCGCCATGAAGTGATGCCCATACTTGCTGGGCGCTGGCCAGCTTTTCAAAAAAGTATTGCTCGGAGTATCAAACACTTACAGGCGCAGACGCGCATATTAGATGATTTGCTAAAGCCTAAATTAAACTCGCTTAGAACTAGTGACGCTAGTTTGGATCTAGCCGGGCTGGCCCTAGAGCCCGTTGAATTGCAGCAGTTACTGCTAAAGGCTTGGCTGCAGGCACTTGCTGTAAGGCAACCCAGTGAGGCCGTATTAGGGCAGATAATAAAACAGTTTGTAGCGGGCAGTTCCAACGCGGATCCCAGGGTTGTATTAGATGGCAAGCTATTGGCACGTTACGACGGGAAATTGTATGTGCTCGATGCCGATATTGATGACCCGCTTGCTAGCCAATCCTGGAATACCAACACTGTACTGGAATTGGCCGGGGGCTTGGGCAGGCTAACTTTTGCAGGCACTGGGGAGCAGGTTTTACAAGTGGTCTACCGGGGATTTAGTAAGCGCTTCAAACCGCCTGGGCAACCTAGCAAACCCTTGTCGCAGTGGTTCAAAGCGTGGCGTGTGCCCACTTGGCAACGCAAGCGCATTCCAATAGTGATGTTGGGGGATGAAATCTTGTCAGTGGGAAACCTGCCAAATACCCGTTTGGCTTGCGCTTCTGGCATGAAAATACGGTGGCAGCACAGGCTAAAGTTCCGCCAAGCACCTTACATCAACCACGATAGCAATGGGGAACCTCACTAGGACACACGCTAGTTCTTAATACTATAACCGTTTTTACCGTTGGCTTTTGCGTCATAAAGGTTGGCATCTGCCCTGGAAAATAAGCTGTTGTGGTCGTCTTTTGGTTGCAGCATGGCTAAACCAAAGCTACAGCTAATGCCCCTGCGGTTTAACAATTCATTATTGGTAAACCGGGTTTGCAACCTTTCTATGATGGCCAAATTAGTCACTTGATCCGTGTTTAACAGTACACAGCAGAACTCGTCGCCACCAAAGCGGAATGCATAGTCAGAACTGCGCAACACCCCAGACAACTCCTGGGCAAAGCCCACCAATACTTTATCGCCCTCAGCGTGGCCAAACTTGTCATTCACGGGCTTAAAATTATCAAGATCCATCACCACTAGGCTCAGGCTCTCGCCACTCCTATGGGCTTGGCTTATCAGTTTTTGCAAAGTTTCATCATAGTGGGCGCGGTTGCCCAAGCCAGTCAGGTTATCCTTCATGGCGAGTTTTTTGATTTGCATAAATGCCAAGGCATTTTTGATGGGATTACGCAAACAGCTGTGGAACTCTTTTAAAAGCTGGTCTTCCCTTATGGACAGAGGTTTGTCAAAGCCATAGCTCAGCCATATTGGGTTTTCACCAGTGCTATGCAAGGAAAAAGGTTTTTCGTTTTCCTGTTCCTGTTTATTGCCAAAAGCGAAGCGTTCGAGGCCGGTATCAATCTTAAAACTGCGCATGCCCAAGCGTGTACGCAATTGCTCATAGATGGTTTTTCCCATCTCAGAGAGATAAAGGCTGCTAGATAATGCTTGCAAAAACTGGTTTTTTTCTTTATCACTCAATAGGGATCCCTGCTCCTGCAGGTTAAAAAAACCATCACCGAGTGACTGCTCAAAAAATGGGGCTAAATTTTCCAATTGTCGCTCCTGCCAGAAAATTGGCTCTATACTCTTAATTAGTTGTTGCTTTGCAACCCTTGTGCCAACGGTAGAACTTTTTAAGTAGATAAGGCATAACTGAATTAGAAAAGGACAGTAATGGAAGGTGGGTTCGCTGAAATATTATTCTTAATGCTGGTGGCGGTACTATCGGTATGGCTGTTTAAGCGCATAAACCTGCCGCCTATCCTCGCTTACCTGGCATGCGGTATTGTTGCCGGCCCCCACCTGCTGGGCGTTTACCACGAACCGGAGCAGATGCATTTCTTCGCTGAACTTGGCATCGTGTTCCTGCTGTTCTCCCTTGGCCTTGAATTTTCCTTACCTAAAATGCTAGCCATGCGCCACTTGGTGTTTGGTGTTGGCCTGGGACAAACAGTGATCACCACAGCCGTGTTTATGCTGCTGGCCATGCTGTTTGGTATAGAGCCGATCCCCGCCTTCGTAATAGGCTGTATGGCAGCCCTGTCATCCACGGCTATTGTCATCAAGCAATCTAGTGAGATGGGCATACTAAATACGGGTAGGGCGCAAATGGCAGTCAGTATACTGTTGTTCCAGGATCTCGCTGTCGTGCCGTTCTTAATTGTTATCCCTTTGCTTGCAGGCAATGGTGAACAAAGCATGGCTACAGCAATCGCCTTGGCGGTATTTAAAGGCACCTTAGTGCTGACCATATTGCTGGCGGTTGGCAAATGGGTATTGCCTAGGGTGTTTAGCGAGGTTGCCCGCACCCGTACCGATGAATTATTTGTCTTAACCACTATTTTAGTGGCACTGGTAGCCGCTGGACTAACCCATTCGTTTGGGCTTTCAATGGCTCTTGGTGCTTTCCTGGCCGGGATGATGCTGGGCGAAAGCCAATACCGGCACCAGCTAGAGGCGGACATCAGGCCTTTCCGCGATATTCTGATGGGGCTGTTTTTTATCACTATTGGTATGCGCTTGGAGCTAGATATATTTCTGCTCAACCTACATTGGATTGCATTAGGCCTTGTGGTGCTAGTTGTGCTAAAAGTGCTACTTATCAGGGTGGCTGCGTGGGCATTCAAAGCCCCGAGCCAGGACGCTTGGGCTTCTGGCTTCAAACTATGCCAAATGGGGGAATTCAGTTTTGTCATCGCTGCATTAGCATTGGATCACGCTTTGCTGAGCAACAAAATGGCCTCCATCTTGATGAGTATTGGCATTCTCAGCATGGCTGTGACACCGTATTTGGTTAGCAATAGCCACCGTTTTTCCAACCTCATTGTCCGTGGCAAAGAGCCCGAGCCGGATACCATCCCAAACAACCACGACGGGACTGAATTACAAGACCATGTATTGATTTTTGGTTTTGGCCGCGTCGGGCAATCAGTTAGCCGTTTATTGCGGATTGAGGCCATCAAGTATGTGGCGGTAGACGCGGATCCCGTTAGGGTGCAGGAGAGCAGTGCTGCCGGTGAGCACATATACTTTGGTGATGTTAGGCAAAAAGATATCTTGCGAGCCGTTGGCATCGAACAGGCTAAGATGGTTATCCTGACGTTTGACGAACACAACCAGGCGATGCAGGTGATTGACTCCATAGTATCGCTTAATCCCGACTTGCCGATTGTGGTAAGGACCCGGAAGGACTACCACTTAGAAGAACTGTACATGGCCGGTGCCTCGCAAGTGGTTCCCGAAATACTGGAGGGCAGTTTGATGCTGGTATCGCAAGTACTGCATTTGTCGGGCGTGCCAATGTCACGGATACTCAAACGGGTGCGCAAAGAACGCAAAGAGCATTACCGGCACATGCATGGCTTCTTTCCAGGTGAGACCACTGAAATTACCTACGGCAAGCAAGATAAATTGGAGTTTATGCACGCCGTAATCCTGACCGCGGACGCCTATGCCGTTGGCCGCTCCTTGTCAGAGCTCAATATTTCGAGGATGCGGATTTCGATAAAGGGTTTGCGCCGCGATAATAAAGAGATCGTCGACCCGGATGAAAATACTGAGCTGCTTGCCAATGATGTGTTGGTCATATCTGGAAAACCCAGGCGAGTGGAGCGGGCTGAGCGGATCTTGTTGGAAGGGCACTAGATGATCGAGCTAATTGGCTACCTGGCCGCACTAATGACTACATTCTCTTTTTTGCCGCAGGCGATTAAAACCTTGAAAACCGGGGATACCAGGGCGCTTTCCCTGACTATGTATGGTGTGTTCTGTACCGGTGTCTTGCTCTGGCTGGTCTACGGTTTGTTTATCGGCAATTGGCCGCTGATAGCTGCCAATTTTGTTACCTTGATGTTTTCGGGATGTATCCTAGTGATGAAATTAAGGGATACCATGAAGGTATAACGGGGGTCCGTGCTAAATTTGCAAAAACTCCCTAATTTCATTTTGCCTAGCTTGGCCATCGCGGTAGCCCAAGTGGATCAACTCTTGGCAAAATGGGCCTTCAAATAATAGATAACTCAATAAACTGGAATCAGTGTTGGCGCTTACCCCAATCAACCTTAATAGCGCGCGTATGCCGCCAGGCAGCAAATTATAGTATTTTAAGGCAATAGATTGGATGCTTTCGCTTGGCGTGATCACCAGGCTGTTGATTGGCTTTAAATGGGTCTGCGCGAGCTGCCTTTTGTTAAACAGTGCAATGGTATTGTTGATCCTTTGCATCCGTTCCAGGTCTGAATCAAGCGTATCCGCAAATATGGTATCCAAAAGGTGGCCGGCAATGGCTGCACTGTTTGGATGGGATTTGGCATTCACCAATGCCGTGTTGCTCTCCTTTTCGACACCGATGATCAATATTTTATCCGCGCCCAAATGGATGGCGGGGCTCAGTGGCGAAAGCTGGTGGATAGCGCCGTCACCTAAGAATTCTCCACCTATGCCAACCGTGGGGAACACAATGGGGATAGCCGAGCTTGCCATCAGGTGATCCACTTCTATGGTACAGGCCTTGCCACGGCGCTTGTGCCGCTGCCATTCCTGGAAGTGTCCCTGCCCTTGGAAAAAGCTAATGCTATCCCCCCGGCTATAGCTGGAGGTAGATATACACAATGCTTGCAGTGAGTTGCGCAGTAGGTTGCGTTCAATGCGTTTAAAATCCAAAGTGCGTTTGATTAAATGCCTGAGCGGGGTATTGTTGAGCAGGCTACTAGGTTTTTTGCGTACTATTTCTGAACGGAAACCGGCAAAATAATTGGCAATCAAATAATTGAAGGTACTGCCAAAGGAGCAGTCGTATACTTGGCTGGTTTGAAAGTTCTTCCAAACCCATTCCAACTTGCGAACCCCTAGATGGTAGCAGGAGGCATAGCAGGCAAGTGCTGCGGTATTGATGGCACCAGCTGACGTGCCGCAAAGCACTGGGAAGGGCAGTTCATGGTTACGCGGTAAATATTGCGCAATCGACTTTAATACACCCACTTGGTAGGCTGCCCTGGCGCCACCGCCAGATAAGATAAGGGCGTATTTGTTGCGAGCGTCTGCTAACACCTATGATCCTTGGTATTTTGGTGGTTTATGTGCTGAACCCTGGGATCCTATCCCAACTGACTTCGTCAAATTGGTCACTAGAGAGAAACTCATTGGCATACTCTTCATAGACTTTTTCTTTGACAAAAATCTCAAATAAATCTGGGTCTATATGCTGATCTTTGCACATAAAGCCCATGATTTTCAGGCATTCACTGACTTTTTTCGCCGGTTTGTATGGGCGGTCAGAGGCAGTCAACGCCTCAAAAATATCAGCAATTGCCATCATCCGGGCCGGGATGGACATTTCTTCACGGGTAAGACCCTTGGGATAGCCGGTTCCATCCATTTTTTCATGGTGACCGCCAGCGAATTCAGGTACCCGTTGCAAGTGTTTGGGAAAAGGCAGTGATTCCAACATAGAAATGGTAATGTCCATATGGCGGTTAATCACCTGTCTTTCTTCTGTATTCAAGGTGCCCCTGGCTATCTGTAGGTTGTAGATTTCTTCATCGGTTAATAGCGGGTGCAGCTCACCATTAAGCTGCACTTGCCTGGAGTGGCCAATGTCATGGATACGCTGTTGGTCTTCGGGCGTCATAAATTCGCCGCCGGTATTGGCCTTGCGCACGAATTCACAGTCGTCTTTCAATTTGGCAAGCGACTGCTCCATTTGTGCTTGTAACTCAGATTTTGCTTCAGGGTCTGTGCTCTGTTGGATTTTGCGCAAGTATTCCAACTCCACATCCCGTTGCGCCAACTCGAACCGGGTCACCACCATGTCTATCCGGTCGAAGACGGATTCGAGTTTCTTGGATTTGTCCATTACGTATTCAGGTGTGGCTATTTTGCCACAGTCATGTAACCAACCAGCGATGCTGAGCTCGTGTTTATCCTCTTCGGTCATATCAAACTCAGCTAGTGGTCCCGATTGGTGGCGGCAGACCGCATCGGCAATCATCATAGTCAGTTCAGGTACGCGGCGGCAGTGGCCACCGGTGTAAGGGGATTTTTCATCGATTGCTTTTGCTATCAAGCGGGTAAATGACTGGAACAACTGCTCCATGCTGTCGATTAACTCCCGGTTGGTCAGTGCCACTGCTGCCAGTGAGGCGAGGGCACGGATCGATTGCTCGACATCGGGCTCAAAAGGGATAACGCCATTTTCATCTTGGGCATTAATCAATTGCAGTACCCCGTTTAGGTCGCCTTCGTGGTTCTTCATGGGAATACAGAGTACTGACTGGGTATGGTAGCCGGTTTTTTCATCCATTCGCCTGGGGCCAGATAGGTCGTAGTCAGTCACGGCATAGGCATCGGCTATATTAATGACTTTGCCAGCGCCTGCAGCATGGGATACTAGTGTGCTTTTATTGACTTGCTTGTCTTGGCCCAATATCGGGATGGCGTCAAACGGGATCGGTTTGCCAGAGGAGCCGCCCATGTATAGGTTAAGGCTGTCGTTAAACAGGGTATCGAACTTTAGTTTGTAGTCATCGGTAACACCATAAATAGTGCCACCATCGGCATTGGACAGGCGCTTTGCCGCGAGTAAGATTTTTTCTAATAGTTGGGTAGTGTCCTTCTCTGTGGACAATTCAATGCCAACATTGACGATTTCGGACAACGTTGTGTCGACGTGCATTTGTCTACCTCCCGGCTTGCTTATTTAGAGGTATGGGTGTAGCTGCCATCCCAGTCCTCCCCAAGATCTTGTGTGCGCAAAGCAGCTATCCGCTCTTGGTAGATACGGTATAGCACATCCGATGGATTAGTTGCTTCTAATTCTGCAAATGCGGCTTCTGCTTCGTCCCACGCTTGTGCCAAATAAAATTCGTAAGCGTGGTGGTAGCGTTCCATCTCTTTTAAAAAAGCTTCTGTCGCCTCTTCAGGGAGCAAAGGCTGGAATATGGCAACCGCTTCGTGCTTGCCCTTTACTTTTACCCTATCTATGCGCCTAAATACAATATCCTCACACTGTTCCATCGTAGTTTCGCTCACTAATAGTTCGACACCATAGAACTTAGTTAGCCCTTCCAAGCGCGAACCCAGGTTAACTGCGTCGCCCAAAACAGTGTAGGCACGCCTAAAAGTGGATCCCATGTCACCTACATTCATATCACCGGTATTGATACCTATGCCGATCCTGACCGCAGGCCAACCCTCAGCGACAAAGGTTTCCCTGAGTTTTGCTGTGATCCGCAACATATCAAATGCGGTTTCCACTGAATGCTGCGCGTGTTTTTCGTCATCAAGGGGCGCGCCCCAGAATGCCATTACCATGTCTCCCACATATTTGTCTATGGTGCCTTGGTGCAAAAAAATAGATTCGGTGATGGGGTCAAAGTAGCGGTTGAGTAATTGTTTTAACTCGTTTGCCGAAAGTTTTTCTGAGATAGTGGTAAAGCTCCTGATGTCGGAAAACAGTACAGACATGACTTTCCGCTCCCCATCCATGGATACTTCATCGGGGGATTCCAGCATCTTGTCGATATGGGCCGGTGGTACATACTGGTCAAAAATACCTTTTATTTGCCGCCGTTTTTGCGACTCGGAAAAGAAGCCCTTGCCGATGTTATAAACCGTCAGGGTTAAAATCAGCAACAACGATGAAGCCATGGGCAGGGCAATATTGAGGTTTTGCCAGAACCAGACATTCACCGTAATGGTACCCACCAGTGCCAGCAAACCTGCCAATGCCATTAATGCCGGCCCCAGCATCGGCATAGCAATGGATAACAAGAGCCCCATTAAAATTATGTAAACCGCCACGGCACCTTCCCACCAGTCGGGTCGGTACTTCAATATTTCTGGTTGCAACAAACCTTCAATCACATTGGCGTGGACTTCTACCCCTGGATATTGCAATCCCACTGGTGTAGACCGCAAATCTGCCAAGCCAACAGCTGATGTACCCACCAATACGATGCTGCTCTCGAATAGCTCAGTGTCGATATTACCGGACATCACGTCCACTGCTGATACATAGGGGAAGCTGCGTTGGCTGCCCCGGTAAGGGATAAGGACTTTACCCGCGGCATCGGTCGGAATTAACTGGTTGCCAATAATGACCCCTTCCATTGTATTTAGGTTACCGGCGCGCTGGGTTTCCACTTTGATTTCATCGGCTAGGGCATATAACCGGGCAGCCTCGAGTGACAAAGAGGGCAGCAGTTTGTCGCCGTAGCGGAATACCAGCGCGCTGCGGCGCAAAAAGCCATCGGGATCCGGGGATGCATTGATAAAACCTTCCCCAGCAGATGCTTCATGCAATATAGGTAGGCTCGATACATAGCCATCGTAGTCAAAGACTGTGAAGTTGTCGTCCACTGGGATGCTGGTGGTTATTTCATGGGACGGTAAGATACCCCGCTTGGTACCGTCACTTTGCAACAAATAGCCAAACATAACATCGGTAGCGTCAAAACTGCGGGCAAAAGTGGCGTCGCCGTCCATCTTTTCTACCAGTTGGGCAATATTGTCTTGGTTTGCGCCGATGTCCTCCAAATCCTGTTTTAGCGCAACTGCCGGGTTGCGCTGTGGCTCGGCAAAGATGACATCAAACACCACTACCACTGCACCGGCATCAGATAGGTTGTAAACCATATCGGCTAGTTTTTCGCGTGGCCAGGGCCAGCCGATCTCACCCATAGTACGCTCGTCCAAATCCACAATGACGATTTGGGCAAACCCTTCATTGCGGTTTTCAATCGTGGCATCCAGGCGCAAGTCGTAAATGATGCCGTTAGCACGTTCAAGGACTTTGGCAACAAAGGGGAACGAAAAGAACTGGAGTGCCAGGATCAAGGCACTCAGCACCAGGCCAGTCAGCATTGCACGTTGTTTTTCTAGCAGTACCTTGACCAGTCGCATAATCGCTACCGTTTTACGGATTGTTTGGGCGTTGGGGTTTACTTGTCAAAGTCAATGCAAATTCCCTCTGCTGCGGCAAACAGGTGCAAGTCAGACTGTGCGATTTCGATCACGTCCTGGCAATGGTGTTCCACTTTTTCAATTTCGTCATCGGTGCGGATATGGTCGTGGCTGTACAGTGCCAGGCGTTTAGCCCGGCTGGCCATCGCTAATTTTACCGCTTCTTCCGCCACTGAATGCCCCCAGCCAGATTTAGCTGGCATGTCCGACAGCATATATTGGGCATCGTGGATGATAAGGTCGGCGCGTTCTGCAAAGGTGACCCATTCTAAAAAATCGGTTTCCTTTTGGTATGGGGGGTAGAGTTCGTTATCGGTAATGTAGGCAACACGCGCACCGTCGGCTTCAATTAAGTAGGAGCTGCCACTGCCTGGGTGGTTCATTGAGTGGCGGCTAATGGTAGCGCTGTTTAGTTTCCAGGTGTTTTTGTCTTTCGGTATTTGCACAATCTCTACTTCAGATTGCAGTGAGTTGAATTTGACTGGGAAATAGCTGCCTGTCATTTGCCGGGTTATAGCGTCGGGCTCGTCAGGCGTAGTGGTGCCCGGGGTGATATAGATTTTCCGGCCCGGCTGGTAAATGGGGATAAAAAACGGGAATCCCTGGATGTGATCCCAGTGGTTGTGGCTCAGCAGCAAATGGATTTCGTTGTCTTTGCCGGCTAGTTTTTGCCCGAGCTTTTTAATGCCTGTGCCCGAATCTAGAATGATATCAGTACCATCATTTAGTTCGACGTGACAACAGGCCGTATTGCCACCATATTTGGCGTATTCTGCGCCGGGTGAAGGAATTGAGCCCCTTACGCCATAAAATGTCAGTTTCATATACGCCTACTTTGTTTTTATTGTCATATTAATAAGGTCCCACAGCATTAGGAAATCTGACCACAAAATACCGCCATTTTTGTTCAAACTGTACTGAACCGGTCACAAATATATTACCCAAACTATCTATAGCAATATCCCGCATCTTGTTGATTGGGCCAAAATGACGCGAACCACCATAATCAGACAGGAAAATGCCATCAGGTTGATACCGCTTGATCACAAACTCATTGCCCGATTGTCCCAGCAATACGATGCCACCATAAGCATCTACTTCGACAGCGACAAACGCATCCTGGAACGTTTGCTCCGAGCCCAGGTCAACTTGCAAATCCCCACTAGTGTTTAAACCTTCATTGGTTGCGCCGGTTGGTGAGATGGACGCCAGCAAGGCATCGTTGTCCACTATACCTGCAATCATTAAATTGCCAAATGGGCCAATTGCCACGTCGAGGAACTGTTGCTCGCTGCCAGGGCTGCTGAAGGTATAGACACCAGCGCTGCCAAAGCTACCATCTAGGATGCCGTCTTTGTCAAAACGCACAACGATGCCATCGTAACTGCCCGCAGTCTCTACATAACCGACCGCCATGAGGTAGCCATCTGGCACCATTGTGACCGCATTGAGCATACTGGAATTGCCCAAGCTAAAGCCCAAATATCCAGCTCCGGATGCAAAGTTGGTAACAATTGCACCAAAGCGGTCATATTTAAGCACAGCGGCCTGGCCATTTTCACTACCTACCACAAACCGGCTGCCATCATCGGCGATATAATGCCCGCCTACCGCGTCTTCGCCATTAAGGGTATTATATTCAACGCTTTGGGAAGTGTAGTCCAATACTTCATTGGCTATACCTGGAAGGGTTCTAATACTTAAGATATTACTGTCACTTTTCAGGCCTACAGTGTCTATCAAATAGGTTTCGCCGGTAACAGTGACTTCGCCGTTCGCCGCGATACTTGCGTCCCGGGTATGGTTGAACTCGGTATTGGGATCGATAAAGGCGATGGCATCGTTGCTTTGCCCAGCCGTGCCAAAGCTATTGTCACCAACGCCGGTGTTGTCAAAACGGGCAAGGCTAAAGTCAGTGTCGTTATCTGTCTGGTTGAAGGCCTCACCCGCCAATATTAATCCCGAAGTTTCATCTAACAGGACGTTGTTGGCATGTTCACCGAAACCAAAGTCAAACTCTGTCACAGCATAGTGGTTGATAATAATGCCATCGTTGTCCATGTAGCTGGTCATAAAATTGGTATTGTTTTGGCCATAGATTAGCGCTTCGTCATTGCTATCAAGAGCAAACCCCTTCACCCCTGCGCCGCCGTCCCAGTTAGCAACACCGTGGCTGAGCATAACCCTACCAGCATTGACAAAGTTAACATCCAGCTGGCCGGTAGCATCTAGCCGGTACATGTAAGCCTCATCGTCACCAGTGCTAACGTCATTGCTGACCATAACCCAGATATTGCCACTAGCATCCACTTTGATATCCCAAGGGTTGCCGACGTCAAAGCTGAGGCCGGATAAAGTTGCGATGCCATTGTTGGCGAAGGAGTCGTCGGGGAAGCCGCTGCTGGTGTATTTGTAGATATTCGGTGTGCCAGTGGCTACGTCATAGCCCAGCACGTAAATGTGCGTACCATTGCTGTCTGCCGCCTTGACCTGGTAGGCCTCTGACTGGTCAAAATTGGTATAGCCACTGCTGCCAAAACTAGTGTCTATCACTCCATCAGTTCCAAGCCTAGTTAATGCAACTTGGCTATAGGAATTAAATTCGGTTCCGATTACATAGATTTCTCCGGTACTTGACGTCACCATGTCTTTGACCGAAAAGCTGCTGCGCAACAATGTGTAGTTAACCGCGGTATCTTGGCTGGTGCCAGTGCTACCACCACCAAAGCTCAAGTCGTCGCTGCCATCACTGTTGAAACGGTATACCCGGGTTTCAAAGTTCTGATCCAGGCCAGCCACCAAAAAGTCGTCACCGGTTACGGCTTGCGCCGCCACAATATCATTCATTGTGTAGCCAGTACCTAGGTCACGGATACCAGATGTACCAAAGCCGCTATCAAGGACGCCCTTATTGTCCACTTTGGCGAAATAGAGTGAGTCGACTGCTACGTCATAACCTACTATTACCAGGCTATCATCGCTTAGAACCACAGCCTGCTGACCTTTTATTGATTGCAGAAGGTCAGTGTCGGGTATCCGTAAGTAACCGTTATTGCCAAAGGCACTATTAAACATGCCGCTTGCCGATACACTAGCAATAGCCATCTCCTGGCGCGTAGTGTCAGCAGACTGGCTGGAGCCTACAATATAAAAGTGGTCATCACTGGTGGCTTCCGCGTCGAATACAAAGTCCTGCCTGCGATCTGACAAATCTGCGGTTTCATTTGCGATTTCGCAATGGCCAAAGCTAGGTGGGCTAGTATCAAAATCGTAGGTTAACTGGATATTGTCGTCACTAGCGGGGTCTTCTACATCTGCAATCAATAACTGGCCAAAGCCATCTAAGGTGATCGCGGGGCGCGTGCCATTGACTGGCGAGCCAAGTGCTACCGATTTTATGCCACTAGTGCCATAACTGGTCACTAACGTGCCCGACGGTTCAATTTTGACAATCTTGGTATCGTCGTCAGATTTGGCGGCGATATAGTAGTTACCGCGTTTGTCAGAAACAATGCCATAACCTATATCTAAGGTGCCAGTGCCAAGGGCAATGATATGGCTGCCGTTGCCGGCATTGAAGGTGCTGTCTTGCACCACATCATAGTTCATGGTGCCGGTGTTGTAGGTTATGCTTACTTTATAGATAGCGAGATCGAGGTCTTTTTCGCCCACTAGGATGAGGCCACCGTCCTTGTCAAACGCCGCGGCATAGCCAAACTCTTCGCCGCCACCATCGTCCAATAAGAAAGTGCCGTTTGTGGCAAAGCTGGTATCTATGCCGGTGTCAGTGATGCGGGTAACCGAAATGTCGTAGTCAGTACCATCATCGCTGACACCAACCAAGTAGCCGTAGCCCTGGTGGTCAAGTAAGCCCGATTTAAATTTAAGCTGGCTATCGACAACATGGCTTAGTGTGCCGCCACTGGCAAAGTCCGGGTTTACTGTGCCGCCAGGTAGCAGTTGTACAACAGTGCCTTGGTTAAGCGGTGTCGAGGAACCAAAATTAGTGTAGCCGATAAGGGTCATATTGCCGTTGTCGTGCAGGATGAGATCTGTGAGGGTGTCGTCCAGCGAACTCGCGTCAATATCCATACTCAATGGTGTACCCGAGTGGAAGCTAGTATCCGGGCTACCGTCTTCGTAAAGCACCGTCATGCCAAAATTGTCATTTGGTGTGCTAGCTGTTGGGTCATTGGAGGTACCTGCTACGATAAGGCCATTGGTTGAAGTGATCGCTACTGCAACCGCTTCGTCATCTCCGCCATTAAAGTCAATAATAACCGGGGTACCGCTGTTAAAGCCGGGGTCGGCGGTACCGTCAGGCTTAAACCGGGCAATAGCGAAATCACCATCGGATGAACCTACTACGACGATATTGCCGAGGTTATCTATGGCGATGTCGCGCACTGTTTCGACAGTGCCACCAAAGTCAAACTCCAATCCCCCTGCGGTGCCAAACTCATCGTGCACAGTGAGGTCAAAGGTGAGGTGTTCGGTGTCTATGTTGTCGGTCGCTGCAAGTGTTACATTGGCTGATGTGCCAAGGTCTGATGTGGTTGGTGTACCGGTGAGGTGCCAGGTGTCCGTGTCAATCATGCTTGCTGAAAGCCAACCGGGATTGTTGGACAGCACCAACCCCACAGTGCCGGCTTCTGGGTCAATAACATCGATAAGGACAGAATAGGTTTCCCCGGCTTGGATGTGGGATTTCGGAATGCCACAAATCTCCGGCACAAAGTTCTCCCTCTGGATAGTCAAATGCACCGTCGCCTGGTGGGTATCGGTACCGTCACTCACCTCATAGACAAAACTGTCAGCAGTAGCGCCACTCGACAAACTGTACTGGTAGATAAAGCCGCCCGAAGCGGCGAGCAAGAAGGTATCGGCATGGCTTGGACCAAGCCCCGGAACCACAGAGACAGTTAAGCTATCGGCATCGGCATCCGTATCGTTGTGCAACACCCCTTGGGCTGGACCAATACTGAGTGACAAATTATTACTGTCACTTAGCAAGGTATAGCTGTCGGTATTGGCCACCGGTGCATTATTGCTGGTGGCTATGGTGATGGTAATCGTTCCGGTATCGGTATTGCCAAAGTCGTCTTCAATAGTGTAGGTAATTAGGTCACTACCTGCGGCAGTCGGGGCTGAATAGTTTAACGTGGTTAAATCCGTGTTTATTTGCACAGTCCCGTCATCACCGTCTTCTCCGTCATTTATAACTGCACTGGTAATAGTCACCGTTCCTATTCCTTCTGGGTCGGTGTCATTGTCAAGGGGGGTGAGTGTTACATCATTCGTTCCTGGTGTTACATTTTGCGAGTCGTCATTTGCGCTCGGTGGAAGATTAAAGGTAACAAACACCGTAGCACTGGCAGTACCGCCGTTGCCGTCGCTAATATCGTAGAAAATCGTATCGCCAGATCCATTGTCAGGGGCAGTGTAGTCGATACTTAAATCGTCGCTTGTACGCTGGGCTGAACCTACGTTAGCACTAGCTGAAATTATAGTAAGTGGGTCAGTGTCTGGATCATAATCGTTGTCCAACACTGTTATATTGGTTAGCGAGTTATAGGCGACGGTAATGCTATCATCGTTGGCAATAGGGGGGCTATTGGCGATGCTGACAGTGACGTTAATTTGGCCGGTATCAGTGCCGCCGTAGCCATCAGAAATAGCATAGTCAATGATTGCGGTGCCGCTGCTGATGCTGGCGGTAAAATCAATGCTTTGTTGGTCACCATTGACCACTGCTGTACCGTCGGTACTGCTGGCACTAGTGATAATAAGCTGGTCAAAATCAGCATCGGTATCGTTGTCCAACGGGTTCAGTGTGACAGTCATTCCGGATGTGGCAAAATCTGAATCATCATTGGCTACCGGTGCACTATTGGGTGTAATACTGATAAATAGCTGCGCAGTATCAGAGCCGCCGTTACCATCTGAGACCTCGTATTCCACGACGACATTGTCTGTAATGTTGCTAGGTGCTGTGTAGTCTATAGCCCTGCGATCTGCGCTTATAGAAGCGCCAACGGCACCAAAGATACTGCTGATAGTTAAATAGTCATTGTCGTCGTCGAAGTCGTTGAACAAGACTTCAAACCGATAGCTATGGCCACCTATTGCAAATTCAGTATCGTCAAATGCGACGGGTGCGTTGTTGAAGTCACCAACATTGATTTCGTGGAAACCCACCACCTGGTTTATGGCATCACTGATATCAAAGAAAATCCTGGCTTCGCCATTGTAGCCTGCCGGTGGGGTGTAGGTGACAGTGCCGTCGCCGTTGTTAACCAAACTTCCTATGTCAACTTCTTCCTGCACCAAGCTTAGCGTATCTCCCTCTGGATCACTGGCCAAGGCTAGCAAGTCGATGTTTACCGGTGTGTCTTGGGCAGTGTCAGTCTCAGTAAAGCTAATTACCGGCTCTTGGTTGTAGCTCAGGGAATTTGGCGCACCAGGTATGTCACTGCGCAACTGGTAGAAGTGCAGCTTGGGCACTTTCGACTCTGAATAGTTGATACCACTATTGAAGAAGGCATCACCGTCGTTGCGGACTTCTGTCTCAAGTACCCAGAGCCTGTCACCATCAATGGCAAGTACTTGCCAGCCACGGATTAACCAGGCAAAACAATCGGCATTGGCAGTATTGGTACATTGGGCATAATTATACCTAAACGCATCGTTAGAAGACTGGTTGCTGCGTGCCTCAATGGTGACAATGGATGATGAGGAGGCATCCCAATACATGTCATTGTCACGGGCACTAGGCTGGTTGGTGTTACCGTCAATAAAGGCAAAGATTTCTTTGGCCTGGCCATTGTTATCCAAGAAGAAGCCTTCACCCAATCCATCATTGAAATTGCCGCTACTGTCATAATTGAACGGATTAGTTACAATGAGGCTGGTCTCCATATAGTTTCCAGACAGCAGGGTATTGATTTCATTTGTGCTTGGGAACTGTGACCCCATCCAAAAATCGAGCGTAGAGTAACTTTTAGAACCGTCGTTGGCTTCAACAAAGACCGTATTTTCCACATCAGAGTGGGTTAACCAGCTATAGCTAACAGATAGCCCGTTGTTAAACACCAAATCTAAACCACCACCGGTGACGATATTCCAGGTAAACGACATGCCTAACTGGGTACAACTGCCTGAACCTGAATTACTGCCAGTGGAGGACTCGCTGAAGGAACACTCATCTGCGGCAAACTCAGTGAAATCGCCATTGCCATCCACCCGTCCTACAGGCATGTATACGGAGCCTGCAATCTGGTCGTAAGTAAACTCCATAAAATCAAATGCTTGGGTGCCAAGTAGGTCAATATCGTGATAGAAGAACTCAACTTCACTGCCATTGGTGGCATTGGTACTGGTTATTTCAGGGTGTGACGCCCCGTCAATACGCAGGCTTTCAAATACCCGCTGTTCGGTTGTGAAGTAGTAACCATTGTTTTGGCTGCCTGTAAGTTCATGCCTCACAGTTGATACGTAAACGTCAATGGTGTCGGTATTGTTGGCTGCCACGTAGGCATCGGCTTCTGCCCGGGTAATTAGACCCAATGCCCCGTCATTATTATGTTCATCGTCAAGGTCGTGCACCCTGTAGAATACTGTGCGTTCTACCGGATTATCAAAGTTGACGCTAATGGTACCGTTGGTGCTAGACCAGGTGACAGTGTCGCTAATCATTGTAGAACTAAAATGGCCTGTGCCGCCGGTTTGCAGTTGGTATAGGTTGCCATTTTCAAAGGCGGTGGAGAGCGAACTATTGGTGGCTGGGAAACGGGTTATCAGCTCATAGCTGCTGGCGGTGCCAAAGTCGCTACTCAACGTGGTTATAGCGCCAAAGCCTATGGTTGGGGTGGTTTGCTCCAAGTTTTCTGGGGTAAAGCTGTATTCAACCCCATCAATCACATAGAAAATCTCGGGTTGGCTGGTATCGCTTGGGTCTATATAGAAGTGGAAGCTACCATCGCGGCCACGGGAAAGTGGGAATAGTTTGCCATTTAATTTCACATAAGCGGCATCAACTTCAGTGCCAAAAGTAATAGAGTACAGATTGCCGTTGGCTGAAACTGTGAAGTCATCGGTGCCTGAATTATCCAAATCATAGCTGGCCACTAAATTACCGATGCTGACCGTAACTACTGTTTGCCCGGTATCGGTGCCACCGCGTTGGTCCGATACTTGGTAGGTAATGGTAGCCGTGCCTACAAAGGCTGACGCCGAGGTATAGATCAACTGGGTGTTGTCATTGGGGTCGACAACCACTGTGCCCTGGTCAACGCTGGCGCTGCTGACAATCAAATCGTCATTGTTCGCGTCAGTATCATTGTCCAGTGGGGTTAAGGTTGTGGGTTGTGTAGCAAAGGCCGTTGCTGTGTCATCCACCGCGACCGGGGCGACATTCTGTGATTTCACATTCATTATGGCGTAGGCCACCACTTCGTTGACACCGTCGAAAATAATAAAATCAATGAAATCAGTGCCGCTAAACCCAGCAGCCGGAGTGTAGGTAACAGTACTATCAGTAGGGTCAATGACAATGCTGCCGTCACGGTAGGACTCAGCGCGGATCAAGCTAAGCGCATCATTTTCTGGGTCGGAGGCTAATGCCAATAAATCAATACCGGATAGCGGTGTGTCGAATTCGACATCGAAATTCGGATTGTCAATCTGGGGTTCTTGGTTGAAAATGATGGAATTAGGCGCACCAGGAACCGAGCTGTTAAGCTTGATAAATTCTATTTGCGGATGAGAAATCACACTGTAGTTGACCCCATTACCGAAGGACGGTCCGTTTTCGTTTTGTTGGACTGATTGCACCAGCCACAGCCTATCCCCACTGATGGCAATGGGTTGGTTATCCCATTTTTGCCAAGCAAAGCAGTCGGCATTGGACATATCAACACAATCGTCGTAGGTGTATCGGAAAGTCTCGTTGCTGCTGTTGTTGGTCAGGGCGAGTATTTCAAGGTTGCCACTATCCAAGCTCCAACGATGGTCATTATCTGTTAGCCTAGCTTCGTTGAATATATCGAATGTACCCATTATACGTTTGGCTTGGCCGTTGCTGTCGAAATAAAACCCGTCGGTATAAGCCAGTTGGAACTGGTTATCGGCGTTATAGGAAAATGGTGCGGTAAGAGCTTTGCCGAGATCAAAGTAATTGTTGTCAAGGAAACCGCTCACTTGGCTATCGCTTAGGTTGCCAGCTGGGATCCAGTATGACAGGTTGCTAAAGGACTCCTGGTCGTTACCGGTACCTTTGACTGCGTCAATAACAAAGGTGTTTTCCACCGCTAGCGCATCCAGCCAGCGGTACTTGGCAGAGATGCCATTGCTAAAGGCGATTTCCAGTACACCATTGTTGATAACCCAGGTAAAGCTGAGGGTGCTGGCACATGCCCCGGTGCCCGTGTTGGTTTGGCTAGTGTCCTGGGTAAAGGCGCAGCCATCGGCAAAAAAGCCTTCAAAATTACTGTTGCTATCTACTGACGGTACCGACATGGCAATCATACTGCTGAGGTTATTAATGCTTAGCGGCCTAATTTTTAGCGAGTCCACCTCTAGCAACAGCAAGGTCTCAAACTCGGATTGTGTGCTCGTTTGCACGGTGCTGGCACTGGTGATTTCAGGGTGCTGGCTAGGGTCAATCCGGTAGCCCAATACTGTTTCAATTTGTGCTTCAACAGACACTTTGTTATCCCGGATCAATGTGATTTTCTGTTGCAGTTCGCTAACAAATGCATTGACAAAAATTGTATTGTTACCGGCAACATAAGCATCTGCTTCCGCTTTGGTAATTACGCCATAGGCAATGCCGTCCGAGTCGTCGTCATCCAACGCGTAGACATTGATAAATTCACGCTCTTCTTCTGGCGGTGCGACGAAATCAACTTCAATAACACCATTAACGATACTCCACATAAGCTGTGAGCTGTAATCTACGCCACTGAAGGTGCCACTGCCGCTTTCAAATAACTCATAATGTTCCGCCATTTTCGGTTCCCGTACGCAGCGCGCCTATATGGGGAATTTCTTTGGTGTAAAAATTGAGGCTGGTATCGTTGCTAAAATCAGATTCTAACGGTACCGAAGGTTTAAACGCGATATTGGGATTAGGCTGATTTAGGTTCCTCACCTCAAACGAATATTCGGTGCCATTAATGACAAAGAAAACTGTCACATTGTTGCCACCGCCGATAATAAAATCATTGTTTACCCAGACGCCGTTAGACTTGGTAAATGCCCTGCGCTGCAATCGCGCAGCGGAAGTGGAGGTGCCCTCTATGGTCAGCTCAAAATTACCAGAGTCATTTGGTGTGACTGACACGATCTCACCGTCTTCCTCGTAATATACAGCATCGACGTCGTTACCAAAGGTCACAACATAGTCATCGCCACTACTAACCGCCGAGTACATCGGTATTGCCATCGCCATCTGTATCAAAGTCGCCGGTAAGGGTCTGTTCCGTAATGCTGGACCGTTACAGTTGAGGTGGCCGTGGCCGTGCTTGGGTCTGCAATCGAATAGGTAATTGTTGCAGTTGCTGTGGTGTCATCAGGTGCTGTGTAGGAGAGTGTTGTATTGTCACTGCTGATTACTAACTGTGCCAATATCAGATTCTGCTGAAGTGATGCTTAGGGTATCGTTGTCAGCATCAGTATCATTGTCCAATACGCTGATAGTAATGGTTTCGCCAGCAAAAACATCTGCCGTATCGGCAACGGCAACTGGCGTAGAGTTAGAAGAAGTAATGCTTACCGCAATACTGCCGGTATCGGTTCCACCGTTGCCGTCGGATACTGTGTAGTCGATTGTGACGCTATCGTACTGCTAGTGGGGCAGTAAAGCTAACGCTGGTTTGTCTGTGCCAATAGTGGCAGTGCCAGCGCTTGCTGAAACTTGGCTGATGATGAGTGTGTCATTGTCAACGTCTGTATCATTATCTAGTGGACTGATATTTATCGTATCACCCTGCACTGCGCTGGCGGTATCGTCAACGGCGACAGGGGCGTCATTTACCGCTGTAACTGTTACAGATACGGTCGCGCTGGCTTCGCCGCCATTATTGTCAGAGATGGCGTAAGTAAATTCGGTTGAACCGTTAAAATCAGCTTCAGGGGGTAAATTCGACTGTGTTATTTCCAGTGATAGTTGCTGTGCCGGATATAGCACTGACAGCAGTGATAACAATATTGTCCCCGTCCACATCTGAATCGTTAGTTAGGACATCAACAGTGACTGCCGTATCTTCATCTGTTGTGGCGCTGTCACTTGCCGCCGTTGGATTGTCGTTTACCGCAACAACCGTGACCGACACCACGGCGCTATCGCTGCCGCCGTTACCGTCAGCAACTGTATAACTAATTTGGGTACTGCCATTAAAATTGTCGCTTGGGATATATAGTAGGCCGCCGCTAGTAATGCTGACTGTTCCTTCCGAAGTGGCGGCGGCAGTGATACTTAAGGTATCACCATCTTCATCGCTGTCATTGGCCAGCACATCAATGGTTATTGCAGTGTCTTCGTTCACAGTTGCAGAGTCATCAACGGCTACTGGCGCATCATTCACGCCGGTAATGCTGATACTAATACTCGCCGTCGCTGTGCCGCCATTACCATCGGATATGGTGTACTGGAGAGTATCTTGAGTTCCGCTGTCTGGCGCTGTGTAGCTTATTTGGGTTGCGTCGCTAGTGATAGCAGCGCTGCCGGATTCAGCCGCCACAGCTTCGATGGTTAAGCTATCGCCATCAACATCAGTGTCATTATCCAAAGGTGTTAGGGTAGCTGACCCAGATTCTGCTACTTCATAACTATCATCTACTGCTTCGGGGTTATCGTTTACAGCGGCAATGGTAATGGTCACTACTGCAGTAGCGCTTGCGCCGCTGCTGTCGTCAACTTGATAGGTAAATGTATCAGTGCCATGGGCGTTTTCGTTTGGAGTGTAAGTAAATGACCCATCTGGAGCCGTGGTTACTTCGCCTAGTGAGGGGGAAGTGACCACATCGCTAACGGTAATGCTATCGCCATCGGGGTCGCTGTCGTTGGCGAGTAAGCCCTGCTCAGCGTTGACAACAAGAGGCGTATCTTCATCAGTGCTATAGTTGTCATCAACCGCGATAGGAATTTCGTCTTGGTTTACCACTGTGATGGTTACGGTTGCGGAATCTTGTGCACCAGCCTCATCGGTAACTGTATAGGTGAAGCTATCTTCGCCAGCGAAGTTTTCTGCAGGTGTATAGGTGAATGTGCCATTTGCGCTTAGATCCAAGGCACCTTCCCCAGGTTCCGTGGCTAAACTAACCATTAGACCCGTTAGCTTGGTTTCGTCATCTAAATCTGCATCGGTATCATTTGCCAACAAGCCTGCGCTGGCTTCAGAAATAACTAATGGCGTATCTTCATTTACGGTAAAACTATCGTCATTGGCCACCGGGATATCATTAACCGGGGTAACGCTTATGGTAACTGTAGCGTTGGCAGTTTCTCCCTGGGGATCCGAAACTGTATATTCAAAACTATCCTCGCCGAAGAAGTTGGCATTAGGTGTATATTCAAATGCGCCACTTGGTTGCAACACTAATGAGCCATGCTGTGGTGCAGTAAGTGGTTCAGTGGCGATAGTCAAAGCATCGTTATCGCTATCGCTATCATTGCCTAACAAGCCGTCCTCTGCTGTAACGACTAGGGTACCGCCATCTTCTGTGAAACCATAGCTGTCGTCATTGGCCACAGGAGGCTCGTTCACTGCAATTACGGTAATGGTAACGGTGGTTTGGTCTTGCTCCCCAGCTTCGTCCAATGCGGCGTAAATGAAACTGTCCGTGCCATTAAAGTTTTCATTTGGTGTATAAACAAAGCTGCCGTCATTATTCAATACTAGGTTGCCGCTGGTCGTTGATTCTACTACGGATGCACTCAAGCTATCTTCATCATCAACATCGGTATCATTAACCAGTACACCGACTTCTGCAGGAATACTGAGCTCGGTATCTTCATTGGTTTGGTAATTATCCTCGTTAGCAACCGGCGCATCGTTAACAGGGGTAATTGTGAGTGCAACAGTACCGATATCGGTACCCCCACGGTTGTCGTCTACTTGGTATTCAAAGCTGACTTCGCCAGATGCATTGGCCGCGGGTGCATAGCTAAAACTGCCATCCAGGTTTAGTGTTAAATCGCCAATATCAGGTGATGAGATTAGAGTTGCTGTCAGGACATCGCTATCGCTATCGCTATCATTACTGACTACGCCTTGGTCGGCGCTAACAACTAGGGGAGTATCCTCTGGTGTTGAATAAATATCATCATTGGCTATGGGCGAATTATTGGTATCAAGGACAGTGATGGTGACGCTACCTTGGCTGCTTGCCCCACCTTCATCGGTTGCACTATAGGTAAAGCTGTCTACCCCATTAAAACCTTGGGCTGGGCTATAGCTAAAACTGCCATCTGCGGAAAGTTGCAGTTCACCATTGGTCGTCGTATTGACCAATGCCGCAACTAGGCCAGCATTTGCCTGTTCTGAGGTGCCATCTGGATCCGTGTCATTACTGAGCACACCAACTTCGGCTGCCACAATTAATTCGGTATTTTCAGTGGCGTTATATTCATCATCAACCACTACCGGTGGGTCATTCACTGGTGCGACGGTCAGTGTCACGCTGGCGCTATCGGTATCGCCTTCTGCATCAACCACAGTGTAATCAAAGGAAACCGTGCCGGAAAATTCTAAAGGTGGTGCGTAGCTAAAAGAACCGTCTGATGCAACTTGAAGCTCACCAATTTCAGTGTTGATGCTTAATGGTTCAAACACGGACAGTTCGTCACCTTCGTCAACATCGGCATCATTGGCTAACAAGCCGTTTAATGCGTCGACTTCGAACAGTTCATCTTCTTGCAATTGGTAGCTGTCATCCTGGGCGACAGGTGGATCGGCGACAGGGGTCACGGTGAGGCTTACCGTACCAATGCCGACTCCGTCTAGCTCGTCCAAGGCGTTGTATACAAAGCTGTCGCTGCCGTTGAAATTCACGTCGGGTGTATAAGTGAAATCGCCGTTTTCTTGCAATTCAACGCTGCCATGGGCGGGCTGCTCCACTAATTCTGCTGTTAGTGCACTACCTTCTGGATCACTGTCGTTTTCCAGTAGGTTGCCGCTTACTTCAGTATCTTCAGCGAGTGTGAATTCATCTTCGCCAATATCAGGATCCTGGTTGTCAAAGGCTTCAATCCGGAATACGCCACTGTAGCTACTTTCGCCACTGGAATCAGATCCTGTGACTAAACCGAACATGCCTAAATCATCATCGCTAACAGAAAAAGTGGCTTGGGTTCCCTGCAGGCCATATTGCACTTGCGAATCAGGTAAGGCGTTTATGTTGTCGGGCGAGATATTTTGTACTGAGGAGATATAAACACTGTAGCGCGGAACGTTGGCCGAATCCCAGCTAATTTGAATTGAGCCAGGGACGCGGACCACGGACACCCCTTCAATCACCTTGGGGTTCCATGTAAAGCTGCTGCTAGCGACAACACTTAATTCATTACTACTGGGGCCGGCCAGTAACTGCACTGATTGGCCACCGGGGGATAGGCCGAGTGATGGCGGGTAGATCCCCGACTGGGTGATTCGCCTTGGGCCGGTACCGCAGTTGTTGCACAAGGTTATGGTGCTACCTGAACTAAACTGCAAAATGGCAATGCCAATCCCGTCTGGATCCTCGACTGTGGCTGACACCATGATGTTGTTATCAAAATTCTGGCCATTGAATGGCAGATGGATAGTACCTGATGGTGCGGCGTACACTGCTAGGCTGCTAAGTAACAGCATAAACAAGCCGATCAGCTTGCATCCATTGTTCAATAAGTTGCTATTGTCCATTTTCATCATCATTACTCTATTACAAAGTTGCCAGAGACAGATGAGCCGCCGCTATTAAGGGAGAAATTACCACTGATATTATTGGTTTGGTTGGTGAAGCGGGCGTCAATTGAGCCATTGGCCAGGCTATTGTTGTAAAAGGCCGAGTTAACAAATAACTCGATGTCGGTAACATTGATAATGCCCTGGAACCCGGCAAACCAGCTGCCTCCTGCATCATTGACGGTTAAGCTACCATCGGGGATCCAACCATTATCGAAATCAACCACCATGCTGACATTGAGGTTACCGGGATTGTTTCCGGATAACGTTGAGCTTATTACATTGGAATAGGTAAATGTACCCGTCCTTGATGCCAACTCGTCTAGGGTAATACCAGAGTTTATTTGTGCGGTTTCTTGTAATCTTTCTTCAACTGCAGTCTCTTCTTCCTCTAAATCCACTTCGGGCACAGTATCCACTTCGGGCGTTGCAGGTGTGGTTGGCACGGTTGTTTCTATGTCATCTATCCCAGCGTCTATTGAGGTATCAACAGGCGGTGTTGTATCCACTGGCGTTGTATCAACGCCAGTGCCAGGGACAGTCGTATCTGGAGGGGTTGTGTCCGGCGGTGTTGTGTCTGTTGGGGTATCCGTCGGCGTGGTAGTATCCGGTGTCCCCGTTGAGGTGTCCCCGGTAGTGCCTGGCGTTGTTGCGCTGCCTGTTCCTGTCGTATCACCAGTACCTGTGGTATCGCCAGTGCCTGAGGTGTCACCAGTGCCTGTGGTGTCGCCAGTGCCTGAGGTGTCGCCAGTGCCTGAGGTGTCGCCAGTGCCTGTGGTGTCGCCAGTGCCTGTTGTATCACCGGAACCAGAGGTGTCACCAGTTCCGGAAGTATCTCCTGTACCGGAAGTGTCACCTGAGCTATCAGAACCATCTGAGCCCCCCGAATCATCGGACCCCCCCGAGCCGTCAGAACCATCGGAGCCCCCTGAACCATCGGAGCCATCGGAGCCATCAGAACCATCGGAGCTCCCTGAACCATCGGAGCCATCAGAACCGTCGGAGCCATCAGAACCATCGGAGCCATCAGAACCATCGGAACCATCGGAGCCATCGGAGCCATCGGAGCCATCAGAACCATCGGAGCCATCGGAGCCATCAGAACCATCGGAGCTATCAGAACCATCAGAGCCATCAGAACCATCGGAGCTATCAGAACCATCAGAGCCATCAGAACCATCGGAACCGTCGGAACCATCGGAACCATCGCCGTCATCGGAACCGTCGCCGTCATCGGAACCGTCGGAGCCATCGGAGCCATCAGAACCATCGGAACCGTCGGAACCATCGCCGTCATCGGAACCGTCGGAGCCGTCGGAACCATCGCCGTCATCGGAACCGTCGGAGCCATCTGAACCATCGCCGTCATCGGAACCGTCGGAGCCATCGTCATCTTCGCCAGACTGGTCGTCAGAATGGCCTTGGTTAAAGTTTGCAGGTGGCTCAAGCAGTTGGGTGACTTCCCCTTCTTCGGTTACTATGCCAAAAGAGAAATCTTCGCCCTCACCAAAAGAAACAACGTTTTCATTGCCAGGACCGGTCTGGACTGTTAGATCAATTGCGCCATCCCAAACTGCCAGGAAAATATCACCTTCGATAATCTCCACTTCATAGTGGGTACCCCGGATACCGATCGAGCCAACGGGGGTTTTCAGTTCATAACTGCCATTGTTTTCTTTGATGGCACCGGTAACCGAGCGCAATCCGCCCTCTACCAGTTCCAGGACGGCAGAGCCACCACCTTGTTCTTCGTTATAGGCATACTCTGAAATCAGCAGGGTTGAGTTTTGTTTCAACGCCAACAGCGTGCCATCGTTCATCCTGAACTGTGCCCGGCTTTTATCTTGGGTTTTAATGGTGTCTACATCGAATATTGGGGAACGGCGTTTGAGTTTCCGTTGATCCTCTTCCACCTCAAATGCATTTACTGAGCCTTTGGCTATCATGGTCTTGCCCGCAGGTGAGAGGGCAAAGCATGCTCCTGGCATAAGTGCCAATGCGATAATGGCAAGCTGAGGTTTACTGTACATTTCCCCTTCCTTACATGTTGTGACTGGAGCACCAGGTGCACAAGAATGAAGCTCTTATGTATATATCAGCAGACCTAGGTATATTTTGACAAATACCTTGCTGCGATAGTTTGAAACACTTCACACTCTTTCACTGTTACCATGGGTCAATACTATTAATTATAGATTCTTTTCCGCTTGTAGCGCCGTTTGAAGCCAAACTGCGTAAGCAAATTTAAAACTTCCTAGTTGCCGTTATTTTTGCGGCGCTTCGGTCATACTCGTATATATTGATGTTGCTGCTTTTTTCTGAGTAAGTGAGGCTGGCCGTGAAGCGCCATATTGCGTCGGGTGTGTAGTCTAAATTTAGGCTAGTGAGAAAACTCTCTTCCTCCCGAGCCACTAGGAAAAAGGGCTGTAAGCCATCGTGCTTAATATCTTGGAAGTTAGCAAAAATAGAAACTAACCATTGTTGGGAAAAAGGGCGCAAGTAACTGTAGGTTAAAGACCAGTACTCTTTACCATTATGGCGCCCAGACTCCTGTTTAGCATCATCGTTGCCAAAGCCCAACTCGAACATATGCACGCTTTCGCCCTTGTAGGTAAACTTACTTTTAGCTGAAAACTGATCCAAATCTTGGTCATCGGTGGCCTTGTTGTCTACTTGGCTCAGCCCGACTCCTAGCAAGAGCTGCCAACGCTCGCTTAAATTCCAGCCAACATCTAGCTTTGCACCATAGGCATTTCGGTACAGTTCATTATTGAGTTGCATAGGCTGCAAGAAACCGCTGAAGTTAACGGATGTCTTTTCAAACTTCCGATAATAACCCGCACCGACATTGAGAATGGTCCGATCCAATTCGCTTACTTCTTGGTGGGCGACATCATTTAGGGATGCCACAAAAGTATAACCGCTACGCTGCGTTATTTTTGAGTCATAAACATAGTTGATCAAAATATCCGTGACGTTGTCGTCCCTTTCCCGGCTGTTATTGTCGAGCACTATGGGATCTTCAACTCCGGGCAGGAAGAACTCTTCTGCAAGGGTACCACTGTTCACATTGGAATCTGCTGTGAGGCCAATACTTACTGTCAGGTCGCTAGTAAAGAGGTTGCGTTCTTCTTGCTCAGCGATGATTGCTAGGTATTCTTCAACTTTGACCCTGTCCTCGGGTTTTAAATCTGCTGCCAAAAGTTGTGTTAACTCAACTTGGGCGGCACCAAAGTTATTCACCCGAAAGTAGCTAAAGGCCAACAGTACCCTGGCTGCAAGGTGCCTAGGCTCATTAATAATGACGCGTTCAAAGGCAAATACGGCTTCTTGGAAATGGTTGTTGGCAAATGCAGCCCTACCAGCTAAAAAGTCGAAGTAGGGATCGCCTCCCCATTCTTGCAATAGGGAAGCTGATAACTCGTAAGCGGCGAGGTTGTCTTTGTTTGCCAGCAGTTGGTTGAGCCGCTGGACGCCTGGGGAGCTAAGCGCAGAATCTTCCTGCGCGTTAACTGGTATTGCGATAATGCAGAGGGAACAAAAAATAACTACAACCTGTGTCCATGCGTTGTGAAGCAAGTTCTTGCGACCCAACATGTTCCCTTCCCCCTAGATTCATTAATTACATTTCAAAATATGACAGGAAATCTCCAATATACAAGTTTAAATTTGAGCTAGATTCGGATCACTAGCCAACAAGGCCTTTGACAAATGTAATGACATCCTCTTTGTCCAACAATTGCTTTTCATTGCTGCTGCGGTCTTTGTGCTCCACTTTGCCGTTATCCAGGTTTCTTTCGCCAATAACGATATGGTGCGGCACCCCCAACAATTCCATATCGTTAAACATAACGCCTGGGCGTTCTTTCCGGTCATCGAACAGGACTTCAATGCCGGCATCAAGCAATGCTTGGTAGATATGTTCCGCTGTTTCCTTGATACGGTGGGATTTATGCATGTTCATGGGGATCAACGCAACTTGGAAAGGGGCGATAGCTTTTGGCCATTTGATACCGTATTTGTCATGGTTTTGTTCAATAGCAGCCGCGACGATACGGCTGACGCCTATGCCATAACAGCCCATGGTCAAGGTTTCGTGTTTACCAGATTCAGTGAGCACGCCACAGTGCATAGCTTCGCTGTATTTTTTACCTAACTGGAAGATATGGCCAACTTCGATGCCGCGTTTAATTTCCAAGTTACCAATGCCATCTGGTGATGGATCGCCTGCGACCACATCCCGGATATCTGCTACCTGCATATTTGCGACCCTATCCCAATTGGCGCCTTGCCAATGGAAACCATCTTCGTTGGCGCCACAGACAAATTGGCCAAGCTCTGCCGCGCTGCGATCTACAATTACCGGGATACTTAAGTCAAGCGGACCAAGCGAACCTGGTGCTGCGCCTAGGGCGTCAGAAATCTGCTGGTCGCTGGCCATGGTTAAAGGCGCTTTGACGCAGTCCAATTTTTCGGCTTTCACGGTATTCAACTGGTGGTCTCCTCGCAGTACCAAGGCAACCAATTGCTGGCCGCTTTCTGCATCTGCTTCTACCACAAGTGTTTTAACGCAGCTGTTCTGCGCAACTGCCAGCTGTGCGCTCACCTCAGCAATGGTTTTGCTATCTGGGGTTGCGACTTTTTCAAATGCCGCTCGCGGCAACTCTGGGGCGGACAATGCTTTTGCTTCGGCCATTTCTACGTTGGCGGCGTAATCGGAACTATCGCTAAAGGCAATGGCATCCTCGCCTGATTCCGCCAATACGTGGAATTCGTGGGAGACACTACCGCCAATCGAGCCGGTGTCAGCGATGACGGCGCGGTATTCCAAACCGATGCGCTCAAATATATTGCAATAGGCCTGGTACATCTTTTGGTAAGTTTCTTCCAGGCTACTTTGTGTTAAGTGAAATGAGTACGCGTCTTTCATGGTAAACTCACGGCCACGCATTATGCCAAAACGAGGGCGCACTTCATCGCGAAACTTAGTTTGGATTTGGTAGAGGTTCAGTGGTAGCTGCTTATAGCTGGTGACCTCCCGCTTTACCAAATCTGTGATGACTTCTTCGTGGGTTGGCCCTAACACAAATTCGCGTTCGTGCCGGTCTTTTAAGCGCGCCAATTCAGGGCCATAGTCTTCCCAACGGCCTGATTCTTGCCATAGGTCCGCCGGTTGCACCACAGGCATTAGCACTTCAATGGCACCGGCCCGGTTCATTTCTTCGCGGACAATATTGGCCACCTTGTTTAACACCCTCAAACCTGTCGGTAACCAAGTGTATAGGCCTGAGGCCAATTTCCTCACCATTCCAGCTCGTAACATAAGCTGGTGGCTGATAACCTCTGCGTCAGCGGGCGTTTCTTTTAAAGTGGCGAGTAAATATTGGCTAGTGCGCATTGATCCTGTGATTCCCAATTAAAAATTTTGCGCTATTTTAGCAGAGGAATCAGCGCTGGATAGTGCTAACGGCGCTTTGCGTTAAAATTATCGAACAAAAAACATGCCTTAGCCTCCAAATTTGTCTTTGAGGCACAGCGATACCACTTCGATACCGTTGGCATGGTGGCACCAATACACATCCAAGCCTTGGTAGGCCATTGCATAACGCTTATTGTCTTCTTGCCTTGCCTTGTAGGCAGGACGAGGATCAAGGCTTAATATCTCTTTCAACTCTTCCATTAAATTTGGATAACTTGAAGCCAAGGCTTGGCAATCGGTAAGCGCTTGGTCTGAAAACCTAATATCCAACTGGTTTGGTGCTTCGCCGGCCATTTCACTGCTTGCCCCTGCTATGGAGTCGGCATAAGGAATATAGGGTTTTATATCAATAATTGGCGTGCCATCTACCACATCCAAACCTTGCACAGTCAATTGGTGTTGATTGCCAATAGTTTCTGATGCAATGAGCCTTACCGCTGACATGCCAATACCATTGGGCCTAAAGCTGGAACGGGTAGCAAAAACGCCCACTTTCGCATTGCCGCCCAACCGGGGAGGCCGCACCTTGGGTTTCCAGCCTTGGTTTTGGTGGAACAGGAACAAAACCCAGATGTGGCTGTGCTGCATTATCCCGTCAAATGCTGCTGCCGCTATTTCCTCGGTATTAAATAAAAGTTGCGATGTTATCCTACCTGCAAGGCCGGCTTGGCGGGGCACCCCAAACTTTTCCTTAAAAGGGCTTTTCACCTTGCCTATGGCTTTAATCCTGTTGCCTAGTAGATGGTTTTGTTCGGACATTCTGCTAGCTCCGATAAATTGGGAAACAATTTGGTGCTAATGAGCGGTTGATTTTTCCGTGCAAAACACCATATTTATCCGCGGATTTTAACTCGTTGATCGTGTAGGGAAAATCATGATTTCAGTAAAAAACATAACAAAGAAATTTGCTGACTTTACCGCGGTCGATAACCTGTCTTTCCAGGTTGCCCCCGGTGATGTCGTGGGTTTTCTTGGGCCAAATGGCGCAGGTAAGTCGACTACCATGAAGATGGTAACTGGTTTTTTGATGCCAGATGGTGGGGATATTGAAGTAGCTGGGCATTCGGTTTTACAAGATCCTTTAGCGGTGAAACAGAAAATAGGTTATTTACCGGAAGGTGCGCCAGCCTATGGTGACATGACCGTACTCCAGTTTTTGGACTTCGTTGCCAATGTCAGGCAGTTACAGGGGGAGCAGAAGCAACAGCGCATCGCTGAAGTAGTGGCTAAAGTACAGTTGCAAAGTGTGCTTAATAAACCGGTTGAGAATCTGTCAAAAGGTTTCAAGCGGCGTGTGGGTTTAGCCCAGGCCATTATCCACGACCCCGAAATTCTGATTTTGGATGAGCCGACGGATGGATTGGATCCCAACCAAAAGCACCAAGTGCGCAAGCTTATCCAGAACTTATCAAAAGACAAAATCGTTGTCGTTTCCACCCATATCTTGGAAGAAGTTACCGCAGTGTGCAACCGGGTGATTGTAATTGCCCAGGGTAAACTGTGTTTCAATGATACCCCAGCCGCCTTGTTAAAACGTTCGCGTTACCATAACGCCATCAACCTGCACTGCCAAAAAACGGTTGACGCCAAGCTGTTTGAAGACTTGCCAGGTGTGGCAAAAGTGGAGGCTAGCGAAGGCGGGAAGCAGTTTGTTATTTTCCCACAAAATGATGTTGAAGTGTTGCCTGCCGTGCAAGACTGCCTTGCCAAGAATGGCATAGGTGTTGACCAATTGCATATTGAGCAGGGGCGTTTGGACGAAGTGTTCCGGAATATCACTGGCGAGGTAGCGGCATAATGAACATGACCATGATTTTGTTCCGCAGGGAATTTTCTAGCTTTTTTGCCACGCCCGTGGCCTATGTTTTTATCCTGATCTTTTTAATGCTGTCAGGCGTGTTCGCTTTTTACATCGGTAATTTCTATGAACGCGGCCAGGCTGATTTATTGCCCTTTTTCAACTTCCACCCTTGGTTGTACCTGTTCCTAGTGCCCGCCATGGCCATGCGCACTTGGTCAGAGGAGCGCAAGTCCGGTACCATTGAGCTGTTGATGACCTTGCCGGTGACCCCGGTGCAGGCCACTTTAGCTAAATTCCTCGCAGCCTGGTGCGTTTTGGGGCTATCCCTAGTATTGACCTTCCCACTATGGATATCGGTTAACTATTTAGGTTCACCCGATAATGGGATAATTCTAGCCGCCTACGTCGGCAGTTGGTTGATGTCCGGTGCTTTCCTGGCCATAGGCATTTGTATGTCGGCGTTGACCAAAAGCCAGGTAATCGCCTTTATCCTCGCCGTTGTCGTGTGCTTTTTGTTTGTGTTGAGCGGTTCTGGCATGGTCTTGGATGCATTCAAAGGTTGGCTGCCGCCGATCCTGTTGGATACTTTAGCATCTTTCAGTTTCCTAACCCATTTTGAAAGCATGGCCAAAGGGGTGATTGCACTCAACAATATTGGTTACTTCGGGATCGTTATATTGGTTTGGCTATACGCAAGCCTGTTAATCATTGAGCAAAAAAAGGCGGACTAATGAAGTTATCTAGCACACTTACCTATGTTTTATTGGTGGTTGCTTTTTTTGCGGCCACTATGTTCAACAATGCCCTGTTTAAGGGTGCCAGGCTCGACTTAACCGAAAACCAGGTGTATTCGTTGTCCCAAGGCAGCGAAGAGATCCTGCAAACTATTGATGAGCCGATCCAACTGTACTTTTTCTATTCCAATAAAACCTCTGAAGGCTTAACCACCTTGCGCAATTATGCAGACAGGGTTTTGTCACTACTGAGGGAGTACGAATCCAACGCCAACGGCAAAATTAAATTGCACGTCATTGACCCTGAGCCCTTCTCAGAAGCAGAAGACCAAGCAGCGGAGTTCGGTTTAACCGCTGCAACTGGTGGTGTCATGAACGACTCCATCTACTTGGGGTTGGCTGGGCGGAATGCACTTGATGATGAACAAATCATCGGTTTTTTTGACCCCCAGAAAGAGCAGTTCCTAGAATATGATATCAGCAAGCTAATATACCAATTAAGTGACCCGGAACCGTTAAAAGTGGGCTTGCTTAGCAGCCTGACATTGTCAGGTGGCCAAAACCCGATGACCGGACGTTTTGATCCGCCCTGGACTATCTACACCCAGCTACAGCAGCTGTATTCCGTTGAGGATATCATGCAAGACGCCACTAGCTTGCCTGAAGGGCTGGACGTATTGATGCTAATCCATCCTATGGGGCTATCTGATGAACTTCTGTTTGCCATTGACCAATATGCGATGCAAGGTGGGCGTATTCTTGCCTTCGTTGATCCCCACCACGAGTCCGACCCAATGGCAGCAATGGGTGGGATGGCTGCGGCCAACAACTCAGAGATCAATAAATTACTGCAAACCTGGGGCGTGCAATTTAGTGATACCGAAGTGTTGTTGGATGCCGCTTTGGGTTTGGATATCCGCACCCAAGCTGGCGGTATCACCAAGCACTTGGGTTTTGTAGGATTGCAAAAAGCCTTGTTTGATGAGTCTGATGTCACCACTGCCAACTTGGATTCTATTAACGGTGCATCTTTTGGGGTATTTACACCAATGTCAGGTGCCGAAACGACTATTACGCCGCTAATAACTTCGTCAGACTTTGTCAGCACAGTCAATAACTCCCTATACGCGAGCACCCAGGATCCGGAGCAGCTTTTCCAGTTCTATGAAGAAAACGGCAGCGCCCAGCCTTTAGCCGTAAGGGTGAGTGGTAGTGCGCTATCAGCTTATGATGCTGTGCCCGAAGGAATAGAAGCTGAACTGGTAGCAAGTACTGACAAACTTAATGCCATTGTAGTAGGCGATACTGACTTCCTAACCGATAGGTTTTGGGTGAATCAAGCTAATTTCTTCGGCCAAACCATTGTTACACCGTTTGCCGATAACGGTGCTTTTGTTACCAATGCCGTTGAAAACCTTGGGGGCAATAATGCGCTGATTAGTATCCGTAGCCGCGGCACCTTTGCCAGGCCATTTGAAAAGGTGGATGAGTTGACGGTCCAGGCTGAAGCCCGTTTTCGGGAGCAGGAGGATGCCCTTGAAACAGAGCTGGCAGAAACTGAAAGCCAACTGAGCGAGCTGCAATCGGGGCAGGGTGGTGATGCTTTGCTACTCAATGCCGAGCAGCAAAAAGCCATTGATGAATTTATGGAAAAGAAAATCGAAATTCGTAAAGAGCTCCGTGAAGTTAGGCATCAATTGGACAAAGACATTGAAGAATTGGGTTCCCAATTAAAGTTCATCAACATCATAGTCATGCCTATCTTGTTGGTGTTTGCTTTGTTTATGGTTCAGCGCTCCCTGCGTTTAAAGGTGTGAGGATCAAATGAATAAAAACAACAGTATTTTATTGGCCGTGATCGTGGTTGCGCTTGTTGCCACATGGTTGTTTTCTTCGGAGCAGCCGCAAACGGAGTTTGATACCAGCGCGGTATTCCCCGATTTGCTTGAGCAAGTTGGGACCATTGACAAGATCAGTATTGCCGCTGCTGGCGGTACAAGCATGAGTTTCCAAAAGAACGGCTCAGATTGGCAAAGTGCCGATTATGATGGCTATCCTGCCTCCTTGGAGCAGGTCACCGACCTGCTTAATGCCCTGACTGGTGCCCAGTTGGATGAGGCAAAAACCAGCAAGCCTGAAAATTTTGCAAGGCTTGGCCTGCAAGACATTAGTAGCCCTGATAGCCAGGCGAGCTTGTTGACATTGGCATCTGCCGACCGGGAGTGGCAGTTGTTAGTGGGCAATAGTGCCAGCAGTGGCGCGGGTATCTATATCCGTAAACCCGGCGAAAACCAGACTTGGCTCACCGCCGCAGCCGTCGGCCTGCCGGAAAGCAAGCAAGCCTGGTTAAAGCAAACTATTTTGGATATAGAGAAGTCTGAGGTAACCAAATTAGTCCGCGTCGGCGAGGAAGGTTGGGAAGTGATTGGCAGCGAGGGAGAAGCCGGGACAGTTTGGCAACTGGGCGATATGCCGGAAGGCCGTGAGCTTAGGTATGGTTCAATATTGGACAACTTGGTGGAAGATTTTATGACCATGTCCTTCAATGACATGGTAGCCAAGGCTGACGCTGAAGAAGCGTCTGAGAAGGCCCGCTTTGAAGTTGGCACCAAATCTGGCCAAAATATAACGGCAACCCTGCTGGAAATCGGCGAAAACACATTTATTGAGTTCGCCAGTGATACAGGCGACGCCTACTGGCTGGGTTGGCGCTATCAATTGTCTACCTTTACCTCAAACCAATTGGACAAAACCTTGCAGGACTTGCTGGCTGAGCAAACTGCGCCAGTTGCTGAAACAGAAACCGACGCTGTCGATGGGGACTAAGCAAGAATCGCTTTAACTACCAATTTTAAGCAAAAAACCGGCGCAACTTGTGCCGGTTTTTACTTCCGGCTATCGGCAAGGGATTGTTGCAGCGCTGCCAAACCCAGCTGCTGCATTTTCAAGATGTTATTTTCTGGAATCCTATCGGGATCCGGGTAGGCCTTGAGTACCCGGGTAATGCTTGCTTCCCGGATAAAATGGATTAGTGGGTACGGGGAGCGGTTGGTAAAGTGGCTGGTAGAGAGCTCCGGCTCATCGGCAAACAAATATTCTGGATGGAAGGAGGCGAGCTGCAATTCACCTTCAAGGCCCAGATTGGCAAGTAACACATTGGCGGCATCAAGCAAATCCAAGTATCGGAAATAGTCGCGGTAGCCTTGTCCTAGCACCAATAATGTTGTTTCAATACTAGGCGTGTCCTGCAGCAGGCTGAGCTCTTGCTCTAATTGCTTAAGAGTGGCTTTGTTTTTGGTATGCCAGCAGTCAACAAGCCTGGTTTTGCCCGAGACATAAGGCTTTTTGGCAAACGGGCACAAGTTGTGCCCTATTACCATATTCTCCAACCAACGCTTGGTTGCTGCTATTGCCGCGCTGTCTTGCATTTTTACCAACAGCTTCTAACTAGGTATGGAATTTAACGTAGGCTTCTAGGGTATTCTCAATCAAGCTAGCTACTGTCATAGGGCCGACACCGCCAGGCACAGGGGTTATCCAACCCGCCCTCTCCCTAGCCGCATCGTACTGCACGTCACCGACTAACTTTCCAGTGTCGGTGCGGTTTATACCGACATCAATGACAATAGCGCCAGGCTTAATCCAAGCACCAGGGATAAATTCGGGTTTACCAACGGCAACCACCAAAATATCCGCAGTCTCTACATGGCTTTTTAAATCCCGGGTGAATTTGTGGCACACCGACGTAGTACAACCTGCCAGTAATAATTCAAGTGACATGGGCCTGCCAACGATATTTGATGCACCAACAATAACCGCATCAAGCCCTTTGATGCGTTTGCTGGTGGATTCAATCAAAGACATGATGCCTTTTGGTGTACATGGCCTTAGCGCAGGCATCCGTTGCGCCAGGCGCCCTATGTTGTAGGGGTGGAAGCCATCTACATCCTTATGCGGTACTATGCGTTCCAAAATAAGATCCGCATCCAAGCCAGCTGGCAGCGGCAGTTGCACCAGGATACCATCTATTTCCTCGTCAGCATTGAGTTGGTCGATAATGTCCACCAACTGATCTTGGGTTGTATCTGAAGGTAAGTCGAAGGACTTTTCTAAAAATCCAACTTCTGCACAGGCTTTACGCTTGTTGTTCACGTATACTTGTGACGCAGGATCTTGGCCGACAAAGACAACGGCTAATCCCGGTGCCCGTTTTCCTGATGAAGTGATCGATTCAACTTGGGTTGCAACTTTTTGCCGGATCAATTTGGCCTGTTGCTTACCGTCGATAATGAGTGCTGGCATGGTTCAATATACTTTGATTTAGTCTATGCCGGCGGATTGTCCCATGAAGCGGTAGCCAAGGGCAACTTCCAGGCACTACTGATTTTGCGGGCTAGAAATTAAATCAACGTTTGTTAAGGATGTTTTGAATTGAGCTGGATTGAAATCTTTGGTTATGTGGCGTCGATCATTATTGCATTTTCATTGACCCGAAGTTCTATCGTGCAACTGCGCTGGATAAACCTGTTTGGTGCATCGTCATTCTGTGTCTACGGCATCATTATCGGCGCCTACCCTGTGGCAATATTGAATGGCTTTATTACCCTGACCAATATCTACTACATTCGAAAATTTGTTTATCACACTAACCATAATTTCAAAGTATTAAAAACCCAATCGAGCTCCCATTATTTGGATTTCTTCTTCGATTACCACAAACAGGAAATTGATCGTTTTTTCCCTCGTTTTTTCAAGAAGCACGAGCACGAGGATAGGGAGTTTTACGTTTTGCTCGACGGTACCCAAGTTGTGGGGCTCATTGCGGGTATTAAAAAAGCGGGAGCCGAATTTGTGGTTGACTTTGATTTTGTTATTCCAGAATACCGGGATTGCCGGCTTGGGGAGTTTGCGTTAGGAGATGAACAGGCCTTAAAACTACTTACAGGTTATGATCAGATAGGCGCCACGGCCGACAGTGTTGAGCATGAGCAGTACCTGGAAAAGCTTGGATTTTCACCCAATAAATTTGGCATCTGGTTCCACCAAAGTACCGCCAGGTAAGCACACTTTGCTCAGAAAATGTCTTGTTATCCGGAACATAGTCACGGCAAGATCGTTTTAATTTGAACTATTTAGCGATTGGATGATCAGATCAAGCAACAAAATCAAAAGCTTGAGATACACATTATGATCGAAAACTCGCTAAAACACTTCGAATCAATCACGGATCCCCGCATAGAGCGTTGTAAACGATATGAGTTAATGGACATCTTGTTGTTATCGGTTTGTGCAGTGATGTCCGGAGCCGAAGGGTGGGAAGATATTGAAGACTTTGGAAAAGTTAAGCTCGACTGGCTCAGGCAATATCGCCCCTTTGAACAGGGTATTCCCCGTCATGACACAATTGCCAGGGTGATTTATCGTCTAAAGCCTGAAGAAATAGAGAAAGCGTTTCAAAACTGGATATCGGAGCTTATTGATTTCACCGGATGTGATGTCATTGCTATTGATGGTAAAACCGCCAGGCGGTCTTTTCAGACACGAGAGCGAACAAACCCGTTACATGCTGTCAGTGCGTGGAGTTGCCAGCACCAGCTAGTGCTGGGACAGGTGGCCGTTAACCAGAAAAGTAATGAAATCACCGCCATTCCCGAACTATTAAGCTTACTGGATATTCAGAGCAGCATCATCACACTGGATGCGATGGGTTGCCAGAAAGAAATCGCAAAACAAATTGTTCGAAGCAAAGCGGACTATGTTCTGGCCCTAAAAGGCAATCATTCGGGTTTACAGGCGGAGTTAGAGGCCTGGTGGCATAAGTGTGTGCGTGAGGGGTTAGCGAAGGGGCAGTACAGCGAACATACTGAAACCGATTCCGGTCATGGAAGAGTCGAGGTGCGTCATTGTGAACAATTAGTCGTCGATCCCAAGTGGCTCGCCAGGGATTACCGTTGGACAGGACTGAAAACAATAATCAAGGTTTCCGCCCGGATTGAAGAGAAAGCGAGTGGTAAAACGAGTGAAGAAACCCGTTGGTACATCAGTTCACTGCATCCCGACGCTGCGCAGGCCCTGCATGCAGTCAGAAGTCACTGGCAGGTGGAAAGTATGCACTGGATGCTAGACATGACTTTCAGAGAGGATGAATCAAGAATACGAAAAGGCAATGGTGCATTGGCCTTTAATGTGTTGAGGAAAATAGCACTTAACCTGTTTAAAAAGGATCAAACCGTGAAAGCCAGTATGGCGCGAAAGAAGAAAATGGCAGCACTGGACGATGAATTTCGATCAGTGCTGTTAGAATCAATGATTAAAACGCGCTAACCGTGGGAACATAGTATTTAATTGAAAAAATTGTTTGACGGGCAATTAGCAAATCAGTAATATGCGCCCCCCGTAGCCGGTATCAGGTTACGACAGGGAAACGGTGAGTAGCGCAGCTTGGTAGCGCACTTGGTTTGGGTCCAAGGGGTCGCAGGTTCAAATCCTGTCTCACCGACCACTCCCTCATGTGCGATTCGTCGTGCGTCCGTAGCTCAGCTGGATAGAGCAACGGCCTTCTAAGCCGTGGGTCGCAGGTTCGAATCCTGCCGGACGCGCCATTGCGTATGTCCCGGCGAGCCACATCAGTGGTGGGCGTAGCTCAGTTGGTAGAGCCCCGGATTGTGATTCCGGTTGTCGTGGGTTCAAGTCCCATCGTCCACCCCACTTCTTTTTTATCTAATTCCGTTCGGTGAGTAGCGCAGCTTGGTAGCGCACTTGGTTTGGGTCCAAGGGGTCGCAGGTTCAAATCCTGTCTCACCGACCACCTCCTTCGTTTGCAAGAGAAGATTCTAAAAAATACAACGTCATACAAAAACCTGCGACATAGAGCGCGAAGCGATCGGGGAGCCAGGTTCACTGATTCGCCGGGAGCGAATCAGAACGTCCGAAGGACGGCCCGAAGGGTGGAGGGCAGGATGCCCGGAATAAATCCTGTCTCACCGACCACCTCCTTCGTTTGCAAGAGAAGATTCTAAAAAATACAACGTCATACAAAAACCTGCGACATAGAGCGCGAAGCGATCGGGGAGCCAGGTTCACTGATTCGCCGGGAGCGAATCAGAACGTCCGAAGGACGGCCCGAAGGGTGGAGGGCAGGATGCCCGGAATAAATCCTGTCTCACCGACCACCTCCTTCGTTTGCAAGAGAAGATTCTAAAAAATACAACGTCATACAAAAACCTGCGACATAGAGCGCGAAGCGATCGGGGAGCCAGGTTCACTGATTCGCCGGGAGCGAATCAGAACGTCCGAAGGACGGCCCGAAGGGTGGAGGGCAGGATGCCCGGAATAAATCCTGTCTCACCGACCACCTCCTTCGTTTGCAAGAGAAGATTCTAAAAAATACAACGTCATACAAAAACCTGCGACATAGAGCGCGAAGCGATCGGGGAGCCAGGTTCACTGATTCGCCGGGAGCGAATCAGAACGTCCGAAGGACGGCCCGAAGGGTGGAGGGCAGGATGCCCGGAATAAATCCTGTCTCACCGACCACCTCCTTCGTTTGCAAGAGAAGATTCTAAAAAATACAACGTCATACAAAAACCTGCGACATAAAGCGCGAAGCGATCGGGGAGCCAGGTTCACTGATTCGCCGGGGTGAAGAACGGTCTTTGCAGAAGATTTCGGGATCTACTCAATTAACCAGCGACATAGAAAGCGAAGCAATTCTTTGCAAGAGCACCAGAGGCTCACTATGTGCTTGCCTAAATTAGGCATCTGGCATATTTTTGATCCAATTTGCGAGTAAATGGCGAAAAATAGCCCAGATCATTGCTCGACTATCTACATCGCTATCGGTATAATGCTGCGTCTTTTTTATCAGGTAGTTCCTGCAGGCTAAGCTTTTAAGGCCATTGGTCGTCGCTTTCGCCTATTGCTAGCGCGGGTTTCAACGGCGCCAGTCGAGGACAGGAATTGGGCATGGCGCCCATTTAAATAGTTTAGTTAATGTGTGTGTAACACAAAATCGAGGTAGAAGAATGCAAGTATCGGTCGAGGCAAACGAAGGTCTAGAACGCCGTCTCACTATTACTGTGCCAGCAAACACTGTTGATTCAGCAGTAAAATCGCGCTTACAGCAATTGGCCAAAACTCAAAGGATCAACGGTTTCCGTCCTGGAAAAGTTCCTGTTTCAGTTATCAAAAAGCGTTACGGTACTGCTGTTAGGCAAGAAATTGCCGGTGAAGTTATGCAGCGTAACTTTTATGAAGCGATCATGCAGGAAAAATTGAATCCTGCCGGAATGCCGACTTTTGAAATGAAAACTGACAAAGACGGCCAGGATCTAGAGTTCGTTGCTGCATTCGAAGTTTATCCAGAGTTTGAACTCAAAGACACCAGTGAAATTAGTATCGAAAAAACTGTTGTTAACATCGAAGACGCTGACGTAGACAACATGATGGAAACTCTACGCAAGCAGCATGGAAAATGGGTTGAAAGCGATGCAGAAGCCACTGCTGACTCCCGTGTAGTAGTTGATTTTGTCGGCACTATCGACGGTGAAGAGTTTGAAGGTGGTAAATCTGAAGACTTCATGTTGGAAATGGGCAAAGGCCGCATGATCCCTGGTTTTGAAGACCCTATCGTGGGCAAAAAAGCAGGTGATGAGTTAGTGGCAGAAGTCACCTTCCCAGAAGATTACCACGCAGAGAACTTGAAAGGTAAGGCTGCTAGCTTTGCTATTACAGTTAAAAAAGTAGAAGTTCTTGAACTACCAGAGCTTGACGAAGAGTTTGCTAAGACCTTTGGTGTCGAATCCGGCGACGTATCTGAGCTACGTGCTGAAGTGACCAAAAACATGGAACGCGAGCTACAGCAAACATTGCGTTCGCAAACGAAAGAAAAAGTCATCGCTGGTTTGTTGGAAAAGAACCCGATTGATTTGCCAGAAGCGCTTGTTAAACAAGAAATCGGCGCACTTCGCGAGCAAGCCCTGCAGCGCTTTGGCCAACAGCAAGCTGATAAAATGCCGGAACTACCTGACGATTTGTTTGCGGACAACGCCAAGCGTCGCGTATCTGTAGGCCTAATATTGGGTGAGGTCATCAAGGCGAAAGAATTGAAAGTAGACGACGCCAAAGTGGATGAATTGATCGAGACAACGGCTTCTGCTTATGAAGATCCCCAAGAAGTCGTGCAATACTACAAGGGCAATAAAGAGTTAATGCAACAAATGCAAAACCTAGCCCTTGAAGAACAAGCAATCGACATTATCTTGGAAGAAGCGAATGTTACCGAAGTTAACAAACCTTTCGACGAAGTGATGAATAAAACCGCACAGTAACGTGCAAGCATTGACTTTACAGGTTTGAAATTGCATAAATGCTCGGTAATTACCGAGCATTTTTATTTTTATAAGCTGGAAAATATGATCCATACACCTTCAGATATCAAAAACGCTTTAGTTCCCATGGTAGTTGAGCAGACTTCGAAAGGAGAGCGCTCCTACGATATTTACTCACGTTTGTTAAAAGAAAACGTCATCTTTTTGGTGGGCCAGGTAGAAGACCACATGGCTAACCTTATTGTTGCACAGCTCCTGTTCTTGGAAGCTGAGAACCCGGAAAAAGATATCTACCTTTACATCAATTCACCTGGTGGTTCGGTGAGCGCCGGTTTGGCCATTTACGACACCATGAATTTTATTAAACCCGACGTGAGCACGGTTTGCATCGGGCAAGCTGCGAGCATGGGGGCATTTTTGTTGTCCGGTGGTGCCAAGGGCAAGCGTTATTGTTTGAACAACTCCCGGGTGATGATCCACCAACCTTTGAGTGGTTACCAAGGCCAGGCGTCAGATATCGAAATCCATGCCCGTGAGACCTTGTTGGTGAAAGAAAAACTCAACAGGCTGCTTTCAGAACACACTGGGCAAGACTACGAAAAGGTGATTAAGGATACCGATAGGGACAACTTCATGAATGCCCAGGATGCAATGGAATACGGTCTCGTTGATAAAGTGTTAATGAACCGTTTGGATGCATTAAACGAACAATAAATGAGAAATTGGGCATCACTGCAACTAATCGTTTGTGCTTTATATGCTAAGTATGATAAACGTAAGTGATGCTCGAATAGGTTTTAGAGGCAGTGTAAATGAGCGAACAGCAAAGCGGCGACGGCGATAATAAATTACTTTATTGTTCTTTTTGTGGCAAAAGCCAACATGAAGTAAGGAAGCTAATCGCAGGCCCTTCTGTTTTTATATGCGATGAGTGCGTTGAGTTGTGTAACGACATCATTCGCGAAGAAATTAAAGAAATATCACCCAAGAAGAAAGAAGACTCTTTACCCAAGCCGTTGGAGATCCATAAGCACTTAGACGATTATGTGATTGGGCAGGAGTACGCCAAAAAAGTGTTGTCAGTAGCGGTTTATAACCATTATAAACGCTTGCGCAATGGCGATATGCACAATGGCGTGGAATTGGGTAAAAGCAATATCCTGTTAATTGGTCCCACCGGGAGTGGTAAAACCCTTTTAGCCGAAACCTTAGCGAGGCTATTGGATGTGCCCTTTACCATGGCCGACGCCACCACGTTGACCGAAGCGGGTTACGTTGGTGAAGATGTAGAGAATATCATCCAAAAACTATTGCAAAAGTGCGACTACGACGTTGATAAAGCTCAGCGCGGCATAGTCTACATTGATGAAATAGACAAAATTTCCCGTAAATCAGACAACCCCTCAATCACCCGTGACGTATCTGGTGAAGGTGTGCAACAAGCACTGTTAAAGCTGGTTGAAGGAACCGTTGCATCGGTGCCGCCACAAGGTGGACGCAAACACCCGCAGCAGGAGTTTTTGCAAGTTGATACTTCAAAAATCCTGTTTATCTGTGGTGGGGCATTCGCTGGCCTAGATAAAATCATAGAACAGCGGGCAAATGTTGGCACTGGTATTGGTTTTGGCGCTGAAGTGAAAAGCGAAGAAGACAAGCGCTCACTGAGTGAATTATTCCAGAAGGTAGAGCCCGAAGATCTGATTAAGTACGGCTTGATCCCAGAGTTCATCGGACGCTTACCTGTCGTTACCAGCTTGGAAGAATTGAGTGAAGAAGCGTTAGTGCAAATTTTGCGCGAACCTAAAAATGCACTGACCAAACAGTACGGTGCTTTATTCGCTCTGGAAAATGTGGAATTGGAATTCCGTGACGATGCCCTATTGGCAATCGCAAACAAAGCGATGGAGCGTAAAACCGGTGCCCGGGGCTTGCGCTCAATCGTTGAAGGCGTATTGCTGGACACTATGTACGAATTGCCATCCATGACCGATGTTAGCAAGGTGGTAATAGACGATAGTGTGATCAAGGGCGAATCCAAGCCTATCCTTATCTACGATAATTCAAACGAAAAGAAAGCAGCATCAGAGTAGGGGGCTAACGCCCCCTCTTCGGTATGGGTTGCAACAAATTGCAAATAACCCTTATTTGGGCAAAACAAAGTTTGATCTTTATTGCATTAGCCCCATATTCAAAACAAATTAGATATTAAGAGATGAAGCATGACTGAAGAGCGCAATGATCCGCTGGAAATGCCAGTGCTGGCATTGAGGGATGTTGTCGTCTACCCCCATATGGTAATCCCCCTGTTTGTAGGAAGGGAAATGTCCATCCGTTGCCTTGAGGCCGCGATGGATAAAGATAAACAAATCTTCCTAGTTGCCCAAAAAGATGCGGGTGTCGATGAGCCAAAAGAAGACGATATTTACGATATAGGTACGATTGCGACTATTTTACAGCTGCTCAAGCTACCTGACGGTACGGTTAAAGTGCTAGTTGAAGGAAATGTCCGCGGCAAAATTAATGAATACGTGCAAACTGATGACTATTTCATCGCAGATGTCACCAAGCACCAGGAAGAAGCAGTTGCAGATTCTGAGCAGGAAGTTTTGGTCCGCTCGGCTATTTCCCAGTTTGAAGGATATGTAAAGCTCAACAAAAAGATCCCACCTGAAGTACTGACTTCACTCAATGGTATTGAGGAAGCTGCAAGGCTTGCCGATACCATGGCGGCGCATATGCCGCTAAAGTTGACTGAAAAGCAGAAAGTCTTGGAAATGGGCAATGTCGCTGAGCGCCTAGAATATTTAATGGCGTTAATGGAAAGCGAAATTGACCTATTGCAAGTTGAAAAGAAAATCCGGACTCGCGTCAAAAAGCAAATGGAAAAGAGCCAGCGCGAGTACTACTTAAATGAGCAAATGAAGGCCATCCAGAAAGAATTGGGTGAGCTTGATGAGGCGCCGGATGAATTTGAAGCTTTGGGTCGCAAAATTGCTGATGCAAAAATGCCAGAAGAAGCCCAAGAAAAAGCTAACGCGGAACTGAACAAGCTTAAAATGATGTCGCCGATGTCCGCAGAAGCGACTGTTGTTCGCAGCTATATTGATTGGCTGGTTAGCGTACCCTGGAACAAGCGTAGCAAGGTCAAAAAGGACCTAGCCAATGCCCAAAAAATCCTCGATGAAGACCATTACGGTTTGGAAAAAGTCAAAGAACGCATTATCGAGTATTTGGCAGTACAGCAAAGGGTGCGCAAGCTTAAAGGTCCAATATTGTGCTTGGTGGGGCCACCTGGGGTAGGTAAAACCTCACTGGGACAATCTATTGCCAAAGCGACCGGCCGCAAATATGTCCGCATGGCATTGGGCGGCGTGCGAGATGAAGCAGAGATCAGGGGCCACCGCCGCACTTACATAGGATCTATGCCTGGTAAATTGATTCAGAAAATGGCCAAAGTAGAGGTGAAAAACCCGCTGTTCTTGCTTGATGAAATAGATAAGATGTCTTCTGATATGCGCGGCGACCCCGCTTCTGCCTTGTTGGAAGTATTGGATCCAGAGCAAAACAACAGTTTCAGTGACCATTACCTTGAAGTTGATTACGATTTGTCGGACGTGATGTTTGTGGCAACTTCCAACAGTATGAATATTCCGGCGCCGCTACTAGACCGGATGGAAGTGATCCGGTTATCGGGCTACACAGAAGACGAGAAACTCAACATTGCCACCCGTCATTTGATCAAAAAGCAAATGTCGAGGAATGGCTTGAAAAAAGGCGAGTTGGCGATAGAAGAGTCAGCGATATTAGGCGTTATCAGGTATTACACCCGAGAAGCAGGGGTGCGCAGCCTAGAACGGGAAATATCCAAGATTTGCCGCAAGGCGGTAAAACGCATATTACTTGATAGCAGTTTGAAACAAGTCATTGTTAACCAGGATAACCTGCACGACTATCTTGGTGTGCAAAGGTTTGACTACGGCAAAGCCGACAAAAACAACCAGATTGGCCAAGTCACCGGTTTGGCATGGACCCAGGTTGGCGGGGATTTGCTGACCATTGAAACCACGTCTGTATCAGGTAAAGGCAAAACTACCTTTACTGGTTCACTGGGTGATGTGATGCAAGAGTCTATCCAAACGGCAATGACAGTCGTGCGTAGCCGCGCACAAAAACTGCGTATCAACGAAGACTTTTACGAAAAACGCGATATTCATGTCCACGTGCCTGAAGGTGCTACACCGAAGGACGGGCCAAGTGCTGGTATCGCCATGTGCACTTCATTGGTGTCAACCTTAACCGGTAACCCCGTTAATTGTGACGTAGCCATGACAGGTGAGATAACATTGCGTGGTGAAGTGCTTGCAATTGGTGGCTTGAAAGAAAAGCTGCTTGCAGCCCACCGGGGTGGGATTAAGACGGTCATCATTCCCAAGGACAATGAACGCGATTTGGAAGAGATCCCCGACAACGTGAAGCAAGATCTGGAAATTCATCCGGTGCAATGGATCGACGAGGTTTTACAAATTGCCCTACTGGAAAACCCTGAAAAATTTGAGGTCTTAACGGCCGAAAACGCTTGATTTTTATCCGAACGAAAAAAAAAATCAAAAAAGTGTCATGTTAAGGCTTCCCTCTGCCAAAAGATGTGGTAGCCTTAGTTGAGTTTCGCGCTAGCCCTTGTATGGCAAGGGGTAGCGACAATAAATTAATTTTTAATAAATTGTTAAAACAGTGCTTGAAGTTCGTGTTCAAGCTTGTTATAACGTGTCCGCAACAACAATTTCTGCGGAACAACAAATAATAACAATTGAAGGGGATGATATGAACAAGTCTCAACTTATCGATGCGATTGCTGCAAGTGCTGATATTTCTAAAGCTGCCGCTGGCCGTGCACTAGATGGATTCACTGACGCAGTTACTGAAGCATTGAAAAACGACGACCAGGTCGCCCTGGTTGGTTTCGGTACATTTTCAGTACGTGAGCGCTCTGCTCGCAGTGGTCGCAATCCTCAAACAGGTGAGACTATCCAGATTTCTGCTGCTAAAGTACCTTCGTTCAAAGCTGGTAAAGCACTTAAGGATGCTTGTAACTAAGAGCAGTAAATCAGTTTCCAAAAAGGGCGGTTTAACCGCCTTTTTTAATGCCTGAAATTCGCTTCAGCTCCCTTTTGTCCACCCTAAAACGGGCTGGGTAGTTGGTTATACCGATTCCATTAAGTATTTGCTCACCCAGTGGGAATTGAAAAGGGTTTATTCGCTACGTCCTGTAGCTCACCTGCTTCGCAGGCCAGCTAAAGCTGTTCTAAGCCGTTCCAACGGCTTTTGGTAGACAAGGCAAATGTTCAAAGGTCTAGTGGGTCTAAATCGAGAACATTTAACGCTGTATAAACCCTTTTCAAACCCATCGAAGACGCGCCTCAGGAACACAATTTATGAAATGCGTCCCTGCATTTCACCGCTACGCTGCTGGCTAAAGCCATTCAAAAGTTTTCCCGAAACTTTTGTCTTCGTTGCACGAAGTTCGATAATTTCTTCTGGAAAGAAATTAAACGGCGAAGCCGGCCTGAAAGGCGAAGGGCAGGACGCCCGGAGTAAAGCCACCAGTATTACTTCATTCGTGCGCCTTGAACTTGAGTCACTGAGGCAGCGCTGGGTGAGCAAATACTTAATGGAATCGGTATTAGCCCAAGTGAATTTGTATTAGATGTAAAGAAACGTCTCATGAAGCGCAGTTCTTTTTGCGGATCGGGTCCTGGTTAGGCTATAATTTCGCGCCTTAATTTAAAGTTGAAAAGAATTAGCGTCCATAAGGGCATGTCTAGAGAGATAGGTATAAAACCTCATGTTGGAAAGAATTAGAGAAGGAGCCACCGGGCTTTGGGCCAAGATTATACTTGGATTGGTCATATTGAGTTTTATGTTCGCTGGTGTTGGTAGCTATATCAGCTCTTCTGCTGATAATCCTGCGGCAACCGTAAACGGTGAGGCCATCGCTACCTCAACGTTTGAGCGGGCTTACCAGAATGAGCGCAGCCGCATGGAATCGCAATTAGGCGATGCGTTTGCGCAACTGGCTTCCAATAGCGAATATTTGCGGGGATTCCGCAACGATGTGCTAGATCGCCTCGTTGATGATGTATTGTTGAATCAAAAAGCATCAGAACTGGGTTTGCGGGTGAGCGATGGGCAATTGCGCCAAACTTTGTTAGAAATGCCAGAGTTCCAAGTTGCGGGACAATTTAGCAACGATAGGTTCCAAGCGCTAATCCGCCAGGCGGGCTTCTCCCCAGCGGAATTTAGGGATTACTTGAGGACAGAGTTAACCCGTCAGCAATTTAGCCGGGCATTGGCATTGACTGATTTTGCACTACCAGGTGAAGCGGAAAGCTTTGTTAAAATTCAAAAGCAAACCCGCAGCGGTCGCTATGTCACTATCCCACAGTCATTGTTTGCCGATGATATCGAAATTACCGATGCCGAAAGAAGCGACTATTACATCAACAACATTTCTGATTTTGACACACCTGAGAGGGTTAAAGTTGCCTATGTAGAGCTGCAAGTCGACGATTTGTTGCCTGAAATGCAGGTTGATGCTGACGAAGTGGCTGACTACTACCAGAGTAACTTGAACTCTTATCGCGCTGAAGAAGAGCGCCGCGCGTCGCACATATTAGTTGAGTTTGGTGAAGATGAAGCACAGGGCTTGGCAAAAGCCGAAGGCTTGTTACAGCAACTGGCAGATGGCGCAGATTTTGCCGAATTAGCCCAGTCTAGCTCTGATGATACCTTTAGTGCAGAAATTGGTGGTGACTTGGATTGGTTTGGCCGTGGTGTCATGGATCCAGAATTTGAGCAAGCGGCATTCAGCCTGGCCAATGTTGGTGATGTTTCCGATGTCGTGCGCAGTGAGTTTGGCTTCCATATTATCAAGCTTACCGATGTGAAAGCTGAGCAGGTTCAACCGCTGAAAGACGTGACTGCTGATATTGAAACTTTCCTCAAGCGTGAAAAGGCGATCGAACGTTACTTGGAGTTGCAACAAGAAATGGCGGCACTTGCGTTTGAAATGCCTGAAGGTTTGGACGAAGTTGCTGCTGTTATCAATGATGAAGTACAGGTAACGGAGTTGTTTTCCCGCAATGAAGCACCACAAGCGCTGGCTTCGCCAATGATACTTAACGAAGTATTTTCCATTGAGTTGATTGAGGATCAAGTCAACAGTGATGTTATTGAGCTGGGGGACGACCACTTGATCATTGTGAGGGTGGAGCAACACGAGCCCCAGCGCACGCAATCACAAGATGAGGTTGTAGAACAAATTGACGCCGCACTTGGCCAAGAAAAAGCGAAAGCGGCAGCGTTGGCCTGGGCTGAAGAATTGTCTAGCCAATTGCTAGAAGATCCTAGTGCGGTTGCTGCGGCATTGGCGGAAAAAGAGCTAGAGTGGACAGAAGTTGAGGACAGTGAGCGCTTCGGCAGTGCTATGCCACGTGAAGTGGCGACTGAACTGTTCAAACTCTCAGCTGCCGAAGAACCCGCTACTGTTGAGTTATTCGCCGGTGATATCGCATTGCTCCAGCTAACCAACATTACCGATGTGGAAGCGGTTGATAGTGCTGAGCGCACTGCCGCACAGCAAAGGTTGGCATCAAATAGTGGCCAAATTAGCTTTGCGGCGATTGTGGCGGCCTTGAATGCTAGTTCGGAAGTAGAAACCGGTCTTAATTAATTGGCTAATCAATACGAAAAAAATCGGCTTCGGCCGATTTTTTTATGCCTTCTGTATGCGCCTGTTATTGCAGCAATTTGCTTTCTACAAATGAATGGTGTGAGCTGATCAGTTTTTGCATATAGTCGCTTTTGGGCCAGTTAAACACAACGTCGGTCTTGCCCGATTCAATGATATTGCCATTTTGCAGCACTAAAACCCGATCGCTTATATGCCTTACTATACCCAAGTTATGGGAGATAAACACATAGCTTAGGCCCAACTCCCTTTGTAGCTTCATAAATAGGTTAACCATCTGGGAACGCACTGAGGGATCCAGCGCAGCAAAGGGCTCGTCGGCTACTATAATTTGCGGGTTTAATATCAATGCCCGGGCGAGGGTTACCCGCTGCCTTTGGCCGTCTGATAGCATATGCCGGTAGAAATACGCATGTTCCCGCAACAAACCCACCTGACGCAGGGTGCTGTATATTTTCTCTTGCCGCTCTTTGATATCTAAATCGGTATTTAGCTTCAGTGGCTCCTCAAGTATGGTGCCTACTGTCAGCGCGGGGTTTAGGGATTCCTTTGAATGTTGGAAAATCATCCTGATGTTTAGGCTGCGCTGCTTCATATTGCGTTGCCTTAGCCGTTGGCCGTTGAGTAGGATTTGCCCTGAGGTAGGCGGTTGTACACCCACCAACAGGTTGGCCAGTGTGGTTTTACCAGAGCCATTGTCACCAATAATAGCCAGGGTTTCGCCGGCGTTAATCTCAAAATTGATGGGGCCTAGCTGGAATACCTTTTTGTTTTGCCGCCAGCCCTCGCGGCTGGTGCGTATGTAGGTCAGGTTTTTTACAGTGAGCAGGGTTGTCATTTCACCGGCCTATGCATAGGGAAGTGGCAACTGTAATGGTGTTCGTGGATCCAGCGCATGTCAGGTATCTTTACGCATTCTTTTTGTGCCCGGGGGCAACGCGGACCAAGCCGGCAACCGGTTGGTAAGTTTTGTAGTGTCGGAATCGTGCCTGGCAATGCGGATAAGGCAGACTTGGGCAATAGATCCTTGGAAAAACTCGGCGCACTATCCAGCAGGGCTTTGGTATAGGGGTGTAGGGGTTTTTTCCTCAACCGTGCGAGTTTGCCCCCTTCAACCGTTTGTCCGCAGTAGAGCACCGTCATAGTTTGCGCCATGGAAGAAATTGCCAGCAGGTCATGGCTCACCAATAAAATACTGAGTTCTTTGTTTTGGTTGAGCCGTGCGAGTAATTTTAGTATTTGGCTTTTTGCTGTGGTTTCCATACCCCGGGTTGGATCGTCTGCGATAAGCAACTTGGGCTCCGACACCAATGCCATGGCAATCATAAACTTCTGGCAAACATCGTCTGGGATCTGGTGCGGGTAGCTTTTCAGGCATAGCTCCTGGTTTTTGATACCCACTTTTTGCAATTGTCGGCAAACCAATTCCTTGCGCTTTTGCCGGCGTTGCCAAAACCAGCCTCCACCCACCAAAAAGTCTGGAATGGTTTCCTCTAATTGTTCACCTAAAGAGGCGGAAGGATCCAGTGAACTTACCGGGTTCTGGAATATCACCCCGACTTCATCCTTGGTGACCTTGCGCCGCTCTTCCCTAGGCAGGCCCAGCAAGTCATGGCCCCGCCAATTAAGGCGATCTGCAGTTAGCTTCCAGCCTTCGTTAATTGCACCTACGATTGATTTCACTATAAGGCTTTTCCCTGAGCCTGATTCGCCTACTAAAGCGCGCACTTCCTTGGCTTCAAGTGCCAAATTGACTTTGTCCAATGCCTTGACCCAACCACTGGTGGTTTCAATTTCTAGGGTCAAGTTTTTAATATCAAGTAAAGGCAACGTCCGGCTCCTAGTGTCTCATCCTGTTGCGTAGGGCAGACCGCAGTCCGTCGCCAACGACGTTTACTGAGATAATCACCAAAAATATGGCGGCACCGGGTGCAGCAATGCTCCATGGTGCAATATAGGCAATGTCCAGGCCTTCGGACAACATTGCCCCCAGCTCGGCGTCTGGCGCTTGTACACCTAAGTTTAGGAAGCCGAGCGCACTGATATCCAAAACGGCTATTGATAATGCCAATGTGCCTTGTACCACCAACATTTCAATCATATTGGGTAGGATGGAATGGAAAAAGATATGTAAGGATGAAGCTCCATCCAGCCTAGCGGCGATGACATATTCTTTTTCCATTTCCGCGCGCACAAAATCGCGGGTGTAATGGATAAATTGCGGGATAAGGGCGATAGTGATTGCCCACATTGAGTTGACTAAGCCCGGTCCCAATATAGCAACAATAATAATGGCGATTAACAGCGTGGGAATGGCCATCGCGGAATCTAGTAGATGGTTTAGGATGCTGCTGCGCATGCCTTTGTTCATGCCTGCAAATGCGCCAATTGCAACCCCAACCAACATAGCCATGATTACCAAGAAAATACTAATGCCGAAGGTTACCCGGCTGCCATAGATAACCCTGGTCAAGATGTCCCTACCGAGCCCATCCGTCCCTAAAATATGGCTAATTCCGCCATTGGCTGCCCACGCTGGCGGTATCAGCAGGGCATCGGTATTTTGTTCTAGCGGGCTGTAAGGGGTTAATAATGGCCCAAGCAGGATAAATAGGATCACAAAAACGAGGCAGCACAAGCCTAAAAAAGCAATATGGCTGCGGCGGAACTCAGACCACGTCTGCTGCAATGGTGAGGGATAGTTTTCCTCTTGGTACAAGCTAGATCTTAACACGTTGTCTATGCAACCTCTTTGGGTCAATGAGTTTATGGAAAATGTCAATAGAGACCGTAAATATAACTACTAAACTCGCAACCGCTAACATGCCAGCCCGAATCGCCGGATAGTCCCCTTGGTAAATTGCTTGGATAAGCCAATTACCGATGCCTGGCCAAGAAAAAATGGTCTCAACAATCATGGCATTGGTGAGCAAGGTTGTAAATTGTAGAGCCAACTGCGGCATGATAGGGATAATGGCGTTCCGGATGCCGTGGCGGAAAATAACCTGTTTGTGGTTTAAGCCTTTGGCATAGGCTGCTTTTATGTATTCACTCGACATCACTTCAATCACCGAGCGGCGTGTGATCCTAAGGATGATGGTGCTGGTAACGATGCTGATCGATAGGGTGGGCAATAGCATATGCAAAAACGCATCGTATAACGCAGGCCCTTTGTCAGCTAAATCGGATTTGAGGATATCTATGACAATGAAGCCGGTATGGTGTGGTATGTCGTAGAGCAGGCTGATCCGCCCTGAAATAGGTAACCACCCCAGCTGCAGTGAAAACAAGATGATGAAAATGAGTGCGAGCCAAAACACCGGAATCGAATAGCCAATCAGGCTTGTAGACAAGATAGTGTAATCTGTGATTTTGTTGTGTTTTAGTCCAGCGAAGAAACCTAGTGGTATACCAATGATCAAGGATAGGATAAGGGCGTAGGCACTCAGCTCGATACTTGCTGGCAGGAAAGTCCAAATTTCTTGGAACAATGGCTGTCCTGAGGTGAAGCTCATTCCCCATTCGCCATGCCACAACAGGTTTAAATAGCGGCTGAACTGGGTAAAGGTGCCGTGGTCAAAGCCGTATAGTGCCAAGTATTCCACCCGATGTTCAGGGGAGCTAAACTGGACTCCAGACAAGTTTGTGAGCGCGTCACCTGGAAACAAAAACGCGAGCCCATATGATGCTATACACAATATCAAGAGGGTAAACACCAGCAGGTTAATTCGCCTTACTAGATAGTAAGTCATTTCTGTTTCACCACTTCGCCAAAACGGATGCCGCCAAAAGGGTTAATTTCAAGGTTCTGAATATTGTCCCGGTATGCTTGGTAGCGATAGGCATGGGCTATTGGAACCAGTGGGATTTGGTCAGCGATGATAGCGTTTGCCGTTTGATAAAGCGCTGCACGGGTCTCAAAATCAGAATAGGTAAGGGCTTCGTCAATGACCTCGTCATAAAGGGGGTTACACCAATTGGCGCGGTTTGTACCTGATTGGATGGCGGCACAGCTTAAAATAGAGCGGTAGAAATTATCAGGATCACCGTTGTCCGCGGACCAACCGATTAATACAGAGTCATGGGCGCCGTTTTGCAAGCGCCTGCGGAATGTGGTCCATTCGAAACTGATAATATTTACAGTGATACCAACTTGCTCCAAGTAACCTTGGATAAGTTCTGCCATCATCAATGCATTAGGGTTGTATGAGCGCTCTACTGGCATTGCCCATACATCCATTTCAAAACCAGGCTCAATGCCATTTCGACTGAGCAGTTCCTGCGCCAAAATTGGATTGTAACTGGTATCCCGCAAGTCCGATTGATATGCCCAGGAAGACGGCGGGATAATGCCTGTTGCTTTAATTGCGCTGCCAAAATAGACCGCTTCCAGCAGCGTGGTTTTGTCAATTGCCATTGCCAATGCCCGTCGCACTTCAACGTTGTCAAAAGGCGGTTTGCTAGTGTTGAATGCCCAATAACCAACATTTAGGCCAGCTTTTTCATCAAGCACTAGGTTGTCGCGTTCCCTGATTATTTCCAGCTCACTATGTGCAGGCAAAGAAATCACATCGCATTCTCCGGTCATCAATTTTGCCAGGCGCAATGAGCTTGAAGGGGTTATGTCATAGACCAATTGTTCAATATGGTTATTTTGCTTCCAATAACTTTCATGGCGTGCAAAACGTATTGACCTATCCCTTTGGTACTTAACAAACTTGAACGGACCGGTACCGATTGGTTTTTCGTCAATGAGTCCGGGGCTCCCTTGCTCAAGCAAATTAAGTGCATATTCTTCCGATAGGATCACTGCAAAATCTGTTGCTAAATTTGCTAGGAATGAACTATCGGGTTTGGCCAAGTGTATTTCGATACGATATCCATTGATGCGTTTTACATCAACGATCAGGCTATCCAGGCCTAAACTGGTAAAAAATGGATACCCGGTATTGGCAATATTGTGGAATGGGTGCCCTGGGTCGCGCCAGCGGTTGATGCTAAAAATAACATCATTAGCATTAAAATAGCGGCTGGGAGTGTGGTAGGGCGTCGAGTGGAATGGTACCTCTTTGCGCAATTGAAAGGTGTAGACCAAACCATCCCGGCTAACTTTCCAGCTAGATGCCAAGCCCGGTACTATGTTGCGGCTTTGTGGGTCAAATTCCAACAATCGTTCATAGAGCTGGTGCGATGAGGCATCAACGGTTGTGCCAGACGTATCTAATTGTGGGTTGAACGTTGTCGGGCTGCCCTCTGAACAATAAACAATGCCTCGCTCCCGCAGCGCAATACCTGCCGGATCGATGCATGCGGACAAAAAGCAGGTTAGCAGGGCAATGCCTATATGGCGGCATTGCTTAAGCGTTGTATTACTCATCCAAAGCGTTGTCCAACAAGTTGTATTTTTTCAGGTAACCACGCAATTGATGGTAGGTTAAGGACAACTTCTCCGCGGTTTTTTTCTGGTTAAACTGGCTGTCAGCCAGTGCTTGTTTAATGAGGTCTATTTCGAAATTTTGTGACATTTCTTTTAGGTCTACTGGGAAGCTAGGTTTTTGCTGCCCGTAACTTGTAGGTGCCTTTTGGCTATCCTGCGCCACCATTGGTTCAGCGACATTGTTAGCTGGTTCCGCAGCTTGTACCGGTGCCACAATCCGGTCTGCCGTTTTCACCCTAGTGCTTGGGCGGTATTTGGACTCGAACGGATCAACTATAATGTCATGTACGGGTACGTAAGGGTTATTGGTGCGGTAAACTGAGCGTTCTACCACGTTTTTCAACTCCCGGATGTTCCCGGGCCAATCGTACTCCATTAACGTCTTTTTGGCTTTTTCAGAAAAACCGCTGAATAATTCCATCTCCAACTCACGGATCATGTTTATGGCAAAGTGTTCTGCTAATACCAGTATGTCTTCCTTGCGTTCACGCAAGGGGGGCAGAGTGATAACGTCAAATGCCAGCCTGTCCAGTAGATCTGCCCTAAACTCGCCATTGTCGGCAAGGGTGGGTAAATCTTCATTAGTGGCAGCAACTAACCGCACATCGACTTTTACCGAACGCGAGCCGCCAACCCGTTCAAACTCACCGTATTCAATCACCCGCAACAGCTTTTCCTGTATTAAGCCTGAGGTGTTGGCTAGTTCATCTAAAAATAATGTGCCGTTATGGGCAACTTCAAAACGGCCTTCCCGGCGCTTGCTCGCCCCGGTAAACGCGCCTGCTTCATAACCGAATAACTCTGATTCTAATAGGCTTTCGCTCAGTGCAGCACAGTTCAGTTTGATATAAGGCTGTTCCCAACGGCTGGAAAGGTAGTGTAACCTCGCTGCAATCAGCTCTTTACCTGTGCCTCGTTCGCCTATAATCAATACCGGTTTGTTCAATGCGGCAATTTGAGATATCTGCTCCAAGACTTCCAAAAAACTGTTGGCTTGGCCAATAAGGTTGTCTTGCTGTCGGAATCGGCTCATTTATTCCCTCAAAATGTGGTGAATTTCACCAATAAGTAGTTTAAGCACATATTAGATTAGATTCCGTAAAAAATGTAGTGATATTAAAATCATTATAAATCATATAGTTATGATTATGTGTTGGTTGGCTCATTATTTGAATGGTAGTTATGTAAATTCAACACATAGAATGAGAAGCAATCATAAGAGGTAACAAGTTTATGGGTATTTTTTCTCGTTTTTCTGACATTGTAAATTCAAACATTAACTCTCTGCTAGATAAAGCAGAAGATCCAGAAAAAATGGTGCGCTTAATCATCCAAGAAATGGAAGATACCTTGGTTGAAGTGCGGTCTGCGTCGGCAAAAACCTTAGCCAACAAAAAAGATTTAACCAAACAGGTTTCGCGCCTGCAACAAGAAGCTGCTGATTGGCAGGCTAAAGCTGAATTAGCCATCAGTAAAGAGCGCGAAGATTTGGCGCGGGCGGCATTGGTCGAAAAACAGAAATGTGAAGACCAAGCACAAAGCCTAGCATCTGAATTGGCGCTCGTTGAAGACCAAATCGCCAAACTACAGGCTGAAATTGCGCAACTGCAAGAAAAATTAGCTGATGCCAAAGCTAGGCAAAAGGCCATTATCATGCGCCAAAAAACGGTTAGTTCCCGTCTAGAGGTCAAAAAGCGCCTTGATGACAATAAGGTTGATGATGCCATTGACCGGTTCGAGCGCTATGAACGCAAGATTGATGACCTTGAGTCCCAGGTCGAAGCTTATGATTTGGGTAAAAAGACATTGGCCGATGAATTCGCCGATTTAGAATCTGGCAACAAAGTTGATGATGAACTGGCTGCTTTGAAAGCTAAAGTTGCCGCTAAATCTGATAGCACTGAAGCCAAGTAGAATAGATCCCAGCAAGAGAGGTAGAGCCCGTGGAAGATGTAGTAGGAATTATTATTGCTCCTATTGTCATATTTTTGATTTTTGTCGCACCAATCTGGCTGATCCTGCATTACCGCAGCAAAAAGCAAATCAGCCAGGGATTGTCTGAAGAGGAGTTTCGCACGCTGCACGAGTTGGCCCACCAAGCAGAGAAAATGGCAGATAGGATCCAAACCTTAGAATCAATTTTGGATGTCGAATCGCCGGATTGGAGGAAAAAAGTATGAGCTTCAAGCGCGAATTTTATCGGGATCCCGAGAAAGGGAAAATTGCCGGGGTTTGCGCGGGAATAGCGGAATATTTTGGCTGGGAACTTTGGCTCATTAGGATTATTTTTGTCTCTGGTACATTGCTGACCGGCGGTTTCTTTCCGATGGCCTATATCATTGGCTGGTTTATTTTGGACAAGAAACCGGGCACCCAGGCTGGTATGAAGCAAAAACTAAGCACAGCCGGCGGGCCTTCTAATGGTAATTTAGATGATGATGTCAAAGTAGAAGTAAAATCTAAAATTTGGCAGGCGGGGGAGCCGCCAAAACAGGCGTTTCGGGACATCTGCCATAACTATTTCAAGCTGGAGCAACGATTGCGCAAGGTTGAAACTTACGTAACGTCTTCGGAGTTCCAGTTAAATCGCGAAATTAACAAACTGTAAGCATTAGCACGGGCTCCAAAAAAGCGGTAGCAATACCGCTTTTTTAATTTGGGATAGGCAAAAATAGCGATAGCGCGTTATGCTTGAATGTTAGCTTGATCCGGCCATTATTTTTTATCTCATTATATTCCCACCGCTAAGATTGCGGTCAGTTAGCCCATATTTCCTGCTTGTAAAGCTAGTATCTTCTACATTGCCCCAATCTCTGCTTTATTTTAATTGGAAGTTAATATAGATTGTAACCTTTCCTTTACACTCGATTCAGCTAGGAGAGGTAATGAGACTTGAGATAAGTTGCCAAGATCGCCTTGGAATAACCCAAGACGTGCTTGATATTTTAGTGAAATATAATATTGACCTTAAGGGCATCGAAATTGATGCGGTCGGCAAAATTTTCTTGAGCTTCCCCAATATTGAGTTTAGTGAATTCCAGCACTTGATGCCTGAGATCCGTAAATTAAGCGGTGTGGAGGATGTTAAAACCACACCATTTATGCCGATAGAGCGGGAACGTAACCAGTTAACAGCTATATTGGAAACACTTCCGGATCCGGTATTTTCTATTGATGCCAAGGGTAGGATCACTGTTACTAATGATGCTGTCACGTCAAGCTTAGAAACTAGCTTAAAGGATTTAATGGGGCTGGAAATCGCCGATTTTGTCAAAGGTTTTAATTTTGGAAAATGGCTGGATAGCAAATCTATTGCAGCCCAGTCACACAAAGTTAAGTTTGTAGAGCAGGACTACCTCGCTGATATATTGCCTGTCTTTGTGCCGGACGTAAGCCAATCGTCAATCCTGGCAGGAGCCGTCATTATCTTGAAATCAGAAATACGTTTGGGACAGCAGTTTACCGTATTCCACCAATCAAGTGATGACCACTTCACCCATTTCCAAACCAATAGCAATGCCATGAAAAAGTTGGTAAAGGAAGCAAAACGGTTGTCCGAAGCCGAGGGGCATATGCTCATTTTTGGCGAGGCTGGTACTGGCAAAGAGTGGTTGGCCAAGGCGTGCCACAAATCTAGCCGCCATAGTAGCGGCGACTTCCTAGTCTTCAACTGTGCCCTGGCGGCGGAGCCCGAAGCTAAGGCCGCACTATTTGGTGATGGCCAGCGTGGCATTGTTGGTATTGTGCAAAAAGCCAAGGGTGGCACCTTGTACCTCGATGAAATAGCTGATTTGCCAACGGATTTGCAGTCGGAGCTGCTCAAGTATTTGGTATCCAACAAGAGCCTGGATGCAAACAGTGATGGCAAGGACTCCGTGCGCATTATAGCCAGTACCCATCGCGACCTGGGGCAAATGGTATTAGATGGGCAGTTTAGGGAAGATTTGTTTTACCACTTAAATGTCTTGAGTTTGGTGATACCGGCGCTTCGGGATCGCAAACAGGACATCATTCCTTTGGCAGAGACCTTTATCAAACAACATTCGGCAAAAATGGGCAAACGACCACCTAAACTGAATAAGTCTTGCGTTGATTTCCTGCTCAATTACCCATGGCCCGGCAATGTAAGGCAGCTGGATAATGCGCTCTATCGAGCGGTGTCCCTGCTTGAAGGGCGGGAGTTGCATAAAGAACACATCCAGTTACCATCATGCGCGGCCACAGTGAATTATATTTCAGATGATTTTGAAGGTACCCTGGACGAGGAAGTGAAACGCTTTGAAAAGGATTTGCTGCGCAGGCTGTACCCGTCTTATCCCAGCACCAGGCAGTTAGCAAAAAAACTGGGATTAAGCCATACCGCAATCGCAAACAAATTGCGGGAGTACGGCATTAACCGCAAAACCATTAAGATCTAGCCGGGCTTCAACTCGCTACTGTGCTGGTAGAGCCGGTCAATTAGCTGGCTCAACTGCTGCTTTTCTTGCTCTGAAAAACAGGCCAATAGGGCTTTTTCATACTCATAGGATAAGGGCACAATTTCTTGGTATACGGCGCGACCAGTATTACTGAGGTGGATGTGGGAGCGGCGCCGGTCTGATTGCGATAATTCACGGGTTAACAATTTGCGTTTTAGCAGTTTGTTGACCGAGCGGCTGAGGATCGATTTTTCAATTTGGGTTTTTACCGATATTTCGTCTGCCGAAATGCCGGGGTATTCACCCAGTACCGCCATGATACGCCACTCGGTAATGCTCAAGGCAAACTTATCTTGATAGGCATCAGCGATCATGCTGCTCACCTTATTTGATAGAATTGACAGCCGGTAAGGAAGGAAACGTTCCAGGGTCAATAAAGGTCGCACCTTTTCATCTGCCATGCATTTTCTCCAGTGTAAACTATTCTTTAATGTTACCGCTCATTGGATAATTGACATTAGTTGTAGTTGCAACTAAATTAGTTGCACTTGCAACTATATGAACCAATCACGTTTTTTGCAACCCCAAAAAGCGTCATAAGAAAGAGGTGGCTACATGGCTGATTTATTTGAAAACCCAATGGGCTTGGATGGCTTTGAATTTGTTGAGTTCACTGCGCCTGAACCTGGTTTTTTAGAACCCATTTTTGAATCGATGGGCTTTACCAAGGTCGCCAAACACAAATCCAAAAAAGTAGAATTATGGCGCCAGGGTAACATCAACTTTATTACTAACTACGAACCCAAGAGCCATGCCGCTTATTATGCAGAAGAGCATGGTCCGAGTGCCTGTGGTATGGCATTTAGGGTTAAAGATTCCCACTTTGCCTATGAAGAGGCGTTGCGCAAAGGCGCGCAACCGGTCGAAATCAAAACCGGTCCAATGGAATTGCGTTTGCCTGCCATCAAAGGTATTGGTGGCGCTACTTTATACCTTATCGACAGGTATGAAGAGGGCAGCAGCATCTACGACATTGATTTTGAGTGGATCGAAGGTGTTGACCGCCATCCTGAAGGCTGTGGCTTCCACACCTTGGATCACCTGACCCACAATGTTTATCGCGGGCGCATGGATTATTGGGCTGACTACTATACAAATCTGTTTAACTTCAGGGAAATCCGCTACTTCGATATCAAAGGTGAATACACTGGGTTGTTGTCAAAAGCCATGACTGCGCCTGATGGCAAGATCCGGATCCCACTCAATGAAGAAGCTGCCGGTGGCGGTGGCCAAATCGAAGAGTTCCTAATGAAGTACAATGGCGAAGGTATCCAGCACATCGCTTTTGCATGCGATGATTTGCTTGCTTGTTGGGATCGTTTGAAGGCTATGGGCACCAAATTCATGACCGCGCCTCCTGCAACCTATTATGAAATGTTGGAAGAGCGTTTACCTGGCCACGGTGAGCCAACCGGTGAATTGCAATCCCGCGGTATCCTGTTGGATGGCACAACTGAAGGCGGACAGCCGCGTTTGTTGTTGCAGATCTTCTCTGAAACCTTGCTCGGTCCCGTGTTCTTCGAGTTTATCCAGCGCAAAGAAGATGAAGGTTTTGGTGAAGGCAATTTTAAGGCATTGTTCGAATCAATTGAACGCGACCAGCTTGCGCGTGGCGTAATTGGCGAACAAGAAGATGAAAAAGAGGCATCCTAATGGCTATCCAACGCATACACCACGTTGCATACCGCTGCAAAGACGCCAAGCAGACGGTTGAATTTTACAACACGCTATTGGATATGGACTTCCAGTTGGCGATCGCAGAAGACCGGGTACCTTCAACTGGCGAGCCGGATCCTTACATGCATGTGTTTTTGGATGCTGGCAATGGCAATGTCCTAGCGTTTTTCGAAATCCCTAACTCCCCTGACATGGGACGCGATGAAAATACCCCTGCATGGGTACAGCACATTGCATTTGAAGTTGAGTCAATGGATGAACTGCTAGAGCGCAAAGCCCGCCTAGAAGCGGCGGGGCTTGAAGTCGTCGGTCCCACTGACCACACTATCTTTAAGTCTATCTACTTTTTTGATCCAAACGGCCATCGTATCGAATTGGCAGCAAATACAGCTAAGCCTGGCATGCATGAAGAGCTTAAGCGTGTAGCCGTTGATATGTTAGAAGAATGGTCTGTGACTAAAAAAGCACCTAAGCACGCCGATTGGCTGCACAGCGGTGCCGAATTTAAAGGAAGCCAAGCATGAAATTAGCATCTTTAAACCAGGGCAGGGACGGTAAACTGGTATTAGTTAGCCAAGACCTTGCCAAGATGGTGTCCGCTGAAGATATCGCACCGACTTTGCAATATGCGTTGGACAATTGGGCCGGTATTGCGCCTAAGCTGGAAGAGCGTTACCAAGCGCTTCAGTCCGGTAGCGTCGCTGGTGAAGCTTTTGACCAGGCACAATGTGCCTCGCCTTTGCCAAGGGCATACCAGTGGGCAGACGGCAGCGCCTATGTTAACCACGTTGAACTGGTGCGCAAGGCCCGTAACGCTGAAATGCCAAGTAGCTTTTGGACAGATCCTCTAATGTACCAAGGCGGCTCAGATAGCTTCCTTGCGCCGCGCGAAGATATTGTTATGCCGCAAGCTGAAGGCTTTGGCATTGACTTTGAAGCTGAAATTGCGGTTATCACTGGCGATGTGCCAATGGGCGTATCTGCGGAAGCTGCACTTGACCACATCCAATTGCTTATGATTGTAAACGATGTTTCTTTGCGTGGCCTGATCCCTGGCGAGTTGGCCAAAGGGTTTGGTTTTTTCCAGTCAAAGCCATCTAGCGCTTTTGCGCCTGTCTGTGTGACCCCTGGAGAGTTGGGTGATAACTGGCGTGATGGCGTACTGCATTTGCCGCTACTATCCACCCTAAATGGTGAACTATTTGGCAAGCCAAACGCCGGGATTGATATGACCTTCCATTTTGGACAGCTTATTGCCCATGCGGCTAAAACACGTCCTTTGGCAGCTGGCACCGTTATTGGTTCAGGTACGGTATCGAACAAATTGGACGGCGGCCCGGGTAAACCGGTAGCGGAAGGTGGTGTCGGATACAGCTGTATTGCTGAAATCCGCATGATTGAAACAATCCAGTCAGGCCAGCCTAGCACCCGCTTTATGCAGGATGGCGACTCAATTGAAATTGAAATGCTAGACCAAGACGGTGCTAGCATATTTGGCAAGATCAAGCAGCAGGTTACCATTAAAGGTTAGTTTTAGCCTGCGCCGCTTCCATTAAGCCATCGGCTCATGCTGATGGCTTTTTTGTTTATGCAGGTGCGCTAATTTATGCTAATTTTTGGCTAAACAAAGTAGTGATGGATGTAATATGAAGTTATATAGCTATTGGCGCTCATCAGCCAGTTATAGGGTGCGCATTGCCCTCAACCTAAAGCAAATCCCCTATGAATACGTTCCTGTGCATTTGGTTAAAGACGGTGGCCAGCAGCACCAAGAACAATATACCAACCTCAACCCCAGCCACTTGGTACCAACTTTGGTGGAATTTGAAAACGAAATTGACCTGGTGCTAAACCAGTCATTGGCCATTATTGAATACTTGGATGAACGCTTCCCCGATGTCTGCCGCTTGTTACCTGAACACAGGTTCGACCGTGCCCGGGTAAGGACGGTTGTGTATGACTTAGCATGTGACACACAACCCATCCAAAACCTTAGGGTATTGAACTATCTGAGTGATGAGTTACAGGTCACCCAGGAACAGCGCAATGATTTTGCCCGGCATTGGATAGAAAAAGGCCTACAATCGGTTGAAAAGCGCATCCAGAACACCGCTGCTGATTTTTGTTTTGGCTTTAATGTGACAATGGCTGATGTGGTATTAGTACCCCAGTATTATAACGCCGTAAGGTTTGGTATCGACATGTCGCAATTTCCGCAAATTGAGAGGGTGGTTAAGCACTGCAGTAGCCTTCCTGCCTTTATTGATGCCCTCCCTGAAAACCAACCGGATGCAGCTGTTTAGCTGCATCATCAGGTTGCGCATAGCTACTGGGATTTAATGGGCAGTTCCGTTGTGTTTTTCACTTGTTTCAAGGCAAAGGTTGAACTTAGGTGGTCAACACAGGGCAAATGCGTAAGCTTTGATTTTAACAAGTGCTCATACTCTTCAATGCTTTCCACAATCACTTTCAATAAATAGTCTTTGTCGCCGCTGGTGGTATGGCACTCAACAATTTCTTGAATGTCTTGTACTGCAGCTTCAAAATCATTTAATGAAGAAGTGTCGTGGTTTTTCAAGGTGACGTAGATAAATACGCTCACACCTAGATTGAGCAGTTTATTGTCAAGGATCGTTACCTTATTTTTAATGATCCCCGCACTTTCCAGCTTTTTTACCCTGCGCCAACACGGAGTGTGGGATAAGCCGACTAACTGGCTGAGATCTGCCATGGAGACCGTAGCGTCCCTTTGCAATACCCGTAGTATTTCACGGTCAAATTTGTCTAGTTTCATTATCACTTATTCATTGGCTTTATATAATAGAAGTTAGCAAGAATTCCTTTGCATAGAAAGAGCAAACAAGATTAATCCCTATTTCAAACGAAGGTTAAACTGGCTTTACTGGGTAACAAATCCCATTAGTGTTACAAAGCGTTGCTTAGAAATTTTAATCTATCCGGACGATTTAGGTGGGGCTGTTGGACGCTATTTTGTCCCTGCTAGTACTGCTGGAATATTTTCCTTACACCCAAGGACATATGATAGGGCTTTATGAACTTAATAAGGGATAGGGTGAAACCAGAAAGTTAGCTAAAATCGCGGGCAAAACAACAACAACCTTTGTGTCCCTATGTCTGTATTTGATCATCGTGAATTTGATAACCATGAACAGGTCTTGTTTTGCTCTGACAAAGCAACGGGCCTGAAAGCTATTATTGCTGTCCACAACACTAACCTGGGTCCTTCCTTGGGTGGTTGCCGTATGTGGAATTACGCCAGTAGTGACGAAGCACTTACTGACGTGCTGCGCTTGTCTAAGGGCATGACTTACAAAGCCGCCATGGCCAACCTCAAGTTGGGCGGAGGCAAGTCTGTCATCCTGGGTGATCCCCGGCAGGACAAAACCCCTGCCATGATGGAAAAGATGGGGGAGTTCGTAGAATCAGCGGGTGGTAAATATATTACAGCTGAAGATTCTGGTATCAGTTTGGGCGACTTGTTGCTGATGGCCAAGCATAGCAGCCATGTCAGCGGCATCCATTCCAAGTATAGCTTCCACGGTGGTGAGGCCGATGGCAATCCGGCACCGGCCACAGCCTATGGCGTATTTGTGGGCTTAAAAGCGTCGGTCAAACACGCGTTAAACACAGATTTGCAAGGGGTTAGGGTTGCAGTACAAGGGTTAGGCCACGTTGGCTACCGTTTGTCCAAGCACTTAAAAGAAGCAGGGGCACAGCTTGTCGTGACTGATATCTACCCCGACCAGCTTAAAAAAGCTGAATCAGAACTCGGCGCTAAAGTGGTGGCGCCTGAGGATATATTGGCGGCAGATGTCGATGTTTTCGCGCCTTGCGCCCTAGGTGCGGTGATAAATGATAGGACTATTGACCAAATAAAGGCCAAAGTCATCGCTGGTGCAGCCAATAACCAATTGGCCACTGAAGCCCATGGCGAACTGCTGCGGCAAAAAGGTATTCTATATGCCCCCGACTATGTGATTAATGCTGGTGGTGTTATTGATATTTACCACCAAAACCAAGATGACAGCAATGCTGACGCGCTGCGCAAACATATCGAAGCCATTGGCGACAACCTTGAAGAAGTATTTGACCGTGCAGAGCAGTTGGATCAGTCAACCAATACGGTTTCCAATCTCATCGCCGAAGAGCGTTTTGGCAAAGTATAAAAAGCAGTAGCTTGCAAGGATGCGGGCATTTGTGCATAATGCGCGCCTTCTATGGCGGTCCTGTTGGTCCTCCCGCAATGATAGCTTGTGAACCCGGTCAGGCCCGGAAGGGAGCAGCCGCAGCAAGTGACTCATGTGCCGGGATGTGGCTGGCGGGATTGCCACCCAAGCATCCCGACTTGGACGCCTAGTCCCTGTCTTCCCGGGAATCTAAGATTTTAATACCTTCGTCGATCGCGGTGTTCACTTCTGTTTCCATTTTCACCCTTTCTTCTTGTGACAGAAAGAATGCCATATCTACCTCATAGCGGATATATTTATGGGGTACCTTGTTTAGGGCCAAGCAGCACAGATCGGCGATGTAGTCGGCGTCTTTGCTTGTGTGCAACCCGAGTGCGGCAATGCGGTCTACTACCAGGTGCTCATAGTAGTTATGTATATCGTCATCCAGTTTCATAGCTCTTCCCAATAACGTCTTGCTTGGCCTTAGATTAAGAAATCGTAGGTGGGAACACAATAAAATTCAAAGGTAATAAAGATATGAAAAGAAATACCACACCTGTTTATTACGGCGACTACTTGGCATTGGATAAAATTCTCGGTGCCCAGCAATTGCAAAGTAGCAAATATAGGGAGCCTGCCCACGACGAAACGCTCTTTATCATCGTCCACCAAGTTTACGAATTGTGGTTTAAACAAATACTACATGAGCTAGGTTCAGTCATAGATGTTTTCAGCGAAGCCCACGTCAAAGACGAAAACCTGTCGATATGTGTACACAGGTTAAACCGGGTCATCAAAATCCAGAAACTACTCAATGACCAGATCAGCGTAATGGAAACTATGACCCCACAAGAGTTCTTATCGTTTAGGGATTACCTGGTACCAGCTTCGGGTTTCCAGAGCATCCAGTTCAAAATGTTGGAAATTAAGCTGGGGCTTAAATCAAAATTCCGCATCGACTTCGATAAACAGTCTTTTTACCAACGCCTTGAGCCGCATGACCGGCAGTTCTTGCAAGCATTGGAGGCTAAAACCAGCTTGTTTGAGCTAGTGGAGTCTTGGTTGGAGAGGATGCCTTTATTGGAATTTGAAGACTTTAAATTCTGGCAGCTGTATAAAGAAGCCACTGAAGAGATGCTTACCAGTGACAGGGAAATCATCTCCAATAACCAAACCCTATCAGACACTGAAAAGCGCAAAGAATTAAAGGAACTCGAGAATACACAGCATGCCTTTGACGCTTTATTGGACGAAGACCAATACCAGTCTTTAATTGAAGGTGGCCAGTTCCGCCTTTCGCAAAAAGCCTTATTGTCTGCACTATTTATTCATCAATACTCCGAGGAGCCGGTATTCAATTTGCCGTTCCAATTTATTACTTGTTTGGCGGAAATCGACGAGAATATGACCATTTGGCGCTACCGTCATGCCATGATGGTGCAGCGGATGTTGGGAACAAAAATAGGCACAGGAGGCTCGTCAGGGCACGAATATTTGAAAAAAACCACGGAATCCAACCGGATCTTCAAAGATTTTTTTAACATGTCGACATTTTTGTTAGCCAAGCATTGTTTACCTTCCCTTCCCGTAAACGTAAAGAAAATGCTAGGGTTTTCATTATCTTCCGTTTAGCAACCAGCACCTGCGTAAAATATTAGTTACAGTTAATAAATCTTTAAATATTTGTTAAATCGAACTTTATTGTAAATGTCAGGTGTTTGTTATTGACCCTTGTTTGTTGTTGTGTGTATTATCTCGGCGGGTTTTTGTTAAAAGAAAGGCTCACTACCTTCGGAGCAAAACCCCCGGGGCTCACTACCCCCGGTTAAAAGAGGTTCACTACCTCGCAATACAAGCTGTGTGAAAACACGGCAAAAAAACACTAAAAAATTTAAAAAATTAGTGGTCCAGGGAGACAACACATGTATTTAAATTCAAAACTGGCTAGGTCAGTCAAGCTGGCCTTGGCGATCGGTGCTGCGTCTACAGCTGCATTTACATCCACAACCGCATTAGCACAAGAAGAAGCTGCTGACGGCGACGTAGAAAAAATCGCCGTAACGGGTTCTCGTATCCGCCGTGCTGACGTCGAAGGCGCTAACCCTATTTCCGTAATGGATGCCATTGATATCGAGAAATTCGGTATTACTTCTATCGGTGACGTGCTTCAGTCAATCCCAGCTGCAGGTTCTGCAATCAACACCAACAGCAACAACGGCGGTAACGGTACTACTACCCTTAACATCCGTGGTTTAGGCTCTAACCGTACCTTGGTATTGGTTAACGGCAAGCGTTGGTCTGCTGGCTTGGGTGGTGCTGTTGACTTGAACAACATCCCATCTGCCATCATTGACCGCATCGAAGTATTGAAAGACGGTGCTTCTGCGGTATACGGTTCTGACGCTATCGCTGGTGTTGTAAACATCATTACCCGCCAGGATTTCCAAGGTTTCCACGGTTCTGCTTACGTTGGTGAATATGACGAAGGTGACGGCCGTAAAGAAGACGCCAACATCGGTTTCGGTGCCTCTACTGACAAAGCTAACGTTTATTTCAACCTTAACTATGTAAACGAAGAGCCAACTTTTGCTGGTGATCGTGAAATTTCTGCTGTCCCTGTATTCGGTGCACCTACTGGTTTCGGTGGTTCTTCTGGTACGCCTAACGGCCGTTTGTTCTGGTTCGACGAGGACGGTAACCTTCGCAACGAGCAAGGCGATGGCAACGGTGGCCTAATCCCTTGGACTGGCTCAAGTGCATTTAACTTCGCACCATTCAACTACCTATCTACTCCGCAAGAGCGTACTAACATTTACGTTCAGGGTAGCTACGAGTTGACTGACAACATCAAAGCCACTGCAACTGGTTTCTACGGCAACCGTCGTTCTGCCCAGTTCCTAGCACCTACTCCTTTGTTCTTGGGTATTGCTGGTGGTAACCCAGACTTCTTTATCCCTGCTGAGTTTGAATTTAACCCAACGGGCATCGACTTGTTCGGTGACGCTGGTTTTGGCGCACCAAACAGCCTATATTTCGCTGGCCGCCGTATGTTTGAAGCGGGTAACCGTGAATTCAAACAAAACGTTGACCAATACCAGTTCAACTATGGCCTAGAAGGTACCTTCGAAGCGGGTGACCGTGAATTCTTCTGGGATGTAGGCTACACCTATTCCCGTATCGAACAAAACTCAATCACTGACGGTCTATTGAATATGGATCGCGTCAGGGCTTCACTAGTTTGTGGTACTGAGCACTCTACTGACCCTGCTTGTGTGGCCTTGAACCTTTACGGCGGTTCTAGCGACATTGGTGTCGGTAGTATGACCCAAGAAATGATCGACTACATCACTTTCACTGCACAGGATGCTGCTGGTACTGACATGCTTAGCTACCAAGCTAACATCGCAGGTGACGTGATGGAACTTCCTGCAGGTCCAATGATGTTTGCGGCCGGTTGGGAAAAACGCTGGCAGTCTGGTTTCGACCAACCTGACGCCTTGATCGCAGCCGGTATTACTTCTGGTAACTCTCGTCAGCCTACCGAAGGTAAGTTCAGCGTAGAAGAATACTACCTTGAATTGGCCATTCCTCTATTGGCTGACCAGCCATTTGCCAAGGCGTTGGATCTAGAACTTGCTACCCGTTATTCTGATTACAGCAACTTCGGTGACACCACTAATAGTAAGGTGGGCATCAAGTGGCGCATCAACGACGAGCTAATGTTCCGCGGTACTTTCTCTGAGGCATTCCGTGCACCAGCTTTAACCGAGTTGTTCCTAGGCAGCAGCGATAGCTTCCCAACCCTTAATGACCCATGTAACGGCGGTGAGGCTGGCAACCCAGACCTACCTGGTTGTGCTGGTATCCCATCTACTTACCAACAGCCTAACGCGCAAATCCGTATTACCGTTGGTGGTAACGAGAACTTGCAGCCAGAAGAAGCAGAAAGCTTCACTTATGGTGTTGTTTACGCGCCAGAGTGGTTGGATGGATTGTCAATGACCTTGGACGTATTCGACGTAGAAGTGGACAATGCTGTATCAACCATCGGTGGCCAGGCAATTCTTAACGCTTGTGCATCAGATGGTGTAACCCTATGTTCATTGTTGGATCGTAACGCGGGTGGTGGTGTTGCCGATATTCGCAACAACGCAATTAACACCGGTGGCCAGCGCACTAACGGCTTCGACGGTAACATTGAGTACGCGTTTGAAACTGAAGGTTATGGTGAATTCAAGCTTTCATGGGATATGACCTATATTGATGAGCGCGCGACCATCTTTGTTGACCCTGTTACAGGCAACAGCGAAGTATTCTCTGAGCAAGGCCGTGCCTTTGACCGTGACGTTGTTCCACGTATCCGTTCTAACATCAACATCAACTGGGCATGGGAAGACTTCACTGCCAACTACTTGATCCGTTACATCCACGGTACGCTTGAGGATTGTAACCTAGGTACTAGCGGCACTGCCGATGCGGTTGAGCAAGACTTGTGTTCTAACCCAGAAGACGTAAATGCGCCTGATTACGATGGTGATTTGAGTACTAACGATCTAGATCCAATGGCTTATCACGATGTGTCGTTTGGTTACCACATCAACGACAACCTACGTCTAACGATTGGTGTAAACAACTTGTGGGATACAGATCCAGAAGTATCATTCACTACATTCGCTAACAGCTTCGACCCTTCAATGTATGAAATCCCTGGTCGATTCATGTACAGCCGTGTAAGCTTCGCATTCTAAGCAAAGCCTTTACATAAACAAAAAAGCCTCGTAAGAGGCTTTTTTTTTGATGGGAATTCATCCATGGACTCAAACAAATATCTGCAAATGGCAGTACAAGCATTCCAACAAGGTAAGCAGCGACAAGGCTTAGAGGCAATGGAACGGGCTGCGGAAATGGGCAATGCCAATGCGGTGCTATATCTAGCTGATGTTTATTTTATGCAAGATAGGTTGAAGTGTTACCAATACCTAAAACAGCAGTGGCACAAAGGGGTACCTGGTACTTTGCATCGGCTGGTGCTTAAAAAGGTTTTTTTTGCCGGAGAAAAAATAGACCAAGAATGCGCCGGGTATCTACTTGAAGAAGCCTTTAAGGGCCATATGGAAAGTATGTTGGTATGCATTAACTTCCTACAAGAAAGCCAAGCAGGATACAGTTACTTGCTGCACAAAATTGCAAATGTATCATCTGAATTGCTTCAAGACCTTGGTCTTCCAGAGCCCGCAGTTGAAGATGTAGAACCCAATAATCTGCAGATAGAAGCACTTGCTGGACAGTTGGCCAACGCTTGGCTGGCAACTACCGAATTCGATAGAACATTATTGGATGAACGCATTGAGTTAACCAAAATCCCAGGTTTTCTTTCAAATCTGGAAGTTGCCTACCTGAAATTGCGCAACGCACAGTTCTTGAAGCCTTCAATCATCGTTGATCCGGTTACTGGCGAGTACCGGCAAGACCCAATTAGGGATAGCCTAACGGCCAACATCAATCCAGAATTAATGGATTGGTTCAGCCTGGATATAGATCGCAGGATCGCATTAGCTACCAATACGCCCTTAAACACCGGTGAAACTCAAAACATTCTGCATTATGGCAAAGGCCAACAGTACAAGCCCCACTATGACGCCTTTACCGGCAGCGGCCAGGGCAATGAGCTTTTGCTCTCCGATGGTGGACAACGCGCGACTACCGCCATTGTTTATTTGAGCGAAGTCGATAAAGGTGGCCAAACCGCATTTCCAAAATTAGCTTTGTCGGTGCCACCGGAGCCAGGCACCTTGGTCTATTTTAGAAATGTGGATGCGGATGGAAACTTGCTCAAGGGATCCTACCATGCGGGTAAACCCGTTGAGGCTGGTGAAAAGTGGATTCTAACTAAGTGGATACGTTCAGGCCCAACCCAATATGGGAAAATGCTTTATAGTTCTGTAGCTTAATCATTTTCTTACATATCGTGACAATTTGTATCCCAATGTTGCTTTTATTCCTCAGCTCGCTTATAAAGTGGGCTCACTACAACCTTCACTAGGACAGGGATATGAAAAAACATTTATTAGCGGGTCTTTCTGTACTCTTGGTTTCGGCGTGTTCAAGTACATCAAGCCAGTCAGGTTCTGGATCAGAGTTAGCTTCAAATAATGATGACGGTGTAAAGTGCCAGTACGTTAAAACAATTGGCAGCCACATGAAAAGGGAAGTTTGCACTACCCGTAAACAGCGCGATACTATGCGCGAAGCGTCGCGAGATGGCTGGCAGCGGATACAGGGCGGATCTGAAGTCCAAGGTAATTAAGCAAACTGTTGTTATCAATTTCAATATTCTAAATTGAGTGTAGAATAGGCGCAGTAAATACAACTTCAAGTTAACTGCGCCTTATTTGATGATCCCCACAACTTTATCCTCCGAATTGCTAGATTGTTTGCAGGCTGGGCGGTTTTGACCGGGCCTTAGAGCTTTATTATGAAATACTATTACTAGATCGCTCCTTTTTTAGCAGTGGCTCCTACTCGAGTAAGCAGCACGCAGCAAATGCCGCTAATTTAGCCCGCAAAAACCTATATGATAAACTCGAGGGAGTTTTAGGGATAAGCCAACGCTTTGATCAAGCTGTTAAGCAGTTTTTTGGATTGGAGAAAAAACGCTTTGACCTTGAGGTGCAACAACCCAACTTCTTTTTTATCCCTGGATTGCCATCAAAGCCTTTTTTTGACATTGTCGAAATCCCTGGTTTAGCGAACTTTTATGGCAAGCTATCCCAGCGCAGAGGACAGCTTGAAGCCTTGTGCCGTTGCGAAAAAGAAAGTTATGTTGACGTACTAGGCAATGTGCCAGAGCAAGAGGCTTGGCAAAAATTGCGCAAAAAACGCTGGGGCTCAGTACATTTTATTAAAGGGGGGCAACCAACTGATGCGGTTACAACAGAAATGTCAGGATTGCTTTCAGATTTTAAACATCCAGCAGTAGCTGATTGTCCGCCGCATGCACCAGAAGCCTTTGTTTCCGAGCTGCAGCCAGGAGTGCATATTCCTCCCCACTTTGGTATTTCGAATGTTAAGCTAACGGCACATTTCCCTATCTTTGTTAACGATGGAAGTTATGTAACCGTCGGCGACCAAACTCGTTATTGGCGTGATCACAAACAGGGCTTAGTTTTTGACGACAGCTACCGGCACAGTGCTGGCAATGACGGCGACACTTCTCGTTTCGTTTTTATTTTTGATGTCTGGAATCCCCATTTAACTGACAGCGAAAAACAGTGTATCAAGACTTTTATGGCTGAACATGGCAAGTGGGCAGACACCTACGGCAAGATGGCGGGTTTAGACGCCTGAGAACACCATGACAACAATAAATCAAACAGCCATTGGGCAACGACTAATGCAGTTTTTCCAGCAAGGTGCTTGGCAAAAAGGCATTGAATTATTTGAAACCTATACCTCGCTAAATAAAGCTGATCCCCTTTGCCTGCAGCTATATGCTTTGTGTTTGCGCAAGATTGGCAAACACAAAGACAGCGACAAAGCCTACTCAAAAGCCATTAAGCGCTTTCCATCCTATCCAGATCTGCGTAATAGCTATGCAAATTTGCTCATTGAACTAAAAAAGTTTGACTTGGCCTCAACACAGTTAGATGCCGCACTAAAGCTAAACCCATCTTTATTTGAAGCCTTGCTTAATAAGGGGCGTTTGTGTTCTCAGCAGAAAGACTATAAAAAGGCAAAAACCTGCTTTTCCAAGGCGTTATCGTTGAAACCTAACCATGTGGATGCAAGTGTTGGATTGGCTGAAGCCTGCATGCAGCTAAAAGATCTAGCCGGCGCAGAATCAATATATACAGGTTTGCTTAGTGCCAACATCGTTGATTTAAAAGTACTTAATAACTTGGCAACTATTAAGAGAAAGTTAGGGAAGTACCAGGAAGCAATAGCTATTCTGAGGCGCCTTACCGGGCAATTTGGCTGGCATCCTGGTGCCCAACGCAACTTAGCCGCTTGCTTGGTATTGGCGCTTGAATATGACGAAGCACTTGGCATCTATGTAGCGCTACTGGAGAAAGAACCCCATGACCCACAACTGCATGAGGAAATAATCCATGTTTTGTGGGTTCAGGATGATGAAAAACCATTCCAATTTATTGAAAAACACTTAGGGGAAGTAGGGCAGAACCTGCCTTTGTGGCTAAAGTACATTTCATTGTTAATCCAGGCTGATAAATTTGAAGATGCCAAAAGCCTTAGCCAGACACTTTATAAAAAATTCCCTTCTGCCCCCGAAGTCCTATTAAACCTGGCAACGCTGTTGCGGCAAAACGGGGAAGTAGAACAGGCCGTTACCCTTAACCGTAAAGCTCTGGCCAAGATGAAGAACGACACCGGAGCGATGAATGAGTTGGGTTATTCGCTACTTAGCGCAGGCCAATTCCGCGAAGCCCAGGGCATATACAAAACCTTGTGTTCCAGGGAAAAACTGAACCAAGGGTGGTTTACCTTATGGTCAACGTGCCTACGCGAAACCGCTGATTGGAGCAAATACGCTTGGCTTTGTGATTATAACCGTTTGGTACATAAGGCTAAACTGCAAGTCTCCGAAAATTGGGCGGATACCACCGCTTTCAATACTGCATTGATGGGCAGGCTATTGGAACTGCACAGTTCCTACCGGCATCCCATTGGCCAGTCTCTTCGCAATGGCACCCAGACTTTCGAAGACTTATTTGATTCAAATGACCCCATTATTGTAGAGCTGCGGGAAGGGATAAAGCGCCAAGTTGCTGATTTTGTAGCACAACAGACCGCCGATAAAAAACATCCATTTTTATCCCGCCTTTGTAGCTCACAAGAGTTTATTGGTTCCTGGTCCGTTTGTTTGCGTTCAACAGGTTTTCACAAGTCACATTTCCATCCGGAGGGCTGGTTGAGTGGGGTATATTACGTCGACCTGCCATCTGAAGTTGAGATTAACGGCCAAGGTTGGTTGGTGTTTGGTAAACCTGAGATTCCCTGTATGGAATACCCAGGCGATTTTGCTATCAAACCAGAGAAAGAGCATATGGTGTTGTTTCCTTCCTTTATGTGGCATGGCACCTTGCCTTTCGTCTCTTCAGAGCGACGCCTTACTGTGGCGTTTGATATCGTCCCGGCATAGTTGGAATTGGAAAGATAAATGGACAGTGTGATAAACCAGGCAATAGCGGCTTTACAGCAAGGAAATTGGCAGCAGTGCATAGAACTGTGCCGGGATTCGAAAAATAAGCATCCGGTGTTATCAATGGTTCACGCGATTGCATTGGGCAAGTCTGGGAACTTGGAACAGGCCGACCAACTTTTCAGGAAGATTAAGCAGGAGATGCCACAGAATCCCGATCTGTTTTTTAACCATGGCTTGCTGTTCTATGAAAACGGATTGATGTCGGAAGCAAAATCGCTGTTGCAACAAACTACTAAAAAGTTTGGTAATTACTTCCAGGCGTGGCATGCCACTGGCAATGTCTATTTACAACTGGGGGAGGTCAATAACGCCTTAAGCGCATTTGAACGGGCTTACCAGCTAAACCAAAATAATCCCGACTATCTGCGCAGCTGTGTCAACTGCACTATGAAACTAGGTCAATATGGCAAAGCGATAGCACAAGTAAACAGGCTCATTGGCTCTCCCGTAGAGAAAAGCCAGGATTATGTACTTCTACTAAATGCCATATATAGGGCAAAACTGGGTGTCGAATACGCGGAGGTGTTACACGTTGCTACCAAGGCATACCCAAAAGAACCTGATATACACCTTTATGCCGGTTTGCTCGCAATTGACTTAAAGCAATTTGTGTTTGCCGAGAAATGCCTACAATTTGTGGCAGAGGCCCATGGGGGAATGCTCAAGTTCGAAACTGCCGCAAACCTAGCGTTTGCAAAATTTATGCTGGGTAAGGGTGATAACCATTTAGACGATATTGAATCTGCATTAGCACACGAACAGACTGAAGCTAACGCAGTATTTGTGGTTGATTTAATGCTTTCGCTTGGCTTAGTTGAACGTGCCCAGAATAACTTGGATATAGCCTTGTCTTGTTTTAGCGATAGCATCAAACTGATGCGGCTAAATGCGCAATTGCTGCAAATTACCGGGTTGCATGAGCAGGCGCGTGATTGCTATGCAAAATTGCTGACACAAGCAGGCGAAGAAACTGAGGGGTTATTTTACGATTCCATTAAAGTTTGGGAGTCGCTCAATGACTATGCCAATGCCTCAAAAGCAATAAAAGCAGCGAATAATCTGGCGACAAAACAAACAGGTGGTGAACCTGGCCAACAGTTTTTAGCCGACCTAAAGGCAATGGAAAAAGAATTGGAAATGCCATGGCGCGAATCGGGGCTTACTGCCAATAACAAGCACCGTTTTCTATTTATCGTTGGATTCCCACGCTCTGGTACCACTTTGTTGGAATCCAGGCTGGCTAAATTTGAAGAAACCCAGATCCTGGAAGAAACCCACGCTTTAGAGCAGTTTGTGAAAAGACTCCAGAAGCAGTCTGCAGGTGCGGGCATTTATGCCTACCTCAACAACCTGTCAAGCGAGGCGTTGACGCGTTTAGCTGATTCGTATATGGCTGACTTGGAGCATTATATGCCGGTTAAGCCGGGTTATTTGATCGTTGATAAGATGCCAATGAATGGCATTAATGCCTACGTTATAAAAAAACTGTTTCCCGCCTCTAAGACCGTGGTGATGACCCGGCGTTCTGAAGATGTTGCAATTAGCTGTTTGAAGCAACAATTGATTCAGATTCACTCGGAAAGTGAGTTTGCGCTTTGTTATTCACACTATTTCCAGTTTTTAGGCAAGTTAGTCAGGTTAACGGGAGTGGAATTAATAGCGCTCGAATACGAAAAGCTGGTATCTAATTTTGAAGAAGAACTACAAAAACTATTGACGCTGTTAGCAATTGATAGCGATGCGGTAGCCGATAAGCTGATGCTGTTCAACACACCAAGCAACCAACAGGTGGCAAAGTCAATTTACACAAGTTCGATTGGCATAGCTGAGCGATATAAAGACTATTTTGCTCTACCTTCCATCGATTCCCTAGCCATAATGCGATGAGTATCTTATACCGGTTTGGATCTGCTCCTTTAGGGAGTGGGTTCTAATTTAAATGCCAAAGTATATCTCGGTTTGAGGCATACTTTATTAGGTGGCCGGCCTGCGTGCTTAATGGCACCATGAAACACTACAGTTCTACCCGGTTTTGGCGTACAGGCGTACTCACAGTCGTCATCTTTGTTGTAAAACAAGGTTTCACCACCCCACTCAATGTCCCATTCGTCGCATAAATAAACCAGTACAGTGAATTCGTCAGACTCGGGAAGGCAGTCAGTGTGGGTGTACAGCATGTCGCCAAAGCTGGCATAATTTACGTAACCCCGGTAGGCTCGATAAGGCTTACCAGCTAGCTTTTCAACCGCTTGCATTGCCCTTTGGTACACTGGTAATGCTTGGATTTGGCCTTCTTTGAGGTTAACCACCCAATGTTTATATTCGGCTGTGTCAGGGCGCGCTATTTCGTTGCGTACGAAGGCTGCACCGGACAGGCCAGTAAAGATATCCTTGGTTTCTTGCAGTAGGCTTAAGTTGTCAAAGACCCAGATAGGTTTGCCATCAATTTCCTTATGGTATTTGGGAGACAGTGTACTCATTGCTTTGGTGTCAAATTGGCTATAACTGTAGGTTCGGAATTAGAACATATTCAGATAGTAACAGGCTAGGGTCTGTTAATCTTTGTGCATAAATTATGCGGTCGGGAATTACTTTCCCGTCTGATGATATCCGCTTTCAACAGGGATTGTATATATAAACAGCAATCCGGCACTTTGCATGCTGTTTAAATTCCATTAACAATTTTAAACTCAAATGTGGGTGATTTTGTTGCTAATTCACCCAACTCATTTGGCCTTGATGTCTCCAAATCCGAAAAATGTTAAGTCTGGCCAACAGCTTATAGGCATCTTTAGAAGCTATTTGGTAACAGGTCTGATGTGATTATTTTTGTAAAATAATTTTAAACTTATGTTGCTATGTAAAGCTTTGGCTGCTTGACTTAGTAAGAGCATCCGTGTGAATATCGGTGTGTCTGGGTGCCCCAAATGCTGCTCGGCGCCTATATTTTAATAATATTTTTATTTCGTCCCTTGCTGCTAAAAGTTCGGATTCAGCGGCGAGGATTAAAACTAAAAATTGGTTGGGAACTATGTCCAAAATGAGCAAGAGAAAACAAATTGCTTCAGCCGTTATCGCTGTACTTGCATTAGGCGGTACCGCCGTAGTCTCTGCAGATCCGCTTGAAGGCCTGCAAAAGGAAGCCGGTAAAACCCACGCTGCAATGAGTAAATCACAAGAGCGTATCGATAATATCTATGAGCAAACTCAAGACCTATTGATCGAATACCGTGCAGTAATCGATGAAACTGAAAACTTAAAAGTCTATAACGATCACGTTGCCCGACTAGTTGCCGACCAACAAGAAGGCATCAATGACTTACAACGTCAAATCGATAGCATCGACGGCATCCGCAAAGGCGTTGTGCCATTGATGTACAAGATGATCGACGCACTAGAACAATTCATTGAGCTTGATGTGCCTATTAACTATGAGTCAAGGGTCCAGCGTGTTGCCCGCCTTCGCGATTTGATGGGTATGGCGAATGTAACAACTTCAGAAAAATTCCGTCAAGTATTGGACGCCTACTCAATCGAATTGGATTACGGCGGTACCATTTCTGCATATCAGGATGAAATTGAGTACAACGGCACCACTATCGCTGTAGACAAATTCAATCTAGGCCGTGCAGCACTCGTTGCATTATCTTTGGATCAAAAGAGCGCATGGGTTTGGAACAATTCCAGCCGCAGTTGGGAAGAGTTAGCTGATGAGTACCTCAGTTCAACGATAAAAGCCGTCAAGATGGCACGTAAGATTGAGCCATTTAACATGGTCAAAATGCCAATCACTGCAGCGGAGTAAAATAACATGAAGAATATTTTAAAAAGTATCGTACTTGCATCATCCGTTGCTGCTTTTGCTTTGCCTGTAGCGGCGCAAAGTTCGCTTGATGATCTACTAGAGCAAGTAAAGCAAAACCGGGTATCAGAGGCATCTATTAGCCAGCAACGCGAAGCCGAATTTATGGCGGCACGCGCAGATAAACAGGCGTTGTTAAACCGCGCGCGTCAAGGCTTGCAAGCTGAGCAAGACCGCGGCGATCGGTTGGCAAAACAGTTTGCTGATAATGAAATCACCTTGGTCAATAAAGAACAGGAACTTGAGCAAGCCGTTGGTAACTTAGGTGAGATGTTCGGTGTTGTTCGTTCAGCATCGGCAGAAGCTTTTGGACGTATTTCAACTTCAATTGTAAGTGCGGAGTTTCCAGGCCGTGGTGAATTCCTAGAGCGCATGTCAAACGAAGCTAAAGGCTTACCGGACATCAAAGAACTTGAAGATTTGTGGTTTGCACTGCAAACCGAAATGACCGAGTCTGGCAAGATTTCTCGTTTTACAACTGAAGTTATCAGCCTTGATGGCGGCAGCACTAGCCAAGAAGTTGTGCGTGTCGGTACCTTTAACTTGATTGGTGAAGAAGGTTACCTGATTTACAAAGACGACCTAAAACAAGTACAACCTCTAGGTCGCCAGCCCCAAGATTATATGGTCGCTGAAGCTGGTGAATTCCGGGATGCAAGCGGTGGCCAAATGCTACCCCTTCACATCGACCCTTCTAAGGGTCAAATCCTTAGCTTATTGACTTCAGCCGCGACGCTAGAAGAGCGTTACCACGCTGGTGGCGTACCGGGTTACATCATTACAGTCATGCTAGGCATCGGCTTATTGATTGCTTTCTACAAAATCATCACCCTTACCCTTATGGGTGGGGCAATCCGCAAACAGTTGAACAACATTGACAATCCTTCTACCAAGAACCCGCTTGGCCGTATCTTGACCGTCTACGAAGAGAATAAAGATGCTGACACTGAAACCCTTGAGCTGAAAGTTGACGAAGCAATCTTGCGTGAATTGCCGAGTATCGAAAGTGGTATCAACATCATCAAGATCCTCGCCGCAATCGCACCGCTACTAGGTCTACTAGGTACGGTAATCGGTATGATCCTGACCTTCCAGCAAATTACCTTGTTCGGTACTGGTGATCCTAAGCTGATGGCAGGTAGTATCTCAATGGCACTTGTTACTACTGCGCAAGGTATTATCGCAGCATTGCCACTTATCTTGATGCATGCCATTACCGCAGGCCGCAGTAAATCTATCTTACATATTTTGGACGAGCAGGCTGCTGGTATAGTTGCTTCTCGTGCAGAAGGGGAGAGGCCATAAGATGCTATTCCTGATAGAAATTTGGGAGTCTGTCAGGGATTTTATCGCTACGGGTGGCGACGTATTGTACGTCGTCGCAGCGGCGCTCTTCATGATGTGGATATTAATGATTGAGCGTTTCTGGTTTTTGAGTGTCACCTTTCCAACAATTCATAAAAACATTGTTGATAAGTGGGACGCACGTAGTGATACAACTTCCTGGTACGCACATAGAATTCGTGATGCATGGGTTTCAGAAGCGTCTGACAAGTTAAACGAGAGGGTAAACCTGGTTAAGACACTTGTTGCAATGTGTCCTCTTATTGGCCTTCTAGGTACAGTAACAGGCATGATTGCAGTATTTGACACCATGGCAACCCAAGGCACTAGTAATCCACGACTAATGGCCGCTGGTATATCAATGGCAACGATTCCAACAATGGCTGGAATGGTCGCGGCTTTGTCAGGATTATTCTTTAGTTCTCGCTTAGAGGCAAAAGTAAAAATCGCTAAAGAAAAGCTGATTGATAGTTTGCCCCATCACTAGAGAGAGATTTGTATGGCTCGTAAACAACGTGAAGAAGGAGAAGATGCAGCAATTGATATGACGCCCATGTTGGACATCGTATTTATCATGCTTATCTTCTTTATCGTAACCACTTCATTCATAAAAGAAGCGGGTATTGAAGTACATAAACCTAATGCAAAAACTGTTTTAGACCAGAAAAAAGCCAACATTTTCGTAGCCATTACGGCTGATGGTGATGTTTGGTTGGATAAGCGCCAGGTCGAAGCTGATAGTGTTAGGTCTAATATTGAACGATTGTTAGCTGAACAGGCCTCAGAGATTGTGGTCGTACAGGCTGACGCCGATGCAGAGCACGGCACAGTAGTAGAAGTAATGGATCAAATTAAGGCCGCTGGCGTTAGTAGGATTGCCGTTGCTGCAAATAGGGGTTAGAGATGGCGAGACTTATTATATCTTTGATTCTAGGCGCAGTAATCACCTTTACTCTGTTTTACATCATGGCAGCGTTGATCGCTAGTTCACAGATGCCGCCAGATGAATCAGGTCCACCGCCGATTATTAATATCGTTATGGATGAGCCGGATTCCGATGTACAAACACGGGTGAGGGTGCCACCACCACCTCCGCCACCGCCACCACAGCCGCCTAAGATTCAACCGGCAGAACCGGATGATGCCGAGCCCGATACTGACATGACGTTTAACATGCCTGGTGTCGATCTAGGAACAGCAGCTATAGATATTGGCGGACCTGGTGCTATGCAACGTGACGGTGAGGCAACACCAATCGTAAGGATAGAACCTCGTTATCCAATCCAAGCAGCAAGGGACGGCAAAGAAGGCTGGGTAAGGTTGTCATTCACCATTAACGAAGTTGGTGGTGTTGAGGATGTTGAGGTTATCGAAGCTGAGCCTAAGCGGGTTTTTGACCGCGAAGCAAGGCGTGCTCTACGCAAGTGGAAATACAAGCCGAAAATCGTTGACGGAAAGCCAGTTAAGCAGTTCAACATGCGTGTGCAGTTGGACTTCAAACTTCAGGCTGAAGGTTAGGGGGGATTATGAAATTCAAAGCGAAAACACTTGCCAAGTTGCTTGGGACTTCATTAATTGCGTGTACTGCATTATCGACAGCTAACGTTGTTTATGCACAGCAAAATAGTGCTGCACCTGTTATCTGTCCGGGGTACGAGCGTGGTCCAACTAAGATACCTGGACAGCGAGTGGGGCGGAAAGTACAAAGCGCTTTTGAGGCCTACTCACAGGACTTGTTAGACGAAGCAATTGAAATTCTTCGGGAGATCGATGCTAAAGACTCGTTTGACCGGGCTTATGTGGATCGATTCTTAGGTAACTTACTTGCTTCGAAAGAAGGCCAAGGCAAAAACGCCTTGGACTACTTACTCAGGGCAGTAAGCGAAAAGAATTTGAATGATTCTGAACACGCCCAGACCTTGAGATTGGTTGCTGACCTTAACATGCAGCAACGCCAGTTCCCCCAGGCAATTGAGTATTATGAAAAATGGATGGAATTTACCTGTAAATCCAATCCGGATGTCTATACTCGCCAGGCACAGGCGTTTTATGAAACCCAGCAGCTCGACAAAATGATAGCGCCGGCTGACAAAGCAATAGCCCTGTATGAAAAGCCGAATAAAAACCCTTACGTCCTTAAGTTGACATCATACTTTGAGCGTAAGATGTACCCTGAGACAATATCCGTTGCAGAAGATTTGGTGAACTTGTTCCCTGAAAACAAACAGTGGTGGTCACAGTTGGGCTTCTTCTACATGTTGGTAGAGGATTTTGAAAGTGCGCTGCGCACCTTTGATTTGGCCTATCAACAGGGATTCCTCGAGAAAGCTTCTGAAATAAGGGCTTTAGCGCAGTTGTACGGTACCAATGGTGCCCCGTACAAAGCAGCAAAACTGCTGGAAGACTACATTGAGTCGGGTTTGTTAGAACGGAATGAATCTAACCTATCGAGGATGGCTAACGCATGGCAACGGGCGAAAGAGCATGATAAAGCCGCCCGTTATTATGGCGAGGCTGCTGCGATAGACAACAATCCAGAGCACTACCGTCGCCAAGGTACTTTATTGCTAACCAGCGAGAAATATCCTGAAGCGTTAGCTGCATTGCAAAAAGCGCTAGATGCTGGCAGTGAGAAAACCGGCAGTATCCATATGGCAATGATGGAAGCCAACTTCTATCAGGGTAAGTTTAAAGAAGCGCACCGTTTAGTTGAACTCGCCAAGCAAGATAGTTCAGTAAGGCGTAATGCTGAAGCCTGGGAACCTTACATTAAGGAAAAAGCCCGGAACCGAGGCATTAACATCTAAAAACAAAAAGCTCCGCAAGGAGCTTTTTTTATGTCCTTGAATTACATATTTTTTAATCTACAACGATCCTACCTTTCGAGCACTATTCGTGTTTGTCACTAGTTGAAAATAACAATCTTATACGGATTACATTTTTTGGCCGTTATCTTTTCTAGGGTTTCATGCGATGCGTGGCTCTTTTTTTAGGTTTAACGAAAGAAAATTTTTTAAAGGTAGGTCTATACTTTTGAAAGCGTCCTCGGTGGCGTAAAACTTGGTCTTAATTGAAGGAAAACCAAATGAAACAGGTTAAAAAATCAGGTATTGCAACAGCTTTGGGCGCGGTTGTCATTGGTTCACTGGCTGGCGTAAGTTTACAAGCAAATGCAAGTCCATTTGCCGTACAGTCGATGGAATCAGGTTATATGCAAGAAGCTGCTGAGGGCAAGTGTGGCGAAGGCAAGTGCGGTGGTGACAAGTCTGAAAAAGAAGGCAAGTGCGGCGAAGGCAAATGCGGTGGCGACAAGTCTGAAAAAGAAGGCAAATGCGGCGAAGGCAAGTGCGGCGGCGACAAGAAAGGCAAAGAAGGCAAATGCGGCGAAGGCAAGTGCGGCGGCGACAAGAAAGGCAAAGAAGGTAAGTGCGGCGGCGACAAAAAAAAGAAGGTAAGTGCGGCGAAGGCAAATGCGGCGGCGACAAAAAAGGCAAAGAAGGTAAGTGCGGCGAAGGCAAATGCGGCGGCGACAAAAAAGGCAAAGAAGGTAAGTGCGGCGAAGGCAAATGCGGCGGCGACAAGAAAGGCAAAGAAGGTAAGTGTGGCGAAGGCAAATGCGGCGGCGACAAAAAAGGCAAAGAAGGTAAGTGCGGCGAAGGCAAATGTGGCGGCGACAAAAAAGAAAAAGAAGGTAAGTGCGGCGAAGGCAAATGTGGCGGACAAGCTTAAATTGTTTTCCTGACTAAGCAGTGTAAAAAGGCTGGTGGCTCCCAGCCTTTTTTGGTTTAACTGAATTGAATATAATTGAGAGACTCAATGGAGCTTTGCAAGGGGATTATATGTCTAAATTGAAGGGGGTTGGATTAGGGCTGCGCCGGGAGATGTTGCCTGAATTACAGGTTATCCCAAAGCAAGTGGATTTTTGGGAGGTTGCACCTGAAAATTGGATCCCCTTTGGCGGTAAGTATCCGCAACAGTTAAGCCGTTTTACCAAAGAGTGTCAATTTACAACCCACGGCCTTTCCCTATCGATAGGGTCACCGGCACCGTTGGATGTTAGCTTTGTTAAACAAGTTAAACAATTTTTGGATCGCCACAATATACCAATCTACAGTGAACACCTAAGTTACTGTTCAGGCAGTGGCCATATGTACGATTTAATGCCGATACCTTTCACCCAAGAAGCGGTGCAACATGTAGTTGCCAGGGTAAAACAGGTCCAAGACATTATTGAGCGCCCCTTGGTATTGGAGAATGTCTCATATTACGCGGCGCCTGGACAAGAATTGGGTGAGCTGGAATTTACTAATGCTGTTTTGTCGGAATCTGGTTGCCAGTTGCTGCTAGACATAAACAACATCTATGTGAACTCGGTAAACCACGGCTATGATGCTGGTGAATTCTTGCAGGGCTTGCCGTCGGATAAGATAGTCTATGGCCATATTGCGGGCCACTATAACGAAGCCGACGATCTGATTGTTGATACCCATGGTGCTGATGTCATAGAACCCGTTTGGCAGCTGCTGGAACTGGCCTATCAACTTCACGGTGTATTCCCCACATTATTGGAACGGGATTTTAATATTCCCCCAATCGGGGTGTTGCTAAAGGAAGTTGACAGGATCAAGCAAATCCAGGCCCAATGTGCTGATACCAAAATAGAGCAAATAGCTTAGTCATGCATTTTACTGACGTTCAAGAGGCTTTTATGTCTCATATTAGGGATCCTAAGCATTCTCCAGACGTGCTAGGCATAGAAGATCGTCGCCTTAAAATTTATCGCGAGTTGTTTTTTAACAATATAAAGGGCTTTTTGAGCTCAGCATTTCCAGTGTTGGAACAATTGTTAGGTGAGGCCAAATGGGAGCATTTGGCGCGTTTGTTTTTTTCACAGCACAATTGTCGTTCTCCTTATTTTCTAGAGATCAGTAAGGAGTTCGTTGAATACCTCAGTAACGGTTATGAGCTGGCGGATGATGACTACCCTTTCATGCCAGAGCTTGCCCACTATGAATGGATTGAACTGGATTTAAGTGCTAGGTTAGCGGATCCCAACGGCAGCGTTTGGAACGGTAGCCGCAATTTCTCCAATATCGTATTTTCTGAGAACGCTGAAATTGTCAGTTACCAATACCCAGTGCACCAAATTCAAAAAGATTTTATTCCTAAGGCGCCATCTCTTGAGTCATTTTTTTTTACTGTTTGCCGGGATGCACAATTTGATGTGAAGTTTAGCCAAATTAACGCGGTAACCGCCCACTTGCTACAACTAGTCATAAATGCAGGTGCCATAGATTTACCCTCATTACAAAATCAGTTATGCCGAGATCTAGCGCACTTGCCGGCCGATGATATCAGGCAAGCAACCCAAGATATTGTTGAAAGCCTACTTAATCAGCAAATACTCCTAATCGGGAACTAGAAACATTGTGTTTTACGTGACAATTGATCTACCATTTAGCTTCAATTGAGAAGGGGATCAAACTATGGCTGAAGAGTCCAACCAAGAATATTACGATTCATTTAATGTTAAATACCTTTTGTTAGCAGTTGCAGCATTATCATTACCGCTTCTGCACGTAGTATTGGGCTTGACCGTATACTTGTTTTAAAGCCTACCGGTAAACCAAATGAGCGTCGAACTCGTAAAATCCAGTATTGTTACTGTTCCAGATTATCCTAAACCTGGCATCCAATTTCGGGACGTCACATCATTAATGCAGGATGCCAAGGCATTTAGGTCTACCATAGAATTATTAGCAGAAATCTATTCTGATATGGGATTTGACCGGGTTGCAGGTACCGAAGCCAGGGGCTTTATTTTTGGTGCACCGCTAGCGATAGAGTTAGGTATCGGTTTTGTACCAGTGCGCAAACCTAATAAATTGCCTAGGCGTGTTATCAGCGAAAGCTACCAATTGGAATATGGCGAAGATAGTTTGGAAATGCATCACGACGCCGTGTTCCATGGCGAAAATATCCTAATGATTGATGACCTGTTGGCCACCGGTGGCACTATGGTTGCCACGGCCAACCTTATCAGGCAATTAGGTGGTGTGGTCAAGCACGCGGGCTTTGTGGTTTCACTACCAGATTTGGGTGGGGAGCAGAAATTAACAGCCAATGGCATAGAGTCACACTCTATTTGTCAGTTTGAAGGGGACTGACGCTTAATGGGATATCAAGTACTTGCACGGAAATGGCGTCCGGGCAAGTTTGCTGAACTAGTTGGACAGCAACACGTTGTCACTGCCATTTCCAATGCCCTGGCAAATGACCGCTTGCACCATGCCTACCTATTCACCGGCACCCGGGGTGTTGGTAAAACGACCATCGCCAGGATTTTCGCTAAGAGCTTAAACTGTGAATTGGGAATGGGCAAAGACCCATGTGGCAAGTGTGGTAACTGCCAGGATATTGATGCAGGCAGGTTCGTAGATTTGTTGGAAATTGACGCCGCTTCGCGCACTAAAGTGGAAGACACGCGTGAACTGCTAGACAACGTCCAATACAAGCCCACCAGGGGTGACTATAAAGTTTATCTCATCGACGAAGTGCATATGCTGTCAAAGCACAGCTTTAACGCCTTGTTGAAAACGCTGGAAGAACCGCCACCCCATATTAAGTTCTTGCTGGCTACCACGGATCCGCAAAAACTTCCGATCACTATCCTTTCTAGGTGCTTGCAGTTTAACTTAAAGGCCCTTACCAGGCAGCAAATTAAACAGCAGCTCGTTTATATACTAGGGCAGGAAAACATAGCCTTCGAAGATAATGCCGTTGACGAGTTGGCAAAGGCGGCCAATGGCAGTATGCGCGACGCACTAAGCATCACTGACCAAGCCATTGCCCAGGGCAATGGGCAAGTGTCTACTGGTATCGTGGCTAACATGCTGGGACTAATGGATCGCAATACCGTCATAAAGTTATTGCATGCCATCTTTAGTCACGACAAGCAGCAAGCTTTCCAACTTATTGAAGATATAGCGGCTGATGCACCTGACTACCGGCAAATGTTGTCTGAAATGTTAAGCTTGGTACACCAGGTTGCCTTGACCCAGTTTGTGCCCGAAGCGTGTAAGCTGGATGGTGCCCATGCCAAGTCAGTCTATTACTTTGCACGCCAAATTAGTCCTGAACAGGTGCAGTTGCAATACCAAATTTTGCTGCAAGGTAAGAAAGACCTGCCCTACGCCGCAGATGGTAGGACGGGGTTGGAAATGACTGTTATCCGAATGATGGCGTTTGCCCCGGAAATAGCGCCAGCTGATAGTGCGACTATCAATGCTTTGACAGGATCCTTTCCGGAAAAAAAAAGCCAAATTGATGCTAGCGGGTTAACAACGGCAGCTTCGACCACATCACAATTGCCAGAGCCAGAGCCAGAGCCAGAGCCAGAGCCAGAGCCAGAGCCAGGGCCAGGGCCAGGGCCAGAGCCAGAGCCAGGGCCAGGGCCAGGGCCAGGGCCAGGGCCAGAGCCAGGGCCAGAGCCAGAGCCAGAGCCAGAGCCAGGGCCAGGGCCAGGGCCAGAGCCAGAACCTGCACTAGAAGCAAAACCAGTATCCGAACAGTTACCAGAGCAAAGCCCTGATTTGGGACTAATGCCTGCAGCTAGTGAAGGGAGCGAGGTTGATGACGTTCCCGCGCCGCCGGCCAATGTGCAACCCCAAGAAGCTAGTGTGAGGGTTGCCGGTGAACCGATTTCGGCAGCCGCTGTGCCGGTAGCTTCTAGGCCACACGGTGAGGCTAAACCTGATGGCGCAATGGCTCCGGAAGAGCAAATGCAAGGGTTAATAGAGCAGGCTGGGACCATGGCGTCGCAAACGCCGTACATCCCCGAACCGCCAATTGACTACACAGATTATGATGAGCAGCTTGCGGGCACTTATAGCGATGCCGATGCATATGGCACAGGGGCGATTGATACGGCGCCAGCAGGCTTTGATACAACACAAATCCCACAGGCTGAAGTTCCTGCTGCAGCACCGGGCGAGACAGTCTCAGGTGATCCTGTAACAAGTTCGTCTGCAACGGATTTATTAGCACTCCGTGAAACCTTAATCCAATTAAATGCCGCAGAGGAAGAGCCTTCGACAACCACAGGGGAAACCCGCGACTATGGTACGAACCCTGGATCCCAACTAGGCGTAAAGCCCCAAAACGGGATTGAACAGGATACGGCGGAACTGAATGAGCCGCCACAAGTGGATGCAGCTACCCTGCAACCGGCATTGTCTGCAAACCCTTTGCAGGATGTTGGCTATCACCAGGAGGATACAGAACGGTTAAGCGAAGACTCGCCTAATCCCAGAAGCGGGGACTTTGTCCCGGCAACGTCTACTGGGATGGAATTTGATACTGCTGAACCGGTGCCCGTAGCAATAGATGATATGGCTGAAGATGGCTCCAATGATGTACCTGAACCGGTGGATCTTGATGTGCCTTTGACCTTGGATGGAAAGAAGGTAGTCAGCGCCAGCCAAATAGACACTTGGAGCCAGTTGCTGGAAATGTCAGGTTTATCCGGTTTACCTAAACAGGTCGCGCTGCACAGTAATTACCAAAAGCAGCGAGGGGAAGTCACCCTCGTGGTAGCGCCATCCAAAGAGCATTTGCTCAACGCCAGTACTAAGCAGAGTATCCAAGAGGCATTGAGCCAGACCTTGCAGCAACCGGTGGTACTTAATATCCACGTTGGGGAAGTCACTGACACGCCTTATGCGCTGCAAAACGCCATCAATGACGCCAGGCTAGTCTATGCCAAGCAAGTCATTGCTGATGACCCACATGTACAAAACCTCTGCCAAGTGTTTTCCGGGCAGGTGATCTCAGATTCAATTAAAGCAAGATAGTAAGAGAGGATAAGAATATGTTTAAAGGTGGTATGGGAAATATCATGAAGCAGGCGCAGCAAATGCAGGAAAAAATGCAAAAAGCGCAGGAAGAGCTGGCCAATATGGAAGTTATCGGTGAAGCCGGTGCCGGCATGGTGAAAGTCACTATGCTGGGCAACCACAACGTCAAACGCGTTGAAATCGATGACAGCCTAATGGAAGACGACAAGGAAATGATAGAAGATTTGTTGGCTGCAGCGACCAATGACGCGGTGCGCAAAGTCGCTGAAACATCACAAGAGCGCATGTCTGAGTTGACCGGCGGCATGCCATTGCCCCCCGGCTTTAAAATGCCGTTCTAAACCAGCATATTGTCGCTAACATGAAATACAGCCCTATCGTAAACCAACTGATCAAATCGCTTACCTGCTTGCCTGGAGTTGGCGCCAAGAGCGCCCAGCGCATGGCATTCCATTTATTGCAGCGCGACAGGGATGGGGCTATGGCATTGAGCACTGCGCTACACGATGCCATGCAGCACGTTAGCCATTGCCAACGTTGCCGCAACTTCACAGAGTCCCGGTTATGCCCCGTTTGTGATGATCCCAAACGGGTGGCGACAGGACAAGTTTGTATCGTAGAGTCGCCGCAGGATGTTGTGGCTATTGAGCAGACCAGTGAATATAAGGGTACCTATTTCGTTTTGATGGGGAGGTTATCACCGCTTGATGGAATTGGTCCTTCTGACATTGGCCTGGATGCATTACAGCAGTTGCTGCAATCTGAACCGGTAAATGAAGTTATCCTCGCCACTAACTTCACCTTGGAAGGCGAAGCAACCGCCCATTACATAACCGAAATGTGCAAAACATGCGATGTTACCGTAAGCCGCCTTGCCCAGGGGGTTCCTATAGGTGGTGAATTGGAGCACGTAGACGGCACTACGCTAGGACGGGCGCTGAACTCGCGTAGCCAAATGTGAGCAAGTTGCCCGCTTAATCTCGGAACAATGGCGCTGACCACCCGCGCAGTGCGGCTATCACTATTGGATAATTCTAGCTCTTGCTGCCTATGTAATCCCCCAAGCTATTGATATATACGGCGTCTTTGCCTAAGACCGCTTATCATTGCGATAAAAAATCAAAATTCACTATTGAAAACTGCACGCCCGGCCTTATTACTGCTTGCGCAATGTTAATTTTTTGTGCGTGTAGACAGGGTCTACAGTGCACGTTTCAAGCCCGATTTTTTCCCCGTTTTTGAGCGGAACTGCCGAACTGGGAAGAGTGTGTAAAGAGTCAAAAGGAGCGAGAAAATGGCTGAAGCAGCCCATCAAGAAACCCATGGTTTTCAAGCAGAAGTAAAACAACTGCTGCATTTGATGATCCACTCACTGTATTCCAATAAAGAAATATTTTTGCGCGAGTTGGTTTCCAACGCCGCGGACGCAGCTGATAAATTGCGTTTTAAGGCATTGGAAAACGATGCTTTATATGAAAATGACGGCGAGCTAAGGGTTCGCATTTCTTCCGATAAAGACGCTGGTACCTTGACCATTTCAGACAATGGTATTGGTATGAATCGCAGTGAAGTGATCGAAAACTTGGGAACGATCGCCAAGTCAGGCACCTCCGAGTTTTTTAGCCAACTTACAGGCGACCAAAGCAAGGACTCTCAGCTTATTGGCCAGTTTGGTGTTGGTTTTTATTCCGCCTTTATCGTAGCCGACAAAGTGACGGTGCGCACCCGTGCAGCCGGTGCTGCTGCAGGTGAAGGTGTTGAGTGGATTTCCAATGGTGAAGGTGAATTCTCCGTTGCAGACATCGAAAAAGCGGAACGCGGCACCGAAATCATCTTACACTTGCGCGAAGATGATAAAGATTTCCTAGATGATTGGCGTTTGAAGCAAATCATTGGCAAGTATTCGGATCACATCTCAATCCCGGTGGAAATGTGGAAGCAGCCGGTGCCTGAAAAAGAAGGCGAAGATGGCGAAAAGATCCCAGGCGAACCCGGAGCATGGGAAGCGGCCAACAAAGCTACGGCGCTTTGGACGCGTGACAAGTCCGACGTTAGCGAAGAAGAGTACAAAGAGTTCTATAAGCACGTTTCCCACGACTTTGGTGATCCGCTGGCCTGGTCCCACAATAAAGTAGAAGGTAAAAACGAATACACCAGCCTACTTTACATCCCTGCCAAGGCGCCATTTGATATGTGGAACCGGGATCAAAAACACGGCTTGAAGCTTTACGTGCAGCGCGTCTTTATTATGGATGATGCAGAGCAGTTTATGCCGGTCTACCTGCGCTTTGTAAAAGGCCTGTTGGATTCTAATGATTTGCCATTGAACGTTTCCCGGGAAATCCTACAAGACAACAAAGTGACCCAAGCGATGCGCCAGGGCTGCACTAAGAAAGTCTTGCAAATGCTGGAAAAAATGGCGAAAAACGACGCAGAAAAATACCAGTCCTTCTGGAACGAGTTTGGCAATGTGTTGAAAGAAGGTCCGGCCGAAGACTTTTCCAATAAAGAAAAAGTTGCAGGTTTGTTACGGTTTGCCTCTACAGAGGTAGGTTCCAACGCCCAGTCGGTTTCCTTGCAAGACTACATTGGCCGCATGAAAGAAGGCCAAGAAAAAATTTATTTCGTCACGGCAGATAGCCACCAGGCGGCACAAAACAGCCCACACCTGGAAATCTTCCGCAAGAAAGGTATCGAAGTGTTGTTGATGTCAGACCGCATTGACGAGTGGTTGATGTCACACCTGACTGAGTTCGACGGCAAGCAGTTCCAGTCTATTGCACGTGGAGCATTGGACTTGGGAGGCCTTGAAGATGAAGAAAGCAAGAAGGCACAAGAAGAGGCTGAAAAACAAGTCGAAGGTTTGACTGAAAGGGTTAAAACAGCGCTTGGCGACAAGGTCAAAGACGTTAAGTTTACCCATAGATTGACTGATTCTCCTGCTTGTGTTGTCGCCGACGAATTTGGCATGACTACGCAAATGGCCAAGTTGATGGAAGCTGCTGGCCAGGAAGTGCCTGAAGTCAAATACGACCTGGAACTCAACCCAGAGCATGCCTTGGTTAAGCTAATGGCGGACGTGCAGGACGAAGAACAATTTGCCAAATGGGCCGCGGTATTGTTCGACCAGGCTTCATTGACTGAGCAAGGTAACCTCAAGGATCCTGCCAGCTTTGTTGCCCAGTTAAACAGCTTGTTGATGGATTTGGCCAAATAAAACCTACTAGTACGTTAATACGCTGCGAAAAACCCGCTTTTCAATGGCGGGTTTTTTTGCTTTACACAGGCAATTCCAAGCGCAACCGAACCGCGCTTGTAACGGCCTCCAGTAATGTGTAAAGTTTCGGATTTATTATTTTTAACTTATAGAGTCTTCGGACATTGGGGGAACGACATATGCGCATTATTTTGCTTGGCGCACCAGGTGCTGGTAAAGGGACTCAAGCTCAATTCTTGATGGGTAAATATGGCATTCCGCAAATCTCTACGGGAGATATGTTGCGGTCTGCGATCAAAGCAGGTACTGAGCTAGGTTTGGCTGCTAAAAAAGTGATGGACGAGGGCAAGCTGGTCTCAGATGACATCATTATTGGACTGGTTAAAGAACGCGTTGCCCAAGCTGATTGCCAAAAAGGCTTTTTGTTAGATGGGTTCCCCCGCACTATCCCACAAGCAGATGCCATGAAAGACAATGACATCAATGTCGACTTTGTCATTGAGTTTGATGTTGATGATGAGGTCATTGTACAGCGTATGGCTGGCCGTCGCGTACATCCTGGTTCTGGTCGCGTCTACCACGTTACCTACAACCCACCAAAAGAAGAAGGCAAAGACGATGTGACTGGCGAAGAACTGGTGATCCGGCCAGATGACCAGGAAGATACGGTACGCAAGCGCCTGGGCATATATCACGAGCAGACGAAGCCTTTGGTAGACTATTATCAAGGCGAGGCGGATGCTGGCAATTGCAAATACCTGAAATTGGATGGTAGCAAGCCTGTCGAAGAGGTGAGTGAAGAGCTCTCAGACGCGCTGGCGTAAGCAGTTCAAAAGTAAATTTTTTATAAAGCCCACTTTTGTGGGCTTTTTTGTTTATACTTTTGTCGGTGCAAGACTGATAATGGAACCGGTATTTACTATGGTCGCGATCCCTATTACCGCTTTTTACGCTAGCCTGCTCGCTGTGTTTATGCTGTTCCTCAGCATCCAAGTGATTATACAGCGACGTGAATCCAAAGTGTCTTTAGGGGCTGGTGAAGACAGGCATATGCTGCAAATGATGCGTGCCCATGCCAACTTTATTGAGTATGTACCCTTTTGTTTAGTGTTGATGCTGGTAGCTGAGCTGAACCAGGCTAGCAGCTTGTTGTTGCACATAGTGGGATGGACTTTGCTGATCGCCCGTTTTTTACATGCCTATGGTGTGCGCCACCACTACGGCGCAAGCTGGCAACGCTTTGTGGGGGCGTTGTTCACTTTCCTATGTATCCTGGCATTGATAGGTATCAACCTGTGGCCTATGTATAATCTATAGCTTTTAGCGTAAGCCACTAAGTAAAAAGCCCGGCAGTGCCGGGCTTTTTCCGTGTTGGGAGACACTTAAATTCTATTTGTTTTCCAGGAGGTTAGCACCAATTTCGATTCTCCTGGGCTTCATGGCCTCTGGAATGACCCTTTCCAGGTCAATGTGCAGCAAACCGTTGTCCATGTCTGCAGTAAGTACTTTTACATGGTCACCAAGCTGGAACTTGCGCTCAAAATTGCGCTCTGAAATACCTTTGTGTAGGTACCTACGCTCAGCGTCTTCTTTGCTGGCTTTTTTACCTGTTACAGATAAGGTGTTTTCTTGCACTTCAATGCTGACCTCAGACTTGTCGAAGCCTGCTACTGCCATGGTTATACGGTACTTGTCTTCGGCAAGTAACTCAATGTTGTACGGAGGGTAGCTGTTTTGTTTTTCGTTGCGGGATGCCGCATCAATCATAGACGCGAGGTGGTCAAAACCAATGAATGAACGGTAAAGTGGAGATAGATCGATAGTACGCATAGTCATATCCTCATTAAGCAATATGTTTGTTAAATTGTTGTCCCGATAATCGGCGACGCTTATTGCAGACCCTTCTGGCGTCTACAGTTCTATAGATAGAGCCAGCTATTGGTTTTTCAAGCAACAATGCAAAATTTTTTTAAATTTTTTTTCTAAATGCTTTTTGCCGCGCAGAGAATAAGGATTGGTTGTGCTATGGTTGCTGTCCTGTGAAATAACCACTCATGTTAATTAGGGGCAAGGAGATTGGGGCAGTTATCCCTGTCATTAAATGCGATTAGCTGGAAACCGGGAAAACCGGTATTAAACGATATCTCCGCTGAGTTTTGGGGCGACAGGCTGTATGGCGTCATTGGTCCCAATGGCGCCGGTAAAAGCAGCTTGTTGCGCTGCATGGCCGGCTTGGTTGAGCCCAGTAGTGGCGAGGTAGAACTTGCGGGAAATGCGATGTCCCGCATGGCGCCCAGGGAGCGCGCCAGGTATATTTCATTTGTCCCCCAAGCAGCCCAGGTTCCCGCAGGCATACCGGTTGTGGATGTGGTGAAGATGGGCTTTACTCCCCACAAAAAAATGTTTTCCCGCTTGACCTGCAATGACTTGCAAGCCTTGGATGATGCGCTTATTGCGACGGCTACCAAGGGGCTAAAGGAGCAACCTTTTGCTACCCTTTCAGGTGGCGAACAACAGCGGGTGCTGATAGCCCGTTCACTGGTGCAGGCTGCAGAATTTAAGTGTTTCGATGAGCCAACCAGCCACCTAGATGTGCATTTCCAATATCAAATATTAGCCCTGCTGCAAGGCCTTCAGGGTACCCGGATTGTCACCATCCACGACCTGAACCTTGCCGCGCAGTACTGTGACCAGCTGTTGTTATTGCACAAGGGGCGCTTATTGGCAGTTGGCACGCCAGAACAAGTGCTGCAAGAACAGATGTTGAAGGACGTCTTCAAGCTGGAATGCAAAGTGGGGTTGATCCCCGGTACCCGTATTCCCCGTGTTGACTTTTGTCCTTCAGGGATTGGTTTATGAATAAACCCTGCAAGTGGTTCTTGTTGGCGGGAGCCTTGCCTTTGCTGATGTTGTTTGCCCTAAGCCAGGGGCCGGTGGATATCGGCTTGTTGGACATAGGCCAATGCTTAGTTTCCGGCTGCGCTGATGTCCGGCTTGGCGTCATTGTGCATGAAATCAGGATACCCCGGGTGGCAACCGCGTTGGTTGCGGGGGCTGGACTTGCCTGGGCGGGGGCTATTTTGCAAACCTGCACCCGCAACGCGCTTGCCGACCCCTACCTGTTTGGGGTTGTTGCAGGGGCTGGCTTGGGGGTCACCCTGGCCAGCATGGCAATACCCCATTTACCTAACTGGGGATTGCCAGTATTTGCTTTCTTAGGCGCTATTGCCGCGATTTTCATTGTGGTGTCGATAATACATCTTTTGTTGCGCCCGGATATGCTAATCCTGGTGGGGGTAGCTATGGCATTCATGTTGGCGGCGGTAACGCATTTTTTGCTTTATTTATCCGAACCCATGGCATCCAACCGGGTCATGTTTTGGTTAATGGGCAGCCTGGCCAATACCAACCAATCCCAAGTTATGGTCATGTTCCTGGTAGTCTTGGCAGGGATTGGCTTTAGCTTGCTTTGGCAAAGGCCCTTGGCTACCTTGCTGTTGGACGACGATAGCGCCTCTAGCTTGGGGGTGGATGTCGCCAAGACTAGGTTAATACTTTTACTTGCCTGTGCCTTGGTGACTTCGGTAATTGTTGCTTATTGTGGCGGGATAGGCTTTGTTGGCTTAATGATCCCGCATATTGTCCGATTGGTTTTTGGCAATGACATGCGCAGTGTCCTAATAGGCAGTACAGTGCTGGGGGCTACATTTTTAGTGGCGGTGGATGCGATGGCTCGCTGGCTAGTCCCGGCACAGGAGCTACCTATCGGCATAGTGACGGCAATATTTGGCAGTATGTTTTTTATATTTCTGATAGCAAAAGCAAAGAGCCACGTATAAACCATATGTTTTTTTACAACCGAGGTTGATTTGGATTCCAGTAATAATGACAAACAGCGGCACCAGGAGAGGATGCAGCGCTTAAAAGAGAAAGTTGATGCCAGGATTGAACAAGCCACAGGTGACAAAGGCCTGCTATTGGTATTGACGGGAAACGGCAAAGGCAAGTCTAGTTCGGGTTTTGGCATGGTTGCCAGGACGGTTGGGCACGGCATGAAAGCAGCGGTTATCCAATTTATAAAGGGAACTTGGGAGTGTGGTGAGCGCAATTTACTGCAAGGTGCTGGGGTGGAATTCCATGTTATGGCGACAGGCTTTACCTGGGACACCCAAGACAAAGAAAAAGATAAGGCTGCCGCAGAAGCTGTTTGGCATGAAGCGAAACGCTTGCTAAGCGACCCTAGTGTTGACTTGGTGATGCTGGATGAACTCACCTACATGTTGACCTACCAGTACTTGGATTTGGATGAAGTCATGGCAGCACTGGAAAACCGACCTAGCCAGCAACACGTCGTTGTGACCGGGAGGGCGTGCCACCGCGCCATTATTGACATGGCCGATACAGTGAGTGAAGTGCAAAATACTAAACATGCATTTGACAGCGGTATCAAAGCCCAAAAAGGTATTGACTGGTAGTGCGCGGCGCAATTTTTATCACGCTATTTTGGATGTCGCCTTTGCTCTGGGCGAAACCTAAAGTCGTTGCCTTGGCACCCCACTTGGTGGAGCTGGTTTATGAGGTAGGTGCCGGCGAACAGCTCATCGGTGTCATGCAGCACTCCGATTTTCCCGAGCAGGCGACCGCGTTACCTGTTGTCGGGAGTTACTTAGGTTTGCAACTAGAAGTGATTGTGGACTTAAATCCGGATATCGTGTTGGCATGGGACGGCGGTAATCCGGAAGCGGACTTGCAAAGGCTAACGCAACTGGGATATCGGGTGGTGCGGTTCAACCCTAAAAGGCTGGAAGATATTGCCACAGATATTGTGCGCATTGGTGCCCTAACAGGCCAGCAACAACAAGCAAGTACTGTGGCCAAAAAGTTTGGCGAAAAATTGCAGCAAATCAGGTATCGTTACCGGGACAAGGCCTATTTAACTGCGTTTTATGAAATTTGGGGCAACCCTCTCACTAGTATTGGTGATGGCAGTTGGCCGGTAGTGCAGCTAGCGGTCTGCAATGCCCGTAGTGTTACTTCAGGTGCCAGCGGCAGCTATCCACAAGTTAATATCGAACAGGTTTTGGCGAAGCGGGTAGACGTGATTATCCAGCCGACTTCACCTGGCAGTGAAGGCCAGGTGTTGTTTGATTGGCAGCGCTGGCAACAGGTTAAGGCGGTTAAGCATGGCCAAATCATTAAGCCAAATGCCGATAAGTTGCACCGGATGAGCTCCAGGGTTTTGGCCGAACTGGACAGCCTATGTGCAGAAATAGATAAAGCGCGCTCCTTTTATAGTAACCTAGACCTATAACTAAGTAACCGATTGCAACGGAGGACAAAGACTAGATGTCGTTAGCGAGTGCCCTGCAGCTATGTGATGCCAGCTCAGTTGAGGAGCTAACGGAGACTTACTGGCATTACCAGGATTCACGGGATTTCGAGGCTGACATGGTCAATGCCTTGGCCAGTGAATCCATGCAAAGGCCTGCGTCTTGGCTGCTTAAGTTCCACCTGGAGCAGGGCTTTATGTTGGATCCCAAACTAGAACAACAGATTTTTGCAAGCCTGCCTGGCCTAAGCCATTGGGAGACCCGCCTGCATATTTTGCAGTCATTACCATTTTTTGCTATTGCAGAGGCTGATAAGGACGCTGCTTGGCAGTTTGCTAAGGACAACATTGCCCACAAAAACAAACTCGTGCGCGCTTGGGCTTACAATGGATTACATGAGGTCGCCAGGCACTATCCAGAGCATATTGCAGAAGTTGCCGCACTACTATCCGAAGCCCAAGCTTCAGAAGCTGCCTCAGTAATAGCGCGGATCCGAAATATCCTAAAAACTGGCATTTACGATACTTAATGGAATCGGTATAAAACTTAACAGAATCAGTAAAAACAGCGAAAAAATGGAGTTTTAGCAAGAAAAAAGCCCAGCAAAGCTGGGCCAAAAGTGAGAACACAAATAACACATGGGATTGTGTTATCTTAAGTTACGCTAACACTCGGGGTAGGGATCACAAAAATGAAGATTTTTGCAAAAAAAGGCTGGGCTTTGAACAGCTTAGGTTTCCCCTCAACCGGGCTCAATACCAAACGCAGCACAGTCGGCAATGTAGTTATCGACAGAGCTCTTAAAGTTCTGTTCCAACTGGCCCAATGTGGGAGCCTCGTAAGATACGTTATCCCTGGTCAGTTCCAACTTACCGAAGAAATAACATGCCTCTGGATGGAACTCCATGGTGCCAGAAAAACCTTTGTAACAAAGTGACGCCATTACCGAATCCTAACCTAGTTTGTGCCTTGCTGGGGTTATACAGGTTAGATAACCTAGCCAGTACTGCTTTTGCTCAAATCTTATACTTAAGTATCGTACTTTACACCTAGAAATTTAGCTGTCGGTAAATATTGTTTGGTTTTGTAGGAGATTTGCCACAGAGGGTGGGAAAGTGCAGTAATAAAATACTTAATGGAATCGGTATTAATGCAATAGGTATAAGCCGGGACATGCCGCATATCCAGTCCCGGCTTAGGTTGGTAGGTTAGTTGCCGTGTCTTTTTCTAAGCACAGCCAGGGTATCGGCCAAACTCAATCCGCTTGCCTGAAGCAGCACCATCAGGTGGTATAGCAAGTCTGCTGATTCATTTTTGAGTTCATCAAGATCTTTAACGGTAGCCGCCAATGCGGTCTCCACCCCTTCTTCCCCCACTTTTTGCGCAATCCGTTTGATGCCCTTTTGGTAGAGTTTTGCCGTATAACTCGATTCAGGATCCGCGTCTTTGCGGCTTGCCAATAGCTTTTCCAGATCGGCGATAAAGCCCATGTCGCTACCACCGGCTTCGTCCCAGCACGTAGGATTGCCCAAGTGACAGGTTGGGCCTTGTGGATGAACCAAAGCTAGCAGTGCGTCCTGGTCACAATCACAGGATATTTCTACGAGATCGAGGGTGTTGCCCGAGGTTTCCCCTTTCATCCATAACCGCTGTTTACTGCGGCTAAAGAAGGTAACCTTGCCAGTGTTCAATGTCTGCTCCAAGGCTTCCCGGTTCATGTAACCCAGCATCTGCATGCTGCCAGAGTATTGGTCTTGCACTACGCATGGCAGCAAGTTGTCCATCTTCTCCCAAGCCAGCTGGTCGAGGTTGTCTAAATTGAGGATCATCATGCGCGCATTCCAATATTCTGTTTGGTTAAATACTGTTTCAGTTCTGGGATATCAATAATGGCTTTGTGGAAAACGGAGGCCGCCAGGGCGCCATCGACATCTGCACGTTGGAACACGTCTGCAAAGTGTTCCATTGCACCTGCGCCACCTGAGGCAATCAAGGGGACCTGACAGACATCCCGAATCGCAGTGAGTTGCTCGATATCGTAGCCTTTGCGCACCCCATCCTGGTTCATGCAGTTGAGCACAATTTCACCAGCGCCGCGCTCTTGCACCTCTGTTACCCATTGGGCGGTTTCCCGTCCCGTGTTTTGGGTGCGGCTTTCATCTCCAGTGAATTGGTAGACTTGGTAGGTGTTGCTGTCTTTATCGAAATAGCTATCAATACCGACGACGACACACTGCTGCCCAAAGCGTTGGTTTAGGTCAGTGATAAGTCCAGGCTGGGCGAGGGCAGGGGAGTTTACCGATATTTTGTCGGCTCCCATTTCCAGGATGATCCGGGCATCTTCAACAGATTTAATACCACCGGCAACGCAGAAGGGGATATCAATCACCTGGGCGATGCGTTCCACCCAGCTTTTATCCACCACCCGCTGGTCGCTGGATGCAGTAATGTCGTAAAACACCAATTCGTCGGCACCGGCTTGGGCGTAGCGTTGGGCTAGCGGCACAATATCACCGATAATTTCGTGGTTGCGGAATTGTACCCCCTTTACTACCTTGCCATCTCGTACGTCTAAACAAGGGATTATCCTTCTCGCTAACATTATGCTTGCCCCCACAAATCAATGGCTTGTTTTAAGGTGAATTTGCCTTCCAGCAGCGCCCTGCCCAAAATGACGTTTTGGGCACCGCTGTCACGGACATTTTGGATGTCACGCAGCGAACCAATCCCGCCCGATGCCTGCCAGGACACTTGTGGGAATTGTGCCACCAATTCCTGGTACATAGCCACATTGGCACCTTGCAAGGTACCGTCTTTGCTAATGTCAGTGCAGAGCACGTGTTGGGCACCAATGGCAATGAAGTCCGACAGCAGTGGTGCAAGCTCAACGCCACTGTCTTCTTGCCAGCCGTGGGTAGCAATCACCTTGCTGCCATCGGGTTTGACATTGACATCTAGTGCCAGGACAAACTTCCCTGCCCCATACTGCTGCATCCAGTCTTGGACTTTTTCCGGTGATTTCACTGCCATAGAGCCTATCACCACACGGCTAACGCCGATATCAAGCAGCTGGTTGACGTCAGCTTCGTCACGGATACCACCGCCAGCCTGGAATTGCATTTTGCCGGTGGCTACCATATCTGAAATGAGCGACAACTGGCGCTTTTTAGGATCTTTGGCGCCGGTGAGGTCGACGATATGCAACCATTTCGCGCCTTGCCCGGCATAGTCGTGTACCACCTCTACTGGATCCATTTGGTATTGGGTTTTTTGGGCGTAGTCGCCTTGGTACAAGCGCACGACTTTGCCATCGATTAAATCTATTGCAGGGATGACCACAGTTTGGCTCCTATACCTTGTCTATAAAGTTTTTAAGTAGAGTGGCGCCCGCTTGGCTCGAGCGCTCAGGGTGGAATTGCACACCCTGGAAGTTGCCTTGTTTGATGGCGGCGGAAAAGCTATCGCCGTATTCACAGGATGCTAGTGTGTGCTTGCCTAGCCCAACTGAGTAACCGTGCACAAAATAAAAATAGGTGCCATCGGCAATGCCATCAAACAGTGGGTTTTTCTGTTCCACCTTGATTTGGTTCCAGCCCATATGCGGCAACCTCAAGCCCGGTGCCTGCATTTGTTTTACCTGTGCCGCAACCTTGCCCAAGCAAAGGGTGTTGCCCTCTTCCGAGGTTTCTGTGAGGAGTTGCATGCCTAAACAGATGCCCAGTACCGGTTGCTCTAGGCTGCGCAAACAATCGAGCAAGCCTTTTTGCTCAATTTGCTGCATAGCTGCTGCCGCGGCGCCGACGCCGGGTACAAATACCTTGTCGGCCTGCTCGATGCGGGCAGTGTCTTGCGATACGGTTACAGCATAGCCCAAGCGCTCAATGGCAAATTTCAGTGATGAGATATTGGCGCAGCCAGTGTGCACTATGACGAGATCGCTAGCCATTTTAAAGCGCTCCTTTACTGCTGGGCAGTACATCGCCTTGCTTGGTTACCGCCTGGCGCAAAGCCCGGCCAAAGACTTTAAACAGGCTTTCCACCTGGTGGTGGGCATTACCCGCTGAGGCAGATAAATGCAGCGATATGCCCATGCTGTCAGCCAGTGAGCGGAAAAAGTGCGGCACCATCTGGGTGGATAGTTCGCCTACTTTATCGGCGCTAAATTTCGCATTAAATTGCAGGTATGGGCGCGCAGATATATCTAGGGCGCATTCAGCCCGGACTTCATCCATCGGCAAAACAAAGCCAAAACGGCCGATGCCGCGCTTGTCGCCAAGGGCTTTGCGCAGGGCTTCGCCAATGGCCAAGGCGGTATCTTCTACCGAGTGGTGGTCGTCTATGTGCAAGTCCCCGTTTACCGAGACATCCATGGTGAACCCACCGTGGGTCGCGATTTGATCCAACATATGGTCAAAAAAACCGATACCGGTGCTGATTTTAGACTTTTTCTGCACATCCAAATCAACATCTACTTGAATTTGGGTTTCTGAGGTTGCCCTTAGGACCTGTGCTGTGCGGCCTTGCTGGGTTAAGGTTGTTTGGATTTGTTGCCATCCCAATTCGCCGCGCTGGTATCTAATTCCGCGGATCCCCATGTTTTGCGCCAGTTGCATATCGGTTTCGCGGTCACCGATGACATAGGAACGGGTAAAGTCCACTTTGCCTTCGGTGAGGTAAGGCTGTACCAAGCCGAGTTTGGGCTTGCGGCAGGTGCAATTGTCTTCAGCGAAATGCGGACAAATCAAAACATCGGCAAAATGGATCCCTTGGCTTTCAAATAGCTGCATCATTTTGTCGTGGGGGGCGTCGAAATCCGCCTGTGGGAAACTGTCAGTGCCCAAGCCGTCTTGGTTTGACACCATGACCAGCTTAAAGCCTTGCGCTTGCAGCGCTAGCAGGGTAGGTATGACATCAGGTTCAAAAACCAATTTTTCCAAGCTGTCTAGTTGCTTGTCGACCGGTGGTTCTTCTACCAAGGTTCCGTCGCGGTCGATAAATAATATCGCTTGTTGGCTCATTGCGATTTTTCCTCAAAATAAGTCGATATCAATTGCAGCAGCCGCCGGTTTTGCTCCTGCGTGCCAATGCTTACACGAAGGCAATCGTGCAATTGTAGTTGTTTTGATTGATCCCGGATCAACATGCCATTGTCCACCAGGTATTGCATCAATGCTGTTTTCTCAGGCGTGCGGAATAAAATGAAGTTAGCGGCTTGGCCTCCAACCAACTCGAATCCAGGGAATTGCTGTAGTGCTTTGGCAAGTTCTCCTTGCTCCTGTTGCAATTGTGCCACTTGCTTCTGCATTTGTGCCAATCCTCGGCTTGACAGCGCCTGGCTGGCGATTTGCGCCACGGGATCTGGGACCGGATAGGGGGCAATGACCTTCAATAACACTTGGATGATTTCCGCTGCTGCTAAGATAAAACCACAGCGGATCCCTGCAAGCGCAAAGGCTTTGGACAAGGTACGCAGTACCACTAGGTTGCCATACTCAGTGAGTTTGTTGTGCCAGGCGTTGCCAACTGAAAACTCAATGTAGGCCTCGTCAAGCACCACCAAAGCCTTGCCCTGGAACATTTCCAATACTGCATTGACTTGTGCCTCCGGCAGCAGGGTTCCTGTGGGGTTGTTAGGTGAGCATAAAAATACCAATTTGGGTGCTTGCCCTGACTCAGCAAACTGCTGCATTGTTTCCAGATCCAAACTGAAGTCTGGCAGCAAGGGGGCGCTTGCCACACCGACATTGAATGTCCTGGCACTAATGGCATACATACCATAGGTCGGTGGGCAAATTAACACCTGGTCGCGGCCCGGGTTACAGAATGCCCTGATAAGCAGTTCAATGCCTTCGTCGGCACCGCGGGAAACCAATACCTGTTCCGGCACCAACCCCGCGTAACTAGCGTAGGCTTGCAAGACCGCAGGCGGCTGGCAGTCGGGATAACGGTTGAACCGCCTTTGGTCTATTTCAAATTCATTGCTAAATGGCGACTCATTGGCATTCAACCAATATTGTCCGCCGCTAAACAACCGGCGCGCTGATTCATAGGGCTGCAGTGTTTTAACGAAGTCGCAAGTGATGCTCTCAATGAAATTAATGTCCATTATTCGGAATCCTGTAAACGAATAGCAACTGCGTTGAGGTGTGCATCCAAACCTTCTGCACCAGCCAGTGCCATTATGGCCGGGCCGATGTTTTCCAGCCCCTGGCGGCTAAGTTCCTGCACTGTGTAACGGCGATAGAAGTCCAACAAGCCCAGGCTGGAATGATTGCGCGCGTATCCGTAGGTTGGCAGCACGTGGTTGGTGCCGCTGGCATAATCACCAGCAGATTCCGGTGACCATGCACCTAAAAATATGGAACCGGCATTTTTTAGGTCAGCAAGGTAGCGCCTGGCCTGTTCTACCTGCACAATCAAGTGTTCTGGGGCATATTGGTTGCTAATCGCGATAGACTGGTCAATGTCATTGGACTTAATGTAACGGGCATGTTGCATGGCCTGTACCGCAATCTCGCGTCGCGGTAACTGCGCCAGCTGCTCTGCTACTTGCTGTTTTACCGCTGCAATTTGCCCTGCGTCATCACATACTAGGACAGCTTGGGAATCAATGCCGTGTTCGGCTTGCGACAGCAAGTCGGCTGCCACAAACGCAGGATCAGCGTGCGCATCTGCGATCACTAACACCTCGGAAGGGCCGGCGGGCATGTCAATGGCAGGACCCGCGGGCAATTGGCTAACTTGTTGCTTAGCTTCGGTGACATAGGCGTTGCCTGGGCCAAAAATTTTGTCTGCTTTAGGGATGCTTTCTGTTCCCAATGCCAAAGCTGCTATCGCCTGGGAGCCGCCTACCAGGTAAACGGCGTCAATTTGGCATTTTACCGCTGCGTAGGCAATAGCTGGATGGATCCCGCCGCTTTTATTGGGGGGCGTGCACAATACCTTGGTGGCACAGCCCGCGACCATTGCTGGCACCCCAAGCATGAGCACTGTCGAAGGCAACGGCGCGGTGCCGCCTGGAATATACAAGCCGACGGTACCAAGTGGTGCATAGCGCATTTCACAATTGACCCCTGGCGATGTCTCTATAAACCGATCTTGAGGGGCTTGTGCTTCATGGAATTGCAGGATGTTATCGAAGGCAAGGTCTATGGCACTTTTTACGGTTTCATCCAAGCTATTGGCCAGTTTATCTAACGCTTCTTGCCCAAGTTGCAACTGCGGTAATTCCACTTGGTCGAATTTGGCGGTTAAGGTTTTAAGCGCTGCGTCACCGCCTTGTTTTACCTGTTCAATCACAGCAGTAACTGCATTGGCCACTTGTGCACTTTGGCTGCTTTGGGGCCTAGCCAATGCTTGTTCTTGTCCTGCTGCGTTTAAGCTGCTCCAGTCAATCATATTGTTATTCCATCATTTTTTCGATTGGCAATACCAGGATGGAACGGCAGCCGATTTCTTTCAGTTTTTCCATCGTTTCCCAAAACAAGGTTTCCGGGCTCACTACGTGGATGGCGACGGTTTCGTCATTGCCATTGCCCGCTAGCGGCAGCACCGTTGGGTTTTCCGAACCCGGTAGTAGCTGTTTGACTTCATTGATGCGGGCTTTGGGGGCGTGCAGCATAATGTATTTGCTTTCTTTCGCTTGTAACACACCTTTGATGCGGGGCATCAGGGTATCTATCAAGTTTTGTTTTGCGGCTGGTAGTGGTTGTTCCCGTTGGATCAGCACCGCTTTCGAGCGAAAAATTACTTCCTCTTCTTTTAAGCCATTGGCTTCTAGCGTGGCACCGGTTGAGACTAGGTCACAAATGGCATCAGCCAAACCCGCCCGCGGTGCCACTTCAACCGAACCGGTAAGCATTACGCAACTCGCGTCAACACCTTTTTCTGCAAAATAGCGTTCTAACAGGTAAGGGTAGGTCGTCGCCACGGTTTTTCCTGACAATGAGTGCACGCTTTTGTAGTCAAATTCATTAGGTACAGCAATTGACAGGCGGCACCCGCCATAGTGCAAATGCCGCAAGGTGCGGTAGCCGTGGGCTTTTCCGGCGGCCTGCCGCTCCAGCATCTTTTCTTCTAATTCGTTTTCACCGATAAAACCAACATCCACAACCCCATCCATAACCAATCCAGGGATATCGTCGTCCCGTACCCGCATCAGGTCGATGGGCATGTTGGTTGAGTGGGACATGAGTAAGCGGTCTTGGATCGAAAGTTTGATGCCGCAGTCCCGCAGCAACTGGATGCTCTTTTCGCTTAGTCGACCAGATTTTTGCACTGCGATACGTAATCGAGACGGGTCAGTCATGGATAATTTCCTAAAATTTGTATTGCTAAAAACTAAAAACCCCCGGAAGTCTCCTCCCGGGGGTATCTAATTTTGCCGCCGGAAGGTACACAATAACCTTCCAGCACCAACCTGAAAGGTTATGCTAGGTGATGGTGGTGTACGTTTACTTCCAGGCCTATTACTGTCATTTGTATGCTTATGATCTAAATCAGTGGCAACACAATAACCAACCTGCGATATAATTGCAATTATCAAAATCGACATAACAAAGTAAGTTTTGGTATATGAGCGGTAGATCCGCGGTGACAGCCATGGCCGATTAGCCTTGATTTTTTCGCGAAGGCGCCGATATAGTATTTGTGTGGTTAAAAAGTGACCAGCTTATTGGAGTGATCAATGTCAAGTGATTTACTGTTCTACATATTGCCAAAAGGTGGCAAGCTCAGTGTTGAGCCGGTAGATCACCGTGTCCAGCAAGTGAGCAAAGATGCTGCCATGCGCCAATTGAATGACGAAGAAAGGGTACTCAATGCCGAAGACAGGGATGCCAGGGAAGAAGAAAAGCGCAAGCAAAAACGCAAACAGAAGAAACAAACTGATGCCCAAGATGAGCCGCACCACGAAGGGGTCTATATTGGTGACGATGGCCTGACCCACTTCGATGACTACGCCTGATATTTTCCAGCAAAAATGCCTGCCAGCTATTCGTGTGCCTCTTTCCATTTATGGAAAATGAGAATTTTGCCTTTTCCTAGCTATACTCATTAGTAAATAACTTAGAACTAAAGGCTAAATGATCTATACCACCCCCTTCCCGTACACTCCCCCTATCCAAGTTCCCAGGGAGAGATAATGCTATTACGGGATGCCGAGCTGGCTGATCTTGAAACGTTACAGTGGTGGGATGAACAAGCCCATATTATTGAGGCCGGGGGCTCCGGTTCGCCGAAATACAACTGGGCGAGGGAGCTCAAACGCAAACCTGAGTGGCGACAACAGCTTATTGCTGAACAAGATGGCGAAGCAATCGCTTTTGTCCAAATAGTGGATCCGGTTGCAGACCCCAGCCAGTATTGGGGAAAAGAAGTAAACCGAAGGATGCGGGCAATTGAAATATGGATAGGTGAAACCTATAACCTTAACCGCGGCTACGGTAGCACCATAATGAATATGGTGTTGGAGCGTTGCTTTGATGATGATATTGTGAATGAAATTTTAGTTGACCCTTTATCTACTAACCAAAAGGCGCACCGCTTTTACACGCGTTTGGGGTTTAAGTACCTTGAAACTAAAACCTTGGCTGGCGATCTGTGTTACGTGATGAAGCTTAAACGCTCAAATTATTTTGGTGATTGAACTGGTGGATATGGCTAAGAATATCTTGCTCATCGGGCTTCAACCCCAAGTTGTCGATTTTTCCCAAGTGCCGGGCCTGACAGAAAGTAAACTTTTGGCAGGGTTGGACATGTCTGCCCAATTATTGAACAGTAAAGGCTATCAAGCTGAGTGGTGCCTAGTAGATTGTGGCCCCCATAGTGTTGATGAAGTAGCGCAAAAACTAAGCGCCAGGTTTAACGACGTCGTGGTTATTGGTGCGGGGATCCGAATTGATCCCAAACATCTAAACTTATTTGAACTGTTAATAAACAAAGTCATGGAACTGTCTCCTGAAAGCAAGATTGCCTTCAATACCCAGCCGTTTGATGTACTTGAGTCAGTGCAGCGCTGGATTTGAGCACAAATACCCATTCAATTTACCGGAAATATGACATTCTTTGGACAGTGTTAAATTTATTCTTGACATCTAGACGTCTATACGGCAATTTACAGCACATGAATACAGAAATGCACACCATGATTATTATGACCATTACCACCTTACCCAAGGCGGTCACTGGCTAGTGCAAGCAAAGAAATCAGCAAAGCCCGTGACCAACAAGGAAACGGGCTTTTTTTTTGGATAATCGACGCTGGCGCAAAACGCGCCAATTGAGTAATTGCGGTAGGGGATAAAAATGAAAGTTTTGAAGTTCGGTGGCTCTTCGTTAGCAGATGCTAATCGCTATTTAAGGGTTAAGGATATCAGCCTGGAGGCCCACCAAGAGCAAGGTGCTGGGGTCGTATTGTCTGCACCCAAAGGGGTCACCAATACCTTGCAAGCACTGTGCTCATTGGCTGAATCTGGCCAGAACTACGAAGTTGAGTTTGCCAGCCTCAAGCATACTTTGACCAGTATCGTTGAAGAGCTCGCGGAGACACTGGATGGATTTGACAGTGCACCATTGCAAGGTTTTATCCAAACGCGGCTGCATGATTTAGTGCAGCATTTAAATGGTATTTCTTTGCTAAAGTGCAGTCCCGAGCCGATAACCGCCCAAATCTTAAGCCTGGGCGAATACGTTAGCGTCAACATTTTCAGTGCGATTTTGTCAACCTTGGGCGTGAACAACCAAGTCATCGATCCAGTGGAATACGTTGTTGCTGAAGGCGATTTCCTGGATTCGCTGGCAGACCTTACCAGCAGCCGTGCCCGATTTGCCGATTTACAAACCGAACCCGGCCAATTGCTGATTATGCCGGGCTTTGTTGCCGCCAATGACAAAGGTGAAAAGGTCACCTTGGGGCGCAATGGTTCTGACTATTCCGCCGCTATCCTAGCTGCTTGCCTGGACGCAGATTGCTGTGAGATCTGGACTGACGTTGATGGTGTCTACAATGCCGACCCCAGGCAAGTTGATGGTGCCGTATTACTAGATAAACTCACTTACCAAGAGGCCATGGAGTTGTCTTATTTTGGTGCCAAAGTATTGCACCCAAAAACGATTGGCCCTATTGCCCAGTTTTCCATCCCCTGCTTAATCCGGAACACCTTGAACCCTTCGGCTCCCGGTACCCTGATATCAGAGGAAGCCAGTAGCAAGTGGGTACAGGTAAAGGGGATCTCCTTGTTGGAAAATATGACCATGTTCAATATCTCCGGCCCAGGCATGAAAGGCATGGTAGGTATGGCAGCGCGGGTGTTTGAAGTGATTTCCAACGCCAATATATCCATCAGTCTGATAACCCAGTCTTCATCTGAGTACAGCATCAGTTTCTGTATCCACGAAAAAGACCAAGAAAGGGCCAAGAACGTGTTAGAAGATGCTTTTGCCTTAGAAATAGACAACCATGTTTTGGAGCCTATCCAAACCAAAGAACACTTGGCTATCGTGACCTTGGTTGGAGATGGTATGCGCCACTCCAAGGGCTTGGCTGCTAAGTTTTTCAGTGCGTTGGCACAGGCGCGGGTGAATAATGTGGCGATTGCCCAAGGTTCCTCTGAGCGCTCGATTTCTACAGTAGTGGAGGGGCGCAAAGCGAAAAAAGCGGTTAAGGTGATCCATCAGAATTTTTTCTCCAACCTCCACACCATTGATGCATTTTTGGTGGGGTGTGGCACCGTGGGCGCGGAGTTGTTGCAGCAGATAAGCAAGCAACAAGAGCAGCTATTACAGCGCAATATTAGCTTGAAGGTATTCGGCATCGCCAATAGCAAAGCAGTATTACTGGAATCGGGTGGCATCGATTTGGACGCTGACTGGCAAAGCTTACTCAAGCAAAGCGGACAAAAGCTGGATACCCAAGTCCTGCACGATTTTGTGCTGGAGCACAGCCTTGTTAATCCCGTTATTATCGACTGCACAACCAGTGGTGATATTGCGGTGCGTTATTTGGAATTCATGGAAGCGGGCTTCCACATTGTAACACCCAACAAAAAAGCCAACACTATGGATATGGCCACCTACAACCAGTTGCGTGAAGTTGCGCAGAAACACAACCGCCAGTTTCTCTATGAGACAACTGTCGGCGCAGGGTTACCGGTAATTGATAATTTGCAGAAGTTGATTTATGCCGGTGACCAATTAATGCAGTTTGAAGGCATTCTATCAGGCTCCTTGTCGTTTATTTTTGGCAAGTTGGACGAGGGCTTGAGTTTGTCAGACGCAACTAAAATTGCCCGTGATAACGGCTTTACCGAGCCGGATCCCCGCGACGACCTGAGCGGAATGGATGTTGCGCGCAAGCTACTGATTATGGCCAGGGGAAGCGGGGCTGGAAATGGAATTGTCTGACATCAACATCGAGCCAGTATTACCGCCCGAATTTGACAGCAGCGGCAACATTGAGGAGTTCATGCAAAACCTGCCTAAGTTGGATCAACAGTTTGCCGATTTAGTAGCCAAGTCCAAGCAAGCAGGCAAGCTGCTGCGCTATGTTGGCGAGGATAAAAGACAACCAGTGTTCGGTCAAAATCTTAGCTGTTGATGCACAACATCCACTGGCACCTATTAAGGATGGTGAAAATGCGCTCGCTATCCATAGCCAATACTACCAACCGATCCCATTTGTGATCCGGGGCTATGGCGCTGGTGCAGCGGTTACAGCCGCGGGGGTATTTGCCGATGTACTGCGCACTATGCCGTGGTCGCAAAACAACCACTAGCGCCGCGAAAACCCATTTTAGGCTTGGTTATTAAGCATTCTAAACCAAGCCTGAATTTTGTCGGCTTTAGCATGTACATAATACCTGCATGTGTTAGCCTTATGTCCCTTTTATGTTTACCGCAGGATGACAATTGATGAAGCACACCGCCTATGCGCCTGCTTCGATAGGAAATGTAAGTTTAGGCTTTGATATTTTGGGTGCGGCACTCGCCCCCATTGACGGTTCTGATTTGGGTGACAAAGTCGTGATTGAACAGGCTGGCAGTTTCACTCTGGATGTAGCGGGGGATTTCGCCCACAAGCTGCCGCAAGAACAGGAAAACAATATTGTCAGCCATTGTTATCACGCTATCCGGAATAAGCTCGCCGAGCACAAACCACAGCTTCCCGCTGCTAAAATGACCCTGTTTAAAAACCTGCCAATTGGCAGCGGCCTCGGCTCTAGCGCCAGCTCAGTGGTTGCGGCCCTGCACGGCTTGAATGAGTTCTATGGCCAGCCACTCAATGATCATGAATTGTTGTTGCTGATGGGGGAACTGGAAGGACAAATCAGTGGTAGCGTGCACTATGACAACGTTGCCCCTTGCTTCTTGGGCGGTTTGACCCTGATGGTCGAGGCCGCTGACCAGCTAGTAACTTCACTGCCTATCATTGACGAGTGGTATTGGACCGTATGTTATTCGGGGATTACAGTATCTACTGCCGCTGCAAGGGAAATTTTACCCAAGTCGCTAGCACTGGAAACGGCTTTGACCTTTGGCCGGCAGCTAGCGGTTTTTGTTGATGCCTTGCACCGCAATGACGCCGAATTGGCTGCGGAAATGATGCGGGATGTGATTGCCGAACCTCACCGCAAGGGGCTATTGCCAGGTTTTGACAAGGCTCGGGAATTCGCTATCGCCAATGGTGCATTGGCGTTTGGCATTTCCGGTTCCGGTCCCACCGTATTTGCTGTGTCCGAACAACAGTCACAGGCAGAAGCGATTGCCCAGTGGCTTGAACAAAATTATGTACAGAACCAAGACGGCTTTAGCCGGGTCTGCAAACTAGATCCCATTGGTTCAAAAGTTGTAAGGGAAAACTAAATGCAACTATTCAATTTAAAAGACAATACCGATACCGTTAACTTTCCAGAGGCTGTTACCAAGGGCCTAGGTAAGAACCAAGGTTTGTATTTCCCAGCAAAAATCCAGCCATTGGACAATGTTTCCCAGCTGCTGCAGATGCCTTTTGTGCAGCGCAGCGCCCACATCCTAAACCACCTGATTGACGGTGATATAGCGAACGAAACGTTGCATCAGCTGGTGGCTAATGCCTTCCAATTCCCTGCGCCTATTGCCGAAGTGACTGACGGGGTTTATTGCCTGGAGCTATTCCACGGCCCGACTTTGGCGTTTAAAGATTTTGGTGCCAGGTTTATGGCCCAGTGTTTGTCTGAATTGACCAAAGATTCAGGCAACCCAATTACTATCCTCACAGCAACGTCCGGTGATACTGGCGCTGCCGTTGCCCATGCCTTCCACGGGATCGACAATATCAATGTCGTTATTTTGTACCCGCAAGGCAAGATTTCGCCGTTGCAAGAAAAGCTATTTACCACTTTAGGCGGCAATATCCACACTGTGGCACTGGACAGTGATTTTGATGCTTGCCAGCAGATGGTAAAATCCGCTTTTGACGATCCTGAAGTGCGGGATGGTTTGCACTTGAACTCGGCGAACTCAATCAACATCAGCCGTTTGATGGCGCAGGTTTGTTATTATTTTGAGGCCTTTGCCCAATTGCCGCCAGAACAGCAAGAGGAAGTGGTGTTTTCAGTGCCCAGCGGTAATTTCGGTAACCTAACCGCGGGCATGATCGCCAAGACCTTGGGGTTGCCCATTAAACGCTTTATCGCCGCGACCAACGTCAATGACACAGTGCCGCGCTACTGGCAGACCCGTAATTGGCTACCCAACCCAACCCAGGCTACGATATCCAATGCCATGGACGTGAGCCAACCCAACAACTGGCCAAGGATAGAAGCCTTGTTCCAATATGGCTACCTAGACGAAAGCTGCTTGTCGGCTGACGCGGTGGACGAAGATTACACCCAGTTGGCCATGAAGCAGCTACAAACGGAAGGTTATATTAGCGAGCCCCACGCTGCCGTTGCCTACAAGGCGTTAAAACGGGAAATGCAAGATGGCGAAACCGGTATCTTTTTGGGCACCGCACACCCGGCCAAATTCCGGGAAACAGTTGAAAACGTGCTAGGCCAGCCCATCAGCTTGCCACAACCCTTGGTAGAGTGCGCTGGAAAAGAGGGCTTATCAGCCGAGTTGCCAGCAGACTATGCGACCTTAAAACAGCATTTATTCCAGTTGTTGAAAGGTTGAGTTGATGACCACTTGGGCGGACGTGATTGGCGCGGAAAAACAGCAGCCGTATTTCCAACACACCCTGCAATACCTGGCGGCTGAGCGGGCAGCGGGTAAAACCATTTATCCGCCGCAGCCAGACGTATTCAATGCCTTTCGCTTTACCGAGTTTGATCAGGTGAAAGTCGTGATCCTGGGTCAGGATCCCTACCATGGTCCAGGCCAAGCCCACGGTTTGTGCTTTTCCGTCTTGCCTGGTGTACCGGCACCACCGTCGTTGAAAAACATGTTCAAAGAGCTGGCTAAATCAATTCCTGGTTACCAGATCCCCAACCATGGCAATTTGCAAAGCTGGGCTGAGCAGGGCGTATTGTTACTCAATACTGTGCTGACAGTCGAACAGGGCAAAGCGCACAGCCATAGCAAGATAGGCTGGGAAAAATTTACTGACGTAGTCATAGCCAAACTCAATGAACGTTCTGAAGGTATCGTTTTCCTGCTCTGGGGCAGCCATGCACAGAAGAAAGGGCAGTTTATCGATGGCAAGCGACACCACGTGTTGAAAACAACACACCCATCACCGCTGTCTGCGCATCGGGGTTTTTTAGGTAGCGGCCATTTCGTCCGCTGCAACCAAATTCTGGGGCAAAAAGGCGTTAGGCCAATTAATTGGCAGACTTAGCATTTAGACCAACCAGGGGCTCCTAGCTACAACGCAGCAAAAACTGTTGCGCTGCAATATAGGCCGGCACTAGCCATAGGCTTATTTTTTCGTTAGCCCGCCTCAAACAAATAACTACATTGCTATTTGCACGAAGCACCGCCAGCACAGGTATAAACCTGTGATACGCGTTTAGAAAGCAAAAAAGCCCCGGCAATGCGGGGCTTTTTTTAAATATCTAGGCTATTTAGCTCATAGTCATGGAACATATCCATGTCTTCTAATTCTTTGCGAAGCTTATACCTATCTTTGATTGCTTCGATTTCGCGCCACATGCGCTTTTTCTTTCTTGACTTAGTTGAACGGGATTCTGTGTCTATTTTTGTCATCAAATCTGACTTATCCACGATAAACTCCTTACATCGAACCGTCAATTTGGTAGCGGGCTTGTGTTTATTTTCCCGACCTTCAAACCTGTTTTATCACAGGAGAGGTGAAAGTAAAGGCTTTTTGTTAACTATTTATTAACATTGCGTGGAGATTTAATGAATCACTGCCTCTTTGCTTAAATAATAACCTAAAAGACTGAAAAATATACAATTGTGGGTAAATTTAAAATTATATCTAATGATTCATGGTAAAAAAGAAATCCATAATTTGGCTATCAGAAAACAGATAGTGGAGGTGAAGCCTCCACTATTTTGCCAGTTCCGGTTGCTATTCAGATTTAGCTATTTGCCGCGTTAAACCGAGCCACTAACTGGTTGGTGGAAGCGTCAAAATTGGGTGTTTGCCCTGGATTTTGCAATTTTTCCAGGATTTGGTTACCCATCACTTTGCCCAGTTCGACACCCCATTGGTCGTAGGAGTTGATCCCCCAGATTGCACCCTGTACGAAGACCTTGTGTTCATACATAGCGATAAGGGAACCTAGGGTGGCTGGATCCAGTTTTTCGAACAACAGGGTATTACTTGGTTTATTGCCCGGCATTACTTTGTGGGGGGCTAGCTGGGCTACCTCACCAGGATCGTTTGACTTTTGAGTAAGCTCTGCTTCCACTTCTACTTGGGTTTTGCCCTGCATCAAAGCCTGGGACTGGGCAAAACAGTTGGAAGCCAACATGGCATGGTGGGTTTTATCCTGGTTGGGTACCGTTAACGGCAATAGAAAGTCGGCCGGGATAAAGGTATCACTTTGGTGGATAAGCTGGTGGAACGAATGTTGGCCATTAGTGCCTTCGCTGCCCCAAACAATAGGCCCTGTGTCATAGTCTACTATCTCAGTACCTGCCACGCGTTTGCCGTTGCTTTCCATATCTAACTGCTGGACATAGGCAGGAAGGCCTCGCAGGTAATGGTAGTAAGGCAGTAGCACATAACTTTGGGCTGCAAAGAAATTGCGATACCACAAGCCTATCAATGCGAGCAGGCAGGGCAGGTTATCTTGTATCGGCGTTTCTTGGAAATGCAAATCCATGGCATGGGCGCCTGTTAGCATTTGCTCAAAGTTGTCGTAGCCAATAGCCAATGCGAGCGGCAGGCCTATGGCTGACCACATGGAATAGCGGCCGCCAACCCAGTCCCACATTGGAAAAATATTTTCTTTCGCCATGCCAAATTCGGTGGCTGCTTTGATATTGGAGGATACCGCTACAAAGTGCTTGGCAATCTCAGTTTGGCTGCCGCCGTTTTCCAAGAACCAGCGCTTTGCGGTCAAAGTATTTTGCAGTGTTTCTTGGGTGGTAAAGGATTTTGAGGACATGACAAACAATGTGCTAGCCGCATCGCGTCCCGAGAGGACATCGTGAATATGGCAAGCGTCAACATTGGCCACAAAGTGCACTTTAAGCCCGGAAACTTGGTAAGGCTTTAAGGCTTCTGACATGATCTTGGGGCCTAGGAAGGAACCGCCAATACCCAGAGCCACCACATCGGTAATTACTTCACCGGTGTAACCCCTATGGCTGCCATCTTGTACTGAGTTGACAAAGGCCTTCACTTTTTCCAAGGTGGCGTGTACCTCTGGCATCACATCTTCGCCGTCGACTAGTACCGGTTTATCGGAAAAATTGCGCAATGCGGTGTGCAATACCGCCCGGTTTTCTGTGAAGTTAATGGCGTCGCCCCGGAACATAGCGTCGCGCTTTGCCGGGAACCCTGTCGCCTCAGCCAAACCAAATAGTGCCTTGAGCACGTCTTGGTTGAGCAGGTTCTTAGAGTAGTCCAAGGTGATACCGCAGGCTGCACTGGTGTATTTTTCCGCCCGATCTGGATCCTTTGTGAACCAATCGCGCATATGTTCGCCTTTGACTTGTTCCGCTAAGTTGCTTAGATGTTGCCATTGGGGCAATGAAGTTAGTTTGCTCATGCTAATGTTCCTGGGATATGTTGAGAATTTGGCTGTAGGGCGCAAGGCTTCATCGTCGTTGCTCAAATAAAAGACGCCCAATGTCGCTCAGGCGCCTTTTTGAAAGTTAGAGCATCTCTTTCAACATAGTTTCCAATTTTATTTGGTCAATGGTGAAGTTGCGGATCCCTTCAGCTAGCTTCTCTGTGGCCATTGCATCTTCATTCATCTGCCAGCGGAACTCGCGCTCAGAAAGGCAGCCAGGTGGCTCTTTGCTTACGCCGTTGTCCACCAACTTGGTGGGCAGTTCCGCTTCGGAATCTTGCAGTTCTTGCAATAATGCCGGGCTGATGGTCAGGCGGTCACAGCCCGCCAATTCGGTGATTTCGCCGGTATTGCGGAAACTCGCACCCATTACCACGGTATCGTAACCGTGCTGCTTGTAATAGTTGTAGATACGGGTGACCGACTGTACACCTGGGTCTTCATGGGGCAGGTAGTCGGTTTTACCCGTGGCCTTCTTATACCAATCCAAAATGCGACCGACAAAAGGCGAAATCAAAAATACACCGGCTTCTGCGCAGGCGCGGGCTTGGGCGAAACCAAACAGCAGGGTCAGGGTTACAGTTGATGCCTTTGCGCTCTAGTTCTTCCGCTGCCTGGATACCTTCCCAGGTGGAAGCAATCTTGATCAGTATACGGTCATGGGAAATGCCCGCCATCTCGTATAAGTCGATAAGACGCATGGCTTTATCAATGGTGCTGGCTTTGTCAAATGACAATCGCGCGTCCACTTCGGTGGAAACTCGGCCCGGTACAATGCCTAATATTTCACGGCCAAATAATACCGCTAATTTGTCCCCAGCGTTGACCAATTGTTTTGCTGGGTCATTGCTTTGTGATTTAGCCCATGCAATGGCTTCCATCACCAATGGGCGGTATTGCTCCATTTGGGCTGCTTTTAGCAGTAGAGATGGGTTGGTAGTGGCATCGACCGGCTGGTATTTGCGAATTGCTTCGATGTCGCCGGTATCGGCAACAACGGTGGTGACGGCGCGTAGCGCCTCAAGTTGGTTACTCATAGTTTCCTCAATATTGTGCTAAGCAAATCAGGGTTACCAAGGGAAAGGAATGGTGTGTGTTAACTTTTAAACGTTTTCTTATCAACGCTAAACTAGTAATGTGACCAAAACATGAACTGCTCTAAGCAAACCATTCCTGAGTTTGTGGTAATGGGGGTAAGGGTATACCATCCAGGTATACAAAGGCTACTAACTCACGCGCTATGACTGCAAAAATGACCCTAATCCAAGACGATATTACGACATTAAAAGTGGATGCGATTGTCAATGCAGCGAAACCTTCGTTGCTGGGGGGCGGAGGCGTCGATGGCGCAATACACAGGGCCGCTGGCCCGGGGCTACTGCAAGAGTGCCGGAGCTTGGGCGGCTGTGATACTGGCCAGGCGAAACTCACCGCTGGCTATTTGTTGCCGGCAAAATTTGTCATCCATACAGTGGGGCCTGTTTGGCATGGTGGCAATAGAGGTGAACCTGAGCTATTGCGCCAGTGTTATCACAACAGCCTGCTGTTGGCGGAACAGTCCGAAATCCGCAGTATTGCGTTTCCTGCCATTAGTTGCGGTGTGTTTGGTTATCCTTTGCAGCAAGCCTGCGATATCGCCGTGCAAACAGTGGCCGAAACCGTCGCAAGCTGCAACCACCTGCGCAAAGTCATCTTTTGTGCCTTTGACGATACCCTATACCAACATTATTTAACTGCCCTACAAAAAATCCAAGTGCATTAATTTACAGTATTGATAGCAACATATTTACTCGCAGGCTGGGAATTGACGTAACAACGCCCAGTACATGAGTATTAATTCAAAGTGGATAAGACATGCCGCGCCAGGTATAGTTGCGCCGCAAAAAAACAGGACTGAGGGCATATGTTAGTCGTTATTTCCCCCGCCAAAAATTTAGATTATGACAGCCAACCTATCACCGACGCATTTTCGCAGCCAGAAATGTTGGATGAAGCGGAAAAACTCATTAAATATTGTAAAAAGCTCGCTCCGCAGGACGTTGCTTCTTTGATGCATATTAGCGATAAGCTTGCCCATTTGAATGTCGAGCGTTACCAAAGCTGGCAGCCACCATTCACCCAAGACAATGCCAAACAAGCTGTGCTTGCCTTTAATGGTGATGTATATGTGGGGTTAGACGCCAATACCATGGATCAAGCTGAGCTGGATTTCGCCCAATCCCACCTGCGGATCTTATCTGGCTTGTACGGTGTATTGAAGCCCCTTGATTTGATGCAGCCATACCGGCTGGAAATGGGCACCAAGTTGGCTACCCGACGCGGCGATAACCTGTACCAGTTTTGGGGTGATAGGATCACCAAGAACCTAAACACAGCCTTGGCAGGCCAGGGCGATAATGTGGTGGTCAACCTGGCATCCAACGAGTATTTCAAGTCAGTACAGCTGAAGAAACTCAAGGCTGAGGTCTATACGCCAGTGTTTAAAGACCAGAAAAACGGCCAGTACAAGGTGATCAGCTTCTTTGCCAAAAAGGCCAGGGGTATGATGGCGCGCTATATTATCCAGCAACAAGTGTCTGAAGTGAGCCAGTTGCAAGGATTTGATTGGGGCGGCTATCGCTACAGCGCAGAGTTAAGTAAAGGTAAAGAACTGGTGTTTACCCGAGCGGAAAACCAGTAGTTCTGTATTAGTTTGGCTCAATTCATTAATTTTTGTATATTTTAGGCGGCCAAACGTCAATTGCGTTTGGCCGTTCTTAGCTTCCAGCATAAGTCGCAGATTTTATTTGCTTTTTCAGATATTTGATCTGATCTTTTAATAATAAAAGCAAACATCATTTCAGCCCAGAGTTGAACACACTTAATCCCAAATTTGACAAATCTAAAATAGGCTGTGCTGTCTTCGCCGCCCTGGTGGTTCCGCACGCCTGTGCTATTGCCGCCGATGACCCCAGGATAGAGACCATCCAAGTCACGGCTACCAAACGCAGCGAATCAATCCAGGATATTCCGGTTGCCGTGACAGCGCTCAATGGTGAAGCTTTGGAAAACTTGGGAGTTGATAACTTCCAGGACTATGTCGAGTTTTTGCCCAATGTGGTATTCCAAGGAACCGGACCAGGCCAAAACGAAATCTATATCCGGGGTGTTGCCACAAATCAAACCAATATTGCGGTTTCATCTGTGCAAGCTTTGCAACCATCTGTTGCCTTTTATTTGGATGAGCAGCCGGTTTCAATGCAAGGGCGCAACCTGGATATTTTTGCTACCGATGTACAGCGGGTGGAAGTATTGCCAGGACCTCAAGGTACCCTGTTTGGTGCCAGCTCCCAGTCGGGTACCGTGCGTTTAATTACCAATAAGCCGGATCACAGTGGTTTTAGCGCCGGCATTGATACTAACATTGCTTTCACCAAAGGCGGTGAAATGAGCAATACGGTGGAGGGCTTCTTAAACTTCGCTGCAGCTGACGATTTGGCATTCCGTGTGGCCGCATACGCTGACCATCAGGGCGGGTTGGATTGACAATATTTTAAATGAACCAGGCAATGGCGGCTATACCGGCAGTGCTGTAGTAATTGATCGAATTTCTGGCGGCCCCTTGACCGACCCGGCGAATACACCAGTGGATGCGCCGGTCAACGATGCCTTGGTAGTGGATGATTTCAACGACGCCACCTATGCCGGCGCCCGCTTGGGTATGTCCTATTTGTTTAACGACGACTGGTCATTGGTGGTGCAGCATACCCAGCAAACGTTGGAAACCGAAGGCGTGTTTGCCTACGACCCCAACTTGGAAGGCGAAAGTTCTACCAACCGCTTTGTACCTGAGGATAACGCCGACGAGTTTGGCTTGACTAGCTGGACCTTGGAAGGCCGCTTAAAGCAACTAGAGGTGGTCTACACCGGTGGTTATTTGGATCGCAATATCGATTCAACCGTCGATTACACCGGCTACACTAACGGTGGTTTGTTTGCTGCCTACTATGTATGTAACCACTATGAAGCTGCAACCCCCGCCGATGAGCGCTGTTTGGATCCTACCAAGTTCTACAAAGAAGACACCCAAACCACCCGCTTTACCCACGAATTCCGTTTTAACACACCAACAGACAAAGAATGGCGTGTTACTGCCGGTATCTTTATCGACGAGCAAGAGCTGGCAACAGTTGGTAAGTTCAAGATAGGCAACACTGACTTGGGCTTCTTTTCCGACCTCCAGCGCACCTTGGTAGGCACCGAGGGCATAAACAGTGACGGTGGCCCCTTCGAGTCGGAAGTCAGCTTTGTCAACGATGTGACCCATACCATTGACCAAATCGCAGTATTTGGCCAGTTGGAATACGACTTGACCGATACCGTGACTGCTACCTTGGGTGCCCGTTGGTATGAAATTGACGATATTTTCAAGGGTTCGACTACAACGGTTGACGTAAGCCGCCGGGTTAAGGCCTTTGGTAGCCTGGATCCTGCTGAGCTAGAAGCTATAGGTGAAGATCCCACCTCGATCCAGGAAGCCATAAACAACGGCCAGCTAGAAGTGGGTTTGTTGGATGATGGCGGTACCCTGACGGTGGACGATACCATACTAAAAGCTGCAATCGACTGGAAAGTCACCGCTGACGTCCTATTGTTCGCCACTTATTCAGAAGGCTTTAGGCCACCGGTAACCAACCGGGTGGGCGGTGGCCAGGCAACCAACCAGGCCGGTGCCTTCGAAGGCTTCCGCATCCCAGTGTATTCACTTACCGATACCTTGGACAACTATGAGCTGGGTATTAAAGGTGATTTCCTGGATGGTATTTTAAGGATTAATGCCACGGCTTATTTTTCTGAGATTACTGACTTGCAGACCTCGCGCTTTGACCCGACCAATATTAGTTTCTTGGTCTTTACCGACAATGTTGGAGATGCAGAAATCCGCGGTATTGATGCCGATCTAACCTGGCTTGCCACGGACAACTTGATTGTCGATGCTTCCTTCAGCATGCTGGATACCGAATTGACCCGGATCAACCCTGAGTTGGAAGGTATCGCACCTGGCGTTGGCAACGAGCTACCTTATTCTGCTGACTTTTCTGGAAACTTGAGGGCGCGCTACTACCACGAGCTGGACAACGGCCTAACAGCTTACGTTAATGGTTCAATCGCCTATACCGGGGATCGCCTGGCCAGCATGAAGATGGATGCCTATGTGCTGGAAGACACCATCCGCCTGGTCTATGGTACAGGCACGGGCTTGAGCATCCAGGATGAAGCTGCTGTATACCAGGGCGTAACTTACAGCGACAGCAACGGCAATACCTTCAAAGGTGGCCGTTATGTGCAAGACAGTTACGTAATCGCCAATTTGGCTTTCGGCTTGGCTAAGGATGATTGGAAGGCCGAGTTGTACATCGACAACCTCACCGATGAAAACGCGGTGTTGTACATTGATAACCAACAGTTTACCCCGAAAGTGGTGACCAATAGGCCAAGGACGGTTGGCTTGAGGTTGTCTTACGATTTCTTCTAAAGCAAGTACTTTGGATAATTCGAATTAGAACAGGTAGAAGCTCCGAGGGCAGGCGCACAGGCCAGCCTTTTTTATATTAGCCGCTACCATTAAATGCTGGCATGCCCACACTGCAACTGATGGCACCTTTTTACCGTTAAAATGAATCAAAATATCAAACAAGCAATCGCCCAGGCCCAGTTCAAGCGAGCGATCAAGCTCGCCCAAGAGACGTTGGGACGGTCGCCATCGGAAAAAGAACAGGTGGATACCCAATATCTGCTGGCTGTCGCGTTGCGGCTGGATAAACAATTGCTATTGGCGCTAAGCACTGCCCTGCAGCTTAGCAAAGCCCAGCCCAGTCATGCCCGTGCTTTCCAGGAAGTGGCTTATTGCTACCGGGAACTTGGGCAGCCAAAGGAAACCGCTATGGCGTTTTATAAGGCTGTGCAGCTCAACCCGGCGCTATTGTCCAGCTGGCGGGAGCTGGAGAAGCTATACCGGCAAATGGGCAATGGCGAAGCGGCTAAATTAGCCAGCAGCCAAGTTGCTTATTTATCGGGGTTGCCTGCCCCAATTTTGGGGGCGCGGGATCTTATGCATGAAAGTGAGCTGCACAAGGCTGACCAGGTTTGTAGGCACTATTTGCAACAGCACAAGCACGATGCCGAGGCTCTGTTGTTGCTGGCTGAGATTGGGATCCAGTTGAAAGTTTATGGTGAGGCCGAGTTTTTATTGGAAAGCTGCCTTGAGCTTTACCCGGATCACGCGGCCGCCGGCATGGCTTACCTAAAGCTGCTGTCAAAAATGGGCAAGTTTGAGCAGGCATATAAATTGGCTGAAAAGCTGCTGCAGGGCGCTCCCGGCAGCGCACCGTTGCTATCAGCAAGGGCCAGCGCCTTGGTGGGGATCGGGCAGGTTGGGCAAGCCATAGCACAGTACCAGGAACTGCTGCAGGGCAACCCCGACCAACCCGGTATCCAACTATTGTTAGGCCATGCCCAAAAAGCTGCGGGCGATCTGCCCGCCGCCATCCAGGCCTACCAACAGGCATACCATTACAAAGCTGATTTTGGCGATGCGTTTTGGAGCCTGGCCAATACCAAAACCTACCAGTTTACCGGCCAGGAAATGGCACAGATGCGCCAGTGCAGCCAAGACCCTGCACTGGCCTTGGATGATCGCATCCATATGCTGTTTGCCTTAGGCAAAGCCTACGAGGACGCAGGCGACTACGCCGAGTCATTTGATTTGTACGCCCAGGGCAATGCCCTCAAACAGCAGAGCCTAGGTTACCAGCCCGAATTCATTGAAAAGCAAGTGCAGGCGCAAATCGAGCATTGTCCTAAATCCTTGTTTGACCAGCTTGGCGCTGCGGGTGAACCTGCACCTGATCCGATATTTATCCTTGGCCTACCGCGTTCAGGCTCTACCTTATTGGAACAAATACTGGCTTCGCACCCAATGGTGGACGGCACCATGGAGCTACACAATATCCTTGGCCTAGTGTCGCGCTTACGCGGACAGCAAAATCGTTACCCAGAGCTCCTGGGACAGCTGGAGCCCTGTTACTTCCAGAGCTTTGGCCAGCAGTACCTGCAAGAAACACAGGTGTACCGGCGAACTGCGCCCTTTTTTATTGATAAAATGCCCAATAATTTTGTGCATATCGGCCTGATTAAACTGATCTTGCCTAACGCCAAAATTATCGACGCCAGGCGCGAACCCATGGCCTGCTGCTTTAGCAACTTTAAACAATTGTTTGGTGAGGGGCAGGAGTTTAGCTATAGCCTGGAAAGCCTGGGTCGCTACTATCAAGCCTATTTAAACATGATGGCACATTGGGATGAAGTGTTGCCAGGAGCTGTACTCCGGGTGCAGCATGAAGATGTGATTGACGACTTGGAGGGCCAAGTTTGTAGGCTTCTTGAATATTGTGGATTGCCGTTCGAGCAGGCTTGTGTTGAGTTCCATAAAACTAAGCGCACGGTCAAAACGCCTAGCTCAGAACAAGTAAGGCAGCCTATTTATCGTGATGGTTTAGCGCAATGGCGGCACTTTGAGCCCTACTTGCAAGAGCTTAAAGCGGTATTGCAGCCGGGCTAGTCACCATCAGAGTAGTCTGGTGCCGTTCGGGGCGGGTAAATCAACCGTTGCCAATGCCACCGCACCGTCTTCGCGATGAAAGCCCGTCACCAGGCATTCAGACATGATTGGGCCGATTTGTTTTGGTGGGAAGTTAACCACGGCCATGACCTGTTTGCCTAGCAACTGCTCTTTCGAATAAAGATCCGTAATCTGGGCGCTGGATTTTTTAACGCCGAGTTCAGGCCCAAAGTCTACATGCACGATATAGGCAGGCTTGCGCGCTTCGGGTAAATCCATCGCCTTGACTATCGTGCCGAGCCGGATGTCCACTTTTTCAAAGTCTTGCCAGGTAATCTCGTTACTCATGAACCATCCTTCTGCTTGCTTTTAGTCCGAGTAAAACTGGTGCCTGAATTTAAGGGTCTGAACTTCATTTCCACGACGTATATCGACACTAAAGCGGTAGTCCTCCATATCTCTAAAGGGAATGGTTGCTAGGTAGTAGATAGCATCACCGTCTACGACTTGCCGAAAATTCAGTTGCCGCACCGTGCCCAATAAATTGGTGGCAGTGCCCGACAAGGCCACGTTTTGCGCTTTTTGGTCGCTGCTATTAAGCACCGAAATATTCACCAACCCCTGGAATTTGCTGCGCTGGATCTGGTAGGCGCGGGCGATTTCAGGTTCGAGGAAACTGGTATTGAACACAATATAGTGCACATCCCAGTCGCCTAGCGTTTTGTATTGGGCGGCTTGAGCTGTGCTTGCGCCTAAGAGCCAACACAGCGCTACGAAGAATACAGAACATTTTGTCTTAGACATTAAAACACTGCCCTCATCAGGTCTTGGAACAAGAACTGCAGGAACTGCAGCCCGATTAAGGCAAACAGCACCGAAAGATCCAGGCCTCCCATGGGCGGGATGATCTTGCGGATAGGCCGCAACATAGGTTCAGTAAGCTGATGTAAAACACCCTCAATAGGATTGTAACCCCCTTGGCTGACCCAGCTAAGGATCGCCCGGATCACCAGTACCCAAAACATAATGGAAAAGGCTTCTTTTATTAATACCGCCACCGCGCCAATGAACATCACTGCAAAATTAAACTCGGCGACACCAGAAATGAAGTTCATCACAGTGATTTTTAGCATGGCCACAAGCAACGCCAAAACGAAGGTGGCTGTATCAAAAGAACCGATAGCTGGTATAAAGCGGCGCAGAGGACCCACAATAGGGTGGGTTGCCTTTACTACAAACTGGCTAAAGGGATTGTAGAAATCGGCGCGCGCCAGCTGTAGCCAGAGCCGCAGTAGGACCACCATTAAATACAGGTCAAATAGGGTGCCGATTAAAAAATGTGTTGCTGTCATTACGGATCCTAAAATTGTTGTGACATTTCGTCTGCCCGGCCAACCGCAGCTTGCATAGCACCCGCGACGATCTCCGACAAACCTTGGTCATGAAAGTGTTCAATGGCTTTTGCAGTGGTGCCACCTTTAGAGGTGACTTGGGCGCGCAGCTGCGATAATTCAAGCCCTGGGTTGTGACAAACCATTTCTGCCGCGCCTAACATGGCTTGCTGTACAAGAAGGCGGGCGTCGTTTTTGTCGAATCCAAGCTCTTCTGCCTTCGCCTGCATTGCTTCTAGAAACAGGAAAAAGTAAGCAGGGCTGCTGCCAGCTGCGGCAATCACCGCATCTATCATGGCTTCGTTATCTACCCAAAGGGTTTCGCCAGTATGGGCTAACAAATTTTGCGCAAATGCTTTTTGCTGGCCATTTACCTGTGGCGAAGCAAATAGGCCGGTCATGCCTTTGCCCAACGCACAAGGAGTATTGGGCATGGTGCGCACCAATGCGGCGGCAAACCCCAGCATTTCTTGCAGGCGTTCTACCTTAATGCCCGCTGCAACTGATATGTACAACTTTTCAGCCAATGCCAGATCTTTATCAAAGCCAGCACAGACCTCTGCCATTAATTGGGGTTTGACTGCTAAGACAATATTATCGGCAAAGGCGATGGCTTCATTGTTGTCCTGGGTGGTTTGGATTGAAAACTCACTCGCGAGATCCTGCAGCTTGCCTGCACTTGGGTTGCTAGCCATGATGGCTTTGGGGTCATAGCCCTGCTGTACTAGGCCTGAAATGATGGCGCGGCTCATATTACCGGCACCGATGAATGCAATTGTTTGTGCTTGCACGGAAAAATCCTTAATTACGTTTGCCAAATATGGCGGTACCTACCCGCACCATGGTGCTGCCTTGGGCGATGGCAGTGGCCATATCTGCACTCATTCCCATTGATAGTGTATCAATGCTGTCATATTGCTGTTGCAGTTTAGCAAAGGCACCCCGCATTGCAGCAAATTCCGCAACCAATTTGTCAGAATCTTGGGTGTTACTAGGTATCGCCATGATACCGCGTAAGCGGATATTAGGCAGGGCAGCTACTTGTTCAGCCAAAGCCGGCAGCTCTGGCAAGGTGACACCTGATTTGCTGCCCTCTGCACTGATATTCACTTGCAGGCACAGGTTTAACGCAGGTTTGCCTGCTGGCCGGTTGTCGCTCAGTCGTTTGGCAACTTTTAACCTATCCACCGATTGCACCCAATCAAAATGTTCCGCAACCGGTTTGCATTTATTCGATTGCAAAGGCCCGATTAAATGCCATTCGATATCGTCTAGCTCCGATAAGGTTTGGATTTTTGCAATGCCTTCTTGTACGTAATTTTCACCAAAAGCGCGCTGCCCCGCGGCGTAAGCGTCCTTGACCATGTCTACAGGTTTGGTTTTGCTTACCGCCAATAAGCGCACTGAACCTGCTGGGCGATTAGCACAACGCACGGCGCTTTGCACAGTTTCCAGTGCTAAATTCAATCGTTCTGCTATTGTTGTTTTCATATAAGCAAATAAATTTTCTGACTTGGATGTGTCGCTATGGATATTACCGAACTTTTAGCTTTTAGTGTCAAGAACAAAGCCTCCGACTTGCACTTGTCTGCGGGCATGCCCCCCGTCATACGGGTGGATGGTGATATGCGCAAACTCAATATTCCGCCCATGGATGACAAAGAAGTTAAAGCCCTCATTTATGAGATCATGAATGACAAGCAACGCAAGGAATACGAAGAAAATTTGGAAACCGATTTTTCATTCGAAATAAAAGACTTATCCCGTTTCCGGGTTAACGCCTTTATCCAAAACCGCGGTGCCGCTGCAGTCATGCGTACCATCCCCAGTACCATCTTGACCCTAGACCAATTGAATGCCCCAGATATCTTCCGGCAGCTGATCCAGCAACCCACCGGCATTATCTTGGTTACAGGCGCTACCGGTTCCGGTAAAAGTACCACCCTGGCGGCGATGATTGATTACATTAATTCCACCAAACGGGAACACATCCTCACCATTGAAGACCCAATTGAATTTGTGCACCAAAACAAACTCTGCCTGGTGAGCCAGAGGGAAGTGCACCGTGACACCCATAGTTTTAACAACGCTTTGCGTTCAGCACTGCGGGAAGACCCTGACATTATCCTAGTTGGTGAACTGCGGGATTTGGAAACCATCCGGCTTGCTATTAGTGCCGCCGAAACCGGCCACTTGGTATTTGGTACTTTGCACACTAACTCGGCGCCAAAAACCATCGACCGTATAATTGACGTGTTCCCCGCTGAAGAAAAAGCCATGATCCGCTCCATGTTGTCGGAATCTATCCGGGCGGTGATTTCCCAATGCCTATTGAAAAAAATTGGCGGTGGCCGGGTGGCCGCGCACGAAATCATGGTGGGGATCCCGGCGATACGCAACCTGATCCGGGAAGACAAGGTAGCGCAAATGTATTCTGTTATCCAAACTGGACAACAGCACGGTATGCAGACCATGGATCAGTGTTTGCAGCGCTTGACCCAACAAGGTTTAGTCACGCCTGAGGAGGCGGCGTCCAAGAGTACTAACAAGTCTAGTAGCGGCGGTTTTGGAGGCTAACATGGGCTTAGATCACTATTTAAAAATGATGGTGCAATATGGAGGCTCTGACTTGTTTGTCACCTCCGGTTTTCCAGTAAGTTCGAAAATAAACGGCAAAATGCGGCCATTGCAAAAAGAGCGGCAAGATGATGCAGGCGCGCTGGGTTTAGTGTTTGAAGCCATGACCGAGGATCAGCAGAAGCAGTTTGAAACCACCCGTGAGTGTAACTTCGCGATCGCCCGCGAAGGCATCGGCCGGTTCCGTTGTAGCGCATTTTGGCAACGGGACAGGGCGGGCATGGTGGTGCGCCGGATTGTCACTAAAATCCCCAATGCCGATGACCTGGGCCTGCCGGAAGTTTTAAAAGACATTATTATGGCGAAAAAAGGCCTGATCTTGTTTGTAGGTGGCACCGGCACCGGTAAATCCACCTCGCTGGCAGCCTTGATTGGCCACCGTAACCGCAATTCCTATGGCCACATCCTCACCATTGAAGATCCCATTGAATTTGTGCATGAGCACATCAATTGTGTGGTGACCCAGCGCGAAGTTGGCATTGATACCTTGTCTTTTGACGACGCGTTGAAAAGCTCATTGCGCCAGGCGCCAGATGTGATCCTTATCGGTGAGATCCGTTCCATGGAAACCATGGAATATGCTATGTCCTTTGCCGATACCGGCCATTTGTGTGTGGCGACGCTGCACGCCAACAACGCCAACCAGGCTATTGAACGTATCATGCATTTGGCACCACCAGAGTCACACTCCAAGCTGCGCTATGATTTGAGCCTAAACATGCGGGCGATTGTAGCACAGCAATTAGTCCCAACCCCTGACGGAAAGGGCCGGGTAGCTGCTATTGAAATCTTGCTCAATTCGCCACTGGTTACCGACATGATCCAAAAAGGTGAAATTGCAGGCCTGAAAGAAGCCATGCGCAAAGGTAAAGATGCAGGCATGCAAAGCTTTGATATGGCGCTGTACGAGTTGTTTAAAGCTGGCAAGATCACCCAAGACATGGCGCTGCACCATTCTGATTCGCCAAATGACCTGCGTTTGATGATTAAATTGGAAAGTGAAGAAGGTAGTAGTTTAGGCTCCTTGAGTGACGTCACTATCGATATGGATTAAACAACGAAATCTGGCAAACATATGATCAAAGTATTCACTGCCGAAAATCGATTACAAGTGTTCCAGATTAAGGAGTTGCTTGAGGCCGCAGGGATCCCATGCTTTGTTAAAAACGAGTACGCGATTGGCGGTGCGGGCGAAATCGCCCCCTTTGACGCCTGGCCCGAAGTTTGGTTAGCCGATGATGCTTGGCAAAAGCGGGCGCAAAGGGTCATTGATGAGTTTAGACAAAGCAACCAAGCGAGACCCTCTTGGGTGTGCAAGGAATGCGGCGAGCGCAACGAAGGTAACTTTGAAATCTGCTGGCAATGTGGTTATGAGCCAGATTAGTTAGCCGTCCCAGGCCTACTCTTTTTTGAGCCAGTGCTGCGGTAGGTTTTCATAGCGGAAAAAATAATCCAAGTATTGCTGCACCGACCAACCATTGAGCTTGGCAATGGCGCCTGAAATAAGGATGCAGGCTAGCAATAGGTTAATGGATATAATTAGCCATGCTCCTAAAGGTACCATCCAGCCACCCGCTTGCTGCAGAAGCGGCGCGTCAGGATCAATGGATAAGAATCCATACATCCACTGAATGGCCAACCAGGAAGGCCAGCTAGTTGCCGCTAAACCAACTAGGCATATTAAAGAGAAGTAGAACTGATATCTGCCATTAATTTTGCGATAGTTTTTCCAGTTGATCATTAGCCTTCCCAGACGCCGCGTTAATTCCTATGCTAACTCAACTTTGGTTGTGTTTTAAACCGGAAAAGGCCTATTCTCAAGAGGATAGGCCTTTGTACTTGTATCGGACCACCTAGTAGCTGGCTTTGCCAGTGCCCCCGGTGTCATTGCCCAATGCCCAGCCTAGCACCCCTGCGTGCTTGTACTGCCAGTTGTACTTGCGGGGTGGGGCTAGCCGGTATTTAGCCCGACCCAGGGTTTCACGGGTCCAGTTGTCAATGCTGTGCCCGTGGGTTTCCAGCAGGGCTTTGGCAATACCTACAAATTCCGCTTGGATTATTGGGTCTTCTGCAAAATAAGCACCTAGCGCGACAACTGTTGCTACGTCAATGGCGTGCTCAAATCCGTTATAGGGATTGAATCCGTCGAGATCCTGTTTTTCTCCAAAACTGCTGGCAATGTAAAATGGATAATAGCCACCTACCGGCATAGGTCCGTTTTCCCCAGGTTGTAGTTGCACAATCGCACGGTCAATTTCGCACTGTGCTACCTTTACCAAGGATTGTGGGATCCCGGTGATGCCGGTCTCTTGGTAGGTGGTCAGCATGACATTGGTTAGCAGGTTCAACATCCAAGGAGAGAAGTTTGGCACATCGCCTCCTTCTGGACTGTAGTTAAAACAGCCATTTGAGCCATATCCTGCAACCCCATTTTGTTGGCGTAGTAGCATAGCAGCAATACCATTACTGATTTTGCCAAGCTGGTGGCCGTTGCCAGTGAGGGCGTAATCTACGTTATGGGCATCAAGCGCATAGGCCCTGTGGCGTGCCGTTTCGGTATTCCCTTCCAGATCAACATGGTATTCCATGCCCCAGGCAATGTAACCTATTTTATCCAACCAGGTTTCATCACCTGTCAACAGGTAGTGGGTCAGCAGTGGCCTGCTATTGGAATATTTCATATCTTGCCAGGAGGCATTAGGATTGGGGTTTTTAAGTTTAAAACTACCAACACAATAGGGATAGAAGGCATCGGCACAGTCCTCAGGTGTCCAGATGTTTTGTGCGTAATGGTCGGTTGCGCGCATGGCCTCGCGCAGCATGTCAACGTTGCCAGAGCGTATATAACCGTTGTAGAAGGTTTGTGGACGGCCGTATAACCAAGCTGGTGTAAAGGTGAAATAGTCAATGTGATCCCGCGGATCTGTTACTTCCCAATCCTGCCTAGCACGGTGCTGGTTAATGCTGGAATAGAAAAAGTCTTCTTGGGCTGTGTCGGTTTTTGCCAGGTAAGCTCGGCTACCTGACGCGTTGCTTAGCACATTTAAACCTGAACAAATTAAGTATTCGTGGTCAATTGCGGCGATAACATTGGGTTCCTGGATAGTTAATCCGGAACTGTTTATGTCCTGTGCATAGGTGCCATCATTCACTGTGCGGAACAGCGTCCTAGGGTCTTGCTTTTCAGTGACATCTAAGCTGCGTTGACCTTCATTTAGCACAACTGTCACGTTTTCTGTAGAGTTGCTATTGAATGCCATGCTGAATTGGATTAGCACACTGCGGATCCCAGGATTGCCTTGCGCCAACAGCCCGTCACACAATAAGGACTGGGTTGGCATCTGTTGCCAATCCAACAGGCTGCTGACATGGGCGGGGATCTCATTGCCATTGCTATCGAGCACTTTAATATCCTGGCTGTTGACTATGCTGCCAGGTGCCAACGGTAGGCCAAATGAAACTGTTGTCATGCCACTAGCTACGGCGTCCGCAGAGGGGTGCAGTGCTACCGGGATGCGCTTGGCAGAGTTGTTCGCAGCCTGGCCTCGAGCACTGACATCGTTGTTGCGAGTGATATTGCTTGCAATCGAACGATAGTTTGATGGATTGCTATGGAAGCCTACCAGTTCCAGATCTGAATCAGCGCTGTACCCTGGTATGTTTGGCGAGCCATTGTCGCCATTACCACTATCCGGGTTGTCGCCATCACCTCCTTCGCCGTTTCCATCATCGCCGTTTCCGCCATCGCCAGTTCCCGGTGATGTAGCCCCAGTATTGGCAGTTACCAGATAAAGGTGGGCATCGTCTAGGGTCAGGCTAAATACACCAGAATTTGGATGCCTTAACTCAAAAAACACCCTGTCAACCTGCTGGTTGCCCAAGTCAAATTCCTGGTAGATATCTTGGTAATCTTGGTGCCCAGCTAGGTATTGGCATTGCTCCAACCGGTTGCCGTTAAACAAGTATGCAATGGCACAGGCTGTGGCTTGGGTTTGGTAATGCTGGGGAACTAAGGCTTTGGCTTTGATTGCTAACTTGCTTGCCAAAGGGCCGGCATTCCAACCCCATTGGAAACCGCTGCTGATGCGTGTCCAAGGCGCATTAGTAAAATCAAGGTGCAAGCTTTGTTGTCCGAAAATTGCATCCCCTGAGACCGACAACACCTTGTCAACTGGTGAACTGAACCCAGCCATTGAGTGTTCAAAACCGCTGTCTTCAATCAGCTCAAGCAAACTACCGCCCTCTGGTACCAACGGTTGCCTAGGATCTGGAGCGGCATTGCCTGGCTGCGGGGCGCCGCCAGCGGTATCCCCCGTACCTTCGTCACCGGACTCCGGTTGCAATGCAGTTACCAGGTACAGGTGGGCATCATCTAGCACTGCATTGACTGCGCCGCTACCTGGATAACGCAGCTCGTAAAAAGCCCGGCGTATTTGGCGGGCATCTAGTTGCAGTACGGTGTGAAGTTGCACTAGATCTTCTTCAGCGCTACTCACCAATTGGCAAGTTTCATAGCGGGTATTGTCATTGTGCAAATACGCAACCGCACAAGCGTGTATATAGGCCTCCAGGCTGGTTGTGGCATCTATCCGTAATTTTCCGGCCAATGTCAGTGAACGAGCAATTGGTCCTTGGTTCCAGTCCCAATCGTGGATGTATTGCACCCTCCGGTAGTCCTGTAGCCGCAATGCCAAGCTCTGGCTTTCCTGGATGGCGTTGCTGGTCAGGGCGATATCATCCGGCACAGCAGAAGTGAAGCCATGGCTTGATTGTTCAAATCCGGGAGCTTGGATCAAATCCACTAGCTGCTCGTTATCGCTAGTGTCAGGTACAAGCTGCTCCGCTTCGGTTTCCGGGCGTACAACATACAAGCTAGCACCATCAATCCGTGCCGATAAATTACCGCTAAATGGATATCTGAACTCAATGGTCGCCCGGCTGAGCTGCTGCGCGTCCAAGTGCAACTCCTGGTAAAGCCGGTAACTACCAGGGACAGTGGGGATCTCTCGGCAGCTTTCTACGCGGCTACCTGATTGTAAGTAGCCGACACTGCAAGCTAATAAGTGATGGTTAGGGTGGGATGCCTGGTCAACTTCTATTATCGCCTTTGCTGTCAAGCTATCGGCAAGCGGGCCTTGTCCCCAGGCAAAATCCTTATATGAAGTGAGTCTTTGCCAAGCTGGAAAATCAATTTGTAGGCTTTTGCTGCCAAAAATTGCGTTGTCGCTAAGGCTAATATGATTTGGGGCACTGGCACCGAAGCCCGCATCAGAAAATTCAAAGCCGCTATCGCTGATCAGATCTTCCATCGTTGCGCCCGCAGGCAAATTGGGAAGTTGGTTTTGCGCGTAACTTGTGGTTCCGGTCATCATTACTACTAGCAGCGGCAGGGCGATTCGTTTGTAGTTGGGGCTTTTTTTCCTGACCTTATTGTCAACATCCATTGGTATGTCCTCGTGATTAATAGTTAATTCCGGGCGGCCAGCTGCCGCCTAGGGGCGCTTTTTCCACGCCACTAACCCTTAACACGAGATTTCAATTAATACTGTCGCAGGAGTTTTTGTGAATTAGTTCTCTTTTTCGCTTGCCACTAGCTTTTTGAGTTGTTGTTTTGCGATTTCCCAATCCCTCTGAATTGTGCTGCGTGATACATTGCGCATGTCAGCAATTTCTTCACAGGTAAAACCTGCGTAAAACCTGAGTTGCACCAAATCGGCCATGTCCTGGTTGGTTTCGCTAAGTTCTGCAATGGCCTGGTCAATAGCAAATAGTTCAGTTTCAGGCTTAGCTGAACCAGACAGCATAAAGCATTCAACATCATAGTCATTGGCAGAGCGCTTTTGGCTCAGTTTTTTACGGGCATAGTCGGTGACGATCTGGCGCACTATCTTAGCGACTACACAGTAGAAATGGTGTTTATCGTTCCAGCGGGATTCATCGTGATGGTATAGCTTTAGGTAGGCCTCATTGACCAGAACGGTGGAGCTAAGCGTACCATGGTTAACGCTTCGGCTAAGCTGGTTCCGGGCTATGGCTTTGAGTTCCTGGTATAGCTCGGCAAAGGACCACTGGTCACCCTGCGCCGCGGTTTCTTCGCCTGCGGTATTTGTTTCAGTATTCGAGGATTTTGTGGCCATGATATCGCTTGGATATTGTTTCTAGCCCAGCAGTATACAGGTAAATACTTAATGGAACCGGTATTAGTTAAAAAATGCTGGTTGAAACTGCGCTAAACTGCGTTTAACTCTTTAATTAATTGCAAAGAGATAGTTTAGGTGTGGCATGCATATCACCCATCTGCTTGAAACCGGTGGCGGGCTCAAATTATTAGCTGATATGGCGCTTAGCGAGCAAAAGCAGGCGCTGTTAGGGCAGGAGTTTGAAGGTTATACCGTCGACCAGTATGTATCCTCTGGCGCGTCGGGTTTTGTATTCAAAGCACACCGCTCAGATGGTCAATTCCAGCGTGAAGTGGCAATAAAATTCCTAAACCAGACGATTTTACCTGATGAGGGAATACAGCGCTTTTATCTGGAGCGCCATATACTTGCCCAGCTTAGGCATCCCAATATCGCACAGCTTTACGACGCGGGCATGACACCAGGCGGTGTGCCATTTTTTATTATGGAATTTGTCAATGGCGATACGTTGGAGCAATACCTAAAAGAAAACCAACTTTCGCTTGATCAAAAGCTGGCACTATTTAGAAAAATTGTCGATGCAGTACAACACGCCCACGAGCTGCAGATTATTCATCGAGATATAAAGCTCTCTAACATTATGGTGAGCGCAGAGGGTGAGCCCAGGCTAATTGATTTTGGTATCGCCAAATCAGAACAATTGGATAAGGAGTTCCAGTTTTCGCAGGATCCACTCACACTGCAATTTGCCAGTCCCGAGCAAATTTTAAAAGCACCTGTTACCCAGCGCTCCGATGTCTATCAGCTAGGTATAATCCTGTATTATCTGTTAACTGGTAAATATCCGTTCGAGGATGTTGATAAGCTGTCAATCGAAGCTAGGATGCGGCAGGGACATACCGCTGCCTCCCCCTATAAACGCTTGCAACAGCTGGGTCATAGGGCGCTGGCAGCAAAAGTAAAAGGGGATGTGGATGCAATTGTCTTGAAGTGCATGGCGAATGAGGCAGAAGCGCGTTACAGCAACGCTTGCGAGCTATTTGCTGATTTAATTCGTTACCAGCAAGGCCAGCCGATAGTGGCAAGGGAAAACACGGCAGATTACCGAATCGCTAAATTTGTTCTGCGTAACCGCACTATGGTTGCCGTCGCCCTCATGTTTATGGTTGTTTTAACCATTGCCAGCAGTTGGTTTTCCATTTCCCTACAGCAAGCCAACAAACAAATCCTGCAAGAAAAAGAGACCGCAGAGCGGGTCGTTGCCCTGATAGGGGAATTGTTTAATAGTGGCTCGCCATTTAGCGATGACAAAGACAAGTTCGATTTGCAGCAGGTTATCTCCCAAGCGGAAATTAAAGTCGATGCATTGGCAACCGCGGAGCCTGAAGTTGCCTCACAACTGTATTATGTGCTTGGCAACCTGCATTACGAGTTGGATCAGTTAGCTGCATCGCAAAGGTTGTTAAACAAAGTACAAAACATTGAGCCCGATGTTTACTTGCAAGCGCAAAACCTTCTTATCCGCCATTATCTGGACAGTGGTGAAAACGATAAGGTAAAAGCGCTTATCCGCCAACAAGAAAGCGCTTTAACAGACCCCGCACAGCCTGTTGCTTTGGCGGAACTGTATTTGCTTAAAGCAAGGTTTTATGGCGAAAAGGATCTGTTTGCACAAGCCCGGCAATCAGCAAACCAAGCGCTAGGGCTGGTACCTGAAGTGCCCAATGGCAGGCTGCTTTATGCAAGGGCACACCAGGTTCTGGCAAAATCCTATGTTGAGGCGCAAGACGCCGACCAGATATTGTTTCATATCAACAAGGTTAAACTGGCGGTGGTGGAGCTCAAAGGGGAACACTCTTTGGATTTGGCCTCTGTTTTGGCAAGCGAAGCGTCAGCATTACTATTGAAAGGGCAATATGGGCTCGCCCAGCAAACCTATCAGCAAGCAATTGCAATGGCGGAAACATATGACTCAGGCAACCGATTGGTATTGCAACGCTTATACAACAATGTCGCGGCACTACTTTACCAGCAAGGCGACAACATAGGCGCCATCGAATATATCAGAAAAAATCGGGCAATCCTTGTTTCTGCTTATGGCGGCTCGCACAGCAAAGTTATTCGGGCTTCACTGAATTTGGCAGTCACCCTGACCGGAATTGGCCGGCTAGAAGAAGCCCGGGAACTGTTGCTGTCCGTAGTGTCTGCTGCGGGCCAAAGTAAAGTTTATCCCTACGCAATGTCAGCCCTAGGTTTTATCGAAAAAGAGCTCGGTAACTACCCACAGTCAGAGAAATACTATGCCGACACCCTCAACTATCTCGGGAAAACTCACGGCACGGATTCGCCGGTTTATCAAAAAAACATCATGTTCCAATTGCAAAGCCGGTGTTTGGCGGGCGCAACTGACGGCTTCCAGGAGTTAGTTGAAAAAGCCGCAAGGATCATCGAAGCCGCCTCTGGCCGGGATAACTATAATTTCGGCTTAACACTCTTTAGCGCTGGTGTTTGTCACCAGGCGAGCAATGCTCCCGATGCTGCCAGGCAGTATTTTGCAATGTATAAAGTCTTAGTTGAATCGCTCTCGGGCACTGGGTCAGATTATTTTGCCATTATAAACTTGCAGTTAGCGAAACTCGCTGCCGCAGAATCAGATTATGCCGCCGTAAAATCCTTGTTGAATTTGGATCCCGCGATTTTTGTTCAAGCGCCATATATAGTGTCAAGGCTAGAAATCTTGTATTTGCTAACTTGGGCACAAGTGCAAACCAATGCCTTTGCCCAAGCGCGGCTAACTTTAGCCGAAATTCAACAACTATTACCGCAACTGGATTGGGTAAAGCCTGTCTTGATGGAAAACATCGCCAAGTTGGAGATAAGCTTGCGTAGCAATTAAGGCAGTGCCAGCCAAGCCAACTACCGAGGTTTATTTAGCTTTATCCTGCAACAAAATTTGAACGGCTTTCTCCATGTTGGGGTCGTCAGGATTGGAATTGCGGGTCATACCCAAAACTCTGCCATCGGCAAAAATGAAAAAGGTCGTTGGCGTACCAGTTACGCCCAGTTTGGCTGCCACCTTGTCACCCTCAACTCCAGTTATAAAACTATGCCCACGACTTTCCAGCACATCTTGTGGTCTGGTTCCAGGATCTTCATTGAAGCTAATGGCCACCACTTGCAAACCCTGTGCACCGTAATCCCGTGACAAGCGCTCTAGGCCGGGTTGCAGCTTCTTACAATAGGGGCACCAGGTTGCCCAAAAGTGCAGGATCAAGGGTTTGCCTGCAAAGTCCTGTGAGCTAATGCTGCCGCCGGACTGGGTGGCAACTTGCCATTCGGGGAATAGCTTGTCTTTGTCTTGGGCGACAGCAAGGCCTGTAACGGCAAACAACAGGATAGGGATTAGGTTTTGCAACAGTTTCATGGTCTTATACTCACAACACGCTTGTGGCATTAGACACTAAGCCAGGGCTTTTTATTTCAACACGCTCTTATTTAGTATTGCCGTTCCAACCAGCTTTCAATGATCAGGCACGCGGACACGCTGTCTACTTTGTCTTTTTGTAGCTTTTTATAACCGCCTAGTTCAAACAACCGTGCTTTCGCGTCTGCCGTGGTAAGCCGTTCATCACAAGTCTCCACAGTTACTTTGAATTTGGCGTGTAACCTATTGGCAAATTTTTTGGCGGCAAAAGTGACATGTTGGTTGCTGCCATCCATGTTCAAGGGTAGCCCAACCACCACGATATCCGGTGACCATTCCTGGTAAAACAGGGCGACTTTTTCCCAGTCTGGGATACCATCACGCGCAGGCAACGCAGGCAGCGGCGATGCCGTCCCGGTAACTTCCTGCCCCACCGCCACACCGATGCTTTTAGTGCCAAAGTCAAAACCGAGGATTGTCTTACCAGCTGACATGGTTTTGTTCCTGTTTGATTGTCCAAAATTCCTTATAGGGTATATCTTTAGCTTTGGAAAACTAAATATTTTTTGCACTAATTGCCCCTATGACCGTATTCGAAAATGAAGATTTCCTAGCCATTAAAAACAGTTTAATCGACAGGTTAGTTGTTGGTTTCCTAATGTTGGAAGTTATAGCCGTATTGGGTTCCTTGAGCCGGATCCCGGAGATTGGTTTTAAACCTGTAATGGGGCTCCACGTCGGCATTGCTATTTGTTTGGTGGCTATTTTCTTATTCCGGTACCAAATCACGTCCAACAATAAGGCCTATTTTATTATCGGTGCTTTATTTACCGCTGGGGGAATGGGGACAACCAGTTTTGGTTTGGGGGGCGCCGGCACAGTTATCCTAGCAATTACTGCGGTATTGGCGGCATTAATCATCAGTACCCGCGCCGGCGTTATTTTCTGCCTGGCAGGCGCTTTGCTGCAAGTAGCGACAGTGTCTTCGCTGCGTTCAGGGCTATTAGTATTGCAAGTGGAAATGCCCACTTATTTCATAAGTTGGCCGGCCTGGATAAACAATTTGACGGGATACTTGTTTTTGACCGGACTCGCTATATTTGTGGTTGACAAGTTCTTTACCTACCTCAAAACCATGTCCGCGGTCTTGCAAGACGCGGTGGAAACCAAGTCTGCGGAACTTGAGCACTCGGAGGTATTGCTCACTACTGTTATCCATTCAATGCCGCTGGGGGTATTTTGGAAAAACAAGGAGTTAGCCTACCTTGGTGCCAACCAGCAATTCTTGCGCGATGCCAAAATTAGCCACATTAGCCAAATCCTTGGAAAAACCGATTCGGAACTGTTGGTGGCAGATGCCGAATTGTACGAAACACAAGACAGGGAGGTGATGGCCACGGGGGAACCATTGCTCAATTTTGAGAAACGTTTCGTTGAAGAGGACGGCAGGGAGCATTTCTCCAATACCAACAAAGTAGTGTTGCGCGACAAGCAACAAAATGTGGTAGGTGTGTTGGCAACTTATAGCGATATCACTGAAAGCAAAAATATGGAGTTGCAACTGCGTGAGGCCATTGCAGAGGCGCGTTCTGCTAGCAAAGCCAAATCAGAATTCCTTGCTACTATGTCCCATGAAATTCGCACCCCGATTAATGGTGTTATGGGGTTGTTGGATCTAGCTTTGGGCACAGATTTAGAGCCTAAGCAGCGGGAGTTTCTCACTAAAGCTGAGTTATCAGCCCACACCTTATTGCAAATAATCAACCAAATACTGGATATCTCCAAGATTGAGGCGGGCAAGATGGAATTGGAAAGCTTGCCTTTTCAACTAGAGGATATCGTTACCCAGTTGGATAGCCAGGTTCGCCACCTCGCTGAATCAAAGGGGTTGCAATTAAATATTGAATTAAAAGGCAAGGACATTAAACCTGTGCTAGGGGATCCCACCAAATTGTTGCAAGTTCTGGTGAACCTGGCTTCAAATGCCATTAAATTTACCAGCCAAGGCAAGGTTGATGTGGTGCTAGGGGTATTGCAAACACCAGATGAAATTAAATTGCGCATCCAAGTAAGCGATACCGGCATAGGTTTGACCCAGGAGCAACAGGCAAACCTATTTCAATCTTTCACCCAAGCGGACAGTTCGACAAGCCGTCGGTTTGGTGGCACGGGCTTAGGGTTGGCCATCGTCAAGCGCCTGTTGGAAATGCAAGGTGGCAGTATCAGCATTGATAGCAAGCCTGGTGAAGGCAGCAGGTTTACTGCATTAGTAACCTACCAGGTGGCCAGCGATACAGCTGACGTGCGCAGTGCGAAACAGCCTGCAAACCTTGCCAATTTGAAAATACTGTTGGTGGAGGACAACGAAATAAACCAGCTTATCGCGCAAGAGATGCTACAGCAGGCTGGCGCCTCTATTGACGTCGCAGGTGATGGGCTTGTGGCGCTGGAGAAATTGGCAAAGCACCGCTATGACCTTGTGTTAATGGATATCCAAATGCCCAACATGGATGGAGTTGAGGCAATTAAACGCATTCGGAGCCAGCAACGGCTGGCGCAAATACCCGTTATCGCCCTTACCGCAAACGTACTGGCACACGAAGTGCGCCAGTACCAAGAAATCGGTTTCAACGCACACCTGGGGAAACCCTTCCAGAAAGAACAGCTAATTGCAAAAATCAATGAATTGATGCAGCCTTAGGTTCACGGCAAGATCGTTTTAATTTGAACTATTTAGCGATTGGATGATCAGATCAAGCAACAAAATCAAAAGCTTGAGATATACATTATGATCGAAAACTCGCTAAAACACTTCGAATCAATCACGGATCCCCGCATAGAGCGTTGTAAACGATATGAGTTAATGGACATCTTGTTGTTATCGGTTTGTGCAGTGGTGTCCGGAGCCGAAGGGTGGGAAGATATTGAAGACTTTGGAAAAGTTAAGCTCGACTGGCTCAGGCAATATCGCCCCTTTGAACAGGGTATTCCCCGTCATGACACAATTGCCAGGGTGATTTATCGTCTAAAGCCTGAAGAAATAGAGAAAGCGTTTCAAAACTGGATATCGGAGCTTATTGATTTCACCGGATGTGATGTCATTGCTATTGATGGTAAAACCGCCAGGCGGTCTTTTCAGACACGAGAGCGGACAAACCCGTTACATGCTGTCAGTGCGTGGAGTTGCCAGCACCAGCTGGTGCTGGGACAGGTGGCCGTTAACCAGAAAAGTAATGAAATCACCGCCATTCCCGAACTATTAAGCTTACTGGATATTCAGGGCAGCATCATCACACTGGATGCGATGGGTTGCCAGAAAGAAATCGCAAAACAAATTGTTCGAAGCAAAGCGGACTATGTTCTGGCCTTAAAAGGCAATCATTCGGGTTTACAGGCGGAGTTAGAGGCCTGGTGGCATAAGAGTGTGCGTGAGGGGTTAGCGAAGGGGCAGTACAGTGAACATACTGAAACCGATTCCGGTCATGGAAGAGTCGAGGTGCGCCATTGTGAACAATTAATCATCGATCCCCAGTGGCTCGCCAGGGATTACCGTTGGACAGGACTGAAAACAATAATCAAGGTTTCCGCCCGGATTGAAGAGAAAGCGAGTGGTAAAACGAGTGAAGAAACCCGTTGGTACATCAGTTCACTGCACCCCGACGCTGCGCAGGCCCTGCATGCGGTCAGAAGTCACTGGCAGGTGGAAAGTATGCACTGGATGTTAGATATGACTTTCAGAGAGGATGAATCAAGAATACGAAAAGGCAATGGTGCATTGGCCTTTAACGTGTTGAGGAAAATAGCACTTAACCTGTTTAAAAAGGATCAAACCGTGAAAGCCAGTATGGCGCGAAAGAAGAAAATGGCAGCACTGGACGATGAATTTCGATCAGTGCTGTTAGAATCAATGATTAAAACGCGCTAACCGTGGCCTTAGGTTGTTAGGTTGATATATTTGGCAACGTTTGTATTACTTAAGCCATATCATTGCTCTAGGACAACTTATTGACTTTAAATGACACTAATGCCCTTCGTCTTATGGTCAAAAACTTGTAAGGTCATAGTCTTTTGTTAGCCACAGTTTGTCTTACCACTGCCCTTGGATATATCTTTAAGTGGATCTAGTTAAATTGTTTTTCCCCGCGTGCCGCTATGACTGTATTCGAAAATGAAGATTTTAACGCCATTAAAAACAGCTTGATTGACAGGTTGGTATTTGGCTTTTTGGTGTTGGAGTTACTTGTCTTTTTTGGCTCTTGGAGCCGGGTTACTGAAATTGGTTTCAAACCGATCATGGCGCTGCACACGGTTATTGGCATCCTATTAATTATCTTGTATTTGGTGCGGGATCAAGTCTCCGCTAACTTAAAGGCCTATTACATCGTTGGTGGTTTATTTATTGCGGGTATTGCCGGAACAGTGAGTTTTGGCCTGGGTGCGGCAGGCACTATAATATTGGCAATTACTGCCATAATTTCATCGACTATACTCAACACTCGTATCGGTATTCAGTTTTTCGTTGCAGGGGCAATCGTCCAGATAGCCACATTTTTTTCATTGCACAGCGGCTTACTGGTTTTGCAGGTGGACATGCCGAATTACTTTATTAGTTTTGCCGCCTGGTTCAACAATTTAATGGCCTATCTGTTCCTCACCGGGATCTGTATCTTTGTCATCGATGAGTTTTTTACTTATCTCAAAAAAATCTCAGAGCAACTTCAGGACAAAGTTGAGACCAAATCAGCTGAGCTAGAGGATTCCGAAATCCTGCTGACGACTGTCATTAATTCTATGCCGATTGGCGTGTTTTGGAAAAACAAAGACTTGGCTTATCTGGGCGCTAACCAACACTTTTTGGGTGATACCGAATACAGTGATTTGAGCGAAATCATTGGTAAAAAGGACAGTGAGTTGTTTGGCGATATAGCCCAGATGTATGAAGGACAGGATAAAAAAGTGATAGCGAGTGGCGAGCCGCTAGTCAACTTTGAAAAAGAATTCATTAATCCGGATGGCACCGAAAAGTTTTCCAGTACCAATAAAGTAGTGTTGAGGGATAAAAAACAGAATGTAGTGGGTGTGTTGGGGACATACTCTGATGTGACCCAAAACAAGCGCATGGAGCAAAAATTGCGTGCAGCGATGGAAAAAGCGCGGGCGGCAAGTAAAGCGAAATCTGATTTCCTTGCCACTATGTCCCATGAAATCCGTACCCCTATCAATGGTGTCATGGGCTTGCTTGAACTAGCGTTAGAAACCGAGCTCAACGACAAGCAGCGGGAGTTTCTGACCAAAGCAGAACTGTCGGCGCACACTTTATTGCAAATCATTAACCAGATATTAGATATTTCTAAAATAGAGGCAGGAAAAATGGAATTGGAAACAGTGCCGTTTAAGATTGAAGAGGTGGTGACCCAATTGGAAAGCCAGGTACGCCATCTAGCCCATGCTAAAGGGCTACAGCTAAATATCGCGTTAAAAGGCAAGGATATTAAACCGGTATTGGGTGATCCAACCAAGTTGTTGCAGGTATTGGTCAACCTTACCTCTAATGCCATCAAATTCACCAGTGAGGGCAAGGTGGATGTGCTTTTGGGCGCATTGCAAACACCAACGGGGACTAAATTGCGGATCCAGGTGAGTGATACCGGTATTGGCATGAACCAGGAGCAGCAAGCCAACCTATTCCAATCCTTCACCCAAGCAGACAGCTCAACGAGTCGAAAATACGGTGGCACCGGGTTGGGGCTAGCGATAGTCAAAACCTTGTTGGAAATGCAGGGCGGCAGCATAACCGTTGATAGCAAACCTGGTGAGGGCACCCGTTTTACAGCCTTGGTGCAATACCAAATAGCCAGCGAAAAGGAAGCTGTGGGAGATAGTCACCAGCCAGCAGATGTCAATGGCAAACAAATCCTGCTGGTAGAAGACAATGCAATAAACCAACTCATCACCCAGGAAATGCTTGAACATGCTGGTGCTGAAATAGACGTTGCTGACGACGGGGTGATTGCGTTAGAAAAGCTCGCTACGCAAAGCTATGACATCGTGTTGATGGACATTCAAATGCCCAATATGGACGGCGTAGAAGCAATCAAACGCATACGCGCCCACCCTGAGTGGTCGAAGTTACCCGTCATTGCGGTTACCGCAAATGTGCTTGCCCATGAAGTGCGCCATTACCAGGAAATAGGTTTTAATGGCCACATCGGCAAACCCTTCCAGAAAGAGCAACTGGTAGACAAGATAAATGACGTGTTACAGGTGTACCCTAAATGAGTAAGCACCTTAAAGCTTGGGGCAATAGCTAGTGGAGTGGCTACCGGCACTGGCATACGTTGACATTCTACTTTTATTATTCGCTAGCTTTTTGGGCTCCTTGATGACCGCGTCACTGGGTGTCGGCGGTGGCTCATTTTTGATTATGGTGATGGCCAGTATCATGCCGCCAATGGCACTTATTCCAGTGCACGGTATGGTGCAGCTCGGGTCAAATAGCAGCCGAGCTGCATTGACCCGGCAATATACCCAATGGCACAAGGTCGCGGTGTTCCTTGTGGGCGCCATTATTGCCGCAGCCCTGACAATTGTTTTTTTAACCCAGGTAGATACCCGGTTGATCCCGCTGATTGTGGCGTTGTTTATACTTTGGCACTGTTGGGGCAGGTTGCCCAAATTGGGGCTGGGTGACACCAAACTTGGACTATTGGCTGGCGGCCTTGTCACCACGGTAGCCAGCATGCTGGTAGGTGCCTCGGGCCCGCTGGTTTCAGCATGGCTTGGTGGAGGTAGCGCCGACCGCTGGCAATACACCGCCAATTTCTCCACCTGCATGACCCTGCAGCATTCACTCAAACTAGTCGTGTTTGGCATTGCCGGTTTTGTTTTCCTAGATTGGTTAGTGCTTATCCTACTTATGGTGGCCACCGGTTTTGTCGGTACCAAAATAGGCCTGAAACTATTGGGAAAACTGCCGGAAAAACAGTTTAAACTGTTGTTTAAATGGACTCTTACGGTACTTGCTCTCAGGATTATTTGGTTGTGGTGGGGTGGCGGATAACTTAGATTTTGAGTGCTCAACTGAATAGGGGGGATTGTTACTGTGCCCTCCAAAAAATTAATCAAAGGAAACGCAGGTATCCCTTGGTATTCAACTACCCAGAAACCTAGATCTTCGATTCCGGCTTTGATTTACTCCAGCGCTTGCCCGCAATATTGAGCAGCCTTAAAAACTTAGGGCATTCTAGGTGGCTGGGTGCAGGGCATTCAGCAGCGTGGCGCAGGCCATCGCGCATTGCTTTGAGTTGCCCAATTCGGGTGTCCAATTCTTCAGCTTTGGACAACAATAACCTCCTATCGACCTGTATCTTGCCTGAGCCAATCATTTTGCCTATATCTTGCAGGGATAGGCCTGCGACACGGCCTAACGAGATAAAAGCCAACTTTTCTAAGATATCAGCTGAATAAACCCGCTTGATACCGCTCCTTCCGACAGGCGTAACCAACCCTATTTCTTCGTAATAGCGCAGTGTTGATGCTGGTAAACCAGAGCGTTTGCTTACTTCTCCAATCTTCAAAAGCATTTGTTCTTGACTTCAAGTCGACTTGAGGTTGTAGCATCTTCTCAAACATTCGAGTTCACACCAAGGGGAAATAAACATGTGGGATGCAAGATACCAATCAAATGAATATGCCTATGGCACAGAACCAAATGACTTTTTACGGGAAAATGAGAAGTTGCTGCCAAAAGGCAAAGTCTTGTGCCTTGCCGAGGGGGAAGGCAGGAATGCGGTATATTTGGCCAAGCATGGATACCAAGTAACTGCAGTGGACTTGTCCACCCAAGGGATAAAAAAAGGAAAGAAATTGGCGGCAAAAAATAATGTCGATATTGAGTTTGTTCATGCTGACTTGGCCACTTTTGATATGGGTATTGCAAAGTGGGATGCTATTGTTTCGATTTTCTGCCCGCTACCTAGTGTGGTTCGCCGGGAATTGCATGGCAAGGTAATGGGGGCGCTGAAGCCAAACGGCGTTTTTTTAGTTGAAGCCTATACGCCTGCCCAAGTCCACAATGATACAGGTGGTGGTAAGGACATTGACGTCATGCAGAGCCGTGACTCACTTAGCCAAGAACTAAAAGGCCTGAATTTTACCCACTTGCTGGAATTGGAGCGAGATATCCAGGAAGGCATCTACCATACTGGCAAAGGGGCTGTGTTGCAGGCAATAGCTGTTAGGGCGCAAGAGCCCAGCTCCTAGCAGCTAAGGAATAAGGAAACAAAAGCGGATGGCCTAGAGTAAAGCTGTACCTAGGTGCTAAGCTAGATTAGGTAATACGTATAATAAAGCTAAGCCGCTATACTGAGGTTACACATGCCTAGGACACTATCAATAAGTAATAAAATTTTTAGCTTTAAAGGACATATGTTTATTGATGATGAAAACGGGGAGCGGCGCTATGATGCGCAAGGTTCCTTGGCATTGTTTAGCCCAACTTGGACAATCGAAAAAAGCGGTGAGCAACTGGCAATGCTCAAGAGGAAGCTTTGGGCTTGGTCATCCACCTGGCATGTGCAGTCGACGCTTGGCGATTTCGTGATAAAACGCAAGTTGTTCTCCTGGAACCGTGTTTACAATGTTTTTGGTGGCGCTTATGACGGTGCCGTGGTGGCTGGTAATATTTGGGATATGGAATTTGCCATTTCGCATGGCGATAGAACCATTGCTTCTGCTAATGAAAAACTCCTGTCACTGCGGGATAGGCACATTGTGCAAATACAGGAAGATAGTGATAGCGATGAACTGTTTACCACTATTGTCATGGTTGCCATGCTCCAGGATAAGCAAGATGATAGCAGTGGTTCAGGGGCGGATTAGGCTTTAAGAACAAAAGGGTCAGGTTCGATTGGTATCCAAATCCTACTGCATTTTTCCTTTAGGTTGGCTTTTTCAATCGAACCTGACCCTTTTGTTGTAGGTTGGCTTTTTCAATCGAACCTGACCCTTTTGTTGCTATAACTGCGGAAACAGCGCACCGAGTGGATTCAAAGTCCAGCAAGCTGCTTTCAATACCAAAGCCCATTAATATGCCACCTTGGTTTAGCCTTGGGTTTGTGCTTGGGCACCCAGCCATTGAAATGGGGGGCTTTAAACGCGGGGCTGGCATAGCTTGGATAAAGGTCTTTTTTTACTGCTAATAGCCTTTTGATACGCTCCTGGGTTGGCGGGTGGGTGCGCAACAATGAAGGATCTGGCAAGCGCCTGCCTGGTAGTACAATTTGTTCCAACCAACCGCCTTGGAAATATTCAATTTTAGCCAATGCCCTGGCTAGGCCGTCGGGGTTGCCAGTCAGTTTGACTGCAAGCAGATCGGCTTCGTATTCCCTGGTGCGGGACAGCGCCAGCTGTGCCAATGCACTAATGGTGGGCGCTAAGATCAATACCGCTACCGTGGCCCAATTTACCGCAACTTCAGCATATAGCATCAAGGGCAAGTTAAGGATAAACAAGGCTTGCCCCAGCAAGGACAAGAAACTGGTCATCCTGCTAAACAAGTCGGCCAACCCCATCACCCTGATATCGTTATTCCTGATATGGCTTATCTCATGCGCCAAGACCGCTAGCAGTTCCTCTTCCGTTAACCTATTCAACATGCCATAGGTAACTGCTATTGCCGAATTGGACTGTTTACCAACGGCGAAGGCATTAAGTACCTGGCTTGGGATCAGGTAGAGTTGTGGTGGATTGGGTAAACCCGCCACTTTTGCCATCAGCGCCACATTGTAGTGCAGGGAAGGTGCCTGTGACACAGGCAAGCCGATGGCCCTGTACATTGTCATCACCAGCCATGGTGAAATAGTGGGATTAAACAGCACGGCAGAAAGGGTAAAGGCCAACAAAAACAACAGCCCAACCTCGCCCCAGATTAAATAGCCAAGCCCGCCGGCAAACCCCATCATGACACCTACCAATAACGCTGAGTGCAGTTTGTTGCGCCAGTTTTGGCTTATCCAGGAGCACGGGTCTATTTGCTGCATAAGCTAGCGCGCTTGCTTTTCGAGCCGCTGCCTCAGCTCTTGCAGTTCATCCAATAGTTCCAACGCCAAGGCAACACCGGCGACGTTCACCCCAAGATCCTTGCGCAAGCGGGTGGCGCATTTTACCCGCTGGATACAAATAGCCTGGAAACGCCATGTCCTGCTGTCCCGGCCTTTGGGTACAATTACCCCCTGTTCCACGAGTTCGAGCAGCTCTTCTGCTGACAGGGCACAGCTGCGGCACAGCTCAGCGAAGCTCAACTCGATATGCTCATCTAACAGTTCGCCATCCAATAAGGTCATGATTGCTTTGGCCATGGTTATACCCCCATACTTTTGCGTGGTTCAAAGTCAAAAGCCCGTCGCATATCGGCGTAGGCTTGTTTGGCTTTGTCGCTATCAGCCTTGGGCAAGGCGATGCTTACTTCAACATAAAAATCGCCTGGTACCTTGGCCGGGATACCCCGGCCTTTCAAGCGCAAGCGTTTGCCATTATCGCAGCCTGGTGGGATCTTTACGCTCAATGTGCCGGTGGGACTGGGGATGGTAACGGTCTCCCCCAGAGCGGCTTCCCAGGGGGCAACTGGCAGTGTTAGGTATACATCCTTGCCTTCAACGCGGTAATAAGGATGTGGCCTGAAGTTGATTTCCAGATAAAGGTCACCTGCCTTGCCTTGTCCAATACCCGGTTCCCCTTGTCCCGACAACCGGATGTGCTGGCCTTGCCGAACCCCTTTGGGAATTTTAACCTGTAAGGTGCGCTCCCTAACGCGGGGCTGCCCATCCTGCCCAGGTTCAAGATGTTTCAACCTTATGCTTTTTGCCACGCCATTAAAGGCATCCTGTATATCAATGGCCACTTTGGCATGGCTGTCGCCACCTTTGGCATAGTAGGCCCTTGAGGAGCCACCTTGAAAACCGCCCTGGGGACCGTGTTTTCCAAACAAGCTCTCGAAAAAGTCACTAAAGTGGGCGGCATCAGCATTGGTAAAGCCACCACCGTGGAATTCAAAGCCACCGTCCCAATCAGGAGGAGGGCGGAAATCCTGCCCCGCTTCCCAATTTGCACCCAGTTGATCATAAGCGGCCCGTTTTTCGGGATCCTTCAGCACTTCGTTGGCCTCATTGATTTCTTTAAAGCGCTCTTCCGCATCCGGTTCGTTGCTAACATCCGGGTGGTACTTGCGGGCCAAGCGTTTATAGGCCCGCTTGACCTCGTCTTGGGTCGCATCACGGGCAATACCCAGCACCTGGTAATAATCTTTGAACTCCATAACTGCTGTTCCCACCTAGTAAGGCTGCATCTACCTACTTTATATTGCGCCAAGCAGCCTGTGCTGGAATTGAGTTTGATCAAAAGATTGTCCGATGCACCAATACAAGTATAAATGGTATTGATCCCTTAGCCTCTGCGCTTGGTCGCTAATGGATTGTGGCGCAACCATGATTGCGGGTAAGCTCTGCTTATTTCAGCCTGTCTCGTGGTAAGTGCAATGCGTAAAACCCTTTTCTTAATATTGCTTTCACTGTTTCTAAGCGCATGCAGCAACAGCAATTGGCGTAGCGCCAGCCGCGAATCGGCCGGTATCGCAGCCAATCCTATTCAGCAAAAAGAGGCCGTCATCGAGTTTTATGCCGCCGATGCGTTTAGTTGGCGCGGTTGGTTTGCGGTACATACCTGGCTTGCCATCAAAGAACGGGATGAAGCGGAGTTTACCGTGTATGAAGTTGTCGGTTGGCGTGTCAAACGGGGTTTGCCAGCATTGCGGGTGTACACAACGGCAACCCCAGACCGCTATTGGTATGGGGCCAAGCCCGATAAATTCCACACTATCCAGGGCGCACAAGCTGAGATGCTGATCCCCGAGATAAAACAGGCTATAGAACGCTATCCTTGGGCAAATGACTATACCTTGTTTCCTGGACCAAACAGCAACACCTTTCCGGCTTGGGTTGGGTTGCAGGTACCAGAGCTCGGACTCGAAATGCCGTTTCGGGCAATAGGTAGCGGTTACGCCGATTAGCAATTTCGAAAAAATGCTTATATTTGTCCGCCACTATCACAATTGGCACCTAAATTGGGTAGGGTGAGGATAAACGTGCTGCCCTTACCAGGTGTGCTCTCACACTTAATGGTGCCGTTTAACAAGTGATGCACTTCGTTGTAGACAACGAACAAGCCCAAACCAATATAGGTTCCCCTGTCGGTGGTGTAGAAGGGATCAAAAAATGCTGGCCACTTCCTCTTCATCCATGCCTTTACCGTGGTCTTGCAAGGTAATGACAAGGTTTTGCCCTTCGCTTTTGGCCGTAATGTCGAGATGGATAGGTGCGCCTGGGGTAAAAGCATGCTGGCGGGCATTGTTCAATAACTGCTTTAAGATGGAGCTGAATGTGTTGTCGTATGTTGTGATGATTAGATCGTCAGGGCATGCAATCTCAATGTTGTCATCGCTGTGTTTGGCATCAGCGATGGACTCTGCCACTGCAAACTCAATCAACCCCCGCAATGGGTGGGTGCTCAAGGTATAGCTGGAGCGGTCTACCGATATCTTTCTAAAGCTTGTGATAATGCTGATGGACTTGGACATATTGGCATAAGCCAGGTCGACGGAGGCAGAGGCATTTTCCCTGAACTTATTAAAAGCCGTTTTAGTCAGCTTGCCTTGTTCAGCCAGCCTAAACATCTCACTTAGTTGGTGCTTCAGGTTGGATAAAGCGGTTACTGCAATACCGACCGGTGTGTTTAGCTCGTGGGATACCCCAACAACTACCGTGCCGAGCGATGCCATCTTCTCTGATTCAACTAGCTGCGCCTGGGTGCTTTTCAAGAATTCGTTGCTCTGTTGCAGTTCACTGGTGCGCAAGGCAACACGTTGCTCCAGCTCTTGGTTCAGGGACACCAGTTTGGCTTCGGTGGTTTTCAGCGGGTGTATGTTTTTGGTGGTGCCGCTAAACCGGGTTGGCGTACCCGCTATATCCCGGGAGGTGACTTTGCCGCGATCCTGCAGCCATACCCAATCGCCGGATTTAGTCTTTTCCCGGTAAGTTAACTCAAAGGATTCACTACCATATTCAAACTGCTCACGCATCGCCGTGATGACTGAGTGGCGATCGTCCGGGTGGATATTGCTGGTTTCAATACCGGTAAATAACCAGGAGCCTTGGTCAGGGCGATCCAGGTAATCCAAACTGTTTTCCCGGAATACCTGCTGCTTTACCAAGTCAACGTTCCACAGTTCATCGCCGCTGGCCCACAGGGCGAGTTTTAATTGCTTGCGCTCCTGTAATTTTTTCACTTGCAGGTAAATGATCAGGCCGAGTACAGTGATGGTTGTAAATAGGTAGATGCTGTAAGCCCACCAGCTTTTCCAAGGTGGCGGCAGTATGTTAATAGTGACCGCAGCCCCTTCATCGTTCCAAATACCTTTGCTATTGGCACCTTTCACCCTAAATACATAACTACCTGGATCCAAATTGGTATAAGTGGCACGGCGCCGATATCCGATGTCGTTCCACTCCTCATCGTAACCTTGCAATAAGTAGGCATAGTTATTTTTACCTGGGTTTTGGTAATCGAGTGCGGAAAACTCGATAGAGAACATGGATTGCTCGTGGTCAAGTGTAATTTCCCGGGTCAATGAAATATCACTGGTCAATGGCGAGCCTTCCGCGGCCACAGGCACGCTACGGTTGGCGATTTGAAAATCGGTCAATACCACCGGTGGAATTTTATTACTGCTTTTAATGTCGTCGGGGTGGAACAAGGTGAAACCGCCGGTGCTGCCAAACACTAGCTCGCCAGTCTTTAACTTCAGTGCCGCTCCGATATTGAACTTATTGCTTTGTAAGCCACCTATGTTGCTAAAATTGGTGCAGCTATTAGTATCAGGAGCAAAGCGGCACAAGCCATTGAAGGTGCTAAGCCACAAATAGCCATTGTCATCGGGTAGGATACCTGTGACGACATCGTCGGGTAAGCCCTCGGCAGTGCCATAGGACACAAAGGTTTGTTTTTGCCTATCAAACTTGTTCACGCCACCGCCACGGGTACCTATCCATAGATTACCATCCAGGTCTTCATTGATATCCAAAATGATGTTGTTGCTCAAACTATTGGTATTGGATGGATCAAATTGGTATTGCTCAAAGATGTCGCTGTCACGGAGATATTTGGCCAGTCCATCGCTGGTGCCAAACCAAAGGTCACCAGCGCTGTCTTCAAAGATCGACCATACAAACCGAGAAACAAAATGGTCTGGATTATCTTCCCATGGGTAGTAGGTAAAGTAGCTTTGGTCTTCTTGCCTGAATCTAATCAGACCATTGGCGGTGGTGCCTAGCCAAACATCTCCAAATCGGTCTTGCAAGGATGTCCAGATATACCAGCTGCTGGGAACCTGGTGCCCCTCAACATCAGTTGCTTGGTGGATAAACTGGTCGGTTTTGGTATCTAGGATGCTCAACTGGGCATGCCAGGCACCTAGCCAAAGCTGTTGCTTATGATCCAAAGTAATCGACAGCACCGAGTTCGCTGCCAGTGAGCGAGGACTATCTGGATCATTAAGGTAATGATTAAACTGGCCAGATTGTTTGTTGAAGTAATTTAGGCCTCCGCCATCTGTGCCTAGCCACAAATTGCCAGAAGGAGCTTCAGCGATAGAGAGCACGGAATTGTGACTAAGGCTACTGCTTTGGTTGGGTTCATGTAAGTAGGTAGTGAACAGGTTTTTGCTATAGTCAACATAGTTAATGCCGCCGGGAAATGTGCCCAGCCACCAATTTTCATTGTCATCTTTGTAGATGCTAGCCGGGTAGTTGCCTTCAAAGCTGCTTTTCAAGTATGGGTTGTTTTGGTACTTGGAATACTGCCGGGCCTCAGGATTAAAAACCACTAAACCTTGGCCCGTTGCCATCCATAACTGGCCTTGACTATCAAATTCTATGGCAACAACATCGACACTAGTTTCATTCTGGAACTTAAAGCGTGTGGCGGTTCCCGTATTCCTATCGAATTGGTTTAAGCCGCTGTAGGTACCAATCCAAAGCCTATTATCAGTACCTTCTGCTATTACCCGCACAGCGCTGTCGTCAAGGCTTGTTTGGTCACCCCAGTAATTGTAAAAACTGGTGAAACCATTGGTATCCGAATTGAATTTATTTAAGCCGATTTCAGTGCCTATCCAAAGTGTGCCATCGCGATCTTCGAAGATGGCATTGACTGTATTGTTGCTCAGGCTATTGGGGATATCAGGTGCGCTTTGAAACCGTTCAAACTTGCCTCCACCTTGTGTCATCCTATTTAGCCCACCGCCATAGGTACCTATCCAAATATCCCCTTTTGAGTCTTCATAAATTACTTTGACAATGTTGTGGCTCAAACTTGATTGGTCTTGGGGATCATGCAGGTAATGGGTGAAAGTTTGGGTTTTGGGGGAAAACAGGTTAATGCCAAGGTCGGTGGCAATCCAAAACCTGCCTTGGCTGTCTACCAACATATCCCAAATACTGTTATTGCTCAGGCTTGTGGGATCCTTATTGTCATGTTTGTAGACTTTTAGGCCATAGCCATCGTAGCGCGCAAGACCATCGGAGCCACCAAACCACATAAATCCCTGTGGATCAGTTAGCACTTTATAAATGGTGCCTATGGTGCTTATTGCTTCTGAATTTAGATGGCTAAAGTGCAGAGTTGCGGTAGGATCCTCTTTCACCAACACACCTGCACTGACCGAATTTAACAGCGTTTCATCAAGCAAAGAGGTGACGTTGAAGGGTTTTGGCCTTGGGGATTCTAGTGTGTTGAATCCTAAAACAGTGCCGGAATTACCATTGTTAACACTAAATTGCACGACGTTACCCCGGCCACGGTCTTTGGCTCGAACAATTTCTGGTAGAGTTCCGCCACAACAGTCCCAAGCAGGCCACTGCCCATTACTGGATTCATCAAAAACGACGAGTTTGCTGTTGTTATTGTCTGTACCGATAAAGATGTTGTCGATTTGGTAACGGGCATTTGCACCCATCCCCCATGTGGGAAAAATTAAGATTTTGTCGATGGCTTCGAGGTTAATTCCAGTGCCCATCCTCGATACCGATAGCAGGTCAAACCTGAATGTGCGCCATTCGCCGACCACTGGCGGCATTTGTTTTTCCAAATCGGATTTAAGCTCAAGCTCAACCGCTTGTTCTAGCTGGCCCGCCTCTACTTTGAGCCACCATCTAGCTGTGGGGTTGCCGGGGGGGGTGACAATTTTGATATCAAATTGGATATAGGCGTTTGCTAGCTGTTGAACTACTGGGTTAGGCTGGTTGCTGGCCGCTGCTGGGAAGTTAACTAGCAAATTGAGTATTGCTGTGTAAAGCAATAGGCACAGCATATGGGCATGTTTTAGCAAAAGCCTTTGCGACATAGCAGGTGACACTCCGCTAATTCCCATTGCCCAATATGCAGCTTAACTTTGCGTAGCCGGTCATATACCCATATCCATTAAATACATAGATTCCATTAGCACCAATCCTATTGGTATTTGTAGTGTCGAGCACCAAACAACGGAGGGCTGGCTCCTTATCTTCTTGAGGCACCTATAACACACTAGGATAGTTCAATAATTCCATTTTTTGCGAGTAGCTAGCGATTAGTCGGTAGCCTTGTGCGGCGAAAGTTACAACGAGCGTTGCAAATGCGTGAAAAGATACACGCGGCCTAGCTTTAAGGGGAATTAATACCGATTCCATTAAGTATTTGCTCACCCAGTGGGAATTGAAAAGGGTTTAGACAAGGCAAATGTTCAAAGGTCTAGTGGGTCTAAATCGAGAACATTTAACGCTGTATAAACCCTTTTCAAACCCATCGAAGACGCGCCTCAGGAACACAATTTCATCGTTGCACGAAGTTCGAAAGACCACCAGTATTACTTCATTCGTGCGCCTTGAACTTGAGTCCCTGAGGCAGCGCTGAGTAAGCAAGTACTTAATGGGATCGGTATAACCATAACCCTGGCAATGCGCTGTGGGATATTAAGTTAGATAAAACGGCGAAGATAGCTTGTATTGGATAGTGTTTATTTTGCTTTAGGCAAGTTGGCAATGGGATTGAACAGTTCTGATATTTGCTGGTATTCACCGCTCGAATGCAAATCAACCAAGGCTTGGTTGAATTGCTCTACAACCAGGGGGGGGACTGTTTTTTTACTAAACATCAACCTGCTTTTCGCCTCTTCGTCAGAGGTGATTTGGAATAAGGGCACAATCAATTCAGATAAGCCGGGTTGCCTCAACAGGTAGTGTTTACCTTCTATTTCAGAATCAATATAAGCGTCAACCCTACCTTTGAGGGCGAAACTGACCATGCTTTGGTCGTCGTCTATATAAACCAGCTTCTCTTTGAAGCCCGGTTCAGCCAGCATTAGGAAAAATGAATCTGAATAGATGGCGCCACGCAGTGCACCAATCAGTACATCCTTGCCAATTAAACCCCGCAGTGATTTGATGGAACTAAATAGGCTTAACCTATCCCTCCTTACGAACAACAGGTAATGGCTATATCGGAAGGGTGGGGTGCTAAACCAAGCGTAAACCTGTCGCTCCGGCGTTTTTGCCGCGGCCAAGGTCATATCAACCGTACCTGCCTCGAGGCTTTTTAACACCCTTGGCCATGGCATTGCGATAATCCTGTAGCCGTGGGGAACCCTGCGGAAAACCGCCTTGACCAATGCAATATCTTTGCCTTGCCATTCACCCGCTTGGTCTTGGTAGCGGTAGATATCGCGCTCGTTTACCGCAATCAGCATTTCCTTTGCCGCCAGCCAGCTGGGCATAGCAAAGCAGAATAAATAGAGTAAGAGCTTAACAACCTGCAACAGCGCAAATTCCAAACGAACCACAGCTCAATTATGGTTTGCTTCTTTAGCCAATTCCAGGGCTTTGCTATTAATGGAGTCGGTATTTGGCCGCAAGCGCCAGTGGCTGGCTAATAAACTTGGCAACGGGCCGCCAGCTAGTTGGCGGCCCGTTGCGGGGCTGTCTCTGCATCAAAAGCTGGCTCTGGTGCTACGTCTGTTTTTTGGTGGTTCGACGCCAGGGCCATATACACGCTAGGCAATACCAAAAGGGTAAATATTACCCCTACCAGCATGCCCGCAACTAGGATGATGCCGATACTGTTACGGGCTTCGGCCCCGGCGCCCACAACCAGTACCAAGGGGAAGTGGCCCAAGACGGTAGCAGCAGTGGTCATCAATACCGGCCTTAAGCGGGTTTTCGCGGCGACTTCTATGGCCTGTACCTTCGCCAAGCCTTGCCGTTGCATATGGTTGGCGAACTCGACAATCAGTATGCCATTTTTGGCCACTAGGCCAACCAGCGTAATAAAGCCTACCTGGGAATAAATATTGATGGTGGTGAAGTCTAAAAAGGTGAGCATCAGTGCCCCTGATAACGCCAGCGGTACCGAGCCGAGTAATACAACTAACGGATCCCGGAAACTATTGAACTGCACCGCAAGTACCAAAAATACAAACACCAAGGCGACTAGAAGTACCCCTTCCAACGTATTGCCCTCTAAGCGTATTTGCCGTGACTCGCCCGCGTAGTCAATGCTGTATTGCGCCGGTAATAATTGATCCGCGATTTTTTCCAATTCGGCTAAACCTTGTTCCTTGGTAGCGCGTCCAGGTATCACTTCACCAAAAATCCGGAAGGCGTTCTTTTGTTGGAATTTCGCCAATACCCTTGGTGCGGTTTCGGTGCGCAAGGTGGCGATAGCGCGCACCGGGATCAGATCGCCGCTTGGCGTACGCAGTTGCAAATCCAGGATATCTTCAGGGGTAAAGCGCTCGCTTTGTTTAACCATGGGCACCACCCGGTAAGCCCTGCCATCCTGGTTGTAGCGATTGACAAAATTGCCAGAGAGCAGGGTGGACAACTGCCGGTTTACACTCGCCAAATCCATACCAAGGTCAGCAATCCGCTTGCGGTCAAGTTCGAACCGAACCTGTGGCAAATCAATTTTCAAATCGGTACTGGCAAATAGGAACATACCGCTTTGGTTGGCTGCTGCCACCATCTGATCCGCATACTGCTTCATGGTGTTGTACTCATCGGTGCTTTGCACCACCAGCTCCACTGAGAAGTTACCTGCTGTGGGCAAGGCGGAATCCAGGACCGGAAAAGCTTTCAAGCCAGGGATTTGGTTTAAGCTGCCAAACGCCTGCCAAAACATGTCTTGAACGTTTTCGCTGCGCTCATCGACTGGCACAAAATCTACGCCAGAAAAACCACCGGCCGGGTTCATAATTTGCCACATGAATTTGGCACCATCCAGCTGGTTCATGGTGTCCACTACTTGATCCATATGTTCCAGGGTATAGTCGATGGAGGCTTCTGGCGCGGATTCCACAATGACTGTTATGCCAGATTGGTCTTCAGTAGGTGCCAGCTCTTTTAGTGAAAATAGATAAAAAGGCACACTGAGTAGGGAAACAAACACGGCGGCAAACAGGATCTGGCTTTGCCACTGCAGGGTTTTCAGTAGTAACTTACCGTAAGATTGTTTCAGGTTTTCAAACAACCCGTTGATTTGTCGGGTCAGCTTACTTTCTTTGCCATCCTCAGCGCAGGCATAGGCGCTCATAATCGGGGACAGGGTAATCGCCACAATCCCTGATATCAGTACCGCGATAGCCAAGGAAAACGCGAATTCCTTGAATAGGGCACCGGTCAGGCCCGTCAACAAGCCAATTGGCGCGTACACCGCGGCCAAGGTAATGGTCATACTGATAATGGGAGCCAAAAGTTGCCGCGAGCTTGCTAGTGCCGCCTGTAGCCGTCCCATACCCGAGCGCATATAGCGGGCGACGTTTTCCACTACCACAATGGCATCATCAACCACTAAGCCAACGGATAGCACAATAGCCAATACTGTCAGCAGGTTTAGGCTAAAACCCACCATGTACATAGCGCCAATGGCGCCGAGGATGGAGATGGGTATGGTCACCAACGGTACAATGGCCGTACGGAATGAACCCATCATGGCGAGCACTACAATACCCACTAGGATAACTGTCTCGGCCAGGGTGATGAAAATCTCGCGCAAGGCATCCCGCATATACAGGGTGCCATCGTAGCCGTCATCAATACTCATGCCTTTGGGTAGGGTTTGGTTGATTTCATCCACCATCAGGTACAAGCGGTCACCAATTTCAATTTCATTGGCACCAGGTAGCGGCCAAACCGATATATATAGCACCGTTTCCTTGTCCAGCCTGGCAGTGACCACTGCCTCCTCTTCGCCTACTTCTACGCTGGCAATATCGCGTATCTTAACCTGTATGCCATTGCGGTCGCTGACCACCAGGTTTTCGAACTCTTCGATGTTGGTCAGGCTGGTATCGGTCAACAGCGAGATGCGTTGCTGGTTGTTTTCGCTGTTACCAATAGTCGATATTAGGTTGTTATTGCGCAAGGCTGTCGCCACATCATCCGCTGCAACACCCAAAGCAGCCATTTTTTGGGTATCCAGCCAAACCCTCATCGTCGGCGTACGCGCACCTTCCAAGCCGATGCGTTGCACCCCGGGAATTGACGCCAGCGCTGGGCTGACATTGCGGGATAGGTAGTCGGTAACTTCCAGCCGTGACATTCCTGCAGCTTCTTCGTCGTAGTTTACCGTCAAGTAAAATATTGCGAACGGCCGGTCGGCACGTACTACTTGGATTGCCGGATCTTCCGCCGCTTCTGGCAGTTCAAAGCGGATCTGGTCGATGCGGGCAGACAGTTCAGCCAAGGCATCTGCGGGATCTTCATTCAGCCGCAGCCAAACGTTGACAGTGCTCAAGCCTGGCGTGGTATTGGAGTCAACATAATCAACTCCCGGTACAGACGAGGCCGCCCGCTCTATAGGTTCGGTAATAAAGCCCTGGACTACTTCAGCCGAAGCGCCAACATAAGGGGTACTGATTTGTATGGAGGCACTACTTAGCTGTGGGAATTGCAATACCGAAATGCTGCCAGCAGCCCTTACGCCAATTAGGACAATGGCTAATGAAATGACAATGGCTAGGATTGGGCGCTTGCAAAATACGTCCATGATGGAAGGACTGTTGATCAGTTCGGAGCCCGATTCAACAATATTGCCGCTTTGCTTGGATTTGTCATCAGCCACTAGTTGTCCTCCGCCACAAACACTAACAAGCCTTCATAGAGTTTGGCGGAGCCGACCGTTGCGATGGTTTCGCCAGCATCAAGGCCGCTGCGGATATACGCTGTTTCATACTCCCTCGAAAGCAGCTCGACGGGCCTGCGTGCAGCGCGCCATTGCCCTGCATCGTCTTTATTTAGGACAAAAACATAGCTGCCGAAGCTGTCAAAGCGCAGCGCCGCTGTCGGCAATGCAAAAGCGTCTTGGGGTTGGCCACTGGCAATTTGGATTTGCACAAAGGTACCTGGTTTGAGTTTCGCGCTGCTGTTATCCATAGATGCGCGCACCTGCAAGCTGCGGGAGCCACTGTTGATGCGTTGTTCCACGGCTATAATGGTAGCTGCCATCACAGTATCGCTAATATCCGGTGCCCGCACCTGTATTTGGCTACCCTGGGTTACGCCTGAGTGTTTTTGGGGCAATGAAAAGTCCACCCAAACTTCGGACAAGTCACCTACCAAGGTTGTCACTCGTGTGTTGCTTGGTAAAAAGCTACCAACCTCCCATTGGTGGATACCAGCAGTGCCAGAAAAGGGGGCGGTGAGGGTTTTTTTGGTTATAGTGGCCTGCAGCGCCCTTGCGTTTGCTTGGTATACTGCCAACTGGGCGTTGGCGCGGTCTAGCTGCTCGCGTGAACCCGCATTGCTTTGCAATAGGTCGCCAAAGCGTTTGACATCGAGCTTTGCCAATTCTATCTGTGCCTGGATAGCATCCAATTGTGCTTGTTCAGTTGTGGCATCAAGGCGCATTAGTACCTCGCCAGCCTCAACAGCTTCACCGCTTTTGAAGTTAACTTCGGTTATCAAACCTTCCAGTTCGTTGCGCAATTCCAAAGTTTGCAATGCCGTTATCTCACCCACTACCTCCAGTTGTGGTTGCCAACTGGTTTTTGTCGCTACCAAGGCTTGCACGGTTTCACTGGTTTCGGGAAACGATTCCCCAAATGCAATTGCGGCTTGGATTTGGGTAAATTTCACAAAACCAAGCCCCGCCACCAATGCAACAAGGCAGAAGAGCGTCACTATCCATCGTTTAAACTGCAGCATTTATTGTTTCCAGAAATGTAGTTGGTTGTGTTTTTGAAGCTAATACGGAGCCGACACAAGTGGGATCAAGGCGACCCATAATCCTACTTTGCCTAGCCACCACATTTAATAATGATGTGTCCCGAGCTGCAAGTTAAGCTTTTGCAATCTTGAACCCGAAATTTATCGATTTACAATTACCTAGCTAGGAGCTATATCGGCGTGGATTTTAGGTAGGGAGATATTTACTTTTAAACCGCCTAATTTACTAGGAGATGCTTTGATAGTGCCAGAGTGGGCATCGATAAGGCTTTTGCAGATGGATAAGCCCAGGCCGGAACCTCCGGTATCGCGGGCTTTTGAGTCTTTAGTGCGGTATAGCCGTTCAAACAACCTGGGCAGATCTGGTTCCGCGACGCCAGGTGCAGAGTCTTCCACTTGGATTTCAACTTTGTCCTTGGTGATTTGCGTGCTACAGCGGATGATACCTGGGGCGTCGGTATAATTTAGGCTATTGCGTATCAAGTTCACAATAACTTGTTTTAACCGGTTGGCGTCGGCCCTTATGATGTCAGTTTCGGTCGGTAAAATATCAGCTTCTAATTTTAATCCGTGGTGCTCGACGACTTCTGCGTAACCTTCAGTAATATCGGCTACTAATTCGTGCACCGAGATCTCATCAAGTTCTAGTTTCAATAAGCCGCTGTCGGCACGGGCGAGTTCATATAAATCCTCTATTAGTTGATTGAGCTCAGCCACTTTTTGGTTAATCCGGGTGTAAGCCGCTTTAGGATCATCTTCAATATTGTATTCCAATGCCTCTACTTGCAATTTGAGCGCGGTAAGCGGGCTGCGCAACTCATGGGAGACTTCCGCCAGCATGGCATTCTTGCGTTCAACCGACTCTTCCATTAATCGCGCCTTGTAACCAGCCACACGGCGCTTGGTGTATTCCCGGTAGCCAATCGCGGCAATCACAAACAGCACCGAAAGCAATATTGAAATCCAGGCGTTGCGCTGGATCTTAGTTTGTTGCAACTGCACGTTCTTAATGGCTTTGTCTTTTTCCAGCATTTGGATGCGGTGTTCCCGCTGCAGGAAATTAATATTGCTCTGCAGGCCAGCAACCGTCTTTGCCTTCTCGCGTTCATTCATACTTTGGTAAAGTTCATGGAATTGCCGGGCGCTGTTAAGTGCTTGTTGGTACCGGCCTTGGCGTTCAAAGATGCGGCTGCGCAAATCAAATATTTCTTCAATTTGTGGCGCGGCGCGACGTTCAATGGCATTTTTTTCTACTTCGTCCAGCGCTTGGTGTGCTTCAAGGTAGCTGCCCCGCTTCAATGCCAGTCCCGCCTTGGTGACAAAGGACTCGGTGATTAGGTTATAGTCCTGGACATCCTGGTTGATGGTGAGCGCTTGCCCAAGGTAGGCCTGGCTGGTTTCCAGCTCGCCCGCTTCCAGTTCAATGATTGCGAGCTTGTTATACATCCAGCCAATGTTGCGTTTGGCTTTTACCGATTGGAACATATCCATGGCTTTTAAGGTTTGTTGCCGTGCTAGCTCAAAGTCGCCTCGCAACAATGCCATTTTTCCCAATTTTGCATAGTCATAACCAAGGTGGTCTGGATTTTGGGTTTGCAAATCTAATTCCAGCGCCTGTTGGTAGTAGTCTTCCGCCAGTTCGATATCGCCCATTTCTTCATAAATGGTCGCGACGTTGAACAAAGAAGTGCTGACTTCGTTGTCTTTGCCGATTTGCCGGTCAAGCTCAATGGTTTGTAACATGTACTCAAGGGCTTTGGGATAGTTACCTAGGTTTTGGTGGGCTACGCCCATTACGTTATAGGCACTGGCAATGCCCTCAATGTCTTCAATGCTGCGGGCAAAGTTTTCGGCGAACCTAGCGGCGTACAATGCTTCAGCTAGCTGGCCTGATTCGCGGTATCCACTGGCAATTTCAACCAGCACTGTGACCTTTTCTGTTTTATCATAATCACCTTCAATACTGTCCAACAGGCTCAGTGCTTTTTTTTGTGCTGCCAACTTGTTGTCAAACTGTGCGAGGGCGTCGTAAATTTCCCCGTCAATATGGTAGCTTTTGGCGACATAGAAGGTTTCGCCGGATTGCTGCCCATGCAAGCGCAGCAGTTCCGTGTGGCGCCTTGCCTGCTCTATTTGTCCCAAGCGCAAATAAGCAAAACTCACTTCCCGCAAAGCGTGGTACTTTTCATAGGGCGTTTGGTCAAATTCACCTTGGCGCAATAATGGGGTCAACAGGTCTAGGATGGCTTGCTTTTGGGTGCCATCCATATCGATAGCTTGTTGTAATAGCGGGTGGTCAACGGTTTGTGCTTGGCCGCAATAAGGCAGCAAAAATAGACAAATGAGGGCTAAGCAGCGCCTTACAGCCATGGTAAGCTAGCGTCCGTGTTTGGTAAAAATGTGTTGCGTATCAAGTAAGTAAGCATATATTTGTGCACAGCGGGCTAAACAGTTTCATGATAATGCAATTTCGGGTGACAACAAGGCATTTAACCGCAATTTATGGGGTTAGTCTTGAAAATATGTGGCTTTGAATGCCTTTTTTGTCTTAGGCGTGGCCAACGGTTGGGGCAAGTTGCCAAATGTCGATCCCCAATTTATCAATCGCTGTTTGCCACTTTTGCGCGGCGGGCACGTTGAACAATAGATCCAGATCCGCTTCAAGGGTCAACCATGAGTTGGTTTCCAACTCATCTTCCAACTGGCCCGGAGACCAACCGGCATAGCCTAAAGCCACGATCGACTGGCTTGGTCCTTTGTCATTGCCAATAACGCTCAATATGTCCTTGGAAGTGGTGACCATTATTTCAGAGGTGAGTGCGAGGCTTGAGCTCCAGCCTGGCTGGGTGGTATGCAGGATGAACCCGCGATCCCGGCTAACAGGGCCACCGGCATAGATTTTGTCCGCTGAATGCTGGGCGTCAACGTCTGTGTCACCCAGCTCCTCAGTCATGCCCAGCAATTGCTTCAAGGTAAGGTCAGTTTCCTGGTTGATAACGATACCCATGGCGCCCTCGGTATTGTGTTCACAAATATAGGTAACCGAGCGCCCGAAATAGGAGCCTTCCAACTGGGGAGTTGCGATCAAAAAGTGGTTTTCTAAACTATTTGCCATGCTATCCCCCTTTGGATCTTCAGCTATTATCTAAGCGCTTTTCAATGGCATCAAACAACATGCCAGTAATATCAACATCGTACTGGGCTTCAATCTCCTGTACGCAAGTTGGGCTAGTTACGTTTATTTCGGTGATCCTGTCACCTATAACATCTAGACCGACAAATATAAGCCCGTGTTCCACTAAAAGTGGTGCGATCTGTTTCGCCAATGCCAAATCGCTGTCTGACAAAGGCTGTGGCCTACCGGTACCGCCTGCAGCTAAGTTGCCCCGGTTTTCGCCTTTGCTTGGCAACCTTGCAAGGCAGTAAGGCACCACTTCGCCGTCGATAATTAAGATGCGTTTGTCCCCGTCCTTAATCGCCGGTAAGAATTCTTGGAACATGGCATACTGGTTGCCTAAGGCGGTGAGCGTTTCAATAATAACACCCAGGTTATTGCCGTCGTCTTTTACCCTAAAAATGGAGGTGCCGCCCATACCATCCAAAGGTTTGCATATTATGTCCCGGTGCTTTTGGTGGAATTCCCGAATCAGCTGGCTGTCACGGGTAACCAGGGTGGCAGGTATCAAATCTGGAAACCAGGATGTAAACAGTTTTTCGTTAAAGTCGCGCAGGGCCTGGGCTTTATTGACCACTAATGCGCCGCGCTGTTCTGCCAGCTCCAACATTTGGCTGGCATAGAGGTATTCACCATCAAAAGGCGGATCTTTGCGCATCAAGATAACATCGAAGTCACCTAAACCTTTGTCTTCCAGTTCACCTAGTTGATACCAGTTGTCGGCATCTTTTTGCACAGACAAGCTGCGCGCCCTTGCCCTGGGTTCACCATTGATGAGGTACAAGTCGGCCATTTCTAGGTAGGTTAGCTGGTAACCCCTAGCTTGTGCTGCCAGCAGCATGGCGAAACTTGTATCTTTTTTAATGTTTATGGCACTGATGGGATCCATCACGATGGCGAGGCTGATGCTCAAAATATCACCTGTATGAAAAAAACCTTTGCCTCTTTAATAGTGGCAAAGGTTATAGATTCAACAAGTTTTTATGAATGGCTTAGACCAAAGTATAATATGTTGTCCCACGGCCGCCCATTCAGTGCCCGGCTGCTAGCCTAGATTTTAGATTTTAGATTTTAGATTTTAGATTTTAGCTGTTGTTGCAACTCTTGGTCCGGAATATCTTGCAAGGATTGGTACAAGTGTTTGGCTTGTTCTTTTTCACCTGCGAGTTCCAGTAGGTTGGCCAGCCGGAATTGTGCCCAATGGGTTTCTGGCATTGACCGGGTTTGTTCAAGGCAATTGTCAATATAGTGGTTTAAATGCTGTTTGCCCTGTGCCACCTCCGATTTTGAGAAAACAGCAGTGCGGCCAATCTGGTAGGAAGTCAGGCATCGGCCTTCGTAGTCAAAACCATCTTCATTGCTGTTTTGCAGGGCAATATTAAACTGTTCTATTGCTTGTTGATATTGCTCTTGGCGTTGCAACCACATGCCATATTCGTAGTTCAACCTTGGTATGCCAGCATGTTGCTGCAGCAGTTGTTGCAACACCCGTTGCTGTTCCTTGTCATTGTCATGGCCACGGCTTAGCTCGATTTCTGCCAAAAGGCCACTGACTAGGTCTTGCTGTTTGATCTTGGCAATGATCTGCCTAGCTTCCCCTAAGTCGCCACCGGCAAAGCTTGGTGCATTAATGTAGAAACGGAAGACTCCCATTTGGTATTCGAGGTTGTCTGGCTCTAATTCTGCTGCTGTTTTGAAGGCAGTGAGAGATTTCTTGGCGTAGCTCAACGCCGATAAAAACGCCTCGCTAGCCTGTCGTCCCATAATACGCCCAGCAATAAAATGGGCGTGGGCAAGTTTTGGTTCTTGCTTTAGCACGGCTTCTATCATTTCTTCGGCTTCATCTAGGTCTTCATCCATCATCAATTGTGCCAAATAGGTTTGTGCTAGGGGATCCTCGCTGAACCGTGCCAAGATTGGTTTGGCTGCTTGCAGCTGGCCATTTTCTACCATTGCAATTGCTGTTTCCAAGCCATCTAGTGGCTTAGCTGCAAGCGTGGGGATCTGTAAAGTCGAGATAACAAGCGAAGCCAACATCGCGTTTTTGAAAAAGTTTGTATGCAAAGTCATAACTAGCTCCCTGATTTGGCAAATGAAGAGTTTGATAAAGGTCTAGGTGTGTATTTTTTGCTGTAGTGGCGGATCACAAAGCTGCCTAATACGCCTGGTAAAATCCAGAATACAAGGTGCCATTGCCCGATATCGCCAAACAATGAACGGCCACCGAAGGCAAAAAAAGCGGTATAAGCACCGATGCCAGTGCCAATATAGCTGGAAAGGTGTTCAATTAACCATTGCTGGTTGCCGCCTTTGCTGCCCAGGCAAAACCGCAGGTTTCCGATTGCGGCGGCCATGCCCAGGAAACAAAACACCAACGACAAAGTGTGTTGGTTGTTAATGCCTGATACCAATAGCGCCACGCCACCGAGGAATAACAAACCGTTGCTGGCAAGGTGTAACGGCGTCTTTACCGCGGTTTTATCTGTTTTGCTTTTCAGCGCTAAGTCACCATGGCGCAAGCCGACGTAAATCAGCAGGCTGAGAAATAATAGCAAGCCATAAAATACCCGCATCCGGTGGTTGAATAGGTCTATTTTCCCAAGATCTGACAGCCTGTCACCATGGATGAGGAAGGGGGCGTACAACACAATGACTGCCATCACGGCACCTGTGGCTGCGACCGCATACATAGTGGCGTGGTAAAAACGCCCAAACTTCTTATGATCCAGGCTGCCTTTGGCGCTAGCTATGGGTAACCAAAACAGCACCAATGCTGCACTGCCAAAAAGGATGTGTAAGTAAAAACTCAATTGATGGATTAATTGCATGCTGGAGTCCGCCTTTCTCAAATATGGGGGTATCTTAGCCAGCGGGGCAATCTAATATTAGTGCCAAAAGTCACGGATCCAAACGTGACTTTTGGCCTATAGGTTTTTAGTGCCGCTATGTCATACTGCTGTTTTGCTAGTTGTGTCTGAAAAGGGTTGGTAGAGGCAATGTTAGGTAAGTTCAAACAGCTTGAAGTAGAGAGGCTTAGCGGCATACTGACGATTTTTACTATCGCCGGCATAGCCAACTACCTGGCATGGCAAAATGCCGATATTGGCCCTTGGCGTTACTTATTGGCAAACACCAGTTACCTGGTATATTTGTACTGTTTTGTGCGCACTACCAATGAAGATCTAGCCATTAGCAACCGGCTGTATATGGGCTTGGTTACCTTGCAATTTGCCAGCGTGGTAGCACTGTTTTTTTGCTTACCCAATACCTTTAACGCCATATTGTTAGGGATCTGGAGCGGCCATCTAGTTTATTTGTTATCACTAAAACTGGCACTGGCCAGCACGCCGGTGCTGTTCGTGGGTTTTTACGCCATTTTTAAATACCATTGGCAATTTGATTTCGTGATTTTCAGTGCTTTGCTGTATTGGATGCTGAGCTTGTTCACTGTCACCATGATCCATGCCGTGCGCCAGGAAAGCATCGCCAAAGAAGCCAGCCAGCAGCTAAACCGCGAGTTATTGGCGGCGCAAAGCCTATTAAAAGAAGCGACCAAACAATCAGAACGGGTGCGCATTGCCCGCAATATCCATGACCTAGTGGGGCACCACTTAACCGCGCTTACCATTAACTTGCAGGTAGCCATGCACAAAACCGAGGGAGATGCCAAGCAACAAGTGGAAAAAAGCTACGCCATTGCTAAGTTGCTATTGGCTGATGTGCGCGAAGCAGTAACGGAAATCCGGGAAAAGTCGGCGCTGGAGCTATCCGAAGCGCTAAAGGCTTTGGTGGAATCCGTACCCAGGCTTAAGATCCATTTGCAGCTGCAAGAAGATCTCGCTATCGCCGATGTAGAATTAGCTGATACTATCTTGCGCTGTGTCCAGGAAAGCCTAACTAATACCTTAAAACACGGCCATGCCAACGAATTCCATATCAAACTTAGGCAGCAAGAAGAACAGGTGCAATTGACCATGCAGGACAATGGCAAGGTATCCGATTCGATCAAGCCAGGCAACGGTTTGACCGGCATAAAAGAGAGGGTGGCGGCTTTGGGTGGTAAAGTGGATTTCCAGGCGGATAAATCTGGCTTTAGAACCTTCATAACTATGACCGCACCGGCATAGGACTGATTGGGAAAATAGGAGGACAAGATGGCGATTAAGGTGATGCTGGTGGATGACCAAACCCTAGTACGGGAAGGCATTAAAAGCTTGTTGTCATTGTCGGACAAGGTTGCAGTTGTGGCGGAAGCGGATGATGGTGACCAAGTGGCCCAGATCGCCCAGGCTTTCCAGCCAGATGTAATATTAATGGATATCCGCATGCCTAAATGCAGCGGTATTGAAGCGGTACAGCAACTGCAAAAAGCGCAAATGCAAATTCCGGTAATCATGCTCACTACCTTTGATGACCACGAATTAGTGATGCAAGCCATCCAAAGCGGTGCCAAAGGCTACCTACTCAAAGATGTGTCTTTGGACAACCTGATCAATGCCATCACTGAAGTGGCGCAAGGCAAAACCCTGATCCAACCCGCCATTACCGAAAAAGTGCTCAAGGGTTTGCAAGGCCTGCACTCGGATTTCCAAAGTTTTGAACAGCCAGAATCCCTGTCCGATAAAGAAACTGAAATATTGCGCTTGATGGCTGCGGGTTACAGCAACCGTGAAATTGCCAAAGCGATGCACAAATCTGAAGGCACGGTGAAAAACCAGGTATCTAATATCCTAGGCAAGATGGGCGTACGGGATCGTACCCGCGCAGTATTGAAGGCCATTGAAATGGGCATGATCTGAGGTTATCCCGATTATTATTACCGGGTATAAAAAAAGGGTAGCGGACGCTACCCTTTTTTGAAATCCGCGCGAAGAACATTGGCTATCTGATAAAATGCCACTCGGTTTGCCTGCCCGCCAGGTACCAAACCGTTTCGCCATCAAAAACCGCCGTTTGTTCGAGTTTTATCTGGATTAACTCGTTGTCCCATTCTGGCAGTGAGGTTTGGATATTGCCCTCGATGGCATAGGCCGTATTGGGGTACAGCGGCCAATCGCCCTGTATAGGCGTTTCGCCTTGGTTATCCCACATACCAATAGTGGGGCCAATGCCGTGGCCAACAAAACCAATCGGGTGTGTGTAGGTGCTAGAAACAATACCGGCGGCCTTGCTGGCTTTGTGGGTTGCAAACAGGATTTCGTTACCGGTCCTGCCAGTGACAAATTCATTGGTTAGCAGGTCTTGCCAATGGTTGCCTACAGCCATGGCATCAACCAGGCCTTGTGGCACCTCGCTTTCCCCTAATTTGGCCACATAGGCCATTTCCTGGGTGTCGGTGCAGAGTTTTAAATAGCAGATCCCCACATCTGTGTGGATGATGTCTCCCGGCATGATCACCCGGCCATATTTACCGAAAAAGGGTTCGTCCGAACTGTAGTTGTCGCCTTGACGCTGCACGTTGACATAAGGCTGGAACCAAGGTCGAAGCTCTAGCTCTTCAAAGCGTTCCCTCAGGTACCAAGCGATATCGTCAGTGGTGGTGGCGCCAGGTGTGATCACCTTGTTGGAAAAGCCCTCGGCAATGACAGTACGGGCGATGTTGACCACATGGCTGTACAGTGCCAGTTCTGGCTCTGTACGGGTTTCTAGCCAGCGGATCACCAGGTTTTCAGCACTTTTTAGGCGTGCCTTGTATTTGTCTGACAATACCGACTGCAAGGTTTCGTACATACCAACGGTCAGGCCATCGGCAAGTGCCCAATCCTTGCTGCGGTTGATAGCGATGTTTTTCGGATCATACTGTTCTATGATTTGCGCCAGGCGTTGCCATTGCTGCTCTTTGGTACCGCCGTCCCATTTTGACTCGTAATATCCGGGGATGGGGTAACGGCTAACAGTAAAGCGCTCAACCTCGCCATCATCGTTTTTGACAAATACCAGCAAGGTAGTGCGCCTAGCAGCAAAAGTCGTATGTGGGACTAGGGTATAAAACAAAGCATCCTCACCGTATTCCCGATTCATCACCAGCCACATGTCCGTGTCGGTTTCGTCCATTAGTTTGGGTAACAGGTTTTCTAACCGGTATTTCACTACTTTGTTGGCAGGTTCAATACGATCCCGCTGTGACAATACACTGGGCATGCTGGACAGCACTTTACCTTGTGTGAACTGGGTAGGAATGTTGGTTTCCTTTGCGCTAGCGGCAAAGGCCGTGAGTGTGAGTAAAAAGCCGAATACAAATTTGGCTCGCATTGTGTTTTCCTTTCTTGTTGTAATCGGGCATTTGATAGCACAAAGGCAATTGGCCCGCCAGGAAAACTGGTACGCAAAATTGTTTCTGAAAGTTCACCCACTGACAGCGACCTTGCTGGTCAACTCGTGTTACACCGATTGTATTAAGTATTAGTACTTGCCTATGAGGTTTAATTGCTTGGCTTTGGCCTCCATACGCCGGAAAACCAATAGCCCCACAACCAAGTAGACCAGGGAGTTCAGCGCAACTATGCCAAGATGCACTAGGTTTATGGGTTGCTGCCCCAGGATCACCTCCCTCGCCAGGGATGCGCCCGGTACAAAGGGGAGCAGGCTAAACAGGTTAAAAGGCAAGCCATCCAGGGCTACCAAGCCCATAAAAGCCATTGTCATCAACATGCCTACCGTTGCTACCTTTTTGAACAACAACGCTAATCCACTGATGACAAAACCCAAGCCAACCAATGATGGTGCGGCTAATGCTAACAAGAAGAACAGGGTAAAAAAGTTGATTTCTATCCAGTTGCCGGTAAATGCCATGGCTAATAGGACAAATAAGATCGTGAATAAATAACCGCTGAATAGCCCTGCTACTGTGCGCACTAGCATTAGTTGTACAAACCCGGCTGGACATAAAAACAACTGCTCGATAAAACCCTTGTGGGTATCTTCGATAATGCTATCGGTGACTGTATTATAGGCGCCAGTGGCAAAGCTCCACAATAAAAAGCCAAATAATAGGCCGTCGAGCGAACCAGACTCCTGCATGCCTGGCACCATCGACTTAATACCAAAAAACAGGCCAACAAACACCCCGATCACTACAAGGCTACTGCTAAAGGTTTCAAACCAGTATTGGCGCATCTCTATCAGCTGCACCCGGAGTTCATTGCCCAACAATGCAAGGTAATTCATGGGTGACTCTCCTGCTGTGTTAGGCTGCGGTAGGCTTTTTCGATGCCCAACTCTTCAATATGCAGGGTATCAGGTTGCCACACTTGGCTATCTAGCCATCCCAGTAGTGGTAACACTTGTCCGACGCTGTCATATTTTATGCTTAAGCCGTCTTTGTTATGTTGACTGTCAAATTTGCCCCTGCACTTTTCACTTACTGCCAACAAAACATCTGGTATATGCGCAGGCTTTAATTGTAAACGCAATTCAAAGCTAAACATTTTCTTCTTCAAATCAACAAGTGAGCCGTTAAACACAACTTGGCCTTGGTCTAATACCACAACGTGGCTACATATCCGGTCGATAAAGGACAGGTCGTGTGAAGTCACCAAGAAGCCTTGGCCTTCATTCCTCGCTTGGCTGCGGATGATATCTTGCAGCTCGGCAACCGTATTGAGATCCAATCCTAGGGTAGGCTCATCCATCAGAACTAATTTGGGTTGGTGGGCAAGGGCGCAAAGCAGGGCGGCTTTTTGTTTGTTGCCAGTGGACAGCTTCATCACCTCTTGGCCTTGGTAGGGTTCAAGGCCAAGCTTGTGCTGTAATTCCTTGATTGTGGCACCCGATTGCCTGGAGCTGACACCGTGCAAGCGCGCAAAGTATTGGGCGTTTTGGCTAGCGGTAAGGCGCCAATTGGTATTGCGGCTGCCATCCAAGACTGCGCCTACATGTTGCAGGTAACGGCTATTGCCAAGGATTGATTCACGCTCGAACAATATATCGCCTTGCTCGAATTTCACTAATCCGCATATAGATTGCACAGTTGTGGTTTTACCCGAGCCATTGGCGCCCAGCAAGGCCACTATTTCCCCTTGCATCAAGTCAAAACTCACCTGTGATAAGGCGCTTTTACCTGCGTAGTCTTTGCATACTTCACGGACGGATAACATACAGGTAGCGCCTCCTCGGTATAAGGACTGTTTGGACAAAAAATTTTTTGCGCCAAAGGCTAGCAAGCCTGTTAAGTTTCCGCAATAAGCCAGTGTTTTAACACTTAGTTAAATTGTTTAACTTTGTTTATATTCCAGTATTTGATCGCCGATGCGGTCGGTTTCCCCGGTGTACTGCCAACCCAGGTAGCGGTAAAAGCCATGGGCACGAATGGCGGGATCTGGCGACGCCGCCAACCATAGCCTGGTTAACCCGCTTGCAAAAAGTACCGCCATCGTTTTAGACAATAGTACTTTGCCAATCCCCTTGTTTTCGAAAGCTGGCAGGAGCGCTAGTACTTGGATTTCACCAGAGGCAAAGTCACCAAAACAATAGCCAACCACACATCCCTCAGACTCTGCAACTGTGCCGGTGATCTCGCCGGTTGCAACCGCTGACGCCCATGACTCTTGAGTGACACCTATCGACTGCAAATCCTGCAATGTCATCGGGTTTTGCCGGGTCATGCCGCGGATTTGCAAGCAGCGTTTGGTATCGCTGGCTTGGGCAATTCGATAATTGATTGTCATGCTTGTTCCCTCACAGGTCGCCGTAGTTGGCTTGCAATATGGAGATAGTGGCAATCGCCGCTGTTTCGGTGCGCAGGATCCTTGGCCCTAATGCAACATCGACAAAACCCGCCTCGCTGGCTTGGAATACTTCGCCATCGCTAAGGCCACCCTCTGGGCCGATTAACAACCTGGCCCCTGAGCGAGGCATATCGAGCCTTGCCATGCGCTTTTCTGACCTGGGGTTCAAAGTCAGTCGTAACTGGCTGGTGGATTGGGACAACCATTGCTGCAGTGGGGTAGGTGTATAGACCATTGGAACCCGGTTGCGGCCACATTGTTCGCAGGCAGATATGGCGATTCTTTGCCAGTGCTGTTGTTTCTTTTGCCAGCGCTCCGTATTGAGTTTTACGTTGCAGCGTTCAGTAATAATTGGCGTAATTTCAGCGACGCCGAGTTCTACTGCTTTTTGCACAACTGTGTCCATGCGCTCGCCTTTGGATACGCCTTGTCCCAGGTGGATAGCGAGGTTGGATTCACAATCAATACCGAGTTTACTGTCAATGCTGACCCTGGCTTCACGTTTGCTTACAACTTCTAGTTCTGCGCTGTATTCATTGCCATCACCATTAAACAACACTAGCGGGCTGGCATCAGTGAGGCGCAGCACATTCAGTAAATAATTACTGGCTTCTTTAGGTAGTGCAATGGTTTGTTCAACGTGTAATGGTGTATCGAGGTAAAGCCGGGGAATGCGCATTAATTGGTTATGTCTTGCTATCAAATGCTGGCAGTGTAATAAAACTACATTACAATGCACAAGCCCAAGCCCGTATTTGGGACTGGTACGTAGTATCTTGGCATGTAGTTAACTGGAGGTGAAATGCAAGCTGTAATTGAAGTGGAGTCATTGCGCAAAAGCTACAAGGGCGTGCCAGCTGTTGATGGCGTGAGTTTCCAGGTACCACCGGGACAGTGTTTTGGGTTACTCGGACCAAACGGCGCGGGTAAAACCACGACTATTGAAATGTTGGAAGGTATTATCCCGCCAGATGCGGGTGAAATACGTTACCACGGCCGTGGAATTGACAAGGCGGCATTGGCCAAAATTGGCATCCAATTCCAAAATACAGCCTTACAAGACTTCCTTACCACTATCGAAACTATCCGCATGTTTTCCGCATTTTATGAGCATAGCGTGCCGGAAGCGGAGTTGGTGGAGTTATGCCAATTGCAGGATTTTGTCGACCAAGACCACCGCAAACTATCCGGCGGCCAAAAGCAGCGCTTATTGCTGGCGCTGGCGTTGGTCAATGATCCAGATGTACTTTTTTTGGACGAACCCACCACCGGCCTTGATCCCCATGCGCGGCGAAAATTTTGGGATTTGCTCAGCCACATCAAGACCCAGGGTAAAACCATCGTATTAACCACCCACTACATGGATGAGGCAGAATACCTTTGCGACCATATTGAACTGATGGACAAGGGTAAAATCATCGAAAAAGGCCATCCAGGCGAACTATTGGCTAAACACTTTTCCGGGGCATTGATACGTATCCCGCAGCAACCTTTACCGGATGAATTAGTGCAATCACTGTCAATACGGCAGAACCGGGCCTTTTGGGAGATCAATACCAGCGATATCGAACAGGTCTTGATGGCATTGACCCATTACAATGTGCCGTTACAGGGGCTCAGCGTAAAAAGCGCCAACCTGGATGATTTGTTTTTGAAACTAACCGGTGCGCAATTGGAGGGATAACTATGTGGCGACGTTTTTATGCCTTGTTCAAGGCGCGCAATTTGGAGTTTGTCCGGGATCGGGCATCACTCGGCTGGAACATTATCTTTCCCCTTCTGATTTTGATCGGCTTTTCGTTTATTTTCGATGGCGAAGGCCGTGCCCAATATAAAGTCGGTGTTTTAGGGGAAATCCCCGGACAAGCCGAAGCATTGGACAACCAGCGGCAGCTACCTTTTTTCCAGCTTAAGTATGTTGAGTTTGTCAGCTACGACGATGCAGCCAGGGCTAAGCAGCGTATTGAGCAGCACCAACTGGACTTGCTGGTAGCACCGTCGGAAAAAACTTACTGGCTAAACGACAGCTCGCCGCAAGGCTATTTTGTGGAACAGTTGCTATTAGGCTATGACGGGGCTTACCAACGGGTGACCCTGAGTGGCCGTGAAATTCGATATTTGGATTGGGTCCTGCCGGGCATCTTAGGCATGAATATGATGTTTAGCTGCTTGTTTGGTGTCGGTTACGTGATAGTGCGTTACCGCAAATCTTCAGTACTCAAGCGTTTGAAAGCAACCCCCTTGAGGGCGATTGAATTTATCCTGGCGCAAATAGTGTCCCGGCTGATGATTGTGGTGGCCATGGCGGCTTTCGTCTTTATCGTGTGCGATTTTATGTTTGATTTTTACATGCTGGGCTCCTACTTGAACCTGTTGCTGGTGGCAGTGTTGGGTGGCTTGTGCATGATTTCACTGGGTTTATTGATGGCAAGCCGCAGCCGCAGCGAGGAATTGGCTGGCGGTATCTTAAACCTGGTTACCTGGCCAATGATGATTTTATCTGGTGTTTGGTTTTCCATGGAAGGCGCCCCACAATGGTTGCAAAACTTTGCTCAGGCACTACCGCTGACCCATTTAGTCGAGTCTGCCCGCAGTATCATGACTGAAGGTGCCGGTCTGTGGGAGCTGAAACTGCCCATCGCCATTATGCTGGCAATGACCTTAGTCTTTTTGACATTGAGCGCGCTGCTTTTCCGCTGGGAGGGAGATGGTCGCTAAAAACAACACTTAACCAAAAATTACCGTACCTACACTGCAGAAGATAGCGGTTGCGAAGGCTAGGCCAATTATGATTTGTCGATAGCGTTGTTTAGGCAGAGCCCTGTTTGTCCGTTGCACTCCTACTAAAAATATGACGATACCCAAACACATTATCCCGGGCATAATATACCAGCCAGTAGTTGGTAATGTGGCTAGGGCGGAGATTACCACTAAGGTTGCCAACGCGAACCAAGCTGAAGCTAATGCTTTGTTTGTCATCGGTGATACCCGTTAAAAATACAAGGTTATTATAATGACCGAGTTTGCCGGGTTCATTGGCAAATTACAAGGGCTGCGTGCCGCCCTTGGATTGGGTTTAGTGCAAGGCACGGGGCTTTATGATAGCAGGGATAATTCACACTCCAGCAAACATTGCGATGACAGCACCCTGCACAGCGATCATTATGGCTAGTATTAGTCCTATTTTACGGAAGCTCGCCTGTGGCAAAGCTCTAGCGGTCCGCTGCAAGCCTAGTAAAAAAGTGACTGCACTCGCGCTAATTACACCTAGCAGAAAGTGGTAGCCACCCGTCATCACAAGCGCAAATCCTGGAATCACTAACAAGGCGGAAAGGGTAAACCATAATATTGCCATTGCGTCGAACTTAAGAGCAGTCATTTGTCGCTCCGGTTGCTTTGCTCAATACTGTAATGAAAAATTACCCGTGTAAAGTGCAATTGTGTGCCCTTAAGTACACGCTTTGAAGGGTGTTACGGTAGTAGAAACGTTGTTAAAAATTCTTTTGACTAAAAAAGGCCTAATCACATTTGATTAGGCCTTTCTCTTGGTAATCGTTTAAGTTAGATAACCTAATGCAAGATCCGGGTTTTGATTGTCGCAGGAATGGCTTTCAATTCTTGCAGAGCTACTTCAGCATGGTCTGTTTCTACATCAATAACCACATAACCAATGTTTTCATTGGTCTGTAAGTACTGGGCTGCGATATTGACATTGTTGGCGGCGAAAGCTTGGTTAATCTTAATCAACACACCAGGTTCGTTGCGGTGGATATGTAACAACCGGGAGCAGCCGGTGTGCTCCGGCAAGGCTACCTCTGGAAAATTCACGGCCGACAAGGTGCTACCGTTGTCACTGTATTTAGCGATTTTACCCGCGACTTCTTTGCCTATATTTTCTTGCGCTTCCTGGGTACTGCCACCGACATGGGGGGTTAAAATGACATTGTCAAACGCCCTAAGTGGGGAGACGAACTCCTCTTGGTTTGACTTGGGCTCAACTGGGAATACATCAATCGCGGCGCCAGCAATCTTTCCAGAACTTAACGACTCAGCTAAGGCATCAATATCCACTACAGTGCCGCGGGATGCGTTTATGAGTATCGCGCCTTGCTTCATCACTTCCAGTTCTGCTGCGCCAATCATATTTTGGGTTTGTGGTGTCTCAGGCACGTGTAGGCTGACAACATCAGACGTTTTTAACAGTTGGGTCAGACTGGCAACTTGGGTGGCGTTACCTAAGACCAATTTATCTTCGATATCAAAAAACTGTACCTGCATACCCAAATGCTCTGCCAATATACTTAGTTGGGTGCCTATATGGCCATAGCCAATAATACCGAGCTTTTTGCCACGGGCTTCGAAGGAGCCAACCGCTGATTTCTGCCAGCCGCCTGCGTGGGCAGATGCGTTTTTTGCAGGGATGCCGCGAAGTAGTAAAATAATCTCCCCCAGTACTAACTCAGCAACCGAGCGGGTGTTGGAAAATGGCGCGTTAAAAACCGGGATACCGCGGGTTTGCGTTGCAACCAGATCCACTTGGTTGGTGCCAATGCAAAAACAGCCAACACCCACCAGTTTTTTGGCTGCCTGGATCACGGTTTCACTCAACTGGGTACGGGAACGGATCCCTATAAAGTGGACGTCCTGAACTTTTTCAATGAGCTCTGCCTCGGGTAAAGAGGTCTTCAGGTATTCGATATTGCTATAGCCGTTGGATTTCAGGGTTTCCAAGGCACTCTGGTGGACACCTTCTAATAATAGGATCTTAATCTTGTCTTTGGGCAGGGAAACTTTACTCATGGGCTTAATTCGATAAAAGGGCTCGTTTGGAGCAGAAATTTAAAAGACGTCTGGATGTCTAAATGGCGTGTGAAAGATAGGCGATCGTAGCGCTTTAGTCAATCATTTTTAGTTTTTCATTGTGGTGTAAAAAAATACGCAAAAACAGCTTGCATTATCAGGCAAGTATATTAACCTACTCTTCTGGGTTTATATTTTACCGGTGAATTGACAGAACAAAGCGATAACCTGTAAGGACACACAAGCTTGCATCACTTCATAATACTGGCAATAATGCTTCTAGCCTCGTATGGCTTGATATCTTACAGCTGCCAGCCAATGTTAAATCGCAGCGGCCTTGTTGATAAAATTAGGATGTGTGGATTTGGCTTTGGATCATGGCTCATTGTTGCTTATTCCAAAAATAATCCGGCAAGTGCTCCATTCGACATTAAACGGCAAGCCGGCGAAGTGCTAAGTTCGATGTGGCAACAAGGCTGTTCAACCTTAACAGATCCCACGGTATTTGAATTTATAATTCCTGGGCTAAGATTCATGACCGGCAGTAAATGTCGAGTTAATTTAGATTTTCGGCACCGATAGCTAACTATTGTTGTTAGTAAATGTAAAGTTCAGATGAGCGTTGTTTATACTCGTTAACGAGCTAATTCACCCATTTCACCTTTGTCTTCCTCCTGTTCTGTATCACAATAGTACCAAACAAAGCTGATCGAGAAACTTAAATGGATGTTTCTTGATAACAGAAGTGCCGTTTATTTGGAAAGTGGTTTCATCACAAATTCGTGGGAAAACAGAAATTTTATTTCTGAATTATGTGCTTTTCAAAAAATCAATCCTAAAAAATTTTATATTCATCAATTTATATACTTTTATCATATATTTTATGTGAAATTGCTTGCATTTAACGGTAGCTATATTACTCTCTTTGTGTCGGTAATATATATGTCCGACGGTCTTAAAAACAAAATGACAATGTAAAGGAAGATTTAAAATGAAAAAGTACTTGTTGGTAACTTTGTTCTCTGTTTTTGGTTTGGTGGCATTTAATAGCCATGCTTCATCAATGAGCTGTACTATGTTTACCCAAGGCGGTTCAGTGGCGCAGTATTCTGGCGGCTGTTTCGGCTTTGATTACTCTTTTGGCAGGGGAACTACAGCTACTTACAGCATAAATGCTGAAGGTGAAACTATTTTGAATACTATCTGGATCGAAGGTTGTAGTGCTCCTAACGGTGCCATGAGCTGCCAGACTTACCTTCCAGCTTATTCTTCAAAGACTGCACGTGCTATTTTGATTTTGCCTCCTGGTGACCGTTTCAAAGAAGTAAGCGCAACTGCACAATATGAAACCGGCTTCTAAATAGGGGTATTGTTAGCGAGCACGATTGCTCACTCAACAACTATAACAACAAACCTAGCTCCCGAAAGCTAGGTTTGTTGTCTGTTGGAAACAACTGTTTTATGTGATTAATTAACCAGTAAAAACGCATCTGATATCTTCTCTCTCAATAGCCTGTGGTATCTCCTAAAAGTAATAAATATAACTCCTAGAATTGTCGGCTTGTAGGTAGGTTTCAATTCTAAAGAACTGTCATTTATATTCAATATATATCTCATTTCTGGTTAGCTCTTAGTCGTTATTGTTTGCTTTTATACAACAGTATTATCATTCAGTGCTGAACATTTTATTTGTCAGGGTTGTAATTTTTCATTGAATTAGTGTGGCATGGAAAGGTCAGAAAATGGCTTTATTAAAAACCCTCATTAATGTGCGTGTGTCGGATCGTGTTATTTTTAATCTAACTAGTAATAAAAACGTTCAAAATTGCATTCATCTGAATTTATATTTGGATCAAAATTTTCAATAAATATTTTATTAAATTTTTGTAATGTGAAATAGCTTGCATTAAACGGTAGCTATATTAACCTCTTGTTTCCGGTTAATAATGTGACCGGAAAAATGAAGAACAACAGAAAAATAGGACAATACACAATGAAAAAGTACTTAATCATCACTTTGTTTTCCATGTTTGGTTTGATGGCGTTTAAATCCCACGCAACTGCTAATATGACCTGTACCGTTGCTACCCAAGGTGGTCAAAGCGTAGGTGGGCCAGGTAACTGCTTTGGCTTTGACTTCTCGTTTGGTAGGTCAACCAATGTCACATTTAACATTAACCCACATGGCGAAACTATTTTGGATACTATTTGGATTCAAGGTTGTAGCGCACCTAACGGTGCCATGAGCTGCACCACTAGCCTACGCGCATACTCGTCATTAACTGCACGAGCGATTTTGATTTTGCCTCCTGGTGACCGTTTCAAAGAAGTGAGTGCCACTGCAGGTTATGAGACGGGCTTCTAAAAAACCTCTACAGGGGTATAACCCGCTGAATAATCAGTGATATATAATTACCTAGATTTGTTGGCTTAACCATTTTCGGTTAGGCCAATTTTCGACACATAAAACTGTTCGATAGAGGTGGGCTGAAAGACGCGTTATTGGGCGCTGAGTTCTCCTGCTGAACAGTTTATTTCCATATAAATATCAATTTCTTATGTTCTCGTTGTAGTGGTTTTTTTGCTGGCGCTTGCCTAACGCACGGGCTGAAAAACTTTATTATATTTTTGTGGCAAAAAAACGTTGCATATAAAGGTAATTATATTACACTCATTCGGCGGTCAAAAAAATAACCGTAAATTGACAATAAATAACAAAAGGATAATACATAATGAAAAAGTACCTAATGATAACGCTGCTCTCTATGTTTGGTTTGATGGCATTCAAAAGCCACGCGGCTTCAATGAGCTGTACTATGGCCACGCAAGGCGGTAGTGTCTACCAATCCGGCAACTTCTGTTCCGGTTTTGACTTTTCTTTTGGGAGGTCGACCAATGCTACTTTCACTATCAATCCTGAAGGTGAAACGATTTTAGATACCATTTGGATCGAAGGCTGTAATGCACCTAATGGTGCCACCAGTTGCAGCAGGAGTATTCCAGCCTATGTATTTACTAATGTGCGTGCCGTCTTGATTTTGCCGCCAGGTGACCGCTTTAAGATAGTGGAAGCAACGGCAGAATATGAAACTGGCTTTTAAGACTTATCATGCCTGATAGAGCTGATTAGCTTAATAAATATCTTTACCGAATGGCCTGACCTCGCTGGTTAGGCCATTTTTAATAGAATGGCTGTTATTTTATGGTAACCACACCTTCATCAGTACCGACTAATACGGTGTTAGCGCCGCGCTTTGCAAATAATCCATTGGTCACCACACCGACGATACCGTTTATCTTACTCTCAAGTTCAACTGGATCTAAAATCTCCAGGTTATAGACATCCAGGATGACATTACCATTGTCAGTTACAACGCCTTCCCGGTACTCTGGATCGCCACCTAGTTTCACAAGTTCCCTAGCAACATAGGAACGCGCCATCGGTATCACTTCAACTGGCAACGGGAATTTTCCTAGAATTGGAACTTGTTTACTGTCATCGATAATGCAAATAAACTGCCTCGCTACCGCAGCAACAATTTTTTCTCGAGTTAGGGCTGCACCACCACCTTTGATCATATGTTTGTGTTCAGTAATTTCGTCAGCACCGTCTACGTAGATCTCAATATTACCCACTTGGTTCAAGTCCAATACTTCAATGCCAAGCTTTTTTAGCCGCTCGGTACTTTGCTCAGAACTGGAGACCGCTGCTTCGATATCGTCTACGTAGTCGGCTAGGCCATCTATGAAATAATTCACTGTTGAGCCAGTACCTACGCCTATAATGGCTCCAGGCTGTATATAAGCGAGTGCCGCATTGGCAACTGCGCGTTTTTTCTGATCTTGATCCACGGTTTATTTCCTAAGGTGAAATTGAGCGCATTATAGCGCTATCGTGAGAGTTTGCAGTGCTTATTTACTAGGCGGTTAGCAGTTGGATGCGTGTTCGCAGAAATCTACAGTAGTTGTACAAAAAATATAGTTGCTGCTGGTTACCGCCCAGTTTGTCGCGCATGCCACTGAGTGAGCAAATACTTGATGGAATCGGAATTAAATATTGAAAAACCAAGGGCATAACGTGTGGCACCATAAAACACAGCAAAGCCTATCACACTGAAAATTATGGCCTTTTGACGGCGTATTAATAGTCCGACAAATCTGCTCATTGGATATTTATTATGTTCTATTCGAGTTGCTTGATACTAAGCGCAGGTCATTTCCTTTTAGTGAATCAAAGCCCAATTCAAGCTAGTTCCTATTTGGTTTTGATGAATCTGCTAGGTGTTAAGATCCCACCCATACTGACATCCCAGGCTTGCTTTGGTAATCGTTGCACTTCTTGGATATCGTGGGCTAAGCCTATCAGCCGTGTATGTTTCGGTAGGCTTGCTAACGTGCGGTCATAATAACCGCCGCCCATACCCAAGCGGTTGCCATGCTGGTCAAACGCCACAAGTGGCACAAAAATGATATCTAGTTTGTTTTTTAAGACGACGCTCTGCACATTTAAGGTTGGCTCGGGAATGTTGTAGCGGTTATTGACCAAAACACTATTTTGCTCGTAGCGCAAAAATAGTAAATGGCCTTTGCTGAAGGGGTGCAACACCGGCAAAACCACAGTGCAGCCTACCTGCCACAAGGCTTGTATCAACAGGCTAGGGTCTAGCTCACCATCATTGCTAATGTAGAGGGCGCAGGCCTGCGGTTCGGCCAAAAGTCCAGAAATCCTCGCTTGTGCAACCAGCGCGCTAGCTGCTTGGGTTTGTTCTTGCCCCGATAATGCCCGTCGCCGTTGCCGAACCAGTTGGCGAATTGCCTTCCTGTCTAAGTTCATAGTAAGGCTTTGAATTAATTGAATTGTTGTAGTGCAGATGGTTACAGGCTAAGCCTGAAATGGCAAGCAAAACCAAAAAAAGCCGCAAGTATGGCTTGCGGCCAAAAGGGAGACTAGGAACAGATGTGTGCAGCTGCTTAGGCGCCTTTGCGCAAGTAAGCGTCTACACTCCAGTTTTTCGCACCCGATACCACTAGGAACAAGAAGCCGCCAGCGATAGAGAGGTTTTTGAAGAAGTTCAAAAACTCGGCTTGCTCAGCGATGTTGTTGTGGAAGATCAAGGCCGAGGCAATGGAAAATACAGCCAAGCTCAACGCCACTAAACGGGTTTGGTAACCAACTAAGATGGCAATAGCACCGCCCACTTCAGCCAAAATCACTAGCGGCAACAAACCGCCAGGTACACCCATGGCCTCCATCCAGCCCGCCGTGCCTTCGTAAGCGGAGATTTTGTTAGTACCCGCCAAGAAGAACAGGGTCACGATAAGCAAACGCGCTACTAGGTCGGTTGCTGCTGCGATTGTGCCGTCTTGGTCAATTTTTAGAATTTCAGTTTTCATAATTAAGTCCTCATATTTCGAAGTGATGTAAGCTTTAACTGAGGTCTATTATGGTTCGTTTAAAATAAATAAAAAGCGCAATAAATGGCGCTTAAATATCTATTTTATAGAATTAAAGCTGCTGTTCAATCCCGTATTTGTAGGAGAGATCTTTTTAGGAATCATGCTAGGCTAAGGATTAATCAACTCTCCTCAGCAATTGGTGGCAATGATGAACCTCGCACAAGTGCATGAACTACTGCAGCAAAACAAAAATCCCCGTGGTATCGAAAATTGGAACAAAATGAGCAATACCGGCGGCTTATCAAGTTATGGTATTGGCCTGACAGTACAACGCAAATTGGCTAAACAAATTGGCAAGGATCGCGAATTGGCACACCAGCTTTGGGCTTCAGACAATTATGATGCCAAAGTGCTGGGGCTGTTAATCGATGATCCTAAACAGATCACAATGGAGCAGGCAGAAACGCAGGTAGAGCAGCTGCAAGGTGGTATGTTAAGCCATGTGTTTTCATCCTGTGATGCTACCTTGGCTAAGTCCAGCATCGCGTTTCAGCTTGTCCAAAAATGGCTGCAGAGTGACGATGTGATGCGCAGGCGCTGTGCCTATGGTTTGGTTTATGAGCTGTCCAAGAAAAAAGCCAAGGCCTACACCGATGAATTTTTCCTATCAGTGATTGACAAGATCGCCGGTTCTTTTGGGCAAGCAAACAAATCAGAGCGTTTGGCCATGGGTACTGCCCTTATGGGGATCGGCAAACGCAATGTCCTGCTAAACCAGTCAGCATTAAAGCTTGCCCAAGAAATGGGTCCTATCGACTTTAATGAAGATGGCCAGAAATGTGATCCATTTGATGTAGCCAAGCACCTTACCAGTGACTATCTAAAACAGAAACTGGGTTTGGATTAGTCCCTTGGTTATCCTGAGCCTGCCACTGAGAGCCACATATCCTTGCCGGCGCGTTGCCCAAGCGATCACCAACCATCGGCTGGCCACCTGTCCGGTTGACATTTAATTTTCCATCCATCAGTATGTCGGTATGAGCACAAATTTTAAGCAACACAGAAACACCATTATCATCATCCCTTAGGAAGGGTGGGATTTGTGACGTCATAAAGATACAGAAAACCCGCCTTAGAGGCGGGTTTTTTTGCTTCTGCCTCTAGGGATCATTGATTGATGCAATAAACGGAGGTCGCATGAAGAAAGTCGCCATATTTGGCAAACCTGGCAGTGGCAAATCTACTTTTAGCAAAAAACTGGCAACTGCCACAGGCATACAGTTGCATGCGTTGGATCTGATCACTTACCAGGCGAACGGAAAGCTAATTGATCGCAAAACCTACGACAGGGATCACGACAAGATATTGGCTTGTGATAGCTGGATCATTGATGGTGTAGGACATTCGGAATCATTTAACCAACGCTTGGCAGCCGCCGATACCCTGATTTATATCGACTTGCCTTATCCCACCAGTTATTGGTTGGTAACCAAACGGATGCTTAAAGGGGTGTTTGTCAATCCAGAAGGTTGGCCAGAGGGAAGTGCCGTCTTGCAAGGCACTTGGCAAAGTTACAAAACCTTGCGGCATTGTCCTATGTATTGGAATGAGCGCTTTCTACAACGGATTGAGAAAATATCGAGCGAGAAGTCACTACATGTATTGCGCTCAATATCTGAATTAAATAGCTTTATCGGTAAATACATCCTTTGTGATAAATGTACCGAGTAATGCTAATGGTAACCTGCATAATGACGAGGCTGTGTAGTTCATAGCCTCCATTTGCTTAGATGTGCGCATGTTCAAAAAAGTGGAAGGGTTCATTCATGCTTGAAATACTTTTTGCAATTAAATGCACTCTGGTTTGCAGGTTGTTTCCATGTTTTCTATATCAAGGGCAGGGTGTTTGCAAAAATAATCGTACCCCGTGGGCATCGCGCTGCATCTGTGTTTGAGACACTGGTTGCCTGCGGCAGGTTTTTAACCGGTTTTAACACTGTTGCTGTAAATTGCAGTTTAAGCCAGGGTTGAAACATTGATAATGTCATAATTTTCAACAACGGTGTTTTTGTCGTAATCACATATAAGCAGTTGGCGCACAGGATTGTCTGAATGCAAAAAATAGCGCTCTGAAAGCTCAGCGTATTGGGACACCAAGTGCACTAAATCGCGATACATCTTACCCCTTAATTCATTGCTGAGCACCAAAGGTTTTACTATCAAGAAATCACCATAATCTTCAGCTTGCTCTAACCTATCTGCGACTTGATTCAACGCATTTTTAAATTCATGGTTAATGAATTTGGTGCTCTCTCCAAACCCAGGGCGGGATTGTACTTTGCAGACTTTTTAACCAAATAGTAATTCCGTCCTAAAACTACCACTCCATGCTGCCCTTCGCCGCTTGCCTGCCATACTATCTTTTTTACCCTGATGTTGCTTTATCAGATTCAGACATGCGCGATTAAACAACGCAATATGAGCTGCCCCGTTAGGGTCGCTTATTTTGAGTTGGTCTTCGCGAAACGCAACGTCAAGCACCCAGTGTAACTGGTTTTCAACTGACCAGTGCTCCCTGATGATAGTGGCGAACTGTTCTGCATCAGCGGTTAGCGAGCTGGCATACCAGCGGGAATGATAGCTCGTTTGACCACCTTGCTGACGTTTACTGGCAACCTCGATAATACTATGAATATGCGGCCACTTTGTTTGTAGTTCTTTAGGCAGTGTGGCTTTCATTTGCATTACTGTCCGGCTTTCCTGACGTCCATGTCCCTGGTTCGACTGGGTAAAGGTATTGAGATCTTCATCATTGTACCGCTCAGTGAAACTCTCTTTTACATACTCAAAGAGCTTGCTTTGATTCGCCTTTAGCTGAATAACGAAGTCACTTTTAGCGGTGACTATCGTCTCCATTGTGTCTGTCTGGCAATGCAGCGCATCGAGTGTATAGATGGCATCTTCAAGGGCCAGCGCCTCAATCACATTTCTGGCGACAGCTTGTTCATTGCCCTTGTTGTCAGAACAGTCCTGGTATAAAGCAATACCGGAATTCACATCAAAAGCACTGACGACATGCAACGCTTTACTCACATCTTCTCGCCAGGCACCCCGCATGGTCTTACCATCAAGGGCAATAACCGGTTGCCCTAAAGTCTGACGTCGTTGATTAATCCAGCCAAACACTGTCTGTAGCAATATTTCAGTGTCCAGTGACTTAATAATTGAGGCAATACAATGCCGTTTGGGTATGCCATTTTCAAAACGGCGATGCTGGCGCAACCAGTCCAGCTGGCTTTCACCAAATTCCTCAATGGCTTTCCAGCCATCAGCACCGCTAAGTACCGCAGATAAAGTCAGGAAAATAACGTCGACCAGGTTGTGTTTGAGATTAATATCTTTACGAGGATCCGGGATAACTTCCAAGTGTTTGACCAGTGTCATATGAGCTTTCGGCTAATGAAAACGGATCAGATCAACTGAATCAAGATAAGTTCACTGGTGAGATATATTGATTGGTGATCAATATACGTTTTGATATATCAAAAAGTTAGGATCCCGCCCTGCTCCAAACCCCAAAGGCTCAGAAACCAAAAAACTAACCGCACCTTTTGCAGACAGTGAGATTAGCCCAACTTGTTCCAGCTTTCGCAGATATATATGGGTGGAAGCGGGGCTAAGAGAGTTTTCCCGCTCAATCTGCTCGGGCTGCTTTTTGTTATAGAACATCTCCACAAAAAATTGGTATAGGTGTGGGTAGCGGCAAAACGCCTCATCCTGTTCCTTGCTATAAGTAGTATGCATGGCTTTATGTTGCTCTACCTGCTGCCATAATTCAGAAAACAAGACGCCGCTGGCATCGCACAAAGCAAGTAGCTTGGACAGGGCAATATCTTCTGCGTTGAGCTGCCGCTTTATCGTCAATAAGGAGATGCCAAGTTTGTCTGCCAGGTTCTGGTAAGTAATATTGTTGTCTTTTAGGTGGGTTTTTAGCAGGGACAAGCACCTTGCCAGTTTTAGTTGGTTTTCCATATCAAAAACCTATACCGTGGATTTTTTAAAAGTATCATATATTGATACTTATTGAATGTCGCTTTAAGTTCGAATTTTCCTGATTAAAATATCGCCGCATTCAAGAATCACAGATAGACATACATGGAATCCTATAATCAATTTGCTCATTTCACCGATGCTGAATTGTGCAAAATTCGCGACGTAACCAGCAAATTCGCTAACAAAACACAAATAGCGATAGCGCGCACTGTCGACGGGGAGCCCTGGTTTTGCGAGGCGATAAAAAATGATGCAGGTGTTAGCTTGGGCGATAACGCTCAAGCGGTTTTTGATATTGGCTCGATTAGCAAAGTCTTTACCTCTGCGCTCCTGGCTAAGCAGGTGCAACTTGGAAGAGTCTCATTCGATACAGATATTGCTGAACTACTTGATTTAACCCTAAACAACAATGTATCAATCTCCCTCAAGCAACTAGCTAACCACACTTCTGGCTTACCAAGGCTCCCTGCAGGTTTATTTTGGGAGGCGATGTTCCGCAATAAAGCCAACCCTTATGCAAACTATGATGAGTCTAGGTTAAAGGATTATCTTCAGTATAAATTAAAGCTAAGAAAGCCAGGGAAATTTGAATATTCAAATTTGGGCGCCGGCATGCTTGGGCTAGGGCTGTCAAAGCTCTGTTGTGCCAGTTACCAAGACCTATTGCAACAACATGTCTGCGATCCATTTGGCCTAACCCAAACCACTACTTTGCGTGGACAGGCCGGCAACAACCTAGTTCAGGGATTGAGTACAAAAGGTAAGCCGGTGCCCTATTGGGATTTGGCCGCCTTACTAGGGGTTGGCGGGATCTATTCCAGCGTGTCCGATTTAGCTAAGTTTATGCTTGCTAACTTTGATGCTGGCAATGGTTTCCTGCAACTTCAGCACCAAACTACAGCGCAAGCAGGTAAGGAATTGGAAGTCGGTTTGGGATGGTTTATGCGGCAACGGCCTAGTACCGGCGAAACCATGCTGTTCCACGATGGCGGTACCAGCGGTTTTACTTCCATATTTATTATGAATGTTAAACGTCGTTGCGGTGTGGTGATACTTAGCAATGTTTCTTCATATCATTTCTTTAAAGCCAGGCTATTGCCTGAAATCGCTAAAATGCTTTACCAGAATATACCGTGAATAATTAGCTCAGATAGAAAAAACCGCAAGCAATGCTTGCGGCTAAAAATGAACAGGAAACCAAGAACAGGATTGATGAAAAGAGTTATCTACGCGCCTGTGCGCAAGTAGGCATCAACACTCCAGTTTTTCGCACCGGATAGCACTAGGAACAAGAAACCACCGGCGATAGATAGGTTTTTGAAGAAGTTCAAAAACTCGGCTTGCTCGGCAATGTTATTGTGGAAAATCAAGGCCGAGGCAATGGAAAATACAGCTAAGCCTAATGCCGCTAGACGGGTTTGGTAACCAACTAAGATGGCAATAGCACCGCCGACTTCGGCTAGGATAACCAGTGGTAACAAGGCACCCGGTACACCCATGGCTTCCATCCAGCCCGCCGTGCCTTCATAAGCTGAGATTTTGTTAGTCCCCGCCAAGAAGAACAGGGTAACGATTAGCAAACGCGCTGCTAGGTCAGTTGCTGCTGCGATGGTGCCGTTTTGGTCAATTTTTAAAATTTCAGTTTTCATAATTAAGTCCTCATGTTTCGAAGTGTTGTAATCTTTAACTGAGGTCTATTATGGTTCGTTTAAATTAAATAAAAAGTGCAATAAATGGCCTTTAATGTTCTATTAAATAGAATAAAATTGGTTGCATTAATCAATTCCAATCTTGGCTGCTATTGGATTTTATTGAATTTTTGGCCAGTTTTTGATTCCCTAGAACTAAACAACAATACAAAACAGCTTATGTGGAAAGCGATTCTTGGCACTTCCAGGCCTAATTTTTTAATCCTTGCACCTTTGTGCGTATCAGTAGCGGTAGCCTATGCACATTTCCTAGAGATATCCGTGAACATTGTCGATATATCACTGTGTTTCCTTGCTGCGGTACTAGCCCATGCCAGCGTCAATATGCTCAACGAATACCAAGACCACAAATCAGGACTCGATGACTTGACCCAGCGCACTCCCTTTAATGGCGGTAGTGGTACTTTGCAGGAATTGCCCAACAGTGCTGGGGCAGTTAAGGTGGCAGCGCTGACCTTTTTATTGCTAACAGTGGCAATAGGCCTCTATTTTGTTTGGCAGCGTGGCGTTGCACTGCTGTTCATTGGGCTGTTGGCGTCAGCAAGCGTCGTTTTCTATACACCACAAATAAATCGGATGCCTATTACCTGTTCCATTGCACCGGGCTTTGGTTTTGGTATTGCCTTTGTCGTAGGCAGTTTTGTGGCGCTAACAGGTGCCCAGGACTTGGGTATTGTGCTGCTGGCTTTGCCAATCTTCCTGTTGACCAATAACCTATTGCTCTTAAACCAATTTCCCGATAAAGATGCTGACCAACAAAGTGGCCGCCGGCACCTTATTATTCGCTATGGTGATCGGGCGGGGAAAAACTTGTATTTGATGAATCTGGTTTTGGTGGCTGCTTGCACCCTTTTGCTAGTCGACAGGTTCAGCTTTTCATACGCGGTGTTGCTAATGCTATTGCCGTTGCTGGCGGGTATGTTCAGCTTCATAGGGTTGAAACAGTATATAGCGACAGCCGATCTCACCAGGTTCCAACCCTTTATGGCATTGAATGTAGTTGCTGCCTTAAGCTATCCCCTGATACTAAGTACCATGTTGTTTTTGAAGTAGTTTTTGTGGTTGGCGTTGCTAATGCAAACGTATGCAGTGTGTATCAATGCACGCCTTGGATATACTCTGAGTTTGATTAGGGAGTATCCATGCCATGTTGAATCCAACTTTAAAACGCCTAACTGCAATTTTGTTGTCGTGCTCTGTTTGCCAAGGAACGCTGGCAAATTCAATTGCAGTGATTCTAGAGCCAGCTGCTGGTAAAGTGCCAGACGCTAAAATTAGTATTGCCGGTACCTTTAACAATTGGCAGCTTGATGAAAACGGCGCTGTGCTGATGCACACCAGTGGCGGTAAAACTAGCGCCACGATCCCAAAAATTGGGGACATTACGCTATTTAATATCTACAAAGATTTCAATTGGCAAAACCCATTGTCCACCGAGTATGGCAAGCCCTTTACCTGTGGTTTTATCGTTGACAATGATGAGACCGATAATCTTAGTATCGATTTTCGTGGCTGGGCGCAGGAGGCAACACAATTAAAGCCCAAAGATACAGTCGTCGGTAAACTGGAGACCATAAAGGATTTCCCGATGCCGCAGTTAGGGCGTAGCGGCGACATATTTGTACACCTGCCTAGCAGCTACGGCACCGATCCAAAGCGCTCGTACCCTGTGGTTTATATGCTTGATGGCCAAAACTTGTTTTCGGAAGCCACCTCATATAGCTATGAATGGCGGGTGGACGAGATTGTAGAAAGTGAGGGTATGCAGCTCATTGTTGTGGGTATTGCTAACGGGCCGGATCGCTGGCAAGAGTACAATCCTTGGAACACGGTCAATTTTATGGGGGATAAAATTGAGGGAACGGGCAAGCAAAGCCTCAACTTTATCAGGGAAAACCTGAAACCCTATATTGATAGTAAATACCGGACACTAGCCGACCCTGCCCATACCGCATTATTGGGCAGTTCACTTGGAGGGCTAATGGCTTTGTATGCGGCCATTGAAGCACCTGAAACCTTTGGCAAGGTCGGTGCTTTTTCGCCAGCGTTCTCGTTTCGCAGCCTTGAAGGGCAAAACTCGCTTTCTGCTGAAGACAGTAACCTGCTCAATGCAATCAAAAAACTCAGCGCCACAAACGCCGAAAAAATCTACTTTGATATAGGTGAAGTGGAATATGGTTCTTTTGATTTAATTGAAACACTGCACACTGAATTGAAAAATGCGGGCTACGGCACGTCGCAACTAAAATTGGTGAGGGATAAAATGGGGCGGCATTGTGAACTGGATTGGTCTAGACGCTTGCCAAGTGCCTTGAGCTGGTTAATGGCGGGCTCTTAATCGATTTATGCCTGAATATTGGGTTCCAATTACTATCTGATACCGATTCCTAGAGAAAGCAAATCGATTAACGATTTGCTGCATAATTACTAGCTAAATAAGCTACGGAAGCTTTTACATGGGACTTTTCCAACACCGTACCTTTTGGGAGTGCACGCTGATAAACATGGTCGTAGGCGACTACATCAAAGTGCTGTTTACTCAAATGGCTACCGCCCCATTCTAGCGTGGTCATTTCAATATGGGCCTGGCTAATTGCTTGGTCCGACAAAACATCTTGGGTTAATGCCACTGCAGACTGGACAGCATCAATTTTCAAATCAGCTGCAACAACGTACTGGTTTTTGTTATCAGTACTGATCAATAACTTCACTTTAGAGACGGGTGAAAGTTGTCCTTGGATAGCATGTAAATCAATGGCGGCAATTTTGTGTTCAATACAGGGCACACGCTTGAGCTTAAGGCTAGTGTGGTTAAGTTGCACGCCTTGGGCTCCTAGCTTTTCCCGTATGGCAGAATCAACAGTTTGTTGTGCAATGGTGCTATCAACACTACGGCAACCAGTTAGCCAAACCTTTTTAGGACCTCGCCAGGTAAGTTGGGAAACTAAGGATTCGCCAAGAACTGCTGCGACTGATTGTTGGTTAAGCCAACCTGACGGGGACTCAGGCCATGGTATTGACGACAGGAACTCGGGGCCATGCAATACATCACTTGCCAGTGCAGGGAACTCCACTTGCATTGTGGTTGATTTGAATCCAATTTCTTGAGCGTTAACAGCAGCCAGGTTAAGGCAAAAACACAGAAAACTAAGGACTCGACTGAAGCGTGCGAAAGCTTTCATCACTTCGATCCTTTATTTGCAGTTAGTTATTTAGTTTGCAGTAAGGTAATTAGAGCGGGTTGATCCAACTTTGCCGAAGCATTGGATCAACCATTGCCATTAGAGAAATTAACACTCCGATCTGAGTTGGTCAAATAATGCACTCTAATTTTGAGTGTAAATTAAAATTAACGCTTAATTGTGCCGCTCAGAAATTCATAAAAACGGCAGTTTATATTATGTTAAATATTCACGGGAAAAACTTTAAATACATTATTGATGTGATTTTTTTAAATTGTTTGATGACTAAATTGTTAAACTTTTGCTTTATAATATATGGTTGTTTTACGATAGTGAGTGCTAACTGTTTTTTCGAGTTGCAAAGGTGGGCGATAACTAAGAGAACTTAATTAAAATCAAATTTAATGGGCATTATGAATATTTATGAAGTTTTATTAGGATAAAAATTGTGGGGCAATCCTGTATCAATTCAATGCCCATGAATTGCTGTATTGTCCAGTGTTTGCTGTATAGCTTTACCGGTACGGGTACCTGTATTCACTAAAACACAATATCAAACTCGGTATCAATTAACTACGGTGCTATCGCCGCGGCTTGATTGTTGTTTGTGGCAGTGGGAGTAGACGCTGTCACGATCACGCAGCTGCCATTGCCAAGGCCAACAAGTTCGTTTTTCCACTTTATCTTACCCTTGCCTGGCTCCAAGGAGTAAATGTGTTCATTGGGATAGGCAAATACTTAATGGCGTCGGTATAAAAAGACCAAGGGCTATACCTTGTCTAATGCGAAGGCGGCCGGGCTGCAAAGAAAACAACCGCTATACAAAAACCGCAAGCGATGCTTGCGGCTCAGGGAATAAAGTATAGTGTTGCTTAGGCGCTTTTGCGCAAGTATGCGTCAGCACTCCAGTTTTTCGCACCAGATACCACTAGGAACAAGAAACCACCGGCGATCGATAGGTTTTTAAAGAAATTTAAAAATTCTGTTTGTTCAGCGATGTTGTTGTGGAAAATTAACGCAGAAGCAATAGAGAATATCGCCAAACCAAGGGCAACTAAACGGGTTTGGTAACCAACCAATATGGCAATGGCGCCAACGACTTCTGCCAAGATAACTAATGGTAGCAAACCACCAGGTACACCCATGGCTTCCATCCAGCCCGCTGTACCTTCGTAAGCTGAGATTTTGTTAGTACCTGCCAAGAAGAATAGGGTAACGATAAGCAGGCGTGCGGCTAGGTCGGTTGCTGCAGCGATGGTGCCGTTTTGGTCAATTTTCAAGATTTCAGTTTTCATAGTTAAGTCCTCATATTTCGAAGTGATGTAATGTTTAACTGAGGTCTATTATGATTCTTAAAAAGAAAATAAAAAGCGCATTAAACCGGGTTAAATGTTCTATAAATTAGAAGTGTTGCGGTTGGCGAGATAATAAAAAAGCGGCAAACGCCGCTTCTTCGGTTATGTGGCGAGCTTGCTAAAGCGCATAGGTATCCATAAATAGCTTGCTTAGGCGTTCACCGTCGACACCCAATGCCGCTTGCATTTTGGGACGGCCTTCCCACTCTGGCGCAATCATTTTGTCGGTCGGCGCAAAAGTCGTTTGGCCGTAGCAAAGAGGATCGGTGGCAATACGGAAATAACCCTCTTTAATATCAAACAGGCTGGGGTCTATCACATAGGCCAGCGCCATGGCATCGTGGAAGTAGCAGACCTCCTCATCCAGGGATTGGAATATAGAAGAATAAAACTTGACGTAAAACTGCGCAGCTTGCTGCACAAATCCACCCAGTTTGGGGTTGACCTTGGCCATATTGCTGAGGAAGTCTTGGGTATAGGACACAGCATAGGTGACGTCTAAGCCAATCATGGTAAAAGGCCAGTCGGCTGAGAATGCGATGTCGGCGGCAAATGGGTCGTTCCAGATATTGGCCTCTGCAACCGGAGTGACATTGCCGGGTACTTGTGCTGCACCGCCCATAACCACAACTTGTTTCAGCATTCCACTAATTTCAGGTGCCATTTTTAGCGCCATAGCTAGGTTGCCTAAAGGCCCGATTGCTACCAAGGTGACTTCACCCGGGTATTTTTTGGCCATATCAATAATGAATTGGGCAGCACTGCGGGGATCAGGATCCTGCGTCGAAGATGGGTGGTTGATGTTGCCAAAACCGTCATCGCCATGCACAAAGTGGGCATAGGTGGATTCTGGCCCGACCCAAGGTAGTTTCACCCCTTCGCATACTGGGATTTCGACCCCGGCAACTTCACATAAGGTCAAGGCGTTGCGGGTCGCCATGGATACCGGCACATTGCCAAAGGTGGTGGTAAGGCCAAGTACGTCTAGATCCGGTGATTGCAAGGCAAAGAAGATCGCCATCGCATCATCTATACCGGGATCCGTGTCTATGATTATTTTTTCAGCCATATTGCTCCTCATTCAGTTGCAAGGCTTGGGCGGGAACTAGGTTATGCCCGCTGTTCTAAAAAGGCACGCACATCTTCAATATTTGGAATAGACTGTGCTGCCCCCATTTTGGTGACCGCGATGGCAGAAGCGGCGCAGGCTTGGCTAATACACTGTTTAGCATCCTGGCCTGTGATATAAGCTGCCAAGAAAAAACCAATAAAAGTATCACCCGCGGCAGTGGTATCCACTGCAGTAACTTTATAAGCCGGTGCAAATACGCTGTCTTCTTTGCGCAGCAACTTGGCGCCTTTGGCACCCAAGGTGACAATCACTTCAGTACCGGGAAACTCGGACTTACAGTAGGCTTCAATCTCGTCAAGTTCTGACCTGCCAGTCAAGGCTTCAGCTTCAACTTCATTGACTATAAGCAAGTCGACTAGATCCAGCGGTAACTGCTTGGCTGATTCTGTCATAGGCGCGGGGTTAAAGGCGATTTTGAGGCCTTGTTCCTTGGCGCTGCGCATGGCAAGGTCGATGGCGCTGGTTTCATTTTGCAGCAAGATCCAATCGTTCGCTTCTGCTTGCTGTAGCGCCTGGTTGATCAGGGGTTCGCCCAGTTCATGGTTGGCACCGGCAAACAAAACAATGGAGTTTTCACCAGAATCAGCTACCTGGATAATGGCGTGGCCCGAAGGAGTCTCGGTGCCCTTTACGTATTGGCAATCGACACCGGCACGTATTAATGCTTGTTTTACAGCAAAATCCGCTTCATTGATCAGGCCCACATGTTTAACGTCGGCGCCCGCCTTTGCCAACGCGATTGACTGGTTGGCGCCTTTGCCACCAATCAATTTCTGGTAGTTTTTCGAAGCCAGGGTTTCCCCAGGCTGCACAAAATGTTCGACTTGGTAGACATGGTCGATATTAATCGAACCAAAATTAATCACTTTCATATGTGTTTCTTTCTAATCCCAGTATTGCAGTTATAACCTACTTGTTCACAAAAGCCAGAAAACAGTTTGCACAAAAAGGAATAACTGGAAAACCTCCCCATCGCATGGCTAATGTAAGTTACTTGACCAATTAGTCAAGTTTTATAGCGATCATGGCCATACATACCGTTTTCTGCACTTTTCAAAATGGCAGTTCTGTTGGGTAGGAATCTTGTATTTTCTAAATAATAGAAAGTAATCATCTAATTAACGCGTTTTTAATTTTAATTTATGGATTTTAGACTGGTGGCTAGCAATTTGGAGCAGATATTATGATTCAGTTAAGGCCTGCATTTGATCGCGGCGTCGCAGATTTTGGATGGTTGCAAAGCCGGCACAGTTTTTCGTTTGGCCGCTATTACAATCCCAATGAAACCGGCCATGGCAAGCTGTTGGTCATTAACGACGACATAGTGGCACCAGGCGCGGGCTTTGGCATGCACCCGCACAGCAACATGGAAATCCTAAGCTATGTTTTGGAGGGCAAGATCGCACATAAGGACTCTGCGGGCAATGAATACGAAGTGCCCGCCGGCGATTTCCAACTGATGTCGGCAGGCAGGGGGATTGCCCACAGTGAATACAACGCTTCACGGCAAGAGCCATTGCGCTTTTTACAGATTTGGATCCTACCCAATGTCAGTAATAGCCAACCTGGCTATCAGCAAAAGCATTTTGAAAAGAGCAATGGCCAGCAGCTAATACTGTCGCCTGATGGTGCCGAAGGTAGTTTGCAGATAAAACAAAATACATGGGTAAGCAGAATACAATTGGACTCGGGGCAGTCTTTGACTATGCAACATGACCGGACGCAAAAAGCCTATTTGCACCTGGTTAAGGGCGGCTTAAGTGTGAATGCTGGGCATCAAATCTCAGCGGGAGACGGTCTAAAAGTGTTTGAACCACAAGTTTTAGAGTTAACAAGCCAAGCAGCAGATACTGAAGTATTGATGTTTGAAGTTTAATTATCATCAGCCTGCTTGCGCAGGCTGACATTTTGATACTCAACTGAGTCAGAATAAATGCTCCCGGAAATGCCGCTGTTCAGGAGGGCCCAGAACCGTATAGTTCAGGGCGGAAATATCATCACCGCCGTAGGCTTCTCGGTACATGCCAAGCTTGCACAATAGCAGTGGAATCAACTTCCTTAAGTTTAAGCATCGGCTCGGGACGTATCTGAACTAACGCACATCCCAGGAGACGTAACTGTTGGCGCTTTCGCCATGTTGTATGTGCAACTTCCTTGGTTTAGCTTCCCGCTAAGTCGGTTGCACAATCACGTTCAGTGATTTTAATTGTTGCCGCTTTGGCGCACCATTGCCGCGGCTTGTGTGTTTTCTAGCGCTTGCTGTTGATCTTGTTCTTGCTGTTGCGACTCAATTATGTCGTGGCACAAGTTCAACGCTGTCATCATTATAAGGTCTTCCCGTGCGCTAAGACCAGTGTTTGTTCGGTTTTTCTCAATTTTTTGGTTTAGCAGCTGCGCGGCCTGGTGCAGCGCAGCCTCATGGCCAGCAGGGCAACGAACTTTATAGGTTTTGCCATACAACACAACTGTCACAAATTGTGTATTAGCCACGCTTGAGCACCACTAAACTGATCACGGTCAAATTACTATAGCAAATCCTCACAAGGGCATAACATCCCCTAGTGATCACAGCCGCTAAGTGATACGATTCCAGATAACTCTCGGAACCAGGAAATGTTTTGAAAGACAACGAGTTAAGCTTCGAGCCTTTGGCAAATAGCCTTTTGGCCGACAAAATCGCCAGTGACCCCTCTGAAATTCACGGTATCCTTTGCGGCATGCTGGCTGGCGGGATGCACTTTGAAAATCCAGATTGGCTCGCGTCAATGTCTGATTTTGTCAACAGTGGTGACAGCTTTTCCCCTGAACTAAAGCAGATGCTGCAACAACTGTTTGAACAAAGCTGCCAGCAGTTTATTGATAGTGAATTCAGCTTGATCCTGTGTTTACCGGATGATTCGGCGCCCATTGCAGAACGGGCACAATCTATTATCAATTGGGTGCAAGGCTTTTTGGTGGGCTTTGGCGTGCAGCAAGAAGAGCAGCGCAGTTGCTCGGAAGAAGTGAAAGAAGCGCTGCAGGACTTTGCGGAAATTTCGCGCATGGATCCGGAAATGTCGGAAGATGAAGAGTCTGAACAGGCGTTGTTTGAAGTCTCTGAATACGTCAGGATTTCAGCCATGCTTTGCTTTAGTGAGCTGGGTTATGCAGTTGAGCCATCAGTGACTAGCCAACGTACTTTGCACTAAGTTATCTAAGTTACTGACTAACGGCATTATGATCCCTGTTGAACATTTCCAAGCCCGGCGCGATTTGGTTGCGCAGCAATTAACTGACAACTCAGCGCTATTACTCCCTGCTGCCAGTTTGCAAACCCGTAGCAATGATACTGAATATCCCTTCAGGCAAAACAGCGACTTTTATTACCTGACCGGCTTTAATGAAGCCGACGCCTGGTTCTTATTGCGCAAATCCGCGGAAAGTACCGAGGGCGTGGTTTTTTGCTTGCCCAAAGACAAGCAGGCGGAAATTTGGCATGGCCGCAGATTGGGCATAGCGCAGGCTCCTGAAGCCTTGGGGCTAGATGCTGCTTTTGAACTCAGTGAGTTAGAAACGAAACTAATAGAGTTGCTGGACGGCCTGGATTATTTGTATTACCCACTGCACGGCACAGAGTCTGATAGCAAGGTGCTGTCGGTTATGGAGCGCTTGCGCAACGCACCCAAACAAAGCAAAACCGCGCCTACTTCTATTGTCGATCCCTTGCCACTGCTGCATAAAATGCGATTGTGCAAAGACGGATTAGAAGTTGAGATCATGCGCAAAGCGGCAGATATCTCGGTAGCAGCGCACCGCCGTGCTATGTTGTTTTCCCGCCCTGGCGCTTTTGAATACCAGCTTGAAGCAGAATTGCACCACGAATTTTTGATGCATGGTGCCCGCAGCCCAGCTTACGGCACAATTGTGGGTTCTGGCGACAACGCCTGTATTTTGCACTATACCGAAAATAGCGCTGAACTGGCCGACGGCGCTTTAGTCTTAATTGATGCTGGCGCTGAGCTCGAGGGATATGCAGCTGATATCACCCGCACTTTCCCGGTCAACGGCAAGTTTAGCGAAGCACAACGGGCGATTTATGATTTGGTGCTAAAAGCACAATTAGCGTCGCTGGAGCTATACCAACCTGGCAACACCCTGCAAGCAGCGGCCGATGTCGCCATAGAAGTGATTACAATGGGTTTGATGGAACTGGGTATTTTGAACGGTACCTTGGAAGAAAACATCGAGCTTAAAACCTACCGTGAATACTATATGCATGGCCTGGGGCACTACCTAGGATTGGACGTGCACGATGTCGGCAATTACAAAGAAAACGGCAAAGACATTGCTTTACAGCCTGGCATGGTTCTAACTATTGAACCGGGCATTTATATCGCGCCTGATGCGGATGTGGATGAAAAGTGGCGTGGCATAGGCGTGCGCATTGAAGACAATGTCTTGATAACCGCTGGTGGCCATGAAGTTTTAACTGCCGGCTTGGAAAAATCCGCAGACGATATCGAAGCTTTGATGGCCAAAGGCCGTATTGCCGACCAGGACAGCAATGGCTGACCAGCTGGACATCCTTATTGCAGGGGCGGGGGCAAGTGGCCATACCCTGGCATTGGGCCTGCAAAAGATGCATGATGGCCGCGACCTGAAACTCGGCATTGTGGAAGCCAACAGTGCACCCAAGCAAGTATCTAAAAACGCCTTTGATGCCCGCGCTATCGCCCTGTCGGCACAATCCTTTGAGTTTTTATCTGGGATGGGCTTGGCCAACCAGTTGCGAGACAATACCACTGCGATAAAAACCATCCACGTTAGTGACCAAGGCCAAATTGGCCAGTGTAGTTTGCACCACGCAGACCACCATATTCCCGCGCTGGGCTATGTGGTGGAACTGGAAGCTTTGGGGCAATGCCTATCTGACACTTTGCAACATGACCTTATCAGCCAGTACCAGCCAGACAGCATCGCCAGTATCAATAAAACCGCTGATCAGCTTGAAGTTACCCTAGCTTCTGGGCGGGAGGTAACCTGTAAGCTGCTGGTGGTTTGTGACGGGCAGTTTTCCAAAACCCGCCAGCTGCTGGGGATTGGGCACCAGCAAAAGCCTTACCAGCAATCAGCGCTCATTGCCAATGTCCGCATGTCGCAAGGGCATAATAACCAAGCTTTTGAGCGTTTTACCCCATCTGGACCATTGGCTTTGCTGCCATTGGGGCAGGACATGATGTCATTAGTCTGGTGTTTGCCACCAGCTAATATCGAAAGCTATTTAACCATGGCAGAGCCGCTATTTTTAGATGCGTTGCAAATGGCTTTTGGTTATAGGTTGGGTAAGTTCACCGCCGTCTCCAAACGCTTTAGCTATCCGCTGCAATTGGTCACTAGTGACCAATTAACCCAGCACCGCAGTGTTGTTATTGGCAATGCCGCTCAGGCGCTGCACCCTATTGCAGGGCAAGGGTTTAATTTGGGGTTGCGCGATATCCAAGGCCTTTTGGATGTATTGCAAACAGCGTTATCGAGCGGCTCCGACATTGGTAGTTACGCAACACTAAGCCAATACCAGAAACAGCGCAGGAATGATCGCAACAACACCGTATTTATGACCGATGGGCTAGTGAACTGGTTTTCCAACCAAGACCCGGTCAAATGTGCGATGCGCAACAAGGGCTTGTTATTGCTTGATGGTTTCAAGCTGGCAAAAAACAAGTTCGCCCAATTTGCAATGGGCCGCAGATAACTTATCCAGGGGACATTATCCGAAAGGGCAGTTTTTTATGGCAATTAAACGCTATGACATAGTAATCGTTGGGGCTGGCATTGTTGGCCTAACAGCGGCATTGGCACTGGCCAATAGCGAATACAAGGTGGCAATTGTGGATGCGGCACCGGCCAAACCCTTTCCTGAAGGGGAGCCAGAGCCCAGGGTCAGTGCCATTAGCCAGGCTAGCCGCCGGGTATTTGAAGCGGTAGGCGCCTGGCAATACTTAAGGCAGGATCGTTTCCAGCCTTATACCGCTATGTCGGTCTGGGAGCGGGATAGCTTTGCCAATATTCAATTTTGCGCCCAGGACGTACAGCAAAATGACCTGGGTTTTATTATTGAAAACAACCATTTAACAGCGGCATTGCTGAAGCAGGCAGGGCAACAAGCCAACCTCAGCCTGCATTTGCATAGCAAAATCAACTCGCTAGAGTTTTCCGATGGCACCCAAGTATTACAGCTGGAGGACAATACCACCGTCATCTGCAATTTAGTGGTGGGAGCCGATGGCAGCAATTCGATGGTCAGGCGGATCGCAGGCTTACCGCAGACTTTTTGGTCCTATGGCCAAACCGCATTGGTGGCGACAGTACAAACCCAATTACCCCATGAAAACACGGCGCGCCAAGCATTTACCTCTACTGGTCCCTTGGCGTTTTTACCCCTGTGGCAACCAGAGCTGTGTTCCATTGTCTGGTCACAAGATACCGATGAGGCCGAACGGCTATTGGCGTTGCCGCAAGCAGAATTGGAAAAGCACCTATCAGCCACCTTTGATATGCGTTTGGGGCCGGTGAAACTCCTGCAAGAGTTAAAACAGTTCCCTTTGACCATGCAGTACGCCAGGCAATGGCTGAAGGATGGGGTTGTGGTGGTTGGCGATGCTGCCCATTCCATCCATCCACTGGCGGGGCAGGGTGCCAACTTGGGTATTATGGATGCCGCTGCCTTGGCAGAAACCTTGATTGAACTGCAGGAAAAAGGCCAGCCCATCAATGTTAGCCGGCACTTAAAACCGTTTGAGCGCTGGCGTAAGTCAGAAGCGGTGAAAATGACCGCTACTATGGAACTATTTAAACAGCTATTTGCCGGTGATAACCCTGCCAAAAAGCTGATCCGGGGTATAGGCATGTCAGCCGTCAACCAGATCGCACCTATGAAAAACGAAGTGGTAATGCAGGCCATGGGCATAAGCGGTGATTTACCCAAACTTGCCAAAACTGTGATCTAAATCACCCCTTTACCTGTCTACAGGTCTATAGTTTAGCCTAGAACCTCAATAACACATAATGAGGTAAACCCCATGCTATCTGACCATGACTTCAGGCAACAATTTGAGCTGTTGAGCTTGCCACCAGAGCAGTTTGACCACGCTGGCCATATGCGCATTGCCTTGCTGTATTTAAACCAGTTTGGGCTGGAACTGGCCGAACAGAAGTTATGCCAGGGTATCGCAAAGTATGCCGCATCATTAGGCGCAACTGGGAAATTCAACCATACTATTACTGTAGTCCTGGCCAGGTTGATTTGGTACCGCATACAGCAAAGGCCACAAGCGGGTTGGCAAGAGTTTTTGCAGGATAACCCGGCCATGCTGGATAATGCCAAACCCCTATTGCTGACCTACTACTCTGAAGGTGTTATTTTTGGCGAAGCGGCAAAACAAGGTTTTATTGCACCGGACAAACAAGCACTACCAACTTAAAACGGGTTTATGGACAAAGCACAACAGACAGCGGAACAACAGTATTACCGGGTAGGCGACTTGGCCAAATACAGTGGCCTGTCGCGTACGACCTTGCTCTATTACGACAAAAAAGGGTTGCTTTCACCTTCGTTCCGCACCGACAACCAATACCGCTGCTACAGCCAAGCCGACCGCGACAAGCTCGAGCGCATATTGCAGCTAAAAAAAGCCGGACTACCCCTGGCCGCCATTAAAGCCATCCTGGCCAATGCCAAAGGCGAAATGACCAAGATCCTAGAAGCACGCCTGCAACAAATCAACCAAGAACTAGAAGGCTTGCAACAGCAACAGTGGCTAATCGCTGCCCTGTTAAAACAACAAGTGCAGTACCCCGGAGCCGGGTTCCCCGACAAAGCCCAATGGGTAGCAATCCTAAAAGAAACCGGCCTTAATGAGCAGGATATGTGGAACTGGCATAAGGCGTTTGAAGCTGCCATGCCGAAAGCCCACAATGCATTCTTACAGTTATTGGGATTGGATAATAACGAGATTGACAGGATTAGGGATAAATCAAAGTCTAGCGATTGTGGTTAAGCATATAGTTCTGAAGTCCTGGCACGGAGCACACTAGGCCTGCAAACCAGCATAGTGTTTAGTAGTCTGGCATTAGTAAACCAGGATACTTCACAGGTTTTGGCTCACACTTGAACTGACAACATTTATGAGCAGAGCACATTAAGTAACAATCTATCTTAAAAACTCAAATGGCGGCCAGTACCATAGATCGGACATTCGTGCCAAAGGGATCATACTGTTTGTTGACTCACCGCAACAAGACTCAAAGTGCAGCTATCTGCTTCATAATCACGATTAAAAAAGTAACCCCGCCGTAGCGGGGTCATCTATTTTGTGTTCTAAAACTTGTTAACAGAAAGAACACGCTTCTTAGGTTGCTATAGTGGCCGTCGCCACTAAATTAGACAATAGGTAAATTATTTACTAAAGTCAAAGTCTTTGATCAGAATTACGGAACAATGATGATTTCTTCGCCTTCTTATCTTCTCTCTTTGGATATTGGAACCACTTCAATTGGTTACTGTGTATTTTCTATTAATGAGAAGAATCAACCTACACAGCTTCTAGATGTTGGCGTCAGAATTTTCAGTGATGGACGCGAACCAAAATCCCAGGAGCCTTTGAGTGTACAAAGACGGTTGGCGAGAAGGCAAAGACGAAACCGTGATAGAGGACAAAACCGAGTCAGACGCCTTGTTAAAGAGCTTATTGACGTAGGACTGCTTCCCGAATGCGATGAAGAACGTGCGAATGTTTTCTCGAAAATCTGCCCTTATGAAAGTAGAGCTTTAGCAGCTAGACGTAAAGTCGAGGACTATAAACTGGGGAGGGCTTTACTGCATTTGGGTAGGCGCCGGGGTTTCAAGTCGAACAGGCTTTCATCGGACAGAGAAGAATCAGCATTTGTAAACAAGATCGAAAGCCTTCGCGCGATGCTTGGTGAACAAACACTTGGCGAATACCTTTTCGAAAAACTGTCTGCAAACAATAAGAAACTTGAACAGGGTAAAAAAGAAGAGCTAGTCGCAGTCAGATTTAAAGGTGATGAAACGGCGTTTTATCCAGACAGAGATATGTATCGACTAGAGTTTGCGCAAATAAAACGCAGCCAGCTTTCGCGTTTAACGGAAGAGCATTGGAACATGCTTGAGGAAACGATCTTTTGGCAATACCCATTAAAACCTATCGAGAAAGGTAAGTGTCGTTTTTACCCAGGTGAATCCAGAGCACCGACTGATTTACCACTCAGTCATCAATTTCGCATTTGCCAAGAAGTGAATAACCTTTCTTATATGTCAAACGGAGAGCAGCATTCTTTGGATGAAAGGCAGCGTGTTCACGTGCTTGGGCTATTAAACAAAAAAAAGACCCTAACTTTTAAAGGATTATGTAGGGAAAAGGACGAACATAAGGCACCTATCTTTCCAGATGATGCCGTATTTAACCTAGACACACAGGCGAGAAAAGGAAAACTTCACGGCAATGTTACATTAATCAATTTGTCAAAAGAGGAGTATCTGGGCGACTTGGCCTTAGAAATGCCAGAAGATAAACTCAATGAGCTTGTTGCACATTTGATAGACCCTATAAAAATCATTGATGGAAATAAGGTCATAGAAGAGCTTGACGAGACAAAAAAATGGGTGCGAGACCGCCTACCAGAGCTCTCGAACGAGCAAGTAGAAAATCTCTGTCATTACCGTTTTAAACGTTCAACAGCAAGCGTTTCTTTAAAGTTCATGGGGCAAGTGGTTCCGTTGATGATGCAAAAGCCGTTGAAATACTTCGAAGCAGTACGCCTAGTTGAAAATGAATACGGAGTGCACTTTCACCATAGTGATTTTCGAAGCGAAAATTTTTTTGTTGAATTGCCTTATTACGGCGAGGCTTTGCCGGATTCTGTCTGGGGTGCTTTTAACGAGGCCGATGCAAATAAATCAGAACAAGAACGTGACAATGACGCATACACCTTCGGTAAAATTGCGAATCCAACTGTGCACTTGGCACTGAATCAATTGCGATATGTGGTCAATAAAATTGTAAAAGCACGAGGAGGCACACCTTCAAGAATTCATGTGGAGTTAACCCGAGAACTTAAAAATTCAAAAGAAGCCAGAAAAAGAATCGAAAAGGCTAACTCAGAAAACCGTCTCAGAAATGACAGAATTAAAAACTTCCTAAGTTCTGAATGCAATATCCCAAATCCTAGCAGGGAAGAAATCGTCAAAATAAAGTTATGGGAGGAATTAGGAACGCAAGGAGCACGCTTTTGCGTATTTACCGGCAGACCCATCTCAGCGAGGCAATTGTTCGATGGCACCGTTGAGGTTGAACATATCGTGCCATTTAGTCGGTGCTATGACGATGGGTTTAGCAATAAAACACTGGCTTTTAAGTCTATAAATCATGCAAAAGGGAACAAAACACCTCACGAAGCATTCGGCTCAGCAGGCTCAGAATATCGCATAATGTTGAAACGAGCACTGAAGTGTTTTGGTCAAACAGCAAAGTTTGAAAGGTTTAAAGAAGGAGCATTTGATAAATTTTATGGGCTTGATAAGGGAGGCAACCTTATTGAGCGCCAATTAAATGATACGCGCTATATTTCAAAGTTATCACGCCACTATCTAGGAACACTCATCGGGATAGATAACGTTATACCCGTAAATGGCGCAATTACCTCAAAGCTTCGCGATGTGTGGCAACTAAACCAATACAAGGACAGGAAAAAGGGACATTATCGTGATGACCATCGGCATCATATTGTTGACGCTTTTGTAGTGGGGTTAACGAATAATGTACTCGTGCGAGCGATTAATACACGTTCGTCTCGAGATTTGGATTCTAGACCAACGGTCTTTGGATTGTTAAAGGCTAAAGCTCCTCCAATAGATAAATTACGGTCAGAGCTTTATCAACAGCTAGATAAAGTAGTGGCCTCGTTCAAGCCTGATCATGGTCTCCAAGGTTCGATGTTTAACGATACAGCTTACGGTATTAAAAATATCGAAGGAGGGCAACGGCTGACTACGCGCAAATGTTTTACAAACTTGAGCATTGACGAGCTTTTTCAAATAAAAGACAAAACGATAAGGCAGACGTTTTTCAAAAAAATTGCTAGCCGTGGCGATATTGAGAATAAGCGTGAACTGCTAAAAGAATATGATGAAAAAGCCAACTTCGAAAACGACAAAGCGACCTTTTCCGCACAGTATGGCTGTAAAAAGATTCGAATAAACGTTCTTAACAATAGTGTAGAAAGAATTAAAAGCAGCCCACATAAGGGTTACGCTTTGAATGCGTATGCTTTTGCTGAAGTGTGGAAAATTCCAATGAAAGACCGAAAAACTGGCGACTGGGTAAGTAAGTATGAGGGCGTTTTTGTACCCTACGCCAAAGTCCTACACCACAAAAATAATCCTGGAGCATATAGACCTCACCCGGCTGCGAAAAAACTCATGACATTGTTTAAAAATGACACTGTCAGAATGGTGGAAAAAGAAACAGGTGAATGTAGCTTTTGGCGCATCGCTGGTTATTCTGCAGGACAGAATAAACTGGATATTCAGCCTAACTTACTATCAGGCAAGCTAAAGCAAAACTTTAAGTCCGTAAACGCGCTGTTCGGATGCTACAGGGTTTCAAAGATCTAAAAAAATCGCATGAATTGGAATGTTTTGGAAATAAAAGAAAGCAATCGATATTTAAGAAAATTCCGGGGCTTTTTGTGTATCATGCAGGGAGAAGAAGAACTCGGTCGTGTTGTAATTGACGATTTGAGCTCGGTAATACTCTCGGCAAGTCACGCTGTTCTTTCAAAGCAAGTTCTAGTTGCATTAGCAGAGGCTTCGATTCCATTAATTGTATGTGGATCAAACTACCATCCGGTAGCGATGTCTCTGCCTTATGCCACACATCATCACTTCAAAAGAATTCAAGATAGCCAAATATCGTGCTCTAAACCTTTGAAGAAACGACTTTGGAAAGCGTTAGTTCAAGAAAAAATTGAGGCACAATCTCTCGCCCTGAAGGTTATCAATGGCCATTTGGATAAGACCGCAAGAACATTAAAGGTACTGAAAAACAAAGTCGGCTCAGGCGATCCTTTTAATCATGAGGCACAAGCGGCGAAACTGTATTGGAAGTCCCTTATGAATGAGGGTTTTTCCAGGAATCATGAATCTGTTGACAGGTCAAACGTACTTTTGAATTACGGCTATTCCGTTATTCGGGGCGCCTGTTGCAGAGCTATTGCCGGAGCAGGACTCACTCCAGCACTAGGTTTACATCATTCAAATCAGTATAACCCTTTTTGCCTTGCAGATGACTTAATGGAACCTTTCCGTCCGCTTGTCGACATTGTCGTTGTAAAGCTGCTAAATACGGAAAAATCTGACATAGATACAAATGATAAAAAATCACTGGTCAGTATTTTACAACAGCCAGTGGTGGTGGATGATCACAAGACTGTGGTAGCTAAAGCGTTGCAAAACCTTGCTTTTTCGTTGGTTGAAAGCTATTCAGTTAAGTCTAATTGTTTAAAATTTTACACGCTTGATGCAGCAGAAAGCACACTTTCTTAATGGATACAGACTTATGTGGCTTATGGTAATGTTTGATTTGCCAGTAACAACGTCAAAAGCGAGAAAGGAATACACGAAATTTAGAAACTACTTGTTAGATAATGGATTTAGTATGTCACAATATTCTGTGTATTTTAGACTCCTAAGCAGCAAGGACAAGTTGGCAAGCTTGGAACGTCGGATAGGTTCCCGAGTGCCAGAAAACGGTCACGTTCAGATGATCTCGATTACCGACAAACAATACGAAAACATAAAAGCATTTTACGGGAACACCCACCAAGAGATGAAAAAAAATGACCAGTTACAGCTCTTTTAGTCATTTTGTAACCAAAAAAATTTTGTGTCATGGTCATTTTTCTATTGTAGATCAACGTCTTGACCCACACGTAGTATAGCAACCTAAGAAACGCGCTCAATCCGCAACAACTTCATTGAAACCCTATGTGATGATTGCAGTATAGCAACCTAAGAAACGCGCTCAATCCGCAACCTAGTTGAGGAAGTCCACGAAAAGGACGGGAGTATAGCAACCTAAGAAACGCGCTCAATCCGCAACTTCTTAAGTAGTGCATCAAAGTCTTTGGTTAGTATAGCAACCTAAGAAACGCGCTCAATCCGCAACACACGTGGTGGTGTTATTCCGCTGAGATCAGTATAGCAACCTAAGAAACGCGCTCAATCCGCAACAATGAGGGCTTGTCGCTGCGCGGCTACGAAAGTATAGCAACCTAAGAAACGCGCTCAATCCGCAACTTTTAGAGTTGCCACCTCGGTTATCGTATTAGTATAGCAACCTAAGAAACGCGCTCAATCCGCAACCGCTAATTGGTTATCGTTTTCGAGTCCCAAAGTATAGCAACCTAAGAAACGCGCTCAATCCGCAACGTACCGCACCAATCACTGATACTGTTAATGAGTATAGCAACCTAAGAAACGCGCTCAATCCGCAACCGTTCACTCCAGTTCCTGGGGATATCGTCAAGTATAGCAACCTAAGAAACGCGCTCAATCCGCAACATATTGGTACGTTGCTGCACTATGACTCGGAGTATAGCAACCTAAGAAACGCGCTCAATCCGCAACTCAATAGCCTGTGATGCGTCAGGAGACAAAAGTATAGCAACCTAAGAAACGCGCTCAATCCGCAACCCTAAAGTTTGGTAAGTTGCTGGTATTTCTAGTATAGCAACCTAAGAAACGCGCTCAATCCGCAACTACCTGGTATGTTTGGAGCTGGCTGAGTTTAGTATAGCAACCTAAGAAACGCGCTCAATCCGCAACCCCAGCAACATTGGCCAGCGGTGACTTGTTAGTATAGCAACCTAAGAAACGCGCTCAATCCGCAACCAATTCTCTTTGGATCTTTGGAGGATCTTAAGTATAGCAACCTAAGAAACGCGCTCAATCCGCAACATAACTCGCAGCGCAAAACGCCAGATCGCAAGTATAGCAACCTAAGAAACGCGCTCAATCCGCAACGGTGTGAACAGTTTTAGTTTCCTCATTCTAAGTATAGCAACCTAAGAAACGCACTCAATCCGCAACAAAACGGCGGGGTTTGACTCCAAACTTCATGAGATAGGATTTTTTATAGCTTATGTCCCCTGTCTTAAAGTAGCGTTCTGTCAGTTCGGATGTGGTCCTGCATTTCTAAAGTTGCAAATTGAGTGTAAAAAACTCCATTTAAAAATTTATCTGCAGCGCCGTCTCGGACATAGCTAAACTTTGCTATGCACCGTAGTAGTCATAGACCATACGCAGTTGTTCCTTCCAAAACTCGGTTTGCTGCTCCCGGTCACCAATTTCACACATCAGCGTTAGCTTAACGGCATGCTCGAAAAAGTTTTGGGTGGGAATATGCTCATTTCGACTGACGACCACGGCGCTCACCATAAGGCCATTACCGCTATCAATGGTTTCGTCAAAGCTTTCATTGGCGAGTTCCATTAGTACACGGCTGCAGAATAGCCGGTCAGGTGGGGAATCCCAGCGCATGCCAGCATCAGCGATAAGGTCGGTATAGGTGGTTAAACGTTGTTCCCTTGCTGCTTCTAATACTTTACTGCGCAAGATTTCACGACGTTTGGTCTTCAGGATCAGCAATCGTTTTACACCGCCTGCTTCTACCCCCAAAAAAGTTTTGCGTTCAGGTTGCTTTAAAAACAGGGTTTTTTCTCGCAGTTCACCATCTTCAATGCGTTTGCGGATCGTTGGCATCGTGGTTTCAAGCAAACTGATCACTCCTTGCATGGGGATAAATTCACTGGAGTCTTCCGGCACCTCATCTGACATTAAATACTCGCGTAAATCCTTGGTGCGGTGGGCTTTTTCAAGTTTTGTCATACAACACATTTCTAACAATTGACTGCGTATAAGCATACATAGTTTTTGTGTTGAAAGTAAATTCAAATAAACGATATTTATATAAAGCAAAAAGCAATAAAGTAAAAAGCAATAAAGTAAAAAGCAATAAAGTGTAAAACGTTTACTGCTATTGACTTTGTTGATTGTTGTTGACACTATCTATGGCAGGTCAAAAGGAAAATGTTGTTGCACTACATAGGAGACGACTGATGAAAACTGACGTAATTAGGATGACTAAATTAGCTATTGTTTTTGTTGCAATATCGGCCTTAACCGGCTGTTCACTGTTTGGTGAAAAGGTCACTATCCCCCCTGCCAATGTGGGCAAGGTTCTAACTAAGGATGGCTTCAAAAAAGACACTTACGGCCCAAGCCGATTCCGCCTAGACCCTTGCATGTTCTATTGTGATCGTTTGATTACCCTCGAAACTTCAGATCAACCTAAAGTTGAAAAGTTTGCCTTGTTCATGCCCCGGGATCAGTTAAACATGGGCTTTGATCTGCGCATGACGGTTAGCATTGATCAACAAAAAGTGGACGACATCTACAACAAGGTGCCCTCTGAAAACAATAAAATCGGGTTTAACCGCGTCTACATGACTTATGGACAACCCATTATCCGTGACGTTGCCCGTCAAATTATGGCTGAGTACAGCATCAACGAAGTTGCCAGTTCACGCGAACGCTTAAGTGCGCAATTGCAAAATGAAATAGCCAAAGCGCTTGTTGATACACCTCTTAAGCTGAAAAGATTGGGCTTGGCCGATGTGCAGTTTCCAGAAATTATTACCAAGGCCAAGGAACAAGCGGCTGAACGTCGTGAACAAATAGAGCGCGAAAAAGCGCAGTTCGAAATACAAAAAATCCAGCAAGAGCGTGAACTTGCCCAAGCCAAAATGCAGCGGGCAATAGACCGTGAAAAGGCAGAAGCAACCAAGGAAGTTAACGAAATCCTGTCTAAATCGGTCACTGATAAGTACTTGTCTTACCGTTCTTTGGAAGTGTTGGAAAAAATGGCCGCTTCCGGAAATAAAGTGTTTGTTCCCGTCGAAGCACTGGGAACCTTGGGTTTACAGCAAGCTGTATTTACAGATCAGTTAAAGAAAACGGCTGGCAAGTAGGAGCAAGACGATGGACTTTATTATTGAAGCAGCTCCGGAGCTCATTATTTCATTGGTGTTTGTTGTGCTTTTGTATTTATTGACCAAGGAAAAGCTCTCAACCAAAGCAAGACATGGGATCCTATATGCTTATGCCGGTGGGTTAGTGGTGACCTTGGTATTGCTCTACCAGAGCAATACCAAACCCCTCAACACCTTGCAGGTTCAGGAAAGTTTCGCGGCGACTCAGTCAGAGTTAGCTGACGCTAAAGATTTGTCCCCGCAAACGCTATCAAGTGATCAGTCTAGCGAGCGCCTGGAGAAACTCATCGAAGAACAAAAGGAGTCCGTGTCATTAGATAAAAATAAGGATGAATCCGGCAATTAATATTCAGGAGGTTGTATGGGATTTAAAGTAAGACACTATGCCGCTAATACTCCTGGTGCAGACTACAAACTGAGCATTGAGGCGCTAATCCTTGAATTAGTATTTGGTGCCATAGCAGCCGCCTTTGCCATAGGAGGTTGGCAATCCGGCCTTATTTTGCTTGCACTACCTTGCTCATTGGTCGCCCTTGCGTGTTTCTACTTAGTCCTGCATTCGTTTTACCTGGCAATTAGAGATAGGGTCGATAGGCGCAAAAACACAAACCAAGTTGACCCTTGAAGCAGCTAGATATTGGCGCTATTACTACACTAAGGGTTAACATCCAGGTGTAAGCATGAAACAAAGCATTATTCATATTGCGCTGGTAGTCCGTGATTATGATGAGGCACTGGATTACCAGCCCGACCAGGATAAACGCTGGGTGGTGGTTGCACCGCCAAGTTCAATTGGTGTGAACTTGCTTTTGGCGAAGGCGTCCAAACCGGAACAATTCGAAGTATTGGCAACCATACTGGTGGGCGTGTTTTTCTATTTTAAGCACTGATGATTTTTGGCGTGACTACAACTGCATGAAATCTGTTGGTATTAATTTCATTCGAGAACCCTTAGAGCAAGAATATGGCTCCGTTGCTGTGTTTGAGGATTTGTATGGCAATTTGTGGGATTTACTGCAATTAAAACCTAGCCACGTCATCTACTGCAGATAGGCAATGTAAAGAGCCATAAACACAGTTTATTTTCTTGCACCACAATCTCCTGAATTGGCTTTTCGCTATATTGCAATTGTGATCGGCTAATTTAGTGGGCGTGTCACAAAAGCTTGGATCCTAGCTTTTGGCCTACCGTTCCCCCTTATCTCACACCGTTTAGCGGTTTCATCAATCCATAGATACGTCTTGTAGAAGAGCAATTGCAAACGGAGTGTGTCGCGATAATAGTGGCTATCATTAAACAATGATGGAAGGAAAGCCCTATGGGCGATACTGGATTTTTGAATTCTCGATTTTTTGTTGCAGGCATGTCGGCTGGTGCAGTTTTTATTTTAGCGACCTTGCTAATGGGCTTGCTCAAGGCTGACTACAATAGCGTGGCGCAAACGGTGAGTGAAATAGGCAGGGTAGGGAGTGCTTTAAGGCTACCTTATGCATTGATGTTATCTGTGGTTGGTATCTTGTCAATGGCCTTTGCCCTTGGCCTTTGGAGGGTATGCAAAAACCATGGCGTCTCAACTGTGCCTGCTTGGTTGGTGGGTTCATTTGGTTTATTGGATATTGGCTTTGCAGCGTTCCCATCACCTATGCCAATGCACAATATTATCGGGCTTGGGCACTTATTTGGTTATTTTGCACCGGTATGGGCGGCAATTGCTTGGCGAAACAATGAATACCTTAAAAGCATTGCCTATTGTAGCTTCATCGCAAGCGGCCTAGTAATCGCTGGATTGATTTTGAATCTGTCGCCAATCGTGGATCCTGGACTGTATCCATTGGAGTTTTATGGTGTTGTGCAACGGACGTTGCTCTATAGCTATTTCATTTGGGTGATTTTAGTGGCATTTTTATTTGCCCGTTTGGAAAAGCAAACAATACCCCCGCAGAGCAAGACCGCTTCCGTTTAAGGGGATAAATTACTTAATGAGCTGCGGGTGGGTGGAGCCCAAACTCCGTTTGTTTGCAGTATTAATAAAAATGACCGTTGGTCATTAAGTCGTTATGTCAGCATTCCCATTGACCTACAGTAAAAAGTGGCAAAGGCTTGGCTAGCAAGCACAGGCTCCTGACAGCAATCTTCATAGGGATGTACCTGACTCGGCAGCTAAGTAAAAACTTTGTGCTAATTAGTTCGGATGTGCCCATCCGGGCGCATTCAATCGGTCAACTTTGCAAACTGTGGAGCATTGCAGTAGCGAAGGGGACTTTAAAATGGAAAAGACAATTGCTGCCAATTCTGGCGTGCAAGCGAGAATTCAGGGCGACAAAAATACAAGACAACAAAAACGTTCATCTACAAAGTGGGCGAACTTGGCATTGAAATACACAGCTGGATTTTGGTTTATTACAACCTTAATCGGGCAGTGGTTTTTCTTTTATTACATCATTGCGTTTTATGGCTTTTCAGTAATCAATGACAATATGGCAATATGGAACCGCTGGCAGGCCATGGGCAGTACACCTTATATTGCGGGGGATTTCTCCGGTAACCTGGCGTTTGCCGCCCATGCCATTGGCGCCGGTATTGTGGCTTTTGGTGGCGCATTGCAGTTAATACCTAAATTGCGCAGCACTTATCCGAGATTCCATAAAATAAATGGCTATGTTTACCTGACAACGGTGTTTGGCTTGGCTATCTCGGGCTTCTATCTTGTTTGGATTAGGGATCCTGATCCCATTGAACTTTCTGGCCTTGGCACTAGCATCAACGGACTTTTAATACTAGTGTTTGCCTACTTTGCGGTGCGCTGTGCCATCAAAAAAGATATCGCCAGCCATAGGAAGTGGGCTTTGCGTTTGTTCCTGGTGTCCAATGCGCAATGGTTTCTAAGGGTGGGAGTGTTTAGCTATATGATTACCGGCACCATGGTTGGTGCCACACCTGGCTTTGGCGATCCGTTTTTCCCAATGTGGACATTTGGTTGTTTTGTAATACCGCTAGCCATGCTGCAATTGTATTTTTATGCCAATGAAAAAGGCAGTATCAAGCTTAAATACGCAACAAGCGCGGCATTGTGTGTGCTGACCTTATTGTTAGCTATTGGCATGGTTGGTTTTACCCCGTTCTTAATGAAGGTAATGTCGGGAGACCCTATTAGCTTGTAAAGGTTGCAGGGAGCTGCCGGGCGTACACTAGTTTACAACCTTTGTGACGGGTCGGCAGCAAACAGATTGCGGCCGAATTCGTGCGGGCTTCGGCTAAGCTGTCGAAGCTATCTGCCGAATCGGTTTAATAGTTTTTGCTTTACCCCTTGGAATTAAACGCCTATTGGTTTTTTGGTTGCCCCCTTATGACATTTTCTTTGAATTTTTTGGCTGCGCTTAGCGCAAGTTCCAAAGCTTTGTCTAAAGCTGCACCACTAGTGGTCTGAACATGGGGTATTACGCCAATACCTTCCCAGTTTGTGCCTGTCACTGGATTAATGGCTTTACCTGTGGGGATAAATACAGAAAAGGTATCGTTGATTTGAAACCGGCTCCCGGGATTTGCCCCTCCGCCTGTGACCTCTCCAATGATGATGCCGCGGTTTTGGGTTTGAAAGTTATAGGCAAACTCCTCGGCGCCTGAAAATGTGCGCCCGCTAGTTAGTATAAAAACGGGTACTTCTGGACGTTTGTTGCCGGGTACATTGTCCAGTGTCCAAAATTCCTCTGTCCAATCGCCTTGCCGCCAATACAGGCTGTTGAGGTGTGTTCTCTTATCAAAGAAGTAACTGCAGATAAATAGCACCATGCCTGGATCACCGCCACGATTATGGCGTAGGTCAAAAATAACGGCATCAGTATTTTCGATTAACTTTAGTGCCGACGCAGCAGCCGACCTTGCAGCGGGATTACCAGAGAAATAGCGAAAGTCGATATAACCGATATTCCCAGGAAGCACAGTTACTGCTTTAAAACCATGGTCTTCATCTAGCCAACTTCGTAGCCGGTCGAGTATGGGAAAAATAGGGTTATTTTCCCCGCTTTCTTGTCTTGGAGGCCTATTCGCAAATACCCGCATATGCTTGTCGCGATTTACCGTTTGCAGATCCTGTGTCAGCCGCTTAGCAAAACGCTGGTTATCCGTGATGCTACGGTATTTTCCTGCGGTTAGTTGCATTTTAATGAAATTAGCGGCTTCAGTGCCTAGCTTAGGATCGACATAGCGCTGTTCAATTTGTGCGGCGATGGTATCGACCAGTGTTTTGCGGCTATTGGGATCGAGCGGGCTCGCAATGGGCGGCGCCGCTAAACAAGCCAGTGTAAGTGCGAGACCAAGCGCGAGCCCAAGTGTTTTAAAAGCTGTTTTTTTCTTGCATAACAAGAACATAATTCATCCCTTTTTCTAACTCATGCAAATTACCTTGAACAACCAATACATGGAAAGGGTAGTATGCAAAACAAAATGGATCACCAGAACCAACAGCATAGCAAAACTATGCAAAAGGGGAGTTGTGTGATTGAAGGCAGCGCTGAGTGAACAAATACTTAATGGAATCGGTATCAACCCAGCTGGCGGAAGAGATAGGCTTGAATAGTGCTGAGTTTGAACAAGGCCTAGTTTCTAATGAAATCAATGACATTCTTATCAGTGAAATCCGGCAGGCACGAGGAATGAACATTAATTCTTATCCGAGTTTGATCCTAGAAATTGGTGCCGGCATTGCCGCGATAGCTATCTACTACAACAACCCATTCAGCATGCTTGATGTGATCAATGCTGTGTCGCATGGAAATTGGCTTAATCGGCATAATTAACGATTAAGCAATGAGGTGACTAGATCATCAAAAGTGGGCGTGCCTGGATGTATCCAGTCAAAATGGCCAACATCTTCAAACAGGATAGCCGGCAAACCTGTCAGTGTGGTTTGTTCGATAGGTACAATTTGATCTGAGGTGCTGGCATAAAGCGTTACTATGCCAAACAGTTCTTGGAAATCGGGCGTGGCCGCTACATAAGCTTCGGCAAGATCATCTGGCAACCCGCCCATAAAGCTCCTAGCCAAACCACTGCAACTAGCTCCAGCCCTTGAAAAGCTGGTAATGTCGGTAATAGCTGCCAACCCGATTGCACTGACGGGTGTATCTAGTGAGCCTTTGAGTGAAGAGAGTGCCAGCAAGCCCAAGTGGCCTCCCGCCGAGTGGCCAATAAGAATATGCCGCCTAGGGGAATACAGCCCGTTAGCCTCTTGCAACAGGCTTAACAGCGCATTTTGTACATCTTCAGCTGAGCCGGGCCAACCTCCACCTACATCACCAAATGCGCGGTACTCAATTGACCATACTGGAAAACCGTTGAGTGCCAGTGCTGTGGCAAACGCATAGGTTTGGTTTATACGGAACTGATTTGACCAGCAGCCACCGTGAACTAGGACTATGGCGGGTAAATCAGGTCTTTCTTGGTTTGCTGGTGGCCAATATTCAGTGTATTGCAAGGTATCAGAACCATAAAAAAAGCTTTGCTGGGAAGCATCAAAAGGTAGGGTTAACACATCTGAGTAGGACACCCCCGCGTCTACGGGTGGATACATGTCTGAATGTAAAATCGTTAGGGGAGCCGCGATGGAGGGAGGGGCTGTAGTGCTGTCTGTATTTGCATCGCTGTCCGAGCCTCCAGAGCATGCCTGCAGGCACAAAGTTGTTAAAATGGCTATTAATAGCTTAAAAAACTGCATTGGGGCAAACTAATTGCAGGGATGATATTGTTTACGAAGGCTTTGCCGGGACGGATTATATGTCTGATTAATTCCTTATATAAATGCGTTTCCAAATTCAAAAGCATATGCAATGACCATCTGGTCGATGAGACTATTGGCGCATATACTTCCGCTATTCTCCTGCAAACTTCGTTTTATCATTCATGCTTTATATCTTTGCCGGGCTGCCGGCTACGGGTAAAACGCACCTATCTAGAGCCCTAGCAAAAAAGCTGGGTGCAGTATTTATCAGGATCGATACTATTGAGCAGTCTCTGCGGGATAGTGGTTATTCTGAACTTTACGATGAAGGCTACCACGTAGCATTTCAACTGGCTTTGGATAACCTGTGCAATGGACTTTCGGTGGTTGCTGATTCCACAAACCCTGTCGAAGTATCGCGGCAGGCGTGGCGGGATGTCGCTGTAAAAGCTGGGTGTGAATACAAGGACATTGAAGTTATTTGCTCGGACAATAATGAGCATAAGAAACGGGTGGAGTCTAGAAGCACTGACATTCCTAACTTAACTTTGCCTACTTGGGAAGAAGTGGTATCTAGGGAATACGATAGCTGGAACTGTGATCGAGTCATTATCGACACTGCATTTAAAACACCCGCACAAAGCCTGGCAGAGCTTTTTCTAACCTTGCAGCTTTTGGATTAACTCACTTCAGCAATACTGGCACCTGAATCTTGTTCATTAGACCAAATGACCTGTCAAACCTCTATTTCTTACTACATCCAGAGGATAGCTTAATTTCAAATTCCATTTAATAAGTTGCTGTCAGTTTGCTGTTATATTAGCGAATGCAGTTACTGTCAGGTGCATGTCGTGTCCAAGGCGTGGCCGACAATGATGTAATAAATGCAAGATTTCCCCACAGATTGGCGAGGGTAGATAATGATAGTCAAAAAATTGCGATTGGAACGTAATTGGTCCCAGGAACAGTTAGCTGAATTCTGTGGCTTAAGTGTCCGCACCATTCAACGGGTTGAGTCTGGGAACCGGGCTAGTATTGAAACACTGAAGTGCCTCGCCTCTGTATTTGAAGTAGAAATTTCAAAGTTAACGGAGGAAGTTACTGTGATAGATAAAAATTCTGATGATTGGAAAAGCCTACCTTGGTGGTTCAGGCTGTCCCTAGTCGGCACAGGTTCAAGGCGCTCAGCAATTTTGGCCGAATATGTGATGCTGTTGCTGGGATTTATAAGCTGGATTTTGTTTGAGCCTAATGCGTATATAACACCCTTTATTTTTCTTTTTGCATACGTGATGGGGTGGATAAACCGATATGGGGATGCGAAGAATGCGTGGTGACTGCGTATTCAAACGCAGGGCAACGGTATAATATGGTCATTGTCCTTTTTAAATCGGAGCCTGTAGATGAGAGCCTTTGTAGCAGTATCGGCATTCATGGGGGCGCTGTTTGCTGCATCAGCTTTTGCTGATTATGAACTGGGCTGTGACGATCCAGCGTACCAGCAATATATGCAAGGGCGGTACGCCCATTTTGAAGCTAGAAACCAGCGGGAATTTGAACGCACCCTGCGTGACTACAACCTAAGGCTGTCGGGCAGTGACAACCCCTACCAAGTTATATCCAGTTTGAGCCGACACCTCAAATACAGTGCACAATTTGATCCTATCAATGAAGTTGAGGCCAAGATTGACCGTATTTTTGAACACGCCAATGCACTCACTATATCGGAGCAAATAGCCGGTGATGTGTTTGATGGTTTCAGTAGCGAAACCCATTCGGTCGGCATTGCACAGGCATGGATCGCTTACAGGCAAGGCCAACATGAGCCAGCCTTTGAACAGCTTTTACAGTCGATAGAAGTAACCGGCTCAGCGCTGCTTAGTTCGTTTGGGCCTGACTTTGACCTGGTACGCCAGATTTATCGCGATGGTCATGTCGCACCTGTTGTGGCCTATATCAACAAAACTAAAGGAATTTGGACCGGTAGCCGTGCCGACGAAATGCGTGCGTTGTGGCTTAGGATGGTAGAGGCGGGCTGTGGCATACAATTTGATTCCATTGACTCAATAAAGGCCAAGGAGCTTGGTTTGGGTAGGATTGACCTAGGCAAGCTTGTGGACTAACCCTTCAGCCAGATCCTGCGATTCATACTAGTATATTGAGGTAACCTACTAGTCAGCAACAATGGTACAAAAGCTTGCTATGCAGGGTAATGCCCATCGCTTGCTATGGGCTGGATTACCTTTGGTTGGAATGCAGATGTGATCCTATTGTTATAGCCTCTCGGGGCTGTGTGGTTTTCTGCGCTATTCCGCAAGGCTCTTATGCCTTGACACAAGGCCTACAAACCACTGGACACAAATAAGCTGCACCTAGCCGCTTTCTTCAATAACCAGGTGCTGTGAACGTTTAAGCAGTAACTTCTCGTATAACCCTTCAAGTGGTTTGAACAGCAAGGCTACACCGATTTTGGCCGCCAGGCTGATGTAGTTATTATATGCATACTCTTCGATTAGTGGGTCAAAGTAGATTTCTGTTAGCAGTACCAGCGCGGCGATTGTCAAAATAGAGAAAATGACCGAACGGTGATTGATTTTTAGGCGTGCCACTTCATCAAGGGTGTTTTTGAGCTGAACATTTTTGTGCTCTATTTGTTGCTTCTGTTGGAAGATTTGGTCTTTTTGCTCTGCGATCTGAGCTTTAGGTGCACCGAGTCATACAGCTGGATCAGATCTTCTATCATTGCCGCCAAATTTTGTAGGTGCATGATCCCTGCTTGGGTCAGGCTCATGGGTTGCTGGTGGGCCAGGCAAAGGGTTCCAATATTAAACCCTTCAACAGTTTTGATGGTTACTCCAGCATAAAAACGAATATTTGGTGCGCCCGTTACCAGCGGGTTATCGTAAAAGCGCTCGTCCTTGGTGGCGTCCGGAACTATCAGATAGTCTCCTTCAGAGACCAGGGTATGGGCACAAAAAGAGACATTCCGCGGAGTTTGCTTAAACGCGAGCCCGGTACTGGCTTTGAGCCATTGCCGGTCTGAGTCGACAAAGGACACATAGCAGATGGGTACATTGAAGTAGTCTGCGGCGAGCGCCACAATGCGGTCAAAGCGTTGCTCTGGCGGGGTATCCAGAATACGCAATTTGTGCAGTTCCACCAAGCGGTCACTTTCATTCAGGGGGAGGGGGGCCGCTATCACTGAAACATTATTCCCAAGAGAAGTAGACTGTTGTCTACAAGTTTAACGTATGCAATCAATTGCTTATCGAGTCTATAAAATGTCTGTCACCTTTTCAGCTTATCAGATCACAAGCTCAATGGTGAAGCGGGTTGCCCCTTTTTGTATGTTGCTAATCCCTAATACTTAATGGGATCGGTATTAACAGTTTGTCTTGGGTGCAGAAAGGCGAAAAAGCCTGGTTGCATGCAAGCCTCACATCAATATTTCACATAATCTACTTTCAATACATGATCAACAACAACTACGATGAAGCGGTTAAACCCTGTAAATGATTATAAGCAGCACTTTTATTGCGGCTTTCCCATCCATCTAGCGCGTTTTGCCACCGATGGCATAGCGCAATGGCGTTTGTAGCACCAACAAATAGTAGCTAAGTGCGATTAAGGGGATGGCTATGGTGAGCGTGGCGAGATACTTTATTAGTGCGGGGGCGGCCAAGACTGTAACTATACCGCCTGCTGCTACTACAAAGGGAAAGTGGATAAGATAGACCCAGTAAGAGGCGTGTGCCATTACTTCGCCAAATTTAGTGGGTTTATCCAGTTGCTGGTGGAACCAGCCAACCAGCGCGATGGTCATACCGATACCTAGCACCGCATTGGCCGTGCCCGCCAATATCCCTATAACCCAGTCAATGTTATGTTCATCAAAAAGGCGAACCCTGCTTGCCCAAACACAAATTGGCAGCATAAGCAGTGCGCTGACCAATGCGGCCCGCCAGCGGGATTGCCAGCCGTTGATGATCCCTTGCTGCTTGTAAAGGAACCAGCCAAGGCCGAAGTAGCCAAATAAAGTGATTTGCATGGACCAGTGGGTGCCGCTGCCCGATGCAAAGATGTAGGCCGGTATTGTGGTTAAGGATACCACGATCGCAAGAAATAACATGCCAATATACCCAGGTAAAATTTTAGCTAGCCAAGTAGAAAGCTGTTTAGCTATACCAGTGCGCTGCAGTAGTGATAAACCCGCTACGGCAAGCCCGGTGAATAGCAGCAAGGATAGCAGGAACCATAGGTGGTAGAGCTTGCTCCAGCGGATCCATTCTCCAGCAAGGAAAACAGACCAACCTGCGGCGATCGAATCAAATTCCACAATTGCTTTGGCAAAGTCATAGGCGCCACGCATCAGGGGGGTGATAAGGATATAGGCCACCAGTAATGGCATAAAAATCCGAGTAAAGCGGTTTCGCCAAAGGCCAAGGTTGCCCTTTTTCTCCAGCAGCAGCGCTGCGGCAAAGCCAGCAGTCACAAAAAACACTTGCATTGCAAACGCATATAGAAATACCGCCACAACATCAAAACCCACATGGGTACTGGGATCCTTAAATGATCGCGGCACGGTCAAATACGGAAGCATAGGATGCCCGAACATGACCACAAACATCATGGCGGTTCGAAGGTGATCAATCGCATAGAATCGGCGGTTGGCCATTAGTGATCCCGTTTGAATTAAAGCTCACTAAACCAAGCATAAACAGCATCAAAGGTGTATGCAATTGATTCGGCACAAGGGCAAATTACCACAGCTAACTAGTTAAACCAAAACCCGTTGGCGCTCTCCAGCAGCATCAGAAATTGCGCTAAAACAATAAATGGTCAGATAGGGCGTCACTTGGTTAGGTTACTTGTTGACGCCATGGCTCGCTCTTTTTAATTTCAGCATAAGCAACAATTTGGAGACAGCCATGCCAATTACCATGTCATTTGAATTATCCGATAGCGACCTCGAACACTTCAGGCAAATGATGAAGGCGGCTGTTGCGCATTCTAGAACATTGGATCCTGAAATCGTCGTGGCCAAAGCCAGGGAAACAGTTGACCAGATGCAGCAGGCCGATGCCCATGACTTTGCCAAAGAGCGCATTGCCAATATCAGCGCTTTAATTGATGCACTGCAAGATGAAGAATGGCAAGTACCAGAAGATGAAAGGCAAGAGATCCTCACCTCGCTAGCTTATTTTAGCGAGCCCCATGACCTTGTCCCCGATTCTATCCCCGTACTTGGTTATATCGATGACGCCATTATGATTGAGCTGGTGCTCAATGAAATGTCACAGGATCTTGATGCCTATAAACAGTTTTGTGACTACCGCAGCAGCAAAGAAGCAGAGCTGGGGGATGAGGCCAATATCAACCGTGATAGCTGGTTAGAGGCAAAACGCAGCCATCTACACGCTGAATTGCGACGCCGCAAATACTCAAGGATCCGCGGCCGGCTATTTGGTTAGTCGACAGCAGCACTAGCTGATTCATTGGTGCTATGCAATTGCTTGGTGCGCAATATTTTTAGCGCTACCACAATCTAGTTGCTTGCCAATTTTGACTAGTGGGCGCCAGCAGCAAGTAAAGTAAATCCAAGGCTTTCTCTAGGCGCTTTTACATGGTTTTCATAGTCTCTTAAAAGGTGTGTGCATTCAGTGCCCTACAGAACCAAGTAGTTGCGCTCGGCGATAGAATTGTCTAGATTAACTGGATGTATATCCAGCTTTTCGTGTTTGTTTGAAGACGCTACCCACTTTCTATTATCTTGACCACTTTTTGGAAATGCTAAAATTTGTCGAAAACAAATGCTGGCATTTAACTAGTGAGGAACAGCAACAGTTCATCAAGGCATTTCGCAGCTGGGAACAACCGCTGAAATGCACGCTGGTCAGGATTTGCAATAGAAAATCCCCCTTTATCGACATCAGCAAATTTAGTTATCCGGAGATCGAGGATCTAGACAATCAACTGTACTTGCTTGAAAACTTCGGGCTTATTAGCCCTGTGCCTGGCTTGCTAAAAACACAATGGCTACGCGGGCTGACTAAACCCGATTTATTCCAGGCCCTGAAAGCAGCAGACAAACCATTGCCGCTAAAAAGCGCAAAGAAGGCGGAGGTTCTGGCTGCAGCAGAAATTCATTTAACGGACACGCCAATTTCGCAGTTCCCTAAATTTACGCAATACAAGTACGCGGCCTGCACAGATCTTATCGAGTATTTCCGATTTTTGTTTTTTGGCAGTTTAAACAAAGGCCATGAGCAATTTTCCATGCGGGATCTCGGGGTTATGCGCACACGCAAAGATGACCAGCACGGTGAACTTCCATATGCCAATATTGATGCAGCAACAAATAGTTACCTCTATAAAAAGCAACTGCAATCCCTTAAACAGGAAGGCTGTGTGCTGACGCAGCACCTGGAAAGGTGGCGCAAATTACCGGAACCTGTTACTGAGCATGATAAAGCAATTTGGGATGCCTATTTGTTTGAATTGGGTAAATTGGCCAGCCAAGTATCTATCGCAGATGCACTGGCTATATGGGAGGCATCAGAGGATCCCCGCAGTGTCGAAAAGTGGTGCCGTGAGACCTATAAGCTAGGTGATAAAGAAGGTGTTGAGCAAAAATTGCTCAATATCATCAAGGATCCGGCCTGTTTGGATTTGGCTGAATTCGCCACTGACTTCTACCAATTGAAGTACCACAAACAAAAGTACAGTAAAGCTACACAATTATTGCTCAACGCCCAGCGCAGTGTTGAATTGGATGAGGCCCACTTGGGTTCACCGGAGCAAGGAGTACAACAGCTTTGGACGCAGCAGGGCAAAACTGTCTACCGCACTGAGAACCGATTATGGCGTAGCCTATTTGGATTGGCGTTTTTTCAGTTGCTCTATAAAGACCCCCAAAATAAACCTGCCAACGCATTTAATTCGCTACCCGTAGCATTGGTACAAAATACCTTTTTTGAAAATTCAGAAAGTGCCATCAATGAGATCCTTGCCTATTTCGAAAGACCCGAACAAGCAGTAAAGTACCTGACAAAAATGGCGTTGCAATTCTTCGGTGAAAAAAACGCCATTTTCACTTGGTCACAAGCGTTACTTGAAAGGTTAACCGCGTTTTTACAAGTTGCGCCTGCAGAGGCAGTCAAAGCGTTTTTGCTGGCGATGTGTAAAAACTATTCTGGGCTTAAAGACGGTTACCCCGACCTGATGGTAATTGAAGATGGGCAGCTAGCATTTGTTGAAATCAAAGCGGAAAACGACGTGATACGGCGCAACCAGATCAGGACTATAAACCACCTGCAGTCCTTTGGTTTTGATGTGGAAATTGCCACAGTGCAATGGAATTTCAATCCAGAACAAAAATACAGTGTGGTGGATATTGAGACCACTGGAGGCCAAAGCAAGGGCCACCGTATTACTGAGATAGGCATTGCCACAGTGCAAAATGGCAAAATTGTCGATACTTGGAATACCCTGATAAATCCCGGGCGCCATATCCCCGCGCACATAACCCGGCTTACCGGGATAAGCAATGAGATGGTTGAAGGTGCGCCTTTGTTTGCCGAAATTGCAGAGGCGCTCAAGGAACAACTCTCTGGTACCATCTTTGTTGCCCATAACGTCAATTTTGATTTTGGCTTTATAAAAATGGAGTACGAGCGGTTGGAACAGTACTTTTCCATGCCAAAACTGTGTACGGTAAGGGAAATGAGGAAGCATTTCCCTGGACATTCTTCATATAGCTTAGGCGCACTTTGCAAAGCATATGACTTGCAGTTGGACAACCACCATAGGGCGTTGGATGATGCCATTGCCGCAGCACAGCTATTGTTGATGGTGCACGGGAAAAAGCTGGATACAGCATTACCTGGAAGCTAGAAGTTCGCGCTTAGATGCATGTTTACTTCTGGTTTGGTCGAGCAACCTTTTACTTGAACCTAGATTTACCACATGATTAGGGGCAAGATCCTTGGAAACCAATATGAACAAGTTCCTTTTAGCTGTGATACTAATATTCAATGCAAACCTTGTTGCCGCCGATGGGATCAATACCTTCCATCGATTAGTCGTGCTAAATGACGAACAGGAAATCTTTGTTGTCAGGATTAAAGAACCAGGTTTTTGGGTTACCCCAGGATGGTATCAAGATGGGCAGACTGGCATTGGAAAAGGCTTAATAAACCTCGCATCAGACTACGGGTTGAGTATTGCCAATCCGGAGTTGAAGGGCGTATTTAGCCTACAAGGCGAGGATGGCAAGATCTTTTCATTGCGTAATGTCTATGTCGCAAAGCTCACCGGTTACCAGCCAGTAATGCCTGATATCATCGACGCAGTTAGCTGGCTTAAACTTGATAAAGCCACTGCCTTGATCACTTTTCCCCACATAAATATGATGTTGCAACAAGTCATTGAAAATCCGGAACAGATTTGGGCTGGCAGGATCCAGCGCTACAAAGACGGTGAGCAATTTAAGGCGAAACTAGTTGAGCCGTTTTACCCTCTATGATGCGATATCATCGATTCTGACGTTTAGCGTGACATTGGCAAATATCTCAGCCGACACCCTTTGCAAAAAGCGGGGTGTTAGCTGAGTAATAACAGGCTCTAGTTGTTTGTTTTAGAATTGAAAACGCACCCCGGCATTGACAGTGAAACCATCGTTCCTGGACCAGATATCGGTAGTCCATCGGCCACTAGCTGCTTGGATTGGCAGTACCAAAGGATCTTCTTTGGTTTGCCTTACATTAAGCAGGTTTTCGGCATTTAAGAACCAACTTACCCGGCCAAATGTTATTTGCCCCAACAAGCCTAAATGCCAATAAGGTTCGCTTCGCTGGCGGTAAGGGTTGTTTTCCAGTTCCTGGGTGCCGCTGTAATAGGCTTCGAAGCCCAACAAATTGCTGCCGTGCTCTTCCCACATGATAACGATGCCGGCGGAATGCCGAGGCGTTAAGGTCAATGGCACTCGACCCAAACCCACTTCATCCTGTTTTGTGGCGTCGGTATACAAATAGCTGCCAGTAAACTTAAAGTCTTGCCAGCGGTAGCGCAGTAGCATTTCGGCGCCCCTAATTTGGGTCTCGCCGTCGGCATTGACCACGCGCACTTGATGGTTCGAACCAATATTGGTGGCTTCAATTAGTTCCAGCTCAGCAGCGTCAGTTACGTCTGATGCAAACAAGGTCATACTGGCTTCGGCACCTCCCAAGGCATAGCTTAGGTCGATGGACGCAGTCGAGGCTTGTTCCGCTTTGACATTTTCCAATGGCGCAAGGCGTGACAATCCAGCGGCTTCAATGTCTTCAATGAAGGGGCTTGGCGCAAAATAGCCTTGCCCATAGGAGCCACGGATACTCCAGTTACCCGGTCGGTATAGCATCGAAACGCGGGGGCTAGTTTGGGTACCAAATTCGCTGTGCCAATCTACCCTGGCGCTGAGGGAAACTAAAAAGTTATCGTTTGCCTCATACTCAACTTGAGAAAATAGCCCCGGCACCTGATAGGAATAATTAAACTCAGGGAAGGTTAGCGAATTAAGTTTTTGCGATTGGAAAGCCAAGCCAACCAGCCATGCTGTTTGCCCTAAATTTCCCGATAAATTCGACTCAATTAAATAGCTTTCATGGTCATCATCTTCAAGCACATTGCCATATTGATGTGAATGCTCCTGCTGCATGGCCGAGCCTTTCAAGTTTACATTCATGGTTTCAGCGATGGGCATATCGAAAATAATACCCATATCTATGCGTTGGGAATCCTGGGTTTTTACAAAAGGACTGCCATCAGGCATTACGGCGTTTTCCAATGTGCCGCCATCGCGTTGCTCGGACATGGCGCCTAAGGTGAGGTAGAGGTTGGCGTCACCTTCTCCTTGCCAGTACAAGCGGGGACGCACTGTTGCACGGTTGTATCCCGCCATATCAATCCAGCCATCGTCATCTAGATCTTGCTTTGCTTGGTGGTGTAAACCTGCAGTAATGGAGCCGCTCGTTGACTCGGTCAAAGGTGAGGCAAAATAGGCTGTAAGGTCTTGGCCGTCTTTAGAGGTGAAGTTGGCCAATAGTTCGCCTTCGAATTTCTCAGAAGGCGTGCGTGAAATTAAATTGATAACACCACCTAAAGCCGATCCGCCATACAGTGAAGAAGCAGCCCCTTTGATTATCTCTACACTGGCCAAATCTGTTGGTGGGATTTGCAATAGGCCAATTGATGCGGTTTGTCCTCCATATAGGGGCAAGCCATCACTTAATAATTGGGTATAGCGCCCATACAGGCTTTGCAACCGGATATTAGCACTACCCAGGGCGGGGGAGGTGGTTTGTACTCTCACGCCGCCAGTTTCGGCCACCAGCATTGAGATGTTGCCGGGGCGCATCAGCGCTTTTTCTTGCACTTCCTCGCCGTGGATCACTTCAGTACGGGTGGCAGATTCGGTGACAAGACGCCCCAAACGGGATGCCTTAACCTGGATTTTTTCTATAGTGTTATCGTCGTGATGGTGATGTCCGTGCCCATGATCCTGATGGTTATGGTTTTCATGACTATGCTCTTTAGAACCATGTTTGCCATGATTATCGCCGGCGAAAACAACTGTAGGGAGCAGCAATACGGCGATTGCACATTTTATATATATTTTAAGCATTGTTACCTCAAATAATGCTCGGTTGTTATTCGGCGCAAGGTGCGCAAGTTAAGTAAATCGAGTGGGACTTATGCGAAATTTAGGCGCACTTGTCCCTTAAGAGGCAAAAATGGGGGGACGGTAAGGCAATGCCGAAGTGAATTTAGGTTGGCCGGTGGCAACCAAATAAGCGTGTTCACTCAACGCAATAAACTGGCTATGGCTTTGTCCGGCTACTAGGCACAGTACCGAAGCACAAGCACCAGTTATACATAGGCAATCTGGCTCACAACATTCATCTTCGCAGCAATCCGAGTCGCTGTTGTCCTGGTGAGCCTGATGTTCTTGATCTTGTTCGTGTTCTGTTGCAACTGCGGCGTGTTGATCTTCTGTTTCATTGCATAAAACCACGGCACTGTATGCCAACATTTGGCCTGTAAAGGATAATAGCGTTAGCAGTATTACAATTGTTTTTGCCAGTGTTCTAGACATGGAAGACCTTTCAATAAACCGGGCTAGATGGTACCGGTTTTTACAAAGCCTGTGAACCTGGAGCTACCCAAGTTTTTAATTGCGGTCGGATACTGCTTGATCAACCTCGCTTGGGACAAGCTCATCCAAATTGACCGGCTCGCCTATAGGGATATTTTCCTCAATACGCTCCACCATCTCGTCGCGCGGTACATAAAGGATGTTGGCGACGTCTATCATTAGCTGGCTCAGGCGGATCGCCTGCCAGCTGTCATTGATTAACGAAGCAGCCATCTCCCGGTCAATTTCACCCGCACTTAGCAAGGTATTGATACGCCCATTTATCAGTACATCATATTGTTTGAGTTTAGCCCGTTGTTTGTCCAGTTTTGCGAAATAGCGCTGAGGATTTTCAGATTGGGCTATGCGGTGGATGATACGGGTGACTTTCAATATATGGTGGCGTAGGGAGTTGTATTCGCGTCGGATCGCTACATTATCTGATTCCAAAGAGCGCTCGATGTTTTTCCGCAATGGCTTGACCTTTTTAACCACCGACACTAGTTTGCGGTCAGCGATCAGAATATTGCGAATTGCCTCTACATGGCCTTCGTCCAGCGCAGAACTGCTTTGCAGATGGGTGGCGTACTCGAGTATTTGGCTGTACACAGATTTGATTTGGGTGGCATAAATCTGGTCTATATCGACTGGAATCAAGCTCGATTTCTCTACCAGTTGTTTCAGGTGCCGGGTGTTTTCCAGCTCGTTCCTGTGCACGCTCATGCCGTGGGCGATTACCTTGTACACGGTGTTTTCAAGCAAGCGCAGGGACTCGTCACTCAGCGCTTTAATACCTGTAGCTGGAAAAGTTAACGCTTCTTTACTGAGGTATTTGGCTTGCGCGATCTCTGGCTCCTTTTCCACTTCTTCAGGCACCATTTTCTCAACAATTTTGACAATTAGGCCGGTGGCCCAGATCAGCAACACGACATTAATCAGGTTGAAGGTGGTGTGAAACAGCGATAGTGCGACTGGGATCGCCAGTGTGTTTTGCAACGGGGAGCTGCCTTCTACTTCAAGCATCCAGCCTACTATGAAATCGAGGAAGGGATAAAACACCGGCAGTATCCACAGTGTGCCCAGGGTATTGAACAACAGGTGCGCCCGTGCCGCCCGTTTGGCGTGGTAGTTTGCCACTAAAGCTGCAATATTGGCGGTTATCGTTGTGCCAATATTCTGCCCAATAACCATTGCTGCAGCCATATCAAAGGGGATCCAACCTTCATAGGTCATAAGCAGTGTCAGTGCCATCGCGGCGCTGGAGGATTGTACTACCAACGTTAATACCGCACCAATTACTAAGAACAGTAAAACTGACCAAAACCCATAGCTGGTATAGGTGACCAAAAAAGACAATATTTCGGGATTGTTTTGGATGTCAGGCACTGAGTCTTTGAGAAACTCCAAACCAATGAACAATAGCGAGAAACCTACCAAAAAAAGACCGGTTAGCTGTTGTTTACGGCTCTTTGATAGGCTCAACAGAAAGCCGAGTCCTACTAGCGGCAGGGCGATTGCGCTCATTTTTATTTTGAAGCCAAGTATCGAAATGAGCCATGCTGTAACGGTGGTGCCGATATTCGCACCCATAATGACACCGACCGCTTCTGTTAAGGTAAGCAGGTTGGCATTGACAAAACTCACTACCATCAGGGAAGTTGCTGAGGAGGATTGGATCACCGCCGTGATAAGGAAGCCGGTGGTCACTGCAAAAAGCCGGTTAGACGTCGCCTTGGCCATGATGGCACGCATGCGGTCACCGGCCAGTCCCACCAAGGCGTCGCTCATCACTTTCATGCCATACAGGAACAGGCCTAGCGCGCCAAGTAGAGTGATGATGTCTGTAATGCCGTAATTCAATCCGTGAATGTTCTAATAGTTATTCATGCCTATAGTGTAGATTCGTTTTTGCTAGTTTTCATCACTGGACGACCCAAGGGGAGTGGATTTTCCGCTTATTAAAACTTGTTTAGATTAAGCAATGACCTGATAGGGTCAATGAGTGTACAAACAACTTAAGCCGAAGTATCAATGTCTTCCAGGGTAGGGCGCTTCCTTGCATGACTGCCTTATCTGAGCTGGAGTGCTTTGCTTAGAATACGCCCCGGCAGTGGCCTTTTAACGAAATATTTATTCTGTCTACTTCAACAGCACTGGCTGGTATCTCTTCAAGCTCCAACCCTGGGTAATCAAGGTTGTCTTTCCAATTCTGGATGGTGGCGCTGAAGAACTCACTCGCCACCGGATCGGTTTCATAGACAATCATCTCGAATTTTTCTTCCAAATCGCCGCCAAAACGGGTAATCACCTGCCACTTGCCAGCGCGCTTATAAGACACGTTGGTGTGATCTGACTGTGGGTAATAGCGGTTATCGGTTGGTTTAAGCACGATCCAGATGTCCTTTTCCAAACCCTCGGGATAGACGCCCATCGTCAATATGCGGCATTCTACTTGGTCGCCTTCCATGGGGTAAATAACCTGGGTTGTTTCAACCGGATGGGTTATTTCCAGCTTTTCATTGCCCACATAGATGTGTTCGATGGTGCCTACAGGCCTAATGGCGCCATAATAAAAGCCCACGAACATGATAACTAACATACCCAATACTCCAATTGGGATGCGCACTTTGGATGCGATGAAATCTTTGCCCGAGCTGCTGCTTTTAATGCCGCCAACGATCCCGACAAAAATCATAACTATGGCGATGATAACTGCTATAAATGGTGTGGACATTGTGCTGTTACTTCCCTACTGGTGTGTTTCACAATAGTGGGGAAGGGCTGTCACCCTTTCCCAATCTACTTATACAGTGTACACGGTATTTTTTTGTCCGAATCCCGTATTGTCGCTTCAGGAGCACATCTAAACTCATTTTGGTGGGTTTAACTCCCCCCTGTTTCCTATTTGTTGGGCGATAGAAGTTATTTGAGTTGGGTTTTTGCCTTTAGTACGTTAAGTGCCAGCCTATCCCATGCCTCTGAGCCAAAACCCGCGATCAGATCCCTTTGTATGGCTTCCAATTGCGCATGGTCTGTTGTGGCAACACCTAGCACTTTTAAATATTCAAAGCGGACAACTACAAATTGGTTTTTATAGGGCAACAAATAGTGAGGCTCGCTAGAATGCAACACCGATTTGGCATCAACATAGGACGCAAACCACTGGTTTATCAGGGCATCGCATCCGGGCTGGTGCCAAAAACTGCCGATAGGCTTGAGGTCACCGCCAGTTAATACCTTCCGGGCAGCTTGCCAGTTGCTAAAACCACATTTTGAGGCCAACAGGTTCTGGCAGTCTTTCAATTGCAGCTCCCGTCCTACGTTCCAATTTTGCTTTTTTAGGATAGGTGCAAAATTGCGGGCAATTACATCGTCCTGGCGGCTTTGTTTTAGCAGCTTTTTAGCGCGTATTTTAAGCTCTTCTAGTGCTCTATTCACGCGGCCGGTGGCCGGTTTAGCCGATGGATTGTTGGGTTTTGCTAAACGTCGTTCTACTGAACCAGTGGGCTGTGTGTTAGGTAAGTTTGGATTGGCCAAGCTGTATTACTCCTAAGTCATTTTTGGCGCTCCGCTAAGCCAACTTAGTTTGTAATTAAGCATTCCAATGAAATAAAGGAAGAGAGTGAATTCATCTTTTGCGGACAGGCGTCCCCCAAGCCTGTCGCGAAGCATAGCAGCGCACCTTATTTTGGTAAAGTGATGATTTCAGTTTTAGCAACAGCGTTCCGCCAAAGCTGCCACTTCTTGGCTATAGCCTTCGGCATCGAAATTTTTTGAAAGATGGTTCATAAAACCGTGTAAATAAGGCACTTGCCGAATACGGACATTGTTGGTACTCGCCAGTTGTGAAATTAGGTGTTCAATTGAGAAATGCGGCTCCATTGCAGGAAATACCAATTCGATAGGGAAAGTCGGTTCTATATCAGTGTGATGTCTGATCTGCGTGCCGTAATAGCAGATTGCTTGTTTCACTTTCGCGTTCTGGTAGCGGTTGGAAATCTTCCAGATTGCTGAACAACCAACACTAAAACCTATTAAAATTACCTCTTCGTCAATTGCTTGCAGCGACAGCTCTAACATCTGTGTATACCTATCAAGCCCCACATTCTCTTTGAAGTGGCGGTAGGCGTGGTCTTCGTTGCAAAATTTGAGTTTAGATCCGCCATAGGGATCAATTATTGTGGCGGTATCGTTAATTGTGGCACACAACTGCTCTAGTGATTCGGTCCGGCCAAAGATATCGGAGATAATTAGTGTGTGTAGCTTCAATCGGTTATTCATTTCAATGGTAGGCTTAGTTAAGGTTCTAAAATGTCGCGCTTGTGAACCTGACTTCGCCCAATAAGCAACAGCTCGGAAACATTAGCATATTGCTACATTTTCGCCGTGCCGGCTTGTAATTAATTGATACTATTGCCAAGTATTTAATGGCGCACAATAAACGCTCGGTAACTACAATTGTACCTATGGGCTAGGGTACAATATACAAGTTTTCAGTGTATTTAGGGTCACCAATGAAAGCCTATCTCTGGCAAATTAGGTCATTTTGCTTAATGCTGGTTGTCGCTTACCAGCCACATGCCTTGGCCGGGAAATACAAACCTTGCCCCTATCGATTGTCCATCGCGACGGCTGCAGTATCGCCGCTGGTGTACCAGCGTGATGGTGCTACCCAAGGAATAATATTTGAAAATGTTAAGGCGCTTTTAGATACACAACAAGTCAGCTACCAAATCAGCTGGTATCCTTGGGCTAGGGCCCTTAAGTTGGCGGAGCAAGGCACAGTTGACGCACTTTTCCCCACCTTGTACTCACCAGGCAGGAGTGATTACCTAGACTATTCGGTACAGCCGATAGGACAGGTCAGCCTAGTGTTGTATGCACTGGTTGCCCACGGTGTGGAGGCTAAGCCATTGGATGCAAAAAGCACAGTGGCTACCATGCGCTCTTTGGAGTATTCGGCGGAACAGCTCAACGGCGCCCAAGTTGTTGAAACAAGTGACTTCAAGTCAGCGCTAACCCTGCTGGTAGGCGGTAGGGTTGATTATTTGCTAGGGGTACAGGAAATCATTGAGGCCAGTATGGCGCAGCCACGTGTACAGCGATCTGTCAAAAGGATTGAAGTTGCCAAGACCATCGATAGTAAACCTGTATATCTAGCACTTTCGAGGGCTGCGGAAAACTATCCCAACATTAAGTCCTGTTTTAACTAAGAACCAATTCCCAATTGCAGTTTTTGGTAGATGTAGTTAGCTAGTTTTTGGCTAGCGGCAGGATGCCGTGTTTCCCCTACGACAATATTGATATCTATATCTCCCAATTCAGGTAGCGAGGCATGCTTTAACGCTGATAGCTCAGTCGGTACCGTGCTTTTAGCCAGTACCGTAATCCCAAGCCCTGCCTTGATAGCTGCGGTAATACCGGTGAGGTCGGTGTTGGTGAAGCTGATCTGCCAATCCAATTGGTTCTGGTTGAGTTGCTCTAACACCCGTTCCCGGTAGCGGCAGCCCGGTGGTGCCAATACTAACTTTAGCTTATCTAGGGCGCTACTTGGGTTACCGACGCCTGCCCAAATTAGCTGGTCGCTTATCACGTATTGGCCTATTGGATCATGCTGTTGCTTGCCTATGAACAGCAAAACGTCGTAAGGGCTGTGCTTGTGTTTGTGTAACAGCTCCGCACTCAAAGCGGAGGTCACTTCGAGGGTTACTTCCGGATAGGTATTGGCAAAATTGCCTATGATGCTGGGCAAGACCCGGCTGGCGAACTCGCTGGGTATGCCAAGCCGCAAGTTCCCCGTCAATGGCGTTTGCGCAAAATGTGCGAGGATGTGGTCGTTTTGTTTTAATAGACCCAGCGCCATGTCGTATAGCTCTTTGCCTGAGGCATTGACCACCTGGCGCTGTCCCTGTTTATGGAACAGCTCTACACCCAGCTGTTCTTCCAACTTTTTGATTTGCAAGCTAACGGCGGGCTGGGATTTGCCCAGCAGCTCGCCCGCTTTGGCAAAACCGCCAAGATCTACCACAGTGACAAAGGTGCGGATATTGTCCAGTTGCAACTGCTTCATTTGGGTTATGGCTCAACTTATTACAAGAGTTACATATGTATATCTTATCTATTATCCATACTTTATAAGTATTGCATATGTTTTATTTCGATAGGATAAGGACACCTACAACAACAGGTGCCCCAATAATCCCAAGTTAGCAGATTGTAAATGGTAGCTTTTTCCAGAATACAACTTTGTCATCTCCGGGGGCATAGTGCTCGGGAATGACTGCCACCTGCTTAAACCCGCATTTTGGATAAAACTTACGGGTTCGGTCATATTCTGGTAATCCTGACGTTTCTACTAACAGGATCCGAACGCGTTTCTGTAGCAATAGTGTCTCTAGGAGGCTGACTAATGCAGTCCCTAGGCCTTTTCCTTGTGCCTCTGGCAACACAGCGATTAGCAATAAGTTCCAAGTTCCCTCAGTCATGCGTTCAGGCGCGCAATAGACAACGCCCAGCACTCGGAGGTTTTGATCTTCTATCACCAACCATGTTTCAGAAGATGCGGCTTCAAAATAGCCTTGGGTCATATCATCCAGCAACTCTGATGGAAACATTTGGTTAAGGTTGATAATGCTTTTTACGGATGGCAAGTCTTTATGCAACAAGCCACGGATGTTGATATCGTTTTTCAATTTTTCGATTCTCTAGAAGAATTAGAAATACCTCAATAGCCAGCTCAGTTATTGAGTGTGGGGGCTAGCTCTTTTGGGAGCTAGATGTTGCTTACAATCGTGGTCAAAAAAGTACCGTAAATTAGTTGAGTTTATGCTTCTAGAGCGGGTTTTAGGCTAAGCAAGTTGGCTATTGCTGTCAAGCCGGTTAAGTCGTTTTGTCACTTGGTTTCCTTCTCACAATGAACTCCTAATTATTCACATAGGCGCTTTTGTTTATTGTTTTACTGCCAATAAGTGTTTGAAAAATATAAATAAATTAATAAAAGTAAAAATGCTGTTAAAAAAATGTAGCGGATTTTTTGTTGCCCCTCGTCTTTATCCCTGACGCAACTGGGCACCCAGTCACAGCCGCAAAATACGGCTTGTTGCCCGCCCCGTTGCTCCATGTGTTGCCTGTTTTGTTTGTGTGTTCTTGCCAGCTTGTTTTGCTCAAGCTGGCCTTTTTCAAACAAGACGCCCTTTGGGTAGCTGATATCTAAGCGCGCTAGTTTCCCAAAGACCCCGCAGCACCATTGAACACTGGAATGCATATTGGGAAACATAACATGCTTAAGAAAACCAAACTCTCTACTGCGGTATTGGCAGGCCTGGTGGCCATGTCCGGTGCCAGTGCAGTAAGCGCGCAAGAAGAATCTGCCAACGCAGAAGACTATGAATTAATCCAGGTGCGGGGGATCCGCGCCAGTATGGCTAGGGCTATGGATGTGAAACGGGAGTCCAGTGGCGTTGTCGATGCCATCTCAGCCGAAGACATCGGTAAATTCCCCGACACCAACCTAGCCGAATCATTGCAACGTATCAGTGGTGTATCCATTGACCGCTCCGGCGGTGAAGGCCAGCTGATAACGGTGCGTGGCTTTGGACCGCAGTTTAATACGGTGTTGGTCAATGGCCGCCAGATAGCCTCGGAAAATTTGAGCCGCGCATTTAGTTTCGATACCATTGCCTCTGAGCTGGTCTCCAGCTTGGATGTCTATAAAACCTCCACCGCCACCAAACAGTCGGGTGGGGTCGGCTCTACTATTAATATCAACACCGCCAAACCCTTCAGTATCAACGGTTTTAAAGTCGCGGGCAGTGTTAAAGGGGTCTACGATGGCAACAGCGAAGAAACCACACCACAAGTATCCGCCCTGATCAGCAACACGTTCAACGATGATAGGTTTGGCGTGTTGCTAGCCGTGTCGCACCAAGAACGCGAAACCCGGTTGAACCAGGCACAAATGGATGGTTGGTTAGAAAACGTAGGTATCCCGAACCCGCAAACACAAAGTGGCGCCGACTATAGCGGTAACGTGTTTTCGCCACGGAACTATGACCACAAGGTCACCTTTGAAGAGCGTACCCGTACCAATGCCAACCTAGTCTTGCAATTTGCCGCTTCAGACGATGTCACTATCACCGCTGATGCGCTTTATTCTGATTTTGATGTTGAAACTAACGCTACCTCTTATGGCCATTGGTTCACGGCACCCAATGTACAAGGTGTTGCCGATGACGGTAGCTTATTTGATGGCAATGGCGACCGCCTGCGCCCGACTGTTGACGCCAATGGTACGGTGGTGGATTTGTACCAGGAAGTGGGCCTGGCCACTGACATGCACGCCAAGAAGTTCGACCGGCTCACTGAAACTACGGCTTTGGGATTCAATGTGGAATGGGCTTACAGCGACAATCTTAATTTTAATTTTGATTTGAGCTATTCAGAGGCTGAGCGCGAGGCCAACAATGGCCGCGGCAACCAGCTTTCATTGATTGGTTATGCCAACCGGGTGCGGTTCCAAGTGACCGACGATATCCTGCCTTTTGCAAGTATGTTTGCCGATGCCAACCCAAACATTTACAGCGGCCAGCAGGAAATTGATGGTGCCATAGGCGAGTCGGAGCTTGATGGGTTTCCGGAATACGACCCCAATTTAACCCCTGCAGGGGTTGGTAACCACTTGGACACAGCGAATAGCCGTGCCCACGTAATGTTGCGCCGTGGCTGGGCAGTTGAAGATGAAGTCACCCAGTTCCGTTTTGATGGAGATTACTTGGGCGATGGCGGGGGTTTTGTCAAAGCCAAATTTGGTTTCCAGTATTCCAATGAAGTAAAAACCCTAACCCGCTGGGACAACGAAGGTGTCGGTATCCACTGTACCTACTGTGGTTACCCAGATCTGCCGGAAATTCCTGCCAGCTCCCAATACGTGTTTGACGCCGGTAGCGACTTCTTGAGTGATGTCAGTGGCAGCGGCCGAATGCCCACCCAGTGGTTGGCACACGATGGCGAGGCCCATTTTGCTTTCTTGGAGCAGTACTACCAGAGTGTCAATGGCACAGCCATTAGTTTTGACGCGGCTCGCCGCAATAACTCCTTTGAAGTGGAAGAAGAAACCTTGGCTGCCTACTTGGAATTGGATTTTGAAGGCGAGCTCTCGGGCATGCCGATTTATGTGACTTCAGGTGTGCGTTTGGAGACCACAGACGTAACGGTAGATGGCACCCAGGCGCCGGTGACTGGCTTGCGTATCCTCGACCAAACCGAGATGTTGGCGGACTTTGGTCCGGCTGAGGCCATCAGTGCTGGCAGCAGCTACGACGCCATTCTACCCAATTTAAGTGTGAAGCTGGAAATAACCGACGACTTGATCGCCCGCATGGGAAGTTCCAAAACCCTTACCAGGCCGACGCTAGAAAGCATGTCCCCGGTGACGGTACTGACTACGACACGCCAAGGCGGCAACCTCAATTCTACCAGTGGTAACCCAGAGCTGGAGCCATTTGAGTCAGATAACTTCGATCTGTCTTTGGAGTGGTATTACGATGATTCCAGCTATGCATCAATTGGCTATTACAAAAAAGAAGTGTCGAACTTCATCGTGAATTCCCAGCAACCTAGGACATTTGAGTTAGCGAGTGGGGGGGTATTGACGGATCCGTCAACCGGCGATAACCCGGAAGCCCCCGATGCCAACGACGCCGCAGCCGTATTTACCAATACCCTGCCCAACAATGGCGAAACCGCCAGTGTCGATGGTATTGAATTGGCCTGGCAGCACACTTTTGAGTCAGGGTTTGGTTTTATCGCCAACGCCACGTTCGCAGACAGTAACGCTGACCTGGATCCAACCGATGTTGACCAAGTGTTTGCCCTGACCGGTCTCAGTGATTCATTGAACTTGGTGGGTTTCTACGAAAGTGGTCCATTCCAAATCCGTTTGGCCTGGAACTGGCGCGACGAATTTGTGCAGTCGCTGACCCAGACAGCGGGTGATGGGCCAACTATAGTTGAGGACTACCAGCAGCTGGATCTAAGCGGTAGCTATGATTTGACTGAAAACATCTCGGTGTTTTTCGAAGGTATCAACCTGACCGAAGAGTACGTGCACAAGCGTGGCCGTTTCGACAACCATTTATTGTTGGTTGAAGACAGCGGTGCCCGCTACGCCTTTGGTATCAGGGGAAGTTTTTAATAGAGATAGTTTCAAAGGGGTCAGAGTGGATTGAAACTTTAGTTGCTGGAAGTATTTGATTCGGTAATGTTTCAAGGTCTCTGACCCCTTGAAAGTCTGGTAATGTTTCAATCCACTCTGACCCCTTTGAAAATCATTAGGTAGGGAGCAACCATGAGAGCAGTAAAAAAAGTTGTGGTAGTAGGCGGTGGTGCCGCCGGTTGGTTGACCGCTGGGCGCATTGCGGCGGAGCATAAGTGTGCCGAGGAAAACGCCAAGGTTGAAGTGGTGTTGGTGGAATCGCCAAATGTCCCGATTATCGGGGTAGGCGAGGGTACCTGGCCTACCATGCGCACTACTTTGTTAAAGCTGGGTATCAGCGAAACTGACTTTATCCGCGAATGTGACGCTAGCTTTAAACAAGGTGCCAAGTTTGCCAAGTGGGTTACCGGCACCCAAGACGACTTCTACTACCATCCACTGGTATTGCCGCAAGGCTTTGGCAAAACCAACCTAGCCCCGTTTTGGCAGGCGAACCAAGGTCAAATAGGCACATCGTTTTCTAATGCAGTGTGTTTCCAGGAAGCAGTTTGCGAGCAAGGGCTGGCGCCTAAAACCATCCAAAACGCCGAGTTTGCCGCGGTCGCCAACTATGCCTACCACTTGAACGCCGGTAAGTTTGCACAGCTGTTGCAACGCCACTGCACTGCAAAGCTAGGGGTAAAACATATCCTGGCTGATGTGGTGAATGTGGAGCAGGCGGCCAATGGCGACGTTTTGGCCATCCTGACACAGCAGGCCGGCCGGATTGACGGTGATTTATTTGTGGATTGTACCGGCTTTAGGTCATTGCTGTTAGGTGGCAAACTAGATGTACCTTTTGTAGATCGCAGTGACGTGCTGTTTATCGACCAGGCCATTGCCACCCAGGTGCCTTACGAGTCTGAAGATACGCCCATCGCTTCCCATACCATCTCTACTGGCCAAGCTGCGGGGTGGATTTGGGATATCGGGTTGCAGCAACGCCGCGGCGTCGGTTATGTCTACTCTAGCCAGCACACCAGTGAAGATGAGGCTATGCAGGCATTGGCCGGCTATGTGGGGCCTGCTTTTGCTAGGTTATCTACCCGGAAAATCCCAATACGCAGTGGCCATCGCGCCAAATTCTGGCAAAACAATGTCGTCGCAGTAGGTTTGTCGGCCGGGTTTTTGGAGCCGCTAGAAGCGTCAGCACTGGTGCTGGTGGAGTTGTCATCACAAATGATTGCGGAGCAACTACCCGCAAACCGAAAAGTCATGGATATTATTGCCAAACGCTTTAACGAAACCTTCCTATACCGCTGGGAACGGATCATTGATTTCCTAAAACTGCACTACATCCTGAGCAAGCGCAGCGACAATGCATTTTGGCTGGAAAACCGGGACCCGGCCAGTATTCCAGAGTCATTGCAGGAGCTACTGGAACTTTGGCGCTACCACCCACCCTATGACCATGACTTCACCAGCAACAATGAAGTTTTTCCGGCGGCCAGCTACCAGTATGTGATGTACGGCATGGGGTTTGAAACAGAAACCACAGATTGGCAAAGCCAATGGGCTAGCAACCAATTTGCCCAAGAACAACTGATGCAAAACCAGCGCAATATCCAGCAGGTTTTGCAAAAGCTACCCAAGCACCGCGACCTTTTAAACAAAATTAACCAGTATGGGCTTCAGGCTATCTAGCCGTACCGGCAGGACAATATTATGAGCAAACTCGTCACCCTAAACCAGCAACAACACCACAGCATTAAAGTCGATACGGACAAAGTTGAAGCCGCCGCAGCCGACCTGCATATGGTGCCTGTGGTTTTATCGGAATTCCGTAAATTAATCGTGCATTACCCTATTGTGGTGAGCAAAAACGAAAATACCGGACAGTTTATGTGCTCGGCTTTAATGGGCTTGGAAGCGGGGGAGAACCTGTTTTGGCAGCAAGGCCAATGGCAGGGGATTTACCTGCCACTACAGGTATCCCGGCAGCCGTTTTTCTTGGCCAAAAATGAACAAGGCAAGGGCGATGACTACTTGCTTTGCATCGATGAAGAGCACGCCGCCGTAAATAATAGCAGCGGCCAGGCCATTTTTAACCAGGACGGCTCGGCTTCCGATTATTTGAAGGCACAGCAAGCCCAGTTGAGCCAGCTAATAATGGGTGAGCAACAAACCCATGCGTTTATCCAGACCTTGTTGCAATACAAGCTGCTGACGGCCATGTCACTGGACATGGCGTTTGTCGATGGTAGCAAACTCAAAATCAATGGCCTTTATACCATTGATGAAGAGCAGCTGGCCAAGTTGACAGGGGAGCAATTGCAATCCTTGCAAGCGCAGGAGCTATTGGCACCTATCCATGCCATGGCCTTGTCCACTGGGCAAATCTATAACTTGATCGATAAGAAGAACCAGCAAATCCAGGCAGCGGAAGCCTGGTTTAAACCGGCGGCAAGTGCTTAACGGTGCCGGCAGTGGCATTGCGAGCTAATCCAGACTGCAAGGTGCAACGGTTTCCCGTAGGTGCAGGGAAGCATCCACTTTGGATAATCGATAGTTTCTTGCTTGGCATAGCGGACTGGATACCGCGTGTAGTGGCTGGGGCTAAATTCAGCAAGCCAGCAGAAGATCTCTATCCTGGGATACGCAGCCCATTGCCAACCGAATACCAGCAAGTGGCCAGCAACACTGCGGCCTTGGCATTGGATTGGCCGCAGGATGAATTGCAAGAACCTTTGTTTGCGGCATTTTCCATGACCACCCAAGCACCTAGCACATTGGCGCCGATCCAATCTATCCCGCACTTTGATGATACCGACAGCGGTAAATATGCTATGGTGCACTATTTATTTGATGCGCCTTTGGGTGGTACCGCTTTTTTCCGACACCGCAAAACCGGCCTAGAACAGATCACCCAAGATACTGTGCAATCCTACATGCAGCAGCTAAAACGGCAGGCCAGTACTGAGGGTCTACCGAGCGCCAATTATATCCAGGGTTCTACACCTTTATTTGAAGAAGTTTGTCGGGTCGAGGCTAAGTTCAATCGCACTATCCTCTATCCTTGCAACTTGTTGCATTCTGGTCTTATTGACCCTAGTGCTAGCCTGTCAGACGACCCAAAACAGGGGCGTCTGACCGCCAATATGGCATTGCGGATATCTAGTTCCCTATCTTAGCACTAGCAAAGGTCTGCAGGCTCTAGTGCTAGAATTTGTCGGGAATGAACCTATTTCTTTATTAATATCACTTCATCAATTGATAGGTCGTAACCCGTTCCGCTTGTGCCATCAATCACAAAGTTGATTGGCTTGGTGGTGCCATAACCGCCATAGCTAACATTACCAACGTATTTGAGCTTATAAGCTGTGGTACCAGGGTCTGTACCAGACTGGTCTATTGTGCCAATAAGGGTGCCATCACCTCGGGTGACTTTCATTATCCCACGAATGGAAGATTCTTTGTATCTAACCCAAAGCTCGTAGCTACCTGCGTCTATATGTGGAAGAGCCAATTGTATGTATTCGCCGGTGGGATTAGTTACATTTTTTTGCAATGCGCGCCAAAGACCACCGCTTGCACAACTTCGGGTTGGGTCGTTGTCTGAAGTAACAGTTTTGACTTTGTTGGAGCTAAGGGAGTAAGAAACTATCTCACCTTCAAAATCCCGCACATCGTGCACTGTGTACATTTCATTGGCAAGCTGGACCAAGCCATCCTCATCATAATGAATCGCGTCCGCCTGTTTGGTTAAGCTGCAGGTTTCAGCCAGTTTCACCCAATCTTTATAATTTGCATGTGCGGCAACTTCTTCTTGCTTTGCAATGACAATGGATTCGTAGGGGTATTCACTGCCGCCTACACTGGTAGAAAGCTTGGCAACGGTCATATTAACGTTGGCGCCAAATGTTGCTTTTACCTGATCGGCAAGCCAATATAGGTTGTTAGCATAAGCTTGTGCGTTCCTATCTACTGGAATTAGAGGATTTTCGGTCTCTACTTTCCGAGCGTCCTTTTCGCCTTGGATCCAGTGAAAATCAGTAACATTCACTGTATGTCCTGCACTAACAAGCTCTTGCTTCCTGGTATTCCACTCTGTAACTAGCGCAGAGAACATGCCCCCATAGCGCCAGTCATCGTTTAAGCCAGTGCCACCTTGGGTAAACTTGAATATCGCAAGGTTTTGTTCACCGTGTTTATTCACCAAGTTGTCGGCTAGGGTGACCTCAATACCATGGAGCTGTGAACCATTGCGCATTTGTGCTGTACACAAGTCGGCCCATCCCGCGCTAGTCGTTCCGCCATTGATATGGTAGGCAAAAGGCACAGACCGCAAATAAGAAGAGGGGTTGTTGCATTCTGCTATAGCGCCTTGGTTTGCTTCCCTACCCTCAGCATTAGATTGTCCCGCTACGATGACGACATTGTAGTTTGCCGCGCTTACCGCAGTGCTGCCCAATAGGCAAGCAGCAGCTATATATTTTAACTTATTAATAAACATGTGGTTTCCTTATTGTGGTTAAAATCCCATCTATCAGGATGGGAGGGTAAAATTGGTTTTTAGACTGCATACTTGGGCTTAAATACAAGCACAGCTAAGGTTCGAACAATGCAGCAGCTGGCGCATATTTTGAAATGATTTGTCGACCTAACACTTGCCTCGGTGAGCCAAGCGTCTGGACTTTGCACCGAGGTGACGAATCCATTCTTTTCTTGCTAGCGCTAGTCCCAATCTGGTAGTCCTTAAAGTTTACCGGGTATTTTATTTTCGCGTGTAAAAAAATCAACATATTTAGATAGGGACAACGTATTAATGCTTAGCAGAAACTGCGACCCTATCTAGGGTCGCGTAGTAAACAAAAGAGCAGTGGATGTGGCTTAGTACTGCAACAAAAAAATCAACAAGCTGCTCCTTAGCTAGTCCTGGTTAGATTAGTACCATAAAAACTGAAATAAGCACTGGTTACATCCTTAAAATCAAAATTCCCAGGATTGGTAATGGTAATCGTCCAATCACTGAAAGGTCCAATTCCGGTATATTTGCCACCAGAGCTACCGATTTGGCCATTGTCCTTGATATCGCCATTGACCACGTTGTATTGGAACAATACCGAGATAGGCTCATGCACAAAACTGACGGACGATGGACCGGTGGTCGGTACTATCAACTCGTTGCCTGATTGCACCAGCTTGATATTAATGATGTCAGCAGTGTCACTGCTGGTTTGCCCTGTCGCGGCAGGTTGTATGCCTTTGATGTAGAATTCAACCTGGTTCAACCTTATGTCTGCTTTATCTTGGAATATCGCAGTATCAATTGGGATATTGACCGTCACCTGCCCAGTGCTGGTCAAGGTACTTAGTTCGCCAGCGCTGAGGGATACTTGGTTGTCAATCAGTTGCTCTGGATCGGTACCCCTGGCATTGACCGCATTCTTATATTTCTGCTGCAATATACCTTCGAAGGCACTAATCGCGGTGGCGTCAATTTCTGGCGGATTAGTCAAGTTGCTAGGTAGCGTCGTGTCGATGACCACAGCGTAAAACTCGTAGGCTCGTTGCATTTGGTACAACAACTCCAGTATCACCGACCGGGCGTTGACATAGACTTCAGACATAAATTGCACCAAGGCGGGAAAGTCGGGGGACAATGCTTGCAACAATGATGTGCTTAGCGTCGATGTTATGCCCTGGTACTTATCAACCAACTTGCTGTATTTGATGTACTGCATTATTTGCGAGTTGTAATAGGCAATCGCGTTGTTGCGTTTCACGACAATGTTTATGTAATTGTTAAACGCAGTTTCAACCGCCTGGTAATCCTTGAAGTTTGGCGAGAAGTACTGTTTCAACAGATTTAATAAACTGGATTCATCGGTGGCAAGGAGTTTTACCCCGTTACCGGTCAGGCTTATTTCGCCACTGCCTAGAATTGTATAACCAGTCTTAAGGCTATCTATACTGGATTTGATGGTTTGAATTTTGTTGATCACCAGGCTTTTATCTACTTTATCGCCCGCCTGTGTACTGATGGTGTCCAAACCATCATGCACACCGTCAATCAGTGAATTAATATCATCCAAAGCCGAATCGGAAAACGTTGACACCAATGACAATGCGTCCTGAATGTTAAACCAGTCGTAGTTGAATTTCTTTTGGATGTCGTCAATGACTTTGTTAATGGCTTCATCCAGGGTTTGTTTGCTAGCGGCGAACTGTTGGTCTAATGCGACTATATTGGCAGCTATGCGGGTGGTGGTTGCCAAGATTTCATTGATTTGATCTTGGGCGGTTGTTTGCAAGTTTTTGGCACTATTAAGGTTGCTTTCGATACTGGCAGTGGTTTCTTGTTTGCTGAGTTCCGCTTTGAAGTAGGTGTTATAAGTTTTTTCAATGTTGGAAAAAGTATCAAAAAAGCCGTCATAGAAAGTGCTCAAAAAGTCGAAGCTTAGTAGCGGTACCGCGTTGGTTTGGTTGCCATAATAGTCCAACCCCAAGTTCAGTTGCGCCAATAAAGCCTTAGCCCGGTTATTGCTCGTTTGCAGCGAAGACAATCCATCAATAAAACCGAGAGTCGATTGGGTGTTGCTATCCGCATATTGTTTTGCAAGCGGGGAGTCGCTGGAGATGCTATTGGCAAATTCCGTTCTGTTAATTAGCTGGGTCAAACTACTTTGCAAGGTAGGGCCATCCAGCGTTGAGCTACTTCCGCTATTGTTGAAAGTTTGCACGTAGTAAGCCAGCTCCAGCTGGGTCAACGCCATAGAACACTGGACTGGGTGCACCGGCACAAAATTGTAGTTGCTGGTATTATAATCGGCTACCTGGAAGGGTTGTTCGGATACAGCCCCAGGTGCCCCATCTATGCCATTGCTGCCATTTGTTTTCCCTGTACCAAAGGTACCGCCATTGCCTCCTGATACGTCCAATAGTGGAGCCAAGACATTAGCTGGCCATACCTTGTTGGTGCTGGTGAGCAATTGGGTGACAGTACTCACGACTTTGTTGACGCCAGACTGCAAATTAGCGTTAGTTTTTGCAATTTGCAGATCAAGGTTGACAATTTCGTTTTCAATTTTGGATTTGTCACTGCCTTGTGCCGACTTAAGTTCCAAGTTAAGTTTATTGAGCGCTTGGTTTTCCGTTGCCAAACTACTCAGTGCGGAACTCAACAAACTCGACAGCTGTTGGGATTCACTAGACAGATTCGGATAACTCGATGTGTTGGTAAGGTTGATAAGTGTTTGTATTGATTCCACGCTGTAGGGTTTTTCTAGGGTCGTTATTGCGGCCAATGTAACGGGTGCCTGCAAGCGGTAAATCGTATTGATTTGGCCGCCTTCACCACCTTTGCCCCCGTCCCCACCGGTACCGCCAATGGTACTTTGGCCACTGCCGCCATCGCCGCCTATGGCGCTTACGCCAGTGGCGTAACTATCATCTTGGAACCCGGTCAAGGCCAGGTTAACGTTACCTGCGGGATCCCCAGGTTGCCCATTGTTGGCTTTTACTTGTTTGCCATGTTGTTCTGGTATGGTCGGGCCGCCACTTTTTCCTGGTGCGCCATTGGCACTGATGATTGCACCGTTTTGGATGGTGATCTGGTTGCAGCCAAGTTGAACCAATGAGGCCTGCAATGGGCTGGTTAGCTCAATACCATCGCAATAAATGTATAGGTTGGGCGTTTTCGAATCCGACAGGTTTAGGCTGGTACCAGCGGTATCGCCGACAGTAAAACTGTCTAAGGAACTGAGCACCAATAGGTTGTCGCCTACGGTCAAAGTTTGGAAATTCTGCTCGCTGTAATTGAAAAAGGTTGTCATTTTACTTTCCTGGAAAAGTGAGCCCTGGTGATGGCCAAGGCTTGGTAATCGGCATGGTTTCTTATGATTTGCTAGCGACAATATTTGCCGTCATTACCATGTCAAAAGGGGTGAAAATAGGGCTGGTGGCCTTCAGGCTATTGTCCTTGGGAGCCGCATAATCCAGTGCTGAACCAGATGGGATCAGGACATTGGCGGTGTTGAAGAAGTTGAGCCCATCAAATTGGATTTCGAAGGCGGGCAAGCTCTTATTAACGTTACTTTCTACATCACTGCGCACTTGTGATGAGTTGCGGTAGCTGGAAGCGGGGACATCGCCAGAAATACTAAACGATGGACTTACAGTGGTTGAAATGGGTTCAATTTCATTATTTTTTACGCTGAGCGTTTGGTTGTTAGTTAGGTTAAGGTGCACAGTAAAAGTGCCGCTGTCAAAAATAGGTTTAGAGCCAATGACAATGGTCGAGCCGCTCCATTTGCAACCATATGAATAACTCCAATCTAGCGATAATTGGTCATTGTCGACGCTCATATTAAGTGGGGTTTTATTGTAGTCAATTTTTAAATCATCAATGCTAAGGTGTCCAATGACCACTCCTTTGACGTGCGATGAAGGCATTTTGATGCTGACATCACTGTCATTCGGAACCAGTTGCAGTTGCAGCTTACCTGGCGAGGGATCCGTATTTAGCGTACTACTGAAGCTGCCTGCTAATTGTTGTCCAAAGTAACTATTACCTATAAGTGAATTTGAGAAGATAATAGTGACATCAGCGTTTTCCGGTATAGGATTGATAGCGTTACCCCCCGGGCTGACCGACGGCACGCTACTGCCCACATTACCACCCAAGCTGGTTTCGATGAACAGGCTTAGTGATTGGCTGCCTGGATCTGAGGCAAACAAAATACGTTCCGGTTCTAAGTTGATGACATTTGATTTTGTCGAGTTGTTAAAGCCATTTAGGGGATAGTCGATAGCCCGGATTGACTGCCGAAAGAAAAACTCAATGTTTTGGTCTATCAAGGTTTTTTCCGAAGGTGTAAATGACCCGTCAATCTCGGCGTTAAATGAACTGGTTGTTTGGAAATCCAATACAATATGGGCACTGGTAGTATTCGTACCAAAACTAATGCTATTGCTGCCATCCACTGTTGCATCGCTGCTTAATTCGCCGGTGATGGAAGCCAGTCCCACTTCGGTTGATATGTTGGCCGTTTTAACATTGCCGCCGGTCAAGGCTTTTGGTCCGGGAGCATCTGCAACATAAATCCATGGAAACAGCGTTTTGGCGGGTTCTGGGTCATTGCCTGAGATATAGTAGTCCTTATTGTACTGGGCGTAGGTGGAAAACGTTGTTTGGTCAATGGCGGTTTTACCCCAATAGGTATCGGTCCAGGTCAAGCCACTGGGTACATCAGACTCTGAAGCTTTGCTGAAAAAGGTGATGCTGCCAGGTTGAACCTGTTTAAGGTATTGGTCGCTAGATGCGGTATACAAGCCTCCCTGCACATAGGTTTCGGTTTTGCCTTGGTAGCCGAGTAGGGCATATTGGTAGAGTTTTAATGCACCGGTGGCAAAGCTGATGCTGTATTGCTCTGTCCAGGAATTAAGCTTGGGATCAGTGTCCAACAAGTCATAGTAAGTGCCATCGAATTCCGCTGCCTTGTAGTCACTTGATACGCTGAAGCCCTCTACTATGTTAAGCAGGCTCTGGCTGGGCTTAGTGGAGGTTTTTTTATAATAGCGGGTGCTGGTAGCCGCTTTGCCGCTTTCTATTATGGTTTGGGTAAAAGATAAATAATCACCGCTGGTTTCAATGCTGAAATAGGGGGCACCGCTGCTGATGTCAGCATCATTCTTTAAGTTACTTAGCTCGGTTGCAAATATGGGCAAGTGAGTTTCGCTGATCAACTTTTCTAACGCCGTTGTCAAATTGTCAACACTGACTAATTGCCACTGTTTAGTTTGTTCGACCGAATCTGAGGTCATATCCATAGTGATGTCGCAGGCATTCACCTTGGTGCTGGTTACAAACTGCAGCTGGGGAGGTTCCAATACCAAGGTGTAGCTATAGATATTCAGTACGCCGGAGTCGGCAAAAATGGTCTCTTCACCCTGTTGGGTTAGCAGGTTAGTGAGGTATGGAATGCCATTCACTTGCACTGTGACAGTGTTGTCATTACCTAATTCAGTTTTGCTAAGAATACTATTTAAAGCGTCGGTGCTATAAGACACCACCACATCCCAATTTGAAGTGGCGCTGCCTTTTTGCATTTCGGTTAAAAAGTCGGATAGTGAGAGTTGGCTATTGGCTGGGCTAGTCACGGCATGCTCCTTTAATTTACCGGGTAAATAAAGGTAACAGTATAGTCGTGTATTTCGAAAAGGTAGCTTAAATTACCTCTGTTGTGACGCCAATCAAATCGAATAAATGCCCGGTTACTGGGTTGTGTCTTCCATATTGCATTCTCCGTGGTTCAGAAACTGCACAATCAGAGCTAACATTTCCTGTTTAAGCCAATCCGGGGCATAGTCTGACATATCGTTATGTCTGGATTCAGGGATCTTCACTACACAGATACGGTGGCTATTTACTTCGCCTGAGGAGGGCAACACACCTTTATCCGCCGGAAAATCGCTACCGCGTAATGTCAGGATCTTGATGCCCCTATCGCGCGGCAAAGGCACACGCCTATGGTCTAGGGTGATAATACTGTCTACGTAAGGTTTACCCTCGTTCGCCAACCAAGCGGAAATATCGCCGCCATTGGAGTGGCCAACTAACAATAGTGAATCGAAATCAAATCCTGGAAAGTCATTGGCCAAAGTCTTTTGTAGGAAGTCCAGGGTATCAGCGCCCCTTTGCCAATTTTCACTACGGGTTTCAAATAGGTTTCCTTTAGTTGAAAGCGGTGGGTCTTGCGGCAGCTCATGGGCAATGGCAACGACCAGATAACCAAGCTCACTCAGTTGTTGGGCTAAAAATGTATATTTGCTGTGGGCAACACCATAACCGGCACTTAAAAATGCCACCGGGCATTGTTGCTCGGGGCTGCATGTTTTTGCTTTGACGGGCTGAGTCACTGCAATGGGAATATGCCTGTCCCTGTATTGGTCATATATGGATTTTTCACTGTTGCTGGGGCTTGTTGCCAATGCTGGGGTGCTTAAAATTAATGCAGCAATAAGTCCTTGTAAATATTTCATTTTATCCAATAATGGGGTGCCGGATTGGCGCGCCATGATAGTGATAATGATGCAATTAGCCAAATGTTTTAACACGTTTATTGAGCTAAAAAACTTAAACGTGACCTATAGTCCGAATAACGGAACACAGCAGTTAACCTAGAAACTACGCTGAGCCTTGAGTCTATTGCAATAAAATAATAGCAGATGGGAGCCTAAGGCTGGACTTCTAGCTCCTGGTTGCCATCTTCTGTTGAATTATCCCCAACCACGACTACTCCCCGGCCACTGGTGGCGTAATTGTTATACAAAATGCGATTGTAGTCGGACTGGTCTTCTTCGCCGATAGCGCCTTTGCCGGTGCTCTCTACCCGGTTGTAGACCACTTTGTTGTTTTCTGATTCTATGTCCTGGTAGGCATCGATGCGTATTTCGTAGTAGGAACCCTCGTCGTCACGCGAATTGTCGAAGACATCATTGCGCACCAGGTGGTTCCAAGTGCTACCCCTGACCCGGATCCCAGAATATTGGTTTTCATAGATAGAATTACCTTTCAGCGTATTAAATTCACTGTCCCTTAAATGAATGCCGTTGGTCTGGTTGCGATAGATCTGGTTGTATTCTATGCGTAGCCGTTCAGCTCCGTTTTGCACCATAATGCCATTTGATCCGTTGCCATAGCTGAGGTTGTTGCTCACCGTCAGTTCATTGGTGTGAGTGACGATATTGATACCATGGCGGTCATTGCTATGCGCTACATTGTTCCTGAATACCGATTCTTCCAGGTGATCCAAGGTGAATCCATCCAAAAAGTTGTTATAGGATAAATTGTCTTCAATCAACATGAATTTGCTGGAAATGGCGGGACTTTCATCGGAAGCCTTGACACCATGCGGGTCAAAGCCATATCCCATGCAGTTAGCCGTGGTCACCCTCCTAATGGTGATGTAATCGCCTTCAGAGTAGATACCAAATTTCTTTTCTGAATCGCCTACGCCTTGGGTTTGGTTATCCCGGTTCCCATCAATAAACAAATCTTCGATAATGATGTTTCTAACACGCTTCGCTACCGGTTCGACGCCTGCGTCATCTTTCAGCCTGATAATGCCAGCCCTGCCGTTGAAGCTGGGGGCGTTGTCTACCAAACGAATGATGGTGGCGTTTTCACCTTCCCGGCTGTAACCTTTCAGGTTTACATTGCTCAATACATTTAGCGGATTGGCAACATGGTAGGTGCCGGGACGCAATAGTACCGTACCGCCGCCTGCTGCATGGGCTTCAACAATAGCCGCTTTTATCCTTACTGAGTCATCCGTATTGCTATCAACCAAGGATGCTTCGATGGGTTCCAATACGATGATCAAGGGGGCGCTTTGCGCGTTTACCTGGCTTAGGGGAAGGCAGGCAAGCCCGCACCAAAATACAATTTGCATAAGAGTACTTGTGCTAAAGAAGTGCTTCAATTTATCTGGAAAGGGTAACTGGGTCATAAGCTTAACACTATCAATAGGGGCAACATCGAATCCCATTAGGTATTACCTAAGGCTAGGATAATGTGCGCTTTTCGTCTTTGTAAGCCAATACAACATTAGTCTAACAAAGTTAGAATTGCACCAGGTTAGGATAGGTTTGCTGTGACTTCGCTAGCTTGATCTGTAGCAATAAATGTTGTTTTTGATTGCTACCCCTGCAAAATCAAAGCTGAGTTCGCCTATTTTTTTACAGCCCAGATGCTGGTAAAAACGATTGGATTTATTCTCTACCCAGGTATAAAGCCAGTAAGGGGTGCCAAACCTTCGGGCGACTGCTTGCATCAATTGTTTGCCAATGCCTTGCCCGCTGAACTTGTTATGTACATACAACCTGGCTAGCTCAAAGCCATTTGTTTTGTCTTGGTATCGGGATTCCAGATCTACCAGGGCATAGCCACACAGCACATCATCGCGATAGTAAACCAATATCTGATAGCGCGGCTGCGCCAACAAGCCTTGGAACTGCCCTTTGCTGAAGGTATCCAGGGCATATTCGGCGTATTTAGTTTTTATTCCCTCAAGGGCGTAGGTTTCCAGCCAAACTTGAAGCGATAATGCTGCCAAGTTGGCACAATCTTGTTCTGTTGCGGGGCGTATCATCATTGTTCAAGGTTATTTGCTACGAGAAGGCTCATGCCTTTCATACCTGGGCAGCCCTGCATCCAAGTCATCCCAATTGGCTTTGGAGGTGACAAAGTTATGGGAGATCGGGCGTTCCTGGATATCCGTGTCAAATATGCCTAACCGGATCCGGTATTTGTTCGGGGTGGCTGCGTTGGAACTGTAAATAGGCGAGGCGCAGCGACGGCAAAAATGGCGTTTTTTACCAGGTTTCATCTCGAAAAAGCCCATCAAGCCCTCTGGGTCATGGACTTTAAAATCGGCGGCATTGATAAAGCCATTGGTGGCATACGCGGTACCGCTGTTTTTGCGGCATAGCGAGCAATGGCAATGGATTATGTCGCGAATGGCACCACGCAGTTCAATAGTGATAGCACCACATAAACAGGATCCTTGGTACATAGTTATTATTTCCTTAGCGTTGCAGGTGGATTTTCCCGTAGGGCCTTACTATAAACCAGCTCGCTACTACTAAACTACCAAATACACTATAGACAAGGATAAATACCCATTCCGGTGCGCTGTAATAGAGGATAGCTTGCAGCCAGTGTTGGATAAAAGAACCGGCGTAGGTGGCATCACCCGCGGCCTCCCTAAGTGACATCTCCCATATGGTAAGCGGGCAAATCCTGCCTAGCCAGGATTGTAAAACTACGATGCCGATTGCCAGCAAATGGGACAGGCGGAACCAGTAATGGCGTACCCAGTGCCAGCGCATGAAATAACCAGCATAGATAGCGACCAAACCCAATATCACGTAGGCAACAAATGCCACGTGTAGGATCAAAATCGCGTCAGCTAGGATCAGGTATAGTGTTTGCTGCATCGGGAATTACCTTGCTATATTTTAGCCCGAATACCAAAAGCATAGCGGCTACCTGTGTCCTGCACCAATAACAATTGGTTGCTGTAGCGGCCGTGCTTCCATACTTCTTCATTGCCTAAGTTAATAGCTTCAAAAAACAGGGATAAATGCTGGTTTATATCGTAGCTAGCGCTAAAGTCCAGCTGTTCATAGCTGGCAACAAAAGTCGGTTCGCCTCCTTGGATTTGCACTAAGGATTGCAAAAAGCCATCCCTATGGTTCCAGGCCAGCCGCCACTGCCAGGCATTTTTTTCATAATAGAGCACCAAGTTTTTGGAATCACTCAAGCCGGTAAGGGCAAATTTGCTAGCGAGGTCATTGACGTCTAACTGCGCATTGCTGTCGACCTTGGTCATATTGGCGCTGATCCCTAAACCTGTATTGGCAAAGCTATGGTTGATGCTCAATTCCAGGCCGTTGACATTGGCCCGTTCGCCATTTTTGGGTTGCACCAGGTCGAATTCTGCTAGCTGGTCTTGGTCATCGGGTGCCATAGGATCGGTGCCGGTACTAGGGTCGGTTACCCCATCAAAAATGCGCTTATAGGTTTGGGTGACAATAAAGTTTTTTACGTCCTTGTGAAAGTAGCTAAGGGATAGGTAACTGGCATCGGCATAGTAATAGTCCAATGCCAAATCAAAGTTAGTAGATTCAAAGGGCATCAGTTCAGGGGTGCCGGCACTGGCCCTTAAATCGCCACCTTGGCGCGTGGTATTGAGGCTAACGCTGGGGGCTAATTGGCTGATGGTAGGACGGGTAATAGAACGGGAAAATGCCGCCCTTGCCACCCAACGAGGATTGATGTCCAAACGTATATTGGCATTGGGTAACCAATTGTCGTAATGGTGGCTAAAGCTTACCGGCACGGTATCTCCGGTGACTTGTCCTAATTCGGTTTGGTCTAGTACCACAAGTCCTAATAGTTGCTCACTAAATGCATCGATAGTGACATCTGTGTATTCATAGCGGAACCCCAAGTGGGCACTGTACTCCATTTCCCATGCATTGCCCGTCATTAGGGTTTCGATATAGGCAGCGCTTGTGGTTTCATTGACGCTAAACGAGTTGCCGCGCTTGCGGGCGGACAAGTCAACATTTCCCACTTGCTCCAGGTATTGGAACAATTGCCCGGCATCGTGGCGTAGCCACGATTTGGGTAAAAACTGGCTGCCGCTGATACCGCTTAAAAAATCCTCGCCAGCATCAAACACCGTTTGGAAGCCATCGGGAATATCCGGGCTTGGGAAATATCCGCAAAAGCTGCAATGGGCGGCATCCGCTTCATTGTCAAAGCGCTGGTTGTCTTTGCTTTGTTTTGAAACCAATAAGCCAAAATTGATTTGGGTTAGCCCGTCCAGCTCGCCATCCCAGCTAGCGTCAAGCCTCAACTGCTGTACCCTGTCGTCAATGTTCCAGCCACGGCGCAGCATCACATGGGATTTGCCGTTGGCAGGATCCAAATAATGGCCAACGCCCGTTGGTTGGCCAAAGGCATCTAGGACATTGGCGTTCGCGCTGGCAAAGTTCGATATACGTGGCAGCCGTTCGCCATAGCTGTGGTTGAATGCAGAACGGTTTAGGTAGCCAATTAGCGACAAAGCATTGCCTGCACCGCTGGGATCCTTGACCCGGGCCCTGGAGTCGGACCAGTCGGCTTGCCAGGTTAAGTGGCCGCCACTGTGGCTCTTAAAGTTAAGGCCAATCGCATCCAACTGCGACGGGCGGTCAAAGCTGCGGGCGTGGAAATCCGTGGCATGGCCCACCTGCTGTTGGAACTCAACCACTGTGCCATTGTGATCCGTGGCCACATTTTCTAAATTACTGGAAGTAAACCAATGTCCCATGCTGGTGGCGTTGGTTTGGATATCCAATTCAGTGTGTAGGGCGTCCGCGGTAATTTCTATCTCCGGGTTAGGCCGGTATTGCAAAACGAGGGTGGCGCCAGTGCGTTGGCGCTGGTCAAACCTTACCCGTTGGTCATAGTTGCGCGGTACAAAAATGTTCGCAGGTCTCTCAATAAATTGCTCAACTGGAATATCGGTATTAAGCAGCCAACCATCAATTTGGGCTTCATCTATCCTGGCTTCACGCCGCTGCTGGTTAAAGGAAACCTGCACACCCAGGGTATTGTCCAAATATGCATTAGAAAACAAGGCCGTATATTGTGGTGAAAAGCTTTGGCTATTGCGGTCATATTGGCTTTTGATGCTCGCGCTCATCTGTAAATGGGGAATCGCCAGCGGCCTTGCGGTTTCTATATCGATGGTTGAGCCAATACCCCCTGCTTGGATGGCGGTCTGCTGGGTTTTGTAAACATTAACGCCACTGACAAGTTCGGAAGCCAGGGTATCAAAACTAAACTCGCGGCCGAGGTTGTCGGTGGCCAACCGGCGCCCATTGTATAGCACCGTGTTGAATTCTGGACCAAAGCCCCTAACCGTCACAAACTGACCTTCACCTTCGGCGCGGTCAATGGAAACACCCGCTATCCGTTGCAGCGATTCGGCTAAGTTTTGATCTGGAAACTTGCCGATTTCTATGGCTTGGATATTGTCCATCACCATATCCGAATCCCGCTTCACATCTAGCGACTGGCGCAAGCTTGCCTTGTAGCCTCGGACAATAATTTGTTCAAAGCCATCGTCCTCAAGTTTTGGGTCGATGGTCACCAACTCTTCGTTGCCAGCGCGGAAAAAGTCAATAATTTGATTAAACAAAGACTTTGGTGGCGGTGGGATTTCCGGAATCTTTTTGATAATGAGTTGGTTGTCATCAGTCAGGGTGGCTTGCAGCTTGGTACCGGTAAGCAAGGTTTCTATGGCCTGCTTTGCATAAAAATAGCCCTGCACCGGACTAGCCTGCATACCTTTTACTACGGAATAGGGAAATACTACGGTCAGGTTGGCTTGGCGCGCAAATTCCAATAATGCCGCATCTGCAGGCATCGCTTCTATGGCATATTTAACTGGGCTTGGCTCTTGTGCTGCAGAAACACTAGCAGAATGCAATAGCAAAGCCACGGTCACTGCACAAATGCTGCGCCGGAAGTGTTTTTTGGGGCTAGGTGGTGGGGTCTGGACCATTGCTTTACATCTTTTTATTGTACCTTGTTTACAAGGTTTGTTGCGTGTAAAGCCCCATGCCCGTGGCTTGGAATACGTTTTGCTTTAACTGGGTTATGACGCTGGGCCTCCGCTTATCATGTGGTTCATAGTTAGAAGGACAACTCGTCAATGTTGAGCCACAACGACTTGTCATGGATCGGTGTTTCCGGGCTCATATTGGGATTTTCAAGGCGCAATACCAGCCGTTGTTTTAAATTGGATTGCTTTAGCGCATCCTTTACCATTTGATGCTGGAAAAATAACTTATCGTAACTGCCGTCGTCAATCGCCCGCCTAAACCCATTTTGGATGTCAGCTGCAAGGGCTTGCCTGTCCTGCGCCACAAAAAAATACATGGCAAAAGGATAAATCAGTAAGATGCGGTTTTCTACCTCTAGGTCAAGTTCTGGGCGGCTGTTGATCTCGCTCCAAGGTTCGTGCAGCGCACGCGGAAAGAAGTCGAAACGGCCACCGTCTAGCATGTAGAACAGGCTTTCGTATTTCACTGGCGCCACCACGTTTAAGTTTGCGTTTCGCAATACCAGGGTATCACCCCAAAAGCGGCCTTGGCCTAACGGTATTTGCATCAGGTCTTGCAGGCTGTGCACTTGGTTAAATTTGTGCTGGTCACCCTGGCGGATAATAAAGATGCGGTGCCCCAACATGCCCTTTAGCACCGGGATACGGATCGGGGTGAGCTGCTGTTCGTACTGGATTTGGGTGCCGGCCCACATTACATCCAGGCTGCCTTCTTGCAACATGGTCAGCATCCTCGCCTCGGTTAGGGCACTGTTAAATGACTCGAACTGGTATCGCCCAGCGTTGCCACTCTTTACTGATAGCCAGCTGTAGTATTTGGAATACTAGGGTTTCTTTAGGGTCGTTGGATTTTGGGTGCACTAATGTGGTTGCCGCAGTGGCCAATGACCCAAACATGCAAAACAAATAAAAAAGCGTTTTCATTTTTATGGCAAGTATCAGGTTTTACTAAGCACTTGCCTAACCTCTAGCACTAAGTGGCGAATTGCCCTTAGGACGAAACATGGGCTTTTTTCCACTATGCTATATGTAAAATAATTGTTAATACTCGAAAAAACAGAATTATTTAGTCAGGAAGTGGCGGAAAATCCCGTGGCAATCGTCTTAGCCAGTGATTGCAATCGAAGAAAGAACATTAAATGCCGATAGACTCTACTATTCACGATGCTTACATGGCTGCCAAACAAGGCATTGCCAGGATGGTGTCGCGACTTGTACCACCCAAAGAGGTGGAGGATATAGTACAGGAAACCTATGTTCGACTTTGTCAGATAGAACAGCCAAAGTCGATCTCTGAGCCCAAGTCTTTTTTGTACCGTACCGCTAAAAACCTGGCTCTGGATCATTTGAAACGAGCCGAGACCCGTCTTGCAGACGACATGGGAGAGCAGCTGGAAGCAGGCTGCCTGCCGGAACAAATAGTCGATGATACTTTCGACCACGCAGCGAAAGACCAAGAGTTTAGCCACTTTTGTGAAGCTGTGAGGCAATTGCCAGTGCAGTGCCGCAGGGTATTTGTCCTGAAGAAGGTATACGGCTATTCCCAAAAGGAAATAGCGAAAATGATGAACATCAGCCAAAGTACAGTTGAAAAGCATATCGCTCAGGGTATTAAGCGGTCTATGCAATATATGGTGAGCATTGGCAGTGAATATGCCGCCACTGTAGAAAGCGCAAATGCAGGGCAGAAGCCAATGCGGGAGCGCGGCCTATGAACAACGTCGTACAACTTAAAAACCAAACAAGCCAACCATCAGATGCCACGCTGGATCAAGCCAGTGAATGGATCAGTAAAATGGACAGGGGGCTTGACCAAGATGAAACCCTAGCCCTGCAACAGTGGATGGCGCAAGACGCCAATAACAAGCAGTTGCTGCTTAATATAGCGCGCCTTTATGATGATATGGAAACCCTGGGTAAATTGAAGGATTTGTTTCCGGAGCCTAGTGTGAGCCCACAACCCAAAACTCCGGTATTTGCGCTGGCTGCCTCTTTTATGCTCGCAAGCTTACTGCTGTTTTTTAGCTTGAACTGGACATCTTTGTGGTCACCCAGTGCAGGCCAAAACTTAGTCTTGTCAGAGCAGAGTTTCCAGACTGGCGTTGGTGAGAGCCAACAGCACCTGCTGCCCGATGGCAGTGAGATATTACTCAATACGGACTCCGTACTGGAAGTGACCTATACCGCCCAGCAACGGGTGTTGCAGTTAAGCCAGGGTGAGTTGCACGTTAAGGTTTCACATGATAGTGAGCGCCCGCTAACAGTTTATGCCGAAGGGCAGGTGATGCAAGCCGTTGGTACCGCATTTAACGTCGAAATCAGCAACGGTAGTGTCGAGCTTATCGTGACCGAAGGCATAGTGCGGATCGCCGAACAGGATGCCAGCAGGGCAGATCCTATCCGCCCCGAACGAGTGCGCTTGCCTGAGGACATGCTGGCATTAAGCCAAGGCGAAGCTGCTTTGCTTGGTGCGGGTGAACCAGAAGTACAGCCAGTACCAGAGCAAGAACTCAGCGCCATGCTGTCTTGGCATCAAGGCGAATTGGTATTCCGCGGTGAGCCGTTGGCGGAAGTCCTCAACGAAGTTAGCCGCTATAACCAAGTGGAGTTTGAGCTAGCCCAGTCTGGAATGTCAGAGATTGCCGTGGCGGGTCTGTTTAAGGCCAATGATCTGCAAGGCTTTTTAACCGCACTTTCCAGGAACTTTGATATCCAGTCACAGCAACTGGAAGGCCAGAAGATCTTACTAAGCAAAAAGGATATTGAGGCTTAGGGGATCAAAGGGGTCAGGATGCTTGAAAAGCGAGTTATGTTTAACAGTCTAGATGTATCTTCATTTTCAAGTAACTTGAGCGATTAACCCAGAGTCCCCGTGACATTAGTTTTAACCATAGGAAGAGCAGGCTAGGACATGACCTTATCCCCACTTGATTCATCGATTTTTGTTGCCTACGTCATAGGCTTGTTGCTGGTGGCTGCCTGGGTGTCGCGGGCTGAGAAGAACCACGAACGCGATACCAGTGATTATTTCCTAGCGGGCAAGGCCTTGCCCTGGTGGGCGATTGGGGCCTCCTTGATTGCCGCCAATATCTCGGCCGAGCAGATTATCGGCATGTCCGGCTCTGGCTATGCCATCGGGCTGGCCATTGCCTCCTATGAATGGATGGCGGCCATTACCCTGATACTGGTTGGCAAGTACTTTTTGCCCATCTTCCTCAAGCGCGGTATCTACACCATGCCCCAGTTTTTGGAGCAGCGCTTCGACCACCGGGTGCGCACGGTGATGGCGGTGTTCTGGCTGGGTGTCTATGTGCTGGTTAACCTGACCGCGATACTCTGGCTCGGTGGCCTGGCCATCAACACGGTGGCAGGCTATGACCCCTTCTTCGGCATGGTGTTCCTGGTGGTGTTCTCGGTGGCCTATTCCTTATATGGCGGCCTAAAGGCAGTGGCCTTGACCGACATTATCCAGGTGGTGCTGCTGGTGGCCGGTGGCCTGATATTGTCCTACCTGGCGCTTGACCGCATCAGCGACGGCAACGGTATCCTGGCAGGCTTTAGCCAGCTGACCCAGGCGGCGCCGGAGAAGTTTGACATGATATTGGACAAGGACAACCCCCATTATATTTCGCTGCCGGGCTTGTCGGTGCTGATAGGCGGCATGTGGATAATGAACATCTCCTACTGGGGCTGCAACCAGTACATCATCCAGCGGGCATTGGCGGCCAAGGACATCAACGAGGCACACAAGGGCATTATGTTTGCGGCCTATTTGAAACTGTTGATGCCGATTATCGTGGTGTTGCCGGGTATAGCCGCGGTGGTGCTGTACCCGACTCTATCGGCGCCAGACCAGGCCTACCCGCAAATGATGGCCTTGATGCCGGTGGGGCTGAAGGGCTTGATATTTGCGGCACTGGTGGCGGCGATAGTGAGCTCGGTGGCGTCCATGTCCAACAGTATCTCCACCATCTTCACCATGGACATCTACAAGAACATCCGTCCCAACCAGTCCCAGTCCCACTATGTCAACATTGGCCGCCTGACTAGCTTGACCGCGCTGTCGATAGCCCTGGTGGTGGCGCAGCCGCTGCTTGGCCAATTTGACCAGGCGTTCCAGTACATCCAGGAGTTCACCGGTTTCTTCACCCCGGGCATCGTGGCCATTTTCTTCCTTGGCCTGTTCTGGAAGAAGGCCAACGGCAATGGTGCCCTGGTGGCGGCACTGGGCTCGGCGATATTCAGCTTTGCCTTTAAAATGTTGTTCCCCGAGCTGCCCTTCATTGACCGGGTGGGCATCGTGTTCCTGCTGTGCATGGGCCTAGGGGTTGTGGTGTCGCTGAAAACCGGCGAGCCGGGCGAGGCCAAGGCGGTGCCGCTTAGCGACATCAACTTCCATTCCTCCCAGACCTTCAACTTCGCCGCACTCGGCTGTGTGGCAATCCTAACCGCGCTATACATCGCCTGGTGGTAACCCAATATCAAGGGGTCAGAGACCTTGAAAATAATTATCTAATACAAGGAGTTAGGGACTTTCACTTTCAAGGTCTCTGACCCTGAGGTATCCCCACAAATAAATTAGGTAAATCAACAAATTAGATAAGCAGTAAGGGAACATTCATGGCATTTGGTGATCTGATCAATCGCCAAAAATCACAAAAAACCAAACTTTAACGCCATGAATGCCCTTACTATCCCGAACAAAACCATCCACTTTGTCACTTTTAAAATGCACAAAACCAGGCAAAAAGCCTTGTTGGATTGTGTCAAAAGCCTATTAGCAGGTAATGCTGCCACTGTGACCGCCATGGGTAGGGGCATTGCCTCCAAAGCGTTTGAGAAACACCGGATTAAACGTGCCGACAGGTTGCTCTCCAACAACCACCTGCAACAAGAAATACCGGCTATCTATGCGGTCATCTGCAAGCTGTTTTGTGTGGCGAAGCATCCCGTTATTGCGGTCGACTGGGCTGACCTGGACGACCATAAATGCCACTTCCTGCTGCGGGCTTCCATGGTGCTCAAGGGGCGGCCAATCACGCTGTACCAAGAAGTCCATAGCAATGCCACCAAGGAAAAAGCCAAAACCCACCGGCGTTTCCTGGGAACGTTGCACAGCATGCTAGGCAAGGGCTGCCAACCCATTGTCGTCACGGACGCCGGGTTCAAATCCCCCTGGTTCCGGCCTGTCAGGGAGCTGGGCTGGCACATCGTTGGGCGGGTGCGTAAACCACACTTGTACTCACTTGATAACGGTGGCCAGTGGCAATGCATCAGCCAGTTGTACAAACAGGCAAACCACCGCCCCAAACTGTTTGCCACGGCACTCATTGCCAAACGCCAGCCCTTTGCCTGTTCGCTGGTGCTGGTCAAGCACAAGAACAAGGGCAGGCACGCCACGAACCCGGACGGCTCACGCAAGCAATCGCTGATGTCACTTAAACACGCCAAGGGTGCGAGCGACCCATGGTTGTTGGCCACCTCGCTCCCCATAACAACGAACCTGGCAAAGCGTGTTGTCTCAATCTACCAGCAGCGGATGCAGATTGAAGAAGGTTTCCGGGACATGAAAAGCAACCGGTTTGGGCTAGGGTTTGAGTACAACAACACCATAAAGCCAGCGCGGCTGGCGGTATTGGTCTTGCTCACGACGTTGGCGTCACTGGTGGCCATACTCATAGGGTTGGCAACGGTGGTGGCAGGCTGGCAGAAACGCTTCCAAGCTAATACAGCCAACAGGCCGGTGCTATCGTTCCATACCTTGGGTTTAAGGGCGCTACGCCAGCGGCTCAAGTTCACACACCAGCAATGGAAAGCGGCGCTTGCCCGCCTTCGCGACCTAGCAATTGGGGCAAGTTTTGATGCTATTTAAATTCGTGGGGATCCCTCAGTCTCTGACCCCTTGATAATCAATATATATTCCGGTTGGGCACAAAACGCGGAGCGCTGAGTGCCCGCGCCCGTGTGCCTTGCCTAACCTCGCGGCCTGTTTGCCGCAAGGTTTCGTTGCTTTGCAATGGTTGGGCTTGTGAACGGGGTTCTGTATTCACCCGGGTTTCTTCACCTGAGTGCACCCGGGATTGGAAGTTGACGGCTGCCTGGCGATGGTTGCCGCCGGCTTCCCGTATATATTCTTGCATTACTTCTGGTACATGTTCCCTGGTATCTTGGTTCGCCATTAGCAACCCCGCCGCATCCCATTTATTCCCTTCCCGGTTAGCCTGTGAGTCCTGCGCCATGCGCTCATAGTTTTGATCATTGCGCAGGTCACCATGGACAGCATGGGTTAAATCCCGTGATAGTTCGCCGCGCCTATCCATCAACTCTTCGTATGATGTATTCATGGTATTGACGGTTTCCACTTCCGCCCGTGCTAACATATCAAAACTTACACCACCATTGGATGTCCTAGGTTCAGCATCTACCCCCGCAATCCTGCTCCTGTCCCTGCTAGTATGGCCTTTGTTCCATGTACCTTTGCCGCGCTGTAGCTGTTCATCCGTCCTGGCGGCTCCGGGATGAAAGCCCATGGTTTGGTCATCTTTGGGCCAACTGGCATTGGCGACGTCCTGGCGCAACATAGACATTTTGAAGGCTTGCCTATCTTGTTGCGGCTCACTCATTTGCTCATCGCCTTGCATTAGCGTACTCACTGCAAAACTCGTCCTTACTAGCTCATCCTGGCCATGGCCGCCGTGACCTTGGTCTTGCGCCTCTGTACGCCATCGGTCTGCAAACTGGCTCCTAGATAAGTTCTCCTGTCTTTGCTGTTGGCTGGCCTGCATACCGTGGCGCCCATTCATCACTTGTTCCATAGATAACTGGAAAGAGCTTTGTTGCCGTGGCTGCTGTTGTTGTTGCTGCTGCTGAGGTTGTTGTTGTTGTTGTTGTTGTTGTTGTTGTTGTGGCTGCTGCTGTTGCTGTTGTCGAGCAAAAAAATTGGTAATGGGCGGTGTACCTTGACCTTGTGGCTGTCCGCCGTTGCCAAAAGTGGCATTGCGCTGATCTTGCGGCTGCTGTGGGTTGGAAAATCCAAAAGGTTGATTCGGTCTCACGGCCTAAAACCATTCTATTTCGTTGTGTAAATTATATACCCTGTTGTTGTTTATTCCAGCAAGTTTGATTTTGATGTCCAAGTTAGTAGCAATTACCAAATTTTGTCAGAAAACGCTTTTAATAAGGTGTATGCCAGGACTAAAAGGGTAAAACGCGAGTCTAACCCACGCTCGATGCGTAAAAAAAGCACCTAGGCTATTACACCTAGGTGCTGCACGGGAGCACACAGATAGCGTTGTTATGTGCCAAGTTGAACACAGGAGGCTTGTGTCGAACATATAATGCTTATAAAAACATTACATACTCAGTTAGTTAACGCCTAGCCCCGGTGGGTTATTCCCACTCTTTTTGTTTTTTTCCCGATTTTTTATTTTTTATTTTTCATTTCTTGTTGTAGGGATTCAGTTTTTCATAGGAATAACTTTTTCTCCGGATTTAGCCAAACAAACCCACAGGCTGGTAATTGTGGCCGGGCAATATGGTTGCGAGATCACTATTAAGCATATGGTTAAGCAGGATATCGCCGTAGATGTCGTGGCAATCCAGCGTGGACTCCAGGAACCTGCCGCGGTTTAGCTGGTCATCCTCTACCCCAGGCCAGTCACCGTAAATGCCACCCCTTATGCCACCGCCCATGGCGAACCAGCTTGAGGCGTAGCCATGGTCGGTGCCCTGGCTGCCGTTTTCGTAAGAGGTTCTGCCGAATTCAGTGGCGGTCATGACTACCACATCTGCCATCATGGCGCCCATATCCCGGTAGAAGGCCGTGATGGCATCACTAAACCGACCCAAGTTAGGGGGCAGGCGCATTGCCTGGTTAGCATGGGTGTCCCAACCGCCAATGTTGAGGGTGGCGATTTCAAGGCCAACCCCGGCTTTGAGCAATTGCGCCACCTGCTGTAGGTCGCGGGCGAGGCCATTGTTGGGGTAGACCACGCCGTTGTCGGGAATGTATTCCTGATCCCGGATCTGGCTAATGATATTTAAATCCGACACCAAGCTCCTGCCAAACCGGTGCAACAACTGGTGGTTGGCCAGGTTGCCCGCGGGTTGCTGGTAAACCTGGTCGATGCGCTGGAGCAACATGGTTTCTTCATCTTCATCAACGCCAATGGCGAAGTCCTGCAAACTGCCTAGGGTTTTGGCATCAGCGTCGCCCACCAACGATTGGGCTATTTCCCCGCGACCCATACTCACCGCCCTAAACGACGACGGTAAAATTTGGGTTTGCATATGCCGGTTGAGCCAGCCATCGTCGCCCGGTTGTTGGCCGCTTCGCGAAAGAGGCTTGCCGGTTTCAATGTAGTGCTGGCTGTCAAAATGCGAGCGTGAGGCATTGTTATAGTGGGTGGTGGGCATAATAGCCAGCGCACCTTCCTGGAACAGCTGGTGCATGCCGCCCATATTGGGATCCAGCCCAAACTGCCCATCCAAATCCAACGCCGAATTGGGGTTAGTAGGATCTGGTGCGGGTATGGCAATCGTGGGCCGTATCCGGTAATAGTTTGGCTCGGTGTAGGGGATGACGGTATTTAAACCGTCACAACCACCGCGCTGGAATATCACCACTAAGCTTTTGCCTTCCGCCGCATGGGCTTTGCGGAAGGACAAGGAAAATGGGTTTTCGCTAAACAGGCTAGCAGCGGCAGTTGCCCCTGCCAAACCACGTAGAAATTGACGACGTTTCATCATTACTTCTCCTGTTTATTGATATTGGAACGCGGGGTAGCTAAGCATGGTGCCTAACAAGCGTTGCAGTTTTTCTTGCGCATCTGCGCCATTGATATCAAACGACTCGTCTTCGGCGATGTCTTGGTTCAACAAGTCGGTGGCAACATCCCGCTCCAAATCCGTGAGCCGCCCATTTAAGGTTAGATCCGCTAGCACGCCGACTATGGCATCAGCCGAGCTATAACCCATGGCCAGCATCAAGGCTTGCAGGTCGGCACTGGCGCCGTCACGACCTTCCAATGCAAAGTAGTTGGCGAACTTAATGCGTTGCAATAGGGCATCGGAGGTCAACCATACCGCGCCGGTTTCAGCCAAGCCGGTTGGCACAGGGTATTCAAACAGGCTGTAACCCATGCGCCGCAGCGTATTGTTAAGGGCAGGGTAGTCAGGCGTGGCATTGACACTGCGGATAGCTGCCAGCACCACCTCTAATGGTGTTTTGGTCTTATTGGCCTGGTGCTCCAGGGCAATAAACTCGCTAGAGGCCAAAATTACCTGCAGTACGCTGGCGATATTGCCATTGGAAGCCAGGAACTGGCCTTCACACTGGCCTTGCAGGCTGGCAATCGGCTGGTCTGATACCAACAGGGTGATCAGCTTACGGCAAATATTGCGCGCAGTGCTGGGGTGGCTGGCGAGTAAATCCAGTGCCTGTTCGCCATCATCCAACCCGTTGCCCTGGAAGGTGACGCCCAGCACTTCTTTGGTACCAAAATCGTGTTCTGCGTCATTAAAGAAGAAAGCGCCGTCCTGTTCGTGCCAGCCTGTGAAAATACGCGCCAGCTCTGATATGTCAGTTGCGCTGTAGCCACCGTCAACACCCAGGGTATGCAACTCCATGATTTCCCTTGCGTAGTTTTCATTGGCCCTACCCACCACGTTTTGCGCGTTGTTGAGGTAGTAGATCATGGCCGGGCTTTTAGCGCTAACACCTAGCAAGTCACGGAAGCTACCCAATGCGTGGAGCCTGAAACCTTGGTTTTCAGCCAATTCAAAGGCTACATTGCGGTGGGTGTTGAAGTTGGTATTGAAGTGGTTTTCCCAGAACCAGGTCATGACTTCATTGAGCTGGCGGTTGGAATACAGCATCTGGTGTAGCTGCCTGGCTTTTAGGTCTGCCAATTCTGCCACCGGCCAGTCGGCTAGCTGCGATTCCAGTTCACTATCGTCAATAGCGGCTGGGTTAAGCTGCTGGGTCAGGAAGCTAGTGGCGTCGGGCTGGTTGATGTACAGGTCAGGGGTCATGCCAAAGGTAATGCGGCTAATAAGCTGCTGTTGCTGCGGCACGATAGTTTGCACTTGCAAGCGGATGCTAATGGTTTGGGTTTTGTCGCTGCTATCGGTCGCAGTCACCGTCAAGGATACGGTTTCGCCACCGGTCACCTTGCCATTGGTGACTATTAGTGCCCATTGGCCATTCTCTGCTACCGACACCATTTGGCCATTAATGGTATTACCCAGGATGGGGTCGCTTAAGCTGGCGCTAACCACTACATTGCCGGTATCGTCACTGGCATCGCCGATAATGGTAAAGCCGGTTTCGTTAACATCATCGTTATCGCCATGGGAAACAATACTGATGTTGGGTGGCTCCATGTCTTGCACTACCGCAAATACCCTGGTGGCCTCGGCGCTATTGAGCGCAGTATCAAAAGCCGTGACGGTAACCAGGATGCTCTGGTCTTCACTAATGGCTTCGGCGGGCACATTAAACTGCCATTGGTTGCCCGGCAGCAGCTCAGCGTCACCTCGGCTGGTGCCTTTCACCGGATCCTGGATGCTAACTTCAATTCGGCCAATGCTGGTATCGTCCTCGGCAACGCCGCCTAGGGTAAAACCAAGGCCATTGACGCTATCGCGACTAGGGCTGGTGATAAGCACTTCTGGGCTTTGCAGGTCTAGGTCGCCTTGTTCGCCTTGTTTCACTACAAAGTCCACCGCGCCTTCGCTGTAGATGATGGGGCCGTAGTAGGTTTTGTTTTCGCCAAAAGGATTTTTTGCCCTAAGCACATAGCGGGTGCCGTCTTGTAAACGCGAAAGGTCAAACAAGATATTGCCTACCGAGTCGGTATTGCCGCGGCGCTCGTGGCGGTGTTTGTTGTCTTGGTCTAGCCAACGCGCTTCCACCCGCACACCTGATAGGGCATTGCCCGTGTCGCGGTCAACCAGGTTGACCGGCACATTGCCCACCCTAAATAGCACATCTTCGGTTTCACTGATCACTTGGCTGTAGGATTTGCCGGTTGCCAAATAATTAACTTGGAAACGATAGCTGGCGCCTTCGCCCAATCCTTCCAAATCAAAGCTGGCATTACCGGCAGCGTCGGTATTGGCGCGCTGGTAATACTTGAACTTGCCATCTTCTGCCAAACGCTGCGCATTGACCCTAAATTCTGGAATTGCTTCTCCGGTAACTCCGTGTTGCAGGCTGACTTGCACCGGAATACTACCCAAGGTGAAGGCCATGCTATCGACATCACCAAAGGCATCGCTGTAGCGCCGGATATTGGCAACCGGGGTTTTGGCTGAGACAACATATTGTTGGCCTTTGTCCAGGTCTGGCAGTTTCAGGAATACTTGACCCGCGGCATCGGTGTCCTGGCGGCTATACCATTTGATTTCACCATCGATGATCTTGTATACGTCGATACGGTGTCCCACCAGGGCTGGATTGCCAGCTTGGCTGCCGTCAAGCACGGTAACGGGCAGTCCATCACGATGGTAATAAAGGTCTAGCTGCATATCCTGGGCTTCGGTAATGATATCCGACAGCACCTTGGCACCATCATAAGGGCGGTATTGGATCTGGTACTGCTCGTCTTCGTAAAAGCCTTGTAGGTCAAACGACACGTTACCTTGTGCATCGGTATTGCCGCGTTTAACGTGTTTGCGGTCTTCGCCCTCAAGCCGGAATACATCAATGCGCATATCAGCAATGGGTTGTCCATCTTTAGTGTTGTTGGCCGAGATATTCAGCCATTGCGGCAGTTTGCCAAAGGTGAGTGCCGATGCACCGGTTCCAGGTAAGTCGGCCGTATAACTTTTGCCATCAATCTTCACTTTTGCCTGGTAGCTTTGCCCCGTTTCCAGGTCATCCAAGGCCAAGAGCACGTTGCCGTTGTCATCGCTGTTACGGCGCAGGATCCTATTGCGCTCTTCGCCTTGCAGCACAAAAAGATCTACCCGTGTATTAGGCAATACCGGGCTGTCTTCTAAGCGGCCATTGAGCAGGGTGAGCTGGGTATTGCCCAGTGGGAAAGTTTGGCTGCCGGTTTCAGTAATGCTTAGCTCAGCATCAAAGCCATTGGCACTTTTGGCGCGCAACAGCACAGGTTCATCTTGGCTGATTTCTGCCAAATGCATGGTGACCTGGCCATTGGCATCGGTTTCTTGCCTCGCTTCCCGGCGCCAGCCGCCATCTTCTTTGGCGCGCATTGCATCAATGCGGGCATTGGCGATAGGCGAGTTATCTATTGGGTTGACCAGTGTAACCACCAAGGGCGATTCGCCAACGGTAAAGGTTGTCTGGCCATTACTGGTTATAGGGTCGCTGTAAACCCATTTATTGGTTTTGCTGTGCTTGCTAGCCAGCACGTATTGCTGGCCTTGGTCAAATTCAGGCAATGTGAACTGGGCGATGCCCTGTTCATTGCTATCTTTGCGGCTGTAATGTTGGCGCTCGCCATCCACCAGTTTATAAACGTTGATGCGCTTATTAGGCAGTGGGCTGCTGTTTTCGGTGCCGTCAACCAGGTTGACGGTCAAGCCATTTTCTTGCAAATGCACATTAAATTGCACATGGGCGGCGGCGTTTAAGGTTTCGCTGCGGAGAACGTCACCGTCGAAGGGATCGATTTGCAAAAAGAAGGTTTGGTTGTCATATAGGCCTTGGGCATCAAAGCTGACGTTGCCCGCAGCATCGGTATCTTGCCGCGATACGTGTTTCTTTTTGTCGCCTTGCCAGCGGTACAAGCGCACCTGCTCGCCAACAACTGGTGCATTGGTGGCGGTATTGAACAGGTTGGCGCTGATCACTTGCGGTAATTTGCCAAATACCAGGCTGCTACTGCCGGTTTGGGTAACGGGCTGTTCATACCACTTGCCTTCGAGCTTGAGCTTGGCGAGGTACTGGCGGCCATTGCCCAAACCTTTTAAATCCAGCGTGACCTGGCCTGATCCGGTACTGGTGACTTTAGTTAGCCATTTTTTCTCTTCGCCTATCACTTCATATAAGGTGACTCTAGTACCCGCGATGGGTGGGTTTTCCGCAATACGGCCATTGAGCAAAGTAAGCCGGGTATTGCCAAACGGGAATAAGGTGTCGCCAGGGGCGCTAACCTCGATGGTGGCGTGGAATCCGTCGGCGCTTTTGGTGTGCAACTGATATCTTTTGCCTTGCTCAATACCGTTGAGGTCGAACTGGGCGAAGCCATTGTCGTTGGTGTCCTTGCGGCCATACCATTTGGTGGAGCCATCCGCCAATATTTGCTTGGCAGTAATGCGCTGGGCCGGAATAGCGGCACCGGTGATGGGATCTACTAGGCTGACATTCACCGGTGGGTTGCCTACAACAAACTCATCATTACTGGTAGCGGTCACTTCTGCTGAGCGCTTGTTGTCCCCTGTGGTGGGCGATTTGGCTTCTAGCACATAGGCGGAGCTAGTATCACTTAAGTTAAACCTTACAACGCCACTGGCATCCGATGTACCGCGGGTCACCCACTTCAATTTGCCTTCGGCATCAATGCGCTTGATGGTAACCTTGTGCCCTGCCAGCAGGGGCTTGCCCGCTGCTGTGCCGTCCTTCACCGTTACCAGCTTGCTACCTGCCAAAAATTCAAAGCTATCGACATTGGCAACGCTTGGGCTAAACAGGTGGTTATCGTTAAAGGCCTTGCTGGAAAACTGGTACAACTGCCCAGACTCAATGCCTTCAAGATCAAACACTGCTTGGCCTTGTTCATTGGTTGAGGTTCGCTTTACCTGCTTGCGGCTGCCGTCGGGTTCAATCCTATGGGCGCGGATATCTGCGCTAGGAGTTGCCAAGCCGGTGGCATTGTCAATCAAGGTTACCGTGACTTCAGCGGCCGCTACTTTTGCAGTAGCGATTAAACTGAGCAGCACTGCGCTTGCCAGGATTAAAATAAAGTTAGATTTTAAATATCGTTTTCGAGTTGTTGTTTGCGTAACCAACATCGGTTTGCCTCCAAAAATTTGGCCTATGTGGTTTACCCGGCAGTTATTGTTGTTATTGTTGCCAGGCAGCCAAAGTCTAGGGACTCAAAGGGATAGGCGGCGCATGTAGGGTGATACCTAAGTATCCATTTGGTATGGAAAAGGGCACTGCAAGGGACATTTTTGAGAGCTGGCTCACAGAATTAATAGGCTATTCACTAGTGCATCGACTCGGCTGAAATATAAAAATAGTAAATTGACTGCCTGGTTAACATTTGTTTAGTTAATGTATTTATAAACAAAAGCAATTTGTTGATGTGTGGGCTGGATCCTATACTTGGCGGCTGGATCCTAACATCAACCTGCAATGAGATAGCCGATGCTTAATAAAACGCCCTTACATGCTAAACACCTTGAAGCCAACGCAAAAATGGTGGACTTTTTTGGTTGGGATATGCCGCTTAACTATGGCTCCCAAATAGAAGAGCACCACGCCGTGCGCCAAGATGCTGGTATGTTCGATGTCTCCCATATGACCATTGTGGATGTGGCAGGGGAACAAGCTAAAGATTATTTGCGCTATCTACTGACCCACGACGTGGACAAATTAAAAGTATCGGGCAAAGCCCTTTACAGCGGCATGTTGAATGAAACCGCAGGCGTGGTGGATGATCTTATCGCGTATTATTTTGACGATGAGAACTACCGTTTAGTGGTTAACTCTGCCACTAAAGAAAAAGACCTTAACCACCTCAACAAGTATGCCGAAGGTTTTAAGGTAGCTATTACCGAGCGCCCTGAATTGGCCATGTTGGCGGTGCAAGGTCCCAACGCGAAAGCCAAAGTCGCTGAAATCCTCGACGCTGCGCAAACCGAAGCGGTTGCAGGTATGAAGATGTTCTTCGGTAAGCAAGCCGGTGATTTGTTTATTGCTACTACGGGTTATACCGGTGAAGCTGGATATGAAATTATCGTAGCAGAAGACCAGGCCGCGGCCTTGTGGGACAAGCTATTAGAAGCTGGTGTTAAACCCTGTGGCCTTGGTGCCCGCGATACCCTGCGCCTGGAAGCCGGTATGAATTTGTATGGCCAGGATATGGACGAAACCATCTGTCCGCTCGCTGCTAATATGGGCTGGACCGTGACTTGGGAGCCACAAGAGCGTGATTTTGTTGGCCGTGCAGCATTGCAGGCATTAAAAGAAGCCGGCACTGAAAAACTGGTTGGCCTAGTCATGACCGATAAAGGTGTACTGCGTGCAGGACAAAAAGTGAAAGTCGACGGCGGTGAAGGTATTATCACTTCCGGTACTTTTTCGCCGACCCTAGGCCACAGCGTTGCCATGGCAAGGGTGCCAAAGCCGGTTGGTGACAGCGCAGAAGTGGAAATGCGCAAAAAGTGGGTTACAGTAAAAGTGGTAAAAGCAGGATTTGTGCGCAACGGCAAATCCGTATTATAGTCTCGCGCCGTATAGGGTAGGCTGACCCGAACCAAATTATAAAATTATTAACTTTTTTCTGAGGATACAAGATGAGCAACATTCCCGCTGAACTCCGTTACAGCGCATCCCACGAATGGGTGCGCCCAGAAGGCGATGGTACTTACACCGTTGGTATTACTGAGCATGCCCAAGAGTTGCTTGGCGACATGGTATTTGTAGAGCTGCCGGACGAAGGCTCTGAAGTCAATGCAGGCGACGACGTGGCGGTAGCTGAGTCGGTAAAAGCGGCATCTGACGTCTATGCGCCTATCGGTGGCGAAGTTGTTGCTGTTAACGAAGACTTGGAAGATTCACCTGAATTGGTCAACTCCGACCCTTACGGTGACGGCTGGTTGTTCCGTATCAAAGCGGAAGACGAATCAGAAGTTGAAGCCTTGCTCGACGCAGAAGGTTACGAGCAAAGCATCGACGACGAATAACTTTTTTCAAAGGGGCCATTTTCTTCAAAGGGGTCAGGTTCGTTTGATTGTTATGATTCAATCAGACATGTTCTTTTAACGACCTATACCCATTCAAACGAACCTGACCCCTTTGAAATTTTCTCCAATCAAACGAACCTGACCCCTTTGAAATTCCCTTTGCACTACCTGGAAACTGAATTTAATCATGGCAAATCACCCCCTTTCTTTATCACAACTTGAACAGAAACAAGATTTTGTACGCCGTCACATAGGACCGAGTGAGGCTGAAATGGCAGAAATGCTGGCCTTGGTGGGCGCAGAGTCTTTGGACGATTTGATGCAACAAACGGTGCCTGGATCCATCCGTTTGCCTGAACCGTTGAAAGTCGGGGAAAGCCAGACCGAAGCAGAAGCCTTGGCCTACCTAAAATCGGTTGCCGCCAAAAACAAAGTATTCCGCTCCCATATCGGTATGGGCTACAGCGATACCTTGGTGCCCAACGTAATTTTGCGTAACGTGTTGGAAAACCCAGGTTGGTACACCGCCTACACGCCATACCAGCCGGAAATTGCCCAAGGCCGTTTAGAAGCCTTGTTGAACTTCCAGCAGGTGACCTTGGATTTGACCGGTATGGAGCTGGCCTCTGCCTCATTGTTGGATGAAGCCACCGCCGCTGCCGAAGCCATGGGCCTGGCCAAGCGGGTTTCCAAAAACAAAAAATGCAATACCTTCTTTATCGCCGACAACGTGCACCCACAAACCATCGACGTAGTCAGTGCCCGTGCTGATATGTTTGGTTTTGAAGTGGTAGTGGGTAACGCAAATGAAGCCACTGCTACCGATTGTTTTGGTGCCTTGTTGCAATACCCTGGCACCCAAGGTGAAATCAGCGATGTTTCTGATTTAATTGCTGCCTTGCAAGCGAACAAAGCCGTGGTGGCGGTAGCTGCCGACATCATGTCCTTGGTACTGTTAAAATCGCCCGGTGAGCTGGGTGCCGACGTTGTCCTAGGCTCTGCCCAGCGCTTTGGTGTGCCTATGGGCTACGGTGGCCCACACGCGGCCTTCTTTGCCACCCGTGACAAATTCAAACGCTCCTTGCCTGGCCGTATTATTGGTGTTTCCAAAGATACCCGTGGCCGCAACGCCTTGCGCATGGCGCTGCAAACCCGTGAACAGCATATCCGCCGCGAAAAGGCCAATTCCAACATTTGTACCGCACAGGTGTTGCTGGCCAATATGGCCTCGTTCTACGCCGTTTACCACGGCCCAGAAGGCTTAAAAACTATTGCCTCGCGCATTAACCGCTTTACCGACATTTTGGCCGCTGGCCTTACCGAAAAAGGTTTTGAGCTAGCGCATGATACCTGGTTTGACACCATCACCATCAAGGTGGGTGACAAAAAAGCCGATTTGATTACCGCAGCCGAGGCCAAGCAAATCAACTTGCGTACCGATATCGACGGTATGCTGGGTGTCAGCTTTGATGAAACCACTACCCGCGCACATATTGCCGACCTGTTCGAGGTGTTCTGTGGCAATAACCATGGATTGGAAGTGGGTGCCTTGGATGCCCGTATCGTCAGCAATGGCCCTAACTCTATTCCAGAAGAGCTACGCCGTAGCAGTGCCATCCTGGAAAACGAGGTATTTAACTCGTACCACTCAGAAACCGAGATGCTGCGCTATATCAAGTCATTGGAAAACAAAGACTTGGCACTGAACCACTCTATGATTTCACTGGGCTCCTGTACCATGAAGCTCAACGCCACCGCCGAGATGATCCCGGTGACCTGGCCAGAGTTTGGCAGCATCCACCCATTTGCGCCGCTGGATCAAGCGCAAGGCTACCAGCAAATGATCAACGAACTGGGCGACTGGTTAATTGACATCACGGGCTACGACAATATCTCTATGCAGCCCAATTCCGGTGCCCAAGGTGAATACGCCGGTTTGATTGCCATTACCAAGTACCACGCTAGCCGCGGCGAAGAACACCGCGATATCTGCTTGATCCCAAGCTCTGCCCACGGCACCAACCCAGCCTCTGCCAACATGGTTGGCTTAAAAGTGGTAGTGGTTGATTGTGACAAAGACGGCAACATTGATATGGCCGACCTAAAAGCCAAAGCGGCGGAAGTGGGTGACAACCTGTCCTGCATCATGGTGACTTACCCATCTACCCACGGCGTCTATGAAGAAACTATCCAAGAAGTTTGCGAAATAGTGCATAGCTACGGCGGCCAGGTGTATATGGACGGTGCCAACATGAATGCCCAGGTAGGCATTACCTCACCGGGTTTGATTGGCTCTGACGTGTCGCACCTTAACCTGCACAAAACTTTCTGTATCCCACACGGCGGTGGTGGCCCAGGCATGGGACCGATTGGCGTTAAAGCCCACTTGGCGCCGTTTTTACCAGACCACAAAGTGGTGACAGTCAATGAGACCACCAAAGGCAATGGCGCTGTATCCGCTGCGCCTTGGGGCAGTGCCTCGATCCTGCCGATCAGCTACATGTACATCCGCATGATGGGTAGCGAAGGCTTAAAACAGGCCACCGAAGTGGCAATGTTAAGCGCCAATTACATCGCGAAGCGTTTGGACGGCCACTTTGAAGTGCTTTACCGCGGCCGTAACGACCGGGTTGCCCACGAATGTATTATCGACTTGCGCCCGCTAAAAGAAGCCTCTGGCGTGACCGAGCTAGACGTGGCCAAGCGCCTAAACGACTACGGTTTCCACGCACCCACCATGAGCTTCCCAGTGGCTGGCACCCTGATGATCGAACCCACTGAATCAGAAGCCAAAGCCGAGCTAGACCGCTTCTGCGACGCCATGATCGGTATCCGCGAAGAAATCGCCAAGGTGGAATCCGGCGAATGGGACGCACAAGACAACCCGCTGGCCAACGCCCCGCACACGCTTGCCGATATCTGCGACCCAGAATGGAACCGCAGCTACGACCGCCAGCTCGCGGCCTATCCAGCCCCAGAAGTCGCCAGAAACAAATTCTGGCCCACCGTCAACCGCATCGACGACGTCTACGGCGACCGCAACCTAGTCTGCTCCTGCCCAAGCGTGGATGTGTATAGGGAAGAGTGATGGGTAATGCCATACCCAGATTAAGTTTGTGTTGACTTAATTGGGTTTAAAAAAGCGGGTCTATACAGATCCGCTTTTTTGTTGGGTTAATAACTCCAATCCTCATAGGCCAGAGGCAAGCTATTTAGTAAGTCCCTGCGCTCACGCCAGTTGGGCATATGCTTGTCCATGAGAGAGCGGAATCTGTCGTTGTGGTGACGCTCTAAAAGGTGAACTAACTCATGGGCTAATATGAACTCCATGCATTCTGGTGGCTTCTTAGCAAGTTCGAGGTTTAGCCAAATACGTTTAGCTTGGATATTGCAGCTTCCCCATTTGGTTTTCATCTTTTTGATGTTGAGAGAGCCAGCGTTTACACCTAGTTTCTTCTCCCATTGGGGCAATAACTTTTCTAATGAGCGCTGCATTTCATCGCGATAAAAGCGGTTTAATAATTTAAGCTTATTGTCCGCTGATGTGCGATCTGCAACCGCAAGTTCTAACTTGCCATTTCCTTTTGCAGTAACCCTGTACTTACCTCGCGCTTCAACAAGTTTTAAGCGGTGTTTTTTACCCCATACGTAATGGCATTCACCATTTACCATTTCACGTACTGATTGACGTGCTTGACTTGCAAAGTCAACTTGCTGCTTTTTGATCCAAGCAAGCTTATTGACAATAGCTAGCCTGATCTTTTGTTCGCTCGTATCATTGGGAATAGACAATCGAACTTTGCCATTTGGCGGTAGTACGCTTAGGTGAATGTTTTTGATAGCTCTGCGATTTAGCTCAACATTGATTTCACCAATGCGAACTACTTCAATACTTTGAGCATTACTTTTAGTATGGCGCACTAATGATATTCCTTCTGAGCCTTAATTAGCTCCATCACATCAACAATATCTACATCATAACCTGCCGCTTCTTCTCGCACTGCATTGGCTATCTCACGTTCTTTAAATCTATCACCAAGCCAATCGGCTTTTTTAGTGTAACGAACAGCGGTATCAATTTTAGTTGTGAGTACTTCATCATTGCCAAAGTTGTCATAAATTGCTTGTTTGGCTGGTGTATCAACAGACACAGGGTAGCTTTGTGAGCTATTTTCGGTTGGGTTAACAACTTTCTTCGCCAGAGCCTTAATTTGTTCAAGATATTCTTGATAATTAATAGCTTCTTCTCTGCGTTGCTTGATGATCTCATCAAGCAACGTTGCCATACTGTCAAAGTATTTGGGGTTTACTGGGTTTTCATCAACGATGGTTTTCCTTACGTTGTTCTCAATAGCTTCTGCCATTGCCTCTTCATTATCACGCAAGCTTTCGGGTAAAGACTCCAGCCCTTTACCATTATTATTCACCACCAAGTCAATTAAACCTAGTTCTTCAAAGTCCATCAGCGATTCACTGCCATCTGCACGAATATACATATCCAATAGATGACGCATTGCGGGTTCAAAACGTTTCATTTCAAGTAAATCGCCACTGGCGAGTTTTACCTCATCACGAACCTTTTCAAAGTAAGCGACTTCTTTCTTTATGTTCTCGGCTTCTTCAATGGTGTAGCCCGCCTGTTCCATTTCATTTGCAAGGTTGGTATAAGCGCGAATTAGCTTAGCTACCGATTGATAGAGCGTTAAGCGTAGTGCTTCTTTTTCCATGCGCTCATTTTCGTCTTTAGATTCAACACCAGACACGCCACAAAAATAGTGGATGAAATCTTGTGTATCTCTGGGCGCTTTTACTGGTTCACATAATGCCCTTACAGCTTCCAATGCATTGTCAAGATCGGTGCGAGACTCTTGTAATCGATCTTTTAAAAGTCCTTTTACGTCATCAGCGTCATACCCATCAAATGCTTCGGCTGTGTAATCTGTAATAGCTTTGTCGAGAGAGCGGAACAAGTCTTTGTAGTCGATGATGTAATCGTATTCTTTATCTTCACCATCAAGCCTATTTACTCGGCAGATCGCTTGGAACAGGTTATGATCAGCCATCTTTTTATCGATATACAGGTAAGTTGCAGAGGGTGCATCAAAGCCTGTTAAGAGTTTATCAACAACGATAAGCAGACGCATTTGCCCCGGCTCATCGATAAAGCGTTTCTTTACGGCTTTCTCAAACTCTTCAACACGCTTGGCAGCTTCTTCTTCACTTTGCTCGAAGTACTCCGCCAGCATCTTGCGGTAGGTATCATATTTGAAAAGCTTTTCAGTTAACCCTTCACCTGACTCTTCACCTTTAATAGAGCTTGCAGCAGGGTGATAACTGGTTACCACTGCACATTTACCAGCAAGGTCAGTTTTACTGAACAAATCATAAACTACACACGCTTGATGGACGCTGGCACACACCAACATGGCATTACCCCTGCCTGACATCAACGCAGGCTTGATTTCCATATCCATCAAAATATCGCTAACAATTTGCTCTAAACGAGATTTGCTAGAGAGCACCTTTTGCATCGTGCCCCATTTTTGCTTGAGCTGGATTTTGGCAAGATTAGATAGCCCTTTGGTTTTAGCTTCAAACCATTGGTCTACTTTTTTCTCTGAAGTTAAGTGTTGATCAATATCTCGTGCTTCATAACGCAGGTCTAGCACCACGCCGTCACTGACGGCTTCGTCAAACTTGTAGGTGTGGATATACGGGCCAAAAACCTCTAAGGACTTCTTCTTATCCTTTTTCATCAGTGGCGTACCCGTAAAACCGATAAACATGGCTTCAGGTAAGATCGCTTTCATCGCTTCATGTAACTTACCGGACTGAGTTCGGTGGCACTCATCCACAAATACAAACAAATTACCCTTAGCCGCAAAGTCACTCGGTAAGTTTTTAGTTAAAGCTTCAAGGTAGTCTTTTGTTGCTTCATCATCCTCTTCTTCAGTAACGGCTTCGCCATTTCGACCAAACTTATGTACCAGTGAGCAGAATAACCAAGGGTTGGGTTGATTAAGCGTTGCCACCAAATCCCGTCCGCTTTTGGTGCGATATATCTCCTCATCAACACCAGAGAATACTTTTTCTATTTGTTCGTCTAATTCGGTTCGGTCAGTAACAATAAGCACCCGTGAATCCGTCACATTTTCACGTATCCACTTGGCAAGCCAAACCATCGTTAAGCTTTTGCCAGAACCTTGCGTGTGCCAAATAATGCCATCATCGTGGGTTTTAACGTGTTTCTGCGCAGCTTGGATACCAAAGTATTGGTTATGTCGGCATGTTTTCTTCACGCCAGCGTCAAACACAATAAAGTCGTGAATAAGTTGCAGGAACCGCTTCTTATCACATAATTGCGCGATATGTGTATCGAGTAAATTCTCTGTTGTTATATCGCTTGCTGGCAGAGGATTTGGGTTTTCTTTACCGCTGCATTCTTTCCATTCAAGGTAATATTTTTCGGATGTTTCAATCGTGCCGTAACGGACACCTTGGGTATCGTTACCCGCCATTACGAGCTGCATGGTGGTAAAGAAGTTGCGAATAAAGGCTTTCTTTTGATTGTCTAAATTTTGTCGAATACCTTCACTGACAGAAACGGAAGAACGCTTTAGCTCAATCACACCCAGCGCAATGCCATTAACGTAGATAACAATATCAGGGCGTTTTTTCAGTTCACCTTTGACGGTGACTTCTTCAGCAATGGCAAAGTCATTGGCTTCCGGGTTTTTCCAGTCAATCAGCCAAACGGTCTGGTTTAGTTGACCCGCTCCTTCTTTTTCTTTTACGCCATAACGCAGAAGTCGATAAACATCTTTGTTTGCATCAAAGAGCTTTTTACCTTCACCAAGGGCTGCGGCAGTATCAAGTTGTCGTAATGTGCGAGTAATCAGCGCATCAGAAGTTCCACGACCTTTTAGCCATTTAGTCAGCAGCTCTTTCTCTATATTGCTGTTTCCTTCACGATACTCCCAATTACCAAGATAGTCGTACTTGAGTTGATCTTTGAAAAACTTAACCAAGCGATTTTGGGAAGTACGTTCTAGCTGGCCGACATTACTCATATTTATAGTTCCTTTATAAATCGGGATGGTGACTGAAACTTGATGTCACCCCAAGGCATCGTCCTTTTTCGAGGATAAGTGATATAAAGCCATCTTTTAGCTCTTGTTACTGCGACAAAAGCGCTGTTTTTTTCTTCTTCTATTTCTTGTGCGGTCTTGGCTCGATAGTCAGGGAATACGCCTTCAACCATACCAATTAGGAATACAATGTCCTTTTCCAGTCCCTTCATCGTATGAACTGTGCTAAGTGTTATTCCTTCTCCCTGAGCTGTTTCTGCCAATTGCCCTAGAGCAAGAGCATTTCTAAATGCTTGTAGTGAATTACCTAGCCCCTTAGACTTGAAGCGAGTCCAAGAATTTCTGAATTCTTCTAGCTCGGCTAAGCTACGTTCAATTTCCGGTTTATTATCTTCTAAGGCTTCATCGTTGGCTAATAAATTAAGCTCAGCCACGAGTTCTTTGTAAAACTTTGGAATGTTTGGTTCATCAGCATCTAGATTCTGTATTTGAGTCAACAGCTTTGATTGAAGAGCAGAAAACAGTATTTTTGAATTTAGTACATCGTTTGCCCATACACTCAAATAGTCTTCATTATCCCAATCATCGGGTGGGGTCACTTTAAGAATAGCGCATAGCTTTTTACCATCAACCCAATCTTTAGGATTTAATTTTAGACGAAGTGCATAATCGAGCACTTTGCCAAATAGCGAGGTCGGCTCTGTTTGGCGTTCACCTTTTTTGAAATGGTAAGGTATATTCGCTTGCTCAAGCTTCTCAGTAATAGCATTAAATACGAATCGGTTTCTTGCTATTACAACCATATTCTTAAGAGATATTTTTCCTTCAATCTCTGGGTGTCCCCCCAACTTTAACAACTCATTGATTTGATTAACGACCCATAGCGCTTCAACATATTCATCGTCACTCGATTGCTTATGAAACACGCCATTTAACGCCATTTCGTGTTCTGTTTGTGAAAGCGGTTTGATTTTATTAGCAACATTAATTACCGCTTTTGTGCTTCGATAATTTTCTGTAAGTTGGTATTGAGTAGGCTTATAATCTTCAACAAATTTCGTTAAGAGATACTTTTCCGATGAACCATTAAACCCATAAATCATTTGATTAGGATCTCCCACCATTAAGATGCTTTGAATTTTGTCACCACACAAAGCATTGATAAATTCGTATTGAGCTTTGTTAAGATCTTGCGCTTCATCCACACAAATATGCTTATACTTTGTGCGGTATAAATCAGCAATCCATTCTTGGGTCAGTAGTAATTTATGGGCGTAGATGAGGATATCATCGTAATCAATGCCACCACTTGCTAGCAACGCATTTTGGTAATCCTGATAAATTTTCCAAACGCCACTTTCTGCACCAAAGCGTTCATCTACTTCGTCTTGTGTTAACAGTTCCCTTTTTATAATGGAAAAAGTATCCATATAATTTTGCATGACTTGTTGGCGGTTCTTCTTTTCTCTCGAATCTTCAATGTTGAGATACGTATCAATATCGACACCTTCATCTCTTAGTGATTGAAGAAACACTTCCATGCGGTCTTTATCTCTGTCGTAAATGTGTAACTCAGAAGGTAAGCCGATGGTATGCCCATATTGCTCCAATATTCTCTGTGCAACGGAGTGAACGGTAGAAATCCAAGATCGATCTTCAATGTCATCCACTTCAACTAATCGCTCCTGCATTTCTTCAGCAGCTTTATTAGTAAAAGTAAGGGCAATAACCCTATCTTTTTTGGTGTTTTCCAGAATAAATCGAATTCGCTCAGTCAATACTCTTGTTTTACCTGAACCAGCAGAGGCTAGTATTTGTATAGGAGTACCAATCGGAGATTTGACAATATTTGCTTGTGCTGTTGAAAGACTAATCATTCTGATATCCACCCTTTAACTTGCTCAAATGCGGATTTAAAAGCATCTGGTACTAAAGCACCTTTTTCTCTTTTCTGTGGATTCCTAGAAATAACATCAGCAAGAAAACCAGCATAAGAAGCTTTGGCAGCCCTAAGTTTTTCCAACAAGGCTTCACTATCAAGCGCAGAAAGCTCCTTCTGCTTAGCCTCTACATATTTGAGGTTATTTGAGCCTTTAGTTTCGGAAAGTACTAAAGCTTCAATTAACTCTGGGTTAATTTTTAGAATGTTAACTAACTCAGCCTCAACATCATTACCATCAGATAGGAAGTAAATTTGAAACTCTTGGGCATTTAGTTCTAACCCAGTATCTTTTTTAATGTTAGCAATTTGCGATTCAACAGAAGACTTGGTATTGCCGTCATTGTCACTAACAACACATACAGGTATTCCTAAACTGCACCCCAATTTAGTGAATGGTGCATAGTTTTTTCCTGCAACACTGATACATGTGACGCCTGTAACAAAAGAAGAAAAGCCGAAATAGTGCTCAAACATAGCAGGAACAATTTGTTCTTCTGTGACACCTTCAAAAAGTACAATTGCTCTTGCAAATAATACTTCCCCCCGAAATCTCATAACTTCGCGTTGAAGTATCAGTAGGTCTTCAGGATCAAAGGCGTTGGAAAGCTGCTTAACGCAATTTTCTCCATCAACTTTCACCATAGAACGAAGGTCTGGTAGATTCGCCATAGCTGCAAGAAATGGCGAATGAGTGCTAACGAGGACCTGTCCCCTAGAATCTGCCAACTGCTGATAAAGAGTTCTTTGTGCATTCGGGTGCAAGTGAGCTTCAGGTTCTTCCGCTGCAATGATTGGAAAAAAAGGTTCAGCTTCTTCCTCATGCTTTTTAGCTGAAAGCTCGGTAAATGCTTTCACCGTTAGCATTGATGCCCAGCTTCGCGTGCCCATGCCGTGGTATTCCATTGAAAAAGAGTTATTTGCATGTTCTCCAAAGTGAACTGTAAAACGCTTAGACAAGTCTCTAATTTTTTTAGGGAAAGGCGTAATTTCTGTTTGCCCATTACCTTCAAATGACTGACTCAATGAGTCGAGATGAGTTTTAAGTTCAGATAATGGTTCACTTTTAGCAACTGCCTTTTCATTGATGTCAGAGACCATCTTTTCAAGTTCTTCAACATCTTTCTCATCGTACTCAATACTTGAAAGTACTTTGCCTATGTAAGATGTTTTTTCTCTTAACTCTTGATGAATATCGCGCTGGGCGTCAATGGAAATAAAAGGCAGTGCGTCATAACGTTTTCTAATTTGCCGTTTAGATATCACTTTTACATCTGCCCAACCTTCAAAATCAGGCCACGTTTCCATCCAGAATCGAGAGGTTAAAAATCCGCCTTTTACTTTGTCTCTTTCACATTTTGTTCTAATAACAACAAATTGATGACCATCAGCTTCAGATTGAATAATGTCTTCAAACTCTTCTATCCATTCGACTTCAAATGCTTGAACTCTGTTACCATATTCGTCTGTCGCGACAATTCTAACATCAACAATAATAGATTCACTGCCATGATCTTCCCCATCAATATGAAAGTCTTCCTCAGTTAAAAAGCGCGAATAATCGCCCAAGGCGAGTTGTAAAGCCTTTATGATTGAGGTTTTACCAGAATTATTTGTACCAATAAGCACTGTGACTCTGGGTAAAGAAATTTCTAAATTAGCAATCCCTCTAAATCCAGCAATCCGAACTTGATCAACTAAAATGTTCATACAGCCTCCTTGCTTATTGGTAACCTAGTACGGCCTGTGAGTAGCCCTTGCATCATACCTTGTTTGATTTGACGGGTTTTCACCAAGCGCTGTTTAAGGGTTTGGACTTCGCTATCAATATCCGAAAGAATGGTGGCAATAGCGGTTTGTTCTTCTAAGTTATTTGAAAATGGAAACTTCATACTTTTTACTTGAGAGAAATTCAAGCCTTCACGATTTCCGCCAGCTTGATAGCTATCAATTTGGTTCTGTCCCGAATCTGCGTTTATCAATGTTTGTAAAATATAGGGATGTGCTTTTCGATTATTTACCCGGATAATACATACATGCTGATTAACGTTGCCATTAACTACTTTTTCAGATGCTAATGCACAACGACCAATAGAAGCCCCAGTTATATTAAGTAGTACATCATGTAACTTTATTTCTGAGCCTTTGAAGGTATTGTGAGTTTCTTCAGTTATGAAAGATAGGTCTGCTATTCGAAGCTCTCCCCAACCCACATTTTGACTCCGCACGAATGGTCGACCGCTGTCAACATAAACTGATGAACCACCTGTAGGGGTCTTCCCACTCCCAACTTTAGTTGAGCACTCTTCGACACTTAAAATTTCCCAATCTTCAGGGATCTCGCCTAGTTCGCTTGATTTGGTGCCTTTCGGCTGGCCTTGCTTTTCGCCTTCGGTGTAAGTGGCGAATTGGGGTAAACGGGTTTTGCCTGTCAGCAGTTGCTGCATGGTGGCGGTTTTAATCGCTTGTTTTTTCGCGATCAGCTTTTCCAGTTCCGTTAGTAGCGCATCAATATCGGATAAAGCATTTGCAATGGCTGTTTGTTCTTCGTAGGAGGGAGCTGGGAAGCTAACAGTCAATAAAGAACCCTTCGAGATATTCTTCATGCTATTGCTAGTACCAGTTGCAGATTCCTTAATCTTCTTTGCAATAACAGGAAAACTTAAAATATATGCTAACCAACGAGTATTTGTTTTCAGGTTTGCGCGAAAACGCATTTGCCACAAACGATCAGGCAAAAAGCAATTAGGATAGTCTTTGTCTATATAACCTAATTCCCCTACTAGATCTGGAGTATTCATCCTGCTTACGATGATAGAGCCTTTTGAAACAATTGTTTTTGCTCTCACTATATCCTCAGGAATAATTGACTTTATCTCTCTGGGAAAGAAGTAGCCATTAGACACACATGAGGTCTTAAGGATGTGTAACCCATGCGAGAATGCATCAGGCTTATCAATTGAATTAACACTAACACCTGCATCTAATGATTGGACGAAGCTTCCTAATTCCGAAGACTCCCAATCAATAGGTATAATACCAACATCTGTTTGTTTATATCCGTCAGGAACTACTTGCTCAATTACGCTCATAGCGACCACTCCAAGCCCATCGCTTTTAAGTGGCCTGCCACTTTATCGCTAAGGTCATCGATCGATTTAGAAAGGGTTGGTAATGGTGCGTTGTAGCGTTCTTCCAATTGTTTAACTCGGTTTGCCAGTTGTTGGGTGACACGTTCAATTTCGGCAATGATATTGGCTTGTAACGTAGCAAGCCATTTGTCATCTACAACTAAGGTTTTTACTTCTTCAGTAGTTAATTCAGGTATTTTTTTAAACACTTCCAAATCTAATTCAGCTTGTTTTTCTTTTACTCGTTTTTTAGCTGCCGCTTCTTTTTTTACTAGTGTTAAACAGGTTTCCAGCGCATTTAGCTCATCTTCATCAGTTAAGTTTAGTTGTAAGGCTTTGATTCTGGCTGTTATCAGTTTTTGAACTACTTTATCTTTATCGTTTTTAGCTTCAGCCAACAGATCTTCTTCGTTGTTGTGTTCCCCAATAAACGTTTCTAGCTCCGCTGAAGCTTGTTCAGCATAGTTCTGCAAAGTATCTAGTTGCTCCAGTAATGGAGAAAAAAATGATACTTCCACTAATTCTCGTGGAATGACTTCTGATTTATAGCGCTTTTTCTTTATTTCGAAATCATGCTTTTCTTTCCAAACATTTTTACCATCTTTTTTGACTGGGAATATCTCACGGATCGCTTTTGCTCCTTGCCAATCGTCCTGAATCAATACATACACATCGTCTTGCATGGTATCAGCCCAATAATCCATGAGGATTTGGTAAATATCGTATTTGCTTAATAGGTCACTATTGGCATAGCTATTTAATAAGTTCTCCGAAATGGTAAAGATAAAGTTTTTCGGGTTATCGCCTAATTTAATATCTTTTAATTTCGCATCTGGTATCCATTGTTTAAATGGCAATAGGCTACGTGCGGCAAAGTCTTTAAACTCTTGATGGGCCAAAATGGTGCTTTTAACCTGTCTAGCTTCTACCAGTGCATGGCTATAGCCGCTTCTTTTTGGATTGGGTTCTGGCTTGAACAAAGTGGCACGGATACTAGGGAATACCTGCCAGTAATGCTCAAGGGCATCAATGTCACGGTTAGGAATACCGCCTTGCAGGTGAGCGCTTAAATCGTGTAAATCTTCTGGCTCAGACGAATCGATATAACGCGGGATGTTGAGGTTGAAATCGTTCGCGACAATTTCATTAATTTCTACTAAGCGGCTGTAACGCTCAAGCTCTAAGCCTTTATTAAACACATCAACAATTTTATGGATGTCTTGGCTCCGCAGTCGGTTTTTGTTGCCATCTTTGATAAAGCCTTTGCTGGCATCAATCATAAAGATTGGGCGACCCGATACGGTTGGTAGCTCAGTATCTCCCTCGTTGAATTTAGTAACTGCTTTTTGCGCGTGCTCTTTATCAATCACGATAATACAGGCAGGAATACCCGTGCCATAGAACAAGTTGGCAGGTAAACCAATAATACCTTTGATGTAGCCTTGTTTGATTAGATTTTCACGAATCGTAGCTTCAGCATTACCACGGAATAACACGCCATGCGGTAAGATCACTGCGCCTTTACCTGTGCTTTTTAAGCTTTTGATAATGTGCAGTAGGAAGGTGTAGTCACCGTTTTTCTCGGGTGGAATGCCCCAAGTAAAACGGTTATATAAATCGTTTTCTGGGGTTAAGCCGCTGGTCCAGTTTTTATTTGAAAATGGAGGGTTGGCTACCGCAAAATCAAACGTCTTGAGTTGGTTAGGGGCATCTTTCCATTGTGGATCTGAAAGTGTATTACCTTTCCAGATTTTGGCCGTGGTGTTGTTATGTAAGATCATGTTCATACGGGCAAGTGCGCTTGTGGCGTTGTCCATCTCTTGTCCGTATAGGGTTAAACCACGCTCTGCTTGGTCGCTGGCTTTTAACAACAATGAACCTGAGCCGCATGTAGGGTCGTAGGCAGTCGCATCTTGAGGTGTATCTTCTTTAATGCCTACCACTTTGGCTAGGATTTGAGATACTTCCGATGGTGTATAGAATTGGCCTTTAGATTTACCTGATTCAGTAGCAAAGTGGCGCATTAAATATTCATAAGCGTCACCTAATAGGTCATCTCCGCCAGCACGGTTAGAAGATAGGTCTAAGCCTTGGAAAATACCAATTAGCTTGGTTAGGCGATCTACCATTTCTTTGCCTTTACCGAGCTTGTCTTCATCATTGAAGTCGGCAACGTCAATCACGCCTTTAAGGTCGTTTTCTTCGGCAAGGGCTGCGATGATCTTATTAATTTTATCGCCAATCTCTTTGTCGTTCTTGGCGGCAATCATATCGTCATAGCTTGCGCCTTCCGGCACTACAATCATGCCATAAGGGTCGCCTTTGTATTTATCGCTCACGTACTTCATAAACAACATAGTTAGTACGTAATCTTTATACTGGCTGGCATCCATGCCTCCACGCAGTTCGTCACAGCTTGCCCAAAGTGATGAATAGAGTTCGGTTTTTTTGATCGCCATTTAAGTCCTTAGTCTTGTAAGTGAGGAAGCAATTACAAATGTTGCTCGACGTTTAGCGCTGAGCTGCACCGAGCCAGGATTTTCTATGGCTCACCAAACATTCGCTGAAAGGGCTTCTTTGATTACTTTTCATTAGCTGGTAATTCTATAAACCACAGGCAACTTTCTCCATCAATACAACAAAAAAAGTATCTACTTGAACATTATTTATCCGAGGCTACGAGATAAAAGTCACTATTAGTTGCCCGTATTGCGTTTTCTGTGCTTAGTAAAAGCGTATTTAGCTGACGCTTGATGTTGTTCTCATCGGAAGTTCCATCATAAACAGATCTTTGAGTGTGAGGGTGGACGACAATTACGCGAGTTCTTAGATTTTGTCGTGCCTTGATGAGTGTAAGCGCGTTGATGAAATCACTCGCTTTGGCTGTTTTGCCATCTTTCCAACAGTATTTCTTGTCTGCTTCATCAATTCTTTGTTGGAGGGAATCCACTAATTTTTTACGGTCACAGTACCGCAGATTCTTAATGGCTTGATTTAGCACCACGTCGTGTGCACAAACTGAGATTTTGCGATTTGTAGAGTCATTCTTTTTAATCGATTTTACGTGAATGAAGGTTAAAATATATTGACCTTGGCTCTCAGATAGACTTATGAAGTCAGCTTTTTCTTGTGCGCCATCATCACAATAGAGCCAACCAACAGCATTTTCTTTGGTTAAAAAATCATCTTTAGACAGCCACTCACTGCACCAAAGGTTTTTAATCCAGCAAAACAAAGACTTTTGAATCCCAATTTTGGATAGATCAGCGACTTCACTCTTACCAGATATTTTGTTGTTAATCCTTTTGGTAGGTTTCTCTTTGTTAACCTCATAATCTTCAAAATCTACCCAGATTATGTTGTTGAAGGATGCATCTCTGTATGCAGTTTGGAATACCATTCCCCCAACAATGGCATGGCCTGATTCGTACCAGCATTTAATCAATTCTGGATGGTTGAAAATGCGTTCGAAAAGTTGCGCTTTCTGCTTTTCGTTAGTTACATAGTTTGTCGTATGTTTGGTAAAGCTTACTTCGAACTCATTGATGACAGGCTCTACAACAATATCGCAACACTTTTTATCCAGACAGAAAACTTTCAAATGAATTTTAGAACCTGGTGTTAAGGACGTGGCTGTCTCAAAACTATACTCTTGTAACTTTTCCAGGAGTTCTTTTTTACTGGGTGAAACTGCTTCGGGTAAAAACAAAGGATCGACTAAACTAAAATCATAAGCCTCAGAAAGGTCTTTTGCATTTGAAACAGGATAGGAGAGTATACTAATTGGTGAGTTATTTTTACCCGTGCTCGAATTAATTTTATCCAAAAGCTCATTGATTCTCCCCTCGAATGTGTTCCAGTCCTGGCACGGACCTCTCCATAGCGAAGATTTAAAAGGGTTTATACCTATTGATGCTTCACCAGAACTCAACTTGGTTTTAGTTCTTGCAGCAGAAAGCGTGTAGGATTGATCTGACATGGGATCTAAAGAATCTGCAACTCCATCACCGCCAAGCACCTTTGATTCTGCTTTGTAGGTCGTTTTGCCAGTAATGTCGTTGAGCCATAGCATCTTCACATTGTCTTCATCCAAAAAATTGAAGTAAATTTGCGCTATTTCGACAGGTTTAATGTTGGGGAGATACAGGGCATGACTAAAAAAAGACCTTATATGATCTTTTCTTCCTTTTTCTGAAAAGTAAAAGGCTGCATGATGGCCTTTTTGAAATGAAATTATACAATGGTGCTCAACATCTTTTATTTCACTCCCTTTCAACCAGCTGGGTTCCTTATCAATTTTGTAAGTAGACATATAGCAAAGGGTTTCGTTGCTCACTTCTATAAAGCGTGTTTCTGAAATGTTTTCTTCAACTATTTCTGATTCCGCTTTCAATATTTCAATAATACCATCGTGAGATGATAGCAACTCATGTTTGCTATCGCAGACAGCAATCAAAATAGAAAGGTAGGGTTTAATTTGGTCGTGGTCGACACTTATCATACGACATCCCTTTGAATAAGTTTCCTGATTACCCACTTAGTTCAGCCAGCTTTAACAACTTGTAAGGCATTGGCGGTGTCATTACCGCTGCCTTTGCCAGCCGTGGCAGCAAATCATGTAGGGTGAACCTGTTATTAAATCGGAAACAATACTCCGCAAGGTGCCTTGGCAGGTGCTTTGATGCGATAGAGTGACAACTTCCTCTAAGTGAGTTTTTCACGTTGCCGATCATCGTATTTACCCAGTTGAAGGCGGAGTGATCCAGCTTATCCAGATCACCACCCGTTTTCGCATATAAGTGGTGGCGTTCTTCACTCGCTACAGCCCGAAAACAGGCCAACCCGTCTGAAATCACCACGGCGTTCGGCTTAATATATTTGTCCGCCCATTGACTAATTTCTTTGGTCTTAAAGCCTTCCACGACAGTCATTTTCATATGGATTGGATGACCCTCTTCATTCAGTGCTACCGCAGCCACAAACGGGGTCTTACCTGATGCACCGCGACCTCGCTTTCCCCCGCGTTTTTCGCCTCCCCAATAGACATCATCCAATTGGATAATGCCGCCAATCTTAATTTTTTCGTCACTTTCTTTCATGACCTGCAACAGTTTGTGTTTGAGCTTCCAGGCCGTGTTGTAACTGACTTTTATCTGGCGCATTAACTCCATTGCGGAGATCCCTGTTTTGGACTGAGTGAGCAGATGGATTGCCATAAACCATTTAGTCAAGGGTACTCTGGTTTTGTCAAACACGGTCCCACTTGTCAGAGACTGTTGATGCTTGCAACGGTTGCACTGAAGTACTTTCCTGGATTTCAACTCACAATATGATTTATTCCCGCACTCCCTACATACAAATCCGTCTGGATAGCGCCAGTTAAACAGAGCCTGTTCACACTTTCCTTCCGTACCGTAGTCTTCCATAAGCTCGTAAATGCTGTAGCCTTCCTGAAACTGAACTTTGTTTTTTGCCATCTGGAAACAACCTCATAATACTGTCTTTATATACAGTATAACAGAGGATGAATCAGGTGGGTAATCAGGATAAGTTTTATTAGAGTGCTTTTAGGCTATTTAAATTTGATATCTATGGGTATTAATATATATATTAGAGCGTGATTTTAAAAAATATAAACGAGATTGGTTTATAAATAAACCATTTTTATGTTTGGAAAATTAACTATAGCCGGAGAGGATTTTTGATAGTTTGCTCAAGGAGTATCCATCTCCCTTATAGCAACTGAAAGGCTTGGGAAGTAATAATAACTAGGGCTATCTAGCCCTACTTTTACTCTAATGTTGAAATTAGAATTTGACACTTCACGCCAGTGATAGCTCTTGCACTGCCATAAATATCATAGCGCAGGCACAAGCAATCCAGATGCCGCTAAAGATATAGGCGGTTTTTTCTGAGGTTGGGTTGCCGACTTTTTTGCCGTACCGTTTTAGATAAATGCGGCAGAAGATGGTTAATAGAGCAAAGTAGATATAGATGCCGCTGCCGATTAGCGCGAGATAAGTCCAAGCGGCGTGATCCAAAATCATTAGCAAGCCTGATATAGGAAGAACCCACGCCAATATTAAATCGCCAAGGCCATTGGCTTTGGTTTCAATGATGTAGAGGGACTCGTCCATTTCTTCGGGCGGGTCGTTTAAACCGATCTTCGTCGCGAGCGCTGGCGCAAAAAAACTTAGGCCTTGTCCGATATAAACTAAGAGCCCAACAATGATAACGACAATGCCTAAAAGTGTGGTCATGCTGGCAACCTTTATTTTACTGGGCTTTTCTCTCTGCTAATTAAATTAGCAAAAGGGAGTGGACTTGTCTGCGCTCAAAAATCCGTTCTGACTCGTGCTTTCAGCACAATTTCAACAAAACGTCATAACAACGTCAGGTCTTTTCTGGCCGGTTTTTATACATTGACCCCTATTCAGTCACTTGCATTGCCCTGGCACTAGCCATGCCCAGTTACTAGCAGTGCAAGTGCTTAATTGATTGTTTTAAGAGGATGTTATGAAGCGAGTTTCTACTGCATTGGTTTTGCTGCTGTCTATGTTTGTCACATTGGGAGATAGCTACGGCCAAGATGGATTACCTGGGCTGTTGGGGCCATACCTTGGACAAAAGCCACCGGGTGTTGTGCCAGAGCCTTTTGCGCCAGGACTGATCACCAGCGAGCGCTGGGAATATGGTGTGGCGATATCGCCTGATATGAAAGAGCTGTATTTGCTGCGCGATGATGCCAATGAAAAAACCGAGTTTGTGGTGTTTTACCAGGATAAAGACCGCTGGCATGAAAAGGTGATATCCCGCAGGGTAGGGCAACCGTTTGTTTCCCCCGATGGCAAGACTATGCACTTGGGCAAGCGCTACCTAACGCAAACGGATTCTGGTTGGTCAGAACTAAAAATGCAATCCGGTGCTTTCCAAGAGATCCGCATTATGCGCTTGACCGCCTCTTCCCAAGGTACCTATGTGTTTGATGAAGTGGGCAATGATGGCGATGGCATTATCCGCTATTCCAAACTAGTCAATGGCAAGCGCAGCAAGCCCAAGCCTATGAGCAAGGCCATCAATTCTGGCACGTGGAATGCCCACCCGTATATCGCACCCGATGAGTCCTATATTTTATGGGATGGCAGAAGGGGAGAGGGCCATGGTAATTCTGATATCTATATTAGCTACAAGCAAAAAAATGGCAGTTGGGGCGAAGCCATTAACCTTGGTGACAAGATAAACACGGATGCTTGGGAGGCCTCCGCAACGGTTTCACCTGATGGCAACTATCTGTTTTTTAACCGGATGACCAGCCCTGGCAATGTGGATATATTTTGGGTAAGCGCGGCGTTTATTAAAGAGTTGAGGCCTAAAGCGTAGCTCAACGCTAAGGCCTTAGGGGGCAATGTTTATAAAGAAAGTTGCTCCCGAGATAGCCAATAGTCAGGGCGTCTGTGCAAATGTGCAATGGCTAGTATTAGGATTTCATTCTGGCTATCATCAAATACTTAATAGGATCGGTATCCCACCATATGGAAATTTGTTGACCAGACATCTGCGGGCGTATTTTCCGATTTTTGAATATGAATTAGGGAATTTGATGATGCGATTGATAGAATTTCTGACAGCGGTTTGGAATTTTTCGCCTAATCCAGTTAATTCATTCTCGTAGTAATCAAAGGCATCGTGCAGCTCATTGGCTGCTGCGGTTAGAAAAGTAACTTTCATTTATTTTTGATATTTTGAAAACACTTCTTCTGCTGAAATAGTGCTGAGTTTGCCATCTTTATAGGCTTCATACCTGAAGTTACTTTCTTCCGCCCAAGTGGAATCAATATCTGAGGCTGGGGCATCAAGGCTTTGAATTAGCTTTTCTGCTAATTCCGCTCTTTGTTTGGCGCTTAATCTGAGCGCTTGAGCAATTATTGCATCGGTTGATTCATTCATAATACTGCTTTGTAAATTGGTTACCTTTAAATAGTAGCGTTAAGGCTGGAATGAGTAAATATTATCCTTTTGACACCAGTATTGTCAGCTACAAAATGCTTTCAATCAGCTTTATGGTCTCTTGGTAGCATTCGTGGCAGAAATCAATAAAGGCATCAAGCTCCTTTCCTTGCTGATACAGGGGCTCGCCAGTTTTCGGGGCAGGGTTGCGGGCACTGTATTTGGACAAGATAGCAATGTATTCTTGCCTGCGTATAGCCGGGATCACCAACGGCGCGTAGCCAGCCCGCAATAAAATAAGGTTGGCAATGAGCCGGGCGATCCGGCCATTGCCATCCCAGAAAGGGTGTATTTGACCAAAAATTAAGTGGGCAATAGCATACATGCTAATCGCTTGTTCGATGTTTCTAGGCATGCATGACTCAATATACCCAACAAGCCCATCCATTAATTTTGGCACATCAAATGGGCTTGAGTAAGCGTGATACACACTTTTGCCTTCTTCGAGTAACAGGTAGGTGCCATTGGGTACAACTTTGAATTCACCGTAGGGTTTGTCGATATCGAAAACCACGTCAGTTTGCACCGCTTTGTGTAGCAGCTTTATTTTTTCCGGGGTAAGTTCGCCGCCTATCATTTCGTACAATAAGTCGATGGCCGTTGCATGCCCCATCACTTCTTTGTGATCTTTTAGCGGTTTGCCCGATACCGTTAGCCCCTCTGTCAAAACAAACTGGGTTTCACCTAAGTTGAGTATATTTCCCTCCAGCGCAGTGGAATTGTGTGTCCACATGGTACGCAGCATTCCCAGCAGTTCTTGTTGTTTAGAGGCAGGCAAACCTTCGAGAAATTTAAAACCTGGTGCGGTTTTTTGGGGGACACCAATATATTTGCGGGCTTTGCGTTCACCGGTAATTAACACATCGCCTAGATCTGCTGCCTTATTCAGCCAGCGTTGTACGGTGCGGTTATCAACTTGGAAACTAGTTGCAGTTTTGATTTCGCTGATACTGACCGGTTGACCGACAGACTGGACATAAGCGAGTACTAATTCCTTGTCGGTTTTATTGTGTCTTTGTTTATGTCGCATAATAGCTTTTATCAGACATTATTGATGTTTATACGACATTGTCGCATAAATCCATTTATCGGACAATTGGCGGTTTATGCGACATTTCTGTTTGTTGAGGTAGCCAATTACTTCGCTTTCCTTGCCACTATATAGGGGTTGCGTTTTTGCTTATCGAAATAGGTTGTGCGCTCAATTGTAAACCCGGCTTGTTGTAACATGTTCTCCAAGTCTTGCTGGTTTAATGGCAGCACATACGGGGCGAAGCCGATGGCTTTGAGTACTTTTACAAATAGCCGTATAAGTGGGTTGCAGTGTTTTAGGCACACGGTTTTGGAGATAAACAAACCGCCTGGTTTTAGCTGGCTATGCAGCATATGCAAGGTGCTGGGTAGATCCCTAATTAAGTGCAGCAAGCTAAAGCAGAGGATGACATCAAAGTGGCCTTCACCTACCACCCAGTCAGCGGGTGCTTCTATAAACTCAATGTTTTTAGGTGCGCTGTCCAGCAGTTTGTTATTGGCAATCTCAATCATGCCCTTAGACACATCCGTGGCGGTGTAATGCTCAACTAGCTTCGCTAGACGCAATGCGGTGCTGCCAGTGCCGCAACCTACTTCCAGCACCTTATCGGTTGCGTTTAAATAACCGCTAAGGTCTTTAAGTTTGGCTTCGTAAGCATCGATATCATCAATCGGCTTAGCCGCGTATTTGACCGCAAGGCCATCCCAAAATTTATCTGTCATTGTTCCCTCTAAAATGTGTTCAGCATTGAATGACAGCTTATCTATACATATGTAATATTAAAATTGCTAAATACTGATAATAAATATACGTAAATAGATGAACTGGAACGCGGTTAACTTTGATTGGAACCACATACGCGCTTTTTTGGTAAGCGCGGAAGAGGGTTCTTTTAGCGCGGCAGCCCGGCTGCTTAACACTACCCAGCCCACTATTACCCGACAAATTACCGGTTTGGAAGAAAACCTTGGCCTGGCATTGTTTGAGCGCACCGTGCGCGGCCTGGTATTGACCGAAGCCGGACAAGATTTGCTGGCACACGCCCAGGCCATGGCAGAGGCAGCGGCTTTACTGTCCTTATCCGCGACGAGCAAATCTAAGACGGTATCCGGCCATGTCTCGGTTACAGCGACGGATTTGATGGCAAGCGCAATGCTGCCCAGCATACTTAAGCAAATCAACCAAGCCGCGCCAGAGATCCAACTTGAACTGATTGCTTCCAACGACCTGCAAAACATTATCCAGCGGGAGGCGGATATCGCCATCCGCCATGTGCGGCCAGAAAATTCAGAATTAATCGGCAGGCTGATTGGTGATTTTCGTGCCAACTATTACGCCACCACAACTTACCTGGAACAAAAGGGCAGGCCTAAAACCCAGCAAGACCTAATACAACATCAATTTGTTGGTGGCAGCAGTATCGAACAAATGTTGCAGCTGTTGGCAAACCAAGGTGTCACTAATGTGCGCAATGAAAACTATGCCGTATACAGCAATAGTGGTTCGGCCATGTGGGCGATGGCGAAATCGGATATGGGGATCACCTTGCTGCCTGAGATATTGGGCGATAGTGACCCCTGTTTAGAAAGGGTGATGGCGGATATGCCATCAATTGAATTCCCGGTCTGGCTGGTAACTCACAGGGAACTTAGGACAACACCGCGTATTCGGGTGGTGTTTGATGAATTGGCAAGGGGTTTAAAGCAGCTTGGCGGATCCGAATAGGCAAAAGCGCTTCTGTCACTTAAATAGCGACTGACCCCGGTTCATTTAGTTTGAAGCTTTATCTACTAGTTTCCTCAGCCATCACTCTAAGTGATTGAATTTATATTACTTAATGGAGTCGGTATATACTGTCAGGTATTGGCGTGAGTTTGTCGTGGCATTTTTCTGGCTCGAGGCAAACAAAAGCAACAGACTTGTCCTCGCCACATCGTGTGAGCAAACACTTAATTGAATCGGTATTGAGACATGTTTATTTCAGTTCAGAAAATGAAAAAATTAAGAAGCGAAAAAGGCTGGTCGCAGGAAGTTCTAGCCAAAGCAAGTGGGCTGTCGGTACGGTCTATCCAGCGGGTAGAGTCGGACGGTAGGGCCTCTGCTGAGACAGTCTTGTCAATAGCCTCAGTTTTTGATTTATCGCCAAAAGAGCTGCAAGCGGATCCCAATGAGATTAAAGCCAATTGGTCGAGGACAAAAATTATGAAGAACTTTATTGCCTTGTTAACGATATCAGGTGCTGTGATCACCCTAATGAACTTTGCGGTCGATCCCGGATACTTTATCAATGTGCCTACCGTCTTGTTTATATTCTTTTTTGTCTATGCAGTAACCCTGGTTGCATTTGGTAGCGATGGCGCGGCAAAGTCTGTCGCCTGTTTTAAGTACTTGTTTACCGATGAGATGGTGGGTGGCAATAAGGCAATCTATTTGGCAACCATACTTAAAGCACAAATCAAATTTACCTATGCAGCAGCGGCGATTGCTTTGTTGGTGGGGGTTATCGCCACCCACGCAACCTATGACGCAGATCCTGAAGTACTGCACATGGCCTATACCATAAACCTGCTGGCGCCGTTTTGGGCACTGATTTTCAGCGAAATCCTACTAAGGCCATTGGCGACAAAATTGTCCACTTGTGACATGGTTCAGCAGTAAAGGCTAAGTCGGCCAGCCATTATTGCTATGGCTGGCCGCTATGCTTTAACGCTTTAGGTAAAAGGGGTAGGGACTATTTGCTATCAGTTTCTAAAATTAAAGCCAATACCAAAGGTGCGCCCAGGTGCAAACAGCCTCTCACCCACAGGCTGGTCGACACCCGCAACGCGGTTGATGCCGCCTAAATGGTTCTGGTATGCCTTGTCGAACAGGTTATTGAGCAAAACGGTAAGTTCAATATGGTCGTTGATTTGGTAGCGCAAATTGGCATTGATAATCCCATAACCCGCGCTTTCCATTTCATTCTGGATCCCTGATACATCAGACTGGCTGGCTACTAGTTGCCATTCCAACGAGGCCCCCCAGTTTTGCAAGTCCCATTTTATCTGGGTTTGCAAAGTGGCCGGGGCGATCCGGTACAAAGATTCGTCAATATCATCCCTGTCCCCTTTTACTAGTACGCCGTTCATAGAAAGCTGCATGGTTTTGGAAAGCTGGTGGGTAAGCAGCAAATCCAAGCCATACAGGGTGGCATCAACATTGCCCCATTGCAGTGGTGGCTGCCCACTCATCATGGTAGACACCATGTTGGCCGCCATATTTTCAGACGGGTTACCTACGATGTAATCATCAAAATCTTGGTAAAAAACCCTTGGTGAGAAGGAGGTGCCATTTTGCTCAAAGGTGACCCCAAGATCCAGCTGCCTGGCGGTTTCGTGTTTGAGGTTTAGGTTACCCAGGTAATTACGGCCGTCGGCGAGCCCAGCGGAGATGCCCAAAGGTAGCCATACATAGAGCTCAGTATAGCTAGGTGCTCGGCTTTTCTGCCCTGCGGCGAAGTGCCAGCGCCAGTTTGGCGACATTTCGTAGTTTAGGTGCAGGGTGACATCGGTAAAGTCGAAGTCTAAATCCCGGTCATGGCTATTAAAAGTATCTTGAAGTGCCGCGATATTGGGGTTCATCATGGCCATAGTATTCGCCACATCACCGGCGCTGGTATCCACAAGGGTATGGCGCAACCCTGCGCTGACATTTAGCCGGTCATAGTCCCGCTGCCATTGGACATAAGCACTTTGGTTGGTTCGCTCAACTTCATTGAAGTTACGGATAGTTAGGTTTTCCATAATGGGATTGGTGATCACCGAGTTATGGCGTGCTGTGTGCCAATCTAAACCTACGGTGAGTTCTCCGGCTGCCAATCCTTGTTGCCAGATGGCTTCATAGCCACGGGCAAAGCTGTCCACTGTATTGAGCCTGGACATCATGGGCATGGTCATTGGGCGATGATCAAAATTGTTCATACCGTGCTGGTTATTGTTGCCAGACAAGCGCAGGGATAGCGAACTGTTATCATCTCGCTGCCAAAGATAATGCAGGCGGTAGCTCTCGCTATCGATATATTTTATATCCATGGCCAATGCCGCAGTACCAGTGTCATCGGTACCAATCACCTGGTAGTGGCTGGTTACCTGGTGGTTGTACATACGGAAGCCCATTGAAAAGCCATAGGCATCACGTTCGTAAAAACTGTTGGGGATTTCTCGGCCTTCACCATCATCGGCGTCGCCGCGCTGCTGGTCTGCACCGAAGCCTGAAAAGAAAAAGTCACTATCGTGGTAGCTAAAAGTTGCTTGTTTGTGGTTAGTGCTACCTTGGTTTAGCAATTGGCTTTGCAGGCCGGCCTGCCATGTGGGGTTTGCCGTGAACAGTACCGACACATCGCGATCCACACTGATTGCACCGCCAATGGTTTCAGCCCCCGCCGTGACCGGGGCAATACCACGGTAGAGTGTTATCTGGGTGCCAGATGTGGCAAACACATTCGATAAGGGGGGATCCATGGCATTAGGACCCGCTCCAATGGTGGGGGCACCATCTATGTTGACCCGGATCCGGTTACCAAATAAGCCCCGGTACTGCACAATGGAAGTTAACGGACCATTGCCATTGGTGTTGATTCCGGGTAGTCGGACAATAATATCGCTAAGGTCTGGGGAGGCAGAAACTTCACCAATGGTATCCAGCGAAATCGCGGTGGCCAAACGTTGGCCAATTACATCTACGTGTTCAATATTGTGTTTTTGTGCGATTGCAGAAGTGCAAACGCCAAATGTAGCAGCCACAAACGCGCTGCTTTTAGCAAGGGAAAATTGCATAAAATCTATACCCAAGTGGTGTGTTCAAGGACACTATTTAATTATTCTTTGCCATCGTTATGGCGGTGTTTTTTATTGGTGTTGGCTTAGATACTGGGAGGGGCACGGGACAGGGCAGTCCTGAAGTTGTAAGCAGTGTAGGGGCCTTGTGCCAATTGCGATGCAATGGCTTTGAAGCGCACAAAATGGGTAGCAATATCGTGCATGGCAATGTCCATATCAATCTTAATGTCTGACATTGCGATTACCGGGCAGGCATCAGCGAGTTGTTGCGGATCGATGTCCTCCGGCGCATCGACAAAAACAAACTCACCTTGCAATTCGGATAGTGACAGTGAAATGAATTTCATATCTGAGCCGGTGCAAATCAGCTCAATGTCCTTGGAGAGCTTGCCAGTGATATTGGACAATTGTTGCTGCTGTGCCAACAAGGTAAAGCTACCCTGTAGCGCCAGGACACAACAAATGATGTAAGTGCCAACCCTGCTCAAAGAAACAATCCTAATTAGAAATTAATGCCTGCGGCTGGAAAGTCCGCTTATTGTAGGCAGTAAAACGTAAATTCGGCAATAGCGATATTCATTTGAATCCTGATCCAAAACAAAAAATTCAACGAACCCGGTATTGGCACAGGTCAGCCCAAATTAGTGCAGTACGCTGTTATGTTACACCGCTGCTTATGAGTGTTGCTTTAAATATTCACTGGCCTCGGAAACAGGACGCGGCGGGCTAAACAGAAATCCCTGTACTTTATCGCAGTCTAAGTCTTTCAAATATTGTAATTGCGACTCCTGTTCCACGCCTTCAGCCACCACAGTCATATTGAGTTTATGTGACATGGCAACAATAGCTGAAACAAGCTCACAATCATTGTCATCATCGGGGATATTACGCACAAACTCGCGATCGATTTTCACGATATCAATCGGGAATTTACGCAGGTGATTAAGTGAGGACTGGCCGGTGCCAAAGTCATCCAATGCGATACGCACGCCGATTTCTTTCAGGTGATCCATGGTGGGACGGACGCCCCTTGGGTCATGGAATAACGTGCTTTCTGTGATTTCCAATACTAGATTGTGCGGCTTTAGCGAATAGCTTTGCAGGGTTTGCTGCACAAAACTAGCTAAGCCAGAATCGTAAAAACACGGTGCTGACAGGTTGACGCCAATCGAAATGGGCAGTTGCTGTTGTTGTTGGAAATGACTCAGTATTCGGCAGCTTTCAGCCAATATCCAACGGCTTGCGGGCACTATCATGCCGGTGTCGTCCAGTATCGGTATAAACTCGCCTGGACTAACCAGTCCTCGCTTCGGGTGCTGCCACCTCATTAGCGCTTCAAAGCCCGCAGTTTTTAGTGTATTAAGGTCAGTAATTGGCTGCAAATAAACCAAGAATTCATCTCGTTCTAGTGCACCCCTTAAATCCCGTTCCATGTCGGCTTTCGCTGCGACACTTTGGCCCATCTCCGCCAGGTGGAACTGTAACCTGTTGCGTCCGGCGTCTTTGGCGCCGTACATGGCAATGTCGGCCTGGGAAATCAAGTCCTCTGCCGAAGTATCTTGGCCACAAGACAAGGCTATGCCAATTGAGGTACTAGTGTATAACTGGTGTATGCCAACCTGAAATGGTTGCGCGAAACTTTGGATAACGGATTTGGCCAACTCTTCTGCCTGCCCCTTGCTGGATAGGCCTTCGGCAACGATGACAAATTCATCACCGCCAAACCTGGCAACGGTATCAGACTGGCGCACGGTCTTGGATAAGCGGCCCGAGATTTGTATCAATAAAAGGTCGCCAACCTTATGCCCCAGGCTGTCATTAATGGTTTTGAAGCGATCCACGTCCAGGAACAGCACGGCGACGAAGGTCTCGTTGCGGGACGCTAGTTTGCAGGCGTGTTCAAGGCGGTCATGCAACAGTTTGCGGTTGGGTAGGTCGGTCAAGGGGTCGTGGAATGCCAGGTGTTCAATACGTTCACGGGCTTTTTTATAATGGGTGATATCTTCCACGCTTGACCAGATATACTGGGCCTTGCCCCGCTGCAGCGAGCGCCCGGTCTGGCGCACCGGAACCAAGGTGCCATCTTTGTGGATGTACTGTTTCTCATAGGGACCGTAGTGGCTGACCTGCTGCAATTTGCTGAATTGTTCCCGCTCGTTATGTGCGTCGGCAGCGGCGGTTATGTCCCAATAATTTAGCTGTTTAGCTTCCTGCACAGTCATACCCAAGATTGAGGCAAAAGCGTTATTGATGTCTATTAGGTTGCCCTCAATGTCAGAGAGCACCAGGCCTATGGCGGATTTCTCAAACAACATGCGGTTGTAGGATTCGCTTTCCCGTAGGGCTACTTCTGCTTTTTCACGTTCAACAATTTTATGCTCTAGTTCCCTATTGTGCGCGGCTGAGAGTTCGGCCCTGCGCCTAACCACAAAAGTATAAAAACTAAGCAATGCTGTTAGCGCCAAGCCAGCCACCAAAATGCCATTGGCGGTATATTGGCTGTGGATTTTTAATAGCGCAGGCGCTGCTTTATAGATGATGGTCCAGGTTTTGCCTGGCAGTTGCAGGGTTTGCACATAGTGGTTCCCTGGATACAGTTCTGTTTGTTCAAATTTTCTTGAGCCTGTTGGGGCTTCGCGGCTGCGTGACGGATGGAAATAGCTCATGGCTGGGTAGGCAGGTTCACTGCCCTGGTAAACCCAGAAATCGAGGCCGGCCGGCTCAGAGGGACGCAATGCTTCTTCAATCATGTCGCCAACCCTAAACACACCAACGACATATCCCGCTAATTGCTCATTAACCTGATCATAGCTGTTGTTAACGCCTTTCCTTTCATATATTGGCCTGACCATTAGGATGCCAAATTGCTGCTCTTTTTCCTGTACCAGTTTCACCCACTGTGTTGTTGTAGCCTTGCCTGTCTGGCGAGCTTCGGTAAGTGCCATACGGCGAATGGGCTCCGAAGCAATATCAAAACCCAATGCTTCCTCATTGCCAGCTAGCGGTTCGAGGTAATAGACAGGCACATACTCATCGCGTTGCTGCGCAGGCAACCTATCGCCCGCTTGGTTGAATTCCGTTATTGAAAATCCGGCAATCCCTTCTTGTTTTGCCATTTCCTCGTAGTCTGACCTGCGTGCATTACTCACAAGCGGGTTCCAACTGTAGCCTTGCACTTCGGGGTAACGTTCCAGGATCGGTGTGACGAATTCGCGAAAGCCGCCGCGGTCGATGTTGTTTGAGGCGCGCAAGAGTCCTGCTATCGACTCTAGGATTTCCACGTGCAGGTCTATTTTTCCTTGAAGATCTACGGCGTGGTTGATGGCATGGCGCTCAAATTCTGATTCAACGATTTGATCTTCCCATGCTGAAACCAAGAAGTAGGCAGCGGAAGTGAGCAATAGCCCAGAAACAACAACAATAACATTGGAAAAACGGCTAGGTATCATTTGTGGGGTATGTGCTTTATGGAGAACTTCTTATAGCAATAGTATAGACATAGTTTTTAATTTGTTTTGCTGGGGTTTTATTTTTACCGCTAATGATGCGCAGTTTTCGCATTTGGCAGGTTACAACCTGCCAAATGCTGCTGTGAACAATCAGTTTTGTGTCCTGCTGAAGATATAGTCTTGGTACTGCAAGCGGTGGCTTTTATCCGTGCCACTCAGGAACAAAATAGGCTGCGGGCTGTTGGGTATAAACTCCACTTGCAGCTCGTGACCAGAGTTTCCCTGGAACAGGCCACTGCGCAGGTTGCCCCAACTAAGCTGGTAGCCACTCACATCGTTTTTACTAACTTTGATTTCACCTAATAGCTCATGGCTAAAAGTACCCATATACTGCTCGCCTAGGCCGCGGGCAAGGACGGGGGGCTTGCTGCTATCTGCGGCGTAGTGCTGTTGGGCTTTTTCCGTCGCCCGGTTTTGGTTTTCAGCAATGAATTTTGCAATTTCTTGATCTGCTTTACCCAGGGCAATGCCATAGGCGATATCTTCCAAAGCGTAGGCCAAATCGCCGCCCCACCTATCTTGGTTGCTGAGCACCACTAACCCTATGTTTTGTTCCGGCATAAACGACATATAGGTGCTAGCGCCGGCATAGCCACCGCGGTGCTCCAACATCCTATGCCCAAATAGCTCCCGGATGAACCAGCCCCAACCATAGTGTTGCTCGCGGCCAAAAAGGGTGTGGCTAGCGAGGGTTTCATGGGATTTTTCAATGACAGTTGCGGGCAGTGCTTGCCGCTCGTTCAATTTGCCGTTGTTGGTCTGCGCGATAAGGAAGCGCGCCAAATCTTTAGCCGTTGATACCATGCCCCCGGCGGCATGCATGCTGGCGTCGTTTTTTGTCAGATACACTGGTGTTTCTGGTTCGGGTGATTTTACCGAATAGCCTTGGGCATAAACCCAGTTGTTTTTGCCAATATCGCTCATGCGGGCTGACGTTGACTGCATGCCTAGTGGTTTGAAAATTTCAGTTTCCAACAAGCCTTGCCAGTCTGAATCAAAATGGTTATCCATCCAATGGCTCAGGATGTTGTAGCCGACATTAGTGTAGTCAAATTGGCCGAAAGGTGCATTCTCATTGACATAGGAAGCGGCCAGCATGCTTTCTATTGTCGCTTTGTCGTACAAGCCGGTCCAGGCGGTGGCCTGTACTAGCGGCCAATTATCAATGCCGCTGGTATGGCTAAGTAAATCCCTAATGGTCACTTTGTGTGCATGCAGTGCAGGCTTGAATTCAATTCCAGGTAGTAGCTTCGCCAGCGTCCAATTGGTGTCTAATTGCTGCTTGTGTTCCTGCAACAAGGCCAGCAAGGCGTAAAACGGTTTTGTCATGGAAGCTATATAAAACACCGTATTGGCATCGACCGGTGTTTTATTGGCGATATCGGCATAACCAAAATAGCCTTCATAGACTACCTGGTTATCCTTTACCACAGCGACCGCTGTACCTGAGTTTAGCCGTATGGTTTCTTTGTTTGTCTCAACGTAGTCACCTATGGCCTGGTATGGGTTTGCTGTTGCAGTAAAGCTGAAGCTGGCAATAGTTGTAGCCAGAAACATAATGAGTTTTTTCAAGGTGTTACGTCCTTTTACATGGTGGATTACGGTTAAGGTCGATAGCCGCTAAATGTTGTAGCGGGCTTTGTAGCGCTGGAACACTAGGTTTTCTGCGCTTAAGGGATGCAAATGCCCAGTATCTGCCAGCACCGCTTTGGCACCGGCCAGGTCGTTGTCTTTGAGCAGCTTTTTGAGTTCAGTCAGCACCTGGCCATACAAAATTTGGGTGTGCATGGTCATATTCATCAAGGCGCTGTGGCTGGTAAAGGCTTGGATAACGCTGTTACCATCGCCCGCTAACATGGCCAAGACAAACTGTTGGCCGTCGCAGCTAAGGCTGAAGGCAACATCGGCACTTTTATCGTGGATAGCATCTCCGTGGCGGCGCAATGTGCAATGCACGCCTGGTAAATCAGCCGGTTCATATATTTTTAACCTGACTTCCACGCCGCGTGCTGCCGCCGATACCAGTGCATCGGCAAACAAGGGTAGGGCGGCCGGTTCGATATCGCCAAGTAGCACCGAGCCCGCGTGTTCAACCATTTTCAGGCAGGTCTCGATCACCTGATCCCGGTTATCCATTTGGTAGACTTGCTCGCCAATATCCGGCTGGTCAAAGGATTTTAACTGTTCACTGAGCAGCTCAATATTTTGCTGGAACTGCCTGCTGTGGTTATCCAGCAAGTCCTGCCAGTTCACCGCGTTAAAGGTTTTATTACTGCCCTGCGAACTGATCACGCCGCCTTTTTGCCCTAGCGTAGCCAGTGCCTTGTAGACATTGGCTGCGGGTTTGTTTAGTCCTTTGGCAATGGCATAGCCCGTGCTTAAACCTTGTTTTAGCAGGTATAAATAAATGTCACTTTCCAGCTGGGTAAAACCCAGGTTCTGGAATTGTAGTGAGAGTTCGTCAGTCATTTTTTTGTATTAGTAGTTTGTGCAACTAATAAAATGATGCCATTCGGTGTTAGGGAGTGTCAAGGGGGCGGTTAGTGGCAGAAGTAATAGAATGTTTCCATGCTCTTAATTAGGTATTCCGCACCAAGTAATCGCCAGCCAAAGATCCGGATCGGTATTTCAGGCCATTTAAGCAAACTCAACTAAATCGGTATTAAGGGCTGCGCAATAGTTTTTACTAAGCCAATCTAGGGCTAGTTTGCCCTAATTTTGTCAGCCAGTACTTGCCAGCTTTATCTGCAACTTGACGCAAAGATACCTAAACAAATCGGTATATTTAGTCCGTAGTGAAATGATTTACGCGTAGAAATAATCGACAAAAAACATTATCATTCGCGCCATGCCTAAGCATCAAATGCTTTTTTAAAACACTGTAATCAAGGATGAATTAAGATGAAGTCGATCCGTATCCCTGCCTTGCTGGCGCTTACTTCGCTGTTTAATTTCAACACTGCTGCAAAAGACCTTATTGCCTTGGAGAATTTCCCGGATTGGTTCCAGGAAGCCATGGTGCGTGAAAAAGCGGTTACAACAACATCAAAACTAGAGATCGAGAAACTCAATGCCAGCGGTGAAATAAAGGGCAAGTTAAAGTTGATCGAAACCGATGAGACCTATTGGTACTACACCATTGATATTGGCACCGATAGCCCGGTTGAATGCTATGCCTTCACCAGCTACGACGGCCCTGCTAATTCATTATATGGCGTAGCCGGGCATAGCCTCACTGGCGCCGAAGCACTGAACAACAAGGAACTTTCAGGTAGGTACACCTACGCAATTGATTCGGGTGTTATTGACGGTAACCCCTATATGTTGTTGGATACGCTTTATAATTTGGGCGACGGCGAGCAAAAAGTGGCAGGTTTAATGAAGGGGCTATCGGCTAAAACCGACAATAGTTTGCAAATCTGCATTCACAACGAATTGGGCTACAGGCAGACTTTTTTGTCAGTGTTTGCAAGTTTCTTGAATGCCTTCAGCACCAACCAAGCAAATCCTGAGTTTTTCAGCACTGTGTATCAATTTTCTTTGAATGGTATCCCGGTTGGCTATGCTAGTGAAAAGTATCGAACCGATGAAGATGGTGATGTGCAGTTAAAAGGCCACACAGCCATGTTGGTTCCCGTGGATCAATCAGGGGTATCCCGTTCTGACACGGCAGGAGTTGAATGGAGTACCCCGGCAGGTGAATTGATCAATGCCACTGCCTATAATGTTGAAAATAGCCAATTGGGTTTCGATTTCTCGATTTCGCGGGAAGAAGGAGCCTGGCAAATTGCGGGACAGCTGCAGGGTAAAGAGGTTAAATCCACACTGGAGCACACAGGTGAGCTTTTAACTAATTTCGGCTCTTATATTGTATCCGCGAGCTTAAGTGATTCTGAGGTGTCATCCCGTGAACTAGTCATGTGGTCCCCTGATGCAGACCCTACTGCGGCAACTCAAGTCAGGATTTCCAAGATCGATGGCAATGCCAACGCGAACAGAAAATTAGAAGTTGGGCCTATCAGCATAGACTTTATGTCAGATGTAAATGGGATTTTCTTAAATGGAGTGATGCACCATGGCCCCATTAGTATGAACATGGAGCTTATGCACAAGGTTGGCATGCCCAAGCTACCATGAGGTGTGTAATCGTTTTAGCATTAGTCTGGTTGGCGTCTTTTGCCCATGCAGATGACGTCCCTTTTATAGCCCAGTTTGATCTGGAACTGGCGCCGGATCAGACCCTGCCGTTGTCAGATAAGATCCGCTTTGAATTAGTTTCGGCAAATTCGGAAGAAATCGCTGCCAGCCTAGCGGCATGGCAGCAGATCACGGTGCAACAGATAGCTGGTGATCGGTTGCTGGTTTCCATGACCAGGCAACCGGTATTTGCTGGAGAGGTTGTCGACCAGTATACCAGCAGCAGCTTTGTCATTGATCTGGAAGAAGCGAGCACCCAAAACTTTGTAGCGGGTTTTGCAAAAGAGCCAGGGAAGCCTTTTCATTTAGACCAGCTAACCGCTTATGTAAGCAGCTATATAGATCAGCCTACCTATATCCACGGATTCCATATTGCATCTAAGGTAGCCAGCCAACGCAGTGGTGATTGTACTGAATTTGCGGTGCTGACCACGGCCTTGGCCAGGTCGCAGGGGCTTGCTGCCCGCCTAATGATCGGGACAGTGATACTTGAGGAGGAAGGACAGGTGACGGCTTTTGGCCATGCTTGGACGGAGGTGTGGCACCAGGATAAATGGCAAATTATGGATGCCGCCTTGTACCGCGCTGAAGCAGATAAACTGTTTTATTTACCGGCTGGAAAACTCGCCAATGAAGGGCCGGGATTTGGCATGGCCTTGCTTAGTGCTGGGCTTTTACTGCCTAACAAGATAATTGGCCTTAAAAGTCTATAACTGCAAATATTTGCTTTTGTTTATGATTTATCAATTCCTTGATTTCCAATTTGATGGCGACAATACGCTACTGTGCCAGCAAGGTGGGTATCTTAGTTTGGCCTGGTCGGGTGGTAACCGACTAGGTTAAATTCCAGAATATAAGCCATAATGGTATGTGGATCTATTGGATCACGTCACCTGCCATCTATCGGAAATACCTGTTGAAACACCGAATCGGAAAAGACTATTGCTAAAATACCACCAATAATTCCCTTAAGTTCTTTAATCAAGAGTCTATACCATGTCTATGAGGGATATCCTTGTGATGCCACGTCGCGAGTTTTTAACTACCGCTGCTGCGGCCCTGGCATGCACAATTATCCCTAGCGCGGTCACGCATGCGTCGCCAGTTAGCAAAATCTGGCAGAAAACGATTCCTAGTACTGGTGAAATGATCCCGGCAATAGGGATGGGTACCTGGATAACTTTTAATGTTGGCAGGAGCAGTGCATTAAGGCAGCAGCGCACTGAAGTGCTGTCTACCTTCTTCCAGTTGGGCGGTAAATTGATTGATTCCTCCCCCATGTATGGCTCTGCGGAAGAGGTGGTTGGTCATTGTTTACAATCAACCGGTGCTACACAACTTTTTAGTGCTACAAAAACCTGGACATCTTCCAAAACTGAAGGTTTGCAACAGTTCCAGGACTCACAAAATTTGTGGCGGCAAACGCAATTCGACCTATTGCAAATCCATAACCTGCTTGGTTGGCGCAATCACCTCGACAGCCTCAGGAAGCTAAAACAGCAAAGAAAGATACGCTATATCGGGATCACTACCTCCCATGGCCGGAGGCATGCAGAAGTAGAGAAGATACTAGAACAAGAACCCATCGATTTCTTGCAACTTACTTACAACATCTCAGACCGGGAAGCGGAATCCCGCCTTCTTCCATTGGCACAGGAGAAAAATGTGGCTGTGATAGCCAATCGCCCCTTTCAAGGCGGCAACCTACCCAGGTATTTGCAGGGGATGCCTGTTCCTGCAGTTGCACAAGAACTGCAATGCAAAACCTGGCCGCAGCTGTTACTGAATTTTGTGGTGAGCCACCCTGCCATAACCTGCGCAATACCAGCAACAAGTCAAACAACACATATGCAAGAAAACATGCTGACAATGGCAGGCAAACTGGCCAACTTACAACAAAGAAAAGCCATCCTTTCAGCGTTTCAAAAACTAGCGTAATAATGCATGGTTTAACCTCCTATTCCTTGAGGGATTTGTTGCTGTACTCCCGGGATACTTATGCATTCTTGCTACAGGAATTCATTGGTGATTGGATATTTCTATATTTATTAGCAGGTATTGTATTTTTTATTGGCTTGTATTGGCTATCTCGGACCGTTAAGACATGGCGTTGCCATTTGCTTGTGGACGCCGTGTTGCTATTGTCATTATGTTTTTATTATCTGGCGTTTTATCGGCAAATAAATGCCTTTGCCATCCATTTTGCCGTACTCATTTTTTTGCAATTGTGCTTGTATTTGCTGGCACTTAATAGATTAGCGACCTCCCCCCCTAAGCTAAAAAACGAATCAAATAACAATACAGCGATTTGCTTAGTTGCAATAACGACTATCGTGTTGATAACGCCTGGGCTATTGGAATTAGCTTTTACTTCGCCCGCAATACCGGTGATTCCAATAATCCACCCCTTGCCGTCACTAACACTGTTAGTGGTTTTATTGTTGTTACGCAAAAACCTGCCAGCCTATCTCCTATTCATACCAGCATTGTTGTTAATTGTGGAAACCATTACCAGCCAACTCTTGGGCACCCCCATATGGTGGCTTGGAATAACCTACGTCACAGCTATTGTAGTGATCCGGAAAATAAAACTGGTTCGGTTGTAGAGCATTAAAGTCTATTTTTAAATGCGGTTTTCCCACTGAGAAAAAAAATACTTAATGGAATCGGTATGACCCCAAGTTCCGACTAGCATATGGCTGTGCATCTTCCAAGCGAGCTCTTGCAAAGGCTCGTGTACTCTGATTGATATTTAATTTAGATGTGATTGAGATTGGACTTCTATGATGAAAGGCCAGGCCAACTGCCTTTGCAGTCGGCCGCGTGCCTTAAAGCTTATTTATTTGCTTTCGCTCACAGCGGGTTGGCCGTATTTTGCTGAGCGTGGGCCGTGCAATAAGCCATTGTGCCCTTCTGCAGACAACAGCCTGGCTGATGTAATGGCGGCAATATCGTAACCCCTATCTACCACGGTTTCCACGATTTGGTTAACGGCAGCTTCTACCAGCATTCCAACTAATCCACCACCGCTGTTGCCGCGTGTTTCAGCAGAGGATGCGCTGGCGATATCTTGCCAAAGTACGTCACCTGTGCGCAGGTCTACTAGCTGGGCAGAGACTTTGACAATTGTTTCGCTAGATATAACAACGTAGCTGGTGCCGTACTCTTCAATGGTCATATAAAGTGCAGCATCAGCACCAAATATCTCCCTTAACCTGTTGTGGGGTACCTCGTGGATATCGTTGGCCACAGTCAAACCATTGGATTTAAAAGTGCTATCCACCAAGGCAACTGGGAACACGTAAAATCCAGACTCCGCAATAGGTGGCACAACCTGCGACATCACGCTGTATGGCGCAATGACTTCTGGGGAGTTATTGATTGGTGGCAGTACCAATATGGAATGGGGGTCAGCATTGCGGAACTGGCTATAATCATGTGCTGGCGGTAGGCTGACACAGCCGGTAAGGAATAAGACGGCTAAAATTACTAGGTGTTTAATATGGTTCATATTATGCCTCTGTCCTTGAGCTAATTAGAAAGTCAATGTACTTAGAAGATTCTGGGAAGGAAGCTTTTTCTTGCTCAAAATGTTGCAGGCCTTGGCTTTCGTTTCCTGTCTCAAAATACAGCATACCTAGATGGGCATGTAAACCGGGGGCAACAGGCTTATTTTTAGCCGCAGCAGTTTCAATAGCTTGCTCAAGCGACATAATCTGCTGTTCAACAGTTAGGTCGTCAGATTTAAAGAAGCTATAGACAGCTTTGGTGTAGTCGCCGTAGTAATAGGTGGGTTGGGTTGTTTCACAGCCGGCTAGTACTACCAGCATAAACAGGGCGGTAATCGCTTTTTTCATTGTTATCTCCTTGTTCTAAACTTTCCAGTTACCTGATTCAATGCCTAAGACAAGTTTGTTGACGACTTCACGTATCGCCAAATCTAGGACTTTACCGTTGAGGGTGGCGTCGTAGCTCGCTGTGCTGCCGAATCCCAGCACTTCCCTTTCTGATAGGCTATATTCACCGGCACCTTGAACTGAATAAACAACTTCGGAAGTGGCTACATCGACGATATTTAGGGTTACTTTTGCGTAGGCAATTTGTGATTTCCCTTTACCCAACAAGCCAAATAGTTGCTTGTCTCCAACCGCTTTGCGACCAAATTCAGTAATGTCACCTGTAATAACAAATTTTGCACCTGCGATGTTTTGTTGCTCGCCGCTTAAACCCGCTTCAGCTTGCAATAGCTGGGAGTTATCGCGATCCAATACCGAAAACCTATTGGTCTGCTGTAAATGGCTCATTAGGGTAGTTTTTGCTTGGCTGCCAAGACGGTCAGTTCCAGCTGAAAATATTCCATTTTGGAAGTTTGAACGGTTTACAAATTGGCCTACAACTAATTTGCTTTTTTCACCAGAATAGCTGGTGTTGTAGCTTTGTACGGTGGGCGTCTCCACTACTTTTGATGTAGTTGTGGTGCTGGCGCACCCACCCAGCACAAGCGCTGTTGCTAACATGGCAGCTAAAGGTGCTTTGGTTTTAGATGTTGTGTGTTTCACGGCTTATTATTACTCCTAAATAGCAGCTTGATATCCACTGAGGGGGCAAGGAGTATGGGGCTGGGGTTGGCTAAAAACTAAATAGCTCTTCTAGCGCTGACAGAATTCCATTTCCAAGCAATAAGGCACTTTAAAATTTAACAGATAAATGACTTAAAGCTGCCATCCTAAGTGATTCGGTGAATAGTCTATCATTTGCGGCGTTTGCCCAATATCCACCATTAGGTGGCGCAAGATACACCTTTTTTACCTTTTTGGGAAGTACATAATTTAGACATTTTTACATTAATTGTTACATTCCGAAGGCGAAAGCTTTGCGCATTAGTGCCGTACTGTCCAGCTAAAAAGCTAGAGCTTGCTTGTGGCATTTTGACAACACGGTTGAGCAATCCTATGGTGCCTTGGCGAGGGCATCAGTTGTTAAATAGGGTAATAAGTGGTTTGTAGCTCTGTTTTGGGTTACCTCCTTTAGTGATATTGATTATCTGTATCAGGTAGGTCTTGTCACTACTGACATTTACTTTTTTGCGCATCTAGCTTTCCCTTGGTTTGTGTGTAGTGATTTTTTATAGTGTTGTCCTAATAGCAATTGGATGGGGTCGTGATCCGATCGGTAAATGGCATGCGCTAGGTAGGGAAAACTAAACATGCCGCCCATCACTATGCTCAAGCATCCAAACAAATACCCCCTGGTACCAAAACCCTCTCGCCAATTGATCCATAGTGCCATTAGCAAAAGATGGACTATAAAATCGAAATTAAATTGGCTGCGCCAGTTAATAGCTATCAAGTCAGCAAAGGCAACGGCAGGCCAGTTCAAACCTGAAGTGTAGGCCGCAGCAATGGTGGCCAGGTAGATCAAGGCAGTTGCTACTATTAATAGAATGCGTGTTTGAACCATAAAGTCCTCCAAATGTAGATGCTGCAATTACCGGTAGGTGCCAGTAATTCTATCTGCGAACCTGTGTTTAAATAATAAGCAAAGCTCTCTTATATTTGCCTATTACTGTCATATTGCGTGAGTTTCTTGATTAAGGGGATTTCCTGGCTTTTAATGCTAACAGGGGGATACTATGTTGGACGTTTCTAGTTTGATGGCAACCCTGGCAAACAATGAGGGATACAATTCGACTTTGTTAGCTGGTGTTAGTATTTTTAAGCAATCTAAGGTGAATAACCGAGAACAGTCTCATGTTTTCCACTATCAACAAGGGCTACTGTTGGTTGGTCAAGGTGCTGAGCGCATTTTCTATAAAGGGCAACGCTATGAATATAATACCGAAAATTATCTAGCCTTAACTTTGCCTATTACTGCCAATTATCAAGTTGTTACTGACAAAGGGGCAGCCATGCTGGCCATGGTTGTGGAGTTTGATCTTGCTTTACTTCAGTCGGTCATAACCGTTTTGCAGGACTTATCTCCGGACGTTTTCGACCAAAGTTGCGAAGCACAAGGACTATTTTTATCGTCCCGGACCCCGGCGATTGATGGTTGTCTCAAAAGGCTATTGAGGGCGTTGCAGTGCCCAGTCGAAACTCGGATATTGGGTGAGTCGCTTTTGAAGGAGCTATATTTGAGGGTGCTGTTGGGGCAAAACGGCCATTACCTGGTTGAACTAACCAGGCAAAATAGCCAGTTGTCTAAAGTTGATAAGGCACTCAAGTGGATGCACTCACAATACCACCAAAAAATGGATATCAAATCACTGGCCGGGTTGGTTAACATGAGCCCAGTAACCTTCCATCGTGCTTTCAAGGCGTTGACCGCACAATCACCCATGCAATACTTAAAGTCATTGCGGCTTAACCAAGCGAAGGAAATGTTGCAGCTAAGCGGCTGCAATGTGGCGACTGCCGCCAACCAAGTCGGTTACGACAGTGCGTCGCAGTTTAGCCGCGAGTTTAAACGCGCCTACGGGATCACTCCAAAATCCGTCTTACGGCAATCCCATGGAACATAGTAAAATTGGTTGGATAGGTATGATATACCGTAATTATGGCTGTTTTACCCTAGTTTTTGTGGAGCAAAAGCACCATTGCATAAGAAAATTTCTGAAAACCAAAAATAGTCTGTTTTTTGAACTGTTTGTGCTGTATAAATAAATTACCCTGGGTGAGCGTGGCGCCCAAAATTCAATGGATGTGGCATCATGAATGGCAGTGATAAAGGCAAAAAAAGCTTGCACCAAGTGGCGACTAAATCACGCCAAAAAATGACCGGGCACTGGGTAGGTGACAAAGCGGTGGTGCCGAGTCCGCACCGTTCAGTGGCGCAGAACCGTTATGTCAGTACTACAAGATCCAATATCCAGCATCACGATGAACAAACGTTGGACAAGCGGGCCAATGCGTTTGTTAAATACCAACCCAAAGAAGAAGCCTTAGTGGACTCTGTGTCGAAACGGATGGAAAACACTAAGCACAACCGGGAAAACCCATCCCCCGAGGTCATGCAAAGCGCCAGGATGTTGCATACCCAGCGGGGCATGTTCACTGGCTCAGAACACTTGCAGCAGAGTAAAGTAGGTCCTTCATCTGACGAAGCACGCGATTTAATCGGTATGTTCCAGCGCAAAGAGCAGGGACCGCTGACATTTAAACAGTCGCAATTAGGCGCGGAAGTCGCTGTTACCAGTGTGTTTATGCAGGACAAAGATACGTTGGGTGCCATGAAGGGCAGCCAATTAAAAGCTAAACGGGATATTGATATCGAAACCGGCAAACCCAGCCACCAAACCAAAAGCAAATTTGGTATGGGCTTAAGCCAGGACACAGGTACGCAGGTAAGGGATGCGCTTGGGCTACCTGTGATGAGTGGTACGTCTGGCACATCATCCCTAATGGCGCTGTCACACCGTCATGCCAGTAAGGTTACCCAACAAGAAGAGGCTGACCCAACGCTAAGCTCGGATCAACAGGCGACGGAAACCATGGCAAACTTATCGTTGCAGTATATGCGCAAAGGTGTTGTGCCAGACTCGGTGGCGAGCAAAACCCGTGAGAACTTGCAAAAGCAACATCCCAAAAAAGACTTGGTAAGTACACCATTGAATAGCACCCGGGTGCAAACCCATAGTTATCCTGAAATCTACAGCGCGGTGGATCTAACGCGAAAAGGCCAGTCCGGCGACAACGTCCGCGCCCAAGTTCATAGTAACCTGAAAGCCAAACAAGTTTTGGATAGCACGCCAACCCCGCAAAGGTTACCATCAGGGAAGCTGCGCTCAAAATTGTGATTCTTTTAGGCGTCAAGCACTTTGGAACATTGGTAAGATACCCATGCAAGCATGTCAACTGTAAAGCCGCTATGGCTGCCTATATTGTGGCGAACAGGTAAATGGATAGCAGCGCCAGACATCACTTTGATCTCAGGCGCTGAAAAATCACATGGAAATTTAAACATAGTTTTTAGCATTATGGAGCGGGTACTGGAACTGGGCAGTCTGCAGGTTCGCCTTCTGGGTTTTCTATAGGTGGTTCTACTGGTTCTTCCCCAACAGGCATGTCACTTGGAGGCACAGGGCAGCCTTCAACTTCGCCAGGAACAGGTTCGCCAGGAATTGGATGGTTAGGGTCGTGTGGAAAGGGCTCGTCTACGATACCGGTTCCGGTCTCACCGCCACCACCGGTTCCGCCAGTACCAGTAAGCTCATATCCTGAAATAAACTGAACGCCATCGAAGAACGGGTTGCTAGTACCACCCCATAGAACTGGATTTGCGACGGTACCATATTCAGTGTTATCAGATGTATTGTAGTTAAGTGGCTTACACGTACCATCATCATTGAAGCCATATGGGCCGCGGCTGTAGAAGTAGAAGTTACCTGCATCTTTATTGCCAACGCGTACGCTTATATCTACTTCCGCTGCAGTATATTGGTCAGCTGGGGCACTAATATCACGCAATGTGTTATTGGCGTCCCCATTGCAGTCAGTGAGGATATTGCCAACCATAACGCGTTCCAAAACCGGATCGTTGCCTACAGGGATCCAATAGACTTCATACATCACAAATGGGTTGTGGTTAGCAGCGTTTAGTAAGACGCGTATAGTACCATCATCGTTAATGCCGATAGTACCGCTACCCAGGCTATCGCCAGCACAAACTTGGTCTGTGCCATGGTAGGTCATTCCAAAGTATTTGCCATAGGCGCCTTGTTCAAATTTGGTGTCGTTACAACGCAATACTTGTTGTTCAGTTGCGGCAAAGGCTTGTCCGCTGTTCCACAAAACGCATACGGCTAAAACGGCTTGGCTAACACGGTTCAAAGTTTTCATTTTTCAATACCTCATATTTCACTGTTAATAATTAAGAATTTAAAGTTGTGAGCTTTTCTGCATCACAAACTAACTATTACAAGTGCCGTGCCAACTTCTAATAATATTTTTTAGTTGTTGATAAATAAGGATTAAATGTAATTTTTTGGTGTTATTTCAGCTTCGGTAAAATAAAAGTTAAAATGTAAACAAAGTATTCATTAATTTTCATTAAGGTTATTTAAATATATGAAATAAATTGATTTATAATATAAATGTATACATAGTATTCAATATGTATATTTAGTATACGATTAATAGGTTGTTAAATTGCCCGTATATAAATCGAAACAGCTTGAGACCCGGTTAAGAGCGATTAACAGCGCTTGGAGTACAGAAAATTATCAGGCGCTGTTGGACTTCTACATTGAATCTCTGCCTACTTTGTTCAACTGTGACCGTTGCGGCATTTTTATTTTGGACGGATCCCGTAATATCCTTCGATCTGCAGCAGGGACACATCTTGCCGAAGGTGATTTGGAAATACCGGTATTGGGCACGGTAGCGGGGGAGGTGGTGACAACCAAGCAAGTATTACTTGATAACCAGTTTAAATTAAATGCAGATATCCATAATAAGATCCTGGAAAAAACCGGCTATACCGCGAACACCATACTGTGTGCTCCGCTTTTTAGTGCCGTTGACCAGCAAGTGTTGGGTGTGGTGCAGCTGCTAAATAAAAATCCGGCTCCATCTAGCCGGGGGTTTGAACAGCAGGATAGTGCGTACTTGCAGAAAGTTGCCAAATTCATCGCCATGGCTATTGAAAGCTTGGTGGTAGGCCGCGATCTGTTAAAACTGAACCAGCAACTTCAAAGGGAAATTAGCAGGTTACAAGGAGCCGATGGGCAGCTTATCGCTGAAAGTGAAAGCATGCGCTTGCTCATTGAGCAGGCAAAGACCATTGCTACAGTGCCAGTTAGTATCCTTATTACCGGCGAAAATGGAACCGGGAAAGAACAAATTGCGAAATTAGTGCATCAAAGCAGTGATAGGAGCAACAAACCTTTTATTGCGATTAACTGTGCAGCAATACCAGAAAACTTGGTGGAAAGTGAACTATTTGGCTATGAAAAAGGTGCTTTTACCGGCGCTAACAAGTCCCATGCCGGCAAATTTGAACAGGCCAAGGGGGGAACCTTATTTTTAGATGAAGTAGGGGAATTACCCCTGTCTATCCAACCAAAGTTATTGCGGGCCATCCAGGAGCAAGAAGGGCAGCGCCTCGGCGCCACTGAAACCACAAAATACAATTTTCGTTTGTTGTGTGCCACTAACCAAGATTTGCAGGGAATGATTGAACAAGGGCTGTTTCGGGAAGACCTTTATTATCGGTTATTCTCGGTACAGCTGCATATACCGCCATTAAACAAGCGTCCTGAAGATATCATTGCACTGACGAATTTTTTTGCTAGCGAGGTTGCAAAACAGTTTAATAAACAGCCGGGGCCACTGAGCGGTGAACTATTGCAAAGATTCGAAAATTATCATTGGCCCGGCAATGTAAGGCAACTTCGCCGCGAAGTGGAACGCGTTGTCGCCCTAACTCAGGAGCACAAACCTATTACCACTGAATTTTGTTCCCTAGAGCTACAAACCCGTAAGGCCATGATTAAGGTCAATGTTGAATCGACACTGGCAGCACAGGTTAGTGACCTTGAGATCCAATTGATTAAATCGGCTTTGGACAGAAGTCGCGGCAATAAAGTTAAAGCTGCGCAGATGTTGGGGCTAAGCCGTCCTGGGCTGTATAAGAAGTTACGGCGCTATGGACTGGAGCCTGAATAGATAATTCCGTTGAATCTATACTCAATATGATAGGTATTAAATGTGATGGCTGCTATTGCAGCCATCATCTTGTCTTAGCAACGCTTTGACTTATTTCAATTCAAACCGGTCGGATTGCATGACTTTCACCCAGGCTTTGACAAAGTCTTCAACAAAGCGCTGTTTGGCATTGTCAAATGCATAGGCTTCAGCTACCGCCCGCAGCTCAGAGTTGGAACCAAAGATCAAATCGACTGGTGTAGCGGTGTATTTCACCTGGCCGGTATTGCGATCCAGTCCCTCGTAGATACCATCGGTATCGGATTTGCGCCACATGGTTGCCATATCCAATAAGTTGACAAAAAAGTCGTTGTTTAGGGTGCCTGGTTTATCAGTGAGTACACCGTGGGCACTACCATCGCTATTGGCATTAAGGGCACGCATGCCACCGAGTAATACGGTCATTTCAGGTACGGTTAGGGCTAGCTGATCCGCTTTGTCGATGAGTGCAACCGCAGGGGACTCGTAGTGGTCAGCACTGTAGTAGTTGCGGAAGCCATCGGCTTTTGGCTCAAGCAAAGAAAACGAATTTACATCGGTTTGTGCCTGGGTAGCATCACCACGTCCTGGAACAAAAGGAACGGTGATATCAAAGCCTGCGTCTTTCGCTGCTTTTTCAACCGCTGCGGCACCACCGAGCACGATCAAATCTGCTAGTGATATCTCTTTGCTACTGAAAAATGAGCTATTAAAGTCTTTTTGAATTGCGCGCAGTTTTTCCAACACTTTTACCACTTCAGCGGGATTATTCACCGCCCAGTCTTTTTGCGGTGCTAATGCAATCCTGGCGCCATTGGCACCACCGCGCATGTCTGTGTCCCGATAAGAAGAAGCTGCGCCCCAGGCAACACGCACTAATTCAGGTACCGTCAGGCCACTATCTAGGATTTCTTTTTTCAACTCGGCAATATCGTCAGCTTCTACCAATTTGTAATCAGGGGCATCGATGGGATCTTGCCAAATCAACTCTTCTTGAGGGAAACCATCACCAAGGTAGTTATAACGCGGCCCCATATCCCGGTGCGTTAGCTTGTACCAAGCTTTGGCGAAGGCTAGGCGGTATTCTTCAGGATCTGCCAAAAAGCGCTCTGCAATTTTGCGATACTCGGGATCGAACTTCAGTGCCAAATCTGCCGTTGTCATAACCGGAGGGTTGAATTTACCTTCAACATGGGCATCGGGTACGATGGCGTGCAAGGATTCATCGGTTGGGATCCATTGGATGGCACCGGCTGGGCTGCGGCTTTGCTGCCAGTCGAATTGCAACAAGTTAGAAAGGTATAAAGAACTCCAACGAGTGGGCGCTTGGGTCCAAGCACCTTCGAGGCCACTGGTCACCGTATCTTCAGAGTGGCCTTTGCCACATTTGTTTTTCCAGCCAAAACCTTGTTCTTCAATGGGAGCCGCGCCTGGTTCTGGGCCAACACACTCAGAGGCTTTGCGGGCACCGTGCATCTTACCAAAGGTATGGCCACCGGCTATCAAGGCTAAGGTTTCTTCATCATTCATGGCCATACGGGCAAACGAAGTGCGAATGTTTTTGGCTGAGGCAACAGGGTCGGGTACGCCACCTGGCCCTTCTGGGTTAACGTAGATAAGGCCCATATGCACTGCCGCCAAAGGTTTCTGGATTTCGCCATCGGCATCGCGGCGGTCGCTGGCCAGCATTTCAACTTCAGGACCCCAATAAACCAAGTCTGGCTCCCAGTCATCGTCACGGCCAGCGGCAAAACCATAGGTCTGGAACCCCATATTTTCCAGTGCGACGTTACCGGCCAATACGATTAAATCACCCCAGGAGATAGCTTCACCGTATTTTTGTTTGATTGGCCATAAAAGACGGCGGGCTTTGTCAAGGTTGCCGTTGTCGGGCCAGCTATTGAGCGGGTCAAAGCGCTGCTGGCCACCACCGGCGCCACCGCGGCCATCCAAGGTGCGGTAAGTGCCGGCCGCGTGCCAAGTCATGCGGATAAAGAAAGGTCCGTAGTTACCCCAGTCGGCTGGCCACCAGTCTTGGGAATCGGTCAGGACAAAATCAATATCTTTTTTCAAGGCATCCATATCTAAGCTTTTGAAGGCTTCGCGATAATCGAAGTCTTCACCTAGTGGGTTGGAACGGTTGTCGTGGTCACGTAATGCCGATAGGTTGAGTTGATCCGGCCACCAAAACTGGTTGGTTTTAGCTTGGCCCGGAATAGCCTTGCCAACGCCCATAGCGCCGGCGGGTTTACTGATTTCTGAACTCATTACACTATGGGAAAACGACAACGCTAGGGCACCGGCAAGCGCAGACACCTTTATTAATTTGAAACTCTTCATGGTACGAAACCTCTGGTTGTATAACCTGTCAAAGGACCCCAAGGGGGCAGTGGTAAAGAGGCTAACAACCGGGTAGAAATTTGTAGATTCGTTTGTTTGGATAGTGATGTTCAGTTTTTGTGAATATTGGGAAGGTGACCAACAGATTGCCAAATTTGATTGCTACTTGTGCAAAGGGCAAAACTGGCACACTCTAGGTAATCTATTTATTCGATTGTGCTGTTCTAATTAACCCGTTTTAGCTGCCCAACCGAGTTGTATTAACCTGATTGGAATGGGTTTTCGCTGAAGGTTTGGGTTAGAACATGATTTCCTTAAAGCAAATTCACTACGCTTTGGCTGTTGAAAAGAGCCTGCATTTTAAAAAAGCCGCTGAGCTTTGCCACGTTTCCCAATCAGCCTTAAGTTCTGCCATTAGTGAAATGGAAGCGCAACTGGGTGGACAAATTTTTGAGCGCAACAACAAGCACGTTTTTGTCACCAGCTTTGGTCAAAAAGTGCTTTGCCGTGCCAGGGATATCAAGCTGCAGTTGGACGATCTTATGTTGATGGCGCAGTCGGAAGGGGTGCCGCTAACATCCGCCATGAGCATTGGCGTCATCCCAACCATTGGTCCCTACCTGTTACCCAAAGTGCTACCGGAAGTGCGACGTTGTTACCCTGAGTTCCCGCTAAAGATAGTAGAAGATCAATCCCATAACTTGGTTGAGATGGTGAAGGATGGTGAGTTAGACACGGCAATATTGGCATTGCCATATGATACTGCAGGCTTGAACTGTTTTACTTTCTGGCAAGAAGATTTTTACTACGTTAGCCACAAAGACAGTTGTCCAAAGAACAATGCCGGTATCACTTCTCACGAAATTGAACTGGATCATCTGTTGTTATTGAAAGAAGGACACTGCCTAAAAGACCATGCCATTGCGGCTTGCCAACTGAAAAGCCAGTCCCAAAAGCCCGAGTTTGACTCCACCAGTTTGCACACTATTATCCAAATGGTGGTCGGACAAATGGGCTCCACCCTGGTTCCTGAGATGGCGCTATCTCAATTGATCCACGACGAGTCAGAATTGAAGGCGATCCATTTGGATGAGCCCGGCCCGCACCGGCAAATCGCCTTTATCGCCAGGCCAAATTATGTCAGGACGTCCGATATTGAAACTTTAATGGCGCTATTTAAAAAGCAATTGAAGGCGGTTGCTCACTAGTCAGAGTAATATCTCAAGCTACAAAAATTTACTAATAAGTCTGGGCGGAAAATCCTTTTGCCGGATTTTTGAGAGCCGGTTCTCAATTCATTTTTGGCGCTGAGAAACGGTTCTCAAATTCCGATAAAAAGGCTCGGGTAAATCGCCAATGTGTCGTTATCACGGGTAACTATCTTGTGAGGACATTATCCATGGCAACATCAATGACAACCGGTTACGTTATCAATAAGCAGCCTGCGCACAACGCTGATGCAAAAATTGCTGCCCTTAAGTGCGAACGCGATGTAAAAGTGAACTGCGCTAAAACTGAAACCCGTTATCGTGCCTCGGCACAAAAAAGCGCATATACACTCTGGCTTGATGTGGATGGCAAGGAGTTTAGCTTCTCGGTGTTTGACGATGTGCAATATGTAGAAGGGCAAAAAGTAACGGTAGTCAAAGACGACAACTTGGTGACTCATATCAATACCAACTCCACTATGTATTTGATCGCTCAGCGCAGCCTCAGGGACACAAGTTCGCGGCGCACGAATGAAGTAATACTGGTGGTCTTAGGAACTTCGTGCAACAAGGAAATTGTGTTTCTGAGGCGCGTCTCCGATGGGTTTGAAATGCATTTATGCTGTGTTAGATGTTATTGATTTAGACCCACTAGACCTTCAAACATCTGCCTTGCCTAAATGCATTTCAATTCCCACTGAGTAGATCAAATATATAGTGGAGCTGGTATCATTCACAGTCTCGGTGAAAAAACGTGGGTCGGACCAAAGAAATTGCACCGTTACTACAAGTCACAACACGATGATGCCCTTGGCTTGGTGACTGCGTTTTCTATGCTGGCCATACAGCTATTGATATTGCTTATCAGTGTTGGCGTAGCCATGTTGATGGACATGCATTTACCGGCTCGGTTAGCTGAACATTCGTGGTTATTGTCAGTATTGGCTAGCATATTGATCAGCTTGTGCTCAGCCCGCGGATTTTACCGTGTTCATGCGGCACCAGAAAAAGTACGTGAATTGTACACTGCCCATGTAACCCGCTTACGCAAGTTGTTTTATGTATCGACGGTTTGGGTTTATCCCCTGTTCTCATTTGTTTATTTGCAGCAGTTTCAGTCTGCCTTACCGCTATTCGGTGCGGCACTTGCCATCATTGTGCTAACTATTGTTTTTAGCCGCTATAGGGTTGCTGCACCTACTATAAAAGAAAGCGAATTCAACGCTTTAGGTTATGAAACCCGCTTAGAAAACTATTTCGCCAGGGTGGCAGAAAAAGAAAAGGATAACGCTATGTACCAACAGGCAGCTTAATTCGCGGGATTATCAAGGGGTCAGAGACCTTGAAAGGTTTACCTTAATCCAAGCGTCATCTGCCCCTCATTTTCAAGGTCTCTGACCCCTTGATATTAAGTCTCTTCTTTGGAAAGTGTAAAGTACGCCCGGGTAACTGGGATAATGATTTGGGAGAACAGGGCAGTGCCCCACAATAAATTACCAATTAATGCGGGTACGTATGGCACGGCTACTAACGTTAACAGCGCCAAGACTATGCCAAACCAGCGTATACTCGGCGTTGCAAAGCGGTGCGCCACACGGTGTTCCACATTCACTTGTATCCATAATAAACACAGCAAATAAGCAGCCAGCCCGATACAGCCAATAGTGGCATATTTTAATGGATAGGGATCCCAGATGCCTACTTTAACCTCACCTGATAATGCCACCCCAATCATCACCGCAGATAACATTAAAAACAGGTGTGCCAGCCACCAGTTCCGGAGCTAGCTTAAGCTTGATGTATGATTTTGCAGCAGTATGTGTGCAGTTTAGACAATGCAAATGTTCAAAGGTCTAGTGGGTCTAAATCGAGAACATTTAACGAGGTATAAGCTGCACACATGCGCTGCCCTTTGGGTTCGTCATAAAATCGCCGTGCTCTTTGTCGCAGGCTCTCGATTTAGATGGCTAAATTGTCAAACCTGCTTCGCGACCACGAAGATTTTATATAGAACAAAATTTATACATCAAGCTTAAACTAGCTCCCTGGTCCATTTGTTCTCATCTTTGGGTTTAGCATTGCCAACAAAATCAAAGTAGATCCAGCACAATACAAACACCGAAATACCACCAAATACAAAGTTGATAAACACGTCTGGGCTTACTTTGTAAATCCCTTTTTCCGCCAGCGTTACTACTAACTTAAAAAAGCCTTCACCTACCACAATCAGCAATAACAGGGCGAAGCGTTCTGACATATGGCCTAGTCGCGGCAAAAACCGTGGGCATTCAAGTGCACCGATTTTTGGCAGCATATACAGCAGTTGGATGGTGACGATACCGGCGCCAAACAGCCAATAACTGTATGGCGCAGGTAAGAACGCGCTAATGGCAAAAACGATCGCCAGTAATGTGAAATTCGTGCTCATCTTGCGGGCGAGCAGTGATTCCTCAATCCCCATTCTGTGGGTACGGTGGTAGAGGAATGCCGTAATTAGACGGTTGGCGGCATAGGCCAGGGCAAAAAACACCCAACCTTTGCCATGAACGCGAGAGCCTGTTTGCCTTTGTTTATATTTTATGTTGAGTGATAAAATCGCCTTAGGCAAGGCGAATAATTGCAGGCATAGTGGCCCTACGTCAAAGTTATTCAACGCAGCATAAGGCGATTTTAGCCTCAACCCTTCGGGCAGTGACTCTTTTCCAGCCATACTGCCCACAAATTCGCTTATTTGGGCCCACCAAACCCCACTCATTTGCGATTGTCTGGCAGAAAAATTGCCGACTGCATAATTTATAAACAAAGGCAAACAGGCTCTGTAATGGCCGCAGCCATCACCATGGCGGTGACGATTTGGCTGGACATGATCATGCGATGTTTCACATCGGTGCTTACATAGAGCGAGTTAAAGACGCTGGAATCGGCCCAGGCAAACCAAATGGCAATGAATAAGCCAGCAAATAACAAGAAGCCTGGTGCGGTGAGATGCTGGCTTAGGTAGTTGCCCAGGATAAAAATGATCACCACATGGATCAGGTCATAAAAAAGCTCTATCCAATGCACATGATCGTGGGCGTCTTCTGAGTCCATATGGTGTTGTGGCGACCGCCACATGGGATGATTATATAATGCCATCTTGTTGTCCAAATTCTCTGAGTTGCAGTGGCCTTGCCCTAAAGGTAGCTCACAAATGAAAAATCGTAGGCCATCGCTAACCTGCTTTTACTATCGCCTGGTGCAACATTGATGCATAGGTGGCAATATTTTGCGCACCCGGTAAAACGGCCTTCTGTCCAATGATAATAACCGGCACTGCATGGAAACCTTGATCTAACCAATGGCGCTCAGCCGCAATAACACTTTGCTCCCGTTGCTGATTGTGCAATGTGTCTTGTACTTCATTTTTAGTTAAACCAAGGGTTGTCGCTAATTCCACCAATTGTGTGCTATTCGAGATATCCTTAGCTTCTGCAAAAAAGGCAGAAAAAAGGGCTTCAGCCATTTGGTTTTGTATCCCTTTTTCACCTGCAAGCGATATTAACGTGTGGGCTTTGCGGGTATTGAGCATCTTCATTTCATCGAAGTAGTTAAAGGTAAAACCCACTTCAGCCCCTAAAGTTGTTAGCTTCTTTCGAGCCGCAATGCTGCCTTCCAGCGTGGTGCCATATTTTGCCGCTAAATGGCGGCGTAGGTTTTCCCCTTCTGGCGGCATGTTGGGGTTGAGCTCAAATGGGTGCCAGTTGATAGCCAACTGGTGGCTAATTCCCAATTGCTTGGCTGCCGCCAGCAACCGGTAGTAGCCAATGGCACACCAAGGGCAGACGATGTCAGAAACAATGTCGATGTGTATGGGGTTGCTCATACTGTCTATTACCTTGAAAGTACAACTTAAAACTGGGTATCTAAATGCTTGCTAAAGCGGGCAAAGTCGGTTTCTACATCCGGGTTTTTCATCACATCGAAGCAGGCGAAGGTCTCCAGCGGCTCCATGCCAAAAAAGCGGAAGTTCATGTGCATAGGGAAGAATAGGTCGTCTACGCTTTTGCCTTGGAACAAGTACTCTGCGCTGTCGTTAAAAGCTTCTTTTGGCGCATTGAAGGTCAAGGACAACATATATTTTTTGCCTTTGAGGGTGCCGCCCTCTCCGTAGTTAGCTTTGGGAGCCTCCGCTGTGCGGCCATCACCATCACACAAGGCACCAGCCATACCAGCGGTATAAACCTCGTCCATATACTTTTTAAATGACCACGGCACCCCCATCCAATTCACGGGTGTCTGCAATAATACGATGTCCGCCCATTGGTGGTTTTCCAGTTCCTTTTCGACGTTGATGTCATCTTGCATGGTTACTATTCGGGTTGCATGGCCTTTGGCTTCTAATTGTGTCACCGCCATATCTACCAAGGTGCCGTTTAATTTACCTTCAGCAAACGGGTAGTATTGGTGGGCATTGATGATCAGGATATTGCTCATTTGAAATCTCCAGTGCAAAACGAGTTTGCTTAAATAGGTTGTAATCTAAATTGTGGTTTATTTTAGTAACCTAAGATTTCAATGCAATTAGTATACTTTTAGTAACCTGCTTTCTGATTGTCGAGCGAAAGAGAAAAATCTAATAAAAACAAATAAATAGTTTGTATTACTGGTCTGAAAGAATTTTCGAGATCTTGGAGCCGCGGGATTGCACCGAAAAAACTTAATTACATGCTGGCTTTATCATCCGTAAATGGGTGCCTTGAGACACCCAAAAAAAGAAGCATCGATTGCTAATACAGTTTTCCTGTCACCAGCTGTGGGTCGGGATAGATTTCCAACATGGCGGGCAAGTCTTGTTTGCTTACTACGCCAGGCATATCGCAGACTTCTGGGCGCTCAAGGCTAAGCTGAAGGTGCAAGTGTGGCGGCCAGCCGCCATTTTCCTGCAGTCCGCCCATCCAAGCAAAAGCCTCGCCTCTTGCGATCTTCTTACCAGGGGGATTGTGATCAAACGAGGCTTTGTTTAAGTGGCCAAATAGCGCATACAGCTTCTCGCCGCCAAGGTCATATTCCAAAATCAGCGTGTAGCCATAATCCAGTTCCAAACTATTGTATGCACGCAGATAAACCACGCCGTCATAAAAATTGCAGATCTCCGTCTGCTCAGGCGCAAAGATATCCAAACCAATATGGTGGTCGCGCACACCTTTGTATTGTCCCGCCTTGTATATATCTGGGCGGTGTTCGTTGTATTTGCCAACGGCGTACTCTTGGTCGTCTGGCATTTGCATCGGCCCTGTGGTCATATCAAACACAAAATAGTCGGCAGGTAACTTAACTACTTCAGCAAAATCAAATTCATCAAAGTTGATCAAGGGTCGGCTCCTTTAGCCATTCTGGGAATTAAGGTTTGGGTACTTTTTCACAAACGCGAACTCAATGCGATTACTTTCACACTTTAAACCAGATCAGGCGGGTGGATTATTAGGCATATGCTTGCGCTATTCTTTATCCAAACTAATGTTGATCTTTAATATCTTGATGTTTGTAACTACAACAATATTAACCTTGGGGTATGGCCAGTACCCAAATCAAATCCAAGTATGGAGAAAAATATGAGCAAGCCCGTTATTGCTGATAACAAACCTACCAAAGTCACTCTTGAAAAAGGTAATGACTACTACTTTTGTACCTGTGGCCGTTCCAGCAACCAACCATTTTGTGATGGTTCCCATGCCGGCACTGATTTTAAACCTAAAGCCTTCAAGGCTGAGCAAGACGGTGATGCCTACCTGTGCGCTTGTAAGCATACGGCCAACCAACCATTTTGCGATGGCAGCCATAAGCAGTTTGCGTCGGATCAAATCGGCAAAGAAGGCCCGGGTGTGCAAAAAGTGCCTGCTAACGCCATGCCAGAAGCCACCCCAACTCCTGAGGAGCCAACCGTAGCCTACATCCATCAATTGGCGAGGGAAGGCTTGTCCAAAGTGGGTCACCACGGTCCGATGACCTCAATGGGTGTGCCTAGGAACGAATTACCCCATTGGGATGATATCCAGATTATGGTGGCGCAGATGGCCACTAAGCCTTTGATGGAAGATGCGGCTGTGGGTACCGAGTTGATTATTGGTCCTGAAGCGAAAAAGCCGCTTCGCCTCGAAATCCCGCTATTTGTTTCTGATATGAGCTTCGGCGCTTTGTCAGAAGAAGCAAAAACTGCGCTGGCAAAAGGTGCAGAGTTGGCCGGTACCGGTATCTGCTCAGGTGAGGGTGGCATGCTGCCAGAAGAGCAACAAGCCAACTCCCGCTATTTTTATGAACTGGCCAGCGCGCAATTTGGCTATCAAGAATCCTTACTGGAAAAAGTACAGGCGTTCCACTTTAAAGGTGGACAGGGTGCCAAGACCGGTACAGGGGGACATCTTCCGGGCAATAAAAACATCGGCAAGATTTCCGAAGTGCGTAATATTCCAGAAGGTACATCCGCGGTATCACCACCGACCTTTGCAAACTTATCGAGCGTCGCAGATTTTAAAAACTTCGCTGACCGAGTGCGGGAGATAAGTGGTGGTATTCCAATTGGCTTTAAACTAAGTGCCAACCGCATAGAAGAGGATATCCAATTTGCCTTGGATGCCAGTGCCGATTACATCATACTGGATGGCCGCGGGGGCGGCACTGGGGCTGCACCCGAGTTGTTCCGCGACCATATCAGTGTACCTACTATTCCGGCGCTAGCCAGGGCAAGGAGGTACCTAGACAAACAAGGTGCCAGTGGCCGGGTTACCCTAATCGCCACCGGGGGATTACGGGTACCGCCGGACTTTATCAAAGCCATGGCGTTGGGCGCCGACGGCATTGCTATCTCAAATAGCGCCATGCAGTCCATCGGCTGTGTTGCTGCCCGTATGTGTAACACAAACCTGTGCCCAGCCGGCATAGCCACCCAGAACAAAGACCTACGACAGCGCCTCAATGTTGAAAAGTCGTCGGTACAGCTGAAAAACTTCTTCGAAGCGTCGGTTGAGCTAATGCAAGTAATGGCAAGGGCTTGCGGCCATGATCATCTTGGTAAATTTAATCCCAATGATTTAGCTACCTGGAAGAAAGAGATGGCAGAACTATCTGGCGTTAGGTTCGCAGGTGTGTAAATTGCTGGGAGCCTGAAGGCTCCCATAAACTGCACATAAATAACCTTTTTCAAAAGCAATAGGCGTCTTTGAGTAATACTAAGGCGCCTTATTCCCTTCTATAAATTCCTATCTCAATTGCTCGAATACTTAATGGGATCGGTATTAGGCCATCATCTTACCGCTAAAAATCGGCCATTCAATGAAAAGCGCTTTAACCATCCGCCTACAAGACTAAGTTTTTAATATTGGCTTCATTTTGCTCAGAGCCGTTTAGCATCTGAAATTGAATATTTTCGTTTTGTCTCGAATTGTAATAAGCATTATTGGATTGGATTATGACGCGATTAAACAGTTTTGACAGCCGCATCAAGCCATTTGGCACAACCAGCTTTTGCAATGTTTTGTGGGCAATTTGGATCTACCTGGGAATGTCGCTGCTTTTCATTTATTCAGCACAGACCCAGGGAAGTGAAGGACAGGAAAGTGAAGGACAGAAAAGTTTAAGCTATGCACAAGTATTAACCCTTTCGTCTAAGGTGTTCAATGGCAACAGGGAGCTCTTTGTTTCTGTGCCAGCAAGTTATGGCGAAACCCAACATACGTATCCCGTATTGGTTTTGCTCGACGCCAACGACAATATGCAACACGCAGTTGCCAGCGCACGCCTATTGGCAAATTGGCGCGGGATCCCCGAACTTATTATTGTCGGAATAAATAGCGACAATCGGTTTTTTGACTTCACCCACTCCAAGGAACCAGGCAATGCTGGTGGCAGTGGCGGCGCGCCGCAGTTCACTAACTTTATCGTCAATGAAGTCATGCCCTTTGTGGAGGAACGCTTTCGCACCCACCCATTTACCATTTTGCTAGGACACAGCCTCAGCGGGCTGTATACCGCCAATGAATTGCTACTAAACACTGCTACCTTCGATGCCCATATATTGATTGCGCCTTCTCTTTGGTGGAACGACTTGGATACCATTGGTCTCGCCAAATCTCTGACAGGACAGAAACAAATAAGGGGACGTGCCGTATTTTTTGGCATTGGGGAAGACGATGGCGATAGTATGAAAAATGAACTCAACCAGTTTGTTAGGCATTTTTCTGCTAACGGCAGTGCTGAAAACCGTATCGTACATAAACTTTATGACGGAGAAGATCATATGTCTGTGACTTTACGGGCGACCTATGATGGGCTGCTGCATGTCTTTGCCGACACAGTATACACCCAGCAGCAATGGCCTGACTTTACTACTGATAGTTTTCTAAGCCGCGAGCGGGTTTTAGAACAAAAATACGGCGCGTCGGCTTTATTGTCTGCGCGAAACTATGCTGCTTTAGCAAACTATCTTTTAGAACAAGCTAAATACAAGTCCGCTATTGCTGTGCTAAATCGCAATGCCCAAGTGCATGCCGGAGAGCCAAGAAATTTCGAGTTACTGGGCAATGCTTATATATTGGCTGGCAATGCAGATGCTGCCAAACAAGCATTTTTACAAGCTTATGAAATGGCTAACCAGTCGACTTCTTATGACCAGCAACAAGCTAAAGTATTCCTAGAGGAAGTGAAGCTTTTAGAAAACCCCATTGACCACACTTCTGAAGAGCTAAATGGCTTTAGTGGCTGCTTTACAGTGAGTGGCACCAAATTCGAAACCACATTAGATAACGGTCAGCTCATGGTATCGATATCAGATGCTACAGCAAAGAAGCTGTTTGCTACTGGAACAAGAAAGTTCAAGCTTCGCGTTGCGCCAAGTTTTCACTTCGAGTTTAAGTCCGCAGCCGGAGGTAATATGACCCAGATGAAGGTTATAGCCTATGGCAATGAATATCTGACAGAGAGATTAGAGTGCGCGTCTTAGCGCTGTTTTATGTATTGTCCTTATTACTCCATTTACCCTTGTAAAAACCGTCGTTAATTCAATTGCTCAAACATGACTACATAGTGACCGGGTATTAAATGATCCCTCGCTTCTGAATAAACACGAAACTTACGTGAGCCATTTGATTTGGTTTGTATTTGTGCATCCATCACCACGTACTTGCCTTCATTTTCATTGAAGGTTTCAACGGCGAGTTCCCACTGCCTAGCCACAACTTTTTGGTAGGCTTCATCTGGATAGGCGGTTATCCACCAAGCATTTTTATCAGGAATGTCGCCAAGCCCATAGCCTATTTCTTTCGCGAATTGGTCGTTAACAAACACTATTTGGTGGTTCAACGATTGATTATCATCTTTCACGACGATGGCGCCCTTCGATAGCGAGTTTAAATAGTCTATTGGGAGTGTATTTGTGGGCATTATCTGAATTGATCCTTGATCTTGGGTTAGCTAATCAATAACAGCCTTTGTTAAATCTGATAGCGATAATACTGGCATGGGCAGTATGGCAATTGATAATAATCAAAGTTAGGGCATATAAAGAATTAGCTAAACTCCGGGCGCGTTTGCAAACTAGCATTTGTTCAATGCGTTTAGAGATGGGTATGAATCCTAAACCATTGGCAAAGCCACCGCGTGCCAGGCACCTCTGTCACTTTGAAAAAGCTAGTTGACCATAGATAAGATTACCACCAGGCTCGCTAAACCTTACTTGCCGTAACCCGCTGTTGCTGTTCGGGGGCACAACATTTGGCAATGCTTGTATTAGGCTAATGTAAATTTTCATCCATATACCTTCAGCGAGTTCTAAGCCCAGCACATCGCATAGCCGCTGTTTACAGGTGATGTTGTGAACTACAAAACTATCCGCGTTTTCATGTTGGGCGATAGCTGATTGGATATCCCTTTCCATTACATAAGCCCAAGATTCATCCTCGGCGGCCTGATACTGTGGATCGCGTTTTGAAAGCATAGGATTGTCCTGGCTAATGATGTCTAGTTTAGGTTGCCAATGTTGGATCCCATTGTCCTGCAATGTTTGTTTTAGAATTTGTGTGTGTTGATCGGTGGTCTTAGGCTCTGGTTGGTGTGGCACTGTTATTGGCTTATCGGGATTTTTGCTTGGTGGTTGTTGTGAATCGACAGCACCTGTGGGTTCAACAACATCTGTTTGATAACCAGTGTTGGATGCCAAGCTGTCAGCTGCGTTGTTTACCATGCTGGCCTGCTGCTGTGCTTGCAGTGGCTGCTGCATGTCCGTTGTTGAGCTAACCTCCCTGGCCTCTGATACCAGGCTTTCATCCGCTTGGTGGATAAATTGTGAACTGAACAAATAACCCAGACAAAATCCGACAACAACTAACAATACATTTTTCATTTAAGCGCCTTTTTGTTTTACTTATGTCCGTTTTGGGAGAGAGGGGAATTACTTTCCTCAAACCATGAGGTAGGAACAAAGGTTGATAAAAAAGTTCCCGCGAAGGCGATGTCCCATCCAGGAATTAAAATTGGCTCCCGCTACCTAAGGAGAAGTAGATTGAATAAACAAGAGCATTACCAACGCTTGCAGTCCATGTATGCTGCAGCACCCATCAATAGTATTTTCCAGCCGGTAATGACGATAAGTGAAGGCTCAGCTGAGATTGAAATCGAGCTATCCGATAAGTACCACCATGCCGCGGGTGGGGTACATGGTTCGGTCTATTTCAAGATGTTGGATGATGCAGCGTTCTTTGCTGCTAATTCATTGGAACCTGAATTTTTTGTATTAACCACGTCATTCACTACCTACCTAACCCGCCCAGTCGCTAGTGGTAAAATGAAAGCCATTGGCAAGGTAGTCAACTTCAACAAGAGCCAGTTTATAGCCGAAGCCGTGGTTTACGACGCTGAAGGCAGGGAGATAGGCCGTGGCAACGGTATTTTTGTGCGCGGTAAACTGCCGTTGGTGGAAGCGGCGGGTTATTCTGAGTGACGAAAAAGGGGGCGACAAACAAGGAACAAGGGGTCAGAGACCTTGAAAATAGTTCTATAATTCAAACAGTTAGTTACTAGCGATTTCAAGGTCTCTGACCCCTTGAACTCTTGATCTTAGCTACCAAAAATCAGACCGCCAATACCGGATATGGCGTGTTGTATCAGGTTCATTGGCACAACTTGGAAGGCGTCAAATTTCAATGTTGTGCGTTTTCCCTCTTCTAGCTTTTGGTGCAATTGCTTTAGGTGCTCGGTACTTAGCGCTAGCGAGCGCTCATTGGGCTGGTAAGTACTGCCTATTTCGTAGGCCTTGCCAGGCTGTGCCGACATTTCAATATGGCCACCCAGGACATATTTAACCTGGTTTTGCTGCGCAAAGTCATAAAGCCGCTTTATGCTTGCACGGTAATCTTGCCAGTCCTGAACTAAGATAATGCCAGGATAAAGGGTGTCACCGGTAAGCAATAGCTGTTGTTTATTATCGTAAAGGGTAATGGATTTTCCGTGATGGCCAGGTGTGGCTATAAGGGTTATTTCGCGGTCACCCAAATCGAGTGTAGCATTGGTTTTTGGCCAGCCATTAGAGCCTAAATACCTTGCTAGGTTTTTGGGTTTCGAACTTAGGATGGTCGTGTTTGGGTCGTTACTGAACTGGGCATTGCCATTGGTGTGGTCACTGTGTCCATGGCTGTTCAATACCAAAAGGGGCAGGTCTGAATCGCCTGATATGGCAATGAGTTCCCGCACTGTTTCGGCTACAGGGGAGATAGCAGCATCTTCAAACGCGCCGGTATCAAATAGCAAAGCCCGTTCGCTTCCAACCAACAGATAAATAAACGGTGCTTCGTAGGTTTGGCACTTGTTTTGGCGCAAAATCCAGGTGCTTTGGTCAAGGGCAAAACTGTCAAGCGCAGGACCTTGATCCTTGGCGCAGTCGGCACTGCCCGCGTACCAGGTTTTTTCTGCGGCGGACACACGCGTATTGGCAAGGTCGTTAGCGCTGGCTTGGGTGCCTGTTAGTAATACTAAAAATAGTATGAAGTAAAAGACGGTAACGGAAGCAATCGATCTTTTTCGCATGGGTCTCTCCTTAAGTATTTGTTTCCTTAACCGGCTAGGTCAGGGTTAATCTGTTGGATACGCTGTGACAGCGGGGTGCGCTCCAATGTATTAACAGCATGGTTCAAGACGGCCATTAAGTCGCATTCCAGTTCTTCGAACACCGCATCGAGTGCGGTGGCTGCGGCGGTATAGACTTGTTTGAGGGCTAAGGCGTCTTGTTGCCCCAATTCCGTCAAACTAAACAGGGTGCACCGGGAATCATTGGGATCGCTTTGTTTGTGCACAGTCCCCTGTTTGTGCAAGGCCACCATGCGCGCGGCGGTGCGTTGGTGGCTATAGTCGAGGCCTTTGGCGATATCAGAAATTGAACTATGCGGATGTTTTTCTAAAAACAACACAATAGACACATCGGTGGTTTGGGTTTGGATCCCGTTTTGCTTTAATAAGCCTGCACAGTCGTTGTTGATATTGTCCCGTAGCCGGTTTGCCATGTTGGCCACAAAAGCCGAACGGAAAGATTCCTGCATAAAAAAAGGCGCTGCCATCTTTGCATTTCTCACATATACAAATAATTGTACAAATGGTTGTATAAATTGCCTGGGAAAGCCAGAACTAATTGCGAATTGGACAATGATGAAATGTAAACGGGTGTGTTTGGGAATAGCTAACTAACTGTATTTAAATACTTATTTAGTTTAGCGTTGGTGTTAAGCAGCGGGCATGGGCTGCCCGCTTGGTATGTTGGAAAATAGAAGCTAACCCAATAATCGTTCTACATAAGGTCTTACTGCATCCACTGTTGTACAGTGGTTGGGGATTGACGTACTGCGGTAGCCGTCGCCTAAAAAGGCTCTGTCTATCTCGATTAACACACCGGTCTCGCTACCGTTGTCAACAAAAGTGACCTCCAGCTCCTTGGCGCCAAATAAAGAACGGGATTGTGGTTTAAATTCATATTCCTGATAGCAGGGCAAATGCGAGGAGAAGCTGCCTGCACGTACCCGGCCTGCTTCAATATCAGCCTTGAACATGCGGTAACCACTGCGCTGCACTAGTTCTAATACGGCTAGTTGGGTGTTGGACGGCACAATGGTTAAGGGATCTTTGTCGGATCCGTCAATACCGCTTTTGATATCCAAACCCGTCTGCAGCCAAACTTTGCCAACACGGTGGCCAAGCAAGCTGGTTGCCGGAATTTCTGGATGCAGCCGCAGCCTAAATTGCTTGCTCATGCTCTGCCCTGGACGAATGGTGACATCTAGACGTTGATCCCATTTTTGTAAGATCACGCTCTTGTTGTATTTAACTTCGTCGTCACCAACACTTGCTTCTGCCTTGGCACTCGCCATCACTGCCAGTTCAAGCTTGTTCAACTGCTGCTCTACATCACCGCCTTTAATCAATACTTCAATATTAAAGTGGTCACCTGCACGCAGTTCATTGTCCAACAAAATAGTGTCTACCGTGGCTTTGCCAATGCCGACACTGGCAAGGATTTTTTTAAGCATGGATCTTTCCTTAGGAGTTTGAAATTAAAAAGGAAATTAGCATTAGTGACATGCTCGGGCAATGGCCAGTTTGTAAGCAAGTATCAAGGCTTGGCAAAAAAACACCTGTTCAAGAATACAAGAGACCATGGGGTCAGAGACCTTGAAAATAGACAATGTAATCAATAAGTTATCAAAGTTAGATTTCAAGATCTCTGACCCCTTGATCCGTTAGCTAGGACATCTAACTAGCCAACTTCTGCTTTAATTCCTGCTCCTGCGTAATGTCCACTTTAGAAGTGCGCGCCGAACGGCGGCGCACTAGGTGGTAGAACACAGGGGTCAATATAAGGCCAAAGATGGTGACGCCAATCATGCCGGAGAATACCGCGATGCCCATAGCTTCGCGCATTTCGGCGCCAGCACCACTGGAAAAGGCCATTGGAATAACACCCATGATAAAGGCAAATGAGGTCATCAAGATGGGGCGCAAGCGCAAGCGCGTGGCTTCCATCAAGGCTTGCATCAATGGCAGGCCTTGCTCTTCTTTTTCTTTGGCAAATTCAACGATTAATATGGCATTTTTGGTGGCAAGCCCCACTAATACAATAAAGCCAATTTGGGTGAAGATATTGTTGTCACCACCCGAAATGATCACACCGGTCATCGCCGATAGCAATGTCATTGGCACAATAAGGATTATCGCTAGTGGCAGGCCTAAACTTTCATATTGGGCAGCCAATACCAGGAACACGAGTAGTACCACTAGCGGGAATATCAACAGTGCGGTGTTGCCTGCTAGGATCTGCTGGTAAGTCAAATCTGTCCACTCATAGCTCATACCTATCGGCAAGGTTTCAGCCAGGATTTTTTCGATCGCCGCTTGGGCTTCACCCGAGCTATAACCTGGCGCGGGGGCACCGTTGATTTCAGCGCTAGTGTAGCCGTTATAGTGCATCACCCGGTCAGGCCCCGCCGCATAGTCCACCGTGATAAACGAACCCAGCGGGATCATATCGCCTTGTTGGTTACGCACTTTAAGCTGGGTGATCTGGTCAGGCTCCTGGCGGAATTGCTCTTGCGCTTGCACATTAACCTGGTAAGTTCGGCCAAACTGGTTGAAGTCATTGACATAGAGTGAACCCAAATATACCTGCATGGTTTGGAAAATGTCATTCACTGCGACGCCCTGGGCTTTGGCTTTGTCGCGGTCAATTTCAACTTGCAACTGGGGCACGTTAACCTGGTAGCTGGAAAAAATGCCAGTCAGTTCAGGTGCTGCCCAAGCTTTTTGGATCACTTGTTGGGTGACGCTATACAGCTCTTCATAACCAAGGCTCGCCCGGTCTTGGATTTGCAGTTTAAAGCCGCCTATTGTGCCTAGCCCCGTTACCGGCGGCGGTGGAAAAATGGCGATAAAGGCATCCTGTATGCTGCCAAATTGGGCACCCAATGCGCTAGCAATGGCATTAGCCGATAGCCCATCACTAGTTCGTTGGTCAAAGTCCTTCAAGGTGACAAAGACAATACCGCTGGAGGAACTATTGGTAAAACCGTTAATGTTCAAACCTGGGAAAGCGACTGCAGATTCTACGCCAGGATGTTCCAAGGCAATCCGCGACATTTCCCGCATCACGGCTTCAGTGCGATCCAGCGAGGCTGCGTCAGGTAGCTGGGCAAATGACACTAGGTATTGTTTGTCCTGGCCTGGTACATAGCCAGTTGGTGTCGTGCTGAATTGATTATAAGTAAGCGCCAACAGCCCAGCGTAAAGTACCAAGACAATGCCACTGCTACGCACTACTTTTTTAACTGCATAGCCATAGGCTTTTTCGCTGCGGTTAAACAAGCGGTTAAATGGGGCGAATAACCAGGCGCCAAAAAGCTTGTCGATGCCGCGCGATAACCAGTCTTTTTTGGTACCTTCGGCCTTTAGCAATATTGCCGATAAGGCCGGGCTTAAGGTTAGGCTGTTGATAGATGAGATAACCGTCGCAATGGTAATGGTTAGGGCAAACTGCTTGTAGAACTGCCCAGTCAAGCCTGACATAAATGCGGTAGGGATAAACACCGCCGCCAATACCAAGGTGGTCGCCACAATCGGCCCGGTGACTTCTTTCATGGCTTTTTGGGTGGCCTCGACTGGAGTTAAACCTTCTTTGATATTGCGTTCAACGTTTTCCACCACCACGATGGCATCATCCACCACTATGCCGATGGCCAAAACTAAACCAAAAAGTGACAGGGCATTAAGGGAAAAGCCCATCAGGTGCATTACCGCAAAGGTACCCACCAAGGACACTGGCACCGCTACCAATGGGATGATAGAAGCGCGCCAGGTTTGCAGGAACAACACCACTACTATTACCACCAACAGCACGGCTTCAAATAGGGTTTTGACTACTGCCTCAATAGAACCGCGCACAAATACGGTTGGGTCATACACAATGGAGTAGTCCACGCCTTGCGGGAAGTACTGTTTTAGCTCGGCCATTTTAGCTCGCACATTATTGGAGATTTCAATGGCGTTGGAGCCAGGGCTTTGGAAAATCGGGATCGCAACAGCTTGTTTGTTGTCGAGCAGGGAGCGCAGTGCATAGAAGTCTGAGCCCAGTTCAACGCCGGCAACGTCTTTTAAACGTGTGATTTGGCCTTGCTCACCCACTTTGATAATGATGTTTTCAAATTCTTCAACTGAGCTAAGGCGGCCTTTAACATCAATTAAAAGTTGGAACTCACTACTACCTGTTGGTTGTGCCCCTAAGCTGCCTGCGGCGGCTTGTTGGTTTTGCTCACGGATAGCATTGACCACATCCATTGCGCTTAAGCCAAGTGCTGCTACTTTTTCCGGATCCAACCATACCCGCATGCTATATTCGCCAGCACCGAATAGCTGTACATCGCCGACACCTTTAATACCAGCTAGCTCGTCTTTGACGTTGAGATGGGCGTAATTGGACAAATACAACATATCGTATTGGTCATTGGGTGAAGTAAGGTGCACAACCATGGTCAAGTCTGGCGACGATTTTTGGGTAACTACGCCGATTCGCTGTACTTCCTGCGGCAGCCGGGGCAGGGCGCGGGCAACCCGATTTTGTACCAAGGTTTGTGCCTGGTCGACATCGGTGCCGATGGCGAAAGTCACGGTTAAGGTCATACGGCCATCAGCGGTTGCTTGGGAAGACATGTATAACATGTTTTCCGTGCCTTTAATTTCTTGCTCCAGTGGGCTGGCGACAGTTTCCGCGATAACTTTTGGGTTAGCACCTGGGTAGCTAGCGTTGACCACCACAGTCGGAGGCACTACCTCTGGATATTCTGTGATGGGCAGTTGCCAGACAGCCAACGCACCGGCGATAAAAATAAGCAGGGAAAGAACGCCTGCAAAGATCGGGCGATGGATGAAAAATTGCGAGAGTTTCATGCTAACCTCCCACCGATTGGGTCGCTGTGCTGGTGGCTACCTTGCTTGCTGCTGGCTGCTTTGCCAACAGGCTTTGCTTGTTTGAAGCATCAATGCGCTGTTGTATCGCACGCAGGCTGACAATGTTCTGTTCGCTGGTCATGGCCACGACTTGAGGTTGCACTGGGGTACCGGGGCGTACCCGCTGCAAGCCATTGACAATGATTTGTTCACCTGCGCTCAAGCCACTTCTAACGATGCGCAGGCCGTTGAGCTTTTCACCCAACTCAACTGCGCGGTATTGGGCAACATTGTTTTCATCTAAGACCATTACAAACTTGTTGCTCAAATCGGTGCCGATGGCTTTATCGTCAATCAAAATCCCCTCGTAGGAGGCACTACCTACCAATTTTATGCGGGCAAATAGTCCAGGGATTAAAAAGCCATTGGGATTGTCGAACACGGCACGGGCACGGATGGTACCTGTTTGTTGGTTAACCTGGTTGTCAACAAAGTCGATGACACCCTGGTAAGGATACCCCTGGTCATTGGCTAAACCCATAACGACTGGATTTTGGTTATCCCTTGAGCTAGGGCGCTGGCCTTGCTGTGCCAATTGGCTGTACTTCAGGTAGGTTTGCTCGTCGGTATCAAAATAGGCATAGACCTCGTCTGTAGAAACTAAACTGGTCAATACACTTTGCCCTGCATGCACGTAGTTGCCTTTAGTCACTAAGGCATTGGAAACGCGTCCCGCAATCGGCGCCGTTACCCGGGTATAGCTTAGTTGTAAGCGGGCCAATTCCAATGCCGCTTTTACCGACTCAACCCTGGCATGTGCCTGTTGCTTGCCTGCAAGGCGGCTATCCAACAGTTCCTGGGAAACGGCATTTTGCTGCTTCAAGTCTTGTGCCCGCAGATATTCGCGTTGGGCTAGTTGGTTTTGGGCAGTAGCCTGTGCCAATTCCGCTTCCAGTCGCTTTACTTCCGCTTTGTAGGGGCGGTTATCAATAAAGAATAGCGGATCACCAGGCTTCACCATGGCACCTTCGTCAAATGCCACAAAATCAATATAGCCGGAAACCCTGGGACGCAGCTCTACATTTTGTGGAGCTTCTATACGTCCGGTGAATTCGTCCCATTCGGTTAGGCGTTCCTGTACTACTTCAGCCACGCTTACCGCAGGTGCCGCTGGCGGCTGCTGGGTCGTTGTTGTCTGCTCACAGCCTGACAAGAGAATCAGGCCAATTAGTGACAGCGCTGCAATGCTTAACTTGGATTTCATATTTCATTTCCTCAACCAATTTGTTGGTGAAAGTATGTATGCGCCATAAAAATAAAAAAAATTATATAAAGATATAAAACACATCATAAAAAGTGATATTAATGGTGTGCGAAGCAAAAGTCCTGCGATTGATAAGTTTAAGGTTATTTAAAGTTGCTATTGTTAGTTTTAACTTATTAATATGTGGAGTTTGTACGATTTAATAGGTAGATTTGCTCTATTTAATTCATGTTTTAGAAATGTTTATTTCTGCTAAATATCACAGTTAATTATGTTTAAGACGATTTTGCTATGTTCAAGGGGTCAGAGTCCTTGAAATTGGAAATCCATTCAGGATGTTTGTTCAGCTTGATTTTCAAGGACTCTGACCCTGAGGTATCCCCACAAATAAATCAGTAAAATCAATACATTAATTCGAAACGAAGGGAACATTCATGGCATTTGGTGATCTGATCAATCGCCAAACCTCACAAAACAACCAAACTTTAACGCCATGAATGCCCTTACTATCCTGAACAAAACCATCCACTTTGTCACTTTTAAAATGCACAAAACCAGGCAAAAAGCCCTGTTGGATTGTGTAAAAAGCCTATTAGCCGGTAATGCTGCCACTGTGACCGCCATGGGCAGGGGCATTGCTTCCAAGGCATTTGAAAAACATCGCATTAAACGTGCCGACAGGTTGCTCTCCAACAACCACCTGCAACAAGAAATCCCTGATATCTATGCAGTTATCTGCAAGTTGTTTTGTGTGGCGAAGCACCCCGTTATCGCGGTCGACTGGGCTGACCTGGACGACCATAAAGGCCACTTCCTGCTGCGGGCTTCCATGGTGCTCAAGGGGCGGCCAATCACGCTGTACCAAGAAGTCCATAGCAATGCCACCAAGGAAAAAGCCAAAACCCACCGGCGTTTCCTGGGAACGTTGCACAGCATGCTAGGCAAGGGCTGCCAACCCATTGTCGTCACTGACGCCGGGTTCAAATCCCCCTGGTTCCGGCCCGTCAGGGAGCTGGGTTGGCACATCGTTGGGCGGGTGCGCAAACCGCACTTATACTCACTTGATAACGGTGGCCAGTGGCAATGCATCAGCCAGCTGTACACGCAGGCAAACCACCGCCCCAAACTGTTTGCCACGGCACTCATTGCCAAACGCCAGCCCTTTGCCTGTTCGCTGGTGCTGGTCAAACACAAGAACAAAGGCAGGCACGCCACGAACCCGGACGGCTCACGCAAACAATCGCTGATGTCACTTAAACACGCCAAGGGTGCGAGCGACCCATGGTTGCTGGCCACCTCGCTCCCCGTAACAACGAACCTGGCAAAGCGTGTTGTCTCAATCTACCAGCAGCGGATGCAGATTGAAGAAGGTTTCCGGGACATGAAAAGCAACCGGTTTGGGCTAGGGTTTGAGTACAACAACACCATAAAGCCAGCGCGGCTGGCGGTATTGGTCTTGCTCACGACGTTGGCGTCACTGGTGGCCATACTCATAGGGTTGGCAACGGTGGTGGTAGGCTGGCAGAAACGCTTCCAAGCCAATACGGCCAACAGGCCGGTGCTATCGTTCCATACCTTGGGTTTAAGGGCGCTACGCCAGCGGCTCAAGTTCACACACCAGCAATGGAAAGCGGCGCTTGCCCGCCTTCGCGACCTCGCAATTGAGGCAAGTTTTGATGCTATTTAAATTCGTGGGGATCCCTCAGACTCTGACCCCTTGATCATCTAAAAAACGGATGGGTTGATTTGCACGGGAATACGGCGCCTGCCAAAGCGTTTTTTATCACTGCCAAATCGACCAGCAATTTTACCTTGGCAATGCTGGCAGCAGCCGTTGGCGTCCACGTTCACCGATCCAAGCTGGTACCAGTCGCGGGTAATGACCGGTTTGTGGCAATGGGGGCAATAGGTGGTATCACTTGCTTGGTGGTGTACATTGCCGCAATAGACATAATGTAAGCCATAACTTAAGGCAATATCCCGCGCCCTTAGCAAGGTCTCAACCGGAGTTGCCGGGATATCCATCATTTTAAAGTCGGGGTGGAAGGCGCTGAAATGGAGCGGGATATTTGGCCCTAGGTTTTCCGCTATCCACTGGCTCAAGGCATGCAGTTCCTGGTCGCTGTCGTTCTCACCAGGGATCAACAGCGTGGTAATTTCAAACCAGGTACTGGTTTCCCGTTTCAAATAAAGCAGGGTGTCCAGCACCGGTTGCAACTCACTATGGCAGAGCTTTTTGTAAAACTGGTTGGTAAAGCCTTTTAAATCAATGTTGGCGGCATCCATATGCCGGTAGAAGTCCTGCCTGGGCTGGTCACAGATGTAACCTGCAGACACCGCGACACTTTTAATACCCAATTCGTGGCATGCTTGCGCGGTGTCAATGGCGTATTCCAGGAAGATTACGGGATCATTGTAGGTGTAAGCGACACTGTCGCAGCCGTAACGGTGAGCTGCCCGCGCGATTTGCCCAGGCATGGCTGTGCTGGCGAGTTTGTCCATTTCCCTTGATTTGCTCATATCCCAGTTTTGGCAGAATTTGCACGTAAGGTTGCAGCCCGCAGTGCCAAATGACAGCACACTTGAGCCTGGGTAAAAATGGTTTAGCGGTTTCTTTTCAATCGGGTCAATGCAAAAGCCACTAGATCGGCCATAGCTGGTCAGTTGTATGCTGCCTTCGTGGTTGGCGCGGACAAAACATATCCCGCGTTTACCCTCCCTCAACTGGCAGTGATGGGGGCATAAGTCACACTGCACCCGGCCATCGTCAAGGCGTTGCCAATATTCGGTTGGATAATATTCTGGTGGTTGAATTTTCATACCAAATGCAATAAGAAAGACTATACTATTAGTAGGGGCATTCTGGTTATATTTCAACCAAAAGGTGGAAGCTTATGACAATCCGTGAGCCTGCCGTTGCCGGATCTTTTTATCCAGAGAAACGGGAACAGCTATCTGGGCAACTTAGCAACTTACTGGATAAAGCCAATAGCACTGGCATAAGGCCAAAGGCCTTGATTGTGCCCCACGCCGGATACCAGTATTCCGGAGCCACAGCCGCCGCTGCCTATGGTCTGCTGCGCCCCTATTCGCAACAGATTAAAAAAGTGGTACTGCTTGGTCCCAGCCATCACTACCCGCTGCAAGGTGCTGCGGTTCCGCACCACGTATTTTTTGCGACACCCTTGGGTACTGTCCTGGTGGATCAGCAACTAAAAGCCAAGGTAGCAAGCCTGCCCCAGGTTATTACGAGCGACGCAGCGCACCGTGCTGAGCACTCACTTGAAGTGCAGTTGCCGTTTCTACAAACTTGCCTGGGCGATGGTTTTAGTATCCTACCGATAGTGGTTGGCTGGATGGGGGTAGAGGACGTTTGCAACATCATTGCCAGCATCCCCGTTAATGACGACACTTTATTGGTTATCAGTACAGATTTGAGCCATTTCCACCGCTACGATCAGGCGTGTGCCATTGATGCCGATACAATCCAGCGCATAATGGCTTGCGACGTGTCAATACAACCAGAGCAAGCCTGCGGCGCCCACGCATTGGACGGTTTTTTGCGTTATTGCCAGAAGCAGGCTTGGCAACCGGAGTTGTTAAGCCAGTGCAATTCGGGCGATGTAAGCGGTGATACCAGCCGGGTAGTGGGCTATGCCAGCTTTGCCTTGCATTGAATTGGCGGCTTCCGACCAGCAGCTTTTACGGGACTTGGTTTGCCATATTATCCAGCATGGCTTAGGTACGGGCGGTTTACAGTGTCCAGACTGGGACATGCCAGAATCCCTGCAACAAAACGCAGCCACCTTTGTCACTATTCGAGTAAACCAGCAACTACTTGGCTGTATTGGCAGCACTGTCGCATCCAGACCACTATGGCGGGATGTTGCCGAGCGCGCGCATGCGGCCGCTTTTTCCGGCCATTACAACCAAGTTTTGCAGGCAGCACAGCTGCCAGCAACCACCTTTAGCATATCCATACTCTCCGAGTTTAAGCAGCTTGCGTTTACTAGCGAGGCCGATTTGCTGCGACAACTCATACCGGGGGAAATGGGGCTTTTGCTTAAGCGCAATAACAGCGGCGCACTTTTCTTGCCCGCTGTTTGGGAGCACTTTGCCAACCGCGGTGAGTTTGTCAAAGCGCTCAAGCAAAAAGCGGGCTGGCCTAGCGACTATTGGCATCCACAGATAGAAGCCAGCTATTTTTATACTGTCTGTATTGAGGGGGATTTTGTGGCGTCTAAATAGTGGCCGACTAATTCCATTAGCTTGCTTTTCTATTAGTCCATAACCTAGTATCAAAAGCACTTTTGTTTTTGAGGAAATTATATGTTTAGCCACGTAATGTTGGGCGCAAATGATATTGAGGTGTCAAAGCAATTTTATGATGCGGTATTAACGGCAATTGGCTACCGGCCTGGGGTAATGGACGAAAAGGGCAGGGTATTTTATTACAGCAAGACCGGTGTATTTGCTATTACTAAACCTATTGATGGCGAAGCCGCAAGCTGCGGTAATGGCAGCACTATTGGCTTTGCAGTGTCCTCAGCGGAAGCGGCAGAGGCCTTCCACGCAGCTGGGTTGGCTAACGGCGGCACCACCTGCGAAGATCCGCCGGGCATACGCGAAGGCAGCGGCAAGCAGTTGTATTTGGCCTATTTACGGGATCCATCAGGCAATAAGATCTGCGCATTGCAGTTTATAAAATAAAAAATAGGGCTAAGTAGCCCTATTTTCCTTCTACGTTAAACGCTGTTCTAAGCGATTAACGCTTCTCAAAAAGTAGGGTCATACGGTTAGATTCACCTACTTTTTCATATTTTTCTTTGTGCTCTTCTGCGCGCAATGATGGTGGCAGTGCCCATACGCCTTGCTCCACATTATCACGGATGATGTTGTCCATTGGGTTGTTGTGGAAGTAAGCTTCAGCGACCAACTTAAAGCCATGGGCTTTCGCCACGTCAATGACATAGGACTTTGGCAAATAACCTTTGCGGGCTGTGGCAACGGGGTCGTAACCTTCTGGAGCCTGATGTTGCACTATGCCTAGCTTACCGCCTTGTTTTAGCATATCGCTGTAGTAGGCGAAGGCCTTGCCAAGATGGCCTCTGTTCTGCAGCCCGTGCAAGCCGCGGAAGGTCAATACTGCGTCAGCGTTTTTAGCGCCTACTGGAACAGGCTGTTCCAGGTCAAAATCTACAACGCTGACGTTGCCATAGACTTTTTTGTTACTGGCAAGTTTCTCGTCGTAGTTCTTACGAGAGTTAGCGCGGTAATTAGACTGACTGTCTGCGGGAAAGTGGGCTGCAACAAACTCGCCGTGTTCATTGAGCATTGGCGCCAAGATCTCGGTATACCAACCGCCACCAGGCATGATTTCTACGACTTTATGGTGGCGCTTAATGCCAAAAAATTCTAGTGTTTGGAATGGCTTACGCGCTTCATCGCGCGCTTTATTGCGGTCGCTGCGGTGGCTATGGTCAAACATGGCCGCGGCGTCTTTATTGTGCATGTGGCCGTCAGCCAAGGCTGGTGACCCCAATCCCAGTCCTAATGCAGCAACTAGGCTAAGTGTTAAGGCTTTTATTTTCATTTTACTTGTCCCGTAGTTTTTTCAACGCGCTTGTATACGGGGAAACAAAGGTCAAGTCACTTGGGAAAGTGTAAAAATATATATCAGTGACAGTTTTTACAGAAATTGATTTAAAAATTAGGGCTTCACAGCCCTAATTTTAAATGGTTTTAATGTGGTTTAGATATTGCCAAACTTGCCGCTTTGGTAGTCAAGGATTGCTTGGCGCAGCTCACCTTCATAGTTCATGACAAAGGGACCCATATGGGCAATGGGCTCTTTCAATGGGTTACCTTTAAACACCAATGCACCCGCACCTTGCTCACCTGCTACCAGCTTTGCTGCGTGATTGTTATCCACTAGGATCAAGTTGCCCGCTGGAATACCGTTTAACTCTCCCGTGTGCACATACAAGAAGGCCAATTCACGATCCGACAATTCCACGTTAGCAAGCCCGCCTGCTTCTAGGGTTACATCTGCTATTGCTGCGTCAGCGGCCAACCCATTCAATGGTGAAACCACTTCTTCGCCATTGAGCTGCCAGTCGCCCGCCAAGGCCTTTAGTGAGGCACCACTGTTGTTTTCTAGCGATGGCAACCCGGTTTCAGTCGAGTCTTGGTACCTGGGTTTGCGCAACTTGTCTTTAGCCGGCATATTGACCCAAATCTGGAAGCCGTGCATGCCGTCTTTGGCGTCGGCTACCGGCATTTCCGAGTGCACTACGCCAAATCCCGTGCTCATCCACTGTACATCGCCGCCAGCGATGACTTTCTTATTACCCATTTGGTCTTGGTGTTCAAAGCCGCCTTTAATGATATAGGTAAAGGTTTCCATGCCCCGGTGTGGGTGCGGCGGGAAGCCACCAATATAGTCAGCTAAGTCGTCTGACTTAAGCTCGTCGACCATCAAAAATGGATCCAATAGTTTGCCCGCAAAATCGGCAACCCTCGCGATTTTCACGCCATCACCGTCTTGAGTTGCTTGGCTTGGGATTGTACGTAAGATTTTCATAATATTGCCTCGTCGTAAGCTTTGATGAATACATTATGGAATCAAAATATTAGAATTAAAATCGCAAAAAGATGGCTTTAAAGTTCTAATTATTAGAATTAATGGAATCGGTATTAATGCCGCATTTGCGGCATTTTAAAGCGTCTAGGCTAATATGTGGTTTGTATGCAAATAGAACTAGGTTGGATATAGTGTTAAAGCTAAGGCAATGGCGTTATAACCCCCAAACAGGTGAATTGATTGATGGCCAGCAGCAACAGAGGTTGCCCGAACAGCCCAGGCGTTTACTTAACCTGTTGATTGCGGCCGGTGCCAATGAACTGGTTAGCCGAGAACAGGCAATTGCAGAGCTTTGGCCTGATGATCGCATAGTGGAATTTGATCAAAGTTTAAATACCTGCATGCGCAAACTGCGCAAAGCCCTGGGAGACGATCCCAATGTGCCGGAATTTGTGCAAACCATCCCGGGCAAAGGTTACCGCCTGTTGGTCGCCGCAAAGCCCGCTAGGACTGCAAAGCTGGCCTATTGGCAGATCGTGCTAGCACTGCTCGCAACCGCTTTAGTTTTCGCCAACCTTATGCGCGGAACCGCACTTGATGAAAAACCGGCATTGGTAGTTATGCCCGTTTCAGGTTTGGCCGACAATAGCCATACCTCCCATTTAGCCCATGGCATTCGCGAAGAGCTGTTGCTCCAGTTAGCCAAAGTGCCAACCCAAGAGTTGTTATTAGTCGGGAAAACCAGCGCCAGCTCCTGGCGCGATCAAGATTCAGAAGTTATTGCACCTGGATACATGCTCTATAGCTCGCTGCAAGAAGATGCCCTGCAGTTTAGGCTACATTTTCGGTTGCAATCAGAAAACGATGAACTGCTTTGGGCGCAAGCCTTCAATTGGCTAAAGGGAGCGGGTTCACATCAGCAGCAGGAGATTATTTCTGGGGTTATCGAACAATTGGCTAGCGTTCTATCTTTTCCCGTCCCTGTTCAATCAGCACAAACAATACCTTTGACAGGGGAAGCTTTGGGACTATTTAACCAAGGCCGTTACCTTTTGGCGAAACCGGATCCAAAAGCCAAACAAAATGCTGTTTTTTACCTAGAGCAAGCCTTGGCCATTGCGCCAGATAACATAGACATTTTGGTTAATTTGGCGTCGGCCTGGCAACAATTGGGTGCGCAGGACTCAGTCAACAGATCCAAGCATTTTTACAAAGCTCAGCAGTATTTGGAGAAGCTTCTTAGCTTGCAACCAGAACATCCCTTGAGCCTATACACCTTGGCCTTTTTACAGCTTTATGGTGATTGGCGGCCTGGCAAAGCCAAACAGAGTTTGCAACGCGCGCTGGCATTGCAACCAAACAGTGCCGACGCCCATAGCTTGTTGGCAGCGGTTTATGCCACCTTGGCCGAGCATGATCTCGCGGTTAAACAAGCCAAACTTGCCAAAGATCTGGATCCTTTATCCATGACGGTCAATGCAGACCTGTGCTGGTACCTCAACTTTGCCAGCCTGTTTAACGAGGCAATTGCGGAATGTGGACAGATCCTAGCATTGGAACCAGGTGCGGTTTGGACAAGGCTAGGATTGCTTGAAGCCTTGTTGCAAAAACAAGACTGGCCAGCAGCGATGCAACAGCTGAACCTTATTCAGCAAAAAACTCAGTCACAAAACAACACCGTTGGCCCGCAGGAATTTCAACAAGCCTATCGCAGCTGGATTGATGGATTGGAGATTGGCTACCAAAAAGGCCTGGTTGAAGCTTATTCCATTGCTACGGCTTATGGGCAAATCAATGATGCTGGGCGGAGCCAATACTGGTTGGAAAAGGCATTCGCCGATAAGAATGGTTTTGCCGTGTTTGCTAAAATTGACTCGCGTTTAAACACGGTACGCACTGAGCCTAGCATCAGGAATTTACTGCAACAGCATCTCAATAACTGATTCGCACTGTAAAAGATCAGCACAAAATCACATTTTGATCATGGCGTTAAGATACAATGGCTGCAAATACTCCCTAGCAGTTTCACAACGGGAGTAAACCATGAAACTATTATTGAGTGTTCTAAGCCTAGTGATGCTGCCAATGGCAGTGTTAGCACAACCAACCGTGGTTCAAATTGGCAGCGAATTGGTAAGGGGCGACAGCCTAACAGTGTTCTCCGCGCGATGGTCACAATACACACTGGAAGATGGCAAGAGGCAGAAAAAAGCCGAGTATTTTGAACAGCTCATCGCCGAAGAGGCTGGTTGGCGGCATGTACAGCAGGTCACCCAAGTATCAGGCGGGGAAAGCAGTAATATCACCCATTTTGACAAGAGATCACTGCGGCCTCTGAAAATAACCCAGACGGTTGATGCTGGAGCGGGGCTTGGTAAGGTGGTCAAGAATTACCGGTTTAATGGCAGCCAATATCAGGTTGATACCAGCGAACCAGGTAAGCAAGTGGCAACCACAACTGGGCAGATGCCGGTGCCCATGTTTAACGTGGCCAATTTAGGTTTAGTGTTTGCCTCAATAGAGCTCAAACAGGGCTTGAAATTACGTCTACCTTCCGCTTTTGTGCAGTACCATGATGCCCAGTTTTGGACTGATGCCGAGGTGGTTGGTATACGCATCTTCATCGACTCAGAAGGCAATAGCCACGAAGCCTGGGAAGTGAATGTCGCCTGGCTCAATATCAAGGACGGGGATGGTTACCCGCCAGGCGCATCTGAAAGCGGTGGTGCCTATTACATTGCAAAAGATGCAACGGCCATGGGCGCCCCAGTCGCAGCGTACGTCAATAAATCAATGGCGATTTACCTTCATGGCATGCGATTGCAGGAACAATAATTTCTGGCAGGGAGTTCAACAGGCTCTAGTTTTTCTGTCGGTTCAACTCCTGTGCCCAGTCGACTAGCTGCTGGCTGATGCGGTCATCCCACCGGCCTGGCTTGCCCTGGTAGGAGTTAAGTGCGCTTTCGTGGATGGTATCCCAATGATCCAGTCCTGGGAATTTATAGATTTGGAAGTTAGGGTGCTGCTCACTTTCCAGAACTTCAGCCAGGATATCAATATCGTATTCCGACATGATCCAGTCGTTTGTGCCCCAGCGGATCCTAGCCGGTGCTTTTAACGACGCCCAATTTCCAGCGAAATCAAAGTCCTGAACCTGGTGGTAATAGTCCACCGGCCTGCCATACATGTGCTTGGCACCGTGGTAGTTGTGTTCTGCTAGAAAAGGCATCTGGGTTGTGACCTCTCGATAAGTCTTTTTTTCTATGAGCATGCCGTAGTACAAGGGAATGTAAGCCCGGTTAATCAGATCATTAACCTCGCTTTGGCTTTTACCGTTCATGGTTTGGATACGCCGTTCGATTTCCAGCATGTGTTCGAACCAACTGCGGTAAAAGGTTCCATCCGCTATCACGCCATTGAGTTCGTACTTATTAGCCAAGTACGGAGCCAGGGCACTGCCCATGCTGCTGCCATAAACAATAACCCGGTTGCTATCGACCCGTTCATCCTCCAATAACCTCTGTAGGCCAACTTCAATGCCATTTAACTCAGTGTGAAAATCGGTTTTTGAGCACTGGCCAGAACTGTCACCAACACCGGGCTTTTCAATGCGTTTCACCAGCATGCCTGATTGCTGGATTAAGTAGCGTAGTGAGCGGATGAAATTGGACTTGCGGCCTGGCAGGTATTCAATGCTGGAACAGCTTAAACCACCTACGATGTAAATTGCGGGTAGATTGCCCGACGCATTGCTTGGGTAGGTAATAATGCTGCGCTGTTGAATGTTGTAGTCACTGGTAAAGAAACCATATTCGGTATTTAGGTTTGGGTATGATTCTAGCGGTGCGGGATCAAAGCTAATCGTAGTTGCCTGCACATCTGCCTGGCGCTTATACAAGATTTGGTATTTTTTACCTGCCCGTAAGCTGTAGCTGATGTCAGACCAAGTATTACCATCAATGATGGATTGGCCATTGATGGCGAGAAGGGTGTCTCCCGGTACCAACCCAGCTTCTTCTAGCGCTGAACCTGGTTCAATTGACCTTATTTCCCGACCAATTGATTGTGCGGGTTTAAAGCTTGCGTGCCACTGTGCCCTGCGCAGTTGCTTGTCCGATCCCTGTAAGTCTTCTGCGTAGCTGCTGGGAAATAGCAAGCAAAATAAAAAGCATTGGCATAATATTCGATTAAAGTTTAATTTTGGCAACATAAACAACCTCTTGACGTTGTGCCAATACCCCCGACCTTTGAAGGTAAGTAGGGAAGTTCGCGATACCGAAATGCTAGTATTTTCTAGGGATAAACAAGGCGGAATTATTTAAATGGGCTTAGTAAATATGCAAACATGCAACCTGCCATGACTGGCTATTTTGATTTTAAGTCGACATTTCCAGATGGGTATTTAGCTGGCTCGCGTTTATTTACCCATGTGCTGTTTTGGCTGTGTTATTACTTGCTGTTCAGCCTAATATGGATGCGGCCGGAAGCGGGATATTTTGCGTCGTTTTACCTTGAGTTTGTCTTAATGCCAGTGCGCATAATGGCCGCCTATTGCATGCTTTATTTCCTCATTCCCCATTACCTGGAACAGCGCCAATATCTCCGGTTTGTCCAGGGTTACTCACTGCTGATATTAATCGCTGGGGCATTGCAGATGATATTTAGCTACTTTTTTTATGAACAGCTTTTGTTGCAAAGCCAGGAGGATTTTAGTTTTAGCCTTGCAGCCTGGATCCGCAATATGGTGCTGGTGAATACCACGGTATTGTTGTTGGGTGCCATTAAGGTGTTCCAACTTTATATCCGCTTGCGGGAAAGTTTACTTCGGCAGCAAGATCCTGGCTCAGCACCGGCGTTTATTGAAGTAAAGGCGGAACGTTCTGTGCATCGCTTGCGCTTTGATGACATCCTCTATGTGCAAGGCATGGGCAACTACGTCACCTACTATTTGAATGGCGGTGATAAAAAGGTGGTCTATAGCTCCCTGAAAGACAGCCAACAGCAATTACCTTCTCAGTTTGTGCGCTTGCACCGTTCTTACATTGCCAACAAAGATCATATTGATTCTTATAACCAGGAACAGGTGGTGGTGGCAGGCCATAGCCTGCCGCGTGGCAAAGATGTGGCAGATTCGGTACTAGCTTAGGCCTAGCTTGCTATACATATGGCCGGCTGGGATCTTTGGTTTCCCTAATGGTAGCAATGCGCTGGTTTTTGCCCATAAGCACTTTGATTTGATATAAGCTTTCTCTGGCCAATAAACCGGCGTCGCTGCTGTGGGGGAATTTTTGGTAGAGCTTTTTAATAGCGGCAATGCTGTCTGGTGAACGGTGCTTCAATTTGGCAGCCAATTGTTCCGCGGCTGCCACCGGATCTTCTGCAATCTCTGTTACCAGGTTATTGTCGAGCGCTTCTTGTGCCGGAATTTCTTTTGCGGTCATGGCATACATCATGGCTTTGTCTGCGCTAAGAAGTTCCCGCAACGCCAAGGAACCCCCCATATCAGGGATAAGCCCCCATTTGTTTTCCATCACTGATAGCGAGGCGTCGGGACTGACGATGCGGAAGTCACCGCCCAGTGCTATTTGCAATCCGCCGCCCCAGCAACGGCCATGGATAGCCATGATCACCGGTACTGTCAGCTTGCGCCAATTGGTGCAGACCCGCTGGGCGAGGTTCGGGTTGCCGGGCCACCATTTCCACAGTAGTTTAGCGGCGTGTTTTGGGTTGGACATAACGGATTTAACATCCAGGCCAGAGCAAAAGTCCTCACCTTCACCCCTGACAATAACCACCCGAACATCATCTTTTCGGCGCAGCGCCTTGCCGATGCCATCAAGCTGCTTGAACATCTCCATATCAATGGCGTTGCGTTTATCAGGCCGGCTTAAAATGACATGGGCCACCTGGTTTTCAACGAAAAATTTTATGCGTTTATGGGTCATGGGGCACGCCAGGTTATATGTTAATGGTTCGTTAACATAACCCAGTGGCGGTATCTTGCCTAGTCATAATTGCATGCTTAGTTGATTATAGTGCATAACTATGGGCATGCTCTCTTGTCACCTGTGTTTATTAGATTACTGCTGCGAAGCTGCCAATAGGCTGGCAATAGCCGTCCTCACCATTGCTGAGCGGCTTTTATTCTCGTGCTTGGCCAGTTGCTCTAAGGCGTCTTTTGCTTGTTGGTCTAGGGTAAAACAATGGCGGGTCATGCGTTTGCTTGCATTCGCATGTGGTAGCCCTGGAATGGTCTGCAGATTTTGTTTTCGCGCAAATTCGACCGCGACCACGTTTTGTCCATATAGCTGATCCTTTGCGCTATCGACAAATTGCTGCAATGACGTTTGGCCTTTTTTAGGCGTAGGCGACTTGCGCTTCAGGCTTAATAAACTCATGGTTTAGATCCAAATGCTTTTTTTGCAGTAATTCGTGGAATATGGTGCTGATTTCCATCGCGGCTTTTCCTGCGCTATCTTTTTCCAAAACCGACATACCCAGCTCTTCGCTGTCGTCATAGATATTGCGGGAATAGGTAATGGCATTAAGCACAGGCACATCAAAGGAGTGGCAAACCTCTTTTGCGTCCAGAATGCGTTTGGCCAATGAGGGTAAACTCGGGCATTGGGTAATAACAAAAGCGACATTCATTGCAGGGTTTACCATTTTGCAGGTGGAGATAATGTCTTCCATATGCACCACCGTCTTTAAGTCCCGGCGTTTAGGTCTTAGCGGCAATAAAATATGGTCTGCAACCGCCATAGATGATCGCAATGCTAGGTTGTCTTGGCCGCCACAATCAATTACCACATAGTCATAGCAGTTGTTCAGGCTAATTAGCTCATTGCGGATTTTGCCGTAAAGCTGGACGCAATTAATGTTTTCTAGTTTGCTGTTGCTACTGCGTTCTTGTATCCAATCAGAGGTCGTCCGTTGTGGATCACAGTCAACCATCATCAGCGAATCACTGACATTGTGTTTTATATAAACCGCTATGTTCTGGGCTAAACAACTTTTGCCACTACCGCCTTTTTCACCGCCAATAAGAATGATCATAAGATCCTCCGGCACTTTTGGAGATGCTTAAAGTTTAATCAATAGTTGTTCTGTTGCAGGGATATGTGCTGGTACTTAGGCATGCAGTATGATACCCAAAAAGTCTCTTTTTAAGTGGGATATCATTAGGTCTTCTTAGAAAAAGTATCCAAGGCTAAGCGACCAGGAAGTTGCATTGTCATCGCTGGCAAAATCAAAACTAGCATCGACATCCGCTACCCAGTTTTCACTTAAGTCCAATGAGACATATAGGTTCACTAAGCCGTAACTTTCAGAACCGGCAATTGACAATGCAGAAATCCTGTTGCCCGTATTGATATCCCTGATTTGGCTAACGTTGCGGCCATTGATACTCACGGTTTCCGAGCCGCTGTCCATCACTTCGTTCCAACCTGCATAGATACCATACATAAGTGCCCTGTCTTCGGTTAGGGATACAAAGTAGCTGGCGCCAGCGCCGATAGAAACAAAAGTAGCATCACCTTGATCTTCGGTGGATTGTGGCGGTTGCTGTGGGTCGCCTGATAACACTCGAAGGTTTTGATCCCAATCGTTGTAGTGCAGCCCTGCGTTTAAGCTAAATTGCCAATCGTCCTTAATAAAAAAGCGGGCCAAGCCGACGGAGTGGGTTTGGGCTTCGGTTATGGTGGTGGATGCCGGCGTACCCTGTCTACTACTGTCTACTCTCTGTTGGTCTTCGTAGTCTGCGAATTGGTAATAAAATGACCAGTCTTCCAGGGTGTAGCCTAGGCCTACCCCAAAACTATCGGAGTCATAGTCAAGGTTGGCAAATTGACTAAGGCCTTCAGAATCGTCGTAACCGCTGGTGTCTAGTGATACTGAGAATTGCTCAGTGATGTCAAAATCTAACATTAGTGACGTGCCAGCAGGTGTTAGGTCAATGCTTTGTTCACCAACCACCACAGTTTGTTCGCTTTGGCCATAGCTTACATAAACTGAACTTGCCCAGGTGGTTTGGCTAATGCCTGCTAAAAAAATAATCCCTAGTGGTTTGGCAGCGCGCAATGCTCGATTCATATGTTCCGTTCCCAGAATAGATAGATGTTTTTCTTATGCTACCAATCTAGGTGGCTAGGCAGATAAATGCAATGCCAGTAACAAATGGAGTTAATCTTTATGCTTTCGCCTGCAACCCTAATACTAAAATTACCAGTTAATAACGATACACATTTGCGCTTTTTTATTAACTATTTAATTCCACTATGTGATTGCTATGTGAGGCTGCATGTTAAACCAGTTTTCATGGTGACTAATATCGAATTCCGGTCAATCAGGAATCATTTGAACGACAGACTAGCGCTATCCCAAAACCAATGGTCGGGGTAGCTTCAAAGACTTACCTCTACTGCCGTGGAGCTGTTGTTCGGTAGTCAAACTAAATAAGAGTAAAAAAATACGAAATCTCTTACAGATTCATACTAATGTGATAGGTAAACTGAAATTATTATCATCCTGAAGTCATGGAGTATTTTATGCGCACTTCTCAATTAAAGTTACTGCTTTGTGTCATGGTTCAGGGAGCATTCTACTCAGTAAATGAATTTCGACAGAAATTAAGCATTGGTAATAATCCTATCTCCAGTTGTAAAAATGAGTTAACCGCGAACCTAATGTAGCTAATTAACTGATCAGACATGGAACCACGGATAGTGTTAGGTACGAAATACAGCAATGATAAAGGACTAAATAGTGCGTAACATTTTTATTGCCCATAAGAGAAAACTTGATGGTAAACAACAATCACTTTCAGTGCATTTAACTGAAGTTGCTGAATTGGCGGCCAACTTTTCGAATAAAGTTGGCGTTGAAAATTCGGGACGGCTAATTGGTCTACTGCATGATTTTGGTAAGTACAGCAAGGAGTTTCAGACTTATATCAAGTCGGCTACTGGCGATATCGACCAAGACGATGAGATGTATGTGAATGCAACACTTCTTAAAGGCAAGATTGACCATTCCACAGCTGGTGCGCAACTAACATGGAGGTTACTCAGAAAATACGGAAAAAATGCAGCCCGTCAGGGAGAAATCGGCGGGCAAATTTTGGCGCTATGCATTAGCCGTTTAAGTCTGGTTGAAAATGCCTATGAATAAATATTTTGCACACTCAGGAACGCTTCCAGATAAAACAGACTGGCAATCTTTACGAGGCCATCTGTATAGTGTTGCCGAAATTGCACAACTAAACTCCGCCTATTTTAAGGCTAATCAATTACCGTATCTGGCAGGTCTTCTTCACGATTTAGGTAAATACACACTAGAATTTCAATCAAGGCTCGAAGGTTCTCCAAATAGAGTGGATCACGCAACGGCCGGAGCAATAATTGCTGCCGAAATTTTGCCTTATCCATGGTGCAACCTGATTGCCTATGCCATCGCAGGACATCATGCGGGGCTAGCTAATGGGTCTGGTGAAGGGGATGGACGAAGATCCCTCAAGGAGCGATTAAACCAGCAATTTGGTAGAGATTTACCGACTTTGGACACCGAAGTATGGCAATCGGAACTTGTGATACCTTCAATTGATCTCGGTATAAATCATATTTCACCGAACCCAGATAATGACCTGTACGGTTTCCAATATGCTTTTTTAATCCGCATGATTTTTTCATGTTTAGTTGATGCGGATTTTATCGATACAGATAAGTTTTATAAGAAGCTCGAAGCTAAACCTTTTCTAAGAGGAGGTTATCCTGAGCTAGCAGAATTAAAGCTAAGACTCGATGATGCACTTGCTGAGATGACTAAGAAGAGTGATCCGGCCAAAAAAGTCAATCAGCTTCGAAAAGAGATCCTGGATAATGCCAGGCTAAAGGCACAACTCCCACCAGGTCTGTTTACGTTAACTGTCCCAACAGGTGGCGGGAAAACGTTAAGTTCTATGGCATTTGCTTTAGACCATGCGCTTGCACACGATATGCGCAGAGTGATTTACGTGATCCCCTTTACCAGCATCATTGAGCAGAACGCAAAAGTATTTCGTGAGGCTTTTGGGGATTTAGGCGATTCCGCAGTTTTGGAGCATCACAGCAATTTTGATGATCGTCAAATCCAATTTAAAGAAGGCGCTGAGCAAACACAGGATAAACTTAAGTTAGCCATGGAAAACTGGGATATGCCAGTGATAGTGACAACGGCTGTACAGTTTTTCGAATCATTGTTCGCTGATCGCCCCTCTCATTGCCGTAAGTTACATAATATTTCAGGTAGTGTGATTATTCTGGATGAAGCGCAAACTCTTCCCCTTAAATTTCTACGTCCGGTTATGGCGGCAATAGATGAGTTGGCTCGTAACTATAGTTGTTCGGTGGTGCTCTGTACCGCAACTCAACCGGCACTTCGCGATAAAGATTTCGAAAAAGGATTTAACAATGTTCGCGAAATTGCACCAAATCCAAAACGCCTGTTCCAGGAGTTAAGCTTAGTCAATGTCTCTCACTTGGGGGAATTAAGTGATGATGAACTTGTTTCTCGTATTCAGGCAAATGAGCAGATCCTTACTATTGTCAATAATCGACGCCATGCTCAGTCCCTTTTTCAAACACTCAAAGAACAACGCACAGAAGGTATTTTTCACTTAACGACTTTGATGTGTGCAGCACATAGAACCGAGGCATTAGAAACTATTCGTGATCGTCTAAAGCCAGATAATGCACTTCCATGCCGGGTAATCTCAACTTCACTGATTGAAGCTGGAGTCGACGTTGACTTTCCCTGTGTTATGCGTGCGGAAGCCGGATTAGACTCTATCGCACAAGCCGCAGGACGCTGTAACCGAGAGCGTCTAAGAGCAAAAGCAGACAGTCACGTCTGGATATTTAAATCACCGGATTGGTCTATACCACCAGAGTTGGAAGGGTACGCTGCGGGCATGAGGTCTGTATTACGTAGAGACTTCGATAACCTGCTCTGTGAAGACGCGATTAAAGCCTATTTTATGGAAGTCTATTGGCGCAAAGGAGACGGGTTGGATCAGAAGCAGCTGCTGAAAGCCTGTAGGGTTGGGACACAAAAACTGGATTTTCCATTTGAGAAAATTGCCAGTGATTTTCGAATGATCGATAGCTTTATGTTGCCCGTCTTTATCCCTTATGACGATGAAGCTAAAGCATTGTTGAAAGAACTTGAAACGACAGATGAGGTAAGTGGTGTTTTGAGAAAGTTACAGCCCTATATTGTACAACTCCCACAAAGCGGCTTTGACAGCTTACACATGGCAAGGGTAATTCAAACGGTTGCACCACATCGCTTTAAAGACCAGTTTTGGGAACTGGTTAACATGGATATATACGATTCAGAGTCTGGTCTTGGTTGGCAACAACCGGACTTTATGAAGGCTGAGAACCAGGTTTTATAAACGGATAACTGGAGGAACGAAAATGGCTTATGGCATTAAGTTACATGTATGGGGGGATTATGCTTGCTTTACCAGACCAGAGATGAAGGTGGAGCGCGTTTCTTATGACGTTATAACGCCTTCCGCTGCAAGGGGAATTCTGGAAGCCATTCACTGGAAGCCAGCCATTCGTTGGGTCATTGACCGCATTCATGTATTAAAGCCTGTGCGTTTTGAGTCCATTCGGCGCAATGAGCTGGGAAATTGTAAAATTTCCACTTCCAAAGTGAGTGGCGCAATGAAGCGAAAAAGCACGCAAAACCTAAATTTTTTGATTGATGATGGTGACAACCGGCAACAACGAGCTACTACCTTGCTTCGTGATGTGGGTTATGTAATCGAAGCGCATTTTGAGCTGACAGATAAAGCGGGTGCTGATGATTCGGTTGGCAAACACCTGGATATTTTTAAACGCCGTGCCCGCAAAGGGCAGTTTTTCCATCAGCCTTGCTTAGGCAACCGTGAATTTCCCGCCTACTTTTCTTTGATTGAATCTGAAGCCGACTTTCCTGATTCAGAATTGGCTCTGAATAGCATAGATCTTGGCTGGATGTTGCACGACATTGATTTTGCAAACAACGCAGAGCCAAAGTTTTTTAGGGCAAAATTAAACAATGGCATTATTGAAGTACCACCCTTTCAGTCAACGGAGGTGGTGCAATGATTTTATCGGCTTTAAGCCAGTACTACGACCGCCTGGTTGAAAATAATAAAGGCAAAGTCCCCGCCTTTGGCTTTAGTGAAGAAAAAGTCAGCTATATCTTGGTGCTTTCCGAACAAGGGGAGTTGCTTGACCTGGTTCCAAATCTTACAGATGAAAGAAAGCCCAAGCCTAAGTTAATGAGTGTTCCTCGCCCAGAAAAAAGAACTTCTGGTATTAAACCGAACTTCCTATGGGATAAAACTGCCTACGTACTGGGCGTTGCTATGCCTAAAGACAAAAAAAGCGATGCAGGATTTGAAATATGCTCCCTGACTTTTGAAGCCTTTAGAGGTTTGCATTTATCGCTTCTTGAAAATGCTGAAAATGATGGATTAAAAGCTTTGGCTTTATTTCTTCAAAATTGGCAGCCTGAGAATTTTGAAGCTTCCATCCTCACACCAGATGTCTTAGATGCCAATGTCGTTTTTCAGTTAGATGGAACGCGGCAATATATTCATGAAGCCGACGAAGCAAAAATGATTTGGAGGGGAACACTTCAATCGGACGATGCCAAACAAAGTATGTGCTTAATTACTGGCAAGCAAGCTTCAATTTCAAGATTACACCCGGCGATTAAAGGCGTTTCGGGTGGGCAAAGCTCCGGCGTTTCTATTGTTTCTTTCAATAAAGAGTCGTTTACATCCTTTGGCAAGGGCCAGGGAGATAATGCGCCGGTTTCCGAGGAAGCGGCGTTTGCTTATACCACTGCGTTAAATTACCTGTTACGCAGAGAAAATGACCAAGTCATCAGTTTAGGTGATACCAATCTTGTGTTTTGGGCACTGGCTGATAGTGAGAAGAAAGCAAAAGGCGCGGAAGCCTTTTTTATGAATGGATTTAATCCGCCCGGGCCAACGGATGAAGGTGAAGCAAAGGCGCTCCATTCCGAACTGGAAAAGCTAGCGAAAGGCCGGCCTTTGTCTGAAATTTCACCGGAACTTGATCCAGATACACAATTTTTTGTTTTAGGTTTGGCACCCAATGCAGCTCGTCTTTCAATTCGTTTCTGGTTGCAAACCGATCTTGGTCAAATTCAACGTCGTTTTAAAGAACATTTTCAAGACTTAGCTTTGAATCCATTGCCGTGGAAAACTGCCCCATCGGTTTGGCGTTTATTGCTGCAATTATCTCCCCATCGAAATGGCCAAAAGCCAAAAATTGATGACGTTCCGGCACATTTAGCTGGTGAATTGATGCGCTCGATTTTAACAGGCCAACGTTACCCAAGAGCGATACTGGCCCAACTACTTTCACGATTCAGGGCTGACGGTGATATCAGTGGCTTACGTGTGGCCCTGGTGAAAGCAATATTACAAAGAGAATTAAGATTAACTGGCAAAAAGGAAATGTCTATGAGTTTAGATGAAAACAACACCCATCCGGCGTATTTACTCGGCAGATTGTTTGCACTGCTGGAAAACATCCAGCGAAGTGCTTTGGGAGATAAGGTTAACGCAACGATTACTGATAAGTATTATGCTTCCGCATCGACAGTTCCTTATTCTGTTTACCCGAGATTACTTTCTGGTAGTAAACACCACTTGTCCAAAATCCGTAAGAATAATCAAGGTCTTGCTTTTTCTATGGAGCAACAACTCGGTGCAATTATGACTAAATTGCCAACAGAATTTCCACGTCACTTTTCAATTGAAAACCAGGGACGTTTCTCCATTGGTTATTACCATCAGAAAAATGCACATTTTGCTCAATCAGACTCGACTGCAACTAAAGAACTAACTACAGAAGGGAATAACTAATGCCTATCCAGAACCGCTATGAATTTGTTTACTTTTTCGATGTAACTAACGGCAATCCAAACGGGGATCCTGATGCAGGCAATATGCCCCGTCTTGACCCGGAATCCAGCAAAGGACTGGTGACGGATGTCAGCCTTAAACGCAAAATTAGAAACTATATTCAGTTAAGTGAAGAAAACTCGCCTGGTTATGACATCTATGTCCAAGAAAAAAGCGTGCTGAATCAGCAAAATCAAAAAGCTTATGATGCGCTGGAAATTAAACCTGAACCTAAGAAGTTACCAAAGGATCAAGCAAAAGCGAAAGAAGTAACAGGCTGGATGTGCGCGAACTTTTTCGATGTTCGTACTTTTGGAGCCGTAATGACCACCGAGATTAACTCTGGGCAGGTCCGTGGACCTTTGCAATTGGCCTTCGCCAAATCCATCGATCCGATTATTCCTCTTGAAGTGTCAATTACACGCATGGCGGTCACCAACGAGAAGGATTTGGAAAAAGAGCGCACCATGGGGCGCAAGCATATCGTGCCATATGGCCTGTATCGGGTACACGGATTCGTTTCTGCTAAGTTGGCAGAGAAAACCGGATTCACTGACGAAGACCTGGAGAAGGTTTGGAAGGCTTTGGAAATGATGTTTGAACACGATCACTCAGCCGCACGAGGCGAAATGACAGGACGCAGTTTGATTGTGTTTAAGCACGAAAATGCTCTGGGCAATGTGGCTGCACACAAGTTATTTGATCGAGTCACGGTAGAGCGCGTGAACGGAGAAGCGGGAACCCCAGCTGAGGAGTTTTCGGATTATAAAATCAGTTTTAATGCGGAAGGATTGGATGCTCTTGGTATTGAGGCCCAAAAAGTCTTCTAATTTATGGACGACATAAAACTTATTCCCTTATCCGCTTTACAGCATTACGCATTTTGCCCGCGCCAGTGTGCTCTGATCCATAACGAACAGGTGTGGGCAGATAACTACCTCACGGCAAAGGGAAATCTGTTGCATCAGAGAGTGGATAGCGGTGATCCTGAGAGCCGCAACGGAGTGCGCTATGAGCGCTCAGTGATGGTGAGCGCAGAAAAACTTGGGCTCACGGGGACACTGGATATGGTTGAAAAAAATCTCAACAGCGGTCAGTTAACCCCCGTGGAATATAAGAAGGGTAAAGCTAAACCCGGGAATTGGGACAAAATCCAGCTTTGTGCCCAGGCCCTGTGCCTGGAAGAAATGACAAATCAGAATATTGCTATTGGTTATTTATGGTACTGGCAGACCCGCAGGCGCGAAAACGTTGAACTAGACAACGTGCTGCGCCAGCAAACTCTTGAAGTCATAGATAAGGTCAGACGGATATTTCAAAACGGCGAGTTACCCAAACCCGTTTACGAGAAAAAATGCAAAGCCTGCTCCCTAATTGATATTTGTAATCCGCAGCTGATCGCAAAAGATAACAGCGCGAGTTACGTTGCAAGACTCTTTAATCCGGAGCAGGACGCACCATGAAAAAACTCCAGAACTGCCTTTACCTCACGAAAGACAAGTTATATGCCCACAAAGAGCGTGAAACTATTGTTATCAAACAAGAAAAAGAAACCCTACTGAAGATCCCCATTCATACCATTTCCAGCATTTACTGCTTTGGCCAGACCAACGTATCGGCAGGGCTGATGGCCCACTGCGCGGAAAACGATGTCAATCTTGCTTATTTTGATTTATTTGGCCGATATCAGGCCAGAATTCAGGGCAAAAAATCCGGTAATGTCTTGCTTCGCCGCGCTCAGTTCAGAACCAGTGACAATGCGCCGGTGCCAATCGCCCGTAACATTATCGCGGCAAAGATCCAGAATTGCCGAAGCTTATTACTTCGCCATTTGCGCAATCACGGCCAGAATCCGGTGTTAAAAGAAGTTGCCACTGCTATGAAGTTTTCTCTGGAGCAAGCCAAAAACGCCTCGTCGCTTGAGAGTATCAGGGGAATAGAAGGTGATGCAGCAGCCCAATATTTCAGCGTTTTTCAGCATTTAATCAAGCCTGAATTACAGTCAAAATTTTGTTTTAACGGGCGTTCCAGAAGACCCCCAAAAGATCCTGTAAACGCTTTATTGTCGATGCTGTACAGCGTTATTGGCAGAGATATCAGCGGCGCATTGCATGCTGTTGGGTTGGATCCCCAGGTTGGCTTTCTTCATGCCGATAGGCCAGGGCGTGACAGCTTGGCCCAAGATATTTTGGAGGAGTTCAGAGCATACATAGCTGATAGGTTGACACTTAGCCTAATCAATCGACAGCAAATCAAACATACGGATTTCGTAACAGATGTCAGTGGTGCCGTAAGGTTAAAGGACGGCGCCAGAAAAACCCTGTTTACGGCATTGCAGCAACGTAAGCAGGAAACGATTCAGCACCCTTTTCTGAATGAAAAAGTGGAGATTGGCCTGCTCCCGCATATCCAGTCTATGTTGCTGGCCAGGCACCTTCGCGGTGATCTGCAACACTATCCGCCTTTTTTGGCGCGATAAGGAGCAAGCTATGCTGGTATTAGTGACTTATGACGTGTCTTTTGACAGTGAAAACGGTAAGCGTCGACTGCGACAAATAGCCAAAATCTGCCAGGATTATGGGATCAGAGTGCAATACTCCGTCTTTGAATGTGATGTTGATGCGGCGCAGTGGGAAAAATTCAAGCAACAACTTTTTAGTGTCTATGACAAGGAAGTAGACAGCTTACGCTTTTACAAGCTGGGCAAAAATGGCCAGAAAAAGGTTGAACACCATGGTGCCAAACCTAGTTTTGATTTGTTCAAAGACGTGATCATCCTATAACGCTAACCCTTAGTGCTCTTTAAAAATTCGGTAGATTAGCGAAAGCTTGAACGGCTTACGAAGGCTGGCATTGAACATTTTCTTGCAATGATATAGTTTTCTGTTAAGTGGTTTTGTTACTAGTTTAGCGAAATCACCCTTTTTAGCCCTCGGCCAATAAGGCCTTTAAGCTAAACTGTCGCCCCTCCCACAGGGGCGTGGATTGAAACCGCACCATGGAGGATGATTTTGGCAAGGACTGGGTCGCCCCTCCCACAGGGGCGTGGATTGAAACTTTGGGAAATTGGCAGCATGAACCAAATCGAATGTCGCCCCTCCCACAGGGGCGTGGATTGAAACGTAAGAACGAGTAAAAAGCAGTAAAAATGCAAAGGTCGCCCCTCCCACAGGGGCGTGGATTGAAACTTGTCTCAGCGTCTTTAATTACTGCAACTACAGTGTCGCCCCTCCCACAGGGGCGTGGATTGAAACACCACATTAGCAGTAGTTTCCTTGTAGACTACTGTCGCCCCTCCCACAGGGGCGTGGATTGAAACAAGCAATGCCTTTGCTTCTAAAAAGCCGTCATACGTCGCCCCTCCCACAGGGGCGTGGATTGAAACATCATTGGTCGTATCTAGCTGCTGCTGGATTGCGTCGCCCCTCCCACAGGGGCGTGGATTGAAACCTCACCAACTTGTCGCGCTCTATCGGCTTCCAACGTCGCCCCTCCCACAGGGGCGTGGATTGAAACCGCCCTAAAGCTTCGTAGTCTGTGTAAGGGGAGGTCGCCCCTCCCACAGGGGCGTGGATTGAAACGTGTATCTGCCTTTGGCAAGCTGGCTGAAATCAGTCGCCCCTCCCACAGGGGCGTGGATTGAAACACACACCCCAGCGTAAATGCTGGAGCACTGAGTGTCGCCCCTCCCACAGGGGCGTGGATTGAAACCCCTACATTGGGCGCCGGTGGTGGGACAGTAGGGTCGCCCCTCCCACAGGGGCGTGGATTGAAACGCGCTACGAAAGAAACGGATTGAGCTCGAAAATGTCGCCCCTCCCACAGGGGCGTGGATTGAAACCTAAGAATAGGAATGAGTTGATAGCAGAACTGAGGTCGCCCCTCCCACAGGGGCGTGGATTGAAACGCCCGTGACAGATACCACATTGTCAATAGTGTCGTCGCCCCTCCCACAGGGGCGTGGATTGAAACCCGTGATGCGCCATTGGTTGGCAGGCCGAGCAAGGTCGCCCCTTCCGCAGGGGCGTGGATTGAAACATCAAAAACAGCCGGAGATTTTCAGTATAGAACGTCGCCCCTTCCGCAGGGGCGTGGATTGAAACTTGTCTGCTAAGTCATGCCTGACGTTGTTTAGATGTCGCCCCTTCCGCAGGGGCGTGGATTGAAACGAGGCAATTACTGACAACCCCAAATCAGCAACCGTCGCCACGGTTAGCGCGTTTTAATCATTGATTCTAACAGCACTGATCGAAATTCATCGTCCAGTGCTGCCATTTTCTTCTTTCGCGCCATACTGGCTTTCACGGTTTGATCCTTTTTAAACAGGTTAAGTGCTATTTTCCTCAACACATTAAAGGCCAATGCACCATTGCCTTTTCGTATTCTTGATTCATCCTCTCTGAAAGTCATGTCTAGCATCCAGTGCATACTTTCCACCTGCCAGTGACTTCTGACTGCATGCAGGGCCTGCGCAGCGTCGGGATGCAGTGAACTGATGTACCAACGGGTTTCTTCACTCGTTTTACCACTCGCTTTCTCTTCAATCCGGGCGGAAACCTTGATTATTGTTTTCAGTCCTGTCCAACGGTAATCCCTGGCGAGCCACTTGGGATCGACGACTAATTGTTCACAATGACGCACCTCGACTCTTCCATGACCGGAATCGGTTTCAGTATGTTCGCTGTACTGCCCCTTCGCTAACCCCTCACGCACACACTTATGCCACCAGGCCTCTAACTCCGCCTGTAAACCCGAATGATTGCCTTTTAGGGCCAGAACATAGTCCGCTTTGCTTCGAACAATTTGTTTTGCGATTTCTTTCTGGCAACCCATCGCATCCAGTGTGATGATGCTGCTCTGAATATCCAGTAAGCTTAATAGTTCGGGAATGGCGGTGATTTCATTACTTTTCTGGTTAACGGCCACCTGTCCCAGCACTAGCTGGTGCTGGCAACTCCACGCACTGACAGCATGTAACGGGTTTGTTCGCTCTCGTGTCTGAAAAGACCGCCTGGCGGTTTTACCATCAATAGCAATGACATCACATCCGGTGAAATCAATAAGCTCCGATATCCAGTTTTGAAACGCTTTCTCTATTTCTTCAGGCTTTAGACGATAAATCACCCTGGCAATTGTGTCATGACGGGGAATACCCTGTTCAAAGGGGCGATATTGCCTGAGCCAGTCGAGCTTAACTTTTCCAAAGTCTTCAATATCTTCCCACCCTTCGGCTCCGGACATCACTGCACAAACCGATAACAACAAGATGTCCATTAACTCATATCGTTTACAACGCTCTATGCGGGGATCCGTGATTGATTCGAAGTGTTTTAGCGAGTTTTCGATCATAATGTGTATCTCAAGCTTTTGATTTTGTTGCTTGATCTGATCATCCAATCGCTAAATAGTTCAAATTAAAACGATCTTGCCGTGCAACCGTCGCCCCTTCCGCAGGGGCGTGGATTGAAACAATTGCGGATTGCTGTTAGGGGTGATGCTGCGGGTTGCGCCTCAAAATTGGAACAGTCCCACAATAACTCGCCCTGAGATGGATACAGCCATCTGAATATTCAACTCCTATAAACCGGAGTCCTCAAAATATTAGATGTTTGTTTCGTCATATTTGGACGGCTCTTTTTTGAGTCTGGCTATGAAATAGCTGCAACCACTGCCTCTACATCTTTTTCACTGTTGTATAAATGAAAGCTTAGGCGCAGGGAGCCATTGCGGAATGATGCTGCGATACCGGCTTGCTTTAACCTTTCGCCGTCTTTGATGCCTTCCAGACTGACAATGGCAGAATTTGTGGGAGGCAATCCCATTCGCTGGCAGAACTGGTTGGCTAAGCCAACATTGTGTTGGTGAATTGTTTCAACTCCAAGATTGTTAATCAGTTCCAAAGCAGGCAAGGTGCCTACCCAATTGAGCCAGGCTGGGGAAATATCAAACTTTCTGGCTGAATTAGCAACGCGCAGCGGGCTTCCGTATATCGAATCCCAAGGTGCTTCCCCTGCATACCAATTGGCGTTGACCGGGGTGATTTGATCCAACAGGTCTGGTTTGAACGCAACGAACGCAGTACCGCGTGGTGACAATAGCCATTTATAGGCGCCGCAGACCAAAACATCCCAGTAATCCCGTTTTATTGGCATCCAGCCAACTGACTGGGTGCCATCTAGGAGGATTTGGCAACCTGCAGCTTTGGCAGCATTGGACAAAAGGGCAAGATCGGTGACCTTGCCGTTACTTGACTGGACAATACTGCAAGTGACCCAGTCGAATTCTGAAGACACCGATTCTACCAGTTTATCAAGCGGTACCAGCATTATTTCGACTCCCCGCGACTGTTGCGCCATAAGCGGAAATAGTAAGCTGGTGAACTCGCCTTCCGGGGCAAGTATTTTAGTACCAGGTTTCATCGAGGCCGCTAACAACCCAACCGAGGTGGATGCTTGGTTGGCAATCGCAACCTCATCATTGCCCGCGCCTACTAAACCGGCAAATAGTTCACGGCAACGGTTTACGATTGCATCGTATTCTGTCGGGTTTAGCTTGCCATCAGCCCAAACTTTCATATCCGTTTGCATGGCCTCAATTGAACTTTTGCAGGCGAGCCCTACGGTAGCGGTATTGAGATAAATTTGTTTGCAGCTGAATTCTTCGGATAGTGATCCAAGCATTGAATTAACCCTAGTTGCTAATTGGCTTCCATGAGAATAGATATAATGGGGTCGAGGAATGAGTTTGCAAATCCCGAATTAGAATCGGTGCATATATAGCTTTATTGCTGGCCGAATTGAAAAATGAGTGTTAGTTGGAGTGGGATCGGTATTAGAAAATGGCACCAGCAACCTGCTATCCTAAGGTTGCTGGTGGCCATCAATTACAGGTCACACTAGGAAAAATAGAAAGGAACCACTTAAGGGTTGATTAAACAATGTCGTCAGAAGTGAGTTCATCGATACATTCACGCACTGCGCTGCGGGTAGCGCGGCGGCTTTCACCAGCGGCCATAAACTCCTCCAAGGTAACACCGCCGTCTTCGTCGGTATCCATAGCCGCATGGGCACTGGTTGCTTTGTCTAATGCCGCTGCTTGGGCTTCTGCTAGGTCAATCATTCCGTCGCCTGAGGTGTCTACACTATTGAACTTGTCTTCTGGTGATTGGAAACGGTCAGCATCAGGTACCACGATACTGTCGTCTTCTGCTGCCAGTTCGGCAACACAGGCCACGATATCCTCGGCAATATCAGAGTGATCCGGTGCGGTGCGGCCGCGGCGGCCGGTTGTGGCCTCTTCCAAAGTAAGGAAACCATCATCGTCTGCGTCTTTGCGGTTAAAACGACGTTCTGCCCGTTCATCGGTATTGGCGGTGAATTCGTCAAGGGAAATAACGGCGTCGCCGCTGGTGTCAAGGCGTTCGAACTTTCGTTCAGCGTGTGCTTGCGGATCGCCATTGCCACCGCCGCGCTTACCACGGGGACCCTCTTGTGCTGAAACGGCGGTGCTTGCCAACAAAGAGGCCACTACCAGGCTGCCAATAACTGTTGCTAACTTGGATTTATTAATTAGTTTAACCATTTTTTACTCCACTTGGGTTTTGCTTGTTTCAATGACTAAAACGCAGTGGTTAGCCAAGCGTTGACAACAAATTTAAAAAAAATCGCAAAATTTTTAGTTCGTTGCAGTTAACCACCTGATTTAATTCGCAGAAACGGTATGATGCCAATATCTGCAACAGGTATTGTTCATTTTGTCAAAAAAGCTACTCAAATCTGGGCTGGTAGTCAGCCTAATGACGTTTATCTCGCGTATCTTAGGATTAACCAGGGATGTGGTCATTGCTAACCTGCTCGGTGCCAACGCTGCATCAGACGTATTTTTATTTGCCAACAAAATCCCCAATTTTTTACGCCGTTTGTTTGCTGAAGGTGCTTTTGCTCAAGCATTCGTGCCGGTATTGGCAGAAGTAAAGGAAGAGGGCGATAAGGATTCAATGCGCCTGTTTATCGCACGCACGGCTGGCACGCTAGGGGTCATTGTCACCATAGTGACGATTCTGGGCGTGATTGGCTCACCGGTACTGGCCGCGTTGTTTGGTACAGGCTGGTTTGTGGATCACTTACAAGGAGGTGAATTGGGATATAAATATGAGCAGGCTGCAACTATGTTGAAAATCACCTTTCCCTATTTGTGGTTTGTCACCTTGGTGGGTTTGTCTGGCGCAATACTCAATACCCTGAATAAATTCGCCGTCGCTGCTTTCACCCCTGTTTTGCTCAATGTTGCCATTATCAGTTGCGCCATTTATTTATCCCCTACTTTTGAACAACCAGCTTATGGCTTGGCTTGGGGGGTGTTTATTGGCGGAGTGGTGCAGCTGTTGTTCCAATTGCCTTTCCTGTGGCGGGCAGGGGTATTGGTTAAGCCGCGATGGGGCTGGCGGGACGAGAAAGTGAGTAAAGTACGCAAATTAATAATCCCGGCACTATTTGGTGTGTCTGTTGGCCAAATCAACCTTTTACTCGATACTGTGATTGCCACCTCTTTGATAACGGGTTCCATATCCTGGCTATATTATTCAGATCGCTTGATGGAATTCCCGTTAGGTTTGTTTGGCATTGCTATCGCTACGATAATCTTGCCAACCTTGTCCAATAATTACGTGAAAGCCGACCTTGGTCAGTTCCAGAACAATATGGACTGGGCTGTGCGCATGGTTTGCTTGTTGGGGCTTCCGGCAGCAACGGGATTAGCTGTATTGGCAGAGCCTCTGATGTTGGTGATGTTCCAGCGCGGGGAATTTACCTTGGAACACGCCACTTTGGCGTCTTATTCGCTGATCGCCTATGCCGTGGGGCTGTTTAATTTTATGTTGGTAAAGGTGCTGGCTCCTGGGTTCTATTCCCGCCAAGACACTAAAACGCCAGTGCGTTACGGCATCTGGTGCATGTTTGCCAACATGGCGTTTAACTTGATTTTAGTGCTGTTCCTTGGTTACCAATGGGGCTATATAGGCTTGGCCATTGCTACCTCTTTGTCGGCTATGTTGAATGTGGGTTTGTTGTACCAGCGCCTGCATCGTGACGGGGTTTTCCAGGTGCATGCATCGACCCTTTGGTTTTTAGCGCGCATAGTTTTGGTCTGTGTGATGATGGCCCTTGTGGTGCTTGAAATGAGCCCGGCGCAAGCAGTGTGGCAGGGCTGGGGATTTTGGCCAAGGGTGCAAGAGACCGCTAAATTGATTGCGATAGCGGTAGTGGTCTACTTATTCGGCCTTGTATTGTTTGGTGTGAGGCCAAGGCATTTGCAAGCCGCAAATGCCAAGGCAGCATAGCGAATCAATCAAAGGCCTTGGCTTTGACCACGATATCGCGTACATCTTGCAATAGCTGCTGTGCGTCGTAGACAATGCCGTCTTTAATGGTGTAGCGCACGCCTCGGGTACGTATAGGCCGGTTGTTTTTATCCAGTTTAAAATGGCCGGTACCATACAGCACCTTAAAATTGTGTAATGGGTTTTCTGCCACTATCACCATGTCCGCTTTTTTACCGGGGATCACTGATCCTATTTCATGCTGCAAACCCAGTGCTTCAGCGCCATTGAGGGTGGCGGCGTCTATCACTTCCAATGGGTTGAATCCCGCTTCTTGCAGCAACTCCAGTTCCCTGATGAAACCAAAACCGTATATTTTGAAGATGTAGCCGGAGTCAGAACCGGTGGTCACCCTGCCGCCGTGGTTTTTAAAGTCATTTAAAAACTGCATCCACAACCTAAAATTCTGTTTCCAAGCGATTTCATCGGCAGTGGTCCAATCAAACCAGTAGGAACCATGGGCATAGCGGGAAGGTTGGAAGAACTGCCACAGCTGGGGCAGGGTGTATTTGGCGTGCCAGTCGGCATTCATTTCCCGCATTAGGTCACGGCTGGCTTCATATATGGTCATCGTAGGATTGATGGTAAAGTCTAGGGCGATGAGTTCATCCCGTACTTGCTGCCACTTTTCACTGCCCGGTTTGGCAGCTTGCTGCCATAAGCGGCCCGCTTCACCAAACCTATCCTGTTCATTTTGGTAGTTATAATCAGGGCTGTAATTTTGGATGATTTGCTGTTCAAACAGCGCCTCTGGCAAGCCATACCAGTGCTCCATAGTACCAAGGCCAAGCCTTGCCGAATCCAGTGCATTGGTGCTAACCACATTGAGTTGGGCGTGGTGCATCATGGTGCCCAATTCTTGCTTTTTCGCTTCGTCCAAGGCGGCTTGCATAATGGCTTTGGTGGCACCAAAAAATTTGATACCTGCTGCGCCTTGCTGTTTAACCCACTGTACCCATTCCCGGGCTTGCTTTGGCGTGGTAATGGGTTCCCAGCCTTGGCCAAACCCCACGTAGGGGACAATGCGCGGCGCCGCGATTTCATTGGTTTCTGAGCGGTAAACCTGGGGCAATGTCCAATCCAACCCATTGAATGATCCTGGCTCGCGAACAGTAGTAATGCCATGGGCAAGCCAGAGCTTAAATACGTATTCGGCGGGAATGTGGTCGGCTGAGCCACCTATATGGCCATGCATATCAACAAAACCTGGAAGGATATAGTGGCCGCTAATATCTATTTCTTTGTCGCCAGGCGCTGCTTTCGGCCGCCTATCCGGCTTAATTGGCACACCTGGGTGGCCAACCACGTGCACCCGTTCAATCCGGTCGTTTTTGATAACGATGTCGACAGGTCCCCTAGCAGGAGCACCTTCACCATTAATTAATATGCCACCCCGCAGGATCAAGCGTTGGTGGGGACCATCCCCCCGCACCCGGTCTGGGGCTGGATCCCCTGGTTCACCTGCAAAGGCGTTATTGATGGCGAGTAAAGAGGCTAACAAGGTTAGGAACAGTTTTTTCATCTGGGATTGGGTTCTTCATATTTGATTCCGAATTCATACTAGCAAAACGTCAGTGTTTTACTTGAATTGCATGAAAAAAACGCAATCTAGTCTCTTTTTCGCTTGGAAAGCAGATTATTTTTCCGATTATGGGTGGCAATTGGCTGATTCTAGTTGCGAGGTTGGTTATAATTCGCGGGTTTTTTCGCCTGGCAGGCGGTATTGCATTGACGTTACGGGGAAGCTAGTTGGAGCTGATAAGGGGACTACACAACATGCGTGGCAAACACCAGGGTTGTGTATTGACGATTGGAAAGTTTGACGGTGTCCATTTAGGGCATGCCGCGGTGCTGGAAAAGCTGATCGCCAAGGCTCGGGAACTGTCCTTGCCCTCGGCTGTCATGGTTTTTGAACCCCAGCCTGAAGAAGTGTTTGCCCCAGACAAGGCGCCTGCGCGGTTAAGCCGCTTACGTGACAAATATGAAGCCTTGAAGGCGCTCGGCATTGACCGTTTGATTTGTGTGAAGTTCGACCGCAAATTTGCCTCCCAGTCTGCAGAGTTTTTTGTTGAGCACTTGTTGGTTGAAAAGCTAGGTGTGCGCTTTTTAGTGGTGGGCGATGATTTCCGCTTTGGCAAAGGCCGGGTAGGGGACTTTGCCATGTTGCAGCAAGAAGCCAAAAAAATGGGCTTTGCTGTCACTAATACCGAGAGCTTTTGCTTGGCAGAAGCGCGGATTAGTTCGTCTGCCATCCGGCAAGCCTTGGCCAACGACGACTTAAATACCGCAGCCAGCATGCTAGGCCGCGAGTTTAATATCACCGGAAAGGTGGTGCACGGCGACAAGCGTGGCCGTACCATTGGTTTTCCTACCGCCAACATATTGCTGAAACGTTGTAAGTCACCAGTCTGTGGTGTTTATGCGGTGACAGTAAATATTGCTGGCAGTGAGTACGGCGGCGTCGCCAATATTGGCAACCGGCCTACCGTCAAAGGGGAACGGGCACAGTTGGAAGTGCATCTATTTGATTATTCTGGTGACCTTTATGGTAGGTTTATCCAGGTTACCTTGAAACATAAAATACGCAGTGAACAAAAGTTCGCGTCAGTTGAGGCGCTGCAAGCGCAAATTGCCCTTGATGCCCAGCAGGCAAGGGCGTGGCTAGGACAACAGCAAGTGGAGGGCACTGGCGCATAGCTTGTCCCATCCAAGAAGTAGTGGATTTTGAATTAAATGAGTGATTACAAACATACGTTAAATTTGCCAGATACTGAATTTCCGATGCGCGGGAACTTAGCGCAGCGGGAGCCTGGCATGTTAAAACAGTGGACTGAAAAAGGGCTTTACCAAAAGATCCGGGAAGCCAAAAAAGGTAAAACACCTTTTGTCCTGCACGATGGCCCTCCCTATGCCAACGGCGACATCCACATTGGTCACGCAGTTAATAAAATCCTGAAAGACATCATTATCAAATCAAAGACCCTGTCAGATTTTGATTCACCCTACGTGCCTGGTTGGGACTGCCACGGGCTGCCTATTGAATTGCAGGTAGAAAAGAAAGTCGGCAAACCGGGCAAAAAAGTCACAGCAGCTGAATTTAGGGAAAAGTGCCGCCAATACGCCGACAAGCAGGTTGAAGGGCAAAAAGCTGACTTCGTACGCATGGGGGTATTGGGTACCTGGGACAATCCCTATAAAACTATGGATTTTAAATCAGAAGCTGACATTGTACGGGTGCTAGGGAAAATCATCGAAGCAGGGCATTTGGAAAAAGGCTTCAAGCCGGTGCATTGGTGTACCGACTGTGGCTCCGCCCTAGCTGAAGCAGAAGTGGAATACCAAAACAAGACATCACCTGCGATTGACGTGGCCTTCCCTGCGGTTGATGAAGCGGCACTGGTGGAGAAATTCGAACATCCAGAAAACCATGTGGGTGAAGGCCCGGTGTCAGTGGTCATCTGGACGACCACGCCATGGACCTTGCCGGCGAACCGCGCCGTATGTTTAAGCCCTAAGCTTGAATACGAGCTGGTCCAAGTCGAAAAAGATGGTGAGAAGCAACGTTTGATCCTGGCCTCGGATCTGGTGACCGAATGCATGGATAGGTTTAACGTTGACCACTATCACGCCTTGGGTTATTGCAAAGGCAGTGCGCTGGAAAACGCACGTATCAGCCATCCGTTCTACGATTTTGATGTGCCAGTGATCATGGGCGACCACGTAACCACCGATTCTGGTACCGGCTGTGTGCACACGGCGCCCGGCCATGGTGTTGACGACTTTAATGTGGGCAAACACTATGATCTTGAAGTCGCCAACCCTGTTGGCAACAATGGCGTTTATTTGGATAGCACACCGCTATTTGCTGGCCAGCATGTATTTAAAGCCAACGCCAGCATCGTTGATGTCCTACAAGAAAAAGGCACCTTGCTACACCACCACGCTTACGAGCACAGCTATCCCCATTGTTGGCGCCACAAAACGCCAATTATTTTCCGCGCTACCCCGCAGTGGTTTGTTAGCATGGATAAACAGGGGTTACGCAGCAAATCCTTGCAAGAAATTGGCAATACCAAGTGGATCCCTGATTGGGGGCAAAGCCGCATAGAGAGCATGGTTGAAGGCCGCCCGGACTGGTGTATCTCCCGCCAGCGTACCTGGGGTGTGCCCATTCCTTTATTTATCCACAAAGAAACCGGCGACTTGCATCCCAACTCGGTGGCGTTGCTAGAGCAAGTTGCACAAAAAATTGAAAAGAGCGGTATCCAAGCCTGGTGGGATTTGGCTATCGAAGAGCTTTTAGGTGATGACGCCAATGATTACGTCAAGGTGGCAGATACCCTGGATGTCTGGTTTGACTCGGGGGTTACCCACTACTTTGTCGTGGATCGCCGTGATGATATTCCAGCGTCTGCAGATCTGTATTTAGAAGGTTCTGACCAGCACCGCGGCTGGTTTATGTCGTCATTGATGACATCAGTAGCCAGTAAAGATGCCGCGCCTTACAAAGAAGTGTTGACCCATGGTTTCACCGTTGATGCCCAAGGCCGCAAAATGTCCAAGTCGTTGGGCAACACCATATCGCCGCAGCAGGTGATGAACAAGTTAGGTGCCGATATCCTAAGGCTATGGGTAGCTTCAACCGACTATACCGGTGAGATTGCCGTCTCTGATGAGATCCTAAAACGCGCAGCAGATACTTACCGCCGGGTGCGCAATACCGCGCGTTTCTTATTGGCTAACTTGAAGGGCTTTGACCCTGCAAAAGATGCCGTGCCAGCAGTGCAACTGGTGGCGTTGGATGCTTGGGCAATTGCCAAAACCCAACAGCTGCAAGAGGAAATCATTGCGGCTTACGAGCGTTATGACCTCATTGTTGTAACGCAAAAGCTGATGCAGTTCTGCTCGACTGAACTAGGTGGCTTCTACCTGGATATCATTAAAGATCGCCAATACACGGCCAAGGCTGACAGTATCGCCCGCCGTTCTTGCCAAACAGCTTTGTTCCATATTGCTGAGGCATTGGTGCGTTGGATGGCGCCGGTAACCAGTTTTACTGCACAGGAAATCTGGCAGGCATTGCCTGGCGAGCGCGATGAGTTTGTCTTTACCGGTACTTGGTACGATGGCTTCCCTGGGCTTGCCAATAACAGTGCACTATCTGATACGGATTGGGATGGCATTATGGCAATCAAGGGTGAAGTGAATAAGGTTTTAGAACAAGCGCGTAGGGATAAAACCATCGGTAGCTCGTTGGAAGCCAAGATCACCCTATTTGCCGACCCATCGCAAGCTGCATTGCTGTCTAAATTAGGTGATGAATTACGTTTTGTTTTGATCACCTCGCTGGCTAATGTCGAGCAAGTAAGCTCTGCACCTGAAGGCGCTATTGGGACCGAAATCTCCGGTCTTTGGTTGCAGCTTGAAACTGCACCTGGCAGCAAGTGTAGCCGTTGTTGGCACTATCGCGAAGATGTCGGCAGCCATGACGGACATCCCGACCTTTGCTTGCGCTGTGTTGAAAATGTTGATGGCCAAGGTGAGCAACGACACTATGCCTGATATGTTTAAAAATACAGGACTGCGCTGGTTGTGGATAACCGTCCTTATGCTGGCTTTGGATCAAGTCACTAAGATATGGATTTTAAACAATTTTGATTTGTACCATCGGCTTGAAGTAACTTCGTTTTTTAACCTGGTACATGTACATAACTACGGCGCCGCATTTAGCTTTCTAGCCGAGGCTGGTGGCTGGCAGCGCTGGTTTTTCACTGCAATAGCGGTGACTGTCAGCGTACTGATGTTGGTTTGGATGAAGCAGGCGACCCGCCTGCAAATGCTGCTTCCGATCTCTATGGCTTTTATTTTAAGTGGCGCCTTGGGCAATCTTTATGATCGCTTGGCTTACGGCTACGTAGTAGATTTTTTAGATTTCCATTGGGCTGGTTACCACTGGCCCGCATTTAATGTTGCTGACAGTGCTATTTTTATCGGTGCAGTATTGATGATCTGGGATGCCATTAAAAACCCAGATAATAAAAATACCAGCGCAGACAAGCCTGCTCAGCCAGGGGGAGAAGGCAATGCCTGAACAAAAGTTGATTGCACAAAGCAGTGAAGTAGTGATGCATTTTGACTTGAAGCTGGAAGACGGTTCTGCTGCGGATAGTACCCGGGTGCATAACAAGCCTGCTAAGCTAACCATGGGCGACGGCAGCTTGACCGAGAATTTTGAAAAATGCCTTTTGGGTTTACAGCAAGGCGATAAAAAGTCTTTTACCTTGCCACCTGAAGACGCCTTTGGCATGCCAAACCCAGATAATATCCACCATATGGATAGAACCCGCTTTGGCACTGATGCCCCGGCTGAAGTGGGCATGATCATAGGTTTCACCCAACCTGGTGGTGCTGAAATACCTGGTATAGTCAGGGAAGTGGCTGGGGACTCGGTGACGGTGGATTTCAACCATCCACTGGCCGGTCAAACCGTTATTTTTGATGTAGAAATTTTGTCTGTTGAGTAGGTGATAATGCAAGTCCATCTAGCTAATCCAAGGGGTTTTTGTGCTGGCGTAGACCGTGCAATCACCATCGTTGAACGCGCCTTAGAGTTGTTCGAGCCACCCATATACGTGCGCCATGAAGTGGTACACAACAAATTTGTAGTGAATGGTTTGCGCGAGCGCGGTGCGATTTTCATTGATGAAATCAGTGAAGTCCCCGACGACAATATTGTCATTTTCTCCGCCCACGGAGTGTCGCAAAAAGTACGCAAAGAAGCTTCCGAAAGGGGGCTTAAGGTATTTGATGCAACGTGTCCGTTAGTGACTAAAGTACATTTGGAAGTAAGCCGAGCCAGTAAAAAGGGCGTCGAATGTATCTTGATCGGGCACCAGGGACACCCAGAAGTGGAAGGCACCATGGGGCAATACAGCAACGAAAATGGTGGTATCTACCTAGTGGAATCACCGGAAGATGTTGCCCTCCTGGAAGTAAAAGATTCCGCGAACCTTTATTATTGCAGCCAGACTACCTTGTCGGTTGATGATACAGCCGAGGTGATTGATGCACTGCGTGCAAAATTCCCCTTAATTGAAGGGCCGCGCAAGGATGATATTTGCTATGCCACCCAGAACCGGCAAGATGCGGTGAGGGAATTGGCAGGTGAATGTGACCTTTTGATTGTGGTAGGCGCGCGCAATAGCTCCAATTCCAACCGTCTGAAAGAGCTGGCTGAGAAAATGGGAACCCGTTCGTTCCTGGTGGATGATAAAGACTGTGTACAGGCTGAATGGCTCGAAAACAGCAAAAATGTTGGGGTGACCGCCGGTGCCTCTGCGCCTGAAGTATTAGTGCAAGGTGTTATTGAAAAACTGAAATCGCTGGGCGCCGCCACTGTCGTGGAAACGCCGGGCCGGCAAGAAAACATTGAGTTTGCCGTGCCCAAAGAGTTGCGGGTTAGGCAAGTTAGCTAGTAGCCTCCTAAGCACTAAGTCTTTATTTAATAGCGCCCCTGCCAGGGGCGTTGTTGTTTCTACCGCATGATTTGTTAGCCGGTTGCACATACGCTTACCTAATTTGTGATAACCAAATCACATATTCTTATTAAGTTTCTAGTCTAAACTTTAGCAATATGTTCTAGTTATTTTGAGCGAAACACTGTCCCACGCGTTTACCGGGGATAGGAAGATTCAACATTTTGCAGACTGAAAGAGAGATCAATAGGCGAGTATTATGCAACCGGTAGTACCTATAAAATTGGCAAAAGGTGTAGGCATGGTGGAAATTTTGGTCACCTTGTTCATCTTAAGTGTCGGTATTTTAGGCGTCGCATCTTTGCAGTTTATTGGTACTTTCACCAATTCAGAAGCAATGAACCGGTCACAGGCGGTGTTAATTGCGCAGCAGTTTAGTGAGAGGCTTCGCGCCAATAGTGTTATGTCTACCACCGGAAACGGCTTGGTAGTATCCAATACCTATTTTGATGATGATATTTATAACTTTGAAAACCTCAGCTGCACACTGGGCTCGACAGACTTCGCCTGTTATTGCCTGAGTGTTCCTGCCACCATCACTGACTGCAATAACAATGCTTGCAGTGCGGCCGAATTTGCGGTGTTTGATGCCTACGAAGTCAGTTGCGCCCTAGCAGCCAACAACCCCAATGTGTCCCTAGAACTCAATTGCACTGATAACAATGAACTTGATGGCGATACTTGCAGTGCGGGATCCCGCCATTCCATTGTACTTAGGTGGCCGATCCAGCAATGGCAAAATATTTCAGGGGTACTCAATGCTGAGTGCAATGAAGGGGTTAGCGATCCCCACGACTGCGTTATTTTGGATGTCACCCTATGATAAGCGCAGCACTTGCCCGCCAGTCGGGGTTTTCTATCACCGAGATCATGATCACCCTGGCCATGGGCGTGTTTATTTCAGCCGGTATTGTGCAGGTAATGTCGAGCAACCAGGTTACCGATAGGTTAAACCGGTCATTGGCATCAGCCCAGGAAAGCGGACGTTTCATTGTCAGCAGAATGCGCTCGGATCTGCTAACTGCTGGCCGGTATGATGCTTTGGATCCCAATTTGGATACGTCGGTAGATATTGTGGATGAGGCGGCCTTTGTACAAAACCGCCCTGTTATATTGGCCGGTGATTTCAGCCAGAACCTTACCTTGGGTTCTACCCAGGGGGCGAATGGCGCTGACGATGTATTGGTGGTTGGCATGCAAGGGCTTAGGGACTGCCGTGGTTACAAGCTAGGCTACGCGGCAAATGAAGAGTTTTATGTGGTAAATGAATACTTTGTAGAGTCTGGGGTGCTGAAATGCCGCGGCTTTGATGGCAGGGTGTTGCGCGGCCAGCGGATTGCAGTAGGTAATAACAATGATGCCGCTATGCCGATTTTAGATAATGTGCTTAGCTTCCAGGTGTTATATGGCATTAGTGCCACTGCTAGTACTGGCAATTTTTCCGGGACACCCACTACCTATGTTACCGCGGATGCCTTGGCACAGCAGCGGGCTAATGGCGCCCACGTTGTAGCCATCCGGATTGCGGTGCTAGTGGAGGGCGATGGCCAAACCTATATTGACCCAACACCCACCTTTAAGCTACTGAACGAACCTAGTTTAACCCCCAGCGGCAATGGCCTATACAAGATGTTTGAAACCACCATTACTTTACGCAATATGAAAAATTACGCGCGGAGGCAGCGCGCATGATGGGTTTCGCGAAGCAAACAGGTATGGTTATGGTGCTGGCTTTGCTGGTGTTAATGACGCTGACTATTTTGGGTACCACCTCGGTCACTAGTAGCCTAATGCAAAGTAAAATGGCCTCAAGCCTGGAATCCCAATCGCTTGCCTTTGACGCCGCAGAAGCGGCAATCGCAGGGGTGGCCTATGAATCCGAGGACACAGTATTGCTGGGCAATCCGGGCTTGATGGATCCCTTGTCGGCGGCCCGGCAAGGTAATGCCATTAACCTCGCAGCACAAAATCTGAGTTGTTATGACGATGTCAATTGGATTAACCGAACGATTACCGAAGCGGGTTTATCGCCCGGCGTTAACCAAACCTCCAGTGGCGCCTACAACACAGTGCCAGAGGTCAGCAGTTGGTCACGTACCGCATTTATCAGGGAGCAAGCCTGCAGGGGATCCAGCAATGTCGTCGGTGGCAGCAATATTAATTGCCATGTATTTATCATCCGGGGCTGTGGCCAATTGGAGAATAGCAGTTATGCCGTTGCCAATACCTTGACCGCAACTACATTCGCCCCGGCATCTCAATAGAGGGTTGAAGTATGACTCGTTCTAAGTTGCTCCATTCCATCGTTTCCTTCTTGCTAACCATGTGTATTGCGGTTGCCAGTTTTGCCGACGATTTGGAAATTTACCTCGGTGTGGCCGACAACCAAGTCACCTATAACCCCAATGTGCTGTTTATTATGGATACCTCCGGCAGCATGACCAACAAGGACGGTGGTTCTGAAACCCGGATGTTGCGGGGTACAAAACGCCCTAAAAGCAGCATTGTCGTCAGCCACCAACATCAATGCAGGGTTGATGCGCTTTTCTGATTGGGGCGGTCCTGTGCTATATCCGGTTCGCAACATTGATGACTTGGTGGAGCCAGAGCTTATTTATTCGGTTTCTGGTGGTGAAAATGACGCCTATGAGTTTTCTGGCTGGACTGACACGACTGGTAATGACGTTAAACTATCTGTAGGCACCGCGACTGTCTATGCCGGTTTGCGCTTCCAAGAAATACAAATCCCCCAGGGAGCCACCATCACTAGCGCCAAGCTAAAAATGGTGTCCACTCTAAGCAATATACCAGCAACTGATATTGAAATTGCGGGTGAGCTTGTGGATGACTCCACGGCCTTCAATACCGGCAGCAACGACTTGTCTGGACGCACCCGAACCACCGCTCGGGTCAACTGGAACACGGCCAATGAATTCCCATTGTCCGGTGAACAAGTTACCTCAGTTGACTTCACGCCTGTGATACAGGAAATCGTGGATCAAGCTGGCTGGTGCGGCGGCAACGATCTGAACTTAATCTTGGAATCCAGCAGTGCCGATGCAGGCAGCAACAGGAAGCTAGTCGCAGCAGATCAGGGCGATGGCAATGGCGCGCAATTAATCATTGAATACGACCATAACAGCGCAACTGGTTGCGTACGTGGCACCCACACCTACCAGGTAGAGTCCCAAAGCAATAATGCCGAAGAAAGATCCAATGGTTACCAATCAACCGGCAGCGAGTTATCGTTCAAGCCTTCTTCTAATACCTACATAGCGGTGCGTTTTACCAATGTAGCCATCCCCCAGAACGCAACTATTAGCAACGCCTATTTAGAATTCACCGCCTACCGCAGCCGCAGCACCAGTGGTTCTGGATTCACTATCAGTGCTGCCAACGAACCGGATCCGTCAGATTTTTCTAGCTATCCAAGATATTTATTGCGCGACAAAGCGAAAACCGCAGGGGTTACCTGGAGCAATATTCCTAGTTGGACTAAGAACCAAACTTACCAGTCGCCAGCGATTACCTCGGTGGTGCAAAGCATTGTCAACCGTGGCGATTGGGTGACCGGCAACGACATGATGTTGATTTTTTCTAATATTACCGGCAACCGCGGGGCTTATACTTATCGGGGTAAGCCTTCGGGCGCACCTAGGTTAGTTGTTGAGTTTGAAGGCGATGCGACCCCTGGATCCGCTGCTACCGTGCGTTCCCACCTGCTGAATAAAGTCGATGAGTTAACTGCCAGTGGCTATACCCCCATTGTTGATACCCTCTATGAAGCGTCGTTGTACTATGGTGGCCTGGACATGCAATATGGGCTAGCGCGGGGTACTTCGTCGGTGAGCAGTACGGTACGGCGTAATACCCGCGTGAGCCACCGTTTGTCCTACGCAGGCTCAGATGCTGTCAGGCCTAGCGGTTGTACTGAAGACAACCTGAATGACTCTGACTGTATCAATGAATATATCCCCACCGGCGCCACCTATATCTCGCCAGTCAATGATTTGCAGTGCCAAACCAACAACCATATTGTGTTGCTGTCGGATGGCCAAGCCAATAACAACCACAGTGTTGATGAAATACAGACGTTATTGAGCACTAACTGTACCGGCAGCGGTGGTGAAAAATGTGGTTTGGACTTGGTCAAAAACATCAGCAAATCCTCGGAATCCGCCATTGGCGCCAAGGTTACCACCCACACTATTGGTTTTGCCGCCAACAGTACCGCCAACAATTTCCTTAACCAACTGGCATTGCAAAGCGGTGGCGGTTTTTATACCGCAGACAATAGTGATGATTTAGTCGAAGCATTCCAATCCATCATTAAGTCTGTAAAAGATGTAAACGCTACCTTTGTCTCCCCCGGTGTGGCTGTCAACCAGTTAAACCGCTTAACCCATAAAGACGAGCTGTACTTTGCCCTGTTTAAACCTGCTGAAGGCACCTTGTGGCCCGGCAACTTAAAAAAATATAAACTGGATAGCGATGTGATCAAAGATCGCAACGGTTTACCTGCAGTGGATAGCTCCACCGGCTTCTTTGATGAAAACTCGCAGAGTTTCTGGTCTACCCTGGCTGATGGTAATGATGTCCGGGAAGGAGGCGCTGCCGCTAACATGGATGTCGTGCGCAATGTTTATTATTTTGAGGGTGCTGGCACCATTATCTCCAGTGGCAACCGGTTGCACGAAGACAACAGCAATATCACCACCACCAACTTGGCGGTTGATAGTGCTAGCGATCCTACAGCCCTGCGAGAAGCAGTGTTGCAGTGGGCAAGGGGCGTTGATATTAAAGATGACGACGGTGATGGTTCCTTTACCGACGCAAGAACCCAGCTAGGCGACCCTATCCATTCCCAGCCGGTAATCGTCAACTATTCGGCAACCAGCAGCGCTGTGTTTGTGGCGACTAACCACGGGTTCCTGCATTCCTTTGATCCCGACACAGGTTCTGAAAACTTTGCCATCATCCCCAAGGAGTTATTGGCTAACCTGAATGACCTATACCAGGACGCGTCGAGCTACAACCATATCTATGGTTTGGATGGCCATATGGTGTTGCGGGAAACCGCGTCTTCAAAAATTCTATATGTGGGCATGCGCCGTGGCGGTAATAACTACTATGCGTTTGATGTCACCAATAAGACAGCCCCGACTCTGCTGTTTACCATAGATGGTGGTAGCGGGGACTTTGCCAACCTAGGGCAAACCTGGTCACGGCCTACGGTCACCAAGATAAAAATTGGCGCATCTACCCGCGATGTGTTGATATTTGGCGGTGGTTACGACGAAGACCAAGACGCTAAAACAACCCGTTCTGCCGATACGGTCGGTAATTCGGTCTTTATCGTGGATGCGGATACCGGGGCTTTGCTGTGGAGCGCTAGCAAAACCTCAGCAACCCTTGAACTGAGTGACATGCAATACAGTATCCCTGCCCGGGTCTCGGCAGTGGACAGGGATACCGATGGCCTCACCGATCATATTTACGTGGTTGATATGGGGGGGCAGATATTCCGGTTAGATGTGCACAACGGCGAATCTGGGGTCGACCTTATCACCGGTGGCCTGTTGGCGACATTGGGCGGCGATACCGAACCTGAGAACCGGCGCTTTTATTACGGTGCCGACGTTGCCGAAATCAGTTTGGCTGAAGAACATTATTACGCTGTTGCAGTGGGCAGTGGATTTAGGGCACACCCGCTGGATGCCGTTATCCAAGACAATTTTTATATGATCAAGGATACAGGGGTGTTCAATATTGGCGAGGATGGCAACTTTACATTGCCGACGACACCTTATCTCGAAACCGACTTATACAATGCCACAGCCCATTTGTTGACAACGCCTGATGAAGATCAGCGGGAAATCGAAGCGGCAGCTTTCGCCGACAAAAACGGTTGGTTTATTGAGATGGGCACCGGCGGTGAAAAGGTATTGGCATCGCCATTGATCTTGAACTACCGTTTATTATTCACCACCTATTTGCCCGCTACAGCCAGTAATAGCGCCTGTGCGCCACCAACCGGCACCAGCAGGGCGTATTTGGTGGATTTGGTGAACGGCAATGCGGTAACGGATCTAGACAATGACGGCATCCTTGAACACGAAGACCGCCATGCCGATTTAAAACAAACTGGAATTGCACCGGATACCAAAATCTTGATCGAAGATATTGTGAAACCGGTGGTTTGTTTGGGAACCGAGTGTACAGAGATTGTCAAAGATGGCGATCAATGTGAGTCGGCTTTTGCCTGTTTGGCAGAAAACCTCTATGGCGATTTTGAACGCTTGCAGCGAAGTAGTTGGAAAACAGAAACAGAAAGAGATTAATGCTTATGCGTGCCACAGCAAACCTCAAAAAGGGCCTTGGCCTGAGCTTAACCGAGCTAATGATAACCTTGGCCATCGTGGGCATCCTCTCGGCTGTGGCCTATCCCGTTTATACCGGCTTCATGGCAACCGGTGCACGCGGTGCCGGACAAGCAGATTTAATGGCGCTGGCCGCCGCAATGGAACGCCATAGGGCTGCCAACTTTACCTACAATGGCGCGGCAAGCGGTGGCGGCAATACCGGTGCCCCTGGTATATTCAACACCTATTCGCCGTCCTCAGAACCTGAAGCCAAAAAGAAATATAACTTGGCCATTGATTCGGTGTCTACCAATGGCACTAGCTATGTCATTTCAGCCACTCCTGTGGCGGGCACTATCCAGGAGGGCGACGGCAAGCTGTTCTATTACAGTGATGGCCGAAAAGCCTGGGATCAGAACAACAATGGTTCTGTCGGCGCTAATGAATTTTGTTGGCAGTGTTGAACAACTGCGTAGCCTTCTTCATACATAATGGAATCGGTATAAACTTATCGAAATACTTTGCAATGTTTTCGCGTAACACACTGTCTAGGTGATTAGTTTTACAGTTTGAGGCGAACTTTTGAGCAGCATTGACACCTTCATCCAACACGCTTTTTCAAAAAGGCAGGTTAGGGTTTCACTAAAAACCGCATTTATCGTGGGCACTATCCTAAACCTCATTAACCAATGGCAAGCCCTGTTTGGCGCAGCTGATATCGAATGGTTGAAACTGTTTTTAACTTATCTGGTACCTTTTTGTGTTGCTACCTATGCCGGGGCTAAAGGGGCGATGAGCTGTGCCGGGCAATCATACCCTCACTGATCTGGCATAGTGGGATTTTTAAGTGCAGGAAAGGGCGGCACCGGCATTGGTTTCGTGGATGCCGTCGTTGTCGGTATCCTGGCTTAGCTTTACCCTGCCTTGCAAACTTATTGTCAGTGCCCGCGCGAATTTAGCTTCGTTATCTTCATGGCATAGTAGCAAGGTCGCAGGGGATGCTACCGCACCATTTGCTTGGAAACTGATAGTACCGGCAGGACCAGTTAGGGAATTGGTGTCTACTATATTGCCTGCGCCCACCAATAATTCTTCATCGCTGCCCCTCTGGCCATTACCATCTAAATCAATAAATACCATTTTGGGGTCGTTCCAATCCAAGGTGCAACTGCTGAAGTTAGTGGTAGGGCAAAGGATTGTGGTTATTTGCTCGTTGATGGCAGTGTGGCGGGCGAACTGCACCACGGCGCTCAGTTCGTTGATCTGGCCAATAATGCGGTTGCGGATCAAGATTTCCCTTACTTGGGGGCCCACTGAGGTGATCAGGATCCCAATGATCGCCAAACCGATCATGATCTCGGTCAAACTAAATCCCGATTGTCTGTTCAGCCTATGAACCATCACAAATACCTTTCGTCTACCTTTATATTATAGCCATCACACACCATAATGGAGGCCATACAGGGGATAACTGGTTATCCTTGTTCATATAAAACTATTGATGGCGATACATTGCCAGCAATGAATCTGCTGGTGAGAGCCAGTTAACAGCTTTTTGGCGCTGGAGGATAAAGGACATGAAAAAAATCGAAACTATTATTAAACCGTTTAAGTTGGACGATGTACGTGAGGCATTGGCCGAGGCGGGGGTTGAAGGCTTGACAGTTACTGAAGTCAAAGGCTATGGACGGCAAAAAGGCCATAGCGAATTGTACCGCGGCGCTGAATACAACGTGGATTTTATGCCAAAAGTAAAAATTGATTTGGTCGTCACTGACGATATGGCTGATAGGGCGGTTGAAGTCATTTTAGATAGCGCCCGCACAGGTAAAATTGGCGATGGTAAAATTTTTGTATACGATGTTGAGCGCGCGATACGCATACGCACCAGTGAAGAGAACGAGGATGCAGTTTAACGCAGCTGCAGTTATTAGCATCGCTAGCCGCTACAATTAAATGTAATAAAAACGTTAAAAAACAAGATGTTTGCTGAAAATGTGAGCATTTTGTACAGCATCTAGGCGTTTGTTAGGGATTATCATAAAAATTTCATATTTGAGGTTGCGTATAGCACTTTGCTATGTATAATACGCACCACGTTTTGAGCAGGGGCACAAACCTTGCTTAAACAACCAGTTCAGGCGCGGGATGGAGCAGCCTGGTAGCTCGTCGGGCTCATAACCCGAAGGTCGGTGGTTCAAATCCGCCTCCCGCAACCAAATTTGAAGCTTGGCTTAATGGACAATCTTCAATAGAATATAAGGACTTGGGTCCATGATAATAAGCCCCGCTAGACCGGGGCTTTTTGTTATCCCGTTTTATTTGATTTGGTAAGGGCTTAAGCCCTTTTTTTATTTTTTGGAGTGGGCATTGTCGCAATTCATAGACAAACTAACTGCCATGCTAGAACCCGCCGTTGGGGCTTTGGGCTTTGAACTACTGGGTATTGAGTTTATCCGGGCGGGTAAGCATTCCACCCTGCGCGTTTACATCGATCACGAAAATGGCATTACCGTAGATGATTGTGCAGATGTCAGCTATCAAGTCAGCGCGGTCCTGGATGTTGAAGACCCCATTAATACCGAATACAACCTGGAAGTATCCTCCCCGGGGATGGATCGTCCTTTGTTTAAAGCAAAACACTATGCCGACTTGGTGGGTGAAACAGTAACTGTTCGCTTGCGCGTACCAATGGGCAACCGTCGCAATTTCAAAGGCACCGTGCTAGGTGTCGACGGCGACCAACTGAGTTTGGACGTCGACAATGAAACTTTTGAGTTAGTCATTAGTAACATCGAAAAAGGGAACCTAGTGCCACGATTTGACAGTTAATTGGGCAAGGTCATTAAAACAACAGATTTCGAGTAAGGGCAACAAGGTAATGAACAAAGAGATTTTGTTAGTCGCTGAAGCAGTTTCAAACGAAAAACAAGTGCCACGGGAGAAGATCTTCGAGGCATTGGAGTTTGCGATTGCTAGCGCCACTAAAAAGAAAAATGAAGGCGAGATAGAAGTCAGGGTCAGCATCGACCGCACTTCGGGTGACTTTGATACTTTCCGCCGTTGGCAAGTTATCGCAGATGACCAGCCGCAAGAAAACCCCTACGCTGAAATCACTTTGGCCGCAGCCCAAATTGATGATCCCGAAATTCAACTTGGTGATTTCGTTGAAGAACAAATCGAATCCATCAAGTTTGACCGCATTACCACCCAAACCGCCAAGCAAGTAATCGTACAAAAAGTACGCGAAGCCGAGCGCGAGCAGATGGTAGAAGAATACCGTGACCGCGTGGGTGAGTTGATTACTGGAGCTGTCAAGAAAGTAAACCGCGACAATGTCATTATCGACTTGGGCAACAACGCCGAAGGTGTCATGTACCGCGAAGACATGCTGCCGCGTGAAACCTTCCGCCCTGGAGACCGCGTCCGTGGTTTGTTGTTTGACATCCGCCCTGAAGCCAAAGGCGCCCAACTGTTCATTAGCCGTACCCATCCAGACATGTTGGTGGAGCTATTCCGCATCGAAGTCCCTGAGATTGCCGAAGAAACCTTAGAAGTTCGCTCTGCCGCTAGGGATGCAGGCTCTCGCGCAAAGATTGCCGTTAAAACCAATGACAAACGCCTTGACCCTGTCGGCGCCTGTGTAGGAATGCGTGGTTCCAGGGTGCAGGCGGTATCCGGCGAGCTTGGTGGTGAGCGTGTCGACATCGTGCTTTGGGATGAAAACCCGGCACAATACGTTATCAATGCAATGGCGCCGGCAGAAGTTGGTTCAATTGTTGTTGATGAAGATGCCCATGCGATGGACGTTGCGGTCGAAAGTGACCAGCTAGCGCAGGCCATTGGTAAAAACGGCCAAAACGTGCGCCTTGCCAGCCAACTTACGGGTTGGGAGCTTAACGTAATGACTATAGAAGAGCTTAGCGCCAAGCATGAAGAAGAAAATGCCGAAGTGTTAAGTGTCTTTACCGAAGGGTTAGATATCGATGAAGACTTTGCAGGTGTCTTGATCGACGAGGGCTTTACCTCACTTGAAGAAATCGCCTACGTGCCAGTCAATGAACTATTAGAAATCGAAGGCTTGGACGAGGACATTGTAGAAGAATTGCGTAACCGTGCAAAAGCGGCGTTGACCACTAAGGCATTGGCTACTGAGGAATCCTTGGAAAACGCTGAGCCAAGTGAACAATTATTAGCACTTGAGGGCATGGATAGGCACGTAGCCTTCCTATTGGCCAGCCGCGGTATCGCTGATTTGGAAGAACTAGCCGAGCAGGGTGTGGACGATATCTCTGATATCGAGGAATTAGATGAGGAAACTGCTGGTAAGCTCATCATGGCCGCACGTAACATCGTCTGGTTCAACGAAGAATAACATCAGCAACAGGAGCAATAACCATCATGGCAGAAGTCCAGATAGAAAAGTTAGCCTCTGACATTGGTATTTCCATTGACAAGCTATTACAACAGTTTGCTGATGCAGGTATCAATAAAGGCCGCAGTGATATGGTCACCGAGGCCGAAAAGGCGTCGTTACTTACCCACCTGAACAAGCAACACGGTGGCAGTGGTAGCACTGCACCGAAAAAAATGACTTTGCAGCGCAAAACCACCAGTACTTTGACTGCCGGTAAATCGCGCCAGGTAAAAGTTGAAGTGCGTAAAAAGCGCACATATGTAAAACGCAGTGATGTGGAAGAAGCCCGCTTGGCAGAAGAAGCCAAACGCCGCGAGGCAGAAGAAGCGGCAAGGCGTGAAGCAGAAGAAAAAGCCAGGATTGAAGCAGAGCGCAAAGCGGCCGAAGCCAAGCGCCTAGCGGAAGAAAAAGCCGAAGCTGCGCGTAAGGCTGAAGCAGAAGCAAAAGCCAGGAAGGCAGCGGAAGCGGCGCAAAGGGCGAAGGAAGAACATCACGAAGAGCACCTCTCTGATGAAGAAAAAGCCGAGCGTGCCAAAGCGAGGGAAGAAGCCGAAAAGCTGAAAACCCAGCAAGAGGAAGAAGCCAAGCGTAAGTTGGAAGAAGAAGCCAAGCGCGTTGCTGAAGAAGCAAAACGCCTAGCTGAAGAAAACCAGAAACGCTGGGAAGAAGAAGAAGCCCGCCGCAAGAAAGAAGAAGCCGAAGAGGTTCACTTACACAGTAACCGCTACGCGCAAGAAGCTGAAGATCAAGAAGATATGGCAATGGAGCGCAGCTCACGCCGCCGTATCCACAAGAAGAAAAAAGCTGCCGACAAGCTTAAGCACGGCTTTAACATGCCAGCCCAGCCTGTAACCCGCATGGTGCGTTTAGGCGAAACCATTACTGTTGGTGAGCTTGCTAGCCGTATGGCCAAAAAGGCCACTGAAGTCATCAAAGTAATGATGAAGCTAGGAGAGATGGTCACCATCAACCAGGTACTGGATCGCGATACTGCGGTATTAGTACTCGAGGAAATGGGCCAGCAATACGAACTGGTGAACGACAACGCCCTAGAAGATGAGTTGTTGGCCGGTTCCAATGAAGGTGAAGAGCAACATCGTGCCCCAGTAGTGACCATTATGGGTCACGTTGACCACGGTAAAACCTCATTGCTTGACTATATCCGCCGTGCCAAGGTAGCCGAAGGCGAAGCAGGTGGTATTACCCAGCACATCGGTGCTTATAGTGTACAGACTGATAACGGTGAGTTGACGTTCTTGGATACGCCAGGCCACGCCGCCTTTACCGCAATGCGTGCCCGTGGTGCTAACGCAACCGATATCGTTGTGCTTGTTGTTGCCGCTGATGACGGTGTAATGCCGCAAACTAAAGAAGCTGTGCAGCACGCCAAAGCGGCTGAAGTGCCTCTTATTGTTGCGGTTAACAAAATGGACAAGGAAAGCGCGGATCCAGACCGGGTTAAAACCGAGCTTTCACAGTTGGAAGTTATCTCCGAAGAGTGGGGTGGTGACTACCAGTTTGTCAATGTCTCAGCTAAAACCGGCATGGGCATTGACGAGCTTTTGGACTCAATCTTGTTACAAGCTGAAGTCTTGGATCTTAAAGCCGTTGATTCCGGTCCTGCCAAAGGTATCGTAATCGAATCGCGCCTAGACAAAGGCCGTGGTCCAGTTGCGTCAGTACTAGTGCAACAAGGCCAGTTAAACGCCGGTGATATCTTACTTTGTGGTAACGAATACGGCCGTGTCCGTGCAATGCGCGATGAAAACGGTAAAGAGGTCAAGACCGCAGGCCCATCTAAACCAGTTGAGATCCTTGGTTTGTCAGGTGTACCTAAGGCAGGTGAAGATGCCATGGTAGTGCCGGACGAGCGCAAGGCTCGTGAAGTGGCCAACAAGCGCCAAACCAAGCAGCGAGATTTGAAACTTGCCAAGCAGCAAAAAGCCAAACTTGAGAACATGTTTGCCAACATGGAAGCTGGCGACGTGCAAGAGCTGAATGTGGTATTGAAAGCAGACGTACAGGGCTCTGTAGAAGCCATCAATGATTCACTGACCAAACTCTCGACTGAAGAAGTACGGGTTAACATTATTGGTAGCGGTGTCGGTGGTATCACCGAAACTGACGCCACTTTGGCCGCAGCCTCAAACGCTATCGTAGTTGGCTTCAACGTACGTGCTGACTCTGCAGCGCGCAAAGTGCTTGAAGCTGAAGACGTTGACCTGCGCTATTACAGCGTTATCTATGACTTGATAGACGAAGTTAAGTCGGCCATGAGCGGTATGTTGGCGCCTGAATTCAAGCAGGAAATCATAGGTCTTGCCGAAGTTCGTGACGTATTCCGCTCACCGAAATTGGGCGCAATTGCTGGCTGTATGGTAGTCGAAGGTACTGTTAAGCGCAGTAACCCAATCCGTGTACTGCGTGAAAACGTGGTTATCTATGAAGGTGAACTAGAATCGCTTCGCCGCTTTAAAGACGACGTTGCCGAAGTTCGCAACGGCATGGAATGTGGTATCGGCGTTAAGAACTACAACGACGTTAAAGTGGGCGACCAAATCGAAGTATTCGAAACGGTTGAGGTGAAGCGCGAGCTATAAGCGCCCCCGCGAGATTAACAAGAAAGAAAGCGGGGACTGCAAGTCCCCGTTTTTGTCTCCAAGAGAAAAATATGGCTAAAGAGTTTTCTAGAACTGAAAGGGTAGCGCAACAAGTCCATAAAGAAGTTGCCAGTATCCTGCAAAATGAATTTAAGAACCGGGATCCCCGCTTGGGTTTCATCACGGTATCGGGGGCGGAAGTATCCCGCGATTTGGCCCATGCCAAAGTGTTTGTGACTTTCTTTGAAAATGATCAAGACAAGATCAAAGAAGGTCTCGCCATTTTGGAAGATAACAAGGGTTTTGTGCGTTCGTTGTTGGCCAAGCGCATCCGTATGCGCGCAGTACCCAGCCTGAAGTTCATGCAAGATGTTTCTATCACCGAAGGTATGCGTATATCCAACTTAGTGTCACAGACCATCAGCAATGACGAGAAGAAGGCACAACAAGCCGGCCAGGAGCCGGACAAAGACAAAGAATAAACTGGGTTCCGCCGTATGCCTCGTAGGAAAAAAGGCCGTGACCTCAACGGCGTACTTTTATTGGATAAACCCCTAGGTGATTCTTCCAATGGTGTACTGCAACGGGTGCGTTGGATGTACAACGCCAAAAAGGCAGGCCATACCGGTGCCTTAGATCCACTCGCGTCTGGCATGTTGCCCATCTGTTTTGGTGACTCCACCAAGTTTGCCCAGTATTCCCTTGATGCAGATAAAACCTATGAAGTTACTGCTACCTTGGGGATACGCACAACCACTTCTGATGCTGATGGCGAAGTGGTTGCGAAAGACGATACACCGATAAGTGAAGACCAGTTTTCTGCAGTATTGCCGCAATTTCGCGGTGATATCCAGCAAGTACCATCGATGTACTCGGCGTTAAAACACGAAGGTAAGCCGCTGTACCACTACGCTAGGCAAGGTATTGAAATAGAACGCCCAGCTAGGCCTATCACCATTTTCAAACTTGAGCTACTCAGCTTTGCCTATCCCGAGGCAAAAATGCGGGTACATTGCAGTAAAGGAACCTATATCAGGTCTTTGGTGGATGATATTGGGCAAGTGCTGGGTTGCGGTGCCTATGTCACCCGGCTGCACCGTACCCAAGTTGCGGGCTACGATGATCTGCCCATGTTTAGCCTGGAACACTTGCAAACACTTACCGAAAGTGAAGATAGGTTTGTGGCCTTGGATGCGTTATTGCTACCTATCGACCAGCCTATTTTGCATTTGCCTAAACTCAGTTTACGCGAAGGCGATACCCCGAAGTTCTTGCAAGGTCAGACGTTAAAATCCTACCAAGGTGAAGGGGATGTCAGGGTCTATGATGGCAATGGCAACCGCTTTTTGGGGGTTGCCCAACTAGATGGCACGCAAGCTTTGCAACCAAAACGGTTGATCGTCCAGAATTAGATTGCAAAAATAGGTGAGGCGGGTATAATCCGCGCACTTTTCGGTTCGACTGAATTAGTGATCGGCGGGCCATTATCAAACTGGAGAAAACTATGTCACTAAGTAAGCAAGAAACTGCACAAATAATTACTGACTTCGGCGTAAAAGAAGGTGACACTGGTTCACCTGAAGTACAAGTTGCCTTGTTGACCCACAACATCAACAAATTGCAATCTCACTTTGAAGCACACAAAAAAGACCACCACTCACGTCGTGGCTTGTTGCGCATGGTTAGCCAACGTCGTAAGTTGTTGGACTACTTGAAAGGTAAAAACCAACAGCGTTACAAAGACCTTATCGGTCGCCTTGGCCTACGTCGCTAAGCAAAAGCTTTACAAAAAACCGCCTTTATGGCGGTTTTTTTGTCTCAATTTTATTTCTCTATATCTATCCCGTCCCGCATTGCCTGGGTATGTTCCAGTGCCAAATCAAAATCAAAATCCCCGATAGCTTGCAGGGCTTTTTTCAGTTGGGCTTCGGCAGTTTTGCTGGCGAGTTTGCCCTCCAAGGCTTCGAGCTCGTCTTCTGCAGCCGTATCAAACCCGTTCAGCATTACGATGATCTTGTTGATGGCTACGGTAAAATCTTCTTCACTTAGCTGCTGGTTGGTTTCTTCTGGCACGGTTGTACCCTCGTCTGTAACTGTCATGTAATTGTTGATGCCTTCAAGTACGCTGTCCAGTTCCAGTGCTAACTCTTCTACAAGCCTACCTTCGATGTTGCCTTCTTTTTCTAAGGTATGTTCTATTGAGCCCGCCAAATTTGCCAATTGGGTTGCACCTAGGTTACCGGCATTACCTTTAAGGGTGTGAGCCATGCGTACAGCCTCCGCACGTTGTCCATTGCTGAGTGCAGCTTGCAGCGCCTGGGCGAACCCCGCTTCGCGGTTGGCAAAATGCTGCAATAACTTGCGGTACAAAGATTCACTATTTTCACATACCGCCAAGCCTGCTTGCATATCAATACCCTGGATGGCGTTGCTTGCACTAGTTGCCAATGTTGAATCGTCAGTACTTTTTTCAGGTTCTGTCGAAACAGATAAAGATTTTGGGTTAGCCGGTGTTATCCACTTTGCCATAGTGGCGAACATGGCATTGACGTCTATCGGTTTGGCTATATGGTCATCCATGCCTGCGTTCATGGCTTTTTCTTGTTCACCCGCCATCACATTGGCTGTCATCGCCAGTATCGGTAATTCTTCGTGGCCCAGTTCAACCCTGATCAAATGGGTGGCCTGGTAGCCGTCCATTACCGGCATTTGGCAATCCATCAATACGCCATCATATTCAACGGTTTTTATTTTTTCGACCGCTTCTGCGCCATTGTTGGCTACATCTACCGCTATGCCAGCATTACCCAGCAGTTCCAATGCGAGTTCTTGGTTCAGCTCGTTGTCCTCCACGAGCAACACTTTGGCACCGGCAAGCTTTTGTTTATCTTGCGCAACTTTATTGGCACTGCTATCCGCTTGGCTAGATTGCACTGCCTGGCCTAGTAATTGGCCTAACGCTTGTGCCAAAGCGCTGGGTAGTATTGGCTTGTTTAAATCAGCAACGTGCACCGGCACAGTAAAACTTACATCCGGCAATTCTTCGCCATAGCCAACTAACCGCAGCACCTTTGCCGGAGCCCCTGTGAACTCGGATACTTGCTTCACTAGTTGGTTTTGGCTGGTTTCCGACACAGACTCATCCATTACTATTACTTCGGGATTTTCGTAGCTGTCGAAATAGACTTCGCCAGCACCCGCAATATTGACAATGGCTGGTTGCGCTGACAGCCGTTGCAGCATATCCGCTAGGTTTTGACCCAATTCTGCACGCTTGGAGGCGACTAACACCGTATTTCCTTGTAGCCAATCCAATGGCCTGAGCAACCCAGCGGTATCATCCTCAAGGGTTTGTACCACAATGCTAAAACTAAACTCACTGCCTTTGCCAGGTTCGCTGGTAACCCAAATCTCGCCTCCCATTAGTTCCGCCAAGGTTTTACAAATAGCCAGCCCCAGGCCAGTGCCCCCGTATTTCCGGGTTGTAGAGGAGTCTGCTTGGCTGAAGGATTGGAATAGCTTGGCTTGTTGCTCAGGTGTCATGCCAATGCCGTTATCACGCACACCAAATTGCAGTTTGATAAAACCCTGTTCGTTTAACATGACTTCGGTAGTGATGGTTATTTGGCCACCCACATCGGTGAATTTTATGGCGTTGTTACAAAGGTTGAGCAATACCTGGCCCAGGCGCAGCGGATCGCCTTTGAGCTGTGCCGGCAACTGTGGGTCAAATACATAGTCAATGTTAATGTCTTTTTCAGCTGCCTTTAGCGCTATTACATCCACCAAGTTGCCATAAACTTGTTCTAGTTCAAATTCGATGGATTCTATATCCAGCTTGCCCGCTTCGATTTTTGAGAAATCCAGGATATCGTTGATAATGCCTAGCAGGGATTCAGCGCTGCGGTACACTTTTTCCACATAATTCTTTTGTTTTTTGTTGAGGCCACTGTGCAGCGCCAGGTGGCTCATGCCGATAATGGCATTCATTGGTGTCCTGATTTCATGGGACATATTAGATAAAAAGTCTGACTTGGCCTGGGTTGCGCTTTCCGCTTTTTCCTTGGCCTCTATTAACTCAGCCTCCATGGCCTTGCTATCGCTGATGTCCAGGTGGATCCCGAATATTTGCTGGGCTTGGTCATTGATTGGGTCAATCACGGCTTTTCCGATGCTCATGATCCATTTCCAATTGCCTTCGGCGGTTAGCATCCTAAACTGCGCCCGATAAATATCGGTTTCACCGCGCAGGTGTTCCTGCAATGCCTCCATCGCTTCGTTTATGTCATCCGGGTGGATCAATCGCGCAAAGCGGTCATTACCAGTACCGTACTTTTCCACCACATAGTCATTGGAATAACCAAGCATGTTTGACCAGATTTCGCTGGTATGCATTAGTTTCCGGTTCAAGTCCCACTCCCATGTACCGGCATTGGCACCGGCGATAGCCAGTTCCAAGCGCTGCTCGGTTTCGGCGAGATCCCGGTAGGACAAGCAGTTTGACAATGCGACTGCGGCCTGGCTGCCCACAACCTGCATCACGTTGAGCAACGAACGTTCGAATGCATAACGCCGGTTCATTACAACCAGGATAAAGCCAATCATTTTGTTGCTGGCCAACAAGGGTTCACATATCAAGCTTTTCACAGGGCTGTTTTCGCCAGGGCTATCCAATCCATAACGCGGCCAGTAATCGGGTGCCTTAATGTAAATTTCAGATTCTTTTTGTATACATTGGCTGATGGGGTTATTGGGGTCGTCCAAGTCGAGCTTGATGGTGGCCTGGCCATTGTTAGATCGCTGGTCGAAGATAATGTCGAATTTATCCCCGATGTGCTCCCGCAAGCCGATGGCAAACAGGTCGGCATTAATCGAGGGCCCGAGGCGCTCATGAATTTTCTGGCAGACAAGCTCCATATCGAAGGTGGCGGCGATGTCTTTGCCAACGTCACCTAATACAAAAATATCTTGTGTACGTTGCTCAACTTGTTTTGCCAGGTAGCGCTCCGTGCGCCTGTGTTTGGCCAGGCGCAGTAAGTAGATCCCAATAATGGCCACCAGCAAGGTTAAGGGGGCGCTGACCCTAAACCACAAGGTTTGGTGCCAAGCCGGCATAACCTCCAGCGTTAAAGCAACGCCCTGCTCATTCCAGATGCCGTGGTTATTGCTACCTATGACTTCGAACTGGTAGGTATCCGGAGCCAACCTGCCAATGGTCAGGCTGTTGCGCTCGGTAATATCGCCCCAATGCTCGGTAAAGCCCAATACCCGTGAGCGGTAGCGGTTGTCCTCGCTGGCCTGAAAGTCCAGTGCTGCAAAACCAATTTCAATGTTTTTATAATCGGATTTTAGTTCCAGTTTCTGTGGGATTGGCTGTACTAAATTGCCATCGACTTTCAACCGGGTAATGGCAATTGGCGGCACGGTTTTATTGACAAATACATCTTGTGGATTGAATCCGGTAAGGCCGTCAATACTGCCGAAATAAATATGGCCATCCGTGGTTGTAAGTGCTGAGCGTGCGAGGAAGCTATTGTTGTGTAACCCATCGTTGACGGTAAATTGGTGGTATTCGCCAGTTGAAGTTTCCAAGCGGTATAAGCCATTGGCACTACCAAGCCACAGGTTGCCATTGTTGTCCATGGCAATGGCCTGGATAGAGACGCCTTCGGCACCAGCCCCGAAGCTAAAGTGCTGTACTTGCAGGCTATCAATTTGCAGGCGATCCAAACCACGCTTAGTGGCAAACCAAAGGGTATTGGCATCTGATTGGTAAGCGTCATTGATAAAGTTGCTGCTGATACTGCCCTGGCCATTTTCAGCCCTGATAAATTGCGCAACCCGCTTGCTGTTTGGGTCTACCCGGTATAATCCATCACCGTTGCTGCCTGCCCACACAAAACCCGCTTGGTCAACAAAAGTGAAGTTGATATCCGAACTTTCCAGTAAGTGTTCTGCCTTTTTTTCGGTGTTATCCCAAAAGGTGAGCCCGGGACGCGACGACTGCACCAACCACAAATTATTGTTGGTATCGACGCTCAACCAGTCCAGCGAACGGCCTCCCTGTCCTAGCCATTGCAGTGGTACTTCCTGTAATACCTCAACGCCAGAGTGGAACCAATACAAGCCATTGTCTGTAGCCAGGTAAAAGTTACCATCAATATCTGGGGCTATGGTATGGATCCGCAAGCGGCGCAGGAGATCTAGGTTTTCCCGTGACATATTGGCGCTAAACTGGCTGTCTCGGTCAAATTTTACGATACTCCTGCCTGTTCCCAACCACAGCTGGCCATCTTGGGTTTCAGCTAAGGAAATGATTTGGGAGAACAAGCCGGTCAAGTGCTCATCCTGTAAAAAGCCACGCCACGCCTGGAACGCTGGTGGTTTCCTAAACAGCTTGATGACGCCAGAATAGCGTGTCGCCGCCCACCACAAGCCGGAGGAGTCCACTAATACGTCCCTTACATCCCGATTGCCAAGCTCGGCTTTGCCACCGCCCTGGGCAAGTAAAAAACGGCGCTGGTTTAGATCGAACTGGTAGACTCCAGCAAATGTTGCCAACAGCAGGGTGTCGCCATTAACTGTAATATTGTTAACGCTGGGCAGGGTGCCGTTGCTTAATTGGTATGTGGTGAAGCGGTTGGATCCAGGTTCAAACAGGCCAAAACTGGTTCGGGTTGCAACCCATAGGTTGTCCGCATTGTCCAAGTGGACATAGCGCACTTCCGGGTGATCCAGGCCGCCGTCAGAGACCCCATAGCCGATGAATTGTTCTTGGTTCAAGGGCTTCTGGTATAGCCCATCGGATGTGGCTACCCAAAGGTTTTGCTGTGAATCCTGGGCAATACTCCATACCCGGTTATTGCCTATCGAGCCTGGCACGTCTTGTTGCTGGGTATAGCGCTTAAAGTCATTGCTTGTTGCCCGGTACAGGTTCAGCCCACCCCCGTTGGTACCGATCCAGATTTCGCCTGAGGCGCTTTCGAAGAAAGTTTGGATGCGGTTGGCGGCCAGGCTGTTGGGATTAACTGGGTCGTTGATAAAGCGCTGGAAGTCTTCAGATTCGGGTTGGTATAAGTTGACACCACCGCCCCAAGTGCCTACCCATAGCCGGTCTTTTGAGTCGATAAGCATGGCACCTACATTGTCATTGGACAAGCTGCTTGGAACACTTGGCTCATGCCGGTAGGAGCGGAATTCATAGCCGTCGTAACGTTTCACCCCATCCGCGGTGCCAAACCATAAAAAGCCGGTTTTATCCTTGGCAATGGTATAGACCTGGGGGTTGGACAATCCGTTGTAGACAGAAATCACTTCCATCTTGGCCGGTTCACTTTGTTGTGCCAAAACAAGCTTGGTGGCCAGTATGGATAACATACAAACTGCGGTAATAAACAAAAGCTGCAATTTGGCCTGTAGTGTTTTGTATCCCTTTGGCATTAATTGTTTGCTCGCTTTTTTCCCATAATGTGCAAGTATAGAGATAGCAAAGCGAATTGCGAAATAAGATTCTCAAAGCAAGAATTTTTGAAACCAGTTAATTGGTTTAACAAGTAGTGGAATTAACGAGATGTCGAACCCGTTACAACTTGAACGGATACTATTTGCCAGCAAAAAGGTGTTGGTTATTGATCCTGCAGATACGGTGCGCAACACCATAGTCGCCATGCTTAAGGAATTGGGATTCCAAGATGTGCAAATGGCCTCCAGCCAGAAAATGGCGGATGAACACCTGCTTAAACAGCAGTATGACGTTATTATTTCCGAGCATTCGCCACCCAAAATAAACGGCATTGAGTTGCTGCGCAATATCCGCTCCGGCAACGATGGTACTAAGTCAGCCTTTATTATTATCTCGTCCAATATTGAGCAGGGCACCGTGCTTAATGCCGTAAAGAGCGGTGTTTCAGAATTTATTGTGAAGCCATTTTCATTGAAAATGCTCAAAGACAGGGTAAAGCGCGCCATTGTATTGCCGTTGAAAGCTGAACCTGAAGTGGTTGCCAAGGCAGATAAACTAAAAGACAAAGTCGAACAATCAGAGCTGCCAACGGTGTTGGTAGTCGACGACGTGCCTGCCAATATCAAAGTGGTAAGTGAAGTCATCAAGAGCGACTACAAGGTGATGGCGGCAACCAGCGGTGAAAAAGCCCTAAAAATTTGCCTTGGCCAGAACCAGCCCGATCTCGTCCTGCTCGATATTATGATGCCGGATATGGATGGCCTTACAGTATGTAGGAAGTTGAAGAGCCATCCATTGACCCAGCACCTAACCATTATGTTTATATCAGCGATGGATCAAACCGCAGATGTGGTGAAAGGGCTGGAGTTGGGGGCTGTCGACTATATCACCAAACCCATTAACCCGCCCATATTGAAAGCCCGGGTGAAAAATCACATGAAGCTGGCACTGACCCACAAAGTCTTGCGGGAACAGGTGGATTTGATGATGGATTTTACCCAGATGCGGCAGCAGTTTGACCAATTCCTGGAAGATGAAGTCAAATCGCCATTGTCGGACATGGGAGAGGGGCTCGGTAACTTACTGGTTGTGCGTGATGACCCAGCACAAGTCGCTAGGCAAACCGAAGCATTGCAAGCCTCCTGCAATAGCGTTACCCGGTTGTTGGACAATTTCCAACTGGTTAGCAAAATTGAGAGTGGTGACTATGAACTAAACGCTAAAGCCATCAATTTAGATACCAGCTTTGCGGCTATTGCCAGCCAGTTTAGCCAGGCGATGGAGGATAAATCTGTCGCATTGGATGCCTCCTTCGATGGTGCCAACTTGGTGACAGGTGAACAGAACTTAGTCGACCAGCTTTGCCATAACCTGCTTTGGCATGCTGTACAAACTGCGCCGGAGCACTCCATTGTTACAGTTAGGATCAATACCAACGGTGGCAAGATTTCAGTGTCGGTTAACAACCTTTGGCGGGCGCCGGTAGAGGTGGCAATGGCATTTTTTGAGAAATGCTCTTTCCTGACAGCGAGCAACAGCCAGGCCGCCGCCCGTTACACCATCCGTTTATTAGTGGAGCAAATGCAGGGTAAAGTCACTAGCCAGAGTGATGACATTGCCGGCTGTACCATTGCCTTGGAACTACCTAGGGTGATTTGATTTTTGGGGCAGTGATTTGATTGCCTTAAGCACCAATTCCGGGTCAGATAAATGCAGATGATGTTTATCTGACTTCGAGTGGAGTATCTCGCTGTTGCTCGACAACGATTGGTATTGCTGCTCCACACCCGCGTAGAGCTGGTTCATGACCGAAGCGATGTTGTCTGGTACAAAAGGCGGATCGTAAGCGGTTTTCAGTTCTGCTAGCTGGGCTGAAAATATTGTCACTATGGGCTTGTCCCCAAAACCCGATGTGTCCTCTATTTGTTTTTCGCTTTGCATATGGTCTATTTTTTCAGGTGCCCGCGCAAATAGCGGATCCCTTACACTTTGTTCAAATTCATAAAAGCGTTGTAGCTGCAAATTGTCTGTTTTAAAGCCCCCGGGCCAGCGTGTCGCCATGGTTTTAAAGTAGCCGAAGGGCGGAGGATCAATTAACACTGCTCCGAGAATTTGTTGTGGATAGAGATGGTTGTATGCCCTAATTATATAGGCCGCATAGGAGCCCCCTGCCATATAGTGGGGTGACTCCAGGCCGGCTTTATTCAAGAGTTGCCGCAATTGTTGGGCTAACTCAAAAACGCTGATGGCTTGGTTGTTTTCACTACTCTTGCCAAGGCCGGTGCGGTCGTAAAAACACACTTGGAAATGGTCGGCTAGTGCTTCGATATTGGCTTGCCAGGCACCATCAGAACCAAACCGACCAAAGCCCTGCTCTAAAACTAATAGTGGCTGGTCACCCTCGTTTGGCGTGCAGTTGAGGTATAGCTGGGCGTTGCCAATGTCGTAGACAGCATTTATATCGTTTTTGCCAGCGTGTGCGTGGAATTGATAGGTAAAAGCGATGAGTAATAGGATCCTAAATAACCGCATGGTCTTCCTTGAGCAAATTTATCAAAACACCTGATGGGTAAACATAGTGCACAGGCCAAGTGTTGGCAAGTTCATAGCCGCGCTAAAGAGGGGGGAGTGCGGCGTCATCGTGCCTGGGAATGCGTATCTCAAATTTAGTGCTATTGGGGTCGGCGTTATTCAGCTCAATGCTGCCTGCCAGCACCTTTTGCACTAGGTTAAGTACAATACTCAAACCGAAACCTGCCGCTTTGACCGTCTTGTCAACGTCGGTTGAGGCAAATTCTTGCAGCTGGTATTCAGACTCGCCGCCCCGGCCATTGTCTTCAAAACAAATCAATAACCAGTCATCCGATTCAAATTCAGCGCTGACGTTAATTTGGGCGCCGTAACCTGGGTTAAACTGGTGCAGCATGACATTTTCATAAAGGTGCTCAATCACCTCTTGGATCACACCTGGGTAGCCTTCCATTATTAGGTTGCTCGGCAGGTTAAAGTTGATATAGAACTTTTTCGCCCGCGAGTCCATTTTCATTGTCGCTTCCACTTCACGTAATTTACGTACTAGATCAAACTTGGTTTTAGTCTCATCGGTTTGTACCAAATATATTTGCCGGAAGTTGTTGATAAGGCGCTTGAGTTTGGCAAGGCTGGTGCTAACTAGATCCAGCGAGTCGTTACAGTGTTGCAGGAAGTGCTTGAACTGGACTTGGGTCAGTTGTTTGTTGTCGAATTTAGCTTGCACTTGTTTTAGCTGCTGCCGCAGCGCGCTTTCCGACGTAATGGCGTTGCCAAGCGGCGTATTCATTTCCTGCGATACCCCTGCCACCAAACGACCTAGCGACGCGCCTTTTTCCGCTTCTAGCAGGTTTTGCTGCGTATCCTTAAGTTGCACATAGGCATTTTCCAATTCATCGTTTTGGGTTTCCAAGCGTTTGTGGCTCAAGGCATTGGTGATGGCGATGGCGGCGTAGGAGGCAATAGATTCGATGTTTTGGCACTGGTAGCTGTCTAGGCCCATAGTATCGTGCAGGTGGATGACAAATATGCCCACAAGGCCTAAATCCATTTTAATGGGCACGATAAAGAGGGTGCCCGCCAGGTAGTGGCTGTGGGCGCGTCGCGCTTTTTCAAAAATATCCCGCTCAGACTGGTCGGCAAAGTATTTGTCAAGGCAGCGATCAGTATCAAACATGTACATTGAGGTTTCGTTTTGGCACACCCAGTTTTGCAGTGGCATTAGCGCTTGCTCCACTACCTCCGGTGTTTCGCAATCGTTACCTTTGTCTTTATTTAGGAAGGTAGTGAGCTTGCCATCAATCAACAAGCTGACTTTGAACTGATCCATGTGCACTGACGATTGCAGTTTGTTGTAGATGATTTGCAACACATCGTTCATGGCGAGCGAGCTGGTTAGCTCCCGGCCAACTTCGGTCAACAGGGTCATGGAACCTGATACCTTGCGAAAGTGCTCAGCGCGCTGCAAAGACAGTTTGGCTTCGCGTGCCAGGCGTAACAAGCCAAATAGGGTAAACACCGCAGCTAGGGTTTTAAAGATATTTTCCAGCAAGGCGCCTAGGTGTTTGATGATAAAAAACTCGTCCATGACATCGGCGCTGCCGCCGATGAACATGCAGGCCATGCCAGTCACCAGGTAAAGTTTTGTGCGCACCTGTAACTTGGAGCGGGCAATAAACACCGAAAACAAACCTGCCATCACCACATTGCTGGCTTCACCGATGGCATCTAGAAAATCGAACTCGGCAAAAGGGATAGCTGGGAAAAACAACAATGCGACGATTAACCAGAGCAATGATGCGCCGGCCATCAACCAAAGGGCATTGTTAATAAAAAAAAGAAGTCGGGCTCATGTTGTTTTTGTTTGGCTCTGACTGTAACAGGCAATCTACCAGAAATTATGTTGCAAACGCATTAATAGCGTAGTTCAAAGTGTATCAATATTGCTACACTCTTGATGTGTTTTCTCTAATATTTAGATTTGGCCTTGGAGTACACCCTTTCCAATGATTCAAAGACTTGCTGTCCATGTTGCCAGCGGCGATGCCCTTTAACCTTCCATCACCTTATTCCCAAAAAAATGCACCGGCGCAACCATTTTAAAAAGCACTACAGCAAACAGGAATTGAATCTTGGCATTTACATTTGCCGCAAATGCCATAGTGGTATCCATAAAGTTATACCGATCCCAGTAAGTATTTGCTCACTCAGCACTGCCTCAGGGACTCAATTTCAAGGCGCACGAATGAAGTAATACTGGTGGTCTTATGAACTTCGTGCAACACAGAAATTGTGTTCCTGAGTGGCGTCTCCGATGGGTTTGAAAAGGGTTTATACTTCGTTAAATGTTCTCGATTTAGCCCCACTAGACCTTTGAACATTTGCCTTGTCTAAACCCTTTTCAATTCCCACTGAGTAAGCAAATACTTACTGGGATCGGTATTATGATGAAATGTATTTGGCCAAGCATCTAAATACACTTGATGCTATTTTGCAGGATCAAAATTTGGCTAAACATTTTGCCTGGGTGGCGAAACAGCGGGTTTCAGCTTAAAGTCCTTCTATAGCCAATAATGGTCGAGGCGCTATAGTTATGAATAAGGTTAAAGCGGTTTTTCTTGATATTAGTGGTGTGCTCTATGACGGCAATGAAGTCATCCCAGGTGCCATAATGGCTGTTGAATCTTTACGGAAACGGGGCTTGTTGCTTAGGTTTGTCACCAACACCGCAACCCAAAGCCAGCACCAAATCCAACAAAAACTGACGGATATGGGTTTTGCGGTGGAACTCGATGAGATCTACACGGCACCTATCGCTGCCCGTGATTACCTAGTGCAAGCAGGGCTGTCCCCATTCAGCCTAGTCCACCCCTCCATAGCCCCAATGTTTGGGGAAATGGAAACCGACCAACCTTCGGCTGTATTAATTGGTGATGCCAGGGATAAATTTGATTATGAACACCTCAACCGCGCTTTCCAATTATGCCGCAAAGGCGCACCATTAATTGCCATCGCGAAAAACCGTTATTTTAAAGAGGGCGGCCAGTTGCAGCTGGATTCTGGCGCCTTTGTACAAGCCATTGAATGGGCATCAGGTGTTGAGGCTTTGGTCATGGGAAAACCAGCCAAGGCGTTTTTTGACCAGGTAGTGGCCTCAACCGGTTTTGCCGCAAAGGATTGCGTTATGGTGGGCGATGACGTGGAAAGCGACGTTGCAGGGGCGGTTAAGGCTGGTTTGCAGGGTGTATTGGTGCAAACTGGCAAATTCACCCAGTCTGATTTGTCCCGCCTATCTCCCAGTGCCTGCTGCATTGCCAGTATCGCTGAACTTGGGACATTAATTTAAGTGTCTTGCACCATGGTTTGGCTAATTTGCTAACCCGACAGTTGCTAGGTGCCTACTGGCAGCAAGTTAACAAGTAATTGGAACCGGCAGCCGAGGCTGCCACCTATCAAAGGAGTTATGTATGCAACTTTTTACTTTCCAAGATGGCCATCAGATCCCCTCTGTTGGATTTGGTACAGCCGCCATAGGCAACTGGCAACAAGATGACGGTTACGTCAAAGACGTGATTTTAAAAGCAATTGACGTTGGCTACCGGCACTTTGATACGGCATCCTTGTACGGCAATGAGCGCAGTTTGGGCAAGGCCTTGTTGGAATCTGGGATCCGCAGGGAGCAGTTTTTTGTGGTCAGTAAAGTTTGGGACAACCAACAGGGAACCCAAGGCACAAAAAAGCGTTGGGCGAGAGCTTGGAACGCCTGCAAATGGACTATTTGGATCTGTATTTAATCCACTGGCCTTATCCTGAAAAGACCCAGGCGACTTGGCAGGCAATGGAGTCAGCTCATGCTCAGGGCAACATCAAGTCATTGGGATTATCCAATTTTCGAATATCTGATGTGCAAGACCTGCTCAGCTATGCACTGGTTCGCCCCCAATACAACCAATTGGAACTGCATCCGTACCTAATCCAGAAACAGCTAGTGGATTACTGCAACCAAGAGCAAATTTTGGTTTCATGCTGGTCGCCTTTGGGCTCGGGTACATGGAGCGGGGTAGATGTCAGTGAAAAGCCAATTAGCGATCCGGTGGTACAGGCAATTGCTGAGAAATATGGGGTTTCGGCCGGCCAGGTGATTTTGACTTGGGATGTCCAGCAAGGCCGCATTGTTATTCCCAAAGCGGAAAGCCTGAAAAACATAAAAGCGAATTTCGAACTGGACGGCTTCCGCCTAACCCATGAAGAGATTGCCGCCATTGACGCCCTAGACAAAGGCCATCGTTTTGGCGCTGATCCAGACACTGCCCATGCTAATAATATGGCGATGACGGTGCCAGGCTAGATTGGCTGGGCAATCCTTACAAAATGCTAGCGCCTAATACAACCCTATACTGTCGATAGGGTCTGGTTTGTTGCTTGTGCTACCACACAGGGTGAAAAACGCTTTCGGTTTTGTGATCTGCAAATATTTGATCCAGGCTTTTTCCAACGCAGTTTCTGGCATATAAGTGCCGTCTATCACTTTCAGGAAATGGCGCTCTGCGTCGTTTTCTGGTTGCAGGCTACCATCTTGTAGCTGTTGCAGGGTCAAACCGTAGCTTTGCAGTAAGTGCGCTTGTGAGATTGAAAAATCCCCACTTCTAGACAGGCCTTTTGGAAAGCGCTTAGGATCGCTGAATGGACGTTGACCTAACCTGATTTCTGATGCTGACATTTAATACCTCGGAATGATGTGAATTAGACTAAAACAAGCCTTGTATGCGTTGAAAATAGTGACTAAAGTTCGCGAAGGAAAACAAAAGATTTTTATAAGGCCAACAAAACTTTTTTGTTGTGAACTGAATGGATGTAAAAGTATTTAAAACTTTCTTAGAAGTGGCTAAGACTCGGCATTTTGGCAAAGCTTCCAACAACCTTTTTATTACCCAAGCTGCGGTTAGCGCCCGAATAAAACAATTAGAAGAGTTTATTGGTAGCCCTTTATTTGAACGGGCACGGAACAACATCCAGTTAACACCTGCTGGCACACGACTAATACCTTATGCCGAGACTATGGTAAGGGCGTTGAAACAAGCCAAATCCGGAGCAACGCTGGCAGAAAACCAACGGACTCAAGTTTCGGTGGCCGCAAGCCCTAATGTGTGGGATGCCCATTTACAAAATTACCTAACAGTTATGACCGAGCACTTTCCCAAGCTCGCCTTTCGTACCGAAATTGCCAGTATTAGCCAGCTCAATAGCCATGTGATTGACGGCACGGTAGATTTGATTTTGCTGTTCGACCCATTTCTTGCGGAGGAAGTGCACAGTGAAAACGTGGCCAATATTGAGTTGATTTTAGTGTCAACGGTGCCCGGGCAAACTCTCTCACAGGCATTGGGTGAAAAATATGTGTATGTGGATTGGGGGACTCAATTTGCCCATGAACACCAAGCGAAATATGGTGAGCTAATGCCGATCCTACATACTTCTACTGGTCGTATTGCCTTGGATTTTCTATTGGCGAAAGGTGGCGCTGCCTACTTGCCAGATCTCATGATCCAGCCTTTTTTGGAAACGGGGCAGCTACATAAGGTGGCCGGCCAGGCCCGCATGTCACGTTCTATCTTTGCGACCTACCACAAAGACAATGATTGTATAGATATTATCAAGCGTATCATTAAAGCCATTGACCGCTCGATCCTGAGTTGCCGATTATTCTGGAGCAGGCAGGGGCATCAATGTAAATATCTATCTTTCCTTCGCATTATCTACGATAAAAATCTTTAGTTGTCACCACAAAAATTTCTCGTTTCCCATCTACATGCACGCCAATTAATCTCTCGCCATTCCAGCTCAGGGATCATTAACAGGTTCCCTGGGCATAACATCCAGTATTCAGGCAGGTGAGATGGCGCATCATTATCAAGAATTCGAACAACCCGACCCTAGGTTGGTGAAGTCAATAGTGGACAGCTGCAGATCCGAAGCGGATCTAGCTAATCCAGAAGATGGGGACTTGCTGATTTGGATTAACTTTGAGTTACAAACCCAAGGTTACAGCACATTCAGCAGCCTAAAAGCGGTTAAGAAGTTTTTGAAAAAAGCAAAGTCGCTAGACGATTGACACGTAAGCTAAAAGATTAATTCTAAATGAAAATTTGTTTTTTAATGTACCCCTGGGAGCAGGTAGCAGCAGACAGCGATTCGACCCTGCGTATTGTCCACGAAGCTGTGGATAGGGGGCATACAGTTGCACTGGCTACACCCAGTAGCTTAACCATGCGGGATAGCGAAGCGAGCGCGTTTTGCAAGGTCATCAAAAAAACTAAGCCCTCCAGCAATATTGTGACCTTTTACCGCAATGTGGATTTTAAAAAAGCACAACTACCCTTGGCTGGCTTCGACATCATATTTATGCGGGATAACCCGCCGCTCGATACCATGGCATTAAACTTCCTGGATTCCGTCCGGGAAAATACCTTAATCATAAATGATATCAATGGATTGCGGTTAGCCAATAACAAGCTATACACAGCATCATTGCACGACCCTGCCTGCGACTACATCCCAATGACCCATGTGTCAAAAAACATAGATTATTTGATGCGGGTACTGGATGAAAGTGAACAGTCCAAAATGATAATGAAACCGCTCAATGGCTATGGCGGTAGTGGTGTCATAACAGTAGAGAAGACGGCTAAGTCCAGTGTTAAGTCGCTGTTGCAGTTCTATATTGGCGACAATCAAAATTATGTGATCTTGCAAGAGTATGTTGAAGGGGCTGAGCAGGGCGATGTGCGGATTTTGATGCTCAATGGGGAACCTATTGGCGCCATGCGCAGGGTACCTGCCAAAGACGACCATCGTTCCAACATCCATGCCGGTGGCAAAGAAGTCAAACATACCCTCAGCAAACAAGAAAAAGACCTATGTCGCAATATCGGGCCAAAATTGGTGCGTGATGGCCTGTATTTCGTTGGACTGGACGTGATCAACGGCAAGTTAATCGAAGTCAACGTATTAAGTCCTGGTGGCATTACCCGTATTAACCGTTTAAACCGCTGCCGGCTACAAAAGCAAATCTTGGACTTCACCGAAAGTGTGGTGAATGCGAAGGAATTGGCAGTTAGCCGCAAAAACCACTTTCGGAAAGTAATAGAAGATGCAGACTTTTTCTGAGCAGGAAGTTATTTCATTACTCCAGGCGGGCGAGTGCTTTGAAGGCGTGCTAGCTGACAACAGCTTATATATTAAAGTGGCTGAATACATGCCCTATATAGCAACTGCAATCCACAATGGCTGTAACCTGCGCTACTCTTTGCGCGAATACTGCTTATTGACTGACGATGAACGGTTTTATGAGGAAGACCCGTTAACTGGTGACTTTATCTCGTCTTTGCCCATTACGTTAGTTGCGATGGACTCCCGCTACGAATATGACTTAAACCGGCATCCTGAGCAATGTATTTACCAGGAGGCGTGGGGGAAACAGGTTTGGTCGGGACATTTACCAGAAAACGAAACGGCCATTTCACTGCGCAAGCATTTTAACTATTACAGCGTGCTCAAAGCCCTGTGCGAAACTTTAGAGCTGAAATTTGGTTTTTCCGTTATCTATGACTTGCACTCATACAACTACCAGCGTATTGCCTCTGAAACCCCGGTTTTCAACCTAGGTACACGGCTAGTTAATAAGCGAAAGTGGAAAAAACAGCTCGTAGACTTTAGTGGCCTGTTAGCCAAGGTAGAATTGCCAAACATTGAAACAACGGTGGCTGAAAACCAGGTTTTCTCTGGATTGGGTTACCAGGCTGAATTTGTGCGCACGCAATTGCAATACACCCTGTGCATTCCCTTGGAAATCAAAAAAGTCTACTTGAACGAGATCTCGCAAGAAGTTTACCCCTTGGTTGTAGACAGGCTAAAAGCCGGCCTTAAGGCTGCTATTACTGAACATATAGCGGGTGTCATCGCTCACAAAACCAAACGCAAAAAACCGGTTAGGGCGCGGATGCTTGATTCCGTTATCTCACCTGAATTGAGGGAAGTGGACAGGCAATTGTTTAAGTTGGCCAAATCACTGGACACATTATCCTATATAAATCCAACTAACTTAAAGCAAGAAAAGAAGCGCTTTTTAAAACAACCAGCGCTCTATCAACCCCAGTTTACTTATCCACAATTAGATTTGGATCCATACCGTTTTAAGGAAGCGCTATACCGCATTCCGGTGCACCAGATCCAAGACGCCAATATAGAACTGCTGTATCGGGAAATTATTGATCAATTGGCGATGCGAATTGACCTTATTACTTCAGTGGGTACCCAGTCATTTTTATACAACAGCTTAAAATATTACGGCCAACCATCCGACGAAGATATTGCCAATGCCAACTTCTTATTGCATGCCCGTGTGCATGATAACGAGGCAGACGGTGCAATTAAAATTCCTGGTGCCCAGGCACTAGAGTTGTTCCGTGAAAAAAGCCAAGAATACGGTCTTGTTTGCCGGATCCAAGCCTCAGATAAAATAGTCGCTGGTGCGATTGTGAATGGGATGACCCTAAAGATTAACGCTATGAAATCGTTTTACCCCAGGGAACTCGCTGGTTTAGTTGAGCACGAGTTGGGGGTGCATTTAGTGACCAGTGCCAATGCCCAGTCGCAACCATTAAAGATCTTAACCCTGGGTTTACCTGGCAATACCCATACCCAGGAGGGGTTAGCCATCTTGAGTGAATATCTTTCTGGAAACCTCACTGTCTCAAGGTTACAAGAATTGGCTTTGCGGGTGATCTGTGTCAACGGCATGCTACACGGCGAAACCTTTAACGGCTTGTTTTACCGGTTGCAAAAAGATTTTAACTGCTCGGCCGACAAGGCGTTTTCTTTGACGGTGAGGGTATTTAGGGGAGGCGGCTTCACTAAGGATTATTTGTATCTGAGCGGACTGCGCAATGCACTGCAATCCTATGCACAAGCAGATATCAGCAGTTTATTGGCAGGCAAAACCGCGTTTAAATATCGCCCATTGTTAGACGAGTTGATTTCCCGGAAAATACTTGTGAAACCTAAGTATATGCCAAAAGCCTTTTCGGCTATGCAAGGTAATGATCCCATTATTGAATACTTGATTTCTTCTATTCATTAAATTCAATTTCGCTGCTTTTAATAATACGAACAATTTGCCAGCATGCTCCGCATGCTGGCACGCTGCTCAATTAATTGTCCTGTACTGTGGCGTAGGCCATATTTACTGTCTGTCGTTTATTTGTGGAATGGTAAACAGTCGTTGTATCTTTGAATGAGTAGCTAGTACTAAAGTGCATTGAGTAGCCATATTCATCATTTTCTTGCCATTGGGCGATAAAGATAACCCCGCTGCCCAATCCGCCGTAAGCGCCTGGTTTAGTATTGATGCGGCCATTGCGCTTGCATTGCTTAGTAATAAAGTCATCATGCGTCATATCGCCATATTTTATACGGGAATCTAATACAGTCAGTGTTTCGCCACCTATACCGAAGCTGATATCAGAAGTGTGTTCTACTGATGACGAATCGACTACAGCAAGCATAAAGTATTCGATGTTGTCGTGATAATCCACGTGCTTTATGAAGGTATCAGTAAGGATATCTGAATTTTCTGTTGTACTTAATTGGGTTGCAGCTAGCACCAACATGATATGTCCAGAGTCGTGCCCATCTCGTTTAGATGGTGGTGTTTCTTGGCAAAATTCGTTTAAGCACCAGGCAAGGATATCGCCAGCTTGGATCTCGCCGATGTCCTTCCCCGCACTCCAATTATCACTGGTTACTCCGCTACTTGGATCCGCTAAATCATCAAAATGCTTTTGGTAAACAAAGGCTTTAGGATACTGTCCAATTTTGTTGTAGCTGAGGTTTACGATTTCACAATAGGCACCTTCGCTATCTTCATCGGCGCAACCGCCGGAAGTCTCATCCAATACATTTTGCAGTAGAAAACTTATCCAACCAGAGCAATCTGTATAAGAAAAGGGCTGGTCAATCGCACTTGAACCGAGCAGCTTGAAATTCAAGTCTATATCCAAATATGGTACTGGTAGGTCGTCCTCCGAGGTGGCGCCCCCTTTGTCAGCGGGGCAAACGCCTTCGTTACAATAGCAGGTATTCATGTGGGGCGTTTTAGCCGAGTCGTTTAAGAACTCATTTTGCAAAGTGTCTACGGCTTGCAAACCGTATTTGCACAAGGATCTACTATTGTTGGTTGACGCTGGGTTACATACAAGAGATTGCAAGTCACTCAGGTAGGTAGTGCTGGTTGTAATTGTGCTACTGGGTAGATCCGCACCGTCTGCATGTGTTAATTGACTTGATAGAATGAGCGTGAATAAAAAGCCGGTTACCAGCCAATTCACTAAGATTGTTCGGGAACTTTGGTTTTTAATAAACATTTTAAGTTTTCCTTTTGTGATTTTTACTGGATTAATTCAATCGGCCAATAGCAAGCTTAAGTTCGCTGCTCGAATTAGCATTGTGAAAGTCGTAGTTAGCTTCATTGTGGTAAGCAACACTCCAATAGGTTTGGCCACTTTCTTGCCACTGTGCGAGCCAAAGGACGCCGGCGCCTATACCACCGTTGTAATGGCAAGAGGCGTGTTTTAACCGACCTGACTGGTGCCTGCGGTCTTCAACAGTGAAAGCATCTGAAAAAATGCTGCTATGCACCTCGTCTGAGGCATCGACGACAGCGACTTGATAGAAACTTGCAGTTTCGGGGATGCCAGTGGTCCGGGATTCGATTTGTTCCGGGCTTACAGGTTCGCTATCAACAACCAGGGCAACATGGCCTGTGTCCAAATCGCGAAGGGCACTTTCTCCACTGCACCAATCACCCACGCACCAGGCCAAAACATCGCCAGCTTGTACCTCACTGATATCCTGGAGGCCTGCCCAACTACCAGACGTTTCATTTCCATCATGTAAAGACTTAAAATAGCTTTGGTATTGGAACGACAGCGGCCAAGGGAATCCATCCAGGTTTTGCTGTTCAAGCTCCTGGTACCCAGCTTGGCTGGCGCCACCTGCCTGGATTAACAAATGCTGCATAAAACCGGAATTGCTGACGTAGGCCTGTATTGCACCGTCTAATTGGATGTCTGCTTGCATTTCTTCTTGGCCATCAACTGACAATTCCTTGATGTAGCAGGTATTGTCTGGCTTATCGGAAAACTGGTTGGCAACTGTCACTGCGTAGTTGCACAGTTCGTTACTGCTACAGTTGACTGGTACCGGTTTCACGGCTAAGCGTGCTGGTGCGGGTTCGGTTGGTTCTGGTGTTGGTTCTGGAGCCACCACTACTGGAGTGTCATTGTCGTCTGAGCATCCCGATACTAAAGTGGCTAATATCACTGCTTTTAATAGCAACAGCAATGCGGTATTGCGTTGGTAGATAGTTTTCATAGTTACCCCTTGGGCGCGATGTCCTTTGTCAGCTTGTTAAAAAAGAATGTTGCAAGGGTGCCTAGACGCCAGCCCACTGTAGCCAGCGTTTTCCGGCTAGGTTTCAGCATTAGCCATGGATTCAACTAGGTCGAAAAACCACCCTTAAAAGCAGTTTAGGAATTGCTACAAAGAAAGGAATTACAGCCCATTACACAGGCAGCGCTGAATGCGCAAATACCTAATGGAGTCGGTATTAACGACAGTTACAGGAGTGGAGTGCAGCTATTAATCAATAGTTATGGTGGCTACGGCCCTTGCTAGCTTTTGTTCTGACCAGGTGCGGGGTTCTCCTGGTGCCTGGTTGGCTTCAATGGTGACGCCAGTGCCGGGCTGTGTGATCACGCTGCGGCCAAACTCGTTTTCGATGATGATTGGGTGCTCGCCTGAAAGTAAAATGACATCGATTTTATCCTCGTCCAGGTAACCACCCCAAAAATCCGTTCCCCGGATCCCAATGGAGCCAAGTGGAGTTTCAACTTTAAAGTTGGGTTTTTGCACCTGGGTGATTTTGCCGGTGACCGCCCGAAATACGCCAGTGGTTAAACGGAACAGGGCTGTTGGCTTTTCAGTATCTGAAAATAGATATTCGTCAATCAGCAATTGGGTATTTTCGCCTAGGGTAAATAGGGTGCCATCTTGCAGCCTAATTTGTGCCCTAGCTTGCTCACCGGTAATAACATTGTCTTTTTTTACTACAGGGGATTTGCGCTCAAGCGGCACAAGCGCCTGTGCTCGCTGCGCTTCGACATGTTTTTTGGCGATGACTACTTGGCCTATGTCATTGGCTAAAACACTTGAACAGCCTAACAGCAATAAGCTGGCAAAAAATGATTTCAGTGTTTTCATAGTAAATCCGCCAAATATAAAGAGGTATTGATGATTGTAGTTTGTGATTGCAGCCATGTCTTGTCGGCATAGAAATTTCACTTAACAATAAGGAAATAGCGGCCGAATCGAATGTATGATTGCCACTTTGACGCAATTCAAAAGTCGATAGTTATATGACGATTTATCTGATCCGACATGGTAAGAAGCCGATAATAAACGCAATTAGATTAAGTATTGGCTTTGCGATATGCACTAGGGCCTACACCACACCACTTTTTGAAAGCGCGGCAAAAGTTGGCAGATTCGGTGTAGCCTAACCGATCCGAAATTTCTGCCACAGCTAGGTTGGTTTCTGCCAAAGCCCGAATTGCCAGCTCTTTCCTTACTGCCAACACTATATCCCGGTAACTTTTGCCTTGTTGGTCCAATTTGCGGCTCAAGGTGCGCTCAGACATATGCAGCTGCTCTGCAAACTGTGCAAGCTTAGGTGGCCCTATACCACGCGTAGTGCCATCTAGTGCCCCTTGGAAATATTCGGTTAGCTGGTTCTTGATAGTGCTATCCAAGCGCTTGTTGGCCGTGCGGGTTTGCATGATTTGTTGGCAAAGCCGGACGTTGGTTTCGTAGGTATGTGGATCATGCAATGGTGAATTGGTGTTCCAAATATCAATTGGAAACACAACCTTGTTGGCCTCGCTGTCAAACACAAGTTGGGATTCAAATTTTCCGGCCAGGGCTCTGTGCTGTTGCCCAGAAAATGGCTGTTTAAAATGGATTGCCATACCGCAGCCGGCCAAATTGCTTAAAAGTGTTTTAACTACTATTTCAAAAATACGTGCACAGGCCTGGAAAAAAGCGTTGTGAAAGGGCTCACAACCGGTTCTGTCCAATAAAACAACCTCAACAAAGGTTTGCCCTTCAATAATCTCGTAGCCATAACATTCGAAGCGCACTATCGCCCATTTTAAAAATGTGCTGATGGCTTCTCCTGGGTTGCGGGCGCTGACGGTGGCGTACCCCAGTGGGCCATGGCTGGCAATGCCTAATTGCTCGCCAAGTAGCGCAGGCCAAATTGGTGTGCTGCTATATCGGTTGAGGTTGTCGGTGAGCTTGGCAAGCATGGCCACATCAAGGCTTTCGAGCGCTGTTATTTGGTCATGGCTAAGCGCTATGCCCTCTAGTACCTGCGCTTCCGTGGCGAACTCCATATTAAGGGCAACCAGCATGTAGGTTTTGTCTAGGTACACAACGCAGTTGTCCTCGGATCCGAAGCTATTGGCGTAAAATGATAATTAAGTTGTCATTTGATGAAAAGCAGTTTTTTGTATTAGTGCCATAAGCTTGCTGATAGTCAAAGCATTTAGTGGGGCAATCTATGCAAAATATAGAGTCACCAGATCTGGAACAACGCTATGCTACTGTGTGGCAGGAGCATATGCCCAAAGAGGTGGCATGGGGAACAGTGTTGTTGGCACTAGCGGTACTGGCTGGTTATGTACTGGTTATTCCGGCGGCGATTATGGGCTTTGTGCCCTATTGGCTGGCAACTTTGCTTTGTGGTTACTTGGCATTCGCTTCCTTCACCGTTGGCCATGATGCGGGGCATGGCGCTATTATCCGTTCCGGATCTGCGCTCAAGCCAATGGAAGATGTCCTGGGTTGGATGAGCACGCTACCTCTGCTTGCCACCTCCTATCGGCTTTTCCAAAAAATCCACGACAGGCACCACTCATTTACCAATGATCCGGATCGGGATCCCGATTACTTACAGGGTGATAAAGGTTGGCTGCAACTGGCTTTGGGTTTGGGCATCATCCCATTCCGCTACAATTGGTTGGCTGTGACGCGGTTTGGCAAAGACAAAGCCATGCAGGATGCATACTTGCCGACTGTTATATTTTTTGTGGTGGCCTGGGGGTCATTGGCAGCCCTGGCTATCGCGGGTTATGGCAAGGAAGTACTGTTTTTTTGTTTATTGCCTTTGCTGATCGCCAATTTCCTGTTGATCACGTTTTTCGATTATGTGCCACACCATCCCCACAAATCCTTGGATCGGTTTCAAGCCAGCCGCATTTACCCCAGTAACTTATTGAATATATTGCTGTTTGGGCAGAACTATCACCTAATCCACCACCTTTACCCAAAATTGCCTTGGTACAAATACAAGGCAGTCTACGAGCAAATCCAGCCATACCTGGAGAGCAAGGATTCGGCAATCGACAGGATTGACCAAGGAGCAGCGTTACACTCTTCACCCAATGGCAGCCAGTTGCCGGTACAGGCCAAGGCCATGCATTGGAATTTGACGGTTAAAACCATCAATCGGCTCACACCGGATTCGGTCGAGGTTGAGTTTGCATTGCCTAATGGCGGCTCCCTGGCTTATCAAGCAGGCCAGTACATAACGGTTAGTAAATGGTTGGCTGGTGCCTACCAGACCCGATGCTATTCCATCTGTGCGAGCCCTGAAGAAAAAACCTTAAAAATTGCCGTTAAACAAACCCGTAACGGCTTGATGTCGAAGTATTTAAACCAAGGCTTAGAACCAGGCGACCAGCTGGTGGTGCGAGGCCCCTTTGGAGATTTTACCTATCCCTTACAAGGGTTAAGCGAAGGTACGCTAAACGCTGGCCAACATTTAGTATTGGTTGCTGCTGGTAGCGGCATTACTCCAATCATTTCAATTCTCGAATTTGCCCTTAGCCAGGACGGGCAGACTAGCGTAACCCTGATCTATGCCAACAAGGATAGGCAAAGCACCATGTATCTAAAGCGCCTGCAAATGTTGCAATCCAGTTATAACGACCGGTTAATTATCGAGTGGGTTTGGCGCCATCCTGAAAATCACGAACCGGCCAAACCGAGCAATATAGATAAGGCTCTTTTACACAAGGTTTTGTGCCAACAGGCGGGGCAGGTCAAGCAGCACAATACCCAGGTCTATATTTGCGGTCCGAGCCGCCTTAAAAAAACTGTGGTCGATAATCTGTCACAGCTCGGTATAGGGCAAGGGGCAATTCACGTCGAAGAGTTTCTTACCCATGGGGTTGCACCTGTGGGGGAGCTGAAACGCGTGCGACTTAGTTTATTAGATGGCCAGAAACATACCCTAAGGGTCGCTAGTAACCAAACGGTCTTGCAGGTGGCGGTGCAACAAGGGGTGGATATCCCCCATGCCTGCGGTAATGGTCTATGTGGAAGCTGCAAGTGCAAGCTGGTGTCTGGATATACCGCGGATATATCAGCGCCGGGCATTTCCCAAGCTGAACTTGATAGTGGTTATACATTAGCTTGCCAATGCCGGCCTGTGAGTGATATTGAGCTGATAGAATGCAACTAAAGGCTGATATGTTTATTTTTAATACAAGTGTATAAAAGGGGGCAATACCAATATGTGATCAGATACATGGCTACTGCCGGCATGGTTCTCAGCTTTGCTGCAGGGAGGGGTAGATATTTGACTCGTATTAAACGGGTGTGATTTATCTATACTCTGAGCTAAAGGCGGAATGTACACCAGTATCATTGGTTGGCATGTATCAGACGGAATTTCACAATGAAGAAACCTAAAATATGGTTATTGCTGAGCCTAATAGTTCCTTTTATAGGTATAGGGAATGCCCTTGCAATTAGTACCACTAAGCCTGCCAATCCTTCAGTACTCACTATTTTGACTTGGCCCGAGTATTTTGCCCCTGAGGTTTTGCAAAGCTTTGAAAGCCAGTATCAGGCAAAAGTGCATCAGGTCTACTTCGAATCTGAAGAAGTCCGCAATAAGCTGGTAGCTTTGGAAGGGCTTGGTCAATATGACATTGCGGTCGTAGGGCACGATAGTGTCGAAAATTATGCCAATGTGGGCTGGATAGCCCAGTTGGAAGCTGAAAAGCTGCCTAACCTTAGCTTGATGGATGCCAGTTTTGATATACCGGGTGTTACCGGGAAATTTGCCGTATTGCCTTTTTTTGAGGGCTATAGCGGCATTGTCTACCGCACCGACTTGGTCGAAGGCCGCATAGATAGCTGGCGTTCGATATTCGGTTATGAACCGGCGTTGCAACAGAAATTCGTGATGGTGCAAGACCCGGCAGAATTGATTGCTACCGCACTGATTATGCTTGGTCAAACTGACCTTCTACTCAGTGATGAAATCCCCGTAGATGCCCGTAGTGTATTGCGGCAGCAAAGCCGTAACCTGTTTGACTATGGCTATATCTCTGCAGATCCAGAAGAATCCCAACTATTGAATGGGGACATTTATGCTGCCTATGCCTATACCGGTGATGGGCAACTATTAATGGAATTGAGCCAGGATGTGGATTTTGTTATTCCCAAAGAAGGATGCCTTATCTTTAGGGATTATTTTGTCCTATTCAATGCTGCACCTAACAAGGACTTGGCCTACCAGTTCCTAAACTATATGGCTTCAACCGAAACATCGCTGTTAAGCACCCGCTACTCCGGCTATGTTCCGCCTAATAAAAACGTGCTAAAACATCTCAGCGAAGCTGAACTCAACAATACAAGACGCTTCCCAAAAAAGGATATTTTGGACAAATGCCATTTGATCCCCAAGGTGTCAGCGAAATTGTTCCGTAAATGGTCGGCGTTTAAGCAGGAGTTATTAGAAACTAGATGAAATTAGCCAGCAAAATTTTAATTGCCACCTTGCCCTTGGTGGTATTACCGATCGTGTTGCTGAGTTATTTTTCCACCTATAACAACGTCTCGGTATTTGAAAAGAACCTGAACGCCAGCACCCAAACATCGATGCGGCTGAACCATTTAAGGGTCAGTGAGTTCCTGAATACGGCTAAACGGGATACCCAGCTATTTGCGCAAAACAGCCTATTAAAACGTTATTTTAACGAAGTGAATGAGGAGCTCAGGGCCTACCTGTATTATCCCGGTATTTTGGAGCTTTTTGCTGGCTACGCCTTGGCAAAACCTGAATATGTCGGGTTCGCTGTAGTATTGCCGGGGCAAGCTCCTGAAATTGTTTACCAAGTCAGGGGGCTAGCGCTGGAGCCCTTGATACAGCAAGCTGAAATTGCCTGGAGTGGGCAGGGGGCAGATGTCCCAAATTTGCAGCATATCGCTAAGGTGGGCGATAACAATGACTTAACTGTCGCCATAGTCAGCCAAAAAATAATGTTAACGGGGGATTTGTCCACGGGTAAAGGCTTAAATCCAGAATACCGCGGCCACATAATTTTGGTGGTATCTTTGGACATGTTAGAGGATCAAGTAGCTAGCACACAAATTAGCGATCAAGGCTTTATCTTTTTTACCGATGAAGACGCCGACCCCATTACCAACTCCTCACCTCCACAGCGTCTTCCTAAAGGGGTATTGCAGCAAGCAAGGCAAGCGGTGCTAGATGCGGCAAACACCAGTGAAATCAGTTTATACCAATCAACAGCAGGCAATTTGTACCATAAAAAGTTGGACAACAAACTGCATCTGTTTAGTTTCATACCCACGTCGGATTTTGCTGGCAACAGCGGCAATATCCTAGCAATGGCCATTGCCATTACCTTATTGTCGATAATGCTTGTTTCGTTAATCATCTACCGCAGTTTGCACAAATTGGTGTTTAGGCCAGTTCAGTCACTGATGCAGGGGTTAACCGCCTTGCCTAGCGAAGGCATGCGCAACCCCATCCCGGTTGTTTCCAATGATGAGTTGGGAGAACTCAGCAATGCCTATAACAGCATGCTTAAGGAGCTCGGTGTCAGTACCGTAACTAAGCGCTATATGCAAAACATCCTGATGCACATGCGCGACGCGGTTGTGGTAACCGATCCTGAGGGGCGCATACTGTTCACTAACCAAACCCTGCTGAGTATTTTGGATTACCGCGAATCTGATTTATTGGACAAACCAATCTCGCTTTTATTGGCAGAGGATAGCCGCAAAAAAATCAATGCCTCAATAAAAGACGATCCACTTGGGTATATTTCCCCCGATATTCTTGATGAGACTGAATGGCTGCTTCGGAGCGACGGGCAGGCTGTTCCCGTGTTATTGTCGCTGGCCAAGCTGACCAGCGACATTGGCCAAGGCAACCTGGTCTTTACCGCAACCGACATTAGCCAGCGTTTAAAACAAGAACAAGAACTGATTTCTGCACGTGAAGTAGCAGAGAATGCCAATGCTGCCAAAAGTGAGTTTCTGTCCCGCATGAGCCATGAATTGCGGACGCCGCTAAACGCTATTATTGGTTTCTCCCAGCTGCAGTTGTACGACGAGTCGTTGGATCAGGAAGCTCGGGGTAACTTAAACCTGATCCTCGAAGCTGGCGAGCACCTGCTGGTACTGGTCAACGACATTTTGGACATCGTTAGGTTAGAGCAGAACCGCATTACAATCGACTTAGAAAATTGCTCCTTGGAAAAAGCGGTAATGGAGAGTATTGCCTTGGTGCAACCGCTGGCGCAAAAGCAAAAAGTGAAAATAACCAGCACCAACCTCAATTTTTGGGTATTGGCACAACACGCCAGGTTGGTGCAAGTTGTCATTAATTTGTTAACCAACGCCATCAAATATAATGTACCTGAAGGAGACGTCATCGTAACCGCGCAAAAGGATTCCGGCTATATCTGCATAGACGTTATTGATACCGGGATCGGTATTGTAGAGGAGCAAATAGAACAAGTATTTGAGCCATTTAAACGGCTAGCGTCCAAACTGGAAAGTAAAATCGAAGGCACAGGTATTGGCCTGACTCTGACTAAGTACCTTGTAGAACGTATGGGGGGTACTATCCAGGTGCAGAGCAAGCTGGATGCAGGCACCAAAATATCGGTGCGTTTACCCGCCGTAAAGGAAGAGTCCGGATCCTTATCTGAGTTACCAGCTATCCGCTTTCCCGGCTTTGAATCAAAACCAGCTAAAAACCTGACAGTGCTTTATATTGAAGACAACAGGCCGAGCCAGATGCTAGTTGGTGCGTTACTCAACAAGATTGGCAACATCACCTTTTATGCCCCAAGGACCGGGGAAGAAGGTATAAAAATGGCCGCCAGCACCTTGCCGGATCTGGTTATCGTCGATATTGGCCTGCCCGGTATAGGAGGGATAGAAACCTTGGCCAGGCTGAAGCAAAACAAGGCACTGCGCAACTGCAAGTTTATCGCCCTAAGCGCTGATGCTACTGAACAAGCAATAAACCAGGCCATGGCGGCCGGTTTCTCCCAATACTTGTTGAAGCCACTTGATATTAAGCAACTAACCGATGTCATTGACTCATTGCGCTAGTGGGTTCTTATCCGCATTTACAAAAAATGGGCAACGATAGAATCAAAGTTTAGCGCCACGTAAAGCAGTGTTGCGAGGTTGGCAAACAGCAGGATAGGGACAACCCAAAACGCCAACACTAGTAGCGAGCCTTCATTAAGGTAGATAATTAACATAGCAATCACCAGCCCAAGGTAGAGGTCTATGCCAATCTGGCGTGCCCAATGCAGTGGATAAATGCGTTTAATGGTTGTGAAAATGTTCTCTTTGGTACTGCAATAGTAGGAATAAGCCAAGAACCCAAAAAACAGAATCCATGCGCTGAATTTGCCTATGGGGTAGGGCGAATCACTAAAAAATAGCGGTTCGCCTTGATGGAAATAAATGGCAGCTATGGCAAACAGCGCAAAAATTAGCCAAGGCAGGTTTGTTTTTAAAAACATTGTAATTCCTCTAAAAAAACTGTGTTTGCAACCCTGCTGGATAATTCAGGGATCCGATACCTGGAAGCAAAACAATAAAAATGGCCTTTTAGTGACGAATCGTCACTATTATAATGACGAATCGTCACAATTAGGTCAAGTCGTTTATGCCAAAGAAAATCAGCCATGCAGAATTGCTACAACGGGAAGCCCTGATCATAGAAACGGCCTGCGCGCTTATTGGCCAGAGTGGATTTTCAAACCTGACTATGGACAAGGTAGTAGAGTCAGTACCCTATTCCAAAGGCAGTGTGTACAAACTCTTTAACTCCGTAGAAGAAATTCTACTTGCCATTACCAATGATGGTGCAACGTTATTATTGGATTTTATGCAACGGGCACATGGCTACGATGGCAACTCTCGTGAGCGCAATTTGGCCAGGGCATTTGCTTACCACCTCTACGGCCAACTGTATCCCATCCAATTCTTTTGCGAACTGCAGGCGATTAGCCCTACAGTGCGCGAAAAAGCCTCCGAAAAACGCCTCGCTAGGGGCGCTGCTATCCTCAATCAATTCAAAACCCTAGCGCAGAGTTTTGTGCAAGATGCCATTGATTGCGGTGACCTGGTCTGCCCGCACGCACAATCGCCATCCCGTATTGCCAACTGCTCTTGGTCCGCTGAATTTGGCGTTACCAGCTATGCCTTGGCAACCAGTGCCAAGCAAACCGATATCGGCATTGCCGCCAGGGAAAAATTAGAGCAGGATATCTTCTATCTCGCCAACACCTATATGGATGGGCTCAACTGGCATCCCCATTCAGCAAAGGTTGATTACCAAGAGGCGTGGCAGCAGATAAAGTTTGAATTGTTTGCCGAGGAAGTTGCGAGGTTAGGGCAATAGCTTGGCGGCTTCAGTATCCGCACTTCAATTCAACTGGGTGAGCAAATACTTAATGAAATCGGAATTAGGCGCTTTTCCAGTTTTTAATGCACTTGGATATGGTTGTGGCAAAACCATGGTAAGGCTTTGAGGTGTATGCTTATTTTATTCTGAGATAAAAAATAATCTTAAAATCGATCGACCATTCACACTATGGTTAAAAGATTGGCTATTATGAATCTATAAGTAGCCATAAAGATAAAGTCATAGATGCGCAATATCATTAGAGGGTTTAATACAAAAGTCAGTGTCATTGTCCCTAGCAAGGACAGGGCTTGGCTGCACGCCGGTTTGTTCTCGGTTTTCAAGCAGCAAGACTACCCCAATATTGAATTGTTGGTTGCAGATTCCGGTTCAAGCGGCCAATCTAGTACCTTCACTAAGAATAAAGCTTCGAATATTCATTACTATTGGCTGGAAAATGATTTGAGCGTGGGGGCTAAAAGGAATTTCCTGATAGAACGCGCCAAGGGGCAGATCATAGTCCATTTTGATGATGACGATTATTACGCGCCAAATTATGTCTCTACCATGGTTGAATTGGTGAAGGACTATGACTTTGTCACCTTAAGTGCCTGGTTTAATCGTGATGTTAATACAGGGGATTTCTATTATTGGGACACGATGGCTAGCTCTGACTATCATTTTACCCCCGGTTTATCTATGTCTGTGGTTACCCGCGCTGCAAAAAGTGCGGCTGCCCGTGCTGAGAGTACCTGGGGCTATGGTTTTGCCTATGCATATAAACGTGCTCTTTGGCAACAAAATAAGTTCCTGGATATCAACTTTGCAGAAGATTACAAGTTTTATGAAGCTATCAAAGACACAGTGCCAACGCTGTGTTTTCCCGATGAAGACGGCTTAGTTGTGCACTCCTTGTGGGAGCACACACTTTCTTCGTGTTCGCCCCAGTATAGATTGCCGGCTTTTATGTTGGAGAAAGTTAGCAAAACTGCCTCCGACTATTATAAAACCTTCCATGCCTCGCCACTTGCCGATGAGTTTATGTACTTTAGCCAAAGGGATAGTGATGGCGGCGATTTAGGCCATGTCGGCAAGGTATCTATGAATGCGTTGTTGTACAACTGCATGCAGATGGATGGCATTGCTGTGAATACCAATGGCTGGGTCAAAAAATCCCTTAAGCCCCAGCACGAATGGACAAGGCTCCCGTTAAATGCAGGTGGAATATGGGTGAAAAGGGACGTGGCTGCAGGTTTAGGCCTAGAGGCTTAAAAATTTATTGCGGCATTTGGGAGCGGAGAAGTTTTTCGTAGCCATCTAGTACAATTTGCAAGCCATCAGCAGGTTCCCTCGGGGAGACTTTAATCTTTAGCCTTCCGGGTTTGGCTTTCCCAAACATCCTACTGAGAATTTTTCGTTCAAAATTTAAATGCACTTCATCGTCGGATTCTGAAATCACAATGTCAGTCTCAAGGGTGACTTCATTTATTTCCGCTGAACTAATCGGCATCAAAGTAATGAGTGGCACATGGATATCCCGATACTCTATGCCACCGTCTTTGAAAAAAGGAAACTGTAGCGTCACTAGTTTTGGTGAAAAGCTTCCGGGTACGGCGGCATGTTCGTTACCTTCTTTGTCTGCATCTTTACTTTCTTCAGTATCTCCCCCCGTTAGCGCAACTTTGGCATCGCTTAATGCCTTTATGCGATCTTCAGTAGACTGCTGCGCGTCTCCTTTTAACGCCTTAAGTGCTTGATCCAGTTTATCCTGTAAATCCTCTTCGTCCCCACTGTGATCAAAATAGGTTTCGACAAAATTATCGGTATTCCTGGCAATTAAAGATTCATTAGCCTTAACAATCGCTTCTTGGATTGCGGCTACAAATGCGTCGAATTTAATCATCGAGTTCCCTGTGTGGCTTTATCGCCTTTTTGTTGGCCCAAACTGGCTTTTAAGTTTTCATACTCTTCCATGGCATTTTTGACTTGATCATGGCTCTGGGGAGCCAATCCTATTGCCAGGCCGCATTTGGAACATGCGAATTGACGTCCTTGCAATAGCCCATAGGTGTCGTATGGAATAGCGGTGCCGCAATCAGGACAGTTGAGCTGTTGTTGGTTCATTAATTATCTCGCCTTATGTTTTTGTCGGATCGGTAGACGGTGAAGGAGCTGGCTTATTGTCTGACGGTTTAATATCTACAGGTACTATCTGCTTGTTGAAGCTGTCAATCATAGTCAAAACCCCACTTGGTAAAGGCAAGGGACCTGCAGTAATCTTAATCTCTAAGTTAGACTTGTTTTGCTCTTTTCTGTTTGAACTGGTTTTGTTTGACCTCTGCGAACCTATCTTTCCTCGCAAGGCAACGCCTTTGTTCTGTTTACCTGAACCTGGCGCTTTGTTCTTATTTGCATCGCTTTGGCTATCACTGCTAAAGGTTTCCATTGACGTAACTTCTAGATCGAAATTGATTTCCATTTTCTCTACGGCCAGTGAACTTATCGGAACAATAGTAAGGATAGGAAGATTGATGGTTGATTCGAGGCTGATTATGTCAATGTTATCATTATCGCCATGCACAACTTCTTGCCGGGTAACCGTCAAATTGATCATGCGTGGAATGTAGTTTCCGTCGGGCTTTTCCTCGAAACAATACTTCAGCAAAAATGCGAGTTGTTCGTGGGCCATGTTCGAATTAGCCCTCGCTACCGCCTCAAGAGGGGCAGCGATGACTTGTTCTATGAGCGAGTTTCCGCCTTCTTGCGGGCGGAATTGTTTACGTGCCATTTACCTGTCGTCATTCCTTGTAAAAGCGATGAGCCCTGATGAATAAAAACTGTCCTTACGTTGTTTCGTATTCACCTACAATCTTAGATTGTTACTGGGTCTATGGCTTTCGTGTAAGCTTCGATGATGGTGTTGACACCTTTGGGTAAGGGTAACTGACCAGCCGTGACTGCTACCGTGTATTTGGCAGAGTTACTTTTCTGGTAGTGGGTGCTGTGGGTAGAGCTATCTTTGTGGTCATAACTTGCACTACCCTTGACCGTAGCCGAAATAGGACCCCAGCCAAATTTAGCTTCAAAACTACCGGATGTAGAGACATTTGAGCTCGAAGACGATGATGATTCATCGCTGTAACTTGATTTCACTTCCATTTCAAAAGTGATATTAACGTTGTCTACACCCAAAGAGTTTATTGGGATAATTGTTAACAGTGGAATGGTAATAGTGGTCGGCGCATTCAGAATTTGCGGAGTTGAAGAGTCGTCTATTACCGCCCGGTTAAGCGTCATGTTGATCATTATTGGTGTCAGCTCAGGTGTTGAACCTGTTCCTTGGGTAAAACACGTATCAAGCATAAACTTGGTTTGGGTCATCGCCATAGCAGAGTTTGCTTTTGCCGCCGCATTTAACGGCCCGCCTATAAGTGAATCCATAGGTAAACCGGTAAACTGTTGCGCCATTGAAACGAGGGCTGGGCCCGGAGCATTAGCCATAATTAATCTCCTAACTTAACGTATAAATGTTGATTTCAAGCTTCCTGTTACTACACCAAACATGATTTTAATATCGATGGATGAACACGATACCAGTAAACATTAGTATTAGTGTTTTATTAATGCAATGTTAATTGGTAAAAAAATCATCATTATTTTGTTTGTTTTGTTCTGTCGAGGTGGCATAGGTGTCTATAGATATGTTCCGTAATTGGGGCATTTTTAATGTTATCCAGATCTGGTTTGTAACTCTCTGAAAATACCTAAAAATTTCACAATGCTTATTTTGCGCATCCGAAAACTGTGGTGCAGGTACCTAAAGGCTGCTAACCTAAATGGGCTAGGCATAGGTATCTTTGTGCCTCAACCTCAACCTGTGTATGCAACCACCCGTCAATTGGGGTTTGCCTAATATGAAACTTTATCTACCTAAGAGTTACGATCCTAGTTTAAAAAGTATTACCAGTATCCAAAACCTTGGGGGCTATTTGCCTGGGGATATGAAATACTGTCCTAATAGGCCATCACCTAGTTGGTCTTTGTATGAGCCGGTTACCCGATCAAGCTATATAGGTAGAGAGCAAAGCAATCTAACCTATAAACCCGCGTCAATAGTACGGGAGCTGCAGCTTATAGGCATAGCCACACCTCCCCTTAAGCAAGATAAAAACGTATCCCCCAGCGGTAGCATTGTCTTAACGCTCGAGGTGCAGGATGATGAAGAACAGCCACCTTCGTTGCCTACCCGGCTAACCATGTTTAGGCGTTTTTTTGCAGAAATCACAGATTTCAAAAAGCTTTTTCTGTCTGCAGTATCAAAATTCAAAACACTGTTATCTAGGCTTTATACAGAATGATTTGTTCACTTTTTCTATTTGGACCACGCTTCAAAATCATCGCCAATGACTGACTCAATCGTGTTCATGGGCAGGTCAAACCAAAGTGTTTGGTTTATATTTTTTTTGCTGGTGTTATTAGGGTGAATGCGCCCAACATAAAAGTCATAGCGTTCTAAGTTCAATACGTCGGAAGCGTCAATCTTTTTGATAAACTGGGTATCTTCACCATCATTTACCTCTGGAAACGGATTGGATTGCCAAAGCGTTTTTAAATAGCAAAATGAACCACCTGCTATCCAGGTACCAAACCTCTCAGGAAAGGCGTAAATCCAGGCTTTTCTATTTTGTGGGTCGGCGTAATACATGCGGTTGATTCCACATATTTTTTTACCGCTGTGGATCAAGTGCGCCACCTGGTAACTAACGCGCCAATTGGCAAACCAATCGTCGTCATCCCAATGCATGATAATTTGACCCCTGGTTAATTCGCAACAGGCATTGCGTTTGGCGCCGATAGTCATTTTATCCTTTAAATAAACGTACCTTATCCTGGGGTGTTCAGGTACCAGCGACTCAACTGGCTCACTACCATCGTCAACAATAAGCAACTCTGCCCCGTCATAGTTTTGCGCAAGGAATAGATTAATCGCCAGGGGAATGTAATGGCTCCTGTTGCATGTCGGCAATACACAAGACACTAACGGTTCAAAGCTGCTCTGATTTACAGTGTTTGGTTCTGACATAAATTTACCGATGCCCGGTTTTTCTACGGTCTAATAACACTCAGCCTAGTTAATTACCCTGATAAGGCAATCGTTTTTTATTTCTCTGGCACTGCAGTATGTGTGCATTGAGTTGGTTGCCAAATGGCATACGCATTTTACAGACTCACCCAAATTATCACTTTGCCCTGACAGCATCACGAAAGTGTGATGGCGGTTAGCGTGTAACAATAATGATAGCGTCGTTGGGTTTGTAAAATTCTTATAAATCAGCATATTAAACATATGTGATCGGGTAGGATGAGTATCTAAATACCTTTTTCAATTGCATTCTTACTATTAGCTGATACTTTTTAGTTAGGTATATAAACAACTCGGGAAGAAAAAGATGGCAGAAGGTGAAAGTTCACTACTGAGTGATTTGGTCGGGGCAACGGTAAGTAATTCGCGGGACTTTGTTATCAACGGTGCATTGCAGTCGGTGGTGGATGCCATTACTGGTGGCGGGGATATAGGAAAAGTTCAGGATCAATTAGATGATATAGCTAAGCAGCTAGGAGAAATTGCACAAACCGAAAAAGCAATCCTTGATGAGTTGGATTATATCGAAGCTAAAATATCGAAGGATAATTTAATGGAGGCGACCGCTACCATTAAGTCGGCACATGAATCAGTCAGGTTGCTGATACTGGCAATGGTAAATGGTGCGTACAATGACAAACCAGATGAATTGGCCGCTAGTTATAAAAAAATTGTTGATGAAATCGCTGACTCTGTGCCTAAAGCCGCACTATTGATTTCTGAAAATGCCGAAGACTTTTTAGACCAATTGGTGGGTCAACTGCGCAAGGACAAAACCGAATTATTAAACTATTACCTAACCCTATGTTATGCCGTGTACAAATTCGAAGAAGGTTTTCAGATGGCGATTACTATCGCTGAATTTTGTAGCGGAATTTATCCTTTTATGGAGGGTTATAAAAAGGATTTTACTGACGCAGGGATAAAAGTGTTTAACTGGAAATCAGTTTATGTAAACGGGCTTCTTTGTGACTTTGTTGCTCGATTGGTAAACAAGGATAACAAAGCAGTAAGCACTGATGACAGGATCGCTTGCTTTGGTAATCCCAATATTGACGAAAAAGAGCGGGATGACGCGAGCTATTGGTTAGAACCCACTGACACCAATCATGTAGTAGCAAGCCTGATGTCTAGCGACGACAAATGTATTATTTTTTTTATAAAAGCTGATGACTTCGATTTGCAAAATCCGCTTTTTCTATTGACATTTGTTAACGACCTTGAGAGTCCATTAGGGGTTGGCACCAATGAGGACATTATAACTACGGGCGACTTTAGGAAAACAATTGTGGTAACGGAGGGCTACGATAAAAACACGGAATATTGGCAACTTTCGTGTTGTGAATCTGACAATATACCCGCTCCAAGCCTCAAAGAGTCTTTTTGTTTTTATAATCCGCAACATTCTGATGATGATGGCCATTACTGTGTTATGTCGGTAGGTGATTGGCACATAAGAATGGCAAAATTTTCGGAAAGCAATCCGCAACAGTTTTGGCATTTCGTTCCATAATTGGAATTTCAGTATTCTTTTTACCAACTAAACGGGTCAGGTAGCACTAAAACCTGACCCGTCTAGTTTTTATTGTGTTGTGAATCTGACGCAGTACCTGCCGAAGCGCTTACGGGATTCTTTTGTTTTTATAATCTTCAATTTTCTGAAGATACCGGATCCGACGCTTTCCTATCGCTGGGGTAGGCACACCCGAGGATGAAAGATTCTCCGAAAGACGACCCGCAACAGTATTGGCATCATATAAAATGATTCTCGCTTTTCAATATTGCACGAGTAGCTCAAAACACTCAGCTTGGGCTGAAAGCTGATCCCGGTGTCATAGATGTATGAAAAAAGTGCCAAGTTAAATAGTGGGATGCCCAAGGTGTGAATATGTAAATCACTACCTTTTATTTGGAATAAAAGTGCCTTTGTATGGTGCAGGAAAACTTAGCTGGAATATGACAATCTGTTTGTTGCTGGCTTGCCGAAACTACCAATAGGCGCCACGCATTTATAATAGTCGGCCTAACCTGGGCAGGATAGACCGATATCACGTTGCAAGCATTGAGCGATAATACCCATATGCGCTCGTTTTAAAAGTTAGAAGCCGGTTTCATATAATGCAGTAGCACTGACTTCTTTGAAGCGATCACCAGGAGGCAAAATCAGGATGGCACGTGCAGTCCTTGATTGATAGGCTGGGAGTGTGGTCTGGCAGCTCATGGCACCATTTGGTGCACTACAGCCTTCTATCCAAATTGTATTTAGAATAGTCTCGCCATGCGGGTTTATAGTGTAAGTTGCAGTTGTTGACCTTCCGAAGGAAAAGTCCTGGCCAAAGCAGCCACCAGAATATTGGAAAACCGAGCCGCCTTGCGTTGCCATGGTACAGCTCATTGAAGCTGCATGGCTATTAAATGCCAGCAAGCCGAAAACAGAAAACAAAGTTACTAATAAGTACTTTTTCATTATGTATATCCTTTAAACTGTCGTTTTAATTGTTGAACGCCGGTCATAAAAATAACCGGAAGAGAGAGGTTAATATAACTACCTAATAATTCAAGTAAATTTGGTTTATGACAAAGGTGGAATAACCACATAAATTAAAAGTGAAATCTTAACTTTTATTTGAAAAAAGAAGAGTGAGAATTATTCATCCTAAAAATAAAGTTTGTTGTTAATTTTTATCCTATAATCGGGAAGGCTGTAATTTTATTGTCCTAGCATTTGGGCTGTTATCTTCCTTTAATCTAAATCTCAGTCATACTTTGGTACAAATTTAAATACCCATCGTTTTCTATTATTTAATCCAAAGGGTATTCAAAACAGGCATGTTTTTTATCAATCTATATCTGTTAGTTACATTGCCACACACGGCGAGAGCATGAATGCTTAGTTTTTAACCAGAGTATTGCAGCCCGCTAAAAACACCGCTTCCAGGTAACTTTCTTCCATCAATGCCATGCGCTGTTTTCTGCGAACACTAGCCTTTCTGCTTTTATCTGCCTTAATCATGTTTTTTGCAATGTGTCTAAGACGAGCCAGGTTTTCAGCACCATTACCTCTGAATATCTGGCAATTATCTTCTTTCATGGCAGTGTCTAAAACCCAGTGCAGGCTTGCCTCTATACCCCAGTGGCTCCTTACTGCTTTGGCAAACTGGTCTGTGCTCAGTGTCGCGGAGCTGATGTAGTAACGATATTCCAGTGAAGGTTTCTCATCATCGTGCTGATACCTGACAGCCATACCTATGCTCTTTAACCCTGTCCATTGAGGAAAAGTCTCCGCTAATTCAGAAGCGTCCAGAACATGATATTCCCTGGCCTCAATACGGCCATGTCCCTTTTCTAGGTTCAATGATTCAGTATCGATACCGCTAAAAGCCAGCTTTATTGCATCATAGAGTTTCCTTTGGTTGCCTTTGACTGCCAAAAGATAATCAGCGCCTTTATTCACAATGGTATTCGCTATCGCTTTTTGACAGCCCATGGCATCAATCGTGATAAGGCAGCCTTTAATATCCAGTAAATTCAGTAATTCAGGGATGGCGGTAATTTCATTGGATTTACTGTCCGTCTTTATTTGCCCCATAACAACACCATTGGCTGTAGCAAACGCACTGACCATATGAATGGCTGACTGACGGTCTTCCCGGTTGTAAGAGCTACGTAGTGTTTTACCGTCTATGGCAACCACTTCACCATCGGTCAGGGAATGAACCTTCTGCATCCAACTGATAAAACTGCTTTGTAACTGTTCCGGTTCGATACTGGAAATGATACGTGCAATAGTGTCATGGACGGGCAACCCATCTTTGAATAAACCTAATCCCTGCAACCAGCTAAGTCTGGCATGACCAAAGTCCTCAATGTCTTCCCAGCCTTCGCATCCGGTGATAACACCGCAAACAGATAAGAACAATATATCGTACAAAGGATAAGTGACTTTGGCTGACTGGCGGGGATCGGTGACATCAGAAAAGTGTTCAGCGAAAACATCAATACTCATTAAACTGGCTCCCAAAAGGGAGTATAAGATCACAATGGGCTGTGCAGATCCAGGAACGAGAAGGTAAATCAGTTCAACTGGTTAAAAAATGTTCGCGATCTTGCCGTGCATTGCCACATGCCTGGGCTACTTCTAGCTTAAGGAGGCCACATGCTCTCCTTTAGCAGCACTAGCTATCGAATTATGGTTTTTTATTCGTTTAAGCATGTAAAGTGCTGGCACAGTTGTGGATACAAAAATCACAAGGGTGAATGCCATGTATAAACCAACCTGTGTCGGTTCTTCCACGTAACCTGGTACAAAGCTCCTGTTGATGCTGCCTGCTGCGTTGATAAGAGCATGGCATATAACAGCAGGCCAGATGGTGCGGCTGAAGGCGACGATACCTGCGAAGGAAATTCCGAGCAGTGTTGCGTAAACCACTTGAATGATCACTTCCACGCTAAAGCCATTGAGCAGGTTTAACAGGTGCAAGCCACCAAAGATTGCCGCCTGGGCAATGGCCGCTTTTATTAGTCCATTGCGTTTGTCTGACCAAGCACGCATGAGGATATAAAACACCATCGCCCGCATCATCACTTCTTCAAACAGCCCCGTAGCCAAGTGGCTAAACAACCAATTCGGAACCTGGGCTATTTCGATAGAAACTTCATGCCATTGCACGCGGCTGAGGTTAAGGCCAACTACAACCAGCATAGGCAAGGTGGCAAGCCACCAATATTGGTGCCATTGTCCGGTTGGGTTGCTGATCCCTGAAGCTTTCAGTCCGCCTAATTTCCAAACCAGTAAAACCATTAGTGCAGCGCAGCCGTAGCGGGTGTAAATGGCAAACTCCTTAGCAGGTATACTGCTAAATACGCTACCTAGTAGGATCGCCCCTACTTGCGACATTAAGATACCCAACACCACTAATAGGGTTGATAGGGTGAGGGGGTGGGATAAAGAGATACGATTAATAAATTGCATAATGACTGTTGTTTTAAGTTTGGGAGGGCGCCAGCATGAAGCAGGCTGTTAAGCAATGGAACTGAAACACTCTGAAAATTAAATCGCTAGTCTAGCTAATTGTTTTATATGGATTTTATTAGTTCTGAAAGGTTCTGAAAGGTCGTAATTGAATCGCGTTCAGTGAACTTGGCTGGATTTAAGAATAAAACTGTCGAGTGGCAGCATTGACTAAGAACGTTTTTGCTTGCAGCCATTTCAGCCTATGAACTTGGTCCGCATGAGGTAGTCGGCTCTGGGGCATGGCTATGCTGAGTGAGCAAATACTTAATGCAATCGGTATCACTGCAAAACAACAATGTCGTTGCTGATAGCGATAAACTGATCTAACAACAGCTGGTTTTCACGTAGGTCAGTAACCTTCCATGCCATGGGTTTGAGCGGCATCAGTTCACCTTGCCATTCCCCGTTTAAATTGTATTGGCTTAGGGACAAAGTGTTTTGGTCGACACTGAAAATCTGGTTTGCCTTAAGCAGCATAGCTTTGCCATTTAACGCGGGCAAAAATTGGGGTTTTGCTTTCGGGTTGTCCAGTCCTGCCAAAAATACACTCCCATTGTGGACACTGTAATAGAGGCTTTTGCCATTGATCCAAACAGCTTCAACTTGGTTGAGGCCAAATTTATGCAGTGTGCCCTTGGCAATATCATAGCGATATAGGCCACCTGGAATTGGGTCGTTAATCGAGACGAACAATTGCCCCGTTTTGTGCCATGACAAAATGGAATACATTAGCTTGTCGGCTTGAAGGAAGCGGACATTGCCATTGAGGTCAGAAATAGCGAGTTTGCCATTGGATACCCAGGCTATTGATTTGCCATCAGGTGCCCAATGAAACTGGTGTATGTTGCCTTGGGACTCCTGATTGCTTAGCTGGGTTAATATGTTATCGCGCCATAGCCAAATTTGGTCTTCACCACTTCGGTCTGATAAAAACGCAATGTGTTCACCCAAGGGTTGGAATTTTGCGTGCCTGTCATTGCTGGTGGAACGGGAAAAACTAGTAAAAGGTAAAGCCCGGTTGTGCAAATCTGAAGTTTCAGGAGTGGGCTGGGGGTTGCCTATGGCCACCTTTGCAATATCTACGTCTTTGTGTCCAATTACTGCCACAAGCTTGGCCTGGGACGGATGCTGCACTGCTGATTGAATGTTGGTTTCAGGCGTTTTGAGATATTGCAACTGGCCATCAAGGTGGAGCCTAAACAGCCTATTATTGTTTGTTGCCAATAAGTATTCACCGTTTGCCGCAAAGTTAGCTTTAAAGCCCTGCTGCGTGTCAGCCTGTTCTGGCAATCGGATTGTCGCTTTGCTGCTTAGCTTGCCTGATTTGTCTAAAATCTCCAGTACATTGTTGCTTTCTTGATAGCGGCTCAACAGTGCAAAACGTTGTGACTGTGGGTCATAATCAAAATGATAAAGGTAGTTTTGTTCGGGACGATACAAAACGGATGTGGATTTGTTTAAATCGTCGTACAGCATCAACTCCTTGTGCTGGCCATTGAATTGCAGGAATGCGTACTGGTGGTTTCCGGAGAGGTTTTACTGTTTCCAACCCGTCTGCTTGGCATTGGTAGCGCAGCGTAGGTGTTTGTGGCCGGGACAACGCCAAGGCAAAATCCATCGATGCTATCGTCCAACACAAGGGGGATGGATCCACCTTCCCGGCTTGCCTGCTTGATCTTGTCGCCTCCTGGCAGCCTTGTTTTGCCGCAAAAACGATTTCCCTGCCATCCCCAGTAAAGCTAACCACGCCAATATAGCTAGGTTTGTCGGTTAATCGAAACTCTTTTGCACTGGCCACATCTCGCGCCCAAATATGGCTAGTACAGCCTCCTGCGTAGCGGTTAAAGACTATGTAGCCTGCGTCGGGGCTAAGTATTGCATGTGATTCATGGGCGTCGGTTTGGGTGAGCCGCTCAATGTGTGCGTAAGTGGTTGGCAGCGACCTGTTGTGGCTTTTTTGTGTGAACCAAAGTGCCGTCGCTAATAGTGCGGCAATAATGGCCAGCACGAACCTAAATCTGGAGGTAGGAGCTGCCCGGCTTTGTTGTAGACCTTTTGCATTGTTGCCTTCGATGTCCTTAGGTGTGGACTCCCAGCTAACATCTGCTGACAAGCTATAACCTATCCTGGGGTGGGTCAGGATTATCTTGGGTGTATTTGGCATCGTCATCGAGGGTTTTCCTAAGGATGGCAATGCATCGCTGCAGGCGCATTGGGTACAACCTCCGCGCCTTGCCACACCTTGGCCTTGATGGTGTCGTGCGTCACTACCTCGCCCTGGTGCTCAGCCAACAACAAAAGCACTTTGAGTACCTTGGGTTCCACTTTGGTTTGTGATTCTTGTTTTACGATCACGGAGCGCGACAAATCTACTTTGAAATTTGAGACATAAAATATTGTCATTGTTGCGCCATTCCCTTTTTGAATCCCTCAATAACGCGCTGGATTTTATGCAGTATGAACCTATATGTCGAGGCCATAAGCAATACATCAGCTTTTCATTAGCCCCGCTTTGTTGCCATCAGCACGGGTTTTGCCACTAAATAGCCGCAGATGAAAAACAGCGGTTTACAAGGGGCGGCTGGATAAAGCTGTTTTCGTTGAGCAGTTCCATCCTGGCACCACATGAGGGCATTGCCTATCTAGAGGTGTTTAGGGCAGGACTGGCTGTATCAAATACTAAATGAGCTTTGAACTCACTATTTCAAGCTGCCAAAAAAGGGAAAGGACTATGTTGGATAAATTGAAGAAAGCCATTGTTGCTATGGTTGTTGTGTGTGCGGGCGGGGTGTCCCAAGCTGGGGAGTTTGTTGTTACGGACAAACAATTGGCACAAATAAATGCCGTCCTGGACGATGCCCAAGCCAAGGGTTATTCCGGTTATATGCACATTATTGCCGATGGTGGAACCTTGTTATCCAGGGAGACAGGCGCCCAGGATATCGCACTGGATATACCCAATACGGCCAACACTGTATTTGACTTTGGTTCCAATACAAAGCAATTTACCGCAGTGGCCATAATGAAGCTCCATGAACAAGGTAAACTTTCCCTGGAGCAACCTTTGTCCGCTTTTTTCGACCAAGTGTCAGACGAAAAGAGTGCCGTCACTATCCATCAACTGCTAACGCATACAGCGGGCTTTGAAGAAAGTGCAGGGCGCGGGCTCAATGCTTTATCAAAGCAGGATTTTCTTAATGCTGTACTCACTTCGCCCCTGGAATATCCTGTAGGGCAAGGCTTTAATTACTCCAATATCGGCTATAGCCTGCTCGCTGCAATTATTGAACAAGTGGCTGGCTTGGAATATGAGGCTTATTTACAGCAACACTTGTTTGGCGCTTTAAACATGCAAAGTACTGGGTATTTGCTGCCGCAATGGCCTGCTGGCGACATTGCGGAAGGGTACTACAAAGGCTTCCAGCACTATGGGAACATGGTGCAAAGGTACCGGCAGGATGGTGTTACCTGGAACCTAGTTGGTAATGGTGGTTTGCAAACCACGGCGGCAGATTTTGCAAAATGGATGGTTGCCCTACAAGATGGCCGGGTGCTCAGCAAGGCCTCGATCGATAAACTACTAAAGCCCTATAGCTATTACGAGGATAGCCAATGGGCATACGGCTATGGCTGGACAAACACAAGCCATGACAATGGCCTATTGCTCGCTGAACACTCGGGCTCCAATGGCCTTTTCTGGTCTGACATAGTTTGGATACCCGAATATAGGCTTTCACTCTTTTTTGCCAGCAATGCGCAAATGCCTGCCACTGGACTTATTGCAAAGTTAGTACGCAACATCCTATTGGACAACAGTTATTCTCCTGAACCGCTGCCTTTTGATAGCTATTGGGAAACAGCCCAGTTCATTAGCAAATCAAGCCAAGCCGATGTAGAGAAGCTGGAAGCCTATCTGGCTGAAAGGTCGGTGTCATTGGCAAATGAAAGCCTGCTCAACAGTGTCGCCAACTGGGCTGCGCAGACTGGCAAACTGGAATGGCCAACCATGCTATTGCAGTATGCAATTCGCCATTTTCCGACGAGCGGCAACTTGCATGATAGTTTCGGCGAAGCACTGTTACTAAAAGACGATTTAGCTGGGGCAAAACAACATTTTCAGCAGGCGTTGCAGCTGGCGCCATCAAGTGGTTGCAAATGGTGTAAAAACTCACGCAAGCAGTTGGCCGGTATCCATGCTTTAAAGCTCATAGCAACAATCGGCTCCCATGATTACGACGTTATCAACCAGTTTACTCGGGACAATATATCGGCGAGCACCCTAGAAAGAATTGGTTTGGACATGTATTCGGGATACCTGTCTGCAGAAAGCCATTTTCACGGTGGCTTTGAGCTTAGTTCATTGGATATCTTGGATGTTACCGACGGTGTAATAAATGCCGAGGTGTTTGTCCATTCCCGCAATACAGATATGCCATACCGCATTGAGCTTTCGTTCAATGACGCGGCGCCATACGCAATCACCCGTATTCGGATCCGGGCGCATATTGAACACGGCAAACAAACACCAGCAGCCAATGACGCTGAAGCCGCCAACAAGCTAGCTTCCTACATAGAACGGCTGGCAGGTTCAGATGTGTTTTCAGGGGTGGTATTGGTTGCAAAGCAAGACAAAATCCTGCTGGAAAAAGCAGTGGGTAAAGCATCAAAACGATTCAATGTGGCCAATAACATCAATACCCGGTTTAACCTGGGTTCGATGAACAAGATGTTCACTAGCGTTGCAATATTGAAACTGGTTGCAGCCGGAAAGCTGGCTTTGGATGACCGCTTGGTGGATGTGTTGGGCCTTCCCAATGCCACTGATGCGTTGACCCAGATCCAAATACAACATTTGTTATCCCATACCTCAGGGGTGGCTTCCATATCCTGTGAAATGGGAGAGTTTTCAATAACTAAGGATCAGCCAACTTGCCTGCATCAGCTATCAGGCGTAGGGACTGCATTTACCCCTGGCACACAATTCCGCTACAGCAATGATGGCATGTTTATGCTTGGGTTGGTGATTGAACAAATAACCGGGATGACCTATTACCAGTTTGTCCGGGAAAACATCTTTATTCCAGCACAAATGGATCAAACCGAGAGCTTGGATTTGCAGTTTCCGGTGCACAACGCAGCAATTGGCTACTCCTTCCACGGCAAGCAAAACCAATGGCGGAACAACCTGTTTATCCATGACAAAAAAGGTGGCCCCGCCGGTGGCGGTTATTCGACAGCCAGGGATCTGTTTAAGTTTGCCTCTGCTCTGCAATCCCATTCACTGTTAAACCAAACCCTTACTGAAAAGGCCTTCGCACCTAAAACCGAGTTCAATGCCGGTAACTATGGTTTTGGCTTTATTGTCTGGAACCGCAATGGCCGTGCTGTTGTCGGCCACAATGGCTCCTTCCCAGGTGTCAGCACCCAACTGGAGATGCACCCCGATGCTGGCTATACCATCGTGGTTTTATCCAACCACAGTTTTGGTGCCGATCCGGTCATTGCCAAAGCACATCAACTTTTTGGGCTATAGCTGTGAAAACTGATACTTGCTGCGGCTAACAAAGCAGTGGACGTTAGGACGCATACGGTGCTAAGGAACAGCAGTCGTCGCCAACACTATTGCAAAACCCTGGGTACTGGCTCGTCCCTGGGTAGTGCCGACCGCTCCCCAGAAGCGGAATTATCTAACTAAATAGCAGCAAAATGTGACAACAAAGCGGTGCACTATGGCCAGTCGCCGCATCCGCCATAAACAACAATAGCCATCACCCTAATTTTAACCGATAAGCCATATTGAGGAAGCTTATGAAATCCTTTACCACAAAGCTAAAACGCTTAGTCACTGCAGCTTTGCTGCCAAGCGTCATGTTTTTTAGTGCCAGCATTAATGCAGGTGACAAAGCAAATAAAATTATTGATAATGCGCTAACCGCCTATGGCGGCGAAACCTTGCTGGCGCTCAAGAATTTGCGCTATACCGATACTATCCAACACACATTTAAGCATCAAAGTGGCCATTCATTGCAAGGCCCTACTTCCCTGCACCTTAACCAAATCCAGATAGAAGTAACACTCGATTTGGAAAACCAGCGCAGCCAATTAAAGCGCCTGACAAAACTCATGGTCGGTTACCACGATAGCCGCAATATCACTGCCACCCACCGCATATACAAAGATGGCAAAGGCTATAACCTGGATCATTTCCTACAGGAGTACCAAGAACAAAACAGCATTGGGTTTGACAACGCAGACTTGGGCTACAGCCAAATGTTGGATCCACTTATTGTGAAAAAGCTGGTGGCAGATAAAAACGCTGCCCAGTGGGTGGATACTGCATTTATAGCGGGCAGGGCGCATGATGTGTTGACCATTGCAGCCGGTACCGGAAGCGAGTATTCAGTCTATATCGACAGTGAGTCAGGCCTGTTATCCAGAAAGTTGCAAAAGCGCGGTTCCAATTTGCGTACCTACAACTTCTTACAACACCAGCAAGCTGGTGGGATAGTCTGGGCCAAGCAGCTGCTAGTCGGTACTGCAGATTCGCTTGTTTACCATTCGGACAACAGGAGTATCGAAATAAACACAGCGGAAGAACGGTCATTTGCTATCCCTGCCCATTATCAGTTATCTGCGCCAAGTAAACCCGTGGATGTATCCTCCCTAACCATTAGGCAGTTGGCTGACGGTGTCTATTACGCGGGTAAGGGCTGGGGCTACACCCTGTTTATTGATGCCGGTGATCACTACATTTCTGCGGGTGCCTGGGGTATGTCAGACCGCTCCGATGACTGGAAAAAGGCGCTGGATTTAGTGCACGAGACCACGGGTAACAACAAACCCGTTAAGTATCATCTAGTATCGCACCACCATACCGACCATATGTCAGAACTCCATGATGTACTTGACCATGGCGCGAAGATCCTGCTGCACCCAAGTGACATTGCAGGTGTCAGGCAGTTCTTGGGTGACCGGGATATAGATGACAACCAGTTTATAGCGATAGATGGCAAAACCCTACTTGCGGAAGGGAAAGTGATGCTTTTTGATGTGCCGAATAGCCAAGCAAGCCACAATTTAGCGATATATTTGCCAGAGCATAAAATAGTGTTCTCTGAAGATGTATTCGGCAGTAGTTTGCAAAACCAGCACCATTCACCCAGGTCTTGGCCACACATGGATACTTACCAAAGGCTAGGGAAGTTTGCCAAGCAACTGCAGGAACTCAATTTAGCGGTTGAGCAATATGTGTCCTCGCATCATGCCAGGATATTGGGCCAGCAAGACATTGACAATGCCCTGAAGGTTAAGCTGCCGTCAGATGAAACAATAATCGATCGGTTGTTTATTCAGTAGGCCAAGGTGGTAGCCGAATTAGCAACGGGTGGATACTTCTCTAGTTATAATTATCTGTCGTTTGGGGGAAATTTGGGGGAAAGGGGGTGATGTTCGCGTCTGAACATTGATAGGGTGCCCGTTTAGGGCACCCCTTGGTTCTAGGCATAAAATTGTGCGTTGTAATCAACGATTAAAACAACACTAACACCAACAAAGACGACTTTCGCAACCAGCATGATCGCCATGTTTTTCCAAAACTTTTTATCGCTGTGATTCTCACCTGACATGCTACAACTCCTGAATTAAAGCACTGATATAGATCTTGTTATTAGGACATTTATCCACCGCGAATCGCGAGTGAAATGCCTTGTACAGGAATAATTGGTTATTGGATCACCAGTTTTGTTAAAAAAATGATCTAGTAGAAAGCGTTGAGCAGTAAGCTGCATGGTCTTTGTTGTATGATTTTGATACTCCAACCACAACGGTTGTTTGATGTCGCTGGAGTACGCTAGTTGTCGAGCTTTGCCATGCAGGCCTATACTTTATCCATTAATTTGAATGGGGATTGAGTATGGATAGCAATAATTTCACAGCCAAAGAATTATGCGAGCTAGCCAAAGCAGGTGAATTAACCACGGATGAAATAATCAGAAAACTGAATAGGGAGGCCAAAGTGCGCGCAGGCGTAGGCCAAAAAAAGTTAATGTACGGATTTAAGAGCAGTGCCGTTAGCGAAGACGCTCTCAAAGCCGTAAAAGCACACTTTGAAAGTAGGGGCTTTAAGTTCTCTTCAGAACGCGATAGCGCCATTGTCAGCGTCTGTTTAGATTTTGATGTGTGCTAGCTTTGGCTTTTTAAGGTCGGATTTACGAATTATGCTGCGTAAGAGCCTTGAAGTGTCGGCGGGGACTGAATTTAGCTAATGAGGATGGAACCATCCTATTGGCAAACCATATCTCCATACATTGAAAAGTTCATTTGAAGATTTGATATCCAAAACATCAAGAACTTCCTCCATATAGTGCAATGCCATATCCATATCACTTGAATCGAAGTAATCTAAAACCGGCAACGTTACTTTAAAGTAATACAGTACAATTGATTTTGAAGGATTTGATTCGATATCCTGAATAATGGATTCAATTAAAATGTTGATTATCCTTTCGAGTTGAACTCTTGTCTCTTCATCAACAGCACCTGGATACAGCATCTCTTTAGATTCTAAAAATTTCTTTTTCTTTAAAAGTTTACCTAGTTGTTCAATAGTGACGGGGGTAATTTCTAACTGTTGATCCGGAAAGCTAGTTGGCCATATTGGAAAGAGCCAGCCTTTATGCCCCGCAAAAACAAACAATAGAATCGAAAAAGTGATTGCGAGGATTAATTTAAACACCATTGTCCTTAATTCGTTGCATTTCTAGTGGCTGCTCTTTTGCAGTTATTGATTCTGAAGCAGCTTACTGTGTCTTGTTGGGGGTGGGACAATAATACGCTGGAATTTTCAGAGAGGCGACAGACAGCGGTGAAACTTACAATTGAGCCTGAGCCTTTTGATTTTTTGGTTGCGGTGGCAGGTTCTTTATATAGGCCAATTAATGAACTCTCAATTGACTTCCGCGCCATCTGCTATATAACAGTTAGAGTCAACAGATATAAAGGATTAGTTAGTGACTCAATTGGTGGTTGAATATGAGTCTGGTGATATCATTTTTTCTGAAGGAGAATTGGGTGACAGTGCCTATATCATTCAGGAAGGGATTGTCGTTATTTCTTCTGAAATTGGCGGAACCCATACCAGACTTGCAACTTTATCCAAAGGCCAGTTTTTTGGAGAGTTGGCGCTGATTGATAATAAACCTCGGGCTGGGACCGCACGGGCATTTTCCAATGTCAAATTACACGTCATCAACAAAGAACAGCTTCAATCCAGGATAATGGATCAGGATCCAGTCTCACATTGGCTGTTAAAAAATGTCTTGGGCTATTTACGCAGTAGGATAGAGCTGGAAAAGCCTGATCACTCTGGCCGAGGCGAAAACAAATCTCTGGCAAGCAACGACAGTAGCAACCTGCAAGATATCACCGAGAATGAGTCAGTATTCTCGGTGATGAAACTGGAAAATGAGTTAAAACAAGCGCTTATGGAAGGCGCTTTACATCTGGAATATCAACCCATCATTAACTTTAAAAACAATCAATGCACGGGTTTTGAGGTATTGATCAGGTGGAATAATCGTGAAAATGGGCCTATTTCACCCGCAGTGTTTATGCCCATGGTGGAACCCACACCACTCTCTGTCACGATTGGCGAATGGCAAATTTGTGAAATATGCCGCTTCTTAGCTGAAATAAAATCTAAAACCAACAAAGCAGTATTCGTCTCTTTAAACATTACTGTAAAACAGATTGAGTCAGGCCGGTTGTTGGCATTGCTTGAAGAACAACGAAAAAAGTATCAGATTGCGGCATCACAGATACAGTTTGAAATTCTTGAACGTGCCATGTTCCTTGGCGATAAAGTGAATCAGTTTTTTGAACAATGCAGGGCAACGGGATATAAACTTGTCATTGACGACTTTGGTACGGGCTACGCAAACTTTTGGTATCTCAACCACTATCATTTCGACACCATCAAAATAGACAAAATATTTATTGACGACATCGCAAAAGCTAACCGTGATAAGCATATTTGCCAGTCCATGATCCAGCTCGCACAAGGCCTTGGTATTACCGTTACCGCAGAAGGCATTGAGCAAACAAACCAGGCTGAAATACTAAAACAACTCAATTGTGATTTTGGCCAGGGTTACTTGTTTAGCAAACCTGTGACTGAGGATTTAGCTATTGCCTTTCTTAAAGATACAGAATAAATGGGCTGAGCTAGAGGGATCTTCGTGACCTAATTCTGCTTTAGATACTTTTTGTCCCAGCGAGCGAGCTTTTACGATTGTTAGTCGCCAAGCTGGTACAACCTAATAACAGAACTTAGCTGTTTGCTCAATGCTCAATCACTTTTAGTGAACAATTTTTTGAAGAGCTCTTCTGATTTAGCAAGGCCTTCTTCGGTTAAAACAACTGATTTGGATTTACCAACTGGGTCGTGGATATAACCTTTTTGGTAAAGCCTATCCGTAACACTCCAATCTATTTGTTTCCAAGCCCTGCCAAAATTATCATGCAAAGTAAGATAAAACAGAGCAAGTGCTGCGTCATCGATTTTGTCTTCATCTATTTCCACTGCCGTCTCCAGTTTCTTATGGCGACATACGCTGCCATATGGGGCATTGTTATGTGATTACTCTCCGAACACTTCACCTAGAAACTAAAAGGACAGGGTTATGGCCAAAAATACCTGGTCAGGGGATTTAATAGCTTGCTCTATCCTTGGCGTCCATATATGTCTAGATTTGTATCCGATGTCTAGATTGGTACCAAATAATAAGCCGTCTGATGCCATTCGGCAATCAGTGGGCTTTTTATTCGGTAGAGCTGGAGGGAAGTAATTTGAACCAAAACTTAGATAATTGCGAAGTGGGATGAGGTTTTGGAACCGATAAAGAGTGAGTATATTTGTACAACAAATTGACAAAATGTTGTTTTTTACTTCATAGTGCTGATTCTGCAACAACAAAGTTTTGAGGACTCAATGCGCTTGTCTATTGATATTACCCCCGAACAACATCAGTTTTTAAAAGCTGCTGCTGCTATACAGGGAAAAAGTATTAAAAACTATGTGCTGGAATGTGCGCTGCCCACCGCAGAAGAACAAGCGGCGTTTACTAAGCTTGAACAGTTATTATCTCAACGTTCTCAATCTGCATTAACTGGTGCTGTGTCAGACAAAGATATAGATGCGGTATTTGATGAGGAACTACAAAGCGATAATTAGCGAATAATGGCTTCTTACCTGTTATCCAATGAAGCGATTGAGGACCTGCGCGAAATTGTGAGGTATACCCGCAAAGAGTGGGGTATTAAACAAGTTGAGATTTACCGCGAAAAACTTCGCGACCGATTTGAAAAAATCGGTCAGGGAAGCGTGATTAAGATGCCTTTTTCCGAAAACCTACCAGATATCTTCATCACGCGCGCAGAAAAGCATCTGGTGTTTTACATTACACCACCAAAATCAAAACCAATAATCATTGCTGTGCTTCATGAGTCAAGGGATGTTTTGAAGCATCTAGTGAATAGGTTGACTTGATAGTGATATCTGTTGTAAATCGGTGCGGCAGTTATTCAATCGAACCAGTTTCGCTGTTCCAAAATGTTCCTGACATTTTTGGTCGCAATTTTCGAGCGGTGCTCATTCCTTCGGGTCGGACTGAAGAGCCACTGTGAGAGCCTTGATGTAATCCAGCTCACAGTGAAATCAACCTCCAAAGTTTAAACCGTCCATGGTGATGGCTGCCAGCTCGACGTCCACTTGTCTCGCGTTCGGCACTGAAATCGCTCCATGTATTACTCCGGACATCCTGTCCTACGTTCTATCGAACCAGCTTCGCTGTTCCAAAATGTTCCTGACATTTTTGGTCGCGATGTTCCGGGCGTGCCTCACCCAGCAATTTTGTGAATCCTTCGGGTTAATCCCCCTGATGCACCAAATAAAAAAGGCCTCCCTGGTAGGGGAATAGATAAGAGTATTCAGTGAGTGGTTAATTTAGATGTTTACGGTTCATCTATGCCGGGGGGATTGTCCTCAAGGCCGTCCATGGCCTTGACCCTTCGGGCGCCTTCGGCGGTACTAAACGTTCCCGACGTTTAGTGAACCCCCTTCGGCTTCTGCATCCCGCCTGCTCCACCAAATAAAAAACCCAAGCCTTTTGCTTGGGTTTTTTATTTGGTGGAGCAGGCGGGATTTGAACCCGCGTCCGCAATACCTACGTCCTCGGTACTACATGTTTAGTTTGTCATTTATTTAACCAGTTGAACTCCGACAAACAGGATTTCTCGTGGCTGGTCTGATACTGTTTCGCGGTTCAACCTCAGACAGGTTTCCCTCGCTAGTCTATTAGTATGACCTCCCGAACCTTCACGAATAGACGACGGCTGAAGTGGGAGGGCCTATACCGGTTATTAAGCGGCTAGTGCGTAGTTTTCGTCGTTTGCGACTATTTTTTTGCGGCTTTTTACGAGGCCAACCGCCCCTCGACATGCACCTAAGATTTCGTGTATCCCGTCGAATCCTAATCTGCCCCTAAAATCTTCCTACCTAGGGTGGTAATCCTCACATTGAGGATTAATACGTCCATGTAGCTTGGTTCCAGCTCGGCGTCCACTTGCCTCGCGTTCGGCGCTAAAATCACTGCGTGCCCTCGCGATTTTCGAGCGCGCCTCACCCCCATAAACTTTGGTGTTTAGGGTAGTTTAACCCATCCATGGTGAAATTGTCCGGCCAGACGTCCACTTGTCTGGCGTTCGCACCTGAAGTTGCTCCATGTATTACTTCGGACTCCTGTCCTCCGTTCTTCCGAACCAGCTTCGCTGTTCCAAAATGTTCCTGACATTTTGGTCACAACTTCCTGGCGGTGCTCACCCTAATCTGCCCCTAAAATTTTCCTGCTTAGGGTGGTATCAAGGGGTCAGAGACCTTGAAAAACATCAAGTAAGCCAGTTGGCAAATATTTAAATTGCCTTTCAAGGTCTCTGACCCCTTGATACCAGGTTGCGTAGTCTAGCATAACTTTTGCTGCTGGCTACAGTTAAGTAGACCATCTGCCTAGGCTTTTTGTTTCATCACCCTGGCTTTTTGCCGTTGCCAGTCCCTGTCTTTAATACTATCGCGCTTGTCGTGGGAATGTTTACCCTTGGCGAGGTAAATTTCCACTTTGACCCAGCACTTTTTCCAATACATGGCTGTGGCCACGATTGAATAGCCTTGGCGTTCCACGCTGCCGATTAGCTTGTTGATCTCGCGTTTGTTTAACAGCAGTTTGCGCGGCCGTTTCGGATCGCAGATAACATGGCTGGAGGCCGAGTTCAAAGGCGTAATTTGACAGTTAAGCATCTCTGCCTGGCCATCTTTCAGGTGTATGTATACGTCAGTTAAGTTGACCTTACCTGCCCGGATGCTTTTGATTTCCCAGCCTTGTAATGCCACACCGGCCTCAAATTTTTCCTCTAGGAAATAATCGTGGCGCGCCTTTTTATTTAAGGCGATGGTATTGCTGGTATTGGCTTTGTTCTTCTTTTTACTCATGGCGGCGTATTATACCCAGGCAAATGCAATTGTCTGCAATATTTGCTAGTATCGCGGGCGTTTATTGGTTTGTTGCCATTGCCGCCACGAGCAAAGCCGCCTTGCGAAGGCGATGCGCAGTCCGGAGTGAAGTAGTAGTTTATGCCTAGTGTTAACCGCAGTGCCTTGGTGCCATATAGCGCCGATAATATGTATTCGTTGGTGAATGATGTTGCATCCTATCCAGAATTTATCCCAGGTTGCGCTGAGTCTAAGATCCTGGAGCAGTCCCCGGGTGCAATGGTGGCGGCCTTGATGATCAGCAAAGGCGGCATTAGGCAGTGGTTTACCACCAGTAACCAATTGCTGCCAGGCAAACATATCCTGATGGAACTGAAAGATGGTCCTTTTTCTAAGTTGTTTGGCGGTTGGGTATTTACCGAGCTTGACGAGCATGCCTGTAAAATTGAACTTAACCTTGAGTTTGAGTTTTCCAGCCGCTTGGTAGAAAAAGCGTTTGGCAAGATATTCAGCAGCTTAGCCAACAATATGGTGCAAGCTTTTACTGAGCGGGCTAAGGAAATCTACCGTGACTGATAGCCAATTGCGTATTGAGGTGGCCTTTGCCTTGCCTGACAAGCAGTCCTTATTGGAACTGACGGTAGCGCCTGGCACCACAGTGGAGCAGGCCGTCGTTGCTTCCGGCATTATGCAAATTTACCCCGAGATTGACCTTGGCAAAAATGCGGTAGGCATTTGGAACCGCACCTGCAAACTCACCGATGTGGTCAAAGATTTAGACAGGATTGAGGTGTACCGTCCGCTCATCGCCGATCCCAAAGAGATCCGCCGCCGCAGGGCTGAAAAAGCCAAACAAGAGGGAAGGGCGGACAAGGTAACTGGAGGACGGGCAAAACAGCGCAATAGTGCATAAGGACACTAAAGCAATGGTCAATATCTCCCAAGTTGATTTGTCGCAGCTAGCGGCTATCCATAACGCTATACCCGAACTAGATCCGGTCTCAGGCGCCGAGTTCTATCAAACCCGTATCGCCGACAAAGGCTACATTGCCCTTGTAGCTTCTATCGATGGCAAAGCCGTAGGCTTTAAGTTGGGCTACTGGCTCGACGACAGTTGTTTTTACAGCTGGCTTGGCGGCGTGCTACCTGAACACCGCGCACACCATATCGCAAAATTATTGATGCTGGAGCAGGAAAAGTTGGTGCAAGCTGGGGGCGCAAATGAAATACGGGTGAAGAGTATGAACCGCTACCGGGGTATGATGGTATTTTTACTCAAGCAAGGCTATGACATTGTTGGTTTTGACTATGCTAAGGGCAAAATCCACTTCAGCAAGCGCATTAGGACTTAACCGCATTTGGTAGATTGTGGGGCGCTATTAATGGGCTAGCGCCAAAGTAAGCATTTACTCACTAACGGTTAGTTGTCCAGTGGAATGTTGAAATCTTCTGATACCTCAAAGTCGCCTGATACGCCACTGAGGCGTCCGTCTTCAAATTCAACGTAAAAATCGGTGCGGAAGTCATCACCACGGTTTTTCATGCCGCGCTTCATTTCATAAATATAATAGAATCGGTCATGGTCGAAGCTGTCCCGTAAAACTGGGTTACCCATTACAAATATCACTTGTTCTTTGGTCATCCCGATACGCAGTTTATCGATATCATTCTGGCCAACAAAGTTGCCTTGGGCAACGTCAATACGGTATACCCAGCTGGAACAGCCAGACATAAGGACAACAACTAACAATAAAATAAGAGATTTAAACTTCATACCTGAACACTTTTAGAGACCTGATGCTTTGCTACTGCGACGCGGATCTAACTTTTATAAAAACGCGAGGAAGCTAACATTTTTTTGCTGGCAGCACAATCAATGAGATGTATTGCCAGGTTATGTGACTAGCTAATCGTCTATTGGTTCCCTTAGATGTCAGTTATATTGTCGCAGTATTCAAGCGAGCAATGCCCTGGCGTTGGCAATGGCCGATTCAGTGACAGAGTCACCGGCCAATAAACGCGCCACTTCTTCCACGCGCTTATCTTCACCCAACGGCATCATTTGGGTTTCCGTGGTTTTGCTATCGCTAAACTTGGTCACCAACATTTGTTGGTTTGCTTTGGCTGCCACTTGCGGCAAGTGGGTGACACAGAACACCTGGTTATTTTTATCGCCAGCAAAGCTTTGTTCGCCCAACTCCCGCAGTAGTTCGCCTACTACGGCGGCAGTGCTGCCAGAGATCCCAGTATCCACCTCATCAAAAATTAAGGTAGGAACTGAGCGGGCTTCATTGCCCAGCACTTGTAGTGCCAGGCCGATCCGCGATAGTTCACCGCCTGAAGCGGCTTTTTCCAGTCTCTCGAACGGCATGCCTTTATTGCTGCACAGCATAAATTGGATAGTGTCGTGGCCTTTATTGTTGAGCTTGTGCTGCTGGTCTTTGATGACGTCGATGCGGAACTGGGCGTCTTGCATATTCATTTTGTGCAGCTTGCTGGTGACGGTTTTCTGCAGCTGCTTTGCCCGTTTCGACCTAGCGTTGTGCAATTTGTCGGCGGCGCGCTGATAGGCATCATTAGCAGTTTGCAGTGCCTGGTTTAACTCGTCTGTTTTGGCATCATCCTGCTGTAACTGGCTGTACTCGACGTGCAATTGCCCATGGTAAGCTGGCAGTCGCTCTGGGGAGGTGTTGTGTTTGCGCGCCAGTTCGATGGCTTTTGAATAACGCTGTTCCACTTGCTGCATCCGAACCGGATCCATATCCAGTGAATCCACATAGTGCTTGAGCTCAGTAGCCGCTTCGTCAACATTGATCACAGCTTCTTGCAGCATGTTGATCACGGGCTGTAGCTGTGCATCATGCTCTACTATGTCCGTCAACCGATCCAATGTAGTTTTGAGCAGGGCGGCAGCGTTGCCTTGTTCGGCTTCACATAAGTAGTGGTAGCCCATCTGGCTTTCTTCAATTAGCGCTTGGCCGTGGCTCAGCTTTTTAAATTCGGTTTCCAGGCTTTCAAATTCACCTTCGTGCAGGGCAAACTCATCCAATTCGGTTAGCTGGTAGGCCAGCAGGTTTTTCCTGTCTTGCCTTTGTTGCTTCAGGTTGCTAAGACGCTCAATTTCGTCGGCAGTGGTTTTGTAGTTTTTGTAGTGCTTGCGTACATCTGCTAATAGGCGCTGGATGCCGGCTTCGCTGTCTAAAAGGCTGCGTTGGTGTTCCGCTTTTAACAGTGATTGGTGTGCATGTTGGCCATGAATGGCCACCAACATACCGCCAAGTTCGCGCAATTGCTGCAGCGGCACTGGGCTACCGTTAACAAAAGCCCTGGAGCGTCCCTCTGCCGTAATGACCCGGCGCAATAGGCATTGGTCTTCGCTGTCTAATTCGTTTTGGCACAGCCATTGTTGCGCAGGAGTGCCGTCAGCAATATGGAAAGTGGCGGTTATTTCCGCCCGTTTTGCACCTTGCCTAACCGCCGTGGCTTCAGCCCGTCCGCCCAAACACAGCCCCAATGCGTCAATGGCGATGGATTTACCTGCACCGGTTTCGCCGGTAATGGCAGTCATGCCTTGTTGCAAATCAATATCGAGCTGTTTGACGATGGCAAAGTTATGGATAGATAAATTAGTCAGCATAGCGAGGCCTGTTTATTTATACAGTTAACTGTAAGTATATACAGTTTTTGTGCTGCGCCAAGTTTTTTTACTGCTTAGCTATGGCTAGAACAGCTTGTTACTCCAGCCTAGCTTGGTGCGCAGCACGTTGTAATAGCTGTAGTCCTGCGGGTGGATCAAGTTTAGTTTAGCGGGATTTTTGTGGATTAGGATCTCATCACCTGGCATGACCGCAAGCACCACATGGCCGTCGCAGCTCACCTGCAGGCTTTCGGTATTGCGCTCGGATATTTTTAGGGTGATATGGCTATTGGCATCAATAACGATGGGACGGTTGCTCAAGGTGTGGGGAAACATGGGCACAATGGCCAATGCATCTAAATTGGGGGTGAGGATTGGCCCGCCGCCAGATAGCGAATAAGCGGTTGAGCCGGTTGGCGTGGCAACAATTAATCCATCTGAGCGCTGGGTAAAGACAAAAACGTCGTCAACATAGAGTTCAAACTCCATCATGTGGGCGACTTTGGTATGGTGCAGGACGGCTTCATTGATGGCGGCATTGCTGCTGGTTAGTTTGCCGTTGCGATGCACAGAGACTTCCAATAAAAACCGTTGCTCAGTGGCATATCTGCCTGCAAAAATGTTGTCCATCTGCGCCACTATGTCATCGGGGCTGATGTCGGTCAGGAAACCCAAGTTGCCGCGGTTAACGCCAACCACAGCCACATCGAAGCGCGACAGTACCCTGGCGGCGCCCAACATATTGCCGTCGCCACCTACTACAATAGCCAGCTGCGATTCTTTGCCAATTGAAACCAGATCCACCACTTCATGGCAGTCGTTGTCGAGCTCAGCAGCTACGCGAGCCTCAATTAATATACGGCACCCTTTTGCCTCCAAATATTCCAGTAGAATCTGGATGCTTTGGTTGGCGCCTTGGTGGTTTGGTTTTCCGATTAACCCGACCGTTTGGAATGGTCTGCTCATACTCAATTTGCGATGGCATTGTCCTGGTGTTACTAGACTAGAGCAAAAATTCGGTAAGCAACAGTACCCTGATGCTGCAACTTCTAAAAAATATGACATTTTGTAACTTGAATCAGTTTTATGTATCCCCATTAAGGGCTGTAACGAATTTCCACACTAGCTGCATGGATTGTTTGAACAATGACGAATGATGTTGAAAATCAAAATGTGAGCGAAACCGAAGCGTCGGTTACTGATGTTGATACTAATGAAGCTGGCGTTGCGGGTGATACCGTCGATGCAGCTTTGGAATCACTGGAAGCCCAGCGTATTAAGGAGCTTGAGTCCAAGCTTGCTGCCGCCAACGCCAAAATCGAAGAACAAAAAGATGCGGTTTTGCGAGCTAAAGCGGAAAGCGACAATGTACGCCGCCGTGCTGAAGGTGAAGTTGATAAGGCGAAAAAATACGCCCTTGAACGTTTCGCTGGCGAACTCTTGCCGGTAATTGACAACTTGGAGCGGGCATTAATGTCTGCTGACATGGATAACGAAGCGATTAAAGCGGTGTTAGAAGGCGTGGAACTTACCCACAAATCCTTTATCAGCACTATCGCGAAATTTGGAATGGAAGTGGTTGATCCGCAAGGTGAAGCCTTTAATCCGGAGCTACACCAAGCGATGTCTATGCAAGAATCGGCGGATGTTGCACCAAATACAGTGATTGCTGTAATGCAAAAGGGTTACCAATTGAATGGCCGTCTAGTACGTCCGGCAATGGTAGCTGTTTCCAGGGCTGCAGCCAGCGGTGTCGATACCAAGGCCTAGTAGCAAAAATTAAATATATTAGTGGATGTTGCATTTAGCACGTTGAAAAAAAACGGAATAACCCCACTAATTTTGGTAGTTAGAAAGAATTTGAAATTGGAGATACTCTGATGGGTAAAATAATCGGAATTGACTTGGGTACCACCAATTCCTGCGTTGCAGTGCTGGACGGTGATAAGCCAAAAGTAATTGAGAATGCCGAAGGTGACCGCACAACACCTTCCATCATCGCCTATACCAATGACGGTGAAACCCTGGTTGGCCAGCCCGCAAAACGCCAGGCGGTAACCAATCCCAAAAATACATTGTTCGCAATCAAGCGTTTGATTGGACGCCGTCACCAGGACAAAGAAGTACAGCGCGATATTGACATCATGCCTTATGATATCATTAAGGCTGACAATGGTGACGCCTGGGTATCCGCCAATGGCGAAAAAATGGCACCACCGCAAATTTCCGCCGAAGTCTTGAAGAAAATGAAAAAGACGGCGGAAGACTACCTAGGCGAAAAAGTAGACGCCGCCGTTATTACAGTGCCGGCCTATTTTAACGACTCACAGCGCCAAGCCACCAAAGATGCAGGCCGCATCGCGGGTTTGGAAGTTAAGCGTATCATCAACGAACCGACTGCCGCTGCCCTTGCCTATGGCATGGACAAGAAGCAAGGCGACAACGTGGTTGCTGTATACGACCTGGGTGGTGGTACCTTCGATATCTCTATCATTGAAATCGACGAAGTTGAAGGCGAGCACACTTTTGAAGTACTGGCTACCAATGGTGACACCCACCTCGGTGGTGAAGACTTCGATAACCGTGTTATCAACTACTTGGTTGACGAATTCAAGAAAGAGCAGGGCATTGACTTGCGCCAAGACCCGTTGGCTATGCAACGCTTAAAAGAAGCAGCTGAGAAAGCCAAGATCGAGTTGTCTTCCGCGCAGCAAACCGAAGTTAACCTGCCTTACGTAACGGCTGATGCCACCGGTCCCAAGCACTTGGTTATCAAAATCACCCGTGCCAAATTGGAATCATTGGTCGAAGACATGGTCAAGCAATCACTAGAGCCAGTAAAACAAGCCCTATCTGATGCTGACCTGTCAGTTGGTGATATCCAGGATATTATCCTGGTAGGTGGCCAAACCCGCATGCCAATGGTACAGAAATACGTTGCTGAATTCTTCGGTAAAGAAGCTCGTAAAGACGTCAACCCTGACGAAGCGGTTGCCGTTGGTGCGGCTATCCAAGGTGGCGTATTGGCCGGTGACGTTAAAGACGTATTGTTGCTTGACGTTACCCCACTATCTTTGGGTATCGAGACTATGGGCGGCGTGATGACTGCTTTGATCGAGAAGAACACCACTATCCCAACTAAGAAGTCACAGGTATTCTCTACCGCCGAAGATAACCAGTCTGCGGTGACGGTACACGTGCTTCAAGGTGAACGGAAGCAAGCCAAAGGCAACAAGTCCCTAGGCCAATTCAACCTTGAAGGTATCCGCCCGGCGATGCGCGGCACGCCCCAGATTGAAGTTACCTTTGACATCGACGCTGATGGTATCTTGCACGTATCCGCCAAAGACAAAGACACCGGCCAAGAGCAGAAGATCACTATCCAGGCTTCTTCTGGTTTAAGCGATGACGAGGTGGAAAAAATGGTACGCGATGCGGAAGATAATGCCGCTGAAGACAAAAAGTTCGAAGAGCTAGTGCAAGCGCGCAACCAGGCTGATGCCATGGTGCACGGTACCCGCAAGCAGTTGGAAGAGGCTGGCGAAGCGCTATCTGCTGAAGACAAGTCGGCCATCGAAGCGGCTGTTGAGGCCTTGGAAACTGCCGCCAAGGGTGAAGATAAGGCTGAAATTGAAGCCAAGACCCAGGCACTTATCGAAGCGTCTAGCAAGTTGATGGAAGCTGCCCAAGCACAGCAAGCGTCCGCTGCCGCGGGTGCAGCAGGCGGACAAGCTGAACCAAATGCAGCGAAAGCCGACGACGATGTGGTTGACGCTGAATTCGAAGAAGTGAAAGACGACAAAAAATAAGTTGTCCTAACTTAATGGCCGGGGCGCAGTATGCGCCCTGGTTTTGTGTTTATAGCGGGCTAATAGCCGCTACCAGGTATGACTGAGATTGCGTAGGAAATATCACCTGAATGTCTAAACGAGATTATTACGAAGTATTGGGTGTCAGCAAGGGCGCATCCGAGCGGGACATCAAAAAAGCCTATAAGCGGTTGGCGATGAAATACCATCCGGATCGTACATCGGGTGACAAAGATCTTGAGGAGAAATTCAAAGAGATCCAAGAAGCCTATGAAATCCTTAACGATTCACAAAAACGCGCTGCTTATGACCAGTTTGGCCATGCTGGGGTCGATCCCAACCGTGGTGCTGGCGGTGCTGGCGCTGCTGACTTTGGCGATATTTTTGGCGATGTTTTTGGTGACATCTTCGGCGGTGGCCGTGGTGGTGGCCGCAGGCGCGCCCGCCAAGGCGCTGATTTACGCTATAACCTGGAATTGACCTTGGAAGAAGCTGTCCGGGGCAAGGCTGTAGAGATCCGTGTGCCAACCTTAGTGGAATGCGGTGCCTGTGATGGCTCCGGTGCCAAAAAAGGTACTTCTGCTAAAACCTGCCCAACCTGTCACGGCAATGGCCAGGTGCAGATGCGACAGGGCTTTTTTGCGGTACAGCAAACTTGCCCGACCTGTAGCGGCACGGGCAAAATCATTCCAGATCCATGTCCTAAATGCCATGGCCATGGCCGGGTTGAAGAGACTAAAACCTTGTCGGTTAAAGTGCCGGCCGGGGTCGATACCGGAGACCGTATCCGTTTGACTGGTGAAGGCGAAGCAGGAGAAGCTGGTGCACCACCGGGTGACTTGTACGTACAGGTGAATGTGCGCGAGCACGAAATCTTTGTCCGTGACGAAAACAACCTGTATTGCGAAGTCCCGCTTGGTTTTACCATGGCGGCATTGGGTGGTGAATTGGAAGTGCCTACTTTGGATGGCCAAGTTAAGCTGAAAATCCCCGCTGAAACCCAAACCGGCAAAATGTTCCGTTTACGCGGCAAAGGGGTTAAGTCTGTACGCAGTGGTGCCGTTGGTGATTTGATGTGTAAGGTAGTGGTGGAGACACCGGTTAACCTAAGCAGCAAGCAGAAAGACCTATTGAAGGAGCTTGAATCATCAATGGGCAATGAAACTGCTAAATACCGGCCGAAAGAGAAGGGATTCTTCGATAACGTAAAACAGTTTTTTGAAGATTTGAAACCCTAACTCGCTGAAAACCAAACTTAAAAACCCCGCCAACGCGGGGTTTTTTGTATTTACTGAAATTAATTCTTGTTTTGTCTAGTCTTGTAGCTATATCTTTTATGCTTTATTAGAAAAAGAGCAAGGTCGCCCGATGAAAAAATTACTTCCGTTAGTGCTTATCCCCACCGTTTTTGCTGCCAGCATGACCGCCGCGGCACCGGCAAAATCCGATAAAGAAGCCCGTGCCGCAGTGACGTTCCGGCAATCCCTGTTTCAGCTAGTGCGCAGCAACATGGGACCCTTGGGCGCCATGGCCAGGGGCAATATCCCATTTGACGCTGCAGTAATGGAAAAGAATGGTATGCGCTTGGAACAGCTAGGTCTTATGATCGAAGACTATTTAAGTGTGGATACCCGGGAGTTCAAAACGGATACCTCTGCGCTGGATAAAATCTGGGATAACCAAGAAGACTTAAGCGGCAAAATCAACGACTTGGTTGAGGCGTCCCGCAACCTGCAGGCCGTTGCTAAAGCTGGAGATGAAAGCAAATTCCGGCAAGCTATTGGTGGCGTAGGCCGTACCTGTAAAGCTTGCCACGACGATTACAAAGCGGATTAATATTACAACACCGCTAATAATAAAAGTCATTCCCAGAACCTGCTGGTGCCAACTGTACCAGCAGGACAACCAGTACCACCACCAGAAGCAGGCAAACGAGGGCAGTCAATAGCTTTGATGAAGGGATCCCCTGTTGTTTGCTGATTGCTTTTTTACCCGTAAGCATGGGCAGGATTAAGTTGGTTTTTTTTACGCCCAAGTAAAACAACACCGCCGCCACATGTAGCCCAATGGCAACCAGTAAATAATCGAATAAGTTGGCATGTAACCAGTCGGCAATATCCTGCCATTCGCTACTTATAGCCGAGCGGTATGGGCCATCAGTAAATATCTCATCGGTAGTAAACAATCCGGTTACCGCCTGCACCAGCACCAATATCAGTAACAGTAGCACCATTAAACCACCTAGAGGGTTGTGGCCAATATAGGCTTGTTTATTGGTTCCCCGAAGGTATTCAACCACTTTTTTTGGCGACACCAAAAATTGCCAAAAACGGGCGTACCTGCTGCCAACAAAGCCCCAAATTAACCTGAACAGCACAAGCCCCAATGTCGCGTAGCCGATATAGAAGTGCCAAGTGAGGTAATCGCCACCTAATTCAGAGGTTAACCACTGCAAACCTATCATTACTACCAACAGCCAATGGAAAACCCGTGTTGGCAGATCCCAGACTAGGTATTTTTTCATATCAGCAAATTTCCTTGTTTTGGTGTAATTGGCGTTAAAGGTGCGCGAACACTTCTGCCAAGTTTAACGGCGTATGCATAAGCTCTTTGGCGTGCTGCAAGTAGTCAATCCTGCCCCGTTCATTGATAATAATGATAGTGCGTGACAGCAGGCCCCGCATGGGATCCGCTGCGATTTGCACACCATAATCTTTACCGAATTGGCAGCGGAAACTCGATAGGGTTTCCACGTTGTTGAGACCGGCGCTGCCACAAAATTCCTTTTGGGCGAAAGGTAGGTCAGCCGAGATACACAGGATACGGGCATTGGGCAAGCGTGCTGCCCGATCGTTGAATTGACGCACAGACGCCGCACACACAGGGGTATCGATAGAGGGGAATATGCTCAGTACCAGCTTCTTCCCCGGATAATCAGAAAGCTTCTTCTCGGAAAAATTGTTGGCGGTCAGCCTAAAATCGTAGGCCTTGTCACCCACATTGGGCAATTCCCCGGCAAGTGGATAGGTTTTTTTGTTGAATTCAATTTGTGCCATGGTCACTAATCTTTGCTAGCACTTGTTTCATCTCTGTAGGCCACTAGCATGCACGCCTGTAATTGGTCAAATATAGCACTCCACGCCTGCTCCACCTCTACAGTAAATTCTGATTTTAGTTGTCGCTTTAGCATTGAAAGCAATGCCTGTTTTACATACTGGTACTGCGTGGGATCGACACCATAGGCGACGTGGCGCCTGCCCAACGCCAGGACTTCTTGCTGTAAGTTGTCAAATTCGTATAGGCTTTCCACTACGCGTCCCAACATGTGCATTAGCTTGGCGCCTTGAGTATCCATGTCATCTTTAAAAAGGGGCTTTACTTGCGGGGCGAGCCGGAATAGCTCCTGGTAAAAAAACTGGCTCGCCAGGAATGACTCGGGGACAATCTTCAAAAAACTGCTTTGCACCAACTGAATTTGCTGGTTATCCATTGTTCCGGCTCCCCCTTGTTATTGTTATCATAAATCCCAAAACATTCCCCATTTAACACATTGACCACCATAGTTTATTGGAAAACAGCATATGAACAAAACCATTCTTACTGGAATTTTTGGCGCCAACGGCCGCATGGGCAGGGCGCTGATCGAAGCCCATGACCAGGAGCGCGAAATCGCGATCGGCTCTGCATTGGTGCGGCCCGGTTCCAGTTTTGAGGGTATCGATATTGGCGAAATAGCCGGTATTGGCAAGCAGGGGGTATACACTACATCTAACCCAAGCGACCTCGCACAGGCTGCCCAGGTGATGATTGACTTCACCTTGCCAGCAGCTTTGGACACCAACCTGGCCACCTGTATTGAATATAAACTGCCAGTAGTGATTGGTACCACAGGCCTGTCCGACGGCCAAAAACTGAAACTGCGGGAAGCAGCTGAGCATATTCCCATTGTATTTGCGCCCAACATGAGTGTTGGGGTCAACTTAATGTTGAACCTTGTACAGCAAGTAGCTGCAAAAATGGGCGAGACTGCGGACATCGAAATATGGGAAGCGCACCACAGGTTTAAGCGGGACGCCCCTTCGGGCACTGCGATGGCCATTGGGGAGGCGATTGCACAAACATTAGGGCGGGATTTGGGACAATGCGCAGTATATGGCCGGGAAGGCGATACTGGTGAGCGCAAGCCTGACACTATAGGTTTCGCCACTATCCGCGCTGGGGATGTGGTCGGTGAACATACGGCGATGTTTGCTGACTTGGGTGAACGCCTGGAGATCACCCACAAGGCCTCCAGTCGCCTAACCTTTGCCAAGGGCGCGGTGCGTGCCGCCAAGTGGCTGGTTGGTAAACCGGTAGGGCTTTACGATATGCAAGATGTGTTGGGTTTAAAGTAGATAGGCAAAAAAGCCCACTGTTGTGGGCTTCTTGACAGACGCATTTTTGGCTTACTTACAGCGTCTACGGCTCCAGCCTAGAAAACCAGCGGCAACTAAAAACACTATCCCCATGCTGCTGCCTTTTTTATCTGTTTCTTTTGCTTGCAGGTTCAGTGCTACGATAACCGGATCGTGATCTGAGGAACGGAATGGGTCAGCTGCATAGTAGCTTTGGATCTGCTGCTCCGACTTAAACTCGGTGTTGTAATCGAGGATCACCGGTTCGTCAGCATTGATGTTCCACTCAACCACATCCACCACAGCGTCAAGTAATGCGGCGTTGGCCAATGCGTGGTCTAACTGGCCTGACCTACCCCTGAATACATATCCATAGGCGTTTTCTTTACCCAAGTGCTCAAATAGTTCGGTATAGCCAGCATCGGCAAGTGCGGTTAGTGGATCTTCTTTGGCATAGGCATTTAGGTCGCCAATAATGAGCGTCGGCTTGCCGGTGTACTCGCTGTCCAAAAAGCTGCCGATGGCTTTTGCCGCCCTAGTGCGGGTAACATTACAGTTGCCCTGGCCATCGCCTAGATTGGGATCGTTTAGGTCTTCACAACTGGAGCCCTTTGACTTCAAATGGTTGACGGCAACCACGAGGTTTTGGCCATTCTCAGTAAGCCTAAACTCCTGGACAAGCATAGGGCGACTTTTCCGCTCAACAAACAGCGGGTTGCCTGCATCATCGGTAATGGAATTGCTGCTATTAAGGATCTTGGCATCACCAACCGGGGCGACCAGGTCGCTGCGGTAGATGGTGCCTACCTTGATTGAGGCGGTACCCATGTTTGGGACTTTAGGATCGATATATTGCCAGGTACCCTTTTCAACTGAGGTATTGAGCGCCTTGACCAAGGTCGCTATGGCACTATCCTCACCAAAGCCGTTATTTTCAAGTTCCATCAACCCAATAATATGTGCATCCATTGCCTTGATGGCACTGACAATCTTGGCTTCTTGGCGCTGGAACTCAATCTCGCTGTCGGCACCGCGCTCTTCTAGGGTGGTAAAGTAGTTCAGCACATTGAAGCTGGCTACCACCAGGTTAGCGCCGGCTTTAAGTTCTGGCGATTCGGTGCGTGGGTTGCTTTTTACCACCGATACGCCCGCAATGGGCTGCACGCTATATCTATTTTGGCTTTGGTGTAACACGCCCTTAGACAGGGACATTGTATCGCCTACACGCAGGCTGTTCCCTGCCGACAAGCCACCTGGTGGGAACGGGATATGGGCAGGGTTCTGTTGTTTGGAGCCATCGTCCAGGTAAATTTCGTTTAACGCATTTTTCGCTGCAACGGCATTGGCAGCCGCACCCGGCTTTGCAATTTGGGTTGGGGTCATGCGGCGGCCCTCGGCCAGGGCAACGCTGCCGTGTCGCCCTAATTGGAATGTGCCATTAACCGTGAGGCCTGAAAAACTGACCAACATACCTTCCAGGTGCTCAGGTAGTTTTTCAAAAGGTAAGTTCAGGGGGACAGGTTGGGGTGGGGTTGCTACCCCAGCACAGGTAGTAATACCCGTTAAATCGCTTATTTGGGTCATGCCTTCAAATTCATTGACGCTGCCAGCCAGCCTGACCCGGCCGCCAACGGTCAATGCAATCGGGTTGTCACCAGTGAATACGAAAATGCCCTCAGAGGAATTGCTATCGGTATCTTCGTCGCCAGCAGCGGATTGCAGGTAAAAACCGTTAAGGCCAGCTTGGAAATCAGCCGTGACGACCGCCTCCACTTCCACTTCGCTACCCAGCAGTGGTGAATTATCGCCGGTGCCTTGGATCTGGCTAATCGCAGTGTAGTCAGTTCCGCAAAGCGGCATCGCAGCGTTATTGCCTTGTGCAGCGATAGAATGGGACATTGCTATTGCCAGCGCTGTAGCTGCAATGAATTTCGTATTTTTGATCATGTTGGTTTTGCGTCTCCGTACCAAATATTGATTTAAGAGCGTGCCGAGGGGACTGCTATACCCCTACCATGGCCGTTAGTTTGCTTTGAGGAATCTATATTCCGCGAGTTAGCCTAGATGGATCATAGTTTGAATAGAAAAATCGCAATTAGGAAGGACTCAATTCAAAACATCATTACTAGTAAATAATTTATATTAAACAAAGGGTTAAGATAAATTAATAAAGTTATTTATCGGTTTGAGTAAAGTCTTTATCGGGCAACTTTGGTTTCAGCAAGGCAAATACAACAACAACAGTCTAGGCCAGGGGTAAATTAGGCCTTGCGCTGTCCCAGGGGACCTATATTGGGCAAATACTTAATGGAACCGGGATAATAGCTACTAGCGGCGCTGCCCTCCGTTCCTATTTTTGCACAAAGTGCTGGCGGCAGGTGTCCAGGAAGCAACCTAAATTGGCAATGAATTCCGGTAAAAATTGAGTTTTTGTTATTTTGGACCCATTTTTCACCTTAGAGTCTTATTTTTGCAACTTTTTTATATTCACCTAGAACATTGAATTTAAATCGTCTAAAATGCGCGGAATTTGCCAAAAATAAGGTTTATACGCCTTGTATCGTCAACAAAATAACCAGTTAGACAAGAAAACGGGATGCATCTAGAGCAGATGACAGCCCGTTTTTTTTGACCTAATGATAGGTTCAAGCGGAGGTTCACTTGACGCATTCAGCGCTTTTAGTCCTAGCGGATGGTTCAGTTTTTAAAGGTACTGCTTTTGGTGCCCAGGGATCATCAGTAGGTGAAGTAGTGTTTAATACTTCTATGACCGGGTACCAAGAAATACTGACCGACCCATCCTATGCCGAACAAATTGTCACGTTAACCTATCCGCATATCGGTAATACGGGGGTTAACGAAGAAGACGAAGAATCTTCTGAGATTTGGGCAAAAGGCCTAGTAATTCGGGATTTACCCCTTGTGGCAAGTAATTTTCGTAGCCAGGAATCGCTTTGTGATTATTTGCAACGCCGCGGCATCATTGGGATTGCCGATATTGATACCCGTCGCTTGACCCGCATATTGCGGGATAAAGGTGCACAAAATGGCTGCATTATGGCGGGACCTGGGTTGGATGAAGCCAAGGCACTTGAGCTGGCCAAGTCTTTCCCTGGCCTTAAAGGCATGGACTTGGCCAAGGTGGTTTCCACCAAAGAGACCTACCAGTGGAATGAGTCAGTCTGGCAGCTTGGCAAAGGCCATGAAACTGCCGCAAATACGAACTTCCACGTTGTTGCCTACGATTTTGGGGTAAAACGCAACATTTTACGGATGTTAGCTGCACGCGGCTGCCGTTTGACTGTGGTACCTGCGCAAACTCCTGCTGACGAAGTATTGGCAATGGAGCCTGATGGCATCTTCTTGTCCAACGGTCCTGGTGACCCGGAGCCCTGTGATTACGCGATTGCTGCAATTAAAACCTTCCTTGGGACAGGCATACCCATTTTTGGGATTTGTCTAGGCCACCAATTATTGGGTCTAGCCAGCGGTGCCAAAACTGAAAAGATGAAGTTTGGCCACCATGGCGCCAACCACCCAGTCAAGGACTTGCGCCGTGACGTGGTCATGATAACCAGCCAAAACCACGGATTTGCCTTGGCGGAACAGGCACTGCCCGACAATATCGAGGTCACCCATGTTTCTTTGTTCGATAATTCACTGCAAGGCATCCACTTGACCGACAAAGCCGCGTTTAGCTTCCAGGGCCACCCAGAAGCAAGCCCAGGCCCACATGATGCCGCGCCTTTATTCGACCACTTTATTGAGTTAATGCAAGCTAATAAATAGGAAGCCAGAATGCCAAAACGTAATGATATCAATAGTATTTTGATCCTCGGCGCCGGCCCCATTGTTATTGGCCAGGCATGTGAATTTGACTATTCAGGCGCACAAGCCTGCAAAGCGCTGAGGGAAGAGGGGTACCGGGTTATCTTGGTCAACTCCAACCCGGCCACTATTATGACTGATCCCGATATGGCCGATGCCACCTACATCGAACCAATCCACTGGGAAGTGGTGCGCAACATTATTGAAAAAGAACGCCCAGATGCGATCTTGCCAACCATGGGCGGCCAGACGGCCTTGAACTGTGCCTTGGACTTGAACCGCATGGGCGTGTTGAAAGAGTTTAATGTGGAAATGATCGGTGCCACTGCGGACGCGATAGACAAAGCCGAAGACCGTGAACGCTTCGATAAAGCCATGAAGTCAATCGGATTGGAATGTCCCCGGGCAGAAATCGCCCACACTATTGAGCAGGCACACGACGTTTTAAGCCGCATCGGTTTTCCTTGCATTATCCGGCCGTCCTTTACCATGGGTGGTACTGGCGGTGGTATCGCCTACAACGTGGACGAGTTTGATGAAATTTGCCGCCGGGGCTTGGATCTTTCGCCTACCAACGAGTTGCTCATCGACGAGTCCTTGATCGGCTGGAAAGAATACGAAATGGAAGTGGTGCGGGACAAAAACGACAACTGTATCATTGTCTGTACCATTGAAAACTTCGACCCTATGGGGATCCATACCGGCGACTCTATTACTGTCGCGCCAGCCCAGACCCTAACCGACAAAGAATTCCAAATAATGCGTAATGCTGCCATGGCAGTGTTGCGGGAAATCGGTGTAGAAACCGGGGGCTCCAATGTCCAATTTGGGGTTAACCCAGCCGATGGCCGCATGGTTATCATTGAAATGAACCCTAGGGTTTCGCGTTCTTCCGCGTTGGCTTCCAAGGCGACGGGTTTTCCGATTGCCAAAGTGGCAGCAAAATTGGCGGTTGGTTATAGCCTGGATGAGCTGGCAAATGACATTACTGGTGGTTTGACACCGGCATCTTTCGAGCCTGCCATTGACTATGTGGTAACCAAGATCCCTCGTTTTAACTTCGAGAAATTTACTGGCGCCAACGATAGGCTGACCACCCAGATGAAATCAGTGGGTGAGGTAATGGCGATTGGCCGTAACCAACAAGAATCCTTGCAAAAAGCGCTGCGTGGCCTGGAAATTGGTGTACATGGCCTGGATCCTATCATTGATAGCAATAATCCTGACGCTAAAAACACCTTGATCCGCGAGTTGAAAGAGCCCGGTGCGGAGCGGATTTTTTACGTGGCTGATGCTTTCCGCATGGGCATGGACGTTGAGCAGGTATTTGAGTTGACCAAGATTGACCGCTGGTTCTTGGTGCAACTTGAAGAAATCGTATTGCTGGAAAAGCAAATGCAGGAGCAAGGTGCTGAATTACTCACCAGTGGCCACCTGCGATTGTTGAAGCGCAAGGGTTTTGCCGACAAGCGCATCGCGGAAATGGTGTCATTGGCAGAGTCAGACATCAGGGAGATGCGCAACAAACACAAGATCCTTCCGGTGTACAAACGGGTTGATACCTGCGCGGCAGAATTTGCCACAACCACCGCCTATATGTATTCCAGCTACGATGAAGAGTGCGAGTCCAATCCTTCAGACAAAGATAAAATTGTGGTACTAGGCGGTGGGCCAAACCGCATCGGCCAGGGCATTGAATTTGACTACTGCTGTGTGCACGCAGCGCTGGCACTGAGGGAAGATGGTTACGAAACCATCATGGTTAACTGTAACCCCGAAACGGTATCAACCGACTACGACACTTCCGATAGGCTCTATTTCGAGCCCGTTACCTTGGAAGATGTGTTGGAAATTGTGCGGGTTGAACAACCCAAGGGCGTTATCGTGCAATACGGCGGCCAAACGCCATTAAAATTGGCGCGAGCGCTTGAAGCGGCCGGCGTACCCATTATCGGCACGCCACCAGAAGCCATTGACCGGGCAGAAGACCGGGAGCGCTTTCAGCATATGGTCGACAAGTTGCAATTGAAGCAACCTGCCAATGCCACAGTGAGCAACTGGGAACAGGCATTGGCCGAGGCTGAAGATATCGGTTTTCCCATGGTTGTGCGCCCGTCCTACGTGCTCGGTGGCCGCGCAATGGAAATTGTTTACGATACCGCTGACTTAAAGCGTTATCTGACCGAAGCGGTTAGCGTTTCCAACGATTCCCCCGTGTTATTGGATCGCTTCTTGGACGACGCCATTGAAGTGGATGTGGATGCTATCTGTGATGGTAAAGATGTCGTGGTTGGCGGCATTATGGAGCACATTGAACAAGCCGGTGTGCACTCGGGCGATTCTGCTTGCTCACTGCCTACCTATAGCTTGCCAAAACGGGTTTTGGACGTCATGCGCAAGCAAGTGGCCGATATGGCGCTAGAGTTGGGCGTAGTGGGGTTGATGAATACCCAGTTTGCGGTTAAAGACGGTGAAGTATACTTAATTGAGGTAAACCCTCGCGCTGCCAGGACGGTGCCATTTGTATCCAAAGCTACCGGTATGGCGTTGGCGAAGATCGCTGCCCGCACTATGGTAGGCCAGTCGCTTGCAGAGCAAGGGGTTACGGCAGAGGTGATACCACCATATTACTCGGTAAAAGAAGTGGTAATCCCCTTTGCCAAATTCCACGGTGTTGACCCTTTGATTGGTCCTGAAATGCGTTCTACCGGTGAAGTCATGGGCGTTGGTGAAAACTTCGTGCAAGCCTATGCCAAGGCCAATTTGGGCGCTGGTTCACCGGTGCCAAACAAAGGTAAGGTCTTGCTGTCTTTGCGTGATAATGATAAAAATCGTGCAGTTGAACTTGGCAAAGCCATGTTGCAGAAAGGTTTCAGCCTGGAAGCAACCAGGGGCACAGCCACCTTGCTTAACAATGCCAATGTTGACTGTGATGTGGTCAATAAACTTTCTGAAGGCCGTCCAAATATCGTTGATGCGATTAAAAACGGCGAATACTGTTATGTTATCAATACCACTGAGGGGCGTCAGGCGATTTCTGACTCGGTATACATACGCAAAGAAGCATTGTTGAATAAAGTTGCCTATACCACCACCATGAATGGCGCGTTTGCCACTATTAACGCCCACGCGATGGATGATCGCAGGTCGGTGAGTTCGGTACAGGAATTGCACCAGAGGATTGTGAATGAATAAGATACCCATGACGGCAAAGGGTGCCGAACAATTACGTGAAGAACTGCACGAACTAAAAACTGTAAAGCGTCCCAAAATTGTGGCCGCTATTGCCGATGCCAGGGAGCACGGCGACCTAAAGGAAAACGCTGAATACCACGCCGCCCGGGAGCAACAAAGCTTTTGTGAAGGCCGGATCCAAGAGATTGAAGGCAAGTTGAGTAACGCGCAAATTATCGATGTGACCAAGATGCCTAATAATGGCAAAGTCATTTTTGGCGCCACTGTGACTGTGCTTAATTTGGACACTGATGAAGAGACCACTTACAAGATAGTGGGTGACGATGAAGCCGATATCAAAAACAATATGATATCGGTCAACTCACCAATTGCCCGTGGTTTGATTGGCAAGTCCCTGGACGATGTCGCCAACATCCAAACGCCAGCTGGAGCCAAGGAGTTTGAAATTACAGAGGTTGAGTACGTCTAAACCGAACTCTTGCTAGCCCAACAAACAAAAACGCCAGCATCCAGCTGGCGTTTCTTTTATTTGGTTTAAGCGAGAATTACCGCTTCGGGATCTCGATCTTGGCATCGGGTCCTTGGCGATTCAACGGAGAGGTTTTGCGTTTAAGCGGTCATGCCGCCCTAACCAAGGCCATTTTATTCATATATTGGCAAGCTGCTGCCAGCAGGCACTGCATTGTCACCTTGTCCACACCACGAAAGCCGCAATACCGGTGCTCATGGAGTTGTTTGGCATCGGCGAAACTCCACTCTACCGTCTCCGTGCGCTTTCGGTATTGCTTTTTGCTTTTGCCCCATTTCGTCAACCTCATCTCATTGGGCAGTCTTAAAAGGTGCCGGAACACCGGATATACCACATTTTTCATAGTTTTCGGAGACTGAACCATGCCCACCAGTATACGTAATTTACCAATAGAGATGTCATTATCACTGAGCTTCTCCTGCATCCAAGCCTGGGTCATCACGGCAATGAATAATAAATCGTTGTCTTGTGGCGACAGGGTCAGTAGATATTCTTATTCCTGGCTGACACACTGCATCAGTGTGCCCAACTCATCGGGGTTAATATCAGTAAAAGATAACGATATAGTGTTCATGTTATCAGGCTTGTCTGATCTGATCGGTGCTTTGGCTAAAAGTTTCATCAATTTTTATCTTGTTTCAGACAGAGGACTCGATCCGCTCTATAGAGTCCGCAGCCGGATGGTGGCCAGGTCTTCGAGAACCTGTTGAGAATGCGGCCAGCTCTCAAAAAAAGAACAACCTTGCCCACATGCTGTGAGGACGGTAATTGTAACTGAATGTCTTGTAAATTTAATTTAACTGGGTATTATATTGTCCTGTTTTTGCAACCCCATTGAGAAGATGCAAGAAAAGCAAGCTCCACATAAAGAAGTTAATATACCCAAGGTACCGTTTATGTGATTACTCAATTATAAAGAAAATGATGTTCACGTACACAGCTTGAGATTTATGTAATAACTATTTTTTTGGAGTACAAATTGAAGACTAAATATATTGTATTATTTGGGGTTATAGCGGCTAGTACTGCCTTCTTTTTTAAATATTCTCCGAGTAAAAATACAAACATAGAAAATTCTGGGAAAACCGAATTGCTGCAAAGTTCAACCTTCGTTGAAAATGCTGAAACTTCAAAGCAACAACGCGATAGCGAAAGCTCGGTCCACGCAGAGTTATCGACCGAAAAACTGGAAACTGACGCTAACTTAATACGAATTGAAAAAGCAAAATCGTATTTAGAACAATTGGGTATTCGAGAAGACCGCTACTCATTGGAACAGCTTGCGATCATACAAAAGCACATGGATGGAAAAATGCTAACGGATGAAGAAGCAGAGATACATTTTGCATACTTTCTAGACATGATGTTTCGTTTGCCATACGAGAATATGGCGCTAGAAGATGACTTTCAAAAGAAAAATAAAGACTGGTTAGTTGTCCACACATATAACGACTCATTGGATTATTGGGATTCACTTGCACAGTCAGGTGAACTAATAGCATCTGAAGCATTGGGCATTTATTACCAAAGTATTAAGCACCCTGATAAAGCCTACAAAGCCTATATGCTCGGGTTTGTAAATGCAAAGAATAAAGAAGATAAAGGCCGCTTTCTTTTTAGTATGGCCGAGACACTAATTGGCAATGATGACTTGAAATCAGCAGCGCTGTTTTATCTGGCGCAAGAAAAATTCGGTTCAGACCGGTATACCACTAAATACACTAACCTGAAGACACTATTTACAATGAGCGAGATAGAAAGACGGGCGGAAGATTTTATATCAAATATCAATTCGTATTAAGGAAATTTAAACATGAAAAAATATATACTCGCTTTAGTATTTATCTTGAGTTCACCGCTAGCCTTCGCCGGTAATATACACGTAGGGTACACTGATACTGACAACCCCTTTAACGGTGCAACATTTGTCATTAACTATATTAAAGGCCGCATGGGACCAGCAGATATAGCTTTTGTCCGTCTTCTACATAACTATGGAAATAGGTATGAGTACTGGAGGGTTAATAGACAAGGAGCGACTGACAACTTTGAAGCCTATGAAATCTCAGAGCAAAGGTTTGAATGGGCTATTATTCAGGAACACTTACAGGATGAGCTTGATCAAATTATGGCTTTGAAGATGTATGTCTGGGCTGCCCAAGATCAACGAGGATATACAGTCATTGGAACCGGTAATACCTCCGTTCAGGTTCAAGCTTGGGAATGCAGTAGTTGTATCGTTACAATAACTGATTTAGATCCAGATGTCGGCAATGTAGAGATGCCTTAACCGGTGACAAAGTAAGAGCGGCTTTAGCCTCTCTCAACCTGATGATAAACCCCTGCTTTTTGAAGGGGATTCCTTTTCTCAAGCAGCCGGAGGCTGCGATCGCAATTTTTTACCCTTCTTAGTTTAAGGGTTGTATTTAGGTGCATATGCCATTATACGGATTCTGGGAGCAGTTATAATGGCGATTCAACGGGGATGTTTGGCGATTAAGCGGTAATGCCGTCTTAACCAAGGCCATTTTCTTCATATTTTGGCAAGCCGTTGCCAGTAGGTACTGCTTAGTCACCATGTCCATACTACGAAAGCCGCAATACCGGTGCCCATGGTGTTGTTTGTCATCGGCGAAACTCCACTCTACCGTCTCCGCGAGCCTTAGGTATTGCTTTTTGCCCCATTTCTTCAACCTCACCTCATTGGCATTCACGACGCTGGCCTGCCATTATTCTTGCAGTACAAGTACCCAACATGGTCACGGATAAAGTCAAAGTCGATGGCCATACTAACCAGGTGGACTAGGTGGCTTTGGGATACCAGCGATTCGATGTTGACCATCCGAGTTGGAGTTGCTGCGGCAAGGGGTTTTAAGCATATTGAAATCTCCAATTTCCATATGCCCTAAAGAACAAAGGCTCGATCTACTTTCTTGCCTTTTTCAACAGCTTAACGCTAGCATCCAGCTGGCGTTTTTTTATTCACGGCTTTACCGTTTAGGGATCTCGATCTTGGCATCAGGTCCTTGGCGGTACATAATTAACACATGCCCGATCACCTGTAGTTTCTCCGCTCCAGTTTCCCTGATAATGGCATCCATTATCAGCTTTTTCTCTTCGCGGTCTTCCGTGGGCACTTTTACTTTAATTAGTTCGTGGTGGTCTAGGGCGTTTTCGATTTCCACCAGTACACCTTCCGTTAGGCCGTTGCCGCCCAACATAACCACTGGCTTTAGGCTATGTGCCATGCCCTTTAGGTGCTGTTTTTGTTTATTGGTTAGATTCATTTACAAATAAATCGCTTAGTTTAGGTTGAAAACCGGTATTCTAGCGCCATCTCACGCTTATTCCTAATTGATCGCTGTTTTGATGACTAAAAAAAAGCACTCAGCTAGTAGTAAGCGCTGGTTGAAAGAACATTTTGATGACCATTATGTGCAAAAAGCCAAAAAACAGGGCCTGCGCTCAAGGGCTGCGTTCAAGATTGATGAGATCCAGGAAAAAGATAGATTAATACGCCCTGGCATGACTGTTGTGGATTTGGGGGCGGCACCTGGTGGCTGGTCCCAGTTCGCGGCAGATATAGTCGGGGGCGAGGGGCAGGTTATCGCTTGCGACCTGCTTGAGATGGATTCCATCGCAGGCGTCGATTTCCTGCAGGGCGATTTTCGGGAAGAAGCGGTTTTAGAAACTTTATTGAACAGGATCGGCGGTCGCAACGTAGATATAGTATTGTCGGACATGGCGCCGAATATGAGTGGTAATGGCACGGTCGACCAAGCGCGGTCTATGTATTTGGTAGAACTTGCTTTAGATATGTGCCACCAAGTCTTGAAAAAAGACGGTTGTTTTATAGTTAAGGTGTTTCAGGGCGCTGGATTTGACCAGTTTTTCAGGGATCTGAAACAGGCATTTAAAGTAGTGAAAACCCGCAAGCCAGATTCTTCCAGGGCGCGATCCCGCGAAGTCTATTTGGTAGCGACCGGGTGGAAACTGTAGTACCCTAAAGGGTACAAATGCATAAGTTACGCATTATAGAAGTGTAGGGGTTATAACATTGAGTGATATGGCAAAAAACCTGATCCTTTGGTTAGTGATCGCGGTGGTATTAATGTCGGTTTTCCAGAGCTTTGCGCCAAGCGACTCTGCTAAGCGCCAGACAAACTATACGCAGTTTATCCAAGAGGTTCACCGGGGGTTAATCAGCGAAGTAAGCATTGACAGTGATGCCCGTGAAATCACCGGTATGAAGCGCACAGGTGAGACTTTTGTTACTTATATTCCGTATTTTGACGACCAGCTAGTGTCTGACCTGGTTAAGTATGATGTCAAAGTTAAAGGCCAGCCGCCGCAAGAGCAGTCACTGCTGACCTCTATTTTTATTTCCTGGTTCCCAATGTTGCTTTTGATTGGTGTATGGATCTTCTTCATGCGCCAGATGCAAGGTGGCGGTGGCCGCGGCGCCATGTCATTTGGTAAGAGCAAAGCCAGGTTGTTGGGCGAAGATCAAATTAAAACCACGTTTGCCGATGTGGCGGGTTGTGATGAAGCCAAGGAAGAAGTAGTTGAGCTGGTGGATTTCCTGCGCGATCCCTCTAAGTTCCAAAAACTTGGCGGCAAGATCCCGAAAGGGGTGTTGATGGTGGGACCTCCTGGTACAGGTAAAACGCTACTTGCCAAGGCCATCGCTGGCGAAGCCAAAGTGCCGTTTTTCACTATTTCTGGTTCTGATTTTGTCGAAATGTTCGTAGGTGTGGGCGCCTCAAGGGTGCGCGATATGTTCGAACAAGCTAAGAAATCAGCGCCTTGTATCATCTTCATTGACGAAATCGATGCCGTTGGCCGCCAACGTGGTGCTGGATTAGGCGGTGGCCATGACGAGAGGGAGCAAACCCTTAACCAAATGTTGGTTGAGATGGATGGCTTTGAAGGCCACGAGGGCATTATTGTCATCGCGGCGACTAACCGTCCAGATGTATTGGATCCGGCACTATTGCGTCCTGGCCGATTTGATCGCCAAGTCGTGGTTGGTTTGCCAGATATCCGTGGCCGTGAACAAATTTTGAAAGTACACATGCGCAAAGTGCCAATCGGTGACAATGTGGAAGCTTCAGTTATTGCGCGTGGTACACCCGGTTTCTCAGGTGCCGACCTGGCAAACCTGGTCAACGAGGCTGCACTGTTTGCCGCCAGGGCAAACCGCCGGGTCGTTACCATGGAAGAGTTCGACAAGGCGAAAGACAAAATCATGATGGGGACTGAGCGCCGCTCCATGGTGATGTCGGAAGATGAAAAAGCGATGACCGCATACCACGAGGCGGGCCATGCTATTGTTGGCCGGTTGGTGCCCGAGCACGATCCGGTTTATAAGGTATCTATTATCCCGCGGGGCAGGGCATTGGGGGTCACCATGTACTTGCCCGAACAAGACCGGGTTAGCCATAGCAAGCAACACCTTGAAAGCATGGTTTCTAGCCTTTTTGGTGGACGCCTTGCCGAACAAATTATTTATGGCGATGACAAGGTCACCACAGGGGCTTCAAACGATATTGAGCGTGCAACTGAGATTGCCCGGAAAATGGTAACCCAGTGGGGCTTGTCTACCAAAATGGGGCCAATGCTATACGCTGAGGAAGAAGGGGAAGTGTTCCTTGGCAGGAGCGTTGCCCAGGCGAAACATATGTCAGACGACACCGCCCGTGCCATCGACGCCGAAATCAAAGCCATCATTGACCGCAATTATGAACGCGCCCAAAACATCTTGATGGAAAACATGGATATTCTGCATGCCATGAAAGATGCGTTGATGAAATATGAGACCATCGATGCCAAGCAAATTGACGATCTGATGGAGCGCATACCGGTGCGCGAGCCAGCGGATTGGAGCAAAAAAGACGATGCAGGTGACAAGCCAAGTGGGGGGGCTACTGCAGAGTCTGATGAAGGCTCGGAAAAAAAGACCAAGCCTAACCCTGGTGTCGGTGAAGCAGGTGACCTGCCTAGCTAAGCTCACAGACAGTTGATAGACGGGAATTAATTGTGGGCGTCCAATCTAGGGCGCCCTTTTTGCTTACGATGATGTCAGTTTTTGAACGAATAAAAACAGCTAACCGCCCCCTCGTTATGGGGATAATCAATACTACCCCAGACTCTTTTTCAGACGGTGGTAACAACAATGGTTTAGACTTGGCGTTTGCTTCAGCCAAGGCAATGCTCGACGCTGGTGCTGATATTTTGGATATTGGCGGCGAGTCAACCCGGCCAGGTGCAGCGCCAGTATCATTACAAGAAGAATTGGATCGCACTATCCCAGTGATTGAAGCAATTAGGTCTGAGTTTAATACGTGTATTTCAATTGACACCCAAAAGCCCACAGTGATGATTGAGGCAGTTAATGCTGGCGCATCACTGGTCAATGACGTCAACGCGCTGCAAGCCCCTGGTGCGATTGCAACTGTGGCTGAATCAGGCGCTGATGTATGCCTTATGCATATGCAGGGGACACCTGAAAACATGCAGGATGCCCCGAGCTATAAAAACGTGGTGGATGAGGTCGTGGGCTTTTTGGCGCAGCGGATCGGCCAATGCGAGCGTGCGGGTATTCCAAAACAAAAAATTTTAGTAGATCCAGGGTTTGGTTTTGGCAAAACCCTAGATGACAATTACCAGCTTCTAGGACAACTAGGGGATTTTTCTGGGCTGGGTGTGCCCCTGTTAATTGGAGTGTCAAGAAAGTCCATGATTGGTAATTTATTAGAGCGGCCGGTTGCTGGGCGCCTTGCGGGTAGCTTGGCAGCAGCGCTATTCGCTGCCGAGCAGGGCGCTAAGGTTTTACGAGTACATGACGTAAGGGAAACTGTGGATGCCTTGAGGGTCTGGCTTGAAGCTGGCAAATACAAGAATCAGAAAAATAAGTAGAGTTAATCGATGAGAAAATATTTCGGAACGGATGGTATACGTGGCCGTGTTGGTGAAAGCCTTATAAACCCAGAATTTGTCACCAAGCTCGGCTGGGCCGCTGGCAAGGTGTTGGCTGGTAGGGGGACCAACAAAGTCCTTATTGGCAAGGATACCCGTATTTCGGGTTATATGTTGGAGTCTGCGTTGGAGGCGGGCTTGTCGGCAGCCGGTATCAACATAGGTTTGTTGGGGCCGATGCCAACCCCAGCTATAGCCTACCTCACTAAAACCTTTCGCTCTGAAGCTGGCATAGTGATAAGTGCCTCCCATAACCCATACTATGACAACGGCATTAAATTTTTCTCTGCTGACGGGTTTAAGTTAGACGATGACATTGAGCTGGCAATAGAAGCGCAAATGGATAAAGTCATGACTTGTGTTGATTCTGACAAGTTAGGTAAAGCCACCCGCATAAACGACGCCGCAGGCCGTTATATTGAATTTTGCAAAGGTTGCTTCCCTAGCGAACTATCACTTACTGGCATGAAGATAGTGGTAGACTGTGCCCATGGTGCCACCTACCACATCGCGCCCAATGTCTTGCGTGAGCTCGGCGCAGAAGTGATTGAAATCGGCACTTCCCCTGATGGCTTAAATATCAATAAAGAAGTCGGGGCTACCTCATTAAACCAAATCAAAGAAACCGTAATCCACGAACAGGCCGATTTGGGTTTTGCCCTAGACGGCGATGGTGACCGCATAATGCTGATCGACCACACTGGCGCGGTGATTGATGGTGACCAAATTGTCTACATTATCGCAAGGGACGCATTAAAAAGTGGCCGTTTGTCAGGTGGTGTTGTGGGTACCCAAATGAGCAACCTGGGTATGGAAGTCGCTTTGAATAACTTAGGTATCCCATTTGCCCGCAGTAAAGTCGGTGACCGCTATGTTATGGAGCTACTACAAACTAAAGGCTGGTCCATTGGAGGGGAGGGTTCAGGCCATGTCCTCAACCTTAATGTGGCTTCAACCGGTGACGGTATTGTGTCTGGCTTGCAGGTACTAACCTCTATGCTACATTCTGGCCTTAACTTGAACGAATTGAGCCGCGGCATGGAAAAATACCCACAAACCTTGATAAATGTCAGGTATAAGGGGCAATCAGCCCCGATTGACACCGATGAAGTTCAGGCAGTCGTTAAACAAGTAGAAACTGAACTCTCGGACAATGGACGGGTGTTGCTGCGTAAAAGCGGCACCGAACCGCTTATCAGGGTAATGGTAGAAGCCAATGATGCCGAGCTGGCAAAAACAAGCGCACAACGCATTGCCTCTGTTGTCGAAGCAGCAGTTTAGGCTCACTTTTTTATCATTAAACCTTGTATATTTCGGGGCTGTTGGTTAATATCTCGCACCGCTTAAAAAGACTGGAAATAAGGAATTAGCATTGTCTAGAAAATACCTTGTTGCTGCGAACTGGAAGCTCAATGGCGACTCTGCCCTCGCCAGTCAATTTAATGCGAGCGCGAAAAAATTTGTTATGGCAGGGGTTGATGTTTTGGTTTGCCCACCATATCCATTAATTAGCGCGCTGGACGATACCCAGTTCAAGGTAGGCGCCCAAGATATAAGTTGCCACGAATCTGGTGCTTACACCGGTGAAGTCTCGGCTAAAATGCTGACTGATATCGGTTGCAGCTATGTTATCTGTGGCCACTCGGAACGACGCCAATACCACGCAGAAAGTAATGAGTTGGTGGCACAAAAAGCCAAAGCAGCGTTGGCTGCGGGGCTTGTTCCTATCATTTGCATAGGCGAACCCTTGCAAGAGCGCGAGGCGGGAACGCACCTTGAATTTGTGGAACGGCAATTACAGCCAATAACGGCTTTGATTGGCAGTGAATTGGTTAAAGTAGTTATAGCATATGAACCTGTATGGGCTATTGGCACAGGCAAAACAGCTACGCCAGAGCAAGCCCAAGAGGTACATAATTTTATCAGGGAAAAATTGGAAGCGGCTGCAGCCGGGTGTGGTGACAAGGTTCGCATCTTATACGGCGGTAGTGTAAAAGCAAATAACGCTGAAGAGCTATTTTCCCAGCCGGACATAGACGGCGGCTTAATTGGCGGTGCCAGCTTGAAAGTAAATGAGTTTCAGGCTATTTGTACCGCGGCTCAAAAGTAGGTTTATCTGAATGTTGTACCAAGTATTATTAGTATTAGACTTAGTTGTTGCCATTATGCTTATTGGATTGATTTTGATCCAACAGGGCAAAGGGGCCGACATGGGCGCGTCCTTTGGTGGCGGCGCGTCAAACACAGTATTCGGCTCTACCGGGTCGGGTAACTTTTTGACACGTTCCACTGCAGTTTTGGCGACAGTGTTTTTCGCAATCAACCTTTGGTTGGGTAATTTGTCTGTAACGCAAGACAAGCAGGTCGACGAATGGGACAACCTTGAAGTACCAGCCGCCATTCAACCGGTTGAGCAACCTGCGGATACTGATGTACCAGCATCAGACCAGGAACCTGAATCAGACGTTCCTAACAACTAAGACAAGATTCATGCGGACGTGCTGAAATTGGTAGACAGGCAGCGTTGAGGTCGCTGTGTGAGAAATCACGTGTGGGTTCAAGTCCCACCGTCCGCACCATTTACAAAAACCGGCTAAATTGCCGGTTTTTTTGTGTAGTATGTTTACACATCTATTCTGATAGCTAAAACACTATGGCGATAATCACAACTAACCCAATATTACCCGCCGATGCTCCGGTAAATGACGACACCTTAAACATGGTGGCGCGTATCCCGACCAACCAGCTTCCATATCTTGTTGAAGAGGGGTTTATAAGCAAGCTTGATGACCGGGCCATAATGCGTATTGCAGTGTTGTTGGCACAAAAAGGTTATGAGGAAGGTGGTTGCGCCATTGGTGGTGTGGTTAGGGATAATGGGACAGGTATGATTCTAGGCAAGGGGCATAACCGCCATATCCAAGAAAATCGGCTCTATTGGCATGGCGAGACCGATGCCTATAATGATGCCTACGTTAATGGCAATCCCGATTTTAGCAAAGCGACAGCCTTTACCACGCTAACGCCTTGTTCTGTCTGTACCGCCCTGACCTTTAGCCATAGCTTTAGCCGCCTGGTAATTGGCAACCGCCTGGGCGGGGTTAACCAGGAAAACGAGACGCTGTTGCGTGAAAAAGGCGTGCTAGTGGACATCCTTGAAGATGAACAGGGTATTGCCTTGTATGCTAAATATGCCAAAGAAAAACCTGAACAGGATATGCGTGACTGGCAAGGACAGGCCGGCGTGGTGCGGGCAGGGCTGGCTGGACATGATTGTGCCTCACACAGGTAACCACCAGCCTGTCCTAATTGTTACGGCATCGCTAGTACCGGTTAATCAAGTTTTCGGAAACTGCTCACTGGCAGCAGGTCTTCTTCGCCCCAATCAAAGCCAGCGAACTCGCTTTTGGCTATGCGGTAAGCTGCTGGAAAACCAATCGCCCGCATCAGGCTGTTAACCCAGGTAGCGCAATTGGCATCGAGCAAATCGTAGTCCTTTAATTCTTGCAAGCTGTAATAGTGGGCGGATTCTGCTATCAACTTAACTAAGGTTTGCACATCAAGCTTGTCATCTGCATTGAGCTTATTACGGGCACCCGGATCCAAAAGGTGGGACTCCAAATCATAATCTGGCAGGAAAAATGAGGTGTGCTCATTTGGATCCAACCATTCCCGCACTGACTTGATATCAGCCGTGTTGTTAATCCCGAGCTGGGTTTTGCCTTCGTCACCGGCAAAGCCACCGAGGGTAGAAAAATAAAAGATTTTGTCGCCTTTTTCTTCGGTTTGGCAACTCAAATCGCATTGTTTTGCCACCTTTTGGGCGGTGGCCTTATCAGCATACATTACCAGGATGAAATGGTGGTTGCCGGGTAGGCCAATGCCGCTGTCTAGGTCGCGGGCGCACCAATATACGTTTGCATAGTCGTCGTTTGCCATAATGTCCTCGCGTCTTATGGTTAAAAGTGACTATGTAAAGTTTATTTTCAGGGTAATAATTATACTCGGTGCTAACTCTGTAGATTGCGGGGTTTTGGCTTAGCTTGCCCAATGGCAAGTAGGCAAATGAAAATCAGATATTGCTTGGTGGTATTACTTAAAGCTAGGATCGTTCAGAGACAGTTGCCGCACTTTTTTTATGCGCTGCTACCGGTGCTTGGAACCCTATTGCTATATAGCTAGCCAATGCTCTGCAAAGCACCATAGCCAATCGTCGTTGTCTGCCAATTCTCATATCCTCCCGGGTTCTCCCAGGAGGAATCGGTACAATGCTGCAATGTTGGCACACTTATCAAATATTGCTAAAAGCTTAACCAACAAGTAGTTTCTTGCGAGATTTCTGGAGCGGGCTGCGTAAAAAACACTGCATTACTGTCAGGTGTCTTTTTCCGATTGCTTTGGTTTCTTGCGTGTCCTTAGGACGGCCCAAACTATCACTAGCGCTATGATGATATAGATTGGGAAGACAAAATACTTGAGGTTCTGCGTAAAGCTTGCTTCGGCATCTTTTTCGGTTTCGCCTTCTGAACTATTGCTTTCCATGACGGCTGTGTCGCTTACCAATGAAGCTAATTGCGGGCTGTTGGTGCCGGAATTGCCAAATACAACATCCGTCAAACTGCCAAGGGTATTGCTGTCGTGGTGTGCTGCAGATGGTTGTGGCTGGTTACTTAACAATACAACTAAACTAAATAACAGGGCTTTTATTGTCATTACTTACTGCGCGGGCTCGATACTTTAAAATCTACTAATAGAATATGCCTAAGCAGCAAGGCCCGTCCAGCAGAAAAGAGCTATTGTAACGGACAGGGCCTGGTTAATAAAAAATGCCCAATGTTTGCATTGGTATAGTTGCTGGGTTAAGCGATTGCAACTGCATCTTTCACATTGTGCTTAAACTTTTCGATGGTTTCGGATGAGGCTTTGGCAAGGCAGGCCAAATACCACTTGCGCACGATATTAAATTCCAATGTATCAACTGAGCCGGGATGCAACTTTTCTATTGCGATGATGGTCTCACGGCTAAGCCCAATCCTCTCACCAAGCGCAGCTTGTGATATCCCTGCTTCTTTTCTCAAAGACTTTAAGGTTTCACATAAGGTTTGTAGTTTTTTGGTAGCTGGTTCCATAACACCTCCTCCGCGATGGGCATTTCTTATTGTTATTCGTTGCACTATCCGCAATGGCTTTGCTATTAGCATGTACAGGATAGGGGTGGTCTTCAAGACCATAATTATGCTGCGTGATTGGGTAATTAATAACACGTCAGCCCCGCACATTTTAAGCGAACTTTGTGCCCATAATCCAATGTTAAATGCAATTTAATTAGCATGGGTCGATGCTTTGTCCAGGGCAAATTGGTAAACGCTGGAAATTTCAACAGCATTCGTTAATATTGGGGTAAGCCTAAGTCACCTAAGCGATTTATGTCAGTTAGCCAAAAGCCCATATATAAGGTGTTAATTGTTGAAGACGATTTAACCAACCGGGAGATATTGCTTGAAGTTTTGCGTGATGATTATGAGGTTTATATAGCAGATACCTACGCCTCAGCCCTATCTTTGTTGGACGTCCAACCTATAGACATTGGATTGTTCGACATTGGCCTACCCGACGGCAATGGTTTAGATCTGTGTAAAGTAGTCAAAGCCGATCACGAAAAATACGGCGATATCCACGTTATTTTCATTACTGCTATGGACAAGCCCGCCGACGAAGTTAAAGGGCTGCAAGTGGGGGGCAGTGATTATATATCCAAACCTTTGAATACTGCGGTAGTAAGGGCCAGGGTCGAGCTACAGGCGGATTTGATTCGCAAATCAACCCTTTTAGGTGAGCTCGCTAGGATTGACGGGCTCACCGAAATTCCCAATAGGCGTTCGTTTGATGACCACTTGGAAAAGTCATGGAACCATGCCAAACGCATTAATGTTCCATTGTCGTTGGTTTTATTGGATATTGACTATTTTAAACAATTCAATGACCTATACGGACATCCGGCGGGTGACGCTTGTTTACGCCAGCTTGCAAGATGCTTAGAACAAAAAATAAAACGCGGCTCTGACCACTTTGCCCGCTACGGTGGCGAAGAGTTTGCAATTTTGTTGTTCGATTGCGGGCAAGAGCAAGCAAGGAGCATTGCGGAGCAAGTACTAGTCCTATTTCGCAGTTTAGCGATACCTCACGCGGGCTCGCAAGTCGCGGATGTAGCCACATTTAGTGCGGGGGTATGCACGGCAAAGCCAACCACAGGGAATAAAGATGATTTTGTCCTAGCTTGTGATAAGTTATTGTATGAAGCAAAACAGACTGGCAGGGCACGTGTTTGTACTGCACCCTACGAGGCTTAAACAGCTAGTTTTTTGCTGAACGTATGGCTTTTATAAGATCCCAATACCAGGTGGTGCGGTGGGAGCCTTTGCTTACTTTATTGCGCAAGCTCTGTTCGCTAATTGGCCGTCCCATTTCGGTAAGCCGTACCGCTAGGTCTTTGTAATTTAAGCCTGCTAAAGCCATTTCAGATTTGATATAACGTTTGATCTCAGCCGCAGCCGCTTTGTCTAACTGCTTTTCTGCTTTGTCTTTTTTCTTTTCAGGTTTATCTGTCACGGCTTTTAACAACATATGTCATCGTTGTTGGTGATTATAACCAGCTTTTTGAATAATAAAATAGGTTGCGCTAGGGTTAATTGAGGCTAGTTTGCTGCTTTTTTGCGATTTGCTGTTTGTATTCTTCTAATTTGGCATCAGCTTCATCGCCAAACAATATTTGGCAAGCCTCCTTCAATCCTGGGGCTGACAAAATATCCTGCTCCCTTACCACCAAGGCAATTTTAGAACGACGCCGCAGGAAATCATCTAGTTTGGTCACCATTTCACGTTTTGCAGCATGTTCAATTTCTACCCTTAAATATTCAGAGTTTTCAATTAACAGTTCAGCCTTTGATGGATCTTCCCTAATGCTCTCCAACATAGTGATGGCATTGCGCCCATATCGACGCCAGAACCGTTGTGTTAAAGGCTCTGAGGAAGAGCTTGGGGTCATTGCGTCTAATTGCATTAGACGGGCCCTGTGCAAAAATTCACGTTTAACCGAATCACCTGGTTCGCCATACCATTTTTGTTGGGGGTACGGCAATTCAACCCCCAGGTCGGCCACAATGCCCGAGACCTCATCGCCGACATTAATGCAGTCGGTCAGTTTGCCGCCAAAAATTGACAGGTGCTTATTGGCTTGGTCTGTGTCAACCGCATGTTTTCGCGACAGTTGTACCCAGTCAGCTTTACCCGAATTGCCTTTAATCGCCAGTGGCCGCACGCCGCAGCGTTCGGCAATGATATCTGCAAACGTGAGCGGCTTGTCCAAGTCAAGTAACCTGTTGACGTTATCCAACACAAATTGGCGGTCGGCGTCGGTGACTTCTGACAAGGGTGACTCCACCTGGGTATCAGTGGTACCTATGCAGGTTCTTGGCCCCATTGGTATGACAAAAAACAAGCGGCCATCGTCAGCAAAAAACGTCAATACTTTGCCCGAGTCCGTGATGCGATCCACGATTAGGTGGATACCTTTGGAAAACAAGTGGTGGTGCTTGGTTTTTTGGGTCATTAACTTGTTGATCTTGTCTACAAAGGGGCCCGCCGCATTGACAAACACTTTTGACTTTATGACAAATTGTTTACCAGTAATGCCGTCTTTCACTGTCGTATGCCAGATACGGTCAAGCCGGTCTGAACTCATGGCTTCCACATAGTTTGCGGCAATACAACCATAGCTCATGCCTTGCCTGATAAAATTGAATACAAAGCGGGCGTCATTGTCGTGTAAATAACAGTCAGAATATTCAAACCCGCCTGCAACCTTATTGGTGTTTATAATGTTTTCTGAAGCCTTGATATTCCTGGCTGACAAAAATTTTGGCGACATAGTAAAAAAGCGGCCAATTATCCAATACAGTAGTGTGCCCAAATAGACCAAGAACGGCGGATATCTGAATCCTTTTTGAATACTGGTTAAAAAACGGATTTCCTTTACGGTGGATGGGTAGTTGCGCATCAGGTGGTTGCGGCTTCGGCAAAGTTTGTTAACCAGGCCATACTCGTGGCTTTCGAGGTATTTAATACCACCCCAGGCTAAGTTAGATGAATTGGAGCTGGTAAACCCTGCGAAGTCCCCTTTGTCTATTAAGGCGACTTTGGCACCTTTTGCAGCCAGGGCTGAGGCAGAAACTGCCCCGTTTATCCCGCCACCTACGATAAGAACATCAAAGGTTTCTTGTGCTAGCTTTTCAATATTGCTCTTGCGCAGTGTAGTCATGGTATTCCTTAAACCAACCAACCCAGTCAGTTTATTATACATGTATCTTATATAAGACCTCTATTTTGCGTAATAATTATGACAATTTAATGGCCAAATACAATAGCGGTGAAGTTTGGATCTCTATTACCGACCTCAAAAGTTGGACGGATACCTCTTAGGCCAAGGTTATAGGGATTACTCTTGTTCCTGTACCAGAATTTGCTTATCTAGCCCTTGGTTTTGGCTCACTTCTTGTTCTGTAAAACCATAACGCCGCATGGCTTCGTCTGTGACATCGACAATGTCGCCGGTGCCGGCAATGCGCCAAAGCTCTTCTTCCAGCTCTTTTGCCTTGTGGGGCGCATAGATGGACACGTAACCCAACTCTGTTCGCAATACATCTTGGTCTGGCCGTCCTGTCCTGGAGAGGTGCAACCGTATCGCATAGAAATAGCCGCTTGCCATGGCTTTGACGATGAATTTTTTGCGTTCATTGTCGTTTTTGAAGCTTTCAATAAACCAGGTGTTTATGGCTTCTTCCTGCGTTGCAGCGTGGGGGTTAAAGCTAATAAATATTTCCCGAATGATGGGCGGGCTTTTGGCCTTTAGTTTGCGCAAGGTTTCTGCCAGGAATTTCTTATACTTACCTGAACTGGCATAAAGCGGGTATAAGCTGGCAGTAGTTTTGGTCTCACAACCAAATGTCAGCAGGTTAAGTAACCTGTTGTGCTTACCGGGTTTGGTCATGGCATGGGGGTGGAAATAAATACCATCTTTTAAAATAAAGAAACCGACGTTAAGCACATTGGAGCAATATATATTGCGCAGTGCTTCACCAATGCCTGGAATATCTTCCTGGTCTGAATCTGATTTTAATTTACTCTTATTGGTACGGATGAGGTTATTAAAAAACTGGCTGCCAACGTGGGCCTGCCCACTTTCCGCTTTCTCTTGGAAGGTCTTGAGTTTAATAACCTTTTTGTCCCTCGAAATAAACCGGACTTCGTATTTTAAATCCAACAATTGCCAGGTTTTACTCAGCTTTTGTAGGTCAGGTAGGGTAATTTCGACAATAGAGAGTTTGTCGCCTGCAAATTCTTCGCTCAACTCCAGGCTCATGCCACCGGCCGATACATCTTCAGTTACCCCTGTGAGTTGGCTGTCGCGCCACTTAACTATCGCTTTAGAGCGCATTTGATAGCGGGTTTCGCCACGTAAACTCTGGTATTTAAAACGGTACAAGGGGATCGGTTGCACTGCACCTTGTTCGGTATTGGCAAAGGATTGGATTGCCGGTAGTTGATCCCTGACTACATGGCGCCGTTGGTAGGCTTGTGTGCCTGCCGCATCGGTCACATCGGTCAACAATAAGACAAAGTTCAAGTTTTGCAGCCTCGACATCAAGCGCGGTGAAGGTGGGGCGTTTTGCTTTTTGATGTTTTCGTTAACTGAATCCGGGACCGATAATGGTCGATGGCATTGCTCTGGCTTTATGGCTGTGATTTGAAGTTTGAATATGCGCCAACTTGCTTTGCGCGAACCAAAGCCTATGAATACGTTACGCAACTGGCGTTTGCGTTCTAGTTCTTGGTGGGTAGCGGTGTAGAAGCGTAAATTGTTATCCCTTAGGTGGTTGTATGCATACATGTAGGTTTCATGTTGCGGGTGTTCCAATAAATCCTTGATCCGTTCACTGGTCAATACCTGGCTCAGGATCATTTGGCTTTCGTCGTTGGTCCAGTAATAGATACTGTCTTTGTTATTGTCGTTGGTCAGTATCATTGTGGGCATAAATTGGTTTGCCCGGTATTCAACAAAAATAGGGACTGAACTGAAATACGGAATGTAATACTGTTCGAATGTCTTGCTCTTAATCGCATTCAGGGTGTTTTCAATATTGACTTTATAACGCCGTTTATTGCCCTGGATAAACTTCATTAAAAAGTTATCGAACTGGGGGTTTGGGGCACTGCCATCCCGCATAAGCGCCAATTGGTGGTCTTCTTTGGTACGTTCGTATTTGACCAGCTTGTAATAGATACCTTGTTTGCGATCCAGGGAAAATTCATTTTCCAATCCCCTAAAAAATACTGAGTAGCGTGTATCAAGCCGGTATTCAGCGTCGTCTAGTGTTTTGACTTTGATGCCGCTGACAGAGACATCCATTGTATTGGCAACAATTATTTGGTTATTGGGGGCTACCAGTTCAACCGCAACAATATAGTTCATGCGTTCATCTGATCTTTGCACAGTGTTGGCAAAATCAAAGGTTTCGACGACATATTCCGCCGCTATATCCTCTTGCGCATTGTTATGGGGCTTGGGTGTTTTGTCCTCTGCTTTTTCAGGCTCGTCAGCTGTGGGTGTTGCTGGGCGTTCAATCAAAATATTGCCCGCCAGATCCATTGGCAATACAGCTTCATAAACACCCACTGTATAGTTGCCAAATGCTTTAACTTGGCGTTCAAACACCGCTTGGGATCCCCGGTCTAGGTAATGTACCACACCTTCGTGTTCGTATTGGGTGCAGCCCGAACCCATATGCTCCCGCAAATCGATAGCTTTGTCGCATGGCCTGGCCAATCGCCGCATTTCCATTTTTATTAGGAATTGGTTGGGTTTGCTTAACGGCCTTGTGAGGTCATTGAAAACGTGGTGGTAGTCCGGTTCGTTTACAACCGACTTGAGTTGCTCAATTAGGTCACTGTACTTTTCGATTTCTTTGCTCACCAGCGGGATCCTAATCAGGGCTAAGTTGCACTGTACCTACAGCAAGTTATAACGCAGTTTTACTTCCTCGGTAATATCTATAATGTCGATAAAACTGACGATTTGCCAAATATGGTTTTGCAACGACTTGGCTTTGTGGGGAGCATAGACCTTGATGTATTTGAGCTCCTCGCTCAAGCTTTCCGGATCCGGTTTGCCTACCTTGACGAAGAATAGCTTTATGGCGAAAAATTGGGCATTTGCCATGGCATTTTTAATAAAGGTTATCTTTTCCTTAGTACTGGTAAATTGCTCGTCGTGCTCACAATCAAAGGCGTCGCGCCCTTCTTTTTCTGGGCTAAAAGCGATAAAGACTTCGTGGCTGATGGGGTCATCCCCGGTTTTTAAATCCCTGACAGCACGGGTTAGCCAGTTAGCCCTGATGTTGTCGTGGCCGAACAGCGGCAGCAGGTTAAACTCGTTCCGCTCCAGCTCCCCATGGCTAAACAGGGGCCACAGGGTGTTGGGCACATCACCACAAACCATTGTATCCTGCTTGATATGGATCCCATCTTTCGCCCAAAACAGCGCCATATTGAATATGTTTGCTGCAAAAATATTGCGCAATGCAGTGCTGTAGTTGCTGGTGTCTTCGGTGTTTTTGGCTTCTAGCTTGTCGCGGTTTTGCTTGATCAGCTCGTTGAAGAACAGCTTGCCATGGTGCGGCTTTTCATGCCGGTCTTTGTTTTCTAGCACTTTCAAGTGCAACCGGGTGCCGTGCTCGGTTACATTCACTAACTGATAAAACAAGCGATCCAAATTGTGCTGGCTAGTCATGGCCTGCAAGCCTGGCAAGGTAACGCGCACCAAAGCGCCTTTTTTGGCTTTGAATTCTTCATCAACTTCAACCAGCATGCCACTGTATGAGACGTCAATTGTTTTGCCGTCGTAATAGCCATCGTTCCATTCCAGGCGCGCCGTTTCTGTCAGGAAATAGCGTTGCTCGATTCGGTTGTCCACATACTTATACGGGTGTGCGGTTAATACCGATGGCACATTCACCCTTGGGTGGATTAACCTGCTGATGCGCGACACATCGCTTTTTTCAGTGTTAAGGCCTTGGAATAGTTCTACCCCTTCTTCTGAGGTAATATCGGTCAGCAGGGCAATGAACTTCAATGTATTTAAATCTGCCTGGACCCTTGGTGCCGGCGGTGCATTTAGTTTTTTCACTTTCTCACTGACCGATTCCGGGATGGTCAGCGGCACATGGGCTTGTTCTGGGTGAATTTCAGAAATCTGGACTTTGTAAACCCGCCAGCTGCTGCGCTTTGAACCCAAGGCAAAAAATGAATTGCGCAAGGTGGGCGTGGCTTGCAGTTCATCTAGTGTGGCCGAACAGAAAAACACTTTGTCGTGCTTGATTTGCTTAAAACAAAATACCAAAAACTCACTGGTCTCGTTCTGCATGGCCTTTTTAATCCGCGCCGGCGTCAGCAAGTGTTCACAACGGATATTGTCCAGTTCATCAGACCAATATTCCACAAAGCGCTTATTGATATTGTTGGTCAGCAGGTATTTGGGCAGTAACCGTCCTTTTGATATCCCCAGGAACACCGGGGTGGATTCCATGTTTGGTGTGTAATACTGTTCATAGGTCTTAGAAAAAACAGCTTCTTCGGTATTTTCTAAATTGATTTTATATCGACGTTTGTAACCATGGATGAACTTCTGCAGGAAGGTCTGCACTGAAGAAGCCGAGTTTTCTATATCGCGCTTGAAGTTAATGCGCTTTTCCGAACCTTCCATCTCCACCCGCATGACTTCATAGGGCACAGGTTTTTTGCGATCCAAAGCGTATTCAGACTCAAGTCCGCGCAAGAAAATACCGCATCGTTGGCCTTTTTCAAAGTGGAATTCTTCTTCGCTCTTGGCGCGCATGCCGCCTACCGATATGTCAATTGTGGTTGCCCTGACTTTTTGTCCATCTTCCATTACAATCTCGATGGAAATGGCAAAGTTCATCCTTTCTTCTTTGCGGCTAACGACATGGGAGAAAAGGGTAGCGGGAATTAAGTACTCAGGGCGTTCGTTTTGCGCCTCTTCGTCTTCTTCAACAACTTCCGGTGTTTCTTTGCTTTGCAGTATGGCTTCTTTTTCTTTTTGGTATTTTGCCCGGAAAGTATTTTCACTGCTATTAACCGCTTCCCATACGCCAACTGTATAACTGCCATAGGACATTGTTTGCTTGGCGAATTCGTGTTTTGCCGCTTCGTCGAGGAAGTGGGTAATGCCTTCATATTCGAAAGGCCTGCATTCGCCGTCAACTTTGCCCCGCAGATCAACGGGTTTGCGGGTAGGTTGTGCCAAACGCTTTAATTCCATTTTTATCAGGAATATCTTTTGTTTAGGCACGTCAGAAGCCAGCTTTGACACCATTTGGGCAAAGTTGGGTTTGTTTACGAATGGTTTAAGTTTATCAACAACATCTTTATATTGTTCTAAAACCTTATCCATTGTTAGATTATCAAGCCTCTGATTGGGTTAGCGCTACCCAGTGTTTCGGCAGCGGCGCGTAAAACATTGAGTAATATTAGAATTTTTATTATTCCCCTTACTCTATAAAATCATTCACAATAAAACAATAAGGCAGGCAGGGTTTACCTGTTTTGCTACGTATTCAGTACCAAAAAAGATGACAAAGAAAAAAAAAGTGGCATATGCCTGTAACGAATGTGGCTCAGAACACCCAAGGTGGCAAGGGCAGTGCAATGATTGTGGGACTTGGAACTCCATAGTTGAAATACGGCTCGGGAGCACCCGGCAGGAAAGCCGGGTTGGTTTTTCCGGAGCAGTTGAAGCGAAAGTGGAAACATTGTCTGACATTGACCTTGCAGCGCTGCCGCGTTTTAGTTCTGGTTTTTCAGAATTAGACCGCGTATTAGGTGGCGGCATAGTGCCAGGCTCGGCCAACTTAATTGGTGGCTCGCCAGGTGCAGGTAAAAGCACGCTGTTGCTGCAAACTATCTGCTGCCTCGCCCAGAAACAAAAGGTGCTATACATCACAGGCGAGGAGTCGCTGCAACAAGTTGCCATGCGTGCTAACCGCTTGGGATTGCCCACGGATAAAGTCCGGGTATTGGCAGAAACCAACGTAGAAACTATCTGTGATCTGGCGTTGCGGGAAGAACCAAAGGTTATGGTGGTGGATTCTATTCAGGTTATGCATTTGCCCGATATCCAATCCGCCCCAGGCAGTGTTTCCCAGGTGCGTGAGTGTGCCGCGGCCTTGACCCGGTTTGCCAAGCAGCGGCATGTAGCCATGTTTGTAGTAGGGCATGTCACCAAAGATGGTGCTTTGGCGGGTCCAAAGGTACTTGAACACTGTATCGATTGTTCCCTGATGCTGGAGGGGGATACCGATGGCCGTTTCCGCACCTTACGCGGGCAAAAAAACCGTTTTGGAGCGGTCAACGAGCTCGGGGTCTTCGCCATGACTGAAACTGGGCTCAAAGAAGTGAAAAATCCTTCGGCAATATTCCTGAACCGGGCACAGGAGCCTGCACCCGGCAGTTCTGTCATGGTGGTCTGGGAAGGTACTAGGCCATTATTAGTGGAGTTGCAGGCATTGGTGGACTATAGCCAGACCCCTAATCCTAAACGCATCGCCGTAGGGATGGAGCACAACCGCCTTGCCATGCTGTTGGCAGTTTTGCACCGGCATGGCAATGTTCAAATGAATGACCAAGATGTTTTTGTTAACGTCGTCGGCGGTATCAGGGTTAATGAAACCGGGGCAGACTTAGCCCTGCTACTGGCGCTGTTATCCAGTTTCCGCAACCAAACTTTGCCCAAAGACTTAATTGTGTTTGGAGAAGTCGGCCTTTCAGGTGAGATCCGGCCGGTTAACAACGGCACCGAGCGCATTGCAGAAGCCGCTAAGCACGGTTTTAAACGGGCAATTGTGCCAAAAGCGAACCAGCCTAAAGCTGATCCCGGCATGCAGGTTATCGGTGTGTCAAAATTACAAGAAGCATTGGAAGCCATCTAAGCTAAGGGGGTAAGGCAGTTGCGTCTGTTTAAAAGTGGCCAATATAAAGTGTGGTTGATGCCCTTGTCCCAGATATTGACTAATCCATGGAAAAACTGTGCTCCTAAGACAGCCTTTGCGTAGAGCCCTGAAATAGCAGCTAATTGCAAACTAGAGCGATATGCCAAATCGACCAGGGGTGCACTCCGGTTGTGCTGGTCAGTCGAGCGCTCTCGCCCGCGGAAGATTTTGCATTTGTTACCTGCTGCTGTCCAGATCGTATTTATCGCCACCAGACTGACGAAAAATGCGTTGGTCAAAGTGCCTGGCAACGCCAATTTTTTTCCTCGAAACACGTCCAAAATAGTTTTTCTATCGTATCCGTATGAGCCGTCCTATTTGGCAGATAATAGTATCCACCACAACAGGATAGGTGTGATACCGATCCAATTCATCTTAGCAAGGGGTTAAGTCCCATTGAGGTCTTGAAATGATTAGTTTTAGGGTAAATGGCAAACCCATTGAGACAGATGCAAACCCAGAGACTTCGCTGCTGATGTACTTGCGCGAAGAGGCTGGGCTGACTGGAACAAAATATGGTTGTGGGGCGGCAATGTGCGGTGCGTGCACAGTGCATCTCAACGGTAAGCCGACGGTTTCTTGTCAATTGAAACTTAAGCACATCGGTGGGCAAGAGATAACCACTATCGAGGGTATTGCCGAGGATGGAAAGCACCCTTTGTTACAAGCTTGGGTGGCCGAGCAAGTGCCCCAATGCGGTTACTGCCAATCCGGCCAAATTATGCGGGCTGATGGCCTTTTAAAAACCAACCCAACACCTAGCGAAGAGGAAATCCGCCATTGGATGAGTGCAAACCTTTGCCGATGCAGCACCTACAACCGCATTGTTAAAGCTGTCCAACGGGCCGCGAAGGAAATGTCGCCATGAAAGATCCGATTAATGTTTCCCGGCGATTTTTCTTAAAGGCGGGTACCCTTGCTTCGGTGCTATTGGCTACAGGCGGTATTCGGGTGCTTGCTTATGCGGGACAAGCCACTGACGGGCAGTTTGCAGGATGGGTCGAAATCACCCCCGACAACGCTGTTCACATACTCTTTCCGTCTACAGAAATGGGGCAGGGAAGTGGAACGGCCTTGCCCCAAATTCTGGCTGATGAGCTTGATGCAGACTGGCAGCAGGTATCTATTAGACAACTGAATAAAGACGACCGGCGCTTCGGTAACCCCGCTTTTGGGCATGTACTGTATACTGCTGGTAGCTCTGCTGTGTACGGTTATTTTGATGTTTTGCGCCAGGCTGGTGCGCACCTTAGGGATATGATCCGCCAAAGGGTTGCCAATGAGTGGCTGGTCGATGTTGATACGGTCAGCACGGTAAAGAACACAGTGACCCACGCCCAATCCGGCCGCAAAATATCCTATGGGGAGGCCATTTCTTTACCTGGATTTTCAGAAACAACACTCACCAAACCGGTGATATTGAAATCGGCTGAGGATTACGCCCTCATAGGTAAGGATATCCCTCGGCGCGACGTGCCAGAAAAGTCGACGGGCAAGGCGATGTACGCAATTGATGTCCGTGTCCCGGGTATGTTGTATGCCACTGTATTGCGCAGCCCAGTGGAGGGCGAAACAATCGTGTCGCTTGCTGATAAATCAGCCAAAGCAAGCGAAGATGTCGTCGACGTTGTTAGCTTGCCTGATGGTGTTGCAGTGCTCGCCAAGACAATGCACGCCTCATTCACGGGTCGCTCAAAACTGGATATTAACTGGTCTGAAAACTCGCCCTTTAGAAAGTACAGCAGTGAAAGTACGTTAGCTGAATACAGCAAGGCTGCCCAGGGCAAACAACCCGGAGAAACCTGGCGTTCTGCCGGTGATGTTGCCGCAACCTTGGCTAGCGCCCCCGAAACTATTGAGGCGCTTTACACCTCAGACTATGCCTACCACGCACAGCTAGAACCCATGGCGGCGGTCGCAAGTGTCGATGAAGATGGCAAAGGGGCAGAAATATGGGTTGGAACCCAGACCCAAAGCTGGACTATGAGGACGGCAACGGAAGTACTCGGTACTACGCCGGATAGAATAAAGCTCAATATGATGACTATGGGCGGGGGTTTTGGGCGACGCACGGAATTAATGCAGAATTACTTGCGCGATGCTTTGATTTGTTCAAAAGTATCTAAACGACCGGTCAAGGTTGTATGGTCTCGCACCGATGACATTAAATTTGGCGCATTCCGTCCAGCCGCATCCCAATATCTAAAAGCTGGGCTTGGTCTTAGCGGTGAGTTAACCGCTTTTCACCACCGCGTTGCAACGCCTTCGGTCATTGAGTATTTCAATCCAGTGCGCTGGCAGCAGGTTGCACCGAAAGATATTATTTCCATGCGCGGTGCTGAAAATAAATTCTACCAAATCGACAATTTCCTAGCCGAACATGTGATAACAGAAAGGCATGCCCGCATTTTACCCTGGCGCGGCATAGGCGCGGCCTATACCAGCTTTGCATCAGAAGCTTTCATCGATGAAATCGCCCATAAGGCTGGGGTTGATCCCCTTGTGTTCAGAAGCTCGCTTATGCCGGACAATCCCCGCGGCAAGGCACTTTTAAATAAAGTATCTGAGATGGCTGCAGTTATTCCAATGGCAGAAGGTCGTGGAAGAGGAGTGGCTTTTGCTGGCTATGGTGATACCCAGTCGGCAGGCATTGTTGAAATATCAGTCGATACAAAATCTGGCATGATACAAGTGCACAACGTTTGGGTTGCAGTGGACGCGGGCCAATTGATATCGCCTGACAATGCCAACAACCAAATAGAAGGCGGCGTGCTTTGGGGGGTGAGTGCGGCACTCTACGAACGAATTAGCCTATCCAATGGGCAAGTAGACCAAGAAAACTTTTACGACTACCCTATACTGCGCAATAATATGGCGCCGATAGTAGAGGTATACTTGGCGATCAATAATGAGAAACCAACCCAAGTTGGTGAAGCTGGCAATCCCATGGTTGCCCCCGCTATTGCCAACGCCTTTTTCAATTTGACCGGGCGTCGCATACGGCACCTACCATTTACTGCAGAAGTGGTGCTAAGGGCTTTGGGTTGATAGGCTGCTGATTTAATACCATTAAGTATTTGCTCACTCAGTCGGAATTCAAGTAGCGCCAGATCAAGGCGCTACAAGGTTAAAGCTGCGGGAATACAGGGGCTCCTGGTCTAGGCTGAGTATTTCAAAGGTATAGGTGGCGGGGGACAATTCGGATCCCTTTAATATGTGCTTGAGATACCAATTTCTACCACTGTTTTTGTGCATAACATTTAGGTACACAGTTTCTTCCTTGGCATCGGCACCAACGCGGGAGATCTTGGCGAGAACTGCACCCCGTTCACCTTTGTCAATTTCCGCCTCGAGATGGAACCTAATGCCAAAATGGGTGCCTGCTACTGCAGGGATTTCATAGGTTGTGCTGGTGTGTCCCAGGACTCCCTCGTCTGAAAAAATCCCTTCTTCTACAAGCTGGAAACCTGTTACAGAGTCAACAATGCTGAAGTCTTGCAACAATAGCTGTTTGTAAAAATTCTGCTGTTCCGCTGTGTTGCCCTTAGCGAACAATAACCTTGGCAAGAGCGCGTGCAGCATTTGTGTGCTTGCCTCGGTTACCAGTTTGCTGCGGTTGCCCCGGTTGTCGTGTTTTATCTGCTTGAGATCCAACAATGCGATACATTGTGCTGGATCCCGCATTGACTTGGCTCCCATGCACAGCGTTTCGGCAACCTTTAGGCCAGCCCTGGCGTCAAAGCCCTGTTGGCGGGCCTTTTGGAAATACTGCAGCGCTGTATTCTCGTTGCCTGCAAAACTATTTCCAGCCTCAAGTTGCTGGCCTAACCGGTATGACGCTGCGGCAAATCCGGCATCCGATGCTTTTTTATACCAATGCAGGGCTTGCCCTAGGTTTTGCTCAACGAACTGCCCCCTGTGGTAGTGTGCCCCGTAGTTGAACATAGCCCTGGGATGGCCGAGCCTGGCAGCTTTGACATAGTAGTTGAAGGCTTTGTAGGCGTTGTTTTGCAAAAGGCTGTCAAAGCCATAGAGATCCGCAATGCGCACATATTCTTTAGCCACCACGTGTGGATGTTCCTGGCTGTCTAGTGCCCCGAGTTGCAAATTACGCCTGATAAAGTCGTCGATCACTGCATGCAACTGGTGGTCGCCAAACCAAGTCCGGACTCCATGCCCTAAGTCCTTGTAAATTATATGCTCAACTTTGTCGGTTTGTTTGTCCAATACGTATTTGAGGCGGTTGATTTGTTCAGGTATGGCGATTTCGTCTTTGTTCCCAGCGACGAGTAAAGTGGGTAAGTCATAGCCGTTTGCCATATAAACCGGTGACTGCCCAACCAGTGAGTCCCCGTGCGCTGTCAGGATTTCCCGCATAGCTTGCTGGTTGAGGTTAAGGGTTTCTGCGTTATTGGCGCTAAAAAGCAACTGGAAGTCATAAATGCCAAACAAACTAACTAAGCAGTGGTAATTGTCGGGATAAAGCATGGCCAACCGCAATGCGGAGTAGCCACCGTGGCCAAATCCTATAGGGCAAGTTTTGGCATAGTTAAATTGCTGTTTTACGTATTGAGCGGCGGCGTTTATGTCTTGTTCGAGCTGGCTGTTGATTTTAATTGCACCCAGTTCCCCCCCGCCTGCTTTAAAGTTAATCGGGGATTGGTAATCAAGGCGCAGCACCGCATAGCCCCGGTTAGCCAGGTATTGTACAGACCGGGAGAACTCTGCAGGTTTGACTGCTTCCGTGCGCAAATACAATAACATCACGCCATTGCCCTTGAGGTAAGGCAGGGTAAGGTAAGCCTGCTTGAACCCACCGGCACCTCGGGGCAGCGCTATGCGTCGGGTTTTGGAAAATTCGTGCTCTATTAGTTCTGGGTAAGCATGCTCTATAAGCTTTGGCCTGCGGCTTTCGCCGTCGAAAAACAGATAGCTACCAGGATGGGACGGGCCGTAGGCAAGAACGAGCTGTTTGGATTTATCCAGCGAGCTGTCTATCAGATACATACCGTCGCCATCTTCGCCAATGGCGAAGTTGTCCTGCTGCTGTGCTGCCCGTTCCTGGAAATATTCAACTTTTGGCGTACCGTGCTCTAAGTAAGTTGCGCTTACCAGCTCTCCTGTTATTTCGTCAATTTCCGCGTCTATTACATCGTATTGGGGGTGTTCGAACACGATTTTTTCAACGGCTTGGGAGGCAAGGTCATAGACGGCAACAGCTACCCGGTCAGAAGCCCTGTTGGTCAATACTAAAAATTTATCTTCGCCGATGTATTGCAGCGCCTTGAATTCATATTGGAAGTTGGTTAAATCATGCAGCTTGCGCCAGGTGCCTTGTTCTTCGGATAAAAACCACAGTTGCATTTGTTTTTTTTCAACGTCGATTTGCAATCCAAAATACGTTTGTTTGGCTTCGTCGTAGAAATAACGGGATACCTTGGGCAATGGGTTGGAAAACCGACGTGATTGTCCAATGCTGCCCTCTAGCAAGTTTGCAGTATTTGCGTGGTATATTACAGGCGGCTGGTTTTCACTTTGTTTAACAAACAGCACCTGGTCTGGCGCTGTGGGCAGGGGAGCTAGCATATAACCTTCCCAGGTGACCCGGCGGGCAGGTTGTTTTGTGCCTAGGTTATCTACATCCAAATCGATTATGGATTGCCTGAACTTTTCACCGCTGCGGTATTCGATGTAGATGCTGTCATTGTCTATCCAATGGAAATCCTCCAAATAATTGCGTTTGGCAAAAAACACCAAGGGATAGCGCTGTTGGCTCTGGGTATCTGTCAAGACCAATTCCCTGCGTTCGCCATCGTTGATCCGGCCTACTACAAAATTGCCATTGGGGCTGATTTTGGGAACCGAATAAAACGGGGGGGCAAATAGTTTTTCTCCCGAAAACAGCTGGCCGGCGCTGATTGACGGGTTTGCAAGCCAATAGGCCAATACAAGCAGCCCTAGGCCAAGCCTGATCATTTTTGCATCCCTTCTGTGATTGTGTTGGAAGTGTTTAGTGCCTTGTTGCCAGTCATCAGCTGCAAAAACTTATCCTTGCCAAAGCCAGCGTAAACCGCAGTCATTGAAGATAGCAATGTAGGAAAGTGAGTTTCTAAAAACTGCAATGCAAAGGACGAGCGGTTAGTTATCCCATAATTGAGGTTGGCGTAGAAGGAACCGGAGAACTCTGTCTTTAAATCGCCAACATAGCTAATGGTGTTTTCTTTCACTTCAAACTGCCAATAATCAGCCTCTTCAAATTCATATCGTGATAATGACAGGTCTATGCCGGCAATGGCATAGGAGCCGGCTGGCACTGCTTTTAGAATATAGTTGCTGCCCTTTTGCAGATCCGCCTGGGTCAGGCTTAGCTCTACCTCGCCTTCTATGTATAACCTGTCTATGCCCCTGTTAGTTGTAACAGATAAGAGCAAATACCCATGCCCTGGTTCAAGGTTTGCGGATACGTCCTGGGTGACTGCCTTGGCTTGGTTGGAGGTATTTGCGCATCCTGGGGCGAAAGCAAAGATGGTAATGGCCACCAAGATTAGCGTCCAATAAGGGGGGCGGTTTGTTTTCTGGTTATCGGCTGAACCCGGGGTGATCCTTTTCATTACGCGGTTCCATTCATGCGGATGATAGTGTTTGCAGCTGGTATTAGGGGGTATGAAGGTGTTGGGGTAGAGGTTTTGCTGGGGTCAAACCAGAAAAACCTCTACTTGCACCTGGGTTATTTACTCATCTTTTTATATTTCAAACGATGCGGCTCAACAACATCGTGGCCGAAGTTGTCTTTTAACCAAGCCTCGTAGTCGCTGTAGTTGCCTTCGTAGAAGTTGATCTTACCTTCGTCGCGGTAGTCCAGGATGTGGGTGGCAATACGGTCTAGGAACCAGCGGTCGTGCGAGATAACCAGGGCGCAACCTGGGAATTCAAGCAGCGCATTTTCCAGGGCCCGCAAGGTTTCAACATCGAGGTCGTTGGTGGGTTCATCGAGCAAGAGCACGTTACCGCCCGCTTTTAACAGTTTGGCCAAATGCACCCGGTTGCGTTCACCACCTGACAGGTCTTTGACGAATTTTTGCTGGTCGTTACCCTTGAAGTTGAAACGGCTGCAGTAGGCGCGGCTATTAATCTCAAAGTTGCCAATGCGGATGATGTCCTGGCTGTCGGAAATTTCCTGCCATACAGTGTTGTTTTCACCCATGTCGTCGCGGAACTGGTCAACACTGGCTATGTGTACGGTATCACCAAGCACTATTTCGCCGGAGTCAGGTTGTTCTTGTTGGGTTAGCATGCGGAACAGGGTGGATTTACCAGCCCCGTTGGGACCGATAATGCCCACAATGGCGCCTTTTGGCACGGTGAAGCCCATATTGTCAATCAATACCCTGTCGCCATAGCTTTTAGAAATATTGTTGACGCTGATAACTTGATCGCCCAGGCGCTCACCTGGCGGGATAAACAACTCGTTGGTTTCGTTGCGCTTTTGGTAGTCGGAGGTGCTCATTTCCTCAAAGCGCGCCATACGGGCTTTGCTCTTGGCCTGGCGCCCCTTGGGGTTACTGCGTACCCATTCCAATTCTTGCTTCATGGATTTGACCCGGGCATTTTCCGAGCGCTCCTCCTGCTCAAGGCGCTTCTCTTTTTGCTCCAACCAGCTTGAGTAGTTGCCCTCCCACGGGATACCGTGGCCGCGGTCAAGTTCCAGGATCCAACCCGCGACATTGTCTAGGAAATAACGGTCGTGGGTAATGGCTACAACTGTGCCTTCGTAGTCGTGCAGGAAGCGTTCTAGCCAGGCAACGGACTCGGCATCCAAGTGGTTGGTTGGTTCGTCCAACAACAGCATCTCAGGTTTTTCGAGCAACAACTTGCACAAGGCGACACGGCGCCTTTCACCCCCTGACAGCGTGCTAACATCAGCATCCCATGGTGGCAAACGCAGCGCATCTGCGGCGCGTTCCAGGGCATTATCCAAATTGTGGCCATCTTTACTCTGGATGATGGCTTCCAGCTCGCCTTGTTCTTTGGCGAGTGCGTCAAAGTCCGCGTCTGGCGCTGCGTATTCGGCATAGACTTCGTCAAGGCGTTTTAGCGCGTGTACTACGTCCGCCACAGCCTCTTCGATATTGCCCCTAACGTCCTTAGACTCATCGAGCCTGGGCTCCTGCGGCAAGTAACCGATTTTAAGGCCAGGCTGCGGCCTTGCTTCACCTTCTATCTCCTGGTCGATGCCGGCCATAATACGCAACAGGGTAGATTTACCTGCGCCGTTGAGGCCTAGGACACCTATTTTGGCACCAGGGAAAAAGCTAAGTGAGATATCTTTGAGGATTTGGCGTTTGGGCGGCACAATTTTGCCAACCCGCGACATTGTATATACGTACTGGGCCATAAATAACCGTGTGCTAGTTTAAATTGCGGCATATTCTAATTCACCGGCCAGGCAGAGGGAAGCGGCAATGGATACCAAAGCAGTAACAAAGATAAACAGGCTCTTTTCCACCACATTAAACATTTTGCATAAGCGATTTAAAATTGTAATGAACAACCTGCAAAAGGGCGGTGTACAAATATCGATAAACCGCTATTATTAGCCGGTTTTTAACGCCCCGAGTAATGAGGAACCGCGATGTTGTCCAAAGACATGAATATTGCCGATTTTGACCCAGAATTGTGGCAAGCGATGGAGTCTGAAACAGAACGCCAAGAGCTGCACATAGAGTTGATCGCATCTGAAAACTATACCAGCCCACGGGTTTTGCAAGCACAGGGTTCCCAGCTGACCAACAAATACGCTGAAGGTTACCCGGGTAAGCGCTATTACGGCGGCTGTGAGTACGTCGACAAAGCCGAAGAGCTTGCCATCGAGCGCGCCAAGCAACTGTTTGGCGCAGATTACGCCAATGTGCAACCGCACTCTGGCTCACAGGCAAACTCTGCTGTATTCATGGCATTGTTGGAGGCAAATGATACGGTACTGGGCATGAGCCTTGCCGACGGTGGCCACTTGACCCACGGTTCCCACGTTAATTTTTCAGGTAAGCTTTACCACGCGGTGCAATACGGGTTGAACGACGATACCGGCGAGATCGACTACGAAGAAGTCGAAGCGCTTGCCAAAGAGCACAAGCCTAAAATGATCATTGCCGGTTTTTCTGCCTATTCAGGTATTGTGGACTGGGCGCGTTTTCGTGAAATTGCAGATGAAGTAGGTGCCTACTTGCTGGTTGATATGGCACACGTTGCCGGACTTGTGGCTGCAGGGGTCTATCCCAACCCAATACCGCACGCCCATGTTGTAACTACCACCACCCATAAGACCTTGGCCGGTCCTCGTGGTGGTTTAATCTTATCAGCCTGCGGTGATGAAAAGCTGTATAAGAAGTTTAACAGCGCAGTATTCCCAGGTGGCCAAGGCGGTCCCTTGTGCCATGTCATCGCTGCCAAAGCGGTTGCCTTTAAAGAAGCATTGCAACCTGAGTTTAAAGAATACCAGAAAGTCGTTGTCGAAAACGCCCAAGCAATGTGTGCGGTATTTAAAGAGCGTGGCTTTAAAGTAGTATCTGGCGGTACCCAAAACCACTTGTTCTTGTTGGATTTGATTGACAAAGACGTCACCGGTAAAGCAGCTGATGCCGCACTGGGCCGAGCTTTTATTACCGTTAATAAAAATGCGGTGCCGAACGACCCGCGCTCACCATTTGTTACCAGTGGTTTGCGCATCGGTACACCTGCCATCACCCGCCGTGGCTTTGGCGTAGAAGAAGCCAAGCAAGTGGCAGGTTGGATCTGTGATGTGATTGAAAACATCGAAGATGACGCTGCAATCGCCAACGTTAAAGAGCAAGTCATTGCCCTTTGCCAGCGCTTCCCGGTTTATAGCTAAACCAGCGTCAGCCATCTATAAAAAAAGCCAGCCACCTTTTGGGGCTGGCTTTTTTAGTCTTAGGCTAAGGGCAGCTGCCTAACTGCCAAATACCGCTTTGGGTGGAATACAAAGTGGTCAAGCCCCAAGTGGAACCCAGCAAGGCGTCATCACTACCTTGGGCGAAATAATCAGGGGCTAGCGGATTGCCAGTGCTATAAGCCCTGCCAGCAACCTTGTGGTAGTAATTGTAGTTGCTCACTTGCACGCACTGGCTAGGTGCTGCTTGGACAATAATTGTCCGGGTTACTGGGTCAGCGGCATTGCCCGCGGCGTCGGAAACATTGTACTGCAAGTTATAAGTACCAACAGCATTGGTATCTACATTGCCTGTTATCTGTATCTGGTCGCTAATATCTCCGTCAACGTTGTCTGTGGCACTAGCCCCAGGTTCAATATAAACATCACCCACAGTGAGGGTGATGTTACTATCTCCATTTAGATTGATGACCGGTTTTACGGTGTCCCCACCAGAGTTTGCCAATGTCGTCCCCTGCACAGCAGCACTTTGGCTCGACCCATTGCCTGAGGTGTCGACAGCGCTAACGCTAAAGCTATAGCTGGTATTGGCAAGCAAGCCCGAAATAGTTGCACTGGTCAGGTTGCTAGACACTACAAAGTTGCCATCTTGATAAACCCGGTAGCTTGCCAAATCTGTGTCTGGAACCGCGTTCCAAGCCAGTGAAATGCTGCTTGGGGTACTGCCTGTGACTGCCAAACCTGTCGGCACAGCAGGCGGTACTGTATCTGTGTCGCTGGAAAAGTCAGCCCTACGGTTATTGTTAAAGAAATAAGCCGTGACAAACGCCGGGTAATCGACAGTGTTGTGATCCGTGTAGCTGCCCCCAGAACTATCATCTCCTGCAGGCCACGCATGGCCAAGGCCACTGACCATGATTTTGGACACCCGTACACCCTGGGCATCGCTCCAGGTTTCTTCAGTTCCACCGCCACCAATGATGTTACTACCGCTATCTTTGTTGGCACCATAAACCTGAGCCATGGCCTCTGCATTCACGTCAGCGTAGCCCTGTGCCACAGTGAAATCTGAAGTACCGTGCACAACGGAGGTAATTTGGCTGGAAAATGCCCCTTGGTTGCCATCGTCGGCAAAGCCTAGGCAGGTGTTTTTTGCCTGGCTGGCTGATGTTGCCACCGAACCTATTTGGCCTGAAGTTGTGCCGACGGCCGGTCCTGCATTAATGCCTATTCCGGCAAAGATTTCAGGGGCGACACAGCCCATGACAAAGGACTGGCCACCACCAGATGACAGACCGGCAATATATACCTGATCCGGATCGATATTAAGGCTACTATCCGCCAATAATGCTTGTGCCAAGTTAATCAGGTTGTCGTCATGCCGACCGGGGAAAGCACGGCTATGGTTGCTATCATAATAGTCCCAGCAGCCTGCTATGACACCTCCGTTTGGTGCCATGGGGGCTGCGATGACCATGCCATACTGGTCGGCTTCATCATCCCAGCTCCAGTTATCCCTAACCACTTCGTTAGCTTGGGCACAGCCATGCAAAGCTACCATTAGCGCACGTTTGCCATTGCCGGTGGTTATAGTCGGGGTATAAAGGTGCACTTCCATACCGGCTAGGTTGTTGTTGGTGCTCCAACTGCCAGGGGTACTACCTGGGCCGCCACCGTTGCCACCGCCTGATCCGCCGCCAGAACCACCTCCGGAGCCGGGATTGGGATCGACGTCGATCCAAGTGCCGTCCTGCAGTTGCCAAAAAGTGACGTCGTTGATATAGCCATATTGGTTTCCACAAGCGAGGTAGCCATTAGTGTCCAACCTACCTGCATTGTAGTGTTCGGTGCAGCTAGCCGTCTCACTCGGGGCAATATAGGCAAGTGGGCTGGTAGTAAAGCTGATGTAAACTGACGGTGGTGATTCATTGCCGCATTGGTCAAGCGCCGTGGCATAAACCTGGTATTGGGTTTCTGGCAACAAGCCCGAAACAGCAATCGTTGTGGTTGCCACCACACTGGCGGTCAATGCAGTACCATCGGCTAGGTATAGTTTATAGCCTTGTAGATCGGTTTCACTATTTGGGGTGAGGGATAGGGTTGCCCAGGTATCACCCACCTCAAGGGTGGATAAGCCAGTGGGTGCTAAAGGTGCGCCGCTATCGCCATCACACTGTGGGGGCGGCGCAACACCTGCCAGGGTGACGGTGGCGAAGAAATCCCAAATGGCCGTGGAGGCACTGGGTCCTATTGCTTTAGCCCATTTGTCTTCATTTTCGTCGTCACCACTCCAGTAATGGCCTTTGCCATAGCTGGCGGTCTTAGCATCAACTCCGTCGTACAGCAGGGTCTTCACCAAAGGGGCGCCATTGCTGTCGTTATAGGTTGTAAGCGTGCAAGCGATGCCTTCAGTGCTGCAATCCTCGCTGGCATCGGCTGTTAAATCCGCTCCCCAGGCGACCAGTTGCGAATCCCTTATCAGGGACATTGCTTCGGGCAAAACGGTAGTGTCATTGGAAGATTGTATTACTAGGGTGGGCACTGCCCGCTCAAAATTGAGTTCGGCATTTATTTTATCAATGTGGGTTTGCAGGCTTTGGAACAAGTCGGCGGTGACTGATGATGACCAATCGCCATAGGCCAACCCTGCTACAGGTGCTGCGGCCGCCCAGTAGTCGTTGTAGGCAATGGCTGAAGCAACCGTCATGGCGCCGCCCGAGGATAGCCCGGTAATGTATCGCCGGCTGGCATCAACGTTGAAGTTGGCTTCCACCTCCATGGCAAGTCCCTTTAAATCGTCAACTTCGCCATTGCCACCTTCTTTGATATGTTGGTCAAACCAATAGCCCCAGCAGTTTTCACTGCGCATTTCAGTAAAGCTGGTGACAAATGGAAACACCAGGATGACATTGTGTTGATCAGCGATCAGGTCGAAGTTCCATAGGTTCCTGGCATCATTGTGATCCATGACACAACCATGTAGTGCCATGATCATGGGTACGGCGTTGCTGCCATCGTAACTTTGCGGCACATACACGCTGTACTGCCGATCCCGGGAACCAGCATAGGTATAGTTATAGACATCCCCACTACCGGTCATGGTTTGGGCGAAAGAGGGCTGCAGGGCTGTAACAAGCAGTACTAGTAATGCCAGGCAGTATTCAATAATTGTCAGTCGCTTGCGACCCAATATTAACAAGTAGAGGTGGGGCGAGCCGCCGTTTGTTTTGGCCATTTTGGTTTCTCCAGTTATCGGCTGCTAAGCCAGGACATAGGGTTATTGTTGATCCATGTTGTTGCCTTGTTCCGACTTCCAGGACTGCACATCTTGTCAGTGATCTGTGTTAAAAAAATGTTAACGGTCACAAAGATAGTGGAGGGATAAAAAAAGAGACATGGTACTTTAGTACAGTGCTAACAATGGCAATAACTGCCTCAGGTTTCATGTTGGGTTGGCTTTTTGCCAGTGTTGGGCTGCATGCTATCGCCACTTTTTATTTGTTGCTAATTGGTTTAATGTTGTGCACAAAATGACTAGACACTTACTTGCCTGTGAACTCATTGCCACAAGAAAAAAAATTGCACGTCCTGTTTAGGGTGGAACCGGGTTGTATGGGGCCTGCCGGGATTGATCACATCCAGGAATTTTGCCAATACGCGCAAAAACAAGTCGAAACTTTGGATACCGATTTTGTGCATTGGGAAATCGTTGCCAGGATGAACAAAAAGTTGCCGGAAATGCAGTTCAAGGTGGGCAACAAGAATTTAACACAGCGACAGGCTGAGCAATACCTAGCCGTGTTTGGCAAAGATTTAGCTGAGTTTGAAGAACACTTGCACGATAGGTTAGCGACCTTGGTAGACTCTTTTTGGGAATCAGACCAAAACCGGGGGGTGTAATACCGATTCCATTAAGTATTTACTCACCCAGTGGGAATTGAAAAGGGTTTATTCGCTACGTCCTGTAGCTCACCTGCTTCGCAGGCCCGCTAAAGCGGTTCTAAGCCGTTCCAACGGCTTTTGGTAGACAAGGCAAATGTTTAAAGGTCTAGTGGGGCTAAATCAAGAACATTTAACGTAGTATAAACCCTTTTCAAACCCATCGAAGACGCAACTCAGGAATACAATTTCTTCGTTGCACGAAGTTCGGAAGACCACCAGTATTACTTCATTCGTGCGCCTTGAACTTGAATCCCTGAGGTAGCGCTGAGTGTGCAAATACTTAATGGAATCGGTATAAGCATCGCGCTACACTATTTGTGATTTGCCTGCGGCACAGAAACAGTGCAACCTGTGCTGATATTGATTTTTACATTTGTGGCCTCATTTTAAGCAACCATAGCCGGTTGTGGATTGCTGATACCCATTGTCAAAGTTTTCTTAGGATTACCCAATGATATGCCCTTTTTGCTCTGCCCAAGATACTAAGGTAATAGATTCCCGCCTAGTTTCTGGTGGCCATCAAGTGCGCAGGCGCCGTTCTTGTGCAAACTGCCAGGAGCGTTTTACTACCTTCGAGGTAGCAGAATTGGTTATGCCGCGGATAGTAAAGAGGGACGGCAAACGCGAACCCTTTAACGAAGATAAAATGCGTGCAGGTATGTTGAGGGCATTGGAAAAACGCCCCGTGAGTTTGGAAAATATCGAAAAAAGTATCAACTACATAATGTCCTCATTGCGGGCAACAGGCGAACGGGAATTATCAAGCGAGCATATCGGTAACCTTATTATGGTCCAGCTGAAAGAGTTGGATAAAGTGGCATACGTGCGCTTTGCCTCAGTATACCGGTCATTTGAGGACATAAGGGAGTTTGGCGAAGAAATAGCCAAGCTGGGAAATTAGCAATGTCTGGTCATACCGCTTCCTTTTCCCGGACCGACAGCCAAATGATGGCCAGGGCAATCCAACTGGCTAAGGTTGGAAAATACACCACCACGCCAAACCCTAACGTCGGCTGCGTGATTTGTAACAGCAAAGGCGACGTTATAGGTGAGGGCTCTCATTTGAAAGCTGGGCTTGCCCACGCCGAGATTAACGCCCTCAAGCAAGCAGGTGGATTGGCGCAGGACGCGACAGTTTATGTAACCCTTGAGCCCTGCAGCCACTATGGCAAAACACCTCCATGCTCAGACGCCCTTATTGCCGCTGGCGTCCATCGGGTCGTGGTGGCCATGGAAGACCCTAACCCCAAGGTGTCAGGCAATGGTATTGCCAAACTGCGCGAAGCGGGTATCCAGGTAGATATTGGTTTGATGCAGTCTGAAGCAGGAAAGTTGAATCCAGGTTTTATCAAAAGGCATTCAACCGGGATGCCGTTTGTGCAGGTAAAGCTGGCAATGAGCTTGGACGGTAAAACTGCGCTGGGCAATGGTGTAAGTAAATGGATCACCGGCGCAGAGGCCCGGCGCGATGTGCAAGCACATAGGGCGGCAAGCTGTGCCATTCTCTCTGGCTCAGGTACGGTATTAAGTGATGATCCAAGTTTAAATGTACGCAAGGCTGAGCTTCCAAGTTGGTTGGAACAATTGCTGACAGGGGAACTACGTCAACCTAAGCGGTTTATCTTGGATGGCAAAAACCAGTTGCAACCCGGCCTTAAAGTACTACAGCCAAACCAGCCAGCCCAGGTTCTTAACTTAAGCCACAATCCTGGATTACCAACCCATATTGGGCAAACCCAAGTCGCTGCCATTGATGGAAAAATCGATCTAAACGCCGCGCTTAGGGTAATTGCGGGGCACCAGGTGAACCAAGTTTGGGTAGAAGCGGGTGCGAAACTAGCAGGTGCCTTGGTAAACGCAAAATTGGTGGACGAATTGATCCTCTATGTGGCACCAAAGTTGATGGGCGATTCCGCCATGGACTTGTTATCATTGCCGGCTATTTTGGCAATGGAGGATGTGCCTAAGCTGCAATGGCAAGAAATAACCCAAGTTGGCAATGACTTAAAGTTAGTTTGTCGATTTAATTAAGTTGGAGAAGTTATGTTTACAGGCATTATCGAAGCGGTTGGCCACATCAATGGCATGGAAGCAAAAGGGGCTGACATGCGTGTGACCTTTGCCACCGGTAAGCTGGATATGTCCGATGTTAAGCTCGGTGATAGCATTGCTACCAATGGTGTTTGTTTGACAGTCGTTGATTTTGGTTGTGATTTTTATACTGCGGATGTGTCAATGGAAACAATAAAGCGCAGCGGCTTTGCCCAATACCAACAGGGCATGCAAGTCAATTTAGAAAAAGCCATGATGCCTACCAGCCGTTTTGGCGGGCATATTGTCAGTGGCCATGTTGATGGTGTTGGCACCATTGAGCAAGTGAGCGACGCAAGCCAAACATGGGAGCTTTGGATCAAGGCACCTGATGATTTAGCCAAGTATATTGCCGAGAAGGGCTCAATAACAGTGGATGGTGTTAGCCTGACGGTAAACGATGTTGACGGGGCCAAATTTAAGCTAACCCTGGTTCCGCATACCCTGCAAGAAACCATTATCAAGAATTACAAAGTGGGTGACAAAGTCAATTTGGAAGTTGACTTGGTTGCCCGGTACCTAGAACGCCTGTTACAAGGTGACAGTGCCGCAAATAGCAGTGCTGGAAACAATATTAATATGGCCTTTTTGGCGGAAAACGGTTACCTCAACCGCAAGCGCTAAAATAGCCCAACTCCCTACACTACAGAAAAGCAAAGACCCATGCCTCTGAATACAACTCAAGAAATTATCGATGACATTCGCGCTGGAAAAATGGTTATCCTGATGGATGACGAAGACCGTGAGAATGAAGGCGATTTGATCATGGCGGCGGAACACGTCACGCCCGAAGCTATCAATTTTATGGTGACCCACGCCCGCGGTCTGGTGTGCCTACCCATGACCCAGGCGCGATGCCAAAAACTACAGCTGCCGCTCATGGTGGACAACAATGGCGCGCAATTTTCCACTAATTTCACTGTCTCGATTGAAGCTGCACAAGGCGTGACTACCGGTATTTCAGCTGCCGACAGGGCAAAAACCATTTTGGCGGCAGTTGCGCCTGATGCCAAACCCCAGGACATCGTGCAGCCTGGTCATATTTTTCCGCTGATTGCCAAAGAGGGCGGGGTACTGAACCGTGCCGGGCACACCGAAGCCGGTGTTGATTTGGCGCGTTTGGCAGGGTGCGAGCCCGCCAGTGTGATTGTGGAAATCCTGAATGAAGACGGTTCCATGGCACGCCGGCCTGAACTTGAGGTGTTTGCCCAAAAACACGACATCAAGATCGGCACCATAGCTGACCTGATCGAATACCGCAATATGAACGAAACCACGGTTGAGCAGGTTGCCCGCTGCAAACTGCCAACCCGGTATGGCGATTTTGAGCTGGCAACCTTCAAAGATTCGGTGGATAACCAAGTCCATTTTGCCCTGTGCAAAGGCGAGGTCACGGCCGAGCAGCCGACTTTGGTTCGAGTGCATTTACAAAACACTTTTAGTGACCTGCTTGGTTCGCAGCGTTCACTTGAACGCAGTATGGATTTGCCCCAGGCGATGCAGCGCATTGGCGATGAAGGCGGGGTGTTGCTAATCTTGGGACGGGAAGAGTCCAATGCTGAGCTAATCCGTGTGGTACAGCAGTTTGAGGCCGAAGACCAAGGCCAGACGCCGGTGGCCCAAATGTGGAAAGGCACTTCAAGGACGGTTGGTGTTGGTTGTCAAATTTTAAAATCCCTGGGTGTGCGCAAAATGAAGTTATTGAGCAAACCCACCAAATACCATGCATTGTCTGGATATGGTTTAGAAGTGGTTGAGACCATTTCCATATAAAAGCACTTGTTATCACCTGGGCTGCCCGGCTTCGCTGTTTTATTTTGCAACAGAAAAGCCAGCCAGCCCTTAAATACAGGGTTACAGCTTGAGCCCCCCTGTGCTAGAATTCGCGCCGCTTTTTTGAGGAAAACCCTATGAATATTGTCGAAGGTAACATTCGCGCAACTGGCAAGAAGTTCGCCATTGTCGTATCACGCTTTAACAGCTTTGTCGTTGAGTCTTTATTGGACGGTGCTTTGGATACATTGGATCGCCATGGCGAAGTTAACGAACAGGACATTACTGTAGTGCGTGTTCCCGGTGCTTACGAACTGCCTTTGGCAGCGAAGAAGTTGGCAGAATCCGGTAAGTTTGATGCGATTATCGCCATTGGTGCAGTAATTCGCGGCGGCACGCCACACTTTGATTTCGTTGCTGGCGAGTGCAACAAAGGTTTAGCACAAGTTTCGTTGGAACACTCTATCCCAGTCGCGTTTGGTGTCATTACCACAGACAGTATCGAGCAGGCGATCGAACGCTCTGGCACTAAAGCGGGCAACAAAGGTGCTGAAGCTGCCCACTCGGCATTGGAGATGGTTAACGTCCTGGAACAATTGGCTGGTGTCTAAAATGAAGGTGTCAGCACGCAGGCGGGCTAGGGAGCTCGCGCTACAAGCCATCTATTCATGGCAATTGTCTGGTAATCCCGTGTCGGAGATCGAACTGAGCATCGCTACGTCCAACGACATGAAACAAGTAGATATGGCATTTTTCCAAGAGATTTTGCGTTATGTGGTTGAGCATAGCGAAGAATTGGACAAGGCGTATACGACTTATGTTACAGATCGCCCTGAGTTTGATATAGACCCGATTGAAAAAGCCATTTTGCGTTTGGCGACCTTTGAACTAACCCAGCGTATTGATGTCCCATACAAGGTCGTTATCAACGAGGCGATTGAATTGGGCAAATCATTTGGTGCCGCTGACAGCCATAAGTTTATCAATGGTGTTTTGGATAAAGCCGTACGGCTGCTGCGGAAACACGAGTTAGGCTAGTTCCGTTGAAAGAATTCCAAATAATTGATAGCTATTTCCAACCCCGTAGCTTCAAGCGCAAAGACGTTCAGATTGGCATCGGTGACGATGGCGCGGTGAGCACTGTGCCCGAAGGCCAACAACTGGTGACAACCACTGATACCTTAGTGGAGAACGTGCACTTTCCCGCTGATGCGTCTGGCCGCTCAGTGGCCCACAAAGCCTTAGCAGTGAATTTAAGTGATCTCGCTGCCATGGGCGCCGAGCCCGCGTGGATCAGCTTGTCACTGTCATTGCCAGCCTACGAAGAAACATGGCTTAATGATTTTTCTGCTTGCCTGCAAGAACTTACCCAATACTATTCAATTCAGCTTATCGGCGGTGATACTGTGCAGGGACCTTTGGCCATCACTATTACTGCCCAAGGCTTTGTGCCCCAAGGGCAAGCCTTGACCCGCTCACGGGCTATGCCTGGTGACTCTATTTTTGTAACCGGTACTGTCGGTGATGCCGGCTTGGGCTTGAAGTTACACCAACAAAAGCAAACGCCTGATTCGCAGTACATGCGCTACTTGCTGGAACGTTTCCATTGCCCGACGCCTAGGGTATTGGTGGGCACAACACTCCGCCGCATTGCCAGCGCCTGTATTGATGTCTCAGACGGTGTCATCTCAGACTTAAAGCACCTGCTTTACGCTTCACAATGTGGTGCGACCATACAGGTTGAGCAACTACCCTTATCAGAAGCAATGCAAGGGCTCAGTCCATCTGAAGAGGCTATTGAATTTGCCCTGACTGCTGGCGATGACTATGAATTGCTATTCACCGTGCCGGAAGAGCAAAAGGGCAATCTCAAAGTGGCCTTGGCGAATTGCAATGTATCCGCTACCTGTATCGGCCATGTGACAGGCGTTTCTGAAAAGCTAGAGCTCAAGTACGGGGATCAGAGCTACCACCTGGCGAGCACTGGCTTTGAGCACTTCGCGCAATAAGATATTGAACCAATGTCTTTGTCAAAACAAGAAAAGCAACAAGCGCTAAAAAAGCTTAGCATCAAAGAACCAGTGCATTTTTGCGCCGTTGGTTTTGGCACCGGTTTGTCACCTGTTATGCCGGGAACTGTGGGCACATTCGCTGCAATCCCGTTTTTGGCGCTATTTCCATTTTTACCTATTTGGGCACAGGTGATGTTGGCTTTTTTTGTGGCCTTTGTCGGCATTTGGATTTGCGACAAAGCCGCATGGGACATGAAGGTACATGACCATCCCGCCATTGTCTGGGATGAAATTGCGGGCATGTTGATCACCATGGTGGCGGTGCCCTTCAGCGCCATTACCCTCGTAGCCGGTTTTTTGTTGTTTCGCTTTTTCGATATCGTAAAACCCTGGCCTATCAGCTTTTTCGACAAAAAAGTAAAAGGTGGTTTAGGTATCATGCTGGATGACATCGTCGCTGGCTTGCTGGCGCTGGCCTGCCTGCAGCTAGCCTTGAATTTGGGCTGGCTACCTTCTTAATTGCCCCAAGCTTTCTAATCATGGGGTCAGAGACCTTGAAACCTTATTCGTGGGGGCGGAGACTTTGAAACCCAACTAAAGCCCACTAATACACCCTAGGTTTACTAGATTTCAAGGTCTCTGACCCCTTGGTGTAGGCTCCTTTCATGATGAACTAATCCGGCAAAATAAATTCCGCACAAATATTTACACTTTGAATCAAAACGTGTAAATTCCCGCACCTTGATAACTTTGGTAAGTAATTTTATTACCGGTCTCTCGGAGTTTTTCTAAGGACAGAACATGCGCACAATAGCCACAGTGTTTCTAATGTTGCTTGGTTTATCCCATTCCTCATATGCGACAACCATTGATAGCCTCGAATGGTCTTCCACTTAGTACGAATTAGTTGATGGTGACTTTGACGGTGACGGCATCAACGACTTTTTGCTTGTTTCCAAGGCACCAAATTACCCCTCCTTATTTGCACCAGGCAGTAGCCCAGGCGAAGAGCTGACAGAGCATTGGATTTCCTTTGATAGTGAACAGCAAAGCCTTGTTGTCGGTGATTTTAACCTCGATGGACGGGATGCGATCCTTGCTTTAAATGGCCAGCTTGAAGGTTTTCGAATCTATCTTGACCAGCAGGCACAACTAACGCGTGATAAAAAAGATGTCAAAATCAAAGGCTACGGTGAAGACAGGGAAATTCAGATCAGCCGCATCCTTACCGGTGACTTTAACAATGATGGCTCAGATGACCTGCTTGGCTATGGTGGTGATAACCACGAGTTCGTTATCTTCCACAATCGCAATAGCAGGAACATCAAGTTTAAATTCCGGGATAGGTTGGAATTTTCCAATGAAGGTGACTTTGAGCCATACGTCAGCGACTTTAATAACGATGGTAACGATGATATCGCCTTGCTGTCACAGTTGCCAGAAGGTAGCGCCTATGTCGCGTATGCCAACAAAAAAGGACGTTTCAAAAAGGCGGAATTTACCAATGTAGACCAGCAACTGGGTGAAGACTGGAGCTTACAGAACTACTCGATCTGGAACTGGCGTGAACCTGAATCCAATTATGAGCAGCTTTTGCGAATTGAAAACGCCAAAGGTGGTGTTGACGAAGAAGGCAATTGGATTGAAGAAGGCGAAGAACAGTTTATTGAAGGTTTGGAACAGGATGCTGCTTGCCAGCACAGGCTCTACACCCCGGCAACCCAAGCCGTCACTTTCACCTGTGGTCCTTGGTCTGCAGATAGCCAAACTGCCCAGTCCTTGTCTTTACAAGAGCCACAAAAGCAAGCAGACGAAGTTACTACCGATGAATTAAATAGCAAGAGAATATCACCCCAGACAGTTTGTGATTTAAGCCAAGACCAAAATGTTTTAGAAACTTCATCCAGTTTTTGTGGAATTGTTGCGCCACCTGATACTCCCAACACTCCTCCGGGGGTTATCGGCAGCAGCTACCAACCAGTCAATACGCCTTACACCATAACAATGGGAAGTGTCAGTGGTGCTGGAAGGTATGAACTTTATTCTAGTAGGGATAATTCTAGCTATAAAATGATTTATAGCGGCACCAATCTAAGCGAACCTTATTCCCAATCTGACTGGGGCTATGTCTATTACAAGTATAAAGCCTGTAATATTGATGGCTGCAGCGGTTTTAGTCCCTGGCGCAGGCTGTACATTTACACCAGCCCAGGCGCCCCCAATAACGTTTCGGCTTCAACCGGCAGCACTTATATCAATAGTGGGGCAAGCATCTCCTGGTCCAAAGCAGGCGGCATTATCCCTAGCGGCTTTTATCGGGTCACGGCAACCACGCCTAGCGGGCAATCAAGTGTTTCGGTAATCCCTGCCAGCTCTGCATCTTCTTATGCCCATGGCGTCAGCCTCGGAACGGAGCTAGGTCAATATAGCTACCAGGTTAGGGCCTGTAATCCACCAAGCAATTGCAGTGGCTCACGTTATGCCTACATTAATGTGGTAAACCGGGCGCCGTACGCCAACCATGTCAGTGCTACCGTGCTTGAAGGTAATTCAGTCCAGATCAATGTTACCGGCAACGATTGGGATCCCGATGGCCATAGCATTACGTTGATTTCTAATACCCAGCCAAGCCATGGAACTGTGAGTTGCAATAGTTCCAGCTGTACTTTTACCGCCAGTAATAACATAAGTAGCGATATTCAGGATACTTTCTCCTACACGATACGCGATAGTTACAGCGCGAGCAGTACAGCAACGGTAACTGTATCAATAGACAATGTCAGGGAAGGCAAGGTTAACACGCCCGTGATATCGCCAACAGGCAAAGTATTTGATTACGCCCAAAGCGTTAGCATTAGCACTGCAACGCCACAAGCTAGCATTTATTACACCACCAATGGCAGTACCCCTACTCGTAGTTCTACCAGGTATACCGGGCCATTCACCCTTTATAATAGTGCGACCGTAAAAGCGTTTGCAGTGAAGCACGATTATGATGACAGCAATAGTGGCACCGAAGTTTTTACCGAAAACCATCCCCCCAACGCGGTCAATGACAGCATTACAGTAACAGAAGATGGCAGTAAAACGATTGATGTCACTGGCAATGACACAGACCCCAATAACAATAGTTTGAGCATTACCAATGCGACCAACCCCAGCAAAGGCGATATTAGTTATACGGTTGGCGGAGTTAATATTACTTACACGCCTGATCCCAATATTTGTGGCAACAACATTGATAGCTTTTCCTACACTATTACCGATGGTCTTTTATCCGACACGGCGACGGTAAATGTCAGTGTAACTTGTATTAACGATCCTCCGTGGATGAGCGACATTACCAATCAAACTATTAATGAAGACGGCAGCGCAGACCCTATTCCTTTCTCAATAGGCGATGTAGAAACTAATCCGGCAGATTTGTCCTTGCACGTTATTTCCAGCAATACCGCTTTGATCCCAGTAAGCGGGATCAGTTTTGGCGGTAGTGGCGCTAATAGAACCATTACTTTAACACCCCTGGCAAACCGCCATGGCACATCAACGATTACAGTATCGGTGTCAGACGGTGATAAATCCGCTTCTGACAGCTTTGTGCTAACGGTAAATTCTGTTAATGACAAACCTACGGCGTTTAACAGTTCGCCTACTAGCAGCCATACCTATAAAACGATAGAAGATGCAGTCCATACCTGTACCGCCTCAGATATCGATGGCAGTATAAAAAACATGCAGTTTAGGCTCAACAATGGCGCCTGGTCTACAGATACAAGCTCTCCCTACAGCAAAAATTGGGGCAAGCTGGCTAGCGGCAACCATACCCTTAGCTGCCGAGCAACCGATAATCAAAATGCTGTATCAGTCATGGAGACCATTTCCATCACGGTTAACACAAAACCAGTGGCCGCCATAACCGTACCTGGCCACAATCGAGTTTATCACTCAGGCGCAATTGTCAGGGTCAATGCTGACGCTTCAGATGTGAACGATTCCATAAATCGTACGGAATTTAAATTGAACTCGGGTTCCTGGCAGAATGATGCTGTTCTCCCGTATTCATGGGGATACGGTGCTCTGGCGGCAGGCTCATATCAAGTATGTGTTAGGGCTTTAGATAGCAGTAATGAATATTCTGCTAGTGATTGCCATAGTTTCCGAGTTAATTCCAAACCACAGGTTTCGCCTAGCCTACCCTCGTCAAATAACCAAGTTTACAAAATCACAGACAATATCCCAGTTGCAGCAGCAGGTAGCGATTCTGATGGTTCAGTAAAAGCCATTAAGTTTAAGTTAAACTCTGGCAGTTGGATCCGCTATGAAACCGCTTCGGCTAGCCACTCTTTTGCTAACCCTGGCAGTGGTAGCCATACCATTTATTATGTCGCCCAAGACAATAACAACCAATACTCAAACCAGACATCCCGCACAATCGTAGTCAATTCGTTGCCAAGCATTACAGCTAAGGCTCCAACGGCTAACCAACAGCTGTCGCCGGGTGATGAATTAGTGGCAAGCGCTACCGCGAGTGATGCCAACAATGGTATTGCCGCCGTAGAATTCAGACTAAATTCTGGTTCCTGGCAGGTTGATAGCACTGCTCCTTATGAAATTAACTTTGGTTCATTTGCAGGAGGAGAACATACTGTTTATTTCCGAGCCAAAGACACCTCAGGCGAATATTCTGGAATTCTGTCCCGCAAGGTAACCGTTGTTAACCAAGCTCCGTCAATAATCATTAGCTCCCACACTAATAACCAAATCATCCAACACGACCAAAACTTGGTTTTGACAGCCAACGCCAGCGACCCGGATGGCAGTGTGAGTAAAGTTGAATATAAACTGGGCAATGGCGATTGGGTTTCAGTAACCGCCAGTCCCTATACAAAAGATTTTGGTGTGCTTGAGCCAGGTGACTATGAGATTGCTTACAGAGCTACCGACAATCACGGGTTTGCATCTTCGGAGGCCTCAATTAGCATAGGCGTTGAAGTTGATATTTCAGGCTTGGAATGGGCAAAAACGGGTGGTTCTGTAGTTGACAAATCGGTAACTGAGAAAACAGTTACCAGCAACTTCAACGGTGCCACCCCAGGCCAAGCCGGTGTTAGCGGCGGCGCGGCAAGCTATAGCATTCCGATTGTGATCCCACCAGGCCGTAATGGCATGCAGCCCAATGTTGCGCTCAATTATTCCAGCCGCAGCGGCCTAGGTGTTGCAGGTGTTGGCTGGGGCTTGTCCGCGGGTAGCGCCATTAGCCGCTGTCCCCGGACCATGGCCCAGGATGGGGTAATTAAAGGTATTGACTTTGCCGCTGGTGACCGCCTATGCCTGGATGGCCAACGCTTGGTTCCGATTACGGGCTCATATGGTGCCGACGGCACCACCTATACAACCGAAATAGACAGCCTCATTACCGTTACCCAAACTGGTGGCCTAGGTAGCAGCAGTGTTAGCTTTAGCGTAGCACTGCCCAATGGCAGCACGCGTAGCTATGGCAATGTTACCAATAGCACTATTAGCCCGGTTGGCGTCGACCTAGAGCTATCTTGGTTGATCGACAAAGAAACCGATGTGACAGGCAAAAACCACATGTCATATCAGTATAAAGATTTTGGTAATGGCGAAGTTCTATTATCTGGAATATTGTACACAGGCGATGGTACGACAGAAGGTGACCGCAAAGTTGCCTTTGCTTATGAATTGGCAGGGCATTACCGCAGCAGCTACCTCGCCGGTGGTTATACCCGCAGCACCCAGCGTTTAAAATCTATAACTACTTACTATGATCCAGCCGGGGAATTTGGGAGCACAAGCCGCATCAGGAGCTACAGCCTAGTCTATTCACAAAGCACTGCCTCCGGCCGCCCGCTGTTAAACACCGTCACTGAATGCGGCCACTTCGTTGTCCCGCCAGATCCAGAAGATGAATCCAGCAAAGAAGAAGAAAAAACACAGTGCCGTGCCGCAACAACCTTGGATTGGGCGGATGATGCTCCCAAGTATGTGCTCGAGGTGTTTAAGGATGCCTCCGGCACCGAGGTGTACCCATCCTTGCTTGACAGCACCAACACGCCGCTGGTGCACCCGTCCGGCCAAATTGGTATGCACTTTGACTTGAATGGCAACGGTGTCCGTGACTGGATGACATTGAACGAAGACCGGGATTTGGTCTACAAGTTTGCCAACGCCGAGGGCGAGGTGCTGCAAAGCAACGAAAGCAACCCCATCCCGTCGGTGGCGCGCTCCTGTGACTTCAACTTCTGGACTTCCTCCAGGACCTGCGTGGTGGCGGACTATAATGTGGACGGTATCACCGACTTCTACAACTTTCATTCGTCACGTATTTAGCAGTGACTGTTCAAGCATGACCGATGGCAGACTGCCTCCCGCAAACTCAACAGATCATTAAGTCTATTTACTGGATGACGAGCACAACAATGCGAGCCGCATTAAAAATGCAGCTATGCCGAATAGGTGTCTCAGTTCAGGGCGTATTGAGCCAGCACCTCCTTTCCCATGAGTTTAAACAGCATCATGGAAGCCCCTGAGACGTTGCACGTATCAATCACATTTTCATCCTGTTCCAGAAAGCATATCCGGTCATAGCTGATACGCCTTAGTATCCAGCGCAGGGTGGGATTCTGGATGGGCTTGCGTTTCTGGTTGGGATAAAACTGGTCAGTTTTAACCAGTAATTCCCGAATTTGCTTTTGGCTGATACTGTAGATGAGTAACCCTAATGTCAGCACCATCATCAGCGCTTCAATACGGCTGTTTTTCTTCAGAAAAATATGGTTCAGGCGGTACTCGCCATCTTTCAGGAACCGGAAACCCCGCTCAACACTGTCCTGCTCTTTATATTGGGTCAGCATCTGCCTGGGCGACAGGGTTGTGTCATTGGTGGCCAGGATGAATCGGCCACAGGCATTGTGAGCCGGGCGAAGTTTGTCTTCATCACGCTGTATTGTTATCGACAGCTGATATCCCGGTTTCTGGCTCTTCTCGTCGTGCCAGTCGGTGCTGACTGTGGCGCTGTGCCATTTCAGGGTTTTGATAAATTTTTCAGCGCCCGCCACCGCATCTTGGACACAGGCAAAACGTTCACGGGACAGTTCGGTGATGCATTTATTCAGCTTTCCCTCTTCACGAACAAGTCGCTTCTCCAGCGTTTTCTCTTCCCGTTTTCGCCCTTCCTGTGACAACACAAGCAACCATCGTTCGCCTTTTGGTGCATCCACCATCATGCCACGGTTTTTGTCGTCCAGCACAGGCACATCATCGTGGTCCAGTGTTTGCTGTTGATAGTGCCTCGCCAGCTTCAGTGTGCTAGGGACACGTGTTAACCACCGTATCGTGCTGGCCTGCAGGTGCTTCTTACTGTACAGCGCACCATCCGCTACCCACAAAAAGTCCTCTGTTTGTTTCAACCCCGATGTCACCCGTGAAATCGTGTCGTGAAACCCGGTTTTATCTGAATGATTGCCGTCATCCATCTGGTACCACAACGGCACCCCTGCTGAGCCTGCGGTCACCAGGGTCAGCACCACCTGTTTCAGGTCAGGCCGCTTGTCACGGGAATAGCCATATTCCGGCACAGCAAAGCCATCGTCTGCCCCTTCGTACTGGCCGAATAATTTCACACTGGTGCTGTCTAGATGCAGCGTCTTGCCCAACAAACCTTCACGGCTCAACAGCTCAAACGCCAGTTCGCTGAACAGCTTGCTGGTGCCAAATTCCGCAATCTTATCCAGTCCACGCCCTAAGGCATTATCATCAAAATCTTCGGCGCAAAGCCCTTTCGCGCCAAACAACCTTTCCACATTCAGGTGTTCAAATTGTTGATGTGCCTGATAAAGTGTCCGCTCAGGAAAGCCTAGTCCACTGAGAAGAATCGCTTTCACCCGATGACCAATGGTGAGGTTGGTACGATCATCGTCAGCCACCAGGGACAGTCGGTCGATATGCTCAACGATTTTATACTTATCAATCAGACCCGCCAGAAAGCTGGTCTGGTCGACAACGCGTGGGGTAACCTTGGCTGACATGAAACGATTAAAAGTTATTTGTTAACTGGTATGCCTATGTTACTGCATGGGGAAGAGGCTGTTTTGATCTATTTCTGAAAATGTTGTGATCCCAGGCTAATTCAAATTGTGATCTATTTCTTACACGCCTGAAAATGGGTTAGCTGAAATCGACGTGACGAATGTAAGCTACAAACAAGGCTCAGTTACCGACACCAAGATGTACATTGGCTATTGGCAAGGCCATGGCAGTGTGGAGCCTATACTTTGGAGCCCTACCAACCTTGATCTGGACGCCCCTGATGAAGGCCGGGTTATCCTGTCGGCCTCCGACTACAATGGTGACGGCTACCCTGACCTATTGATGGAAGTGGGCGGCTCGCAGCAGGCCGACATCCGCGTCTACTGGAACCGCCCAGGCACCAGCCACCGGTTCAGCAACACCGACTACCAGGTGCTCTACACCATGGAGTCCAGGCAAGCAGGCGAGCCCTTCCGCGCCACCGCGCAGGCGGTGGGCGACATGAACGGTGACGGTATCCCTGACCTGGCGGTTTTCAGGGCCAATGGGCGCTATGACAGCGGCTCTGCCATCCGGGGCTTTTTGCTCAGCAAGGGCAATGGCACAACCACCACGCTGGAGTTCAAGCCGGAATTCCTCGACATTACCTTAGATGCCATCAACTCATTGGTAGATGTAAACGGCGATGGCCTGCCGGACTGGGTCGGCGTGGTCGGTGCATATGGCATCGACTCCACCTGGTCACTGCGCCTGAATCAAGGTGATGGCAGCTTTGGCCCGGCCATTGCGCTTGGCGAAGCCACCAACTTCGGAGACAGCTTCATGCCGACGCCAAACTGGACGGCTGAAGAGCACAAGTGGGACTACCGGTTCCGCTTCAAGGATGCGGTCAAGGTCAAGGACTTGAATGGCGACGGTAAGTCGGAAATCCTCTTTCCCGGTGCAATAGCAGTAGAGGGCTGTTACAAAGTAGACGAGTGGAACACTGGCGATACTTGGACCCATGAAACGCGCTGTGGTGCCGGTTTGATTGGCAACGTCCGTAAAGGCAAAGACTCAATGGTGCCTATTTCGGCCAGCGAAGACAACAACATCTACCAGTACAAGGCTGTCTACTTTGATGAGTCAGATACCGGCATTATTACTGCCCGTGTTGTCGAGGATTCTGGCCTCTACGGCTCCGGCAACGGCACCATGGTGGTGGATGCCTACGGCAAGGGCTTGCCGGACATGGTGTTCACCTATGGCTGCCACAACTCCGGTAGCTGTGGCGCCAACCAGCCCACCACCGGTGCCTTTGCAGGCAACTTCAACAAGGTGTTCATCAACCGCAACTATGGCTCAACTAATATGGCAAGCCCTAATGCGGCCGACTATGTGCCGATTGATATCCTGAAGGAAGTCAACAACGGCCTGGGCAAGCTAAGCCAATGGGACTATAGCCCGCTTTCGAGTGATGAGTTTAGCCCTACAGGAGAAGCTTACTATGACGCCCAACGCAAGGATTGGGCAGATGGCGAGCACTTTAATTTTGCCTCAAGCATGTATGCCGTGGCGTCCTTCAAGCAGTCCAATGGCGTGGGCGGGTTGAACGAAACCCAATACCAGTACCGCGGTGCGGTGTACAACAACCAGGGGCGTGGTTTCAGGGGCTTTAAGTCCATCACCCAGGTAGACATGGTCAATGGCGTATCAACCCACACCCGTTTCAAGCAGAAATTCCCCTATAGCTCCTTGGTTGAGGGCCAGTCGCAGTTTGTCGGCACCAGTGAACCAGGTGACGGCTGGGATTGCAGCAGTGCATCGACGACTTGCCCACTGCTAAGCTATACCACCAATGACTGGCAGTCGAACCCACAATACAATGGTTCCGGCCACATGCTGTACAATGCCAGCGCCAGCACTACCAACTATGACACCGGCGATTCAGAAGGAAAAATCGGCCATACTGAAATAGCGAGTACCGTAGTTACGGTAGGGGACGGTACCTCGGATATCGACCAATACGGCAATATCCTAAAGCGCACTAGCACCAAAACTGACGCCTACGGCACCTACAGTACTACCCAGCTTGCCGATTATTCATTGGCCACCCGTGCCTGGCCTGGCCGCTACGAAAGCAAAACCGTGGTTAAGCACAGGGTGGTCCGCACTACAGAAGGTTTGACTGTTGCCACAGACAATGACAATGATAAAGTGGTTAAGACTTCGGTTGGGTGGAAAGAATCCATCCGCAAACCTGAAACCGTAACCATCTACCATAGGGATACCAGCGGTACAGGTACGGAGGCCATCGCGGCAACCGCAACTACAATAACTACAACAGGCTACAATGGCTATGGCCTGCCAATTTACGTCGATGTGGTTGGCAACACCTGTAACGGCAATGCATCATGCAATAGCCCGCAAACCCGGCGCGTTACAACCAGTTACTCCAAGTCCGGCTCTGCAAAACAAGACGATGGCTATTTTCCGTATCAAATTAATCAGCTGGTTGAAGTCGTTGACGGCGGTGGGGCAGAAGGTGGTGCACTGGATGATTTATCACCAGACGGTGAACCTGACGAATATAATGATGAATACCACACCACTACAACGGTAACTGATCCCGCCACAGGCCTACCTACTAGGGTTACCGATGTCACTGGCGTGCTGACCAGCACCCTATACGATAACTTGGCAAGGCCCATCCAAATTAGCCGTACTGGCTTTCCTGCCCAAAAAATTGGCTATGAGGCCGCCAGTGGCAACAACGCCACCATGCGCATCGTTACCAAACAACCAGGCACACCCCAAACCCGTGAGTATAAAGATTTGCTTGGCAGGACAGTGCGCACCGAGACCCAGCACTTTGATGGCAGCAGCTATATCAAACGGGATGTTACCTTCAATAGCCGGGGCTTGGTCACGGTAGAAACCAACCCTTACCTTTTGGATGCAGAAAAGGCTGAAACGACTTTTTCTGCTTTTGATACCTTAGGCCGCCCTGGTACCAAGGTAGCCCCGCAAACCAACGGCAACCTCACTACCACCTACATCTACGATGGCTTGGTAACTGGCATTAAGGTTGTAGCGGACAAGGTTTCATTTGAGGGTAAGGATAACGAACTCAACATGTCCCGCACCTATAACAGCTTGCAGCAACTGGTGGAAACAAAAGATGCCGCAAGTAAGTTTACCAAATACGCCTATGATGGCAGCGGCAACCCCATCGTTATCCAGGATGCCGCAGGCAACAAGGTAACCGCCAAGTATGACGCCCTGGGCCGCAAGGAACACGTCAACGACCCCAACCAGGGGCGAACCGAGTTCACTTACAACGACTTTGGTGAGCTAGAAAAGGAAAAGGACGCCAACGGCGATTGGATTTATTACGATATGGACTTGTTAGGCCGGGTCACAAGGCGTACGGGGGACAATGGCGCTGCCGCTAACTTTGGTTGGGATGACGGGAAAGATGGCCTATTGGCGCACCAGTCAGTAAATGGCCATAGCACCAGCTATACCTATGACAGCGCTGCCAGGGTCAAGGCCACCACCGTCACTATTGACGGGGTTGGCAGCTACACAACCACCACCCATTATGATGCCAACTATGGCAGGCCCAAGGCTTTGGAATACCCGGCTGTGGCGGGCAATACAACCGGTTTGACCATTGAGTATGCCTACAACGCCGCAGGCTACCTGGTCGAGGAGAAAAACGCCCAAAGCGGCCATGCCTACCGTAAGGTCACGGCACAGGATGCCTTTGGCAATATCAAAACAGCCAAGATCAATAACAATGGGTTGACCGGCGAATATACCTACAACACAACCTCCGGGCAGATGTTGTCCTCCAAGGTGGGTGCCAGCCACCACTTGCAATATACGCTGTACGACAGCTTTGGCAACCTGATGGAGGTAGAGAACCGCTCGGACTTTATGGGCGCTACTACCCTCGACACCTATGCCTACGATAGCCTGCACCGCCTGGTTAGCTCCAGCTATACCTACGCCGGCGAAACCGCCACTATTAGCTATGGCTATGATGACGTGGGCAATATCACTAAAAAGAGTGACTATTCCACCAACAGCAACGGTGCCTATAGCTATGTGGCTGGCAGCAACAAGCTACAATCGGTGGCGTTAAAAGCCGGTGGTACCGATACCTTTGGCTACGACGCCAAGGGCAACCAGACCCACCGCAATGGCAGCCAGGAAGTGTGGTACAACGCCTTTAACAAGCCTACACAAATCAATAGGAACGGTAGCAACATTGAACTGTCATACGGTGCCGACCTAATGCGCTACAAGCAGGTGCGCAGCGAAACCGACGGCACCACCAGCACCTATTACATTGGCAAGCATTTTGAGGTGGAGCAGAAGGCAGGTGAACCTACCAAGTACAACCACTTTATCTCGGATATCGCCATTTTGACCTTAAGGGGCAGTGGCATCCCAGAAATCGCCTATACCCACCGTGACCGCCTGGGCAGCGCCACCACCATAACCGACGAAAACAACAAAGTGGACTCAACGCGCTTCTTTGACCCGTTTGGCAAGCCACGCGGCGGTGACTGGGCGCAGCTGAGCCCGGCACGTTTGGCCAGCAACCTGTTTGACCAGCGCCAGGATATCCGCCGCGGCTTCACCGACCACGAGCACCTCGACCAAGCCGAGCTCATCCATATGAATGGCCGGGTCTATGACTATAACGTCGGCAGGTTTATGTCGGTGGATCCGTTTATTCACGGCTTGGGCGGTAGCCAGGGGATTAACCCTTACTCTTACATTATGAATAATCCGTTAAGCGGGACGGATCCAAGTGGCTATTCGCCATGTAGCTCAACGGGAAGCCATATCCCAGGGGGCGGTGGGGCTAGTAAATGCAATGTTACAGTTGATAATACGTCAACTAAAAACCAGCAAAAATGGAATGAGCTTAGTAATGCTATAGGACAGATTGCGTATAACGGAGCTAAGACCGCGGGTAATTTAAATGGCGGCATTCCAGATGTTGAAGGAGAACTTGAAAAAGCTCAGGAGCGCAAGCACGTTGGAGGCAATGGCACCAATGCTGGAGTTTCGAAAGGGCTCCAGTCTGCTTTCTACGGTTATGATGAAATATCTAGCGCCTACAATGACTTTGTCTGGAATAGTTCAGATAGCGGAGGGTTAGGGCTAGATGATGCGGCGTCATTGGCGGTAGGGTTTACACCAGCCGGAATTGCCGCTGATCTTTATACTGCTATCAATGGAGAAGATTATTTTACGGGTGATAAAGTCACTGGCTTTTGGCGATACGCAGGTCTAGTCCCATTTGTTAGTGAGGCTAGAAAGGGATATAAAGGAGTTAAGGAGGCTTCGGCATTATTAAAATCCAATAATGTTCCTAGAGAATATAGAAAGCAAATAATTGAGTCTTTTGAAATCGATACTATACAAATCAGAAAAGCTGGAAACAACGAATACGGCTTGCGATATTTTGACAATTTTGATGCCGCCCCAGATGGGAGATATTTGTTTGAAACATTTCCTGCTACCAGGCAGAGTCTGGCGCTGCCGCCGTCGTGGAATCAAATGACTGGTATAAAGCAGTGGCAAATTAATCCAGGAACTATATTTATTGAAGGTAGAGCGGCTGCCCAAGGTGCTCAATATCCAGGCGGACAAATTCAAAAATTTGTTTTGGATCCATCAAAGGACCTCAAGTAATGAAAGCACTAAACAAACTTGTAAAACAAACACAAACTGAATTAGACGAAGCATTACACAAACATCGTCAAGGAGAAAAATCAGTTGGGACACCTGTTCAGTTAAAAAGGTTTTTAGACAATCTCCAAAATATCTTGGAGGAGTTGGAATCTGGGAGACTATCAGGAAAAAAGTTCGGTATGTCCAGAGCGATAGTTGATTCATGGCCATTCGATTCTGAACTGGGAGTCAAATTAATTAAAATTGAAACTGCTTATCAAAAGCTTTCTAGGAAATAAAAGGGGTCAGAGTCGTTTTAAATTCTGAAAAACTTACATGGACACCCACGTTAAAGAATAAAAGGGGGCAGAGCCGTTTTAAACCCTAGTTTATAGGGAAACGCAGTAGATACAGGACAAATTATGAAAAAGTTATTAATCATCATCACCTTGGCACTCACTGCCGTGCTTAGCGGCAATGCCTTTGCCGCCAAGCAAAAGAAGAATAAAAGGGGTCAGAGCCGTTTTAAATTCTCTGATAAATAGGGAAACACTGTAAATACAGGATAAATTATGAAAAAGTTACTAACCATCATCACCTTGGCACTCACCGCCCTGCTTAGCGGCAATGCCTTTGCCGCCAAGCAAAAATGCGAGCCAGCCAAGTTTGAGCGGCTCTACAATTCCGACGGCAAGGTGTTTGTGCAGCTAGAAGGCATGCCCTGGCATGTGCTCGGCTTTGAAGGCGACAACGACCTGGCCAAGAAAATGGATAAAATCCACAAGGCCAAACGCAAAAACCGCTGGGTACAGTTGGTACTCTCCCGCCAGTACAACGGTACCTGCTTCGCCCCCGACCACACCATGGCCGTCAAAAACGTCCGCGTAAAAAAGAAAATGGAAGAGTTTGGGCAAGAGGACGAAACCTAGCCCCAGGCTTGACCCCAACAACACCAAAAACGCGCCACCTTAGGCGCGTTTTTATATGGATTGAGTTTTACCTTGTCATCAAGGTTTATTGCTCGTTTCCAATAAGGTTGCCTGCGGCTATTTTTTATTCCCACCCCTAGCCCCTCAAGGGGAATGGTTGGAACCTGCACAGTATTAGGTCGCGGGGCACAAACTTCCCTGTGAGGGCTGCCAGACTGGCCGTCCCATGGCCAGTCGTTCGGCGGGGCGGTGCGTTGCACCTAAAGAAACCCGCCTCACCCTACAACGCCTTCGGCGAGCTGGAAAAGGAAAAGGACGCCAACGGCCAGTGGATTTACTATGACATGGACTTGTTGGGTAGGGTCACCAGCCGCAGCGGCGGCAACGGCGCCAATGCCAGCTTTGTCTGGGACACGGAGACCAAGGGCCTGCTCACGTCCCAGTCCGGCAATGGCCATAGCACCAGCTATACCTATGACAGCGCGGCCAGGGTGGAAACTACCACGGTGACCATCGACGGCACGGCCTATGCAACTACCACGGTATATGACAATAACTACGGCCGTCCCAAGGCGATGGTGTACCCGGCCGTGGCGGGCAATGCCGCTGGCCTGACGGTTGGCTACAAATACAACGGTGCTGGTTACTTAACCGAAGAGATAAATGCCCAAAGCGGCCATGCCTACCGCAAGGTCACCGCCCAGGACGCCTTTGGCAATATCACCGGCGCCCAAATCAACAACAATGGCCTCACCGGCGTATACACCTACCACAGCACGACGGGGCAGATGCTGTCTTCCAAGGTGGGTGCCAGCCACCACCTGCAATACACCCAATACGATAGCTACGGCAACTTGATGGAGGTGGAGAACCTGTCAGCCATGTTGCCAGCCAAGGCCGCTGACAGCTACCGCTATGACAGGCTGCACCGCCTTGACGGTTCCAGCAATGGCTACCCTGGGGGCACCGCCACTATTGGTTATGCCTACGACGCCGTGGGCAACATCAAAATGAAAACCGACTACTCCACTGCCAGCAACGGTGCCTATACCTATGTGGCGGGCAGCAACAAGCTGCAGTCAGTGGCGCTCAAAGCCGGTGGTACCGATACCTTTGGCTACGACAGCAAGGGCAACCAGACCCACCGCAATGGCAGCCAGGAAGTGTGGTACAACGCCTTTAGCAAGCCTACGCAAATCAATAAGAATGGTAGCAACATTGAACTGTATTACGGTGCCGACCTGATGCGCTTCAAGCAGGTGCGCAGCGAAACCGACGGCACCACCACCACCTACTACATAGGCAAGCACTTTGAGGTGGAGCAAAAAGCAGGGGAGCCTACCAAGTACAACCACTTTATCTCGGATATCGCCATCCTGACCTTAAGGGATAGTGGTATCCCAGGGATTGCCTACACCCACCGCGACCGCCTCGGCAGCGCCACCACCATGACCGACGAAAACGACAACGTGGTCTCCATGCGCTACTTTGACCCGTTTGGCAAGCCACGCGGCGGTGACTGGGCGCAGCTTAGCCCGGCACGCCTGGCCAGCAACCTGTTTGACCAGCGCCAGGATATCCGCCGAGGCTTCACCGACCACGAGCACCTCGACCAAGCCGAGCTCATCCATATGAACGGCCGGGTCTATGACTACAACGTCGGCAGGTTTATGTCGGTGGATCCGGTGATCCAAAGCCCTACAAACAGCCAGAGCATTAACCCCTATAGCTATATTATGAATAATCCGTTAGCGGGGACGGATCCGACGGGTTACTGTTCGGTAGGCGATGGTTTGGAAGCTTGTAGCGACAGCCTCGAACAAGGTATTTCCCAGGACATAATGGATGGCGACAAGGTAGTTGGCACGGTCACTAAAGGGGCGAATGGTGATCTTACAGTTGTTAGTAATGGCACTTTTGAAGGTAAGAAGGGGCTTAGTAATGCTGGTTCAATTACCGTTAAAGGCAATGCCATACCTGACATCGGTTCGCCTAAATCTTACGCTACCCACACAGTAGACACTGACGCCAACGATATAGATCCAAGTTTAACAGCTGCTGTAGGCGGAATGGTTGGGCAAATGGCTACTGCAAAACCGGCATTGGGAGGTTCACTTTGTAACTGTAATGGCGATGGAGATGGAAAAGGGAAAGGTGGCACAGGCCATGATGGCTGGGATTCGATGGATGTAAAGCCGACCACAACCATTGTAAGTGATTTTTTGAAGGAGTTTTCTAGTCCAACGTCACCAACGCCTGATCCAGAAGACGATGGTAAAGGGGGCGTTACACCAGAAGTTAAACAGTTCCACAATACGATATCTGAGCCATACCACAACACATCACCATTGAGGAGGTTGGTCAAGCACAATGGAAAATGGCGTACTACAGATAGCGCTGGAAATTACTTCACTGCCAAAGGTGAATATGAGTTTGTAACAATACGTGGGAATACGTTTGTTGCGCGCCCAGGTACAGGTCACTATCATATTTCACATGGCTCAAAATCCGTCGATTTTGTAGGACATATCAGATTTGGTAGAGGAGCCAGTAGAGGACAGATTAAATTCTGGAATAATAACTCTGGCCATTATAAACCAACTCCTGATAGGGCGTGGCAAGCCAAGTTACCCCTTGATAAGTTCAATCCTTTTTAGTGACATTTATTATGATTGAAGAATTTGCTGAATTGATTAATAAATTCCCTGAAACTAGCAGTGTCAAGGAAGTTACAAATCGTCTAAGGGGTAAGACTGAATTTAGAATATACGAAATTTTGACGCCATTTTTAGATAAATACGAAGGTAGGATTCGAGTATCAATTGTTGAATTGTTGGTGAAAAAAATAAACAAAAAACAACTGCTTTTGTCCATATTGCAACTAGGTCTGAGCAAAAAGATGCCGAACGAAATTGGTTACTGGTTGAAGTTCTTGTTGCCAAAGATTGGAGCTAAAAAGTTTGTTGATTGCTTATATGCGCTCGAAGATGAAGACGCAAAAGATATTGCGACATATCACATAACATTCTTTGAACCGGCAATGCGCGATCAAGTTAACAAAGAGATTGTAGCTATTGAAATAGCTCGTGCCCAAGACAAGGGGCAATAACTAGTTTCAATAAAAAATGATATGAAAAAAGGGCAAGAGCCGTTTTATTTTTTAGTTTATAGGGAAATGCAGTAGATACAGAAAAATTATGAAAAAGTTATTAATTATCATCACCTTGGCATTCATCGCCTTGCTTAGCGGCAATGCTTTTGCCGCCAAGCAAAAATGCGAGCCAGCAAAATTCGAAAGGCTTTATAACTCAGACGGCAAGGTGTTTGTGCAACTGGAAGGCATGCCCTGGCATGTATTGGGATTTGAAGGCGACAACGACCTGGCCAAGAAGATGGACAAAATCCACAAGGCTAAACGCAAGAACCGCTGGGTACAGCTGGTGCTCTCGCGCCAATACAACGGCACCTGCTTCTCCCCAGACCACAGCATGGCCGTAAAAAACGTGCGCGTGAAAAAGAAAGTGGAAGAGTTTGATGAGGAAGAGGAAGGTTAGCCATAGATAGGTACGGGGCACAAACTTCCCTGTGAGGGCTACCGGCTAAATGATGTCAAAGGAGTCAGTGTCGCAACACTAATAAGTAAGTCTTAAACACATCCCTGATGATCGTCACCCAGCCCTGCCATCCATGGCAGGTCGTTCAGCGAGACGGTGCGTTGCACCTAAAGAAACTCGCTTCACCCAATGGCCAGTCGTTCGGCGGGGCGGTGCGTTGCACCTAAAGAAACCCGCCTCACCCAGCAAAATTCGAGCGGCTCTACAACTCGGATGGCAAGGTGTTCGTGCAACTGGAAGGCATGCCCTGGCATGTACTCGGTTTTGAAGGCGACAACGACCTGGCCAAAAAAATGGATAAAATCCACAAGGCCAAACGCAAGAACCGCTGGGTACAGCTGGTACTCTCCCGCCAATACAACGGCACCTGCTTCGCCCCAGACCATAGCATGGCCGTCAAAAACGTGCGCGTAAAAAAGAAAGTAGAAGAGTTTGAGCAAGAGGACGACGAAACCTAAAGCGCAAATAGCGCCATGTTCAAAAATTGCACTTGCAGTTCACTCACAACCAAGCCCCTCCATGTACAGGGGCTTTTTAACGCCTAAATCCTGCCCTGCGACAGCCCGCAGTTTTACCAGCAGGGCTTGCAGTGCCCACCAGTAGAAGCCCGTAGAAACTAATACGACAAAGATCCTAACTGAACCAAGGTACAGTTTCCCGATCCTTATTCTTCACGCGGAATTGGCTAATATTTGATGAGATTCAGGATTGATAATTATGCCCACAGCCAGGAAGGAACAGGTCAACCAAGAAGATACGCTTTATTACTACTGAATCTTCCAGTGTGTCAGGCGGGCGTTTTTCATTTCTAAAAGAGCGTATAAAATATTGAACCTGTTGGTGGTTTTGATGACAACTCCTCTGGCAGTATTTAGGTAACTGAGTTAGGCCTAAAATTTGTATTGCTCGGATGCGCGCAAGACTATTACCTATGGATATGATGAGTTTGAATTTCAATTCCACAGGATCGAAAATATGAATAAAGGTACTTACCCAGAATATATCGAAGTATTAAGAGCTAACACCGTCCAAAGCATTCGGGAATCATTGCTTTTGCTAAAAGAAGATCGCCGCATAAATAATTGTTGGCTCAGTGAGATCCCTGTGATCGAGCGTATATTGGAACGTTTTGATGAGCTCACCCCTCTTTGGGATGAAATAAACTCAAAGCTCAACTTCAATGCTCGCTATGATTTTATTGACTGTATTTTGGGCTTAATAGTTTTTGCCAAACCAGAAAGTTTCGTTTATGCGCGCCAAAAAGCTAAGGAGCTCAAAGTGCTTAATAACGAAATCGCTGAGACGGCAAACCTACTAGCAGAATTATTAGAGTCTCAAAACGAAAAATCCGAAGGCTCCGGTTTCACAGGCGATAACTATTATTCCATCAAAGATGTCATCAATGATGCTGCCACCAAAGCGAATAATGCCCGCTACCAATGGTATCCCAAAGAGAAGTTAAACCAGCTGTTCAGCCAATATGACTTGAGGTACTGGCCTTCATTACCTCAGATTATTCGTTCTATTGCCGACAACGCTAGTCAATCAGAAGTATATGCGAGTAACGAAATAACTGCTGCTGGAACACAGTCTCAACGGGCCTCATCTGTAGATTGCATAAGAGCGTTTTACACCGCGTTGGGTAACTTTAACGCTCATGACCTTGCGATGGTTGAAAAAGTTATGTCGTTTCCAAACCCATCAGTTGTTAGCTTGTTAAATATTGTATACGACTGGAAAGATGACGAAGTGCTCTCTGACGAGCAATTGAAGAGTTATAAGTCACGTATCAAGAAAGAGCTATAGTTTAAATCAATTGAAATCTGCATTGGTGTATTGCGAACCAAAAGGTGCCAGACATTAAAAACTAGATTTTTAGACTAAACATAAATTGAAAAAACTACTTACTATCAGCACCATGGTATTCACTATTATGCTTAGCTAAAAGATAGCAATAGCTGGCTACTGGGCACGGACTTCATTATGAGGGCTACCAGCCTGGCCGTCCGTTGGCCTGTTGTACGGCGAGGCGCTGCACCAAAAGAAACTCGCCTTACCCAGTCAAGTTTCAGCGGCTCTACAATTCTGACGGTAAGGTGTTTGTGCAGCTCGAAGGTATGCCCTGGCATGTGCTGGGCTTAGAAGGCGACAACGACCTGGCCAAGAAAATGGACAAAATCCACAAGGCCAAACGCAAAAACCGCTGGGTACAGCTGGTGCTCTCCCGCCAGTACAATGGCACCTGCTTCGCCCCAGACCACAGCATGGCCGTCAAAAACGTCCGCGTAAAAAAGAAAGTGGAAGAGTTTGAGCAAGAGGACGACGAAACCTAGCCCCAGGCTTGATCCCAACAACACCAAAAACGCGCCACCTTAGGCGCTTTTTTTTATGGCTTGGGTTTTACCTTGTCATCAAGGTTTATTGCTTGTTTCCAATACGGCACCACGACCCATACGCGCTTTAAACAGAAGTTCCCGTATAGCTCGTTAGTGGAAAACCAAACGGTTTTTGCCACAATCGGTGCTAATACTGACTGGCAGTGTGCAATCCCCACATGGCCAAATGATGCCGGTGCAATGAAAGTGGCGGCGAGCAGCAGTTGCCCTGCCATTAGCTACAGCGAGAATGACTGGAAGGATAACCCACAGCATAACGTCAATGGCAGTTACATGCTTTACAACGCCAATGCCCACAAATCTGGGGTCAGAGTAAACTTTTAATTTTGGGTGACGATGGCAGGCGGATAGGAGGTAAGAAAATATCCGCAATAGTCAGTAAATACAAATTACGGGCAGGTGTGGCCAAACCTGGTGTAGCGAACCTTTATTGGCATACAACAGCGACCTCAATGCTAGAAAATGGCGCGAGCCTTAGGGTCATCCAGGAGCTCCTGGGTCACGCAAGCATTTCAACGACACAGTCCTATACCCATGTTGCCAAGGGGCTACTGTGCCGTGTATTTGGAAAGACCCACCCAGCAGCACGGCAGCCACAATTGGGCAAGGAAAACGTCCCTTTTCATGATTAGTCAATTGAACTATGCTTTCATAGTAAATAATACTATTTGGTGTAAATGATGGTGCAAACGCAATCGGCTACAGATTTAGATGATGTCATTATGACCCGCTTGGAAGGTGACGCCCAGGCATTGCAAGCCCTGTCCGACGACCCGCTTGCGATTAGCCGGATGGTGGAGCATGGCCTGGCTGGCCAAACATTGAAGCACATGGTGCAATACATCCCAAGGGCGGTGGTAATCGGAACCTTGGGGACTGACAAGACCAACTTCCCAAAACTCTACCGCCGCACACTTTCAAAGAGCCAAACCGATGGTTTGAACGACCTGTCGATGCTTTGGAAAGAGCTAAGGCAATTTTTTGATTTTGATGAAGGGTTGCTCAAGGAGTGGATAGCCACGCCGCTACCTGTACTGGATGGGCATACCCCTGCGGAATTTATGGATACCATTGTTGGCAGGCAAAAGCTGCGCACCTGCCTTGATGAAATGCGTTACGGAGTGCTTGGGTGATCCTGTTTAAAGTGGTCAAAACGGACTACGCTGACGCTTGGCACGATTACAGTAAAACCACAAGTTTCAGGGTAGGTGCCAGGTGGAACCTAGCCAATGTCCCAGCGATGTATTTCAGCACTAATGTACAAAATGCGATGCTCGAAATAGCCAACTACATGCCCTCACCTAAAATGGTGAACCGCTTGTTTGTTGTCTCTATTTTCGAATTCCCCTCTTTGCGCGTGCATTCGGTTGAGCCCAAGGAGCTGCCGTGGGACTGGGCAGCGGACGCACACCAGCCAGAATCCCAACAGTTGGGCTCTAGCTACTTGCTCGATGCTGCGAGCTACGACGCAATTCTAGTACCCTCAGCCGCCATAAACCGCGATATCGCCACCAACCCCATCAACGGCATTAGGGTATCCAGCTATAGTAATATCGTCGTCAACCCCGAAACCGTTGGTTTGGAAAAAATCAGGCTATTGGAGCACCGCGAGCCAGTCTATTCACACCGGATGTTTGGTTAGAATATCTGGGGTCAGAGTAAACTTTTAACGTTTGGTTAGTAACATCAGCTATGTTAGCTTTTGAGTTGGAGGAAATTTTTCAAAGGATTGAAGATGGCTCGTTTACATCGTGTGGATCCCGTTGGGGTACCGCAACATATAATCGAAAGAGGTAATAACCGCCAAATTTGTTTCGGTTTGGAACAAGGTTTAACAGCGCATGTTGGATGGTTAAAAAAATACCCTGCTCAATATGAAGTCGACATTCATGCTTGGGGGGTGATGACCAATCATGCGCATTTATTATGCACTCCCCAAATGGCTGGTGGCATTAGCAAAATGATGCAATCTATTGGCAGGCATTTGCCTAAATCCTGCTCCCATAATCCGCAGCAATCACCAGCGGCGCTGGAAGTTTTCGCCAGCGCCACTAGGTTATTTCCCCTATTGCGAATTTAGTCGTTGCTGCACTTTAGCGACGATGCCTTGTGCGTCTAACCCCAGTTCTGCATACATTTCCACCTGGGTGCCTTGCATAATGAACTGGTCAGGCAAGCCAATATGTAAAATAGGGCAGGACTGGCCAGATTGGTTTAATGCTTCGGCAACCCCGCTACCGGCACCGCCAGCAATGGCGTTGTCTTCTAAGGTGACTAACAGGTCGTGTGCAGTTGCTGCGTTGGCAATGGCTTCCAGATCCAGTGGTTTAACAAAGCGCATATCAATTAGCGTGGCATCCAGCTGCCCGGCTGCTGCAATGGCATAGGGCAATAGGGTGCCAAAGTTTAAAATTGCGACTTTTTGTCCTTGCCTGAGGGTACGGGATTTGCCAATTTCTAGCTCTTGCATTTGCTCCCTTACTTCCACGCCCATGCCGGCACCCCTTGGGTAGCGTACTGCGGCAGGTTGTTGCATCAGGTGGCCCGTGTATAACATGTCGCGGCACTCTTGTTCGTCACCCGGTGCCATAATGACCAGGTTAGGGATACAGCGCATATACGTGAGGTCAAACGCACCTTGGTGGGTTGGGCCGTCGGCACCCACAATACCCGCCCGGTCAATGGCAAAAAGTACCGGTAGGTTTTGGATGGCAACATCGTGTATCAGTTGGTCATAAGCGCGCTGCAGGAAGGTAGAATAAATCGCTACTACGGCATTCATGCCATCTTTGGCCAGTCCCGCGCCAAATGTCACTGCGTGTTGCTCAGCTATGGCGACATCGAAATACTGATCCGGATACTCTTGGGAAAACCGCACTAACCCCGAACCTTCGCGCATGGCAGGGGTAATACCCATCAACTTGGGATCTTTGGCTGCCATATCGCAGATCCAGTCGCCAAATATCTTGGAATAAGTGGGCTTGGAGGCAGCTGATTTAGGCAGTTTGTTGTCAGCCGGGTTGAATTTCGGTACGGCATGGAACTTGATCGGATCTTTTTCTGCTACCTCGTAGCCTTTGCCTTTGCGGGTGACGACGTGCAGGATTTGGGGACCTTCCAAGTTGCGCATGTTGTGCAGGGTATCCACCATGCCGTCAACATCGTGGCCGTCGATTGGGCCAATGTAATTGAAACCTAACTCTTCAAAGATGGTGCCGGGAACTACCATGCCCTTGATGTGTTCTTCAGCGCGGCTGGCAAATTCCTTGATTGGCGGGACATTGGATAGCAGCTTCTTGCCACCATCGCGGATCGAGTTGAAAAAGCTGCCAGTCAGCAGGCGCGCCAAGTGGCTGTTGAGGGCACCAACGTTTTCCGAAATCGACATCTCATTGTCATTTAGCACAACCAATAAGTCTTTGCCTATGTCACCGCCGTGGTTAAGTGCTTCAAAAGCCATACCGGCAGTCATGGCACCGTCACCAATAACTGCCACAACTTTTCGACCTTTGCCTTCTTTTTCGGCAGCCACAGCCATGCCAAGCGCAGCACTAATAGAGGTAGACGAATGGCCTACCGCAAAGGTGTCATAATCACTTTCAGGGGGCCAGGGGAATGGGTGCAAGCCGCCTTTTTGGCGGATACTGGTAATGCGGTCGCTTCGGCCAGTGATAATTTTGTGGGGATAAGCCTGGTGGCCCACATCCCAAACTAGCCGGTCAAATGGCGTCTGGTAGGCATAGTGCAGGGCAACGGTAAGCTCGACCGTCCCCAAGCCTGATGCAAAATGACCACTACTCTGGCTAACGCTGGCGAGCAAATAGGCCCTAAGTTCATCAGCTACACCTTTGAGCTGATCTTTGGGCAGTTTTCGCAGTTGCTCAGGCGTCAAGGCCTGTGCCAACAATGGGTAGTGGTCGAGATCCAGTGTCATTAGATTTTTCTTTTCCTATCTCAGTGGTCCCGGTTGACCACATAATCGGTAAATGATTCAAGCAGCCCGGTATTGTAAGGTATTGCATCAAGCGCTTGTAGTGCATTGCTACGCAAAGATTGCAAAAAAGTTTTAGCGTCAGCTAATCCCATTAGTTTGGGGTAGGTAGATTTATTGATAGATTCATCAGAACCTTGGGGTTTCCCCAAGGCTTCAGTCGCGCCCTCAACATCCAATATGTCGTCTTTAACCTGGAACGCCAGGCCAAGTGCTTTGCCGAAGTCAGTCAGCCGTTCCCGGGTTTGCTCACCTATGCCCTGTGCCAAGTGGGTCGCCATAGTAATGCTGGAAAGGATCAAGGCGCCGGTTTTAAGCTGGTGTATTTGCTGTAGCTCGGGCAGGCTCGCGGCGGTATCGGTAAAAGCAATGTCTAGGGATTGCCCGCCGCACATACCTTGGTAGCCGGAGGCATTGCTCAAATCAAGCGCCACCAGTTGTTTTTGAACTGCGTTTAACTGCTTGGATCCTAAAATCACCTGGTAGGCAAGGGCCTGCAAGGCATCGCCTGCCAGGATGGCGGTAGCCTCGTCAAAGGCTATATGGCATGTGGCTTGGCCGCGCCTTAAGTCGTCGTCATCCATTGCCGGCAGGTCGTCGTGGATCAAGGAGTAGGTGTGGATGCATTCGAGGGCGATGGCGCAGGGCAACAGCTTGGCTTCATCCACTTCCAGCATGGTTCCGGTTGCGAATAATAAAAAAGGGCGAATGCGTTTGCCGCCAGCTAAAAGGCTGTATTCCATTGCTGACTTTAGCGGTGCATTGAGATCGGGCAGGGCAGTAATGGTGTTCGCTAGGTTTTGGTTTATCAGCTTGGCGTAGTGCTGCTGGAATTCCCTCCAGCCATTGTTGCCTTGTACTTCAGCGCCATGCACTGGCTTATTCGGCATCTTCAGCTTTGTCCATATCGACAAGTGATTCGCCGGCGCTGGTTTTTACCAGCATTTGCACTTTTTGTTCTGCATTTTTTAGCGTCTCCTGGCCGGTCCTAGCTAGCCCAATACCGCGCTCAAATGCTGCTAGGGCTTGGTCTAGGGGCAGGTCACCTTGTTCCATTTTAGCGACAATCTCTTCTAGCTCGACTAGGGTTTGCTCAAATGTAGGGGAGTTTGCAGAATTTGAATCACTCACAAAGTTACCAATTGCTGTGGAATAATGCTGCGCACCTTACCCAAGGCGGCTGTTAGGGTCAAACACTAGTTGCCGATTTGCTTGGGTAAATTGCGGGGTTTTAGCAATATCAAGGAAAAATCCTGAACTGCGATTACACTTAGCTATAACAATTAATACTGCAAAAAATAATACTGTAGAAAAAAATGGGATTGTCGATAGAATGGTTGTCAAGTCAGCGACTTAGCGGAAATATTCCCAGAAGTAGTAGTAATTAATGTTCGTCTGGCAACTTTACCCTGCTTTATGCCTATGTAGGAGGATGATGTGGATTTAGCAACGCTGATTGGAATGATTGGTGCTATTGGCTTTGTAGTGATGGCAATGATCATCGGCGGCGACATGGGAATGTTCGTTAATGTACCCTCTATTCTGATTGTATTTGGTGGCACCGTGTTTGTTGTGTTGTCCCAATATACACTGGGGCAGTTCTTCGGCGCGGGCAAAATTGCCGCAAAGGCGTTTATGTTCAAAATTGAAGCCCCAGACGAGTTAATTCAAAAAATCGTTGAAATGGCAGACGCTGCCCGTAAAGGTGGCTTCTTAGCGTTGGAAGAAGCGGAAATCGAAAACGAATTTATGCAAAAAGGCGTCGATATGCTGGTGGATGGCCACGATATTGATGTTGTCCGTGCCACCTTGTCCAAAGATATTTCTATGACCACAGAGCGCCATGAGTTTGGCGCCACCATTTACAAAGCTTTAGGTGATGTTGCACCGGCGATGGGGATGATAGGGACACTGATCGGGCTGGTTGCCATGTTGTCGAACATGGACGACCCCAAGGCCATCGGTCCTGCCATGGCGGTTGCCCTGCTAACCACGCTTTATGGTGCCTTCTTGGCCAATGTTATCTGTTTGCCCATCGCAACCAAACTCAATAACAGGAAAGAAGAAGAAAAACTCAACCAAAGCCTGGTGCTTGATGGAATTATCGGCATCGCCGATGGTCAAAACCCAAGAGTTATCGAAGGTATTCTCAAGAATTACCTTGCTGCTAGTAAGCGCGGCAACGCCGGGCCAGACGATTAAACCGAGGTAGGCAATATGAGCGAACAAGCTGAAGAGTGTCCCAAGTGTCCCCCCCCCGGCCTACCGCAGTGGATGGGCACCTTCGCTGATCTGATGTCACTGCTAATGTGCTTTTTTGTATTGCTATTGGCATTTTCCGAAATGGACGTGCTGAAATTCAAACAGATTGCCGGTTCCATGAAGTTTGCATTCGGTGTGCAAAACAAAATCGAGGTAAAAGACATTCCCAAAGGTACCAGTGTCATTGCCATGGAATTCAGGCCGGGACGCCCGGATCCCACCCCGATAGAAAATATCCAGCAACAGACCATTGAAATGACCCAGCAGATGCTGGAGTTCCAAGCTGGTGATGAAGATTCTGCCGGTGGCCGGCAGAAACAACGTGGCCAGCAACGGGGTGGTCAGGCACAACAAACCGCGAGTGAATCCTCGGCAGCGACACCGACCCAGCAAGCGGCGCAAGAACAGACCAATGAAATGATGAAAAAAGTCGCAGAGGCATTGGAAAAGCAAATTGTTGATGGCTCAATTGAGATGGAGTCACTTGGCCAGCAAATTACCATCCGGATCAGGGAAAACGGTTCATTTTCGGCAGGCTCGGCGTTTTTGCAGCCCCAATTTATTCCTATCCTGGAGAGGGTCGCCGAATTACTGGTGGATATGCCTGGTGAAATTACTATATCAGGGCACAGTGATAGCCAGAATATTTCCAACGAGCTGTACCGCTCCAACTGGGATTTATCCGCCCAGCGTGCCGTGGCTGTGGCGGAAGTGATAAGGCGGGTACAAGGCTTTGATGAAAGCCGCATGGAAGTAGTAGGCAAAGCTGATACTGCCCCTTTGACCGATGACGAATCCAACCCGGCCCGCAACCGCAGGGTAGAAATTGCCATTAACCAAGGTAAACCTAAGTTCTCCGATCCTATTACGGTATTGGAAGAGAGTTAACGCCTTGGCCTCCAAGCGGCTATGCGCAACGGGGTTATGCCGCTATAATGCGCGACTTTTGAACTAAAGCCGCGCCAAGATCAACCATGAATAACTCGCATTTTGTCGTCAAACTGCACCCAGAAATAAATATCAAAAGCAAAGACGTGCGCAAGCGCTTCGTAAGGCTATTACAAGCCAATATTCGCTTGATATTGGGCCAACGTGGCATAGAGGCAACGGTGCAGCAAAAGTGGGACAAAATTGATGTTGTGTTAGCGCCAGAAGAGGCTGGTAAGGCCGGGCTCTGCCAGGAGCTGTTGTGCAAAATTCCTGGTGTTGACCAAGTTCTACAAGTCGAAACCAGTGTGTTTGATGACGTCGAAGGTATAGTGGCCAAGGTGCAGCAAGCTTACCAAGCTGCAATTACCCATAAAACCTTTGCCGTGAGGGTCAAGCGCAAAGGCAAGCACACTTTTTCTTCGCTGGAGCTAGCGAAACACGTGGGCAGTGAGCTTTTCCTGCGTTGCGATACCGCAGGGGTCGACCTGTCCAATCCCCAGGTAACGGTCGCCTTTGAAATTGACGGGGAACAATTAATATTGGTCAAAGCCAGGCACCGTGGCCTAGGCGGTATGCCGCTGCCAACCCAAGAGGATGTGCTGAGCCTGGTATCTGGCGGCTTTGATTCGAGCGTGTCCAGCTACCACTTGATCCGCAGGGGCGCAAAAACCCACTATTGTTTCTTTAATTTAGGCGGCAATGAGCACGAAATCGGCGTGCGCCAGATGTGCCACTATTTATGGCAAACCTACAGCCCTAGCCACAGTGTGAAATTCATTGCCGTGGATTTTGCCGCGATAGTTGCGGATATATTGGAAAACGTTGAGCCAGGTGTGATGGGCGTGGTGCTAAAGCGCATGATGCTGCGGGCAGCCACAATTGTCGCCAATAATCTGGGGATCAATGGCTTGGTCACCGGTGAGTGTTTGGGGCAAGTCTCTAGCCAAACCCTAAGTAATTTACACCTGATTGAAGCGGCCACAGACAAACTGGTACTGCGCCCCCTGATCTGTAGTGATAAACAGGACATTGTGGACACCGCAAGGGAAATTGGCACTGAAGACATTGCCAAGTCCATCCCCGAATATTGTGGGGTTATTTCCTTAAAGCCCAATGTAAAAGCGCCATTGCAGCAAGTGTTGGACTCTGAGGCCAAGTGCAACCTGGCCTTGCTCGAACAAGCCGTAAGGGCTTCTGATGTACAGGATATCAGGAAGCTAGGGGTTGCCGCAGAACGCGAAATAAAGGCGGTAGATTCTGTTTCAAACCTGCCACAAGACGCCGTTGTGCTGGATATACGCAGCCCTGTTGAAGCTGACGCGAAACCACTGGCCTTGCCCGGCATTGAATGCCAAACCATTCCTTTTTACAAACTGCAGGAAACCTTTTCGACTTTGCCACAAGGGGGCGAGTATTACCTGTATTGTGACCGAGGTGTTATGAGCAAGATGCAAGCCTTGTTATTGCATGAACACGGCCATGCCAATGTAAAGGTATACCGTCCTTAGCGTTATTTTGATTCTCCTATAAGCGAACGTACCAGGCTTTGATGCGATGGCATGGCAATTCCAACGGCCTTCGCCTTTTCTAATAGATATCCAGTGATATAGTCGATTTCCGTTGTCCTACCCAGGCGTATGTCTTCACGCATGGAGCTGCTATTGTTGGCGGTTGCCGCGGCCACTTGCCGGGTCAGCGCCAACACATCTTCGGCATTTAGGTTTACGTTCAGTGCCGTGAATAATTCGCCCAACTCTGCAGCTAGTAGTTTTAGTTCTTTGTCATACGCAGGTCGTAATAATTCACCGTTGTTAATGTTGTGCAGCGCAGTTAGCGGGTTGATCATGGCGTTGATAGCGAGTTTCTTGTATAGGGCGTGATATATGTCCTGTTGCCAATGGCAATCTTGCCAAATTCGCGTGACAAGGGTTTCAATAGCCAATTTTTTCTGCCCTTGGGCTTCCCGCAGCCATCCGCAATAACTATCGCCCAATCCCGTTTCAATAACGTTGTGCAAGTCTTTTTTATGGGCGCCCCGGTTGGTTAGCATCCGGACCACACTATTATTGGGAAACAGCCTTAATGTTGCCTGCTCTGTCCCCATGCCGTTGTGTAGCAGCAACAGGGTGCAGTCTTTACTGACCTTTGGTTTTAACTGCTGCAATGCACAATGGACTTGATAGGCTTTGGTGGTGACCACCAACAGCCCGTTGATTTGTCCCCTAAACTCGCTTACAGCCTTAGAGTGGGGCGCTAAATCCGCTTCGAAGCCCGATAGTAGTTTGCAGTGAATACCCCCTGGTGGGATTGTCCGGCCAAGCAAAGTGAAGCCAATATTCGCTTCCCGGCAGTAGGTGGCAAATAGGCAGCCAATAGCACCGCTACCGAGTACATAGATGTCAGCCAACGGCGCCTCCGACGTCTTTTGCGCTTAGCAGCTTTTTTAGCTTTTTATCAGGCCATTCCTGGTTTTTGCCCATGACTTGGTGCAGCGCGTGCCCAAACTCTGGTAATGCGAATAACCCGGTTTCTCCTGGCAATTGCGTAATGTGGAAGTCTTGGCCAAAGCAGTGGAAGGCCAATGCATAGGCGTGCAAATACAGCCTATCGGCGTCGCCACCGCCATAGCGTCTATCACCTAAGATGGCACTGCCAATGCTTTTCATCGCAACCCGCAGTTGATGGGTTTTCCCTGTGTAGGGCTTAAGCAGGTATAGGCGATGGTTAGGTATCAAGCTAGCACTGAAAAAGTGGCTGATTGCTGGTTTGGCCGTGGACTTGGTCAAGCGCCAGTTGCCATCCCGTAACTTTTGCATTGCTCCGATGATGCTACCTTGTTTTTTCTGGGGAGTTTTATTGCTAATGGCGAGGTAGCGTTTTTCTATGTCCCTTTGCGCAAATAACGCGGAGAGTTCTGCTGCGGCTTCCTGGTTTTTGGCCAGTAACAACAGGCCTGAGGTATCTTTGTCCAACCTATGTACCAGCCATAATTTGTCCATGGTAAATTGCTGGCAGGCTATTTGGGTGACCCCCGCCTGGTGCTCATCCTGGTGCACCGGTAGGCCCGGCGGCTTGTCAATGGCGATAAATTCACTGTGGTCATAGACCAGGGCTAGCGGTTGCATCCAGTGTGGGGATTGTTGGGCGTTTAATTACCCTAGCAGCTCGGATGCCGCCGGGTAATCCAAATCGTTGATGGCTTGGTTTACTTTTGCTTTTTGGGCTTCATCAAGCCCTGCGGCGCTGAGTAACTCATCGAGTTTTTCCGGGGCAATAAATTCGAATGCATCCAACAGTCGCCTTAGCTCAGCTTTGGCGTCATCGGCGCTTAAGCTTGTACCTGTTGTGCTAGGCTCCGGTTCTAGTGTTGTACTGCCGCCAGCGAGGTATTGGTTAATTTCTTCCAGCGTCGCTGTATTTGATTGCAAAAAGTTTTGCAAATGGGTGTCGATATCAGGGGCTCCAGTTTTAGCTGCATCTTCCAGTAACTTGCTGAAATGATACAGGTTCCACATTCCTAGGTTGCCGGCAACCCCCTTGATGGTATGGGCTTTGGCCTTGCAGTCAGCAATATTGCCTTCGGCGAGGCACTGCTGGATTTGCGCGGCTATATCTTGGTAATCGGAGGTAAAACGGCCCAGCATTTTTGCCAGCAATTCGGCGTTGCCACTCAATTGTTCCAGACCAAAATCTACATCCAATATGACTGAGGTGTCTTGTGCCATGTCCCGCCCCTTATCCAATCGTGTTTAGATGCCGCAACAATATAATAGGGGGTGCGGTTTCTCAAGTAGCAAAAAGTATTAACATTTTAAGAACATTTCCACTTGTACAACAAATAAAGGCTGTCATTATTGCTGTTGATTCAAAAGGACATTAAAGAATGCATAGAGTTATTTCCCTGTTGGTATGCACATTCGTTGTTGTAGGTTGCCAGGTCGCCAACCTACCAGAAAAGCCAAATTCCAACCCACAAGTTACCAGCCTTCCAAATGGTATACGCCTAGTTGCGCAGAGCCAACCTGGGGCGGGGGAGCTATCGATTAATTACCGCAAGTATTTGCTGGATAATGGCTTGACCTTAGTATTGCACCATGATAAATCGGATCCGCTAGTCCATGTCGATGTCACCTACCATGTTGGATCATCCCGCGAGGAACCTGGTAAGTCCGGCTTTGCCCATTTTTTTGAGCACATGATGTTCCAGGGTTCGCTGAACGTAGCCGATGAGCAGCATTTCAAAATGGTCACTGAAGCCGGTGGCAATATGAACGGCACCACCAACAGTGATAGGACGAATTATTTTCAGACAGTCCCCGCCAACCAGTTGGAACGCATGCTGTGGTTGGAGGCTGACCGTATGGGCTTCCTGTTACCTGCTGTGACCCAGGACAAATTTGAAGTGCAGCGGGAAACGGTCAAAAATGAACGCGCGCAGCGGGTGGATAACCAGCCCTATGGCTTGCGCAGTGAAAGGATTTCGGAGGCGCTTTACCCTACTGGCCACCCTTATTCCTGGCCGGTTATTGGCTATGTGGAAGACTTAGATAGGGTTGGTGTTGCAGATTTAAAACAGTTTTTTCAGCGCTGGTATGGGCCAAACAATGCGGTCTTGACGATTGGGGGCGATTTCGATGAAGCCCAAGTCCTTGAGTGGGTCGTAAAATATTTCGGTGTTATTCCCCGGGGCCCAGAGGTTGAACTCCTGGAAAAAGCTCCAGTATCCCTGGAACAAGATCGGTATTTATTGCTGGAAGATGATGTTCACCTGCCGCTATTGCAACTTACTTTTCCCACTGTGTATGCCCGTCACGAAGATGAAGCTGCACTAGATGTATTGGCGGATATCCTTGGCGGAGGCAAAAGCTCTTTGTTTTACAAAAATTTGGTTAAAGATGGCTTCGCAGTACATGCAAGCGTCAACCACCCTTGCCGGGAGCTGGCTTGTCAGTTTGAATTGATCACCTTGCCCAACCCACAAAAACTGGCGTCTCTGGCAGATTTGGAGCAAATCGTGCGCGCGACTTTGCAAGAATTTGAGCAGAGGGGCGTGACCCAGGACGACTTGCAGCGCACCAAAGCCTCCATTAAAGCGGGTACTGTGTTTGGCTTGCAAAGCGTTGCAGGAAAAGTGGGCGCACTGGCCTTCAATGAAACCTTTGACGGCGAGCCAGACATGGTGCAATACGATTTAGAGCGTTACGGCAACGTCCGTGCCGCTGATGTGATGCGGGTTTACAATACTTATATCAAGGGTAAAGCCGCTGTGGTGTTGAGCATAGTGCCAAGGGGTGACACCCAAATCGCCGCGTCACAAGACAATTTCCAAATCCCGCCACGCCAGTTTTCGGCATCTACTGCGGGGACGTATGAAGCAGGTGAGGCCATTGCAGATAGTTTTGATCGCAGTGTCATACCGCCAGTGCAACCTAACCCGCCGCTAGCTGTGCCCGACGCGTGGCGCACAACCCTGAAAAATGGCATCCGTGTAATTGGCTTGGAAGCTAACGAGGTGCCCACCGTTTCCATGACATTGAACCTTGAAGGCGGGCCACTTTTAGATCCCAAGGGTAAGCGCGGCTTGGCGGCAATGACGGCGCTAATGTTACAAGAATCCACACTCAACTTCAGCAATGAGGAAATGGCTAATGAACTGGCCAAGCTGGGTAGTAGTATCAGTATCCAGGCCAATGGGCGCTTTACCAGTGTCCAAGTGAACAGCATCCGCGAACATTTTGCAGCAACGCTCGCGCTATTGCGTGAAAAACTGTTTTCACCAGCGTTCTTGCCCGCCGATTTTAACCGACTCAAGCAGCGCAGGTTGCAAGCACTGCAGCAGTCGTTGAAGAATCCACAAAGCTTGTCATCGATGGCGCAACTCCAGGTGCTGTATGGCAAGGACAATATCTTGGGAGTGCCAGATTCTGGCAACCTACAAAACGTATCTGCCATTACATTAGAAGACGTGCGTGGGTTTTACCGTGACTACTATACGGCGCATATGGCCAACATCATCATTGTGGGTGACATTAGCCAGGATGCAGCATTGCCCAAGTTGGGTTTCCTAGAACAATGGCGCAGTGATACTTACGCTATTCCCGCCTACACAGAGTTTCCAGATTTGTCTGAGCCCAAGCTCTATTTCGTTGATGATCCAGGAGCGGCACAAACTGTGGTGAGCTATATCAAGCATGCCATGCCCTATGACGCGCTCGGCGAGTATTTCAAGGCTAACCTGATGAATTTCCCATTGGGCGGGATGTTCAATAGCCGTATCAACCTGAATTTGCGCGAGGACAAAGGCTATACCTATGGCGCCAGGACCCGTTTTAGCGGTGGCAAAACACTTGGGCGTTTTATTGCAGGCGCCGCAGTCAACAAAGAATCAACCTATGATGCGGTCAAGGAGCTATCCGCAGAAATCAGTGGTTACCAACAAAATGGCATGACCGGGGCAGAGCTGGCCTTTTTGAAAAATGCCTACACCCAAGGTGATGCATTAAAATTTGAAACCCCGTTTAACAAAGCGGGTTTCCTGCGGCATATGGAAGTCTATGGGCTAACTGCGGAATACCCGCACCAACAAAACAAAATCATAGCAGAGATTAAAAGTGAAGAGCTAAACCAGCTGGCTAAAAAGCACTTGGAATTGGCCAGTATGCAGTTGCTAATGGTTGGTGACTGGCAAACCTTGCAACAGGATATAGAGCGGATAGCGAAGGAGCAGGGAAGGCAGTTGGTTAGGCTCGAATTGCGATAAACGGGCTGGTATTTATGGTGGGCATAGGGTGCATAACTAGAATTTGCTTGAATTTGCAGATATGCTCCCCATAACGCTATTCTCGTCTTGACGCAGCCTAGTTTGTGGCTCACCGGCAAAGGAACCATTTTGCAAAAGCCTGACAATTCTTTTGAACAACGCCTGGCGGTGTTGCAACAACCATCCATTGCAGCTTTATTGCCTTCAATCCAGCACGGGATAGAGCGCGAAGCCTTGCGCATTAACCCCGATGGTAGCCTGTCCCAAGCTAGCCACCCTGAATCCCTTGGCTCGGCGTTGTCCCACCATTTCATAACCACTGATTTTTCAGAAGCTTTGTTGGAATTTATTACGCCACCTGAACGGCGGGTGCAAAAAACCATGGCCCAGCTTGCGGATATCCACAAGTTTGTACTGGCTAACATGGGGCAGGAGCGTTTGTGGCCAATGAGTATGCCCTGCTTTATTTCCAATGAAGACGAGATTAAGTTGGCCTATTACGGTGAGTCCAATGTCGGCAAAATGAAAACCCTTTACCGCCAGGGGCTGAAAAACCGCTATGGCAGTATGATGCAGGCCATCGCGGGAATTCATTTTAACTTTTCAATGCCGGTGGAATTCTGGTCGCCTTGGCTGGCTGAGACAAACAAGTGCCCGGATGAACAAGACAAAGTGTCAGCGGCTTATTTTGGCATGGTGCGCAATTACCGCCGGGCGTGTTGGCTGATCCCCTATTTGTTTGGCGCTTCGCCTGCCTTGTGCGGTTCATTTATAGCAGGCAAGGAAACGACTTTGCCATTCCAAAAGCTGGGCAAAGGTTCATTGTACTTGCCCTACGCAACCTCACTGCGCATGAGTGATTTGGGCTATACCAACAGTGCCCAGTCAGGCCTGCAAATCTGCTACAACCATGTAGATACCTACGTGCAGTCATTGCGGGCGGCCATTGAAACACCTTCGCCAGAATTTGCCCGATTTTCCGGCAAGCGCGACGGTGAATTCCAACAGCTAAACAGCAACGTGCTGCAAATTGAAAATGAACTGTATTCACCAATAAGGCCCAAGCAACCCACCCGCAGCCTAGAAAAGCCTACTGACGCATTGGCAGAGAGGGGCGTGAGCTATATTGAAGTGCGGGCATTGGATGTTAATCCCTTTTCCCCCGTTGGCATTGATGTATCACAGATCCGGTTTCTGGACTTGTTCCTATTGCATTGCCTATTGATGCCGCCAACCCAATTTGCCGAAAAAGAATTTGCTATTACAGAGGCCAATATCCGCACGACAGTTGAAAATGGCCGTAAGCCCGGTGTTGAATTAGTAAGGGATGGGCAGGGGGTTAAGCTCCAGGATTGGGCAACTGAGTTGATGCAGCAAATGCAGCCAATCGCTGAGCTATTGGACACAGCACACGGCACGGCTGATTACAGTAATGCTTTGAAACAAGAATCTGAAAAAGTTAAACACCCAGAGCTCACCCTATCAGGTAGAATCTTGGCAAGGTTGCGGGACGAAAAGCTGGATAACGGTGATTTGGCATTAATGCTGGCAGAGCAACACAAAAGCACATTGCTAAAGGCTAATTACCAAGTTCACGACGACAACTTTTTCGTTAAACAGGCAGAGTTGTCCTGGCAAACACAGCGCCAATTGGAAGCCAATGATAAGCTTAGTTTTGATGAGTTTATGTTGCAGCAGTTTTCGGTTAGCTAGGTGGCCGGTTGTCATGGGGGCCGCCAGTTGAGCAAAAAAAAACGCCTGACCGAGGCCAGGCGCAAGTTACTTCCAGGGAAAACACAATAACTAGAACACACATTTGTATGACGGCAAAAGCAGCGGATAAGTTCCAACAAATTTTAAAAAAACTTAAATTTTTTGCGACTATTGCAGTTTTTCCTTTGTTATTAGCAGGTTGCAGCACGTCCCCACCCAAAAATGCGCATAATTTGTGTGATATTTTTGAAGAAAAGCGAGATTGGTATGACGCCGCCGCGGATATGAAAGATGAATGGGGGGTTCCCATCCACGTACCGATGGCAATGATGTACCAAGAGAGTTCGTTCCGGGATGATGCCCGGCCACCACGGGACTATATCTTTTTTGGTCTAATTCCCTGGGGGCGGGTGAGTTCCGCCTACGGATATTCCCAAGCCAAAACACCGACGTGGCAGGATTATATCCGTGAGACCGGCAACAGTGGTGCGGATCGCGATGACTTTGACGATGCCATTGATTTTATGGGCTGGTTCATCAGTAAAACCCACCAAGTAAACGGTATATCAAAATGGGATGCCTACCATCAATACCTCAATTACCACGAGGGTTGGGGAGGCTACAAACGCAAAACCTACAATAAAAAAGGTTGGTTAAAAGGCGTTGCCCGCAAGGTAAAAAGCCGTTCCCAAACCTATGCAGCGCAATTGCGCACCTGCGAGGAAGACCTGCAGCGCGGCTGGCTTTGGCGCCTGTTCTTCGGCTAAATCATTGTTTTGGCAATTGGCGCTAGCCGCTATCAAGTATTAGTCCTAAGTCTAAAGGTAATTTTTTACTAAAGCCCCTATTATATTGGGCATGTCCCATTAATAGCTCACCACTGACGATGACAGATCAAACGCAGCGAATTGCCTTGCTTGAGCGTAAAATTGAACGCGAAAGACGGGCGCGGAAGGCGGCTGAGCAACAGCTTGAATCTTATTCCCAAGAGCTGTATTACGCCAACCAGGCATTAAAGAGGGCAATGTCCGAAAGTGGCCACAAGCAAACCGAGCTGCAATTCTTGGCCAATGCATCTGAGTTTGTCACCTCTGACATGGATTTGCAGGGGTTAATGAGTGCGACGGTAGAGCTAACCGCAAATTATGTCGGCAGCTCCGCTGCAGGTTACCTAGTGCTTGATGGCCAGCAAGCGATGGATAACGAACAATGGATTGTTAACAGCACTTGGAAGCCTAAACTGCGGTTGGGCTTAGAAATCCTGCCGCTGCTACCCAAAGTCGATGAGTTGCTGCAAAACTGGTTTATGTTTGAGCTGTTGCCGGAAGTGGTACTTTCGCCTGCAGGCAGCCGCTGGCTAGTGGCAATTAACTTCCAATTACCTAGCCGCAAACGGGCGTGGATTTGTTTATTGTTTGCCCAGGAGCTATTGGACGAGAAAACCCTATTTGTGTTGGATACGGCCAAGAATTACTTGCGCTCAGGCATTACCAAACGATTGTCCGCTACTAAGATCCAGCAAAAAGACCAACAGCTGAAAGATTCCAATAAACGCCTGGAAACAGCTCGCGAACAGCTGCAACATTCAGAAAAAATGGCGTCTTTGGGACAGCTCGCGGCCGGTGTTGCCCATGAGATAAACAATCCAATTGGTTTTATCCGGGCGAACCAAAGTGTGTTACACGATTATTTTAATGAGCTGAAACTGTTTATTGATGACCTTTTGGCAGAAGCAAATGCAAAGGAAACTGTTAGCCTGCATTGGTTGCGGGAAAAGGCTGAAAAGCTAAATTTGGATTTTATCATCGAAGACAGCCAAGCGATTTTGCACGACAATACTGACGGTGTAGAAAGGGTTGCAGATATTGTCAGCAGTTTAAAAACATTCTCCCACGGTGCTGACCAGTCTTTTGCATCATTTGACATACGTAGCTGCGTTGATAGTGCCCTGAAGATAGCCGGGAACGCGGTGAATAAAGACCACGCTATCAACGTCTCCATGCCGAAAGAAGAGGTGCTGGTATATGGCAATACCTCGCAAATACAGCAGGTACTTGTCAACCTCGTCGTCAATGCCGGTCAAGCAATGGCAGAACCAGGGCAGATAGGTATCAACCTGCTCGACAAAAAACATTGGGTAAAGCTGGATGTAGTGGATTCTGGTTGTGGTATGGATAAGCCAACAATGGACAAGCTATTTACACCGTTTTTCACTACCAAACCTGTAGGCGAGGGAACCGGCTTGGGTTTATCTGTGTCATTGGGGATTATTGAATCCCATGGCGGCAAAATTGAAGTGGCATCCAAGCCTGGCAAAGGCTCGCGTTTTAGCGTGATGTTGCCTGCCATGGGGGCAGGATCCGATGGTTCACTAAAGCAAGCCTTAACTAAGCCATTTACTAAGTTCTTCTTGTAGTGCTTCGTTCACGATGGGCTTGGTTAAGTAGCTATTCATGCCTGCCTCCAGGCATTTTTCTGCGTCGCCTTTCATGGCGTGGGCGGTTAGCGCAATAATAGGGATATCATTGCGGAAAAGCTCACTCGTTTGGCTGCGTATGTGGCGGCTGGTCTCGTATCCATCCATTACCGGCATCTGGCAATCCATTAGGATAATGTCGTAAGGTTCCACCGCTTGTTCCAATGATTTTATCGCCTCTTCGCCATTTTCCGAGACGTCCACCATGTAGCCCATGTTTTTCAGCATCTCAACCGCGACTTGTTGGTTAATGTAGTTGTCTTCCACCAATAAGATACGGTGGTTAGCTTGGGCTTCGGTTTCATAGCCTTCGCCTTCGGTTATTGTGGTTTCTGATTCCGTTTTTTGTCCAAATACAACCGCCAGGGAATCCAACAAGGTGTTGCGCCTAAGCGGTTTGCTGATCTGGTGGCTAATCTTTAAGTTTTGCTGCTCGGGCAGTTCCAATCCACCGCTGACTGGTGTCAATAGGCTTATTTTTAGATCGGCCAAGCCCTTGTCGTTGCGTATAGCTTTGCTCAGCTGCAAGCCACCCATTCCGGTTAGTTTGAGGCTAATATAAGCAGCGTCGATAGCTTGCTCAGTTTGCTGTTTTTCGCGCAATAATTTGATTGCTGCTGGGGCATTTTCAGCGAAGTGCAATTCCACGCCTGTTGCTGCCACCATATTTTCAAACACCTTTCGAACCAAGGCATTAGCTTCCACCAATAACAAGCGGTGCTGGGACAAATCGGGTACGGTAATCGGTTCCGGTGTTTCTTCCAACGCTTCACCATAGCGGATGCTGAACCAAAATGTTGAGCCTTGGTTCATTTCACTGGAAACGCCAATACTGCCGCCCATCATCTCTGACAGCTGTTTGGAAATCGCCAGGCCTAGCCCGGTACCGCCAAATTTGCGTGTCGTTGAGGCGTCCACTTGGACAAACTTGTTGAACAAGTTTTTAATCTTCGTGTCAGGAATACCAATGCCTGAGTCCTGCACTTCAAAGTGCAGTTTGTTTAGGCCAACTTCACTGACTTGCAGCACGACCTGTCCCGTCTCGGTGAACTTGAGGGCATTGCTGCAAAGGTTGTTGATGATTTGGCGGATCCGGCTGGGATCAGATCGTACAAATTGTGGCACTGAAGGCTCAATAATGCAGATGAAGTCCAGCTGCTTTTCTTCGGCCCGTAGTGCGAAGGTGTCAGCCAGCTCCGACACTAGTTTGTGAATATCGAATGGTATTTCTTCTAGTTCGAGCTTGCCGGCCTCAATCTTCGAGAAATCCAAAATGTCATTAATCAAATGTAGCAAGGACTCGCCACTCGCCTGGGCAAGGGTTACGTAATGGCGCTGTTTTTCTGACAGGTCGGTCTTTAAAAGCAGGTCATTCATGCCAATAATGCCGTTTATGGGAGTCCGTATTTCGTGGCTCATGTTGGCTAAAAAATCGCTCTTGGTACGGCTTGCCTCTTTGGCTTTTTCTTCCGCCCGCTTCAGTTGGGTGATGTCTTGGAAAGCACCGCGCAGCATCATGGGTTCACCGTTAACGTATTCCACAAACCCTACCGAACGCACCCAAATCCTGCGGTTCCTAGCGGTCACAAAAGGCAATTGCAGATCCCATGACTTACCGTCGGCTATTGCGTCTTCTATTGCCCTTTGGATGACCGGCCTCGCCTCGGGCGAGTAGAACTCGATGGCTTCGCTCAAGGTGATTTCTTCGCCAATGGGCATTTCGTGGATGCGATAAACTTCCTTGGACCAGTAAACGTTATTATTGGCCATATTGAATTCCCAGCCACCTAGTTTGGCCATGGTGCCTGTGGTTTCCAGTAGATCCTGGTTGCGCTGCTTTTCTGCCTCAATTTCTTTGAGCTGGGATATATCCCTGGCAATGGCTAGGTAGCCTTCTATTTTCAGCTTATTGTCTTCATTCTCGATGGGTACGATGGACAACATGGCCGGGAATTGGTGCTTGCTCTTGGACAGGAATTGCCACTCTTGCTCGACATCTACCCCTTTTTTCGCCTTTTCCAAGAAGGTTTCTACCCCTGGCTGCAACACCATATCTAGGGTGCGGCCAAGCTTCTGGGCGCCAAACATTAGCTCATGGGGATCAAAAAAATCAGATAGGTTCAATTTGTCCACAGCTTCATCTTCGCTGTATTCCAGCAATTCCTCGGCGCATTTGTTGAAGCTTTTGACATTAAAATTGGTATCGGTGGAAATCAGCATCAAATTAGCACTGTCCAATACGGCTTTTTGTAATCGGTTCAGGTTGGTAATTTGAAGTTCAGCTTCTTTTTGGTCGGTTATGTCACTCTCTAGCGCCATAAACCCGGTCAGTTCACCATCGCGGTAGAGCGGCTGGCAGTTTATACGCAGCCAATAGGGTGAGCCATCTTTGTGGTAGTTGATCAGCTCTTCGTTAAAGCCATGGCCATTCTCAATGGCATCTTTCATACGCTTAACCACTTCGGGGTCACTGCGCTCACCCTGCAGGAACCTGCCTGGTTTTTTTCCAATCACCTCTTCGAAGGTGTAGCCTGATATTTTTTCGAAACTGCGGTTAACCCAGCTTATTTTCTGTTGCGCGTCTGTGATGATTACGGCGTTGTCTGTTTCTTGCGCTAACTTGGCGAGCATGGCATTTTCTTCAGTGCTTTCGATCAGGCGCCGTTGCGCAGCGTATCGGTCACTTAAATCAAAGTTCACGCCAATGCACTGTATCGGGTTGTCATTACTGTCGTAAATAAACCGACCAAAGGCCTTCAGGTATTTCTCTTCACCCGTGTCTAGGGTGGCAATACGGAAGCTAGTATCAAAGCGGGTTTTTTGCTCCATGCAATAGTTAAACATGGCTTCTGACGGACCAAGGTCGTCAGGATGTACCCGTTTCGACCAATCGTCATAGCTGCCACCGAAGTCTTCAGGGGCAACGCCGTATAACTGGTGCATTTGGTCGTCCCAGCGCAGCTCCCCGGTTTCAAAGTCCATCTCCCAGATGCCGATGCCCGCAGCTTCTTTTGCCACTTGGAATTTTTGGCTCAATTCCATCAAATTTTGTTCAGTGGATTTTAATTTGGCGGATTCCTGTACTGTGACAACAAGGTAAAGATTGCCATTCTGTTCAAACTGGGCAATACCAATGGAGGCAAAAAATATGTCGCCGTTTTTCTTAAAGGCGGTGAGGCTGGCGCTGTCATCAATGTTTTCTGCGCTGTAGTGCTTCACAAAATCGTGGAATAAAGGGTCATCAGAAGACAGCAACTGACCCGGAATAAGTTCATTGAAGTTGAGTGCCTGGAACTCTTCGGTGCTGTAGCCAAACAAACGGCTGGCGGCAGGGTTTGCATAGACGATCTGGCCGCCCATTTCCAATTGTAAAATGCCGGATGCAGAACAATCTGCCAACATGCATGAAATTGCCTGTCCGTTATTATCCGAATTGTTCAAGGCGCCCCCTCTATTGCCAGGACTGATGAAGCCAGCTTGGTTTATATCAATTTAGCGTACCGTGTGGGAATCACAAACGCAAAGTTTACAGACATCTGACCATAAGCTACCCCAGTTCTAGTATATATTTAAACTCTGCTTTAGAATGCTGCAAATTCATTCCCACCGCTTGTTTAACCTGAAAGAGGAAACGCTGTTTGCAAACAATTGAAGCGCCTACTTTTAAGCTGTCGTTCCTGCACCCGCGCTATTGGCCCATTTGGCTGGCTTGCCTTTTCCTTTATTTGGTCAGTTGGTTGCCCCTACCCATAATTCGGCGCATCGGGCATGGCTTTGGTTTTTTACTAAAAACCTTGGTTAAAAAACGGGTGGCTATTGCTAGGCGTAACTTGGAGCTGTGTTTTCCGGACTGGACTGAGCAGGAGCGGGAAAACGTGCTGCAAGAGAATATCGATGCCGCCGGTATGGCCGTTATGGAAACCGTCATGGGCTGGTGGTGGCCAGATTGGCGGGTGCGCGCCGTGTCTGAGGTGAAAGGGCTGGAACATGTCCAAGCAGCGCTGGCCAAGGGCAAGGGCATCCTTTGTCTTGCGCCCCACACCATGAGTATAGAGTTAGGCTGCCGTATTGCAGGCCTGTACAAACCCGCTGTGGCATTTTACCGCAAGCATGACAATCCGCTGATGGAATATCTACAGACCCGCGGCCGGGCGAGATCCAACAAATACATGATCCACAAAAGGGATGTCAAAGGCATGTTGCAGGCACTTAGCGATGGGGAAATTAGTTTCTACTTGCCTGACCAAGACTATGGCCGTAGGCGCTGTGAATTTGTACCGTTTTTTAAGGTTGAGCATGCGGCTACGACGACCGGTACCTTGTTGTTTGCGCACAACGCTGATTGCGAAGTCCTATTTATCTCATCCCACGCAACCGACAAAGGCTATTGCGTTGAGTTTTACCCTGGGTTGCAGGGCTTTCCCTCTGGCGATGACAAGGCTGACGTCGCCAGGGTTAACCGGAAAATTGAAGAGCTGGTGCTAAAGGCGCCAGGACAATATTTATGGATGCACAAACGCTTTAAAACCCGGCCTAACCCGGAAGACCCTTCCTTGTACCGTTAGCTGCGTTGTTGCTTTGTTAGGCTAATTGTGTAACTAGTTTTTGCTATTTGTGAACCAGTTCCTGTTTTTGCTGCCAAAAACTGGTAATGGAGCGCGATTTCGGATATAAATTGAGCGTTTATTTGGGCATTTTTTTTATGGTGTATAAGCTGTATGGCTAAGAAAAAGTCGTTCTCACCTGCCGCGTTTTGGGCCAAACAGATTGTGTTGGCTGTCATCCTTATTGCTATTGCCGCATTCGTTATCAACTCGCAAAATAACAAAGTGGCGAAACAACGGGAGCAACCAAAGCGCAATATCGACAGCAGCTTGAGTGATTTTTATGCCGCGCACCGCATGTCCTCGACAGAGCCCATTAAAGAAGAGTTAGGTGATTTTGTCATGGATATCAACCGTGACGATAAACCCCTTAATGCCCGGCTCAAGCAGATGGAAAAAGAACAGGCCGCACCAATAGGTGGACGCTGGGTTGGCGAACATAAATACCGTACTTTTAGGGCCGGCTCTACCTTGCGCGAAGCAATTACCAGCTATGCCCAGGAAGAGGGCATGCAGGTGATTTGGGAATTGGATCAAGATTTCATCGTTAAAAGCCAATTCCAAATGGATGACACCATTGTCGGCTCCCTTTACAAAATATCACGGGCCGTCAATGCCAATTTCAATGGTGAGGTCAATGCCTACGTCTGCCCCAAGCAACGTTCACTCGTGATTACCGCTGACCGTTCAGATTACCTAGACACCAATTGCAGCCTCGCTTCTACGAGTGGCTAAATACCTCTTGCCAAATGGCGGCTACCTGGGCTTTTAAATCTTGAAACTCCGTTTGCTTGACCAAACTGGATTTGTTTTTCAGGGCGAGCCTGTGGCTGGCGTTGCGGTAGTTCAAATATGCTGTTTTTAATTGCTGTTGGCGCATGTCCGAAATAATCCCTGCACTTGCCAGTGTTTCCAGCAGGTTGACATTATCTGAATGGCAAGATAATTCCGGCAGTTTATTGGCATTGAGCAAGGTCCAATATTGCACTAGGAACTCTATGTCTGCTATACCCCCAATGCCCTGTTTCAAGTCAAACAACTCTTGGTTCGACTTGTCCAAGTGCTGGCGCATCTTGGTGCGCATTTTACTCACTTCCTGCTTGAGTGCTTCGCCGTCACGCTGTTGGCAGATTATATCCCGCTTAATTTCAGCAAACTTCTTTAGCAGGTTAGCCGATCCAGCAACTGCACGGCTACGCACCAGGGCTTGGTGCTCCCAGATCCAGGCTTCCTGCTCTTGGTAATCCCTAAATGAATCAACGCTTGATACTAGCAGGCCTGAATTGCCAGAGGGGCGCAGGCGCATGTCGATTTCATAAAGCTCGCCTGACGCCGTTTTGGTGCTAAATAAATGGATAATGCGCTGGGCCAGCTTTACATAAAATTGCCGCGATTCAATACTTTTGTCACCAGTGGTGTAGCCGCTCTTGGGGCTATCGTGCAGGAATACCAAATCTAAATCTGAGCTATAGCCCAATTCAATGCCGCCGAGTTTACCGTAGGCGATAACGGCAAACCGCTTGTCTTGTTCACTGGCATCAGCAGGGTAACCGTATTTTTCAACCATGTGCTGCCAAGCAATATTTACTACATCGGCAATCAAGGTTTCTGCAAGTGCGGTCAAATGGTCACTGACTTTCATTATAGGTAAGGCTTCGCAGACATCCTCTGCCGCAACCCGCAGCTGTTGGCACAATTTAAACTGCCGTAATGCCTCCATTTGTTGCTCCAAGTCATCTTCGGGTACCCGCAGCAGCAACTGCCGTAACAAATCTGGATAAGCTGCAAGTGGGGTTGGCTGGTACAGGCTGGCCGGATTAATCAATTCGTCCAGCAGCAATGGGAACCTCGCAAGCTGCTCTGCAATCCAAGGGCTCTTTTGGCATAAGGATAACAATTGTTCGAGGGCGCCGTGGTTTTCCAATAGCAGCTCTAGGTAGGCAGTTCGCCTGCAAATAGCTTTGAGGACAACGCCAATCCGCTGCAATGTCGTGCCCCGCGCTTCTGGCTGTACTGCAAGGGCAAGGTACAATATAAGGGGCAATAGTTTGTCGATAGTTTCTTTGCCGCGGGCTCCCATGGGGCGGTTTTGCAATTCACTTTTAAGGTTGCCTACTGATTGGAAAAAATCCTGCTGCTCCGACCCAGGCACGACACCTGCCAATAATTGTCCTGTTTCCTCCTGGTTTAACTGCAAAATCCAGAGATCTTGCAGTTTCAGCAAATTACTATCGTTGGGGGCGTTGTCATTTTCACCGTCGCCAATAAGCTCACTGAACTGTTGCCGCACCAGGGACATAACCTGGCTCAGCTGTGCCATAAAATCGCGATAGCTGGCGTCTTGCATTAGCCAAGACAGGCGGGTTTGCCCAAGCTCGTCACCGGGTAATTCTTGGGTTTGCTTGTCGGCAAATTGCTGTAAGCAGTGTTCCACTTTGCGCAAATACAGGTAGGACTGTCTAAGTTCCGTAGCACACTCATTCGGTAAGATTGCTTCTTGTTCCATCACCTGAAGGGTTTGCAGGAGGTTGCGGGTTTGCAATTGCGGTTGTTTACCACCCCGGGTAAGCTGGATGCTTTGGATGATAAATTCTATTTCCCTAATGCCACCCGCACCCAATTTAATATTGTTGCCTAGGTTTCGGCGTCGCACTTCTTGCTGGATCATCTGCTTCATATCGCGCAGTGATTCCAGTACACCAAAATCAATGTAGCGCCGGTAGACAAAGGGCTTCAGCATAGACTGCAATTCTTCCGCGTAGGCATCACCAGCATTTAGGATGCGGGCTTTGACCATGGCGTAGCGTTCCCATTCCCGCCCTTGTTGCTGGTAATAGTCTTCCAGCGCGGCAAAGTGGGAAACCAAGGCACCGCTATCGCCAAACGGCCGTAACCTCATATCGACCCTAAACACTTGGCCATCAGCAGTTATTTGGTGTAGTGAAGCAATAAGCTTTTGCGCTATTTTGGTAAAGAACTGCTGGTGTTCGATTGATTTGCGGCCATTGTCGAGCTCGCCTTGTTCGGGGTAGGTAAAAATAAGGTCGATGTCGGATGAAAAATTAAGTTCCCTGCCGCCTAGCTTGCCCATGCCCAATATCAACATGTTTTGTTCGCCTTTGCTGCCCATAGGCGTGCCCCAGCGTTTGCAGGCTTGTCGGTAATGCCATTGGTAGGTAGCCAATATGAGCGCGTCGGCGAGTGCAGACACTGCAGATAGTGAAGCCTCAATCGTTTGTTGCCCTGACAGGTCAAACCAAGCTATGCGGCACATTTCACGGTTGCGAAATTGCCTCAACCTGGGTGATAACTCGTTTTCGTCGGTTGTGCTTGCCAATAGTTCACCGAGCTGTGGCTCGTAGCATTTGGCATTTGGCTTGTTGTGCAGGCAATCGGTAGCCCAACCGGGGTGGCGCAACAACTGTTGGAATATAAAGTCGCTCAAGCCAAAGCCCATCGCTAATTCATCCGCCTCGCCCTGTTTAAGTGACACATTGTGTTCATCTAGCCACTGCTGTAGCCTTTCGCGGCCGAGCCCTGCGAGGCTACTGGGTATCTTTTTCGGATCGAGCATCACTTCCCCTTGGTGTTATGTTTTTGATTTTAAGACAATTGCCGCATAATCTAATATAACAATGTAACTTGCTTGCGTGGCAAGGCAATGGCAACTTTGCGTTTTTTTAGGCGTTCGTTGCATAAGCCATAGCCACGGCAGCAGAAACTTATTAGGCAGGTAGGATATGGGCGCTCTAGTTAATTTGATACCTATCTCACCAGACCTCTGGCTGTATTTAGCCATAGATATGGCTATAGCCATATTCTTACTGAGTATGTTGCGCTGGATTTCCGGGCGTTTAGTCGAAGCTGGCACCAAGCGGCAGCCGGGTCATGACAATTTTGCCTACTGCATCAGTGTGGCCGGTAGGATGTTGGCATTAGCTATTGTGCTCGCGGGCGCCGTCTCCAATTCTACTACGGGTGATTTGAAAGGTTCTGTCATTACCATGCTGGTCTACGGTGCGGTCGGTATCGTCTTGATTAAAATAGGACGCTTTGCCCACGATAAGATTGTTTTGAACCGGCTTGACAAAGAGTTCCACATCCGCGACCGCAACGTTACTATTGCCCTGGTGGACGCCTCCAGCTCTATCTCAACGGCATTGATAGTACACAGTGTTATGGGCTGGGTACAAGGCTTTGACTTTAACGCCTTTGTTGCCATTTTTTCCGGTTTCCTGGTATCGCAAGCGATTTTGCTGACAATGACCAGGATCCTGGAGCGGCGCTTTGCCGAAAATAACCGCAGCGGCACCTTGCAGTCTTCCCTAACCAAAGGCCAACTCGCCCTGGCTATCCAGCATTCTGGGCACTTGCTGGGCACCGCTTTAGCAGTTACCGCAGCGGGCAGTATCTTGGAATACAAGCCTACAGGCTATGTTAGCAACCTCACCAGCTGGTTGATCGTTGGATTGGCCCTTGCGCTGGTGCTAACTGGGCTAGTAGCGATTGCCCGCCGGTTTATATTGGCCAACGTAAACTTGGTACAAGAGATTGACCAACAGCACAATATCGGGGTTGCGAGCATCGAGCTGGCATTAAGTGTTGGCATTGCCCTGATAATGGCTGGGCTGATCAGCTAGAGGCGGTAATAATATTTTTTGAGGTTAGTATAATTACCTTTAAAGTTGTCATTAATTTGTCATGCTAGCTTTGCAAACTAGCGCCACAATTCAACACTAGTATTTAAACGCCAACTATACTAACAATGCGTACCGATCAGTTTTTCCGCTGCCTTGCCGATCAAACTAGGCTCAACATTGTGCTATTGCTTTGGCATTGCCACGAACTCAGCCTGACCCAGTTAGCTAATGTGCTAAACCTGCCCACTGGCACCTTATCCCGCAACTTAGCCCTATTGGTAAAACACAATATCCTATGTGAGCGAAGCCATGAGCTTGACCGCTATTTCCGCATCAATAGCGAACTCCCCGCTTGGGCATACAAGATTTTAAAACATACCTATATTGGCAATAAAACCATTCTTGAACCCCAATTGCAGCCCTTGGCAGAGCTTTGCAGCTAATAACTTTGCGGTAGTGCTAACAAATCCCGTTTACTGGTACAATTGGATGAAATAAAACTAATAACGGAAAGTTCAATGCGAGTACTGGATTTTGATGCCGCACAAGTCATTGTTGTCGGTGATGTCATGTTGGATAAATATTGGTTGGGCCCTACCAGCCGCATTTCCCCTGAGGCACCAGTACCTGTCGTTAAAATAGAAGATGCCGACCAGCGACCCGGTGGTGCTGCCAATGTGGCGCTTAATATTGCCGCCCTTGGCGCCCAGGTAATAGTCATGGGATTGGGTGGGGAAGATGAATCAGCACGCACCCTCGACAAAGTGTTAGGCGCAGTGGGCGCCTCTTGCCAGATTGTACCTGTACCCGGAATGGATACCATTACCAAACTCAGGGTACTAAGCCGCAACCAGCAATTGATACGGCTGGATTTTGAAAAAAACTTCCAAGATGTCGACAAAAGCCAACTACAACAGAATTTTGAACAGCAACTTGGCGCGGGAAAAGTCGTGGTGTTGTCAGATTACGCCAAGGGTTGTTTAAGCAATGCCCCGGCATTGATAAAGCTTGCCAAAGAGCACAATTTGCCAGTTGTGGTTGACCCAAAAGGCAGTGATTTTGAGCGTTACCGCGGCGCGACCCTGATTACCCCTAATATGTCCGAATTCCAGCAGGTAGTAGGAGAGTGTCCTGACGAAGACACAATCGTTAGAAAAGCCCACGAGCTTATCCGGCGCTTGGAAATCGCGGCTATTTTGGTAACCCGTTCCGAGCAGGGCATGACCTTGATCCAAGCGGATGACCAGGAACTGCACCTACCGGCTAAAGCCAGGGAAGTTTATGATGTCACCGGTGCCGGTGATACGGTGGTGGCTACTCTAGCCAGTGCCTTGGCGGCAGGTGTTGATTTAAAAGAAGCATGTATATTGGCCAATGCGGCGGCAGGTATAGTCGTTGCCAAATTGGGTACTTCTACGGTTAGTTTGCAAGAACTCACTGCTGCAGTGCAAGAAGGGCACGAAGTGGGCTTGGGTGTGATGACTGAATCCCAGTTACAAGTGGCGGTGAAACAAGCCAAACAGCGCGGTGAGAAAATTGTGATGACCAATGGTTGCTTCGACATTTTGCACGCTGGCCATGTTTCCTATTTGGACAATGCTGCGAAGCTAGGTGACAGGTTAATTGTTGCGGTTAACTCCGATGCTTCAGTTGCCGCCTTAAAAGGCGAGGGCAGGCCGATCAACCATTTAGGACGGCGAATGTCAGTGTTGGCGGCATTGGGATCGGTGGATTGGGTGGTGGATTTCAGCGAAGACACGCCAGAGCGGTTGATCGCCGGTTTATTGCCTGACGTGTTGGTCAAAGGTGGCGACTATGAACCGGAACAAATCGCCGGTGCCAAACAGGTTTGGGCCAACGGCGGTGAAGTGCAGGTGCTCAACTTTGAAGATGGCGTATCTACCACCAACATTATTAATAAAATAATTAGTAAGAATGAATAAGGTGTTGGCAAAACTTAGCAGGATTGGTGCAGATCAAACCTTTACGGCAATTAATGTCTATACTCTGATTTACTTATTCAAGATAGCCACTAGAGATATTTCTTGATAGATCCTACTGAATTTGCGTCCTTTTTCCTCGCTGGATTTTTTTCATTTGTGGCGGTGTTTTACACCATTAGGTTAACCACAACAGGCAAAGATCGGCAATTCTTAGGTAAACCTGGAACCAGCCACTGGCTGGGCCATATGGCTTTCCGGGTGCTTAGGGTGGTGATATTGGCTGTCTGTATACTGCGGATCCCATTCCCCGCATTAGACCGTTACTTGCTTGTATGTACCTTTATGATGAAACCCTTGGTGATCTTTTCCGGTATTGGCATGATGTTAGCGGGATTCCTGCTGACCCTGGTTGGCCATTTTTCCTTGGGGAAAAATTGGGCGTCAGGCATAAACCCACAAGGCCCTGGCGAGTTAGTTTCAAGTGGTATTTATAGGTTGAGCCGGAACCCAATGTACATTGGTGTGCTTGTCACCCAATTTGGTTTTTTCCTGGCCTTGCCGAGCTTGTTTACCTTCCTCTGTTTGGTGATAGGCCATGTAGCAGTTTTTAACCAGGTGCGGCTAGAAGAAGCCTATTTAAGCAACAAGTTTGGTGATAACTATCTAACCTATCTTCGGAAGGTACCGAGATGGCTGGGCAAGCCACTTAACCACTAGAGCTGGATCCTAGGCATAAAACCCAGGTGCTTGGCGGTTTTTTCCATTTCCGCCACAAACCGGGTATAGCCAGGTTGCCAGCTACCCGAGGTGTGCAATTCAGTGCCAGTGGCTTCGGCAATGCGCTTGAGCAGGTCAGCCACCGAAGTCCCTTCACCAGTGCCTAAATTATAGACACGCCAAGGCTGCTCGCTTCTATCCAGGCAATCTTCGTCAAACTCCCAGTCCGGATCTGCCATGGCGACATGCTCCATAAACCGGATCACACCTTCAGCCGCGTCATCGACAAAGACAAAGTCCAAAATATCGTTGTGCCAATGGCTAAGCTCGATCGCTTTGCCTGATGCAATCTGTTGCCAGAAGTTGGCAACCAAGCCAGATTCGGCCTGCACATCTCCGTACAGTTCGAACAAACGCACGATGGTGCAGGGCAGGGCGCATTGGGCGCTAAGGCCATGCAATAGCAACTCCATAGAACGCAAAGTTGCAGCTTGCAACGAGCGTGGATGATCTACCAGTTCGTTGGCGCAGGCATTGGTGTGCTGATGTGGGTAGTAGAGCTTATAACTAGAGCTACAAACCAGGTGGCGGATAGTAAGCTGTTGGCAAAGGGCTTGAAGTTTCAGGCAATGTGCCAGCAATAGCTGGGCATGGTTTTTTGCCATTTCTTGGCTAGGTAAAAAATACACGTCAAACTGCTGTTGCAGCTGGCGTTCCAATTGCCAATCTTGCTCCAACAACGGCCCTTGGAAAATGAAGTGGTGGCCATTGCCACTACTACTTAGTTGCTCTAGTTTTTGTTTTTGATAGCTAGAAATATTGGTTTGCAAGGAGTAGCCATAAACCTGTTGGCCTTTTTCTAACACCCTTTCGCAGACCACTGCGCCAAGCAATTCATCACATCCAAGAACTATCGCCGTCACTCATCACCCTCTCAATTTAAAATTATCCACAAAAAACTGCTTATTAAATAATAGGTTATTTTATTAGATGCAAAAAGCGATTTATAGATCGCAACCTAATCGTAATTATAGATTGTAAGGATTAGTTATCTTCGCTTTTTTGTTACCAAGCCATTGCTATACTGGTTGCGTATCCACCAATAACGAGGCGATTATGTTAGACAATAAAGAAGGCCAGAAAGTCCCATCGGTAACCTTTGCAATGCGTGTAGGTGATGATTGGCAAAGCCGCAGTACAGACGATATTTTTTCCGGTAAAACCGTTGTCGTGTTTGCCCTACCGGGGGCATTTACCCCTACCTGTTCGTCAACGCACCTACCCAGGTACAACGAATTGGCAGCCACCTTAAAAGATAATGGCGTCGATGAGATTGTTTGCTTGTCAGTCAATGACACCTTTGTGATGAACGCCTGGGCAGCAGATCAAGAGGCAGAAAATATCACCTTAATCCCTGACGGAAACGGCGAGTTTAGCGAAGGCATGGGTATGCTGGTGGATAAAGCTAATTTAGGTTTTGGCAAGCGTAGCTGGCGCTACTCCATGCTGGTCAAAGACGGCGTTATTGAAAAAATGTTCATCGAAGCCGACGTGCCTGGCGACCCGTTTGAAGTGTCAGATGCCGATACCATGCTTGAGTACATCAACGCTGACGCAAGGAAACCTGAGCCGGTGTCTATCATCACTAAACCTGGTTGCCCTTACTGCGCCAAGGCCAAAGCATTGTTAACTGAGAAAGGTTTGGCCTATGAGGAAATCTCTTTGGGCAGCGACGCCACCTTGACCTCGCTAAAAGCCATCTCTGGCCGAGAAACCGTGCCCCAGGTGTTTATCGGTGGCAAACACATTGGTGGCAGCGAAGACTTGGACGCGTATTTTAATAGCTAATGGCTCTTGTGTTGGTAGAGCTGAAATGGTGGTGGGCTTGTGCCCACCACTCATTTGCCAGATTTTATTTCTGTTGCTTTTGACAGCTGTCAGACGCACTGCGTTTTTTCTGTTTTCAGTTTAGTAATCTGTTGTTGCAAGTCTTTAATCGTCTGTTGCTGTTGCTGTAGGGTTTTGACCAGGGGGGCAATTAGCTCCTGGTAGTGGAGGGTTTGCATATCATTGTCACCGTCTATTGCACCCTCTTCATGGCCGCCAAAGGCAACATCAAGGCCAGCAATTTCTTGGGCAATAAATCCATGGTGATATCGGTTGCGCTTTTTGCTGCCATCCTTGGGCAGTTGTTTATATTCAGGCTGTGAAGTCTGCTCGCCTTGTGTTGCTGGGATATCCTGGCGGTAATCAATTCGCTTATCCCAGCGGAAATCCACTGGCCGCAGTTGCATGACAAAATCCAGGCCTAATGCCGTGCCCCTAATATCCGCTTTATCCCGTTGGTCGCTGGTCCAATTATAGCCATTATGGGTGTAGACACCGGTTTGGCTGTCGCCCAGTAAAATTCTGTTCGTATATACATTCTGGACATTCGCACCCAAAGCTATAGCATTAGTTCTCGTAGATTGTGTATTAGCACCTAATGCGATTGTATTTGATACTATATTAATGTCTCTGTTGGCGTAATAGCCAACTGCTATGTTGCGATTGCCTGAATTAATATCCTTCCTCAAGGTGTCCACGCCTAATCCAACGCTATACGAACCGCCATCGCAGTTTTTTATCGCATCATTGCCAAAGGCGCAATTATTGGTGCCGGGTTTGTCTGAATACAAGGAATAGGCACCAAAAGCAGTATTGCGTTCACCGCCATCAGATTGAAGTGCTTGGTCGCCATACCGGGTGTTATATTCGCCCATTATGATGCTCCTGGTTAGTTTGCCAACTGCGTATTGTTACTCACTTTTAGCCATGAAAACTGGCCTGTGTATACTAATGCTGCCTAATGAACAGTTAAGAGTCGTCTTGTAATTCACGCACTTGGGCCTGCATCGCTTCAATCATTTGTTGTTGTTCTTGTATGGCCTTCACCATTGGGGCAATTAGCTCAAGATAGTTCAGGGTCTGCATCTCAGCAGTGCCTTTGACCATAAAATCTTGATAACCACCAAATTCTGCCTCCAAGGCGCCAACTTCCTGGGCGATAAAGCCATGGTGGAAACGGCTGCGTTTTTTACTGCCATCTTTTGGCAGCTGTTTGTAGGTTCGCCGCCCAGAGCCTTCACTATCGGGGATAGCTTCTTTGTAATCGGCGCGCATATCCCAGCGAAAATCCACAGGTCGAAGCTGCATAATAAAGTCTAACCCCAATTGGGTATCCCGAATGTCTGCCTTATCCCGCACATCGCTGGTCCAGTAGTATCCATTGCGGGTATAAACTTTGGCTTCGGTATCGCCCAGCTGCAACTGGTTTTCACCCATTGCTACGGCATTGGCACCTATAGCGGTGCTGTTGTTGAAATAGGCTTGGGTGTTGGCACCAATGCTGGTTGTGTAATTGCGCTCTTTACCGGCTTCTTCACTGCTAGCTAAGTAACCAATCGCTGTATTGTAATCGCCTTTGACATTCCAAAGTGCCCCCATGCCCACTGCTACGTTAAAGGAGGAATCTCCGCTTTCCTTCATGGCATCGGTGCCAAAAGCACAGTTGCTTTTGCCGTTGAAGTTGTTGTACATACAATACGCACCAAAGGCTGAATTGCGCTCGTTATTGTTGTGTTCAAGTGCACCTGTTCCGAGACTTTCGTTGTAATGACCCATAAAGTTACTCCTTGTTTATATGATTTGTGCTTATGTTAGGGGCTGGATTGTTTGTTAGCTTCAAGCAATTCAATGCGCTGGGCCAGCTCGTCATTCTGCTTGGCTAGCGCTTTTAAGGCGCCAAATAGGTGCATTACCAAAGCATGGTTATCCAGCGCAAGCGACTCACTGCCGTCTTGGTTGCTAATGGTTTTTACTGCACTTTCAAGTAGGCCTTGCAGTGAGGATTCATCCAGCGCCAAGCCTGATTCAGTTTGCAACAACTCAGAGTTTTTAACCGCTGCCAAGGTGGCTTCGCTGTTAGCTTTTGGGGCACTATGCTGGGGTTTTATGCCATCACTAACGTATAGGGTGCCCTTAATTTCAACATCGCCTTCAGCGTAAAGCGCCTTGCCGCCGCCATTGTTTACTAATTGCAGGGTGGCCGTCCCGCCATTTGATATACTTTTATTAACAAATTTAGCTGCGGAATAACCCTTCGCTGAGGCTATTTTCTTCTGGTATTCGTTTTCTACATACAAGGTCGAATTCGATTTTGACTTGTTGCGGATAGTTAGCCCCCTCCCACCATTACCATGTTTGTTTGCTATATAGACAGTGGCGTTATCAGTACTTTTACTTTCAAAGCGCCCAGCATGGGTGGCCCCGCTTCCTTCCGTGACGTTTTCCACAAATAATCGACCAGTACGTCCTATCTCTTTTGGCTCTGATTTATTGGAAATTGCAAGGGATTTGGCCACTAAATCCGGATTGGCCACCACCACTGTGGTGTTTAGGGTGAAATGACGCAGATCACCTCTAATTGATACCGTGGCTATTAAATAAAAGGTGGTGGTGGTTAGCAGATTTTTTACTTTCAATTTACGGCTGTTTCTATCCTTACCCTCAAATTCATGGGGTATTTTCCCGCCTTTATTGGTACCGTATTCGATACTGTAGGTAGCAAGTGTTGAGCCATACCAGGTTAACGTAACCTCTCCACCACTGTTTATCCAGGGCTTATCCGATTTAAAATCGCCAACATAAAAGCCAAAGGGGAACTTAGTGAGGGGGCGCTTTACTTTGTAATCTTGAAACTCGTATTCATTGCTTTCGCTTTTTCTCGGCTTTTGATTATTGGGGGGCTCGGGATCGTAATATCTAGAATTTTCTTCAATAAAGATTGTGACGGTGCCAATTTCAGTATTGATAGGGATTTTATCCATTTGGACATAGAACCCTTTATCTGAAACCCGTATAAAATTGCGATTCTCCTTTGTTTCTGGATCGTTATGTTCTTTGACTTTTATTCTAAACTCGCCATTTTTTCGGTTTATTTTAGTTTCAATCCACTCAATTGGCAGGTCGCAGGTAGCTTCAGCGACAGCAAAATCATCACTTAGGTCATCTGCACTTGAGCCTCGCGGAAACGTAATTTTAATCTCTTTAAAGTCAATAACGTCTCCATCGCTCAATACGTCATCGTTGGATATTACAAATCGAATAGAGCCATAACTGGTTTGTGTTTTACTTGGGCTCACTTGCAATGGGTGGGGGAAAGTAGAATATTCGTAGCTCAACAAGGTTTTAGGCTCTTCTGATTTTGCGTGCCCTGTCTTATAATTTGCACCATTAACTAAGTTCATATGGACTCTCCGTCGATTAGACTTTGTGGCGATTGCGCAGTTTCAGGAAGCCACTGCGCAATTGGGATTGATCATTGCTGGTCTCTGCATTTTGACTTGAGGCTTTAAGCTCATAAGCTTGCCAGTTGCCAGCTTGTGGTGCCAATAAAGACCAGTTGCCTTTGCGTTCGGCGGGGAAAGGCAGCAGCAGCTCGTCTTCTTCATTTAAATTGCTAAGCAGGGGATCGATCCGGACATCAAACTCCATATTGCTAAAGGCGTTATCGATAAACTTGTCCGGTAGTTGCACGTTAACGATAGGCAAAATGCCGGTGGTGGCATGTACCGTTGCTCGGGGATCCATAAGCATGGTGACAAATTGCTGTTCCTTGTCACGAATATGTAGATCCACAAAGTTGCCGGTTTTGATGGTTTTAACATAGTCCAATTGCCAATTCTGCGGCGGATTAACGACATTTAATTGGTCGTAATTGTCATTTAAAAAATAACCAATAAGGCCATCATTGCGCATCCTTAGCTGGCCTAGGCAGACCGGGAAGTTGTAGTTGATAAACTCTGGAACATGGGGTTCAAAATGGTACTTCCAGGAGACATCCCCCTGGGGCTCACCCATAAGCTCATATTGCAACCTGGCACGCACCAATGCCAGCGGCCGTCCCATCCAGAGTGATAGGTTGGCGTCATCCCTTGCCCCTAAGGGATCAATATTCCACAAGGTACTGTCGATAGCCGTAAACACGGTCTCAAATACATCCGCGCCTTGCTTGATAAGCCCTTCTAGAAAAGCGCCTAAATGTCCAAAATCCCGTTTTACATCCTCTAGTCCAAGGTAATCACCTTGTGGTGCGCCTTGCCAAACAACCTTGCGCTCCCCCTCAACTGTCATGGTTAAAAGCTGGCCTAATGTATGGCCTACATTGTCATAACAGGTAAAGGCGCGATCCAAATGGTTGGGAATGATCCAGGCACAGATGGGATTAACTTCAGAAGCCTGGTTAATCAACTGGTTATCATTTCGTGAAGACACAAAATCAAAATTTAACCTGGCTGCCTGTAATAACCTTGGGGATAACTCCACCATGCGGTGCAAGTCGCCGGTCATGGTGTCTTCTGGTTTAAAAGTGGGTGGCAATACCGGTCTTAAACTTGGAGCAGTGCCTTCTGTGGCCACATCTACGGTTTGGCCAAACCTGTCTACCACACATAGCCGTGTAAACATTAATTGGCCAGAACGAAATTCCTGGAAGCCTGAATTAGGGTAACTATTACGTTTAGGAGCTGCGCCCAGATTTGGCACCATGCTGTTTTGCCCTGCTATAAGTTGAGCAAGCTCCGCTTCGTTTTTAAGATTATCTTGATCCTCATATTCAGTTTTATCTTTGTTTGGGATGCGGTGGCTCTCCACTAGCCGGAGCGCCAGGTTAGAGGTCAGGCCATCAAGGGTTTGTGATAGGAAATCCCATTCGCCCGCCGCCTCAATAAAGGCTTCTAATTTTTCGTTTTCTTCTAAATTCAACCCTGGCTGTTTTTCCAGGAACTCCATAATGCGGTGCTGTAAGTTAAAGCCGCTATTTGGTGTCAACAGAGTGCGACCCGAAAAGATTCGCTTATCTTGGTCTGCACCGGCTCCTTTGCCGTTCCATTTATAGCGCATGCCGTCAAATTGCCAATTGCCTGACTCTTCTGGACCGTGAGATATAGGGAAGTATTCTATTTGCCAAAGCAAAAACAATGGCTGCCAGGGTTGTCGCCATTTTTCTAATGCCAAGTCCGGGGGGCTACCGCCTAGGTTATTGGGTTGCTGTATCAGCTGCTGCATTTTATCTTGGCTAGCCTGGTCATCTTTGCCCCAAGCCTGCTTGGCTAAGGCTGCCGCATTGCCCCAGTCCAATAAGAAAAACTCGGTTAAAAGTCCTTCCACCGGGACGGGCAATATAGAAGTATCTAGTTTTGGTGCAATTTTACCAATGGCTTTTGCGTCGATGGTTTTGTCGTTGGCGTTTAAGCTATTAATTAACTGATCAGTCGTCCGGCATTGCAGCAATCCTTGCTGTAACAGCGAATTGTCGCCTTTTATGCCAGACAACATCACCACAGGGTCATTGGGGAGGTGGAAGCTTTGGGCATTGATTTGTTTAAGCTCATAGCAGTCAGGTAGACCAAGACCTTGCGCATATTGGTCAATGCTATCTTGCAGCGCTTCGGCAGTGCGGCCAAAAGGTAACCTTGCCGCCAATTGCATTACTTTTTGCACCTGTTTTTTAACCTGGGATGCTAAGCTGTCGGGATTTTCCAGGTTTAGTTCGTTGTCAAAATCTGAATTCTTTAAGTCAAATCTATCGCGTTCGTGAGCAGATAGTTCGGCAAACGTTCCCTTGCTCCACCACATGCTATACAGCCGCCATTGCAACTGCTTTAGATGCCAAAGGCTGCGATCAAACTCTGCTTGTTGTTGGTTAAGTTCAGCCAACCATTCTGGTTCAGGCGGCAGTTCGTGGGGTTTAAGTTTTAGCCCGGCTTTTAGCACCACCACATATTCAAAGCCGCCGCGTAAGCTATGGAACCAGGATTTTTGCACCTTCTGGTAAAGCTGCTCCTTGCCATTAGCTTCGTTTAATTGCGGGAGCATGTTGTATTGCAATGCTTCGAGCAGCCAGACTGCATTTTCATCGCCTTTGCCCTGTTGTTTTAACCACTGGTACAGCAGGCAGGTAAAAGCATCAATGGAATTATCTGCAACAGAGAGGGCTATGTTTTCATTTTTGGTGGGCCGGTCGGATTCAGGTACCTTTCCCTCTGGGTGCCATTCGATACCATGCAAAAAACCATGGTAAAGGCTGCAATCAAAGTGGGTTTCTAAAGCACTGGCTGGAATTTGCCAACCCGCTTCGGTCATGAACTCGGCAAGAGGTATGCTGAGGCAACCTTTTACCAGAAAATCCTGTTGCTTATCTGAATACCAGCCCGCAACAAAATAGCTGAGTTCATCTTTGTCAGCAACGTCAAGCACCGGGTCGTAAATGGAAAAAACGTCTTGCACATTGTTTTGGAATAATGAAAAGGTCACATCGCCGGTACCTACTGCGGTAAGGAACAATGGTTGTGAAGTACCGCCATCTTGCCAGTTGGCTAAATCTAACTTTCGGCCAATTCGAGTTGGCGTAATACTGCCCGGTGTGGGCGTAAGAAATGGTGAGGTTCCCTTTTCATTATCAAGGTAGTCGCTTTCCACCACCCAAGCGCAGGCTTTGCGTGCGCTGCCTTTACCGCTGCAGCGCACTACCAACCAGCGGTTGGGGACAAGTGGGAAGTCAAGTTGTTCAGATTGGCTATCTAATTGCCCCTGGCGCAGTGCACTGGGCAGTTGCCAATGTAAATATATGCCATTGATGCCATCACTTTTATTTCGATCATTCCAGGCGCCATTGATATCTTGGTCGAACGGATCAGGTTCTGGGCTGTTATAGCTATTCAGTGCATCATAACCCATAGATGGTCTGCGAAACTCTTGCTCGTTCCTGACTTTGTCATTGACTACCAGTGCTTTTACGTCCATCGGCACAAAAAGTGGGGTAAGCTCAGCCATTGTTGTTTTCCCTTGTTTTCGGTAAGTCAAAACTCAGTCGTTGTGGCGCTTTTACCATTTGCAGCGCAAAGCCAGAGGGCGTGATTTCGGTATATTCAGATTGCATGGTTGCAATCACACTGGATGTACCGTCATTGATATTCAACACACTGCCGCCTATCTCAGCCAGGTTGTTTTCGCCTGTTCGATAAAAGGTTTCGAAGCTGCCTTCTGCGGGGAAAAAGCCTATGTCATCACCGTCGTCATCAGTGAGGCGGCCGACTGGGTTTTCCAATTTGCGCAGGCCAATATTGAAACCATCTAGTACACCAAATATCAAACCCTGATCCGGCTCCGTCAGTGAAATGGTCTCTGGTACCTGCTCAAACAAACACAGCAATACTGTGTCGCTAAGCCTGTCCATGCGCAGCAATGCGATGTCCTGGCCATTGGTTTCCCCTTTGACAACCAAACCGGGCCAGCCAGCGACGACTTCCGAGCGGACAATGATGCCAGCCACTGGCCGTTGCTTGGCTGAACCCGTTAGAGACTTGTCGCCGCGCAAAAGGCTCTTGCGGTATATGCTGGCGCGCTCCCGGATGCTTTGGATTAAATTAGGGCGTGCCAGCTGGGTATAGGCCTGGTCTTTGCTGCTGTGGATGGCAACGCTGATGGCCCCATCGACCAGCATATCCACCCAGTTTGGATCGAAATAGAAAAAGCGCAGCGATTCTACCGGTAACAGGGCTTCATCAGGTACAAGGTGGTTGAAGGGGATGTCATAAAGCAGGTGGCGTTTGGCCAACCAATCGTTAAACAGCTTTTCATCTTGCTCCGGTACACTTTGTTTTAAGAATTGATAGGTGCTGGGTTCTTTTAACAGTTGTCGTAAAAACGCAATCAAATCAGCCTGGTCGTACGGATCTTCAATTGTCGCTGCATCGGTTTGGGTCAAGGGCTTGCTAAATGCGCCGTCTATTTTTTCACTCAACCCGGTTTTTACACTGTTGCGAAACAGCTGCACGGGATCTTTGGCCTGCATCGCTTCTGTTAGGTTTTGCCGCACGGACTGGGGTAGGCCTGCTAATTTGTCACTCAGTTGTCCCAGGACTTGGTAGGTTACCTGGCGGTTGCGGAACAGCGCTTGGGAGAATGGGCCATTGGACAAGGCCAGCAATCGGCCAAGTGTCCACGCTGACGCGTAGCTTTGGTCAAACACGCCAAATTCTGGATCGTAGACCATGGCGGCATCGGATGACGGATAATGGTAGTTTTCACCGGGTCTTGGCAAGGCTTGTGGCGGTGCAGCGCACAGGGGACCGCGATACCAGGCAAAGGACTGTTCTCCGGTTGGCAATTGGTAGTCCAGGGCAACATAACCCTGTGCCAGCCTGTCCAGTACCTCGGGTTCGACGCCATCACCCGCACTGGTATCTGGATACAAGCGCAATAATAGCTTCTGGGCATCGTAATCGCCGGTTTCTGGATCCTTGGACTGGATAACAAAGTTTTCCACTAATTCTGAAAAGCTTTTGCCTTTCTCTGGCTGGGACAAGCAGGTCCAGCTGTACAATGACACCAATTCAATTTCGTCTTCAGGCAGCGTTGCGCCAGGCTCTAAGTAATCGGCCAGCCCTTCCAGTGATACCAGGTGGAAGAAGTACCGCATGCCATCGCCTTGCTCATCGCCAGCCCATAACATGCGTGAGCCAACAGCGACACTAAACCACTGGTGTTCGAAGAAGTCATCAACAGCCTGGTTATCGGTATCGACTTCCCGGACATGGGTTAGGTAAGGCAGTTCTGACAAACGCGGTACAACGGCTTTAAACACGTCGCTGCGAATGCGGATACTTTGGCAGGATTCTGCCAGGACATCCGGTTCGGGTGTTGTGTCGAGCTGGGGCTTTAGTACGCCTTGTGTCGGCTGTAAAAACTGTGCAACGGTGCTGGTATTGACAATGTCCATACCATCGTCGTCTAGGGCAACTTCATCTTCACGCAGGGCAAGCAGGCAAAACCAGGGTAATGTCCGTTCTTGGTTTTGCAATCCGCGCTCCCAGGGCATGCTGCGTTTGTTCAATACAATATGCGGTAGCATCCGGCCATAGCGGGCGTTGCTGTCGGCCGGTGGGTAAACCGCATGGACTTCGCTGAGGGGCAGGGAAAACTGGGGGGCACGTACTTCGAATTCCTGCTGGATCGGATCTTTATAATAATCGCCCGTATCTATGTCGATCCCGGAAACCACAGAAATACGGTATTGGCCTGCTTCTAAGCTAGGCACGTAGTTGTCGTAAAAGCCGATTTGTCCTTTTTCTTGCGTCATAGCTTTGCCTTATGCTGCCTGTTTGCGGTCAATAATGAGTGGGTCGTGGCGGAAACCTGACTGCGCTTTCGCTGCCAGTTTATCTACATTGCCATCTTCCACTTTACGGTGGCCAACGGCACTCAGTCCTTTGAGCAAGCTGGCACGTTTTTCCTGTGCCTGGCTATCCATAACCTTGGCCACTTCCTGGGTGCTGCCTGGTTTTTTGCTGGCGATAGCGCCTTCGGCTGCGGCATCTGCCCGCAGCGGGTTTTCGCCAGGAGGGTTTTTCAATGGGAAGAATGCAAACTCTTGCTTGTCCACCATACCGGGTGAATAGCCTAGCTGGGGTTTGGGTGCGCTGACTTTAAAACCCACAAATTGATCTTTGATTAACTGGTCATCACCAGGGGACAGTTCGGAAACCGTGCCTGTACCCCACAGCGCATTGGGCACTGCCTGTTTGTTGGGCTCAACGGACCAAGGATTATCTTGATCTTGCAGATCCATCTCCTGCCACTCATCGCTACCGTGACGCCGCGATATGTTAAGGCGTTGGAAAGAAGACAGCCCGGTTTTGCTCATAGGGCGGATATCTAGCTTCTTACCCTCTTCTAAAGTCTTGTCTGCTGAGAGTTGCAGTTCGTGGCTCGGGAGCGCTCCTTGGGTTTCAAAAGTCAGCTGGTAGGGGCGGATCAGCCATTTTTCGGGGGTTTCATCCACTTCCACTTCGTTATCATCTGTCGCAGCAGCAGGAGCTAACCCTTCGATAGGGGTGATTTTGACTGCATCTGCCTCAGCCGGCAGCACCTCCTTGAATTGATCCCAAGACAGGTTTTCCACGCCTTCACAGCGTTTTGCGCCAAACTTGATGGTAAAGGCGATGATGAACCAGTTGACGTGCACTTTACCACCAGTGGCAGGTCCCCAAAGGCCTAGCGAGCAGCCCATTTCTACGCCTAGGGTTTTGCTGTGGCCAAAAAGTGAAATAGTCAGTGATGCGCCGACCCTGACACCAACATCAATTATGAAATAGAAGGGTTCCCACCAGATAACAATATCGGCATTGGCGGTAAACCAGGCGCGCAGTGGTCCGGCCTCAAAACTGAGCTCCAGGTTACCACCTGCCATGGCGGCGCTAGGGGTGATGGCCATATAACCACCACCGACAATGGATACACAAGAGTCGACGGACCAATTAATGCCTAGGCGCGGTAATTTCGGATACCATTTAGGTGCCTGGAAGAAGGGGCTATAACCGCCAAGGCTGATGACAAAATCGCCCGCGTGTTCATGGTCGCCAAACCAGAAACACATGGCAAAGCCACCAGTGACCCGGCAGGATTTGTCCAATACATAGGTGGAGGAGCTCAAGATAGCGCTGATAGTAATTTCGCCCTCGTCGGGGGAGAAATGGGCGACAAGATCCATTTCGGCATAGGCATAGGCGGTTTTGGTTTCGTCTTTAGGGAAACGCCCTTTGGATACGCCCAATATGCTAAGGCTAAAGTCGCGTCCAAATTGCCCTATCAACAGGGCGGTGCTTTGGAAAACCTGGTAAGTACTGAATTTAATGCCGGCCGCCAACCAGATATTGCCTGGGGAGTCCGATACCCAGCCGCCATCGCGCAACTTGCTCAGTGCCTGCATTGGGCTGGCGTTGTCACCACCGATTTTATCCGGTTGCTCCAAGCCGCTGATTAACGGAAGTTCCTGTAAGTCGTCCAATGTGGGGATGCGCAATTTACTGTTGTAGCCAAAGCCGGCCAAAATGCCGTTGACGAAAAAGGGCGGCGGGCCACCGAACGGGCGCGATATTTGCGCAAACACAAACATGGACACCAGTTTGTTGTTGTTTTCTTTGGTTTCAGCATAGGAGCCCATGGCGCTTAGGCTAAAGGCGCGGGTTTTGAATACGGCACCACCGGCAAATTCCAATCCATCCTCGACATCACTGCCTGGTATCTGCAGGAAGGTGCCTTCAATGCCCAAGGTTTTGTTTTTGTAACCCATGCCAATGCCATCGAGGGCAAAGCCAGGTTTGAATTTGTCCAACGTGGAACCCACTGACATATCCAGCAGTTCCATGGTCAAGCCCGCAGTAGACAATGCTGATTTCAACGCTATCCAGATGCGGCCTTTGCGATAGCGGATGCCGATAGACTGGAAGTTGACCGGACCAAATTTCTTTTGGATGCTGAACCACACCGTGCCGTCCGCCGCCGTTTCGCCTTCTGTGGCTGGCTTAGTGTCTTCGCTACTGGCAAGCAGCAAATCTGCGCCTTCCGATAAAGTAATGGCCGCATTGTTGCCATCAGAAGTATCGACGCTGAGGGGAACCACATAGCCGCCCAGGTTTAAATCCATTGATAGGCGCACCCCTGCAGGCAAGCCCCCAGAGATAACCTTGGGATACCCGTCTTCAACCAGTTCGTTAACGGTTTCCACTGCATCTTCATCAATGTCGTCTGACGCCACTGCTATGTTGATTTCTTCAACGGCGAGGCGGTGTTTTTCATCGTCAAACACTTGGTTGATCAATGGCAGGTTGGACAGGTTTATTTCGCCAACGGCAAAACCAGAAAAGTATTGTAGCTTGTCGGTAATAGGGTGTTTGAATGCGACAAAATTGGCTAGGCCATAATTGACGGATTCTGCATTGAAAACCGTAATACTGTTTTGGGTATCACAAACAAAAGAGGCTTGTTCTAGGCCTAGATCCAATTCCGCAGGAATCGGTAGTTCAGGTAGACCGAGCAGACCGGTCAAGTCATTAATGCCAACGACTTCGCCATCAACTTGGTGCCAACTACCGGAAAACTTCTCAACCCCAGGAGCGCTATCAAACGCCAGTTCAAATAATGCATAGTTGACCTGAAGGCTACCCGATAAATTAAATTTGTGACCTTCTTGCACGGGGTCAAGGCTAATATGCAGGGTTATCTCCATGTCTGCGTTAATCGCCTTAAGTGCGACACCACAATCAAATTTAAAAGCGGTTGTGTCAGTATTGAGTTCCACCGCGATGTCATTGATAACCAGTCCTTGTAACACCCCTGGCACCAGCGCCTCTAAATTAAAGATGCTGGCAATATCTTTTAATAGCTCGCCGATGGGGATTTCCGAATCCACCAATTTACCTTTGAACAGCCAGCCTTTGGGTTTTTCAGATGCCGGCTCTGTACTAACCATAAAATAACGACCGGCAATGCTAAAACCACCCGAAAACATGCCGGTGGAACTTGGGCTGTCACCCCCTTGTTGAACAGCTTCTATTTGCACCTCGTTAAGGGTTAGAAGCCCATTGGGCAAAATTGGCCAATCATCTTCAACTTCTAGGTATACACGGAAAAAGTCGTCCCTCTGATTACCCTCAAAGTTAAACTGATTTATCGGCATTTCAGGTAAAAAGTCTAAGGCTGGAATAAAAAGGGTGATAATTTCTTTTATGTTTAGAGGGGCACCAGGCACTGACTTGGCAAATAGCCATAAACCACTATCTTCCTCCCTGATACCGATATCCAATTGCAAGCTGTTGCCAACGCCTAAACGGCAGGAAATCTGGTAAAAACATCGGCGTGTGTCTTCCAAAGGGCGTATTACCATCCACCTGAAATCCAATTGCTCAGCCCGAAAGACGTCAAGGCCTGGAAAAAGGTTAAAGGTTTGCTTTGTTTGAATAGTCGCCTCTGCCAACGCCAACTGCTTACTACCGCTATCGTATCCGGCCCGCACATCAGTCAAAGCAAGTTGGGATCCCAAGTCCCTGAGTTCTTCAGGTAACAGCGATATCAGTTCAGTTGCACCAAATAGTGGGGCTAAGTCTTCCAGGTTGGGGAGTGGGATACCTGGTTGTGCCTGACCCTTAAAATCAACCTTAGTTGTAACGCCAGAAAGCAAGGCAATGCAGTCGAGGGAGACGTCTTTGCCGAACTCCAAAACGCCGGTTAGGTGGCATTTGGAATAGACCAGTTCAGGCTGGTACTGGGGGCGCTCCTCTTCTGGGACGTCAAGTTCGGGATCGGGGGTTTTACTGTAGATACAGAGTTCTGCATTGTTATAGTTAAACGACAAAAAAGACAGCTGAGGTAGCCGGTTAACCTTAAGGTTGATTATGGCTGGGGTTATCGAGGATATTGAACCCACTAGCTTAACTGTGTCGATAGTGTTATCAAGATTTTTGAGCCTGGTAAGGATCCCTTGCGCCTCTGCCTCGCCTTGGAACCAAAGGGCACATGCATTTTGTCCACTTGCTTCATCTGGTATAAATTCTTCGCTGCTGAAGTGCAAGCTAGCTTGGGTTAGTGATAATTCTGCAAAGTCTGTGGCTGCCAAGGCTGGAAAGCTATCAACAAAGCCCCAGTTTTCAGGCGTTTCAATTTTAAAAGTTAACCGGCCGTGTCCATCATCAACGCTAACTTCTATGGTGGTTTGGGCACTAAATCCCCAAGGAGCGACTTGGCCTGCAATAATGAATTTGTCATCGCTTGGGTCAACAAATTTGACATTGGCAACCACCAGTTCTGCGTCCTCAAAATAGGTTTCGAATATCGCACTGGCCGATTCCGACTCTAGCATTTCACCTGTGATGGTTAGTTGGCCGTCCTCAACCCCGTTTTTAAAGCGCTCCTGCATCTCTAAAAGATCCATAATTTAGCTCCTATTATTTAAGGGATGTCAAAGGTGGCAACAACCGGCATATGGTCGCTTACACCATCATTTACGTAGTTTTGACCGGTATAATACTGGTTGTGCCGAGCCGCAAAATTTGGGTTGGGATTGACCAGGGGATTTGGGTAGTTTGGCCCCGAAATAAAATCGATTCTGATGCCATTACCTGCGTGGGTTATGACATTACTGCGAAAAAATATATTGTCATAACTGCTGACAAATGGATCTGCAGCATAGGCGTTAGTAGAGTAAGTAGTTTTCAAATCTTGCACGGGGACGCCTAGTGTACCGATACACATATCAAAATTTGCCAAAATTTTGTCGTAATTATCTTGGAACTTCTCACCGCGCTGTAAATCATGGTTAAAGTCACCTACCAAAAAGGTATGCTGGGTCGTGGCGGCTACAGGATGAGTCCCGCCTAATCCGCCAATTTCCGGTAGATGGGTTAACAAAGCTATTGACCTGCCAGCTGCAGGTGAACCCTTTTTAATGCCATAGTGGTTGTAGTGCTCATTACAAGCTGTGGCTGCATGCAATGTAACTATGTTGATATTAATATTCTGGGGAACACCGAGGTTGTTTGGATAACCAATACTCAATCTCATCATGCCTGGCCTGCGGATACCGCCAAAATGAGTGCCCTTCACATCCAAAATTCTGGGATAAGTGTTTGCGTCAGCGTTTGCGATGGAAGTGGGGGAATTCGCATGGGAATAGCCGGAAGCGCTCGGTGTACTCTTCCAAATAAAGCCGTAAGCATCAGTCATTTTATTGTTGGTTTTATCTTTGCCCTTGCTACGGCCACTAATGGCATACTGCCAATTTGCTTCCGGTTCGAATAAATTAAGGTCATCTACCAGCAATCCAAACTGATATGCGGTATCGCTATCCACTCTAAATCCCGTTTTCTCAACACTATTTTTTCCTGGCTGAACTTCTTGGATAACTACTATGTCAGTTTGTGAATCTAATATTATTTCCGCGATATGAGCCATTCTTTCCATCGATCTAGGCGGGGCGCAAAATGTCCGTATGTTCCAGGACATTAATTTAAAGGTGGCTGGCATGATTGCTTCGTAGTGGTAGGAGCTTTTTCCTAGTTATAGATTAGAATTAAAAATTCGCAAGAGGGAATACAAATACACATTAAATATTCTCTAATATGTATATAAATATGAAATATATAATTACATGATTATATTGTGGTAATTTTAGATTGACTGCCCTTTATCCGTGGCAAGTTCAACAATGCGTTGTTTTAGCCAATTGATGGCGGCGTCTTGGCTGGTGTTTTCGTGCCAGTACAAATGGATTTCAATGTTAGGTACAGCAAAGGGTAGGGGCAGTATGTCAATGTCTTGGTCATCGAGTGCCTGAGCAATCAATTTGGGGGCAGTGAGCCATAAATCACTGCTTTTAAGCAATGCTTTTGCGGTTTGGTAGTTTTGGCACCGCATCGCTACCTGCCGGTTGATGCTTTGTTGTTGCAAGTTAATATCTTCTACCACACGTCCAGTAGGTCGGTTTGATACTGTTAGGTGCTTCGCTTTAACATAATCTTCCTTAGAAATACCCTTGTTTTTGATATTTATTTGGTATTTTTTTACCAAAACAAAACTGTCTTCCACTAAACGGCAGTGGTGGATGGGGGCTTTTAGCGGCAAGGCCACATCTATCGCGAGATCAGCCTGGCCAGAGGCAAGCTGGCGCTGGATCAGGTTGCGCTCCAATTGGATACAGGATAATTGCAGGTTTTCTGAAGTTTGGAATAGTTCCGTGTATAGGGGCGGGATATACAGCGCTTCCAAGGCATCGTGGATGGCGATAGTAAAAGTCTGTTCTGAAATCGCGGGATCAAATTGGCTAAACTGCTGCAAGCTGCGGCGCAGGGCGTGCAGGTTTTCTAGGAGCTGCGGCGCGATGCGCAGGCAGGCCGATGTGGGTTTCATGCGGTTGCCTTGGCGTTCAAATAGCGGATCGCCCAATGCTTCACGTAGCCGCTTCACTGCGTGGCTTACCGCGGAGGGCGTGATAAACAGCGCTTCCGCCACCCGCGACATATTTTGTTCCTGGTACAGGCTTTCAAATATTTTTAGTAAGTTGAGATCCAATTGTTGGATGCTGCGGTTATCCATGCTTTCTCCACCGGTAAGTTTGTTATTTTCGCAAGTGGTCTGCCTTGTGAATATAGTTCATAGTTGGCTATCAATAAACTTCACTTCATTCATTTTTAAACCTTGCTTATGATTGCCTTATTACGTTGCCCAACAGGAGCCAAACATGAATTTCCAACACAGTGAGCGTTGCCAGGACTACATTGAGAAGGTGAAGGCCTTTATGCAGGCTGAGATCTTCCCAGTAGAAGCACAAGTGCTAAAAGAAAACCACAGCACCAATGGCCATGGTGACTGGCGCAAGTGGCAGGTGCCATCCGCCATCCCCGGTTTAAAGCAAAAAGCCCAGGACGCAGGTTTGTGGAATTTGTTCTTGCCAGATGCCGAGTTAGCAAAAGGCCTAAGCTGTGTAGATTATGCGCCGCTGGCAGAAGAAATGGGCAAGTGCCTGTTTGGCGCGGAAATCTTCAACTGCAATGCGCCAGATACCGGCAACATGGAAGTGCTGTACCATTTTGGTAGCGAGCAGCAAAAACAAGATTGGTTAATGCCATTGTTACGCGGTGAAATCCGTTCGGTATTTGGCATGACTGAACCGGACGTAGCCTCATCCGATGCCACCAATATGCAGGCGACCATTACTGCTGATGGTGACGAACTGGTTGTTAATGGCCGCAAATGGTGGACGACGGGCCTGGGCCACCCAGACGCTAAAATTGCTATCGTGATGGGCTTGACTGATCCTGATGCTGAAAAACACAGCCGCCATAGCATGGTATTGGTGCCGCTCGATACCCCAGGGGTGAAAATTGAACGCATGCTTACTGCGTGCCAGGACTACGATGCGCCTTATGGCCATGGTGAAATGTCATTTGACAATGTGCGGGTACCTAAATCCAACATCATTATGGGATTAGGCAAGGGCTTTGCCATTGCCCAAGGGCGTTTGGGGCCTGGCCGCATCCACCACTGTATGCGGGCGATTGGCGCTGCAGAGCGGTCTTTGGAGTTAATGATCAAACGCGGTGCCACACGTGAAGCTTTTGGTAAACCTATCATTAAATTAGGTGGCAACCTGGAACGCGTGGCACAGGCGCGGATGCTTATTGACCAGGCTCGGTTGCTCACTCTAAATGCTGCCTGGAAAATTGATAACTTTGGTGTAAAACAAAACATGACCGAGATTTCTGCGATTAAAGTGGTGGTGCCCAATATGCTGCAACAGGTAGTGGATATGTCCATCCAAATGCATGGTGGCGCAGGGGTGTCAGGTGATTTCCCTCTCTCGGGTTTTGCCACTATGGCGCGTAGCTTGCGCTTGGCCGATGGTCCTGATGAGGTGCATATGGGAATGGTTTCTCGCCTTGAGCTGAAAAAATACAGGCAATAGGAGTAGCGCATGCAAAAACGAGTTTTAGTGACAGGCGGTGCGTCGGGCCTAGGTAAAGCGATTGCGCTACGCTGGGCGCAAGCTGGCGCGGATGTGTGTATTGCTGATTTAAACCAACAGCGCGGCGACGAAGTGGTCGCCCAAATCCAAGCGCTTGGGCAAAAAGCGATTTTTAGCCCGTGTGATATCACTGATGAAAACCAAATAAACGCCACCTTGGCGCAGATGTTGTCGGAATTTGGTGGTATCGATTTGGTGGTCAACAATGCTGGCGTGGCAACTGCCGGAAGCCTCAAGGAAGAAGATATTGCCCAGTGGCAGTGGGTGCTTGAAATCAATGTGCTGGGTGCGGTACGAGTAAGCCGGGCTGCAGTAGATGTTTTCCGCAGGCAAGGCCGAGGTTACTTCCTCAATGTTGCCTCTCAAGCTGGCATTACCGCAGCGCCTATGATGGGCTCCTATTGCGCTAGCAAAGCGGCAATGGTGAGTTTTTCCGAAACTATGCGGCTAGAACTTCTTGACGATAATATTGGTGTTAGCGTCTTGTGCCCGGGCTTTTTCAAAACCAACTTGGACGAATCCGTACGTAGTGCCAATCCCGCTATGCGCGGTGTGGTGACCAAACTGTTGGACAAGTCTAACATCACTGCTGATCAAGTGGCAGATGAAGCCTTTAAATCGGTACAGGCGAATAAATTTATGATCCTGACCCATGCCGATGGCCGTCGGGCATTTAGGATAAAGCGCTGGCTGCCCAACTATTATTTGACCATGATGGCGAAACATACCGCCCGCTTGCGCTCAAAAGCTGGCATATAGCCCTGGAGTTTCACGAGCTATGACTGCTGACAATTTACAAACCAAAAGCGTTTTGGATAAGGCCAATTCAGTTAGGCCTGGCGAGGAATTGGATAAAGCCAAAGTCGATGCCTGGTTGAAAGAGTTATTGCCGGATCTGGAAGGTGAACCCAGTATTACCCAGTATTCCGGTGGTGCATCAAATTGGACCTACTGCTTAACCTATCCGGATCGCGAACTGATCCTGCGCCGCGCCCCGGCGGGCACCAAGGCCAAAGGTGCCCACGATATGGGACGCGAGTTCCGCTTACAGCAAGCGCTGAAACCGGTCTACGACTATGTCCCCGCCATGATTGGTTTTTGCGATGATGAATCTGTCTTGGGCACTGATTTTTATGTGATGGAAAAGCTCACGGGCATTATTCCCCGTAAAAATATGCCGCGGGGCTTGGATTTAGATGCCAATACTACCCGTAGCCTGTGCCATAAGGTGCTCGACTGCATGATTGAGCTGCACCAAGTGGATCATGAGGCTGCCGGATTGTCGCACCTTGCTAAAGGGGCTGGTTATACCCAACGGCAAATTGAGGGTTGGAGCCACCGCTACCGCAAAGCCAAAACCTGGAATGTCCCCTCTGGCAAATATGTGATGGACTGGCTAGCTAGCAATATGCCTGCCAACGAACGCATATGCCTAACCCATAACGATTTTCGTTTTGACAATGTGGTGCTGGATGAAAATGATGTCACCAAGGTGCTGGGTGTTTTGGATTGGGAACTGGCAACGCTGGGTGATCCGCTTATGGATTTGGGTAATACCCTGGCTTATTGGGTTGAAGCTGACGATGATTTTATGGCACAGATGACCCGCAGGCAACCAACCCATTTACCAGGCATGCTGAGCCGTAAAGAAGTGGTTGCTTATTATTGTGAGAAAATGGACTTTGACGTCGAAGAGTTCACCTTTTATGAGGTGTATGGCTTGTTCCGGCTAGCCGCAATCGTGCAGCAAATTTATTACCGCTATCACCACAAACAAACCCGCAACCCGGCATACCAACGCTTTTGGCTCTTTGTGCATTATTTATTGTGGCGCTGCAAACGGGCAATTAAGTCGGGTCAAAAGGCTCGAAAAGGTAGCTAGCGGTGGCGACTATTTATTTGATCCGTCATGGCCAGGCCAGTTTTGGTGCCCATGACTATGATAGCCTGTCTGAACTGGGGCAGGAGCAATCTAAGCTGGTGGGGCAAGCTTTAAAGCAAAAGTTAGCGCGACCAGGTTATGTCATTGGTGGTGATATGTTGCGCCACAAACAGACTCTAGCAACGGCAATGGAAGCTGGCGAAAACTCTTTCGCGGCGGAATTCGATCCAGGTTGGAACGAATATGACCATCAGGCGATACTGGGGGCACTGGATCACCGCCTCGCCACACCAGCAACCATGAGGCCATACCTAATGGAATTTGATGATCCTAAACGGGCTTTTGCTGATTTATTTGAACAAGCGATAAGGCGCTGGATACAAGGCGACAATAACAGCGACTACCCGGAAAGCTGGACGGCGTTTTCTGCCAGGGTTGAACAAGCGTTAAGTAACCTGTCTGGCAGGATGGGTTCAGCTGAAACAGCATTTGTGTTCACCTCTGGTGGCCCCATCTCATGGATCCTTTGCAAACTGATGGGCATGGATCCGTCACGGTTTTTACAGCTTAATTGGACCTTGGTGAACACCGGCATTACTAAAATTGTCATTAGCCGGCAGCGCTGTTTTGTGTCTTGCATGAATGAGCATGTTCACTTGGAAGCGACCGGCAGGAAAGATTTAATTACCTACAAATAAATCAAAGCCGTTAATTGCCAATTGGCTTTGCGGCATCAACAAGTTGAGTACAGAAGGCATAACATGAGAAAGAACATACTGATTACGGGCGCGAGTTCTGGGCTAGGCCGGGGCATGGCGATCGAGTTCGCCAAGCAAGGTTGCAATTTGGCCATCTGCGCCCGTCGCCTTGAGCGCATGGAGGAGCTAAAGCAAGAGTTGCTTGGGATCAATCCGAATATCACTGTCGTGGTCAAGTCCTTGGATGTGAACCAGCACGAAGATGTCTTCACTGTATTTAAAGCCTTTAGGGAAGAGCTGGGTAGCCTAGATCGGGTTATTGTCAATGCGGGAATGGGCAAGGGCGCATCGATTGGTACTGGTTATTTTTATGCCAATAAACAAACCGCAGAGACTAATTTTGTCGCGGCTATAGCCCAGTGTGAAGCGGCGATGGAAATTTTCCGAGAACAAAACGATGGCCACCTAGTCACTATTTCCTCTATCAGCGCTGTACGCGGTTTCCGCCGCGCAATGACTGTCTATGCTGCAACTAAAGCGGCTTTGACATCACTATCCGAAGGCATGCGGATTGATGTGGCCAATACACCGATAAAAGTCTCTTGTATCCACCCTGGATTTATCCGCAGCGAAATCAATGAAAAAGTGAAGAAAGTGCCCTTTATCGTTGATACTGAGACAGGCTGCAAGGCCATGGTAAAAGCTATCAACAAAGAAAAAGCCAATAGCTATGTGCCTTCATGGCCATGGGCGGTGTTGCAGTGGGTGATGCGTATTGCGCCCGATAGTGTAATTGCCAAAATGAGTTAATTTTGGATTCCTATCTACCTGCTTTGCAAACTTGCAGATGCCAACCAGCAAGCGCCCTACCAGTGGCTTGAATGTTAAATGGTGGGGGCATTCCATAATGAGTCTGCGCCAATACCGGAGTCGGCATAACCATTTGCAGCTTTTTCAGCTTCAGTTCAACTGATCTACTACACTATCTTAATCTTGGGCGAGTTTTGCCGTTTCCATTTGGGTGGGCTGCATTTGCAGCACCGCCATTGTGTTTTTAAGGGCTGCAACATGAAAATTTATCGATTATCCCTGGCTATTTCTTTTTTTATGATGGGTTTTATTGCTTTCGCACATGCTGTGGAAAAAGAGCCGTTGCAGCTTTGGTCTGTGTTGGGCGATGCACAATACAGCCAACTGGGGCAACGACAAGGTGAAATCAACTCCGTGGCAATCAGCTTGAACCAGATCCTGATCAACCAGTTGGCCCAGGGACAAAAAGTCCAGTTGCCGCTATTGGAGAAAAGCCTTGTTGCTGTAGTTGATTCTGGCACCGTCACTGCTGGAGTCCAGGTTTGGCGGCTGCGAATTGCAGCAAGCCCTAACTTACCGAATGCACTGTTGTTTGTGTCAGGATCTGGTGTGACTGGTTGGTTCCCGACTAAAGATGGTAATTTTAGGCTACGGGATGGCAGGTTGTTCCGGGAATACCATATGGGGGGCAAGGTCCCCGATTATCGGATCCCTAAAAATTTCTCTCCACTTGCCCAAAAACCTGCCTTTGTTAATTCCTTAAGCGCTGACGCTAAATTGGAGACAGTCAATTTAAGGGTAATGTTTGTTGTTACCAATGAGTTTGTTTCGCTTTACCCCAATACCGCCCAAACCCTTACCGAATACATAACCGTAACTAACAGCATTTATGAAGCTAGTGGTATCAATTTCAGCATTGAAAATGCCGGCGTGCTACAAGCAGATCTCGAATCTTTCACTATGGAGCAAATCCTTGACAATATATCTGGTAGTGACAACGAAGACAGCACAAAAGGGGATATCCCTACATCAACTCTGGGACCGATTTGGGATGCACGGTTGGAAAACAGGGCTGATTTTGTTGCTGTTATGGTGGCTAACCGGCCTGATGGTTCCTGTGGCCTCGGATGGCTGAATGGTAATGCAAACCAAGCCTTTACTTACCAGCTTGCAGTCAATGTGACAGTAGCCACCACTACGTTCCAGGGACAATTTACCGAAGATTGCGGCATACCTACATTGGGACACGAGCTCGGCCATAATATGGGGCTAGCCCATTCCCTCAAGCAAGGGGAAGAAGGTTCGGTGTTCACCTTTGGCCGAGGCTACGGCATCGAAGACAGGTTCACCACCGTTATGGCTTACCCACAGGAATTTGGTGATGCACTCGGCGTATCGGTTTTTTCGTCGCCAGATTTGACCTGCTTTAACTCCTTCGATTGTGGGGTGGATAGGAGCCAATCAGATGGCGCTGATGCCGTTTATGCCCTAAATGAAGTGAAAGAAGAGATAGCGCTGATATTCAATGATGCCGTTACCAAATCGTTGTCCAGTGCCCTGGCGGAGGTGGGGGATAACGGCTTGTCGTCTTGTATATCTGAAAGCTACCCAGATGCGAGGGCGAATTTCGACGTGTTTTTCCTGTCCTGCTATGACTACGAAATCAACACCCTGGCCGGGCTGGATAACTTCCCAAACTTAGGGGCGATTGGTATTTCGGGTTCCAGCGATACCGATTTAAATCTATTTAGGAACATCCGGGGCTTACAGCAACTCGACTTGCGTGATACTTCCCCCAACACATTGCGACCAATAGCATATTTACAAGATCAGCTTTCGCTTTTGCAGTTTTCGGTGAACAACTTGAGTTGCCAAGAACTCAATGTAGCGCAAAGTTGGGACATTGAAACCTTTAATACTGGTGGCAACTGCACGTCACTTGCTAATGATGCCGAGGATTTCGATGGCGACGGTGCAACTAACCTGGTCGACACCGACGATGACAACGACGGAATTGACGATATCAGCGACGGCGCCCCCTTTGATGCGGGCAACGCCAATGATATCGATAACGATGGGGTCGAGGACGCCAATGACGCCTTTCCTTATGACGAAACTGAAAGCTTAGATACTGATCTGGACACTGTAGGTAACAACAGGGATACAGATGATGACAATGATGGTGTTCTGGATGCTGATGACTGCGCCCCGCTTGATGCTAGCCAAAGTACAGGGTGTGACAATAGCGGTGAAGAAACCAAGTTCATCGCCTATGACTATGATGGTGATGGCAAGGCAGATGTTGGTGTGCGCAGGCCGTCTACGTTTTTCCAATATATTAACAACAGCAGTGGCACTGATTACGGTTCCGATCGCGGCGATAGTATCCAACGTGTCCGGTTTGGTAGCCGCGATAACGATATCAGTATCAGCGGTGATTTTGACGGTGATAAGATAGCTGATATTGCCGTGCGCCGTCCCAGCAACCAGTTTTTCTATATCCTCAATTCTAGTGATGACGAAATCCAACGCTTTAATTTTGGCCGCCGCAGCGAAGATATCCCCGTACCTGCTGACTATGATGGCGATGGCATTACCGACGTCGCGGTGCGGCGCAACTCGAACTTTACCTGGTATATCCTCAACAGCAGCGGCAGCGATTTCAATTCGGATCGCGGTGACGGCATACAGCGTGTGGTATTTGGTCGCAATACGACTGATATCGCTGTGCCAGCAGATTATGACGGCGACGGCAAAGCAGACGTTGCAGTGCGTAGGCCCAGCAACGGTACTTGGTACATCAAGAACAGTAGCGGTGGTAATTTCAATTCTGATCGCGAGGATGGTATCCAACGGATTGTGTTTGGCAGCAGGGAGTCCGATATACCCGTCCCGGCTGACTATGATGGTGATGGTAAGGCTGATGTCGCAGTGCGCAGGGAGAGTAACTACACTTGGTACATAAAGAACAGTGATGGCAGCAACTACAACTCAGACCGCGGTGATGGTATCCAGAGGATTGTATTTGGTAGGCGCGATGGCGATATCCCCATTGTGGCTGACTACGATGGCGATGGTAAAGCCGATATCGCAGTGCGCCGACCGAGCAATGCAACCCAATACATCCTGCGCTCCAGTGATAATGAGATTGAACGTATTCGCTTTGGCTCACTCGCCAGTGACATGCCTTTGGCGGCACCGCTTGCCACCAGGATGTTAGTTTCTATTGGTGGGGAAACGGCGTTATCGCGGAATGATGAAGGCTTAGCTTACCAGGTTGAGCGGCTAACCCAAGAGCAGGCGAGGGCTGAGGAATTAATCGACTAATCAATCTGTTTTGTACTGGACAAAAGTTCTAGGCCGAATGCTGGAGCCACTTGGCGAGGGTAGTCAGCAGGTCGGCTTTTACAAACGGCTTGGATATAACACCATCAGCCCCCGCTTCTTGGTAGGCGTCAACATCTTCGCTCATCACGTTCGCGGTTTGCATTATGATTGGCACCTTCACATTGCTTTGCCTAAGCGCTTTTGTTGCTGTTACCCCATCCATAACCGGCATATGGACATCCATTAAAACCAGATCAGGTGTTTCCTTGCTTACCATTTCGATGGCTTGCTGGCCGTGATCGGCAAAGCGTATGTCTAGTTTACAAGGCTCGAGCATGGCTTTGATCACTTCCCGGTTTATGTCGTTATCCTCAGCAATCAATACATACCGCCCTGGCCATTCAAATTCATTGTCCGGCTGTTGCTGTTTAGGCGCTTCAACTGCCTGTTTTGTTTCTATTGCTTGTGCAGCGATGGTGGCGGTAAAAATGGAGCCTTCGTCAACTTCACTTTCAACAGTAAGGCTGCCGTCCATTAGTTCACACAGGTTTTTACTGATGCTTAAGCCTAGGCCGGTACCCCCGTACTCCCTAGTGGTTGAGGCATCCGCTTGGTTGAAGGGCTGGAACAGTGTTTCCAATTTGTCTGGCGCAATACCTATCCCAGAATCTTCTACTTTGATTTGGATAAACCGGTTGTGGATCTGGCTCAAGACAACCGTGACTCGTCCATCTCTGGTGAACTTCAGCGCGTTTGATATCAGGTTGTTGCTGATTTGGCTAACCCTGGTTGGGTCTGTTAGCCAACACGGTGTGAAATTGTCATCACAAAACAGGGTGAGCTTATTGCCGCGTTTGCCCGCCTGTTCCTGCAGTGCGTCTACTTGTTCCTGTAGCAGTTTGAGGACGTCACAGTGGATGGATTCAATGTCGATTTTATTGGCTTCAATTTTCGAAATATCCAGTATGTCATTGATAATTCCCAACAGGTTTTTAGCCGAATTGGTAGCAATCTCAATCTTGCGCTCTTGCTCTTTGGTCAAACCGCTGGTTTTTAACAGTTGCAACATGCCGAGTACCCCGTTCATTGGGGTGCGTATTTCGTGGCTCATGTTGGCCAGGAATTGGCCTTTGATCTGCTCCGATTTTTCAGCCCGGTCTTTGGCTTGGCGCAAATTTTCAATTTGTTCATTGATGGTCATCGCCATTGTGTTTAAACGCCTTACTAACAAGTCAAATTCTTGGTAGTGGCTGTCTATTGGCTTTGGCTGGTAATTGCCAGAGACAAAAGAGCGGCAAAGCTCAACAGTTTCCGCCAGTGGCTGGTTTAACCTTTGGGTTATCATCCGCAATGCGTAAGCAATAAGGGGTAAGACTAAGATTAATGGCAGCACTTCGGTAAAAGTAGCCCGCCAAAACCGGTCTTTGTAATAGGTGCTGTCGTGCTGGGTACGCAATAGCATCAACATTTCTTCGCCATTTTTCCAGATAGGTGTGGTTAGCCGTGTTTCGGCCAATAAGAAGTTCTTAAATGTTGCTTCGTTTTCCTTGGCTATAACCTGTTCGGCCAGCACCAACCTAGCAGCATGGTCGCCAAAGTCCGATTGGCCTTTGTCTCCCTGTTGCACCAGTTTTTGTGCATTGATCACGAAATATAATGCACCGGTCGCTTCGTAAGGCGAGACAATGGAATCTGTTTCTGCAAATAGTGGGACGGAATAAAGCAGATAACCACTGGGGCGCTCATCAACGCGCCAGAAATTATTTATTTGACTATTCGGTAGCCAAAACAATTCTGGATTCACTTGGGTGTAGTTGTGTTGCATCAGTCGTAGGCTGCGTTGCAACAAGGTACGTGACTCAATGCGCAAGGTGTCAATTGGATAGCCCTCAATAATAAAGCCTGAATCATCTTGTACAAAGGCTGCGGTCACCAAGGGCTCTTCTTCAACATAGCCCTGCAGGGCAAGTAAGGCGTTTTGGCTATACAAGATGTTGACTGGCACTTCAGACAACGGCTTTAGCTGCCCCAACTGCGCGGCGCTATGGCTAAGCTTGAGCAGTTCATGGTCTATGGCAAACGCTTGGTTGCGGGAATGGGTATTGATGTCAGTTTGTGCGGTAGCAAAGGTGGCCCCATACAACTGGTAATAATTGTAAGCCACTATAAGGGTGATGGGAACAAATACTACCAGTAGCACATACCGGAAAAGGGCATTGTGAAAGTAAGGCAGTGATTTCACTGTTGTTGCCTGGCTACTGTTCGTTCGGCGAGGTGCTGCATCAAATCACTCGCTTCTTTGGCGTTTAGTATGTCTGCGCCATAACGGTTAAAGCCCTTGGCCATTGCTTCCCAAACAACCGCCATATATGGGGAATCTGGAATGGGGACCGAGTGTTCCAGCTGTGCAATGAGCGCAGCTTCATTGGCATTGCCTTGGCGTTTGATTTCCTGCATTAATTTATCGTTGGTGGGCAATGCTGTTTCGTTCCGCCACATAAAAGCTTGGGCTTCATAGCTTTGCAGGAATAAAGCCAGTTCCCGCAATAGTGCTAAATTTTGCCCGGGCTTATCGATAACAGAAAAAACGTGGGCGCTGAAATAGGGTTGCATTGGTTTGCCATCAATACTGGGTAACACCGCGGCACCAAAATCTTCGCCCAAGCTACTGCTATAGCGCCGGTAGGACCAGATGCCATCGATAACATAGGCGAATTCACCTTTGGCAAAGCCGTCGGTAAAGCAAGTAATGTGGCAAGAAGGCTGCACCACGCCTTTGTCGGGTAATGTCCAATAAAAATTAAGTGCCCGTACCATGCCCGGGCTATTCAAGTTCAACCTGTTATCCCGTATTGGCAAGGCATCAAATGCGCTTAAAAACGGGATAAAATAGTACATACCATTAAATGCCCATGACATAAAACGCATGTCGTCTGGGATTGTCGCCTTTTGCTGCTCCAGTTCGGTCCAACTGCTAGCGGGTTGAGAAATCGCTTTGCGGTTGAAATACAATAACAAGTGGTTACCGGCGACCAGCGGTACCCCCAAAATGCTGTCGCCTGTGCTCACTAGTTGTCGGCTACGGGGGCTCAAGTCTCGATGCAGCCAATTGGCGTCAAGTGGTGCCAGGCTGCCTTGATCCACTGCCGTATAGTCAAATGGCGCGACAAACACATCAGGGAGTTTTTTGTTGCGGCCTGTTTTGATTAACTCCGCTTTTAAATCATAGTTCTCCGACGGCGCACTCACGATCTCTATGCCATGGCGTTGGGCGAATTGGTCAAGTAGCGGCTTGAAATCATAGGGCGTTTGTCCAAAGGCGAGAGTGATCGATTCCGCGTTGATAGCGGGCGAAGCTAAACAAAAAAACAAAGCCACTAATCCGGGCTTGAGCAATTGCAGGAGCGCAGGCAATCTCACGTTGCTGTCCTTTGTTTTCACATCTTAAAACAATAGCGTTTTCCTGTGATTTATCAAAGCATTAGTTTATTGGCTCAAGTTGCCCAAAAGGTTGTCGCAGCGACTGGAAGGCGCGAACAACAAGGCCCCTGCACTGTGCATACAACTTTAGTCGACAGCCTTAGCGAAGCAATTGCTGGTTGCTATAAGCCGTCGCAACTGCTTCAAACAAGCCTGCATGGGGGAAACCATCTGCCACGAGTTGTTGCGAGCTTTGGAAACCTTGGATACCGCGCCTTGTTGCCGGCCCTAGGATGCCGTCAGCTTCGCCCACGTCGTAGCCCAGGTGGTTAAGCTTGTTTTGCAGCTCTTTAACTTGGGCAATGGAATAAGTTGGTGTGTTGGGGAGCGGTACATGCAACTGTTGTGCCCCGGTCAACCGATCCGCTAGATACCCCACTGAAATTGCATAGAACTCAGAAAAATTCCATTTCATAATCACAGAAAAGTTATCGTATACAATGAATGCGGGGCCTTGGTGCCCGGCAGGCACGAGTACCGCTGCCTGCATATCAGCACTGCCCAAACTGGCACCGCTGGTTTGGGTTAGGCCTAGCGCACTCCAATCAGCGAGGCTTTTGGGGGAATTCCGTCCCGTTTGGGTGAAATCAAACTGTTCCGGTAGCAAGACTTCGCGTCCCCACCTGTAGCCTGGTTGCCAGCCCAAGTGGTGCAAGAAGTTGGCGGCAGATGTAAGGGCGTCGGGTACGCTATGCCACAAATCTACTTTGCCGTCACCGTCACCGTCTAAGGCATATTTTAAATACGCCGAAGGCATAAACTGGGTGTGACCCATTGCACCTGCCCAGGAGCCTTGCATTTGTTCACTGCTAATACCCTCGCGCTCCAGCAATATTAATGCGTTCACTAATTCTTCAGTGAAAAATTCACTGCGCCGGTAATCGCAGGCCAATGTCGCAAGCGAGCCTATAATCGGCATTTTACCTTTGTAGCTGCCAAAGTTGGTTTCCAATCCCCAGAATGCAACTAGGTACTGGGGAGGGATGCCGTAGCCCTGGTATAGCGATTGCAACAAGCCTTTGTGTTCTTGTAAAAGCTGCTTGCCTTTATTGATGCGCCAATCTGTAACCCGTTTGCTAATGTAATTGCTAAAGGTTCGGACGAACTCTGGTTGGTTGCGGTCATACTTAATCACATCGGCCTGGAATTGTGCGCGGTATAACGCCGTTTCAATCACCGATTCTGACACCCCTGCTGAAACAGCCCGCTCTGCTAAACGAGGAATACACCGCTCAAATGATTTTTGATCTAATTCAACATATTGCTTGCTCGCCGCAAGCGCAGGAGCTGATGTACCTACTAGGGATAACATACAAATTGTGATAGCAATGGGCGTAATACGGGAAAAAAACAAAACAAACTTCTTACAATTGGTGAAACCTGTACCGATGCTACCTTGTGGCCAGCAAAATTTCGACCCTAAATATGTTTCCATGCATGAGTTGTTGACCAGCCCGTTCTATAAAGCTAGTGTTACGGTTTTTGGGGTAAATAAAGTATCCCAAAATGGTTGGCCATTCAAATGTAACTATTAGTAATCTGCTAGTTTAATCTATAAGGAAATTAAGTAAACTGGCTTGGGCTTAGTTTGAGCTTGAGCCAAGTTAAGGATATTCGCGCATTTAGGAGTAGTACATGCCGCAACACAATACGATGCTGCAACCAGCAGCAACGACCATCATGCTGGCAGACAAAGCCATTACCCAGAAGTTGCACCAACTTTTGCAGCCCTTGAAAAGGCAGCTGCAAGCAGCTGAGCTGGTTCTGTGTACCGTTGATGGTGATGTTGCCCATGCATTCATGCATATCTCCGATGATGATGCAGTGCTGCCCAGTTTTAGCCTCGCTAGTGGGCGGCTAGCAGAACTGGGTACCGGTGGTACGGCACCCATTTTTTTGCAGTTAGACTCCCCTGGGCATGATGGCTGCTTTGGTAAACCGGGGCGGCGCAAAGCGCTAATTGCAGCGCCAGTTTTCCAGCTTTCCCCCAGTCAAAATGGGATCTTGCTGGCTATTTATCGGAATCAGCCTGATAACACCCAAGCCCATCAATTTTTGTTGCAAGGCATCGCTGCGTTACTACCCCAAAAAATCCAATTCCTGATGGAAAAACAGTATTTTCGCAAGCAGGCGGATTTACTCGATGAAGTGGGCGATGTCTCCGGTACCGGCGGTTGGCAGTTTGACATTTGTGAAAAGAAACTCGCCTGGACCCGCCAAGTTTACCGCATATACGGATTGCCTTTTGATGCTGATGTGACGCCTGAGCTTGCCTTATCCCATTATACCCACGATTCCCGCAAGCAAATTGAAACTAGTTTTGCACGGGCAATTGAGCATGGTGAAAGTTATCGCCTTGAGTTGCCTTTTTTAGATGCCGCTGGTAACCACAAGTGGGTAAGGACTACCGGTATACCCAAAAAAGACCAAGATGGCAAAGTTATCCAACTTTATGGGGCATTTGAAGATATTAGCGCTGAAAGGGCGATGCTGAAACAGGAACAAAATAGCCGACAATACCTAAACTCTATCCTAGACAGCCTCAAGGATGCCGTGGTCACGGTTGACCAATCAGGCATTATTTGCAGCGCAAATAAATCAGCTAACACCATGTTTGGCTACTCTGCCCAAGAGTGGCCAGGCATGTCCATATCACAACTAATGCCTGAGCCTTATGCCAGTGCCCATGGGCGCTATATGGAAGCTTATCTTGAAACGGGGGCCGCAGGCATTATTGGTGTGGGTCGGCAGCTTCCTGCAATTAGAAAGAATGGCGATATTTTCCAAATTGAATTGAACCTCACCGAAACCGAAGTAAATAACCAGCGGGTCTTCATTGGCATAGCGAGGGATATATCGACCCGTTTAGAGAAAAAAGAAACCATCTACAAAATGGCTTTTAACGATAGGTTAACAGGCTTACCCAACCGCAACTGGTTCGAAAAGGAACTAGGTAACCTATTGGCTAGGGCGTCATTGCAAAAACATTCAATTTTTTGTGCCCTGATAGATATTGATAATGTCGCCAAGATAAACCTGCGCCATGGCAAGGCCATCGGTGATAGGGTAATACAGGATATTGCTAACAGCCTGAAAGTATCACTGGATCGCCACCACAAATTATACAAGGCAGGAGCTGATTCTTTTTATTTGGTTGGGCTCAAACCCAAACCTGCATCTGATCAGTGTCCATCAGAAACGGAAACCCTAGTACAACAACTTGACCATTTGTCGCACCAGAAGCTGCCTATTGCCGGACAAATAGAAGAAGTGAGCTTCTCCTATGCGATGGCCTTGTTTAGTGCTGATGGGCAATCAGTCGAGTCCATGGTGGATATTTTGGAGTATTCCAAAAAACAGGCAAAGCAGTCAGCACCGGCGGGACGCGCCTTTGTTGGCGAAAAGGAGCGGCACAACTACGAACGCCTCAGGTTGCTAAAAGCAGGTTTGAAATCGGCCGTCCGCAACCGGGAATTGCAATTGGCAATGCAGCCCCAGTATTTGCCTGACGGTAGCTTCCATGGCACCGAAGCACTACTGCGTTGGAACTCTGCGACTTGTGGGCCGGTTAGCCCAGCTGAGTTTATTCCCTTGGCAGAACAGGAAGGCTTGATTATTGAGCTTGAAAACTGGGTATTGGAGCAAGTCTGCGCCCTGCTAGCCAGTTTGAGGCATCAGGGGATCGATACCTGTATCTCTGTCAACATCAGTGGCAAACACCTGGGACACGCAAGCTTTAAGCCGACCTTGATGCAGGCCATGGAAAAATGGCAGATCCCGGCGTCATCGCTTATGTTGGAACTGACCGAGACTGCTTTGGTATCCGATATCGGTTATGTAAAAGCGACGATGGAGGAACTAAACCAGTTGGGGTTGCGTTTTTCAATTGACGACTTTGGCACTGGCTACTCAAGCTTGGCGTATTTAAAAGAACTTCCTATCGCGGAGCTAAAGATAGACCGTTGCTTTGTCCAGGAGATTAAGCAGCCAATGAACCTAGCCGGTGTTTCCATCGTAAATATGATCATTGACATGGCCCGGGCATTAGGGGTTAAAACGGTTGCCGAAGGTGTCGAAACAGAGGAACAGCTCAATTATCTTGACAGCCATGGCTGCGACTATATCCAGGGGTATTTGTTAGGTAAACCAATGCCGGTCGAAGCATGGTGCAAGAGGTTAACAACAGAGGCCGTGGAATTGTTAGGTAATAAGTCACTGGTTACTGCAGAATAGGCTATCTCTAGCAGCGTAATTATTAGACTATTGACTGATGGGGTAGGGAGGTTAATTAAAGTTATGATTGGGCTAGGCTGGAACCAAAGGATATTCAATTGAAACCGGGTGCCCACATAACAAGTTTTTTATTTCTGCTGCTAATGCTTCCTGCATTGCAGGCACAGGAAAAAGTGCTGAAAGTGGGTTTCCACCATTGGCCACCCAACCAAATGCTAGGAACTGGCAACAAGCCTGCTGGCACTGATATTGAACTAACTAAAGCCATTTTTGCACGGGCAGGCATTCCTGTAGAATTCCAATTTTATCCGTGGAAACGCATTTTATATTTGCTGGAATCTGGCGGCATCGATGTTGCAATGAGTGCCGGCTATACCGAAGAAAGAGGGCAATTTGCCTGGTTTACTTCCCAAACCTACCGGGAAGGTTACAATTCATTATTTATCCGCGCAGCGGACAAGCCCAAATTCCAGCGTTACAAAACACTTACAGCACTGCAGGGTTCGGGTTTGCAGCTTGGCGCGACCTTGGGCATTTCCTATTCAGACGAGTACGACTTGCTAATTCAAGACAACAGCTTCAAGGCCCAACTCAATATCGTTGATCGCGACAGGACTAATTTTGAACTGTTAGCTAAAGGCCGGATTGACGCGGTATTGGCATCAGAAACCATAGGCAAGCGACTTATCGCTGAGCTAGGATACACTGGCAAGTTAGTGCGCCATATGCATCTCTACGGTCCAGAAGATGCGTCTACCTATTTAATGCTCAGCAAAAAGTCAGTGCCCCGCGAAATTGTCAAACGGGTAGACAACGCCATAGTGGCGCTTAAAGGTTCCGGCGAATACTATACCATCCTAGGAAATAACTTCGCTGCAGCGCATACAACTGAAAGATAGATACAATCAAAACTTAGAAATACCTAAAAAATGTGGCCTCATTGGTACGTAATGCACCCGTAAAAAATCCGTGTATTGGCTGTTCTCAAATTGTCATATACTCCCCAGTGATTTTGTAAATGGCGTTGACATGCTGGTAGGTCAGCCACAACTGCTGTCCAAACCTACAAAGGCTGAGTGCCGCGTTTGCATCCCGTTGCACATGCTTTATCGCCGATGGCTTGCTCCATCCTGCTTGTGCCAAGGTGCCGTAACCATTGCTGGTTGTTGTCTGCTTTGAAGCATCATAAGAAACCGGTTTTGCCGGTGTTAATAGTCCTGGGATGGAGAAGGTCTCTGTGACTAACTGTTGGCTGCCGCAGGTATTGTGTACTAGGTGCAGTACGCCATCTAATACTGCGGCTTGCATTACCCCGTCGCCAGCATAGCCAGACTCAGCGGCTTTGGGTTCATTTTGTTTGGTATTGAGGTAGCTTTCAGTGTAATGGGTCAACCTAAATGCGCTGCCTGACCAGGCATTAATGCTAGCATCGTCGTAGGGGCAGGCGTACTTGCTAGATACAACATTGGTTTGGTTGAATGTTGCGGTATTGTAGGTGGCGGCAAATAGCGACGATTCCTGTTGTTGCCAGATCAAGAACAGGGTTGTGCCCATGCTGGTAAGGCAAAGGTTTTTGCTGTTCTGACATACTGGAATAGCTTGGCTAATTTGCCATTGTTGCTCCTGTAACCGGTAGCTTTGGCAGTTGCCAGCGGTATCCTGTGTGACCAGCATAAACTCATTGGCACCGTTAATTTCAGTGATCGCGAGCTGGCTAATGCCAGTGGCGTCTAAAGGCAGTTGCTGCCAACCCCGCTGTAGTGAAAAGGAATAGGTCAATAAAGCTTGCTGTTGGTCAGTAACAGCCAATATGAGCTGCTGTGTGTTTGCTGCTACTGCGATGTTACTGGCGATGATCCCAGATAGTATTTCGGGTACCATGGTGTCACTGCAACGGCCATACTGGTCAAGGGTAGTCAAAGCGGTAACGCCATCCTGGCTCAAACTAAACTGGTAAAGTAGGCCGTCTAGTGCTGCTGAAGCAATTTGTTTAATGTCGTCAGCTTGGCCTTTGCCATCCAGCCTAGATGGCAAGTCCCATTCAAACCGCTCATCCCAGAGGAAACGGAACCAGTTGGCGTGTTCATCATTCTTTTGCAAAGAACCCAAGTCGAAGTTTTTCTCAACCGTTTTTAATAGGCTGTAATGGTTATAGGCTTCGTGTTGTTGCCCTGGTTGTAGGTGATCACCCAATAGCACAGTGTAAATTTGGTTTGGCCCGTCGTAATAGTATTTTTCTCCGGTTTCGTAGAAGGCTTCAAAGTCGGCCTCATCAAAGGTAACGACCACCAAAGTGTTGTCTGGAAGCTTTGAATTATTCCCGGGTAGCCCAAGTTTGCCCAAAAAGCCCTCTAGCCATTTGGCTTGTTGATCTACCAAAACTGGCGCCCGGTTGCCTTTGAGATCACTGCCGCCAACACCGGTAAGGCTATCTGCTCCAGTGCCGTCTAAATAGTGGCCATCGTTCCACATATTCGGGGTAAACCAGGCGTAACTAGGCAAGGTACCATTTAGGATATCGCTGAATAAACCGGCTTCATTGTCAATCTTCTGCCAGCGCTCCTGGTTGCCAATAATATTGGCGAACGAAGAAAACGGGTTGTGTTTAATCATATAGGGATAACGGTCTTGCGGCTGGAATTTATCGCTTGTCCAGGGAGTCGCATTTGCGATGTAGCTATCCATGTAGGCACGCCAATCAAGGCATTCGGTGGATGCTTCGATTAGGTCAACAATGGTTTGCTGCGGCAATGCTGGGGTGGGGCGCTCATCGTCAGTCACGTTGCAAAGCTCGCCTGCAATAGACGCAATATAATTAGTTTGTGATGGGTGCATTACCCCAAAAGAGTTGGTTAGCTCTATGCCTTGCTTGGCCAGGTTTCGAAAGTACGGGTTTTGCATAACATAACCGCGGTACTGGTTTTCAAACATGATGATAAGGATGTGGTCAAAGGCTCTATTTGGCATGCGCTGTTACCTAGTTTTTTGGGCAATTCAACAGTTAAACAGCAATAGTAGACGGTAGGAAAAATATTTCCATGATCTTTCAGGATAAACGTCTAGGCAAGGTATGCCTTTGCTCCGGGAATCCTGCCGAGTAAGCTCGATAGGCAAACTTTAATTTGGGATGATGGAGACAGTGTAACGTCCGGTTAGGACGATTTTTAAGGGAGCCAGCTGGCGACAGCTTCTGGATGCTTTCTAACCTTTGCATCTACACTTGTTTGATCGCCGCGCTTATGATCACAACGATTGGTGTTTATAACGCCTGCTGCCCAGTAGCTAGGCCAACAACTATTGGGATTAGCAACCTGTTCCTATAACTCCGCTTTTGAATGGCTGCAGAACCTTTGCAGCCTTTGTAAACGGCTTTGGTGCTACTCTTGCCAGTTGCGTGCATCACGCCAGTTGGCACCTGCCAATATACCCAATATAAAAAATATAGCCGCGATATTAACCCACAAAGCGATATCCATCATTTTCTATGCTCCTGTTTTAAGCATTACAACCTTGAAATCCCACCCTTTACTCGAGCCTTATCCACTGTGCCACACAGGGTGGGGTCTTATTTTATACATTTGGGTCGTTTAATTCTCCGGGATGTTAGGTTTTAACCGGGGGGATAAAAATGTATCACTTAAAGATTTTACTTATTGTTTGTTGATATTCAATAGTTGGTGTGCTTAATTAACTATTTTTAATATAAGTGATTAAATCTATATAAAACAATAAGTTGTAATTTTTATTTTGCTTTTTTAACTTTTCTTAAAATTAACTTTAACTGCTTTTTAATCCGGTTTTTACATTGGATTAACAATTGAGTTGTTAAAGGCTTAATTTCTCTGCTGGGTATTTTTCCCGTACGTAGTGTTTATTGTTTATTTAAGCTAGTGTAATTTACTTTTTTATAAACGTTGGGCTGACTTCAGGTAACCACAAATCCTAAGCGCATGGAATTTGCTGATGCGCTGTTGGCATCAGTACCTAACTAAAAATTGCTTCACGTATGCGTCAAAGCTTGGGTGGGCATCTATGTTGTTGTGGTGATAATTTTCTAGAACCTGGGTTTCTACCCTTGAGCTTGACGCATTTTCTAAGCTAGCCACAAGGTTGTGGCTATGTTTGGGAGGGATTATCTGATCATCTGATGCGATTAAAACTAACACATTCGTATTTACTTGTTCTGAGCGGCTGAGGCTATCAAAGCTATCTTTTACTAACAAACTGGTTGGGAATATAGGGTAGTGGCTAGCTGCCACGCTGGCAATGCTGTCATAGGGTGAGATTAAAACCATACTGGCGACCTGGTAGTTACTAGCAACAGCAACGGCTACACCAGTGCCAAGGCTACGACCCACTAAACTCACCTTATCATGGCGCTCTGATACATATTTGTAGACATCGGATGCGGCGTGAAGAATTGATGTTTCTGATGGTGCTCCGGTGCTACCACCATAGCCGGGGTAGTTCACATAATATGTGGCATAACCTGATAATGCAGCTTGCATTATACTGGGTGACATCCAAGCGCTTTCCGCGTTGCCACCAAAGTAGATAACGGCATGGCCAGTATCTGTTCCCACGCTAACCACTTTAATTATAAGGTCGCCAGACTTTATGGCGATACTGTGGTATGCGCTATTGTTTGGCTCAGGCACCGGAAAATACAGCATCTTCCGCTGCAGTAGATACAACAAGGCAGCCATCAGCAGGTATCCGAATATGAGGGTGAGCAGGATGTTCTTCAATTATCGCACTTTTTAGCTACGTCAATTTATTGAGCATAGCAGGACCGCAGTGACAGCAATGTTTATGTATAAACCCTCCGGCTTAAGCCGCCTTGGCACGGTGCCGAAACTTAAGGTTTTGAAAATGTCCAATCGCAACCAACAAGGAGCCAATCACAGTAAACACAACCTCACCAGTTTCCCCTAGCCAATCATGGCCAAAAACAGCGGCAATGATCAATAAAGCCATACCAAGGATGCTAATTGCCGAAACCCGGAATTTTCGGTGGTGCATATAGCCTGCGGTAACGGCGAACGTACTAATAGGTAATACCGCAAATAGTAACCACAGGTGGAAGGCTTCGTCGCTAAATGCAAACAGCCCCGTCATCGCCGGTGTCAAAACCAGTAGGATAGGTAGGATTAGGCAATGTAGGGTACATAATATCGAGAGTCCAATTGCCGCTTTGTCGGCACAGGTAACCAAAGATTGCATACAGCTACTCCTTGAGAATAAAGTGTTATGTTATAACAATTCCGTTTGGGTTTCAGAACTAATTTTTGCTGTAAGTGGTTCGCGCTTAGATAGTTAACACAACCTGTGAATCAATGGGGTGTTAAACAAGCTTAAAAATTGGAGTTTTTAGCCGCTAAAACCCAAAGGTAAGCTGACCCTGACACATAGGCCGCCGCCTTGCCGGTTTTGCAGGGCGATATGGCCGTGGTGGGCTTCGGCAATTTCACGGCATAGGGCCAGGCCCAAACCGCTGCCACTGGACTTAGTTGAATAAAAAGGGATGAGGGCTTGCGACATTACGGTGTCGGACATGCCTTTGCCACGATCCAACACATCAATTTGGATACTGTTGGCGGCTCGTTGTAGCTTTACTGCAACGTCATTGCCACTTGTGCCGGATTCATGGGCATTTTTGAGCAAGTTAATCAGCATTTGCTCGAGCTGCACGGGATCAGCAATTAAGTGTAGTGTTCCAGGGCATTCGTACTGAAAAGTCCATTGCTGTTTTAGGTTGTCAAGCAGGGCGATAATGTCAACTTCACTGGGTTTGGGTTCTGGTAATTTGGCAAATTTGCCATAGCCCTGCACAAAGGTAATCAAGTGTTGGATCCGTTCGTCAATGGTGTCGAACACCCGGTTAAGCCTGTGATCATCTACTTGTTGGGTTAGCAATTTTCCGCTGTGTAGCATCGAAGAGATAGGCCCTAATGAATTGTTTAGTTCATGGCTGATGATGCGGATAACTTTTTTCCAGACAGCCACTTCCAAGCGGCTTAGTTCACGGGTCATTTGCTTCATGACATACAACATATGTTGCTGGTTGTTGAGCAGGAATTGGCCAGAGGCCAAGTGCCAGGTTTGCTGCTCGTCTTCTTTGCCAGTGAGGCTAAACAAGCCTTCCTGTCCCTGGCGTAGGGCACTGGCTACACCACTTGGAGCGTGTTCCAACAGTTCACTTAATTCCATGCCTTCCAGGCGGGTATCTGAGATCGCGAAAAAGTGCCGGGCGGCCCAGTTACTAAAGACAACCTGTTCCCGGTCATTTACCAACAACAATACTTCGGGTGAGTTTTGCAACACCTTGTCCAACATCAGTTCGCGTTGGTAAATCCAGTGTTTTTCGGCGCGTAATTTGTCAGCCGCTTGGTTGTACAGTTGACATAAGTTACCTAGCTCGTCTTGTTCATCATAGGCGAGCAAAGATGAGTATTCGCCATCGATAAAATTAAGTAAACCTGACTCAAGGCTGGCCAAGGCTTGTTTGTAACGGCCTAGCGCCCAGCTGGCCAATTGCCAGGTAACAAAACTAATGGCGCAGACCAATGCCAGTTTGCCCCACACGCTGGCTTCCAGAAAATAAAGTAATGGCATACAAGCAAACAGGGTGCAACTTAGCACCACCATTTTCAATTTAGTGGTTAGGCCGTACTTCCGGTGGCTAAGTTCTGTATTGCCGGTGTTCAATATTCAATCCCGAACTTTTTCAATCGACGGTATAGGGCTTGGCGACTCATACCAAATTCCTTTGCTACCCGGGCTATTATCCCTTGGTGTTGTTTCATTGCCTGTAGCAGTTCTGCTTTGTCCGGTTCTTGCACCACCTGCGTCTTGGCCGGGCTAGGCACGGCGGTTGCTGTGGCAGCGCGGGGATTGGCGTGGTTTTTGGGCAGACCAAAATCAATGGCTTCCAGTATGCCGTCTGGCTTTAGCACGGCAACACGTTTGCAGGCGTTCTCCAACTCCCTAACATTGCCGGGCCAATCGTAATGGGTCACTTGTTTTTGTGCTGACAGGCTCAAATCCCTTCCTGGCAAAAAGTGCCCAATCAACGACAAAACGTCGTCACTGCGCAGTGCCAATGGCGGCAAGTTCAATTCTATAACATTCAAGCGGTAATAAAGGTCTTCCCTAAACTCACCGTCAGCGATCATTTGCAATAGGTCTGCATTAGTGGCCGAAATCACCCGCACATCCACTTTTTGGGTTTTGACGGAACCCAACCGCTCAAATTCGCCGGTCTGCAATACCCGCAATAGTTTGGTTTGGCCATCCAAGGACAAATTACCAATCTCATCCAAAAACAGGGTGCCGCCATTGGCTGCTTCAAACCGGCCAACCCGCGCTTTTTGCGCGCCAGTGTAGGCGCCAGCCTCGGCACCGAATAGCTCAGCTTCAATCAAGTCTTTTGGCAAGGCCCCCACATTTACTTTCACAAAAGGTTTTTGTTTAAGCGGGGATTGCGACTGGATCAGCTCGGCGATTTTTTCCTTGCCGGTGCCATTGGGCCCGGTTATCAATACCGATACATCGGATTTGGCCACTTGTATTGCCATATCAACGATACGTTGCATGGGCTCGCTGGCGTAGACCAGACCAACCTGTTGTGCTGCGTTTTGCGTAGAAACTTGGGCGCTTTGTTTGCGCTGAAGTTGTTCTGACTCTGAGCTGGCTTTGCCTAGGGCAATGAGGTTGGCGATGCTGGTAAGCAGCTTGCTATCATCCCATGGTTTGGCAATGTAGTCTGCCGCACCTGCTTTTACCAAGCTAATAGCCTGTTCCAGTTCGGTCCAAGCGGTAATGAGGATAATGGGCAGGTGCGGGTTGAGTTCACGTAAGGCGTGGAAAAGCACAACCCCTTCTTCGCCTGAAGTTGTGTCGGCAGAAAAATTCATATCTTGGATCACCAAAGCAATGCGCTGGTGGTCAACCGCACGTAATGCCTCTGCCGGGGTACTCGCCGTCAGCGGTTTATAACCGTGTAACTCAATCAATAAAGACAGTGCGTCCAGCACTGCTGGATTGTCATCAACAATCAGGATTTTATCCATTTTTGTGTTTTTCCGGATCCTTGCTAAAGCCCAATTGGGTTTGCCTGTATGGGAGTTTACGCTAAAGCGCCTTCTGCACCTTGCGCCTAAATCATAGCGCAAGGTGGGACGGGCGTTAAGTTACTACTGTTGGCTATTATGGTTAAATACTGCGTGTCGCGATGCTGGGTGAAATATTGGCGGCGCGCATTGCTGGGAAGATAACCGCAAGTAAGCTAATCAACATAACAAAGCCGGCAGTGTAGGCTACATAGAAGTAGTCCAGCTTGGGCAGTGAGTAAAGCTGCATTAGCTGTTCACCTACGACTACCGCACCGATACAACCTAACACTAGGCCACCTGTGCACACTAGGGAGTTTTCCAATAAGAAATAGCGCACAATATCAGATTTACGGGCACCGATGGCGCGGCGGGTGCCAATTTGTTTAGTGCGCTTACTAATATTGAACAGGGTTAAACCGAAGTTACCAACGGCGGTAACGGAAATGAGTACAACGATAAGCACAATCAACATGCGTAGCATCAGTGTATCAGAGGCATTGTAATCTGCCTTGGCTTTGTCCAGTGCTTCGATATTGTTGATAACCCGCTGGTTGTCAGCTTGTAATAATACATCTTCGATTTGGCGCATGACCGCATTGCGCTCGCCAGCATGGGTGCGCACAATGAAGTTTTGCCTTGGTTGACCATTGAGGAAAGGAAAAAGAATCAAGTTGTCCGCATTACTACTGCGCAGCCAAGGACCCTTCATAGTATCCACAATGCCGATGATTTTGGCTGGAGATACACCGCTGTAAATGGTTTGTCCCAAGCCATCGCCATCGGGGTAAACAGCATCTGCGAATGCTTGGGAGACAATCGCTACGTTAGGGTATTCGCCAGGCGCTTCGGTGATAAGCACATCTTCAGGGGTAAAGTTGCGGCCAGCTACCAGGTCGACACCCAAGACATTTAATGCGTTGTGATCTGTTGCAAAGTAAGCTGCATTGGCACTGCGGCCTTCTTCAGGCTCAGGCACTATGCTAAAACCACTATTGGAGCCGCTACCGGTTAGCGGCACCGAACTAAACATGCTGGCGTCGATGACCCCTGGTATGTTGCGGATCAGTTCTTCGTCCAGTGTATAGCGCTGGTTGTAATTGGTGTTTTCACCAAAACTCATAATGCGGAAATGGAATAGTTCCTGTTCTGGGTAACCGGTTTCTTGGTTTAAGAAAGTCAACCTGTCATAAATGATAAAAGCGGCGTTGCTGACGATGGCGGTGGTAATCGCAATTTGGAACAGCAACATGAGGGCACCGGCTTTTGAGCGGCGCAAGGCATTAAATATAGGGCTTAATTCAGACATAGTGTTTTCGCTCCTATTGGGTTTTAAGGTGGGTGGCTGGGGTAGTGCGGCACACCAACCAGGCGGGGTAAAGGCCAGCAATAATGCAGGCGCCAATGGCGATGGTTGGCGCAGCCAATAGCATGGTGATATCCATTGTGGCTAGTGAATTGTAGTAGGCTTGGGTTTGCCTGACGCCCCACAAACCAAGTTGCGCCACGGCAATGCCGATTACGCCGCCCATCAGGCCAAGTAATGACACTTCCACAATGTGCTGGTAAAACACCTGGCGTTTGCTAGCACCCAGTGCCCTGCGCACGCCCACTTCCGGTGCCCGGCGCAGGAATTTTGCCAATAACAATCCCAATATATTGGCAAGGCATACTGCAAGGAACATAAAGCTCAGTGCGACCAAGATGCGGTTGTCTTCCGATACGACGCCCCGGTAATCCATTAGCTCATTGACGTCGCGCAATGCATAAGCTGGTTGTTCGCGGTTGAAGCGGCCAAGCGCTTTTTGCTCTTCCATATAGGCTGTTAAGAATTCACCGTATTCACGCTTTTCTTGTTCGCTATTTAGTTGTACCCAAAGTTGGTTCCACAGTGATTCAGAAACCAGGCTATCTTGGAAAGTGTTTTCTTCTTCGTATTTCCAACCATTGAAGTTACCCCAGGTAGTTATTTCAAAGGCTTCCACTAAGGTAAAGGGTAAAAACAACTGCTCTGGAGCGTGGAAAGCGCCATTGTTCATATCGTAGTACTTGATGTGGATATCCCAGTCGGCAATAACACCAACTACCCGGTAGCTGCGGTCGTCCAAATACACCATTTGGCCAACGGAATTTTCGCCGCCAAATAAGCGTTGGTTGAGCTGCTCGCCAATGACAACCACCGGGGCTGCACTATCATGTTGCTCTTGGCTCCATGGCCCACCGTGGATGAAATTCAAATCAAACAAATCAAAGAACTGGCGCCCGGCCATTCGTGCTTGCTCTACAAAAGGTTTCACCTTATCGTCATTGAGGTGCACCGAAAATCCCGCTTTCATCATGCGTACTTTGCGCTCTGGCACTGGTGCATTGGCCAGGTTTTTAGCATCCTGGTAAGTCAGCTGGAAAGGGATGTCATCCGAGGTGAACCAGTCTATGCCGTCATCGGTAGCTTGTAGTTGCACGTGGAATAACTTGTCGCTTTTATGGGGTACCGGATCCATCGACATCATGTGGTATACCGACAGGCTGGTCATGGTGATGCCAATGCCTACCGCCACAGCAAGTACCATTAAGATACTTACTACCGGTGTGCGCTTAAAGCTGCGCCAGCTTAAATCTAAATAGTGGAATAACATCTTAGGCACCTGCTGCTTGTTTTAACGGTTGGATTTCCCGTCCTTGGTAAAGGGTTAAGTCCGCCATTTGGCCATCGACAATCTGTACATTGCGCGGTGCCCGTCGGGCAAGTTCTGGGTCATGGGTCACCATAATGATAGTGGCGCCGTCGCGGTTGATTTGTTCCAACAGTTCCATAACCTGGCGCGCCATGAGGCTGTCGAGGTTACCGGTGGGTTCGTCGGCAAGTAGGAAACGCGGTTCACCGGCCAATGCCCTGGCAATGGCGACCCGTTGCTGCTGGCCTCCAGAGAGTTGCTGTGGCAGGTGCTTAGCACGGCTGGCCAAACCTACCTGTTCCAAACAGTTGTTGATGCGGCGTTTGCGTTCAGCCGATTTATAGCCGCGGTAGCGCAAGGGCACTTCAACGTTTTCATATAGGTTTAGGTCAGGGATCAGGTTAAAACCCTGGAAAATATAACCGATTTTTTGGTTGCGCAGGTCTGCCCGCTGGTTATCCGACAATGAGCCGACGTCAACACCGTCCAAGTCGAATTTGCCACTGCTGAAGGGCTCCAACATGCCCGCGATGTTGAGGAAGGTGGTTTTTCCTGAACCGGAAGGTCCGGTCACTGCGATAAATTCCCCTTCTTCTACTTTGAGGCTGAAATCCCTCAATGCGTGGGTCTGTACCATTTCGGTTTGATAGACTTTGTTGATTTTTTGCATTGTTAACATGTGGGTTTTCCTTCTTTGTGGTTAGCGCAACAGCACAGACGGTGCTTGCGCAAAATCGTCATAGTTTGAAATTATTAACTGGTCACCAGGCTGCACGCCGCTGAGCATTTCAACTTCGCGCATGCTGGTGGCACCGATGCGGATATCAATCCGGTTGGCAACATCGCCATCAACGCGGTAGGCAACAAAGCCGCCAGCTTGGGTAAAGCTACCGCGGCGGACTTTTAAAACGCCTTGTTTTTGTTCAAGCAACACGCGGGCAGACAGCTGCTGGTTCTGGCGTATGCCCTGGATACTGCCGTGTTCAAATTTGACCCTGGCGGTCACTTCGCGGTTGGTGACTTCGGGCGATATGGCAGAAAGCTGGCCGGTAACGGTCTGGTTGCCCATTTTTAGCTCAACATCCATACCCGCACCCAGCTCATTAGCATAGCTTTCCGCCACCCTGATTTCCGCTTCATAGGCAGTCAAGTCAACCAAGGTCATGAGCACGTCATTGGAGGCAACCAAGGCGCGGTCTTTGACAAACAGGCTGCCTACCATGCCATCGACGCTGGCGCGAATGGACAGTGCCTCTACCTTGCGCTCAATTTCCCGTACCACCAATTCTTGTCGGGTAACGGTATTTCGCGCTGATTCCAATTCGAATGCCAAGGTGTCTTTGGCAAGCTGCACTTCCTGTACCGCGTGTTTATAAGTCACTTTAGCCCGTGCCAGTTCATCTTCGGACTTTTCCAAATCAATCTGGCTGATCAAATGGTCTTTGATAGATATGTTGGCGCGGCGGTTTTCCCGTTCGGCGGCGGTAAGGTCTAGCTGTGCTAGGTCTGCCTGTTTGGTCAGGGTCAGGGTTTGCCTGCGGGTGTCTAGTTCCTGCCGGGCCAATTCGCCTTTTAGCCGCGCCAGCTCGGCTTGCTGCTGCTTGAGTTCATTGGCCAGTTCCGGACTGTCAACCTGCGCGACTACCTGGCCTTTGATTACATCTTCGCCAGCTTTCACTTGCAAGTTAACGAAGCCCCTCTCTGGGCTATATAGCTGCGGTGCATTGGCTGCCACTATGCGGCCATTGGCAACGATATCCCGCAGTAAATCTCCGCGTTCTACGGTGGCGATTTGCACACTGGTGCGGTCAATTGAATGGCTGGCACCAGATGTATTAATCATGGCATGGGCAGAAAGCGCCACTAATACTAGCGCCACGGCCGCGATTATAAACTTCTTGGGACTGCGCTTGGGGCTGGCCACCACAGTATCTTGCCCTGAGGTATCCTTAATCATTGGGTGCCTCCGGTTTTGTATAGGTGGGTGTGGCAACGCTCAACCAATACTACTAGCACCACACTGGCAAGCAGGGTCATAGGGGCAATAAGAAAGTGAAGTAACAGCATGTGTACGCTCCGTCATGTCGTCGATGCATAAGCTAATACCAATACTGTGCCAACTTTTATCTTATTGTTTTTATTAGATATTTTATTTTTAGTACAGATGGGAAAGTGTCCGCGGACAGAAAAAGTGTCCGCGGACAGTATTAATGAAATCGGTATGATTATACGCCTAATATTGCAATGCTATTCAGGTGAGGTTGTATTTTTAACCGCTATGATTGCGTTGTACTGCAATTAATCAGAACCACTATCAAGGAAAGAAAATGAACTTAAAAGTTGTCACTGCCGTCTTTGTTTTATCTTTATCATCGCTTGCAGCAATCGCAAGCAACAAGTTAACCGTTGACACAGGTGACCCCAATCTGTCAGGAATAATCAAATATGCTGGGAAAGTAGGTATCTCCCCTGAGCGGTATCTCTACGCTGTTTCACGGCATACGGCGCATCCATCGGTCTACCAAGCTGCAATGCCCACCATTTTTGAAAGGGACTCCTACATAGAAATGGAGAACCTGGAACAGGATTCGGATGAATGGCACCGCAAAGCTAGTCAATTGCAAAATGAGATAGACGTAGACCAAGCAAACTACTATGGACTTACCGTAACAGAATACCTCGCCTTTATAAAATTGATGCGTTCCCTCGAGCAGGTGGGTTATCAACCTGATCCTGAATCAGGGGATCCACTAGCAGGAATGGAGCGGCTAGTATATGTGTGTGATGAGCCATGCGGTAGTGAAATGCTTCCAGTGGAATCTAACCTAGATATATTGGCGCTGGCCTTGGGCAAGGGTATACCTTATTCAAGCACCACAAGCACAGGGCTAAAATATCCTTTTGCGGTTGAATTTGTTTCCCCTGAAACTAACCAAAGCTACCGTACGGGTGTATTTATGATTGTCGAGCACATCGGGGCATTAGAACACTACGATTTGAACATATAGCTAGATGTGGATTCATAGTCCAGCCTTGCCTTATTATGTTTATGCAAGTTGCTATAGAGTATATCAGGGTAAGACCCACGCGCGGGTCTTACTGTATTCCTATCAAGTTAATGGAACATCTTGGCAGTATCATCAACTGAGCCATATTTAAGGCGCTATTCTGGGGCTCAAACCATATATGGCAAACCGGCAAGTAGCTTAGGATGTCAAAAAGTGGGGGCAACTCGTTGTAGTTATGGTTTTGCCGAGTCTGCGTTGCATCTGTCGCAACTGCCGGTAAAGGCCTTTGCTCAGAAATTGCCGGTCCTATCTCAAACTCACCTGGCTAAGAACTCGTTGATAACCTCTTTATAGCCGCGGCTCACTTTTAGCTTTTCAGCACAATCCAAATAAACGAAAAACTCACCTTTTATGTGGGGTACTATTTTTTCTATTCTATCTAAGTTGATGATGGTGGATCGGTGGATCCGTTTAAATTGGTTCGGGTTCAATTGGGTCATCAAGTTTTTCATGGTGCTGCGCATCAGGAAGGTTTTGCCACTGCTGTGGATGCACATCAAGTCCCCAGCCGCGTCGATCCAGTCTATTTTGTCGAATTCCACCATATCGATTTCGCGTCCATCTTTTATTGCCAGCTTTTTGTTTTCAATATTGCTGCTGCGATGCTGTTGCCCGGCCTCTTTATCAACATCATCTAGTGCTGCTACCAGTTTTTGTTTCCTAGCAGCTGGGCCTTCGTCCCTGTTTTTGCGTTGCAATGCCCGGTCAACCGCTTGTTGAACCAGATCTTCTTCAAGAGGTTTTAATAAGTAGTCGACCGCATGTAGCCTAAAGGCATCAATGGCGTATTTGTCATAGGCGGTGGTAAAAATGACCATTGGCATAAGATCCGCTTGCAGTGAGTTAACGACTTCAATGCCACTTAATCCTGGCATTTGGATATCCAGGAACATGAGGTCTGGTGACATTTGCACCGCCGCTTCCAATGCTTCCCGGCCATTCTTACACTCGGCAATAATATCAATACAGGGCAATTCTAGCAGCGTCGCTTTCAGTAAACGCCTAGCTAAAGGTTCATCATCGACGATGATGGTGTTTAGTTTTTCAATCAAAGCTCTCACCCCTTCGTTTAGCAATCATGGCAGCCTACCTCATCAAGTTTGCGCTGGAATTTTAATGCAAACCTCAAGTCCAGATAGCTCTACAGGCCGCAATTCAAACCAATAGTTATCCCCGTAAAGGGTGGCAAGCCGTTGTTTGACATTGTTAATGCCGATACCTGTGGAGGTTTGCTGCACTTTTGCACTCATAGTGTTGTCAGGACCATTGTCGGCTAAGGTTATTACTAGCCAGCTTTCCTCTATGTGTGCTCTAAGGTTTATTACACCGGTATTTTCGCGGTTTGCGATAGCGTACTTAATGCTGTTCTCAACCAAGGGTTGCAACAGTAGTCCGGGCACCAGGCAATTCGCAGCTTCTGGCTCTACCTCATGGGAAAATTCTAAGCGGTCGTCGAAGCGCACTTTTTCGATGCTCAAATAAAGCTCAATCGCTTCTATTTCCTGTGAGAGCTTGATCAGTTCATTGGGATTGCTTTCCAACGAATACCTTAAAAACTGGCTCAATTTAGACACCATGGTTTTAGCCACATCCACTTCCGCCAGCTTGATCAAGGCGTAGACCGAATTTAGGGTATTGAATAAAAAGTGGGGATTCAGCTGGTAACGCAGCATTTGTAACTGGGCATCTTTGGCTTCCAGCATAGCTTGGGTACTTTTATATTTGGCTTCTTTTGCCTGGTCGTGGGCTTTGTCCCTTTCTATCCGGAACAAATAAGCATATTTAATTAAATGGTAAAGTGACGCCCAACACAAAAAATAAGTACAGCTGCGTAATACCAGCCGCCAAAATCACGCCATATTTGCGATACTTGATGTTCATAGTCGCCAGCCCTGGCTTGGTTAAAATCAAAAACAACCGGTTTCCACTCGCCGTTTATGGCTGCAGTTTGCTCAATTTCCATGGCGTGTTCTGGGTTGTTATGGGATTCGAGTTTCAACCTGACTGTAACGTTTGGAAGCTGGCTGTAAATCCAAACCGTCATTTTACTACGTTGCTGAGTGAGCGGGATAGGGGAGACAAATCCGGTGGCGCCGCTCATGGTTGTGCCCGCCCAGTATAAGGAGTTAGGCCATTTGCGGGTTACTGCTACCTTTCCCATAACGCCATTAGGGTCATCCTGGATTGACGTAATTGCGCCACCAAAATCCGTTAGTAAGTATGCATCTTTTGGCAGCTCAAAATCTAACGGTAAATTGATACCATTGCTGTATCGATGGTTTGAATCTGGATTTGCCTGGACTTCGGGTAGCAGCAGGACTTCGCCAAAGTAGACATTGTCCCAGTAATAAAGGTTGCCCTGCTCGTTGCTGATGTCCCCACCAAAATCGAAAAATATTGAGGCCTTATTAAATTCCCACTCAGGATGGTCAATTAGCGGTACCTCATCAGATACAACTAACCAAATAAACAGCTGCATGCGCACAATGTTCCACACCATGGCAGTCGCAAAAATAGCTACTGCTGCCAACAGCAAGCGGATTGCTATTCTGAGATCCCATAGTTTCAGGAATACCCTGCGCAGTAACAGGGACAATACTAGCCCTGCAACCGCTTGTGCGAAGATATGGGTTATGTTGCTGAGAAAGGCATCGGTGGTATACCAAATGGTGAGGGAAAAGTATGTTAACAGGCAAAGTACAAACCAACCCAGCACTTGCAACAGCCAAAAGCTTTTGTTTTTGTCAAGCGATGTGAGATTTTCCAATCCAGCCCCAAAGTGTTAATGAAAAGTAAAATTAGAGTGGTGTTTCCCTTTTGCTGGCGCTAACTAACCTCAAGGCTAAAAAGTGTATCAGTCCACACAGGGTAATTAAAATTACCTCAAGTGTTGATTTAACGTAGATTATTTTAGCCTTTTTCGACGATTTTGGGCGGACAACTCGTCGTTTTTGCCGGACAACTTAACTTACCTAGCGGACAACTCATGAAAAGCCGGCATTTGACCCGTTGAACATATCTTTAACAAGCATTTAACATTCGCAGCAATCAGGGACGGCCAGCAGCTTATTGCGTCTAATTTTTAAAGTTTGTAAATGAGGTCAACTGTCATGAAATTGCCTAGCCAACACACCTTTCGATTTTCCAAAATCGCCCTGGCATCAACCCTGTGTTTGATGTCCGCTTCTGCGTTTGCGCAGCAATGCCAAACTCCGGTATGGGCTGACGAATTCAACGGTAGCTCACTGGATACTACCGCTTGGGACATCCAGACCGGTGACGGCTGTGCTGAGGGCATTTGTGGTTGGGGTAACAGCGAATTGCAGAGCTACCAGGCCGACAATATTGCGACCGCCAATGGCGTATTGACTATTGAAGCTAGGAAAGAGCGTATCCGGGGCACCCAATATACCTCTGGCCGGATCCGCACTGCCAATATGCCATCCAGTGGTGAGTGGGCATTTGGCCGGTTTGAAGCGCGCATGAAATTCCCAGATGGCCAGGGCATGTGGCCGGCATTTTGGATGTTGCCTACTGATCCCGTGCAAGGCTGGCCCATGAGTGGCGAGATCGACATCTTTGAAGCGGTTGGTCAATCTGCCAATTTTGCCCATGGCACCCTGCACTTTGGCCAAGCTTATCCTAACAACCGCTTCACCGGTGCCAGCATGTTGAAGCAACCCGCTAAGTGGTCTGACGATTTCCATACCTACGCCATTGAATGGGAACAAGGCGAAATCCGTTGGTATATCGATAACCTGTTGTATTCGGTTAAAACGCCTGCAGACCTTGCGCCTGAAGATTGGCCGTTCGATGGCCGCAACAACTTCCACTTCATTTTGAATATGGCAGTGGGCGGCACCTGGGGTGGCGATGTGGATGACTCTGTATTACCACAAACCATGGAAGTAGATTACGTGCGGGTTTATGGCGGCAACCAACCCAACTTAAGTGGTAACCACTTGCCCGTCCCAGGCTCTACCGAAACCTATACCGTACTTAATGATGGCGGCAACACCACCTGGGCTGTAACCGGCGGGACTATTTCCGGCTCCGGCACCTCTGTTGATATCACTTGGGATATGGCCAGCGCTGGCACCACCCAAACCCTTACTGCCACCTCGGGTGGTTGTGAAGTTACAACCAGCATCTATGTCGCGCCTGATTTGTCCACTGAAACCGTATTGGAAGACTTTAACGGCACCAGCAATATGGCGCTAACCTTCTCCAATGGCGTCTACGACACAAGCAGTAGCTCCGGCGTGTTGACCTATACCCGTGATGGCCAAAGCCAGTACGACGTCATTGCCTATTCAACTACTGCCATCAGTGATGTCGCACCTTATATTGTTGGCGATAAAGCCTTCCAGATGGACGTCAACAACACCGACCCAACGCTGGTGGGCAAGGAAATCTTAATCCAACTGGAAAACAGTGCTGTAGCGACGCCCGATAACTTCCCGGGTGGCCGCCACAGTAAATATGCTGCCCACATTGAACACGCCAATGGCTTGCAAACCTTGCGCTTCACCTTGGAGGATCGTTTGGATACCAATACTGCTGATAACCAAGTGGATGCCTTGTTGTTCTTGATTGATTCCAATACCTTCAACAACGACACCTACATTCTAGACAACATTGAAATATTAGGCGCTGGCGCTACACCCCCTTCCAACCAAGCACCTACAGCTTCCTTTACCAGTGATTGCACTGACTTGAGCTGTACCTTTACCAGCACCAGTACTGATGCGGACGGCACTATCTCAAGCTACCAGTGGGACTTTGGTGATGGCAACCAGTCTACGGCCCAAGACCCTAGCCACAGCTATGCAACAGCGGGTGACTACACGGTAACGCTCACGGTAACTGATAACGATGCTGCGGCTGACCAAACTTCATCTGTCGTGACTGTCACAACCAGCGGTGGCGGCGAAGCGACCAACACAGTTGTTAGCTCAGTAGTAACCGGCACGGTTTCAGCAGGTAAGGGCAAGAAGTTTGGCTCAGCAACAGTGACGGTGCTTGATAACCTGGGCAACCCTGCTACCGGCGTAACCGTAATAGGCGATTTCTCAGGTACTTGGAACGAAAGCGCTTCCGGTACCACCGATGCCAATGGTGTGGTGGTACTGCAAACTGCGACTTCACTTTCAGGGGGCGTAACCGTTAGTTTCTGTGTGACGGACGTCACCGGCGGCCTACCTTTGGATACTAGCTCAGGCTTGTGTTCGCAGTAATACAATAGAATTAAATGGGCATATAGAAACCACGCCATCTGGCGTGGTTTTTGTGTTTTGACTAACGACGCAGTTAATTGGCTGTTCGGTAACTGTTGTGGTATGACTGAGCTTTAGCCATTACTGCTTACCTGCCATTACTATTAACAAAATAGCTGATAAACCCTCCATATAGTGCTTAACTTGTTCCTAACAGGAACTAATTAGCCAAATTAGGCTTGGAGAAACCTTATGGATTTGTTTGGCTGTATGTCGGCGTTTGTGCAAGTGGTTGAACAGCGTAGCTTTCAAAAAGCTGCGGAAAACAAAAATATCTCCCCCTCCTATATCAGCAAACAAGTATCTTGGTTGGAAGGCCACTTAGGGGTAAAGCTGTTGCAGCGGACGACCCGGCGGTTGAGCCTAACCGAGTTAGGGGCAGTTTATTATGAGCAGTGTGTTGATATCCTAAAAGGGATTGAAAAATCTGAAGATCTGGTCACTAAACTACAAGGGGAAGTCCAAGGGGAACTGAAAGTGGTCGCGCCGTTGTCATTTGGCATAAGCCACCTGTCGATGGCGGTGTCTGAGTTCAATAAGCGCTATCCCAAGGTCAGTATCAATATGCATTTGTCAGACGGTAGGGAAGATATTATCGAACGCGGTTTTGACCTTGGGATCAGGATTGCCATGTCACTTTCTGACTCGAGCCTTATCGTCAGGGAATTGTCCAAAGGGTTCCAGGTCAGGGCGGTAGCCTCCCACGATTACTTAGAGAAGCACGGTATACCTAAACAGCCCAGTGAGCTGTCAAACCACAACTGTTTAATTTACACCAATTTCAAAAGCCATTCCTACCTCTGGACGTTTAATGGCCCAAATGGCGAGGAGACTGTCAATGTCGATGGCAGTATAAAAACTAATAGCACCTTGTTTTTAAGGCAGTGCATTTTAGATGGTGTCGGCATCGGCATGATGGGATCCTACACCTACATACAGGATTTCGAACGGCAAAAAATAAAGTTTTTGTTTGATGGTTACACCCCGGTAAGGCCGAAAATATTTGCCCTGTATCCTTCACGCGATTACCTACCGCAAAAGACCTCGGCATTCATCTCCTTTTTAAAGGAGTGGTTTGCCCTGAACCTAGATGCCTAAAGGCTAAGCAACTATCGTCGCACCCATATTTACTTCGCGTTGATGACAATACATCTATAGCGCGTTTCTATTGCACCCCAATTTATTGATTCCAAATTGGAAATAGTAATCTTCCAATTGGCCTGTTTTTCATTGTTTTGAGAAAGATTAAATTTATCCCGAGTTCAGTTGTTAGGGCTTTTCGATTCAACTTATTACGACTTAGGAGTCAATCATGAAAAACAAAACAATCGCAGTTATAGGTGCTACAGGGTCACAGGGTAGCGGTGTAGTAGAAGCTTTGGTGAAAGAAGGTAGTTTCAATGTTCGGGCTATAACCCGTGATCCCGCCAAGTATTCAGGCAAGGCTGACGAGGTAATTAAAGCCGATTTGTCAGACTTCAATTCACTTCGCTCAGCGTTTGAAGGGGCACATGGTGTCTTTGTTGTTACCAACTTTATGGAAGGCGCAGACGAATTTGAACAAGGCCAGCGGGCAGTGCAGGCAGCAAAAGAGGCGGGGATAAACCACTTCATTTGGTCAACCTTACCCAATATCGATGCCATTAGCGGTGGTGAATTCCAAGCGCCAAATTTTAGCAAAAAAGCAAAAGTCGATGTGTTGGTAAAAACCGAGGGCTTCGAAAACTACACCTTCGTGCAAGCGCCATTTTATTTCCAGAATTTTACCGGGATGTTGAGCCCGCAACCGCTTGAGGATGGTTCAGTGGGTTGGGCGTTGCCAATCGATCCTGCAAAAGAGGTTGTGCACATGGCAGACATCAGGGATTTAGGCAAAGTTGTTGCAGGGGCCTTTCTCAATCCAGAGCTGGTCGGCAATGGTAGTTACCTGTCTGTGGCTGTGGGTCGTTTTAGCTTTAACCAAGTTTTGGCTGAGTTTAAGGCTAATGGCAAAGACTATAGCTTTGTCGAGGTGCCGAAAGATGTATTCAGCACACTGTTTGAAGGGGCTGATGTGATCACCCAATCATTTGCTTATTTTGAAGCTTATACCTACATGGGACCGAATTCTGACAGCCAAATCCAATTGGCATCAGAAATTGCCACTGAAAACTTAACTAGCCTGGCCGACTGGGTCAGCTCAGTTGCATAGGAGTACAATGATTATGAATACTCAAAACAAACCATTGGTGGCGGTATTTGGTAGTACCGGCAAGCAAGGCGGTAGCGTTGTTCGCTACCTAAAAGAGCATGGTGGCTTTAGGGTTCGTGCTATTACACGCAACCCGGCAAATAGCGATGTCAATGCAGATGAAGTGGTGTTCGGGGATTTGACCCAGCCTGGCACCCTGGATAAAGCGGTAGAGGGGGCATACGCTGTGTTCCTAGTAACCAACTATTGGGCCACGGTGAGTGTTGCCGACTGGTCACAGACGCCAAGCGGGCAGTGGTCAGATCCGGTGGATGAATATGGCCAAGGTGTAGCGGCTGTAGCGGCGGCAAAACGGGCAGGTGTCGAGCACTTCATTTGGTCAACACTGCCCGACACCGCAAAAATATCAGATGGGGCATTTGCAGTGCCGTTTTGGACTGGTAAAGCTAAATTAGACCCAGTGGTATCAAATGCGGGCTTTAAATACCACAGCTTTGTGGAAGCACCCTTCTACTACCAGAACTTCTTGCAAGAGATGGCGCCGCAAATTCAGGAAGATGGCAGCAAAGCCTGGGGCATGCCGATGGATCCTGATATGAAAGTCATGCATATGGCGGATATCGACCAGATGGGTGCATTGGTATTAGGTACCTTGCTCAATCCAGAAAAAGTAGGTCAGGGACAGCACCTATCGCTCGCCTCCGGCAGCTATAGTTGGTCCGATGTGATGGCAACCCTGAATGCCCAGGGGCACAAGGCGGTATTCAACCGGGTTCCTGATGAGGTGTTCAAACAACAGGTGCCGGGTGCCAAAAACATGTTGGCTTCTTTAAACTATATGGAACAGCATACCTACTTTGGCCCAGATGCTGAGCAAAAAATCGCGCTCGCCAAAAGCGTGGCTACCGAACCTTTGCTGTCCCTAGGACAGTGGGCACTAAAGAATATGCCAGCTTGAGCCACCAGCTCTACTAAGTTGTTTTAGCCAGTACTACCCTGTAGGTAGTGCTGGCTTTTAGATGAAGGGGGCTAAAATCCCTAATGTTGATTGACATTTTTCTGCACTTGGTTAAAAGAAATCCTGGTGCTGTGAGCTGCCATTGGTATATTTACCTGGATACGGGCATGCTGTTGCTCGCCTAAAAAAATACAAACCCACCGATGACAAAGGAAGCCAATGAATTTCACTTCCCCTAATGGCGATAGGGGCGATGCAGTATTAGTTAAACAAACACAGCTATTATACAAATCGCTTAATTTGGCTTTGGCAGCGACCTTAATTAATAGCACTTTGCTCTATTTTGTGCTGTTGCCAGTTATAGAAAAAAGCTACCTGCAATTGTGGTTGGCGGCGCTTTGGATCCTGAGTATTGGGCGGTTTATTGTGGGCAGCCACTACCATAGGTTGGCTAGCAGTGAACAGCAAAACCCAAAATGGTATTGGTTTTATTTTGCTGGAACCTGCTGTGCTGGGTTGGTTTGGGGCAGTGCTGCCATTTGGCTCTACCCCTCAAGTGGCCTTGCTTACCAAATCTTTTTCACCTTCCTTTTGGGCGGCATGGCCGCAGGCGCGTTGACTTCCCTGGCGCATGAGAAAAAAGCCTGTATCGTGTTTTTAACTCTGATAATGACGCCGCTGATCGTCCGTGTGTTCCTATCGCAAGAACAGCTCAATGTGCTAATGGGGCTATTGTTGAGTTATTTCTTTTTGAATTTTGTCATCGCTTCTACCCGGATAAGCAACAATACCCGGCAGAACATCAGCTACGAGATGGAATTAGAGCTTAAACACCGGCAGATAAAACAAAGTGAGCGCTATAACCAAACCTTGCTGCAAAGTGCTTCTGACGCCTTCTTTTTGCACGACCTAGAAGGCCGCATCGTCGATGTCAACGAGCAGGCATGCGAGAGTTTGGGTTACTCCAAAGAGGAACTGTTAAACCTAACTGTGGCTGACATTGAAATAGGCGCTGATGTTGCTTTGTTTAAGGATACTTGGGCCAACCTGAAGGCACCTTGTAAGTTAGAAGTGGAATGCAGTCATCGTCGCAAAAACGGTGACACCTTCCCGGTAGAAGTCCATATTGGATCAGTAGAAATTGGCGATAAAAAGTACATATCAGCACTGGTAAGGGATATTTCAGTGCACAAACAGGCGCTAGAGGCATCAGAGCAAGCCCGCCAAGAGGCGGAGCAGCTAAGCATATCCAAGTCTAAGTTCTTATCCCATATGAGCCACGAGCTGCGCACCCCGCTCAACGCAGTGCTTGGATTTGCGCAAATACTGCAAATGAAAAATGAAAACCTGACCGATAAGCAGAACAAGTATGTTGGTGAAATCCATACTGCAGGCAGTTATTTGCTTGACATGGTGACGGGTATATTGGAGTTGAGCGAAATAGAAGCCGGTAAAATACAGCTGCAGCGCGAGCCGGTGCTGTTTTCTCAAGCGCTTGCTGACGCCGAGTCACAGGTGCAACCCTTAGCGAATAAATACCAGGTCAATGTACATAGCCATTGTGAACCGGGTGAATCTTATGTCTGGGGAGATCCAAAACGCCTGGTACAGGTTTTGTTGAACCTGTTGTCCAACGGCGTGAAATACAACAGCCACCCTGGTGAGCTCTTTGTGGAGTGCCTGCTAGTAGATGAAAAAACACTGAAAGTTGTTTTTCGGGATCAGGGGGAGGGGCTTACGCCAGAGGAAATGGGCCAGCTATTCCAGCCCTTTGAACGCATCAATAAAAACCCCTCAATCGAAGGTATCGGTATGGGGCTGGTGATCACGCAGTGTTTAGTCAAAGAGATGCAAGGGCGAATTGGCGTTAGTAGTACAAAAGGCGAGGGCAGTGAGTTTTGGTTAGAATTTAAGGTATGTGATAAGGGCGCTACTGTTTAGAATGGTCAACAAACAAGGATGTATTATGGGTAACTTATATGTTCGTGTTTTTATTATTGTGGCATGTATATTTCCGTACCAATCCCACGCCACCGATGAACTTGCGTTTCCCAATCAAAAACAAAGACAAGAAATAGCCAGCAAACTGCTATTAGGAATTGAAAGCATTGATGCTATTACCATAGAACTGCGTAATAAAACTAGGCAAGTTGACTGGGGCGCCTACAAAGCTTTGACCAGTCAAAACATCATAAACGCGACTGACTGGCTGTCCCTAAACCGCGCTATAGCCAATTTGCACTACGGCATTCTAAACCGACATTCATATTTATTAGTCGATGAGAGTATCAGTGACAAAGCAGATCCTACGCCAAGGTGGCCAGCCATTGAGCTTGGTTACACCTGGCCTGATGTTAGTTTTTTCTCAACAATTAACAGCAAGTCAATACAGTCTATAAACAACCGCAACATACAGGAATTGTTCGATGAATTTTTCAACCTGTACTGCAACGATGTACATGTCCCTGGTTGCTTAAGGCTTTTTTCAAGATATATGAAGGCAGGTTATTTCTTTTTGGGCGGCGCCGAACATTTAGTTGTTGGGTACGAAGACGGCTCTACAGAAACATTGGCGAAAACGAAAAAAGTTAAACCCAATAAAAAGGAACCCATCGACTGCGCAACCATGTATTCATCCTTACATCTAAACCTGGTCTACGATGGCAACCAATCATGCCTCTAACAGACCAGCGATAGCTACGTCTTAAAAATATTTCATTTCGGCAAATGGGGCACACGTTACGATGACATCTACTGTGAGCATGCCGATGAACCAGGTATGTGCTTTGACATCAATGAAATTAAACGCATTACACGCAATAGCCCAGCAAAATCATTGGTTATAGACATCCAAAACAATGGAGGTGGCACCGAAAATACACCTTGGATAGCAGCACTGACTACAAATGGCTTTAAAGACAATTTAGTGCGGTATAGAAATATAGCCTTGTTGTCGGAACCAGAGGTGAGGGAATACGCCTTTTATTTCAGTGAAAGAGCCGAGAGGTGGTACCAAAACATCATTGAACGTGTGGATGGCAAGGAACGCTTCTTACCGGTACGTCCTGACTTTTGCAGAGGCTCGACACAGTGCGATGTGAAAACCACTGCCTCTTCCACAAATCCGATAAAATACAAAGACCTAAGACTGGTTATCAACCAAGGCTGTGTCAGCTCCTGTGATGATTTTATTTGGCGGACGCGCCAGTATGCCAACGCTAAAACCTATGGCCAGGTATCCGCCACAGATGGCGCTTATGCCAGGTTAAATGGTTTTTTATTTATTGATAATCATGGGCAAATCACCAACGTTATTACCGGCGAAGGTGATAAACCGTCAGGGGAGCATGGCACATTATTAGTCACCTACCAATTGCCCATATCAAAAACGGTTACCCTTGCGGGTGAGAACCTAGAGGGTAATCCAGACGTCCTTGACTACCCATTGCCTATTACCAAAGAAAACTTTGCCCAGATAGAACTGTTTAACTTAGCCGCTGCGCTGGGCTCCGATTAGGAAAATGGCATCTTATTTAGCAAAACAAAAAAGCGCAGGCCTAAAACCTGCGCTTTTTCGGTCTACTTTTATCAATTAAGATGCTTTGAATTCACTGTATTCAGCAACAAACTGGGCAACAGGAATACCGTTGCAAGTCAGTTCTTGCGCAACGTATTGCTTGCTGATACCCGCCTGGTCAATCAGTTTATTCACTTGCAACTTATTGCCTTTAGCGGCGGCAATACAAATTTTACTAGAGACTGAACTATCAGTGGCGACGAATTGCGCTTGGTCGTAGGTGACCGGGTATTGTGCCGCAAAATCATTGATAGGCATGCCATTGCAGGTCATTTCCTGGTTGACATACTGCTTGGTTAGCCCCGCTTCTTTGGTGGCGCGGGATACCTTAAATTTTTTACCTTGCGCAGCCGCAATACAAATTTTGGTGGATGCTGAATCATCTGCTGCAACAAGTTCAACGCTGGCATTCGCAGTCGCCGCCAAACCCAAAGACATACTTACTACAGCACTTAACATCAACAATTTCTTCATTTCATTCACCTTTTGTGTGTTTCCAATCTAGCCTCATTTGCTTGACTGTGAGATAGCAAAGGCAATGCCAATCTGTTTTTGTTTTTAAAAACAAGAGGTTAAATTGAATTTATGAAAATCGCCAAAAACTCAAGTGAAAACCATTCGCATCAAAGTGAGCAAATAAACTAAATTTTAGTCTTTTTGACATTTGTGTTTTTTTCACTTCTTGGGGAGTATGTTCGCACTTTGTTTATATTTAGATACCCATAAAAATTGTGCAAAAGTACCGTTTCCTGGAGAGTTTTAATTAGCTTCGGTAAAAGTTTATATAAGTTGTGAAAGAGCGGCATGATGGGTAGTGGACTAATTTTATTTGGTAAACCACTGTGAAAGCTTGCGATAGACAAAGTTATCGGACAGCCCTGCAATAAATGCCCACACGATAAGTTTGTAAAAGTCAGCATTGGTTTCGAGTGATATATCACCTCTTAGTGCTGATTTTATGCTTTCAAATTGTAAGTCACCGCCGATGACGGTAGGGAAAAACGAGCCCTCTATCGCGGATGTGGCGAAAAGTACAGTGATTAACAGGGCCATGATCGCCCCGAGCAAAATCATATACAGTTGTTCGGCTAAGTTTCTCGATGCCAACCGGTTTTCCTGCCGGAACGACGCATAATCCCGCACTGTTGCCCCCAACATTCCCATGGGAATGACCAGCAGCAACATCGATTGTCCGTCATAATTGTTGGCAATGAAATAAGCGATCAAAACCAGCAAAAAAACAACTGAGGTCACGATCCCATGTCGCTTACTAGGCATATCTTGCATGAACACATTTCCTAACATCAGATTAAATCTTGCTCCCGCACAGAAAAATCCTCCCCCCAAGAAACAATCCCTGGTTTACAGTACTGCGCAAAGTAAATACCTATGCTTCTGGAAAAGACCCTACGACTTAATGTTAGGGTAGGAAAATATACCTTTGTTAGCAAGCGCACGGCAAGGTTAGTAGTGTGTGGGAGCAGCACAACGTAGCGGTGCCCAATGGCTATTTGCTTCGCGTTTGCAATGGAAACCCGCTTAACTGCGATATCACTAACCTGGAAATGGTCTCTCTGGCCGAGAACGCCCAGCTCAATAAACACAAGGTCAATGATGAACCACCAGAGCTACGGGAAACCGCCAAATTGCTGGTAAAGCTGCGTATGAAGTCTGCTGCAAAACAGCGTGAGCTAGATGAAGAAACCAAGGAGTAGCAACAGGAAAATTAAAAACAGTATCAAATCCAGCCGGTTTGCAGTGTAATTAAGTTCTCGCACTGCAACTGGTTGACACACCAAAATGGCTGAAGAAAAAGAAGTCCCGACACTACCCCCTGAAGAAAGTGTTGTATTGTTTAAAAAAGGCAGGGAAGCATGGAATAAATGGGTGGAGGAAAACCCAGAATATAATATTGATTTTTTGGGTGTGGATTTTAGCAAACATAGGGATGAAGATAGAAATCTTACTTTTGGTGGATTCAAATTCCCGAAAGGGTTGGTTAGATTCGAAAAAACCAATTTCGGAAGCGGGGATGTCAGTTTCATGCAGACGGAATTCGGCGACGGGCACGCCAGTTTTAAAGATGCACAATTCGGTGAGGGATATGTCAATTTTGCAGAGGCTAAATTCGGAGAAGGGGATGTCTGTTTCTTTAATGCTAAGTTCGGCGACGGAGGTTTCTGTTTCAGTTATGCTGAGTTAGACAAGGGGGCATTCACTTTCATTGATGCTAGATTTGGCGAGGGGGAGGTTACTTTTATTGGTACTCAATTTGGTGACGGTGATGTTAAATTTGGTATGGCGAAATTCGGCGATGGGGAGGTTAGTTTCAGCAAGGCGCATTTCGGCGACGGGAATGTCAGTTTTTATGAAGCTCAGTTCGGTAAGGGGGATATCTTTTTCAGGAGCACCAATTTTGGCGACGGGAATGTTAGTTTCGTCCGAGCGCGATTTGGCAACGGGCAGGTTAATTTCCGCAATGCTCTGTTCAGCGACGGCAACGTCAGTTTCAAAAACGCAGTCTTTTGTGAAGGGCATGTTAGTTTCGTCAAAGCGCAATTCGGTAAAGGCTATGTTAGTTTTGCACGGGTTCTATTCGGTGAAGGGGATGTCAGTTTCTCAGGGGCTCATTTCGGCAAAGGGAAAGTTAGTTTCAATGATGCACAATTCGGCGATAGTGGTGTAAATTTTGAAAGGGTCTTATTCGAAGAGAGAGATGTTAGGTTTAAGAATTGCCAAGTTGCAGGCCATTTTAATTTCAGGTCTTTAAGAGAACCTGTAGCAATTGGTTCAATTAGTTTAAGAGGTGCGACATTCGAAAAAACTTTTGATATCTCAAACAACGTATTTGATTGTGTGCCGGACTTAACTAATATCAAAACCACCAATCAGGTGGCGCTTGACAATTTTACGTGCGCTTTCGAAACTAAACCGGTTAAACAGCCTATTTTGGGTAAGTGGGCGATTGAGGATGATGTTGCTACTGATGTGGATGATAGGCATCGGTTGCGGCGGTTGAAGGAGCTGGCGGAGGCGAATAAAAATCATAAGCAGGCGTTGGAGCTGCATGCCATGGAGATGCGGGCTACTCGCTGGCAAGAGGGCACATCTAAATGGGATAACCTAATCGACCTCGCCTACGACAAAGTTAGCGATTACGGGCGAAGTGAGTTAACTCCATTTAACTGGTTAGTTGGCGTGTGGTTGGTATGGACGGCTTTCTATGCGGGTATTACTTGGAGCAAAAACCTCCTGTGGTACAACCATATTGCAGAGGCTTTATCATTTTCGTTGGGGCAATTACTGCCTATCATTCCGGGGTCAAGGGTTGCCCAGACAGAGGGTATACAAATCTTGTTTGGGGGAAATCTTCCCGTTTATGTAACCCTAATGGCCTTTATTCAGACGCTTGTCTCGTTGGTTCTTATATTCCTAATTGGCCTAGCACTGAGGAACCGCTTTAGGATTTAGCAATCTAAAATCACAAAGTTATCGGTTAGATAGTTTGTTTGAGAGCATTTAATGGAAGAAAGAATGGTGGCCCCACCTGGACTCGAACCAGGGACCTACCGATTATGAGTCGGGCGCTCTAACCAACTGAGCTATAGGGCCATTCTAGCGGGCTTGGTGCTGCAAATTATTGTGGAATAATTTATCGGCTACTCCAAGCGGTGCGCAGTATAAGCAGTTTTGTTGGGGTTGTCATCAGTTTGTCACGCTGATTTTGACAACTGCGCAAAATAACGCCAGTTTCTGAACACTGGCGTTTCACTGAGGGATAATTTAACCCGGCTCCCGCTCGCGTTTGCTTTCCGCTTCCCGCTGCGCTTCTTTGCGTTTGGCTTCCCGGAAGTCTTCGGTTTGGCATTTTTCGTCGTAATGGATGTCTTTTTCATCTTGCAATTCAGGGCAATCTTCTGCTTGGCCAGTTAGGGCACAGCCAGCGGAAGTCAATAGTATGGTTGCCAGTGCGGCGGATAGGGTTAATTGTAAAAAGCGTTTCATTGAAATTTCCTGCACAATGATGGCTCCGGGGCCACGGAGCCTTGATGTCTTAAGGCTATTCTAAGCGAGGAATGTTTACCCGCCTTGATCTAACACAAGGCAGGGTCTTCTAGTAGGTTCTCTACTTTGAAGGATTGATCCACCGTGACGCAAGGGGCACCGACTTCCTTAATCCAGGCTTTGCCCTCTTGTTCGCCTTTTAACATAGTGATGGTGGCCAAGGTGCCCGCCACTATGCACTGCTCTGCCCAAACACTGACACCTGCCAAGCCTTGTACTGGCCAGCCAGTGATGGGGTTGAGCAAATGCGAGTATTTGGTACCGTCCAGTTCAAAACAGCGGGCATAATCGCCACTACTGGCAAGCCCGCCCGAGTGCAATGGAATATAGGCGACAGCTTGCCCTGGATGGGCCGGATGCTTGATCCCGATGTCCCAAGGCTCGCCATCGGGCTGTGGCCCAACCGCTGCTATGTCTCCGGCCAAATCCACCAAACCATGGTTGATACCCACTTGGCGTAGGAAGTTTGACAAGACATCAGCCGCATATTCTTTTACCAAACCACCAAAGTCCAATTCCATACCCACTTCCGGTAGAAGGAAAGCCTCTTGTTGCAATTGGATTTTGTCAAAGCCAATTTTCGTTTTTGCTGCGTCGATTTCCGACTGGCTTGGCACTTTGGCTTGCTTGAAATCCCAGGCCTGGCGTAATACACCCGAGGTGACATCAAATAGGCCACCGCTTTCCTTGTAAGCGATAGTGGCGTAGCGCAACAGCAACCAGGTTTCGTTATCCAATTGAAAGGTCCGGCCGGTGCCGGCGGCATCATTGATATGGCTCAGCAGGCTATCGGCACGGTAGCGGGAATATTTGGCTTCCAACCGCTCCATTTCTTCGATACAGGTACTGCTAACCCGGTCGAACTCCGATTGGGAAGCGCAGAATAGGGTGAGTTCGCAGGGGGAACCCATGGCCTTAAAGTTGACTTGGAATAGCTGCATTGAGGGTGGGGTGTTTTTTTACTTGTTTGAACCCCATCCTAACCTATGCTTAGCAAATGTACACCTCAACCCCGCAATAATTGCATGCCGGAGCCTTTATGGCGTTTTTGTCTCCATATTGGCAGTTGCTATTGGCTAATTCCCTTAATAACGGAAGTCGATACCTAGGCTCAGCAGTTTAAAGTCCAATAAACCGGGATTTTCGATATTGGCATTGGCACCAAAGGTATCGCCACCTGATTCATATTGCTGGCCGGTAATGTGCAGCGTCCAGTCTTCCCAGGCTTTGCTAAGCTTCAAGCCATAGGTTACCGCACCGTATTCTGACAACCGGTAATCGGTGGAATAAAAACCGTCTTGGCGCTCGTCTTGGTAAAATACTTGGTAAAAGTCCGCTGCGGTTTGGTCATATAGGCGTACCGATGGCTTCAACTGTAAACCCCAGCCAAGGTTTTGGTACCAAGCAATATCGTAGGTGTGTGACTTGATGCCCCAGTTATCGTCATATAAGCGGTAGTCTATGTGCAGGGCACCATTGAATTGGTCTGAATAAAAACGGTACTGCAGTGCTAGGGTGTTGGCGGTGCGCTGATCTGGCCGGTTATCGGCAATCAAATTCTGGTTGAGAAACACCAACTTATATGGGTCGCTAAGGTAACCTGTGCGCCTGCTGTGGCTATAGCTGGCATTAACGACCGCTGCTTTGTTAATGACCCGGCTATAGGCAAACAGGTAGGAAACCGAGCGTTTTGACTGCTCTGTAGTAGGTCTCGTAGTAAAGATATCTGCATCAACCGGGTTGATGTCGTCATTGCTGAAATCAGTAGCGATGGTCACTGTCGACAAGCGGTCTTGCGATTCATAGCTAAAACTCAAGGAACCACTTAGGGATTGGTAATCGTCCTCATCTGAATGGGCGATACCGGTAGTGATACTTTTACGCCCCCAGGCGTACTTTAATGCCGCAGAAATGTCGGTGCGCTTATCTTCGATGGAGGCACCACTCATTACCTGTTTTGGTGCTTCGCCGGGCAGTTGGAAAGTATACCAGGGGGATGCACCGGACATGGTCTCATACTGGTAGTCCAGGTTAAGCTGCATGTTTTCTGACAGCGGGGCAACCAGGCGGAACTGGTTGACGTCGATGTCGTAGCGGTCGGTTACCGGGTTGAGGGTAACCGCAGGATCGTTACCATCTTCCTCATACACATGGTGGCGCACGCCAAATTCAAATTGTTCGGCAATTTGTTGGGCTTGGGCATTGATACCCGGTAGGGCTACTGCGGCGGCGGTAAGTGCCAAAAGCGTATTGTTTTTTGCCATTATCTGTTCCAGAAATAAATGTGTGATCCAACTTGAAGAGCATTTTGCGGCTTCCGGTAGTTGGCCGCCTTTTAATAATTAATTACAACCACAGCCACCACCCGCAGTCGCAGTGCCACCCGATGATGCTTCTTTACTTGAATAGACATGGCGTTCGAATTTCGCTTGCATAGGATCTGGTTCAAACGCCATTTCCAGTTTAGCTAAGCGTCCGCGTTCCCAGGGCTGCACTGTGGCACAGGCGCTGGTCAGTAAACATAAAACAACAATTAAAATCTTTTTCATGGTTGCGCCACTAAGTAGTTAATTTGATCCCGTTTCTTCTTGGCCTTGCGGTCATTAAAGCCAATATGCCTGGCTTTAATCTCACCGTCCCTGCCAATAATAAAGGCGACAGGTAACCCTGGCAGATCCAGGGCTGTTGCCAGGTCGTTGCCTGGTTGGCTGTAGATTGAAAAATCTGCGGGAATTTTTTCTAGGAAGGCTTGAGCGTCTGCCCTAAATTCATCCATGTTGACCGCCACAATCTTGAGATCGTCTTCTGCAAAGTCTTGTTTTAACTGGTTCATAAAGGGGAAGGACTTTTTGCAGGGAATGCACCATGACGCCCAAAAATCCAAATAAATGACTTTGCCTTTGTAGGCAGACAGGGAAATGCTATTGCCGCTGTGGAAATCCACTAATTCAGCTTCTGGCAGCGCCTTGTCTTTTGCCGGGCTGGCCGCCAAAGCGTTACTACCGAGCAGCACGCTGGCAAAAGCAAGCAATAAAGCCAGTTGTGTATTAGTTGTCCACTTCCACATGTTGTCTCTTCCCAGTTTATGCCGTTTTAGCGTGGTGTTTTATCGGGTTCAAGTTTCGCTTTGGCACGCTGTGCTTGCATTTGCAATGACGTTGGGCTGCGCCGCTTGCCTTGCATTCGCCACTGCCAAGGCGGTACCTGTAATGCTTCAGGCTGTCCCCAAAGGCCTAAACCTTTGTTTTTAGCCTCCCGGTACACATCTAGGTACGCTAGCTTGTCGACAAAAGTTGCACCCTCAAGGGCGGCATTGTTGAGCCAGCCAGCGCCGAGGCCTAACAACTGCAGGTTAATATTATTTTTGCCCAAAAATAACTCGCCGCTGTCTGCGATGCGCACTGCTTTGCCCAGGACTAGCCCTGTGAGAACCTTGTGCGCCTCCCGGCCGTAAGGTTGCTCTTTTTCAGGCGCATCAATCAGCGCCAGCTCAAAGGTTTGTTCATTGCCAGCACCGTCCAACAACACTAGGCTGTCACCATCCAGCACCTGCTTCACTTGGAATTGCTGCTCTGGCGGAGTGCAGGCTGCTATTAAAATAGCGCTGCCAAGTAACCCTAATATAGCCCAAACTTTCACGTTTTTCGAAGCACCTTTAGTACCGAGGCTGGCCCTGCTTTGAGCCAGATTTAACTGAAAAATCCAAACCTGGCCGATGGATTCAAGCCAAAGCTGTTATCCCGGGCCAAACTATCCACCTGCAAGTACTCGCGCAGCTCTTGCATCACGTGCATGGGATAGATGATTTCACCAGATGCGGATTCGGTATGGCTGGCCGGGTCGATGGCAAGTACGTTGTGCAAGGCATCGGTCAGGCCTATTGTCCGGTTGGTATAGCTTTGGTTGCGTTCCATTACCATTACGCTGCCAATAGGCCAGTGATCCTTGCCAATGGTATCGTTGTAATGTGGGGTGCGGCCAAAATCAGAGCCCACTACCACAACCAACCTGTCAGCAATGCCTAGTTGTTCGGCGTAAGTCCACAAGTAGTCCAAGCCCCCAGTCAGCTCAGAAAACAGCCAAGTGTGGTCAGCATCGTGGTTCTCGTGAGTGTCGAAACCCCAGTGCAACAGGTCTGCGGCGACAGTGACGCCGGAAGACATGGCCAGCAATGCAGTTTGTATTTGTTGCCTAAAGGTGGAATAAAAATTGCCGTTGTCTATTGGCTGTTGAATATTGGTTTCTGCGGCGTACGCGCGGGCAAAATCTCCTAAAATGCTGGCATTATCAATGGATGAACGGTAGTTGTTGCGGCTATTGATTTGCCTTTGGGTCAATCCGGTTTGATCTTGCAACATAGCCGCCAAGCGCTCGTCGCGTGCAGCTTGCACGCGCTGCCAGTCGCTGGGGTGCAACCAACGTTCCTGGTCACTCCATTGGGGAGTATTGGGGAAAATGACATTGGCGAGGGATTGTAAATTTTCCAAACGGGTATAGCGGGTTAGGCCACCGGTATCGGCATAACCACCATTGTTGATCAACGCGATAGGCATGCTTGCACCATTTGCCGCCGCAAATAACGCGGTAAGGGAGGGCAGGCCTTCTGATATACGCCCGCTCATATTATGGATCACGCCAGCTGTATGGGAGTTGGTTTGGGCGTCTACGCCATTGATTACTAAAATATCTTGGTAATATTTATTAAAAAATGTGGCATTTTCGGCAAACGGCGCATAAATAAGGTTGCCTACTTGTTGGATATCACCGGTCCGCGCCCAGGTATTTATTTCCCGTTCGCCTGGCGTATTGGTTTTGGGGTCGCAAAATGAGGTGACGTCCCAACCGCCTTCGGCTTGCACATTAATCAAAAATTTGCCGTTGTAGTCTTCTGGTGCTGCATACAAGTTAAAGCTAGCAGGGAAGCTGCTGACTAATGAGCTAATACCCACTGTTTTCAAGAAATTACGTCTGTTCATGGCGTGCTCCTTATTCATGCAGGTATTTGGGATCAACTAGCAGGTAAGCGATGACGGTGCGCCAGGCTGACATGGTGAAGTGTTCGTCGATACCCGCTTCCCATCCCGCCTGTTCATCGGTTTCAAACTGGTCAAAGTAGGCATTGCAAGCTACTCCATCTTCCCAAATACCGCCCCAAACATCGCGGTCGATTTTGGCATCCCTTGAGTCGCGGAACAGCTGGTAGGTACGCTGGATCTCAGGATGGCTCGTTTCCAGTTGTTCACCTAACAAGGTACTGTGCAAGGCTACGATTTGTGCCAAAATCGCCTCCTGTCCTTCGTTATCATCTGGCGTTGTATCCTTTTCTACCAAGGTAAACAAGTACCTCTCTTCACTTGGGATATTGAATTCATGGATAACAATCGGGCAGGAAGATTCAATGGCATGGGCTTGGGCAACTTGCGACATCACCGAAGTCATGTCCCTTGAACGGGTAGTAATACCGTCTGAATCGATACCGCCATACATTATTTTGTAGGTATCCCGCAAGGCGCTGAATGTGCGGCCATTACCCCAGTCTGGGGTGTATTCATTCCAAGCATAGCCGGTCAGGTATTTGGTTTTGGTTTCGAGTTCCTCTGGCGTCAACAGGCGCTCGATACCAAAATCAATACCAGCATGGCTATTGTTGTTGGTGCTGGCAGCCCGGAACCATGGGCTTACTACCAAATCGGCGAGTGTTTGTTTGATATTCCAATGTTGCGATAGGTCTGCGGCTAGTTCACTAATAAAGCGGCTTTGTTCGGTGAATGCCGCTAACTTTTGCTCGTAGTTGGCATCAGTACTGGTGGTGGGTGCCGAAAGTGGTGCTTGCCCCATCAAACTGTGCCACCAAAATTTAACTGCAGAGGTGGCAAACCGCGGATCATCCACCAGCTGTGTGGCCAACCATTGCAATGAATCGCCGCCTACCGGAGCGTCCATTCCTTCAAAGCCTGGCGTGCGCATGTCCCGGTACCAGGTATCGCCCCACTGGTAGGGGGTATCTTCGGTGTATTTGTACTCATCGGGTAATGAATCCATGCCGCCCCAGCTCTCCCGGTAGCCACCGGCATCGCCGTAATCCTGGTAGGCCCCGGCAATTGGATCAAGGGTCTGGTGGCAGACAGTACAGTTTGGGTTGTTCAACGTTGGGTTGTCGGTATCCATTAACGCGTCTGGGTCTTGGGTGCGTTGTGCCGACTTTTCGATATCAAAATCCAGGAAGTGGTAATAGGTCCAACGCGAGCGGGCCCTGTTCCTATTGGTTGCAGTAGATGGATAACGGTTCAGCCAGGCAGTTTCGTTTAATATGCCAGAGTGGGGCCAATTGATATTGCTGCCCTCAGAGATGATATGAAGCCCCAGGCCGTCGACCCATTCGGCGTCAAAACCTTCGTCCATCAGCATATAACCTGTTATTTGCCCCGGTTTAAATAGGGTTTGTGGATCGCTCTGCTGGAAGCTTGCATTACCGCGGTAGCCCTGGTTGGTAAAGCGGTTTAACATGGTGTAGTTGGCAGTGAGTATTTCAGTATATGGCCTGTCGTTTTCCACGATATATGCAATCAACTCCAATGGCGCCCTGGCAAAACCGTATCGATAGCCCTGGAACCACTCCCAAAAACCATAGTCATCTTCGGATGCGTTGAGCGCCATTTGGTATTGCAGGTTAGTCACTTCAGGGTAGCGCGGCCAAGAAGGTTCCAGCACATCGGCCCAGCGCTCTAGCCACTTGTCGGTCAATAACCTATCGTTGGCGCTGCGGATTAAGAATTGCTTAAAGCCAGAACCCTGCATGAGCCCACTAACAGCGCTGCGCAAGGCTGAGTCATCTGCCGTGCGTAAGCTTCGCATTGTGCTGGCATCTGGCGCCCTGCCTGCCATCAGGATAGCGGCACGCCGGTATGTTGTATCTGGCGCTAGCAATGTCACTTGGTCCCAGAACTCCGCCACTGGTTGTCCATCGCTGGGATCGGTATCCCCTGATAGTAATTGCAAGTATTGTTGCAGGTTCTGGTAGCCTTCACTGCCTACGGCCAATTGGGTACCGCCAACGTGGCCATCGCCACCACTGGCTTTGCTCAGGATGTAGTCAATATCAACGCCATCCAATGCCAAGAAGTCAGCAAATACCTGCTGGTTGTTCTGGGAAACACTATCGCCGCTGCCCGATTGGAAGATAAGCCGGGCTGGGCCGTCGGCGACGCCGCCTTGCACATGGCAGGCCACGCAGCGCCCCTGTACTATCTGCTGAGAGATGTTTTCCTGGTAGAAAGCAGCCGCTGAGTCAGGTTCTGGATCAGGCGTTGGTTCCTCTGTAGGTGTTGCCCTCAACATGGCTTGTTTTGATTGCCATGGCGCAAGCACCGGGATATCGGTTTCAAACGAGCCAAAGGTATCTTTTACTGTGGTATTGCTACTGCTGGCCTTGTAGTAGAACTGGCCGGTGCCAGCGCGCCTGAAGGCGACATCGTCCTTGCCATCACCGTCGTAGTCGGCCGGGATGGGGATATCGGTTTCCAGGCTGCCGAAGCGCCGGTCATTGCGCTCACCGGTGGTGGATTCAATGATATACCACATGGCATTACCTGGCCGGCGTATGGCAAAGTCGGTTACACCATCACCGTCATAGTCAGCTGGGACGGCAATGTCGCCGGCACTGCGGCCTAGCACCTGGCGCTGGGTGGTGTCATCGGAACTGCGCCGGACATACCAGGTGCCATTGCTGTTGCGGTATACCGCAAAGTCAGCCCTGCCGTCGCCGTCGTAGTCGCCGACGACGGGCACGTCACCTTCCAGGCTACCAAAATTGAAAGATTGCTCGGCGTAGCCACTGTCGGATGCCAGAAAATACCAGGCACCCTCGCTTGGGCGGCGCACGATAAGGTCGTCCCTGCCGTCGCCATCGCGATCCGCCAGCACCGGGATGTCGCCAGCTTGGCCTAGGTTGTAGGCGACACTGGAACCGTCATCGAGCTGGATGCTCCACAGTCCCGTCAACGGGTTCCAGGTGGCAAAATCACTGATACCATTGCCATCGATATCACCCAAGAGCGGCACGTCGTATTCGTTGTCACCTAAGATTTCACGATGGATAATTTCAAAGGTGCTTGCGGTCTGGGTGTAGAAAGTGAGGTTGCTGTGGCGCCAAAACACAAACTCGGCGGCGCCATCGCCATTGACATCACCTAGTGTGGGGCTCTCTGGTGTGGTTGGCGCTTCAGAAGGGGTTGCCTGCAACAAGGCTTGTTTGGACTGCCAAGGTGCCAGTACCGGGACGTCGGTTTCAAACGAGCCAAAGGTGTCCTTCACCGTTATATCGGTACTGCTGGCCTTGTAGTAGAACTGGCCGGTGCCAGCGCGCCTGAAGGCGACATCGTCCTTGCCATCACCGTCGTAGTCGGCCGGGATGGGGATATCGGTTTCCAGGCTGCCGAAGCGCCGGTCATTGCGCTCACCGGTGGTGGATTCAATGATGTACCACATGGCATTTCCTGGCCGGCGTATGGCAAAGTCGGTTATACCATCACCGTCATAGTCAGCTGGGACGGCAATGTCGCCGGCACTGCGGCCTAGCACCTGGCGCTGGGTGGTGTCATCGGAACTGCGCCGGACATACCAGGTGCCATTGCTGTTGCGGTATACCGCAAAGTCAGCCCTGCCGTCGCCGTCGTAATCGCCGACGACGGGCACATCGCCTTCCAGGCTACCAAAATTGAAAGATTGCTCGGCGTAGCCACTGTCGGATGCCAGAAAATACCAGGCACCCTCGCTTGGGCGGCGCACAATAAGGTCGTCCCTACCGTCGCCATCGCGATCCGCCAGCACCGGGATGTCGCCAGCTTGGCCTAGGTTGTAGGCGACACTGGAACCGTCATCGAGCTGGATGCTCCACAGTCCCGTCAACGGGTTCCAGGTGACAAAATCACTGATACCATTGCCATCGATATCACCCAAGAGCGGCACGTCGTATTCGTTGTCACCTAAGATTTCACGATGGATAATTTCAAACGTGCTTGCGGTCTGGGTGTAGAAAGTGAGGTCGCTGTGGCGCCAAAACACAAATTCGGCGGCGCCATCGCCATTGACATCGCCTAGTGCAGGTTCTGTTGGCTCAGGCTCAGGTTCTGGCTCAGGCTCAGGTTCTGGTTCAGGCTCAGGTTCTGGTTCTGGTTCTGGTTCTGGTTCTGGTTCTGGTTCAGGTTCAGCTATTGTTATCTGCTGTTGCAAACATGCAGTGTTGTTGTCATCCCCTGCGTTGCTAAAGTCTCGGTTCACGGCTTGGCTACAGGCATAAATAGTGGCTGTACCTTCCTCATTTGGAGCTTGCCACTGCAATGCCCATGAAAAGCTACCACTACTGGCGCTTTGGGGCAGGCTGTGGACGAGTTCTGAGCCCGATAGGCTTGTGCTAGAACCCGCAATAAGCTGGCCGCCACCATCAGAAACGGCAACATTAATCCCCGCATGGGCATTGCTGACACCAGCAGGGGGGGTAAACTGCAAAATTAAACTAATATCTGTCAGGCTACCTGGTTCCACGGTGGTTGAACCAGAAAACTGCAACGACGAGCTGTAGTTAGCGCCGCTGTGGCAGCTGGCACAGGTGTTCCCCGATTTGCTGGAAAAACCAGTTATGCCAGTACTGTTGGCGAAGACCAGGTGTGTGCTAAACAAGCCTACGGCGAATGGGACAAGCACACTCAATCTACCCATTTTCTGCTTACTTCTCGGCGACATCAGTTTGCCTCGTCAGTTTCTTAAAAAAGATAGTCTGCATTTATTTACGCCACGAAGGGTAAGTAGTTGCATAACAATAATTCGCAATTTAGCGCAATGCACACGGTGTGCAACCAACCTCGGTTAATAGTGGGCGCCATTTCACACAATTGCTGTTTTCTTGAACAACGCTTATTCCAGATATCGGCAATTAACGTAAATGCCTGACCTAAAACAGTTAAAAGTTCATCCGAGTGCAAATTAATAAGTGTGCATTTGCAATTTATTTGCTATCTTTTGCAATGGTGCCGTGTCGGCACGACATTGAAAAATGAGACTTTTCGGGGTGACAAATGACAGATAGGCCATATCTGCTAAGTGGGCGAAATACGATAATCCACAAATTGAGAAAATTAGATTTAATCGTGCTGAATGGCGACGACGGTGACCGACCCCCCATTATTGTCACCCATAAAGGTGTGAAACGATACAATGGGCGTGTGCCAGAAAACAAACGCGAAGCTAAGATGATGGATGCCGAATTGGTTGATGTCACGTTGGGCGAGGTGTTTGGCGAAGAGAAAACACTGTTGTTTATCCAAATCATTAACGGCAAAGAATATAAAGTAGATTACAGTAAACACGATACTGACCTATTCATCAAAATCCACCAGGACAGCGTAATCTAGCATCAAGTCGCAATATTTATCCTACGAACCCAGCAATACGCTGGGTTTTTTTGTTTGTTTTTTGTTCTTTTTAGATGGTTATCGTCGAATAGCCGATTTCCAGCGGTCAAAAATCGCGAAAATACGCACGTTTATCGCTACATCGTATCTTGCCGTACCTGGTCTTGTTTCAGGTGCTTTTAACCCGGTTCCTCAATTAAATTTATAGTCAACAAGATTTTGATACCCCCGGAAACCGAAGAGGAACCGTCATGAAAAAAGCAATGTTAATCTTAGCCAGCACTACCTTATTTGCATTAAGCGCCACCGCGACAGCAGGAAATAGCTACTTATCTGACGATGAGCTAGTGGAACTTTGCGAAGCCGTCGCATCAAACAAAACGATGAAGCTGAACAAAACCATGAAAAAATACCGTGTGAACTTCCAAACCCTAGCGGATGGCTTGGTATGCAATGGTAAGGACATCGCCACTTTTGCAGCGCTAAATGGGGCAGACAAAACTGCCAGGTTGATCGTTAGGCGCACGAACCTGGATGCAGGTACACTACTTAGTAAAGCCAACTAAATAACAGCACCGGATAGGCTGTTTTTGAAAGAATATTACGATTATTAGGCACTCATCCCTAAATTCTGTGAATTCGTCACATCCGGCTTGGATTGCTGGTGGGACGTCTTAGAATGTAAAGCGTTGGGCGTAGTGAACCCAACTTAGACATGTAATTCCAAATACATGTATTGTCCCTGACCAAATGGGGCTGTGTAGTGACAGCCCCATTTCAATTTGGCTAGTACCTACTTTCCCCATCCAAGATTGCCAATTTTCAACTCATTGAACACTGCTTAAATTAAGCGGTAAGCCGGTATCAGTGCCCTATGGGTTTTGCTCGTTTATAAGAGTGTTGCTGATAGTTGGCATTTGTAACTAAGTTTCATCTTTCGGCCACAATGATAAACCTTGTTACATCGGCGCCTTGCTGTATTGGCGATGCTCAGCCAGAGTAATACCCATACAACTTTAGTGGAAATTATTCCTTTGCAAGAACTCGCGAAAATTACTGTGGCAGTAGCGGATGACGAGCCGCTGGCGCGCCAGGGCATGTTGGCAAGGATAAGTAGTTTTTCCCAACTGGAAGTCGTAGCGAGTTTCAGCAATGGCCCAGAGACGCTGGACTACCTAAATGATTGTCCTCCTGATGCTATCTTTCTCGACATTGAGATGCCGGGTATCAATGGCGTGGACATAGTGCGTGAAGTGCTGCGCGCCCATTCAGGGGAGGCGCAGCACCGGATGCCTTACGTGGTTTTCACCACTGCCCACCAGGAGTTTGCAGTAGACGCTTTTGAATTGGGCCAGTGTGATTACCTGCTCAAGCCAATCACACAAGAAAGGTTAGAGGCCTGTGTGCACCGGCTGCAGAAATTTGCCCAAGAGCGGTTACAAATAGAACAACACGAACAACTGCAGCAGCTATTACCGAAAAAAGTAGGCAAGTCATTGGATAGCTTCCTAGACAACCTTTCGCGTCCTGGTTCAACCAGGTTGTCAGATATCAAAACTACAATCTCCGTGAAAATCGGCAGTGAGTGGCTGAAACTGCCGCTAAAAGATATTGACTGGATAGAGGCCGCAGGGGACTACCTTTGTGTGCATGTAGGCGAACAACAGCATATTGTGCGCAAAACCATGAAGCAGATGGAACAGGAATTACCGGCTAAGCAATTTCCAAGGTTAAACCGATCTGCCATCGTCAATATTGACAAGCTCAGCCGTCTGTCACCCAATTCCAATGGCGAATACAGTGCCACGTTAACCTCGGGAGCAGTTGTAAAAGTATCTAGAAAATACAAATTTAAGTTGGATGAGCTGCAGGGAAACCACAAAAGTGCCCATTGATAATTGCTTGTACCCGTTGGCGTTGTGTAACTCGAGCTAATTCCTTTTTCAGCTATTATCATTTGCCAAACCTGCAAAGGCTAGTCGCCGCTTGCTTTCTCATTGCGGCAAGCAAAACTTATTGGCAAAGGGGCTAGTTAACTGCTATCTATTTAGTTATCTTGTTGTATCGTTCAACCTAGGCTTTGTTTTATTGCCCTAGCAAAGGATTTTCAGAGTTACCAACATCTATGTTTTCAGTCCTTATCTGCGATGACTCCATGGTCGCCAGGAAACAAGCGGCCAAATGCTTGCCAGATGAATGGGAAGTGGCAGTACATTTTGCCAAACACGGCGGTGAAGCCATTGAGGCTATCAAGGAAGGCAAGGGGCAGCTGTTATTGCTCGACCTGAATATGCCCATTATGGACGGCTACCAGACTCTCGAGAATATCCTTAAATACGATCTCCACACCAAAGTCATCGTGATTTCGGGTGACGTGCAGCCCGAAGCCCATGAGCGGGTGCGTTCTTTGGGAGCGCTGGACTTTATTAAAAAGCCGGTTAAACCCAATACCCTTAAAGAAATATTATTGCGCTATGGCATTCTCGAGGACGTCCGGGAAGACGCACGGGATGAACCTGAAGTCAGTTCCCTGGATCCAGACATCAGGGATTGTTATCAGGAAATTACCAATATTGCCATGGGCAGGGCAGGGGATCACCTGGCCCGGATCCTCAATGTATTCGTGCGCCTGCCAATACCTAACGTCAACCTGATTGAAGTATCTGAATTGCACATGATGCTGCAAGACATAGAGTTAAAAGACTCGGTGTCAGGTATCTGCCAAGGGTTTGTAGGCCCAGGCATAAGTGGTGAGGCACTGTTCATATTAAGCGATTCCAGCTTTGGTGATGTCGCCAAAATCATGGGTATCGAAGGCGATGTCGATGACCATGTCCAGCTCGAGTTATTGATGGACGCCGCTAATATTCTAATCGGAACTTGCCTGACGGGATTGGCGTCGCAACTAGACTTGTATTTCAGCCAGGGGCACCCAGTTGTCTTGGGCCAGCACCGCAGCATATCTGAACTGATTTCCAGCAACAAAATGCGCTGGAAGCGAACCTTGGCCATAGAGCTGAGTTATGGCCTTGAGGGTTATAATGTGCACTGTGACCTAGTGCTGCTGATGACAGAAGAATCCATGAAAGTCATGAATTATAAACTTTCCCATTTATTAGAGGACTGATTGGGCAAAAATGGATAACAACGAAGACATCAACGAAATAGACGAACTCGACGATCTTGCAGAATTCCATTGGATGATGGATATGCTGCAGACCGTGGATGTTGGCATCATCGTGTTGGATCGCAATTTTAATGTGATAGTGTGGAATGCCTTCATGGAGAGCCATAGTGGCCTGTTGCCCAGCGATGTGCGCAACCGGAACTTATTCCAATTGTTCCCTGAAGTCGACGAAAACTGGTTCAAAGCCAAGTGCCGACCTATATTTGAATTGAAAACCCGCGCGTTCATTACCTGGGAACAGCGCCCATATATGTTTCGCTTTGCCAATTACCGGCCAATAACCGGCACCGAAGATTTTATGTACCAGAATATAACGCTTTCGCCATTGTCTGGTACAACTGGTCGTGTCGATTACATGTGTATTATGCTCTATGACGTCACTGATGTCGCTGCCCATAAAAAACGGGCCGAAGCGGTTGAGGTGTCTTTCAATGAGTTGATGGAGAAGACTGGGCAAGCCAGGTAGTGCCTCTTGCAAGGGTTTAAAGCCTTCTGGTAAAACTTTTCCGGTATTCCCTCTTTTACTGATGTGTCCCCGTAGTTTGCCCCAAATTTTATTTCACTGGTCGGAATATACATGCAATGTCCGTGAATTTCGGACACAATGCCTTTGGAGTTAATTGGAATAGTATTAAATGTTGCGGATCCTATTTGTAAGTTTGTTGTTTTTAGCCGGCACGGCTCACGCTGATTTGAAGTGTGAGGTCGACTTAAACTACGGCTTGGTTGTGACTGATGGCAGTATCAGGGTCATCAGTGAAACCCAGACAATGTACCAGATCAATGGCGATGACCAGCTGATTGTAGGTGGCCACTGGATCCATTTGGAACCCGAACAAGCGGACAAGCTCAAGTATTTATCTGACGGCATGCACTATGCCGTACCTAAAATGATTATCCTGGCAACTGAGGGTGTAGAGCTGGCAATTGACACGGTAGAGCACGTGTATGTTGGCCTGGTGGGCATGGATCACAAAAGCATTGAAAAGTTACAAACAGCGCTAGAACGAGTGAAGAAAAAGGTAAAGAGCAAGTTTATCCATTCCTACGAAAACTATTATATCGGTCCAGGTAGTTTGGAAAATGTCGACGATTTGGTTGACCAAGAGCTAGAAGCGCAAATTGAGCAGGCGATCAATACCTCATTGGGCGGGATCCTTTCGGCTATCGGTGGCCTCACCTCTAGCAATGACTCTTCCATGGAAGAGCGTATTGAGGATTTGTCAGCGCGCTTGGAAGAAGTTGGCGAGGAAATTGAGAGGACCGTTGGCCCACGTACCGATACCCTGCGCAAAAAAGCGCGCTGGTTTTGCAATAAAATGAAAAAGCTCAACAGTGTTGAAGACCAGCTGCGCGCAGAAGTACCGCAATTAAGTGATATAGATGTTATCCTAGTCGGTGATGATATTCGCAAAAGCGATCACTAGCAGGCCTCTGCCCCCTGGGAAACCCTTTACGGTATAACAATGTCACTATCAGAAGTTGAATTCCAAGCCGCCATTGACGGGCTGCAAGCCTACCTTGATACCCTTGTCGAAGAGGGCAACGACCAAGAGTTGTTTATAGCGGGATATTTAAATGGCCATTTCTCACTGGCAGCGGGCTACTGCCTGTCAAATAACTTGTTTAACCTTGAATCGCTAAAACAGCAGGTTAGATCCAGCCTGGAAGCGGCGTTCGCCAACAATGAACTAGAGCTGCCAGACCAACACCAAGTATGGCAATTTTGGCAAACTTGTTGTGACAAGCTTTAATTCACACCTTTTTAGCGTAATCCAACACTGTCTTACACCTTTCATGACGCCGTCAAAATTTTTCTGGCGCGATTATTGCTGTATCGAAAATAGCTGATTGCAAAAGCGAATTGGATACAGACACAGCCAGTAAATAGGACTAATACGTCAGGTAATTGACGCAATCCGCCTATGTTATTGAAGTCTGGTTAAAGAATTATTGTTGTCATCCCGATATACAGGTTGAATAGAGTATGAAATGGCAAAAAATGCGACGACACACACCACATATTCCAAAGCTGATTACTAACTGGCGGGTAATGTGCCGTTTATTGTCACTTTCATTGGTTCTCGCGACGTTAGCGGCCTGCAGCAGCAACGATGGCGACCAGGTAACCCAGGCCCAACTACTTGAGCCCGATCCCAATGGGCAAATAGGCAATGTGGAATTCCATACCGCGACTCTGGCCTCTGAGCTGTTTGAAACGTTCCGCTATCAAAATGTGAACAGAAATCAATTTAGGTTTGCAGTAGCGACCTTTGTGCCGGCTAAAGAGTTGCAATTCAATGCTAACACGCAGCACCCTTTGCAGTTGCTTGGACACCAATTGGAACAGGGTATGATGACTGAATTAGCCCGGCGCGGATACATCGCCCAGGACTATAAAGCAACCAATGATATTGTAATGGATAGCCTGTCAGAGAGGGTGTTTAGCCGGGACATTGCGGATTTACAACAGCAGCATGCTTTTGACTTTTATTTGTCGGGCACGCTGGCTGAAACCGAACGCGGCGCCTTGGTCAATGCGCGCATTATTGATGCAACCACTAAAGATGTGGTTGCCGCAGCGACACGATTCTTCCCCAACGAATTGTTTTGGGGAAGGGGGGCAACCACCCTTCGGGATGGCATGATTTACCGTACCAAACTGGATTAACAGGAAGGCAGAAAAATGAAAAAGCTCATTTACCCACTCACCTTCGCACTTGCATTAGCTGGCTGCGCGGTAAAAAAAGAAGATGGCCTAGTTGTCAAAAAGAGCCTGATAGTCGACGTGCGCAGTGACGCTGCTTTGTTTGACGACACCTTGCAAGAAACCCAAGTTGATGCCTTTGGCGCCTTGACCCGGGAGCCTACTTACCAGAACCAACACACTATGTACCGCGGACATGCGCTTAACAAACACATAGGCGACTACGTACAGAACATGGCGCAGGATCTGATAAATACAATGGAGTACGTCACCGATAAAACGCCGGTGGGAGTGACCCACTTTGCCATGATCGACAGTGACTTAAATACAACTAACCTATTGGGCTACCAGATAGCAGAGTCCTTTATCCATGAACTGCACAAGTTCCGGATCCCGGTGCTAGACTACAAGGCCACAGACTATATACGGGTAACCGAAACTGGGGATTTCCTGCTTTCTCGGGACTTTTTGGAGCTCAAGCACAAAGTGCCTATGGAATACATTTTGACCGGCACCATGACCAAGCACCAAGGTGGCTATTTGGTCAATGCCAGGATGTTGGGCTTGGAAACCAAAGCCGTTGTGGCGAGTGCCCAAATGCTGATTCCGTTTTACGTTGCCGATGCCTTGCTGCCCAGCAATGATGGGCGTATGGATGGTGTTAGGTTGATCCAGGGGGAGTAGGGTAATGAAGCCTTTCGTTGTATTAATAGCAGCAGCAACATTAACTAGCGGCTGCACCTTTATGACTGTGATGGAGCCGGTACCACCCGCCGGCGTGGTCACGCCAGCCAGCGATGGCTTTAGCGCAGCGGAGATGTCGGGCACCCGCACAGTCGTGACCAACCAGATTGATGCTGAAGTAGCACCACCGGTATTGGTACCTCAGGGCAACACTTTCCAGACCGGATTTAGCCACAAAACTCTCAGTGACTATGCCGAACAAATCACCATGCAGTTGATGTCAAAAGCGAAATACCTTACGCCTGAATCACAGTTGGGCATTGCCAGCTTTGTCACGCTAGATAGCTCATTGCGCCGGCCAACAGTGCTGGGAAACAAAATCGCAGAAAGTTTTATTAGCGAAGTCCAAGCCTATGGTGTGTCTGTTGTTGACCATAAAGTCTTGCCTTATATCGAAGTTTCCCAAGCGGGGGATTTTGTATTCAAACGCGGGGTTGAAGCCGGCATGGGCCCAAACTCAAATATGCAATATGTGCTGACAGGTACGTTGCAGCAATATGAACGCGGTGTGCAGGTAAACGCCAGGATTGTCGATTTAGACTCGCAGGTTGTGATTGCCAGTGCTAAAGGGATCATTCCCCACTTTGTGGTGTCATCCCTAGTGCCACAGTATTGGGTTATGTAACCGCTAGCGAACTAATTTTGTTTTTTCAGTTGTCGCAATAAAAAACGCGTGGCTGCTATTGCGGCAAGCTGTTGCCGGTTTAGCGGCAACGGCCGTCCGCTAAGCTGGCAAGCGATTACCTCTGAAAGCAGTGGTGCTGTGCATAGTCCCCTGGAACCAAGCCCCGCTAAACAAAATAATCCTGCTTGAGTAATGCGCCTAGGTTTGAGGGATTGCAACGGCCCGGGCCCTAATCCATCCAAATAGCGTTTGGTTGCATCTATATCTGGCAAAGCATCGGCGACTGGCAGGTGGTCGGGCAGCGTTAACCTCGTGCTTGCCCTGGCCGTGAGCGGTGTGGGTAAATGCTGTGCCCAGCCACAGCCAGGAAGAGCTTTGGCAATAGTGTCAGCATTTTGCTGCGATTCAGCGGCGCGTACATCCGTACCTAAATCCTGCTTGACAAAAGTTGCGCCCATAGCGTGTTGGCCATTTAGTGCGGGGGTCAAATAACCCTTGTGGCAGATGACGGATTTTAGTCCAGCCAACGTCCCTTCGCTTGGCAACGACTCCACTTGTCCCCGCACGGCTTGGAACGGCAGCAGTCCGTCTAGTTGCATCTCTAATATACCACTCCCGGGAGCTAGGATCAGGATATCTGCACTTTGCTTGGCCCGTCCCGAGAATGACAATTCCCAGTGCTCGCCCTGTTGTTGGAAATGGGTGAGCTTGTGGCCAAAGTGTAACTCAACCTCGCTTTTCCGGGCGGCAGCGGCAACCAAGGCATTGCACATTGCCGCAGGATTTACCCAACCTCCTTCAGGCATCCAAAGTCCTGGATAGGCCATGTCTAGGCCCAGCTGAGCACTAGCCGCTTCGGCGTCCATTTCAGCAACTAACTGTTTCGGCCAACACTTGTTCGCTAAAAGCTGTTTTTGCCTGCGTGTTACTTCCTCACTAAACCCCGCCAAAAAAACACCACAATAATCTAAATCTGGGGTAAGTCCTTCATCCATCAGAGCCAGATAACGGCGTTTGGCGAAACCAAAGCTAAGTGCATAAAGCTGGCTTTGCAGGGAAAAATCTGCAGTAAGATGCGGGTAAAACCCCCCCTGTGCGTTGCCAGAAGCCCCCATCGCCAATGTGGTATCCTGGCAATAGATAGCAACCGGTATGCCTTTTTGGGATAGGGAATATGCCAAATTTGCCGCAGCTAACCCAGCGCCAACCACTGCAACTTTAAGGGGGATATTTTGCTTGGCCTGCGTACGGTAGCAACCAGGAAAATTAGCTGGTTTTTTGTTCGTAGCGCTAGTTTGGGCGTCAATTTGGCCTACCAGCATTTCGCGTTTGCGGCCGAAGCCCTTGACTTTTGTGACTCCAAATCCTGCAGATTGCAGCCCCCTCCTAACAGCGCCCGCAGAGGTGAAAGTGGCGAACGTTGCTTCTGCTTTGCTCAATTTTGCCATGCCGTTAAACAGCACTGTTGTCCACATCTCAGGGTTTTTACTCGGCGCAAAGCCATCCAGGTACCAAGCATCTACAAGGCCTGCAGCGGTGTTTTCGAGTTGAGGCAGAATGTCATTAACGTCACCAAACCAGAGATCCAGAAGGACTCTGCCGTTTTCAAAAACCAACCGGTGGCAGCCTGGGATCGGAAGGGGGTATTGCTTAAGCAAAGCATTGGATTGCGATATTAGGCTTGGCCAATGCTTGAGTGCGGCCGCAAGATCTTGCTGCGCAATTGGATATTTCTCACAACTAATAAAATGCAGGGTTTGGACACTGTCTTCCTGTTTTAAATGCAAAAAACGATGCCAGGTATTAAGGAAATTCAGGCCCGTACCAAACCCAGTTTCAAATACAGTTAGGTATTTTTGTTGGGCAGTTTTGATCCGCTGTTCGAGGTCGTTACCTTGGAAAAATACGAAATCAGATTCTTCCAATCCATTCTGGTTAGAAAAATAAACGTCGTCGAACTGGTTTGAGGTAGGTGTGCCTGATTGGTTGTAACTGATATCGGCGTACTGCACTGGGGGTTATTTTTATTTCTTAAATTTTTCGACAGTGTATGCAAATTGTCACAAACATCAATAATAATGTTTTAGCGTACAACTGTACTCTGAGCAGACCAGTTGCCACCATTAAATAAGTACAATAGCGCCAGCAATTATTAGTGAAGGTTTAACTATGAGAAGAGCGGTCATTACCGGTTTCGGTATCGTATCCAGTATTGGTAACAACAAACAAGAAGTCTTAGCATCCTTAAAGGAAGGGCGTTCAGGTATTTCTACAGCACCTGATTTTGTTGAATTGGGCCTACGTAGCCACGTTTGGGGTGACGTCAACATTGACGTTAAAGACCATATTGACCGCAAGACGTTGAGGTTTATGGGCGACGCTGCCGCTTTTGCCCATATTGCGATGCAAGAAGCGATTGCTGATGCCGGCCTAAGCGAAGAACATGTATCTAATGAGCGCACTGGCCTAATTGCGGGTTCTGGCGGGGCATCCTCGAAATGGCAGGTAGAAGCTGCTGACATATTGCGTGCAAAAGGCGTCAAGCGTGTTGGCCCCTACGCGGTTACTAAAACGATGAGTAGCACGGTATCAGCTTGCTTGGCAACACCGTTTAAGATCAAGGGCGTCAACTATTCATTGAGTTCTGCCTGTGCCACTAGTGCCCACTGTATCGGCGCTGCTGTGGAACAAATACAATTGAACAAACAGGACATTGTATTTGCTGGTGGCGGTGAAGAAGTGCACTGGACATTGGCGATGGAATTTGACGCCATGGGCGCACTTTCCACCAAGTACAACGACAACCCCGCAGTTGCTTCCCGTACCTATGATGCAGACCGCGACGGTTTTGTCATCTCTGGCGGTGGCGGTATGGTCGTTGTTGAGGAACTTGAGCACGCCCTTGCCCGCGGCGCCACTATCTACGCTGAGATCACAGGTTATGGCGCTACTTCCGATGGCTATGACATGGTTGCCCCTTCTGGCGAAGGTGCCATGCGCTGTATGCGCCAAGCTATGGCAACCGTTGAAGGCGACATTGATTACCTCAATACCCATGGCACATCTACCCCGGTTGGCGACGTCAAGGAACTGGAGGCAATTAGGGAAGTGTTTGCTGGTAAATCGCCGGCGATCAGTGCCACCAAAGCTATGACTGGCCACGCATTGGGTGCTGCCGGTGTCAATGAAGCAATTTACTCATTGTTGATGCTAGAGCACGGCTTCGTCGCGCCTTCTATTAACATTGATAACTTAGACGAAAAGGCCGAAGGCCTTAACATTGTCACTGAAACTACCCAAGCGGATTTACAACGCGTAATGTCCAATAGCTTTGGCTTTGGTGGTACTAATGCTACCCTTGTCATGGATAAATACAAAGCCTAGCGGTGGGTAGGGGCCTATCACCGCGATAGGCCCCAAAGGCTTATTGCCCTATTTGCGAAATGGTTGGCGCTGCCAGTAAGTTAAGCTGCGCCATGCCCATTCAAGCGGGCCATATTGGTACTTCTGCAACCACCATTGCGCCAACCACAGTTGCAGTAGCCAGACTACAAATACGATGATTAGCTGCGCCCAGCGTTCAACTTCACCAAAAAGACCCAAGCCAAAACCGTAGAAAATGCCGGTACAGATCAGGGTTTGCAAAATGTAGTTGCTAAAAGCGGTCTTACCGATTGCCGCAAATTTAGCTTGCAGCGATTGCCAGCGGCCACTTTGTACAAACAGCAAGATTGCTGCGGCATAGCCAAGTGCTACCAAGATACTTCCCCAGTAGTTAAATTGGTTGCCGATGAACATGGAATACTCTAGCGCAAATTCTTGGGCCAGGTTTTGCTGCACGCCAAACAGGGTAATGGCCAGACCAAGCGGTAGGCAAACGAAGAGTAGTTTCTGGTAACTGCTGGTTTGCCATTTTAGGTGGAAAAAGCCTGATTTGTACAAGGCCATGCCCAATAACATCATTGCGCTGGCGCGCCAGACAAAAATGGTTAAAAACACATAAGTTTGCATAAACAAGGCTTCTTCTGCGCGTTTGGCAAACGCCTCACTGTAGCTGCCCAAATAGGCGTTTATTTCGCTGCTGATCTGCGCCGCTGTAGGTGCCCAGGCTTCCCTCATGCCAGACACTGCTTCTGGTGGGAAATGGCCTAAGCTGGCACCCACCAACAAACTGTAAGCCGTACTGATCAACAATAAAACTGTTCCAGTTACAAGTAGCGTAGTAATGGATTTATTGCGCAGCAGGTAGATGATAAAGCCACAGATAGCGTAGCTGAACAAGATATCGCCATACCAGAGCAAGTAAGCATGGGCTAGGCCAAACAGCATCAGCCAAAATGTCCGCCGGTAGTGCAGCGACGCAACCGGCTTGCCTTTGGCCTGTGCGTGTTCACAGAACAATACGACGCCCGCGCCGAACAAAATTGAAAACAAAGTCATAAACTTTTGGTCAGCGAAAACATGGCTGAAGGACCAAACAGCAAAGTTAATGCCGTTGAGGTCGCCATAGGCGGTAGGATTCAGGTAAGCCGCTCCAGGCATAGCAAATGACTGGATATTCATCAGCAATATCCCCAACAGTGCGATGCCGCGCAATACATCCATAGCTGCAAGGCGTTGGTAGGCGATTGTGCCTGTGTTGTTCATACTCTCTCCAATTGATAACACCAATTCCAGTGCCTATATTGCCCCGTTGTAGCAACCAATACATGTGTCAAAAGTCACAATGTTATGTTGCGGTTAAAAAAGTGAGAAATAAAACAACCTAACCGACAAAACTGTGCTAAACCTGTAGAGGTATTTAAATTTACCGGACCAGTACAGGAGAATTGTCATGCTGGATAAAGACACGTTTAAAACATTTGCCAAGCAAGCCCGCAAAGTTAGGTTTTCTAAAGTGGGCGCGAAAATTAAAGGACAGCCCGTAGAGAGCCCAAGTGAGGACTTAGGCCTTGGCCCACTGGAACAGTTGATCGGTAACTGGAGAAGTTTACCCGGCCACGGATGGAATATGATTGCCCTGCCTTTTGCGGGCAAAGGGGCGGAAAAAATCCACTACCGCCTACTGTGCAACCAATACAACGAAGATCTGGATTTTACCGAATTGGGCGGTCCCGTGCCTAACCGCGGCATCAAATTTGTTGATGGTAAGGCTGAAGAAGCGGATCAGTTTTTGGCAGCCGTAGAGTATTTCCAGAAAGTCACCCAAATCGCTGCGGCTGACTTCCCACCTAGCGGCTTGGCAGGTTCCAAGGGCGATGTGATCCACGAAGAGCCGGGTTTATGGTTGCACATGACCAATGAGACTACCGCGGATCTCGATATCGCCCGTCTCGGTTCGGTTCCCCATGGCGATGCCCTATTGGGGTTGGGCACATCAAAATCCTACCCAGGAGCCCCCAAGATCCCTGACATCAGCGGTTTGCCGATTGGCGTAAATGATGATTTGTCCAATCCCTATTTGGCTCCCTATGAGCATTTTCACCGGAACTTGTTCCAGAACGTGTTTGACCCAGTGCATCCCAACTTGTTGCTAAGGGACGCCAACCAAAATGTCGATATCGTCAAGACGACCGAGTTGACGGTGGACACAGCCATAGAAAGCGCTGGGATCCGCAATATCCCCTTTATTGTGAAACAGGCCGATGCCACTGAAATGAAGTTTTCATTCTATATCCAAGAGCTTGCCCAGAAGGACAAAGCAGGAGACCCGATACTGCGACTGCAATACTCACAGCTAGTATTCTTGGATTTCTTTGATAGCCCTGAAGGGGCAGGCCGGATCCGCTGGCCCCATGTCAGTATCAATACCCTGGTGCGTGACGACCAGTAACCCTATCTAATATTAATGAGGCGGGGGATTAGCCCTGCCTTTGTTGTTGGATAAAATCCCGGTACCAGTAGGCAGATGATTTTAGGGTGCGCTGCTGGTTTTGGTAATCAACGTGGATCAAACCAAAGCGGCGGTCATAGCCCAGCGCCCATTCAAAGTTATCCATAATTGACCAGCAAAAGTAACCATCCACCGGCACGCCTTCCGCTTTAGCGTCGAGCAAGCGGGCAATATGTTCCTGCAAATACAAGATGCGCTGGGGATCTTCCACTTTACCGTCTGGCGCTTTCCAGTCTGCGTTGGCCATGCCGTTCTCAGTCACAACAATGGGCTTGCCATAGCGGTTGTGTAAGAATTTGGCTGCCCAATACAAACAATCTGGCGATACCAGCCAATCCATGCTGGTATAGCGGCTACCGGTTTCGGGTTGGATCATGTGCGCTTGCCCATCTGACGCAAGGGCAAGCGTTTGGCAAAAATATATATTTACGCCATAAAAATCCAGGGGTTGGGCGATGGTAGCCATGTCCTGATCTTGCACTGGCGGCAGATAGGCTTGGTGCAGCTTTAGGCCATCCTCTGGATACTTGCCTAAGAACATTGGGTCGGCGAACCAGGTATTATTCCAGCAATCCCGGTTTACAATCTTGAAACTGGCTTTTTCGGCCGCCGCAATATTGGCTTGGGTTGGCTGTTCAGGCAAGGTCATATGGCCAACAGGGGCGGCACCCACTTGGCAGCCTTTGCTATGCTGGCGCAATGCCTTTACTGCTTTGCCGTGGGCCAATAAGGTATTGTGGGCTGCCAATAGGACTTCTTGCATTCCCAGCTTTAAACCCGGCGCGTGGTAACCGGTCTGATGGCCCAAATGGATAAAACACTGGGGTTCGTTTAGGGTCATCCAATGCTTGATCCGATCCCCCAGTTTTTCTGCCACGACCTGGGTATAGTCTGCAAACCAGTCGGAGCAGCTGGGATTAAGCCAGCCGCCGCGTAGGAACAATTCATAGGGGTAGTCCCAGTGGAATAAAGTCGCCCACGGCGTGATGCCCTTTGCGAGCAATTGGTCTACCAGGCGGTCGTAAAAACCTAAACCCGAAGCGCTGGTTCTGCCTGTGCCATTGGGCAGCACCCTAGGCCAGCTAATAGAAAACCGGTAGGCATCCAAGCCAATATCCGACATCAGGGATACATCGTTTTGCATCTTGCTAATATGCTGGCAAGCATTGTCACCATTGTCCCCATGGCGGGTTTTACCCGACTGTTTGCAAAACATATCCCAGACGCATTGGCCACGTGGATCATCGCTTAGCTTCCCTTCAATTTGGTAACTGGCTGCCGCAGCGCCCCAGGTAAATGGCATAACAAACCCTTAAGCAAGTTGGTTAAAGCTTCATTTAACAGCGCATTAGGGCAGGGCACAAGTGTCACCAGTTATTGTCTTATTTTCTTCATTTTTCTGTCACGCTGTTTTCACCAAAGCGTCACATCGCAGGCATACCTTGTGTGCGTTTTTTTACACCGCAAAAAACCAAGGAACAATAAACATGAAACTTGAAACACTCTTTAAGCGCGCTGCTGTCGCAGTTGCTTTAACCGCAGCACTTTCTGCTTGTTCACTAGACGGCGATGACGGCCAGGATGGTGCAACCGGCCCACAAGGCCCACAAGGTGAAACCGGGGCTCCTGGCACAGATGGCACAGCGGGCACGGACGGTGCGGATGCAACATTAGGTGTATCCATGTCTGTGGTAGGCCGCGCCTTGCTTAATCCAGAAGATCCTGAAGGCGCCGCTGAAATTGTGCAATTCCACGCTGCCACCCAAACTATTTATGCCATCAATAGCGCAGCGAGTGTGCCAACAGTAGAAATGATAGATGTTTCAGGCTTGTCTGCTGATGCATTGGCCAATCCGTTGACCGACACCAACCTAACTTCCGTAGCATTAACTTTGGAAACCCAGGCCAATGGCATCGCCCTGGATGCGCCAAACAGTATTGCGATAGCAGGTGACTGGATGGCTGTTGCGGTTGCTGCCGATGCCCACGCAGATAACGGCGTTGTATTGTTCTACAACGGCTTAAATGCCGGTACACCAACTTATGTCAAAGCGGTAACGGTAGGCAACCTGCCTGATATGCTGACATTCACTCCAGACGCCAGCAAAGTGGTTGTGGCCAACGAAGGCGAACCTTCCGGTGACTACTCGGTGGATCCGGAAGGTTCCATTGCGGTCATTGATGTTGTTGATGGCACGCCGGCTGATACAGCCACCATTATTGACTTTAGCGCTTACAATGGCATGCAAGCCGAGCTTGAAGCCCAAGGGATGCATTTCCCTAACCCAACTGGCCGCACTATAAACGGCAACGCTATCAACATTACTGTTGCCCAGGACTTGGAACCAGAATACATCACTACCAGCAATGAACGAGCATTTGTTGCCTTGCAAGAAAACAATGGGTTGGCCATTGTGGATCTAACTGATAACACTGTCGAAGTGGTTGGATTGGGTTTTAAAGACTGGACTGGATTGCAAATAGACGGTATGGAAGATGGCGCTGTCAGTTTCGGCACCTACGAAAACCTGTATGGCATGTATATGCCGGACACCATCGCATCTTACCAATGGAAAGGTGCGGACTTTGTGGTGACTGCCAACGAAGGTGATGCCCGTGAATACTTCTTTGATACTTTGGATGCCAACGGCAACCAAGATGAAGATTTGTGTACTGCTGCTGGTGGCCAGGATTTTGATGAAGATGATGGCTGTTTATCGTACACCGATGAGACCCAAGGCCGCCGCCTAAGCTTTGCACCCGGCTCGGTACTGGAGCAAGCTGCTGGCGATGATCCGGAAGACTTCGACTTTAGCGCTTTCCCAATTGGCCGCCTAAATGTGACGGCTGAAATTGGTGATGCCGACGGCGATGGTGTTTATGAAGGCCTGTATAGCTACGGTGCCCGTTCTTTCACCATTTGGGATAGCAACGGCCTGGTTGTATTTGATTCTGGTGACGACTTTGAGCGCATCACTGCGTCTGTCCACGGTGACGAATTCAACAACAACGATGATGAAAATGAAGGCGATAGCCGCTCTGCCAACAAAGGACCAGAACCTGAAGCGCTGACCGTGGGTACAGTGGGTGACCGCACCTATGCCTTTATTGGCTTGGAGCGTATGGGGGGTATCTTTGTCTATGACATCACCAACCCTTATAACACCAGCTTTGTGGATTATGTGATCAACCGCGACACCACCGAAGGCGGCGACTTGATGGGCGATTTGGCACCAGAAGGCATGGTGTTTGTTGACGCTACGGATAGCCCGACTGGCAATGCTTTGGTTGTTGTGGGCAATGAAGTCAGCGGTACCGTTTCTGTTTGGCAAGTAACGCCGAACTAAGTTATCTAAAACTCAAGTCCCAAGCCCGGATTGCCGGGCTTTTTTATTCCGTGACGCCTTGTTATCAGCGCTTTTCAACTGTTAGTATTGCAGCCCCGTGGTGTTTTAAGGAAGAACGATGTTGAGTTTGACTCAAATAATTATATTTGCCTTGGTAACGGCTGCACTGGGTTACTACCTTGGAAGGCGTAAAACCCAAACCCCAATTTTAACTGCGGTGATCGGTTTATTTTGTGGAATGTTACCGCCTTTGGCTCTCATTTTTCTGATGGTGTTAGTGTTAAAAAACGATATCCCCAAACAAGAGAATTCATAGCTAGCATTCGCGTTTTAGCAAACCAGAGCCTACACTACACAGCAATTTTCGACTTGTCCGGATAACCATAATGAAAAAAATAGCCTGGATCCTGTGCTTCTGTTGCATTGCTTTCGCCAGCTATGCCAATGAACCCGACTTTGTGCCGTTAAACCCCGAAGATGCCCTGTTACTTGACACCTCTGAAGGCCAAGTGCTAATTCAGTTGGCACCGCAATTTGCACCAAAGCATGTGGCGCAAGTTAAAAAGCTAGTGCGCCAAGGCGTTTATGACAACCGCAGTTTTTATCGGGTTATTGAGGGCTTTGTCGCACAAGGTGGTACCGAAGGCGATGAGTCTGTAGAAGCGGAAAATTTAAAATTGGAAGCTGAGTTTAGCTTGGACAAGTTTCCTTTTACCCTGGTGCAGCACCGGGATTTGTTTGCCCCAAATACTGGCTTTAGCCACGGTTTTGCGGTAGCTGCAACCCTAGATAAAAGCACCGGTTGGCTAGCCCATTGCCCTGGCGTGGTGGCCTTGGCAAGGGGCACTGAAGCCGACACCGGCAGTACCGACTTTTACATAAACATAGGGCAAGCGCCCCGTTACCTTGACCGCATTATGTCGGTTTTTGGCAAGGTGGTCTGGGGAATGGATGTGGTACAGCGCATTCGCCGGGCCCAGCCCGGTGCACCTGGTGGGGTGATTGAAGATGAAAGCAAGCGTACCAAGATCATCAGCGCCAAGATACTATCAGACCTTGAAACCAACCCCTACCAAGCGCTTCTCCTGGAAAACACCCACAGCGATGCCTTTAAGGAAAAGCTGGTTTCACGTCGCGAACGGGCACATCCTTTTTTCCTGGGTAAGGTACCGCCTGTTTTAGATATCTGCCAAGTGCCACTGACAGTTAAAATGGCCGCATCGGAATAATCCTGATCCCATTAAGTAAGTGCTCATTCAGTGGGAATGGTTGTGGCTATCCCCGTGTGAGTGGCTGTGCTTGACGCGTACTTTGGGTTCATGCCTGTGCAATAAATTTTGCAGGGCATTGCCGGTTTTGTTGAAAGAGCTATCGGGGCTAGCTTTATAGCAGCGCAGTACCCATGGGAACGCATCGGTGAGGTAGTAGCCATACTGGCCATTGACGCTCATGCCATTGCACTCATCCAAATCTCCTGTGCCCTGGCGGTATTCCCAATCACCAATAAACTGACCGTCGTAATTGCCACTGGCGACGACACCCTGGCCCTCGACTGGCGTTTCAAAGCCATCGACGTCTTGGCGGGCACCGGACTTAAGCGCATAACTGGACTCAGCTTTGCGGATACTGCCATTGTCGTTAAAACAGGGACCGTAAATGGGGAAGCCATCGGCGGCGAAACCGATTACAGGCGAAGCTTCCTGGGTGGTGACGCAATCCTGGGAGTACATTGCCAGCGGGTCACCGTGGTAGTGGTAAGTGCCGTCGGGTTGGGTATGGGCATTGTGTTCATCGGTACCAAAGTTGTTGAGGCCCGACATGGGGTCATAGCGCCAGGGATTATCAATCTGGCTGTCGTTACAGCCAATTTTTTCTTGGCCCAGCGGTTCATTGCCTACGCCGTAGCAAGCGGCAGCCAGCAGGTCAATGACAACACCATTTAAGGTAATGGCATTGGTGGTACGCAACGACAACGCTGTGCTGCTAGTGGCAGCGCTAGGATTGCGGGTGATTTCATAGTCTCCCACCTGTTCCGATGCGGCAGTGGCAAAATTGCCTGTTTCATTAAAGTCATGGTTAGGAATTTCATTGACATCAAACATACATTTGCTATCAGTGGCGGTGATAGTGACATCACCCATAAAATCAGTGTTGCGTTTAACATCTGCTACAGTGGAAAAATAGGTACCGGTATAATTGCCGCAATCACCGCTTCTGTTGGAAAACTCGATGTTAGTAATATCAACATTGCTGTTGTTGGCAGTCACGGTGACAGTGTCTTGCTCACTGCTGTCAGTGCCGTCCGAGACTACCAGGCCGATGCTGTATTCACCTGATATATCCGGGGTAAAGCTGGGCTGTGCGCTGGTGGCCCCATTTAGGCTAGCAGCACTGCTAACCGGTTTGGAAAGCATTTCCCAAGCGTAGCTCAAGCTGTCACCATCAGCGTCGGTACTGCCACTGCCGTCCAAGTTGACAGTATTGTTGACGGAGACTTCTTGATCGCTACCTGCATTGGCAACAGGTGCAGTGTTTTCAGGCTCTGATGCAACAGCGGTTATGCTTGTAGTATCCGGGGCACTATCCTCTTCACCGTCATTCACCACTAGAGATAGGCTGTAATTGCCCGCTAAATCTGCAATAAAAGTCGGCGTTGCGCTACTGCTACTGCTTAGTTCGGCAGCGCTGCCTGTAGGTTTAGTACTGATTTCCCAAGTGTAATTTAGTGAGTCCCCGTCGTCGTCACTGCTTTGCAGGCCATTTAGTTGGACAGTGGCGCCTACCGCAACTTCTTGGTCGTCGCCCGCGTTTGCTACCGGGGCAAGGTTGCTGCTTTGGGAACTGGCTAAATAGGCGTTTAGTTTGGCGATAACTTCAGTAATTGGGGCGTTGACTGGAATATCGGTTTCATATGAGCCAAAGCTGATGCGCTGTATGCCATCTTCCCGATCCGAGTTGTAGTTGCTACCGCTAGAGTTTTTAATATACCAAGTGGCATTGGAAGACCGGCGGACAGCAAGATCTGCTTTGTTGTCGCCATCATAGTCGGCGGGTACAGGGATATCATCTTCGTTGCGGCCAAAAATAGTTGTAACAACCTCACCACTGGTCGATTCACGGATATACCAGGTGAAGGTGGAGGGGCGACGGATTGCGATATCTGTAATGCCATCACCGTCGTAATCTGCTGGCACTGGAATATCACCAGCATTGCCTCCTAGTGCTATGCGCTGTATCCCATCTTGCCGGTCTGAATTGTAATTGTCGCCATTGGAATTTTTGATATACCAGGTGCCATTGGATTCCCGCCACACTGCGAAGTCTGCAACTTCGTCACCATTGAAGTCCCCCGTTACAGGCACATCAGCCTCTAGGCTACCGAATACGACCCTTTGTATTCCGTCACCTCGATCCGAATTAAAGTTTTCACCACTTGAATTCTTTACATACCAGGTGCCGGTAGATGGGCGACGCACCGCGAAATCGGCCTTGCCGTCACCATCGTAATCGGCCGGTACCGGGATATCTTCACTTCGGCTGCCAAACACTTCCCGTTGGATCCCATCATTGCGGCTGGAATTGACGTTTTCCCCAGATGAATTTTTCACATACCAAGTGAAGTTTGATTGTCGGCGAACGGCAAAGTCGTAGATGCCGTCTCCGTCGAAATCGGCGGTTACAGGGATATCGCTATCCAAGCTACCAAATTGCTGCCTTTGGATACCATCTTGCCTGCTGGAGTTGAAGTTGTCCTCACCGCTATTTCTTTATGTACCAATAGCCGGTGCTGGCTCGGCGCACACCCACGTCGGCAACTTTATCCCCGTCAAAGTCATAGGGGGTGGAAAACGCCGTACCAGAAATAAACGCCGCGATAATAGCGCTCAAGATTTTAATGTTCTTGGCCATAGCAAGATCTCATTTGGTTCAGCCTTTAACCGCCGGCTGTTTCATTTGTGTTTCACCAAAGTGTCGGTGCTAAATGTGCATTAATTAAGGATTTACGTCCTAGATAGCAAAATTCCCTTATAATTTGTAGGGAAAATTAAACCAGCAAGGTTCGACACGCCTTAGTTAGCGCCAATTGACTTGTTATATTGCTGGCCTAGTTTATCCTCGTTAGGGTTTTATCTTTAAGGGGGCATCGCATGTGCTACCAACCGTTGGACGAATACAAGAGCCAGGCAAAGTTCATCGAACTCGGTGGGCACCAGTTTGCCTATTGGCAGCACCAGGTTGAAAACGCAGCGGGTACCATTTTGTTTGTGCATGGGTTTCCTAGCGCATCTTGGGATTGGCACCATCAGTGGCAGATATTGTCACAGGGCTACAATTTACTCGCGATGGATATGCTGGGGTTCGGCCTGTCGGACAAGCCCATCCCACACCAATATTCATTGGTTGAGCAGGCGGGTTTTATCAACCAGCTACTCAACAGTTTGCACGTAGATAAATGCCATGTGCTTGCCCATGACTATGGTGATTCAGTAGCGCAGCACCTGTTGTATATGCACCAACAGGGCGAATTGGGCGCCCAACTAAGCTCCGTGTGCTTTCTCAATGGCGGTTTATTTAGCGAAGCCCACCGGCCTTTATTGATGCAGAAGTTGTTAAAGTCATTTTTGGGGCCGGTTTTGGTGCCGTTAATGTCTAAACACAGCTTGGCAAGAAGTTTCAACAAGATTTTTGCCCCACAATCGCCGCCGAAACCGGAGGAAATTGAGGCAATATGGCAATTATTGCAATACAACAGGGGAACCAGGGCGTTGCCATCCCTTTTAAAGTACATTGATGAGCGCAGGGCTTGGCGGGAACGGTGGCTGCAGGCAATGTGCTCAACTCGCGTGCCGCTGCGGTTGCTGAATGGCCAGCATGACCCAATATCTGGTAAACATTTGGCGGATAGGTATGAAGAACTGATCCCGCAGGCAGATGTTGTCTTGATTGATGCGGGGCACTACCCACAATTAGAACAGCCGCAACAGGTAACCCAACTATTTAGGGAATTTATCGCGGCTGTGAATAGCTGAAAGCTAACTTATTGGTCTGTGTTGGTATTGTGAATAAACAAATAAACATAATATCCGCAAAGGGCAACCACAATGCCAAGCCCTAACAATGAGCCCCAAACCACTGGATCTTTAGCAAGTAATTCAATCATTTTTATGCTCCTATTTAAGTGTTGATAACATTGTATAGGAGCCACTTAGCGCGATTCTGATCCAGATCAAGAAGTATATTAACCACATAAACTTTGTGTGAATATGTAAACAGGTCGTTAACGCCAGGCTGCCGGGTTAGTGAATTGTAAAAACCTAAAAAAGATCAATAAATAGTCAAAAAAAATGCTTTATGGGTAAATAAAAACCCCTAAAAGTGCAAAAAATGTTCATGAATACGTATGCATGGCCCTTCCCATTATGTTAAATCGCTGTAAAAATCTGCCACCTGATTCTGGTCGGACTAGGTCAACAAATAACACAACAATGAAGGGTAGTAGAACAATGTTTAACAAGTGTCGGAAAAATTTAGTTAGCGCTTTTTTTATCGGGTTGCTAGCAACACCTGCTGCATTAGCAGATGTCATATTGCACGCTTTCAACTGGGAGTATTCCGAAGTCGCCGCGAAAGCGCAGGAAATTGCTAGTTTGGGTTACAAGAAGGTGCTCGTTTCTCCAGCCTATAAGTCGACCGGTGACCAATGGTGGGCGCGCTACCAGCCGCAAGACTACCGTGTCATTGACAACCCTCTGGGCGATACCAATGACTTTGTTGCAATGGTCAATGCTTTGCAAGCTGCAGGTGTTGAAACCTATGCCGATATTGTATTCAACCACATGGCCAACGAGGCTTGGTTGCGCCCTGACCTAAACTATCCCGGTAGCATCGTTTTAGGTGAATATGCTGCCGATTTAAACTACTACAACAGCATTAAATTATTTGGTGACTTGACTGACAACTTTATCGCGCCATGGGATTTCCATGCTGCAGGCTGTATCACTGATTGGAACGATCCGGGCCATGTACAGTACTGGCGCTTATGCGGCGGCAATGGTGATCCGGGTCTACCAGATCTCAACCCTAACAACTGGATTGTTGCGCAGCAAAAAATGTATTTGCAGAAGCTTAAAGACTTCGGCGTGACTGGTTTTCGGGTAGATGCAGCGAAGCACATGACCAACTACCACATCAATGCTGTATTTGATGCCGATATTAAAAATGGCGTACATGTATTTGGTGAAATTATCACCTCTGGTGGAGCGGGCAATCCAGAACATGACAATTTCTTAACCCCCTACCTAAATGATACCGGGCATTCTGCTTATGATTTCCCATTGTTCGCCCAGATCCGCAGTGCACTAGGCTTTGGCGGTTCCATGAGCCAGCTGGTTGATCCCGGTGCCTATGGCCAGGCGCTTCCAGGCCACAAAGCCATCACTTTCAGTGTTACCCACGATATCCCCCTAAACGAAGGATTCCGTTACCAGATTATGGATCCTACCGACGAGTACCTTGCCAACGCCTTTATCATGGGTCGCGACGGTGGTGTGCCATTGGTGTATTCAGACCACAATGAAAGCGGGGACAACCGCTGGAACGACATCTACAATGATGCTGATTTAGCCGCGATGATCGATTTCCACAATGAAGTCCAAGGCAGTGGTATGCAGGTTGTGAGCTACAGCGATTGCCATATTTTGTTCAAACGCGATCACGAGGGTGTAGTTGGCATCAATAAGTGTGGCAATGGCATTGACGTTTGGGTAGATACTGCAGCCGATAACCTATGGTGGTACCGCAACTATGAAGATACACTGAGCAACGACGTGCAATATATCACTAGCCAGTGGCACAAGTTTTACCTGCCAGCACGCGAAGCCCGTATGTGGGTGATGCAGTAAGGCATTTATGTTCTTGGAAAAGCCTCATGTGAGGCTTTTTTTATATTTATTGCCCGCTAGCAATTTGCATACATTCGCACTTGGGTTCACAATCCGCGCGTTAAATCATCAACGAGTGAACCTGCTTTATGATTAAGGTGCTATGTGAAGACACACTGACTTATGCCCAAGAGTTTTTCCAACAAGCAACCGACCTAACATTATTTTCAACTGGCGACCTGCCAGAAGATGCGTTGCCAGAAGCTGATTGCCTATTGGTACGATCCACCACCCGGGTGGATCGGCAGCTTATTGAACGGGCACCAAAGATAAAACTGGTAGCCACCGCCACTGCCGGTACCGATCATATTGATAAAGCTGCACTTGCCGAGTGTGGCATCGAATTTTTCTCGGCGGCGGGATGCAATGCCATTGCGGTTGCAGAATACGTCGTTGCTAGCCTGTTCCACTTACATATTGAATCGCCCGAGCAACTTTTTGCTAAATCGGTAGGCATCGTCGGGGCTGGCAATGTGGGCACGGCACTGTCCAACAAGCTGCAGGCCTTGGGCATCAAGTTCAAGTTGTGCGACCCACCATTGCAGCACGCGGGTGATCCGCGCCCTTTTGTTGGCATGGACAGCATTATGGCTTGCGATATCATCAGTTTGCACGTACCGCTGGTGGATAACGGGGCGCACCCAACGCGAAACCTAATTGCTGCCAATAGATTGGCAAGTTTACGCGATGGCCAGGTACTAATAAATGCCTGCCGCGGCGAAGTAGTAGATGAAGCTGCCCTAAAGGCTTTATTGTTGTCAGGCAAGGATTTCAAGACTGTACTGGACGTCTGGCAAGCGGAGCCAAATATTGATTTTAGCCTGATCCCCCACATTGATATCGCGACCCAGCATATCGCAGGCCATACCGTTGAAGGTAAAGCCCGTGGCACGGATATGGTTTACCAGAAAGTAATGCAGTATTTCGGTCTACCCAGCCAGCTTAGCATGTGGGATTTCCTGCCGGAAACCTCCAGCTTTGAGGTCGGGGCGCCCTCGACACAACAAGCGCTTTGCCAGGCTGTCTTGGAGGCATACCCTATTGATAACGATGACAAATTGTTCAGGCAACAAGTGGTTGATGCTGCGAGTTTTAGATATAGCCGTAAAAACTATGGTATTCGAAGAGAGTTTGCTGCATATGAAGTTAGCGCTAGCAATTCTGTCGATTCAGAGGCAATCTACGCCTTAGGTTTTAGACCTAAAAATAATTAATCGATCTATTGGGAGAGGAGAAAAGATGTCTCGCGCTTTTGACGTAGCTGTGCTAGGTGCCAGCGGTTTGGTTGGCCAACAAATGATAGAAATGCTGGAACAAAGGGATTTTCCTATCAATACACTGTACCCACTGGCTAGCGCCAGGTCAGCAGGCAATACCATTACGTTTAAAGGTAAAGAGATTACGGTTGAAGATGCGGATAAGTTTGACTGGAGCCAAGCACAATTAGGCTTTTTCTCGGCAGGGGGGGGCGTATCTGCTAAATATGCGCCTTTGGCGGCAGAACAGGGCTGCGTAGTGATCGACAACACGTCCCAATTCCGCTATGAGCCAGACATTCCCCTGGTTGTGCCGGAGGTGAATGCCCATGCTATTGCTGATTTTCGCAACCGCAACATAATTGCTAATCCAAATTGTTCCACTATCCAGATGTTGGTGGCGCTAAAGCCTATCCAAGACGCCGTTGGCATCGCCCGGATCAATGTGGCTACCTACCAGTCAGTGTCTGGTGCAGGTAAGAGTGCAATGGATGAACTGGCAAAACAAACAGCCGACCTGCTCAATGGGCGGGAAGTAAAAACAGAAGCGTTTTCGCGCCAAATTGCCTTTAACTGCATCCCTCAAATCGATGTTTTCCTAGACAACGATTACACCAAAGAAGAAATGAAGATGAGCTGGGAAACCCAAAAAATAATGGGTGACGAGACTATCTTGGTCAATGCCACAGCAGTCAGGGTACCAGTATTTTATGGCCACGGTGAGGCGGTGCACTTGGAAACCCACCAACCAATATCAGCAGAGCAGGTCAAAGATCTATTGCGCGATGCCCCTGGGGTAACCTTGCTGGAGAATCGCGAAGATTTCCCTACGCAGGTAGGTGACGCAAGTGGCAAAGACGACGTCTTTGTGGGGCGTATCCGTGAAGATATTACCCATCCCAATGGCCTAAACCTATGGGTCGTTTCAGATAATGTACGCAAAGGTGCCGCCACCAACAGCGTGCAAATCGCCGAAGTACTGATCCGGGATTACCTATAAAATCATAAAGGCTTAGGTGTTTTCGCCGCCTAAGCCTTAACTTTTCAAGTTTTTCACATTCTTGCCGATGCAATGCAAAGATACACAGGCTTTGCAGTTTTCGAGTAGTAAGCAGTTCTTTTTACTGCAATTAAGTGGCAAATTAAGCATTCTTTTCCCATATTTTTTAAGTATCATTAGTACACACAAAACTTCTAGTTTATAGTGGGAATGGAATAGGTTTTGCTTACCTATCTAAAATAATAACTACAGCGTTGGCAATTAAACTCAGTGCAAAAATTTCTCAACGGACAAAGCATTACCCAGCCTAAGCGGCCTCTGAGCTGTTGCTTGCTGCTACTTGCATCCTTATTGTTAGGTCTCATTTCATCCGATATTTTCGCGCAAGAATCCCGCACTATTGAACTAAAAGGCGCCAAAAACTCGACGGAACAATATTCGGGTGAATCCTACGGCCCGATAGATTCCGACGATACCTTGTGGCGGATTGCCGATCGCCATCGCAAAAATAAAGAGCATTCCATCTACCAAGTGATGGTGGCGATCTATGAGTTAAACCCAGACGCTTTTGCTTCTGCAAACCTCAATACACTGCGCAATGGTTCAACCTTAATGCTGCCATCGGAGCGCTTCATCGAGCGCATCGATCCGATCCTAGCAAAAATCAAGGCAGATGATGACGATGACGCATGGGCTCCGGTACAAGAGCAGCAAGCCCAAACTGTAAACGTCAAACCGCCGGTTAAGTTAGTCAACCGGGATGACCTCACTGAAACCAAAGAAGAGCTTGAACAGCGCTTGGAACAGATCAACACAGAGCAGCAGGCGCAGTTTGACTCAATTCGCCAGCAATTTGCTGACTCCATAGATAGCCTACAATCGCTGCTGGATGAAAACCGCAAGATTTATGAGCGCTTAGAGGCTGTCAATGAAAATATCGAAACTCTGGGCGATAAGGGCGAGCAAACGGATCTCGAACTAGCCCAATTACAGTCAGATATCGACGAAATCAAACAGATGATAACCCCGCCTCCTGAAGAAGAGTCGGCTAGTTTTGATATTGATGCAATCTTAAATTCCAACCTTTTCTTGATTGCTGTAGGCACATTGCCGGTCTTGCTCGGTATAGGGGCAATGGTTTGGTTGTTGGGTAGGGGCAAGAAAGAAAAACCCGAACCCAAGGAGAAAAAGCAGGAAGCCGAACTTGAACCGGTGGAAGAGGTGCTAGATACCTCGTTGGCTGAAGAAGACAGCGGTGCTGATGAGTTGGGCGACATTTTGTCGGACGAGTTATCGGAAGAAGATTGGGCCGATGATGACTTGTTCGGCGACGATGATTTGCTGCAAGATGAATTTGCGGAAGAACTGGATGAATCCTTAGATGAAGTGCTCGAAGGTGAAATGAGTAACTTCGACGACATGGACGACGACATGTTGGTGCCAGATGACGAGGATGAATTCGAAGCCGCCGACAGCGATGTATTGGATCAAGATGCCCTGGATGACTTGTTTGCCAGTGATGACGATGATAGCTCCATTGAGCTATCCGATTCAGATGATGAACTGGAGGCAGATGAGTTTGACCTCGATGACGCTGCCGCTGAGGATGAGTTACCTGAGCTAGATGAAGTAATAGAAGAGGCTATAGAGGAACCTGAGGCTGAACAGGTCGAAGAGGCTATCGAGGAGGCGGCTGATGCAGCCGCGGAAGCGCCGCAGGAGGAGCCGCAGTTTGAGCAAGAAGATGAGGATAGCTTCGATCCAGAAGAGGAAATTGGCCTAGAAGAAGGCGCGATGCTTTCTGATGAGTCGATTGAAAAACTCGAGCAGAATATTGAAGAGCAAAACAACAAGCTCACTGAAATCACCGATAGCCTCACCGCCCAGCTGAAAAATGCGCCTGACAAAGCTCCAGGCGATCCAGATGTTGCCGTGGACGAACCACAGGAAACATTTGGTGATGAAACTGCGTTTGGCGATGAGTCCGAATTAGAAGACGATACGGCCTTTGGTGATGAGTCAGGCCTTGACGACTCAGATTTAGGCTTGTTAGGTGATGATGACAATGCAGAAGATGCTGATGCATTGCTGGCTGAGCTTGGCATAGAAACGCCTGAAGAAGAACCAGCCGCTACAGCAGAAATGACTGAGTCTGAATCGGATAATGTCGCAGATGAATTATTAGCAGAGCTAGGCTTGGCTGATGATGGAAGTGACCTTGCCGACCTTGATTCAGATACCGGTATACAGGCGGAAGAAAAACCGGATACCAGTGCGGACATGGCGGATGACTTGCTCGCAGAGTTTGGTATAGATGCTGAGGAAAGCCTTGAAACAGAACCCGATGTAGATGTTGCAACCGAAACTGAACCAGACGCTGGTGTCGGAATCGAGCAAGCTGAACCTGCAGCAGGGTCGATGGATGAAGCAAACCAAGAGTCACTTGCCGATGAACTGCTCGCAGAATTAGGTGTTGAAGACGCTGAAAACATTTCGTTAGAGCCCGATACTGCCCAAGATGACTTGGCCGATGAGCTATTGTCTGAATTAGGCTTGGAAGAAAGCGAAAAAGACTCCCTGATTGAAGTTGAGTCCCAAAGCGAGGAACTGGCAGACGAACTGTTAGAGGAACTAAGCGCTGAACTGGAACCCGAAGGGCAGGACGCAGATGAGGTGCCCGAGGGATTACCAGAGCTAGCAGAAGCAGGAGCTTCACCTGTTTCCGATGATGAACTTGGGTTTGAAACACCAATAGATGACCAAGCTGAGACCCTGCAAGAATCGGTGGACGAGCAGGATAGTATCGAACTTGAACAGGCATTAGAGCCTTCACTAGAGGATGAGTTAGATTCTTTAGTTGATGAAGCTGTGCAACAGCCGGAGCAAGACCTAGAAGCAAGCCTTTTGGATACGGATCAAGCAGCCGAGCCTTTACAAACTGCAATTGAAGAGCCCGCCCTTGACGAACTAGATGAATTAGACACAGAATTTGCAGAGCCAGAGCCAGAGCCAGAGCCAGAGCCAGAGCCAGAGCCAGAGCCAGAGCCAGAGCCAGAGCCAGAGCCAGAGCCAGAGCCAGAGCCAGAGCCAGAGCCAGAGCCAGAGCCAGAGCCAGAGCCACACTTTGAAATAGACGATATTAACGAAGAAGATTACCAATCGTTATTGGACGAGTTGGCCGTCGATGATACGCCAGCAACGGAAACAGATGTCGTTAAACAAGAAGTTACCGATGCTCAATTGGATGATTTTCCCGAGCTTGCCGAACTAGACGAGGTTGCTGCTGATCCACTTGCTGCATTGGAACCTGATACCACAGATGGCGTTGAGGCTGAAAATCAGTCCATTGAGCCCGCGCTGGAAGAGGCATCTGTTGAACTAGAAGATCTGCCCGATATTGAAAATTTAGGGGAGCTTGCGGCCGAGCCGGAAGCCCCAGCCGAACCTGCCGAACCCGAGCTGGAAGAGACCTCGATTGAGCTGGAAGAGCTACCGGAACTAGAAGATTTAGCGCCAACGGCTGAACCGGAAGACGCAGTTGCGTCAGTTGAACCTGATCTGGAAGACTTACCTGACTTAGAAGATTTGGCTGAGCTTACTGCCGAGCCGGAAGCCCCAGCCGAACCTGTCGAACCCGAGCTAGAAGAGACATCCATCGAGCTGGAAGAGCTACCGGAACTAGAAGATTTAGCGCCAACGGCTGAATCGGAAGACGCAGTTGCGTCAGTTGAACCGGATCTGGAAGACTTACCTGACTTAGAAGATTTGGCTGAGCTTACTGCCAAGCCGGAAGCCCCAGCCGAACCTGCCGAACCCGAGCTAGAAGATACTTCGATTGAACTTGAAGATCTGCCAGACTTAGAAGATCTAGCGCCGACGGCTGAACCGGAAGCCCCGGTTGAGTCAGTTGAGCCGGATCTGGAAGACTTACCTGACTTAGAAGATTTGGCTGAGCTTACTGCCGAGCCGGATGCCCCGGTTGAATCTACAGAGCCTGAACTGGAAGATCTGCCAGACTTAGAAGATCTAGCAGGGCATACTGCCGAGCTAGAAACCCCAGCCGAACCTGCCGAACCAGAGCTGGAAGAGACTTCGATTGAGCTTGAAGAGTTACCGGAGCTAGAAGATTTAGAACCCATTGCAGAAGCGGAAGCCCCGGTTGAGTCAGTTGAACCGGATCTGGAAGACTTACCTGACTTAGAAGATTTGGCTGAGCTTACTGCCGAGCCGGAAGCCCCAGCCGAACCTGCCGAACCCGAGCTAGAAGAGACTTCGATTGAGCTTGAAGATCTGCCAGACTTAGAAGATCTAGCGCCAACGGCAGAGCAAGGAGTGCCGGTTGAATCTGCAGAGCCTGAACAGGAAGATCTACCGGAGCTAGAAGATTTAGAACCCATTGCAGAAGCGGAAGCCGCAGTTGGGTCAGTTGAACCGGATCTGGAAGACTTACCTGACTTAGAAGATTTGGCTGAGCTTACTGCCGAGCCGGAAACCCCAGCCGAACCTGCCGAATCCGAGCTAGAAGAGACATCCATCGAGCTGGAAGAGCTACCGGAGCTAGAAGATTTAGAACCCAGTTCAGAAGCGGAAGCCGCAGTTGGGTCAGTTGAACCGGATCTGGAAGACTTACCAGACTTAGAAGATCTAGCGCCAACGGCAGAGCAAGGAGTGCCGGTTGAATCTGCAGAGCCTGAACTGGAAGAGCTACCGGAGCTAGAAGATTTAGAACCCATTGCAGAAGCGGAAGCCCCGGTTGAGTCAGTTGAACCGGATCTGGAAGACTTACCTGACTTAGAAGATTTGGCTGAGCTTACTGCCGAGCCGGAAACCCCAGCCGAACCTGCCGAACCAGAGCTGGAAGAGACATCTATCGAGCTGGAAGGTCTTCCTGAACTTGAAGATTTAGAGGCGACAGCGGAATCGGAAGTACCAGTTGAGCCTGCCGAACAAGAGCTAAAAGATACTTCGATTGAACTAGAAGATTTGCCGGACCTTGAAGATTTAGGATCCGCAACAGAACCGGAAGCGCCTATTGAGCCTGCCGGGCAAGAGCAAGAAGAGACCTCGATCGAACTAGAAGACTTGCCTGAGCTTGCAGCAGAACCAAGTGCATCCACAGAAGCACCCACAGAAGCATTAGAGACCGAACAAGAATTAGACCCGCTTGAAGCGCTGGAACAAATGCACGAAATTGGCATACCTAGTGCAGATCCTGTTGATGATGAGTTTGATCAGGCTTTAGCTGAGTTCTCGGAGGAAATCCCGGAAGTGGTTGCACCTGAAGACGAGCTGCAATCACTGGAAGAAATTAGTGAATACGGTATCCAGACCGAACCAGACATTGCTCCACTGGGCCAAGGGCCGGCCGAACTTTCAGCCAGTGACCTTACCCTAGCCGAGGATCTGGCGGTAGAACCTGAAACTCCTGAAGCACATGATGATACCGGCCTAGAACAAGCGTTAACTGGCACACCTGAGCCAACAGACATCGAATTGGAACAGGATCCGCTGGATTCAGCCTTAACTGACTTTGACAGCCCAGAGACTGCATTTGAAACAGCAGCACTGGATCAACCTGCCGGCCCAGAAGAAACCACCGCTAGCGATGTCCTAGACACCGAAATTGATTTGCCAGATTTAGATGCCTTAGATGCTGATATTCCTTCGGGGATTGAGGAGTGGGCGGCAGGTAGTGGGCAAGATACATCTGTTGAAAAACTGGATGAAGCGCCAGGGCTAGACCAATGGTTGGATCTAGATACAGGGCTAGACGATGATTTAACAAGTGCGCTAGACGATATACCCTCCTTGGGCGCTGAAACTGACTTAGAACCCGAAGCGAGCAATGAGGCTAAAGCTGGCTTCCCTAATGAGTTTGTTGATGATGAACTCATTTCCGACGCGGAACCCGATATTGAGCTTGAAGATCTCGAGTCGGCACTGTCCGAACCCTCCGGGCCTGATGTGGTGCCTGCAGATGACGCCGATATGCTGGAGGAGTTGGAAAATACCAGCTTTGAAGATTTACTCAGTAGTTTGGATGAGCCAGAGGATGCTATCGATTCTGCTGTGCTTGAAGACAAGCCAAGTCGCGAGCCAGACTTTCCAGAAAACCCCGACATAGACCTGGCAGCGTTGCTTGCTGATGAATCAGATATTGAAGAGCCTGTGCAGCCAGAATCTGTAGATGATGGGCTGCTGGCAGAAGACAAGGAGTTGGATGACTTCCTAGATGTCGATACCCTGCTTGAGCAAAGCTTAGAAGAAGATGATGAACCATTGTCGGAACAAGAGTTAAACATTGACGTTAACCTCGACGAGTTTTCTGGCGTAAGCAGTGACGACGACATCATAGATGTTGATGCTGACAAAGGGATAAACGCTAAACTTGATCTTGCCCACGCTTATATTGAAATTGATGACACAGAATCTGCTGAGATATTATTGCAGGAAGTCTTGCAAGGGGGCAGTGACGAGCAAAAAGCTGAAGCACAACAAATCCTGGAAAGACTGAAAAGATAAGTTAAATTAAGTATGAACCAAGAACCAAGAACCAAGGGGTCAGAGACCTTGAAAAAGGCTCTGGCCTTTATCTATTTATAGCCCCAGCTAATTTTCAAGGTCTCTGACCCCTTGGTTCAACCCCTTGGTTCCCCTAAGAGATTTATAGACGTTATGCGCATTGCATTGGGCATCGAATACAACGGTGCTGATTATTACGGTTGGCAGCGGCAACGCGAAGTGGATAGTGTACAGGCGGCTTTAGAGAAAGCTTTGTCGGTGGTAGCAGATGAACCAATAGAAGTGTTTTGTGCCGGGCGCACTGATGCCGGAGTGCACGCCACTAACCAGGTTATCCATTTTGAAACGAGTGCCACGCGGCCATTGAAAGCCTGGACGATGGGCACCAATGCCAATCTGCCAGATAGCATCGCGGTGAAATGGAGCAAGCATGTGGAGCCGGCATTCCACGCTCGTTTTAGCGCTACTGCGAGGCGCTATCGATACATCATCTACAATGAAAAATTGCGTCCTGGCATCTTTTACCACGGTGTCTCACATTACCATATGCCACTTGATGCCGAAGCGATGCACCAGGCGGCACAGTGCCTTGTAGGGGAGCATGACTTTTCCTCGTTCCGTGCCGCCATGTGCCAATCTAAGTCGCCGTTTCGGTACGTGCATTGGGTGCAGGTAACGAGGACTGGCCAGCATATTGTCATCGATATCAAAGCCAATGCCTTTGTGCACCACATGGTACGTAATATCGCAGGCTCCTTGATCAAGGTGGGTGCGGGCGAAGCAGAACCCGGTTGGATCAAACAATTACTCGATGCCAAAGACCGCACCCAAGCGGCGGCAACCGCAAAGCCCAATGGATTGTTTTTGGTTGCAGTAGACTACCCCCAGGAATTTGGCATACCGATAATGCCGCCAGGGCCATTGTTCTTGCCCGAAACCTTATAGCGGCGCAATCACCAGGCGAGTGCCCAAGACAAACTAAGTTCTTAGACCACTTGGGATATTTAATGCTGTTAAAATGTGCTAAATTCTTTGAATTGGCAGCGAATTCAACACTTGTTCATAATCGAACCGGTATAAAAGTAAAAACTAACGTTGCCAGACCCCAAGCTTCCTAATTAGAGATTATTTGCATGAGTTGGATTGAAAAGATTCTCCCCCGAACCCAATCTTCTACCAAAAGTAATGTACCTGAGGGCATTTGGACCAAGTGCTCAAAGTGTAATGCTGTGTTGTACAAGGTGGAATTGGAAAAGCAGCTGGAAGTTTGTCCAAAATGCGACAACCACATGCGCATCACTGCCCGCGCTAGGTTAAACCACTTCCTTGACCAAGGTGAACGCACTGAGTTGGCCACCGACCTTGAGCCGCAAGACGTGCTTAAATTTAAGGATTCCAAGCGCTATAAAGATCGTATCGCATCGGCGCAAAAGTCGACAAACGAAAAAGATGCGCTAGTGGTCATGCAAGGTAAACTCAAAGGCATGCCTTTGGTAGCGGCTTCGTTTGAGTTTAGCTTTATGGGCGGTTCAATGGCTTCCGTAGTGGGTGCCCGCTTTGTCAAAGGCGTTGAAGCTTGTTTGGCGCATAACATGCCAATGGTCTGTTTCTCAGCAAGTGGTGGCGCCAGGATGCAAGAAGCCTTGTTGTCATTGATGCAGATGGCAAAAACCAGCGCGGCATTGGCAAAAATGAGCGAACAAGGCCTGCCTTTTATCTCTGTGCTCACCGACCCAACAATGGGTGGCGTTTCCGCCAGTTTGGCCATGCTAGGTGATGTCAATGTGGCCGAGCCCAATGCCTTAATCGGTTTCGCAGGACCACGGGTTATTGAGCAAACCGTGCGTGAAACCTTGCCTGAAGGGTTCCAGCGCAGTGAGTTTTTGTTAGAAAAAGGCGCAATCGATATGATTGTGGATCGCAGGCAAATGCGTGACAAACTTTATTCAGTGCTCGATAAACTGCACTACGCCAACCTAGAGAAAACCGCAGCCAACTAGCAATTGCCATTACATTGCAACACACCCAGCTTGAAGCAGCCACTGGCAAGACCCTTGCCCAGTGGCTCGATTTTATCAGCCAGCAGCATCACCATGACATCGATATGGGGCTTGCCCGCATAAGATCCGTCTTTGCCCGCCTACAGTTAGATTTTTCCGGTCGTGAAACCATTGTGGTAACGGGCACCAATGGCAAAGGCAGCACAAGCGCTGTCATTGAACATATTGGCATGGCGTTGGATAAGACCGTTGGAGTGTACAGTTCACCACACCTATTGGATTACCGGGAGCGGGTGCGCATCAATGGCAATATGTTGCCTGAAGCCCTGCATTGCCAAGCGTTCCAAGTGGTGGAAGCGGCGAGGGGGGACACGCCCCTGACATTGTTTGAGTTCGGCACCCTTGCTGCGCTTGTGCTGCTAGAGCAACATGGTTGTGAACTTCTGATCTTGGAAGTCGGGCTTGGTGGTGATACCGATGCGGTCAACATTGTCGATGCGGATCTGGCCATTATTACCTCTATTGGCATCGACCATTCAGAATGGCTAGGCAATACCCGTGAGTCCGTAGCACGGCACAAGTCTGGTATTTTTAGGCAGGGTAAAAAAGCAGTAGTCGGCGAACCCAACCCGCCTGAAAACCTCAGGCAAATCGCCATTGAAATGGGGCTTGATTGCCTCTGGCAGGGCGAGGATTTTAGCTTGCAAGCGTCAGCAGGAGGTTGGCGTTGCCACTTGCCTGGAGGCCAATACGCAAGTTTCCAAAATAGCCCTTTGTTAGCCCAAAATATTGCCACTGCGTTGGCGGCGTGTTGGCAACTGTCCTGGCCAATAGGTTCAGTTGGGCTTAATGCTTTATTAGCTAAAATTACCTTGCCTGGCCGTTACCAAACTTTGCAATTGGCACCCAAGGTGATTTTGGATGTCGGCCACAACCCGCAAGCAACCCAAAGTTTGGCGCAGCGTTTGGCTGACGAACCGGCGGGCAGGTTGCACCTAGTGGTCGCCATGCTCAAGGACAAAGACATTGAAGCTGGCCTGGCACCGTTTTTTGGCTTGTCCGCCAAATGGTACCTGGCAGGCCTAGATTGTGCTCGCGGTGCACCTGTGCAAATGCTAACATCTGCGCTACGGCCTGCTGGCCAGGACTATCGCACCTATAGCGACCCTACCAGCGCTTATAAGGCGGCTTTGCAAGCAGCACAAAAACAGGACTGTATTTTGGTCTTTGGCTCTTTTGTGACAGCAGCAGAAATTGTATCTTTAGTATCCGAATGAAGAATGGAAAAGGTTTAGAAGTTGGCATCGGCGTTTCAAAATAGGTTGGTAGGCACCATTATACTGGTTGCTTTGGCAGTGATTTTTTTGCCAGAAATCTTAGATGGCGAGAAACAGCGGAACCAAGACCGCTTTGAGTCTATCCCGGATCGCCCTGCTATGAAATCTATCTCCGAACCCAGCCCATTCCCGATGGAAGAAGTGCAACAGGCGGTCACCAGGACAGTCGAGATTGTAGAAGAACCCGCACTGGATGATGGCGCTGATGGTGAATTGCCTACTGGCCAGGTCGCTACTACCATGGAAGATGGACCCCAAGCTGCCCCTATGCCAGCAATTGAGCCTAAGCAAATTGAAGTAAGTTCGGGCTGGGTGGTACAGTTAGGTAGCTTCAGGCATCAAAAGAACGTGCGTGATTTATTGCAAAAGTTGGAACAAGCTGGTTATAGGGCCTTTAGTAGGCCAGTCCAAACCAGTTCAGGTACGCTGACCAAAGTCTTCGTGGGGCCTGACCTGCAACGCGCCCGCCTAGAGGATGCCATTCCCCATTTGCAACAAGTCACAGGTTTGAAGGGCAAGTTAACCCAATTTGACTTAGCAACTTGATACTTCAAAACTGGAACCGCAATCCTGGTAGGGTGAACCTGGCACCTGGTATCGGGAACCACTATCAGCTGCTGTGACTGGGTTTTGTTTGATAGTCCCAAAATCAGTTATTTGAGCCGAGACATACCCCCTCTGATTTGATAAACTTCGCCGCGCTAAAAATAATAATCAAAAGGTCTGCTTAAACCCCTATGTTGATGGATTTAAACTGGTTGGATTGGGCAATTATTGCTGTATTAGTGCTGTCTTCACTGATTAGTTTGATAAGGGGGTTTGTCAAAGAAGCCATCTCCCTTGCCATTTGGTTTATGGCATTTCTAATCTCTAGCCAGTTTTACCTGGATTTAGCACATTATTTTACGACCTTTGAGCAACCTATGGTACGCAATGGTGTGGCCATCACGGTGTTGTTTGTCAGTACCCTTATTGTGGGCGGGCTGGTAAACATGTTAGTGGCTAAGCTGGTGCAATTTACCGGCCTCAGCGGCACAGACAGGGTCTTGGGGATTTTGTTTGGGGCGCTAAGGGGGATACTCATAGTCAGCGCCATTCTATTTTTTGCAGACATTTTTACGCCTGTTGCCGATAGCAAGGCCTGGCAATCTTCATTATTGGTACCTGAATTTAAGCTTATTATCAGTTGGTTTTATGATTACATTCAGAATGCCTCCAGTTTTATCACTGCTTTTAACAAGGTGTAGTCTTTTATGTGTGGTATAGCAGGAATTGTCGGGCACAAGTCCGTAGCCCAAGAACTGTTCGATGCGTTAACCGTGTTACAACATAGGGGGCAGGATGCCGCAGGTATGATCACGGTTGATGACAGTATGTTCCATTTGCGCAAAGCTAATGGCTTAGTGCGGGATGTATTCCGCAACCGTCACATGCAACGGTTGACCGGCAGGGTAGGCATAGCCCATGTCCGGTATCCAACTGCTGGCTCTTCCAGCTCTGCCGAGGCACAACCCTTCTACGTCAACTCACCCTTTGGTATCGCGCTGGCCCATAATGGTAATTTGACCAATGCCGCCGAGTTGCAAGAAGAAGTCCTACGGCTGGCAAAACGCCATATTAATACCTCATCTGACTCAGAATTGTTGCTCAATATCCTGGCCGCAGAATTACAAAATAGCGAAGGCTTGAAGCTGACCCCGGAAGAAGTGTTTACCGCAGTGTCAAACACCCACAAAAAAGTAAAAGGCGCCTATGCCGTTGTGGCTGCCATTATTGGCAATGGTATCCTGGCTTTCCGCGATCCTAATGGGATCCGGCCATTGGCGCTGGGTAAGCGCAGCACCCCGGATGGCGACGAATACATGGTGGCATCGGAGAGCGTTGCGTTAGATGCGGTGGAGTTTAAGTTCATCCGTGATGTGGCACCCGGTGAAGCCGTTTATATCACCCAAGAGGGCGAGCTGTTCACCCAGCAGTGTGCAACGGATCCACGCCATGTACCTTGTATCTTTGAGTTTGTTTATTTTGCCCGCCCGGATTCATTTATTGATGGTATTTCCGTCTATGCATCACGGGTAAACATGGGCAAGAAGCTGGGGCAAAAAATCGCGGAACAATGGGCTGACATGGACATTGACGTAGTTATCCCAATCCCGGAAACCTCGATTGACATTGCATTGCAAATAGCCAGGGAACTGGACTTGCCCTATCGCCAGGGCTTTGTTAAAAACCGCTACATCGGCCGCACCTTTATCATGCCTGGTCAGAGCCAGCGCAGGAAGTCGGTGCGCCGCAAGCTCAACGCCATTAAATCTGAATTCCAAGGGAAGAATGTACTGTTGGTAGATGATTCCATCGTGCGCGGTACCACTTCTGGGCAAATTATCGAAATGGCCAGGGAAGCGGGGGCGAAGAAAGTCTATTTTGCGTCGGCGGCGCCTGAAATTAGGTTCCCGAATGTATATGGTATAGACATGCCTTCGGCCAATGAATTGATTGCGTACGGCCGGGAAGTGGATTCGATATGCGAATCCATCAATGCTGATGGTTTGATTTACCAGGGCATAGACGATCTGCAAGCCGCTGTTGGTGCAGAGAACCCCAGCATCCACGCCTTTGAAATGTCTGTCTTCAATGGTGACTACATTACCGGGGATGTCAACCAGGCCTATTTGGAACAACTGGACATGGTGCGCAATGACGCCAATAAAGCGGCCACGTCTGAAGATAGTTTGACCAATTTAGATATGCACAACATGCCAACGGATGCCAATTAGGGCATCCTAATTTAACAAATTAGCCAAAGATTAAGATAGGTTAAAAAATGGGTAGAAGTTTTGAAGTAAGAAAAGTCGCAATGGCAAAAACTGCTGCGGCAAAAACCAAGGTATATTCAAAATACGGTAAGGAAATCTACGTATGCGCTAAGAATGGCGGCCCCGACCCTGCTGCCAACTTATCCCTAAAACACATTATAGATAAAGCTAAAAAAGACCAGGTACCTAGCCACGTTATTGAAAAGGCAATTGACAAAGCCACAGGTGGCGCCGGTGAAGACTTTGTCCCGGCCCGTTATGAAGGTTTTGGTCCTGGCAATTGCATGGTGATTGTCGACTGTTTGACCGACAACAACAACCGCACCATCACCGATGTACGCAACTGCTTTACCAAGACCAATGCCAAGATCGGCGCCCCTGGTGCAGTGTCGCATATGTTCGACCACTATGCCGTATTCGTTTTTGCGGGGGATGATGACGAAGCTGTTCTTGAGCACTTGATGGAAGCCGATGTCGATGTGGCAGACGTTGAAGTCGATGCGGGTAAAATAACCGTATTCGCACCCCATACAGAGTTCTTCAAAACCAAAAGCGCTCTTCAGGAATTCCAATCTGACATAGAGTTTGATGTGGAAGAAATCAGTTTTGTGCCACAAACCAACGTGGATATCTCAGAAGAGGATATGCCGATGTTTGAGAAGTTCCTGGACATGTTGAACGACTGTGATGATGTGCAGAATGTCTATCACAATGCTATTACGCCAAGTTAACTCCGCTGTTCGCTAAGTTATTGGATACGGTACTATATCCGGCGCTTTGCAACCGCGGGCGCCCCTGTTCCCGGTAGGCTTATTGCAGTACGTTCCTCTGTTTCCGGGAAAATTCCAAAAGCTCCATATTGGCGCGTTTAAATTCAATTTGCAGCTCTTTGCTATTAGGCTGGCTCAGCCATTTTTCCAACGCGTTTTGGGTTGTTGATACTAAGGCATCAAGTTGTTGGGTAGTCGCAACCAAGCGGTTGAGCTTCTGTGTTTTAACCAGTGGCATTGCCGTCCTCTTAGAGCATCATTTCAATAAAGCGGCGTTTTAGCCGGGTTTTTTCGGACAAGGCATAGCTGAGTTGCTGGAACTTGGATTGGTAGGACTGGTTGCCCATCTCCTTGAGCAACTGCCATAAGGCCTTGTTGCGCAACAATACCAGTTCGCCTTCTTCGTAGACTTTTACTGTTCTAACTTTCATAGCAGTTGCCTTGTAGTTATCCAGATGCCGTGTATTAGTTCTATCACTCAAACTTAAGGTTCGATACAAGCAAACGCTGAACATTCGGTTTATTGCGACAATTTACAGATACATATTCAGTATCGGTCAATGGCTGCTAAGTACGTGTTTTGATACCAATGAATGTGAAGCAGTTCACATAGTTTCAGCGCATCTATCAACTTGATACGACCACTAGTACCGTTTTAGATTCCCAGTGATTACAAACTCTTACAAATACGGGATATTGGAGGGATTAGCCTATCAAAAGGTTGGGCGATGTCGTACACACATATGCAGACGCAACCTACCTTTATTCAACAGGTACAGGAGTATAATTTCCTAAAATAATTAAGCAGTTAGAGCATTAACATGGGTTTTGTAGTACCGCTTCTCCTAGTCACTATGCTGGTGTTTTTAGTGATTTGCGTCGTTAACCTCGTGCTAATTTTTCGCAACAAACAAAAAGGACTATCAGTAGAAAACATCGAAAAACGGGTCTTGCGTTGCAAATATGATAAGCAGCCATCAAATGATTGATCGGTATAATCACAGGATAGATTCGATACTCGTTTCACCACAGGCCATTTGTTCTATAGCGTCTTGCCTTTCTGCTTCCGTTAAAATGCCTACAAATGGCGTATGCCGGCGCAGCTTATTCATTTTTGGGGAATCTTCTAGCACACCCTGGCGAAACGCCTCCGGCTCGCCAACCAATTCCAACAAACACTGCCAGGTCAAATAGGCGCCATAGCCGATCCGGCCTTGTTCGTAGCGCTCAGACACAGTTGCCATAGCCTGCTGGGCCAATTCCGGATGCAGTATGACTTTTGCCACAATGGCACGGTGGATTGCCAATATTTGACGGTCTACAAACTTCTCCTTGAGACCAGACTTTTTCAGGGTGTAGGGCCTGCGTTTGTGCTGCCGGTTACCGCTGTACATCAGCTTGGCCTTTGTGGGTGAGAAGCGGCATCAACATATGTTCCATGCCGTTTAACTTGATTTCATAGATAAGGCCCAACTGGCGTCCCAACAGGCCTTCAGGAAAACCCTGTTGCTTGAACCAGACCAAATATGGCTCGGGCAGCAGCAATAAGGGCTGCCCCTGGTAGCGGCCAAACGGCATTATAGTGTTGATAGCCTTGAGTAACTGGCCATTGTCAGCTTCCATGTGCTGCAAATTATCTGCTGGTATCTGCTCCGCAGGCATTGGCTAGGCTCCGTTATTCCGGTCTTGTTGTTTGTTCCACAGGCTGGCATAGGCACCCTGCGCCGCCAATAATTCTGTATGGCTACCTTGCTCCACCAGTTCCCCTTTGTCCAATACCAGGATCAGGTCGGCATCGACAATGGTCGACAAACGGTGCGCGATAACCAGGCTGGTATGGCCTTTGGCAATATCATTGAAAGCTGACAATATGGCTTGTTCGGCGTGGCTGTCCAATGATGATGTCGCCTCATCGAATACCAAGATAGGCGGGCGTTTTAAAATCGTCCTGGCAATGGCGACCCGTTGCTTTTCACCGCCTGACAACTTGAGGCCACGTTCGCCGACCTTGGTGTGCCAACCATCGGGCAGCTGATCCACAAAGTCTTTTAAATGCGCCATTGCCAAGGCCTGGGCAACTTCGTCGTCACTGGCGTCAGGCCGGCCATAGCGCACATTTTCCAGGATACTCTCATTAAACAGCACTGTGTCTTGCGGCACCATGCCAATAACCCGGCGCAGCGACTGCTGGCTAACTTTGGCGATATCCTGGCCATCAATGCTGATTTTGCCCGATGCAATATCGTAAAACCGGAATAGCAATTTGATAATGGTGGACTTGCCGCTACCGCTGGCGCCTACCAAGGCTACTTTTTGGCCCGGTTTTACCCCAATGCTGACATTTTTTATGATTGGGCGATCTGCGTGGTAGTGGAAATTGACTGCATCAAATCGGATTTCCCCGCCGTCGACCCTGAGCTCTTGCGCACCAGGGGCATCAACTATAGTGGGTTTGCGCCCCAGCAAGGTGAATAGGTTTTCAATATTCGCCAGTGCCCCACGGATTTCCCTGTAGACAAAACCTAGGAAATTAAGCGGCATAAAGATCTGCATAGTGATGGCATTGATCAGGACAAAATCACCAATGGTCATTTCGCCATTGCTTACTTTTATTGCGGCCAACGCCATCATAGACGCCATTGCAGTGGAAATAATAAACGCCTGGCCCGCATTGAGGGCAAACAACGACAAGCGGTTGCGCCGCCGGGCAATTTCCCAATCGGCCAAATGGCCGTCGTAGTGCTCTGCCTCAAACTTTTCATTGTTGAAGTATTTGACGGTTTCGTAATTCAGCAAGCTATCAATTGCCCGGGTATTGGTGGTCGAGTCGGCCGTGTTCATCTCGCGCACAAAGCGGGTGCGCCAATCGGTAGCTTTCATTGAAAACAAGCCGTACACCAGCACAGAAGTTAAAATTATGGCAGCAAAACCGATGCCGTATTGGGCAAACAAGACTACAACTACGGCGGTTATTTCAAATAGGGTAGGCACGATATTGAACACCATAAAACGCAGCAAAAAGCCGATGCCATTGCTGCCCCGTTCGATATCCCGGGCCAGGCCACCGGTTTGCCGGTTCAGGTGGAAGTCCAACTCTAGGTTGTGCAAGTGTTTAAACACTTTAAGGCCAATACGCCGCATTGCCCGCTCTGTCACCCGGCCGAACAAGGCGTCCCGGATCTCGGCGAATAATACGGTAGAAAACCTAAGCAAGCCGTAGGCAACCACCAATGCCAGCGGGGCCAGCAGCAGGCTGGTGACGGTGTCCGGTTCGTTCAGGCCATCAACTATGTGCTTAAGGATAAACGGCATGCCAATGGTGGCCATTTTGGCAGCGATCAAAAAGCCCATGGCCAGGGCAATACGGCCTTTAAAATCAGTTAGATAAGGCCATAGTTGCTTGAATACCTGCCAGTTGACTGGCTGGTCACTGTTAACGGGAAATCGGTTCTTGCGCATTGGGCAGAAGTTTGGGGAAATACAATGCCGGGGACTGTAGCATTTATCTGTTTATTTATACAGTGCTAAATGTTTTCCCACATATAATACTGGTTGCATTAAGTATTTGCCCACTAAGTCAGCAAATACTTAATGGAATCGCGATAAAAGGGGCGGCAGCCCCTTGTCGGTATGGTTAGGGGGCAAACTTGACCAAGCGTACGTATAGCTCGGCATCTTTGGGTTTCAAGGAGTTACTGCTATTGAAAAACGCAACGCTCCAAACACTATCCAGGGTGTTGAACGAGGGGGTTGAGGTCCAAAAGTCATCCGGTGGCGTTGCCGGGAAAAAGCTGGCATTAATGGCCGGGCGCACGCAGTTGCGCTCTGTAATACTGGCCAATTCTTTGATGTTGGGCAAGCGCCAGCCATTGATGCTGTTAAAAGTATAGCCATGGGCTGTCTGCAGTGCGGTTTGCCATGAAATTTGACCCGCTTCGCCGGTGCAGGTGTTGTTTTCGCTGTCAAAACTTTGCCCCAGGCTGCACTTCATCCACAGCAAGCCTGTGCGGCTATCGGTAACGGTACCGTTTTCGTTGTCGGTGAAAATGCTGCTTGGCGTGGTTTCATCCATATTGCTAATACAGGTCTGCGCGGTAGCGCCAAATGATAATAAGCAGCTTGTGACTAATAAAAACTTTTTCATAAACTTACCTTCCTGCCCTGACGAGACGGATATATTGTGTCGTCGTTTTGTTGACAAAATTGTCATTGCCTGTCGCGAAGTCTATTGCCCAGGCACTCATCGCAGCGTCACCCTGTACGCCATCCGCATTGGGGACATTAGTCCAATACCAAAGTGGTGTGGTTTCTCCGCTAACTACCTCATAATCCCCGGTATTGGGAAACAGGGTAGAATCAGCAAAAACATTATTACTGGTGCCGTAATTTACGATGGATAGCAGTTCATGGTGGGTTGGCAGGCGCCAGTCAAAAAAGCCGCACAGGCCATCTGTATTTACCCGTTCGATAAAGGCTTCAGTATTGCAGGTGGTTAGGGCACAAGTCCTGCCATTGCCAATACCGCCATCGAAACCACCGTTGCTAGCGGTGTCAGTGCTGTACCAGGTATAGGTATAATCCTTATCGTGTATACCCATGTCATTGGTTTTTACTTCCCATACCAAGCCGGTGACATTGTCCCTGACGCAATCCCAGACTACACTGTCGTCATCCACAGCATCACCCAACTCGTTGAGTTTGGTAAAATCAAACCCCGCTGTTCCCGTGCCTACTTTTTCTAAAACAATGTTGCCGCTAACGGGATCCCTGCCATATTCGCCATCTTGTCCTGGAAAACTGTTAACGGGATCGGTAAATACCGCTGACTCACTCACACTGCGTACAACACCGGTATCATTTATCAAGGTCAGTGGCATTGGCAACACCGTTACTTGCATGCTGTCAGTTTCAGTATTACCAAAGCGATCCGTGACTTCCAAGTCAAATTGCAAGGTAGTGCTGGTGCTGACGGCGGGCGCATTGCTGAAAGTTTCTAGCCTATCAGCCTGGTCAATAACGGTGCTTGAAGTGTCGCTGTTGTTCCAGACTACAGTGTAGGGTGTCGCGTCCGCTGCAATGGAGGTGGCGCTCCCATTTAGCATGATGCGTTCACCCTCCATTACCTGCAAATCGGAACCGGCACTCACCACCGGCAACGAATCCTGTGCCGCCAGTACTGTAATATCCACACTACTGGTGTGGGTGGCACCTTCATTGTCGGTGACTGTCACTTCAAAAGTTAAGGTTTCTTGGCTAGCCACGATGGGGGTGGTGTAGGATACCGAGGCTGCGTTGGTCGCACCATTACTGGTTGCCGTGGTACCGACGGTCTGGCTCCAGGAATAGGCCGAAATAGGTGCCGCGGAATCAATCGGATCAGCATCGCTGCTGCCTGCCGCCGACATGGTGAAAGCATAGTCCCCAGGGAATGTATTGGTGGCGAAACGGTCGTCCTGGGTAACGCTAATATTCGCAGTGGGAAGCGCATTTACAGGGCGTACTGTAATGGTGACGGTATCCGCAGCGGTGCTACCGTTTGCACCTGTAGCCGATAGGGTCAAGACAATGTCTTGGTTCTCAGTTCGGGTTTCTGGCGCCACAAAGCTGGCAGTCGCTTGGGAAGTTTGCTCTTGGGTTATGCTGACCGCACTATTGTCGCTGCTCCAGGTAAAAGTGTAGCTAGAGTCGCCGCTGGCACTGCCATTGAGGTTGACAACGTCGCCCTCATCAACGGTCAGGTCACTGCCGGCGTTAACCGTGATCCCCTCGGTGACGTTGTTGTCGTCCCCGTCACCGCCCCCGCCACCGCAAGCGGCAAGGGTTAAAACAAATGAAAATAGCAAAAGCCTGGATGCTATAGCCATGAAATAGTTTCCTTTTTACGTAGTGCTAACAAGGCGCAAATTGGGCTGCAATGTCCAACCCTGCATTTTATCGCTAGCCAAATTTATGACGATGGTTGTTCAGAAGCAGAATTCACGCCAACTGTTCTTGTCCATTGGGTTTTATTGCACTTATGGGCGTCCAGGTAGCGGCAGCTAGCTGACTTCAGATAATTGTGCCCGCACTTTGTCATAACGCTGTTTTTGTTCTGGATCTAAATCCGATTCCTCGATGATTTTGATGCAGCGTTTAACCATGCTCGTGGCGCTATCTGACAATCCAGCACTAAGCGCGCGGGTAGTGATGGTTTGTAAAAGGTTTAATGCGATGGAGGTGTTCTTAGGCATGATGGTAAATGCCTGCCTAAATGCGGTAAAGGCGGCTTCGGTATTACCTTGCTGGTAAAACCTAACAGCGGTATTGTTCAGTTCCTTCGGCGTTTGTTTGATATCGATGCGTTGTTGTTTTTCTTTTTTCACAAACTCATTAAACAAGCTGTTTTTCTCTGAGCCGGTTTTCACCCGCCGCTCAATCTCTTCCATGATTTTTTGGCTCTGGTCGTGCAGCCCTACTTCGTGGTATGCCTTGGCCCTATCCATCAGGTCACTCGTGGTTTGGGTTTCCCAGTCATCGTCCTGTAGCTTCTGCAACAGACCTTTTGCTTGGTCTTTTTCATCCTGGAGCTGTAATAAACGGGCGTGCACAACATCTAGTTGCTCCTGCACATCGCGTTTTTCAGAGCTTGCTTCAAACTGCTTGATATAGGTTTCCGCCTGTTGCGCCAGCACCTTGCTTTGGTCATCATCTGTGGTCATGGCCAGGTCAATGCCCGCCCTGGCTACATCCAAATAAATTTCTGGCTGGTCGTGCACGGAGTTTTTTGCAGCCTTGACTATTTTTTTGCTGGCTTCAAATTGGGTTTCATAGTCATTGGTGATCCGCGACAGATCCACATTTTTCTTGTGGCGGTGGATATTGCGCGGTGAAACCTCGGCGGCAACTACCGAACTTTCCAAAGCGGTTTCATAGTCTTTTTGCTTAATTTGCAGTTCTGACAACAAGTCGTAGGCAACCAGCTGCGATTCGGGTTTAAAGGCCAAGCGCAGGATCATTTTTTCGGCCTGCTCATCTTCATCTAGCTTGATTAGGGCTTTGATCAACCCCAACTGCGCCCAGGTAAATTCCTGCACATTGAGCACCGCTAAGTAAAATTCCTTGGCGTCTTGGTATTTATGCATCGCATGCAAAATCTCACCCTTTGCGCGCATCGCCAGCGGAAAAAACTGCAACTTGCTAGAATCGGTTAAAAATTCATTGACGGTGTCCAAGGCCTTGCCAAAGTTACCGATTTCCATATAGCGGTAAATCTTGCGCAAGGCGCGCTTGCGGGTAAGCACCCGGTGCAGGCGCCGATCCAGGTCTTTGATAGTAAAGGGTTTGGCCAGGAAGTCATCCGGCTGCAGCTCCACAATACTGTGGATCAGTTCCAGGCTGGTATCGGCACTGATAAAAATAAATGCGGTAGCGGGGGAGATTTCCTTTTTTGCCACCATTTCGTCATAGAAGAAATAACCGTCAGTGTCCTTTTTGATGTCGTAGGAGCAAAAAATCAGGTCGTAGTTGTGGGCGTAGATGGCTTCTTTGGCTTGGGCAACTTTGCCCACATAGGCGATATCCTGGAAACCCAAGTCCTCCAATGGAAATTTCAGATACCCGTGGGCGAGCACAGGATCATCAATCACTAATACCTTACAAGACTGGGCCAGTTTTTTATCTAACAACGACAGCGCCTTAAAAAGATTAAATCAATTAATGCCAAACCTACTAAGGCCTATTAGCCTAACGTAGCTATATTGCTTATATCGACCATATGCGTTTTAGCATGAACGCCGGTAAAAACAAAATAACTCTGCACTCGCTATTGCGCGCGGGATAATAAAATAACCCGAATTGTTATTGTGAACTTTATGCCACGGAACTAGGTAGTCGTGGCAAATAACTTTATCTATTGATCTAGATTGTTAAATGGCGATTAAGGATGTTGCCAAATTGTAAAATTATGGTTTAGACTCGTCATACCAGTATAAAAAATACGCTGAAGTAAATGAAAGCTATAACAATCCTGTTCCTTGCTGCCTTGTTTTCCGCCACTGCGCTGGCAAAAGACAGCATGCGCCTGGCCGCGCCATTCTTCCCACCCTATGCCTATTTTGACATAGACGGCAACTTGTCGGGCGCTTGGATTAGGCAGCTGCAACCCGTTTTGGAAGATGCTGGTATTGAATTCGTCGCCATTAGTACGCCCATGTACCGCTTCTATTCGGCCATCGGCACCGGCAGGGTGGATATTAGTGCCTTGCCCAAGGGCAAGCCAGGTATGGAAAACGTCTTGTTTAGCGGGCAGCCCTTTTCCCACTTTGACCTTAGGATATTCTGGAAAGACGACAAGCCAGAAATCCAGAATATCCGCCAGCTCGCCGGCCAGCGGGTGGCCTTGATCCGGGGCTATAGCTATGGCGGTTATTTGGAAGAAAGCCTCAGCGAAGCACAGCGGGACAAATTTGTCGTAGTGAAAAACCAAATGGAAGCCATCAAACTGCTAGAGGCGGACGAGGCCGACTATGTATTGGGCTACTGGGCCATGATGGATTACCTGAGCAAAAACTTCCCAGACACCCAGCTCAACAACCACAAAATATCCGAGATCCCTATTTATTTCGCCATCCACAACAGCGTAGACAACGCCGAAGAAATCATGCAGCGCTTCGAAGCCTCATTGTCCAGCGCTGCTGGTGGCTAGCGAAGAATACCTAGATTTTCCTGGCAGTAAGCCAGGCTACTTCTCCAATCTCATTTGTGTATCAATTAGATGCACTTTTTTTTTGGTTTTCAAAGGCCTAATAATGCGTTCACTTGGATCTGAGGGGTAAATTACCACCTGCCCAAAAGCTAAGAAAATACCACTGCCACCACAGGCAGCCGCCAATCAGGGCTTGGTATTTAATTTAATACCGATTCCATTAAGTATTTGTTCACTCAGCGCTGCCTCAGGGACTCAAGTTCAAGGCGCACGAATGAAGTAATACTGGTGGCTTTACTCCGGGCGTCCTGCCCTCCGCCTTTCAGGCCGGCTTCGCCGTTTAATTTCTTTCCAGAAGAAATTATCGAGCTTCGTGCAACACAGACAAAAGTTTCGGGAAAACTTTTGAATGGCTTTAGCCAGCCGCGTAGCGGTGAAATGCATGGACGCATTTCATAAATTGTGTTCCTGAGTTGCGTCTTCGATGGGTTTGAAAAGGGTTTATACTGCTTTAAATGTTCTCGATTTAGCCCCACTAGACCTTTGAACATTTGCCTTGTCTAAACCCTTTTCAATTCCCACTGAGTGAGCAAATACTTAATGGAATCGGTATATGTGACAAAATTGTCTTTAATTTCTTGCTATGTGTAATTTCTTGGTCTTAAATTGACTGAGGAAGTTAATTGACCGAAAAATACTCTAGGGATGGAACAGAACAATATCAGTCCGCATTACTTTTTCATTGAGCTAATCGCCTATTTTGAGGGCAAAATTAAAGTCTCGCACCTGCAACAGCAGTTTGGCTTAAGCCGCCAGCAGGCCAGCAAGCACCTCAATGGCTACGAAGCCCATTATCCGGGTGAACCTTTTATAAAAGAAACCGGCAACCGGCGCTTTATCGCAAGCGACTTTAAACCTCTGTACATTAACGGCCATGTTGACCAGTACCTCAACTGGCTGCACTCAGGCGGTTTGGCAATTCCAATAGATGCCCATGTCACCGTGCCAACCCACAAACCACCAGTGCCATCCAGGAACATCCAGCCCGAAATAATCCGGGCGCTAATGCAGGCGATACAAAACAACGAGCGCCTGGATGTTGAGTACCTATCCCTGAACCGGCCAGAAAACGAAGGGCGCATTATATCGCCCCATAGCCTGGTTAAAACCAATATGAGATATCACGTCAGGGCATACGACGAAGAGCGCAATCGCTTTGCCGACTTTAATCTTAGCCGCTTCCGTGGCATCCCAGAGCTAATGGGCAAATCCGAAAAAAGCCAACAAGACGACCTGGCCTGGAACACCCAAATCCACCTGATCCTCAAACCCGACGAACGGCTGTCACCAGAAAAACGCGTCCTAATAGAAAAAGACTACGAAATGCAAAACGGCGAGCTGCGCCTACAAACCCGCGCCTGCCTGGCAACTTACTTGCTGCAAGAGTTGAGGGTAAGCCCTAAATTCGTGGACGTCATGCCAGAAGCCCAACAGCTGGTACTGGTGAATCGTGAAGCGGTGAAACGGTGGTTGTTTGATGTATGAAGGAGCCAGGCAATATGTAAACAAAGTTTACCTGATCGAATGCACAGGATTTACCAAATAGGAAATGCGGATTAGTTTTTAACCTACGAACCAGAACATTTAAAATGAAACCAAAGCAAAGGCAATAGAGTGAAACCGTACTACCATTACTGGGGCAAATTTTCAAAACCGCTGCAACTGGATTATTGCCAGGGTGTTTTGTCGGATGAAGAGATGCTTGCCAAGTATGATTCGATAAACTCTTTGGATGATCTCTACCGTACTGCCAGAAAAAACCAGTGGCAACGTCTTGCTTCACCACATGCATTTGTGCCTTACCATCTATTGCCGTATCACTGCTTGGATGTTGCAGCTGTCGGGATGTTGTTTATCCAGTACGACATTTTTGGCTGCCGGACTTTATTGCAAAAAACTTTTGGTGAAGACGAGTGGGAGCAGTATGCGCAGTTATTTGTATTTGCCTTAGTTCTGCATGACCTTGGCAAATTTGGCCGCAATTTCCAATCGCTTAAACCGCGGGATTACCTGGGATTAGTGCCTAATTCTGAGTTATTCCTTGCGCAAACATCAGTGCGCCATGACAGCCTTGGGTATGTATTAGTTAAAGAGTTGTTCGCTGCCGATGGCGAAGCGACAGCACTTTTAAACCTTGATAGAAGGCAGCGCGGTCGCCTAAGTCAATTTTTGGAAATCACCACCGGCCACCATGGTAAACCACCTAATACACTGGATGGCAGCAATCCTATATCCTGGTCTCGTTATTTCTTGAATGAAGATAGAGTAGCTGCATACGAGTTTATTAAAGACCTGCAATTCCTACTACCAGCCATGCTGCCTGCTTCACTAGGCGATACTGATACGCGCACTGCTATCAAACAGTTATCTTGGCAGTTGAGCGGTATCTGTATTCTGGTTGACTGGTTGGGTTCTGATCAAGATGTCTTTGCTTACAGAGATAAACCACTAGAACTAAAGGAATATTGGCAAGAAATTGCTTTGCCTAATGCACAAAAAGTACTGGAAAAGCATCAATTAAAGCGGCAAATAACGGTTGAGCCATTTAATTCGGTGCAGGGCTTATTTAGCTATATCCAAAAATCGACACCGTTACAAAAACACTGTGCCGAAACCCTGCTATTGCCTGGGCCGCAGTTGTTTATTCTGGAAGATATTGCTGGGGCTGGCAAAACAGAAGCAGCGATGATTTTGGCACAACGTTGCCTAGCAGCAGGCAAGGGCAAGGGCGTGTATGTTGCGCTGCCTTCAATGGCTACATCAAATGCTATGTTTTCTCGCATGGAACAACACTACCGTAAACTATTTACCCAAGATTCCAAACCATCCCTAGTGCTAGCCCATGGTGCTAGGCACTTGTCCAGCTTGTTCCAGGAAATTGTTGCCGTATCCAGGCAGTCTTCTGATTTGGCTTATGGTAGCGAGCAAAACGATAAGGAATTGCTCGCTGATCTTAGTGCCTCTGCTTGGTGTAATTTGTGGCATGTAGATAACCGCAAAAAATCCCTGTTAGCCGATTTTGGCGTCGGCACCATTGACCAGGCTTTAATGGGCGTTTTGCCTGTGCGCCATCAAGCACTCAAATTACTTGGCCTTGCCAGTAAAATACTAATTATTGATGAGGTGCACTGCTTCTCAACCTATGAATCAAAAATCATAGAAACCCTAATTAGGTTCCACGCCTCCCAAGGTGGCACCTGCATTTTGTTGTCTGCAACAATGCCTCAAAACCTGCGAACAAGATTATCAACGGCTTTTTATAAGGGATTAGCAGCGCCCGGCATACCACTTGAATCAGAACCTACATTCCCTTGGTTTACTGGCCTTGCAGCAGATAACAAACTTGAAGCACCGGTTGCGGCACGAAAATCAGTTAGCCGTGAAATCAAAGTTGAATACCAACAACAGTTCGAATCCTTGTGGAACGTCGTGTTGAACACACTTGCGGCAGGTAAGTGTGTGGTATGGGTAAAAAATACAGTTGATGAAGCAATTGAGTTGTTTGAGTTTGCACATAAGCAGCTTTCAAAAAACGACAAATCTGTCGTCTTGTTTCACAGCCGCTTTTGTATGCAAAACCGCTTGGATAAAGAAGCAGCAGTACTGGCGGCGTTTGGATGCCAATCTACCTCAAAGGATAGGCGAGGCAAGTTGCTTGTAGCCAGCCCAGTGGTAGATATGAGCTTGGATGTAGATTTCGATGTCATGATCTCTGACATTGCGCCTATCGACGTATTGATCCAGCGCAGTGGCCGCCTGGCTAGGCATAGTAGGGATGAATTAGGCAATCCTTTAATAGGTAGAGATCAGCGCGGTATGGCTACGCTTTATTTATATGGCCCAGAATTCACGGCATCGCCAGATAAAGATTGGTTGAACCGGCATTCTTCGGGCAGCCAAGTTATTTATGGTAGTACCGCCCATGTTTGGTTGACCGCTAATAAACTCATTGAAACTAAAAAGATTGTTATGCCAGGAATGGCTAGGGAACTGCTAAATGCAGTTTATGCTGATGATGTGGAATCTCAAATACCTGATGCTTTGCAAAAGAACCACCAGGATTACATTGGTGAAAAAATGGCAGAGGCAGACCTATCTGCTTTTAACCAATTAGACCTGAGCCAAGGTTATTCAATGGACAGCAGCAACCATTGGTATGAGGAAACCGATATATCTACCCGGTTAGCGGATGATACTGAGAATTTTGTATTGCTCGTTTTACATGACGATAGCTTAAAACTCTATGCACATAACGAACGGCATCCAGTAGACATGAGCACCGTGAAACTGAGGGGCACAATTGCCAAAGCAGATTCACCCGCATTGGTAAATTATGCCGCGCGAGTAGACGCGCTAGAGCAAGACTTTCCACCTTTGCGCTTCTATAAAAAGTTGCTGTTAATCGAAACATCGGGGCAACTAATCACAACGAGCTTAGATAAAAACGGAAAAATAGTGCAGTTGCTCTACAGCGCTGAGATGGGATTAACAAAGTTAAGGAGGGAGGACGATTGAACCTATTAACCGAGCATTGGCTCCAGGCAACGGTCAGTGGCCAAATTGAACAGATACCAGTCAGCCAAATCTGTGACTCCAATGTCACTGATTTGGCATTTACCAGGCCTGATCTCAATGGTGCTATGTACCAGTTTTTAATTGGCCTGTTGCAGACTGCATTTGCGCCAGATGATGTTGAACAGTGGGCTGATTGCTATGAACAAGCTCCAAGCCCCGAGCAATTGCAACAAGCTTTTGAACCTTATTTGTTGGCTTTTGAGTTATTGCCCAAAGAGGGTGCTGCATTTTTGCAAGATTTTGACCAGTTAGAGGGCGAAACTAAATCTATAAGTGCGCTGTTTATTGAGTCCCCCGGTGGCAAAACCATTAAGGATAACACCGATCATTTTGTCAAAGGCGGCACTATTACCAAGGTCTGCCCTTCGTGCACAGCAGCTGCCCTATATTGCATGCAAAGCGCCGCGCCAAGTGGCGGGGTTGGCCATCGCACCTCAATGCGTGGTGGTGGTGGCTTAACCACTTTGGTCTTGCCCGCTTTGGGTTCCACATTGTGGCAAAAATTATGGCTAAATGTGTTGCCTAAAGACGTTTTGACGGAGCAGGAACACACTGCATTGCCTGATATTTTCCCTTGGCTAAAGCCCACTAAAACCAGCGAAGGTAATGTGCAGTTGTTTACTGCTGAGGCAAATCCATTGCAAATGCATTGGGGCATGCCACGTCGATTCCAATTGGAAACTGAAGGTGTCACAGAAGGCGAATGTGATGTTTGCGGTCGCCATTCAGAGCAGTTACTTACCCAATTTGTCACTAAAAACTACGGTATCAACTATGCCGAAACCTGGCAGCACGATCTCACCCCATACAAACACGATGCAAAAGGCAATAAGCCAGCGCTATCCATCAAGGGGCAAAAGGGCGGTAACTGTTACAAAGATTGGCTTGGGTTGACTATTGGCAGTGCAGACAATACGGAAAAGCCGGCCAAAAGTGTCGCGCATTTCTTTGACCGCAAAATGCACGAGGTTGGACTTAAAAACAAATATGTCATTTGGTGTTTTGCCTATGATATGGACAATATGAAAGCCAGGAATTGGTATGAACACCAATTGCCTATCTTCCACCTGCCTGAAAATGACATCGAATCTATTAGAAACCACCTTAATGAATATATTGGCTTAGCCAAAGAATGCCTAACCCTTTTAAAGCGCGCTGTTAAAGAGGCGCTACTTGGAGAGAATCACGATGCTAAGTCCGGCTTTACCGGTATAGAGGCGAGTTTTTGGCACAACACCGAACCGGCCTTTTACCAAATGTTAGGTAAGTTGCAAGACTCTGGCAACGTTGCCACTCAGTTACACCTAGAGGACGATTCATGGCCTCGGCAATTGCGCAAGAAAATGGAAAACCTGTTTGATGAAACCGTCATGCAGCGCTTTGGTGGTGAGTGCGATATGCAGCGTATCGCTAATGCCAAGGCAAAACTCATGAAGTCATTTTATGGTTTGAAAAATTACAAGACCACTAATAAACGTTATCAAGCATTAGCTAATGAATTTCCCAGTCAAGCTCCAGAAAACAAGAGGAGGGGGCAATGAGTAATGAATATCGGCACTTCCGTGCTGGCGACTACCCTGAAGGCCAGGACAATGATCACGACAAGCTAAGGCAATGGCATAACTCACTATACCAAAATAAAGGTGAGCGTGCCGCTTTGCGCAGGGCAACATGTTTGGATGATATCTATCTAACCAACGGCTTTAGGCGCCTGTGCCAACAGTATGTGCATTTTGCCCAGCCTAAAAATAGAAACTTCATTGCCCTAGCTTGCGTGGCGGGCGTGTTGGCCCACGTAAAAGAAGATTTAGCCAACGGCGTGTCTTTTGCGCGCCAGTTGGGTGAATCGGAACCTGGCTCTGATAAGCCCAAGATGAGTATGTTGCGTTTCAACCAATTGCAACAAGCACAGGATTGGGATGAGTTTTACCGAAGGATGATCCGGGCAGTGAGGCTGCTGGATCAAAAACTCAACATAGTCTCCCTGGCGGATGCCATCTTTCATTGGGGCAAAGAGCTTGCAGGGGAGTTTGACCAAATACCGATGAACCGATTAAAAGTTCGCTGGGCGATGGAATATTACCAACCAACGTTTACCAGTGACACCAAACAAGATCAAAACACCGCGAATAAGGAAACCAGCCATGAATAAATTTATCCAGTTGCACGTACTTACTTCCTATCCTCCTTCAAACTTAAATCGGGACGATTTGGGTAGGCCTAAAACAGCCAAAATGGGCAATGCTGACAGGCTAAGAGTTTCCTCGCAGAGTTTAAAACGTGCCTGGCGCACTTCACCTGTATTTGCATCGGCACTTGATGGGCACACTGGTACCCGCAGTAAGCATTTAGGCCAAGAGGTGTTCAAACAATTGCAGTCCCTTGGGGTTAACGACAAGAAGGCTAGTAAATGGGCTGAGGCGATTGCAGGGGTATTTGGTAAAAATAAAAAAGACAATCCTCTAGAAATAGAGCAGCTGGCACATGTCAGTAATGCAGAGATGCAGGCTGTGAAGTCCCTGGCTGAAACACTCGCAAAAGAAGACCGCGAGCCAAGCAAGGAAGAGTTGGCACTGCTCAAACTAGAAGAAATGTCGGTAGACATCGCCTTGTTTGGCCGCATGCTTGCTTCCAGTCCCGAATTTAATGTTGAGGCGGCTTGCCAGGTTGCACATGCTATTTCTGTGCACCCTGTGGTTATCGAAGATGACTTTTTCACGGCTGTAGATGATTTGAATGTCGACCCATCAGATAGTGGCGCGGCTCACCTGGGCGAAGCGGGATTTGCCGCTGGTTTGTTTTACACCTATATCTGTATTGATGCCGAACTTTTACTAGAAAATTTGGGTGGTGAAGAGAATAAAGCACTATGTCAAAAGGCATTAGCTGCATTAACTGAAGCGGTGCTAACCATCGGCCCAAAAGGTAAACAAAATAGTTTTGCCTCCCGTGCCAAGGCAAGTTACGCACTTGCTGAAGTAGGCGAACAACAGCCCAGGTCTTTGTCTGTAGCCTTTTTGCAACCGCTTACGGGGCGCGACCAGTTGCGCGACGCTATTAAACATCTTAAGCAGCATCGTGAACAGCAAGAAAAAATCTATGGTGCAGCCTGCACTAGCGCAGTTGAGATTAACTCTGTCCCAGGTGAACAAACCGCAACCATGCAGGAATTTATTGCCACTATTTGTGAGTAAACAGAGATGAAAAATACTTATTTGATTTTTCAACTTTATGGAGCCATGGCGTCGTGGGGCGACATTGCCTGTGGCGAATCTCGTCATACCACCACCCATCCTGGAAAGTCAGCAATCATTGGATTGATTGCCGCGGCTTTGGGAATCAAACGCAATGAAGAGGACATCCAGAAAGCATTAGCCGATTCCATCGTGTTTGCCTTGAAAGTGTATAACACTGGAAGCTTGCTGCGTGATTTCCATACTTCACAAGTGCCGCCTAAAGATAGGAAACGGCAATATCTAACCCGAGCTCAGGAACTAGGGATTTCAGACAAGTTGAACACCATTTTATCGTGGCGTGACTATGTATGTGATCCTTTGGTTCAAGTATCTGTGCAGGTAGGCGAGGATAGCAATTGGTCGTTGCTGCATATTCAACAGGCTTTACTTAAACCCAAGTTTGTTTTGTATCTTGGCAGAAAGGCTTGTCCAATAGGAAGTCCTTTGCATCCTCAAATCATAGAGGCCAAAGGTCTAAAGTCGGCTTTTGACACTTATGGGCTGCACCCTTGTGGACTGGCAACTGAAAAGGCTGACAACTGGTTGCCGAAATCGGAGGCATATTACTGTTGGGAACAACTGGAAGAAGGCGACGATGAATTAACGGCAACCAAAACAGTCCGTCGGCATGACAAGCCTGTTTCGCGTAAGCGCTGGCAATTTGCCGTACGAGATGAAATGCAGTGTCCCAGGAGGGAGGGATTGATGTTTTTTTCAAGAGTAAAATTGGAAATTAACCAACTGCCAGATCACGACTTTAAGGATTTGTTCAATGGACAAAAATACCGCGAACACCAATTGCTGTGGAAGTTGTTTGATAGTGAAAAGCGCCATTTCCTGTTCCGCCGAGAGGTCAACAAGCAACATAATCCCGGGGCAAACTACAATTTAAAAGGAGCGCCAATCTATTACATTGTGTCCCATGATGAGCCGCAACCCTATCCCGGGTTTTCCACAGAGACTAAACCTTATAATCCTAGTTTGCAGGTAGGTCAACAGTTGGCTTTCACCTTGCGCGCCAATCCAGTTGTTGCCAAGAAGCAAGAGGGGAAAAAAACACAATGCCCGGGTAGATGTGCTAGCCAATGAATGGGTGGCTTGTGCTGTAGAGGGAGTTACAGCAGCTGAGCGCGCACAACGCATTGAATTTCAGGCAAAAAATTGGTTGCTAAAACGCGCTGAACAAAATGGTTTTAGTTTGCAGCCTGATGCTTTTATTACATCGGGTTACCACAAACAAAAATTCTATAAAAAGCGCAATAGCTCTCCAATTTCGTTAAGTACCATCGATTATGAAGGGCAGCTTACTATAACCGATACCAATCTGTTCCAAGATCTTTTATCAAAGGGAATTGGCAAGGCTAAGGCGTTTGGTTGTGGTTTGATGTTGGTGCGCAGGCTAGCATGATGATGTAAATACATGACCTTTATCCCCCTTAAACCCATCCCTATTAAAGATCGTAACTCAATGATTTTTGTTGGCATGGGGCGCATTGATGTTAGGGACGGTGCCTTTGTTGTGATTGATGAAGTCAACGGCGAGCGCATGCACATTCCCGTCGGCTCCATTTGTTGTTTGCTTTTGGAGCCGGGAACCCGTATTAGCCATGCTGCGGTTAAGTTGTGCGCAGCTACCGGCACCTTGTTAATTTGGGTAGGTGAGGGCGGGGTGCGCCTTTACTCTGCTGGCCAGCCCGGTGGAGCCCGTGCCGATAAATTATTGTACCAAGCCAAATTAGCACTGGATTATGACTTGCGATTGAAAGTAGTGCGCAAGATGTTTGAACTGCGTTTTGGTGAACCGGCACCGGAACGTCGCAGCATCGATCAATTGCGCGGCATTGAAGGTGCCAGGGTGCGCAAATCCTACGAGTTGTTTGCCAAACAATACGGCGTTAACTGGAAAGGCCGCCGTTATGATCCAAAAGACTGGGAAAAAGGCGACAAGGTCAACCAGTGTATAAGTGCTGCAACCTCTTGTTTATATGGAGTTACCGAAGCTGCGATCCTGGCGGCGGGTTATGCACCTGCCATCGGCTTTTTGCATTCAGGCAAACCGCTGTCCTTTGTTTA
>CBDIHK010000025.1:0-320169 GCA_965279005.1 Alteromonadaceae bacterium | reverse complement strand
AGTCCGAATTTGTCGCTTACCTCAATTTGTGGCGGGGTTTTAGGGGTCAGCAGCGCGAGTTGTCGGGCAACCAGCTGCGCAAGTGGTGCCAGCAACAAATGCTAAACTACCTCAGGATGCGGGAATGGCAGGATATTGTTAGCCAGTTAAAACAAGCCATTGTTGGCCTTAATTGGCGCATCAGCCAGCAGGAATCCGACTACCAAAATTGCCACCAGGCCATTGTATCCGGCTTGCTCTCACACGTTGGTTTTATGGATAGGGACAAGGAGTTCCTGGGTGCCAGGGGCAACCGGTTTTTTGTGTTCCCCGGTTCCAACCTGTTTAAAAAGCCGCCAAAATGGTTGGTGTCGGCAGAACTGGTAGAAACCAGTAAACTCTATGCCAGGGTCAATGCCAAGGTTGATCCCGCTTGGCTGGAAACTTATGGCCAGCACCTTTGCAAATACCGCTATGCAGAGCCTTTTTGGAGCAAAAAGGCGGGTGCTGCCAAGGCACAGGAGTCAGTCACCATGTTGGGTTTGCCGGTAGTGCCGCAAAGGCAGGTGCTATTTAGCAAAATCGATCCGGTAGAATCCCGCAACTTGTTTATTCGCCATGCATTGGTGGGTGGCGAAACCAAGTTAAACATCGATATGCTCAAGGCCAACTTGGAAATGGTGGCAGATGTCGTCAAGCTAGAAGAGAAAATCCGGCGCAAAGACCTACTTGTGGATGAAGAGGTACTGGTGGACTTCTACCAAGAGCGCTTGCCCTGAAAACATTTGCACGGAAGTGGATTTTCGCAAGTGGTGGCGCAAGCAAAATGAACAGGCCCGCGCACAATGGCGATTTGATCCGGAACAGTTAGTCAAAAATGATCCCAGCGCTGCCAATGCTGTCAACTATCCCGACACTTGGCAGGCGGGTAACGTTACCCTACCTTTGAGTTACCAGTTCGATCCCGGTGCCGAAGATGACGGCGTCAGCCTATTGATCCGTTGTCACAGCTAAACCAAATCCCAGAGCAAGGATTTGACTGGTTGGTGCCTGGCATGCGCCATGAGCTCGCCGTCGCCTATATAAAGGCCATGCCCAAGCAATTGCGTCGAAACTTTGTACCTGCACCAGACTATGCCAGGGCGGCTATCGCTGATATTAATCCCGGGCAGGGCAGCTTTGTTGGGGCATTTACCAAAAAACTGGTAAAGATGACCGGCACTTTATTGGAAGCTGAAGTACTGGAAAATTGTGAGCTTGCCGACCATTTGCGTTTTAATTTTAAAGTCTTGGATGGCAAGGAACTATTGGGGCAAGGACGGGATTTAGGCGCTCTCAAACAACGCTTCTCCAAGCAGCTGCAAAAAGCACTAAAAGCTGTGGCGAAACCCGGCTTGGAAAAACAGGATCTGCAATCGTGGGATTTTTGGTGATTTGCCAAAAAGCTGGAGCGACAAACAACGTGATTTTGCGGTGAAAGCCTATCCAGCTTTGGTGAAAGATGGTGCGAATGTGCACTTAAAGCTGTTCGATGATCCCATTAAGTCAGAATATGAACACAAACGAGGACTGCGCCAGCTGTTTGATCAAGCAATTGCCTTCCCCGATAAAGTATCTACATGAAAAGTTACCTAATAAAGCTAAATTAGGGCTCTATTTTAATCCCTTTGGCCAAGTTAAAAGCCTAGTGGAAGACTGTATTGCCGCTGTTGTGGATTCAGCCATCAACGGTTTTGAAGGCGACCTACGTAGTCAAAATAGTTTTAATAGCCTGAGGGAAACTTTGCGCGGGGAAATTAATGACAAGGTACTGCAAATTGCCACCAGCGTTGAGCGAGGCTTGACCACCGCCCATCAAATCAACAAACAGTTGAAGGGAAAGACACCGCTTAACATGATCAATGCTTTTGCCGATGTTAAAGCCCATTTGGCAAAGCTGGTTTACCCTGGTTTTTGTCAGCGACATCGGTGTCGCCAAGTTGCAGGATTGGAACCGCTATGTGGCGGCGCTCCAGCGACGTATCGAAAAAATACCGGTAGATCCAATACGGGATCGGAGCCAACAACTGATCATAGAAAAAGTTGAACAACGCTACCAGGCCTGCTTGAACAAAATCCCAGCCCATCAACTGGTTCCGCAAGACTTGTTGGAGGTACGCTGGCAAATTGAAGAATTAAGAGTGTCACTTTTTGCGCAACAACTCGGTACCAGTATGCCTATTTCTTCTAAGAGAATAGAAAAACTATTTAGACAAGTTCTAGGGAAAGGGGTGATCACTGTAACCAAGTTACATAGAATGCCTGTGTAGCTGTAACAAAAAGCGGATCCCGTTTTAGGTTAGTGGGACAATAATCGCGACAGCTACACATAATAATAACAGTCGATGTTTCACATAAGCCAAGAGGTAAAGCCATGCTGGGATACGACGATAAACGCGCTTTCTTCAGAATGATGATGAACTCTCCATGTACGTTGTCTGTCCAAGGCGACCCGTCAGTTAGCAGAATCACTGCAGTTTGCCGCGACATTAGTGCCACTGGGATGTCATTCGAAATGGATGAAAAAGTGGATATTGGGACTGAGATGGAAGTCGCCATCGAATCAACAAACAGCCAAATCTCTTCGCTGTCCGCCCTGGTAAGGGTCGTACGCATCTTCGAAGAAACCGATGGCAACCATGTTGTAGGCGCCGAAGTATTAAAAATGATGTAGTGGAGACAAAGCTTAATCGCTAAGCCCTATTGCCAGAAAGAATCGCGGCATAATATTTGTCTGCTACAGGCTGTGCTGTTTACCCAGTAAGGCTGCGGGTAGATATTTTTTCGTGAAAATACTTGATGGAATCGGTTTAACTTATCAATCCAGCTTTGTTTGAGCAGGAGTGGCAGCGTTGACGACGAAAAAGGCCATTGTGTCCGGGTTGGTTCAGGGGGTGTTTTACCGAGCTACTACTCGCAATAAAGCGATAGGGCTTGGCGTCACCGGATATGCTAAAAATTTGCCAGATGGCAAGGTGGAAGTCATGGCTCAAGGTGAACCAGAAGCGGTAGATATGCTGCTTGAATGGTTGTGGCAGGGTTCGACCCATTCCCAGGTAACCGCTGTTGAAATTAGTGATATCCTCGACCCCGGCAAACAGTACAATAGTTTTAGCACTTACTAGAGCCTGGATAGCTTTGTTTATAAATTGTGCAGGCGGCAATTTTAACACTCCACATATATGTAAAAAAAGGCTCAAATGCGGGTAGTCGAAGTTAACCAATCCAATCAACTTGTCGTCACGACTTGTCCTGTCCCAGCCCTCTTGCCCGGCCATGCCTTGGTCAAGGTGACAGCATTTGGCATTAACCGAGCTGATTTATTGCAGCGGGATGGAAAGTATCCGCCTCCGAAAGGCGCAAGCGATATCTTGGGGCTGGAGATTGCCGGAACGGTTGAGCAAGTCGATGAGCAATACCCAGCTTGGCAGGGCGTCCGGGTCTGCACCATGTTGTCAGGCGGCGGGTATAGCGAATATGTCAATGTACCCATTGAGCATCTGATCACAGTACCTGGCACGCTGACCGATATTGAAGCCGCTGCTATTCCTGAAGTATTCCTCACTGCTACCCAGACACTAGATGTAATAGCAGGATGTAGGGAAGGGCAAAAAGCCCTAATCCATGCTGGTGCCAGTGGCCTTGGCAGTGCCCTGATCCAACTGGCCAAGCTAAAGGGCATGCGAGTGGCGACCACCTGCTCGAGCCAAGATAAATTGGACTACTGCCTAGGATTGGGCGCTGATCTTGCTATCAACTACAAGGCTCAGAGTTTTGTAGAAGTTTTGCGGGGAAAAGGCTTTAAAGCGGATTTGGTGGTTGACGTGGTGGCGGGGGACTATATTGCTGCCAACCTAAACGTATTGGCCACTGATGGCCAAATCGTCGTGCTGGCCATAATGGGTGGCCGCTATGCTGAAAAGCTGGATTTGGCAAAAATGTTGGCTAAAAGGGCAAGCCTTACCGCATCCACATTACGCAACCGCGACGTCGGCTACAAGTCCCGTTTAGTCGCCAAGTTTGTGCAAGAGTATTTGCCTAGCCTGTCTAAAAAACAGCTTAAAGCCAATGTGTTTGCAACCTATGGCGTTGATAGCATTGAATCGGCGCACCAATGCATGCGTGACAATAAAAACCAAGGCAAGCTGGTTGTCACTTGGTAAACCGGCCAAACTGTTGTTTAACCAGGTGTAAACCCAGTGTCTTCCAGTAGCTTGCTAGATTGTGCTGCATTTCTCGCAAGTTCATCACAGCGCTCATTTTCAGGGTGGCCCGAGTGGCCTTTGACCCAGTGCCAATGCACTTTGTGTGGCGTAACCGCTTGATCCAGCCTTTGCCAGAGATCCTGGTTTTTTACCGCTTTTTTATTGCTGGTTTTCCAGCCTTTTCGTTTCCATCCGGCCAACCACTGGGTGATCCCTTGCCGAACATATTGGCTGTCGGTGGTTAAGTGGACTTCACAAGCACTTTTTAGTGTTTCAAGGGCGACAATGGCTGCCAGAAGTTCCATCCTGTTATTGGTGGTGTGCCGGTAACCTTGGGCTAGTTCTTTTGTATTGTTTTTATAGGTCAACACTGCGCCATAGCCTCCAGGACCCGGATTGCCCAGGCAAGAGCCATCGGTAAATATCTCTACTGTTTTCACTTTGATATAGGTCTGTTCTTGTTATTTGCCAGCATTCTAAGCGCTTTAATAAAATGGTACAGAGTTTATTTAGAAAAGCACTGCCATTATTTACCGTCAGGGGTAAACTAAAGGTATTGATTAGACGTTTTACAAATTAAGGGCAACAACATTGCGCCAAATAGTTTTAGATACGGAAACCACGGGTATCGACCCCAAGCAGGGGCATAAAATTATAGAAATCGGTTGCGTTGAGGTGGTCAACCGACGCCTTACCAAGAACCATTACCATGTATACATTAATCCCGAGCGGGAAGTGGAGCAGGAAGCCATAGATGTACACGGTATAACCAATGAGTTTCTTGCCGACAAACCTTTGTTTACTGACGTGGTTGAAGAGTTCCTTGCGTTTATTAAAGGTGCTCAACTAGTTATCCATAATGCCCCGTTTGACATCGGGTTTTTGAACCATGAGTTGTCATTACTGCCCAACTACAAACAGGTCAAAATTGAAGATGATTGTACCGTGTTGGACAGCTTGGTCCTTGCCCGGCAGATTTACCCAGGCCAGAAAAATAGCTTGGACGCATTGTGCCGCCGCTTAGGAATAGACAATTCCCACCGTGAACTACACGGCGCGTTGCTCGATTCGGAAATCCTAGCCGATGTCTATTTACAAATGACGGGTGGGCAAACCGCATTAAACCTATCAGGTAAAGAAGGCGATAATAAAGGCGAAGAAGTGATCAGGCGTTTTGCAGCAAACCGGAAAAAATTAAAGGTTATCAAGGCAAGCGCCGATGAATTGAAGGAACATGAGCAACGGCTAGATATTTTGGAAAAATCCGGCTCCCAGAGTATTTGGCGCAAGCTCGGGCTACATTAGTGAATAGACAACATTAGTGAATAAGGGCATATGCGAAATCTGATTTTATTATTGCTATTGGGGATTAGTCTCTGTTGTCAACTCGCATTAGCGCAGCAGGACAACGGCGCCAATGATGCAGTGGTGGTGGAGCAGTCGCCGCTGCAGGAACTGGGCAACCGCTACTACAACAGTATAAAGCTTCTACAAAATAGGTTTCGCATTGATTACAAAGTGGAAGAAATTACAATGGTGTTCTTCCGCAATTTTGGCTCAACTCCCATTGTCTTAGTCAGGCCCGATGGATCCAAAATCTTTAACCATATGTCTGATGGTTGGGATCTGGAATGGTTTGATGCGCCCACTTACGACATGATCCGGATCCGCAACCCAATGCCTGGACCCTGGCAGGCAGTGGGGCAGATCCTGCCAAATAGCCGGGTGATGGTCATTAGTGATATTAAGCTCGAAACTGACCCCTTACCCGAAATAATCTTTTCAGGAGAAATCCTGAAGCAGACTGCTTACCTAACTAACGGCGGTGAACCCATTAATTACAATGAATTCCGGGATGTGGTTACCTTGTCTATGGAGTTCACCAGCACCAATAACCCAAATTACAATAATTTCGGTGCGCAAAATGAAGAGATTGCCACTTTTGAAGATAACGGCAAGGGTATGGATGAACGCCCGTTGGACGGTATTTTTACTGGCCAGTTTAACTTGCGTATTGCCTCGGGGGAATGGCAGCCCATTTTCACGGTAAAAACCCCAATGTTTACCCGGCAGAGCGTCGGTGACAACATCCAACTATTAGATAACCCAATCAGCATTGACGTTGAATTAGATGATGAATCAGATGAAGAAGAGGTAGGCTATCACATCTTAAAAGTCGATGCCGACAGGGAAAAGGTTGATATGCGCAGTTTGTTGGTTGATGGCAAAATACGCTTCCCCAATGGTGATGTACAAAACTTTTCTATTACCCAAATTACAGATGCCATCCGTACCCATGAGATTGTCAATTACGAATACGGTGTGTTTCGGGTCAAGTTAACCGCCTATGGCAATACCGTAGATGGTCGCGATTTTATACTTGATGTTCCTGAATACACATTTGTTGCTGAAGAGCCAATTTTGGAAACTGAGTTTGAGGAGCTTTCTGCGCTGCCGGTTGACGCATTGTCTGCGGAAGCCTTGGCAATGCAGGAGTTGGAAATGATGAATGCTGAAGCTGAGGTTGCTGAGCAGGAAATGACACGGGATCGCATCATTAATATGATCATCGCCGTAAATGTCATTGTCGTGCTGCTGGTGATAGGGATGGTAGTGTTTATCCAATTACGCAACAGGGGCCTGCTCGATAATTTGGCACCAGAATCGGCGTTTGGGTTCCTTGACTCGATAAAAGACAGCCTGGCAGGGCTGTTTAAGAAAAAAGGTAAATCCAAAGCGTCAAAATCTAAAGGCAGCAAAAATGAAAATGACCCTGGTATTATTGACCTGTCGATGCCAGATTAGGCATTAATCGGATCCATTTTCGATGCGCGGCAAGCTTGGGTGGCAGGTTAAATTATAGGCTTGTTGCTATTAAACTAGGCGGAATGTTTAATTAGCGCGCACTTGTCTTAAAAATGACAAATATCTGTAAAAAACATATTGACGAAGGCAGGCTATCACCGTATCATCTGCGCCGCAGTTGAGAGAGACGAAACTAATAAAAACATGTTAACTCTCTGAATTGAAAAGAAAATATGCGGAGTGGTAGTTCAGTTGGTTAGAATACCGGCCTGTCACGCCGGGGGTCGCGGGTTCGAGTCCCGTCCACTCCGCCAACTTCTTTTCAATACGGTAGATGAAGACATTATCTCGTAGACTGTTTTTGCGGAGTGGTAGTTCAGTTGGTTAGAATACCGGCCTGTCACGCCGGGGGTCGCGGGTTCGAGTCCCGTCCACTCCGCCACTATTTCTCAATGAGAAAACTTAAACCACCTTGACGGTGGTTTTTTTATGTCTGAATGAAGTTGACGGGGCGCAGATACCCGCGAAGCGGTTCGACAAATCCTTCGGGAAAGGATTTGAACGCGCTTCAGCGCGGCTCCGAAGGAGCGAGGGCAGGGATAGCCCGAGTAATCCCGGAAACGAAGCCACTATTTCTCAATGAGAAAACTTAAACCACCTTGACGGTGGTTTTTTTATGTCTGAATGAAGTTGATGGGTGAACACCGCCCGGAAATTGTGAATACTTGGAGCAATTTCAGGTGTGAACGACTGGCCAATGGACGGCCAGGCTGGAAGCCTTCACCATGGATGGGTTAGATCACCAGTTTCCACAATGCGAAAGAGCTAGAATCAACAAGACTCATTAGGCACAACGCACCGCGTCGCTGAACGACTCGCCATGGAAGGCGAGGCTGGGTGAAGATCATCAGGGAAGTGTTTGTGATTAACTGTATCTGAAACGCATTTTCCTATGAAACATATCCAGGCTGGAAGCCTTCACCATGGATGGTTTAGATCACCAGTTTCCACAATACGAAAGAGCTAGAATCAACAAGACTCATTAGGTACAACGCACAACCTCGCTGAACGACTCGCCAAGGGTGAACAACGAAACAGTTTCGGTGGTTTTTTTACGCCTGAAGGAAACGGCTTCCCTAAAGCTCATCCCTTGGTGAGTTTTCCTGGTTAGCAGTGACGACCCAATTTTAGTCAGCCTGCGTACCGGTTTTGCGAATAACCATTTTCTATATGGTGGGGCATGAAAAAGGGCCACAATAGCGACCCTTGAATTACTGGTTTAAATGCTGGTTAGTGCATTTTCTTTTTGCGGCGCAACCAAGTTAGCGGTAACAACAACAAGCTATACCATGCCAAGGAACCACTAGAGCCCTTAGGTGCATCATTGATTTGTACCGTCACAGAGTCGGTCACAGTTTCAATACCGTCAGAAACGACAACTTCATAAGTCAAGCTAGTGCCTGCGGCATCAACCTGCGGTGCCTGTACCTGCAATGATGTCGTTTCCACACCCGCTATGGTCACAGTTAAGGCATCGCCATCAACGTCAGCGGCAGTTGCGCTAACCGTGTAGAAGCCACCCTCAATGGCGGTTGCCGGAGCCGATACGCTAACAGTAGGTGCATCGTTAACCGCCGCAATGGCAACGTCAACAGATGCAGTCTCAGCCACACCATCCATATCGGTAACGGTATAAGTGAAGCTATCATTACCATTGTAGTCAGCATTTGGCGTGTAGCTAATGTAACCGTCATCAGTTACCGCAGCAGTACCATTGGCTGCTTGCTCAGCAATGGCCAAGGTGCTGGTATCTAGGCTAGCGAAGTCATAGCGAACTGACTTGAAGGTACGGGCTGTTACTGCGCCACTTTCCACCATAAAGGTGTTGGTTGCTGTACGGTCAAGGTCATTTGCAAGCAGGTTAGCCGTTACTACGCCGTCTTCGTCTACAGACATGCTATCTGCTACCAAGGGATCACGTTCGGCCAAGCCACCGGTTGCAGCAAACTCCAGGGTGTCACCAGGGGAAACGCTTAGGCGCCATAAATCACCCGCCTCTGGGAAGGTACCGGTGCGGGTACCATCTGAGTCTATGCGCGCAACGGTTAATCCAACGGTACCTGTGCTGTCTTCAGCACCCACGGTTAGGCCTAGGCCAAACTGGTTCAGCATGTCTGGCAACGAGCCCACCTCACCGTAATAGAAGAAGATCTCGCCAGTGCCTTTTTCAAACCAAATCTGAAAGCTATAGGCTTCGCCTGGTACCTCGTAGATTTCCGCACCGAACCACTCTACGACATAGTAGTCATTACAGAACGGACATCCAAACACTGAGTTTAGATCCAGGTTGGTAGCAACAATTTCACCAGCACCTGTACCTCCAGCCAAATCCAAGTCCATCCACATTGGTGCAATGACATTGTTAGGTGCAACAGGGGAAGGCAGTTGTTGGCTTAAGGAGGTACTCGCATCCGTATCATCATCGCCTAGCACTACATAGCCATTGGAGGATATGTGCATGGTGTTGTATTCCTGGCCTAGGTAGGTGATCGGCGGAGTGCTGATTGTAATGTAGGTCTCATCACAGTCGGTGGAGCATTCAAGTGGTGCAGCTTGGAATCCCAACGGCCCCATTGGGAAATAGCCTCCGATGCCAAATGCTGCGAGTTGGGCTGCCGGGCTGGTATCACCTGTATCAGGTGCTACAACGAAGCTTGCTGCTCCCATTGTGCCTTGCCAGGTTGCTGTGTTGCTGTCGGCATCGAAGCTAACTGTTTGTGCTTCACCATTGACAACGGCGCTGATACCTGAGGCCTCGGTTACAAACTCTTGTGCAAACTGTGCTGTCAAAGTGATGTTGTCGGTAAGGTTAGAGTTATTGATAGTGGCAGATAACGTAGTTGTTTCACCAATGGCAATAGCGTCATCAGATACCGTGCTAGAGAACAAGGCCGCATTGTCGGCGTTGATAGCATTTACTGCAATTGGCATGAAGTATTCTGGGGTATCAGCATTGCCATCATCCCACTCAATGCCTCCAAAAATCCAGGCGTCAAACTCTTGGGCTGCGGTGGCATCTACGGTAACCGTTATTTCGGCTTGCGCTCCCGCTGGTAGGGTGGTATCGGCCGGTGATACCGTCAGGGCATAGCCGGTACCCATAATTTGTTCGTCTACTGTTACGCTAATATCTTCGTCACTGGTATTGGTAACGGAAAAGGTCCAGCTGCATTGTTCAAAACAACTAGCATTGGCCAAGCCAAGTTCACTATAAGTTAACTGGGCATTGACAGCGCGCTGCACATCAAGCCTACCGGCACCGTAATCAAACACATCAGGCATCGATTCCAAATCGTCGTCAACCAAAGTATCACGTACTGCGGTGTGGGTGACTGCCGACATAATCTGCTCTGGCGTCCAATCTGGATTTAGCTGTTTCACAATAGCAGCGGCACCTGCTACGTGTGGTGATGCCATTGAGGTTCCGTTTTTAAAGGAGAAGTGCTCGCCTTCATGGCCAGGGGCTAATTCTGATTCCGCCGATAATATTTGCACACCAGGCGCGATAACATTGGGTTTGAACACATTGGGATCGGCGTTTGGCCCCCTACCACTTGCTATGTACATTGAATCTTCGACACCAACACCCGCGGTCAAAGTGGCTTGGGCACCAGTCACATCTCCTGAAAGATACTCTGCAGCGGCCAGGCCAGGGACATTACCAATCATGGCGGCGGGGATGACGGTCTCTTCATCAATCAGTGCCATTAAAAATGGACCTTCGCCTTCGACATTGTTAAATACGACAATACTGGTGGCTCCGGCATCTTGGGCATGCGCCACTTTTACTGAGAAGTCACAAGAGCCACGGGAAACCAACGCCATGCTGCCGGCAAAAGTCTCGGGATCTTCCCAGGCGTTACAGCCTTCAAAGTTGGCTTCATCCACAGCGCCTGCGTAGACAATAGGGCTAGTTATCGCTTCAGGTACGCCGATAGGACCGGATAACAAGGCGACGGTATCGTCAATGTCTAAACCATCAATACTAAAGAAGTTGGCGGTAAAGCGTTCTGTGGTTGAACCACCTACGGTAAGCACCTCACCACTGGTGGATGGGGTGCCGACAGTACCGGCGCCTGGGCCATCATTGCCAGCGGCAAATACCACCACAGAACCGGCTTCTTTGGCGGCGATAAAAATATCTTCATACAGTGGCGTAACCACTGCGGCACCGCCGCCCCATGAGTTATTGATAACATCTGCGCCATCAGCAACGGCTGCTTCCAACATGGATACTAGCATGGAGTCGAAGGCACTGCTTGATTCAGGGTTATTGGCTGAAGCGTACAAGCCTTTGTATACCATCAAGTGGGCTCCCGGTGCGACACCGCCAACGGTTGCTGTGGTTCCGTCCCGGGAGGCCTCTACGCCCCAGTTGCCGACCGCCGTGCCCGCAACGTGTGTACCATGGCCATTAAATGCTACCGGGATACCGTTAAATTCACCCTCAGCCAAGATAAACTGTTCGGGAACAACAGCAGCTCTAGCGGCTATTACCTTGCCATTGCAAAAGTCGGGATCAGTCGTTGCGCAATAGTCATCGGTGGGCACATCGTCTGGTGCGGTAAAACCTTCACCACTGAACATTGGGTTTTCGTTACGCAAGCCGCTATCAATGACGGCAACTTTGATCCCTTTGCCGGCTTCGGTGTCGCCGCCCAAGCTTTCCCAAACTTCAAAGGCATTGACGATATCCAGGCTTAAATCCATGGTCGCGTGTTTCATGGTGTCAGGGTAAACTGCTTTTACGCCTGGTAGCTTGCGTAGCTGTTCGACTTTGTTTTTGTCAATCGTAGTGGAAAATCCATTGGTTAGGGTGGTGTATCGGTGATCCGCCTTAATCCCTGCATCAAACTGCTTGGCCGCTTGGATAACTAGGTCTTGCTGCTGTTTCAGTACCCTTTTGTATTCTTTTGCCGCTGCGGATTTAAAATTAACTTCTCCGGTAGTTTTGCCTTTGGCCATCGCGCTCATGGACGGGTTTACCGCCGGGAATAATGCCAGTGGCTCATCTTCCAGCTGCACAATCACGCGGATGCGGTTATCCGGTAGTTGGATAGCGTGGCGGAATTGATCTTTTTCAAAACTACCGTCAACAGCGGGCTTTTGGGCTGTGTGAGGGTTTTGTGCTTTGAGTGTGTTAAAAGAAGCGTAGGTAGAGGCGGATGCGCCGGCAACAAGTGCCGCACCAACAGCCAGCGAAAGTAGATTTCTCTTCATGACTAGTTCCCATTTTATTGGATTTATTTGACCCAGCCAGATACCAGATGAGTGTGGGTGTCGCTAAGTCGTTTTATTAATTTTCTTCCATTTATGCATGTATGTTTTTGGAAGAGGAAAGTGTTTTAGCACAGTGGTTATAACAGTCTCAATAGCATTGATAAGATTAATTTTTTTGCCATATACCAAAAATAAATCTGGGTCTATGGGTTTCGTCACGCGATGCTGTGCGTCTGTAAATGATGTTGTCTGGGGTACTGCTTTAGCTAGGTTATTTTAGCTGTGCAGTCTTTTCACCGTTGTTGAACGGTGTTCACCGTTATTGTGGATTGTTTTATACAATTTTGTTTGGGTTTGTGGCCGCACAACTCAATAGAGAGACATCGGCAAAGTGTCAGGCACGGTGAAATGAAGGCGGCTTTTCAACCTACTAGGGCGCATTGGCTTTTTATTATTGTGCGTCAGAGAAACCCATGGATATGCCCAATAGAGTGCGAATGGATGTTTGCTTGCAGAGCAACTATCCTGCTAGCTGTATCCAATATCTAAAATTCGATATCAAATAGCGGTAAAAGCCCTTTGGGTCATGAATGCTGCAAAGGGCTTGTGCCATTAACTAGGCATCGTCATCAACCCGGGTACCCCATAGGTCATATTCATCAGAATGCTCAATCAAGACAGAGACAAAATCACCCGGCTGCACTTCATAGTCGCCATTGAGGTAAACCACTCCGTCAATTTCAGGGGCATCTGCATAGGTACGGCCAATGGCGCCTTCCTCGTCCACCTCATCTATTATCACTTGCATGATCATGCCAACCCGGCGCGCCAGGCGCTCAGTGCTGATAGCCTGCTGGGTCAGCATAAAGCGCTCATAGCGGTCTTGCTTTATTTCTTCAGGCACATGATCCGGCAGGTCATTGGCTTTGGCGCCTTCTACTTCCGAATATTTAAAACAGCCAACCCGGTCTAGCTGCGCTTCTTGCAGGAAGTCTAAGAGCTCTTGGAATTCCGCTTCGGTTTCACCGGGAAAACCCACAATGAAAGTAGAGCGTATCACCAGCTCAGGGCAAATTTCCCGCCATTTTTTAATGCGTTCTAAGGTGCGCTCTGCAGCCGCCGGGCGTTTCATTAATTTGAGTATGCGCGGGCTGGCGTGCTGAAAGGGGATATCCAAATAGGGCAGGACCTTGCCCTGTGCCATCAGTGGAATGACCTTGTCTACAGAGGGGTAGGGGTAGACGTAGTGCAAGCGCACCCATATGCCCATATGCCCTAGCTGTTCGGCCAGCTCAGTCATGCCGGTTTTCAGCGGCATACCTTCCCAGAAATCCATTTTGTGCTTAACATCTACACCGTAGGCACTGGTATCTTGGGAGATCACCAATAGTTCATTAACCCCGGCGCTTTGCAATCGCTGGGCTTCGCTGAGTACTTCACCTATCGGGCGGCTGACCAGGTCACCGCGCATAGACGGGATAATGCAAAAAGTACAACGGTGGTTACAGCCTTCCGATATTTTTAAATAGGCATAATGCCTTGGTGTGAGCTTCACCCCTTGCTCTGGTACCAGGTGTTGGAACGGATTGTGCTGGGGTTGCGGCAAGTGGTCGTGGACTTGTTCTACAACAGTTTCATAGGCATGGGGACCGGTGATGGCCAAAACATTTGGGTGGACCTCACGGATCTCATCCTCTTTGACGCCTAAACAGCCTGTGACGATAACCTTGCCATTCTCGGCAAGGGCTTCACCTATGGTATCTAATGATTCTTGCACTGCGCTGTCGATAAAGCCGCAGGTATTGACGATAACTAAATCGGCATCATCATAGGTGGGCACCACGTCGTAGCCTTCGGTGCGTAGCTGGGTCAGGATGCGTTCTGAATCTACCAGGTTTTTTGGGCAGCCTAGGCTGACAAAACCAACCCTAGGATCACTTTTATCAACCGTATGCGCTTGCTCAGCATCTTGGTGCAGTTTGGCAATGGCTTGCTCAGGCTTTTTTAAAGTTGTGGTTTGGGTAGGATCAAATTGTTCAACGCTCATAGGCACACCTCAGGCAAAAATCGGCGGCATTGTACACCAAATGCTGCAGTCAGGCTAAATAATGAATAGTCCACAGCGAGATAAATAAATCCCAATAAAAAGGGCCGCAATAGCGACCCTTGAATTACTGGTTTAAATGCCGGTTAGTGCATTTTCTTTTTGCGGCGCATCCAAGTTAGCGGTAACAACAACAAGCTGTACCATGCCAGGGAACCACTAGAGCCCTTAGGAGCATCATTGATTTGTACCGTCACAGAGTCGGTCACTGTTTCAATGCCGTCAGATACTACCACGTCATAGGTCAAGCTGGTACCTGTGGCATCAACCTGCGGTGCTTGTACCTGAAGTGATGTGGTTTCAACGCCTGCGATAGTCACCGTCAGGTCATCGCCATCTACATCGTTTGCATTTACTGCAACGGTGTAGAAGCCACCTTCAATGGCGCTTGATGGCGCGGTAATGCTAATGGTAGGTGCATCGTTAACCGCCGCGATGGCTACGTCAACAGACGCAGTCTCAGCCACACCATCCATATCGGTAACGGTGTAGGTGAAGCTATCAGCACCATTGTAGTCAGCATTTGGCGTGTAGCTAATGTAACCGTCATCAGTTACCGCAGCAGTACCATTGGTGGCTTGCTCAGCAATGGCCAAGGTGCTGGTATCTAGGCTAGCGAAGTCATAGCGTACTGACTTGAAGGTACGGGCTGTTACTGCGCCACTTTCCACCATAAAGTTATTGGTGACGGTACGGTCAAGGTCATTGGCAAGTACATTGCTCGTAACGCTGCCGTCTTCATCAACAGACATGCTATCAGCAATCAAGGCTGTGCGCTCGGCCAATCCACCCGTAGCAGCAAACTCTAGGGTTTCACCTGGGGTAACGCTTAGACCCCAAACATCACCAGAAGCCGGGAAGGTGCCAGTGCGTGTACCGTCAGCATCGATGCGCGCAAAAGTTAGACCAACAGATCCAGTAGCATCTTCTGCACCCACAGTTAGGCCAAGGCCAAACTGGTTGAGCATATCAGGCAATGAACCGACTTCACCGTAGTAGAAATAAGCTTCACCAGTGCCTTTCTCAAACCAAATCTGGAATGTATAGGCTTCACCCGGCACCTGGTAAATTTCCGCACCACGCCATTCAACAATGAAGTAGTCGTTACAAGGGCCGCATCCAAAGTCGGAATTAAGGTTTAGGTCGGTGGCATAGATTTCACCGGCACCGTCACCGCCCGCCAAATCCAAGTCCATCCACAAGGGCGCAATAACATTGTTAGGCGCATCGCTAGAAGGTAGAGGTTGAGTGCGAGAGAAGTTAGCCCCAGTGTCATCATCTCCTAATACAACAAAGCCATTGGAAGAAATATGCATAGTTGTATATTCCTGGCCTAGGTAGGTAATAGGCGCAGTGTTGATTGACACAAATGAATCATCACAAGTAGCTGAGCACGTTAGTGGGGCAGCACCAAAATCCGCCATACTGAAGTAGCCAGGAATGCCAAAAGCGCCTAGCTGCTGTGCTGGCCAGTCATTGGGTGCAATAGCAAAGCTTGCAGTACCTAGGCTTCCCGTCCAAGCAGCGCTATTGGTGGCAGCGTCAAAGCTCACCGTTTGGGCTTCGCCACCTACGGTTGCGCTGACACTAGAGGCATCAGTGACAAACTCGTCAGCAAATTGTGCCGTCAATGTAATGCCTTCAGCCAGGTTAGAGTTATTAACCGTGGCGGTAAGAGTAGTAGTTTCGCCTACGGCAACGGCGTCGGCGGAAGCAGCGCTTGAGAACAAGGCGGCATTGTCGGCATTAATGGCATTAACCGCGATGGGCATAAAGTACTCTGGGGTATCAGCATTGCCATCATCCCATTCAATACCACCAAAGATCCAGGTATCAAATACCTGCGCTGCGGTGGCGTTAACCGTTACGGTAATTTCGGCTTCGGCTCCGGCAGGCAAGGTGGCATCAGCTGGCGATACGGTCATTTCATAACCAGGACCCATGATATAGTCATCGACCATTACGCTAATATCGGAATCGCTGGTATTGGTAACGGTAAAGGTCCAGCTACATTGTTCGAAACAAGCTGGGTTAGCTAAGCCTAGTTCGCTATAGGTTAATTGTGCCTTGCTGGCGCGCTCAACATCCAAACGACCGGCACCAATATCAAACCAATCAGCAGCGGATTCTAGGTCTGGTTTCAACAACCCTTCACGCACAGCAGTATGGGTAACCGCTGACATAATCTGATCAACAGACCAGTCTGGGTTCATTTGTTTAATTAAGGCTGCGGCACCGGCCACGTGTGGTGATGCCATGGAAGTACCACCTTTGAAGGAGAAGTCTTCGCCTTCATGACCCGGGGCAAGCGGTGATTCACCAGAGAAGATTTGCACGCCAGGTGCAGCCAAGTTTGGTTTCAAAATAGTTGGGTCGGCGTTTGGTCCTTTGGAACTGCCTGCGCTAATCACGTCTGGCGTGGGCACACCAGCTGTTAGTGTAGCTTGCGCATCGGTTACATCGCCAGACAGGTATTCTGCTGCCGCTAAACCGGCTTCGGTACCTATCATAGCCGTAGGAATCGTAATTTCGGTATCCCCAAAGTCCATACCAAATGGCCCTTCTCCAGGCACATTATTATGGACAATCACGCCAATGGCACCCGCAGCTGTAGCATTGGTTACTTTATCAGAGAAAAAACAGGAACCACGGGAAATTAATGCCATGCTGCCGGCAAAGGTTTCTGGGTCTTCCCAGGCATTACAGCCTTCAAAATTGGCTTCATCCACGGCACCGGCATAAATAATCGGGCTAGTAATATCTTCGGTTATGGCTATCGGACCCGAAGGTAGAGCTTGGGTGTCTTGCACTTCAGAGCCAGATACACTAAAGAAGTTAGGCGTAAAACGTTGGGTGGTAGTCATACCTACTGCAAGTACTTCACCGCTTGTAGATGGATGACCGATAGTGCCTGGGCCAGGACCATCATTACCGGCAGCAAATACCATTACGGAGCCAGCTTCTTTTGCCGCAACGAATATTTCTTCATAGAACGGCGCAACTACTGCAGCAGAGCCACCCCAAGAGTTATTAATAATATCAGCACCATCGGCAACCGCTGCTTCCAGCATATCCACCAACATACCGGTAGAGCCGGAGCTAGAGGTTGGATCTATTGTAGTGGCATAAAGCCCTTTATAGACCATTAGGTAAGCACCCGGTGCAACACCACCGATGGTGGCACTAAAATCACCGCGGGTACCTTCAACACCCCAGTTACCCACAGCAGAACCAGCCACATGGGTGCCGTGGCCGTTAAAAGCCATTGGTGAGTTGGCAAACTCACCTTCTACCAGAGGAAAGCCTTCTGGCAGCGTTGCTGCGCGAGCGACAATAATTTTGCCATTACAAAATTCAGGATCGGTAGTGGCACAATAATCATCTTCCGGTAGGCCTTCAGGCGCGGTAAAACCATCACCAGCAAATAATGGGTTTTCAGGACGCAGGCCGCTATCAATAATGGCAACCTTGATGCCTTTACCGGCTTCGGAGTCACCACCGAGACTTTCCCAGACTTCAAAAGCGTTGATGATGTCGAGGCTGAGATCCATTTGGGCATGCATCATAACATCGGGATATACCGCTTTTACGCCTGGCAAGTTGCGCAATTGGTTAACTTTGTCTTTGGCAATAGTGGTAGAAAAACCGTTGGCCAGGATGTCATAGCGGTGGGTTGCCTTGATACCCGCATCGATTTGCCTGGCCGCTTGGATCACCATATCCTGTTGTTGTTTAAGTACTGCCTTGTACTCTTTCGCTGCCTTGGAGTTAAAATCAACATCGCCGGTGATTTTGCCTTTGGCCATGGCGCTGACTGAAGGATTAACAGCAGGGAATAAAGCAAGCGGCGCATCTTCTAGTTGTACAATTACCCGGATGCGGCCGTCGGGTAGCGTGATCGCCTGGCGAAAAGTTTCTTTTTCAAAAGTACCATCAACGGCAGGCTGCTGTGCTGTATGAGGATTCGGTGCTTTAAGTGGGGTAAAAGAGGCAGAGGCAGATGCGCCGGCAACCAATGCCGCGCCAACAGCCAGCGAAAGTAGATTTCTCTTCATGACTAGTTCCCATTTTATTGGATTTATTTGACTAAGCCAGATACCTGAATGAGTGTGGGTGTCGCTAAGTCGTTATTTTAATGCTCTTCCATTTTGTGCATATATGTTTTAGGAAGAGGACAGTGTTTTAGCACAGTCCTTACAAAATTTACATAGAATTGGCCAAACATTTTCATTAAATTTTTGCAAGGGGGTGCGTGATGAGTAGTACGAAATACGTGACCAAAGGTTGCATCACGGAACAGAAAAATAAAACAGCTATGGCTGCAAATGTAGTTTTTTTGTTTTAACAACTTAATAAAAATGTAAACAAGATGATAAAAAACCTACAAAATTGAAAATATTAGAGGTTTTGTCTCGGGTGCTGACATTTTGCAACCAAATTGGCAACGCCTATTTTACTAATCTGCACTATATTATCTGTCCCTACAACATCGCCCGGCAAATAGCAGTTAGCTGGGTCTAAAAGGTGTGACGCATGAAAACAAGAAACCATCTTGCGCAAGTTGGTGTTGTCCATGAAGTGGACATAATCGCAAACGGCTTGCTCGATATCCCGATGTTACAAATCCTCAATAACGATGGTACGGTGCACCCAGATGCCACCGCGCCCGAACTAGGACCGGACATTGCCGTTAAAATATATGAAACGATGCAATATACCCGCATCCTTGATGAGCGCATGGTAGCGGCACAGCGCCAGGGGCGTATCAGCTTTTATTTGGCCTCTACCGGTGAAGAAGCCAGTACCGTAGCCAGTGCTGCGGCGCTCAAGCCACAAGACATGATTATGTCCCAGTACCGGGAACAAGGTGCCTTGGCCTATCGCGGCTACAGCACAGAACAATTTATGAACCAGATGTTCAGCAATGAGCGGGAGCCAAATAAAGGCCGCCAAATGCCAATTCACTACGGTGCTGCCGAACTTAACTTTATGACCATCTCGTCACCCCTAGGTACCCAGATACCGCAGGCTTCTGGCTATGCCTACGGCCAGAAAATGGCAGGGCAAGAAGGCGTGACCATTTGTTATTTCGGTGAAGGTGCTGCATCAGAAGGCGACTTTCACGCAGGTGTCAATATGGCGGCTGTACTCAACTGCCCGGTGATTTTCTTCTGCCGCAATAACGGTTATGCCATATCTACCCCGGCGGAAGAACAATTTGCCGGCGACGGCATCGCGTCGCGCGGCATTGGCTACGGCGTGAAAACCATCCGCGTCGATGGCAACGATGCCTTGGCCGTTTATGCGGCAACTGCAAAAGCCCGTGAAATTGCGCTGGCGGAAAATTGCCCGGTGCTGGTTGAAGCCATGACCTACCGTCTGGCAGCCCACTCAACCTCGGATGACCCATCTGGCTATCGCAGCAAAGAAGAAGAAGCAAAATGGCAGGAAAAAGACCCCATTGCCAGGTTGGGCAACTGGTTGCAACACCAGGGCTGGTTGGATAAACCTGAGAACGAAAAGAAATTAGAACAAATCCGGGCTGAGGTACTACAGGAACTAAAACAAGTAGAGCAAGTGCCTGTATGCAAGGTTGATGAAATTGTGGCTGATGTGTATGACGAGGTACCATGGCATTTGCAAGAACAACTGCAAGAACTAAAAGCCCACATTAAACAGTACCCAGAGGCTTACCCTGCCACTTCGGGGAGGATTGACTAATGCCACAAATGAATATGTTGCAAGCAGTGAACAATGCATTGCATATCGCGATGGATGCTGATGAAAAAGTTATGCTCTTCGGTGAAGACGTCGGCCACTTTGGTGGTGTGTTCCGCGCTACCAGTAATCTGCAAGAGAAGTTTGGCAAGGGCAGGGTATTTAATACACCTTTGACTGAACAAGGTATTTTGGGTTTTGCCAATGGCCTGGCGTCGCAGGGTTCTTTCCCGATTGCTGAAATCCAATTTGCCGATTATATCTTCCCTGCATTTGACCAGATTGTGAATGAAACAGCGAAATGGCGCTACCGCTCTGGTGGCCAGTTTAACGTTGGCGGGTTAACCATCCGTACCCCTTATGGTGGCGGCATTGCCGGTGGCCATTACCATTCCCAATCGCCGGAAGCTTTTTTCGCCCATTGTCCCGGCATCAAGATTGTGACGCCGCGCAACCCATACCAAGCTAAAGGTTTGTTGCTGGCCTCAATCCGCGATGCTAACCCGGTATTGTTTATGGAGCCCAAGCGTTTGTACCGGGCGTCGGTAGGTGATGTTCCTGAAGAAGACTACCAATTGCCGCTTGGCAAGGCCGAGGTGGTGAAAACCGGTTCTGATATCACCTTGCTAGCCTGGGGCGCGCAAATGGAAATCATCGAAAAGGCCGCGGAAATGGCGGAAAAAGACGGTGTTTCTTGTGAAATTATTGATTTGCGCAGTATTTTGCCTTGGGATGCCCAGACCATATGTGACTCAGTTATGAAAACGGGACGCTTGTTAATAAACCACGAAGCGCCATTAACCGGTGGCTTTGCCGCTGAGGTTGCATCTACTGTGCAGGAAAGGTGCTTCTTGTACCTTGAGTCCCCCATTGCGAGGGTGTGTGGTCTGGATACACCTTATCCATTGGCGCATGAAAAAGAATACATGCCGGATCACCTTAAGACATACGAAGCCATCAAACGCACTATGCATTACTAATTGGGGACTGTGAGATGAGTACTGAATTTATTCTTCCTGATATTGGTGAAGGCATAGTCGAGTGCGAGCTGATCGAGTGGTTGGTGGCCGAAGGCGACAAGGTGGTAGAAGACCAACCGGTGGCTGAAGTTATGACTGACAAAGCGGTGGTGCAGATCCCTTCCATGTACAACGGTGTTATTGAAAAACTACACTACGCCAAAGGCGATATCGCCAAAGTCCATGAGCCCCTGTTTGTAATTAATGTTGAAGGTGCAGCCAGTACACCTGAAACTGCGGCAGCAGGACAAACTAGCACTGGATCCCCTGTCGCGGCCAATGTTGAAGCCAGCAGCACCGGCTCAGCAATCGAAGACTTTATCTTGCCTGATATCGGTGAAGGTATTGTGGAATGTGAACTGGTGGAATGGCTGGTTGCTGAAGGCGATGTCATTGAGGAAGACCAAGCCGTTGCCGACGTAATGACAGACAAGGCGCTGGTGCAGATCCCTGCCAAGCATTCCGGCAAGGTAGTGAAGCTCTACTACAACAAGGGTGATATTGCCAAAGTGCATTCCCCCTTATATGCCATTGAAGTCGCTGGCGGTGCAGTGGCTGCCAGCCCTACAGCAAATGCGCAGGCGCACGCTGCCCCAGCTGAATCAGCAGCGACGGTTGCTGCAACTGCTGCCGTTACTGATACGCCGGTGCGCCAAGGTAAAGCGTTGGCAAGCCCTGCCGTTAGGCGCTTGGCGCGGGAACTGAACATAGATATCGCCACAGTACCAGGGTCGGGCAAAAAAGGCCGGGTAATGAAGCAGGATATCCATGACTTTGTTTCGGGCAAGGCTGTGGCGCCAACAGTGGCCGCCTCTAGCCCTGCAATACAGCCAGTTGCTGCACCAGCAGCCACAACGGTTGGCGGCACAAGGGTAGAACCAATCCGCGGCGTGAAAGCCGCGATGGCCAAACAAATGAGCGAGTCGGTATTCAGCATTCCGCACTTTAGCGTTAGCGAGGAGATCCAAATGGATGCCCTCATTGCGCTGCGCAAGAGCTTGAAGCCAGAGTTCGAAAAACAAGGCGTAAAATTGAGCTTTATGCCTTTGTTTATCAAAGCCATGTCATTGGCCTTGAAGCAATTTCCTATTGTCAACGCGCAGGTGAACGAAGACTGTACCGAACTCACTTATTTTGATGATCACAACATTGGCATGGCAGTGGACTCAAAAATTGGTTTGTTGGTACCAAACGTGAAGCAGGTGCAAAACAAAACCTTGTTTGAAGTGGCACAGGAAGTAAACCGCATTATCGACCAGGCCCGCGAGGGGCGGTTGGCGCAGGCTGACTTAAAGGACGGCACCATTAGTATCTCCAATATAGGGGTGCTGGGCGGCACGACGGCAACGCCGGTCATCAACAAACCTGAATCGGCAATTGTCGCTTTAGGCAAAATGCAGAGGTTGCCTAGGTTTGATGAGGATGACAATGTCGTCGCGGTCAATATCATGACCGTTAGCTGGTCCGGTGACCATAGGATCATTGATGGCGCAACCATGGTTAAGTTCAATAATTTGTGGAAGTCCTATTTGGAAAATCCAATGACCATGTTGGCCGACTTAAAATAAGCTAACAGTTAACCAAGATCACTGAGGGGGCATCGCCCCCTTTTTTTGTGCAAGTTAGCAGGTTTTAATTTAACATCCTTAGCACGGTGTAACGCTACTTGGGTCATATGGCGACTTCTAACCTAAAACACTTTTATATCCCAGAAGAGCAGTCTATCTATCTGCTCTCACACCAAGATGCCCAAAAACTTAAGGACTGGTTGCAGCTGTGTATCGACCAGCTGACTTTGTTGGGTTATAGCGATATTGAGCTGATTGGAAAAGGCGCCTTTGGCTTTGCTTTTGCGGGATTGTCACCCAACGGCCAGGAATTGGTGTTTAAATTTAGCCGGGCCAATTTGCCCCAGCATGTGCAGGATCGCCTGGAAGAAGAGGCTTTCATGCTAAGCCACGTTGACCATGCCAACGTACCCGCGTTAGTTGAATTCCAGCGGGTGCGCAAACAGGCAATTTTGGTTATGGAACGGGCAATGGGTTTGGATCTTGAACAAGTGTCGTTGCAGCAGGGGCCACTACCTGCGCCAACTATCGTCAAAATAGCAGCGCAGATGGTGCAGGTACTGCAACACTTGCGTTCCTTTTGCTACCAAGGCCAACCCAAGCCGATTGTGCATGGCGATATCAAGCCGTCCAATTTGGTGTTCAACCCAGAAACTGAACAGGTTGGTTTAATCGATTGGGGCTCCTCCGTGTTTGCCCAACTAGACGCCGAAGGCCAGTACGTTGGCAACAATGTGATGGATTTGATGTCGGGTGATCTGCAGCAAACTAATGCCAGGCTAGGGGATGTGTATTTTATCGGGCAGGAGCAACTCAATGGCCAGTTGTCATCGCCCAGGTTTGATGAGCAGGGTTTAGCCAGTACCCTGTACGCATTGGCCTCTGGCCAGTCTTCCCGTTTTGGTACTAAGGTCATTAGGGCAAACTCCGTGGGTTTGCCAAAAGAATTCGCTGAGGTGTTAACTGCGATGCTAAGTGATGATCCGGGCCTGAAGCGGCAGGCAGGGGATTATTTAATGCGCAATATGCAGTTTATGGCGAACCAAGTTTTTGGTGATCCCCTGTTGTTACCTACAGTTCCAATGATCCCCTGTTGGCAGCAGCGGGGCGATAAAGAAATTGATACGGTGGTGTATAGTTCGCGCAAATCTTTTTTGCGCGAGCAGGGCGATAACCAAGAGTTGCGTTACCTCAACGATGCCCAATTCGAGCGGTATTACAAAAACTACATGCAAGGTATGGGAGAAACTGAAAAAGCTTTTATCAGTGCGGTTTCCCGGTTGGGACGTTATCCCGTGGTGGGCGGTTTGGTGGTTCGGTGGGAAACTGAAGGTGTCTATATTGATTCTTCCCTTAACCTCAGTAACCCTGAACTCAAAGATGCTTTTGTCGAGTCCGTTAATAACATCGTGCATTTGGCGCGCGCAGTATACCGGGTAGGTATTTTTAAAAGCTGCATGTTCAACGCTAGGGATACCCTGCACGTAGAACGGGAATTTGCCAGCCAGCCTTTCCAGCCCGATGCTGGCGCCAGCATTCCCTACGAAAAAAGCCAGGTATCAACATTGGGGGAGGAAGGCCGGACCCATAGCTATTTTGAAGATGGTGAGGATCCGGACGAACTATTGCAGTTGCCAGCAAGCATGTTGGATATCATTGCGCAACTAAACCAAATACACCATACCGGCTGTATAATCTTTGAAGCCTTGCCACTTCATTTGAAAGTGCACAGTTATTACAAGTTGCTTGACCACAGCAAAGAAGCTGAATTTCGCGGGTGTTTGGCGAAGATTGTTCAATTATTGCCACAAATACAAGATGAAGGTATCTCTGGGTTTATGAAATTGCCCTATAAAGATACACGCTATTTTGAACATCACGAGCATTTGCCGGATAAGTTCCATCCTAAACGCCCAAATAAATCACAGGCAGTATCCTGATGGTAGGCGCTGAGGGGATATCTGAATGTCGTTCATTTATTCAATTGGCCGCTATTCATTAATGATGGAGATACATATGAAACCCTACTATTGGCTTGTTTTTCACTATGAGTAGCAATGGCGACACAAGCGATAACACGCTACCCACTGCACTTGCTGAGATAGAAAGCGCCGATATCCGAGAGATCCTGCTTTTGCAAAAAAACGAGCATGACTGTTTTTTGGGGCAAAGTTGGGATCTCGGCTTTCGCGCGGTTTTTGGCGGGCAGGTGATGGCACAGGCGCTGTCGGCAGCACAACAAACGGTAGCTACTGGGCTAGTTGTGCATTCGTTTCACAGTTATTTTATCTTGCCGGGTGATGTCAACTTGCCCGTTGTCTACCAGGTAGAGCGGGTTAGGGATGGCAGGAGCTTTTCTACGCGCAGGATAAAAGCGCTGCAAAACGGTAATACTATTTTTGATTGCATGTGTTCTTTTCAAGTGCCGGAACAGGGATTGCAACACCTGGCTGTACAAATGCCAGAGGTACCTCCACCTGGGCAGGTTGAGCCTGATATACAACGTTTTGAACGCAACCCGTTATTGATATCAAAAGGCATGCGCAGGAATTTCGCCAGGCACAAGCCTATTGAAATGCGCAGCATTCAACTAGAGGCTGATGCAGAAGGCCGTCGGCCGCCTGTGCGCAGGGTATGGATGCGGTTAGGGCAGGATATAAGTGCCAATCCTGAACTGCAATATTCGTCGCTTTTGTATGCGTCTGACTTCTATTTGTTGTTAACTGCGCTGCAACCACACGGCATATCCCCTGCTCGGAAAGACATGCGGGTAGCGACCATTGACCACGCATTGTGGTTTCATCGGCCTTTTAATTTTAACGACTGGCTTTTGTACTGTGCTGACAGCCCCAATACGGCAAATGCCCGGGGTTTTGTCCGGGGGCAGTTTTTCAATCAACAAGGTGAGTTAGTGGCATCTAGTAGCCAAGAAGGATTGATCCGGCAAAAACCAGCTTCACTATTATCCTAATAAAATTACGAGCCTATAAAGGAAAACCCTATGCTTTATAAATTGGAAGATTTAATCCCGGATATTCATCGTTCAGCTTATGTTGCACCTGGTGCCCATGTGATCGGCAACGTGGTATTGGAAGAGAACTCTTCGGTATGGTTCAACTCGGTATTGCGTGGTGACTGCGATGTAATAAAAGTGGGGGCTGGCAGCAATGTACAGGATGGCAGCGTTTTGCATACCGATCCCGGTATCCCCTTAACCATAGGTAAGGGCGTCACAATTGGTCATAAGGTGATGTTGCACGGTTGCGAAATTGGCGATTATTCCCTCATTGGAATTAACAGCGTTATCCTCAATGGTGCCAAAATAGGAAAATACTGTGTTATCGGCGCCAATGCCTTGATCCCAGAAGGTAAAGAAATACCTGATGCTTCCGTGGTGATGGGTTCGCCAGGCAAGGTGGTTAAGCAGCTTTCAGAGGAGCAACAAAAGCAACTTGAACTTTCTGCCAACCATTATATGCAAAATGCCCAGAGGTTTAGGCTGAACTTAAAACAGTTGTAGCCCTGTTTTTGGTGTGCGCTGCCACGGCCAGTTCGCGGTTATCCCACTTGGCACTATTTGTTTAGCGAATGGCGCCTTTTGATTGTGGGTGCCAGAGGGTTGTCGTTTTGCGCCATGGGCTGGGGCTGCCTGGGGGCATTGCGGATTTGCATTGGGTTGGAACTGCTCCTGCCACGGCCTTGGTTAACAGCAATTTGGCCGTGGTTTTGCCGCTGTTGCTGCTGGTTGTTTTGTGGCTGTTGTAGGTTGTTGTTGGCTGCGGCGTTGGGCATTGCCACGTCGTTATTGCCATGGTTGCTGCCGAGGCTGGCTGACCGGTTCCTTTGGTTTTGGTTGGCTTGGATATTGTTATTCTGCTGTTGGCCAAAACTTGATGCCCGTTGCCGGTTCTGTGGCACATTGTTGGCGTTTTGCTGTTGCTGGGCATTGTTCGGGTTTTGGTTCTGGTTTTGCCGGATGCTCATATCTTTGGTATGGGTGCTCAGCTTCACTTCGTTGAATTTGTCGCTTGGGCTAAGTTGGTGGTAATGGATGTGGTGAAATGATTGGGCTAGTCCCTGCATTTGCCCGTTGTTGCCTTTGAGCATGAACATACTGGTTGTCTTGACTTCATTGCTTGGTTGCGAATTGGCGATCTTGCCATATTCTGTAGGACCAAATACCTGGTTGACATTGGCTTGGTTACGCAAGGTTTGCTCAGCTTGTTCCATGTCATTCCTATTGCCAGCTTTGAAAGGTTGCACGTGCACCATGTTGCCGTTGTTGAGCCGTGCCACCGAGCAGCCGCTCAACGGTGATGTGATCCCCAAGTTTTGTTGGATATTGTTGCTCTGGATCCTTCCCATATTGGGTGTTTTGTTGCCATTTTCGTTATTGTCCCAAGCCTGCTGGTGCCCTGTCATCGGGAAAAATGTGGCCGAAACCGTGTCTTGATTGTTTTCGTTGGTTGGTAGCAAGTCAAACTGCTTCACTTTGCGAAATGTGTTCTGACCTGTTTTGCGATAATTTTGGGTGTTCCTTTCTCTCACTTTAAACTGGTTAGTAGTGGTAGCTTGTGGGGCGTTTTGTTCAAACACGTTTTGGGCAACAGGTGTTACTTGGTGCTTGTTCAATAAGTTCCTTATTTCTTGTTGGTTGCCTCCTTGTAAGGTTTGCGCCACAGTATGGGCATTGGTATTGCTGTCCTGGCGCTGCAATTGCGGTTGCTGTGGCTGGTTATTGTTATTGTTGTTATTGTCATTTGGTGCACCGTAAACCATGTCACTTACGGTACCCATAATATCGTTCATGGACGGCACCTTGTTCCACAAAGCCCCTAAGTAACTATTGGAGTTGGCGTTGTTATTGACGTTGGGTTGGCTCTGTTGCCGCTGTGGTGGTTTTAGTTTGTCGGTTTTGCCATTGTTCTGGTTCATAATACTATCTTTGGGATGGTTAATAATATAACCCTATCCGATAAATTCAGGGTGGTAAATATATCTACCTATAGCTTTTATGAAACTTTGTGAATTAGTAAGCTATGTCTCCATAAAGCACAAAAAATAAATATAAGGCGGGGGAATTAGCAGGGGAAAAGGCTTGCCACAAGTTATTGTGGCAAGCGGGGGGCGGTTATTCAAAGAAGTGGGTATAGCGGATAGTGAATACCCGGCCTAGGGCGTCATGATTGATTGAGTCATAACCACGGCTGGAGGCGTAGGCGACCGGTGGCTCTTCATCCAAGAGGTTGTCAATGTTGAAACTCAGGGCGGCATTTTCAAAATCGATGCCAAAGCTAGCATCAACAATGGTCCATGAATCCACTTGGCGTCCACCGCTTTCGTCCAATAAACCGCGGTCAAACATTTCGTCTATTTCCCGGTTGCGCAAGCCGCTTATGTCATCCTGGTAATTGTCGGTGTAGCGCACTGAAACGCTGCCATAGTAGTCGCCATCGCCCCAACCTAACCGCAAGTTACCTATGTTCTCCGGATACTGGTAGGTGCCGATTAGCTCTTCAATTTCGTCTGAGCCCGGTTTATTGCGCTCAAATGACAAATAGTGGGTCCAGTCAAAATCAATTGAGAAGGTACCGCCCCAGGCGTCGAAGTCTTGTGCGATATCAATATCGATACCAGATATATCCTGCGTGCCGGTGTTTTCCAGCAAGATCGTGTGATCCCTGCCCAGCGGTAGGCCCTGTTCATCTTCACGCACCAAACCAGATGTATTCCAGGCGTTTAAAATGAAGTCGACATCGGCACCTGCTTCTGTGATGTTGCGGCCACTGGCATCGTAAAATACACGCATTTCTTGGTCATCAATTATCCCATCATCATTGACGTCATAGCCATTGCAAAGCTTGTCATCAAAAGCGATGCCCAGTGACCCCTCCGGTACGATATTACAATGGCGCAATGCGGCATCGTCTAGGGCGCGTTCCATCACTCCTGTCAGGTTAGTATCAACAATATCTTCGTGCTCGAACGCCCAATAATCGACGGTGATGGTGGTATCGTCTGTAGGGCTCCAGGCGAAGCCAACGCTAATTGATTCCGACTCTTCCGCATTTAGGTTGGGATTACCCAGTTCCAATGTATTTTCGCCTGCTTCAAAACCTTGGCCGCCACAGTAGTATTGTGAAACGCGGCTGTTGGCACCGCAATCATAGGTGGAGCGGGTGGTGCGCAGCTCAACACCCGCTTGGGTGAGGGAAGGTGCCCTGAACGAAGTAGCCCAGCTACCGCGTAGGATCAGGTTATCGGTGGGACGATAGGAAAAGCCTACTTTGGGATTTACTGTACTACCAAAATCGTCGTAATAATCGTAGCGACCAGCCAGTTGCATTTCGACTTGGTCAGTCAGTGGGATATAGAATTCAGCAAAGGCACCATATTGGGTGCGGTCAGCTTCGGCTAGGCTAGAGCCAAAAGCATAAACATCAACCAAGAAATCGTTGTCAAAGTTTGCCCTGGAATTGTCAGAGGGAATATCTTCCAAATCCTCGCGCCTGTACTCAACACCAAACGCAGCGCGGATATAGTCGTCGCCAAACTCCATGAGTTCGCCATTTATCTTGGCATCTAAGCCAAGCACGGTGCTTTTGCCGTCGCGGTAAGGCCTTGCTTGTGCCAGGGCTAAAATATCGTCATTCGCTTGGTCGCCTATGAGGAATGGGTTGAAGGCGGCCAACAAGTTGCCACTGCTACAGTTTAAGGTGTCATTGTCAGAGTCATAATTGGCAATGCTGCCGTCAGAGCACAATTCGCCGTGCACGGCCGCCGTATATTGGTAGCGGTTATAGATACCGGCTATGGCAACCTGCTCGGATTTAGATTGGGAGTAGGTGGCGCCGGTTTCCCATTGCCAACCTTCGTAGTCGCCTTGCAATGAACTGACTAAGCGGAACGAATTAGTTTCATTTTCAATGGTACGTGGGTCACCAAACCTTGCATCATAGCGGAAGCCAAACAACCTCTGGCCTGCCTGGGTGGTGAAGGGGTCGTCCCAAATAATATCGAAGGGACTGGATACGCCCTGCCAGGCTTGTAGGTCTGCTTCAGAATAAATATCCAATGCACTGAAGGGGGCGAAAGGCCCCTCGCTGTCATCGATTTGGTCAATAGGGGCTGGCCGTGACATAGCCACCGATTTACTACGGCTAAAGAAAAAGTCGGTATTCCACTCAATATCACCTATCTGTTTGCTAAAGATGGCACCTGCTGATTGGGACTCCAACTCTGAATCCAACATGGCGTCTTGGCTGTCGTAGTAGGCACAAATATCCTCGCCAAACACCGTTGTCGTGGTTGGGTAAGGGCAGTCAGGGTTAGCCAATTCGTTGCCGTCACGCGAAGAGAAATAATAGATGTTTGGATAAGGCAGTTTGGGCAGGTAAGAATAACTGTTAACCAAAAGTGGCTCAGCAGTAACGTCGCGATCCCTGGCTGCAAAGGCATTTTTATCGTATAAATCGGCGAACACGGTCAGTGAACCACCAAGGGCTTCACCACCCCAAACTAAGTTTAGGTTTTTCTTTGATTCGTCTGAGCTTGAAAAACTATCAGTAAATGAGGCGTTGATTTCGGCGCCCTGGAAGTCTTTTTTCAGGATGTAGTTAATAACCCCGGCAACGGCATCGGCACCGTATATAGCTGAGGCACCAGTGGCTAGCACCTCGACGCGTTCAATTGCGGCCAATGGGATACTGTTGATGTCTACAAAGTTTTCGGTACCCGCCGCAAATGAACTCGGTGCGACACGGCGACCATTAATCAAGGTTAAGGTGGAAGAAGGTCCCATACCACGTAGTGACGCCGCGGCTTGCCCGGCAGGTGTCGAGGTGGAGGTACTGCCACTTTCCGAGGTGCCAAAAGTGCCCTGGCCGCCACGGGTTTGTCCCATGTCTTTTAACAGGTCAAATATGGAGGTTGCGCCAGACTGTTTGATATCTTCAGCAGTAATGACCTGCAGGGGTTGGCTCCCCTCCATATCAACGCCGCGAATGTTAGTTCCAGTAACTTGGATGCGCTCTACGTTGGCTTCTTCTGACTCTGGAGTGGTTTCTTGTGCAATAGCTGTAGCAATTGGGGACAACGCAAAGGCTGCACCCAACAATATTTTCATTGAGGTGTTCATGGTGTTTTCCGATCAACAAATGATGTAATAAATTTTTGTTTTTGAGCTTAATGGATAAGCGAAGGCCCAATTGGGTTGGGCAAACGGGATCGGCCTATTCGTCGAACCACTCGGACAGGTAGAAGGGCGAGTAGCAGTAGAGGGTAAAATGGAATGCTTTTTTCAACATTTTTCTATAACCGCGTACTTAATAACAATATGCACCCAGTGTCTGGATGCGGACTTGATGAACTTCGATCTGGTGTTACCAGTCAAGTTCCGGTGCTTAATAAAACATCAACCCATGCTGAGGTCAATAGGAAAAATCCATCAAAAGCAAAGACATAGCAAACTTGACTAAATAGTTATATGCATAAAATTTAAATTTTATGCAGGTTTTAGGGGGTAATTGCAACATATGCTGCATATCCATTCGTTGTTAAAAAAATGCAAATTTTTTTATGAATACGTATGGAATTGCATTAGCCGAACCAATTGCTGCCATCAAGTGGGTAACTTCTGCTGAGTACTAGCCATAAAAAAACCCGGATGTGATACACATCCGGGCTAGGGGAATGGCTCATATTCGAGCCGTGCGCTAACTAAAAATCTTCCTGAAATGACGACCTAGTTTCGTCATTTTCCAATTGGAGAATGCTAAGTGTAGCTCAAACTTGCCGCATTATTAAACGTTTTTTCCCAAAAAAATATAAAACTCTAAATTTTCAAAGGGATAGCACTAACAAGAGGTCGAAAAATAAGCATTTATCAACAGGTTTGGCTAATTTATGCACAGTATTTTAACACGATATGACAGCTGCACATGACTATCTTTTTACACGGCAATGATAGTTTTTTGACTGTCTGGTCAAGTAATTTAGTTCTCCATACCAAATAACAGATCCGTATAGCTACACAAGCTCGCGGATCCGGTTTCGTTGATTGCAAAGCGGGTTTCCTCATTTGGATTCACCAAAAATGCAATCTTCATAGCCTGCCAGCGGTGGAAGGTAGGTGTGCCGCAGTGTTTGCGCACTTCATTGCGCCAAATACCTTTTTCCAATCCAGGTAGCGGTTTAGTTGCCGTAGTTATTTGGCCAATCAATTGGAACGACATATCTTGTGTTTCATAGCTGTATCTTGCCTTGTCACCATGGTTAATAAAATGGCTCATGGCGACAATTTGGTTTTTACCTGACTGGGTTTTGTAAATGCCATTTTGCGCGTCTACGATGAATACACCACCTTCGCCGACGACCTCCATATCAATTTGCTGACTGCCAAGGTTTACCAACAGGGCGGTCGCTTCATCGACACCAAAGCCAAACTGAGTTTTTGTGTGCATCGCAAGCAGGGCTAACCTGGCTTCTCGATCCCGCTCAGAAAAGTGGGTGTCTACAATACCCAAGGGGAAGGTACCAATCCCCCCTCGCGGATTGAAGGTAAGGTCATCTTCAATTAGCCCATGTGGGCAGCTATTGTCCTTTTCACATCCAAATGGTGGTGGCTCAAGCGCAAATGCGCCCCGAATAAAGGCCACCTCGGGATCACCGTTTGAGATCATGGGCACAGCTCGGTGCTTAAATATGCCACCACCTTGTACTGCGGTGCCTGCACTGGTGCCGCCTAGCACTAAACCGTCCGTTGCCAACTTGTTTCGGATTATCTGCATCCAACGGTTGTCACTGCCATCGCTATTGGTTAGTGCGGCAAGGGATAGGCTTTGATCACCACCATTGATAAATAGTCCGTGCAAGGAGTTGAGCATGTCTGCCAGCAACTGGGGCTGCTCGCAAAGTGCGCGTTGCTGGCTTACCAAATGCGGGTAAACGGCATCTCGGTTAAAGCTGCCATTAGCTTCAAACAGGGAGCCTAACCTAGCACAGCCATCAAAACCCTGCTGTGTTAATACCATGGCTTGTTGCAGGCTTTTGCTGAGGGGGATCCACAACACCTCTACATTTTGGTTGGGCAAGGCGATAGCCGCTGCACTTTCAAAAATTCCGACGTAGTAATCCCGGTTAGAAAGGGGATCCCTAGATGAAGAAGTCATTACCCCGATCCGAAGTATGTCATCATGCCCCTGCTGCCGCTTGCTATCGGCTATCTCTACAAACCGCGTATATATTTCAGTAACTTGTTTACTCTTGTTATCAGTGAGGTCAACTATCTCCGTTTTAGTTGAGGCAACCTCAAAATAATCTTGTACGGCGTAATAAACTTGGTTTGGTAGTCCATAAAAAAAGTCATCCCCAGCAAAATCATCCGCCGCTTGTTTGAAGAGTTTTGCAATTTCACGGCTGCCTCCAGTTAGCGTGACAGGGGTTGCATTAACATGCTCAAAAATCGCATTAAATTTTTGTTTAGCGGAATCTGCCTGCCCAGTGAAAACGGCGGTGTTTTTAAACTTATCGACGTTTTTGCGGTTAAATTCGTAGGTATTGGCAGTTTTTGCAGTGTCAGGGAAATTTGCGGTATTGCAGTTGCGTTGGGACATGCTTGAACAGGTGCGAAGGCCACCACCAGCAAGCACTAAGTCGTAAGAATAACTAATATTATCAGTGTGTTGGGCGATTTCAGTAGCGGCAGTTGAGGTGCTGGATATGAGCAGTAATAGCGCAATTTTCGCATATAGTTTGGTAATTTTTTGCATGGTTGTGTATCGGTTAGGATGGTTTTTTGAATGGGTTATTGTTGACATTGAAACTGATTCTCGGTAATCCTTCAAAAGGAATTTTAATCGACTGACGACAAACTCATTTTGGTTTTGCATAAGTATCTATGATTAAAAAAGCTAGCCAACTTTCCCGCTACTATTACAGTAGCTTCTACCTTTCCGAATGGTTCGACGAATAGAACCAGGTATCTTCCTGTATTGAGATTGGACACATAAGTTGTGACCTATGGCAAAAACCTCTTTGTAAGTCGTTTTTGTTAATTTGTCACAGTTCTCCTAACATTGAGTAGATATTTGCAACCTATATCCGCAATGTAGCCAAAATTATGGAACAGACAGGGTTCTACTAGCGCGGGTCAATAACTGGATGTCAGCCATGAACGAAATGAATGAATCTAACTTAGCCAATAGAATGCCAGATGCATTTGTTATCTTGTTTTTCGTTGTAGTCTTGGCGGCGGCAATGACCTATATCGTGCCTGCAGGGTATTTTGAAACCCAAGAGATCACCAAAGTCATTGATGGCAAGGAAGTGACCCGCACCCTGATAAACCCAGATAGTTTCAAAGTAGCCGACGATGCTGACGCTGGAGCGCCCTTGTTTAGTGGTGGCAAAGAAGCTGGCTTTTTGAACTACGCCTTTGAGGGTATGGTGTCTGGAGACAGGATGGGGTCGGCTGTCGGGGTAGTCGCGTTTATCCTTATCGTTGGTGGTGCTTTTGGCATCATCATGCATTCCGGGGCGGTCAACAATGGCATTATGGCGCTAATTAGGAAGGCTAAACACGCGGATATGGTTATCCTACCCTTAATGTTTTTCTTATTTTCCCTAAGTGGAGCCGTATTTGGTATGGGGGAAGAGGCGATTGCATTTTGTATTGTGTTAACGCCGTTGGTGATTGCCTTGGGATATGATGCCATAACGGCGGTTTTGATTACCTATGTGGCGACCCAAATTGGCTTCGCGACTTCCTGGATGAATCCTTTTAGTATCGCGATTGCCCAGGGCATAGCGGATGTGCCGCTGCTGTCTGGCAGTGATTTCCGCATCCCAATGTGGGCGATTTTCACCTTGGCCGGTATCGTCTATACCATGAAATACGGTGCCAAAATCAAAGCTAATCCGGAAAAATCCCTGAGCTACCACACCGACTTCCACTTCCGCCGGCAGCAAAATGCCGCGTTAAACTCTGAATTTAACCATGTGGATGTTTTGATCCTTTTAACCCTGTTGGCAGGTATTGGATGGGTGATTTGGGGCGTTATAGTGCACGAGTACTACATTCCGCAAATAGCAACCCAGTTTTTTGCCATGGGCATTGCAGTGGGCGTTATATGTGTGGCGACCGGCAGGATGACCATGAATATAGTGTCTGAGTCTTTCCAACAGGGAGCCAAGGAGCTTTTGCCGGCAGCCTTGATTGTAGGCATGGCCAAAGGGATTGTGTTGCTGCTAGGGGGCGACGACGCAACAACACCTTCTGTGTTGAATACCATTTTGCACCATGCTGGCAGCATGATGTCGGGTATTCCTGAGGCTGGTTCGGCAATATTCATGTACGTGTTCCAATCAATATTCAATTTCTTCCTAGCATCTGGTTCGGGGCAGGCAGCCTTGACTATGCCGTTGATGGCGCCACTTGCAGATTTGGTGGGGGTTTCCCGCCAAATTGCGGTGCTGGCTTTCCAGCTAGGTGATGGATTAACTAATATTATTATCCCGACCTCTGCGTCTCTTATCGGTTGTTTAGGCGTGGCCCGCATGGACTGGAGTACCTGGGCCAGGTTCGCTTGGAAACTGTTTTTAATGCTGTTTCTGATGTCTGTTGCAACCATGGTTATCGCCGTAGCGATCGGGTTCCAGTAGGACGATATGCTTACACTTTTTACCAATGTTGAGGTTTATTCACCTAGTTACCTAGGGGAAACCGATGTTTTAATTGCCGATAAAACCATAGCCGCGATAGAACCGGGGCTGCGAGAAAAAGTCAGTGCACCAGGTTCGTTGTTAAAGGTTATCGATGGCCGCGGCAAGATATTGGCGCCAGGATTAGTGGACAGTTTAGTGCACATCACCGGCGGCGGTGGAGAAGGCGGCTTCCACACCCGTACACCGCAAATGCAGTTGACCGATGCCACCTTGGGCGGTGTCACCACCCTTGTGGGAGTGCTGGGGACAGATGCTACCACCCGTACTTTGCCAGACTTATTGGCCAAAGCCCATGCTTTGGAGGCTGAAGGTATCTCCACCTATTGCCACACTGGCTCCTACCAACTTCCGGCCCGTACCCTAATGGGCAATGTTACCGATGACATTATCTTGGTTGATAAATTTATTGGTATAGGAGAGGTTGCCATTGCTGACCACAGGGCATCCCAGGTAAGCGCCAGCGAGCTGATCCGGGTCGCGGCTGAAGCCCGCGTCGGTGGTATGCTCTCTGGCAAGGCCGGTATAGTGAGTATCCATGTCGGTGATAGCGATTTTGAACTTAAGCTGTTGCATTGGGCGGTTGAAAAATCTGATATCCCTGTAACCCAATTTTATCCCACCCACATTAACCGCAATGGTAACCTGCTTGAGGCGGGTATTGAGTGGGTCAAGTTGGGGGGGTACATTGATTTTACTACCAGTACCAACCAAACTTTTATTGACGAGGGGGAAGTCCCGGCAGCTAAAGCCCTTGCCCAATGTTTGCAGCGAGGCCTCAATGTCGCCAACCTGACTATGAGTTCTGATGGTAACGCCAGTTTGCCGGTGTTTGATAGCGATGGAGAGCTAATGGGCTTGGAAGTGGGACAGGTACGCAGCCTATACGATTCCTTCACACAAGCAGTGTTAAAATATGATGTAACTATCGCCGATGCTTTGGCTAGTGTCTCGCTGTCGCCTGCCAACTTGCTTAAGTTAAAACACAAAGGCAGGATAGAAGTGGGTGCCGATGCCGATGTATTGTTGTTAAACAAAGACTGGTTAGTGCTCGATCAAGTCTATGCCAAAGGCCGGTGCATGGTGTCTGGGGGCAAGCCAGTTGTTAAAGGCACCTTTGAATAGGTAGAGGAAGGTCGCCCTGGGCGACCTTTAAAAATTATACCGATTCCATTAAGTATTAATCAAAAATGGCTATCAGCTGACGGCTAATTGCCACCAGCTCACCGCTTTCACTCCAGATTTTTGCTTCAGAATGGCCATAGCCGCCGTGGGCACTAATGGTATCGGCCTCGTAGCCCAACCACTGCCCTGGTGCTATGGTTTCAAAAGGGTGGATAAATTCCATATTCCAGCTCATGGTGCTGGCAGGTGCCGGCCCCATCACCATTTGTAATATCGTAGGCGGCCAGGCGTCGATAAGGGTGATGATGTGTTCATCGTCAAACCGCTGTGGTGTTTCTTTGAAGCGCATCCAACCTGAATATTTCGCAGTTTTAGAACCGGTAAAAGGTAATTTTCCCTCGGAAATAGACAAGTCAACATGGCGCAGGAACTTTGGCGTTACTTTAGGAATTTGCGGGATGTATTTGGCTTTTTTGGGCAGTTGCAAATCGGTTTCGTGGATAGGTTCGACAGTGACTTTTGATTGCCTGTTTTGTGCGAAGCAGGCAATTGCCGATAAGGCAACTTTGCCATCTTGCACCAAATTCCCTGTGATTTGAGTGGCATTTTTGCCCTGGCGAAGCACTTGCCTGTTAACACTAAAAGCTTGCCCAGCTTCCAAAGGCCCTACAAAGTTAAAGGTGATTGAGCGCAGAGGCCGGCCTTCTTCTACCAAACCTTTTAGTTGGTAGAACAATATGCCGGCGGACAATCCACCAAATGCTGTGCGGCCTTGGGTCCAATCTTTCGGAATAGCAAACGGCATTGGGTACTCTGCTTCATTGTTATCATTGGCAGTGAAAAACTCATCAATTTGCATGTGGTATGACCAGTAAGTAAAAGACCGGCAAGGTATAACAGTTAACTGGTCAGATGTCTATCGCTGAAGTCATCGAAGCGCGGTTTTAATGTTTATTAAATGTGAAAAATAACCTTAATTTTTACATGAATACGTTTGTTTTGTATTGCAAAGGTGCAAAAACCAGTTAACTATTAAGTCTTTAGCAGATACCGGTGTCGGTGTCTAAGTGCACCCGAAACCAACGCAGAACCTTATACACCTATGCTTGCAATACAAAAAAACCTAACCAATACCTTTTACGCCATCCTAAGCCTGCCGGCGACAGCCATGGGATTTGCGCTTTCAGTCCAGATTGCTGCAATGAGCTGGATCTTAACAACCCAATTTGGCTTGGATATCCACGATGTAGGCTTTGTCTGGGCAGCAGGTCCCTTGGCCGGGATTATTGGCCAAGTTGTCATTGGTATTATCAGCGATAACGTTTGGTATTGGGGAGGGCGCCGGCGTCCCTTTATCCTTGTTGGTGGCACCTTGGCGGCGCTGAGTTTATTGGCGCTACCTAACATTGGTGTTATTTCCTCTTCGCTGGGTCTGGACGGTGTTATAGGCGTCGCCATTACTATCGCCCTAATATTGGATTTATCCATCAATGTCAGCTTCAACCCAACCAGGAGTGTGATTGCTGATGTCACTCCGGAAGGTAATGAACGCACTAAAGGCTACACATGGATGCAAACGGTTTCTGGCAGCTTCGGTGTACTGGCTTATGCCATCGGGGCAATGTGGGGCAACTACAGCCTAATCTATTTCGGCGTATTTTTAGTTTTAGTTTTCTCGGTGGTACCCGTTTATTTCATTGCCGAACCTAAAGAAATTGAAGAAAGCCAAGAGTTTGCTGACATGGAAAAACAGTCCCTGTCATTTATGGCTGGGCTCAAAATTATCCAGCCTTTGTGGGGCTTTTTGATATATGGCATTTATGCCTTGGTGGCCAGGTTAACCAACCTAGATTTAGGCCATTATTATGTTGAATATTTTTGCTTGGCACTGACTATCTTTTTTGTCGCGAAAACAGTTTTGGCAAAAGAGGACTCCAGTGAAGGCCACTCAGAACATCTTGGCTTCCAAAAAGTACTGGCAGCCCATTCCTTTACTTGGATAGGTGTGCAATCCATGTTTATTTACATGGTACCGTTTGTGCAGTTTAACCAACCTGATCTGGGCGACAATGAAATGGGGTCTGTGGTCAGTATCAGCTTCATGGTGTTGAATGCCGTTGCTGCGGTATTGCCCGTTGTTGCATTGCAACCGTTTGCTGAAAAATGGGGGCCGGTTAAAACCCACACTTTGTGTATTGTCTCAATGGCCGCTGGCTATTTTGCGTTAGCCTATGCCGGTGCTAGCAACTTTGGCATTTATGCCTTGATGGCAATCTTAGGCATTGGTTGGGCAGCTACGATCAGCTTGCCATTTGCCATCATGTCCCAGAAAGTCGAGCAATCCAAAATGGGACTGTACATGGGGCTGTTTAACTTGTCCGTGGTTTTGCCGCAATTGGTTGCCAGCCTTGGTGTTGGCTATGTGGTTAGCAACGCTGATGATAAGAATATCCTGTTCATCATCTGTGGTGTTTGCTTGGCGTTGTCTGCAGCGTGTTGGTTGGGGGTCAAGGAAGAGCAGATTGAAACCAATCCAGAAGCGGCCGGTGGTGGCCATTAGAATCGGTATAATAATTATTGGGATTGAAACACTTCAGGGGAAGTCAGCAACCCTATATCTGCCTGGTCAAATTGCGGGTTCTTTAGTTTAAGAACCCGTCTGTTTTTTAGGTTCGAACGTGCCAAATAATCCATTTGCACGGTTTCAAACAACAAATCAAAAGAGCCGTCCGCGACTGCAGCTTTCAAGCCGGATTCGATGATAGTGGCTAATTCTTCGTTAGATTTATTCACGAAATAATACACGGCGGCAGGGTAGTGCAACAGAAGGTTAGGTTCCACTACAAGGCCTAGTTCAGAAAACTGCTCTTCTTCACGCCAAGCTTCTAACACTGAGCGAGGAAAATAATCCACCCGGTTTAGGCTTAGCATCTCAAACAAACCCTTGTAGCTGGAGGAGCTGGTCAGGTTGAAACCGTTGAACCGCAGGATAGTTAAATCGGGCCAGTCGTGGCCCTGCACTCCGAGCATTTCTTGTTGTAACTCTGCCAGGCTAAGCGCCTTGTTAAACCGGTCTTGTTGTTGTTTATTTATTAGCAATACCCGATAGCCATACAATCCCTTATACAAAGGAACTTTGATCGCCCGCAAGCTGGCCTCCCGCATTTTATTGGTCATGCTCCAGGCCACGTCAATAACAACATTTTGTTCAATAAGCTTTAGCACCCGGCTTTGCAGCACTTCTATATTCGAGGGTTGTAGGAAGATGTTTTGGGCTGTGCCTGCCCGATCAATTGCCAAGCGCAACAGCTCAACAGGGTACCCCGTGGTATCGTCTTTGATGCCTTGTTTGGGGTAAATAACAGTCATCGAACCATAGCAGTGGGTGCTAAGGAACAGCAGGAGAGAAAGAAAATGGATCTGTATTAACATCCTCATTCCTAGAGTATGGTCAAAAAAATGGGTTACCGCCAAACCCTATCTCGCTAATTGCAACTATTTTTCTCCGTTGCATACGTATGTTGCTGGAGTATCAGTGTTTTTTGGTTAGACTGCTGTGTTAACAAATTGTTAGTAGCAAAGATCCCGCAATATGAAAAAGCTTTTTGGCCAATCGATGGTGCTCCTTTCCGGAGTCCTAATGTCAAGCGCTGGTACGTTAGCCTGGGCAGAGTCTGTTTCAGTATCATCCCCAGACAACAAGGTCACTGTCACTATTTCTGATGATACAGGGCAGCCGACGTATTCCTTACGCTATGGCAAGGGAGGTGTATTTGATAGCTCTAAACTGGGTTTGGTGTTTAAAAAGCTTCCTGAGTTTGGGCAAGCATTTAAAATCGTTGCTAGCAAAGGCAACAGCCATAATGAAACATGGGAGCAACCTTGGGGTGAACGCCAGTTTGTGACTGACCACCACAATGAACTGAAAGTGGATTTCGCCCACGAATCAGATGATAAGTTTAGGTTTTCGGTGCGGTTCCGGGTATTCAACGACGGGATTGGTTTCCGTTACGAAGTACCGGAAATAGCCGGATACTCAAATGTAGAGGTAGTGGACGAAGAAACAGAGTTTAACTTTAGTTCCGGTGCTACCGCCTACTGGATCCCATCGCGCGGTTGGAACCGCTATGAATTTCTTTATAACACTACTTCGCTCGAAGATGTAGATCGTGCACATACACCATTTACTGCGCGGTTGCCAAGTGGGGTACACGTGAGCATTCACGAAGCGGCACTCGTGGATTATGCCGCCTTTTCCCTTGACCAACGCCGTCCTGGTGTATTTAAAACAGACTTGGCTCCCTGGTATGACGGCAGCAAGGTGAAAACACAGCTGCCGTTTAAATCTTCATGGCGAACCATCCAGGTATCAGATAAAGCCACCGGCCTATTGAATTCAGACCTTATTCTAAACCTAAATGAGCCCAACAAGCTCGGCGATGTTTCTTGGGTTAACCCTGGTAAATACATTGGCATTTGGTGGGCTATGCACGTTAATGAAAAAACCTGGGGTTCAGGTGAAAAACACGGTGCAACCACAGAAGAAACCAAACGTTATATTGATTTTGCCGCTAAATACGGTTTTGACGGCATCCTGGTTGAAGGCTGGAATATTGGTTGGGATGGAAGTTGGTTCCACAATGGCGACGTTTTTAACTTTACTGAGTCATACCCCGATTTTGATCTACCTCTATTGGCCGAGTACGCCGCAAGCAAGGGGGTAAAATTGGTTGGCCACCATGAAACCTCCGGAAGCGTGACCAATTACCGGGAACAAATGCAAGACGCGTTAGATCTGTACCAGGAAATGGGTATTGAACAAATTAAAACCGGTTATGTAGCTGACGGTGGCCGCATTAAACGCGTAGATGAAAACGGCTTTGTCAGGCACGAATGGCACGATGGCCAGTTTATGGTGGGGGAATACCTGCACAACATAAAAGAAGCGGCGAAACGCAAGATAAGCATTAACACCCACGAACCGGTAAAAGATACTGGACTGCGCCGCACTTACCCCAACTGGATCACCCGTGAAGGTGCCCGTGGCCAGGAATTTAACGCTTGGGGTTCACCGCCTAACCCTCCAGAACACACGGCTATCTTGCCCTATACCCGCATGCTATCGGGACCTATGGATTTTACTCCCGGTATTTTCAACCTAGCACCCTATGGTTTGCACGCAGAGAACCGGGTGCAAACTACATTGGCGAAGCAGCTCGCACTGTATGTGGTGCTCTATAGCCCAATCCAGATGGCTGCTGATTTGCCTCGGCACTATGAAAATAACAAGCCTGCATTGCAGTTTATTTTAGACGTGCCTGCCGATTGGTCTAAAAGCAAAGCATTGGCGGGGGAAGTTGGCGACTACGTGGTGTTTGCCCGCAAAGATAGGAATAGCAATGATTGGTACCTAGGTGCTTTGACTGATGAAAATGCCAAAATCGTCGAACTAAACGCTGACTTCCTAGAAGAAGGAATGGTCTACGAAATGCAGGTCTACCAAGATGGCAAAAATGCTGATTGGCGGGATCGCCCATACGAACTAGAGATCTTTAGCAAAGAAGTACGCAAAGGCGAGAAGCTGAGCCTGCGCATGGCAAAAAGCGGCGGCGTGGCGATACGCTTCGCCGCAAAGCAATAAATCACAGCTGGTAATTTCGCCGAAGTTGGTTAACAGTTAACTTTATATAAATTTGGAACACAATAACGGGAACGGGAATGTATAAAACTAAACCGGAATTAAATTTTTTCCAAATCTTCAATATGTGTTTTGGCTTCCTTGGGATCCAAATGGGGTTTGCGTTGCAAAACGCCAATGTAAGCCGGATTTTTGAGACCCTTGGTGCTGATTACAATAACCTGGCCATCCTATGGATAGCTGCACCAATTACTGGTTTGGTGGTGCAACCCATTATTGGCCATATGAGTGACAATACTTGGAATAAGTTGGGGCGCAGGCGGCCATACTTTTTGTGGGGTGCGATTGCCGCCAGTATCGCATTGCTGTTTATGCCTAATTCGCCATACCTTTGGATGGCAGCTGGCATGCTCTGGGTGATGGATGCCTCAATCAACGTTGCTATGGAACCGTTCCGCGCATTTGTTGGCGACATGTTACCCAAACACCAGCGCGCAACCGGTTTTGCAATGCAAAGTTTCTTTATCGGTATTGGGGCGACCATTGCCTCTGCTTTGCCTTGGATTCTGGCCAATTGGCTTGATGTTAGCAATACTGCCGCTGCGGGTGTGGTGCCAGATTCTGTTAAGTACTCATTTTATGTTGGTGCAGTAGCGTTCTTTTTGGCGGTCGGCTGGACCATTTATTCAACCCGGGAATACAGCCCTGAACAACTCGAAGCGTTTGAAAAAGAACAGAAAAAACTAGAAGACCACAAGGGTATTGAACACGCTGTGCAAATAGCGCAGCACAAACCACATGCTGTAGAAGCCTATTTTAGAGGTGGCTCTATTTGGTTGACGATCGGCTTGATCCTGTTGGTCCTTATCCAGATTTTCCAAGAATATTTAGACAAACAGATGTTTATCCTAGGGGCAATCGTTGCAGCTTTTGGCTTGCTGCAACTAATTGCCGGTTCTTTGGCAAAAGGCAAACACTCTGGAAACCCATTTAATACCATGATGGATGATCTGTTTAATATGCCAGACACCATGAAGCAATTGGCATGGGTACAGTTTTTTTCTTGGTTCCCATTGTTTGCTATGTGGATTTATACAACGTCAGCGGTTACCTCCTACCATTATGGCACGGGTGATACTACCTCGCAGGCCTACAATGACGGTGCTGATTGGGTTGGTGTGCTGTTTGGTGCATACAATGGCTTTGCTGCGATCGCGGCAATGATTATTCCTATCGTTGTCCGTTATACCAACCTAAGGGTTGCCCACCTTATCAACCTTAACCTAGGCGGGATCGGTTTAGCGTCCTTCCTGTTTATCAAAGATCCAGCATGGTTGCTGCTATCCATGGTCGGTGTTGGCTTCGCCTGGGCATCTATTTTATCAATTCCTTATGCGCTATTGGCAAACTCCTTGCCGCAAAACAAGATGGGTATTTTTATGGGGATATTTAATTTCTTCATTACCCTGCCGCAAATAGTGGCTGCCAGCTTACTAGGCTTTATGGTTAGCGTGATTTTTGATGGTGAACCCATTTACGCATTGTTAATTGGCGGCGCCAGCATGATGATTGCGGCGGTCTTGGTATTACGGGTGAGGGAAGCCTAGCCATAATACTCGCTTGCCACATGGCTAAAATGAAAAAGGGACGCAATGCGTCCCTTCGTGTTTACTATTGTCTATTTGGATGCCATCAACCACTTTCCCTGATCACTAACTCTGCATCAATGACTACATCTTCAGCCTTACGCCCTTCAATTTTACCTATTAGGGTTTCTACTAATAACTCGCCTGCGAGGATGGTGTTCTGTTTGACTGTGGTCAGAGGAGGGCTAGTAAAGCGGGCAAGTGGAATGTTGTCATAGCCCACCACTGCAATATCATCGGAAACACTGATACCGCTTTCTTTCATGGCACTTAATACACCAATGGCAATGAGGTCACTGGCACAAACAATGGCATCTACCTTTTCTCCAGATTCTATCAAGGCTTTACAAACGTTATAGCCAGACAGCTCGGTAGAGATAGCATCCCAGTGTTTTGCTGTTTGTCCTTGTTTAAGGATGCCCGCTTCCGTTAACGCTTGGTTAAAACCATTAAACCGGGCTAGAAACTCAGGGCTGTGATTGTCAGCGCCACCAATAAATACAAAATTTTTGCGCCCAGCATCAATCAGGTGTTTAGTAATGACATAGCCGCCTTGGTAGTTATTGCTGCCAATCACTACCCCTGGATTATCCTCGTCCAGTGCCCCCCAGCGCACAAAGTGGGTATTTTGCTTCTCCAGTTTTTCAAGCTTGTCTTTGTAATCTAGAAAATCACCATAACCCAATAGGATTATGCCATCTGCTTTGTGGGTATCTTCAAAGTCGGCGTGCCAGTCATCGCTAAAGTGTTGGAAAGAAATTAACAGATCATAACCAGCTTTTGCTGAGGCGCGGGTAATACTGCCCAGCATTGACAGGAAGAAGGGGTTGATCATCGAATCATCAGATGTGGGGTCTTCAAACAGCAGGAGTGCAAGGGTTTTACTTTGTTGCTGGCGAAGGTTACTGGCATTTTTATCTACCTTGTAGTTAAGCTCCTTTGCAATATTTTTAATCCGCTCGCGAGTTTCTAAACTAACCAGCGGGCTATCCCTCAGGGCACGTGAAACAGTGGACTGCGAGACGCCTGCCTGATGGGCAATATCAAACGAGGTAGCTTTTCCCTTCATCTAATAATTGATCTTATAAATAATATTTATAACAAAAGATATTAGATCCCAATTGTGTTTGGGTACAAGTTTTTCTTGAGTCTTGGCATTGGTGCGTGCAAAAAATGAGCAGGTGATGGTTTTTAAAGCAATTTTGTCGCATGCACTGTTTAGATTCTAAACAAGGTGTCGATACAGGAATTACTGGGTTACATCACCCGGATGTCCGCATTCCTAGGTAGTGGTAGAGGAAAGTAGTATGTCGGCAAAAATAGAACACCAAGTAGAAACCGTCAGAGCAGCTTGCATCAATGGCATCCCCCCAGGTTGCATGGTGCAATTACAGTTTAGTTTTCCCAACCAACAACGTATGTGCGCGAAATTGGTGGGGTACGAAAACCAACGCTACATTATGCTTCGTTTAACTGAGCCAGAATATTGGTCCAGGTTTAGCCAGTTCTTTTTTGAGAGCAATCCTGTCGTTGTTCGTTTGCTTGTGGAGAATGAGCGGGGTGAGTGTGTTGCGTTTCGAAGTGCTGTGCAGTGGCGCGGTTTCCAGCCATTGGATATGTTGTATTTGGAGTTTCCCGACTATGTGCAAAAGTGTGATTTGCGCGCCCACAAGAGGGTTTCAACCTGTATCACCGCTAACGTTGCCGACTGCATCAAAGCCCGTGATTCTGAACCACCAGTACTAGGCTGTATTAAAGATGTATCCCTTGGTGGCTGTTGCTTTGAATTTGATTTGCCTTTAGACCGTAAAGGTGTTTCGCCCCGTGCCGTGCAAGTGACCGCCGGCAACAACGTGAACCTTATGGCTGAAATACGTAACCAACGGCAATTGCCAGAACGTAGAATTGCTATTGGATTGCGTTTTCGCTCTTCCGTATCGGAGACCAAAAAGCTATTATCCAGCCTTTACATCGCACCTGAGATGCTAGCCTCCTAATCACACGCCAGACTAGGCGTTTACATATTCCCGGCTGGCATCTTACCAACTGAGGAATTCGAATGGCCGAGACAGACGCCCGTCCGACCAATTTTATACGTCAAATTATCGACAAAGATTTAGCGTCGGGATTGCACCAGACAGTGCATACCCGCTTTCCACCTGAACCCAACGGCTACCTGCACATAGGGCATGCTAAATCAATCTGTTTGAATTTTGGTATTGCAGAGGATTATAAAGGTACCTGTAACCTGCGTTTTGATGATACTAATCCGGAAAAAGAAGACATAGATTACGTCATAGCAATTAAGGACGATGTACATTGGTTGGGTTACGAATGGGAGGGTGAACCAAGGTATTCCTCAAATTATTTCCAGCAGTTACACGACTATGCTGTCGAGTTAATTGAAAAAGGCCTGGCCTATGTGGATTTTTCCTCGCAGGAAAAAATCAGGGAAATGCGTGGGACGCTGACTGCGCCTGGCACTAACAGCCCATACCGCGATACGGACGCATCTGAAAACCTGGCCCATTTCAAAAAAATGGTGGAAGGTGGTTTCAAAGAAGGTGAATGTTGCCTCAGGGCGAAAATCGATATGGCGTCCCCCTTTATGTGCATGCGGGATCCCGTTATATATCGCATCAAGTTTGCCCACCACCATCAGACTGCTGACAAGTGGTGTGTCTATCCGATGTATGATTTTACCCACTGTATTTCGGACGCCATCGAAGGTATTTCACATTCGTTATGTACATTGGAATTCCAAGACAACAGGCGCCTTTACGATTGGGTCATTGACAACATCAGTATCAAAACCCAACCTCGACAGTATGAGTTTTCCCGGTTAAACCTTGAATATACTGTTTTGAGCAAGCGTAAGTTAATCCAATTAGTGGCGGAAGGGCATGTGGCAGGATGGGATGATCCCAGGATGCCCACGATTGCGGGTCTTAAGCGCAGGGGTTACACACCGGCATCTATTCGGGAATTTTGCCAACGCATTGGCGTCACCAAAATGGACAACCTTGTAGAAATGGGCATGCTTGAAGCCTGTATAAGGGACGACTTGAATGTCAATGCGCCAAGGGCGATGGCAGTACTCGATCCAGTCAAAGTAGTTATTGAAAATTACGATAAAGCCGATGGCGAAACCCTGGTGGCCGCCAACCACCCGAATGATGAATCCATGGGCACCCGCGAACTTTGTTTTGACAAAGAACTTTATATTGAGCGTGATGATTTTAGGGAAGCGGCCAACAAGAAATACAAAAGGCTAGTGCTAGGCAAAGAAGTTCGCCTGCGCAATGCCTATGTAATAAAAGCTGAACGCGTAGAAAAAGACGACGCTGGCAACATCACCACAATCTATTGCAGCTACGACCCGGATACCCTTGGTAAAGACCCGGCTGATGGGCGCAAGGTTAAAGGTGTTATCCATTGGGTATCAGCGCTGCGCAACCAGAAAGCTGAATTCAGGTTGTACGATCGGTTGTTCAAGGTGGCTAATCCAAATGGGTTAGATTTGGCCGACTCGTTAAACGAAGATTCGTTGCAGGTTAAATCTGGTTTTGTGGAAAACAGTATGGCCGGTAAAAATGAGTATGACGCGGTACAGTTTGAGCGCACTGGTTATTTTTGTGTCGACAAAGATAGCCAAGAGGGAGGCTTAGTATTCAACCGCACAGTTGCGCTGCGCGATACCTGGGCCAAGATAATAGGTTAAGCAGATACGACTTAGTGCAAGGGGAGCAAGCAGCTCCCCTTTTTGTTTGCCCAGCGAAGCTGGCAAACCCGTCAGGTTGAAAGAAACCTGAATCACCCCGACTGAGGGGAAGATAATCCGAATCGCAAGGGCGTTGCTGGCCAACGGCAGGGTCTGAAGGAAGCGATAGGAAGTTAACGGTACACAACGCAAGTGAACCTGCTTCGGCAGTTCAGGTGGGTAAGCGTGCAAAATAGCGCAATGCCCAATACTCAGTCAGACCTGTGCTGTGTTTGAGGGTGGGATCGTTAACAGGGAACCAGTGCAGTAACTGGGGAAGCCTGGCACGGTATCCAATGATGTTGGTTGGACATATTTGCACAAGAGGAGACTCAAGGCAGGTATGGGTGTGAGGTGGCAGATGATCCCGTAGTAGTGAGCAAATTCCGGCCGGTGAAAGCCAGTAATGGTGTGGAGGATAAAACCGGGATGACCATCAGCAATAAGTCTGATGGGGCTTGCGGTGACCAAAAGCGCGGCAAGTTGCGAAGGGGGGAAGTATTCATTAAAGCGCATTGAAGGCGCGGATTTTTTTTGCAGGGGTTCACAAACGTCCTGACGAGGGCGGGCACCGCAAACCGGTGAGGCAGGAATGTACTCTACTGGGATGACGGGCCGAACGTGGAGTAGTGAATAACCGCTCAGGCAGATTGCCCCAAGGGCTAGCACACCTGAAGTTATCATCAAGAGTCAGCCCTGTGATGGGAAGAGCGTCCCAAGATGCCGCAAGCCAAAGGTAGAAGATGAAGGTTTATTACAGCCTGTACGGACGGATGCTGAGCATGGATGTTCTGTACAGTGCATTCAAACAGGTAAAGAGAAACAAAGGCGCGGCCGGAATAGATGGGCAGAGCCTGGGTGACTATGCATCTGATTTGAAGAGTAACCTGACCCAACTGCTACACGAACTGCAAAGCAAGACCTACCAGCCGCTTCCGGTCAGACGGGTAGAAATCCCCAAAGAAGACGGGGGAGTCAGGCTGTTAGGAATTCCGGCGGTACGTGACCGAATTGTCCAACAAGCCCTCAAAGAAATACTGCAACCCATCTTTGACCCGGACTTTCATCCATCCAGCTATGGGTATAGACCGGGCCGAAGTTGCCACGATGCGATCAGTAAGGCCACGGTATTTATCCGTCAATACAACAGGCAATGGGTCGTAGACATGGATTTATCCCAATGTTTTGACAGGCTGGATCATCAGTTGATTTTGCAGGGAGTCAAACGCCGGGTAACGGATGGCAGTATCCGGAAACTCATTAAGCAGTTTTTGGAAAGTGGGGTAATGACAGGCGATTTCTGGGAAGTGAGCGAAGCAGGTAGTCCGCAAGGAGGGGTGATCAGCCCTCTGCTGGCGAATATCTATCTGGATGGGTTTGATCAGGAAATGAAACGGCGGGGTCACCGTCTGGTGAGATATGCCGATGACATCTTGATCTTCTGTTGCAGCGAAACGGGAGCCCGGAACGCCCTGGATAGTGCGACGAAAGTAATAGAGCAAGGACTCAAGTTGGTCGTAAACAGAGACAAAACGCATCTGGCGCATAGCGAGCGGGGAGTGAAGATTCTGGGAGTTGAAATCGGTAGCCGGTATACCAGGATACAAGACAAGAATCTCAAGCGATTCAAAGAAAAGCTCAAGTCACAGACCCGACGTAACCAGGGGCATAATCTGAATGGAATAATCAGCCGATTAAACCCAGTACTAAGGGGGATGGCCAATTACTTCAGTATCGCCAACTGCCACAGGGAGTTCAAAGCCCTATCAGGATGGATAAGGCGAAGGCTCAGGGCAATCCAACTCAAGCAATGGAAGAAGCCGCGCAAGCTGCATAGGCGGCTGAAACAGCTGGGCTATAAACCGCCTTTTAGGCTCATCAAAATGAACTCATGGCGGAACTCGGCGAGTCCGTTAGCGAGCTTTGCGATGCCGAATCAGTGGTTTGAAGCGCAAGGATTGTTCAATCTGGCAAAAGTCAACACGGGATGGCTTGCTCCATCAGTCTTTTTAAAGGCACAATGATGGAATATGAAGAATACATGAGCCGTATACGAGATCCGTACGTACGGTTCTGTGAGAGGGATGAGGCGAATGCCTCACCCTACTCGATATTGATTGTAAAATAGCTTTTGGCTATTTAGCCAAATCGGGCTGGGCTAAAAAAGTTTTGCCGTTTTCTGCCAAGCTGGCATCGCTCATCAAATACAAATAGGTTGGCATGATCTGTTCTGGGGTGCGTAACTGATCTGCGTTTTCAGCCGGATAAGCACTAGCGCGCATTTTGGTTCTGGTACGCCCTGGATTGATGCAGTTAAAGCGAATATTCTGATTGGCATATTCATCAGCCAGGACTTGCATCATGCCTTCAATGGCAAACTTGGACATGGCATAAGTGCCCCAATAGGCACGCCCTTGGCTGCCCACTGTTGAAGTGGTAAAAACAACCGACGCATTTTCAGCTTTTTGCAAAACAGGTAATAAAGCCTGGGTCATTAAAAAATGGCTAGTGACGTTAACCTGCATCACTTCGTTATACTCTTGCTCTGAAATTTGCTTAAAAGGTTGCAGGTGGCCTAGGACGCTGGCGTTGTGTAATAAACCATCGAGTTTGCCAAATTGCTGCTCAATGGTGAGCGCCATATCTTGATAATGTTTTTGGGTGGCGCCTTGCATGTCTAGCGGCACAATGTCGCAAGTTGCTTCTTTGTATCCAGCCTGTTTATGGATGGCGACGACTTCATCGTAAGTTTGCTCAAGTTTCTTGACGGTTCTGCCTAAAATAATCAAGTCAGCGCCGCATTGGGCAAAACTTTTTGCAGCAGCTTTACCTATGCCATCACCTGCGCCGGTTACCAAAATGGTCTTGCCTAAAAGCGCATCGGATTCAGGTTTAAATTCAAGCATATAAATCACTTTGTTAAAAAAAACTGGATTTTAACACTGTCTGTCCTATGTTTTGGAGTGATAAGCGAGAAGTATTGGTTTTTTTAGGCTATCTAAATCAATGCTTGCTAAGCTTTACTGGACTAGTAGGGCGTTTGTACTAAAGATTTATTTCTCGTTACAAAACAACTTGCTTACAAAGATTTAACAAACCTTTGCAAATCCTTTGGTTTGCCAATAAGATTGGTGTATCTGTCACTGGTCGTACTTGTTGCCAAACGGAACATAACAAGGCACATTGACCACAAGCACTGACCTAATGCTGGAACAATAATTAGAATAGGATTTTGGGGAGACATATGAAAAAACTGCTACTCTGTACCGCGATTGCCGCATCCCTTGGCCTCTCAGGGTGTGGTGGGGGAGACGATATCAGCACAGTCCAAGCTGAAGCTGTCGTTGAGAAACCCTTTGCCCGTATATTATTTAACCCAACTGATAGTGAGTTGAACGTCCCGAACGATGCCTTGATGCTTCCGGGGGTAGATGGGTTCTTCGATTTTACCATTGAGTTAGAAGACCATGATAATTTTAACCCTGGTGACCCAACCCAGGCTCTGGGCGTGTTGGATGGCTGGTCGACCCAGCACCCTTGGAATATTGCCGTTACTATGCCTGCTAACCTGCAAATTAGCACCGCATCATTGGCTGATCCAGCGGCAATTCGAATATTTGAAGCCACCCAAGCATTAGAGGGCACTTCAGCCAATTGCCAAGCGCTAGCTGCTGCCGTCGGTGCGCCAGGTGTACCTTGTGAGGTGGGTGAAGAGTTGGTGTTAGGCCAAGATTTTGTTACATCGCTAACAGCGCCTGGTAATATCACGGTGTTGCCACTGCGACCGCTTAAGCCGGGTCATGGTTATATGATGGTGGTTACCGAAGCGCTCAAAGATTCTGATGGTCGTCCAGTATTAGGTTCAACTACTTGGGAACTAGCACGGCAAGATCCGGCAGAATTGCCATTGGCAACGCCAGAGCAGTTGTTGTTGCAAGGTCTAGTCGACCTTATCCTAAACGCCGCGGAATCGACAGGCATGTCGCGCGATGAAATTTCTTATGCAGCTTACTTTTCAACGCAGTCAGCGGGCACCGTTACCGGTCTAGTTAAAAACCTTCAGGTTGGTCCTTTTGCGCAAGCGTTATCAACTTTGTTAGGTCAGGGCGTAGACTTACCAACAGCCCAAGCCCAAGCTGCACAGTTTTTGCCAGCGGTGCTAGCTAACGAGTCGGAAGTGGGAAATACTGCGTTTGATCTGTTAGCGCCACAACTGTTAAGCCCAGAACAAATTGCTGGTTTAGCGTCTTTTGGAATTACCGATTGCGCGTCAATGTTGCCGGTGTTAGCAGACCCTACCAATCCTTTGTTCCCAACAGTTGCTGAAACCTTTGCACAAATCGGACAGTTCTGTGCTGCAGACCTAAAAGCAGGCACAATCAACTTGCCACACTACTTAAGTACAACAAACCCATTGGGTGATTGGTGGCGTGCGGCTTGTACCAATGGTGCGATGTTAACTTCGATGGAGCGCTCCCAACCTGGCTCTGTTGCGGGATTGATTGCGGCTGGTGCAGCTGGCCCCAACAACGAATTGTGCCAAGCGGCATCTGGTGGGCAGCTTTTTGATTTGAACTTGGCTGCTATTGGTATTAATGATGAACGTCATTTAACTAAGGCGAGTCCAATACCTGTTGCCCAGGGGCGTAATCCGGATGGCACAGAAACTCTTGATGTACAAATCACGGTGCCTAACGAAACTATCGTCGGTATTCTAAGCCAGCTTAGCGGCGGTGAAATTGCGCCAATCAGTAAACCTGAAGGTGGTTGGCCGGTCGTTGTCTTACAACATGGTATTACTTCCAAGAAAGAAGATACTTTGGCTGTTACGGGGGCGTTGGCGTTGGCTGGTTTTGCCACAGTTGCGATAGACCACCCACTGCACGGCAGCCGTGGTTATGAAATTGATGGCCGCACAATCAATGCTTCCGGTGGCTTTGGTGGTTCGCCAACTGACTACCTAAACCTTTCCAGCCTAGTTACGGCGCGTGATAACCTGCGTCAAAGCATCGTAGATACGTTAGGTTTGCGCTTAGGCTTGAACGCTGTGGTTGATTTTACCGGTGGTTCAATCGATCTTGACGGCAGCCATGTGCATTTCTTAGGCCAAAGCTTAGGTTCAATTACTGGTATTGGTACTGTCGCTAATGCAAACACTAGCCTAGGTGGTGACTTGGCTGCATTTGATGGCATGTTTGCCTTCCGCACCGCTGCGCTTTCTGTACCTGGCGGCGGTATTGCAGGCTTTCTATTGGAGTCAGCCTCTTTTGGCCCCTTAATCAAAGGGTCGCTATTGGCGCAAGCGTCAGAGGAATTCCAGGCCTTTTTGGTGAACTATGCGACACAAAACCAATTGTTACCTGAAGCGGCGCTAGTGCCTGCATACTTAGCGTTTGAAGCGAACTTGTCAGCTGGACAAGCAGCAGAGTTGAATGCATCAGTGTTTGCACCATTTGCATTTGCAGCGCAGACTGTGATTGATTCTGCAGATCCAAACAACTACGGCGCACGTTTGGCGGCAACTACACCAGTATTGCTGCATGAAGTAGTAGGCGGTGGGGCTAATAATGATGGCAGCACTGCATTACCTGACCAGGTTATTCCAAACGTTACCGCGTTACCGCTTGCTGGTACTGAGCCTCTAGCCGTTCGGGTAATGGGCTTGCCATCTGTAACCTCATCAGTACCGCCGACTGGCGAAGCTTTAAGTGGTATTGTTAGGTTTATTAGTGGTTCCCACGGCTCCTTGCTAGATCCAAGTGCTAGCATCGCTGCAACAGGTGAAATGCAGCGTCAAATTGCCACTTACTTTGCCTCGCAAGGTGCTGCAATCGTTGTTACTGACGAAAGCGTGATTGCAAACTAGGACGCATTGACTGGTAAATATGAGGCCGCTCAAAAGCGGCCTTTTTTTGAGCCTCACTAAAGCGTGTCGCAGTGCTGCATTAATGTTCAATCAGGCAATAGTAGTTAAACAGCTTCTAATTTGTGGATTGTAGATTGTCTCTAATTGAGACTAAGGTCGAGATGCCTGTTGAACCGCATCGAATTGGGTATGCATATTTCGATGGAAATACAATTGTTACTTTAGCGGCAGTTAGTAAGAAGAAAATTGCACGAATTTATACTGAGTTACATACTAATGGTAGTTATGTAAAAAACGCAAACCCACCTGCCAGTAACGCATGTAATTAGTGCTATCTAAAACAAATTAAAACGGTTACAAAAAAAGCCCCAAAATGATGGGGCCAGTTTTAAGTTCATTATTGGTTGGTCTTTACCAACCGCACTGCCGTCCCTGGTTTTGTTCATCTAGCCAGGTTTTAAGTGGTGCAAAGTAGTCCAGGATTGCAGTTGCATCCATTTCACGGGAACCCGTCATGACTTCTAAAGCATCTTGCCAAGGCTTGCTTTGCCCCATGCGCAACACATCATCCAAGGCCTTGCCTGCTTCTTTATTGCCATATATGGAGCAGCGGTGGATTGGGCCTTCATCACCGGCGATATCACACAATGCTCTGTGGAATTGGAACTGCAACATATAGGCTAGGAAGTAGCGGCTGTATGGGGTGTTACCCGGAATATGGTATTTGGCACCTGGGTCAAACGCATCAGCAGGACGTTCAATTGGTGCCATTACGCCTTGATATTGCTCGCGTAGTTGCCACCAATATTCGTTGTATTGTTCTGGTGGCACCTTGCCGGAAAACACATTCCAACGCCATTTGTCTACCAATAAGCCCCAAGGTACAAATGCAATTTTGTCTAGGGCGAGTTTTAATAACATACCAATATCATTAGAAGCGTCGGGTACTTCATCAATCAAACCGATTTGTTTTAGGTATTTTGGAGTAATGGAAAGGGAAATGACGTCACCAATGGCTTCGTGGAAACCGTCATTTGCGGATCCCCGATAAACCAGAGGTAAGTTATTGTAGGCGCGTTGGTAGAAGTTATGGCCGAGCTCGTGGTGGATGACGGCAAACTCTTCACCGGTTTTCTGGATGCACATTTTTATGCGTAAATCTTCTACGTCATCTAGGTTCCACGCTGAGGCGTGGCAAACAACATCGCGATCCCTAGGTTGGGTAAATTGCGAGCGTTGCCAGAACGTTTCAGGCAATGGCTCAAACCCGAGAGAAGTAAAAAACGCCTCTGCCTGTTTAACCATGTCTTCTTCATCATAACCTGCGTCCTCTAGGGCTTGGGTGACGTCGGCAACCTGCATTTCCTGCTCAGGTTTGACTAGGTCATAGACATTGCCCCAGGTTTGCGCCCACATATTGCCAAGTAGGTGTGCGGGGATAGGTTGGTCTTGCGGGACTATATCGGTACCATACTCTTCACCCAATTCAGCCCTGACATGGCAATGTAGAGCATCATAGAAGGGCTTCACTTGTCCCCACAAGCGATCCAACTCTTGTTCAAAAGCATCACCTTCCATGTCGTATTTGCCCCGCCAAACATCGGCTAAATGGGCAAAGCCGAGTTCCTGTGAGCCTTCGTTGGCGATTTCTACTTGCTCTACATAAAGCTCTTTCATCGGTGGGGATATCTGGCGCCAGCCGTCCCAAATCTCCAACAGCAGCTCAGGATCCCGTTGTGTGGCCATCATGCCGGTCATTTGGGTCAGGCCCCAGCATTCATCTTCCGAAGGGCAGTATTGGCCCGCGCCGTACATACCCTCCATTTGGGTACCAATTTGGGATAAACGTTCAGATTTCGCCGGATCTGCTGGTGCTGGCAGCACCAGTGAGTTGCGCAATAAATTAAGTTGCCTGCGGGTGTCGGCATCAACCTCTACATCATTAAATTTGGCTGATTCTTTGGCTAATTCCGAAGCGCGGCTTGATAGCTTTTCGGATAAATAGGCAGAAACCGCAGCGGTATCTTGGTTTATATAGGTTTGGTAAGCCCAAGCTGCTTGCGCCGCTGGGTGTTGTAACTTTTCTAGTTCTGCTTGGGCAGAAACAATAAATGCTTTAGCGTCTTCTGCGGTTGGTGCGTTAGTTGCGTCTTGTGCTTCTTGGTTTTTATTGCAACCAGACAATGCCAGTGCGCTGCCTATTACTAGCGCAACGCAACTTCGCTTAATGTTTTGCATGGGAATTATTCCTTGATTGTTATTATTGGATTTCAGTTTGTTGCCAGGCACAACAGTTAGGGTTGTGAATGGGATTGTGTTCTATCCGCCAGTGTAGCAAATCTTATGCACTTTAGGTCGGTGTATTGGTTGCTAGATTTCCAACAAATGATTTGTGAAAGCTCCAACCAGCTTTGCTTTTTGGTACCGCTACTTGCACTTTATTACCAATACTTATACAGTCGAAAACAAGGTGACTGTTTATCAAAAACTTAGTGTCTACAAAAAACCGAATTCTTAATGCCGCCGAGCAATTATTCTGCGATTTAGGCTTTGACAATACATCATTGAGAACCATCACGGGTGAAGCAGACGTCAACCTCGCGTCGGTGAATTATCATTTTGGTTCAAAAAAGCAGCTTATTCAGGATGTTTTGCAACGTTACCTGCAAGTGTTGATGCCTCAGCTAGATGAAGGTATTGACGTGTTGATAGAGCAGGGGGATTTAAGCTCAGAAAAACTGTTTAACGCCCTAGTAGATCCCTTGATGTCGTTAGAAAGTGTCCGCCCCAACGGCACTAAGATTTTTGTCCAGCTGTTTGCGCGTGCCTATTATGAAACCCAAGGCCACCTGCGTAAGTTTATCACTAACCAATACGGTGCAACGCTATTGAAGTTAAACAAAGCGCTGCATATTGCGGTACCGCACTTGTCTACAAATGAAGTGTTTTGGCGCTGGCACTTTGCATTGGGGTCGTGTGTTTTCACTATGGCATCTAGTAAAGCGTTGTCGGAAATTGCCGCAGCGGATTACCAGCAGCACTTAGAAATTGAAGATCTTATCAAGAAAGTCGTGCACTACATCGCTGCGGGTTTTAGTGCGCCACAAGCAGAAAAAGTGCGATTGGTTTCCTAATTGAAATTACCTGCCCATGTTTTTACCTTATTACTGTTGTTGGGTGCCTGTTTTAATTCACCTGCTGCAAACCTCAGGATTGTTACTACTGATTACGCTCCTTACAACACTGATCACGTTGGCAACCAGGATGGATATTCCACCCGCATAGTTAGGGCTCTTCTGGCGGAAGCCGGCCTTGACGCTGAAATCGAGTTCCTACCTTGGGCGCGCACTTACAACACGGCATTGACCCAGCCTAATGTGCTGATTTTCTCGTTGGCAAGGAATAAGGAGAGGGAGCCAAAATTTAATTGGATTGGCAAGCTTTTACCCATGGATACCTATTTGTATAAGGCGAGTGACCGGCATGATATCCAAATTAAAACACTGGCCGACACCAAGCATTTGTTGATTGGGGGCATTAACCAAGGCGCGCCAACCCAGTGGTTGGAATCTCAAAGTTTGAAGTTGTTTAAGGCGTCAGAAAACTCGGCAACAAACCTAAATATGCTGCTCAAAGGCAGGGTGGACTTACTGGTATTTGATCCGGCTTCACTCTCAGTCGAATTAAAACAGGCTAATGTCGCTTTGGATAAAGTCGTACCTGTATTGTATTTGCCTGAACCCTCTTACGATTTGTACCTAGCAATGAGCAAGCCTTCTGACCCCAAGTTGCTAACACGGGTTCGACAAGGCTTTAGGCGTATTGTTGAAAATGGGCAATATGCAAAAATAACGTCACCATTTTTTGTTAAGTATGGCGGCCTTATGATGGCAAAAAACTAGATCATACCTGCTTCCATTTACCACTGACATAAACTGACAGGCTCTTAGTTAAAATTTCAATATATTGTCAATTCTGAAGAAAACCATGCCAGAAGCATTTAAAAATGCGTTTAACCATGAACTCATTGAACAAGTCGCCAGCCATTTTAGCAAAGCTTCTGATAGGTTTGATGCAGAGCTGTTTTTAACGGAAGCAAAAACCGGGCTGGCTGATCTGGAGTTAAAGCAACGCTCAAACCAAATCAAAGACGCCCTGCTAGCAAGCTTGCCTAAAGAGCCATTGAAGAACTTTGCGATTATTGAAGACGCACTGCATCCAGAGTCTAATGTTGAACTCACCACTGCAAGCATTGATGATAACGGGATCCGGGGGTGGGCGGTTATGCCTATTGCCGATCTCGTTGTCGAACTTGCTTTACCAGAACTTTTTGATCAAGGGATGGCTTTGCTCTGCGAGCTGACCAAGCGTTTTAGTGCCGAGTTTGCGGTAAGGGCATTTATCCAGCAACAGCCGGGACGGGCTTTTAAACATATCGCAAACTGGTGCAACGATAATGACGAGCACGTCCGGCGCCTCGCCAGTGAAGGATGCCGGCCACGTTTGCCCTGGGGATTGCAGCTTAAAAGGCTGATCTCTGATCCAAGCCCGCTGTTTCCAGTCTTGGAACAACTGCTGGACGACCCATCTGAGTATGTGCGTCGTTCTGTCGCCAACAACCTGAATGATATTGCCAAGGATCACCCTGATAGGGTAGTTGCTTTCTGTGAAAACCATTTTGACAGTGGCAATAAACACAGGACAAAATTATTCAAACACGCTTGTCGTACCCTGATAAAACAAGGGCATCCCGGAGCTTTGGGCTTATTTGGTTTTAAAGCGTTTGTGGGCACGGTATCCGGTATAGAGCTGAAACAAAATACAGTTCAGCTTGGCGCAGAGCTTGCCTTTTCAGCGACATTGGAATCCAAAGCTAACACCGCGCAGAAACTGGTGGTAGATTATGTGGTGTACCATCGCAAAGCAAATGGCCAATTGAGCCCAAAAGTGTTTAAGTGGAAAACCTTTGAGTTGATTCCAGGGTCTTCAGTGAAAATTGAAAAACGCCATCCGTTTAAAGTGATCACTACCCGTAAGTATTATGCTGGGGAGCATGCTATTGCCTTGCAAATAAATGGCGAACTTAAGCAGCAACATTGGTTTTCCTTGTCTACATAACAAAAAATAGCTTCAGGCTAACTCGTTCAGAGGTTGCGATAAATCGAGGTTAATTTACCTTGTTTTGCTGTTTGCTTATTTCGTCGCGCTGCTGTTGGTATTCTTCATAGGGCATAGTGTCTTTATTCCTACAGTCACTCATTTGTGGCTCGCTCTGTGCCTCCAGTATGCATTCGCTTTGTTGGATACCATGGCCTGCTTGGTATAACTGCTTGCTGCTGCATCCGGAAAGTAGCACTACAAAGGTTGTAAACAATACCGCGTAACGCATTTTAATTCCTCGTTGAAACCTGCGCAGTTAAGACCGCAGACGTTGCTGCTTTGTTCCGCTTGGGTGGGGTTTTGTTTTGTAACCGGGGCAAATAATGGCCATGATGGTACAGCTGCTGATGTTATACCGATTCCATTAAGTATTTGCTCACCCAGTGGGAATTGAAAAGGGTTTAGACAAGGCAAATGTTCAAAGGTCTAGTGGGTCTAAATCGAGATTATTTAACGCTGTATAAACCCTTTTCAAACCCATCGAAGACGCGCCTCAGGAACACAATTTCATCGTTGCACGAAGTTCGAAAGACCGCCAGTATTACTTCATTCGTGCGCCTTGAACTTGAGTCCCTGAGGCAGCGCTGGGTGAGCAAATACTTAATGGAATCGGTATTAGAATGGAAAAGATGAGGCGGTTGCCTCATCTCAAGGCTACGAGGCTAGGCCTACTGGTAAAGGCCTAGGTTCTCTTTTGCATAGGCTTCAAATTCGGTAAAACCGCCAATGTGGTTCTGGTCTAAAAAGATTTGCGGTACTGTTTCTACCGGCTTGCCTACAGTTTTTTCTAAGTCAGCTTTGCTGATCCCTTCTTTTTGGATATCGATATAGCGGAATTTAAAGTCATCGCGATCTTCAGTAAGCTGCTCTGCAACGTCTTTAGCCCTAACGCAAAATGGGCAACCTTCACGGCCAAAAATAACTGCGTACATATTTACCTCATAAATTCTGTGGTTGTGGTGTATATGGGGCTAGTGTAGTCTTCTTGCAAACAACAAGAAAATTGATTCTCTAGATGATGTGCATCAGGTTTTTCTATGCTGTGCAGTTTTCATTAACAGCCACGCTATTAAACAACTTCCCCAAATTTCAAACGTTTGAAACGGACAATAAGGATTCTCAATGGGTTCTGTAATGCTAGATCTTTCCGGCTACGAGTTGACACCGGAAGAAAAGGAAATCTTACACCACCCCTATGTCGGCGGCGTGATTTACTTTACCCGTAATTACCATGATAAAGCGCAATTAAATGAATTGGTGAGGCAAACCCGTGAGGCGAGCAAACAGCCTTTATTGCTTGCTGTGGATCACGAAGGCGGCCGGGTACAGCGGTTTCGGGAGGGGTTTAGCGCCATTCCAAGTATGGGGAGTTTGTTGGAGAAAGGCGGTGCACTGAAAAAAGCGACTAGACTGGCGCAAAGCTTTGGTGAGTTAATGGCGTTGGAAGTCCTCGCTTGTGGCATTGATATTAGCTTTGCGCCAGTATTGGACGTCAATGGCGTGTCGGATGTGATTGGCGACCGCAGCTTTAGTGCCAAACCGGCCGAAATAGAATCACTCGCCACCGGCTTTATCGGCGGGATGCGCCAGGCGGGTATGAAGTCTACGGGCAAACACTTTCCGGGTCATGGCAGCGTTAAAGAAGATTCGCATGTGGCTTTACCCATCGACAGGCGCGCCGCAGATGAAGTTATGGGGCTCGATTTGGGGGTTTTCAAAAATCTTATCGCGCAAAACCAATTAGATGCAATTATGCCGGCTCATGTAATTTATGAGTCGGTCGATGATCTGCCTGCGGGTTTTTCCAGCCATTGGATCAAGCAGGTATTGCGCCGGGAATTGTGCTTTGATGGCGTGGTATTTTCAGATGATTTGGCGATGCACGGCGCCTTGCACCTAGGTGCCCCTGCTGACAGGGCATACAAGGCATTGCAGGCAGGTTGTGACGTTGCCTTGATTTGTAATGATAGGGAAGCTGCGGTCCATATTCTCGATAATTTACCTAACGAATTAGGCTTGGTTGATGCGATGTCATCTATGCAATCATCGGCGGTTGGGCACCTTTCCTGGCGAAGGCTGTTAGAACAACCGCGCTGGCAAGCATTGCAAAAGGAATTGGGGGACTTTTATGAACAGTAAGCTGGTTATCGTTTTTATTGCGTTTCTAGTATCCGCCGCGCTTCAGGTTTTTTTGACCAGTAGCGGCGCAACCAGCCCAATTGCATGGACTGCAGCTATTACTTTGTTTACCGCCATTCTATGGGTAACAGAGGCCCTACCGATTCCGGCCACCTCCCTTATCCCTTTTGCTGCATTCCCTTTAGCCGGGGTGCTCAGCCATAGGGAAGCTGCGTCTGCCTTAGGTAGCCATGTGATCATCTTATTAATGGGCGCGTTTATGTTGTCTAAAGCGATAGAGAAATCCGGTGTGCACAAACGCTTCGCTATTAAGATGCTGAATTTAACAGGAGGAAAGAGTGCCAAGCGCTTGGTTTTGGCCTTTATGTTGACAGCTGCAATATTGAGCATGTGGATCTCCAATACGGCGACCACCTTAATGCTGTTGCCCATCGCCTTGGCAATCCTGAATACCATTAACAATCCGAGATTGGCGACAGCCTTGCTATTGGGCATTGCCTATGCCGCAAGTGTGGGCGGCGTGGGTACGCCGATCGGCACACCGCCAAATATTATCTTTATTAGTGTTTATCATGAAAGCCAAGGCCAGGAAGTGGCGTTTCTAGAATGGATGAAAACCGGCATTCCAATCGTAGTGCTCGCTATCCCAATTATGGCGCTTTGGCTAACCAGGGGCTTGCCGCCATTGGGCTACGTGGCGTTTCCTAAGTTAGAGGCCTGGACCAAGGCTGAAAAGCGGGTGTTAACCATTTTCTCCCTCGTGGCGATTGCTTGGGTTAGCCGTCCTTATTGGAGCGAAGCCTTGGGAATTACCACCATAGGCGACAGTACCATTGCTTTGGCTGGTGTAGTTGCGATGTTTTTAACGCCTTCGGGCAAGGATAAAGAAGCCTTGCTCGATTGGAAAACCGCTAATGATATCCCTTGGGGGCTATTGTTATTGTTCGCAGGTGGTATCTGTATTGCGAAGGCTTTTACTGCATCAGGCTTAACCGAAGAAATGGGACAGCTATTGGACTTCCTAAAAGATGTGCCATTGCCTGTGATGATTTTGGCAATTTGTTTGTTTGTAACTTTTTTAACTGAGATCACTTCCAATACCGCTACTGCCACCTTGCTAATGCCGATCCTTGCCCTAAGTGGCATGTCCATGGGTATCGATCCTGCGCTATTAATGATCCCTGCCGCGATTAGTGCCAGTTGCGCCTTTATGCTGCCGGTCGCTACGGCACCTAACGCAATTGTCTATGGCACCGGTAAGTTCTCGATAAAAATGATGGCGAGGGAAGGCTTTATCCTCAATATCATGGTGGCGTTCATCGTTGCCGGCGTGTCTTATTTGAGTTTGGGCTAGGACTCTTCCGGAATTGGTTCAGGCGGCTCTGGCCGCCTGTAGCGCCGTACTTGCAAAACCATGCCAAAGGCTGGGTGGTCGAAGTAATGAATTTCAGTGCTGATGACACGCCTTAATTGGTCAAACCTGATTGGTTGCAAATAATTGGCTTTAGCAGGAACTGCACTCGTGCTATTTGGGCTAACCTCAGTTTGGGCTGGTGCATCGCTAGAAGATAGGGGGACTGATGCTGTAGCCGTTTGCGTGGCAATATCACCGTTCACAAGGGTTGGGTCAAGATCTGGAAAGTAGGTGGGTAGCCTGAAGTCAAACATGCTATCAACATGCAAATAAGGCACACCGCCAATGTATTCGATAAAGACCTTTAGTTTGCCATCCAGTTCCCACAAATCATAGCCAGGGAAGCGGCTGCCGATCTGCTTGTCGTCACTTTCCAAAGCAGCAGCTGTCGAGGTACCTTCCTGAAGTCCCAATATCCGTTCAAATTCAGCAATCACAGATGTTTTATCTACTGCTGTTTTTGGCTCCATCCTGGTGCTATCTAAACTGGTTAAGTCTTGGTTAAACCTGTCATTAAAGTTTTCCCCGGCAAAAATGCGGTAAAATGGCGCCTTGTCCCTGCCGATTATCACCTCCTGGCGCCATGCCATGTGTAGCATAGGTGTCAAGCCACGCGTCCTGCGTATTTGCCGATAAATGGAATTGAGTTCGAGTTCTGTTCTAGGCAAAACGTAGGCCGTTTCGCTATAGGGGTATTCAACGCCGTCTAATACTTTGGGTACTTGTTGCCATGTGCCTCTTTTACTCCACACCGGCTGGTGCTCAAAGGCCAGTTCTAGATCTAATTCGGAACGGCAACCCAGGCTGTCGATTGTATCTATTTTAGTAAAGCTAACATGCCAATCAGGTGTAATCGGTTCAAACACAGGATATTTACGGTAGCTGCTGGGCAGGTTGCTGGGAAGTTGCAGTGACTCAACCAGGTAACTTCCATTTTCAAATTCACTGGATAAAGACTGTATAGGGGTATTGTCTACTACCCATTCAACGTCTGTGAAGGGCAGCGGCTCGATCAGTTCAGCAAAAAGTTGTGGGTTAAGCTGTGATGGTTGGCTCTGGTTAAGTGTTTCTTGTTCGGCCTCATATTCTTGGAAAGAACCGTACAACAGGCTTTTTGAAAACTTAGGTGGCTCAGTTGATTGCATCGGAAAAACAGCGCCAACCTTTTCATCACAGGTGGGCAGTGCTTGTTGTATCCAACTGATATCCGGATACAAATAGTCAGCAACATAGCTTTCTGAGGGCAGTTGCATGGGGGGCAATTGGCGGGGAAAGTTTTCGGGAATTTGTGCTAGGTCTATATTGCGTTTAAAAATAATGGCTTCTACTTCAAACCACCAAGGATCGTTGGGATCCCTTTGCTGGGCAAATGAATCCCCAATAGATGCCAGCAACAATGCTATAGACACTACCGCTGCATCAATGTTTAGCCTATTTACCCTGTTAGCCCGAGTCGGCATTTAACTTAATTCCTTTCCGAATTTTCGCCGTTTTTACGCTGCGCGCTTTTGACGGCTGAAATCTTTCAACAGATTTTCCACCCACTGTAGCCGTTTTGAAGCTTCAGCATTTATTGTAGTGAACTTTAATTTTTGCGGCCCATCAAATTTATAAACATTAGGTTTGGACTGGATCAGCTTGATTATATAACCAGGATCTATTGGCGCTGTCTCAGTAAACTCGATGAAACCGCCTTTTTCGTTACCCTCTATGCGCTGGATACCGAGCGGTTTAGCCATTATTTTTAACTCCGCAATCCGGAACAGATGTTTCGCGGCGTCGGGTAGTAGGCCAAACCTGTCAATCAATTCTACCTGCAATTCTTTCAATTCAACCACTTCCTTACAGGACGCGATTCGTTTGTACAAGGACAAGCGAGTATTGACATCATTGACATAATCTTCAGGCAATAGTGCCGGTAAACGCAACTCAATTTCGGTGTGCTCTGCAAGTAACGAGTCCAGGTTCGGTTCTTTGCCTTCTTTTATGGCTTCGACTGCTTGCTCCAGCATTTCCATGTATAAACTAAAGCCGACAGTAGAAATCTGGCCTGACTGGTCTTCACCTAACAATTCTCCGGCACCACGGATTTCTAAATCGTGGGTAGCTAACGCAAAGCCTGCGCCTAGGTCTTCCAAATTGGCGATGGCTTCCAGGCGTTTGCTGGCGTCTTTGGTCATGCGTTTGGGGTGGGGCGTTAACAGGTAAGCATAGGCCTGGTGGTGGGATCTGCCGACCCGGCCCCGTAATTGGTGCAATTGCGCCAAACCTAAATGATCTGCCCTGTCCATAATAATGGTGTTGGCAGACGGTACGTCGATACCTGTCTCAATAATCGTGGTACACACCAAGACATTAAAACGTTGGTGGTAGAAGTCAGACATAATGCGTTCCAACTCTTTTTCCCGCATTTGGCCGTGGGCTATGGCAATTTTTGCCTCTGGCACAATTTCCGCAATTTCTGCCGCAGTTTTGCTGATGGTTTCAACTTCGTTGTGTAGGAAGTAGACCTGGCCACCGCGCAATATCTCCCGCATCACCGCTTCCCGGATCAAGCGTTTGTCGCTTTGCCTGACAAAGGTTTTAATCGCCAGGCGTTTCGCTGGCGGCGTAGCAATGATGGACAAGTCACGCATACCGCTCAATGCCATGTTCAGCGTCCTTGGAATAGGGGTGGCGGTTAGGGTTAGGATGTCGACATCGGCCCGGAGCGCTTTGATTTTCTCTTTTTGTTGCACCCCAAAACGGTGCTCTTCATCAATGACCAACAAGCCCAAGTCTTTAAACTTAATATCCTTCTGTAGCAGCTTATGGGTGCCAACAATGATATCCACTTTGCCTTCCTCTAGGGCTGCTAAGCTTTGTTTCTGCTCTTTGCTGGTCTTGAAGCGGGACATTACTTCAATGCGGAATGGCCAATTGGCAAACCTATCCTTGAAATTTTCGTAGTGTTGCTGCGCCAGCAAAGTGGTTGGCACCAATACGGCCACTTGTTTACCTTGGTTTGCGGCAAGGAATGCCGCGCGCATGGCGACTTCAGTTTTACCAAAACCAACATCTCCGCAAACCAGGCGGTCCATCGCGTTTTCCCTGCCCATGTCGTTGATAACTGCACTGATAGCTTGTTCTTGGTCGAGGGTTTCTTCAAACGGGAAACTATCGGCAAATTGCCGGTATTCTTCCCAGTTGATTGGGTAGGCAAATCCTGGTTTTGCTGCCCGCTGAGCGTATACTTCAAGCAACTGTGCCGCCACATCACGAACCTTTTCCGCCGCCTTCTGCTTGGCTTTACTCCAGGTATCGTTGCCCAAGGAGTGCAAGGGGGCGGTATCGCTGTTGCCGCCGCTATAACGGCTGATCAAGTGCAGCGACGCGACTGGCACATATAATTTGGCTTCTTTGGCGTATTCGATGGTGAGGTACTCGGTCTGAACTCCACCCACATCCAATGCCTGCATACCAATAAATCGTCCCACTCCGTGGTCAATATGCACTACCGGTTGGCCCGGTGTAAGTTCCGCCAAGTTGCGGATGACGGCTGATTCATCGGTGGCACTGCGCTTTTTACGCAAGCGCCTCTGGCTGACTTTTTGGCCGAGCAATTCGGTTTCAGTGATGAAAACCAATAATTGGCCATCTGTACTCCATAAAAAGCTATGTTCAACCACGCCGGTGCAGATGGCCATTTTGGTGTTTGCGTTGGCAACGAACTGGTTAAATCCTTTGACTTGTTCTGGCTGGATGTTGGCCTGCTTAAGGATTTCCAGCAGTGATTCTTTGCGGCCTTCGCTTTCGGCACAAAATAAAATCCTGGCACCTTGGGCTTGCCAGTCTTGTACCGCCTGTTTTAATTTGGTGTGGGGTACCTGTAACTGGGCATTTATAGTGATATCACTAATTGTTTGGAACGGCAGCTGTTCGACGCCGGTACCAGGTTCAAGTGAACGCTTGAATAGATGCAGCCGCGGCCATTGTTTTAGTTCCGCAAACAGCTCTTCTTGGCGCAGGAATAATTCGTTTGGTGGCAACAACGGGCGCAGCGGATCCCAGCGGTGCTGTTCATACCTATCATTGAGATCTGCCCAATAAAACTCACTGCTGTGTTGCAGATCACCGCTAACCAAAAACAATGTATCGCGGTGCAGGTAGTCAAAGATGGTGGCGGTTTTGTCAAAGAAAAGCGGTAGATAATATTCGATGCCGGCGGGCATGATGCCTGTGCTGACATCGTGGAAAATACTGCCTTTGCCCACGGGCGCATCGAACTGGTCTTTGTAGTGTTGTTTGAATAACGCAATACCTTGTTGGTCGGTCGGGAACTCTTGCGCCGGCAAAAGCCGCACGTGCTGGAACCGGTTGTCAGAGCGTTGGCTGTCTGGGTCAAAATCCCTGATACTATCGATTTCGTCGTCAAACAGATCCAAACGGTAGGGCAATTTGCTGCCCATGGGGTAGAGATCCAATATACTTCCGCGCAAACTAAACTCGCCGTGTTCCATTACTTGTGAAACATGGCTATAGCCAGCGCTGATAAGGCTCTCCTTAAACGCCACCAAATCAAGTTTTTGTCCCACTTTGAGCATCAGTGAATATTTTCCAAGGTATTCACGGGGCGCGATTTTTTGCATCAGGGTAGTGACCGGCAACAAAAAAACGCCTTCTCCAGGTTGGGTAAGCTCGTAAAGCGTCTCCAAGCGCTGTGACACTATGTCTTGGTGTGGGGAGAAGTTATCGTAAGCCAGGGTTTCCCAATCGGGGAATACCTTCACTTTATTGCTATCGTCTAGGAAAAAAGCGATTTCCCGCTCAAGTTTGAAGGCGGTGGGTGAGTCGCTGGTAACCAATATCAATCGCTTTTTGGATGATTTTGCGACTTCTGCGACAGTAAAAGCGTCGGCACTACCAACTAGGTTGCACCAATGGCGTTTTTGACCTGGTTTGATATTAAACTCAGGAAGTTTTAAAGACGAACTCATAAAATTTTTTGGAATAGTATTGAAGGATCTACTTATTTATTCTTACGGTGTTGTTGCTTAAGTTGTTTAGTTTGCAAATGCAGGCTACTGCGCACCAGTAGCTCCTGGTCTTGTTCCCTGATGCTGCGAAATATAAGCGCCACTTTGAAGGTGTCCGCATCGGCTTCACAACTAATAATTTCGCCATAACAAAAAACCGCCGCGGCCTCTTCTTCTATGAAAATCTTTAATTGGCAAAGCGTGCCCGGCTGCATCTCATGGCTACTGCTGACAGCGATTCCTCCACCGCCAAATTCGATGGAATTGAAGCGCTCGGTTTCCTCATCTTGTTGGTGCAAGATATAGGACATCATTAAATCGACTTTCTTTGATTGGTGGTTTAAAAAAGCTAAAAGTTCTTTGGCTTGATCCCCAAGGGCACGCAGTGGTCTCAGCGCTTTTGCTTCCAACTCCGCCATTTCAGACGCCATCCTAAACGCATAGGGCATATGTTCAAGCAATTCATCTTGCTCGGGTATCACAAAGTCATCAGGCAATTGTTTAATATTGACATTTAATACATGTTTAATGGTAAAAAATTCATGGAACTGCTGCTGTTTTTGTTCCAAGGTCATATCTTGCATAAAGCTTTGCTTATCCTAGATTGAAGGTGAGGCTGCATTGACATTTCACGCTTTCCTACGCTTTCTCACAATATTGTCGTAAAGGGTTGTGGTGATTGTAAATGGAAGCCTTGGGCATAATCTAAATTAATCCCCTTGAGCTTGTTTAGCACCGACTCTGTCTCTACAGCCTCGGCAACCACCTGGATCCCGTTTTCCTTTGCTATTGCGTGGATAGATTCTACCATCATCCGGCTAATGTTTTCATTTTCAATGTGTTGGATAAAGCTGCCGTCTATTTTGACATACTGGACGGCAAGCTCCCGTAACACACCGTAGGAAGAGGTGCCGGTACCGAAGTCATCAAGCGCAAATTCGCAACCCAGGCCTGATAATTCAGAGACAAAATTCCGGGTTTCTTCGATGTTGGCCAATGCTGATGTTTCCGTAATTTCAAAGCAGATCCGGGAACCTTTGACTTCAAAAAATTGAATAGTGCTAATGGCGAACTCTAAAAAGCTGGTTTTGTGCAAAGACTCGCCTGACACATTAATGGCTAATTGAATGTCGCTATCGGGGTTCTCTGCCAGCAGCCGGCAGCTGTTTTCCAATACCCACTTATCAATATCGGTAATAAGGTGGTAACGCTCTGCGATGGGAATGAACTGTCCCGGTGTGATCAACTCACTGCTGCGGCTCTGCATCCTGAGTAACACTTCATATATTTTGGGTGCCGAACCATCCAGTGGGAAAATGCCCTGGCCATGGAGCTCAAAACCATCGTTGTCGATCGCCTGCTGGATAATAGGTACCCAGCGCACCTCGCGTTGGTCATGCCGAACCGATGCGCGGGCATGGGAGTAGACCATTAGCTCGCCACCGCCCTTGCTTTTAGATTCATAACACAGGCGTTCGGCAGAACTCATGATATGGTTTGCGTCCTGGAATTCAGCGTTGAGTTCCACCAAGCCCATGCTGACATCTACTTGCATGGTTTTGTCAGACCAGCAAAAACGGGTGCTTTTAATTTTTTGTTTTATATCCCGCGCTTTTTGCTGCGCCAGGGCGGTACTGGGTTGAGAAAAAATAATAGCAAATTCATCACCGCCCATCCTGGCAATGATGTCATCTGGTGATCCTGATTCTTTTATCAATATGGCTAGTTCACCAATAAGTTGGTCACCGATTTGGTGGCTAAAGTTTTCATTTACCAGGTGGAACTGATCCACATCAATAAACAGGTAGAAAAACGGATGATCCGGCAGCATCTGGCTTTCTAGCAATTTGACTTCGAGCTGCTCTTCCATAGACGTGCGGTTAAACATCCGGGTTTGCACATCGTACTTGGACAGCTGTTCAAGCTGTTGTTGCAGGCGCTGGGTTTCTGCAATTTGTGCCTTAAGTATTTCATTGGATTCATAAAGTGCGCGTGTACGCTTTTTAACTTTTTCTTCCAACGAATCAGTTAGGGCCTCTAGCGCCTTGTTACTGCGCGCCAGGTTATGCATCAAACGGGCGTTGCTAACGTGGACATTAACCCGGGACAATACTTCATTGGTATTGAATGGTTTGATGATGTAATCGGCACCACCTGCGGCAAAAGCTTGGTTCAGGTCAGTTTTACTGGCGGTTAAAAAAATGACAGGGATTTTCGCTGTAACGTCATTGCTTTTGAGTTTTTTACAAACCTCGATGCCACTAATATCAGGCATGTTGATATCAAGCAATATGATATCGGGTAGTTTGGACAGCACCATTTTTAGCGCCTTGGTGCCATTTTCAGCCACCCTAACTTTGTGACCCGCCTGTTCCAGGCTGTGGCTTATGGTCGCCGAACTAATCGCATCATCATCGACCACTAAGATTTCTGTTGATTCTGCATTGTCTCTAGCAGCTTCACTGGACATGTCACACCTTTAATACCTGTGGCAAACTTGGATTGGTACAGGCTACTTTATTGTTAGTATCGAAACATTATAGTCAATTATTTGGATAAAAAGATACCGCTTGGCATCCAGCTTGGGTGGGACAAAACAAAAAAGGGGGCTTGCGCCCCCCGGAATGAATATTTTTGGCTTAAGCCGCTTTAGTTTTTAATAGGTCTCCGGCGTTGCTATTGCCCAGTCGCAGCTGCTCAGAGGTAAAGTCATCAACGTTGATCACTTGTAGCCTTTGTTCTTCAACGCGGCGCATCAAGTCAGCTTCTTGCTCGTTCAAAACTCCCAGCTCAAGACCTTTTTCCGCGACTTCGCCCAATTGGGTAAAGGGCAATTTGCTACCGAGCTTGCTGCAGACCCGGTCAAACATCGGCTCTACAGTCAAAATGTCCTTCAAGGTTTGTTCAAGCAAGCCAAAAGAGTTGGCACTGCAATTGCTCAAAAACTGGCCATGGCCCAATCGGGAGCGGGTTTGTCCAGGAGTCTGCAGGATCATGGCTATCTTATGGTCAAGCTTGTCAGAAGGACGCTTGTGTTTACGGCCGAATGGCATGGTGAGTACCTTCAGGATTTTACCAACAACCGGCGATGGGAAGTTATCCAGTAGCTCGACAAGTGCGTTTTCGGCATTGTGCAAGGTATCCTGCATCGCCCAGTGCATAAATGGTAAATCCTCTTTCAAACGGCCTTCGTCGTCAAACCGCTTTAACACTGTTGAACCGATGTAGGCATAGCTCAGTATGTCTCCCAAACGCGCAGACACGCGTTCTTTGCGCTTGAGTTCGCCACCCAGCATTGCCATTGCAAGGTCAGACAGCATGGCTAAATTGGCGCTGTGGGCCGAAAGGGCTTGGTAGTAGCCTTTAGTCTCGTCGCCAAATGGGGCTTTGGCGAACCGGGCACCGGTTAAACCTAACCAGAAACTGCGAACCACATTGCTTATGGCAAAGCCGATATGGCCAAACACAGCTTTGTCAAATTCGCGCAATGCTTCGCCTTTGTCTTCCATCGCTGCCGCTTGCAGCTCAGACAAAACATACGGGTGGCAGCGCATGGCGCCCTGGCCGTAGATCATCATATTGCGGGTAAGGATGTTGGCGCCTTCTACTGTAATGGCGATAGGGGCACCTTGGTAGCCACGCCCGAGGTAGTTGTTCGGCCCCATCATGACACCCTTACCACCGTGCACGTCCATCGCGTCATTTATGCATTGGCGCATTTTTTCGGTTAGGTGGTATTTACAGATAGCTGATATAACCGATGGCTTTTCGCCTAGATCCACGCCCTTGGTGGACATGCTGGTGACAGCGTCCATCAAATAGGCGTTGCCACCAATGCGGCCCAGCATTTCTTCAATGCCTTCCATCTTGCCAATAGGCAGTTTGAATTGGCGGCGAATACGGGCATAGGCACCAGTTGCCAGGGCCATTGACTTGACACCACCAGCAGAGTTTGAGGGTAAGGTAATGCAACGGCCTACCGACAAGCATTCCACCAGCATACGCCAGCCTTGTCCGGCCATGGATGAGCCGCCGATAATATAATCTAGGGGCACAAATATGTCTTCGCCACGGATTGGGCCGTTTTGGAAAGGCACGTTCAGTGGGAAGTGGCGGTTGCCGATATCCAGGCCTTTGGTGTCCGCTGGAATAAGTGCACAGGTGATGCCTAAATCTTCTTCATCACCCAGTAAGTTGTCCGGGTCGTAAAGTTTAAACGCAAGACCTACAACTGTAGCGACAGGTGCCAGGGTGATATAACGCTTGTTGAAGGTTAACTTCATGCCCAAGATTTCTTCGCCTTCCCATTCGCCTTTGCAAATGACACCGCGGTCTGGGATCGCACCTGCATCTGAACCCGCCTCTGGGCTGGTCAATGCAAAGCAGGGGATTTCTTCACCTACCGCCAGTTTGGGTAGGTAACGCTGTTTCTGGGCGTCAGTGCCATAGTGCTGTAATAACTCACCTGGTCCCAATGAATTAGGTACGCCAACGGTACTGGCCAGTACCGTGCTGACACCGGAAAGCTTTTGCAATACCCTTGATTGGGCAAAGGCTGAAAATTCGAGGCCACCGAATTCCTTTTTTATTATCATGGCAAAGAACTTGTTGTCCTTGAGGTATTGCCAAATTTCCGGAGGCAGATCAGCCAGTTCATGGTTAATTTCCCATTCGTTGGCCATGCTGCAAACGGTTTCTACCGGGCCATCTAGGAAAGCTTGTTCCTCTGCCGTTAAGCGAGCTGGGGCGATTTGGTGTAGGGTTTCCCAATCAGGGTTACCGCTGAAGATGTCGCCGTCCCACCAGACTGTGCCAGCATCTATGGCGTCTTGCTCGGTTTTAGACATTTCCGGCATAATTTTTTTATAGGTCTTAAACATGGGCTTGGTAAGCCACTGCCTGCGCATGTTTTTATTGTTCAAGGGCACAGCTACTGCCAGGAAGGCCAACCAGCCCAGCAAACCCACCACCCCGAACAGTGTACCAACCAACATCCATAACCCGGCAGCCACCGAGGTTTGGAACAATTTAATCCTTAGATAACTACAGGCACCTACAATGCCCACTAACACAGCTAACCAAACTAATGTATGCATGTCTTCTCCAAAGGCTGTTTGGCAGGATAGTCTATAGTTGTGCCACAGCCAGTTCACGTTAACAATATGTTTAATTTATAACATTTTTGCAAAAATTCAAACGGGCGTTTAAATTATTTGTTTATCAATCTCGCCGATCACTCAAATTTTGAGCATAAAGGCCAATTATCCTGCGCTGTGGTTGCATAGTTGGCGAAAAAAAACCATATTTTAGGTCACGATACGGCGATTATTGAGATTAGGATTACCAACGGATGTGTGAGCTATTGGGGATGTCAGCCAATGTGCCTACTGATATATGTTTCAGCTTTGCTGGCTTATTGGAACGGGGGGGGCGCACCGGCCCACACCGGGATGGTTGGGGGATCACCTTCTATGAAGGCAAAGGTTGCCGCAGCTTTAAGGATCCCCAGCCAAGCTGTGATTCTGAAATTGCGAACCTGGTAAAGTCCTATCCGATAAAATCTTGTGCCGTAATCAGCCATATCCGACAAGCAAACCGCGGTGCCATTTGTTTGGAAAATACCCATCCGTTTATCCGGGAAATGTGGGGACGACATTGGACCTATGCCCACAACGGGCAGTTGCACAAATACAAAAAAGCCCTCAAAAATGAAGGCTTCCAGCCAGTAGGCAATACCGACAGTGAGCTGGCGTTTTGCTGGATCCTAAACAAGGTGAAACAAAAATACCCAAAGCGGCCAAAAAATATGGTCACAGTGTTCCGCTATGTGGCTAAACTTGCCCAGGAATTACGCCAATTTGGTGTGTTCAACATGTTGTTGTCCGACGGGGTTTACGTGCTTGCTTGTTGCGGCACTAAATTACACTGGATAACGCGTCGCGCACCATTTGGTAAAGCCACGTTGATCGATTCCGATTGGGTGATTGATTTCCAAAAAGAAACCACGCCAGATGACGTGGTGACTGTAGTGGCAACGGAACCGCTAACTGGGGATGAGACCTGGACTAAAATGCAACAGGGCAGTTTTATCCTGTTCCGCGAGGGCGAACCTGCCGCGCAGGGGTAGGCGGCTAGTCACTATCCGCGGTTGTTTCCGCACCCGCTCCCGTTGCTTCTTCCGAGCCAGTTGCGGGGACATAATGGCGTAGCTGGATATCGCCTTGTTCTTTGCCTTCTTTGAATTGTTGCAGCCGTACTAGCATGTAATCTAAATCTGGGGCAAACCATGAATAAGTTTCCCGCTTTTTATTGCTACGAATGGTTTTTACTTTTATGGCATTGATGTTGCCAAAAGGTAAGGTGAGCATTTCTTCACCGATTACTTCAAATTTATATGCCCTTAGCTGGCCACGGTTGTTGATAAGCTTGTATTCAGCTTTGGTTTTACCGCTTTTAATCTGGCGCAATAGATCTAGCCGGTACAATTGGTTATCCCATTCACCTTGCCAATTAATAGGATCGCTGCCTTTGCGTTTAATCTGGTTTGTCTCGGCGTCAAACTCAAGGAACAGTTTACTATTTTTAAACAGCCGCTTGTTTGAGTATTGATAGGTCTTGGGCTTCAGCCCGCCGCTTTGATCCAGGTAAAAAACGCTAGTTTCGCTGCGTTTATCTGATAGCAGCATAATGGATACTTTGCTTCGGAATGAGAGGCGGTATTCGTTTTCGCCTGTAATCTCTAGCTGCATCTCGGCGTGACCCAGTTTGCTGCCATTGTGGAAGGCGTCATATTTTGCCATAAAGGGAGCGAGGCTTTGGGCATGGAGGCCAGGGCTAAAGCTCGAACACAAAGCAAGAAAGAGAATGATACTTCTAACTAATTTCATACCTATTTCCTTGTTCCGGTAACGGGGAGCCGTCCAGTAATACCGTACGTCCTTGCAGTTTAACTTGACCTGAACACAACCAAACCAGCGCTTGTGGGTAGATGATATGTTCAATTCGGTGGACTTTTTGCTGCAATGATCCGGCGTCATCACCTGCTTCGATAGCCACAGCTGACTGGATAATCACCGGACCATCATCAAGCGCGGGCGTCACAAAATGCACTGAAGCGCCGTGCTCTTTGTCGCCAGCCTCGATTGCCCGTTGGTGGGTGTTGAGACCCTTATATTTGGGTAAAAGCGAAGGGTGGATGTTGATCATCTTGCCGTGGTAACGCTCGACAAAGGAGTCGGAAAGGATGCGCATAAACCCCGCCAAAACGATATAGTCTGGTTGGTATAGGTCAATCTTTTCGGCCAATGCCTGGTCAAAGGATTCCCTACTTGGGAACCCTTTGTGGCTAAGCACAAGTGCATCAATGCCTGCGTTTTTTGCCCTGACCAAACCATAGGCATCAGCCTTATTTGAGATAACAGCCACAACCTCGCCGTCAATTTTGCCGGCTTGGCAGTTGTCCATTATCGCTTGCAGGTTTGAACCGCTACCGGAAATCAGTACGACTACTTTTTTCATAGCTGCAGTCCGGTTAAGCCATCACGACTTGTTCTTCTTGTTCACTGCGTTGTTCTATGTTGCCTATTAACCAAGCTTGTTCCCCAGCAGCGCCTAACACTTCCAGAGACTTTTCTACGGAGTCGTGTGCAACTACAAGTACCATGCCCACACCACAGTTGAAGGTACGGTACATTTCGTGCTCCGCTACATTGCCTTTTTCTTGCAACCAATTAAAAATTTCCGGCCATTGCCAGCTACTGGCGTTAATTTTGGCGGCAAAGTTATCGGGTAAAACCCTGGGGATGTTTTCCCAGAATCCACCACCGGTTATGTGGGAAATGGCTTTAACTTCAACTGATTCGAGCAACTGTAAAACAGATTTAACGTAAATCCGGGTGGGTTCCAACAAATGCTGTGCCAATGGTTTTTCGCCCAATAGTTCTGCCGGGTCGGCTTCGGACACTTCGAGGATCTTGCGGATCAAGGAATAGCCATTAGAATGCGGGCCGCTGGAACCAAGGGCAATGATGGCGTCGCCAGTTTGCACGTTAGTACCGTCAATGACGTTGTCTTTTTCGACAACACCGACACAGAAGCCGGCAATGTCATAATCGTTACCGTGGTACATACCAGGCATTTCAGCAGTTTCACCGCCTATCAGGGCGCAACCGGCCTGTTCACAACCCATGCCGATCCCGGTTACCACGTCAGCGGCTACGTTGACGTTTAACTTACCGGTTGCGTAGTAGTCTAAGAAGAACAGTGGCTCTGCGCCTTGTACAATCAAATCGTTAACGCACATGGCAACAAGGTCAATGCCGACACTGTCGTGTTTCTGCAAATCCATTGCTAGGCGCAACTTGGTGCCGACACCATCGGTACCGGACACTAAAAGCGGCTGTTTGTATTTGGTGGGGATTGAGCACAGTGCACCAAAGCCACCAAGCCCGCCTTGCACTTCCGGACGTTGGGTTTTTTTGGCAACAGATTTGATGCGCTCAACAAGTTGGTTTCCTGCGTCAATATCGACGCCCGCGTCTTTGTAAGTTAATGATGTCTTGCTCAATGTTGACTTCTTTTTGGCTTGGCTGAAGATTGCGCGAGATTCTAACAAGTTAGCCTGCCGCTGCCTACTCGCAAATCAGATATCGAACTTTTTTAGTGTATTCGCGTGATATTTCTTTCTGAACCGTTAGAATACATCTCCTCTTAGAACTGAGTTTTCGTTAAAACACCCGTACTATTAATGCAAAAAGCTGCCGTCGCATTATTGTTTGCTTTAGTTTGCCTGGCTTCGGGGTCGAGCAGGGCCGACATTGTTGACACAATTTACAATACGAGTGTAGAGCTTGCCGACCAGAGGCAGGCGGCATTGCGCCGGGGCTTTCGCGCTTCTTTCCAACAAGTTTTAATAAAAGTAAGTGGTGGCGATGCATTGCTGCGGAATGGCATTATAAGGCAAGAACTTGCCAATGCGCGCGATTATATTATTTCGTTCAGCTTTTCGCGGACTAATGGCCAACTTTACTTAAATGCCCAATTTGACCCAAATAAAGTCAATGATTTGGTGGCTTCCGCGGGTTTCCCCGTATGGGGCAAACGCCGCCCCTCCATTTTAATTTGGTTAGCGGAGCAAGATATTGACGGTAACCGACGCCTTGTTGTGGCCAATGGCGAGTCAAATAGCCAGCCTGAATTGATGCGGGCTACTGGGCAAAGGGGGATACCTATTGTATTCCCTCTGATGGATTTGGCAGAATCCAATCAAATTGGCCTGTTCGATGTTTGGGGGCGTTTTAACAACGTTATGCGTGTAGCGAGCGATAAATACAATACAGAATATGTCCTTTCGGCACGCTTGTACCCGCGGGATTCAGAGTTTATTGCAGCCGATAGTATCCCTAACGACCAAGGCGTTGCCTGGCAATTAGACTGGCATTTCATACAAGACGAGCTGGGTGACCAGGGCATTGTATTTGCTTCAGACAAGCAAGACGCCCTGCGGCAGCTAGGTAATTTGTTGGCCGATTATTTGGCGCAAAAATATGCTGTGATGTCAAGTGATGCCAATCTCGCCGGTAGCGTCACATTGCAAGTATTGAACCTAGACTCTATTGAAGACTATGTTCAAATTGTCAGTTTCTTTGAGTCATTGACTATGATTTCGAATGTTAACTTGAATAGCCTTTCAGGCACTGTCGCCGAGTTTGACTTGGAACTGACCGGATCCCTTGATGAACTTTTGGCTACGATCGAGCTGGACGACAAAATTAACCAGCGTACCGATGCGTTTGGCCGGACGGTAGAATCTTTGGAGTTTCTTTGGAATCCTTAACAGAAAAGCAATTGCCCCTGCCAGTTGGCCTACCGATTAAGTTTACTTTTGATAACTTTATTGTGGGGGCAAATTCGGAATTGGTTTCCCTGTTAAGGGTACTGGCTTTGGGCAGAGCCGTTACGCATAACCAGGCCGCCAAGCCTATTTATGTGTTGTCAGGCGAAGCGAGTAGCGGTAAAACGCATTTGCTCAATGCTACCCATGGGCTGGCCTGTAATAGTGGTATTACAAGCACCTTAATGGAGTTTACGCCGTCACAGCCGTTGCAACCCGAGCTGTTGCAGGGACTTTCAGGAAGCCAACTTTTGTTGTTGGACAACCTGGATAACATTCTTGGTGCCCGGGAAAGTGAAACCGTTATTTTTGATTTGATCAACCAGGTGCTAGAGTCGCAGCGTCAGACTATCGTTTTCGCCATGCGCCATACCCCGCAAGTCCAACCGTTTTCATTACCCGACTTGCAGTCGCGCTTGGTGTGGGGGGATTGCTTCAGCGCAAAGCCTGTATCTAATGATCACAAGATGGGATATTTCGAACAAAAGGCAGCGGAGCGAGGTTTAGAGTTGCCTCCGGAAGTCAGCCAATTTTTGATATACCGTATGCCGCGGGATATGGCGACCCTGAACCTGATGATAGATAAATTAGATAGCGCTAATTTAGTCTATCAACGCAAATTGACTATTCCTTTTGTAAAACAGGTGTTTGCCATGGACTGATGGTATAAACCATCAGTCCCGGCCGTCTAAAACCCTACTTGTGCAACAGTTCATACATCGCCAGTTTGTTGTGGTGGTACGTGAGTTGCCGTTGCAGTTCTAGTAGCTGATCTTGGCTAATTTTACGCGCAGAAGGTTTCGCCGCCCTGCTTGGGATTAGCAAATTATCAAACCAGGACACATTTGGCACCATTAACTGTGCTGGGTTAAATCCGGCATAAATGGCATCCACATCCAAGCTTGGCAGCATCCTGCGTACCGTGTATTTGGTCCTATCTATTAGTTTGGGGTCATTAATCCTGTTACGTTGCCCCCAGGTAACCAAAGCGCCGGGATTGTCAGAAATACGCGTGAGTATTGCAACATCTGCCTCGGCTCCAAACCGGTAAGCCATCATAAAGCGTTCAAACAAGGTGGCGTAATCTTCCCTGGTAGTGAGATAGGAATAATACATTACCGCGTTATCAGGCGTGTAAAATTGCTCGATATCATCCGCGGTATAAGCTTTTTGGGTGTCATTGGCGTCAGTTCCCCTAAAGCTCACTTGCGCTAACCCAAGCATTTCATTTGAAAGCAATGGGTACTGCAGGCTAAATGCATCCGAATCGGGATCATTGTCGTTGCTGTACCTTAGCGGGCTACTGCTCATGCTGATGCTGCTATGGGCATCTGGTGGGAAAAAGTCATTGGCATGGGCTAGTTCGTGGTACATCAACCAAGTGATGTCAGCTTCCACATCGGCAAAAGACCGGCTTAACCTGTCCTCGGGCGGATATGAACCACGGTTCAAGTAGTTTTGCCCATCCCTGACATAGCGCCATGGCATAATAAATTGCAAATCAAGGCCAAAGTCTGAACGAAAGTCGGGTTGGTCATTCAAGGTATCCCGTTCTTGCGGGGTCACCCAAAAGTTGTTGGCGTCCAAATAAATCGCACCGGTTGCGGACCAATAAAAAGACGGACGGACTTCATAGGAAATAACAACTGCAGTGACACCCTTTAGCAATTGCAGCATGTCTGGCGCCGCAATCGAATTTTCCAAGTAAGCCTTGAAGCGGTCACCCATCCAGGGATGCGAGACCAGGGTACGATCCATAATATCTTCGACTGTTGGTGCTTGGCTAACTTGCCCAACCAGTGGCAGCGTGGAAAAATTGCAGGAGTTATCGACGGTATTATTGTAGACACACTGTTGCAGTGCGCCAGCATAGGGAGAATCTGCGTTGTAAGGACGCATCTCGTTATACACTACGCGGTCGATGATATTTTCGCTTGGAAAATAACCATTGCTATTGATATTGGCATTCTTTACCAGAACCGAGACCCTATCCGTTACAATTTCCGCGTTTTCTACTAGCTGGATCCTCGCTTCAAACTGGAGTAGGGTGTCTTCAGCTACTGTGGGCGCATCAAAAAACAGTAAATTGTCGTCATTGTCGTACTGGAAGTTATTGGCATTAATAATCGGTCCGGCAATTTGCGTCCAATTCACTGCTACTGGTTTCGCTAGGCTCGGCAAAGCATCTGCTTTCAAAGACACTTTACCGGATTCAACAACAGCATGGTCTAGTCGGATACCGGCATTTTTAGTCTCCGTGCCCACTACTAGGGTGTGCGAGGCTTCGGCCACCAGTTGATTGCCCTGGTTGAAAACTTCAACCTTGAACTGGTAATCACCTGCGTCAAGGACATCAAAGCCAATAACTTGGCTTTGGCTAGCCAGGAACTCGACCGGCTCACCTGATTCCTGGGTCCATTGGAAGCGGTATTCTTCGGAGGTAGTGGTGTTAAGTGTTGCAACTAAACCCACAGGTTCAAAGATACTAGCTTGGGTATCTCCCAGGATAGTTACATTTGTAGGCGTTGGTGTTGGCGTCGGGGATGGAGCAGGGGATGGTGTCGGAGTGGGTGTAGTACCACCATCACTGCCACCGCCACCACATCCTGCCAGCGTCAGTAACATACTCAAAGTCAATAGTTTTAGTTTCATCTTATGACTCCTTCGAAAGCTTTTTTAAGCCAAGGCCAAGTTCGCGTCCGCGAAAACGCGCATAGTAACTGCAACCTACAAACATGACCGTGGCAAAAAATAGTTCAACAAGGGCGTAGTGCCATTCATTTTCTTCTGTGTATATGGCAGTTAGACCGTGCAATAGGTAAATCATTACAACAAAATTAGCCCAAGCGTGGGTGTAGGGTTTGCCTTTGATTATACCAAGCATAGGAAACAACAGGGGCAACACCCAGAAAAGGAACAAAAACAACGGACTGTAGGCCGTTTCTTCTGTCAGCAAAAAATGCCAAGCGATGACCCAAAATAGCAAACCAAAGTAACCAACCAGTGCCATGCGGCGGAATAATTTTGTTTTATCAGACATTTTCACTTCTTTGATAATTTTTCAGCCATTGTTGCCAGCCTTTTGCCTAAGGTTATGGCCAAGGCCTTCTCGTCAATTGACAGGTACTTGCCTGCCTTGTCCAAGTGCGTTGCTCCGTAGGGGCTGCCACCGGTTTCAGTGCTGTGTAATTCAGGCTCACTGTATGGGATACCCATTAGCAACATACCGTGGTGCAACAATGGCAGCGACATTGACAGCAAAGTCGACTCTTGGCCACCATGTAAACTGCTACTGGAGGTAAACACACAAGCAGGCTTGTCAATTAAGCCTCCCGAAAGCCATACATCACTGGTGCTATCCCAAAATTGTTTAAGTGGTGCCGCCATTTGTCCAAACCGGGTTGGGCTGCCAAGGGCAAGGGCGTCACATTGCAACAACTCTTGTTTACGCACATATTGTGCATCAGGATTGTTTTCAGATCCGGCATTGTTTGGCGGGACAGTCCTTAACCAGGTTTCCGCGCCCGCCTTGCTTGCTCCCAAGGCAATGTGTTGCGCAAGCTTCTTGGTGCTGCCGTTACGGCTGTAATAAAGAACCAGGACTTTAGTCATTAAAGAGTTCAAGTACTTGTTCTGGTGGCCTGCCAATGCGGGCCTGGTTGCCAACGACAACAATAGGCCGTTCCATTAACTTTGGTACATTCACCATTGCATTGAGAAGTTCATCCTCGGAGCTACCTTTGCCCAAACCTTGGCTTTTGAACTCCGCTTCTTTGGGGCGCATCATTTCCAGGTAGCTATCGATCCCTAGTTTCTCCTTGATAGCCGTTAGCGCTTCGGCATTTAATGGTGTCTTTAGGTACTCTATCACCTCGACATCGGCTTGCTGGTCGTTCAACAACTGTAAGGTTTGACGGCTTTTAGAACATCTAGGGTTGTGTAGGATGGTTATTTTTGACATCTTTATTCCACTCTTATTTTTGCGCGTCAGTGTATACGATTTTGCTCAAGACAATAAAAACAAAATTAATGAAAAATGTAATCATTATTACAGTTGCCCTCATCAGCATGGGGGCAGGTGCCTATTTTTATAGTACGCAGCAACCGGACTTTAAGTTGCTTAGTGGTGAGTATAAACAATGGGGGGAATACCGCGGGGATTGGTTGGTGATCAACTATTTTGCCGAGTGGTGTGCTCCTTGCCTTAAAGAAGTGCCGGAATTGAATGCATTCCATCACGCCATACAAGGCACTAGTACCAAGCTATTTGCAGTCAGTTATGATGCCATGCCGGATACCGACCTTGAGCAGATAAAACAAAAATACAGTATGCAGTTCCCACTGTTGAGTTCGGAGTTCCAGGCAACTATGCCCAATCCGCGGCCTAAGCAATTACCCGCAACTTACATCATCAACGGTGAAGGGGAACTGGTTAAAACCCTGATGGGCGAGCAAAGCAAAGAAAGCCTAAAAGCCTGGGTTGAAAGGCTACAGGGCCTTTAGCCGTTTCTGGGTATCCCTGAGCTGTTCAATGCGCGCCCTGATGCGCTGCTTCTCAATATTGTTGTCTGCGGTATAGTTATACGCAGTCTGCAGTTCATCAATGGCATTGGGGTAGGCCGCTAGCAACGCAAACCATTCGGCCTTAGCTTGGTGCATTTGTAGCTTATTGTTTTGTTTGCTGTGCGCTTCGGATAGCAATTGGTAAGACAGCGGATCGCCCGGATTAACCAACAAGAAGTCGCTGAGGACCTCTTCTGCCTTTTCAAAATCGCCTTGTTGTATTGCGGCATTTGCCAGGTTCAAGGATACCACCCGGTTTCTAGGTTGTTTTTCCGCCATCATTTCCAGTTTCACTACTGCCTTGTTGGTTTTTTTCAAGGCGATGGCGATATCTGTTGCTAAATCAATATAAAACAGGTTTTCTGGATCAGCAGCTAACAAGGGGGCTAGGGTTTTATCGGCCAATTCGTAGTCTTCGTTGCCATAGTAGGCGATGGCCAAGCCATATGCCGCTGCCCCTTTGAGGGCATAGGCATTTTTAGCCAAGCTGTTTTGATAATATTCAATATTGTATTTGGGATTAAACCGGTACCTTGCCTGTATCCGAGCTTTGGCCAAATGGAAGGACAGGCTTGGCGGAAGGTTTTTGCGACGGTACATCTCCTGCCGTGCTCGTGCGTCGGCAATCCTGGATTCCGGTAGTGGATGGGTAAGCAAAAACTGTGGGGGCTTGGATTGCACCCGGTAACGCGCCGCTAGTTTGCCAAAAAATGAGGCTGCACCGGCCGTATCGAAGCCCGCCCGATCCAACATGTCAAAGCCGACTCGGTCTGCTTCCTGCTCGTTTGCCCTAGTATAATTAATACCAAATTGCGCCGATGCTGCATTGCTCGCCGTAATTGCGGCAATGCCCGCTTCCGGATCCGCCATGGCCAACAATATTCCGCCTAATAATGATGCGAGCTGCAGTGGGGATGCCCTGCGCTGCGCTGCAATTCGGCGCGCGATGTGGCGCTGGGTGACGTGGCTGATTTCGTGCGCCAACACAGAGGCCAGTTCGCTCTCATTCTCTGCATAGTGAATTAAACCTGTGTGCACGCCCACATAGCCACCTAAAAAGGCAAACGCATTAATATTGGGCTCGTTGATCCAGAAAAACTCAAAAGGAAATTTAACGTTATCTGCCTGTGCAACCAATCGGTTTCCAATATCGTTTAGGTATTCGTCCAATACTGGATCTTGGATTAGCGGAGCTTGGCTGCGCAACTGCATCATCAATATGTCGCCAATTTCTTGCTCTTTGTCGATACTGATTGCGTCTGACGCGACCACGCCAATTTCAGGTAAATCATTTTTACCTGTTTCTAATGTTATCTGGGCTGTGGTTGGGAATATAAAAAGTACAGCCAAAAAGAAGCTAACGAGTTGGCGCATGAAATGATGAAATATCCTAGAAAATTGTGTAGATGAAAGGGTTGGAGCCAGCATTGTTGCATTTAGTTCCCGAAACAGCATAAAACAAGTTAACCTGGCAAACCTTCTTCTTTCACCCGTTGTATGATTTTTTTAATCGAATAACCTTTTAGGCCGATAATTTTGATGTCTTCAGACAAATCCCTCAATACTTGCTCTGTCAACTCTGAGGCATGGGTCACCAAAAGCTGGTCAGCCTCATCACCCCGGGTAAAGGCATGTCGGATAAATTCTGCGAAATCTGGCAGTTTAATAAGGCATTGCATCGTGCTTGGATCCCACACCTTAAAGTCAATGCGATCGTCCTTCATGTATGTAACTACAGGTTCGTCGTTTAACACCGGCATACAATGGACTTCATAGTTGGTGCCAATGAAGCGGCGATGCACTTCAAGTTCCGGTTGCCTATCAACAAAAATCTCCCCGTTATAGGTTTCGCGGCCGCCTAACTTGGCCAGGTTCCAGTTAGTGCGTTTGGTGATCCGTTTGAAGGCATTGTCAAATCCATGGATATTCATGCCACCCACATCCGACAAGGTATTGGATACCATGTGGAAAAACGGTGGGATCTCACCCCAGTTTAACCGCTTTTTGTAATTTACTATTTCCTTAAGTGAAGGCTGTAATGACACTGATGCTCCTTGGCTAGCCTGTGCAAGACCCTATGTTTGAACTATATCACCTAAAACCGTTTTTGACATACGTGCGTCTTTGCTAATATGCCCACAATTAAGTTATCGGCATAGGAATTTACATGTTAGGCGTCTTTGGTAGGTGGTACAAAAGAAAGTTTTCTGATCCAGATGCAGCAATGCTGCTGCTACTGTTGGTGTTGGCATTCTTGTTTTTTGTATTGATGGGTAATTTGTTGGCTCCCGTCATTGTCTCTGTTGTGCTTGCCTATTTGTTAGACTGGCCTGTAGTAAAGCTAGAAAAGCTCAATGTGCAGCGCAATTATGGCAGTATTATTGTCAGCCTCGGCTTTATCAGTGTTGCAGCAATGTTGATGGTTGGTCTGGTTCCCGTGGTATGGGAACAGGGCGTAACCTTAATCAACGAGCTACCGCAGATCTGGGCCAAAATGCAGGCTTGGTTGCTAACACTGCCAGAAAGCTATCCCAATGTGGTTAAAGGTGACCAGATTGAGAATATGTTGGTGGGCGTGGATGAACGCATCGTATCCCTTGGCGAAAACCTGATAACGCTGTCCTTTACCTCTTTATTTGGTGCGGTGGCATTGCTGATCTATCTGATACTTGTCCCTTTGATGGTATTCTTTATGCTTAAGGATAAAGAGTTGCTGCTGTCCCATGTATCCCGCTTTTTACCCGCGCAACGTCGCTTGATTTTGCAGGTAGGCCAAGAAATGAACGGTCAAATCGTCAACTATATCCGTGGTAAAGTGATTGAAATCATCATTGTTGGCACGGTATCGGTAGTGACATTTTGGTTGATGGACTTGCGTTACGCCTTGTTGCTTGGGGTCATCGTCGGCTTTTCTGTATTGATCCCTTATATCGGGGCGGCGGTTGTGACAATTCCAGTTGCTGCTGTGGCGTTGTTCCAGTTTGGAGTGAGTTCAGAGTTTTGGTATATCATGATCGCCTACGGCATTATCCAGGCTTTGGATGGCAACTTGTTGGTGCCTATCCTATTCTCTGAGGCAGTTAGCCTGCATCCTTTGTACATCATTGTGGCGGTATTGTTTTTTGGTGGGCTATGGGGGTTCTGGGGCGTATTCTTTGCTATCCCATTGGCGACCTTAGTGAATGCTCTCGTCAACGCCTGGTCACAACCGGCTGCTAGCGAGCCTGCTACAGAGGCTGCATAAACAAAAGGGAGCTCCAGGCTCCCTTTTTCAAATTGACTTAGGCGCTAGCCTTGTAGGTATTCGAGCACTACTTCGTGGTGGTTTTTGGTTTTGAATTTATCAAATACCTTTTCAACTACACCATCTTCGTTGATGAGGAAGCTTATCCTGTGTAGTCCGTCGTACTCGCGGCCCATAAACTTCTTCAACCCCCAGACACCAAACATGTCCGCAACCTTGTGGTCTTCATCTGATAATAGGTCAAAATTAAGTTGGTCACGCTCAATGAATTTGCCCAGTTTCTTCACCGGGTCGGTGCTAACGCCGTAAACCGTTACGCCCGCTTCCGCCAATGCATCTTTGCTGTCACGTAGGCCTTGGGCTTGCACCGTACATCCTGGGGTCATGGCTTTTGGATAAAAATAAAAGAGGGTCTTTTGTCCCTTGAAGCTGCTCGAAGAAACAGGTTTTGATGCTTGGTTTAACAGGGTGAATTCTGGTACTGGTGTACCTTCTGCAAGCGGTGTCATGTTGGATCCTTAGTGTTTTTCTACAATTGACCCATGCAGGTTGTGTTGCTGCATGAAGTGTTCAAACAATGGCGTGATAGTTGCGATGGGGAGTTCCTGGGGCATACTCACTACCATTTTACATTCAACGTTTTTGTGCTCAGGGTTGGTTTTCTCTGTTTTTTGCCTAAATGCATTGATATGAATATCGTGCTCAGCAAAAAATTCGGTGATTTGTTTAATGATGCAAACTGCATCTTCACCGTGAAATTCAACATCTGCCAAATGCACTAAATGTTGCTTGTTGTGCTTTTGGGTACGTTTACTCATTGACAGTAGATCAAGCTTTTGGCAAAGGCGGGGAATTTCAAATTCAGCTTTGGTAATCGCTGTCAATGAGCCTTCAAGGATCATGGTAAAAGAGAAGTCCAGTCCATAGTGGGCTTGCCGGCTATCTAAGATGTTGCAATTCAATTCGCATACCGCATTCGCTATTTCGGCAAGGATACCCGGTTTATCGGCACCCAAAATAGTGACTATCAATTGGTGTTTCATACTGTAATCAAAGATTAGTTTGGTTGTTACGCTTTATGTACCTTGTTTTTCCGACATCAGGTCATTACCATTAGGCGCTTATTTTTAGGGAGCGTGTATGTTTAAAGGCAGTATAGTGGCGTTAGTGACCCCGATGTCGTCATCTGGCGTTATTGATTATGCGTCATTGCAAAAGCTTGTGCAATTCCACCTTGACAATGGCACTAGCGCAATAGTGTCCGTCGGCACAACTGGGGAGTCCGCAACCTTGCCAGTTTCAGAGCATGTTGAAGTGGTGAAGAAAACGGTAGAATTTGCCGATGGAAAACTGCCAGTCATTGCCGGTACGGGCGCCAATTCCACGGATGAGGCATTGGAGCTAGGGGACTTAATGCAGGGCGTTGGAATTGCCGGCATGTTGAGCGTTGTGCCCTATTACAATAAGCCACAGCAGCGGGGAATGGTGGCTCATTTCAATAAAATTGCTAACCACGCTGATGTTCCTGTAATCCTATATAATGTCCCTGGACGCACAGTGGCGGATTTGCTACCTAGTTCAGTCGCCCAGCTATGCCAGCACCAACAAATTGTTGGCATAAAGGAAGCTACGGGTGATTTGGAGCGGTTAAGGGAAATCAAGGCGCTGGTGCCGGATGATTTTGTACTGCTCAGTGGCGATGACCCGAGCGCTTGTGACTTTATGTTGCAAGGCGGGCACGGTGTTATTTCAGTGACCGCCAATATTGTGCCTAAGCAAATGTCTGAGTTGTGCACTGTAGCTGTTGCCGGTCAAGCAGAACAAGCACGCAAAATAGATGCAGGTATTGCGGAACTTCACCACAAATTGTTTATCGAACCTAACCCAGTCATGCCAAAATGGGCACTCTATAAAATGGGGCTGATACCATCCCCGTATTTGCGTTTGCCCATGGTTGAACCAGAACAAAGTAGCCAAAAGGAATTGGAAAACCTATTGGCTAGCATGGACATTATTTGATCGTCGAGGATACGTTGTTGAAAAAGTTTCTAGCTTGTACTTTTTTGTGTATATCAGTTTCAGGATGCAGTTTGTTTACTGATGAAGAAAAAGTTAGCTTCCAATATAGATATATAAATTCTACCCAATCAGAACCTATTAAAGTACCGGAAGGCGCTGACCGCCCGCTCTATTCGGACGAGTTCCGGGTGCCACCAGTTGGGGAGCTCGCGCAAAATGGCCCGATCGGCGAGGCGCTGGATGTGGCCTCACCGGCATTGGTTTTGCCATTGGTGACCGGGTCGCGTGTCGCTGAAGGAACTCGCGAAGCGGTTGTCGAATTTGACCAAGTTGACGATAGCCAAGCACTTGATACCACTATTTGGAATTCCCTTATTAACTACTTGGATGAGCGCGGTATCGGAGTTGTTTCCTTCGACAAAGAGCGGCAAGTACTGATGACTGATTGGATGGTCATTGAACAGGATGAAGATAGCCCATGGTATAGCTGGAGCCGCACTGACCGCAGTGTAGGGCAGCGTTTCGAATTCCAATTGGATCTGAAACCCCATGGCCGCTCTGGTGCTTTGTATGTCAAGTTAGTGGACTACCTGGAGACTATTGGTGAGGAAGTCATAGGTGATCTCAGCAGGGATCAGCAAAGGCGCCAAGAAATTGAAATCCTCAACAATGTCATAAGCCACTACGAGAGGCAATTACGCATAGCCGATGCCCGCATATTGCGCCAAATTAAACAGGGTATCCCAATGGAATTGGGGTTCAATGCTGGCGGCGACCCAGCTTACCTGCTTGATGCCAATTACGACGTTGCCTGGCCGCGTTTGCTCCTAGTGCTTCGCAACCTGGGTTTCAACGTAAAGGATCTTGATAAATCAACAGGCCTGATATTTGTAACTTATGCTGGTGTTGATGAAGGGTGGTGGAGCTCGCTGTTTAGTAGTGCTGACGAGTTACCTTTAGAAAAACAGGATTACCGTCTGTTTGTAGCGCAACAAGGCGAAAAAACCAGTGTAACCTGGAATGATGCTGACAATAATCCGTTGGCCGCTAACATTATTACTGATATATATTCCCCCATTTCCGAAGTGATGGCTACCGAAGACTTGGACATCCAATAGTGAGTGCAATTGACAATATGCAAAAACGAGACGAACTGTACCGAGGCAAAGCTAAGACGGTATTTTTAACAGATGATGCAGAGAAACTGATCCTGGAATTTAGGAACGATACCTCAGCGTTTGACGGACAAAAAGTAGAAAAACTGGCACGCAAAGGTTTGGTGAATAATAAGTTCAACCATTTTATTATGTCCAAGCTAGAAGCAGCGGGTATACCTACCCAGCTAGAGTCGATGCTGTCGGACAATGAATCCCTTGTTAAGAAGCTGGACATGATCCCAGTCGAATGCGTTGTGCGCAACTTGGCTGCTGGCTCAATTTGCCGAAGGTTAGGCGTGGAAGAGGGCATGGAACTCACTCCCCCTACGTTTGAATTCTTTTTGAAAAACGATGAGCTGCACGACCCAATGGTCAACGAATACCATATCTTGTCGTTTGGTTGGGCGACCCAAGTGCAAATAGACAAAATGAAAGCTTTAACTTTTCAGGTAAACGATGTCTTGAAGGAGCTATTTGATGCTGCTGGCATGCTGTTGGTTGATTACAAGCTGGAATTTGGTGTATTTAATGGTGAAATCGTCTTAGGCGATGAATTTACCCCAGATGGTTGTCGCTTGTGGGACAAAGAAACCCGCGCCAAAATGGACAAAGACAGGTTCCGCCAGGGGCTGGGTGGCGTCGTAGAAGCTTATGAAGAAGTTGCAGCCAGGTTGGGTGTGGACCTAGCCTAATGTAACTAAGGTAGTAGTCGGGATAGTATTGTCCCGACACAATTCTTATAGAATCAATAGCCCTAGACCTTGGGCTGTACACGTTTTACTAAATACTCATGGTCAAAGTTGCTCGCCAAGGTGCCATACATGTTGCCGCTGTTGCGCTTTAGCCGGGAATCTATAAATACTTCAGCAACTTGGCTGTCGCCGTATTTAAGCAAGGTAGCTGCTTGCCAAGCCAAGGCCATCTGCTCTGTTATCATTCTGGCATTGGCTTCAAATCGTGATATATCTGCCAGTGCTTGGCTTAGCTTTTCTACATAGTTAGCGTAATCCTGGTTTGAACTGTTGGCACAGGTAAGTTCAGCAATAAACGCTGTTGTAATTTCTGGTTCCTTGCCCAGCACCCTGAGCACATCTAAACACTGGATATTGCCAGAACCTTCCCAAATTGCATTGACCGGTGCTTCTGCATATAACCGTGACAGGACGTTGTCTTTGATTAGGCCGACGGCACCAATGCTCTCCATTGCTTCGTATGTTTGTTGTGGCGCCCGTTTGCAGATCCAATATTTGCCAAGGGCGGTGCCCAGCCGCAACAAGCCTTGTTCATGCGGATTGCCTTGGTTTTCTAAGCTATGTGCCATTCGCATGGATATAGCCAAAGCCGCTTCAGCTTCTAGCGCTAGGTCGGCCAAGACATTAAGCATGATGGGTTGTTGGTGCAGGGGCTTGCCAAAGGCTTGCCGGCCTGATGTATGGTGGATAGCCTGCATGGCGGCCTGGCCCATAATAGCGCTTGAACCCACCATGCAATCAAAGCGGGTTAACGCGACCATTTGCAATATGGTGCTAACGCCTTTGCCTTCTTTACCCGCTAACCAACCGAAAGCACACCTGAATTCTACTTCAGATGAAGCGTTGGATACATTGCCAAGCTTGTCTTTTAAGCGCTGTATCTGCATCGGGTTTTTGCTGCCGTCTGGCCGCCACCTTGGCACTAAAAAGCAACTAAGGCCAACTTGTGTGTAAGCTAGCACTAAAAATGCGTCACACATCGGGGCAGAACAAAACCACTTGTGGCCTACCAGGCTAAAGCATTGCCCAAGCTCATCCTCGCCAATGGCTGTGGCTTTGGTGGTGTTTGCCCTAACATCAGAGCCACCTTGTTTTTCGGTCATGGCCATGCCAATAGTCACGCCTGTTTTATCATAATAAGGTACGTTGCGGCCATCGTATTCCTGGCTCAGGATTTTGGGTAGCCAATATTGGGCAAGGGCAGGGCTTTTTGAAATCGCAGGTACACAGGCAAAAGTCATGGTAAGTGGACAGCCACTGCCGGGGTCGGCCTGGGTATGCAAATAGGCAATGCCTGCACGCACCGCATGGCGGCCTGATTTTTGTGAATTCCAAGGAAGGCTAGTGTGTTGTGCTTCGATAGCGCTAGCCATTAGCTGATGGTATGAAGGGTGGTATTCAACTAAGTCCACACGATGGCCAAAGCGGTCATGGCAGTGGAATTCGGGTTTGAATTTGTTGGCTTGGAAACCTGCCCGAAGTAAATCTCCACCCACTTTTGCACCATAGTCTTCTAGTGCTGGTTTTCCCCAACCACCGCCAAAACGGATGATCCAATGTTGCAACACATCATCTGAGGTATAGGCATTGAAGTTTTCCAGCGCACTTGGCTGGTTTAATACTTCGTGGGTTTGGGCAAGCAGGTCAACTGTCATTGGCTTTGAAAAAACGTACTAGGTTGTTCCAGCATAGGGCAAATTGCGCAATCCAAACAAGTTTATGTGCTTTGCAGCCGGTGGGAAATTTCCTGTAACCTGATCAGTTGTTGGATAAAAAACGGTAACAGTATCACTTTGTCACAATACTCAAATACATAGATCAGTAATGATAAAATGGTACCTACCTGGATATCTTCGCCCGCTGCATTGACCGCAAGTAGCGGTGCAGATACAAACAAGGCAACTGCCCCCAACCAAATAACCGCAAAATTAAAGGTTTCCATATCGGATAGTTTGATGTTCCAACGCATCAAGCGGCGGAAATGGTTTTTCACACTGGTAATGGACGCGTCGGATAATATTTTGATTTGCTGTTCTTTGGTATGGTTAAAACCAGCATGCATCTTGTACTGCTTACTGCCGGTTGCCGTATAGGTAATAGCTATTAGTACTGCCAGCATCAAGCAACCGTAAAAAATATCCATATTCATGGTGGCGATGACCAGCAAAATACCAACTACGCCTATTATACTCATCACTATGCCAGGCATATCTTGTTCGAAAAAAGCCACTAGTTCGGTTAACAAGTCGGCTCGTGCTGAAACGGTAGAGACAGGTAACTTTGAATTTCTGCCAATGGCGACAATGTCGGTGCTAATTTCCTGATAAATACCGCTATATATTCGGGTGTCATAGAATCTCCGTGCTGAGCCTATCACAAGTGATAACAGCCCCAAGCCCGCTAACATTAGTAAACCTGTGTGGTCTTGTTTTATAAGATCGTTGACAGCCCAACCCAGGAAAAGTGGGAACATAAGGTCTATTAAAGATTCGGCCAGTACCAGTAGCATAGTGATGGAAATTCGACCACTAAAGCGCTTGCCTATGCCTAGGATTGAAAAGGTCATTTGTTTTCCTATTTGATTTCTATGTCGAAGTACTTTTTTGGAAACACGAAAAAGCTTGCTTGGAAGCTTCTTGTTCGCTGGCGCCATGTTCTGTCATGTACAACCAAGCGGTAAAAAAAAGTCCGTCCAAAAGGGAAAGTAGCCAAGGCGTAGGTAGATTTTTATCTATTGAACCTTCCTTTTGGCAAAACTTCAGTAATTCACGCAACTCTTTTTGTTGTTGTTTGTATATTGTGGAAATTTCGCTGTGGTCTTCCAATAACATTTCAACACGCATTAAAAATTGTAGTTCTTTTGACAAAGGCATAATGGCTTCAAACAAAAGCCTGATTGCGTCTAGGCCAGACTTCGCTTGCTCATCTATATGCCGTGTGGCGTTTTCAAAGGTACCCATGCAGGTATTGGCAATGGCTAGGACTAATTCATCCCGACTCGCAAATTGACGGTATAAAGTCGCCCTTCCAACACCCGCTGCCTGTGCGATTTCAGTCAGTTTTGCATCTTTATTAGTGTTAATAAGTTCCATACCTGACTGGATCAATGCTTCCCTAGAACGTTCCGCCCGGGCATCAATGTTTGGCATAGTGTACTCCTAAATCTATTTGTGAGACATGGTTGTATCATAACTAATTCTGTTTTATGATACAAGCGTGTCTCGTAATTGTTGCTTTTTGATAAGCATAAAAAATTGGATTGGATCATGTCTATTTTAAAAACTAGTTGGATTAGGGCTAGCATAGGGCTGGTGTTTGTTGTAGTGATTATATGGCTGTTAACCCCAGCTGAAACCGAGCAAGGTTTGGACATTAATCAAGAACAAACGCTTACCGTAACTGTGTTAAATGCTGATCCGCAGCAACATCAATTGCAGTTATCGGTAGTCGGCACAACGCAACCTCGTTGGCCGGTTACCTTAATATCCTCCATTGAGGGCAGGGTTTTACCAGGGCAGGAATTGCCAGAGCCCTCAAGTTTGCTACAAAAAGATACGTCGCTTCTTTTGGTTGAGGATACTTTTTATCAGTCTGACCTAGGGCAAGCGCGGGCTAGTTTGGCGCAAGCAGAGTTGGAACTAGCGCGGATAAAACACGAACAAACAGTCGCCAAACAAGTCGCGACAAAACCCTTATCAGAGTTTGGCCGGTTGGAGCCGCACGTCGCAGCGGCAACATCGCAAGTTGCTGCTGCAAAGGCCAACTTGGAAACGGCTAAACTCAGATTGGCTGAAACCAAACCTAAAGTGCCATTTGATGCGATTGTCCTGCAAAGATTTGTTGTACCTGGCCAATGGCTGAATGTTGGCGATCCCATGTACAGCCTGGCATCAAGTGATAGCCTTGATATCCATGTCCAGTTATCGACCGAGCAAGTAGCCCAATTAGGCGGCATTGACCAAGAAACGCCTATTGCAGTGGGCAATAATGCCGGTGAATCTTGGCCCGCAACCCTCAGGTTTTTGAGCCCTAGCTATGATGCACAGACGCGGCAGCTGATGTTCGTACTAAAAGTACCTGAACCTTTTGCTGGGCAGCACCGATTACTACCCGAAGCTATGGTGAATGTCGGGTTTACAGGTAAAAGCATGCAAAACGTAGTGACAGCACCTGCATCGGTGGTCACCGCTGATGGATTTGTTTGGGTTGTCGAACAAGGTAAGTTGGCTAAGTCATCTATTACCATTGTTGAGGAAAGCACTAGCCAAGTTCATTTCAAGTTTGACCATGCGCCTGCTGAGCCACGCATTTTGGTTAGGTTTCCACTGAGTTCTATGCTCGAAGGCCAAAAAGTCAATCTAGATAATCCTGATATCACTGTAATTCCAGGGAGTGAGAAGCAATGAAATGGCTAAGTAATTGGTTTCTGGACAATCCTGTAGCGGCAAACCTGTTGATGGCATTTATTTTGATTGCAGGATTTTTGTCACTAAACACCATCCGGGTTGAGAGTTTTCCGCAAATTGAACCGACCCAGTTAACCGTGTCTGTGGTTTATCCTGGTGCCACACCAGAGCAAATAGATGAAGGTGTAACACAACGGATTGAAAATGCCATAAGTGGCATTGCCGGCATTAAAACTATTGTCAGTGAATCGCGTCAGGGTTATGCGATTGTTCGTATCAAAAAGAACACGGGTGTCAAACTCGATTCCTTAGTGGACGATGTGCGCAACCAAGTTGAGGCAATAGTTGGTTTTCCAGAAGGTGCAGAACGTCCACGTATTGTCCCCGATAAATTTACCAATTTAGCGAATTTTGTGATTGTCCATGGCGTCGATGATGTTGATGTATTGCAGCAATCGGCAATAAAAGTTGAGCAGGCACTTAAGAAGCACCCAGCGATTTCTGAAGTAAGTAATTTGGGTAAGCGTAAACAACAGTTGGTAGTGCAGCCTGATAAACAGGCTTTGCAACGCCTAGGGTTGTCACCTGAGCTGTTGGCTGAAAAGATAACCCAATGGTCATTGTTATACCGTAGCGGTGAACTAAAAACCGGTGCTGGCACTATTACCTTGCGTGGCGATGGTTATGCCGACAAGCTGTTAAAGCTGCGGCAATTACCCATTATTACTACCAGCACCGGCGTCGTATTATTGCAAGACATTGCCCGGGTTACTAGGGGGTACGAGCAAAACGACGGCATTGTGCGTTTTGCCGGAAAGCCTGCAATTGCATTGATGATATCTACCAGTACCAAGGACAACTTGCTGCAAGTTAGCGAAGCAACACAAGCGGTATTGCATTCGGTACAGACCGCACTACCAGGAAAGGTTGAAACTGCCATGATGGCTGACATGGCGCCCTACATAACCGAACAATTGGATCTGCTCAGCACCAATGCCTGGCAAGGATTATTAATTATCCTGATCATCCTTGGCATTTTTTTGGAGGTAAAGCTCGCCTTCTGGGTTGCCTTGGGTATCCCAATTTCCCTCGCTGGTGCTATTTGGCTTATGGATTTGCCTTATTTTGATTACAGCATTAACGATATTACTTTGTTTGGCATGATCCTAGTGTTGGGGATCTTGGTGGATGATGCAGTTGTGGTCGGGGAAAGTATCCACAGTGCTAGGAAAAAACACGCAGATCCGAAACAGGCCGCCCGGGTAGGGGTGCAAGCCGTTGCAACTGCCACTACGTTTGGCGTACTGACCACCATTGCCGCTTTTTCACCAATGTTATGGATTGAAAACGAGTTGGCAAAGTTATTAGCCGGTTTTTCTGCTGTAGTCATATTTGCTCTAATCTTCAGTTTGATCGAGAGCAAGTTAATCCTGCCTAGCCATCTCAGCAGTAAAAACAAGAAAGATATTGCCTTATCCCTCACTGATGGGATTGCTAAAGTCCGTGCCCATTGCCAAGCCGGATTGGCTTGGTTTTCCGACAATGTCTACGAGCCGCTACTAGTGCAGTCACTTAAACATAAGATCAGCGCCTTATTGGTTTTTGTCACAATCATGCTAATTGCCTACGGCAGTATGGCCAAAGGCTTAATACCCTCAGTTTTCTTCCCAGAAATACCAGGGCGTTACGGAACCTTAACTGTCACCATGGATAAAGATGCCGCGATTGAATTAACCGTGCAAGAGGCCAATAAGATTGAGGCTGCCGTTTACGAGCTGAAACGATCACTGGGTGAACAATACCAGCTAAGCGAGCCAGCAATTGAAAACTACCTACTCGCAGTTGAAGGTGCACGCCAGGTTGAATTGACCATCGAAATCAGCAGGTCTGCACTGGAAACAATACCTAGCGAAGAGATTTTGTCTTTGTGGAAACAATATACGGGGATAGTGGAAGGTAGCTACGCTACCCAGTTTACGCTAGCCGACCAGCCTGCAGGAGCCACAGCTATTACAGTGTCAGCAGACGATAAATCGTTAGCAATTGCTGCAGCGAAGGAAATTAGACAAATCCTAACCAGGCTACCCGGTGTTGAAAGCCCTTATGATGATAGCCAGTCCGGCAACCGGCAACTGCAAGTAACCCTTAATCCCAGAGGTATACAGCTGGGCGTCAAGCAGCGGGACTTGGCCGTATTAGTGGGGGGAGCTTATGGTGAACTCGAGTTGCACCGTTTGTTGGAGCAAGGTGAGGAAGTATCGGTAATCGTCCAGTTTCCCGAAGCTGCAAGGAAGAATATCTCACAATTGCGCAGTACGCCGGTTATGCTGCCAGATGGTAGCTATATCAATTTAGGGGAAATTGTTGATTTTGAATATAGCCGTCAAGCTGATGTTATGTACCGTCGAAACAGGGATTCTGTAGTATCAATATATTGGCGGCAAAACCGCAATATCGCAGCTCCGGAGCAAATTTGGCAACAACTGCAAGATGACTTTTTGCCTGGCATATTACAAAAATACCCGGGTGCTAGGGTTGAGGCTGTCGGCGAATTTGCTGAGATTGAACAGGTACAGGAAGGCTTTAAAAAGGCCATGTTACTTACCTTGCTGCTAATTTACGTGTTATTGGCAGTGCCGTTAAAGTCTTATTTCCAGCCTTTAATCATCATGGCGGTTATTCCCTTTGGTTTTGCTGGTGCCATCTATGGCCATGCCATTATGGGGCTACAGGTAAGTATTTTGAGCCTGTTTGGCATGATGGCAATGACGGGTGTCGTAGTTAATGACTCACTAGTCTTAATGACACGGTTTAACCAACTGTACCGGGATGGAGTACCGCTGGTTGATGCTTTGGTACAAGCCGGGAAAAGCAGGATGCAGGCAATATTCCTAACCACCGTCACTACGGTGTTTGGATTGTTACCACTGTTGGCTGAATCGTCAGAGACTGCCCAATACCTAAAACCGGCTGCGGTGTCATTGGTATTTGGAGAGTTGTTGGCGACGCCTATTACTTTGGTTCTAATTCCCGTGATGCTGGCTATGGGTAAACGCTTTCGGGAAAGAACGGCTAAACCTGTTGCTAACACTACGGAGCAACTTGGCGTTGCTAAGCCGTAGTTAGAATTGGTATAACCTATTCTACTTTTAGGGCAATATCCTGTTCCGGTTTGCAGCAACAGGGCAGGATTTCATCATCATCTATAAAGGCCAAAGGGTCGGTGGTATAGCTCACCGACCCTGAGAGAAGTTTGCTGCGACAGGCACCACAAAACCCCTCTCGGCAGTGGTAGTGTACTTCAATACCAGCTGCTTCAAGGGTTTCTAGGATGGTGTTGCTTGGATTGTGTGATAGCTGTTTTTCCCCATCCAGGTAAGTTACCTGGATGAGGTGGCTAGTTTTTTCCGACATCTGGTGGATTTGCGGTTTGACCTTGGTTAGAGGTCAAAATCACCAAAGTCATCGGCGCTCACTTCGCTATCAATTTGTCCAACTAGGTAGGAACTGATTTCGGCTTCCTGTGGCGCAACTTGTACATTGTCTGAATTGAGGTAGTTATTCATCCAAGGTAATGGGTTGCTCTTCACATCAAAAGGCTGTCCTAGGCCAATGGCCGCCATCCGGTGGTTAGCGATGTATTCTACATATTGGCATAGGATATCTTGGTTTAAGCCAATCATTGAACCGTGCTGGAACAAATAATGGGCCCATTGCTTTTCTTGCTCAACAGCTTTCAAGAAGATTGCCGCCGCTTCTTCCTGGCATTCTTCTGCTATTTCTGCCATTTCAGGATCGTCCTTGCCGCGCGCCCACAAATTCAAAATGTGCTGGGTAGAAGTGAGGTGCAAGTTTTCATCCCTGGCGATCAGGCGGATGATCTTCGAATTACCTTCCATCAGTTCACGTTCTGCAAAGGCGAAGGTGCAGGCAAACGACACATAGAAACGGATGGCTTCTAGTGCATTGACTGAGTTCATGCACAGGTACAGTTTCTTCTTCAGCTCGCGCATGCTGATGTGAACTTTTTCACCATTTACCACGTGTTCGCCCAATCCCTGGGTCTGCCAAACTTGGGTAGCAAAGATCAAATCGTCATAGTAACGGGAGATATCCGTAGCACGGCGCTGTATTTCTTCGTTGGTAACGATATCTTCAAATACGTCGCTTGGGTCTGAGAACAAGTTGCGCAAAATATGGGTGTAGGAGCGTGAGTGGATGGTCTCATAAAATGACCAGGTCTCTACCCAAGTCTCCAATTCTGGCAATGATACTATCGGCAAAAACGCGATGTTTGGGCTTCGGCCCTGTACCGAATCAAGCAGGGTTTGGTATTTCAGGTTAGACACAAATATGTGCTTTTCTGAATCGCTCAATGCTTGGAAGTCGATGCGGTCTTTGCTGACATCCACTTCTTCTGGGCGCCAGAAGAAGCTGATTTGTTTTTCAATCAGTTTTTCAAAAATAGGGTGCCGTTGTTGGTCATACCTGGCCACGTTAACAGGATTACCAAAAAACATAGGTTCTACCAATGGATTGGTAGAATGCTGGTTAAATGTAGTGTATTTCATTCTTAATATCTGACGCTGTAGTCGTTACAAAAAAAGACCGTTGGGACAACGGTCTATCTTTTTTAGATTTTGCAGGCACCGCCGGCACAATCGTCATCTTCTGGGATGACTACTTCTTCTACCCTGGGCTTAGCTACTGTCTTTTTGGCTTCTAGCTTAGTGTCTTCGTCACCAGCACCGTCACGGGTGTTGTGGTAGTACATGGTTTTGACACCTAATTTATAGGCAGTTAACAAATCTTTGAGCAGAAGTTTCATCGGAACTTTGCCGCCTTCGTATTTGCCTGGATCATAGTTAGTATTAGCTGAGATAGTTTGGTCAACAAACTTCTGCATGATCCCTACAAGTTGCAGATAACCATCGTTAGACGGAATTTCCCATAATAGCTCGTAATTGTCGCGGTACTTCTCATACTCCGGCACAACCTGCTTCAACACACCGTCTTTACTCGCTTTGATACTAATAAAGCCCCTTGGTGGCTCAATGCCGTTGGTAGCATTGGAGATTTGCGAAGAAGTCTCAGACGGCATTAATGCAGATAGGGTAGAGTTGCGCATGCCGTGCTGTAAGATATCCTTACGCAATCCTTCCCAGTCTAGCAACAACTCTGTTTTGCAGACGCTATCGAGATCCTTTTTGTAGGTATCAATTGGCAAAATACCTTCGGCGTAGGTGGTCTCGTTGAACTTAGGACAAGCGCCCTTTTCTTTGGCCAGGCCCACTGAAGCTTTCATCAAATAGTACTGGATGGCCTCGAAGGTGTTATGCACTAAATCGTTGGCACTGCCATCTGAATATTTAACGCCATTCTTCGCAAGATAGTAGGCGAAGTTGATCACCCCGATACCTAAGGTACGGCGACCCATAGTGGCATTGTACGCTGCCGGAACAGGGTAGTCTTGGTAGTCCAACAAACTGTCTAACGCCCTTACTGCCAAATCGGCAAGCTCTTCGAGGTCGTCCAAAGATTCCAAGGCGCCGAGGTTAAATGCAGATAGGGTACAAAGGGCAATTTCGCCGTTTTCGTCATTGACGTGTGCCAATGGCTTAGTCGGCAAAGCAATTTCCAAACAGAGGTTGCTTTGCTTGACCGGGGCATAAGTTGGGTTGAACGGGCTATGGGTATTGCAGTGGTCAACGTTCTGCAAATAGATACGGCCTGTGCTTGCCCGCTCTTGCATAAATAGGCCGAACAGCTCTATCGCTTTTAATTGTTTCTTGCGGATAGAGTCATCTTGCTCGTACTTGACGTAAAGCTGTTCAAATTTGTCTTGATCAGCGAAGAAGGCATCGTATAGGCCCGGTACATCTGATGGGCTGAACAGGGTAATGTGCTCGTCTTTGATCAAACGCTGGTACATCAGCTTGTTGAACTGGACGCCATAGTCGAGGTGGCGGACTCGGTTTTCTTCAACACCCCGGTTGTTTTTAAGCACCAACAGTGACTCGACTTCCATATGCCACAATGGGTAGAACAATGTCGCAGCACCACCGCGCACGCCGCCTTGGGAACAGCTCTTAACCGCTGTCTGGAAATACTTGTAAAAAGGGATACAGCCGGTGTGGTAGGCTTCACCACCGCGGATAGGGCTACCCAAGGCGCGGATGTTCCCGGCGTTTACACCTATTCCAGCGCGCTGGCTAACATATTTGACGATGGCACTTGCGGTGGCATTGATCGAGTCAAGGCTGTCACCGGTTTCAATCAGTACGCAGGAACTAAACTGGCGAGTAGGGGTGCGCACACCTGACATAATTGGTGTTGGCAAAGAGATCTTGAACGTCGATGTCGCGTCGTAAAAACGCTTGATATAGCCCATTCTGGTTTCAGTTGGGTACTTGGCAAACAAACAGGCGGCAACAAGGATATATAGGAACTGGGCGCTTTCATAAATTTCACCAGTAACCCGGTTTTGTACCAAGTATTTGCCTTCAAGTTGCTTTACTGCGGCATAGCTGAAGGTCATGTCGCGCCAATGGTCGATGTACTCGTCCATTTGCTCTATTTCAGCAACGGTATAATCTTCCAAAATATGCTTGTCGTATTTCGCCATGGCGACCATTTTTTGAAGGTGGTCGTATAGTCTCGGTGGCTCAAACCTGCCATAGGCTTTTTTGCGCAAGTGGAAAATAGCCAACCTGGCTGCCAAGTACTGGTAGTCAGGGCAATCGGTTGAGATTAAATCAGCTGCGGATTTGATTAAAGTTTCGTGGATATCTTCGGTTTTGATCCCATCATAAAACTGTATGTGGGCTTTTATTTCGACTTGAGAAACAGATACATTGTCTAGGCCTTTAGCTGCCCATTCAATGACGCGGTGAATTTTATCGAGATCAATAGGCTCCCGTTCACCGTTGCGTTTGGTGACATATAAAGTGTTATTCATACTGATTGACCAGTTTTATTATTATCCAGTTTGCGCTTGGTGAGCCGTGACAAAATTCTGCCCTGTCGTTATTCTGCTCGCCATCCCCCAGGTGCAGTCGCTGCCTGACACCTCGGCACAAGATAATGAGGTTTCCCTCGCTTTTCAACCCAACATATGGTGTTTAATGTGGATTGTAATAGGGGGTTAAATTTTCGGTTAGTGGTAACTCACCCAACAGCTATCGGTGTCTTTGAGCGCATAGAATCGCAATGCTTTTTTTGTGGTTATTTATCGGTTTAAACTATTTTTTCATAAAATAGTAATATTTAGATTTATGCAGCATATAGTGTTAAAACTATTGCAAAAGCACTAAATGTTGTTTTTTGATGGAGAGCCATCCCTGGTAAAATGCTTCTCCGACTTGTTCTTTCAGAGTGGCCTCTTTGCTGCCTTCAATTCATCTAATCAATGTTCATAAGTTGGACATTAAGGATTAATCGAAGCCACACCATACTGCAATCGTCCGATTTTCCTGTCTCTGCCTGGGTGTGCCCGTTTGGCGTATCTTGACAGATAATCTATTGCCCAATTCCAAGTTTGTTTTAATTCTGGTGCTGTCCCATGGAGTATTGACTCCATTAACGGATAAAACCAACTCTGGGTGTTTTTCGCCACCATAAAGCTGGAGATATCCACGCCCATTATTCGCTGGATACTAAAGCCAATCCGGCGTTTTACCAGTAATGCCAGTAGGCTGACCCATATCAGTCCTTCCATTAACCCGGCGTTGCGGGTATTGAACTTGCGTAAATTGCAGTAGGATTTCCATTCCTTGAACAGCAATTCTATCTGCCAGCGTAAGCTGTAAAGCTTTATTATTGCACTGGCCGGGAAGCCTTCCCGCAGCAAGTTAGTTGCCCAATACGTTGGCTCTGGTTTACCCGGCGGCCAACTGGCTATCATGCGATATGGGGTTTTTCCTTTAACGTCCATATCCACCACTTGGCTTCGTCGGATGTGACGTTTCACATCCTTGAGCTTCACATTCTCAAACCGTTTTAGGCGCTTACCTTGCGCATTGACACCTGATAACACCAACGGGTTCGCTGTGGTTTTGGCCCTGACCAGATAACTGCCGCCCGCCAGGTTGATACTCTCTAGATAAGACAGCTTAAAGTAGCCCCTGTCTGCCATAAACAAACAGTCCGCCAATGACCCGGCTGCCGGTAAAAAGTCATACTCCGCCACACTGTCTGCACTGACCGCTATCCGCTCAGGCTGACTTTGAAGCATATCCCAACTCACATGCAATTCGACTGCGGCTGGACTGATTGTCGTAAAGCGTCCTTTGAATTCTTCCTTTAACGCATCATGGACAGCAAACGAACTGCCATCTTGTAGCACAACTTGTTTAAACACCGACAAATCGTTATCCGTTCCCAGGATATGCTGTTGCCATTTATGCAGGGCCATTCCCACAACCCGCTGAATCAACTGGCTAAATGCGGGTTTACTCAGTTGATTATGAAACGGTTTGTACTGTACATCAGTGAACGTCAGGCCAGTAAAATAGCGATGCAAGTCGCTGATACAGTCAATGCTCTTGTCGCCCATGGCCGTCACCAACGCCATCACCAGTTCGTAAGGCTTAACCACGCGCTTTCGGACACAAAAGCCACATCGCTGACCGATATCGTTAATATTAAATTCGTTCAGGACTTCCGTTATTTTGTTTAGCTCGTTATTCTTGTATTGCATGCTCTCAGATTTGTTTCAGCAGGTTTGTTTGGCGATAAATATCTGATCAAATTTGAGGCGTGCAATCAACCCTTATTTTTCTTAAGATCCTACCTATGAATCAATGTTAGCAGTTCTGAGACTGTTTCGATTTGGTGGTCGACGTCCCAATCCCTTTCAAGTTCTTCTTTTGTTAAATAGCCATAGCGGGCAAGTACACTGATCATGCCCGCAGAATTAGCTGCTTGCATATCGCGTAATGCATCGCCTACATACAAGGTTTTGCCGGGTATTGCATCGATTGCTGCGGCGGCGTGCAACAAAGGCGTTGGCGAAGGTTTCCGCTCCGGTAGGCTGTCTCCGGATATACACACAGCGCAGTCTTTTAGCTCATCAAAGCCCTGTAGCAATTGCGTAGTCAGGTAGCCGGGTTTATTTGTGACAATACCCCATGCCAAACCTTCTGAACGTATGGATTCCAACACTTCGAGCATGCCGTTGAACAAATCAGTTTCGACGCAAATATTGTTGTGGTATATATCGAGGAAATCAGACTTTAGCGCTTCGAATTCATAGTCATTGATGGCCTCCCCAAATCCGAGCTCCAATAAGCCTTTGGAGCCATTTGATGCCTCCAGCCTAAATTGCTCGTATGCCACACTCGGCATACCATTTTTTGCAAGCACTGCATTTAGCGCAGCGCCTAAGTCTTTGGCTGTATCTAGGAGTGTGCCGTCTAGGTCGAACAAGACGGCGTCTATTGCCTGTTTATTCACGTTTAATGTCCTTTTGGGCGATTAAAGCTTTTGGCAACAGACGATGTAATTGACATCGACATTGGCTGCGGACAAGTAATATTCGTTAGTAATTGGATTAAAATGCAACCCAGTCATATCCCGTGCTTTAAGCCCGCTAGCCTGGCAATATGCCAATAGGGTAGAGGGTTTGATAAATTTCTTGTAATCGTGGGTGCCCTTGGGGACCAACTGCATTATATATTCTGCCCCTAAGATAGCCATTAGGTAGCTCTTGATGTTTTTATTGAGGGTCGAAAAAAACAGCAAGCCACCAGGCTGGCAGAGGGAGCTGCAAGCAGCAACAACTGACGCTGGTTCAGGTACGTGCTCTAACATTTCTAAGCAGGTGACTATTTCAAAACTATTGGCGTGCTGATCCGCAAAATTCTCGGCGGTACTGAGGTGGTAATCCACTGTAACCTGCGATTCCAAGCCGTGCAGTTTGGCCACTTGCAATGCTTCTTCACTGGCATCAATACCCGTGACCGAAGCGCCTTGTTGCGCCATGCTTTCACTTAAGATGCCGCCGCCGCAGCCTACGTCTACTACTTTTTTCCCAAATAATCCGCCTGAGTGTTCCATTATAAAGTCAAGGCGTAAGGGGTTGATTTGATGTAAGGGCTTGAATTCACCCTTTAAATCCCACCAGCGTGCAGCCAATGCTGAAAACTTGGCTACTTCATTATTATCTATATTTTCCACAGGTTATTTATATGCCTAAATTTAAGGTTTTTGGCGTCTCTGGCCAGTATAAACCCCAAATAGGGCAAAATGTAGTGTTGTTCGGCCATATATTGCGCAATCAATAGCTTTAATTTTTTATGTTCGATGATAGAATCACGTGATGCGAGTTTTGCCTACTACCGCAAAAAGAAAAGCGGTTATTGGGCTTAATATTAAAACGCTTCCGGTTAAATAATAACTACAAGGCAGTATATGACTGACAACGCCAAAGAAATCCTTCCCATCAACATAGAAGAAGAACTCAAGAATTCCTATCTAGACTACGCAATGAGCGTAATCGTGGGGCGTGCACTACCCGATGTCAGGGATGGCTTAAAACCCGTCCACAGGCGGGTGTTGTACGCCATGAATGAATTGAAAAACGATTACAACAAAGCCTATAAAAAGTCTGCAAGGATAGTGGGGGATGTCATCGGTAAATACCACCCCCATGGCGATTCGGCAGTATATGACACCATAGTGCGTATGGCGCAGCCATTTTCGTTGCGCTACATGTTGGTTGACGGGCAGGGTAACTTTGGTTCTGTTGATGGCGATTCTGCGGCGGCCATGCGTTACACCGAAGTGCGCATGGCAAAAATTGCCCATTCGCTTTTGGCTGACTTGGATAAAGAGACGGTCGACTTTGTGCCTAACTACGATGGTACAGAGCACATACCGGCGGTTCTACCAACCAAAGTCCCCAACCTTTTGGTAAACGGTTCTTCCGGTATTGCCGTTGGCATGGCCACTAATATTCCGCCACACAACTTGCGGGAAGTGGTCACTGGCTGTATTGAGCTCATAAACAACCCTGATATAGAAATTTCAGAGTTGATGCAGCATATACCTGGCCCCGATTTCCCTACCGCAGCTATTATCAGTGGCCGTAAAGGCATCGATGATGCGTACAAAACCGGTCGTGGCAAGATTTACCTGAGGGCTAGGGCGGAAATAGAAACTGATGACAATGGTAAAGAGACCATCATAGTCAATGAAATTCCATACCAAGTTAACAAAGCCCGCCTCATTGAAAAAATAGCCGAGTTGGTCAAAGAAAAACGTATTGAAGGTATTTCCGCGCTGCGCGATGAGTCCGACAAAGATGGCATGCGCATTGTAATAGAAGTAAAGCGCAATGAATCCGGTGAAGTATTGCTAAACCAGCTTTACGCCAATACCCAACTACAAACTGTGTTTGGTATCAACATGGTTGCGCTGGACGGTGGCCAGCCGAAGACGTTAAACCTCAAGCAATTGTTGGAAGCATTTGTTAACCACCGCCGTGAAGTTGTTACCCGCCGTACTATTTTTGAATTGCGCAAAGCTCGGGAACGTGCCCATATCCTAGAAGGCCTGGCGGTCGCCCTGTCAAACATTGACCCTATCATTGAGTTAATCAAGGCCTCACCCAGTCCATCACAAGCTAAACAGCAGTTAGTTGCCAATGGTTGGGAACTGGGCAATGTATCGGACATGCTGCAGCGGGCAGGTGTCGATGCCGCTCGCCCTGAATGGCTTGAGCCTGAGTTTGGGATCCGCGACGGTAAATATTACCTGACCGAAGCCCAGGCACAGGCAATCCTAGACCTTAGGTTGCACAAACTAACTGGTCTAGAGCACGAGAAAATTCTAGAAGAATACAAATCCCTATTGGATTTGATCGCTGAATTGATGCTCATCCTTTCTGACGCTAACCGCTTGATGGAAGTTATCCGAGAAGAGTTGGAGCAAGTTAGGGAAGAATTTGGCGATGATCGGCGTACTGAAATCACTGCAGCTTCCCACGACATTGACATTGAAGATTTGATCGAACGAGAAGATGTCGTCCTGACCTTGTCCCGCGAAGGCTATGTCAAATACCAAAAACTTTCAGACTATGAAGCCCAGCGCCGTGGTGGTAAAGGTAAGTCCGCCACCAAGATGAAAGATGAAGATTATGTTGAACGGCTATTAGTGGCCAATACCCACGACCATATCCTTTGTTTCTCCACCAGGGGCAGGTTGTACTGGTTGAAAGTTTACCAGTTGCCGCTCGCAAGCAGGAACGCCCGGGGACGGCCTATTATAAATATATTACCGCTGGAAGAGGACGAACGCATTACCGCCATTTTACCTATCCAGGAATTTGTCGATGACAGGTACGTATTGATGGCGACCGCCAACGGCACCGTTAAAAAGACGGCGCTTACCCAATATTCGCGACCGCGTGCAAACGGCATTATCGCGGTTAACCTTGCCGATGGTGATGAGCTAATCGGCGTTGACCTTACTGACGGTGAAAGCGACATTATGCTGTTTTCTGATGCAGGCAAAGTTGTTCGCTTTAATGAAAAGGAACGCGATGCAGAAACCGGTGCTGTGAAAATTGATCCTGAAACGGGCGAAGAGAAACTAGCCCTGCGTCCAATGGGGCGCACGGCCACAGGTGTACGCGGCATCCGGTTGCAAGATGGCCAAAAAGTGGTGTCGCTAATTGTTCCCAAGAGTGATGCGCCTGTGCTTACGGTGACGGAAAATGGCTTTGGCAAGCGCACGCCTCTGGACGAGTATCCAGCCAAGAGCCGTGCCACCCAGGGTGTGGTTTCCATCAAAGTGACCGACCGCAACGGTAAAGTAGTCGGTGCCATCCAGGTGGAAGAAGACAATGAAATGATGTTGATTAGCGATCAAGGCACGTTAGTACGCACCCGCGTCAATGAAGTGTCAGTGATTGGCCGGAACACCCAGGGGGTACGCATAATCCGGACCGCTGAAGATGAAAAAGTGGTTGGCCTACAACGCATTGAGGAGGTCGAGACTGAGGCTGATGTTGATGGTGAAGAAACTGAAGCCTTAGCCGAAACCGAATCGAGCCAAGCGGGTGAACCTAGTGGTGATGAGCAAGCACCAGAAACTGACGCAGGCGAATAGGGAAACACATTGGAACAACTACGCATTGAACCTATCGCTTCTATTTCTGGCGAAGTGAATGTGCCGGGCTCAAAAAGCCTGTCCAACCGGGCGCTATTATTGGCGGCGCTCAGTGAAGGCGATACGCTGCTGACCAACTTGTTGGATAGCGACGATATCCGGCATATGTTGCAGGCACTGAAAAGCCTCGGTGTAAGTTATAGCTTGTCCGGTTGCAAAACCGAATGCCGTGTTACAGGACTAGGTAGGACATTTAGTGTGGCACAACCGCTGGAGTTGTTCCTAGGTAATGCGGGTACAGCTATGCGCCCCCTCGCTGCGGTGCTTGCGCTTAGTGAAGGCGAGTTCACCCTAACTGGTGAACCCCGCATGGAAGAACGTCCAATTGGAGCCTTGGTTGATTCATTGCGCCAGCTTGGCGCTGATATTACTTATCTGAAAAACGACGGTTACCCACCATTATTGATAAAAGGACACAAACTTAACGGTGGAAGGGTGACGGTTGATGGCAGTGTTTCAAGCCAGTTTCTTACTGCCTTGTTAATGGCTGCCCCTTTGTTCAACGGTGATGTTGAGATAGAGGTAGAAGGGGAACTGGTTTCAAAACCCTACATAGCCCTGACCTTGGATATCATGAAGCGCTTCGGCGTGGACGTGGTAAACCATAATTTTAGTAAGTTCACCATACCATCAGCAGCCGCTTATACTAGCCCTGGGCGTTATATGGTGGAAGGGGATGCCTCTTCGGCTTCCTACTTTCTCGCGGCAGGTGCTATCGGTGGCGGCAAGGTGAAAGTCACAGGTGTTGGCAAAAGCAGTGTGCAAGGTGATATTCGTTTCGCTGATGTACTAGAAAAAATGGGGGCAACTATCACCTGGTACGATGAAGCCATAGAAGTTAAAGGTGCACCGTTAAAAGCGGTTGATATGGATATGAACCATATTCCCGATGCTGCAATGACCATTGCTACGGCGGCACTGTTCGCTAAAGGACGAACGGCTATACGCAATATTTATAATTGGCGGGTCAAGGAAACGGATCGGTTGGCTGCCATGGCCACTGAGCTGAAAAAATTAGGTGTTGAAGTGGTGGAAGGAGATGATTTCATTGAAATAACACCAAGCGAAACCCTAACAGAAGCTGCGATAGACACCTACAACGACCACAGGATCGCCATGTGTTTTTCCTTGGTGGCGTTAAGTGGAACGCCGGTGGTGATTAACGATCCGAAGTGTACAGCAAAAACCTTCCCGGATTACTTCCAGCGCTTCGCCACGATCTGCCACCGGTAAACTTTCCTTACAAGCAGGGCGCAATCCGCTGTCCTGCTTTACTTTCTTTAACACTATCTTCATTGCCTATACCTAATTTAGGCGTATAATGCGCCCACTTTTTACGTAAGTGGATTCGAGGAGCGCGCCTTTATGGAGCAAACCCCAATTGTGACCATTGACGGTCCAAGCGGTGCTGGCAAAGGTACAATTAGCCTAATGGTGGCTAGGGAATTAAAATGGCATTTTTTAGACAGTGGGGCGATTTACCGGGTACTCGCAGTCGCTACCCTTCACCATGGCATGGATCCCAGTGATGAAGATGCCATCGTGCCTTTGGCAAGTAGCCTGGATGTTAATTTTAAATCAACTGATGCAGGGGAGCCGCAAGTTATTCTTGAAGGCGAAGATGTTACCTACACTATCCGCACTGAAAATGTTGGTGCTGTAGCCTCTAAGGTGGCGTCTTTACCCGGGTGCGGGAAGCTTTATTGCGTCGGCAACGGGCATTCCAAGCATTCCCAGGCTTGGTCGCTGACGGCCGTGATATGGGCACGGTGGTCTTTCCAAAAGCCGAAGCGAAATTGTTTTTAACCGCATCAGCGGAAGAAAGGGCTAATCGGCGTTATAAGCAGTTGCAAGCCCAAGGGCATGATGTTAGCATTACGCGCCTTTTGTCGGAGATAAAAGCAAGGGATGAACGGGACAGCAGTAGAGCGGTTGCGCCACTGTTACCTGCTGATGATGCTCTTGTACTTGATTCCACTGACCTTAGCGTCGAACAAGTGTTTATCGAGGCCATGGCCTACATACGGCAAAAAATACAAAACGGGTAAATCCCGATAACTGCATCGTAATGGATTGCGTTGCTACTGTAAATAACCCCACTTAACAGGAAACGTAAGTGGATATTAATCGAAGTTTAGTTATGACCGAAAGTTTTGCACAACTTTTTGAAGAAAGTTTAAAAGAGTTAGAAACCCGCCCAGGTGCCATCGTTCGCGGTACCATCGTATCAATCGAAAAAGATATTGTCCTAGTAGACGCAGGCCTTAAGTCTGAAAGCGCTATCCCTGCTGAACAGTTTAAAAATTCTCGTGGCGACCTTGAAATTGCTGTTGGCGACCAAGTAGATGTTGCTCTTGACGCCGTTGAAGATGGCTTCGGTGAGACCATCTTGTCACGTGAAAAAGCGAAGCGCCACGAAGCGTGGGTTGAGCTAGAAAAAGCTTACGAAGAAAAAGCAACTGTTACCGGTGTTATCAACGGTAAAGTTAAAGGCGGTTTTACTGTTGAAGTTAACGCAGTCCGCGCCTTCTTGCCAGGCTCATTGGTAGATGTACGTCCTGTACGTGACACCAGCCACTTGGAAGGTAAAGAGTTAGAATTCAAAGTTATCAAGCTAGATGCTAAGCGCAACAACGTCGTTGTTTCACGCCGTGCTGTTATCGAAGAAGAGAACAGTGCTGAGCGCGAAAACCTTCTACAAGAATTGGAAGAAGGTGCAGAAGTTAAAGGTATCGTTAAAAACCTTACTGACTACGGTGCTTTCGTTGACCTTGGCGGCGTAGACGGTCTACTTCACATCACTGATATGGCTTGGAAACGCGTCAAGCACCCGAGCGAGATCGTGAGTGTTGGCGACGAAATTAACGTTAAAGTCCTTAAGTTTGACAAAGAAAAGTCCCGTGTTTCACTAGGTATGAAGCAAATGGGCAACGATCCTTGGGAAGAAATAGCAAACCGCTACCCAGAAGGTTCTACACTTTCTGGCCAAGTTACCAACTTGACTGACTACGGCTGTTTCGTAGAAATCCAAGAAGGCGTAGAAGGTTTGGTACACGTTTCTGAAATGGACTGGACTAACAAGAACATACACCCATCTAAAGTTGTTAACTTGGGTGACAATGTTGACGTTATGGTTCTCGAAATCGACGAAGAACGCCGCCGTATTTCACTAGGCTTGAAACAGTGTAAACCTAATCCTTGGGAAGAGTTTGCTAAGTCTTACAACAAAGGTGACAAAGTCACTGGTAAGATCAAGTCTATCACTGACTTCGGTATCTTCATCGGCTTGGACGGTGGTATCGACGGCCTTGTACACTTATCTGACATTTCTTGGAACAAGACTGGCGAAGATGCTGTTCGCGATTACAAGAAAGGTGACGAAATCACTGCCGTTGTGTTGCAAGTCGATGCTGAGCGTGAGCGTATCTCTCTAGGCGTTAAGCAAATTGATGAAGATCCTTTCAATAAGTATCTGACAGATAAAAAGAAAGGTGCTATCGTTAAGGGTACAGTTACCGCTGTAGACGCTAAAGGCGCCACCGTATTGCTAGCTGAAGAAGTTGAAGGTTACATCCGGGTTGCTGATTTGGCACGTGAGCGTATTGAAGACGCCACTGCTGTAGTAAGCGAAGGCCAGGAAATCGAAGCCAAGTACGTAGGCGTAGATCGCAAGAACCGTACTATCAACTTGTCAGTACGAGCTAAAGACGAAGCCGACGAGAAAGAAGCATTGGCACGAGTAAACCAGCAAGAAGATTCTGGTTTCGCAAGTGCAATGGCTGAAGCCTTCAAGGCGGCTAAAGGCGAAGAATAAGGCTTTGGCGGGGGCAGAAATGCCCCTAATTAGCAGCGGTTAATGTCTGTTATTTTTAGTTGAGAAAGAGGTTCATATGACCAAATCACAACTTATTGAGAGACTTGCCGATAGAGCTCGACATATTCCCTCTAAAGATGTGGAAATCGCGATTAAAGAGTTATTAGAGCAGATGGCTCAAACCCTGCAACGCGGTGAAAGGATTGAAATTCGTGGCTTTGGCAGCTTTTCGCTGCACTTTCGTGCACCTAGGGTTGGTAGAAACCCCAAAACTGGCGAGACGGTGAAGCTTGATGGAAAATACGTTCCGCATTTTAAGCCGGGCAAGGAATTGCGCGAGCGGGTAAACGAACTGCTAGTAAAACATTAGTCTATCTGGAAGCGGCATACTCTATGCCGCTTTTTTTGTTTTAAATAAGTTAATAACGGAAAAATTGGCTTGAAGCTCGTTATTTGGTTGATGGTTGCTATAGCCATCGTACTCTTCACAACCGTCTTTGGTGCCCAAAATACAGCAGTAACAAGCATTAACCTTTTGGTGGCGAAAATCGACATCGAGGTCAGGCTGGTTGTGGCGGCTAGTATTTTGTTTGGCGCAATATTGGCAACCGTGTTTTGGTTTTTCTACACCTTGGCACTCAAAGCCAAAATCATGGGCTTAAACCGAAAACTGAACCTAGCAGTTAAAAACCGGTCATCAGATGCTTGAATTGCTGTTTTTGCTGCTACCTGTCGCCGCAGGTTATGGCTGGATCATGGGCCGCAATAGTGTCCGCCAAGCCCAACGCAAAACATCTAGTATGCTGTCCAAGCACTATTTTAAAGGCCTAAATTTCCTCTTTGCCGATCAACCCGATAAAGCTGTCGACACACTGATAAAGATGGTGGATATCAATTCTGACAACGCTGAAACCCATATCGCCATGGGTAACTTCTTCCGGCATAGGGGAGAAATTGACAGGGCAATTAAAGTCCATCAAAACCTAGTTGAAAAAGCAGATATTTCTGAAATCCAACAGCAACAGGCGCTATTTGAACTTGGTCGGGATTTTCTTTTGGGTGGGTTTTTAGAGCGCGCTGAAAGCTCTTTTATGCGGTTGTTGGATAGTGAACGCTACTATATCGAAGCCCAGCAACAGTTGTTTAGCATTTACCAAACCACCAAAGAATGGGATAGGGCGGTTGAGCTGGCTGAAGGCATGGTAGACAACCTTGGGGATAGTGACGAGCTTTCTGGCCGTATTGCCCACTTTTATTGTGAACAAGCTGCGCTGCTGATTAATGATGGCGATTTAGAAGCTGCAGAGAAGTGCTTACAAAAGTCAATCTATGCTGATAGCCATGGCGTTCGGCCCTGGATAATGCTTGCCGATTTGGCCATGTCAGATGGGGACTATGGGTTGGCATTTAATTATTTGTCTGAAATCCCAAAACGGGATGTTGCCTGGTTTAGCGAGGCGGTGCCAAAGTTATGGCAATGCACCGAGCAAACCAACGACTGGCCAGCGCTAAAAGCACTGCTAGATCAATATTCTGAGCGCTGTGCCACAGCTTATCTGGCCACAGTTACCTTGCTATCGAAAGAAAAGTCACCCGATGACGCCGCCGAGTTTTTGCGTCAACAGCTGCAAAAAAGTCCCTCAATGCGCGGTTTCGATACCCTATTGGGCTTATATGCAGAAAATCCAGAAAATTCTGAAGACACAAAAAACAGCCTTGAGATGCTGCAAGACTTAATAAAAAAACAAATTAGCCTCAGGCCCAAGTACCGATGCCATAGTTGTGGCTTTTCTGGACGCAAGATCCACTGGTTGTGTCCATCGTGCAAAAGTTGGGGACTGATGAAACCAATAAAAGGTTTAGACGGAGATTAGTATGCCAGATAGTAAGGTGATCGTTGCCTTAGATTACAATAACAAAAATGATGCACTTTCATTAGTTGACCAGTTAACGCCAGCGCTTTGTAAGCTAAAAGTAGGCAAAGAAATGTTTACCTTACTGGGCCCTGATTTTGTACGCACCCTGGTTGACAAAGGCTTTGATGTGTTCTTGGATTTGAAATTCCACGATATCCCCAATACCGTTGCCAAAGCTTGTGCTGCTGCCGCTGAACTTGGGGTTTGGATGATGAACGTACATGCATCAGGCGGCGATAAGATGATGTCTGCGGCCCGTGAAGCATTGGAAAAATATGGTGACAAGCGTCCAAAGCTAATCGCTGTGACCGTGCTAACCAGTATGGATGCTGAGCAGTTGGCTAAAACCGGGATCCACATTGCGCCGCAACTACAGGTACTGCACCTGGCAAACCTTACCAAGTCAGCCGGTTTGGACGGCGTCGTTTGCTCGGCGCAAGAGGCTGCGATCCTCAAACAAGAAATATGCAGGGAATTCTGTTTAGTTACGCCTGGGATCAGGCCAGTAGGGGCCGCGTTAGGTGACCAATCACGGGTCATGACACCAGAGCAGGCTGTCAAAGCTGGCGTTGATTACATGGTCATTGGTAGGCCGATAACCCAGTCACCAGATCCGCTAAACGCACTTGTTGCTATTAACAATAGCATTGGAATAACTGGAGCTTGAGTTAAGAAAACCAGTTAGTGTAGCCAAGGACTAACTCTTGCTACCCACAATAGGCTGTCCCTGTGCTTCTATGGTGCCATAAAAAAGCGGCTTGTTAGCCGCTTTTTTAATGTTTCTATCCCAGTTTACACACTAGCTGGTTTGGTAGCTGGTGCATTGGAACGGTTACTGGCACTCTGCATGGCTGCAGCGCGGCCGCTCACCCTAATTTCTGGCCTTTGTTCTAAATCTAGCGCAGAGATGGTAATTTCTCCCAGCTCTTCTTGAAGGGCAACTGGCCTGGTCATAGGCGCCGAAGCGAAATGTTTAACCAGTTTTTTGCTGTACTGTGCTTTTTTCCCAACAAGATCTGCTGCAACGTCAGTAACAGCATTTTGCTCAGCGTCTGTTTCAGCTTGTACCTCTGGCTCCGCATCCACATCAGGTTGGCTTGCTTCTATGTTAGTCGCTGGCTCCGCTTCCTCTGCCCCCAAATTCAATGCTTGTTGAACTACTGGGGCAGGCTCTTCCTTAGGCGTTCCAGCATCTGTGGCCGCAGTATTTCCTTTGTCTTCTGGGGTTTCGGTTTCAGCGGCTGCTTCGGGCGTGCCTAGCTGCTCAGGCTTATCAAACTCCAAATGCTTTTGCACCTGTGCTTGTGATTCTTGGCTGTTGGCTGTCGCAGCTTCAACTGGGGCTGCGTTTTGCTGCTCAGTGGATCCTTCTGATAGTTTAGGCTCAGCTCGTAGGGATGTCGTAACTTTAGCCTGTGCATTGGCTTTTGCATCCGGTTTGGCTTTCACTGCAACTGGTGCGGCTGCCTTGACTTGCTCTTCTGCTACTGTTTCTTTGTTTTGTGCTGCAACATTGCCGTTATCCACCCGCACGCTGCGTCGGTTGTCACGGCGTTTGCGGCGTTCTGCCACTTTCCTTGGCTTGCTTTCCTGCTGCTCTTGCGATGCTGTATCTACCTGCTTGTCGCGTGCTTTGCCAACATTGCGATCTTTGCCACGTTCAGCAGTGCGCTCGTTATTGCGCTGGCGCCTATTAGGCCTATCTTGCTGGCCACTGCGGTTGTCGCTACGTGTTTTTGCCGTTTCATCATCAGTGCGCTGACGATCCGTGCGTTGCAGTCCTTCATTGCGCTGCTTACGCCCGCCCTTAGCGTCATTTCGGTGCTTTGGTTTGTGGTGGCGTTTACCTTTGTTATGGTGCTTGCCGTGATGCTTTTTGCCTTTCTTTTTCGGCTGCTCTTCGGTTTTGAACAATGCGGTTAACCACAGCCAAAACGCGGCAAACACACCCGGCTCTTTTTTCGGTTCAACTACAGGGGCTGCGGTTGGTGGAGCTGCAAAACCGGAAAGGGCGGGTTGCTCTTTGCTAGGTTTTTCAGCAGGTGCTGCCAGGTTAGGTTTATGCTCTTCTTGTTCCGTGATATCGGTAATCAGCTTATAACTCACTTCACCAGTGGCGTCGTCTTTCCGAAAGCGGCCGACTTCAAAATGTGGCGTTTCCATATTGGGGTTAGGAATTACCAATAAAGTCACGTCATGGCGTTTTTCAATATACTGGATCGCCTTTCGTTTTTCGTTGAGCAAGTAAGTTGCTACCGCCACCGGTACTTGTGCCTGCACTTGGTGGGTGTTTTCTTTGATGCCTTCTTCTTCTAATAAGCGCAAAATCGACAAGGCTAAAGATTCGGTACTGCGAATGGTTCCTTGGCCAGAGCAGCGTGGGCAAACGTGGCTCGCTGCCTCACCTAGTGATGGGCGTAGTCGCTGCCTGGACATTTCCAACAAACCAAAACGACTAATGCGCCCAAGCTGTACCCTTGCGCGGTCATTCTCCACCGCTTGCTTCATGCGGTTTTCAACTTCTTTCTGGTGCTTGATTGGGGTCATATCGATGAAGTCGATAACGACAAGACCACCTAGGTCACGCAATCGCAACTGACGGGCAATCTCATCGGCGGCTTCTAGGTTGGTGTTTAAGGCTGTTTCTTCAATATCGCCACCGCGAGTCGCCCGAGCCGAGTTAATGTCGATAGAGGTTAATGCCTCTGTTGGGTCTATTACGATAGATCCTCCAGAGGGCAGTCGTACTTCGCGTTGGAAAGCCGATTCAATCTGGTTTTCGATTTGATAGTGATTAAACAAAGGAACATCAGAATTGTAGCGTTTGACCCTGTTTGCAAAATCAGGACGGACCAGCTTTATGTGTTCCAGCGCTTGTTCGTATACCCTGGGATGGTCGATTAGAATTTCACCTACATCCCTGCGCAAATAGTCCCGGATAGCCCTAACGATAACGTTGCTTTCCTGGTGTATAAGGAAGGGGGCTGGGCGGTCATGGGCAACTTCTTCAATGGCTTTCCAATGGGTTAGCAATACGCTCAGATCCCAGGCTAGCTCTTCATAAGATTTACCAACTCCAGCAGTGCGGACAATTAACCCCATGCCTTTAGGCAAGTCCAAACGGTTCAAGGCATCTTTCAGCTCAGTGCGTTCATCTCCTTCAATACGTCGGGAAATACCGCCTGCCCGAGGGTTGTTTGGCATTAATACCAGGTAGCTACCGGCAAGGCTGATAAAGGTGGTCAAGGCAGCGCCCTTTTGGCCGCGTTCTTCTTTATCGACTTGTACAATGACTTCTTGACCTTCTTTGATCACGTCCTTGATATTTGGGCGGCCTTCGAATTTGTAACCGTCGGGGAAGTAAGTTTTGGCAATTTCTTTTAGTGGTAGGAAACCGTGCCTTTCAACACCATAATCAACAAAAGCTGCTTCGAGGCTGGGTTCAACCCTGGTGATGGTACCCTTGTAGATATTGGCTTTCTTTTGTTCATGACCTGGGCTTTCTATATCCAGATCGTATAGGCGCTGGCCGTCGACAAGGGCAACGCGCATCTCTTCAGATTGCGTTGCGTTAATCAACATTCTTTTCATATTGTTACTCAGTATATTTTTATAATTTACCTGGAGTAACAGGGGCAAGAGAGCACCGCAGTATTCGCACCGAATTGTATTCATGCAGTCTCACGACTGTAACCCTTTCTTTTTAAAGGGTTTATAAGGTGATATTTGGTAACTTAACATTGGTTCGCACGTTATGTAATGCCAACCTTTATATATTCTCTTAAGCCCGCGTTTCCAGGCATTCAATCTTTCTTCAATCAGTCTATATCAGTACATTTGTTGCCATGTCAGGTAATGCGGCGGCATATTTGAGCCTTTTAAACCGCGATTTAGGCAATACTGAATTAGATTCTGGCTTCATAAGCATCATATCGGGAGTTCCCGATACGCAATTATGGCACGTATGTTGAAAAACAGGCAAGGGATAAGCATTAATTGGTGCCAATAAACTAGGTTTAGGTACAATAGCGCGCCATATGAAAGACGAAAAAACCAACAAAGTACAATTTATCACCATCGATAGCGAATATGGTGGCCAAAGAATAGACAATTTTTTGCGTGCCCGTTTAAAAGGTGTCCCTAAGAGCCTGGTTTACCGCATTTTAAGGAAAGGGGAGGTCCGGGTTAATAAAAAACGTATCAAACCAGAATACAAATTGCAGCCAGAAGATGTGGTAAGGATACCGCCGGTGAGGGTTGCCGAAGCCACTGAACCGCCGTCATCTAAGTTGGATAGCATCAAACGCCTAGAACAGGAAATTTTGTTCGAAGACAATGGCTTAATCGTATTGAACAAGCCATCTGGCATGGCGGTACATGGCGGTAGTGGTTTGAGTTTCGGCGTTATAGAAGCTTTGCGTAGCCTGCGTCCAGAACAGCGGTATTTGGAGCTGGTGCACCGTCTTGACCGGGATACGTCAGGCATATTATTGATAGCAAAACGCCGGTCAGTTCTTAAATCCCTGCACGAGCAGCTTAGGGAAAAGCAAATTGACAAGCGGTACTATGCCTTAGTTGCGGGTAACTGGCCAAAGCACCGCAGCAAAGTAAAGGCTCCACTGTATAAAAACGTTTTGAAATCAGGTGAACGCATTGTCCGGGTGAGTGAACAAGGCAAAACTTCCGAAACTCGAACTAAATTGCTGCAAGCCTATGAGGGGGCATCTCTGGTGGAGGCTGAACCAATAACCGGCCGCACCCATCAAATTCGTGTGCATTGCTTGCATGCAGGCCACGCTATCTTAGGGGACGATAAATATTGTAGCCAAGAGCTCAATAATTGGGCAAAGGGCTTTGGATTAGCTCGTTTGTTTTTGCACGCCCACCAGATTAGTTTCAATTATAGGCAGGACAAGCAGCGGAAAACTTTTAATGCGCCTTTGCCTAAGGATTTGCAGCAAGTTCTGGAGAAATTAGAAAAATGTTAGAACGCTATGATTTAGTGGTGTTTGATTGGGATGGCACTTTAATGGACTCCATCGGGCGAATTATTGAATCAGTTAATTTTGCTGCCGATAAGTTAGGATATGAAGCGCCATCAGAACAAGCCGTGCGCGATATAATTGGGCTGAGCTTAGAAGTAGCGATTAAAAAGCTATTTCCAGGTGCCGACGCGGATCAAATTCAACAAACTAGGCTCGCTTATAAAGAGTTTTATCACACCAAATCACATGAAACCTTACCATTATTCCCTCTCGCTAAAGAGCTATTGTTGGAATTACACGCCGGGAACAAACAACTAGCCGTGGCAACCGGCAAAGGGCGTCCAGGTCTAGAAATCGCAATGTCTGCCTCTGATACCGCTCATCTTTTCCACTTCTCCAGGACAGCAGATGAAGCACAAAGTAAGCCGTCACCCGATATGCTGTTGCAAATAATGGCTGAGTCGGGGATTTCGCCAGACAGGGCTATTATGATAGGTGATAGCGTGCACGACATGGAAATGGCACGGGCTGCGGGAATGGATCGCATTGGGGTGAGCTTTGGCGCCCATCATGAAACGATACTAAATCAAGCGAGTCCGTTGGCTGTCATTGATTGTTATTCTGAACTACTGCCATAAATATCGCTGTTTTCAGCAAGATGCTCTAACAGGTTTACACCAAATTGTGCAAACAGCTCATTTAACGCAATCAAGGGTAACCCTATAAGGCTGTTGATATCACGGCCGTGCATGCTGTCAAACAATAAAATTCCCGCTCCTTCGCATTTAAAGCTGCCTGCACAGTCTGTCGGGTGCTCCGCGCCTACATAGCGTTTAATTTGTTGTTCTGTAAGCGTTTTGAATTTTACTGAATAGGGTTCAATATGTGTTAACGCACTGGCTCTGGACTTCATCAGGCAAATACCGGTAAGAAATTCCACAGTTTGGCCGCTAAAAGATCCCAATTGTTGTCTAGCGTTTTCTAATGTACCTGCCTTGCCTAGGATCTTCCCGTCAAAACAAGCCACTTGATCGACACCGATGATATATGTATCTCCATTTTCCTTAGAAGTTGTTAGGGACTTTTCAACCTTAAGCGCCTTTTCTTTTGCCAAGCGCACAACTAATTGTTCAGGCGACTCTTCTGCTAGCGCTGTTTCGTCAATATCAGGTGTTATCGTATCAAAGGGTATGCCCAACTTTGCTAAAACTTCCTTTTTATATTGGGATTGGCTTGCGAGGATTAAATGCATTTCACTGGCTTAGTGCTTAAAAGCACCTGATTCTGCAAAAAAACTGTACCAAAGTACAGTTAACAGCATTGTGGTTTAGTGTCATTATTTACTTTTCATAAGCGGATTTGGAGTAGATAAACCTCGAGCAGAAAGATAATAAGCAGGTTACAAACAGTCTGGTAAACATGGATTTAACTAATGGGGATCCAACAAACAATTGCTGGTTTAGTCGATGTACTGGTGTGTAGCGCAATGGGACAGCAATAATATTTATTGGCATGGCGATTGGTGTCGCTAACCCCTTCCGTGTAGGCGTATTAGCCGGTGCATCACTTATCTCGAGTGGCATTTCTGCTATTTATGTCTAATTTGTTTTAAACACAAGGGGACTGGAGCTGTTCTTGTCCCCAGTTGGTTGAATTGGTTGGATTGGGATAATTAGACCATGATATTTAAAAAATTTGAAGCCGGTGAATCAAAGGCACGCTATTCAGCTTCAATAGCTGCAGTTATTTCTGCTGTAATAACAATTTTTGCGACGGCAATGTTTGACTTAAGCAAACTAGAAACATCACTCACCCTTGTTATTACAGCGCTATTTGCTTTTGCGGTTATCCGGACCCTGCTCAGCCATTCAATGGTTAAACAACCAAGAAATTGAAACTATTTTTCTTGCCAGGAGCTAAACCAAGCGCAATCCTCTATTTTCAATGGGGAAAACAGCTTTTTTCTTTGACTATTCAATAACAAATCTATAAGATGCGCGCGCTATGCCAAATGTCAAACTGCCGAAACAGGTTGAACCCCATAAAAGCGCACTAAAGCGGTCTGATTATCAGGGCGTGATGGTGGCAGCAGATATGGTTCGTCTAGGAGAAGCAGTGAACGCAGTTTTGGATGATGTCACCGTGGCATTGAGGTTTGAGATAGACGCGCAGGGTCTGACTTATTTCCACGGTACATTGCAAACAAGCGTTAGCTTGATTTGCCAAAGGTGTAATGAACCTTTCGACTTGTCCATTGATCATCAATTTTGCTACACGCCAGTAAACGAAGGCGATGATTTGGATGAGATTCCGGAAGCTTACGACCCGGTAGAGCTCAATGAGCATGGAGAAATCAATATACTAGAGTTGTTCGAAGACGAGCTTATGCTGTCTTTGCCCATCGTGCCGATGCACGACGAAAAAGACTGTAAAGTGAAATCAGAAGGACTATCCTTTGGGAATATTGAACCGGCCGAGAAGCGACCAAACCCGTTCGCGGTATTGAAAGAACTTAAGCGGAACCAGGAGTAGATTATGGCGGTACAACAGAATCGTAAGACTCGTTCCAAGCGTGGTATGCGTCGTTCACACGATGCATTAAGCGGTGCAACTTTGTCTATTGATGCAACTTCAGGTGAAACCCATCGTCGTCACCACGTGACAGCTGATGGCTTTTACAAAGGCAAGAAGGTTGTAGACAAATAAATTACGTTTAGACCTTGTCTAGACTTTGTTTGTCAATTGATGTCATGGGGGGCGATTCCGGCCCCCCTGTTATCGTTCCCGCAGCAATACAAGCCTGCGAAGACCATCCCAATTTACACTTAAAGCTCTGCGGTCGCGAAGGCCAGATTGCCCCGTATCTGCAACATTTAAAACCTTATGTCAGGCGCCAGATTGACATAGTCCATTGTGAAGAAACCATTGCCCCGGATGCAAAGCCCTCAGCGGTGATCAGGGATAAATCTGACACTTCGTTGCGCAAAGCGCTGGATCTTATCCTCCAGGGAGAAGCAAGTGCCTGTGTCAGTGCCGGTAGCACCGGGCCTTTGTTTGCACTCTCTTATTATTTGCTAAAGCCTCTTGAAGGTGTCAGGCGGCCAGCCCTTATCTCTGCCATGCCACGTGGCCATGGCAAAAAAGTATTTTTGCTTGATTTAGGAGCCAATGTAGATAGCGATGCTAATACACTGTTCCAGTTTGGCGTTATGGGTAGTGTTTTGGCCGAGGCGGTGGAGGGTGTTGCCAAGCCCCGCGTCGCCCTGATGAATGTAGGTGTAGAACAAAACAAAGGTAGTGAAGTTATAAAAGCTGCCCATGAATTGTTGAAGCAAGCACCGAGTATCAATTATGTTGGCTTCGTTGAAGGTGGCGAGTTGTTCAACAGTAAAGTAGATGTCATCGTTACTGATGGCTTTACTGGTAATGTGGTGTTAAAAGCCTCGGAAGGCTTGGCAAAATTCCTCACTAAAGAAGCCAAGCGCGTTGCCAAGAAAAATTGGGGGACTAAAGTGCTGGCAGCATTTGCCTTGCCACTGCTCAAACGTGTCTACAGTAAGCTGAACCCCGACCAGTATAACGGTGCGAGTCTGATAGGATTGCGCGGAATTGTGGTTAAGAGCCATGGAAATGCCTCAAAAACGGCTTTTTATTACGCTATCAAAGAAGCGATTAAAGAAGTTGAACGCAATGTTCCGCAAAAAATAGAGCACAAAATAAACCAGGTACTGGTTGAAAGGGCAGAATAAATGTATTCAAGAATTATAGGCACCGGGAGCTATTACCCTTCCGAAGTGCGTACTAATGAAGATTTGGAAAAAATGGTTGATACCACAGATCAGTGGATCACCGACAGGACAGGTATTAAGGAGCGCCGTTTAGCTGGCCCAGATGAAACGGCATCGACCATGGGCGTTGAGGCTTCTAAAAAAGCTATTGAGATGGCCGGCATCGACCCTAAAAGCATCGATATGATAGTCTGCGGCACCACTACTGCACCCAACTCTTTCCCAAGCTCTGCCTGTGAGATCCAAGCCGCGCTAGATATAAACGGTATTGCAGCATTTGACGTGGCGGCAGCTTGTGCTGGCTTTTGTTATGCCTTAAGCGTAGCGGATCAATACATTCGTTCTGGCATGTGCAAAAGAATTCTGGTCGTCGGTACCGATGTCTTGTCCAGGGTAGTGGATCCCACTGACCGCGGTATGATTATTTTATTTGGTGACGCCGCAGGCGCTGTCATTATAGAGGCCAGTGAAGAACCTGGAATTTTGTCCAGCCACCTGCACGCCGCTGGATCCCACGGTGATTTATTACGGGCACCGCTGCCGACCCGGGGCGTGCCAGAAAGCGCTTATGAAGCATGGGGCTCCATGAAGGGCAACGAAGTATTCAAGGTAGCGGTTTCCAAACTCAGCGAAGTTGTTGAAACAACCTTGGCCGCAAACAACATGGACAAATCAGAACTCGATTGGCTTGTACCCCACCAGGCCAACTTCCGGATCATTAAAGCTACTGCCAAGAAACTGAACATGTCAATGGATCAAGTGGTTTTGACCCTTCAGGATTATGGCAATACCTCAGCAGCGACGGTGCCGACTGCCTTGGATACCGCTATCCGGGATGGCCGCATCAAGCGAGGCCAAAACCTATTATTAGAAGCATTTGGTGCCGGCTTTGCCTGGGCATCATTGTTAGTTAAATATTAAGGAATCATTTATGAGCAAAACGGCTTTTGTTTTTCCTGGCCAAGGTTCCCAGTCTGTTGGAATGTTGGCGTCATTGGCAGAGGAGTCTGGCTTAATCAAGGCGACCTTTGATGAAGCTTCGGAGGCGATCGGTGTTGATCTTTGGCAATTGAGCCAAGAAGGCCCAGATGCATTGCTAAACCGCACTGACAATACCCAACCCGCATTATTGGCGGCAAGCGTGGCGATTTGGCGTTTTTTCCTTGAACAAGGTGGTAGCAAACCTGATGTATTGGCCGGACATAGCCTAGGTGAATACAGCGCTTTGACTTGCGCGGGGGTATTTGGCTTTGCCGATGCTGTACGTTTGGTACAGGCTCGTGGTAAATACATGCAAGACGCAGTTCCTGAGGGTGTAGGCGCAATGGCAGCCATTATCGGTTTGGCTGATGATGGTGTGGTCAAAGCCTGTGCAGAGTCAGGGCAAGGCCAAGTGGTCTCTGCTGTGAATTTTAACTCTCCTGGCCAGGTCGTCATCGCAGGGCACGCCGAAGCGGTAGCAAGGGCTTCGGAAGCAGCCAAGGCTGCGGGCGCCAAACGTGCGTTACCGCTTCCTGTTAGCGTACCTTCACACTGTTCCTTAATGCTGCCTGCAGCAGAGCAACTCAAGCAGATGCTCGATACTATGAGCCTTTACACACCTGAAATTGACGTCATCAACAATGTGGATGTAGCGATAAATGCCGATGTCAAAGACATTAAAGATGCCTTGATCCGCCAGCTACATTGCCCAGTGCGTTGGACCGAAACGGTGCAGCATATGGCAAGCATAGGCGTTGGCCTGTTACTAGAGTGTGGCCCCGGAAAGGTATTGGCCGGTCTAACCAAACGAATTGATAAATCTCTCACTGCAAGCGCTATCAACACGCCTGACGCAGTGACTTCCGTAATTAATGCTTAAGCAAGGGTTTTGTTATGCAAGGTAAAGTAGCTTTAGTGACTGGCGCGAGCCGGGGAATCGGTAAGGCCATCGCAGAAGCTTTAGTCGCAGCCGGTGCCACAGTAATTGGTACCGCAACGAGCGAAAATGGCGCGGCTGCAATTTCTGAATATTTAGGTGATAGTGGCAAGGGGATGGTACTAAACGTTGCCGACCTAGACTCAATTACCACTGTGCTTGCGGATATCAAAGCCACTTATGGTGACGTTGATATTTTGGTCAATAATGCCGGTATTACCCGTGACAACTTGTTGATGCGCATGAAAGAACAAGAGTGGGATGACATCATTAGCACCAACTTGACCTCTATTTATAGGATGTCCAAAGCGGTCCTGCGTCCAATGATGAAAAAGCGCAACGGCCGCATTATCAATATAGGTTCGGTTGTTGGCAGCAGCGGCAACCCTGGCCAAACTAACTATGCCGCAGCAAAAGCTGGTGTGATTGGATTTAGCAAGTCAATGGCTCGGGAAATCGCTTCCCGCGGCATTACGGTCAACGTAGTGGCACCAGGTTTTATTGATACTGATATGACCAAAGCGTTAACAGACGAGCAAAAGCAAGCCATCATGAAGGACATTCCTTCAGAGCGCTTGGGTAAACCGGAAGAGATTGCAGCTACCGTTGCATTTTTAGCGTCAGATGGCGCCGCCTACATAACTGGCGAAACCATCCACGTAAATGGTGGCATGTTTATGGGTTAGTTAAAGCAGAAAAATTAACTTTTGTTAGTTTTAACACTTTGCTAAATAACAGAATGTGCTAAATTGTGGTTAGACCAGACAAAAACTCAAAAGACGTACTTGCATGGTCTGGCCTAGAAGAATAGACTACCCGCAGTTTTATGTGCGACACGTAAGGATAACTAGAAAATGAGTGATGTAGAAGATCGCGTAACTAAGATTATTGTTGAGCAATTGGGCGTTAAAGAAGATGAAGTTAAAGCAGAAGCTTCCTTTGTAGACGACCTAGGGGCCGACTCCCTTGATACAGTAGAATTGGTAATGGCTTTGGAAGAGGAATTCGATACTGAAATCCCTGATGAAGAAGCTGAAAAAATCACTACTGTGCAAGCAGCTGTTGATTACATCAACGCTAACAAAGACGCTTAAGTCCCAGTTAATGGAAAAACGGCTCCATTGAGCCGTTTTTTTGTATCTTTTTTCCGTCAATCGCGGAGGCCAAAATGTCTAAACGACGTGTAGTAATAACCGGTCTTGGCATGCTTTCCCCCCTTGGCAATGATGTCGACTCCACTTGGAACGCCATACTTAAAGGCCAAAGTGGCATCGGTGCAATAGACCGTTTTGATGTTTCTAAATTTTCTACCCGCTTTGCAGGACAGCTAAAAGACTTCGATGTAGAAGCTTATATTCCTAAAAAAGAAACCAAAAAGATGGATTTGTTTATCCAGTATGGTATCGCTGCGGGTAAGCAGGCATTGCAAGACTCAGGTTTGGCCATAGCCAATGACAACGCATCGCGGGTAGGTGTCGCCATTGGCTCTGGTATTGGTGGTTTAGGTCTTATCGAAGAAAACCATACAAAGCTTGTTAATTCAGGACCCCGCCGCATTTCGCCGTTTTTTGTCCCTTCTACTATTACCAACATGATTTCTGGCTTTTTGTCCATCATGGAAGGATTGAAAGGCCCCAACCTAAACGTTGTTACAGCCTGCACAACCGGTGTACATAATATCGGTATCGCTGCCCGCACTATTGCTTATGGTGATGCGGATGCAATGCTGGCTGGCGGAGCTGAAGCTGCTATAACGCCGCTGGGGTTGGGTGGTTTTGCCGCAGCCAGGGCGTTATCGAGCAACAATGACAACCCAACGGGTGCCAGCCGTCCCTGGGATAAAGATCGCGATGGTTTTGTCATGGGCGAGGGTGCCGGTGTGGTGATGCTTGAAGAATATGACCATGCTGTTGCTAGGGGGGCCAAGATTTATGCGGAGCTTGTCGGTTTTGGTATGAGCGGCGACGCCTACCACATGACGTCACCACCTGAAAATGGTGAGGGCGGCGCTGCTGCCATGCAAAACGCTTTAAACGACGCAGGCGTGGATGCCAGCCAGGTTGGCTACATCAACGCGCATGGTACTTCGACCCCTGCAGGCGATGTGGCCGAAGTCAGCGGCATTAAGTCAGTTTTTGGCGAGCACGCCAATAACTTATTGGTTAGTTCTACCAAATCTATGATTGGACACTTGCTCGGCGCAGCTGGCTCAGTGGAAACCATTTTCACGGCGCTGGCGCTAAGGGATAAAGTCGCGCCACCTACGATCAACTTGGAAAATCCGGGTGAAGGCTGTGACCTAGATTTTGTTGCTAAACACAGCAAAGCTTTTGAACAAGAATATGCCTTGTGTAATTCTTTCGGCTTTGGCGGCACAAATGGCTCGATTTTATTAAAACGCTTACCATAAAAAGATGAAGCATCTTTAGATTTTTGAGATTATAAAAGCCTGTTTCGACAGGCTTTTTTTTTATGGAAATAGAAATTGTACAAGACCCTGGCGGATTGGCGTCCCGAGCCCTGGCCTACGGTGATGGCTGTTTCACTACCGCTAAAGTGGAAAACGGTGAAATAAGCCTATTGCCTTTACATATGCAGCGTTTACAGTCGACTGCAATGCAACTGCAACTTAGCGTGCAAACGTGGCAGTGGCAGCTATTACTCGACGAGATGGCAACTTTGGCCAAAGAACGTGGCCAAGGTGTGTTAAAAGTGATCTTGTGTGCCAGGCCGAGTACAAGGGGCTATGCCCGGTCAGGTGATGAGGCTACTGCAATAATCAGTTTCTTGCCTCCGGTTACAGGGTATAAAGATTTAGCTGATTCCGGTGTAGTATTGGGATTGGCCGAATTACGGTTGTCTATCAACCCTGCTTTAGCTGGTTTAAAGCACCTAAACCGGCTTGAACAGGTATTGGTAAAAAACGAACTATTGGGCAAAGGTGTTTTTGATAAGATTGTGACTGATGCCGATGGCATTATGGTTGAAACTAGCAGCGCCAACCTGTTTTGGAGCAATGGCCACTGCTGGTTCACGCCAGAAATCTGCTATGCAGGGGTTTGCGGCGTTATGCGTAACCACATTTTGGGGCTAATAACAGCAACGGATACGCCTTTGCAGACGATGCGCGCGGTTCCTGCAGCATTAGGGGCAGCTAATGATGTATTTATTTGCAATAGTTTAATGGGAATTGTGCCAGTAACAGAATTCAAGATGGACAAGGATACGAGCATGCAATTCAGCAACGATGCCTTATTGCCAATGCTAATGCAAACAATGGAAAATGCTTGAGCTTTATAAATATGAACCTAAAGCAAAAGACTATCGCAATTTATTTAGTAACGCTTTTGGCCTTGGCAGTTTTGCTTACGTTGTCGGTCATGCACTGGGCAAAACAAAGCCTGGTTCAGCATTTACAAATAGAAGCTGAAACAGAGTTTGATGTGGTGGCAGGGGATTCGGTAGGCAGGGTGCTGTCGCGCTTGGATCGCAATGGTGTGATACGACATGATATATGGTCGCGGCTACAAGTGCGCGTGTTTGCTGATTATTCTGTGATTAAGCAAGGTACCTATGAACTGGAACCAGGCGACACATTGTTGCAGCTATTGGATAAAATTAGCCAAGGCAAAGTAAAACAGTTTTCAATTACCCTAGTTGAAGGCCACGCATGGAAGATGTTGCGCCAGCAAATCCTAGCCCACCCAGCTATTGTTGATGATTTAGAAGATGAAGCGATCATTTCTGAATTGCAGCTTGAAGGGGAGAGCCTAGAAGGTTGGTTGCTTCCCGATACCTACTTGCTGACCAAGCCTACCCAGGCATCAACCTTTGTAAAAAGGGCGATCCAAGCTATGCGAAGTGCCTTGCAACAAGAATGGCAAGATCGGCAAGGGCTACTGCCATTGGATAGTCCCTACGAAGCCTTAATACTGGCGTCAATCATTGAAAAAGAAACGGGGCTTGCTAGCGAAAGGCCGCATATTGCATCGGTATTTATCAATAGGTTGAACCTAGGGATGCGCTTACAGACTGATCCTACGGTTATTTATGGCTTAGGTGACCGCTTTGATGGCGATATCAAACGGGTACACCTGCGCGAGGCTACCCCCTACAATACCTATGTTATTAATGGCTTGCCCCCAACCCCTATTGCTATGCCAGGAGCGAAGGCGATTGCAGCCGCCCTTAACCCAATTGACACTGAGGATTTGTTTTTTGTGTCTAGGGGGGATGGGAGCCATGTCTTTTCCCAGACCCTGCAGCAACACAATCGAGCAGTAAGAAAATACCAATTAAAATTAGATGACTAAAGAATGACAGGTAAATTTGTAGTAATAGAAGGCCTCGAAGGGGCTGGTAAAAGTAGCGCTATCAATGCCTGCGAAACGGCCATTAAAGATAAAGGCCACGGCCTGGTAAAAACGCGCGAGCCTGGGGGAACACCTATGGCGGAAGCCATCAGGGAATGTGTCAAAGGCCATTGGCAAGAGCAGGTTGCACCTGAAACTGAATTGATGCTGATGTACGCTGCGCGCAAGCAGCTCGTTGACAATGTCATATCGCCAAACCTCAAGCGTGGTAATTGGGTATTGGCTGATCGCCACGACATGTCAACACAGGCTTACCAGGGTGGTGGGCGCCAAATTTCTAACGCAGTTATACAACCTTTGCGCACCATGGCACTGCAAGGTTTAGAGCCCGATTTGGTTTTATACCTTGATGTCGAACCCAAGTTGGGGCTTGAGCGCGCCAGGGGTAGGGGCAAGCTTGATCGCATAGAAATGGCTGGCCTTGATTTTTTTGAGAGAACCCGGTCCCGCTATTTGGAGCTTGCAGCAGAGCACGACAATGTAGTCATTATCGATGCAATGCAAAGTATGGAAAAGGTACAGGCCGATATCCTTGCCCAGTTGGAGGATTTGCTTTGAGTTTAGCACCTTGGTTGGTGCCGGTTGCGCGCTCACTAATTAACCGCAAGCAGCAACAAGTATTGCACCACGGCCTGATTTTTTCGGGGCGACGCGGTATTGGCGCCTTATCCCTTAGCCAAGAGTTAGCAATGGGGATTCTTTGCCAGCGCGAAGCAGAAGCCCCCTGTGGCCAATGCCAGTCATGCAAACTTTTTAGTGCTGGCAGCCATCCCGACTATACCTTGTTGGTAACCGAGACCCGCTATGGCGTCGACCTCATTCGCGAAGCGATTGAAAAACTGAGCAAAACCGCACAGTTGGGTGGGGCAAAAGTATTACTGATCCCGGAAGCACACCGGATGACGGTGGCGGCTGCCAACGCTTTGCTTAAAACCTTGGAAGAGCCGACTAAGCAAACCTATATCTTGCTCACTAGCCACCTGGAACAAGAACAGCTCTTACCGACGGTACTCAGCCGCTGCGAGCAGCACGCAGTCAGCGTCAGCGATAAACAACAAGTTGGAAACTGGTTGCAACAACAGGGGATCCACCTAGTACCCAGTTTGTTTGACCTGTACTGGCAAAGTCCTTATTTCATAGTTGAACTGTACCAGGAGAACAACGAAAAGCTGTTGGAATTTATGCAGGGGTTGCAAGATCAGAAAACGCTACCTGCAGTCTTGCCCGAGTTCATGCTGGATCACACCGGTCTGTTGCTTGATTGGATGCAAATGAAGCTCCTGCAAACCATGCGGGACGATATCACCCATGTTGACGCCTTGGCCAAATTACAAAAGCTATTAATAGAAGCCATTAAAACCCTGCAACAACCGGGTGTAAATAAAAAATTGCAATTTTCCCAGTGCCTGCGAGAATTCAACTCCTTTTACCAACCCTAAGCAGTAAGGTTATGACATGTTGGTTGACTCCCATTGCCATTTAGACCGTTTGGACAAAACAGACGAACAGCTGGCTGAAATCATCCAGGCTGCCAATGACAGGCACGTCAGCCATTTTTTATGTGTATGTGTCTCGGTGAATGATTACCCCGGCATGATGCAACGGATCGGCCATTTACCCAATGTCTTTGCATCCTGTGGCGTGCATCCATTACACCAAGACGAAGCCTGCAGCAAACAAGAACTAATGCAGCATGCTGACGATGCAAAGGTGGTGGCCATTGGTGAAACTGGCCTGGATTATTATTATTCTGCCGATACCAAACCGGTACAGATAACCTCGTTTATTGACCATATAGAAGTGGCTAATGAATTAAGTAAGCCGCTGATTATCCATACGCGGGATGCCAGGGAAGACACCATTGAATTGCTGAAGAAGCACAAATCCAAGGATACCGTAGGTGTACTGCATTGTTTTACCGAGAGCTGGGAAATGGCGGAAGCTGCGATAGAGTTAGGGTTTTATATCTCAATGTCAGGGATTGTCACCTTCAATAGCGCCAAAGAACTACGGGAAGTCGCTAAGAAAATTCCCCTTGAGCGCCTATTGGTTGAAACCGATTCTCCCTGGTTGGCACCAGTTCCCCATAGGGGCAAGCAAAACCAGCCCGCCTATGTCAGGGAAGTGGCGCAATTTGTAGCGGATTTAAGGGAAATGCCGTTGCAAGAACTAGCTGAAGCGACCACCAATAATTTCTTTGACTTATTCAAGCTGGCACAGCGATAGTCATAATAGCCTTATATTAATCAGGGGAATATGCTTGAAAGCAGGTATTCCCCTAGTTATACTCCGCGCCGCGCCTTGGGCGCTAAACAACTTTATAACTTTTTGCACCGGATTTGCGTTCCGGCCAGCGAGGTGAAAATGTCTGCAATAGTGGTATGCGCGCTATACAAGTTCGTGCGCCTAGAAAATTTCAAAGAATTACGCCAACCGTTACATGCTTTTATGGAACAACAAGGGATAAAGGGTACCTTGTTATTGGCCAATGAAGGTATCAATGGCACCGTCTCCGGTTCCCGTCAAGCAATTGATGCATTGCTTGCTTGGTTGAACCAAGATCCCCGACTAAACCCCATCGTATATAAAGAGTCTTTTGCCGATAGCCAACCTTTTTACCGCACCAAGGTTAAGCTCAAGAAAGAGATTGTCACCATGGGAGTTGAAGGTATTGACCCAAGGCAGACCGTGGGAACCTATGTCAAGCCAACTGACTGGAATGATCTCATTTCGGATCCAGAAGTGACCGTCATTGATACCCGCAATAATTATGAAATCGGTATTGGCACCTTTAAACATGCAATAAACCCTAAAACCGATAACTTTAGGGAATTCCCGGATTATGTTGCCAACAATATGGATCCACAGCAGCACAAGAAAGTCGCCATGTTTTGTACCGGTGGGATCCGTTGTGAAAAGTCGACCGCCTACCTCAAGGAACAGGGCTTTGCAGAGGTTTACCACCTCGAAGGCGGCATTTTGAAATACCTAGAAGATGTGCCTAAGGAAGAAAGTTTGTGGCAAGGGGATTGTTTTGTCTTTGATAACCGCGTCGCGGTTAACCATGACTTGGAAAAAAGTAACTATGATCAATGTTATGCTTGCCGCTTACCTATAACTGAGCAAGACAAACAAAGTGAAAAATATGAAGCTGGCGTTAGCTGCCCACGTTGTTACGGTACACATAGTGAAGAGCAGGTTGCCCGGTTCCGGGAGCGGGAAAAGCAAATCGGTTTGTCAAAAGCCAGGAACGAAGAACATATCGGCTCCGAAGCGAGGGATACCATGCTGAACAAGCGCAAAACCAAGGGAAACATAAGGCGCGCCCAGCGCCTCGCCCAAAAACAACAGCAAGAAGCTTGAGTGCCATCAGGTAGCCAGGGTGATTAAGCCCTGGCAAAACACTTATTCCTAGAATGGCATGCCATTGTTTATTTGTATTGCATAGTCACTGCGGGTTGACGATGTAGATTGCACAACCCGAAAACCGTGTGCAACCAAAGCAACAGTATTGTCATTTTGCTCCAAGTCTTCCCATTCAATGGTGGCAAAACCATAGTCCCACACGCCGGGTGATAGTGATACATACCCTGAACTCCTGGCTGCCAACTCGGTGTTGCCATTGCTGAAATTGGTAAAGGTAGATGGCGTCAGGGTAGCGCCATTTTTACCGTAAAAAGTGATGGTTACTTTTACCGCATCATCAGTGATGTTGGACAAAAATATGTAACCCGGTTTGCCAGTCTGGCCGCCCCAGTGGGGTAAAACCGCTTTGCCACTACCTGCTAATGCTTGGCTGGTAAAAATGGTCAATATGGTCAACAAAACAACATTAAGTTTTTTCATAGTGTTCTCCTGGTTAAAAAACAACCCGAACGCTAGCATGGTGCAATAATTTACACAAGCCATCATTTATTCACGCCATTTGTTGATACCACTCCACCACAATAACCATATGTACAGCAAGCCAAAGTTAAACCAATAGATAAGCTACTGATTTCGTAGACAACCTGTCCATTGTCGCTATATGATGGGTGCTAAGTTTAAAACGATGGAACTGGCGGCAATGTCAGCAAAAAAACAATTAGAAGCAAAAGAAATAGCCCAAATCAGAGAAGAATTTGACTTCTTTGACAAGGATAAAAACGGTGAGATAGACCAAAAAGAATTCTGGGAGCTGTTGAAAATCATTTCCCCAAAAGCGACCGAAGAGCAGGCCTATGAAGGTTTCGACATCATTGATGAAAATGATGACGGCGTGATTAACTTTGATGAGTTCTTGGCCTGGTGGCAAAGCAACTGGTGGGAATACTAAACCGACCCAATATAATACAAGGGCGCCAATGCGCCCTTTGCAATACAAATAGCTCCCCGTTACAGCGCCAGCGCTGCTTTGGCTTCCATATATTCTAGATTCAATTCTTCACCCAAAGCGTCAACAACCGCTTTATAGGTTACTTTTCCTTTGTGTACGTTTAGTCCGTTGAGCAAGTGTGGGTCATCAAGCATGGCTTGTTTCGAGCCTTTATTAGCCAAGGCGATACCAAATGGCAAGGTGGCATTGTTCAGTGCCATGGTCGACGTACGGGCAACACCGCCTGGCATGTTGGCGACACAATAGTGCACAACGCCATCAACTACATAAACTGGTTCTTGGTGGGTGGTGGCTTTGGAGGTCTCAAAACAACCGCCCTGGTCGATGGCAACGTCAACGACCACTGAACCTTCTTTCATTTCGCTGATGTGCTGGCGGGTCAACAATTTAGGTGCTGCTGCTCCAGGGATCAAGACAGCGCCAACAACCAAGTCTGCTTTGGAGGAATAGTATTCGATGGCGTCGACGGTTGAATAAACAGTTTTAACATGGCCACCAAATATATCGTCCAAGTCACGCAAACGCGGCAAACTGCGGTCGAGGATAGTAACATCCGCGCCCAAGCCCAATGCCATCTTCGCAGCATTGGTGCCAACAACACCGCCACCGATTACCAATACCTTGCCTGGCGCAACGCCTGGTACACCACCTAATAAGGTACCGCTACCACCATGGGCTTTTTCCAAGAAGTGGGCACCTGCCTGTACTGACATGCGTCCTGCCACTTCACTCATAGGTGCCAACAATGGCAAGGCTCCAACCCGGTCTGTTACCGTTTCATAGGCAATACAGGTAGCACCTGATTCAACCAACAACTCGGTTTGCAGCGGATCTGGGGCTAGGTGCAGGTATGTATAAAGAGTTTGGCCTTCAGATAGCATTTTACATTCGTTGGGCTGGGGTTCTTTAACTTTAACGATCATTTCTGCCTTTTCGAAGATTTCTTCGGGTGTAGCGATAATGCTCGCACCGGCTGCTTCAAATTGGTCATTGGTAAATCCGATAGAAGCACCTGCATTGTCCTGTACCATAACCTGGTGGCCATTACTGACAAATTCTTTAACTGCAGCAGGGGTTAGGCCGACACGGTATTCATGGTTTTTTATTTCTTTTGGTACACCTATAAGCATAAGGAAAATCTCTAGTAGGGTTGATATTATAATCTGTAAGTATAGGTGAAATTTAATAGAATAAATTACTTTAATTCGCGTCTTTTCGTTATAATCCTCTGAAATAAACCTATTTAAAGGTGTAATATGCTGGTTAAAACGCCAAAGGAATTAGACCGTATAGACCGCAATATCTTGCACGAATTGCAGCATAATGGCCGGCTAAGCAATGTAGAGCTATCAAGGAGGGTTGGGCTGAGTCCTACGCCATGCCTGGATAGGGTAAAAAGGTTGGAAAGCCAGGGCTTTATTACCGGATATTCGGCTAAAGTCGCGCCTGAAAAACTGGGTGCTGCCATGCTAGTGTTTGTAGAAATCACCCTGGTAAAAACCTCTGTAGACATCTTCGAAGAGTTTGCAGCTGCAGTAAAAAAGCTGGATGATATACAAGAGTGCCATTTAGTGTCGGGCAACTTTGACTATTTGTTGAAAACACGGGTTGCGGATATGTCGAGCTACAGGGAGTTGCTAGGGGATATATTGCTTAGGTTACCGGGGGTCAGTGAATCTCGCACTTATGTGGTAATGGAAGAAGTAAAACAATCTACTTATGTTAAGATAAACACGAAATAAAAAACCTAACGCAAAAAGCAATAGGTGTGCGCTAATGCCATGGACTGCTGAAAGGTCAAAATGGCAACAACAATATAATAAAACTAAGTAAGCAATATGCCTCGATTAAGTGGAGTGCAAAGACTACTAGAAGTGGGCCTAATACTGTCCATCGGCTTTGCATTGTTCCTTTATCTATCAATCGCCACTTTCGATCCTGCGGATCCAGGGTGGAGCCAGACAGGCTTCAGCAGCACTATTAACAATGCTGGCGGCCCAGTCGGTGCTTTTGTGGCTGATTTTCTTTATTGGACATTTGGCTTTAGTGCCTGGGTGATCCCTTTTAGTGTTGCTTTTTGTGGCTGGCTAATCTTCCAGAATATCAAATCTATTATTGATTGGGACTTTTTGACCATCGGCCTGCGTATTATAGGGGCTATTTTAATATTATTGGGAATAGCAGGCCTGTTCAGCCTCAACGTTGACGATGGTATTAGCGTTACCGCTGGCGGCATGGTGGGAGATGCTATAACGCAAGCTTTGGTGCCATTTTTTAGTGTTGTTGGAACTAACCTGTTGTTACTTTGTTTTGGCATGACAGGTATTACTTTGGCTACCGGTTTATCTTGGCTGTCAGTGGTTGATGGCACTGGATTCTATGCCTTACTCGCGGTTAGGAAAACCAAGGCGTTACCTGAATTAATTGGCCAGACAACACTGCGCTTGCCTAACTTAGGCCAAAGCAAAAAACTCGATAATAAAGATGCAAAAGGTGGCGTGCGCAATATCGAAATCACCAGTATGCGTGTAGATCCCGAAATGGGTGAACGCATAATGGAGCAACACTTCAGCCAGGCGCAGGACAAACCAGAAGAACACGAGGCGGAAGAAGTCCTAGAGCAACCGCCATCGACCCGAAATTTTAAACCTGAGCCGGTTACAGTTGAACTGGTTTCAGAAGACAATGACGGCAATGATTTTGGCTTGGGAGCACAAGTACCAGTTCCACAAAACGGCAACGCGAGCAGCCAAAGTGCCGTCAACCCCGCCATCCAAGGTGTCAAACCTATTAGGCTGAAAAAAGACATGGTGGATCCCGAACTAGAGGGCACCATACCTTCTTTTGACTTATTGGACAGGCCGAATAAAAGCGAAAATCCCATTTCTGAAGCTGAACTGGAGCAAATTGCCCGCTTGGTGGAATTGAAATTGGCCGACTTTAATGTCGACGCCAAGGTAGTAGGGGTGTATCCAGGTCCGGTTATCACCCGTTTTGAACTAGATCTTGCCCCAGGGGTTAAGGTCGCCAAAATCTCTGGCTTAGCTAAGGATCTTGCCCGTGCCATGTCTGCTATGTCGGTGCGGGTAGTCGAGGTTATTCCGGGTAAATCGTTTATTGGATTAGAGCTGCCTAACAAACACCGGGAAACGGTGTTCTTAAGCGAGGTTATCGGCTGCAACAAGTTCCAGGCTGCCCCGTCCAACCTAACCATGGTACTAGGCGCCGATATTTCCGGTAACCCCGTTGTGGTTGACCTAGCCAAAATGCCACACCTATTGGTGGCTGGTACCACCGGTTCCGGTAAATCGGTCGGTGTGAATGTCATGATCCTCAGCTTGCTCTATAAATCGACGCCCGAAGATGTGCGCTTTATCATGATCGATCCAAAAATGTTGGAGCTCTCGGTTTACGAAGGTATCCCACATTTGCTATCCGAAGTGGTAACAGACATGAAGGAAGCCGCCAATGCACTTCGGTGGTGTGTGGGTGAAATGGAGCGTCGCTACAGGCTGATGTCCGCGCTGGGCGTGCGCAACCTAAAAGGCTTCAATGCCAAAGTATTAAAAGCTAAGGAAGAAGGCATGCCTTTGCGGGATCCGTTGTGGACGCCGGAACAAAGTATGGATGCAGAGGCTCCTGAGCTGGAAAAGCTGCCTAGCATCGTCGTTGTTGTGGATGAATTTGCAGACATGATGATGATAGTTGGCAAAAAAGTAGAAGAACTCATTGCCAGGATTGCACAAAAAGCGCGGGCTGCGGGTATCCATTTGGTACTCGCGACCCAAAGGCCTTCGGTCGACGTTATTACTGGATTAATCAAAGCGAATATCCCAACCCGTATTGCGTTCCAAGTTTCTTCTAAGATCGATTCCCGCACTATCTTGGATCAACAAGGGGCAGAAGCCCTATTGGGAATGGGGGACATGCTGTATTTGCCGCCCGGTACCGGTGTACCGACGCGGGTGCATGGTGCCTTTGTTGATGACCATGAAGTTCATGCTGTAGTTGCGGACTGGAAGAAACGCGGTGAACCGGAATACATTGATGAAATCCTAAACGGCGAGGCAACGGCAGACGTGATGTTACCGGGTGAGCAACCGGCCGGTGACGAAAACAGTGAACTGGATGAGTTTTACGATGAGGCAGTTGCCTTTGTTACTGAATCAAGGCGGGCATCGGTATCGGGCGTGCAACGCAAATTCAGGATAGGTTATAACAGGGCTGCTAGACTGGTGGAGCAAATGGAGCAAAACGGCGTGGTCACGCCGCCTGGGCATAACGGCAACCGCGATGTACTTGCTCCACCACCACCAAAGGACTAAGTATGAAGAAGTTTGTATTGTATTTGTTAGTATTATTGTTGCCTTTATCAGCACACGCTGAATCCTCGGCAAAGCCAACTGTGAAGGGACTGCTGCAGAAAAAATTAATGGAAATACAGAGTTTCAGTGCTTCTTTCGAACAAAAGGTCTACGACGCACAAAAAGTTGAACTGCAAACCGCTAACGGCAAGTTATTCATCCAACATCCGCAAAAACTGTATTGGGAGTCTTTGCCGCCAAATGAGTTGACGCTTATCGCAGACGGCCTGACTGTTTGGCACGTTGACCCATTTGTAGAACAGGTGATCGCCATAGACCAAGCAGAGGCCGCTAGCAACCATCCCATTATGCTTTTAGCACAGCCTGAATCAACTGCGTGGCAAAATTATAGCGTTGTGCAAGATGGTAGTAACTACCTAATGAACGCATTGCAAGAGGACGCCGAATATAGCCAAATAAAGCTCAGTTTTGATAGCGGCAGGCTTACCGGCATCACCATTATTGATAGGATTGAGCAGGTAAACCAACTGTTGTTTACCGGTATTGTACAAAACAAGCCATTAGACCAGTCGATATTCAGGTTCAGTGTGCCTGATGGCTATGAATTGGATGACCAGCGCAGCCAATAATTGGAAAGGCTGTACTTTTACATAGGTTTCAATTGTGCCCATTGACCATCACTCACCACTTGCAGCGAGAATGCGCCCAGCATCGCTGGCTGATTATGTAGGACAAAGCCATTTACTGAAACCTGGCCAACCACTGCGCACTGCCATAGAAAATGCCAATATGCATTCAATGGTGTTTTGGGGACCACCTGGTACCGGCAAGACGACTATGGCTGAGCTTGTTGCAGCGGCAAATGATGCCATTTTAATGAGGATCTCAGCTGTTACTGCTGGTGTGAAAGAAATACGGGAAGCGGTAAAAGTAGCAAAGGAAAACCTGGAACAGTTTTCCACCCGAACCATTGTCTTTGTTGATGAAGTGCATAGGTTCAATAAATCACAACAAGATGCATTTTTACCCCATATTGAAAACGGTACTTTTTATTTTATCGGTGCCACCACTGAAAACCCGGCATTTGAATTAAATCGGGCTCTGTTATCCCGGGTTAGGCTTTACGTGCTGCAAAAACTATCAAAAGCAGAATTAGAAACCCTGATCAACAGGGCGCTGTCATTGGAAAGCGAACGCCTCCAGCAGCCACTCAAGTTGGAAGGGGACGCTAAAAGTATGCTGGCAGACTATGCCTCTGGCGATGGTCGCCGGGCATTAAATTGCTTAGAACTGGCCATTAGCATATGCCAAGGCGGCAATATCAGTAAGTCCGACATAAAAGCTGCGGTAGAGGGAAGGGTTGTCCAGTTCGATAAGCAGGGTGATCATTTCTACGATTTGATTTCAGCATTCCATAAATCTGTCCGGGGATCCGCACCTGATGCCGCATTGTATTGGTATTGCAGGATCCTTGAGGCGGGCGGTGACCCGCTATACGTGGCCCGACGCCTCCTGGCGATAGCTTCGGAGGATATTGGCAATGCGGATCCCAGGGCGTTGCAAGTGACATTAAACGCATGGGATATTTTCCATCGTGTCGGTCCGGCCGAGGGTGAAAGGGCAATCGCCCAGGCCACGGTTTTTTGTGCCACAGCCGCTAAAAGCAATGCCGTTTACAAGGCCTTCAAAGCTGCACGGCAATTGGCCAGCGAGACACCCGATTTAGATGTACCGTTCCACCTGCGCAATGCGCCCAGTAAAATAGCCAAAGACCTGGGACATGGTGAGGGCTACCGCTACGCACACAATGAACCCAATGCCTATGCCGCTGGCGAGGACTACTTTCCAGAAGCCATCAAGGGCAGCGAACTATACCACCCGGAACCACGCGGTCTTGAAAAACAAATTACTGAAAAACTTAAGTATTTGCGCCAGTTAGACCAAAATAGCGGGCAAAAACGCTATGACTAATGCTTACGCTTATTTGTTTGTTGCCATTGGCGGCGCATTGGGAGCGTCTTTGCGCTTTTTCGTTGCACAAATGATGCTGCAATGGCTTGGCAAAGGTTTTCCTTTTGGTACACTTCTGGTCAATGTTTTAGGGTCATTCCTACTTGGCTGGGTGTACGCGCTAACCGAGCAAGGACAATTACCTATTGTGCCTTGGCGTACCTTGTTTGCGATAGGTTTCTTGGGCGCTTTTACCACTTTTTCCACTTTCTCCTTAGATAGCCTTTTGCTTTTGCAACAAGGGCAATGGCTGAAAGGGACATTGAATATTGTATTGAACTTGTTTCTCTGTTTGGGCGCGGCCTGGACTGGGATGCAAATAGTTAAAGGTTAAATTGTAGTTACATGTTGGATTCAAAATTATTACGTACGGATATTGAAGCGACTGCCGCACAACTGGCAAGGCGCGGGTTTAAGCTTGATGTGGCAACGTTGCATGCTTTGGAAGAAAAACGCAGGGCGTTGCAGGTTAAAACCCAAGAATTGCAGAACGAGCGTAATACCCGTGCCAAATCCATCGGCAAAGCGAAAGCGGTTGGGGAAGATATCGAACCCTTGTTAGCGCACGTTGCCCAGCTTAAGTCAGATCTGGCCGATGCCGAGCACCAATTAAAAGCACTGTTGGAGGAAATCCAAAATATTGCCCTAACCGTGCCGAATATCCCGGATCCTTCAGTGCCGGAAGGCAAGGACGAGGCTGACAATGTAGAAATAAGCAAATGGGGCGAACCCCGCCACTTTGAATTTGAGGTCAAGGATCACGTCGACATTGCCGCAGGGCTTGGCAATGGTTTGGATTTTGAAACGGCCACTAAGTTAAGCGGCTCCCGCTTTATTGTTATGCATGGCACCATAGCCAGGATGCACCGGGCAATTGCGCAACTGATGCTTGACACACATACGCAGGAACACGGTTACCAGGAATGTTATGTGCCTTACTTGGTCAACCATGAGTCGTTGCTAGGCACTGGCCAATTGCCAAAGTTTGGGGAAGACCTGTTCCATACGCAGCCTGCAACAGAAGAAGGTATTGGCATGGCACTGATACCGACAGCAGAAGTACCACTTACCAATATCGCCCGTGGCGAGATACTGGATAGTGCCCAATTACCTCTGAAGATGACTGCACACACGCCGTGTTTCCGTAGTGAGGCTGGTAGCTATGGCAGGGATACCCGTGGTTTGATCAGGCAGCACCAATTTGAAAAAGTGGAATTAGTCCAGCTAGTGGAGCCCAGCAAGTCATTTGAGGCCTTGGAACAGTTAACGGGCCACGCTGAAAAGATCCTGCAAATATTGGAGTTGCCTTATCGCAAAGTACTGTTATGTACCGGTGATATGGGCTTTGGCAGTGCCAAGACTTACGATTTGGAAGTGTGGTTACCGGCGCAAAATACCTACCGTGAGATTTCGAGCTGCAGTAACATGTTAGATTTCCAAGCCCGTCGCATGCAAGCTAGGTTTCGAGCGAAAGGCGAGAAAAAGCCAGAATTAATCCACACTTTAAATGGATCCGGTTTAGCTATCGGCCGTACATTAGTAGCAATACTGGAAAATTACCAGCAGGAAGATGGCAGTGTCGTTGTGCCACAGGCGCTGCGGCCATACATGAACGGTTTGGAAGTTGTAAGCCCAAATAGCTAGGGCTGTTTAGGAGTAGTAAATGAACAAGAAGAGTGGCGATTTCAGGTTTATGATGAAGTGCTTCTACTGGATGGCGATTATGGGGCTGATTGCCTTTGTCGGCTACATTGGTTGGGAGATATTTATCGTGGTTTACGAAGGAATGACCTCTTCCTAATGCCTGCTAGAGGCACTTGGCGGGTTTGGGCAAACCCGCTATCTTCGTCGCTTGTTTTGCCGCCCCTTTGGGGAATAGACGGTGCAAATACCGGCTATTTCCCTTGTCCGCCCCTAACTTTAGCGACATCGCTTTCACCAACGCCCTGATCGCCGGGCTCGTATTGTATTCAAGGTAAAAGTCGCGTACGAAATTAACTACCTCCCAGTGGTTCTCCGTTAATTCTATGTTTTCACTTGATGCCAGTAGTGGCGCAAGTTCAGGTTGCCAATCGGCTACGTTCAGCAAATAGCCTTGTTTGTCGGTTTCGATCAGTTTGCCTTGGAAATCAATTGAATATTGCATTGTTCTAATTCGATGGTTGTTTAATGCCAGGTGATACTGCGCTCATAAGTTAACGTCAAATCTACCAATTTTTCATAACTAATCATTTTCACCTGGGCTGGGAGCTTCCCCAACAGCCCCCTGGCTTCCGTATCTGGCTGCATTGCATAAACATGCCGTTGCCCAAGGTTATCAGTTAGTAAGGGAAGGGCGTAGCTGCCATCAGCCAGTAATACAATGGCATCATCTGGAGACGCTGCCCCTAATGCAGCCTCAAGCGCTTCCTTCTCGGTGACAATATGCAGTACTGTAGTCATAGCGTCACCACAAAGTTTTGTTGCCTGAGGGCGTCGTTAAAGGCTGGTTTGTCTAGTACTTCTGCAACGCCTTGGATCTGTGCGGGTTCAAGTCCCCTCTCAAGTATTGCTTCCTTACACACATAAATTTTGTCTATGTCATAAAATGGCAAAGCTGAATATGTCTTGCCGAAGTTCTTTTGGCCAATGGTTGAGGGATCGAAACCTGCCAATAATTGATATACACCGTCACCGTCGATAAAAAATGCAGTGTCAATATCAAGGGTGGCCAGCAACATGGCCATATCCAGGGCTTCAATACCTGCGTGGTTAGCTAATGGCGCGCTTGTTTGTAGTATGGCAAATGACTTCATAGCGTTGTTAAAACTGTACTAAACGATCCGCCTGCTGGCTTAACTTAGCGAACTCAGTTAGCCCTGCCGCTATAAAAGGCGCTTCAAGGTTATATCCTAAATCAGTTTGTTCTTCTTTGGGGACTACGCCACGGCGGGCGGCGGCAGTGTTACAAACAAGCAGTGGGATCCCAAGTTCGCGCGCGAGCTCCCGGTATTGGGTGTACATATTAAGCTCGTCACTCAGCGGTCTACTAAGTGCATTTGCGTCTGCGACTGAGTCTGAATAGAAAAACACATCAACTTTGTGGCCTTGTTGTACTGCGGCTTTGACAAAGCTAATTGCACTGATTGGGTTAGCGCTGCAGGAGAGGGCAGAGGTTATTAGGACGACTATATGTTTCATGCGGCTAGTTTAATGCTTCACCCATAAAAAAACACCCCAAGCTGGGGTGTTTAGTATTACAGGAATGTTCTTGGCTCAGGTTAGTCGTCGCCCATTACACCCAAAAGAACCAACAAATTAACAAAAATATTGTAAATATTGAGGTATAGGGAAACAGTAGCCCGGATATAATTCGTTTCGCCGCCATGGATGATGCGGCTGGTGTCGAATAGGATCAGGCCCGACATAATAAATATGATTACGGCACTAACCGCTAAAGACAGCGCAGGGATCGCAAAGAAAATATTTGCAATTGCCGCAATTAGCGCAACCACTAGGCCCACCATCAAGAAACCGCCTAAAAAGGAAAAGTCCTTTTTAGTTGTTAAAACGTAGCCAGACAAAGTGAAGAAGATCAACGCAGTGCCGCCTAAGGCTTGCATGATCAGTTGCGGCCCGTTGGCCATGCCAACAAAATTGTTGAGCAATGGCCCCAATGAGCCGCCCAATAGGCCGGTGAACACAAAAATCCAGGCAAGACCAGATGCTTTGTCTGCTTGGCGGTTTACCACGAACAACGTGATAAATGCACCAATGGTCATACCTAATGAGGCCATACGGCTAATGCCCATCGCCATCGCGATGCCCGCACACAATGCACTGAACATCAAAGTTAGACCCAACAACATGTAGGTATTACGCAATACCTTGTTGGTCTCTAACACTGAGGCCCCGGTGCCAGCGGAATACACAGTTCTTTCTTGCATGTTTTGAAACTCCGTCGCTTGCAAATTAAGTTGTATTTACAGGGTAAGTTGTATGGTGTTTGACGCTTTTTTTCAACAAAAATTGCATCTAAAATAGTAAATAGTTATGAAATTCCGTTACTTGCTCGAAATATCGGCGCAATTAACCTTAGCTTATGTAGGGTTACTTGCTTCTTTTTCCGGTGTTTCTTCTTGTAAGGGGACAATGGGCTCCAACGAACTCACATTTTCCAAATTTAACACACGTGCTTTTTCCAGGGCCGGGTCATACACAAACAAGAAATTTACAGAACTACCGAGTAAATAGGCATCAAATCGCTGGTCTTCAAACGTGACCGAAAAGTCAGTTTCTTGTTTTGTCTTGATGTGTTGCGCTTGCATGTCAGCGAAAATAAAAACAAATCCAGCAATGTATATGATGATGCTGGGTATCATTACGAGTGTCATACCGAATGAGGTTTTGGGGGTATACACCAGTGGGTTAATGAAAAAGCGGATGTAGTTGGGAAGGCCGGCAATCTTTGGCTTCAGCCTAAAAAAAAACAGTCGTTGTCCAATCCACAAAAATCCCTAGTAGCAAGGCTGATGCAAGCATTACTAAGGCCATTGGCTCCCGAAAGCCAACCGCAAACAGGTCCGCAATATCAATAAAATGCAAAACCGGAACATCAAAATGCTCGAAGAACTTAGCGATATACAACAGCCCTAATAGGCTCAGGATCAGGTATGCCGTCGACACTACCATTGCGGGGTGTTGTTTGAAGTAGCTTAGCAATTTTAGTGTATGTAACTTTCCGTCATACTTTTCACTCGGTAATTCCATAAAAGGCCTTCTATACCTGATTTATTCTTTGATGCCTTAAATTATGCTACCTGGAATGATTGCTCAATTCTTGTTTTTTGAGATTAATCTTAGGTTTTAAGTGGGGTATTTCCTACAAAATTATGCAATCTTTTCATCTGCCATTGTCCGGTGGCACTCTGTAGACTGCTAAGCAATGGTTAATCACTATTCTGAACCAGATCAACGTCGTGTAGGTAAGTTGTTTATATGCAATACCACTGGGAAACTGGTTGGCATAGGTTTTAGGTTATCAGTTTTGTTCAAGCTGACAGTAGCTGATCGGATCCAGATGATAGCGGGTTGCCGGCATCGACTTGTTGGGCATCCTCATTGGCTAAAAGCAACATTCGATTTGCGTTAGTTACCGCGGAACAACATATGCCTGCGGGACGGCCTAAAGCAATAAACGGATTTATAATTCGGTAGCTGTTTAGGACGGCTTTTGCTCAGGTTAAATAATCATCAAGGAATAGTTCCAAGAGCAGGGCGCTGGCTGTTAGAAAATATGGCTTGTAAAGCTACGGCAGCTCATTGGGAAAAATAGATATTCTACTATTGGAGGCACATATGTTTAATTTTGCTGTATGGGGCATTATCGCGGCGATTTTCTTTATCCTAGGCTTATTGGCAGGGTCAAATTGGCGCGATATGCCGAAAAACTAGGCTACTGCTTTGGCAGCATCTTGGGTGGGTTGAGTTCCCACAAAAACGGACATAAATTCAAGCGTTAACAATACGCCCTGCCAATTTGGCCTACCCACACTTAAAGTCTTGGATACAACAGCTTGGCTATCGACCTTGCCGGAACATCTTGTAAACACAAAATAAAAGTATGACAACAGCGATCCCGAGCCCTATATAGGATTCAGTGGTTCGCTCGTAAACATAAGTGCTTTCCTGCTCAGTAATGTTTGCAACGCCATCCTGCGCCTGCCTTGAAACTGTTGTGTTTGATGCAACTAACATTTCCACGCCCTCGAGAACGGTAATAAATATAACCGTAACGCAAAAATGTACCTTTGTCATCCTTTTTTATTTAACATAATAGTCTGTGGAAATTGATACCTCCTAAAGGCTTTTTTTACCGGCTAACTAGACTGTTGACGGCCTTTATTGCCAACTTGGCGATGAGAACTTTAAGTGGAGCCATAACTAACCTGATAATGGAATGTTGCCTACCTTACCTGACTTTGACCAAACATCAGGCAAAGTGTAGCTTTTGTGGCTAGAGAGAAACCAAATTGCTCAAAGAACTAGCAATCGAACAATGTAATAAAAATTAAATCTTTACAAGCCCGAATATCACTATTATCATGCGCCCCACTTAGGAGAGGTGGCAGAGCTCGGTTTAATGCACCTGACTTGAAATCAGGCGTAGGTTCATCCCTACCGGGGGTTCGAATCCCTCCCTCTCCGCCATATTCAAAGGCCTGCATCATTGCAGGCCTTTCTCGTTTATAGGCCGTGGGAATGTTTTGGGAAATATACAGCTATACAGTGAAGAACACTGTATAGCTCAGCCGATGGGACACTGCTGGTTCAATGATTGGTTTACCTTAGTTTTTCTAAAGTAAACGTGGCCTTTTTGATTATTGTTTCCTGAATCGTTAATGCCTCCAGTCGTGTGCCATCAAAATCAGACGATCCTTTAGTATTTATAACCTGGGAAGTGGTATCCATTTCTACTAAGGATTTAAATCCAAGCTCTTTCCGTGCGGCTAGCTTTGCCTTTTCAAAATGATCTTGGATTGTTGTCAACGTATGGGCTATCCAATTTGTTGCGCTATCTCGCGCATTCTTTTGCACGGGCAATTAATTTCAGGCAGTATCAAGGGTACTATGCAAGGCCAACGCAAAGGGAGCCCAACCATGGACGAAAAGCCAGACAACCGCGTCGGTGTAAAAGCGGCAACAATCCAAAGCCAGGGAGCATTGGCAGCCGCGAAGCTTACTGCAAAGGCGCACTGGAAAACCGGCATTGCCGTTGCACTCATTGGCTTGCTTGGGATCCTCGTCAACAGCTTGATCTCTAATCCAACCCCATCCATCAACCAGACCGTCAAGGATACTGCCCAAGGTGTGTTGGTCACCGGCGACAATGCGACCGTGAACATCAATAAAATGGATGAGACGGCACAACAGGCCATTGCAGCCCTCACAAAGCAATTAGAAAACCAGCAACTTAGCCTGGTAGAAAAAGAATCCCTTATCCGTTCTTTGACCGAGACCATCAATGAATTGGTGAAAGCCAAGCAAGAAGAAACTTTGCCCACTGCCGCCGTTGAGCAAGCCTTGCAAGACATTATTGCGAATGGGGATACCACCAAAGCCAAAGCCTTGCTTACCAAACAAATTGACGCCAACCAGGATGCAATCGAACAGCAGGCGCGGTGGCACGAACAGCGCGGTGCCTTGTCTTTTGCAACTGACACCCATGCGGCGCTGGCAGACTATGTACGGGCGACCCAACTCAACCCAGGTTCAATGAATGCTTGGAACAGATCCGGGCAATTGTATAGAAGGCTGGGTCAACTTGACAAGGCGCTAGAATGCTATAGCCGAGTATTAGAGTTAGGTAAACAAAACCAGTACATACACGCCGTTGCAGCAGCCCTTGCCAATATAGGCATTGTTTACCATATTCTTGGCGACCTGGACAAAGCATTGGAGATGCAACAACAGTCCCTTAACTTGACTGAAAAACTGGGAAACAAAGGAGGGATGGCCAACAACTTCGACAATATAGGCATTGTATACGTGGATCGCGGCGACCTTGACAAGGCGCTGGCAATGCACCAACAAGCCTTGGTACTGAATGAAAGGCTAGGGCGCAAGGAAGGCATGGCTAACAACCTCGGTAATATCGGCAATGTGCACCGGGTTCGTGGTGACCTTGACAAGGCACTGGAAATGTACCAGCAAGCGCTGGCATTGCATGAAGAAATAGGGCGCACCGAAGGCATGGCCTACAGCCTCGGCAATATTGGCAATGTGCACTATCAAAGAGATGATCTAGTAAATGCCAAGGCACTATGGGAACAAAGTTTGGTGCTTTTCAAAGAAATTGGCGCCCAACGGCAAATAGAGCTGGTTCAAGGATGGTTGGATAGCGTACCCAAGGGCGTCGATGTAACCGAATAGGTAGGCTAAAGCCGTGACTTTTTCAAATCCCGGTTTAAACCGGCATTCCCCTGGCCGCTTGTGGTTAGGATTGAATGGTTAATAATTTTCGGGCAGTATCGAAGGTAATAGTCAAGGCTAACGCAAAGGGATCCCAACCATGGACGAAAAGCCAGACAACCGCGTCGGTGTAAAAGCGGCAACAATCCAGAGCCAGGGGGCATTGGCAGCCGCGAAGCTTACGGCAAAGGCGCACTGGAAAACCGGCATTGCCGTTGCACTTATTGGCTTGCTAGGTGTCCTCGTTATCAACCTATCTTCAAAACCAAGCCCTGCCATCAACCAGACCGTCAAGGATACTGCCCAAGGCGTATTGGTCACCGGCGAAAATGCGACCGTGAACATCAATAAAATGGATGAGACGGCACAACAAGCCATTGCAGCCCTCACAAAGCAATTGGAAAACCAGCAACTTAGCCTGGTAGAAAAAGAATCCCTTATCCGTTCTTTGACTGAGACCATCAATGAATTGGTTGCAGCAAAGCAAAATGAAACCTTACCTGCTGATGCTGTTGGGCAAGCCTTGCAAGACATTATTGCGACTGGGGATACCACCAAGGCCAAAGCCTTGCTTACCAAACAAATTGACGCCAACCAGGATGCAATCGAACAGCAGGCGCGGTGGCACGAACAGCGCGGTGCATTGTCCTTTGCCACAGACACCCATGCGGCGCTGGCAGACTATGTAAGGGCGGCACAACTTAACCCAGTTTCTATGGTCGCCTGGAACCAGGCAGGGCATTTATATGACAGGCTGGGGCAACTTGACAAAGCCCTCGAGGCCTATGGCCGGGTATTGGAGTTAGGTGAACAAAATCAGCATAAACAAGCCATTGCAGCCGCCCTTGGCAACATGGGAATCGTGCACCAGATTCGTGGTGACCTGGACAAGGCATTGGAAATGCACCAAAAAGCCCTGGCCTTGAATGAAGCGCTGGGAAGCAAGGCAGGCATGGCCAGCAACTTCGGTAATATGGGCATTGTGCACCGGGATCGCGACGAGCTGGGCAAGGCATTGGAAGTGTACCAACAAGCCTTGGCTTTGAATGAAGATATAGGGAGAAAGGAAGGCATGGCCGCTAATATCGGCAATATGGGCAATGTGTACAGAGCCCTCGACGAGCTAGACAAGGCACGGCAAGATCGCGAACATTATTTAACCAGTTGAACTGATTTACCTTTTCGTTCCTGGATCTGCACAGCCCATTGTGATCTTATACTCCCTTTTGGGAGCCAGCTTAATGAGTATTGATGTTTTCGCTGAACACTTTTCTGATGTCACCGATCCCCGCCAGTCAGCCAAAGTCACTTATCCTTTGTACGATGTATTGTTCTTATCTGTTTGCGGTGTTATCACCGGGTGCGAAGGCTGGGAAGACATTGAGGACTTTGGTCATGCCAGACTTAACTGGTTGCAGGGATTAGGTTTATTCAAAGATGGGTTGCCCGTCCATGACACTATTGCACGTATCATTTCCAGTATCGAACCGGAACAGTTACAAAGCAGTTTTATCAGTTGGATGCAGAAGGTTCATTCCCTGACCGATGGTGAAGTGGTTGCCATAGACGGTAAAACACTACGTAGCTCTTACAACCGGGAAGACCGTCAGTCAGCCATTCATATGGTCAGTGCGTTTGCTACAGCCAATGGTGTTGTTATGGGGCAAATAAAGACGGACAGTAAATCCAATGAAATTACCGCCATTCCTGAATTACTGAATTTACTGGATATTAAAGGCTGTCTTATCACGATTGATGCCATGGGCTGTCAAAAAGCGATAGCGAATACCATTGTGAACAAAGGCGCTGATTATCTTTTGGCAGTCAAAGGCAACCAAAAGAAACTCTATGATGCAATAAAGTTGGCTTTTAGCGGTATCGATACTGAATCATTCAACATAGAAAAGGGACATGGCCGTATTGAGGCCAGGGAATATCATGTTCTGGACGCTTCTGAATTAGCGAAGACTTTTCCTCAATGGACAGGGTTAAAGAGCATAGGTATGGCTGTCAGGTATCAGTACGATGATGAGAAACCTTCACTGGAATATCGTTACTACATCAGCTCCGCGACACTGAGCACAGACCAGTTTGCCAAAGCAGTAAGGAGCCACTGGGGCATAGAGGCAAGCCTGCACTGGGTCTTAGACACTGCCATGAAAGAAGATGATTGCCAGATATTCAGAGGTAATGGTGCTGAAAACCTGGCTCGACTTAGACACATTGCAAAAAACATGATTAAGGCAGATAAAAGCAGAAAGGCCAGTGTTCGCAGAAAACAGCGCATGGCATTGATGGAAGAAAGTTACCTGGAAGCGGTGTTTTTAGCGGGCTGCAATACTCTGGTTAAAAACTAAGCACTCATGCTCTCGCCGTGCTAGACAAGGCATTGGAAATGTACCAACAAGCCCTGGCCTTGAATGAAGAACTAGGTAGCAAGGCAGGCATGGCTAATAACCTCGGCAACATGGGCATTGTGCAATATGACAGGCATAACCTAGTAAAGGCCAAGGAATTATTGGAACAAAGCATGGCGCTGTTCAGAGAAATTGGAGCGCAACGTAAAATGAAGCAGGTACAGGGATGGTTGGATAGATTACCTAAGAGTGATAAAGGAGCCGAATAGGTTGGCGTATGCCGTAGCACGGTCGTCCAGCATGTAGACAATTATATGCCAATAGCTGCGGTATCGGTCTAGACGCTGGCTCCTTGCATCCCTATACATCTTCTAAGTGCTTGATTTCAAAGAGCTGGTGAACCGTTTGGGGCTAACTCTATGAAATATCGACGAAACCCGCCAACAGCGCAAACTGCACAATAGGTTCACCACGGCTCGATATAGATTGTATTCAGCAAATCGTCTTTATCGGTTGTACTTGCAGGGATTAAGGCTTAAGGCTAAGTTTAGAGCTTCGGCGTAGTTATTTGCATGTAGCTTCAAGGAGGACTAGGCAAGTGCCACTAATAAAATCATTTCCCATGCAATCCCAGCTTAAAGACGAGCTACTGGTGGGGCTTCGGCAAGAAGCACAGCAATCCAAGGCAATGTGGTTTCAGCGATTCTTGCTTCCAAACCACGAACAGCTTAATGAATTGGTTAAGCGAGCCTGTGCCTACCCAGAAGCGACACGCATTATATACCACCAGATTAAAGGCAATTCCAAATTCCACACGGACAATGAAGATACCACCGCCCACTTCCTGGTATTAAATGCGGGCCATGGTGCAACAGTATTAATCCAAGACGGGGACCTCGATGAAACATATCGCATGCAAGATGGCACTGTGTACCAATTCAACGACCACATTCCACATGCTTTAGTAAATTTCGACGACAATGTTGTGGAGTGCTTCACCGTCGATAGGGTACCCTTGGAAACATAAAAAAACCCGCCTCAAGGGCGGGTGAAAAAGTATAGTTGGAACATACACAATGAACTTAATCCGTGTCATTTTCATTGTAGGCAATCCCCTCGGTAAGTCTGTACTACTTTAGTTTAAACCTGCAAAATACGCCGGCGTGTAAGCTAGCCCACTACTGAGTTATGTATATTGATAAAATGGGCAATAATTTAATTAACCTCTTTGAACAATGGCCACAGGACAACTGGTCGTAAAAATCAGTCATTTCAACGATAAATATTTGAAAACCAAGACAATATAACTATTTCGGACGCGGCCTAGAAAGTTATTTAAAACTAATTAAAGGCGAGATTTAAAAATCCATAATTATTTGGAATAGGTAATGCCCTGTCTCTTACCTTAAAATATAAAAGAGCATAGAAAGGGAGTGATTATGCGTAAAGGCGCATAACTTGAAGTAGTGGGTGTGGCGTGCTAGTGGCGGGTGCCATGTGGAAGGGACGCAGGCTGTAGGCAGCCTGCATTCCAAGGTGCAAGCACTAAACAGCGGCAGACATTAAGTCGATCTCTTGGTCGACGTCGGTGCGTTCGACGTACATTTTGATTAATTCTGCTGGCTGGAAACCACAAGCTGTAGCCATTGCTAGGAATTGGTTCATGCTGGGGGAACCTATGTTCTTCTCCCAGTTTTCATAGGTTTTACGGGTTTTCACACTAGCAAACTCTGCCATTTGAACTGTAGTTTTCTTAGCTTTTAAACGCATTCTTCTAAGGTCGGTTCCTGTAATAATCATACTAATTACCTATATAAATAAATTAAATAAAACGAATATACTGTTTGCGAAATTAATTACACGGTGTAAAATTATCAGCCATAGTGGGGAAAAATTTCCGCAGCAACAAAAAAATTAGTAATACTTTGGTCTAATATGCACAAAAAAACTGCATTTTCAGACGTTTTAAGGGGTTTTTCTAATACTTTTGTCTAATAGGCGGGATAGAAATAAACACTAATACTTTGGTCTAATGTGCGGGGGTAACTAAACAAAATGACAGAAGATCAAGCATTGCGGGCAGCGCTAGCCCATGAATTGAAAACTTTAGTGGATGAATCGGGTAAAACCTACAAAGAGGTGTATGAACACCTCGGAGTGGATAGGAAGACGTTTTACAATTATATGAATGGCGTGACTGATGTTAAAGCCATCCATGAGCGTAAAATCAAGTCGTTCTGCGGCCAAGGCTCAGTCAAAGAGATAGCCAAAGAGCAGCTCAACTCCTGGATCACTTCGATTCGCCGAGCATTTGAATAAAAACAGATAAACTTTGGTACCTACCTCGGGGGGTAAGTACCAAAGTTATCAAATTACACCTATAAGCCGTATATTCACTGATACGGTTGTCCTATATTTGTTAGCCAATTGATTTGGCTACTACAAACTTCGCATATCTCTGTTACACTCTGTGTATTCAAATAGCCAAAGCATTTAAATCAAGTATTTTTGCACTGAAGCGCGAAATCGATCGTGTCACAGGAAAAAAAACTTAACGTTGATTGAAAATTGGATATCATTGCGATCAAAGAGTGGTGATCGATCCCTAAATGTTGGAAATTTAGAGTACACACTAGTTTTCTCAGTCACATTAGTTAAGTTAGCATTCTGGGTATGTCTAAAGCTGGCTTTGCACTGGCAGACAGCCATTACAGAATCTCAATTGAAAGGTTTGTTCAAGAAGTAAATGAGCCGTTATCTATTTTTTATATTTGCTGCATTTATAACGCTGACCCAAACTGCGGAGATTAGGGTACTAGATCTCATCTTCATTGCTTGTGGAGTATTAGCTTTCTGGTACAACAGGTTTGAACCTAACATTTCTAGCTTATTAGTAATTCTCGTATTCATTCGATCTGTAGAGGTTGGTTTTTGGCTTGTTACGGATATGAAAAACGCTTTTATTTTTTATCCTTCGATTATTTTTGTTGATTGCTTAGCGCTTTACTTTATAGCTAACCGGAATCGGTTTTTAGCAAAATTAGAGTACAGAAGAACTGGTTCGATCACACCACACAAGTATGTATACAGCAACGCTGATTACATATTGTCACTAATCTACAAGTGTTATTTGGCTATAACGCTAATCTCATTCTTAGAGCACCTAATAAGACATGTAGATAAGCTAGGGTTACCTGAATCGTGGGGAAATCCTGATTTAATGGTCGCCTACAACCTTTATGCGCCATTAAAACTGACATTAAATACCTTGGAGTATGTAGCTATCCTGACAACAGCTCACAGAATCATGCGTTCTGAGAGATATGTCAATGCGTAAAATCGCATAAAAATAGACCAATCACTCATCATACCTTACTATGACAACTGATGGGGAAATATATCCCCTTTGTTTAACTAAACTTGTAGTAGGTATGAATCATGAAATTACGTAAAGTATTATTAGCTGCCACCTTTTCACTTTCCATCGCTTCTGTTCCAGCTCAAGCTAAAGCTTTCGATTTTCAGTCTATACTGGATTGGTTCTCAAAAACCACTTTGACAGACGAAAGGTCTGGTGGAGGCCAACCCGATCCGAGCAACTCAGGCAAATCAGGTGGTGGCCAGCCAGATCCACAAAATTCATCTCGTTCTGGTGGTGGTCAACCTGATCCAACTAAGGGTGGCTAACCAGCCTCCGTGGTTGATTAAACAGGATCAACTACCTAAGTCACTGACGGCTAAGTCTTTCCCGGTTAACATAAAATCGCGGAAAGATTTGCCTAGCTCGATCCGTTTCATGGATTTTTTCCAGGAACGGGTGGTGGCACCTTTGGTAATAATGGTCAATGGTAAGGTCAACACAAAGTCCATGATTGCGTCGACTACAAGGACGATAAAGGTGTAGTGGTATTTGAGTTGTTGAGTTAAAGAAACTCCGTGTTTTTTGGACATGGGCGATCCCTCTTTGTACTGCTATTAGAGTGAATAGTAGCAGAAGAGTTGAGCAGTGCTAAATACCAAAGGGGAATATATTCCCCAGCACTATAATTTTTGATTCTAAAAAACGTAGAATAATATCCCCAAGCGGGTGACACCTCTGTCACATGCCGGGGTTTACCGAGCTTATTCGGTTGTTAGCAGGTTCGGTGTGTTTGCAAATTTAGCAGAGGACGGGTAAGTTTAAGCCGGAAATGTTGAGGTGCTAAACACAATGATAAAGGAAGAGATCCTGCCTTGCCGCTGCGGCAGCCAAGCTAGGGCACCAGTGCAGCATAGCGAGTGCCCTGACCGTTGGACTATCCAATGTACCAATCCGAGGTGTAGTGCGGTTAACCATTCACAAGGCCTTAAACAAGCCATACATGGCTGGAACAGGCTAAGTGTTGGTTTTTACCGGTGACTGCGAAGTGGTAAAGGTAAACAGAACCGTCTAAATTTACTTAAGCAAACATGGATTAATATCCCCATTGCCGGTTTTGTAAACTGAAAGCTACTTAAGATTCGAATTCAGGCCTATAAAGATCAATTTTTACTTGCGTTTTGTACGGCGTAGATTAAATTCGTAGGCTGAAAAATAAAAACAATGGTGTGCCTCTTGCGCACTAATAAAGTGGAGCTATTGCTTGATAAAACTTCTGTTGGTTGATGACCACGACCTAGTCAGGACTGGTATACGTCGTATTCTTGATGATGTGGACGGACTCAATGTAATAGGAGAAGCTCAAAACGGGGAACTGGCTGTCAAAATGTGCCGCCGTGACCCGCCAGATATTGTCCTTATGGACATGAGTATGCCAGGGATTGGTGGCTTGGAAGCAACCAAACAAATACTGCGTATAAGTGAAGATATCCGGGTTGTGGCGCTGTCAGTGCACAAAGAAAATCCGTTTCCCGCAAAGGTCATGCAGATGGGGGCGTATGGTTACCTGACCAAGGATGCCGACCCGCAAGAAATGATACGCGCCATCCAGAAAGTAGCGGTGGGGCAAAAATATATTGCACCAGAGATAGCGCAGCAGATAGCACTGGGTCAACTTGACCTTAACGAAGAGGATCCGTTTAAGAACCTCTCCGAGCGCGAACTGCAAATTATGATAATGATCACAAAAGGCACCAAGGTACCTGAGATTGCTACCCAGTTAAGTATTAGCGCTAAAACCGTCAATACTTATCGCTACAGGATGTTTGAAAAACTCAATGTTAGTTCTGATGTTGAGCTCACCCATTTGGCCTTACGGCATAATTTGATAAAAACCGAAAATATGTAATGTCAGAGGAACATGGTGCGCAAGCACCAGCATTTGATTCTCAATCATTTCTCAAGAACCTCACACAGCAGCCTGGCGTTTATAGAATGTATAACGCCGGTGGTGATGTGATCTATGTAGGAAAAGCAAAAAACCTTAAGCGCCGCGTTAGCAGCTATTTTAATAAAAACCAGGATAGCGTAAAAACCAAGTCCCTGGTCAAGCAGATCGCCAACATGGATGTGACGGTTACCCATTCGGAAACCGAAGCATTTATCCTTGAAAATAACTTCATCAAAAAATACAAACCGCGCTACAACGTGTTGCTGCGGGACGATAAGTCCTATCCCTACATCCTCCTAACTGACCATAAACACCCTAGATTGGCATTCCACCGGGGATCCCGGAAGGTCAAAGGCGAATACTTTGGACCTTATCCGAGCGCGTGGGCGGTGCGCGAAAGCCTGCGCTTGATGCAAAAGATTTTTCCGGTGCGCCAATGTGAAGATAGCTATTATAAAGCCCGGTCCCGACCTTGCTTGCAGTACCAGCTTAAACGCTGCTCCGCCCCCTGCGTCGCTGGGCATGTATCGGATCCTGACTATGAACAACAAGTGGCGATGGCGAGGTTGTTCTTAAAAGGAAAAAGTAAAGATGTGATAGCGGCACTTGCGGATAAAATGGAGCGCGCAAGTGCCGCCCTCGATTTTGAAAAAGCGGCAGTGTACCGGGATCAAATAACGGCTTTGAACCGAGTCCAAGAACAGCAGTGGGTCAGTGGTGACCAGGATGAAATGGATGTATTTGGTATGGCTTACCGAAATGGCATTGCCTGTGTGCAGGGCTTTTTTATCCGGGACAACAAGCTCTTGGGCAACAAAGGCTTTACCCCCAAGGTACCCGCCAATAGCGAACTAGAGGAAGTACTACAGTCTTTCGTGATGCAGTATTACCTGTCTGGCAATAAGACTATTCCCAAACAAATCGTGCTGCCTTTTAAGCTACAAGACAAAGCAGCGGTTGAAGCAGCATTGTCCCAAGAAGCCGGCAAAAAAGTACAGATTTTCCAGGGCGCCAGGGATGAGAAGAAACGCTATTTGCAATTGGCCAACACTAATGCAGAAAACACCTTAGTTACCCTACAATCGCAGAAAAAGTCGATGCATTCCCGATATTTGGCATTAGAACAGGCGCTGGATTTAGATGAACCAATACAGCGCATGGAGTGTTTTGATATTTCCCATACCTCAGGGCAGCAGACGGTGGCGTCATGCGTGGTGTTCGACCGCGAGGGTGCCTATAAAAATGATTATCGTCGCTACAACATAGAAGGCATTACCCCAGGCGACGACTACGCCGCAATGGCCCAGGCCCTGGGCAGGCGTTATAAAGTGGGAACAGACGAAGCTAAAATCCCTGACATCCTGTTTATTGATGGAGGTAAAGGCCAGTTGGCACAAGCTGAAAGCCAATTCGAAAATTGGCAAGGGGCAAAGATGCCGTTGTTGATTGGCGTTGCCAAAGGCACCTCCCGTAAACCAGGTCTAGAAACCTTAATTCTTGCCGGTAGCCACGACACTATCCCGTTGGCCTCAGACTCAGAAGCTTTGCACTTGATCCAACATATCCGGGATGAGGCACATCGCTTTGCGATTGCTGGCCATAGAAACCGTCGCCAAAAAGTGAAAAAGCGCTCAAAACTGGAAGATATACCGGGAGTAGGTGCGAAAAGGCGGCAAACCCTGTTAAAATACCTGGGTGGTCTGCAAGAAGTGATGGCAGCAAGCGCTGATAAATTGGCACAAGTGCCAGGCATCAGCCAAGACTTGGCCGAAAAAATTCACGACCACTTACACAGCTAGCCATTACTTAAAACTATTCCAAGGATCAACAGCCACAAGATGTACACAATTCCTAATATGCTAACAATGTTCCGGGTATTGCTAATACCGGTGTTTGTTGCTGTCTATTTCCTTGATTGGCAATGGGCCCGCCAAGCAGGGGCATTTGTTTTCTGGCTTGCAGCTGTGACCGATTATTTTGATGGCATGCTGGCGCGAAAGCTGAACCAAACCTCTAAGTTTGGTGCCTTTTTAGATCCCGTCGCTGATAAACTCATAGTAGCTGCGGCGCTTTTAATGATCACACACAGTTACAACACGGTGTGGATAACCATCCCAGCTATTTTGTTGATGGCCAGGGAAATTTTGGTGTCAGCCTTGCGTGAGTGGATGGCAAAACACGGTCAATCTGACACGGTAAAAGTATCAATTTGGGGCAAGGCCAAGACAATGTGCCAAATGCTTGCCCTTATTGGGTTGCTTTCCGAGCTGGAAGTATTGTACTGGGTGAGCCTAGGCTATGTGCTCTTGTACATTGCCGCAGCGCTGTCAGTATATTCGATGGCACAATACCTTTCTGCAGCATGGGTGCATATCCGCAAGATGTGATAAGGCAATGCTTGTGGATATGTTTGCATTGTCTACGCCAATTTTGTTTACATTTTTACACCCGTGGATGTACATTTCCATTTTGACAAAAGTGCTATCTTAGCCAAACACAACAATTTCAATTGCCAACATAGAAGAAGTAGCCAGCAGAACATGACCGAAGGCGTATTTTTAGAACTTAACAAAGACAGTGGTGTCCTCGAACTGAGCATTGATCCGATCCAGGTCAAAGCCAAACTGACTGTCAAAAAAGTGCTGTCTGACATCCGTGGCCTATATCCGGAACTCGTTGTTTTCGAGGATGCCGTCAATGAGCTGGTTTCTGCTTTCCAATCCCTAGGCGATCCCTCCACTAGCGAAGTAATAAAGGCAGAAGTGGGCGAGGCAAGGGATGCTGAGATCCAACTAAAAATATCTGATGACGAATTAACTGCCCACGCCATTGTGGAAGCTGCTAGGGGCGGCAAAAATGTCAGCGCAGATGATATTTTAGCAGCGGCACGGCGCCAGAATATCAGCAGGGGCTTGAGTAAAAAACGCTGTGCCCTCCTGGCGGAACAAGTTGCAGCAGGCCAAGCAGGCCAGGTGTTTGAGGAGCTAATTGCTAAAGGCTTGCCAGCGCGCAACGGCAAAAATACAAAACAAGTCCCACTGTTTGAAAGCATGGAAGACAAATTGCGCAAACCCAAGAAGTTGGAGAGCGGTAAAGTTGATATGCGCGATTTGGGCGAAATATTTTCGGTGAAACCAGGCACGCCTGTGATGCGATTTTCGCCACCTACCGATGGTCGGGCTGGATACACAATTACTAATAAACCCATTATGCCGGTCGCTGGTGAGTGGGGCAAAAAACAATGTGGCAAAGGCACCCGCTTTAGCGACGATGATGACAATTTAGTCGTTGCCGATATCGATGGTATCCCGAAGTTCGAAAATGACGTAGTGACGGTCGAAGATGTTTTCACCAGCAAAGGCTGCAATATCAGCACAGGTAACATCAAATATGAGGGCGATGTCCTAATCAATGGCGACGTTACAGAAGGTATGTCGGTGGAAGCATCAGGCAATGTAACAGTTAATGGCTATGTAGAGTCAGCAACGATAATTTCCGGCGGTTCCATCACCATTACCCAAGGTGCCTCTGGGAAAATGAGTGAAGACCTTTCTGATAGTACCACCCATATTAAAGCTACTGGCAATATCCATATCCAGCAGGGGCGGGGACTCATCATCCGCAGCCAAAAAGGGGTATCAATTGGCAAACAACTGGCTTTTAGCAATATTGAATGCAATGGGGATGTGGTCACAGGCCAAGCCGACAAGCCGTCGGGTAACATTTATGCGAGTGAAATTAAAACCCTTGGTAAAGTTAGGGTTGGCAAATTGGGAGCCGTCTCTGGCAGCAAGGTGTTGATAGATTTTAGTGCAGGCCGCAACAAATTGCTGTCGCGAAAGGAACAGCTAAACAAATTAAAAGCCGAACTGGACGAAAGCCTAACCAAGCATAGGCAAACCTTGGAGATTGCAAAAAATAAAAGGCTGAGCAAAGCGTTGCAGGAACAAGTCCAGGAGCTGCGCAAGCTATACAGAAAACAATCCAATGCCTTGAAAGTGATTGAAAAGAAGCTTGAACGCGTGGTCACACTGCTTGAAGGTTATGAAAATGCCATTGGTGTTGAAACCTACCAAAAGCTATTCCATGGCGTACAGGTGCGTTTAAACAAACGTACTTGGGAAGCTGTCGACGACCATAACCGGGCCCGCATACTCTACCGGGAAGGCAAATGGCAATACGAACCTATGGTATAAGCGGGTAAATACAACCCTAAGCTTAATGTCAATCAATGCTGATATCCCAACCCTGGCTATTCCTTGTTATCCATTAAGCAACATCATTAGAAAGCACCTCAACAGTAGCTCAACCACCAGTCTTTGCGTTTTGATTTTAGCTCAGCCATCCACCTACACAGTGGGTATAGGAGTGCTATTACAATTACCCAAACCAGATAAACGCCAAACAGATTAGTCCCGTAGCCTTGGGGAAAGAAAAAGAAGATAGTCATGAACTGCATTGGTTCAAAGCCCGAGTAGTAACCGTACACTACTGCTAAAGCGTGGATAAGGTAGAAATGTGCCACATAGAACACAAAGGGTACCCGACCGAACATAACCAGGGTGTCTGTAAAACGGTTTTGCCATTTACTAGAAAAAGCCAGCAGTACAGCCATCGGACCAAGAGTGATCAGGGTAAAAAGCAAGCTCGGTGGATATTTACTGACGTTAAAAAAGTCCAGCACTGTCGCTTGCACCTGCCCAGCATGCACATGCCATTGGTTTGCATCACCATAGACATCGAAAAACCTTAAAATTAAAAACACCAAAATCATTGCCAGCCCCAATACTTTTAGCTGCCGGTTTTGATATTGCTTTGGTTTTTCGAACAGAGTTGATGCGCCAAAACCAAACAGCATTATGCCAATCCATGGCAAAAGTGGGTAGGCAAAAACAACAATAAACGGTTGGTTTATGGACGTAGACTGGGCATACAGTGCCCACCAAACTGGGTTGTCATTGGAAAACGAAAGGCTGCTCGCTGGCCAGATAGGCTCAAGTAAATGCTGGGCAGCAATAATAAAAATACCCAGAGCCAGGCAGCTATTGCGGCCGAGATACTGAAACAGCGACAGCACAACCATACTCGCGCCTATCGCCCACAGCACTTGCATTATCACCAGGATGCCGCCGTTTAGCTGGTTTAATCCAAGTGGGGCAAAAGTAAAGGCTGTCGATATTAGGACAACCTCGACTGCAATCAGCCATAGCCCGCGCTTCGCTAAAAACTGGGCCAATTGATGCTTGGTTTTTCGCGCATACATCAGGCCTGCACTGGTTCCAGCCAGAAAGACAAAAACGGGTGCACAAAAATGGGTTATCCATCGGGTCAGGTATAGCGCTAAATCAGGGTTGGGCTGCAGCATTGGATCTTGTATTCCGCCAACCAAAAAGTAGTCCCGAACGTGATCCAGAGCCATAATAAGGATAACCACGCCCCTTAACATATCGATGTTGGCTAGCCGGTATGAACGAGCATCTTTAGTAGTTTCCATAAGGTATGCCCCGAAAATTAAGCCTGTGTTTTCACACGCAATAGATACAGCCTGAAGATATTGAATTGCTCAGCATTCCAGCTCACAGCCAGTCCAACTGCAAACATCGCGACGATGCACAAAGCCAACCCAGTTTAAAAATATATACAGCTCATTAGGTACTATGTCCAGTTGGCCAACTAAAAGGGGCTACGCCACAAGCTTGCTTTGCAGGTGCTAATTATTGGAAGGGCTTAGAAGCTAATCTTTACTAAAAAAAGGCAATAACCGCCTTCTTGCAGAGGTTCCAGTATTGCCAACTAGGGCACATCCAATTGTTCGCAACGGCTTATGGCATTTAGATACCAGCGTTGTAGGCGGGAATGATACTCGCTAATAATTCGATGCTATAGTCGTCAGACAGAATGCGACCGGTAGAAATAAGCAAATTGTAGCAACAAAGCAAAGCGCAGTTACCTACAATACCTAAATCGCGATACTCGAATCGGGCTCCAACACTTGGGATTCGCCTAACTTACACCAATCCAATGCGGCTATGCGGTTACTAAAAATTTCGAACTGCCAGGACAAGCCAGCTTTGCGACAAGCAGCAATATAGTAGTTTATTAGCTGTTTTATTTCAGGGTTGCTACTTACAAATGCATATTTAAAATTGGGTAAGGTTTCTGCCGAGCCAATATCTACTGCAACAGTGTATTTTAGTTGGCTGGGTGCTAAATCTACTGAAGTGCATTGGGAAAAATCCCAGATAGAAGCGCTGGTTTTATAAAGCCTGTTGTCACCGTGGAAATCTTTGTTCGCCCATTCAATATCGCGTATCCTAATCTCTCCAGAAAAAGCGACAATGGAATGACCCGGTTGCCATTCAATCGTAAAAGTCATCTGCTGCCCCTTGCTATCGTGCTCGTTTTCTCTTTCCGTAAGCGTCACTCATCCTTAATTACTCCTAGTTCTGATTAAAAAGATCACATTACTAAGTGGGATTAACTACATTTTTATGTAAAGGGACATATAGGTCACTATTTGGGCTGTTTTTCCATTTCAGGAGTCAAAACTACTGCATTTTTGTCAACCAAAATACTTTGCACTCGTTCTAACCTTTATTACCTTTCCGGCACCTCAAATGTTAGAACAGAAGATTAGTAATATTTCGGTTTGTCGCATCATGTTGCAACTCTACGAAATCTATCAATACAACCAGATAGATTTATTTGTAGCCGATGTGTCCCATGATCATAGGGGGGCTTTGCTTTCTGTGTTTGAAGATTACATTCGGGGTTTGCCGGAACACGAAAAAGCTGTTGCGCAGTTTTTGTTAAGAACAGAGTTGAAACTGTAATCTGCCATTTTACTTGTGTATGCGCTTGCCCAGGCAAATATCCAGCTTAAGTAGGCGTGCTATCCAAGAAGCGCCATAGGTACATCGCCAGGTAAGTGCGGTAAGGCGAAAAATGGGCAGCAATCTCCGTGCTGGCTGTGTTGTTGCCACATAATTCTGATAGTGTTTTGTTTACGGACAGATCTTGCTCGGGCCAAATATCGGGCTCACAATAGTAAAACATGTTAATCATGTCCGCTGTCCAAGGGCCGACGCCCCAAATTGTTTTTAATTGTTGTGCCCGTTCTTTATAGGGCATATTTTTCAGTTTTGTTTCGCAAAGTTCACCGTTGCCAAAGCTAGTGGCAATTTCAATAATCGTTTTAGTTTTTGCTTTTGATAAACCACAGGCCTTGAGAACATCAGGATCCACTGAAGAGACAAAGGGCATAAAGGGATTGCCTGCAACGGCATTTTCAACCCGCCCCCAAATAGTTTCGGCTGCCTTAGTGGATAATTGTTGCCCAGCAACAGTGCGGCATAGCAACTCAGGCAGCGGCAGGTCTTTGATTGGCTCCAATGTGATGGGGTCAAGGCTGTCAATCGCAGCGAGCAAGTTTTCACTGATATTTGCCGCAATATCTGTCAATTCTCGGTGGTAAATCCTAGCCATCAAATCTCTCTTTTATCCGGTTGCGGGCTGGCAATAGCCAAAATAAAGTCTGTCACAGCATATGGGCATGGCCTTGTCGCCCATATACTTTAGTCTAATTTAAAAGCTAGCACCTTTTAGTTTATGCTCAATTGGTTAACTCCCATGCATTACAGTACATGCACAGCCAGTTCGTCAGCCGTTTAACTGTGTATTGTGGAAAACAAATGAGCCAAACGTCGAAACAACTTCGTCACATACAAGACTCTGTCGCCTTGCTTTATAAAAATAGCATCAACGGCATTCTTATGTGCATGATTGCATCGACGGCATTGGTTTTTGCTTTCCCCGATTCCCCAGTGTATGACACAAAACTGGTTTGGTGGGGCATCATCAATACCTTGATGCTGATCCGTTTTATTGATTCGATTTTATGGCACCGCCTCTCAGCGAAAGACAGGAATGCCGTGGATGCAAAATTTTGGTTGGCAAAGTTTAGGGCAGGCGCCATATCGACGGCAGTGATTTGGGGCGGCTTTGCCGTGGTGGTGCAGAACCAAATGGCCAGCGTTGAGTTCTTTACTACCATCCTCGTACTAGCAGCTTTGGCGGGAGCCGCACCAACCCCGCTTTCGGCGGATAGGCTACTGGCAACTATATATTCGTGCCTGTTAATTTTACCAGTCTCTATTGTGGGGATTGTAGATGGTGATTACAAACGCCAGGTATTAGGTAGCCTAGGCTTTTTCTTTGGCCTTTCTATGTGTTTTAGTGCGTTTAAAATCACCGACTTTACACGCCTGGCTATAAGGCTAAAACACGACAATAAGGATCTGCTGGACAAGGTCTCCAAAGACAAAGACAAGCTAACCGAGAAAAATGCCGCCTTAGAAGCCTCCTATGCTGAGATAACAGCTATCAAAGAAGGTTTGGAGGAACAAGTTGCCAGCCGTACCAAGGCGTTGCTTGAACTTTCACAACGGGACGGTTTGACTGGCCTATTCAACCGCCGCACCTTTATTGAAAAACTCGAGCAGCGTATCCACGAAGCGACAGAAGTACCGGGAACAGAGTTTGCTGTTTTATTTGTCGATTTAAATAAGTTTAAGCAGGTCAATGATACCCAAGGACATGGCAGTGGTGACTTGATACTACAAAAAGTCGCAGCCGTATTGCGCTCAGTACCAGGCTCGACTGTGGTATGCCGCTGGGGCGGCGATGAATTTGTCATGTTAGTCGAGTCTAGAGTAGGTGAACCATTGCAACCCTTGTGCAAAGGGATAAACCAGGAAATCGCGAAGGCAACGCAAAAACTGGCATCTGATGTCAGTGCAGCAATTGGGTTTTCGTTTTTCCCCGCCCATAGCAAAAACGCCGATGAACTAGTGCGCTTAGCTGATATAGCAATGTTTGTGCATAAACAAGAAGCAAGCTATTTTCCTGCGGTACAATTTGCACCGAGTTTACTGCGCAAATTGGAACGCACTGAAAGGCTGCGCATCGGATTAGCCAGCGCCATTGTGCAAAACCAACTGTCCTTGATGTTCCAACCTGTGTACCAATTATCCACCGGCAAGATCCACTACTATGAGTGTTTATTACGCTGGATATACGAGGATGAAGTTGTCCTGCCAGAAGAGTTCATTGGCCTTGCCGAGCAATCTGAGTTAATCCATGAAATCGGGTTATGGGTGTTGCGTGAATCTTGCCAGCATATGGGCAATGTTCCTGACAGTGAAGAAATCAAACTCGCGGTGAACGTTTCGGTACTGCAATTGAAACACCCTGATTTTGCCAAACAAGTCTTTGCCGTATTAACAGAAACCGGTTTTGACGCTGCGCGCCTGCATTTGGAAATCACTGAAAGTATCTTTACCAATGATCCAAAGAGTATGCTGGCCAACATTAGCCAGTTGCGCATGAGGGGAATAACCTTTGGTCTCGATGATTTTGGTACCGGCTACTCTTCAATGGTACAACTGCAGGCGTTACCATTGACTTCCCTCAAAGTTGATAAGCGCTTTGTCACCGACATTGACGGCACGGGCAGGGCGATTATCCAGTCCATTATCGTCCTCGCCCGGGAGCTTGGGCTGACTGTAATCGCTGAGGGTGTCGAGAATAAGAAACAATTGGACTCACTCAATGACATGGGGGTTGACCTAATCCAAGGCTACTTCTTCTCAAAACCCCAACGCAAAGCGGATCCTGAGTTCAAACCCGCGGTCATTTTTGATAGTTACTTGCATTACCACTAGCTAAGTTATTGCACAGGATGCACTCTTGACCAACTTGGCTCGCCAGATTTTGGTTTGCGCTAGCGTTTGATCTTTTTGGGTTTGGGACCCTGGCTGTTATTATTACTTGTATGGAAATCCCGCTTTTTGCCAATTTGTTTACCACTAGGTTCATTCATTTTTTGTCGGTAGTAAATGTTTATCATGCTTTGGGCAACTAAGGGTTCTACGCCTCGGGAGGATTTGTGAAGGTTAGGGCCTTTATTGGATTCAGAATGCACATTCACCCTGTATGGTTGCACATTTTGTTTAGGGTTGGTTAATTTATTGCCGAAAGCGTCTCGCTTGTGCTCCGGATGCTCACCATTAGCTTCATAGGGGGAATAGGCGTTGCGGGTTTTATCAAGCAATTCGTCTAGATCTTTACTTTTGTCTTGCTCTCCAACGCCATGCATTTCCCTAAGGGAAGTATACATGGTGTGTGCCGATGTCCCCTTTACTTTATCCCTATTATTATCCTGTTTAGTGTAGTGCTGGGTATTAAATTGTAGAGTAGGAACCTGGGTGTCTTTTATGCTTTTGTCGTATTGCCCCGACTTGTATGAGCTCCTGCCTGAAATTCCGATCTGGGAAGTTTTGTTTACTGTCGATATTGAAGGAGAATGGTCGCCTGCATTTTTGGGGTCTACCTTTTTAACCATGTGGTTAGGGTGTACGGTGGCTAACCTGTTTACCGGTGATTCTTGTGGAGTGTTTTGTGCGTGGCTCTTCAGGAATTTAGTTTTCGACGTATTAAGGCGACTGGGCGAGTTGGTTGTGTCCCGGCCTACGTTTCGACTCTTTAGTTCAGTTGCCCGGTTGGGATTACTTGTCTGCTTCGGTCGCCCCTGGTTATTCATTTCTCAGCATTTAAAATTCACGCAATGACCAAATTATGCACAACAATAGAGGTAAAGGACACTATTTTACACTGAGAATAGGATCTAATTTTAAGATTGAATGTTATTTAGGTTCTAGCTGAGCTGATTTTGTAGTTTAGCTTAAGATTTTATTGGAACCGGGCAGACATGGAATGTTTAGTAAGCCATCAACAATGCCTGCCAATCTTCACTGGCTTGCAAAGAAGTTAAATGGGCATTTAAGCTGTCAACAATATCCAGGCACTGCCCATTTTTACTAAACAGGAAATACACATCGTTAACGGCGGCGGGTTGTGGTAGTGCAATAACCTTGTTTTCCAACCCCATTTTTTTCAACCAGTTTAAGCCATCAAGCTTGGCTAAGACTAAATAGTCAGCGCGGTTGGCCAGCAACATGCGAAACATGGTTTCAGTTCCGAAAATGTTCTGTATTTCAAGGTGCTGAGCGGCAAATTGATCAAATTCTTCACCATAGCTGCCACTGGCGGGACGCATCCCGGTTTTGCCAATTAAATCTTGTACCCCTGTAAATTGAAACTGATTGTTGTGGGTTACGAATATGGCGACTTCTTCTTTGAAAAACGCCTTGCTGTACCTGCCAAACTCAGTCCTTCTCTTGGCATAAAACGCTCCGGCAACCATATCTAAGCTACCTTTTTTAATTTGATCTTCAAGCCGTATCCAAGGGACTTCAGCGCCAACTTCGATTGACACTGCACTTTTTTGTTGAAACGATTTTAAGATATCGATGGCAATCCCTCTTACTTGCCCAGCCTCCCTAAAAATAATTGGGTACCATCCTATCGCGCCATTTACAGTACAGGTTTTAGTGTTGCCTTGGGCAAGGTGGCTGTTTGGCAACAGGAACAAAACTGATATTAAAATCAACAACCAGGGCGGGAACAGTTTCTTAGCGGTAGGCATCATTCTGGATGTTTCGATATCAGTGATTCAATTGGTCTGTGCAGTAACATACTCAAAAACGGTAGTTAATGGAAATGCTAAAGGTGCGAGGGTCGTTCCAGTTTGCCTGGATAGAATTGGCGGGTAAGCCATCTACAATTTGGGAATGCACCACAGCACGGGTCATTACTTGTTGTTGGGTGATGTTTTTGGCACTTATAGACAGTTGCCAATGCTGATCAATGTCCCAGGTAACGCTGGCATTGACTTTTAGGTGGCTACCCACATTCACCTCAGGTAGGTTAGTATCAAAGGCATAATGTTCCGACACATAGTTCACCAGCAAAAACGGCGTAATAGTGCCCAGCTGGGAAAGCGCTATCGCTTTTGATAGGGAAATGCTCAGGTCAAGCTTGGGAGAAAAGGCAGGAGTCCAGCCGCTATAGTCAAACCGGCTGCCAGCATTGTTTATATCCTGCCTGCCTTGGATGTTGCCAAGGCCCAGGTAAGGTTTTAGGGTATCACTGCCGAGCTCAAAACCATCCTCAAACTCTGAGTCAGTGAACGCAATACTGGCGTCCAGCTCCCAGCCGTTGTGCAACCGCCAGAAAGCATCAACTTCCAATCCTATTGCTGCTACATTGCCGCCATTTTCGTAATACTCAAACGTCGTTGCGGTTGAGCTTTCCACGCATTCGAGGGTACTGCTGGTATCATTGGGGTCGTTACAGGCAACGGCAAACAATTGTGCTTTGACGTCATTGTATTGGTTGGCAAATATCGCCAGGTTCAACCGTGCCGAACCGCTTGCCAACAGGCTGTTCAAGCCTATCTCATAGGATCTGACTGTTTCATTGCCATAGCGGGCTGGTGCGCCACGGGCTACAACCCGTAGATCGTTGGCACCGCCTGTACGGTAACCCGTGCCGATACTGGCATAAACAAAATGTTGCTCGGTTAGGTCTTGCTCATATGCTGATTTATATAAAAACGCATTGTCCTTCCAGTCTGCAATATCGCTACCCGTGAAGGTTTTATCATCCTTTTGGTATCGGCCACCGAGCACGAGCCGCGAAGCTTGCGTTAGGTCGACTGTTACCTGCCCATAGGCTGCCAGTGACCTTACTGTATGAGGCTCATGCCGGGGATTGCCCCAGGAAGGCACTGTGATTTGGTTTGGGCTGCCATCGCCGTCGGTGTCTTCGCGCCACAGCCATTCCCAATCTGCTTCCTGGTCAAAAAAGTATATCCCCGTTATCCAGTTGGCCCCGCTCCCTTGCTGTGACACTAACCTGATTTCGCTTGAGATAGTCTGTTGATCATCTTGCCGGCCAAAGCCGCCATAAACATCTAAACCACCATCACTGTAATCATTGTCATAAAACTGCTGGCCCGAGTACCGACTAAAGCTAGAAATCCAGCCTAGCTCCATGGAGTCAAGGAGCCAGGATGCACTCAACGTTGCAGTAAAGTGATTGTTGCGGCTGAAGGAGAGGGCATTGCGGTAGACATGGTAAGGATCAAGGTCATCGTTTTTTACATCGGCAGGTTGGTAAATATGGCCTAAAGTAACCAAGGCATTTGCTTGGTAACCTTGGTGGTTATCTAATGGCACTAGTTGGTATCCCGCAACCTGCTGGTATCCCCAGATTGCATCAGAATTGGCATCTTTTTGCGAATAGTCCATGCGCAAACTCGCCTCAAAGCTGTCATTAGGCTGCCACAGGCTAATGGCACGGAACATCCAGCCGTCTTTTTGTCTCAGATCATCGGATTTTCCCGGATCCACCAGGTTTTCAATAACACCGTCCCGCTTCTCAGAGGCAAATACAACTCTGCTAGCGAGTTGTTTTGACCAGGGTTGGTTGATTATGCCCTCCAGTTTGCGATATCGATAACTACCAATAGTTACGTCGGCTTCTGCGGAGAATTGCTCCATTTCAGGCTGTTTGCTCAATACATTAATGCTACCGGCATAGGTATTGCGGCCATACAAAGTTCCCTGTGGCCCGCGCAATACTTCTATCCGTTCCAAATCGAGGAAGGTGCCCAGCGCCGCAGTGGTGGTAGGCACATAAACTTCATCAATAAAAATGCCTACAACCTGTTCGGCAATGCCGGTGCCGGCAACACCTACCTCATTGGTCCTGGCACCGCGCATGGCAGGCCTCAGTTCATCACCTGAACGACCCAACCTGAGTCCTGCTGATATTGCCTCAATACCCGTAATATCGGTAATTTTAAGGTGTTTTAAGGTTTCGTCACTTATCACTGTGACAAACGATGATACTTCCTGAAGGTTCTGGCTATAGCGGTTGGCAGTGACCGTAATGTAGTCATAGACGGGTTCTTCTCCCTGAATTTCCTGTTCATTACTGAAGCTATCAGCCGACAAAATAAGCAACAATAGTGCACTGGTTTTACTGTACTTGCTGGCCATGCATGTCAGTTTTTGGCGCGTAGGCATGTAGTTGAGGATCGCTTTTGGCTTGTTAAAGGTTCTGTACATCGATTCCAGTATAGATGCTCATGGCGAGGACTTTGGTTTTTATGGGTATTTTGAGCTAAAAAGGGCAATTAGCACGACTACTGTCTTTAAATCCAAGTTGTTTATCTTAAATTTAGGTCGCTCAGCGCAGAATTTTGGGCGGTTGAGCTTTACCAACCCATACTGAAGTTGACATCCAACTGCTGGTATTCCCATGCTGAAGCACTTACAAAAAACCTGTGTTCTACTTTTGTTTTGCTGTGGGTCTTGCTTTTTAAGAACCTACGCTGCCGAGCTCGTACATGTCTGGAGCTTTGAGGGCACATTCAACATGCCTGAGTCGGCGGCCTATGACCCAAAACGGCAAGTAGTTTACGTGTCTAACGTAAACCACTACGCCAAGGATGATAATGGCTTTATCTCAAAAGTATCGGCGGACGGCAAACAGCTTGACCTCAAATGGCTTACTGGCTTGCATAGCCCAACCGGCCTGGCTGTAGCTGGTGATATCCTCTACGCCGTCGACTATGACGCTTTGGTTATTATCGATTTAAACCGCAATGCCATCCTACAACGCATTTCTGTTCCTGATGCCAGTGACATACCAGCATTAAACGACGTTGCTATTGGTGTAAATGGGGCGGTGTTCGTTTCAGGAAGCCGAAGCCGGACCATTTATAAACTCGATCAAGGTAACCTCGTTGTTTGGCAGCAAAATGACCAACTGCTGCAGGCAGCTAATGGCCTGCTTATTCATCAAGATGTGCTTCTGCACGGCGGATTGTCTTGGACCGCTTTTGATTTAACCAGCAAACTACCGCTACCAGGGCTTACTAAAATGGGAGCTGGCTTGCTTGATATTGACGGCATTACCAGTGATGGCGCAGGGGGATTCATAGTTTCCCTTATAGATGATGCTCGGTTGTGGCACCTCAAAGTCGGTAACTTGCCTATACCACTTAGTGAAGATGAAATTAGCGGCATCGACATGCAGTATGTACCGGCTAAAAGCATGTTATTTTTACCTAGGGTGGGGAATACCCTATCGGCATATCGCATTACCTTTAATTAGAATTTATGTTTTAAAAATAGAGTCTTACACACTGGATCTACAAAGTTGCATTACTACACCTTTGGCCCGCCTGTCACACAAAGAAAATTGAAGCAATTGCAATACCCAGTCTATAAGACGTGGACTATGAATTGCGCTGGGCAATTCAATTGAACCATCAGCAAGGATTGCTAACCAGGTTATCAATAAAGACAAAACTGGCTCAATTGTAATTGACTGTAATGGCAATTCTACAATACTCAATTACGATAAAGCGTAATTTGTTATCAACACTCAAGGAGCCAAATAATGTCTTACGTCACGCCGATAAAAATCATCACCTTAGGTGGGGAAACACTTGCTGAATACCGTGCCAGCCAAATGAGTGAACCCCGTTGGCAAGATGTCAAGATAGGGGTATCACAAGAAGATCTTGCCCATAATTTTGAATTCCTAAATGGTGCGGTGCTAAACCGTGATGCCACAGGTGAAATGCTACTGACAACAACCGGTCTGTTCGGTCCGATCCGCACCGGTACCCTCGTTAAGCTTGATGCAGCGTCACACGACTTGGTTATTACCAGCGATAGGGCGCCAATGAACCCGGAGGCCGAGCTGATTACCCGGCTTAACCGCCTTCACAACGAGTGCACAGGCTTACCTCCTTCAAGCGAAAGGGCATTAAAGGTCAATGGCTATTGGACGGCAGCGGTCGATGGCGCAGGTATAGCCAACCTAGATGGATCCGCCAATGTGTTTGGCAGTACAGGCCAGCTAATTTGCGATGTTGACCACCTTGACTTCCCAGTAGTGCGATATGGTGAATCCATTGGCTCACAGGAAACCTTTTTAGAAACTCTTGCTTATTATGGCGGCACACTATTGCAACCTGGCGAAGAATTCGCACTTGGTTTTACCCAGGATCTATGGGGAATACAATACGACCAAAAACTGCCTGGCTACATTACTGAGTATCAATTTGGCGCAACCAAGGGAGGTGGCTTGTTTGTAGAACACCATCCGTTCCCCCATATATGGCTGCCAGCCTTAGGTAACGACCCTGCCTTTGGCAAAGATACCATCTCTCGGATTTTGCTGGGACGCCGACTAGATACCACCGCTGAAGATGGTTACTACCGAACGGTCAAAAGCGAAACTTACCATTTTACCATGTTCGAGATACCCACCGATGGCTGTGCTTTGGCAATTCGTCCCCAATGTATCCACAACGATAGTTTTACCGCAGGCGCGCAAACGGTATTTTTGGCCAATACTCCGGCCAATACTGTTGCCCTTAGGCACAGTGCTCCCATTAAGAAAATGAAACTAGGTGGCACACCGGTTGATGATTTGCCGCAACCGCAGCATTTATTGGGGGATGTCGAATAAAACCCTAATTGGGTGGCAAAAGCTCCCCATGTAACCCGGTGCAGGTAGCCCTATTTATATCACACCTTGGGTATTTTTAACCGCTATCGACAAATAGTTCAGTTGAAGCGTCCCAATGGGCAGATTAGGACGAAATTCCCAGCAAATTATCCAAACTAGCCGCCAAAAGGATGCGCTTAGGTTGTGCCCTTATGCATGAAGTACATCACCCGCATAGCTAATGCGTGCCAAAACTAATCCTAGAATCCGGTACTAGAACATATGCTGCTTTAATACTGGAAGATTCATTGTGCCAACACTCGGGGGCAATTCATTTGCGAAATTCCGCTGCCTGCAAAACCACTGCTGACACAATACTGTCAGAGGCGATGTTAACTTGTTTTCGATTAAACGAAACAATGGAGATAAATGATGGAAAACACAGCCGTAAATATTGCCGTCTGGTTTGAAATAGCGGCAACTCAGTTTGAACGGGCAATTAGCTTTTACCAAGACATACTTGACGTGGATATCGTCGTAATTGAATTGGCGGGACTACAGCAGGGGCTATTTCCCCATGATGATAAATCCCTGGTTTCGGGTGCCATTGTCTGCGGTATGGATTACAAACCCTCGATACAAGGCAGTTTAGTGTATCTAAATGGTGGCAGGGATCTTGATACCATACTGGCAAAAGTAGAGCCTGCGGGAGGTAAAGTGATTATGCCCAAAACCCATCTCGGTGATGGGATTGGCCATATCGCCCATTTTATTGATAGCGAAGGGAATAGGATAGGCTTGCATTCTATGCATTAAGTTTAAACAGGATTATCGAACCGTCCCAATAGTACAGCCGTTCCAGGCTTCTACGGGTGATTGATGGGTCAAAAAATAATGATGCCCGGGGGTGGAGCACAAATGCCAGGAGCATTTGTCAAGGTGCGTAGCACGGCCACGCAGTAGTGAGCGACAGGGATGTGGCGAATACTTGCACCGGCACGATCTTATGTTCGAGGTTTTTTTAATCCTTTCAAAACAACTTAAAATCAGTATGTTATTGATTTTAAATTTATTAATAAGTGGGTTCGTGCCTTTTCCTGCCTATCCTGATATATTTTATGTAGGCATTTTGTTGGCATAATAAATATTAATCGCCACAGTCTTCAATACTGTTTTTAGGCTCCTTCTTTCCACTTATTTTATGCTGTTTCAATGCAGTCAAAAACTGTTTGCCAAAATCAGTTACTTCATAAACCAACGCAACACCTGATAGATATCCAGGATTTTTCTCAAGTTGGTATGTGATAATCCCTAGAGCGCCCAAACTCTGTATCACATCGCCTATATAGCCAGCAACATGTATAGAATCTATTGATGTACGCCCTACAACATTGTCGTTAAAAGACATACTAATCACAAATGGATTATCTTCATATTTCTTAATTGCCTCTTTAATTCTATGCTCTATTGTAGCTTTACGTACTTCTTCAAATACCGTTTCATTCGACAAAAGTTCTTCGATATAGTTTTGAGCGTTTTTTTCAGCTTCAGATATTGCTAACTGAGAAGGAGCATCATTATCTTTGCTATCAGAGTATTCTAACCTTTCTTTTTTAAGCTTTTTGATAACAGCACTAGAAATGTCTTCAGCTAGACTGTCATAATCTTGCTCAACAGATACTGCTTTGTTTTGTGACAACAAGCCATCCCGCAACGATTTATTGTAATAATCATCAGATTGCATCTGAGTCCTAAATTTAGTCTGCATGAGAAAAATAGAAACTAAAAAGAAAGGCACAGAAAGAGCAGAAGCCCCCAACAAAAACCAACGCATATTGTCTGTCAAACCATCTTGAACCGATGTGTGAAGGAACATACCGACAACCGTTATTAAACCGACCATCCAAGCTGCAAGCAACTGGATGGGTTTTGTCACGTTTGTTGGTTGTATTGCTGTTTTTTCCATAGCAAAAATAGAGAAGAATTTAAGGCAAGTATACATAAAAAGTCTCAACGGTGAGACAAAAGTCCGGTATTACCCGAGTGAAAAAGTGGCATGCCAAATGGTAAAGGACTATCACCGGTGATACTAAAGTGCAGGAACTAATAAGGACAGCCATGCTAACTGTACCAAGGTACAGTTTCCCGATGCTTATTTTTCCGGCAGAATTGGCTGATAGATGATGGGATTCAGGAAGAACCATTATGCCAAAGGCCAGGAAGGAACAAGTCAGCCTCGAAGATACCCCTTATTACCACTGTGTTTCCCGTTGTGTCAGGCGGGCGTTCTTGTGTGGTGAGGACAAGCTAACGGGCAATAGCTATGAGCATCGCCGCCAATGGGTGGAAGACCGTATCCACTTCCTTGGTGGTGTCTTTGCTATTGACGTTTGCGCTTACGCTGTGATGAGCAACCACACTCATATGGTTTTGCATATCCATCACAAAAAAGCGGATGAGTGGCCTCTCGCAGAGGTAATCAGGCGCTGGCACATCCTACACAAGGGCACCCTCCTATCACGGCAATACTTAAGCCCAGAACAACGCACCAAGATGGAACCGCACCTAATTGAATGCGTTGAAAAAACGGCAAATATCTGGCGGCAAAGGCTAATGGACATCAGCTGGTTTATGCGCAGCTTAAATGAATACATCGCAAGGGAAGCCAATAAGGAAGACGGTTGCACCGGACGCTTTTGGGAGGGGAGGTTTAAATCCCAGGCTTTGCTCGACGAGGCTGCACTAGCTGCCTGTATGGCGTATGTTGACCTCAACCCCGTAAGGGCGAACATGGCACCAACGCCGGAACAATCCAATCACACCAGTATCCAGTACCGTATCAATGCTGCCAAAGCAGGTAAGGAGCCCAAAAGGCTGATGCCTTTTGCGGGTAACCCCAGGCTGGGCATGCCCCATGGATTGCCATATAGGCTGGCAGACTACATCAAGCTGGTGGATGTTACCGGCAGGCATATGGCCCAAAACAAAAAAGGAAAAATAGACCCGGCACTCCCCGACATACTGTCCCGCCTTAACCTAAAACCAGCCCAATGGTTTGAACTTACCAGTACATTCGAGGATGCTTTCCACCATGCCGCTGGCAACACCATTTACCTGGAACAATATAAACAACGGCATCGACTTCAAAGATTAAAGGACAAGTCCAACTCACAACGGCTATTCGGTTAGCCAGGAAAGACTGCCGACTATTCAACGCCCCCAATATTTTTTGGTGGCTCCAGAGTGATTTACCTAGGTTTCGAAGCCCATCCTTAGAACCCCATTTTAAACGCTTAGGCTGGCGCCTTTATCTTTAAATGAGCGATTATTCGTAAGCTACTCCTGGAAAAACTAATCATAAATATGGCCTTTATGTAGTCCATTCTTAATACTTAGTATGGGTGTCTAGATTAGTTTTCTGGATGTCTAGATTAGTTTCGTTAATACTTAGTCTGGATGTCTAGATTAGTTTGCTTAGCTCTATCAATGACATACCGCCAGCCGAAAAAGGGTGAATTTTTACCACCAGTTAACCGAGAATGCGGCAGCATGACTCAAACAAATCTGCCTCCGAATTTGTCGGTGCGATTCATAACATTGATTCAAAGATATCTCGGGTGCAAATTCAGCGAGTTCAAAACTTGCCTTTTAACAGAGCTCATTACATATTAGATAGTATCGATTTAAAAGTTCTACAACCTACTCATAGATGTGGTGTTGTTTTGTGTGTTTGTTGTCGCTAAAAGTAGCGTTTTGCCTTTTAAAATACGGTGCTGTAATTCTGCTCAATATAAAATCCAAATGCCGTGGCAACTGGTTACCGTTTCTCCCCAGCTATTTTTGCATTACTAACATCGAAAAGGTGGGGTGGAATTGCAGTACATACAAGGCGTTAGTGACCCTGAATCTGCTGTATTGGTTAAGCTCGACTACGGCACTGCTTACAGCTCATAATTGATCAACTGGTTAATATTGGAAGTAACTAAGATGAAAGATAATGAACTACGGGTATTAATACCTTTTCTAGTGTCAGTATCAACAATGATAATAGCAATTGAAGGTGCTTTTCACATAGTGGCTGCTTTAATAGCAATCATCATGGTATGGTTTAGAACTTATGCCAAAAGCATTTTTGCTGCCATTACAGTTTTTTCAATCTTTAGTGCTGATGTATTTTGTAGCCACGCATACTGTTCATATCACTTTAATTATATCGAAAATGCTAGTGGTTATAGTCTGTGCACAGATGCATGTGATATAGCCAAATTTTTCCCAATTGCATTTATATATATGCTAGTCCATGACAGTATAGCCAAGTCACATCCTCAAGGAAGAATCGCTATTTTAATGTCTTACACCGGTTGGTTTTTCTGGATTGCAGGCGCAATAACTATACTGTTTGCCAAACTACCTATACTAGTGAAATTGGCTGCACTGTTGGTAATCATTGAGTCAATAAGAAACATTGTAAAAATAGCGAAAACAAATAAAGTGAGGCCATCATTAGGTGCAGAAGAAGTGATTTATAATTCCTTTGTATTAAAACAAGGCGATAACATTCAAGATGTAGATATGAACCAGTTGAGGTCGAGAAAACTGTACTTTGCTCTCTTTATCAATGGCACAGGGTTTATTCTATTCGGCTTGTGTTTCATACTGCTAGCAAAGACTGTATCGACGGGGTATTAATCCGATCGAGCCTCAAACTAATCATCCAAGGCACAGAATAATTACAAGCTTAGGGGTTAAAAGCTGGTTGAACAAAATGTAGACATTTGCAGAGGTTTGTAGACTAGGAGTTTCTGAGAGTCGTTGCAGGTGTCTAGCTAAGTTTCTGATGACCCATTGTGGATGGGATGGAATAATTAACAGAGTAAGATGATTACCGATCCCCCGTTAATTGAGTAGATCCTGGATATTTAGTTGATTTCGAATGGTGCCCGGGGCCGGACTTGAACCGGCACGATCTTACGATCGAGGGATTTTAAATCCCTTGTGTCTACCAATTTCACCACCCGGGCTAGGGGGACTTGATACTTCGGTTGTTGTGAAGCATCCTAGCTTGGCACGCTAGTAAAAAGGATAATGGAGGCGGGTCCCGGAGTCGAACCGAGGTCCACGGATTTGCAATCCGCTGCATAGCCACTCTGCCAACCCGCCAGGGTTTTGGAGCGGGAAACGAGATTCGAACTCGCGACCCCAACCTTGGCAAGGTTGTGCTCTACCAGCTGAGCTATTCCCGCATAAAACCTGGTACGTTCCAGTGACCTGAAACGTGAGGCAGGATTTTACAGCCAGTAATAAAACTGTCAACAGGAAAACGCGCCTAGATCCCCTGATATTGATAAATTCTTTTTGAACGCTTTATTTTTGTACGATATGGGAGTGTTGCTGGTTAATAGCCAAGCAGTAGCCATAGACAAAGCAGCAAAACAACCAGTCGATGGGTTCTGTTACAGCGGGATACCTCGTCAAGTGTATCCCGCAGCCGCTCACGAAGCGGTTCAGTTGGACGGCAACGATAGGACGGGAAGCAGCTCGTTAAACTACTCCAACGCCCCCATAAAGCTATAAAAGGTTTGCCGCAGTCGCTCTACGTCTGCAAGGTTTGAGCTTTTGTTGATGCCGATATACAGTGGCAGGCTAACGATGAGTTCGCCCCTGATTAACCGGGCACCTGTGCTTTGTTCAATGATGTCTAGCACCTTGGGATCCATATTGTTGGACACGAGAATTTGTTCAACCCTGCCTTTGCGCAGTAAACCCACCATTTGTTCTAAATTGTTTACTGAATGGATGTTGTTTTTCGGGATAATCGTTTCATTAAACAAATATTGTTCAGCAGCACTGCCACGGATGACGCCATAGCTGGATTTAATAGGGGTACCCAATACCGGATTATTTTCCTGGTGCCATTGGTAGATTTGAATTTGATCAAAAGGGCCAACCCACAAAAAGTTATCCAGCCTTTCGGGCGTCTTGGCGATAGCCGGGGTTAAAGTGTTGGGGCGGTGGTGTAATAGTGACACGACCCTTGCCCAAGGCAAGACTTGTATGTCGTGTGGAATGCCGGCTTGCTCAAATAGGGCTTTGACTTTGACTATTGCAGTGCCCGTTATCTCATCGCCTCGTTGGAAGCTGTAGGGGGGATAATTTTCTGCAGCGACTAACCAGGTTTCTGCCTGGGCATAAGCGGACGCCGGTAGTACCAGTGCTGTGAAGGAAAACAACAGGGCAGGGACAAGCTTCTTCAAAGGATATATGGCTTTGGGCAAGGTCACTATATATAAAATGTAATACACATGGGCCACACTGCCAAATAACGCTGATACACAACCGAGTGGCTAGTTGGCAAATCGCTGTTATTTTATGTAGGGTAAACGTTATGGTTTACATTGTTTTGGCGCATTAAATGCTTTTTGAAACCTTGGGTAATCTTGGCGATTTTATAGGTGGTATTGCCGTTGTTATCACCCTTATCTATTTGTCTTACCAAATACGGCAAAATACCAAAGAAGTCAGGAACAACGCCATCCAGGCATTGTTGGATCGCAGCACAACCTTGTTTAACGAAAACATCCATTCCCCTATGGCGGATATCTTTGCCAAGCTTACGGATGACGAGCAGTTGACACATTCTGAGAAGTGGCGATTGCATATGTTTGTCCGGCGTAATTTCCAGCTCTACGAATTGGTTTATCTGCAATTTCGTGAAGGCAGGATTTCCCAGCCAGTAATGGATGCCTATAGGCGCCGAATTGAAAGTACTATGTTACGCAGTTTTTGGGCAGATATCTGGCCCGAGATCCGCACTTTCTACACCGATGATTTTGTCAAATACGTTGATGGTTGCACACTCGGGGGGAAGTGTTAGGTGGAGTAACACGTCCGTGTGTTAACTCGTTGGCGTTGCAAACGCGGTTTGTATTAATTACCCCAAATCAAAGCCACAAACTCAGGGTGGTCAACAAATGGGTTGCGGTTGGCTTGGTGGGTTTGGGCTGCGTTATTGCGGTCAATTTCCTTTTGGCTTACCGGATCCTGGTTATGCCACTGCTTTAGAAGATCCAAGAACCAGGCTTCAAACACTTGGTTATTGGTACCGTTGAGCACAGCATTGCCATAGCTACTGTTGCTTTCCCAACCGGATATTTGATCCTGGTAGCGGGTGGCCATATAGAAATATGCGCGAGCCAAATCACCTTTGAATTCATCTATGGGTTCAAATACGGTGCCTGAATAACCGAGGCCAGAGCGTGCCGAGCCCACTTTTGAACCATTGCTAGAGGTGTAGGTTGCTGAACTGACTTCGCCGTAAGGATAGCTAGAGCGCTTCATATTGACATAGCCATCGGTTGCAAAAATGTGGTGGACATCTGAGTTCATTGGCTCAACTTTGCCGCCAAACCAGCTTTTGGGGAAGGAGTGCTCGCGGTTGTAACAGTCACCTTCGCCGCTATAGCTGCCACATTGGTCTGATACCTTAGTAAAGGTGATTGCATCACCACCGGTGGGGTTTTCAGAGTAGATGTCCAGGATAGTGCCGTCATTTTCATAGTAGGTATCCAAAGCATGGGCCTCATAAAAGCTCCATATCGCACCATAGCCCTGGTTGCTGTGCCCCTTGATAATGTCATACAAGGCTGTTTTTAAGGTGTAGCCGCTTAACCCTTCGGCAGTTTGATAGTACAAGGTCAGGTCTGTGGCACCGCCGCCACTGCCTCCGCCTGAGCCGCCACCAGAACCACCAGAGCTGCCAATGGTAAAGGTTTTGGTTTCGGTGCTATTGAATTGGCCGCCTTCAATGAGGGTCTGGCCGTTGGCACTGAAGTTATAGGAGCCGTTGCCATAGCTGCAGCAAATACCATCGCCATAGCTGTCGTCGATGGTGAAGCTGTAGTCTCCATCAGCTAGGCATAAGTTTTCATTGTAGGTTTGGTTGCTGGCGTAATTGCTACCTGAGGCAACTTCAGCATTACTGCTATCACGCAATGTCCAGCTAGTTTCATAACCATAATTGTCGGTTACCAGGGTAAAGGCCGTGGTGGTGCAGCCGCCGCCGGTTCCGCCCCCAGTGCCGCCTGAACCACCACCGGTACCGCCACTGCTAGTGGTAGGCTGGAAGTTGTCAACATAAACAATTTCAGAACCGTCGAAGCCACTTTGGTCATAAAAACGCAAACCGACTTCGATATTCGTGCTTGAAGATGCAGTATAGGTGTAGCTGATTTCTTGCCATTGGTTAGTCAGGTTGTTATTCGAATAGTTTTGATAACCATTGACGTAAAGCCGTGCCCTTACATTACCTTCTGTATGGTAGATGCGGGCACTAAAAGTATAAGATTGGTTGGCGACTACCGCTACGGACTGCCTAAAGTCAGTCGAGCTTTGGCTGCCCGTCGTTACCCTAACAGAGGCGGCATAACTGCCGTCATAAGTGGGGTTGCCAGCTTGGCTGACATCAATCCCCGAATCAATGGTTGTCCAACCGCTTGGCGTGTTGCCGTTCCAGGTTTCAAAATCGCCGTTTTCAACCTCAGCGAGAGCCAGGTTGCTAAGGCTTAGTCCTATCGCAATTGCTGGAATTATCTTTTTCATGGTCACTCGTTCCGCTTGTATAGATACCTAAAAAAATTTGGTATCGGTTATCTTTTTTATGTGTGTGGCCAGGGGCGGTTTCCCCTATGAGCCGTCGACAAAACTAAACCATTGGGGGCGCAGAAATATGACAGTTTTGGGGCAGGGCGTGGCGATTATTTAGATAAATAAAAAAGGCCTAGCTTTAAAAGAGGCTAGCCCCCGCCAACCTGCATGCTGTAGGCTTTTTAAGTGTGGCCAAATTCAAGCTGAAGCAAATTAATTCAGCCTAACTGGAATCAAAAATAAGTTTATTTATTGGCGCTGTTTTGTGTAAAAACAAAAGCTTGTCTGCTTCATCCCACACTTAGTACAGATCTTGTTTACGCCTTAAATAACGTTGCTGGAAAAGTTAGCTATTTACAAAGTGGCAACGCAGCTGCACTCAGGTTCCAATACATCATCATTGGAAATACTTGCCTGTAGCTATTGCACTGGAGTTTTATGAGCCAATAGATATAAATCTGTTAAATTCAATTGTGGATTGTAGATTGCAAATATATTAGCTAATACTTGTATGTAGAAAACAGAACGATGGGGCTAGCGATTATTGCTGACGGAATGATAAAGCAAATAATAAAATTGATTAATTCAGCTATGGGAAAACCTAGGCAAACAACAAAGCTGTTGGACTATAACCTATTACTGGCTTTTCTGGCGGTTTGGGTTATCCCGGCTTTTGCGCAACAAAGCATCAAGGATACTGAATTGGATGTAAGGGTTTGGCACGCAAATTATGACAACATTCCGGTACGGGGTTTCTTGCAACTGGCAATGGCAAAAGCGGGGCTTGCTGGTTCAACAATGTCTATCCGGCGGGTAGAAGTGCAAGGGTTTAACAGCGCATTTGAGCAATTATCAATAGCAGGGGGGAAGCTGGATGTTATTGTTTCTGGCGTCTCAATTGAAAAAGAAAAGCGGTTTTTGCCAATTTATGTGCCGCTGGATCGAGGGCTGTTGGGCTTCCGGCTGTGCCTTATTGATAAATACAGCCAATCCCAGTTCAACCAGATAAACCAAGCAATTGATTTTGCGCAAAACGGTATCAATATAGCGTTGGTCAATGGCTGGCCTGACATCGATATTATGCAAACCAACCGTATCCCGGTTTTCGCTGCAACCAGTAGGACGAGTTTGCTTAGTGCAATGGAAAAAGGTGAGGCCCAATGTTTCAGTCGCAGTGCGATTGAAGCGCAGCAAGACGATAACGCCATTGAATCTTTACAATTAGAACAACGCTTAGCTTTGGTTTACCCCTTTGCTGACATTCTTTATGTAAGAAAAGATCGGCCAGAATTGCACGCTGCTTTAACCAGTGGTTTGCGCATGGCGATCATTGATCGCAGTTACTACACGCTATTTGAAAAGCATTATGCCAACCGTTTATCTGAGCTTGGTTTTTACCGAAGAAAACTATTAATAATGGAAAACCCCCACATTTCCCAAGCCGCTCTTGATGCCATCAATAGGCTTGGGATTGCCAGCTTTAATTGATACATCGCGATCTATTGAATAGGGTGCTCTTTCAAATGACATTGAGGGTTCCAAAATAAGCCTAAAGTATTAATCACAATTTGCTGAAATAAAGTACTTGCTTGGCTATCCTGGAGCCAAACAATTTTAAAGGTCGTGCTATGAACCCCGATGTAAGCCAAGAAATAGAACAACTACAAAAAATTTATGACATCATCGTCAATTTTCTAGTCAATTACAGCTTCCAGCTTATTGGCGCAATCTTCGTTTTTCTTGTTGGCCTTATTATCGCGCGCAAAGTGGCGGCTTGGGTACAGCGGATCTGTGAAAATAAAAACCTCGACGTTACCTTGTCTGAGTTTATTGCCAATGTCGTAAAAATCGCCTTATTAACCATGGTGGCGGTCATGTGTTTGAATATGATCGGCATTAGTATCACGCCCTTTATCGCGGCTATCGGTGCGGTTTCCTTAGGTGCAGGCTTGGCGGTGCAGGGGCTGCTATCCAACTTTGGCGCGGGGTTCAATATTATTTTAACCAGGCCATTTGTGGTTGGAGATACTATTAGTGTGCATGGCGTAGAGGGGCAGGTAACGCGAATTAACCTAGCTTACACCTTGCTTAGAGATGAAAATGGCGTCGACATTATGGTGCCGAATAAACACATAGTCGGTGAGGTCTTGCACAATTCAGGTGCTATAACACTGTTATCGTTAGAAGTAGGGGTAAGCTACGACTCTGATATTGACGCCGTGTTGAAGCTGCTGCAAGCGACGCTGGCGAAATCCTCCATGGTAAAGGAAGAACCAGCCGTCCAAGCTGGCATAAAGGAATTTGCTGACAGTTGCATTTTATTAGAGATGCGTTGCTGGGTGGCAACTGAAGAATTAGTCCAGGCCAAGCACAGTTTGAATGGCTTGGTTTGGGGCACATTACAGAAACACCAAGTCACCATTCCATTCCCGCAACGGGAAGTACTGTTGAAACAGGTTTAAATGTGGGAGCCCTAGCTACTATCTTAGGTGCCAGATTGATTTTTAGCATGCATGCTAGCATGCTAAAGGCCTAGTCCTTTGCATCGAATAGCACCATGAAGTGGCTTAACTCAATCGACAATAGCTTTGACGCACTCTTGACCGACTGTTACCAGCAGCGGGAAATGGAGATGGAAAAGCATATTAACGAAATCCGCTTTTTCGGATTGATGGCGTTGTTTTTGTTGGAGCTAGCCGTCGGCACCATGGGACGTGGGCTGGATTGGCAGTTAATTGGCTACGACTTGGGCTCGATGGCTGTGACTGCTGTGTGGTGTGGATTAGTCGCCAAGTGGGCCAGTTCAAAGGTTTATAAACCCTGGCTTAAGTTTGTCTCTATTTTATTTGATTACCTCATTATTTTGCTGATCACTTTAGAAATGGAGTATCTGGCAGAGATTGGCCACTTTTTAAAGGATCTACACGCCACTGAATTTGAGTTGATGATAATTAGTGCCATGATGCTATTTAACGTCATGAGTGCATTTAGGCAGGGCAAGTGGATTATCCTCTATTCCACTGTGTGCTGCTTAGTAGCGGCGACAGTTATTTTAGAACACAGCCATACTGCTAGGGCAATTGAAGTTCACGAGCAGATTATTATCGTATTTTCTGGTTTGTTGGCATGGTCCATTTCCAATTACATTACCGGTACCTATACCCGCTTGCGTCACCGGGAGCGGCTGTTAAGGTACTTACCCGAAAAACTGGTGAAAGCCGTCGAAACAGGCAAAGTTGATATCGAACCGGGTGGTGAACGACGGGAGGTCACAGTGCTGATGGCGGACATAAGGGGCTTTACCCGGCTTTGTGAACAGTATGAACCGGAAGTAATAACTAAGCTGCTCAATTGCTATTTTGCAGAGATGAGCAACATCATATTTAGGCACAACGGCATGATCGACAAGTTTATTGGTGATGCCATTATGGCGGTATTTGGCACACCGCAGGAAGAAGGCAACCGGTCACAACAGGCCATTGATGCCGCGCGGCAAATGCTGCAAAGACTACCAGAACTAAACCAACGCTTTGCACAAGAAGGCCTTCCCCAAATCCAAATAGGCATTGGCGTACATAGTGGCGAAGCTATTGCCGGTAATGTCGGTAGCGAGAGCCGGATGGATTACACCGTCATAGGCGATACTGTCAATGTTGCTGCCAGAATTGAAGGTATGACCAAAGAGCTGGGTTACCCGTTATTGGTCAGCAAGGCCGCATGTGAAAAATCAAAAGACAATCGCTTGGAAAAAGTGGCAGATACCAATGTAAAAGGCAGGCAACAGTCTATCCAGCTGTATTCGGATCCCCGTACCGCGGCTGACTAAATATCGTTGTAAGGCTGCTGGGGTTTGCTAAATATAGCTTCACATGCAAAATAAATCCCTCTAAGCTGTAGTTTTGCAGCAAGCATACGAGGCTATTTTTTGTTTACTGTCCACGTAGAAAAAGAACTGGAGATGCCGATAGAAAAGGCATTCGAAGCCATTACCGACCATGCCAATTACCACCTTTATGCGGCAGTGGACAAAGCCGACCTGCTAAAATCGGGCAGTGACGATAAAAACGGTGTCGGTGCAATCAGGGAGATTAAGTCTGGCGGTATGACGCTTCAGGAAGAAATTGTTGCCTATGAATCCCCGCATAAAATGGCCTACCAAATTATCTCAGCTAAACCCTTCGCCATAGAGCATAGAGTCGGTGAAATTACACTACGTGAAGCGGGTAATGCCACCAAAGTTATTTGGCATTCGGAATTTAATTTTAGCGCGCCAATAATTGGCTCATTTCTAACAAAATTTTTAGGTCCAAAGGTCGCAAAAAGTTTTGCTAGCTTGCTTCGCGGAATGGAACGCCGTTATAAATTTTTCAGCCGGTAAAATTTAGCTTAGCGCCTTTACTTAACATCCAGGAGCCCGCTTAACAATGCCAAATGATAACCGCCAATTTTGGGTCAATAAACAAAACTTAAGCTTTAGCAAGTGGCAGTCAGGAGCCCTTTCGGAACTTCAACCTGGTGAAGTGCTATTTGCGATAGAAAGGTTTGCCTTCACCGCCAACAATATTACTTATGCATTGTTGGGTGAACGATTTAGCTACTGGCAATTTTTCCCGACGCCTGATCCTGAATACGGCATAGTGCCGGTGTGGGGAGTAGCCAAGGTAGTTGCCAGCAAATGTGATGATACTGCCGTTGGCGAACGCTTTTATGGTTATTGGCCACTATCCCAATACCTAGTTAGCCGCACAAAAGCGTTGCAGACAGGTTTGCTTATTGAAAAATCAGAACACCGAAAAGCACTACCTATTAGCTATAACTTGTATGAAAAAATAACAAACCAAACGCAACAAGAAATAGATTTACTATGTTTGCTCAAGCCCTTATACACCACAGCCTATTTACTCGCCCTACAAACCTGTGAAACCTACATGGGCAATAATTCCCAAATTTTGTTTAGTAGCGCGTCGAGCAAAACCAGCTTGATGACGGCGCAGGAAATAAGGACAAGGCTTAACCCAGATAGTGAAATCAAACTAGTGGGATTGACCTCAAACCTTAACAAGGGTTTTGTAGAAGACACTGGCTACTATGACCAGGTTATAAGCTATGACAGTTTATCTGAATTGGACAAGGATACTGGAACCTGCTGTTTGGATTTTTCCGGCAATGCAGATTTGGCTGCACAACTAGGGGACTTGCTAAAACACCAGCTATCATCATTCGTACAAATTGGTATGACGGATTGGCAGGCACTTGGCCGCGTAAACATAGCTGTAGAACCCACATTGTTTTTTGCGCCCACTGTATACCAGACAGTATCCAAACAAGTAGGCGCTGCCCAATTACAAGCAGCGATCGATACCGGATTGTTAAATGCTTTCAAAAAGATGCCTATCAACATTCAAGAATATAATGTCACCGAGTCTATGGATTCAGTTTACCAAAACACCCTTGCAGGCAAGGCTAGGGCAGACGCTGGCCAGATAATGGTCTGGTAGACATTAAGGGTAATGCAACCAAGCTTGCCCAACATTTTAGTCGATTAAATATACATGCAATTCAAGCACTTAGAGTTTATTGCAAAAACACCAATGTTTTTTTAAATCCACACCCTAAATGCAGCCTAGTCCACGTCGATACAGAACACGAGAGAGCCAGTAGCAATAAACCTATTGTTGCAGCATTAGTTATACCGATTCCATCAAGTATTTGCTCTCCCAGCGCTGCCTCAGGGACTCAAGTTCAAGGCGCACGAATGAAGTAATACTGGCGGTCTTTCGAAATTCGTGCAACGAAGAAATTGTGTTCCTGAGGCGCGTCTTCGATGGGTTTGAAAAGGTTTTATACAGCGTTAAATGTTCTCGATTTAGACCCACTAGACCTTTGAACATTTGCCTTGTCTAAACCCTTTTCAATTCCCACTGGGTGAGCAAATACTTAATGGAATCGGTATTAGATAAACACATTAGTACCATTTGCCGCGGCATTATGGCGGGATTTTATTGCCATGCTTAATCTGTGGTTCAGTAAGGGTGTAGTAGGAAATTAAGATGAGCCTGTTTGTCAATACAAATACAGCCTCGCTAACGGCCCAAAATCAGATCTTCGATACCACATCAGCGTTGGCTGTGTCGTATGAGCGTCTATCTTCAGGCTTTAGGATAAATTCTGCTTCTGATGATGTTGCCGGTATACGTATTGCCGATAGGTTCACTTCTCAACTGGAAGGGCTAAACATGTCCATCCGCAATGCCAATGATGCTATTTCATTGGTACAAACTGCAGAGGGTGCTTTACAGGAAGCAACAACCTCATTACAGCGCATTCGGCAGTTGGCTATCCAGTCCCAAAATGGCATTAACTCGTCATCTGATAGGGCAGCCCTGCAACAAGAAGTTGGCCAGCTAGTACAAGAATTGTCACGGTCAGCTTCGGGAACCCAATTTGCCGGGAATGACATACTAACAGGTACCTTCTCACGCGTATTTCAGGTAGGCGCAAATTCAGCGCAAACGATTAGTGTGAATATTTCGAGGAGTGGCGGTTTTGGCGCGTCAGGCCTGGGGGTTGCCAACGCGAACGTGTCAACGGCAGCAGGAGCTAGTTCTGCATTAACGTCTGTGGATGCGGCAATATCGAGTATTGGGTCGCAGCGGGCTAGCTTAGGTGCGTTGCAAAACCGGTTCCAATCGGCGATCAGGAATTTAAGCAACGTATCAGAAAACCTTTCGAGTGCACGCTCCCGTATCCAAGACGCAGACTATGCAGCTGAAACTGCTAACCTATCCAGGCTGCAAATATTGCAACAAGCGGCATCGACCGTGTTATCGCAGGCAAACCAACGTCCGCAATCGGCGTTGCTTTTGTTGGCATAACAGCGCTGATTAGAAAAAATATATTACCGCTGATTCAGGAACAGTAACAAACCGCCATGGTATGACGGTCAGTACATTCTAGCCAGCAAGCTCTTGGTAATACCGGTATGACGCTTTTTTAAAGCCCAAGGCTTCGTAATACTTTTGCGCTTTTTTGCGGCTGATAGAGGTTGTTACTTCAAGTAAAACGCATGAGTGCTCTGCGGCTTTTTTCTTGGCGAAGCTGATTAAACAACTACCTACACCATTTCCCTGTAAATCTTCCTGAACCACCAGTGTTGTGATCCGACATACCTGTTGTTGCAGTGGGAAATAAAAGTAATAAATAAGGGATATAAATCCAACTAGCCTAGATCCAGCGAACGCGGCATATACATCGGTGCCTTCTTTGGGGCTGGCAAGCGCTTTTGCAATATCTTGCTCTGCACTGTCATACCCTAGTTGCCGCAATAGGATTTGCAATTCAGGGGCATCAGCTGGGCTTGCCTGTTTAATTTCATACATCACTAAGTTCCTTCTAAGGCCATGGTTAGCAACAACTGCTCATACTGCGATGGGTATTTAGGGAACGAACTTCAGTAGGAGTTTATCCTTTTGTTGGTTCTGACTGCAAAGTAAATTTACCGATAGCCCCCAGTTGGTATTTTACATTAGCTTTCCATGTGTATCTAGATGCACCACAAATGAATAAATGACTACTACTGCTACCACTTAGTGTTAGTTAGTGATGGTGCAGGGCAATTTGACGCAAACTGATACCGATTCTATCAACTACTCAATTGAAAACCCGGCGACCTTCCAGGTTCCGGTGCTGTCCCTCACCATGGTAACAACTTCTTTCCTGCCTGGAGCATTGTCATAGTCGGTGCTAAAAACAACATCCACATAGTCGCCACTTGGTGCGCCGTAAGATTCAGTTTTATAGATGCTTGAGGTTTTGATCCTGGTACCGGCTTTTCCAAAATAGCCGTGCATTCCTTGGATAGACAATTGCCACTGCTCTTGACTTAGCTGCCGCGCAAAAAGGCTGGACATGGCGCCGTAACTTGATTTGGCATTGCCCTTATCGATGCTAGCCAGCCAGAGCTCGGCCTGGTTTTCAGCTTGCTGCACATATTTGGGGTTGGCATGGTTTGGAAGACTAAAAACCGAGAGTGTGAGTGCGAGGATTAGGATGCTAATTTTCAAGTTGTAGGCCTATTGCTTCATCAGACATTAGATAAAGCTTAGAGCATGCTAAACAGGCAATAAATACGACAAAAGGATGATCTTGCTTGTTTGCTACCAGGTTACTGCCTATAAATAGCCCTTTAACCTGGCCATCGCAAATGCATTAATCGAAGTAGAGTCGATGATCTCGCCGTCTAAGATCATTGCCTCAACCTCGGATATCGAAAATCCTCTACAGTTAAGCCCTTCTTCTTCCAAATCCAACTGCGTTTCACCCGGTGTAAGTTGCTCAGCAAGGTAAATATGGTAGGTCTGGCTGCAAAACCCAGGTGCCAATGCCTGTTCCCCCAACTCATGCCAATGGGCTGCGCTAAAACCGGTTTCTTCCTTTAATTCGGCCTTGGCCAGAGCTTCAGGGGAAATGTCTGGGTTTGACTTGCAGGCACCTTGCGGGAATTCCCAGCAATAGTGCTTTAGTGCATACCGGTATTGCCTAACTAAGTACAGCTGGACGCCCTGCTTTGGAATAATTATGGCAAAGTGTGGTTTCTCTACAATGCCGTAGATACCTTCAGTGCCACTTTCCCTTACTATCTTGTCTTCCCTTACCGTCATCCATTGGTTTTGGTAGACAACTTTGCTTGATAAACGCTTTATCATACGTTATTCAATAGACGCCAGTATTTTTTGGTAAGTGGCCATGACTTTGGCATTGTGGGATGCCTGCCATTGCTCCAGGGTTTGGCTGGCATCTGATTCCGCCCGCTTTTTAGCGACCAAGTAGTCATCTGCAGCAGTTTTAGCTGGGGCTACCGCAATGCCTTCTTCATCAGCAATGACAATATCACCAGGGAATACTTTAACGCCGCCAGCAATGATTTGCTGCTGTAGGGGGTATGCGTATTTTTTCGTTCCTGGTTTGGGGATAACGCCCCTGGCGAATACTGGAAATTGCATTTCGCGTACTTCTTGCAGATCCCGGATATAGCCATCGATAACCATACCGGCGATGCCGCGGTTTTGTGCAATCGCGCAAACATTACCACCTGCCAGGGCGTAATTGCCTTCACCTTCTACCACCAAAATATCACCTGGGTTTGCTTCATAGATTGCCACGTGCAGCATTAAGTGGTCATTTCTGCCGCATCGAACGGTAAATGCAGGGCCTGCAATGCGTGGCACAATCTGCCACAAAGGTTGGATGCCAGGATCCATAAATTGGCTGCGGGGCAGGGCATCGGCGTAATCGCAAGGTGAGTAATCGGCATAGTTAATCGTCGTCACTGGGCTTTCCATTGTAAATCGTGCTTTCTCTAACCATAAGCGATTGTAAGCTATAAAAAAAGCCCAACACCAATGTGTTGGGCAAGTCACTTGTGGCAACAGGCATCAGATGTTACTGAACAGTGAAGAAAGCTAACTTGTGTCGCATCTCTTCTGCTTCATCCGCCATGTTGTTGGCCGCACTTGAGGTTTCCTCAACAAAGGCGGAGCTTTGTTGCGTAGATTCGTCCATTTCAGTGATCGCCCGGTTAACTTGCTCGATCCCAGATGATTGTTCTTCAGTAGCACTGGCGATGCTATTAATACCTTCAGAAACCTTGGCAACGGCGTTAATGATCTGCTGCAAACTATTACCCGATTGATTTACCAATACTGAACCCATTTGCACTTTATCTACACTTTCAGTAATCAACTCTTTGATTTCCTTTGCTGCCGTAGCGGAGCGTTGTGCCAAGTTCCGGACTTCGCTGGCCACCACGGCAAAACCCCGTCCTTGCTCCCCGGCACGGGCAGCTTCTACTGATGCGTTCAGGGCTAATAGGTTGGTTTGGAAGGCAATTTCATCAATAACGCCAATGATGTCGTTTATCTTTTTACTAGAGGCGCCGATGGCACTCATACTTTCAATGGCCTGCTCGCACACTGTACCGCCTTCAGTCGCCAAGTGTTGAGCGTTTTCTGCCACTTGCCTGGCTTGGGCCGCGTTTTCTGCGGTTAATTTCACGGACGAAGTCAGCTCTTCCATAGATGCAGAGGTTTGTTCCAGTGCAGAGGCTTGGTTTTGGGTCCGGTCACTCATCTGGGTATTTCCCGCCGCTATGCTGACCGCGTTACTAGATATTAAATCTGATGAACCATTGATTTCTTGTATGACCCGGGTTAATTCTGCAATTGTAGAGTTGGCGTCTTCTTTTAATTTGGCGAACATACCACTGTAATCACCCGTCACCCTGTTGCTAAGGTCGCCTTGTGCCATTGCGGCCATCACATTACCCATCTCAGATAGGATTTGCTCTGAGCTGCCCATTAACTTGTTTAAACCAATGGCTAAGCTGTAAAAAAAGCCATTTTTACCTGATTCTGAAACCCGTATGGAAAGGTCACCAGCACTTGCTGCAGTGACAATTTCATCAATCTCTGATTCAGCTGCAACTTCTTCTGTCCGATCCCTAAGTTCTATTACCGTGCCAAGTTTATTCAACTTGTCATCGAGTATGGTATTGGTTGCAATGGCAAATGTGGCATCACCTATTTTGTACTGGAACGAATGTGGCTTCGCGCCGGTATCTGAAATTGCTGCAAGGATATCTCCATCCCTTAACAGGACATTGATGTTTGAACCAATGCAGTTTCTAGCATTCAAGTTGACACCGTGCCTTGAAAAATTTGACTCAGAATCAGCCAGAAGTGTAAGCATGGCCTTGTTACAGAAGATAATTTGTTGCTGTACATCGCAGACCACGGCATAGGTACTGACATTATCCAGTGCTTGTTTTATTCGGTTTGCGGCAATAGCGTCTTGTTGTGCCTGTTGTGCAATCTGTTGGGCTTCTTCTGCTTTAGATTGCGCTAGCTCACGCTGTTTACCCGCATCTTCGCTTGCTGCTTGGGCTTCTTTTGCCTTTTCCTCTGCTTGAGCTCGCGCATGCATGGCAAGCTCTTTTTGTTTGGCTGCCTCGTCCGCTTGCTGGCTTGCTAGCGCCTGTTGCTTCTGTGCCAGCTCTTTTTGTTTGGCGGCTTCTTGCGCTTGTAAATTTGCCGCTGCCCGCTGCCGGTCTGACTCATCGCTCGCCTTTTGAATGTCGGCAATGGTGGCGTCTATACCTTGTTGTAAAGTTTGTAAGCTGCCTTGGTATTGTCCTTCGACCCGGGCACTGTAATCACCAGAAGAAACAGTTTCCAAGGCTTTGGAACTAGCCTGGAAAACCTGCATTAAATTGCCGAGCAGGTTGTCAAAGGCGTTGCTAATTGTTCCCAACTCGTTGCGGGCGGTAGTGTTAATACGCAAACTAAAATCGCCAGTTGCCTGGACTTGGCTCATAATCCCTGCGATGGAATTAATTGGCCCGGCTATGCCACTCGCCAAGCGCAGTGATATAAACACGATAACAACAATGGCAACCAAAATAACCACCAGTACCAATTTAGTCAGTGCACTAACCGGTGCGAAGGCTTCAGCCGTATCTTTTTCTGACAAGATAACCCAGGTGAAGTCACCCAAATCAATAGGCGCATAGGATGACAATACTTCATTGCCCAAATAGTCGGTAATAATTTCAGTCCACGCTTGCCCCGACAAGGCCCGTTGTACCGCGACAGTATCGACTTTGCCTATTGCCGGATCGGCGAAGGACGCGGTTACACTATGGGTGCCGGGCTGCAAGTATGAATCTGAGCGCATGAGCTTATCTGGGCCTACCAAATAGGTTTCCCCAGTTTCCCCCATACCGGAACGGGTTGCCATAATGGCGTTTATTGGTTCAATCGGTAGTTGGAACACTAAAACCGCCTCAAGTTGGCCACCTGAAAATACAGGTGCCGCCTGGAAGCTGGCGGGCGCCTCATAGGAAGGCTGGTACTGCTTAAAGTCCTCAGTGTAAATAGCCTGTTCCTTAACCACAGTTTTAAATGCGTCAGCGAAATTAGTATTGCGGTATGGGCCGGTTAGCAAGGAAGTCGCGTAGTCAAGCTCCTTGAATACCGAGTAAAAAATAGCACCCGTTTCCGGGTCGGCTAAGAAGATGTCGTAGTAGCCAAAATCCTGCAAAATTTGCCTGAAATATTCGTGGTATTGTGAGTGGTCCTGATGGTACCTGGCCGTACCCGGTGCCCTTATCATTTGATCTTTATTGCCGAGTGCTGCAGGGTTTTCGAATATGTAGGCGTGCTGCAAGGCAACGGCAGTGGCAGAAATCTCTTGATAAAGGGGAGCTGTGTCTAGGGCGGTATTGTTTATTTCCTGGTAGCGTTCTGCAAAATCCTCTTGGTAATAACGGGCCAGTTCTGTCCTTTGTAATTCAACATTGGGCCGGGTTTGCTGTAAGTACGCATTAAAGCTCGCTTTCAACCGGGCTGACGCTTGTACTACGGTAGGTGAAGCCGCAGTAATTTTAATAATGTTATGCGATTCTTCAAAATGTCGTTCGATTGCTGCTTTTTTAACGTCGCGTATGGACTCTAGTTGGGCAAACCCCTGAGCTTGCAGCGAGTTGCCTGCGCTATTAGTGGCAATAAATGCTGCAATAACCAGCGGGATAAGCCCTACGGCCAACATTGCCCCGGTGAGCAAGTGCGATAATTTGACGTTGTTCATCATCTCTAAACACAAAATTTCCGTGAAAATATTGTGTGTTTAAAGGTAGATTGATTGCAACCAATGAACCTGGGATATCGCTAATACTTTAGTCGGAAATCGTTGATTTTTGGCGCATTTGCACACATTTGGTGCGTAATATCTACCTTTTTCAGTATACCTTACACGGCTGTAATATGTTCCACCTACTTGAAATTGGTGAAACTGAAAAAAATTATGGAAAATCGGCAAGACAGTATCGTTTGTTGATTATTAACAGGTAAGCCTACCCCCAAGTTAGCCTTAAATAACTCACTCAATCGTGTGCGATAGGTTAAAATCCAATAACAATGTAAATACATGTAACTAAATAAGTATTGATTTATTTTTTGTTACATTATCACAACTACTATTAAAGCCTCCCAAGAACCTGAATATTGTAACCTAGCGCCTTCCTAACAAAGCACCTGTAGGTCTCACCCAGCCCTTCATTGGCGACAGAATTAAAACGATTAAAACAATATCGAGGAGAAAACCATGTCCAAGTTCCGACTCTCTGCAGTGGCAAGTGCCAGTGCATTGGCACTGGCACTGTCCCTTGGCGGTTGCTCTAAGCAACCCGAACTAGCCCAAGTAGAACAGTCAGCAGAAAATGCCGCAGACCAAACTAGCCAAGCCAATACCGAGGCAAACCCATTGTTACAAGAATGGGATACACCGTTTGGTGTGCCACCTTTCTCTGAAATAAAGACCGAGCACTTTATGCCGGCCTATGAAAAAGCCATGGCAGAGCATCTAGAGGAAATTGACCGGATCACCAACCCTGACGTCTTGCCTACATTTGCTAACACCATAGAGCAGATGGAGCTTTCAGGCTCAGCCTTGACCCGTATTTCAAGGGTATTTTTTAACCTGACCGGCACCGAATCGACTGATGAATTGCAAGCGCTGCAGCGCGAAATTTCCCCCATGTTAACGCGGCATGCCAATAAAATACGCATGAATGAAGAGCTGTTTAAGCGGGTTAAAACAGTCTACGAGCAGCGCAACGACAGCGGGTTGGATGCAGAGCAAATGCGTCTAATTGAACGGCTATACAATGATTACGTACGCGCCGGTGCTGAATTGGAGCCAGAAGCACGCAAACGCCTTGCAGAGATCAATGAGCGCATGTCCACACTGACCACCCAGTTTGGCCAAAACCGCCTCAACGACACCCGCGCATTCAAGCTGGTGTTAGAAACCGAAGAAGATTTAGCAGGTTTGCCCCAGTCAGTGCGCGATGCCGCGGCAGCACAAGCTGAAGCCCAAGGCATGCCAGGCAAGTATGTTATTACCCTGCAGCGTTCCAGCGTACAACCTTTCCTAGAGTTTTCCACCAACCGTGAATTACGCGAAAAGGCTTTCAATGGCTGGGCATTACGTGGTGACAATGACAATGAATATGACAATAAAGACGTCATCGTTGAAATCGTAAAACTGCGTTCTGAACGGGCTAAACTGCTCGGTTATAAACACCACTCAGACTATGTGCTATCCAATGCCATGGCCAGTACGCCAGAAGCGGCGATGGACCTATTGATGAAAGTTTGGGAGCCAGCCGTTGCCAAAGCAGAGCAAGAGCGCGAATGGATCCTTGAGTTAATGGCGGAAGAGGGGGTTGATCACGAACTTAAGCCTTGGGACTGGCGCCACTATGCCGAAAAAGTCCGCAAAGCCCGATTTGACCTGGACCAATCTGAAGTTGCCCAGTACTTTGAATTGGACAACATGATTGAAGCCCAATTTTACGTTGCCACCCGTTTGTTCGGTCTAACGTTTAAAGAACGCACGGACATCCCAGTCTACAACCCTGTTGTCCGGGTTTGGGAAGTTAAAGATGCAGAAGGCGAATCAATTGGCTTGTTCTTCGGCGACTACTATGCCCGCAGCACCAAACGTTCCGGTGCCTGGATGAGTTCATTCCGCACCCAGCAGAAATTGGCCGGTGACATTAAACCGCTGGTTATCAATAACATGAACCTCAACAAGCCTGCGGAAGGCGAACCCACCTTGCTGAGCTTTGGCGATGCCGTAACCCTGTTCCACGAGTTTGGCCATGCCTTGCACGGCTTGCTGTCTGACGTGAAGCACCCGACACTTGCCGGAACCAATGTTCCGAGGGACTGGGTAGAGTTCCCTGCCCAAATATATGAACACTTTATTGCACAGCCCTACATGCTGAAGAAGTTTGCCCGCCATTATGAAACCGGCGAGCCTATGCCGGAAGCATTGCTAGAGCGCATCAAAGCCGCGCGTACCTTTAACCAGGGCTTTGCCACGGTAGAATACACGGCTTCGGCTTTGGTTGACATGGCCTACCACCCAGAAGACAGAAGTCAAAGATTTTGATGTACGGGAATTCGAAAAAGAGATTTTGGGTGGCTATGGTATGCCTGAAGAAATCATCATGCGCCACCGCAGCACCCACTTCGGCCATATCTTCTCGGGCGGCTACCACTCAGCCTACTATGCCTACATGTGGTCAGAAATCCTGGATGCCGATGGCTTTGACGCTTTCTTGGAAGCGGGTGACATCTTTGATGCTGAAACTGCCAACAAGCTATACAGTTTCGTATTCAGCCGTGGTGACAGCCTAGATTACCTGGAAGCCTACACAGGTTTCAGGGGCAGGGCGCCTACAACGGATGCACTACTGCGCAACCGTGGCTTGATCAGCGACGACTAAACTATTGGAAACGGCGGTGTCCCAATGGGGCTCCGCCGATCCATTGTTAACCATTTACTAGAAGGGGGCTTTCTGCAGGGAACAGGATAGTAAATGTAGTTCCGCAACCTTTGCTGCTTTCCACCTGGATGCTACCGGCTAGCGTTTTGCTAACCAGCCGATGCACAATAGATAACCCCAATCCCGTGCCGCCATTGCCTCTTTTGGAGGTAAAAAAAGGATTAAAAACCTTATCCTTGGTAGCTTCGTCCATGCCCACGCCGTTGTCTGCAATTTGTAATGAGCAAAAATCATTGTCCGCTTTGGAAATGACGAAGCTAACCACGCCTGCATCTCGGTTTTCAAAGCCATGATTGACCGCATTCATAACTAGGTTGCTGACGATTTGGGCTATGGCCCTCGGTAAAGTTTTGACTGTAAACGCCTCGTACCCGGCAAACTTAAATTCTAGGTTTTTGTGTTTGAAGTTGGGTTGTAAGCTGGTTAAAACATCTTTGGTATAGGCAACTAGGTCAAAGGATTCAATGGCGTCAGTGTTTTGATCTGCAGCTACCCGCTTAAAGGAACGGATCAGTTCACCGGCTCTTTTAAGATTGCTAACAATAATATTGAGCGAGGTTTCACTGTCCTGGATTTGTTGTTCAAATGCCTGTTCCGTCAGGCTTTGGCCAAGATAACTGGCTTTGGTTTGGGCATTGCTCGATTGTAGGTGGGTAGAGGCAATCAAAGCCGCGCCAAGTGGGGTATTGACTTCATGGGCAACGCCTGCGAGCAACTCCGCAAGTGCCGCCATTTTTTCAGTTTCAACCAATAGTTCTTGGGTGTGTTTCAGCTCCTTTATTGTTTGGCTTAAAGTTTGGTTGCGCATACTGAGTTCCCTGGTACGGTCTAGCACCCGTTGCTCAAGCGTTGCCGTTTTCTCAGCATTAATTGCCGCCATTTTGTTAAGCGCAGCAGCAAGTTGCACAAACTCGTTAATGCCTTTACCGGTAAAGCTGCTCGCAGCGCTAGAGTTGGGCAATTCTGTCGCGGTTTTTGCGAATTGGCTTATGGGCTTCGCGATACGGCTAGAGACCATACTAATGACTAGGATACTTACAACAATGGCCGCCAGTAATTCCAACGACCCTATCCACAACAGGGCATCAGGTATCGCCATCACTTCATCCCTATCGAGCTTGACCACCATTTTCCAATTGGCAAGTTCGATGTCACGGTAGCCCCCCATAACTTCTACACCACGGTAGTCAATCCATTCAACGATATTGCCAGAACTGAGCTTCTGGTCTTGTAACGTAAGGGTTTCATCCTGCCGCGCTGCCAAGTTGCTCGGCTTTATTAGGTATTGGTAACTACCGTCCTCATTGCCAACCAACAAGTACAACTTCCCGGATTCCCCTAAGCCTAGCTTGGAGTTTACTAGCTCAGTAATATTGGCAAGCTTTTTATAAAATACCAAATAGCCGGCAGGCAAGCCGTCCAAGGTTAGTTTCATGAGGTGCAATAGCACCCTCTCACCACTGCTATCAACAATGATGTTGGCAAGTGAAATAGGTTGTTCAATTGAGGGCAATAAAGCCGCGTGTTGGTACCTTGCACCGATAGCTGACAGATCTGTTGACGCGGCAATTTCCCCGTTTTCAGCGATGAGGTGGATATTGGAAAAGGCCGGTGTTTGTGCCCTCGTTTCTAACACTACTTTTTGTAATTTTTCCCTACTGCTTAGAGGGATTCTATTGTTGGGGTGTTTTTGCAATATTTCCCTGATTAGCAGGCGGCTATTGAATGTTTTAAGCTGCTGTTGCGTCGATGACAAGTAGCGGTCAATTTCTTTGCTGCGAAGATCTGCAATAATGTTTAGCTCTTCTTCGGTTTTGTCGATAATAGTGCGCAGGTTAAAGTAGTAGCCACTCAGGCCTGACAACAAAAATAACAACAATGTTAGGGGTAAGAATATAGTGGTTAGGTACCTAGCGAGGGGCATGTTATTGCAACTGGTTCCAGACTGTATTGATTTGCCCAGGCATGCTTGGTAACTGTGATCCTGGCACCGGCTTTGAGAATAAAAAGCCTTGTATCTGGGCCGCTTGCAAACCTTTAGTCAGTGCCCTTATCAGGTGGAATTGTTCTGGAGTTTCCACGCCTTCAGCCACAACCGACATGTTTAGGTTATGGGCAAGTTGCGCGATTGTTGTCACTATTGCCTTGTCTTGTTCCAGTGTTGTGGCATCTACGATGAAGCTTCGGTCAATCTTTAAGGTATTGAAGGGGAGTTCCTTGAGATACTTTAAGGACGAGTAGCCAGTGCCAAAATCATCAATGGCGAGGGATATGCCCATTGCCGAAATTTGCTGCAATAAGTCCTTCGCTTGTTCGAAATCATGCGCCAGGGTACCTTCTGTGACTTCGAGTTCTATCCAATCTGGACGGCAATCGGTGCTGGCCAGGGTTTGTTGCAATAGCTCAAGCAAACCCACTTGGTTGAATTGCCTGGAAGACAAGTTTATTGCCACCCTAATGTCAAAACCATTGTGGTTGCAATGCTTTGCAAAATGGCAAGCTTGCTGTAAAACCCATTCCCCCACGTCTTCGATCAGGCCTGTATCTTCTAATATTGGGATAAAAATACCTGGAGAAATAAAACCTTGCTCTGGATGGTTCCAGCGCAGCAAGGCTTCAACTCCAGTTATTTTGCCGCTACTGATATCGACCTTGGGTTGGTAGTGTAAACAAAGCTCTTTAGCCTTGTGCCCGATCATACACCTTAACGCCATCTCCAGCGCCAGCTGTCTCTCCACGTGGGCATCATCTTCAATTGAATAGAAACTAAAGCCATTGCGACCATTCTCCTTGGCTTTGTACATCGCAATATCGGCTTTTTTTAACAATACATTGGTATCAGTACCGTCAATGGGACAGAGGCTTACCCCAATACTCGGGGTGACAATAAGCTCCTTGCCATTGACTAAGTATTTCTCGGACAAGGCCACCATGATTTTATCAATGACTTTCACCACATCAGATTCAGAGGCTAACTCAGTTAACAAAATGGCGAATTCATCACCACCCAAACGGCTTACGGTATCGCCATCCCGCACGACAGACTTGAGGCGCTTAGCCACCGCTTGCAATAGTTTGTCGCCAACATCATGCCCCATAGTGTCATTTATGAGTTTGAACCGATCCAAATCAATGAATAAAACGCCTAGTATTATTTGGTTCCATTCCTGCCTGGCACTAGCTTGGTTGATCCTATCCACAAACAGTCCGCGGTTGGGTAGGTCAGTCAGTATGTCATACTGGGCGTTGTGTAAAATTTGGTTTTGTGCTTCCAGCCTATCGGTGATGTCGGTCGCTATGGTACAAATCCGGTTCATTTCACCGTCGTTGCCATAAAGCGGGAATTTTACGCACAAATAAAAGTGTTCACCGTCATGGGTTGGGTACAGTTCTTCACATTGTATCGCTTGTTTTTTATGCAGGATCTCTTCATCGTTGTATTTGATTAGGCTGGCATTTTCAGCTGGAAATAGCTCTTCATCACGAGCCCCAATAATCATTGTATTTGGCAGCGCCAATGAATCTAAAAAAACCTTGTTGACAAAATCATAGCTGCCATCCAGGTGTTTTAGTGAAATCAAGGATGAAGAATTATTGACGATAGATTCTAGTTTTAGGTTGGTATTCTCCAACTTCGCTTCTGCATCAGCCCTTTCTTTGATTTCCAATAAAAGCTGTTCGTTTACCTTGGCGAGTTCTTGGTTTTTTGACAGGGTTTCTATGTGCAATATTTCCCGGTCATTGCCAAGTTTCTGGATAGTTGTAAGATCGCGGTAAGATCTGAGGGCGGTTACCAGGCTTGATTTTAGTTTGTCTGCGGTAAGCTCCGATTTGTTGCTGTAATCGTTAATATCATAATCCAACACTACCTTTAGTTCAGGTGCATAACCCGGCTGGCCGGTATGCAATAAAATCCGTAAGCAGCTATCGCCTAGGATGTTTCTGACAAAATCCACTAATTCAAGCCCGGCATGCTCAGATTCCATAACGACATCAAGTAACATTGCGGCAAATTTATGGCCTGTTTTAAGTAGCAGCCTGGCCTCGGAACCTGTGTATACATGCCAGAGTTTGACCGGTTTGTTTTCAAATCGGAAACCCGCAAGCACGAGGGCTGTTACTTCGTGAACGGTTTTTTCATCATCGACTACCAAGACATGCCAAGCTTCATCCTGGATTTTGTCAATGTCGGCGTTTTCGACAGTCTGCGTTTTAGCGAAACGCATTGGTGTGCTCGCCATAGATCACCTGCAGCTTTAACTAGCTTCTAGGTTAGCTAGGCTTGGGGAAAACACTATTAGACATTAGTTCAAGCAATAAATTATTGTGGCGGGAAACACCATCTGCTTGTACCAAAAATGATGCAAATCCAAATGGTTAGGGGGGGTAGCCGGTTGCCAAGGGTAACCGGCTTACTGGCTCAAATACTGATACTATTGGGTATTTTGCTGGGTAGCTGGAATGGGTATTCCATTGGCCTGGTTTTATTCCTTGCTTTGATGGTCTGTTCAATATCTGCCAGCTTATCTTGGAAAGCCTGTAGAGGAACATTGACCCTGGCGTCGGTGAAGTAGGTAGACCCCTCGTCACCCTCTAAGTTCTCATAGTGGCCAAAGGTATCGTATTGCACCCCGGAAAGCAGATATTCAAATAGGAAGGTATAACAACCCACATCCAATGGCGGATACCACTTGCAAGCTGTCGCCTGATCCGGGATTTGGGTGTCACGGGTAGGTGCTGGTTCGTAAATAGTACCAGCGACGCTTGGCATATAGGACATGAGTGGGTATTGGGCGAAATTCACCGATGCGTGCTGAGGCCCGGCAATGTAGATAATTTGGGCGATTACCTTCTTCAAATAATCCTTGCTTTGCAGCTGCAACGGTTGTTCTGGGTTGCCGGTTTCCACAAATCCGGAAAAGCCCTTGAAGCCAGCATAGTCAGGATTTACCATTTCATTGACCCAATTTTGCAATTCATAATCAGCACTTACTGCCGCATCGTTTTCATAGTAGATATCAATGTATTCCGACACCCACTCAAAGGTAGCCTGCCACAGGAGCTGGGTATCATCCCTGAATGGAAAATCCGGGATAGTATCAACACCTCGGCGTTTGAATAATACGTCAGGGTTATTATTGTCAAACCGCCACGCCTTATGGGCATCGGCAACCAGGCGCCAGGTATCTTGAATTTTAGGACCAACGTTGGTGGCAACTACCCCTCCGGGGATAATCAAACTGTGCAATGCACTTTGGTTGATATTGATAGTAAAGCGGAAATGGGGCTTCAATAACACCATTAGTGGGTGTGCTTCTGCCAAATTTCGGTTAGCGGCCACCACCATAGGATCTATTTCCAAATGGCAATCGCCCAGGTGCGCAACTGACTCATGTTGTATCGCACAACAAACGTTGACGAAATATTTGGCGATAGCCCATTTAAAATGGTTGCTATCATTGGCACCTGCGGCATCCGTAGGAGTAAATATGGGCGCTTGTACCGGATCGTGTTTTTGTTCCAGTTGGATTGCAATGGGCTGCAACACACCACCATCAAGGTCAGGGTAACCTTTTGGCGCCTGAGGGTTGAGGTAAAACACTGCGATAGGTGCTGCCAAATAGCGCTCTTCACCATGCACCGGTGTTGTACCACAATCTTCCAACACCGCATAGTCAACCACAAATAAGCGTTTCTCGGCCGCCGCTTGCGCTAAAGTTAGCGAACTGTCGCCAACTTCAGCCTGTAATATTGCATCGGTAATTGGCATCTTTTGCAACAGCTCATCAAGGCCAACAATATCGGAGTCTTCAGGTTTGCTAGGTTGCACCCCCCTTAATTGGGTTGTGTTAAACCCGCCTACCTGCAAATAGCCGAAGAACCAGTCCTGCATACATGGATCACTGCCGTCTTGTGGCATCCAGCTTTGTTCTTTAATGGTTAGCATTTGTGGTAGCGGTATTTTGAGGAATAAATCCCGGTAATCCTGCAACGAATCAGCTTGCAAAATTTCGCGGCCATCAACCGCCCCCAACATTACCCAGAGCGTACTTTTTAATACGGCGGTCGGGCCGTTTTCTTCTACTTCTTTTAACAGTGTCTTGAGCGCCCGCACCATGACCCGTACATGGGGTGGTATTTTGGACCAGTCTGCAATCAACGCGCCTGGTAGTTGTGCCACTGAACCAATTAAGTCTTTTAATGCATCTAAATCCTCCCTCAGTGACACGTCATCAAAGTCCAAGAGTTCCTTGGTTGCGTGTTTGATCCGGTCAAACAAAGACTCTACTTCATCTTTTTGCTCTTCTTTATCCAGAAGATCGTCCAATACTGACAATAAGTTAGCCATCATAGTGGCCACAACTGGGACGAGTTTGGTTTTGTAGTGGAAGTTGAATGCTTCCCCCTCGGGCAGGTCTGCCGAGAGACCAACCCCAGGCATATAGGTGTGCATGTAGTTAAAGGCCGTACCGGCCACCGATAGCTGGAAAGCCCTGGCGTCTTTGCCTGCTTGGTCGTTATTTTGGGGTAGGCTAGGAGTTTCTTGGCTCATTTTGACAGTTCCTAAGTAGAGTAATTGATTACCTGGCAACCAGGGCGAAAAAACGCAATACCCTCTGGTTAAGCAGGTTACCGGAATAATCTTAGGACACTGGTAATTAATTCGTCCAATTAAAACTGATATTTAATTTCTAGGCCAACGCGACGTGCTTCGCCTTTTAGGTCTTGCAATAAGCCAAAGTTCTCACTTAAATCAAAAACAATCTGGCTGTACTTTTCATCCGTCAGGTTTTTTACCCACAATGCCGTAGTCCAAGCCCCCTTACGGTATTGGGCATGGGTGTTCCAGAGGGTATATGCATCCTGCATTGCGTAAGGGTTTTGGTTCTGGTCAAAATAAAACTTTGATTGGTAATCAAACTCCAGTTGCGCGCTAAATTCTCCACCGAGGAAATCTTGCTGGTAATTGAGTAAACCATTGGCATTCCATTCAGATGAAAAGGGCAGGCGTTTATCCCGTACGACATTCTGTTGTAGGTCAACAAACTCCGCCAGTTCTGCATTTGGGATGTAGCCAAGCCCGAACTGGAAGTACCAGCTTTGGGAGGCGTAAAAACTCACATCTAGTTCCGCACCATATATGCTTGATTTGCCCACATTGGATAGCACTTGGGCAGGTGCAGAAAGTTCCCGATTGGATTGCTGGTTCATAAAGACCTGCTGATCCTGGTAGTCATAATGGAATAGGGCAAAGTTCAATTTATTGTTTTTGTCCAAACTTATTTTGCCACCAAACTCCAACGCAGTGAGGGTTTCAGGACCATATTCAGAAAGCTCTGCCTCAACCGGTGTAAAGGCCAAGCCACCGTTGTAGCCACCACTCTTAAAACCGTGACTAACGCTGTAATACAGGCTTGACCCAGGGGCAAGCTTTTGCACCAGTGCCAACTTGCCTGAGAACTGTTCGTCTGTCCGATCCCCTGTTATATTCCAACCATCCACGGTTACACCGGTGAAATCGCCTACCGCTGTCGGCACATTTATTCGCGATGTGGCGGTGTAGTCTATTTTATCCTTAGTGAAGCGCAAGCCTGTGGTCAGAATATAGTGCCCGGATAACTGGTAATCGACTTGGCCAAAGGCGGCTATTGACTGGCTATCAACCTGGTTGTCATAAAAGAACTGGGCAGGTCCTTGTGGCAATACTGCGCGTAATTCCCGGAACAGATCGATACTGTTGTCTTGGCCGATGTCTTCATCAATAAAAAATAAACCTGCAATCCAGTAGTGCTTACCCCACTCGCTGTTTAGCCGAAGCTCTTGGGTAAGTACCCGGTTGTCAACACCTAGGTCGCCATCACAGAAATCATCTGGGTTGCCATCACAATTGAAGGTATGTATGCGGTCAAGCCTGTTGCTACTGGTGATCGACGTTAGGTAGGTATCCTGGCTTAACTGGTATTCCAATTCCAAGCTCGCGCCAAACCTTTCGGTACGGTGTGGGCTAAAATTGTCAATTTTCACATCGTGGAATGCGTCAGAGCCATCGTTAAAACCAAAATTATCGGTACATTGCAAGCTGCCGGCGAGCTCTGGCGGACAGCGCTCGCCTGTTGCCACGTCGGATATCACTCCCTTGCTATGCACGGGCTTTACAATGCCGTCCCAATCTGCGGCGTGCATTTTAAAAAGGTAACGCAGCTGTTCGCCCCGGTGCTCGAGTAAAAACCGGTAGTTGTTTTGGCGCATCCCGGCCTGTGGCACCCCTTCAAGCAAGTTATTGGAACTGTAATCATAATCCTGCCGACTAAAACCGGTCCGCAATGCCGTATCACCAGTAATAGGGAGGTTTAACACCCCTTCTTGCTTTTGGTGATCTTGATTGGCAATCCCAAGGGTAAGGTAACCGCCTAATTCAGCTTCAGGCCGTTTTGAACTCAATAGCACAGCCCCACCAGTCGTATTGCGGCCAAACAGGGTGCCCTGCGGTCCTTTTAATACTTCTACCCGCTCCATATCGAATAGATACAGTAAAGAATTGCTTAAGGCACCACCTACGACATTGTCATAATAAAAAGATACTGGGGCGGTTGTGGTATTGTTGTAGTCGAGGCTACCGACGCTCCTAATACTCACCACTGGCGGAGCACCTTCACCGGTATTGGCAGTAATTTTTACGTTAGGGATCTGGGCAGACAACTGGGTGGTGTCTTTGAGGTTCAACTGTGCAAGTACGTCGCCCTGCAATACATTTACTGCGACGCTAACATCTTGTGCTGGCTGGGGACGTTTTTGAGCATATACTGTGATGTTCTCAAGATCTTGTTCAGTTTGGGCTGCAACAGGCATACTATTGGACGCGCAAACGCACGCCGCCAACGCAATGCCTAAATAAACATTGGTTCGTGTCATCTTAATTATTAGCTGTCATTGTCACATGAGCGTAGTCTTAGTGTAGCAATAAAACTAAGAGTTGTTTGCAACCATATCGGGTAAGTTATAACTAAGCCTGTGGCAAGCGCATAAAACTTACCCCTCAAAGTTACCTATGACTTGGTTCCGGCCTTCGTGTTTGGCTTGGTACAAGGCTTCATCGGCTAGCTGCAGCAGTTGCTCCATATTCTTGGGGGTTTGGCCCGATTGGGTAAGTCCAATACTTACCCGTACTGAAAATTGCAACTCCCCGCATTCCACCACGGTTGTTTCAATTTTTGAACGGATCCTCTCAGCCACCATTTTGCCTATGTCCATATTAGATTCAGCCAATACAATGGCAAACTCTTCGCCACCTAGGCGGCCAAAGATATCTGTGGGGCGCAGAGTATCCATGCAAATGGAAACCACTTTTTTGATTGCAGTATCGCCAGCTGCGTGGCCGTAGGTATCATTGACACTTTTAAAATGATCAATGTCTAACATCATTACTACAATTGACCCGTCACTGCGCTTGGAACGCCCTAATTCGCGGTTTGCTAACTCCATGAAATGCCTACGTGTGTTGGCCCCCGTCAACGAGTCGGTGGTTGCCAATAGCGTCAGTTTTTCATTGGCCTCATTTAGGCTCGCAGTGCGCTCTTTCACCCTGTTTTCTAATTCAGCATAAAGATCGGCGTTCTCCAAAGAAATGACCATTTGTGACGTCAGTAGCTTAATAATCTCCAAACGTTCTTCAGTAAAGGCGTTTTGCAGTAAATTGTTTTCCAAATAGAGAAATCCATCTACCTGGTTGCGGTGCATAATTGGCAGGCATAGCACTGACTTAGGCGCGTGTTGACGAATATAGTTGTCAATATGAAACTGTTCCTGGCCATCATCAACCGAAAACACCACAGCGTCCTTGGTACGGTGCACATATTGCAAAATATGGATGGGTATGCGCGGATCTTGGATTAGGTCAACAGGGCTTTCATCGAGCAGTTGTACTTGGCCGGATTCAATATCGGCACTTGCCGCTAGTTTCCAGGTGGCACCATTTGCCAACACTAATTTACCGGTTTGGGCACCCGCGTTTTCCAGTACCAAAATCATCATTTTCTTGAGTAACTTATCCCTTACAATTTCTTTCGAAATAGCTTGGGACGCTTTCATAACAGATGTTAAGTCAAGGTTGCGGACTTCGGTAACGCCAATAGTGCCTTGGGTTTTTAGATCCCTGCGTGGAACGGGGGTATTGGCAGCGGTAAAATACTGGCTGTACTCTTTTTGCAATTGCTGGACTTTGTTAACGCAACCCCATACCTGATAAAGATGACTGGCTTTTTCCAAATAAAGTTTGGCGATATCAGTTTTGCCATGGCGTTGCCAAAAATGCATAAACATCTCATTAGCGACGGCTTCTTCTTGGATAAAGTCTTCTTCCCTTGCTGCTGCAACAGCCTGTTCATAGGCATCCACTGTCTCAAGGGAAAAGCCTTCAGTTAGGGCTTTATACTCAGCATTCAGCAGGAAGTATTTTGTCGATACATTGCTACAACCAGCGTCATGCCACTGCCGCAACTGCGCTATATGCGCCATAAGGTTTTCCAGATAAAATTGTTCAGAGGTTCCGGACGCCCGGGTTTGTAGCTGCGCATTTGCGAGCCCGCAATAGAAATGAAAGTTTGGCACATAAACCGAAGACACAACGCCGCTCAAATAAGACTGGGTATCTTCTGCTACCGCTATAACCTTTGAGTAATCTTGGTGTAAAAAACTGATGTGTATTTTCATCATTCCCAAGATGGCAAGGGCAGTGCTATCGTTAGCTTTTACATGCACTTGTTTGGCTTTTGCCTCATCGTAGTAAGTTCCCTGAAGCAATGTTGTAGGGGAACCTTCTTTTCGCAAGGTTTCCAGTAATTGCGCAAAAATTGACATGTGGATGCTGGCAGTTTCTTGTTTGACTTCCTGCATCACCTGTATGTAAGGGATTGCCCTGGAGCTTAAATCTGCAATGCTTTGTCCGGCGTAAAATCCGTGCACCAATTCCATCATGGCAGACCAGCAGGCGTATTCGTTGTCACCGCGGGTAATACCCAGTTGGTAATTGTCATGCATTGTGGTGACTGTACCTGACAATGGCTGCTTGAAGTGCTCTATAAACGCCGTACATACATACTGGGTCATGCACTCTACATCAGGCACCCTTAATTTATGCACCAATTTGACCGCCAATTTTGCCATCGTCTGGGCATCATCTACCGAACCGAGCAAACCATTTAACAACAGCCCATAGGAAGCATAGGCAAAGCAGGAAGATGCGCTGTTACCGTGGCGGCAAGACAATTGCACCATATTGCAGACAATGATTGGGAACAACAGAGGTGAAGACTGGTAGCTCGGCGAGGTTATTTGGTTAAGGATACGCAGGGCTGTCGCCATTTCACCATCGCTAATTGTTGGCAGTGATAGCAGCTGCTCCGTAGTGAATTTGCGCAGCATATCCATTGTGGCCAACAATGTTTGTTGTACGTCTGCGTCTGTTGCTTCAGACGGTAATTCAAAACCGGCGACTTTTAACGCTTCCCGTCCCACTTCTACAGCTTCCGCAGACTTATGCTCGGCAATTAATTGCAATATCTTGAGCTCAGCCACCATCAGCCTATTGGTATTGCTCCTGTCGTGTTCAACCAAGCGTTGGCAAAACTCATCCATCGCATAATAGTCGGCCGAAATACAGGCCAACTCGGCGGCTAGTAAATAATACTCAGTGATTGCCGCTACTGGTGCCTGCCATTGTTGTTTTAGCACTTCGCTTGCGTGGCTGATGTAGGATTGTGCCTGGTTGATGGCGGCACTCAACTTTGCCTGGCGTGCCGCGGCAACATTACACTCCAGCCTTTGTCTCAGGATGGCTTCATCGTTTCCTTGGTTGCCAGCATTGTTAAAGTGGTTGGCCACCTCAAAAACTAAGTCACCAGGCTCGTTAGTGTTTAGGTTTTGCAGCAGTGAATTACCTATTTTAAGATGCATTTGATGGCGTTCAGACTGCACCATCGTGGCATAGGCCGCTTGCTGCACTTTGTCGTGGATAAATTTGTAGCGAGGACGTTGGTTTTGAATGACATCTTGGTAACCATCGGTGTCAGACAGCTCCAAGAATTGTACCCACTTATACGAATCGTTCAGTGGTGAAATCAACTCTGCTTGCAGGGCTTCAAACAGCTGCTTTGCTGCAGTTTCCAATTTGCTTTGGCTAACGTTAACCAAGGTTCCAAGGTCAAACTGGGCTCCCATTATAGAGGCAATCTGCAATAGTCTTAATGAGTCTGGCGAGAGTTGTTTTAGCTTACCCACCATCAAATCCACCACATTAGCCGCACTTTCAGTCCTCTTGATGCGGGCCAAGTCCCAAGACCAGTGATAGCTTTCCTTGTTGAAAACAATTTCCTTGTTCTCATGCAAGTTAATGAGGAATTGATTGAAATAGAATGGGTTGCCAAGCGTTTTACTGTGGCACAAGTTTGCCAATGGGCGACAAGTTTGCTGCTCCATACGCAAGGAATTTGACAGGATCTGGTTTAGGCAATTTGCACTGAGCGGTTCGATTTCTAAATCAATACACTTGATCCCTGCAGAACTCATGTCGTTGAGTGTTTGGATAAACGGATGCGCAGCTGACACTTCATTGTCACGGTAAGCCATAATTAGCAACAGGCGCTTGACTTCTTGGCTGATGCACAGCCCTTTAAGCAGCTTCAGCGAGGCAAGGTCTGCCCACTGTAGGTCATCCAAGAATATAACAATCGGTTTATTGCGCTGGGTTATCGCGCTAAACACCTTTTGCAGCGCCAAACTAAACTTGTTATCGAGGTCAATACCGTCGTTGGCTGCAGCTGCAACAGTATCCGTAATATGCCTTAGTTCAGGAATAGCATCGAGCAATAGATGGCCAAAGCCGTCTAGCGATTTATCGAAACTATTTTGCCAAGCCGCTATCTCGCTTTCTGTCTCTGTTAGTATCTGTAGAATAAAGCCTTTGATAACATTGATGATGGCGGAGTAGGGGGAAGTGCGGTTAAATTGGTCAAATTTACCTTCTACAAAATAACCGCGCTTTAACATTACCGGTTTTTTGACCTCGTGCACCAGTGCGGTTTTTCCAACTCCTGAAGAACCAGAGACAGTGACTATTTGGTTGTTGCCAGACTCGGCCTTGTCGTAGGCTGCAAACAAGGTGTCAAGTTCGCTGTCCCTTCCAACCACTTGTTTTGAAACATTAAATTCACCACTATAGTCAGCCGTTCCGAGTTCAAACGGTTTAACCATGCCAAGACTGCTAAATTCGCGTCTACAGTGTTCTAGATCGCGTTTTAAACCAAACAAGGTAGCATATCGGTCATCAGCATTTTTGGCTAACAACTTTAATACGACTTTGCTTAGAGCTTCTGGAATATCAGGATTGATTTGGGTCGGGTCAGCTGCCGTTTTAGCGATATGGGCATGTACCCACTCCATCGGATCTTCTGCTGTATAGGGGAGTTTTCCGGTCAACAACTGGTAGAAAGTAACCCCCAAAGAATAGAAGTCGGTTCGGTAATCAACACCGCGGTTCATGCGCCCTGTCTGTTCAGGGGATATATAAGCGAAGGTGCCTTTGAATATTGCCTCACCGACTGCACTGGGTGCTTCGTATTCAAGTTCAGAGGATATACCGAAGTCAATCACCTTTAGGCGCTGGGTACGCTTGTCCAAGATGATGTTGGAAGGATTAATGTCTTTGTGGATGATTTTGTGCTGGTGAACAGCATCAATGCAATCTACCAGTTTAAGGGCAAACCTTAAAAACTCAGCCACGCGCATGGCTTTATCTTTATAAAGGTTGGCCAAAGAGTCGCCATGGATATCTTCCATTACCATGACTAGGCTATTTTCATGGCGGAGCAACTGGGTTGCCTTGACGATGCCTTTACCGCCTATCCGCTTACTAATTTCAAACTCGCGTCGAAACCGGGCTAATTGTTCAGGGGAGGGGAACTGTTGCTTCAATTGTTTCAATATCACGGTGCCACTGGCTTTACCGGGCTTGTCAGAACTTTGCAAGGCGCGGAAGACCAATGTATTGGTGCTCTCAAAGAGTTTTTCTTGAACTTGGAACGAACCAATTTGAAACATAACTATATCGTCTGCACGGACTCATAGATCCGCACTCTTTCATAAGGTACTGCTCGAAAAGTGCCGAAACATTAGCAAATTAAAATATACAGGTCTAGCAAACTGCCAAATGATGATGCGATAAGATATAGCGTCTGTTTTTCAGGGTTTGCCTCTAACCCTATGATAGTTGAGGGTATAGAATATGCCATTTGCTTTTATCCCATATATCACCCATTCATTAAATTTCACAAAATTTACCAGGTAATTCATTTAACCATCCTCCTGAGTCCACCATTTGGCAACGCTCAGGTGGAGTGGCGGAATACATGGTTACGCCAGCCTTTATGGCAGGGAAACGGTGTGCTGTTTTAAAAATGATGCAAAAAAATGATCATCATCACTATTTCCTCCGTATAGCATTATGTGAAATTGTGAGTTAACTTTCCGTCATCCTGACTGGCAGTTTCCTTTGCTTTTTTGTTTCCGTGAAGTTAGCCCCTAGCACTTGCTAGGGGCTTTTTTGTTTGGGCATGGATAAAAGCGATGGAAAATACACCTGTTTTAATAGCTTCCATGGCTTACAGCTTTAAAGACTATTTGCTCAACACCCACCGGGCAGATGCTGTTTTACATTTTTGCTGCAACTCGCTATATCCGGGATTTAATTGGAATGAAAACCAATGGAGAAACGTTGTAACCAACAAAGGTAAACTTGAGCACGTTACAGTTACAACCTTGCTATCATTAAAACGTTAATAAAAGAGGTAAAACGATGGCACATTTCATTTTCCCCAATCCGGCAAGCCACCTCAGCCCGAGCAAACTATTGGCCATGTCATTGCTGTTAGGCATTTTTGCCTGTTCAGGCGAAGGCCAAGTAGAGGCGGCAATTGGGCAGCCAGAGCCTGAGCCACCAACACCTGTGGCGCCTCCACCAACAAATAACCAAGAACCGGCTGACTTAGTTGTAGTTAATGCTTTAATTTACACCGCCAACCCAGCACAACCCCGTGCAGCTGCAATGGCAATTAGCGATGGCGAGATCACGGCAATTGGCAGTGGGGACAGTATTACAGATCGGATTGGCGAAAGTACCCAGGTTTATGATGCCCAGGGGAATGCGGTTTTACCCGGTTTTATCGATACCCACAACCATATTTTTGAGGGTGCTTCAGAAGTTGGTGGGAACTGCCAGTTAGACCGTGATCGCAACCTGATTGGACAAATCCCACTACTAGAAATTTGCACCCGAAACATCGTGCAAGCCGGTTCTTGGGTGATTGGTTACGGCCACCAACTAGATGCGTTGATGGAATACAACGAAGCCGTCATGCCGCGCGACGTGCTCGACGATGTTTTCCCAAATAATCCAGTGATCATTATGGAAGAGTCTTCCCACTCTATGTTGGTAAACTCTATGGCTTTGGAAGTGGCTGGTATAGACAGTGAAACCCCGCATCCACCAGGTGGTCGCATTATGTTCGACCAAGAAACTGGCGAACCCAATGGTATCTTGTTTGATAACGCAGGGGACATTGTCATGGAACGTGCTTGGAATGCCCAAGATGGGGTATTTCAAGCGAGCTACGATGGGTTGTTGGCTGGGTTGGAGGAAATGCGCGTAAATGGTATTACCACTGTCGGTGACGGGCGTATGTATTGGCGACGTGGCTGGTACGAGGTATGGCAACAGGTATTGGCTGATGGCGAATTGACTGCAAGGATTTCCGTACGCCCATGGATTTATCCTGAAATTGAACCACAAGAGCAGTTGAGTTTTTTGCAGCGGATCCAAACTAGCAATAGCGAAAACTTGTTATTGTTCAACCAAGTGAAAATGTATGTCGATGGTGTCATGCACTTTGGCACTGCCAAAGTGGCAGAAAATTACACTTGGAGCTGGCAAGAAAATATCCCAACTGGTCTATACTACATTACGCCGGACGCAATGGCGTTTTGGTTGGCCGAACTGCAGAAAATTGGTTTTGGTGCCCATATCCATGCCATTGGCGATTTAGGTATTAGCCAGGCTATTGATAATATTGCTACTGTTAGGCAAGCCGGTAGCGATCAATTATATGGCTTAACCCACCTGGAAATGGTACGCCCAAGTGATTTTCCTAGGTTTGCAGAATATGACATAGATGCCGACTTCCAGGCAGGTGCCACCTTTTTTGCAGAGCATAGCTGGGCAGTGCCCTATATCGGCCAACAGCGGGCTCAGGCCATGTTGCAAATGCGCGGTGTATATGATGCGGGTGCCAATGTCACCTTTAGCAGCGATTGGACCGTTAATGAACTTAGCCCGCTTGTTGCAATTGCCAATTCAATCCGTTTGCAGGAAGGGCAAGGCCTACCAAATATTGAATCGGCCATTCAAGCGGCTACCATCAACGGAGCTAAAGCACTGGGCCTTGAGTCGGTTACTGGTTCGCTTGAAGTGGGTAAGTTTGCTGATTTTGTCGTTTTGTCCCAGGATGTAACCACACTCAGTGCTGACGCCATCGAAAACACCCAGGTTTTAGCAACCTTCCTTATGGGCGAGGAAGTTTTCCAGTCCAGTCCTTAACTGCCGACAAAGACATAAAATTAGATAAAGGGGCAGGGCAATATCCATTGCCCTTTTTGCGTTCGCCAGCCAGAAGCTGCATAGCGCATCAATGGTTAATCGGAACCACTATCGCTATCCCCAGCGCATTGGCTAGATTCAAGGACGGTAGAACGGACCAAAACCCTAGAGCTAACGTTTAGGCCTGACGCCGCGGTGTTGTGCCGGTTTACAATCAGTGATAATTTATTGGCTTTATCACGGTTAAGGGCAAACTCGATGTGCCCATGGCACTTGGCAAAATCAGGCGTATCACTTACCAGCAACACGTTTTTAAGCTCCGTGGGCAAAGGGAAATCAAGATGCTCAGAGGACTTGTCGAGATAGATAATGGAACAGGAACTAGCCTCTTTTAAGTCGTCAATTTGCTTAACATTAAATTGTTTGCCATTCACAACTTTATTCTGGAATTCAGATAGTGGCCCATGCAGCACACTTGCGTGCCACGTACATAAATTAAATACCCTGTGACCATCTAATTCAGCCGGCCAGTGCACAAATCTCGCAAAGTTGAATAGGAATATCGCCTTCAACTCATTCAATCCACTTACCTGTGCGTGGCCCAATATGGGAGTAGAGATGCCCACTAATAGCAGGCAAAGCGCAAACATCCTTTTAGTCTTCCTTTGCGCCATTTTTATGTAATTCCTTTCAACAATTGCATTTAAAATTTCCAAGCCACATCAACAAAGGCATTGCGTTCATTCAATGGGAAATCATCGTTGATATTGGTGCGGATACTCGCCGGTTCCCGCATGTCCTCATCAAATATATTCTTAATGCTACCGCTTAAGCGAAAATTACCCTTTGTATACTCAAGATTGAGATTGGTTAGCCAATAGTCTTCAATTTGGGGTCTACTATCCATTTTCTCCCTGATGCGATCCATAACGCCACGTACAGCAAGGTTTATTTGCCAATTGTCACTAATCTCCCAATTGCCTTTAACCATCATTAACTTACGTGGGACAAAAGGCTGCTGTTGTTGGTCAATGTCGTTTTCGGTTGATTGTAATGAATAGATGAGATCCAATTTAAGCGAATCTGAAACTTGCCAAAACGCTTCCAACTCAATACCTTCACCGTCATAACGATTTATGTTTTGCGCTGTCCGGGTGGGCTCACCTAGATCTGGTATGTACTGGATGAATGATTCTGCGATGTAACGGTATACATTTATATTTAGCCAAATGTTGCGGCTTGCTATGTAGCTCAGTGAAACCTCGAATGAATCCAAGGTTTCATTATCTAAATTTGAGTTACCAATAATGGCTGGGTTATTCCTTGCGGCGCGTTCCATGAAAGAAGGCGCCCGGAATGCTTGGCCATAGACAAATTTTGCAGTAAGTGAATCAGCAGCATCCCATACCAATGTAGCTCGCGGTGTAACGGTGGAACCCACATCAGAATAATCATCAAATCGCAACCCCAGCGTCGCTTCTAGGCCATCATTTATCTTCCATATATCTTGCACACTGAAGTGGAATACGTTGCGGCTTAGATCCGCCAGATAAATAAGATTGGTACCTGAAACATTTGTCAAGAAACTGCTGTCTATGACGGTTTGTGTGCCGTCAATTACGCCCGGTCCAAAGTTTTTCACCTCTCCTTGGCGGCTTTTTTCGTATCGGTATCCCAGGCTATAGCGCAACTGGTGGTTTTTAAAGCCCAGGTGATAGACCGGAATATCCAGTTCGAGCACATCATAGCGGCTTGACGGGTTGCCCTGGTAGCCATCGACAAACTCAACCGTGGAAACCGGAGATAAAAAGTTAATGTTGCCATCTTCTCCAATAGGCAACACAGCACCATCCGGGAACAACTGAAGTTTAGATTTAGATTGCACCCTTAAAAGCTGGATAGAAGGTTGGAATCGCCAATCTGAATGATCGTCGGCGCTATCGTATTCGATAACATGGCGCAATATCGTATTTTTGCGAAAACTGTCGTTGGTAAGGGCGTTACCCGCTCCCACCATAGGCGGCAAATCCAATTCTAATAAATGGCTGCTTAGGTTCCACTGTTCGTGCTCTAACTTTAACGACACACTAGATTGCTCAAAGTGATCATCAAGTGCACCAGGTGCCAGCGAGGCATCGCTGCCAAACAGTGAATCAAAGAAGGTCTGATTGTCAGCGGTAATGACACGGCTTTTATCGCTATTTCTTTTTGAGTGTTCTGCTTGGATACCAAAACGCCAAAACGGAGATAGTTCAACGCCAGCGTTTATTGCGATGCGTCTTTGATCAAAAGAACCAAGCCGTACCGATATTTCATTTTTTTCGGTGCTGTCGTAGGTAACTAGGTTGATAACACCGGCATAAGCTTCAGCGCCGAGTAGTGCCGACGCTGGGCCACGGATGGTCTCTATCTTTTTAATGTTGCCAATTGGCAAATAAATATGTTGGTTCAGGCCACCTTGGATGCTGTAGGACACGCGCTTTCCGTCAATTAACCAAAGAACCTGTGGATTGGTATTGGCAAAGATCCCCCTGAATGTCACTACAGGCCACATGTTACCGACAGAAGATGGCACAACATGCAGACCTGGCACCATCTCAAGGGCTTCAAAGACAGTATTGGCACCATAGGCCTTTATCTCTGCAGCGGTGATAACTGATACTACAGCGGGTGCCTTATTTACCTGCTGTTCAACTCCAGAAGCCAACTCCATTACCTTGACATCGAAAAGATCCTCTAGCGAAAGATCTTTCAAATCCTGTGCTGCAACAGATGTTGCTAAAAGGGCGGAAGATACGCCTAAAATAATACGAATCAGGCTCAAACCACTTTTCCTTGCCTTTATAAATTTCTCTGCCATTTACTTAAGCCAACACATCATGTAATACGAATCAAACAAAATTCAACCCAACTTAGCCCTTGTTTATTCATTAAGTAGATTTTCTATTGTAGATTTAACCTCATAGAGGTTAAATGGCTTGCTAATGTAACCTTGCGCGCCAACGCTTATACCATATGATTCATCGACAGCATCGCCCAAGCCGGATAAAAACACAACGGGAATGTGTTTAGTGGCGTCATTGGCACGAAGATGTTTTAGTACCTCATAGCCATCAATTCCTTTCATTATTATGTCTAGTAGAATGAGATCCGGGAGTTCTTTAATAGCCGTTCCAACTCCTTCGTTGCCTGACAAAACACCGAGTATTTGAAAGTCCTGCTTTAAGCCTTTGTACAACATCTTTATGTACATCGGCTCGTCATCAATTATGAGTATTTTAAATTTGGCTTTGTCCATATTAAGCTTTAGCTCCTTTGTGCTTGTCGCATTTTTTCTAGCAGTTCTAGTGCTGCTTCAAATTTAAGCTGTGATGATAAATCCGCAATTTCATCAGCTAACGGACCGGAGCGACTCCCTTTTAGGACATTTGCCAGCTTTACTGCAGTTTCTTCCGCTTCCATGTCCCTACTTGCTAATAGTGTGCCTAACCTAGCCATGATTTCATCGAGGTTAAGGCTTTCCGCGCTTGAGCTGCTCGGAGCCCTAGGCGCAATTGCTTGTTTCAGCTGAACGGTCAAGTTTTCTAACCTAATACTTAATCGCGCGGCTTCTTTTAAAATGTCTGCTTGGTTATTGCTAGGGTCACCCGAGCTTACTTCAATGGCGCTGGCCATGTCCCGGAGTTCAACGGCACCCACATAGGACAGGAGACTCTTCAAGGTGTGGCTGGTACGGTTGATTTCATCCATGTTTTGATCGTCAATTGCAGTCTTTAAGTCATCCCGCAACTGCTGATCTGTTATAAATTCATGGACAAAATCTTCAAACATCTGGTACTGGCCATAATACAGCTTCAAGGCAGAGTCCACATCTAGCTCACGGATGTGTTGAATGTCTTGTAGTAGTTTAGATGAGGTGAACTGGTAATAAGACATTTGTTGTGGGACAACCGATGTGGCCATGCCCTCTGGGTTATTGCCGCCAAGGTATTTATCCAAAATCCGGTACAAGGCCTCTACATCTATGGGTTTACTCAAATAGCCATTCATGCCCGCTTTCTCTGCTTTTATGATATCGCTATCCATTGCGTGGGCTGTCATTGCGATGACTGGGACATCTAGTTTAAGCTCATTGCGTATTTTTTGAGTTGCTGTCAACCCGTCCATTACAGGCATTTGTACATCCATCAATACCAACTTATAGTCATTGGGTTGCGATAGTTTTTCAATCGCTCGCTGGCCGTTTTCCACTATATCCAGCTCGACTAGGGTTTCAGCTAAAAAGCCTTTGGCAACCTGTTGGTTGAGCTTGTTATCTTCAACTAATAAAATCCGCAGTCCCTGGTATTTTGGAATAACGCCGTTGTCTTCTTCGGTATGTTCTTGGGACGTTTCACCGAGCAGCATCTGATGCAAGTAATCGATTAGGCTCCTCGCTGAGAACGGTTTTTCTAAAAAATGTGAAACGCCAATTTTATTGGCTTCCTCAAGGACTTGTTCCTTGTCATAAGCGGAAATCATTAATATTTCCGAGCTATCAAGGCCTAACTCGTTTTTAATGATTTTAGCAGCTTCTAGACCGTCCATATTGGGCATTTTCCAATCCATAATGATCAAGTCATAGGGTTGCCGTTGTTTGATGGAGGCCTTCACTTGCTGTAACGCTTCCAATCCATCTGTTGCAGTATCGATTTTTCGCGCGCTTTGTTGCAAACAGTCGCAAATCACTTTGCGGGTTAAGTCATTGTCATCGACGACCAGCAGATTCATGTCTGCCAACGCATCAAATGTTTGTGGAGCTGATACCAGGGGAGCCTTGCTCTCACCAAATACCGCAGTAACGATAAAGGTTGAGCCTTGTCCGGGTTCACTTTCGACGCTAATTCCTCCTCCCATCAATTCGCTTAATTGTTTACAAATAATTAAGCCCAAGCCGGTACCACCGTATTTGCGCGTAACCGAATTATCCGCTTGGGAAAAAGATTGAAATAGCTTACTTTGCTGCTGTTTGGAAATACCAATCCCCGTGTCGGCAACTTCAATAATCAGTTTAATGCCACTTGTTATTGGAGCTCGCTTGCGTTTTACCATCACCGTCACAGAGCCCGACTCGGTAAATTTAACGGCATTGGAGCATAGGTTAATGATGATCTGCTGGAGGCGCAGAGGATCGCCAACGACAAAGTTTGGTACAGCTGGATCGATGTAGCTAATTAACTCAATATTTTTCTCGTGAGCCCTTAATCCAATAACGTTTAGTGCTCGCTGGACAACTTTGTCGACATCAAAGTCCACGCTTTCAAGGGTCAGTTTTCCAGCTTCAATTTTCGAAAAATCCAGTATATCGTTAATCAAGCCCAATAGTGTCTCTGAGGAATTTAATACCTTTACTAAATTTTCCCTTTGCTCAGGTTGCAGGTGGGTGCGCAGTGTTAGGTTGCTAAAACCTATGATGGCATTCAATGGCGTGCGGATTTCGTGGCTCATTTTAGCCAAAAAATCAGATTTTGCTTCGGTTGCGGCGTTGGCCTCCTTTATTGCCAAATTCAATTGTTGGGTTCGCTGTACTACTTTTTCCTCTAGTTGTTCCCTGTATTCCACAAGTTCTGCATCACGGCTTTGTAGCCTTGACAGCATGTCGTTGAAGCCATCCCCCAGCTTAGCGAGCTCATCATTAGTGCTTAACGATGCCCGTGTCGAAAAATCGTTTGTTTGCGATACTTTCTGCATCAGTGAGACGATTTTATTGACCGGTCCGGTAATCACTTTTTGCAACCTAGTAGCGAGTATATAAGCCAACAAGATAGAGACGATGAAAGTGAGAATTGAAATGATTAGCTGGGAGTAAAACTCAAAATTCTTATTGGCAACATCCACTTGCATTTGGATGTATCCAATTACAGTGCCATCAAATGCAATTGGTGCATTTACTTCGAGGTTGTTTTGCAAAAAACTGTAATCTACAGAAAGGCCTTCACTCTCCTTAAACGACGTTGTTAGCACATCAGGATGAACCGGCTCAATTTGCGCATAGCCAGCAAAATAATTACCTCTACTATCGAATATAACTGCAGAGACGATACTCTTTTGATTCGCGAGCGGACGCAACACCTCGTTTGCTGTATCGGTATCGGCGAAAAGTAATGAGCCAATCACACTATTGCCAATTAGTGTTGCATAGTTGGAGTACTCAGCAACGGTGTTTTGCTTTAAGCTTGGGATCATGCGCGCAACATAGAGGACGTTAGTGATAGCTAGGGTTGTAATGCTAACTACCATCATCATGAAAATGATTTTTTCACGGAGCCTTAACTCACTATAAATCTTCACCCATGACACTCCATAGTTAGAGCTTCCCCCGATGGCATCCATGTTGATGTACGGGCGCCAAATCCTTTGCAATCAATACTTGCTCGATAGGCAGACAAAGCTAACGTGTTGCAATGCATTTTGTTACCGGCATATTCGACAGGATCATAACAGCCAACTAACTCCCCCGTATCATTAACTAATAGTAGTACTTTAGTATATTTACTTTTTTCAATTCAGTTGCAGGTACTGTCAACAAGATATAGCAAATAAGATGCCACTTGGAATTACTCATTAATTAAGCCCGCTGTTAATTTCTATGGCTGTGCCCCTATTTTCAGTAAAAAGATGAAAACCATAAGTTTCTAATATCAACTTTATACGTTTTTTGGGTATCGCCCCCAAGATTTTATCTATTCGCACGCCACAATTCATATCACCGAAATAGCTTAAAACTGCCAAGTGACTTCGATAAAGCCGTTGCGTTCATTCAAAGGGAAGTCCATCAGAATATTGGTACCTATACTAGCGGGTTCCCGGGCATCGCTATTAAACAAGTTTTTAATAGTGCCATTTAGGCGCCAATTTCCAAGTTGGTACTGGAAATTAATGTTGGTCAGCCAGTAATCGTCAGTCGGTGCCCGTGTATCATCGCTTTCGCGCTGACGGTCTAGGATCCCCCTGGTTGACAGGTTGATTTTCCAATCTTGGTTGACTTGCCAATTTAACATGGCAAATACTTGCTGCTTAGGTACGAATGGCTGTTGGATCCCTGCCAGTGCATTTTTCGTGGATTGGTAGGCGTAATTTAGGCTCAGCTCCACGTTATCAGCCAACTGCCAAAATAACTCTGCTTCCAGCCCTTTGCCTTGCAACTTATTGGTATTTTCCGTCGAACTCACGGTTTCATCTGGTACTGGTACAAATTGAATGATGGAGTCAGCTTCAAAGTGATACAAATTTAAGTTTATCCAGCTATCCGCGTTGATAATGTAGCTCAATGAGGTTTCATAAGAGTCTATTGTCTCATTGCCTAAGTTTGGGTTGCCAACGCCAGCGGGGTTATTTTGTGCAAACAGTTCCGCAAATGCAGGAGCCCTGAATGCACTCCCATAGATAAATTTAGTGGTTAATTTATCGTTAAGTTCCCATACCAAAATCGCCCTTGGCGTTAACGTGCTGCCGACATCGCTAAAATCGTCAAACCTGAGGCCAAGCGTCAGTTCCATCGTATCGTTAACTTGCCAGATATCTTGGACACCTAGATGGAAAACCCTGCGTATGTTATCGGTTAAAAACACAAATTCGGAACCAGATACATCGGTCAAAAATGAAGCATCGACAATCCCTTCAGTCCCATCAACAAGGCCAGGCCCGAAGTTTTTAGATTCGCTAATATAAGAACGTTCAATACGATATCCCAAACTTATTGATGTCTGATGGTCAAATTGGCCGAGACGTGTGGCAGGTAGTTCAGCCTGGACGACTTCGTAGCGGATCCCGGGATAACCCAGTAAACCGTCGCTGAATTCAACGAAACCAGCTGGGTTGGTGAAATCTACATTACCGTCACTACCTATTGGCAAGACCGTTTGGTCTGGGAATATTTGATATTTAAACAAACTGTCAATATTAAAGTAAGCGATGTTTGGCTTGAATTGCCAAGAAGTTGAAAAGTCTTTTGAATCATAGCTGGCCGACCAACTATGCATCGTATGATCTATATCACTACCTGTGTTCAAGGAATTGGCCACTCCCGTCATAGTGGGGGCGTCCATGTCCAAGTGCGTATATGAAATCAACCAGTTTTCATCGCTGGCTTTTGCCATAAAAGCTATCTGCCTGATCCCGTCATCTATGTAACCAGGGGCAAGGGAGGCATTGGTTCCAAACAAGCTGTCAAACAAGCTTTGTGTATCTGACGTTATAATTCGGCTGGTATCCGGTTCACGGGAAAGGTATTCCCCCGACAAACTCAATACCCAGCCTTGGCTCAATAAGAGGTTGGTCCGGGCAGAAACGCCTTTATGGTTGAAAGAACCTACACTCGCTGAAATTTGCCCCGGGTCGTTGCGGCCATAGGTGACTAGGTTAACCACACCCGCGTAGGCATCGGAACCGTGCAAAGCGGATGCCGGCCCACGGATAACCTCGATTTTTTTAACATTGGATAGTGGCAAGATGACGTTGTCCATGAAGCCCCCTTCATGGGAATAGGACACCCTGTGGCCATCAATTAGCACCAGGACTTGGGGGTTGTTGTCAGTGTAGATACCCCTAAATGTGATGGCAGGTTTCATATTAGTTAGGGATGACGGTACGACGTGCAAACCTGGCACTATTTCAAGCGCCTCAAATAATGAAGTAGCGCCATAGGCCTTAATTTCTTCGGCGGTAATGACTGATACAACGGCAGGGGCTTTATTAACCTGTTGCTTCACCCCTGATGCTAACTCCATCACCTTTACATCAAATAGCTCCTCAATGGATAACTCATCCAACTCTTGGCTAACGGCAGAAAAGCAAAGTGAAGCAATGCAGGCTGTGATGACCGTATTTCGGCGGGGGCATGGTCTAGGGCTGAACAGGTTTATTTCACCTAAGCTTTCTAAAAGATCAAAAACACGTTCCACTATATTGATTCACTTACACAAAACGGTTGTGGGAAATAATACCTTAAAATCACTAAATTAACTAAAATGACCAATGTATTAATAGTTAAAACCGCCAAGTGGCTTCAATAAAGCCGTGGCGTTCATTTAATGGATAATCATCAGGAATATTCGAACTGACGCTGGAAGGTTCCCTCAAATCTTGATTGAACAGGTTTTTAATGGTGCCACTAAAAGTGATATTCCCAACCCGGTACTGCAGGTTAAAGTTGCACAGCCAATAATCATCAACATCAGGCCTTTGGTCGGCTAGTTCACGGTCACGATCTAATACCCCGCGCACTGAAAAATTTGCTTGCCACTGGTCATTCAAAATCCAATTTGTTCTAAGCATCAACATTTGCTGCGGCACAAAGGGTTGTTGTTGTTTGGCGATGTCGTTTTCGGTTGATTGCAAGGCGTAGTTTAAGGATAACTCAAAGGCGTTTGATGGTTGCCAAAACAGTTCTAGCTCAAGTCCTTCACCTTCATATTCGTTGATATTTTGGGCTGTGCTGCTGGTTTGTCCAACATTAGGCACGTATTGGATAAGTTGTTTAGCTTGGTATTGGTAAAGGTTTAGGTTTAACCAAATATCTCGGTTTACAATGTAGCTCAGCGAGACTTCAAACGAGTCCAATGTCTCGTTATCTAAATTGGGATTGCCCAAAGTCGCAGGATTGTTTCTTACTCCCCGCTCCATAAAAGACGGCGCCCGAAATGCCTCGCCGTAAATAAATTTTGCGGTCAAGGCATTGCTCGCTTCCCATATCAAGGTAGCACGAGGTGTCAATGTTGAACCAACATCGGAATAATCGTCAAACCTTAGCCCCAAGGTCGCTTCCAGGGAATCATTGATTTTCCAGATATCTTGCACACTAATGTGGAAAACATTGCGGGATAAATCATCGAGATAGATAAAGTCGGTACCGGTCACATCGGTTAGGTAGGAGATATCCACAACAGGCTGGCTACCATCAATGACGCCAGGCCCAAAATTTTTCAATTCAGACTGTTTACTCTTTTCATAGCGATAGCCAATGTTGTAACGGATCTGATGTTGTTTTATACCCTGCTGATAGATAGGCACATCAATTTCCATTACTTCATAGGTGCTTGCCGGGTATCCCAGGTAACCATCGCTAAACTCAACTGTCGATACAGGCGCTGCAAAATCTATGTTGCCATCGCTGCCGACTGGAACCTCTGTGCCTGAAGGGAACAAACTCAGCTTGGTTTCCAGTTCGGCCTTTAAATAATGAAATGATGGTTGGAATTGCCATTGGGAATCCTGCATGTTTGAACGATACTCAACCACCTGGCTAAAAATAGTGTTTTTCCGGGTGTCGTCTTCAGATAATGCATTCCCTGTCCCGGTCATCTGCGGTGAGTCAATTGCCAAATAATGGCTAGTAAGGTTCCATTTTTCGTGTTCTAGCTTCAGGCTGAGGGAGGTTTGATCCATAGCATCAACCAGCGGAGCAGGGGCAAGGGACGCGTTGGTGCCAAATAAGCTGTCAAACAGTGTTTGTGTATCGGCTGTGATAACGCGACTAGTATCATTTCCCCGTTCGTTGTATTCCGCTTGGTATCCAATACGCCATAAGGGTGACAAGGCAAAACCACCACGTGCGGAAAAACCTTTCCGGTCAAATGAGCCTAACTGCACCGCCACTTCATTGCCATCCGAGCTGTCATAAGTAATTACATTGACAACACCAGCAAAAGCCTCAGCACCATACAGCGCCGAGGCTGGCCCCCGGATGACTTCTATTTTTTTCACGTTGCCAATAGGTATGAAAAAATTCATGTCAAAGCCACCATGGATAGTGTAGGAAATGCGTTTACCGTCCATTAGCCAAAGTACTTGTGGATTGGTGTCGCCAAAGATTCCCCGGAACGTCACCACCGGCCACATGTTTGCTACTGATGAAGGCACTACATGCAACCCGGGAACCATTTCCAAAGCCTCGTGCACTGAAGTTGCCCCATAGGCTGAAATTTCTTCGGCGGTTATCACAGATACCACGGCAGGGGCTTTGTTGACTTGTTGCTCCACACCTGATGCGAGCTCCATCACTTTAACGTCGAACAAGTCTTCAATCGACAGTTCTTCTAATTCTTGAGCAATACCAGTAGTGGCCATCAGCGTTGATGTGATAAAAAACAGGTGCTTGAATTGCTTGAGGCTAGAGTATATAACGCTCTGGTGTGTCACAGTATATATCCTGTCAATTTTTGGCTTTGGTAGTCGCGTGGTTCTTACCAAGTTTGTAATTGGCTTATTTAAATATCTTAATAAAAGCGAGTTCCGCTTAACTACCTCGATTTTAGGCAGTTTCTCAATACAAAGCTAAAAAACTTTAAATTTGCATAGAATAGAAACTACATGGCCATGATTACAATGGCACCGCAGGCAGACCAGCTAAATCATCTAGGGATACGTCTAATAGCTTGGTATCCGCAAGCAGTTGACAGTACCGTAGTTTTTAGCGATACCTAAGTACTATTAGCGGAACAGCCGAAAGGCGCCATGTCTGGACACCACAACCACAACCATCACGGACTCCACAAGGTCGTCGCCAGTGATAGGTTAGGCATAGCATTATTGTTGAATGCCGTATTCACTTTGATTGAGTTTGTAGGTGGCTATCTCACCAATAGCACTGCCATTTTAGCAGATGCTGTGCATGACCTTGGGGATACTTTGGCCATAGGCATGGCCTGGGTGTTAAGCAAACTCAGCAATAAAGCAGCCGGGGGGTCCTACACTTACGGCTATAAACGCCTATCTCTTTTTGGAGCCTTAATTAATGGCCTAGTCTTGTTACTTGGCTCAATTGGGGTACTCTACCTCGCCATTCCAAGGCTATTTGAACCGCAAATGCCGATGGTAGAGGGTATGTTGGTTCTGGCGCTTTTAGGAGTAACTGTAAATGGCTACGCCGCCTATAAGCTCAGCAAAGGTAAAACCTTAAACGAAAAGGTCTTGAATTGGCATCTCATTGAAGACGTATTGGGCTGGATAGCGGTGCTAATCGTGTCAATCGTTTTGTTTTTTGTAGACTGGCCAATTCTCGACCCTATATTATCCATCTGCTTTACCTTGCTCATATTGGTCAATGTCGCAAAAAACCTGATTGCAACAATAAAGCTTTTTTTGCAAGCAGTGCCTGATCCCAACATGCAGCAAGCGATACTCGATGTTTTGCAGGGATTGTCGCACGTCCAGAGCATCCACCGCCTGCATTTTTGGTCCCTTGATGGTGAACACCACGTATTAACGGCGCACTTAGTCCTGCAACAGGATTTGAGCCCAGCTGAAACTAACGCATTAAAACGGGAAATAGCCAAGCAATTGGCTCGTTTCCCGCTGTCCCACACCACAATTGAATTCGAATTTCCGGAGGAATCCTGTCGCGATCAGTGACAAATATTTTCAACTGCCGCTAATGCAACTCTTTTCAGAGGCCGATAGGCAATTTATGACTGGTCTATTTTATTCGTGACAACGTTTATTATAATGTGACAAATAAAAGTCAGCTAAAACAACAATGCCGTGTATGCCAGCAAGCATGGCAGTAAATGGGAACAATAATAATGACATCCATGACTATTCGTATGCGCCTGATGCTAAGTGTGGGTTTAACCGTGTTTTTATGCGTCAGCTTCAACGGTATAATCAACTACAACCAAGCCAGTGGTGGCCTGGAAGATAAAGTCAGTGAGATACTATCGCGCACAGGCGATAACACCACCCGGTTTGTAAACAACTGGTTTGAAGTGAAAAGCCAAATGGTTTCGGCAGCGGGGCAGGCTCTGTCCCAAGGTGGCGAGATTGATGCAGTTATCAGGCAAGGCCAGCTTTCCGGCAATTTTGAAGTAATGTATGTGGGCAGTGGTGCTGGCCAAATGCTCACTTTCCCTCCTATCAACCTGCCATCGGACTATGACCCCCGCACCCGGCCCTGGTATACCCAGGCGCGCCAAGCGGGCACGCAAATCGTAACGCCGCCCTACAACGATGCCAGTGAAGACAAAATGGTAATGACCTTTGCCGAGCCAGTGGGTGCCGATGTGGTCGCGGCTGATGTTGAGCTTGGCGACGTCATCCGGGAAGTGCTAGGCGTTCGCATTGGCACTTCTGGATATGCTGCGGTGCTAGATGGCGATGGTAAATTCCTGATCCATCCCGACAAAGACAAAGTTGGCAAATCTATCGGTAGCATGCGTGGAGCATCCCGGTTAGGCAGTACCCCCAGCCTAGTGGAGATTGAAGATGAACAATGGCTAGCGGCAGCATTTCCGATCCAAGGCGTTGACTGGGAGCTGTTGTTATTGATGAAGGAATCTGATGCCCTAGAAGGGGTTGGGGCACTCGCTTGGACCAACCTGCTTATCTCAGTGTTTACTATCCTGGCAGTGATACTAATGTCCGGTTATATGATATCCCGGCTTATGCAACCATTATTGCAACTCAACCAGGCTATGTCTGCCATTTGCCAAGGTGATGCCGACCTAACCAAGCGCTTGGATATCAAAACCAAAGACGAAATAGGCAAAGTGAGTGGCGCCTTTAATCATTTCGTTTCGTTAATCCATAGCCTAGTGTCAGATACCAAGGATTCTGCAAGCCAATTGACCAGCCTGTCCAACCGCAGCCGTGACAATGCACAACAAAACAATGATGCTATTAAATTGCAACAGTCCGAAATCAGCCAGGTGGCCGCAGCCATTAACGAGATGTCCACTACATCTTCCCATGTTGCCGACAACGCTAGCGACACCGCAGCTGCCGCCCAGCAAGCGGCAGAAGAAGGCAACAAAGGCATGCAAAACGCCAGCGAAAACAAGCGGCGCATGGCCAAATTGACCAAACAGATAGATGATACGACAGAAACCATCACCCGCTTGGCAGAACAAGCCCAGCAGATCAATAGCATTCTGGCCACCATCCAGGGAATTGCAGAACAAACCAATCTGCTTGCGCTCAACGCGGCAATTGAAGCAGCCAGGGCAGGGGAGCAAGGCCGGGGTTTTGCAGTAGTCGCTGATGAAGTAAGGGCTCTATCAGCACGCACCCATGAAGCAACAGGTGAAATCCAGGCGGTTATTGGTGAGCTGCAGGAACAGACCCAAAATGCGGTTACCATTATGGAAGAGAGTAAACAGACGACTTCGGAAACTGGTGCCAGTGCACAAGAGGTCACCAATAGCCTGATGAATATTGCCGAGGCCATAGAGGACATCTCAACTAGGGCTAGCACGATTGCCCAAGCATCTAGGGAGCAATACACATCAACGGAAGAACTAAACCGTATCGCAAACGCAATCCACGATGCGTCCAACCAATTAGGCGACAATGTCGATCAGGCTAAGCAGCAATCTGACGACTTGTATTCCTTGAGTGAAGAAATCGACGGCAACTTGTCCCGGTTTAAAGTATAGCGGGAGCTATTAAATTCGTTAAAAAAGGGGCGCCACGCGCTCCTTTTTTGTTTGTCCTGGCGGCCATTAATACCGGTTCCATTAAGTATTTGCTAAACCAGCGCTCCCTCAGGGACTCAAGTTCAAGGCGTACGAATGAAGTAATACTGGTGGTCTTTCGAACTTCGTGCAACGCAGAAATTGTGTTCCTGAGGTGCGTCTTCGATGGGTTTGAAAAGGGTTTATACGGCGTTAAATGTTCTCGATTTAGAACCACTAGACCATTAAACATTTGCCTTGTCTACCAAAAGCCGTTGGAACGGCTTAGAACCGCTTTAGCGGGCCTGCGAAGCAGGTGAGCTACAGGACGTAGCGAATAAACCCTTTTCAATTCCCACTGGATGAGCAAATACTTAATGGAACCGGTATTAACTTGCGCTGTATCAAACTTAGTTTAGTTAGGCCATACAGCCCATTGACCCTTTTTTGTGACACTGATATTGCTTATTACAAGCACAAAACAACATCTTTTTGGGGCAATGGCAATATGGCAGATCAACATCAAGTAAACTTTACCTACCTATCGCAAGATGACCTATTGCAGGCGGGCTGCTTTGACCTGCGCCTTGCCATCGAAACAGCAGAACAAACCATGCTGGATTTCGAAGATCACAAAATACTGTTCCCAGAAAAAATTGTGCAGATCTTTAATCCAGTAAGCCAGGAACGTATCAACTGCTTACCGGCAACGTTGCTACATGAAAAAATTTGCGGCGTGAAATGGGTTTCCGTGTTCCCACGGAACCCTGATTTGCACCAGATGCAAAACCTGTCTGCTATTTTTGTGTTATCTGAAATAGAAAAAGGCTTCCCTGTTGCCGTGATGGAGGGCACCCTGGCGTCAAATATGCGCGTTGCCGCAGTGGGTGCCATCGCTGCAAAACACCTGGCACTGAAAAACAGCGAAAGCATTGGCTTCATAGGTGCCGGTGAACAAGCAAAGATGCACTTGCTCGCCATGAAGGTTGTGCGCCCGTCTCTGAAGGTATGCCGGGTATCCGATATGAGCCCAGAAGCTGAACAACAGTTCATCAATGAGCTGTCACCCATCCTGCCTGATATGGAGTTTTTCGCCGCCAATACCCATATGCGGGCGGCAATGGAAGACTCAGATATACTTGTCACCGCTACCAGTGCGCAGGCACCATTGTTAAAAGCAGAATGGATGAAACCCGGTGCTTTTTATAGCCATGTAGGTGGCTGGGAAGACGAATACGCTGTAGCTGAGCAATGCGAAAAGATCGTATGCGACGATTGGGATACCGTCACCCACCGCACCCAAACTTTGAGCCGCATGTTTAAAAAAGGCTTGTTAAGCGCGGCCAACATCCATGCAGATTTACATGAGCTGGTGTCCGGCCAAAAACCTGGACGTGAGCACGACCATGAACGTATTTATTTTAATGCCGTCGGACTCGCTTTCTTAGACGTGGCCATTGCATTGGCTATGCACAAAAGGGCAACCAATGCCCACATAGGTACCGAGCTTGACTTGCAGTCTTGCATGATTTTTGAACATAAAGACATTACCAGCCGGGTAAGGTTGTAGCCAATGTTTTTACGTATTAAAAACACAAATATAGATCCGGTTACCGTCAACATTGATGGTCGGGATGTCGAGGTTGACCGGCATGACACGGTAGCAGCTGCGGCTTTATTGCATGGCCTAAAGCACACCCGTACAACTCCTGTATCCAATAGCCCTCGGGCACCTTTTTGCCTAATGGGGGTATGTTATGACTGTCTCATGGTGATCGACGGCCAAGCTAACCAGCGGGCCTGCCTAACTAAAGTAAAACCCGGTATGAAAATCGAGTCCCAACAGCAAACAGGGAGCCTGAGTGAACATTGAGCATTATGATATTGCGGTTATTGGTGCCGGCCCCGCGGGTTTAAGCGCAGCAGCTTGTGCGGCAGAGCAGGGTGCCAACACCCTACTGCTAGATGAGCAAAATAGCCTTGGCGGACAAATATACCGGCACATTGAACTGTCTTCAGACCTGCAAAAGCAACGCCTCGGCCCTGATTATGCGAGTGGCTCCGAAGTCAGCAAACGTTTTGTGCAATCTGGTGCTGTACACTTGCCCCAGGCCAGGGTCTGGTCGCTTTCATCCAGCGGAGAAATTGGCATATCCCGAAAACAATCTGCAACAATGGTGCAAGCCAGGCAAACCATTATAGCCACAGGCGCTTTAGAACGGCCAATTCCCTTTCCAGGTTGGGATTTGCCAGGGGTAATGCATGCAGGCGCGGGGCAAATATTGTTCAAAGCCCATCAAATAGTGCCCAGCAAAGATGTCGTACTTGCGGGTTCAGGTCCCTTGCTCTTGTTGTTGGCTTGGCAATATTTGCAGGTGGGATTAAAAGTACAGGCAATATTGGATCTAACGCCAAAAGCAAACCACATTAATGCAATTAAACAACTACCTTCGGCACTATTGGCTTCGCAGTACTTGCGCAAAGGACTATATTACCGCTGGCAACTGCACAAAGCTGGGATCCCTATCATTAGCGGCGTTAAGCAGATGCGTGCAAACGGACATAAGCACATATCCTCTGTCAGCTTCTTTAAGGATGGCGAGCACAAGAGCTTGGAAACTGAACACCTATTGGTACATTTTGGCGTTATCCCAAACACCAACCTTTCCATGGCAGCAGGTTGCCAGCACCATTGGGATGATGCCCAACAATGCTGGCGTCCAACCCTCAACAAGTGGGGACAATCATCCAACCCGGGGATTTTTATCACTGGCGATGGTGCTAGCATCGCTGGCGCCAAATCAGCAGCCTATTCCGGTGAAATTGCCGCAATACAAGCCTTGTTTACCCTGGGTAAAATTACAATAAAGCAAAGGGACGAGCTAGCGTTACTCCTACAGGTATCGCTGAAAAAAGATAAGCGGATCCGCCCATTCCTAGAAAGCTACTTTCGGATCCCAGCCAGCGCTTTTGCCGAGGTACCAGAAGAAACCACAATTTGCCGCTGTGAGGAAGTCACAGCGGGCCAAATCCATAAAACCATTGCCGATGGCCACATAGACAGTAACCAGGTTAAGTTTCTAACCCGTTGTGGTATGGGACCATGCCAAGGTCGGCAATGCGGGCAAGCAGTAGCCCATATTGTTGCAGAAAAAACCGGGACTAGCGTCATACAGGCAGGTGTTTACCGGGCTAGGCCACCCGTCAATAGATTAACCTTAGGTGAATTATCTAGCTTAAATAGTGGAGACAGCAATGAAGTTTGATGTTGTCATTATTGGCGGTGGTTTGATGGGCTTCTCCAGCGCTTTGCAGCTGGCCAAACGCGGTAAAAAATGCCTAGTATTGGAAAAAGACAGCCCAGGGAGACATGCTTCAGGCGTCAATGCCGGTGGCCTAAGACGGCTTAACCGGCACCCATCGGAAATACCACTTGCAGTGGAAGCGGCTAAGATGTGGCACAACATGCTGCAATTGGTTGGTTCAGATTGTGATGCCAAGTTTCCGGGGCAGGTTCGCATCGCTGAAAATACAAAAGACATGGCCAAGCTTGAACAGCGTCAACAGCAAGTTGTAGATCTTGGTTACCAACACGAAGAACTAATTGGTGCCAAAACCTTGTATCAAATGCTACCGGCCCTAAAACCAGGCTGCGTTGGTGGTTTATTGTGCCGTGGCGATGGTTACGCGAGACCTTTCCACGCATTAACCGCTTTCCGCCATACTGCATCAGCACTGGATGTATGCCATGCAACGGGTGAACAAGTTATTGGACTAGACTGGCGTAACAGTTTGTGGCAAATCAGGACTAAAACACAGACCTTCGACGCGCCTGTCGTAGTAAATTGTGCTGGTGCATGGTCTGGCAAACTCGCCCAACTTGTCGGGGATGAATTACCCATCACGCCCAAAGCCCCCATGATGATGGTAACCGAGCGCTTGCCGCATTTTATTGAACCTGTTGTGGGTGCGGCCAGCCGCAAGCTATCGTTTAAGCAAATGCAGAACGGTACCTTATTGATTGGCGGGGCACACCTCGCTAAATTAGATATGGACAATGAACAAACTGAAATGGATTGGCAAAAACTCGCCATCAGCGCGAATTCGGTGTTAACCCTGTTTCCGCAACTAAAAAACGTCAATATTGTCCGTACCTGGGCCGGCATTGAAGCCTTTACCCCTGATAACCTGCCAATCATTTGTGGCAGCCCCAATAACCCAAACCTATACCATTGCTGTGGCTTTTCCGCACATGGTTTCCAACTGTCACCTGTGGTTGGCAAACTAATAGCTGAATTAATTTTAGATGGTGATTGCAAGCTACCAATTGCTTCGTTTTCGTTGCACCGGTTTGCTACTAACAACACACCAAAACCAATTGAAGGCTTGGCGCCAGCCTGCTAACGAAAAGTTCAAGCCATCAAAAAAAGCAGGCCTCTAAAACTAGAAACGAGGCCTGTAAAGTGGGGACAGTAAACTTTGCTGGTAATAGCAGCGGCCTAAATAATAACCCAGGACTGCACCGCTTTTAACGGGTCATTATATTAACCCTTTACTGGTGCGCGGCATGTTAACATTTACAACCGTTAAAGCAACAGTGTGATCGCACTTTTTGAAATTAATGTCGAATTAACCTTATGTGATGGCACGAAGACCGAGTTTGTGAGCCACCTTTAAAAGAGTAAATTGTCAATGCAAAATAGTGCGCCGGGGAAGGGGCAAGAGAGAAGAATAACGGTGTTCGCCGCTAAGCAATTTACCGTAGAGCCTGGCGTAGAAACTGCAGCGGGGCTTTATTTGTAGAAAATTGTTGCTCCCGCTGCATTTACAGCAAATATTAAAGTTAGGCTACATGCCGTTACCAAACTCAGGGTTGACCGGTTGCTTTTCCCGTACCGTTTTCAGCCCATCGCTATATAGCAGCAAATAATCCAAGCAAAAGTCTGTCCTTTCTGACATGTATCTTTCGGCATCATCAACAGGGGTTTTGCCCACAAATAGGTTTTCTACATCACGGAATATTAGGTGTTCCGGAATGTAGCAGATCCTGGAATTCTTATAGGTAGTGCTGCGCAATTCGGTAACTGGATAACTACCACCAATGCCAGCAGATACCGCGGCAATAAGTGCGGGTTTGTGGGCAAAAACATCAGCGGAATATAACAAAAACAGGTTCTTCAACGCAGATGGCACCATGCCATTCCACTCTGGTGACACAATGACAAACGCGTCAGAGCCTAGCAAGGTATCACGGGTGGCGACTATTGCTGCTTGCTGTGCCTGGCTATAGTTTTCACTCCAGAAAGGCAATTGGTTTTGTGCTAAGTCAATGCTGTTTACAGCATTACAATTGTCGTGTTGTTCTAGCTTTGCAGCTATCACACCAGCTATTTTTGCGCTTTGTGAGTTCTCCCTGTGGCTGCCAGAGATAACCGTAACCTTGTTCATTAATGTTGCTCCATTTTTGCTAATCGGTTTAACCCATACTCGATGAGTTGTTTGTTTTCATCATTACCAATACTGTGAAATTCTTGTAATTGCTGGCGAAGTTTCTCTTGGCAAGCCTCGCTACCATTAGTACGGGCAAGTAGCTCACATAGCTCAAAGCACAACAGCCATTCGTTTTTGCTCAACTTAAAATAACCTTCAACCAGCGCTTCAACTTGCGAGGCTGTGGTTTGCATATTTTCCCTGAGGTTGCGCACAGACTGATAAAACTCAAACAAACCGAGTGTTTCTTCATCATAATCTACTAGTGTCGTCGCAGTATCTGAAGGCACTTTATACAGCGGATATTTTTCCTGGTCAGCTGAGCCGCCATAAACCGAAACGATTTCCTGGCCTACTGCCATATCAAATGGCCCCCAGTCCGGTTCAAATAGCTTGTCTCCATTTAATTTGGTAACGGTACAGTTGTTGAAGCTAAATATAAGGTTTTTGCCATCCCTGCGATAAATATCAAATAACTCACCGGTGACAGTGATGCCAGACAAGAATTCGAGCACCACGTTCTTGCCGACTTCAATGCCGAATAGTTTTAAATCGTCAAAGCTATAGCTGGACAAACACTTGTCCATGGACTGGACTTTGCCAACTGGGCTGCCAAAGCCAGGCGCATGGTAATCGGTGCCATGGCCGGGGATTTCTGTTTCCTTATAGGCCAACTGGGTCGGGCCGGTTGTATTGATATATATAGGCGAACCCGCAGCGTCTGTGATCACCTTGGTAAACAAGCCGCTCACCTCTAGACCTGAGTTATAGACAGCGGTGTTCACTGTTTCTGCTTCAATAGCAACTTGCAGCGACTCAGCACCGCCTTTATAAAAACAGGTACTCTTTTCAAACTCTTCGGCAATTTGCGATAAATGGCGACAATTTTTCGCAACAAACAGCTGCGGTTGCTCATTGGTAATGTCATAGGTGGTGGCTATCGCGTCGATAGTGAGGGGGATCTTTTTAACTTTTTCATCATCAAGGCAGTGCACGCTTTCACCCAAAGATGACAGCAGGCCAGCACCAAAGATTTTATAATCATCCACCGAACCTACTAGGCCGTATTCGGTTGTCCACCATTGCAACCTTGATAGCAAGGTCGACTCTGAGGGCTTAGTGTCTTTGTGTTTTTCGATGGTGTCATGTAAGTGCTTTTCAGCCGCTTGGATCTCTTGCGCTGTAGCAAGCGGGCATTCTTTGGTAATTGACAGCGCCCGGATAGCTTCGTAAGTTTCAATATCGCCTTTGTTGCAAATCACCCTGCGGCCAAAGTTGCCAACCCGTTCCAGGTATTCAGCGTAGTCAACGTCAATGATAAAGGGCGCATGGCCCGCAGACTCATGGATAATGTCCGGGGCAGGGGTGTACAACATATGTTCAATTGAACGGATATCAACAGCAACAACCAGAACACGGTGGGCAAGGAACTCAATGAAGATTGCCGGTGGGATAAAACCATCGACAACCGCTGCGCGCCAGCCGATCTTCTCCAAATGCTGGTTCATCACCTCAATTTTTGGGATCGATTCGATATCAATGCCAGTGCCTTTAAGGCCTTCTAGATACAGTGGATGTGCCGACTCACTGAGATTTTCCACCAATTGGTGCATTAGGAACCGCCAAACAGCTTGATCCCTGGGTGTATACGCCGAGTAATCCTGGGTGGCAACAAATGGCCTTAGGTGTATTGGCAATGTTGCGATGATTTCCTGTTGCGATTTCATAGGTTACCTCATAAAACAATTTCAACGCCTTTATCAGTAACAGCGATCGTTAGGCCAACTAGTGGCTGCAACGAAATTGAAATTGTTATTCAAATCAATAGTCACAAGAATTTAACATTCATATAGGGGTTTTAAATGCCTAATAGCGCTTGAAAATGACGTTATAAGGGTGGAATATTGCTGAATATATAATATTACAGGTGGAATCAACCATGAAAATAGGCAGATATGAATCAGAAATACTATCCGCACTGCAGCGGGATGGGCGTATGTCCAATGTTGAACTGGCCAAACAAGTAGGATTGTCAGAGTCGCCGTGCCTCAGAAAGACCAAGCAGCTTGAGGAAGAAAACATCATACAGGGCTACAAAGCGGTCATTGACCCCAAAGCAGTCGGCTGCCAGATATCGGCGATCCTATTGGTAAACCTCTACCAGAGTGAAGATAAAACCACCGAGTTTTTTAACGCCATAGCCAAGGAAGAGCGCGTCATTGAGTGCCTGGTGCTGACCGGGACCACCGACATTATGTTAAAAGTAGTGGCCAGGGATATCGAAGACCTGACAGAACTCACTTTTACCGGATTGCTAAGGCATGAAAGTGTAAAAGACGTATCATCCTGCATAGTGTTAAAAGAAATCAAAAAAGGCAGCCCGATTCCGGTGTTGGGCTAGTAAATCTTCTTAGCTGCCAGTGATATTGTTTGGCCTGGGCATCTCCATTTTATGTTTTTCTGAAATGGTAAAGTAATCACCTTGTCCACCGGCTCGCAAGATGGGGTTTGCTTGTGTAATTGAGAAGATGCCTTGTTCAATCAAATCTTCCCAAATGTGGCAGCCAACAACCTCGCCAAGTACCAGGTAACTGTCAACGTCATCGCCATCTGCGGTTTGTAATGGGATTATTTGGGTCTTTCTACATTCCATGACCACAGGGCTGTTCAATACATGCGGTGCTTTAATCTCATTTGATATGCCTTTGGACAAACCAGCAAATTCAAATTCATCTTGGTCAGGCGCAACTGCTGCGCAGGTTAAGTTCATGGCGTCCGCTAATTCCACTGATGCAAAATTCCAACAAAACTCACTAGTCTCTTCAATATTTTTGACCGAGTCTTTGTAACCTATGCTGCTAAAACCAATAATAGGAGGCGTATAGTTAAAGGCATTAAAAAAACTGTATGGCGCAAGGTTAGCAATACCATCTGCACTTAACGAAGAAATCCAACCAATCGGCCGTGGCGCAATAATCGAATTAAACGGATTGTGCTTTAGTCCGTGCCCATCTACCGGACGATAAAAATGTTTACGCATAATAATCAGGTTGCCTCTAATCAATTTTGACTGTGTTAGTGTCAGGTTATTGGAAGTGAATTAAATAGAAAACAACTTCTTGCTTGAGCAACAAAGTTGGCAGTTCCTATACCAACGTGCTGGTACTTATTGACGCAGGCCAACCGGTGTAAAAACCACAATAACAACCCCAGACAATACCCAGAGACAGACAACCGTCTAACAAAGTAAAAGTTATACGCTTTCTTACAAAAAAATATCGAAATATCAGGGAGGTATAAGGGATTTGCTCCGGATAAAGGCCTTTTGCCCGGCAATATTCACTTAATTCAACTTCTGACAATGTGGCAGTTTCTAATACCACTGAAAATTTTTGTTCCGCCGACCAGCCTTCCGGACCATCACTTTTGGTCAAACTACACCCTGCCTCTGAATACTTATCTCGCCAACTACACAGGGTAGATAGGTTGATACCTTCCCTGATTGAAAACTGACGCAATGATAAACCGCTTTCCACCAACTTGCTAATGACTGCCTTCTTATGCTTCTCTGGATAGTGTTTCACTCACAACTTCTCTCCGCCCCCTGTCTTACTTTATGAAAAACTGAGGCGACAACTATCCTGACACAGGGGGGTGATGGCTATGGTCGTTACTTTATTTTTCTACAAAGAAAATGTTCGTTTTGTCAGGCTTGCAAAGTAAATGTTCGTTTAGTCGATAAATTAAAGTAATTCTTACTTTAGTCAAAAATATAAAATAAATGTTCGTTTAGTCAAAAATTGCACTAAGCTTAGGTCAAAGCGAGTGTGGCTGCCTATTCTGGCGAAGTTGAACACTGATTCTGTTCCAACGTGAACACCCTTACTATTTTATCATGAACACTGATTCTGGTTTGAACGTGAACACTTTTGCGATATTTCCAGAATAGGTGTTCACGTTAAAACAGAATGACATCCTTGCATCGATCTTTAACTGCTAGCCTCTCCTTTTTTGCCCAAAGGAGAGGCAATGCCAGCACAGAGATTATCAATGCGTAAATTAAGAAACGTCCTGAGATTGAAACTACAGTCCAACCTCAGCGTTCGAAAAATAAGCCGAAGCCTCTGCACCAGTTTTTGGGGCGATCTCCAAGCTCCTGCAAAAAGCCAATGACCTGGAGCTGGCATGGGAAACCGTCGACAGCATAGATGATGTTGAACTTACTAGGTTGTTCTATCCAAAATCCGATGTTAGGCAATCCGATAAGTTTGAGTTGCCAGACTGGCTTAACGTATTTGCTGAATAATCAAAGCCCGGCGTGACCAAAACCCTGTTATGGGAAGAGAACGCCGCGCAATACCCGAACCGTAGCTATAGCTATTCACAATATAATATTGCCATCACTTTAGGCAATGGCAAAAACAGCAGCGGCGCTCCATGCGCCAAATCCACAACGCCGGTGAAAAACTCTTTGTCGATTATGCAGGCCAAACAGTGCCTATCGTCGGGTATTCTGTCGCTGAAGTGCGCCATGCGTAGATCTTTATTGCCGTAATGGGCGCATCCAATTATACCTATGCGGAAGCGACCTACACCCAAACGCTATCCGACTGGGTGCAAAGCCACGCCAGGGCGTTTGAATAACTTGGCAGTGTGCCCCAGATGGTGATCCCCGACAACCTTAATAGCGGTGTGGCCAAAGCCTGCAATTATGATCCAGAAATTAACCCCGCCTACCAGCAGATGGCGGCCCACTATGGTATAGCCGTTATGCCAGCCAGGGCACGGAAACCCAAGGACAAAGCCAAGGTAGAAGTAGGCGTACAGGTCATTGAACGTTGGATATTGGCGCGCATCCGGCATATGGCCTTCTTCTCACTTGCCGAGTTGAACCAAATGATTAGGGCTTTGTTGGAAGACGTGAATAACCGATATTCAAAACACCTTAAAGCCAGCCGCAAACATTTGTTCGATACAATAGACAAACCCGCATTAAATACGCTCCCACAATACCCTTACGAATACACTGACCTCAAAACTGTAAAGGTGAATATCGATTATCACGTGCAATTCGACGACCACCTCTACTCTGTGCCCCACCACTTGGTGGGCGAGCGGATTGAACTACATGCCAAGTTCAATGTGGTTGAGCTTTACTTTAAACACAAGTTGGTGGCCAACCATGCCCGGCAATACCGTTATGGGATGTCGACATCGCCAGCACATATGCCAACGAAACATCAAATTCACCATAAATGGGATGACAAACGGTTACGTAAATGGGCAAGCGATGTTGGTGTGGAATGTAGTAAGTGGGTTGAAGCGCAGTTTTATCGCAAATCCCATAAAGAGTAGGCGTTCAGGGTCTGTTTGGGTATGCTAAGTTTATCCAACAGCTACCCCAACAGCCGCCTTGATAAAGCCTGTGCGATTGCCAACCGCTACCAGCTATATCGCCTAAAACAAATCAAAGACATCTTAAAGTCCGACCAAGGCAAGCTTCGCAACGAAGACAATGGGCCTGCGTCCCCGTTGCCGCAACACCATGTAAACATCCGGGATCCGCAGGACTTCCACTAACAGGAAATAACGATGATAGAACAAACCTTAACCCAGCTTCGGCAACCTAAACTTAACGGCATGGCAGATGCGCTGTTGATGCAAACAGAGTAACCTGGCCACTATGACAATTTAAGCTTCGAAGAACGCGTTTCCCTACCGGCAAGCAGCTAACAACACGAGTGTGAATCCCGAAAACAAATAAGGCTACTTAAAGCCGCAAAACTCAAAGTCCAAGCCAACGCACAAGGCATTGATTACAGCCAGCCAACGGGGCTGGAACAATCAAAGGTTGCATCCCTATTGGGTTGTGGATGGATAACTAAACACCAGAACCTATTGCTCACAGATCCTTGTGGCAGCGGGAAAACCTACCTTGCCTGTGCAATAGCACATACTGCCTGTATGAAACACTACAGTGTGCGCTATTACCGCCTATCCCGGGTGTTGTTGGCACTCACACAATCCAAGGCAGATGGCACCTACACAAAAGCACTCAACCAACTCGCAAAAATACAGATGTTGATCTTGGATGACTGGGGGCTGGAGCCTCTAAAATCGGCGCAGCGCAATGACTTAATGGAAATCATGGACGATAGGAACGGGAGCACATCCACTGTCAGCATCAGCCAACTGCCCACCTATCAGTGGTACGAATCCATTGGTGACAACACGCTTGCCGATGCCATCCTCGATAGACTGATGCACAACGCCCATCGCATCAACCTAAAGAGTGAATCTATGCGAAAAATACAATCAAAGTTGACGGAAAGTGAACACTTAGGATAAAAACATAAACTCGTGATGCGGGGACTATGAGGTGTTCACGTTCGTCCAGAATTCGCGTTCACCTTCCTCCAGAATATGCATGCAGCTGTACATATTTTAACCGATCAAGTATAGTTTTCGTTAGATCTCCGTTCTATGAAACTATTTATGGCGTTCAATCTTGATTCGATTCCCGATGAATATAAAGACCTAGAAAAATGGCCAAAGTTTTCGATCTCCGAGCTCTCACAGGAACGCACAGCTCTTTTTAATAAGAGGTATCATGCAATTAAAATGTATCTAGCAGGGCACACTCCGAAAGAAATATTAAACGATACGACACTATCTTCTTCCGAAACAGTTAGGCTGTTGAGAAAATGTTTAACAAAAGACCTAAATGGAGAGATATTAGGATTTTCGGGCTTAGTGCCTTACAGCAAAGCTTCCTATTCCCGAAGAAAGCCTATAGCAAACTCGCCAGGCAATCATGGCTTCTCTGGTGCTTTCAAAAGACTGTTGGCCTTGCACCCTGTATTGGCGGATTTGATTGAAAATGAACTATTGAAATCAAATAAACCAGGTGTATTAAAGGTTTATGAGCGAAAGATTTCCTATAAAAAATTGCATTCAAAGTTTCTTAAAAAATGTATTGAGCTTGGCCTTGAATCTAAAGCTAAATATCCTTTTAACACTGAGAATTTGGGTTATAACAGCCTAGCTTCATATGCAAATGCCGTGATTTTACATAATGGTGTTGCCTCGGTGGAAGCAAGGGCGGGTGATGCAGCTAAGGCAAAATTAGGAAGCAACTCCGGTACTAAAAGACCTGAACTGCTTCCTTATGAAAGGGTCGAATGTGACGCTCATAAAATCGATGCACTTTTTTGCATATTAATTCCAACTGGATTTGGTGAGTATGTGCCCAAGATACTCCATAGAGTTTGGGTAATCGTGATTAAGGATGTCGCCACAAGAGCTATTATTGGATATCGCGTAGTCTTCAGCAAAGAGTGTAACTCAAAAGATGTTCTGAAATGCATAAAGCATGCATTAACTGGGTGGGAAAAGAAAAAGCTTCGAATTCCTATAAAGTATGATTATGGAGCATCCTTACCTTCAGGTGCCGACAAGAAGTACATAGGAGCGAAATGGCAATCTTTTTCATGTGATGGTGCGATGGCGAATTTAGCAACCAATATTGAAACAAAGATGTTGAAAATAGTCGGATGTAAACCCACAGTTCATAGAAGAAAAAATAAAGATGATAGACCATTTGTAGAACGATTTTTTGGTGCTTTATCAGCAGACTATTTTAAAAGGTTACCAAGTACTGTTGGCTCAAAAAAAGAGGAGTATCTCCGCAGTAATCCAGAACTAGCAGCATGTAAGTATTTTATTCACATTGAGGAGTTAGAGGATGTAATAGATGTTCTTCTAGCGAATTACAATAATACACCGCATAGCAGTTTGGAAATGCGATCTCCCCTCAATTACCTTCAATACCTACATACCAAAAACAACCTTAAGTTGGAACGCGTTGATCAAGCTGCGGTTGAGAATATGTTAACTCATACCAAAACTGTTCAGGTAAAAGGTAAACTTAGTCAGGGGACACGCCCGTACATTAATTTTTTGTATAGTACGTACACCAGTGATTATTTTCGTCAACTATTCTCTCTGCAAGGTAAGAAAATAAAAATTGAGTATGACCCTGATGACATACGAATCGTCGCTGCATACAAGATAAGTGGTGAGTTTATTGGAAAGTTGATATCTGCCCCTCCATGGAACACGATCCCTCACTCTGTAAATGTAAGGTCGACTATCAACTCATTAAGGAAAAAAAGAGTGCTTCACTTTTCCAGATACGACGACCCGATCGAAGCTTACTTGAAGTTCTGTGAAGAAAAAATAGTCGACGGAAACGCAGTAACTTCACAATACCTTGAAGCTCGAACCGCTTTTACTACTTTCGTGTTAAAGCAAAGAGTGTCCGATGACTCTTTATCGGTTGCCAATGATGAAAATATTTCAAATAACGACGTAACTGAGCTTACAAATGAATCTGAAACCGTAGAATTTAGTACTGAACAGTTCACAGGGCGGGATTGTACTTTGCAGACTTTTTAACCAAATAGTAATTCCGTCCTAAAACTACCACTCCATGCTGCCCTTCGCCGCTTGCCTGCCATACTATCTTTTTTACCCTGATGTTGCTTTATTAGGTTCAGACATGCGCGATTAAACAACGCAATATGAGCTGCCCCGTTAGGATCGCTTATTTTGAGTTGGTCTTCGCGAAACGCAACGTCAAGCACCCAGTGTAACTGGTTTTCAACTGACCAGTGCTCTCTGATGATAGTGGCGAACTGTTCTGCATCAGCGGTTAGCGAGCTGGCATACCAGCGGGAATGATAGCTCGTTTGACCACCTTGCTGACGTGTACTGGCAACCTCGATAATACTATGAATATGCGGCCACTTTGTTTGTAGTTCTTTAGGCAGTGTGGCTTTCATTTGCATTACTGTCCGGCTTTCCTGACGTCCATGTCCCTGGTTCGACTGGGTAAAGGTATTGAGATCTTCATCATTGTACCGCTCAGTGAAACTCTCTTTTACATACTCAAAGAGCTTGCTTTGATTCGCCTTTAGCTGAATAACGAAGTCACTTTTAGCGGTGACTATTGTCTCCATTGTGTCTGTCTGGCAATGCAGCGCATCGAGTGTATAGATGGCATCTTCAAGGGCCAGCGCCTCAATCACATTTCTGGCGACAGCTTGTTCATTGCCCTTGTTGTCAGAACAGTCCTGGTACAAAGCAATACCGGAATTCACATCAAAGGCGCTGACGACATGTAACGCTTTGCTCACATCTTCCCGCCAGGCACCCCGCATGGTCTTACCATCAAGGGCAATAACCGGTTGCCCTAAAGTCTGACGTCGTTGATTAATCCAGCCAAACACTGTCTGTAGCAATATTTCAGTGTCCAGTGACTTAATAATTGAGGCAATACAATGCCGTTTGGGTATGCCATTTTCAAAACGACGATGCTGGCGCAACCAGTCCAGCTGGCTTTCACCAAATTCCTCAATGGCTTTCCAGCCATCAGCACCGCTAAGTACCGCAGATAAAGTCAGGAAAATAACGTCGACCAGGTTGTGTTTGAGATTAATATCTTTACGAGGATCCGGGATAACTTCCAAGTGTTTGACGAGTGACATATGAGCTTTCAGCTAATGAAAACGGATCAGATCAACTGAATCAAGATAAGTTCACTGGTGAGATATATTGATTGGTGATCAATATACGTTTTGATATATCAAAAAGTTAGGATCCCGCCCTGGAACAGTTCACCGTACGAAAAGCAAGGAATAACTGGAAATGAATAATGCCTCACATCCGATGGAATTGCAAGAGTACGCAATTAATACACCTGCCATAAACAAGTTTTTCGAAACTATTAGAGGATGGTTATTCCACAAAGTCACAGGCGCATACATTTTTGGCACGTCTAGGATGGGAAAGAGTAGGGCGATCAAATTTTGGATTTCATACTTAATTAGAGAAGAAGGTATTAAATGCGCCTTATTTAGGATTATTTATTCGCGCTCGATAACACCTTCTTGGACTCATTTTTATGACGAACTTCTCTCATCTATAGATATGGGAGGAACATCATTAAATGGAAATAAAGCAAATAAGAGAAAAAAGCTAATCAATAGGTTGTCAATGCTCGCCAGAGCAGCTGGAGGTAACCAAATTTTAATGATAATAGATGAAGCTCAGAATCTAAACCCTTTTGATTACAAGTGTTTTTGCGATTTACAGTCTAGGCTTGATGACTTGGGATTTAGAGTAACTTTTGTTTATGTGGGGTCATTTGAGTTAAAAGCGCAACATGATAGTTTTACCTGATTACCCACTTAGTTCAGCCAGCTTTAACAACTTGTAAGGCATTGGCGGTGTCATTACCGCTGCCTTTGCCAGCCGTGGCAGCAAATCACGTAGGGTGAACCTGTTATTAAATCGGAAACAATACTCCGCAAGGTGCCTTGGCAGGTGCTTTGATGCGATAGAGTGACAACTTCCTCTAAGTGAGTTTTTCACGTTGCCGATCATCGTATTTACCCAGTTGAAGGCGGAGTGATCCAGCTTATCCAGATCACCACCCGTTTTCGCATATAAGTGGTGGCGTTCTTCACTCGCTACAGCCCGAAAACAGGCCAACCCGTCTGAAATCACCACGGCGTTCGGCTTAATATATTTGTCCGCCCATTGACTAATTTCTTTGGTCTTAAAGCCTTCCACGACAGTCATTTTCATATGGATTGGATGACCCTCTTCATTCAGTGCTACCGCAGCCACAAACGGGGTCTTACCTGATGCACCGCGACCTCGCTTTCCCCCGCGTTTTTCGCCTCCCCAATAGACATCATCCAATTGGATAATGCCGCCAATCTTAATTTTTTCGTCACTTTCTTTCATGACCTGCAACAGTTTGTGTTTGAGCTTCCAGGCCGTGTTGTAACTGACTTTTATCTGGCGCATTAACTCCATTGCGGAGATCCCTGTTTTGGACTGAGTGAGCAGATGGATTGCCATAAACCATTTAGTCAAGGGTACTCTGGTTTTGTCAAACACGGTCCCACTTGTCAGAGACTGTTGATGCTTGCAACGGTTGCACTGAAGTACTTTCCTGGATTTCAACTCACAATATGATTTATTCCCGCACTCCCTACATACAAATCCGTCTGGATAGCGCCAGTTAAACAGAGCCTGTTCACACTTTCCTTCCGTACCGTAGTCTTCCATAAGCTCGTAAATGCTGTAGCCTTCCTGAAACTGAACTTTGTTTTTTGCCATCTGGAAACAACCTCATAATACTGTCTTTATATACAGTATAACAGAGGATGAATCAGGTGGGTAATCAGGTAAGATAAAGGAACCTGACATAACGATTAAGCTGAGTTGTGAAGAACTGGTCAAAAATCTAATCAACTATAGCTGCGTTGATTTTTCAGACGAGTTGCTGTTCGAAACTGTGTTAGAGAGATTTAAAATGTCAATGTTGGGGTTAGTAAAAACAACGAAAAGAGCCATTTGTTAACACGAGAATCTATCGAGTTACTTAGTCGCTATTTTGAAAATGTTTATACTAGAACTCGTCTTTTTTTCTTAAGATCTGAATTGCCCGAATTAAAACCATCTGAAAAACTAGAATTAATTGATTTCGTTAAATTACAAACCAAACCTCCCCAATTCAAAAATATCTTAGGAAAAGCAAGGTCACTTTATGAAAAAGCTATCCTTAAGGCGATAGAATACATAGCCTACTTCGTAGGTATATTTGAAGAAATATTGGTGTTATCACAGCTTCTTGCCAATAAGTCACGGTGGACAAAACGACATTGTGTAAATTTTCTGTCAGGTTCAGCGATACCTCATATCACATTATCGTTTAGAAAGAGTGAAATTTTACTCAGCGTTTTCTCTTCTAATGTTGATGTTGAATATCTTAGACATAGTGCTGATGAAATGGAAAAAAGGTTTCAAGATTTAAAAAAGATGAAATTCAAATAAAGCCGTCTTGCCAGTTTGTCCAAGGAAAATTTCGGAAAAGTCTCCGTTGTCTCGTTTGGGTAATGCGAGCTACATCAGTTAATTTAGAACTACTAATGTCATATCCAATAAATCGACAATTCGGGCATGACAATTGCTCAGTTTTTTACTAACGCAATCACATTTACAATACAAAGCTATTCCTCGGAGAATAGTAATAATTTATCTGGTGTACACTCAAGTTTTTCTGCAATTGTGTTTAATACTTCAAGAGTAATGTTGGTTTCACCTCTTTCAATTCTTCCCATATAGCTTCGGTCAAGCTTTGCATGCAGTGCGAATGCTTCTTGTGAGTATCCAGCTGCCAGTCTTTTTTGCCGAATATTCTCACCCACTACTTTCTGGATATCTCTCAACTTTTTGATTCCCCAAAAAGCCATTTAATATCCTTGCTTGATGCTTTTTAATCCACGGACTATAATCCTCATTTCGATAAAAGAGGTGTTTCAAACACCTAACCAGAGAAAACTTTATGCCACGTGGAAACTATTCACCCAATCCAGAGCTTTTGAATCTATTGATGACATTTGGTCATACCGAATACTATGTAAAAGAAGTGAGAGATAAATTTAGAGAATTGTACAGACAAGATGCTGATTTGGCTGAACTTCGAAGGTGGATCTACGGGCAATTTAGAACATTGATCAAACATGGTTACATTGTTTGTAATGAGAAATCAGAAGCTACTAACAGCTTCAAAAATACATCAAAAATAACAGCTGAGTTGGGAAACAATTCCGGGGACGAAGACCTTGAATCATCGCAGTTTAGATTGTCAGAACTTAAGAAACGTATGAACACACTTAAACTTGAGTTGATGCACTGTGATGGTGAGGTAAAAGAGTATGAAGAGCTGAACGGCTTATTTCCTGACCTGGGAGACACGATAAAAGTGGTTTACACAGCAGTTAAAGCTCGACATGTTGAGCTGGTCGGTCGAGTCAATGCCATTGAATCGATTATAAAAAGGATTTGTAATCCAGCATGAGATTAAGGAAATGGCAACGGGAAAGTGTTGAACAAGCGATTAACGCCTATTTGGAAGGTATACAGGAATTTTCCGTTCTCGCCTCTCCTGGCGCAGGTAAAACAATTATGTCTGCAACTCTGTCTAAGCGGCTGAATGATATGGGACTGATTGATTTTGTATTGTTTCTGTCACCAACAGTTAATGTTTCTAGCAACGTGAAAAAAGTTTTTTCAGGCGTATTGAATCGAAATTTTGATGGGTTATTTGGTTCCCTGGGCGTATCAAAGACATATCAATCTTTGACTTCTCTCAATGCTGAATTTTGGAATATATTTGATAATTTTAGGGTGCTTGTAATATTGGATGAAGTTCATCATTTGGGAGGACAAACTTCTGCTTCTGCAAATGTCTGGGGAAGAGAAGTCATAGAAAAAATACAACGAAGATCAACGTTTATCCTTTCGATGTCAGGCACTCCATGGCGTAGTGACTACAAGCCTGTCACTACACTAAAAATGGATAATAATACCGGAACTGCGCAGTGTGATTACGCATACGGGATTAGAGATGCAATAAGGGATAGTGTTTGCAGAATTCCCGTAATAAACTTCGTTGATAATTGTAATTTAAACCTTCGTAAAGACTCTGGAGAGCATCGTACTTATGGCAGTATCCTCACCTTGCTCGAGAATGAAAACTGCAGTTACGAGCAGATTGTTAACAACGAATCGGTTTTGAAGTTTATTCTTCAAACCAGTATTTCAAAACTAAACTCTATACGGCGCAGAAACAAAGACGCAGCAGGGCTTATTGTAGCCTCATCAGTTGAGCATGCGAAACTGATCTACAAAATATTGAGAAAACATTTTGATGAAAGTGCCGAGTTAGTAGCGCACTCACTAAAAGACAGTTTAGAAACAATTAGCGCCTTCGAAAAAGCCAATTCAAAGTGGCTGGTTTCGATATCCGCCGATGGTGTCAGAAGGTACAGACATTCCAAGATTGCAATTGTGTTGTCATCTTTCAAGAATCAAAACAGAAATGTACTTCAGACAAGTTTTAGGTCGAATTATAAGACGGCGTATTTCTGATTTTACACATGAAGCCTACTTGTATTTGCCAGTACAAACAGATCATTTAATTTATGCGAGGAGACTTCTCCAGGAGACGCCTGAGGGGTATATCAGATCAGAGTTGTTTGATGAGGAGTTAACAATTGATGGAGAATCCTTAATTGTGCCAGATAAAAATCTACCAACGCAAGATGACGTTCCGATTATTGACTTGAAAAAGGAAGCAAAGCTAGATTGTCTAACTGCTGACGCAAACGCAGACAATATTTTATTGGAGTATTTTCTTAACTCATTGCATTTTACCGGTGATTTTTCAGTGTCAAACTGTACTATCGATGGACTGAATTGAGTTATGGGCTCTGGAAAGCAAACAAGTTGTTTTTATGTAATAGTTCGTATGTAATTACTCAGACTTGATCTGACAAGGTTGGCGCTAACAGCGCAACCAAACCATGCAATCTGGCTTAAAAGTTCAACTTCCGTAATACCGTTTTTTACTGACGTTCAATTAGCGAGTGTTGGATCACCACTTTGTGCCAATAGCGGTCATAAAAAATTTTCGATTTAACAATTTAAACAAGCGTTTGCCCCCATAGTCAGGAAAACGACCCAATGGGGCGTTTATGTTCTCAAACCAGAGATTGAGAATTCTTTACCCTCCATGAGTGGCCTTGCTTGGATAAATTTGTTATCAATAGCACAAAGTATATAATTGACCCATTTTAAAGTAGAAAAACGACCCATTGGGTCGATATTAAATTGTTAACTTCAAAGAGCATCGAAAATAGGAATTGAAATTGGCAGTAATAGACTTCAAGGAAATACCGGAAGCTCATAAAGCAACAGGTGAACAAGATACTTTCGAACTATTCGCTAGAGATTTTCTAGAATTTGTTGGATATAAGATCATCACCGATCCGGATCGAGGCGCTGATGGGGGCGTTGATCTCATAGTCGAGGAGAGTAGAACAGGTGTAGGTGGTGAAACAATAATTCGCTGGCTGGTTAGCTGCAAGCACAAAGCTCACAGCGGAAAATCCGTTACTCCAACTGATGATGCAAACATTAGAGATAGAGTTGAAGCTAATAACTGCAATGGTTTCATCGCTTTCTATTCCACTCTTCCCAGTTCCGGCCTATCTGGCAATCTTGAAGGGATGAAGGAAAAGGTAGAATTCCAAATCTATGACTACAAGAAAATCGAAGCCCAGCTTGTCCATTCATCTAAAGGAATAGAGATAGCCGAAAGATACTTCCCACTGTCGATAGACGCTTGGAAAACAAACAATCCTGAGCCTGCAAAAATCTTTGTTGAACCACCCAGCTTGAAATGCAAAGTCTGTGAGAAAGAACTCTTTGAGCAAGATGATCAAGGAGTCATCACTCTATGGAGTAAGATGAGGTCAGATTACGTCAACGAAAAGCAGCATTTTGAAGGTGTTTATTGGACTTGTCGCGGCCGATGCGATGATGTGCTTTCCCATGCGATAAGAGCAAAGCGCGATGATCTGATTGATGGATGGGAAGACATCTCAGACGTAATGATGCCAACTATCTATATCAAATGGGTAATGAGTATCATGAATAAGCTCAGAGACGGAGTTACATACTCTGATGAAGCATTTGAAAATCTTAAAAGCTTCATGATTGCAGTTTTTCCTTATATCTCTCGACATTTAACTGACAAGGAGAAAGAAAGAGTAACTAGCTTGGGAATGATCCCGTCATTTCTTGGTGGGCTAGGCTATGAAAGCTAACAAGTCAAAGCACTCGGACTTGGTAAAGCTGTCACCCTTTTTGTTCCAAAAGAGCCGCCAACTTCACCAAGCCGGTGTTTGAGGGGTTGTAACGAGGGATAGTCTTGAGCATTAAAGAAGATACAATACATATCTTAAATGAGTTCATCGCCGACATTTGTATTGGCGTAGAAGTTCTAAAGGATTATGAGTACGGCATATACCCCAATCGTGATAAGCTATTTAAGCAAGTTATATATAGGTTATGCCTAGAGTCAATTTTTCTGAATTGTGCAAAGTATACAGAGTTTTATAGGGAGTATGGCCAAGTTTTAAACGAGTGTTGCCAAGATCTCACAAAGTTAAATAATCAGGTTAAGGCGGAATTTGAGTTACGTGGCATAAATGCATTTCGCAGCAAGTATATTGCACATAATCGCTGCGATAAAACGAAAAAACCGTTCACCATCGAAGAAATTAATAGCCAAGTCGTAAAAATTCTTGGTAACACAAACGCCAAGCCATTCCTAGATTTCTTGCTTCCAGATAATCCGGATAGTGTGCCGGAAATAGATTACTTTACGGGGTGTCTGAAAGTAATGAGAGATAGAATCAGTGCAACGCTATAAAAAGCGCATCAAGTACGAACGCCCAACAGTTGGCTGGGTTCCGCTTCGCTTCACATTATAGCCAACTATTAGTTTCCGTTTATGGGGAAAGTTAGAACTATATTTAAAGTAAGGAGAAAACATCATGGCAAGATGCACTGCACCAGTAAGAGGGCATAGTTCGGCTGCTGCCGCAGCAAATTGTCCAGCATGCCGTTATAAAAGTCGCGGGTACGGCGGTTATAGTAGTTATAGCCCATCATATACATCGTACTCCGGTTCGAGTAGTTCTTCTTCTGGTAGTGCTGGAAGCAGCTCCAGAAGTTCAAAGCCACGCTGGTCTAAATCGAGCTCTTCGGTTTCTTATACATCGTCTCAAATTCAATCATTAACTCCCGTGAGAGATGCAGTTGAAGTTAAAGCTACTGTACAACCTGATATTCGCGATGCTTTTTTATGTCACGCATGGGCCGACCGAAAAGAATCAGCTAAGGAATTGCATGATTTACTTGAAGCTGCCGGCGTAAAGGTCTGGTTCAGTGAAAAAGATCTTGGTCTGGGTGTGCCGATGATGAGAGCCATCGACAAGGGGTTAGCAAATTCAAAAGTAGGCCTTGTTCTGGTAACTCCAGCAATGTTGGAGCGTCTTCCAAAAGAGAGTGTTGCTGATAAAGAGCTATCTGCTTTATTAGCAGGGAACCGACTAGTTCCTATTGTGCACAATACAACATACGACGCTCTTCGTAATGTAAGTCCATTACTTGCGTCAAGATCTGGCTTAGACTCCTCGGAAGATTCAATGGCCGAGATAGCTGAAAAGATCGCCGAGTTAGTTGCTATATAATTTGGTGCAGTATAGTTCTAACAAGCCGTTGCACTCCATTCTCACACAAAACGCTCTCCGTAATATGTACCGGTGAGCTTGACGTTAGTGACTGACAGCTATGGTGTGACAGGAGGTCAACTGCTAAATTAAACCCGGTCGTCCACTTTCTTAAAGGAGCGGTCAGATTAGATACCATCCTTTGTTTCTATAATGACCGAGTGAATGCCGACTTGTTCGGTTTCATATTCAGTTTATAAATGATGCTTTTCTATATCCTCATGCCACTTTTCATCTTCCGCGTGCATATATCTGGCTGTTGTATTGATATCATTGTGTCTGGCTGACTTTTTTAAATGTCTGATATCCACGCCACTGTCTGCCTGATGTGTGATGGATGTATGCCTGAACCAGTGCGTTGACGCCGCCAGAAGTTGTTTAGCAATGGTAGGATCTTTCTCATCTGCTTTTGTTGCAGCTGCCGTTAAAACTCCTTTAACGATCCGGTAAACCATGTTTGATGAAATTCCGTTGACGCCTTTAATATCTCTTATCAGCTGAGAGTCATCTTCGTAGTCGGGAAAATCAGTCAATCCTAACGTTCTACGATAACGAATTAGTGCATCCAGCATGTCATTATTCACTGGTATTCGTTCGAGTTTATTCCCCTTACCCAGAATTTCACACCACCACTTGTTTCGGAAACACAGGAAGCTGTTCATTTTGAGGTCAGATACCTCCTGGACACGAGGTCCCAAAAGATAAAGCAGGCTGAATAAAAACCGATTACGGGTTTTGTGTTCTTTATCTCGTTCCGTTTCAGTAGGTAATTCATTGACAAAATCCCAAAGGTAATTCCAGGTAGATAATTCCAGATATCGTTCGACCTTTGCCTTTGAATTTGCTTTGAGGTTTCGACGCCGCAATAATTTTACTGGATTACCCTTAAGGTAACCGGCGTCAGACAGGTAACCAAATGCCGCTCCAATACAGGTAATTGCCTGTTGGACACTGGATTCGCCAAGGGGACCTTCAAATGGTTTCCAGTCTGGGTTATTTCGAGGTTTTCTAGGGCCGCACCAAAGTTCCTGAGGAGTAGGGGATCTGAGGAACGCTTCATATTCTCTGATATCATCTTTCATCAGACTTGAAAATGGATTGTTTTTGACAATCAACGACCACATTAGCAACCGTTCAATTTCCTTACGATAATTACGATACGTTGCAGGGGAGTCTTCAAAGTCTGAGAGCCATGATTGGATTGCTTCAAGATCAGTATTAGCCTCAATCAATGCATCACTTTTAAGATTTCTGTTTGTACCATTTAAGCCATTGAGTTCTGGTGTCAATTGAACACGTTCAATCGGCAATGGGGAACTGGTCGCGATCAGCATAAGAAAAGAATATTACTGTTTTAATATACAGTGTAACACTACTGGAAAATGCATCAAGATTAGGTCCCTAATCTTGAATAATGAATGGCTGTGTAGCCCTCTCCCAAATCAAACACCACGAAATTAACAATTTTCTACCTGATTACCCACCTGATTCATCCTCTGTTATACTGTATATAAAGACAGTATTATGAGGTTGTTTCCAGATGGCAAAAAACAAAGTTCAGTTTCAGGAAGGCTACAGCATTTACGAGCTTATGGAAGACTACGGTACGGAAGGAAAGTGTGAACAGGCTCTGTTTAACTGGCGCTATCCAGACGGATTTGTATGTAGGGAGTGCGGGAATAAATCATATTGTGAGTTGAAATCCAGGAAAGTACTTCAGTGCAACCGTTGCAAGCATCAACAGTCTCTGACAAGTGGGACCGTGTTTGACAAAACCAGAGTACCCTTGACTAAATGGTTTATGGCAATCCATCTGCTCACTCAGTCCAAAACAGGGATCTCCGCAATGGAGTTAATGCGCCAGATAAAAGTCAGTTACAACACGGCCTGGAAGCTCAAACACAAACTGTTGCAGGTCATGAAAGAAAGTGACGAAAAAATTAAGATTGGCGGCATTATCCAATTGGATGATGTCTATTGGGGAGGCGAAAAACGCGGGGGAAAGCGAGGTCGCGGTGCATCAGGTAAGACCCCGTTTGTGGCTGCGGTAGCACTGAATGAAGAGGGTCATCCAATCCATATGAAAATGACTGTCGTGGAAGGCTTTAAGACCAAAGAAATTAGTCAATGGGCGGACAAATATATTAAGCCGAACGCCGTGGTGATTTCAGACGGGTTGGCCTGTTTTCGGGCTGTAGCGAGTGAAGAACGCCACCACTTATATGCGAAAACGGGTGGTGATCTGGATAAGCTGGATCACTCCGCCTTCAACTGGGTAAATACGATGATCGGCAACGTGAAAAACTCACTTAGAGGAAGTTGTCACTCTATCGCATCAAAGCACCTGCCAAGGCACCTTGCGGAGTATTGTTTCCGATTTAATAACAGGTTCACCCTACGTGATTTGCTGCCACGGCTGGCAAAGGCAGCGGTAATGACACCGCCAATGCCTTACAAGTTGTTAAAGCTGGCTGAACTAAGTGGGTAATCAGGATTTTCTAAGACGCAGGGGGCGATAGAGAAATATAGTGTGTTTCGGTTCTGGCATGGTAAACCACTGCCTATTTTGATACAAACGGCTAACCTTTCAGGGGTAAAGCCTTATACCTTCTATGACCTCTACGTCTAAACAGGAAGCAAAGGCGTGATAGAATCATTCGCCCGAGGGATACTGCGTTTTTGGATGATTCTAGCGGCAAACTACATCAATAGCTCAGTAGGGTATTTACTCCCCCACGGACGGAGTAAATCCTCCTTAGTTACCGTTGATGTGCCCTCTCTTATCGCGGAACTAAGCCAAAATGCTAAGAATCCGTTTAACTATTTGGGTACTGCACCAGAATAATCCCTAAGTTTGTTTGAGCTCATAATTGATTATGGGGGTCAACAGTCGGTAACACTGTTATTTTGTTCGAGTTGTGTTGAAGGTATACGTTGTATTCAAACAGCAGGGATCATTGATCCTCTGTTGGCAGCGCTTCTAATACAATTTTCCACCTTTTAATAAAACCGGCACTGATTTGCTTCTCATTTTGCCAGTTCAAGCAATTGTTCACTACAAACTAGTAAGTGCTGGAAAATTAGATCGGAAAAAATGAAAGATACCAAGGAAGTGTTAAGAAAGAAATCTTGCGGTTTCATCTGAATTTCCAGTTTTTCGACATTAACTCGTTTCCAAATCCTTAGCATAGGCATTGTCAAGTTAATCATTATGCTAAGGGGATTACCATGAACGAATATGTTCTTTCAGCTGAGTCGGGGTTTGCGTCAGAGCCAGTCAACAACAATAAACGCGATCTGGCAAAGTTATTTAAAAACATCGCGCTTGTTATTGTTATTTTAATGCTGTCTTTTATTTCTTATGTTGGCTCGAAGGATGGCTTTATGTTGTTGCTTGAGCGAGGTGACGCCAGTCAATGGGCTCAGATTGTGGCCGGGATGTTATCTGGTGCTATTGTGCTTTTCCAACTTACTTCACTTGCCTCGTATGCGGTGTCTCGCCAACCATTGTTTCTAGTGGCCTACCTGTTTTTATTGTTGTTATCTTCCACTCTGGGAAGTTCGTATTTTGGCAGACAGCTGGGCTTTGTAGGGGATGCAGTCAATGCAGAAATCACGAGTGTCTTTGATGATAAGATGTATGAAATCCGCCTGTTTTATAACGACCTCAGCAGTATCAATACTCAGATGGCGCAATTGCGTGAACGCTCAGAATATATGGTGGCAGAAGAGACAAAATCAAAATGCTGGTCTCGCTGCGAAGAACGCAAGTCAGACAGAGATAATATCGTGATGTTGGCTGAGCAGTTAAACAAACAAGTGGATGAGATTGATGATCTTATTCAGCAAGTTCAGGCAGCCAACGGCGATGAAGATAAAGCCATTAAATTAAAAGCACTGGCAGATACGGCTGCATTGTTTTCGTCAATGGACAATAAAACGCTGTCTGACCTGAGTGGTTATCTTGATGAGGTCATTGATAAGTATACCGTTGGCAGAACGGCCAGTGTCGAGTGGCTGGGTGAGGATCCTGAGATGGTGCGTCTGGCAAGAGATATGATGTCCAGAATAGGGGACTTGCGCTCAGTGAGTCGTGAAGTTCAATTGCCTAACACTGGCGCATCAGCATCTCTTGAACGCAGTGTAGGAATGATAATGAAGCTGTTCTCAGGGAATATTAAATCTCTGACACCGAACGAATGGTACTCTTTGGGAATAGCTCTCATTGTTGATCTGCTGATTTTATATGCGTCGGTCATGTTAAAAATTATCAATAATGTGAAGACAATTGCTAAATCTGCAATGGTTGAATCACAGTTCAATCTGCAGTTATTTAGCAAGGTAATGCGCACGTCGCAACTGAAAACCCCGATGGATTTGATTCGTACAGTGGAAGGCAACCTGATCAGGCAACGTGACGGGGTGATGTATCTGTCACCTAAACAGGACACCCGTTGCTATACTCTAATGAGCACACTGGAAGCTCTTAACTTTGTGGACAAGACTTATACCAATGAACTGGAGTTTAAGTTGAGAGAGCGTTTGAATTTGCCCGCCAATCGTTACATCTTCAGGCTGCCGGTCAATACCTGGCAGGAAATCAAAAAAGCCGGCTTTCAGATGGTGATGTAAGTGAATTCAAGTAGATGTGGGCAATTTAAGCCTAAATCTCTTTTTATGCAGAGGAATGCATCTTGAACACAACCCATACAGATAAACCCAAAGCAGCCTCCCAAATATATTTTCCCACAGCCCTTGGCGGCGTGGGTTCGGGCGGCGTTTATCAGGTTAGTGCGCGTGCGGAGGTGAAGGGGCTTCATCAGTCACTGGCGCAGGCGAAGGTGGCTGAGGAGTTGTTCGATGTTGATTTAGAGGGGAATAAAGCGTGTTTCTATGCCGATGATGAACACCATAATGCACTGTATGAAGCGCAACAAAGGTGTGCGGATTTAGCGGCAAAGGCGTCGGCACAATGCCTGAATGGGGTTGACCTGGACGGCTCTTATGAGAGTGAACTGGATATCGTTCAGGTATGGGGACAGTGGTGTGCCTTTTCACCAGATGATTCAGACAGTGTCGGGCTGAGCTATGGGATAGCGGTGTTTCTGTCGTGGTGGCAGCAGAACCTTCAGCGGACACTTTTTGAACAAGGCCACTGGCCGGTGTTTGCCACCGGACATATTCAGGGGGCGGGTACGGTCACACCGGTGACCGGTCTGGAGGAGAAAGCCGGAGGCATTCTGTCTTTTCTGGCCTCATCGGATATGGGGAACCGGCCTTTCTGGTTTTTTTATCACACAGAAGAAGTATCCGAAGCGGGCAGTCAGTTCGAAGCCCTTTTGCAACACCCACAGTGTCATGGTGTGCAGGTCAGCTCTCTGGTGGAGTGTCTGTTGCGGCTGACCGGCGATGACAGCAGCTACTTTGACAGCAACTGGAGCCCGTTTAAAGGACTGTCGTCGTATGGCTTTTATGACCAGTACAGTTATGCGGGCCGGGAGACGGTGGCCGGGGCGTTTGCCAAAAAGCTACTGGGATTGGGCAATACATCGGAGACTCCACCAAAGCGCCTTGCGGTGGTATATGCGCCCAGTGGCCGGGGTAAATCATCCTTCATGGCGGCGGGCGTGGCACCGCACATCCGGAGTCTGACAAAATCACAGACAGAATGTTTTTACTTTTTCCGGAGCACGCCATCACAGGCGTGGCGACATCAAGATAATATTCCCGATGACGAGCTGACAGAGGGCATCAACCGCCTGCTTAGCCGGACCGGTTCAGAAAAAACACTTCCCACCATTAATAACACCGCTGGTATCTTCAATGACCTGGCAGAGCAGCTTTCGGTGCTGGTTTCACAACAAAGCGAAGAGCCAACCCCGTCTACCGTCTTTATCTGTTTTGACCAGTTTGAGGGGTTGTTTGACAACGCGCAGGTGAATCGGGAGGAGAGGGCAGACATACTGCACCATATCAATATCCTGGCTACCTGCACCCCCCATCTGCACATCGCCATTACCCTGAAACAGGAATACTTAGGCGAAATTGCGGAGTACTTTGACGATGAGCAGCTGATAAAGCAGCACCTGCCTGCGATGGAAGTGAGCCACTGGCAGAAGAGTATCGACCGGCTGATGACCTATGCGGGGGTGAGGTTTGAACCCCGACGGGATGTCTATGAAAAGGATTTGCGGGACATCCTGGTGGATGAGGCGGCAAAAGCAGGGAAGGACAATGCGCCCATGCTGTCGTTCCTGCTGCAGCAGCTTTATGACAAATCGGCAAGCAAATCACAGATAACGTATCAGGACTATCTGTCGGTAACCCAGGCCACCACAGAAACAACGGAAAGTGGCTATCTGCGCATAGTGGGAGGTATTGAAGGGGTTATCAGCCAGAAGGCGGATGAAATATTGCACAACATCTGTCAGACCGGAGATAACGCTGACACTAAAGAGGAAAAACAAGAAATCCTGCTGAGTAAGCTCTTAACAAAGCTTGTGGACATTCAGGATGAAAAGACAGGCGAAACAGGATTACTGTCCATTCCATTGAGCCTGAATGATGACTCTGATAAGGAGTTCAACAACCTTGCAGAGCAACTCGCAATGGCGAGACTTCTACTAAAAAGCACGGACAGTGCAACAGGGCATGCCAGATTCCGTATTGCACATGAGGCCTTTCTGAAATGGCCGAAGGTGACGCGATGGGCAGAGAAGAACCGGGAGTTCAAACTGTGGCTACAGCGCACCACCATCCAGGAAAGGAGCTGGGCAAGAACAGGAGAACAGCTACAGGACAGAAATAAAGACCTGTTGATACCCAAAGGTAAACCACTGGAAGATGCCAAATCCTTTACTGACCAGATAGTGTCAAACGGTCAAACTGAGGTAACAAGTTTTATCGAGGCATCGATCCAAAAAGAGACGTCGGACAAAAGACGGAGAGCACTGTTTGGCTCGGCTTTGTTCATTGTACTTAGCTTCGCTGTCATTGTGTCCTTATGGCAGCGGAACGTAGCGATTGAGAATGCAATGAAGGCTGTAAAGAATGAAGAAATTGCACAATTTGAAAGGGAGGTTGCCGAAAACAATGAAAAAGAGGCTCTTCGGCAAAAAAACATCGCCCTTGATAACCAGATTGCTGTGACGTTGAGAGAAATAAGCCTTGATATCAGTCAAATGCAGCACCAAAGTGCAATTCGCAAACTTTTGAAGTTAATTGATGAGCATGAAGGAAAACGTGACATCCCCTTTCGTGCCCGGCAGCTGTTATCTTTAGCTGCTAGCAAATCGTATCAGTTGATGAGTGTCAACTACCATAATCCAGACAGCTCCTTTGTCAGAGCCGTGACAGCACACAGTGTCCGTTACTCAACCTTATTCGATGGTGAAATAATCATCGTTTATGACAATGACAATCATACCAGCCATACGTTAGAACCTATTTACAAAGTATCTATGAATTACAGAAATACAAATTCAAAATTTATACCGGGTACCAACAAGTTGGTAATTTTCGGTGACAATATTCAGATTATTGATATTGACACCGAGCATAGGCAGAAAATTTATGTCAGCAACAGTAATTACATAAAAGATGCCAACTTTGAAAATAATGGTGAACGACTAGTTGTGGTAGAGGGCAATAACGCTGGAGAATTATTTCTATTTAACATTAATACACTGCAAAAAGGTAGTGAACTTAAAATTAACAATGAGCGCATCGCAACTGCAGTCTTTAGTAATAGCAATAGTAACATTATTTACGCCTGCGGGCTTTATGGTTTCTACGAAATCAACATTTCAAGTTCCGCTTCAAGACGCATCAAAAAAACTCGGGATTGCAAAAACATACAACAAAATGATGCTGGCTATGTTGCATTCACGGCAACACAAGTGGAAAGGTCAATGGTACTGCCTAACATCCATGACCAAAAAATATCTGTAAACAATCCGATAAAAATAAAAGCGACTCACAAGTGGTCAGTTATCTATGTGTACAATGAAGCAGATAAAAAAATAGTGAGCAACATTAACTTCAAAGCTTTAAATAAAGACAATGTGAATCTATCACAACAAAGTTATCGTGATAGCCGACCTGAACATAATCGTTTAAATTCCTATTTGTTTAAAAAAAATAGGATAATTTCAGGAGATCAAAATGGTCATCTTTTTGTGTCCAACATTCACACTTCACAAACAGAAAAGCTCTTTTCATTTCCTGCGGCGTTTCAACATCAGAAGCTACATGGCTATGTAACTGGTCATCGTGATCTTGATCACAGTAAATTCATATACAGTTTGACGAGTCCCATACAGTCAAACAGATGTCTATATAATTATAATAGAGTGGTTGGTGTCAGCCGAATCTGTGACAGTCACGACTTCTCAGGAATTATGGAGGTAATCATTCCCAGTAAAAATGCACTTTTCCTCTATGGACCAAACTCAGAATCATCCGCCACTGGAAGGATGTGGGTGTACAATGTAAATCAATACTCTCTTTACACCACCAATCGTATTAAATCCGAAAGAGTGGTAGCCACTAAAAGCAATAAACTTTTGCACTTCAAACGAAATTTCGACAATGTTGATGGCGTAAAGTTAATCGGTACTAATAATGGCATTATATTAAATAAACAACTAAAGAATGAAAACATCAGCATCGACTTAGTCGATGACAAGCTTAATATCCGAGAAATATACAGGTTTGATGAAAATGTTGAATTGTTGGCGAATAATTTTCCAGAAAGATATCTAATAGAAAAGCATCATACCAATAAAGCCGTCATTATCTTTGATGACAACTTTGATCATACTTACAAGTTTCGTATTAAAATAGATGAGATTAATGATATCACTGGTAATCCTATACTCAATAAACAGAATAATTGTCTTATTGCGTTAGAGTCTCAAGAAAAAGCGAAAAATAATCAACTGTCATTGGTATTTTATAGAAAAGTACAAGAACAGTTTCATTACTTTGGGCTTATGCTCATTGATAATAGCATTGACGAAGTTGTACAATACAAAGATCTGCAAAAATCGGGCAACTTTTTGTTGGTTAAGTATAGCGTTGACAAAAAAAGTAAGGTTAAAGTTTATCACTCTGACAGTGGCACATGTCAGCTTCCAAAGCTCGTTTATGAATTAGAAGATATCTCTATCAGCCTAAGTGATATAGCTATCGTTAAAAACAACCTTATATATTTGAGAAGCCCACATGAAATCGCTATTCATACTTTCGATCTAAAAGGAAGTGTTGAGGCATCATCATTGCACTCTGATCAGGAGATACTTGGTCTCTCCCCAAATAAAGGCAATGGCAATATCCTCTTAAGGCAATCCTTTAGTGCAGGAGTTATGGGAGTTTTGGATGTCAGAAAAAAAAGTATTTGCCATATTGACAAAAAATATCTAAGAACAAAAGTAAATTTTAAAGCACTATATGGTGAGGAAGCTTTTGTGACCATCTCAGAAGACAATACGTTGCAGATATGGAGTTTTAAAGACTGTAGTCTACTTTCGGAAATTCAAAGCCTCAACCTTGACAGCACTGACACTGTAAGTATTGTCGACAATAAACTGATAAGTGCCGGAAAATTAGATCAGAAAATACGTTACACACTTCTCCAACCAGCACCTCTGGACCTAATTCAGTTGAAGCACTTTGCCAGGGAAAGATTGCCGCTTATTGTTAATAAAACTGCTTCGGAGAAGGACATTCAATCAAAATATGTCTCTTTTTTCGATATCTATAGAACTGAAATGATTTACCAAAATAAAAAGCCTTTTGGTCTTAAAGTAGTTGAAAAAAAGACCCGATATAACAAGTATCCACATATAGATTACGGACTTCTACCAGGTGACGTTATCACGGATATTCAGGGCCTGAACATTTCGTTTTATCAGTTGAGTTATAGTGATATGCGCTGGATACGTGAAATTGCGAAGATCATCGAAATTAAAGTGAAAAGAGGTGCTCAAACTTTTACTGTTGTTAATAATGTAAGCGATCAATGAACGTGCGGGCCTAACCAGGTGCGTATTAATTTGAAAGAGATCGGCCAATAACTCTGATGGAGATAGCATTTTTCTGCCTAGGTATTGCTTTTTTCAGCTGTCCGTCATTGGTGCAGGGCGGGATTGTACTTTGCAGACTTTTTAACCAAATAGTAATTCCGTCCTAAAACTACTACTCCATGCTACCCTTCGCCGCTTGCCTGCATACTATCTTTTTTACCCTGATGTTGCTTTATCAGGTTCAGACATTCGCGATTAAACAACGCAATATGAGCTGCCCCGTTAGGATCGCTTATTTTGAGTTGGTCTTCACGAAAGGCAGCGTGAAGCACCCAGTGTAATTGGTGGAGAGTAGACCGTAGGAGCCACCCACGCAGGTAAGTGAACCTCTCAATTCATACCGCTCCTATCAGACTGCATATTCCAACCACATTTGAACAGCCATTCCAGGAACACTTGAACACCTAATCCAGGCTGATTTGAACACTGATTCCAGGGTTATTTAGTACAGTTTTTCTGCTTTTCCTGGCTGAAATCAGTGTCCAAGTCACCAGGAATACAATTCAACGCATTGATTTAATTATCAATTTTATAACTTAGCCCTTTACTTTTCGATTTCAAGTGAGGGTTAGGTTTTGAAAAGGGTTACAATGCGTAAAATCAGAGATGTTATCAGACTGAATTATTCGGCCGGAATAAGTATCCGCCAGATACACAGCAGTACCAAAATCAGTGTCGGTAGTGTTCAGAAATTGCTTAAAAAAGCACAGGAATTAAAACTTTCCTGGCCATTACCAGAATCCCTTAATGATAGTGAACTTGCCAGGCTGTTTTACCCACAGGCAGACACCCGTTCTTCATCACAGTTTCACATTCCCGAATGGGGCTGAAGTCCGTAAACAGCTGAGTATGAAAGGCGTTACCAAACAATTGTTGTGGGAAGAGTACACCCATCAATACCCTAACCGGTGTTGCAGTTACTCTTTGTTCTGTATGCGTTATCAGGACTGGCTGAAGAAGCAACGACGCTTTATGCGGATGCATTACAAAGCGGGTGAAGTGCTTTTTGTGGATTGTGCTGGGCAGATAGTGCCCATTATTAACCCGCAAACGGGAGAAGTGACAAAGGCGCAGGGCTTTGTTGCAGCCATGGGTGCCAGTCATTATTACTATGCTGAAGCCACCCGAACTCAAAGCCTAAAAGACTGGCTCAACAGTCATGCACGCACTTTTGAATTCATGGGCGGTGTGCCCAACATGGTGGTCATCGATTATGTTATTGCTTACATTCGTCACGTCGATTTCAGCTAACCCATTTTCAGGCGTGTAAGAAATAGATCACAATTTGAATTAGCCTGGGATCACAACATTTTCAGAAATAGATCAAAACAGCCTCTTCCCCATGCAGTAACATAGGCATACCAGTTAACAAATAACTTTTAATCGTTTCATGTCAGCCAAGGTTACCCCACGCGTTGTCGACCAGACCAGCTTTCTGGCGGGTCTGATTGATAAGTATAAAATCGTTGAGCATATCGACCGACTGTCCCTGGTGGCTGACGATGATCGTACCAACCTCACCATTGGTCATCGGGTGAAAGCGATTCTTCTCAGTGGACTAGGCTTTCCTGAGCGGACACTTTATCAGGCACATCAACAATTTGAACACCTGAATGTGGAAAGGTTGTTTGGCGCGAAAGGGCTTTGCGCCGAAGATTTTGATGATAATGCCTTAGGGCGTGGACTGGATAAGATTGCGGAATTTGGCACCAGCAAGCTGTTCAGCGAACTGGCGTTTGAGCTGTTGAGCCGTGAAGGTTTGTTGGGTAAGACGCTGCACCTGGACAGCACCAGTGTAAAACTATTCGGCCAATACGAAGGTGCTGACGATGACTTCGCCATGCCGGAATATGGCTATTCCCGTGACAAACGGCCTGACCTGAAACAGGTGGTGCTGACCCTGGTGACCGCAGGCTCTGCCGGCGTTCCCTTGTGGTACCAGATGGATGATGGCAATCATTCAGATAAAACCGGGTTTCACGACACGATTTCACGGGTGACATCGGGATTGAAGGAAACACAGGATTTCCTTTGGGTAGCGGATGGTGCGCTGTACAGTAAGAAGCACCTGCAGGCCAGCACGATACGGTGGTTAACACGTGTCCCTAGCACGCTGAAGCTGGCGAGGCACTATCAACAGCAAACACTGGATCACGATGATGTGCCTGTGCTGGACGATAAAAACCGTGGCATGATGGTGGATGCGCCTAAAGGCGAACGGTGGCTGCTTGTGTTGTCACAGGAAGGGCGAAAACGGGAAGAGAAAACGCTGGAGAAGCGACTCGTTCGTGAAGAGGGAAAGCTGAATAAATGCATCACCGAACTGTCCCGTGAACGTTTTGCCTGTGTCCAAGATGCGGTGGCGGGCGCTGAAAAATTTATCAAAACCCTGAAATGGCACAGCGCCACAGTCAGCACCGACTGGCACGACGAGAAGAGCCAGAAACCGGGATATCAGCTGTCGATAACAATACAGCGTGATGAAGACAAACTTCGCCCGGCTCACAATGCCTGTGGCCGATTCATCCTGGCCACCAATGACACAACCCTGTCGCCCAGGCAGATGCTGACCCAATATAAAGAGCAGGACAGTGTTGAGCGGGGTTTCCGGTTCCTGAAAGATGGCGAGTACCGCCTGAACCATATTTTTCTGAAGAAAAACAGCCGTATTGAAGCGCTGATGATGGTGCTGACATTAGGGTTACTCATCTACAGTATCAGCCAAAAGCAAATTCGGGAATTACTGGTTAAAACTGACCAGTTTTATCCCAACCAGAAACGCAAGCCCATCCAGAATCCCACCCTGCGCTGGATACTAAGGCGTATCAGCTATGACCGGATATGCTTTCTGGAACAGGATGGAAATGTGATTGATACGTGCAACGTCTCAGAGGCTTCCATGATGCTGTTTAAACTCATGGGAAAGGAGGTGCTGGCTCAATACGCCCTGAGCTGAGACACCTATTCGGCATAGCTGCGTTTTTAATGCGGCTCGCATTGTTGTGCTCGTCATCCAGTAAATAGACTTAATGATCTGTTGAGTTTGCGGGAGGCAGTCTGCCATCGGTCATGCTTGAACAGTCACTGCTAAATACGTGACGAATGAAAGTTATTGGTTACATAATCGATGATGACCCGTTTTGGCACGCCATGGAACCACTAGAACGCCCGGCGACGGCAGGCCAGCCAGGCGGCGGTACTTTGATCCCAGATGATCTCGGCATACATATGGCGGCTCCATGCCAGTGTCATGACAAAGATCCAGGTCTTACACAGTTCGCCGGTGTGGGTATCGACAATCTGAGGACCTGCACCAAAATCCACCTGGGGAGCATCGCCCGGCTCAAAATCCATCACCGTGGTAATCTGAGGGGACGCTTTGGACAGGGCTTTGAGGTAACGATTCAAAGACTAGTAGCTGCCAGTGAAGCCATGTTTATTCACCAGTGCCTGATGGATGATGGTGCCCTGGTTCTCCAGCTCATGCCACTTTTTTACCTGCTGAGCATAAGGAACAACAGAAGAACCTTTCACCGCAATACTAACCTTGCCACTTATGACCGTTGCCAGTTCTTCATTTTCAGGAAGCTTATCTTCAGGTAAAAGCCAGCCATGCTTTAACGCTGTTTCTCTGAGTTGTTGTACTTTTTTGCGTCCCATCAGGCCGCTTCAATCGCCCGATTTGACTCCCCCATTCGCATACGAACAAGGATCTGTCGATATTGATACATTTCAAACCTCCGGTTTGCCATGCGTGATCTCCAGGCTAAAAAGAGCCAAAGATACGCGAGTTAAACAGAAGTTTGAAGGAATAAAATGAGGCTAAAGTAGCTCCATTAGGTGCAAATGGGGTGGCGCCATTAATTGCAAATCAGGTGTTGTCATTATGCCGCCAATGGAATGGCTCCATAGTGGTGCAAATTAACACCGGGATAACTTCCAAGTGTTAGACCAGTGACATATGAGCTCAGGGCGGGATCAAACTTTTGGTTATTAATAGCAAGCCATTGATCACTTCTTGATATAAGATTTCCATGTACTTTTTCTGAGCAGAATGATCAGATCAGAATCCCTCTATCTATCTGGAATAAAAACGTATGGAATTGATCAATTGTCTGTCTCAGGTTCGTGAAACCCGCTCTCATATTAACCAGTCTTACCCTTTGCTGGAAGTCACTTTTTTGGTGGTTGTCGCGTTAGTTTGCAAACAAAAAACCTGGGAAGATATTGAAGATTTCGGTGAAGGAAATATGGAATGGCTACGTAATTATTTACCCTACAAATCTGGGATACCAACTCGTCATAATATCGCCAGAATAATTCGTAGCACCGTACCGGAAACACTGGTTAAGGCAATGGTTGACTGGGTGAATATCCTGCGCAAAAGAACGGATAACCCTCTTCTGGCCTTTGATGGCAAGGAAATCAAGGGGGTATCACGTTTCGGAGATAGTATGACACCGCCTGTCAATGTATTGTCTGCTTACGATGTCGATAGTGGGATGGTCATTTATCATGAAGTCTGTGAAGGGAAAGGCAAAGAAATCGCGACATTGCAATCTGTATTGGAAGTGCTGGATATTAAGGGAGCCTTGATTACGGCAGACTCGCTCCATTGCCAGCGAGCAACATTTGATTTAATCCGAAAGAAAGGCGGTCATGCTTTGATTCAGGTAAAAAGAAACCAGCCAACACTTTTTGAGGCGGTTGATGCAGCCTGTCAGTCCTACTGGCAACGACCAGAAGACGAACAGGAATATTTGGAAACGCGGGAAAAAGGTCACGGAAGAAAAGAAGTCAGAACTGTGTTTGTTGTAACGTTAACCCTGACTGAGGCACTGGCAAAAAAGTGGTCGCACCTTAAAACAGTCGTTGCGGTAGCCCGAGAAAGAACCGACAAAGGAAAAACCGTTTGCAACACTGCTTATTTCGTATGTACAGATAATCTGAGCCTTGAACGAGCACAAGAAGTCACTCGGCGGCATTGGGAAACAGAAAATTGCCAGCACTGGGTATTGGATCATGCGTTTGAGGAGGATTCACAAAAAATGTATGCAGGCAAAATAGCAAAGAACATGGCGACATTAAGACGGTTTGCCCTCAACATACTCAGACGTGACGATGGTGGTAAAAAATGCTCTATGCCTCGAAAAATGAACCGCGCAGCATTCAACCTGGAATATCGCCATCGCATCTTGTTTGAAATTTAATCAAGTTCGCTCGCGCCCTGCATATGAGCTTTCGGCTAATGAAAACGGATCAGATCAACTGAATCAAGATAAGTTCACTGGTGAGATATATTGATTGGTGATCAATATACGTTTTGATATATCAAAACGTTAGGATCCCGCCCCGGTCATTGGTGTATACCATCAGCTTTTCCCAATGGTTGTGCCGATATGTCATGGCCTTGCCGGTCTGGCTGTCTTTGTCCATCCGTATTTGGTTCACTGGGCGCTTATTTATTAATGATGAGCCAGGATTTGAGCTTCCCCACAACATCATGGGCCGCACCTTCCGGCAGTTTCTAGGGGACAAAAGCAACGGCAAATAACAGCGGATCATTAGTGGCGGTAACACCCTTTAGATTACACTGATGCTATTTATAATCCTACATCTGGCAGGGGGGGAGTACTCTGAATGATGCAAGATAAAGTTGTGGCTAGTTTTTTATTATTGTATGGATGAGTACAATAATTAAATTTTACCAGATTTTAAAAAATGCCTTTGTCCTAAAGAACGCGACTTTTATTCTCTTCTTGAGTTATCGGAGACACAGTGGAAGAAAAGAGCTTGCCCCCAATACCGGTCGGACAATGCCGCTAAGGTTCAATCAATCGCTAACATTGCGGCTTCAAACCTATTCGCAGCCTTTTTCAAATTCCGGTTTTTCGACATTCCCATCTATTAGCTGTGCCAAACTAAATTTTAACAGGAACTCTCTGAATGAAGACCATGGATCAGTGGTTAGTTGAAGGAGAGCTTCAGAATTCAGAAATTCCCTGTTCAAAATAATACTTATTTTATTTTGGAATTAAGAAATAAAGATTCTGTGGTGTTGTCATTACAGAAAAACTGGAGAGATAGAAATGAGAGCCAACAAAAATAGCCTTGGGAATTATTCTTGTTGCTATGAAGGCATGCTTAGTAAAACAATTGTGGTTATGTGGATAGTATTCATCTTTTTATTCATTAATACAGCTAAAAGTGCCGAAATATCATTGCCGCCAATGAAAACGGTTAATCTCGGCCACACAATAGAACTAGTTGCAAAGGAGTTCAATATACCTCCAACACTCATTGCCTCTGTCATTGAGGTTGAATCTAATGGAAATCATTGTGCCTTATCGGAAGCGGGAGCGATGGGTCTGATGCAGCTCATGCCAGAAACTGCTGTATATCTGGAAATATCAGATCCGTTTGATCCAATAGAGTCAGTTTATTTCGGTACGAAATACCTTAAAGAGCTATTGATCCAATATGAAGGCAATCTGGTGCGGGCTCTGGCACATTATAATGGCGGCACCAGGATGGGCAACGCAGCCCCCGGGCATCTGGTAGCGGAAACGCAGCGGTATGTTGAAAAAGTTTTAGAACTGCTCGCTGACAAAGAGTTTCACGTGTTGAGAACGAACCACCCAGTCATCTCACTGACCGACTGTGACAAGAGTATCTAACATGGATGCTTTTGTGTCGACCCTCTATCATATTAATGCACACCAAGAAAAACTGTTTGAGTATGACAACGGAAAGATTCACTTTATGACAAAACGGGATTCAGGAAAACAGATCTTAACGCTAACTGATATGTTGGCAAAAATTATTGAGTCAAACCTTTGGAAGCCGCTGCTCAAAGACAAGGCAGCAGAATTTATAAATGCTGAAAGCAACTCTCAAGCGATTAAATACAATATATCGCTCTTTAAATCGCCTTGGCTCGACTGTTCAAGCACTGATAGCAACGTCGCTATCCATCTGGCGGAGTCATTCTTGAAGCAACTTCGCAGTGCACTCGGTGCTCCCACCATGTTTTCAAATGGTAGTACTAAAGAGGGCGAAGCGACTGTTAGCTTCAGAAATTTTAATATTCAATCTTCGCTAGAAAAGCTGACAGACATCGCAGAAACTGCTCAATCAAAATATAGTGAAGGAAATCGGGCGACCTCTTTTATTGCAGCGTTTAAGTGGTTGGCTTTTGACGATGAAACTCTTCCTGGCTCAGGTCTGGGTAAAAGTTCCGTTGATAATGAAGCAACGAATAGAAGACGTTCACGTATTGGTCAAGGCAAAGTAACTAAACTAATTGATTCGAAAATTGAAGCAATTGGTCAGGCCTTCCTAGCAGAGCATGATTTTCTCTCTGAACCATTTCGTCAACAATTTAGTTCAGATGCATTTAAAGGTAAGAATGCTTTAGGTAAATACTATTGCATTCTAATGGGGGCTTTGATTTTTGCTATTGTTTATGAGCGTTCTTTGGTAAAAGTCGGGAGAAGTACCACCGCAGAGGATTTCTCGGCGATAGACAGCTTTTTTCGTGGTGCTCTACACAAAGTGATTAAGAAAAGTGGAAATCCGGAGTATTGGGTTGAACGCACAGGGATTTGTCTTACGTTAATGGATGAGCCATTTGTGCGTGAGATAGTCCCTCAGGGTTGGAAGAACAGAATAAAAGCAGATTCAAAAGATATTCAAAATCCAAAGATTGTCTCCCAGCCAAGTACCAGCCTCCTTGATACAGAGTATCATGTATTGATTACCGTTCTTGATGTGCTTTATTTGCCATTGAAACTTTCTCAAAAAGACGCGGAAGTAAATCTGCCTAACCATATCAATCCCCAGGAAGTGAGTAAAAGATGCATAGAAAAATACGGTTGGGTGCTACATAGACTCGCAATCATATTTTACTGCCGATGGTTTGAATATAAATATCCACGCTTACAACTTGAAAGAAGCACTAAAAATCAAATTGTTGTTAATGATAAACCTTTACTTCTTTGGTACCTCAAAGGCCTAAAGAGCTTGGAGGATGTTAATCAGAACGGGAATAGCAAAGCCAAACAAGTCATTGGTCAACCTGCCACATTCCCCGTTAAATTGGCAGAGTATGCTGATGTTGCAGCGGATATTTCGGAATTTGAAACTGATAGTTCATTACCAGGAGCTCTGAATTTTTGGGGAGATTACTTTTGGAGGAAAATTGATCAGCAAGCAATTTTCAAAGAGATATGTGAATTAGTGCAAGAGGATTACCCTGAAGAGCTTTACAGAATTTCCAATCTTGAAAAATTGACCTTTTTTGCGCCGATGCAATCGATATTTGTGCCAAAGGCTGAGGAAAAGGTTTCGAAACTGGGGCGTCAGGAAAAGACCACAGAAAAGGAGTTTAAAGAGTTTTTGCATTTTAACTCAGAAGAGAAAAAATTGGGAGCGTGGGCTAAAGAGCTGGTAGCAGGTCTAAGTGAAGTATTCGGGTTTACTGAAAACCTTGCTCAACTCTTTTTTGATGGGCCAAGGATAAAGCTAAAGACAAAAGATGATTCGTTCGAAGAGCAAAGAACCCGGGATGCTCGAACTCCCAAATTGAAATCCTTCTTGCTGGAAAGCACGTTTTTTAACGATCAAGAAAGTAAAATTTTGCCACCTGACATTGAGATAGTAGAAGGTCCAACTCAAAGGTTTAATGTGATTTACGATGGAATTGAAGTGAATCGCTTCCCTGATGACTGGGTACATAAAACTCGTAAAAAAGACTCTCCACTGCTAACTGTTGTTAAGAAGTTATCCTTTTCTTCCCTGTGTAGTGAGGCAGGAGATCCTATTGATCCAAATGAAGCAGTAATAAGCGAGCGGTTGCGCTACACCATGGCAAGGATTAAACGCTACTTGTTTATCAGTCGGATTGTCTTTGAGCAATCGGGGAGGGGAGTGCCGAACAACGGGAAGATTGAAGAGCTGGAAAATCACATGTTTTACCACCTTTTTGCTTGTTCGATAGAAGACAGGTTGTTACTACTTGATCCTAGGCAGAAAACGTTTAAACAGAAGGATTTACAAACTGAGAATATGCAAAGCAACGCTGGTGAATCAGCAATGGAGTTAGATGAGTATGATTTGTCTGAATTTCTAGAAAGCTACCTTGATTATGCAGAAATTAAAGAAACGCTTTCAAATTGGATGTCAGAACCGGGTTCTGGACTGCCTTCTAAAACTAAAGAAATTTTAACGGATATCCGCAATGCTTACGTTTGGGAGGTCTCAGCATGAACAGAGTGTGTCCTCCGAAAACTGAGCTACTACTGGTAATTAATGATCCAAAAGAGCCAGCGCTCGAAAATATAATTTCTTCGAGTCAGTATAATTGGAGTGCTATCAATCCAATTTCTGGTAGAAAGATTAGACGCATTAATTATCTTGCTGGTGCAGATGAAATACCTGAATACGAGGCTTTCTGCGAAGAACATAATCTGGTTCCTATTGTGATAGTGCCATCTAAACGTTATTCATATCTGGATTTGTTGAAACATTTCAAACAGCCATACTGGGTAAAAGTTTTTGAAGACAATCCGGAAGAAACTCGAGGAATATTATCGGCACCATCCTTGCGGCTATTAAAGAATTGGTTGCACGTGGCGTTTGATGAAGAATATGGTGGTCCTGTAGATTGGCCAACATCTGAACTTATGATGCAGGCAGTGAGAACAGCATTTTCAGAATGGTTTTTGTCTCTACCCGAAAAACAAGAGGCACAAGCTAATTTTGTCAGTTTAAAAACCACAGACCTTCTCAAAAATGATGAAGGGAATCTGGTACATCCGGAGTGCCCATTGGTTTTTTATGACGAAGCCTCCGAGCATAAAGTACCCGTTTACGCAAAGATTGAAACAGCAGATTCATGTGCCGATAGTGTAGTCGCACCGTTTATTCGTAAAACGCTTTTTGTTAACAAATCTGATTCGGGAAATGTTGAATTAGTTAAAGTAGAAGAGTTGATGCAAGCAGCCAGTGGCAATGCAGACAAAAATCCCTGGACCGCCAAGAAAGTTAGCGCAAGCATTGATTTCTATACTCTTACACTTAAACCGTTTGCACAAAAGAATGAGGATGGCGAAACCGAATTTAACGTCATCTTGGAGCCCAATGGTGAAGAGTACAAAAACGATTTTGTAGATGCTTACGCTCAATTTGCCTCAAAGACTGCAAAGCTTAGGTTGTCGTTGACTAATGATGAAAAAACCATATTTTTCAAAGGTCTAATTCGGTTTGTACGCAAAAAATCGATTGATGCTGGACGGTTCATGGCAAATGGAAAAGGAACGCTGATCCACAATATTACGAACGACGAGCTTAGCAAGGGTGTGGTGTTAGAAATTAATGTCGAGGAGCTGTGATTTTATGCTCTTTTGGTTTCTGACCTTGAATAAATATAGTGTGCTTTTTTAGGTGGGGATGGATTAAATGGGACGGCAAGAAATAACGAATTCTCAATCAGCCCCGCTAATCTACTTCCCTACGGCCCTTGGTGGCGTGGGGGCGGGCGGCGTTTATCAGGTGAGTGCGCGTGCAGAGGTGAAGGGGCTACATCAGTCACTGGCGCAGGCGACGGTGGCTGAGGCGTTGTTCGATGTTGATTTAGAGGGAAATAAAGCCTGTTTCTATGCCGATGATGAACACTATGAAGCGCTGTATGAAGCGCAGCAAAGGTGTGCCGATTTAGCGGCAAAGGCATCAGCACAATGCCTGAATGGGGTTGACCGTGACGGCTCTTATGAGAGCAAACTGGATATCGTTCAGGTATGGGGACAGTGGTGTGCCTTTTCACCGGATGATTCAGACAGTGTCGGGCTGAGTTACGGGATAGCGGTGTTTCTGTCGTGGTGGCAGCAGAACCTTCAGCGGACACTTTACGATAAAGGCCAGTGGCCGGTGTTTGCCACCGGACATATTCAGGGGGCAGGTACGGTCACACCGGTGACCGGACTGGAGGAAAAAGCCGGTGGCATTCTGTCCTTTCTGGCGTCACCGGATATGGAGAGCCGGCCTTTCTGGTTCTTTTATAACACCGAAGAGGTGCCCGAAGCGGGCGGTCAGTTCGAAGCTTTGTTGCAACACCCACAGTGTCATGGTGTGCAGGTCAGCTCTCTGGTGGAGTGTCTGTTGCGGCTGACCGGCGATGACAGCAGCTACTTTGACAGTAACTGGAGTCCGTTTAAAGGACTGTCGTCGTATGGCTTTTATGACCAGTACAGTTATGCGGGCCGGGAGACGGTGGCAGAAGCGTTTGCCGGAAAGCTGCTGGGACTTAGTAATACGCCTGAGACTCCACCAAAGCGCCTTGCGGTGGTATATGCGCCCAGCGGCCGGGGTAAATCGTCCTTCATCGCGGCGGGCGTGGCACCGCAAATACGGAATCTGACAACATCACAGACAGAACGTTTTTACTTTTTCCGAACCACACCATCACAGGCGTGGCAACATCAGAACACTGTCCCGGATGACAAACTGACAGAGAGCATCAATGGCCTGCTTATCCGAACCGTGTCAGCAGCGACACTTCCAACCCTCCATAACACCGCGGGTATCTTCAATGACCTGGCAGAACAGCTGTCGGTACTGACTTCACAACAAAGCGAAGAGCCAGTCCCGTCTACCGTCTTTATCTGTTTTGACCAGTTTGAGGAGTTGTTTGATAACACGCAGGTGGACCGGGAGGACAAGGCGGCCATACTGCACCACATCAATACGCTGGCTACCTGTTCCCCCCATCTGCACATCGCCATTACCCTGAAACAGGAATACCTGGGCGAAATAGCGGAGCACTTTGATGATGAGCAACTGATAAAACAGCATCTGCCCGCGATGGAGGTGAGCCACTGGCAGAAGAGTATCGACCGGCTGATGACCTATGCGGGGGTGAAGTTTGAGCCCCGGGGGGATGTCTATGAAAAGGATTTGCGTGACATTCTGGTGGATGAGGCTGCGAAGGCGGGTAAGGACAATGCACCGATGCTGTCGTTCCTGCTGCAGCAGCTATATGACAAATCCGGAACCAAATCACAGATAACGTATCAGGACTATCTGTCGGTAACCCAGGCAACCACAGAGACAATGGAAAGTGGTTACGTCAGCATAGTGGGCGGAATCGAAGGGGTAATCAGTCGGAAGGCGGATGAGATACTGCATGGCATCTGTCAAAACGGGGGGAAAGCCGATGCTATAGAGGAAAAACAAGACGCGCTGCTGAGTAAGCTGTTAACGAAGCTTGTGGACATTCAGGATGAAAAGACAGGCGAAACAGGATTACTGTCCATTCCACTGAGTCTGAATGATGACACTGATACAGCACTCAACAACCTTGCGGAGCAATTCGCAGAGGCGCGTCTGTTACTCAAAAACACCGACACCACAACAGGGCAAACCAGATTCCGTATTGCACATGAGGCCTTTCTGAAATGCCCGAAGGTGACCCGATGGGCAGAGAAGAACCGGGAATTTAAACTGTGGCTACAGCGCGCACGAGAAGCATGCAAACGTTGGGAGGAAAAAAGAGAAGACCTGTTAACCGGAAAAGCTCTTTCAGATGCCAGGTATTACATTGAACGAGCAGAGATCAAATATGAAGACCCGATAAAACACTATGTGTCTGCTTCATTGAAAAGGTCGAGACTGCGATGGATCGGAATGGCCTCCATAGTTACGGCAGTTTTAATTGCATTGAGTGCCACTACTATTTCATCAACTCAAAATGCAGAAATTGCAAATTCACGGTTGCAAAATATCTTGATCAAAGATGCAGAACAGAGAATCCGTGATTTTGAGTATGATGACGCCACTTTGATACTTTTAAATCTGGATGAAGAAAATCTGGTTTCCCCCGAATTGAAGCGATTAAGACGTAATTTGATGACGTTAGCGGTTAGTCAGTCCAATAAACGAGTTGTGTTTCCTAGTACATCTGGAAACGAGCAGGTAGGGGTGAGCCTGGATTCCAGTTACAGCTTTATACGCTCGCCATTGGAAGTACAGGTTATAGATAATGATAATGGTCAAATCATTAAATCTATAGAGTTGGAGGGGACTGAAACAGACATAACTTTCAGCGCCGACAATCAACATTTGATGATAGTGGATTATGTCAAAGCTTTTGTGCACGTCAGTTACGGTGCGAACTTCACTCTTTCCCAAACACTGAAACTCCCAGATGAACTCACTAAGGTACTTGCTTTCGATGATGATATTTCAAGATTCGCTACATTTGATGCTTTTGGTAAGCTGTCTGTCTATGAAACTTCTAATAGTCAGGAAATATTTTCTGAGCAGTTAGACGATGTATTCCCAGTCCACATGGCTTTTCATCCAACAAACGATGAAGTTTTGTATATGTGCGATGCTCAAAAACTATACAAGCTTGATTTGTCACAACCCCATTTATCATTTTTTACCAGAGTGCCTTACTGCTCAGGAATCACCTTTATTAATGAAGATACGCAACTGGTTGTACACACACAAGAGAACGCAGTGTGGAGCGGACTTAGGGTGATGAGTTCGGTGACATTGCTCGACGTTGCCAGATATGAACCTCCTGATGATTTCGACTATAACTCGCCTATCGCTTTTTCATCAATTGAAAAAAACAAGCTGATTGTGAGTGATTTTAATGGCAATACGGTGCTATGGGATATTGAGGAAAACCAGTATTCACTATTGCACTCCCTGGTACAGAGCGACATTGAATCCCTTAATGTATTTACTTTTATAAATGGAGAAACTGCGTATTCTCAGATAGTATTCAATGAGGAATTAGGTACAGGCTATCTAGTTACGCCTGCCAATTCACTATCAAAGTTTCAACCTTACATTAGCAACCGCTATGAACTTTTGTCGGGTACTAATAAAAAAGGATTATTCCGAGACTCTATTGAAAATCAATTAGTGTTATTTGATTTTGCTTCAACACAAAATACATACAAGTTGGCGCGTGAAGAAGTAAATGAGCTGTTTTCTGACCAGGACAATTCCTTTATTGGGACAACAATGTTTTCATTCTCAAATTATGTCGTTGAAATAGCTAAAAATGGCTATTTGACTGTATTTGAGGATTCACAATTTATCTGTTCAGTTCAAGCGACGTCGGATATCAAACTAAGCAGTATCAATAATCATAAGTTACTTGGCTACAGCTTATATAGTGAAGTCCTCATTTGGGATTTAAAATCCTGCCAACTAACCTACAGAAAAACCCTTCCCAATCGAGAGATTTATGGGGCTAGGTTTGAGGGGGAATCTGCAATAAAAGTGCTACTAGTTGATGGAAGAGAATATTACAGCACGACATTAGAGCAAATACCACTACAGTCACTTGATTCAGCAGCATTGTGGGCACTGCCTGTCAACAGGAAATGTTTTACGACTCATGAGAAAGACGAATTTTCCGTAGAGGGGAAGAACCTTTCTACGGACAGTAAATGTTAAAACTCATATACGTTATCGGCTTCTCAGCGTTAGTCGCTTGTAACGGAGCTATCGCGAAATTAAAACTCAACTCTGTCATAGTTGAGGTGCCAGAAGATACTGTTTATCGATTCAAAAAGGAAGATTTCATAAAGGGATATGAGAACCATGCAAATAATCCTATGACTCATATTCGGATAACATCTACCTTCAATGCTGCAGTAAAACTAAAAAAAAATGATGTTACTGTAATGGCCAATCAAGTTATACCAGTTAACGAACTATCTCAATTGACTATAGAGCCGCAGCTGGAACACTTTTCCAGCTTAGAAGTACCATTCTATGCTGGATTTAGTGTCACAGACGGTAAACAGATATCAAATGTCGCCAACTTAGAAGTCTATTTTACGCCTGTGAATGATCCGCCAGTAGTTTCAAAATTGCTTACCCCTTTGAGAATCCCACCAAATAAGGTGTTTAGCTACCGAATACCCCGCGACACTTTTTATGATCCCGATTACAACGAGACTCTTAAACTTAACGTCACTGGCAAACCTCCCTGGTTAAGATTTAATAAGGCTTTTGGATTGATTTATGGTGTACCCTCTGCAGCTGATACCGGTATATATCGACTCAACATCTCTGCAGTCGATCCTGTCGGAGAACAAGCATCAACACACTTTGTGTTATCGGTTGACCATACTGGTGAGGTTTCAAAGGTTCCTGACAAGAGAGACACACTTGAATTTTTGGCGAATACTAGCTTCGAATATGAGCTTTTTAGTAAGCAGCTACACGGTAACTTAACAACTACCTTCGGTGTCAGGCATGAAGGTCTTCCAGACTGGATAAAAATGTCTAAATTAGATGGCGTTTTATTCGGTACTCCAAACAGCAAAAATAAAGGGGAAGGGTACACTATTGACTTTTTTGTTATTGGAAATATTGGAAATTCGATTAAAAAAGCGATTACGTTTAATGTCAAAAATGCTAACACTGCTCCAAAACAGGAAAATACAAAAGTTACCTTTCCACTAAGGGCTATCACAAACAGATGGAGTGGAGGATTAAGGTTTAGTAAAAGAGATTTTGAACAAGGGTTTTATGACTCAGATGGTACAAGACTCAATAAAATAAGAGTGACAAGCTTGCTAGGCACACCAGATTACCTCTATTTTAAATCCGGCAAATTGCAAGTCAACCAAGAGATAAGTGCTTCTGATATAAGTGATATACAAATAAAGACGTCAAGAACCAATGCAGGTTCAAATAGCTTTCTATATGAGACATCAGATGGCGCAATTTGGAGTAATCAAGCTGCAATGAATGTTGAGATCACAGATCAAAATATTCCACCAGTTTTTACTCCTCATGAAGTCATACCAACTGAGCACTTGATTTTCGAAAATGAAAGTATTTTGATAAAAATTACTTTGGGCTTCAGTGATAGTGATTACGATGACTTAGCTTTCTTTGCATCTGGGAAAATGCCACCAGGAATAGTGCTGAATGGAAAGATGCTTGAAGGGGCTGCGAAAGAAGGCTCATCGGGGAGATATCCAATACGTATTCACGCTTTTGATTCAGCAGGCGGTTCGGCATGGGCCGATTTTGTTCTCAATGTGAGAGCAAATAATCAGCCTCCTTCGTGTAAAAATAAATTAGTTAGGTTTAGAGATAGAGAGCTTGTTCAAGAATCGATAGAAGGTGTTGATGGAGATAATGATGCATTGGAATATAGTATCGTTAGTTTACCCCAAAAAGGACAGATAACCTCATTTAATAAAAAGTCAGGAGAGTTCGCTTTTCTGCCCCACTCATCTTTTTTGGGAGGTGTTGATTTTCTGGTGAAAGTCGATGATGGCAGCTTGTTTGGAACTTGTCGAATCAGGCTCATGATTGGTTGAAGCGATGATATTACCGAGGGGTGTAGTACTTTCTATCCTATTTGTCTCCAGCATTTCTTTCGCAGGGGGGAATAGTCCTTCACAGCAGCATGTGGCCATTCATGTTCTTGAAGATACTGTTTATCATTTTAAAAAAGAGGATTTCTTAAATGGCTACAAGGATCCGAATGGAAAACCTGCGACACATATCCTCATTTCCTCATTGTTTAGTGCTACAGCCTCTCTGCAACTAAATGGTTTTAGCGTTCGTCCAAATCAGCACTTTCCAGTTGATGAGTTGGACAATATGACAGTTGTTGTGAACATTGAAAATTACAACGGTGTTACATTGGCCGGCTTCAGTTTGTTTAACGGTGAACAGCTGACTAACCCAGCGAATTTAAAAATTATCTATGAAGCAGTTAATGACCCTCCGCAACTAATAGACACTCCCATTGGCCAGAAAGCTGAGCTGAACAAAGTTTTTAGTTACAAGATATCTGAGAATGTTATTTATGATCCGGATAAGGATGACGTGATTCGTTTTAACTTGGCTAGTGGCCCGTCATGGTTGAGCTTTGACAAGGACTCAAGTGTACTTTTTGGTAAGCCTACGTTGACTGATAGAGGGGAGCATACGGTCATTGTTATAGCATCTGATCTTAAGGGGGAAGCAGTGGAAATACCCCTGCAAATCAAAGTAGCTGGAGCGAATTTGCACCCGATAAATAAACGAACCGGAAACATGAAGACTGAAGTCTATGAAGTTAACAAATCAATTGACTACAAAATTCCCCAGAAATTTGTGGATTTGGAGTATGAACAATTAGGATATAGATTTGAAAATGTCCCAGGTTGGCTGTCCCTTGATTTTTCGAATGGTATTTTTCAAGGAAGTGCTAATAATGCCAATACAGGTCTTCATAGAAGTAGCATGATAGTTTTTGATAAAGAAGGTGGGTTTAACAAGGATGAATTTATCGTAAAGGTAAGGACTGGGAACTCTACTCCAAATCAAAAAAACATTAAGCTCATATTGCCACAGAAAAGATTTAGCCGTGGTGAGTACAATGATACATATAACTTTTCAAGAACAGATTTTTCTGAGGGTTTCTCAGATTCAGATGGTAATAACCTAGGGAAGTTAAAAGTAACGAGCCTACCTAATTCTGCAGCGACCCTATATTACGGTTCAACTAAACTGACAACGGATATTGAGATCGATGTCAATGACGTATCCCGCCTCAGAGCAAAATTCAAACATGGTTTTATAGGTCCTGTTTCTTTCTTGTTCCAAACATCAGATGGCGCGTCATGGAGTAATCAGGCTTCATTTACGATTGTAATAACAGACCACAATATTCCTCCAATCTCACGGCACGCAGGACACAAATTTAGACCATTTAAATATTATGCTAGCGAAAACCAAACGTTCGGGCTATCAGTTAGATTTGGCTTTTATGATCTAGACGGTGATGATTTAACGTATGCCGTATCTGGTGACTTGCCAAAAGGACTGTTTCTTAAAAATGCGTCTTTAAAAGGGATCCCTGCAATTGGCACTAGCGGACAGTACCTTGTCAGAATACATGCTTCAGATGCACATGGTGACTCAACCTGGTCTGATATGCTAATTGAGGTTACGTCCGAAAATCGGAAGCCATCCTGCAATAACCAACGAGTTTCATTGAGTCATAGTGAGCTTTTACAAACTAAAATCAATGGCATGGATGACTCTACTGAATCATTAATTTATAGCTTTATTAAGCTTCCTAAACACGGTGATATAGTGTTTTTCGACAATGATTCAGGTCAGTTTAGCTACAAACCAAACCCGGGGTTTCAAGGTGCTGATGAGCTAATGGTAAAAGTAGACGATGGTAGCTTGTATGGTACTTGTAAAATAAACATTAGGGTCAACTAGCAGTTGATAATATATGGCCAATGTCTATATCTTATCTGTTAATTGTGAATTTTATGTCGCAGGTCGACGAGTCGACCCCATCATCAACTTTCACGAGTGCAGAATCACTTTTCCTTAAGGCGTTCATGTACTTGTAAGTAAATATACCAGTTTGCTTGTTGAAGTTTTCGATAATTCCATATTTAGGTTTGCTTATTATAGAGTAGGTCAGCTTGTCGTTATCCTTGTCTGTGGCTGATATTTGAAAACTTATTTCATAGCCTTCTACAACTCCAAAAGATTGTTCATCACATGATGGAGGTTGGTTTTTAGATGTAATATTAAGGATGATTTCTTTCCATGCAGTAGCACCCCTATCATCGTATGCAGTAAGACCGAAATTATATTGACCTATGCTATGCTTTTTTGGCCATCCTTTTAAAATACCAATAGACGAGTCAAACTTAACATCAGAAGGGAGGGCTCCCGATAAATAGTACTTGTCTACTATGCCATCCTTGTCAATAAATAGCTTTGACAAGTCAGTTTCAAATGTTTTTGATACTCTCGCTGTGAGTTGTATAGGCTTAATACAAGCATCCCAACTCATATTTTCGCAGCTTACTTCAGGAGGATGATTCTCATCTGTGATATAAACTCGCATTTCAGTTTGATTGCTGTAGGATTCTCCATCACTGGCCTGAAATAAAAAATTAGTGTCTCCAATGAAATCTTCCCTGAATTTCATGTTGAACAAGTTAAGTGATTTTCTGTCAATAACGGTAAAGGATGGAACTCTCCCTTCAACGAAGTGAAGTTTTGCTGAAGCGTTGGGTAATGATGTTATTCTTATCGCTTTGAGCTCATCTCCATCTGCATCGGTAAACCCTTTTTGAAAATCTTTATAGGTAAAGTAAATGCTTTCCCCTTTTTTGCTTCTGGAGTAAGGAAAGCGAACTGATACTGCTCTTTGCAGCGGAGGAGTGTTGATTTTTGCCGGCAGTCTGAGTTCTGCCATATCCGCAACACCCTGTGAATCAAAAAGAGCCAGTTTCAATACATGAGAGATTGGCGTTTTAACGCGAAAACTTGCTTTTTTTCTGTTAAATGTTATCCCCTGTGGTAATGCAGAGAGTTTGAGGCTCATAGGGGAATAATTGGGGTTATGGGTTAATGAAGTATCGATGGAATAGGCATTCAAAGGCGGTTTTTTAAGGGCTTCCCAGAGATTCTCGGGTACAAAGTTTAAATTCGGGATTTCCGGGGCTTGAGGTTTGTCACTCACTACTATAATCAAACGTGCTGATGCTTTTTCGCCACTTAAATCTTCGGCTCTTATTGTCACTACGTGGCTACCGATATGTGCTTTATCCGGCACGCCTGTTATTATCTGGGCATTATCACTGTCTTTAAGTTCAAGCCAGTCAGCTCTGGTATAGATACTATATTTTAATGAGTCTCCGGCATCGGGGTCCAGGGCAACCGCATGAGTGTACATTAATCAACCAACTCGTTTAATCCGGCTATTAGCACTTTCTCAAGATAATCTGTTTTTGCCCAGGCTCTTTTCTGTTTTCTGGCGATACTCAGGCTGGTCTTCTCTGCCCGAAGCATATTGAGGGACATTTGTCTCAATACCGCCCAGTTATCGGCGCTGTTGTCCTGGTAAATCTGACTTCTATCTTCGTTCTTACTGACATCTAATACATAGTGCAATGCGTTTTCTACCATCCAGTGCTGTCTCACACTATGGGCAAATTCCTGCTCACTCAGGCTAGCTGAACTGATGTAGTAACGGTAATTCAGTTGTGGCTTCTCCCCTTTCACCTGCCGATAGCTGAGCACCATGCCAATTGTCTTTAAGCCAGGCCATTTCTCACCCACCGCTCCTAACTGCCGTGCGCATTTAGTGTAATAAGCCCTGGCTTCTATTCGACCATGTTGTTTTGCCATTTCCAGTCCAACAACAGGAGCCGTTCGCTCTTCGCTGAAAGCATGACGGAGGCTTTCGCATAGTGTGGGCTGATTTTCTTTTACACCGAAGAGGTAGTCTCCATCTCCCTCTAGAACCTGATGTGCAATATCGACCTGGCAGCCCATTGCATCAGTGGATATCAGTGCCCCGCTGATATCAAGTAATTTAATCAGCTCTGGGATAGCCGTGATTTCATTTGACTTTTCATCGGTCTTTATCTGTCCGAGTACCATTTTATTACCCGTCGCAAAGGCATTGACCATATGGATCGTCGAGTGACGGTCTTCTCTGCTATACGAACCTCGTAACGTTTTGCCATCAATGGCAATAACTTCCCCATTAGTCAGCTCATGGACGTCCTGCATCCAGTTGATAAAGCAAGTGCTAAACTCCTCAGGTTTAATGCGTGAAATGGTGCGGGCAATTGTGTCATCGACAGGAATCCCATCAGTTAATATCCCCCGTTGCTTAAACCAGTCATGATGACACTCGCCATAGTCGCGAATATCTGCCCATCCTTCAGCACCGGCAATAACACCGCATAAGGTCAAAAACAGAATATCGAACAGAGGATAAGTCACTTTGGCGGTCTGACGCTGATCTTTGATTTGGCTAAAGTGAGAGGTAAACGCTTCCAGATACATGATTAAACTCCTCAAAAGGGAGTATATGATCATAAGCTGTACGTCACGTCCAGGAAATGACTCGGTTGGTCACCTGACTGGTTAAATAATGTTCACGATCTTGCCCTGCATCGGGGTCTTCAAAAAGGCTCTCAGCTATTTTATAACTAAAAACGGTATCAGGCCTAACTAATTGTTTTCTGGGATGAGCCACCAGAGAAGGTCTGTCGTTTACGGGGCTAAATATAACCGTTGCGATTACTGGCCTTGAGAAAGTTCCATTGTCTAGTATGTATGTAAAGTTAAATATGACACGTCCGGTCAGGTTTGGTATGTTTGGGGTTAACACCAGTTGTGAAGTTTCTCTTATTTGAATCACGTCACCCGCAAGAACACCTGCTCCACTTTTCCTTAGCGTCGCTGAGGCATTTGGGAGATCGGTGATCAAAATACTCTGAATTTTCACTTCATTACTTTTTGGCTGATATCCCTTGATAAAATCCTCTGCGGTGAAATGATAGGGAGTATCTTCTTTGCCGATGATTTCAATACTTTGTTGAACATTAACCTCAATAGCAAAAATGGATTTGGCTCGAAGTATTGATACACAAACGGCTGTCGTAAAAAAAATAAACATTGCCGTTTTTTGAAACGTAGTTTTATTGCTGAGCTGTAAGCAAATATAATTGGTATAGTAACGAGTCACTTTAAAGTCCATAAGCTTAAAAGGACCTTACCGCCTTTCGTAAAGCTATAAGGAATTCTAGGTCATCTTATTGGTCTAAAACATAATTAGAAATATAAATTCAAATGCAGTTTATCAAAACTGCGCTTGACTGATTTAAGTCTCTCGATGGGGACATTGCCGTCCCCGGTCACCTGAACGTTCACTTTTCCCTTACTGATGAGATATTGTGCCAGTGCGTCGGGATCAGTGAATTGCTGCCCATTGACGGACAGGGTGCCGGTACTGTCAATCGCCAGTGTAGTGAGTTTGACGGTCTGGGTTCTGCCGTCGCCGGTGTCTGCTTGCGGCGTGTCTACCTCCGAGGTAGACACGGCGGTATTGGACACCACTTTCAGCAAAGCACAAATAAGCAGTATCGACATTATCTCTAATTGTTGTCGCATTAACATATTAACCTCTCACTGTTTTTCGCTGTATTGAACGGTTGGTGGGTTTCCCACTACGGTGTTTGATCCTCCCCTTCCAGATTGTGCTGCTTGTTTATTGCGCTCCAGGAGACTGATAAGGTTATCCATACGCTGAGCCAGTTTCAGCATGGTTTTTGTCAGTAAGACCCAGCCTTTGTTTTCGGGTTGTGGCTTTTCCGGGACGTTAACATTAGCGGCGGGCGTTGTTTCTGGCAGATTGACACTGACTGACGGTGGCGTTTCGGGCTTGTCAATCAGGTAGGAGAACACTAGCCAGATGCACATGCCTATCAGTGAGCTGTTGATGGCGAAGCTGACCTGCGTCATCATATTGCTGTCTGGGTCCATCTGCGCCATGGCCAGGAAGGTGCCGATGGTGCCGACGGTGGCGGCAGCTTCAGCGTTTTTGTGCACCTTGCGGGCGGCCTCCTGCTTTTGTGCTTCGTTTTTTGCCTGATAGTACTGCCAGCTGCGGTTCAGGCAGAAGGTGAGCAGCAGGGTCAGGACGATGGCCGTGGAGCCAATCAGGTCATTAAGCGGTGCGATAACACCGCTAAGATAGGGATCCCAGTAAAATGCGACAGCCAATGCCAGCCAGCCGGTGAAGACATAAGCGATAATCTGGTTCCCGTTGACAGTATTCATGTTATCAGTACTCATGTTGATATCTCCTACAGGTTAAGCTCATAGATACGTTGGGCGGTGGTTTCCCAGGAATTCCGGATAACCTCTTCGACACAGCGGTCGGATTTAGCACATTGTGCTTTGGCCTGTGCCAGGTACCACGCTTTGGTACCGGGTACCAGGTTTGCAGCCGCTGGTGAATCAGAGGTGTCAGTGCCGGATGTATCCGGTGTCTGTGTCTGATTTGCCTCAGAGTTACCTGTCGGGCGATTGTTCACCAGCGCTTCTGCGTTATTAGTTGTGCTGTTTTCGGCACCGGTGCTTGTGTTTCCGGTTGAGGCGGTGAGGGTAGTTTGAGTACCTTTTGTGCTATCATTTGATGCAGCCGGGGCTTTGTTAAACAGTCCTGCCACCTGGACGCCCAGGGCGATGAGTAATGCGGCAATAATAAAGTTTTTCATAATCGTATTCCTGATAAAGGGTTAAAGTGTTTTTGTCGTAAGGACAGGGGTATTACACCACCGGTTGTCGACGCTCCCTGCCGAAAAACCGGTTTTTAATGACGTTGTTATATATAAAACGGAGCGGGCGTTACTGATTGGCCATTGATGCTTTCAGGCGTGAAACGCAATCTTGTCCCGATGGTATCGACATGGATAAGGGTAAGCCCCTGTCGTTCGCCGACCCGGCCAGTTATGCGTTGCCATAGCGGTTCGGGCCAGATATAGAGCACTTCAGAGGTGCCTGCCGGCAGACTGGTGAACTGCCCTAGGTGCGCCGTCATATCCCTCACGACACTGTTGTTTTGGTCGATATCCAATTGCTGCGCGCTGATGAGGTTCCCGAACCGATCCAAGGTGCTGAAATGTTGCCGGATGGCATCAAATATCAGCACCTGACCGCCCATTCGTATAAAGGCCTTGTTTACTTGATTCATGTCTGCATCCCGGAATTCCAGTTTGATTTCAGTCTCGGTTTCAGCAGCTCCTGGCAAGGTATTCTCGGCGGTTGTGTATATCGGGGTGGGCGGTAAGGGTTTTGCCGGAGGCAGGATAACGCTCTCAGGCAACGTAACCGGAGACGGATTTGGCGACAACAGCCAAATCAGTCCCGCCACGCAGGCCACCCATAACATTGTGCGACCTTCCTGCATGATTATTCTCCCTCGCTGGTATAGTTGCTGCTGACAGGTCGGATGAAATTGCCATCCAGTGTCAAGTTGGAGACATCCGATGACGCGTCATCTGCCTCAATGCCAACCAAGTCGGCTGCATCCATGTTGCCATAAAAGGAGTCCATCATACTGAGCAGTTGCTGGCCTAACTCTTCAAATTCCGACATGGAAATTCTGAAGCGAGCCACTTCCTGAACCGTACGCTGTGTGGTGAGGAAGCCGTCAATAATACTGCTGTAGGCGCTGGCGATATCAATCTGGGTAGAAAGTCGTGCCCCGTCCATTAAAATAAACTCCTCAGCACTGTTGGCATTGAACTTTTCTTTCAGTATCTTTTCCAGTTCCTGATTCATGCGGGCAATATAGGCGCCGGCACGACCCCGCATTTCTTCCTGCATACTGGCACCAGTTTTATCGCGGATAGCAGCGAACTCGGCACCCAGTGCGTTAACGCGGTTGACGTTCTCCCTGATACTCAGCTGTTCCTCCCGGTCAGCGTATTCCAGTGCACGTTTGGCAGCCATGGCATAAGGTCTGTGTTGTTCCAGTTTTTTCTTCATTTCTTCCACGGAGATATCCAGCTGCTCTTTAGCATCAATGAACATGTTGACCGCCTGGTCGCGAGCCATCAGTCTAGCGGACTGCTCCACATTTTTATCTGAGTCGGTAATTTTCCTGGAGTCTTCGATGATGCCATTGGCGGTTTTTAGGGTTTCAATGGCCTGTTTCTGGCCGTTACCGACGGTTTCCATCTTGTCGCGCCATTTCAGATATAGATTCAAAACTTCACTGCGTTGTTTGTCGGCGGCCAGTGTGGCTGGCGCTACGAAGCTCAGCATGATAGTCAGGGCAAAAGTGGCTGCAGCCTGCTTTGCGTTAATGCGAAGGTTTTTCATGCGGTTAATAGTAGTTTTCATGATGGTTATCTCTCTTACAGTGTGAATATGGGGTTCATGTTGAAGGCGTTATCGAACTGGGTCAGAAAAACGCTGCGAAAGTCGTTCACATCTGCTTGTCCGGTCAGTTCAGGCAGGTACTTGCTGGTAATCTTCTGTTTATCGATACTGGCCAGAATGTAGGGGGCGGCTTCTTCCTTCCCGTTCGTGAAGTATTCAAACAGGGCGGCTCTGAGATACCCCCGTGAAGCCTCGGTAGCCGACTGCTCATAGTCCACTTCGAAGTTAAAGGGAGCAATGATGGCATCGACTTTCTGGCTGACCTGATTGAAGGTACGGGGTGCTTCGACGCCTTCCACCAGGGCAGCCCAGTAAACCAGCCCCTGTATGGCCGTTGGCAGTCGGGTGACATCGGCAATGCTGAGTAACCGTTTGCGGTAGGGCTTGTCTTCCTCCCCGGCTTTGATGGCGGTGACGACCATGGCCGCGGCAAGACGCAGTTGCTGCTCTTCGGCCAGTTCGTCACGATTGCTTAGGTTTTCATAGGAAATCAGCTTCTGGAAGACATCGGGCTGTGCATTGATGGCGTTAAAGGCGGCCGTGAAGTCAAAGACCGGCTCAGCTACCTCAGGCACGATTACCTCTGGTTCAATGACTTTCACCTCTGCCACTTCCGGCTCAGGTACAACCGCAACTGTCGTGACCTGTTCGGCGATCTCCTGCAGTGTTACCGAAGGTGCGGCCGGTGCAGTGACTTTGGGTAACACGAGGGTGCACAGCACCTCATCTTCCAGACATAAAGCCGTTACCTGTGAGGGCGAGAGCAGAGAGCGGTACTTATCCCGTGAGAGCAAGTCCAGGCATTCCCCCCGATTGTCCTGACAGGTTTCAATCAGAGTGGCATCATCGGTGGTTTGCAGAAAATCAGCGAACTGTTCTTCTTTGCAGCCACTGACCGTAGCAAGTGCAATCAGCATGGCTGCTGCCAAAGGGGGTTGTTTAGTAAATCGGTTTATCAACATAGTTGTCGCCTCAGTGGTGTTATCACCGGCACCATTGCCGGGACTGGGGACAAATATCTCTTAGGGGGCAGGGGCTTAACTTCGAAAAACCGGAAAATGAATGGATTATCCGTTTTTAATCACCGCTAATAATTTTTATAGAAGTCGAGGTAATAAGTATGACGACATGATTGGGGATCCGGGATCCTAACCCTTAACCCTTGTATTTTTAACTAACAAAATTTCTGATTAAATTCGTACATTTAGGTAACTCATTTAGCATTTCACTTCATCAAAAAACGAAACCACCCTTTCACGATTATTGGAATAATCATGAAATTATCATCTATTTAGAACATTTAAATACATGTTACGTAATACGTATTATACTTTATTTATAACACAAACTCTTCTGGAGCAAAGCATGGCCAGACCCGGCGTTACGTATCAGGAAGCCCAAACTGTTTTTGTATCACTTCTGACAAATGGAGAATCACTTTCAGCTCAAAAAGCGCGCCAACTACATGGCTCGGGAAGCAACTCAACTTGGCTCGCTCATTTAAACGAGTTCAGAGATCAACAAAAACAAAACCAGTTTGTTTCTTTGCCTGAGACATTACCTGAATCCTTAGTCCCGCTAATAGAAGTGCTTTGGACGAAGGCAGTAGATGCAGCCGGTAAACAATTCACTGAAGAACGTAGTAAACTTAAAGATCGAGAAACCGAACTGGAAAAGGATATTAGTGATCTCAACAATACGCTGCAGATGCTTAGGAATGAGGTACATGATAAACAGCTAAAAAATGATGATTTAAACAATCAACTTTTGGATTTGACGAGTGAAATTGACGAGCTTAAGTTGCAGGTGTCAGAATATAGAACTGAAGTACGCAAATCCACAAAAGAGGTATCAGATTTAAAAGCCCAACTTAACACCAAGCAAGAAGAAATAATCGGTCTCCAGCAAGAGCATAAGCAAGCACTTGAAAAGGCTGATATAAAATTTACACAAGAGGCTAAAAGGAACGATGTCGCAGAATCCAAGTGGATAAAGATGTTTGACGATAAACGTGTGGAATTGGAATCGGCCAACAAAAGTTTATCTAAATTGCAGAAAGTTTCGCAAGATGAAAATAAAAAGAACCAACAGCTAATACTCAAGTTAAAAACAACTGAGCAAAAGTTAGAAAGCTTCGAGACAGAAACAAAATTATTGCATCAAAAAGCTGATGCATTGTCATTAGATACGATGAAAATGCAGAAGGATAACGCCGTGCTTGTCGCGAGAAAAGAAGAACTTGAAAGGCAGGTTAACAGTCTAACCAGGACTGTGGAAGAAAGAGATAGCCAGGTCAATATTCAAAACGAAAAATTGCTTAACTTATCTATTTCTCTGGCTAGGTTAGAATCTAATAGCCGTAAGACCGAACACTCGGCTAATGGCGAAAATACGCAAATGCTAATTGAGAGCGGAAAATGCGACTAATGTTTTAGTAGAGTGTTAATAGGAATATTGGCAACTTCTTTATATGTACTAGCTCAGACCTGATCTGACTTTCATCCGTCTTTTTGGCAGCCGTGGATATAGCAGCATTCTTGCGCCCAAGGACTTTTTCATCAATAAAAGTGCTAATCCTGATAATGAGAAGGAATGCAACTAAACGAGCCCCTGGATTTAAGGAAGGTGTTCAAAAGTCTGCGTCAGCAGATTAAATATCGAGAACCTTATCAAGCCTTCTTAAGAGTCGTGCACTACTTGCCATTTCTGACAAAACGAACATTTACTTTGTAGAACTGACGAAACTAACATTTCCTTTGTAACCATTTCTGACAAAACGAACATTTACTTTAATTGACTAAAAAGACCGAATTTAAAGGCCTCTAACTAAGGTTTACTTTGCATTTGAACGAAGATTTACTTTGTCAGACGACAACCAGCTCACAACCAGTAATCGCCATGTTTGTGGTTTTGTATTTACGCCCAATTAATCCACACAAGTTATCCACATCATATTAGAAGTTCCCATAATGTATATTATGTTAAATTGATAATTTATACACAGATATCCACAAAGCTATTTAAATCAATGTGTTATGGGATACGGCCTGCCCTGGAACCAATTATTGATGTGGATAAGCACTGTTAAACAAAACCGCGCCCTACGCGCATGGAATGGTTTTGAGCAAAGGTAAGATGGGTTTTATTTACGTAGCGCACGCATTTGGAATGCGGTTAGCTCAAGTGATTTTTACAAACGCACAACAATAGCCTTAACAAAGCGCTAGGTATTGAAAAGTCAATAAGGTAAATCCTGTGTATAGCCGGTTGGACTATCTAGTTTGGAAATTATTTTAGAAAGGCAATTAAGTTTTGAGTTGTTGCTCGTCATGGCAAAAACCATATTCGCTGAACGACTAGACAATAGCGAAATTCAAATTAAACACCCGTGTTTTGCCGCTTTTTGCAGATAGCTAACGGATGTTTATGCTTGGACAAAGCCGTGGAGCAATAAATAATTATTGGCCGCCAAGGCACAGCTGCTGCCTATCAAAGCTATTGCCACCATCGGCAGTTTATGGACTGGGAGGCGGAAATGGCATTTCGGCCAGAAATGGAACTTGTGTACAAAGGCCTTATACCTATTTTTTGCGCACTAGCGTGTGGAATTAGGTCTCCAACAAGTAATAATATTGACCCTGTTAATTCAAAAGTTGGCATGGACATATTATGACAGAATCGACATGGAGCCCGTCAAAGCCTATCGCGGCCATATTTGGACTGGTGTTTCAGGCCTTTGCTTTTCTTTATGTTGGCCGCGCTAAGTGGTTTTGGTTTTACCTGGTTATAGGATTGATACTTGGATTTGTCGGTACATTAACGGCGCCAGGAACCCTTGTAACAAAGCTTTTCGAATTTGGAGCCATCAGCGTTTCATTTGCGTTGGTTTGCGCGGTACACGCTTTTTTGTTGGCGTCTAATTACCAGGGTGGAAACCGGAAATGGTATGCAAACGTGGGGCTGGTTTTGCTAGCCGTTGTAGGCTTTTATGGTGCGATATTGTTAACTCGCGTATTTATTATTGAACCCTATTCTTTACCCGCAAAATCAATGAGCCCAACGCTTGAACCAGGCGACCATATTTTAGTTAGTAAGCTAGGTTACGGAAACTATTACAGTGCGCATGTGCGGCTAGGTAAGTCTCAGCCAACAAAACAACCACAAAGGGGCGATATTTTTGTTTTTCAGTATCCAGAAAATCCGGGGATCCCCTACGTTAAGCGCATCATCGGTGTCCCTGGTGATAAGATTCTATACCTGGGTAAAGAGCTTCGTCTATTTGTGTCTTGTACAAACGCAATCCAAGATTGTGTAGGGCAAAATGCTGTAACACGAGAACAAGATGGTTCCGGAAGCCGCCAAGATTCCATTGTCATAACAGAAACGCTAGATGGAGTCACCTACTCCACTTTAATTGACTCAAATAGACCAAATTTATACCAGTTATATTTTTCCCAACCAGGATCACGGAAAGGAGAATGGACAGTACCCGAAGGCCAGTATTTCGTCTTGGGTGACAACCGTGATAACAGCCGGGACAGCCGTTATTGGGGTTTTGTTCCAGCTGACCACATTATCGGAAAGGTTATATTCAAATGGTGATAGTTTTCAGATGGTAGCCCGGTCAAGGCTACTCTTGTCCATTAAGTTTTGGTTCAGACCAGCATATTCCTACAAGTCAAAACATAAAGGTAGGTACTTAGATTAATTGGAAAATTGATTAAATTCGCACTTGCCCAGAACCAACCTACACTTTGAATCGTCTTTACAGCAACAACATACTAGCGCGGCTTATTAGAACCAGGCTGTCGTACCTACTAAACGGACTTCCAATGCAAACAGAACACATAGAGCTTTTAGTTTTGTATGCCCAAACAGGTGACCAAAACGCATTAGAAAAACTCTATGCCCATTTTCTCACGCCAATGCGCCGCTACGCCATCTTGCGGGTTAAGGATGTAATGGTAGCTGAGGACATGGTGCAGAATGTTTGGGTTAAAGTTGATAAAAGAGTCCGTTACCTCCATGACGTGTCACTGTTTAGGAGTTGGCTATACAAGGCGTTACGCTGGGAAATTTTGGATTGGCATAAAAAGTATCAAAACCAGGATTTAACCGAACCCTGTGAATTTGATGCTACGCCAACAGACAAAAGTCACGTGGGTGCTATTGAAAAAGCGCTGGATTTAATTCCACTACTCAATGGCTTGGCTGAAGATGAGCGAGATGTTGTTGAACTTTATTATCTAAATGATTTGTCATTGGCAGAAACAGCACTTGCCTTAGATTTGCCGCACGGCACTGTGAAGTCCAGGTTAGCCCGTGCCCGTGACAAGTTACGTAAAGCTTATCAATAATAGGAGTCTGCCATGAACATAGATGAAAAAATCAAACAAGACCTGGAAAACCAGTCCAAGCAACTCGATACCTTAGTCGGCGAAAAACTGGGCTTGTTTGAATATATGAAGCTGGGTTTTGCCTCTAATATTGGTTGGGTAGTCAAACTTGGCTATGTATTGGCCATTATCCTGTCGGTAATAATGATCTACTGCGGCTATCGATTTTTTATCGCGGCAGAAGATGAACAGCTGTTTTGGGGCGTGTGTTTAATTATTAGTTTTAATGCCCAAGTAGCTACAAAGCTATGGATCTTTATTCAAACCAGCCGCAATCACTTATCAAGGGAAATCAGGTTAATGATGCTGAGGTTGAACAATTCATCTGGGGCGTGAACCCATAGTTGAAATTACCAAGTGTTCTATTAAAACCTGTAAAATTTTGTTGGGGGATTTAGCTTTCAATCAAGGCTAAGCCCCCTACTCTTATTGCTCCCCAAATTAACATATAAATAAGTGAGCCTAACGCCAAGGAACAAGACGACGCTTGGTCTAGAGGAACCTTTTGCCTGCAAGTTTGAAAGCCGCACGCCCTTAGTGGATTGAATATTCCTTGGTACAAGTTTTATTCGTAGGAGGATAGCCCCGGAAATAACCATAGAAGATTAACACCGAGGCGAAAGTTGTTGTTTCAGTTTTAGTAATAGCGGCTATTGCTGCGATAGATTTTTCAATTCACTGGCCATTGCTAGCAAATCCAGGCCCTTACTAATATCCCATTTCATAAAGGCCAAGATACCATGCATCAAAATTAGGATGCGCTGGTAGGCTTGCGGTTGCTGCTGCATTAAGTCGCGGGCGGCATCAACCCCCTGTTGTTCATAGGTCATCAAAAGCTCAACTGAATACTCTTCCGGTGTCCTTTGTCTCGGCTTTGGTTCATAACCCAATTCACGCACCACCATTTCTGACAAAGTCCATACTGACCAAGGGTTTTGCCCCGTAATCAGCTTGCCATCCTGCACCACCTTTTCCAGGTACTTCATACCTTTTTGGAACTGCGCGCCCTGCTTAACCAGCTTGTCTTGCAATAAAAAAGGAAAAACCTGCTCAGCATCTGGAATTAAAAACAGCTCTTCTTCGTTGGTGAAAGCACTGACATTTTTATCAGCCAATAGCATTTCGCCATTGTCCAATTGCACGTTTACCAAGGCTGCCGGGCCATGGCATACCGCGCTCACCACCCTATTGTTTTGGTACAGGGTTTTGGCAATGCGCTGGATATCTTTGTTGTCAGGGAAGTCAAACATGGTGCCCTTGCCACCGACAAAATACACAGCTTCATAGTCCATCGGGTCGATATCCGCTAAGGCAATGGAATTGTCTATTTTAGCTTGGATGACCTTGTCGTTTAAAAAGGCGTAGTCATAGGCGCCCATATCTTCTCCGTCCAATACGACTGGGGGCTTACCGCCCTGCGGGCTGGCAATATCCACCTCAAAACCATTTGCCACAAATACCCAATAAGCACGGGCAAGTTCGGTATGCTCGTACCCTGTTCTCTTGCCCTCGCCCATGGTATCCACGTTGGTTACCACCGCCAGGATCTTGCCGCGATACTCAGGGATATCTTCTGTCACATAGGGTAAATCCGCCGTTTGGGTTTGCTTAAGCGCATCAAAATGGGCTTTGTCCGGCAACAAACCTTGCAGCCACTCTTTACCACCGTAAAGTGACGCAGCAATAACCACCACTGCCACTAAAACTCCAATAACAATCTTTTTAACCATACATCACCTCTGCTTAGTTAGGGGCAATGTAAATTAAGGGCTGTGAAATGGATGTGAAATAACGAGAGATCCTAAGTGGCCCGGACGCCAAGCAAGCCGCTTCGCGCCCCGCGCCAGGTTCTGGACATCACACCGTTAAAAATCACTCATTCGCCAAGGGCTCAAAGAGCGCACATGGGGAGAGCGCAGCAACACCCGTAAATCATTGTTCAGGGTAACGGTACTATCGCACCTCACATGCCCCTGGTCACACTGGAACTTGCTGCGCAATACAAATTCATCAACAGTGCCTGGTATCGCTGTGACTTCCCACGGTACTTTGCTGGCATTATCTGTTATATCGGCAATACCCAATTCACCTTGGTTATTGAATTTAAGGCTCCAACCACATTTAGCATACCAAGGGCAGCCCCAATTGCTACTGATGTAAAATTGGTTAGTGGTACCCGGCACTAGCTCAAAATACCAAGGTACTAGGTCGGCGGTGTTAGTAGGTGATGCAACATAGGCTTCATTTGAAAACCAAGAAAAATGCCAATTGCAGAGTACCCAGCCCTCACAACCTAAGCGGTTTTCAATTTTGAGCTGTTTACCGTCAAAGTGGCTGTAATCTGGCTCTGGATGAAACATCCAAGGTAATATAACCTCGCCACGGTTGGTCCTACCGGTGTCATCAACAATGGTATAAGCGAAGCGATCGCTGATAGGCACCATCCACTTATTGGCTAGGTAAAGCTCTACTTCCCTAATTTCCTGATCAGTTAATACCCGGTCAAATATCAAGACTTCAGCCACTGCCATGTTACTAAAATAGGCACCGGCATAACCTTCCCACGCGTACATACTGGCACCCAGGCCAATACCCGGCTGGCCGCTAGTGTAATCTTGTTCATAGTTTACCTGATAAGAACTACCGGTAATTTCGGTGACGTCTTGGGCATCAAACACCTTGCTACGCAATAGCAAGCCATATTTGGAAGACTGATAGCGTTTGTTACCGGCGCTGCTGGTTTTTTGTGCCCACAGGGTATTCGGGTACTCGCTAATTTGGTTGAGCACCGCAATAGACGTCATTTGGCTGGCCGATGCACTGGTTAAATCCAAACCACGGATTTCCAGCATCGCATCATCAAAATAGACGGTCGGCAAACCATTAATTGTATGCTCGCCTGATAGCTTAAACTTGGGATATTGCGGTGAGTTATAGATTTGCGCGTGGTTACCAGAACCAGATTTGTCTTGCCAGGTCGAAACTAGCGAAGAATCGGTCAAAGCTGCGCCAGTAGAACCGTCATCCGCAATAATCGTATCGGCATCGCTGGCATCTAACCAAAGTTTAGCCGTGCCGCACAAGCTGCAGTCATCTGGAATACTAGCCGGAAATACTGCCTGATATTGAAGCTTATCCCTGATATCAAGGCCTTTTTCTACGAAAGTAATACTTGCCCCTAATGCGCTTGTAGCATCGAAACTAGCAATAGCTATATCATCGCCATTGGCGTCATGGTCATTGGCCAGCACATCAATCAGAGCTGTGCCATTGCTATCCAGAACCGTTTTGTTATCCAGCCGGGCATAAGGTGGAATAAAATCAAAGTCAGTGTAGCTATTGCTGGCAGCTTTGAAATTCGTTGTGCCTAAATTCAGGTTGCACAGCTCAATCTCAACTAATTCTTCGCCGGAGAAACGAGACTTCTGATTGCCCGACATTATGGTACTGCCCTCAGGCGAGCCACCGGCAAAGTGGCCGCTACCCAAGGAATGGCCATATTCATGGCGTAAAATGCCATACCAGGTACCACTGCCATCGGCGGAGATGTAGCCCTGGGATGCTTGCTGGTTTTCTGGGTTGCTAGTATCACCGCCGTTGCGGCAACCCGGTGCCAAACCACCACCAGAGGTACCAATCGTGAATACATAGTTGTCTGTATTGGCCATACCCGCATAGTCCATTAAGCCACGGCCATCAGTGTAGGCTGCGCTCGCATATTGGTTTACCAAAACACTGCCCAACTTAGCTTCGGTCAGCACATCCCGCAACAAATGCACATTCATTTCGGCCAAGCTGGTTTCAGCCTTGCGCACCATGGCACCAGTATCGCTGTTGGTGAAATAGTCGACATAATCCTTGTCCAGCACAAAGCCCAGATGGGATTGGTAGACCTTGCCATCAGCGGTTAGGCCACCACGGGTGGGTGTGTAAAAACTGCTATTGTTATAGGCCGTAGCGGCACTAAAGTTGGCAGCACTCACTGGAATGCTGTAGTTAATTTCCTGGGCATTGGGGTCGGTTTCTTCCAGCGGTACTTCGCCCCAATCGGCACTGCCATCACCCATGGATACCCGGTAGCGCAATGAGCCATTGGGAAGCACTGTCGCGGCTACGATAGAAGAGTGTTCTTGTTCACAATAACCAACATACTGGCGCTTCGCAGCATCAAAGCTAGGCGTAAGTATATCGTTGTTGGCATCCAGAATTTTTACATCCAGTCCATGTGCCCTGGCGTCATACTGCACTAAATTTAGGGTGCAGGCTTTGTCCCCATTATCTACGGCCAAACGCATCGCAATTGGCGGGCTGGCGCCATCAAGCTGCGCGCAGCCTGACCCGGTAAAACCGGCAGGACATTGGGCATAGGCTACATGACTGGATAAGGACAACAGGGCTATAATAGCGGTTTGATTAGCAAAAGTGGCAACGCGCATCGACATAAATACCTCCGAGTATATCGATAGAGATCATCGACCGAATAGCGATCGATATAGGCTGGAATGAACCAACCTCCCCTAGCGTACAAGCCGCCGTCAACAACAGGCCAATTCAAAAATCCCAGATTGAATACAACAAAACCTCCCTTTTTACATCGGAGGCCAAACTGGCAAATTGGGTTAACAAAATGGGAATTGTGAACTGGTTCACAGTTTTACTTTGAAAGCAATGCAGGCCATATGATGGTCTGCTGAATTCGATATTTGGAACCAAGTTACCTGTCCTACCTTCATTTTTAGCTGCATATAGTTTTGCTATTTTCTATATTAGGCGAACGCAATTTGTTGCAATATTCACCCGGCCAACGAGTTGTTTATGGTCAAATTATTGGGGAACAATATGTATCTTAAATTCAGCGTTCGGCTCATAACAATTGCCATGTCTATCATGGTGTTAACGTCATGCGCCTATACCCAACCTGGAAAACCGGAGGAACCTCAAGCCATGAGCCAAAATCCAGTTTCGTACTTTGAGATACCCGTCACAGATATGAATAGAGCCGTTACATTCTATGAGGCGGTGTTTTCAATATCACTCGAACGGACTGTGATTGACGGCCATGAAATGGCCTTGTTTCCTTATGATGAAGCAGGTTCAGGAATTTCGGGCGCACTGGCGAAAGGCGATAGCTATGTGCCTTCCAAGCGCGGCCCACGTATCTATTTCTATGTGGAAAGCATTGATAAAACCCTGCAACAAGCCGTCGCCAACGGCGGTAAAGTGGCCTACCCTAAAACTTATGTTGGAGACTTCTGGGTCGCAGAGTTTTTGGACTCGGAAGGCAACCAAGTCGCGCTGTCGTCGGATAAGGAACAGTAATGTTTAGATTTGTAGCAGGCAGCTTGCAAAAACAAAAAAACCACCTCGTACTAAGGTGGCCTTTTACTTACTAACGGGAAAAGTTAATTCCTTTTCTTTAAGTTCCTCTACTAAAACTAGTCCTTATACAACACAGTTACCGCCGTGCCTTCGGCGAGGATACTGCCGCTAACACTGCGGCCATTAGGTGTGTAGCCGTTGCCGTTTTCCATCGCCACTTTCCAGGTGCCAGCCGGGAGCGTGTAGCTGTAGTTATCGGCGCTGTTGTAGATCACCAGGATTTCGGACCAGCTATCGCCGTTGGCTTGGGCGCTGATGTGGTTAACCACAACGCCATATCGCGGGCGGTTGGAGGTCATATGGTTGTTGACCTCGTCCCAGGTATTGAGCCTAAAACCTGGGTGGGCGTTGCGCATGGCAATAACACTAGCGTGGTAATCGACAATATCTTGGTTATCCACTTTCCATTGCCATTGGTATTTGTTGATGGCGTCCCCGGCATTGTAGCTGTTGTGCACCCCTTGTTTTTCCCTGAGCATTTCCACACCGCCGTGCAAGAAGGGAATACCTTGGCTGGTCAGCACGATGCCATTGGCAAAGTTTTGGATGCGCTTGAGGTAGGCAGAGTTGTGGGCTACGCCATTGAGGGTGGCCCATTCCAGGATCTTATCGCGCAGGGTCAGGTTGTCGTGGGCGGAGACATAGTTGATGCTTTGCTCCGGATCCATAGCAAACATTGCGTCCCAAGTATCAATAGCGGCGTTGGCATCATTGTTGTAGCGGATGGCGCCACGGCTACCCACTTCTATGCGCCAGGTATCTGGGTTGGCATTAAAGGCGTAACAATCGCCGTTGTTGCAGTCGCCATTGTCATTTTGGCCTTTGATGGCTTCCCTAAATTTCGGGTTGAAAACGCCAACATGAGCATCGTGCACCCGGCCTATGGTGCCTAGGCGCACCCGGCTGTCTTCCCTGGCGTCAACACAGCCAAAACAGCCGGGCCAAGGTTCGCCGTACATAAGGATATTCCGACCGGGTAGTTCGGTTTCTAAATGACGTCCCCAGTTGCCAAAGTTGTCGTAGCTAAATACGCCTACCAGGTCAAAACGAAAACCATCAATTTTGTATTCTTCTGCCCAGTATTGCAGCGAATCCTGTATCATACGGCTAACCATGGGCACACCATCATCAATAGTATTCCCAACGACTAGGTTTTGGTGATAGAAGTATTGGTTGGTGATGTTTTCAAACATCTCGTTGCCATAGGTGTGGTTGTAGACCACGTCCATGATCACGCGGATCCCGGCTTTATGGAATTCATTGACCATGGTCTTAAATTCCCGCACCCGGTTTTCATAATCGGTGGGCGTCAGGGAATAGCGCTCTTCTGGGATATTGTAATTGCGCGGGTCATAGCCCCAGTTGTAACAAGGGTTGCTATCGGGAAGGCCATCACAGGTGGCAAAATCATACACCGGCAATAGCTGCACATGGGTGACACCCAGCTCTTTTAAATGGTCGATACCGGTTTTAACGCCGCTAAAGGTGGTGCCTGCTTGCACCATACCCAGGTATTTGCCTTTTTTATTAGCATCGACACCGGAGCTGGCATCAATGGTGAAGTCCCGCACGTGCACTTCATAAATAACGGCATCTTCGCGCTCAACCATAGCTGGTGCCCCTACCCAGCCGCCTTCCGGCTGCAACCTGGCCATATCCAGCACTATGTTGGTATGGCTTTGCGGTTCGATCATCTTGCCGTAAGGGTCGCGTACTTCTATACCATTGATCAAAAAGGTATATTGCGCCAAATGCAGATCCCCTGTAACTGCCACCTGATAGACATCGGTATAACCATTAAAGTTGGGCACTTGGCTCAATACATGGATTTGACCGTTGACTTCTACTTTGACATCACTGTGATCCGGTGACCAAATAGAAAATACGGTTTCTGATGGGCTATAAACCGCACCTAGCACATCCACAGAGCTGCCGCAGTTTTGGCTGCATGGCGCAGCTGGTTGTAATGAATAGGCCAAAGTCTGGTCATTGACCATCACCTTGTAATCGCCGGTGACACTGGTAAAGACATCGGCACCGGTGAGTTCCAACACGCCATCGCTATTGGTGTCACCGTAGTTCTGTGACCAGTCGCCATTTACATCCAGTTTGAAACGCTGGTTGCTTTGACCATCAAAATTTACGGTCAGCTCCCAGGTATTGTTTGCCACCAACTGCATTGCCGAGGTGCCCCAAGCATTTGGGGTGCCACGGAAATAGAGCTGGGCAAAGTTACTACTAAACCCGCTGCCAGCACAGCTACTGACCTCAGTTGCAGTAATGGCTTTAGTAACCGCGTCAAAACTAATTTGGTAGTCGGCACTGCCTGCCACGGTGTAATCACTGGCGGGATAGTTCTCGCTCCAGTCGGCAAAGCGGTCGATCTTAAAGCGCGGTCCGCCATTGCCATCGCCTGTAGCAAAACTTTGGCAAGTAGAAAACTGGTTGTTGCCTTCATCCACCAAGGCTGTAGTGCCCCATCCATTGGGGGTACCGCGGAAGTACCAGTCAGCAGAGGCGCTGGCTGAGATACATCCCAGTGCTAATAGCAGTGTGAGTTTTTTCATAGTTTGTTCTCATTTGTTGTTTTATCTGCGCGGGACAAGTGATGCCCGCGCATTGCTTGTTATGTTTTTTAATTAACGTAAATACAGGCCATCGCTACCGACCTTGCCTGGGCCGTTTAGCACCCAAATCCGTGCTGAATAAGCAGGTACTGAAAACGACAGGCTGCCGTTGCCAACATTGACTGTGGCACCAGACACCACATCGGTATAGCTGCCGTTCTGCACCCCAGTAACCGTGATGTTTTGCTGGGAAGAGGCGGCCAAGCCAACAACGGCGTAACTGCCCTCCCCCGACAAATCGCGCACAAAGCTCATGCCCGCGCTCCATTCATTCACCTGGCTCATGGGCGCTTTTTGCAAGGCAGGCACCGCTTTGCGGATTTGGTTTAGGCGCTTGATATGCTGGTACAAGGGATGAGCCTGGGTAGTCGCGAGATCATCCAGGTGTGGACCGAAATAAGCGCGGCCGGTTTGGTCGATGGTGTCGTTGGCGTTGGCGATGTCCTGCGGCAAGCCCGCTTGGAACATGATCTCTTCACCGTAATACAGGGTGGGAATACCGCGCACTGTCCAAAGTAAGTTGTATACCAAGGCTGCATGGGCCTGGTCGCCACCAAAACGGTACTTAAAGTCGTTGTCAGGACCGACATCGTGGTTTTGGAAGAAGGTCACTAGTTTGGTAGGGTCACCGTAGATCCAATCCATTCCAAAAATTCCGCCAACGCCGCCCAAGTTACCGCGGGTGACATTATCGCGAAAGGTAGAAAATAGCGAAAAATCCAACACTGCCAAGCCAGAATCGCCACCACCATTAGGGTTGGAGGGATCTTGCGTAGTGCGGGTATACCACCAGGGTCGGATCACCGCAGAGGCATTGTCATTGGCGATTTCAGAGCCCCAGCCCGTGCCTTTCACCAGGTTTTCACCAAACACAAATAATCCCGGTTTATGGGCTTGCCAGTTGTGGATATAGGTTAACAGTTCATCCCTCTCGACGTGTTTGACGGTATCCAGACGGATCGCATCCACGCCCATATCCAGGTACATCTGGATGGCACCGTTGATATAGTCCTTCACGTTCTGGTTACCGGTGGCGAGATCGATGGTATCGCCTGCCATATGTTTCTTTTGCAAGGCTGCCGGGTTTTCCCAATCACCACCGGCCATAAATCCGTCTAGGTGATACCAGTTGGGATCCAAACCCTGGGCATCGATACCAATGAAGCGGTTCGGATCATAACCAGGAGATGGCACAGTCACGCCAGTTTTAGGATCCACCAATGGCACAATGCCGTCAGGATCCGAATTATGGCGTTCCCTAAACCATTGTGGTGCCACCGGATTGTCGTTGTCATCCCGGTTAGTACGGCTGTAATCCCCCAAATGCCCCTGGTACAGGCCATTGTCTATTTGGCCTTGGGTCGAACCTGCCGGCACGTAATATTTGATCGGTAAATGGTCGATCCACACTTCTCCGCGCAAGCCATATTGGCCTGAATGGTTCACTACCACATCCTGGATCACCTTCATTCCTTTGGCGTGGGCTGCGTCGATAAAGTCCTTGTAGCTGGCGTCTGGTGATTCCAAGCGCGGATCCACAGTGTAAAAATCGTAGGCATGGTAGCCGTGATAGTCCAAACCCGAGCGGTTCTCTACCGGTGGCGTGATCCAAATCGCAGTAAAACCCAGGTCTTTGATGTAATCCAACTGCTGGATCAAGCCTTTAAAATCACCACGCCAATGGGGATCACCCGCTTTGTAGCGGTCGCGGTTATAGTAGTTATTGCTTGGGTCGCCATCGTAAAAACGCGCCGTCATCAAGAAGTAGATGGTTTCACTGCGAAAATCACCGCTGTCGGGTAAAGCGCCGATTTGGTAGCTAAAGGATTGCACCTGCTGGTTACCGCTGGCATCAATGGCCAGGGTTTTGATCACTAGATCTGTACCTGAGCCTATGTCTGTTGCGCTGATGGCTTGGCCCGAATAGACTGGCGATGACGGTGTAGGTGTGCTGCCGTCCAAAGTGAAATATACGATTGGACTGGTATCTTGGTTGTCGCTTACCGCCAAAGTAACGGACTGGCTGTCGCTATATGTTCCAGCAGCCGGTGCCGCATTAACACTGGGGGCTTGGTTATCAACACCAGCAACTAGAGTAACATCAAAACTAAAATCCCTAGCATCAAAACAAATATCGTAGGTACTGTCGCTGGTGACTAGGTAGTCGGCACTTGGATAGCTCTCAGTCCAGTCGCCGAAGTGATCTACCTTGAACCTGGGGTTATTGTTGCCAAACGACTGCTGGGTACAGAATACAAAACCATCAACCGTAGTCATGGCGGTGGCTGCCCAGTTGTTAGGCGTGCCGCGGAAATACCAGTTATCACTTGCCACTTCCGATACGCTAACGTTGACGCTGTCAGAGCCGGTAGCGCCTTCGTTATCGGTAACCGTTAACTGGAATGCAAAGCTGCCTGCTGTTGAAGTGTCGACATTGATACTTTGGCTGGTTGCCCCTGTGCTCCAACTATACTGGGCGATGCTGCCATCCGGATCCGAAGAACCCGAGCCATCCAAAACCAAGCTTTCCCCGACGTTGACACTAATAGTACCAGCGGGAGAAACCACAGCAGTAGGCGGCACATTGCCACTGGAATTGGGTACCACTGAATAAGCCAGGGTCTGGTCATTGACGGTAATGCGAAAACTACCTGTGCCCTGCACCGCAATGTCCCCACCGGATGCATCCAAGACATTATCAGTATTATTGTCGCCGTAGTTCTGTGCCCAATCGCCAAGTACATCTAGCTTAAAGCGCTGGTTGGCCTGGCCATCAAAGGCTACGTCTAATTGCCAGGTGTTATTTGCCACCAAAGCCATTGCGGTGTTTGCCCAAGCATTGGCAGTGCCCCTAAAATTCAATTGCGGCCACTGGCTGGTGAACCCGGTTTGGCCATCACAATTAGCAACCGCAGATGCTGTAATCGCTTGGCTGTTGGCATCAAAAACAATTTGGTAACTGCTGTTAGCGCTAACTTGGTAATCTGATGCGGGATAGCTTTGTGACCAGTCACCAAAACGGTCAATCTTAAAGCGGGGACCACCGCCACCATCACCATTGGCAAATGTTTGGCAGGTAGAAAATTGGTTGTTCCCGTCTGCGCTTAATGCTGTTGCAGCCCAACTATTGGCGGTTCCTCGAAAGAACCAATCGGCCTGTGCAGGCACTGAAACCAATACTGCGCATGCAACCGGAAGGAGTTTCCAGTTCATGTTATTTTCCTGTTACTTGTTGTTCTCAAACAACCACAAGCGTCATTTGGCTTGCGGAATATTTTTAATTAATTGTTTTTATTAGCTTTTTTAGGCACAGCAAAGCCTTGCCTGTGTTTTGGCAACACAAGTTGTGACTAGATGTGTACTTGTTTTAATGGTTTGACAGAGGTTGGTTTTCCAAAACCACCCAGTGGCGTTGCGCCACTGTACTGCTGTCCGTTAGAGGAACCTCCAACTGTTGGCAATGGCCACTTTACAAAAACCCAACCAACAACTTGTTAACGTCAATTTTACATAACACTAACAGCACTGGAGTAAATATCAGGTAAATATATTTAGCAAATGAATACGTATGCACCTCACAGGTGCATGCAATGGAAATGCAGTCAATTTTTATGGGTTTGTGACCTAAACTCCTGCAATAAAAACTCTTCTTCTATAGGCGACAAGTCAAATTGCTGGCAGGCTTGGTCTATGGTGCTGAGGTCTTTGTCAGGCTGTTGCGCCAGCCAGCGAATGGCTTTTCTTAGGTTTTCGCCTTTGGGTTGTATATCTGACATTTTTTCCTGGCAACAACTGAGGATCTTGTTATCAATTATAGCCGTTGTTACCAGTGGATTTTCGGATCTATTCCTTTTCTTGGTGCGTAAGCAGTGCAGTAATTAATGTCTTTTAATGAATGTGTTATGTTTTTAATACGTCCTTTAGCATATGTTTTGGTAGCTGCCTTCTATCTAACCTTAAATGCTGCTTTTGCCGAACAAGAGCAGAAGCCTCTATGGGAGGTGGGCGTGGGTGCAGGTGGTGCCTATTCCCCTGACTATTCGGCGGCATCTGAGAACTCCTTACGCGGTATCGGTTTTCCCTATTTTGTCTATCGCGGTGAGTTTTTCCGCATCGGTGATGGCGCTGTAGCCAAAGGCGTATTAGTAGAATCACAAAGCTATGATTTTGATTTGAGTTTTGACGCCGCCTTTGACGCTGATTCTGATGAGAACGAAGCGCGCCAAGGTATGCAAGATCTGGATTTTATTGGCGAATTTGGCCCCCAACTCACGATCCACCTACTCAAGGAAGAAGACACCAAAATAGATTTGGCTTTGCCAGTGCGAGCCGCATTTTCCACGGATTTTTCTAATCTCGACTTTCGTGGTTATGTATTTAATCCCGAGGCATCCCTGCGCAAAACGAACCTGTTCCCCGACATAGATTTGTATTTGGCAGGTAGCTTGGTGTTTGCATCGGAAAAACTGCAAGACTACTTTTACCAAGTAGCACCTGAGTTCGAAACGGTTGACCGTCTTGCCTACGACGCCAAAGGCGGCTATATGGGTAGTAACCTCACCTTTGGCATTGGCGTACGCAAATTCGAAAATTTCCGCTTTTTTGTTGGTGGACAAGTTAATTACTTTGAAGGTGCTGAAAATGAGCTGAGCCCGCTATTCAAGGATGATTTAAATTTCTCCCTGGGATTTGGCTTTGTCTATACCTTTTACCAAAGCGAGGAAATGACCCAGCTTCCCGATTTTAAATTGAGCCCTGGGACGTTTTAGTCATGTTGACAGTTCAAAAAAGCTGTAAATATGGAGTGAAGACTGCATAGATGTAACAATATATTTCATGGCGTCTATCTCTACATAACTCAATATGGATGAACTGTGTGCAAGATCTTAACTTGGCATATGGCTATCATTAGGGGCGTCTCCATATTTGCTAGCAGCGGACAAATGTAACAATAGGTTTCTATCCCTTATCTATACTTGCTTTAGTTTTCCCTTAACCTGTTTAAATTCGTGTTTTGTTATTCCATTTACTCCATATTTTTGACATTGTGCAGGTATTTCACTGCATTCGAAAAATAGAAATAAAGTGTTAAAAAACCGCACTTTAGTATTTTTTCTCATAATTTAACCTGATTACCCACCTGATTCATCCTCTGTTATACTGTATATAAAGACAGTATTATGAGGTTGTTTCCAGATGGCAAAAAACAAAGTTCAGTTTCAGGAAGGCTACAGCATTTACGAGCTTATGGAAGACTACGGTACGGAAGGAAAGTGTGAACAGGCTCTGTTTAACTGGCGCTATCCAGACGGATTTGTATGTAGGGAGTGCGGGAATAAATCATATTGTGAGTTGAAATCCAGGAAAGTACTTCAGTGCAACCGTTGCAAGCATCAACAGTCTCTGACAAGTGGGACCGTGTTTGACAAAACCAGAGTACCCTTGACTAAATGGTTTATGGCAATCCATCTGCTCACTCAGTCCAAAACAGGGATCTCCGCAATGGAGTTAATGCGCCAGATAAAAGTCAGTTACAACACGGCCTGGAAGCTCAAACACAAACTGTTGCAGGTCATGAAAGAAAGTGACGAAAAAATTAAGATTGGCGGCATTATCCAATTGGATGATGTCTATTGGGGAGGCGAAAAACGCGGGGGAAAGCGAGGTCGCGGTGCATCAGGTAAGACCCCGTTTGTGGCTGCGGTAGCACTGAATGAAGAGGGTCATCCAATCCATATGAAAATGACTGTCGTGGAAGGCTTTAAGACCAAAGAAATTAGTCAATGGGCGGACAAATATATTAAGCCGAACGCCGTGGTGATTTCAGACGGGTTGGCCTGTTTTCGGGCTGTAGCGAGTGAAGAACGCCACCACTTATATGCGAAAACGGGTGGTGATCTGGATAAGCTGGATCACTCCGCCTTCAACTGGGTAAATACGATGATCGGCAACGTGAAAAACTCACTTAGAGGAAGTTGTCACTCTATCGCATCAAAGCACCTGCCAAGGCACCTTGCGGAGTATTGTTTCCGATTTAATAACAGGTTCACCCTACGTGATTTGCTGCCACGGCTGGCAAAGGCAGCGGTAATGACACCGCCAATGCCTTACAAGTTGTTAAAGCTGGCTGAACTAAGTGGGTAATCAGGTAATTTAATGGATTTATTTTTCACCTAAACTGGCCATAACCAAGATAACCAGGTATCCATCACTATGGCCAGGTTTAAGTGCAATTTTACTGGTAGCAACTATCCTGTTTACTGGCAGGAATATTCGAATTTATTACGAAAAGTCGTGCCCATGCTATTGTCCCTGGGCATTGTAGGGAACTCGTCAGCAGCTGATTGCCAATTCCAAATAAACAATGAATGGAATTCCGGCTACACCGCTTCTGTCAATATCACTAATAATACCGGCGACACAATTTCTGGTTGGTTGGTTCAACTTAATTTTATCGGTGGCAGCAACATTAGTAGCGCCTGGAATGCCAACCTCTCAGGTAATAACCCCTACAGCGCAGAGCACAAAAACTACAATGGCAACATTAGCCCTGGCGCCAGTACATCTTTTGGCTTTAACGTTAACAAAGCAGTCAATGGCAGCCCAGCAGAGATCCCAGAACTAGGTGGTATTTGTGTAGCAGGTGCCAGCCCTGGTGCACCCATTGCTGAATTTACCACCTCTTCCCAGTTGGGCGAAGTGCCCTTTAATGTTCACTTTGATGCTAACCAAAGTCAGGCAGAAGCCGGGGCGGAGTTGACTTTCCAATGGGAGTTCGGGGATGGCAATAGCGGTACTGGCATGGCACCGAACCATACTTATACCGAACCCGGTGACTATGTCGTGTCCCTCATGGTTAATGATGGCCAGCACGACTCGGCAATCACCAGGCAAACCATCACTGCCCTGCCACCAGAGCCCGATGATGCCATATGTGAATACCGGATAACTGATGATTGGCTGGCTGGGTTTACTGCCTATGTTAGCATCCATAATGATGCAGCTTACGCAATCAATGGATGGAACATCACCCTTAGTTACTCCGATGCAACGGCTATCACAGGCACCTGGAACTCTCAGCTTTCTGGCAACAACCCATATCAAATCAGCAATGCCAACCACAATAGCCAGATCGCACCGGGTGCTAGTGTAGAGTTCGGTTTTAACGCACAAAAAGCAACACCTGGTAGTGTCCCAAGTATACCTAGCCTAGGCGGTATGTGCCGCGGCAGTGAGACAGTAAACCTGGCACCAACAGCAGTAGCCTCCGCCTCAGTACTTCAAGGGGATGCGCCACTTGCTGTGAATTTTGATGCCAGCCAGTCTAGCGATCCAGAAGCAGAGGCGCTTAGCTACCAGTGGCAATTCGCGGATCTAGGCAGCAGTAATGAAATAAACCCCAACTTTACCTTCAGCCAGGCGGGAAGCTATGTGGTGGATTTAGTCGTTAATGATGGGGTACAAGATTCCAATACAGCAAGCCTGACGATTGAAGTTAGCGAAACATCAGTAGTGCAAGGCTATGAATTGGATGCATCCCAATCCTCATTGTTTTTTGTCTCCAGCAAAAAGTTGCATGTTTTGGAAACCCATCATTTTGATTTGATGGCAGGTGAAATCAGTTCCGATGGCGATGCCAGCCTACGACTGGGGCTGGATTCGGTAGCCACCGGCATAGATATTCGCAACCAACGAATGCGCGAACACCTTTTTGATACCGCTAATTTTGCCCAAGCTGAAATTTTAGCCAGTGTTGATTTGGCACAGCTCTATGCCATGGCATTGGGCGATGTCGCTGAAATAGAACTTACGGCACTATTAAACCTGCATGGATTCACCCAGCCCATTCAAACAACAGTCAGGGTAACCAAGCTGGAGAACCAAAGCCTTTTAGTACAAAACACCCATCCCATTATGTTACTAGCCGATGATTATGGCCTGTCTGAGGGCGTTGAAACGCTGCGGCAATTAGCCGGGCTTGATGTCATAAGCCATAGCGTCCCAGTTAATTTCACCTTGCTGTTTAATCCGCAGTACTAATTGGGAGACAAGATAATGAATATGTTAAACCGCCTTTCCCAAAATAAATTAACCAAATTTCACCTGGTTTTGGCCTCACTGGTAACCTTGCTTATATCTACCGCAAGCCAGGCAGCAAGCTGTCAATTAGAAATAGAAGACCAATGGAATACCGGTTTTAAAGCAGGTATAACCATTAACAATGAGCAAGATGCCCCGTTTAGCGAGTGGCAACTAAACTGGCAATTGCCAGAAGGCGCAAGGTTAAACAACAGCTGGAACGCGGAACTCGTTTGTGAGGCAAACCAATGCACGGCGATACCACCAAGCTGGAACCCTACCATCAACACAGGCAATAGTTATAGCTTCGGTTTTACCGCCAACCTCAATGGCGCCAGCTTACCTGTTGAAATTGTGGTCAATGGTGATGTTTGTAACGGCAATAGCAGTGGCAATAACGACAACGCCCCAACATCCACCATTGGCGCCTGGATTCTGGATGGCAATGCGTCCAATGTGCAGTACATTTCCACCAAAAAAGCCCATGTGGCAGAAACGAACCAGTTTGATTCAGGTGATACTAGCGCGCCTGCACTTAGTGGCTCTATTGATAGCAGTGGTTCTGCGATCCTGGCCATAGACCTGAATGATGTGGCCACCGGTATTGATATCCGCAATAGCCGGCTATTGTCCCTGTTATTTGAAACCGAGCTTTTGCCCACCGCCTATTTTGTCACCCAAGTTGACTTTGAGGCTATTAATGCAATGGCACCTGGTAGCGCCTTAGTACAGGTGGTAACGGGTGAATTAATACTGCACGGTGTGCGCCAACCTGTCGCCACTGAGTTGTTATTGGTGAAAACCGGCACTCAACAAATTTCAGTAACTAGCCTCAAGCCTATTTTGGTAAATGCAGCTGATTTCGATATGGCCAGCGGCATTGAAGCCCTGCGCCTAGTGGCAAACCTAAGCTCTATAAGCGAAACAGTTCCGGTGTATTTGCAACTTAGTTTTACTGCTGCAACTGATGAGCAAAGCATCGTCTCCATGCCTGCTATACCGGCAGCACCGACGGGCTTGGCCGCCCAATTTAACGGCGCTAACTTAGAAACCGATTTGGCCTGGACAGACAACGCTAACAATGAAAGCCAGTACTTGGTTCGGCGCAAAGCTGTCGATGGTGATTGGCAAACCAATGCCGAGCTTTCCGCCAATGTCACCAGTATCTCTGAAGGCCTTCCCGATACCGGTGAGTATGACTACAAAATCATTGCCCTGAACAATGGTGTGCCTTCAAATCCCAGCAATATAGCGACCGTGAGCGTAACCCAAGGCAACCCCATTGTGAGGGGACAGCAGCTTTACCAAGAAAACTGTGCTGGATGCCACGGTGTTGATGGTGAAGGCATTGCTAGCTTCCCGGCACTCAACACAGAGAGGGATCTAGAGCAGCTCATCGAGACCATTGTTACTACCATGCCCTACGGCAATGCTGCTGCCTGTGACCAAGACTGTGCGCAAGACATTGCCGCCTATATCCAAACCTTGTGGATCAGCGAACTTGTCTGCGACACCACCCTCACTCCTGTCGCTTATGGTGCTAGGCAGCTAAAACTGCTAACCCGGTTTGAGTACCAAAACAGCGTTGAGGATCTAATCGGTATCGATTTTGACGCGGCCGTGGGTTTATCTGAGGACAACAAAGTAGGTTTTTTCCTAAACAATACCCACAGTGCGGTAACGCCCGCAAGCTATAGCAACCATCTGCTTGTGGCAGAAACCATCGCCCAGTGGTCGGCAGACCGCGACTTTGCCCCAGCACTTAGCTGCGGCGGCCTCGACCAGGACTGCGCCAACCAGTTGGTTAATGAGCTGGCACCTAAGATATTCCGCCGGCCACTGACCACGCAAGAACAGTCTAGCTACCTCGCGATTGCCAACGGCAGCCAACATGGTGGTGATATCAAAGCCGGTATGCAGCTGGCATTAGAAGGCTTATTGGCCTCGCCACAGTTCTTGTACCGCCACGAACTAGGCGAAGCCAACCCAGACAATGCTAATATTGACAGCGATGCCTTTGAATTAACATCCTATGAGATGGCAACCTTCCTGGCCTATACCTTTACCGGTTCAACACCCGACCAAACCCTTTTGCAGGCGGCCGGCAGGGACGAATTGCGGGATCCAACCTCGACCGTTGCGCAAGCGCAGCGGCTAGTAGATCAAGCCCATGGCGTGATGTCCAACTTTGTTGGCAGCTGGTTGGGAACACAAGATCTTGATTTAGCGGCTAAGGATGAACAAGTCTGGCCAGGTTTTGCCCAGTTGGTGCCACATATGCAGGAGGAAATGAACCAGACCTTCTCCTATGTCATGTTGCAACCGGACCAATCTTTTGCGTCCTTGTACAATGGCAATTTCACCTTTTTAAACCAGCCTCTGGCACAACACTACGGAATCGATGGTATTGAAGGTGAACAAATGCGACTGGTCAATACCAGTGACCGCGGAGGTATATTGGCCAACGGCGCTTTCATGGCACGCTGGGCTGAAGCCATTGAAACTTCGCCTATCCTTCGTTCGGTAAGGGTAAGGCGGCGCATGCTCTGCCAAGAGCAACCCGATCCGCCTGCGGGCACCTTTGCCGCTCGGGAAGCCAAACTTGCTGAGCTTGCTGGGTTATTGCAAGACCCTAGCACCACTAACCGTCTTAAATACCACAGGCTCACTGAAGATGCCCCCTGCACTGCCTGCCACACCCAGTATATCAACCCACTGGGTTTTGGTATGGAGGATTTTGACAGCGTAGGCCGGGTGCGCAGTACCGATCTAAACGGCAACAATATTAACGCTTCGGGCGAACTATATGCACCACTGCAATATAGCGATATTGATGAATTTATCCCGTTCCTGGGCACCCAAGGTTTAGGGCAAGTGCTATCTGGGCTTGATTCAAGCCAATCCTGTTTGCCAAAACAAATGTTCCGCTACGTGATGGGGTTGGGACACCAGGCTATCGATGCCAGCAACCCAGAAGGCCCGCAATTGTCAGAGCTTGAGCAAGCTGGCTACGCGTGCGCTATTGATGACCTTACCGATACCATGATGGCAGAAAGCCCAAGGGCAATGCTGGAGTTGTTCAGCATCCTAGACACTGTACGCTACCGCAAAGCCTGGAACCGGGATTAGGCGATGAGCAAAAAATATCAAGGGGTCAGAGACCTTGAAAATACACTTTATCAATCTGTGCAAGTTACTAAGTCAACGTTTCAAGGTCTCTGACCCCTTGATATTGGAGATGAAAGCATGAATCAGCTCAAGACAACCATTAGCCGCCGTCAAGTGCTAAAAACATTTTTGGCTTCCGGTATCTCTAGGGCACTGGTACAAAGTTCGCCATTGGTATCAGGCATTTTGTTTGCGCGCCATGCCGACGCGCAGCAAAGCGGACCGGACAAATGCGTGTCCATCTATATTCCAGGCGGTGCTATACATGATTTTTGGGCACCCAGTGGTTCCGGGGATGATATGGTGATGCCTGCCATGTCAGCAGCCTATGAACCAGTTAAAACCGAGTGTAACTTCTTACTTAACATGTCCCATGAAAGCGCGGGACATGGCAGGATGCCACGGATCTTGTCCAATCGCTGGAATGGTGACAGCTTTGACGTATTCATGGGAAAACAACTGGGCGCAGGCATGCCCTTTACCTACGTTAACTTAGGCGTGCACAGCAATGGCAACGGCTACCTAACCCGTGAAGGCAGTAACCAAATTCCTTTCCAGGACAATCCATTTACCGCGTTCAATTTGCTATTCAGTGGAAGTGGTGGCAGCAATAGCAAAACCGCCATTTTGGATCTGCATGCGCAAGCGGCCCAGTCGATAAAAACCAAGCTCGCAGGCTATGAAGTGGAGCGGTTGGATAACCACTTGGATGCCATATCAGACACCCAGCGGCGATTGGATGAACTAGCCGGTATCAATAGTTGTGCTATTGCACCTGACAATACCGAGTTTACCCTGCACCACGACACCTTTAGCCAACAAGCCCGTTTACAGGCAGATATTGCAGTCGCGGCACTACAGTGTGGGCTTACCCGATCCGTCTCAATCGGTTTTGGCAACCACCAGTCCCAGTTCCGCATTCCCGAATTAAGCTACCAGGGTATTTACCACCAATCCATCCATGGTGGCAGTGGTGGCCGGATTAACTATCCCTATTATGTGGAAATGCGAAACCATTTGGGCGGCTATACTGCCTATTTGATCGGTAAGTTGCGTGATGCTGGGATTTTGGATAGTACTGTAGTCTTAGAAACCACTGATATGGGGCACGCCGATTTGCATTCATCACAAGATGCCCCATTTATGCTTGCCGGTGGTGGCAGCAGGATACGCCGGGGCGTCACTACAGCAGCGGGTAGCAGCTATAACCATCTAGACCTGCTGCACACTGCTGCCCTTGCCTGCAATGTAAACCTGGATTATGGCAAGGAAATTCCGGGAGTTTTAATTTAACGCCGAGCGCCAGGACAGGCGTTTAATCCCGCCAATCCAGCCGCTGGTCGCAGTAGGCAAAGCCATAATGCGGATCACTGCTAAGCTGTATAGGTAGCCATAAATTCTAAAACTCATTATGCATCGCACAATCCCACTATGCTTATTGTTATTGGTCGTATCCTTTATGGTGTTTGGCAATAACACTATAGAACCAATAAAAGATCCCTTTAGTAATTTGCGCAGCATTGCTGGTACCAAGCAGCACAAACTGTTTGTAAAGCAGTTGGATCAAACTTACTACCTGCATGTCAGGCTTCCCGCCGCTGAATTCGAAGGCAAACTGCCAGTCGTCTACCTGCTCGATGGCGGCATTCACTATGCTACTTTGAGCTCTTACTACCACACCTTGGCACTGTTAGGTGATCTACCACCGATGATTATCGTTGGTATAAACTATGGCACCGACGATTGGAGAAAAGGCAATAACAGAGGTCGGGACTTTACCGCCCCCTCACCGGATGCGGATCGGAAACATTGGGGAGGTGCAAATGCCTTTATCCAGGTGCTATCCCGCGATGTATTGCCTTTTATTGAAGCCAACTACCCGGCAGATCCCAACAAACGTGTTTTGATGGGCACATCACTGGGTGGGCAGTTTGGCATTTATGTAGCAAGCCACCGCCCTGGACTATTTCATGCCATCCTAGCCAATAATCCGGCAATCCATACTAATACCCAATTTTATATTTCTAGACTGGAAAAGCTGCAAACTCGAAATCCACTAAAACTATTTATTGGCATGGCGGGAAACGACGCCCAGAGGTTTGTCAGGCCACGGCAGCAGTGGTTGGCAGCTTTGGCAAAACTGGAAGCTCCACCTTGGCATTTGGAATTGAGGCCAATACCAGGCCATACGCATTTATCGTCTGCTACTGAAGTGTTCCGACAAGGACTGATGTGGGTATTTGCTGAATAGCATTGATAAAAGTTTGACTTAGAAATTGAACACAAATTGTTATATTATAACAGAAATCAATTCCAATAAGTTTTATAGATGGCCGAAAACACTGTCTCTGGCGTCGCCACTAACATCATTACTGGCTTTTTAGGTGTCGGTAAAACAACCCTGATCCAATCTCTATTAAAGCAAAAACCAGACAACGAGCGTTGGGCGGTTTTGGTGAATGAGTTTGGCGAAATCGGCATTGACGGTGCGTTGCAAAGCGGTAAAAAGCAGCCAGAAGTATTTATTCGGGAAGTGCCAGGCGGCTGTATGTGCTGTACATCTGGTTTACCAATGCAAATTGCCTTAAACCAACTTTTAGCTCGAGCCAATCCAGATAGGTTGTTGATTGAACCTACTGGCTTGGGCCATCCCAAGGAAGTGTTAGCCAGCTTAGCAGCTGAACACTACCGGGATGTACTTACCCTAAACGCGACCCTAACCTTGGTGGACGCCCGTAAAATTGCCAATAGCAGGTACACTGACCATCCAACCTTCAGGGAACAGCTGCAAATCGCTGACAAAATAATCGCCACCAAAACCGACCTATACGGAGAACAAGAGATCCAGCAACTTAAAGAATTTGCCGTGTCACTAGGGGCTGGGAAGACACCAGTTTTTAACGCTGAACCATACCAAATGGACAAAACCTGGCTACAAGGCATATCTGGCTATTCTGTGCCAGAACATGAGCACCATGGCCATGGTCACCACGGCACCTCACCTGTTTTAAATATTCCCGCCCAGTTGCAACAACAGGGCATGGTTAAAGTGAGCAACAAGGGCGCCGGTTATTATTCCTGCGGCTGGGCCTTTGCGGCAAACCAGGAATTCGACTTGAAGGAAATTGAAAGCACCATAAATGGCCTGGATGTCGAGAGGCTAAAAGCGGTATTCATTACTAAACAGGGCATTTATGGCTTTAACTACGCCGATGCTGTCATGACACGCTTGGAGCTAGACGAAAGCGATGATTCGCGCTTGGAATACATCTGCACCTCGCAAGAACAAGCAGAGCAGATCGCAGAGCAACTAGAGAGCTCAATCTTTGCAGGGATTGAGCAAACTAACTAATTAACTAACCACAACTGTGATTTTTTGGGTGAAGCTTTCGGGCTCTGAACCGTTTAGGGCCGTGACCTGTAGCTCGATTTCATGGGTACCAGTTTTGGTGGGGTTGTACTTGACCCGGTGCACGCCAAATGTACGTGTAATTTTGATAGGTTTCGCATCGAGTTGCAGTGATTTGCTACCCTTGACCACGACCGTCACGTCACGGTACCTGGCAGGTGCATGGTAACGGATTGCAATTTCAGCTGGTTGCTCCACCTGGGTTTCAATACTGGTTTTGTGTTTCAGGGAAAGGTTTTGTTCCGCCCGAGCCTGGCTATAGTGCTTCATCATTGGGTTTGCCATGGCGAACGGGCTAAAACCGGGCCCATCGTGGAATTCACAGGCATTGGCTGACAAACCAACCAGCATTGTACCCACAGTGACTACACTGATGGTTTTTAATTTAAGTGACTTCAACATGATTCTGCCCCCCATTTACAACTCAACGAGCAACTAGCCTTCATAAAGCTCAGCCTTGTCCAACATCATACGATAGGCCGCCGTACCTAGGTCGTTTTCATTGGTTTCTATTACTAGTTTACCCTCAAACCAGAAAGGATCATATAGGTTGTTCAATTCAACCCCTTTTTCATACTTTACAAATACAATTTGGTTTGGCGGAGGTGGCGGCATATGCAGGCAAGCACCAAAATAAGGCACGATGAAAAATTCGGTGATTTTCTGGTCTTCATTGCTTTCAAGCGGCACTATGTAACCGGGCAATCGAATTGATTTTTTATCCCAAGACTGGATTACCCGGGTGGAGCTCAACGCTTCCTGGAAACGCTTTACCGAATCATCGGTTTCAGCTTTTTTTGCCAGGGCATCGATAGAATCTGCTGCGGAGCCGTCTTCAATTTGTGCAAACAATTCCGGCGGGTTGAGCAAGATATCCAAATCTTCCTGCGGCATTAGCTCAATCCATTCAATTTCTTGGTAACTGTCGGCTTTTGCAATAGCGAAAGGCGCAATGCTGACCAACAGCAAGCAAAGTTTTACAAGGACGTATTTTCTAAAATTGAATTTGCGCATATTGATAGTATTTCTGGCTCATTAACCCTGTGGTTATAGCATAACCACCCTGTCAGAAAAACTATAAGCCACCCATCAGCCCTATCAAAACGGGTTTTATTTATTACAAAATATGAATACTAGCCTTAAGTACGCTCTTGCCAAGCTGCCAAGATTTCCATTTCTTGTTCCCGGGACATACCCCACCCGGTCAAGGGAAATTGGGTATTATTGAAATAGTGGGAACGGAACCAACGCCAGCTGTCTCTCGCGGTTTCTTCAAGGGGGCGTAGTTCTAATCCCGCTGCCAGGGCTTTACTGCCGTCGATTTGGTAAAAGCCAACATCCTCATCCAGTGGCGCCCACAAAGGCACTTGGGTAAAGGATCGCACACCTTGGTCTTGCCTGAGGAAATCGGCATCAACCCAGACAAGGCTCGCATCGCTTGCTACCCCTTTGTATATGGCTTGCAGGAATTGTCGGTAAGTCGTTTCTGGTTGTGGGCCGGTAAGATTATAGACGCCAGGGCGTTTGGCCTCAGCGCTAGCGACTATCCAGCTCGCGACATCACGCACGTCGACATACTGTACCGGATCCACGCCGCTACCCGGTGCCATCACTTGTTTTTCCAGTGCTAGCCGGCGTAGCCAGTAATGGAAGGCAACACCATTGTCCAGCGGCCCCAAAATGGCGTGGCAACGGGAGACCCCATAGCGGCCGGGGTACAATTTAGCCAATAACCTCTCTGCTTCTGCCTTTTCGCCACCATACCAGCCAGTGGAGGTATGTACCGGCGAGGATTCATTGATACCGACTTGGCTAAAGTCGCTATACACTCCGATAGTAGAACAGAAATAATAGTAATCGGTTCGGTCAGCCAACAGTTCAGCCGTGTGCTTAACCAATGCAGATTGTTCCGGCCAGACATCGATGACAACATCCCAACGCCGGTTGCCTTGCAAACTGCCAAGGTCGCTACCAGACACCTTGCGTTCACCTTTCAACTTTTCAATCCCTGGGAACAACCATGGCCGGGTTATACCGCGGTTAAACAGGGTCACTTCGTGCCCCTGCGCCAGCGCTGCGTCAACAATGGCTGGACCGACGTAGTTGGTACCACCCAATACCAATATTTTTTTGCTGGGGTTAGGTTTAGGGCTTAGGGTGCAGCCCGGCAGTGCAGGCATAACAGCACTGGCAGCTGCCAGTTGTATAAAAACTCGTCTTTCCATTGGTTTACAGCTTTGAACAAGAACTCAACTAAAAAGTTAGCCTCAGTAGCCGTGCATTCCCACTGCACAAAGGGCAAATTGCGGCAAATGCCCAAAATTAACCGATGAAAGGCCTCTCCATTGACCCCACCCCAATCCAAAATGACTTTAATGTTTATAAATACCTAAAAGACGCTGATAACAAATGCATCTCAGGACACATTGATTGTTGCGACGGCACCAGTGGTAGAAGTGTGTTCCAATACAGTGAACGCAGTGGATACCACGATGTGCCCTATGGCTTGAATGGCGCTGCAGGTGTGGATATTTTTAGCAGAACACACATTGATTTAGATATTAAACCGTATCCAAATCCGGCTACCACTGGCATTGAGCCGCTATCGATTTCTAAATATTCAGGCAACCCCGCCACCTATACCGCAAAGTTTTTTTGTATCCGCACCAGGGCGCCTTTGTTGACCCAGGTGGAAATTGTATACTTTTGACATGAGGTGGATAATTTCTGCATATGTTCTTTTGTGCAACTAAATCTGATGTGTTGCGCTGAATAAATTAACTTACCCAAAAACCAGTTCAGGACGACTATGAAAACAGGAAGCAATTTATTTTGGATCCTTGCGATGCTGCCGTTTTTGTCCAAAGCAACGATGCAGGATCCAATCTTAGATGACTACAACGTATATAAATACCTTAAAGATCCAGCCTTCCAATGCGTCGCTGGACACAAGGATTGTATCGATGGTATCACCGGACGCACGGTGTTGCAGTATTCGCCGAGGAATGGTTACCACGGTCTACTCTACGGGTTAAATGGCTCTTTGGGGGTAAACACATTTACCAGAAACCAAATAGGGTTTGATATCGATCCTAAGCCAAATCCAAGCAAACCAGGCAAGCAAGCATCAATTATTTCCAAATATTCCGGCAACCTAGCTACCTATACCGCGAAACACTATCCGGTAGCAGTTGCCCATGAAAATTTCACTTATTTTGTCTACTCAGGCTCCGTCCCATTGAATGACGACCATAGTATCGTGGCAAGCACGGGTGGAAATGGCCTTAAAACAACGGCACCTAATTTCGAACGGCCCGATGGCAACGCCAATGTCATTGCCACCTATTTGGGGCGTTATAACCATGCAACCGAGACAGTAGAGAAGCCAATTGTTATTCATGTCAAAGCAACCGACGATCCCCATGACAATGCCGTGGTCAACATAGGAGGCGATGGCCATGTCTATGTGTTCTTGGCTGGCAGGGGGGCAAAGCGCGGCGCCTTCATGTACCGCAGCATTGTGCCAGCTAATAGCAGCATCCCACTTTCACGGTTCCGGTTCAATGATCTCAGGTTGCAGAATGTTGACTATAGTGGTTGTTTTAGCAAAGCCAGGAACAATCAACAAAACACCGAAACAACTGGCTGTGGCTTACCCCATGGCAGCACAGCGTTCCGGGGTATGTCTTATCCCAAATTATTTTGGATGGAAGACCACTTCAGGATCATCTATACCGTTTATTGTGTCGGTCACAAGCGCGATGTTACCTGTACTAACATCGGGAGCAGGCAATTGTATACTGCGAAGTTGGAAGTAGATGCTGGCAACCCCGTAAGCGGAGTTGCACCTTCGGTTACAGTTAAAGATATCCGCATCCTGGCATCAGTCGGCGGCCACTATGCCATCGCTAATCAAGTGGGCAATAAAATAGCGGTTGCCTTTAACTACCATAAACGGGGCCATCCCAATGATAGGGTTAACCTATATGCCATTTTGTTCGACGGAGATGACGGCAAATGGAAAGCGTGGCGCGCTGGAGGTTCAAACCCTCGGGAAATAACCTCCCTACCGATCACATCAACATTAGAACTCAGCAAAGTGGCTGTAAAAGAATACAACGAAGTTCGTGCTGGCTTAGAGCGCGGGATATACCTAAAGGACATTACCTTGAGGGGTGGTAAGCCGTTAATCCTCTATGTAGGCGTCACGGGCGGAAGTAACAATTATAATCCCCATATACCAAATACATCCTACGACCATTACCTTGCACAAGCTTATTTCGATGGTAATAGTTGGATTAACAAACGCATAAGCAACGCAGTCGACCACAACTATTCAACGGGTGGTTTGTACAATATGGCCGATGGGGATCTGGGTGTAATTTTTCCCTATACGCCAGAAAACAAAAATAACGCATTAGCTGGCGGAATGATGGTAACTACAGCAATAACCCCAGGGGTTGAAGGCCACCACGCATTAACTTATTTAACCGGCAACAACCAAGCAACCCCTGGTGTGGCAGGGTATACCGATGGTTTATGTGAATACAATTATGCCAGAACGGTGTTTAACGCCAATGCAGATGGCAAGTTTGTCGCGATTTTTAGTGGTGGTAACCCCTATCAGTATGAAAATACGGGCACGATACCCCATGCACCTATATTCGTCGTGACCAATGGTGGTACTGGCAGCAAACGTTTGCCAATGCAAATGGCCAGTTCAACAGCGGGCCTGGACAATACCTGGGCTTGCACCCCTTAACAACCGAGTGTAGAACCAGCAAATGCGCTGGTTCTTACCTTCGCCTAACCCGTGAATTGCATGTCCTATATATTGTTAACCTGATCTGCATCAATCGCCTAAACATCTGGTGCCCCTATAGTGGTAGCAACTCAATAGCCAATGAATCTGTTATGCCAGGCTTGTCCACCACAGAAGCCCAACAAAAACTGAAACAAATTGGTGTCAACAAGCTACCTGATACCCAAACAATAAGTTTGGTTGACGTATTTTTCCGGCAATTCAAAAGCCCTTTTATATATGTGTTATTGGCGGCAGCCATTGTGTCTTGGTTTTTGGGACACAGCGTAAATAGCTTTTTCATTATGCTAGTGCTGCTGTTAAATGCGGCCATCGGTACCATTCAAGAGTATTCAGCCGCCAAGGCGGCCGAAGCACTTAAAAACATGGTACCCTACTATGCATCGGTTTATAGGGACGGGAATTTCAGCAGGATACCGGCCGAGCAAATCGTACCTGGGGACTGGGTACAACTAGTGTCGGGGGACAAAATACCGGCAGATATAAAGTTGGCTTCCGCCAACAGCGTAATTGTTGATGAATCCCTGCTGACCGGCGAGTCACTTCCACAAGCAAAACATCCACAGGTATCCGGAAGTGACCAACACTCGACGTTAATCACCGACCAGCAGGACATGCTGTTTGCCGGCACCATAATGACCCATGGACGCGCCGAAGGCGAAGTCCAGCTAACAGGCGCGAATACAGAAATAGGTAAAATCGCCAAAGATGTCACCGGTAGCGAGTCCATAAAGCCCCCCTTACTGGTTCGCATGGAGCGTTTCACGTTACGCATAACCTATGCAGTTGCCGTGCTTATTGGGATCCTGTTTTTAATCACACTGTTGCGCGGCGACGATTTATCCAATGCATTTTTATTAGGTGTGGCGTTGGCAGTATCCGCGATCCCGGAAGGGTTACCCGCGGCCATAACCATTGCCTTGGCTATTGGCATGCGGCGCATGGCCAAAAAAGGCGTAATAGTGCGCAAGCTTTTGGCGGTTGAAGCGCTGGGATCTTGTACCTACATCGCCTCGGACAAAACCGGCACCCTCACCGTAAATGAAATGACGGTGCGTAAGCTGGCATTGGCAGATGCGACCGAACTGGATGTCAGCGGAGAGGGACAGGATCTGCATGGCGAGATCCTAGACCAGCAAATTCTAACTGACCAGCAACAGGCCAATTTAAAGAAACTGGCCCTTGCAGGTATCCTTGCCAACGAAGCCAGCTTAGAAATCAAACAGGATGAAATACAAGCATCAGGAGACCATGTAGACTTGGCCTTCCTGGTGCTCGGCCACAAGCTGGGCATGCAGCATTGGCAAACCCAAAAGGCTGATAAAGAGCTGGCAAGCATCCCCTATGAATCTGAAAACGCCTATAGCGCCAGCATATGCCGCACCGATGACGGTGCTGAACTATTCGTTAAGGGTAGCCTTGAAAAGGTATTGGCCATGTGCAGCCAAAGCGCAAATGGTACCGCCCTGGATAAACGCGTCTTAACTGAACAAATGCAGCGGCTTGCTACACAAGGCTACCGCGTGATGGCTTTGGCCTGCCGCAGCGTGCCTGAAAAGCCCGTTTACCAACCGCAAGATTTTTTAAACAACCTGTGTTTTCTTGGCATGGTGGGGATGCAGGATCCTTTGCGGCCCGAGGTAGAACAAGCGGTATCCCAATGCCATAATTCGCAAATTAAAGTCGCCATGGTCACTGGCGACCATCCCAATACCGCCAGGGCTATAGCCGATGAGTTGGGCTTTGAACCAGGCTCCGTACCCTTCCTTACCGGAGACGATATCAACCAGTTACAAAACCAAGGTGGCAAGACGCTCGCTAAGTCAATCACTAACCAGCATGTGTTTGCCAGGGTGGAACCCAGGCAAAAGAAATTATTGGTAGATACACTGGCACAACAAGGGGAGTTTGTCGCGGTGACCGGTGACGGCGTAAACGATGCACCAGCCTTGCACGCCGCCCATGTAGGAGTCGCAATGGGAAAAAGGGGTACGGATGTCGCCAGGGAAAGCTCAGATCTCATCATCACCGATGATAATTTTGCTTCCATCGTCGAAGGCGTAAAACAAGGCCGGGTGGTTTACAACAATATCCGCAAAGTCATTTTTTTATTGATATCAACGGGCGCTGCTGAAATAACTCTGTTTATCTTGTCGATATTAGCTGGCCTGCCCCTGCCCCTCATGCCGATACAGCTACTTTGGCTAAATTTGGTCACCAACGGCTTGCAGGACGTGGCCCTGGCATTTGAACCTGAAGAAGGCAATGAGCTTAGGCAGCCCCCAAGGAAACCAAAAGAACCCATCTTTAACCGTTTAATGCTGGAACGGGTTTTGACCAATGCTGTGGTCATGGGCTGCTTGGCTTTTATGGTGTTTTATTTGCAATTGGCAGCAGGTATGCCTGAAGAGTCAGCCAGGAACATCACATTGTTGCAAATGGTGTTATTTGAAAACATCCACGTCTTTAATAGCCGCTCGGAGCAACAATCGATTTTTAAACAGTCCTTTATGGGCAACCCCTTTTTATTGTTTGGTATGCTGGCCGCCCAAGGGATCCATATCCTTGCTATCTATACACCTGGCTTAAACAGCGTGCTGCAGCTAGAACCGGTCAGCTTGCAACAGTGGCTACAGCTACTGCTAATAGCCAGCAGTTTGATTCTGGTGAGTGAAGGCCAAAAGTGGTGGTGGGCTAAGCGCCATTCTGCCCGGTTGCACCTATAGTATCCCAGCATTTGCTGGCAGCCTGGCGCAGAAGGCAAACACAAGCGTATACATTTCCTCACAAAAAATAAGGGATATTGACAAAACTTGTTACTTTTTGTCGCCTGCACACCGTTGCAGCATCCAGAAATACAAACATAGTATTAGCCCCTGGAATGAATAGCCTTTTTTCAATCGTCACTGGATTGAACCTGCGATTCAGACATATGGACATCACATTCATGTAACAACCACGGAAAGGTTTACCGCTTTAGCGACAATATTCATTTGAAATGCATGTAAACACAACAAGCGTCTGACGATAACCAGACAGATTAAATCGGAAGGTGGGCCTTTTGGCCCAAACGGAGAACACGATGATAAAACAACAATTTAAACGACAAGCATTGAGCCTGTTGTGCAGCAGTGCTTTGACACTGGCAGCTTTAGCTGCACCTGCCCAGGCGCAAGATCCCAACGCAGTGGCTGTGGATGAACAATACACCTGGGATTTAACACCGTTTTATGCCACCAAAGAAGATTGGGAAAAGGAACTCAACCGCCTGCGTGGCGAGGTCGACAGCCTTAAAACCTATGCCGGAAAGCTTGGTGACAATGCACAAACATTGCTTAAAGCCTTGGATGCACAGTCTGCATTCTACAAAGAAGTCCTGCGTGTCTGGACTTACGCCTCCAATATCCGTAATACCAACCTAGGCGATCCGCAAGGCCAGGCAATGGTTGGCGGCGTCCAGGCATTGTTCCAGTCCGCCAGCGCTATCCAAAGTTTTATGGCACCAGAAATAGTGGCACTTGGCGAAGAAAAGATTGAGAGCTTCATTAAAAGTGAGCCTGGATTGGCTAAACATGCCCTAGGTTTGCGCGATACCTTGCGCCAAGGCAAACACGTGCTTACGCCTGAAGCTGAAAAAGTACTGTCATTGATGGGCACTGCCCTATCTGCTTCACAAGGTGCCCGCGACATGTTGGCAAATGCCGAAATTGAATGGCCAACCATCACATTGAGCGACGGTACTGAGGCCCACCTAACCAATGCGGGTTATTCACTGCACCGCGCTGCACCTAACCGTGAAGACCGCGTAGCTGTATTCGACGCTTTTTGGGGTCGGTACAAAGATTTTGAAAGTACTTTTGGCGTGACCTTGAACGGTGAAGTACAGGCTAACGTAGCCACCGCCAAAGCCCGTAAGTATGAGAATACCCTTGAGTATTTCTTGTCAGGTGACAATATTCCGCAAGAAGTTTACCGGACCCTGGTTAAAGTCACCAACGACCGCATTGGCGTACTACATCGCTACTTTAAATTGCGTGCCCGTATGTTGGGTATCGAAGACATTGGCTACCATGATATCTATCCAGATCTAGTCAAAACTGACCTAACCTTTCCGATTGATAAAACCCGTGATGACATGCTGGCTTCCATCGAGGTGCTAGGCCCAGAGTTTTCTAAAAAGTTTGCCGAGGCCTCCAATGCCCGCTGGATGCACGTGTATCCGCAACCAGGTAAACGCTCTGGTGCATATATGTCAGGCTCTGCCTACGATGTACACCCGCTTATCTTGTTAAACCACCAGGACGACTACAATAGTGCGTCAACCTATGCCCACGAGTGGGGCCATGCGATGCACAAGGTATTGACCAATGAAAACCAACCTTATGAGCTGTCAAACTTCTCTATTTTCACCACTGAAATTGCCGCGATAGCCAAAGAAATCCTGTTACAGGAATACAAGTTGGAACAAGCCAAGAGCGAGGACGAGCGGTTGTTTTACCTAGGCTATGCCTTGGAGCAAATGCGCGGCACCTTCTTCCGCCAAGTCATGTTCTCGGAATTTGAGCTCGCCATCCATGAAGAAGTCGAGCAAGGCAAACCGTTAACAGGTTCTAGGATGACCGAAATATATGGTGAAATCCTCAAGCGCTACCATGGCCACGAGCAAGGCGTAAT
>CBDIHK010000024.1:0-269283 GCA_965279005.1 Alteromonadaceae bacterium | reverse complement strand
TCCAGTCACAGTTGCGCGACAAAGACGTACCGGTGCGCTGGGGCGGTGAGGAGTTTGTGGTTTTATTACCGGGTTGCAGCCAAGAAGACGGTTTTGCCATCGCAGAGCGTATCCGCGAGCGGATCATGCAACATGACGTCATCTATCAAAAGCAATTGATCAAAGTAACGGCTAGCCTGGGCATTAAGTCGTCAGTACGGCCAGAAGACGTTGAATCACTATTTGAGCCCGCTGATGCTGCCCTGTACAAAGCTAAAGGAGCAGGAAGGAACCGCGTGGTGGCAGCAGCATAACCGCCGAATGCAGCAGGCCGCATAACACTGGAAGCGAACGCGCATAATTAATAACAAACAGATCCCCGCGCCCACTTGCCTAGGTTACATAAATCCTTATATTACGTAGTACGTGTGTTTGTCACCCGCCTTTGCTACTCCAGTTCAGCCAGCAATTAATACCGACTCTGCATTATAAGGACTTCCATGAACCAGAAACTTATTCTATCAGTGAACTGCCCAGACCAAATTGGCTTGGTTTCATCTGTTAGTGAATTTATCTATAAAGCCCCCGCCACTATAGTGGAGGCATCGCACCACACTGACCTTGAAGAACGCCGGTTTTTTATGCGCCACGAACTGGAACTCATGGATAGTGCCAAATCGGTACAAGAGTTGCGTTTGGAATTCCAAGCCATCGCCAATAAGTTTGATATGCAATGGAAATTGGTAGACAGGGCGCAGAAAAAGCGCCTTATCCTGCTGGCAACTTCGCAATCACATTGTTTGCTGGACATTTTGCACAAGTGGAAAAATGGCGAGATTGACTGCGATATTCCTTGCATCATCGCCAACCACATGGAAATGAAGGAGTATGCCGATTGGTTTAACCTGCCTTTCCACTTTGTAGATTTCAATGGGGGCGAAGCAGACCCTTTTGGCAAAATTGATGCCCTGCTGGAAGAATACCAACCAGACGTGATCGGATTGGCTCGTTTTATGCGTATATTCCCAGGCAACCTATGCCAGAAATACGCAGGTAAAGTGATCAATATCCACCACAGCTTCCTGCCGTCTTTTGCTGGCGCCAAGCCATACCACAAGGCTTATAAAAAAGGTGTCAAGCTGATTGGCGCCACCTGCCACTACGTCACCGAAGACCTAGACGAAGGCCCTATCATCGAGCAGGATGTCATGCGCATTAACCACAGCGACAGTATTAAGGACATGATCCGCAAGGGCAAAGAATGTGAAAAAGCGGCCTTCGCCCGCGGCTTGCGTTACCACCTAGAAGATAGGATCGCAGTGTTTAACAATAAAACTATTGTATTTTCTTAATAGTATCGTTCTCAAATAAGATAACTGTTTATAAATTGGTCAATACCATTGTTATGTGTTACCTTACGTTGATGTAAGGAATTCAATATGAAAATCAATTTATGAGCCAAGCCACGCTAACGTCTAAAGGCCAAATCACGATCCCTGCATCAGTGCGCAGGGCACTTCATCTAGTAAGTGGTGATAAAATTGAGTTCGTAGAGATTGCCGAAGGCAGGTTCGAAGTCATCCCTGTCACCAAAGAGGTAAGCGATTTAAAAGGTTTAATTAAGACAGATAAAGTGGTGTCGCTTGAAGCAATGGAACAGTCAATTATAGACTCTGCTGCCAAATGATAGGCATTGATACAAATGTGTTGGTGCGTTATTTGACTCAAGATGATCCTGAGCAAAGTGCTGTTGCGAACCACATAATCGAATGCCAAGTTTCCAATGAATCACCAGGATTCATAACACTTGTCACTATGGTTGAATTAGTCTGGGTATCATACCGATTCTATTAAGTATTTGCTCTCTCAGTGGGAATTGAAAAGGGTTTAGACAAGGCAAATGTTCAATGGTCTAGTGGGTCTAAATCAAGAACATTTAACGCGGTATAAACCCTTTTCAAACCCATCGAAGACGCGCCTCAGGAACACAATTTCTTCGTTGCACGAAGTTCGAAAGACCACCAGTATTACTTCATTCGCGCGCCTTGAACTTGAGTCCCTGAGGCTGCGCTGAGTGAGCAAATACTTAATAGAATCGGTATTTTGCTCATGTTATGACGTAAAAAAACCGGAACTGTGCACCCTGCTCATTTCAATTTTGGAAACCAAACAATTAGCTGTCGAGCAAGCCGATAAGTGCTACAAGGCAATAAAACTGTATAAACAAGGAAACGCTGACTTTTCCGATGCTTTGATCTCGACAATAAGTAACGACGCAGGTTGCACAAAAACAGTCACCTTTGACCGCAAAGCAATTTCTGTTGGCATGTCCTTAGCAACACTGAAACAAGACTGATACTACTATTAGTACAAGAACAGCCCCTTGTTGTCCTTGCCCTGCAACAGGGCATTGACTTCGCCAGCAAAAAACAACCCACCCGCAACGACTAGGCTGGTCTTTGCTTCCAGTGCCCTGGACATGGCAGCACCAAGGGCATTGGATAAATCCGGTTGCAGCTGGCAGGGGATACTTTCAGATTGGATTTGTTTAAACAGGGTATCGGGTTTGGCGCCCCTGTGGTCGGCACTGCTGACCACGACAAATTTGGCCATCAGCTTAAGCCCTGCAATCAATGCCGCAGCATCACGCCCTTTGGAGACACCCACTAAGAATATCAATGACTTGTTGTCGTGGCTCGCAGCTAGGGATTGGAATAACAGCTTGTAGGACTCTTCAGTATGGGCGCTGTCCAGCAACACTGGTGGGATTTGGTGTACCAGGTTTAAACGGCCAGGAATACTTAGATTTTGCAGCGCTTGTTGGTACAGGTCGAACCTATCCTGCCGCCCCAAGTTAGCGAGCACTTCTTCGCACAACGTCAGTGCTGTCGCGATATTGTATTTGGCAAACTCACCGCGCAGAGAGCGGCTTACCAAGAAGGCCTTGCCAGTTGCCGGATGGACTTGCCAACAGGTATCGGAGTCGCCTTTGACAGGGGTGATTTTGAAGCTGTCCTGGCTCCTTCTCAGCTGTACCTGGTTTAAGGACGCATAAGCCTCCACCTTATCTAGCAAACTGGCTTCCAAGTTCCCAAGTACCACCGTACCGCCGTGCTGGCAAGCGTCTAGCTTATCAAAGGCAATGAGCTCCTTGCTGGTGCCCAACAGTTCACTGTGTTCCAGATCCACTGAAGTTAATACCGTAAGGTCACTACCCAATAAGCGCACAGGATCATAGCGGCCACCAATACCCGCTTCAAAGATTAGCATATCCGCGTCTAGCCGCTTAAACACCGACAACGCTAGCAAAAACAAGACTTCAAAAACGCCAAAACGCTCTTGTTGGACAGCTTCAATATCTGCGGTAACCGCCAGCACTGTGTCCATTTCACGTCTCAGCAATGGGTAGCCAACTTCTTGGTTGGCAACCACAAAACGCTCGTTAAATTCAAGAAAGTGGGGGGAAGTGAAAGTGCCGGGTTTGTACCCTGCTTGAAACAACACCGCATTGACGATCCGGGCAACGCTGCCCTTGCCGTTACTGCCAGTTAAAACTACCTTGCGGGTATTGCTGGTATAGGTTTCTAGGCCTAATGCTTTGATGGCAGCGCCCACCCTGGCAAAACAGATACCCTTGCCAAATTTGGGTAGCCCAGATAAGGCCTTGATTAGGGCTGCTTTATCAGACATTGGCTAAAACTCGCTGCCAATACATAGTGCCAAAGCCGGTCAATTATGTTGCTCCTCGAATGCTGATCCGCGGCGAGTAAACCCGGATTGCCATTAATTTCCAAAATTGTAGACTGGGTTAGGTCAGTTTGCCCGCTGGCTAAAAACAAATCGATACCAAATAACCTTAGGTTAAACAATTTGGCGATCGCTGCAAAATAATTATCAGCAGCTTGGTCAAAGGCTTCGCTGTAGTGGCTGATATCGGCACCCACCGCCAGGTTGCGCGCAGCGCTAAAAGCAATGCGGTACCCTTGGGCAGGCCTGCTATCCAAGCTTAGGCTGTGCTGTGAGAGCATTTCCCTGATATAGGGGCTATCCAAGGTAATTGTGCTAAAACCATCGTGGCGCTGTTTAGCCAATTCAGTTTCAATCGCTTGGGCAACCGAAGTATTGCCATCAAATACCAATTCAGGGCGGTCACGCCGGTAGCTGTACCAAGGTTTACCATCCACCACTAGCACCCGGTATTCGTGGCCATCAATGGGTTTTTCAATGCGGATACAGCCGACAATATGCTTAACCGAATCGATATATTTGCGCAGGTCAGTTTCGTTGTAGAGTTTCTCTACATTGGCACCTTGCGACCCGACATTAGGTTTGGCAATAACCGGGTAACCGAGCTTCTGGGCATAGGCAAAGGCGTCTTTGAGCTCCTTGCCTTTACCCTTGAACACTTCAAACAGCTTGCAAAAGAAATAATCGCCCGTTGGCACCCTGTAGCCGTGCTGCGCCAAGATGTTTACTGTGTGGGATTTATCCCGGACCAAGGTCACCGCCGTTGCCGAATTAATCGGAAAAGCGCAAACACTACCTGCACCAATGATGAGCTGCTGCCCGCCTTTGCCCAGCTTTAGTACTTGGTCGGAATAGTCATCCAAACACTCAACTTGGTAACCCGCGCTGGCACAAGCGCGTTTCAGTGACGTGATATGGTGGAAATAGCTCATTAGCTTAGCGGTTTTAGCCCATTTTCTGGAAAACCATAGCTTTGCCTAATCTATGCCTAGAATCAATATCATCCGAATCAAGCTCTAATTTATTGGTTGACAATTAATCAAATGAGGTTAATCTCGCAAGTTCTTCAAGCAAAAAACCTAAGGGGAAGGACAATGAAAATAGCAACTGCCTTCATGCACAGCGTCATAGCAAGTGTGTCCCCGGTGATTTGCGCCCTCATGCGACTCCGCAATATTTGTTAAGGCTTTTAGGGTAAACCCAGCCAAACAAAAACCACAGCCAGCCTGACTGGCGCAATCCATCGGAAATTGGCACAGACACACAGCGTTTGATGCATTCGCGTGCGTGAGTTTTGTGGCCTGGGCGTTTGCATAGCAAGCGCTCAATGGATTTCCGACTTTTTGTCCAAGACACCTGACAACCGTTAACAACAAAACCCAGTTCTGGGGGTGGTGTCTTTTTACAGGGAACTAAAAAATGACGACACAAACTACAACTCAGTTGGCCCAAAAGCCAAACATATGGCAGTTGTTTAAACAAGCATTGGCCGGCAATGCGCAACAGGACTTCACCAAAGGTTCTATCGGCGTCGCAGCCTTTTTATTGGCGGTGCCAATGGTGCTAGAGATGCTGATGGAATCCATCTTTGCCATTGTGGATATCATCTTCGTCGCTTCGCTCGGTTTTGAAGCCGTTGCTGTAGTGGGCCTGACTGAAGCCGTGTTAACCCTTATCTATGGCGTAGCAATTGGCTTGAGCATGGGCGTTACCGCGTTGGTGGCAAGGCGCATTGGTGAGGGCAATACCGACCAGGCTGATCTAGTCGCGGGGCAAGCCCTGTGGGTTGGCTTTTTTGTTGCTTTATTTGTGGCATTGATCGGCTTATTCTTTGCGCGGGATATTTTGGTTTTGATGGGTGCAGAGGCTGAAGTTTTGGCGATTGGCACCGATTACACCACCATTATGCTGTGCGGTTCCATCACCATACTGTACTTGTTTTTGATTAACGCCATTTTCCGCGGTGCCGGTGATCCGGCGATTGCCATGCGCTCACTGTGGTTGGCTAACGGCATCAACATAGTACTGGATCCCTTGCTAATCTATGGCATCGGACCTTTCCCAGAAATGGGGGTAACCGGCGCTGCCGTAGCCACCAACATTGGCCGTGGTATTGGTGTGCTATACCAGTTGTACCACTTGCGCGGCCATACTGGCCGGATCAAAGTGCAGCTTAAACATTTGGCACTATCGTTTAAGGTATTGTTCGACATTATCAAAGTATCTATGGGCGGCATGATGCAGTTTTTGATTGCCACCGCTAGTTGGATGTTCTTGGTGAGGATCGTCTCCACCTACGGTAGTGAAGCGGTCGCAGGCTACACCATTGCCATGCGGGTGATCATGTTTTCAATTTTGCCCGCTTGGGGACTAAGTAATGCTGCAGCTACGTTAGTGGGGCAAAACTTGGGCGCCAATTTGCCGGATAGGGCAGAAAAATCAGTATGGCGCGTGGCCAAATACAACCTGTATTTTTTATTGGCAATCGCCTTGGTATTCATCGTCTTTGCCGAAATGCTCATAGGTTGGTTTAGCCAAGATCCTGCGGTACTTGCCAGCGGCGTCGCCTGCTTGCGCTATGTGGCCTATGGCTACGGGTTTTATGCCGTGGGCATGGTGATGGTGCAGGCATTTAACGGCGCGGGGGATACCATGACCCCAACTAAAATCAACTTCTTTTGCTATTGGATGTTCCAAATACCCTTGGCCTATGGACTGGCAACAGGCCTTGGCCTGCAAAGTACCGGCGTGTATTTGGCTATCTTTATCGCCGAAGCGATTTTGACCTTAGTCGGCGTCTATATCTTCAGGCAAGGCAAGTGGAAGTTGAAGCAAGTCTAAGCTTGATACCCAACCCGCTGTAACGCTTGTTGCAGCGGGTATTTTTCCAATTAGGCTAGCGCAATGCGCTGTTTAACTGGTCGATGAGTTCAGCCCACTCAGCGTCTTCTTCCAATTCAAAGGCAATGAAGCTTTTTTGGGAGTCATTCCAAAATGGTGCTTCTTCAATATGGACTTCAGGCGCTAGCCCTTTGTTTTCATTAATAAACGAAGCAATCGCTGCATCTGAATTGTCCAAGCCCAATTGCGCAAATAGATCGGCAAAATGAGGGTGGTTGTCGTTTATCATTAGGTGTGCTCCTGGTGATACTTTTTACCAAGTATAGGTCAAGATAAAGCGCCTCAAAAGCTAATGGGGATAACAGTTATAGAACTATGCCCCTCAATCCTTCACCTTCACCGAAAACGGCGTGAAATCGGTATTGGTATCGTAAACATCAACTCCTTCGTGTTTCTTCAAAAAGCCAACCAATTTATAGGTGAAGGGCGTCATTAAGGCTTCCCAAAGTACTTTTAGGGTGTAGTTGCTCAGCATCACCAAAAACACCTGCTCAGGCGACCAAATTCCCCAAAACGCTATAGTGTAGAACAACATCGAATCCACTGCTTGGCCCACCACCGTGGAACCGATGGTGCGTTGGTACAGGTGCTTGCCTTTCGACCAAATCTTCATTTTGGCCATGACATAGGAATTGGTAAGCTCACCGGCCCAAAAGCCAACAAGTGACGCGATCACAATACGCCAGGTAGAGCCAAATGCGGTTTCCAGCGCCGCTTGGTCACCCCACGATTCGGCCGGAGGCAAGGCCAGCACCACCCAACTCATAAATGCGGCAAAGGCCAAGGCGGCAAAGCCAGTCCACACTACCCGCCGTGCCCGCTGGTAGCCATAAACTTCTGTTAAGACATCACCAAAAATATAGGAAAAGGGAAAAAACAGGACTCCGGCGCCAAAGATGATGCCATCAACTTCGGCAATTTTCGCCGGGCCAATCAGGTTGGAACACAACAACACCGCCACAAAGGCGGCCATAACAAAATCATAGTAGCGGTAACTGTGCATGCTGGAGTGTGTGGCAACGGGAGTAATAAATGAAGCTTAGACTAATGACTAAGTTATTGCCTCAACAACAATCTCTATACTGCAAGCTATTGAATCTAAGCCAGTAGTGGAGGATAGATGCCAAGCAACCACAATGCCCAAACGGCACACCCCATGCACGACCCAGACGTAGCGCTGTTGCTAAAACGCATGCCGGACAACATAGCAGGAAGCTTTAGCACTGAACAACTATTGGGATTAAAACAGGCGATTGGCTTGCGCGGTGGCAGGGCGCATAGCGTCGATGTGCGCAGCACCCTAAAAATCCCCTTCTTGCCTTTGTCTTTTTATCTAGTGTTTTTAATGGGTAAAAACCGCCGCAAGCTGGGGCAAAACGAGCAATACCTAGCAGCTCTTGCTTTGGTGTTTGTAATGATGTTGATGGGCTTTAGCGCACTAGCGCTGCTGTTCATTGCCTTGTACCTAGCCAAATCCGCATTAGGTATCAACCTGTTCAGTGACAGTTCTTTAGGCCTTTGGGATTGGTTTAAAGCCAAGCTCGGCTAATATCAAGGGGTCAGAGACCTTGAAAATCTATATTTAAATCAGCAGGTTAGGCTTTCCCGGTTTCAAGGTCTCTGACCCCTTGATATGAGTGCTTGATATGAGTTTGCCTTATTCGTAAGAATCCAAGGTACGGTTGTCGTCTTCACGCGAAACCAAGTCACCCACCACTTTGGCAGCTTCAAAACCACAGCCCTGGATCAAGAGCACCACTTGGTTAAAAGAAGGGCTAGACATCTGTTTTTCCCAATTTTCATAGGTTTTACGGGTCTTTACCCCGGCAAAACGAGCCATCTCAGTAGTGGTCTTGCCGGCCGTCAAGCGCAGTTTGCGCAGATCAGCACCAGTGATAAACATAATTTTCTTCCCCTAGTTTGTTATTTTTATTTCCTCGCAAGGGCACAAGGCTACCAATGCACAAGGGGAATTTCTTTCTCATTGTGATTTTATTTTGGTTGTTTGGTATACTGCCGCGATAGAGCAACTGTAAACCCCATATTGGAATGGCAAGAAGTAGAGAAATTGAGGCTGATGCCCGCATGGCGGCCGAAATTGATGAAATTTTAACCCGGTTAACGGAACGCACGGAAGACGGTCCGCCGCTGATGAAAATGCAAGAGGTTGCTGCTGCCTGTAAGTGTGACCGCAAGACCCTAAACAACTACCGCAACAATGCCACAACCCCCGATCCTGTTATCTACAACCGGCTTTTAGCCCTCGGTGCCGAAGGCGAGCTGAAGCAGGCCGGCATTGCATTTCTGCGCCGTTACGGTTATTTATTACCCAGGTTTATCAAAAAGAACTTGTAGTATTGTCTAAACTGACGCTTTTATTGCTGGTAATGCTGGCCGCCCTGGCCTGGAATGCATTAGGACACTGGCAAACCACAGACACCCTATTCATTGTAATAGGGTTGGTGGCGGTGGCATTGAACCGCCACCATATTAATATCCTTGTCTTGTTATTGATTATAATCTCTATGCGGGTAGCTGAACTGCTGCTTTGGCTCATTATCGATATTGAAAATGTTCCGTTCCACAGTGCCAACCTTATTTATCCAGTCCATATTATTATCGACATAGTCATAATCTATGCAATTAAAAATAAGTGGCATTTAATTACCCTATTATATCCAGGCATAAAACACGAGGAAATTATTTTTACCTATGCCGATTATTTTATTATTCGTATTTACCAACTTCGATTAATTGTCACTATACTGGCCATGCTCGAACATATTGCCCGCAACATAGATGACTTTGGATTTCCTGAATCTTGGGCAAACCCTGAATTGTTGTTAGTGCACAGCAATTTATCCCTGTTCAAGATGATAATGAATAATCTAGAGTATATTTTAATCCTATTGATGGCACATCGTTCGCTGCGCTCAGCCAAAATTAGCAATGTTTAAAAATTAGACGCTTCACGGTAAAACCTTGATAATGAATTGGGGACAAACTTCCCCAATTCATTTTTTAAGGAGTACACCGTGAAAAAGAAACAGCTAATTCCCGCTTTATTTTTGGTATCTATTTTTACCTCACCAGTAACTTATGCTTTTGATTACAACAGTATCTTAGATCGACTAAAAAATGTATTCAGCGGCGATATCGTGCCACCGCCTAATTCAAGTTCCAAACAATCAACTGTTACTCAACGCAGCGGTGATATAGTGCCCCCGCCAAAAAAAGGCTAAGTAGCTAGTTAGGCCGCAATGCGGCCTATCCTTTTTGTATTAGCTTCTCAGGTTTTAAATTAAACCCTACCATTGCCAAATGGCGCCTAGGCGCAGGCTGGTGCTATCGTCTGCCGATTGGATTAAGCGCCCGCTGCTAAGGTCTTGCAGGTCTTGTACTAGGTAATCATCGCCCAACAGGTTTTCTAGGGTAAACTGCACTTCAACTTGCGGCAACTTCCAGTTGTATTGCAGATTCAGGTAGTTAGAGGCGTCGGCTACATCGCGCCTTGATTGGTACTGGTAGGAAAGGCCAAGTGAATGGTTTTCCCTGGCCAGCCATTCTACGCCCAGGATAGCCTGGATCCCTGGCACAAATTGGCGGCCAATATCCTGGCTCGACGCCTCATTGCCTTTGTGCTGGTAACTCAGATTAGACTTCCACACCAGGTTCTCCTGGCTAAACTGGTAGTCCAGTTCAACGCCGGTGCGGTCAAAGCGTTTTGCATTGACATAGGTCACTACAAAATCCTGGGCATCGCGTTGGATAAAGTGTTCCGCTTGCAGCCAATACAAGTTGGCCACAAACAAGGTATTGTCCTTATTGTAGTTGTAGGCGAGGTCTATGGTCTCAACGGTTTCAGCCACTAAGGCTGGATTGCCCGTGATAACATTTGGCGGAATTTCGATCCCCTGCTGGATAAAATTAGGTGAATTAAAGCCATTGGAATAAATCAACTTTAAAGAGCTGTGCTGTGACAATGAACGGATCCAGCTTGCCCTTGGCAAGAAATTGCTGCCGGACTTTTCATTGTTAACGTAACGGAAACCAAGGGTAAATTGGTTTTGCCCAAATTGCTTCAACCACTGGCCATAGGCTGACCATTCGTCTGTCTGGCTGGCATCCATGGTAATTGCGCGCACTGCGCCGGTACTGGCATCAGTATTCAAATAATCGCCGGTTTCGCGGCGCTCAAACTCACCACCCAGCACCCATTCACTATCGTCTTGTGCCTGCAATATGTATTGTCCACCAACCCGGGCGCGATAATTGTCATTGCCATCACCGAAGTTCTGGCTGCCATTATCCATTCCAGCGAACAACAGCTGGGTAGGTAGCTCTTGGAAGTAGTTATTGTAATCAGCATAAAGCTGAAACTCGCTTTGCTCGGTCAACCAAGACTGGCTAAGGTGCAGCAACCTGCCCTCCTGCTGGGTTTCTGCCAAGTTAAGGATTGAAGCCGCGGAGGCCAGCCCGCTATTTGCCGAGCGAAATTGGTGGTAGCTAAAGTGGAAGTTGGCCAGGTGGTACCGGAGGTAAAAGGATCTGTCTTCACTTTCTTTGTCCACTATTCCCTGGCTAGGCGTAGCTGGCGGTAAAAACGGAGGCACAGGCCTGCCGGTATACAAGGCATCATAACCGCTGCCATCGCGCCAATGCCCAGAAACCTGTAACTGGCCTTCGCCCAGTTCAAACCCAGCATAAAACTCGGCCGACCCGCTATCATTGTTGCTTGCAGCAATAGCAACTGAGTTGGCCAGGTCTTTGCGGGTAACGATGTTGATGACGCCGGCAGAAGCGTTGGAGCCGTGAAATACTGTGCCGGGTCCACGGATCACTTCAATGCGGTCAATGCTCTCCAGGGCGATGCCTTGTACCGGCACATCACCGTGGGCCGGTTGCCAATAGGGCACGCCATCAAGCAGGAACAGTACTTTCTGGTTAAATCCTTCAAATAAGCCGCGCACCATGATGGACTTGGTGCCAATGGCGGTGTCCTGCACTTGCACACCAGGCAGCATGGAGAGTAACTGGTCAAGGCTATGCAGCCCCATGGCCTTGAGTTCATCAACATTCAAGCGCGAAACGACGGCAGGGGTATGTAAAGGGTTTTCAGCACGAGTTGAGGCCACGCTAACTTCGACTTGAAGCAGCTGGTCAAGGCTCATTTCGTAGACGTCAGTCTCTTCAGCTAAGCCGTGAAAAGCCCAACCCAATAGGAATGCTAGAACTGACCGCACAAAAAGTGTATTTTTTTGCACTTTGGAAATCCAAACGCAAAGTTTATATCAGTTTAGCCCAATCATGCCTGAAGTCAGCCGCATTTAGACTAATTTACAATAGGGGCTAAATGTGCACTTTGGTTATCCTTAAAAGCCTCAGTTAATCGGTACTGCGCGCTCTTAGCGCGTGCGCGGCTAACTGAGGACTTTAGGGTTATGCTTTTTCCTTGAGTTGGCAGGCAGAAATCATCTGGGCACAGGTTTTTAAAAAAGGCTTTAGATATTCCACCTGCCCATCTGAATAGGTCTCCTTGCCGTTGGCTACGCCCACCATGCCGACAAATTTGTCTCCTGAAAACAGCGGTATCCCCAAGAATTGTTTCAGCTCAGGATGGCCGTTAGGCAAGCCTCCTGAACGGGAGTCATTACTGGGATCGGTGCTGATAACGGGCTTATGGGTCACCAATACATGGCCAAACAATGTGTGTAAATTGGTAAATTCTAAACCAGATGGCGCATTTTCGGCGAAAAAGCGGGTGGTTTCTTGATCCCAGGCGATATTGGTAATCGCCCGGGTTTTTAGATACGGCTTGCGTTCTTGCGAATACAAAACTTCTCCGATAAAGCCATATTCGCTTTCAGTAAGTTGCAATAAAGAAGACAGCAGCTCTGAAAACAACTTGGTTGGTGCAACACTGTTGATATAGTTGGACTGTACTCGGCTGATACATTCTAGCATTTGGTTCTGCGCTTCGACTTCGGCTTCTTTCTTGCGCAGCTGTTGCATTGATTTGCGCAGCTCTAACTGCGACATAATAGCCTGGCTAAGTGTGCGTAGCGCCACTTTTTGTTTGTAATCCAACACCTTGGGGCGGCAATCAATAGCACACAAGGTGCCTATTTTGTAGCCATCGGGGGTGATTAGTGGCGCCCCTGCATAGAAACGGATATTGGGATCCTGTTCCACCAGTGGGTTATCCCTAAATCGCGGATCCAAAAGCGTATCCTGAACTTCCAGGATGCCATTTTCTAAAATCGCGTGGCTACAAAAGGCAATATCGCGGGAGGTTTCTTTTGCTGGCAAGCCAACGCTGGCTTTAAACCATTGGCGGGTAGGATCCACCAGGCTCATCAGTGCAATCGGGGTTTCGCAAATGTCGGATGCCAACTTGACTAAATCATCAAAAACCTGTTCTGGCGCAGTATCTAGCACTGCGTAGTCCATCAAGGCCTGTACCCGCCCGGCCTCATCATCAGGGATAATTGCAATTTCCATTTCCACAAACCTTTTGCTGTGTAACCCACCAAATATGGTTAATTACCTAACCATCCAAACCAAAAAAACCTAAATGCTTCCTGATAATAATAGGTCAATAAAGGTATAAACTAAATGGTTTGATTCCGGTGTTTCTTGCGCATTAGCCAATACTGCTTCTAAGTGTGCCGCATTTTCCGTGTATTTATCTTTAAATACCGTCAAGCGCTCGATCAGCGTGGCTTTATCTACCTCTGGGTGGAATTGGAATCCCCAAAAGGGTTTGCCAGCCAACTTAAAAGCATGGGGACATGCATCTGTGTAGGCCAGCAGCTCACAACCCGCAGGTAATTCAGGGGCGCGTTCCCTGTGCACACTCACCGCCATAAAAGGATTGGGTACAGCTTTTAATATTGGATCGTTGGCAGCAGCCTCAGTCAATGATATGGGCACAGTACCTATTTCAAAACCGGATTCATCCCTGACGATATCGCCCCCCAATGCCACTACAGCCAATTGGAATCCAAAACAGGATGCGAATACCGGCTTTTCCACTTCAACACAATATTGCAGCATACGCACGGAGTCCGCCAAAAATGGATAGTTCTCCGGCTCCAATACGCTGGCTTCACTGGCGCCACCTACGATCAAGGCGTCGTAGCCATCCACCCTATTGGGTTCAAAATAAGGCGTATCAAAGACATTCAAGACTTCTATTTGCCCAGGTGCCAATCCTGCAAATTGGGTGAAACTATTGAGTTCTTCTTCGCGCACTTGTTGCAGGTGGCGGATTTGCAATAGCAGGATTTTTAGTTCTTCTCTTTTGGGCATAGTTATACTGTTCCTTCACAGGAAAAATTGTCTCGCTGCCCGCCATTCTATGCCGTGTAGGCTAGATCAAGCAATTGCTAAAACACCTTGGCTCAATAGCCCAACCCAGGTTCAACCACTGGCGGTAATTCACCGCTCCGCAAGTAGTCCCGGATGTGCTGTGCAATGATGGCACTGGCGCTGACCATGCTAGTGGGCGCTGATATATGGGGCAATACAGTTACTTTTGGGTGTTGCCAATACCAGGCATCCGCGGGCAGGGGTTCGCTTGGGAACACATCCAATACCGCGTGGCTGACTAAGTTCTGGGACAAGGCTTGTTGTAGGTCAGCCTCATTCAAGATAGCAGCCCGGGAGAAATTAATCAGGGCCGGCCTTTTAGCAAGCCCATTTAAGCGCTCGTGGTTGATAAGCTCCTCTGTGCCAGGCGTCTGTGGTAGCAATAGCACAATGCAATCGGCGTATTGCAACACCCCTTGCAAAGCGCCATCACCATAACGGTAATTAAAACCCAAATTGGGTTTAGGGCGCTTACCCCAACCAATGACATCATAACCAACCCTGGCTAATAGCTCACCTGAAGCCTGCCCGAGCCGACCGCAACCCAATAACGCAACACGGTATTGCCCGGGCGGTGCAATATCGTGTTGCTGCCATACGCAATTTTGTTGTTGTTGCCGGTACACAGGCACCAGTTGGTGCATGTTCATCACCCAATTTAGTACAGAGTGTGCCATGCGGTTGGACAACTCAGGATCTTGCAGGCGCACGAGCTGCACCTGCGTACCAGCAACCGCCGCAACCACATTCTCTACCCCCGCCCAGGTGCTGTGCAACCAGCGCAAATTAGGCAATGCGTGCAATGGCAGGGAATCCGGGTTGGCGACAATAGCAACCTCACAGGATTGCTTTTGTGCCTGATTCATTTGCGACAAAAAGCGCACTTCTAGCTCAGGCAACGACAATTGCAATTGCTCGCGCCAGCGCTTTGCACGCGCATCTTCTCGGTTTGGAATATAGGGGATGATCATGGGTACTGCTCAAGCTGCTGGCTAGGTGTTGCAAAACTGGAGCCGACCCTGGCCGACCCCAGCAATCAAATTTAAACCCTCATGCCAATAGGTAACTTAGTAATGGGTTTGCCGGTCAATACCCTTAGTGCATTGGCCACAGCTGGTGCCGCTGGCGGCGTGCCAGGTTCACCAACGCCGGTAGGAGGTTCACCTGAATTGACTATATGCACCTCAATATCCGGCATTTGGTTTATGCGCAACAAGGGGTAATCATAAAAATTATTTTGCACCACCCGGCCTTTGTCCAGCGTGATAGCTTCGCCCAGTGCGGCACTTAGGCCATAACCAATTCCGCCCTCCATTTGGGCTTTGACCACATCCGGTGTGATGGCAAAACCACAATCCACCGCACAGAAGATTTTTTCAACTTTGTAGCTGCCATCTTCAGACAAACGTACCCGGGCAACTTGTGCTACAAAGCTACTGAAGGATTCGTGCACAGCGACACCTTGTGCAACACCGTCAGGCAAGGGTTCACCCCAGCCACTTGCGGCCATCACTTTTTCCAGCACAGCCAAATGCCGGGGATGGCCTTTTAACAAGGATTGCCGAAGTTTAGCCGGATCTTCGCCCATCTTGTGGGCAACTTCGTCGAAAAACACCTCAGTGGCATAGGCGTTGTGGGTATGGCCAACAGAGCGCCACCACAATACAGGTACGCCTATCTGGGCTTCATGGGCGTCAAATACCCGGTTGGGGATCTTGTAGGGCAAGTTGGCGCCACCTTCGGTGAGCACCATGTCTACTGGGCCATTGATCAAGGCCTCAAACGGGGTACCCCGCAAAATAGATTGCGACACCACGCGCTGGTGCCAACCGGCGAGTTCGCCATTGGCACCAATGGCGGCCCGGAACTTATGGGCAGCCATCGGGCGGTAGCGCCCCGCTTTGGTATCGTCTTCACGGGACCATTGCAAACTAACAGGTACTGATCCGTTGATTGCCTTGGCAATCATCAGGGTTTCCATGACAAAGTCGCTATCCGGCACTGCCCGGCGCCCAAAACTGCCGCCCGCCATCTGGGTATGGATATGTATTTGCTCCGGTTTCAAGCCGGTAATTTGGGCAGCCACAAATTGGTCGACCGAAGGCAATTGTGAGCCGGTGTAGATATGGCACTGGTCTTCTTTTAAATCCACCACGCAGTTCATGGGCTCCATGGTGGCATGGGCGAGGAAGGGAAATTCAAAATCCAATTCCAGGGTTTGTTCCGACTGGGCAAAAGTCGCTTCAAAATCCCCTTCATTGACCACTACATTGCCTGGTGTGTTGGCTTGCCCTAGCAGTGACTGCATCATTTCATTACTGCTGCGTTGTTCGGTTCCGGCGAGATCCCAATCAGCTACCAGTGCCGCCTTGCCGTTGCGGGCTGCCCAACTATTGTCTGCCAACACCGCAATTCCGCGCGGTGTCGGCACAACTGCCTGGACACCATCCACTTGCTTTGCCTGGGCATCGTCAAAGGCTTTCAATTTGGCACCAAAGGTGGGGGGATGCAAAATGGCCGCCATCAACATATTTGGTAGCCGCACATCGATTGTATATTGGGTGCTGCCATGGGTTTTGCCATGGCTATCTTTCCTGGGCAAGTGGGTGCCCAGTAGTTTAAAGTCGGATGCGTCTTTCAACGCGGGTTCAGCAGGTGGTGTTTGCCCCGCTGCCAGTTCTGCCAACTGGCCAAAGCTGGCTTGTTTAGCGCCGTGTTTTACCACACCTTGCTCTACCGATACTTCGGCTAACGGCACCGACCACTGGCTGGCGGCAGCCTGCATTAACATCTGCTTGGCGGCAGCACCCGCTTGGCGAAGCTGTATCCACGAATTGGAGACCGCGGTCGAACCACCCGTCCCCTGGTATGGCCCCCAAAACAGGTTGTTGTATTTCTCAGCGTCGGCAGGGGCAAACTCCCAATCCATTTGTGCCCAATCTGCGTCCATTTCTTCGGCCACTATGGCGGTTAAGCCAGTGGTGACGCCCTGCCCTTTGTCCAAATGCTTAATTATCACCGTCACGGTGTTGTCTTTCGCCACCCGCACAAAATGGCCAAACTCTGAGTTAGCCTGGGCATCGGCAGAACTAGATAGGGGAACCATGCCGATGCTAAAACCTACGCCACTGATGGCAGTGACCTTCAAAAACTGGCGCCGGTCCAAATGGATTGAATCTTGAATAGCCATGTTCAAACCTCCTTCGCCAAAGAATCTGCGGCTTTGTGGATGGCTGCCCGGATCCTATGGTAGGTGGCACAGCGGCAGACATTGCCTTGCATGGCATTGTCGATATCGGCATCGGAGGGTTTGGCATTGTTTTGTAGCAATGACGTAGCCGCCATAATCTGCCCCGACTGGCAATAGCCACACTGCACCACATCGAGATCCTGCCAAGCTTGCTGTACTGCCAACCCCGGCCCACTAGACAAGCCTTCAATAGTGGTCAATTCGGCACCGTTTGCAGAAGCGACGGGCGTTGAACAAGAACGGATGGGCTGGCCATTAAGGTGCATGGTGCAGGCACCGCACATGCCGACACCACAGCCGAATTTACTGCCGGTGAGATTGAGGACATCCCTGACATACCAAAGCAGGGGCATTTGTGGGTCGCCAGAAAAGCTGACCTCTTCGCCGTTGAGGGTAAATTTGATCATAATTATTCCAAGTTTTTGGCCAATGGAACCAGTGTTGCCTTAAATCAGACGTCCGGTGTGTAGAATCGTTCCGTTAAATTGCATCGACTGTGTTTGCTATGAACTCGTCTAAATATAGATCAAAGCTGTGCTGTTGTAAGAAGTTTGTCTGCTGTTTTCCTTGTAACAATAAATTCCCCAAGCCTTGCATCGCTGAAACCAGTATTAAGGTAGCCAAATCAACCCTTTCTTCTGAATAAGGCGAGCCTTTCCGGATCACCATGCGCATCACCACCCGGCGGTAGATGTTGAACCAGGGCACATTGCGCAATTGTGCTTGCTTGCCGATATCCAAATTAGGCTGGGCGCCGAGGAACAACAATTGGTAAAAATGGGGCTGCGCTATAGCAAAATCCAAATGGGCGCGGCACATGGCATAGAGATCCGACTTGGCAGAATCGTTCTGCACCGATTGCTGTAACTGGGCGCAATAACCATCCAGCCCAGTTTGCATGACCGTAGCCACCAACTCCTGCTTGTTGGCAAAGTGCTTGTAAGGCGCTTGGTGTGACACCCCCAACCGCTTGCTCAACAACCGGATGCTGAGCTTGTCCATACCCAGCTCCACCAGCATTTTACAGGCTTCATTGATACATTTTTCGCGTAGTGTTAGTCCCGGCACAACAGATTTTAACAACCCTCATAGTAGACACTGTCTACCATAATATAATTGTTATTTTATATATAGTTATATATTAAATAATAAAATAGGTAGACAGTTAAAGGAGGGGTTGAAGTAGCCTTTTAACGCCATCAAAACCCGCAACAGGGGACAATATCTGTTCTTGTTCTAGGTTTTGCGGATTGCTGCTTGGGTGACTATACCGATTCATTAAATATTAGATCCTATTGAAACCACTGCTTACATTACCCACTTGGCATTGCAGCCGTGATTGACCATGCTCAATAAATAAAACCATTATTTGAGAATTACGCGATGAAAAAACTGATATTGCTTTGGCTATGCTGTTTTTCGGCGGGTCTTGCAGCGGAGGTAAAAATTACCTCTGTTGATTTTGTACAAGTGCTCAATGAAAACCACGCCGAAACTAAGTTTTATTATGAGAACAACTGGGAACAGCATCGCCAGAAGGCGCAAAGCAAGGGCTATATCGAATCCTATATGCTACTGGAAACAGAGCCTAGCGAGCAGGCACCTTTCCACTTCATGCTGATCACCACCTATCCAAACCAGGCATCCTATGACCAGAGGGAACAGAATTTCCGGCCTTTGATTGATGCTGCAGGTGGTAGGAAGCTACTTAACGATAAGCAGCCATCGGAATTTCGCAAAATCCTGTTTGCGGTGAATGGTGTCGATTGGCACCACTATAGAGCCAATTCGTTTGCAGCTAATGGCACCACCTGATTTGCACTTAATGGCACCACCACATTGGCACCTAATGGAGCCACTTTAAGCCTCATTTTCCCCTCAAACTTCTGTTTAATTCGCGTATCGTTGGCTCTTTTTTTTTCGCCAGGAGAATACGCATGGCAAACCGGAGGTTTGAAATGTATCAATATCGACAGATCCTTGTTCGAATGCGGATGGGAGAATCAAATCGTGCTATCGCTCAAAGTGGTCTCATGGGACGTAAAAAGGCTCAGCAACTCAGAGAAACGGCTCTGCAACAGGGCTGGCTGACGCCTGAAAGCAAGCTACCCGAAAACGAAGAACTGGCCCGTGTTATCCATGGAAGTCAACAGGTGACTCCCGCCGTCAAAGGTTCCTCTGTTGCGCCGTTCGCTGACATTGTGGCCCGGTGGCACGAACAGGGCATTCAGGGCACCACCATTCATCAGGCTCTGGTAAATAAACATGGTTTTACAGGCAGCTACTGGTCGGTGAGCCGCTATCTGAAAGCCCTGTCAAAACAATCACCGCAGATCACTACCGTCATGGAGTTTGAACCCGCTGATGCCGCTCAGGTGGACTTCGGTGCAGGTCCACAGATCGTAGATACCCACACCGGAGAATTACGCAAAACCTGGATCTTTGTTATGACGCTGGCATGGAGCCGTCATATGTATGCTGAGATCATATGGGACCAGAGCACGGCGACCTGGCTGGCCTGCCATCGTCGGGCCTTTGAGTGGTTTAATGGTGTGCCCAAACGGGTCATCATTGATAACCCTAAATGCGCTATCACGAACTAAATAGACATCCATTCTAATTTCACGCACAAGCGCGTTAGTGTCACTGGCAAAATTTGGAAAACAGGCGTTGCAAGGCAGAAAAACGGCATCACCGACTTTGGATTGAAACAGCTAAACCCCGATCATCACTTCAAATCGCGAAAATCAAGCGATAACAAACCGCCGCATCGTATCGGAATACTTCTTATTCTATGTTGGTGCTAAGTTGGCCTATCCAAACAACCGCTGTGCGTTGGACTTATCCCTTAGCCTCTGTAGCTGGTGCCTTTGTTTGTATTTCTCCAGGTAAATGGTATTACCTGCAGCATGGTGGAATGCCTGCTCAAATGTGCTGGTCAGTTCAATCCATTGTGATGGTTTTAGGTTGAGCCGGGTGAGGATACCGGGGAGTGCAGCGTCAATTTTTCCTTTTTTATTATGGGCAATGTGCCTGCCGGTAATATCCACAAGCTGTATGTAATCGGCCAACCTAAATGGCAGCCCGTGTGGCATGCCCTGCCTGGGGTTGCCAGCGAAGGGCATTAAGCGTTTTGGAACCTTACCCACTTTGGCAGCATTGATACGGTATTGGATGCTGGTATGGTCTGATTCTTCCGGCGTAGGCGCCATGTTTGCCCTGACCGGGTTGAGGTCAACATAGGCCATGCAGGCGGCCAGTGCCGCTTCGTCAAGCAAAGCCTGTGATTTGAACCGGCCTTCCCAGAATCTACCGGTGCATTGGTCTTCTTTATTGGCTTGCCTGGCGATGTATTCATTGAGACTGCGCATAAACCAGCTGATATCCATCAGCCTTTGCCGCCAAATGTTCGCCGTTTCCACAACGGCATCAATGAGGTGTGGTTCCATTGCGGCACGTTGTCCTGGGCACAGGTATTGCCGCGATAGAAGGGTGCCTTTGTGGAGCATATGCCAGCGCCTTATTACTTCAGCTATTGTCCATTTTTCAGCATGTCCTTGGCTAATATGTAGCACAAGATGGGAATGGTTGCTCATAACCGCGTAAGCACAAACCTCAATAGCAAAGACATCAGCAAGGAAATGGATGCGATCTTCAACCCACTGACGGCGGTGTTCGTAACTGTTACCAGTTAGCTTGTCCTCACCACATAAAAACGCCCGCCTAACGCAACGGGAAACACAGTGGTAATAAGGTGTGTCTTCTAGGCTGACCTGTTCCTTCCTGGCCTTTGGCATAACGATTCTTCCTGAATCCCATAAAACTTTACTCAATTTTGCCGGAAAAATAAGCAGAAGAAAACTGTACTTTGGGACAGTTTTGATGGATGTCCTAGTAAGTCTGTGCAGGCACCGCACATGCCGACACCACAGCCGAATTTACTGCCGGTGAGGTTGAGGACATCCCTGACATACCAAAGCAGGGGCATTTGTGGGTCGCCAGAAAAGCTGACCTCTTCGCCGTTGAGGGTAAATTTGATCATAATTATTCCAAGTTTTTGGCCAATGGAACCAGTGCTGCCTTAAATCAGACGTCCGGTGTGTAGAAACGTTCCGTTAAATTGCATCGACTGTGTTTGCTATGAACTCGTCTAAATATAGATCAAAGCTGTGCTGTTGTAAGAAGTTTGTCTGCTGTTTTCCTTGTAACAATAAATTCCCCAAGCCTTGCATCGCTGAAACCAGTATTAAGGTAGCCAAATCTACCCTTTCTTCTGAATAGGGCGAACCTTTCCGGATCACCATGCGCATCACCACCCGGCGGTAGATGTTGAACCAAGGCACATTGCGCAATTGTGCTTGCTTGCCGATATCCAAATTGGGCTGATCGCCGAGGAACAACAATTGGTAAAAATGGGGCTGTGCTATAGCAAAATCCAAATGGGCGCGGCACATGGCATAAAGATCCGACTTGGCAGAATCGTTCTGCACCGATTGCTGTAACTGGGCGCAATAACCATCCAGCCCAGTTTGCATGACCACGGCCACCAACTCCTGCTTGTTGGCAAAGTGCTTGTAAGGCGCTTGGTGTGACACCCCCAACCGCTTGCTCAACAACCGGATGCTGAGCTTGTCCATACCCAGCTCCACCAGCATTATACAGGCTTCATTGATACATTTTTCGCGTAGTGTTAGTTTCGGCAAAACAGATTTCAGCAGCTTTTAAGTAGACACTGTCTACTATAATATAGTTATTATTATACAGGTAGTTACTTGTTTCAGATTAAATAAGGTAGACATTTTTAGGATTAGATGAATTGGCCTTTTAAGACCATCAAAACACACAACAGGGGCATAGCTGTTCTAGGTTTTTTGGATTGCAGCTTACGCGGTTAAATCCTATTGAAACCACTGCTTACATTACCCACTTGGCATTGCAGCCGTGATTGACCATGCTCAATAAATAAAATCACAATTTGAGAATTACGCGATGAAAAAACTGCTATTGCTTTGGCTATGCTGCTGTTCGGTGGGTCTTGCAGCGGAGGTAAAAATTACTTCTGTCGATTTTGTGCAAGTGCTCAATGAAAAACCACGCCGAAACTAAATTTTATTACAAGAACAACTGGGAACAGCATCGCCAGAAGGCGCAAAGCAAGGGCTATATTGAATCCTATATGCTGCTGGAAACAGAGCCTAGCGAGCAGGCACCTTTCCACTTCATGCTGATCACCACCTATCCAAACCAGGCATCCTATGACCAGAGGGAACAGAATTTCCGTCCTTTGATTGATGCTGCAGGTGGTAGGAAGCTACTTAACGATAAGCAGCCATCAGAATTTCGCAAAATCCTGTTTGCGGTGAATGCTAAGGGTGAGTGATGGCAAGAGGGGTGGAAAATTTTTGCTAGTAGTGTTTTTAAACGAAATGAAACCGCTTCAATCAAGCTGAACTTTTACCCTGCTCTATTTTGTCCTAATTGGCATTCCAAGACGTATATACAAACACAAACTTTTTGTAGCCATTGCCGTCGCAGCCGTTTATAGCAATGTTGACGGGGTGGCCAGATGCATAGGCTGCCAGGAGCAAACTAAAAATCTGATCTGATTGCTCCATGTTACTTGGAAAGTGTATCGCAGTTTTAGTGCAGTTTGATGGGTTTACATCTTCGCTTTTGCTGGTTTATATCAACCAACCACCCCACGGCGAGAGCATGAATGCTTAGTTTTTAACCAGAGTATTGCAGCCCGCTAAAAACACCGTTTCCAGGTAACTTTCTTCCATCAATGCCATGCGCTGTTTTCTGCGAACACTGGCCTTTTTGCTTTTATCTGCCTTAATCATGTTTTTTGCAATGTGTCTAAGACGAGCCAGGTTTTCAGCACCATTACCTCTGAATATCTGGCAATTATCTTCTTTCATGGCAGTGTCTAAAACCCAGTGCAGGCTTGCCTCTATACCCCAGTGGCTCCTTACTGCTTTGGCAAACTGGTCTGTGCTCAGTGTCGCGGAGCTGATGTAGTAACGATATTCCAGTGAAGGTTTCTCATCATCGTGCTGATACCTGACAGCCATACCTATGCTCTTTAACCCTGTCCATTGAGGAAAAGTCTCCGCTAATTCAGAAGCGTCCAGAACATGATATTCCCTGGCCTCAATACGGCCATGTCCCTTTTCTATGTTGAATGATTCAGTATCGATACCGCTAAAAGCCAGCTTTATTGCATCATAGAGTTTCTTTTGGTTGCCTTTGACTGCCAAAAGATAATCAGCGCCTTTGTTCACAATGGTATTCGCTATCGCTTTTTGACAGCCCATGGCATCAATCGTGATAAGGCAGCCCTTAATATCCAGTAAATTCAGTAATTCAGGGATGGCGGTAATTTCATTGGATTTACTGTCCGTCTTTATTTGCCCCATAACAACACCATTGGCTGTAGCAAACGCACTGACCATATGAATGGCTGACTGACGGTCTTCCCGGTTGTAAGAGCTACGCAGTGTTTTTACCGTCTATGGCAACCACTTCACCACCGGTCAGGGAATGAACCTTCTGCATCCAACTGATAAAACTGCTTTGTAACTGTTCCGGTTCGATACTGGAAATGATACGTGCAATAGTGTCATGGACGGGCAACCCATCTTGGAATAAACCTAATCCCTGCAACCAGTTAAGTCTGGCATGGCCAAAGTCCTCTATGTCTTCCCAGCCTTCGCACCCGGTGATAACACCGCAAACAGATAAGAACAATACATCGTACAAAGGATAAGTGACTTTAGCTGACTGGCGGGGATCGGTGACATCGGAAAAGTGTTCAGCGAAAACATCAATACTCATTAAACTGGCTCCCAAAAGGGAGTATAAGATCACAATGGGCTGTGTAGATCCAGGAACGAGAAGGTAAATCAGTTCAACTGGTTAAATAATGTTCGCGATCTTGCCGTGGTCTATGGGCACTATATATGGCTCAAATTCAGATAATATATCGATGCAATCAGCTTCAGTGATTATTGCGTAATGGTTGATACTATTGCCTTTGTAGTAGCCTTGACTTTCTTCATGCAGCCACTTTAACCACGTAGAATTCGCTACTTGGTGAAAGCTACTTTCAAAGGCACCATGTTGAGAAAATGTTCTAGTTCGATAGCTTTCATCCATGTTTCTGTAAGCCACATAAGGATCAAAAACGATCTTAAATTTTTTACCCGACTTATTTACATTGATGAAAATAGCTAGCCCTTCATCAGAGTCTTCTATTTTGTCAATAATTACCCAACAATCAATGTCTGAAATAGGTTGCCAATTTGAGTATGTATTTGCCTTCATAAACTATGATTTTAATCCTCTTCGTATCTTATCTTGATCCTATTTTTTCCTTGTTGTATTTCGACCGTAGGACGTCCATCTGTACTATTAGGTCTCACAATTGCGGTGCGTCCGCTTCCATCGTTAAGAGTACCTCTTCGGCCTTCGTCACCACTTCCATCCGTTATTGATTCAATGCTATCTGGATCAACTATACTATCAAAATCTTCGTTCGCTTGATCCATACCTCCAGTCTTATCATGAATCTTTGCTCGTCCTTTAGTTTTTCGTCCTTCAGAGGCATCTTCTAATATACCATCAACTGGATCCGCAGATTCATTAAATACAGCATCAAAAGCCTTATAAATAGAAGTCCTCTTAAAATCAAATGTCACTCCGGAACTGCCTGAACTTCCCGAATGACCATAGGCCTGAGCCATATCAGACGGCATGCCTCCTGGAGGAGAGGAAGTAGGCCTTAGGGGTATAATCCTTGGTTTGGGTCTCTTACCATCAGGATCGGTATATTTGTAAGGGTTATTATTGGCATATGCATAGCGGTTAAAACTATGCACATCGCGGAAACCAACCGGATCATTAGAATAAAACCGCCCAATAGTGGGATCATAATATCGGGCCTGCATATAGCTAAGGCCGATTTCCTTATCAAACTTATGCCCGGTATAGCCTACATCGTCGGTTTCACCTTCAATGCTTTCACCAAAGGGTCGATAGTGCTGGTTACCGCTGGTTTCTGCTATCACCCCATCTTTTGCTACTAGGCGGCTACCTAGATAGATATAGTTAACACCACCTTGAGGGGTTTCCCGGTACAGTAACGTGCCATTTAGGTTGTACAGGCTATATTCAGTGCCGTCGCTATTGGTTTTGCTTACCCTGCGGTTATGGCCATCATAAACGTAGCTGGAGCCATCTGCCGCCACCATCTGGTTGGCCATATTGTAGGTGAAGTTATTAAAGCCATTGCCGGTAACATTGCCCCGGGAATCATAAACAAAGGCTTTAAAGTTGACCGGCGTAGTACCCGCATAATCAACTGCCCGCAGCAGGTTTTTACGGGTGTCACCTGAGCCGGGAGGCGCATAGTCATATTCAAAGTTACGGTCTTTACTGCTATAGGTGAGGATATTACCCAAACCGTCATAAGTGACGCTACTGCTGCCTATGCCGGTACCGCCAGTGGTTGAGGTCAGGCGGTTAAGCCTATCGTAGCTTAAGTCTGTGAGGCTGAAGCTGGCGTTTTTGCCATCAACAATACTGGTGACATTAAGTGCATAATCATAACTATAGGTATAATCCAAAGCCTCGGTGCCGCCAGCGCTGGCGTCGCGGATTTTGTAAGGCAACTTGCGGCTATTGAGCGTAGTTTTGTGTGTTATACCGTTGCTGTAGTTAAAGCTATCCAGTGCGCCCGTAGCATAATATGCAGCACCACTGACATAGGTGTAAGCATCAATATAGCTGTTGGCTACCCGTTTCGCTTCGGTTGGCTCGCCAAATGCGTTGGGGGCAAAAGCAACTTTAACCCCATCCGGGTAAGTCAGTGCATCCACCTGTCCCAAGGTATTGTAACCATATACCAGTGAAGAGAGTGAAGCGCCAGGGGCAATCCGTTTGCCTTGAACCGTGAGGGTTTCACTAGTAGGCAGGTACAACTTGTTATAGGCATAGCTTTGCACCACCGCATTGCTGCCTGTGCCGGCAGTTAAGGTTTTAAGGTTGCCAATATTATCTAGTTCATAGTTGATATCTGGCGTATTGGCGTCCTGGTAATCTAGCTCCCAGGCTCCGCCTAGGTTGTCATATTTGATGTTGATATCTTTGCTGGCATCAGCGGTGCTAAGGCAATCGGTATTGCTGCCGCCTGATACCCCACGGGCAACTTTAGTGGTTTCGCCAACGCTTGAATGCTGGTATACCTTAGTGCCTACATCCTGGCGCGACACTTTGCACAGATAATGCAGCGCGTCATATGCGCGGTATTCGGTTAGGCTAACCTCTGTACCCTGCTCGGCTCCTGGGCCAGTCTGGGTAATTTGGGTAATGTCGCCAAAGACGTTAATTGCCAGGCTAGTCGATACGCTTTCTTCTGAATCAATATGGATAGCTTGCTCATAAGACGGGGCGCCGTAAGCCAGGAAGGTGGTGGTAGTTTCATTAAACAGGCTTGCAGTAACCGGCTCTGATACCTTGATTTTATTGCCCGCCAGGTACTCGGTGGTTTGGGTGCCACCACCAGTCTGGGAAGTCGTTTTTAGCCGTTGCAGGCCGTCATAGCTATAATAATAGCCTGCAGTCGCAGTTGCTGCTTCAGTGCTAGCCGGATAGCTCTTGTAAGTTAGCTTGTTCCAGGGGTTATAAGCTTGTGCCAGGTAACGCTGCGTTTGGGTTGCCTCATCTGTAGTGCGGGTCAGTACCGCCCGCAACAGGCCGTCATAAGTGGTTGTAACCGAGAGCGCTGGGCTAGTGCAGCTATCTTTATTATCACTAAGGGTACAGCGGGTCATAGTCCTGACCAACGCGCCCCCCTGGTCATAGCTCCAGTCAAACCAGGTATCCAACCAGGCCACTGTATCTACCGGTGACTCCACATATTGCAGGCGCCCCATGTCGGTATAGCCATAATTAAACACAACGTTGTTTAAATCTGTGATCCTTTCAACCCAGCCATTGTCATCAACCATTTGTTTTTGCTTAACTACGGCGGTATCACTGTAGCGGGCTGGGTACTGGATTTCAGTGGGCTGCCCCCGGTGGTAGGAGACAATATCCCGGTAGCGGTATTGGCTGCCATCGGTGCCATCAGCTTTTTTCAACAGCTGGTTAAATTCAGTCTTTTTCACCAAGCCATTACTGTGGTAACTAACGTTTCTGCTAACCCAGGTGCCAAAACGCTTAGTTTCATAAGGCAAGTTCAGGCCATCATATGCGCCACCGGAAGTGCTTGCATCATGGTAGGTGGTTTCCGATACCACCTTGTACTTAGTCTCGTTATCTTCATCGCTAATGGACACAGTGGTGGGCTGGTTTAATACCCAGTTTGTGGTGTCGTGGCGGAAACCCTGTTTGGTAAATTTAGACCTGCTATCGGGCAGGTTGTTACTTTCACTGGTTTTTCTGGCAACTTCATAGTCGTTAAAGTCACTGTAGGCGGTAGTGTAGGTGTTACCATTTTGGAAAGTAATTTGCTGGGTCAGCAATTGCCTCGTCAGCCTAACGTCCTGGTTGGCACTAGAAGCCGACTGCAAGGAGTACTCCCCCTGTGATTGTCCCTGTTGGTAGTCTTTTTGAATCCGCTTGAGCAGGGTGCTACCGTCGGTGTCGTAATAGTCCACAAACACTTCGGCACCTTCCAGCCAGTCATAGCGCCTGACAAAATAATGCACGGCCTTACTGTTGTCGGGCGCGGTAATGGTAGTGCTTTTAAGATCTGCCAGTTCATAACCATTGACCGCGACTGTCACCGCGGGCAAACCTAAGGAATCGAGGTTGGCAATTGGAACTTTATCATCGTAGACATAATCCGGATCCCCCTGATCCTCAAAGGAACCTGGGTTTTCTGAATAGTCATAGTTCCAGGTATAGGTTTCCCCTGAAGGGTGGGTCAAGGTTTTGCTACTGATAGATAGCGCTGAATAGCAGCGTTTAACCCGGTAAGTGTTAATAGTGCCATCAGGCAGTACTGTGCCAAGCGGATCTTTAGGTACTTCGGTCCTGCCCTGCACTGTATTTGATGTCTCAAAAGTACCGCTTAAGCCATCGGGATGGGTAATAGTTAAGGTTGTGGCACGCGGCAGCGGCATACAATAAGCGGCCGGGTCTATTGCACTTTCAACAAAATCCGAGGGAACCCCCTCAGTAACATACATGGGAGAATAGCCACTAAAGCCCCAACTGCGGTTATCAGGCAAGGTAATACTGGTAAGGTAATCCACTTCTGGGTCGGTATAGCCCTCATTGTAGTTGTATTGCCAGGTGCGGCCGTTGGTGACGATATTGTCAATAATAATATCGTTAGCCCTGTAGTTAAGGCTGATGGACCGGCCATCATTGGCAGTAATACTGGTTAGCAGTTTTTTGCTGCCGGATGAGGTGGTGTGGTCGGTATAGTCATACTCTACCCAGTTACCAAAACGGTCTTCCACCTTGGTGACCAGCATAAAGGCATGATAGATATAGTAATGGTCACAACGGAGGGTACACTTTCCATGGCGGTCAAACTCAGGGGGAAAGTCAAGTGTGGGCCAGGGTTTGGTTACCTCAATGCCACGGATGAGCCTTAGTTGGCCAAAAGTGTATTTAGTGCCATTATCGGTGGTAACGATGAAACCTTCGTAGCCATTGGCGGTGTCAAAACAATCGATCTTCCAGTTTTCCTTTGCTTTGCGATCAAAGTTGCCATTAAAACCGTTGATGGCGGAATTGCCCTTGCCGGGAATATAGATACTGTCGCCATTCCAGTATTCATAAGAGGTAACATTAGTATGGTCTCCATAGTATGGACCAGGCTTCAACCTACCGCTACAGGCAATGTTTTGGCCCCAGGAACCACTGTAATCAGGGTTTTCATTGTATGCACTGAGAGCCCGTATCAATGAGGTACTGATATGGGGTAAATCCAAGCTCCATAAGCCAAATTCCCGGGTGCCATTGTATCGGTCTTTGGGATCCAACAATTTCCTGCTGATGGCCACTGGCAAGGAAGAATTACCGGGTATAGACACATCAGTCTGGACAAATGTCAGGCCACCTGTGCCGATGTCTATTTGCTCACCAAAGAGATCCGTGGTTTCCGGGGTGATCTCGGTATCCACCTGGAGCTGCTGCAACACACTTATCGCATAACCTAGGTTCTCAATGCCGGCAGGGCCATCTTTATCTGATGTTGCCTGCAGTGGTGCACCAGGGTAGTTGCCCTGTGCGGATTTAGGGGTGCGGTTCTCCTTATTAGAGAAAGATAACACCGAGTCGTTGAGTACCTGCGTTGCAGCATCAGATGCCGATGCCACTGCCGAAAAAGCAAGTACTAAAAGGGAGGCAATACTGGTTTTAATTAGTCCGTTTTTCATTATTGTACTTCTCCATTTTCATTGGTCTCAGCTGCTGGGGAACCAAGTAAATCCGTGTGGATAAACACCACCCGCTTGTTGTTCACGGTGATGCTGACCTCCGCAGGCTCGCCGCACATGGTGCTGGCAATGCAGGCGGTGACCCTGTATTTATGGGTACCCAGGGTGCTGGGTGTAGTGCTTGCCTGGCTGTCACTGGTGGAGTCTATTAACGGTTCCCAAACACTGCCAGCGCTGCCATCTGGGTTGGGTTTTGCCTCTTCAACCAGGTAGTAGATAACACTCGAGTTATGGGCATTCCAGGATAATGTCACTTGCCTGCCTAACCGGACATCGGTGGGCGAGGCGGCCAGCCCCGTAACACTGAGGCTAGTGACATGGATGTCGACATAGTTACTTGGATCCCCACACAGGGCGTCCGTCGGAGGGAAGCTTGTTTTGTAGCAAAGCTTGATGGCTGCACGGTGGTGGCCGGGATAAACATAAGTCACCCCCAATTGCTCTGCCACGTCGTTACTTTGGGCACCCAGCTGCGTACCACTATTGCGCGCGAGAATTTGTCCCTCCGCGGCAATTAGGCCATCATCCGGGTAATGCACTACGGGTATGAGGTTGGAGCCACTAAATGATGATAAATCGGGATTTGTCCACTCCAACAGTACCTTGGTGCCCGATAAAACTGTAATTTGATTGCTGGGTGCCGTTCCTGGAACCGAAACATTTAGCCCTGTGGGTCTAGGTGGTTTGGGCAGCGGACGTTTCTCCAATCTAAAATGCACATTGGCACTCGCCTGGCCGCCTTTGCCGTCACCAATTGAATAGGTAAGGTTCAAAGTATCAGTCGCATCGGCAGGGGCTGTATAGGTCAGCTGGGTGCCCCCATTGGTGATTTGCACGTTACCCTGGTTAACCGTCGCACCAGAGATGGTAATCGGGTCACCGTCTGGATCCGAATCATTGCGCAATACGTCAATGGTGACGGTATCAGATTCGATTACATTAATACTGTCGTCCATGGCGATTGGCGCATTATTGTTCTGGTAGACAGGATTGCCCACCACGGTCAGGTCAAATGGCCCTATTGTAGTTGTCTGCCCAGCGGCAGTCGCAGTTATCGAAATGTTACTAAAAGTCCCTTCTGTCGCGGCAAACCCGGTCAATGCACCAGTTGTACTATTGAAGTTCAGCCAACTGGGCAGGTTGTTGACGGCGAGTGTAATAGCATCGCCATCCCAATCAAGGATTTCAGGGTTGTAGGTATATTGGCTACCCTGTTGCACATAGGTCTGGGGGGAACGCTTGAAGTAGGGCGGTGCATTCTCACTTGCAGGCAATACTACCAAGGTGAATGGATGGAACTTTACCAGACGGCCATCACTCACCCTATATTGCAGCGAATATGTGCCTGGCTTATGGCCGATGCTATTAATGAAAGGGTTGGTTCCCGCTTTGGAATAGCCAATCTTGTAGTTCCCCCAAGAGGGATTATTTTGCAGGCTATAATCCAAGTCATCTCCTTCTGCGTCATAAACAGAAAAGTAGTGGGTAAAGTTATCGCCTTCGCGCACGGTAAGGACACCTGGTCCCCAAATGTCAGGGCGTGTATTTGGCCTGCTTTGCACGAGATAGACAAATTCATACCAATATTCAGTGCCGCCACTGATGACAGAAACATGGATGTGGGCAGGGCCTTCGAAACCATCGCTAATATCCCAGCGCAGGTCGGTTGCCGTTGTTTTTACCAAGCTACCAGCCCCGGCGGGCGCCAAGCTATAGTCATGGATATTATCCAGGTTATCATCGACGTCGGTTAAGCTGAGCAAAGGGCTTAGATCCACCCTCGGTGTGCCATACTCGAACACCGCGTCGTAACTGCTACCTGTCTCTGTACGCCGGCTACTAAATACCGGCACGTCGTCTACAGCCTGGATATCAATGAGCACCGCCACGTCGTTGGAGGCCGCATCGTTTTCGTCAACTAGCCGGTAAACAAAAGCATCTGGAGCCGTCGAGTTTTCATATGGCGTATAGGTAATACTGCGCGCATCCGGTGACAATTCAAGCACACCGTGGGAAGGGTTGTTGACTATCGACACCCGGACCGTGGACATGTTCTCGTCACTATCATTGGCCAGCACGTTTAAAACCGTTGGCGTATCCTCAACCACGGTAAAACTATCTGGCACGGCCACCGGTGGATCATCTATGGGGATAATGACGGTGATGCTGCCAACCCTAATCGGGACATAGGTGGTTGCAGAAACCGTTGAAGAAAACACTAACAATAGCGCGAGTGCGCCGGTCCAAAATCGCTTTGCCATAAAACACTACTCTTGTACTTTAAAGCAGCAGGAAAGGGTTTATTTGGGGGTAACGCCTTCCTGGCTTTTGTGTGAATGAGTCCAATTCGAGTCCAAGTTTACATACGGTTACAACTTTAGTCTAATTCTTTTTGTGGAATTACTTCCCCCTTATTGCGGGTCGATGTTGGCCTTGTTATTGATTTTTTAAACTTGAGGAGTTGTTAATGAGGCGCCTTTAGAAGTATTACAAGCCCATGCATAGCAGTTCTCTGGCAAGGTTTTGCAAACAACTGGTGGGCGGGCGACTACCCGCATTTGATTTGCCGATAGCTCAAGGCAAGCTAAATGTAAGCGGCCAGCTTAAAACGGAAACAAAAAAGCAGCTCCAATTACGTAGGCTTCTTCGCCATCAATAAAATCTACCGCCAAAGTGGGGGCAATGGTGACGGACTCCATGTGGTATTCGTAAACTGCACTCAGACGCACTACGTCTTTGTATTTGACCTTTGTGCCACCAATGCGTTCTTCACCATAGCCAATGCCAAAGCGATATTCTTTACTTGGGTGATAAAATAAGGAGGCCACCCAAATATCAACACCATCTCCGCCGTGGCCGTCGGGGGTGCGTTCTACAACGCCGCCAAAACCAATGGTTTTACTTAACTTGTACTCGTATTCAACACCGAGGGTTAAGTCAGTCTCACCATCAACATTTGTCATTCCCACAAACACACCAGGATAGTGTTTGGCATCGCCAGCTAGCGCTTGCAGCGAAAACAAAAGCGCTAACATGCCTAATGTAACTTGTACCGGTTGTTTCATGATTTTCCCTATTTTCTTATGTATCAAATCAAATGTGCGCCAATAAAGCTATGTAATGCATAAGGTTAGTCAGGATTCTGGCGCTTGTACAACTTTGGGCATAGCACTTTAGTCGCAATTGCCTTGGTTTAAGTATTGTCGCAATCAACTGCAAGTCGTGAGTAATTGAATCCATCCAGAAAACTTAGCGAAAGGTAGAACAATTTTTCCTTTGCTTATTTTAGGAAAAGTGGATCCTTTTAAACGCCCATTTTTTAACAACCGACTAGCAAGTTAGTTATATTCAAAAGTGGTTTAAATATTTTGAGTTTGCGATTTTATATTTTACCAAGAAGGCTTTTTCCCTAATAAATAGTTTTCTGAGGTTATATTTTTTCAATCCGGATTTTAAAATTACCGCAACAATTATTTTTTTAGTTTTTTTGACTGAGAAGTTAAGCGGATGCCGACAATCCCTTCTAAACTGATATTTCCTGATCTTATATCAACTTAATACCGCACATTCGGATAATTTTATGAGTGTTGCCTAATGGTAATTGAGTTGTCGGGAAAAAAGGTAACGGTTTTAGGGCGAAGGAGGTATCAAAGTGAGAGTCAAAACTAAACTCATCGCAATTGGATGTGGGCTAGTTGCTTTTCTTTTAATTCAAACACTTTACGTGTTCTATGCGACATCCAATGTAAAAAACCAGCTGGACGAGGCCACCCGGTTGACAGAGTCTGCGGTTTCTTCTTCGGGAAATGCCGAAGCAACAATGAATACCCTGAAGCAAGACATGGCCGGCGTAACATCTGACATAAACTCCGCCGTCGCACCACTAGAAACCAACGTCAGTAAGCTACAGATACTAGAGCGAAAAACCCTGGCAATGGCGGGTCGCCTCGCTGATTTAGAAGATGTATTACTCACTATTACAGAGTCACTGCCACCAGACAGTGAGGTTTTGTTTGAGACAGAAGACGCTATAGATGAACTGTCAGACATACAAACCGAAATACAAAGGGAACTGGTTACAACCTTGCAGCAAACCATGCAAGGCACTTCCTCCTCCGCGGATCAAATAACACTAAATACGGCTAGCTTATCTAATTTGAATGACACTATGTCATCGGCTTTTAATCAAATGATCCGCAACAATGCGGATAATATAAGTAATAACAACCGTGCTATTGCCATGACCCGGCATGCCTCTGAAGCGCATTCCAGCAGTGCAATATTTCTGGAAATTGGCATGATATTGGCGGCGATATTTGTAATTGCCAGTATGTTTTACATATACCTGTTGCTTACCCGTCCGCTAGACAGTATTTCAGAAGTCGTTAAGGAATTGGCAACTGGCAATTTTACCCAATCTATAACCCGGCTTACAAAAGATGAATTTGGTGAACTGTCCCGATCCATAAACGATATGGTTGCAAAAATGAAAAAAGCATTGGCGCAGGTGAATATGGAAGCAAGCTCCCTGTTAACTGCGTCAGATAAGCTTCAACATGCCAGTGATGCCACAACCCAAGCCCTAGAAAAAGAGAAACAAGAAACCGAGTTGGTTAGCGTTGCCATTGAGCAGATGCTTGAGGCTGTCACGTCAGTGGCATCGGCCTCAGCTGATACCCTGGAGTCATCCCAAAGTGCTGAAAGTGTTGCAAGTGAAGGCCAAGCAAAAGTCAATACCAGTATCAATACTATCAAACAGCTTGTGGACGAGATCACGGCAGCAGCGACCGTAGTGCAATCAGTGGAGGAACACGCAAGGGAAATAGACACCATATTAAGCGTCATAGCAGATATTGCAGATCAGACTAATTTATTGGCACTCAACGCAGCAATTGAAGCAGCCAGGGCTGGCGAACAAGGCCGGGGCTTTGCCGTCGTCGCTGAAGAAGTCAGGAATTTGGCAACACGTACCCAAGAGAGTACGACACAAATAAACAGCATTATCGAACAATTGAAATCCTCATCGGTAGAGGCCGTCACAAGGATGCAAAACAGTCAAAAAGACGCGCAAAATGTTTCCCATGAAGCGGACAATACCGTGGAGGTTTTTGCCGACATAACCGACAAAGTCACGGGGATTAGAATGCGCAATAACCAAGTGGCAGTAGCCAGTGAACAACAAAGCGCAGTATCCCAGGACATTAGCAGCAAGGTAGTGGCGATCAAGGAGTCGACTTCCGGCATTTACGAAAAAGCCCAGGAGGTGGCTCGGGAAAGCTTAGCATTGAAACAATCCAGCCACTCATTGGCTGAAATGCTGACTCAATTTAAGGTCTAATACCGATTCCATTAAGTATTTGCTCACCCAGCGCTGCCTCAGGGACTCAAGTTCAAGGCGCACGAATGAAGTAATACTGGCGGCTTTACTCCGGGCATCCTGCCCTCCGCCTTTCAGGCCGGCTTCGCCGTTTAATTTCTTTCCAGAAGAAATTATCGAGCTTCGTGCAAAGCTCACCGCATCTTGCTCTCGCCCCTTACCAACATCCCTGTTGGCAACGAAGACAAAATTTACGGGATAAATTTTGAACAGCGCCAGCTGGCCGCGCAGCGGTGAAGTCCAGGGAGGGACTTCATACAAAAGTTTCGGGAAAACTTTTGAATGGCTTTAGCCAGCCGCGCAGCGGTGAAATGCAGGGACGCATTTCATAAATTGTGTTCCTGAGGCGCGTCTTCGATGGGTTTGAAAAGGGTTTTTACAGCGTTAAATGTTCTCGATTTAGACCCACTCGGCAACTGCGTCCTGCGTTGCTCTAATCTCCTACATCCCTGTAGGGATAGACCTTTGAACATTTGCCTTGTCTACCAAAAGCCGTTGGAACGGCTTAGAACCGCTTTAGCGGGCCTGCGAAGCAGGTGAGCTACAGGACGTAGCGAATAAACCCTTTTCAATTCCCACTGGGTGAGCAAATACTTAATGGAATCGGTATAAGCCGATAGCAATATCAAATTTGGGTTTCTAGCCAGGCCAACCCTGCGCCAGGATCCTGGAAAAACGCAATGTTTTGTTTGCGCAAGTTGGGCAAGCGCTGCAGGATAATGCCTTTTTTTACGGCATTATCAACGATCAATGCTTTTGCGATGATATTTTGCTGGTTAACCCAGGCATTGTGCTGGTCAAGGATTTCGTAGGCCGCTGGTGTGCCGCCGTCTAGCTGCAAGTCATCCACCAGCATGGCAAAAGGTTCACCGTCAAATTGCTCTATTAGGCGCCGAACCTCATCACAATATTGTTTTGTTATTGAAACACTAAAGCTACCGCATAACTTGGTTTGGATTATGTTGCCTTGAAGTTTCACTGAATAAGTGGCTTTGCCTAGTGCCATATCGCCTTACAACCCAATTTTACACTGTTCCCTGACAACTAATAAATGCAGCATTTTACATTTCCGCTGGGCTTTATTCATCAACTGAGTGGCCAACCAAGCGGGCATAGCGTTCAAACTTGGCCCTTGAATCTGCCTCAAGTTCTGAGTGCCGCAAGATATCAATACAGTCTTTGGCTAAATCGTTTTGGTGGTCATCAAGCTTTTCCTGCTCTTTATCCACCATGATGGACATTAAGCGCAACAAACTCATGGCTAACTGGCTGTTGGAAGGTGATAATTGGAATGCCTGGCTGAGGTTTTGGTAGGCGGGTTTTATGCGTTTTTCCTTAAAGTGGGTTTGTGCCATTTCTCCCAATTCTTTGGCAGTAAAATGGATATCTTTGCGTTCTATTTGTTCTTGTGCTACGTATTCTGACACGACCCTAGAAGACCAGGTATCACCACCGATTTGTTTGCGCACCTGATCTAATAGTTTGATGGCGTCTTCCCTATGGCCTAATTCATGGAACGCTTTAACCTTGTCCAAGGTTTCTTCAACAGATGATCCCGGCTCCAAAGAAACACGATCTTTTAGGATTTTGTCGGCATCGCGTTTTAAATGCTGCACCGCCAACATGCGTACTTCCACTACCGATAATTCAGTTGCAAGCTGCTTACCGTACTCGGCTTGCAACCGTGTTATTATTTTCTGGGCTACACGCAATACAGGCGCCGCTTCCACATCAGTCAATGACGTAGCCAAGTCGATGGCCGCCCGAATAACGTTGAGTTTTAGCTCAGGTGAATCATGGATTGAGTTGCGCGCGTACTTGGCCACATTTTGCGCTGCGATAAACTGCCCCATGCGGTCGTGGTTGAGGCGGGCTAAATCAAAATACTTGCGGTTGCGATCAATATTCCGCGGTGCCAGTGTAGTCGCTGTTTTTATCTCTTCGTATGCCCGCTTGTAATCCTCTTGGTCTATGTAATATTGTGCCAGGGTGTCATACACCAGGAACCGGGTGTCGTCCCGTTCCTTTAATGCCATGATCATGTCTTCACATTCTTCGTATTTACCTTGTGCCAGCATAGCCCGAAGTAAGCCAATACTTATCCAGCCGTAGTTGGATTCCAGCAATAGTTTCCTAAAAAACACCTCTGCGTCTTCAAACTCAAACAGTTTGAGTAAGCATTCGCCTTTGAGGCGGTTAATGTTTGGGAAGTAGTGGGCAAGTCCTTTGCGTTTTACGTGCTGTTCACACAGATACACCGCGGTGCTGTATTGCTCGGTATCCGCGCAATAGTGCAGCTTGTGCAAGGTTCTTTTAATGGAAAAAATATGGTTAAGCCGGCTTGCTACTTTTTTGCGATCCAATGGCTTCACCCAAAAGTCATTAGGTTGCATTTCCACTACACAGTGTACCAACGCCGGATCGGTATCACCGCTTAAAAAGATAACGGTAGTTTGGTTGGTGATGTGGCCTTTGAATTTAAGTTCTTCTAAAAGGTGGAAGCCATCTTTGTCACTGGCCACATTAAAGGCAATGAAAAAGATATCAAAGGTCACTTCTTCGCAGCGACGCAGGGCAAAATAGGCGTTTTGGGCAGAGTTAACCAGTCCAATACCTTGCTCAATTAGGCATGAATGGATTAGGTCATGTACCAATGACTCTTCATCAATGATCAGTGCATTGAATTCTTGCACTGGTTTCATTGGAGGGATTTCAATCAATCTCTGATTTCCTTGCCTTATTTTGTCTTTATTAACGGCCTACAAGGTTTATTCTATAGCGGCAAGCGTCAAATAGCCGCATACAATCTCAATATTTTAGCTTAGCAAGCAAGGTGAACAATGGGCAAGGTAAGTGTTGGCTCTACAACGATTAATCATAAAAAATAATTGTAATACCAATTTGGGGAAATAGGGGCGCAGGCAACACAACAGTCAGTTAGTCTTTACCAGCCATTGTTAATGCGCTCCTGTTCTTCAGAATCGGTTAAAACCTGTTGAACCTGCTCCGCCAGGTAGCTGGTAATTTCTGAGTCCTCCTCTGAAGCTGGTAGGTAACCGTCGCTATGCACTGTACTTTCGCTTTCCAGCAAAACTTGCCACGCTGAGCCTTGTTTGCATGCAACTCCGTGGGTTTGCGCGTTACTGCTTTGCAGCATATATTCCCGGCAAGGCTGTCCCTGGCGGTTTAAAAAGCTCTGAAATACTACAAATTTGGTTTCATCGGCCAACTGGGTTGGCTGCATGGCGACCGAACTATTCAGCGCGGCATCGAAGGCCGCGTTAGGATTATCGCCTCCCGGCATTAGGTAGGTAGCGATAATAAAAACAAACGCGACTGAAGCTGCCACCGGCAAATACCAAATTTGCGCCCCGTTTTTACTTGTTCCGGGTTTGGTATCTTGCTTGCCTGCATATTTCGCAGGAGTCCCTACTTCAGACACAGGCGGCTTTTCTTCCTCAGGATCTAACTGTAACAATTCAGCAAACGCTTCTGGCATCCCTTCATCTTCCATTGTGAAGGCACTATTCACCGAGCGATCCACCTGCTTTAGTTTTTGCAAATGGGCATTTAACTCTGGCTCCGCCAAAAGGCGCTGTTTCAGGGCTATACTCTGTTCAGTACTTAGTTCGTTATCCAAATATTGCGACAACAACTCTTGATCTTCGATCTTCATAATTAACTCTGTTTACCTTGCTCTAATAAGTCGAGCAACTTATGCCGCGCCCGTGACAATCGACTCATAACGGTACCTTTGGGGATCTCCAGCACATCAGCCGCTTCGCTGTAGCTAAAGCCCTCCACCAGCACCAGGCTGATAATAACACGTTGCTCCTCTGGTAAAGATTGCATCACCTGCATCACCTGCTCAGCTGAATAGGCGATTTCGTGCAAATCTTGTTTCGATTCTTGTTCTGCTTGTGGGATTTTCTTTTCTTGCACCGCCCTGACCCTCACATCTCGTGCTCTAATTTCATCTAACCAGAGGTTTTTGCAAACACGGAACAACCAGGGCAATGGTTGTACCGAATCTGGCAACCCTTTATTGAGCATTTTCAGGATCAGGTTCTGCACCAAATCGTCCGCATCCGCTTTACTTCCCGTCAATGAATAGGCAAACCTGCGTAGACGGGGCATTTCCTTAACCAGTATTTTTTTCAGTTCATTTTGCGATATCTGCATCCTGTCGCTCTGTGAAGGTAACGGTTATAGCCTGAAACTTATTCCAGCCTTTTTTACAATTATTAAATCAGTGAAATAGTTCACTATACTTAAACGTTAATAAGGTAATGGTTAATCAAGCCCTTATTATAGGCAGCTATCTTTTTTGCGTGCGTTTATGATCAAAATTAATCTGCGTCTCTTCATAAAGCAACTAAAACCAACAGCATTGTTATTGCTGGTATTGGCCTATTGCGCGTCACTCGGTATTGCAAATCAGGCAACGGCCCAACGTATCAGATCGGATTTTGCCCTATTACCCAACAACCATTCCAACAATAGTTTTTTTATGTCTGATCCTGAAGATGATTGGGAAGATGATATAGAGGATGACATCGAAGAAGACACCGAGGACGAGGTCGAAGACGAAATCGAAGAAGACACCGAGGATGAAGTCGAAGACGAGATCGAAGAAGACACCGAAGACGAGGTCGAAGACGAGATCGAAGAAGATACCGAGGATGAAGTCGAAGACGAAATCGAAGAAGACACCGAGGACGAGGTCGAAGAGGAAATCGAAGAAGACACCGAGGACGAAGTCGAAGACGAGATCGAAGAAGACACCGAGGATGAATTCGAAGAGGAAATCGAAGAAGACACCGAGGATGAAGTCGAAGAGGAAATCGAAGAAGACACCGAGGATGAGGTCGAAGACGAAATCGAAGAAGACACCGAGGATGAAGTCGAAGAGGAAATCGAAGAAGACACCGAGGACGAAGTCGAAGACGAGATAGAAGAAGACACCGAGGATGAAGTCGAAGAGGAAATCGAAGAAGACACCGAGGACGAAGTCGAAGAGGAAATCGAAGAAGACACCGAGGATGAGGTCGAAGACGAAATCGAAGAAGACACCGAGGATGAAGTCGAAGACGAAATCGAAGAAGACACCGAGGACGAAGTCGAAGAGGAAATCGAAGAAGACACCGAGGATGAGGTCGAAGACGAAATCGAAGAAGACACCGAGGATGAGGTCGAAGACGAAATCGAAGAAGACACCGAGGACGAAGTCGAAGACGAGATAGAAGAAGACACCGAGGACGAGGTCGAAGAGGAAATCGAAGAAGACACCGAGGATGAGGTCGAAGAGGAAATCGAAGAAGACACCGAGGACGAAGTCGAAGAGGAAATCGAAGAAGACACCGAGGATGAGGTCGAAGAGGAAATCGAAGAAGACACCGAGGACGAAGTCGAAGAGGAAATCGAAGAAGACACTGAGGATGAAGTCGAAGACGAGATAGAAGAAGACACCGAGGATGAAGTCGAAGACGAGATCGAAGAAGACACCGAGGATGAAGTCGAAGAGGAAATCGAAGCAGACACCGAGGACGAAGTCGAAGAGGAGATAGAAGAAGACACCGAGGATGAGCTGGAAAACGATTGGGAAGATGAAACGGAAGACGATCTAGAAAATGAAATTGAAGATGGTTTTGATGAAGAATTTGAAGAAGATGAAATATTCGACGAAGAACTAGAAGACGAATTCGAAGGTGAGCATGAATTCGAAGATGAAGACGAATTCGAAGCTGAGCATGAATTCGAACATGAGGATGAATTCGAAGACGAGGAAGAATTCGAAGAGGGGGATGAATTCGAAGAGGGGGATGAATTCGAAGAGGGGGATGAATTCGAAGAGGGGGATGAATTCAAAGACGAGGGGGAGTTCGAAGATGAAGGTGAGTTCGAAGACGAGGGCGAATTCGAAGATGAAGGCGAATTCGAAGGCGAGGATGAATTCGCTGCAGAAGAGGACAATTTTGAAGACGAAGAACTCGACCACCAAAACGAAGATGACCATGAAGGCTCCGAACATGAAGTAGGGTTCGGGAACGAAGATGATGAAGATTTAGATACTGAAGAAGGCGGTACAAACGGCCATGATGCTTTCGACTTCGATTTCGATGGGACTAACGAAATGCGCAAGGACGGATTCAATGACCAGCCATCACCGGAAGCAGCATTAAGCCGCTTCTGGCAAGAACAGGAACAGCCAGAACAAGCAGTGATTGATGAAACCGATCAGTTGTTTGAAGACTTTGACGGCAACGAGATATGGACAAACGAATGGTTGATCATGGCAGATGCAGAGACTAAAGCCGAATTAGAAAAAGAAGGTTATCAATTCAAAGAGCAAGAGAGCCTGGAAGCACTAGATGCCATTGTGGCAAAAGTAGTCGCACCAGCCTCATTTGACTTGCAACGGGACTACCAAACAGTTTTAACTAGGTTAAACCGGGACAATAGCATCGCTGACTTCAACCATATATATCGCTATGCCCAATCAAATAAAGCAGATAAAGGCGGCATCATTCCAGGCCAAGTCATGCAACTAAATGGCAACGGTATAAAATTAGGTATGGTGGATACCGCTGTCGATACCGAACACCAATCTTTGCAAGCTGCACAGATCAAACAACGGCATTTTATCCAAGGACAACATAAAAAAGACTACCAACACGGTACTGCAGTTGCGTCAATCCTGGTAGCCGATAGTAACGATTACCGCGGGCTACTACCTAATGCCCAACTCTATAGTGCTTCGGTGTTTTTTAACGATAAACAAGGCGGTAGCATTGCCACAACCTTAAACATTATCAAGGGCTTAGATTGGTTATTGCAGCAGGACGTCAAGGTGGTCAATATGAGCCTCGCCGGTCCTGCTAACCGCCTGCTTAAATTTTCTGTAAACAAGCTGTGTGAAAAAGGCATTACCTTGGTGGCCGCAGCAGGTAATGCCGGCCCTTTATCGAGTCCGCTGTTTCCTGCGGCTTACGATTGCGCCATTGCGGTTACCGCAGTGGATAGCGACTTGAATTTGTATAAACGCGCTGTACAGGGCCAACATATCGATCTAGCGGCATATGGGGTTGATGTGATCACTGCACAACCAAACCAAAGCTATGGCACCCAGACCGGTACTTCCATGGCCGCCCCATTTGTTGCAGCTTATTTGGCAGCCAATGCCCAAGGACACTACCAAACAACGGGCCCTGCACCTTGGATGGACTTGTTTAACAATTGTTTAGACTTGGGTAAGCGCGGCTTTGACCCACAGTTTGGCCATGGGTTATTGCCTGTATTGGGCACTCAAAAAGTGCAAGTGAAATTAAAGCAAAAAGTGACAGAACTGCTCGCTAAAACTCGTACTTAAGCGCTAAGCCGGTCACATTTTGGTTGTAATCTGATGTCGTAAAATTGGAATTATTGTCATTGCGTTTTAACTCCAAAATCAAAAACCAATCTTCATGGAACTCAGCTTCCCATTCGAAACGCCACTGGCGCCTTATGTCGCGGCGAAAGTCATTTAAATCAGGATTGATAGCTGAATCGTAGTCCCGCTCCTGGAAACGCCACGATAACCGCAGCTTATGCTGCCATTGCCACCAATCAAAGCGCTGGGAATACACTAACCTAAATTGTTGCAGATCATAGCTAAAAATGGGGTCTTGGGCTTGTTCAGACTTGTGACGCACTGAGGCTATCCAGAACTGGCGTACCCCTTGTTGGAAAAAGTACAAGTCGGCATTAAACAAATCACTGTCGCCGGAACGGGACGAATTACTGACAATTTCCTTATCAGCATGGCGGTAACTCAAGTTAACAAACCACTTTTTACTCAAAAAGAAAGTGAGGTAAGGAGATACTTGTTCTATCGTTAAAAAATCCTGGCCGCCCAGTTTAGAATCGATATCCTGTGCCCTTAGCCCTAAAGTGAAATGCTCAAACTCCCTGCTGATACTAGCTGAAAACATGCGTAATTCACTGTTGAAACTATCGTCTTGCTTGTAGTTTTTATCAGAGAAGGTAAAACTCAAGGACGCCTTGGTGTGCTCATAAGGGCGGTAGCGGTAGCGGGCATTGAGTTTGTATTTCCAGCTACTACTGCTGTCCCGCGCAACATTGTCAATTTCATCCACCACAACCGTGGAATCATTTTCTGTGGCGAGTTCGATGGCGCCGTTAAAACTATGCACTTCTTTGCTATAGGCGTTGTGGTTGGCCAGGACAACTAACACAGAAAACAGCAAACACTTTAATTTCATGCTCAAAACAAACTAGTGGCTTTGCTTGCAGACTAGCAGAAAAAAACACGCTTTGCTCAGCAGCAATTTTTTAGATTGTGGAATAGTTCGCAAGAACCAATCGTTTCCTCCTTAAACGGACAATCTTTTTTAGGCAGTGGTTAAGCAGTAAGGATACGGCAGCCACCCTCAACCCAAAGGTGCACAATGAAATACAATACTTCTTCCGGCAAAACCCGAAGGTTTGCCTGGCACAGCATGTTGTTTTCGCTGCTTTACCTCACATTGGCATTTACCACATTTGACATTTTTGCCAAAGAGAACACAGCAAAACTTATCAACCAACCCGCTTTTTCAGCATTATCTGCAAGCCAGCAACTAAGGCGACAAATCGTTGGCCAGGACATAGATTGCGATGGCGACGAAGCCTGTGAATTCATCCAAGAAATCTGCGAAGACCGCGAGCTCTGTCGTGAACTTTTGCGGATCTGCATCGAAGACCCAGAGTGGTGTATAGAGATAATCGGCCCACCCGAGGAATGTGACGAAGAAGACTGCGAAGACTTCACAGAGGAGTGCGAAGACGGCCAAGAAGAAGACTGTGAAGACTTCTCTGATGAGTGTGAAGAAGGTAACGAAGAAGACTGCGAAGATTTCACTGAAGAGTGCGAAGAAGGCCAAGAAGAAGACTGCGAAGATTTCACTGAAGAGTGCGAAGAAGGTAACGAAGAAGACTGCGAAGACTTCTCTGAAGAGTGTGAAGAAGGCCAGGAAGAAGACTGCGAAGACTTCACAGATGAGTGCGAAGAAGGCCAGGAAGAAGACTGCGAAGACTTCTCTGATGAGTGTGAAGAAGGCCAGGAAGAAGACTGCGAAGACTTCTCTGATGAATGTGAAGAAGGCCAGGAAGAAGACTGCGAAGACTTTTCTGATGAGTGCGAAGACGGCCAGGAAGAAGACTGCGAAGACTTCACAGATGAGTGCGAAGACGGCCAGGAAGAGGACTGCGAAGACTTTTCTGATGAGTGTGAAGAAGGCCAGGAAGAAGACTGTGAAGACTTCATGGATGAGTGCGAAGAAGGCCAGGAAGAAGACTGCGAAGACTTCTCTGATGAGTGTGAAGAAGGCCAGGAAGAAGACTGCGAAGAAAACACAGTTGAGCAGCCTTCAGGTTTTGTAAATCCAAATCCAGCGGCTGACAGGACTGTAATGACGGTTGACAAAGACGCCGCCAATGACGCCTCGCGCTTCTTGTCACAAGCAACGCTAGGCGCCAACTACGCCACTATTACCCAAGTTGCTGCCACCGGTCCTGATATGTGGTTGGAGCAACAATTTGAGTTGCCGCCGAGTTATACCTTGCCCTTTGCCGAGTTCCTAATGGCTGAAGTCGAGAAATTCTATTTGGCCAATGAAGACCTGAGCGACGAAGAATTTGAAGTAATATTTGAACGCCTAGGTGATCCTGAACGCTTTTGGGTAGATGGATGGTGGACTACGGTGATGACGTCGCCAGATGTGGTTAGGCAGCGGGTTGCCATGGCGTTGAGTGAAATATTCGTTGTCTCAAGCAATGTTGAGGAAATTGGCATTAATAACTTTGCTATGGCGGGTTACTACGACCTTTTGATAAAAAATAGCTTGGGCAATTTTAGGGATTTGTTGAAAGACGTAACCCTTAGCCACACCATGGGGATTTACCTAAGCCATATCCACAACGCAAAAGCAGACCCTAGCAAAGGCACCTTCCCAGACGAAAACTACGCCCGAGAAGTCATGCAGCTGTTTAGCATAGGGCTGTACGAATTGAATCCTGATGGTTCGCGCAAATTGGATGCTTCTGGCGACCCTATCCCAACCTATGGCCAAGATGAAATACGTGAATTCGCCAAGGTATTCACCGGCTTAAGCTGGAACAGCGATGATCCCAACGCTTTTGGCCAGCGGGATGTTGATGAATTGGAATCTGACTCTGATACCAACATTTTCTTGCTGCCCATGAAAATGTATGAGCAACACCACGACACCAGTAGCAAGACCTTGTTGCGCGGACAAGTTGTGCCAGCGGGACAAACCGGTATGCAAGATATCAATGCCGCCATCGACAACCTGTTCAACCACCCTAACGTTGGCCCATTTATCGGCAAACAGCTGATCCAGCGGTTGGTCAAGTCAAACCCCAGCCCAGCCTATATTGCACGTGTAACTGCCGCCTTCAATGGCGAAACAGGTTCAGCCCGGGGCGACATGAAAGCGGTTGTCCGAGCCATCCTGATGGATCCAGAAGCGCGCCAAGCCCCTAACCTGGCCTCATCCTCAGATGGCCGGTTGCGGGAACCCTTCTTGCGGGTTGCCCATTTAATGCGGACCTTCAACGCCACATCCAGCGACAACACCTATAGCGATGATGGCTATGAAATGGCAGCCACCATCAGGCAATACGTGTTGTCAGCACCTAGCGTGTTTAATTTCTTTTTACCGAGTTATGCACCCAATGGTGAACTGAAAGACGCTGGCTTGGTAGCGCCTGAGTTCCAAATCACCAATGCCTCCACCATTATGGATATCAAGAATGTTATTTACTACTCGTTGGAAACTGGACAGGTATTAGATAATTCAGGGGCACTGCCCGCAGAAAAATTGGATTTTTCAGAAGAAGTTGCCTTAGCAGCCGACGCCGATGCCCTGCTTGACCGGCTAGATACGGTTATGACCTACGGCACCCTAACCAGCGGCACGCGGGAAGCCATCAAAACGGTAATCGAAGCCATTGAAGACCACCAGGAGCGCGTCGCGGCCGCGGTTTATCTCCTTGCCATTTCCCCTGATTACGCAGTGGCAATTTAAGTTGATTAAGGCCAGCGGCAGACAAGCATCTGCCGTTGGCTATTAGATAAAGGTTTAGCAAAATGAAACAACATAAACTTTCAAGACGGACATTCTTACGCCATTCGGGCCATGCCCTTTCAGCCATGACTTTGGCTGGCGCAGCCCAGCTTGGGGCAATGGCCAAGGCCAGCGCCCAAAGCAATGACTACAAAGCCCTGGTATGCGTGTTATTGGCAGGTGGTGCCGACTCGTTCAATATGCTGGTGCCAAGCGACGATACTTATTACCAGCAATACCGTAATACCCGCACCGACTTGGCCTTGGCCAAAGCGCAATTGCTTGCGATCAATAATAGCCAGAACAACGGGCGCACCTTGGGCCTGCATCCAGCTATGACTGGGCTGCAATCCCTCTACAACAGTGGCAACCTGGCCTTTTTAAGCAACGTCGGTACTTTGGTTGAACCTACCAGTACCCAGGCATTGGCCAATGGTACCGCAAAATTGCCGTTGGGCTTGCAGTCCCACTCAGACCAAATCAGCCAATGGCAAACGGCTATTCCAGATGTGCGCAGCGCCACCGGCTGGGGCGGCCGCATGGCGGATATCCTAGCCTCACAAAACAGTAGCCAGCGTATTTCCATGAGCATCTCGACTTCAGGCGCGAATGAGTTCCAAGCAGGTAGGCTGACTGATTATTATAGCGTCGGTAGCGCCGATGCCCCGACGGCCACCATTAGTGGCATTGAAGATGAGTTGGGCAATAGCACCAGGAGCGCAGCCATTAACCAAATCTATGGGCAGGAATATAACAACTTGTTCCGGCGCACATACCAGAAACTATTCAACGACTCTATTGCGGCCAACTCTGAATTTGCCGCAGCAGTGGCGGGAACATCTCCATTCACGACCCAATTTGGTAACGATGAATTCTCGTCGCAAATGCAAATGGTGGCCAAAACCATCGCAGCCAACCAAACCCTGGGGATGCAGCGGCAAACGTTTTTTGTCACTTTGGGCGGATGGGATCACCACGATGAACTCACTGCGTCCCTGAACCAGTTGCTCACAGTTTTAGATGCAGGTTTAAGTTCGTTCCAAGCTGCCATTAATGAAATGGGTATGGCCAACCAAGTGACCACCTTCACTACCTCAGACTTCGCCCGTACCCTGTCTTCCAATGGCCGAGGTTCAGACCATGGCTGGGGCGGCAACGCCATGATCATGGGTGGGGCAGTACGGGGCGGTTCCGCTTATGGCACCTACCCTAGCCTCCAGCTTGGCAATCCATTGGATACCGGTAGGGGGGTGTTGATGCCAACTACCTCGCTTGACCAATACTTTGGTGAACTAGCCCTTTGGTTTGGCGTGGCGCCAAGCGTGTTGCCAGACATTTTGCCAAACATTACCCGGTTCTACGACCCGGCCAGTGGCCAGGCACCGATTGGCTTTATCGGCTAACAAGTTACCTAAGGGGCTTGGGGGGGTGTACAGGATGTGTCAAAGCATCCTCCCAAGCATAGACCCTGCATTGAAATCGCAACTACTGCCACACTTTGTCTGCACGGACAGGCACTGTGTATTGTACTTAAGGCTAGCCAACGCCATAATCCAGCCTTGCGTAATTAAAGCGGAGCAATGGTGCCAGCGACGGGAACAGGCTTTATCCTGACCAAACAACAATATGAGCAGAATGGCCTCACCTATTTGAAGTTCTGGTTAGCAACACCCGATGGCAGTACCTGTTTGACCACGCCTCCCCAGCCGTTTGTTTTGTTTGTCGCCAGTTCCCAGTATCCAGAAGCAAAAGCGACACTCGACAGCCAGACATTGCCATTCCAAAGCCGTACGGTCTCGCTAAAAACTTACCAGCAAGAGCCTGTTACTGCCCTCTATTTTAACGATAGCAAAACCTTTTTTACTGCCAGGGAGCACCTAAAATCCAATCATATCACCTGTTATGAGGATGATATCCGCCTCGCCGACCGGTTTTTGATGGAGCGGTTTACCTATGGCAGCGCCAGTTTTAAAGGTGAACCACAAGCGTCAGGACGTTGGCATAACTGCCAACTAAAACCCAGCGAATACCTACCCAATTTGCGGGTGCTATCCCTGGACATTGAATGCAGTGAAACAGGCGAACTCTATTCCATTGGTTTGGCCGCCGATGACGGCTACCGGTCAGTAATTATGATCGGTGACAGCCAAGCAGGCGCCCCTGCTTGGATAACCTGGGTTAGCGATGAAGCCCACTTGCTGGACACCTTTGTCAGCCAGTTTAACCAATACGATCCCGACATTATTGTGGGTTGGAGTGTGGTTGCGTTTGATTTTCGGCTATTGCTGCGCCGGGCAAAGCAGCATCAAATGCAGCTCATTATTGGCAGGGGTGAAACGGCAGCGAATTGGCGCGAGTCCCGCAACGGCGGGCAAGGTTTCTTGGATTTGGCAGGCCGGGTGGTACTGGACGGAATCGATGCCCTGAAATCAGCCACCTACCAGTTTGACAGCTTTAGCCTTGAATCTGTATCACAACAGTTGCTAGGTGAAGGCAAGAAAGTGGATGACGTGCAAAACCGAATGGCACATATCAACCACGATTTCCAGTTCAACAAGGTACAGCTGGCAGAATACAACCTCCAAGACTGCATCCTGGTTTTAAAGATATTCGAGAAAACCCAACTACTCGATTTTTTAATTTTACGTAGCCAGTTAACCGGCTTGGATCTGGATCGGGCGGGCGGTTCAGTTGCAGCTTTTACCAACTTGTATTTACCTAAATTGCACCGGGCAGGCTATGTTGCACCTAATTTACCTGCAGGGGGAGGCTTAGCTAGCCCAGGCGGGTATGTGATGGATTCGTTGCCTGGCCTATACCGCAATGTACTGGTACTGGACTTCAAAAGCCTGTATCCGTCGATTATCCGTACCTTCAAGATTGACCCATTGGGGCTGATTGAGGGGTTGCGCCAAAATGATGATGCTATACCGGGTTTTAAGGGGGCGTTTTTTGATCGCGACAAGCACTTTCTACCCGATATTATTACCCAGCTTTGGAATGAACGGGACAAGGCCAAAACAGCAAAAGACAGCGCCCGCTCCCAAGCTATAAAAATCCTAATGAATTCCTTTTACGGTGTGCTCGGTTCCGGTGGCTGCCGGTTTTACGATACAAGGCTAGCCAGCTCAATCACAATGCGCGGCCATGAGATAATGCAAACTAGCGCCGCCTGGATTGAAGCAGAAGGTTACAAGGTTATCTATGGCGACACCGACTCGACCTTTGTTTGGTTGGGTGATGATGTGGATGCAGGGCAAGCCAATCTAATAGGCCAATCCTTGGCCAAAATGATCAACCAAAACTGGCAAAACAAGTTGTCGGAAGATTTCCAGCTAGAATGCTTTTTGGAACTGGAATTCGAAACTTATTTCAGCCAGTTTTTGATGCCCACTATCCGCGGTTCGGACAAGGGCAGTAAAAAGCGCTATGCCGGCTTAAAAACCACGGAAGCTGGCGATGAGCTGGTGTTCAAAGGCTTGGAGTCAGTCCGTTCAGACTGGACCGCATTGGCCAAAAACTTCCAAACTGCTTTGTACCAGCGGGTCTTTTCAGGCCAGGATGTTAGCCACTACATCCTGGAAACCATAGAACAAACCCGCAGCGGCACACTGGATGATATGCTGGTGTACCGGAAACGCCTACGGCAACCTTTGGACAAGTACGTGAAAAACGTGCCACCACACGTAAAGGCGGCCCGCATTGCCGACGAACGCAATGCTGCACTTGGTAGGCAGTTGCAGTACCAGAATAAGGGTTGGATTAAGTATGTGCTTACTATCAACGGGCCGGAACCGGTGGAATACCAGGAAAGTCGTTTGGACTATGAGCATTACATTGAAAAACAGATTAAACCAATTGCAGAGGGGATTTTGCCCTTTGTCGGATTAAAGTTTGAACAAATCGCCTCCAGCCAACTCGGCCTATTCTAGAACCATTTGTATCGATTCTATAACGGGTAATAGGCCATTAGCGCACTGGTTGATTTTCCGCTTCTTATAAAGCCAATAGCTAACGTCTGGCCAGTGGCCATATCAGCTGGTTTAATTGCAGGAATCGATACCCTCGCAACCAAACTACAATCCCCCGCCCCCGCTTGGCCTGCAAATACCACGGTATCGCTTTGTGCAGAAAGGCCAGGCAATGGCACTATTGGCACCTGGCAAAAGCCTTGGTTCGGAAAATAGGCATAACTGGCGCCTGGCGAGACAACCAAACCTATAGGTTCACAGTTATTGCTAGACAAACACACATCACCAAACCACAAGCCTGCCAAGCTAACGGCAGAAGTGGGTTGTTGTTCAGCCAGTTCAATTGGTTTAGCGAATACCCGCAAAGCATCATAGCCAACAAAAGAACTGGTGGCACTTTTTGAGGGTTCATAAAGGTACAGCAGTGGCCGCAGCGCTACCTTTAGGGCTATGACGCCAGGACTTTGCACGTGCTGCGGAAATAGTTGCCGCTCAAGCGGCGTTTCGTTGAGCAAATTAAACAGCAACCACCATACCAAGGGAATGATCACCAATACCGACAGAACCGCGTTAAAAATGGGATTAACCTGGCCGCCTTTGTGGTGCGCATAGCGAAACAACCTGCTACGGACATAATTGGCAATGGCGAGGCTGATTACGAAAGTACTTAATGCCACCGCAAAAACGGGCAGCAAAACGAGGCCAAAGCTTGGGCGCATGGCTTCTAATAGTTGATTTTGGGCAGGCTGTTGCTGTGCTAAAAACAACCTAGCCATGGCATCGGCCATGTCATTGGCGACAGTATAGATTTGGTTTGCCGCCACCGGTTGCACTAAATAGGGTTGCCTCTTTGACAAGCCATCGTATAACAATTGGGTAGCTGCTAGCATTAAACTGTAGGCCTGGTTCAGGCCAGGACTCGTTTGGTGCAGGGCGGCGCCACTTTCGAACAACTGCACAATCCTCTCAATTTGCGATCGATTGAGCTGGCTATCCAACATAGCCCTAATTTGCAGTTGCTGCTCAAAGTCAGCTAGCACTAACTGCCTTTGATTGCCTTTTTCCGCAGCCAAATATTGGCTATACCATGGCAATAACTGCGGCAACCTGTGCAGTAGTTGCCGGTATAGGTTGACCATGCGCCGCTGTATTAACTCTAATTTGCCTTGGCTTGCAAATAGGTTTTTTAAATCCCTTTCGGTAGATTCAGATGCGAGCACTTTTTCATACAGGCCATCATCTAAACACACAGCTAAGGGCAGCAATAGTTGCAGCAGTGCTTTGTCCACAGACATACTGCCCGACGCATCTACCTGCCATCCGTGCAAGGATTGGCTAGCCAGGCCACCGGCCACACTGCAGTGGATAAGATCAAACCTGACCCGCTCCTGGATGCCTTGGTACGCCAGCTTCAACCCAAAATAAACAACTACCGTGCTAACCACACCGACCGCTATTTTTATCAAGCCGCGTTGCCAGCGCGGCCTTGAATACAAACGCCTAAAGCGGCTGATGCCAATGATAACGGAGAGGCTAAACCCGGCGCTGGCAATGCTGCGCCCGGCCAGTTCCATAGCGTCAATGTCCAGCTGCATACCGGCACTCGCCACCGAGTAGGTCAGGGCCGTCAAAAACCATATTTGCAAGGCGATAAATACCAGGATCAGCAAAAGCAACCAAGGTTGCCAAAATGAAAACCTGCGCAGGATTGTTTTATTCGGCGCGCTGCTGTCCATAAGGTGCGGGAAACTATTAAAGGTGGATATTCTTTATTTAGAATAAGTCAGGCAGCAATGCAATGCATGCACGCTGCATGTTTACTATAAACTGCGTTAATTAAACCGATTCAATTAAGTATTAGGCACCAGCCAAGGCTTGAAGGTGCGCGAGGTAGCCGTGCCAATCGTTCACCACTAAATCAGCAGTGTCGGCGTAATCGGGTGTGCAACCGGCTGCTGTTGACGCCAATAACACGCTGTGCATGCCCGCGCGGTTCGCCGCTTGCACGTCATATTTGTAATCCCCTACATAGCTCAAGAACCCAGGCTCAATATTCCAGGTTTCCGCCACCAGCAACAACGCTTGTGGGCTAGGTTTGGCTTCAGCGTCTTCGCGGGATAATACCAGGTCGATCGGCACTTGGTTTGAGCGCATTTTTAACAGCGCTGCGTCGCGGCAATTGCGGGTCACAATCGCCATTGGCAAGTCACATTGGTGTAGGAAACTGATGGTTTCCCGAGCACCAGGCAACCAGCTGGAATCCCGTGCGTCCTGCATTTCAAATGCAACCACTTTCTCCATCGCTTCCTGCTTTTTGTCTGGGCAGCCTATAGCGTCAATAAAGCGAATAATATCGTCACCGGGCTGGCACCCGATGGACTGGCGGATGGCGCTGAAATCCAACTTTGAGGTCAACAGGGTGTTGTCCAGGTCAAACACTATGCCTTTGGGCATCATACTCAGACACCTTTTTGTTCTAATGCTTCAATTTGTTTCCAAATCTCCTCAGATTCAGCGGTCAACATGGAATAGGTCTTAATGTCACCTTTGCGTTGTGCCAGCATTGCTTGCTCCAACTTTTGGTCATATTGCTTTTTCAGCTTCTTTTTAGGGTCAGCTTTGAGAAATCCAAACATAGTACAGCTCCAAATTGGTTTGTTGTGGATACGTGCAACTAGGCTTTTTGGAGCATTAACTATTTGAAAGAAAACATTATCAGAAAGCTTAACTCACCTCGCTTTGGTATTGCTTGCGGTAGCGCTTGGTCAATTTAGCGGCATTGATTTGGTCTGCAATCAGTGACCATATAGGGGACAAGCTAAGTTTGGCGGCTTTGTTTTTACTGATCCGGCGCAGCTGGCGTTTGACTATCGCCATTGTAGCCAGGCCCGCGAGCGTTTTGTCTTTCCAATTCACTAAGGGAATTTGCCCGACAAAACCAGGTTGTTGCCGCCATTTATTAACCAAGTCCGGTGTCATAGCCAAGGCACTGGCAATCCCCACCAGCTCGACACCACTGTTAAGCACTTTCTCTGCAATGGATAACCGGCGCACGCCCCCCGTGGTCATGACCGGCAAGTTAGTGTTGGCCGCAATGGATTGGGCAAACTCTAAAAAGTACGCTTCCCTTGCCAAGGTGCGGCCATCGGCTGTGCGCCCCTGCATAGCAGGTGCCTCATAGCTGCCTCCGGACAATTCCACCATGTCCACCTGCATTGTTTGCAGCATAGATACTACTTTTTGAGCATCCTCCACGTCAAAACCACCGCGCTGGAAATCCGCGGAATTGAGCTTTACAGCAACGGCAAAACCCGGTGCCACGTTTGCCCGGATTTGCCTAACGATTTCGAGTAACAAGCGTGCCCTATTTTCAATACTACCACCCCATTGGTCGCTGCGTTTGTTGGTCAATGGCGACAGGAATTGCGCAATTAGATAGCCATGGGCGGCATGTATTTCGACACCATCGAAACCACTTTGCTCTGCCAACGTAGCGGTAGTCACAAATCGGGTAATAACGTCCTGGATTTCTGCTTCGTCCATTGGCTTGGGCTGGGTAAACATACCTGAATGGGCGCCCATATCTAAAGCCACATCCGATGGTGACAGCACTTTCCCCCCCATTTTTTTGAACACTTGCCTGCCAGGATGGTTTATCTGCATCCATATACTGGCACCGTTGTCCTTGGCTTTTTTGGCAAGGGTTTTGAAGGGAGCTAAATCACTAGCCGATTCTAAGGCGACGCCTCCGGGGCCAGTCATCGCAAGGTGATCCACCATGACATTACCCGTGATGATCAAGCCAACTCCACCTTTTGCCCAGGCTTGGTACAGGTTAAACAACTGTTGGCCCGGCAATTGGGATTTAGTCGCGAGATTTTCTTCCATAGCAGCTTTGACAATACGGTTCTTGAGCACCGCGCCACAAGGCAGGGTATAGGGGTTGAAAATAAGTGACGACATAGTGCATACCTCTATAGTAAAAACTTGACCTAGCGCATCATATCCTTAAAGTGAACTTTAAGGTCAAGGCTATTTTTTGAACATTGGATAACTATGCGCATTGGTGAATTAGCAAAGTTGAGCGATGTCCCGGCATCTACCATCCGGTATTACGAATCCCAGGGCCTGCTGCCCAAAGTAAAACGCACTGAAAGCGGCTACCGAAATTACGATAATACCGCCCTAGAGCGGCTGCGCCTCATCCGGTTTAGCCAAAAACTGGGATTTAACCTGGAAGAACTGCCAAAGCTGCTAAACAACGATTTGGGCTGGGATCACGGCCTGGTGATGCAAAAGCTATTGGAAAAGCAACGTGATTTGCGCAGTATGATCGAGTCACTGCTGCAAAAAGAAACCCAACTGAACCTGCTTATAAATGAACTTGACCAAATTTGGTCATCTGGCAAATGCATGGATACCGGACGCTTAGATAAAATCCTGTCAGAGTCAGACTTTTGATGGCTATCCAGGTAGACAACGCAAAAATGCAAGAAAATCTGAAAATTGCAGATACACTTAAGGTTAGGGAAGTTAACAGGGATATTGCATAAATACCCAGCTACCTGCATACCTATGCGACAAAGCTGTTTTTAATCAATAAGTTAAGTTACAAAACATTGGACAACAACCCTAGAAATGTAATAAAAACTAAACAACGTGTTGGTGGTGGCAGGCGTAATGTTAAGTATATTTACCCGCAGTATTAGAACGAAAATTACTTTTTCGGTGCAGTTAATCGTGGTCACCCTGACCGCAGTCATGTTATTGGTTTCCTACATTAATAGCAGCAACGTCAATGAAGAGGTGCAAGACGTCACCCAAGCGGTATTGCGTGAAGACGGGCTTGCCCTGATCAAGGCCGAGTCACAGGTCCAAGCAGCCGTTATTGCCAAAAACGTTGTTAGCGCACGCATGGTGGCGGAAACCTTTGCCGCAGATCTCGCCTTCCTGAAACGGACCTACCAGCAAGACAACATTAGCGACCAAAAAGCCCGTGCTATGGTACTGGCAAAATTGCGCAACCTATTGGAAGCCCATGCTGGCTACATGGGGATAATGTCCCCATTAAACCCCGATGTTTTTGGCTCGGACGCTGATTTTGCCAGTGGCGGCGAAACCAATAAAGACTTGGGCATGCTCGCCAATGGCAGGGTGTCCCCCTATTGGTACCGTGAAAACGGACAAATCAAATTGGACTGGGTTAGCTCGGTTGTGGATGAAAATAAAAACGGCTACTTCAGCTGCCCCCGCACCCGGCGTGCTGCCTGCCTGATTGACCCGGATGTCTTTGATTTAAGCGGTGTTGAGTACTTACTGACCACTATTTCAGTCCCCATTGTGGCCAACGGTCAGTTTATCGGTGCAGTAGGCGTCGATTTTGATGCCAACTTTGTAAAAGGACTAATGACCCGCGCCGACGAAGCCTTGTTCAGCGGCAAAGGCGAGGTTATGTTATTGAGCGAGACTGGCAATATTATCGGATACAGCGAAGATCCCAGTGCGTCAGGTAAAGCCGTCAGTGAACTGGGCAACAACTTGGCAAGGGAGCTGAACACTGCCATTTCCGCTAACCGTAGCAACTATGCCTCCACGGTCAACGGCCGGATTAATGTGATCACCCGTACCGAAATCGACGGCGTCGATAAACAGTGGTATTTACTGGTCAGTGTGCCCGAGGATGTCATGCTAGCCACCTCCAACGAGCTGAGCGAAGACATATCAGCCATGGCCGGGCAAGGCATACTAATCTTAATCATCACCGCAGTTATAATAGCAGTGGCAGGTGGTGCCTTTATCACCATTATCAGTGGTCAAATCAGCAAGCCGGTGGTGAAGATTCGGGATCTCACCAAGGATATCGCAGAAGGTGAAGGCGACCTGACCAAACATATCCGGGTGCGCTCAAGCGACGAAACCGGCGAACTGGCAAAGTGGATCAATAAATTCATCGACAACTTAGCACATATGGTGCGTACCATTGACAGCAATGCCATGGCAGTTAATTCGGGATGCCAAAAAAGCCAGGAAATAGCCAACCAGTGCAACAAGGAACTGGCCGACAGCCGGCATGCCGTTGACCGGATAGTGTCTGAATCAGAACAAATGTCATTGGCATCTTTGGAAGTAACCCAGAATATCCAGCACGTAGCTGAAGTGACCGACCAGACCAACCAACAGGTTGCCGAGAGCAGCAACGCCATGGGCAACCTGGTCAATACCATAGGCGACGTGAATACGGAAGTGGACAAGGCAACTACGGTTATTGGGCAGCTTAACAGCGATATCGAACAGATAACCAATATCCTGATAACTATCCAGACTATCGCCAACCAAACCAACCTATTGGCACTAAATGCCGCTATCGAAGCTGCCAGGGCTGGTGAACAGGGGCGCGGGTTTGCCGTTGTGGCCGATGAGGTTCGCAAGCTGGCGGGAAGTACCCAAACCGCGGTGGAAGAAACCCAGGACATAATCCAAAGCATCCAATCAGGCTCACAACAAGCGGTACAGGCCATGGCACATGGCAACCAAATTACAGCCATGGCCACGACACTAGTGCAAGAAACGGGCGAACACCTGCAGGGGATCCGCACATCAATGGAAAAAATAACCGACATGACGTCGGTTATCGCGGCAGCTGCGGAAGAGCAAAACCAACTTGCCCACAACATGTCAAAAGACATCAACAATGTTGGCAGTGACGTAACTAACGTTGCACAGCGGGCAATTGAATTGGCTGACCAATCACAATCACTTGCGCAAAATAGCCATACGCTGCTCGATATCGTACATCAATTTAAAGTGTGAGTTCAAAAACGGATAATATTTAAACCACATCAAAATTAGTGTTTTATTGAAATTTGTTTCAAATTAAAAACGCAGAAATTAATTTCTGCGTTTTTTTGTTTGGTAATTTTCATACCGATTCCATTAAGTATTTGCTCACCCAGTGGGAATTGAAAAGGGTTTAGACAAGGCAAATGTTTAATGGTCTAGTGGTTCTAAATCGAGAACATTTAACGCAGTATAAACCCTTTTCAAACCCATCGAAGACGCACCTCAGGAACACAATTTCTGCGTTGCTCGAAGTTCGATAATTTCTTCTGGAAAGAAATTAAACGGCGAAGCCGGCCTGAAAGGCGGAGGGCAGGATGCCCGGAGTAAAGCCACCAGTATTACTTCATTCGAGCGCCTTGAACTTGAGTCCCTGAGGGAGCGCTGGGTGAACAAATACTTAATGGAATCGGTATCACTTATACCAACACAACTTTTTAATTACGTCACTTTAGATATTTAAATATTCTTTTTCATATAGTTAGTTAACTTTCGGCTTGCCATTTGTGAATATAAACGAGACCAAATACGACCCGCTTTTAAGCATTAAAAATGAATTAGCTGAATTTTAGCCGCGCTCATACTTTAGTGTAAAATCGCTGCGAAATGATTGTTTCAGATTAAATGCTAGATTAATCTTCAAATTTAAAGCTGGCGAGTAAGTGGTTTAGGCCAGGTGTGATAGATTAATATTAGAGGTTGATTGAAAATGCAGGTTTCCATGGCCAGTATCAGCAAGGATCAGCAGACTCTCAGTGAATGTGTCGCCAGCGGCGCACTTAGTATCCATTACCAAGCAATACTCAGCACCCAGGACGCTTCCGTCAGAGGTGCTGAAGCGTTGGTGCGTATCCACGAAAACGATTGCGAACAGGCCACCCGCAATTACCTTCACATTGCCCACAGCACCGGATTGATCGAAGATATTGATCGCTGGGTGATTGCAGAGTCTTGCAAACAAATAGCCCATTGGAACCGCACTTCGAACCACCCACTGCTGCTGTTTGTAAATGTATCTGAACCTGCCATGGCGGAAGCAGACTTCCCCGACTTTATTGAAGCCATGTTAGAAAACAGTGGCTTGGCCTACGGTGAGCTTAACCTAGAGATCAATGAAGGCGCCTTTTACAACCCCGCTTGCGTAAGCAATGCCAGGATGTTGCGGGAGAAAGGCGTGAAAGTCACCCTGGATAATGTCGGCAAGCGTGACGCCAGCACTATTTTGTTCCCCAATGACGTGTTCGACAGCTACAAGCTGGATAAAAAGTTATTTAGCGGTGATGAAAACAAAGAAAAAATAGTCCGTTATTTGAAAGCGTTAGAAAAATACGGGGCGAAGCCGGTCGCAGTCGGCGTAGAAGGCAAACCAGACCTCAAGCTGTGCCAAGAATTAAACATAGAGCTGTTCCAAGGATTCTATGCGGCACAACCACTACCATCACAAGACTTCGAATCTTGGTTTGTAGGCGCTAGGGGTTAGCGCCAATAACCTATTAGAAAATACAGTTAGTCTGGGTATCAACCTTGTTCGCGGTGTTTACCGCCGGTCCAACCGCCTTTGGCGAGTACATCTTCCCCCAATGAACTTGGCGACTGTTCCAATGAGGTTGCCATGGAATCGTTCCAACGGTTTAAGAATCCGTACAGGCAAATCGCGCCGAGGATTTCGACAATTTGGTTTTCGCTCCAGTGCTGCTTCATGCGCGCGACCAGCTCAGTATCCACGGCATTGGGCACGCTGCCTGCCGCCAGTGCGTAGTCTAATGCAACCCGCTCTGCTTCAGTGTATAGGGGGCTGGTTTGGTATTCCCATACTGCCGCCACTTTTTCTTCGGATATACCATGGATCTTCGCTGCAACTAAGCTGTGGGCTTCACAGTATTGGCAACCCGCTGCGCGGCTGGCAAAATGCGCCAATACGCGCTTGAAACCGGGATCAACTTCGCCGTCTTCCGCCATTACCGCTTTGGTCAATACACCAAAACCTTTCACGATTTCTGGCTTGCGCTGCATAGTGAGCAGTGAATTGGGAATGAACCCTAAAATACGTTCAAAAATAGCAAAATCATCTGCTAGTTCCGGGGTGGTTTCCGGCGGCAAAGGTTCGAGGTGGGCCATTTGTGTTCCTTAGTCGTTTGTTGTAAAAAGCAACTTACCTAGTTAAATAGCCCCGGTAAAGGGTCATTGGAATTGAGCCCCAGGCCTGCTGTAACAGAATGGGAACAACCTCGCTAGATCAGGCCAAGTGCCCCATTGGTAATGCACAATGGGACCATTGGGTTCTTTCACGCCATTATCTGTAATATGATAGAGATAAACAGTATGGTTCTGCTGGCTTGAATTGAGCGGCAACTCCCCAACTATACCGGTTCTAATAAGCACCAATTCCAACACTTGGATAGAATATGAACGCACTTGAAATAAAGGGTTTGACCAAAACCTACAAAGGTGGCGTGCAGGCGCTAAAAGGCATTGATTTGACCGTGGAAAGCGGTGACTTTTTTGCATTACTTGGCCCCAACGGCGCAGGAAAGTCCACCACCATCGGCGTGATAAGTTCGCTAGTCAACAAGTCCACTGGCGAGGTAAAGGTATTTGGTGATTGTATTGATACTGACCTGGTGGCAGCCAAATCCCATATCGGCCTGGTACCGCAAGAGTTCAATTTCAACCAGTTCGAGACCCTATTGCAAATAGTGGTAAACCAAGCAGGCTACTACGGTGTGCCCAGGGATATTGCACTTGAGCGCGCTGAAAAATACCTCAAACAGTTAGATTTGTGGGAAAAGCGCAACCAAGCTTCCCGAACCCTGTCGGGTGGTATGAAAAGGCGGCTGATGATTGCCAGGGCGTTGATGCATGAACCTAGAATGCTAATATTGGATGAGCCTACAGCTGGTGTGGACATTGAGATCCGCCGCTCCATGTGGGAGTTCCTGAAAGAGATCAATGGCCAAGGTATCACCATTATCCTGACCACCCATTATTTGGAAGAAGCAGAAATGTTATGCCGTAATATTGCCATTATTGATAAAGGCAGGATCGTAGAAAATACCAGCATGAAACGCTTGCTCAGCAAGCTCAACGTAGAGACCTTTGTCCTGGATTTGCCTAAATGCAGCAAAGATCCCGAACTGGAAGGCTTCCAATACCGCATGTTGGATATCCACACCTTGGAAGTAGACATCCCGAAGGAAAATAGCCTGAATAATTTATTCCAACAGCTTTCAGACAAAAACATCGAGATTATGAGTATGCGCAATAAGGCCAACCGGTTGGAAGAGTTGTTTGTGCGTTTAGTAGAAGATGGCCGTAACGGCACTGAAGCCGCCCAAGGAGCCTAGCAATGGCAAATCGAAACTTAGTCGCACTGAAAACTATATGGCGCAAAGAAATCACGCGTTTCATGCGGATTTGGGTGCAAACCTTGGTACCACCGGCCATTACGATGTCCCTCTATTTTGTCATCTTCGGCAGCCTGATAGGTAGCCGTATCGGGCAAATGGGTGGCTTCAGCTACATGGAGTTTATTGTTCCGGGGTTGATCATGATGTCGGTGATCACCAATTCCTATGCCAACGTCTCCTCATCATTCTTTAGTGCGAAATTCCAGCGCAATATTGAGGAGCTGATGGTATCGCCCGTCCCCAACTGGATTATCATTGTTGGATACGTCGGCGGAGGGCTGTTTAGGGCGGTATTGATTGGCATTATCGTCACCTTCATCTCCATGTTGTTTGTAGACATTAAAGTACACAACCTGTTGGTGATAATGGCGACTTTGGTATTGACCTCGACCTTGTTCGCAACAGCGGGTCTTATCAATGCCGTATTCGCAAAATCCTTTGACGATATCAGCATTGTGCCGACATTTGTGCTAACCCCATTAACCTACCTGGGCGGCGTGTTTTATTCGCTGAGCCTGTTACCAGAGTTTTGGCAGAGCGTAAGCCAGATAAACCCCATTGTTTATATGGTAAGTGGCTTTAGGTATGGGTTTTTAGGTGTTTCTGACTTTTCTGTGGCCACTTCAATGACGGTGTTATTGGTGTTTAACGCCTTGTTTTTTGCCATAGCCTACCGCCTAATTTCCAAGGGTACCGGGATTCGTTCTTAGCATTCAAAAACGAAGTATATAATTGAAGCATAATTCCAAAGTAGTAAGTACCAACCAACTAGGTGTCCACAAAAAGATACCTGAATTGGTTGAACGCTATTTAAACAGTGACAGTAAAAGGCCGGTACCCGGGCATAGCCTGGCGGTTTTTGAGGAAATCAAAAGCTGGCGGGATCCCAATAAAGTACTGATTCTTGATTCTTGCTGTGGTGTCGGAGAAAGCACCCGTAACTTGGCACAACTTTTCCCTACAGCCCAGGTATTGGGGCTGGACAAATCGGCGCTCAGGGTGGGCAAACACATACATTACCAAACGCCCAGCCTATCCGGTAAAGCAAGCAACCAAACTGGTAATTATGCAGTATTTAGGGCAGACGTCATCGACATGTGGCATTTGATGGCGAAAGCGGGGTGGCAGCCCCAGCTGCATACCTTGTTCTACCCCAACCCCTATCCCAAATCTAGCCAAGTTCAGCGCCGTTGGCACGCCAGCCCTTCATTAAAAGACATCTTGCTGCTTGGTGGTGAATTGCGGGTACGCAGCAATTGGCACATCTATATCCAGGAATTTGTATTCGCCCTGGAATGCGCAGGGCAACGCGCTGTAGAAAAACAATTGGAGCCGTCGGCGCCGATTACCCCATTTGAACGCAAATATTGGCAGTCAGGGCAAAGTTCATGGCAGTTGGTATGCCATTTAGATTACAGCACAAACCAGTAGCATTGATGCACTTGAGGCATTGTTAAGCGCTTGCTTGTCCTTTACTAAGCACTTGAGCTGGGCTGGCTAATGTAAAATCCTTGGCCAAACTGGATGTGTAGTTTATCGATGGCGGCTAACGTTGCGGCATCTTCTATATGCTCAGCAATGACCACCACATCATTGGATTTGGCTTTTTTCAACAACGTATTAAGTAATTGCTTACTCTCAATGTGACTTGCTAGTTGTATTAGTAATTTCGCTTCAATCTTGATCCCGTCAATAGGCATTTCCAGCATGCCTTCAATACTGGAAGCAACACCGCCAAAATGATCGACTACTACCTTGATACCGAGCGCCTTGCTAATCAGCAGGAAGGCTTTGAATTCCTGTTGGTACTGCAAGGCCGTCTTGGCCTGAATTTCAAGGGTGACGCGGTGTGCATTGGGATAATCTTTAAGGTAGGACTGCAAGAACGTTACCGTTGCCGGATCCAGCACGTCATCTTTAGAGATGTTAATCCCCCAATTCACTTGGTGGTGCCGGAAATATTCCGCACTTTGGTGGAAAATATGCTGGGTTAGGCCAGCATTGCCGTTGTTTTTATCTATTAAGTAGAGAAAATCACAAGGTAAAAAGGTTTGGCTACCTTGTTTTAATAGCCGGGCCAAACATTCGTAGCCCCAAACAGTTTGCTGTTGCACATCGATTATTGGCTGGAAATAAGGGATGACATTGTCCAAACAAAAGTCATCACTAACTGCATGTACTCGCATAAGCCTACTTATAGCTAATTACACTAAAAATATAGCAACAAATATAAATTTGTCTAATATTTAACCATACCCGCTTATAAAACCATGTACTGTTTGAATCCGGTGCTGATTGGGGTTAAATTCACGCGTTAAACAGCCGTTTGAGTAGATTGAGTGAAGCAAGCTGAAGCAAGCCTCGAACATTTATACCGGGTCTTTACAGTTCCGGAAAAACAAGATTCGAAACTTGCACAAATTGAAAGCCAGTTGTCTGATAACCTGTTGGAATTCCTAAACCAACACGTCGTCGCCAAAGCAACGTCGCTAGAACACATTGAACAAGACTTTTCTGAGTTCCACGTACCAGAGAAGCCCCAGTTTGTTTCCGCACATGCTGAGCACTTGCTGGAAAAATTAGTCGCCAATTCGGTCAACACCTATGCACCTACCTTCATAGGCCACATGACCTCGGCACTGCCCTATTTCCACTTGCCTCTGGCAAAACTGCTGGTTGGGCTAAACCAAAACCCCGTCAAAATAGAAACCTCCAAGGCCTTTACCCCCTTGGAGCGGCAGGTGGTTGGTATGTTACATCAACTGGTATACCAGGAACCCGATAGTTTTTACCAAAACTATTTGCACAGCGCCAAACAAAGCCTAGGCGCATTTTGTTCCGGCGGCACCGTGGCCAATATCACCGCATTATGGGTGGCGCGCAACAAGTGCCTGGCAGCAGATGGCGCCTTCAAAGGCGTTTCCCGTAGTGGCCTGGCAGCGGGCTTGCGTCACTATGGCTATGACAACCTAGCCGTGTTGTGCTCTAAGCGCGGCCATTATTCTATTTCCAAAGCGGTTGATATCCTAGGTATAGGCCGGGAGCAACTGCACAGCCTGGACTGCCCAGCACAGACCTTGGATCCCCAGACGGCCTTGGCACATGGTAAGCAGCTGGCTGAGCAAGGCAGCAAGCTACTGGCTATCATCGGCGTTGCGGGCACTACCGAAACCGGCCATATAGATCCGCTTGATGAGCTGGCCGACGTCGCGGCCGAACTCGGCTGCCACTTCCATGTTGACGCGGCTTGGGGTGGGGCAACCCTGTTTTCCAACAACTACCGCCAGTTACTCAAAGGCATTGAACGGGCAGACTCGGTGACCGTGGATGCCCATAAACAGATGTACGTACCCATGGGTGCAGGTATGGTGCTGTTTAAAAACCCGGAAGACAGCAACGCGGTGCGCCACCATGCCCAATACATATTGCGGGCCGGATCTAAGGATCTAGGGGCCACGACCCTGGAAGGCTCACGCAACGGTATGGCTATGATGCTGTATTCGGCCTTGAACATCATTGGCCGGCAAGGTTATGAACTGCTTATTGACCAGAGCATTGCAAAAGCCCAACTGTTTGCCCGGTTAATTGAGCAAGACCCTGACTTTGAACTGGTCACAGAACCCACATTGTGCATCTTGACCTACCGGGTATGCCCAGAAAAGGTACAACAACGACTAGTGGACGCTGGTAAAAAGCAACAAAAAGACCTGAATGACTCGCTAGACAGGCTCACCGTCAGTGTGCAAAAGCAACAAAGGGAAGCCGGCAAGTCGTTTGTTTCCCGTACCCGCCTAGAAGTCCCCAAATACCCAGAACAGGCTGTCACCGTATTTAGGGTGATCCTAGCCAACCCATTGACAACAGAGCAAGATTTGAAAGACATCTTGGCTGAACAAAAACAGCTTGCAGCCCGGTCTAAGGTGTACCAACAAATCGTTTGAGACTAGCATCTGTTTGTCTTTGCAGAGGGATTTTGCACTAGAACCTGGTGATCCTTAAATCGCTTGAGTAGTAACAAACCAGACGCTACATCTATTTATGGGTATATCTATGAAATTCAGGGATCTTGTTTTCTTCTTCGGACTGGTGTTCGCGCTGCCTTTCAGCTTAGTTGCTGGCGACGAGGCTAGCTACCAAGGCCGCAACGTGAGCCATTACAATGAAAAGATCATCACTGGAGGGCAGCCCACCCAGGCAGATTTGGAGAAAATGGCCAATAACGGGGTTACAACTATTGTGAACTTCCGCGGCGCTGGGGAATTTGACGGCTATAACCAGGCTGAACTGGTGCAATCACTGGGCATGCAGTATGTGGAAATACCGATCGAGTCCGCTGATGCCTTAAATAAAGAAAGTGTTGACCTGATGAACCAAGCGTTGGCGGGTGCCGAAGGCCAGGCCTTTTTGCACTGTGGCAGCAGCAATAGGGTTGGCGCTTTGATTGCACTAGACGCTTTTTGGAACAAAGGGCTCTCGCAAGAAGAAGCAATGCAAGAAGGTAAAAAAGCCGGCTTGTCCAGCTTAGAATCTCGCGTCGGCAAAACCATGGCGGACTACACCGAATAGCCCAAATCGTCTGGTGCTTTGGCTGTAGGGATGGTTTGCTAAGCAACAGTCATTGTTGTGGATAGGAAACGATTAGAGGGCGCTGTTCTTCAGTTTATGCTGCCTCTATAACTCGTTGCATAGCCGCCGTGGGAAACATTCGTATTTTCACCGGGGCGGGCAGGCTCTGGTTCAGTGGTGCCAACCTCTGCCTTAGCTTGCAACTTAATTAACCATGACGAAGAAGCGACGGGTGCCAGCGTAGCTAAACGACACTGCCAACCAGTAGCATCCGTTTGGCAATCAGGTTGGCCTGCCCCGCTTCTGTTGTTTTCCCGAGCAGGCTCAACAAATGTCAGATCATGGTTTCTAGATTGATTAGGATCTGCTGGTTGCTCTTGCTTAATAGTGAGTTCGGGCGCCTCTTGGCCATGTTCACCGGTATCGCTTGGGTTGGCTAAAACCTGGCTTGTATAAAAGCAAATAGCCACCAAACCTGTCGAGAAGAATAACCAGGTAAATAGGCATTCGTTTGCATTGGGATGGTTCGATCCTTGCCTCGGATCCGCTGGATGCATACTTGATGATTTTAGCAAGACGACTCCCCTGTTTTTAGCTAGGTACTACACTTAACCTAGCTTTCAAATTCGTCTACGCCCTTTTTAACCAAACACAAGAAAACAAACAGCAACCTTGATATCGAAACAAGCTCGAATTAATATATTTATTTATCTTTTTCCCTATATTTCAAAAAGTTACAACCATTTAACTGAAAGAAGGTCAATTACAAAAGGTATTATTTTGGGGGCAAGGAGCTTAATCTGTGGGGTGTATAGAGGGATTAGAAAATATATTGTATTTTCCCTATACGACCTAATTCGCACTAAAAAATGGTAATTATGCCGTTGCACGACTCTGAAAGTATCCAACTAGGTGACTGGCTGATACAGCCCGGACAGTTGCGGCTAAGTAAAAGCGACGGAACTAGCCAGACCATCAGGCCGAAGGTCATGCAGGTGTTGCAACTGCTTGTGGCGCACGCTGGTAACACGGTGACCAGGGAGCAGCTCATCAAAGAAGTCTGGCGAGGTAACCAATACAGTGGTGAAAAAGGCCTCACTGACGCAATCTGGCAGCTAAGAAAAATTCTGGAGCAAGAGCCAGGATCCGGCTCAGTGATAAGAACTGTGCCTAAGGTTGGTTATTGCCTACAGCACAGCCCAAACACAAATATCAAACACAAAACTCTCAGGCCGCTACCAACCGCACTGGGTATCATGGCCATAATCCTATTCACCGTGTTCTTGGTATTGTGGCAAAGGCAGTTGGACCAGCAAGCAAGCCCCAGCCAAAAGCTTCCCAGGGCACTTACCCAGCTCTCTGGGCACGAGGTCAATCCCAAGTTATCGCCGGATGGCAACTTTGTCGCTTTCACCCGTATTTCCAAAGATGGGGAATACCAGTTACATGTGCAAAGCATTACCGGTAGCAACACCGATACCCAGGTTTCTCCCGATAATGCTATTGGAGCTGCATATCCCAACTGGTCACAAGATAGCCAGCGCCTGGCCTTTATAGCGCTTACGCCGGAACAGCGATGCGAGGTAAGGGTGATAATACTGGTTACCCGTGAACAATATAAAGTTAGTGACTGCGAAACCCGCCACGTGGGGGGGTTGAGCTGGCATTCTGGGCAATCAACTTTTGTTTTTTCAACACCAGATGAGAGCGGACAAAACGGCCTGGCCACAGTTTTTAACCACCAAAGTGGCGAAGCATTGCAATTGGCGGTTGAAACTTCGGAAAAAGGATTGGCAGATAGTTATATGCAGATCTCACCTGATGGTAGGAGAGTCGCTTTTGTGCGCAATAAAGGGGTCAACAACAGCGATATTTTTATCAGCCAACTCGATGGCTCAAACCTGGAAATGGTGCCGATTGCCAGCACCATAATGGGCTTATCCTGGGCTGGTTCAGACATCATTTTTTCCCTTTTAGAAAATAACCAAAGCAAGCTGAAACTACTTGATGTTAAAACAGCAACCTACAAGCCAGTATTGCCCCATATCAACAACGCCTTATTCCCAAACTATTCGGAACGCAACAAAACCCTAGTTTACGCCAGGCGCTCTTTCGGGAAGAGCATAATGGCACTTGAGCTTGTGGCCGAAGCCAACCAAGCGCCGGTTACGCCCCTGCTTAGCTCGCCTAATATTGATTTCTATCCCAATTTTTCACAGGCAACCGGACAGCTAGCCTTTGTATCCAACCGCAGCGGTAACGATGAAGTGTGGTTGGTGGATCGCAATGGTGAGGAGTCGCGGCAACTGACCCATATGCAAACCCAAGTGTATGGCCCTACTTGGTCACCCGATGGCAGCGCAATAGCCTTCACAGCTGCCGATAAAGCCAATAAATTCAAACAAATACATATTTATGACTTCTCCGATGGTTCATTAAGGCAAATCACCGATGGTGACCAAGACCATGCACCGCCAACCTGGTCACGTGATGGAAACCATATATATACCGGGATACGGTACGGCAATGAGTTCTACTTGCACCAACTCGCAATGGATGGAAGCAAACAAAAATTGATGCCCCAAGCCGCGGTATATGGCCAACAACACCCTATTGAGAACAAATTAATATTCGCGGATTTATCGAAAACAGGAATATGGCAATACGATATTGAATCCGGTGAAACATCACTCCTGGTGGAAACCAATAGCAAAGTCGATGGCAGTACCTGGGTGTTGTCAGAGACAGGGATGTATTATGTGATCAGGCAGGAGAATATGGACGAAGTGAAGTTTTACGATTTCAATACGCAATCACACAAAACAATAATGCAAATGCCAGACGAAAGCATTGCGGCCTTTGAAACAATGGCGCTGGACTTACAAAACCAGCGCCTGATATTCGTGCAAACGCAGCGGCAAGAGTCTGATCTGCGCCTCGTTGAAGATATTGAGTTCTAACCCAGTGACACGGGCATGTTGTCAATAAGCCGGGTTTTACCCAAAAACGCGGCGGCCAATAACACCAATTCGGTATCCTCATGGCTAGGCGGCGACAAAGTATTGGCAGCCCGTATCTCTATATAATCAGTCTTAAAACCGGAATTGTAGAGCGTAAGTGAATGCTCCTTAATCAAGGCCCTGTAGTCGCGCCTACCGGCGATAATTTGCTCCGATAGCTTTTCCAAGGTTTGGTACAGCAAGGGCGCGATTTTACGTTCCTTTTCAGTTAGGTAACCGTTGCGGCTGCTCATAGCCAGGCCATCAGGTTCACGCACGGTTGGCACTCCGTGGATCACGAGGTTCATGGACAGATCCTGCACCATGGCCTTAATCACCTGCAATTGCTGGAAATCCTTCTCACCAAAAAAGGCATGGTTGGGCTGCACCATATTGAACAACTTGCAAACGATGGTGGCAACCCCCCGGAAGTGCCCGGGACGGCTTGCCCCGCAAATCATATAGGACAAACCGGGGACTTCTACGAAAGTTTGCTGCTCCAGGCCGCGCGCGTAAATATCTTGCGCTTTTGGCATAAACACGCAATCAACACCCAAATCACTTAGGTGTTGGCAGTCTTGCTGCAAGGTACGTGGGTACGCATCTAGGTCTTCACTTGGTCCAAACTGCATTGGATTGACAAAGATTGATACCACGACAATATCACAGTGCTGTTTCGCTTCTTGCACTAGTTTCAGGTGGCCTTGGTGCAAATTGCCCATAGTAGGCACAAAACCGATGACCTTACCTTCTAGTTGCCATTTGCGGCGCAATTCGCGCAGTGATTGGATTTCGGAGATTTGCTGCATAACAACATCCAGGATTATTTAAAGCTGTGCTCGTCAGATGGAAACTGACCCGATTTCACCTCGCTGATAAATTGGGTCACTGCGCTTCGGATATCGCCAGTTTCAGCCAAGTAGTTCTTTGAGAATTTTGGCATATAGTTAGCACTTACCCCCAACATATCATGCATTACCAAAACCTGACCGTCTGTACCAACGCCTGCACCTATGCCGATGACAGGAATGTCCAACTCGCTACTTATGCGGCTGGCAAGGTCAACTGGGATGCATTCCAAAACCAATAGCTGGACACCAGCTGATTGTAGCGCCAGGGCATCTTGCACCATTTTATCGGCTTGCGCCTGCGCGCGCCCCTGGACTTTGAAACCACCAAACACATTAACTGATTGCGGGGTCAATCCCAAGTGGCCACAAACCGGTACGCCGCGTTCCACCAAACCACTGATGGTCTGCAGTAGCCATTCACCGCCTTCGAGCTTCACCATGTTGGCACCTGCCGCCATAAGCCTGGCTGCATTCTGGTATGCCTGCCCGGGATCGGCATAAGACATAAAAGGCATGTCTGCGATCAAAAATGCCGATTCGATCCCTTGCTTCACACTGCGTGTGTGGTAGGCAATATCATCTATCGTTACTGCCAGGGTATCGTCTAGCCCCTGCAACACCATCCCCAATGAGTCGCCCACCAATATGGTATCAACGCCCTGCTCGTCAAATAGTTTGGCAAAGCTGGCATCGTAGGCGGTCAACATTGTTATTTTTTCACCTTCCCGCTTCATCTTAAGTAAACGGGACGTCGTCATCTTAGCCATAAGCCGCCCTTCTCAATTGTCTGGTATAAACCTACCAATGCGCCTTTTCACGCACTGGTTTGACCTGCACTATACGAAGAATAGGCGTTAATTCAAGTCTTGAGGGTGTTTAAGCCCAATAACACAGGGGAATTGGCTTTACGGTGTGTTGTGACAGTTTTTTTTGTCTAATTGGCAAGTTTTTGCAAATTGTTTTGGGGAATAATGGCCGCCAACTCAGCCATGGTTTCCCCCTCCGGCATTTTCCAGCCAGGTGCTATTTCGGCCATCGGTACCAGCACAAACTCACGCTCACGTATGCCGTAATGGGGCACCTTGAGATCTGGCTCGTCAATCAGGGTATTACCGTAAAATAAAATATCAATATCCAAGGTTCGTGCCCCCCAGCGCTCGTCTTTGCGCTCCCGGCCTTGAGCCAGCTCTATAGCCTGCATATTGCGAAGCAACTCGTAGCAACCCAGTGTGGTTTTAAGTGCTACTACGGCATTAATATAGTCAGGTTGGTCTTGCGGCCCCATGGGCAGGCTTCGATATAGGGAAGACGTTTGTATTACCTGGCATTGCCGCAATTGTGAAATAGCCTCCACACCTGCCAGCACCTGGCGTACCGGGTCACCCAGGTTGCTGCCCAAACCCAGGTAGCAGGTGATGCTCATTTCTTTTTGTTCCGATACGGGCGGCGGCGTTTACCTGAGCGTTGTTCGCTGCCACGCAATTCCGACAACATGTTTTTGCGCTTGGCTGGCGCGGCATCTTGGAATTGCGTCCACCACTGTCCAAGTTCTTGTAATTCACCGCCTTCAATTTCTCCACGCAACAGCAGGAAATCGTACCCTGCGCGGAACTTGGGGTGCTCCAGGGTCATGTAGGCCCGTTTGCCAAAACGTTTGTTCAAGCGATGTTGCAGCTGCCAAATATCGCGGATCACATTGCTGAAGCGTTTGGGTATCGCAATACGCTGCGATTGCCTTAGCAACACATCATTCATAGCCAAGTTGAAGGCATCGTGATAATTGAAGCCACCATCCCCTAGGTGCTGCTGTACCCTTTCTTCCAGGCTGTACCAAAGCACAGCGGCAAAGAAAAAGGCCGGGGTCACCCTCAGGCCGCTGTTAATCCTGTTATCAGTATTGACCAATACCTTTTCCAGGAACTTGTATTCACGGCCTTCTGGATTGTGTAAAAATGGTTGGACTTGCGGGAACAACTCACCAAACAAATGGTATTGCTGCATCAGGGCAAAGGTTTTTAAACCTTGGCCACTTAAAAACAACTTAAGGGATTCTTCAAACAAACGTGCAGCAGGCACATTGGCCAGCAAGTTGGCAAGCCCGGGGATCAGTTCTGCAGTATCAGCCGATATTGTGAAATCAAGTTTGGCAGCGAAGCGTGCGGCACGCAGCATGCGCACGGGATCTTCCCGGTAGCGGGTCTCAGGATCGCCAATCAAGGATAGTTCTTTGTTTTTAAGTGAAGCAATGCCTTTGGCGTAGTCGGCGATAGTGAAATCAGCAATATTGTAATACATAGCGTTACAGCTAAAGTCCCGGCGTTCTGCATCTTCATCAATGGAACCGTAGACGTTGTCGCGCAGCAGCTGGCCTTCGTCACCTTGCCTACTGACATGGCTTTGGCCCGCATTTTGTTGCTCATCATGGTGGCCGCGGAATGTGGCTACCTCAATGACATCGCGGCCAAAAACGATATGGGCTAAACGGAAGCGCCTTCCAATCAACCGGCAGTTGCGGAATAAACCTTTAATCTGCTCAGGGGTAGCATCTGTGACCACATCAAAGTCTTTCGGCTCCAAGCCCAACATAAGATCGCGGACGCAGCCACCCACCAAATAAGCAGCAAAACCACTGCTGTGCAAGCGGTACAGTACTTTCAACGCGTTTTCGCTGATATCATCCCGTGAAATATTGTGTGCTTCCCTGGGGATAATCTCTACGTGGGATGACAACCTCTGGCTATCTTTGGGGGTATTATCGCCGCCCAAAACCCGCTTCATTTTGTCCAATACTTTGGTAATGATGGGAATGGCTCCTTTAGTTTCCCAATATGTTTAAAAATTGGTCGCGTATCTTATATCAGCACGTCACAAAATAGAATGCAAAAATGCCTCATCCCGCAATACATCTGTTATATCGCGATGTTCAACCGGGGGGATCCTGCCAGTATCCCAGTTTGCAATAGCCCAATCCAATATTGCATCTACCGGATAACTCACTAAGTCTTTACCAACCGGGATACCAATAAACCTCAATGCAAACACCAGGTTTGTGCCCGCACTAGCATTGTTGAGCTCCTTTGCCCGGTTTTGCTTACTTAACTTAAGGCCAGTATGCGCCTGGGCAACGGGTATGTGCAAGTAACTTGGAGGGGTTACCTGGAACAATCGATAGAGGTTGAGTTGGCAAGCACTAGGCAGCAGTAGGTCAGCCCCCCTTACCACTTGGCTAACCCCCTGGTAAATATCGTCAATAACCGCCGCCAAATGGTAGGCAACTAAACCGTCACGGCGACGGACGATGAAATCCTCCTCGGCCTTTTCTACAGGCACCATAACCCGCCCTTGTACTTCATCCTGGAACCCAGCGATGCCAAATTGGTTGCGTAAGCGCAATGCCAGCTGGTTGCATTGCAGTGCTGCCTGGCTGGGCTCAAGATCCAGCTCCCTACAATGGCCATCGTAAGTACCACCTATGCCTTGGATCCGCTTCCTAGTGCAAGAACAGGCATAAATTGCGCCTTGCCCTTGCATCCAAGCTAGCACCGAGTTGTATAAGTCTTGTTGTTTGCTCTGATAAAGCACATCCCCGTCCCAGTGCAACCCATGGGCATCTAGAGTTGCTAATATGCTGTCTGCAGCACCCGGCACTTCCCGCGGCGGATCCAGGTCATCAATGCGCAACAACCAGCGACCGTTGTTTTTGCGTGCCTGCAAATAACTAGCGAGGGCTGTGCATAGGGAACCAAAATGCAAGTTGCCAGACGGCGATGGGGCAAAGCGACCGCAATAGCCCTTTACGGAAGGTAGGGAAATAGGTAACGGTGTCATGTGTTTGTGGCAACTGACCGAGCCAGTTGCCTCAGGTAAAAGACTAGCCTAGCAGCTGTTTCTCTTTAATCTCTGCCATCGTTTTACAATCGATACAAAGGTCAGCTGTTGGCCTGGCTTCCAACCGTTTTACGCCAATCTCAATGCCACAAGAATCACAAAACCCAAAATCGTCTTCTTCGATGCGTTTCAAGGTTTTTTCGATTTTCTTGATCAGCTTGCGCTCACGGTCACGGGTTCTTAGTTCTAGGCTGAACTCTTCTTCTTGGGCGGCACGATCAACCGGATCCGGGAAGTTTGCTGCTTCATCCTGCATGTGGTGTACAGTGCGGTCAACTTCTTCGCGTAACTGGTCACGCCATGCACTCAATATCAACCGGAAATGCTCCAGTTGATCCGGGTTCATGTATTCTTCGCCGTCTTTCTCCTGGTAATGTTCTAATCCAGCGAGTGCTAAAAGCCCTAGTGACTTACTCTCTTTTTCAGTTGGCATAGGCCAATACTCCTAAACGACATACTAGCGTCTAAATGCTAATGGCTGCGCTGCCTGCTTTCCATCGGCTAAAGCTATCACCACCAACATCATGGGTGTTAAGGGATATGGGACGAATGTTAGCACCGCCGCAATAACCACACTTTTCTTTTTGTTATTTAGCGAATACAGGGGTCGTCGCAAACCTCAATTTGTCAGATTGACACAAAAAACTTTGCTGGGCAATTGTGGGGCCAAAAATTTGGATTTCAAGCGGTCAAATGGTGTTTTTTCCACCAAGTATAGTGCCGCCCACCTTGCCGCTAAGCGTTCTCCAATCAGCCAAAGGTTAGGCAGTTATCCAAGGCAATGCTGTCCTTGGAGAAGCGACAGCCGTAAGCCAGCACTTTTACGCCTTCGGCCTGCGCCAGCTCCAATAAACGTGCATACTCCGGATCCAGGTGGGCCGCAGCCTTTACGATGTTGATACCTGTGTGCTGTACGCAAAACAATAACACGGCACGGTGCCCCTGTTGCACCATCTGTATTAATTCGCGCAAATGTTTTTGTGCCCGTTCACTTTTAGTATCGGGAAAATAACCTTGCCCGCCTTGCAACAAGGTAACGGATTTGACTTCCAAGTAGCATTGCTGTTTTTGTTTGGTTTCCAGCAAAAAATCAATTTTACTGGCTTCAGAACCATATTTGACTTCGCGTCCCACCAAAACCATATCAGCCAACTCGGAAATTGTGCCTTCGGATAGCGCTTCCTCAACCAAGCGGTTGGCATTGTGGGTATTGATACCAATATGGTGACCTTCTGAGTCGACCGCCACTTCCCAACTGAATTTCAACTTGCGTTTAGGATCGTTGTTTTGCGTTAGCCAAACTTCAAAGCCGGGCTCTGCACAACCCGTCATAGCACCCGTATTGGGGCAATGGGCAGTCACCATCCGACCGTCTTCCAATTTAACGTCAGCAAAAAAACGCTTGTAACGCTTGATTAAAGTGCCGCTAATTATTGGGGATTTAAATTGCATTATGATTTTTTAACCGCATATTTAGGTGAATTGAATGCTAACATCTTTGGCAAGTCCCAACTATAAAACAACAACCAGGAGCCCTCCATGACCGCAGTTAATGTCATGCTTTCCCACCAAGCCCCCGTAAATGGATGGGGTGAATCCAGCCCACTTTCGTTTGACCAATCAGGCGCCACAGTCCACGTGCCCGAAGGTAGTGAGGGATTAACCCAAATTAAAAAGGCCGCGAGATACCTGGAACAGCTTGCAGGAGCCGTGGTATTGGCTGGGGACTGGTCATTTGAGCAACAGTGGGCTTTTGCCAGTAGTTTTGAATCCCCCCTGCGCAAGAAACAATTTCAATTTAGCGCAGACCAAAACCAGGCAGGGCTAGAGCAATTACTGGCCGCACATCGTTTTACTTGTGATCTAGTCAATGGCTCCCCAGAAGATGTATCACCTGAAGCATTAGCACAAAAAGTCACGGATTGGTTGCAGCAACTGGCACCCGGGCACATTTCCAGCAAGAGCTGGGTAGGTGAAGAGCTAGAAGCCGCAGGATGGCACGGCATATACCAGGTTGGACGCGGTAGCGACCGGCCTCCGGTATTATTGGAAATTGATTACAACCCGACGGGGGATGAAGCCTCCCCGGTAGCTTGTGCACTTGTTGGCAAAGGCATCACCTTTGACAGCGGTGGTTACAGCATTAAATCCAGCGAAGGCATGTTGGCGATGAAATGCGACATGGGTGGTGCAGCTACCGTGAGCGGCGCCTTGGGCTTGGCAATCATGTCTGGACTGAAAAAGCGGGTTAAGCTTTATTTGTGCTGCGCTGAAAACCTTATCAGCGGACACGCCTATAAGCTTGGCGATATCATCACTTACAAAAACGGCACCACTGTTGAGATCGTCAATACCGACGCTGAGGGTCGGCTGGTGCTGGCAGATGGCTTGATGGCAGCGAGCGAAAATAACCCAGACTTGATTATTGATGCCGCAACCCTAACCGGTGCAGCGGTAGTAGCAGTAGGGACAGAACACAATGCCCTATTTAGCATGGATGACAATTTGCGTGACACAGCACAAAAAGTAGCCAATGAGGTGAATGAACCCGCCTGGCCGTTGCCGCTAATGCCTTGGCATAAAGACAACTGCCCATCGCCATTTGCCGACACGGCCAATAGCCGTCCACAAAAAGGAGGTGGTGCCGGCGGTGCGAGCAACGCAGCTGGATTCCTGTCACGCTTTGTCGAAAACCCAGGGCAAGGCTGGCTGCATATTGACCTAGCGGCAGCGTACCAAGACCGTGCAACCGCCACCCGGCCAGCTGGCGCGACCGCACAGGGAATACGCACCATATCCAGCCTAATTAGTAAGTGATTACTATTAGGTGGTATAGCTACCAATAGCCCTGGAAATTGAGCACCTGCTTGATGCACTGTGGGTGGCTTGCCAGGAAATGGCAAAAAACGCGTTGCAAGATAATTTCCTTAGTAAGTGTAGTTCTTTTTGGACTTTACGCTATCAATGTTGGTTTGACTGGAAGAAAATAGCCCCCTGTATGGGCTGACGTGCTTCTATGAGGGTAGCTAGCAAATATAATTAAGATCCCAGAACCAGGCACCGGCACCAGGCTGATTTCAGAAGCCCAAGGCTACGCCTGGTAAGCTGCACAAAAAAGGCGCATCTGTTCCAGGTCAGATGCCGCCTAAACGCTCAGCCAAAGTTTTGTATTTTTCCACGTCCCCGCGATCGAATAACGGCTTACCTTCACCATCTTTATCCTTGGCGGTAAGCAGGTGTTCCCTTTCTAAACGCTCTACCCTAATCTCTTTCACTTGCAGGAAGCTGGCCACTTCCGCCACTGTCATTAGGCTCATCTAGTATCCTCCAACACCACATCTCGGGCAATTCCACTAAGGTGTATATGCGCAATTCGCGTTATTCGCCCAAGCGTTTAAATTTAAACAATTTTTTAACAATTGAAGGTAATAAATAGCACAAGAAAGTGGAATGTAAAATGTTACAATTAGATTACTTAAAAAATAATATTTATTCTTGAATAAGTTACCCATTTCCGGACAGATAAGCTCCCAGGAAGGCTGCTAAGCTATATCTTTAGTAGACGCTGCTGCGCTTTTGATATGATTGTCCAGGACACCCTAAAACCAGATGACTACAGGAAACAGGTAAAATGGCAAAGCTGAATACATTTCAACAAGTGCGGGAACTTGAAGGTTGGTATGCCAGTGCATTTGCGCTGACCTTGGTTGAGCGCATGTTTCCAAACTACCAGCTGTTCTGTGAAGCAACGGAATTTGCAGACGCCAACCTGATGCGTAACACCTTAGATGCGTTGTGGGATTGGTTGGCCTCGCCCCGCAGCAGGATAAATTATGAAGTGCAGTTACTCAAAGTTGAAGAAGTAACACCTGATGTTGATCAATTTGACAACTATGGTGTTTATCCCGCGCTCGATTTTGCTGTGTCATTGGCCGCCCTACTCAACCAGATGTCAGGTGATGACCCGCAAGGGGGAGTTGTTGTCAGTAAAATCTCCCAAGGCTGCGTTGAAGCATTTATTGAAGCAACCTGCGAAACTGAAATGTCATCTGAAGCAATCAGATCCCACCCCTTAATGCAATGGGAACTCGCCAGCCAACAGGCGGTGCTAGAGTATTTGCAACAGAAACCACAACGCAATAAACAGCTGAGCATTGAACTAAAGGACTTAGCCACCAGCGAGGGGATCAGCAATATTGGCATTGAGATCTAGCCACATTATTGGGTTATAGAAAACCTAGGCAATGAGGTTCTGGTAAGCAATTACACCCCAAGTTAAACCCAGCATCAGTAACACAAAAAATACAGCGGCTGAGCCTAAATCTTTGGCTTGTTTAGACAATGGATGAAGCGCAGTACTAATGCGATCGACAGTCGCCTCAATCGCGCTGTTCAAGCATTCCACCACAAGCAGCAAAAACAACGGCGTGACCAACAAGATAAATTGTGTAGTCGATTCACTCAATAAAATTGCCAGCGGAAACAAGATAAGAGTAAGTGCTAACTCTTGTCTAAATGCAGACTCATGGCGCCATGCTAATCTAATGCCGTCCATGGAACAATTGGTAGCTTTGATCAGTCTAGTAAATCCAGTCCCGTTGGGTTTATGCACTTCTTTCCCCTGTTGCGCTGCCAAGCCTTATGCAAATGATTAAACACCCGTATATTGCAAAAGCCTGGAGGCGACTTGTTTGGTTTGTTTTTGTTTTAATTCCTGGATCCCATGGGGTAAGCCCCATTCAAGTTCTATTTCATGCTCAGCATAGATAACCGCGTCTTTCGCCAGGCAACCAGACGCTACTAACTTTTGCAAAGCGGGCACCAGCAACCCTTGATTAAACGGGGGATCCAAAAATACTAAGTCAAAAGTTTGCCTGCAGCCACTGAGATAGGACAAGGCATCCGCCTCAACTATATCGAGACGCGGTGCGGCCTGCTCTTGATCACTTGCCAGTGTAGCGGCGGCAGTTTTAAGTTTTTTGACAATTGCAGGTTCTTTTTCAACCATAACCACCAGTTGTGCATAGCGGGATAGCGCTTCGAAACCAAGTGATCCAGATCCGGCAAACAGATCTAAGCAACGATAACCGGATCCCAAGTAAGGCATTAGCCAGTTGAACAGGGTTTCTTTGGTCCTGTCTGTGGTGGGCCGCAAACCCGTGCTATCAGGCACTGGAATTTTTCGACCGCGCCAACGGCCTGAAATAATGCGGATAAACCCGCTTCCCCCATTGTGCTTACTGGGTTTTGCCCTGTTTATTGTAAGGTTCCTACGAGAACGTTTTTGTTTAGACGCCACGGCAATAATATCCTACGCGGTTTATCCAATATAAAAATGCCATTACAATAGCCTTTTGAGTAATTATCGCCTTTGCCTTTCGGTTAGCCCTCGCTACTGGATCGTTAGGAAAACCAAAGGGCCAACGTTAGGAAAGACACACCCATGTCAAAGTTTTTTGGATGGTTTAATAAAGATAACAAAAAACAGCAAGACATCGAACAAGATGAGCAGCGCCAGCAGGAGCAACCGTCACATGAACCGGCTGGTTCACAGGCCGCTGTGTCCGAAAATACAACTGAAAAGCAAGTACTAGAGCCCGGTTCAGTAACAGAACAAGTAGCGAGTGCAGGATCTGCTGTTCAAGCAGACGATGCACAGGCAATTGAAGAAGAAGTATCCTTTTTCCAACGCTTAAAAGCCGGCTTGTCGAAAACCAGTACAAACATTGGCGATGGTATTGCCAATTTGTTTATGGGCAAGAAAATCGATGACGACTTGTTTGAGGAACTTGAAACCCAATTATTAATGGCCGATGTGGGTATGGATACCACAGTTAAGATTATTGAAGGTTTAACCGAAGCGGCCGATCGCGGACAACTGAAAAATGCCGACGAGCTATATCCGCTGCTAAAAGCCCACCTAGCAGGGTTATTACAACCAGTCAGCCAACCCCTAGCTATCCCGGAAAGCAATGCGCCATTTGTTATTTTAATGGTGGGGGTCAATGGTGTCGGTAAGACAACAACTATTGGAAAAATGGCCAAACAGCTGCAGGCTCAAGGCAAGCAGGTTATGTTAGCCGCAGGTGATACTTTCCGGGCAGCGGCGGTGGAGCAGCTGCAAGTATGGGGCGAGCGCAACCAGATCCCGGTTGTAGCACAACATACCGGTGCCGACAGTGCTTCAGTGATTTTCGATGCATTGCAGTCGGCCAAAGCCAAGGGGGTCGATGTATTGATAGCCGATACCGCCGGGCGCTTGCAAAACAAAGAACACCTAATGGAAGAGCTGAAGAAAGTGGTGCGGGTACTGAAGAAGCTGGATCCCGATGCACCGCATGAAATCATGCTGACCTTAGATGCGGGCACAGGCCAAAATGCGTTGAGCCAAATGCAGCTATTCAACCAGGCGGTCGGGGTGACTGGCGTCACGCTTTCCAAATTAGATGGCACGGCCAAAGGCGGCATTATTTTTCCTCTCGCCCAGCAATACCAGGTACCGATCCGCTTTGTGGGAGTCGGTGAATCTATTGATGATTTGCAAGCTTTTTACGCACCGGATTTTGTCGAGGCCTTGTTTAGCCAGCAAAGTTGACTCTGATACAAAGATACAGGATATTTGCACAGGACTTATCGCTTGCGACAGGGACTGAAGCAACCCTATTCGCTCTTGATAAAAACAATAAAATCCGCTCAGCCGAGTACGAATAAGGACGGCTCCTTGACCCATGATCAAATTTGTCGACGTCAGTAAAACCTATCCAGGTGGGCAGCGGGCCCTGACCAAGGTCAACTTCCATGTTGCACCTGGTGAAATGGTGTTCCTGACCGGGCATTCGGGCGCCGGTAAAAGTACCCTGTTAAAGCTGATCAGTATTATGGAACGGCCAACCGTGGGCAAAGTCTTGATCAATGGACATGACCTGAGCCTGATTAGCCGCCGTGATGTGCCATACATTCGCCGTGACATCGGTATGATCTTCCAAAACCACCAGCTTCTGATGGATAAAACCGTATTTGACAATGTGGCGCTGCCTTTGGTCATCGAAGGCTACCCGCGCAAGCAAATCCAATCCCGGGTACAAGCCGCATTGGATCGGGTCGGTTTATTGGAGAAAAAGTGGAACTTCCCGCCTACCTTATCAGGCGGTGAACAACAACGGGTTGGCATAGCCAGGGCCGTAGTCAACCGCCCTCCAATCATATTGGCAGATGAGCCTACCGGAAACCTAGACCCAGCTTTATCCCTAGAAATAATCAGGCTGTTTGAAGACTTTAACCAGGCTGGCGCCGCTGTATTTATTGCTACCCACGATCTGGGGCTAATAGCACGCATGCAATACCGCACCCTCACCCTCAAAGGCGGGCAAATGATTAACGATGGCTTGGCCGACAGTTGGCAGGGCAAAATATGAGCCTATTGTTTAAAAGCCGTCAGTCAGGCGCCCAACAAAGCCAAATCAACGTGCAGCAACGCATTAGCATGTGGTTTATCAGCCATGTGAGGCAAGCCATTACTAGCTTTGGCGAACTCTTGCGCACACCGTGGGCATCTTTGATGACCATCGCAGTATTGGGGCTCAGCATCACCCTGCCTAGCACCTTGTACGTATTGGTGAAAAACTTGGATAGTGTCAGCGCCAGCACACAGGATGCCGCAGAAATCTCAGTGTTCATTAAAAAAGGCACTGGCCAAGGTGATATCGAGCAGCTGGTGCGGCGTTTAAACACCTGGCCAGAAATCGAATCGCTAGAGTACATCCCGGCAGATCAAGCACTTGAGGAATTTAAGCAGCAATCAGGTTTTGGCAGTGCCATCGACTATCTGGATGAAAATCCCCTACCCGATGTCTTGCTAGTCTACCCTACTGAAAAGCATGGCTCACCTGCGCCTGCCAAAACCCTATTGCAAAAACTGGAGCAAGAACGGGAAATTGAATTTGGCAAAGTCGACATTGAGTGGTTGGAGCGCCTACACGCCTTGATGTCAGTTACCAATGAACTGGTCAGCATGATCGCGATTCTGCTGTTTATTTCAGTGATTTTAATCGTGGGCAATACCATCCGCTTGAATATCTTTAACAAGCGCAATGAAATCATGGTCATGAAACTGGTTGGCGCTACCGATGCGTTTATCCAACGTCCTTTCTTGTATACGGGCTTGTGGTACGGGGTTTTAGGTGGCTTTATGTCCTGGATCACAGTCGGCCTGCTGCTCTGGTGGATGTCCTATTCTATCGGTGACATTATCACCCTTTACAACCAGGAATTTGTGCTGCAAGGCCTGGATTTTGCCACCCTCAATACCATGTTATTGATGTCTGTACTGATGGGGTTAATCGGTTCGGCCATTTCGGTAAAGCGCTATGTGGATGAAATAGAGCCACAATAGTTGCTCCCCGTGGCTTGCCATCCCCAGGCACGCCCTAGGCAAAATCGTTTTTGGGTTGTTCTTGCAACATTTGTAGGTTGTCCAGCGAGGCGGTGCAGTGCACCTAAAGATCCTCGTTTTACCCATAGGCCAGTCTTTCGGTCGGGCGGCGCTACGCGGACATCAACTACTCCTTGATGTAATCAAATGCAATGGAGTATTAAGAAATGAGGTTTAAACCTTCCCTGGTAAGGGCTCCCGGCCAAATAATGTCAAAGGATTCAGTGTCGCAACACTAGAAAGTAAGTCTTAAACACATCCCTGATGATCGTCACCCAGCCTCGCCTTTTTAGCCGGACATCCTGTCCTTTGTAAAAAGTCCAGGTCGGGCGTCCCTTGCCCTTCCGTTCACAACGGAAACAGCTCCAAGTATTCGCTGTTTCTGTTTCGTTGTTCACCCTTGGCAGGCCGTTCAGCGAGGCGGTGCGGTGCACCTACAGAGTCTCGCTTCACCCATTGGCCAGTCGTTCGGTCGGGCGGCGCTACGGGGACATCAACTATTCCTTGATGTAATCAAATACAAAGGAGTATTAAGAAATGAGGTTTAAACCTTCCCTGGTAAGGGCTTTATTCCGGGCTCCTGCCCTCCACCCTTCGGGCCATCCTTCGGATGTTCTATTTTGTTCCAGAAAAAATAGTCGGCCAGACGTCCACTTGTCTGGCGTTCCCCCCTGGCAAAGCATCGCTGAAACCAATAGTTCCTTGATGTAATCAGGTATTGTGAAATATTAAAGGTCGAGGTTTAACCCATCCATGGTAGGGGCTTCCGGCCTGGCCGTCCGTTGGCCAGTCGTTCGGTCGGGCGGCGCTACGCGCCTAAAGATTCCTCCCTCACCCCACAGCTTGGCGCATGGCGTTGCTCCAGACTAGTGCCTGGTTGTAGATACCGTGCAATAGTTTTTGGTCCACTTTGATGGCTTTGGCTAGCTTGCGGGTGCGCAGCCAGTTGCCGGTTTCGAAGGTTTTGGCAATTTCTAAATAAAACAGCAGGTTGTTCTTTTGGCCACACAAGGCTAGCTTGAGATCCTCGGTCAAAGGCAGGTTACCAACAATATCTTCCATTTTCCTGTCAAGCAGGGCGTCAATGGCAGAAAACAGGCCCACCAAGAAACCTTTTGGCGGGTTTTCAGATTCGTGCCTGTGTTGGGCCAGCAATTCGCAGAATTTCGCCCGTACCAGTGAAACCTGTAAAAGCTCCATGGGTTTTTCATCACCCAGATTGGCAAGGGCTAGTAAGGCAATGAATTTTTTTAATTCCACTTCCCCCATATAATTAAGGGCATGCCGAAGTGACGTGATTTTGTTGCGCTTGTTGACCAATGGATTATTGATAAAGCGCAGCAGCATGTAAGAAAGCGCAACGTCGCGTTCGATTATGCCGTTAATCTTATTGAAGTCCATTTCCATTTTTGAGCTTTCACCTATTAGCTCAATCAAGGACAGTTTAGAAGAAGGGATGTTTTTCTGTTTGATAACTTCTGGTTTGGCGTAAAAATAACCCTGGTAATAATCGAATCCCAGTTCGTGGTATTGCTCAAACTCTTTGTAATTCTCTACCTTCTCTGCGATCAGCTTAACTTTGGCTTCTTTGAACTTGGGAACATTGCGCTTAATGGTGTCATAGTCACTTTCACGGATATCCACTTTCACGATATCAATAAAAGGTAGGAACACGTCCCACTTGGGATCAAAATCGTGATCGTCCAGTGCCAAGCGATAGCCAAGTTGCTTTATATGTTTACATGCTGCTAGCAAGGCGTTGCTAATAGGTGCGGTCTCGACAATCTCAATAACAACCCCCATGGGGTCGAGCGATGTGGGGAAACGGTATAGCAGGGTATCTTCGTAGAAGTTGATAAATGAGATTTTGCCGCCAGTAATTTCGTCTAAGCCCAGGGTAAGGTGGTTACTGGCTAGTATTTTGGAAGTGGCTTCATCAGGCGCGATATTGGGGAAACAATTTTGCTTGCCATCCCTGAATAGCAATTCATAGCCAAAGACATTTTTATCCCTGTCTAAAATCGCTTGACGCGCAACATATGCAAACATTCAACAACCTCAACGTTCGGACAATCCAACTGCGATAGCACCAAAAACGGGGGTTTAGCCGAGCCAGGTAAAGCACTCTTTGAACCGCCGCTTATCGACTTTGTTACACTTTACTCTTGAAAACCCAATCAATCGACACGAAATAGCAGTAGACTTTACCAGTTCCTATTAATAAGGAAAGCCCTTCTACGAATTAAGATTGAACTTATTTGATTTTTAGCAAACCAAATAAGTCAGAATTTACGTAGAATGCTATATAGCGATCGACGGTCTCCTATGGTAGGATTCCTGCGGCAAAAAGTAACGAGGTAATAGATGAGCACAAAAATGCAATCCATGGCGCTGAGCATCCCTCAAAGTGGCAGCTTGGATTCATATATTCAGTACGTGAGCAGCATTGACATGCTGGCCGCTGAAGAGGAGCGTGCCTTAGCAACACGTCTGCAAGAACAGGAAGATCTTGAATCAGCCCGTAAATTGATTATGTCCCACCTGCGTTTCGTGGTACATATTGCAAAGTCTTATTCTGGATACGGTTTACCACAAGCTGACCTGATCCAAGAAGGTAACATCGGCCTTATGAAAGCGGTTAAGCGCTTCGACCCAACTATGGGTGTGCGCCTAGTGTCCTTTGCAGTGCATTGGATTAAAGCTGAGATCCATGAATATGTATTGCGCAACTGGCGAATTGTTAAAGTCGCCACAACTAAAGCGCAGCGCAAACTGTTCTTTAACTTGCGTAAAGCGAAGAAGCGTTTAGGCTGGTTCACTCACGAAGAAGTTCAAACCGTGGCAAAAGAGCTGGGCGTAAGCACAAAAGAAGTATTGCAAATGGAAGCCCGTATGAGCTCCCAAGACCAAGCGTTTGACCTGTCTGCAGACGATGACGAGACCGGCAGCTTTGCTCCAGTCCAGTATTTGGAAGACAAGAGCGAAGATGTTGAGGCCAGCGTGATCAACGCTGACTGGGATCAAAACGCATCACGCAGGCTCTATGCCGCATTGAAAACACTAGATGAGCGCAGCCAACACATCGTCCGCACCCGCTGGTTAAACGAAGATAAAACCACGCTACAGGACTTGGCTGACAAATATAGTGTTTCAGCTGAACGAGTTCGCCAAATAGAGAAAAATGCCATGAAAAAATTGCAGGTTGCAATGGGTTAGCACCATTCACTGCAATGCTTCAAGCAAACCAAAAAAAGCCGCAATCCAGCGGCTTTTTTATTGTAGTTCAAATACTTAATGGAATCGGTATTAGTCTGTGCGAATGGGCAACACCCAATACACGCCCTTAAACTCTGCAACCGCTACATCGCCGTCCTTAATTTCGACTAGCAAATCTAAGCGGCATTTTTTGCGTTTTTCCACGTAACTAAACTTACCGCTAAGGGACTCGATATGACACAGTGCCCTGGGCTGGGCTGTCACGGGTTTATGGTAGTGGATATTGCCATCTCCCAAGACAATCTCACCGTCTAAACCCCGCTCTTTTAATTGCAGGAATATCATGCCCCAGCCAGTTAAAGTTGCCAGGGAAAAGATGCTGCCAGCGAACATAGTGCCGTGCAGGTTAATGTTTTTATTTAACGACGCCCTGGCTTCCAACGTTTTTCCAGTGTATTGGAACAGCTTGATGCCCATCTGTTCGGAAATAGGAATGGTTTCATGCCATGTGGATTGCAACTGTTGGCACCACTTTGGATGCAACAAAGTGGCATTGAGCTCATCTAGTTTTTTCACCATTTGTTGGCGATTCTGCTTGTCCAACTCTTCAGCCGTTTGCTTTTGCACTTGGTATCCGGCGGCTTTAAAGAAGCCCACAGACGCATCCAGGCTATTAGTCACAGCCCTGCAAGCCCCCTGCTTGCGGGCTTCGTCTTCCAATGCCGCCAGGATCAAGCTACCCAGGCCTTTGTTACGCTTCTCTTTAGAAACGGCAATGTGCCGGATTTGCGCTTCTTCTTCTGTATTCAAGTGAACCCTACCGGCAGCAATGATATTACCACTGGCGTCGACAACCATACGGTGTTCCCCTACGGTTTCGTATTCATCCTTCTCAGAACCGGGGGGAAATTTAAATGGCTCCCTTAAAACCTGCCAGCGGAATTTAAAATAGGCTTCCAGCTCAGCTTCACTACTGGGAGTCATAACTCTATACATTCACATTTTCCCTATAATCAGGTTATGGTAGACCGATGTTAAAAACCGCACAGACATTATGTTTAAACCAGACAATCTAGAAGGTCAGCACCTGTTGCACTTGACTAAACTACAGGGGCAGGCCCTATATGTCGAAGAAAATAACCAATATCGTTGGCTTAGGATTAATGACACCTTGCAGACCGTAATGGATGTGCGACAACCACATAATTTAGTGCTGCCGCACCTCAGTGCTATGTTAATGGCGCTGTATTACCGACCGTCGCCAAGCACTGCAGTTGAACTTGGCCTAGGCGGAGGCGCGTTGCAAAGGTTTTTCCAGCATTACTTTCCAAAGCTTCAATTTACCAGTATTGAGCTGTCTTCGGAAGTCATTGCCTGTTTCCAAACTTATTTTAATCCTGGCACACTCCCAGCAAGCATTGTGCAGCAAGACGCTGGATTGGCTGTAAAACAGCTGGCGGGGCTGGACATACTGTTTGTGGATCTCTTTTCAGCCAATGCCAGCCCAGTTTTTTTACAAGAGCCCGATTTTTACCGAGATTGTTTTCGCTGTTTGTCTGAAGATGGCATTTTAGTTGCCAACCTAATTCACCCTTTGGAAAGCCAAAATGACTGGGTAATAAAGTGCGTAACCGACCTGAGCGAAAATCCCCCACGCTTATTTGGCATACCTGGGTTTCGCAACAAGGTGCTATTGGCCAGCAAGTCTGGGTTGTCCAAAGTAGAGTATGATCAAAAACTAATGCGGATGTGCAAGCACTATGGCCTGCAATTAAACAGTATCATTGAATTGCTATAGAGCCTGTTGCTCTAGTCAGCAGCAACATTATTGCTGCAACCAAAACGTCACCGGCCCATCATTGACCAGGCCAACTTGCATGTCTGCGGCAAACTGGCCACTAGCACAGTTAACCCCCTCCTGTTCCACCGCTTGTATAAAATGCTCATACAAGGCTTTGCCCAGTGCGGGCGAGCCTGCCTTGGAAAAACTAGGCCGGTTGCCTTTCCTGGTGTCAGCCAGCAAGGTAAATTGCGATACCACTAAAATTTCGCCTGAGGCTTGCTGCACATTCAGGTTCATTTTTCCCTCGGCATCCGGGAATATTCGATAGTTAGCTACCCTTTGTGCCAAACGCTCGCACTTAGCCACATCGTCGTCCGCCTCCACGCCAAGCAACACTAGGATCCCGGCACCAATGCTACCAACAGTCTCATCCCCTACTGTGACATTGGCTTGTTTTACCCGCTGCAAAAGTGCAATCACGCTGTCTCCTTCTGAAATACTTTTCACATTATCTGACTAAAGCTTACACGCTTTAACTTATTGGTAATTGTATCCCAGCGCAAGATAGATTAGGTTGTTGCTATAACTCAAAAAAGAAATCCAATTGAGCAATTAAAGGAGAACACAAATGTCAGGTCAAGGTTCAGGCGGTAACGTTATCGCCGCAATATGTAATATTTTTATTCCTGGTTTAGGACAACTCGTACAAGGTCGCATCATTATGGCGCTCATGTTTTTTGTAGTTTGTTCGGTCAGCTATGCTTTAGCAGCCACAGTTATACTATTTTTCATGTGGTTTGTAGGCGCCATCTTCCACCTCTGGGCCATTATTGATGCCGCCAAATATAAAGGTGATGACTAGTGCGTCCCTTTATCATCATGTGCATGGTGCTAGTGCTTAGCGCCTGCCAAAGCACTTATTTTTCGATTTGGGAACAGCTTGGTGTTGAAAAGCGCGAAATCCTGGTTGACCGGGTAGAAGATGTAAGCGAAGCACAAAGCGACGCCCAACAACAATTTGCATCAGCGTTAGAGGAATTAACAGCGCTTATCCAGTTTGATGGTGGTGACTTACAAGCCACTTACGAAAACATCAAAGACCAATATGAAGCCAGCAAAGATAGCGCTGACCGCTTAGAAAGCCGGGTGGCAAAAGTCGAGTCTGTTGCTGACGCGTTATTTGATGAATGGCAAGACGAACTGTCCCAGTATAGCAATGAAAGCCTGCGCCGTGATAGTGAGCGCAAACTCAAGGACACCCAGCGCAAATACCAAAACCTACTAACCAGTATGAACCGCTCCGTTGATAAAATGCAGCCTGTATTAACTGCGTTAAACGACAATGTGTTGTATTTAAAACACAACCTCAATGCCAGCGCGATTGGCGCACTGCAGGGTGAGTTTGGCAAGATTAAACGCGATATCCAGGCATTGATTGACGAAATGAACCGCGCCATAGGCCAATCTTCCGAGTTTATCGAAAGCATCAAAACCAGCTAATATTGGCTACATCTCCAAGCCTGTACAGTGCATCACACTGCATAGGCTTGTCTATTCCGCCGTCGACTCCCCATTATCCGTATCGTCACCCAACTGGGCTGCCAAATGTTCCACCTGAACGGTAAATACCGCCCCTAACAATACGATAAACCAAGACACGTAGACCCACACAAATAGGATGGGCACAGCCGCTAGGGCACCATAGATAACCTGGTAAGAATCGAAACTCGTCACATAAATACTGAAGAACTTTTTACCTAACTCAAATAGCACCGCGGCAAACACTGCTCCAATGACAGCGTGTTTAGCTTTAACTGTTTTGTTGGGCACAACCATATAAAGGATGAAGTAGACACCACAAGAAATCAGGAAGGGAGTAAAGTTAAAAAACAGCGTACCTAAACCTGGCGTATACTCATCAGCAAATGCTTGCAACGCAACGAGATACGATGTCATTGCCAAGCTAGTGCCTACCAACAATGGACCCAAGGTCAAGACCATCCAATAAATAGCAAAGGTAAAAATAGCACGGCGCTGGATCGGAGTCCGCCAAATGATATTCAGCGTCTTATCAACGTTGTGTATCAGCAGCAGTGCAACCACCACCAAAAACATAATGCTGATGGCTCCCATTTCCGAGGCATTGCCCACAAATTCACCGACATAACGTTGTACTACATCGCCCGCAGCCGGCACAAAATTGCTAAACACAAAGTCTTCTAGTTTTTGCTTGGCACTCTGGAATGCAGGGAAAGCCTGCAAGATGGCAAAAAAGACAACAATAAAAGGCACCAATGACAACAGGGTGACATAGGCCAGGTGGCCGGCAGTCACCGCAATTTTGTCATCCACGATTTGTTTAAAAAACTGTTTGGAAAACCGTTCAGCGGTGGGCCTGTATTTGGCCACCATGTCAATTATCGCCTGCATGTAACCTGCAAATTATACACTTGTGTTATCGAAGTGTAGCGCCTTTAGGGCCTTGCGCCCAGCATATGGCAAATCGCATAACTCAGGTCACTGCGGTTCAGGGTGTAAAAATGGAAATCGCGCACCCCTTCCTTGGCCAACACCTTAACCATATCCATCGCGATATTGGCACCCAGCAAATTGCGGGTGGTTTGGTCATCTGCCGCCACATCCCGGTACATGTGGTGCAGCCAATTGGGAACATGGACGTTGGTAAAACCGGCAAAGCGCAATAATGTCTGGTAATTGGTCACTGGCAATATTCCCGGAACTATTTCTAGTTCAATACCTGCCGCTGCCGCCCTGTCACGAAATCGCAAATAAACTTCAGCATCAAAGAAAAACTGGGTGATGGCTTCGTTCGCACCAGCATCAGCTTTCTTTTTTAGGTTTAATAAATCAAATTGTGAACTCGGTGCCTCTGGATGGGTTTCAGGATATGCCGCTACTGAAATATCAAAATCGGCCACTGACTTAAGTAATTTAACCAAATCAACAGCGTAAGAACACTTTTCGGTCGAGCCTTCGGGCAAATCCCCACGTAAAGCCACAATTTTGCGAATACCGTTGTCCCAATAATCTTTTGCGATATCGACCAATTCCGCTTCAGTCGCGTCGACACACGTTAAATGGGGAGCCGCGCAGATACCTGTATCGGCTTGTATTTTCTTGACGATGTCATGGGTACGGTCACGCTCACCACTATTGGCGCCATAGGTCACTGACATGTATTTGGGCTTTAAGGGGGCTAGCCGCTCTACTGACTTCCACAATAACTTCTCCATTTGTGGTGTTTTGGGCGGGAAAAACTCAAAAGAGACATTAATATCTGTCAGTTCAGACACTGTCTGGTTCAGGGAATCAATACCCTGTGCGTAAGAGACCATTACACTTTCTCATTATTTAGACGTTTAGATGGCCAAATCTAACTGTAGAGCCACTAGACGTCAAGATGTTTAGATGCCTAAATGTTGACGCAGGCGAGATAAAATTTAAAATCCACACTATAAACTATACCAGGAGCACATCATGGCTAAGTGGAACGGCGAATATATCCACCCTTATGCAGAGCACGGCAAGAAGAGTGAACAAGTTAAAAAGATAACGGTTTCCATTCCACTGCAGGTATTGCAAGTGTTGACGGATGAGCGTACCCGTCGCCAGGTGAACAACTTAAAGCATGCTACCAATTCTGAGTTGCTTTGCGAAGCCTTCCTGCATGCGTTCACTGGGCAGCCATTGCCTGACGACGCAGACCTGCGCAAAGACAACCCTGAAAAAATTCCTACTGCGGCACGTAAAATAATGGCAGATCTGGGCAAGGCCATACCAGAGGAAGATGAGTAGCTGATTGTCGCTGCGATCCTCACTGGAATGCACGCTCTTATTACCGTATTTCCAACAATTGTTAAGCTAGCCCTAGTTCACGGGTCATATTTTCATTGTGATCCCGGTGCACAATGACATTGTCTTCAATCCTAATACCACCAAAAGGCGCCATTAAAGCGACTTTATCCCAGTTAATGTATTTTGAGTTTTCTGTTGCCTGCAACGCTTTGAGCAGCGAACTAATGAAATAAAAACCGGGCTCCACTGTAAATACCTGGTTCGCTTCAACCGTGCGTGTTGTGCGCAAAAACGGGTGTTGTTGAGGTGGTGGTTTCGGCGTGCCCCAATCATCCGCTACATGGCCTGCGACGTCGTGAACCTGCAAACCAAGGAAATGGCCAATGCCATGGGGGAAGAAGGTCTGGGTGATTTGTGTTTCCAATATTGCTTCAGGCGTCAAATTGACCAGACCAAATTCATTGAGCAAGCGCGCTATGTGTTGGTGCGCTGACAGGTGCAATTGGGTGTACTCAATGCCAGGCCTCAGCTGGCCTACCAAGTTGAGGGTAACCTCATCCATTGCTTTGATTAAATCCGCAAACTCGCCGGGCTGGGCAACATAGGTGCGGGTAATGTCAGCGGCGTAGCCGTTATAGCTGGCACCAGCGTCAATCAAAAATGAGCGGTGCTGGGAGGGGCTGTAGGTGTCTTGTACCATATTGTGCAAGATAGCGGCGTTTTCATTTAAGGTAACAATATTGCCGTAGGGCAACTCATTCTCTCCTTGCCGTGTGGCCGCAAAATAGGCGAGGTTGATATCAAATTCACTTTTACCCTGATCAAAAGCCGCCCTGGCCGCCCTGTGGCCGGCGATGGCAATCTTGTTGGCCTCGCGCATACAATGTTGCTCGTAATCGGTTTTATAAGCCCGGTGGTAGTGCAAATAATGCAGCACCCTGTCGGGGTTGACCAACTCAAAACCAAGGGCACTGGCTACCTCCAGGTATTCGCCCACATAAGCATATTTGGCCTTGTCATATGGTAGGTACTTTTCAACAGCTTCAGGTTTGGACAAGTACTGTATGTCAAAAGCGTCCACCCAAAAATCATTGGGCTCTTCGGGTACTTTGTGCCAAAAATCATCAGGGCGGTAGAACACCAGCTTTGGTTTGTGCTCGCCATCAACAATCAGCCAACAATTGGGATTATCTACCAAAGGTAGCCAGGCTTTAAATTGGGGGTTTACCACGAATGGGTAGTAATTGTCATCCAGAAACTGGCGTTTACCTTGGCCCGAATGGATTACGATGCCGTCGATTCCTTCCCTTTGCAGGGCTTGCCTGGTGCGGGCTTGCAGTAGGCTGATGTGTTGCTGGTACAGAGAAACGATGTCTACCATGGGTACACCTTTAGTTTTTTGCGGATAATAACATCAGCCGGGTTAGGGGCAAAGTGATGCTTAGCCATTGCCACCAATGGACATATTGGCGTACTGGGCAAAGAAATTTTCGTCCTCGCCGAGTAGCTTTTGGTAAATCTGTTTATAAGCGAGGACCGCTTTTACATAGTTTCGGGTCTCTTTAAACGGAATAGTTTCCACCCAAATATCAAAAGGGATGGCTTCGTCTTCTGGAACCCAGTCTTTGACCCGGCGCCAGCCAGCATTATAGGAAGCTGTCACTAGCACTGGATTGTTATCCATTTTATCCATCAAGTAGCGCATGTACTTGGTTCCCATCGCGACGTTAATACGCGGATCATAAAGTTGCCGGTTGCGGTATTTCTTTTTCTCCATGTAACTCACGGTAGATGGCAACAGTTGCATCAACCCCCGGGCACCTGCACTGGAGTGGGCATCCACTAAAAATGAACTTTCGCGCCGGGTGATGGCAAAAGCCCATGCCGGAAGGATATTGTGGCGCTTGGAGTTAGCCACTAAATCCTGTTTGAAAGCCAAGGGGAAGCGCTTGCTCACATCATCCAAATAACCAGAATCAGAAAACGTGTGGATAGCCTGGTCGTGCCATTGCCACTGGCTTGCCAATACCGCAGCCACCTGCATATCTTCTTTTGCCGCAGACTCCCTGAAATAGCGCCATTCGCGCCTTGCAGACGCAGTCCGGCCAAGCGCCAAAAATTCTTTAGCCCTTTGCACTGGTGGCAGGTTGGCTACGTCTACCAATTGCTGTTGGCTGGGACTCAGCGGGATGTCCACCATGGAGATGGGCTTGCCTTGTTTGCCAGAAGCTAAAAAGCCGTAATAATGCCGTAACTTCGCCAACTGGTTGAGGGACGCCTGTGCGGTTGAGCCCATGCCAAGCTCCTGTTCAGCCCTTGCTTGCCAATATTGGTAGGCCAAAGCTTCGTCAGGCTCTGCCGGCATATTGGGCATGATTTCCAGTACGTGTGCCCAATTTTGCTCGCGTAATATTTGCGCCAAGTGCCAGCGGAACAACTCCTCATTTTGCTGCAACGACGACGCCCGCTCCAACCACGTTTCTGCCTGGTCGTGGTTTCTTGATGACAATGCAATGGCAAATCTCGCTGAAATAGCCTGCTTTTGCCCGGAACTAAACGGGAAGCGTTTTGCTGCCTTCGGCCAGGTTTTTAAGGCTAATTCTGTATTGCGCCAAATTAACCGCCTCAAACCGTAGCTGATAATGTCAGTTTCAATGTCCGGGTTGGCACCGATAAATTTTGACAGACGGGACACTTTGCTAGGGGAGCGCCGTACTTCAAGCCATAAATCGGCGAGATATTGCTTATTTTTCGGAAGTAGTGTCTTCAGGTAAGGTATTAACGTGGCTCGGCCACCATCAGCCGCCAATTCCAAGCGCTTTAGTACCGTCTGCTCAGTCAAACGACCTTGTCCTTTCCACATAGCGAAAAGGGGATCACATTCTTTCGGTTGGGATTTACCCACTAACCAAAGCTGCTCGATAGCGTCCAATTCAGACTTGCTAGGATTCGATTTATCGATTGCAAAGCGCAATTTGTGGCATTGCAATGACGTATCACCAATGTCTCGGTAGTATTTTAAAAACAGATCCCCCCGGTTCTGTTTGGCCAAATGAGTCAGCCACTTTTTCCGAAGCGGCCGGTCTAAAATAGTATCCGCGTGGGCTTCAAGGAACCGGGCAATACGCTTTTCATTGGAAATGTAAGGGTAACGGCGCAAGGTTTTTTGCTCGACATAGGGCCACAGTGGGTACCCCTCTAGCTCCTTTTGCAAAAAACGGTACTCGCTGCTGTTGGGGCGATGGGCGATTTGCTCCGCCCGTTCAAACCAATCCCGCAACTGCTGTTGTCCAGCATCCGCCCAACTGCTAGCGGGTATAAAGGAGACGCACAATAGACAAAGGAATTGCTTGAAGATTCTGCGCTGCATTCAATTTCCTTACGTAATATTTATTCAGCGATGCTAAGAAGTTGATTCATAGGTAATTTAGGCAGCATATTGGCTGCCCATTTAGTAATTTTCACTGCATTAATTGTAACAGTAGATTTACATTATAGCCGCGCCTAACCCGCCCGATGCAAAGTGGCTTAGCTAACTCCCTGATTACATCAATAAAATACCGAACTACTGCCAGCTACGCCAGTAAAATAGGGCACTTCCACAAATTTAAACAATTGTTTGAATTTGAGTTGAAATTTAACAATTTCTCAACAACAATGATGCTCCCTACAAAAGACCGGAAAAGGGCGAAGTTCTTTTAGGCAGCAGAAACAATGTTTGAACACTGTTTCGAACTGCTTTGACCCAGCCCTTACCGCAATGGAGAACTCTATGTTATTTAAAGGCCAATGCTTACAAGCCGACCGCCTGGAAAATGATATTGTCGATATCGTATTTGATGCCCAAGGCTCGGTTAATAAGTTCGACCAGCAAACCGTTACCGAACTCGATGAATTATGCGCAGCATTAGAAGCGCAAACGGATATCAGGGGCGCACTCGTCCGCTCTAATAAATCAACCTTTATCGTAGGTGCTGATATCACCGAATTTACCGGCTTGTTTGCAGCACCAGAATCAGAGCTATTATCCTGGGTCGAAAAAACCTCAAAAGTATTCGACCGCTTTGAAGATTTACCTTTCCCAACCATTGCAGCGATCAATGGTTTTGCCCTAGGCGGCGGTTGCGAGATGACCCTCGCTTGTGACTTAAGGGTTGCAGACAGTACTGCGGCGATTGGCCTACCAGAAGTTAAGCTCGGTTTGATGCCTGGGTTTGGTGGTACAGTGCGCCTTCCCCGTATCATCGGTGCCGACAACGCGATGGAGTGGATGACCACTGGCCGCGACCGCAAGGCGGACAAAGCCTTGGCAGAGGGCGCCATTGATGCCGCTACGACACCAGAACAGCTGCAGGCAGTCGCGCTTAAGATGCTCAACGCTGCCGCTGACGGCGATATTGACTGGAAAGCCCGCCGCGAAGCGAAAAAGTCACCATTAAAGCTCACGCCAAACGAAGCCATGATGAGCTTTGCAACAGCAAAAGGCATGGTAGCAGCCCAAGCAGGCAAGCACTACCCGGCGCCGCATATGGTGGTAAAAACCTTGGAAAAAGCAGCGGCTTGTGGCCGGGAAGAGGCTTTGAAGCTAGAAAACCAAGGCTTTGTGACTTTAGCCAAATCTGACGCAGCCACTGCACAGGTCGGTATATTCTTAGCGGATCAAGTAGTAAAGGGCAAAGGCAAGAAGCAAGCCAAAGCCGCCACTAAGAGCTTCTCTGAAGCCGCTGTATTGGGTGCGGGTATCATGGGTGGCGGTATCGCATACCAGGCCGCCCTTAAAGGCACGAAGACAGTCATGAAAGACATCGCCCAGCCGGCATTGCAACTTGGCTTGGATGAAGCGAGTAAAATCCTTGGCAAAGGTATGAAGCGCGGTAAAGTCGATGCCAAGAAGATGGCCAATACCCTCAACAATATCGTGCCTAGCTTAGAGTACTCAGCCATAAAAGACGCTGAAATTGTGATTGAAGCCGTTGTTGAAAATCCAAAAGTGAAAGGCATTGTACTCAAGGAAACCGAACAAGCGGTGGGTGAAGAAACCGTGATTTGTTCCAACACTTCCACGATTTCAATCAATAGCTTGGCAGAAAACCTTGCCCGCCCTGATAAATTCTGCGGCATGCACTTTTTCAACCCTGTGCACAAAATGCCCTTGGTGGAAATTATCCGTGGCGAAAAAACCTCTGATGAAACCATCGCCAATGTTGTTGCCATGAGCTTGAAGATGGGTAAAACCCCCATCGTAGTCAACGACTGCCCTGGATTCTTGGTGAACCGGGTGCTATTCCCTTATTTTGCCGGCTTCAGCAAGTTGATCCTCGATGGTGCTGATTTTGTTGCCGTAGATAAAGTGATGGAGAAGCAGTTTGGTTGGCCTATGGGTCCTGCCTATTTGCTTGACGTCGTCGGTATTGATACTGCTGACCACGCTTCTGATGTTATGGCGTCGGGCTTCCCAGAGCGTATGCAGAAACTGGAAAATGACCCAGTCACGCTGATGTACCAAGCGCAGCGCTATGGCCAGAAGAACCAAAAAGGCTTCTATGACCACGGTGTCGACAAAAAAGGCCGACCAAGCAAGTCACCAGCTGAAGATGCCTATGCCCTTATGCAGCCACATTGCCAGGACAAAACAGATTTCGACGCAGAAGAGATCATCGCGCGCTTGATGGTACCTATGGCCAACGAAGCCGTGCGTTGTTTGGAAGAAGGCATTGTCGCATCTGCAGCAGAAGCTGACATGGCATTGTTGTATGGCCTTGGTTTCCCTCCATTCCGCGGCGGCATTTTCCGCTACATCGAGACCGTTGGTATTGCCAATTTTGTTGAAATGGCTGACAAGTACGCAGATCTTGGTGCGATTTACCAAGTAACCGACGGCCTTCGCGAAATGGCCAAGTCTGGCAAAAGCTTTTTTGCGCAATAATAGGGGATAGTGAAGATGAAAAACGTAGTCGTAGTAGATTGTATCCGTACCCCTATGGGGCGTTCTAAAGGCGGTGTATTCCGCAACGTTCGCGCTGAAAGCCTATCGGCGCACTTGATGAACTCATTGCTAGTACGCAACCCACAGCTTGATCCAACAGAGATTGAAGACATCATCTGGGGCTGTGTGCAACAGACCAAAGAGCAAGGCTTCAACGTTGCCCGTAATGCCCAGCTTTTGACGGATATTCCGCGTTCAGTCAGTGCCGTCACTGTCAACCGCCTTTGTGGCTCATCAATGCAAGCACTGCACGATGCCACCATGGGTATCATGACTGGCCAAGGTGACGTTTACATGATCGGTGGCGTGGAGCACATGGGCCATGTCCCAATGACCTTCAACGTGGATTTCCACCCAGGGCTGGCCAAATATACCGCTAAGGCATCGGGCAATATGGGCCTAACTGCGGAGCTACTTGGCAAGCAAAACGGAATTACCCGTGAAATGCAGGACGTATTTGGCGCCCGCTCGCACCAACGCGCGTTTGCGGCGGCACAAGAAGGCCGCTGGGATAACGAAATTGTCGCTACCGAAGGCCATGATGCCGATGGCGCTTTGACTTTGGTCAAGCATGACGAGGTTATCCGCCCTGAGTGCACAGTTGAGAGTTTGTCTGGACTGCGCCCGGTGTTTGACCCAGCCAACGGCACGGTTACCGCCGGTACCTCCTCCGCCATTTCAGATGGTGCTGCTGCCATGCTGCTTATGTCGGAAGAACGCGCCAAAGCACTTGGTGTCACTATCCGTGCCCGCGTGCGTGCCATGGGTGTAGCAGGTTGTGATGCCGCAATCATGGGTTACGGTCCAGTCCCTGCAACCCAAAAAGCACTTAAACATGCGGGTCTAAGCATCGCTGACATTGAAATCGCCGAGTTTAACGAAGCCTTTGCAGCGCAAGCCCTGTCATGCGTCAAAGCCTTGGGCTTGTTGGACAAGTACGATGACATGGTTAACCTAAATGGCGGTGCCATTGCACTTGGCCACCCACTAGGTTGTTCAGGTGCCCGTATCAGCACCACCTTGCTCAACTTGATGGAAGCCAAGGACAAGACCTTGGGCCTTGCCACTATGTGTATTGGCCTGGGGCAAGGTATCGCTACTATATTTGAGCGTGTCTAAACCCTAGTGCTATTATCATAAAGACAAAATGCCAGCTTTGAGCTGGCATTTTTCATTTCACATAGGTTAAAAAACCGCTTTTGTAAGCAAATCCAAGTAGCAATCAGAATCTTACATCAACGCGATAGACCCGTGGATATTGGCCAGCACATCCGCCTATGCCAAACCCTATATTCTTAGAAGCGGCAGCCGCGGCCAACACTAGTGCATACATCTGCCCGTTGGGATCGTCTGCCGTATCTAACTGGATTGTGTTAGTGGCATTGCTAGTGCAATCCTGACTATCTTGAAACCCAGGGGAGAACTTGATTACCGTATGATCATGATAACTTACAATTTCTACTATTTCACGATCACTCGGAATAGTTTGATTAGCAGCGTATACACTAATTGGCAACAATAGGGCTAATAAAGCATAGATTAGTTTCATGGGAGTTTACCTTTCATCCAAGAATAGTTTAAGTTAAGCCCCTGCAAGTGTAATGGAGGCCACCCCAAATTGAAAACTTTATTCAGTCCCTCGCCTCTACATAACTAAACTTAACCAGGTTCCTACCTTCATTCTTCGCCTGGTATAGGGCTTCGTCCGCCCTGATAAGCACCTCTTCCAAGGTTTCACCATGGCTCCATTGGCTAAGCCCTATGGATATAGTCAGTTGCGGTAAACGCTCTTTCGTCTTGGCACTTTTGAAGCGCAATTTCTCCACTTTATAGCGGATTTCCTCAGCAATTGAGATTGCAGCATCTATGTGGGAAGCCGTTAGCAGCATGACAAATTCTTCGCCACCAAACCTGAAAGGCGTAGCTTCATTTGGTAATTCTTCTTTTAGCAGCTTACCGATCCGCTTCAGAATAAGATCCCCAACCAAGTGGCCGTAACTGTCGTTAAAATTCTTAAAATGGTCGAGGTCGAGCAATCCGGTATATATGCCCTGTTTTTGGCCTTGGCCAAGCAACCCCTTGAATTGGATTTCCAAGCCATTGCGGTTTTGCAGGCTGGTCAGTGGGTCGGTAACCGCTTGCAATTTTGCCGCCGCAAGTTCCGCTTTTATTTGTTCCGATTGGGTTTTAGCCTTGGCCACTTGCTTCATCAGCTTTTTCTGGCCATCAACGATTGATTTTGTGATAGCCACAATGGGTTCTGGATTGCTTGAAGCAGAACCATAGTTATTGCCAAGCTCTTTATCCAAAGCGTCCACAGCCACGCCGTTTTTCTCAGCCGCACCTTGTAATTTGTCGATGGTGCTCCCCAGCTCATCAAAATCAGGGGCATTATCATTGGATTGGCTTTCAATGAATTGTTCGAATAATTGTTCCACGCCATAGGGATCGAATTTTCCAGCAGCAATAGCCTGTTCAATGGCGCCGCTTAATGCCAAGTTGTTACCCGCCATATGTTGGTAGGCAACAGCGTAGAATACTGGGTTATAGGCTAGCTGATATTGATCCAAGAAGCGCAGTGCCTTTTCTAGCAGAGCTTGGGAATCAGAATAGGATTCGTGGTATTTCATTGCAATCGATCTTAGCCAACGGACTCACGTTTAGCGAACCGCATTCATTTTTTTGTTGAATACTACTCAGCTTTGAATAGTGAATCTAAATCATCAAAGTATTTAAACTCTAGCAAATTTTCTGAATAGTCACGAATAAAAAATGTACCTTGTTCGCCCGGTTCGCCGGCAAAACGCAAGGTAGGTTTAATGACATAGGGAATATTATGCTTTTCAACGGTGGCTTTGATATCTGACCACTGGGCTTTTGTCATCACAACGCCAAAATGTGGCACTGATACTTGTTCGCCATCGACATTATTGGCGCCAGCATCCTGCTTTTTTGCAGGCACTTGGTGGGTGACTAGCTGGTGCCCCCAGAAATCCCAATCGATCCAGCGTGAGCTAAAGCGCCCCTTGGTGCAACCCAATACACCGCCATAGAAAGAATCGGCAAGTGCCAGGTCATGTACAGGTATTGCCAAGTGGAAGGGGCGCAATGCATCAGCCATGGTTAGCGCAACATCTTCAACATTTTTAATTTTTTGTCTGAGTAGGGTGCGTAGCGCACGTCCACGTCAAAAGCAAAGCTGCGTTTCATTACCGCCTTGAGGTGGCTGAATGTATCAAACCCGGCTTTGCCACAATAGGCACCCATGCCGCTATTGCCCACCCCACCAAAAGGCAAGTCTTGGTTTGCCATAAACATCATGCCGTCATTGACACAGACACTACCGGCGCTAGTTCGCGCCAATAGGTTGTCAACAAACGCATCGTTTTTGGAAAACACATACATTGCCAGGGGCTTGGGTCGGGAATTAATAATACCTTCTGCGTCACTGATACTATCTACCGTTATTATCGGCAGGATAGGTCCAAATATCTCGTTTTGCATTAGCGGGCTATCCCAGCCCGGATCGAGTACTAGGGTTGGTTCAATGTAGCGGTCTTCTTGGTTACCAGAGCCACCAAAGACAACGTTTTGTCCATCCAGGTAGCCCATAATGCGCTGCCAGTGCCGTTCATTGATAATGCGGCCATAGTCCTGGCTTTGCTGGGCATCACTGCTATAGAAAGCGTGTATTTTCTGCTTAAGCGCAGCAACGAGCTTATCGGCATATTGTTTTTCCACAATGACATAATCAGGCGCAACACAGGTTTGCCCTGCATTCATCCATTTACACCAGGCAATTCGGGAAACTGAGACATCTAGGTTAGTGTTTTTGTCGACAACACACGGGCTTTTGCCGCCAAGTTCCAAAGTCACCGGGGTCAAATGCTCGGCTGCAGCGCGCATGATGATTTTGCCTACCATTTCGCCGCCAGTGTACAGGATATGGTCAAACTTCTGCTGCAACAGCTCGGTGGTTTCCTCTACGCCACCCTCAACCACGCAAACCGCATCTTTGTCGAGGTACTGGGGCACCAGCTCTGCGAGCAAAGCGGAGGTATTTACCGCCAGCTCAGAAGGCTTTAATACCGCGCAGTTGCCAGCAGCAAGTGCGGCGACAAAAGGCGCTAATACTAGCTGGAATGGGTAGTTCCAAGCACCGATGATTAATGCAGTCCCAAGTGGCTCAGGTTGGATATAGCTTTTGCCAGGCTGTGCCAGGATAGGGGTTTTCACACTACGCCTGCGCATCCAGGCTGACAGGTGTTTGATGTTGTGGTCAACTTCGCCGGTGATATAGCTTATTTCTGAATTCCAGGCCTCCAATTCACACTTGCCGAGATCAGCGGCCAATGCGTCCAGTATCTTTTGCTCATTTTCTATGGTTAACCGTTTAACCTGCTTCAGCTGTTGGATACGCCACTGCCTATCGCGGGTTTTACCTGTGGCGAAGGTTTTCCTGAGGTGTTCAACTTTTCCAGCTATGGTAGAAATATCAGTCACTTGGATTTCCTGTCTGTTAGAGGCGAAAAAGGCCGCAAGCGCGACCTAATTTTTTTCAGATGTACTAAGCATCATACGGATGGGTGAGCACAATTGTCTCATTCCGATCAGGCCCGGTAGATATAATGTGTACCGGCACCCCTGTTATAGCTTCGATGCGTTTAATGTAAGCCTGTGCGGCGTCAGGCAAGCCCGCCAACTCGGTAATCCCATAGGTATTTTCGGACCAACCAGGCATAGTTTCATACACCGGCTCTACCGTGTCATAGCCATCAGCGGCCATGGGCGGCACATCATTAATAGTGCCATCAGGCATTTTGTAGCCGACACAAATTTTGATCTCTTGCAAACCATCTAGTACGTCGAGCTTGGTAAGGCAAAAGCCTGAAATTGAGTTTATTTGCACCGCGCGTTTGATCGCTACCGCATCAAACCAACCTGTACGGCGCTTACGGCCGGTTGTGGCACCGAACTCATGGCCTTTGACACCTAGGTGCTCACCTACTTCACAGTCCAGTTCGGTAGGGAATGGGCCTGAACCTACCCGGGTGGTATAGGCTTTGACGATACCCAAGACATAATCCAGGTGAAGTGGGCCAAAACCGGCGCCAGTGGCAACACCACCTACTGTGGTGTTGGACGAAGTCACATAGGGATAAGTACCATGGTCGATATCCAAAAGGGTGCCTTGGGCACCCTCGAACATGATTTTTTCGCCGTTGTGGCGGGCTTTGTCGAGCATGTCAGTAACATCAACAACCATGTCTTTCAAAGTGTCTGCGATAGCAAGTACTTCTTGCAATACCTGGTCATAGCTAACAGGTTCAGCCTTGTAATAGTGCTCAAGTGCGAAGTTGTGGTATTCCATGACTTCTTTAAGCTTGCTGGCAAAACTTTCTACGCAGAATAAATCCCCCACCCGTAAACCGCGGCGGGATACTTTGTCCTCATAGGCAGGACCGATACCGCGGCCAGTTGTTCCAATCGCCTTATTGCCCCGTGCGGCTTCACGCGCTTGGTCAAGTGCGATGTGGTAAGGAAGGATAAGTGGACAAGCTTCGCTAATGACGAGGCGCTCTTCAACCGGCACGTCACGCGACTTCAGCATGGCAATTTCCTTCATCAGGGCTTCCGGGCTAAGCACCACGCCATTGCCAATCACACACTTCACATTATCACGTAAAATACCAGATGGAATGAGGTGCAGAACAGTTTTTTCACCGTCAATTACCAGGGTATGCCCGGCATTGTGGCCACCTTGGTAACGAACCACATATGCCGCCTTGTCAGTCAACAGGTCAACGACCTTTCCTTTTCCCTCGTCACCCCATTGGGTGCCGAGCACAACTACGTTATTTGCCATTTATTTTGCTATTCGAAAAATTAGAGGAAGATTCTATCAAGAGGACTAGTTTGAATCACCCATTTTGTTGTCTATTTGGTCAATTCAACAGCACTATTTGGCGCTGCACGCTGGCTTAAACGGCTTATTCAGGCGCTTCACAACCAATAAAGCAGTGACACTAAGCCTATTGTCACCATCACGCCGCCAATCATGCGTAATTCATTGACCGGTCGATCTGCCAAGGTGAGCACAAAAGCGCGCCACTTGTTTGGAAACAACATCGGCCCTATCCCCTCCAACACCAGAAATAAGGCAAATGCCAATAACAAAATATCAAACATTGAATTGTCCTAGGCAGGACAAGTCTATGTCGCCAGCTTCATGGTACGGCGCAAAACCAAAACGCAACCTGTTGCCACGGTGATCAGTCATGATTTTGTGTTGCTTTAAAAATTCATGCAACTGCCCAGCTTGACCACCGGGTAATTCGAAACTGAGGAAGTGACCATGCACAGATAAGTCATTTGCGACCAATTTGTCACGGTTCAATATTGCATGGCCAATGCTGTCCAGGTGCCCTAAAAAGCTGGCCTGCATGGTTTGTACGTGCCCATGGATATCAGCAATGCTGATCCCCAACTCATGCCACTGCTCAAAAACAGCAAGCTGGCGGTAAATGCCACTGTAGTCCATGGTAGAACCAGCGTAATGGAAACCCGTTTTGCTGTAGTCCACTTTGCGCGACTTGAACTTCTGTAACTCACCAAACTCTGCATACCAGCCAGTGTAAAGCGGCCTTAGTAGGATACTTTTCGGACAATGCATAAAACATACACCTTCACCACCTTGGGCATATTTATAGCCACCAGATAAATAGAATATGCGGCTGCGGTGTTGGCTCAGATCCAAAGGCAAGGCGGTGAAAGCATGGTAACCGTCCACCACGATCATGTTATCCAAAAGTTTAATGCGATTAATAATGCCATCTAGATCCTTGATGGCCATTCCCGAATTAAAAAATACTTGGCTAAAAAACACCATATCAGGTTGGTGCTGCAATACGGCGTCCACAAGGCGGGCATCAAAGTCGGCAAAGGGCTCGGTTTTAACGCGCACAACCTTGACGTTACTTAGCTCGTCTAGCCGGTTGATTTGGCGGGTAAAGCTATGGAATTCACTATCTGTAGTAACTATGGTGACCGGCTTGGCAAGATCCAGGCAACTCAATAACCGGAACACAAATTCATGGGTATTGGGCGCAAATACTATTTGGGCCGCCTGATTGGTGCCAAGCAATGTCGCAATATATTGCTGCAACTTGGGAACTTTTTCCTGGAAAAAGAAATTCCACTTGTCATCCACGTATTGGGCACTGTCATCCCAGTATTGAATCATGGCATCCCTGGTTACATCAGGCCAATAGTGGTGGCTATGGCAGGCGTAGTGCTGGACACCGGGGTTAGCTTGCAGGAAGCGCTGGTAAAGGTGTTTTAACATTGGGTTTGCTTTCCTCTAGATCCCAAGACGAACTAAAGAGATATCGATAATACCTAAGCTAACGAAAAAAAGCGCCTCAAAGGCGCTTTTTTAGCGATAGGCACAAGTTAAGGCTGTATGGATTGGTTCAAGTATTTGAAGAAATCACTATTTGGCTCAACGATCAAGACATCCTGCTTGCTGTTAAAGCTCGCCTTATATGCATCCATACTGCGCAAAAATGCATAGAATTCGGGATTTTTCGAATAAGTTTCAGCGTAGATTTGCGCTGCCTGTGCATCTCCTTCACCGCGCAATTTACGGGCGTTACGCTCGGCATCAGCCAACATAACAGTCACCCTGCGGTCGATGTCAGCGCGCAGGAACTCAGCTTGCTCCTGCCCTTTTGAGCGGTGCTCTTTGGCTACGGCAGTACGCTCTGCACGCATACGGTCAAAGATAGAGTTACTGACTTCAAGCGGCAGGTTTATTTGCTTAACCCTAACATCGACAATTTCGATACCTAGTTCATCAGAACTTTCTGACGACTGCTGCAAGGCTTCATCCATCAACTCAGAACGCTCACCGGATACGATTTCTGAAATAGTACGGGTACCAAACTCAGAACGCAGTCCATTGTTTACTTTCTGCTTCAATAGGTCTTCCGCCAATGCCCTGTTGCCGCCTTGGGTAGCTAGGTAGAACTTGGCAAAATCGCTAATGCGCCACTTCACGTAAGAGTCAACAATCAAGTCTTTCTTCTCAGAAGTTACGAAACGGTCAGGGGCGTCATCCAGGGTCTGCACGCGAGCATCTAACAGGCGTACAGTATCAATGAAAGGGACTTTAAAGTGTAGACCTGGTCCGTGCACAACGGTTTCGCCAGCGGCGTCACGGTTCACTTTTCCAAACTGGATAACAATGCCGCGCTCACCTTCTTTGACAATAAACAATGAGCTATAAGCGATAGCGGCAACCAATACAGCAATAATTAATTTTACATTATTCACGGCTTAGTCCCTCCCGTTACTGCGGAAACGATCACTGCGCACAGGGCTTTGCGCAGGCGTGTTAGTGGTGTTGGTTGGCGCATTACGCAAGCCTTCTATGGTATTGCGTGAATTGGGGTTTATTGGCGTATTTTGCTGACGCTCCATAATTTTGTCCAAAGGCAGGTACATCATATTGCCGCCACCTTCAGTGTCCACCATGATTTTACTGGTATTGCTATACACCTGCTCCATCGTTTCCAAATACAAACGCTGGCGGGTCACTTCCGGTGCAGCGGTGTATTGCGGCAAAAGTTCTTCAAAACGGGCGACTTCACCCTGGGATTCCAGGATCACACGTTCTTTATAGGCCAGCGCGTCTTCTTCCATCCGCCTAACCTGGCCACGTGCCCTCGGTTCAATTTCACGGGCATAAGCTTCAGCTTCACGGATAAAACGCTGTTCATCCTCTTGGGCAGCAATTGCGTCGTCGAACGCAGCTTTTACTTCTTCAGGGGGGCGTGCGTCTTTGAAGTTAACGTCAGTGACGCTGATCCCCATAGAATACGGGCTAATAATATCTTCCAGCTCTTGCCTTACCCACTGGCGTACAACTTCACGGCCACTAGTCAGGACGTCATCCATAATTGAATGGCCCACCACATAGCGCAGCGCAGCGTCAAGCGCTTGGCGCAGGCTTTCATCTGGATTGGTCACGGCGAAGGTGTATTGGTAAGGTTCAATGACCCGGTACTGCACTTCCATCTCGACCCGGACGACGTTTTCGTCCTCGGTGAGCATATCACCTGATGCAGGCAAGAAGCGGATAGTTTGTACGTCTACTGGGTACACCTCATCAATAAAGGTTGGTTTCCATTTCAAGCCTGGCTCTACCGTGGTATGGAATTCTCCAAACCTAAGTACGACGCCACGCTCAGCTTCTTTGATAGTGTAGAAGCCACTGAAAACCCATACCGCAAGTAGCAACCCGATAAAAATACCAATGGCCATGCCGCTTAGGCCGCCACCAAAAGAGCTGCCGCCACCGCCGTTGCCCTTGCCACCAAACTTCTTGAAGATATTCCTAAAAATATCGTCTAGGTCAGGTGGACCTTGGTCATTATTTTTCCGGTTTTTCCAGGGGTCATTATTATTGCCACCCGGCTCATTCCAGGCCATGTCTTTCTCCGTTAAAAAATTAATTCTTTGGTGCCGTTACTACCAGTTTAGTAATATCGGCGTCGTAATTCTTAACTAGCCGGTGCCAGTCCTTAGAGGGCATTCGCACATCCACCAGCCAATCCCCGTCATCAGCATAACGCTCTGATGCTATGCAATTTAAGTTGAATAGCTTGCCACGCAATTTGCCTTGTGCGGGCGGTACCCGTAATTGGTACTGCACCATTTTATCTGCTAAGCACTCAGTGAGGGCATTTCTCAATAAATCAATACCTTGCCCTTGCTGAGCCGATAGCCATACCCTTATAGGCTTGCCATCCTCATTCCGATCAATGCGCGGAGAGACTCCGTCAAGCCGGTCAATTTTATTGCACACAATCAACTGTGGAATGTCGCCAGATTCAATTTCATCGAGCACTTCATTCACTTGGTCAATGTTTTCCCGGAACCTTTCATCAGAAAAATCAACGACATGCAGGAGCAAATCTGCTTCTTGGGTTTCTTGCAGCGTCGCTTTGAACGCCGCGACCAAATCATGGGGCAAGTGCCTGATGAATCCTACCGTGTCAGCGAGTATGGCCGAACCGACATCTTGTAACTGAATTTTTCGCAAAGTGGGATCCAGTGTCGCGAAAAGTTGGTCAGCGGCGTAAACACCGGCTTGGGTAACAGTATTGAACAACGTCGATTTGCCCGCATTGGTGTAACCAACTAAAGACACCGTAGGTAACTCAGCACGGTTTCGCGAGCGCCGGCCTTGCTCCCGTTGTGTCTGTACCTTTTCCAATCGCCTGAGGATGGCTTTGATTCTATCCCGCAATAGCCGGCGGTCTGTTTCCAGCTGGGTTTCACCCGGGCCACGTAAGCCAATGCCACCTTTTTGCCGCTCCAAATGGGTCCAGCCACGTACCAGGCGCGTGGATAGATGCTTTAGCTGTGCCAATTCAACCTGTAGTTTACCTTCGTGGGTACGGGCCCGCTGTGCGAATATATCCAAGATTAAACTGGTGCGATCCAAAACCCGGCATTTGCACAGTTTTTCAAGGTTGCGTTCTTGTGAGGGAGTTAGGCCATGGTTAAAGATAACCACATCTGCGCCATAGGTTGTTACAGAATTGGCGATTTCTTCTGCTTTTCCTGAGCCGACAAAGTACTTGGCACTGGGTGCCTGCCGGGAACCGGTGACAATGTCCACGGCGTTTACACCCGCAGAAGAAACCAGCATTTGCAATTCTTGCAAGTCTTCTTTGCTATTTTCTTCTGCGAAATTTATATGGACGAGAACAGCCTGTTCACCTGCTTCATAACGGTCAAACAAGCATTTCTCCTTGGTTAGTTAGTCTGACGAATCATTATCCCCGTCTGACGGATCATTCGCAAGCATTGGGATTGCGCGAGCAGGCACGACTGTTGATATAGCGTGCTTGTAAACCATCTGGCTTACAGTGTTTTTCAACAAAATAACGAACTGGTCAAATGATTCGATTTGACCCTGGAGTTTAATCCCGTTCACGAGATAAATTGACACGGGAACACGTTCTCTGCGCAAAGCATTCAAAAACGGGTCTTGTAATGATTGTCCCTTAGCCATGTGAGCCTCTTGTTATTCTTCTCTTATCGTTCTTATTGTGTTTACCCAGGAGGGATTTCCTCTTAGCAGTAAACGCTAGTATACAGGATTTACCTATACTGTATAGACTATCGACTTATTGCTTATAAGTCTTCAATATACTTTTGATTTTATCCAAATTGTTTTTACCAAAAGTGTCCAACCAATGCACATCTGGCCAGCCCCTCAGCCAGGTTAATTGGCGTTTGGCCAATTGCCGGGTTGCGACAATGCCCCGATAGCGCATCTCTTCATAGTCTAAATCACCTGCCAGATATTGCCACATTTGTCGGTAGCCAACACAGCGAATAGACGGCAGATCCAAATGCAGGTCTCCCCTGTTACGCAACTTCGCCACTTCTAGTTCAAAACCCTGCTGCAGCATTTGGTCGAAGCGGGTTTCTATGCGTTGGTGCAGCACAGCACGGTCATCTGGTGCAATAGCGAATTGGTGCAATTGATAGGGGATTGTGTCACTGCGCTGAGCTGTTAGTTCGGTCATGGTTTTGCCGCTCAACCGGTACACCTCCAGCGCCCTAGTCAACCTCTGTGGATCATTGGGGTGGATACGCTGTGCCGATACTGGATCAACATCCGCCAGCTCTTGGTGCAAATGATCCCAGCCAAGTTCTGTGGCCTGCTGCTCTATGCCAGCCCTTACTTCAGCGCACGATTCAGGCAGGTTAGAAAGCCCCTGCAACAAAGCATTAAAATACATCATGGTCCCCCCCACGAGTAGTGGTAACTTGCCAGCCGCGGTAATGTCTGCCATTTCCCTGAGGGCATCTTTTCTGAACTGTGCGACCGAATAGCTCTGTGCCGGATCCAAAAAATCTATTAGGCGATGTGGCGCCTGTTGCAGTTCTTCTGGTGTGGGCTTCGCCGTGCCAATATCCATATCCCGATAGACCATTGCCGAGTCAACACTTATGATCTCGCACGGCATCACCGCTGTCAGTTGCATCGCTAAATCGGTTTTCCCTGACGCAGTAGGTCCCATAAGGAATATGGCTGGCGGCAATGGTTTGCCTGTCTGCTTAGCAAGTCCTGTCATTGTCTCTCAATGTGCTCGATTAACTTTACCGGGTCGATAGCGATGGCTTCTAGTTGTAGCCGGTTTTGCAACGCTTCCCCGTATGTCGCTTGCCAATGTTGCCATAGTGTCACCGTAGCAAGCTTGGAAAAATCACCAGCATCAGCCATTGCCGCAATAAGTTGTGTTTTGGTAGCTGTTCCAAGTGATGAAATATTTTGGCAAAAACTACTTAACACATCGCCCCAATTGAGCCAACGCAATCCGGGGGGGACCGCTTTAACTACTAGCTTGCCGTTGCGGGCTTGTAGTACTAGGCCCATGCCAGCAAGCTCTTCCACAATGGCTGCCGGCAAAGGATCAGCATTGCTAATGGCAACCGGTAGCAGCAAAGGTTGGCTGATTCCTTCCAATGTCAATTCCGACTCCAGCCAAGCCCGCAGCATTGGGTTTTTAGGCAGCCACCAATAGTTGCCGCCCTGATCCAGCAATACACCTTGCCCATCGAATACCATCGCATTCTGATCCTGTGCGGTTTCGGCAGGTGTCATTAACGCTTGATAATTGTTTGCAGCCTGCGCAAATTGATGTGCACTTTGCGGGGCAGTCCTACTGGTTGCCTGCCTATAGCTAGCACCGGCACTGGGAGCAGGGGCGGATACTGGGCTGCTTGGCCTAAGTGGTGTTATGTAATCATGGTTAACTGGTGGCGATGTCACTGCCTGGCTTGTTGCAGGCAAATATTCGCTGGCTGCGCTGGGTTCCTCGGCAACGCAAGTTACTTGCATTTGCTGTTGCAAGGCTTCGTGCACGCTTGCATAGACAAAATCATGTACTTGCCTGGCTTGTTGGAAACGCACTTCGTGTTTTGCTGGGTGCACGTTAACGTCAACATTAATGGGATCGCAGCTAAAAAACAGGACATACGCGGGGAAGCCCTCAGCAGGGATCAGCCCCTCAAATGCCTCGCGAATAGCGTGGTTTAACAGTTTATCCCGCATCATACGGCCATTGACATAGGCGTATTGCAGATCGTTTTGGTTGCGAAAAAAACCCGGGCCGCCAATCCAGCCAGACAATCGGTAGTCCTGCAAACTACTTTCTATAAATAGGCACTGGTCGGCAAACGCCTTACCGCAAACCGCCGAGACCCGTTTCAAGTGTTTACCTTCACCCCGTAGCCTCGGAAAGTGCCTGACCACTTTGCCATTGTGGCGCAACCTGAACTGCACGTCTTGGCGGCACAGCGCAATGCGTTTAATCAGCTCGTCAATATGCTGGAATTCGGTTTTTTCAGAACGCAAAAACTTACGCCTAGCGGGTGTGTTGTAAAACAAATCACAGACCTGCACCGTGGCACCCACCGGGTGGGCGACCGGCGACAGTTCCACCTGCATATCCCGACCCTCAGCGTGTGCCTGCCAGCCTTGTTCTTGGCCTGCAGGCATGGATTGCAGGGTAAGGCGGGACACCGACGCAATACTGGCCAACGCTTCACCGCGAAAGCCCAGGCTCGCGATCTGTTCTAAATCATCTAAACAACTAATTTTACTAGTGGCATGGCGGCTTAAGGCAAGGGTCAATTCATCTTTGGCAATACCACTGCCATTATCTTTGATCACTATGGCTTTGGCGCCGCCTTGGCTTATATCCACGTCAATACTAGTGGCACCAGCATCGAGGCTGTTTTCGACTAATTCTTTAACAATCGATGCAGGACGTTCCACCACCTCACCTGCTGCGATTTGGTTTGCCAATCGCGCAGGTAACACTCTAATAGGCACAGTTTCTCCGTTATTGCGGCTAGCTTTGCGGGATGTTCAACACTTGGCCAATCCGCACCAAGTCTGAACTAAGGTTATTGGCTCGTTTTAAATTCACAACAGTCACATTATAGCGTTGTGCAAGTTCAGAAAGGGAGTCCCCCCTCTCTACCCTGTGGGTGCGGTTTTTGGGACGGTTGTCAGCCCACAAGGTGCCATCAGGCGGGTTCTCTTTAAAGTGGCGCTTGATCCCGGCAAAGATAGCATCTGCCAGCCGTGACTGGTGCTTGCTCCAGTTTAGGTTTTTCTCTTCCCGGGGATTGGAGATAAAGCCGGTTTCTACCATTACCGAAGGGATATCGGGAGAGGTCAACACCGCCAAGCTGGCCGCCTGTGGACGCTTTTTGTGCAACCGGGTCATGCTTTTCAATTCACCCAATATTTCCCGGCTGATGTCGTAGCTAGTGGCAATGGAGTGATCCATCGACATGTCTAACAATGCTTGGGTTAGATAGCGTTCATTAGCTGTGTCCTGGATGACTTCTGCCGCACCGCCCAATAGCTCAGAATGTTTTTCCGTACTTTCCATCCAGCGGCCAAGTTCTGTGCTGGCACGCCCAGTGGATAACACCCAGACTGAAGCACCATTGGGTTGGGGCGAGGTAAAAGCATCTGCGTGGATAGAGACAAAAAAATCCGCTTTTTTCTCACGCGCTATCTCAGGCCGCCTGTTTAATCCAATAAAGTAGTCGCCAGTGCGGATCATTTCCGCCCTCATACCCGGCTCTTTATTGACTAAGTTGGCGAGCTTGCGGGCAACCCTGAGCACCACATTCTTTTCGAAAGTACCCGATGGACCAATTGACCCTGGATCCTCACCACCGTGCCCGGCATCAATAGCAATAACAATGTCGCGATCCCGCGAGTAGTGGCTTGGCTCCACCGCTTGGTAGCGTTGTGCGCTCTTGCTTGCCAAGTCAACCACCAAACGGTTGCCATAAGGTGGGGTGGGTACCAATGAAAATACCTGTGGTTTAACAGATTCGTTCAGCTCCAGCACAATGCGTGCAGCGTTTGTGTTTTTGGGCGTACTATGCCGAATGCGTTTAACAATTTTGCTGTTGTTTTGATATTGGCTAAAGTCCGTTTTACCTTCGGTGTTTTGTAAATCAATTACCAAGCGCTCAGGATTTTTTAGGGTGAAATAAGTAAATTCGGGAGATTTCGCTAAATCGAAAACTACCCGGGTGTTATTAGGGGAAGGCCAAATACGGACACTATTGACTTCATTGGGTTTTGAGGACGCAGAGGCCGAGGCCGCCCCAGAAAAGAGCCAGCCCACACACAACAAGATTGTCAGCCTAAACCCAATTTTTTTCATTGGTACCTGTTATTTTAGTTTTTCTAGCAGGTCCTGCGCTTGCCCAGTTAACGCTTCGACCTTTATATTACGCCCTGGTTCCGCAAACTCAATATTTATTTTCAGGTCGGGGGATGGTAGTGAGCCCTCACCTTTGCTGGGCCATTCAATCAAATTAATGACCTGTTGATCCAAATAATCCCTAAAGCCCATAAATTCGAGTTCTTCCGGATCGGCCAGCCGGTACAAATCAAAGTGGAATAAGCGCCATTCGCCAATGTCATAGGGCTCCACCAAGGTATAAGTCGGACTCTTAACTGAACCTGTATGCCCTAATGCCCATATAAAGCCACGGGAAAAACAGGTTTTACCGGCGCCAAGTTCTCCGACTAAATGAATGCCCCAGGTTTTCCCGCTTGTTTTGCACGCCAAGGCCAGTGATGCCGCAAAGTTTTCAGTATCCTGCTCTGTCACGCAATACTTTTCTATCTGCATTTTGTATCTACTTGTACTACTCACAATTGTTGTTCACTAAGCGCCTTATTTCAGGCAATAAATCGCTGGCTAACAAGCCCCTTTGCCCCACCATTTGGCTGGCCCTATCGCCCGCATGGCTGTGCAAGCAAACACCAAACAGGCAGGATAACCGGTTGCTCATGCCTTGTGCCAGCAAGCTTCCCAAAACTCCCGACAACAAATCACCCATACCCGGGCTGGCCATACCAGGGTTACCATCTTGGCAAACCCATGTATTGTTTTGGGCGCAGACCACGCTGCCAGCCCCTTTTAACAAAGTGACCGCATCATACTGCATGGAAATTTGCCGCGCCGCCAAATAGCGATTTGACTCCACCTCATTGGCTGTGCGGTTTAATAAACGGGCCGCCTCCGCTGGGTGCGGCGTTAATATCGCGAGATTTTTGGGTATGGTCAAGCGCCTTTGCTCTGACACCAAATTAATTGCATCAGCGTCTATCACCAGTGACTTGTGGTAACGCAGGCAGGCCTCCAAGGTGAGCTTTAGCACCCGCATTGCCCAGGCATCTTTGCCCAGGCCTGGCCCAACCACCACAGCGTCGCACCACTTCAGCATGCTAGGCAGCTGTTCTTCGCGCCAATCAACCATGAGCTCTGGGCGGCCGCTGCTAACCTGCAACCTGGAATCTTCATGGCAAAGCACCTTCACCAAACCAGCACCACTGTATAGGGCCGCCTCGCCTGTCAGCCGTATAGCGCCCGGATAGCCCTGGTTGCCACCGATACACAGCAGTTTGCCAAAGCTACCTTTATGGGCCGCGAGTGGCCTTGCTGGCAACGGCTTGAGCAACGGAAAGCCAATCATCTTGGCTACGGGAACTGCTATGCGGGTAAACTCCGGGCCAATGCCTAGGTCATCAAAATGCAGTTGGCCACAGTGTTGCTTACCCAACCCGGTGACCAGGCCCGACTTTATACCAACAAAAGTCACGGTATGCACAGCTTGGATGGCAGCCCCTTGCACCGCGCCGGTATCTGCGTGCAACCCGGAAGGGATATCAATACTTAAGACGTCTAAACCACTTTGGTTGATGCGTTTAATAATGCTTGCCATGGGCTCTTTGACTTCACCCTGGATACCGGTTCCCAGTAAGCCATCTACGCACAAATCAAATTCGTTTAAGTCAAGCTGGTTAAAATCCTCAGCCTGCCCCCCGGATTGCAGCCATTTTTGCCTGGCGCAGCTGGCATCGTCGCTTAGCCTGTCCACCTTGCCAAGCTCGCACAGCACCACCTGCTTGCCTAAGGCACAGGCTCGGCGGGCCACCACGTACGCGTCACCGCCATTGTTGCCATGGCCAGCCAAGACCAATAACTTCTGCCGCGATGGAAATGCGTCTCGGATAACATTTACTACGGCCTGTCCAGCGAGCTCCATCAAGCTATACATACTCACCCCAGCCATAGCTGCCGCTTTGGGTTCTACCAACCTAACCTGGTCGGCGGTATAGACATTTTGTGCTAAGCTCTCCGGCGGAAAAATGTTTACGTAGGCTTTTAATGTCATCAGATAGTGCTATTGATTTCGAAATTCTTGCCCAAGATATCAAGAGGTGGGGCAAAGAACTAGGATTTCAACAAATTGGCATTTCAGATATTGACTTAACGCGACACGAGCCACACTTGCGAAACTGGTTATCACAGGGATTCCACGGCGATATGCAATATATGCAAGAAAATGTGGATTTGAGGTTGCAGCCTGGTAAATTGCATCCTGGCACACTGCGCATTATTAGCGCCAGGATGGACTACCTACCGCCCAATGCCGCATTTGCTAAAACCCTGTCCAACCCGGACAAAGCTTATGTCAGCCGCTACGCCGTCGGGCGCGACTACCACAAAGTGCTGCGTAAGCGCCTGAAAAAACTCGGCGATAAAATCCAGCAGCAGGTACCTGGTACACAGTTCCGTCCATTTGTGGATTCCGCCCCTGTACTTGAGCATGCAGTGGCGGAAAAAGCGGGAATTGGCTGGACTGGCAAGCACTCACTTACCCTGCACCCCGAAGCGGGCTCCTGGTTTTTCTTAGGGGAGCTGTTCGTCAACCTGCCCTTGCCCACCGATCAACCAATAGGGGATAAATGCGGTTCCTGTACAGCCTGCATCACCATTTGCCCGACTGGGGCAATCACAGCGCCCTATGTGGTAGATGGCCGCCGTTGTATTTCCTACCTCACGATTGAAAATAAAGGCAAGATCCCAGAACAGTATCGCAAAGCCATTGGTAACCGCATCTATGGCTGTGATGACTGCCAGCTAATTTGCCCCTGGAACCGCTTTGCCAAGGTATCCTTGGAACCCGACTTCGCCGGCCGCGATGCCTTGCTTGATTCCGACTTGGTGACTTTATTCCAATGGGATGAAGCGACATTCTTAAAAGCGACTGAAGGTTCGGCAATACGCCGGATAGGCCACGAGCGTTGGCGACGCAATATTGCGGTAGCCATGGGCAATGCCCAATACTCAGAGCACGCAGTGGCAGTATTGCAAGCGGGACTGGAATCAGCATCGCCTATGTTGGCTGAACACATTGAATGGGCGCTGCAACAGCTAAAAGATAAACAGACTGCGCTTCCTACCGAAAAACAAGCGCCAGGGGAACGCAAGACCCCTCGGCTCATCAGAAGTATTATAAAAGGAATACCACGCGATGCCTGATCAAAAAGAAAATGCAGCCACGGAGTTAAAAATATGGGTGGATGCCGATGCGTGCCCAGTCCCAGTTAGGGAAATATTAACCAAAGCGGCGCTGCGCACCAAAACCCATGTCACCTTCGTCGCCAACCAATCCCTCAACATCAGGCGCAACGACTTTGTACAGACAATGCGGGTGGAAAAAGGCTTTGACGTTGCCGACAACGAAATAGTCAAACGCATAAAAGCCGGCGACCTACTGGTAAGTTCAGATATCCCTTTGGCAGATGAAGCCATTGGTTTAGGCGCGATCGTTATCAACTTCCGGGGCGAAAAGCTAACCAAGGAGAATATCAAGCAGCGCTTAAATATGCGTGATTTCTTTGACACCTTGCGCGCCAGCGGTGTGCAGACGGGTAAAACCGCCGCCTATTCAGACAGCGATAAGCAGGCCTTCGCCAACCAATTGGATAGGATATTGGCAAAGCAAAGGAACTAAAGTCTGCAAACTTGTGTTTTCGATGCGCCGTTACTACTTAAAGTCAGCAACTTCCCAGTACAAGTTTTGAACTTTGCTGCACCCATGCATCACACGGGTGAGCTCGGCGTTGTTTAATTCTAGTGCAAAGCCCTTATCCAATTTCAAACTTATGCGTTTTTGCCCATCAATAATACACCCATCCGAGAATGAGATAATATGGTCAAATGAGGGGGCTTGGCGGATCTGGTGTACCGCTATGCTGTTTCCGTCATGCAAATGTAGCAATTGATATTGCCCATTGGGCGCAGCAAGAGCTGTATCTTCAAGCTGGCGCAAATAGACCTGGTCACGGAATTCAACCTGCACCTTGCTTTGCCACGGCGTGCCGCCGCGCTCAAAATGGCCTTGATAAAACTGGCTAAACAAAACCAGTTCCTCGCCAGAAACCAGCCGATCCAAATCAAAATTCCCAGGTAACAGGGTGACCATGCCCTTGGCTAGAAGTTGCTGCAACCCTTGCGCTACGTGCTTCGGGACGTCAATTTGATAAATGATTTGGTAATCATGGGGGCGGTAATAAAGCGGTAGATGGCTGGCATAAAAGGTACCGCCAACATCCAGCAATACCATGCCATGGGAGCCCATGCGGCTGTGTTGGTGTTTGTCCCCAGCCAGAGCGTTTGTCGCCAGCGACAAACACAGTGCTAGCAGCAACGCAATCAAGGAGCGGGCGAATGACAGCATATGCCTATTCGTGGTAAGGCTTGCTGTATTTGTGTACAGCATTGATAAAAGCACCCGCATGTTCCGGATCAATATCGGGATGAATGCCATGGCCCAAGTTGAACACATGACCAGTGCCGTTGCCAAATCCAGCTAATATAGAGCTGACTTCTTGCTCTATGCGCTCTGTTGGCGCATGCAGCATGCAGGGATCCATATTGCCCTGCAAGGCAACTTTGTCCCCTACCCTGGCACGGGCGCTGGCAATGTCGGTTGTCCAATCCAAGCCCAATGCGTCGCAGCCGGTTTTTGCCATCAGCTCCAACCACTGGCCACCGTTTTTGGTAAACAAAGTCACGGGAACCCGGCGGCCTTCGTGCTCACGGATAAGGCCAGCGACAATCTTTTCCATATAGCGCAATGAAAATTCTTGATAGGCTTCCGTGGACAATACCCCGCCCCAAGTATCAAACACCATTACTGACTGGGCGCCAGCCTTGATTTGGGCGTTCAGATATAAAATGACCGAGTCGGCCAATTTATCCAATAATAAATGCATGGCACCTGGCTCGGAGAACGCCATTTTTTTCACTTTGCCAAAGGTTTTGCTAGAACCGCCTTCAACCATGTAGGTAGCCAATGTCCAAGGGCTGCCAGAAAAACCAATCAATGGCACCTTGCCAGCTAAGGCACTGCGGATAGTGCGCACCGCCTCCATGACATAACCCAACTCCTGCTCGGGATCCGGCACTGGCAACGCTTTGACATGGCTTTCGCAAGTAATTGGTGATTTGAATTTAGGCCCTTCACCTGTTTCGAAATACAAGCCCAATCCCATAGCGTCGGGAATGGTCAAGATATCACTAAATAAAATAGCAGCATCGAGCGGATACCTGCGCAATGGCTGCAGTGTTACCTCACACGCCAGCTCAGCGTTTTTGCACAAGGCCATAAAGTCGCCAGCCTGTGACCGGGTCGCACGGTATTCTGGCAAATAGCGGCCCGCTTGGCGCATCATCCAAACAGGTGTTAAGTCTACAGGTTGGCGTAATAGTGCCCGCAAATAGCGGTCATTTTGTAATTCAACAGGCATCGAATGCTTCCGTACAGCAAATTATTGGGATTGTGTAATTCGGCGTAGTGTACACAATTTGACGCCCATAACGGGTTAAATTTGGCGGGACGCAAACTTTTTGTGTTTTTTTTAAACAAAAAACTTGTCATTCTTGTTTTTTATCTGCTATAACCTATGTCAATGTCTTCTAAGGCATGCCAAATAAGAACAAAGAAGCCTGCTTTACAGGACCTTGACGCTAACACAAAATTCAAGCCTCGTTTTTTAACGGGGCTTTTTTATGCCCGCCTATTAGTTGCCCTGTGCTGAGATGCTTTGTTCAATGTCCTTGACGGTTTTTTCAATAAGTTGCCCTGCGATGGAAAACGTCGGTGGGATAAAGGGTAGGTTATCTATGTCAAACCACTTGGCATCGACAATTTCTTTGGCATCAACCACAATATCCCCGGATGCATAATCAGCGAAAAAACCGCACATTAACGAATGCGGGAAAGGCCATGGCTGGCTGGAAAAATACCTAACGTTCTTGATGCTAATGCCCACTTCTTCCATAACCTCTCGGTGCACCGCTTGCTCCAAGGTTTCGCCACTTTCCACAAAACCCGCCAAGGTCGAATACATGCTTTGTTTGTGGTGCCTGCCATGGGCCAACAATATTTGCTTGCCCTTGCGTATGGCAACGATAATACAGGGTGAAATCCTGGGATAACAGCGATGGCCACAACGCGCGCATTCCATTGCCATTTCCCAGCCAACATGCTGCATTTGGCTACCACACTGGCCACAATACCTATGGGTACGTAAAAACAGCGCAAGCTGCCACGCCCGTGCAGCTACACCAAAAAAATCCATATCCATTTGCATCACCAAGGCACGCAAACTGACAGATTCATAAGCCTCGTCAGCAATAGCCTCGTGGCCTATGTCTACCAAATAACACTGTTTGCCCTGGTATTCACCTACTTTCACCACCTCCTCATGGTAGGCATGCAAGAACTCCAGATCCTGCCAACGGCCCAACAGCAACCCGGGCTTACTTGCGGGTTGCAGTAACTTGTCTTTTACCACGACCAGGAATACATGTTCGCTACTGGGGTCAAATTCTAGTTCTTGCTCTACCATAGGATGCTTTGCCAATTAATGTGGGAATAACAATATTGTGCAGTAGTGGCGCTTACATTGATACAGGACAAGACTGCTTAGAAACAAAACTTTTGCTATCTAAACTTTTTGTTATACTGGTTTTTCTAGGCAAAAAGAGTCGTGGAAGTACATATGTTGAATACAGTCGAACAAGCTGCCGCCAAATGGGGTGGAAACAATAAAGTTATCGATACCTGGCTTGAGGAACGTAAACAACTGTTAGTACAGTACTGCCAGCTAGCTGGCTTACCTCCTTTTGAAGCTGAAGATAATTCCCTGCCAGAGCGGGAGTCGATCGCGTCCTTTTGTGAAATACTAATGGACTATATTTCTGCCGGCCATTTTGAAATGTACGACAAGATCACCGAAGAATGTCCCCACGCTGACAAAGCCAAAGCATTGGCAGAAGAGCTTTATCCTCAAATTTCCGGCACCACAGACAAGGCACTAACCTTCAACGACCACTATGCCAACTTGGATGAACACGCGGAAATGCGTAACTTTGACATAAACTTAGCGCAGCTAGGCCAAGCGATGGAAGAAAGGTTTGCACTGGAAGACAAGCTGATTCATACCTTGCTGCCACAAGGCGAATAAACAAAACCGTAGACTATTAAAAAGCCTGCATGAAGCAGGCTTTTGTGTAACGTTTGTGCACTTACTAGGACTTCTGCCTGCGCATCGCGTCGAAGAATTCATTATTGGTCTTAGTCATAGCAAGCTTACCAATCAAGAACTCCATGGCATCAATCTCTGACATCTCATGCACAATCTTGCGCAGGATCCACATCTTCTGCAGCTCCTCTTGGGTAGTCAGCAGCTCTTCGCGACGGGTACCCGAGCGGTTGAAGTCGATGGCTGGGAACACCCGCTTTTCGGCAATCTTACGGTTCAAGTGCAGTTCCATATTACCGGTGCCCTTAAACTCTTCGTAAATAACTTCATCCATTTTCGAACCGGTGTCGATCAAAGCGGTAGCGATAATGGTCAGGCTGCCGCCTTCCTCCACATTACGCGCAGCACCGAAGAAGCGTTTTGGTTTATGCAATGCGTTGGCATCAACACCACCGGTTAATACTTTACCGGATGAAGGGATAACGGTGTTGTAGGCACGTGCCAAACGGGTAATGGAGTCGAGTAGGATAACTACGTCTTTTTTGTGCTCAACCAAGCGTTTGGCTTTTTCAATCACCATCTCGGCAACTTGCACGTGGCGGCTGGCCGGCTCGTCAAAGGTTGAAGCAACCACTTCACCTTGCACCAAACGCTGCATTTCAGTTACTTCCTCCGGACGCTCGTCAATAAGCAATACCATCAGTTGGATTTCAGGATGGTTAGCGGCAATGGATTGGGCAATGTTCTGCAGTAAAAGTGTTTTACCGGCTTTTGGTGGAGCTACAATCAAGCCACGTTGGCCGTTGCCAATTGGCGACGCAAGGTCTAGTACCCTCGCGGTAATATCTTCAGTACTACCGTTACCGCGCTCCATGGTCAGGCGTTGCTCTGCATGCAGCGGGGTCAAGTTTTCGAATAGTATCTTATTGCGTGAATTCTCTGGTTTATCAAAATTTACCTGGTTAATTTTCAACAAGGCAAAATAGCGTTCACTGTCTTTAGGTGGCCTTATTTTTCCTGAAATGGTGTCACCAGTACGCAAATTGAAACGTCTGATTTGGCTAGGAGAGACATAGATGTCATCAGGGCCAGCCAAGTAGGATGAGTCAGATGAACGCAGGAAGCCAAAACCATCTTGCAAAATTTCCAGCACACCATCGCCGAAAATGTCTTCACCACTTTTGGCGTGGGTTTTCAGGATGGAGAAAATAATGTCTTGTTTGCGTGCCCTAGCCATATTGTCGATCCCCATCTCTTCGGCGAGGGATACGAGTTCACTAATGGGCTTTTTCTTGAGTTCTGTAAGATTCATATTGGAGGGTCTTTGTGATTGATAAATCCGCAATAAGCGAGTTGTTGTTTATTCGAATAATATTTATTTTATTCTCGGGTAGAATTCTTAATATAAGTGCAGAGTTCTGAATACAAGGTGTGTCCGGGAACGAACAAATAAAAGCTAGCACCAAATCGGTATTGCGTCTAGAAAAAGTTGCCACTCAGGCTTATTTTTTACCTTCGCCGCGATATCACCGTTCAATTTCAAGCAATTAAGGGCATTTTATGACAGTTACAACCGCATTAGTCGACTACCAAAACCCCACGCAGGCTAAGGATTTGGTATCGCTACTAAATGATTATGCACAGGATGAAATGGGCGGCGGTGAAGCATTGAGTGAATATTCACAAGCTAACCTTGCCAAGGAATTGGCCAAGCTACCTTATGCGTTCAGCTTGATTGCCTATGTTGATGGTGCACCTGCCGGGCTTGCCAACTGTTTAATGGGATTTTCTACCTTTGCCTGCAAACCTTTGGTGAATATCCACGATTTGGCAGTGCGTTCCCAGTTTAGGGGAATGGGCTTGTCCCAGACCCTGTTGCAAGCCGTCAAAGCAGAAGCAAACGAACGCGGTTGTTGCAAGGTAACCCTAGAAGTCCTATCCGGAAATAAGGTAGCGTATAACGCTTACCTAAAATACGGCTTTAAACCTTACCAGTTAGACGAAGGTACCGGCACAGCCCAGTTTTTGGAACTCAAACTGGGCTAAGGCTAATACCGATTCCATTAAGTATGGCTATATTGGGATTGCCTAAAAGCGGGCATCAAGGCCTAGTGCGAATGTGCTATCATCAGCACCGTCGAAATCACTATAGGATAGAGCGACTGCCAGGTTAGGTGTAAAGAAATGCTTGGCAGCGAGGGCATAATAATCGTCATCACCGACTTCGGCTGAAACAGAAGTAGCTTCACTGAAGTAATATTCGCTTCCGAATGACCAATTTTCGCCGCCGTGATCAAAGTCGGTAAAGCTGCCAAAGACGGTCAAGTAGCGCCCCTGACCAAGGTCGGTGAAATATTTACTAGACAGCGTGACAAAGCCAGTGCCTGAGTTGGTAGTTAGGCTGAAACCAATATAGTCGCTGCCTTGCAAAGCGTGTTTGTAGGCGGCATTGAAAACCGTGTTAAAACCACCCAAATCCGAATCCTGGTAACTAGCTGAAAACGAATACTGTTCATTAAATTGGTAGCCAATAGTGGCGCTATGTGATTCAAAGTCGTTTTGGCCATTTAAAATGAATTCAACGTCTGAATTGGTGTAATTTGCACCGACAAAAAATCCAGATTCAGTGTGCCAAACACCAGCTACGGATTCATTATCTTGGAAGTCAGACCGGAACAGGTTGGCCTCCACAAAAGATTGGGCGTTGATATAGCTAAATTCATCAAGTGGCCCTAGCACTTTTTTTTCGCTAAAAAAATGCCTTAGGCCAGCTCTAATGTTATTGCCATCACCAAGATCGGAGATGCCAAGCGTGCCAAAGGTTTGATAAGACTGGCCGAATGCCAAATTGGTGCCCAATATTGACGTCGCTAAAACCAATAGTTTTTTCATGATAATTCCTTTTTTGAGCTTTCGCACTGAATGGGGCGCTGATTTAAGCAGCCATATAGTTAACCCAATATGAACCGATGTGGGCTGATACAATTCACTTACAATTCAGGAACTAACGGCAATACTGGGAGTCAAAATCCCGGCCAATAGAATAGGATTTAACCAATGAAAAAAGTGTTGTTAGGTTTAATGGCCGCCTCCATGGTCATATCCGGTTGTGCCAGTACCGATTCCAACCAGAGCCGGGGGGCTGCAGTCGGCGCAGTGCTGGGTGCCATACTGGGCAAAGCCACCGGCGATCACGATAAAAGCCGCTATGTTTGGGGTGCAGTAGTGGGAGCCCTGGCTGGCAGTGCAATCGGAAGCTATATGGACAAGCAAGAGCAAGAGCTTAGGGATAAACTGGCCGATTCGGGGGTGGATGTGCAGCGTAAAGGTGACGATATACATCTTTATATGCCCGGCAATATCACCTTTGCCACGGGCAGTGCCCGTATCCAGCCTGAATTTTTTGCCGTATTGGAAGACGTTGCCATTGTTTTGAATGAATATGAAAAAACGGTATTGCGCATTGAGGGCCATACCGATGATATTGGTGCAGCAGAATACAACCAAAGCCTATCTGAATCCCGGGCTGAAAGTGTTAAAAGCCAGCTTATTGGATACCAAGTGGACTACAGGCGAATGACCACCGTAGGTCTGGGTGAATTCAGCCCATTAGTGCCCAATGACAGCCCAGAAAACCGGCGCCAAAACCGGCGGGTAGAACTGAAAATACAGCCGCTAACAAAATAAGGACGGACTAGCCCTTGTGCGGTTGCTTCGCTAAATACTGGTTAAAGCGCAAAATAGTTGCGGCAGGTACACCACGGCAAACTAAGGCGTCGTTGTGTATTGCTATAGGGTTGTTTTTGTCGTGGGGGTACGGCGGCAAATTGTGCTCTTGGAACATGGTATAGGCATCCGGTACGTAAGCGACAAACACATCAATCAACCCACGGCGCATCAAGATCAGGTGTTCATCCAAGTTGGAAATTTGCAATAGGTTCAATTGCGCTTGATCGAACGTTTTACCATACGGCATGCCAAACCGGGTGCCGACGGCTTTACCCCGCAACCCTGCAATACTGTTCAAGATTCTTTCACCTGGCCTAGAAAACACAAAAACCTTAGCCACATCCATCGGCCGGGTTTCAACCCATGCAGCAGGGAAATCATAAAATTCAGGATTTTTATTTGCAGGGCTTATACAGCAATTGTCGCAGTGTTTGAACATTTTGAAGGCGCGCGCGGGCGGCACAACTAATAATTGGGCAAAGCCTGCATTAACTAGGGCGCGCCGGATATGCCTATCATAGCTCCCTGAACCGTCAGGCGAGTGCAAACCCGGTATCTCAAGACCGAAAATATTAGTTTTGGCGTGCACAGCCTGGAGCAATACTGCGGAGCACATTAACAATAATATGGTACGCAAATTAAGGCCCTAGTCGTTGTAGGGGTAAGCTTAACTTTAGCAAAATAGGCCAAGCTTATCTGTGCTGTTTTGAAAATAGGCCAAGCTTATCTGTGCTGTTTTGATAAAAAAAGCCCGATGCACTGCATCGGGCCAACTGGGCTTATTGTAAGCACCTAACGACAGAATATGCCAAATGGGAGACAGTTCTGTTGGGTAACTTAGCTACTGGCTTCGACAATCACCTTCATGTCGGTCATGTAGCCGCGTAATTCTGTACCAACCTGCTCCACAGGGTGGTTTCGGATAGCTTGGTTCGCCTGTGCCAGCGCCATATTGTCGACGCTTTGGCTGCTGGCATTGCTACCTGCGCCAATCAAGTCAGTACCAAGGTTGGGCATTAGTTGTTCCCGCAATAGCGGAACCGCAACATTGGCAAACAAATAGTTGCCGTACTCAGCCGTATCTGAAATCACCACATTCATTTCATACAAACGCTTACGGGCAATGGTATTGGCAATCAAAGGCGTCTCGTGCAAAGACTCGTAATAAGCTGATTCGGGTAAAATGCCCGCTTCAACCATGACTTCAAAGGCAATCTCTACGCCGGTTTTAATCATGGCAACCAAGAACACGCCTTTATCGAAGAACTCTTGCTCGCCAATCTCGCCATCGTAGGCAGGAGCCTGTTCAAAACCCGTGGACTGGGTTTCTTCACGCCAGCGCAACAAATTGGCATCACCATCGGCCCAGTCCTGCATCATGGTTTTGGAAAACTCGCCGCTGATAACGTCGTCCATATGTTTTTCAAACAGTGGGCGCAGTAAGCTACCTAGCTGTTCAGAAAGTTCTACCGCTTTTAATTTGTCGACGTTGGACAACCTGTCCATCATATTGGTGACACCACCAATCTTCAGGGCTTCAGTGATGGTCTCCAAGCCATACTGGACAAGGGCACCGGCATAACCTGGGTCAATGCCATCTTCAACCATCTTGTCATAGGCCAAGATAGCGGCGGTTTGCTGCATACCACACAAGATGGTTTGCTCTCCAACCAAGTCGGACTTAACTTCCGCCACGAAGGAGGATTCCAACACACCAGCCCTGTCGCCACCGGTGGCCGATGCCAATGCCTTTGCAATCGGCCAGCCCTCGCCCTTGGGATCGTTTTCTGGGTGCACTGCAATCAAGGTAGGTACGCCAAAGCCACGTTTGTATTCTTCACGCACTTCCGTACCCGGGCACTTGGGTGCACACATGACAACAGTGATGTCAGCGCGGATTGACTGGCCTTCTTCAACAATGTTGAAGCCGTGGGAATAACCCAGTGCAGCACCCTCTTTCATCAACGGCATGACTGCTTCAACGACGCTCGCGTGCTGCTTGTCAGGGGTTAGGTTGTAAACTAAATCGGCAGCTGGGATCAGCTCCTGGTAAGTACCGACCGTGAAACCGTTTTCAGTCGCCCGCACAAAAGATGCGCGCTTTTCATCAATGGCCGATTGCCTTAGGGCATAGGCCACATCCAGGCCAGAATCACGCATGTTCAAACCCTGGTTCAAACCCTGCGCACCGCAGCCTACAATTACAATTTTTTTACCTTTCAAAAATTCACAGCCATCCGCAAACTCCTGGCGTTGCATAAAACGGCAACGGCCCAATTGGTCTAACTGCTTGCGTAACGGTAACGAATTAAAATAATTAGCCATAACTCCAAAATTTCTATGACGATGAATCCGGAATTAAGACTACTCCTATCGACCCGTTGAATAAAATGATATATTTGCAAAACAGTATTTCATTTTTTGCAACATAGACATCAAAGTGGATTTTCGTTCCCTGCAATTATTTCGGCATTTGGCACATTCACTGCACTTCGGCAAGACGGCAGAAGCCATGTACGTTAGCCCCTCCACTTTAAGCCGGGCGATACAGAGGCTGGAAGAAGAGGTTGGTGCCCCTTTGTTTTTGCGCGATAACCGCAGTGCCAAACTGACCCCAATTGGGCAAAAAATGCTGCAATTTAGTGACCAGGTTGAGCAAGGCTGGCAAAACTTGTTAGCCGATGTGAACGCCCATAACCAGGCACTAAAAGGAGAGTTAGGCTTGTTTTGTACAGTAACCGCCAGTATCAGCCATTTACCGAAATTATTAGCGAGATTTAGCCAGCACTACCCCTTGGTTGATATCAAGCTCGCAACCGGCAACCCCGGTGAATCCGCACAAAGGGTATTGGAGCAAAAAGCCGATATTGCCATTGTGATCGCCACCCCCAATTTCCCGCCGGAACTGTATTTCCAGCACCTGGACACCGTGCCCCTGGTAATGGTAGCGCCTAAAACCAGCCAATTGCAGCGGGTGCAGGACATTGATTGGCGCAAAGTACAAATGATCTTGCCAGACTCTGGCCCGTCCAAGCGCATAGTGCACCACTGGCTTAGCGAGCACGGTATCAGGCCTAAGGTTTACGCCAATGTCGGTGGTAACGAGGCGATATTGAGCATGGTTGCGGTGGGGTGTGGCATCGCCATCGTACCCGAAGTGGTAGTGCAGTTTAGCAGCATCAAAGACCAGGTGAAGGTACTCCCTATCCCCGACATTGAATCCTACCGGCTAGGGCTGTGCTGCCTGAGCAAACGCAGGCAGGAACCGGTAATCAACGCTTTTTTAGAGCAGCAATAGCAGCGCCGACAATGCTCACGCCACCAGCCGCCGCATAATCCGCTCCAGCGCCCGGTAGCCCAGTGCCTCCGCCAGGTGCTGGCGTGAGACAACATCGGCGGCTTCTAGATCCGCGATAGTGCGGGACACTTTCAGTAGCCGGTGCATCGCCCGCAGGGACAGGCCGAGTTTGCTAATCGCTGATTCTAGGAAACGATAATCATCAGCTGCCAGTGCCACCACCAAGTCCAGTTCCGAAGTTCCTAACTCGGCATTGAGCTTGCCACTGCGTTTGAGCTGTCGCTCGCGTGCCATTGACACTTTCTCGCGCAATTCAGCTGAACCTAGGCGCCGCTGCTTTTTCAATGAATGCAATTGGGTTTGGCTGAGCCTAGGTACATCCACTTGCAGGTCAATCCGATCCAACAGTGGCCCAGAGACGCGGTTCAGGTAACGCAGGATCTGATCCGGCGTGTGCCGCCGGTCGTTGAGGTCACCGGACGGGCTGGGGTTCAGCGCCGCGATCAACTGGAAGTTGGCCGGGAAGGTACTTTGCCGCGCGGCACGCGAAATCACAATCTGCCTTGATTCCATGGGTTCGCGCAGCACATCCAACACCTTGCGCGGAAATTCCGTCAATTCATCAAGGAACAAAATGCCGTTGTGGCTTAAGGAAACCTCGCCAGGCCTGGGATTGCTGCCACCACCTGTCAGCGCGACCGCTGATGCCGTGTGGTGAGGCGCGCGGAAAGGCGGCAGGTTCCAGGTTTTGGCATCAAGCGGCATATTGGCCACCGAATGGATTGCGGCAGTTTCCAAAGCTTGGGTCTCATCAAGTGTCGGCAGTAAGGAAATTAGCCTGCTGGCCAGCATGGTTTTGCCGGTGCCGGGAGGCCCTACAAACAACAGGTTATGGCCACCCGCCGCCGCAATTAGCAACGCCCGTTTAGCCGCCTCCTGCCCCAATACGTCGGCCATGTCTTTTTCGCTTTGAATAGCGTGCTGCCCTGGTGGCAACGGCAACAATTTAGGTAGGTTGGATTTGCCCAACAATTGCTGGTATACCGAGTGCAAATCCTTAGCTAGCAATACATCTGTGTTTTGCAACAATGACAATTCAGACTCGTTGCCGTCAGACACCACTAATCCGCGCCCCGCTTTCCGACTAGCGATCGCAGCAGGGAGGCACGCCGGTACCGGCCTGACTTCCCCAGACAAAGCCAGTTCACCAATGTACTCATAATTTTGCAAGGCCGCCACTGGCACTTCCAAGCTGGCGGCAATAATGCCTATGGCAATTGCCAAATCAAAGCGGCCGCCTTCTTTGGACAGGTCTGCCGGTGCCAAATTGACGGTAATGCGCTTGGCGGGGAATTCAAAATAGGAGTTTTGCAAGGCGCTGCGCACCCTATCCCTGGCTTCCCGTACTGAGGCTTCAGGTAAACCGACAATGCTAAAACTAGGCAAGCCGTTGGCAAGGTGCACTTCAACGGTGACCAGTGGTGCTTCCACGCCAACAGCGGCGCGGCAATAAACAATCGCGAGGGACATATTCACTTCCTTGTAAATGTAAGCTGGTTGCAATCCACCTAGATTGCCCAAGCTGTGGGTTTATTTGTGTGCCTTCCTGGCACGCCTATAGCCGATAATACTCTGGGTTAGTAATTTTTCCAAGCCCTGTGGGAGGGAACCATTATTTGTCTTTTAGGACTGGATGGTCAAAACCTTTGAATACCGGGAAATGCCAGTGCCAGTGGATTGAACACAAACGCATGACCAGGGTAGTGGCAACACAGAGCAGCATGGCCAGTTGCTCATTGCCTAACAACTGGTTGCAGGCGATATATACCAAACCGCCAGCAATACAGGTCATGGCGTATAGCTCGCCCCTCAGTACAAGCGGGATCTCCCGGCAAATGACATCGCGGATCAATCCGCCAAACACACCCGTCATGGCACCTAGGATGATGGCAACAAAAGGCGTAGTGCCCAGGGAAAGGGCTTTTTGCAGTCCCATCATGTTGAAAAATGCCAAGCCAATAGCATCAGCCAAGAGCAAATAGCGCAACGGGAACCAGTGGCTCCAGCGCAAAAGGCCTATGGTAGTTAAGGCTGCCACCAGGATCACGTAAAAAAAGTTAGGATCGGTTAGCCAATACACGGGAACATTTAAGATCATATCGCGCAAGGTACCGCCTCCGATCGCAGTGACTGACGCCAGGACAACCACCCCAAAGCCATCTAGGTGTTTTTTGAAGGCCATCAAGGTGCCCGATACCGCAAATACCGCAACACCCGACAAATCGACCCAATACAACCAGTTATCCATATTTTTTCCTGCGAACCTAGGACCTTAAAAAGCTTAGCACATGCTTGCAAAATCAAAGTTGTTTGAAAAAAGCTCAAATTAACGCTTGATCTGGGAATTGCCGCTGTGTTAGTTCTATAAAAAGCGACGAATCCAAACACGTTTTAAAAAATGAAATTAGCCCAGCTCCCAACCATCAACAAAGCGCAGACTGTTGCGAACAGCCTCGTTGTGGTGGTCGTGGTGATTATTAGCTCACTGCGGGGACGGCTATAGGTTCGTAAATACCAAGATTAGCAAAAACCCCCGCACGAAAGTCCGGGGGTTTTTTGTTTTTAGGGCAAAAGAAAAAGGGTTGGTTATGAATGGCGCTCAATACATTTTGAAATTTCTTGAACAGCATGGCTGCAGCAATGCGTTTGGCTACCCAGGCGGTGCCATTATGCCACTGTACGACGCCCTGCTGGACTCAAGTATCCAACACTACTTGGCTAGGCATGAACAAGGCGCGGCTTTTGCGGCCATCGGCCATGCCCGCAGCAACAACCAAGTGGGGGTTTGTTTTGGCACATCCGGCCCCGGTGCCACCAACCTATTGACCAGCATCGCCGATGCAAAACTAGATTCTGTGCCGCTATTGGTTATTACCGGCCAGGTAGCCACCAGCGCCATGGGCAGCGATGCCTTCCAGGAGGTTGATGTACTGGGTTTGTCACTGAGCATCACCAAACACAGCAGTTTGGTGCGCAATACCAAAGAACTACCTGCAAAATTAGCAGAAGCCTTTGCCATTACTACCGAAGGGCGGCCAGGTCCTGTGCTGTTGGATATCCCCAAAGACGTTTTGCTAAGCCCATGTCCGGCAGAAATGCACCTAGTTCGGGAAAACAATCCGATTCCAGATGCAAAAGACCAAGCAAATGTGGGGCAAGCAATGCTTGCCAGGCAATTCGAGCGTGCAAACCAGCTTATCCAGGCGGGAGAGAAGCCCCTTTTATATGTTGGTGGCGGCGTTGCCATGGCAGACGCCCTAGATGGGTTTAGACAATTTCTATCTGCCAGCAACCTGCCAGTTGTATCGACGCTGAAAGGCCTAGGCACTGTACCGAAGCACTATCCATTGCACTTGGGCATGCTGGGTATGCACGGCTGGACCTGCGCCAACCACGCCGTCCAGTCCTGTGATGTCCTTATTGTACTAGGCGCCCGCTTGGATGACCGGGCAACGGGCAAGCTGGATGAATTTGCCCCCAACGCCAAGCTTATCCATATTGATATCGATGCGGCGGAACTGGACAAGCGCCGCGAGGCAACTGTGGCCATCCAGGCAGATGCCAATTCGGCAGTGTCGCAGTTAGCGCCGGCGAACCCAAGTACAGGATGGCTGCAACAAATTTCAGATTGGCAACAAGAAGCGGCGTTCCAATACCGCATTGACACTAGCGAGCCTAAAATCAGTGCTGAATCCTTGTTGCGCTATATCAGCGACACCATGCCCAATGACGCCATTATCTGCTGCGATGTTGGCCAGCACCAAATGTGGGCGGCGCAGCACATGCAATTTGACTCGCCGCGCAACCACCTAACCAGCGGTGGGCTAGGCACCATGGGGTTCGGCATGCCCGCGGCGATCGGGGCGCAGATAGCAAATCCGGGAAGAACCGTGATCGCGGTATGTGGCGATGGCTCATTTATGATGAACATACAGGAACTGGCCACGCTCAAACGCTACGGTGTACCAGTTAAGATTTTGCTGTTAGACAACCAACGCCTAGGCATGGTCAAGCAGTGGCAGGAACTTTTCCACCAAGAGCGCTACAGCGAGACCGATTTATCCGATAATCCTGAGTTCGCTGCAGTGGCAGCGGCATTTGGTATCCATTCCGATGAGCTCAACCACAGCCGGGACATAGAACACAAGATCCAGCAATTTTTGAATACTGATGGTCCGACCTTGCTGCATGTACGCCTATGCGCCCATGCCAACGTCTGGCCGATTGTGCCCCCCAATACCGCTAACCACAAAATGATGGAGAAACACCATGCAGTACAAAATTAGCCTACAGCTACATGATCAGCCAGCCGCTTTGGAGCGTGTATTGCAGGTGATCAGGTATCGCCAATTCGAGGTTGACGAGATGGCAATGAGCAAGAATACACAAGATAAGTTGACAGTGGATTTGAAAGTTTCAAGCCAACATTCTATTAACATACTAACCAGTCAACTGAATAAGTTGTATGATCTGGCAGCTTTAACAACACAACACCAAATGCCGTTACAAGCAACGGCATAATTTAGGAAATATTATGGCAAAAAAATTAGCAGATCATATTTGGTTCAACGGCGAGATTATCCCTTGGGAAAAAGCCACTGTGCATGTGCTGACGCACGCTATCCATTACGGGTCATCCGTTTTTGAAGGTATCCGCGCTTACAACACGCCTGACCAAGGTCCCTGCGTATTCCGTTTACAGGAGCACAACCGCCGCTTGCTGGACTCTGCCAAAATTTACCGTATGACTATCCCTTACAGCTTGGATCAAATCAACCAAGCGACCCTGGATATCATCAGGCACAATGACCTTAAATCAGCCTATATCAGGCCAATCGCCTATTACGGTGATATTGGCATGGGCCTACAAGTACCTTTTGGTACTGAAACCGAGCTTGCCATCGCCGCATTTGAATGGGGCGCATACTTGGGTGACGAGGCGCTGCGCAACGGTGTAGACGCGGGTATTTCTTCTTGGAACCGCTTGGCCGCCAACACCATGCCGACGGGCGCCAAAGCAGGTGGCAACTACTTGTCTTCGCAATTGATTTCTATGGAAGCACGCCGCCATGGCTATGGCGAAGGTATTGCATTGGATGTCAATGGCTATGTCAGTGAAGGTGCAGGCGAAAACTTGTTTGTGATCCGCAATGGCATTGTCTCTACTACGCCAAAAACAGCCGCCATCCTACCTGGCATTACCCGTGACACCGTCATGGTACTGCTAAGGGAAATGGGTTATGAAATCAGGGAAGAGAATATTCCTCGGGAATCCCTGTATTTAGCTGACGAGATCCTAATGTGTGGTACCGCAGCAGAAGTCACCCCAGTGCGCAGTGTAGATGGCATTGAAGTGGGCAATGGCGGCCGCGGCCCGATCACAGAGAAAGTGCAAAAAGCCTTCTTTGGTTTATTCAACGGTGAAACGCCAGACAAGTGGGGCTGGTTGACACCCGTTGATGCCAACTAACATTAACCAAATAGAATATTTGTTCTTTATTTTAAGCTTATGATATTTAATAAGTTTATACGAGTCCCAGCTAGGTAGGCCCTGGCTTCCCTAGCTGGGGATATGAAGAGCCAATAGGCTAGCAGCGTGTGGCGACGCGCTGTACTTGCTTCAGGATTAGTATTGATGCCACAAGACCTTCCAGAAACCGGCACAACGTCAGAAAGTACCTACTTAAAAAACATATTGCTCAGCCCCGTTTATGACGTTGCGGTAAACACCGACCTGCAGAAGCTTGAGCGTTTCTCGCAAGCCATGGGTAATGAAATCTGGTTAAAACGGGAAGACCAACAACCGGTTAAGTCCTTCAAGCTACGCGGAGCCTACAACCGCATCAATAATTTGTCGGAGGCACAACTCAAAGCAGGTATCATCGCCGCCTCCGCAGGCAACCATGCCCAAGGGGTGGCCTATTCCGCCGCCAAGCGCAAAGTGCATGCCACTATTGTAATGCCGGAAACGACACCAGATATCAAAGTCGATGCAGTGCGCAACTTCGGCGGCAATTGGGTCAATATCGTCTTGCACGGCACTAACTTTGACAGCGCAAGCGATGAGGCCAAACGGTTAGCCAAGCAGCATGGCTACACTATGATCCCACCGTTTGACAGTCCTGACGTGATTGCAGGCCAAGGTACTATCGCAAAAGAAATCCTGGAACAAGCACCACACCTGGACTATGTATTTGTCGCGGTCGGTGGCGGTGGCTTGCTGGCAGGTATCGCGGTTTACCTAAAACAACTTCGCCCCGATATTAAAATCATTGCGGTTGAAGCCAATGACTCCGCATGCTTGCAGGCGGCACTGGAAGCAGGTAAACCGGTAGACCTACCCAATGTCGGTATTTTTGCCGATGGCGTCGCGGTTAAAACCATTGGCAGTGAAACCTTTAAGTTGTGCCAACGATATGTAGATGATGTTGTAACAGTCAGCAGCGATGAAATATGTGCCGCCATTAAGGATATATTTGACGATACCCGGGTCATTGCCGAACCCGCTGGCGCTTTGTCAATCGCAGGCATCCGCAAGTATGTGAAACAATCCGGGTTAAATGGCAAAAAGCTGGGCGGTATCCTGTGTGGCGCCAATATTAACTTCCATACCTTGCGCTATGTATCAGAGCGCTGTGAATTAGGGGAACAAAAGGAAGCCGTATTTGCCGTCAAAATCCCCGAACGCAAAGGTGCGTTCAAGGCTTTTTGCCAATTACTCGGTGGCAAATCCATCACTGAATTTAACTATCGCTATGCCAGCGACAATGAAGCCCATATTTTTGTTGGCATAAAATTACGGCGCGGCCTAAGTGAATACAAACAGCTTACTGACAAATTGGAAAGCAACGGCTACAAGTGGTTTGACCTAACCAACAATGAAACCGCCAAACTACACGTGCGCTATATGGTGGGTGGTAGGCCGCCAAGCCTTTTAAATGAACATGTGTTCTCATTTGAATTTCCGGAGCAACCCGGTGCTTTACTCAATTTCCTCGAAACCTTGGGCGAACAGTGGAATATTACGTTGTTCCACTACCGCAACCACGGTGCTGCCGAAGGGTTGGTTCTCGCTGGTTTTGACATTCCCGATCCAGACAAGCCAACGTTCGAGGCTCATTTGGTAAAACTGGGTTATAGCTACCAAGAGCAAACCAGCAACCCTGCCTACAAGTTCTTCTTATCAGACGTCAACGGCGTATTTTCTAACTAAACACTTGAGAACAACTAAGCACTTTAGAACAAACATTCCCATACCAGAATAAACTGGTATGGGCATTTGTCCTGATTAACGGCTAGACCTCGCCATCGCTGTGCATTGCCATTACCGCCATAAATGCCATCACTAACATTAATAGTGGCGTCGCTACCAAGCCACTGGCAATAGTCATTTCATTACTCCACTGCATCCAAAACAAGATGCACCAACCCAACGCCAAGCTAACCAATACTGTTGTCATTTTGCTAAATAATTTCATTTCCGCATCTCCTGTTTCAAGTTGGTTATAGTTTAAGCACTTGCAATCGATTAAATAAGTGGCAATAATGACAACATTAATGCCATTATTGCCATTTAAAAGGTGCTTTATGAAAACGGTAAACTTATTAGCGACCAACAACTGTGTCGGTTCTAGCTTGCTAGGAATTATGGATTTCCTTGAGTTTTGCAATGGCCTGTGGCGGTTCCGCCACCCTAATTGCGATGAAGGTAAGTTGTTTGAGTGGCAAGTCTATGCTGCGAAGGATGATAACATCGAATTTTCCAACGGCATGAGCATCGCCGCCCAACCGATTGCGGACTACAAGCCAGCAGATGCCGTATTTTTAGTATCCTGTTTTGCCCATGAAAAAAGTGCCATGGTTGGTTTTCTTGAAGAGTGTGCAGAATTCAACGGTGTCCTACATGCAGAACATCGAGCAGGCAAACCAATCGCCACCTATTGCACCGGTACTTTTGGCCTTGCGCAAAGTGGGTTGTTAGATAACAAACGTTCTACCACTGTGTGGTGGATGAAGAACCTGTTTCAACAATACTTTCCCAAGGTTGACCTAACCTTGGAGGAATTAGTAGTTGAGAATGACGGTATCATCACCGGCGGCGCCACTACCTCCTACTTCAACGTTTGTCTGACATTGTTAGAAAAGCTGTCGGATCCTATATTCGCAATACAAATGTCAAAACTGCTATTAATGGACAAGCAGCGCCTATCGCAACAACCGTTTATTGATAGCAGCTTTATTATTAATAAACACGATACCTTGGTAGAGGAAATCCAGTCCTGGATGTTACAGCACTACCAAGACAATATTTCACTTGATGGAATTTGTGATCAATTTCATGTAAGTAAGCGCACACTAATAAGAAGATTTAAGGCTTCTTGTGGTGAGACACCGCTTAACTATCTACAAAAGATTAGGGTTGAAAGAGCCAAGCATTATTTGGAAACCACTAATATGCCGGTAGAACATATAGTGGTTAAAGTTGGCTATGAAGATACGGCGTCGTTCCGGAAACTATTTATGGCACAAACCCAATTGACACCAAAAGCCTACCGCGAACGCTTTAGTTATTCCCAAGTTTGCTGTGCTTGATGCGGGGTTTTTTGCCTAACAACAAGTGCCCTAAATGTTGGCACAATACTGCTATAACAACTCGAAACCGCCGTGAAGGACAAAGATAGAAAACAGATTATTCCTTGGGAGAATTTTTATTCTCTAGTGCTGCCACCCTCTCCTCTAGCGCTTGCAGCTTTTCCCTGGTGCGCTGCAGCACCTTAGTTTGCACATCAAACTCCTCCCGGCTGACAAAATCCAGTTTGCTCAGCTGAGATTGTAAAACTTGCTTAACCTTTGCTTCCAAACCCTCCGCGACTGTCTTGACGCCAGGCGGGATACTTTCTGCCACCTGCTTGGCGACTTCTTCCAACTTCTTTGGATCTAACATGCTTTGCTCCAACTGCTACCAATAGATTGGTATTGCATATGAATGTGATTATAGACAGTAAGGTTATAGTATGGGGGCGAAATGCTATCAAACAATACATGTAACATCGCCTTGCTTAAGGTAGAATCCGCTTCCCTGTTATTCCCGATTATAATTACCAACCCGAACAAAATTCGCAACCGAAGCAAGTTTGCCGTATGAAACTCAACCCGCAACAAAACCAAGCAGTCACCTATATATCAGGACCGTGCCTTGTATTGGCAGGCGCTGGCAGCGGTAAAACGCGCGTGATCACTAACAAGATTGCCTATTTAGTACGCCAATGCGACGTCCCAGCCCGTTACATTGCCGCGGTGACCTTCACCAATAAAGCCGCGAGGGAAATGAAAGAGCGGGTGGCGGGCACCTTGGGCAAGGCAGAAGCAAGGGGCTTGAAGGTTTCCACCTTCCATACCATGGGTTTGAACATAATCAAGTCTGAAACCAAAGCACTAAAACTCAAACCCGGCTTTTCCTTATTCGACGACAAAGACAGCCTAGCCCTGCTCAAGGATCTCACAGAGCATTCATTGGATGGCGACAAAGACCAACTGAACTTGTTGATGTCCTGTATTTCTAATTGGAAAAATGATTTGCTCACACCGCAAAAGGTGGCAGCCCAAGCAGTTTCAGCAGGGGAAAAGGAATTTGCGGCAATTTATGCCGATTACCAACAGCACCTACAGGCATACAATGCTTTGGACTTTGATGACCTGATCCTGTTGCCGACTTTGTTGCTGCAGCAAAACCTGGATGTACGCAAAAAATGGCAGAACAAGATCCGTTATTTACTGGTGGATGAATACCAGGATACCAATACTAGCCAATATGAACTGGTGAGGTTGTTGGTGGGCGAACGCGCCCGCTTTACCGTAGTAGGCGACGACGACCAGTCGATTTATTCTTGGCGCGGTGCTAAACCACAAAACCTAGTTTTGTTGAAGGAGCACTACCCCAGCTTGAATGTGATTAAGCTAGAACAAAACTACCGCTCAGTTCGGCGCATTTTGCACAGTGCCAACATCCTCATCCAGAATAATCCTCACGTTTTTGAGAAACGTTTATTCTCGGAACTACATGACGGCGAAATACTACGGGTACTGCAGTGCCGCAATGAAGAGCACGAAGTCGAACGGGTCGTGGCTGAATTAATGGCACACAAGTTTATGCGCGGCACCAACTATGGTGACTATGCAATCCTCTACCGGGGCAACCACCAGTCCCGGCCATTTGAGAAAGCACTGACCCTAAACCGCATCCCCTACAAGATCAGTGGCGGCATGTCCTTTTTTGGCCGGGCGGAAGTGAAGGATATGATGGCCTACCTACGCCTATTGGTAAACCAGGACGATGACACGGCATTATTGCGGGTTATCAACACACCGAGCCGGGGCATAGGCCGCGCAACCCTGGAAAAACTAGGTAGCTTTGCCAACGAACTGCATGCCCCCATCTTTGAAGCCATGCTGTCACCCGGGCTAGAAACCAGGTTGAGTACCAAAGCGTTGGGCAACGTGCAAAACTTTGGGCGCTGGATGGTCGAGATGTCCGATAGGGCAATGCGTGGGGATGCAATGGCCTGCTTGCAGGAATTGCTCAAAGCCTCCAAATACGAAGAATGGCTTTATGAAACCTCCACTAGTCCCGCTGCGGCAGAAATGGCCTGCAAAAACATATCCACCTTGTTTTCCTGGATCAAGGACATGCTAGAAGGCAGTGCCCTGGAACCAGCAATGAGCCTGCAAGAAGTGGTTAACCGGCTAATTTTAAGGGATATGATGGAGCGCGGCGAAGAAGAGCAAGACGACGATGCGGTGCAGTTGATGACCTTGCACGCCTCCAAAGGGCTGGAATTCCCCTATGTTTTTATGGTGGGTATGGAAGAAGGCTTATTGCCCCACCAAAGTAGTATAGATGAAGATAATGTAGAGGAAGAGCGCCGCCTAGCTTATGTCGGCATTACTCGCGCACAACAAGAACTAATATTCTCGTTGGCGAAAGAACGTCGTCAATTTGGCGAATTGATCCAACCTGAGCCCAGCCGCTTTTTATACGAACTACCGCAAGATGACGTGCACTGGGAAAGTAAAAAGCGAAAGAGCACGACAGAGGAAAAGCAGAAAAAAGGCGCGATTGGGATAGCCAATTTGAGGAACTTGCTAGACTAACCAGAGGCGCTAAGCACACTCAAATTCATAGCCAAATTTCGAGATATCAAGGTGGAACACTTTGGCAACCAGATCCCTGCCAAATTCAGAATAATACTCACTGTAGTGCAGATGGTGCGAGTGGTTCACTTTTATGGGCAATGACTTATCCACGCCCAGTTTGGTCAAAAACCGTTTGCTATCAGCACTATAGTTTTCAAACCTGCCCAAATCATCGACGAGTAAATTCCCGTCACCGTCTGCCAATTGGTGAAACTGGCTGAATTCAAGCCTCAACTCACCATCAACATCTGTATGCTTAGTGACGGCTTGTTCCAAAAATTTATCAAAGTTACGCCAATGCGATGAACTCGGTGACGTGTCTGGCACAAGGTCATGCCGAAACTGGCTGTGAGCAACTGCTGTAAGGCCATGCCAGGATACAAGGCGCTCCCATGGATTGCGTACAAAAGCGAATTTAAAAAGGGAATCAAATTGGCTACCTAATAACCTCTTTGCTGCAGGCATGGAAAGATGTTGGAACTGATTCCGTTGCGCACAGTTGAAATGGCTGCGGATATGTTCAGAAAACGAAGTACCACCCGTCCTAGGCACATGGCAAAACAGAAATCGATTTTTTTTCGAATAGTACATGATGAATAGCTGAAGAAAGATTAATAACTGGTTTTGTACAACATTAATGCCTTAATAATTACTAGACGCAGTGAATCAAGCGGTCAAAGAAGCGAGTTCTAGCTCCGGATACTCAGTTTCTTGTTTTTTTTTGCCTTCCACTTCATGGCCAGACAAAAAAGTGCCTTGCCCCAGCATGCAACCAACACTAATGAGGGCAGTACATTGCAGCTCGTTTTCGATACCTTCGGCAATCAATTCAAAACCGAAGTGTTCAGAGATTTGTTGCACCGATTGGACGAGTTTTAAGTTTTCTTTAGAATGGGGTAAAGACTTCACAAATTTGCGGTCAATCTTTACATAGTCAAATGGATAGGCACACAAATAATTGAGGGAAGCAAGGCCATTACCGAAGTTATCAAGCACCAGTGTAATGCCCGCATTTTTAAGCATTTTGATTGCAACTAACACTTGTTCGGTTTTGCTGCTCAGCAAATTTTCATCAATTTCTATGACCAATTTGCTAGGGGCAACCCCTGAATTAAGGATGGTTTCAATCAGTTCATTAACTAATTTGGTTTGGAAAAAATGGTTCACAGATAAATTGACAGCCACCTTGTAGTCTTTTTCAGGCCCGCAGCTATTTTGCCACTTGAGCAAGACCTCGCAGGCCTTTTGCACCATGAAGTTGTCCATCTCCATGGTTAGGCCACTGTGCTCAACTACCCGTAAAAATTGTTCTTTGGGCACTTTCCCGATCGTTGAATGCACCCAGCGTACGTAGCACTCATGGTAAATGTGTTCGTTACTGCCTAAGTTGATTACCGGTTGAAATTGGCAATCGAAAGCTTTCGCTTTCAGGGTCCTGCGGAATTCGTTTTCAAGTTCAAGCTCTTCGAGCAAGCGCTCGCGCATGCTTTGGTCAAATAAAACGTAGCGGCCACGTCCCATTGACTTGGCTTGGTACATGGCGGCGTCTGCATCGCGGATGATTTCGTCGGCATTGTCATACCAGGCTTCCAGGTAGGCAATGCCAATGCTGCCGCCCGAATACATTTCAGAGCCATCTAAGCTAAAGGAATGCCCAAGTAGTTCCAAAATACGGTTGGATACTTCTTCCACATCTTCGTCATTATCAAAGTTATCGAGCAGCACCACAAACTCATCGCCGCCCAGGCGCGCCAATAGATCGTGTCCCCGTATGCAGTCAGTGATGCGCTTGCTGACTTCCACTAGGAATTGATCCCCTGCGTGGTGGCCCAAGGTATCGTTGATCAACTTAAACCTGTCCAAGTCAATAAACAACACTGCAAATTTGTTGTCTGGAAAGCGCTGCTTGTTCGCTAAAGCCAACTCAAGGCGGTTCATAAACATGGCCCGGTTAGGCAAACCGGTAAGTGCATCATGGTGGGCGTCGTGGATAAGCTTCAGCTCTATCTGCTTGCGCTCTTCAATCTGCTGCTTTAAATGGGCGTTAGTTTGGTGCAGTTCCTGTGTGCGCTCTTTAACCCTAGTAGACAATTCTTGGTTGTAGAGCTGGATCGCTTCCGCCGCTTTTTTCCGTTCCAGCGCAACGGCAATGTGGTGCGAGACAAACCTCAATAATTCCAGGTCTTTAAAAGAGTAGCTATACTCGCCGTTATAGGCTTGTATTCCTATAACTCCAGAGACTTCCCCATCAACAATTAACGGCGCCCCTATCCATGAGTTAGTCGACTGGCGCATGCTCGCAGCCAGTTCTTCACACAACTCGCCTTCGCGGGCAAACTCAGCGGCTTTTTCAGGGTCGATCAATTCTGCAGTGCCATGGCGCAGTACGTATTCGGTGAGTCCACGCCCCACCGCACGGGGAACCGCCCGTGGCATCAATTCATCGGAGAAATAGGGAAAGTCCAAGAATTGCCGTTCTTTATCAAGATTGGCTATATAGCAATTAGGTGCATGGATCAGCCTTGCCAATACATCGTGCAGGCTGGCATAGAAATCTGGAATGTCGCCTTCCATTGTGGCTGACAGTTCTGAAATCTCAAAGAGTGCCTGCTGCAGCGCTTCGATCTTCTGCCGTTCTTGGATTTCTTCTTGCAATTCGTTATTGATATCCCGAAGCTGTTTGGTGCGCTGGCGGATCATGCGTTCGGTCAATTCACGGTGTTTAACCCTGTCAACGGTAGTCACTATGTGCTGGGACACAAACAACAATACATCAAGGTCGTCTTTGGTATAACGCACTTGTTCGTCATAGCTTTGCACAGCCATCACACCGATAACCCGGTTTCCGCGCTTCAACGGCACACCAATCCAATCAACAGGTACTGTGCCCATTTTGCGGACACCCAGCTCCTGCACTTTTGTGTCAAAATTTTCTTGGGTAAGAAACAGGTGGTTGCCTGACTCAAGCACGTAACCGGTTATACCGTCCTTTAATTCAGATGCAGGGAGCTCATTTACCGTTAGTTCATCAAACTCGTCTACAAAATAGACAAAGTCCAGCATGCTCTCACTTTCTTTGTAGAAAGCCACGTAAAAATTACGGGCATGCATGAAACCTGCAATGATATCGTGCAGGGCGGTGTACAGGCGAGGCAAATCACTAACCGAGCTGGAGAGCTCGGAAATCTCAAACAGTGCTTTTTGTATCTTTTCGGTGCGTTTATACCGCTCGGTCATAAGCTGCAGCTGCGGCACAAGCGCCCTCAGCTCAGACTCAGTTAACGCACCGGCCTCTGTTTCAAGAACCATTTCGCCTGATCTTTATACTTTTAGTTTTGCTTTAGCGGGAAGATTACGGACGTAAAAATAACGTATCATTAACAAAAAGGCCACCTTTCGGCGGCCTTTTTTATTTATTTTTGTATTGACTATGGCGCCTAAATGCCTTCAATCATAAACTCTATCGCGGCTTTGATATCGTCGTTGGAGCAATCGCCGCAGGTTCCCATTGGCGGCATTGCATTAATACCGTTGATGGCATTTTGCAATACGGTGTCAAAACCCTGCTCCATGCGCGGCGCCCAGGCGGCTGCATCATTTGGCTTAGGAGCACCCAACACGCCAGCAGTGTGGCACGCCATGCAAGCAGTATTGTATATATCAGCACCTGAACGGGGGCCAGCAGCTGCCGCTGATGCCGCTGCAGCACCGGCGATATGTACACTACCTACAGGTTTTATACGCTCTATGATTTCATCATCAGAAGTCTCTTGGGCGTTAAGCATAGAAGCAGCCAACAATGATGAGGCAACCAGGATCAACAGCTTTTTCATATTAGGTATCCAATCTATTTTGCGAACCGGGCACGGATCCAAGGGATCCTTGCAAAATTAATGGGTTAGATTATAGCGACTTAAACCAAGGGGACAACATTTATTACAGATTCAGTAAAATGCCACAACAAACTAGTTGCCTGCCCCCCGCCTCCCCAGTATTATATCCCGCCTGTCGCCAGGGCAGTGGCCGAACACTACCGCTTAGATTGAATCACGGCAACAAAGTACATATATATTGTGTTAGCTGTTTCAATTGGCAGTTAATCAGAAAAAATAGTTAGTAGCTCGTATTTCATACTAATTAGCACAATTTAAGCACCCGTAGCTCAGCTGGATAGAGCGTTGCCCTCCGGAGGCAAAGGTCATAGGTTCGAATCCTATCGGGTGCGCCATTTCCCCCAATATCAAAATCTCGCATTGCCTTTCATTGGCGTACCCGTGGATGAGAACCTTCGTTCGACCAGTTTGTCTGGAACAAACTGGGACAGCCGAAGGCTGCCGCGAAGCGGGGCGCGCCAGGGACGGTGCGCATCAATCCTATCGGGTGCGCCATCTCCCCCACTATCAAAATCTCGCACTACCTTTCATTGGCGTACCCGTGGATGAGAACCTTCGTTCGACAAAATGTAGGGAACATTTTGGACAGCCGAAGGCTGCCGCGAAGCGGGGCACGCCAGGGACGGTGCGCATCAATCCTATCGGGTGCGCCATTTCCCACAATATCAAAATCTCGCATTACCTTTCATTGGCGTACCCGTGGATGAGAACCTTAGGTTCGACAAAAATGGAGGGATCATTTTATGTCGAATATCCCTATACTCCACTTGCTTCGCAAGCCGGCTAAAGCCGTTCTGATTTGCTCCCGGCAAATCTAGGTGGAACATCCGCAATAAGAGCTGGGAACCTGAACAAAAAATGATTGGAGGAAAGACGATTCCATGGTTGGTTCCATTATCACATCATAGAAGAACACTGATTCTAGTATTTTATGCTATTAATTAGTCAATCAACCCTACCGAGTGCGCAAACCACTTGACCAATATAGCTATTAAGCTTTTCTGCCAAGCTCTTCTGCATGTTTTAACCACTTACTTCTTTTCTCTTGACTGGAGTTTTTAATGACAGCGAATTCTGTAATCTTATTCACTTTGATTCCGCAAAACTCAAGGATGGTGCGCTTCATCTGATTATGCCCTGGACTTCGAAAAATCCAGCGGTAATACCAGGGTGGTGTATCCATGGTAACCAAAAGCTGTGCTGTGCGAGCGGAAAGAAGCTTGTCCCACAATTGAGAGCCTTCTCTGTATTTAAAAGCAAAGCCTGGCAAAAAGACTCTATCAACAAACCCTTTTAATAAGGAGGGCATGGCTCCCCACCAATTTGGATAAACAAAGACAATGTGTTCTGCCCACAAGATATCTTCTTGCGACCTAACTAAATCCGGCTCTAACTCTTGGATTTCATCGTAGCCTCGCCAAAGAACGGGATCAAATGCCAGATCGCCCAACCTAATTTTTCGCACTTCTGAACCATTTGACTCCGCACCTGCAACAAATGCGTTGAATAAAGCACCGCAAAAACTACCAGACTTTGGGTGCCCTAAAATAACAAGAATCTTCTTTTTCATAGCTACTCCTAAAGCCTGGCAATGGCTATAAACGACAAAAACAAGTTGTCCACCACGGGTAGATAATGGCAGCTATGCTTGTTTTGCAATTTAGTTATATCCAGTATGCACAAAGGGAGTTACCTTTTTGTTACCCTACGATTGGAGGTGTTAAAAGAAACAGGGCAACTACTAGTTGTAAAAGCGATACCATGCGCCAAATCAACGATCGCTGAGACACAAAGACTACAAGCCATATTATTTATTGCCAGCGTATTGCCTCTTGCCAACAAATTTGCCAATAGAAATTCAGTGCGCGGAGTGAAGACATGGTTTGTAAGAATTCAGGCTTAGCTAGTACTCGCAGATAAAACAAGAATATAATTTCTTATAAGGTCCAAATTTGCATTAACCCGTTTCTTTATCCCGCAACAACCTCACCGCCAACTTGACAAAGTCTGAAGAAGTGATAATGCCAACCAGGTGCTGGTTTTCATCCACCACGGGCAAGCAGCCGTGTTTGTTTTCAAGGAAAAATGGGGCGATATTGGCAACACTCTGGGTAGGTTCCACAGCATCAAAATCGGTCACCGCAATGTCCATTACATTGGTTTTTTGCTCCTGCTCTGCCAGACCCTCTTTACCATGCTGGGTTAGCAAGCCTACAACTTTTGAAATCATAGATTTTTGGGTCACAATTGCCATAAGCGTTTTGTGTTCTGGATGTACCACAGGTAAGTGGCGGATGCCCATTCGCTGGGTAATTTGGTGTGCGTCGCGCAAGGTGCTTTCAGGTGAAAGTGAAACCACGTCCATCGTCATAATATCTGCAACGGTAACGGTCATAGCGTTAATCCCCACTACATGTTCTAGAGGCTAAATCGTAACACAGGTACTAGAAGCCTTATAAGGCCAGCACCGCGACACTGTTGCAAAAACGAATACTATTATGATTTAAATCAACAATTTATTAGAGCCTGTTTATCTTTTTAAATAGCCAAGCGTTCGCTGCTACCGCCATTGGCGAGCGCCTGTTAGCAAACTAGTAAAACCTCTTGCTTACATTTGTAATCAGCAATAGGATTACAAATGTAATACAAATTGCAAAACGCAACTCCTAATTCGATTTGCACAAAACACAACTCAATGAGCTACAGGACGGACATGGAAAAACTACTTTTATTTATTGTTGGAATTTTTTACAGCATTACCAGCAGCGCAATCGTTATACGCCACGATGTAGCTGACCAGGACTATATTTCCCGTACTGAGGCGATCCAGGGGCTGGTAACCTTTACCACCCGGAAAGATGGCAAATCCTATGTGGTAGGCTCTGGAACCTATATCGGCAATGGCTGGGTGCTAACCGCTGCGCATGTGGCAAACTTTTTTGAAGACGCCGATATCGCAGAGGTCAATAAAGAAAAGCTGCAAATACTAGATGTAATACTGCATGAAAAATGGCGGGATCGACGCGTTGGCTATGATATTGCCCTGGTCAAGGTGTCCAAGCCTGCACAAGCCATTGCGCCGGTTTCACTGTTTAGGTATAAGGCCCAAGTAGGTGATGTAGTGACGATTGCTGGCAAGGGCGACACGGGTAACGGCATTATTGGTATGCAAACATTCGATCTACAATTACGCGTTGCCCAAAACAAACTAGACAAAGTAGAAGGGCAGTGGTTAAGTTTCACTTTCGACAAACCAGGAAAAGGCGCCCTACCCTTTGAAGGTATGTGTGGAGGTGGCGACAGCGGTTCTCCCGCTTACATTGTGGAAGGTGAAACTGTGCACATTGTTGGATTGAGTTCGTGGCAAGACACTGAGGCCACTAATTGGCAACAGGGTTTTTACGGTGCAAAAGACTATTACACCCGCATCATCCATTATAAAAACTGGATCTTAGAAAACTTACCTGACCCGGCATTTTTAGTTGTGAAAACTAACGACTGATAAGGCAGGCGCTGTGGGATTCCCCGGCAGCGCCTTCCCTCAAACACCGATTCTCCAGGCTAAATCAAGCCACCTGCTCCCGCCGTGCGGCCAGCTCAAGTTCAATTTCTTGCCGTTGTTTTTCCCTAAGTGGATATAGGATGATCGCCAAACCAGCTAGTGTAGACAGTGTCGCCGGGAAAAAACTAAACATGAGCTTTATGCCTAGGATGGATGTTTCGCTTTGGGCTTCATTAGCCACAAAGCCAAACAGGGCCAATACGTAGCCTGCCAACCCAGCGCCTACCGCGAGCCCTATTTTTGCCGCAAAGCCACCAGCAGAATAAATCAAGGCAGTGGAGCGCCGGCCCGTTTTCCATTCCCCATAGTCGGCGGTGTCAGCATACATAGCAAATACCAATGGAGGTGTGGGTCCCGCGATAAGGTTTCCAACAATATTGACCAATAGCATGGTCCAATAATAATCAGGAGGAATAAAGAAGAACGACACAGACGTCAGGGCACTCAACACTGTCAGCCATATCAGTAGCGTCCGTTTATCAAACCTGTCGGTGAGGAATTTGGTCATGGCAACCCCAAGGATCATGGCAAATAACCCGGTGGACATAAAAACGGCTGTTTTATCGAAGATCAAAAATAGCGGCGTACCATCATCACCTACGTAGTACTTGAAGTAATAGAGTATAGCGCCGTTCTTCACCGCCACATTCATTAGGGCGAAAATACCGGAGAACAGCAATGCCAACCAGGGACCATTTTTTAGCAGGGCCGACAAGTCAGCTTTGGTATCTTGCTCTACAGGCGGGCTTTTTACCCTCTCTTTGGTAGTTGCAAAACAAACCCAAAACAAAACGATTGAAACAACTGCAAATATCGCCATGGTAAGGCGGAAACCCTCAACTTCATTGCCATCTCCCAACATGTTTTTAAGTGGCGTCACAAAAGTACCAATCAACCAGGCAGCGGCAAATGCACACATAAAACGATAGCTCGCTACCTTCACCCTTTCCTCGGAAGATGGCGAAATGACCCCCATCAGTGCCGAATAGGGGATGTTGATGGCGGTATAGGCCAGCATCATTAGCGAGTAAGTAGCATAGGCATAAATTAGCTTTCCAGTTTCAGATAGATCGGGGCTGGCAAACATCGCATAGCCCAGCAGGCCATAAGGTATCGCCATGCCAGCCAAATATGGGCGGTACTTGCCCCAACGGCTGTTGGTGCGATCCGCGATGATCCCCATCAGTGGGTCGCTCGCGGCGTCAACTATCTTAGTAACAATAAACATAGTGCCGACTGCGGCAGGGCTGAGGCCAAACACATCGGTGTAATAGTACAAAAGGAAGATGTTAAACACCTGGAAAAAGAAATTGGATGCCGCATCGCCCATGCCATAGCCAAGTTTCTCTGAGAAGCTCAGCTTCTCTACTTTGCCGATATTCACATTGCCCACCGTTTCCACCCGATCTTTTATTATTTAGAAGCTAACTAAGTATTTTCCAATATGATTGTTTTGCAAAGGATTCTTGCGCTATCTGGGCTAATGGCGGGACAAAGCGGATTCCTTGCAATCTATTTCAGCAAAGTTTCAGGGATACCTTGCCTAATAAATAGGTAGTTACCTAGTAATAGCTTGGTTAATTATTCCGATTCCATTTAGTATTAGATCCTAAGTACGGCGATTTGAGCCATGTTTGGTTTTAACAAACGGCCAAAATAGTTGCTGCTTCCAACCAGCGTAGGGCATGCCTTCAACACCGTATTTAGCGGGATAACGGCGGGTAATTTTTGCCGTGCCAAAGATGACATCCCAAAGAAACAATAAATTGCCATAGTTACCTTTGTAATTGGTAACGCCATCGCGATAGCTTAAGCCATGGTGGGCACTGTGGGTGGATGGTGTCGATATAGTGCGCTCCAATACCCATACCAAGGGTTCAATCACGGGGTAGCGCTTAGCTGCGTTATACATGCCGCTATCCCATTTCCATTCCGAATGGGCACCGGAAACAACTAACAGCTTAAGGATCAGGTAACCCGCATACACCCAGCCCAACCCTAGGTAGATCAATACGCCAGAAAACCACAAAGACGGCATTAGTAGAAAGTAAAACACATTGTTCCGGTAAATGATCCTAACGCTCATGTAGGCCGCATTGTGGTGGGCACGGTGCAGGTTGTACAACCAGGGAAGTGAATGGGACAAACGGTGCCACCAGTATTGCATCATGTCATCAAGTACCAGGAACAAAGCCAGTTGCAATACAATTGGCAGCCCAATTAAGGCGTCCTTATGACCAGGTGCAATCTGTGCCATAGCAAGACCGGCAGTAAACAGCACCAATGGCTGGGTCAGGAGGAACAAAATGCCAGTGCCAAATAGCTCAACCCGCCAATCGTCATCCACTTCTGTTTTTTTATGGAATAACCTGCCATGCCTGGCTTCCATCAAGGCGAACATAGCAAAGATGGCTAAGATTGCGATTTGATAATCCATGGCGTCCTAACAGCGCTTCAATTCAGCTAACTCAATCTGTATGCATAACGCATCAAATATGCTCGATTTTGTTTATGCACACCATTGCCCAGATGCTGACAACAAATTGCTTGCAGTTCTATTAGACTTTATGGGGAATTTGGGAAAATAAACGGATCAAACATAAAACTAGGATAAAAAATTCCAGCGCTGCCGAAGCTAGTAGTTATACCGATTCCATTAAGTTGTACTCCACCTTTTTGCTCAATCGACAAACATAATTTTCAATACAAAGACGGCACTTAATAGCCAGACACTCAACGAAACTTCTTTGGCTTTGCCGCAAATGGCTTTGACAAAGGTATAGGTGATAAAAGCCAGCATAATGCCACTGGCTATAGAGAAAGTGAGCGGGGTTAGCAATAGCACTACCGCCACCGGCGCCGCTTCTGTGATATCGGACCAGTCAATGTGGCGCAGGTTATCCAACATAAGGATGGCCACATAAAACAGTGCCCCGTTGGTAGCATATACCGGCACCATTGACGCCAGCGGTGAAAACAAGGTCGCAACCAAAAACAGAATTCCCACCACAATAGCAGTCAACCCTGTCCTGCCGCCTTCAGCAACACCGGCTGCACTTTCCACATAGCTGGTCGTGCTCGAAGTACCGAACGCGGCGCCTGCCAAGGTCGCGGAGCTATCGCTTACCAAGGCTTTGCCCAGGTTGGGCACCTTGCCTGCCTTATCGGTTAAACCGGCTTTTTGGGTCACTGCAATCAGGGTACCTGAGGTATCAAACAAATCTACAAATAGAAATGCGAAAATGACGGTGAGCATTGACAATTCGAGTGCAGCAGCAATATCCATTTGCATAAAGGTGGGCGCAAGTGACGGTGGCGCTGCATAAATCCCTTGGTATTCAACATCACCGAATAACAGGCCAACCAGGGTAACAATAAGGATGGCAATCAAAACGCCTCCACGCACGTTGCGCGCGGTAAGTGCAGCAATGAGGAAAAAGCCAATAGTGCTCATTAAGGGTACAAACTCGGTTAGATCACCTAAGGTAACCAAAGTCGAGGGATGGTCTACCACAATATTGGCGTTTTTTAGTGCAATCATTGCCAGGAATGCACCAATTCCGGTCGCTATGCCTAATTTTAGCGTATGGGGAATCGCGTTGATTACCCATTCCCGGATGCGGAACAAGCTCATCAAGAAGAACAAAATACCTGATATAAATACTGCGCCCAACGCCGTCTGCCAGCTGTGGCCCATAGTGATGACCACGCCATACGTAAAAAAGGCGTTCAGCCCCATGCCAGGAGCTAGGGCTAGTGGATAGTTGGCGACCAGCCCCATAATAAAGCAGCCCACAGCCGCTGCCAGGCAGGTGGCAACAAAGACCGCACCATAATCCATCCCAGCTTCTGCCAAAATGCTGGGGTTAACAAAAATGATGTAGGCCATAGTAAGGAAGGTGGTTACACCTGCCCTCAGCTCGGTGCTGACATTGGTATTGCGTTGCGACAGTTTAAAAAAGGTATCTAACATCTAGCGTTCCGATTGTCGGTTTTACGTCAAGCAAAGCCTTTGTTATTAGTTTCCCAATCTTATACCGATTCCATTAAGCAAAACTAAGGCCTGTCATAGCAATTGTTCACTAAATTTTAAAATGGACAACACAATAGTCGATAAAAGCACGGGTAATGCGCGAAACACTTTTTCGGCTCGGGTAGACCAGCTGTACTGTTTGCTCAGGCATAGGGTGTTCAGGTAAAACCTGCACAAGGGCGCCACTCTTGATGTAGGGTTTGGCGAAAAACGGTGGTAACTCTGTCACGCACCGGTGCCGCAGCGCGATATAGCGCATATGATTGTAGTCATTGGCATGGACAATAGGGTGCACAAGCAATTCATGCTCCCCTAAATACCATTTGACGGATTGATCCTTTTTGCTCCAAGCTGCGGTTTTCACTTGTAGGATATCGCCAGGGTGACGTATCGGGTGTTGCCCTAAAAACGCAGGTGTCGCCACCAGGACATGGCGGTAGCTACAAAGTCTGCGCGCCACGGCAGACAAGCTTTCCACCGCACCGATGCGCAACGCAATATCAATTCCATCCTCGATAAAATCCAGCCGTCGTTCGCTGACAAAGACATCCACTTCAACTCGCGGATAAAGCTCACTGAAGCTGTCCAAAACATCCCACATAGGCTCAAAGCTAGGCGGCAGTGACAAGCGCAAGCTACCACCGAGGTTTGCCTCTTGTTCAGACAGGGCTAATAGCCCAGCTTCCATTTCCTGCACACCACGGCAAACATAGTCATATAGCGTGGAACCGGCATCGGTTAACCGGAGCCTGCGTGTCGAGCGTTCGATAAGCCGCATTCCAAGGTCATCTTCCAATTCTGAAATACGACGGCTCACAGTGGCCACGGGAATGCCCATCGACTTGGATGCAGCTGAAAAACTGCCTTTGGCGATGACATGGGCAAAAATCCTAGCTGAGTTTAAATCCATCCGATTAAACCAGATAAGCAACAATAAAACCCAAAATTACCTTATTTTTCCAAATATGGAAAAGATATTTGGGATTTCGCTATCTAATTTTTCCCTGGCCACTGGTTTACATTGTTTAGCGTCAACTAACAAACATCGAGGACGCATCCATGAAATCACTATTTAAACTCTTCACTGTGGGTTTACTGTTTAACGCCGCAACATTGGCAGCCGAACCAAGTGCAAACCAAACCGAGATTGCCAAAGTCATCGCGCAATACCAATCAGCCCTAAACGCCAGTGATGCAAACAAGGTAATGGCGCTTTATAGCGAGTCACCCACCTTTATGCCGCAACATGCACCGGCACAAGTTGGCCGTGTTGCGGTAATGCAAGCCTACCAGGGTGTATTTAACAACATCGATTTAGACATCGAGTTCAGCACCCACGAGATAGAAGTGTTAGGTAACACTGCTTGGGCTCGAACCAGCTCAGCCGGGAAAACCACTATCCTGGCCAACCAGGCAACCATCACCGAGGGCAACAATGAGTTGTTCGTATTTAAGAAAGAACAGGGTGAATGGAAGATTTACCAGTACCTGTTCGCCACTAACCTACCGCGCCAATAAGCAAAGGCCAGATAAATTTAGGAGAAACATCATGAAAGCAGTTATTGCACAGCAAACCGGTGGCCCAGAAGTGTTACAGCTGGTTGATATAGACCAACCAGAAATCAAAGCAGGCGAAGTGAAAATTAAAGTGCACGCCTTTGGCCTAAACAAGGCAGAAAGTTACTACCGCAGCGGCAATTACGGCACATTCGTGCCGGGCCAAGCGCTGGGCATAGAAGCAGTTGGTGAAGTGGCGCAAGACTCCACAGGGCAATTCCGTACTGGACAAAAGGTGGCAACCGCAATGGGCGGCATGATGTTCACCCGCCACGGCGGTTACGCTGAATATATAACGGTCAATGCCAGCAATGTGATCGCTATCGACAGTGCCATAGGCTACACCGAGTTAGCCGCTTTGCCGGAGGCATATTTAACAGTTTGGGGGGCCCTGGATAAAAACATGGGGATACAGCCAGGTGAATCTTTACTAGTGCGCGGCGCAACCTCCAGTGTGGGCATGGCCGCCCTTGCCTACGCCAAACACCTTGGTGTTTCAGTGGTAGCTACTACCCGCAATGCCGCGAGTGTTGCGAAACTCGAAAGCATTGGGGCTGACCATGTCATTGTTGACGATGGCACCATTGCCGACAAGGTACGCACTATCTACCCCCAAGGGGTCGACTATGCCCTTGAAGTTGTGGGTGCCGCAACCGTCAAAGACAGCCTTAAATCGATCAGACCATGGGGTGAAGTAGTGGTAGTTGGATTACTTAGTGGTCCTCCGATCATAGATTCATTTAACCTAATGGGTGACCTGCCGGGCACAGTAAAATTGAGCTTTTTCAGTAGCGGCATTTTGGGGACACCTGCATTGCCACTGGCAAATAGCCCAGTTAACGCTATCGCGCAAAAAGTGCATAACGGCAGCATGCCCAGCACTTTAGCCAAGGTTTACAATATCGCCGATATCCAAGACGCCCACCGCCAGTTAGATGCCGGTAAGCTAAATGGCAAAATCGTAGTGACATTCTAATGCGCCCCAATCACAAACAAGGACTGCTGCGCCTTGTTTGTGATGCCTTCCTTTTACACCAAGCAACAGCAGCATAAGTAGATTCAATTTCAGCAGCCAGCTGTAACCGCGACCACAGCACTGCCCCTAATTTCTGATCAGCATCAAGTCGCAACCTGCACGGAACATTAAATAGGCAAGAATATTGATTTAGGACAAGTGATTAGCTGCCCAATAAAGATATAAGGTTGGCTCAGGTGCAAATCCATTTGGCTAAATCCCATCAGAAAATGCGATGATTTTGCACACAAGGCATGGGCACGGGCAGCGGCAGCTGCTTTGATGGTACAAACCAACACAACGGGTAGGGAGTAGCACTCAGGTGAAATCGCTTTTCAGATATACCAACATTCTGGAAATTGTCGGTGACATTGTCAAAATCAAGGTACCGCCGAGCCAGGATAGCAATGGTGCTGGGATCAAGTTTGGCGACCTCGCCGTCGTGGAAAACCCATTAGGCGAACAATCCACGGCCCAAGTTATCAGTATGAATAGGGAAGAAGTATCGCTACAGGTGTTTACCGGAACCAAAGGTGTCTCGACCGATTCTAGTGTCAGGTTTCTAGGCCATCCCATGCAGGCGACCTACTCATCCAACATATTGGGACGGGTATTTAACGGTGCTGGCGAGCCCATAGACACTGGACCGGATCTATCGTCAGATCCCAAAGTGGACATTGGCGGCCCGTCAGTTAATCCTTGCGAACGCATCGTGCCAAAAAAGATGATCCGCACCGATGTCCCCATGATCGACGTTTTTAACTGCCTGGTGGAAAGCCAAAAAATTCCCATTTTTTCGGTTTCCGGTGAGCCTTTTAACGCCTTTCTAGCCCGCATTGGAAACCAAGCCGACGCCGATATCGTGGTGTTTGGCGGCATGGGGCTAATTTTTGATGATTTTCATTTTTTCCGTAAGAGTTTTGAAGATGCTGGCGCATTCGCCCGCACTATCATGCTGGTCAACCAAGCCTCAGATCCTATAGTTGAAAGGTTGCTGGTGCCCGATATGGCACTTGCCGTGGCAGAGCGTTTCGCGGTAGAGGAAAGCAAACGGGTGTTGGTGCTACTGACTGATATGACCGCTTATGCCGACGCGCTCAAAGAAGTCGGCATATCCATGGAGCGGGTACCCTCTAACCGGGGCTACATGGGGGATTTGTATTCGCAGTTAGCCCGCCGCTATGAAAAAGCCTGTGATTATGCCAAAGGTGGCTCAGTCACCATCTTGTCGGTTACCACCATGCCAGGCGGCGACGTTACCCATCCCGTACCCGATAACACCGGATACATAACCGAAGGCCAGTTCTATTTGCACGATGGTGTACTAGACCCCTTTGGTTCCCTATCCCGCCTGAAACAAAACGTTATCGGCAAAGAAACCCGTGAAGATCATGGCCAGATCATGAACACCATGATCCGCTTCTATTCGGGAGCCAAAGATGCCGAACAAAAAATGGCAATGGCCTTTGAGCTCTCGGAGTTCGATCATCAATTGATCAAGTTTGGTGAATTGTTTCGCAAACGGTTTATGGATATCAATGTCGCGATGCCACTGGAAGAGGCACTAGACTTGTGTTGGCAAACCCTGTCCCAGTGCTTTAAGCCTGACCAATTGTTGATGAAAAACGAGTTAGTCAGTAAGTACTTTCCTTCACCAAACCAGAGTGAAAAAGATGAGCCGGTTGCAGCTGAATAAATCATCACTGGCCCAGCAGCTGAAAAGCCTGGAAACTTTCCAGCGCTTTTTACCCTCTCTGGATCTCAAACGCCAGCAGCTAATGGCAGAGCGTAACAAAGCACGGCAAGCCCTTGCAGATACACAACAAAAAATAGAGCTCCTGCAACAGCAAGTGGGCGACCAACTGCCCATGTTGGCTAACCACGAAGTGGACTTATCGGGATTGGTAGAAATAGGTAAGGCAGAAATTGCCAGCGAAAACATTGTTGGTACCCACCTACCTGTTTTGGCTAGCCTCGACATAAAAGTAAAGCCCTATTCCCTGTTGACCATGCCCCATTGGGTGGACAGGACAGTCGAAGCCCTAAAACAAATGCTTGAACTTAAGGTGGCCTGCCGGGTCAACCAACGTCGATTGGCAATCCTGGACAAAGCGGTGCAAACCATCACGCAACGGGTCAACCTGTTTGAAAAAGTCCTGATCCCAAAAACCAAGGCCAATATAAAGCGCATCAAGATATATTTGTCGGATGAACAAATGGCAGCGGTTGTGCGTTCGAAAATTGCCAAAGCCAAACGCCAGGCGGTGCCGACAGCATGAGCATCGTCAAGCAGAACAAAATAACCCTGTTTGGCCTGTGCAAGGATAAGCAAGCATTGTTGCAAGGCCTGCAAAACCTGGGATGTATGCACGTTATCCCGCTGGCGCCCTTGCCCAAAGAAGTCGAGAAAATTGTCAGCCCCAGGGCAGAAAAAGCCTATAAAGCCCTGAAGTTCTTAAGCCAGGTGGAAGTAAAACGCCGCCAAATCCACCACAAAGAAAACTTTAACGTAGACAAACTGGTAGCACAAGCGCTGGATTTGCAACTCCAGATACGGCGCGCATCTGATAAAAAAGCCCTTTTGGAACGGCGCCTTATGGATATCCAACCCTGGGGTGACATTGTCTATCCACCCAAAGAAGCACTGGCTGGCTACCGGCTTTGGTATTACATCCTACCGCTGGGAAAACGCAGGCATTTAGAAAAAGTGGATTTGCCCTGGTCGATAGTACATATCGACAATAAGCATGCCTACACCGTTATCCTTTCCAAAACAGAACCCAAACCAGGGTTGATGCCGGTACCCAGGATCCATTTGGGTTCATTGTCAAAGCAAGCCCTGCTCAATGATCTAGAAGAAACCGAGCTGCTGCTGGATGAGTTGCATTCCCAGCGCTACGGCTTGACCCGATTTATTTATTTGCTGAGCGTCAATATTGCAGAAGCCGATGACCGCGCCGCCCTGGCGAGTGCCGCACAAAAAACGCTTGAAGATGATGACATTGTTGCGGTGCAAGGCTGGGTGCCAGTGGACGCCCAAGGCCAGGTACGAGATTTTGCTATAGAAAATGGTATCGCTTGCCTAACCGAAGCGCCGCAAAAAGGCGAAATCCCACCAACTTTACTAAAGCAACCTAAAAAGATGTCGGCCGCAAAAGACCTGGCCATGTTTTACCAAGTGCCGGGCTACTATGGTTGGGATCCAAGCTGGTTGTTATTTGGCTCTTTCTCCCTGTTTTTCGCCATGATATTAGCGGATGCGGGCTATGGTTTGCTGCTGCTGGGGGGGTTGGCCGCTTACTGGAAAAAATTGGGCGCAAGTGAAAAAGGCAAAGCATACCGGTTATTGGGCTTATCCCTTACTGCCTGCACTGTGGCCTATGGTGGGTTAGTGGGTAGTTACTTCGGTATAACACCGGAACCAACTTCAATATTAAGCAATTTACATGTACTAGATGTGAATAATTTTGATGCCATGATGAAACTATCCATCGTGATTGGCGCAGTGCATATCGGCATTGCCAACATTTCCATGGCCTATATACACAGGCACCGGCGCATTGCCATCGCCAAACTAGGCTGGTTAGCGGTGATCTATGCCGGCCTGGTTTATTGGTTGGCAAACGGCAATAGCACCGGCCAAAACACGGCTATTGGCTTGGCTGCCATAGGTGCAATTGCGATTGTCGGTTTTAGCAGTGAACGTCCCATCAACCGTGCATTGGATCATCTTCTGCGCCTAATCGACGGCCTGTTCAGCCTAAAAAACCTGTTAAATGCGTTTGGAGACGTGTTGAGTTACATGCGTTTGTTCGCGCTTGGCCTGGCCAGTGCGTCTCTTGCCATTACTTTTAACAACCTCGCCAGCGACGCTTACCATTCCATTGCTGGCGGTGGCCTGCTAATTGCCATCCTAATACTCATCATCGGCCATGCCTTAAATTTAGTGCTATCACTAATGAGCGGTGTGGTGCATGGGCTTAGGTTGAATTACATCGAATTTTATAACTGGGGACAGGAAGAGGAAGGCGTCGCCTTTGAGCGCTTTGCCCGTAAGGAGGTTAAAAAATGAATACAAACGAATTTGTCATTATGTTGGGTTGGGTTGGTATTTATGCACCAATGGCGTTAGGGGCTATCGCCAGTGCCGTGGGGTGCGGTATCGCAGGCCAGGCCAGTGTCGGCGCAATATTGGAATCGGAAGGCGGTTATGGCCGCTACATTGGGCTGTCGGCCTTCCCCTCAACTTTCGTAATTTATGGCATCGTCATTATGTTTACCCTTAACCGCAGCGTGGATATTAGCAACGCTGGCGGCATTTTCGGTGTCGGGCTTCTGGCGGGCATTGCCCTGTTTTATTGCGGTGTATGGCAAGGCAAGACAGTGGCATCCGCCATTAACGCCACCCGTGAAAAACCAGAAATTTTTGGTTTATCCCTAGCACCTGCAGCCATAATAGAAGGTTTTGGTGTGTTTGTGTTTGTATTTGCATTGGTGATCAGCGCCAATATCCCAGGCGGTGCCTAATGAATGATGCCAACAACAACCCAGCCTTGGTCTCCCAAGGTGTAGATGAACTCATTGCCAAATTGCGCCAAGAAGGCGTGGATGCCGGCAAGGCAGAGGCGGAAAAAGTCCTGCACAAAGCCCAGTCCCATGCCAAATCAATTATTGACAATGCCAACTATGAAGCCAGGAAACGCTTAAAAGAAGCGCAATTAGAGGCCGATGCCCTATTGCAGGGTGGTGAGGAGGCGCTTAAAACTGCCATGCGGGATATGGTACTGTCCCTCAAAACCAACCTAACCGATGGATTCCGGGCCGATGTCATGCGCCTGGTAGAGAAAGAACTAAAGCAGCCTGACATATTAAAACAAATCATCCTGGAGTTGGCAGGAAAGCTGGCTGCAAGCGCAGGCACTGCCAATAGTAAAGACATAGAGTTTGTATTGCCTGAACAAGCGGTTGGGCTAAACGAGCTGCGCGAAGCGCCAGAAAAACTAGCGCAAAGCCCGCTGACCGAAATGGTATTTGGCTTAACCCGCGACATGTTGCTGGAGGGGGTCAACTTTACCAGCTCCACAGCCCTAAAAAGCGGCATGCAAGTCAAGCTGAAAGATCAGGACTTGGTATTGGACTTCACTGAGCAATCGGTTGCCGCCATGTTGCTTGAGCACCTGCAACCCCGGTTTAGGGCAATCCTAGAAGGGGTAGTGAGGTAGCCGCCTATGCCTGGTTCAGAAGATTACGTCAGTCTGATCACTAGTTTGCCCAGTGCGGAACGGTTGTTTCTAGCCAAGCTGACACCCTTGTCGCGGTTAAAGCTGGAGCAGCGCTTGTCAGTTTTAAGTGACAACCACAAAAAGGTGTTAAAGCAGATTGAATCAGTATTGGACTGGCGCATGCAAAACACTGACATGTCAAACATCGATTTCCTGCAAAACGCCAAAAAAGTCTACCAAACACTGCGTAGCCCGACCCTTAGGACCATCGTCAGGGAAAGGCTGGAGCGGCGCACCTGCATTGCTGCCCTACGCCACCGGGCTTATGGGCTTACCGCGCCCAGTAGCAAGGCTTGGGGGTTTGGCCGTTGGGTAGATCACATTAACCGCAACTGGCATGAGCCCCACTTTGGGCTGGAACACGCGTTTCCATGGCTGTTACAAGCACAGCAGTTTATCAGCAATAAAGACCCCGAAGGCTTGGAGCGCTTTATCCTAGAGCTTGCTTTTACCCAGCTTCAGCGCTTGTCTGGGCAGCACTATTTTGATTTTGAGGCGGTCGTAATCTATGTCCTTAAGTGGGATATTGTTGATCGGACTACCCGCTACAACGTGGCAGCCGCAAAAACTCGATTCAATGAATTAGTCAACCAAGGGTTGGGCGATAGCGCCGATGCCCTGTTCAAGGTAGAACAATGATGCAAAATGATGACACCACACCTACAACCTCAGCGACTGCAAAAGTCGTCGCGGTGCAAGACGACCTTGTGGAAATTGAGAGCCTGTTTGATGGGCAGGGCAACCCCTATCGATTAATGAAAAATGAGGTTATCTATATTTGCAGCCAATCATCCAACGTACTCGGCGAACCTGAAAAGCTTAAAGCCGAAGTGCTGAGGGTGCGTGGCAATACTGCCGATGCCCAGGTTTACGAAAGCACCCAGGGCGTTGCCATTGGTGACCCGGTAGAACAGTCAGGCGCCTTGTTGTCGGTGGAGCTGGGGCCTGGCCTGCTCGGAAAAGTTTATGACGGCCTGCAAACCCCCTTACCAAAAGTGGCATCCAAATACGGTATCTTCTTACCTAAAGGTGCGCAGGTTGACGCATTGGAACAGCATGTGAAATGGTCGTTTGTACCCTCGGTTAAAATCGCTGCCACCGTATCTGCGGGTGACACCTTGGGAACGGTGCAGGAAGGCCGGTTGACCCATAAAATTATGGTGCCATTTGCCTGGTCCGGCAGTTACCAAGTAGCCTGGATCCAAGAAGGCAGCTTTAGTGTGCACCAAGTGGTGGCTAGGCTTACCGATGCAACAGGCAAAGAACAATCCATTAAACTGTCCCAAACCTGGCCGGTGCGCCGGCCAGTGACCTCCCACCTGTACGCCGAAAACCTATCGCAGCGGCAATATCCCAACGAGCCTATCGTCACCACACAGCGCCTGATCGACACTTTTTACCCCATCGCTCGTGGCGGCACAGCCTGTATCCCCGGGCCATTTGGCGCGGGCAAGACCGTACTGCAGAATGTAATATCACGCCACTCTTCGGTGGATGTGGTGATTGTCGTAGCCTGCGGCGAGCGAGCCGGGGAAGTGGTTGAAACCATCAACGAGTTCCCGCAAATGTCGGATCCCAAAACCGGCGGCACCTTGATGGATCGCACCATTATCATCTGTAATACCTCTTCCATGCCGGTTGCGGCAAGGGAGGCCTCTATTTTTACAGGGATAACCCTAGGTGAGTATTACCGGCAAATGGGCTGTGATGTTTTATTGATCGCCGACTCGACCTCTCGTTGGGCGCAAGCTATGCGCGAAACGTCAGGGCGCCTTGAAGAAATACCCGGCGAAGAAGGGTTTCCCGCCTACTTGGAATCCTCCATTAAAGGACTTTACGAACGTGCTGGCCTAGTAAAAACCAATGATGGCAGCCTTGGTAGCCTGAGCATGATTGGCACCGTTTCCCCCGCTGGCGGGAACTTTGACGAACCGGTCACGCAATCCACCCTAGCCACAGTGAAGTGTTTTTTAGGATTGTCGGCAGAACGCGCCTATAAACGCTTCTACCCAGCGGTAGATCCCCTGATCTCCTGGTCGCGCTACCTCGACCAGATGCAAAGCTGGTACGACAAACACTTGGAAATAGGCTGGATAAATAAAGTCAAAGCCATGCAGGCTCTATTGGTCAAAGGCGACAATATCAACAAAATGATGCAGGTCACCGGTGAAGAAGGCGCCACCCTTGCTGATTTCATTACCTACCAACAAGCACTGTTCCTAGACATGGTGTATTTACAGCAAGACGCCTTTGATAAAATTGACGCCTCAGTGCCCCTTGAGCGGCAAAAGCAGCTATTCAACCAGGTCTATGAACTGGTTACCCGCAGCTACGGGTTTGCCTCCAAATCCCAAGCCCGGGATCACTTTTTAAAACTCACCGGGTTATTCAAGAACCTCAATTATGCCGAGTTCAATTCCAATGAGTATGGACAGTTGCGGCAGCAAATCGAGCAACTGGACGCCAGCGTTGGCAGTAACAACCATGATGCGCCAGCACAGCCAGAACTCGAAATGGCAAACTAGAGCGCTAATCCTTTAGCCATTAAAAAAGCCGACATAAAGTCGGCTTTTCCAGGACGTTGAGCTTGCGGTCTAGGCTATTTGCTCTCGCGGATAATCTGATCCATAAACCTTACACCCCAGCCCTGGGCGCCTTTGCCCGATACTGCTATTGGGGAGTTTAACCAATCGACACCGGCAATATCCAGATGCACCCAAGGTAGGCCTTCATCGACGAAGGTACCTACGACAGCTGCACCAATACTGGCACCAGGCGAGCCAACACCAGAGTTTTTGATATCGGCGATGTCAGACTTCAACTGGTCAAAATGGTTGGGGTGCAATGGCAATGGCCAAACCAATTCACCACTGGTTTTGCCAATTTCCATCATTTCCACCGACAAGTCCCAGTCACGGGTGATCAGCGCGGCATATTCGTCGGCAAGGGCACGACCCGCTGAGCCGGTTAAAGTCGCGATATTCAGTAACATCCTGGGTTTGAATTCATCCTGGGCATAACGCACGGCGTCAGATAGTAGCAAACGCCCTTCAGCATCGGTTGATATAATTTCGATAGTGGTGCCCTGCATAGTAGTCAATACATCGCCGGGCCGGAAGGCATCTTGGGACGGCATGTTTTCCGCCAATGGCATCACACCAACCACGTTCACCTCGGCTTTGCGTTTTGCCACGGCCAGTAAAGTACCTGCAACAGCAGCGGCCCCTGACAAATCTGCTTTCATAGCCCACATGCCGTCGTTGCGCTTGATACTGATACCACCAGTGTCGAAAGTAATGCCTTTACCCGCTAACGCAATTGGCGCTTCGTCACCGCCGCCCCTGTAGTTAATCACTAGCATGCGCGGGTCATGGATTGAACCTTTGCCCACAGCCAACAGTGCACCCATATTGCGTTTTTCCATGTCCCGTACATCTAGCACGTCAATATCAACATTGCGGATACCCTTGAAAGCCGCTTTTACCCTGTCAACAAATTCTTGTGGATAAATCGCATTGCCAGCACGGCAAGATCGTTTTAATTTGAACTATTTAGCGATTGGATGATCAGATCAAGCAACAAAATCAAAAGCTTGAGATACACATTATGATCGAAAACTCGCTAAAACACTTCGAATCAATCACGGATCCCCGCATAGAGCGTTGTAAACGATATGAGTTAATGGACATCTTGTTGTTATCGGTTTGTGCAGTGATGTCCGGAGCCGAAGGGTGGGAAGATATTGAAGACTTTGGAAAAGTTAAGCTCGACTGGCTCAGGCAATATCGCCCCTTTGAACAGGGTATTCCCCGTCATGACACAATTGCCAGGGTGATTTATCGTCTAAAGCCTGAAGAAATAGAGAAAGCGTTTCAAAACTGGATATCGGAGCTTATTGATTTCACCGGATGTGATGTCATTGCTATTGATGGTAAAACCGCCAGGCGGTCTTTTCAGACACGAGAGCGAACAAACCCGTTACATGCTGTCAGTGCGTGGAGTTGCCAGCACCAGCTAGTGCTGGGACAGGTGGCCGTTAACCAGAAAAGTAATGAAATCACCGCCATTCCCGAACTATTAAGCTTACTGGATATTCAGAGCAGCATCATCACACTGGATGCGATGGGTTGCCAGAAAGAAATCGCAAAACAAATTGTTCGAAGCAAAGCGGACTATGTTCTGGCCCTAAAAGGCAATCATTCGGGTTTACAGGCGGAGTTAGAGGCCTGGTGGCATAAGTGTGTGCGTGAGGGGTTAGCGAAGGGGCAGTACAGCGAACATACTGAAACCGATTCCGGTCATGGAAGAGTCGAGGTGCGTCATTGTGAACAATTAGTCGTCGATCCCAAGTGGCTCGCCAGGGATTACCGTTGGACAGGACTGAAAACAATAATCAAGGTTTCCGCCCGGATTGAAGAGAAAGCGAGTGGTAAAACGAGTGAAGAAACCCGTTGGTACATCAGTTCACTGCATCCCGACGCTGCGCAGGCCCTGCATGCAGTCAGAAGTCACTGGCAGGTGGAAAGTATGCACTGGATGCTAGACATGACTTTCAGAGAGGATGAATCAAGAATACGAAAAGGCAATGGTGCATTGGCCTTTAATGTGTTGAGGAAAATAGCACTTAACCTGTTTAAAAAGGATCAAACCGTGAAAGCCAGTATGGCGCGAAAGAAGAAAATGGCAGCACTGGACGATGAATTTCGATCAGTGCTGTTAGAATCAATGATTAAAACGCGCTAACCGTGGCATTGCCAGGCTCCCATGCCATGTCGCGTGTCAGGTACACACCTGCAACAACGTGTTTTAGGTCAGATTCGAACAGCGCCTTGGCAGCATCACTATCGCCGCCTTGCACAAGCAGGTCACGGGGATCGGTTTGGGAAGACTCCTTTTTATATTTGTCGAAATGATAATCGCGCAAGCTCGCCCCCATCGCTACATAGGCATGGGCAGCGGCGACATCGGTATTCAAGCTATCGGCAATAATGGCGCTTTGTGCATCGTCACCGGTGGGCAGCCCAGCCACAGCGTAGCCGCCCAAATCCTGGAGCTTCGCGGCACTGAGTTCATCGGAGCCGGTACCTACGACAACAATATGGCTGAATGGCGCCAACCCGTTGAAGGTCTTGGTCTTGCCAAACTTGCCTTTGAACTCTGTAGCTTGCAAAGCTTGGCCCAAGCGGCCATCGGTCAACTTGTCCACTTCAGCAGCGGCACCGGACAAGGCCGAGGGATCAGCTATAAACAGCGCTATTTGTTTGGTTTCATCTACGTCGACATCGGTAAATGCCACCTTGGGCATTGCGTAGGATGCCAATGACATGCATCCCAACGCCATTATCGCGATTTTTCGGATCATAATTATGTTTCTCTATCGTTGTTTAAATCGGCCCTCTCGCCGATGGGCACTTAAAAGTCCAAGACTTATTAACATGGCGCGTAGGCTTATCACCCTGGGCGTATCGCCAAATTGCGGCGGCCTAATGGCGAGTTGCATACAGCGCTGCAGAGGCTATTTTTGCACCAACGCGGATACTAATAGTGAAATTGCCAAAGGTAAGGATCATTAGCGTTAGCAAAAATTACATCATTATTTTTAGGGTTAATAGCGCGAAGCACAAACCACCAAAGATCCTTATAACTACCTAAACAGGCATGCAAGCTATTGCTATCAAAGGATATTTTTTCTTGGTGTTGTTTACTTGGCAGCTACGTTGCAGTGGTAAACTGCAGTAGATTGAATTTGTCGCTTTTATATTTGTAAAAACCATTGAAATGAAGTGTTACATCTTGCCGATATGGCAGGCTGGGTTGGGCAAGGCAAAGGATTAGCAGTGGTTTTGGAAATCCATATCTGAACGTTCCGCAAAATCTTGGTAGAGCTTGTCTTTTGAGGAGCCATCAGGCGCAAACAGGTAAGTATTGGCTGGCGGGATATCATCAAAAATATCCATCCTTAGCTCTTCCAGCGCTTCAAAGCCTTCAAAGCTATAGATCTCCCCCCAACTGGTTGAATATATAGTGCGCACTGTTTCAGTTTCCTTGGCATGGCGCTTGGTTTCAAAGTTGAGTACCGCAATACAATTAATTATGCGGCTGGGCATTAGCAGCTCCTGCCGGGAAAATTCCTGCATTTTGCGGTGCGGGAACAACTCCACCGCTAGTGCTACAAACTGCTCCAAGTCCACTACCTTCACAGGATCACAAGTGTAGTAACTATAGATTTTAGTGTCTGCATTGATCATGCGGTTGAACACGCACCATACCATTAAATCCAATGGGTCATAGCTGACTTTCAGTAAGTATTTACCCAATTCCTTGTCTGACCAATCGGTCACCTTACCGCGATAGGCGCGCCAACGCCTTGCACCTTGAGCATTTAAATCAATATCGGCTTTGATAGAAATGGAACGCAAGAATAAGCCTTCTTCAAAGACGCCCCGGAAATAATCAATTTTACCCGGCTTCTTGGTGTAAAAGGTATCAATCTTGCGGCCAATGACGGTGGTATCCTCAACGCTTACCACCTGGCGGCGACGTTCGATTTTGGCGGATATCCTGCGGTAACAGGTAATTAAAAAAGCATGGATTTGCTTGCCCAGTTGGGCTGTTTCCAAAAAGCCCCAGTACTTCATCCTATCCAGTTTTTCGAGCTTTTCTTGATCCCAACCCCACTCTTCTACATAGCGCGCCATGATTATGCGTTTAAAATTCTTTTCGTTGCTGCGCAAAGGCCGGCTCAGCTTGGCTTCGCTTTTGATGTACAGACAGGTCTGCAGCAAGTTAACCACTTCCGGTTTGCCTAGTTTTTGGTAAAAACTGACCAAGTGATCAAACATCAAAGCATAGGGATCGATATTCTCCAGGCCGCCTTTTTCAGTGTCACCATCGTGTACGCGTTGCTTGAGGATATTACAAAGTGGGATCTGGGATTCTGTACTCTCTAAAAACGCCTCTAGCTTGGCCATCTTTAATACGGATTTAAAAGGAGAATCCATGGCCTTGCTAATCTGCCAGATAGCGGCACCAAACAGCTCATCCAAGTCCATTTTAGTGATGTTGCCCAAATCCATAAACCAACTTGGATCCGGCTGTTCGGTTTTTGCCATGCCCGCAATGAGTTCGTGGTACTCGTCATCATCGCCGTTGTGGGGTAATAGCCACCAGTAGGGCGCTTTACCGGCTACAATAATATTGGTGGTGTAAAACTCCGCCTTCAAGAATATAGCCTGGGCGGTACCCGAACTTTCCAAACCTGCTGAACCAAAGTCATTGTTTTGCACACTGATAATATCAGAGGGGAAAAAATGCACTTCCAGGCCTTTGTTGGCCGCCCACAGCTCTATCAGTTCCAGTTTTTCCAACAGCAGGGCACGCGACTCGTCGGAAAATTTTTCACTATCTAAACAAACCCAGTAGTCAAAATCTGACTTACTGGCATGGCCGATTGATCCAATACTTCCCATTAACAGCAAAGACTCGATGAAACGCTGCTTTGGCCACACCAGCTTCATATCCTCAATTAAATCTTGGTTCTGTGGGAATAGCTTGAGCAAGGCTTTTTGTACATCTGGGCGCACTGAATAGTTGCTGAGGCCAAATGGCACTCCGTTTTTTTCCAAAAAACCAGGAAAGCTAGGGTGGTTCACGTGCAGCAAAAAGGGAATGATGTGGTACAGCGGCTTTTTATCGGGCGGCAGTAGCGATAATGCTCGGTCTGTGCGCGCTTTGTAGTATCTCAAGACACGAAGTAAACGTATTGTGAGATTTTGCTGCTTCATATCCGCCGTTAATAGGTTTTTCCTACAATATAGCCGCCTATATCGATGATTGACAGATTAAAGCGAGATTTATGGATCCAAGCCGTGCATAAACTTTGCCTAGAACCCGGTTTTTTGTTTGCCACAAAAGCTATAAAAAGTGCTCAAAATTGAGGTTGGTGCGCTCTTTGAACTGCTCATACAAGCGTCTCTTGTGGGGGCCATTGTGGGTCAGCACATAGGTTTGTGCAGCCTGTTCATCACCAAATAAGCGGCTGCGCAGGCTATTGAGGGCATCAAAGCCCGACACGCTATACAGCTCGCCCCAACTAGTCAGGTATACGGTGCGCACTGACTCCAAGTCGGTACTGTTGCGCCAGGTTTCAAAATTGATAACGGCCAAACAAATCAAAATACGGGATGGCGCCATCAGCTGGTCGCGCGGCAATTCAGAGATCCGAATAGGCGGGAATAGCTTGGTGACTTCGTTGATAAAGTGCTTCAAATCTTCTTCTTTAAGCGGATCGCAGGTGTAGGACAGGTAGATTTTAGTGCGGTTGTTGATTATCCGGTTAAACACGCACCAAAGGGTCAAATCAACCGGATCACTGCTCTCTTTTAGGAAGGTTTCATCCTTAGTAACGTCATTCCTATCGAGCAGTTTGCCCCTAAATGCCATCCAACGCTTTTTACTGGAGCTACCTAAATCCAATTCGGTTTTAATAGAGATTGATGGCACATACAAACCTTCGTCAAATGCCCGTTTCAAATAAACGATCTTATCGTCTTTTTTACTGTAGAAGGAATCAATTTTGCGACCTATCACGGTCAAGTCTTCAGCGCTTACCAACTGTTTTTGCTGCTGGATTTTGGCCGAAATCCGCCGATAGCAGCTGATCAGGAAATTATGGATGCGCTTGCCCAGGTCGGAAACCTGCTGGAAATCCCATTCTTCTATATTGTCCAACCGTTTTAAGCGCTTTTTATCCCAACCCCATTCCATGACATAGTTAACGATGATTTGTCGCTTGAAATTCATCACGTTATCGAAGGTAGGTACCGTTAATTTGCACTCGCTCTTGATATACAAACAGGTTTGCAAAAGGTCTACCGTCTCTTTGTCGCCGCGTGACTGGTAAAAGTCCACCAGCTGGTCGAACATCATGGCATAGGGATCTTTGTCTTTTAAGTCCCCTTCTTTATCTGGTTTTGCGTGTACCCGCTTTTTCAGGACATTGCACAAGGGTTGTTCATGCTCAGCACCCGCCAGGAACACTTCTAGCTTCGCCATCTTGAGCACTGATTTAAATGGCGAATCCATCGCTTTACTGATTTGCCAAATGGCTGCCCCGAATATTTCTTCCGGCACTAGCTTTTCAACATGGCCTAAATCCATAAACCACTTGGGATCAGGATCCTCATTTGCTTGCAACGCAGCATAAAGCTGGTCGTATTGTTTAGAGGTAACTTTGTCGGGCACTAACCACCAAAACGGCACCTTACCGGCAATCATTATATTGGTGGCGTAAAATTCTGCCTTTAAAAAAACCGCTTGTGCCGAACCTGCACTCTCCCCCTCTGCCTGGCCAAAATCATTGGCTTTTACATTTTCGATTTCAGACAGGAAAAAATGTACTTCTAGGCCAAATTCCAAATCAGCCCAGTGCTCTACCAGCTGCAACTTTTCCTGCAGTAGCGCCCGGCTTTTTGCGTCAAAGCGGGAGCCATCAATACACACCCAATAGTCAAAATCAGACTTTGCATTCTGGCCAATGCTGCCAATACTGCCCATCAATAAAACAGAGTCGATCATGCGCTTTTTCGGCCAAATTGTGCGCATGTTTTCCACCAGCTCCGACAAGTGGGGGAATATTTCCAACAAAGCAGACTTTAAAACCGGTTTGAAATTATAGTTATTCAGCCCTGTTGGCGCATTTTCAGCCTCTACGTAACCGGGAAAACTAGGGTGGTTTATATGCAACAAGAATGGCAAGACATGGAATAGGTGGCGCTTTTCTTCAGGCAAAATTTCCAATGCGCGGTTGCTGCGGATCCTATTATATCCCAGCACTCGTTTGAGCCTAATTGTAAAATTCTGCTGTAAACTCATTCTTTTAAGCTATGTTCCGAGTGAGTTGGAGACCCAACCTGGTGCAAACCGTTACCAAAAATTAAAACGCCATTTTGCGCTGTATCTACCATAGTTTACTTTATAGTTAGAATAATTCAGTATCCGAACTGCGAATAATCAAAACTATTGTAGTAGTCGAACCTGTTATATGAACAAGTTATTTTCTCCGGGCACCGCAATTGTTGTTTTCACACTAACAATAATGCTGTTAAGCCCCCTGTCATGGGGACAAAGCCCCCAGCTTGAGCCTGTGCGGGTAGTGATGGAATATTCGCCTCCCCACCAAACATTTGACGGCAACGATATAGTTGGCCCTATTCCCAGCTTGATAAAAGCAAAACTGGCGCAATCAGGCTTACAGCCCAAGTTTGAAGTATTCCCCTGGAGCCGTGCCTACGAAATTGCGCTACAAGAACCGGACGTATTAATCAGCAATATCGCCCGGACGCCCGAGCGGGAACGCCAGTTCCATTGGTTAACCATAGTGCACCGCTATGAAATGGGCCTTATCAAGTTGGTGTCACGGGGTGATATCGTAGTGGATAACTTGGAAGATGCCATGGGTTATACCATTGCTGTCCAGCGACGGGACATTTCAGAAACTGTATTAACCACAAAAGGATTTAGCCAACAAGAAAACCTGTTTATCACTGCCAATATTGCAGAGTCATGGCAATTGTTGAGCAAAGGCAGGGTCGACTTTGTTATAGATGATCGGGACAATATCGAAACCATGTCATCCAAATACTTAAGTATGGATCAAAACGCCGAACTCATTTTAGCGATACCCGAGTTGAGCATGGACACCTGGCTAGCAGCCAATATCAACTCTAGTCCGGTTTTATTAGACAAGCTAGGGGTAAAGTGATGCAGGTTTTTCGAGGAACGATGTGTTCCTGCATTTTTACACTTTAGGATCAAACGCCAGGTTAACTGATACCGACTCCATTAGGTTTAGATCAAGTAATTACTCAATTTTGCCTACCAGCAAGAGTTGCTTGTCACCTAGACAGAATCCCATTGCCTGAAGGTGTTAAGCTCTTATCACAAAATCACGAGTATGATACTTCCCGCGCATTAGGATACACATCCTAGTAGTAGGATTTAGCGTATCTTAGCTTGGAATCTTGCTCCTAATGAACCTGTATTTCACCCCAAAAATATAAATAACCAGCGGTCAACTAAATTTTTATTTCTTATTTTTCAGTAAGTTAAGAAGTAAGCCAAGGCAATGTCGCAATTGTTATAAATCCTGTCGGTATTTTAATAACGGTCACTGCGATACCTACCTAATATCATTGTCAATTCACGGATGGTTGAGCCGGACTGGCTAAAATAAAAATAACAAGTGCCAGTCCCAAGGAACGGCCAGATGTGTTTAATGATAATGATACAGACACACTCTATGTATCATAATTACAAGCAACAACAAGAAAATGGGACAGCCCAGTACCAACAAAAACTAGCTGCTCACAGACGCTGCCTAGGAGTGACCCCCCGATCAAACTCCTAGGCAGCCTTGTTTGCATACCGCCGATTACTTCTCAACCATATCCTTGTCAATAAGGCGTTTTAAAGGAGAGAGGTGTTATGAACATCCGCACATCAAACTTTTTTAGAAAAATTCAATTCTACATTGCAATTGCGGGATCATTTATACCGGTTCCATCTAGAGCCAGCAGTCCTTTGCTATGCATTTTTGCAGCAACCTGTGCCTATTAGTTATATGGCTTGAGCACAAATCTATCACTGGATGCACAATTGTTGTTGCTCCCGATAGCATTAATATAGATACCTTCGAAGCTAAGGCTTGCTGTCAAATAATGTCCTTAGCAAACAAAGATGAGCGGGTAGCCTGTATCGGGGCAGCGAGAGCGGAGCAGGTGATTAATGGTTTGCCGATTAGTGGACTGTTGCAGTTTCAATCCTTTAAATACGGAAACAATATTATTGAAATAGTCACATTGGCATAAGGACTAATCAGCACCCATTAAAAGTGAGCACAACTTGGCGCAAACCCGCCCAATTGTTACGGAAATGTAAACAAATAGAGGAACAAAAACCCCACTTAAACGAATTACACGAAATAAAATTTCTAACAATAGCCATAATCACGAAAAAAAATGGGTTGAAATACCGTAGGGGATTGAAAAATGAACAGAACACCTGTAGATTCGCGAACTTTGTTACAGAATGTAATCAGACTGGAGCCGATTACTTACCTTTCAACGGGAAGCAGACAATAGCGAGAAAGAAAATGAGAAAATCGCTGATTATTATTGCAGTATCTGCGCTAGCAATCCTCGGGGCTTCGGCACAATCGCTATACAAGTATCATAGCGATGAAGAAACACAGGACAAAACGGCAAAACAATACATCGTTATTGGGCAAAAATATTCTGACACTGTGGCTAAAGTCAATGCAATTGATGGCCAGATAACGCGGCAGCTACAAATCATCAATGGTGTAGCAGCAAAACTCACTAAGCTTCAAGTGAAGAAGCTGCAAGATTCAGGCTACAGGGTGTCTGCGAATAGAAGCGTTAGTTCCAATTCAGTTGCTGGCCTTAAGCACAACCCTAAAGCAAAGCTAGATAAACCTCATCTATCACCGTTAAAGCTAACTGAACCCACCATGAGCGCATCACACTCGTGGCATGAAATGGCGACAGTAGATCAAGCAGTGCTGCCTTTTCAAATGGGTGCGCTTCCCATGCATGACGCCGGTTGGTACGGACAAGGTGTGACCGTTGCAATCCTAGATACTGGGATTAACGGCATGAAAGGGATTAATCGAGACGGCTACAATAAAAATCGTTTCTACGGCACCTATAACTCGATTCTTGGCATTGTGGAGAACCAAGATACCGACGCATCTGGGCATGGGACCCACTTGGCCTCCCTGGCGGTCAACTCTCAATTGGATGTGTTTAGCCGCTATTACGGTGTTGCCCCGGATGCTAGGTTGCTATCGATTAAAGCATTCGATGGTGATGGTGCGGGAGACTACATTTCTGTTGTCGATGGCATCCAGTTTGCGGTTGAGTTTAAAGATGCATTAAACATTAAAGTGCTTAACCTTTCATTTAGTGCGCCCCCTTCGAGCTTTTATTGGGACGACCCTGTTAATATCGCGGCGATGAAAGCGTGGCAGGCGGGGATAGTTGTTGTCGCAAGTGCCGGCAACAAGAAAAGCGAAACCATGGCTATAGGCGTGCCAGGAAACAACCCTTACGTTATTACAGTGGGTGCCTACACCGACAATTATACGGTAAGTGATTTTTCTGACGACTCCATGACTTCATTTTCTAGCATGGGGCCGACTGTTGAAGGGTTTATGAAGCCGGAAGTTGTTGCTGTTGGTGGGCATGCTGTCGGCCTCATGGATACTAACTCTAAACTAGCGCTTGATTATCCCGACTATCACAATGGTTTGGATTACTTTGCCATGTCTGGCACATCCCAAGCCGCGGCAGCGGTATCAGGTGTTGTAGCATTGATGCTTGAATACCATCCCCACCTGACCCCAGATGAAGTGAAATGTAAATTGATTGCCAGCGCGACACCTATCATGAACTCTGCTGGGACAGACTACGAAAGCCCATTTTCCCAAGGCGCGGGAAGGGTGGATGTGACCTCTGCTGTGCTTTCAGATGCTACAGCTTGTGCAAACCAAGGACTCGATATTGCAGCGGATATCGAAGGAAGGAACCACTTCGTGGGCCCGGTAGCGGTAGAACCTGAGACAGGTAGCATGGATCAATTTATCGGCGGTTTGCTACAGGACAGCCACCTATGGCGGGACAGCCACCTATGGCGGGATAGCCACCTATGGCGGGACAGCCACCTGTGGCGGGATAGCCACCTATGGCGAGACAGCCACCTGTGGCGAGACAGCCACCTGTGGCGGGACAGCCACCTGTGGCGGGACAGCCACCTGTGGCGGGACAGCCACCTGTGGCGGGACAGCCACCTGTGGCGGGACAGTTTTACGTTAGATGGTGCAACTATCCCTCAAACAGCTCATGTAGATGTCCCGCTTACAATCCAAACCAATGTCGTTAGCTGGGTTGGCCAAGAATAAAAAAAATAGGTGGTCTATTATAAACAGACCACCTTTCCTTACCCTGCATCAATTGAAACTATGATAAGAAGCTCACTAAAGACATTTTTAGCGATAATCCTTCTCATTTCTCCACATTTATTTGCCACTGAATTTGTATTTTCCCGACTTTCTGAATCGGATGGTTTGAGCCATGGGGTGGTAAGAAGTGTGACTCAAGACCAAAGGGGCTTCCTATGGGTAGGCACTGAAGATGGTCTAAATAGATTCGACGGGTTTACTTATCGCCAGTTTAAGTTCATGCGTGGTGAAAAACGTGCCGGCGACGTAGTCGCTGATATGGTCATGGTAGATAACGACCTTTGGATTGGTTTAGACAATGGCGGTTTAATTAGACTCAATACACTCACAGAAGATTATTCCTTTGTCGCTGATGACATATTTATAAACCAGAACATTGAAAGGTTGTTTGTCGATGCTAGTGGCAATGTTTGGGTGGGAACGGCCCAATCTAGTATCATAAAACTAGACGTTACCATTGATGGTGGTGTTGAAGTTGAATCATTGCAGCAATCCGTAGGCACATCTCCCCGAAAAGTGACTGCAATAGCTCAAGATGAGTTAGGGCGTATGTGGTTTGGGACTGATGGTAACGGTATTGATATCTATCATCCTGGTACAAAAAAATGGTTGCGAGTAGAGCACCAAGAAACTCATTCGCAGTCTCTTTCATCCAACCGGGTCAGTTACATACTTAAAGATAAAAGCGGCGACATGTGGATAGGCACCATAGACGGTGGTCTAAACCATTACCACATGGCAACGCGAAAAATAACGCGTCATCAACACAATCCCCAAAACACGTTTTCATTGGTGGATGACCATGTGATAACTATAATGCAAGCGGAATCGGGCGCGATTTGGATTGGTACAGATAAAGGGCTGAGCCTCTATGAAGATGGTCGCTTCGAATCCATTAAACACGATAGCAGCTCTGTGCATTCGCTGAGTAACAACCGCGTCTTGTCATTGCATCAAGATCGCGCCAATCTGATCTGGGTTGGCACGCTAAATGGACTGAATCGTTACGACCCCTCGACCAAACAATTCAACCATACCATTCCAAGAATATCGCCAGAATATAATCATGCTGTGATCACGGGCTTCGCGCAATTAAGTGATGGAACCCAATTAATTAGTACCTATGGTGGCGGTATCGTCAAACAACCATCGGGTTCAGAAAACTGGGAGATGTACGGAGCTAAAGATGGATTGCCTGATGAACGCGTAATGTCGATATTTGTGGATCGCAAAGATGGGATTTGGGCAGGCACACGTTCAAAAGGTCTCATCTATAAAGCCAAAGATAGTAAGGATTGGGAAAACTATGTATCCGATGGTACTGCCAATGCACTGCCTTCCAATGGTGTGACGGATGTCATTCAAGATAGTAATGGTGAAATTTGGGTTTCTACCTACCAAGGCGGTTTAAGCAGGAAAGGAAACAGTGGTTTTTTGAATATTCCCGTCACAGATAGTACTGGTGGAGGCCTGTCCAACAAAAATGTGATCCAGATGTTTGAAGGCAGCGATGGCCTATTGTATCTGGCGACTGATGGCGGTTTAAATATCGTGTCCCCTAGCGATCTATCAGTTGAGCAAATATCAACTGCCAACGGGTTTGAATTAAGTTCAGATACACTTACCTACGTACATGAAGATAGGAAGGGGAATATCTGGTTAGCCACCTATGGTACAGGGATAAATTTATGGCGATATCAGGACAGAAACACCAGAACCAATAACTTTCAAGTCATTAGTACTGCTCAAGGAATGGCGAGTAATGTTGTTTATGGCATAGCAGAAGGAGATGACGGGAATATCTGGGCATCAACGGGTAAAGGGTTGTCAAAAATAGACAGTGATACGCTCGCCATAACTAATTACAACGTTAGCCAAGGATTGCAAGGAAACGATTTTAATGTCGGTGCTGTATTTAAAGATGCATCAGGAGTGATGTATTTTGGTGGTATCAATGGCTATAACCATTTTAGTGCCAAGGAATTAAACTTCGATTCTCCTATCCCACCTGTTGAGTTGCTTTCGGTCTATGCTATTAATGAAAAGCAAGATATTCCCATAGATGGCAGTCCAATCACGTTTTATCATAACGATTATTTAGTGTCCTTTGATTATGTCGCATTGGATTTTGCCGCCCCTGAAAAGAACCAGTACCAATATCGTCTGATGGGCTTTGACCAAGAATGGGTAGAAGTGGGCAACCTTAGGCGGGCAACCTATACCAACTTGCCTGCAGGCGACTACCAGTTCCAAGTCAGGGCTGCCAACCTGGATGGCCAGTTTAGCGAACCCCAGATTAATTTGGCCATCAGCAAAGCACCGGCACCCTGGCAAACCGTCTGGGCATACAGCCTATATGTACTAGCCCTCAGCATGGCTGTATTCTTGTTCTTGCGCCAGCAAATGCGCAAACTTGCAAGGGAAGAAAAACAGCGCAAAGAGCTGGAAATCCAGGTAAAAGCCCGTACCCAGGAACTGAAAGAACAGAACAAAAAGCTGAAAAGCCTAAATACCCAGCTGAAGCGCGCCCATAGTGAAGATGCGCTAACCGGGGCTTTCAACCGGCACTTCCTCGACGAATTTTTGAAACAACAACTGCCACTGCTATGCCCTGAGCAGGGCGATACAAATAACGTAATGCCAGTGCTGTTGATCGATATGGACAACTTAAAACCAATCAACGACACCTATGGTCACGCAGCCGGCGATGCCGCTATCGTGCACATGGCGCAAACCCTGGAAAAAGCGCTGGGCGATGATTTTTACTTGATCCGTTGGGGTGGCGATGAATTTATGGTTGTGGGCATAGCCAACGATGTTGGCCAAAGTTTATCCTTCCTTAAAGATGTGAAAAATACAGTGGCCGCTGAATCCTTCAAATACTTCGACCACGATATCGACTTAACATGCTCCATGGGTTTGTCATTCTATCCCTTTGACCAAAGCGCGCCGCAGGCAATGAGTTGGGATCAGGTTTCTATGCTAGCTGATAAAGCACTATTCCTAGCCAAGAAACAACCCGGCATTAGCTGGTGTGCCGTGACAAAACCCAAGCGGGAAATCAACGACCTTTATATTTCTGAGCTAATCCATTGCCAGAATATTAGTGAAGTCAGCGACCTGATAGAAATAGAAAAAAGCTAGCGCAGCCAGAAGGTCGCCTTTTAATGGCGTTTTGAATAGTCGGTAGGGGTGCAGGCATAGGCCTCTTTAAAGCACTTGGTAAAATAGGCTTGGCTAGAGAAGCCTACGCGCTCAGCGACTATGCCTACAGGGATCGATTGTTTCAACAGCGACTGGGCTTTTTGCAGCCGGTAAGCCCTTAAAAACTCATTTGGAGACATCCCCATAGCCGCATTGAGCTTGCGCTGGAGCTGCCGCTCGCTCATCGCCATTTGCGATGCAAACTGGCTAAGGCTAAAGTTCTCGTCAGTGTAGTACTTGTCAGTAAGAACCTGTATTTTTTCTACAAATTGCGCCTCCAACTGGTTAGTTGCCGCTTGCTCACTAGCTTGTTGTTCAGGCAACGCCCCCTCGCGCAGCTGATTCTGCCTTTCTTGGGTTATCTTAGCCTGCAAGTGCACTTGCAAGTCTTTGCGCAATTGCAATAAGTTATTCAATCGGATACTCAGTTCTTGGTGGTTAAAAGGTTTGGTTAGGTAGTCATCTACTTTCTTACTTAAGCCTGTCAGCTTGCTTTGCTGGTCGTTTTTTGCGGTCAACATCAGGATGGGGATATGGCTAGTCACCATATCTGATTTCACCCGGTCGACTACGTCAAACCCGGTGATATCGGGCAACATCAAATCGCAAATAATAATATCCGGTACCGACGCTTTGGCAGCAGCAATACCGTCGTTGCCTGTACCCACAATTTCTACGTTGTACTCTGCTGCTAGAAGGTGCTGCAAATAGCTTTGCATGTCTAGGTTGTCTTCGATAATTAACAGCCTTTGCATATCTTCATTGCTTGCGGCTGACGAATCCTGCGCAGCTAACGCTTGACTGCTGGACTGACCAGGCACCTGCACAGCTTCTGCGTCAAAGCTAACAGCTTTGGCGAACGCCTGATCACTAGGCGCACTAGTAGCAACAGGCATAGTAATAATAAACTCGCTGCCCTTACCCGGCGTAGATTCCACCCGAATATCCCAACCATGGGCTTGTACCAGTTCGGAGACTAACGACAACCCTATACCAACGCCGAATGCCGCTCCCCGCTTGGCTCCCTCTGAACGCCGATACCGGGCAAACAGCTGCTCACTTTCAGCACCGGTCATACCACAACCGGAATCTCTGATGCGAATTTCAATTTGTTCATTAGCAACACAGGCGGACAGCTCGATTTCTCCTTGATTACCTGTGTATTTATAAGCATTGCTTAACAAATTTGACAGTATTTGCTGAAGGGAATCTTCGTGGATATCGGCATACAGGTTATTCGTCGCGTTATAGCGAAACCTGATATCTTTTTGCAAGCAAAGTGCAGCGAAGGGTTCGCAAGTGGCAATGATGGTATCGCTTACTGACTGGGTTATTTTCTCCAATTTCGGCGCGCTGGTAATTTTTGACAACACCAGGAGCTGGTCAACTAATTTCAAGATATAGTGCCCATTCTTTTGGGCTGACAGCAGCTGTGTTTTTAGGCCGGGCTCCACCATTTGCCCCAAGCTTTGTTCAAGTGCGCCAAGAATGATAGTAAGTGGTGTCCTAAACTCGTGCGTCATATTGGCCAAGAACTTTTCTTGCAATGCTTGCGCCTGTGCCTCCGAGGCTTTTAATCCGGATACGTCCACTACAGCAACTGCCAAGCCATTGTTGGGCAAAGTACTAAAGGCCAAGTAACAGGATAGCTTATTGTCTGATGAGTCGTGGAAAACCGCCTCATGGACCTTGCTGGTCACTAAGCCTGACTTGCTAAAGCTAGACTCAGTAAAGCGCAACAGCTGCTCCAACGGCTCGTCTTTATCCAATAAAACACTGAAAAACTTGTGTTGCAGCTGGCTGTTGTTGTAGCCAAACAGCCGTTCCGCCGCCTGGTTGCAAACCACAATATGGCCTAATCGGTCTAACTGGAAAAAGGCAAATGGGAAAAAGTCAATTTCCGCTGAATTCACTTGTGGCTGGATTGGCTCATTGTGTGCCGAAACAAGCAACTCCTTGTTCGGCCTCGCGACCCGGTGTTTGCGCAAATACCAATCGGCAGCCCAAAACGCAAAACACCAGATGACAACAATGACGGCGCGTACTGGCTGGCTGGCTGCAGCAAACAACCCGGCACTAAACCCGACAACATGTAACAAAGGCAGCAGCATGATAGGAAGTAGCGCAGGCGTAACGTTAGGCAAAGGCAGGGCTGCGGCTTCAGCCTTGGCACTGGGTATGGGAAACCTGAATGCCCAAGCGAAAGTAAAATAAGGTAAAAACCAAACTAGCTCCCATATATGGGCGGCATCCAATGAGAATACCTGCATTTTTAACAGGAACTCGAAGCTGTCCAAGCAGAAAAACAGAAGAAAAGTGAGCGCTAGGGTGTTAAAGCGTCTGCGCCAGGCTAAATCCGTGTCACGGACAGCTTGTTTATAAAACTGTAGTGCCAGGTAGGCATCTAAAATGATGTAAAACAAGAACGCAGATGAATGGTTGGCAAATTCGTTAGAGCCTTGCTGTGCTGGCACCACGACCAAATAGACAAAGAGTACCGAGATGAAAAAGACATCCATGTACTGTTTGATATTCTCCCTCGCATCACTTTTCGATGCGGAGTAGAAGCGCAAAGACAGTAGTGTTACCAAATAAAAGGCAAAATAACCAAAATCAGCGAAATATTGGGCGATTGGCCAAAGCTGTGATGCTGACAATACGATCGCGATTTTGGTGAATACCCAGATAAAAAAAGCGCTTCGGCAACAAAACCAGAACTGCTGCACGGCAAGGGTCTGTTGCGCTTTTGGAATACGCAGCAAGTGCACCAGTAATACGCCCCCCAATAAGGCATGCCCGACTTGGGGGTGTTGCACAATGCTGGTTTGGTCAGACGGGAACAGGTAATAGCCAGCGAAGCCAATAAACACTGCTAGCGCTGCGAGTAAAACCCAGGGAAGCCTTCCCATATTGCTATCATGCATACCGGTTGACGTACCTTTTTCCTGCTCGTTTATACTTCCATGCTTTACCCAAGATACTAACTAGTGACATCCAGCTTGTACAACTCCAGGGCACCAGCAGTATCTTGTTTTGCCTCTTTGATTTTAGCCAGCAGCAACCTGTCAGCCTTCGCGTCACCCAACTGCAGCCGTTTTTGTAAGACGCGTTCCGCAAGATCTAAATCACCTGATGTAAACGCCAATTTGCCCAATAGCGCCAATAGTTCTGTGTTTTCCGTATCCTGTTTCAACCAGGATTCAACTTTCTTAATGGCAAGTGTAGGCCTTTGCAACTTGATTTCTGCCATCAAGGGCAAGAGTTCAGGTACGAACTGCTTGGGCTGCCAATCTACCAGGTAGGCCTCTGCATCCTGATGAAATCCCTGCTGCAGTAATTGGCTGACGAATGCGACTTGATGGGCAAGGTCCTTTTTAATTTTTCTCGGCTGTTGCTCCCAGGCTTGCTTGAGTTCATTTGCGCCAGACTTGCTGGCAATTTCAGCGTAAAGGTTGAGTTCTGTCTGGGTATTTAGTTTTTGGAAGTCAGCTTTAGGCAACTGCTTTTTCCACTGTGGTAAATTCTGCTGCAGTTCACGCCATTTACCAGCGCTAGCCAGTATCTGTGCTTTCGCCTTTATGGCCTGCGGCAACATCTGCTGTTCTGCAGCCAAGCTATCAATGTACTGTTGCGCCAGGGGAAAATTGTGCGTTGCCAACGCCATCTGGGTTAGGGCGAAGGTGGCCGCCACTTGGCTTTCTTCAATGCTCTGTGCCTGGGTGAGATACTCGCATTGTTTCGTAGTGTCATTTTGTTGTTGTTTTATGCTGGCTAAAGCCAACAACGGCAAGCCATCAAACAACACGGGCTTGACGCTGCCAAGCGCCTTTTGTGCTTGGGCAAAATCGCCCGCATAATAGGCCAGCATGCCTTTGCGGAAGGTATTGCGCTGCTTGCGCTCACCAAACGCACTTAAAAACGATACCGACCAATTGCCCATAGCGAGCAACGTGGCGACAATGCGCAATGAAAACCAAATTAGAAAATAAGTTAATCCAATAAACAGCACTAATGAAAAGATGGTCAGTTCAATTTTCCACAAACCATGGGTGATCAACACATAGCCTTTGTACTCCAATATTTGCGGCCCCCACACCATCCCAACCAAAACACAAGCCAGGACAAAGGATAAAGCCAGTAACAGCCTAACCATTGTAGTCCTCCGACGTTGCTTGCACCTTGGCAGGCAAAGTGCTTTGGGCTATAGCGGCTGCAAGTGCTTCAACCGAGTGCAGGGTGGCCGGTAGCTCACTTTGTTGCGGTAATGCCAGCAGGGTATTTATACCATTTGACAGCGCCATTACCGCCTCATTTTGGGTGTCAAAATTGTCGAGTTCCGCCTGTGCTTGGCCAAGCGCAATCTGGAACAGCTTAAGGTCATCCCGCAAAATGGCCAGTTGTGCGATTTGCAACTGGGTTTTAAAGTTAGTCCGAATCAACAGCTGCCTACGGCCATCGATGTAAGGCTTGATTGGTTGTTCCAAACGTTCATAAGTAATGATGTTGCGCTTGATCCAATCCCAAACTATCCCCAAGTTATAACCGGCATCTTCTATGGACTGCGTTGGCTGCTTTTGCGTAGCCTGATAATACACTTCGGGGCTTGCAAACGGCACTAGGCTACTTTGGTTTACCATTGCGGCAAGTTGCAAAGCAATATCAGTTTCGTCAATAGCCTGTAATGACTTGAGTAGCTGGATATCGCCAGCAATAGCCTGGCGCACAGGCAATAAACTGGGGCGCTGCAGGCTGGCCACATGGGAATCGGCCTCATGTAAAAGTGCCAGTGCGGTATTTAGGTCTTGGTCGATAAAAACTTTTCTGCCGGCAAGCCGCACCAAATAGCTGGCTTCCGCCAATACCCAATCCCCCGGCCGCCGCCCTTGGAACTCGCTAAATAGTTGGGTTTGCTCTGCTATTTTTTGATCTTGCTGTGCCAAGCGCGATTGTAAGCTTTTTTCTGAATTTGACAGTTGGGTCGTCAGCCCAGTAAGGGCAGTCCTCTGTTCCTGTGCCTGTTGCCTTTGGCCCGCCTCCAGTTGCAGCCGTTGCGATTCCGTGAATTGCTGCCAGTGTTGATAACCCATATAGCCCGTAGCACCAATGCCAGCAATAAGGATGAAGTTAACAACGCCCAGGAACCATAATAGGATGCCATGGCTGCCCTTGGCATTGCTTGGGTTCGCACTGCGATTTTTGGCAATGCTTTGCGTTGGCTTCACTTTAGCTTCCTGCATTGAAGGGCTTTGTGCATCCTGTGCAGTTGTTTTTGCAGCCTTATCATGCTTGCTTGGTTTGGCCTCAGGTTCATGTTGCCCTGGACTATCAAATCCTTGTGGATTTTTTTGGGGCTGTTGCTTATTGTCGGTTTGGTTCTTGCCCGGTTCGGATTGCTCCGCCATGCGCTTTCCTCATTGAACGGTTCAAGGCTGAATAAATGCTCGGATCACTGGTTCCGCATATTTCAATCTTAGTTATACCAGATTGCTTGGCAAGTTTCGCCACCCGCTCACCAATTACTAGCCAAGTTAACCTTTGCTTCGCTGCAGCTGGCACCAGCGGCAACAATAGGGTTAGCAACTCTCCGCTGGTAACAACGATATGTGTCAGCAACTGCCAATTGGCTTTTGCTAAACTTTCTACCGGCACTTGGCGCCTCTGGTACAGCGAAAGTGTACGGACGTTAGCCCCCAGCTGGGCCAACGTTTGCTGCAAGTAATTGCGACCTGCCCGCCCCTTTAATATGAGCACATTGACAATGCTGCCAAATTCTTGTTGGTATAGCCCAACAATACCCTCGCTGTTGTGGGTATTCGGCACACTTGTATTCTTATAAAAATGCCTTAGCGCCTTGGCAGTAGCATTACCGACAGCTATAGCTGGGACATCTGGCTTTATATAAGACTGATAATTCTTTAACTGTTGTACGGCGTTGCTGCTAACCGCAATGACCAAATCGGCCTGTTTCAAACTGTTGGCCACCAGGGCATTTGGTGGGCTGAGCAATTCAATCGCCTGCAATGGCCAAGGGACTACTTTAATTCCCCGCTGTTCCAGATACTGCGCGCTCAAAGCACATTTTGTAGCGCTGCGTACCAATAATACGTTAGCCATTTTGTGGCCTGTACCTAGAGCAATTGTTCCAAGATTACGTCAGCCCCCTGGCGCAGCAGGTCATTTGCGACTTGTTGGCCTAGGCTCTGGGCTTCATCTGGACCGGCTCTGCCAGCGGCTTTTAGCAGTTTATGGCCATCCACTGATGCAACCCGGCCTTGTAGGTATACCTGGTCATCTTCGAGAACAGCAAAACTCGCGATTGGCACCTGGCAACCGCCTTGTAAAGTGCTATTCATCGCCCGTTCGGCCGTGACCCTAATTGCGGTCTTCCTGTGGTGCAGTGGTTGCAATAGCGCAATTAGTTCGCTGTCGTCGCTGCGGCATTCAATGCCTACAGCCCCTTGCCCCACTGCTGGAAGCAAGATGTTAGTATCGATGTACTGGGCGATGCGTTGTTCCATGCCCAACCTAAGCAAGCCAGCTGCCGCTAGGATAATAGCGTCGTAATCGCCCGCATCCAATTTGGCCAGCCTAGTATTGACATTACCCCGCAGGTCTTTGATCCGTAAATCCGGCCGGATTGCCCGCAACTGGCTTTGCCGCCTCAAGCTAGATGTACCTACCACACTGCCATTAGGTAAATCCTGGATTGAAGCAAACAAATTGGAGACAAACGCATCTTGTGGGTTTTCGCGTTCGCAGATGGCATGGATAGCAAAGCCCTCAGGCAGTTCGACCGGCACATCTTTCATTGAATGCACCGCCAAATCAGCTTCTCCATTTTGCATCGCGATTTCTAGTTCTTTAATGAACAAGCCTTTTCCACCAACCTTTGCCAAGGGTGTATCGAGGATTTTGTCGCCCTTGGTGACCATGGGTACCAAATCGACAATTAGGCTCGGATGATGTTGCAACAATTGGTTGCGCACATATTCAGCTTGCCACATGGCGAGCGGGCTTTTACGAGTTGCGATTCTTATTGTTTTTTTCATCGGTATTACTCTTTGTTTGGCCATGCTTGATAACTAATTAGTCAATAATTATCGTGTCAGTCGATAGTCAAACTGATGTTCATACAGCAGTTTTTGGCCGTGCCAGATCTGGATTATCCACTCCCCTTGAGTGGGCGCGTGTAAACGTTTACTAGAGAAAGTGCGCCAATTCATCGAACCTATATCTAGCTCTACCCTGGCTTGTTCGACATCATCCAACAACCAGACATGGCTCACCGTTTGGTCTGCTAAGTTTTGGATCTGGCTGAAGAAAAACACCGTTGTTACCTGGCCGGGTTCACCAATGACTAGCCTACCCAAATCATTCACCGGCTCTTTGTCTTGTACTTGGCTGGTTAGCTGCGCCCTGGTTACCTCGGCCGTTACGGCAGGTGCCAAAAATATACAACATAAAAGTAAAAAATATCGTTTCATTAATTAGAATCCTGATTTGCGAGGTGCAACATAGCCCATGAATTGCCGGAAAGAAACCAAAAACCGTAAATCACTCAACGAAAATTTATTAATTAGCACTCACTCACGCTTCAATAATAAGGACATAAAACTCCGTGCTAAAGAGGCAACAGCTCACTGCCCAACGAAAATACTCCTTGCGAGACCACTTTCGCCAAAATACCGCCATGTCCTCGCATGGCGTTGTAGCCCCCCATACCCAGTACCTCCTCCATCCTTGAGCAAGGGTGGCACAGGCCCGAGTACTCCAAGACAGCGGTGCCAAGCTGGAACTGCCTTCCCTTAAGTGCCAGCAAGTTAATTCCTGAAACCACCAAGTTGCGCCTTAACAGAGCCGGATCCACATCAGATAGACCTTGGGCAGATGCAATAGCAGATAAATGCTCTTCTTGAATAAGGCTTATTTGTCGCTTGCTAGATACATTGCCCTTAAACCTATCCCCTGTTATGCCCATGCCAGGTTTAACTTCAACCTGCTGGCAACAGATCATAGGCGCCCGACGGCCAGGCCTAACGCCTATCCACTCTAACTTTCCCGGACGTGCAAAATTAGTTTGTAATTCACTTATAGACATTTATAACGACACCTGGCTGTCAAAGGCTGGAATAGTCAGCGGGTTTTTCCCCACCCACAATAAAAAATGCACTACAATATAGCCACTTCAATGCAGCGAGCAATTTGCCATGTCTAGAGTAGCCCTATTGGTACTTATCTTGGTTTCAACCAGTATACAAGCAAAGGATTTTATAACCCAGGCCGCCAGCTCAGATCTCCGTAGTTCTGAAGCCAAGGCTAGGGACGAATACCGCCATCCGCAGCAAACATTGCGATTTTTCGGGTTGCAACCGGAGATGACGGTGGTTGAGATATGGCCAGGCGGAGGTTGGTATGCTGACATCCTTGCCCCATTGGTGTCAGGGAAAGGCCAATATATCGCCGCCCATTTTTTGATAGATGACGATACGCCAGAGTTTTTCGTTAACTCCCGGCAACGGTTTGAACAAAGAATAGCACAGCTTGAGCCCTATTCCGGTGCGCAAGTAACCAGTTTCCACCCAACAAAGTCCGGCGCCATTGCAGATAAAGGTTCGGCAGATATGGTGCTCACCTTCCGCAATGTACACAATTGGTACATGCGACAAGGGCAAACTGGTATGGACAAGAGTTTCAAGGCTTTTTCCAGGGCGCTTAAAAAAGGTGGCATATTAGGCGTAGTCGAACACAGGTTGCCCGAAGATATGGCCGATGAACTGCAAAAGACTTCCGGATACATGAAACAATCTGCTGTAATCAAAAGTGCCCAGAAAGCAGGCTTCAAGCTGGTAGCTAGTTCTGAAATCAATGCTAACCCGAATGATACGGCAGACCACCCCAATGGAGTATGGACATTACCGCCGCGTTTGAGAACCGGCGATGAACCCTTTAGCAAATATCTTGCGATCGGCGAAAGCGACCGCATGACCCTCAAATTTATAAAGCAGTAACAGGAACCCACAATGAAAATAATGGTGTTAGGCTCTGGCGGTCGTGAGCACGCCCTAGCGTACAAACTAAACCAGAGTGAGCAAGTAACCACTGTCTACGTAGCGCCTGGAAATGCTGGCACTGAGTTAGAAAACGGTCTAATCAACGTCACCATAGGCGCTGAAGACATCAAAGCATTAACCGACTTTGCAAAACAAAACCAAGTTGATTTGACGGTGGTTGGCCCAGAGCAGCCCTTAGTTGCAGGTGTAGTCGATGCTTTCCAGGCTGAAGGCTTGGCAATTTTTGGGCCGAGCAAAGCAGCAGCCCAGTTAGAAGGCTCTAAAGCTTTTACCAAAGACTTCTTGGCCAAATACCAAATACCAACAGCAGAGTATGCTTGTTTTACCGAGGTTGCGCCTGCGCTTGCATACATAGATGAAAAAGGCGCACCTATTGTGGTTAAAGCCGATGGCTTAGCCGCTGGCAAAGGCGTAATTGTGGCAATGAACGTTGCCGAAGCCAAAGCCGCTGTTGAAGACATGTTAGCAGGAAATAAGTTTGGCAATGCAGGCAGCCGAGTAGTCATTGAAGAATTCTTGGATGGTGAGGAAGCAAGTTTCATCGTCCTGGTTGACGGTAAAAACGCGATTCCCTTTGCCACCAGCCAAGACCATAAACGGGCTGGAGAAGGCGATACTGGCCCTAATACGGGTGGCATGGGAGCCTACTCACCCGCCCCCGTTGTAACGCCGGAAATCCACACTCGGATTATGCAGGAAGTAATCAAACCAACGGTGCAGGGTATGCGGGACGAAGGCCACCCCTACGTTGGTTTTTTATATGCTGGCTTAATGATTTCAGCAGACGGTACCCCGAAAGTTATCGAATATAATTGCCGCTTTGGAGATCCAGAAACGCAACCAATAATGATGCGCTTAAAATCGGATCTGGTGTCTTTGATCCAATTGGCACTGGACGGTGACTTGGCGGGTAAGGACATTGAATTTGATCCTCGGGCTGCCATAGGTGTCGTCCTAGCTTCAGGCGGGTACCCTGGAAGTTATTTGAAAGGTAAAGTTATTTCAGGGATTAAACCGGCAACCGATGATGCCAAAGTGTTTCACGCGGGTACTACATTAAAAAGTGAACAGGTACTTACATCAGGGGGTAGGGTGCTATGCGTGACTACGCTTGGCAAAACGGTAAAGGAAGCCGCAGACAAGGCCTATGCCCTGGTTGATGGAATTTCTTGGGACGACATGGCCTACCGGCGGGACATCGGTTACAAAGCTATCCTAAGGGAAACAGGTGAATAACAGTCAACTAACCTGATAACGGCACATTCAGGGGTGAATAGCGAAAGTTCACCCCTAAGTTGGCGCATATCACGACATTTCGCAATTTAGCAGATTACTCGTAATTAATCCTTAACAGACCCCAGATCTGGTTCAAATCTCTACCCAATCATGTTTTTAATTGCATTTTCAATAGCGAAATACATATTTAACCGCATGATTTAATTAGCATTTTTCTTAGGAACAAGCAAAGCGAGAAGAAATTCTCTGTTTGCAAGCACTTACTAATATCAAAGATATCTTCAATAATCAAATTTGAACCCAATGAAACAGCCCTCCTAACGCTAAAAAAGAGCCATTTTTAAGATACAGGAAGGAATGTCAGTAAAAACACCCCATAACACTTGAAAACAAGCCTAACGAAACGCTGGTCATAGTTAAGGAAGAATGCGAATTTATAGAACATAGCGACATTTTAACGCTTATATCGGCAACTTTAACAAACCTCCCCATCCCAACCCCCCCCCTCAGCAAGCAACCAAAAGAGCAAGCAAAACTCAGTAAAAACACCTAAAAACCAACTTTAAATTGCTACCTGATCCTATACCACCTACATTTCTGTTAAAAACCAAGATAACTTATAGAGGTATCCCTTTATCCGAAGTAGGATGATTTTTTGCGTTTCTGCAATCGACATTTAGAGAAATCAATTAATACATCATTTTCGACAATAGGAATGGCTCACATGGTGTGTAGGTACCAACTTACAAAAAATGCAAAATGCAATGCTCAGACTTTTTGACTAAGCATTTAGAGGTTGTTATTTTTTCAACCCGGTAATATTACTACCGATTCAATTGGAGCCATGGGCACCGAGGAGAATTGGACTTATTGATGTGTCTAAACTTGGTTCGATGTATATTTTATCTGCGGCCAATTGGTGCAGGAATAGATTGCCGCACGCAGTAGCTGGTAAATGCCATTATACAGCCCTAACTATTGGCCGAGAGAAAAAGTTCGTCACAATTAAAATATCCCTTAGAAGTCCAATGGATTAATGCCTCGCTGATGCTTTTGACATCATGCAGGGCATTATGCACATGCCCATCCAATGCAATCCCATTAGCGCTGGCCAATTCACCACTTACCATATTGCAACCAGGTAATACTTTTTGCTTGGCAAACTGCCTCAAGTTAATGGTCATTGGGATCTTGTTGTCGGCCTCTATTCCACACAAATCACAGTTTTCGAGCAGGACAACGTCGTCGGCTCCCCATGACACTCCCAATACCTGCGAATCGATGCCTTCATCGTAGAAAGCAAGAAACTGTTGGAAGCTGGACTCAAAATCAATGCCAAGTTCCTCGATGATATTCTGGGTTATCCCGGTTAAATTGATTACATATGAGCTCAATTGTGGATTTATTTTAGGTTTAATTATGCTGCTGAAAGATCCCACTGGTTTTAAAGCCCCTGCATCATATTCAAGCTTTATCGCCGCGATTTGGAATATTTCGCGGTATTCACCCGGCGCGGACCAGGACCGCTGCATTGAGCCAGGCCAGGCAGTGAATTCTGTATCATATACAACCAAGTATTGTGCTCGCTTTGATGCCATGGATATCGGGCCGCCAATTGAATTTGGGTTACACCAAAATATAGCTTGACTCAGCTGGAAGAGCTAAAGCCGTTGTGTTTTTGCGAAAAAAATAACGGTTCCGTTAACTACCGGATGCGATTATTGATGCTTGACCCGGCTAAATAAAGAGCCTATAACAAGGCCTCGTCTAGCGAACAGTATTCTTATGTCTGTAAAACATCCGATTATCGCGATTACAGGTTCCTCAGGTGCAGGTACAACAACCACCACCAATGCTATACGGCATATTTTTAGGAACCTTAATATTAATGCCGCCATGGTGTCAGGCGACAGCTTCCATCGCTATACGCGGCCTGAAATGGAAGTAGAAATACGCAAGGCACAGGAGCAAGGTAGGCACATAAGTTATTTTGGTCCCAAGGCAAATGATTTTGAAGCCTTAATGCGCACTTTTAGCGACTATGGTGAAACGGGACAAGGAAAACATCGGCAGTATTTACACACTTTTGACGAAGCGGTGCCATTTAACCAAATGCCAGGCACTTTTACCCCTTGGCAGGATCTTCCAGAAAATACCGATTGCTTGTTTTATGAAGGGCTACATGGCGGTGTAGTTACCGAAGAAGCCGACGTCGCTACCCATGTAGACTTGTTGGTTGGCATGGTACCCATCGTTAACCTGGAATGGATCCAAAAGATAGTTCGCGACACTACCGACCGTGGCCATAGCCGGGAAGCGGTCATGAGCAGCATAGTGCGTAGTATGGAGGATTATTTTAAGTTCATAACGCCCCAATTTTCCCAAACCCACGTCAATTTCCAAAGGGTACCCACCGTAGACACCTCCAACCCTTTCAGCGCTAGGGACATCCCTTCCTCCGACGAAAGTTTCGTGGTTGTGCGATTCAGGCGAGAAATGAAAAACGTCGACTTTCCTTATTTGCTGCAGATGATAGACGGGGCTTTTATGTCCAGGATAAATACCTTAGTAGTGCCAGGCGGCAAAATGGGATTGGCGATGGAGTTGATCCTCACACCTTTAATTGAAGAAATAATGGATAAAAAACGCCGGGCTAGTTTTCAGTTGGACTGGGTTGCCGATAACTAGTACTGAGGCTAAGCCTTTTGCGTTGACATATTTTGACACATAGATGTTAGCCAACTTACATCTCGTTCCTGTTTAAAAAATACAATCTAGCCTATATTGCTAGGATAAATGTAACAAGTGGATCCATTTTATGGGACAAGAAACGCCGAAAATACTCGTTGTAGACGATGATATGCGCCTACGCAGTTTATTGGAGCGCTATTTAGTAGAACAAAACTACCAAGTACGAAGTGCCGCCAACTCTGAACAGATGGACCGGTTCCTGGAACGTGAAAACTTCCATTTAATGGTGTTGGATCTGATGCTGCCGGGAGAAGATGGGCTTTCTATTTGCCGTCGTCTTCGCCAAAAAGACAACAAAATACCGATTGTTATGCTAACCGCCAAGGGCGATGAAGTTGACCGGATTATCGGGTTGGAAATGGGGGCGGACGACTACCTGCCCAAACCATTCAATCCTAGGGAGCTGCTAGCCCGGATCAAAGCGGTGCTGCGCCGGAATGAAACCGAAGCACCCGGTGCCCCATCTAAAGAAGAACAAATAGTCACATTTGGTCAATATAGCCTTAACCTAGGCACTCGGGAAATGACCGCCAATGACGAACCAATAACGCTGACCAGTGGTGAGTTCGCGGTGTTAAAAGCCCTGGTAACGCATCCCAGGGAGCCCCTTTCCAGGGACAAATTGATGAACCTCGCCCGTGGCCGTGACTATAGTGCCCTTGAACGCAGCATCGACGTACAGGTGTCGCGGCTGCGCCGCATGCTAGAAGAAGACCCTGCAAACCCGCGCTATATCCAAACGGTATGGGGCTTGGGCTATGTATTTGTGCCTGATGGCGCCAGCAGCACAGCTTCTGCTGCCAATGAGTAAACCCAGGGTGCCTAGTGGCACCCTTTTTTAACTCCTTTATTAGTAACGCGCTGTTTTGCTAACCAAATTGAAATTCCCGTTTAAACCGCAAAGTGCATTTGGGCAGACCGTTCTGCTCATTGGTGTGCTATTGCTGATCAACCAAGTAGTGTCCTATTTGTCGGTTGCGTACTATTTTGTAGGCCCGACTTACAAACAAATAAACACACTGCTTGCGTCACAAATTAACGTCTTGTTTTTGGATGATTTAGCACACAAAAACCCCTCCTTCCGGGACGGTTATTTTAAGGCCACTGGCATCAGGGTGTTCTCTGAAGAAGCGGCAAGGGAAAATGGCCTGGAAGAAGCCACCTACTATCAATTTTTCTCCCAACAGATGTCCGATGAATTGGGGGGACCTGCTGAAGTAAGGGTCAGCCAGGGCAACCAATATGTATTCTGGATCCGCCCACCACAAGCCCCACACCTTTGGATAACCATGCCGCTAAGCAGTGTTGGTGACACCAATATTAGCCCCCTTACCATATACTTGATGGTAATAGGTATCCTCAGCGTGGCGGGTGGCTGGATATTTGTGCGCAGGCTCAACCGGCCATTGCAAGGCTTGCAAAAAGCGGCGATAAGCGTTGGTAAAGGTGAAATCCCACCACCTTTGAATGAAGAAGGGAGTAGCGAAATCGTGGCAGTAACCCAAGCTTTTAACCAGATGGCAAAAGGTATTAAACAGTTAGAAGACGACCGCGCGCTGTTAACTGCCGGTATTTCCCACGACCTGCGCACCCCCTTGACCCGGATCCGGCTTGCCACCGAAATGCTACCTGAATCCCAAGCGTGGATATCAGAAGGCATCATCCATGACATTGAGGACATGAATGACATAATCGACCAATTTATCGATTACGTGCGCCAAGATAAGTCTGAAAAAACCATACTGATCAACATTAACCATCTCGCCGAAGAAGCTGCCCATGCCCGGGGAATCGAAGAGCAACACGAAATTAAACTGGATCTCAGCAATGTGCCCCCTGTGTTGGTGAGAAAAGTGGCAATTAAAAGGGTACTCGACAACCTAATTGAGAATGCATTTCGCTACGGTAGCAATAACATAGAAATATCAACAGGCTATATAAAGAAACAAAGGCAGGCGTTTTTCCGGGTCAGGGACTTTGGCAAGGGCATACCAGAAGAGAAAATCGAGAGTTTGTTCCAACCCTTCAAGCAGGGTGACGATGCCAGGGGCAGCCTAGGTTCAGGGCTTGGATTGGCCATTATTAAACGTATCGTTGACATGCATTCAGGCAAGGTAGAACTGACCAACCACCCTGACGGTGGCTTAGTGGCAACGATATTGCTAAATGCCGCCCGCTGAGTGCAACCCAGCGAGGGCAAACATCCATACTTGCTTATAGCTGCTCAGTCTGCGGACCGGCGGCCACGATTGCTGAATCGACGTCATACTTTTTAAAGTTAGCTTCGAATTCACTAATCAGTGCTGCAGCCTGCTGGTCGTAAGCGGCTTTATCCTGCCAGGTATTGCGCGGCTGCAATAATTCGGTGGCCACACCTTCTAGCGCCACGGGAACATCCAGGTTTAAGCCAGGTAAATGGGTTGTCTCCACTCCGGCTAGCTTCCCTGACACTATCGCATCAACAATCTTGCGCGTCGTTGGTATATCAAAACGTTGGCCAACCCCGTAACCGCCGCCAGTCCAACCGGTATTCACCAGGTATACTTTAGTGCCGAATGACTCCATGCGACGCATCAGCAGGTTGGCGTAAACACCCGCAGCACGGGGGAAGAAAGGCGCACCAAAGCAAGTGGAGAAAGTCGACTCAATTGCAGCGGTGCTGCCAATTTCCGTTGAGCCCACTTTAGCCGTGTAGCCGCTTAAGAAGTGGTAAGCGGCAGCTTCTTTGCTCAATACCGACACTGGTGGTAATACACCTGTTACGTCACAGGTCAAGAAAACAGCCACTTTAGGCTCGCCTGCCTGGTTGGCTTCGACCCGTTTTTCGATATGCTCTAAGGGATAGGCTGCACGGGAGTTTTGGGTTAGGCTGACATCGTCGTAATCAGGCGTGCCGTTGGCATCAAGTACCACGTTTTCCAAAATGGAACCAAACCGGATGGCGTCCCAGATCACGGGCTCGTTTTTACGGGATAGATTGATGCACTTGGCATAACAACCACCTTCAATATTGAAGATTGAACCAGGTGCCCAGCCATGCTCGTCGTCACCTATCAAATAGCGGTTCGGATCAGCAGATAAGGTCGTTTTACCCGTGCCAGACAAGCCAAAAAACAAGGCGACATCACCGTCTTTACCAACATTGGCAGAGCAGTGCATTGGCAATACTTCAGACGCTGGCAAAAGGAAGTTCTGTACGGAGAACATGGCTTTTTTCATTTCACCCGCATAGCGCATGCCTGCCAGTAGCACTTTCTTCTGGGCAAAATTAATGATAACGGCACCGTCGCTGTTGGTGTGATCCCGTTCTGGCTCGCAGACAAAGCTAGGCACATTCATAATTTGCCAGGCTTGTTCCTGCTTCTGGTTCCATACGTCGGGTTTTATAAACAAGTTATTGGCAAAAACTTGCTGCCACGCGGTTTCTGTGCGGACTACGAGCGGGATCGTGAAGTCCTTGTTGGCACCAACTTCAAGGTGGGATACAAAATACGATTTCTGGAGTAAAACTTGCTCAACTTTGTCCCATAGGGCATCGAAATGGGCTGGATCAAATGGCTTATTGACCTTGCCCCATTCAATGTCATTTTGGGTCGAGGTTTCTTTTACGATGAAACGATCATTTGGGGATCTGCCGGTGCGTGCGCCAGTAGTGACTAATAAAGCACCATTGTCCGCAAACGAACCTTCTCCCCGTTTAATTGCTTGTGCAATTAAATCTGGCCTGGATAAATCGACCAATTGGTGTGTAGGTGCAGATGTCATTTGTAGGGCTCCGTTATGTAATATTTCTGTTTTGGTTACAGAATTATAAAATTCGCGCAATTCTACATTTATAGAGCCTTATAGCAATATAAATATTGGCACGACCACTATAACAGAGCTCATAAATTACACTCATTCTGTAATTTAATTACGGGTATAATGCATATTTATTATTAATCCCTGGTTATTGATACTTCTGGAGCGGCACAACAACAGGATTTGAGCCAAACATAGTTGGAATAAATATTCTTTTTTAAATTGAAAGCTTGAAGTGACAGCGAGCCTGTTGCGAAACACAGGCTTGCTGGTTTAAGGGGATGGTTATTGGTTGCGCTGCTCGGCAACAGCGCCCGTAAACATCGCTTCTATATCAATGGCGTCAAATGCATATTCCTGGTGGCAGTATTGGCAATTCATTTTAACTGTTTGTTCTTCTGCGACGATCTGCAGCAATTCCTGCTTATCCATACCACGCAATGCCGATACGCACTTGTCCCGGCTGCAAGTGCAGCTAAAGCTGACGTCTGTCGGTGCAAACACTTCAACATCTTCTTCGTGGTACAACCTGTGCAATATATCCTGCGCCGGCAGTAGAGTCGCTTCTTCGGGGGTAAGGGTATCCGTTAGCATGCACAGCCGCATAAAGTCTTCATTTTCTTGGTCATGTGAGCTGGCGGCTGACTCTGGGATCACCTGCAACAACATACCTGATACTAGCTGGGTGCTTTCTCCCATAGTGGTGTGCAACAGTATTTTCGTTGGTAATTGTTCAGACTGGTAGAAATAGCCTTCCAGGCACTGCGCCAAAGTATCCTTGTCCAACGCAACTATACCTTGGTAGCGCTCACCCTGTTCTGGGATAATATTGATGGCTAGCAAGCCTTTTGGTGCCATTTGCCTCAAACTGAGGCCAGACATGTCCCCCTGCCACTTGGCAACGCCACGCAGGGCCTGCTCACTACTACCGTGCACAACCGCATATTTTAGCGGCCCTTCGCTTTGCACTTGCAAGCTAATTTCGCCATCAAACTTCAATGTTGCTGTCAGCAAGCTGGTCGCCGCCATTAATTCTGCCAAAAGTTGTTTGATGGGTGCCGGGTAGTCCTGCGCCGCCAACACTGATTGCAGTGAATGCTCTAACCGGACGAGTTCGCCACGGACTTTGGCTTTGGTGAAAAGGAATCTGTATAACTGGTCAAAGTTTTCCATGTAATTAGGAGCCTATCTATCTTTATCGCTGAATTTTACACAAGCTTATTTGTGCTTTAATTTGATGAGTTCACGGCGCTGTTTCTTATCAGGCCTGTGCTCCGGCCTTGGATTGTGAAAGGTGTTTAGTTTCCTCGCAGCTTGGTTCAATGCCCGTTTTTGCGCGCTTTCGTCTGTTTCGCGGTATAGCTGCTGGGCCAATGGCGCTGATAAACGTTTATCGCTAAGGCCAAGCACCACCACTTCTTTATGATCAAAGCCCTGGGGCACAAGTATCACCGCCCCGGCTTCCACTTGTTTACCTGGTTTACTGCGCTGGCCGTTATAATGCACCTTGCCCGCATTGACCGCCTCCCGTGAAAGGCTCCGGGTCTTGAAAAAACGCGCTGCCCACAACCATTTGTCCAGACGAACCTCTAATGGTTTTCGTTCGCCCATACGTCCCCTTAATATTTTTTCAACTGCTACTAGTAAGAAATACGCACATTCTACCATAGATGTTCAGCTTGAATTCAAATTCGCTATTTTAGCCTTGTGCAAAATCAGGAAAAATTAATAGCCGAAAGCGGAATTGTAAACACAGCCCCCCAATTGGCTTGTTATTTTTTTGCAATTAACAAGGATTAGAGTTGTACCCCCATTCATGACTGACTATGATGTGCAATTCCAATCGAACAGGTCAAAATACCTGGCAGCCGGTTGACCATGGGTCATGTAGAGACAGCGTAATTAGTAGATGGCAGTTACATCGTTAAATTTAGACAAAATTAAGGGCATCGCGCCACAATACCAAAAGCAAGCCAATTTAGCGGTAACTATCCTGTTGTCGCTCTATTTGCTGTGGTTTGCAGCGGAACTAATTTGGAAACTTGTACCCACTCCCGAACAAGCAAAAACCTCTGTGGGAATGACGACAACTTCAGTTAGCCGCCAAACCAGCCAGAGCGCCAACATTGGCGCCATCCAACGGCTCAACCTATTTGGTGAACTAGGCAAGGAACCGGTGAAAGAAGAACCGGTGGTACAGGATGCGCCTGAAACCAACTTACAATTAACCCTGACCGGCCTGGTGGCCAGTACCAACAGCCAGGATGGGGCCGCCATCATTGAACATCGAGGTAGCCAAAATACCTACGGCATTGGTGATGCCGTAGATGGTACCCGGGCGACCGTCCATGAAGTATTTGCAGACCGGATCATCATCAATAACGGTGGCCGTATGGAAACATTGATGCTTGACGGCGTGGAATTTGAGGCAGCGGTGCAAGCACAAACCGCCAACAGGCCAACAACCGTAAACACAAACAATAACATGGCCAACCGCCCTGCTAGTGCTTCGAGGCGGGCTGTCGAAGAAATGCGCACCCTCAACCAAGAATCAGCGGTAGCGGCGCAACAACTGCGTACAGCCCCAAATAAATTCACTGATTTTATCGCCATCCAGCCCCATAGGGCTGAAGGAAAGATTGTTGGCTATAGAGTCAACCCCGGACGTGACCCTGCTTTGTTTCAAGCAGCGGGACTGCAAGCAAATGACGTACTAACCGAAATTAACGGTCTAGACCTAACTGATATAAAACAATCTATGGAAGCTATGAAGATGTTGAGGGGAGCTGACGCACTGCAGCTTACGGTGTCGCGTAAAGGTGACCTGATGACCCTCAACCTAGAGCTGCCAGAGCCATAAGAAGATTAAGGATCCCAATATGAGGCAACTACGCCAAATCCGATATGCACTGCTTGGGTTAGCCATGGGCGCTATGATACCAAACAGTGTCTATGTGTCGGCAGCCGAATACTCCCCAAATTTCAAAGGCACGGAAATCACGGAATTCATCAATATTGTTGGCAAAAACCTGCAACGCACGATAATTGTTGATCCAAACGTGAGGGGAAAGATAACGGTCCGTAGTTACGACCTACTCAGTGAAGAGCAGTATTACCAGTTTTTCCTGAATGTCTTACAAGTGTATGGCTTTGCAGTTGTAGAAATGCCCTCAGGCGTACTTAAAGTAGTACGTGATAAGGATGCCAAGACGTCCAATATCCCGGTAGTAGACGGCCAGCTATTTGACGGCGATGAAATGATCACCCGGGTGGTTCCCGTCTACAGCGTCCCGGTACGGGAACTAGCCCCTATATTACGTCAGCTCAACGACCAAGCCGGTGGTGGTAATGTCATTAGCCACGATCCTTCGAACGTCATGATGTTGACCGGCCGCGCAGCTGTGGTTAACCGGTTGGCAGAAATTATCGAACGGGTAGACAAAGCCGGAGACAGGGAAGTGCAAATTGTAAAATTGCGCTTTGCATCTGCATCGGAAATGGTGCGCATCCTTGACAGCATCAATAAATCAGCCGGTAAACCCAATACCCCTGCCAACCTAGAACCCAAAGTGGTTGCCGATGACCGTACAAACAGCGTCATAGTAAGCGGTGATATCAAGGCCAGACAACGGATTATCAACCTGATCACGCGCCTTGATAAAGAGCTAGAGACCAATGGCAATACACGGGTTATTTTCTTAAACTACGCCAAAGCAGAGGATTTGGTTAAGGTGCTGCAAGGTGTCAGTGCCAGTATTTCCGCCGAGGAACAAGGCGGGGGCACAGGCAGCAACCGACGCCGCAATACTAACCGCGACATCAGCATAGACGCCCATATTGACTCCAACTCCCTGGTTATCACCGCAGAACCTGACATGATGGCCTCACTTGAAGAAGTGATCCGCCAGTTAGACGTGCGCCGGGCACAAGTGCAAGTAGAAGCAATCATCGTTGAAATGCTGGAAAGCGATGGCACAACCCTGGGTATCCAATGGGCAACTGAAGCTGGCGGTGGCCAGCAGTTTACCAATGGCCTGGTACCGATTGGCTCACTCGGTGTTGCCATAGATGCCGCACAGGACGAAGTCATCACTAATAACGTTATCGGTTCAGAAACAGGCACAGCTACTGAAGTCCAGGAAACACGCGAAGGTAATACCGACTTGCTCGCACAACTACTGGGCAACGTCAATGGCTTCTTAGTGGGTGCAGTGAAAGATGATTGGGGCGCGATACTGCAAGCAGTGAGCAGCGACACTAACTCCAATATCCTGGCAACACCACACCTAACCACCATGGACAATGAAGAAGCTTTCTTTATCGTTGGACAGGAAGTGCCGATCATTACCGGCTCGACGTCTAGTTCCAACAACGGCAACCCCTTCACCACGGTTGACCGCAAAGAAGTCGGTATCAAGTTGAAAGTAACGCCACAAATAAACGAAGGCACTGCAGTTCAGCTGACCATTGAACAAGAAGTTTCCAGTGTCAGTGGTGCAACATCAGTCGATATTGCCATCAACAAACGCGAAATTAAGACGACCGTCATGGCCGACGACGGCGGCACTATAGTATTGGGCGGTTTGATCGATGATGATGTACAAGAAAGTGTCTCCAAAGTGCCATTATTGGGTGATATTCCTTTCATAGGCAATATCTTTAAGTCCACCACTACCAGCAAACGCAAGCGCAACCTGATGGTGTTTATCCGCCCTACCATCATCAGGGATGGTTTCACCATGAACCAGATTAGCCAGCGCAAATACAACTTCATCCGTGCCGAGCAACTCAAGCGGGAAGAAGATGGCGTGCCGTTAATGCCCTATACAGATACACCGGTGCTGCCAGAGTGGGATGATTCCCTGGCCTTGCCACCGTCGTTCGAAGAATACCTTGAAGAGCAAAACAAGGATAAGGATTAGCCATGGCTGAGGTACAGGAACCGTCTGTTGACCAGCAAGCCGCAACAGCCGAACCAGAAAACGAAGTTGAAGAAGGGCATGAGCACGCGGAGCAGCTATCTTTTGGTTATGCAAAGCGGCACCAAGTACTGCTGGATAGGGAAAGCGAACCTGCAAAGGTGTACTTTACCGATCAAACCCAGCTGGGCACCTTTGCAGAAGTGCGTCGGTTTGCCGCAGTCTCTTTCGAAGCGATAGAGGTAGACACTGGGAAATTTGAACAACTGCTTACTGATGCTTACCAAAGGGACACATCAGCAGCAAAGCAGCTGATGGAAGACATAGGTAATGAAACAGACCTACTAACTTTGGCCGATGAGTTACCTGAAACCGAAGATCTGCTCGAAAGCGAAGACGACGCGCCAATTATCAAATTGATCAATGCCATGCTGGGCGAAGCAATCAAAGAAGGTGCCTCCGATATCCATGTAGAGACTTTTGAAACCCAGCTTACAGTTCGGTTCCGCGTTGACGGCGTGCTAAGGGAGATTTTGAAACCCAACCGCAAGCTAGCTTCAATGCTAGTGTCCCGTATAAAGGTAATGGCAAAGCTGGATATCGCGGAAAAACGTGTGCCGCAAGATGGAAGGATCACTTTGCGCATTGCTGGGCGCGCGGTCGATGTTAGGGTCAGTACCATGCCAACCGGCCACGGCGAGCGCGTAGTATTGCGTTTGTTGGACAAAAATAATGCTAGGTTGGATTTGAAAGATTTGGGTATGACCGCCAAAAACCGGGAATATTTTTCCGACCTTATCCGTAAGCCTCACGGCATCATTCTAGTTACCGGCCCCACCGGTTCCGGTAAAAGTACCACGCTCTATGCCGGTCTATCAGAAATAAACTCAAAAGACCGCAATATCCTCACCGTTGAGGATCCCATCGAATTCGATTTACAGGGTGTTGGCCAAACCCAGGTTAATACCAAGGTAGATATGACCTTTGCCCGCGGTCTCAGGGCAATCTTGAGGCAGGATCCCGATGTGGTGATGGTGGGTGAGATCCGGGATTTAGAAACCGCACAAATTGGTGTGCAAGCCAGTTTAACCGGCCACCTAGTGCTGTCAACTTTACACACCAACACTGCTGCCGGTGCCATTACCCGTCTCGAGGATATGGGAATTGAGCCCTTTTTGTTATCGTCGAGCTTGCTTGCTGTCTTGTCACAGCGACTGGTACGTACCCTGTGCCAAGAGTGCTGCGAACCCCATACTCCAACCGAACAAGAAGCCAAGGTGCTGGGTATTGATGTTGCAGATCACAACAATTACAAGATCCACAGTGCCAAAGGCTGTATTGCCTGTAACCATACTGGCTACCGTGGCCGTACCGGCATCCATGAGCTGCTAATCGTCGACGAACATATCCGGGATCTAGTGCACAATGGCCGGGGTGAACAAGCGATAGAAAAGCACATCAGGAAATTTACCCCTAGCATCCGCGATGACGGTTGCCAAAAAGTGTTGCAAGGCATAACCACACTAGAAGAAGTGCTGCGCGTCACCAGGGAGGAATAACGTGGCAGCTTTCGGTTACAAAGCGCTCAAGGGCAATGGTAAACAGGTTGATGGCATCCTTGAGGGTGACAACCCTCGGCAAATAAGGCAACAACTTAGGGAAAAAGGCTTAATTCCCCTCGAGGTTGAACCGGCCGCTGTTAAAGAACAGCGGGTCTCAAAAGGATTCCAATTATTTAAACCCAAAATTTCCGCTAGCGACCTGGCACTGCTAACCCGCCAGTTAGCCACCCTTGTGGAGTCAGCGCTTCCGCTTGAAGAAGCACTGCTCGCTGTTGCCGAGCAATCCGAAAAGCCACGGCAAAAAAACATGATGATGGCGGTGCGTAGCAAAGTGGTAGAAGGCCACAGCCTCGCCGAAGCCATGGCCGAGTTTCCCTATATCTTTGACCAGCTTTACCGGGCAATGGTGGCCGCCGGCGAAAAGTCAGGGCACCTGGATACCGTACTTGAACGCCTAGCTGATTACACCGAAAAAAAACAACACACCCAAAGTAAAATTGTACAAGCCATGGTATACCCCACCATTATGGTGTTTGTGGCCATGATTATCGTAACCCTGTTGCTTACCTATGTGGTGCCTAAAATTGTTGGGCAATTTGACAACATGGGCCAAGAGCTGCCCGCAATAACCCAATTCCTGATTTCATTAAGTGACTGGGTAAAAGCCTATATCTTGCACACAGTAGCTGGCGTAATAGCCATTGTTTTACTGTTCCAGCGCTTAATGAAGAACGATGGTTTCCGTTTAAGGGTACACCAACGCCTGTTAGGTGTGCCGGTATTTGGCCGCGTGATCAGGGGATTAAATACCTCTCGCTTTGCCAGTACCTTGAGCATACTGACCGCAAGTGCAGTGCCCATATTGGAAGGCATGCGTATATCCGGTCAAGTCTTGTTAAATGACTATATCAAAAAACTGATCCTCGAATCAGCGGTGATGGTGCAAGAAGGATCTAGTTTGAAAATGGCACTTGGCAAGACAAAAGTTTTCCCCCCCATGATGATGCATATGATTGCATCTGGCGAAAAAAGTGGCGAGCTACAACAGATGCTGGCCCGTGCGGCCAACAACCAGGATCGTGAATTTGAAATGCAGGTGAATGTCGCGCTAAGCGTCCTAAGCCCAATGTTAATACTGGTAATGGCCGGGATAGTGTTTTTTATAGTGATAGCCATACTACTGCCTATCGTGTCTATGAACTCGATAGTTTAAAAGGAGAATAAATGTGAATAACAAAGGTTTCAGCTTAATTGAGGTAATGGTCGTTATCCTGATCATCGGCATCATGACTGCCATCATAGCACCTAATATCCTTGGTCAAACGGATGAAGCGCGCTTGAAAAAAGCGGCAATAGACATCCAACAACTTGAAAGTGCCTTGGAAATGTATAAGTTGCGCAACAATGTGTTCCCAACTACAGAACAGGGCTTGGAAGCGCTGGTAACGGCATCAAGCATAGATCCCATCCCTCGCAATTTCCCTGCAGATGGCTTCATAAAGCGCCTGCCAGCCGATCCTTGGGGCAATGAATACCAATTAATGAACCCTGGGGAAATGGGCACAATTGATATTTTCAGCAATGGCCCAGATGGCCAACCAGGCACCGACGATGACGTGGGTAACTGGAATATCAACGATTACCTAGATTAAGCAACCCCAAAATCCCCTACCCATGTTCGCCACAACGACACCTAAACTGAAACTACCAAACCTTAAATGCAGTGGTTTCTCTCTGATTGAGTTAATGGTTGTCCTGGTGATTATTGGGGTCTCGGCAATGATCGTGATGCTCAGCTTCAACCCACCAAGCGGCTCAGATGACCTGGAAAAACAAGCACGACGTTTCCAGGTTGTGTTTGATATGGCTTCAGATTATGCGATTTTAAATCAAGTGGAGCTGGGCTTGAGGGTGGAGCAAGAGGAAAATAGCTACCACTTTTTAATGCTCGATGAAGATCAGAATTGGCAGCTGATAGATAACGAAGCTTTTTTCGCAGCAACGACGTTGGAACAAGAGTTTAGCCTTGAGTTGGAACTGGATGGGCTGCCCTGGGTTGAAGACGAGGACTTGTTTGACGGCACCTTGTTTGATGAAACCTTATCTGTGTCTGAAGAAGGCGTTGAAATTGGCGAGGAAGAAGAAGAGCGGCCAGATCCTCCACAGGTATTTATTTTCTCCAGCGGCGAAATCACGCCCTTCAGCCTGATTATGAAGTTTGAACCTGAATTCGGCGATCAAGACACTGCGTACTTCCGTGTCAACGGCATTGACTTTACCCCGCTGCAACTCGAAGGGCCGCTGGAGTACCTATGAACCAGCGTGGTTTAACTTTATTAGAAGTGATGGCAGCTATAGCGATATTTGCCTTAACTGCGACGTCAATAATGAAAGCAGCCAGCGACCACCTGCGTGGGGTTGCAGTATTGGAAGAACTGACTTTTGCTACTTGGGTGGCCAATAACCGGCTCAACCAGGTTATGGTGGAAAATGCATGGCCGCCACAAAACAACAAAAAGGGCAGTATGGAAATGGCAGGCACTACTTGGTACTGGCAACAAGTTGTCGCGGAAACCCAGGACAAAGACCTACGCCAAGTCACCATATTTGTTAGCAGCGATGAAGAAGGCGAAAAAGTGGCAACCTCCGTCGTGACCTTCGTAGGTAATCCCAGGCCACCAAAAGGTGACTTTAGTGGTATCTAGAGGCTTTACCCTACTCGAAATATTAGTCGCCATTGCCATAGTTACCTTAATTGGCATGGCGTCTAGTAGCGTCCTGACTACCGTACTTGATACCGACGAGATTTCCGAACAGCGTTTCGAGCAGCTGCAAAAGCTGCAACGGGCAATCATGTTTGTAGAACGTGATTTACAACAGGCAGTTGCCCGCTCTGTCAGGATTGAAGGGGAATCCAACCAAATGGTGATTTCCGGTGACAGCAACGCGTTTGAAAGTGACGCCGATGGTTTGGCACTAGTGCGCGCTGGCTGGCACAATCCCCAACTTGTATTACCCCGTAGCACTTTGCAAGCTGTCGCTTACCGGATACAAGAAGAGCAGTTGCAACGCGTCTACAGTGACTATGTGGACAACATTGTTGGCTATGAACCCAAAGTGAGGGTAATGCTCGAAGGGGTGCAGGATCTGCAATTCCAATTCCTCGTCGCCGAAGACCAAAATACCACTTGGCAAGATAGTTTCAGTGGCAACCAATTACCCTTTGCTATCGCCATTGAAATCAGCACTACCGAATTTGGCCTGATACGCCGCGAATTCGCCTTGGCAACCACTATGTTGATGGTAGCAGAAGAAGTATGAAGCAAAGGGGCGTAGCGCTTATTATTGTACTTATGGTGGTGGCATTTGTTGCCATTATCGCCATCGAAATGGCTGGCCGCTTGCAGGTACAACTGAAGCGCACCAGCAATATCAAGGACAACAACCAGGCTTTTTGGTACGCCATGGGCGCGGAAGCCTATGCCAGGAAAACCGTCGCCCAATTAATGCAGGAAACCGACCCCATCAACAGTACCCAACCCTGGGCACAAGAGAGTATAATGTTTCCCATGCCCAACGGCGGCATAGAGGCTGAACTGATTGATATGCAAACCTGTTTCAACCTAAACGTGTTGCGCAAACAGCAAGGCAAATCCAATGACGCGCCGGAAACTCAAGCTTTTGAGCGGCTATTGCAAACCGAAGACTTGCAGGTTCCTTCCCTGAACCGCGATATTTTGAAGGATTCACTGGTAGATTGGTTAGATGATGACAATATCCTCTATGGTAGCTACGGAGCAGAGGATCCCAGCTATGAGTCATTAGTCCGGCCTTATTTGGCGGGCAACAACCTGATGGCAAGTAAATCTGAATTGCGCTTGGTAAAGGGTATAGAGCCAGGCTGGCTAACCAGGCTTTTGCCCTATGTTTGTGTTATTCCGGGCGTCAGCGACATGAAAATCAATGTCAATACACTTCGGCCAGATATGGCACCTGTGCTGGCTGCGGTAACGGGCATGTCATTGTCCGATGCAGAAAATACCATCAGCAATATACCGTACCAAGATAAAGCGGATTTCCTAGGGCAAAGCCAGGTTGCGTCATTGGGTATGCCAGACGAGCAACGCGAGTGGTTCGTTACAGAAACTGAATATTTTATTTTACACGTCAAGAGCCGCTACAATAACGCGACTTTTGCCATGTCATCTTTGTTGAAAGTCGAATCTGAAAACAGAATCGTTACTATCAGGCGCGAGTTCGGAGGAAGAATCTAGTGGAAAAACTCGTCATCAGGTTAGGGGAAACAAAGTCCGCTAACGTCCACTGGCTTTTATGGTCAGATACGGAATCTGAGATCATCGCATCGGGAGAATTGGATTCTTCAGAACAATTGCCAACCTTAATAGAGCGCACAGGCAAGGAGTCAGCCATTGTTGTTGTGCCTGGCAGCGCGGTCAGCCTTAAAACAGTTAATTTACCGGCGAAGGCCAATCGCAAGGTACTGGCAGCAGTGCCATACATGCTGGAAGACGATGTTTTAGGTGACATCGACCAGCAGTTTTTTGTCATGGCGGAAAAAAACGGTGATGAGCAGCAGGTTCTTATTGTCGCGCATGCGCATATGCAGGAATGGTTAAATTGTTTGCGTGAAGCGGGTATCTATTGCGAAAAAATCGTTCCCGACATCTTGACATTGCCAGTAGGACAGGACTCCTGGACCGCCATGCAGCTAGGCAACACTGTGTTATTGCGGCAAGGTGCGTGGCAAGCTTTGGTCGGGGAATCAGTTTGGATGGCACCCGCTGTCGAGAACTTTTCCAAGCAGCAAGAACAAAAAGTCTCTATTAACTTCATCACAGAGCCCTGTTGGCACAACATGGCCAATACCGAAATCGAATACCAGGCCGGTGAATTACCCATGCAGGTTATTGCCCAAGGGGCAATACAATCATCCTTCAACCTGTTGCAAGGGCAGTACAAGGTTAAAAACCCGAAAGGCCAAAAAGGCTCGCAATGGCGAATTGCAGCTAGCTTGGCGGCACTAGCGATAGTTTTAACTTTCACCGACAAAGCAATTGAGGCAAAACAGCTAGAAACTAAACAAGCAGAACTGCGCACCCAGGTAATGCAGGAATTTAACCGGGCGTTTCCCGAAGTTACCCGCGTACGTGATGTTAAACGCACCATGCAACAGCGCATCACCCAGTTAGAACAAGGCGGCAGTGGCGTTTCCATGCTGGTCATGATGTCGCAACTGGGAGCAGCCTTCCAGCAAAGCCAAATCAAACCGCAATCAATCCGCTTTGACAGCAGGCGGACAGAATTACGTATCCAAGCAGTTGCAGGCAGTTTTGATGCCCTTGAGACATTTAAACGCTTGGCAGAACAGCAAGGCTTTACTGTAGAGCAGGGTGCCATCAACAACCGTGACGACCAAGTCGTCGGCTCATTGGCAATTAGGAGCTAACAATGGAAGAACTGAAAAGCCGCTTTAACCAGCTTTCAGAAAGGGAACAATACTCCCTTATTGTAGCTGCTGTATTTTTGGTAATTGCGTTAGTTTATTTCGCAATCTATGCGCCGCTCCAAGACAAAATTGACAATGGACGCAAGGCAGTTTCCCAACAATCTGAACTGTTGACTTGGGTTTCCCAAAATGCCGCCAAGGCCATCCAGCTAAAGCAGTCTGCCGGCAGTGCAGGTCGCAGTTTTACCGGCTCGCTAGCACAAGCAGTCAACCAGACCGCAAGCAGGCAACAGATCCAGGTAACCAGGATGCAGCCGCAAGGGGAGGAATTGCAGGTTTGGGTAGATAGTGTGCCGTTTAACGCTATGTTGAGCTGGTTCCAAGCACTAGAGAATATGGGAATAACCATTCTAGAAGCTGATATTGCTGAAACCTCCACCATAGGTACGGTAAAGATCCGCCGATTAAAATTAGCTAAGAGTTAGGAGGCTATGTGAAGTTAAGCCCAGCCCAATGGATAGCCGCCGGTGTTATTGCTTTTGCCGCAATGCTAGTAGCGAATTTACCCGCTGCACAGGTTTTACCCCGAATATCGTTGCCTGAAGGCACTGCTATATCAGGTGTTACAGGCACGGTATGGAGCGGCAGTGCAGAGTCAATCCGTTGGTCAGGGGTGACCCTGTATCACCCTAAGTGGCAAGTTAACCCCTTGGCGTTGCTATTGGGTAGGTTGTCTTTGGAAATCAATGCAGGCGATCGCAGGGATCGTGAGTCAGTAGCGCTGCAAGGCCATATCAGCCTGTCTAACAATAATATCCAAGCACAACAACTGCAGGTCTACATACCAACCCCTATGGTTATGTCGCAGCTGGCAATTCCAATCCCAGTACAAGCGTCTGGCCGCTTTAAACTAACAATCGAGGAGTTAGACTATCCTGGGCAATGCCAGGGTTTAGTTGGCGATGGACAGTGGTTGCAGGCGGGTGTGATGGGCACCACCGGCAACATCGACCTAGGCCAATTTAACGCAACACTTGGCTGCCAGGACGACAAGGTCAAAATTGTGGTAGCACCGGGAAACCGGCTAGGGCTAGACGCTACAGCATTAGTCTCAGCCAAGGGTGATATTAGTGTTAATGGCCGCTTCAAAGTGGATAGCGACTTGCCTAAAGAAATCCATGACGCCGCCAGTTTATTCGGTGACCGCGACAATGAAGGCTATTACACCGTTGATTTGTAACTGGGCAGATTGATATAAAAAACAAATATTCTTGTTCTGAGTCTAATTAGAACCTGTTGATCTAGGGTTACCTATTATCTCTGGTAGTAATTCGCGGTAATCCATTACTGAAACAAATGCTTCAATTGTGCGGGCTGGCTGCTTACTGTCTGGGTTGCTCACTGCCAGAAGGTGTCCAATACCAAATGTTTTCGCCGCTTCTAAAATAGCTAAGCTATCGTCTACAAATAGGGTGGTTTCAGGATCAAAACCAAATTTCGCTTGCAGCTTGCGCCATAATTCTTGGGATTCCTTGGTCACACCAAACTCATGGGTGGATACCAGCGTATCTATGTGTTGGTCTAGTTGGGTTTTTTCAATTTTCAGCGATAAAGATCCGGGATGGGCGTTGGTGACTAGGATCACTTTTCGGCCACTCGCTTTTAGTGCATCTAAAAAAGGCAAGGTATCTGGACGCATCTGGATCAAATGGTCGATTTCCCGCTTTACTTCCATAATGTCAATGTCTAGTTTTTCCGCCCAGTAATCCAAACAGTACCATTCAATCGTACCCATTACCTTCTGATACTCTTTTTGCATGTAAACTGTGGTTTGCTGCAATGATTGGTCGAGTTTTTCTGACAGTTTTTTGGGCAAGTACTCCAACCAAAAGTGGTTGTCATAATGGAGGTCCAGCAGGGTGCCGTCCATATCGAGTAAAACTGTTTCAATTTGGCTCCAAGGTATCGTAGGCATTTGAATTTAGACAGGTTATAGTTACCAATAGATCACATTCTAACTGCGTTGAAGAATGAGTAAACCCGAACCAGAAAAAACACTGCCCACAATCCGCAACCGGGAAATTGTGGCCCGAAGCCGATTGTTTAGGATTGAACAAGTGGATTTGCAGTTTAGCAATGGCGAAGAGAGGCTATTTGAACGGATGGCCGGCTCTGGGCGCGGTGCGGTTATGATCGTCCCTTTCGTTTCCGATGAGAAATTCCTGCTCATCAAAGAATATGCCGCGGGACTGCACGAATATCAGCTCGGCTTCCCCAAGGGCTTGATAGATCCTGGTGAAACACCGGAGCAAGCAGCCAATAGGGAACTAAAAGAAGAGGTTGGATTTGGTGCAACATACATCCACCACCTTAAAACAGTTACTATGGCTCCGACATTTTTTAGTGCCCACATGCATATAATGATCGCCACCGACTTGTATCCCGAACGATTAGAAGGCGATGAGCCAGAACCTTTGGAAGTACAAGAATGGTCATTTTCACAAATGCATCAATTGCTGGCGAGAGCTGACTTTACAGAAGCGCGTTGCGTTGCCGCACTTTACCTAGCCAAAGAATGGGCGCAAAACCGATGATAAACCCAAGACAAGCATTGCTCGATATCGCCAAAAAAGCGTCCAAAGCCGCAGGTGTTGCGATCATGAAAGTCTACGATTCAGGCGACTATAAAAGTTTTAGCAAAGACGATGACTCACCAGTCACAACTGCAGACTACCTGGCCAATGAAGTCATTTGTGGGATCCTGGGCGATTTTAATAGCGACATCCCTATCATGTCGGAAGAAACCAAGCATGAAGAATTAGCGGTAAGGCAAAATTGGGAACGCTATTGGCTTATCGACCCGATTGATGGCACCCAGGAGTTTATAGCCCGCAGCGGTGATTTTGCCGTCAATATAGCACTTATCGAAAACCACCAGCCAGTTATTGGTGTTATTTATTGGCCGGTTGCTGACACCCTGTATTTTGCCAGCCAAGATTGCGGCGCGTTCAAGGAAAGCCCAAAAGAAGACACACAAATTCATGTGCGTAAGCTGGATGATCCCGCGCACGGAGAAGTGCTGGTTGCCATTAGCCGGCGGCAACCGGTTGAACGGGTTATGTCGAAAATGACCAAAGACCGCATTTATAGCACCCTCCCGCTTGGTAGCTGTTCGTTAAAATCCTGCTTTGTCGCAGAAGGCAAAGCTGACGTATTTTTACGCATAGGCATTACTGGGGAATGGGACACCGGGGCACCGCAATGCATTGTGAGTGAAGCTGGCGGTAAAGTGTTAGCAGCGGACTTCGCGCCATTGACCTACAACCAGCGCCCCAGCCTTATCAACCCTGATTTCGTAGTATTGGGTGACCAAAGGGTTGATTGGCAGCAGATTATTTTGCATCAACTAGTGAGTAAACCATGAAGTACTTATTCATTTCCTTTATCTCTTTAATTATCAGCTATAAATCCATTGCCCAGTGGCACTTGGAACCAGACCTGTCCAGTGTGAATTTTGTCACTACAAAACAAGAACACTTCAAAGAATTACATAAAATCCCAACATTAACCGGCTCGGTATCGCAGGCAGGAGAGCTAAGCGTTCAACTTGACCTTGCATCAATTGACTCGGGGATCGGCATACGCGATGAACGTATGCGCGAAATGCTGTTTAAGGTAGCCGACTTCCAGTACGCCACCATTACCGCACAAATCCCTGATTTTTCAAGGAAAAGCCGTTTAATGACGATCCCAGCAAAACTTGAGTTGCAAGGCGTGAGCAATGACATAGAAATACAGGCTCTGGTCACCCGCTCGGCAAAGGGCGAGATGATAGCCACGCTTACCCAACCCGTATTGATCAACGCCAATGATTTTGGTTTAGAGCCAGGGGTCAGGGCGTTGCAGCAGGTAGCGGGGCTTACCAGCATATCCAATATGGTACCGGTTTACGCAACCCTGGTATTTAAGAAATCCGAATGAAATTCCAAGCTCATGACAAAGGGGCTTTACATAGGCCCCTTTTTTATTGTCCTTGGGACGTTTGTTTATCCAGGAACTCCTGTTTAGAAACGACATCAAACGACTCGTCCAGTTCAGAGTACAGGATAAAAGCGCTGCCAGCCTTAATTGCTGCAAGTAATTGCTCTGTTTTTTCAGCCACACTAAACTCCACTTCACCGTAGTCTGTACCCTCGCGTAAAACGATGCTTTGTACCAAGTTATAGAGACTGTCAGGAGCAATTTCTTGCCATGGAACTAACATATAAAGCCTTATAAATTAATGATTGTAAGTATTTACATACATTATTGCGCTAGACACAACCGGGAATCCAGCGCAGCTGGCTTTAGTAATATGAACGCTCGTTCTCATAAGGATAATAGCAAATTACTCTTGTTCCAGATAACGTAAAACGCGGTCGTGCAACCACTTTCTCGGCCTTAGCACGGAACCGTGCAAAAAGCCCACATGGCCACCCGTTTCGCTTAGCTCAATACGCACCTGTGGAGAGAGCTTTTCACTCCCAGGGACAATCCCTGGGTGCATAAAAGGGTCATCCACTGCATGCAGTACCAAAGTGTTGGTTTGGATGCGCTTAAGGAAACGGCTTGCACTGCATTCCTGATAATAGCTAAGGGCGCTCTTAAAACCGTGCAATGGCGCGGTTATGGCATTGTCAAACTGGTAAAAACTGCGGAATGACTCCAATACTTTCTTGTTTACCCCCAGTTTTTTATCCAGGCCATGCTTGAACAACTTAACCTGGAAACGCCGTTTCATACTGCGCACCAAAAACCACTGGTATAAACGGGAAAAACCTTTGTTGATGCTCTGTGAGCACTCTTGCAAATCAAAAGGCGGAGAAATTGCAATAGCCTTGTTGATCCAGGCTTGCTCCTTCACCTCACCTAACAATTTCAAAAGCATATTCGCGCCCAGGGAAAATCCCATACCCACAATGGTTAGGTCTGGATGTTGCTGGCGCAACATTGCAAGAACGGCTTTTGCGTCATCTGTATCCCCTGAGTGGTAAGACCGCGGTAAACGGTTTGCTTTCCTACCGCAGCCCCTGAAGTGCACCATCACACTCCACCAGCCCTTACGGTGCAGGTAGTGCATGAAATCACTGGCATAATGGGATTCAACCGACCCTTCCAAACCGTGGAATAGTACCACTAACCCTTTGCAATCCGCAGGTTGTTGATGCCATGCAAGCTCAATGAAGTCACCATCACGGGTTTCAATCTCTTGCCATTGCAACGGTAATTTGGGCGTGCCCATGAACAAGCGGGGCAATATGGTTTGCAAGTGTTTGTTTTTACACCACCAGGGCGCGACAAAATTCGACTTAACGATCATCCATCCGTCCGAAAAATTTTTCTACTGTCTTAAAATATGCCAATCCTAGTACATAGGATCACGACTTTAGTCCCAAGAGCAAAGTATGCTTAAGGCTTGCCCTACTTCAACCGGTGCCGCAACACCTGCCAGCATCAAATATTGTTCAATGTTGTTAGTCTCTAACTCACTATTAAAAGAATGCTTGTTCACATTGTGAATCAATAGTTGTTGCTGTTGCTGTTCTAGCAGCAACTCCTCTTGCAATAAGATTTTGTACAATTCAGGTTGGGGCTTTGCGGCACGGCGCTTCTGCCTATGTGCGGTAACCCTCAGCTCTGAATCACTAATGCTATGGCCTAACTGTTTTATGTCATCGCGACTAAGCAGAGCCCGTTGCTTCTGTAACCAACATAGCAGCAATAACAAATTAACGTTTATACCATGCCCATCTTGTAGTTGTAAGCACAGTTGTTTGACCTGCGGTTGTTGGTAATGCCCAACTGAAAACTGCCAAAATGCTGCTGCGTCAAAACTAGGCATGCTGGAACCCTTGTTCAAACGCTAAGCGGGCCTGTTCGATTTCTTCCTCCAACAACAACCACGCTTCTTCGGCTTCTGCCAATTCAGCTTTAGCATCACGCTGCTGCGACAGTAGTTGGGAGAGTTTGCTTTTGTTTTGTTCTTGGTAAATGTCTGGGTCTGCCAGAAGCGCCTCGGTTTTGTCGCAAATTTCTTGTGCCACAGCCATCTGAGATTCTAATTTTTGCAACGCTTTTTTCTTTGGCTGCATTGCTTTCCTAAACTCTGCCTCTTGGCGTTTCTTGTCCTTGCGCTTGGCACTGGATTTTTCAACACTTGTTTCTGCATTACCTTGGCTGTTGGGTTTAACCAAAACCTGTCTTTGGTAGTCATCCAAAGTACCGTTGAAGGGTTGTACTTGGCCGTCCGCGACTAAATAAAACTCATCGCAAACAGATTCCAACAGGAAGCGGTCGTGCGAGACCAAAATGATCGCGCCAGCAAAATCCTGCAAGGCTAGGTTGAGTGCCGTCCTGGAAGGTAAATCCAAATGGTTGGTAGGTTCGTCAAGTAGTAGCAGGTTGGGACACTGGTAAACCACTAAAGCCAGTGCAAGCCTAGCTTTTTCACCACCCGACATTGGACGGACTGGCGCCAACGCGTCATCGCCGTGGAAACCAAATCCGCCTAAATAGTCCCTTAGGGTTTGCTCCCTTGCATCCCCATCTAACACTTGAAGGTGGGCCAAAGGCGTTGAATCTAATTGCAAATGCTCAAGCTGGTGCTGGGAAAAATAACCAACATCAAGCCCAGCACTACGCTCACACTCGCCAGCCAAAACCGGCAATGCACCAGATAGCGTTTTTACCAAGGTAGATTTACCTGCGCCATTGTGGCCCAACAAGCCAATCCGGCTGCCAGGTACCAGGTTTAACTGGATTTTTTGCAAAACACATAGATCGCCATACCCAGCATTCGCCTGCTCCAGCTTAATTAAGGGATTGGGCAGTTTTTTCGACTCAAAGAAAGAAAAAGAGAACGAGCTTTCTTGCTGCGCAGGTAACACAGCCACCATTTTTTCTAATTGCTTCTTGCGGCTTTGCGCCTGCTTAGCCTTGCTCGCCTTTGCTCCGAAGCGGTCAATGAACTTCTGCAGGTGGGCAGCCTTAGTGGCTTGTTTCTGTTGCGCAATATCATGCAAGCGCTCGCGTTCAATTTTCTGCAATTCAAAGGAAGTGTAATTGCCCTGATAAAAACGCAGTACTTTCTGCTCAAAGCTCAATACATATTTAACTGTAGTATCGAGGAAATCCCGGTCATGGGAAATAAGTAGCAAAGTACCTGGAAAATTAGCAATCCATTTTTCCAACCAGAGCACCGCATCCAAATCCAAGTGGTTTGTAGGCTCATCGAGTAGCAGCAGGTCAGCGTCACAGACCAACGCTTGGGCTAGGTTAAGGCGCATGCGCCAACCACCCGAAAAATCCCGTACCGGCTTTGCCATAGCCGACTCACTGAAGCCCAGCCCAGACAGAACAGTCGCAGCGCGTGAATGGATAGTATCGCCACCAATGTCCTGGATTTGCGCTATCAGGTCGCCGATGCGCATGCCATCGTTTTGCTCTTGGGCGACTTGTAGCTGCCCCTGTAACTGGCGATACTGTTTGTGGCCATCAACGACATATTCCAAAGCTGAGGAATTTACAGCCGGGGTCTCTTGGGCGACAATGCCGAGGCGCCAGTGGGATGGCACACTGACATCACCAGCTTCCGCCTGTAGCTTGCCTTGCAGTAACGCAAACAAACTCGACTTACCACAGCCATTCCTGCCAACGACGCCCACTTTTTGTCCAGCGTGTAGCTTCAATGAAGCTTGCTCGAATAGGACTTTTTTCCCCCGCATCATTCCGAGGTTAGAAAACTGGATCATGTTACTACCGTTAAATTATGGCTATCACATTACAAAGCCGAAAGCATATAAGAACAGGTAATCTTTTAACATAGTTCTGCGTAAAGCTGGCTTCGTTTTTTCTAATCGCAATTTTGCCGTGTTTCGTACAAGTGGTAAACTCAAATCACTTAGTAAGACTGAATACCTATGATTGCAAAAATTAAGAAACGATTTATCGCAGGCGCGGTTTGTCCCGAATGCAAAGCCATGGATACCTTGATGCTCTATAAAGAAAACAACGTGGAAAAGGTTAGCTGCGTCCAATGCTCATTCCAGAAGTCCCAGGTGGAAGACCAAGTGGAGGAGCAAACTCGGGAAAATGAAAACGTTATTGGTATTTTTAAGCCGCTAAATTGATACTCCAAAACGCCTCTCGAACTTAAATAGGCAGCAATTGCAGCAAAACAATCAATAGTGTGGCGGTGGTGTTTCTTCCGACTCGCTTGCCATCTGGTTAACAGAAACCTGCTTTAGCTTGTCCATAACATGCTTTAATTTAAACTCGATGTCTTGGATTTGGCGCTGCTGCGCAACAAGCGCAGAGTTCAGTTGTTCAATTGTATCCTCTTGGTAAGCGACTTTGACTTGTAGCTGTTCTATTTCTGTCATTGGTACCTCTTGGCAGTAATTTATTGATCCAGTAACGATCAACACGGCCTAATTATTAATATCCCAAACTTCCGCCCAACCAGAACTACTTTCTGAAATCACCTGGTTTTCGTTGTAAAAGCCAACACCGTAAACGATTGCGCTGCGCCCCATTGCATGGGAACTAGGTTTTACCCGCCAGTCATTTACCTTCTTGCCAGTAGACACCTGCCACATGGTTAAATGGCGGTTGGGCGATCCCGTCAATAAAATTTGGCCGTCGTTAGAAAATTCAACCGCAGTGAAAATTTTCTGCCGCTGTATGAATTGCAACTGGCTTATTTTGTTGCCAGTCTGGGCGTCCCATATCCGCGCCGCTTTTTGGCTGTCCGCCGTAAATAGGTATCGACCTTGCGGGTCTATTGCGACCTTTGTGACACGGCTGGGATGGTCAAACCGGTAAACCACTTGGCCTGTTTGGGTATCCCACAAATACGCCACGTAGTCGCTGCTTCCAGTCAATGCATAACGGCCATTTGGCGACAGGTCGACGCTGTTAATTTTTTCCTGATGCCCCAAGAACTCTATCCTACGGCCGGTAAAGGGCTCGAAAAACAACACAGTACCATTGCCCCTACCAACAAGAATACCCGTTCCTTGATTAGACACAGCAACGTCCCTAACAGTTGACTCATCTATCCGCCAAAAGCCTTCAGGTTCACCATTTTGTAAGTTCCAAAGGGCAAAAGAATCCCTGTCAGCCGTAATGACATAGGAAGTGTCATAGGAAATCTTGATATTTGATACCAGGTTGATGCCCTCGCCTTCGCCGGCGTAGCCCCACTGGTAGATCTTCTGGTTGTATTCCAAATCCCAAACTAGCACGCCCAAATCAATACTTGAGACAACACTGATAGTACCATCAGCTGAAATATCTGCCGCCTGGGTGCCATCGTCTGCATGCTGGAACTCAAGAGCAGGTTTTTTACCTGCAGTTCCGCAGCCAAAACTCAATATAATCAGTAAAAAAACTATAAAACCGCGCATTTTAATCGCTTAAGTGGTTTCCCATTGTGCAAAGTCTGTTTAGTATATGCGCTCTGCGCGAAAACTGCTTGTCAGCAAGAAGGGCTTTTTTCCATCTATTTAAACCCCAAAATTCTAACCGGAGCACAGAATGAAAAAGCGTTCCTTAGTACTGGCACTTGCCAGTGTGTTGACCTTAGCTGCATGTCAACAGGAATCAAAAACAGAGTCAACAGAAGAAAAGGTAACAAGCGTGTCAATTAGTAAAACAGACCTAGTCACTGATGCCCAACAACAAGCCTATGCATTAGGCGAAAACATGGGCCAGTATGTGTTGCAACAATTTGAACACCAAGAAAAAGTAGGTTATCCCCTCGATAAAGATTTAGTTAAGCAAGGTTTTGTTGCAGCGCTTGAAGATCGGGCTTTATACACAGAAGCCGAAAGCCGCCAGCTAGTGCAGGCCTTACAACGTGTAATGCAAGAAAAAGCTACCGAATTGGCGCAAGCTGAGGCTGGCGATAACCTCGCGGCCGGACAGGCTTACCTAGAAGAAAACGGCAAGCGCGAGGGCGTTGTTACCACTGAATCGGGTTTGCAGTACGAAGTACTGACTGCTGCTGAAGGAGACAAACCAAGCGCCACTGATACAGTAAAAGTTCACTATCACGGCACACTGATTGACGGCACTGTATTTGACTCCTCCGTTGAGCGTGGCGAGCCAATTGAATTCCCATTGAACGGTGTCATTTCTGGCTGGACCGAAGGGCTACAACTAATGAGCCCAGGCGCAAAATACCGTTTCCACATCCCAGCAAATTTGGCATATGGAACTAGGTCTACCGGTAAAATCGGCGCTAATTCTACTTTGATTTTTGACGTAGAGTTGCTGTCATTTAGCGCTAGCGAATAATAGCTCTTTGCAGGGCAACACTGCAGAAAGGACAAAGCCGGTTGAACACCGGCTTTTTGGTTTTAACGGCATCTTCCATGCCGACCTTTTCCTAGCCTGGATTTCACAGGCGAGCCCAAACAATCATTGGGCTATTAATGTAAAGATATTGCATTGGAAATTCAGTGAATCACAAATGACAGCTAGCCTGCTATCTCAGCAATCCACCGAACCACTAAGGTTCAGAGCTATGATTGTCACCTCCTTACCTTTGCTAAGTCTTGTATGTAATATTAGTTTAACATTCTGGTATTTTCCTGTTCCTGCCATAAAAAAATGGGCTAATTTAGATAACAGATTGTTGTGTAAAGAAAAATATTAGAGATGAAGTTGAGGCTGAAATGCGCACACCATTAATTACAAGAAAAGGCTTTAACAAGCTAAAAAAGGAGCTTGATTACCTTTGGCGCGAAGAACGCCCTGAAATAACGGCCAAAGTGACTTGGGCAGCCAGCCTTGGCGACCGAAGCGAAAACGCCGATTACAAGGAAAACAAACGCAAACTGAGGCAAATTGATGGCCGGGTACGTTACCTCACAAAACGCTTGGAACAGCTCAAAGTTATTGACCCATCGCCTGAGCAACAAGGGAAGGTGTTTTTTGGGGCTTGGGTGCGGGTAGAAAATGAAGATGGTGAGCAAAAACATTTCCAAATAGTTGGCTATGACGAAATATTTGAACGTAAAGATTGCATTTCAATTGACTCCCCTATGGCAAGGGCGCTTTTGAAAAAACAAGTGGATGATGAAGCTTGGGTTAACACTCCAGAGGGCAAAGTCCTGTGGTATGTCACCAGTATTGAGTATGAAAATGGACGCTAAAGCCCGTTCTCGCGGTATTAGTGTAAAAATAGCGAATCTCGCCTAGCTTGGCTGTTGTATTGAGTTAAAATGGCCTCATATTCGCAAATCCATAACTAACTGTTGTCCCTCATAGCAAGGAAATTATGCCTAACCCCAACCTAAATACCCTTATCGCCAATGAGATAAAGGTCGCTCCTGCCCAAGTAGAAGCGGCGGTTAAACTACTTGATGAAGGAGCCACAGTTCCTTTTATTGCCAGGTACCGTAAAGAAGCAACACAGGGGTTAGATGACACCCAGTTGAGGCAGTTGGAAACCCGCCTAACCTATTTGCGTGAACTTGAGGATAGGCGCAGCACCATTGTTAAGTCGATTAACGAGCAAGGTAAGCTAACCGACGCACTGCGCCAACAAATTGAAGCCATCGGCAACAAAACCGAATTGGAAGAATTGTATTTACCGTTTAAGCCCAAGCGCCGCACTAAGGGGCAAGTTGCGACCGAACAGGGACTGGAACCCCTAGCCAATGCATTGAGGCTTGACCCTTCGCTTGAACCAGAAGCGGAAGCCACGCAATACATTAGTGATCAAGTACCCGACACTAAAGCAGCGTTGGATGGTGCTAAATACATTTTAATGGAGCAGTTTGCCGAAGATGCCGGCCTATTGCGGAAAATCAGACATTACTTGCAGAAGAATGCGTTCATAAAATGCGAAGTTATGGCGGGTAAGGAGCAGGACGCTGAGAAGTACCGGGATTATTTTGAGCATAGTGAAAAACTCGTCAACACCCCGTCCCACCGCGCACTGGCTATGTTCAGGGGACGCAATGAAGGTTTGCTCAAGGTAAGCTTGGACGCTGATCCTACAGTGGAAGGCAAACCCAGCCGCTCAGAGTGTGAAAGTATCATCGCAGAGCATTTTTCCTTAACTGACTCAACATTGGCAGGAAAACCATCTGAAAAGTGGTTACAAGGCGTAATCCAATGGACATGGAGAATAAAAATTCTTATGTATATGGAAACAGAATTGTTCAGCCAGTTGCGCGACACCGCTGAGCAAGCAGCTATCCAAGTGTTTGCGTCTAACTTAAAAGACTTATTAATGGCGGCACCCGCCGGCGCAAAAGTCACCATGGGCCTGGATCCGGGCTTGCGCACAGGTGTGAAATTGGCCATTGTTGATAGCACCGGCAAAGTACTAGCTACCCAGGTCATTTATCCACATGCACCCCAAAACCACTGGGAAAAATCGTTACGCACGCTGAGTAACTTATGCCGCCAATACAAGGTAGAGCTTATCAGTATAGGAAATGGCACAGGCTCACGCGAAACCGACAAGCTAGTGTCAGAGTTGTTGAAAAAAGAACCTGAACTGGGTTTTGCCAAGCTCATCGTCAGCGAAGCAGGGGCATCGGTGTATTCAGCATCTGAATTAGCAGCCAATGAACTGGCCGAAATGGATGTATCACTACGCGGGGCGGTGTCAATAGCCAGGCGCTTGCAAGATCCACTGGCAGAATTAGTTAAAATAGAGCCTAAAGCCATTGGCGTTGGCCAATACCAGCACGACGTTAGCCAAAGCCAATTGGGCAAATCTTTGGAAACAGTGATTGAAGATTGTGTGAACGCAGTTGGTGTGGATCTCAATACCGCGTCGGTCCCCTTGCTTAGCCATGTGTCAGGCCTTAACAAAACCCTGGCTAACAACATTGTTTTGTTCCGAAATGAAAATGGCCGCTTTAGCGACCGTAAAGACCTGAAAAAAGTGGCCCGCCTAGGAGCAAAGGCATTTGAGCAATGCGCTGGTTTTTTGCGGATACGGGATGGGGTAAATCCACTCGACGCCTCGGCTGTGCACCCGGAGGCCTATGCCATCGTTGACAGCATAGCAACCAAAAGCGGTCTAAAAACTTCAGAACTGATGCAAGATGCCAATGCTATTAAGTTGCTCCAGCCAGCCGATTTTGTCACTGAAGATTTTGGTGAACCAACCATCAAAGACATCTTCTCTGAATTAATCAAACCTGGCCGCGACCCTAGGCCCGAGTTCAAAACCGCAAAATTCAAAGAGGGGATCAACGCCATCAGCGACCTAAAACCAGGTATGATCTTGGAGGGCGTTGTCAGCAATGTGGCCAACTTTGGGGCATTTGTAGACTTGGGCGTGCACCAAGATGGGCTAGTCCATATTTCGTGCATGACCAACAAGTTTATTTCTGATCCCAGGGAAGTCGTTAAAGCGGGGGATATCGTCAAGGTTAAAGTGACCGAAATAGATGTAAAACGGGCACGTATTTCCCTAACAATGCGCCTTGATGATGAAGTAGCTAGCAATAAAAAACTACCCCATACTGCAAAGAAGAAAACCGGGCAATTCAATAAAGAACCGCGCAAACAAAGCAAGGAACCCGCTAACAACGCCATGGGCAACGCCCTTGCCGAAGCATTTGCAAAAGCAAAAAAGCGTTAATTGCTACCTGAAGGGTGCAACTGCTAGCTCAGCGGCATCCTCTAGAGCATTAGTATCCTTAGCTGACTGGAACCGGTAAAAGCCTAGGCTGTTTGCTGGAAGCCAGCCGCCCTAGGTTGTGAGATTTGTTGGTAAAAACCTTCTATGCGCAGGGCCCTGGCATCTATCTCAGAAGCCCTTCCTGCCAGTTCACGACGGAACTGTTCGGCATCGGACTCTAGCCCTACAGCTTGTGCAACGGCGTCCTCATCCTGTTCCAATGAACGCGTAGGCCCGCCAATATCACCGGGGTTTACAATATCATCAAGCTCAGGTACTTCATTAATAGCTTCGTTACCTGTTACCCCGCCTTCATTGAATACCTTGTCAAAAGAAGCTTGCAGCTCTTCGCTATTTTCCCTGGCGATATCAGCCCTAGCTTCCTGTGCTTTGCGGCTCGCCTCCCCTGCAACCCTTAAATCTTGGGGAGAAGGCTCATTGGGTGCCAGTGCCGCTGCCCGTACCTGTTGCATTTTGCGCAAGGTATCTTCGGGGTCGCTAGCCTCTGAAATATCTATTGAAACTTCACCTCCAACCGCATATTGGCGGCCATCTGGCCCGGTTTCAAACTCATAGGAAGGTGAACCGGCATATTGTCCACCAACTGAAGCATGGGCTTGTTCATGCGCCCTAACTTCGCGATCGCGGTCTTTTAACTCTTGGACTTTTTGTTCGTCAGCGGCTTCCTGTTGCTCGCGCTGCCGTTGCTCGGCATTTTCGCGCCCGGCACTGGCATCTTCAGCATTATCAGGTAGGGAATCACCCTGGCCTTGTAGAGCTGCCTCGGCATTTTGCTGCAAGGTGGCGCGGTCATAAACCAGGGTTTGGCTTTGCTGGTTGGCTTGCCGGGATCGTTCGGATTCTTTGCCAACGCCGGGCTCCGACGGCGAGTTATCGGGCTGGCTCGGTTGCGGGATTGTTTCCCGTAGGGCGTTATCACGACGTGCCGCTTCCGTGTTCACATTACTAGTAGTGAACGGAATCGCAGTTGGAACCGGCGTCACAATATTCATGGTCGTAGTCGTGCCTGTTAGCGAATATTAAGCGATCGTGTCAATCAAACGGCCAACAGTTTCATTTGCAACATCCAACACTTCGCTAGAAGCTTGGGCGTTGTTTAAGTTAATCGACAATGAAACCAGGTTGGATGTGATGGAATCACCGCCAGATGGTAACAAATTCGAGACATTACCAATCTGCTGCAGCGATACATCGCTTAATAAATCGCTCGTTGTGCGCAACGACGCTTGTTGTTGAGCAAGACTAATCGACGTCTGCGTGATGCCATTGGACGCATTTTGCACCCCTAGCACCCCGGACAGGATCGCCGAGTTCATGCTACTAGTTACATCTATAGCCATACTATACCTCTATTACCTCATGTTTAATTATTAATCAATTTAACGGCGAGATAAAGCAACAACTTAGTATTTGTTTAGATTAAGAGTGTGCTACTTATAATTATGGGGCATAAAATTCACACAAGTGTTGGATAAACTGGCTCTCGTGGGAAATAAATGGGGCGTGGGACGCCCTCGGCATCACAATCTTCTGTGAACCGGGACACATCTTTTCAAGTAGCGGTAAGTGCTGTTGGGGCACAAGCGAATCTTTGGCACCAAATATTCGCAGAATGGGTACCGAAGACTTGCCCAATGCCTCCCGTAAATCTACTTCCTTTAAATATTGCAAGCCCAAGGCCAACGATTCTTGGCTTGGTTGCCGGGAACGCGACAGCAGTTGTTTCAAGCGTTTCATATCCTGCTTCGCAGACTCGCTTCCCATTGCTTGGATACCCAGGAAGCGCTGCACCAATTTTTGGTAGTCTTGTTCTAGTTCTCTTTGAAACATTTCCAGGACATCCAATTCGATGCCTGGCCAGGGATCCTGCGCAGGGAAAAAAGGAGATGAGCAAACCAGGGCTAGTTTAGCAACCAAGCCTGGCCTAATAAGATCCAGTTGTTGGGCGACCAGGCCACCTAGTGACCAACCAACCAACAGGCCGCCCTTTGGGATGTATGGTGCAATTAAATCTACATAATCGGCAAATTCCATTACCTGGCTAGCTACAGCACTGTTATCGCCGTATCCCGGCAGGTCAATCAGTCTCACCTGGTAGAGGGTTGACAGCTTCCCAGCCAATGGCAGGAATACTTGGCTCCCTAAACCCCAACCATGCAACAAAACGATTTTTTTGTGACCTGTTCCGAAATCTTTTACTACTAATTCCATTGGAAATAATTTACCATCACTGGGTTAAAAAATGGACAAATGTCAAACGGAGTTTCCTGTCATATATGGATATTAAGACCAATTTACCGCTATCGCGGTTCAAATCTGGATGGCAACGCTTATTAGGCCAGCCCAAACCATTAGCCGAGCACCTCTTCAAAGCCCCTTGCCAGCAATGCTTGTTGTGCGGGGTGCCGAGCCATGCCAGCCTGTGCCAGCTCTGCATCAGTGAAGTCACCTATTTTAAACAGTGGGACATAGGTAACAATCTGATGAACCGGCACGATATAGCCAATGCCTTACCAAAGCTAAGTGAGTACAAACTTACCGCATTGGGTCCGCACCAATGGCCATTGGATTATCTCATAACCAGTTTAAAATACGGCGATAAACCGCAATTATTCCCTGCCGTGGCAAAACAATTTGTGCAACGCTGCCTTTCAGGACGTGGCAAAGATCCATTACCGCAAGTAATCCTGCCTATCCCGATGCATTTTACCAAAATTTGGTACCGGGGGTTTAACCAAAGTGCGCTTTTAGCCAAACAAATTAGTGAACTGATCAAAGTACCCACCGGTGAGCACCTAAGTAAGCGGCGAAAAATAGCCGTGCCGCAAAGTCAAAAAAATGCAAAGTCGAGGCGCCGCTTGTCAATGTCGACCTTCAAAGCTTCTGCAGACATAGCAAAATTAGATCATGTTGCCGTATTTGATGATGTTGTAACAACAGGCAGCACTGTCGCTGCCTTTTGCCACGCCTTAAAGCAACACAACCCAAATATTAATATTGAAATCTGGTGTTTGAGCCTTAGCCTTCCGCATTGATAAAGCCGGAGAAATAGATGGCATTGCTCAGCATACGCCGGGTACCGCGCCAGTAGCCCCTAAAATTTACGTTGTCGACAAAATATATTACTTTGCCTTTGCCTATGTTATGGGCCTTCGCCATGGCTGATTTTGCAATAAGCTTTTGCATTTCATCAGATGCGTAGCCAGCCATGAGCGGGTTTGTGGTATAACGCAAAGGCATTACAAAAGGCTTTGTCGCTGCGCGCATGATGATGTTGCTATTGCGAAATACTGGCATGGTTTCCCGTTGTAGGCCAAATAACAATGGGTGGCCAAGGTCGGCGTCAACGCTAAACACAGCACCCGCAACCCGTTTCTTGGCCGCCAACATGTCTTTTTGGGCATAGCCCAAGTTGTTGCTATCAAACGCGTTGTCAATGTCATCCTTGTCTGTGAACGTCGCCTTTAACCAATCATTGTCGGCAAACCATTTGCCAGCCCGCTTTTGCCCAATCAAGACGCCACCAGCCCGAACCCAGCGGTCTAAAGCGCTGGTTAAGGCTTCGTTTTTTGAGTAACGGCCATCGACAAAAATGATATGGCTGTACCTGTTTAGATCCAGCCTGTGCAGCAACGGCAAATCGGTAATGGTTACCGGTAGGCCAACAACCGTATCCAAATAATGCCAAACCTCGCCAGCTTCGTATTGTGACGTGCCGCGGCCTCCTACTAGCAACACGCTTGGTTCATCAATAGGCTGCAAGTGGCGCGAGCCCAAATCAATGCCCTGCGGGGTTAACCCCGAGGTAACTGACCACAACTTGATATTCAATTGGTCGGCCAATCGCGCTATCCCCCCGCTAATCGAAGATAAACCGTCACTCCAAGGCAGTACCACTGCCCCGGCCTGGAAATCGATCTCCCCTTCGTTAGTAAAGGCGGTAAATGCTTTGGAAGACACCCTTGCCGGTAATCCGTCCGCTAATAAACCCTGTAGTAGTGCCGGTGCTGTCGAGTTGTGCCAGTTAAATGCAATCGCGACTGGATTGTCAGCAATGTCGTTGTTGACTTTGGGCAGGCTAAGGTCGATATCGCCATCATAGGGTATTTTCCGCCACCGGCTGCCGGAAACAGGCAAGTATTCTAGGTTGAAGGCATGGGCAATGTTCCAGTTCGACACGTCATAGAAGGTGTTGTCTTGGAAACTTTTGCGTGAAGAAAACAAGGATTTAACCAAGCGGTATTGGGGCTGCACAGAAGGCACGAAGTAGCCACTTCCAGCCGCAACCACTTCACCGTCGATTTTGGTATCTTTAAGCAGCGGATAAACTTCGATCTTATGGCTAGCAAGCAAGTCCAGCATCGACTGTAATCGGGTTTTATCAGCCCCCGCAAGCACTACGTAACCTGAGGTCTCATCTTTTTTGGCAAGTGCCAGGGTTTCCCGGATGAAACTTTTTTGCTTGTCCAGGATTTCTCGGCGAAGTTCGGTTGCTGCGCGCAGCGTTGATAATGACGTAGTAACCTGGTTGGCGATGGTACCGGCAAACGTCAAGTCACCATTGATACTTTCCCTAAGGTGCCCCCGTGAACTTGCTTGTTCAAACAAAATTCCAATGGTTCCCTGCGCATCGGGATAGGAAGAGCCCTTACCGTAGTAAAAATCATCAAAGGCTTCTTTGGTAAAATATAACTGGCCTTGTTCGTCCAATGCATTGGCGTGGTATTGCCCGATCAATTCGGTCAACCGCATGGTACTGGCTGCCGTATTTGGATTTGTCCGGCTTGGCACACCAGGTTGGAAAAAGTAGGTGCTGTCACTCCCCATTTCGTGGAAATCTGTCAAAATGTGGGGGCGCCAACTTTGAAACTGTTCAACCCTAGCAACTGATTCCGGGTGAGTAAGTAATAACCAATCTCGATTTAAATCGAACCAATAATGGTTAGTACGGCCACTTGGCCAAGCCTGTTGGTGCTCGCGATGGTTTGCGTCTGCAACTAAGGTTTTCCCGCGATGGCTATTGGCCCACTGCGCAAAGCGTGACAATCCGTCTGGGTTTAGACTCGGGTCAAGGACGACAATATTCTTAGACAACAAATCATCTATAGCATCACCCTGCGCGGCGGCCAGGTAGTAGGCAACCAGCAGTGACGCATTTGATCCAGAAGGTTCGTCACCGTGGATGCCGTAGCCCATATAGCTGACCACAGGAGCGGATTCATTGATGCTGCCGGATTTATCCAACTGCCAATTCGCCAAGTGTTGTGCTTGCAATGCAGGTAGCTCGGCATGGTTAGCTGTTGACGTGATAATCAGGTTTATTAGGGGGCGGTTTTCATGGGTACGTCCAATCTCCTTGAATGCTACCCTGGGCGAAGCCGTTGCCAACTCACGCATGTATTGCACAAGCTGGTCATGGCGCACGTGCCACTCGCCAACAGTTGAGCCAAGCACATCACTGGGCAAGGGAACAGCATCGTCATAAGTCACATTCTTGGGTAAAAAATCCCTATCATGCGGGTACTTGGTGGGATTGGCCTGCGCAACAGCAACACCACAAAACAGCAATAGCAAAACTAAAATTCGGTCTAATTTCATAACTCTTTCTTATTTTTAAGTACACAAACAACAGGCTTAGTCGCAATTTTTATAAATCAGATGATTACTTGAGTGTTTTACTCAAGTATTTTTTGATACACTTGCTGTTAGGTAAATTTATGGCAACTATTATGATCTCTATTTCAGAAACGGCTCAAGCACATTTCCGTAAATTGTTGGAAAACCAAGCAGAAAACACCAATATTAGGGTTTTCGTTGTCAATCCAGGAACATCTGGTGCCGAATGCGGCGTGTCATATTGCCCTCCCGACGCAATAGAGGAATCTGACACCCATCTTCCTTTTAACGGCTTTGATGCCATTGTCGATCAAGAAAGTGCCCCATTTTTAGAAGAAGCTGAGATCGATTTTGTAACAGATCAAATGGGCTCACAGCTGACCTTGAAAGCGCCCAATGCAAAAGCGCGCAAGGTAGCAGATGACGCACCATTGGTTGAGCAAGTACAGTATTTGATAACATCAGAAATTAACCCTCAACTCGCCAACCATGGCGGCCAGGTAATGCTGATGGAAATCACAGAAGACGGTGTTGCAGTATTGCAGTTTGGTGGCGGTTGCAACGGTTGCTCAATGGTGGATGTCACTTTGAAGGATGGCATCGAAAAGCAGTTGCTGGAGCGGTTTGCGGGACAGCTAACGGGCGTGCGGGATGTGACTGAGCACCAAGCCGGGGAACACTCCTATTATTAAGGATCAAGGCAATCAAAACAATTTGTTCCGCCACTGGCGCCGCTTTCAAATTGGCCTTGCCTTGTTTGTCCTGGGTGCCTTGTGCATATTAGCGGGTGCTAAATGGTACCCCCTGCTCCAGGTGCCAGGACTGCTGCTTATTACAGTCGGTGCACTAGTTGCCGGCATTGGTTATTGGGGGATCCTAACCTACCGCCTTAAGCAGGCCTTTAAAAAATAGGCCCAACTTTTTCATCACAGCGCTGCTTTCATTAGGCCTGATGACTTTTCTTTAACCGCTATGAGCACAGCTGCAAGTTGTTCGGCCCGCTGGGGATCTAGCTCTACGGCATTGGCCAACGCTTCCATATCCATGGCCTGTTCGCCAATCTCTGGAAAGCCAAAGGAATTAGCTGCACCTTTGAGGCTATGGGCAAGCAGTTTCACCGCTGGCCAGTCTTTGTTCAAAAAAGCACTTTCGATAGCATCGAGCCGGTTTGGCAAGCCTAGCTTAAACTGCTCGAGCAATTGCATTTTAGCTGTGGCAGATAGATCCAGGGAAGGCGATTTTAGCCCCCCTTTATTTAGGTACAAAGCAAGCTTACGGTAAAATTCATCTCGTTGGATAGGCTTGCTCAGGTGATCCGAAAACCCTTTATTAATATATTGCTCAACCTCGTGTTTCATAGCGTTTGCCGTCAAGGCGATAGTTGGTACATCTATGCCCGCCTCCCGCAAAGCAAACATAGCTTCCTCGCCCCCCATTACTGGCATAAAAATATCCGATAAAATCAAGTCAAAAGGCTCTTTTGTAGCGGCCTCTACCAATTGTTTGCCATTTTCTACCGCTGTCACTTCCAATCCAACTTTGCGCAACAGCATACCAATTAACATGCGCAGTTCTTTTTGGTCATCTGCCAGCAACACCTTGCCTTGGAGATTCTTTTGCTCTTGGTTTCGCTTGTGCTTGCTGTGAACATTTTCCAGATACTGGGCTTGGTTTTGCAACCAAATACAGCCTTGGGCCTCTTCCAATGCGATTTCAGCCGTAAAATTACTCCCTACCCCTTGCATGCTACTGACACGGATATCACCACCGAGTTTTCTCGCCAAGTATTTGGAAATATTCAATCCTAAGCCGGTGCCGCCGAACTTCCTGGTAATAGAAACATCAGCCTGCTCAAAGGCACTAAAAATCTTGTCTTGCTCCGCTTTGCCGATACCGATTCCGGTGTCAATGACAGAAAATTGTAGCTGGTTGGCAAAGTTTGAGACTTCCAGTTTAACCGAGCCTTGATCGGTAAACTTAATTGCATTGTTTATAAGGTTGAAAAGGATCTGTTTCAGACGGGTAGGATCGGTCAGGATGGTCGATGGCACTGGGAATAGCAGTTCTTTTTCAAAACTGAGTTCCTTAGCATGTGCTTTTGGCTTCACGATGGACTCTATCTCATCCAGAAGATGGGGAAGATCAACGTGCAATCGCTCAATCTGCAACTTCTCAGCTTCAATTTTGGACAAATCCAGGATGTCATTGATGAGATTGAGCAAGTGGGTGCCGCTATTGGCGATGATGTTTATCGCTTCATCTGACTGTATTTCAGCTAATTCGCCCGCTTGCATTAGTTCTGCGTATCCGATAATAGCAGTTAGGGGCGTCCTAATTTCATGGCTCATATTGGCAAGAAAACGGCTTTTTGCCTCGTCCGCTTCTTTCAACTTGGTAGAAAGATCCCGCAACTTTTTGGTTTGTTTGATCACTTTTAAGTGGGTAGAAATGCGCGATTTGACCACAGAGGGGTTAAACGGCTTGCGAATATAGTCATGGGCACCCAGATCCAGGCCATAAATCTCGTTGTCTGCTGTATCTAGGCCAGTAATAAAAATGATGGGCACTTCCTTGAGCACCTCAATTTCACGCAATTTTTTCAGGGTTTCAAAACCATCCATATCTGGCATGACAATGTCGAGCAAAATTAAGTCGGGCAATAACTTCAAAGACTTATCAATCGCCTGTGCGCCGCTTTTCGCCAGGGAGATATCAGCCTCCTGGTTAAGTAGCTCAGTAAGGATTTTTAGGTTTGCTTTTTGGTCGTCAACAATAAGTATCCGAGGTTTGTCTTCATTGACAAGGTTGTCCATCATTTAGGCTTCCCCATTTGCAGTGGTTTTCCATACGACACAATTACGCCCACCTTGCTTGGCGCTATATAGCAATTTGTCTGCTAGCAACAGGATATCGGTTTTTTCAGTGCCAACCCCAGGGCTGACAGTGACACCGCCGATTGACACGGTAACAAACCGGTGCAGCGATTCAGAATGCGGGATCTGAAGGCTCTCAATCGCCACCCTGCAGCGGTTCATGATAATTTCAGCACCCGCGGCATCGGTATCCGGCAACAAAATGACGAACTCTTCCCCCCCGTAGCGTGCGACAAAGTCCTTAGCCCGGTGTAACTGTTGGGATAAGTTTTTCGCAACCCTTTCCAACACCTCGTCACCGGCGGCATGGCCAAACCGATCGTTAAATTGCTTAAAGTTATCAACGTCCAACATGGCAATCGAGAGTTGTCCGCCAGCGCGCACCGCTGAACGCCATTCGAGGTCAAACACTTCTTCGTATTTGCGCCGGTTGGCAATCGTCGTTAGGGGATCTATGAGGGCAAGCTTTTCTAATAATTTCCGTTGCCGCACTAGCTGTAAATGCAGTTTGACCCGGGCTTTCACTATGACCGAATGGTAGGGTTTCAGGATATAGTCACAAGCGCCTAGCCCTAACCCTTTTTCCTCAAATACTAAATCAGTCAATCCAGTTACAAAGATCACAGGGATCATTTGTGTTGCGCTATTTGATTTGAGGCTTTTTATCACCTCAAAACCATCCATGTCCGGCATGACTACATCAAGTAATATCAAATCCGGCAGCAATTTATTGGCTTTTTCCAACGCTTGGAAACCACTTTTAGCAACGTAGGTCTGCGCATCCTCCTTTAACAAGTCAGATAAGACCTTTAGGTTGGCTTTTTCATCGTCAACTAATAAGATTTTGGGTTTCTCGTTGCTCATGTCTGTGCTTGTTATCGCTGTCTAAATTATTCTGAAAGTGTGGTTAGCCAATCGTTTACCAAATCATAGGCATCTTCAAACTCCATATCATCAATTAGCTCAGCCAATTTCTGCGCATTGGCCGTATCTGTCTCATTGGAAACATACTTGTCCAAACTTGCCAAGTGTCTTTCCACGTTAAAATCCGATCCCTGTAGCATGGGTAGGAGCCGCTGCAACAAACTCACCAAATCAGGCTCAAACCCCACCTCATCAGAATTGGCGTCGCCTGATACTGGCACGACAGCACTGAGCTTGGCCAGCAGTGCTTCCAAGTCTTCAATCACTACGTGTAATTCTAATTCAAAATCCACAGCATCCAATATCATTTGCTCTAATACCGCCACGTTCCTCGATAATTCCATGGCACCAATGTAGGCGGTATTAGATTTTAGGGAATGGATCTTTCTGTGCAGGAGTTCGTTGTTCTCAGCCGCAGCCAAGGCTTTTAGCTCTGTGCAGATCACACTGTAATCTTTGACAAAGTCCCTTACCAATTCTTCGTAGAGTTGGGTTTTCCCTTGGAACCGTTCAATCGCAGCATCTACATCCAACGTGCCTAACTGCCTCAGCTGCTGGACGCGGTTTCCATTGTCTGAAGTTGTCATTTTTTGTGCGGAAAGAGCGTTTAATGGCCCAATGCGTGGCGATTTGGCTGGCACCGCCAAAAACTGGGCCAACACCCGGTATACTTGTTCTGGATCTATGGGTTTAGTGACATGGCCGTTCATACCCGCTTGCAAACTTTTGTCCTTGTCCCCTTCCATGGCGTGGGCGGTCATGGCGACGATGGGAATGTCAGGGTTAAATTCGCGAATTTTTGAAGTTGCCGTCAAGCCATCCATAACAGGCATTTGTATATCCATAAAGACCAAATCAAATTCAATATTGCGCAGCGCTTCAATCGCCTCAATACCATTGCCAGCAACGTCAACATCAGCATTGGTATCCAATAAAAACTCCATTGCCACTTGCTGGTTTATCTTGTTGTCCTCCACCAGCAATAGCCGATAACCTTTAAGATCAGGTACTTTGCCAGCAACAATGGCTTCTCCAGCAGGTAATGTGCGGTTGCCGAGGATGGCATTAATACTGTCGATTAGGCTTGAGGCACTAACTGGTTTTTCTAAGAAATCGTCCACTAGATTACCGCTTTGGCTATGCTCCAGCTCAGCCCGGTCATACGCTGAGACCATTAGAATATGCGGGGTTTTGCCGCTAACCTGTTCCCTGATAAGCTTGGACGCCGTGATCCCATCCATTTCTGGCATTTTCCAATCCATAAGCACGACATCGTAAGCCCGTTGGTGCATATCAGCCCTAATAACGGCATCCAATGCTTCTTTGCCGTTGGTAACTGTGTCAGTTTGGATGCCAAAGCCCACCAGGTAATCACACATGACTTTCCGAGCTATCGCCATGTCGTCCACCACGAGCGCACGCATGTTTCCAGGATGCAATGATTTGGACAGGGTTTCTTTGTCTTCTGGTACTTCCAAAAGTGCAGCAGTAAATTGGAAATTGGAACCTTTGCCTGGCTCACTGTCGACCCAAATCTCCCCACCCATCAATTGGCAAAGTTGTTTACATATTGCCAGCCCCAAACCGGTTCCACCGTATCTGCGGGTGACGCTATCGTCGGCTTGGCTGAAAGACTGGAATAGGCGCTCAGATTGCTCTTTGCTCATGCCAATACCACTGTCCTGGATCGCAAAGCCGAGTCTTATCTTGTTGTTGGCCCGCTCAATCACTTTGATTGCGACTTGCACATAGCCCTTGTCGGTAAATTTGATGGCGTTGCTGACCAAATTGATGATGACTTGCTCCAACCGCAACGGGTCGCCCATCAACTTATCCGGCACGTCGGGATCAACCGACAATACAAACTCAAGGTGTTTTTCATGCATGCGGTGGGAGTTGAGGTTAACTACCCGGCGCAATGACGACTCTAGGCTGAAGGTGGTCTGCTCCAATGTCAGTTTTTGTGCTTCTATCTTGGAAAAATCGAGTATGTCGTTGATCAAGGTAAGCAATGCTTCTGACGAACTCAGTATTTTTTCGAGGTAGTCCTTGTGTTCTGGATGCCGCTGCTTGCGCAGGGCTAACCTAGATAGGCCGATAACCGCATTCATGGGCGTGCGGATCTCATGGCTCATATTGGCCAAGAAGTTAGACTTGGCAGCGGTGGCTTCTTCAGCTTTGAGCTTCGCCTTGGCGAGTTCCTCGGTGCGCACTTCCACTTTCCGCTCCAAGTCTTTGTTGCTCGCCAGTAACTCTTTATACAGGCGGGCATTGTCAAACAAAATTGCGGTTTGGTTCGCCAACAGCTGCAGCACATCAACCCGGTCAGCCTTGAAAAAGCCGGTCAAATCCTTGTGTTCCAAATACAAAATCCCACGCAGGTCACCTGATACCACAATAGGTATCAGCAACATGGACTGGGGCAACTTACCAAAGCTTTTCAGCCCCAGGTTCAGTTTGGATTCACGGGTGCTGTCTTCCACAATATACGGCTGCAGCGTACGGGAAACGTAGTTAATTAACGCGTTGGGAATTTCCCCTTTGGATATCGGCGTTGGATAGGAAGTTTCCAGTGAAATACCGTCATGTTGGTAGAACAGGATGCAACCCCGCTGCGCTCCTGCGTTCTCCACGATAATAGACATCATCTTTTCAATAAAAGCTTCTAAATCCACAACACCGGTTAAGGTTTCAGCGGCCTTGAGGATAGAAGCCAGATCCAAACGGTTATCTAGTCCCGATGCGGTTGCACTCACCTCTCCGTGCAGTTTTCTCTTTAATTCAGGATGTTTTTGAAGTAAGTGCTCACATAAATTGAAGGCCTTCCATTGCTCGTATTTTTTGTACGCCAATTGTAACTGGCTCAAAGCGAGGTCGGTTTCACCTTGTTCCAGCCAGTAGCCGGCATATAACTCGTGGGCTATTGCGGAATGTTGGGTAAATTGCTGCTGGTTGGCTACAGCAATGGCTTTTGAGTATAGCTGCCAAGCATCTGCCCTTTTCTCCAGACGGGCAAACTCAGCTTCAAGCAACAATGCTTGGTGGCTGTGGTTGGCAGAACCGTGGCCCAGCCAACCCTGGATTTTTTGGAACTGTCGCTGGGCAAGTGACATATTTGGTTGCTCGCCATGGTCAGCTTTTTTGTGCAATTGCCGCATGTACAACAAGGCCCTGTAATACTCGAACTCTGTTACATGATACAAACCTGGCGCAACATCAAGCAGAGGCTCAGCTAGTTGGGCGTAGCGCAGTGCATTTTCAGTGTCCCCATAGTGGTAGCACAAGATCACCTTGCTTATATAAAAACACAATAAAGTTGTGACATTGTTGTTTTCAATAAGGGGTTGCAAGCCAACATCCTCATTAAAGGCAGGGCCGAGCATCCTCCTTGGGGTAGTTACTTTAGCGTGGAGGTTCCAAGTTAACTGGTGCCAGATTTGGCTATAGCCTAAATGGTACAGCTGCTGTTTCTCTGTAAATATGGCTATTGCCGATTCCAGATCCTGGCTTACCTTCTCTAATGATTCACCGCTGAACAAGTTATAAAAACAACTGAATAGCAGTGAATGGAAAGCATATTCAACATGGCCATTTTCATAACCAGAGAAGTAGTTATGTTTCAGCGCCGGAATTGACTCCCTCAACGGCTTGCGCCAATGCAATATTGAACTGTGTTTAATTAGCTCCAACTCTATTTCGGCAGCAGGTAGGTTGGGGAAACGCTCGCTGATTTTCTCGGCCACAGCGACTAATAGCATTGCTTCATCGTATCGGCCAAAAGCGCCCGCTAACAACTGGGCGTGGCCCATAATGGCCTTTGGCGACACGCTGCTCAAGCCGTGTTTTAGCAGGGACAGCAAAGAGTTGTACATAATAGACAAATACTTGTCCGGTCCCACTATATAAGAAGGTGTGTGCAAGGCATTCAGTATTTCTTGGGTTAGGGCTTGGTCTTGATCGGACAATTCTGGTAGTTCTGCAATCGCCTCTATGCCAGCAGCTGGATATAAACTTTCAATCTCAAAATATTGCCCTGCAGCACCCTCACCAGCAGGTAGCTCAACCACATCAATATTGTCTATGCCAAATTTATAGGCCAGCGCCATTTGGTTATTAGCCACGAGTAACAGAATACGCAGCTTGCATACTTTTTTGCTATCGATACTGGTATTGGCATGTCCGTACAATGCCGTTAACCGGCCATCAAGCCCTTCGAAATCCTGGGTCAAGTACAGCACATTGCACAGTCCAAAATTGAGGCCGAAACACAATTGGTAGTCAGTGCGCCAATGTTGCTTTTCCAACAATGACACACCTTGTTGGTAGTATTCTTTCGCCGCATCAAACACATGGTTAATATCAGCTGTCCTGCCCGCCCAGTAGTAGTACTTGGCCAATTCACGGTTATCCCTGTTTTCCAAATGTACGCTGATACTCTGTTGAATGTGGCTGATCACGTCCAAAATGTTTTGCCGCAGCCAAACATCGTCATGGTTGCGGATAAATGCATCAGATATTTGGAAATGGAAATAACCATTGGGTTTGCCCAATGGCAATTGATACGCGGCTTGTTGTATACGGTCGTGGGAAAAGCTAATCGCATCTATCACATTGTTTTCATCGTAATGGCCAACAAACAAGCCATCATTCAGCCATTGTCCAACACAGGCATCTAAATCCAGGTTTTGTTCAAACGACAAGGCTTTTAAGTGGGCATAGGGAATGCGGTTGCCGAGGCACGCTGCCAATTTGAGGCAATTCAGTTCAGCCAACGGTAACCGTGCCAAGCGCTGGGATACTAGGTCAACCACACTTTCGGTAATTTTTTGCTCATGGATTTCGCTCTCTCGCCAACCCCAAACCCCATCCTCAAGTTGGAATAACAGGCCTTTGTCTGCCAAATTTTTCAGAAATTCACGGACAAAAAATGGATTGCCACCGGTTTTTTCCTGCACCACTGCGCAAAGCTCGTAGAGGTCAAATGACGTTTCCCAAAAGGTGTCTTCTATAAATAGCTGTGTTGCGTCTTGTGCCAGCGGTTCGAGCGTCAATACATCTAGCGGGATGCCATTTTCATTTACCGTTTGCAATAGGTGCTGCAGTGGATGGCTTTCCGTGAGTTCGTTGTCGCGAAACGAAAACACAAACATCAGTGAGGGCAGTTCTTGGTGTTGGAACACATAGCACAAAACATTTAATGAAAGGCTATCAATCCAATGCAAATCGTCTAGAAACAGCACTATTTGCTGCGCCACCTGCCCCAAACACAACAATAAGCGATACAGTGCCTGCTCGGGTTTCTGATCTTTGCCCGGGTCTTGTGCTCTGCCATCGCTTATCTCCTTCGCTAGCACCAAAGACAGCCGCGGCAATATTGTCAACAATAGGGGTAATTCATTGCTGAGCTCCGCTTCTAAGCCCTTTCGCACCTCAGCCAAACGAGCTTCGTCCAATAATAAGAACTGTTCTAACAAATTATCAATAGCCGCGATAAGTACTGAATTGCTGGCACTGCGTTGGTATTGTTCACTCTTGCCTTGGGCAAAGATGCCATTGTGTAGGATAGCGGGCCTAGATAACTCCCTTATAAATGCGGATTTACCAACGCCTGAGCGCCCTTTCACCACCACTACCTGGGCATTGCCCTTTTCTTGTACTCCAGCGCACAACTGGGTCAGATGGCGCAACTCTTGTTCACGGCCATACAGGATATCGGGAAAAACCAATTCTGCCGTCCTACCGGATGACACAAGCGTGAATTGCTCTACCGGCGTATCTTGCACCGCTTGGCGGAGACAAGCGTTCACATCCAATAATAATGACTCTATGTTTTGGTAGCGCGCTTCTGGATCCTTTTTTAGTAGCCGCCGCAGCATTTGTTCAATGGCAAGTGGGATATCGGGGGCGAAGGGGAACAAAGCGTCCTTGGCGATATGGGCATGTACCAATTCCATCGCATCGTCCGCATCAAAGGGGTAGTGCCCATAAAAGATCCGGTACATCAATACACCCAGAGTATAGAGATCAGAGCGAATATCTAATTTCCGGTTAACCCGCCCCGTCGCCTCGGGTGATAAGGTAAGTAAATATTGTTCTTTGTCTTCCAGTGCGGACTCGCCAACGAGAGCCTCAATAGACTGCTGGTTTGAGAGATAATTAACCGTAAAAAACTCATTGTGGCTATTGTCGAAATAAAAGCCGGCTAGGTTAAATAAACCCAAGTTCATGCCAGAATTGTGGAAACTCGCAACAAAAGCACAAAGTTGCGAGCTCAATTTCAATTTTGTTTCCAAATTAGAAACCGAACCACCAACGTGATTTTCAAATGCACCAATATTATGGTTACATTCAATGACTGCAAAATAACTCAATTGATGCTCAAAAACGCTATTGATGGCCTTTAAAGGCAAAAGTTGGCTATTGCTATTTTGATTAGCCTGTTCGAGGAATTGCTGCAGCTGTAGCTCGTTATAGTCGTGCAATTCCAACAATAGGACGGTTTCACCGGATGGAGATAGTGCTTTATAAATATGGATGTGTTGCGATAAGGGCGGAAGCTCTCCCGTTATTTCATAATCCAGTACCGTTACCATTTATTTGTGCCTTGCCTGTAGCATTTCATCCGAATCCAGTTACTCTTTTGATTATAGTTTCAAAGCACGTGAACCACAGCTTACAAGATATCAAGCACTATATTGTGGATCCACATTAGAACAATTGTAAGCGCTTTTGGACTTCGGCTGCTAGGCCCTGTTTGGCTCAAGAACGCTGGATTAATGAATTAATACCCATAGCAGCTAAATTTTGTTACTTGGGACAAATTAGTGCTAAGTTTTAGCCAGCAATAATTACAAGGCCAATAAAATGCGTCATTTTCGTTTTTCGCAATTCACCTGTTTACTTCGAACCGGATTAATAGCAAGCATTGGCATTCCCTCACTCGCTACAGCCCAGCAACCTCAAAATGAAACTGGCTTGCAGCAGGCAGACGAAATAGAACACATCGTCGTTTACGCACAAAAACGCCCACAACAATTAAACGACGTCAGCGTCTCCATCAGTGTTTTTGATAGCCAATTTATAGAAAACAGGCAACTAAAAGACACAACGCAACTGGCGCCATTGGTGCCTAATTTCAAAATCACCAACAATGCCGGCGAAGGCACACCCCCAGCCTTCAATTTACGGGGAGTGGGTATGATTGACTACAATACATCCAGCGTATCCCCAATAGCAGTTTACAGCGATGACGTCGTCAGTGGCAGCGCCAACAACCTTTCAGCCAACCTTTTCGACCTGGAACAAGTGGAAGTGCTGCGCGGGCCCCAGGGTACCTTGTTTGGCCGCAATACAACAGGCGGTGCCATATTGCTGCGTTCAGCTATGCCCGGTTCAGAATTTGAAGGCTATGCCAAGGCAAGCGTGGCAGAGCATCAACACAAATCCTTTGATGCCGCTGTTTCATTGCCGGTCAACCAAAACTTCTCCAACCGCATTGCATTGAATTATGAAGATTATGAATTCTCTATAAATAACCAATTCCCGGGGGCACCTAACGGCGGGTTGCGCCAAACCAATTTTGCGTTGGATTGGGCAATACAAAAATGAGGCAATACAAATCACTACGAAATTAACTTCTGAGAATTGGCGCGGGGCACCAAAACCAATTGAGAGTGCGGGTATTCTAGATGTTGCCAATGGTGGCCAATGTTCTCCCAATAGGGTTGTGCACGCAGGGTTGTGCTGATGCCTTTGGCTTTTTTTGTCGACAGTGACGACTATTGGGATACCAGCGCCGATACCAACGACCGCCTGCATGACACCGAAAGTTGGTCTGCTAGCTTGAAACTGGTTTGGCAAATCAATGCCCAAACCACCTTCACATCCATAACCGCAAAACGCGATATGGAACGCTTCCACTCCTGGGATTCAGATGGTCCAGGTAATTTCATTGAAGGCAGCATGGGCACAGACAATGACCTGACTAGCCAAGAGTTCAGCGTCGCTGTCGAGAAAGGACAATACCACTGGATCACTGGATTGTATTTTTTAAATGAAGAAATCTTGCAAAACAACGATATCGACTTATTCAGGGACTTCCGGCAGGTGCCAGGACTAGAGGCAATCCCAGCCCAGTTCTTTTACAACAACCGACTAGAAAATGAATCAAAAGCAGTTTTTAGCCAATTGGATTGGGAGTTATCCAATCATTTTACCCTCACCACTGGATTGCGTTTCACCGATGAAAGCACGACCTACCGTGCCAATGCTGATTTAGATACTGTAGCTGCGGTTATTCCCAACTTATGGGATTTGAGCGGTAAAATCGAAGACAGTGAATGGTCCGGCAAACTCGCTTTAGTGCAGCGGTTAGAAAACGGTAATAGCATATTTTATAGCTATTCAAGAGGCTACAAAAGCGGTGGCTACAACGCGGGCTATGCAACCAGCCCTGCGGAAGCAGCAGATTCAGAATATCGCCCAGAATCCCTCAACGCCTACGAGCTTGGGTTTCGTTTGCAAGCTTGGGAGAACAAGTTTTGGGCAAATATTTCGTCTTTCTACTATGATTACCATGACCAGCAAGTATTTATTAACGTTTCGCAAAGCGTTTCACCCTACGACGTGCTGCGCAATGCCGGGGATTCCACCATTTATGGCTTGGAGTCGGAAATGTGGTTGCAACCCAACAAAAATTGGCGCTTTAACCTCAATATCGGCTATATCCCAAAAGCGGAAATAGGGGACTATGTTGGGGATGGTGTGTCGGTTTCAGCCGCGCAGATGCCCTTCACATCGAAGTGGAATATCAGCGGCAATGCGTTTTACCAACGGGATTGGCTTGATGGCCAGTTTAAAGCAGAACTCGGTTTTGACTACCAATCCGAGTTCTATTTTGACCAAAATGAAAACCCGTACACACGCCAAGAAGGATATACGCTGTGGCATGGCCGGGTAGCCTACGGTTTCGATGGGCAATGGGAACTCGGTTTATGGGGTAAGAATATTTTCAACCAAGAATACGCTGAACTGCGCTTTGACTCCATCGCTGCCTTAGCTGCGGTGACCGAGTTAAAAGGTGAAAAAAGGCAGGTTGGCATCGAACTAAGCTACCAGTTTTAAAAAGCTTGATCGCACCGGGAACAGGAGATAATAAAAATGAAGTGGAAATTGATTTGGCCGGTATTGGCCACTTTGCTCATTCCTTTGATAGTAGCTTATTTCTACTACCCTGACACCCACCTACCACCAGGCTTCGGCGAGTTCCCGCCACAACAGGTAACCGGTCCCGATGTGCCACCTGTGCCTGGGTTTAATTGGATCTATTTTCTGCTCATGTTGCCAGGTGTTTTCTTTGTCAGCGCCCTGGTGATTTGGCCGAAAAAATTTGGTTTCAAGGGTGCAGAACCTGCTCCCAGGCCAAGCAAAATGGCGCCTTTCCCTTGGTGGTTTTGGGCAGGCCTGGTCTGCAACCTGTTTTTCTGGGGTTTAATGTGGCAACACAGCCTCGACTTTGGCAACTTGGTGTATTGGTCTTTCACACCTATGTGGTGGGGGTTTATCTTTGTATTGGACGGCATCGTCTACAAACGCAACAATGGCGTTTCACTGGCATCGGCCAAACCCGCGGTATTCTGGATCAGTGCGGTAATTTCCGTAGTAGGTTGGGCCTATTTTGAATACTACGACTATTTCGTGCTGGCCAACTGGTATTATCCCAATGCCTACGATGCTCCCTGGCCACACTGGCTTTTGAGTGTTGAATTTTTACTAACATACTCCACGGTAACACCGGTTATTTTCCAATGGTACACCTTGTTCCGCACTATTCCCGGTTTTTACGAACGCTACCAAAATGGCCCCAAATGGGTACTGGATGGTGGCAAGCTCATATTAATTGGTGCTGTACTGATTGGGTTAATGGTAGTGCTTCCTTATCCACTGTTTTGGGTAGTGTGGATTGGTCCTTTCGCAGTAATGACTGGTTTGCTACTAAAAAATGGCGTTTGGAACCCCTTCACCAATATTGCTAAAGGCAATTGGGGGGCTGGCGTGTTGATCGCCTTGGCGTCCATGGCCAATGGCCTGTTTTGGGAATTCTGGAACCACGGGAGCTACGCCACCGATCCAACATCAGTGACCAACCCTAACTTTTGGGTATATAATATTCCCTATGTAAACGTTATCCACTTGTTCTCTGAAATGCCATTGCTTGGCTACTTTGGTTATTTGCCTTTTGGTGTGCTGGTGTGGCAAGTGTTTATTTGGAGCGGCAAGGTATTTGGTTTCGATACCGACATAGATTTAAAACCAAACCTAGATAAATAAGGACATTAATTAATGCAAAATGCGGCTAGGGATCCCCTTTCCTATTGGCGGGACGGTGGCGTAAAAACTGCCATACAGGCGTTTCTAAGTGATGTTACAGAAGTTGGTTCAGAGTTTTTCGTACCAGAAACCGATCGTATCGCAGTGTTCGACAATGATGGCACACTCTGGGTTGAGAAACCCCTGATGACCCAAATAGAATTCATCAAAGACCAAGTCTGCCCTGACGACCAACCCGAAGCTGCGCACAAAAAATCTTCATTTATTGATAAGCTAAAGGACGCGTTTGACGATACTGTCGTCGACTTCCTCAATGATATAAAGGACCTAGCAGAAGATGTGCTAGACGGCGTCACCATTGGCGAATACCACAACGAAGTAGAGAAGTGGATCAAGGTTACCAAACACCCTCGCTTCCAATGTTTGTACACTGAGTTGACCTACAGCCCAATGCAGCAAGTTTTACAGTTGTTTAGACGGCATGGATTCCAGTGTTTTATCGTTTCAGGGGGCAGTACCGATTTTGTCAGGCCTTGGTGTGAACCCACCTATCAAATCCCTAAACAAAATGTCATTGGCAGCAGCTTGCGCACAAGGTTAGTTGAGAGCGATGGCCGTTTGGACTTGCAATATTTACCCGTACCCTTTTACTTCGACAATGGCGACGCCAAGGTCAGGGCCATCGCCCGCCTGATTGGCAAGCAACCGATAGCGGCCTTTGGCAATAGCCATGGAGATATTGAAATGTTGCGCTGGGCGGGTCAAGCCAAGCGTTCTATCTCCTGCCTAGTGCACCATACAGACCCGGAACGGGAATACGCCTATAGCCCAGATCCCGAGTTACATTTTGGCCAAAGCACCTTGTCCCTAGCCAAGGAATATCAGTGGCAAGTCATAGATATGGCAAAAGATTGGGCAAAGATATTTAACTTCGACAAAGACCAATAAAGTTTTTTTGATGGTCTGGGCAGGATATACATGGTTACACCCCACTTCACGGTCGCTAAAAATATTATCCTAGCGCAAATTCCGTTTTTTATTGCCATCTATCTTTTTATCTTGGCACGTAAACGCAGTTTGATTTGGTGGCTGCTGGCGGCAGTGTGCCTTGCTTTCCTACCTAATAGTGCCTATACCATTACCGACGTCATCCACTTTATAGCCGCCACCAAAGAGCCTTCCTATTCGGTGTGGTATGTGTACCTGGTTTTACTGCCTGGCTACCTGCTGTATATGTTTGTCAATTTCCAATGCTACACCCTGTCAATCCAGATGGCCCAGGCTTACATCAGGCAACACTGGGGCAATACGCCTGCAACCTGGTTCATCCCAGTAGTACATTTTTTATGTGCCATTGGCGTCTACTTAGGCCGGGTACAGCGCCTGAATACCACCGATATAGCCACCGACCCATTGATAGTTTTCAAAGACCTGTACTACGACTTGACCCACCTACACCCGCTAATGATGATTGTTGGCTTTTTTGTGCTGTTTTACCTGCTATACCTAGCCTTTGCCGCCTTCAATATGCACATCTGGGACAAACATTTGGCAAAGTACTGGCAGGCGATACAAAAAGTGCGGGATGGCTAAGGCCCCGGTTATTCTAACAATGCGGGCTTAGTGCGCAGCTGCCAATAACACCAACCCAATGTCACTCCGCGCATTGCAAGAAAAAACAAGAAGCTAAACCACAACCCTGCGTTGCCCCACTGTTGGCTAAAATACCAGGCAGGCAATAACCCTATAAGTATCGACATTAGCATTGTGTTACGCATGGGCCTGGCTTGGCTAACACCAATAAATATCCCATCCAATAAAAAACACCAGTGGCCTACTAGCGGCAACAACACGATAAAAGGCAGATAGTGCAAGGCTTCCTGAAGTACCTCGGGCAGGTTGGTCAATAACCCCAGTATTTGCTTGCCAAATATCAAAAAGATAAGGCTATAGGCAAGCGCGAACAGGCAAGACCAAATGACCGACAACTTAACCCAGCGCCGCAGCCGCTTAGCTTGCTGCTGACCTTTAGCCTGACCGACTAACGCTTCCACGGCATTGGCCAGGCCATCCAACCCCAAAGCGATTAAGACAAAAAACTGCGTCAATACAGCGTTGACCGCGCCGTATAGTTCACCCAAGCGAAGACCAGAAAAAGTGATAAAGGCAATGCTCAGCTGCAACAATATATTGCGGGCGAACATGGCGTGGTTTAGGGATAGTAGCTCTGAGTAACCGGTTGTTGGCCAAGGATTTCGATGCCATCGGATCTGCTGTCGTTTACCGATGTAATAAAGCGATATGAGGGTTAACAATACTTCCGCCATGACGGTGGCAACTGCAACGCCAGAGACCCCCATTTCAATTCCGACGGCCAGCCCATAGCTGAGCAACATGTTGAGCAGGTTGACGGCTATTTGCAGCTTCATCACTGTGCGGTGCATTTGTTGGCCTACCATCCACCCCACTAAAACTAGGTTAGTTAAGGCAAAGGGTGCCGCCCATATCCGGATACTAAAATACTCCCGCGCAGCCGCTGCCATACCCTCACTGGCTTGGCCTATCCACAAACCAAGCTGTAACAAAGGTATTTGCAATAGCCAAACCAGTACAGCCAACAACGCAGCCAAAGACAGGCTTTGTTTCAAAAAATCAATAGACGCTTCGCCATCACCACTGCCAAAATAAATGGCACTGCGCCCAGTAGTTGCCATGCGCAGGAAGCTGCATATCCAATATATTTGGCTCAATAGCATGCTCGCCAGGGCAACCCCTGCTAGTTGGTAGCTATGGCCTAGGTGCCCAACTATGGCGGTGTCCACTAAGCCCACCAATGGCAAGCTGATATTGCTAGCCACCATAGGCAGGGCCAGTGCCATGATGGTTTTGCTATCGCTGTTAAAGGCGCGCCAGTTTGCAGTATTTATTATTGTGCCCATTAAATATGCTACATTAGCACCCGTGGTTGTTGTAAAGATGGAGTCAAAATGCGCGTTGCCGCCCTAATAAGTTTGCTTGTGATTGCCTATTTTTTGTTGTTGCCGGCCAAGTTGTCCGCCAATAGCGCCACTATTTTGATTTACCATCACGTCAGCGACAAAACGCCGCCCAGCACCTCTATATCCCCAGAAAAGTTCGCTGAGCATATGCAGTTCCTGTCCCAAAACCACACGGTTATTGCGTTGCCGGAACTGGTAGCAATACTTCAGGCGGGAGACCCCCTGCCGGACAAAGCCGTCGCCATTACCTTCGATGATGGCTTTCGCAATATTCTGGAAAACGGCGATCCGATCTTACAGCAATACCAGTTTCCTTATACTATTTTTATCAACCCGTTTGATGTGGGCGAAGGCAGCAAAATGACCTGGGAAGAATTGGCTAACCTTGGTAAGCGCAATGTCACCATTGCCAACCACTTTTGGGATCACCGGCATATGCTGGATATGAGAGGTTTTGACGATGAAGCGGCTTGGTTGGAAGAAACTAAGGCGCTCATCATCAAGGCCGAATCCAGCATTGAAAAACACCTAGGACAGAACCACCAATTCATCGCCTACCCCTTTGGTGAATACGACCTGAGGTTACAAAAACTATTGCGGGAACTTGGCTATGTCGGTTTCGCCCAGCACTCAGGTGCAGTTGGCGCCTATACCGATTGGACTGCCGTGCCCCGATTCCCTGCCGCAGGCATATACAGCAACTTGCGCACATTGCGCACCAAACTTGCCAGCTTAAACATGCCAATCCTGGACAACTCCCAGCAAAAAGTGGCCTTTTGGCAAAAACCCGAAGAGATCAGTTTTAGGATACGCCTAAAGCAAGACGATTTGCGCTTAAGCCAAGTGGGCTGTTTTTACCAGGGCAATCCTATGCCAGTTGAAGTAGAGGGTGATAGCTTTCAAGTATCCGTAACGGAATCACTAAAACTGGGTCGTTCGCGCGTAAACTGCACTGCACCAAGCAAAAGCAAGCCAGGGCGCTTCTATTGGCATTCGCAGCCTTGGTTTATTGCAAGGCCCGATGGTAGTTGGCCTGATTGATCAGTAACGACCCGGATTCCGATTGTGTAGCATAGACCTAGTTCGACACCAATAGTGGCATATCGTGTAGGATCTGTGCAGTGTCGCTGATGGCCAACTTGCCCAATTCGTGCTTGGGTTTAAAGCGTCCTACTACTTCCGCGTTAGGGTTGACTAGTACGACTGACGCACTGTGGTCAACCAGGTAGTTGGGCTTGTCTGTGCTTTCAGCGATGGCATAGGCCATCCCCATACTGCGCACAAAGGGGAACAGGATTTTGTGCTCGGCAGTGGCTCCAGTAAATTCCGGATTGAAGAAATTAATATACTCATTCAACCGTTCGACGGTATCGCGTTTTGGATCCACCGATAAGAACAGAACTTTAATAGGGTAGTCGCTATTGATTTCTTGTAGTTGTGGATAGGCGTTGCGCAGTTCCGCCAAGGTGGTAGGACAAATATCAGGGCAGAACGTATAGCCAACAAAGGTAAGGGTCCACTGATCCCTGAACCAATCGTTGTTAATTACACCACCGCGATGGTCCGACAGCTCCGCTGGCGCCAAGGCCCTGGGCGCAGGATAGCTTTGCAAGTATTTAGGTGGCTGTTGCGGCGGAGCAATAGTGACTGCCAACCAGATCCCAACCGCCAATGATATAGCAGCGACAATCGCTAGGACGAGTTTCTGGTTCATAGGGTTATGTAGTGATCCAATAACAACAAAACGAACAACAGCATCAAGTGCAAGATTGAAAACTTAAAGGTTTTCATGGCCAACCCAGGATAGTCGGCAAACTTCAGGCGCCATGCATAATACAAGAAGATTGCGTTCAGTATGGTCACGCCAACGAGGTAGATTGATCCCGCCATACCGATGAGGTAAGGCATCATACAAATCAAGCCAAGTAGGATGGTATAGAGTAATACGGAGGTTTTAGTGAATTCGATTCCATGGGTTACCGGCAACATCGGGATGTCGGCTTTTTCGTAATCTTTGGCTCGGTGGATTGCCAGTGCCCAAAAATGTGGTGGTGTCCAAGTGAACACGATTAACACCAGTAGCAAAGCATTGGCATGGACTTCGCCGGTCATGGCAGTCCAACCAAGTAGTGGCGGCGCAGCGCCCGCCAATCCGCCAATGACTATATTTTGCGGCGTCGCCCGTTTTAAATACATGGTATAGATAAAGGCGTAGCCTACCAAGCTGGCCAGGGTTAATACCGCGGTCAACCTATTGACGAAGACTTCCAGCAACACATAGCCTAGCACACACAATACTGCAGCAAACGCGATTGCTTTGCGCGGTGACACCTTACCCTTGGGCAACGGCCTGTTGAATGTACGTGCCATTTTGCTATCTATATTGCGGTCAACAACATGGTTTATCACGGCAGCGGACGAAGACAACATGCCAATGCCTAACATTCCGAAAAACAAGGGTACCAGCGGCAGGGCACCTTCGACGGCCAGGCACATACCAACCAAGGCGGTTAATAACAATAGCAAGACTACTTTAGGTTTGGTCATCTCATAATAGTCGCGCCACGAAGCACTATTGAATTTGGTGGTATTTTTAGGGCTTGGAATTACTTTCTGCATAACGGCTACGCCTTGCGGTAAAGGGTATAATTGAGCATGACCATGGTCATTAACAAGACTGCTGCGACAGCATTGTGCAATACAGCAACAGCAAGTGGCAGGCTAAATACCACGTTACTAACACCTAAAGCGACCTGGACGCCCAGTACTGCAACCATAAACATGGCTTGGTTCTTAATCCGGTCCGATATGGCAGTGGTGTATAGTTTGAGGCCCAACCAACATAAGTAGATGAAGGTCACTACGGCACCCAAGCGATGTACGATATGCATGGTCATGCGCTGTTCATAATTGTGGGCGCCAAACTCGTAGTTCTCTGCTTCTGGCACGGCGAATGCGCCGGTGAAATCCAAACGCTGGTACCAGTTTCCTTCACAAATTGGCAGGTCGGTACAAGCAAGTGCGGCGTAGTTGGCGGAGACCCAACCGCCCAACGCTATCTGCCCGAAAACAATAAACAGGCCAAACAAGGCGTAGCGGGCATATTGCCGCACCCGGGGATCGCCTCCTGGTATACGGAACCCTTTCAAGCGCAAATGCAGTAAAAACAGCAGGGAAACCAAGGTAAAGCCCCCCAAAAGGTGACCCATAACCACTACGGGTAGTAAATTCATAGTTACCGTCCACATGCCCAGCGCGGCTTGGAATATAACCAAGCCAAGTATGACAATGGGTAGCTTTACAGGGACGTTGTTGCGGGCGTTTTTAATACTGATAATAGTAATAGCAAGGATTAGCAGGCCTAGGGTACCGGCGAAATAGCGGTGGATCATTTCAATCCAGGCTTTCCTGGATTCAACAGGACGCTCCGGGAAAGCAGCCTCAGCCCTGGCAATATCATCTTCGTGTTTAGGTACGGTTAAATGGCCATAACACCCGGGCCAATCCGGGCAGCCCAAACCAGAATCCGTTAACCTGGTGTAAGCCCCAAGGACTATCACCACCATAGTGAATAACGTACTGATTAAAACCAACTTCTTCATAGTTTGCCCCTATCCGATCCGAGAAAGTTTTAGCAACTTTTTCAAGTCGGCTAGTATATCTCGGCTTTCAAGCACCGCTTGTTGTTGTTCTATTTGCAGCGGATAATGAAGAATAACATTTCCGAGCGTATCAGCTATAAAAATAGCATCGATTGCTTGGTTTTGGAACTTGGGCAATATTTCTGACGAATTCGCCTGGATCATGCCAAACTGGGATGCCTGGCTAACTTCCTCCAGTTTGCTGGTATCACTGTTTTCTAGTAACAATAGCGTCGGTTGCACCCTTTCCCGCTCGCGTCCTACCGCTTGCCAGACTTGATTGAGCGCGATCAGGGCATTATCACAGCTCACGTCACACTTGTCAGGCATTACATAAACAACACGCCAGAGCGGCTCGTCTTGTTTTAGCCATTTGGACAGCTCAATTGGCGGCTCCAGTAATTCGCCTTTGTTGGTGGCGGCCTTATTGAACCAATCTGCATTTAATGCGATTTTCGCCAGGACAATGGGCAATATAAAAACTAAAGCCAAAACCAACATGGTTTTGCGATTCTTCGACTTCCTAACTACTTCTTCCGTCATTTTTTGTCCTTACTGCAACAATAAACACGACTAAAACTGCGATGGCTAAACCAAACCATTGGATAGCGTAAGCCAAGTGCTTTTCGGGCGGTAGCACCACAGGTTTGTAATTCGATACAAAACCCCCCGTGTGCCTGTCCATCACCGCAACCACCGGCAGTACTTGCTCACCAAAATGCGCTTCCAGCAATGGTACGTTAATTTCCTGCACCAGTTTGGGCCAAGGCGACTCGATACTCAAGGTTTCTTGGATTAACTTATTTTTTAGTGGCCGCCATAGCTTGATTGGCGCCTCGCTTAGCGCCTCCGGTAACACAACGTCAGGCAGGCGTTGTCTATCCCCCGTACCCTTAACCCAACCAAAGTCCACCAATAGCCAACCGAGGTTGCTGCGCACAGGCACAATTATTTGATAGCCCACCTGTCCTTGTACAATCCTGTTATCCCAATAAAACAGGGTTTCCCTAGCTACTTTACCGGTTAATAAAAATGTCCTATATGACATTTCCTTCGCATCGACTACACTGTTAGTTAATGCTGTTGGTGGTAACTCCTGGGTTGCACGTATTTTCTGTACTAACTCCTGTTTCTCTTCACCCCGTTGCAATTGCCATAGCCCTAGGCTAACTAAGATACAAAAAGCAATTGCGGTAATTATTGAAGGTACCAACGGCAAGGTACCTAATTTACTTAATCTCATTGGGAGGAAAACGTGGTAATTAAGATTGTTCTCGGACTACTACTTTTATTTATGGTTTACAACCTCTTCAAGGCCATGATGATCATGGTAAAACCGGGGCCAAACCCCCAGTCAATGACCAAGTTCATTGGCCGTCGGGTGTTATTCTCTTCAATTATTATTTTATTGATACTCATTGCGATGGCCACCGGCATCATCCAACCCAACCCGCGGCCATACTAGGCCGCTATAACATATACACAATAACAAATAGCATCAGCCAAACCGCATCAACAAAGTGCCAGTACCAACTGGTCGCCTGGAAGGCAAATTGGTTATCTTTATCAAAGTGCCCTTTTAGTACCCTAAAAAACATCACTATTAACATGATGGTGCCCAAGGTCACATGCAGGCCGTGGAAGCCGGTTAGCATGAAGAAGGTATTACCGTAAATACCCGAGTCTAACTTAAGTCCCATTTGGGTGTAGGCGTAAACATACTCCCAACCCTGTAGGTATAGGAAGATAAGACCCAAAATGATGGTAATACCCAACCAGGCTTTTAGCTTGCCGCGTTGGCCGTCCTCAAGCGCCACATGGGCAAAGTGGCAGGTAATAGACGACGCAACTAGGATAATGGTGTTGTACAAAGGAAGGCCAAGCCACCCCATTGCAGTAGTTTCAGTTCCGCCAGGTGTTTTTAACAGTGGCCAGGTGGCTTGGAATTCAGGCCATAGTACTGCAAACGTCATAGCATTATTGGATGCGCCACCCAACCAAGGAACAGCAATAAAACGGGCGTAGAATAAAGCGCCAAAGAAAGCAGCAAAGAACATGACTTCGGAAAAAATGAACCACATCATGCCTTGACGGTAGGAACGGCCTAACTGGGCACTGTATAGCCCGCCCATGGATTCGTTGATTTGATCCCGAAACCAGCTGGTAACCATGTATAACAATATGGCCAGGCCCGCTAACAGTGTGGTGCCACCGAAGCGCTCAGCACCGCCGTTTAATTCGATAACAAAGTTACCCGCACCTACTGCAATCAGGAACAGCGCAACCGCCCCTACAAACGGCCAAGGGCTTTGTTCGGGGACATAATATTTTTCGTGTTGTTGGCTCATATTGTTCTCCATTTTTACCCTTGGTTGTAGGCAATTTCTTGTGCTTGTTCCGTTACGTCATACAAGGTGTATTGCAACGTAAAGAAACTTATGTTTTCTGGTAATTCAGGATCGACGTAAAACCGCATTGGCATTACCACCTGTTCACCGGCTTTCAAGGGTTGCTGGTTAAAGCAAAAACATTCGGTTTTATTGATATAAATGGCTGCCGTACCAGGTGACACCGATGGCACCGCTTGGCCAACAATATCCCGGTTTGCAGTGTTGTGGGCGAAAAAGTCCACTTGGTGCATCTCACCTGGGTTCACCCTGATCCGCTGGGTTTGGCTTTCAAACTTCCACGGCATGCCTGAATTTGTGCGGGTGATAAACTCCACCGTCACCCAACGCTCTTTATCGACAATCACCCCTTCATAAGTGGCCGCTACATCGCTGGTTTTGCCATTGATACCGGTGACTTCACAAAACACCTCGTATAGCGGCACTAAGGCAAAACCAAACCCGAACATACCAATCACCACACAGACTAGCTTGGTAACAGACGTCCGGATTTTATCGCTCTGGGGTTGCTGCATGGCTTATTTCACCACTGGCGGCGTTTCAAAGGTGTGGTAAGGGGCTGGTGATGGCACTTCCCACTCCAAGCCTTCCGCGCCGTCCCATACTTGGGCCGATACCGGCTCACCTTGCTTTCTACACGCCTTAATCAACAAGGCAAGGAAGATTAGCTGAGACAGTCCGAAGGCGAAGCCACCAAGGCTGATCCATTTATTAAAATCAGCGAACTGCAAGGCGTAATCCGGGATCCTGCGCGGCATGCCGGCCAAGCCAACAAAGTGCATAGGGAAGAACAAGACATTCACCGAAATAAGCGAGCACCAGAAATGCCATTGCGCCAAGGTAGTGTCATACATTTTTCCGGTCCATTTTGGCAGCCAATAGTAGGCTGCTGCCATGATGGAGAAAACAGCGCCGGTTACCAATACATAATGGAAGTGGGCAACCACGAAATAAGTATCGTGGTACTGGAAGTCCACAGGAGTAATTGCCAGCATCAAGCCTGAGAAGCCACCGATTGTGAACAATACAATAAATGCCAAGGCAAACATCATCGGCATTTCAAAGCTAATGGCACCGCGCCACATAGTGGCAACCCAGTTGAACACTTTTACCCCGGTGGGTACCGATATCAACATGGTGGCAATCATAAAGAACATTTCGGCATACAAGGGCATGCCGGTGGTGAACATATGGTGTGCCCAAACTACAAATGAAAGCAGGGCTATGGATGCCGTGGCATAGACCATTGAGGCATAGCCAAACAGCTTTTTGCGCGAAAAGGTGGGTACGATCTGAGAGATAATACCAAACGCTGGCAATATCATGATATACACTTCCGGGTGCCCAAAGAACCAGAATATATGCTGGAACAATACCGGATCCCCTCCGCCAGCCGCATCAAAGAAGCTGGTGCCAAAGAATTTATCGGTCAATACCATGGTAACGGCACCGGCTAGCACCGGCATTACGGCAATTAGCAGGAACGCCGTAATCAACCACGTCCAGACAAAAAGCGGCATTTTCATCAGGGTCATTCCTGGTGCGCGCATATTGAGGATAGTCACTATTACGTTGATTGCGCCCATGATCGAGCTGATACCCATAATATGCACAGAGAACACAAATAGCGCCGTAGAGTCATTACTATAAGTAGTGGACAAAGGCGCATAGAAAGTCCAGCCAAAGTTAGGGCCGCCACCTTCCATAAACAGTGAACCAATTAGGATTGCAAAGGCGAATGGCAGGATCCAGAAACTCCAGTTATTCATCCTAGGCAAGGCCATGTCTGGCGCGCCAATCATTAACGGCACCATCCAGTTGGCAAGGCCGGTGAAGGCAGGCATAACTGCACCAAACACCATAATCAAACCATGGACAGTGGTCATTTGGTTAAAAAAGTCAGGATCTACCAGTTGCAATCCCGGTTGGAACAATTCTGCGCGGATCACCATGGCCATGGCGCCGCCCACTAAAAACATGATAAAAGCGAACCATAGGTAAAGGGTACCTATGTCTTTGTGGCTCGTTGTGTACAACCAGCGTTTCAAACCAGCGGGTTTGTGGTCGTGATGATGGTCGTCGTGGTGGGTTTCTTCGATTACAGTACTCATCTATCCGACTCCTAGTTTCCGTTGATCACAGCGTTGACGTCTTTTGCCTGGACGGTTTCGCCAGTGTTGTTACCCCAAGCGTTACGCTGGTAAGTGATGACGGAGGCCAATTCTTTAAGTGAAAGTTGCTTGGAAAATGACTGCATCGCAGTCCCTGAGACGCCGTTGACCACGACATCGATATGTTTTTGCATGTCATTCAATGCTATGTCGCTGCCTTTTATCGCTGGGAATACGCCTGGCAAGCCTTCACCGTTAGGCATATGACAAGCAGCGCAAACAGTTAAATGCACACGTTCACCCACTTCCATCAGCTCAGCCATATCCATATTCATGGCAAGCAACCGCTGTTCTTCTTCTTTGGCTATACGCGCCATCTCTTCTTGCTCGGCAACCCAGGCCGCGTATTCCGCTGGCTCCTTAGCAACGACCACAACTGGCATAAAGCCATGGTCTTTTCCGCAAAGTTCAGCACATTGGCCCCGGTAGATGCCCGGCTCGTTGACCCGAGTCCATGCTTCGTTGATAAATCCTGGATTGGCATCTTTCTTAACAGCAAAATCCGGCACCCACCACGAATGGATTACATCATCTGAAGTGATCAAAAAACGCACTTTCTGACCGGTGGGGATAACTAATGGGCGGTCAACTTCTAACAGGTAGTTTTCATTCTTTTCGAATTTGTTTTGGATTTGCTCTTGTTGGGTAGCCATGATGGAGAAGAACTCAACATCATTATCCATATACTTGTAGTGCCACTTCCATTGCGAGCCGGTGACTAACACAGTTAAATCTGGCGCACTGGTATCTTCCATCGCTATCAGCGTCTTAGCAGCTGGTATCGCCATGAAAATCAAAATTAGGAATGGCACCACTGTCCAGGCAATTTCAACTTTGACACTCTCATGGAAAGTCGCCGGTTTAACACCACGCGATTTCCTGTGGAATATAGTTGACCAGAGCATAACGCCAAACACCAAAACACCGATGACTACACAGATAATGAAGATTGTCATGTGCAAGTCGTAAACCTGGTTGCTTATATCGGTGACGCCTTTAGTCAGGTTGAGCTGGTAGGCATCTGGGTGGCTGTCGTTAGCAGCACTAAGAGGCAATGCCAGCACCAAAAGCGCCAGTGCATTGAGTATTTTAGTTAGTTTTCGCACTGATTTGATCCTCCATTTTAATAGCCAACATGCCGTATTAACCGGTTATAGCCTGTTGCTATTGAATGCGGTTGCCTAAACGGGTTGTTAAGGGAGTGCTATGTTATTGTTATAACTATGTAAAAACCTGCGGCACAAGTAAACAATTTTTACAGTTTTATAGCAAGTTTTTCCTTACAAACTGTAGGTTTTTGTTATCTCTTGTTGACAAAAATAGCCGGATTTTTGGAAAAAGAAAGGAAATCAAGGTGATTTTTCTGATGTAAAAGGCATTTTTTTGATGAATTTTTCCACCTATCAACCTTGGGCTGTTGTTTTATTCGAATAGGCCGATCATTAGCGAAGTATAAAATAACGCTTCATCTCATGTTGCAAGGGATTTTTCTAATAATATGTAAGCATCCGTTTAGCCATGCGGGTTCCATCAAATATTTGCTGTTGCTCGAAATAGAGCGATAAGACGAAGTGGAGGCAGGTAACAAAGCGGTAGCTGCTATTACAAAACTAGGAAGAATTTGCACAAAAACTAAAGTTGTTGTGGCAAACAACTAAAATCGTTTCCCGAATTATGGCAAGGATGCGTTACGGCGGTTAGAAAAAGATAGCCATGGTACGGACATGGAAGGCAAAGGGGGCTAACTTTTGAAGGCTAACCAATACGGTTTGTAGTGTGTAGCTACATCCAGGCGTTGTTGCGGATAATACCGACTGCAATACCTTCAATATTGAGCGGCTGGCTCGCCAAGTCCACTTTAATGGGTGAAAAATCCTGGTTTTCTGCATGCAACAGAACCTGGTCACCATTTTTTTCAAAGCGCTTAACCGTCACATCCTCTTCCACACGGGCGACCACTACCTGTCCATTGCGCACTTGGTTGGTACGATGCACAGCCAGTAGATCACCGTCCAGGATCCCAATGTCCTTCATACTCATGCCCTCTACCCTGAGTAAAAAATCGGCAGCCGGTTGGAACATCAAAGGATCTACCTGGTAATGGGACTCTATATGTTGTTGGGCTAAAATGGGTTCACCTGCAGCGACACGGCCAACCAAAGGCAAACCGACCTCTTCCGGTGTATCATCTAACGGCGTGTTCAACCTGATGCCACGCGATGTTCCGGCCAAAATTTCTATCACGCCTTTGCGCGCCAACGCTTTTAAATGTTCTTCGGCAGCATTGGCAGATTTAAATCCGAGTTGCTTGGCAATCTCTGCCCGGGTGGGTGGCATTCCCGTATCAGATATCGTCTCTTTTATCAGGTTTAGCACCTGTTCTTGGCGAAGGGTTAATGGACGCATAAACAGCCTGTTTTTCTATACAGTTTAACTGTCAGTATATACAGGCTGTGGATAAACACAAACTCTAATTTCAAATTTTCCAATAAAAAAGCAGGTGCTTACTGGCCTAGTATAGGTAACTAAAGTTCGATCCAAAGAAAATATTGTGCTGTTCACCTAATATCGCTTGCAGCAACAGGTAAGAGGACTAAATTTATAAGTGCGTGCCAGAGCTTGTTAATCTTTGCTTATAAATTATGCAGTCGGCAATTTTTCAGCCAAAGAATCGCCCGCTAGTGCGGTTTAGTGGATAAAAATAAGCGAATTAGTGAACAGTATGGCTGAAAAAGAGCCACTGCCCGAAGGGTTGAGGCTAAAATCGCCTTATGTTGCGTTGAATAATCTTGACGCAGAGCCACTATGCCTTCAATTATTCGCCTTGCCTAAGGCGTTTTTATCACTCAACATAAATTATAAACAGAGACAAACAGGCTCTAGAATGCCTGCCCAAATTTCCAGGAACTGATAATTTATGGCTTGGTTTCACAAATTATTCTTATATTTCATTAAGTTACCAACAAAATGGTTGGTCAACACAAGTGCTATCCCGAGCGATATCGAGGGTGAGCTAGGTATAGATAAAAACAAACCAATCGTCTATTTATTGCGCACCAACTCGGTTACTGACCAAATTGCACTCGATATTTCCACAAAGTCACTTGGCTTGCCAAGTCCAAACAAAGACTTAGTGGTAAACGGCCACAAGCTGAGCCAATGCCTGTTTTTAGAAGAGCCAGAATCGCTGTTTACTAAGAAGAATAAACACACAGATATCAGCGAAGTCTTTACCCAACTGTTCCATTTGCATCGCGAAGACAAAGAAATTGACCTGCAAATCGTTCCCGTTTCAATATTTTGGGGCCGAGCCCCAGGAAAAGCCTCACAAAGCATCACTGACCTTCTTGCAGACAAAGCCTCGCCCAGTTGGCTTAGGAAGTTCTTCATCGTTTTGTTCTTGGGTAGGGATAATTTTGTTTGTTACAGCCGGGCGGTCTCTTCCCGGGTGATGGCCACGACCCGCGGTACCGATTCGGAAATAGCACACAAGCTGATCCGGCTGGCACGCACCCACTTTTTCCGCCGCCAGCAGTCCATGACCGGTCCAGCATTGATGGTACGGCAACAGCTTTTTAATGCCGTATTGGGCTCAAAAAGTGTCAAACAGGCCATACAAGATGAAGCGCAATCCAAATCCCAGGACTACAGCAAGGCAAAAGCCAACGCCCTGAAGTACATTGACGAAATTGCGGCAGACTACCGCGATGGGGTTATCCGCTTTGGGGACAGGATTTTAGGCCGTGTTTGGAACAAGATTTATAACGGTATAGTGGTTAAAAATGCAGACAAAGTACGTGACCTTGCGCAAAACGGACACGAAATTGTTTACGTCCCCTGCCACCGCAGCCACATGGACTACCTACTGCTAACCTATGTGATATACCACGAAGGTTTAGTGACACCCCACATTGCTGCTGGCATAAACCTAAACTTTTGGCCTATTGGCGGTGTATTCCGTCGTGGCGGTGCATTTTTTATCCGCCGCTCATTCGCAGGCAATAAGCTCTATACTGCGGTATTCCGCGAATACCTTGAACAACTGTTCAACCGAGGTTATTCGGTTAAGTTTTATGCCGAAGGCGGCCGCAGCCGCACGGGCCGCTTGTTGCCTGCCAAAACTGGCATGCTAGCCATGACCATGCAGGCGGTGATGAAAGGCGTCAAACGTCCAGTCAGCCTAGTTCCGGTATACATTGGCTATGAAAACGTCATGGAAGTGAAAAGCTACCTGGGTGAACTAAAAGGCAAAAATAAAACCAAAGAGTCGTTTTTCGGTATTTTTTCTGCAATCCGCAAGCTGAAAAACTATGGCTATGGTTTCCTTAGTTTTGGTGAACCTATACAACTTAACCATTACCTTGACCAAAAAGTGCCCCATTGGCGCCATGACTATACCTCCGCAGAGGATAAGAAGCCCTCTTGGCTGACACCCACAGTCAATGAATTGGGCACAGAAATCCTACAGCGCATCAACCAGGCAGCAACTGTCAGCGGCACCGCATTGGTATCCATGTGTTTATTGGCAGCGGAAAAGCGTGCCATGGGCAAAGGGGAGCTACTGTCAGTGATGGGCCATTGCCTCGGGTTATTGCGGCAAGCCCCATTTAGCAACCTCAGCAGTGTACCGGATGCGGACGCTGAAACCTTGCTGGATAGCACGTTAAAACTGGGTAAGCTAAATGTCAGCGAAGACAGTTTCGGCGAGATTATCTCAATAGAGCGCAGCAATGCCATCATATTGACCTATTACCGCAATAATGTCCTACACATGTTTGCCATCCCTGCTTTGATTGCCGCTTTGTTAACTGGCCGGCAACGCTATGACCGGGATGGGTTAGAAACTTTGGTCGCTGACTTATACCCATTGCTGCAAAAGGAACTATTTATCTATTTGTCGCCACAAGAGTGCAAAAAATACGTGGAACAAGTATTGGACGCGATGCTGGCTATGGGTCTAATACATGAAAAAGAAACAGAGCTGCGGCCAGCCGATCCTTCTGACAAAGCCTTTTACACCCTCTGGATACTGCGCACCATTGTGCAGGAGACATTACAGCGTTATGCGCTGGTACTGAGCCAATTGGAGCACCTGGACACTGTATCTAGGTCGGTGCTAGAAAAACGCAGCCGCCAAGTCGCCGAACGCATGTCGTCCTTGCATGGTATTAGTGCGCCGGAATTTTATGATAAAAATGTACTAGCCACCTTTATAGCGGCTTTAAAAGAAAACGATTTACTGAGTGAAACTGAAGATGGTTTGTTAAAGCATTCCCAACGCAGCCGTGCCCTGCAACAACAGATACTATCTTTAGTGGCACCAGAGTTTGCGAGGCGGCTGCAACAGATAGACTAAATCGAGAAGGGCTGGCTAAAGCGGGATAGCAAAGTCCAACACTAGCCCTAGCGCCACCACCAAACCAACGTAATTATTGTGCAGGAACGCTTTGAAATAAGCCTCCCGGTTGCGCCCGCGGATCATTCGATGTTGCAGGGCAAATAACAGTGATACCAACACCAAAGAAGCCATAGCAAACCAACCCAAGTCCAGGGCAGTATAGATCCAGTACAACAATGCCAAGGTAGCCAGTTGTAACAAGAATACCGCTAGGATGTCGTACCTGCCGAAAAGCAATGCACTGGATTTGATTCCGGCGCCAATATCGTCATCCCTATCCACCATGGCATAGAGGGTATCGTAGGCAACAGTCCAGCAAAGGTTGGCCAAATACAAAGCCCAGCCCCACCAAGGTATTGAGCCTTGGATAGCCATAAACGCCATAACGATACCCCAACTAAATGCGGCGCCCAACACAAACTGGGGCAAATAAGTATAACGCTTCATAAACGGATAGCTCGCCGCTAATGCCAGGCCAACGAATGACAATGCAATGGTGCGCCAGTCCAAGGTCAGTACCAGGGCAAACGCTGCCAATACCAAGCAGGTAAATAAGACAAGCGCTTCCTTTGCGCTCACTTCCCCGGTCACCAATGGTCTTTGCTTGGTACGTTCCACTTGGCCATCAAAATGCCTATCGGCAAAGTCGTTTATCACGCAGCCTGCAGCGCGCATCAATACCACGCCAAATACAAAAACCAGTAATATGTGTACAGATGGAACACCTTCTGAAGCTAGCCACAACCCCCAAAGGGTCGGCCATAGCAGAAGGTAAGTACCAATTGGCTTATCAGCGCGCATCAAGCGCCAATAAGCCTGTGCTTTTATTCCATCAATCACTCATTACTCCGCATCTGGTGGGGGCTTAAATTATTATACGCCGGGCTGTCTGGTAAAAACACTTCGGCAACTGAAAGCCGGTACTGTTCGTAACAAAACAAAGATCGCCTACCCCAAAGTGAATGCTTACTGGTAATGTTAAGCTTTTGGGGCAATGTCGCGTTTTTCGGAATTTGCAACAACTCAAACCCCTGCCTTTTAAAGCGGTGATCATTAAAAATGATTTTGCCCAATGGCTTATTCCCCAGTTCGCCAAGCTTTGACATACCCTCTTGGATAAACGGCAATGGCATCAAGGAACGGGCAAAAACCCACGGCATACCATCCGCAAGCAACAGTACCTCCCGCACCTGGGTTGGTTGGATAGCTTCGGAAAATTGTTCGTAAAGATAGTGATTTTCAGAAGCAAAGAGGGCAAAGACATCATGGCATAACACTTCCACCCGGAAGTGCCGGCAGTTAGCCTGCAGGCGTTCAGTCAAAGATCCTGTATCCAATAGCCAATTTTCCAATAATGGATCGGGTATCGACACGCTTTCCTGGCTTTGCCACTGGCCATTAATTCCCAGTGGGCTTGGACAATTTTCAGTCAAAGTTCATTTTATTGTCGTTATGATATGCACAATGATACCAATTGCATAAGTTAGACTAAAGTCAGGGTCGAATTTAAGCTAAAATGCTGCATAATATCCCCATGGGTGCATGGGAATTTTTTAGTTTTTGAATCAGGTAGAGTGTTAAGTATGAAGCTACGTAAGTTAACAATCGCATTATTGTTGCTGGCTGGTTTAACGAGCTCCTTGGCCAACGCCAAGGAATACGCCTATTTCGGCTTGGAGCCTGATATTGTCACCAACTACGTTGGTACCAGCGCCCGCTCCTTGGGCTACGTGCGGGTTACAGTAGAGTTGATGCTTGAATCGCCGAGCCACTTGGAAGCGGCTGAACACCACGCACCGTTGCTAAGGGCAACTACCATTGATATTTTTGGCAGCCAGCCAGAAGACAAAGTGAAATCGCTAACGGGGCGCGAAGAGATCCGGCAAATGATCGTCAACGAATTGCGCAAATTGATGAAAGCCGAAACCGGTTCAGAAATGATCAGGGATGTTATTTTCACCCAATACATACACCAGGGCGGTGGCTAGGGACACCGAATCCTAGAGGCGCTTTCCCGGTGCCGGTAAAAAGCCCAATGCAATACCGGACATCAGCCCGACCAAATGGGCTGTGTTCGCCATATCAACCCAAAGCAAATCCAAATAACCGACTACTAGCCAAAGCAACATAAACCCCACTATCGCTTTTGGCAATTGCCAACCCGCACTGGGATTGCGCACAGACTGTATCCAAACATAGCCCAGCAATGCATAAACGACGCCGCTCAAGCCGCCGAAATTCATACCGGAAACTAAGTACTGCGCGACATTGGACAGTATGCCGGTTAGCGCATAAATGGCTATCAGCCAACCAGAGCCTTGCAGGGCTTCTATTTGCTTGCCAAGCCACCACCACCAAAGTAGGTTAAACACTAAGTGGGTGGCACCAAAATGGATCAAGGTAGGGGTCAACAGGCGCCACCACTCACCGCTGTGCTGCATGTATGCAAACGCTTGGAACGACAGCCAATCGTAAGCGGCAAATTGGGCAAATAGGTAGACCAGCAAAAAGGGAATTAAACAGCCAGCTAAAATAAGGCTGACAACAGGCAATAAGGTCACCGCCTGTAAGATATCCTTTAACGAAAACCGGTTTGCCAATAGTGGTTGGCTGCTTGTATCTGGAGCGGCACCACCTGACCAAGCCGCTTCGGTATATTTGTTATCTAAAGGATTTTTAAGGAACTCAGCAAGTACCGCCTGGGCTTGGTCAAGATCCGACTGCTGCTGGATCCAGACTTGGTGCTCTATACCAGCTTCTACCATAGCTTGCGGCCGGTAAAAAGATGCCACACTAATCGAATTAAGGTAGGTGCTAAGGTTTTTTGCAGCTGAGTCTTGCTTAAACGCTACCAGTAAAATCGCCAAAATCCCCCTCCCTGTCCTAAAAAGATTTAAGAGTTTTGCTGCTTCCACGCCTCATAGCCGCCATCCATGCTGTACACGTCTGTAAACCCCTGGTTGGCAAAATACTGTGCTGCCTGTTGGCTGCTGATACCATGGTAGCAATAGATAATGACCGGTGTGCTAGCTTCGGTGCTAGTAACCACCTGCTGGATGTTGTCGTTTGTTAGGTGCAACGCACCGTCAATATGCCCCATCGCATAGGATTGGGGATCCCGGATATCCATTGCCACGGCGTTGCCCTCTTGCAACATTGCTTTAGTCTGGCTGATATCAATATGTTTAAAACTGCTCATAAAAACCTCGGGAAATCTCTACTAGAAACACAATAGCTGGCGGCGTTCACCAGCTATTGCCACGGTTTAACAACTGGCCGGGACTTGGATTATTCATCCCAGTTCAAAATTACCTTACCGGATTGGCCGGACGCCATGGTATCAAAACCCGTTTGAAATTCAGAGACAGGATATTGGTGGGTAATAATTGGTGACAAATCTAGCCCACCCTGTAACAAACTCGCCATTTTGTACCAAGTTTCAAACATCTCACGGCCATAAACGCCCTTTATTATTAGCCCTTTAAATATCACCTGGTTCCAATCAATGGCCATTTCACCCGGTGGTATGCCCAACATTGCAATTTTACCGCCGTGGTTCATATTGCACAGCATGTCAGTAAAAGCAGCAGGCACACCAGACATCTCCAACCCCACGTCAAAGCCTTCATCCATGCCCAATTCCTGCATGACATCAGCAAGCTTTTCCTGCGCTACATTCACAGCACGGGTCGCGCCCATTTTTTGCGCAAGCTGCAGCCTATAGGGGTTAACATCAGTAATAACCACATGCCGTGCGCCAACATGCCTAGCAACCGCCGCCGCCATTATGCCAATTGGGCCAGCACCGGTAATCAGCACATCCTCGCCAACGAGGTCGAACGAAAGGGCCGTGTGCACAGCATTGCCAAACGGGTCGAAAATAGCAGCGAGATCATCACTGATATTGTCTGGGATCTTGAATGCATTAAAAGCAGGGATAACCAAATACTCAGCGAAGGCCCCGGTGCGATCCACCCCAACGCCATAAGTATTGCGGCACAAGTGGCGCCGGCCAGCCCGACAATTACGACAATGACCACAAGTAATATGGCCTTCGCCAGATACCCGGTCACCAATGTCAAAACCTCTCACCTCAGAGCCAATGGCAACGACTTCCCCCACATATTCATGGCCAACCACCATGGGCACCGGAATAGTATTTTGTGCCCACTGATCCCAGTGGTAAATGTGCATATCAGTGCCACAAATAGCGGTTTTGCGAATTTTAATACAAAGGTCGTTGTGGCCAACTTCTGGTTTTTCGGCCTCAACCATCCAAATACCTGGTTTTGCGTGTTGTTTAGACAATGCCTGCATTAGATGATCTCCAACTCTTTGCCCACTTCAATAAAAGCGGCTATCGCTTGGTCAAGCTGTTCCTTACTATGGGCAGACGACATTTGGGTGCGGATCCTGGCCTGGCCTTTTGGTACAACAGGGAATGAAAAGCCCACCACATAGATACCCCTTTGCAGCATCCTGTCTGCCATTTCAGAAGCTAACTTGGCATCGCCGATCATGACCGGAATAATTGCGTGGTCTGCCCCAGCCAGGGTAAAACCAGCCGCTGACATTTGCTCCCGGAAATAGCGGCTATTTTGCTCCAGTTTATCCCTGAGATCACTTCCTTGTTGTAGTAGCTCCAGCACCTTGATTGAGGCAGACACAATTGACGGAGCTAGGCTGTTGGAGAACAAATAAGGCCGTGAACGTTGGCGCAGCCAATCTACAATTTCTTTTTTCGCGGCGGTATAACCACCGGAAGCACCGCCCAGGGCTTTACCTAGGGTACCGGTGATAATGTCAACACGCCCCATCACCTCACAATATTCGTGGCTACCACGGCCACTGGCTCCGACAAACCCAACCGCATGGGAATCGTCAACCATCACCATGGCACCGTATTTGTCGGCAAGATCACAAACCCCCCTTAGGTTCGCAATAATGCCGTCCATTGAAAAAACACCATCAGTTGCGATAAATTTAAAACGGGCTCCCGCTTCAGTCGCTTCTTGCAGCTTGGCTTCCAAGTCGACCATATTATTATTGGCATAACGGAACCGCTTGGCTTTGCATAGGCGCACACCATCTATAATGCTCGCATGGTTTAGGGCATCGGAAATGATGGCGTCCTCAGGTCCCAATATAGTTTCAAACAAACCCGCATTGGCATCAAAGCAAGAAGAGTAGAGGATCGTATCTTCCATACCCAGGAATTGACTAATGCTGCGCTCTAGTCGCTTGTGGTTGTCTTGGGTACCACAGATAAAACGTACCGACGCCATACCAAAACCGTGGCTGTCCAAACCTTCTTTCGCGGCAGCAATTAAGTCAGGATGGTTAGCAAGCCCGAGGTAATTGTTTGCGCAAAAATTCAAAACATGATCGCCACTGGCTACCGCCACATCAGCATCTTGCTGGGTGGTAATAATACGCTCAGATTTATATAAACCTTCTTGTTTTAAGGTAGCCAACTCTTGGCTTAGATGTTCGATCATATTCATGTTTTGTCTCGCTCATTTGTAGGGTTGGCAGAGTTTAACGGATACGTAAAGAATAGTAAGTTTATTGCGGCTGTCACGAAAAAAGCAGGGCGCCTAGCAAGTGCAAAATTTGTAATGATTGCATTACAAAATATGGGACAGCTGGAAACTTTTTTGGGGGATCCACCCTGCCCTGGCTGTTTGTTGTTTTTGCGTGCAGCCTAACCAATAAAAAACTTCGCAATATTTGGCCAGGATACCTAGACGCAGGATTGTGCTATCTTGGTCGCGTTCAAATTCGGCAAAATTTACCTGATTGGTTTTGCTTCGCTAGTTTTTGCCCTAGCATATAGACAAAGAATAAAGTGTTTTGCGGCCTAGGGTCTGTTGATCCTGGCTGACGCGACCTGAACTATGCCAGATACGCCAGACAACAACTATACCCCAAGCTTCCAGCAAGAACTTGCCCGCTACGGCTATTCCACCTTATTAACCTGCTTAGTGCCCTTTGTTGTCGTTGTAATGTGGATACAAGGCCTGCGCCGATCCCAGGACTTTGGCAGTCGCATTGCTGAACGGTTTGGTTTTGTTCCCAAATCCATGCAAGCTGGAGGCTTGCTAGTGCACTGCGTTTCGGTCGGCGAAGTAGTTGCGGCATCAACGGTGGTAAAAGCCATACAAAAGCGGGAGCCCGGCCTAACTATCACCATCACAACGACCACAGCTACCGGCTCTCAACGGGTCAATGAGATGTTTGGTGATAGCGTCCAGCACATGTACCTGCCTTACGACATGCCATGGGCAGCCGCCGGGTTCCTTGACGCACTTCGCCCCTGCAAAGTGCTGATTGCCGAAGTTGAGCTGTGGCCTAATTTCATCCATGCCTGTTGGCAACGAACGATCCCGGTATTTGTTATTAATGCACGCCTCACCGATAGGTCGGCAAAACGATATGGCAAATTCACCAAATTATTTAGCGCCATGTTAAACAAGCTCAGTGGCGTTTGCGCCCAAGGGCAGAGGGATTACGACAATTACCTAGGCCTGCTGCCTGGGGCGGTGAAACTGCATTTGACCAATAATATTAAGTTTGACCAAACCCTATCTGATGCGGAAATAGCGAAGACTGTAGAGCTAAGGGAGTTGTTACGGTGCCAAGATCGCAAGGTGTTATTGGCGGGGAGTACCCATGATCCCGAAGAGCAAATGTTGCTAGACAGCTACCAGGCACTGAAACCGGACCACCCCAACCTACTATTAGTCCTAGTGCCCCGCTACCCACAGCGCTTTGACAAGGTTAGCAAGCTAATCAACAAACAAGGCCTGCAGTTGCAAAGGCTATCCAACAGTGAAGCGGTGCAGCCCGGCACAGATGTATTGCTTGCAGATGCCATGGGCGTGCTAAAACCGATCTACGGCTTGGCTGATGTCAGTTTTGTTGGAGGCAGTTTTGCCGACAAGGGTGGCCACAGCGCTTTGGAACCCGCTTTACACGGCGTCAGCATTGTTATGGGGCCACACATTTACAACAATCCAAGCATATGTGAAGCCTTGATACAAGTGGATGCATTGCATATCGTTAACGACCAGCAACAGCTAACGCAAGCCATTGCAGCCAGGCTGCATGACCAGGCCCAGTCCCAACGCGAAGGCGCGGCGGGCAAGCAAGTTGTCTCAGACAATGCCGGGGCGCTGCGCAAGACCTTGTCAATTATTGGTTTTTAGCCTGTTCTTGGGCTAACACCTTTATCTGTGCGTACTGTTTAGCATCAACAATAAGGCAAGGGCACCTAAATGGGAAAAACAAAAAGCTTTCTGCTGGGCACTCTGTTGTTAGTGCTTGTAGGTAGTTGTGCCCAAACAGGTTTGCTCCCCAGCCAATACGTGTCGCAAAAGGACGGCCGCTACGCCAATCCCGGTATCATTGATCCTGAAAAAGACGTATTTGATTTCTTCAGTACCAAGTTTTTTGGCGATGAACCCTTTGCCGACCAGTCCGCACAGGTAGACCGAATTAAAACCAGTACCGATCTGGTCGACCTCAAAGCTTACCCTGGAAATGCCAGGATAACCTGGATAGGCCATTCCACATTTTTGATTAGCTACAAGGGAGTAAACATATTAACCGACCCTATTTTCTCTGACCGGGCAAGCCCAGTTTCGTTTGCCGGCCCCAAACGCTTGACGCCAGCGCCCTACTTGGTACTAGACCTGCCACCAATACACCACGTGATCATCTCCCATAACCACTATGACCACCTGGATGCACAGAGTATTGAACAATTGGGTAATGCACCTAGCTACCATGTCCCACTTGGTCTTTCTGATTGGTTTGGACAGGGCTTCGAGAGCAACGATTACGACTGGTGGCAACAGAAGCAATGGGATGTCAACGGAACTGCAGTCACCATTACCGCCACGCCCACCCAACATTGGTCGCAGCGCGGCCTGTTTGACCGACGTAAAACTTTGTGGGCAAGTTGGCTAATCCAAATCGAGGATTTCACAGTTTGGTTTGCAGGAGATACCGGCTATCACGCAAAACACTTCAAACGTATCGGGGACAAATTTCCCAACATCGATTTGGCTTTGATCCCAATTGGCTCCTACGCACCAAGCTCATTTATGCAAACTTACCACGTAAATCCCGAGGAGGCCGTTGCTATCCATGAAGAAGTGAAAGCAAAACAGTCTTTTGCCATGCATTGGTCTACGTTTCCACTCAGTGCTGAAGATGTGGATGCGCCTAATATTCGTTTGCGCGCTGCTATGGCGGATAAACAGAACCCTGAAGCCTTTGTCAGTTTGAAAATTGGGGAAACCCGGTATTTGACCGCGTCCGATTGAGCTTGTTAGCCAGGCTTGCTATGGTGCCGCTTAAACTAACCAGTTTTGCCTACGACCTTGCAGCAACAGAATTCGGATTTTGGCCTGTGTTACCTGAGCACTACACTACCCGCGCAGTTTTAGAAGCCTACATAACTTACGCAGTGGGTAAGGGGATCCCTGCAACTACAATTTGGCAGTCTATTGGCAAAGCACCAGACGCCATATTTACAGACAATACCCAGGACACTAGCTTTGTTTCAGCCGAGTTACTCGGTGTGGCGCTGCACACAATCCATGAGTTACTCCAGGACGACTACATTGGTTTTAGGCACGCCCTAGATGTACAAGCCAACACCTATGATATTTTGGGCTACCTAGCGGTAAACTGCGACAGCATGGCGCAAACCATGCCGCTTGTTATCGAGTATGAACGCATTTTAGGGAACCTGGGCTATACCCAATTGCTGCCCCATCCCCCGGGCATGCTAGTTAGCTGGCAATGCGTCCTAACCGATCCTTTTGTTAGGCGGCAAATGCTGGAGAGCGTGCTTACCAGTTGGTTTTTATACGCCTGCAACCTAGTTAAGTTTGATGAACTCGCCGTCGCGGTCTGGTTTGAACACGATGCCCCCAAGGATCCCGGCGTATTAGCGGAATATGAATCAGTTTTCCGTTGCCCGGTGCTATTTAGCCAGGAGCACAGTGGAATACTGGTCAGCGATGAACAATGGACTAAAGCATTCCCCCAGGCGAACCCAGCCTTGAGAAGCACCCTTGAGTCCCACGCCAAGGTTAACTTGGAAAAGCTACAATTGCAGCAGCGGCCATTGGCTATTGATGAGAGAGTCTGCAGAAAATTGCGGCACCGCTTTAAAGCAACATTGCCTGCTAACAAATCCTTAGTAGCGAAGGACTTGGGCATGAGTGAGCGCTCTTTGCACCGCCACCTAAAGGCGACGGGCAATAGCTATCGTGATTTAGAAGCCAAGGTAAAAGCCGAACTGGCTATCGTGATGCTGCAATCTGGACAACACTCCAGTGAGGACATTGCGCAACGCCTAGGTTTTGCTGAAATACGTTCATTTTACCGTGCTTTCAAAGCCTGGACTGGGTGCACGATAGGCCAATACACGCAACAAATGAAGAACCGCTAATTACGGCGTATCTGCGGCAGGAAAATCCGTGCCTGGCACGTTACGCTCAGTCAACAATAAAGCGCACATCGCCACCGATATCAACAAATGCCCACTAAATACCCAGATTTCAGCGCCATTCGTGAATAAAAAAACAAATGGAAGCAGAGCAAATGCTCCTAATAGCCGCCAAAACTCCCTGCGTTTATTCTTCCCTTCCAGTAGGTGACCCGAAGTCATTAACGGTGCTGTAATAAATACAAAGCCCAAGAATTGTAGTGGCCAAGCTGAGTTTGCAAAACTAAATAGAAAGAACACCATCATTGGGATCGCTAAAATCAATTGGCCAAAAGCATAGATCTGTACAAGTCGTTTTACTACGGGATCGTATTTAGTAAAGTGAGCCAAGTTAGGTTTAGTTTCCGGATCTCTTAGCCGGGCGTCGGAGGGACGCCACCCAGTGCCGCGGAACCAAAGGACAAATTTGTCCACCAGCCTATTAGCACGCCAGGCATCCTTGAGCAACCAACCCCAAAACTGCACATTGGCCTTAATGGGATCAAAGGTATTGCTGGCACGGCTTACACCGTAAATAACCGGAACATCATCCAACTCTTCTTGGAACGTACCAAACAGCCTGTCCCAAATAATAAAGACCCCTCCGTGGTTTTTGTCTATGTATTGCGGGTTCTGTCCATGGTGCACCCGATGATGAGAAGGTGTAACCATTAGCCACTCGAACCAACCCAAATTGCCAATATGGCGGGTGTGTACCCAAAATTGATACATCAGGTTTAGCGATAAACACATCACCAGCATTTCCACTGGTACCCCCAATAGCAGCAGTGGCACTGAAAACAGCCAATCAAACAGCTTGCTACTGGATTGCCTCAATGCCGTAGTCAGGTTGAATTCCTCGCTTTGATGGTGCACCACATGGGTCGCCCAAAAAATATTGTAGGTATGGCAAACCCTGTGGTTCCAGTAATAAGCCAAGTCGAACAATACGAACGCTAAAATCCAATGCCAGGGGTTGGACATTGAAAATGCATTGAGTTGGTAGCCATCCAACCAACCCGCAGCTAAGGCCAAACCTGTGGTGAAAAACAGGACTTGGCTGGTTCGGCTAACGATACCCAAAGACAAACTAGCAAAGGCATCATTTAGGCGGTAATAACCGGTTTGCCATCGGCGATCCAACCACCATTCCAGCAGTATCAGCAACAAAAAACCCGGCACCGCATAAAGCAATATATCTGACCCCATAGCCCAGCCCATAAACATGATCAATGTCCCCTAGTCTAGGAATCGCTGGATTTTCAATCAATGACAGCAAATGCCAACTTTGTATCATTTTCAGCCAAGCTTCTTAAAATGCACTATCCACGGCGATATTTATGCCTGGTCGCAGGCACGGTATGGCGTTTTAGAATGCGGCTTCCCTCGGCTTTGACATCATCCCTTTCCCGGAATGCCCAAAGCCTTTGTTTAGCCTGTTTTGCCGCCAAATCTAAGTCAACAATAGGCAATGGGTAATCAACGCCCAGCTCGATTTGGTGCATTTGCGCTTCAAGCGGCGACAACAGCCAAGGCTGTTGCGCCAATTCTGTCGGCAAACCTGCCAATTCAGGTAACCATTTTTTTATAAAAATAGCCTCGGGATCCCTGTCTATGGCCTGTTTGATAGGGTTATATACCCGGATCAAGTTAATCCCGGTAACACCTGCCTGCATTTGGAATTGTGGATAATGTATCCCTGGTTCGAAGTCCAGGAACAGCCTCGCCAAATGCTTGACCCCCTCACGCCAGTTAATATTCAAATAGTGGCACAAAAAACTCACCAGCATGGCGCGCATGCGGAAGTTGATATAGCCAGTATGCTGCAGGCAACGCATGCAGGCATCCACCAGCGGCACACCGGTTTTGCCTTGCTGCCAGGCGCGCAACAAGCGGCTTGCCTGCCCGCCATCTTGGTATTGGAAGTTTAAGTAAGCTTGGTTTACCGGCCTAAACTCCATCGCACATTCCGATTCAAATTTCTGGATAAAATGGCAATGCCAATGCAGGCGGGAGGACAGGGCCGCCAGGGAACGCCGGTAGCCAGGTTCATGCCAGCGCTTAAGCAGGGTTTGGTAGCTTTGTTTGATGCTTATATTGCCCCAGGCTAGATAAGGGGACAGGCGTGAGCAGGACTGCCGCGCCGCTTCTGGATAGGAAATATCAAACGCATAGCGCTTGCCCCTGCCCTTAAAGAAATGGTGCAGGGTGTGCCAAGCGCGGCGCTCTCCGCCCAACTGGAAGCCAGGAGGTTGCTTTTGCCAGGCAATGGGTGCTCGAAACCTGGTGAGTCCTAACCGCGCTATGCCATCACCCGGTAACCAATTGACCCGTTGTAGATCCACATCAAACGTAGGCGCGCGCATACAGGTCTGCCAAACCTGATCCCAATTGTTCCTTTTGCTTAGGCCCCTGCGTACCGCGCCATATTGATATTCACGCCAAGGGATTTGCCTGTGTTGGCACCAGCTTTTAACTGCCAAGTCCCGGTCAAATGTGTGTTTCAGGCCGATTTCCTGATAGCTGAAGAGGTTTAGCCTTGGGAAAACTTGGGCAACCTGCTCCAGGATACTGGTAATATCGCCTTGCACTACCAACAGTTGCCCAAAAAACGCGTTTAGCTGTTGCTGTAGGTCACAAAGGGACTGCCAAATGAAACGCCAGTGGCGCAGATCCATATGCGGATCCTGTAGCATTATTGGCTCAATGGGATATAGCAACAGCACCGGATTGCCACCCCTCGACGCCTGGAACAGGGGCTGATGGTCGCGCAAACGCAGATCCCGCTTTAACCAGACCAGGTTTAGGCCCCCTTCATACCGCTCGTTTAGTGCCACTGGATAGGCCAATCCACCATATCGGTTGAATCTAGCGGCTGCCAGCCAACATCGCCTTGCCATTTTTTTATAAACAACCGATCCGGATCATAGGCATTGGTTTGTTTATCGAGATCGAACTTGCGGTGCCCCCGAGGATCGGCGCCGACACCGGCCAGATACTGCCAGTTGCCCCAGTTAGCCGCCACATCGAAATCCACCAGCTGTTGTTCAAAATAGGCTGCACCGTAACGCCAATCCAACTGCAGTTCATGCACCAGGCAACTAGCCACTATTTGCCGTCCGCGGTTTGACATGTAGCCGGTGGCATTAAGTTGGCGCATGCAGGCATTGACAATGGGGTATGGGGTATTGCCACTACACCATTTCTGGAAACGTTCTGGCCAAAAACTGGTAATAGGGCTTTTGTTTTTTACCCCTTTAAAGCGGAACAATGCCGCACCGTGCTTCTCCAAATACCAATGGAAATATTCCCGCCAAAGCAATTCGAAATAGAGCCAATAGGTTGAACCATTGGAGGTAACATCTAGTTCAAATTGTTTCAAGGTATGGTAGACCTGGCGCACCGACAGGCTGCCATTGGCCAGCCAGGGTGATAGCTTGCTGCTATCGTCGAACTCGTCCAGGCCGTTCCTGGTTTCTTTATAGGTAAGGATCTTTTGGCTCTGGTGCAAATAATAGTCCAAACGATCTAGTCCGGCACAGCTGCCTCCGTGGAACAATAGCGTATTGGATTCATTTTTTAGCGACCAATAGTGTTCTGCCTGGATATGTCCATCGGCGACTTCAAATCCATTGGGTAGTGCCGGTATGTGCTTGGGAGGTGTAGACAAGGGCTTGACCGCAATTGCCTCCACCGCTTTGCGGAACGGTGTAAATTGACTTGGTAATTGTTCAAGGGCGAATGGCAGATCTTCTTCAGCAAATAAGGTGTGCCCGTTTTCCACTATGGTCTCTAGTACCGGGAAACGCTTGCAGATATGCCGCCATTGCTGCTTTTCATAAAACCCAGAAAAACGGTTACCTGCCAGTACCTGAATTTGGTGCTGCGATATTAGATCCGCAATAACCTCACTAGGGTAGCCAATCTGCACATGCAATGCATTGCCATGGGCGCGTAACTGGGCATCAACCGCCTGCAGGCTTTGTTTGAGGAATAGCCAACGGTGCTTGCCCATGTGTTGGCTTTGGAAATGGCTGGCCTTGAACCAGCGCGGGTCAATGACAAACACAAAAATAGCCCTGTCCACCGTTTGGCAAAAACGCGCCAAGGCCTCGTTATCACTTAACCTCAAGTCATGGGCAAACCAGTAGAGCCCGTTGCAATATGTATTTTTCATACTGCCTATACCGATGAACTAGCGAGTAAGATCAGCAGAAATTGTCGATCGGAAATGACAATTTATGAGTAGAAGCAACCAGTGACTAACTAAGAATCAGGTTTAACGTGAAAACAATCGTTTGGTTCCGCCAGGATCTCCGCACAACAGACAACCCTGCGCTACTGCATGCAGCCAATGATGGTAGTGTGTTACCCGTTTACATCAAAGATACAGGCATGCAGCGCCAACCTGGGGACGCCTCAAACTGGTGGTTGCACCATTCTTTGCAGTCTTTGAATAGTGCTTTGGGTGGCAAGCTCAGGATATTTCAAGGCGACCCGCTAGCCATCCTGGCAAGCCTTTGCAGCGCACATGACATAGGCAACGTATTTTGGAACCGGCTCTATGAACCAGAAATAATTGAACGGGATAGCCGTATTAAACAGACGCTGACACAGCAAGGTGTCAATGTGCAGAGTTTTAATGGCCGCCTGTTATGGGAACCTATGCAGGTATTAAAGAAGGACGGCACCCCCTACAAAGTGTTCACCCCATACTACCGCAAAGGATGCCTATTGAAAGAGCCTCCGAGTTTGCCAAAGCCAGCCCCAACAAGGATTAACTACCTAGAAACCACCATAGAATCACTGAACATTGGTCAGCTAAACTTATTACCTTTAATTGACTGGGATTCAGCATTTCCAATGCACTGGTCTCCGGGTGAAAAAGGTGCCAAAAACAACCTGCAACGCTTTATCAATAAGGCAGCAAAAAGCTACAAAAATGATAGAAACATCCCTAATTTGCAGGGAACGTCGCGCTTATCACCGCATCTTCATTTTGGTGAAATATCGCCAAACCAAATCTGGTATGCATTATTGGATAATCTCCCAGCTGACGACCCTGATATTGACTGCTTTCTATCTGAGTTAGGCTGGCGTGAGTTCTCCCACTACCTCTTGTTCCACTTCAAGTCGATGCAAACGGAGAATTTCCAGGAAAAATTTAATGCCTTCCCATGGCGGCAAGACAAAACAAAACTGCGCGCCTGGCAACAAGGCAAAACCGGCATCCCCATCGTTGACGCCGGAATGCGCGAACTTTGGCAGACCGGCTACATGCACAACCGGGTACGCATGGTCGTAGGCTCGTTCCTGGTAAAAAACTTGTTGCAGGACTGGCGCCTTGGCGAAGCTTGGTTCTGGGACTGCCTATTGGATGCCGATTTGGCGGCCAATGTGGCCAGTTGGCAATGGGTGGCAGGTTCCGGCGCCGATGCGGCCCCTTATTTCCGCATATTTAACCCGGTCAGCCAAGGGCAAAAATTCGATCCGGAGGGTCATTATGTCAAGCGCTATTGCCCTGAGCTTAGCAAACTACCCCCTAAATATATCCACAACCCTTGGGAAGCAAAACCGGACATATTGCGTGCCTGCAAGGTTAACCTGGGCAGCGACTACCCTAAGCCGATAGTCGACCTTAAACAATCGCGCCAAGCGGCACTGGAGGCCTTTGCCAGTATCAAACAGGCAAACGCATGAGTAGGTTATGCCTGGTTTTGGGTGACCAGCTCACCGCTAGCCTGCCCCATATACAAGCCTTGGATAAAAACTGTGATTGGGTTTTGATGGCCGAGGTGCTGGAAGAAGCAACTTATGTAAAACACCACAAAAAGAAACTCGTTTTTGTTTTTTCCAGTATGCGCCATTTTGCCCAGGAGCTAGAAGGGCAAGGTTACCGGGTACGCTACCGCAAGCTCGATGATGCCAATAACCAAGGTAGCCTTGGCAAAGAGCTGGAGCTGGCTATACGGGAGCTAGGCATCACCCAGGTTCTCCTGGTTAAGCCTGGCGAATACCGATTGTTACAACAGATGCAGGGCTGGCAGGAGGAGCTGGGTCTGCCGGTGCACTTGTTCAATGATCCGAGGTTCCTTGCCAGTACGGAAGAGTTTGCCAATTGGGCAAACGGAAAAAAACAGTTGCGCATGGAGTTTTTCTACCGGGAAATGCGGCGCAAGCACCACGTCCTGATGGAAGCTAAGCAACCAGTAGGCGGCAAATGGAACTACGACGCCAGCAATAGGAAAAAATTACCAGATTCACAAAAAGTGCCTAGTCCGAACGGATTTAGCCCAGATGCCATAACACAGCAAGTTATAGCCATGGTACAGGCAAGGTTTGAAGAGCACTTTGGCGATATATCCCCTTTCCACTTTGCCGTGACCCGGCAGCAAGCACTTGAAGTATTAGCAGGTTTTATCGAGCAACGCTTGGAGCTATTTGGCGATTACCAGGACGCCATGAAACAAGGCCAAGACTGGCTGTTCCACAGCCATATTGCCCACTACCTCAACAACGGCTTGCTATTGCCCTACGAAGCGGTTGCAGCGGCTGAACAGGCATATGTAGCCGGGCAAGCCCCGCTCAATGCCGTAGAGGGTTTTATTAGGCAAATACTGGGATGGCGCGAATATGTGCGCGGTTTATATTGGTATTTGATGCCGGGCTATGAGGACATGAACTACCTTGGGGCAAAACGCGAACTACCAAATTTGTATTGGGGTGGCAAAACCAAGATGAATTGCCTGTCGGAAGCCGTCCGCAATACCCAGCAAAATGCCTATGCCCACCATATCCAGCGGCTGATGGTATTGGGCAATTTCGCTTTGCTAGCAGGACTTGACCCCAAACAAGTGAACGACTGGTACCTATTGGTCTATGCCGATGCTTACGAGTGGGTGGAGCTGCCCAATGTCAGCGGCATGGTACTGTTTGCCGACGGTGGGATATTGGCCAGCAAACCCTATGCCGCGAGTGGCGCTTACATTAATAAAATGTCGGACTACTGCAAAAGCTGCCAATACAAGGTGAAAGACAAGCTCGGCGAGCAGGCCTGTCCTTTTAACTATTTGTATTGGCAATTCCTGATCCAACACCGTGCAAAGTTCCAAAATAACCCTCGAATGGCCATGATATACCGCACCCTGGACAAAAAGGACGAGGCAGAAGTGCAGCAAATCCAGGTGCAAAGTGCAGACTTCTTTAAGCGATTAGACGCGGCTGAGGAACTATAAAGATGCGGCAAAGCGGTAAAAAAACATCAGTGAAAAAACAACACTTGCCGGAAAAAACCTGCATCATCTGCCAGCGCCCGTTTACCTGGCGCAAGAAATGGCAGAACTGCTGGCAAGAAGTTAAATATTGTTCCAAACGCTGCGCGGGGAACCGCAAGATTACAGCTATCCGTTGACCAACCTGGTGTATAACTCCCTCTCTCGCAAGGGATACATTTTTATATACTGTGCCACCCTTGGCTTGTTTGCTTTATTAGGGCTACTTCCGTGGGGTAGCCAGTGATGCCAAATAACCAAATCCCGGCACCGGCTCCTATCGGTTTATGTTGCATTGCATAAAAATCGGTTTCACCCGGTTCATGCCCTTCAGGTAGCGTTGCACG
>CBDIHK010000023.1:0-250404 GCA_965279005.1 Alteromonadaceae bacterium | reverse complement strand
ACCAATGCTACGGAAGCGTTGGTTTTTGGCCAGCTCCTTGGCTTCGGCATCGCTACTTAGCAAGATGTCCTGGAAGTCGGTCAAGCAAACGCAGACAATTTGGCTAGTGCGGCCTTCATCGCCTTCATTTGGCATCATGGCCGACTTGTAGATGATCCTGGGGCACTCCAATTGCCGTGCCGGATCCTGGATACATTGTTCTGGCAGCACTGCATGGGCGCTAGATGCTGCCAGCAGGCAGGCCGCTATGGTCAATCGTAGTAACATCAAAAACAACCCGCTACTGGAATGAATTCCTAAGGGCATCCTGGTATAAGCCAACGTATTGCAACGTTGCGTCATGCCAGGTAAAACGCGTGTGCATTGCCCTGTTCTGCATTGCCTTAAAATGCTCTGGATACTCGTAATAAAACAAAATTGCCCTGCGGATACAATTGAGCAGTGCCGTACCATCCGCAGCGTGGAACACAAACCCAGTTGCGTGCATGGGATCTTCTTCCAGATCTATCACGGTGTCCCGCAACCCACCCACAGCCCGCACGATCGGCAGGGTGCCGTAGGCTAGGCTGTACATCTGGTTAAGGCCGCAAGGTTCGAACAGGGAAGGCATCAGGAAATAGTCACTGCCAGCTTCCAGAAGGTGAGCCATGCGGTTGCTGAATTCTTCCCTAAAAATAAACTTGTCTGGGCGCTGGCCCGCGTAAATGCGCAATGCTTCACTAATGGAGGGATCGCCGGTGCCGATGATAAGTAGCTGGACGTTGTGTTGCATCAGGTGACCCAAAATAGGCACCAAGTAGCCAAAGCCCTTTTGTTCAGTCAACCGGCAGACCATGCCTATAAGCGGCACATCAGGGTTCACCGGCAGGCCTACTTCCTGCTGTAGTGTTGCCTTGCACACCGCTTTGCCTGCCATATCGTCGGCGTGGTAGTTGGCTGGCAACTCTTGATCTGACACGGGATCCCATTGCCTGTAGTCGCAGCCATTCAGGATCCCGGTGAGGTCGTGCTGGCGGGTCATAAACTCATGGAACATCTGGTGTGAGCCCAACGGGGTTTTTAGCTCGTTGCCATAATGGGGGCTAACGGCATTGATCTTGTCAGCGTTCATCACGCCTATCTTCAAGAAATTGATGGCTCCCATATGATCCTGTTGTTCGGCGATTTCTTGGTACGGATGTAAAAATGGGATCTCTGAAAACGGGTGCTGGCACTGGTACGCGCCGTTGTGGATGGTCAGGACAGAACGGCTGTTTTGGTAAAATCCGGTCGGATCCCGGCGCAGGAAAAATGGCACCAAGCCAGTATGCCAGTCGTGGCAATGCACTATTTCTGGCTGGAAACCAACACAAGCGCTGGCATGTAATGCCGCCATCGAGAAGAAGGCATAGCGCTCGGCGTTGTCTGGGTAAGCGTGGTAGCTGTCTGAATAAATTCCATCGCGGTCAAAAAACAATGGAAAATCCACGCAATAAACACACAACCCATCTAAATCGATCTGTTTGATCTGGTATTGGTATTGTCTGTCGTTTGCATACAGGGTTTGGGTCTCTGTGACCTGGTGCGCCGGAAACTGCTGTGCGATTGACCTGTAGTAGGGAATGATGATCCTGACATCGTGCCCTTGGTTGCGCAGTTCAACCGGCAAGGCGCGGCCGACATCAGCCAGCCCACCGGTTTTGACTAAACCCTCTACTTCTGAAATTACAAACAGAATTTTCACTAGTAACCGATCTCCATATTTTTAGGGATCACCACAATACCCTCTTCAGAAACTGTCAATCCGCGGGACTTATCTAGTTCTAGATCCACCCCTATTTGGGTGTTGGGGGCAATACGCACGCTCTTGTCGGCAATGACCTTGTTCAAGACACAGTTTTCGCCAATTTCACACTTACCCAGCATAATACTTTCAGTAATGCGGCTGCCTGCTTCCACCTTTACGTTAAAGCCCAATACGGAGCGCTCAATATGGGCACCAGTGACTTCACTTCCAGAAGAAATCATTGAGTTGAGCACTGTGCAGTGGTTGCCTTCTTCATCGGCCATAATGTTTGCCGGTGGCACTGGTGGGTGGTAGCTGCGAAGTGGCCACTTACTATTGTATAGGTCGAACTCTGGCTCGGCTACCAACAAGTCCATATGGGCTTCCCAGAAACTGTAAACCGTACCCACGTCACGCCAGTAGCTGTGGTTGGCGGTGGCTGCTTCGCCAGGGATTTCGTTGCGATTGAAATCGTAGACATATACTGGCTCACCGTCAGCTACCATTTTCGGCAAAATGTCATGGCCAAAGTCGTGGGTGGACATCTTGTCTTCGGCATCAGCCGTCAGGTATTCAAATAGTTTGTCTTTCTTGAATACATAGTTACCCATGGAAACCAAGGCCAGATCTGGGCGACCAGGGATGGTTTTAGGATTGGCTGGCTTTTCCTCAAACCCTATCATGCGGAAATCTTCGTCTACCTCGATAACACCAAAACGACCAGCTGCTTCCGAAGCTAGAACAGGGATCGCACAGACTGTCAGTGAGGCATCCATTTTTTCGTGATAGCGCTGTACTTGGCGGATATCGATTTTGTAGATATGGTCACTACCAAAGATAAATACGTTATCGGGCTCGTGGATCTCAATCAAACGCAAGTTTTGGTAAATGGCGTCTGCGGTACCCTCGTACCAGCGTTTGCCCATACGCATCTGGGCGGGAATTGCATCGATGAAGTTACCGGTCAGCCCCGTTATGTGCCACGCCTGGCGTAAGTGGATATTTAGCGACTGGGACTTAAACTGGGTCAAGACATAGAGCTTCAAGATGTCTGAGTTGACAAAATTGTTTAACACAAAGTCAATCAAACGCAAGCCACCGGCAAACGGGACTGCAGGTTTGGTTCGGGTTTGGGTTAACGGGAAAAGTCGGGTGCCGGCGCCGCCAGCCAGGATCATGGCGATATTTCGTGACATAGTGCTAGTGCTTCCTTGAGGGTGGTTGTAAACAAAAGCATAGCACCCTTTTTTGCACCGTGGGCAATAAAAAAGCGGTGTATTGGTACGATTTGTAAGCTTAACTGGTAAAACTGCCTGCTGGGCTACATTTTGTGGTAGGCCTGTCACAAAAAATTCATGCGCACCCCAGTAGGATTAGGCCTTAAGGCAGCATTTTCAAAAGTGGTTAAAAATGCAACTGGCAGCGAATTGTCTAATCGCTTATAGCGCCAAAATGTCGCCGAAAAGCGCCGATTTTGCCAAGTTTGGGCGAAGAACTGCAAGCAACTGCCAAAATGCTAGCGTTTAACAGCGCAATACAGTTTAAACTTGCTAGTTTCGGCAATTGTTTTGACATTGCCAAACTGCTTCTGTAACTGCTCTGGATAAGGCAAGAACCTGTTGGCTACCAGTATCAACTTCCCACCCGGTTCTAAATGCTTAACAGCGTCCAAAATAAATTGCCGGGTTACGCTGTGGTCGGTACGCACGCCGGTGTGGAATGGGGGGTTGGTGACAATGGCGTCAAATTCGCCTTGTATTTGCCTCAAGCCATCGCTTGCCAGCACTTGTCCCGGACAGTTATTGGCAGCCAGGGTGCGCTCGCTGCAAAACAGGGCATTGGCATTGATGTCGGAACAAACTAGTTCGATTTCTGGCTGGGTGGTCTGAAGATATGCCCCAATTACCCCGGAGCCACAGGCAAAATCTAAAACTCGTCCCTTATTGATGTTGGGCAGGTTTTCCAACAATAACTGGGTGCCTGCATCCAGCTCGTTGTGGCTAAACACACCTGGTAAGGAAGTGACAGCCAGTGTTTGGCCTTTGACCTCTATCTGGTATTCGCTGGTTTCTTGGGCGTAGTCAAGGCGTGTCGCGTCAGCTTGTTTTAGTCCTTGGAACAAGCTGCAATGCCTCGCAGCATCTAGCTTGCGGTAAGCGCTGGCCCAGGGCTGCATTAACTTGGCCATGCTTTTGACGCCCGCTTTGTTTTCGCCCACCAATAGTAACTGGCCATCATTCACTAACACACTTGCCGCGTAATGCAGCAGCTGTCTAGTATGCTGCTTGGCCTTGGAGGCATAGACCACTACGCCGTCAAACACAGCTTCCTGAGCTGCCTCTGGGGGTAAGGTCAAACCAAAATGTTGTCGCTGGGAGCCATTTTTTTGCGCCAGTAAGTAGGTATCAAAATACTGGTGCAGCCCCTGCACATTGCTAGGCAGCTTGGCAAAAATTGCCGCATCTGGATTGACTAGCAACCAGCGGCCAGCATCGAATAGGTCGGCGCTGCGCAGCAGGCATTCACTTGGTGCGCTTAACATTATTGCACCTTGGCAAACACCAAGTCCCAAACCCCATGGCCCAGGCGGTGGCCGCGTTGCTCAAACTTGGTTAATGGACGGTAACTGGGACGCGGTACGTATTTGCCATCTTCTGCAGTGTTGCTAAAGCCTGGAGCAGCCAACATTGTTTCGAGCATGTGCTCAGCGTAGTTTTCCCAATCGGTTGCCATATGGAACAGGCCACCCACTGTTAGCTTTTGCCTAAGCAGTTCAACAAAATCTGGCTGCACGATACGGCGTTTATGGTGGCGCTTTTTATGCCAAGGATCGGGAAAGTACAGCTGCACCCGGGACAAGCTGCCATCGGGTATGCAGTCACGCAATACTTCTACTGCGTCGTGCTCCATTACCCTTAAGTTATTAACACCTTGCTCATCTGCAGCCATCAAGCAGGTGCCCACACCGGGGCGGTGCACTTCTATGCCAATAAAGTCTTTGTTTGGTTCTGCCTTGGCCATTTCCACTAGGCTGTGCCCCATGCCAAAACCGATTTCTAGCACCACCGGTGCGTGGCGTCCAAATTCTTTATCCAGGTCGAAAGCGGTTTTTGTATATTCCAGCCCCATGGTAGGCCAAAGTTTGTCGATGGCCGCAGCTTGGCCCTTGGTCAAACGGCCTTCCCGCTTGACAAAACTTTGTACTTTGCGCACATATACGCCTGCCGCTTGTGCTTCTTCTTGGCTTTTAAACTTGCTCACCAATTACTCACTTACTCTTACTCAGCGGTAATGTACCAATCCGAATACATAGTAGTATCGGTATCATTCGCCCGCCCGGGTTGATCTGGATTTTTGTGGTCGCGTATTATGCTGCGCTGCTGCGTAATTACAAGTTTTCGTGCCAATTAGCGCGCTATAGCGTAGCAATAACTATCAAGAATAAACCCAGTGAGTGCGAATGCCATCTAACAATAGCCAGACAACCGATGAACAGAAGATAACCGACCCGATCTTAGAATGGTTTAGCCATTCCGGCCGCAAACATTTGCCGTGGCAGCAGGATAAAACCCCCTATTCGGTTTGGGTGTCGGAAATCATGCTGCAGCAAACCCAGGTGGCAACGGTTATTCCTTATTTCGAACGCTTTATGCAGCGCTTCCCAACAGTGGTGGATTTAGCCAACGCACCACAAGACGAGGTGCTGCACCTTTGGACTGGCCTTGGCTATTACGCCCGCGCCCGCAACCTGCACAAAGCAGCGCAAGTAGTAAGGGATGAACACGGGGGCAAGTTCCCCGTCGAGTTTGAAGCGGTCCTGGCGCTGCCGGGTATTGGCCGCTCAACCGCAGGCGCCATCTTGTCTTTGTCGATAGGACAGGCCCACGCCATCCTAGACGGCAATGTCAAACGGGTACTGGCTCGTTTTTACGCCGTCCCTGGTTGGCCTGGCAATAAACAGGTGGAAACCAAGTTGTGGCAATTGGCAGAAATCAACACACCCGAGCAGGGCGTGGCCGACTACAACCAGGCTATGATGGATATGGGCGCTACCCTGTGCACCCGCAGCAAACCTAACTGCTCAGAGTGCCCAATCAAAGACGCTTGTATTGCCTTCGCCCAAAACAACCCACAGGACTACCCGGGTAAAAAACCGAAAAAAACCTTGCCGGTCAAGCAGGTCACTATGCTGGTGTACCACCAAAACGGTAAATTCCTGTTGCAGCAGCGGCCACCCACAGGCATTTGGGGCGGCCTATACGGCTTTGTAGAAGTTGAACCGGCAGAAATTGAATCAAATACCGGTGTTGGCCAAAAAGCCCTTACCGGTTTCCGCCATACTTTTAGCCATTTTCACCTGGACATTAGCCCGGTGCTACTGCCGTTTAGCGACAATGCTGGCAGCCATGCCGTGGCAGATGGCAACAGCCTTTGGTACGACCCAGAGCAACCGGCCAAAGTAGGCCTGTCTGTGCCTACCAAAAAGATACTGGATCAATTAAGCTTGCTGCCATAGCAAGCCCCGACAATTTGAGGAGCAACCCAATGGGCAGGACTGTATTTTGCCAGCGTTTACAAAAAGAGGCCGATGGCCTGGATTTCCAACTTTACCCAGGCGAAGTGGGCAAACGCATTTTTGACAACATCTCCAAACAAGCTTTTTCCGAATGGCAAAAAAAGCAAACCATGTTAATCAACGAACACAAACTCAATATGATGGACGCCAAAGCCCGTGAGTTCTTGGAAGGGCAAATGGTAGCCTATCTATTCGAAGGCAAAGAGCCTGACATTGAAGGTTACACACCACCAGAAAAGTAAATATTAAAAGGGCTAGGCGATAAAACCCGGTGTTTTGTAGTAAAAATAGCCAGTTTGCTAGTTTTATCGCCGAACAAACTAAAATCCCACAAACAATCCAAAAAAACAGTTGACTTAGGTAGGCGAAATCCGTTTAATACGCACCCGCAGCAAGTGACAGCAATGTTACAACGCTGCAAAGCGCAAGCGCCAACCAAAAGCCAACGCGCAGACACTACGCCCAGATAGCTCAGTCGGTAGAGCAGGGGATTGAAAATCCCCGTGTCGGTGGTTCGATTCCGCCTCTGGGCACCATCTCCCTATCTCGTTTTCAAATTTTTTCATAATTCCAAGATCTTCGCAATTGCCAAAATATTGCCAATTATCAGGTTCGTCGTTAAAACGAGATAGGAAGATGGAGTCCAGACACTCTCACGCGCTTCGCGGTTCGATTGCTCGCCACATCCCTGTGCCTCGTCGCTTCGCGACCAGCTAAAGCTGTCAAAATTTGTTCCAGACAAATTTTTCCGCCTCTGGGCACCATCTCCCTATCCCGTTTTACAATTTTTTAGAAATCCAAGACCTTCAAAATTGCCAAAATATTGCCAATTATCAGGTTCGTCGTTAAAACGAGATAGGAAGATGGAGTCCAGACACTCTCACGCGCTTCGCGGTTCGATTGCTCGCCACATCCCTGTGCCTCGTCGCTTCGCGACCAGCTAAAGCTGTCAAAATTTGTTCCAGACAAATTTTTCCGCCTCTGGGCACCATCTTCATATCCCTTTTTCCAATTTTTCAGAATTCCAAAATCTTCCCAATTGCCAACATATTGCCAATTTTCAGGTTCGTCGTTAAAACAAGATAGGAAGATTGAGTCCAGACACTCTCACGCGCTTCGCGGTTCGATTGCTCGCCATTTCCCTGTGCCTCGTCGCTTCGAGACCAGCTAAAGCTGTCAAAATTTGTTCCAGACAAATTTTTCCGCCTCTGGGTACTATCTCCTGATATCGTTTTTCAATGTCTCTAAAATTCCAGATTTGTTCCAATTGCCAACATATTGCCAATTTTAAGGTCATCGTTAAAACGAGATAGGAAGATGGAGTCCAGACACTCTCACGCGCTTCGCGGTTCGATTGCTCGCCACATCCCTGTGCCTCTTCGCTTCGCGACCAGCTAAAGCTGTCAAAATTTGTTGGATCTACTCAATTAACGGGGATCGGTAATCATCTTACTCTGTTGATGAGGAAGAACCTAAGTGGTGCAATTTCCAATTTTTTGGGAAGACCCAGGCAAAATGGGGTGTTAGCTTAGAAAAATAGTTCTTTGAGTTAGAAGGGCTTCCCATCAAAGATAGGGTTGTTGCGTATAGGGCATGGCTTAACAAAGCGCGAATGGCTCTAAGGAAAGAGAAATGGACAGGGGATTTTAAATCCTCAATAATTTATAATAATTTCAGTATGTTACTGTTTTTATTGCATTTACTTTAATGATTCTTGCCTTTCTTTGCCTATCCTTGCCTTTCCCCCGTAGACACTTTGTAGACATCGTTCAAAGCAGCTGTCCGTAGCATCCGCTTACTTTGCTTGTTAAATTTTAGTCTAGAACAGTTGGATCGAAGTTCCAGATGTGATCACTGTTTCTAGAGCAACGAACAAACGTTTTGCTGTTATTTTGAGACACTTTTAGATCCACAAGTTTAAGTGTTCCATCGCATTTTGGGCAGCTACCAGCAACTTTTGTCAGAAACACTTCACCTTCTCTATTTGATTCAAGATTAAACCACTTTAACCTTGAAAATCTGGTTTTCCACAAAACAATACCGTTCAAAAGAAGGAACATACTTAAAGCGAGAATCACCAAAAACAAAAACTGCCACATGCTCCCAAGAACGCTAAAAATGGATGCCCAGCTCCCAACGAAACCTACTAGCCCTGAAATTATTAACCATGACGTTCGTACAGAACTACCGGCTAGGGTAATGGGCTTAACATAAGTTCTATCAATATATGCTTTCTCTTCTTGGTTTTCCGACTGATATACGTCACCAACGTGAAGGTGGCTGTTAGAGATTGTATTGCTACCTGCAATATTTAAGCTGCCATCTCCCACTGATGAGCTTTTGAGAGATAATGATGCCCCACAGTTACAACAGAAATTATCAGTATCATTAACTTCTTTTGCGCATTTAGTACAGTGCACCATGACTCCTTGTGAAACTTAACTTTTGAATTAAACGGCGCATAGCGCTTTGGCTACACTACGCGAGGCACAAACGGAGCCAAAGTGGTTGCGTCCGATTTGAATTTTGTTGTTAGCCAAGACTCGGGCCTCTACTTATAGTTTGTGTAGGAGAAAGAGCCTGATAAAGTCCCGGTAAAGCCAACCTGACATACTCTGTTACGGATATTGAGCTAACAGATCCAGGGGATACTCCAACGACGGATGCTACGGACTCTGGTCCAACCGTTCCATCTGAACGACCATCCTCTTTCTTTAGTTCAATTAAATCACCAAGATATGATTTAAACTCTTCGTCACTTACGCCAAGCTCCAAGATAGACAGAGCTGAACCTACTTCCTCTAAAGAAAAGTAATGTCTAGCATGCAAATTTAAATTGCTATTATAACCTTCTGAGCCATAAACTAAAAAATGATGATTGTCGCGACCTACCATTTCATCTTTTGCTTTTTCGTAGCAAACGAATTTATCTTTTTCAGTTTTAAGCTCTTTTTGTGACCTCTTAAATTCAACAAGTATTAACTTGGAATCGATTCCAAAAATTCCATCACCACCAATTTCCTGAATACCAGACAACGGTGCAGCAAAGCTAATTTTTTTATCAATTGCGGCCAGAATTACAAAGTTGTACTCGACTGTTTTTTCCCACCAAATCATTAATTCTATACTCCATTATAATTGGCTAACATCTTAATCGACGACAAGTTGTCGGGTTTTAACAGGATAATTTGTCGCTTCTACTTTTAGGTACTTTTTTATCACACTTCACCATCCCAAGCTATATATAGATTACTACAGTGGACTCGAACAAAAGTTACGTGGAAAAGCGACGAGTTGTCGCATATGCAGCGATAAGTAGACAAAACTCAAAAAACTGTATGTACGAATTGATTGAAAAATAAACCCATCGGACAAAATAATTTGAGTGAAAATAACAAGCAAAAAGCATGAAAGTCTCACTGGTGAGACAAAACTGCAGTATTACTTATTGGTGGCATCCTAGCGGACGGGCTGTCGTGCATGGAACCTCGTTCCTCGTTTCCACCCTTATGCCTTCCAATGCCTCCCGGCTGGGTCACTGGCCGTGACAGGCTGCCCGTTTAAAGCCCCATGAGATGTCTGCTGTCTATGACTACATCAATAAGAAACTTATGAAGTGGGCAATGCGTAAGTACAAATCATTGCAACGTCGCAAAAGACGTGCAGGCCAATGGCTGAGAAGTTTGTATAAACAGCGTCATGACTTGTTTGCTCATTGGAAGAAGGTTTGGAATTGGGTGACTGAATAACAAGAGCCGTATGAATCGAGAGGTTCACGTACGGTTCTGTGAGCAACTGATGGGGGAAGTTCCCAACGGTTGACTCGACCTGTGGTTGAATACTACTTTGGTAGTTTGAAGCAAGAACTGGTGCAGTGGAAACATTACCAAAGTCGCTACGAGGCTCTGCAGGATGTTTTGCGTTACATTACTACATTTTATAATCCAACACGACTTCACTTGTACCTGGGTTACAAAAGTCCTAACCAATATGAGGCGGACTTGAAATAAGTAGAGAAAGTAGCTTAACTGGGTTGGTCAATTTGGCTTGACCACGTCACACCATCTCCCTATCCCGTTCTCCAATTTTTCAAAATTCCAAAATCTTCCCAATTGCCAGAATAGGATTGCTGTATTCTGCCGGGATAACCCGGATTACTTTCCAGACATTTGCAGGAACCAAAAAACTGGCAGGATAAAGGCAATTGGCAATCGATGACACAATGTAGCTTTGTTTGCAAATAAACTAATTTGGCAAGACGAACCAACACTTCAATAGGTCGTGTTGGTTCATTACAGAGTACAGATAAAAAGCTCAGAAAAGTTAATCATGGTTCCTCATATTCGACACCATCTGTTGGAAGATCGGTAATCGTTACACGACACTGTGAGCAAACCCAAGGAATTGCGATACCTACGCTGCCAGACTGTCCTAAAGTAAGGTTAAAACCTCGAGCGCCGCCATGAACAGTAGCAAAAAAGGTCAATCTTTGGACGTCATCCATTAGCTCTTGAAGTATTTGTTCTTGGATCTCACCATCAGTAAACTGAGTAAGATTGATTTCTAGAGCTACCCAATTACCCCCGGCGAAGTCTAACCTGTAATAATTGGTTTCTACTGCAACAGTTTGCACAACAGCAACGTAAAGAATATCTCCTTGAAAGACGTCATTCCTTTTTCCCATTTCTGTGACTGCATATTGCATTGGGTTGTTGGTTGACGCTGGTTTTAAGGTAATTGATTTTATTGCGGTAGCTGATGCATTAAAAGCAACGAGCATTGCAGCAATAAAAAGTATAAAGCTTTTTTTTAAATTCATGGTGTCCCTTGGATGTATTAGTTAATTAATTTTTTAATGTCTATTTTCTCACTGTTAGCATAATTAACTTGAAGTGATTCAATTTCATTGGTGATGTATAATAATTGCTGTGACACCTCCTCTAAGCTATATTTTTTTGTTAAGTCATTTAAGGTTTTAATGTCGTATATATGAAGGTTGTTGTTCATTGCATACCATGCATATGCCGCTGCTTTTTCTTCGTCTTTTTGTTTAGAAATGGTCATTAAGCTTTCAATAGCCACACCACCTTCATTAATATTCACAAACGCCCTCAAGTAATAACTCTCAGCTTCGTCCACGTATCCAGTATCTTTATAAAACCTTGCTAATATCATAGTTGAGAGCACATCACCTTCATCTGAGGCAGTCTCCCAATTAGCCATACTGTGGTTCGCTAGTTTTGAAGATATCCAGCTATCATCGACGTCTTTTTTAAAAGCATTCGGGCTATCTTCATCGCCATCTTTAAACATTCCATCCACGTAATATTTAAAAAACACTGGTAACTCGCTTTTATCAAGTGTTCTATATGTAAAGAATCTCCTAATGATTAGCTTTTCTTCTTCCGAATATGGGGATAAATCGTTGCCAAACGATGAAATATATTCTTCTGTGACTAGGCTTTCGTTTTCAATTTCCTTATCGCTTGGTATTAGCAAGATAGTATTGTTTTGTGACAAAGGTAATGTGTGCTCGGAAGTGCCTGAACCAGCTGGCGCGCCTTCTTTATAAACCTCTTTAGGTTCATCAGCACTTATATTTAAACTTTCTTTTTTATTGTTTTGGGTCTGAAGTACCAAAGAAGCTATTAACAATCCCAACCCCGCTAAAACTATTATATTTTTATATTTGGCTAACATTTTCTGGCCTTGTACTTTTATATCTAAATGTTCTAATGTTGTATGATTGTAATCCAATTGACTTTTTTTTACGTGTTTTTTCTTAACGAATTTTGCAGGCTCTAAAACATCGTATATGAAAAACTTTAATCGAAACTGACCAGTTATGAGACTTCCTGGGTAGGTTAGGAATATACTCATTGGTGAGTGTGTGGTCAAATAATTATTAATCCATTTGGTCTTAAGTTGAAGGTATGTATCTAACCGGTGCTTGGATTTTATGAGTTAAATCAATGAGCTGGGAGACGCCGTGAAAAACTAAACAACTAGTCACAACATATACAGGAACGTTATAACCACTAAAAAAAGGCTTTGAGTCTAAAAAACTGGAATATTCTTCATAAGAAAAAGCGGCGAAAGCTGCACTATATGATTGTTTTTAAGGTATCTCGACACCTCCCAAATCGGGATCTAAGTCGGTGATGGTGACAACACAGCCGGTGCATTCCCACGGTTGCACTTGCAATGCGGTATTACCGGTGCCAATAACATTGTAGCCGCGTTGGTCTTGTGCAGACCAGATGTACATTTTCATGGCCAAAATCTCGTTTAGCTCATCTTGTAATAAATGGGATCCCTCAGTGTCAGAGCTCAATTAAATCCTTTTAAGCTCTTCTTTCCATTCTTTAAGTGAGTCGAAAAAGTTCGAACATTGTATGATGTGGCGCACCATCTCCCTATCTCGTTTTCCAATTTTTCAGAATTCCAAGATCTTCCTAGTAGCCGACATAGCCAATTTTCAGGTTCGTCGTTAAAACGAGACAAGGAGATGGCGTTTAGACACTCAAATGTGGTTCGCGGTTCGCGGCCCTTAACACACCTCTGGTTCGTCGCAACCTGACCAGGATCTACACCATCAGCGAGGGGCGATTTAAATTGAAATTTATCTATAGGAGTTAGATTGCCATATATTACCAAAATGGTAATATTACCGATGTTGTAATGTTTGGTGCAAGTAATTGAGCGTCAAGACAATAAAAAGTGCAGAGTTGCGCTGTATTTGGGAATTAGACGATTTAACTGTCCTCCCATCCCTGTACGCGCATGAAGTGCGAGATGTCATGTTCGATCTTGATGCCGCTCAGGTTGTCGAAGATTTAGTCGACATCGGTGCGATTCAATACCACCCAGACAACCAGGAAAGTTGGTCTGTCACCATTACTGTTAATAATGTAGAACCTTGTGGAGCCGTAACCTGTGATTTTTGGCGAGGTGACTGCTATAACGTTGATTTGAGGGTATATGAACCATGACTCCTGATTTTGTTTTTCAGTCTGAAGCTACCCACCGTCCAGAGACTCTGCCCAGACCTAAGCCGTCTGAGGTTTTCAAACGACGCTGTTTGTCCAAGGCAACCAAAAAACACCCAGAGATAGCCGAACTGATGGGGATCTCTGCTAAGCACTTCTCCAGGTTCATCAACGGCCATGTGCGCGTCTCTATTGAGTTTGCCCGAAAGCTTGAATCTGTTACAAATATCAGTGCTGGCGCTTGGTTACACTATCAGATGCAATATGATTTGTATGAAACGGCAGAAGATGTATTGCCTAAACGCTCTATGTTTGGCTAACGTTAAAATGGAGCTTTAATCTTTTTGCAGCTACATCTGTTCATTTTGATGGCGCATTGTCAAAATCGCTCGGTAATTATACCGTCAGGGTTCCTTGGTAATCACACTACTATAGTTTAGTGGCGCGCCTTAATATCCTTGCGGCTAAGTTTATATTTTTCCTTGTGTCGCTCACTGTCGATACTTAACTCAATCGCTTTATCAATTTTTATCAGTGCTGACTGATAATTTCCACGGGCTTTTTCCACGTCAGCCAATCCAGCCCACATATGGTGAGAATCTGGAAAATGTGAAATACCGAACTTAAACAAGGCTTCTGCTCTTGCCAACGCCTCATTCGCAAGGAAAAACTGACCAAAAAAGTGTAGCCAATATACGTAAGGCTCCGGTTCATATTCGCCAATTGCCTGTTCTATTTTTTGAAACAGTTCCCAACGATTTTCTTCTGCGGCATGTCTTAACATACTAAATTTTGCTTGCTCACCCACTGTGGACGACTTGCCATAACGCATTGCCCTTTGTTGGTAATAAAGCTGAACAGCCTCTACACCACCAAAATCTTGCAAGTCCTGCACGGAATAAAAGGTCAAATCCGGGTAATCAGAAAAGTACCATGCTAATCCTTCAGTTAAGCTCTCCAATGGAGTCGTATGATGATCAATCCGTTTCGAGTAACGATCAACATAACTATAGTGCCATCTGACATTACCGTGTGCTTGCAACATGGCTGCAAGCTTTTCATAGCTTTGAGTGGCGTGATCCTCCATGCTACCCAGAGTTAAATAAAACTGCGTATTCAATTTTGAATTCTCATTCAGTACTTTTTCAGTTTGTTCTAGCTTTGCTTTATCAAAACGATTCCCACTGGCAAGAAAAAAACCATCGAATAACTCTGGTTTCTTGTTAAATAGTGTCAATCCGAAGCCTGCAGCAAATTGCCAACCGAAGTACATACGCTGTTGGTTTACTGGAAAATGCTGTTCAACGTAAGGAATGATCTTCGAAGCCATTATCTCGATGAGTTTTCCCGGATCAGATTCCAAATACTCGGAGCGCTTCCCCAATCGGTTTAGTTCCTCTGTATTTATGCCAACAACAATGTATTCAGGACTTATGTCCATGTCTTTTAGTGATGCTTGAAACCCAATGGCATTGTACAAATAGTGCTGTCCATCCATCACATAAAACACTGGATAGCGCTTTACCCTATTTGGCGATGCATTCGGCGATTGATTGTGCGTTTTGTTTGGCGATCCATTGGGTGCGTAAATATCTAAAGTAACATTTGGGGTGATTGAGACCTTTTGTATTTGTGTCTGGTTTTTAGCACTTACATTCTCTGCACTTGCAGAGGCAGTCACTATGGATAGAACCACAAGCACGAGGGTGCTCAGGAAAATACGTGTTTTCATTATAATTCTCTGGGTGATATTTTTCTTAACAGCGATGGGCTAAAGGTTATTTGTTAGCCTTAACGAAGTGCTTGTTGACTAGATGATGTAAATAGTAATCATCTCCTTCATACGGTTGTGCATTGACCATCTTCAGGCCATTTACTCTGCCTTTATTATCTCGGGTAAAGATGAAATAGCGGCTCAGTGACTCTTGGTCATACCAAAACCTGTCTTTATCAATCGCCACTAAGTTGAAATACAGCACTCCCTTTGCGCGAATACATAGCCGTTGTTCTCTCACTAACACTTCCATATCAGGCAAGCCGGTTAATTGATATCTGCCAATATATTCTGCGTTCTCTGTATCTTTGACGTTTTGACTATGCATCGACTCAAAAAATCGTACTGGAGTGAACAGCCAATGGCCTAATTCCATCTCAGGAAAATGTTCGTAATGATTGGAGATTTCTATAATCTCTTGATCTTCAGCCATTTTCGATTCATTAAGTCCCAACCGATACAATTCTTTAGTACGCTGATAAAACCGGGTTCTAAATGCTATCTCTTGTTTCAGATCACTTTTATCTCCATACAAACGCTTATAAACATTCCCTGGAATATATTTTGTCTCATCATTACCAATGCTTATTGCCGATTTGAGTCCATCAATATGTCCTTCCAGCCCTCTAGGGCCAAGCGTTGTCAAATAGGCTAATCGAAAGCTGTCAGCCATAAACATAGCATTGGCCTGATTCAGGTAGATGTTGATGTGGCCCCAAGAATGTCCACCGCTGTGGTATGCCTTGATAACCTCTTTTCCAAAAGGCAAAACAAGCTCCTTGTTAAACAATATCTGTGCAAACATGTCTTGTGCGTAAACAGTATCTCTGTGGGAAATAACTGTTGCACCTTTATCTACAAAATACCTGTTAGCTTGAGTGTTATAGGTATCGTAATTGCTGTTCAGCACATACTTCACAGGTTTATCTGTTAATTTGGCTAACTCATATTCAAGCTGTTCTGCCTGTCTCAGCATCATCGTGTTAATTAATAACACGCCGTCATCACTGATCAGGACACCTATGTTTGTTTTAGCATCTGGTGCCCAGTGGTATGTAAACAAATATGCCTGTTCAGATAATTTCGTAACTTGATAATTAGATTGCTGCTCAGCCCATACATATTTCACCAAGAACAAAGTAATCAACGCGATTAGTTTCACACAACGCTTCATCTTCTCGCCCTTACCAATACTCTGTAATTCGGCGTACTTGATCGCCGTCAAACTCAAACACGGCTAGATGTTGATCGTGTTCATCACCAAAGTGTTCAGTACGGACAACCGCGATGGTATTAACCCCGATTAAGGTCGAATCGATCTTGTAGCGATCAACTTGATAGTCGTAGCGGCCTTGCTTCAAAAACTTAACGGTATTGCTGTAGAGATGTTCACGAGTATAAGTACCACCGTATTTTTCATGTATGTATGTGAAATCTGGGGTATACATGGAAAACAATGCTTCAGCATCTGCAACAGTTGAGCCCTGCCGCAATACTTTATTTTGTAGATGTGTCACTTGTTTAAGCAAGCGCATCATTTTTTCTTCAGATAACGTTTCTTGTGCTTGCACACTAAAAATAAAGCAAGCTAGAACACCGAGTAATCGATAAACTGACTTCATGTTTTTCACCTTTTGTTAATAACTGGGCGACTTCTTAACCTGCAAAGAGAGAATGGCCTATGAGTTTTGCCAAATGAAAATCTGATTTCTTACTGATGTTTAATATAATCAATGACTTAGGTGCTAGATAAAATTAAAAAAGAAACGTATTTTGCGTTCACACAAAGGTATAATGTGGCTCAATTTCACAAAATATTTCATCAAAAGCGCAAATGAAATCACAGCAATTCTCCATTGGTGACTATAAGGTTGATGTTTCAAGAAACCGCATCGTCCGCGAAGAAAAAATAATCACCATGGAACCAAAAGTAATGGAAGTGCTTTTACTTCTGGCGAAACACCAGGGTGAAGTGGTCAGTCACCAGGAGATAATTGAGCAGGTATGGCCTAACTCAGTTGAGGTGACTAACACATTACAACGCTGTATTACACAATTGCGCAAAGCATTAAATGACGACGGTAAAACTCAAGCCGTTATCCAAACTCATGCCAAAAAAGGATACAGCCTTGTGGTGCCTGTGGATTGGCGCTTATCGACACAACCGAAAAGCCGATTTCTATCGATCACATTTGCATTATCTTCAGTTCTGTTTGTTGCCTTTGTCATCGCTGTGGTGTGGCACAGCGATGACACTTCAAAAGACCGTCATAGCTTTTTTTCATTTGAAAAGATCACACCTATCACCCTGACAGATCAAGACGAGCTGTTCTCTGTTTTCTCCCCGGATGGACGTTACATCGCTTTTGTCCGGCACGAAAAAGAGGGAAACGCCAATTTATGGTTAAAAGACCGAATCAGTAAAAACGAATACCAAATAACTGACTCTCACCAGCATATAGATGACCCAGCTTGGTCACCTGATAGTCGGCAAATTGCGATTTTTATCAGAGAGCCTAATGCCCTGTTTTCTCAGCCACAGCTTGCCGTTATTAAACTACCAGAAGACCTCGGCTTAACAGCGGTACCAGAAATAATTCACCAATGTGACAAGTCGGTTTGTGAGCAACCACAGTGGCTATCGTCTGAAGAAATTGCATTTATCAAACATGACTTGTTGTCGGGTGAAGTGATGCAAATTGATATTACCAATAATGATGTGATATCGATTTATCAAGACAGCAACCACTTTCCTTATTCCATTTCTTACGCCCAACAACAAAATAAATTAGCGATCATGCTGAGGACTGAAACCTTCGAGCACAAACTGTTAATTAGGAATTTAGACTCAGATCACCATGTCTTTGTCCCCTTCTCCCATCAGTATGGCAATAGTTTCTGGGATCGCTGGTACCCCACCTGGAATGCCGATGAATCTGCACTGCTGTACAGCCACAACTCAAGCCTCTATAACTTGTCATTGGACGGGGAGATATCAGAAAAAACGCTTCCGACCTTCAAATACATTTCCCGCCCTCAGGAAGCACCCGATGGAAGCAGTATTGCCATGACACTTGGTAGTAAGGATGCCGATATTATCAAGTACCATTGGGACCCAACAGACTCTACATCGAGGCCCTTGCACCGCTCAATTTTGGCGGAACATGGTGCGAAGTTTCAACCCGAAAGCAGTCACTTTGCCTTTTTATCTGAACGCAGTGGTAGTCTTCAGCTTTGGCTATCGAAAGATGACCAACTGCAACAAATTAGTCACTTGTCCCCTCAGGATAGCTTACGATTTTTTGTCTGGGCACAAGACGGTCACCAAATCGCAGCATTGGTTAACGATGACATCGTTTTGTTTGGCCTAGACGGCTCGCGTCAGGTGATTTCTGTCGATGTTCCAATCATCAAACTCATGCAATGGACTGAATCAAATACCTTTTTACTAGCAACTTTTGAGCAGGGAGAACAACAGTTAGTTGAATTTGACTGGATAAATCAAACCAAGTCTTATTTGTACGAAGGCTATGTCAGGTGGGCCCAAAAAGATGCGGATAACGAACTACTAATCAATGCCAGGGATGGATACTTTTACAGAATAAACCATGGGCAATTAGAAAGAGAAACTCGCTTCGCTCAACATCAAACTTTTTGGTATTTCATCGCTAAGCCAGACGGAATTTATTGGAATACCAGGGAAGACGAACTTTGGCACTACGAATACACTAGTCAAAGTAATACCAAATTAATTGATTTGGGGGTTTCAAGTTATTGGCTCGAAGATGTCAACCCGACAGACAAATCCTACATCCTGTCACAAACCATCTCACAACAGCAGGAAATTGTCTTATTACACCAATAGCCGAGAGTTTTCTCGGCTATTAATCGGCATTGTTTGCTTACTGCAATACTCTTACGTTGACAACGTGTTCAACTTGGATAGGTAGACGCCAAGCGGCTTCAACTTTCTTGAATGTGTAAGTTGATTGAAAAATTCATTCATGAAAGCCCTCCATAAGTGGTAACTCTCATTTATGAAAATAGGTTAACTATTCGCCTAGGTCAAAAAACGATGCTAAAGCAGAAGTGCACCGAATGGCAGTCCATTTTTACAATCAACTGCTTGAACGCAAATAAACGTCTCTCGGGTCTCTAAGTAAACATACCCGTTTTGGACTTTGCGCCGTGGCTAAAATTCTTATTCTGTTAACTGCTCTTGTGCTATTAAGCGCCTGCGGTTCGGGTGGTGATTCGTCTAACACCACATCCGCACAGGGCTCACCCAGTGAGCCCGACAACAACTCTAATCCGGGTAATACTTCCTCTGCGGATAGTGTTACTTATTCATTGAGGTTTTCTACTATTTGGTCTGTTGAAACCTTTGCTACCATGTTTCCAAACAACCGGCATTTTTCACCTCTTGTGGGGATGGCCCATAATGGACAATCGGCGCTGTGGGTTGATGCAGGCCTGGCGACTGTGGGGATGGAGTCAATGGCGGAAACTGGTGATGTGTCGCTATTAAACGCTGAGATAAATCAGTTTATTGGGCAAGGTTTTGCCCAATTTTTGATAAATGGGCAGGGGATACCCCGTTCGCAAGATAGTACTGAAGTTGAATTTGATGTCAGCTATGAATTTCCTTTGGTGCGTATTGTGTCTATGGTGGCGCCTAGTCCGGATTGGTTTGTGGGCGTGCGCGGCTTTGATCTGCGCGATGCCAATGGCAACTGGATACAGCAAGTGGCTATCTCATTGCCAGTCTATGATGCAGGTACCGACGACGGTTTGAGCTTCGAATCTGAAGACGACAACAGCGATCCCAAACAACCAATTTTGCTTCTAACGACGGATGCCAGCGACTCTGATTTTCTAGACGGTTTGCACCGTGATTCAGGCATTGCCGTAGCCACATTAGTATTTACCTTGCAATGATGCTTTAAGCTGAACACTCGATAGTTTCTTTTTCTATGTCTTGTCCTTTTACTTTCATACTTGTAACGTGAGCTTACGTTAACTTAGTCCATGGTTCGTATCTTCTTGGCGCGGCTTCGCTAATTTACCAATGAACAGTATAAATTTAGAAAGCAAAGCTAGATTGCAATTAGAACTGTATCAGCTGAGTTATCAAGACAATTACAAAGTGCTAGCTGGTTATTTTGTATTCAGCATTATCCTTGCGGCTGTTGTATGGAATTATGTCGCAAGCTCTACGGTATTTTTGTGGTTAGGGTGTGTATTAGTTTTATGCCTGCTCATGGTAACCCTTGCCAATGCCTTTAGACATTCTGAAGAAGCAAACCGTAGTCAAAAAAAATGGCAAACTTACCTTGTGGCGGGGCAATTCTTAGGTGCGCTAATATGGGTTATTCCCTCGCTTTTCTTCCTGCCACAGGTCAACCAGCATGTGCAAATTGTAATTGCTTTTGTCATTGTATGTATGGCTGCGGGATCCTTGACCACACTGGCACATAATCGCTTTAGCCTAGTGTTGTTCCTCACCACTATTATCTTCCCTTTGAGCCTGGCATTCATCATTAGCGGTTCACCATACTCCCTGCATATGGCATTAATGGTCATGGTTGCTTATGGCATGCTGTTGCTATCTGGGCTCAAATTACACCGCGAACTCATCAGCGTAATTAGCTTTAAATTGGATAATGAACAGCTGCAGCAACAGGCGCTAAATTCGGTTAACTCAAGAATCGATTTCCTTTTAGCCAATACACCACTGGGCTACGTAACAACGAGTGTGTCTGGTTTGGTGCTGGAATGGAATCCGGGCGCAGAACGAATTTTTGGCTATTCAGAGCAAGAGATGGTGGGTAAAGACCCACAAAACTTTTTATTGGACGAGGCAACGCGCATCCGCATTCAAGATTTTCAACGGAAGGTGATTAAAAAGCATCGCAGCGAGACAATCGTCAACGAGAACATTCGCAAAGATGGCAAGGTGATTGTCTGTGAATGGTTTAATACGCCCATCTTCGACGACAAGGGAAACCTGACCGGCGTTGGCTCATTTATCCAAGACATAACACAGTCTATCGACGATAAAAAAGAACTGACCATCGCAAAAAACCAAGCTGAAAAGGCGAGCCGGGCCAAGTCAGAATTTTTATCGAGGATGAGCCACGAGCTACGGACACCAATGAATGCTATTTTGGGCTTCAATCAGTTACTGGAAATAAGTGGTTCTTTGAACGATGAAGACCGTGAAGCGGTTAGCCACATAAAAATGGCTGCGCAGCACCTGTTAACCCTGATCAATGAAGTACTAGAGCTGTCCCGTATTGAAGCGGGGAAAATGTCTGTTTCTATTGCGCCGGTCAGCCTCCAACCCTTAGTGGAAGAATGCATTAAATTTGTCAGCTCGTTGGCACAGAGAAATGAAGTCACAATTGTTAATGAGGTAAAGTCGAGTGTGTTTGTCAGTGCAGACCAGATGCGGCTTAAACAATGCCTAATTAACCTACTGTCCAACGCGGTAAAGTACAACCAGGCAAAGGGTTGGGTAAAAGTCAGCGTTGATCACAACACCAAAACCGACAGGGTTAGGTTGTCAATTCAAGATAGTGGCTTGGGTGTCCCGGCAGACAAACAGGATCAACTGTTCAAACCTTTTGAGCGGCTTGGCAAGGAAACAAGTGCCAGCGACGGTACCGGTATCGGGTTAACCATTTCCAAAAGCCTGGTACAGCTTATGGGTGGCGATATTGGGTTTAGCTCTGAACAAGGCAAGGGCAGTACCTTTTGGATAGAACTGGCGTATAGCCAACAAGCTAAACAAGATGAACCTAAAATGCCTCCTTTACCTACAAGCCCACCTGTGCAAAAAGCAATAGCCAGATCGGGGCAGCAAGACGTCATCCTATACATTGACGACAATCCAACCAATATCCTGTTGGTGGAGAAACTCCTTGAAAAATACCCCAATTTACAGTTGCTTTCAGCTACCCAACCAGAGCTGGGAATAGAACTTGCCGCCTCTTCCCATCCAAAGTTAATCCTTTTGGATATCACCATGCCGCAAATGGACGGCTATGAAGTGTTGGCACACTTTAAGAAAACACCCGAGTTACAGCAGGTTCCGGTGATTGCCGTCACCGCCAATGCCATGCACGAGGACATAGAAAAAGGCAAAACAGCAGGCTTTAGTGCATACCTTACCAAACCGCTAAATATCGAAAAGTTCTATGCTGTGATCGATGGCATGTTGGAATAATACTCGCGTAGGTCATGTTGTTTTATGACATATTTCAAGTTACAGCGTGCTGTTTGCCCCTTTAGTTGCAGGCTCAGCAAAATTGCATTGAGCAAAAAACAACCCGCTAATACACTTTGTATCCTTGTTGAACCATACTCATTACTAAACTTCAATTCTAAGCGTCGGGTAGTCGGAGCAGATTATGGGACTGTTAACCTTTGTCATTATTGTTTTGCTGTTATGGTGGTGGTTATTGGGCAGGGATCCACAAATCCAGGAAAGCATTAGACGCGATGGCAGAAAGGCTGACGGCACAGTATTGTTTGCGGCAACGCTGAAAGGCAGGCACCAAGAATCAGCCTTTGCTACCCTGGTGGGGTACAAGTTTACTACCCAGTACGCGAAAACTATTTATGCAATCAGCCTGCTTTGGGATGAACAGTCCGAAGCCCTTAAAAAGGGCGATGTGATCCAAATTGAATACTCTGCAAGGTTTCCGTTTCAGTTTAACCAGCCTGTTGGCAGGGGCAGTCCCCGCTAAGGCAATGGTTGCCTGCCAGTACCGCACTGGCATACCAAGTCCTACTTGCTCATTTCGTCTAAAATCGCCACGAGTAATTTAGCACCTGTGCCGGATGCCAAGGCTTCAAAAACATTTTCCTGGTTTTTGCCTTTTTGGCCGCCGGCCAAGTCGCTGACCGAGCGGATCACTAACCAGTCAACCCCGTTGACAAAACATACTTGCCCCACGGCAGCTGATTCCATTTCGGCCACTTGCGCGTCAAATACCCGCTGCAACCAAATGCGGTACTGGGCATTGTCCACAAAGACTGAGCCGGTGACCCCATTGCCGCCTACTGCAACCTTGATGGGTTTGCCCGATGGCATGGTGATGTCGGGCATAGTGGCAATGGCCTGTTTGGCATATCGCAGTAGCGATTCCGATACCGTGAAATAGGGCATGCGTTGGCGGCTATCCCAACCTTCCTTAACCACAGAGGTTCCCCTAGGAAACAGGTAGCCAAAGTTGGCATAGTTGGGTGCATGGGGATCCTGTTTTGCCCGTTCTTTGTAGGCGGCCAAAGCTTGCTCATAGAATTCAGGCAATAGGTAGCCATTCCCCCCTGTTTCATCATTCCCCCCTGCATCATCATTCACATCTGTGTTGGCCGGATTGGCATATACCGACTCGTCGTGGAAATACCAACGCTCGGGAATGGCGATATCACCGGGTGCAAATTTGGGGTTTATAGCACCGGCTATTCCCATCATGATCACAGAATCAATGGGAAAATAATCCAATGCCATCTGCAAGGTCATGGCCGCATTAGGCACGCTCACACCAGTGGAAAAAATCACAATAGGCTCGCCCTTGTACTTGCCAATCTGGTATTCGACACCTTTAAAACTGACTGTTTTTTCAATTTTTGCTTCTGGTATGGCAGTAAACGCCTTATTTATTGCCTCAATTTCAGGCTCAAAAGCGGTGACGATAGCAGTCCATTTTTCCACATCAGAAAAATCCCTTGGCCCGTATTCCCCTGCGCAGGCGGGCAGCCAACAACTGATTGAGGTTATAAAAACAAAGATAAAAGAAACTGATTTTTTCATAGTCGTTGTGGCTTTTTGGCTGGATTGCTTGCTCAAGGGCACGCTTACTTGTTGACTAAGGCTATCACTAAGAAAAAATAAAAAGCCAGTTAAATGTAGTCAGAAAAAAGGCATTTCAGGGCGAATGACCATATTTGAATTTTAAGCAGTTGAATGCCATCTTAGATCGCATGCCGGGCAATTAGCACACCTATGCCCAAGTAGATAAACAAATGCTTAGGCAGCGGAAAATGCCGACTTGCAGGGAGGTTTTCAATAAATCATGACGGCTTTTTCCAGCGATCCTGACTTTTCCCAATCAGTGGTTGATGAGCTATACCGGCCAAAACCCAAACATGTGCCTATTACCATTATCTTGGGCGCTATTTTCGGCTTATTTGGTGCGCATCGCTTTTATTTAGGGAAAACCCTAACCGGCGTTTTAATGTTATTAACGGCAGGCGGTGGGATCGCATGGTGGATAATAGACCTATTTCACCTTAAAAAGATGGTGCGGGAGTACAACCAAAGGGAAAAACAACGCCAAGAAGCCGGCGAACCGCCGCAAAGTTTGGCCTTCTTACCGGCAAAGAGCGCATTAAGCATAAACGATCCACCCGCCTGGTTACCGCTGCGTAATTCCAAAGGCCGGGTCTATGGCAGCCTGTTTCTATTGAGCCTGATCGGTTTTATCTTAGGTGTTATCACAGGTCCCACCGGTACCTACGAGCCTACTGTGATATTAGTGGTTTTTATCCTCGCGTCGCTAGTCGCCGCGCGCTGGCAGTTAGCCGCAGAACTCCCGGTTATTGCCAGCCTAACCCGCTGGATCCACAAGCTACGGCTATATTATTACAGTGTTGATCCCGGCAATATTTGGCTGCTGGCTTTACGTCCGGTATATGGTGTGCTCTACGCCCCTTTTAATATGAAAGCAAGGGCTGAAGTGAGGCTCTATTTAGAACTAGGGGTTGTATTTTCTATCCTGTTTTTTATCTCAGACCTGGTGGAAATATCACAGCAAGAGTCTGTCGGGGTAGCTATTGGCCTATATATCGCGGAGTTTTTCCAAACCCTGGTTTTCACTTACTTGTTTGTGGCACCAGTAGGGGCACTTCTAACCACCCAAATTCTAGTCTCCCGCCGCGACTGGATTATTTGGCTGCTTAGTGCCGCTTGTATCTCTGGTGTTTATATTGGCCTTAATTTAACGGATGGGATTTAGGCCTGGGTGTGTGAATGCAAGAGGTGCAAGTTTCAGTTCGCGGTTGGAGAGAGTGAGATACATGAAGCTTAGTGAGTAAAGGTGTTGCCCACAGGGGCGATTTTTCTTCTTAAGCTTTTGCAATGGTTAAAAATATTCCGAAAGAGTGTATAGTGATTTTATTTGGCCAGGTAGATAAATGACTCTATCGATTGCGATAACACCCATAATTGTCTTAGCTCCGATTTTCTTAGCCGTAGCATTGATAAAATTAACTCTTTGGCAACGGAATCGGAACCGAACCGAGGCATTCGATAACAGTGATATTGCAAGGTATCCTGGGCAGAGCTTAGACCAGAAGATCAATGATCTTATCTTTGACTTGAACACTTCCCTAATGCAAGTCCTGATATGCGGTGGCGTGTTGGCCTTTATTTATAACTCAGAATTAAATTTAGCTACTAAATCTCTGACTTATGTTTTGCTAACAATTTATATGGTGCCATTTTTGAGAAAAGCGAGGCAACAATTTGTTGAACTTGCCAATTACCGTAATGGCAGTAAGGGAGAAAAGGCGGTTGGAGAATGTCTATCTGAACTGATTCGGTATAATTGGCATGTATTCCACGATGTGCCAGCTAAAGGCTTCAACATTGATCATGTTATCGTTGGCCCAAAAGGAGTATTCGCCATTGAAACCAAATACCGGAAGAAGTTGAAGGCCAATGATGGGCACCGCGTAGTGTTCAATGGCCAGCAACTGAATTTCCCCAATTGGATTGAGAAAAAACCATTAGAACAGGCCCTAAGGCAATCCAAATGGATTGAAAAAGAACTCACTAGTAGCACCGGCAATACTGTTAATGTTGGTTCAGTTTTAGCTCTGCCAGGTTGGTATGTGGAAAGAACCAGTGGCAAGTGTGCGGTATCGGTGATGAACCATAAACTCTTGAGCAATCCAAATTCCTTTAAACCAGTGCAGGTTTTGTCAGAAGCTCAAATAAAGGCAATTTGCCACCAGTTAAGGAATTTGCAGAAGAGTAGTTGAGCTTGGCTTCTGTATACCAGCTAACTGCACGAGCAAAGTGGAACCCTGTATTCAATTGTTGTGAGGCTTACAACTTTGAGACGACTTTAAAATGATTAAATCCTGTAATAATTAATATGCTCTGGGAAGCTATGTCGCTGTAAAAGTTCTCTAATCGCGATTGGCGAAAGTTGGTTTTTACCAAAAGCCTAAAATCATAAAGTATTAGATGCACGGTTCATCGGCAACACCCCCTGGTAAGACCTCCCCGCAATCCGGGCTTCAACTGCACTAACTCCATATGGTAATAATCTGTGATTTGGTATACTGCGCTTCATCTTCTAGTGAAGCTTTGCATCAGCTTTGTGTCAAAATGCTTCGCGGCTGGATTTTTCTTTGATGATCCAGTTCATACCGTCTTTAATAAAAAGCAGGAAGTGATCCGCTGCTGTCTATTTGGGCAGTGCCCAGGCAAACCCTGATAAGAGAATATCAGCACCAACATGGCCTTAAAAAAGCAGGAAAAACGCAACGTTAAACTGAAGTTCCTCGGCTACGGGGGATGTTCAATACTGTTGTTCATATTGGGACTCTTGGTTTTCGAAGAGCTGTCTTTTGAGCGCCAGCATCAAAACCAAGTTAGTGAGGTTACCCGTGAGCTGTCGGATATACGCGCCAAGCTGGAATACAGCATTAATAACAACCTTAACCTAGCGCGGGGCTTATCTACCTATATTTCGTTAAACCCTGAGCTCTCGCAAAAGGATCTCGAACTTTACACCACCCGCCTGCTTACGACTGAACACCAGATCAGGCATTTTGGCGCGGCAAAAGACTTAATTATTTCCCATGTCTATCCCCTAAAGGGGAATGAAGCGGCGATGGGGCTGGATTACCGCAATAATGCCGAGCAAAAAGAAGCTGCCCTCAAAGCCATTGAATTGGATAAGGTGGTGATGGCCGGGCCCCTTACCTTGGTGCAAGGTGATGTTGGTTTGATCGCCCGGCAACCAGTTCGGATCCAGTATTCGGATGAGGTTTGGGGTTTGCTGTCAACGGTATTGGACTACGCGGCGATACTGGCGGTTGCCGGCCTTGACGATGTCGAAGCGCTCAACCTTAACCTGGCGATCCGGGGTAGGGACTCCAAAGGTGCCTCTGGCGAATTCTTTTTTGGCGACAGCGGTATTGCCCAACAATCACCAGTGGGGTTGTTTGTTAATTTCCCCCACGGCAACTGGCAACTGTTGGCCACGCCTAAAAATGGCTGGAATGCGACAGGCTTGCATTACCCGGTTTGGTTCGCGGTATTGTTTGTGTTGGGGCTGTGGTTAATCCTGTTGCGCTATCGCTACAACAGCGAAGTGCTGTACCTAGAGTCGCTGCAGAACGTAATAGAGTCGGAAAAGAAGTTCCGCAATATCTTCCACAACCACAATGCGGTGATGTTACTGATTGACCAGGAAAATGGCGATATTGTGGATGCCAACTCTTCGGCTGTGAATTTTTATGGGTATAGCCATGACCAACTCACGTCGATGCGGATCCAAGATATTAACGTATTGTCAGAAAAAGAAATCGCCTACGAGATGCGCAAGGCCGCGCGTATGAACCAGAACTATTTTGTATTCCGCCACAAACTCAGCGATGGTTCCAAACGCTATGTAGAGGTGCATTCAACCCCTATCCAGGCCGAAGACAAGCACATGCTGTTTTCCATTATCCATGACATAACGGATCGCATTGAAAACGAGCAAAAACTGAAACTGGACGCCAAGGTGTTTGAGCATTCACAGGAAGGCGTCCTGGTAACCGATGCCTACAACCGCATTATTACTGTCAATAAAGCCTTCACCGATATCACTGGCTACCGTCAGGAGGATGTGGAAGGGGACAACCCTGGGATCTTGCAATCGGGCAGGCACGACAAGCAGTATTACCTGGATATGTACCAGGCAATCGAGGATAAAGGCTATTGGAAAGGTGAAATCTGGAACCGCAAAAAAGATGGCACCATTTATCCCCAGCTGCTGTCCATTAGCAAAGTGGAAGACGACAAAGGTGTGCTGACCCATTATGTAGCGGTGTTTTCTGATATTACCCGGTTAAAACAATCAGAAGCCCGTATGGAGCACTTGGCCCACTACGACGCCTTGACTAACCTGCCCAACCGCCTATTGCTGAAATCCCGTATTGAACACGCGGTGGAGAGGACAAAGCGGCACCCAGAAGAAAAAGTGGCCTTGCTATTCTTGGACTTGGATCATTTTAAAGTGGTCAACGACAGCCTGGGGCATATGCAGGGCGACGAGCTATTACGCCAAGTGGCGCTGCGCCTAAAAAAATGCCTGAGGCAAGACGATACCATTGCCCGTATGGGCGGCGATGAGTTTGTTGTGCTGCTAGAGGGGGTTACCCAGGTCAATGACTTGTCAGCCATTGCCCAGAACATCATCGAAGAGGTGAAATCCCCTTATCTATTGCATGACATGCAGCACCAAAGCGATAGCCATGAGGCTGTTATCGGCACCAGTATTGGTATTGCGGTGTATCCCGATGACTCTGAAGATATCGAAAAGCTATTCACCTATGCTGATTCAGCAATGTATAAGGCCAAACAGAACGGCCGCAATACCTACGCTTTTTATACCGAGGCCATTACCGAACAGGCAGACAAGCGTTTCAAACTCAGTAGCCAGTTGTCCAAGGCCATTGGCTACGGTGAACTGGAGCTGTTTTACCAACCGCAAATTGATATGCGCAGTATGGAAATTAGTGGCGCAGAAGCCCTAATCCGCTGGAACCATCCGCAGGAAGGCTTGTTGGGTCCCTATGCTTTTATCGAAATCGCCGAGGAAACTGGTTTTATCCATGAGATTTCAAAGTGGGTTATTAAACAAGGCTGCTCGCAGTTAAGGCAATGGCAAGACCAGGGGCTAAACCTAAATCTGGCACTCAATATTTCGCCCCGGGATTTCCGTTACGACGATTTTTTTGAGCAGGTAAAGGTGAATATTGAAGCTAGTGGTATCGACCCACAAAACCTAGAGCTGGAGCTAACCGAAAACGGTTTAATGGAAACCAGTGTCACCGTCAGTGAATTGCTGGCGCAGCTTAAAAGCCTTGGTATTTCCTTGGCGGTAGACGATTTTGGCACCGGCCATTCCTCCATCGCCTATTTAAAGCACTTCCCGGTAGACAAGCTCAAAATTGACCGCAGCTTCATCATGGATATTGACCAAGACGATACCGATAAAGTGATTACCGAAACCATTATTGATATGGCGAGGAACTTTAACTTAAAAGTGGTGGCTGAAGGGGTGGAAACCGTGAGCCAGCAGGATCTGCTGCGCACGCTGAATTGCGATATTGCCCAGGGCTATTTGTACAGCAAACCTTTGCCGTTGAAGGAATTCGAAGCACTATTGGTGCGCCAAGCTTAACAATAATATCTCTGGCAATTCTGTAGTAGCGGTTGATTTGCCACCAATTAGGTTTTAAACCAGGTTTATTACTCACTCATGCCCAAGTCTTTGATAAAGGAATTGGCTTCAATGCTGCTGATGCCATTTTCATCGAACAGGATTTCTATCGCGCCCTGTTTGCCCTTAAAGAAATAATCAATGCCGTTTACCGTTAGCACATAGTCCCCAAGGGCGCGTTTTGGGCTGAGTACCTTTTTCTTGAGCGACACCGAGTGTTCGCCCAGTTGCCATTCAAAGCCTTCAAAATAGCCGCCGGCAAACTCCTGTACATACACATTTTTATCTTCGACCATGGCGATCCAGATGGAATACTTGTCGGGTACTTGGCCGACTTCCATTTCATATTGGCCTGCTTTGAACTTGTGGCCGCTGCCGGTTTTGTTGAAGGCAAAACCAAAGCTGAAGGGGGTTTCCACACCGGTGGGGTATTTCAGGGTGCCGTTGCCTTCGTAGTTAAATTCGGCAACTGCCATGTGACTGACTGTGCACAGCGCTAGAACCATCAAAAATCTGTAAAACATGCCCGTACTCCCTTATGCATTGGTTAGGTACACTTGTGCTAATGCATTAAGCATAGTTTTAAAAGCGGCAACTCGCTACAGGAGCATGAATTAGGGGCCGTGTTAAGGCAAATAAATAAGGCCTAACCGGCAAACCTCCGTCACCTTTTTCTTCCAATCACTCTGTTTTTTCAGGTGAAAAAACGCCGCAGGCCTACAAATGTAGCTTTCTTATAGGGTAAAATAAATTATCGTTCCAGATGCTCAATTAATCAATTTCAACCTACAGAAAACTAAATGGATCGGAAACTAAAGAATGAACATGGTTTGGACAGCAAAAAATACAAGCAAAACAATTAAACCCTTGTCATACACTAGGTGGATTGCCTTAGCTACCTGTATTGCCTTGCTCTGGGGCTGCGGCTCAGGCTCGGATAGGCTGGTGGAACAAGTGCCAGAACCGGCGCCGACGCCGACTCCAACACCACCGCCGGTAGAAGAAGTACCAGCCGAACCAGTATTTACCCATTTAGGTTTATCTGGCTTGATTATTAAAAAGTTGACTTTCATTGAAGCACGACTCTATGCCGCTACCGATGCGGGTATATACACCCAAGCAGAGGGGAATAGATGGGAACTTATTACTGAAGCGGATTGGGATATCCATGATTTTGTGGCTAAAGATGCCAGCCATTTTATCGCTAGCCACCAATACCGGGGGCAGCAGCAGATAAGTGAGACCCTGGATGGCGGCGCTACCTGGGAAACTATCAGGGGGGGCTTTGGCGGGCCTGAGGTGGTTTCTGGTGACCGCGAGGCTGAGCCTGCCTTTAAATTGCTGCATGACGGTGAACTGTTGTATGCCTCTGGCTATGATGCCCTGGCGGTTTCCAGTGACGACGGGCAATCCTGGGAAAAGCTGGTGGGGCTCTGGAATGGCTTTGCCCGCGGTACTTCACTTTTGGCTAAGGATATGTCACAACAGGAAGTTTGGTATGGCGGCCAAGGCGCATTTGAAAACCCAGTGCTGCGCAAATACTCAATTAAAGATAGCAGCCTATTTGAAGTGGGCAGTATCGACGAGGTATTGCCGGTACCTAGCACAGTAAAAGCCATGCAGTTTTCCGCGCTTGTGCCAGGGCGAGTTTATGTTAGTGGCGAGGGCGGCATTGTCTACAGCGATGATAGCGGTGAATCCTGGAAGCCATTGCGCACAAACGAAGATTCCCGGTTTTACTTTGATTTTGCGTTGTTCTCCGATGGGGCCAATGAAACCTTCTATACCGGCGGTTGGACGAAAAATTTCGACAACCCGCAAGCCTTGGTTGTTGAAGTAAGCCGCGATTCCGGTGCGACTTGGGAGTCGTTTGAATATGACGATCCGGAATTGTTGGGCGGTGTCTACAGCCTAACTTCAATCAGTGAAGGCGAAACCGACACCCTCTTTTTGGGCTTGTATAAAGGTGGGGTGATGCAGGTGGAGTTTGTCAGGCCTTAATCCACAATGGCGCTAGGCAAGACTTTTTTGGCAAGGGCGAAATTGTATTAGGAATTTCGCCTAAAAATTTTCTTTCTGGCAAAAGTCTACTTTAATTCTAATTCCGGGCATTTGTATTGGCTGTGTTACTCATTAGAGTATTTCCAATACAAGTGTGGTTTTCTTGGCGGGAACAGGCCCGCTGAATTAAAAAGGACAATGCAAAATGAAAGATGATTCGCCGATTACCCCGATAAAACTGCCAGAGCCCATTGAATGGCACACCAGGAAAGACGCGGCTGAGTTACACATTGCTGAACTGGATTTGGTGTTTGAGCAGGATCACAGCAATAGGATCAACTATATTAGTGCCTTGGCGGAGGTGTATGTTGAAGTCAATATACCTGAACGCCGGGAAACCGCGGCGTTTTGGAAACCCTATTTGCAACAGGAGCTTGATCTTAAGCATTTCTTCAGCAAGTGGCTGACCTTCACTCCTTATCCAAAAAATCCCGGTGAATATATTGAGTACTGGGATTTTTTAGTCAATACGGAGTCGGGCGTATTATTAGCAAACAATAAATATTTTAAACCCTGGTTTACGAAATTCTTAAACTTCCACGGTGACTGGATCAATAGTACTTCTTCCACCGGCACTTTGGCTGAGTGGAAAACCTTTACCGGCACGCCGGCGCACCCTTTCAAAATAGAAGATTATGAGCAGCCTGATCCAAGCAGTGATACCGGCGGTTTTAAATCTTTTAACCAATTCTTCTTGCGCAACTTAAAACCGGATCAGCGGCCTATGTGTAGCCAAGGAGCTGATGAAAATGTAGTGGTTGCGCCCTGTGACGGTGGCGTGTTTTACCTTGACCGCGGTGGCAATAGCGGTGGTGGCAAGCAATATCCTTTGCCGGGCAAGTCGGGTGACCACCTTGATTTACTTGCGGCCATCCCGGGTTATGGCCGGGTGTTCCAAGGCGGGCCTATCCTGGATATCCTGCTTTGGTTTACTGACTACCACCATTTCCATGCGCCGGTTTCCGGTACTGTGATTGAACAGGGCTTATACCACGGTTCCTATAACTATGACTTTGATGATTACCACCCCAAAGACCATTACGCCCCTACCTTGCCTTCTGACAGCGACCGGGTGGGCTGGTATAAGAAACTCGGCAAGCACCAGCGCTATGTCTGGATAATCCGCACTGAAAACTTAGGTTTGGTGGCTATGGTTGCTATTGGTTTTTGGGGCGTGGGAAGCATTATTAATGCCGTTGAGACCGGCGCCAGTATTGAGAAAGGCCAATATATGGGTCACTTTGGCTATGGCGGATCTTCAATAGTCTTGGCGTTTGAACCCAACTTGGATATGCATTTCCAAGTGGGTAAGCACGAAGTAAAAGATCCCGATTTCCCAGTGCTAATGAAAGTGCGCGAGTGCTTAGGCAAGCACCGTCCGCCGTTTGAATGGTAATGGGCGATAGCTGGACGCTAAATCGATAACATCTTAAAGACAATACCAAGCGAACCAATCAGGAATAACTCTGATCAGTTCGCTTTTTTTATATTCCTTCTTTTTGGGGCAATGCCATCAAAAATCATTTATTTTCAACTTTCTTGTAACCTTCGGCTAGGCCTCCCGTTTTTGTCTATATGAAGCAACAAAAATTCAATTCACTCATTGCAGCGCATCAGGAACGTGTTTATTCGTTGGCGTTATACGTGTTGCGGGATCAGCAGGAAGCCGAAGATATCACCCAAGAAGTATTTGCCAAACTTTGGGATAACTTAGGGCAAGTAGCTGAAGACAGTGCGCAGAAATGGTTGTCGATTGTGACCCGGAACAAGTGTATCGACAAAATACGCGCCCGCAAAGAACACGTTGAGTTGGAGGAAGGGCACATGGTAACTGGGCAGCGTTCCGAGCCTGTGCAGATATTGGAAATTGAACAGCTGAGTAATAAATTGCAGCAAGCTATATCAAAGCTGAGTGAACCCTATAGTTCGTTGATTGCACTATGCGATGTTAAACAGCACAGCCAACAAACCGCAGCAGATTTATTGAGTCTAAACGTAAACCAAGTGAAGGTGTATTTGCACCGAGCCCGGCATGAACTTAGAAACCTTTTGCAGGAGAATACCCATGGCAAATAGCAATGATTGGCAAAAAGGCCTTGATGAGTTTCTCGCGGATAACCCAGCAACACCGGATCTTCAGGTTTTGGCGCGCAGCTATGGCGAGGAACACGCCAAAGACATGGAAAAAGTTCTAAACATTGAAAAACATTTGGATGATGTAGGCCTTCAACCGGTTCCCAACGGTTTGCAAGAAAAACTCAAGGCGATTGGTGCTGGCAAATTACAAACCGCTAGTACCAAAAAGACGAGTAACCTTATCGAATTTCGAGCCAAACACACCTGGCTGAGCTTGGGCGGTGTCGCGGCGACTGCTGTTATTGTGATGTTGCTTAGCCCCAGCCTCAATAAACAGGAGTTGACCGAACCGGAGCTGACGAAGTTGGAAGTTAAGCAGGCTAAAGAGGACTTAGTTGTTGCTTTTGATTATCTGTCGAAAATAAGCAACAAGACGACAGCACAAATAAACCAAACCATTAATTCAAATTTACAACGCCCTGTCGTGCATGGGGTTTCGCAACAACTTAACAAGTTGAGGGATTCATAATGAAGTATTTAATTATTGTAAGCCTTGTGGTTTTTAGTTTAGCCAATATGGCAATGGCGCGGGACAGCGCTGTAGGCGAACCGGGTTATGTAAGCTTTGAAAACCTTGAGCATGAGTACGGCGAAGCAAGGGTCTCAATCAACCTCAACAGCACCATGCTCACGTTCATGAGCAAGCTAAGTGGTGATGATGAGACCGGCGAATTGTTGGGCAAGCTAAAAGCGGTAAAAGTCCATGTCTATGATATTGCCGACAATGATGAACCTGCCTTGGAGCTTATATCAAGGACGGTTGAGAAAATAAGCACGGACAACTGGATGCCGGTGGTAACCGTGAATGAGCCAGATGAGAAAATAAGGATATTCTCCAAGATAACCGGTGATGTTATGGACGGCTTGGTGGTCATGGCCATCAATGATGACTTTGATGGCAGGGAAGCTGTGTTTATTAACATCGTTGGTGAAATAGACCCCGCCCAGTTGGGCAAGGTTACCGATTCCCTTAATATTAAGATTAACTAATTAGTTGAATTAGGCATACCTGACCTTTGCGCACGGCGCCAAGCGGCGGGCGTTTGCCGGTAGGTCTTTTTAAACTGGCGGATAAAATGGGTGGTATCCTGCCAACCAATTTCAAGGCCTATCTGTTCTACTTTTTTATCGGTATTGGCCAGTAATCCCTGGGCCTGTTTAAGCCGGTATTTTATGATCCATTGACCCACTGAATAGCCCGTGCTGTTTTTTACTTTACTGGCCAGGTAGGCCGGGCTCATATGTAGGTTTGCGGCGACATCTTTTAACGAGATGCCCCTACAGCTATTCGCTTGGATATAACCTAGCGCTTTGCCTACCTTGGTTTCTGCCCCCAAGTCTAGCTTGGACAGGGTTGAGGCCTTTTTCACCTCGTTTAGCAGCAAACAGACCAGTGATGCCAATATCTTTTGGTTTGCTTCGCCTTGTAGTTCGCTTTGGATTTCTTCAAACAAGGTCACTACGTAGGCAATCCTGCCAGAGTCGAGTTTGAAAATGGGCAGCGCACCTTGGCGGATCAGGGCAAAAGGGGACATCAAGGGATCTGACTCCTGCAATTGCACGCTGGTGCCAGTGAAGCTCAGCCAATGCACCTGCATTCCGCTGCCCTTGAGCAACGCGTGGGGCATACCTGACGGCACCAGGGTCAGCATTCCTGGTTTAATACTGACGCGTTGCTCACCCTCAAATGTAACAAACCCAGCCTGCATCAGTGTGATGACATACTCTTCATGGGCATGGTGCTGTTCGCTGTGCAGTTCTTCGATATAGGCACTGCCGGAGTCGATAGCTGGATATGAAACCACAAAAAAACAAAAAATAAGCCGATTTAACCAAAAGGTTAGCACTTATAAAGGGGAAGGGGATAATAGAAAATAGCCTTATTATTCAACAAGGCGAGATATTATGAACCATTGGACTGAACAACACGCAATTTCCTACGACGAGAAATGGGGAGAACTGGATTTTCATCGGGATATTCCGAAGCTGGCGCAAGTTGCCGCTGGTGATCAGATTGTAGAAATTGGCTGTGGTGGTGGCTTTTTAAGCCTCTGCTTGGTGAAATGCGCGCCTAGTGTCCAGGTACTTGCAGTAGATCCTACAGCAAAGATGATTGAGCTGGCCAAGGCGCGACAACAAAGTGCCGAGATACCTAGACAGTACCTTCGCTTTGAACAGTGCGGCGCAGAGCAGTTGCAGCTAGATCCGGGGGCGGTGGGTTTGGTTATCGCTGCCTTTTCCATCCACCACTGCGCTGATCCAAAGCGGGTTGCAGCCCTTGTTTTTGAGGGATTAAAGCCGTCCGGACGCATATGGCTGTGTGAAGATTTAAATACCCCTACCGATGGTGATATGGCAGTTGATGACTCGCTTAAGAACTATGAAGGCATTAAAGGGCTATTGGAAAATGCGGGTTTCACATCGATTGTCGCCAGCTATAGAAACTCGGTTGAAGGTGACTTCTTGATCGTAGAAGCAGCTAAACCATAGCCGGTATTTAAGTGGAGCCACTCAAGTGCTAATAGTTCACGGCCTGCGCAATTTGTATTAATTGTTGTTGGGTCTGCTCCATTTTTGCCGCCATTGATCTTGGTAGGGTTGAATTGTTCAGTTGTATTACTTTACGGTTAAGCAGTGCAGATTGCTGCAGCGTTTCCTGGTTAAAATGCAAGAATAGCCGCCGTAGATCTCCATTGCACTGAAGCTGATCCAACCCTCGTTGCAGGGCTTGCGCTAACTTAGGTTTAGAAGGTGTGACATAAAACACCAAGGCAAATGGGTAATACAGCCGTAAGTTAGGCTCAATGGTTAGCCCTCCCATTCTTGCAGCCAACTCATCGAAAATGGAAAATATTTCATTGGCACCCAGGGCCACGTAATCACACTCGCCTTGCTTCAGGCGTTGGAATAGGTTGTCTAAACTGCCGCGCTCCCTGACCTTGTAGCCATTGTCCCTGAATAGGTTGGCGTCCGCCCAGGTTGCCGGTATGCCAATGGTTTTTTGTTGTAGTTGCTGCGCGTTGCTGATTTGGGCAAATTCTACTTTGTCCGAATCGCGGATAACCAGTAAGCGGTGGCCTAGGTAACCTAGCATAAGCGGGAACTCGACCGCTAGATAATCCCCATTGGCAAATTTGGGGTTACCAGCCACGGTGACGCAGACATCAGCCCCCTTTTTAAAGACCGCACCTTCATCCTTGGCATCCGGATAGTCGGTTTTGTCTTCTATGACTGGGAAACCGCTAAAAATGCTGGCACTAGCGTCCAGGACTTGGCGCAACAAAGCCAGCTCATAGCCCTGCCTTATGGGTGATTTATTGCCATTCCAAAAGTGAACATTGGCCATTTGAAGCTTCCTGATTTTTTAGCACTTGTCATTGCAAGGGGGTTGTATAGCACCATAGCAGGGCAACAGGCAAACATAGGAGCTCGGTGGCGGCCAAATCAGCTTGCTTGCATTGCTATAGCGAGCACAATATTAACGCTAAAACCACCTTGAAGGGCATTGTCAATATTGATGCTTGCAAGACGCCATCAAGGGCACGGCAAGATCGTTTTAATTTGAACTATTTAGCGATTGGATGATCAGATCAAGCAACAAAATCAAAAGCTTGAGATACACATTATGATCGAAAACTCGCTAAAACACTTCGAATCAATCACGGATCCCCGCATAGAGCGTTGTAAACGATATGAGTTAATGGACATCTTGTTGTTATCGGTTTGTGCAGTGGTGTCCGGAGCCGAAGGGTGGGAAGATATTGAAGACTTTGGAAAAGTTAAGCTCGACTGGCTCAGGCAATATCGCCCCTTTGAACAGGGTATTCCCCGTCATGACACAATTGCCAGGGTGATTTATCGTCTAAAGCCTGAAGAAATAGAGAAAGCGTTTCAAAACTGGATATCGGAGCTTATTGATTTCACCGGATGTGATGTCATTGCTATTGATGGTAAAACCGCCAGGCGGTCTTTTCAGACACGAGAGCGGACAAACCCGTTACATGCTGTCAGTGCGTGGAGTTGCCAGCACCAGCTGGTGCTGGGACAGGTGGCCGTTAACCAGAAAAGTAATGAAATCACCGCCATTCCCGAACTATTAAGCTTACTGGATATTCAGAGCAGCATCATCACACTGGATGCGATGGGTTGCCAGAAAGAAATCGCAAAACAAATTGTTCGAAGCAAAGCGGACTATGTTCTGGCCTTAAAAGGCAATCATTCGGGTTTACAGGCGGAGTTAGAGGCCTGGTGGCATAAGAGTGTGCGTGAGGGGTTAGCGAAGGGGCAGTACAGTGAACATACTGAAACCGATTCCGGTCATGGAAGAGTCGAGGTGCGCCATTGTGAACAATTAATCATCGATCCCCAGTGGCTCGCCAGGGATTACCGTTGGACAGGACTGAAAACAATAATCAAGGTTTCCGCCCGGATTGAAGAGAAAGCGAGTGGTAAAACGAGTGAAGAAACCCGTTGGTACATCAGTTCACTGCATCCCGACGCTGCGCAGGCCCTGCATGCGGTCAGAAGTCACTGGCAGGTGGAAAGTATGCACTGGATGTTAGATATGACTTTCAGAGAGGATGAATCAAGAATACGAAAAGGCAATGGTGCATTGGCCTTTAACGTGTTGAGGAAAATAGCACTTAACCTGTTTAAAAAGGATCAAACCGTGAAAGCCAGTATGGCGCGAAAGAAGAAAATGGCAGCACTGGACGATGAATTTCGATCAGTGCTGTTAGAATCAATGATTAAAACGCGCTAACCGTGCCATCAAGGGTTGCTTTTACATTTAAATATTCGACTTGTTGTAGGGCGCGGAGGTAAGAATTGTTGAGGCGGTTGTAGCGGGCTTCACTGGCGGCCACCTGCGCTGCGCTGGTTTCTTTAAGCTTTTGCAGGCGCTTTTCTTCAATGTTGCTTCGCACTAGGTACTGTTCGGTCTCCAATACTGAACGCTGGTGTTCAATCAAGGAAACCGTGGCATTGCCTTCTTCAAGCAGCTTTTTTTGCGCATCCAAGTTGATTTTGGCACTTTCGTACAACATTTTGGCATTGAGCAGCAGTGCTTCACCATCAAGCAGCTGTGACTCTAATGTGACTTTTAAGGCGTTGTTCTCCGCCCGTAAAGCTTCCAGTTCCCAAGCGATTTCTTCAGCTTCTTGTTTTAAGTCTGGGTTTGACAGCTGTAAAATGATTTCCCCTGGTTGCAAGTGCCTGCCCGGCATTGCGTGAATCGACTCAACCCGCCCGCCAACTTGTGCTGCAACCCATCTGGTCTCGCGGGGAGCAAGGGTGCCAGTCCCCCTAACCGAAACAGTAAAAGTGCCTTGCTGAACTTCACCAATAGCAAGGTTGTCCGCAATAGCGCTGAAAGACGTATTCTTTTGGCTATAGCTATAGGCTGTCACCGCTACTGAAAAAACTAATAAGGGGAAAACGTACCAGTACTTCCGATACCAAGGTTTGTTCTGGACTGACCGCTGTACATCCACGTTAAACAATTCCTATGCATAATTGATATTACAAGGTTGTCAACGCAGTAACTGTGCCAGTTGTTTAACTTTTTGTTTTTATTGGAATTATTTATTTTTCCATGGCGATAGGACGCGATTTTCCCGAAACTGGGAAAACCGAAATCGAAAAAATTCCCGGATCAGGGAAAAGTACCAGGTTCCGATTTTTGCCCGTCCAGAATTGGCACTAAATGCTGATGCCCTAGCCCACAAATAAATAGCCTTTGGAACGCACGGTTTTGATCAAGGGCGGGCAGTTGGAGCCAGTTTCCAACTTTGCCCTCAGATTGGAAATAAGGATATCGGCCTGGCGGTTTTGCCCGTCATATTCGACGCCGCGTAACTGTTGGAATATGTCTTCCCGGCTGATCACCTGCCCTTTATTTTGTACCAGCATTAACAACAGTTCATATTCGTGGGTGCTCAGGTCGCAGGCTTGCCCGTTTTTGGACAGTGCGCGTTTTTGGGTATCCAGGCTAAAGTCTGCGAATTGTACTAGATCCGGTTTCTGTTCATCCTTGCCATTGTCCCTGCGCAATACAGCGCGCACTTTTGCTAGCAATAGCCTGGGTTCCACCGGCTTTGGTATGTAGTCATCGGCACCGAGTTCCAAGCCCAATACTTGGTCAATGGTATCGGTGCGGGCGGTTAGCATCAGGATTTTGGATTGTACTTTTTCCCGTATCTGTTTGCAGATTTGCAGGCCATCCAGATCCGGCAGCATGATATCCAGCAATATTACATCCGGCTGCTCTGCCAATGCCCTGGCCAGTGCTGCCTGGCCATTGCCCTCAATGCTGCAATTGAATTCAAATTGCTCAAAAAAATCCTGGGTTAACTCAGCCAGGCCCTGGTCATCCTCTACGATCAAAATGCTGTGTTCAATCACTTCTAGATACTCCTAAAACGCCATTTCAAAACCAAGTTGCCATTGGCTTTTATCGCTTTTTATGCCGCCGTAGACGTCTGATTGCCGCAGCGCCCGTTCCCCGGCGAGAAACAACTCTGTGCTGTCAGTTAATGCATAGCTCAACCTGGTGCGCAGGGCGGTACTGTCGTCATGAAGTGGGAAATCAGACACCTCGGAATAGTCCTGTTTTAACCTGCTAGCTGACAACATCAGGCTGCAATCTTGGTTTAAGTTGTAGACTGACGCCAAAGTGAGCCTGGTGCCTTTGTAGTCAAAACCATCACTGGCACTGCTATCGGAAAGTTCGAATTTGGCCAGCAGTAATAAATCCGTGTCGAAAAACAGTTTTGACCACTTTGCTGAAATGGCTCGGATAGTATTGGTGAAACCGGGATAGAAGCTTTCTAGTTCACCAGAAATAACGATGCTGTCTTGGTATTTCCTGCGCATCCACTGCAAGCCTAAACTCCAACTGCCCCATGGGTTGAAATAGGTTAATTCTGGGTCAATCGCATAGGCATGGATTTGATCTTTGCCATCCCGCTGCAATTGTCGGTAGTGGGCTTGCACAGACCATTTCCATTGCTCTGACGTGCGCCAGGAAAACCTTGTGTCAATTCGAGCTTGCAAGCGGTTATAGTCAGTGTGATCTTGGTTCTGGGTAGCTTGCAGTGACAAGCTATTATGCCAGCTAATGTCCTGTACCGCAGGTATGGCGTATTGGTGGTTTAAGGTAAGTTTGGCTTCGGCAAAGGCATTACTGCGATCAGGATTGCCCAAATCTACAAATCCATCATTTTCAAAAAGTAGGTTGCCGTCAATGTCATAGACAAAACCATCAGGTGAAACAAATACCTCGGAGCCGTCCTCCAGTTCTAAAAACAAACCGACGGAAAACGGATCATCTTCTAGAAAATAATCTGCCGAGCTATGGCGGACATTGTCGTCATAACCTAGGCCCAATTGAAAACTGCCATCGTACATATGCTCCTGTGCAGGCTGTTTATCCGCTACTTCGTCGGTGTTGTTTTTAGTTGTTCCTACAATTTGCGCGTCTATTTCGGGCAACAGCTGTAGGATATTGTGTTTGACCACTTCCGGTACATTTGTCTCATTGAGTAAGGTAAGGAAGTGGTATTTGGCCTTTTTGGGTTTGCCCAGGCGGATATAGACTAGACCAAGCTCCAGCCGGGCGCGGTGTAGCGATGGGTTTTGGGTAATTAGTCCATTGAGTAGGGCTTGTGCTTTTTGCCACTGGCCTTGTTCAACTTCTGCCATGGCTGCGGCAAAATTTGGGTTATCCATGGTTTGCGCAATTGTATCGCTGGCTGGAAACAGGCTTATTATCCATAAACAAAAAAGTTGCAATGGTGTCGCCTGCGGCCTTTTAAATCCTTGGGATTGGTTAAAACTCGCTATCATCGTCAATCTCTTTTTTCACTTTTGCTTCCATTGCTTCAAGTTCGGCCATCATCTTCTTGAGGTCTGGTACCTTTGTCTGTTTGTCCTGTGCCAAGTTTTCGGCTTTTTTTCGGGTCGCCACACCTGTGGCGTCATCCAACAAATTACTCTGATCCAATAGGTTAATTTGCGCCTCAATATCACCCTGGATCCCCACGCCAAATTTTGCGCTTGATTTAAGGTTCCAACCGCCCCAATCAATGGCCTTGCCATCCTCCGCGGGGGCGTCTTTTCCTGCTGTAGACGGTTCAATATCGGTTTTGATTCCATTTTTTTCAGGCTTTTTGGCTTTAGGCTTTTCCTTGTCCGATTGTTGTTGGTTTCCAGACGCTGTATTGGTAGCGCTGGCCTGCCCCAATGCTTGGCTAGTCGGTGCAGCAATAGCCATATCTGCCGCGAATAGGCTAATTACAAACACATTCAGTAAGTACTTACTTGTTTTAAGTGCTACTTTTAATAACGTATGGGAATAGGCAAGTCGGTTCATAAGTCTTGCCTGCGGGGCAGTGTCAAGGTAAACCGGGCACCGCCTTGTTCATTGTTGCTAGCGCTGACTTCGCCGTTGTGTTGCATGACCACTTGTTTCACGATAGCCAGGCCTAGGCCGTAGCCTCCTTTTCTGGCAGTACGGCTGTCATCTACCCGGAAGAAGGGGTCAAACAATTGTGGGATAAGGGCTTCTTGCAGGCCCTCACCATCGTCGTCAATGCTTATGGCGACATAGCTGCTACATGCTTGCATAGACAAGGTAATGCGTTGTTTAGCATGGCGACCGGCGTTGTGTAACAGATTTTCAAACAGCCGCTGCAGCAATACTTCATTGCCTTCTATTTCACTGTTTCCGGCAATACAGGGCAAATCAATAGCAAGCGCGGGATGAATGACTTTGAGGCCCGCAACTTGACTTTCTATAACCTTGGCTAAATCAACTGGTTTGAATTCAATATTGTGTTTTATTGATAGCTTTTCATAGGTAAGTAATTCATCAATCAGCAGGTTCAGTTGCCTAAGGTCATCGTGGCAACCACGAAGAAGTTTGTGATCGGCACCAAGCTTGTCACTGAGGGCTTCTAGCCGGAAGTGCAACTTTGCGATAGGGGTACGCAGGTCATGGGAAACTGCGCGGATCATGTAGGCCTTCTCATCCAGCAGCTTTTCAATGCGCTGCGCCATGTGTTGGATTTTGCTGCCAAGCACTGAAATCACCTCCGCATCTTCCGTGCCTGGCAATGGCTCTGGCTGTGGTTCGGTATACTCAGGGCTGATGGCGTCTACCTTATCTTGCAAGGCCATAAGGCGCTTGCCTAGTTTGGTGATAATAAGCATGACCAGGGCCGCCAAGAACAGCAATGCGGTTGCTAATATAGTGGCGGCTATGTAGGTAGGGAAGGGGTCAAAAAATGCGATTGGTCCCAATACCAAAGCATCATTGCTATTGCCCCAAGGTGCATAGACATTAAAAGCAAGGCTTCGTCCCAACTGTCGCTGGATCGCCACTACCGTTTCGCCCCGTTGTAGCCGTTCAAGTTGGCGGCTATCGATTTCCAGGTCTGCTTGGCCAATCCTATACACGTCATAGTTAAATTGTGCACTTAGCCCATCAAATGCAGGTTGGCGCTGTGATACGGGTAACCGGCCAAGTTCGTTAAGCATAAAAAAAGCGGTGGCAGATAGGATGTGCTCGGTAATGCCTTCAAATTCCAACGTGATTTTCTGGTCGTCGTTTGCAGCTTGGAAGCTAGCCAAGTACTTTTCGTTGTGGCTATTGCTGCGTTTGGGCAACCGGGTTACCGAGTAGCTTTCTCTGGCAACAACATCCGATTTACCCGCTGTCATATTGGCGTTGAGTAGTGTTGACGCCAGGCTGATCCAGCGCTCTTGGCTATCGTTTTCCTGCCGGGCAACGCCCTTGCTTAGCAATACGGCAGTACCTTCCAACACTTCTTCTAGATAGGACTGATATCGATATTGGTTAACGCTTGCAAGGGCGTAATAAGCACCAGCCAGAACCAGCAGAGTACTGGCTAATATCGCGCCATATATGCCAAAAAAAAGTCTCTGCAACCTTACACCGCCTATTGTTTACGGTTAACCGCAAAAGGATTCTTTACCGTTATAAGGCTAGCTGGATTTACAGATTCGTCTAAAGCCAATTGAACTTGGATAACCCGAGGCATAGCCCGGCAGCGGTCTGGCGTATTGCGGCTCAACCTAACCAGAAAGTACCCTGGAACGGATCCATCTAGTGCTAGGTCAAAATGCCCTGCTTGGGTGCAGCCGGTGGAACGTACCCAAAACACAAAGTAGTCGGAATTGGCCTGGAAGCCATAAATGGGCTCTAGGTTGTTGCCCAGGTTAGTAGTTTCAGGCACGGTTTCACTGCCTTGGGGGGGGGCTTGGCCGCAACCCGATAAGACAGTTAATGCCGCGGCCAACAATCCCCGCATCCAGGTTTTCAAATTCATGCTTCTATGATTTGCCATAACTTCCTGCCCTCAAAAACTGTTGCCCGCAAATTAGGATCTGACACTGTCATTAGACCGCTTTTAAGCCTTGAACAACATCAGGGATTTGTATGAGTTTTGTAATGACGTTAAGGCGTTGATTGGTTTGAACCAGATGCTTTTTTGTCACTTTGAAAACTATAACCGGGGATAACGTTTGGGTTGGTGGATTTATTCCGCTTTAAAACGCCTTATTTGGCAGAAAATACAAAAAACTACAAAAGCCAACAAAACACTACTTTTCTGCTACAAAAACAGCATTTTAGCCAATGCTCCTTAGCGTTTTAATGCAGTTGCAAGTCGTTACCTAAGGAGTAAAACCATGAACAAACTAACCAAATCGATTGCATTAGCTACTGGCGTTTTAGCCACAGTTGGCGTGGCGCACGCTGACAACATTCAACTTAAACTCAAACAACAGCAGTTGTTACCAAGGATCATTGGCGGCGATGTCACACCGCAAGGCGAGCGACCTTGGATGGCATCACTGCAAAGCTTCGGCCAGCACTTCTGTGGTGGTTCGGTAATTGACCGTCGTTGGATCCTAACCGCGGCCCACTGTGTGGAAGGCATGACTGGCCAGGATGCCTCTTCTTTACAAGTACGGGTCAATGTCAACGATTTAAGCAGCGACAACCAGGGGGAACTACATACGGTGGCCCAGGTGTATGAACACCCAGGCTACGCCCAGGGGCAGTCTACCGACATCGCTTTACTGTACCTTGCCTCTGAGATTTCGGAATCTGTGCCTAGCATTGCCCTTGCCGACGAGAGCCTGATGACAGAAGGCGCCACACCAGGCACAACTGCCGTCGTCAGTGGTTGGGGTAATACCAGCATCAATGGTGAAAATTACCCAGATTTGATGCACCAAGTGGAAGTTCCCTTGGTAAGCAACCAGGTGTGTAACAGCCCAGGTGCCTATAATGGCGGGGTACAAGATACTGAAATATGCGCGGGCTTTGCCCAAGGCGGCCAAGACTCCTGCCAGGGGGATAGCGGCGGTCCGTTGACGGTGTTTTACAATGGCCAGGAAAACCAAGTTGGCGTCGTCAGTTGGGGTGAAGGCTGTGCCTTGCCCGATAAATACGGAGTGTATGCCCGCGTTGCGTCACTAAAAAACTGGGTAGATAGCACTATGTCAGGTAACGGTGGCGATGCACCAGGAACCCCAGGCCTGCCAGATTTTCCAGATGTGGATCCGCAACCCCCAGTTGACCCTGCGCCCATGCCACCAATGGACGGTGAGTTAACCAGTGGTGTGCCGGTACAAGGGTTGTTTGGCGAGCAAGACAGTGAAAGTTTTTTCAGCATTGAAGTGCCACAAGGCGCCAAAATCCTGTGGGTAGATATCCGGGGCGACAATGGTGATGCCGATGTCTACATCAAACACGGCCAGGAACCTAGTTTGGGGGATTTTGACTATGCTCCGTTCTTGGATGGCAGCAACGAGCACAAGCTTATCCGCAGGCCTAAAGCGGGTACTTGGCACATTATGGTGCACGGCTTCGATAGCTTCGATGACCTTGAATTAATGGTATTTGCTAGGTAACTAGCCATTAATGATGTGTTTCCTCAACAATGGGCAAGTTAAGTAGGCTAAGTGTACTTAACCGCTGCCCTTTTCTCCGTAGGGGAGCAATGCAGAAACAACCAATAAACCGCCAACAACAACTTGCATCATACTAGCTTGTATCGCCGCGCCATCCTGGTAGAAATCCCCTGGCACCACCGTCAACCTCACCGTCGCCATAATCAAATGCACTGACGCCAAACCCACTATCGCTAAACGCAATTCCCGGCATGGCCTGAAAAACAACATTAACAAAGAAATAAGCACGATTGATGCATAGGTTGAACCTAAAAACGGCACAATGCTTTGCCAGCAACCTGAGACTGTGCAGGTGTTGGAAAATTCAGGCTTAAACAGCTTGTCTAGCACCGGGAAAGCATTGGCAAAGGTGCTGTTGAAATAGCTAACGCTGAGATAGCCCATTTGCAGTGCATTAAAGCCAATTAGAAGTTTTTGAACTGGCAGGGTGATTTTTTCCAGCATGATATGCCTCCTCGATTGCAGCCAGTTTAGAACAGTGTGGCCTTTTCTGCGTAGTTTGATTTGAAGCAATTTCCTGTCAGTAAGCCTGTGTTAGTGTGCATTATTCCTGGAAATGCCTCCGAAACAGAGTGGGGGGACTATGCGCAGACTAGGTTGTCTCGAGAAGCTAGCTTTGTTCGTTACAGTGTTGTTGGCATTGGTTGCTTGCGACCGTTTGCATATCAGCTTCAACTCAGGGATTGAACTACCTGATGTTGGCACCACGCCCCCCCCTACCGACAATGGCAGCTGCCCAAGTGGCACGGTGCCTGAGCCCGTTGGCAATGACCAGCATTGTGCGCTTTTGGGCACTATTACTGATGATTTGATCCTCACTGCAGGCAACATTTACCAGTTGCAAGGCGCGGTTAGGATAGGTGTGGATGTGGGCGCTGATGGCAGCGCTGCAGCTGGTGACCCAGCCACAATCTCCATCGAACCCGGCGTCGTTATCTATGGCTCTTCAGTAGGTGATTTAATGGTCGTTTCCCGTGGTTCCCAAATTGAGGCACAAGGCACGGAGCTCGCCCCCATTGTTTTTACCTCTGCCCATGATTTGGGCTTTGCCGAGGAACTTGGATTGCCTGGACAACGGTTTGCTTTTGACGGGGCGGTCTTAGAGGAGCCATTCACCGCCGAGTGGGGTGGGCTGGTGATCAATGGTCTTGCTAGCTTAAACACCTGCAATGGTAATGGGATCTGTGAAGCTGATGGTGAAGGCGATACTGGTTTCTACGGAGGAGGGGATGATGGCGATTCTAGTGGTACGCTGCGCTATGTGCAGATACGCTACGCGGGTAACCCCATTAGGGCTGACGATGAGCTAAATGGCCTGAGCTTGCAGGGCGTTGGTTCAGGTACTGTGCTTGAGTACATCCAGGTGCACAATAGTGCTGACGATGGCATAAAGATATTGGGTGGTACTGCACAATTAAAATACATAGCCATCACCGGCGCTGACGATGATGGCCTGGATTGGACCATGGGATGGCGTGGCAAGGCGCAGCACGTCGTTGTAATCCAAAACCCAAACCAACCTTCGTCCGATCAAGGCATTGAAGGTGACAATTTCGAAGATGGTAATGACTTCCTGCCCAGATCCCAGCCGCAGCTAGCCAACATGACACTGGTTGGTGCGGGTAAACGCAGCGGAGAAAGTGATGTTGGCATTCTGTTGCGTGAAGGCACGGGCGCTAACATTATCAATTCGGTAGTGTCTGGCTTTGGCGACGCTTGCCTGGATATTGACCATGACTCCACCTTTATTGCAGCTGGTGGCAGTGCAACCGAGCTCAGCGGTGGGCTTACTATCGATAGTACCCTGTTGGGACAGGATTGCGCTGAGGTGTTCCAAAGCGATAGCAACCTGTTTGAGCTTGATGCCTTTTTTAATAACCAAGCCAACAATGTTGTTGGTACAACCTCGCTATCAAACCTATTTATTAATGGTGCTGCCGAAAACCTGGTAATGGCGGTAGATCCATCCCTGCGTTTTGATGGTTTTTTTGACAGTACTGGCTATGCCGGGGCGGTTCGTTCTCCAGCAGCAGAAGATAACTGGACGCTGAATTGGACTCATGGCCTAAACCCAGCACCTGAATGTCCCGTTGGTACTTTTGAGGATGCCAATGGTGCCTGTGTCCTAGCAGGTACCTATACTAGCGACCTTACCCTGGTGTCTGGCCTGGATTATATCCTGGATGGCCGGGTTGTGATTGGAGCAGATTTAGGTCCGGATCCCGCCAATCTTTGGGCGTCCGGTGCAGCGGCCAGCTTGACCATCGAACCTGGCGTAACTGTGCAAGGTGCTGATACAGGTTCCTATTTGATCATTTCCCGAGGTTCCAAGATTTACTCCAACGGCACTTTAAGCGCGCCAGTGACCTTCACAGGTTACATGCCAGATACCCTAAACCTAGATACTACAACTGCAGCTTGGGGCGGCATCGTGATTAATGGCCGTGCCACGCTCAATACCTGTAATGGCGTGGGTATTTGTGAAGCAGATGGCGAGGGCGATAGTGGGCTGTATGGTGGTGTCGACGACATGGATGATAGTGGCCAGTTGTTCTATACCCGGGTGTTGTATGCTGGCAATCCGATTGCTGCTAATGATGAGTTAAATGGCATTAGTTTCCAAGGCGTGGGTGCAGGTACCGAAGTGGATTACCTGCAAGTCCACAATAGTGCCGATGATGGTATCCAGTTTTTTGGTGGCACGGTACAGGCCAAACACCTAGTGGTAACCGGAGCAGATGACGACGGCATAGCTTGGACGCAAGGCTGGCGCGGTAAAATCCAATATATAGTGATTGTGCAAAATCTTAACCAGCTTAATTCTGATCAAGGTATCGAAGGCGAAAACAATGGCGCTGGTAATGACTTCCTGCCCCGATCCCAGCCACAAATTGCCAATGCTACCATTGTTGGTGCAGCCAATGCGGGGGGCGAAAGTGAGCAAGGGATCTTATTGCGCGAGGGCACCGGCGCCAATATTTTCAATTCGGTAGTGGCTGGTTTTGGCGACGCCTGCCTGGATATAGACCAAGACTCCACTTTTGCAGCCTCAGGTGGTTCTGCGACCAATCTGACGGGTGTATTAACTATGCAATCCACAATGCTCAGCACCAGCTGTGAAGAGATTTTCAGTGAAACTGGCGGCGACCCTTTTAGTGTCCAAGCTTGGTTCCAAGGCCAAGCCAACAATACAGTTACAACAGATACCCTTATAGAGGATCCAGGAGCAGCTGCTTATAAACGCTATGTTAGCGGTTCCGCTGAATTGGGCGTAACCGCAACCGACGTATCCACAGTATCTAGCTTTTTTGATGCGGTAACCTTTATCGGGGCTGTGGAGGAAAACCAAAACAATTGGACCTTGGGTTGGACAGTCTGGTTGAACTCGCAATAGCATTATGAGTTCGCAAGGGGCTGCTGCTATGCTGCCAGCCCTTGGTTCACAATAACAATTCCTTCAAAATCATAGCACTACAAAATGTAGCCAAAGTTACTGCACATTTAGAATTACTTTTCTAATTATATTAAGTAAAAAATTAACCTTAACTGCAAGCATTCGCCCACTGATAGAAATGACCCCCAGTGCCACGGACGTTGCAACTTTCAACAGGCTCACATTACCCAGGTCGGAGTATTTATGATCTTTCTTAACAGTGTATTTGGCTATAACAAGCCTCGTCTTCCGAAACATGATTGGCTGAACACAGCGTTGCGCAAAGCCCAGCTAGAGGTTGCAAAAAAGAACTATGAATGGACAACTAGCAGCCCGAACCTGGAAGGGGTTCCACTGCTTAAAACCAAAATCCCGTTGGTCGTGCCTTATGGCTCCCGGCCAACCCTGGTTTGGATATTCCAGGTGACAGACGTCGTAATCAAAATTGTGATTAACTTGATCGAAGTGCTCAAGGAAGAGGCGGACGAAGAAGTCAAAAAAGTGGTAGAAGAGTTGGTTGACCACTTGGAAATACTGCAACGCAGCCACACGGCCGCTAAGGTTTTGCTCGGTAAACAGGGCGAAGAGGATTTTAATGAAAAGTTGGTGGAAACCCTAAAGTTCTCAGCCAACATGGTGAAAGAGTCCATCGACGGTGCCGTTGAATTAGTAACCGGTGTTACTAAAAGCCTGGCGGGAAAGGCTGAAGACGTGCTCGGCTTGTCTGGGGATGATGCGCCGGATAATCCTGAGCAACAGCAGCTCAATGATATTGGCAAAGGCTTGGTTGCCCAATTCAGCAAGTTGAACCAGACCATCATGGGGCTGAAAGGGCGCTTGCCTGAACAAGCGCTGGACAATGTAGCTGAGTTTTACGACCAGATGTTCCAATCGCTACCCGTGCCTAAAATTGCGCAAGACTTCGCCACTAATACCAGTTTTAGCCAGTACCGCACCCAAGGCCCAAACCCAATGCTGATAAGCCTTATATCAGGTCTAAAAGATAATTATGGCATCACTGAACAGGGTTATAAATCAGTTATGGGTGACGATGATTCCCTGGAAGCAGCGCTTGCTGAAAAGCGCTTGTTTGTTTGTGACTATTGCGAGTTGCAATCTTTAACCGAGCAACCCAGTGAATTATATGCCCCCCGTTTTGTGCCCTCGCCAATTGCCTTTTTTGCCCGACCCAAAGGCGGTACGTCGCTAAAACCCGTGGCAATCCAAACCAAACAAACCGCGGACAAAGATGATATTGTTTATGCGGTAGAAAGCCCTAATGCGCCAAATTATTGGAAATGGATGCAAGCCAAGACCATAGTGCAAAATGCCGATGGCAACTACCACGAGCTATTTGTGCACCTGGCTCGCACCCACCTAATGGCAGAGGCAGTGGCTGTTGCCACCCACCGCAACCTGTGCCGTCGCCATCCTATATGGGTACTGTTGGTACCACACTTTGAAGGCACTTTGTTTATTAATGAGGCGGCTGCGGTATCCCTGATCGCTGAAGACGGTCCAATCAATATGGTGTTTGGCGGTAGCATCCACGAAACCCAACAGATCGCGGGCAAAGACCGGCTTAACTACGATTTTTACCAAAATATGCTTAAAACCGACCTCAAAAACCGGGGTGTTGACGACAAGGAAATATTGCCCGATTACCCGTACCGGGATGACGCCATCTTGATTTGGGATGCGATCCATGTTTGGACCACTGACTACGTAGATGTTTATTATAAATCAGACAAAGACGTGGCGGGTGACGGGGAGCTGATCGCCTGGGCGGAGGATATTATTAATAATGGCCAGGTTGCCGGGTTTAAAGTGGTTGAAACTAAAGCGCAACTAGCTGAAGTGCTGACCATGATCATTTTTACTTCCAGTGCCCAGCATGCCGCGGTCAACTTCCCGCAGCGCACTTTGATGAGTTATCCACCGGCGTTGTCTGCCGCCGTTTATGGCACAGAGCCTTTCCCTGGCACCGAACAGGGCTGGGCTGACATGCTACCGCCCTTTGTGCCGTCAATTGTGCAAATCAGTACCTTGGTGCTGTTGGGTTCAGTTTACTACCGCAAATTGGGTGAGTACCGCAGCAATACCTTCCCTTATTTGCCCTGGTTTGGCGATGACAAGATCACCCGTCCCAATGGACCACTAGACAGGTTCAACCAGGCGCTAGACAGGATAGAGAAGCATATTGCCGCGCAAAACGAAACCAGGGAAACCCCGTATCCCTACTTATTGCCGAGTCAGATCCCGCCTAGCATTAATATCTAGCATAATCCCCAGCAGGTTTACTCGGGCGCCAAACATGGCGCCCGTAAATATTTGAACGGGTTACAAACTACGCCGTTTTGTATACGCTGGCCACTGCCGCCAAGTCATCCATATTGCGGTTAAGCTCGTTGGTATCGGACTGGATATCGCGGTAGGTCTTGTGGTTTCTCTGGCTGTCATGGGTAATGTCTGCCAGCTGCTTTTTGATGCTGTGGACATGCTGTTTTTGCTCTGCAGACGCCTCGCCAATGGTTTGGCTCAGGTTCAATATGCCATTGACAGTATTCAGTATATCCTGCAGTGATTCGCTTGCCCTTTCCGCATCTTCTGCTGAGGTACTGGCACTTTGGGCAAAACTCTTCAACTCTTGGGCTGTTAGCGTGCTTTCTTTTTGCAACTCGGTAATGTGCCGCTGGATCTGGTTGGTGGCTTCCTTCGTCCTAAATGACAACTGCCTGACTTCATCAGACACAACCGCAAAGCCACGTCCATGCTCCCCAGCCCTGGCAGATTCTATGGCTGCGTTCAATGCCAGTAAATTGGTTTGCTCCGTGATTTGGTGTATGAGGTCTATCACACCACTGATGGAGCTGACTTTCTGCGCCAGCGAGGCGGATTTAGAGCTGGCCTCATTTAGGCTCTGGTTAAGGTATTTTACTTGGGCGGTCAAAGTTTTGATTTGGGTTGCATCTGCCTGGATGGTATTGCGCGCCGAATCGGCCTGATTGGCACCATCGGTGGCACATTGTTCCATGCGTTGTGCCTGTGCGCTTAGCTGTTCCATCAACCGGTTAACGTCCTGCATATTGAGCAATTGGGATTCACTGCTGTGTTTGGCGCTATCCGATTGCTGCGCAATGTCTTGTGCCAGGGTACCGACATTGTCTGTCACCGAGGACATGGCGCGGATACCCTTTTCGAAGCCATCGAGTAGCTGGTTAAAGGCCATTGCCGTCTCACCGGATTCGGTGCCAGCCTCCACCGGGGCGCGCAATGACAAGTCGCGGCTATCGACAATTTCTTGCATCGTTTTCATAGTATCTAGCCATATGGTTTTGGCACCGTGCTCGACCACATTCAAGCCTTTGGCTTCTTCTTCTGGTGTAACCCTTAGGTCGTGCATCAGCTGTAAGGCTTTAAACAAGAGCCAGCCAAGGCCAAATGACCAGGCAAAATACGCAGCCACCCCTTTGAGCTGGACAATGAACTGTGCCGCATTGCTGCCTGCCGGCAAGGCGTCCGGGCTGGCTAGCAGCGCGAGGCCAAGGGTTCCCCAAATGCCGGCGAATCCGTGCACTGCAATGGCGCCCACCGGGTCGTCGCAGCGCAACCCGCGCAACAAAAATTCTTCTGAAAAATACACAACCAGGCCGCCAACTGCGCCCATGACCAGCGCCATGCTTGGGGAGAGAACGGCGCAGCCGGCGGTAATGCTGACCAGCCCACCTAGGATGCCATTGAGGGTTTTTTCAACGCTTACCAAGCCCTGGTTTAAAATGCTAGAGGTCAATATGGCAACCAAACCGCCAGCACAGGCAGATAGTAGGGTATTAAGGATAATGCCCGGTACTGCTTCGTCAGCCGCAAGCTGGCTGCCGCCATTAAAGCCGAACCAGCCAAAGAACAATATAAATACGCCAATGGTTGCAAGTAGCAGGTTGTGTCCCGGAATGGGTACTGGGTTGCCTTGCGGGTCATACCTGCCAATGCGCGGTCCCAGTACAATTACCCCCGCTAGTGCAACCCATGCACCGACTGAGTGCACCACAGTGGAGCCAGCAAAATCCACAAATCCTTGCTGTTCTAACCAACCTGGGTTAGGTGATCCAAAGAAACTGCCCCAGGCCCAATGGCCTGCGACGGGATATATCAGCACACTTATTACAAGGGAGACGATAAGGTAGGCGTGGAACTTGGCGCGCTCTGCCACGGCGCCGGCTACAATTGTCGCGGCCGTGCCAACGAAGGTGGCCTGGAAAATGAAAAAAGCCATTTGCTCCGGGCTGCTTATTTCGCTCCCGGCAAAACCACTCCAGCCCGTGAATCCATTGCTTTCCAGGCCATACATGAGGCCAAAGCCCACTAACCAAAAACCGATAACGGCAACCAAAAAATCACTGATGTTCTTGATGGCCACGTTATAGCTGTTTTTTGCCCTAACCAGCCCCGATTCAAGCAAGGTAAAGCCTGCCTGCATAAACATGACTAAACCCGCGGCAATTAAAATCCACAATAAGTTGAGATTTTGTTGTGTGTCCATAACAACCTCCTATTAGCTGTTGAAAAACTTCTTACTAACCGGTCTTCGCCAGCTTTTTTAAAACAGAAAATCGAGTGGGGTCGTGGCTACAACGCAATTGTGATGCCAAATTTTATTCACGGACATGGAAGAGGTGGTTATTCGAATGTAGCGGGCACCCGGCAGAGCTAAAAATATTAAGCGGATACTTGGTTCTGGGTACTACGCTGTTTAGTGTTTAACAAGCGCAGATAGTACAGCAATTCAGGCAGATGCAGCGGCTTGGTTAGGTAAAAGTCAAATCCTGCCGCTATGGCTTTGTCAATTTGTTCCGGCAAAGCATCGGCACTCAGGGCGATAATGTTTGACCCAGGCTTAGCGGCGCGAATTTTTTGCAGGACTTCGATGCCATTAATGTCAGGCAAATTCATGTCCAACATGATCAAATCGAAATCTTGGTTAAGGGCAAGCTCCACACCTTGCATGCCATCAGTGGCGGTATGCAGAGTAACGTTGGGCACCAGTGCACAGACCCGTTTTACCAGTTCAGTACTGGCCCAATCATCTTCAACATACAAAAGGTCGAGATCTATTTTAGTAAACACCTCTAGCTCTGGTCTTTGGACTTGTTCGTTTGTATTGGCCAGCGGAGATTCGGGGGTTTTTAGGGTGACGCTAAATGTACTGCCTTTCCCTGGTTCACTCTCGACGCGGATACTACCGTGCATTTCTTGCAAAAGTGAATGGGTCAAGCTAAGGCCAACACCGGCACCTTCAAAATGGTGTTGTTCGGCTTGTTTAAGCCGGTTGAAGGGTTGGAATATGTGTTCCATCTCGTCTGCAGCGATACCTATCCCGGTATCTGTGACCTGGAGTTCAATGGCATTGCTGGCCACCCGTTGCGCCTGCACAATGATTTTCCCGTTGGCATGGTTGTATTTGACTGCATTGCTGAGCAAGTTAACCAAGACCTGTTTTAGGCGCATTGGATCGGCAACTACCTGGTAATCGAAGTTGTTGCAAATAACCTCGATCTTATTTTTTTCCGCGTCGCGCTTAATAAGTGAAATACAGGATTCCAATACCGGGTAAAGATCACAGTCAACCAGTTTAATAGGTAATTGTTTCTGCTCAACTTGGCTAATATCCAGAATATCATTCACCAATGCCAGTAAATGTTCACCTGCGGTTAAGATTTCGTCGGTGAAATGGTTGGCTTCTTCAGGTAGATCTGGAAACTTAATCGATTGCAGTTGGGCAAAACCAATTATGGCGTTCAATGGGGTTCTCAACTCATGGCTGATACGCGATAGAAACTGGTTTTTGATTTTGTTGGCGGTTTCAGCATTTTCACTGGCAATTTCAAGCTCCCGTTGCTTGCGTTTGTGCACGCTAATATCGTGAAAAATAGTCTGGATGGCTTCATGGCCATCCTTGAAGGGAATGGTTACGCTGGAACTGGATACAGACACCCGGGTGCAATAGCGTGTGGTCAATTCAATTTCGCACCAGGTGTCAAAGTCTTTTTGGTTTTCTAGTGACTTGCAAAATAGTTCATGGTGCTGTTCAGGAATAAAATCCCAAATCTCCCTTTGCAGCAAGAGTTCGCCATGCAGGCTCAATACCATGCTGGCAAAAGCGCCATTGTAATACACAATGCGTCCGTGCTGGTGCACAACGATGGCATCTGGGCTTTGCTCGATAAGGTGCTGGTACCGGGTATTGCTATCCTGTAGCGTCCTGTTCAATTCCGCTAAATGTTCTGCTGCTAAGGCATGGAAGATTTTTGGCGCAGCCAATTTGGCAATAGTGATAAATTGTTCCAGGTGGGCGTCTGTAAAATAGCTTACCTGGCTATTTTCGGAATCTAAAACCCCTAAGATTTTGCCGTTATAGACGATGGGAACCGTGAGTTCAGATAACCTGATCTCGTCATCCACAATATAGCGCGGATCCTGCCGGGTATCGTCAATTCGCTCTGGAATGCCAGTTTTGGCAACGGTGCCTACAATGCCTTCACCCAAGGGAATTGTGATGGGCGTTTTGATTTCCCTGCCATCTGGGTTTTTTGGACCGAATGCAGCTCTTTGGATCAGGGTGTTGTGGTTGTCCAGGATGTAGACGACGCAGTCTTCAAAACCTAATTTGCCGATGGCTTCTTGCGCCACTTTCCAGACAATGTCGTCCAGGTTTTCACTTTCCAGCAAGGAAAGCACCAAGCGTTTATAGACTTGGTTGGCATCAAGTTGTTCGACAAGTTCAATCACTACTTCAAAACGGGAAAGGTTGCCTCAGTGGGCTATAGCATACACATCCCCAGCTGATTTGCATCAATTCCATTAATCTTTATGTGGTTATTTAATGAGCTAGGATAATAATAGTATCTAGCTGTTAAAAAGTGGAGCTAATTGATCTAGATTTATGTTTTTTCGGGAATTTTTGTTCCGGCTCCTGCTTTTGCCGAGGATGGGTTGTTGTTAACCGATATATTGGCTCCTTGTGCAGCACTGCATAATGGCAACATTTTCAGTTACCGGCCAATTGATCCAAATATCTGCCCTCCTTACCTAAATTTTCTTCCAATTGGTGTCTAAACTGTCTAGGTTGAAACGATGGTTTGGAACTTTAATTAGAAGAGTGGAAAACATGAGTCACCAATTTGAGCAACGCATTGAAGCATTGTTAGGCCAGATGACGGTTAGGGAAAAGCTCGGCCAATGTATTATGATTGAGCCTTGTTTTTGCTTTACCGAGCGCACCAGCGAGGAGTTTGGGGAGAGCTACGAAAGCGAAGCCGATCCGGTTTATTTAGACAAGCTGCTCAATGAATACCATGTGGGTACCTTTTTATTTGGTGGTGCGTCCCAGATAGGTGATGGCTCCGCCAAAGCATGGGTGGGCTACATTGCTGCCGTCACCGAACATGCCAAAACCAGTCGTCTAGACATCCCTCTCATGTACGGCATTGATGCCGTGCATGGCGTCAACTTTATGAAAGACTCGACCATCTATACCCATAACTTGGCTGTAGCGGGCGCTTGGAACCCCGAGCTGGCAGAGGAGTATGCTAGCTTAGTGGGTGAAGAACTGGCGTCTATCGGTTTTAACCTCAACTTCGCACCAACTATTGATGTTGCTAGGGATACCCGATGGGGTAGGGTATATGAATCCCTGGGGGAAGATCCTTATCTTGCTTCCCAAATCGCCGGTGCCTTTGTCAAAGGCATGCAAAGCCCTGCGCATATGGCGGCTTGTGCCAAGCATTTCATCGGTTATGGCGAATCCCGTAATGGCATGGACAGAACCCAGGCCGACTTATCCCAGCGCAGTATCCTGGAAATGCATGCGCCGCCCTTTGAAGAAGCGATCCAGCAGGATGTATTGACCATGATGGTCAGTGGCGGCGACGTCAACGGCGTGCCGGTACCTGTATCGAAACACCTGCTGGGTGATTTGCTTAGGGATCGCATGGGCTTTACTGGCATAACCATGTCCGACTGGGAAGATGTGGAGCGCTTGCACAGTCGCCACAAAATCGCAGCGACCCGCAAGGACGGCATTGTACGTTCCTTTAACGCAGGTTTGGATTTGAATATGGCAGTCTGCCATATCGAAGCCGTGGACTTGATGGAGCAGGCTATTGCCGACGGCGAAATTGATATGGCTCGCCTAGATGATGCCGTACGCCGGGTTTTACTGACCAAGTTTAAGCTGGGTTTATTCGACGCTGATCCTGTTGATGTGGAAGGCGCTGACCGCCTTGTAGGTGGTGCCCAAAGCAAGGCCGTAGCCAAAAAACTCGCAGAGCAGTCTATCACCCTGCTGAAAAACAAACGCAATATCCTGCCCCTAGCAAAAAGCTTAAAAGCCATCTTAGTAACCGGTGAGGCCGCTAATAGCAAGCGCCACCTGTGTGGTGGCTGGACCCTGGGCTGGGCAGGTGCCGAGGAAGAAGACCTCAATTGCGATACCGTGCTTGATGCCATCCGCAAAACCGTGTCACCCGATACCAAAATTGTGCATGTGGACAGTGCTTCTAAATTAAAAAGGATGAATATATCCCCGGTGGACTTCGATGTGTGCATTAGTGTGGTAAGCGAAGAACCCCACGCAGAATGGTATGGCGATTCCATGGAACTGGCACTGGAAAAAGACGAGAAGAAAATGCTGAAAGCCGCGGTGGCCACCGATATCCCGGTAGTCATGGTGGCAGCACTAGGGCGCCCGCTCAATATCAAGTGGGCGAACAAAAATGTCGAAGCACTATTGTGGGCCTATTTACCTGGCACTGAAGGCGCCATGCCCATAGCGGAAACCCTTTTTGGCGACAACAACCCATCGGGCCGTTTGCCCATCAGCTTCCCCGTGGATGGTTCCCATGTACCGGCGCTCTACAACGCACGTAGCTACGAAAGTGGCGAAATCTCTACCTGGTATGAACCGCTTTATGAGTTTGGCTATGGCCTGAGCTACAGTACATTTGTGTACAGTGACATCAATGTGCCTGAAACTATCGAAGCAGGTAAGCCATTGCCAGTATCCGTAGTCGTTAGCAATACCAGTGACCGGGCGGGTGACGAAGTAGTGCAGGTTTACCTCAAGGACTTGTTAGCCTCGGTGACCCGGCCTATGAAGTCGCTGAAAGCCTTTAAACGGATTACTTTACAGCCTGGCCAAAGCGCAACCGTCACTTTAGAACTAGAACCAAGCGCCCTCAGCTTATACAACGAAGACCTGGAATTTGTGCAGGAAAAACGCCCAATCCGCGTGATGATCGCAGATCAGGTGGCGGAGTTTGAGATAGTGTAAACGGCGTATTCCCCATCAAAGGGTCAGAGACCTTGAAATTATTGACTTATAACGTGTTGATTTACATAGGAAGTATCAAGGTCTCTGACCCCTTGATATAATTTTACTAACTAGCGCCTTTCTGGTTTACTAAGTGCATTTAGTACAGATGGAAACGCATTCGGTTATGACACTGCAGGCAAATGGTAGGGCAATTAAGTGGCGCGCTGTTTTTGCGGAGTCGGCCTTTATAGGTGCCAGTATCATTTTGGCCTTTGCATTACAGGACTGGGATGAGGCCTCTGACATTGAAGAGCGCACCCAAATTGCCTTGTGCAACGTAAAGTCTGAACTTGCCTTTAACCGGTTTTTGCTAAAAAACGACTATATTCCGCGCCAGCAAGGCATGCTGGCGTCGGTGAACGGTGCCATCCGGATCCTCAATAGTCAGCCTCAAACCGAATTGACCCGGTCTAACCTGGAACAAATGCTGGTGCAAGAGTCGTTGCGTTATTCTGCCTGGAGCCTGGCCGGTGAGTCCGGGTATTTGATCCACGCCAACTTTGAGCTAGCCACTGAAATCGGTTCATTGTTTGACTACCAGGCAGATAGTTACCAACCGCTGGTTAACCGTATTAACGACGCGATTTTTGACCGCAGCCTGAAATACAACGAGCAACCGATTGAATACTACATATCGCTTGGGGGATTGCTGGCTGAATGGACTGCACAGACCAACTACCTGGATCAAAAGTATGAAACCCTGTTTAATAGCGCCAATTTTGTTCAGCTAGACTGCCAGGAATAATGGTTTAAGCGACTATTTATTTTTGACCTTCGCCACAAGTCTTTTCACTTCGCTATACCTCTGCATTTCACAGCTCGCCCAGCCGTTTAAATGCCGCACTTTAGCCTTGGTGAAAACAGGCTGGGTTAACCCGCATAAAAACCGGGTAACTAGTTCCGCACTGACTTTCAAGTCAGGGGCGGTTTCACTAAGCCTATCTTCTAGTTTGGCAATAGTGCCAGCCAGGGCTTCTGGTGTTGGCAAGGCCGGTAACTCCGGTGTTGCCAGTTGGGCTACTTGGCCTTGGCATACCGAGCAATGGCCGCAGATCTCTGGGGCTTGCTGGTCGTCAAAATAGCGGGCGAGGTTGGAGCTTAGGCAGCTATCCAATTCGATAAAACGCACTAAGGCAGCAATGCGGTTAATTTCAGATTGTTCTTTCTGTTTGAAGTAGTGTGCCAACTGCTGGGCTAATCCAGGTTGCTGCAATGCCGCTTGGTCAACTTGGTACACTTCGATCATGGCACTGGTTTGTAGTTCAATTAACCCCTGTTGCTGCAAATAGTCAAGTGCAGTCAATACCCGGCTGCGTTCACATGGGTAGGCCTGCTGCAACGCATCAAAATCTAATTTACCCCACGTTTTCTTGAAACTGGTTGCGTCAAATATTGCTTGGACAAAGCGTTGCCGCTCATCTTTAAATTTTTCAACAATACTTGCGGGTTCGACCAGGCACTTAATTTTGTATTCCCCGAAATAGCTGTATTTGGCCTGGATGATGCCCTGCAATTCCAGCTGTACCAACAGTGTCTTTAGAGGAAGTTGCCTGATATTGCTGTGCTGGCTCAAGCTATAGGTTTGTAACTCCCATTTGCCAACTTCTGCCTGTTTTATGTCTTCTAAAACCCGTTCAATATTCGCCAGCTCAGGTGTGTCGCCATAGATAAAATTTTCCAATGTATTTAAGCCGGTCAAATCCCCCAGGACAATACAATTGGCGCCACCGCCATCCCGGCCTGCCCGACCAATCTCCTGGCTATAGTTCTCGATGGATTTTGGCAGGTCAAAATGGATAACAAAGCGTATGTGAGCTTTGTCTATGCCCATTCCGAAGGCGATAGTGGCAACCACGATTTTGATATGCCCATCCATAAAACCGCTTTGGATTGATTGCCTTGCCTCATCCTTTAGGCCTGCATGGTAGGCGACGGCATTGGTACCTTGGGCTTGCAGGTACTTTGCCAGGGACTCTGCACTTTGCTGCAAAGTCACATAGATAATGCCCGCGCCATGTTGCTGCGAGAGTATTGCCAGCAGCTTGTCTTGCTTGTGCTTATTCTGCACCGGTAGCATTTGTAAGTTGAGGTTGGATCGGTAAAAGCCGGTTTGCACGATATGCGTAGGTTGGATGCCAAACTTTGCCGCCATATCCCGCTTCACTTTTTTGGTAGCCGTTGCGGTCAACAGCAATACGGTTGGGATGCTGAGGGCTGCCCGGTATTCCGGTAGCTTGAGGTAGTCAGGGCGAAAATTATGCCCCCACTCGGAGATACAGTGGGCTTCGTCTACCACCAATAGGGAAATCGCAACCTGGTTGATAAAGTTGCGGAAACGCTCATTTTTAAAGCGTTCTACCGACACCATTAAAATCTTAATTTTGCCAGCCTGCACGTCTGCCATTACCTGTTTGTTTTGCTCAGGCGTGAGGCTGGAATCGATACTAGCTGCAGGTATATTTTTGTGGGCTAAAAAGTCTAGCTGGTCTTTGATTAAGGCTAGCAATGGCGAGACCACCAGGGTGAGATTGGGCAGTTGCATAGCAGCAAATTGGTAGCAAAGTGACTTACCAGATCCAGTCGGGAAGATTGCAAGTGAAGAATCTCCAGCGAGTAACTGCCTGATGGTTTCTATTTGACCTGGCCTGAATGTGTCAAAGCCAAATTGTTGGGTCAGTATTGTTTTTAGCGTTTGTTCATTCATTGTTGCTTTTCCATCCCTGTTGGTATTTTTTCCATAGTTACTAAAGGTAAATGCCGGCTGGTTTTTTAGTGTAGAGCAAATACTTAATGGAAACGGTATAAAACCTGTTCAATTGCGACTATCTGGCCATTTGAACGCCCAGTATACCCGGTTAACCGTATCTTCGAACCTAATAGCTTGTTCCCAGCCCCGCTAATAATACAATCCCATTCCTCGTTTTAGGAAAACACCAGGGCAGGATAGCTATATGAATAGGCGACCGTTGCTAGTTTTTTTACTGACGTTAGTTTTATTAGGGGGAAAGCCTATGGCTGATGGCGCAATTGAGATCCCAGCACCTATTGCCGGACAATACAGTGTTGCCTCTACCAATATGCAGGTAGCGACAGGCTATGCTGATATGTCTGACGACGATATGCAGGCCTATCTATTGGGGCTGCCTAAGCTTTGGATTTTTGATCGCTTTGTCACCGATATCATGGCACATCCTGAAGATGCCTGGGTTTTTAATGTGCCAGTTCCGAAAAATGAGCAGCTATACGGTCCTGTCAGTGGAGAGTCGGTGCCGCTATTGGCTTATGTCACCTATCCAAGCGCACCTGACGCATCGCCCAACGCATATCAATTCCCTTATCAAAATGGCCAGTTTGGGGACTTTGAGAATATGCTTAAGCCAGGTGAAAGCCCAGAATTTGCCGATCCCAAAGGCAAATATCCTTTGGTGATTTTTTCCCATGGTATGGCTGCCCACGGCATCTATGACGTCCGCCACGCCCACGATCTGTCCCGCAGCGGCTATATTGTTTTAGTCTTGTTCTACGGTGATGACCGATGGCAGGGGAACGCAAGTGATGATTTGCATTCAAATTATTTGCGACCCTTTTTGACCAAGGCGGGGCTTGACCATGTGCTCGCAGACGCGCATTTTGGACCGCGTATCGACACCGACAACATTGGTATTTATGGCCACAGTTTTGGAGGTTTCACCACTTATGCCATGGCCGGTGGCAAGGTAAATGGCAATAGCAATGCCGTTACTGACCCACGTATAAAAGCGGGGGTAGCGGCGGCGCCTTGGACTGGTGGCTTTTATAACGGCAACCATGTTTATGCGTTTGGTGCAGAAAACCAGGCTTTAAGCGATGTGAAAATTCCCATGCTCACGCTATATGGCAGTGACGACCAAATCACCCAGGCCTCCTATATCCTGCCTGCAACCAAGCATTTAGCAGGGGATCGCTATGTAGTTGAGCTGGTAGACCAACCCCATGTATTTGAAGAAGGCTCTTGGGTTGATAAAAATAATTGGGAGCTGTTGTTCTTCAATGCCTACCTAAAACAGGATAAACAAGCGTTGCAGCAGCTAAGGGAAGGCACTGCTATGGCCGGTGGCAATACAGACCGGCAATTGTTTGAATACCAGCAAATCGTGTCCAGACAATAGGATCCTCAATTTAGGCTGCGGTGTCTGGCAAGATTGCGATTGATCGCAAGTTTTGGGTCGTTGATGGGCTTTCATTGGTTTGTTAGCCACTGAGTGGCTAACATCTGCCCGTGTTCTATTTTTTTGGGCGGTATGCAATGGCTGCTTCCGACTTAAAACGTTATTTTCCCCATATTGTAGCTTTACTGATGCTAGTGATTTTATTCCAGTGGCTGCATTTTTCAGTGTACTACGGCCAACCGGTTAGCCTGTCGTTAGTATGGAGCTTGGTTGATTGGATCGTTTGGTTTGGGCTTGGCTTAGCCTGGGTTTTGAGTGATGGTTTTAGCAAAGCCCGATTACACAACATGCGTTGGCAAATTGTGGTGTTCGTCCTGTTGGTAGGGCCGTTGCAGATTGTTATTTCCTCAGCGATATTCCAAGCTTTACTCGAGTCAGACAAATCCTTGTTGCAATCTTTTGTGCACTTGATGAACAAGCGCTGGTTGCAAAACATTTTTATTGCCAGCGCCATGGTATCTGTGGCGGTTTATTACAAGCAGAAGTATGCACAAAAAAACACAGCGGTCACTGATAAATTAAGTGACCCAGGTTCAGAAAAAATAATTGTATTGCATGATGGCATCCATACTTACCGGCTCCAACCAAACCTTATCCTGGCAGTGGTATCTGCTAAAAACTACATTTCAGTGTTTACGGCGGATAAAGAAATAGTGGTTAGGGATACGTTGAAGCGGATGCAGCAGCGCCTGCAAGCTGTCGGGTTTATCCAAGTTAGCCGGTCTGCATTAATAAACCTATCTGCGATTGAACAAGTTGACCGCTATTCAAAATCCAGTTTTCGGGTAGTACTTAGCAACCGGGATAAGATAAATATTGGCCGCACCTTTGTTGAGCCAGTGCTGCGGTGCATACAGTTATCCCCACAACGGCAGCATTCGTCCCACTCGCCTTTTTACCCGCAGAAATAGACTCCAGAATTTGTTTCAGGTTTAGTAAAGGTTGCAAAGCTATGGATAGAAGAACATTTAACAAAAGTTTGTTAGCACTCACTGCAAGTGGTGCTGTTTTAGCTAGCAGCGGCATCTCAGCGAAATCGGCACCAAAAGTGTTGATGTTGGGCGGGCGCGATTTTTTTGGTCCCAATATTGTGTCGGCCATGTTGGACAAGGGCTATCAAGTCACCTTGTTTAACCGTGGTTTTACCAACCCGGATATGTTCCCACAACTGAATTGGATCCGCGGCGACCGCGAGATCAACGATGGTAGCGGCTTGGCCAATTTAAAAAAGCACTTGAAAAAACACACTTATGATCTAGTGGTGGATACCTGGCAAAAATCACCGAAAGCAGTAGCTGACATGACGGCTCTGCTCAAGGATAAGATTGGCCATTACCAATACGTATCCAGCATTTCCGTGTACCAAGATCGGCAAACCATAGGCATAGATGAAAATTACCCGTTGGAAGATGTATCTAAAGTCGATATGGAAGCACTAAGGCATAGTTATGCCCAGCGCAAGACCCTGTCTGAACTCGCCATGTTCGATACCTTGGGGGACAAAGCGACAACTTTCCGCTCGCACGGTATGCGCAGTGATAGGACACCATCCCGTATTTATGAACCTTACTGGCCGGTGCGTTTTTACCGCGGCGGCGAAATCCTGCTACCCAAAGACGAGAACCATGTAATGCAAGTCTGTGATGTCACTTCCATGACCCGCTTTATGCTGCATAGTTTTGAACAAGGGCACTCGGGCGCGTTTAATGTGGCTTATCCTACCCAGAGCTTTGTGGACTACCTCAAGCAGGTGGAAAAAGTGACTAGCCCTGCCCGCAAAAAGGTATGGGTTTCCAAACAGTTTTTGGCACAACACGGGATTGAGCCTTACCGGGATTTACCGTTTTGGCGTCCGCAACTTAAAGGCTTCTACCACATTAACGTGGAAAAAGCGCTCAAGGCTGGGCTGGATAACCGTCCTTATCCCCAGATGATTAAAGATCAATTGGCAGGTTACCTAAGGCGTAACCCCAAAGATGACTACCTGTTTGGCGGCCGCGGTACAATTAGCCCGCAAAAAGAACAGTCTGTGCTAAAAGCCTGGTGGCAACATCTGGGCTGACCTGTCAGCCGGCAGGTTTCATTCTCGTTGCCCGGAATCGAACGACACTCATAGTGAATAGAATTGGTATAACCCATTTTTTGTTGACGCATATCAGTTTTTCAATTCCTAGCTGCTTTACTCTAAAAGCTGTTTTCAACAGTTTGCAGCTAGGTGATTATGGTTATTGATACGCCTACACAAGCTTCGGGTCTCGAAGCGGAGATTGTCGCTTCAAAACAGAGCCGCGAATCCAAGCTTGACGCGATCCAGCATTTACTGGCAGAACAAATTTGGTTAGCAAGTGCATACCAACAATTGGAGTCAATGATTCTGGAGTTGTTTGATGCTGAGCGCTTGAGCATATTCCAGCGCCGGCGACATCACCAGGATCTCGTTGCCCACCTAAAAACCGGTAATGATATTAGGGAAATCCAGGTTCCTATTTCTTCGCAAAGCATTGCTGGCTATGTCGCCCTTTCCCAATTACCTGTGATCATTAATGATGCCTACGATCAAGTTGAATTGGCCGCTATTCACTCTCGCCTAAAGTTCGACCAACACTTTGACCAGCAAGCGGGATTCAGGACTAAATCTATAATTTGTGTGCCCATTATGAATGCGGGTGTGGTTTTAGGCGTGATGGAGATCATCAATAAATCGCAGGGCACATTTAGTGACGGTGAGCTGCATACAGCCATGCAGTTGGCCACGTTATTGGGGGAGAAATACCGCTATGAAATTGGCGGTACGGTGGAACCATTCGACTACCTGGTGCACCGTGGGCGTTTGAGTGAACGCGAATTAAGCACGCTGAAAGCGACAACTAATGATCCTGCAGAAATCCTAAAAACCATCCAAAGCAAATACAATGTGCCTGACACCGAATTGGGTAACGCCTTGTCGGTGCATTACCAAGTGCCATTTATTGCCTATTCACCCGACGAATACCACACCTCAATTCTACAGTCTCATTTAAATGAGTCTTACCTCGAGTGCAACCACGTAGCAGTTATTGCCGATGCGTCCGAAGTCCCCATACTACTGATGGCAGAACCCAATAACGCCAGCTTGCTAGTGGAAATAGAGGCTGCATTAGGGCATCGCCACTGCGAAATCGCCGTTAGCTTGCCAAGCCACATCACAAAATACCTAAAGCAAGTCCCTGAAGATGAGCCCAGTGAAAACTTTGAATCTTTGATCAGCGAAGTTAATGCCGAGGAAGAAGGGCAGGCACCGGATGGCGAAGCTGGCCAGGAGTTAGTGACGGAAGATACCCCAGCGGTAGTGCGGCTGGTGGATAAAATATTGCAGGACGCCTACAACCAGGGCGCTTCTGACATCCATATCGATCCAGAAAAAGATTCGCCGACCCTAATCCGGTTCCGGGTTGATGGTGAATGTAGCGATGTCACCAGTGTCTCCAGGCTGCAACACAACGCAATAGTGGCCAGAATTAAAATACTGTCTAATTTGAACATTGCAGAAAAACGCCTGCCACAGGACGGCAAACTGACGTTTAGGGCCAGGGGCAAAAAAGTCGAAGTACGGGTAGCGACAGTGCCTACGGTAACGGGAGAGGGGGTTGTACTTAGGATCCTGGCATCATCGGGTGCCATGCCAATGGCAAAGCTTAACTTGGCGCCGACAGTGGACAAGCGCTTGCGTGGCATTATGGGTAAGCCCCACGGCATTTTTTTGGTAGTTGGGCCAACAGGTTCTGGTAAAACCACCACCTTGCACTCCATATTAGGCGAGCTAAACAGGCCTAGGACAAAGATATGGACGGCTGAAGATCCGGTTGAAATTACCCAGCACCGCTTACAACAAGTGCAAATAAACTCGAAAATTGGCTTTACCTTTGAGCGTGCATTGCGGGCGTTTTTACGCGCTGATCCAGATATCATCTTAATTGGCGAAATGCGTGATAGGGAAACTGCGCATGCCGCCATTGAAGCCTCCTTGACCGGGCACCTAGTGCTGTCCACACTGCACACCAACTCGGCCCCCGAAACCATTACCCGGCTCCTGGAGATGGGCTTGGATCCCATCAATTTTTCCGATGCTTGTCTAGGCATTTTGGCACAGCGCCTTATGCGTACTTTGTGCAAAAAGTGCAAACAAGCGGAGCTGCTAACGGCTGAGGATAAGGCCTTTATTCTTGAACATTACGGTGAAACTTACATAAACGAACTGGATTTGTCAGAAACCGCATCCCTTTACCATGCGGTAGGCTGCCAAGCATGCAATGGTACTGGCTATAAAGGTCGTACAGGTGTGCACGAACTCCTAACCATGACCCCGGATTTGTCTCGCTTAGTAAACAAAGAGGCGCCGCTACAGCAAATGTCTGACCAGGCGGTAAAAGACGGGCTTCGAACCTTGCTACAAGACAGCCTGCTTAAATTGCTCAAAGGCGATACAGATATTAAGCAAGTTCGAATGCTACACGGTTTGACTGGCTAATATGAGGAGAAGTTATGTTTGAAACGGTAGAGTTAGACCGGAAAGTTAGCAAAGACGCCTTTAAAGCAACAGAGTCTTCCTTGCGCACCCAACTTCTGGCAATGCAAGAAGCCATAAGGGAGGCCAATATCCCGGTCATTTTGATTGTATCTGGTGTTGAAGGGGCGGGTAAAAGTGAAGTGATCAATCGTTTGAACAAATGGTTGGATGCGCGAGGTATTGAGACCAATGCCTTTTGGGATGAAACTGACGAGGAGCGCGAGCGCCCGCGGCTGTGGCGGTTTTGGCGCACTTTACCTGCCCGTGGCAAGCTAGGCATTATGTTTGGTTCCTGGTATACCCAACCGATAGTGGAATACGCCTTTGGCAAGTCAAGTGAGATCGAGTTTGAACACCAATTGCAGCGGGTTAATGAATTGGAGCGGACGTTGACTTTAGACGGCGCCTTGGTTGTTAAACTATGGTTCCATATCACTGCCAAAACCCAACACAAACGCTTAAAAAAGAAGTTTTCAGGACGTAACGCCAAATCCCTAGAACAGAAGTTCGCCAAGCATTATGACCAGTTTAAGGCTGTTTCAGAAAATGCCATCCGTATTACTGATACTGGCTTGTCACCTTGGCATTTGGTAGAAGCTGAAGACAAACGCTACCGTGACCTGCGCGCGGCCCAAATTCTACTTGAAAGTGTCAGCCACAGAATCAATGCTGCGCCACAAGTCGATCTTACATCGGGAGAAAGTTGGGTGGCTGAAACAAACTATGAACCAAATGTCACGGTACTTGATAAGGTACCGCTGGATTTATGCTTGACTGAACAGGAATACGCTGAACAACTGAAAACACAGCAAACGCGGTTGCAAGAGCTCGCCTGGAAAGCCCGCAACCAAAGACGCTCTGTGGTATTGGTATTTGAGGGCTGGGATGCCGCAGGTAAAGGTGGCGCTATCCGCAGGGTGACTTCGGCGGTTGACGCCCGGTTGTTCAGGGTGATATCCATTGCTGCACCCACTGATGAGGAGAAGGGGCATCATTACCTGTGGCGCTTTTGGCGCCATGTACCACGCAGTGGTTACCTGACTATATATGACCGTTCTTGGTATGGCCGGGTGCTGGTAGAAAGGGTTGAGGGCTTCGCCAAGCAAGTAGAATGGCGCCGCTCGTTCCAGGAAATCAACGACTTTGAAGGGCAGCTTAACGAGTCCGGCATCATTTTAAACAAATACTGGCTACACATCAGCCAGGAAGAGCAGTTAAGGCGTTTTAAAGAACGGGAACAAATCCCTTGGAAACAGCACAAGATCACCGAAGAAGATTGGCGCAACCGGGAGAGTTGGGACAAGTACCGTTTTGCCGTAAATGATATGGTTACCCACACCAGCACATCATTTGCGCCGTGGCACATCATACCGGCCAATGACAAGCGTTTCGCCAGGGTGCAGGTTTTGCGTACTTTGTGCGATAACTTAGAAAATTCGTTGGAATAAATTGGTTTACTGTAGGTGTCAATGCACAGGCTCAAAACTGGCTGCCCTTGCATCACCGTTTTGCTTGGCTAGCTTGTAAGCCTTGCGGCGCAGTTGCAGTTCCATTTTTGTCTTGCCTTTTGCAGCATATGCGTCTGCTAAGCTGTCATAGGCGTTGGCAGCGTTGGGATATAAGCTCGCCCAATATTCAAAAATTCCTATGGATTCGTCTAGCCGCCCTTGCTGTAGCAATACGTATCCTATGCGCTTCAACCTATTTCGGTTGTAGTAGCGCTCGCCTCTAGGGATAGCTTCAAAACCATACTCTTGGCTTAACTTGGCAAAATATAATTTGATGTTGGTGAGGGTTTGGCCTGGTATTTCACTTAAAAATTGGCGGTAGTTTGGATCCCATTTTTCAGGTGGGAAAACAAAGGCTAAGGCTGAAATCGCCGCGGGTAAAACTGCGGCATATCCAGTTTGTTCAATCAGGTCTCGTCTGTATTTGATGTTCTTATTGGACGTTGATTCAAAGGCGTCCGCTAGTTTCTCATAACCTGCCAATACCCGAGGATTACTGCCGCCCCCTGCTTTGGGCATTGATACATATAGGTTTCCACTCAGGTTAGGCTGGCCGTTAATGGACTTTATTATTTTATCGAACACGCTTTCATCGCCATATCCTACGGCATTGAAATCCGCAGTGTTTAATGCGATGTGTGCGTCAAAAAGTCCCGGTTTTTTCCAGAATGTATGCAGGGCAAATTGCCCAGATGGAGATAGGCCAAACAATACACGAAAGTTTGCCACATAGTATTTTGACTCAATTAGCGGGATAACTTCACGCTCGATGAAAGCCAGATATTGGTCTTGTTTGCCACCAAACCACAATGGTTGTCCCTGGCTGTTTATTGGGGTTGGAGTAAGGTCTCGCCTAGTTCCTGGCAAGTTTTTAATGCCGACCACGATGGCCTCTGGCATTTGGCTGTTCATGCCTTGGAATTGCACTAGACCTGCCAGTGGGTAGAATAAAAGTTCACCATCCAAAACGATGATCAATGGATATTTTTGTCGTACGCCTGATTCAACGTATGCAGCCGGTAAGGATATGTCGAGATGCCGTGCTGCCTTTAAGTATTTAGATTGGATACTCAGTGTTTCGACATACGGCTGCACTTGTTGGCTTGCGGGGGTGTATACATCATGGATCTCTCTGGCTGTAGGGCTGGATGTAAACATTAGAAAAGTTGTGTATAGAAAAAACTGGAGGATGCGTCCCACTGCCTATCAATCCGTTGGTTAAGTTTATGGCAACGCGTTGATATCGCATTTGCTAGACAACAAGCAATGTGATTGCGCCAGGCAGTGCAATAAATGCGATAAAGCCAAAAAGGACTAATCTCTATGAGGCTAGTCCTCCTCAAGGCAACTAGTGTGGGCAGTCTACGCTAAAGCTTCGTATACCCAAGGCATTATAGAGTTTAGCTTTGCCACTGGCGGCAGTTTCCCGGGTATAGGTTGCTACAACCCGGTAAGCCCCATCTTCGCTTTTTGTAGTAACTGTCCGGATATTAGCTTTACTTGCTTTGTTGTGCATGTCTTCAGCGTTTTTCATTTCCCGGTATGAACCCACTTGTAAACACACTGAGGGTTTCAATTCGCTGCGGGGTGGTAGTTGCGCCAGCACAGCCTTGGTACTGTTTGCACGCTCCTGTTGAGGCTCCGCTGTAGGTTTTGCTGGGGTAACAACGGGCTTTGCCGCTTTAGGCTGGGGACTGGATTGCCTAACCGTTGGTTTTTGTTGTGTGCTGGCGGGTATCAAGCGTGTTGCAGATGCTTTATCTGCCGGCTTCACCCTTGTTTTAGTGCGGAGCCTATCTGGCTCGCCGCCAAAATAGCCATATATACCTAAAAACACGGCTTTACTTTCAGGAGCCAAGCCATTGTCATTGGTGTAGCTGACCCCGGTGCGCAATCCCACATGCTCTGTCAGGGGGAATTTTAATCCTAAGGTTGCAAATGAAGCGGTATCACCATCTTTAAGTAATTCGAACCGGGTATTGCCTTGGTTGGCGGTTACTTCGCTAAGTGAATACTCGGCTCCTATCGAGGCAAAGGCCGTTGCCCTGTCAAAGTGCAAAAACTCATATTCTAACGCTGCTGACACAACGGAATAATCAAATTCAATATCGGTGCCCTGGAATGCTTCATTCACCTTGATGTAGTCTTTGTAGCCAAGGTTTATACTCATATCATCCGATAAAAAAAAGTTTACCCCCCACGCGGCTGAGCGATTTTCTTCCGATACTTCATTATTCGAAAGTTCTACATATACTTCATAGTCAGTTGAATAGGCAGTTTGTGGTAACAAGCAACTGGATATTATACAAGCGATAAGTAGCGCTTTAGTACGCATGTTTCAGGGTTCCTTTGATGTCGTGAGCAGATCAGGGGTTTATGGGTTGCACACGGTTATTTAAATCAACCATAGGCACGCGGCCTTGCCAATCCCAGGTTCTCCCCTTTTATTATAAAATAGTGCATCGGCATCAGAACGCATAGCTTTAAACTTTGTTATTAATCAAAAGTATAGTGATTAAAGGTAAATTGGGTATTAGTTGAGCTGGTAATTTAAGTTAACCGGCCTATTTGCAACTTTCCTGGCAATTTAGGCGTCGTAACAAAGACTTAAGAATGGATTAGGATTGGGAAGTGAAGATCTTTGTGAGCTTAGGTTTGGCCTCGGTGATGGTTGGCTGCGTGGTTGTTCCTGAAACGGATTCTAGTTACAAATATAAATGTGAGATATCAGAAGACAGGCAAACTCTAAAAGTTGTCGATCTAGCAAAGGATAGCAATAGCTATTATTCCATTGGTGGCCTGGTTCTATACCCCTTAACAGGTGTGGTGTCTGGCACCTACGTAGCTGTCAAAAATGTCTATAACTTAGGCAAAGAGAAAATTGTCTGTGATTGAGATAAATTATTGGCCGCTACAAATGGTTCAATGCTATTTGGGTTTGTTTTTGCAGATAACTAGTATTCCTGGTGTGCCCGGGGCTCCAGCCTTGTAAAAATCGACCATAGTCAGCCCATGCATATGGAATAAGGCCACGCCACTCTCGTTCTACTAGTGCGGGCTCGATGTTCATTGCCGAGCCTGTTATTTGCTGCGTCAAATTAGCAAAATACCTATCTATGAGGTAGCCAGCGTGAAGCTGTAATCCGCTGTCATCAAGTGCGCTAGCAAGGCATAGCACAAGATCCTTGACACCGACCCCCAAGCCAGCGTACTGGAAATCAACGGCAGCCGCTTTTACCTCCGTTCCAGAGAAACAAAAATTGGCCACTTTTGCGTCACCATGGATAACACTCTTAAACATGGCCGTATCTAATTTATCGCTGATGTGTTGTGCATGGCTTTTTAGTTGGCTGCGAGCCATAGCTTGCAATTCCTCTGAGCGGGTATCTAAGTGCCAGTAGCTGCCATTGTCCCAAAGGTCACTGGCATTACTATCGAGGAAATTTGCGTGGAAACTTGCTAACCAGTCTATTGTTGCCTCTAGTTGCGGTATAGCACCTTGCCATCTTTGGTTATAGCCATCAGCATCGAGGTCTTGTAAGACCAAGATTAGCTCGCTGTTTTTTTCCTGATGCTTAGCGCTGGCCAAAAGGTTTGGGATGGGACAATTGGCTGAACACTGTTGCCCATAATTTAAATAGAAACTGAGTTCCACTAAATAGGACTTGAGTTTGCGGTTATGGGATTGGCTACCATGCCAACCTCGCGGATGATGTACCTCAGAGGGGGGCGCTATGTGCTTTACAATTACTGTTTTTTGTAAGCGATTGGAATAGCACCTGACTATTTGGCCATAGCCACTCCAAAGGCTTTGCACTGTTTCTTGACATCTGAGCTCTAGATTAGGAAAAAATACCTTGAGCTTTTCTAGGAAACTTTCTGTCACGATTAGAGCCATTTTTAGGGGTTACAATATTGACACTGGCTAGGGTCTGCAAACTCATTCGCGGTCTTGGTGGTTTCAGTATAACCGCAGTGTTCACATTTGCGTATCGTTGCTTTGACCAAGTTGGTTGGCGCATGGCACCACTGGCACGGTAGCCCACGTTCAACGTCTTTTTCGACAAAGTCAACCCGTTGGCAACTGGGGCAAGCGTTAGTCAAGCGCCTCATTAGATCCTCTGTCGCTTTTGCTATCATTGCTCGCCGTTCTGGGCAATGCATTGCCCGCAAATCAGGTTCTAATTCAACGGTTAGATTAAACTCACCGGACTCGAAGCCAGCGATTAGTTGGCTTTGGGTAAGGCCTTTAATAGCTTCCGCACCGTGTCGGTATATCCAATGCTGGCCTGGGTGTTTTGAAAGCTTGCCAAGCAGCTCCTCTATAGAGGACGCCTTCAGGTTACCAATTTTACAAGGGCCCTCAGCAATGGCATAGATTACCGTATTAGATGGTTTTTGGTAGTAACAAATAATCTCTTGGTTCCAATTTACGAATCCAGCCATCGGCCCACCGCCGAAGCTTCCTTCGCTACCAAGGCCGATATCACTATTGGCTAATTCACAGGCTTTTTTAGCTTTAGCCAAAGCACATTCTTTAGGAGACAAGGTTCTTTCAATCTCACCAGAAAATGTGCCCAAAATATCAGTGTCAAAATCGGTGTACTCTTGTAATCGCAAACCTAACTTTGCCAAAAAAGGCGCTATGATTGCGCCTTTTTTGTGTTTGCTAACTAAAACCACTGAACCCATTAAAAATAGCCTTCCTGTTTCTTCTTCTCCATAGAGCCTGTTTGATCTTTATCTAGTAGACGCCCTTGCCGTTCACTGGTATTTGTCATCAACATTTCGCCAACAATTGCTTCCAATGTTGTTGCCGTGCTTTCAACCGCCCCGGTTTGTGGGTAACAACCGAGGGTGCGGAAACGGATCCAGCGTTCTTCAAGGGTGTTTTGCTCTTCTTCAGTTAAGAATGGCATCATCCTTTCATCATCGAGCGCTAGTATCTGACCACTCTCTGAATCTATCCAGCTGAGCCTTGGGGCTGCAAAATAAAGCGGTACAATATCAATTCTTTCTTGCAAAATGTACTGCCAAACATCGAATTCAGTCCAATTGGATAGGGGGAACACGCGCATGGTTTGGCCTTTGTTAAGGTCGCTATTGTATATGCTCCAAAGTTCAGGCCGCTGCGCTTTGGGATCCCAACGGTGGTTGGCACTGCGGACTGAAAACACCCGTTCCTTCGCACGTGATTTTTCTTCGTCCCTTCTCGCACCGCCCAATGCAGCGTCAAACTGATATTGGTCAACTGCCTGTTTTAGCGCTTGGGTTTTCATTTCGTCATTATAGATAACAGAACCCGAGCGAATAGGGTGGACGCCCATATCCAACGCTGCATGGTTAATATGTACCTTCAGATCCAAGCCTAGGTTAGCAATCAACTGATCCCGGAAAGTCGCCATTTCAGCAAATTCCCAAGTAGTGTCTATATGCAATAAGGTAAAAGGCACTTTCGCGGGGTAGAACGCTTTGCGTGCTAAGTGCAGCATTACGGTAGAGTCCTTGCCAATGGAATAGAACATACAGGGATTGTCAAAGCTGGAAGCAACTTCCCGCATAATGTGGATTGCTTCTGCTTCCAGTTGTTGTAAGTGGGACAAAGTCGGCATTCGGTAACTCCGGTTCAAAAAGCCAGTTACGCTTGATATAGCATTTAGTTTGGTGCTTATTATCTATTCGCTTTTTTTTATTGAAAACAGTTTTATTTTGCTAACTTATTCGCAAAAGTTTGATTAGTTGACGCAGTGGCGGAAAGTGGGTGGCTTTGAATAAATTAAGATGTTGAACTAGCGGCTTCGTAGAAGCCGCTTGTAAATGATACGGTAATGCTGTGCTGTTTATTGCTGTTGCTCGATGATGTCCATTAGTTGGGTTTCGGTTGCACCAGCGTTTAATGCGTACTCTTTAATTTCTTCACTAGTCAGTCCCGCATTTTTTGCTGACTCGATAATTTTTCGTACATATTCGTCTTCAATTTTGGATTCTTTGATTGCCGCAGTTAATACTTTTTCTTGTTCCTCTTCTTCGGTAAACACCGCTAGCATGGCATCAACTATGTACTCACCAACAAACGGAACCGCACCAACAGCGGTTTCTACAATTTCAATTATCTTATTGGGATGGGACTTGGCAAGTGTCTGTACAATACGGTCGGCAGAGTCTGGTTCAGTGACAACGGCGATACGTACAATATCTTCTAGTTCCCCGGGAGTTGTGTTTGCTGCCGAATACACAACAAAGTCGACATAGCTGGGTTCGGCGTTGATGGCTGTCTCTACAATGTTAGGGCAGCTTGTCACTCCTTTTTCAATAGCTACCTTAACGATGTCTTGGGTCAAAGACGGCTCTGCAGCAACCGCGGCGTATACTATTTCCTTATATCTGTCCGGGTATAAATCCAGGGTCGTACTAACAACAGTGGTAACGTGTTCGGGGTAATGGCCAATGATGGTTTTTACTGCTTTGCCAACAGACATGTTTTGTTGGACTTGTCTTTGGATAAACTCTTTTGATAAATCCTCCGACAGATCTTTATTGGGTTCAAAGGCAAGGGCTGTACCCGCAGCCAACAAAGAACAAACCAGCAGTAATACTCTCATTGAGTGACCTCTAACAATCTTGAGCCTCATCTATATGATAGGAAATCGGCTTCAAAGTTCATTTGTTAAAAAAAGTTAACAAATTAAACAGCATCTTTACCTAAAGATCAAACCTGACCAGTTTTCATACAGTGAAAAGCGTATTTAATAAATTTTTGAAATTAATTGAAAAAAACGTTGATTAAATACATTTCCTCTGTAGAATGCGCGCTCGCTTCAGGGGGTTCTCAAAAACATCTTGTAGCGGGCACCGATAGGTGCCAGTGGTCAAAGCAGGTTGCTTTTACCACGCCAAGGCAACGCTCAGTAAGAATTGAAACAAATCTGAAATAAAGCGTTGACAACGGCAAGGGGAGGTGTAGAATGCGCGTCCCGCTTGGGGGGGAGGCGAGAAGCCAACCAAGCACTTAGCTCTTTAACAATATAGCAACGAAACAATTTGTGTGGGCACTAGTCAATGACTGGTGACCAGCTCATAAAAATTCATATTTCGATTTTAATTGAAGAGTTTGATCATGGCTCAGATTGAACGCTGGCGGCAGGCCTAACACATGCAAGTCGAACGGTAACAGGATAGCTTGCTATCGCTGACGAGTGGCGGACGGGTGAGTAATACTTAGGGATCTGCCCTTAGGCGGGGGACAACCATTGGAAACGATGGCTAATACCGCATAATGTCTTCGGACCAAAGGGGCCCAGCACCTAAATTTTTTTGAGTGTACTTTATTGGATATGATTGTTGGTTTGGCATTTGGGTTCTGATGTAGGGCTTAGGTGCTGGGTAAAGCTCCGGCCATGCCCAGCCTTAAATTTCAGGGGTCAAAGAGCCGGTGATAAAAATATATAGTGGAGTGTACAAGAGAGAATTTAGGGCTGGGTCCCACCTAAGGAGGAACCTAAGCGAGATTAGCTAGATGGTGGGGTAAAGGCCTACCATGGCGACGATCTCTAGCTGTTCTGAGAGGAAGATCAGCCACACTGGGACTGAGACACGGCCCAGACTCCTACGGGAGGCAGCAGTGGGGAATATTGCACAATGGGGGAAACCCTGATGCAGCCATGCCGCGTGTGTGAAGAAGGCCCTAGGGTTGTAAAGCACTTTCAGTTGTGAGGAAAGGTTGTAGGTTAATACCCTGCAGCTGTGACGTTAGCAACAGAAGAAGCACCGGCTAACTCCGTGCCAGCAGCCGCGGTAATACGGAGGGTGCGAGCGTTAATCGGAATTACTGGGCGTAAAGCGCACGCAGGCGGTTACATAAGCTAGATGTGAAAGCCCCGGGCTTAACCTGGGAGAGTCATTTAGAACTGTGTAGCTAGAGTTGTGGAGAGGGGAGTGGAATTCCAGGTGTAGCGGTGAAATGCGTAGAGATCTGGAGGAACATCAGTGGCGAAGGCGGCTCCCTGGCCAACAACTGACGCTCATGTGCGAAAGCGTGGGTAGCGAACAGGATTAGATACCCTGGTAGTCCACGCCGTAAACGCTGTCTACTAGCTGTATGTCCCATTGAAGGGGTGTGTAGCGTAGCTAACGCGCTAAGTAGACCGCCTGGGGAGTACGGCCGCAAGGTTAAAACTCAAATGAATTGACGGGGGCCCGCACAAGCGGTGGAGCATGTGGTTTAATTCGATGCAACGCGAAGAACCTTACCATCCCTTGACATCCCAAGAACTTTCCAGAGATGGATTGGTGCCTTCGGGAACTTGGAGACAGGTGCTGCATGGCTGTCGTCAGCTCGTGTCGTGAGATGTTGGGTTAAGTCCCGCAACGAGCGCAACCCTTGTCCTTAGTTGCCAGCATTTGGTTGGGCACTTTAAGGAGACTGCCGGTGACAAACCGGAGGAAGGTGGGGACGACGTCAAGTCATCATGGCCCTTACGGGATGGGCTACACACGTGCTACAATGGTAGGTACAGAGGGAAGCTAAGCAGCGATGTGGAGCGGAGCCCTTAAAGCCTATCGTAGTCCGGATTGGAGTCTGCAACTCGGCTCCATGAAGTCGGAATCGCTAGTAATCGCAGGTCAGCATACTGCGGTGAATACGTTCCCGGGCCTTGTACACACCGCCCGTCACACCATGGGAGTGGGATGCAAAAGAAGTAGTTAGTCTAACCTTCGGGGGGGCGATTACCACTTTGTGTTTCATGACTGGGGTGAAGTCGTAACAAGGTAACCCTAGGGGAACCTGGGGTTGGATCACCTCCTTACCTTAAAGCTGGGCCGGGTATTGGCCTAGTGTTCACACAAATTGTTTTCGTTGTTGTTTGTTGGAAGGCGTTAATGGATATGCATGGTCGTGTGTATGCATTAGTGTCTTTGGACGCTGAATGTTCTTTAACAATTTGGAAAAGCTGATAAATCATCAGTGTGTCGCGTTTGAAACCGTGAGGTTTTGGATGTGTACACACAAAAATCAAGTAAAAGTATATCTAGAGTGATGCGCAAGTGGCACTCTATCTGATAATACCAAGTCTAGGCGACATGAAAATGTTTAGGTTTTGGTCATTGGTTATACGGCGCTGGTGTTACGTGAGTAATATTGGGGTTGTATGGTTAAGTGACTAAGCGTATACGGTGGATGCCTTGGCAGTTAGAGGCGATGAAGGACGTGTAAGTCTGCGATAAGCGTAGGTAAGCTGGCAAAAAGCGCTATAGCCTACGATTTCCGAATGGGGCAACCCGGCCTTAGGGTCATCTTGCGGTGAATACATAGCCGTAAGAAGCGAACGGGGGGAACTGAAACATCTAAGTACCCCTAGGAAGAGAAATCAACCGAGATTACCTTAGTAGCGGCGAGCGAACGGGTAGGAGCCGATGTTTTATGCTGTAGTGGAACCTTCTGGAAAGTAGGGCGATACCGGGTGATAGCCCCGTACACGAAGCGGCGTATAGCACATATTAAGTAGGGCGGGACACGTGTTATCCTGTTTGAAGATGGGGGGACCATCCTCCAAGGCTAAATACTCCTAACTGACCGATAGTGAACCAGTACCGTGAGGGAAAGGCGAAAAGAACCCCGGCGAGGGGAGTGAAATAGAACCTGAAACCGTATACGTACAAGCAGTGGGAGCCCAGCACCTAAATCCTTTTAGGTTTAAGCTCCCAACACTGGTTAAATTTTGGCGGCAAGCCAGGCACCTGTTCTCTTTTATGGGATTTAGGTGCTGGGTAAACCCAGCCGGAATGATGATGAAAGAAGCAATGATGTTTTATGTTTATGTGTTGCAAAGTAAAAATGACGTGAGTCAGTTTTATATTGGATGTACATCTGACCTGAGGTGCAGGTTACATTCCCATAATGCAGGTAAAAACAGGGCAACAAGAGGGAGCCAGTGGGAACTGGTTTACTATGAAGCGTACTGTACCGAATCTGCAGCGTGGCAACGGGAAAAAAGGCTAAAGCATCACGGCAATGCAAAACAGTCGTTACTGAAGCGAATAAAGGAAATGCTGGGTTTACCCAGCCCTAAATTCCCTGATAAGTGAACAGCCATCGGCATGTTAGCGTGAAATCAAACAGTGTTGTGGACTCATAGCCCGAGAGAATTTAGGGCTGGGTGACTGCGTACCTTTTGTATAATGGGTCAGCGACTTATATTCTGTAGCGAGGTTAACCGCATAGGGGAGCCGTAGTGAAAGCGAGCCTTAACTGGGCGAATAGTTGCAGGGTATAGACCCGAAACCCGGTGATCTAGCCATGGGCAGGTTGAAGGTTGAGTAACATCAACTGGAGGACCGAACCCACTAACGTTGAAAAGTTAGGGGATGACCTGTGGCTGGGGGTGAAAGGCCAATCAAACCGGGAGATAGCTGGTTCTCCCCGAAAGCTATTTAGGTAGCGCCTCGGACGAATACCTACGGGGGTAGAGCACTGTTTGGGCTAGGGGGCCATCCCGGCTTACCAACCCCATGCAAACTCCGAATACCGTAGAGTACTATCCGGGAGACACACGGCGGGTGCTAACGTCCGTCGTGGAGAGGGACACAACCCAGACCGCCAGCTAAGGTCCCCAAGTTATTGCTAAGTGGGAAACGATGTGGGAAGGCTAAGACAGCTAGGAGGTTGGCTTAGAAGCAGCCACCCTTTAAAGAAAGCGTAATAGCTCACTAGTCGAGTCGGCCTGCGCGGAAGATGTAACGGGGCTAAGCAATACACCGAAGCTGCGGCAGCGTGCATCACTTAAAACTATTTATCCATCCAAGCTAACAGCAACGCGCGAAGCGCCTGCTGGTAAAGCGTCCAACAACAGTCGGGGCATAGTCCCACACGGTGTTGGCAAGGGAAAAGAGCTAAGTGGTTTTAAGGATGCACGCTGGGTAGGGGAGCGTTGTGTAAGTGGTTGAAGGTGGCTTGAGAAGGCTGCTGGACATATCACAAGTGCGAATGCTGACATGAGTAACGATAATGGGGGTGAAAAACCCCCACGCCGGAAGACCAAGGTTTCCTGTCCCATGCTAATCAGGGCAGGGTAAGTCGGCCCCTAAGGCGAGGCAGAGATGCGTAGTCGATGGGAAACGGGTTAATATTCCCGTACTTTTATGCACAGTGATGGGGTGACGGAGAAGGCTATGCTATCGTGGCGTTGGTTGTCCACGTGAAAGTATGTAGGCTGGGGGATCAGGCAAATCCGGTCCCCCAAGGCCGAGGTACGAGACGAGTTCCCAAGGGAACGAAGTAGCAGATGCCCGGCTTCCAGGAAAACCCTCTAAGCGTATGTGCATAGGAACCGTACCCCAAACCGACACAGGTGGTCAGGTAGAGAATACTAAGGCGCTTGGGAGAACTCGGGTGAAGGAACTCGGCAAAATAGTACCGTAACTTCGGGAGAAGGTACGCCGCTGGCGGTGATGGGGCTTGCCCCCTGAGCTACTGGCGGTCGCAGTGACCAGATGGCTGGGACTGTTTATTAAAAACACAGCACTGTGCTAACTCGAAAGAGGACGTATACGGTGTGACACCTGCCCGGTGCCGGAAGGTTAATTGATGGGGTTACCCAGCACCTAAGTTTTCTTGGTATTCAGCACTACAACCCATACATGCGGCATGCAGCACCTGGTTTAAGTTCTCTGTTGTGGAACTTAGGGGCTGGGCATGGCGCAAGCTTTACCCAGCCGCAAAATTCCCTCAAAAGAGGTATGAATTAAGGGTTAGGTAAATTGTAGGTAAGGGTTGTGGCATATGAATGTTGAGAGAATTTAGGGCTGGGGAAGCCCTTGATCGAAGCCCCGGTAAACGGCGGCCGTAACTATAACGGTCCTAAGGTAGCGAAATTCCTTGTCGGGTAAGTTCCGACCTGCACGAATGGTGTAACCATGGCCATGCTGTCTCCACCCGAGACCCAGTGAAATTGAAATCGCAGTGAAGATGCTGTGTACCCGCACCTAGACGGAAAGACCCCGTGAACCTTTACTACAGCTTGGCACTGAACATTGACCCTACATGTGTAGGATAGGTGGGAGGCTTTGAAGCGTTGTCGCCAGATAGCGTGGAGCCGCCCTTGAAATACCACCCTTGTATGTTTGATGTTCTAACCAACGCCCATTAGCTGGGCGTGGGACAGTGCCTGGTGGGTAGTTTGACTGGGGCGGTCTCCTCCCAAAGCGTAACGGAGGAGCACGAAGGTTAGCTAATCACGGTCGGACATCGTGAGGTTAGTGCAAAGGCATAAGCTAGCTTAACTGCGAGACAGACACGTCGAGCAGGTACGAAAGTAGGTCTTAGTGATCCGGTGGTTCTGTATGGAAGGGCCATCGCTCAACGGATAAAAGGTACTCCGGGGATAACAGGCTGATACCGCCCAAGAGTTCATATCGACGGCGGTGTTTGGCACCTCGATGTCGGCTCATCACATCCTGGGGCTGAAGTCGGTCCCAAGGGTATGGCTGTTCGCCATTTAAAGTGGTACGCGAGCTGGGTTTAGAACGTCGTGAGACAGTTCGGTCCCTATCTGGTGTGGGCGTTGGATGATTGAGGGGAGCTGCTCCTAGTACGAGAGGACCGGAGTGGACGGACCGCTGGTGTTTGGGTTGTGTCGCCAGACGCATTGCCCGGTAGCCAAGTCCGGAACTGATAACCGCTGAAAGCATCTAAGCGGGAAGCAGGCCCCGAGATGAGTCATCCCTGGCAGTTTAACTGTCCTGTAGGGTTGTCTAAGACTAAGACGTAGATAGGCAGGGTGTGGAAGCGTTGTAAGGCGTGTAGCTAACCTGTACTAATTGCCCGTGAGGCTTAACCATACAACACCCAAGGTTATTTGGTAATGGCCAGGTGTTGTTAGGCCAAGACAACCTAGACGAATATTATAAGTAGGGTGCTATTGCACGCTCCCGGTATACGGTGGTTTGATAGACGATTTATTGCTTTTCCGAATGTTAAGAAAGATTACTAAGGTGGCTGCCTATACGCAGTTGCGACATTGATAGACCACCTTGCGCAAACATCCCCGTTGGCAAACAGCGCTAACGGTAAGTTTGCACGATTTCGCCTGGCGGCCATAGCGGTGCGGCACCACCTGATCCCATTCCGAACTCAGCAGTGAAACGTACTAGCGGCGATGGTAGTGTGGGGTTTCCCCATGTGAGAGTAGCACACTGCCAGGCACCCAATTTGAAGAAGGGTTACCGGAAGGTAACCCTTTTTTATTGCCTGCGATTTGGCAAATTTAAACCTATTCCCACCACCGTTGGTAACCCTCCTACAAATTGAAGGTGTGGGAGTACTATCCCATGGGAGATACCCAACCCATCGTACTGGTTTCATCATTGGTAAACTGATTAGTGTACAGGGCACAACCCTCCATGGGATGGCATCCAGCCCCGCCAATCCCTGGCGGGTCGTTCAGGGGGCCGGAACTTCGTTCCTGTAAACACCCCCTTCACCCCCATGTGAGAGTAGCACACTGCCAGGCACCCATTTAGAGATAAGGCTATCCGGTTGGGTAGCCTTTTTTCGTTTTTGCGGCCTATAAACACCCCCATCCTTAGCCAATACCACTGGATAGCCTTCCCCCTAAATGGAAGCACGGATGTCCAACTCACATGGGGAGACCCAACCCATCGTGGGAGTTTCAATAATCGTTATCCGATTTGGGTACGGGGCACAAATGTCCCTATGGGGGCATCCTGCTTAATGAAGCAACATGAATTAATTCAAAATCGCTGTTATCAACCTTTCGGGGTTTAAACCATCCCTGGTGTGTGCTGCCAGCCTGGCCGTCCGTTGGCCAGTCGTTCACACCTAAAATTGCTGCGCGCCCTCGCAATTTTCGAGCGGTGTTCACCCATGGCGGGTCGTTCGGGTGGGCGGCGCAATAGTTGTTTGGTCATGCTCGTCGTAAACACATCCCTGATGACCGTCACCCAGCCCAGGCTTCCTTGCCTGGTCGTTCAGCCCTGACAAAGCTCCAGGTATTCGCTTCGTCCGAGACGGGCTTCACCCCCATGTGAGCGTAGTCAACAAAACCTACTACAGAGTACCTCTCAATACACGGGGTCAGATCCGGAGGAATGTCAGAATTAGCCCCGTCTACCTTTATCGCGGTTCTACACAGTACCCAAGCTAAGGCTCTGACCCCCGACCATGTTGACCAGGGAACAGGCCTGGGATGCTAATCAACCAACCTGATCCGATCTAATTTAATGTAAAAATGGCAGCCCTCCTACAAATTGAAGGTGTGGGAGGACCCCACACAAAGGCACCAAACCCATCACGTAACATGTTTAGTGCTATGAACTGATTAGTGTACGGGGAACAACCCATTCATGGGGTGGCGGGTCGTTCCACTCGGCGCTGCCTCGAAGCTAAAGAGTTTGTTATTTACCTTGTGTAACCCAGTACATCGCAGTCTCTAACTTCTGAAGCTTAAACCATCCATGGTAGGGGCTCCCGGCCAGACGGCCACTAGTCTGGCGTTCGGTCGGTCGAAGCTGTTCGTTGTCTGATCATGCTCGTCGTAAACACATCTCTGATGATCGTCACCCAGCCCAGGCTTCCTTGCCTGGTCGTTCAGCCCTGACAAAGCTCCAGGTATTCGCTTCGTCCGAGACGGGCTTCACCCTCATGTGAGACTAGCCAACAAAACCCACTACAGAGCACCTCTCAATAAACGGGGTCAGATCCGGAGGAATATCAGAATCAGCCCATGCTAACCTTTATCGCGGTTGTATACAGTATCCAAGGTAAGGCTCTGACCCCCGACTATATTGACCAGAGAACAGGTCGGGGATGCTAATCAATCAACCTGATCCGATCTTATATAAAGGAAAAATTGTCAACAACAACTGAAAAGTGATCCACTGCAACAATCGAAAACTGATCCACCAATCATTCGTTTTGTCCATTAAGCCAAAACTATCATTCAACTTTAGAATTCTTCAGTCCGTCTATTTCATGGCTGTACTGCTGTATCCTGTGCTACTTTTGTTTGAAAAACTGTAGTGGAAAATCATGAACAGATTCCTTTTACCGCTCATATTTATGTGCAGCACATTTGTGATAGCAGAGGATTTTAAAGTTGACGCCAGTAAGTGTTTTGCCAATGGCTGGGATAAAAGTAGGTTTCTGGCTCTGAGGGAGGCCGAGTTTGATGCTTCACAATCAGATATCAACCTCTTGATTGAACAATTACAGCATTGCTTGGCTAATACCAATCCTGAGGTTAGGGATGGTGTTGCTTATGAAGCATATTTTACTTGGCTAAGGGCAAATAAAGTTAGTAAGGAGCAATTAACCTCGATCTTCAACCGTTTCACTAACACTCTGGATGAAAAAGTAACGCTCGATTCGGGTGTCTATTTGCCCTTTGTGGCGCTGGTTTATTCTGAAATAGTGAGAGTGGATCGCGTTGACAGTTATCTAAATGAACAGCAGCGGCAAAAAGCAGTCGATACCATAGGTAATTACCTCGCAACGATCACAGATTACCGGGGGTTTGATGAAAATGTGGGGTGGCGTCATGGGGTGGCGCATGCCTCTGACGTCATTCTGCAGTTGGCCTTAAACCAAGAAATAAATGCTGCGCAAATAAAAGCTTTAGCAGCTAGCCTTTCTAAACAAACTAACCCGACAACGATACATTTTTACTCTTATGGTGAACCAGAGCGGCTTGCAAGGGCATCAGCATACTTAATGCTTAGAACTCAAGTAGACATCGAATTTTGGGAAGCATGGTTGGCGGCATTAGTGGCGCCAGCTCCTTTTGAAAATTGGGGCGCTGTGTTTAAAAGTCAAGCTGGGTTAGCCAAGCGCAATAATGTCAGGCAGTTTCTTACTAACCTTTACGCAATGATTTCCTCAAGTGAAAACGAGCGGCTTGTGAAGCTGACCCAAAAAGTGAGGGAACTTATAAGGGCAACGGGTTGAACACAAAGAACCTGTTTATCCGGTTCTAGGTTTGCTTTTCTTCATCCGCGCTTACAAATTCCTATTGAAATTAACGTGGCTTTGTCCGATCTTTTAGGCTTTCCATTTTTAAATTGGGCGTGTTATGAAAAAAGTAGCAGTAATTCTTTCTGGCTGTGGGGTCTTTGATGGTGCTGAGATTCAAGAAGCAGTATTGACACTATTGCATATAGCTAAACTAGGCGCGAGTTATGAGTGTTTTGCACCTGACGTGGAGCAGATGCACACCATAAACCATTTAAAGGGAGAAGAGATGCAGCCTAACCGCAATGTGTTAGTTGAGGCCGCACGGATCGCCAGGGGCGAGATCAAACCAGTGACTGAACTCAATGCAGCCGACTTTGATGCCCTCATTTTGCCGGGTGGATTTGGGGCGGCTAAGAACTTGTCTGATTTTGCTGTAAAAGGTGCTGGCGCTACTGTCGAGCCTGGAGTTTTGGCTGCTTGTAAGAGTTTTGCTGAAGCGAAAAAGCCAGTTGGCTATATTTGTATAGCGCCGGCAATGATCCCGCTGGTATATGGCAAAGATACTAAAGTGACGATTGGTAATGACGCAGATACCGCTGCTGCTATTAATACGATGGGCGGTACCCATGTTAGTTGCCCGGTTGAAGAGTTCGTGGTGGATGAGGAAAACAAGGTGGCCAGTACGCCTGCTTATATGCTGGCTCAATCAATATTAGAAGCGGATGCCGGCATTAGTAAGCTGGTTGCTAAAGTAATTGAGATGGCCTAGGAAAGTAAATTCGCTGGCATTGCCGTTAGCCCCAATGCCAGCATTTAGATTGGTTTATTTAGTGTATTTTTCTACGAATTGCAGCGTTTCGTTTAAAAACACCCTTCTTGATGCGCCCAACGAGAACCAGTGATCTTCTCCGGGGCCGCGTAGCAAAATCGCGTCCTTGGCACCGGCCTTGATCATAGCGTTATACATCATCACCGATTGCTCCACGTCTACAACAGTATCATCGTTACCATGCATTAGCAGTGTAGGTAGCGTATCTTTTGTCACTAATTTTAAAGGCGAGATACTATCCAGATAGTCTGAGTCGTCTTTTTTACCAATGAATTTTTCAAAATAGCTAACAGTGTTTTCTTGTTTGTTGTTGTGATCGAGAAAGGATGTAAGATCACTCAAGCCAGCATAAGATACAGCACATTTAAACATTTCCTGCTTCTCTGTTGCGGCTAATAAAGCCACATAACCACCATAGCTGCCACCTACGATGCAAATGCGCTTAGGATCCACTAGTTTTTTCTCAATTAAACTGGTTACGCCTTCATAAACGTCTTGCTGCATGCGTTTACCCCATTCATTGTGGCCTTTTTCTACAAATTTGGTTCCGAACCCGGAGGAGCCTCTAAAATTGGGTTGGTATACGGCATAGCCCTCACGTACAAAAAACTGGCGCATCCAATCAAAACTCAGGGTATCTCGAGCTTCAGGCCCGCCATGGGGGATGACAATAAGTGGCAAAGACTTTTTGCCTGTTGGCATGGCTAAGTAACCTGGGATTTCAACGCCATCAGATGCAGTGTAAGAATAGGGTGTTACCTCCAACGGGAACTTCATATCGAGTCCTGGGTAGCCACTGGCTAAGAAACTAATTTGCCCTTTGCTGCGGTAATACAGGAAGTATTCTAGAGGATTTTGGGGACCTGAAATGGAAACTACAAAAGTATCCCTATTTTTAGTATACGAAGTCATTTCGACTTCTGCATTGGGGAATGTGGCTTCGAGATCCGCTTGGGTTTGCGCTAAATCTTGGTCAAGGAAGTATTTGTTCTGCTCAAATTCTTTTGTGCCGTAACCGCCAACCAGTTCTGATGTAGATTGGTCTACTAAAATGCCATCCACGTCATTATTGCCAAAAGAAAGTACGCGCTCACCTTCGGTAAGTTTGTTGTCTTGCCATGTTGCAGCGAAGAGGGCGTCAACGCCTCTTGCATCAGCGGCGTAATAATATAACTTCCCTTTATGTATTCTTGCCACAGAGTTTCTAAAGGGCGCACCTTCGTGGTCTTGCATAAGGGTGAAGCCGTCACCGGATGCTAAGTAGAGATTATTGTGTTCTTCATCGTCACCACGGCGCCTGTAACCTGCAAAATTTCCAGCTTCGTCAAGTAACCACTGGGTCCGTTCCGGGCTGCTTTCTAAATTTTTGATTGAACCATCGGTCAAGTCTACCCTGAATAGGCCGTATCTACTGTGGCCACCGGCTCCAGTTAAGTAATAGTAGGATACCAAGATATGCTCTGGATCCTTTGGCAGCGTATATAGGATGGTAGGAGCCTGGACATTGTAACGGTAACGCGAACCATCAAATGCCCATTCAATGTCGCCTTTTTCTGCATCTAAGATACCCATCCTATACATGGTAAACCACGCATTGTCACCAGATGAATAATAAGGGGTGCTGGCGGTAAATGTGATGTACCGTTCGGATACCCAACGAAAATGCCGGATACGGGCATCGCTCAAGGTTACGGCAACTGGCTTTTTCTTCGGGTTTTTAAGGTTTTTTACAATGATATTGTAGAAGTCGTCTTTGGGCTGCATATAGCCCAAGTACTGGCCATCAGGCGATATTTGTGGTTCATAAATCGCTGGAAGCTGGCTCAATACATCGAGGTTAGATTTAGCAATCAAGCTATTGCTGAAGATGAAAATGAAGATAAAAAGGTACTTTCGCACTTTAATCATCCTTGAAAAGTTAGTTAATTTACTGCAGTGCTGGATGGTGTCAAATGCATACCCGTTTTGCAAGTCCCCCAAGTTGGTAGCAATTACATTTGCGGCGGTCATACCCTCAATCGGTGTCGAAAATATACCAATTGTATCTATACTCTACTTGGCCGCAAAAATTACCATTGCAACTAAGCTAAAATCAATAAGGACTTTTTATGCAGCAACCAAGTAAACTGTTAAATATCGCTTCCGCATTTCCAGAGCCTAACATCGACATTGAAACTGACGTAGAAATGCAAGATCCCATGCAACAACGCAGGGAAGTGCTCTATGTTTTTTCTGATATCTACAACAATTTCATGTTGTTTTTCCAAGATATGCTGATGTCAGGATTTGATCCGGCACGCTTGCTCACCCAGGACAACAATGATATCAGCACAGTTGCGGGCTTGAATGACTACCAGACCAACAAATTGGTGTTCAATACCCGTTTCCAAGCCCACCCATTTGCCATAGCCATGTGCCAAACCAGTGAAGAGGTGCAGCTTGCTTTCCAAAAAGCCGTTGCCCATAACTTGCCTATACGAATACGTGCCGGTGGCCATGATCACGAAGGTGAAAGTAGTGGTGACAATACTGTTGTAATTGATGTCACAGGCCTCAAGGACTTTGCCTATGATAAAGATACCCACATAGTAACCCTGGGCGCGGGTTATCGCTTTTACCAGCTTACGCCGAAACTGGCCAAGCTTGACCGCATGATCGCCCACGGTACTTGCGCCACGGTAGGGCTTGCTGGATTTATCCAAGGTGGCGGTTGGGGGCCATGGACCCGTAAATACGGCATGTGCTGTGAACACCTGGTTGGTGCAAAAGTGGTTTTAGGCAATGGCAAGCTGGTCAATGTCAGCGAGGATGAAAACCCAGATATCCTGTGGGCACTTCGCGGCGGTGGGGGCATGAGCTGGGGTATAGTGACCGAGCTGAGGATTAAAACCTTCGAGCTGCCTGATGAAATCCATCGCTTTGAAATTGAGTGGAACAAGCCTTCCACGGCAAAACTGCTAAAAGGTTGCCCACAACCCCAGGAGCAATTCACTACATATCAAGTGCTGGACGCTTGGGAAAAAGTTATCAACTCCGATTCCACTAAAGAGCTGCTCGGAACCAACCTGAAAGTTAATGGCCTACCCAAACCTTGTGATGTCGACGTAATGGATTTGCACCATCATTGTTTAATGTTTGGTTATTGGGAAGGCACTGAAAAAGAGTTGCTGGCCTTTATCAAAGCTGAGTTTAAAGATGTGTTGTCAGATCAAGTGGAAATCCGGATAGGACCCGCCAGTGGCAAAAATCCCAGTGTGGGGAAACCGGGTTATGAGCACAACCTGATGGGGGAATGGGCACGTAACTCCATTGCCGATGTGAGTAAATATGTGGGAGGTGTTCCCGGCCAGACTGCGCTATTACAAGGCACGCCGTTCACGCCAGACTATGACGCTCCAGCACCCCACAAGATCACTTCCAGGTTGGTGAGCAAAGCGGGTATTACGCCTGATACCGGCTATCGGCAGTTTTTAGAAAGCCTCACTTCTGAATTGATCCAGCCACAAAACGAACATTTAGGATTGTTTAGTTATGTCACCCTCGGCGCCATTGCCGGTGAGTTTTACCAAAAGTTGAACGAGCCTGAGGGAGCTGTAGGGGTATCATTCCCGTACCGGGATTGCCAGTATACTATCCAATACCAGACTTGGTGGAACGAGAGTATTAAGAACAAAATCGAACTGCAAAACAACCCTGTATATGTGGATACCAACCGCGCCATGGACTGGATACAGGAGGGTAGGGATGCTGAAATCGGTGGTACCTACGGGGCTTTTATTAGCTTTAAGGATGCTAGTGTGCCGACTGAGACCTATTTCCAACAAAACTACCATCGCTTGGTTGAGGTGAAAAAAGAGCAGATAAAGGATACCTACAACCACTTTAGGATCCGCAAAAGTATCATATAGCTACCCCACTGTAAGGACAAAGGCTGGCATGCCTTTGTCCTATAGCCCTACGCCTAACCGTCAATTCATTTAAGATCATTTTTCACCCATGCAGATTAACAATTGGGGGACTATTATGGCCTAATTAACAAAGCGGTTTGGAGCAGTAACATGGGTAGAGCAATTAGAGCGCGCAGAAATGCAAAAATGAGTTTCAACAAATTTATGGCCTATGCTGTCAATGCTGCAATTATTGGTACCGTCGCGATCGTCGCCATTAATATGCTAACTTCTGGTTATGTTGGGTGAGGCTCTACTATGTATCGCTCATCTATGATTAAAACGCGCCTGTTGGACTTCGCTTTAGTGGTCAGTATCCTAGCCGTTTGCACTGTGTTTGTGCTGGTATAACCTTTTTATCCACTCTCCTGTCGAATTGGTTGGTGTTGTTTCGTCATACACAATGAAGCATCCGAATCAGCAAGGAGAATACTATGCAGCTTTACTATTCCGTCCCGTCTACCTATTGCCAAAAAGTCCTATTGGCGTTGTACGAAAAATCTATTGAGTTTGAAAAAGTACCGGTGAACTTGATGCAACCGGAGCAGCGGCAGAAATACTGCGAAGAGGTGCATGCATTAGGTAAAATTCCGGTATTGAAAACTGAGGCAGGCGATATACTGCCGGAATCCAGCATCATTATAGAATACCTGGATCAGCGATCCCCAGAAAGTAATCAACTGATACCATCAGATCCCACAACAGCTTTGCAGGTGCGGCTCAAAGACCGCATGTGCGACTTGTACTTGGTCGATGCGGTGTCGAACTTATTTTTCCAGTCCATGAAGCCTGATGATGGCAAAGACATGGCTTTAATTCGCAAATGCGAAAAGCACTTGGATTATATGTACCAGAAGCTCGAAGCTAGTTTACAGTGCAATGGGTTTATCGCTGGCGAACAATTTAGCATGGCTGATTGTGCTGCGATCCCGGCTTTGTTCTATGCGCAAGAACAATATCCCTTTTCTGGTTATCCCAATATTTGTGACTATTTCCAGAGGATGCAGGCGCGGGCAAGCTATCGTCGGGTTTCAGAGGAATTGATGCCGGCTTTGGTAGAAATGTTTGGCCGCCAATAAAGTGGCGTTTTAGTGGCACCAGGCAAATAGGGCAAAAGCGGGCTAGCTACGCCCGCATATGCTTTTCACTGTAGGTAATTTTTCAGTTTGTTAATCGCGTCAAGCTCTGAGGGGTCAACTTGGCCATCGGCATTGGCAATGGCTTCGGCCATATCCAGTGCTTGCTCTTTGAAGCACTTGTCTTGCAGCAAACCTGCCCGGTGCGCGATAAAATGCTCGATATCGTTTTCAAGGATTGCCGATTGGCATTTGGCAAGTGCCTGCTGCAAATAACTTTCTTTGTTGGTGTCGGATTTCCACGGGACGCCTGCCAGCCAGTCGTTGATAAATGCCATTTCACTATCGGCTACTTCACCGTCGATAGCCACAAACAGCAATGCCAATTCCAGCAGGGTTTCCCGCTGCAATTGGTCTTCACATGCACCCATATCAAGGGAACGTAGAAAGCTTTCAAAACGCATTTAATATACCTTCAACCATTATTAACTCAGCGGCAAGGGTTACAGTTTTTTCACCCAGTTGCCCGACTTATCTTGGATATAGTGGCCGGACTTGGTTTTTGCAATAGCTTTTTCGCCAGCAAGTTGTGCCACAATTTCCAAAGCCACCTGGTTTTTCTGTGCCAGTTGCTGGTAAACACGCTTACGCTTGGCATTGATATCCGCCACAACCTGTTCTGATTCCGCGTTTTTGACCACTACACCCAAATAGCCATCTAAGCGCTCGCCAACCCAACCCTTGTCTTTGGCATCAGACAAGCTTATAGCCCATGCAGGCGCCATGGCAAAAAACAATACGCATATCAAAATACGGGAAAGTTTAGATTTCATCATAATATGTTCCTGCTGTGTTCGGTCTCTAAAACAATTCGCTGTCTTCGCTAAAGACATCATCGAGTTGTTTGTCCAGTTTAACCCGGATCTCGTGCTCTATTTTTACGTTTAGGTTGATTGTGATTGGCTCCTTCGCCGCAACCTCTACCCGGTGGCTACAGCCAGCAAGCAAAAATACTGCTATACCTGCGCCCATAATGACAGCTAACTTCATGTTACTTACCTTCGGTTTTCTAGCTCTTTTTGCAATGTTTCTGTTACCACTTGGCCAGCCCTGAGGGCTTTCAAAGTGGTATATAAATTGGTACTAAAAGTCGGGTTAAACACAACCGGTTGTTCTTGCTCTGGGTTCATACCCTCAATCGCCACGGCAATATCCAACCAACCATCCGCACGCAAATCTGCCTGACCTGCTAGCTTAGTGTAATCCAGGTTTTCCAATAACGAGAGTGCCGGGGCCAAACTTTCTTGGCTATTTTTTAAGTTTATAAACGCGACGTTATCTTTGATTTTTAATGTCCCTGGTGCATCTGCGTTAAAACTAGCATTGCTTACTGAGGCAGAACCTCCGCTGAACGAAACCGGTATATCGCCACTAATAGTGCCGCTAATATCAATGCCCTCCTGTCCGTGTATAGTGACCAGGTCGTTGAGTGATAATGCCTCTAGGTTCAATGTGAAGGATTGATCTTGATCCAGAGGATAGTGCAAATTCGGTATTAAAAAGCTACCTTGTAAAAGTTTACCACTGAGGTCTTGCACCTGAATTTCTGGTGATGCCAGGTTGCCAGCAAGCTGGTAACTAGCTTTTATGTTTTGTAGCGGCAACCCTGTAAATATTTCTGCTATCTGTAATACCGATGGTTCAGCATTCACCGTACCGTCGCTAGATACTGCAAGCTTAAGTTCGGTACTTGCATCTTTTAGTAAATAATCTTGATAGCTTGCTGATGCCCCGGACAAGTGCGCTCTGACTTGCGCTTCGCCAAAGCCATTGTTGTGCAGTTGTGTTGAGATATTGCCTTGGACACTGCCGCCAGTTATAGCTAAAGCGTCTGGAAGGCTGTTCATTAGCCTGGCTAACTCGCTTAGTTGGGTTTCAGGTAGTTCAGCAATGATTTTTTGGTTATTTAGTGTGCCCTGGGTGGACATATTTGCCACTAAACCATCGTTTAGTGAAATGACATGCTCGCTACTTAGCTGGTTGGCATTTAAGTCGAAGTTTCCTTCGCTTGTAACTGTCCCAAGTGTGATGTTGGGAATTTGCATATCCGCCAAATGCAACTGGTAATTCCCCTGTATCTGCGGGCTGCTGCCATCCAGGGTGACATCAGCAACCGCCGTTAGCTCGGTTTGTGACCATGATATATTTGCGCTAGCGGGCGCTATTTGGCTGAGCTTTGTGCTTTCCATTTTTAATTTGGCAACTGAAAGTTGCGCCTTGTCAGTTGCCAACGACAGGCCCGCTTGCCAGCTAAATCCCGCTGCAATTGTGTCTTTGAACTCGTTAACCAATGCTAGCTGATGTGTTCCGGTGAGTGCGGTTTCAAGCTTTGTGTTAGCAATATCCACAGAAATTTCTTGGGTCGATACCTTCTGCCCTGCCATGGCAAAGGTTATTGCCGTGCTTGTTAGCGTCTTACTGGAAATGTCGAAATTAAGTTTACTTGGCAAATCAAGGTAGGCGATGTCTGGGGTAGGGGCGGTGGGCTGCCAGCCAGCGATATTGGACTGCGCCAGGTAAGGGGCCAATGCGGTTGCTAAGTTGTGGAGAGAAACCTGGTTTTTTGCATCAGATTGGGCTACCAAACGCCCATCTGCTAAGCCAAGTCGCCAGGCCATATCATCGCCCTTGACCTGCAATGGGTGTGTGCCCAGAGACGGCAGTTGTAATTCAGCCACCATGTTTTGCAGCGTCAGCTGTGCAGTTAGCTGTTTCGGTTGCCTTAGGTCGAAACTGAGCTCGCCTAATAAGCTACCAGCCCCTATCTGCAAAAATTGCTGCCACTGAGATGGCAGCCCAGGTAGCAACAACAATTGTTTTGTTATCCATGGCAAGTCTAGGCGCCAATCTATGACCGCTTGATTGCCTTCAAGCCTTGATGATGCCGCGAAATGGCTTTCATGGCCTAAGGCGTTAACCCAGACAACATTATTCTCCCCATTCTGAGTAAACCTAAGCCCAAAACCTTGGGCAAACGGGGATGTCTCCAGTTCACTAAGTTCCACCTGGAGCCTATTGATGGCTACATTGGGTAGCTTGCCTAACTGGATATTGCTACTGCTGTCCCTGCTACTGCCTTGGTTCAGGCTAGATAAGGATGCAACCGTTACGGCAGTGGCAGTTATTTGTTCGATGTTTACATCAGCGACCAGGTGTTGCGCATTAAAGCGATTTGCCAGGTAGGCATAGTAGTCAAGTTTAATGTGAATAGACCGGGCTGAAAGGCTAATACCCTCTTGTTTGGTACAGAACTCGTCTATGGATATCCGGTTCCAACCTGATACTCGCCAATCCAGGCAACTTAGCTGCCAGCTATGGTCAGCAAGTGCTTGTGTAACTGAGTTATAGACTATTTTGGGTGCCAACCAAAATGTCAATCCTATGGCCACGGCGAGGGCTAAAAGAGCAACTTTGATCTTGTTCAAGTGTGCGTTGTCCTGGAAATCCTTATTTAATTTAGAGTGTGTTGGAAACTCTAATAGTTCCGGCTACAGTAACAAATGCAACTAATTGCCTAATGACAGTGTTGCGGTATCTCTATAATCTTGGTGCAAAATTTGGAAATGGAACAAACAAAAATGAAAAAAGCACTTTTTTTAGCGGCCTCCTTAACTATTGCTACCGCCCCTAACGTGCATGCGCAAAGTTGGTGGGATTCAATTAAAGACATGTTGGGTATGGGTGAGACCACTGAGCAGCAGCAAGCTTTGCCTACAATTGACGGCATGGTGTCTTCAGTGTCGCAGCAGCTCGGCATTAGCCAGCAACAAGCTGAAGCGGGCATCGCCTCGATACTTAATTTTTTGCAAGCGACTGCCCAATCAGAAGAGTTTGCCCAACTAAAAGCCAACCTGCCCGGTATCGACCAGGTACTCAATGCCGTACCCGATGTATCGCAAGTGGAAGCGGAAGGTGTCCTGGGCAGTTTGCTGCAAAAAGCGTCTGAATATAGTGAATCGGTTAAAGCCGCCAGTGATCTGAAAAAACAGTTTGAAGCAATCGGCCTGGAGCCAAGCCTGATCCAAGATATGGTGAAAAGTGCCGAAAACTACCTCAATACCCCCGAAGGGCAAGCTGCCAAGCAACAGCTGTCAGACTTAATTAATAACCTTTTGCCTGCTGGTTAGAACCAAGTCTTACTTAATATCTGCTGGGCGGTATCAGGCCGCCCTTTGGTACTACATTGCAGCCCTAACAATCTGCTAACGTATATTGAGTTCCTTTAGCTTCCTGGTCAGGGTATTGCGTCCCCATCCCAAGCGTTTGGCGGCGTCCTGCTTATGGCCGTGGGTGTGGTGCAACGCCCGTTCTAGCAGGATTTTTTCACATTCAGCAACGGCGTCATCCAAAATTTGTGATTTCCCCGATTGCAGTTGGGTGTCGGCCCAACTTGCTAGTAGCTCTTGCCAGGATTTTTGCTGCCCGCTACTCGCTGGGGTAATGGGCGTATTGCTGAGCTCAGGCGGCAAGTCTTCTGGCAGGACTTCCTTGCCGCTTGCCATTACCGTTACCCAACGGCACACGTTTTCCAGTTGCCTGACATTGCCGGGCCAGGGAAGGTTGCTGAGCACTTTCTGGGTATCTTTGGCCAATACTTTAACTTCAACCTGCAGCTCCTTGGCCGCCCGTTCCAGAAAATGGTTTGCTAGCAGCACTATGTCTTCACGGCGTTCGCTAAGCTTGGGCAAATGCACCCGTATTACATTTAAACGGTGAAACAAGTCTTCGCGGAACTTGCCTTCCACTACCCGCACTTCAAGGTCTTGGTGCGTTGCAGCGATGATGCGTACATCTACATTCACCGGTTCATGGCCACCAACCCGGTAAAACTGGCCGTCGGCCAATACCCTTAACAAACGGGTTTGCACGTTAAGGGGCATATCGCCTATCTCGTCCAAAAACAAGGTACCGCCATTGGCCTGTTCGAAACGGCCTTGCCTCGCCGTCTGGGCGCCGGTGAAGGCACCTTTTTCATGGCCGAATAGTTCCGATTCAATCAAATCCGTGGGGATGGCCGCCATGTTTAGGGGGATAAAAGTCTCTTCCGCCCTTGGGCTGTGTTTGTGCAGGGCATGGGCAACCAGTTCTTTGCCCGTGCCCGATTCCCCATTTATCAGCACACTGATACTGGAGCGGGACAAACGGCCTATCGCGCGAAACACCTCTTGCATCGCTGGCGCTTCACCAATAATTTCGGTTTGCACGCTTTTTTTGTTTTTCTTGTTTTGCTGGTTATTCTCCCTGGCTTTAGTTAGTGCTTTTTGCACTAGGGAAACTGCCTCGTCGATGTCAAAAGGCTTCGGTAAATACTCGAACGCGCCGCTTTTATAGGCATTGACTGTACTATCGAGATCCGAGTGTGCGGTCATTATGATAAATGGGATATTGGGATAGCGTTCGTGTACCGCCCGCAATAGTGCCATGCCGTCCATTTGGGGCATGCGGATATCAGAGACGATGACTTCAGGGCTGTGTCCGGTATCAAGCTGCAGTATCACGTCTTCCGGGTTTTCAAAGCTGAAGCATTCTATATTGGCTCCCTGCAACGCTTTTTGTAATACCCAGCGGATGGAGCTGTCATCATCCACTATCCAGACAGGTGCTGCGTTCATTGGTTATTATCCTTTTTATCTATTGGCAGTAATATGGTGAATTCGGTGTGTCCTGGCCAGCTATCGACTTGAATTTTGCCCCTGTGGTGGTTGATGAGGGATTGGGATATAGACAGGCCAAGCCCGGTTCCGTCTACTTTTGAGGTCACCATGGGATAAAATAGGGTGTCTTGTATCTCAGCAGGGATACCCGGTCCGTTGTCGATAATCTTAATCTGGACACAAAGCGGGTGGCGCTTACCATGGATAACTAATTGCCGTTGTACCCGGGTGATAAACTGCAACCTTCCCGTGCCCTTGGTGGCTTGTACTGCATTTTTGGCAATGTTTAATATGGCTTGTTGCAGCATGTCTTGATCCACCAGCAGATCGGGTATGCTAGGGTCGTAGTCGCGGTCGACCGTTAGCTGCTCGTGCTCTACCGCAAGTAACGCCCGGACTTTTTCCAGTACCCTGTGCACGCTATGCCATTCTAGGTTTGGTTTTTTGTTAGGTCCTAGCAATCTATCGACCAAATTACGCAATCTATCCGATTGTTCAATGATCAGCTGGGTAAATTCTTTGAGTTCGCTGTCTTGTAACTCCCGTTCCAATAACTGTGCCGCGCCCCTTATGCCACCTAGTGGGTTCTTAATTTCATGTGCCAAGCCCCGGATTAAATCCCTTGATGCTTGTTGCAATGCCCACTGCTGGTTCTCTTTACTGATCTTCCTTTGCTGGTCAATTGGGCTGAACTCCAGAACCAGCAGCGGCTGCGCATCCAATTCAAACTGGGAAACAATGAGGGACGCCAAGCAGTGCCGGCCATCTTTAAAGATCAATTGCAGTTCGCTATCGGTAAAGCTTTCCTTGTTGCTTAGGGCATTGTGCAAGCGTTGCTGGTTGATGGTATTGCCAATTAAAAAGTCCGACAGGGGCTGGTTTATTAATTGGTTGCGGCTGTGCTCGAACAAGGCCTCTGCCGATAGGTTGGCAAACCAAATGTCAATGTTGGCATCCACCAACAGCACGGCAGTGGAGATATTGTCCAGGAGTTGTTCGAACTTAATATTATTCATTTCTTGGGATTATAGACTCTGCACTAAAAAAGTGCGCACTAAAATGGCGCAACACGCGATAAGCCGTTTTTTCCTGCCGGAAAAGCTAATTTGCCCGGTTTAACGCAGATGCTTTATGCAAATAAAACGTACTGGTTGGACTAGATGCAAGTAGCCTGCCTGTCTCGCCAACTAATTTAATTTGGATTTCATGGGCGCCGCGATCCAAATTAGTGAGCTGAAACTGGGGATAGGGCTGCGTTTGCGCCAACGCACCGTTTAAGAACAATTGGTAGCTGCCCCTCGCGTTAGTAGGGGTTATTTGGCCAACGACATTGACGTTGCCTTGGTTGTCCCGCAAGGTGGTTTCGTGCGCTGGCTGGGTGACCTGCAGCCTATAGTTGATAATCGGCGTTGCTGGCGTCCTTGGCTGGGCTGCTTGTGGCGCTGGCTTAACCGGCGTCATCGCTACTGTAGAGCCAGGCTTCAGCTTACCTAGCTCCTCTACTGAGACCGCTCCTTTGGGAGGGGTGTCGGTATAGACTACCCTGCCATCCGCCAAGACGACCTTATAGATTTTGCCAGCTGCGCCTGCCATAGCAAGCGGTAGCACCATAATAAGGATTGCCAGAAGCTGTCGAATTTTCAGTTGTTCATCCTATTGGTGTAACACATACAAAGTGTAGCAAAGCAACGCGCAATGTTAAGTATAGGGTTACCACAGCAATTGATTAAAATAATACTTAATCGAATCGCTATACATAGCGTATGGCGAGGGCTACAGGTTCGATAGGCAATAAAAAACCCGTCACATCGACGGGTTTTTTCAGTCTTTGCAACTAGCCCATACTGGAGCTAGTTATAGCGTACGTTATACGCTGTAGTACATATCGAATTCAACAGGTGCAGTAGTGGTATTCAAACGCTCTACTTCTGCGCTCTTAAGCTCAATGTAGGCATCGATCATGTCATCAGTCATAACGCCACCGGCGGTCAAGAACTCACGGTCATTGTCCAACGCTTCCAACGCCATCTCTAGCGAGCTAGCAACAGTTGGGATTTCAGCCGCTTCTTCCGCTGGTAAGTCGTACAAGTCTTTATCCATGGCATCGCCAGGGTGGATCTTGTTCTTAATACCGTCGATACCTGCCATCAACATCGCAGTGAAGGCGAAGTAAGGGTTAGCAGTTGGATCAGGGAAGCGCACTTCGATACGGCGAGCTTTGGCACTGTTTACGAAAGGTACGCGGATAGACGCTGAACGGTTACGGGCAGAGTAGGCCAACATAACGGGTGCTTCGAAGCCAGGTACCAAACGCTTGTATGAGTTAGTAGAAGCATTGGTGAAAGCGTTGATAGCACGGGCGTGCTTAATGATACCGCCAACGTAGTAAAGCGCCTCTTCAGACAAACCAGCATATTTGTCACCAGCAAAGATGTTTACGCCATCTTTAGAAATAGATTGGTGGCAGTGCATACCGGTACCGTTGTCACCAACAAGTGGCTTAGGCATGAAGGTGGCTGATTTACCGTAGGCATCGGCAACGTTGTGGATGACATATTTGTATATTTGCAGTTCGTCAGCTTTCTTCACCAAAGAGTTGAACTCAGTCGCAATTTCGTTCTGGCCAGCTGTTGCAACTTCGTGGTGGTGCGCTTCAATACGCAAGCCCATCTCTTCCATTACCAGGCACATGGCGCCACGTATATCGTGGGCAGAATCAACAGGTGGTACTGGGAAGTAACCGCCTTTGATGCCTGGGCGGTGGCCAAGGTTACCGTTTTCGAATTCTGCACCAGAGTTCCATTTTGCTTCGCTTGAATCGAGTTTGTAGAAAGATTCGCTCATGTCTGTGTGGAACCTGACATCGTCAAACAAGAAGAATTCTGGCTCAGGACCAAAGTATGCTGCGTCACCGATGCCGGTGGACTTCAAGTATTCTTCAGCGCGTCTGGCAACAGAACGCGGGTCACGTTCGTAACCTTGCATAGTAGAAGGTTCAACGATGTCACAACGGATATTTACTTGGGTTTCTTCTGCGAATGGGTCTAGTACCGCAGTAGTTGGGTCTGGCATCAAAATCATGTCTGATTCGTTGATACCTTTCCATCCAGCGATAGAAGAGCCATCAAACATTTTGCCTTCTTCGAAAAAGTCTTCATCAACTAGGCTTGCAGGGATCGAAACGTGTTGTTCTTTACCTTTGGTATCGGTGAAGCGTAAATCAACAAATTTTGCCTCGCTCTCTTTGATTAAGTCTAAAGCCTTGTCTACTGACATAGTGTCCTCCGGTTGAGTAGTCGACTGAGGTGCTCTTTTGGCACCGACAATATGGTTGGAAAGCCGTAGCGATTATCATGCCACCCGCTTTTTTTTAAAAAAACCTTTAAAAACAATTCATTACATTTTCTAGTAAAACAATAGGCTAGTGTTTCGCGCTTTATTGGTGCAATTATGCCTTATATTGGTGCGGATGTGATTTTTTGCACCTTTTAAAGCTAGACTATTTCCAGTTTGGTGCAATAGCGCTGGCACGAATTTATGACAAATACATGATATTGACTAAAAAATAGCTATTGGTCATCGCCAACCTTACAAGAAACCTGTAGAATCCGCGGCTCGCTGACTTAGGCGAACGAAATTTAGACAGATTTAGCTAAGAGACATATTGATGACTGCGAAACCTACCTCACTCGAGAAATTACGCAACATTGCCATTATCGCCCACGTTGACCATGGCAAAACCACGCTTGTGGACAAGTTGTTGCAACAATCAGGCACCTTGGAAACCCGAGGCGAAACTGAAGAAAGGGTGATGGACTCCAACGATTTGGAAAAAGAGCGCGGCATCACCATTTTGGCCAAGAATACGGCGATCGAATGGAACGGCTACCATATTAATATTGTGGACACCCCAGGGCACGCCGACTTCGGTGGCGAAGTGGAGCGGGTAATGTCTATGGCCGATTCGGTACTGCTTTTAGTAGACGCGCAAGAAGGGCCAATGCCACAAACCCGCTTTGTGACACAAAAAGCTTTTGCCCAAGGCTTGAAGCCAATCGTGGTGATCAACAAGGTAGACAAGCCTGGCGCACGCACCGACTGGGTAATAGAACAGGTATTCGATTTGTTTGATAACCTGGGCGCTACCGACGAACAGTTGGATTTCCAGGTGGTCTATGCCTCTGCATTGAACGGCTGGGCTGCAATGGATGAAAACGATCCACAAGAAGACATGACACCACTGTTCCAAACCATTGTAGAGCAAGTTTCAGCGCCTGACACCGACACTGAAGGCAGCTTGCAAATGCAGGTCTCCCAGCTGGACTACAATTCTTACGTTGGCGTTATCGGTATTGGCCGTATCACCCGCGGTACCATAAAAATCAACCAGCAAGTGGCGATTGTTGACCGCGAAGGCAACAAGCGCACCGGTAAAGTGGGCCAGGTCTTGGGTTATTTGGGCTTGGAACGCCACGAAATCGGCGAAGCCACTGCCGGTAATATTGTTGCTGTCACTGGTTTGGGTGAGCTTAAGATTTCTGACACCATCTGTGACGCCAATGAAGTAGAAGCGTTACCGCCGCTAAGTGTAGACGAGCCAACCGTTACCATGACCTTCCAGGTGAATACCTCCCCATTTGCTGGCAAAGAAGGCAAATACGTCACCTCCCGTAACATCCTTGAGCGCCTGCGCCAGGAAGAAGTACACAATGTTGCTTTGCGTGTAGAAGAAACCGAAGACCCAGACAAGTTTAAAGTATCAGGCCGTGGTGAATTGCACCTAGGTATCTTGATTGAAAATATGCGCCGCGAAGGCTACGAGCTGGCCGTATCGCGCCCAGAAGTTATCATCCACGAAGTAGATGGCGGATTGGAAGAACCCTTTGAAACCGTCACCATCGACTGTGAAGACGAGCACCAGGGATCCATTATGGAGCAATTGGGCTTCCGCAAAGCCGAATTGCAAAACATGGTACCAGACGGCAAAGGCCGCATCCGCATGGACTTCGTCATGCCAAGCCGCGGTTTGATCGGTTTCCACACAGAATTTATGACCATGACTTCGGGCTCGGGTTTGCTATACCATACCTTTGACCATTACGGCCCGTTTAAAGGCGGCGTGATCGGCCAGCGTAAAAACGGTGTGTTGATTTCTAACGCGCCAGGTAAAGCCCTGACTAATGCCCTGTTTAACCTGCAAGACCGCGGCCGCCTATTTATCGGCCATGGCGTTGAAGTGTACGAAGGCATGGTTATAGGTATCCACAGCCGCGATAACGACCTGACAGTAAACCCACTCAAAGGCAAGCAGCTCACCAACATCCGTGCCGCGGGCTCGGACGAAGCCCAGGTGCTAACGCCACCCATCGAAATGTCGCTAGAACAAGCGATGGAATTTATCGATGATGACGAGCTGGTGGAAGTTACCCCGGAAAGTATCCGCATCCGCAAAAAGCTGCTAACTGAAAACGAACGCAAGCGCGCCTCACGGGCAAAGGATAAAGAAGCTTAAACGCACGTTATCTGCGTAAAAAACACCACCTTTTTTAGGTGGTGTTTTGCTTTAACCATGAAGTATCTAGTTTATTTGTGGCAAAGATATCAGGACTTCGCTGCGGTGGCTAAGCCAATGGATTAAATCAATAGCTAATAGCTAATAGCTAATAGCTAACTCTAGTTACTATGAAATTAACAAAAAGACTTTGGTGGCTTATCTATTTGCTGCCGTTTATGGCGCTGATGGCCATTTCCCTAGACTTCGCAGCAATCTATGTAGAGGGTACGCTTGCAATGCTTAGGCAAGTGGTTTCTTTATCTGCCGTGGCTGTCTGCCTAATCTACGTTTTCAAACTGGAATACATATTCCAATACAAATACTTCTTACCTTATTTTGTGCTGGTGGTGGTTGATGAATGGCCGGAATTTCTGCTCGGTTTTGATAACGAGCTGTCCTGGTATCTTACCGTCGTGACCCTGGTGCCAGAGTTTATAATACTGACGCTGTGCTTATTGTCGGTGAAGACACAATACAGGGGCGAAGTAAAAACACTCGGCTAGTTCGCCTGGGTTTGCCTAGTTATTCCCAAACCTCACCTCCTATCCACTAAATGCTGCTGTGCACGGGGCAAAGGCTTTGCATCCCCCAATCTAATAATGTTTATGCGCCAGTTTTTTTAAGGTAGATTATTGTCCCTAAGCAATAAAGTCTGCCAATGAATGGAAGCTAGCCATGCCTTACCCACGTATCTTTGTAAGCTATAAACGCGACCACGACGCCAGCAAAACCCTTTTGCATAAGCTTCGCCATGATTTGCAGGATTATGAAGTCTTGTTTGATGAAGACACGCCACTGGGTAACCGCTGGGATCAGAAGCTTTACGATTGGGTCTTGGGCTGTGATGCCGCTATTGTCTTGGTCAGTAAAGAAGCCACTGCCTCAGACTGGTGCCGCCGGGAGTGGGCGGTATTGGCGGCGCGCTGGAGCGTGGCTAAGCTTAAAGTTATTCCGGTATTTGTGGATGGGCGGGTGGCAACCGGTATCCTGGATGCTATCCAAGGCAGTTTTGTTAATGAAGATCTCGATGCCTTAATTGTACAAATACAAAATGCACTAGCAGATGTGACAGCCTCATCAGGGATGACGGTGCAAGACTGTTTGGCCGCGCAAGACTATTTGGCGGCACATCAGGGCTGGTTACAATACCAGTTCAATGACGCCCCGGTATTTAACCGGGAGCCCTATGCATTGTCCGATGTGTATATTGAACCACAATGTGGTGTGCTGAAGTGGCAACAGATCCAGGACGACAAAGTCGATCCCTTTACCGATTCCGACGAATGTGGTGGCAGGCAGAGCCTATTAGATACCGTTTTAGGCTTGATGGGAGATCCAACATTTTCTGATTTTATTACCATCCAGGCAGGTCCCGGCGCCGGAAAATCTGCCTTTACTCTGCGTTTGGCCAATGAGCTCGTTGACAAAGGCTTGCATCCCATCCTAATCAAATTCCGGGATCTGCGGCTTAATTCTTTTGACCGGGTGGATGAGCTACTCGATGACGCCATCCGCATAGGTGCCTCCGATGAGGCCTCGCCTAATATCAAAACGGAAATCATAGGAACATTTTTAGATGATTCGATAAAATTCAAACAGGCTGACATCAGTAAAGCCGTGATTATTTTAGATGGCTGGGATGAAGTGAGCCTCACCGGCAATGAATCCTTTAAAGCCCAGCTTAGTACCTGGTTGCCTAAGATCCACGATTATTTTGTCCGCAAACGCGGTGCAAAAGTCCGGGTCATATTAACCGGCAGGCCCTCGGCGGAGGTTTCCCATAGCGGTGTTTTAAAAAAGACTACGCCGGTATTAACGCTGCGCCATATTACCCCGGAGCAATTAACTAGTTATGCCAATAACATTTCGGAAAAGTTAGCCCAAGCGCAGGCTGCCCAGCATCCACTAGTGAGTTGGCAGTTAGGTTTAAATACTTTGGCGCCGATTTTAGAGCACTATAAGCAGTGGTTTGAAAAAGACGATGGCGATTCTAACGTCTCTACCGGGGATATTTTAGGCAACCCCTTATTGGCTTATTTGGCCTTTGTGGTGTTTTCTCAAAGCAATGTCGCTGCTTCGGAACTACTGGAGCAACCCTCCAAGCTATACCATGAATTGGTCAATATAACCGTGGCCAATGCCGGCAAAGGCATGGATGAAAAGCTTGAGGCTGCCGCCCATCGTGGCGGTGAAAAGTTAAGACGCTTATTGCATGAAGTGGCGGCCACCATTAGTTTGTTTCGCGCCGAATCTGTGTCATATGATGAGCTGGAAATGCGTTTCCAAGACCACGAACTGCCAGTGCCAAACGCGCTTTTACAAAACTGGAGTGAGCAAACAGATACTGGCTCTGCCTTGCAAGAGCTGCTTATCAATTTTTATTTTAAAGGTGGCAATCGGCATCTAGGCTGTGAATTTTTGCATAAAAGCTTTCGCGAATACCTCTATGCCGAAGCTATTTTTTATTCATTAAAAGATGCAGCGGAATGCCAGCAAGGCCAATTTAAAGCCACTAGAAACTATGAATACTGGCAGGACTTTGTCGAAAGCAGCCCGGAATACCAGCTATCGCGCAGGCTGTCCTACCTGTTAAGCCCGCAATGGCTAAGCGAAGAAGTACGGGATCATTTATTTTGGCTGATAGAACAGGATATAGAAAAAACAGAAACTAACTGGCTTTGGTTGCGGGATGCCTTGTTGGAAGTTTATGCCTGGTGGGCGGAAGGGGTGTTAATCCGGCATCAGCCAAAGCGAAGAGGCCGCCAAAACACCTGGCAAGCACCCTATATCAACCAGTTATTTGAGCAGGTGATGCCCTTTGATGAGCATAATATTCCGCCCATCCGTACGGCGGTATTGGATGCTCATCTAGGCGCCGCCCTAATGCAGCTTACCGCCTTTGTCTTTGCAAATCTGGATCCCAGCGGTAATAACAGTGCACATATACAGGGTAGGGCCAAGGACTTTGTGATGTTGCATGAAGAAGAACTGCGCTTTAACCCCGGCGGTAAAGGCTTTTTTAAAGCCCTGGCAGCGAAATTTGATACTGAAGGCTGGAAACAAAGGCCGGGCTTAGGCCGCTTAGTGCTTAATAAGATTGCCCTTTCAGAACAAGACGTTCGGTATTTAAATGCTTCACATTGTCAATTACAAGATATAGTCGCATCTTCTGTTGTTTTCGAAACAGCTAATTTTGATTTCTCCAACTTGCATAATGCTTATCTAGTAGAAGCAAAATTACAATTATGTTTTTTTTATTCGGCTAATTTAACCGGAGCAAATTTAGCAGGCGCGTACCTAGGGGAAGCTGATTTGCAGCAAGCGCGATTAAATAATGCCAATTTAATAGGTGCACGATTACATTATGCCGATTTAACCGAGGCTCATTTAACCGAAGCTGAATTAAGTGGTGCTGATTTAACCAATGCCAACTTAACCATCGCTAATTTAACCAATGCCAATTTAACCGAAGTCGATTTAACCAATGCTAATTTAACTGGTGCAAATTTAACCAATGCCAATTTAACCGATGCCGATTTAACCGATGCCGATTTAACTGGTTCAGATTTAACCAATGCCAATTTAACCAATGCCAAATTAATCAATGCCAATTTAACCAATGCCAATTTAACCGGTGCAAAATTTGATGGGGCTATCTTGGATGGTGCCATTATGGACGGCGTTAAAGGTTATACTCCTCCCAAATGAGCTCACTATTGCTAAAGGCTATTTGCTTAAAACTTGAATAACATTGAGGAATGTTTGGGAATACGTGTTTATTTCGGATGATAGTAGGGGGAAGTTAGCTCAATCACTGCCCATAATCCTTTCAACCGTGCCATCCTTTTGTAGTTGCAAAATACCCTCATTGATAAAGTCAAAAAGCCTTGGGTCGACTTCTGGGTTAAAGGCAATAGTGGTGGCCATTTCGCCTAGTACCCAAAGTTGCTGGAATTCAGATTTGTTTAGCTTAGCCTGTTTGATTTGATGACCCACAATGGCGGAGGAATAGGCGATAACATCTACCCTTTGTTTGTGCAGCATTTTGATCAGTTCTTCTGCGGTTTGCACATAGGTAAATAGCAGCGGCTGTTTTAGCTGTTGTTTTAATAGTTTTTCCGCAATATCGCCGCGCACGGCACCAATACTGAGGTTCGAAAGGGCACTGAGGTTATCTAATTTTAGTTGGCGGCTGGTTAGGCCATAAATAGCAAACGACTCATTAAAAATAGGGCGGGTGAGTTTAAACTGGCGGTCTCGCTCCTGTGTGAAGGTCATGCTGATCACCACGGCATTGGCATTGCCGGAAACCTCTTTGACTGCCCGTGCCCAAGGAAATACTAGGGCTTTTTTGCTGATATCAAAACCGGTGTTGTGGCGGCTGAAAAGCTCGTCTAAGACCTCAATCAGCAAACCTTGCGCCCGGTCGCCGTTTTTATAGTGGTAGGGTGGATATTGCTCGATAATCCATAGTGCATCATTGAGCAAGGGCTTTATTTCACTGTCTTGTGCCAATGAAACAGTACTTGCACCCAATAGTGCAAGCAATACTAAAACCCGAGAATATATTGGCATTGAGGCGGCGATCACTGAGGAATTTACTACTATATCCATTTTTTACAATGTAATGTAAAAAAACAGATTTAGATATGTAGCGAGAGAAAAACTATGGGTTTTTCTCATTACAGCTTGATCCCTGGTTAATACTATTACCGCCTTGCCACCCACTTGATGGCGTCTTGCATAATATGCCGGAATCCCAAATTGTAATATTCACTGCTGCCGTGGCCTGGCTGGATAGCCACAACCCGTTCGCCAGTGTGTGGGCCTAGCCAAACCAAAGGCCCATCGCTGCTAGACAAACCGGTTTTTAGCAGGACTTTGATATCATCTGCAAACCACAAGCGCTGGTAGGTTTCGCCATAGATATGCATAGGGTGGCCTTCCAGCCCCGCCATAACTGGATGTTTTTTATCCACCACGCTGGCCACAATGGATTCGTTCTGCATGTAGGTGGATGCGGGTAAATCACCCTCTGGTTGCAATAGGTAGCGTGCACCGACTACTTTTTCATACCACCAGGGCCAATCCCCATAGCTTGCCAAGGCGTGGTGCCAAACTACCAGGCCTCCGCCGTTTTCAATAAATTGTTTAAGGTTCGCTTTGTGCGTATCGGGCAGGGTTCGGCTTAGGTTGTAAAGCAGTACCGCGGCGTATTGCCCAGTGAAGTCTTGCGCAAAGGCTTCTTTGTCCGACATAAACAGGGTGTAGTCTACGCCTGCCAGCATATCGTAAAAACGGAATACTGAGCTTTCATAGGTACCACCGCCCATAACGATAATCAGTTTAACCGGCTCTGAAGTCGCGGGTTCCGCTTTGATAGGATGCGTGAAACACCAAAGAACAACAAATATTAGGATTAACCGGCATCTAGACATAACTACGTTCCCCCTTTGAGCATTTGCATCAAAATTAAAGCTTAAACTGGTGGTAACGCAACTCCCGGAGAGATTCACATAGGAGGAACCTGGTCAATTTGAATTACACAAATTAAGAAACGCGCCAATGCCGGCGCGTTTTGGAAAAAAGAACTTGGGTAGGGAGCTAGCTATTCACCGCTTTATCCATGGCGTCGCCCCATTTTCCGTCTGTGTCGCTGTCAATTTTCCAGCCCATGACGCCGCCAAATTCAATATCCTGGCCTTTGGCTTTCTCGATGATTGCTGCCAGGTCATCGGTTGGGATATACCCGGTATTGGTGGCATCTGCCGCGGTAATGGGTTTACCAACAACCAGTTTTTCTGCGGGCACACCTTGGTCTGGGATACTAAGAATGGCAGTAGGGTTATCAGTGCCCTCATAGGACTTGTCAAAGATAGCCGAAAAGTCTTCGTAGCTTTGGTAGGCCCAATCTCCCTGGTTGTAATACTGGATATTGTAGAAATCAATTTTACCCTTGGTTTGGGCTTCAACAGCGGCATAACCACTGGTTGCAGTGCTGAAATACGGGGCCTGCGGTGCATGGGAGACTTCCAGGGCATCAGCACCCTCAACGCCAAAGAAAGAATTGGTAGCTGTTGCCAACCACTTGATGCTATCGGCATTCATTTGGATATTCTCGATATCAAAATCTACGCCGTCATAGCCCATTTCCAAGGCGTATTGGGCGAGTTCAGCACCAAAGGTTTCTGCCGCCCCAGTATCTTGCACATCTGGGTAATAGGTGGCACCACCTGCCGCTAAGATGGCTTTTTTTCCAGCGTTTTTGACCGCATCCAGGATACCGGGGTTTTGCTGTACAGTGCCTGCCGAATCCAGCGCCCCACTGCTTGGATCTAGCCAGAATGAAAATACCACGTGGGTATAGCCGCTTGTTTGATCCAGTACACTTTGCTCAGTAATGTTGGAACCATTGTAATAACCAACAACTCGGTTTGTTGCCATAATCTTGTTCTCCTTTGCGTAGGTTTAACTTTCTGGGAAATATATCGGTATTAAAAAATACACAGAGTTAACCTAGAGCAAGGTATTTTATTTACCAATCGAATTGGTTGTTTTTCTAACCAAAACTGATCAAGATCAACGATGGTCATTATTGTTGCGTTAGTCCTTGGATTTGTGTGCCAACTTATGGGCGTGCTGTTCCCAGTTTTGGCCGTCAAACCGGGAAATGTTTAGTTTTAGGTTGTCGTGATCCAGGCAGTTGATATTGATATCAACACCGTCTGGGTTGGAACGGGGTATGTAAAACGGCTTAACCCCACAGTGTTTACAGAAGGTATGTTTGGCCACTTTTGTGCCGAATTGGTAGCTGGCGAGGTCAGGTTCGCCCTGCAACAGTACAAAGTCTGATTTCGGCACAATCAAATGTAAAAAGCCCGACTTACTGCATATAGAACAATTACAGTTATCCACTTCCAGCACCTCTGGTGCTTCCACCGTAAACTTTACTGCACCACAATGGCAGCTGCCTTGATACTGCATTTTTTGCCCTTCCATTTGAATATAAATCACAGTTAGACCTATCTTTATAAGCATAACTCAAGAGGAGCAACTATGGATACCGTAACAACTTTTGCAGGCTTGATACTATGGAGCCTGCTGCTTTTGGCCAGCTTATTGATATACCGCTCTTCGTTAGTGGCAACAGGCAAAAGGGCGGCTAACCAATTTAATCCAGATGGCACAGATGTATCAGAATTTGCGCAACGCCTGACCCGGGCTTATGGCAACTGCATGGAATCATTTCCCATTATTGGCGGTACCTTGTTGCTGGCAATTGCTTCAGGACAAACCGCCGTAACCGATACTACAGCCTACTTGGTGTTAGCTGCGAGGGTGGTGCAGTCATTGGTGCACTTGTCATCAACATCTGTGATCGCTGTGCAGCTGAGGTTTATGGCTTTTGTGGTGCAATTGGCACTGTGCGCCTACTGGCTAGTGCAATTGGCTGGTTGGTGGTAGCAACGGCTAGCTTCATATAAACGTTTAATAGAATGGGCATATGCTGCAATTTGCGGTTTTATTGCCTATTCTTTTTGCATAAACCTTGTTGTGGTGATCTAGCCGAGTTGATGCAAAGCCAAGCCAAAGTGAGAACGCGAGACCAAATAATCCCCCTGTGCTGTTTGGTTGTTTTTGCTTGTATGCTGTTTATCCCACCCAAGGCGATTGCAGTTGAACCGGCCACCCTAAAGCGCATATCCACCGAAGAGGGGTTATCCCAAGGCAGCGTTGTCAGCGTATTCCAAGACCGGGACGGTTTTATTTGGCTCGGCACAGCTGAAGGTTTGAATTTTTATAATGGCTACGATGTCCGTGCGTTCAAAGGCCTAGATGAATCATTCTCCTCTTCCTACGTCAATTTTGTGTTGCAGCAAAGCGATGGTTTGGTTTGGATATCTTTGTACGATTATGGATTGTTCACCTACGATCCAGCCACTAACCAGCAAACGCTAAAGTACAGTACCAGGAACGAGCCGGCAAAAGACGTTGTAGACTACATAGTGGCTGATGATGCTTCCCGTATTTGGTTTGTCACTGCCGCAGGGCTGTTGGAATATGATGTGGCGAGTGGCCAGTTTCAACAACGTTTGGATGTCGCCGAAGCATTTGGTGAGGAACGCTTTTTCACCAGCGGTAGTATTCTTGGTAACCAATTTTATTTGGGAACGAACAAAGGCCTCGTTGTCGTTGATAAACAGGATTTCCAGTACCAATCCTTTACTTTTCACAGCGTTGGCGAAGTAGATGATACCGATGCCTTCAAACAGCGTATCCGCAAGCTGGTCACTGATGCTAGCGGCAATATTTGGGCGGCGACCGCAAAGGGCTTGTTCCGGTTTTCCCCATTGGATATTAGTGAAGCTATTACCCAGGCCAACAACCGGCTAGTTCCCCATGAACGCATTGCCAATTGGGAGTTTCGGGATCTAGTGGTCAATGCTGGCCGCTTGTACGCTGCTTCGGAAGAAGGCTTGCTTGAGATTAGTCTGACTGAGGAGGCCTGGGAGATCCGCGTCCAGTTTTCCCATTCCAACCAGGATTTGTACAGTGACTATATTACAAAGATATTTATCGACCGTTCTGGTAATTTTTGGTTAGCGTCGAACTCCCGTGGTATCTACGTTTGGAATCCCCGTACCAGTGCCTTTAAAAATCGCTTTAATTCAGCTAACCGTCCCAATCAGTTGGCCGACAACGAAGTTTGGTCCTTGCTTGAAGGCGAACAGAATGAGCTTTGGATAGGCACTTCAAATGGCCTGAGCAGGCTCAACCTCGAAACCGGTGAACATCAGGTCTATTTGCACGACGAGGCAGGTAAAACCGATGCCAGCCATATCCTGGGCTTAGAGCACGCCCCAGATAAGAAGTTTTGGATAGCCACCTATGCAGGGATTAGCCTGTTTGATCCTGCCACCGGTAGTGCTTTGCCAGTTCCCTTGGCAGACGAGGGGCAGCGCAAGGTGTTCACTGACCAACAATCCTTTATTCACGCCGATGCCAATGCGCGTTTGTGGATTGTCACCCTGGATTCCTTCTATACATATGACCCAGCTGACCAAAGTGTGGTGGAAATAGGAAACCTGCGGGAACAAGTTAACCCCTATTTTAGTTTTGGGTTTATGGGCAGTGTTCCAGGGCACAATATGATGTTAATGCGTGGTTCTGGTGAGCTATGGGGAATTGACCAAGATACGCTTGAGGCTAGGAAACTCTTTGAACTGGATAGCCACTCGGCCCAGGAATTCATTTACGCGGACAACTGGTTGTTCGATGAGAAAAACGGCTTGATATGGTTTAGCTTCACCGATCGCGGATTGATCGCCTTGTCTAGCCAAGATTTCCATTTGGTGTACCAGCACAACGAATCCCAGGATGAACCCATTTTTCCGGTCTATGGTTTGATCCCTGACGAACATCGGCGTATCTGGCTGAGCAGCCACGATGGCATTTACAGCGTTGGCATGGATAGCAACCATGTCGTGGCCTATGACACCAGTTATGGCTTGGCGGTGATGGAATATAACAGCGGCGCCTATACCAAACTGGTATCAGGTGAGATTGTCTACGGCAGCGTCAAAGGCATTACCCGTTTCCATCCTGATGAGATTGCCACCGGGACTGATTTCCACAACCAGGTGTATTTTGATCATATCCAGGTTGCTAATGGCACCGACATTCCCCGTTCTTTTGCTGATTTATCCGGGAAAGTGTTCAAGTTGGGTTTTGACGATGCCGGGATCAGGATCGTATTTTCGACATTGGGTTTTGACCAGCAAAACAGGGTTAGCTATGAGTACCAATTAATTGGGGAAGATGTTATTGAGTATCCCATCACCCGTGAGAACACGGTTTATTTTCCAAAGCTCGATCCTGGCCATTACGAATTTAGGGTAACGGCGTTTTCCCCCTTCACCGGGTTCCGCACTAAGCCGAGCAGCATCTACATCACTGTTATGCATTCGCCTTGGGGATCCCCCCTGGCGCAATCCCTTTATTTGCTAGCACTAGTAGCTATTGTATTGTTTTTCATTTACCGGCGGCGCTTAAAGCAACAACTATTGGTGACAGTCAACCGGGATCTCTACCAAAGTGAGCAACGTTTGCGTTTGGCGCTCACCTCCAGCCATAGCCAGGCTTGGGAGTGGAATGGCGAGGGCGATAATATCTCCTTTGCCACTTCCAAGGAGGACGGCGCCGTAACCTCTGCAACCTTCCAGGAGCACTACCAGCTAATCCACAAAGAGGATCGGCGGGAGTTCCTAAAAGAATGGCAAAGCTTATTTGACCATGTGGAAAATGATGCCTTCAACTTCACCTACCGCCTGCGCCAAAGCAACGGTGGCTATGGCTGGTACCGCAACGTAGGCCGAATTGTCAGCCGCAATGCAGAGGGCAGGCCAGACCGGATCACCGGCCTAATTACCGATATTACTGAAATAAAGTCGGTGGAAGAAAGCGCTTCTTTGTTTGGTGAGGCTTTCCGCAATACCAAAGATTGGGTGTTGATTATTGACTCCGACTTTAACGGTGTCATGGCTAACAACTCTTTTTACCAGGCGTTTGATATCAAACCAAACCAAAGTTTTTCATTGCGGGATCGTGAATTCCGCGATCTAACCAGCAAAATGCTGTTTTACCGTCGCATCATGCAACAAATGGCAACTGGTGAGCATTGGCACGGTGAAGATGCCATTCCTATGGCCGACGGCAAGTTAAAGTATTTGTTGATCAACATCAGCCTGATCAACGTGCGCAGTCGGGATGACAACCATTACGTGGTGATATTTACCGATATTACCGCGCAAAAGTTAGCCGAAGAAGAATTGCGCCGCATGGCCAATTACGACCCGTTGACATCATTGCCCAACCGTACCTTGCTAATTGACCGCATAGAGCATGCAATCCAGGGCGCAGACCGCAACGCCAATACCCTCGCTTTATTGTTTTTGGATTTGGATAGGTTCAAACCGGTCAATGATTCCCTCGGCCATGAATATGGCGATATGCTGCTTAAGAAAATATCACAACGGCTAAAAGGCCGGGTACGCAAACAAGACACTGTTGCGCGTCTGGGCGGGGATGAATTTGTGGTATTGATGGAATCCTTTAACGATGTCACCCATGTCGGCGAAGTCGCGCAACAGATTGCCCAGCACATAGGCAAGCCAGTGCAGCTTGGCCCCCACAAAGTGAGCGTTGCCCCAAGTATTGGCATTGCGCTGTACCCTAGCGATGCCAGGACACCGGAAGATTTACTTCGGGATGCCGATATCGCCATGTACCACGCCAAAAAGGATCCTGGCAACTGTTTCCATTTCTATACCGATTCAATGGACGAGGAAGTCCGTGAAAAGCTGAAAAAAGAATACAACTTAAAGCAAGCCCAGGCGAACCAGGAGTTTGTCAATTATTACCAACCTGTGGTGGATGCAAAAACCGGGGATATCGTGGGGGCAGAGCTATTATTGCGCTGGTATTCGCCAGATGGCATTGTGGCACCGGGCGAATTTATCACCTTGTCAGAACAAATTGGCCTGATTATCCCAATGACCAACGATGCCCTATCTAGGGGGCTGCGCGAATTGAAAGTCTGGCGCGAACAACGTCCTGATTTCTATTTGTCGCTCAATTTATCGGTTTTGCACTTCGAGCAGTCAAACGTCGCTGAAAGCATGGTGAACCTGGTCAAGCTACACGAACTGCCTCCCTCGGCACTAAAAGTCGAAGTAACTGAGAGTGCCTTGATGTCGCATCCCGAAAAAGCCCATCACCACTATGCGCCGTTTCATGGAATACGGGATCCAACTGGCCTTGGATGACTTTGGCACCGGCTACTCTTCTTTTGCCTACTTGAAGCGTCTACCACTCAATTCTGTAAAACTGGATCGCAGTTTTATTTGGGGTATAGGCCAGGATGAAAAAGACGAGATTATTATCGATGCAATATTGGCGGTGGCAGAAAGCCTAAACCTCTATTGCATTGCCGAAGGGGTCGAGTCTGAAGCCCACGTGGCATATTTGCGCGAACGCAATTGCCAGTACTTGCAAGGTTTCCACTATTCCAAACCCTTGCCTTTTGCTGAGTTTTGCAACTACCTGGATGAGTTTAAGGCCGATGGTAACCACAGTTAAACGCGCCAAATCGCTTGAAATTATCTTGAGGCCTAACCGTTCCCTGACCTGGAATCAAAGTAAGTGGTTACTTATTGTTTTTGGTGGTTTCTGCCTTAGCATCGCCATTGCCTGGAGCCTGGTGGGCGCCTGGTTGATCCTGCCCTTTGCCGGTATCGAAATAGCCGCGCTGGTGCTGGTGACGTACCTAGTCTCCCGTGGCACTTACAGCAAACAACGCATCTTCATAAGTAGAGACTTGGTGGCTGTGCAAGCAGGGGTAGACCAGATAGAGCAGCAACACAGGTTGGCGCGCAATGGCTGCCGTCTATTGACCTGGCAACGCCGGCACCCTGAAGATGTTAGAAAGCTGGTATTGGCAAACAAAGGCAAGCAGGTTGCCATTGGCGGGTTCCTAAACCTTCAGGATCAGGAACAATTGATTGGCATCTTCGAAGATTGTGGTTTTACCATGGAAGAGTTGGCATTTGATGCCAGCCTAAAGATGTAATTTGTGAACTTATTCCTTTGACCGGTCTTGCTGTTTGTCCTGCGATATATGCTGTCTAGTGCCTAATGGATTGCAGCGCAGGGTAGGGAGCTATGCCACTGGGATAGCTTGGATAAACCGCTTATCCGTTAATCTCCTTAATTCTTTTGCAGTTGCTGCAACCAACATCAAAGCACCGGGATCGCCCAACGGGAATTGGTTGAGATGGCTGGGGATCCCAGTGTTTTGAATCATTATAAAGCTTTGACATAAGACATTATGCTGGTACATTAAAGATAATAATATTTATTTATCTGTATAAATAGCATCATTAAATATGATGTTTGGAGGCTGCCATGCGTTACCAAGACTTAAGCCTATTGATGATTTTCGATGCCATCATGACTGAAAAGTCCATCACCCGGGCAGCAAACCGCCTTGCCATGACCCAGCCCGCGGTTTCCAATGCGGTTTCCCGGATGCGCGTGGCCTGGAAGGATGAGGTTTTCACAAAGGATGGCCGCAATATCCAGCCCACTATCTATGCGCAGAACCTGTGGGCCCAAATTAAAAACCCCATCCGCGATTTGAGCGATGCAGTAGATCCAGACGATTTTGATCCGGCAACAGCGCAGCGAACATTCCGTATTGCGGTTTCTGACATTGTGGTGGATATGATCTGGTTGAAAATGCGTAAGCTGATTGAATCTGAAGCACCAGGAATCAATCTACACGCGATTCCTTACACCATAGTGAATACCGAGCAAGTGCTGCACGATGCAGAAGTCGATATGGTTGTAGGTGCATACTCAACTGTGCCGAGCGTGATCCGCTCCGAACACCTGTTTTCACCCTGTTATCTTTGTGTGATGCGGCCAGGCCATCCATTGGCCAAAGAAAATTTAAGCCTTGAGGAATTCGCTGCCGCCGACCATCTATTGGTGTCTTTGTCAGGCGACACCCATGGCTTTACCGATGAAGTGCTTGCGGCACAGAAGATGACACGAAGAATTGCTATAACGGTCAACCATTTTGCGGCGATACCCAGCATTGTTGGCAATAGTGATTTAATTGCTATAGTGCCAAGCACTGCTGTGGTCAAACCTGTTATTGAAGGCCAATTGGTGGCCACCAAACCTCCGGTTGATATCCCACCAACCCAAGTTGCCCTAATGTGGCACAAGCGCCAGGAACGCGATGGCGGCCTACATTGGCTGAAACAACATACCTATGATTTTATCACCGAAACCCACAACCAGCAGATGCAACAAATCCAAGGATTTTTGTGCAAGGACGGCAATTGCTAGGCGGTATTTTTCATTCCCTGCTCGTGACGCTTGGGCGCTTTATATACGAAGTTGTTACATTTTTGTGAATTTTTCTGGGTTTGATTGTCTATATTTAAGACAAGCAGAGCCAAAAATGGGGTGAATGCCGTTGTAGTTCGACTGCCTAGCCCTTACTGTCACACTGGGGGTGACGTATGAAACAGCTTTTTGCCATTTTCGTAACGCTAATCTTGGTTGGATGTAAAACCACCCAGCCAACGGCCAGCCTTGGACATGCAAACTTATTGGATATGTCCTTCCCCGGCTATGAATCTGTGCAACTTGAAACAGAACAAGAGGTTTTCGGGCTAAGTAAAGAAGCGGAACACTTTGTTGACCGCGTTGTGTGGGGGATTGAGGATCCTATCGACCGTGCAGAAACCCTAGTTCGCAGCATCTTTGACCGAACCGACTTTAACCTGCTTTATGACGGTGGCGCCAATACCGTCGCCGCTGATACTTTCGCCAATAAAACCGCCAATTGCCTATCTTTGTCAGTGCTGACCTATTCGATGGCACAACAGGCCGGGCTTACTGTTAAATTCCGTGAAATAGAGATCCCCGAATATTGGACCCGGCGCGATGGCTATAGTTTGTTAAATGGCCATATCAACCTATTGTTAGTACCCAAAGGACGCCCTGGCGTCTTTGTATTGCGGGATAAAGGTATGGTGGTGGATTTTGACCCATTTTCGCCCAAGCGAGAATTGCCAGCCCGCGACACAGATAAAAAACGCGTGCTAGCCATGTTCTACAACAACAAAGGCGCAGACGCCTTGGTAAACCAAGACTTCACCACTGCCTATGCCTACATCCGGCAATCCATCTTAACCGACAATGAATTCAAAGGCAGCTGGATTAACTTGGGGATCTTATACCGCTTTACCGGCCATTATGATTGGTCAGAAAAGACCTACCAGCAAGTGCTGGCTTTGGATCCCGACAGCCTTACTACAATGGAGAATATGGCTATCTTGTACCAACATGTTGGACGCGAACGTAAATACCGGGACATCATGGATCAGGTTCGCTACCAACGGCGCAACAATCCTTATTACCATTACATTAAAGGGGAAGAGGATTTTGACAATGGCGACTATGAGCAGGCAATCACCCACTTCCGGCGGGCTACCCGGCTTGATGACGACAAACACGAATTTTATTTTGGTTTGGCCAAATCATTTGCCGCCCTTGGCGATGTGGACAATAGCCAGCGCTATTTAAGGCGTGCCAAACGCGCTTCCCCCTTTGAAGATGTCAGGGCCCGCTACCAAAGCAAATTAGATTTGCTAAGCCGCCTTTAAGTATCCGTGTTTGAAGCCGGTAAACGCGGGATAGTTCTTGCTGGTGCAATCGTCCTACTGGCCGGTTGCACCAGCACTACTAATCAATTTTGTGCCAACCCAAGGTTAAACAACCATTTCGACCAACAACTGGTGCTGCGGGATTTGGCTTTCCTTAGCAGTAAGGAACTACAGGGGCGCAAAGCCGGTAGCCAGGGTGCCAAACAAGCCCGTTATTACATTGCTGATCGTTTGGCACAGCAAGGGGCTATGCCCATCCATGCAAGTCAAGGCGAAACCGATAGCAACAGCAATCCTTATTTTCTGCCGTTTAAGCCACCGGGCTTTGGTTATAACCGGATTGGTTACAATGTTGTCGCCTGGGTGCCGGGTACCCAATACCCAGAGCAGTCAATTGTTATTACTGCCCATTATGACCATATAGGCAGGATCAGGGGACGGGTGCACCCAGGGGCTGATGACAATGCTTCCGGTGTCGCGGGGCTAATTGCTTTGGCTGGTTGGATTGCACAGCGGCCACTTCGCCATTCAGTGGTGTTCCTGGCGACCGATTATGAGGAGACCGGGCTTTACGGGGCAAAGGCGTTCGTGGCATCGCCACCGGTTCTGCTGGAGAATGTCTCACTGAATTTGAATTTAGATATGGTTGGCACACCAGGCCGGCGCAATAGGTTGTACCTGAGTGGAACCCGGCGCAACCCGCAACTGGAACCGCTGCTGGGCAGCGTGATCAGCCAATCGGGACAATGCCTGGAACTGGGCAATAATGGCCGCCGTCGTTCAGCTTACAGCAAGTCCACCATAGATTGGGATCGCGCGAGCGACCATTGGGCATTTGCAAGGGCGGGTATTCCATATCTATTTTTATCAGTAGGTGAACACCAGTATTACAATACGCCGAATGATACATTTGAAAACATCAACCCAACATTTTTAGTGGCGTCCATTGAGACAGCGTTAGCCATCTTGTTGGTATTTGATGCAGATATGTCCACATAAAATCCTATCCCACACACTTTATTACACAATCTGCACCATTTGGGTGCTTGGCTCCCCCTGTTGCCCTTTTGTGGTGCATGAGATCTGCCCTGTATTCGAATCTCCCCGTTTAAGTTATTGATGTAAAAGAGTAATTTTTATTGGCACAAGACTTGATAACCAGAAGCAGTGGAACACACAGCTTAACTATTAGCAAAACAATTGGGGAGCAACATCATGAAACTAGTTAGTGCCATCATTAAGCCATTTAAGCTTGATGATGTTCGCGAAGCGATTTCGGAAATAGGCATTGACGGTCTTACCGTCACTGAAGTTAAAGGTTTTGGCCGCCAGAAAGGACACACAGAGTTGTACCGTGGCGCTGAGTACCAGGTCGACTTTTTGCCGAAAGTAAAATTAGAAATAGCTGTTAGCGACGATCAAGTCGAGCGGTTGGTGGAAGCCATCGTGGATGCAGCAAAAACCGGCAAAATTGGGGATGGCAAGGTGTTTGTGTACAACCTTGAACACGCCGTCAGGATCAGAACTGGTGAAACGGATGGCGAAGCCATCTAACGCAGCAGCAGGAGAAACACAATGGAAACAACTTTCGAACTAGCATACGCACTTGATACATTCTACTTCTTGATTTGTGGTGCCTTGGTTATGTGGATGGCAGCTGGTTTTGCCATGCTCGAGGCCGGTTTGGTGCGCGCCAAGAACACCACAGAAATCCTAACCAAAAACGTCGCTTTGTACGCGATCGCCTGTACCATGTACATGGTCTGCGGTTATTCCATCATGTACGGTGGTGGTGACTTCAGCTTTTTCTTAAGCGGAATCACTGGCGATGGCGCGACTGGCGCTGAAGATCCAGCCACTTATGCACCATCAGCTGACTTCTTCTTCCAGGTAGTATTCGTTGCCACTGCAATGTCTATCGTATCTGGTGCGGTTGCTGAACGTATGAAGCTGTTCGCTTTCTTGATTTTCGCAGTTGTCATGACCGGCTTCATCTACCCAATGGAAGGTAGCTGGACTTGGGGCGGTGCTTCTGTATTTGGCATGTACACCTTGGGTGACCTTGGTTTCTCTGACTTTGCCGGTTCTGGTATCGTACACATGGCCGGTGCTGCTGCTGCCCTAGCAGGTGTTATCTTGCTCGGTCCACGTAAAGGCAAATACGGCGCCGATGGCAAAGTAAACGCGATTCCTGGTGCCAACCTGCCTCTAGCAACACTTGGTACATTCATCCTGTGGATGGGGTGGTTCGGCTTCAACGGCGGTTCAGTATTGGCAACAGCCAGTGTTGAAAGTGCCAACGCAGTAGCGGTTGTATTCATGAACACTAACGCAGCTGCCGCTGGTGGTTTGATTGCTGCCCTGCTTGTAGCCAAGATCATGTTCAAGAAAGCTGACCTTACTATGGCCCTTAACGGTGCCCTAGCTGGTTTGGTTGCTATTACTGCTGAACCTTCAACGCCTACGCCTCTAGTGGCGACCCTATTTGGTGCACTAGGCGGTGTCTTGGTTGTGTTCTCAATCGTTGCCCTAGACAAGTTTAAAATCGACGATCCAGTGGGTGCTATCTCTGTTCACGGTACCGTTGGTTTGCTAGGTCTATTGCTAGTGCCTTTCACTAACCCACTTACTGAAGACGGTGGTGCATCATTCGCTGGTCAGCTTATCGGTGCATTGACTATCTTTGTCTGGGTATTCGTAACTAGCTTCATCGTTTGGTACGTCATCAAGATGGCAATGGGTATCCGCGTTAGCGACGAAGACGAGTACGAAGGTGTTGATATGTCAGAATGTGGTATGGAAGCATACCCAGACTTCACCACCAAAAGTTAAGACTGGCTAAGCCAGCAAGGGATAAGGAAGTTACTTCCGGGGGAAGAGTCAGGGAATAAAAGGACATCTAAAATAAAAATAAAACGCTACACCTATTAAAGTCGCTGGCTATACACAGGCCAGCCACTTGCACCAGGTTCCTTCGGGAACAAATAGCTTCATATGCTATATGCCCTTTTCCCCGGCCAATTGGCCGGGGTTTTTCTTTTTGGCCAGCCAACAAATCATCGACCTATCATTCCGGTTCCATTAAAGTGTGCGCAGAATTTGGCTAGGACGAGTTGCTGTTGTTTGTGCTGGTACGACAGTATTTAGCTTTCGACTTTGCGGGTGCCAGTTTGCAACTCAATGTTGAAGATATCGCGAAGTCCTGCGCAGGTAAGCATTAAAACCGTACAAAAGGGGAGATAAATGATTGTTGAAGTGGTGCCCTATGACCCTGAATGGAACGGGAAATACCAACTAGAAAGGGCAAAACTTATTGGCAGCTTAGGTCTGCTAATATCGAACGTGCACCACATTGGCAGCACTTCAGTCGCGGGGCTAGCCGCAAAACCCATTATCGATATGTTGTTAGAGGTGCCGGATCTAGAAGATCTTGATGGTGCTAAGGGTACCTTTGAGCGCTTGGGCTATGAAGTTATGGGGGAGTATGGGATAAAGGGCAGGCGCTATTACCGAAAAGGTCACAAAACCAGAACGCACCAGATCCACGCATTTAGAACCGGTGATGCTAATATCAAGCGGCATATTGCTTTTAGGGACTACCTGGCACAACACCCTTCGGTAAGGCACGAATATGCGCAGCTCAAAACGCAAGTAGCCAAGCGTTGTCACAATGACATTGATGCCTACTGTGATGGTAAGGATGCTTTTGTAAAGCATCATGAGGCATTGGCATTACGCTGGTTGGCTGCTAACTAAGTGGGATGGTGGCCTAAATGCGCCGAAGGTTTGCTTGGATACATACCCTAATAAACGCATGTAAATGGTAAGGCTAGCTGCGCCACTTTTTCCATTTCTGTAACCGCTGCTGTTTGCTATGGCTCAACTGGGCAAGGCCTGGCTCGATGGGGGCGTCTACATTGTCGCGATCGCAGATCATATTCACTACTTTAACTGGATCCAATCCACAACCAATCAGCATGTTCAGGAACTGGTTAACATTAGGCGTTGAAATTTGCTTTTCCCAATTTTCATAGGTTTTGCGGGTTTTTACCCCTGCCAGTTGCGCCATGTCTTTGGTGGTTTTACCTGCGTAGAGCCTTGCCTTACGCAAATCGGTGCCGGTGAGCATTTTCCTATTTCCTTAGTTATTTTTAGTGTTGTTGTGCCTTGGTTGGCCAAATAATTGGGTTCAGCCTAAACAATTCGGCCTGATACTTTCCCTTGCTTCAAGGTTTTCCTAAAAACAAGCAAAACTATCCCGCAGCCCACGTAAATAAAGGGCTGTAGTAAAATAACGCTTGCTTTCAATGGAGAATATATTAACCTTGGTTCATTATTAAGACGACGACATATCTGTCGCGCACTAAAAATATTAGGACATTTGTGTCCTTTGAGAGCGAAACGCTGGTGGATTGCCAACAGCGCCTAGTGGAACTAACTCATGCAAGCAAACGATCCGTCACTAAAACACTTTTTAATAAAAGAGCAGGCCGTGCAATTCCGCGCCAACCGCGAACAGCTGGGTCTAACCCAAGACGAAATGGCGGAATGCCTGGACAATGGCGATGAGAGGATCGTCAAGCGTACTATCCAACGCTGGGAAAAAGGCGAAACCCCCTTACCTGGCTGGGCCATTAGCCAGCAGGAGCATATGTTGAAATATTTCGGCAAAGCCGAAACGAAATTAGACTCTAAAAAGGCCATCCTGGCGGCGCTGAATGATGTTTCCGGCGGCTTTTTCCAGGAAGCCAAAGAAAAGATCCGTCGCTATTTGCAGAAGTAACCATTGGCATAGATAAGGATTAATTTAGAAACCCATGCAAAGCCTAAACAAACCTGCCGTCTCCATCCTGGTTGGGGTGCTTATCTCCATCGTGGTATGCGTACAGCTAGTGCTGCGCATTATGGAGGGCGGCGATAGCATTAGCTTTGAGCAGTTCTTGGAAGTGCCAGCAAATGTCTTGTTTATTGTCTATATTGGGATTTTGTTTTTTTGTGCTTGGATTGTTAAAGGAATCAATAACCGCAGTCTGCTCGTTTTGTGGGTATTACTTGATGCATTAAACTACTTTATTAATTTTCATGCTGAGTCAAAATTTTTGTATGAAAACAAAAATATCTATTTATTCAGTTGGGCAGCGACAATAGCAATAGTTCCATTATTAATAGGTTTGGAAATAAGACGTCTAGTAATCTTTAGAATTCTAGTGTTGTTGAAATATTGGGGATTATTTTTAAGAAGTGTGAACACTTCACTAAGTTCATTGAAGAGCACGAAATTCGATTTGGCTTTAAGAAATTTTGTAATCGTATGGTTTTCTTGGGAATTCATATTCTCTGCCTATCTAACAATTTATGCCTTCACCTATGAAATTCCGAAAGATGGCTCCATTGGTCAAACTATGAGACAAAACGAGCACTTTGTGCCCTTTGATATTTATCATCTTGGTACTGAAGTAATAACCATTGGACTGATTTTCCTCATTATTACATATACAGCTAGAGATTTACGCAAGCCGGATGATGGGGATTTTCATTTTTCGCAGGAAGAAAAGAAAAAACTTATTGCGGACTATAAGAAGAAGATCAAGCGCTAATTACAAGCGGCAAAATTGCCGCTTGTAATATATAAAGGAGGTTACCATTCTCTCGGTGGACGAGGTCTAACTTTCTTGGTCTCCATATCAAACCCCAAATAGCTTAATAAAGAGGAAAACTCCTCCTGGAGGGTGCCGGCATTGGCATTAAAGGATGCAGCGCTGGTGGCAAATAAAATGGCAAATACGTATTTTTTCATAATCCTGTACCTTTTCTAGTTAGGTTAATTAACAAGCGTTACCGGCCTTACCGCGGTTAAGCGGCTGGACAAAATAACGCCCCCATTATGCTAGAATTGGTAGAAAAAGGTGACAGATGTGTCGTCAACAAAGTATCAAGGGGGCAAAGACCTTGAAACCAAAATGAAGTAACTAATTGAAATATATGTATATTTTCAAGCTCTCTGACCCCTTGATATCATTTACCATTCCTTTGGAGGGCGTGGCCTGGAAGTCCTAGCCTCCACATCAACCCCCAAATAGCTTAATAACGATGCAAATTCCTCTTGGAGGGTGCCGGCATTGGCATTAAAGGATGCAGCGCTGGTGGCAAATAAAAGGGCAAATACGTATTTTTTCATAATCCTGTACCTTTTCTAGTTAGGTTAATTAACAAGCGTTACCGGCCTTGCCGCGGTTAAGCGGCTGGCCAAAATAACGCCCCCATTATGCTGGAATTGGTAGAAAAAGGTGACAGATGTGTCGTCAACAAAGTATCAAGGGGATTATCAAAGGGGCAGGGAGCAAAGATCGGTAGGGCAAGTATTCCCTGGTTACCTACCCTCATACCGGGTGGTAATGTAATCCGCTAGATCGGCTTTTTGGTCCTGGCAGGCGTCAAATATCTTCTGGGCAAACCCTTGGACAAATTGGGCATAGTTGGCTGCCGTGCTGGTTTCTAGTTTACCAGGCACTTTTAACATCCAAAACTCCCGTTGATCCCGGCCGTGTTTTTGTTTTGGCCAATAGTCGGCGCCAATTTGTGAATCCAAAGAACAGGTGAGGAACTGCACCGACTCAAATTGACAAAGTTGCTCGCGGATATCTGCTTGCAACAGTTGTGTGCATAGTTCATGTTGGTTGCTGCGGATGACAAAGCGGCGGTCAAATTTGGCATCGCCAATTTTTAGGTCATTGATCCCTATGCGGCCCGCCAATACTTCCACTGTATCTAGATCAGTGACATTTAAGTACAAGGGGATAGCATTGGTAAAACGTCCCCAAATGCAGGTAATAGGCCCGCGGTCTTGCCTGTATCGCTGCTCCACCACATAACCTTGGTCTTCTAGGCTGTTTTTGGCATTTTCAAAATCCCGTTTTGCCCGGGTATAGGCAAACCAGCCTGCAAGCGGGGTTACCGTCACTAGCAAAATCAAAAAAATTAGGTCATACCAGACCTCCCAATCCCAATTTTCCATAGCTAACCTAAGGGTTGAGTGCGTTGTTGGTAATATTAGCTCGTTTGCTCGAATTTCCAATCAAGGGGTCAGAGACCTTGGAAAACTATCATTATTTCAATCAGTTGGGAGTTCTTGGTTTCAAGGTCTCTGACCCTGAGGTATCCCCACAAATAAATCAGTAAAATCAATACATTAATTCGAATCGAAGGGAACATTCATGGCATTTGGTGATCTGATCAATCGCCAAAAATCACAAAAAACCAAACTTTAACGCCATGAATGCCCTTACTATCCTGAACAAAACCATCCGCTTTGTCACTTTTAAAATGCACAAAACCAGGCAAAAAGCCTTGTTGGATTGTGTCAAAAGCCTTTTGGCTGGTAATGCTGCCACTGTGACCGCCATGGGCAGGGGCATTGCTTCCAAGGCATTTGAAAAACATCGCATTAAACGTGCCGACAGGTTGCTCTCCAACAACCACCTGCAACAAGAAATCCCTGATATCTATGCAGTTATCTGCAAGTTGTTTTGTGTGGCGAAGCACCCCGTTATCGCGGTCGACTGGACTGACCTGGACGACCATAAAGGCCACTTCCTGCTGCGGGCTTCCATGGTGCTCAAGGGGCGGCCAATCACGCTGTACCAAGAAGTCCATAGCAATGCCACCAAGGAAAAAGCCAAAACCCACCGGCGTTTCCTGGGAACGTTGCACAGCATGCTAGGCAAGGGCTGCCAACCCATTGTCGTCACTGACGCCGGGTTCAAATCCCCCTGGTTCCGGCCCGTCAGGGAGCTGGGTTGGCACATCGTTGGGCGGGTGCGCAAACCGCACTTATACTCACTTGATAACGGTGGCCAGTGGCAATGCATCAGCCAGCTGTACACGCAGGCAAACCACCGCCCCAAACTGTTTGCCACGGCACTCATCGCCAAACGCCAGCCCTTTGCCTGCTCGCTGGTGCTGGTTAAGCACAAGAACAAAGGCAGGCACGCCACGAACCCGGACGGCTCACGCAAACAATCGCTGATGTCACTTAAACACGCCAAGGGTGCGAGCGACCCATGGTTGCTGGCCACCTCGCTCCCCGTAACAACGAACCTGGCAAAGCGTGTTGTCTCAATCTACCAGCAGCGGATGCAGATTGAAGAAGGGTTCCGGGACATGAAAAGCAACCGGTTTGGGCTTGGGTTTGAATACAACAACACCATAAAGCCAGCGCGGCTGGCGGTATTGGTCTTGCTCACGACGTTGGCGTCACTGGTGGCCATACTCATAGGGTTGGCAACGGTGGTGGCAGGCTGGCAGAAACGCTTCCAAGCCAATACGGCCAACAGGCCGGTGCTATCGTTCCATACCTTGGGTTTAAGGGCGCTACGCCAGCGGCTCAAGTTCACACACCAGCAATGGAAAGCGGCGCTTGCCCGCCTACGCGACCTAGCAATTGGGGCAAGTTTTGATGAGCTTTAAATTCGTGGGGATCCCTCAGTCTCTGACCCCTTGATTGCCTTGATTGCTCCCTTTTATGGTGTGCCATGGTTGATAAAGTTGCTTTATCTACTGGTTGACTATTGAACCTGACGTAATCTGAATTTATGCTGGTGTGCTGCGTTAATTTTACCGCACTAACTGCATTCGCAGTTCTTAACATCAATCCTGATAGGTAAAATATGAACTATCCCAAAACCCTTCCGGCAGCACATAAGCAGCTGCTGTTACGCATCCTCGATACCCTGTGCCAAGACCAACGTATTTTGGGCATTGCAGCCAGCGGATCATTTGCTGCTGATGCGATGGACGAGTACAGCGATCTAGATCTGGTTATCGCTGTAGAGCCCAACCAATATGACGAAGTCATGGCTTGCAGGTTCGCAATAGTGGACAAAATTGACGGAAAAATTGCGGCTTTTACCGGTGAGCATGTGGGCGAACCGCGCCTCGTCATCGCGCTGTATGAACCTGGTTTAATCCACGTAGATTTTAAATTTGTATCTTTACCCGATGCGGCGCAAAGGGTGGATGCTACAAAAGTACTTTGGCAGCGCGACGAAAAACTAACTGAAGTGTATAAGCACTCTAGCTACCAGTATCCGCAACCGGATATCAATTGGATAGAAGACCGGTTTTGGATATGGATCCACTATGGCGCAGGCAAAATTGCCCGCGGTGAATTATTCGAAGCACTGGAGTTTTTGTCCTTTTTAAGGAGCACTGTACTAGCTCCATTAGCCTTGAAACAACAAGGCTTAACGCCATCTGGTGTCAGGACAATCGAAAAGCGGATACCTGGGTTTAGCAAGAGGTTGCAACAGACTGTCGCCACCTGTGACAAAGACTCGCTAACAGCAGCCTTTCGCCAGTGTATCGCGTTGTATATTGAATTAAGGCGCAATGAAGACGTGGTGGTGGATGATATTGCCCAACAGCGTGTACTAGCGTATTTCGAAAATGAGCTGGGTGTGTAATAGCCTAGTTAATTGATGGGGTAGCGAATAGCTACCCTTTCTGCACTTCCGACTCACTTGCCCTCATCTGGCCAGCCGTTTTCGGCAAACCACAGGGACAAAACCACAAACAACAGTATGAATGGGGTGTATGCGGCGATTTTAAATTCTGGCGACAGCCCCGTTATATGCACGAAGTATTTATCCAAATCTTTGTGAAAAACAAAGCCAACGACACTGCCCACTGATGAAATGCCGCCCAACAATATAGCGCCCACTTTGGAGTTGGCAACAAAAATACATAACAGCAACAATACCGATGCCATGCCAATGGCCACTATAATTGCGCCTGGATTGATTACGCCGCCAAAGCTTGAATACCATTTGGAGTAAGTCGTCAGAAAAATCCATGGCACCAATAAAAACAAGCTGGCCAGGATACTATTTTGCATTTTTCGCTCTTTCGGTGGCTGTTGCCAAGTGGTGCCCGGTTTTGGTTTTGATGGTGGCTTTGTGCGGCAAAACAACAAAATACCGCCGTGTAAAAACAGCACCAAGGGTATGCACGCACCCAAAAACGAAAGCAGCCCCTGCAAGTACTTCCTTACGCTGGCGACTTCAAAAAACAGTTGGTATTTGCTCACTAGAAGTGTGTCTTTTTCGTCAATAAATCCTGCACCGCGGAGGGGAGCGTAAAACTCTTCTTTGTAATCCTGCCGATATAAGTCCCTTGCGGCGGCATCCATATCTGTCCAGCTACCCTTCTCCTTTAGGTAGGCAATTAGCGGTGCCCTATAGTCCTGTTTAAGTTCAGACGGGCTGACGTATTCCTTTTCACCCACATAGGATTCCACCGTGTCATTGACTATAAACAGGGTCAATACGACTGCAACGGCAGCAGACATCAAAATGGTTAGCAGCCTATAGGTCGGGTTGGCGAAAAACCTTTGGTAGACTTCCGGATCTGCGTGTTTGATAAGCAGGTAGACGGCCAAGGGGGCGCTTACGATGTGAAAAAAGTGCTTGCCAGGATCGTTCAAGAAGCCTTCAAAGCCTATGGTGCCTGCCAACCCGATGCGCAGTACCACATCCAGTATTCCCAGGGCTAAAACGCTCAATGGCATGATTTTTATCAGGGTTTTCTTATTAATATCCATTGCAAGTAGACCCGTGTGGAGTTTTATATACCCTAAAATGTATTGACTTGGCGAGAAAAGCAAACGCTATGTTTGAGCTGGTAAAACGTGATGTGGAGCAATCCATTTTTAATGTATCCAGTATTCGAGCCTATAATGCGTAATTCGCAACACTTTTTGGCACAACTCAAACGTAGTGCTGTTGCAAAAACTCGATATACTCTGCCTCGCAATACAGCGAGTTTCCACTTGCTGCAAATTCATCCAAATCTTGCTGGTTAGGAAAGCTGTAATAGTTGCCATTGCCCTGCTGGGGCTGTGTTGTCAGTGAGCGGCCAGATGCAAGCGTGTCGATAGCATCAAGGATATCTTTGCTACCTTGCTGGTATAGCCCTAAAACATGCCAGAGATAGGATTTGCCGCTATCCACAGGCTGCTTTGAAACTTGGATAACCTGGCCAGTATCAATGCTGGCATCGTCAATTGTGTGCAGGGTGCTGCCTATTTCAGTTTCTTGGTTTTTGAGCGCCCAAAACGTCGCCATCACGCCGCGGTAGTCAGGTAGGATGCCTGAATGCAGATTTAGCACGCCCATCCTTGGCACTGCAATCGCTTTGGCTTTCAAAATGCAACCATAACGAATAGACACAATTAAATCGGGTGCTAATGCCCGCAACTTCTCCAGGTTAGTTTCGCTGTTGATGTTATTTATCTGTTGCAATGCTGTGGCGCAATAACTTGCCAGGCCCGCGAAGCTTGTAAATTTGGCACTGTCTTGGCGATGTGCCATCAATGGCGATAAAAGCTGGTTAAAGCAATCTTGTTCAAAGAACTTCAGCCGTTGTAGCAAGATTGGCGTTTTACCGGCTTTGCCTGTTTTGCCACCTTTTCCCACTTGGGCGGTTTGCCATAGGTGCAGTTGGTGGCACTGAGCCAGCTTGGGGAATATCTGGTTCAGGGCGAAGTTACTGGGTAAGTCATTGTTTACTAAGAACAGGATTTTCATGATGTTTTTTTGCCCCGCGATTGGATCCAAATTGTGCCAATATAACTACCATGATTAAAGCGATAATTGCCAAACCTTACTTTGGTATTGCGCAGGCAATTATTAGAGCCTTCCAGTAGTGCTAATATGTAGCAGGGCTGATGCAGTAGTCTGTAATTTGGAAAAACTAATGAAAAAAATAAATACGATAAAACTATTTGGTGTAGTGCTGTTGTGCCTTGCCTTCAGTGTTCCTACCTCTGCCTATGACCGGATAACCGGCAAACACTTCGCCAGTCGATCAGAGGTGATCGCGCAAAACGGTATGGCCGCAACAAGCCAGCCGCTGGCAACCCAAGTGGCGCTAGATGTGCTGAAAAATGGTGGCAATGCCATAGATGCGGCGATTGCGGCCAATGCTATGCTAGGGCTGGTGGAACCAACTGGATGTGGTATTGGTGGTGACCTCTACGCTATTGTTTGGGATGCTAAAGAGAAGAAGCTGCATGGGTTAAATGCTTCTGGCCGTTCTCCAAAATCGCTTACCATGGAGCATTTCAAAACCCTTGGTTTGGAGAAAATCCCCTCGTTTGGCCAATTGCCGGTGTCAGTGCCTGGGGCGGTTGATGGCTGGTTTATGTTACACGACAAGTTTGGCTCAGTGCCGATGGCTGAGCTATTGGCCCCCTCCATTGAATATGCCCGCAATGGTTTCCCCCTATCTGAATTGATTGCCTACTATTTCGAACTAAACCATGCCCGTATCGGCCATTACCCAGGTTTTGCCGATACCTTTATGCCTAATGGGGAACTGCCGAAAAAAGGTGAAATTTTCCGCAATCCAAACCTGGCAGCAACTTATGAAAAGATCGCTACCGGTGGCCGTGATGCTTTTTACAAAGGCGACATTGCCAGGATCATCGCCGCCTTTATGGAACAACAAGGTGGCTTCTTAAAATACGAGGATCTAGCCAGCCATACTTCCGAATGGGTTGAACCTGTATCTAGCAGCTACCGGGGCTACGATGTTTGGGAATTGCCACCCAATGGCCAGGGCATCGCAGCACTGCAGATCCTCAATACTATGGAATTGTTTGATGTCGAAGGCATGGGCTACGGCAGCCCGGAGTATGTGCACGCGTTTGTTGAATCTAAAAAGTTGGCATTTGAGGACAGGGCGCGTTTTTATTCTGACCCGGCGTTTAACAAGATCCCGGTAGATATGCTGATTTCCAAAGAATATGCGAAACAGCGTTTTGAATTGATTGACCATAACAAAGCCGCTAAGCGCTATGATGCCGGCCCCTACCACGGTGATACTATTTACCTGACTACCGCAGATAAAGACGGCAATATGGTGTCCTTAATCCAAAGCAATTACCGGGGCATGGGCTCTGGCATGATCCCTACCGGTTTGGGGTTTGTGTTGCAAAACCGGGGCGAGCTGTTTGCTTTGCAGGAAGACCACTTCAATGCCTATGCCCCGGGCAAACGCCCTTTCCAAACCATTATCCCGGCATTTATTACCCGCAACGGCAAACCTTGGGTTAGCTTTGGTGTGATGGGCGGTGGCGCACAGCCCCAGATGCACGCGCAGGTCGTAATGAACCTGGTGGATTTTGGCATGAACCTGCAAGAAGCGGGTGATGCACCAAGGATTTTACACAGCGGCTCTAGCCAACCTACCGGTGAGATGATGGAGGATGGCGGTTACGTCAGCCTGGAAAACGGCTTTTCCGCTGCTACCCGCAGGGGCTTGGTGCAGAAAGGGCACACTTTGCGTGAGGTGAGCGGTTGGTTTGGTGGCTACCAGGCAATCATGCGCGACCCAAAAACCGGGGTCTATTATGGTGCCTCCGAAAGCCGCAAAGATGGACAAGCTGCGGGTTATTAATGGCAAGGGCGCAAGTTTAGGATATGCTTGTAACTAAAAAGCAATAAAAGCCTGGAAGGAGCCCCATGCCACAACCGCAAAAAGGTATCTGTGCCGAGCCCAATTTGCACGCCTTGTTTTTGATGTTTAACGTCATAGATGAAGACGATGCAGTGATACGGGATAAACTGGCACAGATCCTCAATATCTTCGAACACTATGACGAAGAGCACTATGAAGCCATGGTTTCAGGTGTCATTGCGGTGGGTACCAACTATTGGATGGAGCTTTATCCCGGCGGTTTGCCCAAGGAATTGGCACCCTTTCCCGATATGCACAGTGAGGACCGGCATGCGCCGGTGGTTCCCAGCGACTTATTTATCCAGATACGGGCTGACCGGGCGGACATCTGCCATGCTGCTGGCGTTGATGTCTATGAACTACTGAAAGGCCATGTGGAACTGCTGGAGCAAGTTAAGGGCTTCCGCTATTTAGACGGGCGCGACCTTACCGGTTTTGTTGATGCTCCCGACAACCCTAAGGGCTTGCACAAGCTCGATGTCGCCATTGTCGGCGATGAGGACGACAAGTACCTGGGTGGCAGTTACATCCATATCCAGCGCTACCGCTATAACCTGGATCGTTGGAACCAGTTGCCAGTGGAAAAACAAGAATTGGTTATGGGGCGCACCAAATCCGACAATATGGCGTTCCTACCGCAAAAGCTGCCCCGGTTTTCCCATGCTAAGCGCACTCAAATAAAGGATGACGAGGGCAACCCAATTGAAATCCTGAAACAAAGCATGCCTTACGGTAACATGAAAGTGCAGGGCTTGTTTTTTGTCTCCTGTGCCCGCAGTAGCCGGCCTTTTACCCGCATTTTAGAAAGCCGGATTTTTGGTGATGAAACCGGCAGCTACGACAAGTTGTTGGACTTTACCGAAGCAGAAACGGGGGCCGCTTATTTTGCCCCCTCCATTGATTTTATTCGCAGCAAAGGCGGCGTCGAACCATAATTAGCATCTAATTGTCCAGGTTTGAGAAGGCCTTAATGACTGAAGGGTAGGCCTGGCAGGTTTTTAGGATACTGCCAAGCACTGGGTGGAATGCCTCAATTGCGCTTGGTTCTGGCCGATCCAATGTGACATCAGTAATTTCCTTACTGGCAAAATCCAATTCCTGGGTTTGTGTCGCAAGGCACCCTTGGCCTGAGTTCCAAACCACGCCCCTGGCATCGGCATATAGGATATCGGCATCATGTGGGATTTCTTGGCTGATTGCCGTTATTTCATTCTGCCTGCGCCCAAGCTGCCACAAACCAGGTTGTCCCTGGTATTGGAACACAACTCCTTCTGCACTGGGCCAGGTTGCCGCAACGGCACCAAAGGTAATTTGGCTACGCTCGCCGTTCCACAAGTCGAAATGCCAAAGGTTTTGGTAATTGTCAGATACTTGCCGGACGATAAGACTGCCTTGGTCCGGATAGAAATGCACCGGCAAAGTAGCGGATCCTGTCTCCAATAAATCCCGGATAGATTGGTCTGCAGCATCGTATAGCCTGATGCGGTTACCTTGCCTGAACAACAGGTGTTGCCCATCGATCCAAGCCAGGCTGTCAAGCATATCCTCAGACTGCAAAAGTTGGCTTTGCTGTTTAGTTTCTGTATCCAGTAAATACAAGTTATGGTGGGTTTGGTTCACCGAAACGTGGGCTAGGAGCATGCCACCCGGCGCTATGCGGGGGGAATGGTTTAAGCTTCCCTGTGTTGATATGGAAAATGGCTGGTTGTCACCTGCAAACCAGTGCAAATTGGTTTGCATCTGTTCCAAATCAAAATACAGGGTTTGGCCATCGGGTGCGTAACGGAACCGCGCGATCCGATGGTTTTGTGGGAATTGGCCAGGAATTGGTGAAAGGCTGCCATCCCGATATACGAGATGTGGATTGGTGCTGTGTACCAGCCAGCCACTCATGTCGGGCAGCCAGGCCAAATGGCTGGCTACAAATGGCAACTGCCATACCTGTATTAACCTGTCTTCGCTATCTAGTAAGGTAATCTGGGCTTGGCTTTGTTGCTGCGAAAGCACTGCCGTCAGGCCGTTGAGGGTTGTGGTTGCCCTAAGCTCGCCTTCAAGCGCAGGTAAGTTGGCGATACCCAAGGCACTGTCTATTACTGAATAGTGGTATCGTTGCAGTGTTTGGCCTTGGCCTTGGCTGGCGACGAATTCGAAGGTGGCATCGTCATACCAGGAAATGCTGGCAATACGCCCTTGCCATTGGCTCAATGCGTGGCTTTCCTCCACTTGCTGCTGGGTTAAATCCAGGGCGAAAAAAACGATGCTGTAAAGCTGGGGTTGTTTTTGGCCAAAACCATCCAAACCAGCCAGGTAGTCTGAATGTGCCAATTGCACCCCGGCCAGCCAGCGACCATCGGGCGACCACTCCAATTGCAGCCAAGGGTTTTTGCTATTAGCCACTACCCACTGCTGGCCTTGGTTATTGCGCACTAGCAGTTGGTGTGCAGGCCCTTTGCCAGCCGCTGCCAGTGGTTGTGATTGGATAAAGGCCAAATGTTGGTTATCGGGGTGTGGTGAGACCAGATTGGCCGACACGCCGTTACCGGCTATGGCAATGGTTTGCTTGAATTGTGTCAGGTGTTGTTTACTTTGCCATATTGAAGCATGTTTGATTTGTGGCCAGAACTGAAATGTTGCTGCGACCAGCGCTGCTAACAATACTGCGATAGCCAGTTTACTTATTATTGCAATGGCAGATTTGTTTGCTATTGGCTGGATATGATGCTCAGTATCCACAAATACCGGTGCGATGGTTAACTGGTAGCCCCGTTTTGAGAAATGGGCGATAACTTCGGTTGTGCCAAAAAAATGGGCAAGGCCTTTGCGCAGTGCGTTAATACTCTTTTGGATAGAGCCCGTTGTGACAATCCGACCGCCCCAGACTTGCTCAATGAGTTCTTCATTGCCGATAACCCTATCCTGGTTTTCTGCCAAATAGGCGAGTACAGCCATCACTTTCGGCTGTAATTTGATCGCGGTGCCGTCTTTGTTCAGCGTATTTTGAAAAGGGGAAACCTCCAACTCGTGGATAAAGAATTTGCGTTGCTGGTGGCGCTTGGCTACCAATTGCTTACTATCCCCTGACTCCGACATCAAGCGGCCTACCTCCTAGTGAATCGCGTAAAGATCAACAGGCTCTAGTTTTGTTGACTACTTTAGTTTGCGTCAATTAAACAGTAAAAAGCAAGTTGTGGTGAATTTGTCGTTTTTTCTAACTTATTGAAAATAATGAAAAAAACAAATGGTAAGTGATTGGTAAGCGAAAGGTTGACCCTTGTTCAGTGAGTAAGCCAAGGGTTTGGTTATAGTGCAGTCATGGGCAGTTTGCACCGGCAAGCAAGTTATTGGCTTGTGGTAACTGGCTGAGTAATCATTCCTACGAGGTGAAGAGATGAAACTTTTGAAAAAATTATCATTATTGGTATTTACAGTATCCTGTTTGCTGCCCACCTTGGCCGCAGCCGGGTCAAAACCCAAGGTATTGTTAAACCAAGACATAGGGTTTGCAGTAAAGGGTTACAAATACGACCAGGAATCCTTCCCCTGTAACATTGAAACCATGCTGGTGGAAAGGATTGTTAAAGACGGTAAGCGCAGCGATATAGATATTGAGCCGGTTTCACTGGCTAATTTACCGCCATCTGATTCACCTATATTGGCGATAGATATCCAAAGGATGTCCCTTGGCAGCAAAGAGCACGCTTACGGTGTGAAAAACAAACGGGTTAGCCGCTTGCCAAGCATTGGGGTGCAAGTGGCGTTGGTATCCGGACAAGGTAGTGATGCCACTGTACTGACGGCCAAACACAGCTGTGCCTTTGTCAATTTTAACCAATTGAATCCAACCATTACCAGCGTACTAGAAATTGGTGCCCCCGGGTTGTCTATTTGCGATGTGACCAGAAAGTGTTTGATTGAATTAAGCGACGATATTGTGGATTGGTTGGAGCCCCAACTTTAACGCAAAAAGTGAAATAATGACGGCGGTAAATGGAGCGCCCCCAAGGCTTGCCTTGGGGGCGTTTTACTATTTTAGGTGAGTTTGTAAAAATGCATCCATTGCTTCAAAAGCCGCCAGGCGGTTATTGCCTCGGCTTAGGTAGTGGTCGCCTTTCTCCAATTCAATGTAAGTGACCGGCACATCTTCATCCTTGAGCTGATCGTACATCTCACGGGAATGGTGCACCCTGACTACCCGGTCGTCTTCACCGTGTAGCAATAATACTGGTATGGCAATTTTCTCAGCCAGTTCCACGGGTGAACGGGATTTTAGCTCCCTGCGGTTATCGCCTATCATTTTTTCAACAATTTCGTGGCCTTGGTAGTAAGAGGATTTACTCACTAAAAAGGCTAAGTCGGTCACACCACCAAAACTAACGGCACACTTATACAGGTCTGGGGTTTTCACGCTTCCCATTAAGGCAGCATAGCCACCATAACTGGCACCGACAATGCAAATTTTGTCAGGGTCTGCATAACCTTCCGCAATGGCCCATTTGGCGGCATCGGCGACATCGTCCTGCATGGCTTGTCCCCAGTTTTGCAGCCCCATTTGCATAAAGTCAGTTCCATAGCCATCGGAGCCCCTAAAGTTCATTTGCACCACTGCGTAGCCCCTGCTTGCAAAGAATTGGGTCCAGTAGTCAAAGCCATCGTTATCGAAGCTGATAGGACCACCATGGGGGAAGATAACAGTCGGTAGCTTTTCCTTTTTATCGCCTGGCAGTGTTAGGAAACCCTCTATTTCTAAGCCGTCCCTCGCCTTGTAGGTAAAGGCTTTTTTCTCATTCATCATTTCAGGAGATATTTTTGAATAGCGGTACGCTACCACATCCATAGATTTGGCTTTGCGGTCACCAACAATATAAATGCCGGGTTCCACATCGCTGGTAGCCAATACAATATAACGGTTCATATCTGCGCTAAAGCTGATAATTTGGGTGCGGAAACCGGGCAGTGACTTGTCGATCACTCCCTGCAACTTGGCGATATCTTGATCCCAATAATAGTCGCCGATACCGATGACTTCCTTGGTGAGGCTAGATCTTTGGATTGAGCCGCGCACGTCGTAGTGTTTGTTGGCATAGACCAATTCTTTTGAGAGTGCAGGATCATTCAAGTCCACTTTGAATACTGCATCTTTGCCATTGTGTGGCGCCAGCACAAACAGGATATTGTTGTCCTTGCCAAAGCCTATGGGCCAAACCTGGTTATCGCTAAAGGCTTCAAATTCCCACAAAGTCCGGAAGTCGTCATCTGCGGTTTTGCGCTCGTAGATCTTGTACCTGGTTTCATGCAGGTAAACGCCGATGCGGATGGTATGCTCGGTGTCAGTTATCCAGCTTTGCACGTTGCGCATTCCACTTTGGATATAACGGGTACGGCCCTTGTTAAGGTTTACCAGAACTACACCTGGGTCACCATTTACGTTGCCGCCACCCATCTGCAATAAAAAGGCGTTGTCATCGTCATCCAGGTAGTCGATAACATTGGTTTGGATGTTGGGCATATAGCGCAATGATTCTAGAAAGCGCTTGGACAAAACCGGCCTAATCTTTTTACTTTCCAGATCCAGTTGTACCATTCGGTATTCAATGGTGGGTGTGCCATAGCGGCTCTCGGCAAAGCGCGCTTTAATTAGCAGCCTATCATTGCCTTTCCAGCGCACACTCGAAATCACATAGCGTTCGTTGTCGACATAGGCCGGGTAGCTAGTGGCTTTGCTTTTTACATCGAATATAGCGATAGCAGTACCTTGTTTCTCTGGTGTATTTACATTTACCAAAGAGACAATTTTGCTGCCGTCAGGCGATAGCGATACATTGCCTACATCGGGCAAGCTGGCAAAGGTTTCGAGGGGGATAGCGTTATCACTGGCATTGGCGAACACAGAAAATAACAATAAAAAGGATAGGATAATACGGCTTTTCATAATCTGTCCTTAGAAAAAAGCACGCATTTTAGTGGTTTTGTTTACATTTTCAACACTTTTCGCCAATGCAGCACTTCCTTGCTAGCGCATTGGCAACGCTTGGCCTTGCAAAAAAGTGCGTAACTAAATATGAGTAGGCAGGCTTCCTATCCTGCCAAAGATGAGGTTAGTTGAGGCTAAATCCGGGTTGCTCAATATCCACAGTGGTGACTTTGCCGTATTTCTTCACGATATCTTTTATTTCTTCGGCTTTACCCACAACAGTGAATTGCAGGTTTTCGCGTGGGAAATATTGCTTGATCAAACGTTTGGTTTGGGCCTGGTCAACACCGTCAATATTGGCGGTAAAGTCGTTGATGAAGGCAGGGGCGATGCCATATATGTGCATCGAACCGAGCAAACCTGCAAGGTCAGAGCTAGTTTCATAGCGCGGTGGGAACTGGCCTTTGACATAGGCTTTCGCCGACTTTAAGGTTTCTGCGTCTATGCCTTTTTCCCACAGCCTGTTGTAGGTCTCCAATGCAAGGTCGATTGCGGCTTCGGTATTGCGGTTAGCAGTAAAGGTGGAGATATAAAAACTACCGCCTTCCTTTAAGGCATTAAAGCGGCTGCGTGCGCCGTAGGTTAAGCCTGAATTTACCCGCAGCTCGTCATTGAGCCAGGAGGTGAAACGGGCACCCAAAATGGTGTTGATAACGCTTAAGGCGACAAAATCCGGGTTACTGCGGTCAACGCCTTTGCCGCCAATCAAGAAGGTACTTTCCCTGGCATCGCTTTTGTTGACCAATAGTACCCTGGCTTGGTCAAAGTCTTTTTGTGCAGGGAAGGTTATTTTGGCTGGCGCGTCGCCTGTTACTTTCCAACCGCCAAATAGCCCAGTTAGCTGCCTTTGCATTGCTGCCACATCAAAATCACCAACAGCAACCACTGCGGTGTTGCTTGGACGATAGTGGGCTTGGTAGAAACCTTTTAGGTCGTCGATGGACATGGCCGTTGCGCTAGTTTCGTCGCCACCAACGCTGGCGCTGTAGGGATGCCCCTCAAATATCAATTGGTTGAAGTAATCCTGTATCACCGAACGCGGGCTTTCTTTGCTGCGCTTTAGCGAGCCGATGTAGCGCTGTTTATATTTATCAAACTCGTCTGCATCAAACCTTGGCGACATTACTACATCAGCTAGTATCGCAAGCATTGGTTCCTTATCTTTTTTGGCAAATGAAGCGCTAACCCTACTGAAGTCGAGTGCCGCGCCGGTGTTGAACTGGGCACCGACAAACTCAAGTTCAGCTTCTAAGGCATTTTTATCCAGCTTCTGGGTGCCGAACAACAGGTTTTCACTGGTCATGGTGGCCAAGCCAGCTTTGTCCCCGTCGTAGATAGCGCCAGAGCTTACAACCACGTTGATATCGATCAGCGGCACTTCAGTCTGTTGCATTAAATATAGGGTGACGCCATTGTCCAGTTGCACCGTTTTATAGTCAGGTAGTTTAAATGTGCCCTCTGCCCAGGCTAAGCTAGCTGGGATTGCAAATAGTAGGGCAACCAGGGTTTTATAGATCGTTTTCATTTGTATCCTCCTTGGAATCCAGAATACCAACGGTGCGGTTACGCTTAATTAGGTATTTGGCAGCAACCCTTTGGATATCTTCAGCCGTGACTTTTTGGAACTCGTCAGGTGCGCTGAACATCTTTTTAAAGTCGCCGTGGAATAGTTCATAGCGGCCTAGCTGGTCGGCACGGTTATTGATTTCGGCAACATTGCGGTAGAACTCCACAACTTTTTGGTTTTGTACTTTTTGCAGCTCGCGGGCGCTGATACCTTCCCGCGCTACCTTGTTGATTTCCTTGATGATGGCTTTTTCCAAGGTTGCTGCATCCGCAGATTGGCTGGCAACAGCGTAAATATAAAACAGGTTGGGGTCGAAGGAATCTGGGATATAGGTAAACACCTGGTCTGCCACCTGTTGCTCGAATACCAATGCTTTGGTTAGCCGGGAGCTGTTGCCTGCGGTCAAGATATCCCCCAATAGGATAAGCGGGTAGTAGTCTGCATGGGTATTGGCAGGCATGTGGAAACCCATCATGATATTGGCTGAAGAGACTGAGGCTTTGTGCAGATAAACCCGGCGCTCGCCGTTTTGTTCTGGTTCAACGGTGTGGATTGCCCTGGGTGGTTCTTGCGGCGGGATGGGTTCCATATACTGTTTGGCCAGGCGCTTTACTTCTTCGGTATTAACTGAACCCACGATCACTACCACGGCATTGTTGGGTGCATAGTAGGTGGTATGGAAGGCCTTCAGGTCTTCCAAGGTCCAATTTTCAATATCGGAAGCGTGGCCAATGACCGGCCAGCTGTAGGGGTGGGCGCGGAATGCGGCATTTTTCACTTCTTCCCAAATCGCCCGGAAATTAGAATTTTCCAGTCCCGTGGAGCGTTCCGAGGTAACCACGCCGCGCTCGCTTTCCACCATTTCCGGATCCAGCGCAAGGTGTTCAATGCGGTCTGCTTCCAGGTCGAAAATGACTTCCAGCGCATCGGTTGGGAAGAAATTGGTGTAGACCGTTAGGTTTTCTGTGGCATAGGCGTTGTTGGCGCCGCCGTTGGCCTCCATTACCCGGTCAAACATTTTTGGCCCGTATTTTTTAGCACCGTTGAACATCATGTGCTCAAAGAAGTGGGCAAGCCCGGTGGTACCAGGGTATTCGTTGCGGGAGCCAACCTTCCAAAATGTATACATATTGGCGTTGGGAATGGAGTGGTCTTCCAAGACCAAGAAGGTCATACCGTTCTTGAGCTGGAATTTGGTGATATCTTCCGGAGCCATGGCAGAGGCGAGCGGTGCTATCGCCACCAGTGCCAGCCCAATGATGAGTCGCTTGAGCATAGTTTACCTGTACTTATTGATAAGGACATAAAACCTTAACGCAAACTATGCAAATGTCATTATTTTTATTGTGGGATTTACCTTTGGGAAACGTATTGTTGCAAATTCCGTGCTTCCGTGAGGATCCCGCCCTAGTCCCGCCAGCGTTTAGTGATATCTTCATAGGCATCGACGCGGCGATCCCTGAAATAAGGCCAAATCCGGCGTACTTGTTCACAGCGCTGCATATCAAAGCTGTGCATTAAGGTTTGTACTTGATCCTTTTCGGCTGTCGCGAGCAATTCCCCTTGTGGCCCGGCGATAAAGCTCTGTCCCCAAAACTCAATGCCGGGGTCACCCGCAATGGGCGAAGGCTCAAACCCGGTCCGGTTGGCTACCATGACCGGAAGGGAGTTAGCGACGGCGTGGCCTCGTTGGATAGTTTGCCAAGCAGCAAATTGGCGCGCTTGCTCTTCTGGTGTATCGTTGCGATCCCAGCCTATTGCGGTGGGATAGAGCAGGATATCAGCCCCGGCCATTGCCATCAGCCGGGCTGCTTCTGGATACCACTGATCCCAGCAAACCAGTACACCTAGGTTGCCAACGCTAGTGGCTATTGGCTGGAATCCGCCCGCATCGCCCGGGGTGAAATAGAACTTCTCGTAAAAACCAGGATCATCCGGGATATGCATCTTGCGGTAGGTGCCGGCTATATTGCGGCTGCGGTCAAACACGACGGCCGTATTGTGGTAAAGACCAGGTGCCCGGCGTTCAAACAATGAGGTCACCAGGACAATATTTAGCTTTTCAGCCAATTCACCAAAGTAGTCGGTGGCCGGACCCGGGATAGGTTCTGCGAGGTCAAAGTTCCCGGTGTTTTCCTCCTGGCAGAAATACAGGCTGCTGTGCAGCTCTTGTAGTAAAACCAACTCACAACCTTGCTGGGCCAATTCCCGCACGGCTTCACTAGAGGCCTGCCAATTGACCCTTTTATCGTTGTTTGCCACTGCCTGCTGGACCAAGCCAACAGTTAATTGTTGTACTGCTTTATTGCCCATAGATTGACACCCCTTTTTCTAGCTGTTCAATAACATCGGGTTTTAATGTGTTAGTTGGTACTTGCATACTAATGCAATGCAGGCTGCCGTATTGCTGTATCAAGGCGCTGCAATCTATAGCGAGTACTTGGAATCCAGGGTAGGCTGAACGCAATGTTTTTAGGTTCGCCGTATCTTCTGGTTGCTTATACACAGGGGCGTAAATTACCTGGTTGCATATCAAATAGTTGGCATAGGATGCAGGCAAACGGTCGCCTTCATCACTGTATATTGATGGCAATGCCAGTTCAAAAATGTGTGCGTCTGGAAAAGCCTCTTGGCATTCTTGCAGCAAAAGCTGCAAGTCTTGGTAGTGGCTGTCTTGCCGCCGGTTGTAGGCAGTTTGCACTACCAGGCTATTGTCAGGGGTAAAACGCACCAAGGTATCGATATGGCCGTCGGTGTCATCACCTTGCAAATGGCCATGCTGGAATAGGCTGGTACGTGATGCTCCCAAAGCGTTTTGAAAAAGTTGGCGATACGCTACCAAATCAATATCGCCGTTTCTCTCTGGGTTTAATAGGCACATTTGGGTTGATAATACATGTCCCTGGGCGTTTATTTCCAATGCTCCACCTTCCAGAACTGTGTCGAAGCAATGCATAGGCTGCTGGCAAAGTTTGGCTAAGTATTTTTCATTAACCTTGTTGTCTTTACCTGCCTCGAACTTATTGCCCCAACCATTAAACTGGAAATTCACCGGCACATTACCAGTTGATGTAGTACAGGTAAGGAAGCCATAATCCCGGATCCAGGTATCATTGTAGTCGGCGGCGAGTAGCAACACTTTTGATGCCTGCCGCAACTGGCTTTTTACCTTAGCAAGCTCCGTGGGCCGGCAAAGTAAGATGACGCCAGTGCCGTTGCGGTTAAGCTCTTGGATGATACTAGTGTAAGTACTTTGTACATCGGGCAGCCATCTGGCCCAGTCGGTTTCAGCATCGGGCCAGGCAAGCAGTATTGCTTCCTGCTGTACCCATTCAGGCAATAGTTTCAAGGCGCATTATTTCACTGGAATAAAGTGGTGTCAGTATAACAGCTAATTAACCAGTTAGTTCAATCCAAGAAGGGGGTAAAAGTCGAAATGTGCGGGCGGTTGATCCCGCACATAAATGGTAGCAATTGCGTATAGTTTAGAAAGACCGACCGTTATTGATGGTAATTGAGGCGGAATGTTCTAGTCCAGCAGCGTTGCGGAAGAATTTGCCAAACGCCAACATCGCCCTGCGGCGCTCCGAATCCGCTTGCTCCCAGCGGATTTTGCCATAACCTTCGGTGTTGAGTGAGCTCATCACCCTAATAGTAGCCGTACCGCGTGGTGGTATTTTGAATGTTGCGGTTTTTCCGGAGGCTGGCTCTACATAATCTATTACATTGTACGCCCGGATATGGCCAGAATTGATTGCGTTATTGTCGGTGATCAGGGTGCCTTGGTTGTTGAAAAAGGTTACTGATACTTCAACTTCCTGGTTTGTGATATTGCTTAGGTAGAAATAGCTCTCAAATGAACCAGAGCTATAACTGGTAAAATGGGGGATCAGGGCGCTGCCGTTTGCGGCATATGCCTTGTGGGTGAAGCAGGCCAATAGAATCGACAATAACAATAAACTGCGCATATTTTTATCCTGGTTAAAAAAGGGCGCAGGATAACATCGTCGACAAAATGTGTAAATCATTTCACTGGTTTAATTTTCAACATATTTTGCAAATACTTAATTTAATCTGTATTAAACAAAAAAACCGACGGCAAATGCCATCGGTTTTTAATCATCCAAGCAAGGTGAAGTTTAGCCGCTAGTCAAACCATTGTTGATGTCAATAACATCGTCTTCACTCAAGGTGCCTGCCGCCAGTTTCAAATTAAGTACTGATGTTACATAGCTGTAGCGGGCACTGGCAAGGTTGCGTCGCGCGTCAAACAAGTTACGGGTGCTGTTTAGCACGTCAACGATGGTACGGGTGCCAACTTCGAAGCCAGCTTCAGTTGCCTTCAGGGCGCTTTCAGCAGAGACTACTGCTTGGTTAAGCGCCTTGATACGGGAAATTGTCGCGGTCACGTCAAAGTAGTTGGAACGCACATTCCTAACGACTGAGCGGTGTACCCGCTCGCGTTCTTCAGACGTCGCTACAAAGTTGTGCTTGGCCTGTTCTACCCGGGCGTTGTTAGAACCACCAAGGTAGATAGGGACACTAACGGTGACACCGATGTAGTTAGTATTAACCCTTGGATTACCGACATTTTCACTACCATCGCCCGAAGTGAACCTGCCTTCTAAACCGACGCTTGGGTAATAACCGGTCTGCGCAATTTCGATGTCTTCCTTTGCTATATCAACACCAATTTTGGCACCCAACAATTGTAGGTTGCGATCTTCCGCTAGGTTTACCCAGCCGCCAATTTGTGCAGGCGCTGGCATGCTGGCGCTAAAGGTATCAGTATTGAGCACCGCGATAGAGTCATAGTAGTTGCCTGAGATTTCACGCAGCGCTTCTTTTGTTATTTCAACATTGTTTTGTGCGCTGATTTCGGATGCTACTGCATTATCAAACTGGGCTTGCGCTTCATGCACATCGGTAATCGCCGTAAGGCCAACCTCAAAGCGCTGTTTCGTTTGTTCGAGTTGGCGTTCAATTGCGCGTTTCTCTGCTTGGGCAAACTCCAAATCGTCCTGCGCTTGCAGGATATTGAAATAGGCGTTGACCGTACGCACTATCAAGTCCTGTTTTGCTAGACCATAGTTCGCATCGGCTTGGGTGGCAGATAGTTCTGCGCGGTCATAGTTGCGCCAGTTGCCTGCGTCCCAAATAGATTGGGTAATGCGAAGTTGCATAGCATTGGTGTCGCGATGGTCGTCGCCATTGGTCCGGTCTGCACTGAGCGACATTGAAACTTGTGGCAGTAAATTAGCCTTGCTAAGGCCGATGCCGGAATATGCCGCATCACGGGTCGCTTGGGATTGCAAGGTGGCCGGATCATTTTGCAGAGCTTGTTGGTACACCTGGTACAGGTCTTCCGCGATGGCATTAGACGCAATGCCTAATCCAACCAAAATGGACAAAACAGTTTTTTTCATGAGCTTTCCTAGTGTTGTGTAGCCTAGTGGCCACGGGCTTAGTCCAATTCCCGTAGTATTTTTGTGTTTATTATTGGCGTCGAAGTTTAATAAAAACAAGAGCTAACGTGAAATCCTTATAGGTAAATCACCCTAGCCAAGTGTAACAGAATATTTGACGCAGCAAGATGTCGATATCAAATCTTCGCTAATATGCCTTCAATCTGGCTATTAATGCCATAAAAGTTCGACAGACTTGGTAGGATTAACGTTAAATAACAGGATGCAGCGCAACAATGGCTGAACCCATGCAACAATTTACTAAATCTGATTACGAGCTTACCGCTAAAAAATCGCTGTTCAAGGGCTTTTTTAAGATTGACCTATACCAGTTCCGGCACAAGTTATTTGCTGGCGGCTGGAGTGGCGAGATATCCCGGGAAATATTGGAGCGGGGGCATGCGGTAGCGGTGCTACCCTATGACCCGGTGCTGGATCGCTTTGTCTTTATTGAGCAATTCCGGGCGGGCGCCATTGCCACCTCTGACAACCCTTGGTTAATGGAAATTGTTGCGGGGGTGATAGATGCAGGGGAAACTACCGAAGCTGTCGCTATCCGTGAAGCCGAGGAAGAGGCAGGCTTGCAAATCACCCAACTGATCCCATTACTTAACTACTTACCCAGTCCCGGCGGTATGAGTGAACGCATTTATTTGTATCTTGGGGCGGTGGATTCCAGTGAAGCAGGTGGTATCCACGGGTTGGAAACCGAAAATGAAGACATAAAGGTGCACTGCATCGACGTTGATGAGACAATGGAGCTTCTGGCGCAGGGTAAGTTCGAGAATTCTGCTATTATTATTGCGTTGCAGTATTTTGCGCTGCACAAAGAGACACTATTGGCACAATTAGGAAACGAATGACGCAAACATCGGCAAAAAAATATACACCTAACCTACGCAACCTGCACACAGTTTGCGAGGTTAACTATGCCCGTTTGATGCGTTTGTTGCCCGAGGTCGATGTCGAGGATATGAGTTTCCGCTTTGGCACGGAACAAATGCAGTATAAGATCGACTTGTTAGAATGCAGCCGCTATACCACTATTTTGCAGATCCAGCAGGTGGGGCAGAGTATGCCTAACTACCTGAAACCTATTATGCAAGTAAGGCTTTACCATGACGCGCGCATGGCTGAAGTGGTCTCGGCGCAGCATATTTCTAGTTTAAAACCGAGCTACGGCTACCCCAATAAAAAAATGCACCAAAAAAACGAAAAGGAAATGGTGAACCAGTTTTTGGCTGAATGGCTGGGCTTTTGCTTGCAGCAAAAGCCATTGGAATCCGCCCAGGCTTAATGCGTATTCAACGAGATGTAGGCGACCATGATAACTGCACCTCTGCTTATACAACTTTCTGACTGCCACTTGTTTGCCGATTCCGGTAAAACCGGCTATGGCGACGTTAACCCCTACCAGGGCTTGCGGGCTTGTTTGGCCCAAGCGGCACAGGAAGAAGGCTGCCATCTCGTGTTCACAGGGGATATCAGCGGAGATGCGAGCGAAGCCAGCTACCGGCATTTTGAGCAACTGGTACAGGCACACTTTGATTGGTCACAGGTTTGGCTAATGCCCGGCAACCATGATGACCTGGAGTTGATGCGGTCGGTTTTGCCTGAAGAAATCATACTGCACAACCAAGTGATGTATTGGTGGGATACCCCCTGCCTAATGGTTGGATCTGAATTCGACGGAACCTGCGCTAAGGTAAACCTTGGACAGGTGCGACGTATGTTGCAGGTTACCCAGCACAGTAAACACAGCTTGGTATTTTTGCACCACCATCCGCTAGATACTAATAGCTGGGTGGATAAACACAAGTTGCACAACCGCACCGGGCTGATGGCTGGACTGCAGGAGGCAGGGCGTGATATCAGCCTATGCCACGGCCATATTCACCACGCCAGCACGAGTCAGCGGGAACAAGTCCAGGTGCTGTCGGTGCCCTCAACTTGCTGGCAATGGCAACTGCGGGCAGAGTTTGGCGTGGCAGACGAAGAACCGGGTTTTCGAGTGTTTCAACGGGAGGCGACAGGCATAGTAAGCTATGTCCAACGCTGTCAACAGGATAACAATAAGGAATAGTATTGGACAAAGTTCTAATTTATCTGCACGGCTTTTTAAGCTCACCCCAGTCAGTCAAAGCCCAAGCCACCCAGGCCTATTGGCAACAACACCATCCAGAGATTGAGTTTGTTTGTCCCCAGCTACCCTGTTATCCCTTGCCGGCCAAACAGTTATTGGACGGCTTGGCACAGCAGTACCAGGGCAAACACATTGCCTTTATCGGCAGCTCCCTTGGCGGTTTCCTGTCCACCTATATGGTGCAGCACTACGGGGGCAAAGCTGTGTTAGTTAACCCCGCTGCCAAGCCCCATGAAGTCTTATCGGATTATTTAGGCGAACACTTACATCCCTATACCGGTGAAACCTTCCATTTAGATAGTAGCCACATGCAGCAGCTAGAAACCATGCACCAGGAACGGCCGCGGCAGCCAGAAGCTTTCTGGGTGTTGCTGCAAACCGGTGACGAGACCTTGGATTACCGGGATGCAGAACAGAAATACCGGGGCGCAAAGCTGACCATCGAACAGGGCGGTGACCACGCCTTCCAAGGCTATGAACGTTTTTTACCGGGGATTTTTGAGTTTTTATTTTCTCCCATAACGAATAAGCGCTAGCGATACAAAAAACCAGTTTACGGGTGTTGATTGCCCTTGTTACCATCCCGACAGTGGCGAGATAAAAATAAGTAGAATTATGTCAGAACAATCCTATAACGCTGAAGCGATTGAAGTCCTCAATGGCCTAGAGCCTGTGCAGCGCCGCCCCGGCATGTACACAGACACTACCCGGCCAAACCACTTGAGCCAGGAAGTCATTGATAACAGCGTGGATGAGGCGCTGGCGGGCCATGCCGGCAGCATCAAAGTCACACTGCATGAAGACCAGTCTTTAGAGGTCAACGATGATGGCCGTGGCATGCCGGTGGATATCCATCCGGAAGAGGGCATGTCAGGTGTTGAGCTGATCATGACCAAGCTACATGCAGGCGGTAAATTTTCCAATAAAAACTACCAGTTTTCTGGCGGTTTGCACGGCGTTGGCATATCGGTGGTAAACGCACTCTCCACCAGGGTGGAAGTCAACGTGCGCCGTGATGGCCAGGTTTACGCTATCGCGTTTGAAGATGGCAATAAGGTTGAAGATTTACAGGTTGTGGATACCTGTGGTAAGCGCAATACCGGCACACGGGTGCATTTCTGGCCTGATCCCAAGTATTTTGATTCCGCCAAATTCTCGGTTAGCAAGTTGCTACACGTCTTACGCGCCAAAGCAGTATTGTGCCCGGGCCTTAAGATCCGCTTTGACAATAAAATCACCAAAGAAACTACTGAGTGGCAATACCAGGACGGCTTGCGCGACTACTTGCTGCAGTCCTGCAAAGACCTGATCACCTTGCCCGAAGATGAACCCTTTGTGGGCCAATTTGCCGGCAACCATGAGGCGGCCGATTGGGCGGTTATTTGGCTGCCGGAAGGCGGCGATATCGTCAATGAAAGCTACGTCAACCTGATCCCTACGGCCCAAGGTGGCACCCATGTCAATGGCTTGCGCCAAGGCTTATTAGAAGCCATGCGCGAGTTTTGTGAGTTCCGCAACCTAATGCCCAGGGGCGTCAAGCTGTCCCCCGAAGATATCTGGGATAAATGCAGCTATATCTTGTCCACCAAAATGCAGGATCCCCAATTTGCCGGCCAGACCAAAGAACGCTTATCTTCGCGGCAAGCCGCCGCCTTTGTTTCCGGTGTAGTAAAGGATGCTTTTAGCCTGTGGCTAAACCAGCACACAGACGTCGCAGAAGCCCTGGCTGAGTTCTGCATTAGCAATGCCCAACGCCGTTTGCGCCAAAGCAAAAAAGTCGCCCGCAAAAAAGTCACCCAGGGACCTGCTTTGCCTGGCAAACTGACTGACTGTACTACCCAGGACAGTACCCGTTCAGAACTATTCCTGGTGGAAGGGGATTCCGCTGGTGGCTCCGCCAAGCAGGCCAGGGACAGGGAATTCCAGGCGGTCATGCCGCTTCGGGGTAAGATCCTTAATAGCTGGGAAGTGGATTCTTCCCAGGTTTTGGCGTCACAAGAAATACACGACATATCTGTCGCCTTGGGTATCGACCCGGATAGTAGCGACCTGTCGAGCCTGCGCTATGGCAAGGTTTGCATCCTGGCCGATGCTGACTCGGATGGCCTGCACATTGCTACACTCTTGTGCGCCCTGTTTGTTAAACACTTTAGGGCATTGGTAAATGCTGGCCACGTCTATGTCGCCATGCCACCGCTGTACCGCATCGACGTCGGCAAAGAAGTGTTCTACGCCCTGGACGAAGGCGAAAAAGAAGGCGTGCTCGACCGCATCCAAGCCGAAAAGAAACGCGGCAAAGTCAATGTGCAACGCTTCAAAGGCCTGGGTGAAATGAACCCCATGCAGCTGCGCGAAACCACCATGGATCCCAACACCCGCCGGCTAGTGCAGCTCACTGTTGACGACGCGAGCCAAATGCTGGAATTAATGGACATGCTGCTCAACAAAAAACGCGCCAGCGAACGCAAAAACTGGTTGGAAGACAAGGGTAACCTGGCGGTGGTTTAATTGCTTTATGGCAAAGGCATTTAAAGCATGGAGTGACCAAACGCTGTGGGTGTATTGGGGAAAATACGGCAAAGGATAGATAGTTGCATAGATAGCAATTTGATGCCTGGGCTCTATATATCCCTCTTGAAGCTAGTAGAAATCGATGTTGCGGGGTCACTGCGAAAAGCTGTTTGGATAGTTCCGTAGAGCATGTCTAATCGATATGGCTAACCTTCATTGTTTCTTGAAGTATGAAGATTTCACGATGGGCCCAGAAAGAGGTTTGCTAGGAGCGTGTTTTAGTGTTGTTGACTCTGGAGACGCTGATTAAACTTATACTGGTGGTGAACTAACGGATTTATTTCTTTCTGACCTAATACCCAAAACTCACGGCAGCTAAATGAAGCTTTTTCTAAGCCAATAGTTATTATTGTTTAGTCGGTTCATGTAAAAGTCCAATCAGTTAGGCGTTACGCAATTTATTATTGCTAATCTTATCAATATGACTAAGATTGCCTTATTTATTAACCTACTGGGCTTTTTTCTTGGGGAGCAACGAAGTTAAATTAAGTAAATCCAGTGCTATTCCTTCCTGGAGTGGGTTTGTTTATCAGGGAAAAGTCGCTTTGTACCATGCTCTTTCCCTATTAAATTGTCAAGATACTAGAGCTTGCTCACTAAAAGTTGAATCCCTAGATGACTTCGTTATATACGACCGAAGTGATATTGCGCTATCGCTGCATCAGGTGAAGGCCATCAATAGCGCCAGAAGAAGCAGTTACCTTGACGCTTTAAAGCAGGTATCTGCAGTTAATCATGACAATCTTTACAATGGTTATACACGTCGATTTTTCCATGTCGCACAGCCATTAGATGACTATTCTGATTTTCTGCCTGTTGATCAACAGGTTAGGCACAAAGTTGTCTTTTATAGTTACTGCAACAAACAACAATATGTATATGTAGATGAAATAGATGATTTAGTTGAACATCAAATAAATCAATATCTTAGAGCAAAGCAACTAGACACCTCTAGCACCTCAGTTTCACTTAAGCGGGAAAAACTCGAAGGCCTACTTGCCGCAAAGGTCAATGTGGCGCACCGCAAAAACCAAAGTGGTCTTACTAAATTTAAAGCGGCGGATTCAACGCCCATTTTCTTTTCAGAAATAGAAAAAATTCTCAATAGTGAGCTTATTGACGTAGATGATGAATCGACAATCTTGTTTAGGTTCAGGCATCATTTACTGGATAAGTTATCTTGTGTTCTGATGGATTACGAAGAAGAAAATAGTATTGATTCAGTGTGTTTTGTGGAACTCGCAGGCTGCTACAATGCTATTGCCAAAATGGATAGTCTAACGCTTAAAAAGCTATATTTTTCAAAATCACCCCATAGCAGTAAGTTGGAATTAGAAGGATTTGGTGATGCCGCTGCTTATCGATATGCGGACATTATTGCAGAATTAACCGGATTGCACATTAAAGAAAATATATTGCCACATTATTATTTGAATGGTGAAAAAGGGCGTTACTTGCCCTCGGTTATTGAACTAGGAGGGCGAAGCGAAAAGACAAATTTAAACAGCTTGCAAAAAAATATTGAAGGGATAAAAGCAAATCCCATAGTGCGGCACGTGCTTTATGAGTATGAAAATTTAATCATTAAGGGCATGGAACGACAAGCATTTCGATTGAAAGACAAAACAGGTATTAACAACAAATTTACTGATATGGAAGAAGTTCAGGAGACGGAGAAGAGTAAAATTACAAAAATGAAAAATATTCGCTTCATTTCGTTGAAGGAGGCAAAAAATGAGCTTAGGGATTAGGCAATGGATCCAGCAAGCTGCTGGCGAATCGGTTTGTCGTTTCCGAAAATACAATGTTGACGGCGACAACCCTTTTGATTTTTATGAAGCGGAACACGAGCACTATGACAGATTCCTGGTCGTTGGGGATGTTAAGCAACTACCGAAACCCAATGAAATTAACCAGGCTGTGATTGACGCCACCCCTGATGATCTAATCAGTTTGCCAACCTTCGCTAAAAACACTGACTTGATTCTATTATATAAGCGCAATGATTTGCATTTGACTAAAAGTGATGAGGCGTCTCTTTATGCCATTGAAGAAGATAGTTACAGCTTTAAAAAGCAGGTACTTTACTATACGAATAAAGAAATGGAATTAATTAACAGCGAAATCCGAAATCACAACCAAAGCTGGATTCATAATAGAGAGGAATTTGTTCGTTATCGCAATAATCCTGAAATTGAATCTGGGTTTAATTTGCTTATACGCTTGTATATCAAGCTGCCGTTTTTAGCAGTCCCTGTTGCGCACGATAGTATGCTAGACATAGCTGAGTTAGCCAACGAAATGCTTCAAGAACAAGGACTATTGGAGCTGAGTAAAAAAACTGGTATGTACTTTTCCGAAATTGAAGATATTGAGCAGGGCAATGAAAAAACGCTAGAGCAATTAGTAGAGGAATTGATCAATGAGCGAATGGAAACTCAATCGAATCAGGATTAAGGGTTTCAAGGCATTTAATGAGTTCAGTGCACGCTATGACAAGGATATTATAGTATATGATGGCCCTAATGGGTTTGGTAAGACTTCTTTGTTTGATGCCAAACAAGTTTTGCTTACCGGCTCTTTACCTAGAATAAACGCCAAACTATCTTCCATAAAATGGGGTCAAACTAAACCTAAGCAGAGTTTGTACCAGCATCACGGTTATAGTGGCGATGTAGCTATTTTCGCTGAATTTATTGCTGGCGATGAGACTTTGGTGGTAATGAGGAAAGCACCAAAATCCCAACAGAGTTTAGCACGTAAACCATCTGACTTGAGCCATTTTCAGCTTTATAGGGTGGATAGTTTTGATTCTCCATCAAGTGAAAACCAAATCCAGAATGAAGCTATTTTTTGGCAAGAGCATTTTGGCGAAAATTTTACTAAAAACTATACAGTACTGCATTATTTACCACAGGATATCAGTCCGCTACTGCTACCAGATGAGAGTGTAGGAAAGCAATCCCGCACTAATCAGATTGAGCATTTGTTTAATCTTGATGAGCTTCAAGTAAAACTGGAACGGCTGGGTGAAATTAAGAAAATAACCCAAGATAAAAGTGAATCTATTAAAAGCAAAATTCGAGAGTTAGCTGACGAACTAGATTCAATGGCGTCAGCATTCGAGGGGGACACAAACCTCCTGAGTTATACTCCTCTCTTTCCTGATGAAAACCGACCAGAATGGGATCGTGAAACGCCTTTTACCAGTCCAGAATTATTGGTTTATCAGCAAGCAATCGAACAACTTGATCTTTTGGTGTCATTGGTTGAGCAGGCTAAAGAGGTTGAAAAACGCTATCAAAACCAGAGAACGCGAACCTTTGTGGAGACCGATAGTTTTAAGCTTGCCATTATTCTAGGGAACCATATCGATAAGTTTGAACCCTTAAAAAAAGCAAGGGATTTGGTTCAAACGATGAAAACCCAGTTAGAAACAGCAAGTAAACCGCTAGATGAGATTCAAGAAGAACAACAATCCCTTATTGAATTAGCTGAATCGGAACTTTTTAAGTTAATTAAACCTCTATTTGCGGAAAGGCAACAATTGCTCGGAGAACAGAATACACTTGACAAGAATATAAACAGTTTGATCAGCGGACGAGAAAAACTGATCGGAATGATAGCTGAAACGCAATCAGAGTGTCCTTTGTGTGGATTTGAATATGAAGAATATGAAGTGTTAACCGCTGCTATAGATGCCCGAACCAATGACCTGAAAGAAAAACAAGATGCTCAAGGAAAAAAGCTAAACGATTGCAATGCTGCCATCCAGATAATCCTGGACAGGATCAAGCAGAGCATACAAAAAAAAATGGACAAGCAAGCAAAACACTACAATAAAAACCTGCTTGACGAATTAGAAAAGCATCAAGATAAATCCGAAAATCTGCGTAAAATTGTGATTCGTTTAAAAGAGAGAGAAATTGCATTGCCGTCTGAGTATAGCAATGATAATGAGACCAGGGACAAACAGGTTTCGGATGTGAAGGCTGTGTTGCTCGCAAAAATGCAACCAGAGGACGATAGCTTAACCGAGCAAGCATATACGTTGTTTTCTACCTACATAAAGACGCCAGATAACCTTGCTAACATATCGTCGGAATTGGTTGGCAATAAAAAGCAATATTTGCAATTTAAATTTAATAGTTTGATCAATAGCACTCGCCATAGGAAACAAGAGCGAAGAGAAAAGTTATCTAAACAGCTAGTAGCATGTAACAATCTGGCATCACAGCTTAAAGAGATTGAAAAAAGATTAAACGCAACCAGGAATAAATACATAAATCAGACTGTAGGGCAAATTGAGAGTTTATTTCATATCTACAGTGGTAGACTGCTTCAAAACTACCAATGTGGCCTCGGTGTGTTTATTGAAATGCCAACAAAAAGTACTCAAAAGTTCACGGTTATGCGTTTTACTACGCCTCGCTTGGATAAGCACGATGCTACGTTGTCTATGAGCAGTGGACAAACTAGCGCATTATCATTAGCTCTATTTCTGGCATTAAACAGGCGATATGCTGAGGCGAAGTTTATCTTTATTGACGATCCAACCCAGTGCATGGATGAGATTAATATTGCGTCGCTCAGTGATTTATTGAGAGTGGAATTACGTGATAGGCAAGTAGTGCTCTCAACCCACGAATCTGATATTGCCAATTATTTAACTTATCGATATGAAAAAGCGGGTCTCAAGCATAAGACTATAAACCTGCTGGAACAGACGCTCGCAGAACCTGAATTACATACTTAGGAATGCCATTTGTTAGCAAGCACCTGTTTTTTTGAGGTTAGGGCTTAAAAAATGAAAATACTGCACACCTCTGATTGGCATTTAGGCCAAAACTTCTTTACCAAGAGCCGTAAAACAGAGCATCAGGCCTTTTTACAGGAGTTGTTAAGGCTTGTTGTCGCGCATTCGGTAGATGCCATCATAGTGGCAGGGGATGTGTTTGACACCGGGACACCGCCTAGCTACGCCCGTGAAATGTACAATAAATTTGTGGTTGACCTGCAGTTGCTTGATTGCACTTTGGTGGTGTTGGGCGGCAACCACGATTCGGTGTCGGTACTGAATGAATCCCGGCATTTGCTCGCCTGCCTGAACACCCATGTCATCGCCAGTACCGATATTGAGCCAGAATCCCAGGTGATTGAGCTTTTGGACAAAAGCGGTGATGTGGCTGCCATCATTTGTGGCATCCCTTATATCCGGCCCCGGGATGTGGTTAAAAGCAGTGCAGGCGAAACCGGTCTGCAAAAAAGGCAGGCGCTAGGCGAGGCAATCCAACAGCATTATCAGCATATTTATGGCTTAGCGGAACAACGGCGAAATGACCTGGGCCGTGCAGTGCCTATAATTGCTACGGGGCATTTAAGCGCGCTGGGCGTGACCCAGTCAGAGAGCGTGCGCGACATTTACATAGGTTCGCTCGATGGCTTCGACGCCAAAGGCTTCCCGCCTGCCGACTACATCGCCCTAGGCCACATTCACAAGCCCCAGGTTGTGGCAAAATCTGAATTTATTCGATACAGCGGTTCGCCCATTCCACTCAGCTTTGATGAAGTGGGCAGCAGCAAAGAGGTAGTGCTGCTTACTTTTGGTTGCCAGGGAGGCTTATCCAGCAAACCGGACATCTTGCCAATTGCGCTGCCGTTATTTCGAAAATTGGCGGTGTTAAAAGGAGATCTGCCAGAGCTTGAAGCGCAGTTGGGCACACTTGGGCATCCGCAGGATGAAGAACCTTTATGGCTTAGCATTGAAGTGGAAACACAGGATTATTTATCAGATCTGCAACAGCGGATACAGGCAATGTGTGAAGGACTGAATGTGGAGGTATTGCAACTGCGCCGCGCTAAAAACTCAAGGCGCCAACTGTTAGACCAACAAAATGCCGAAACCCTGGCGGAATTATCACCCCACGAGGTGTTTGAAAAACGGATAAGTGTTGAATTGTTTGAAAGCGACGCTGAACAAGCGCGCTTAGGACGCATTAAACTGCTGTTTGACCAGGTGCTGTCAGAAGTACAGCACAGCGAAGGCTTGCAATGAAAATCCTGTCGCTGCATCTAAAAAACCTCAATTCCCTCAAAGGTGAATGGTGTATAGACTTTACCCAGGCGCCATTTGCGGATAATGGCCTATTTGCCATAACCGGGCCGACTGGCGCCGGAAAAACCACATTGTTGGATGCCATCTGCCTGGCCCTGTACCACCAAACCCCGCGGTTAGGCCCCATTACCCAGTCTTCCAATGAAATCATGACGCGGGGCACAGCTGAGTCTGTTGCTGAAGTCGAATTTGAGGTGAAAGGCAAAACCTACCGGGCTTTTTGGAGTATGCGCAGGGCAAGGGGGAATGTAGATGGGAACTTCCAGCCAGCCGATGTCGAGCTGGCAGATGTGCAAAGTGGTAAAATTCTGGCACACCAGATATCCCCCAAAATTAAAGAAGTGGAAAAAATCACTGGCTTGGACTTCGCCCGGTTTACCCGTTCCATGATGCTGGCGCAAGGTGGCTTCGCCGCATTCTTAAATGCCAGTGACTCGGAACGGGCCGAGTTGCTTGAGGAGTTAACCGGCACTGAGATATATGGTGATATTTCCATCAAGGTGCACGAACACCATTCAGCGGCGAAACAACAACTGGCTGAACTAAAGGCAAAGGCAGAAACGGTGCAATTGCTTGGTGAGTTGGAAAAACAAGAGTTACTATTTTTGCAAAATGCTTTCCAGCAAAAACGCCTTTGGCTGGATTGGCGCATAGGCCAAAACCAGCAACACGCCAAATGGTGGGAGCAGCTACAAGTAGCCCAGCAGGGCCAGCAAAATGGCGAGCAGCGGTTGGCTGCGGCGAAGCGTGCAATGGAAGAGGCGTCCGCTTCCCTGGAACGTTTGGCCAGGAGCGAGCCGGCTGGGAAATTATTGCCAACATGGCGCTTGCTGGAAGATTTGCGTACCAGAACAGCGGATCTGTTGCGCTCATTGCAAACAATACAACAGAGCCAGTCGCAACTCCATAAACAGTTGGATGAAAGCAATGGGAGCCTGTCCCGGTGCCGTTCTGAACTGGCCGCAGAAAAAGCTAAAGGCGCCGAACAGGAGCGATTGATTACTCAAAAAGTATTGCCACTTGATTCAAAAATCCAGGTCAAACAAGAGCGTTACCAAGAAGCGTGTGAAGATCTAAAACAAAACGGCGAGCAAGTTGCACAACTTGACAGCCAATACCAGGCGTTGCTTGCACAAGAACACGAACTCCAGAAAGAACTTACACAAAACCAACACTACTTGGCCAAGCACAGCCAAGATGCGCAGTTGGCTGGGCTTGTTGATGCCTGGGGCGTGCGGCTGACGCAAATTGAACGGCAAAACCACGAACAGCAAAAGCTAGCTGAGGAATTGTCGCTAATGCAAATAGCGCTAGAGGCAGAGGCCACCGGGCAAGCTGAATTGTCTGCCAAGCTGGAGGTTGCAAACAACCGCTACGAAGAAGAAAAAGAAAAGCTGAGCCACAGTGAAGCCCATTGGCGGCAATTGAACAGACAAGCTGATAGTGACCAGTTGCGCATGCAAATGCAGCAACATAACCAACGTTGGCCGCTGTTTCACGCTGCCACAGCGACCCAACAAAAGTACCTTGAGGCAATACAAGAAAAGGCGCTAAACGATACCGAGCACGCGCAACTTACTGAGCAAATTGTTTTGTTGAATGGCAAGGTGGTAGAGATGCGCCAGGCTTACTCAAAGCAAAAACAAACCCTGGCTGACTTGCAGCAATTAATTACCCAGGAAGAGCAGCTTGCCCATTTCCGCCGCCTACTGTCAAAAGGGGAAGAATGCCCATTGTGTGGTGCTACGGAGCATCCAAAAGCAGGCAGCAACTTGGATATCCCGCAAACCCAGCAACGCGTTGATGCTGCTGCAAAAGAGCTGGATAACATTGAGCTAGCCGGTACCGAGGCCAAAGAAAGGCTCGGCAGTGCGCAAGGCCGGTTGCAAGAGTTGGAAAAACGCCATTCTGCGTTGCGGCAGGCTTTGGCTTCAGGGCAACTAGAGTGGGGCAATACCATGCAGGCGCTAGGTTTGTCTTTGACTATTGAGGCGCCTGAAGCACTGCACAACCTCGAAGCCCAGTGGCAAAGCCAGGTAAAAGCTATCGAAGCACAGTTGCTGGCGCTGCAAACAGCGGAAAAACAGTGGCTGCAAGCCAGGGATAAATTCGAATCGCTGGCAAAAGAGAAAAACGAGTTAGAAAACGAGCTTAAGTTAATAACGCAAAATATTGTCAATCAAAAGCAGAATTGCTCAGAAAAACAAAAACAGGTTGAGACTATCGGCCTGCAAGTACAGCAAGAGCAACGCACCCTGTCCGAGGAGGTTACCGGGAAAGGACATGAATTACCTGCAACTGACAATGCCCAATGGCTGCAGGACAAACAACAAGCAGCCCAACGTTATAAAGAGAAGCAGCAATCTGCACATGAGTTGCAACAAAACCTGACCATAGTTTCAGAAAGGCTTGTGTCCGCTAAAGGGAAACTCAGCACAGCCCAAACAGGCCTGACGGCAGCAACGCAACAAAAGGCGGTAATAGAGCAAGAACTCAGTGAGCTAAGGGATAACCGGAAGGCGATATTTGGTAATGAATTGGTAGAACAGGCGAGGCAAAAGTCCGCCCAGTCAATCAGCGCGGCTGAAGATGCCTTGGAGCAGGCTGCGGCAACGCAGAAGCGCGTTGAAAATGAACATATTCAAGTCGTCTCGGAACAGAAGGTATTGTCCAAAAGTTACGACGAAGCCGTTGTAAGTTGCACAAGCGCTGAGCAAGAGTGGCAGCAAATGCTAAAAGGCAGCCCCTTTGCCTCCCAGTCTGAATTTGAACTGGCTTTGTTAAGCCCAGGGCAACAAGAAGCGTTAACAGCGCTTAAAAGAAGCCTTGAAGCCGACTTGGAAAAAGCCAACACCCTGTTGCAACAGGCACAAGAACGGGTGCAGATCCTGACAAATACAGAAAATGCTGGCACATGGCAAAAAACACCAGAGCAAGAAGTACAGCAATTGCTTCGGGAGTTGGAAACCCAGCGGGAGGCTGTGATCACAAGCAATGCCCAGATCGGACAAAGGTTGCAGGCCGACAAGGAGGAAAGTCAACGCCAACAAGCGTTGCTGGGACAGGTCGCTGCCCAAGAGCAGGTATTTGACGACCTCAGCTATTTGCACGCGCTAATTGGCTCTGCCAGCGGCGACAAATTTCGGCGCTTTGCCCAAGGCCTGACATTGGATAATCTGATTTATTTGGCGAATATACAGTTGGATAAACTGCATGGTAGATATCTACTGAAGCGCAAGGACAAGGCCGGGTTAATGCTGGCCGTGATAGATACCTGGCAAGGCGACGTTGAACGAAATACCAAAACCCTGTCTGGCGGAGAGAGTTTTTTGGTCAGCCTTGCCCTGGCATTGGCGCTTTCCGATTTAGTGAGCCATAAAACCAGCATTGACTCACTGTTCCTTGACGAAGGCTTTGGTACCTTAGATACCGAAACCCTGGATATTGCCCTAGATGCCCTGGACAACCTCAATGCCTTAGGCAAAACCATTGGTGTTATCAGCCATATAGAAGCTATGAAGGAACGCATTCCGACACAGCTAAAAGTGATTAAAAAGAGCGGGTTAGGTGTGAGCGAACTCGACAGGCAGTTCCGGTATATAATTAGCAAGGAGGTAAAGAGTTAAATTTGCTGACCAATTTTTCCGTTATGATATTGAGTAATAATGAGCGAGCAGGAATCAGCGCAAGAATAGTGTCTAGTGATCGATAGGTGAGTAATCAAAGCGATTGGTGAATACTCTTCGCCAAACTCCCTGTTAGGACAAATTTGTCCAAATCCAACGCAGTGAGTTTACCACCGCAGCACTTGCCGGTATCAATAAAAATCGCGTTGCCATCTAGCATTGGCTCGCGAAAGATTGTATGGCCGTGCACTGTATAATCTATGCCTGACACTGGTTCTAAGCCATGGCCGATCGATTCAGCCCTTTGTCGTGACCACATTAATTTGCGGAAATAACTGTAGTCGTAGTTGTTGTTTGGGTTGAACCATCTAGCGTCATCATACCCAGCGTGGGTTAAGCCGAAGGTTTTACCTGTGTTCGTTTGTGCTTCAAAAATAAAGTAGGCCTGTTGTCCCAACCGGGTGATGATGTTTTGTAGGGTTTTATCGTCAACAGATTGCGTCCAGTTGCCATCGTCACTATGCCAATAGTCGAGCATCTCTTTGGGAACCTGGACGTTGTCGCTATATGCTGCAACTAGCAAATCTTCGTGGTTGCCTGCGACTAAGTGGAAATAGGGCTTGTCTAAAACAAAGTCAAACGTCTCGAGGTTTTGCTTGCCGCGGTCAGCTAAATCACCCAGGAAGATTACCTGGTCTACTTGGCTATCGAATTGGATTTGGGTCAACAAAACTTGTAATGCACCTAAACAACCATGGACATCGCCAATGGCAAACAAACGCCCCTCTGGATGCTGCTGGATCTGTTTGTAGCGGCCAAAAAACAATTCCCTTCTCCTAAGACCACATAGTTAATAGAATCGGTAAAATAGCGGTTCAAGATAGCACTGCAACACAGAGGCTAACAACCTGAATTGCAATGCAAATAGATCAAAACTGGGTTAACCGGTGCATGTATCCGGTAACACAATCTCCACTGGCGATCATTAATAGTTCACCTAAACTCAATTTATAGGCTTGTGTTTGCTGTTGGAGAGAAAGCGCTTGTATGCGTATCACCAGTTTATCTAGAGTTGTTTGCTTAGGTTTAGCGTCTGGCCTGTGCTCCCCGGTTTTGGCGCAAGATTTGGATGCCCTAGCTGAGCTGAGTTTTGAGCAGCTACTACACGCGACAGTCGATTTGGGAAACCGGCGTGGCGGCAAGCGGCGGGATCTGTCCCTCGTACCTGTCGATACTTTTTATGGCCATGAGTTGCTGTCCACCGGCTTTTGGGATCTCAGCCGGGCCTTGCAGCGTTTGTCGCCCTATGTAAACCGTCCGCAACCCAGTATTACCGATGGTACAGACCACGTGCCACCATTTACACTTCGCGGAATGGAACCAGACCAAACCCTGGTTCTAGTTAACGGGAAACGGCTGCACACATCGGCATTGGTGCATTTAAACAACAGTATTGGCAGGGGTTCGCAAGCGGTTGATTTGCAAACCTTGCCGGTGGCTGCGGTGGAAAAAGTAGAAGTATTGCGCGATGGCGCCGCCGCCCAATACGGTTCTGATGCCATTGCTGGCATCATCAATATCGTGTTGAAAAGCGCAACCGGTTGGCAGTTTCATAGCCAAGCTGGTGTGGCAGACGCAGGGGATGGCGAGCAACTAGCCCTGCATGTCAGCTATGGCCAGGCATTGGCGGATACTGGTTATTGGAATGCCGGAATAACCTTACTCGACAACCAAGCCACTAACCGCAGCAATCCAGATCCGCGGCCGCAATACTTTGATGGCGATCCCAGGAACGCTGATCCAACAAACCAGTTTCCTATTAACCACCGTTTTGGCTTGCCAGAGCAGCAGGCGATTACTTTCCATTTTAATGGTGAGTGGGTACTGGCGGAGGCTTGGAAGGGCTATGCCTTTGGCCATTGGCAACAGCGGGATTCTGAAGCTGCGGGTTTTTTCCGCCGTCCGCGCGATAACCGCAATGTGCGCAGTATCTACCCCGATGGTTTTTTGCCGCTGATCCGCCCAGAAATCACAGACATCAACCTGGGGCTAGGGATAAGCGGGCAAACACAAAATGCCTGGAGTTGGGATGTAAGCAATACTTTTGGGGCTAACCAGCTGCACTATTTTGTGCACAATAGCTTGAATACTTCGTTTGGCAACCTAAGTCCTACCCGTTTTGACAGTGGGCAGCTCAGGTTTTGGCAGGATACTTTAGACGTTAACCTGGGCAAGGAATTAACACCCGAGCTGTTTTTGGCAGTGGGTGCCGAGCTGAGGTATGAGCATTATGAAATTGTCCCTGGCGAGCCCGCGTCTTACCAAGACGGTGGGATTGATATATTGGACGGGCCAAACCTAGGTGCCCCTGCCGCTGCGGGTGCACAGGTTTTCCCAGGATTCCAACCTGCCAGCCAAGTGGATGAATCACGCCGCAACCTGGCCCTGTATCTAGATCTGGAGTACCAGGCTTCGCTGGCTTGGCAGTTGCAGGTTGCGCTTAGGGCGGAAGATAACCAGGACTTTGGTTCCAGCCTGGATGGCAAAATCGCCAGCGGTTACCAAGTACAGCCTGATTTGTTTATACGAGCGTCGGCCAGTACCGGTTTCCGCGCCCCTTCCCTTGGACAGTCGGTGTTTTCTTCGATAGCAACAGTACAAAATGCCAATAATACCAATGAGTTGATCCAGGCCGGGACTTTTCCGGTTCAAGACCCGGTGGCACAAGCATTGGGAGCTACGCCGCTGCAAGCGGAAGAGTCCAAGCATATCGCCCTTGGGCTTCGCTACCAGCCAAATGAGCTGGGAGAGCTAAACATAGATTGGTATTGGACAGAGGTGGACAACAGGATTGCACTGACCGGCAATATCCGCCCCAATGCCGATAGGTTTGGTCAAGATGTTGTAGACCTCATGGCTAGCTTAGGTGTGAGCCAAGCCCGGTTCTTTAGCAATACTTTTGATACCCGTACCACCGGCTACGATATTAGCTACCAACAGGGTTTTAATGCCGGTGGCCTGCAGTGGCTCGCTAAAGCCGCATACCACAGGAACCATACCGATATTATTGGCGACATCAGGTTACCGGGAGCCTTTGAAGGAATCGATCCGATATTTTTGTTTAGCCGTGCAGAGACCACCCGCATTGAGTCAGCACAACCTAGCGACAATATGCGCTTGGAGCTAGGCACTGAATACCAAAATTTTGCTTTTACTTCACGCCTGTTGAAATTTGGCAGTATGTTATTGGGGGATTCGAGCAACAACCCCGCGACGGACAGCTATTATCCAAGCGAGTGGCTATTGGACTTTGAAGCTAGCTATACCTGGGGTAACCAGGGCAAAATCAGCCTTGGCGTGCGCAATTTAGGCGATAATTATCCGGCACATCCGTCAGAAACGGGATCGGTATTCAGGGGAGAAAACGGCATCTTCCCCTATTCATCATCTGCACCCTTTGGCAGCGTTGGCCGCTATTTCTATGTGTCCCTAAGCTACCGCATGTAGGGCTTATCCGCCCAGCTATGATAAAGGCTGGGCGGCTGGTGGATAGGTTAAAACTCTTCAGCAGTGAGCTGGGTAAGATCCGAATGGTCGTTGGCCATTGATTGCCGGTGGGCATCAGCCCGGGGCAGAATGCGTTTGATGTAGAAATCACTGACTTTTTGCTTGCTAGAGGCCAAGGTACTGCCGGTTTGCTTGGCGCAGTCAGCCATGCTCAGCCACAAGATACCAATCAGGCTGTAGCAGCTGTATTGCATGTAGTCATGGGCCTTGGCCGCAGTGTCAACGGCATCGGTACCTAGCAGCTCTTTGGATTGGCCATACCAAGCATCCAGTATCTGTGTAGCTTTGGCCTTTGCGTCCGTATCCGCAATCCCAGCAACCATATTGGCAAATAGTAAGTGGGTGACTGACAATAGTTTACCGCCATCGCGCACCAACTTACGGGAAATCAAATCTAGGGCTTGGATGCCATTGGTACCCTCGTAAAGCTGGGTTATGCGGCTGTCTCGGATAAACTGCTCCATGCCCCACTCCTTGATAAAGCCATGGCCACCAAACACTTGCACACCGTGCTGTGAAACTTCCTGTCCCATATCGGTAAAGAAGGACTTTGTGATAGGCGTTAAAAAGGCAATAACCGCTTCTGCTTCTTGTTGTTCGGATTCGCTGCCAAACCGGGCTGCGTCCATCTGCTTGGCATACAGCAAGGCAAGCGCACGGGAACCTTCCACTAGTGCTTTCTGGGTCAACAGCATGCGCCTGACATCCGGCAGATGTAGGATGCTATCGGCTTTTTTGTCGGGTTCTTGTACACCTTGGGGGGCACGAGATTGCAAGCGGTCTTTGGCATAGGTCAGGGCGCCCTGGTAAGAGGCCTCACCAATGCCGACGCCTTGCAGCCCAACTTGGAAACGGGCGTCGTTCATCATAGTGAACATGCAGGCCAAGCCGCTATGGGGCGCGCCTATTAACCAGCCTTTGGCACCGTCAAAGTTCATTACACAAGTAGGGCAGCCGTGCAGTCCCATTTTGTGCTCTAGGCTGCCGACTGATAGCTGGTTAGCTTGGTCAAAGTTGCCACCCGCGCCGGGTAAGTGTTTAGGTACTAAAAACAGGCTGATGCCTTTTACCCCAGCAGGGGCATCGGGTAGCCTGGCCAAGACCAGGTGGACGATATTGTCAGTCCAATCCTGGTCACCGCCAGAAATGAAAATTTTGGTGCCGGTTATGGTGAAGCTACCGTCTTCGCTTGGCTCTGCTTTGCAAGTCAATAAGCTCAGGTCTGAGCCTGCTTGTGGCTCTGTCAGGCACATGGTACCAGTCCACTCACCAGAAATAAGGTTTGGCAGGTAGTTGTCCTTGAGTTCATCGCTGCCGTGCTTTTCTAACGCCAGGACTGCACTTTCGGTTAGGCCGCATACTAGTCGCCAGCTAACGTTAGCTGAACACAACATTTCATGCACCGGCACAGCGGCAGAGTAGGGCAGTTCTTGTCCGCCATAAGCTTCGCTGCCTAGCATCGCGTTCCAACCGTTTTCTACATATTCTTGGTAGGCACTGGCAAAACCTTCCGGCGTCGTGACTACGCCATCATTTAGCTGGCAGCCTTGACTATCGCCACTGATATTCAGTGGTGCCACTTTCTCTTCAGCAAACTTGGCGCCCTGGGTAATGATTTCGTTGACGAGTTCACGGTCAAAGTCACCTTTACCGAGTTTTTCATAGTGGTCGGTAATCCTTAACCAATCGTGCAGGAGGAACTGGAAATCCTTCAGAGGGGCGCTATATTCAGCCATATTTTTGCTCTCTTAAGTGGTCAGATCAGTTAAGAATAAATCATCTGCAACCCCTTCAGCAATGACTTCTTGCGATCTTCTGCGAAAAACAGACTTTCATAAAATATGCCCCTGTTATTTGACTATTTCGCCAATAAGTTAGAAGGTTAGGGTATGGAAATAAATACAAGGAGTTGGAGGTTAAAAATAAAACCAGAATAGAAGCCTCCTGGTAAATCAAGCACCTAGCTGCAGCTTTTGTCGAAAATCAATAAGTTGTACTAGGATCAAGGTGTGCATTTGCAACAACGCAACAGGTGGGTAGGCGCTGCATGAATTTGGCATCTCTTTCGATTAAACAGCTTTTCGTATCCTCTTTACTTTCAGCCGTAATAATTTCCGTCGTCATAGTCGGTATTGTCAGTCAAAACGCTTCCCGAAATCTAGTCTCGGATCGGTTGGAAAACGTTGAGTTGCCAAACATCCTCAAAAGCATCCGCAACGATATCGATAAAGAAATTTCCGTCTATATCTCAGCAACTACCCAGTTGGCGAAAAACGAATTTATCATCGAATGGATGCGGGACGGCTCACCACAGGCGCAAGAGCCTACGTTGATCCGCTACCTCAACAACATCCAACAACTGTTCGGCTTTAGTAATACTTCAGTGGCCAACCGCAATAGCGCACAATATTGGAACCAAGATGGCTTCCTGAGGGTGCTGCAAAATGACCAGCGCGACGGTTGGTTCTTTGGCTTCCGCGATAGCGGCAATGCAACGTCGCTGAGCCTTTACTACGATGACGGTGAGCCCAAACTATTTATCAACTACCAGGAGCTTAATGGCCTCACTATGGCTGGGGTTGGCTTTACCCTGAGCCAGATGGTGCAGAAGATGAATAGCTACAAAGTCGCTGATTCCGGCTTCGTGTTCCTAACCGATGGCGACGGTTTGGTAAAAATCCATAAAAACTCCAGCTACGTAGACCAGCGCGACCTATCTAGCTTGTATGGTAACCAAAATGCGTCCAACCTTTTGTCCAAACGGGAATTCCGTATGGCGCAAACCGAAGTTGATGGCCAAGAAGTGTTTATCGCCAGTAGTTATATTGAATCAGCTGGCTGGTACGTAGTGGCGCAGGTGCCGGTAGACGAAGTCTTTGCCGAGATTGATGCTAGCTTGTGGAACATGGTCATCCTTATCCTAATCGTTGCTGCGGCGGCAACAGGTGCCGCGCTCTGGCTAGCGACCCTCATTGCCCAACCCATTTGCAAGCTGTCCTCGGTGTTTGCTGAGCTAGGCCAGGCGGAAGCTAATTTGGATGTGCGCTTGCAGAAACAAACTTCAAAAGAGCTACAGCAATTGGGGGACGGCTTTAACGCCTTTGTGGCGAAAATCCAAAAAACGGTCGAGCAGGTTGCAAGTACTAGTGAAGACTTGCGTTCCGAAGCCGATTCCGTCGCCGAATCGGCGCGCACTTCATTGGCATTAGGCGAACGCCAGTCGGAGCACACTGGTGAAGTCGTGGCTGCGGTGAGCCAAATGGGCGAAACAGTGGATGAAGTTGCCCGCAATGCCAGTAAAGCTGCTGAGACCGCCAATGAACTTGAAAACTCCAGTGAAAAAGGCAAGGATGTTTCGGCGCAAGCAAAGGTCGCTATTGAACGATTGTCTTCGCAAGTTGAGTCGGTCGCCGATGTTATCAACGAATTGGCCAGCCATACAGATGCCATTGGCAGCGTGTTGGAAGTCATTAGGGGCGTTTCTGAGCAAACCAACCTGCTTGCCCTTAACGCGGCAATTGAAGCGGCAAGGGCGGGTGAACAAGGACGGGGCTTTGCGGTGGTAGCGGATGAAGTACGCTCATTGGCACAGCGCACAGGCGAATCTACCGAGGAAATTCAAAAAACCATTGACCGGCTGCAACAAGAAGCCGCCAAGGCAGTAAACCTTATGCAGGATAGTAGGGAACAAGCCCGTAGTGGTGTTGATTCAGTCGTCGAAGCCGAAGGTTCACTGGTGACAATCACCGATGGTATTAGCGAGCTTAAAGACATTAACAACCAAGTCGCTACGGCCGTTGAGGAGCAAGCCCAGGTGGCGCATGTGATCAGCCAGAACTTGAAACAAATCCAGAACGAGACCCACGAAAACCTGGATGTTTCTTCTGATGTCGCTAAGGCCAGCGAAGCCTTGCAGCAGTTAGCTGGCATGTTGGATAAGCTAGTCGAAGCATACCGTTAGAAAGTTGCTAGTGGGGCAGGCAAAACCTGTTCAATTAATCTATTTTGATTAGCATATCCCTAATTTCCATTAGCTGGTCTGGGTAGCGCCAGTCATTGATACCCGTCTCATAGGGGTCAACTAGGATTATTTTACTGACTTTGTTTTGTGCCCAACCAGGTACCGGGAATTCAACCAGGCCTACCCCTGAGTCTTGTGGTAGCTGACATTGGTAGAATTTAAAGCCATTATTTGCTACGCCCAATAATTTTGATACTTCAACATTAAAACCAGTTTCTTCCCAGGTCAGGCGGTGGGCCGTGCACTGGGACATTTCCCCTGGTACTGCCAAGCCACCCGGCGTATCGTATTTTCCGGTGTCCCGGTGTACTAAGGCCAGGACTTTATCACCTATAGGGACGATACAACCCGCATTGCCGGTAGAGCTGTAGTTGATGTGATCCGAGTGTAACCGGCATACTGGCTGGCTGGGTGGGTTGCTGTCACAAGAGAACAGGCCGGCTAACAAGGTGCCGATGATGGATAGGCGAATGGTTGCCATTGTGGGCTCCGGATACCTACATAAAAAAGGGCGCGTCGCGCCCTTAATCTTTATTGTTCATCGAGGAAACTTCGCAGTTGCTCTGAACGGCTAGGGTGCCGCAACTTGCGTAAAGCTTTCGCTTCAATTTGACGGATACGCTCACGGGTAACGTCAAATTGTTTGCCTACTTCTTCCAGGGTATGGTCGGTATTCATATCGATACCAAACCGCATGCGCAGGACTTTTGCTTCCCTAGCAGTCAAGCCTGCAAGTACTTCTTGGGTTGCCAGCTTAAGGTTGTTGCTCGTCGCTGAATCGAGGGGCTGCACAATGGTGCTATCCTCGATGAAGTCGCCAAGATGCGAATCTTCATCATCGCCAATCGGCGTTTCCATTGAGATGGGCTCTTTGGCGATTTTAAGAACCTTGCGGATCTTGTCTTCCGGCATCAACATCCGTTCTGACAATTCCTCAGGGGTTGGCTCGCGGCCGATTTCCTGCAGCATTTGCCTTGAAATACGGTTTAGCTTGTTGATAGTTTCAATCATGTGCACTGGAATACGGATGGTCCTGGCCTGATCCGCTATAGAGCGGGTGATAGCCTGCCTGATCCACCAGGTTGCATAAGTTGAAAACTTGTAACCGCGTCGGTATTCGAACTTGTCCACTGCCTTCATCAAACCAATGTTACCTTCTTGGATCAGATCCAAGAATTGTAGGCCCCGGTTGGTGTACTTCTTGGCGATTGAGATAACCAAACGCAGGTTGGCTTCCACCATTTCTTTCTTGGCGCGGCGGGCTTTTGCTTCACCGATGGACATCCTGCGGTTAATGTCTTTAATATCGTCAATTTCTAAACCGGTTTCTTCTTCAACCTGGTTAATTTTACTGACACAACGTTCGATTTCTTCACGCAGGTTTTGCAGTGCAGGCGCGTATTCCGCACCACTGTTGAGGGCATTGTCTACCCATTCTGTCGTGGTTTCATTGCCGGCAAACAAACTAATGAACTCGCGTTTGGGCATTTTTGCCTGGGCAACACAGAACTTCATTACCAGCCGTTCTTGTACCCGGACCCTGTCCATCATGTTGCGCATATTGCGCACCATGCGGTCAAACTGCTTGGGTACCAAACGGAACTCTTTGAACACTTCGCTTAATTCTTTAATTTGCTTTTTAGATGCGTCATGGGCGCGGCCATTTTCAGCAATGACACTACGGGTCTTTTCGTACTGTACCCTTAAGGCGTCGAACTTTTCTCTGGCAACTTCAGGATCGATGGAGTTGTCTTCTTCTTCATCGTCATCGTCATCATCGTCGTCGTCGTCTTCATCATCCAGCTCTTCTTGCGACAGCTCTGAGCCGATGTGGGTTGCTGTAGGTGCAACATCGTCATCATTAGGATCAACAAAACCGATTATAATATCGCTCAGGCGAATTTCTTCTGCCTCGTATAAATCCCACTGATCTAGCAGGTAAGTGATGGCCTCTGGGTATTCGGCGACTGAACATTGCACCTGGTTGATACCATCTTCTATCCGCTTGGCGATTTCAATTTCGCCTTCACGGGTCAATAGCTCAACAGTACCCATTTCACGCATGTACATGCGCACCGGATCGGTAGTCCTACCAATTTCACTTTCTACTGTAGCAAGTGCCTGGGCTGCCGCTTCTGCAACCTCTTCATCGGTTGTGGTTTCCTGCATCAACAGTTCATCGGCATCAGGGGCGTTCTCAAACACCTGGATACCCATGTCATTGATCATGCGGATTATGTCTTCGATCTGGTCTGAATCGATTATATCTTGTGGTAAATGGTCATTGACCTCTGAAAAAGTCAAATAACCTTGCTCTTTACCTTTAGCAATTAGTAGTTTAATTTGTGACTGCTTACTCGCCATATACTTCCACAACTAAAATTGTTACATGGGGACGTTCTGGGTGCTCTTGTTTAGCACTTACCAGGAACGTTACGCGAACGCGCACGGAATTAGCCATTATAGCAGAATTAGAGTCCAGCTATCTACGTTTTGTTCAAAATTTGTTTAATTGTTTGTTTCGATACGCTATTTGTTTTTTTACAAAATTAATAATTATTTAAGTGCTTTAAACTCAACGTGTCTATTTTTGGCTTACCGGGGCGGTACCTTATGGCTTTAGCTTAAACCCGCAGGAAGAATAAAATGGATAAACATTGAGTTCTTGTGAAACTCTATGCAGGTAGGGGGAATGCGCTTATTTTGAAAGGGTTTACAGTTGCTAAATCCTTGATTAGTGTCCACCCTAAAAAGACTGACGACACAAGGTTTATGATATGAGTAAGGTTCTTAGAAATACATTTTACCTGTTGCTTATGCTCGGGCTGCAGCAAACCGCCGTTGCAATGCCAGATAAAATGGCCGACCTAAAAGCACCTGTCGCCAACAAAGCTTTATTTGACCTAGTGGAAAGGGTGGCGGCCAAACCACATGTCAGCGTCACAGTTGAAGGAAAGTCGGTGCAAGGGAACCCAATCCACCTTGTCCGTTTCCACCATTCCCCTAATCCCAAATGGCGCGTATTTTTTTATAGCCAGCAGCACGGTAATGAAACCTCAGGTACCGAGGCGCTTGCTTATATTATCCGGGACTTTGCCGAAGACCCAAGCCTGTTACCCAAAGATGTGGACCTGTATATCATCCCCCTGGTGAACCCCGACGGTGCAGCTAAATACAACCGACGCAACAGTGCCGATGCTGATTTAAACCGTGATCATATTTTATTTAAACAACCTGAAACCCGGATTGTGCATCAAGTTGGCAGGCGCATCCTACCCCATGTTGCGGTTGATGCCCATGAGTTTAAACGGGACACCTATGACTATGTCGACCAGGGTTGGAAGGAGTGGCCGCTTATCATGATGGGAACCGCCAATAGCCCTTTGTATGACCCCACACTTTATGCAATGGGCAAGCGCTGGATTGACCGTGTTGGGGTGAACATGGCGCAGCACGGGCATAACTACGAGCGTTATTTCCTAGCATACTACCCACCCCATGGTGAGCTGCGTTACAGTACCTTGGAAGCAGACGATGGCCGCAACAGTTTTGGCCTGTACTACCACTCTTTGTCTTTTATTATTGAGGCCGGGGTGTATCGCGATATTGTAGAAGACCCATTTTTCGATTTGCCGGAACGCACGTTGGCTTATTACCGCATCTTTAAACAATTCGTGCAGGACACCCAACACCGTGTGCAAGAATTAGAAGCGATAGAGCGCGCTCGCAACGCCCCGGTTATCCCCTATATCGCCACCAACTTTTTTTGGGGCAGCGATGGCAATTTCAACCATACCTCCAGGGCGGTTGATTTGGAGACTGGGGAAACCGTGGAGTTTACCGCGCCAAACTTTATGACAAAGCGAGTCGTTAAGCGCTATGTCAAAACACCAGAATCCTATCTTATTGACGCCAAGCATGTAGAGCTGTTGCAACCGTTGCTCGACCGCCATGAGTTGTATTACGAAACCTTGGACGGAGCTGCCGAGGTCAATGTTGAAACCTGTATTTTAAAAGCGCTGGAAACCGACTACGATGAACTGTACCAGCGCTATGATGGCCGCCAAATTGTAGCCTGTGCACCCGCAGCGCAGCGTACCTTTGGCAAGGGCAGCCTGTTGGTTCCCCTGCAGGCACCAAGGGCCAATGAAGTCATTGTAATGCTGGAACCACAAATGTTGTACGGTTTGTTCCAATACGCTGAATTTGCGTCATTGGCGGATGAAAACAAGGAAATTGGGGTATACCGGGTGATCCCGCAATAGCACTCGCGTTAGTTGGCGGTTGGTTTGCCCTGTAATACCGATTCCATTAAGTATTTGCTCACCCAGTGGGAATTGAAAAGGGTTTAGACAAGGCAAATGTTCAAAGGTCTAGTGGGTCTAAATCGAGAACATTTAACGCTGTATAAACCCTTTTCAAACCCATCGAAGACGCGCCTCAGGAACACAATTTCATCGTTGCACGAAGTTCGAAAGACCGCCAGTATTACTTCATTCGTGCGCCTTGAACTTGAGTCCCTGAGGCAGCGCTGGGTGAGCAAATACTTAATGGAATCGGTATAAAGCCCGCATTATTTGGCTGGCAATAGCGGCAACCACGACGCCGCCGCAGTTAGCAACAAAGTCTTGCCAATCGGCATGCCGGTTGACCAAAGGCTGCAACAGCTCGATTGCACCGCCCAATGCGACGATGCCGGCAACCCAAAACAGGGTGTAGCGGGGACGCTTAAGCAATACCGGCAAGCTCAAGCTGGCATAGCCAACGATATGTTGAATTTTGTCATCTACCCGCAACGGCGGTAGCTCGGCCAAGGGCCAAAGTGATCCCGCCAAAATGGCGATAGCAATAACAATGGTTAGGGCTAGCCAGTAGTCCTTAATTAGCTGCAACATGAGTCATGTCCTGTTAATAGCCTTGCTCAGTGCCACTAGTTCCTGTTTTTCGTCGCTGCTCAATGAGCCCACTTTGGCTTTTGCCAGCAACATATCCATCCGGGTGTGTAAGTGTTTATTGATAAGCCCTGTAAAGCAGGCCCTATACTCTTTTAGGTAGTCTTTTTCCGGTAGTTCTTCGGTGAGTAGACGTGAAAGGTGGCGGAAGCTCGCATGCTCCCTAAACCGTTCAACTATCTGTGCACCGTGGCTTTCTGGGGTATTCATACATTCGCGCCAAAGTGCGACTAACACGTCTATCCCTGGCTCTTGTAACTGGGCAATAGCCGAGTCGGTGATCTCTATACACTGGCTCGCCAATGACGGTTGCGCGAGCAATAGTTTGATCATCATACGCACTGGAGATATTTTCACCAATTCTGGCTTTTTGTGCTCAACCATTTTACTGCGGCCATGCTGGTTGGCGCGTTGAATATCCTGCTGTAACCTGACCTTGTCACCTTCCAAGGTTATATCAGCCAAACGTTCCATCAACATGCGCTTTTGATATTCACCGGGCACTTTTTCCAGCAAGGGCAATGCCTCTGCTTTTAAGGCGGCTTTTTCTTCCATGCTACCGGTTTGGTTGTGGCGGTTTAGCAGCGAATCAAACAAAAACTGCGATAGCGGCATGGCTTGGTTTAATTTCGCCTCGAAGCCTTCCTTACCTATTTGGCGCACCATGGTGTCCGGATCTTCGCCATCGGGCAAAAACAAGAACTTTACCTGGCTGCCATCCTTTAGGTAAGGCATGGCATTTTCCAATGCCCGCCAGGCGGCTTCCCGTCCTGCCCGGTCACCATCGTAGCAGCAGAGGATTTCGCTGGTATTGCGCAACAGCATTTGGATATGGTCACCTGTCGTTGCTGTACCGAGCGCTGCCACCGCGTAGTCCAGGCCATACTGGGCCAGCGCCACCACGTCCATGTAACCTTCAACAATGATGACTTTGTCGAGCTTGCGGTGCTGCTGCTTGGCCTGGTATAAGCCATACAGCTCCGAGCCCTTGTGGAATATGCGGGTTTCCGGCGAGTTCAGATATTTGGGGCCGTCACCTTCCATGATCCTGCCGCCAAAGCCGATGACCCGGCCGCGTTTGTCCCGGATAGGGAACATAATGCGATCCCGGAAGAAGTCGTATTGGCGGCCTTGCTCATTTTGGTTGATTAGTTTTAGCGCCAACAATTGTTCCTTAGCAGCGTTGTCGCGGCCAAACTGTTGCAATAAAGTGTCCCAACCGGGTGGTGCATACCCAATTTTAAAACGCTTTACAATTTCACCGCTCAGACCGCGTTGTTTGAGGTACGCAATAGCCTGCTGGCCTTGCTCATGGTGTTTTAGCTGGTGGGCAAAAAATCGCGCGACATTCTCCATTAGCGCAAAATCGTCTTGCAATTGCGCTTTGGGCACCTGCGGAGCTTGCTTGGAACTGTGGCTAACGTTTTCCCTTGGTACTTCCAATTTATAGAAATTGGCTAACTCTTCTACCGCTTCTGGGAACTCCAAGCGTTCGTATTCCATTAAAAAGGATATGGCATTGCCATGGGCACCACAGCCAAAACAATGGTAAAACTGCTTGTCGGGAGCTACGGTAAACGAAGGTGTTTTTTCGTTGTGGAATGGGCAACAGGCCTGGTAATTACGCCCCGCTTTTTTCAAAGGGACAAAGCTATCTATAAGCTCGACAATATCGGCCCTGGCGAGCAAATCATCAATAAATGTGCGTGGTATACGGCCTTTCATGGCTAAGGTGTATCTTTATCAGAATAAAAACGAACAAGCCGTACCATCTGCAATGGTACGGCTTGTGTCAAGTCTATATCAGCGAGTAGGGTGTTTAGGCGCCTAATTTTTGCTTAATAACCTTACTTACTTCACCCATGTCAGCTTTGCCCTGTACTTTGGGTTTCAGCCAGCCCATAACTTTGCCCATGTCCTGCATGCCGGTGGCTCCGGTGGCAGCCATGGCTTCTTCAATCAGCGCCGATAATTCAGCTTCTGATAGTGGCTGCGGCAAAAACGTATTGAGAACTTCGATTTCACTGCTTTCGGTGTCAGCCAAATCTTGGCGATCAGCATCGATGTATTGCTGCATCGCATCTTTACGTTGCTTCACCATTTTGGTGATAACGGCCAGAACTTCAGAGTCGTTTAATTCGACCCTGCCGTCGATTTCTTTTTGTTTTATTTCCGCCAACGCCATACGGATGGTGCCAAGCTTTAACTTTTCCCTGGCGCGCATTGCGTCTTTTTGTGCAGATTTTAGTGCTTCTTTAATCGACATGGTCGGGAGGTTACCCAGGCTTGCCTTAATAAAGCTTGATGCGACGAGAGTTTTCGCGAGCGACTTTTTTCAGGTGGCGCTTTTTAGCAGCAGCTTTCTTGCGCTTGCGTTCCCAAGTAGGCTTTTCAAAAAATTCCCTGCGACGTACTTCAGATAGTACACCGGCTTTTTCGCATGAACGCTTGAAACGGCGCAATGCGACATCAAAAGGCTCGTTTTCTCTTACTTTAACGATAGGCATTAAAATATCACCTCAAATCAAATTCTTACTGGTTGCCAGGTCAAAAAATAGACGGCTTGGTTAAAAATGGTGCGCAATTCTAATCATATCTCCCCACAAAGTAAAGCAGCGTATCCTTTTTATTCTGGAGAATTGGCATTTCCCGTAGGTGCAGTGGTAAATTCAAATTGGTGCGAAACGTCAATTTAGTTACAATGCTGCCTCTTTTAGTTCAACATTTAGTCATGGATATATGCTGGTACTTGGAATAGAAACCTCATGCGATGAAACGGGCATTGCTTTATACGATAGTCTACGGGGATTGCGGGCCCACACCTTGTACAGCCAAGTTAAGCTGCATGCTGACTATGGTGGTGTTGTGCCAGAGCTTGCTTCCCGGGATCACGTGCGCAAAATTATCCCGCTAATCGAAAAGTCGATGCAGGATGCCGGTGTGCAGGCCAGTGACATTGATGGCATAGCCTACACCCGTGGTCCGGGCCTAGTTGGTGCCCTATTGGTAGGCTCGTCGGTGGGTCGCAGCTTGGGCTTTGCCTGGCAGGTTCCCACTATCGGCGTTCACCATATGGAAGGGCACCTACTCGCACCTATGCTAGACGATGACAATATTGATTTTCCGTTCATTGCCTTGTTGGTGTCAGGTGGCCATTCAATGTTGGTAAAGGTAAATGCCATAGGTGACTACGAAGTACTAGGTGAATCCCTTGACGATGCAGCAGGTGAAGCCTTTGATAAAACGGCAAAACTACTCGGCTTGGATTATCCCGGAGGCCCGTTATTGGCAAAGCTGGCAGACAAGGGCAACAGTGGCCGTTTCAGGTTCCCCAGGCCCATGACGGATAGGCCGGGCTTGGAATTTAGCTTTAGCGGGCTGAAAACTTTTGCCGCCAACACTATTAAGGACTTGCAGAAACAAGGTGGGTTGGGCGAGCAGGACAAGGCCGATATAGCCCTGGCATTCCAAGAGGCGGTAGTGGATACCATGATCATCAAATGCCGTCGGGCGTTGGAGCAATGTAGTGTTGACCAGTTGGTAATTGCCGGTGGGGTAAGCGCCAATAAGATGTTGCGTGCTCGGGTTAAGGAGCTAATGGATTCATTGGGTGGTAAAGTCTTGTATCCCAGTTTTGAATTTTGCACCGACAATGGAGCCATGATTGCCTATGCCGGTGCCCAGAGGCTGTTAGCTGGGCAGTCTGACGATTTGTCGCAACAAGTATTACCGCGCTGGCCATTGACCGAGTTATCCCCGCTGCGTTGAGTGAGCAAATACTTAATAGGGTCGGTGTAACAGAATCATTACCTAGAGCTTTGCTTCGTTGCCACCCAGCAGCCGGATGATATTGCGATGGTGACGCAATATTATAATGGCGGCCAACATGGAAGTCGGCAATAGCCTTTGTGGCTCCAGCCAAATACTCAGCAGCGGCGCTAGCGAAACAGCGACTACCGCTGCAATGGAAGAAATCCTTAGCCAATAAAAGCAGGCGATCCAAACCGTGACACAGAGTAGTGCAATGGCTGGATCCAGGGCCAACATCACGCCACAGCCGGTGGCGACTGCCTTGCCTCCGTTAAATCCAAAGAATAACGGGAATATATGGCCAAGGCAAACGGCCAGGGCTACCAGGCCTACCACATAGTCTGGCGCCCCTAAATAAAGCGCTACCCATACCGGCAGCACTCCCTTGGCTACATCAAACACCAATGTGGCAATGGCTGGCCCTTTGCCGGTGAGACGGTACATATTGGTGGCACCTGGGTTTTTGCTGCCGAGCTGGGTCGGGTTGGGTAGGTTTAGGCACAAGCTGATGATAATAGCGGCCGAAAGCGACCCGAGTAGGTAGGCACTGACAATCAATAATAAAAAGGTTGCAGTCATCAGCTTTGCAGCTCACTTTAAAAACAGTAAACTTGCGCTCCTCAGCTCTAACACTCGCTTTAGGCGCATTTCGGATATCAATTTGGATAAGATTATCATCGAAGGCTTATCGCTGAATACTATTATCGGCGTTTATCCATTCGAGCGGCAAAATGAACAACGGGTACTTGTAGATTTGACCCTGTCTTTCCCGCTGCAAGCTGCTGGTCATTCAGACAATGTTGCCGACACCATAGACTACGCGGCCGTGGCCCAAGTGGTGGCAGAGACGGCTGATGAGCTAAGGCCCCATTTACTTGAAAAGCTCGCAGATGAAGTGTGCCGTAGGCTGTTTTTGCGATTTCCGCTAGAGGGAATAGAGATAAAAGTGTGTAAACCGGATATTTTGCCCGACGCCCATAATGTCGGTATTCAAATATATAGGGATCGGACGTGGGCTAATGGAGGCAAGGTTGCCGGGTATTGATACCGAAATTTTTATTGGGTTAGGCTCTAATATCAATAAAACGCAGAATTTACGCTCAGGTTTAGCCGCGCTCAGGGCGTGCTTTAGTAAAATCGCACTAAGCCCGATTTATGAAAGCGAAGCTATTGGTTTCCAGGGCAAGGCTTTTTACAATGCTGTAATGCAAGCGCACACGGTTATGCCGCTAGAAGAAGTGATCCAGCAGCTTAAACGTATAGAGTTCGACCACGGTCGCATGCCAGGGGAGGCCAGGTTCACAAACAAAAGGTTGGATCTCGACCTACTTTTATACAATGGTGAAACGACTGAAACCCCGGTAACCTTGCCCCGACCTGAAATTTTGTACAACGCCTTTGTATTATTGCCTTTGTCCCAATTGGTGCCGGGTAAGCGGCACCCTGTGACCGGGACAACTTACCAGCAACTTTGGCAGTCATTTGACAAAAGCAAGCAAAGCCTGTCGCTTGCGCCTGTGCAATGGGAAGCACTATGACTATATTTGAAATAATCGTTTTGGCCATCGTCCAAGGGATCACCGAATTTTTACCTATCTCAAGTTCTGCACACTTATTATTACCCGCTGAACTTTTAGGCTGGAAGGCTCAAGGCCTGAGTTTTGATGTGGCGGTGCACGTTGGCAGCTTGTTAGCAGTTTTAATATATTTCAGGAATGATATTGCCAATTTGACTGTCGGTTGGGGACGCTCATTGGCGGGGCAAGCCAACCCAGAGGGAGCCCTTGCCTGGAAACTAATCATCGCGACTATCCCCATCATCATTATTGGTTATTTGGCTAAGCCTTACATTGATTTATATGCCAGGACCGCACTGGTAATGGCTGTGACTACGGTTTTGTTTGGTTTACTGCTTTGGTGGGCTGATTCAATCGCTAAGCAGAAATACCAGCTACAGCAACTTAGCTGGCGCTCTGCGGTTATTATCGGATTGGCACAGATCACCGCGCTGATCCCAGGTACCTCCCGTTCCGGGGTGACCATGACCGCTGGCCTGTTATTGGGGCTTGACCGCGAGAGTGCCGCCCGTTTCTCATTTTTATTGTCCATCCCCACCATCCTTGGCGCCGGAACCTTTATGACACTGGAATTACTCGCCTCCGAAGAAGGTGTGGTATGGCTGGATCTTGGCCTTGGCGCGGTATTGTCTTTTGTCAGCGCCTATATCTGTATCGCACTTTTCTTGAAATGGATATCCCGCATTGGCATGTTGCCGTTCGTAATTTACCGACTAATCTTAGGTGCATTGTTATTCGCATTTGTTTTTTGGTCTTAATGCGCCAATAGCATTGCGGCGAAATTCATGAATTTCGAGCTGGACAAAGCCCTGTTAACATAGGCTAAATAAGCCAATCCCAGTTGATTTTAGGAGGCCTCAGATTATGGCTGAAACCATATTTGACAAAATAATCGCCAAGGAAATCCCCGCCGATATCCTGTATGAAGATGACCTAGCCTTGGCATTCAAGGACATTAACCCGCAAGCGCCTGTGCATTTTTTAGTGATACCGAAAAAGCCGATTGCTACCATTTTGGATATTACTGACAATGACAAAGAACTGGTTGGGCACCTGCATTGGGTAGCAGGCCAAATTGCACACGATTTGGGGGTGGCCGAAGAAGGCTTCCGCACAGTGATGAACTGCAACGAATTTGGTGGCCAGACGGTGTACCACATCCATTTACACGTATTGGCAGGCAAACCCCTTGGTTGGCCACCCTATCAGGATCGCATGAAGCTTGAATAAGCTCTGCGGCAAACTGGTCTTAAGCTGTTTTGCCCAATCCTAGGCTCTGGCTTAACTTGCTTTTCACAGAGCGCCAATGGGTCATGGGTACTTTGGGCGCTTTTTGCAATAAGTGTTGGTAGTCATCTTTGCCTAAACTCACTTCGCCACCATGGGCTAACAAGATATTTTGCGGCCGCAATGCTTCAACCCGTGCAACCGAACGACGGTAGCGGTTGGGGTAAAATACTGGATAAGGAGGGATATAGCGCCCCTTAACCGCCACCATCAAATCTGCCACGTATAGTTTACCGGTTTCCTGGTGGTACAGGGATATATCCCGGTCGGTATGCCCCTGGGTATAGAGAACCTGCCAATCTTCGAAGCCCGGTATTGCCTCCCCATCTTCTAAATAGATGTCCGCTTCTAAACTGGGGGAATACCAAATAAACTTGCGTGGTTTTTTCATGCGCCCGGCCACCCAATTAGCCAACATTAAGTCAGTCAGGTGCATTAACTTGCCATCAAAGCCCTGGTACCACTGGCCTTCCACATCAGCTGCTACAATTTTGCAGCCGGTAATTTGCCTTAGCCGGTTGGCTGCACCTGCATGATCCGGGTGCATATGGGTAACAACAACAGTTTTAAGATCCGAAATGGGCCTGTTTAGTTGGTTTTTGATAAAACGTAGGACTTTGCCGGTATCTGCCCTAGAGCAGCCATCTAGCAACATCAGCTTGTCTGGATATTCAGCTAGATAAATACTTTGGATGTAACCTTGTAAGTGGTGCAACTGCATTGATTGATGCCCTAAACCAAACTACGTCTAATGATAGCAGCTATCGTTATTTTTTAAACGCCTGTTTGAATGAGGTGCTGCCGCAATTAAAAAAGGAGCCAATTGGGCTCCTTAGCGGTGTATTTGTAAAAGGGGGCAACAGCTAAAGGCCTAATACATTTTTACCTTGGATAAAGTGGATATCCACAGGGATGCTCGCCTGGGACAAGCGGTCTAGATCCGATTGCAGTCCCGTGCCAATGAGCCCCTTTTCAGCTACCAGGGAAGCTACGCCCTCATAGTCGCCCATACCCTGTAGGGTCAGGATAAGTTCCGACAATGAGGTAACGGCGGCCTGCATCTTTTCCATATCAACCGCATATTGGCCTTTTTCATTGCGGGTAAAGGCACCTTGTTCCTGGAAGTAATTGAAACGCACCATATTGGCTTTACCATGGGCACTGGAGGCACCAAAACGCACAGAGCGGAATATGCCCGCAAGGAATGTGGTGTAGTAGTCTTCCAAAGTGCCTTCAGTGATTTCCCCTTTTGCCAACAACTGCTCCACCATGTACAAACCCAAAATGTCGGCCTTGCCTTCTTCCAGGGCTGAAGCGTGCTCCTTCAGGGCTTGGCGTACTGTACCTTGGCCATTGATGGTATTTTTAATGCCGAGCCCGTGCGCTACTTCATGGAACATAGTATTGGCAAAAAATGCGTTGAAAGTAATGTTGTTGCGCTGCTCAGGAACGATAAGTACGTCAGAGATGGGGAGTAATATGTGGTCAAACTTGGCACGCATTGCGTTTTTAAGCTGTAGGCGCCGTGTTCCTTTGGCAAGCTGTACTTCTTCGTCGTTAGGCAGGTTTATGGCTATGGTTTTGCTGGCAGCATTGGAATGGCCAGCATAATAAATGACGTCATAGGCATTCAGGTCTGCGTTAGCCCCAGGGATTTCTGCTTTAAACTGCACAGGCACCGGCAGTCCTTGCTGCAATTCAGGCAGGAAAGCGGCGTACTTAGCCAAGCGGCCGCTCCATTCTAAATCTTTAACTAATACATAGGACTCAAACCCCGCACGGTAGCCAAATAATTGGTCTTCATAGGTTTCAATAGGGCCGTACACGAGTTCGATCGGATTCGTTTTCATATCCATCCAAGCCATGTCGGAAGCTTGGTATTGGTCACTGAGCAGCGCCTCGGCGCGCATTTTCAAATAATTGGCAAACTCTCCGTTATCCGCAAGTTCCGCCGCTTTCCTGAGTAGCGTCGCGGCTTGCTCTAGTTCTGAAGCATAAGCCTGGGAGTAGGGGATCAGGCTAAGCGCGCCATTGCCATCACGGCGCACTAGTGAATACAGGCCGTCTTTGCCAGGTAAGTCTGCCTGTTCAAACTCGGCTTTACTCATATCTGCGGGATAAAATTCAGCGCCAGCTGATTTAGGAACCGTGCCGGACAAAAATGGGGCATCACCGTCCAACCTATCCCATGGGCCATAATTGATATCCGCATAGTGGCGCACCTTTTCATCTTGGATGCTGGCAAGGAAGCCTTCCCGGTCACCGCCATAGGCCTGTTGCCAAAACAAGTCATCCATGATTTTGGAAGCGTCGATCAATACTGCCAACATTTGCTTTTGGTTTTCGCTCAAATGGCTAAGGTCGCTGGTTAGCTCAACTGGGTAGTAAATATCCAGCCGGTCTTGAAAGCCTGGTAGCAACTGCGGGGCGTCCTCTGTTGTTGCTTGAACAGGTTGAGCTGTATTTTCAGTCACTTGCTTAGTGCAGGCTATAACCGAAAGTAGTATTGCGGTGACAAGGCAAAGGCGTCTAAATTGCATGTGGTGAGTCCTTGTTGTTTTAGTAATTTACCATTGGTTTATGCTGTTTATAAAGCGCGCTAGGCCACTTTAGAAGTAAATGCCAGCAACCTTTGCGCTTGTATCGGCGAATCTTAGTATTATCCAGTGTGCACATGCAATGGGTCTGTTTGGTTAGGGGTTAAACACAACACGCTCTAATATTTCTCAGGTTATTGTCTGGTGAATTCTAAATAATTGATTAAACTGATAATCATTATTCTAATAAAAGTCAGCCAAGTAATACGGAAGCAGTCCTTGGCTTAGTCAGAACACAATCTAAGGTTGGAAAATGTCCACAGAAAACGCCTTATTGACCATCCTCGTTGAAAAAATAAACAACGACACCTTGGTTTTGCCTACTCTCCCTGCCATTGCCCTAAAGGTGAGAAAAGCCGCTGATGATCCGGAGATAAACTTAAACGCAATGGCGGACGTCATTGGCCAGGATCCGTCCCTCACAGCACGTATCATCAAAATATCCAACAGTGCCTATTTAGGGCGCACCATCAAGGTGGAAACCTTGAACCAAGCCGTCACCCGTATCGGCCTGACCCAAATTAAAAACATTGCCACGGCATTGGCGATGGAACAGTTGTTTGTTAGTAAGAACGAAATCGTAAAGGGATATATTAATAAGGTATGGGATCGCACGGTGGAAGTAGTTGCCCATTCTATGGCGTTGTTTGGCAATTACCAAAACATCACTAAAGACCGCACCATGAATGTTGATACCCTTACCTTGTGTGCATTGGTGCATAACATTGGTATCTTGCCCATACTAACCGAAGCGGAACGACATGAAGAAGTCTTTGCCAACCCTGCCTTCCTGAATGCCGCGGTGCAAAAATTGGCTGGCCGAATAGGTGGCACTATCACCCGAGAGTGGGGCTTTGGTGATGATTTTGTCCAGGTGGCAGAGAACTGGCGCAACTTAAAAGTGCAAACTGACAAAGTTTCCTACATGGACTTTGTGCGCCTGGGAGCGGCGGTAGCTGGTTTTATTGGCAACCAAAAAGACGCCATGATAAACCTCAGCATGAAGAAAGGCTTGTTACAGGATATGGCCTTCATTGACACTGATGAATACCAAGAGATGAAAGAGAACGCGAAAGCAGTTTTTAGTTAGCGTACCAGGATAGACATAAACAATAAAAGCGCCAAACAAGGCGCTTTTTTGATTTGTGCGCTATTCTTGTTCCAGGTTAAAAGTTTCCTTTAGAAACTCCATAAAGCGCACTAGCTCACCAGACATCAAGGCAAAGTCGGCGTCCAAGCGGGCGGCTTTTTGATCCTTGGGAATGTCATCATTTTGCTCCCGCACTACATCAGTAAACTTGACCCGCTTAATGGCAAAGTCATCCTGGATAATGGCTGACAGTGTGTCGTCCCATTTTATGGCCAGCTTGGTAACCTGCTTGCCTGCTTCAATGTGGTTTTTTATTTCATCAGCGCCTAAATCTTGGTTTTTACAACGCACAATACTGGCATCTTCTGACGGATCTTTAAGTTCTGCTTCATCCATCACTTCAATGCCTTCTGGTACTTGGCCGTCCTGCACCCAGCTGGTCAACTCTGCAGCCAAGCTATTGCGCGACATAGGCACTACTGGCAGTGAGCCCAATGCTTTGCGCAACAAGGCTAAAAAGGCTTCTGCTTTGCCATCGGCTGAGGCATCTACCAATACCAGGTTTTTTTCCAGATCCAGCATACCGTGGGTGTAGCTGTCTTTAGTGAAGGCTTGTGGTAATAGGGTATGGATGATTTCTTGTTTTAGATCCTGCTGCATCTTCTTGCCAACAGGGGCTCCGGTCTCTTGTTCTATTTTTTCGACTTTTTGTTCAAGCTCAGCGTTGACTACGGCAGCCGGAAGTAGTCTTTCTTGTTTTTTCAGGGTAAGCCAAACCCGGTTATTGGCGGCATGCACCAAGTCAGAACCGCCCTGCAATGGGCTGACCCAGCCCATGGTGGCCAGGTCTTGCTTGCCACAATGGCGGAAACCGTGTTCAGCCAGGCTTGAGGAGATATCTTCGGGCGTTGTGTTTAGGGATTCGGTGATGCTGTAGCTTTTAATGTTCTTAAACCACATAGGGTTTGTCCTTATCGTATGGGGGACGCTATGGTTGCTAATGGTGCACGCTGCGCCCTTGGCTTTTTGGCAGGCGCGCAGATTAGCAGTTTATGCCGGTGCCAACAAGGATGTTGGTAAGGGGCGGGAGCAGGATGCGGTGAGCTTTGCCAACAAGGATGTTGGTAAGGGGCGGGAGCAGGATGCGGTGAGCTTTGCCAACAAGGATGTTGGTAAGGGGCGGGAGCAGGATGCGGTGAGCTTTGCCAACAAGGATGTTGCTAAGGTGCGGGAGCAGGATGCGGTGAGCTTTGCCAACAAGGACGTTGGTAAGGGGCGGGAGAAGGATGCGCTGAGCTTTGCCAACAAGCCGGCGAATTAGCCAGGTTAGGTAGGGGGCTGTAACCTTACTCCGTTATTTGCTCGCTAGCGGTTTTTCGGGAAGGTGATGTGGTATTGCAGGCCCTTATCCACTTCACTCTCAGCTTCAATTTTACCTTTCAAGGTCTGGGTCACCAGGTTATACATGATATGGGTACCCAAGCCGCTGCCACCTTTGCCGCGACGGGTCGTGAAAAAGGCGTCAAAGTGCTTTTCCAGCATTTCCTTGCTCAAGCCCTTGCCGTTGTCCTTATAGTCGATATGTACATGGTCATCGTCATCCCAAATCATCATTTTGATATCCCCGTCCTTTTTGTTTTCAAAACCATGGATCAGGGAGTTCATTATCATGTTAGTGACTATTTGGGCGATGGCGCCCGGCGCGCAGCGAACCGTCAGTTTTTCTGGGCATTCAACGTCTATGCGGTGCGAGGTATTTTTAAACTTAGGTGCAAGCGACTGGGTGACCTCGCGGATGTACTCCTTCATGTCTACATCGCGCTCAGCTTCGCTGGTCTGGTCAACTGCCACCTGTTTAAAACTGGCTACCAAATCCGAGGCCCGGTTCAGATTGGATAACAGCAATGTAGTGGTTTGGTTGGCTTCTTCAATAAAGGAAGCCATAGTTTTACTGGTTAACTTTTTATCGTCGAATGCCGTTTGCAGGGTCTTTAGCCGGTCTTGTAAAAAGCTGGCTGCGGTCACGCTGACACCAATCGGTGTGTTGACGTCATGGGCGATACCAGCCACTAAGCCACCCAGAGACGCCATGCGCTCTGATTCCACCAATTGGTCTTGTGCCAGTTTCAGGGTTTCCATCGAGTCGGCGAGTTCGCTATTTTTGCGCAGCAAGTTTTCTTCTGCGATACGGCGGTTTTCGTTTTCCCGTTTTAGCTCTTCCTGTTTGCTCATGAGTTCGTCTTTTTGTTGCTCCAGGTCGAGCATTATTTTTGACAAACTCGCAGTCTTTTTGGCCACCTCTTGTTCAAGCAATAGGTTTTGTTCATCCAGCTTGCGGTTGGCGTCTTTTAAATCTGACTGGGCACCACCAAGGCGGTTTTGGAAGTCGATTAAGTCATCCACCAATTTGTTATAGGCATCCCTTAATACGGCGAGTTCATTTTCCTCTTCTAGTTTCACCAGCAACTTGGAGCTTTCCAGCCTGTCGATATCAAATTCATTGATCTGTTGCGTTAATTCTTGCAACGGATCGGTCAACATTCGCCTAAAGGCATTTAAGAATAAGAACACCAAGAAGCCGGTTTTGATAATGGCGTTGCCTATCAAAAAGAACACACCTACCTGGATACGGCCAAATATGATCTCGAAGCTGGAATATAAGGTTACGTCCCCCACGTTGGATGTTCGCCCTGAAAATTCGAAAATCAAAGGGAAGGTATAACCGAAGGTACCGCCGCCGTGGTCTTGCATGATCCCTGAGCTAACCGGATCCATATTGAGCACCACGGTACGTCCCAAATCAGCAATATAGTTGCCGTTTTCATCTCGGATTTGCACGCCTTCTACGATTGGCAGTTCCATTAAGCCTTCCGCGATCGATTGCGCCTGGGGCGTATTCAATTCCCAAATGGCACGGGTCAAGCTGGTACTAAAAGTGTTTTTTAAGGTTTGCAGCTCGCCTTGAATGTGGTTTTTGGCGTTTAGGTATTCTGTCAGGATTTGTCCAACAGTCACAATTAGGGTCAGGATAAAATAAACGGATAACACCCGCGTCAAAAGCTTCCTAGAAAGTCCGATTTTAACTTTTGACATCTAGCTACTGCCCTTTGTCTATTGCCCGAATAACTATGTTGAGTTCAAGCTCTGCCTTTTTAAGTAACAATTTGATACTAGGGTTTATGTTATTTGGCAAAGTTTGTTAGGCACCTTTTACTGCCATTGGCTTAAGAATATGCAGAAATTGAGGATTAGACAAGCAACTAAAGGCCATATATGTTGAGAATTCGGTAAAGCGCTCAATGGCTTAAGCATAGAAGAGCTAGCTAGGATCAGACGGATTTGTGATTAGTGCCCCTAGCTTCGGGAAATGTTACGATTTTCATATTTCTGTCATCAAATCGACAAATAATTGCCGCGGCTATCAGGTAGAGAGGTTTAACAGTGTCGAAACGAATTTTGGTTGTAGAAGATGAAGCTCCGATCCGGGATATGATCAAGTTTGTGCTGGAGCAGTCAGAATATAGCGTCATCGAAGCGGAAGACTATGATGTTGCGCTTGAACGGGTAAAAGAACCCTATCCTGACATTGTGTTGCTCGATTGGATGATGCCGGGCGGCAGTGGAATCCAGCTTGCTAAAAAACTAAAGCAACACGATCATACCAAAGACATCCCCATTATTATGCTGACTGCGCGGGGGGAGGAAGAAGACAAGGTCCGCGGTTTGGATGCCGGTGCTGATGACTACGTGACCAAGCCTTTTTCGCCAAAAGAGCTAATTGCCAGGATCAAGGCGGTTTTGCGCCGTACCTCACCAACCTCTAGTGAAGAACCGATTTCTTATAGCGGGTTGGTGCTGGATCCGGTTTCACACCGGGTGACTTCCCATGGTGCCGAATTAAAGTTAGGACCAACCGAATTTAAACTGCTACACTTTTTTATGACCCATGCAGAACGTGTATACAGTAGGGAGCAATTGCTGGACAATGTGTGGGGGACTAACGTGTATGTAGAAGATCGCACGGTGGATGTACACATCCGTCGTCTGCGCAAAGCGATATCAGGGCATGGCCACGAGAATATGATCCAAACAGTGCGTGGTTCTGGCTATCGCTTTTCTTCCAAAATGTAGATCGCTAATACAAGGAGCGAGGGCTAATACCGATTGCATTAAGTACCACTTAATTTGTGCGCCTTGAACTTGAGTCCCTGAGGCTGCGCTGGGCGGGCAAATACTTAATGGAATCGGTATAAACAGCGGAGTTCGTTTAAGCCAATGTATAACCCTTTTTCATGGGTAAAAAGCTTATTGCGCATAGTGGCCTTTTTCTTGGCTGCGGTTGCGCTCGGCTTTTATTTTGGTGAGCCGCTATGGGCCTTTGCCATCGCCGCCGCTTTTTTGCTGGTCATCAACTACGTTTATTTAATCCAATTGAACAACTGGCTCTGGCACAGTAAAAAAATTACTCCGCCTGAGGCGAAGGGCGTTTGGGGGCATATTTACGACGGCATCTATTACATGCAGCGCCGTAACCGCAATAAGCGCAAGCAACTTGGAAACCTAATACGTCGCTTTAGGGAAGGTTCGGAAGCGCTGCCAGATGCGGCCGTTGTGGTTGATGCGGATGGCCATATTGTCTGGTGCAACCGCCTCGCAAGGATTGAACTAGGTCTAAGTTGGCCAGATGATGTTGACCGGCGCATTGACAACCTGATTCGGCATCCAGAATTTATCAAGTTTTTTAATGCTGGCAACTACGATTCGCCTATTGTGGTTGATTCGCCAACAAACTTGGATAAAACCTTGGAATACCGCATGATGCCCTATGGTGACAAACACTTCCTGATGGTGGCGCGGGATATCACCCAAGTCAGCCAGCTCGAGCAGATGCGCAAGGACTTTGTCGCCAATGTTTCCCATGAACTGCGCACGCCGCTAACGGTAATGACGGGTTATTTGGAGATGTTGAAAGACAGCCCCAGTATGCCCCAGCAGTTTATCGACAAAGCCCATATTGATATGGAAGTCCAAGCTACCCGGATGCAAAGCTTGGTGGAACAGTTACTCACCTTGAGCCGGATAGAAGCCAGTACCGAAAGGGTATACGAAAAAGTGGTGGATGTGCCAGCGCTTTTGGCCACGATTGAAGTTGAGGCCAAATCCTTAAACAAAGAGAAAAATCATCAGATACGCTTTGATATTGACCAGAACCTAGTTATGTACGGCATTGAAACTGAGCTGCGTAGCGCTTTTTCCAACCTTATCTTTAATGCTATCCATTACACCCCCGAGGCTGGCGAAATCAATGTGTGCTGGTGCGCGCTGGAAGGTGGCGCCCGTTTTAGCGTCAAAGACAATGGCGAAGGCATACCCGACGAACATTTGACCCGTTTAACCGAGCGGTTCTACCGGGTTGATAAGGCCCGTTCCCGCAAAACCGGCGGCTCTGGATTGGGATTGTCCATTGTCAAACACGTACTGTCGCACCATAATTCCCGTTTAGAAATCAGTAGCGAAGTAGGCGAGGGCAGTGAGTTTGCATTTTCCTTTAACAGGCAAATTGTGGTTGACCGCTTGGATGCACAAGCTAGTTAAAACAGCCACCTGGCTCACTTTCGTTGTGTGCGTTGGCAGCACAGCCAGTACAGAAGAATACCGTGCCACGGCTGGGGTAACCGGTACTATCACTGCGGTGGGTTCTGAAACCATGTCCAATTTATTGGCTATGTGGGCAGAGGGATTCAAACAACATTATCCGCACGTGAAATTCCAGTTGCAGGCAGCGGGCTCCAGTACTGCGCCCCCAGCCCTTACCGAAGGCACTGCCAACCTAGGTAGCATGAGCCGTGGGCTCACCCAGACTGAGCGCAACCATTTCCGGCAAAAAAATGGCTACGACGCAACTTTAGTGCCTGTGGCATTGGACGCAATTACCTTATTTGTGGATATTGACAATCCAGTCACCCAGCTCGACCAAGTGCAAATTGATGCGATTTTTTCCACCACCCGCTTTTGCGGTAACGCAATACCCATTGATAGTTGGGAACAATTGGGCATTGACACTGACAAGGGTAAGATCTTTTTGTACGGTCGTAACGCTGTCTCGGGTACCTATGGCCTGTTCAAGAAACTAGCGCTTTGTGGTGGTGATTTTAAAGTGCATGTAAATGAACTGCCTAGTTCCGCGTCGGTAGTACAATCTGTGGCTTATTCAACTAGCGGCATTGGTTATGCGGGCTACGGCTTCCAAAGCGCCGGCGTGAAAAAACTCGCCATCAACAATGGCCAGGGGGATTATGTATCGCCTACAGAGCCCAATATTGCCCGCGGTGATTACCCTTTTTCGCGGCCGTTACATTTTTTAGTGAATAAATCCCCTGATTCCCAGTTACCCAAACTGGTATTGGAGTTCCTGCGATTTGTACTGTCAGAACAGGGCAGCCAAATCACCCGTAAAGAAGGTTACGTCCCTTTGCTACCCTTTGCCAGGGCACAATCATTAAGGAAAGTCGATGCAGCAGATAGAGCATACACTCACCCCAGCAGCTAAAAAGTTTGTATTGGACAAGTTATTAAAAGGTGGGCAGGGGCTCGACATCCTAAAGGAGTTGCTTGGACAAGGCTTTACTTATGAAGCTTGCTTAAAGTCATTGCAAGGCAATTTGCCCAAGGGATTAAGCTATGCCTACGATGAGCATTTTTATCAAAAGCTGGCACAGCCAAAGTTCCTAGGCCATCCTGGCGTCACTGATCACAGTAGCGATAAAATCCAGCTATACACAGTGGACAACTTCCTCACCCCCCAAGAATGCCAATTTATAATAGACCTGTCCAAACCCAACCTTAATCCCAGCACAGTGACTACCAATGTAAAAGACTACCGTACCTCAAACACTTGCCACTTTTCTTTTTTGGACAATGAACGCGCCAGGGAGCTGGAACAGCGCTTTGTTGAGTTTTTGGCGCTTGGTGCAGGTGGCCATGAAGTGATGCAAGTACAGCATTATGCTGTTGGCCAGGAATTTAAAGAACACTCAGATTACTTTACCCCAGGTTCAAGTGAATTTAAGGAATATGCGCGAGGCCGGGGGCAGAGGACCTGGACTTTCATGCTTTACCTGAATGAAGGTTGTGAAGGGGGCGAAACCACTTTCACTAAGGTTGGCAAAGTATTCCATCCAAAAACCGGCATGGCGGTTATTTGGAATAGCCTATGGCCCAACGGCATGCCCAATAGTAATAGCCAGCACCTGTCCACCCCGGTCAAATCGGGTGAAAAAGTCATTATCACCAAATGGTTCCGTACCCACAAATAGGCGTAAAAATTTCCATATATGAAAGTTTGATGACAGTGGATTCATGTAACAAAACTGTCATCACCCTCCGCTACCCTTTCGCCGATTTATTTCATAATCCAATATTCCTAAGCTGGAGCACATATGGAACTTCAAAATTTGTTCAAAGTTACCGCTATCGCGGCGGCCTTGACCCTAGCGGGCTGTGGTGGTGATATCAATATTAACGAAGGTGATAGTATTGATAATAGCGTGACCAATAGTAATAACACTGGTGACACAATCAATAACCCTCCTGCACCAACTCCGACGCCAAATCCTACGCCAACACCAAATCCGACTCCAACGCCAACTGGCCCAGATCCAGTGACTGGATTCCCGTCTGACGTAGACAATGCCTTTGCACAAGGTTTGGCGGTTGATGTTTCAGGTGATTTTCCCCAGATTACGGACAAGCCTGTTTATAAGCTAGGTGCAGACACCACTTTCACCGCAAACGTGGCTTTGAGCAATGACGCCCACTGGATATTGGACGGCCGCACTGCAGTTGGTAATGACAACGCTGACAGCGCGACTTTGTACATTCAACAGGGTACTACCCTAATTGGTGAATCAGGTGAAGATTTCCTAGTCGCCCGTCGTGGTTCAAAAATTGAAGCAGTAGGTACTGCTGAATTGCCTATCGTTATGACTTCTGTGCAAGATGTGACGGGTCAAGAGACCGGCATCGGCCAGTGGGGTGGTTTGGTGCTACTTGGTAATGCACCGACCAACTTGTGTGACGCCAATGGCGATGACGCTACTTCTGATGAAGAGCTAGCCAGCTGTGGAGTCAACGCGGAAGGTGACGCTGGTGTCTACGGCGGTAGCGATGCTGAAGATGATTCAGGTACCTTAAAGTATGTTGTGGTCAAGCACGCCGGTAACGAAGTAGGTACTGGTGACGAGTTAAACGGTATCACTTTTGCTGGTGTCGGCAGTGGCACTGAAGTTGACTACATCCAGGTTCACGAAAACCTTGATGACGGTATTGAGTTCTTTGGCGGTACCGTTAACGTCAAACACGTCGTATTGACCGGCAACGGCGACGACAGCCTAGACTGGGCATTTGGTTGGAGCGGCCGCGCCCAGCACGTATACATCCAGCACAACGATACGTTTGCCAACCGAGGTTTTGAGTCAGATAACTCTGAAGACAACCCAGCTGCTACCCCTATTTCTAACCCAATGGTATCTAACGTCACCATCGTCGGTAGCAACTTCGACGGTGAAAACGATTCTGAGGGTGTATTGCTGCGCCACGGCACCCAAGCCCGTTTGCACAACGTCTTCATTACCGGTCCAGAAGGTATGGGCGAGTGCTTGGAGTTGGATAGCTTTGACGAAACCCAGCAGCAAGCGACTGACGGTAACATCGTCATTACTAACTCAGTCGTAGCTTGTGCCAATGGCGAAAACTTCAAAGGTAACGCCGGTGCACAAACTGTTGAAGAGTGGTTCTTAGGCCAAAGCGGCAACATGGCATTCAACAGCGGCGACGAAGCGGGTGTTAGTTTTGACGGTTACACTCCCCAGTCGGGTTCCGCTTTGCTAGGCAACGGTATCGACGCTTCAACGGTTGATTCCTGGTTCGATTCTACTGACTATATCGGTGCTTTTGACGGCCAGAACGACTGGACCGCTGGCTGGACCGTAGGTGTTAACCGCGGCTTCCCTGAAAATGTACAAAACGCATTTGAACAAGGTTTGGCAACTGACGTAACTGGCTCTGGCGATTTCGCAAGTATTACTGACAAGCCTGTCTACGCCATCGACCAAGATGTGGTATTTACCTCTGATGTGACTTTGACCAATGACGCCCATTGGGTATTGCAAGGCCGCACCGCAGTAGGTGAAGACAACGCAAACAGCGCTAGCCTATGGATTGAAGAAGGCACTACCCTAATCGGCCAATCTGGTGACGACTTCTTGGTTTCCCGTCGTGGCTCTAAGATTGAAGCCCTAGGTTCGCGTACAGCGCCTATCGTTATGACCTCTATCCAAGACGTCACTGGCGGCACTACCGGTATCGGCCAATGGGGTGGCTTGGTAATGCTAGGTAACGCACCGACTAACTTGTGTGATGCCAATGGCGATGACGCAACTTCAGATGAAGAGCTAGCAAGCTGCGGTGTCAACGCCGAAGGTGACGCTGGTGTCTACGGTGGTAACAATCCAGCTGATGATTCTGGTACCTTGCGCTATGTTGTGGTTAAGCACGCTGGTAACGAAGTAGGTACCGGTGATGAGCTAAACGGTATTACCTTTGCCGGTGTTGGTAGTGGCACTTCTGTCAATTACATCCAGGTGCACGAAAACCTAGACGACGGTATTGAATTCTTTGGTGGTTCAGTTGACGTTAAACACGTTGTCTTGACCGGTAACGGTGATGACAGCCTTGATTGGGCCTTCGGTTGGAACGGCCGTGCCCAGTTCGTTTACATCCAGCACAATGGCACCTTTGCTAACCGTGGTTTCGAATCTGACAACTCAGAAGACAACCCAGCGGCGACGCCAATCTCCAACCCAATGGTATCCAACGTCACTATCGTCGGTAGTAACTTCGACGGCGAAAACGATTCTGAGGGCGTATTGCTACGCCACGGTACCCAAGCCCGCTTGCACAACTTCGTGATCACAGGTCCTGAAGGCATGGGTGAGTGTTTGGAAGTTGACGGTTTCCAAGAAACCCAAGACCAAGCCGCCAACGGCAACCTGATCATGAACTACTCTGCGGTAGGCTGTGACAACGGCGAAAACTTCAAGGGCAACGCGGGTGGCCAAACTGTTGAACAGTGGTTCCTAGGCCAAGACGGCAACGTTGCCTACAATGGTTCAGGCGAGCTACAACTAGCAGCCAACAACTACATGCCTCTAGGTGGTTCACCTCTGTTGGGTACGGGTATCGACGCGTCAACGGTTGATTCCTGGTTCACTTCAACTACCTATAAAGGCGCCTTCGATGGTACTAACGATTGGACCGAGGGCTGGACTGTTGGCGTGAACCCTGATTTCCCAACGGACATCCAAAACGCGCTTGAGCAAGGCCTAGCCACTGATATCAGCGGTACTGGTGCATTTGCTTCAGTTACTGACAAGCCAGTTTACGCCATCAACCAAGATGTCGTGTTCACCGCTGACGTAACCTTGACCAATGATGCCCACTGGGTACTACAAGGCCGCACCGCTGTAGGTGAAGACAACGCCAGCAGCGCAACCCTATACATCCAGGCAGGTACCACTATTATCGGCCAATCTGGTGACGACTTCTTGGTTTCACGCCGTGGTTCAAAGATTGAATCTTTAGGTACAGCGATGGCACCTGTGGTGATGACCTCAGTACAAGACGTCACTGGCGGTACTACCGGTATCGGCCAATGGGGTGGTTTGGTCATGCTAGGTAATGCGCCTACTAACTTGTGTGACGCCAATGGCGACGATGTTGCTTCTGATGAAGAGCTAGCAAGCTGTGGTGTTAATGCCGAAGGTGACGCAGGTGTCTACGGTGGTAACAACCCGGCTGATGATTCAGGTTCTTTGTTGTACACCGTTGTTAAGCACGCGGGTAACGAAGTAGGTACCGGTGACGAGCTTAACGGTATTACCTTTGCCGGTGTCGGTTCTGGTACGACTGTTGACTACATCCAGGTACACGAAAACCTTGACGATGGTGTTGAGTTCTTCGGTGGCACTGTAAACGTGCGCCACGTGGTATTGACCGGTAACGGCGACGACAGCCTGGACTGGGCATTCGGTTGGACGGGTAACGCACAGTTTGTTGTTATCAAGCACAACGATACCTTTGCTAACCGTGGTTTTGAATCTGACAACTCAGAAGACAACCCAGCGGCGACGCCAATCTCTAACCCTATGGTGTCTAACGTAACCATCATAGGTAGCACCTTTGACGGTGAAAACGATTCTGAGGGTGTGTTGCTACGCCACGGTACCCAAGGCCGTTTACACAACTTCGTTATTACCGGTCCTGCTGAAATGGGCGAGTGTTTGGAAGTTGACGGATTTGCCGAAACCCAACAGCAAGTTACTGATGGCAACTTGATCATCACCAACTCTGCAGTGGCTTGTGACAACGGCGAGAACTTCAAAGGTGACGCGGGTGCACAAACGGTTGAAGAGTGGTTCCTAGCCCAGTCTGGTAACTTGGCATTCGGTACTGCTGCCGAAGTATCTTTGGACAACTACCAGCCGCAAGCCGGTTCACCATTGTTAGGCGCGGGTATCGATGCATCAACTGTTGATGCTTGGTTTACCTCTACTGACTACATTGGTGCCTTTAACGGCAGCAACGACTGGACTGCTGGTTGGGTAACAGTTGGCCTCAACGACTAAGAAGACTTCATAAAAAGCAACTTGGTGTCATTTGTAGTAGGAGCGCCGTCTGGCGCTCCTTATTTGGCACCACTAAGTTATTTACATCGTTTTTATGGAGCAAAATTAAATGAAAGCAAATATGCACATGAAACTTGCCAAGAGCCGTCTTTGCCTCGCTGTTACAGTGGCACTGGCCTCATTGGGCACTAGTGGTGTATATGCACAAGAAGACGAAGCTGAACCCATGGAAGAGGTTGTGGCTGTCGGTACCCGTTTGAAAGGTACGGCCGCTGCGGTTCTTCAAGAGAGGCAAAACCAGGCCTTCGTTGCCGATATTCTTGGCGCCGAGCAAATTGCCAGGACTGGTGATAGTGACGCCGCATCAGCGTTGCGCCGTGTAACCGGCCTTACCCTGGTAGATGGCAAGTTCATCTACGTCAGGGGCTTGGGTGAGCGTTATTCGAGTACTGAATTGAACTCGATGAATGTACCTAGCCCGGATCCTACGCGCTCTGTTATTCCACTGGATTTATTCCCATCGTCGATTATCGAAAGCCTAAGCGTGCAAAAGTCATTCTCCCCAGACATGCCGGCACACTTTGGTGGTGGTAACGTCAACGTGCGCACTAAATCCATCCCCAACGATAGCTTGTTTACTGTGCAAGCCCAGGCAGGCCTGAACACGCTAAACGATGATTCGCCTTGGTACGCGGGTGGCGGTGATGATTGGCAGGGAAGGGATGATGGTGCTAGGGCTATCTCCCAGTCATTGGTCAACGTGTTCAGCACTGACCCAGACCAGGGTTTGGGCGAACTGACTAATGCCCAAAACCAAGAGATCCTTTCAGAATTCAACCGCAACATCTCTGCGGCAAGTGAATCTGTCGATCCTAATTATTCAGGCAATATCGCCCTAGGCGATTTTTACGACCTGGGTGATGACATGAAGATCGGCTACATCGCATCGGCGGGATACAGTAATAGTTGGTTGGCATCGGATGAGCGCAACGTATACAACTTGCGCCGCTCTGGTGGTGAAGTTGGCATTAACGAATTCGAGGACGGCCAATCCACTGAGCACACAGTGCGTTGGAGCGGCATGTTGAACATCGGTTTTGAATACAATTCAAACCACCGCCTGGAGTTGAACAACATATTCTTGCACGATACGCGGGATCGCTTCAGGGACAGGTTGCGCGAGTCAACCAACACGATCCAGGAAGAATCCGAACAGCTACGTGTCATCGACATTATTTACGAAGAAAGGGAAATGAAGGTTTCCCAACTCAAGGGAATCCACAACTTCCCTGAGTATAACTTCCTTGGCTTTGACTGGTATTATTCAGAGTCTACCGCTGACCGTGATGCACCTGGTGGTTTCGAAGCCTTGTTTGCTGAAACCATTGATGTTGCTACCGGTGAAGTATTGGATTCGCGCTTGAGCCGCTCTTCTCCGCCTGAATACGCCTGGCAGCGCCTGAACGATAGGGCGAAAACCTATGGCTGGAACTTGCTTTACCCTATTATGGGTGAAGGTTATGAGATTGAGCTAAAAGTCGGTGCCGATTTCTTCGACAAGGCCAGGGTAGCCAACAACATCACCGTTGATTTGCTAATGCGTGATACGCCTACGGAGTTTTTGGTTGGTGATAGTTATTCGTCGATCTTTTCTGATCAGGCGATTTCAGATCCCAACTTTATCGTGGGTTTTGAAGACCGCACTAACGATGGTGACAAGTTCGTTGCCGCTACCAAGAATGACGCTTATTACCTAATGGCTGACGCCATTATTGGTGACTGGCGCATTACCGGCGGTGCCAGGTACGAAGATTTTAAACAAATCTCCATCCCGAACATTGCCCACACTGGTTTATTTGACGCCACCGGGCAAGAATTGGCTGACCTGGCGCTAAATGAAGACCAGTGGTTCCCATCGTTGGCATTGACCTATCAACTCAATGATGAAATGCAGGTGAGGTTTAATGTTAGCCAAACTTCTATTCGTCCTGATTTGAGGGATTTGTCTTCGTCATTCTACATCGACCCACTCACTGATTTGTTGGTTAGGGGCTCAACGCAATTGCAGAGTTCAGATCTCACCAGCTATGACGCGCGTTGGGAATGGTACATGGCTGATGGCAACAACCTGTCAGTGGCGCTTTTCTACAAGGATATTGAAACGCCAATTGAATTGATAGAAATCCCGTCTGCGACAGAAGGTGCCCAGCAGCTATTGACCGCCAACGGTGAGTCGGGCGAGGTTTACGGTGTCGAAATCGAATTTTTGCAAGATTTCACCTTCCTTGGCGGTATCGGTAACGATATGTATGTCAGCGGTAACTTCACCTTCTCTGATTCTGAAGTGACCTTGGGGCTAGGCGATCCAAATGGCTTGTTCTTGAACCAGCTTTCGCAGGCTTTGCCAGGTAATCCAGATCCTGGCTCAATTACTAATGCGGCTACCAACAATGTACGCCGTTTGGTAGGCCACTCCGAGTGGGTTGCTAACTTGCAAGTAGGTTATGATTCACCTGATGGTGAGCACGCTGCCTCATTGGTGTACAACGTGTTTGGCGACCGGATCATTATCCCAGGCTCTGGTGGTTTTGATGATGGTTTGGAACAACCTTTCCACTCCGTGGACTTGGTTTACACCTACTATCCAAACTTCAATACCAAAGTACGGGTTAGGGCCCGCAACTTGTTGGATGAAGAAAAAGAAATCATCCAGGAAGGCGTTACTATCTTGAGTGAAAATGTGGGCACGACATTTGATGTCCGCTTTACTTACGAGTTTTAATTTTACCTAAATCGTCAATTTTAGGGCCGCATACGTATGCGGCCCATCACTTTCATCAACCTCTCACCCCATTGTAATAAAACCGTCACACGTCAAAACTAAAATCCGCAGCACAAAATCGGTGCACTGCCGTTTTATTCACCAAATTTATTCACTCTTGGGATCATGTTTTATGAAAATTTCTAAGAAATTTTCCCTATCAGTGATTAGCGCAGCATTGGCTGTCGCTGCTATCACCGGGAATGCACAAGAAGACGGCTACCTAAAGCCCGCCGTTGACGTAGCAAAAGAAATCAACGAATCGGCTGCCACTTCGCAGGAAAAGATCAACGCTTTTTCTGATCAGGTTGATAGCAAACTACAAACCTTTAAGACCATCAACAAAGAAACTGATGGCCTGCGCATTTACAACTCCCAGTTGGACAAACAGATTGCCAGCCAAATCCAAGAAATGGCTGACCTAAATAAGTCAATCGATGAAGTCAGTGTTATTGAGCGTCAAATCACGCCGTTAATGATGCGCATGATTGATGGCCTAGAGCAATTTGTGCAGCTAGACGTGCCATTCCTTCCCGAAGAGCGCACCAACCGCATCGCGGAACTGCGTTCTATGATGGATCGCGCTGACGTTACCACATCTGAAAAATTCCGCCGGGTAATGGAAGCCTATCAAGTTGAGATGGACTATGGCCGCACCATGGAAGCTTATTCCGGTTTGCTAGAAGGCCGTGACGTTGAGTTCTTGCGCGTTGGCCGTAGTGTACTGGTTTACCAAACCCGTGATGCCAGCGAGCAAGGCGTCTGGAACCAAGAAACTAAAACTTGGGATGCGTTGGGTCCTGAATATCGTACCCAAGTCACCAAAGGCTTGCGTATGGCCAAGAAACAATTGGCACCTGACTTGTTGATGCTGCCAGTGGCACTGACTGAATAAGGATTGAAGATGAAAATGTTGAGTAAAATCGTATCTGGCTTGTTTGTCTTGTCCTTGTTTACAACACAAGCGGTTGCCCAAAATAAAAACCTCGATTTGGATGCCTTGTTAAAGCAATTGGAAGAAGGCAAATTCCAACAATCACAGCAAAACCAGCAGCGCGAACAAGAGTTCATAAACAAGGTTGCCGAGCAAGACCGCATGATTGCGGAAGCTACCGCTACCCGTGATTCTGAAGTTGCCCGCAGTGAAAGCCTTGAAACCCAGTTCGAAGAAAACGAATTTAAAATTGCCGACTTGCAGGATGCCCTTGGCAAGCGCTTGGGTTCATTAAAAGAGCTATTTGGTGTATTGCAGCAAGTCTCTGGCGATACCAGCGGCAAATTTAAAGCTTCATTGATATCTGCCGAGCTACCTAACCGTAATGTGTTTTTAGAGGAACTCGCCCAATCCATGGGACAGGCCTCCAAGCTCGCTTCAATTGAAGAGATTGAGCGCGTGTGGTTCGAGATGCAGCGGGAAATGACCGAAGCGGGTAAAGTAGTCAAGTTCACTACCGATGTGGTTGAAGCGGACGGTACTAAGGTCAGCAAAGAAGTGGTTCGGGTTGGTCCATTTGCCTTGGTCGCTGATGGTAAATACCTGGATTACAACACCACTACCGGTACGGTTGCCGAATTGATTAGGCAGCCTGCTTCGCGCTTCGTAAATAGCACTGCCGAGCTGCAAGCTTCAAGCGGCAACTTCGTCCAGTTTGGTTTAGACCCAACTGGTGGTTCGATCCTTGGTTTATTAGTACAAGCGCCTACGTTGAAAGAGCGTATCGAGCAAGGTGGCGAAGTTGGCTACATCATTTTGGCTGTTGGTGCAGTTGGCTTCCTATTGGCCATTTTCCAGCTGATCAACCTGACGTTTTTGAGTATGAAAGTAAACGCCCAGGCTAAATCAGACGTGGTTAAAGAAGACAACCCACTTGGCCGTGTACTTAAAGTTAAAGAAAAATACCCAGAAGCAGATGTGGAAGCTTTGGAGCTGCATCTTACCGAGGCTATCTTGGGTGAATTGCCAAGGTTATCCCGCTTCTTGACCATCGTGAAAATCATATCAGTGGTTGCGCCGTTAATGGGGCTATTGGGTACCGTTACCGGTATGATTAAAACTTTCCAAGCCATTACCCTATTTGGTACCGGTGACCCGAAACTCATGGCTGGCGGTATTTCCACAGCCTTGGTAACTACTGTACTTGGTTTGGTTGTTGCCATCCCAACTACATTGCTATATGCATTCTTAAACACTCGCAGCAAAGCGATTGTCAGTGTCTTGCAGGAACAGTCTTCAGGAGTGATTGCAGAGCGCGCTGAGCGGGGTTAATTGCCATGTATTTAGAGTTTTTTGAAGCTATACGCGATTTTACGGAGACAGGTGGTAACGTATTGTTAGCCATCGGTGTCCTTATCTTCGTGATGTGGCTGCTCATTTTGGAACGGGCTATGTATTTCTTTTTCTTCCACAAGAAATTGAAAGACGAGACCGTGGCCAACTGGCATGCCCGCAAAGACAAAAGCTCTTGGAACGCTGAACAGATACGCCAAATGTGCATCTCCCGTTTGCACCTGAAATTAAACCAAAATGTCACCATCATCCAAGCGCTGGTGGCATTGTGCCCGCTGTTAGGCTTGATGGGTACAGTGACCGGCATGATCGAAGTATTCGATGTTATGGCGATTTCAGGTTCTGGTAATGCACGTTCGATGGCCTCTGGTGTTTCCAAGGCGACTGTCCCCACAATGGCCGGTATGGTTGGTGCGCTTTCAGGCGTATTTGCTTCTACTTGGCTGGTTAGAACCGTTAAAACAGAGCGCACCCATATGGAAGAGGCGCTGGAAATGGACAGGCACAGATAAAAGTCGGCAGCCAAGGCTGCCAAGCTTAAGCGAGTAATTTATGAAACAGCATTTTCAAAATTTAGTAGAAGAAGAGGAAGCCACCATTGATATGACGCCCATGTTGGACGTTGTCTTTATCATGCTTATCTTCTTTATCGTTACTGCCTCTTTTGTTAAAGAGGCGGGTATTGATGTCAACCGCCCAGAGGCGTCAACCGCCGTGTCTAAACCCAGGGCAACTATCCTGGTGGCTATCTCTGACAAGGGCGAAATATGGATCAACAAACGCCGCGTCGATGTCAGGGCAGTACAGGCCAATATCGAGCGTTTAAAAGCGGAAAACCCGCAAGGTTCAGTGGTCATCCAGGCAGATCAAAAAGCCAATGTTGATACCTTAATCAAGGTGATGGACGCGTCCCGTGCAGCAGGCGCATTCGATGTATCAATCGCAGCAGCAGAGCAGTAATTATGATCCGATTATTGATTGCGTTAATTCTAAGTGCCGGGATTACTTTGGTGCTGTTTTATGTGATGCAGTCGTTGATTGAGAGTGGGGGCAGCGCGCTCACGGATCCGCCAAGGGGCAGTGTCCTGGATTTTGTGCGCGTACAGCAAGAGGAAACGGTAGAGCAGAAAGAGCGCAAGCCCAGGAAGCCACCGCCACCGAAAGAGCCTCCGCCGCAAATGAATCAACCGCAGCTGGATGCAGCTTCACCAAACTCTGATGGCGCAGGCCTGGACTTTGGCTCCGAAATTACTGCCGATGTTGCCCTTGATGGTGGCTTGGCATTGGAATCGGGTGATGGTGAGTACTTACCTATTGTTAAGGTTGCCCCGGTATACCCACGCCGCGCGCTACAGCGGGGTATAGAAGGCTATGTTATTGTTGAGTTTACTGTGACCAAGCAAGGCTCAGTGCGCGACCCATTTGTCGTTGAGGCCAACCCACCGGGTATTTTCGACCGGGCAGCATTGGACGCAGCGCTTAAGTTTAAGTACAAGCCTCGGGTGATTAACGGTGAAGCCACAGAAGTCAGCGGTATCCAAAACCGTATTTCATTTGAGATCGATGGTTAAGGGGGCGCAATGAAACTGAGATTATCTTATTTAGCGCTAGCAATCCTCGGTACGGGTTTGTATGTGGCACCAGCGACTACCAGTGTCATAGCTGAAGGTACCGCCGTTGCCCAGGAGCAACAGCGCAGGACCAAGCGGGTACCGGCACTGCGTGGCCGAGTTTACGAGCAGCTTGCGAGGGCGCAGGCAGCCGGTGATGCAGGCAACGTGGAGGAGGCTATTGCTATCCTTGAGCAGGTGGAAGGCAAGTCCAGCTCAATGAACAGCTATGAAAAAGCCATGATGTACAACTTCTACGGCTTTATCTACTACAACGCTGAAGACTACAACCAAGCACTGGAGTCGTTCAAAAAAGTAGTGGAGCAGGATCCGATCCCTGAAGCGTTTGAAATGAGCACCTTGTTCAGCCTTGCCCAGCTTAGCCTTATGCAGGGCAAGTTCGACGATACAATCGAATTCTTAGAAGATTGGGAAGAACTCAATACCGGGCCTATTCCTGCCAAGAACTATGTGCTCAAAGCCCAAGCCATGTATCAACAAAAGGACTATGAGCAAGCGGCGGGATTTATCGAAGCTGCCATCGAAACCCAGGAAGCTAATCCTGACGACGGTATTGCCGACGAAAACTGGTACATCCTACAGCGCGCAATTTATTATGAATTGAAGCGCCCCGAAGACGTAACTTCGGTATTGGTTAAACTGGTCCGCTACTATGAGAAACCCAAGTACTGGCTGCAATTGGCGGGCATGTACGGGGAAATTGGCGAAGAGAAAAAGCAGCTTGCCATCATGGAAGCGGCGTACCAGCAAGGTTATGTTACCTCTGGCCAGGATATCTTTAACCTAGCCCAGCTGTATTATTACCACCAGGTGCCTTACAAGGGTGCGAGGTTGATGGAACAGGCTATGGACGAAGGCGTGCTGGATCGCAATTTGCGCAATTTGCGTTTCTTATCCCAGTGCTGGGCATTGGCAAAAGAAAATGAAAAAGCGATCCCGGTGATGCAAGCAGCGGCCGAGTTGTCTGACGATGGTGAATTGGATGCGCAATTGGCGCAGATTTTCTTAAATACCGACCAGTGGGATAAAGCCATTGCGTCTGCGCGTACTGCCTTGGAGAAAGGTGATATCCGCAGCCCGGGCACGGCACACTTGGTGATTGGCATGTCATTGTATAACCAAAAGCAGTTTGCACTGGCGCTAAACGCCTTGGCCGAAGCCGAAAAGTTCCAGCAAACCGAACGTATGGCGCGCCAATGGCAGTCATTTGTCAGCGGTGAAAAGCAAAGCTTTGAAGCCTTGCAGGAAGAGTTAGGCTCTGAGTAGCATCCTACAACTCATTTAAAAATGCCGCTTGATGCGGCATTTTTTGTATCTGCGACTAAAAGATTTGTTTTCTAACTTTGCTGGGCTTTGTAATAAACCCAACCACCGACGGCACCGGCAAAGCATTGGGCGATGATGCCCACTGTATCCCTGGCGCCTGCTATTAGGGTCATATTGAACACCGCATACATGGTTAGTAGAGCCGTCGCCATGGCAATGGCACCAGCGAGGGCAAAGCGCCACGACGGCAAAGGTGTTACCCAGCGGTGCACGGCAGAGATAATTAAGAAGCCGAGTAGTAGGGCAACACTGATAATGCCGCCATAGCCAACCATCAATCCAGATAGGTCTGCCAAGGTCATCTTTATCCAATCACCAATGCCAATTTCAATGCCTATATCTGTGAGTGACATTAATACAAATTGGCTGTGCAAAATGCTGGCTAGGATATAGGTGGTGAATACCGCGATGATGAAATTGCGAACAAGCAGCACTGCGTTTTTCATGGGTTTACCGGCTTTTCATTGTTTTTGTTAGTGTCGCACACCAAAATAGGTTATACAAAATACTGTGTCTAAAACATTTTTTAAGCGGAGCCTTTATGCTTGCTGGTCTAAAGCGAAATCTATCAATCCTGGCAACGAGTATGGTTTTGTCATTGCCCTTTGTTGTCCAAGCTGATACCCCTAAGTTGACCTATGACACTCTGACCGATCAGCTAGACACGCCTTGGGCAATGGCAATATTGCCAGGAGATTCAGGTATTTTGGTCACCGAAAAAGCCGGGCAGGTCAAGTTGCTAAAGGATGGCCAGCTTACAGATGTAGCCGGTGTGCCTGAAGTGTATTTTGCCTCCCAAGGTGGGCTATTGGATATCAAACTGGCGCCTGATTTCGCAGACAGCGGCAGCTTGTTTTTGTCCTATGCCGCGGGTGACCCGAAAAACAATGCCTTGGCTATTGCCAAAGCGACATTGGCCAAATCTGGCGAAAGCTATTCCTTGCAAGATGTGGAAGTGATATTTACGGCTACACCTGGCAAAGATACACCGGTACATTATGGCGGCCGTATCGCGTTTTTACCTGATGCCACACTGGTCGCGACCACAGGTGATGGCTTTGATTACCGCGAGCAAGCCCAGTTTAAAGACAATATGATGGGCAAGATCATCCGTATTAACCAGGACGGTACTTTCCCCAACGACAATCCAATTAGCGCCAATGGCAAGGCTAAAAGCGCCATGTATTCATTGGGCCACCGCAATCCACAAGGGTTGGTTTATGACCAGTCCCGCGGCTGGTTGGTGAGCCATGAACACGGCCCCGCTGGTGGTGATGAAATCAACATAATTGAACCAGGCAATAACTACGGCTGGCCGGTGATCACCAATGGCAAGGATTATTCTGGTGCCAGGATCAGCCCCTTTACTGAATACCCAGGAATGGAGCAGCCATTTTTAGACTGGACGCCGTCAATTGCGCCTTCGGATATGATTGTCTACAGTGGCAAGCTATTCACTGAATTCACCAATGATTATCTGGTGACCACGCTAAAGACCCGTGCGCTATTGTGGGTAGACATGCAGGACAACACAGTGGCCAACCAAGTATCACTGTTGACCAATTTGAATGAGCGCTTCCGCGGAATCCAGCAAGACCCAAATGGCCATATTTATTTGCTCACCGATAGCGGTAAGCTGTTAAAACTGAAACCAGAATAGTAGCGGTGGCTGTCGCCCGCGCCCGGGCAACAGCTTTGCTGGGAAAGCTTACGGCAAATTTGCTAAGAATTGCTGCCAGCTTTGGATAAATGACGCGTAGTCTGGGTACTCAGATGCCTTGCCGGGAAAAGGCAAACCAGTCTGTACCGGTTCCAATTCACTACTGCATTTAAAATCTACCGCCTCTATCTCGCCTTTAATGTCTATGGCGGTTGCTTCAATGCAAAGCTCACCCGTCCATTCTTCACCTGCATCTAATTGCTGGAAAGTAAGGGGTAGTTGAAACTCAGGACTATTTTGGTTAAAGCTCTGGTTATGGATTAGTATGCCATTGATGTCACCTATTTCCCGCTGCTCGTCTAACCGTTTATCCAGCGTCTTGGTGGATGAATAACTGGATGGGATTTCCAGCTCATGGCCCAGCATTTCATAGTCGCCACCAGGGATAAACTGTTCAAAAGGCAGGGCATTGCTGTCTTTAGGCGTGTACAGCCTGTTGAACAAATCAAAATCAATAAACGGCGGCGCAATATAATAACCATCCCCTTCAGGCGTTAATCCCTGCATTTGGCTACCGGACTGGCTGATTTCTAAAAGGTTGCCTTGGCTATCGCGACGGTACACCCTGACACTGATTTTATTGATGTCAGGCGTACCGGTATTGGCTTGGGTGAAGGTGACGGCCACAGATACCTTGCCATTGGTGGGTTCGCCTATACCAGTGGCTTCCAAGCCGCTGTAACCATTGTGATTGTGGTAGGGCAGGATATGCAGCGGGTTTTTCTTGTCACGCTGCCAGGCACCTTTAGGATCGGGGTCGGTGGCTTCAGACAGTTCCAAATGCAAATGCCAGGTATTGGCGTCACGTTTGCCCACTACGCCGATATACTGGCCTTGGCTGACAATATCACCTTTGCTGACAGCGACACTATGCATATGCCGGTAATGGCTATGGAAACAGTTGCTTAGCAGGCCAAGTGCGTCGCCATTGTCGCAGTCATCCGTGCTGGGATCCCGGAAATGCCGTATCCTGACATAACCCTTTCTGCTATCTACTTTAACCACTTCGCCAGGCAGAATACTGAAGATATAGGCAGGGCTTATCTCCGGATCATAATCCTCATCTTCGCTGGCCACTGGGATATCGATACCCCGGTGGAAATCATGTCGGCTGGATAAGAGGCGTGGGCCAAAGCCGTCGTTTAAAGGGGCGTCAGTGAAGTCGGGATTGCCCCACCTGGATTCTGGGCAGCCTTGGCTTAGCTCCCAGCCAGCAGGCGGTGCTTGGTAGATACGGCCACATAGGGGCCAGGAAGCTCCCGCACTTGCCTCATCGGCAAAAACAGTCTGGCCAATACTGGCCAATAAAAAAAGTGAAAACAGTCGGTACATATTCTTTTACCTCTTGGAATACCTGTTGTTGATGGCGAGCTAGCTGGCCTCTAGGATGATGTTGAAGGGTGTTGCGGCTACTTTGCGTACGTTGTTAAAACCGGCTTCATGCAACACTTCAGATAGTTTTTTCTGGCCAGCTTGGGCACCCAGTGCTAATCCCACTTCCTGGGAGCGGGAGCAAGGTGTGCAAACCGCAGTTGAGGCCGCATAGTAGAGCCGACTAACGGGATTGATGTTGTCGCTCAAGTTGTCTGCTGCGGCCGGTTCAACCAGCATTAGTTTGCCGGTGTTTTTCAAAGATTGGCGTGCTTTGCGCGCGGCACCGACAGGATCGCCCATATCGTGCAGGCAGTCCATAAAGCAGATTAAATCAAAGTCGGCTTCCTGGTAGCCTTTGGCATCGCTCTGTACAAAGCGCAGGTTATGGCCAACACCGGCGGCACTGGCGCGATCTGTTGCGGTCTGGATGGATTCCCCGTGGTTGTCGTAACCGATAAATACCGAGTTTTTGAATGCTTGCGCCATGACAATGGTGGATGCACCGTGGCCACAACCAACATCGGCCACCTTTGCGCCTTTTTCCAATGCCGCTGTGACCCCAGCCATCGCGTTTAACCAGCTTGGTATTAAGTGGGTTTTATAGCCAGGACGGAACAAGGCTTCGGCACCGCAAAACAGCTTGTGGTGATGGTGCGACCATGGGATCCCTTCACCAGTCTTGAATATGTCCAGCAGTTTGTCTTCGTCTAGCCATAATGATGCCGCAACATCTAAAGCTGGAACCAAAAACACAGGACTATTGTCGTCTGCTAATACAGGGATGTGCTCGTCGGGTAATTGGTAGGCCTGGTGTTCGCTGTCGTAATGCACGTAGCCACCCGCAGTCTGGTTGTTCAGCCACTCCCTAACGTAGCGCTCTTCGGTAGCGGTTTTTTCTGCCAGTGCCCGCGAGCTCAGCCAGCCTGATCCCGCCATGGCTTTATACAGGCCAAGTTTGTGGCCAATGTTGGTCATCACGCCTGACATTGTCGCTGCGGCGTCATTGATTACTTGTCCGGCAAATGCTTCAACTTTGGCCATATCAATATTATTCATGTTCACTCCGTTATTTAGGCCTTGATAGGAATCGCTTAAAAAGGCCTTGAATTAATGCGGGGCAAACTGTAAAAAATTAAGCGAAAGCAACCTAGTCACAAAGCTGTAGCAAACCACTACAGATTCTGTAGTTGTGCACTACAATTTTTGTAGATTGGGCATCAATGAGTAGTTCAACGGGAGGCTATATGCATTACGGCCAATTTTGTCCCATTGCCAAGGCAACGGAAATCCTTGGTGAAAAATGGACTATTTTGATCATCCGTGAATTGCTCATGGGCGGCGCACGCTTTTCTGAATTGCAGCGGGGCATGAGCCAGATTTCGCCGACGCTTTTATCGAAGCGCCTGGATAGCCTGTCGCAATCTGGTTTAGTGCAGAAACGTAAAATACCGGGCCAAAAAGGCTATGAGTACTTTCCAACCGAATCCTGCCGCGAATTGCTACCTATTATCCAGTCCTTAGGCGAGTGGGGGCTCAAATGGGCAAAATCGAGCCTGACTGATAAAGACTACGACGTGGAACTATTGATGTTGTATTTGCAGCGTTCAATTCGGGTGGATCGCCTGGTGGGTAGGGAAACAGTTATTCGCTTTCATTTTACCGACGTCGATAAGTATCCCAACTGGTGGTTGTTGATACGCGGTGAAGACGTTGATTTATGTGTTGACGATCCTGGCCGCGACGTTGACGTTTATTTCACCACCACAGTGAAGCAGTTGGCCTGCATTTGGATGGGGGAATGCTCCTACAGGGAGGCCATACGCGAAGGCAGGCTAAAACTCGTGGGCGAGCCTGCACTTACCGACAACGTCAGCCGCTGGATGGCCAATAGTGTTTACGCCGACCTGCCGCCGGCAAAACACATTTAACAGAAATCAGATTAACAAGTTCTAATTGTGCAGAAGCAATTTAGAAATGTCGGGTTTGGGTCATTTAGAAATTTAGGCTTTATTACCTTAAATGAATGTACTCTTCCTCATTGTCTTTTAAGGAGTGTTCCGCAAAATAAGCAAGCGCGTCAAAATAGTGCTTGGCCATTCCTTTTTGATAGTTCTCGTAGATATCGACGACGACTTTGTCTTTTCTACTTTCTGCACATGTCAGTTTCAAAAACTCGTAATCAGCTCCCTTAAAATCATCCACCGTCTCGTAATACATTCGGTTCATGATCACGTAGGCTTCTTTCATCAAGCTCTGAACTTCATCATGACTTACTTCTAGCTGCGTTACCTTCATGTAACGAAGAGTCCAGTCGTCAGCCTGTTGCTTTAAAGCTTGAATATCATCGTCTGAGATCTTACCGTAGGCCTTGAATACATCTGCACCCAGCTGATCATGTTTCATTGCGGTTGTCCATTCTTCAATTTTTTCTTGCGGCATTCCTGCCAGTATTGAAGAGAAATTTTCTTCACCTTTCGCCATTTTAATTGATACCTCAATTTGCTTAATCATTTTGTCGGTATTGTCCCGACGCTCTATTAGTAATTGGCGCTGTTTATCTAAAGCGCTCAGCAAGTCAAAGTTTTCAGCGTGGATAATGGCAGCGATTTCATCCAAACTCATGTCCATCTGACGATACACAATAATTTGTTGCAACAGTGCAGCATCGTAACTAGAGTAAAAGCGGTAGCCGTTACTACCTCTTTTTGCCTTCAGTAGGCCTTTTTTGTCATAAACATGCAGAGCTCGCACGCTCACCCCTACTAGTTTACTTAACTGCCCTACGCTGTATTGCTTCTCTGCCATGTTAAACCGCCTACGTCCCCTGCGTGTCACTTACCAATACGATAAGCTTGAGGTATTACCTAAGGTTAGGGTCAATATATCAATTGCATCAATTGTAAAGCTTTTTTCAAATTACAAGAGCATTTTAATGGAGGGTAAGGGATCTTCAGGAGAGAATTGTTTGAAGTTCGAAATTGTATAAGGTGGTTTTGCTGTGTTGACTGGAGGATATTAACACACCAAGTAAAGTCCGAGATGCGTACCAAGCGGCAGTCTGGAACCTAAAAAACGAACGTCCGCTATTGGAATGCACAAAAAACAAAACGCTTACTAAGAAAGACCATAGAGCAAATATAAAGTTTAGCAATTTCCGCAACTCGCAAATGAGGGCATATTAACTTTGTTTGAGAGAGAGCATTTTAATCTGGGTTTTACAAATTGACTTGGTAGTCACCCACCGGCAGTTTATGGCCAAGTTTGGCTTTTTTCGTTTGCAGGTAAAACAGGTTGTGTTCAGTAGCGCCTTGGTCAATCGGCAGGCGTTCAATGATATTGATGCCCAGCTCTTTAAGTGCAGCTTCTTTTTTCGGGTTATTGGTCATTAGCCTGACTTTTGAAACGCCTAGCGTTTGCAGCATATATTGGCAGATATGGTAGTCCCTAAGATCGGCATCGAAGCCCAAGTGCTGGTTGGCCTCTACCGTATCCAAACCACTGTCCTGCAGCTTGTAGGCCTGTATTTTGTTGAGCAGCCCAATCCCGCGGCCTTCTTGCCTCAGGTATAACAACACACCTTTACCGACTTTAACTATATTTTTGAGCGCCGTTTCCAGTTGGAAACCGCAGTCGCAACGAATACTGAACAGGGAATCACCGGTAAGGCACTCGGAATGGATGCGCATGGGGACTATTTCGTCCGGCTGCCATTCACCAAAAGTGAGGGCGACATGCTCCTGCCCTGAGGCATCCTCTTGGAAGCCGTGGATTTGGAAGGTGCCCCATTTAGTAGGTAGTTTTGCGCTGGAAATATAGCTATAGCCCATTGATTTGTTACCCTTTACGCCGCAAACACAGGGCTCACTTATAACCAAGTTTGCCGATAAGATCGCCGTAGTGTTGCTCAAAATATTCATTTGCCGTGGCAGTGAATACGCCATTCCACTGATTTGGTTGCGGGTTCCTAATATGTTTATTGTTTTTTTGGTTGTTGGCGCTGAGTTGTTTCGCGATGAGCGAGCCTAGTGCGGCTTGCCATTTGGGGAACTGATAAAACTGGAACAGCTGTTGGAAGGTCTGGGTTTCATTGCCCAGTATGTCTTCGTATTTGAATACCTTGATATTGTCATGCTCGGGCCAGTTGCGCAGTGCCTCGAAGTGATATTGTCGGAATTGCATTTCTGCAATCAGGCCTGTTTCCAGATCAACTGAATTGAGGTAGTCGCTGTAGGATTGTCCTGGCTTGAGGCTATCTGGCACTTTGCCATTGATGGCTTGCCAGTAGCGGTCAGTGGGGTCGGTAAACCTAAACCAGGGTTCAGCCCCGCGTTTGTGGTAATAATAACCAGAGACGATCAAATCCCTTGGATCCCGCACAAAGCGGCTTATGCGCCAACTATCGCCAAGTCGGTCAATGTCGATGGCGAAACCATTGACCGATACTAGCTTGTACTGGTGCACTGTGTTGTAAAACACGCCCTCCAAGCTTTCTAAATGTTCGTAGCGTTTTCGATATGGCTGCCAGTTGAGCAGGCGCTGCATAACCCGCAAATAATACATGGTCAGGCATTTATGCATTGAAGAATGTATTAATAGCATTCAAGCATGCCTTTTATTGTGCTGTTACCGGGGCTTCATAGCTCGCCCAGGCATCATGGGTTTCGCCCAGCGTAACCTTCAAGCCGCCACTAAAACTGTGGCTAATCTCTTTGCTGACCGAACTGTGAATATAGTGCGCTACAAATTCAGTGGTGGTCAGCTGGCCTTCAAATTCCGGCATGGCATCTAGGTTTTGGTAGCGCAACTTGTCTAGCACTGTTTTTAGTACAGACTTGGCCGCGCCGATATCCAGCACCACGTTGTGGCTGTCCAATTGCGCGGATGAAAATTCCACATCAACCACGTAGGTGGCACCGTGCAGGTTTTGCGCGGGACCAAAAAACGGGTTGGGCAGTGAATGTGCGATCATAATGGAATCGCGAACCTTAACGCTAAACATGGGATTAATCCTTAATTCTGGTAGTCAAACAGCCAAAGCAAGCCCGTGTCTAGCTTGCTTTGGCGTAGCTTGTCGAAAAATTCCGGTGCCTGTGAAAACGGCACCGGCGTAGCAATAAGTTGTTGGTAGATTGGGTCACAAAGTAGCTCGGCACAAAGTTGTTTACGCGAGCTGTAGTTTTCGTTCTTGTGGCCAGGGATGCTGGATACCTGCGAGCTTACCAGGCGCAAGCGTCGTTTGTGGAAGTGTCCGCCTAGAGGTAATTCAACTAGCTGGCTGCCATACCAGCTAAGGTCAACTATAACGCCTTCGTGACCTGCATGGGCTAAACACCAGCGCAGGCCCTGGCCGGTGCCGCTGGTATGGAATAGTAAGTCAAAGTCGCCAGTGCCTGATGTAGTCGCAAGCCCCAACATTTCCGCTCGCCCTCGCCTTGCGGGGTTGGCTTCTATGATGCCGGGATTAACAGCAAACATTTTTTTTAAAGTTAGCGCCAACAATGAACCGATATTGCCAAAACCGACAATAGCGACGTTGCCGCCTTGCAAGGCTTCAGTACTAAAATAGGGTTCTGTGTCCCAGATGGCGTTTACCACGGTTTCCATATTGCTGATCAATGGCGCCGCCAGGCTGCTTAGCCCGTCGGGTAGGTTAAACAATGATTCCTTCTTGGCAAAGGCCATTTGTTGGTGCGGGTGCATTAAATGTACCCGCCGGCCATCCGGTGCTGTACCTACTAATGAGTAGCCATATTTAATGGGTAGCCCAAAGCTCCCCGCTTGGTAGGGTACCTCCATTCCTGGCGTTTTTATCGGATCTACTTGGCCGGTTGCAACCAGCTTCTCGGTACCGGTTGAGACCATTGAATACAGCGCCTTAATGGGCATTCCTGGGTGTTCCATACCCGCTTCCAGGAACACTGATTCCTGCTCATTCAAGTGCCATAGTGCTAAGTTGGGTGCCAGGCCAGGAGTCGTCATTTGGGGTGGCCCGTCACCATCATGGCATTACCCATTGGGGCATAGAAGGGTTGTTGTAGCTGCAAGGCCTGGTTAACGGCCGTGATACTTTCATTGTGGTAAATTGACTTGCCTGAGCCAAAGAGCATGGGGGCAACGTGCAGCTGCAGCCAGTTCACGCAGCGGTTTTGCAAGAGCAGGTTGATGGTAGTGCCACCCCCCTCGACCATCAGGCTATTGATGCCTGCCTGGCGCAAAGCCTTTAGGGCTTGGCGGGTACAAAGCCCCTCGTCTTGTTCTGTCACTTTTATGGTCTTGGTGCTGCTAGTTAGGTTGTCACGCTGGCTTATTTGCTGGCAAGCAGCTTCCCGGCAAATAACCCAGGTGTTATTGAGGTCTTCATCGGTAAATCCTGCTACCGAGTTGCAAAAAACTATACGTATTGGATTATCCCCTGCAACGTGCCGGACTGATAGTTTTGGGTGTTCGTTGCGCATGGTATTGGCGCCGACTAAAACTGCGTCCACCAAAGCCCTGATCCGGTGGGCATGAGTTAGGTTATCTTGGTTGCCTATCCACTGGCTGGCACCGTTTAAAGTACAGACTTTACCATCTAAGCTCTGCGCCGCGTGCACCAAGACAAAGGTTTCTGGCCATTGAAAGATCCGCGGTAGTAGCAGCGGTAAGTAGTGCCGGTAACACATGCCCAATGCCTGGCAAATGCCTTTTCTAAAGCTAAAGTAAATCTGGTTGGGCAGCTCGATTGCATGTTGGAACCCAGGAACATCAAAGGGGCTTTCACTGGCAATAACATCCCACGCGTCGTTTTTATCCTGGCTAAAATTGGTTTCAGTGGAAAAGCTAAACCTATTGCTATTCATTGCCAATGCCCTGGTTTTCTCCCTAGGCAATGGTGTGTTTTTAAGCTGCAACAGGGTTTGCCACAATTGTTCATCTACGTGCATGCTGGGCTCCTGTCGCTGCTGTATTCGTTTGCGTACTTCGCACTGTACCTTGATCCATTTTGTTGTTGCTGTTTAGGGTGAAAATAAGGGCTGCCAAACCAAATAAGGCCGCAATAGCAACCTCGGCAATGCCTGGGCCTGCTAAATAGACAGAACCGCAGGCTAGGATCAAGCCCACTGCCAATAGCAGGTTTGGCAAATTGGTGAGCTGCATGTGGTATCGCATCTCTTTGGAAAGTTGGCTGTAAAACAACATGACTGACAATATGTTGCCAAACAATAAGCTAGCAATAGCGCCTTTGAGCTGCCATTGCGGTACCAAAAGCCAGAGTAAAGTGCAATGGCATAGCAATTTGATCAAGGTTAGCCAGGTTAATGCGCTGGATTTTTTCTCGTGCAGCAATAACAAGCCGCCCCAGCGGATTGCGGGTAACGGCAGTAGCGCAATTAAGAACAAAGGCAATAGCTGAAAAGCAGGCTGGTAGGGGACAAACAAGCCAAAGGCACTAACAATGGCGCCTGCCAATAGCAATAGCACTAGAACCATACATCCGGACATGAAATATAGTTTGTGCAGTGACTTAACGTTGCGCTGGAGCATTGTTGTCGCTGCTGAGCTTGTGAGCGTCATATAGAGCTGGCTACGCACACCGCTATCCAAGGCGTTGTAAAGCAACATAAAGCCCCCAGCCAGTGCAGCAAGCAAGGCATAGTGGCCCAGGCCTGCAAGCGGCAGTAGTTTTTCCAACAGTATGCGGTCGGCTTGCCGGTCTAGCAGGAACAGCAGCGAAAAAGCAATCATGGGTAGGCTAAAGTGCAGTGATGGTCGCAAGGTAGCCCAATGCCAACGCCATTTAACCTGCACTGTGACCAATACAATCACTAGGGTTGCGTTTGCGATGGCGGCAATCCCTGCGCCAATGAACACTGACAGCAGGCCTAGCTGGGTGGTAGCCAGCAGATACCATTGCAATGCGCAGCTTATAAGGCCAATTCCCAATTTTAAATTCCGGTATTGGCGCAGGTTTTGGGTGTTTTGCAGATAAGCGTAATACACGCTGCTCGCTTGGTTGAGTATGACGCTGGTCACGGCTAGCAAACCAGCTGGCAGGAAATTAAAGGCTGAGTCTTGGAACCAATCCTGCCAAAATGACCATGCCAACAGGTTAAATATCAGTAATGCCGCTACACTACTGAGCCAGGTGCAGGTGAAGATGGAACCGTTGAACTGGTTCAGCCGTTTTTTATCCTGTATATGGTCGAAATAGCAACTGCGCATGGCCTGATCCAGCTTCAGGTTGCTAAATGCGCCCGCCAGGTTAGCCAGCAACCAAGTTAGTACCACCACCGCGTAGGCCTCTGCGGGTAAATAAGCTAAATATACCGGCAACAAAATTAACCCTGTTGCACCGCCTAGGGCACTTACTAGGGTGAATGACAATATGTTTTTATGGGGACTGGTGGGTTGCAATACCGGGGTCATTTTTCAATACCCACTTGCTCAAACAGGGGAACCCCTGACGCCATGATTGGTAGTTTTGCATCGGTTTTGCTACCAAAGCCGCCATGCATGGCGTTGATAAACAGTGACAAATAGCCTTCGTGTTTGATTGGGGTTGCGCCAGGGTCTAGCATTAATCCTGGAACAAATCCATGCCTCTGTAGCGAACTTGTGAGAGCCGGTTGATTGCTGATGACATGCACCGGTGTTTCCCGTCCCATTTGCTCTGTGGCTACCAGAGGTGGCTGGTGGTCGCCAAATAGGGTGACAGTCAACGGATTGTCTGGATTGTTTAGGACAAAATCCAAAACTGATTCCAATTGGTATTTGATGGCGTCTAGGTAGCGCTGCCGTATTCCCAGGCCCATGTCGGTGGTGGCAATTTTTTGGCCAGGGTGGTTAAGCTGTTGCCAGTCTTGAGCGATTTCTACCGGGGATTCATAGGGGAAATGGGAGTTCATGGTGCAGTAGAACATGCTTACGGGCCTGCCTTGGGCGGTTTCTAACGCCAGGGAATATGCTCGGTTTATGGCGTATTGATCCGGTAGGCAGAAGGTTTTCTTTTGGTTAAAGAAGCGCAGCTTTTGGCCTTGGTAGCCAAAGGCGTCCCAGTCCAGGATCCGCTCTGGTTGGAAACAGCGGGCAATGGTATCCCAACTGACATCCCGCCTGTCTACCCCTCCCAAGGGCGCCGCCAAGACATTGCAATAGCCATTGCGGTTAAGGATGTGGAAGATGGATTCGTATTCCTTAAAGCCATCACTGTACTGGAATAAACCGTCGTACAGCTGCAAGTTATCTAGACGGATACCGTACATGAAACTTGCGTAACTGAGCCAGCTGCCACCGGTAAAAATGGGGGCTGTGGACAGGCTGCTGCTGGCGGTAAAACCGGCTGCTGCAAGCTTGCTTTCATACTTTGCAAACAGCTTCTCTGCCGCCTTACGAAACTCAGGATCCTGGAACATGATGGCACCATAGGATTCAATACACAGGTGCACTACATTGGGTGCCTGCTTTAGGCTGACGTTTTGGTAAAGGTTGCGCTCTTTGAAAAACCGCTCGTCCTTTTCAAATAACATGTTGAAGCGGCGGCCAAAGGCAATATTGCGGATCACATGCAAACAAGTGGAATAAACGGTGCGGTGGTGGAATAGGTTGTAGTTGTAGCTTGTCCAATTAAAAAGGCACAGGGGGGTTAGCAAGGCAATAAAGCCCAATTGCAGCCAAGTTTGCGGCGCTTGCATTGCAACCAGTGCACTATTGAGGATATAGCCAATTCCGGTGAGGACGGCCAATATCAGCACAACTGCCAAAACCAGCCAGTGCCGGTTGCTTTTCCAGAGTATCCAGCCCGATTTCAATAGCGGTATATCACCTGCAAATACGGGGGCCCGGTCAAAGATATAAGTGAATACTGCAGTATAGGTTATCTCTGCGGTAACGAGTACAAAAACGGCGGTAGCAATCCCAATTTGCCATGCTGGATTTGCCCCGCCCAGTGTCAGCGCAATGATAATAAGGCAGTATTCAAAGTTAATGTGGAAAGGGTCTGAAAAGCCACGTTTGCTGTATATCCATTTGAATGGGGATTGATCCCACAAGCGCTTTTCAGTAACAAAGGCAATGGGGTTTTTTTGCTGCCTGAAATTAGCCAGGTACAAAGGCATAAAACAGATAAAATTGATGGCTATTAGGGTAAGTAGGAAACTCATAATTACCCGGCTGCTTTGTCTTGCGTTGATTGTTGCGGCGTTAGTTTTAGTACTTGGTAGTGCATAACTGACTGCGCGTAAAGTTGGTCTAAGAGAAAACCGCCATGGTATATCCCTGCCAACTGGCCTTTGTTGCTAGACGCGGCGACTAGGCTGAACAGCTTGGCCTTTAACATTGACCACCAAACAGGTGGGATACGCATGTTTTGGGTCAGGTCTGCCAGTACTTCTAGGCGACAGCCAGCGGCGGTTGCCGCTGCCTGGTAATCTTGCATACGGTAAGCTCTTTCTAGCTGCCATGCGCGGTTCAACCCTTGCAACAATTCACCGGTATCTTGGCTGGCGATGTCTTCCACTATGTAGGCACAGCCACCTTGTTTAAGTGCGTGTTTTACTGCCGTCAAGGTGACCCCAAGATCGGGGCTGTGTTTTATCGATTCTACAAATACCACGCAATCGTAATTATTTGCAGGTATCGCGTCGAATGACATACGCTGGAAATGAACCTTTGCTGCGCCTTGCTGTTGGCTTTGGTTTTGGGCGAAATCAATTTCTTGCTGGCTTAGGGAAATCCCTGTGACATCCAAGCTTGTAGTTTGCGCGATATACTGGCTGCCAAACCCGACGCCACACCCCGCATCCAATAATGTGCCCTGCTTGGGAAAAGTTAGGTTGTGCACAAGCCAGTGATAAATGTCGCGGATGTTGTTGTCGTTAAAGTACAAGCGCTTATGGATGGGGTAGGCTACCTCGCGCTGGGCTTGCTCGTAGCTGCCCAAGCGGTTGTACAAGTCAGCTACAGCCTGCTCAGTACGGCGGTGTTGTGTCAAGCTTCCCTCACTATCCATTGGTATTTTGCCTGTTGCCATGTTAGCTAGCCGATTTACGCAATAAAAATATAAATTCATTGGCATAAGTGAGTGGCAGCCAGCTATTCAAAATTCGCCGATGATCTGGTCGGTACAATCCTAAAGTTAACCATTGCTTGCGTTTGTGCAAGGGATATTGATCCGGTAAAACCAGTTCAACACTAAATCCTGCCTGCGCAAATACAGTTTGCCAATGCAGCAAAGATTTCGCGCCTTGGTGGCCTTTGCGGTTGCGCATACCTAAACCCTGTTTGAGGATCCTCCAACTCAAGGTGTTGGCGTTGCGCACCAAAAAACAATATCGGGTCTGCGCGTGGCCAACCCTTGATAGCTCGGCTAAGACTTGATCTAAATCCAACATGCGTTCAAGGGAGCCCAAGCAAGTTACCAAGTCGAACTCCTGGTCACCATGGGGAAGTGCCTCGGCATTACCTGTGCTCAGTTGCGCCTGTGGTAGCCTGGATTTGGCTTTGCCAATTGCGACATCAGAGATATCAATGCCGTGGAGCTGGCACTGGTATTCTTCTGCAGCCAGCAACAGGTTGCCTAAGCCACAGGCGACATCGAGTAACTTTTGACCAGGTTTTGCCTGCAAGAGCTCTAAGAATAATGAATAGGCATTACTGGGCCTTAGGTAACGTTCCCCTTTGTCACGATAAACCTGGTTGAACCAGTCTTTCACCTGTTCTTGTTCCTGCTGCGGCAGGTTGCTGGTTTGTGCTGGCATTAGCAGTATCTCCGTGTAGTGCGTTTGTATTCAAGGTAGTTTTCGCCAAACTTGTGGCCTAGGAAGTCTTCTTCCATTAATACTTTGAGGTGCATATGGGTAATGTAAAAAAAGATCCCGGCGAGAAACCAAAGCGACGGCAGCATAAACCAAAAGCCCAACACTAATAGGTACATACCGATTAACCCTGGATTTCGTGAAAAGGCAAATAGCGCATGGGTATGCAGTTTGAAGTCGTTTCCTGTTTGCCGGTTTTGTTTGCGGATTAATAACACTGAAGTAAAAGTGACAGTCCTGCCCAGCAGTACCAAACATACGCCAACCAAGCTAAAAACCAGGTTTTGCTTTACAGGTGGGGGCAATGCGCCAACTGCGACCAACAGCGGATACGCAAAAACGGCATAAATCACCAGTATTGGTAAAAGCGCAAATGCTACCCGCGCAATCCATGGCAGCTCAAACAAACGACGGAATTTTGCTGAATAGCAGTTGATGACCTCAGGTTTGGGTCGGAGTATATTCACTCCAGACGCAACGCTTGGTACATGCAGCAAGGTGAGCTCCAGCAACAGGCTTATGTAGGCGAAAAAAACAACCGCGATAATGAAAATGTCCATGCTCATACCCCGACTCCCTCATTGTTGCCCTCGAGCAATTGGCCTGGTTTGCCAGCGAGGGATAGCAGTAAACGACGCCATTGCGAGACCATTTCACTCCATGGTTTAACCTTTGTCCCGGCTTTCGGTACAAGCCCTTTATAAGAAGCAGGCTCGGTGACTAACTGCCTAAGTTGTGCTTTTTGGCTAGCGCTATCCGGTTGCGCAAAGTATGAGAAGTGTGGCGAACTGACAAACTCTTCCAGTTCCCCTGTTGTGACTGCAAGCACTGGCAAATGGGCGGCAAGGGCTTCTGCGATGGCCATACAGTAGGTTTCAAATGATGAGCAATGCAGTAGCAAGTCGGCTTCGCACATTGCTTGGTTGACACCTTGGTGGTCGATACTGCCGAGGAAGGTTACCTTGCTACCTAGGTTTGCTTGCTCAAATTTTCGCTGTACTGCCTGTGCATATGCGCGATCTTGATCCAGCTCCCCTATTATTGTGCAGTGCCAGTGCAAATCGCCAAGTCCTGACAACAATTCCAGTAACAGCTCAAAGCCCTTTCCTGGCACCACCGAAGAAACCACTAATAGCTTGGATGCCACCTTTGCGTACTTGTCTTTCTTGAGCCAATTTGCGTCTATGCCAGGGGTGATTTTATGCAAGCTAAGTGGGACGCCAGGGTATTGGCTCGCCAATAGCTGTTTAGCCCCATTACCTGTCACGACTAGATGTTTGCCCTTCAAATCATCTGCACTGATAGCCGGGGTTGGCGGCAGGTGGTAGAGGAATATAACCTGCTGCGCCGGCAGGCTTGCTTTGACGTACTGCTGCACCCATAGGCTGTCCACAATATGGATGCTAGCCGGTACTTCAATTTCCGGGGATGCTGCTTGTGCAAGCTTAAACCCCGCCTGGTTTAGGCCGGCCGCTAGCTCATCATTGTACCTGTAGCCACCAGTCTTGCGCCCGGTGCTGCTTGGCAGGTATAGCGCAATACTAGGATTTGGCATATTGGTATAACTCGACAAAGCCTTTGGCGAAAGAGGAACCCGCGACAATACAGCTGGCGACTAGTAGCCAAAAGCTGACATCAGTAGGCAAAGGTACTGCAAGCGCAAGCAAAAAAAAGTTTAAACCTGCAAGGAAAACAGCATAGCTTTTTCGGGTTTCCTTAAAGTCTTTATCCGCAAACGCCATCACCGCCAGGCGGTACAGGTACCTGAGCAAGCCAGGGAACAATACCCAAAGGCCAAAGCCTTCTAAGTTGTAGAAGTAAAAGCCCATAGCTAGGACAAAAAAGGCGTCGACCTCCATATCGAACATGGCGCCAAAATCGCTGGTCTGTTGGGTGAGCTTGGCGTAAATACCATCGGCGACATCAAGTAGCACGGCCACGGCGACTAATGTTGCGGTAACCCATAACGGCAGCTGCTGTGCCATGACCATGACCAAGGATATAATGCAAAAACGTGAAAAAGTGATCCAATTGGCGCCGCCCGCGAAATATTTAAAATTAGCTAAGGTACGCCAGTTGTATGCCCAGAGAAGGGTAAACGAAGTGCTAAAAAAAATAACCAGCAAACTTGCCGCGTTAAAATAGCTTGCGAACCCTGTTGCCAGCACCGCAAATAAACAGTGCTGGTTACTCCAGTGCTCGTTGGAACGCTGGGTTTTTAAATCGAACTGTAGGCAATTGTTATTTGCTGCCATGTTGATGCCAACATTCCGGGGTTGCTCCAAGACTGATTTCACGTCGTTTCTTCCGCTGCAAAAATGTGCTTGCTGTTCAATACGACAAGAGAACTATAAGGTTGCAGTTTTATTGAAGTTAGAGCAAATATTTATTTAATGGGATCTGTATAAATAATTAGTCTGGGAAAGATTAAATTAGTGTGCTTATTTTGTTTTGTGCAGCTTTAGTAGCCGGAGCAGCGACGAAGTGCTGGTGGCCTGGAACACCATACTAAACAGGACAGCACCAAAACCCATGGATTGGATCGTCCACCAATAGTCGAGCTCTACAGGCAATGACAATACCAGGGCGATGCTGACCGCGCCCCTGTGGCCTCCCCAAAATAAAAGCGGCGGGTATTTATTGTTAATGCTTTGGCCGATGAGGTGGCATGCGAACGACAAGGCATACACGCTAACTAACCGGGCAAACAACGCAGCCCCAATACCGATCAGCATTGCCAACCAACGTTCTGTGAACATGTCTATCGTGATCACAAGGCCAAGCAAGACAAATACCAATATGGAGGCGATAAAAGCCAACAATTGCCAAATGTAGCGTACCGCAGCAGTATGGCGGGTTTTACTCTTACGCATAGTACGGCGGTATACGATGGCAGCAAACAACACGGCCATGACACCAGAAAAATCGAAAAAGAACTCGGTAACGAAAAAGCTGCCGTAGGCCAATCCTATGGTCATAAAACCATGGATTACTGGGTGGTTCCCCAACAATTTTTGCACTAGGCTGGCGGCCACGCCGGTGCCAAAACCGATGGCAATGCCACCAAAAAACACCATCATAAAGTTGAGCATGGCGCCTTGGGCACTGGTTTCTTGTGCACCCAAAGCTATGCTGACCAGCACCGTGAATAGAACAATTGCCGAGGCATCATTGAATAGGCTTTCGCCTTCAAGAATGGTGCCCAGCCCTGAACTGCTGCTATATCGTTGCAGTTGGTTAACAATGACACTTGATTCAGTGGCGGCAAAAATAGTGGCAGTTATAAATGCCGCGACTAGAGGGAAGCCCACCGGATGGCCTATACCAAAATAAATGAGGTAACCGCCGGTGACAGTGGCCAGTATCAAGCCTGGAAATGCTAACATTGTGATAATGGGCAGGTAACGCCGGAACGCGGCACCATCGATATTGAGGGTAGCTTCAAAGATAATGACCGGCAGCAGTACGTACATCATTAAATCTTCAAAGTTGTCATAGCGCACGCCAGTATCCCAGCCCGTTGAGGGTAAGGTAAGCGAATACAGGAAGCCCATAATGATCAGCCACAACGGCAGAGGCAGTTTGATAAACCTCTCAGCAACCAGTGCGAAAACGCCGGCGGTGACGAACATTAGGACTGTGGCAACCAGATCCGGGATTACCATGTTATTTGACCCTGATGCAGTTAGAGGACGTCGCGCTAGTGCAGGATATTGGCATCATGCACCAGCTAGTTAAACGATAAGTTGAAGCCAAGGCTTTTCAAGCGGTTGGCTTCTAGTTCTAATTCAGCGACAACCAATGGTTTGCTGCCTAGCCAATTGTTGCCGAATTGAAGCTGTAACCCCTGTTTTTCGGCAGATGCTACTATCTTAGGCAACAGGTTGTCTTGGCGCCGGATATTTAGCAGCACACCCAGCCTTAGGATGGCTAGCACTTTGACGATCTGTTCTTGCGGGAATTGCTCAAATGAGGGAATGTCCTCCAGGCGGAACTTTTTGCGGTGCATTAGTACCAAGGTGGCTAACAGCCGCTGTTGTTCTTGGTTAAAGCCCGGCAACTCGGCATGTTCCAAGATATAGGAAGAATGGCGATGGTAGCCCCGGGTATTTATTTGGAACCCGACTTCATGCAATAGGGCGGACCATCCCAAAATGTTTTGCAACTCGTTGTTTTCCAGTTTCCATTTTTTACTACATTGTTGCAGTAGGTTATGACAGCTGTGCAACACCCGTTTTGCCTGGCCTGTATCAACGTCATAACGGGTTGCAATACTCTCTGCAGTGCGCTGGCGGATATCGTGGTGCTCCATCCGGTCTTCCATTTCATAGAGCACACCTTCGCGCAGTGCAGCTGGAGAATACTCCATTTTCTCTATATCTAGGCTTTCAAAAATGGCGGTCAGAATCGCTAAGCCTGCTGCAAACACCGGCCTCCTGTCTTCGGATAAGGTTTCAAATTTTAGTTTGGATAACTTACCCGCTGCGCAGCAGCGATCAATCAACTGCTTAAGCCCCCGCAGCGTTGCATATTGCTCCGTTTCGCTGTCAGCCATCTCTTTGTGTAAATTAACTAAAGTGCGGATGGTACCTGAGGTGCCGATGCAGTTTTGCCAACCCAGATGCTTATAACGGTCGGCAATGAGCTCCAGCTCCTGCTGTGCCGCAATTATGGCATCGTTAAAGTTTTTGGCGCTCAACTCACCGTTGGCGAAAAAGCGACGGCTATAGCTGACGCAACCCATAGTGAGGCTGCGCATGAGCAAGGGATCAAATCCTTCGCCAATAATAAACTCGGTAGAGCCACCGCCAATATCAACGATTAGGCGGGAACCGGGCGCAGCAGCGGTGTGGGCGACTCCTTGGTAGATTAAACGGGCTTCTTCGACACCGGAAATAACCTCAATGGGGTAGGGCAGGATTTTCTTGGCTGCGCTAATGAAGGCTCCGCAGTTAATTGCTTTGCGCAAGGTAAAAGTGGCGACGATGCGCACCGAAGCAGGCTGGAATCCCAGCATGCTTTCTTTGCATTCCTGCAGTGCTGCAATACCCCGCTCCATTGCCTCTTGGCTCAACATACCATCCTCGTCAAGGCCATCTGCTAAACGGACTTTTTGCTTGAGTTTGTGCAGGATTTGTACGCTGCCGGCCACTACCCGGGCAACCACCAAGTGGAAGCTGTTGGAGCCGATATCAAGCGCCGCAATTTGGGTGCTTTCCCTCGGCTGCGCTCCAGAAAGCGCGTGTTCTAATTCTGTCATTGGGTAATCCGTGCTTGGCGACTAGATAGTTAAACAGTGCCTAGCACATTTAATTATTCATTAATTTCATCGTCAGAAGTGTCAACTTCCTCCTCAAGTCCTGTGAGGTAGTGGTAAATTTCAACTTGTGAACGGATTTTCTTGCGGTTGCCACGGGCAACATAGCTATTATTCTGATCTTTGTCGATAACCCTGGCTTTGGTGGTATCGCTAAACTGGATATCCATGATATCAATAATGCGTTGTTTGCACTTGGGATCATAAATAGGGCATCCCACTTCAATCCGGTTGTCCATGTTCCTTGCCATCCAATCAGCAGAAGAAATGTAGACTTTAGGATCGCCAGCATTTTCAAACACGACAACCCTTGGGTGTTCTAAAAACCGGTCAACGATGGATACTACGGATATGTTGTCACTAATCCCTTTAATGCCGGGCACCAGGGCACACATTCCTCGGATTATGGCTTTGATTTTTACACCATTTTGGCTGGCACGGTATAAATCATCGATCAGCTCTTTATCTACCAAATTGTTAACCTTCAATCGAATGCGCGCTTTTTTGCCTTCATTGGCGTTCTGTATTTCTTGCCGGATTAGGCGCTGCAAATTCTTGCGGTTATTGATTGGCGAAACCTGCAGGTGTTGGAACCTAAATGGCCGGTAGGGGTAGTGGATCAGGTCGAAGACGCTGACAGCTTCCCGGGCGATTTCCTGGTTCCTGGTTAACAAACTAAAATCGGTGTAGATCTTTGCGGTTTTTTCGTTGAAGTTACCGGTGCCAATGTGGGCGTAATGAATTAGCTCACCTTTTTCTTCACGGGTAATGATACAAAGCTTAGAGTGGATTTTTAACGTCGGTATGCCCAAGATAACTTTGATGCCTGCTTCGGTCATCCGCCGTGACCAGCCAATATTGGCTTCTTCATCAAATCGTGCTTTGAGCTCCATCACCACAGTGACTTTTTTGCCGTTGTCCACGGCATCAATCAAGGAGTCGATGATGCGGGAGTTTTTTGCCAAGCGGTATACGTTGATACGGATATGGGTCACGCTGGGATCGAAAGACGCCTGCCTGACAAACTCGGTGACGTGCAAAAAGCGGTGGTATGGGTAATAAAGCAAGATATCGCCATGGCTAATGGCATCAAATACCGTATCAAACTTAGATATGTCCTGGGTATGGATGGCCGGTAGCGGGGGATTTTCCAAGTATTCCCGCCCAACATTAGGGAATCCAATAAAGTCTCGGAAATTCCTATACGGACCGCCGGCGATCAAGCTGTCTAGGGAAGATAATCCCAGCATCTTTTTCAAAAACTCCAGCATGTGCTCAGGCATATTGGCATCGTATTGGAAGCGCACTGGTTCCGCTATCAGGCGCTGTTTCATGCCCTCTGACATTTTGTCCATGAAACTTTCGTCGATTTCGTCATTGATTTCGTACTCAGAGTCACGGGTCATCTTGAAGGAATAAGCTTCAAGGGAGTCAAACTCGACGAATCCCCGAAAAATCTGCTCTAGATTCAGCTTAACAATGTCGTCCAACAATATGATGTGTTTCTTCTTGCGGCTCTTCTCCGGTGGCAACACCACAAAGCGGGACATATTATTGCTGGGAACTTGCAAAATCGCATAGCGGTTAGCCCGGTTGTTACGCTGTATTTCTACTGCCAGGTAAGTACCTGAGTCATTTAACCTTTGAACTAGGTTTACCTTTTTGTGCATTAAAATAGGTGAAATATGGCGCAGCACTTTATTCTTAAAAAAACCGTACAAAAACTCTGCTTGGAAAGCATTTACGTCGTCCTTGCCGATGATATGGATATTATAGCGCGCAAGTGTTCTTTCGATTTCCTTATAAATACGCTCGAAATCTTTGGTTAACTTGATGACCTTTTTTTGAATCGCATCCAGAAGGCTTTTAGTTGCTTCAACTTTGCCTTCATCCTGGTTGTTAATGTGGATAGTGATTTGCCGTTTTACTTCAGCCACCCTGACCCGGAAGAACTCGTCCATATTATTCGAGTAGATCCCCAAAAAACGGATCCTTTCTACAATGGGATTGTTCTTGTCGGCTGCTTCTTGTAATACCCTTTCATTAAAGGACAACCAACTCAGTTCTTTCGGAAAATAAAGGCTTATCTCTTGCGTCATGTTCTCTTCTGGTTGCGTTTATTCAGTTTTGTTTGGTGATGATCTTGCAGTCTAGTGACGTTTTAATGACAGCGTCCGACGCCGCCAGTCCCCTAGTCGAATTTTACTTCTACCATTAAATCATTAGCGATGGATTCTAGTGACTCTTTTAGTTGATCCACGTCAAAGTCTTTGGGGATCTCAACTTGGGCTCGCGCTTTGAAGATGGCACTGCCCCAATTGGGCGCACTGCCACATTTTGAATCAAAACTACAAATGTTCAAATTAAACTGGTTTAGTACACCGGTGAGCTCTTGCACAATGCCTGCTTTGTCGTTGCCGACGATATCGACGGTGATTAGGTCACAGCTAGATGCTTCGGTTTCTTTGCCTTCACACAAGACGACATTTAAATCTGGGTGCTGGGACAATGCGTCCACCAGTGCCGACTCTTCTGCTTCAGGGATATGCACTTCGGCAAATCCGGCGAAGTGACCCGACATGTGGGAGAAGTTACTGCTGAGCCAATTGCCTTTGTGTTGGTAGACTGTTTTAGCTAAAGATTCGATTAAGCCGGGTTTGTCATTGCCGACTATAGTGATGACAACGGATTTCATGGGAGCCTGCCTTAATTTTTATAAGCTTATTATAACTTAACTATACGTCACTGGTTGTTGCTGGCTCAAGCTTCCAAGCTATTAATTTTGCTGGCTATTTGACTGGCTATTATTAGAATTAGCCTGTCCGGCGAGCAATAAGGCCAAAAGTGAGCAGCTACTACTTAACACGACTACAAAAGAAACGCTTGCGTGCTGATCGCCAGGTGGCGCTGTTAATCACTTTGGGCGGTTGGTTGGTGCTAGTCGCCCTTTTGGCCTTGGTTTGGCATCTGGTGGTGGTAGCCGCGCCCCTTTTATCTAATCCCAGTTTGCAACAAACCGGACAATGGCGATTTCCCGCGCAAAGCAGTTTTGAGGAGTTCCTCCCCCTCAATGACGCTGGTAGTTCAGTGTCAATGGGCGCTGACTGCACGCTGTCACTTTGGCAACCTGATCCTAAAGGCCAATTACAAAGGCTTAAACAACAGCTGAGGAACTGCGATGGTCAGCACAAATTAGTGGCTGCCCAGGGAAACCGTTTATTAGCTGAAATTTCAGCGCAATTGCGCTTGCAATTGTTCAAACTTGAAGAAGCGTCACTACCTGGCAGTGTGCCTTGGTTTAGCGTGCGGTTGCCTAGTGATTTAGAGGTCACTGCGGTATCTAGTTGGCAGCTGCACCTAGGTACTAAGCAAATTACACTCAGTTTTTCCTTTGAGAATGGGTACACCGAGTTGTTGACCTATGGCATCCAAGACCGGGAATTAATATCGCGACACAATGTGGCAACCGCAACTGTGGCTATTGGCACCGCATCTAGAAAGTTATTGGCGCTGCTACCTGAGGGTGGGTGGCTAATAGGGGGGGCGCAACCACAGTTCTATCAAATCACCTCACCAGAGCTTATTACCTTGCTGCGCTTTTCACCCAATGGACGGAGCATATATGTTGCCTACCAGGATGGCTCCTTGCGTAAGATGACTTTCTCCAATGTGTCCGGTCAACCGGTTTTGGCACAGCAATATGAAATTGAACAAGTGCCGCTACAAAATTTGTTGTTTGACCCCCAAAACGATCTATTTTTTCTGGTAGCTGACAGACACATTCACACCTTTAATGCGACAACGGGTGAACTACTTGATGTCGCAACAACGGCGCAACAGGTAAAGAGTGCACGTATGCTCGGTAGTGTACTGGTACTAAGCCACGAAGCCAGTTTTAGCAAATGGCAAGTGGAAAACCCTAGCGCCGCAACCACTTTGGCCAGCTTGTGGCAAAAAATTTGGTACGACGGCTACCCGGAACCCAGCTATGTCTGGCAAACCACCAGTGCCGCTGATTCCAACCAAGCTAAATACAGTGTCGTTCCGCTATTGATGGGCACGTTGAAGGCTGCGTTTTTAGCCATTTTGGTGGCTTTACCCATCGGCTTGGGTGCCGCAGTTTATTGTGGTTTTTTCCTTCCTTTTAAGGTGCGTCGAATAGTGAAACCCACGGTAGAATTGATCGAAATGATCCCGTCGGTGGTCATTGGCTTTGTCGCTGCCATTTGGTTAATGCCGGTTGCTGAAAAATACCTGTTGGGCTTGTTCTTATTTTTATTTCTAGCGCCTTTTTTATTGCTGGTTTTTAGTCTAATTAGCAATCGTTTCCAGGATCGCCTGCCTTGGGGCTGGGAATCACTTTTCCTGGTTGTTTGCGTTTTGTTGTTTATGCTGCTATTCGATTTTGCTTTCACCGTTACTGGAGAAGCCGGCACCCGCACAGCATTTGACCATTGGGTTATTGGCCTGTACCAGGAGCATATTAACAAAAATACCCTAGTACTGGCGTTGGCCTTGGGATTTGCCATTATTCCTACGGTGTTTACTATTGCTGAGGATGCTATTAACGAGGTTCCAAAGAGTTTAAAGATGGCCTCGTTTGCAATGGGCGCGACGCAGGTGCAAACACTAGAGCGAATTGTATTGGTGGCGGCCCTGCCAGGGATAATTGCAGCCGCAATGTTGGGCTTTGCCAGGGCATTTGGCGAGACCATGATTGTTTTGCTCGTTTCGGGCAATACCCCAGTAGCGTCCTGGGATCTGTTGGAGGGAGTGCGCACCTTGACCGCAAATTTAGCGATTGAATTGCCCGAAGCCCAGATCAACAGCACCCATTACCGCATTTTGTTTTTTACGGCGCTGTTGTTGTTTACTTTCACTTTTGTTTTAAATTCCCTAGCCGAAGTTCTACGACTGCGATCCCGGAGGTTTTCAGTTGGCGCCAAGTAACATTGCAGCCATTGCTAAGCTAAGAGGCTGGCTCACGCTTTGGTTTGGGCAATGGCATTTGTTCCTATCGGCGTTGAGTTTGATTATCGCATTGCTCGCGATGTTGACCTTGGTGGTTTTAATCACGGGCAAAGGCATAGGGTATTTTTGGCCACAGCCAGCTCATCTGCTAAAGGTCCAGCAGGGCACAAACGTTGCAACTTATTTGGGCTATATCTACGAATATGCAGATACCCATCATGAGCCGAGGACTTGGCTGCAGCTAGACAGCTACCATCACTCAAGGCCGCAGGCACAAAAATTGATAGCTACAGAGTCGATATCTGCGGTATCGCAGCCGCCAGGGATAGTTAGGGTAAACTTCTACGATGGCCGTTATGCCCTGGTTTTACCAGAATACATTAGTGCAAAAGGCGAGCGCTTGGAATACAGCCAATTTCAAAGTAGCAAGCAGCAGATTGATCAATTGCAAGCACAAATCCAGGCGTTGCAGTTGGGGGAAATAGCAAACCTACACAACGGGATCGCAGATTTGAAACGGCGCGGTGTAGCAGTGGATGCGCCAGCCTACCTTGAGTTGATTCAACGTTTTGAACAGCTACAAATCCAGCTGGAGGGGCTGCGTAAGCAGACTGAAGCATTTAGTTTGCATTACCGGCTCGCTGATAATGGTGCTGCCAGTATGCCGCTGCTGCTGGTGGAATCAATATCCTATCCAAACCAATACGGTATGGTTAAGAAAATAACAGTGGCAGCAGGGACGTTTGTTGACTTTTTAACCCAAGAAAACCGTTATGCGAACCAGTCTGGTGGGGTATACCCAGCGATTTTTGGCACCGTATTAATGGTGCTTTTGATGACGGCTATCGTGGCTCCATTCGGTATAGTGGCAGCTGTTTACCTGACCGAGTATGCACCAAATAACTTAGTGATCTCCACCATTCGCATTGCGGTGAATAATTTGGCAGGCGTCCCTTCAGTTGTTTATGGTGTGTTTGGCCTTGGGTTTTTTGTCTATTATTTGGGCGGAAATATTGATGCGATGTTTTACGCGGATCAGTTACCTACGCCGACCTTTGGTACTCCCGGGCTATTGTGGGCTTCCTTAACCATGGCGCTGTTGACACTTCCCGTGGTAATTGTTGCCACCGAAGAGGGGCTAAGGCGGGTACCACAGGGATTGAGGCATGCCAGCTATGCACTTGGCGCCACCAAGTATGAAACCATCAAACGGGTTATCCTGCCTGTAGCAAGTTCCAGTTTGATGACGGGGATTGTCTTGGCGATAGCCAGGGGCGCAGGGGCTGTTGCGCCCATGCTAATGGTGGGGGCAGTCAAGTACGCCCCGGTGCTGCCTATTGATGGTGAGTTCCCCTTTATCCATTTGGAACGCCAGTTTATGCACCTCGGGGTGATGATTTATGATGGCGCGTTCCACGGCCATGCAACGCAGCAAAGCGCGGGTTTTATGTTTGCTGTCTGCTTCTTATTACTGCTGGTTGTGACAGTGCTCAATATGGTGGCTGTCATTATCCGGGCACGACTACAATCTATTTACCGGGCACAATTACATGTCTGAGACGGCTAGAGAAAACCGCGCTGTTTTGCGCATACCAAAGGAACAAGTGGCTATTGAGGTACAGGATCTGTCGCTGCGCTTTGGCAAAAAAACCGCGCTGCGCAATATTTCCCTGCAGATCCCCAAAGCGAGCACCACTGCAATCATTGGACCGAGCGGTTGCGGTAAATCTACCTTAATCGGCTGTTTTAACCGGTTAAATGACCTGACCCCAGACTGTAAGGTAAAAGGCAAAGTGTTGGTGAATGACAAGAACATTTATCGTTCCCGGCAAAATGTACCGCAACTGCGCAGCCAAGTGGGGATGGTATTCCAGCAGCCAAACCCGTTCCCTATGTCAATATACGAAAACGTGGTATATGGGCTTCGTATCAAGGGGATTACCGACCGACGGATCCTAGATGATGCGGTAGAGTCGGCCTTGAATATGGCGGCGCTTTGGGAGGAAGTAAAAGACAACTTATTCCAACCTGCATTGGTATTGTCGGGAGGGCAGCAGCAAAGGCTAGTTATTGCCCGGGCATTGGCATTGGAACCGGAAATCCTATTACTGGATGAACCCACATCAGCACTGGATCCGATTTCTACTTTGCAAATCGAAGAATTAATTTTTGGCTTGAAAAAGACCAAAACAGTTGTGGTTGTGACCCACAACTTACAACAGGCGGCTAGGGTGTCGGATCAGACCGCCTTCCTCAACCAAGGGGAGCTTGTGGAATATTCCAAAACCGACGTCATGTTTACCATGCCGGTGAAGCAGCAAACGGAAGCCTTCATCACCGGGCGTTTCGGCTAGGCGAATAGAGAGTAGGTCAGCTACAGATGCAAAATTTTAATACTTCAGGTCATATTTCGGGCAAGTTTAACCAAGAGTTGGAAAGCCTTAAAAATGCGGTGCTAGCGATGGGCGGGCAGGTTGAGCTGCAACTTCGCCGCACGCTTGCAGCACTGCGGGCCGACGATAGGCGTGCCGCGGAGAGCATTGTCCACGACGACAACAAAGTGAACCAAATGGAACTGCGCATTGACGACGAATGCATGCGCATTATTGCCCGCCGCCACCCAACGGCCAGTGACCTGCGCCTAGTATTGACCGTGGTTAAAATAAACGCGGATGTGGAGCGGATCGGCGACGAGGTAGAACGTATCGCCCGCATGATCACGTTAGGTGACTTGCCAGCGTCAGCCCGGATCAAAGCCGACATGTTTGATACCGGCCACCAAATACTGGAAATGTTCCACAATACCTTAAACGCTTTTGCCAGGATGGATGTCAAAGCCGCGCGGGCAATCCACGCCGAAGACAAAGTGATTGATGAAAAGTATAAATTATTGTTGGTCCAGGCTATCAAGGAAATGCAAGACACCGATGAGATTGCCCCTGAATGGCTAGATATACTCTGGTCATTGCGCTCAATGGAGCGTATAGGTGACAGGTGCAAGTACGTTTGTGAGTACATCATCTATTTTGTCGAAGGCGTAAATGTTCGCCATACAGACGTATAAATCCATACTAAAGGGGAATAAAAAATCCTGCTGCCACTGGTATAATGCAGCAGCAACTGCTTTTTCCGGGCAACAAAGCCTACATACAACAACAGGGAAACGTCATTGTCCTTAGTGAAATCCTTTTTTGGCTGGTGGAAAACCTATTTCATCAAACTTGTAGTACTGGTCTTGGTGGCCACGATTGCTTATGGCATCTACCTGGATGCCCAGGTCAAGGAGCGTTTTGACGGCAATAAATGGGTTGTACCGGCGCAGCTGTACGCCCGGCCACTTAGCATGCAGGTGGGGCAAGACCTGCGCCAGGAAGAGGTTCTGCAGGAGCTTGAATTGTTGGGGTACCGACGTGTACAAGAACCACAAGGTAGCGGTGAGTTTAAGGTTGCAGGGCAGCGCATTGAAATCGTGCGTCGTGCTTTTGCCTTTGCCGAAGGCTTCGAACCTGCACGCAGGCTGATCCTAGACTTGCGCCATGGCAAATTGGTGAATATCCGGGATCTAGCCACCGGTGAGTTTTTGCAGCGTGTACGCCTAGAACCAATGATGGTCTCCCGGATCATTACCCAAAGCAAAGAAGACCGCATGTTGGTGACCTTGGATCAGGTTCCCGACAACATTATTGCCGCATTGTTGCACACTGAAGATCGCGATTTTTACCACCATTTTGGCGTATCCCCACTGGCCATAGCCCGTGCCCTGCTCACGAATATCAAAGCTGGACGCACGGTACAGGGGGGCAGCACGCTTACCCAGCAATTGGCTAAAAACCTGTTCCTTACAAGGGAACGCAGCCTGCAACGCAAATTTAACGAAGCCATCATGGCGGTGATCATGGAGATCCGCTATAGCAAAGATGAAATATTGGAAACCTACCTAAACGAGGTTTTCCTGGGGCAAAAAGGCAACTTAGCAATCCATGGCTTTGGGCTTGCCAGCTACTATTATTTTAACCGGCCCGTAAATGAGCTGACCTTGGCTGAAGGGGCGCTGTTGGTAGCTATGGTCAAAGGCCCATCCTACTTTAACCCGTTCCGGCACCCTGGGCGGGCACAGGAGCGCCGGGATCTGATCCTGCGCACTATGCTGGACGCTGGCCTTATCGATGTCCAGATGTACCAGGAAAGCGTTAACACCGGCGTGAACGTAAGTGACCAAGGGTTGCTGGTGCAGCATAAGTATCCCGCATTTATGGACTTGGTGAACCGGGAGCTGCGCCAAGTATTACCAAATCCCGAAACGCGGGAATCCGGGGTAAAGATATTCAGTACTTTGGATCCTTTTATGCAACGCGCAGCAGAGCAGGCAGTAAGCGCTGTCCTGCCGGGGTTACAAGAGCAAGTGGGGAATGTGCCATTAAATACCGCGATGGTGGCTTCCTCCTTCAGGACTGGCGAAATCAGGGCACTTGTCGGTGGTAAAGACTTTAACTACCGCGGTTTTAACCGGGTGTTGGATGCCCACCGGCCGGTGGGCTCGTTAATTAAACCAGCAGTATATTTGGCTGCGCTGGAAGACGCCGGCAACTACCACCTGCTAACGCCTATTGAAGACAGGCCAATCACCCTCAACAGTAGTTTTGGTAAAACCTGGGAACCACAAAACGTGGATCGCAAGTTTCGCGGCCAAGTGTCTTTATTGTCGGCGCTGACCCGCTCGCTCAATGTGCCAACGGTTAAGCTTGGTATGGATATTGGTTTGGACAGCGTGACCGATACCCTGTACCGGTTAGGCGTAGCTAAAGCAATCAATGAATATCCATCCATTACACTGGGGGCGGTTAACCTGTCGCCACTAGAAGTCAACCAAATGTACCAAACCATGGCTAACTTGGGGGAGCAGCACAGTTTGCACACTATTACCGCCATTGCTAGCCATGATGACCGGCAACTTTGGTACCGGGAGCAACCGGGCAGGCAAAGGGTAGGGCGCCAGGCCGCCTACCTGACTAACTATGCGTTGCACAAAGTCACCAAAGAGGGCACCGGTAAGCGTTTGAAACAGGCGTTTCCACGGGTCAACCTGGCTGGTAAAACCGGTACCACCGACGATTACCGGGATAGCTGGTTTACCGGGATAGACAGCAAGCTAGTAACGACGGTTTGGATAGGCAATGATGACAACAAAGAAACCAGCTTGACCGGATCTTCCGGTGCACTAAACTTGTATATCAAGATGCAACAGCAACACAAGCCGCGATCTTTTAACCAAGCGCTGCCGGATGGCGTCGGTATTGCCCATTTTGATCCAGCAAATGGCAACCACCGCAAGGCGGGTTGCGCTGGCTCAGTCAGTGTCCCTGCCTTAATTGACGCCTTGCCCAATCCCATCTCTTGTGATGACGAATCTGAACAAGAGGAAAAGAGCTTTTGGGAACGGTTTTGGGGCAATGGCTGAATTTGAATGCAAGCTAACCTATTTGAGTAGGCGAAAGTAGGGCTAATTTGCCCTAATTCTGTTTTTTGTCGATTCTGTTTTGGATGAACTGGTTTAAATCGGGATTTTGGGTACAACGTATGTTGCCTCCCAACATGCCCGAAAGCGTTGCCAAACTGGTGTTTAGCGTCGAATCACAATTCACGTTCTTCACCTTTATAGGGCTATCAGGTTCTGGCACTGCAAACGGATCGCCCAGCCCAGATATTTTGTAGAGATCCTGCACCCGGTTTTGCACTGCATTCTCCAGCATCGATTGATCTTTGGCCTGTTGGCGACTGCGCATTTGACCGGCAAAGGGCAGGTCAAAATTCAATGAAGCATTGGGGTCTTCGGTAGCAATTACGCCATATTCGGGTTCAGTAACCGTCTCACTAGTTGTCTCCATCGGTTCCACAATTTCTGCTGTTTGATTAATTTCACTGGTTGTAGGCTCAGGCTCCGCCAGTTCAGGGGGCTCAACGACTTGGTTCACAACGGGCTCTGCTTCTACTGTGGCTGGCTCGATCACTGTTTCTTCAACAAGGGGCAAGCTCTCCTCTTCTGCTATATCTAGCACTTCAGGCTCACTTGGTGGCGACAAAGGCACAAACACCAACTGGGCTTGGATGGCTTTATTGACTTCCTGCTGCACCGGAATAACTACTTTTACACCAAAATAGGTTAATACCAATACAATCAAGCTATGCAATAGTAATGAGAAGCCGGTGAAACGGGTAAGTTCTTGCTTTAATAAGCCTAGCCATAAAGGCGCGGGTGCGCTGGCTCCAGATTGCTTGGCTGCATCGACAGAACCAGACCAAAATTCAACGTCTATGCTAGTGGTCAAACTGCCACTGTCGCCATCCGGAAGGACTGCACGAGTGTCTATGCTAGCGAATGAAACAGTGTGTGTCGCTATTGAAGGGTCAATGTCAAATGTCGGTGTGTGCCGTGACGTAGCGCTATCCAAGCTACTATCTACATCAATTTTAAACTGATCTGGTTGTGGCACCTGGTTACGTTCCGTCGTGAATTAAAGATAATGGCTCTATCCATAGAGCCATTAATAGGTAGCTAAGTTCCCTAGCTTAGAAAGTTTTAAGCTATTTCAGCAAATGCCTGGTTGGCAAAATCTAAGGTTTGCTCAATGACTTCTTCATTGTGGCAGGTAGATACAAAGCCAGCTTCGTAGGAAGCGGGTGCTAAATAAACCCCCAAGTCCAGCATCTTGTGGTAGAAGCGGTTAAACCTGTCAGTATCACAATTGATGGCCTGTTGGTAGTTGATCACCTTATCCACATCGGTAAAGAATATCCCAAACATGCTGCCAGCATAATTGACTGTGAAGGGGATGCCATGGCTATGGGCAAGCTTTTTCATACCCTCTGCCAAGGTTTGGGTATGTTGGCTCAAGCCAGGGTATATATCCTGGTTATTGATGGCACGTAGCGCCGCGAGTCCTGCGGACATAGCGATGGGGTTGCCCGACAGCGTGCCTGCTTGGTAAACCGGTCCCAGTGGCGCCAATTGCTGCATTATTTCCAATTTACCGCCAAAGGCACCAACCGGCATACCGCCGCCAATCACCTTGCCTAAACAAGTCAGGTCTGGGGTAATGCTATAGCATTCCTGTGCACCGCCTTTGGCAACCCTAAACCCTGTCATTACTTCATCGAAAATCAACACCGAGCCATAGTGGTCGCAAATATCCCTCAGGCCTTCCAGGAAGCCAGGTACTGGTGGGATGCAGTTCATATTGCCGGCAACCGGTTCTACTATGATACAGGCAATGTCATCGCCACAGGCTTCAAAGGCGGCTTGCACCGAATCCAGGTTATTGAATTCTACGGTAAGGGTGTGTTCTGCTACATTCGCAGGAACCCCAGGGGAACTCGGTACGCCAAAGGTGAGGGCGCCGGAACCGGCTTTAACCAACAGGCTGTCAGAGTGCCCGTGGTAGCAACCTTCAAATTTCAATATTTTGTTTTTACCGGTGTAGCCTCGGGCCAGGCGAATGGCGCTCATAGTGGCTTCGGTGCCAGAGTTGACCATGCGCGACATCTGCATAGATGGCACCATAGTGCGGATCAATTCTGCCATTTCCACTTCTAGTTCAGTAGGGGCACCAAAGCTTAAGCCGTGATCTACTGCTTGCTTAACCGCTTCCCGGATGGCTGGGTAGTTATGGCCCAATACCATGGGACCCCAGGACAAGACGTAGTCAATATAAGCCTTGCCATCGGCGTCATACAAATAAGGGCCGTCTGCTTTTTCGATAAATAATGGCGTACCACCAACGGCCTTGAATGCCCTAACGGGCGAATTGACACCGCCTGGAATGGATTGTTGGGCGCGGGAGAATAAAGTTTCAGAATTTTGCATTAGGCTTCTCGTGTGCTAACGGGTTTATGGCGTTACAGTTGGTCGCTGTAGTGCCAGGGGACTGGGGTTTCATACTGCGCCATCATATTTTCAACACCCAGGGCCAGGGCAAATAGCGCCATGCGTACCAATACCCCATTGTCGGTTTGGCGGAAAATGGCCAGGTTAGGGTTACGGTTGAGGTCATTATCTAGTTCATTGGCATCTTGACGCGAATCCCTGGGTAACGGATGCATGATCACTGTCTTTGATTCAAAGTGGCGTGTATAGATAGCTTGGTTCAAGCGGAATTTACCGCGGTATTTGTTGGCTTCTTCACGGCTTGGGAAGCGCTCTTCCTGGACGCGGGTCTGGTAACAAATATCGGCATCAAATTGGCCTTCTAACGAGTCCTGGATAGTGACCTGGTGCCCGTGGTCGCTGATTAAGTCCAAGATGTATCCAGGCATGGCCAGCTCAGTTGGCGAGATAAAGGTAAAGCGCACATTTTTAAACAGGCATAGCAGTTTTGCCAAGGAGTGCACGGTACGGCCATATTTTAGATCGCCAACCATGGCGATGTGCAACTGGTCGATACCCTTGCCATGGAATTCGAGTTCTTTTTTGATAGTGTATAGATCCAGCAGGGCTTGCGTTGGATGCTCATTGGCACCGTCACCGCCATTGATACAAGGCACCCGGCTACCCTTGGAAAACTCTGCAACCGAACCTGCTTCAGGGTGGCGCATGGCAATAATATCTGAATAACCGCTAAGTACCCTGGCGGTGTCATACAAGGACTCGCCCTTGGCTAGGGCCGACGTACTCAAACCTGTGGTTTCCCGTACTGAACCACCCAATAAGTTAAACGCCGTACCAAAACTCACCCGGGTGCGGGTACTGGCTTCAAAAAACAAATTTCCCAGTATTGCGCCTTCTAGCACCCGCGTCCTGGCCTGGCGTTTTGCATAGCGCTGCATCCTATCAGCGACTTCAAATATTTGGTTAATAGCGTCGACATCAAACTGGTTAACCGAAAGGATATGTTGGCCCAAGAAGCGGTTCATTTGACCTGCCTATCTGACTCGTTATTGATGGCCAGGGATTCTAGCAGATTGCACCTAGGCCCAGGTACAAAAAAAGGAAGCAATGCTTCCTTTTCTCCTGGGTGATTTGATGACTCGGTCAGTTCTGGTTGCCTTTGAACGCGGGGTTGCCCTGTATTCATAGGGAAAGTATTGCTTGCAACGAATGCAGCCGGCTAACCACAATATTTGCTTAAAGCACAAGTGTTTATTACCGCATTGAATAGGTTAATGCCCTCTCCGTGGTACTTACGCCGCTCATACAAGTCAATAAACTGCCTTTGATTACCAACATGCTATTCCACCTTTGCCACTTCTACAGCAATAGTGTCTTCACCATCCCCGCGCTGGTAAACTAGCTCCACAAGCTGGACAGCGTTATAGCCGCACGCTGATGCCATTGCGAAGAACTGGTTTATGTTTGGGGTACTTATCCCTTTTTCCCAATTCTCGTAAGTCTTGCGTGTCTTGACCTTGGCATACTCCGCCATCTGTATTGTTGTTCTTCCTGCTATTAGGCGCATCCGCCTTAGATCTGTGCCGTGGATCTTCATAGTTTTTCCTTAAGGTAACTCTCTGTTGTTATGCATAAAACCGTAGGCGATAACGGTAGTTAACCTGTTACATCACCGCCTGCAAAAGTTATTGGTCAAATTTCCTGGGTATCTAAATTGATGTGAATTTGTGCCGCGGTATCCTGGATCGCTTGATTATCGTGGTATATACCCTGCAACGTTGTGTTGCTCGATTCCTGGCGTTGTAGCGATGCAATGAACGCCGCCTGGATTACAAGGTTTTGCTGCACTTTTTACATCTCTGTTAGAATGTCTGCCGCCATTTTTATACCCTTAATTTGGTTTTTTCATATATCCAGCAAATTCAGAGCAAAACTGTCCCGTCACCCCAAACAAGGCTAAAATTGAATAGATTTATCTTGAATTTGTTGGGCAAGACTTTACCCTTGTGGTGCAGGCCGATGGAATGCCACATGTGTCACACAAGGGGCATTTAATGCGAAAAACGCTATAATTATTTACCCTTTGGCATGACAAATGTGGCCTATTCTATTATAAGTGTTTGCAGTAATTCGGCCTTTTGAGTCATAGGAATAAAGATGAGTGACGGAGAGAACAGTAACAGTGAGTCGATTAAGGATTTACTACAAAAGAGGAACGGCCTGCTTTTCAAGCAAAGGCGAATAAAACTAAGCTTAAACCAAGATGCAATGGCAGAGGCTTTATCCTACGCAGGGTATAACGTTGATAGGCGTACCGTTTTGCGCTGGGAAAATGCCCAAACACCTGTACCAGCTTGGGCTTTAGATTTCCAAAATGAATTGCTGAAACATCGAACCAAAAGTAATGATAGCAAGGTTTCTGGCGATACTACCTTAGGAGTAGGTGCGTTCATTAATAGCTCTTTTTTAGGTGAATTGCGAGACAAACTCAGGAGTTTACTAAAAGGGTAAATATGGAACAAATTAGGAATCCTACAAACTCAGTTTTGGTGGGGCTTTTGGTGAGCGTATTAGTAGCTTTGCTGATCGTCACCAGATTGATGGATTCAGGTTCTGGTGAAGCACCAAGCCTTGAAAACTTTTTAGAAGACAGGCGAAATCTGATATTTACGCTTTTCTATGCGTCATTGTTTTTCTGCGGTTGGCTTGTCAAAGGAGTTAACAACAAGTCTTTCCTAGTAATGTGGACTCTAGCGCTAACACTGCACTATTTTGTCTACTGGCAACTCACTTTTTACTTTCAGCTAAACAACTTAAATATTTATGTTCTTAACTGGGCGGGACTCACAGCAGGCATACCTCTTTTTCTGGTTACAAAATACAGAATTGCGATATTAATGCGACTATACGTATTATGCATTTATTTAAACTTTCTGAGGGATTGGGCTAAATTAAAAGCGGACGCACTCTCGCCGACAAAATTTGAATTCACAATGCAATCGGCGGTGTCGTTTTACATCGCATGGGAGTTCTTGCTAGGAGCTTACTTAACTTCCTACGGTTTTGTGATGGGAATTGGTTTCAATGAAAGCTTCTCGGCGACAATGGCCCAAAATGGGCACTTCGTACCTTTTCAATTGTACTTTCTAGGCGAAGAGTTACTAACAATTGTTTTTGGTTTAATCATTATCTACCAAACGTTTAGAGACAGATCCGACCCAGATAATTTCACGCTTAATCTCACACCTGAAGAGATAGAAGCCTCGGATAGAACTGTGATCGAGAAATTCAAGAAAAGGAAAAAATAACGTAGCTAAGCTCATTGCCTAGCTACGAAACACCTAACTACCAACCGCCTTGACCGGGTTTTACAACGCGTGTCTCGACGGCGCCCACACCAAACCAGCTTAGTACCGTATTCCAGCCGTCTTCTAGCACACCCGCATTCGCATTAAAAGAAGCTGAGCCACATACCAACACCATCGCAATGACATACTTTTTCATGATTTCATACCTTTACAATTTCTAGTTAATAGGGTTGTTAATTCGCTGCATCGTGTAGTGAATTGGTCAAATCAACGGCATCTATTATGCGATAAATTTGGTTGGCGTGTGTCACATGTGTCACATAGTTTTTATTAAATCGAACGGAAATCTAGTAAGGATGGGTGGCAAAACTAACCGGATTTAGTGGCTATGGCGAAAGTGGGTATCAATATTACCGGACTTTTGCATAAATTATAAGTGGAAAAGGGTGCACGACAGTAGTGGTTTTTGCTAATTTTGGGGCGTTAACTAGCCTTATTACTAATGTTTTTAAGCTTTCTCTGGTTACGACATCTACAGAATTGCGTTATTACTGTTGGGTTCGCGGTGATACTTTTGGTGCAAACAGTTAAAGATAAATTAGATCCTGACAACTTCGCGCTCGGCCTTAGACCCGAAGAAATAAAAAAATCTGACCAAGAAGCTATTGAGAAGTTTAAAAAACGGGAACGCAAAAAGTAGCCAGTGAAGCTGGCTACTTTAATAGAGGTATTACCAACCTCCCTGTCTAGGCTTAGTAGCACGAGTTTCAACGCCCGCACCAAACAAGCTTAGTACCGTATTCCAGCCGTCTTCTACAACACCTGCATTCGCATTAAAAGAAGCTGAGCCACATACCAACATCATCGCAATGACATACTTTTTCATGATCCCATACCTTTACAATTTCTAGTTAATAGGGGTGTTAATTCGCCCCTTCGTGCAGTGAATGGGTCAAATCAACAGCATCTATTATGCGATAAATTTGGTTGGCGTGTGTCACATGTGTCACATGGTTTTTTATTAAATCTAACGGAAATCTAGAATAGATGGATAGGAAAACTAATCGAATTTTGTGGCAGCACGAAAGTGGCTAGAAATGGTACCTGGCATTGGTTCGGCGCCTTATGCCCGGTGCTATGAGAGGATGCTAAGGGGGATCCCACCCCCAACTCGATTGCACGTTAAACGTTTGCTATTCCAGCTTAAAGCGACCAAGCATATCCTGCATGTCGTGGGTTTTGTCTTCCAAGTCACCGGATATTTCATTTACTTCATGCATGGTCGTTGCCAAGGCATCGGCAGAGCTGTTGATTGATTCGATGCGGGCACTTAAGTCGTTACTCACGGCACTTTGTTCTTCTGAGGCGACGGCGATTTGATGGTTCATGTCACTGACATTGACCACTACTTCTTGGATACCGTCAAGTACCTCGCTAATACTGTCAGCGCCTGATGCCGCTTCACCCACGGCGTCTTTGCTGGTGGACATTGACTGGTGGGCATCTTCGGCTGAAGTTTGCAGTTCAGTGACGATGTTTTCAATTTCTTCTGTGGAAGCTTGGGTGCGCTGTGCCAGGGTGCGGACTTCATCAGCAACAACCGCGAAGCCACGGCCTTGTTCACCCGCCCGGGCCGCCTCAATCGCAGCGTTTAGGGCAAGCAAGTTAGTTTGTTCGGCAATGGATTTAATTACGGTCACCACAGAGCCGATTTTTTCACTGTTGTCGCGTAAGCGGTAAACTTGGTCGGCGGTACCCATAATTTGGCTTTCCAAGCCCTTAATAATGGCGACACTGCTGTCAACCCGATCCCGGCCTTGATGGACTTTCTCTTTGGCGATATCAGTTTGCTCCACTGTGTGCTGGGAGTGGTCAGCAACTTTTGATGCGGTAATAGACATCTCTTGCAGTGCAGTAGCAATCATTTGAACATCCTGTACCTGGGCGTCGGTAGAACGGTTGGCTTCGTGCATCATGGATTTGATGGTTTCGGAACTGCTCTCGATGGCACTGCCTGTGGTGAGGATACTCTTGATAAGTTCGGTAAGCTTTTCTAGCAACAAGTGGAAGTTGCGCGCCAATATTGAAAACTCACGACTGCGGACGCCTTTTAACTTGCGGGTAAGGTCACCGTCACCCAAGGCTATTTCCTTGATTGAGCCAGTCACTTGTTCCAATTGCGACAAAACCAATATCTTGATAGCGACTACTGCTGCTGCCATCATAAAGCCAATCAAGATCACAATAGTAATAACAGAAGATGTGGTGTTGGACGCCAGTTTTTCTTGCATGGGCGCCTTAGAAAAGATGATGGTGATCTTACCGATAACATTGCCGTCCCGCTCAATGTCACTGGTGCGGGCGACTTCAATGTCATCGTCGCGGACGTTTTTCTGGCCCGCGCTGCCAAGATCCTTGTCCCTGTGGTCGGTAACATCGACGCCCGATATGATGTCTATGTCAGTCATGGCGTTGACCAACATGTCAACCTGCCCAAAATCGTAGGTGAATACCGGCTCAATCATAGCGACTTTGGCGTATTCCAATTGCGCTTTCACCTGTTGTTCAAACTCTGATTCAGCCTGGCTGCTTGATGTCGCGGAAATGGTGGTTAATGCGATGACCGCAACGACTACACCTGCTACAAACAACCAGAGTAGAAGTTGGTTCCTTATGGATTTAAACATGGACGTCTACTGCCTCTCATTCATTCTTGCTTCAACTGGAAATATGCACCTGTTGGAATAATCCAAAAACCCTATATATTTCAGTCTACTTCCTGTATTCAATCAAATATAGTTAGCTTATCCCTAACCAGCAACTGTTTGTCGGCCAACATCGGTAAAATATGACGTTTTTATTTCGATTCCTGACTAAAGTCATAATAGTATCTCTTCTCTTGTTCAGATAAATCTGGAAAAAATGCGTTTTCAAGGTGAAAAATTCGACGTTTGTGCAAGGCTGCACGCTGCAACAAACCACCAAAATACTCATTAAAGAAGGTGTCGTATTCACCTGAGTTAATCAGTGCAATGAAACCTTGCTCAATGTCGTTGGCAAGTGCCCCATTATCTTTATTTACAAAGTACATCGCAGCCGCTGGGTAACGCACCACAATATGCTCATCCAAAGTGATGCCGAGTTTACTGAAATTCTCTAGCTCTCCCCAAACCTCCAAAGCCGAACGGGGAAATATATCGAAGCGATTGCGGGTCAACATTAAAAATATAGCTTCATAGGAGGTTGTGGTGTGCACTATAAAGCCATTGTCGCTGAAGATGCCAACGTCGGGCCAGCCACCGCCCAGCCCTACACTGTATTGCCTTAATTGCCTCAGGTTTTTTGTGTCTTTTAGCAATTCACTATTGTCCTCCCTAACTAGCATTAAGCGCCAACCAAGAAGTCCCTTTTGGATCGGTATCCTGACTGCCCGGTATTGCTGTTCGCGGTGGATTGATGTGCCGGTCCAGACAACATCTAGCTCGCCTTTTTCCAATAGCAATAGTGCCCTGTCTTGTTGGCTGGGAAAGGTTGCAGGCCTCACGTAGTAGTCTGGATTTTGGATGGCTAGGATTTTTTTTAACAGTTTTTGGGCAAACTCCTGCCGCGAATCAGCGTTTGATTCTATCTTAGGATGGATGACATCAATGGTGGCATTGCTAGCTGCGCTGGTTAATAACAAAAAGATAAGGAAACTGGTTTTTATTAACGCTGTAAAGGTGTCTAACATTACATCTTAGGCTGTTTTGTGTGCATCTTCGTTCGCCATTCGTTACCACTTTGCCAGAGATAGGCGGCGGCCGCAGTAAAAAGTTAACATTTAGTTAACAATTTTTATTCTAGCCCAAGTTACAGGGCATTGCCTAATGGAGAAAATATAAGTTATGCCAATCAAACTTTTAGCCCCTACAAGTGACTTAGGCTGCATAACGCTTAAGGAAAAATTACCTGACCGGGTTGGGTATCAGCTTAATCTGCAGGTCTTGGCGCTACTTGTAATACTTCTAACCACGTCATTTTCTTTACCAGTCCTAGCAACTAGTTGTCGTGAGCAGAGTGTGGGAATACAGGTGCTAGGATCAGGAGGGCCAGAACTGGACGACGGCCGGACGTCATCTAGCTATTTGTTAAAACGCGGCAACGACGCCTTGCTATTATTAGATGTTGGTAGTGGTAGCAGTATCAACTTTGGTAAGGTGGCAGGCGCTGACTTCGCTACTGTTGGGGCTATACTACTTAGCCACCTGCACACTGATCACAGCGCTGGTTTACCCGCTTTTATCAAAGGTTCTTTTTTCGGTAATCGACAGCGGGACTTAACCATCCTGGGACCGGGTGCAGGGGGGCGGGTGCCGGGTACCGCCTTATTTGTTGAACGGTTATTCGGGTCTGCTGGGGCGTTTTCTTATCTTCAAGACTATTTAGTTGATGGGGCAGAGGCATATCGGATAATAACTTTTGATGCGCCGGTGAAACCGGCAAGCAGCAAAACATTTGAGCTAGGTGACAATATTAGGGCGACTAGCCTGTCTGTTCACCACGGCCCAATTCCAGCTGTTGCCTGGCGCATTGATGCCTTTGGTTGCCGGGTAACCTATGCAGGCGATACCAATAACCGGGCGGGGAATTTGGCATCTTTTGCCAAAGGTTCAGACTTATTGATAGTACACAATGCCATTCCTTCCTTTGCCGGCAGGGTTGCTAGGAATTTGCACATTGGCCCAGAAGCTATTATTGAATTGGCGCAAGCCGCAAACGCCAGGGCAATATTGGTATCTCATTTTATGCGCCGAACTTTGCCGCACCAACAATCTCTCTATGAAAAATTGGCGCAACACTACAGTGGCCAGGTTTATTTTGCTGAGGACATGATGTCCATTGGGCTTGGGGACTCGCAGCAGTAAGGTGATAAAATTTGTTTAAACGCCGCGACACAATTGCCAACGAATCGGGCCTGTTGCCCTGGGGACATTTCGCAATGTATGCCCATTAGGTTTTTCATATGGTGGTCGCCTTTTAACAGGTTGAAAAAAGCCATTGAGCAAAACATTGCTTGTCCAGGATCAACGTCCAACTGCGGCAACTCCATCAGGTAGCGCACCAACATTTCCATGGCTTGTTTGGGGCCGGCATTAAAGAACAGTTCTGCCACATGTGGGTTGGTACTTACTTCCCCCATAACAACCCTGTACATAGCGATAACCTCCGGGTCATGCAGCAACTGGACAAACTGTCCACCAATCATGTGCAGTACCGCATCCAAGTCTTGGCCGAGCTCCCGGATATGGTCTTCGTCCAACTGGTATTCGTGTACCTTAAAATCAATTACCGCAGAGTACAGTGCGTCCTTGTTTTTATAGTGGGAATAAACAGTCTGTTTTGATACCCCGGCTTCTTTGGCCACGGCATCCATTGACGTATTACTAAAGCCATTGCGCAAAAACAAACAGCTTGCTGCCTCCAAAATCTGCATTTGTTTGGCACTGCTTTTCGGGCGGCCAAGGGTTGATCTTTTTACTTTTTGCATACGTTTATACTGCTTTCGATCTAATTATCAAACTAAACGGTCTAGTATTATAATTGATTTATCATACTGTACAGTCTAGTATTGTTGAGGTCGAATAGCAATTCTGTTTCACGAGGCAAGATTATGTCGCAAAGTCGTTACCAACATTGGCTTAAACAACACCCTAAATGGTTGGTGTTGTTATTTGTGTTGATCCCTGCATTGTTGTTATTCCTGCTAATGCGGGCTGCTGGCGCAGGCCAGGTAGCCGCGCCGCCCAAAAAGCCCATGGAGCAAAAAGTGGAGGTATTTGCGCTCGAAGCCCAATCTGCCTACACCCGAATGTTGGAGGTGGTTGGCCGGGCGGAAGCTGGTAACCGTTCCGTACTTGGGTTTGAACGCGGCGGCACTTTATCCAATGCCTATGTGGATGAAGGTATGGCGGTAAAAAAAGGTGTTTTGATGGCTGAGCTCGACACTAGCCGTCTGCAAGCGCAACTCAAAGAATTGCAGGCGGCCATTGAACGCGCCGAAGCAGAAGCGCGCTTAGCGGTATTGTCAGAGCAGAGGATAGCTAAATTGGTGGCAGATCGCCTGGAATCACCGCAACGGCTCGATGAAACCAGGGAAGCGACCAAAGCCGCCAATGCTTTGGTGGTAGAAACTAAAGCCCGCAAAGACAGCCTGTTAGTCGAATTTGAAAAGTCTAAGATATTCGCCCCCTTTGACGGCACTATATTGGCGCGGCCGGTGGATCCGGGGTCGGTAGTTGCGGTGGGGCAAGCCATTTTCACCATGCAGCAGGCACAAAGTACTGAAGTGCGTATGGCAATGGCTGCAGATCAGGCGTTTAGCCTGACAATTGGTGACGGCTATACACTGCAGGCTAATGGGGCTGAGTTCCCATCAGTGCTTAAGTCGGTAGCCAGTGCCCGCACCCTCAATACCCGCACTGTTGATGCTATTTTCCAAATCAAAGACACAGGCAATGGGCAACGGGTATTACCTGGTGATTTGTTGCGACTGCAATGGCCACAAGAAATCCAAGCTGATGGATTTTGGGTACCTCGCTCATCCTTGAGTAATGGCATCAGGGGGATGTGGAACCTATTGACGGTCAATGGCTTGGGTGACAACCAGGTGGTGGTGCCTAAAACCGTATCGGTTTTGTATAGTGATTCAGAGCGTGCTTTTGTAGCCGGGGCACTGCAAGAAACTGATTACGTAGTGCTGCACGGTGCACACCGTTTGGTACCTAACCAACTTGTTGTGGCAACAGAAGTCAATGTCAGCGAGTGGGTAAGGAGATAGCCATGCCCACCAATAACAGCGCTGCTCCCTGGTTCAGCATTTTTTTCCGCAACGGGCACTTGTTACTGCTTAGCATTGTGATTGTCCTGGTCGCTGGTTTGTCTGCAGTAACCAACCTGCCAAGGTTGGAAGATCCCAGGATAGATACCCGAAACATTATTGCGATCACGCCTTTCCCTGGGGCATCGGCTGAGCGGGTAGAGGCCTTGGTTACCGATGTGATTGAGGATGAACTGAGGCAATTACATGAAATCAAGGAGATCCGTTCTACGTCGCGTGCTGGTATCTCGGTTATCTCAATTGAGTTGCAAGCATGGGTCGATAACAGCACAAATGAAGGTATTTTCTCTAAAATAAGGGACAGGCTAGAAGATGCCAGTATTGAGTTCCCCGCAGGTGTTGGTAAAACCGATCTCGATACCCAGCGCGGTGCTACAGCCTTCACTTTAAAAGTAGCGTTGTCACCCAAGTTGGGCAACGACGATTTAACCATAACCTCCCGTTTGGCAGAGGAGTTGGCGGATCGTATCCGCAATGTGCCAGGCACTGAAATAGTCCGGACTTATGGTGATTTGGATGAGGAAATCCGAGTCACCATCGAGCCGCAGCAACTCAGCAATGCGGGGTTGACGGTTACCCAGGCGGCCAACTTGATTGCGGCCAATGACCCTAAAGCCCCATCGGGGTTAATGCGGACTAATGTCAATAATACCCGTATCCAGGTAGCCCAAGAGTTGGATAGCTTAGAGGCGGTGCGCAATGTACCGCTGCAAGGTTCCGCCAATTCAGGTTATTTGCGGGTCGGTGATATTGCAGATGTCAGCCGGCACTGGCGCGAACCCGTGGCCGATATCGCTTTGGTAGATGGCGAGCAGGTGGTTTTTGTGGCGGCGAGGATGCAAACCACTGTGCGTGTCGATAAGTGGATGGCAGACGCCAAAGCCGCGGTAGCTGATTTTGATGCTACTTTTTCAGGCAGTGTTAATAGCCAGATTATTTTTGACCAAAACCAATATACCGAGCAGCGGTTGTCTGACTTAACCCAGAACCTGGTGCTGGGCAGTGTCGTGGTCATGATTGTGGTCTTGCTTTTTATGGGCACCCGTGCAGCTTGGATAGTTGGCTTGTCTTTGCCTTTGTCAGCCGCTTTTGCAATCTTTTCCCTTTCCTTTTATGGCCAGCAAATTCACCAGATGTCGATATTCGGCATTATCGTGGCGATAGGTTTGTTGATTGACAACGCCATCGTGATAACGGATGAGATAAGGGCGAACTTGCAGATCCCTGGTATCAGCCGCCTGCAAGCACTTGATAAAAGTATCCGCCACTTGTTTGTGCCTCTATTGGCCTCTACTTTGACTACGATTTTAGGCTTTATGCCGATATTCCTGCTACCCGGTAACATCGGTGACTTTGTCAGTCCTATAGCTATCAGTGTGGTGATGGCGCTGATTGGTTCGTTGTTGATTTCACTGACCTTGATTGCAGGCCTTGCCGCCCGCTATTTGCCGAAGGGGGCTGGGGAAAAGCAGCCCACATGGCGCCAGGGCGGTATCCAAATGCCGGTAGTGACAAAATTATTTCGCAAACAGCTGGAAGCAGCCATCCGCAAACCGGCCAAAGTGCTGTGGTTACCTGTGGCATTGCCTATTTTGGGCTTTGTCTTGGCGGGGCAATTGGGCAATGTGTTTTTCCCAAGCGCGGATAGGGATCAATTTGAGTTGTACCTTTGGATGCCCGCCGGCACTGGAATACAACACACCAAATCGGTCGCCCTTGATATAAATAGGCACATCCAAGCGTCCCCCGACGTTGAACAAGTGTCCTGGCTGGTGGGCGGATCGATACCATCGGTCTATTACAACCAGGTGATGACACGCGACAATAGCCCTGATTTTGCCCAAGCCGTGGTGACGGCCACGAGCGTGGATGCTGCCGCGGCCATGATCGGGAAGCTGCAATTTGAACTGGGCGAAGCCTTCCCCGAGGCGAAAATCGTAGTGCGTCCCTTTGGCCAGGGTCCACCTATATCAGCGCCGGTGGGTGTGGATATTTCTGGCCCGGATCTACAAACGTTGGAAAAACTCGGCGAGCAAGTGAGGTTGGCCATGTCGGAAGTGCCGGGTATTACCCAAAGTATCGCTTCGATTGTCAAAGGTGAGCCAGAGCTGGTGCTAAAAGCTGACAACAATGCCACCCAGTTGGCTGATTTGCGCTACTTGGATATCTCTCAACAATTGCAGGCTAGCCTGGAAGGACAGGTAGGAGGATCCATTTTGGAAGGAACCGAGGAAATCCCAATTAGGGTAAAGGTAGCTGACCAGCAAAAACGCGACACCGATAACTTGGCCAGCTTGCCTATATTGACCCAAAGCCTGTCACAGCAGCAACAGTGGATCCCGGTAAGTGCACTGGGCGAGTTTGAGTTGAAACCTACCTTAAGCAGTATCACTAGGACAGATGGCGTCAGGGTGAACAAAATTGAGGCTTTTTTACTACCCAATGCCACGGCTGTAGATGCCAGTAATTTAGTGCAAGAAAAAGTGTTGTCTGAAATTGAATTGCCAAAAGGCTATCGCATCAATATGAAAGGGGATGCCGACCAACAACAAGAGGCCTTGGGACAACTGGCAACCTATGCACCGGTTTTATTAGTCCTAATGGTGGCCACGCTGATTTTGTCTTTTAACAGCTTCCGCCTCGCCGGTGTCATTGGCGCTGTCGCGGTGTTGTCGGTTGGCTTGGGGATGTTGAGTTTATGGATTTCCGGCTTGCCGGTCGGGTTCAATCCTATTTTGGGCAGTGCTGGCCTGATCGGGGTGGCTATAAACGGCTCTATCGTGGTGATTGCCGCCATCAACGCGGATGAAAAAGCCCGCTTAGGTGACACCGAAGCCCTGGTGCAGGCAACCATGAGTTGTAGCCGCCATATATTGTCCACTACGGTCACTACTGTAGGCGGTTTCATACCACTGTTGTTGTTTAGTGAGGGCACATTCTGGCCACCATTGGCTGTTGTATTGGCGGGGGGAGTGGGCTTTTCTGTGGTTTTGTCCTTATTGTTCACCCCAGTTGTAGTGGCTATTATTGCCCGCCGCAGGGCGAAAAAGCAGGGCCAAGCCAGTTTCGAAGCCCCAACTGTGATGGCTGCAAGTTAAACCAGTACGCAAAGTAATACCTAAATGTAATCGGTATTAGCAGGGCTTCCGCCTCAGCTGGCAATACCGGTTTGCTAAATAGATACCCCTGGCCTTGTAAACAGCCCTTTTGCAATAGGAATTTAGCTTGTTCCGGGGTTTCAATACCTTCGGCAATAACTTTGAGCCCCAGCGCTTTGCCCATGGCTATAACGGTTTCTGAAATTGCCATATCGTCTTTGTTGTATGGGATTTCCCGCACAAATGATTGGTCGATTTTCAATTTATCGATAGGCAGCTGAGTGACGAGTAGCCGGTGCTAACATCATCAATGGAAATTTGCCGGATAACATTTTCCCAGTGGTGGTAATCTTTGTAACCAATGGGTTGAAATAGGATCAATTGCTGTGAACTTCTATTCCCTAGTTATGCAAAAATCGCTAAACGCCCCCCATTACTGTGCTGGTCAGTACAACTCCAAAGTTAACTTGGCTTTAGCAGTAGAGTAGTGGGCTTTTATTTCTAACTGGCTTTTTTGCAGTAGTTTTAAGAATTCACCTGTCCAAATGGGGATGTACTCGATGGGTTCATGGCCTTTTTGGGGGTCTGTTAAGCTGGCCAGCTTCGGCATGTCTTTAAAACTGCTACTAATCGAAAGGTTGGGCACACCTGCTTCTGAGCCAAACTCAAACACAATACTACTGCGGTAGTCCACTTCATCTAAGTAGGCTTTTAATATCAACATAATGACCGAGTTTAGCAGCACTTTGTTTTTCTTGAAGGCTTTGGTATCTGAAGGGAGCAGTTTCAATTCTGCGGATCGGGATTTCAGGTTTTGGGCAAATACCCGGTTGGCAACTTCAAACAGGTCTTTCAAAGAATACTCTTCAAGTGTTTCAGTTTGCAGTTTCTGGGACGCTTCATCATCTAACAGCAAGATAGTTTGGGTTAGGTAATGCAAGGCAATGCTTTGTCCTGCTAGTTGTTCAGATAATTGGTTGATTAAATTGCTGGCACTCCGGTGTTGTGAGATATCTTTTCGGGTATGCTCAATTTCGTCGCAAGTGGCTTGCAGCCTATCAAAGATTACTTTGGACAAACTACGGTTATTAAGAGCCTCTTGTTTTAAGTTTTGCACCATAGAGTTGGTGTTTAAGCAGGCTGCTTTTTTCTCTTGCAGAATGTGAACCCAATTCAATACGGCGTCGTCCGGTAAGCTGTTTGGCAGCACATATTGCAAGCCCGCTTCATGCAAGTGATGCCAATGTTTGGCATCGGTATTATCCAACAAAAGCACTAGGTCAATTTGCCCCATGGCTTGCATTTTTAGCAGCTGAGGTATCAGTCCTACGTTGTTTTTGGCCACTGTTTCATCAATAAGCAAAACGTCGATTTGCTTGTCTTGTTGCAGTAGTTTCAAGGCATCGGGCAAGTTGGCTTGAATAGGGTTAAATGGCGGCTGGCCTAGCTGACCCAAAAAGCGTTTTTTATCGTCCAGGCAAAGCAGGGTCTTACTATCAAATACTTGGTTTCCTTTATCTTTTTTGGCTATCGTTGCTGCCAAGGGTGGTACTTGAATGGCGTGTAATACTTTTTCCAGCAGTAGCTTTTCGCTAAAGGGTTTAACGATAAATTCCCTAATCCCCATTTTATAGGCACGCATTACCATATTCTGGTTTACCGCCCCTGCCGCCAGTAATACCTGGGTATCAGATTTGGATAGGGTGTCGCGTTCTTTTTCCAGCCAGCTAAAACAGCTGCCATCACGGTTGTCTAAATCTGCAAGCACTAAATCCACTGTGTGGTTTTGCAGGAACTGGCTAGCATCGTTTTGGTTGCTGAAAGCATGCAGGTTTTTAAAACCCTGATCCCGCAATATGGAGCGGATGATATTGGTGAGTACACTGCGCTCTTCCAAGAGCAGGATTCTTTTTGAAAGCAGAGTTTCAGGAAGCATAATCGTAAGTCCGTATATTTTTAAACTGTGTACTTAACGCAGACAATATAGCGTGTCCCAAATATGCAACAATTGCGATTAAATACAGGGGGTTCGTACAATGCTATTCATAGCATCAGCTTGGCGGCACTGTAAATATCCTGATAAAGTTTGGGCATACGTTTTAGTTTGCCACTGGATAACTCAACGCAGACGTAAAAGGTCTTTGCCTGCAATATTGGTTTTTTATCATGCTGCCGGATAAATTGAAATTCCCTGGTGACCCGCATCTTTTTATCACAATCCACAATCCAGGTTGCACAATTGATGGTGTCCCCTGAATAGGCGGCATTTAAGTAGTCAATTTCATGGCGAATAATCACCATACCCCGGTTTTGTTCTTGGTATTGTTGCATTCCTAGGCCAAGCTCCAGGGAGTGGTTCCATGCCAACGTTTCGCATTGAGCTAGATATGCAACATTATTGACGTGTTGGTAATCGTCTAAGTGCTGCTCGTTGATTTCCCAAGTGCCAGTAAAAGGCGAAGGGTATTTGAAACCGAGTTCAGTGTGCACGCTGCTTTTCCCCAGTCGATTTTTGATGCGCCAGTGTCGTCTTCGGCAGTGTTTTTTCTCCAAGAATTATAAAATGGTGCATCCAACGAACTAGGCGGTTACCATAGTCCAACCTGGTCGCTACGGTGCCATTGCCGTGACCTTGCTCCGGGTAAAGTACTAGGCGGACAGGTGCTTGTTGCCTAGCTTTCAAGTGGCGGTAAAGCTCCATCGATTGGCTGTAATGAACTCGGCTATCTTTTTTGCCATGTGCGATCAACAGTGGAGTTTGGTGGCTGCCAGAATGGAATATAGGACTGGTTTGCAGTAAAAACTGCCAATCATCCCAGGGTTTCTGCAATAGGTGGGCACGTTCCATTTCCGTCGGGATATCAGTTGTGCCGTATTTGGAAATGTTATTGCTGATCCCCGCCATCATAACTCCGGCGGCGAAGTCCTTGGAGAATTTAGTGGCTGCCCAAGCCGTGGCATAACCACCGTATGAAACCCCACTGATGCCCACCTTGTCAGCGTCGGACAGCCCATTTTTTACCAAGTAGGATTTGGCATCCAATAAATCATTAAATTCTTTACCGGCATAGTCTTTCTGGCCCAGTTTTAGGAAGGCCGCTCCTCGGCCAGAAGACCCCCGGTAATTTGGAAAAAAGGAATGGAAACCCATGCCTGCCAAAACATGGGCAGGATGTGAGTAGTGAGATAACCAGCCATCGCTAAAATGCGCCTCTGGTCCACCATGGGCAAAAATAA
>CBDIHK010000022.1:0-274523 GCA_965279005.1 Alteromonadaceae bacterium | reverse complement strand
GTATCATTCCATAGTCAAGCAGCGGCTGCAAATGCTTTTTCGCCCCAGGTTGAAAGGTGAAGCAATTAGCGCAGCCGACCACGAACCACTTTGCTAGCTTGCCCAGCCAGCTTTATTAAGTGCTGGCGCGAGTGGTGGTGGCATTAGGGCAACCGCGAGGGCGTCAGCGGCATCTGCTTGGGGCTTCTTGGAGAGTTGCAATAAATGCATCACCATGTGCTGCACCTGGTCTTTTTCAGCGCTACCCTTGCCCACAACGGACTGCTTGATCTGGCGCGCAGAATATTCCGCTACAGGCAAGTTGTGTTGGGTCGCCGCAACAATGGCTGCACCACGTGCTTGCCCCAACTTTAACGCTGAATCGGGGTTTTTCGCCATGAAGACTTGTTCTATTGCAAATTCGGTAGGCCGGTATTGCAGGATAATTTCGCTAACACCATTAAAGATCTGCTGTAATTTACTGGCAAGCTCACCGTCCTGCACCCGGATACAACCGCTCGCTAAATACTGGGTTTTGCGCCCGACTTGCTTTACCAAACCATAGCCCGTAATGCGCGAACCTGGGTCGATACCTAATACAATTGCCACGACCTAAACCTAAAATTGAGTGATACAACTAACGTTTGGCATTGAATAACGCTTGAATAGCCTCTTTGTTGCTGGGTGACCAAACAAAGCCAGCAGCTTCCGCCATAGGCAACCATTGAAACTGCAAGTGTTCTGTTAACACGATATCTTCGCTTGAGTGGATCTGTAAATAGAACAAATACTCGGTGTTGACTGTTGTACCTGGGCCATAGCGATACTGCCATTCAGGCCGGATGGAATATTGGGAGACAATCCTGGCATCAACCACCTGGTAATTCTTATTAGACACATCAACGCCGATTTCCTCATGCACTTCCCGGCATGCTGTTTGGTATGGGTCCTCATCAGTTTCCATGGTTCCCGTCACCGATTGCCAGAAGTTGGGGTCGTCCTTGCGCTGCAACACCAGCACCCGCATTAGCTCATCGTAGATGACAACTAATACGGACTCTGGTCGTTTAAAAGCCACAGTTTGTTAGCCGTCTTCGCTGCGGATAGTGGCAATGGCAAGCTCTTGCAACTGTTGCGGATTAGCCTGCCCTGGAGCGTCAGTCAATGGGCATGCCGCAGTGGTTGTTTTAGGGAATGCCATTACATCGCGGATTGATTCGGAACCGGTCATCAGCATGACCATACGATCCAACCCAAAGGCCAAACCGGCATGAGGCGGCGCGCCATAGCGCAGCGCTTCCAGCAAGAATCCAAATTTTTCTTGGGCTTCTTCAGCATCAATACCCAAAATGGAAAACACCGTTTGTTGCATTGCTTGGTTGTGGATACGCACTGAACCGCCGCCCAATTCAACCCCGTTCAACACCATGTCATAGGCATCTGACAAGGCATTGGCGGGATCTCCGGCCAATTGTTCTGGGGTCAAGCCCCGGGGTGCAGTGAAGGGATGGTGCAGTGCGTGGAACTGGCCATCAACCTCTTCAAACATAGGGAAGTCAACCACCCAAAGGGGTTTCCAGTCGCCTTCTAGCAAGTCAAAATCTTCGCCTAGTTTAAGCCTCAATGCCCCCATAGCTTCGCACACGACAGTATAACTATCGGCACCGAACAGCAGGATATCACCCGTTTGGGCATCGCTGCGCTCAAGTATGCCAGTCGCCACTTCAGGCGAGAGGAATTTGAGGATTGGCGATTGCAAGCCGTCCATACCGGCATCAAGGTCATTAACTTTTAACCAAGCCAAGCCTTTCGCGCCGTAGATACCAACGTATTTGCCGTATTCGTCGATTTGCTTGCGGGATAACTTGGCACCACCAGGTACTTTTATCAGCGCAACCCTACCGGCGGGATCGTTTGCCGGTCCGCTAAATACTTTAAAGTCAACGTCTTTTACCAGATCGGCAACATCCACTAGTTGTAGCGGATTGCGCAAATCAGGTTTGTCACTTCCATATAGACGCATGGCTTCGGAAAACGGCATGCGCGGGAATTCCCCAAGATCCACCTGCAACAGTGACTGGAACAACTGTTTAACCATGGCTTCCGTGACTTCCATCACGCCATCTGCATCGAGGAATGTGGTCTCAATATCAATTTGGGTGAACTCTGGCTGGCGATCTGCGCGCAGGTCTTCGTCACGGAAACACTTTACGATTTGATAATAGCGATCCATGCCAGACATCATCAGCAGCTGCTTAAACAACTGGGGGGATTGCGGCAACGCAAAAAACTGGCCTTTGTGGGTGCGGCTGGGCACCAGGTAGTCACGGGCACCTTCTGGTGTTGCCTTGGTAAGTATAGGCGTCTCGATATCCAAGAACCCTTCGCTATCCAAAAAGTTGCGCACTGCACTGGTGACTTTGGCACGGAACTGCAACTTCTGTGACATTTCGGGACGGCGTAAGTCCAGGTAACGGAATTTCAGCCGCTGCTCTTCGCTATTCTGCTGGTTAAAATCCAAAGGCAATACATCCGCTTTGTTCAGGATTTCCAACTGTTTGCCTAATATCTCAATCTCGCCGGTGGTCATATTCGGGTTTATTTGTCCCTCTGGGCGAGCTCGCACCACTCCTGTTATCGAAACGCAAAACTCCTGCCGCAAACTATTTGCCAATTCAAACACTTCTGGCAAATCGGGATCATAAACTACCTGCACAATGCCTTCGCGATCCCTTAAATCCAAAAAGATAACACCACCTAGGTCACGCCTGCGGTTGACCCAGCCACAAAGGGTGACTGTCTGACCAATGTATGATGCGTCTATATTGCCGCAATAGTTTGTGCGCATATCAAAAATCCCGTTATCGTCTGCCGCTCGCATTGCTCCAATCGCTGCTTCGGCCGGTTTTAGCATAAAAATAAGAGGCGGCGATTATACCTGCAACGAGCGGCAAGCACATCCCCGATTTGATGCCTTGATGGCCTGAAAAGGCGAGCTTGTACAAATATTATGCAAACTAGTAACTAAATACCCGAGTCTAGGATAGCGCAATGGCATAGTCGCTAAGATTGGGCTAAATTTGCATTGAACTCGTAATCTAATAGTCAGTATTGAGATGGCGCTTTGCAATTGGAGTGCGCAGGCCAAAGACAATGCGCAAGCCGTAATGTTGAGTTATTGAATGCATAATACTTGCTTTTCAAAGTATCTATCAGCCGCCGTCGTTGTAGCCCTGTTGTTTGTCAGCAGCGCTTCTGCGTCTTTTTTCTCTTCTATTAAACGCTTTAGCATTGAGGATGGCTTGCCGGCCACCACCATTTATTCAATGCTAAGGGATAATAACGGTTATTTCTGGCTCGGCACCCCCTCCGGGTTGGTGCGCTTTGACGGCTACGACTTCGAGGTCTACAGCCCTAACAACAGCAATAACAAACCTATCAGGACGGCCAATGCAGGTAATATTTTCCTTGATAGCCAAAACCGGCTTTGGATCGGCTCCTGGGGCAAAGGCGTCGCAGTCTATGACGATGCACTAAATAAACTGCATCAATTTGAACAAAACCTGACTGACCCAAATGCCCTGCAAAGCAACATGGTACAGGTGATTTTTGAAGACCAAGGCGGCCAGATCTGGCTAGGCACCAACGGCGGCGGTTTGGCCAAATTCAACGAAGCTAACTTAAATTTCACTAATTTTGTCAACAACCCCGATGACAATGCCAGCCTAAGCCACAACCGGGTATGGAGTATCGCCCAGGATAAGTCTGGCAATCTCTGGGTAGGTACAGGTGAAGGTTTGAACCTGCTGCCTGTAGGTGAAAACAAGTTCCAACGCTTCACACCAGAAAACAATAACCCAAAGAGTATCGACCACCCTATTGTCAGGGCACTTATGGTAGATGACGCAAATAGGATTTGGGTAGGCACTGAGCTGAGTTTTGGCCAATTTATGCCAGATGATGGCAGCTACAGGATCAAACAGCCTGAGAATAGCCAAATCACCGCCTCAATTACCCGCATTCGCCTTGGGGTTGAAGGCGAAATATGGATAGGCACCCAGAAGGGGCTCTATCGCTACCAACCTGAAAACGACAAGTTTACCCCCCTGGTCAACGCGGACAAATATTCACTGATGCCACACGACGATATCCGGGACATTTACGTTGATAAGAACAACGCCATCTGGGTAGCAACACGCTATGCAGGGCTTAGCCGGATAGAGTTTACCCCCAGCATTTTCAAAGCATTCCGCTACTACAGTCAAGACGGTGGTATCCAAGAACCGATCAAAACGGTGTATTCCCTGTATGAAGATAGCCTGGGCAATGTCTGGGTAGGTACGTCCGAGGGTTTATTGCTGTGGACGCCTGAGTCAACCCGTCGGGTTAATTTCGATAACCTACCCAATGCCGCTGACATCTACACCATGGAAGAAGATGACAGTGGCAATTTGTGGATCGGTCTGGAGGTCGGGCTCGGCATGTTACCCCTTGACCGCCAATCCTTTGTCATGCGCAACGACATACTAAAGGGATTTGAAAACCTTGGCGTCAACGACCTCCACTTCAGTAGCAGGGGAGAAATGTGGATTACTACAAACCATGGAGGTGTCGTGCGCTATGGGCCTAATGGCACAGATTATTTCAAGCATGACCCTGACAATTTCGACAGTATTTCCACCGACAGCGTCAACAAGGTTTTTGAGGATAGCAAAGGCCGCATGTGGTTCAGTACCAACGGCACTGGCGCAAACCGCCTGGATCCCGGCCGCAGCAAGTTCTTCCATTACAACGCCAACTCCACAGGTGGCGATACACTGCTTTCATTTAACATCTATGATATCTTCCAAAGTGCCGACGGCACCATGTGGTTTGGTGGTTCTAATTCATTGGATAAACTAGACGATGTCACAGACACCTTTGACCATTTCACCCGCAGTGATGGCCTTGCCAATTCCAACATCAGGGCAATTATCGAAGATGACTTTGGCGATCTGTGGCTAAGCACAGACTATGGCATTAGCCAATACAAACGCACCCAAAAATACTTTGTCAATTACCTGCAACAAGATGGCTTGCACGATAACCACTTTTTCCAACGCTCGGCCCTGAAAAGCGAGAGGCACGGCATATTTTTTGGTGGTAACAATGGCTTTACCCAGGTTGCCGCCGTGCCGGTCGCAATCAATCCCACCTTACCCGAACCGCAAATAACCGGTGTCTGGGTTGATGGCAAAAAATTGCTGCGTTTTTCTTATGATGATGGCAAGCCATTGCAATTGAGCCATACGGTAAAAAACATCGAAATTCGCTATTCGGCGCTGGACTTCACCGATCCAGATAACAACCAGTACAAGTACAGACTGGTTAATTTCAACGATGAATGGTCGAGTATTAGCCGCGACAATGAAGTTAGTTACTCTGGGTTGGACTCTGGCAACTACATTTTCGAACTGAGGGCTAGTAATAATAATAACGTGTGGTCCGCCAGCCCACTCAGGCTGGAAATCGATATCAGCACACCTTGGTGGCGACTCTGGTGGCTCAGGTTATTGCTGTTGTTGGCGATGATTGCAATTGCCATTGTCTGGTACAAACACCGCACCCGGGCACTGGCGTCGCAGAAACGCCTACTGGAAGAAGAAGTCAGCTTGCGCACAGATGATTTACTCAATGCCCAAAAACAGCTGATTGAGTCTGAAAAGAATGCGTCCCTTTCAGGGCTTGTAGCAGGTGTTGCCCACGAGATTAATACTCCAGTAGGTATCAGCGTCACCGCTGCATCAAACCTGCTTGAGCGCACCAAGCAACTAACCCGGCAGTTTGAGTCAGGCAAAATCAAGCGTTCTGAATTTAGCGGCCATATCAAAAACATTAATGACAGTGCGGAAATGGTACTGTCAAACCTGACCAGGGCTGCCGAACTCATCCGCAGTTTTAAGGAAGTATCCGTTGACCAAATTTCGCAACAACGCCGCAGTTTCAACTTCGCCCATTATATGGATGAAATTATTGCCAGCCTCAGGCCCAAACTAAAGAAGGCCAATGTTTCCGTAGAAGTATCATGCCCGAAAGACATCAACCTAGATTCCTATCCGGGCGCAATCGCCCAGCTGGTAACCAACTTAACTATTAATGCGATAGTACACGCTTTTGACGGCCAGGACTCGGGTCAAATTGACATCGCAATAGAGCAAAAGGACGAACTTATTTTGCTGACCTTCTGCGACAACGGCAAAGGCATACCGGCTGACCAATTAGATAAGATATTTGAACCTTTTTACACCACTAAGCGCGGTAAAGGCGGCAGTGGCCTTGGCCTGCAAATCATTAGCAATATTGTGAATATCCGGTTGGGCGGTAATATCCGTTGTGAATCAGAGGTAGGCAAAGGCACCTGCTTCTATCTAAGCTTTTTGGCCTCCCCAAAATAAAACTTCATCAAATCGCAATAGCTTGGCTTACTATTGGCGTTGCCACTTAGCCTTAAGAGCGGCCAGCTGGCCTGACTCACGCAGGAGGGTAAATGCAGCTTGATATTTTGCTACTAGCGCTGGTTCTGCTCCCTTGCCAAACGCAATATATAGGTTGTTATCTAATGCTGGATCATGGAACACCTTGCTCAATGAATCCCTTTGGTACCCCAGCACTTGCAAAGTTGCCAAAATATCCCGCTCGGACGCAATAACGATGTGCGCCCTGTCACCATTGAGCATCTTGATCCTATGGCGGGCATCAATGTTGCTAAACGTCGAGGTCATCAAGTAGATATTGGGAAAAGCATGCTTAACCAAATATTGGTGCGAATTGGCATCCTTGACCACGGCAACAGTGTAATCCCGCAATTGTTGCAGCTCGGTCACAGTATCAATAAAGAGATCTTTGAGGCTCCAGAAAAAGATGGGTTCATGGTATAGCTTACCCACCCAATGAAAATTGTTTTCCCGGTTGCTATCCCGCGCAATCGAAAAGATCATCACATTTTCTTGTTCTTGCGCTTTTTTAAAGGCGACGGACCATGGCAATACTTCGATGTGGTAGTCATCCTGGGTTATACCGAATAAAGCCTCAACCACCTCCACCGAATAACCGCGCAAGTGGTTGTCCCCATCAATAAACTGGAATTGCTCAAAAAGCTCTGTGACAACTTTTATTGCCTTTTTGTCATTGGCCGAAGCAGCAGGAAAAACCGCACTAAAACTCAATAGCACTACAACCCAGGCACCAAAGTAATTCAATCGCAGGGCAGGCATATTGTTACCTTGGCATGATCTTTCGCGATGCAATAGTCACAGCATAGCAAAACGCTGGCGGTTATTTTTTAATTAGCGCATAAATTTCCGTCATTCAACAAAAACCAAGGACAGACCGGGCCAATAGGTAATGATGATTAGGGAAAGCAATAAGACAAGCATGAAGCCCATAGCCGCTTTGTAGATTTCGGTAATTGGCTTATTGAAACGATAGCTGGCGATAAACAAGTTCATCCCCACCGGTGGCGTCATGTAGCCAATTTGCATATTGGCCAAGAAGATCACGCCCAAGTGCACCGGATGGATCCCAAAAGACATAGCGATCGGCATCAGCAGAGGCACCATGATCACGATGGCAGAAAAAATGTCGAGAAAGGCACCAAGGATCAATAAAAAGATATTGAGCATGATCAGGAAGCTAAGCGGACTTTCAATGGTCTGGCTTACCCACTCAAACAACCGTGTCGGGGCTTCAATTTCAATGAAATAGCTGGTCAGCACCAGGGAGGCACTTAGGATGATGAGGATGCCGCCCACCATGACCATGGCTTCACACACTAGGCTGGGCAATCGCCTAAAAGGGATATCCTTATAAACCAGGACTTCAACCACCAGCAAATAGAGCACAGTAACCACGGCTGCTTCTGACAGGGCAAAATAGCCAGAATAAATGCCACCTAACAAGACAATGGGCAGGGGTATTTCCCACTTACTCTCAATAACGGCGCGTTTTAATTCTTGCAAATCAAAGGCTTGTTTTGTGATGGGGTTATCCCGTTGTAGCCATATGGACCAGGCTGACAACAGCGCAATCATCACTAGCCCCGGCAATAGTCCTGCCACCAGCAACTGCTCTATGGTCATACTCGTGGGCATATCCAGTTGCAAGGCGATAACACCAAATAAAATGAGCGGTAAGGAAGGCGGGAACAATAAACCTAAACTGCCCGATGTGGTGACCAGCCCAAGGCTAAACTTTTCTCGGTAACCTGCTTGTTGCAATGCAGGGTACAGCAAAGCGCCCAAGGCAACGATAGTCACGCCCGATGCGCCGGTGAAAGCGGTAAATAAGGCGCAGGTAATAAAGGCCACTATTGCCAAGCCACCCGGCATCCAACCCAACAGTGCCTGGGTGAGTTTAACCAAACGCTGGGAACTGCGGCTGGCACTTAACAAATAACCGGCGAAAGTAAATAGCGGTATGGCTTCAATTAAAGGTGTTTGGGTAATGCGGTACATATCCACCGCAACCACCATCAAATCCACATCGACGTAAAAGAAGCCAAGCATGGCAATGGCCAGGATCCCGGCAAACAGCGGCATCCCCATCAATAGCAATAATATGCATACGCTTATAAACACCAAGAACACAATTATCTCACCCTACATATCAGCATGGGTATGGGCTGCGGTTTGGGCTACGTAGAGCAAAGGAATGCGCCCAACCAAAACCAGAAAGCGCAATCCCATTAGGGCAAAGGCTACTGGAATAACTGCCTGGCAAACCCAGGTAGGGATACCGAGGAACGCCTCCATCGGCATTTCATATTCGAGCAGCACAAATTGATAACTGTAATAGGCCACGGCAAAACACAGTAGCGCTGTGGTGAAATAGGCTAACCGGTAGATCCAGTTAGCAATGCGTCCCGGCAAAAAGCGGGTAATAATATCGATATTGATGTGTTTGGCTTCTTTAGTGGCGTATAAAGCACCCGCCATGGCAAGCCAAAGCACCAGGACTTTTATGGCTTCATCCGCCCAAACCAGGCCAGAATCAAAAAAGTTGCGCAATACAATCTGGGTGGAAGCCAAGCCCAACAGGGTGAGGAATAGCAGGCTGAGCACCGTTTTTTCAATTAACTCCACGACCCTTGCTGCTTTGCGCACAGTTCCCACCCCCTAGTTTCCTTTTTATGGTGCGGTTTCTAATAAAGACCTGAGCTTTTGCATCATCTCAGGACTTACCGCTTTTTCCTCCACCATGCGTTCACTGGCAACGGCAGCAAGGCGCTTCCATTCCTGCATTTCTTCCTGTGAAGGTTCCAAAATTTTGATACCTTGCGCCTCAAGAGCTGCCAGCGCTTTGTCGTTGTCAGCCCGGTTTTCAAGGTCTAATTCAGCAAATATTTGGCCAAGCACTTGCCTCACTACAGCTTGGTCAGGCCCAGATAAACGGCCAAACGCCCTTTTCTCAATCGCCATTACCGCATAGATGTATATCAGCGGTACCTTGGTGACATATTCCACCTGGGTATGCCATTGCAGGGTCACTGCACCAACAGGCGACGTAGCAATGGTATCAATCAAGCCAGTTTGCAAACCAGCCAGCACGTCGCCAATAGGTAATGGAATAGGTGAAATAGAAAAGGCATCAAATGCCGCAACGGTTGCAGCATCACTACTTGGTGCCCAGGTTTTTCTACCTTGTAGATCTTTGGGATGGCGAATGGCGTGTTTCGACATGATATAACCAAATCCGCCACCAGCTAATCCGAAAGTGACAAAGCCGCCTTGTTCATAGCCGTCTATGATGTCTTGATCCAAGCTCTGGCGCACATGGGCAACTTGTTCCAAATCCTCAAAAGCTAGCGGTACGGAAAATACTTGGCTATCTGGGTAAAAACGCGTCAAACTGCCGCTGGTAACTGCACCACCGTGCAATTGCCGGATGCGGATCTTCTTCAGCACCGCTTCGTCATTTCCCATCACACCGCCAGGATACAGCTTGAGCTTTACCCGGCCGTCGGTGCTCTGTTTAATCTCCTTCGCTGCCGCCCGGAATTTCTGCATCCAGGCTGAGCCCTCAGGTGATAATGTGGCAATTTTTAAAGTGGTAGCGGTCGCTTGGGAGCTAATCAATAAACTGCCAACAACTAATAGAGTTTTGATTAATCGCATCAAATTCCTCATCAAGTATTAAAAATAGTCTTCGCCGCTTATGAGCAACTGTTGCGCTTGTTGTTTCGCCAACCAATTGCTCAAGGTGAATCCCGGTGCTTTCGCGTCCTGCGCCAACACTTCATTCAATAAACGGTCGTGTAATTCCTGGTCAAACATCATGCGTGCATATTGCTGCGCATAAGTCACCTTAACCATCAGGTTGTCGCCACCAGACAAAGCTAAGGCTTGTTCAAAATGCGCTTTGCCCACCTCAGGCTTGCCGCCAACCGCAGGCGGGAGTAAGGTAGCCAGCACTCCCAAATACAGGTGTGCCCCGCCTTTCTGGTAGTTTTCATCCAAACGCACCACAGTCTGCATTAATGCCGTTATTTTAGGGATATCGGCAATGGCATTAAAATCACCGCTGTTAAAACGGATCCAGTTTCCCCAGGCAGCACCCAGGGTAAACAGGACAGGTACATCTTCGGCACTTGCACCGGCCAGGATAGTTTCCACTTCATTAAAACGCTGCACCCGGATCTGGCAATACTTTTTATGGTGTTGGCACACCGCGGTACTGGCATAACCCAATGCCCTGTCGGCAAGGCGCTGCTGGCGGGGTAAATCCTCCACAAACACCGAAGAATAGGCAGTATACAAATCGGCAGAGGCAGTCAACAGCGCCACATTGTCAGGATCGTTAACCAAAAAGCTTTCGGTCAATAACATGTAGGCAGGTATCGCCTGCTTCACCATTTCCGGATCGTCATGCTCACTAATGGTCTGCTGCAATTGGGCGGAGAAATTTTGTGCAGCGTTAGACACTAACGACGCGCATCCCGAAGCAGCGAATAAAAGACAAAAAACTAGGACAATGCGGAAAACAAAAATACGTTGGATCATGTAGTAATTAATTGGAGGTTTAGCATCTGTTACAGCTAGCTAAGTGTAGACCAGCTAATTGGATATTTTTATTGCAAACAGGCCGATATAGACCAATTGACTAGATCATAACTGAGTTTATCTGAGGATCCTACTAGGTTGGCTATGTCTGGCTTCATCGAGGGGCGAGAAATGAGCCCATTTCTCGCCGACTTGTAAGCTTTGTTATACGTCCGAGGCAGCTACTGGTAATTCCACCAAAGTAAACTCAGAACCGGCGTCCGCGTCGATATAGACCATACACTGGCCCCATTGATTGGGGATAATAAAGGTATTGGCTGAAACCTGGTTGTAGCTGGAACGTTTATTGTCACAACGTATTTCAACCTTATCGACTGGCGCTTTTGCCACTAGCTCAAATTGGCTGCGGGCGAGTTTATGTGACCAGAAACCCTCTCCTTTGCCAACCCCGGCAATTACCAAGGGGTCTGCATTGGCAATCACAGCTTCTATTTTGTCTTTGTAAGGGGTCAACTTCTTGGCAACTTCAGAGTTTGAATCTGTGTCAATTACTTCGTTGTAAGTTTCCAACGCTAGTGCCAACTTATTGGCTTTCAGCTGCTCGACAAACAACTTTTGTAACATCGATAGGTAGGCATCATCTGAAAGATAGCCCCTACCACTGAACTTTATCCGGTTCAGCGCTTGTAAAAGCATAGAACTATCATTTGTGGCTTCGGCAAGGTGAACTTGCAGCATCCAAAAAAAGTTGTTTTCAGTGTGGTTAAAAAAGGCATCTTGTTCCAGCTTTGCGGTCAGCTCGGAGGCTTGCACCAGATCCCCTTCATTGATTGCCGACATGACTTTTTGATAGGTATTCCTAAACCTACGGGTAACTGTCGGCTCTGTATCTTTCATCTTAAAATCCATTTGAATCCGCGAATAGCATTGCTGCACGGGTTCACCATCAACCGTGGCGGGGGCATACTCCCAGTTCTTAATAGCCTTAAGTGCCGCTTTTTCAAAGGCTTTGTTGCCGGAAGAGTCATGCACTATGGGATCTAGCACTTTGCCCTGCTCATCAATAACATAACTCAACCGAACCCAACCCTCCTGCCTCCGCATGGCTGCTGTTCTTGGGTATATTGGCTGAGTCCGTTTAATGGGCTCAGCCGCCAACGTGACTGCTAGTGGTGTGGTATCTACTTTATTGGTATCTTCAGCGAGTGCAAATGTTGAAGCAAGACCTAGGCTAGCGGCTAATAAACAGCCAAGAGTAATATGTCGTTTCATCAATAATTCCTTTTATCGGTATATAACCAAGCAACAGTCTACTACTTAAATTTTGAAGATTACAGGAAGCATTGCGCTTCCTGCAGATTACTGTGTTGCTTAAGCGCCCTTTTTAGCAGTGGGTAATTCCACCAAAGTAAACTCAGAACCGGTGTCTGCGTCGATATAGACCATACACTGGCCCCATTGCTCGGGGATAATAAAGGTATTGGCTGATACTTGGTTATAGCTGGAACGTTTATTGTCACAACGAATTTCCACCTTATCCACAGGTGCTTCTGCCACCACTTCAAACTGGTTGCGCACCAGTTTATGTGACCAAGTCCCTTTATCTTTGCCACTACCTTGTATTACTAAAGGGTCTGAATTGGCAATCGCGCTTTCAATTTTTTGCTTATACGGTGCCAGCCTCTTAGCAACTTCCGAATTTGTATCCGTGTCAACAACTTCCTGGTAGGTTTCTAGCGCCAGTGACAACTGGTTCTTTGTCAATTGCGCCACAAATAATTTTTGCATCATAGCCAGATAAGCATCATCCGGCAGATAGCCCCTGCCATTGGACTTGATCCGGTTTAAGGCTTGTTGCAATGCAGCAGCGTCACTTTTCGCTTCGGCTACATTGGCTTGTAGCATCCATAAATAGCTATTTTGCATGTGGTTGAAAAAGGTATCTTCTTGCAATTCAGCAGTCAGCTCCTGCGCTTGTTCCAAGTCACCCGCCTTTATCGCCGACATGGCTTTTTGATAAGTATTCCTAAACCTGCGGGTTACCCCCCTTTCAACACCAGCAAGGGTAAAATCCAGTTGCACCCGCGAGTGGCACTGTTGCACCGGCTCACCATTGACTGTGGCAGGCGCATATTCCCACTCTTCAATAGCCCTCAGCGCCGCTTTTTCAAAGTATTTATTGCCGGATGAATCATGTACAAAAGGATCCTGAACCTTGCCCTCTTCATCAACAACAAAACTCACTTGAACCCAACCCTCTTGGCCTCTTTTCGCTGCATTTAGCGGGTACTTGGGAGGCACCCTGTTTATTGGCTCGGCAGCTAGAGTGACTTCCAACTGGGTGGTGTCTGTTGAACTAGTATCTTGAGCTAGCAAAGGAGCGCAGAGCACCAAGCTGGCTGTGAACAAACAGGCAGAAGAAATAGGTAATTTCATCAATAAGTCCTTTTATCGGTTAGTTAACTGCCCAGCAGTTTACTATTTAAGCCCAAAATATACAAAAAATATTCAACGCAAAAAATAGACTTCGTACAAAACACACTAGCGAGGCTTTGTATCCTTTTTCTTTTGGTTATGCTTATGGATTGAACGGCGCATCCTGGATAGGCGCACGTGATCCAGTTTACCTTGGCGCTTGTTTACCTTGCTATCGGTCTCTGGCGGCATTTTAACTTGGCTGCGCAACTGGTTGACTTCGTCCAATTCCAGCTCGACCCAGGCACCTGCCGGTAAGCGCTTTTTAAGCTCGACGCTGCCATAGCGCACCCGCATCAAGCGGCTGACCGTCATCTCCTGCGATTCCCAAATACGCCTGACTTCGCGGTTGCGGCCTTCGGCCAGGATGACGTTGAACCATTGGTTCATGGAATCGCTGTCCCGCTTGTGCCGCTTAACCTCCAGGAACTTGGCTTCGCCATCTTCCAGCATGACGCCCTGTTTGAGTTTTAGGATGGTTTGGTCGCTAACCTCACCAAAAATTCGCACAGCATACTCGCGCTCCACCACATGCCTAGGATGCATCAAGCGGTTGGCGAGTTCGCCATCGTTGGTAAATAGCAACAAGCCACTGGTATTGATATCCAGGCGGCCAATGGCGATCCAGCGGCCGTTTTGGATCCGCGGCAGACGGTCGAAGACAGTGACCCTGCCTTCGGGGTCATTCCTGGAACAGACTTCACCTTCGGGTTTATTGTACATCAGAACCCGGCAAACCGCGTCTTGTTGCTGGCGCTTAACCGGGTTACCGTCAACCCTAATTTCATCGCTCAGTTCAACCCGCGCGCCCAAATGGGCAATACTGCCATTTACCGATACCCTGCCCGCTTCTATCCAACGTTCCATCTCGCGACGTGAACCCAAGCCGGATGCGGCCAATACTTTTTGTAACTTCTCGCTCATAATTCCTGTTCTTTTAATACGTGGCTGGCGTTACCCTGGTTTTGCTGTTCGAACAAGGCAACCGACGGCAGATCCTGCAATGATTTTAAGCCAAAATAATTGAGGAACTGCTTGGTAGTGGCATACAAGGCTGGTCGCCCCGGCACTTCTTTGTGGCCAACGGCCTTGATCCAATCCCGTTCGGTTAGGCTTTTAATGATGTGGGAGCTGACGCTAACGCCGCGCACCTGTTCGATTTCACCCCGGGTGATTGGCTGCCGGTAGGCAATTAAACTCAAGGTTTCCAGCAGTGCCCTTGAATACTTGGGGGCTTGTTCCTGCCACAAACGCCCTACCCATTCATTTAGGCTAGCATCGGACTGGAAACGGTAGCCCCCCGCCACTTCCACCAATTGGATACCTCGGCCCTGGTAGTGCTTGGATATATCTTGGATCAGGTTCAGGACTTGGCGGCGGCTTAAATCGAATTCCAACAATACCGTGTCTTGCAGCTTTTCTGGCGTTAACGGTGAATCAGCGACAAAAAGCGCTGCTTCAACAATAGCCTGTAATTGTGTTCTGTTGACCTTGGCCATTTATCCCGGACTAAAACCTACTAACCTTCGCTGAGTTTAACATGGATCGCGCCATACGGCTCGTGCTGCTGCACCAGCAACAGCTTTTCTTTGACCAGCTCCAATATCGCCAAAAAGGTCACCACCACCCCGGCTTTGCCTTCAGCCTTGCTAAAAAACTCTGCAAAACCGGTATAGTTTTGCTCGCCCACCATCGCCAATATTTGGCTCATTCGCTCACGGGTAGACAGGGACTCACGCTCAATTTGGTGGTGCTCAAATGCCGCTTCGCGTTTTAGGGCATCCTGGAATGCCATCACTAGCTCCTGCAGGGTGACATCGGGCAATACCCGGATAGGTTTACAGTCCTGATCCAATGCCGCATGGGCAATGTGGAAGTCACGCTCCTGCCTCGGTAATAGATCCAGCTGTTCAGCCGCGACTTTGATCACTTCGTATTCCTTGAGGCGGCGCACCAATTCAGCCCGAGGATCTTCTTCTTCGTCATCTTCATTGATGATTTTAGGCAGCAGTAACCGGGACTTTATCTCCGCCAATATAGCTGCCATCACCAAATATTCGGCCGCCAGCTCCAGCTTGATGTCCTTCATCACCTCAACGTATTCCATATATTGCTGGGTAATTTGTAAAATAGGCAGGTTTACCACATCAAACTTTTGTTTGCGGATAAGGTACAACAATAAGTCCAAGGGGCCTTCAAAGGCTTCCAGGATCACCTCAAGGGCATCCGGTGGGATATACAGGTCTTCCGGCTTTTCCATAACGGCTTCGCCGTTAATAAAGGCCAGCGGCAACGCCTGCTGCACCATTTCTGATGCTGGCTTGTTATTTTCCGTTGCCAAGGGATCAGCCTGTGCCAAGCACTAAAAACCTAACAAAGAAACATCACCACTGCCTTCGCGCAGCACGTGGTAGTCATCTTCCGACATATCAATCACTGACGTGGGTTGCTCGCCCAGGTAACCGCCGTGGATGATCAGGCCTACCTGCTTTTCCAGGCGATCCCGGATTTCATCGGGATCGTATTCTGCCATGTCCTTGCCGGGCAAAATCAGGGTGGTAGACATAATGGGCTCACCTAGTTCTTGCAACAGCGCAAGGGCAATGGCGTTGTCCGGCACCCTAATACCAATGGTTTTTTTCTTGGGGTTTTGTACCCGCTTGGGCACATCCTTGGTGGCTTTGAGGATAAAAGTAAAAGGCCCTGGCGTGTTGTTTTTAATCAACCGGAATGCGGTATTATCGACACGGGCATAGCTGGAAAGCTCTGACATGTCCTGGCACATCAGGGTGAAATTGTGGTTTTTATCAATGTTGCGGATCCGGCAAATCTGCTCTAAAGCCGCTTTATTGTCCAAACTGCAACCCAGCGAATAGCCCGAATCCGTCGGGTACACTATGACCTCACCGCGCTGGATGATTTCACAGGCTTGCCGGATCAAGCGCACTTGCGGGTTGTCTGGGTGAATGTAGAAAAATTGACTCATAAGTTCAGTATAGCGTTATTATTTATCTCTGCTGTGAATTAAAAAAGATTCCAATCATGCCAGACTGGACAAAGGTCTTCAGGGATTGTGAGGTGACGCCCCAGTTCTGTCCAGCGGTTGGGAAAGTGAAAATCAGAACCGGCCGAGGCTTGCAAATCATATTCCCGTGCATAAATTGCCAACTGGCGTTTCATATCAGGCGAGATGCGCGGGTGGCAAACCTCCATACCATCACCACCTTCAGCCTTAAACTCTACCAATAACCTACGCAGCCATTTTGCCGACAATTTATAATGGCCGGGATGGGCGACCACGGCCTTGCCACCACCAGCGTGGATCCACTCAATAGCCTGTCCCATGCTTGCCCATTTGGGTTTTACATGGGCGCGTTTGTCTTTACCCAGGTATTTCTTAAAGGCGGCATCGGCAGACTCTACATAACCCAGATGTTGTAAGGCCCTGGCAAAATGTGCCCGTGTCACCTGGCCTTTGCGGGCAAATACCTGTGCTTGTGCCAGCACGCCAGTGCATCCAGCTTTTTCCAGCTTGTTATTTATTGCCTCGGCCCTTTCCGCACGTGCCTGGGTTTGAGCTGCTATGCCCTGCTGTAACCCAGGTGAGCTTAAATTCAGGTTCAAACCAAGGATGTGGATATCAAAGCCATGCCAAGCGGTGGAAAACTCAATTCCAGGTATGATCAATAGCTTCCGCGATTGCAGGCTTTGGGCATGCAAAGCTTCCGGGATGGCATTGGTTGTATCGTGATCCGTGATGGCCAGTGCGTCAACCTGCATGGTATGTGCCCGCAGCACAAGTTCCTCGGGACTTAGTTGGCCGTCGGAATAGTAGGTATGGCTGTGCAGGTCGATTTTCATAGGAGTTCGCAGGCTTTGAAAATAATTGGTTGACTTAAGGTTGAATTTGTTTTCTTCTATAGAGGCAGCGGCAGTATAACTGAGAAACGCTTTTAAACCTAACTGATTGCCAAAAAGGTTATAAGCAACAAGCACTGCCGCAGTGAAGAACAAACATCACAGTCAAAGAAACATCGCTATGATGCTATAAGTGAAAAACAAAAAGTTTTAGCAAATGAATTTATTCCAACAAACCGAAATATGTAAAGCGTCGCTATCGGCATCAGCCGGTTTGGCGAATGATGCATTGGTTTGGTGGTGGCACATCCCTCAACGTGGTGGGTTGTGACCTATTGTATTGGTCATCTGTAAGAAACCCGCCACTAGGCGGGTTTTTTCGTTTAAACCGGATTAAAAAAATATCTCAAGAGTGCGGAACATGAGTTTAGCAAAATTAAGCCAGCAGCCAGGACAAGTGGGCAATATCATCCAAGATTGCCATTACATTGCTGATCCCCTCACCTTATACCAACAGCTCTGTGCAGGCCAAAGCCATACCCTTTTGCTTGAATCGGCCGAGATTGAAAGCAAAAACAGCGTAAACAGCTTAATTTTGGCGTCATCAGCGTTAAAGCTGGTGTGCAATGGCGACACCGTCACCGCCACAGCATTAAGCAAAAATGGCCTACCACTAATTAGCTTTTTACACACCGAGTTGCAAAGCCATGCCAACGCAACGGGTGAGGGAACTGTCCAGTTTCAATTTAAACGCAGCGATGACCTGCTGGACGAAGACGCCAGGCTGAAATCCACTAGCGTATTTGACGTGTTGCGCTGCCTGCAAAGCAAACTGCAAGCGCTTAGCGACCATCCCCATGCTATTTTTATTGGCGGTACTTTTGCCTATGACCTGCTGGCTACCTACGAACAATTGCCAGAGGTAGGCGAAGGCGACAATACCTGTCCAGATTATGTCTTGTATGTGGCTGATCTACTTGTGCTAGTTGACCACCAGAAACAATTCTGCCAGCTCGTAGGCAGTGTGTTTAGCGGTCCAGATGTTGCCCAGAGTTATTTTGATATTAGCCAAAAAGTTGAATCACTCGGCCAGCAAATAGCAGCGTCTACCCAGCAAGGAACAGCCTCAGCGCCAGCAAAAGCAGCAACTGCCAATAATACCGCCGTAAGCGTCAATAAAAGCGATGGAGATTTTTGCCAGGAAGTGGAGCAGCTAAAACACAAGATATTAGCAGGTGATATTTTCCAGGTGGTGCCTTCCAGGACGTTTTCCCTGGACTGTGCCGATCCCTATGCAGCATACCAACAGCTGAAGCTACATAACCCAAGCCCCTACATGTTCTACATCCAAGATGAGGATTTTGTTATTTTTGGCGCATCGCCAGAATCAGCGTTGAAGTACCAAAGCCATAACAACCAGGTAGAGGTATACCCCATTGCCGGCACCCGCCCCCGCGGCAAACGCCCCAACGGCAATATCGATCCGGACTTAGACAGCCGTATCGAATTGACCCTGCGCGAGGACAACAAAGAAAAAGCCGAACACCTAATGCTGGTAGATTTGGCGCGCAACGACATTGCCAGGGTGGCACAACCCGGCACCCGGTATGTGAGAGACCTGCTTAAAGTCGATCGCTACTCCCACGTAATGCACTTGGTTTCCAGGGTAGTGGGCCAGTTGCGCGCTGACCTGGACTGCCTACACGCTTACCAGGCTTGCATGAACATGGGTACCTTGGTAGGGGCACCAAAAGTCAGGGCAGCGGAGCTTATCAGGGAAGTTGAACAGGCACGCCGTGGCAGCTATGGCGGTGCCGTCGGCTATATCAATGGCCATGGCGACATGGATACCTGCATCGTAATCCGCTCGGCCTTCGTTAAGGATGGTACAGCCCATGTACAAGCCGGCGCCGGTGTCGTCTATGATTCGGTGCCGCAATCAGAAGCGGACGAAACCCGCAGCAAAGCGCAAGCCGTAATCCATGCAATCCAATTAGCCAACGCCGTTAATAAGGAAGGTTAGGCCATGAACGATATAAATGTGGTTTTATTAGATAATTTTGACTCATTCACCTACAACCTGGTTGATGAACTGCGCGCCTTAGGCCTTAAGCTAACCGTGTTTCGCAATAACGTTACCCCTGGCACCATAGTCAGCAGCTTGGCTGGGGCAGAAAACAGCCTGCTGATGCTATCCCCAGGCCCCGGCAACCCATCGCAGGCCGGCTGCATGTTGGAGTTGTTAAAGACAGTGCAAGGACAATATCCGGTGTTGGGGATATGTTTGGGCCATCAAGCTATCGTGCAACACTATGGTGGCGATATTGTCAGGGCACCGGAAGTACTGCATGGCAAAGCCTCCAGCATAGAACACTGCGCTGACAAAATGTTCCAAGGACTACCCAACCCCTTTCCCGTTGCCCGCTACCACTCACTAATGGCAGAAAACGTGCCAGCGGGACTTGAAGTGATTGCGGGGTTCCAATCAATCCCCATGGCAGTTTACCATGCAGAGGATCGTATGTTGGGATTGCAATTCCACCCAGAATCTATTTTAACTGCACAAGGCAGTACATTGTTGCAACAAAGTATCCAATACCTTAGTACAGGAAACCTATAACCATGGCTGATATCTTAGGATTGCTTAACAAGGTCTACCAAAAACAAGATCTAGACCAACGGGAATGCCAAGCGTTTTTTACAATGGTAATGCGCGGTGAACTCGACGACATCATGTTGTCATCCATGTTGACAGCACTAAAAATGAAAGGCGAAACCCCAGAAGAAATTGCGGGGGCGGCAGGTGCCATGATTGAAAACGCCCAAGCCTTCCCGCGCCCTGACTACAGCTTTGCCGATATTGTCGGCACCGGTGGTAACGGCCACAATACCATTAACATATCTTCGGCATCGGCCATTGTTGCCGCCAGTTGTGGCCTCGCCGTTGCCAAACACGGTAACCGCAGCGTCTCCAGCAAGTCCGGCTCTGCCGATTTGTTCCGGGAGTTCGGATTAAAGCTGGATATGTCGCCAGAAACCGCCAGAAACTGCTTGGATCTAAGCCAGCTCTGCTTTTTATTTGCACCGGTCTACCACGCTGGGGTCAAGCACGCCATGAACGTGCGCACTACGTTGAAAACCCGCACCCTGTTCAACCTATTAGGCCCATTGGCCAACCCCGCCAAGCCAAGCCACATCATGATTGGTGTCTACAGCCCCGATTTAATTTCACCTTATGCGGAAACGTTGCAGTTGCTAGGGTACCAAAACGCCTTAGTCGTGCACGGAGATGGCTTGGATGAAATTGCCCTTCACGGCAGCAGCAAAGTGGCAGAGATCCACGGTGACCGCATTAGCTACTACCAGCTGGAAGCGGCAGACTTTGGCTTGCAACCTGCCCCGATTGAAGCCATTAGGGGGGGAGATCCAGGGCACAATAAAACCGTGATAGAAGCAGTCCTTACGGGTAGGGGCGCAGAGGCGCACCAAGCTGCTGTCGCCGCCAACACCGGTGCCCTGCTTAAGTTGACAGGTAAAGCGCCAGATTTTGCCCAAGGTGCCCAAATGGCGCTGGATGCCATGGCAAACGGCAGCCCGTTGCAAACTATCAAGCACTGCGCCCAAGTCAGCCAGGGCTAAGCCGCTGCGAGAGAAAACAGACCCATGACTGAAGACAAAACACCAAACGTGCTGCAAAAGATTGTTGCCCATAAACGGCAAGAAGTTGAACAGCTAAAAGCGGTAAAGCCCGCAAGCGAGTTTATCAGCAAGCTAACCTGCTCTGAAAAAAGCCTTTATGACAGCCTGGCAGCGCCAGGCTCACAATTTATATTCGAGTGTAAAAAAGCCTCGCCTTCGAAAGGCTTAATTCGGGAAACTTTTGATCTAGACGAAATATTGGAAGCCTACACACCTTTTGCTGCTGGCATCTCGGTATTGACCGATGAAAAGTACTTCCAAGGCAATTACCGATATCTGCAAAAAGTCACCAGCGAAGCGCCACAACCCGTTCTAAACAAGGACTTCTTTATTGATGAATATCAGGTGCATCTCGCCCGTAAGTACAATGCTGATGCGATTTTGTTAATGCTGTCGGTGTTGGATGATCAAGAATACAAATCCCTGGCTGCATTAGCTGACCATTACGGCTTGGATGTCCTGACTGAAGTGAGCAATGAAGAAGAAGCCTTAAGGGCAGTCGCTTTGGAAGCACGCATTATTGGCATTAACAACCGTAATTTGCGGGATCTGAGCACGGATTTGGCAGCCACTGAAAAGCTAGTGCCACTGATAAAGGAAAATGCCAAGCATGAATATGTGTTGGTGTCTGAGTCAGGCATCTATACACAAGCCGATGTCCTGCGCTTGGCGCCCTTAGTAGATGGATTTTTGGTAGGCAGCTCCTTGATGGCGCAGGCAGACCTGCCCCTTGCCGTTAAACAACTGCTATACGGTACTGTCAAAGTCTGTGGCATAACCCGCGCCAGTGATGCCCAAGTTGCCAAAAACCTGGGAGCTAGCTACGTGGGGTTGATTTTCGCCCAGCGCTCCAAGCGCTGCATTGATTTAGAGCGGGCAAAGCAAATCACCCAGGCAGTTCCCTTTAACTATGTTGGCGTATTCGTTGACGCCGACATTAAACAGGTTGCAACCGCTGCAGCAACGCTTACATTGTCTGCAGTACAGCTACATGGCAATGAAGACGCAAAGTATGTTCACGCGCTTCGCCGTAAGTTACCTGATACCTGCCAAATATGGAAAGCCCACGGTGTCGTTGGTGAACTGCCCAAAAGACAATTAAAAAACGTGGACAAATACCTGTTGGACTGCCAGGTGGGATGCCAGAGTGGCGGCACTGGCCAGAGCTTTGACTGGCAGCTGCTAGAAAACCTAAAAACTAAAACCAATATCGCCCTCGCGGGCGGTATAGGCCCTGACAACGTCATTGCCGCACGGGATACAGGCGTCGCCCTACTGGATGTGAACTCCGGTGTAGAGACGCGGCCCGGCATTAAAGACCAAGAATTGCTAACCAAGCTGTTTTCAGCGTTGCGCCAGTATTGAGATACGGCAACTTGCAAAAGAGAAGTGAAATATGAACCAACTAGACCCAAAATTTGGGGAATTCGGCGGCATGTATGTGCCGGAATTGTTAATCCCAGCGTTAGACCAGCTTGAAGCGGCCTTTGTAGAGGCGCAACAAGATGCAAGTTTCCAAAAAGAATTTTACGAATTGCTAACTGACTATGCGGGTAGGCCAACGCCACTGACTAAAACCCGCAATTTGGTGAGTAACCCTAAAGCGACCTTGTATTTAAAACGTGAAGACCTGCTGCACGGTGGTGCCCATAAAACCAACCAGGTACTTGGCCAAGCGTTGTTGACCAAACGCATGGGCAAAACCGAAGTAATTGCTGAAACCGGCGCCGGACAACACGGTGTCGCCACCGCACTGGCCTGTGCCCTGCTAGGCTTGAAAGCCCGCATCTATATGGGCGCCAAAGACGTAGAACGCCAAGCCCCGAACGTATTTCGGATGCGCTTGATGGGCGCCGAAGTGATCCCAGTGAATTCCGGATCCGGCACATTAAAAGATGCGGTAAACGAAGCCATGCGCGATTGGTCCGCCACCTACAACGAAGCCCATTACCTGCTGGGCACAGCGGCGGGGCCACACCCCTTCCCCACAATCGTACGCGAGTTCCACCGCATGATCGGCGAAGAGACCCGCAAGCAAATCATGGAAAAAGAGGGCAAACTGCCAGATGCTATTGTGGCCTGTGTTGGCGGGGGCTCCAATGCCATTGGTATTTTTGCCGACTTCATCGATGAACCCAATGTTAGGCTTATTGGTGTCGAACCTGGCGGTAAAGGCATACACACAAGTGAGCACGGCGCTGCCATCAGTACCGGTAGCAAAGGTATCCTGCACGGTACTTACAGCTATATCATGCAAAACCCAGACGGCCAGATAGAGGAATCCTATTCAGTATCAGCCGGGTTGGATTACCCGGCAGTAGGTCCGCAACACGCCCATTTGCATGCCACCGGCCGCGCCGAATACGTCGCAATTGACGATGAAGAAGCACTCAATGCCTTCCAATTGCTGGCACAAAAAGAAGGCATTATCCCAGCGCTGGAATCATCCCACGCCCTAGCCCATGCTTTGAATATGGCCGACGAAGCAGAAGAAGAAACGCTGATAGTGGTGAATTTGTCCGGCCGTGGTGACAAGGATCTGGCTCATGTGCACAGCATCATCGGTGGCCGTGTGGATGTGCAAAACGAAGGAGACAAATAATGGCTAGATACGAAACAATGTTTGCTGGCCTGCGCGCCAAAAACCAGGGTGCATTTGTCCCTTTTGTGACGGTGGGCGACCCCGACAAGGAAACCAGTTTAGCGATTATCGACAGCCTGGTAGCGGGCGGTGCTGATGCCTTGGAATTGGGCATCCCATTTTCAGACCCCATTGCCGACGGGCCTACCATCCAAAAAGCGAGCATCCGGGCGCTGTCGCAACAGATTACGCCAACTGACTGCTTTGAAATCATTGCCGCCGTCCGGGAACGCCATCCTGACACGCCTATTGGGCTGCTGCTTTATAGCAACCTGGTATTGGCGAAAGGCATCGATACCTTTTATGCTGAAGCGGCCAAGGCTGGGGTTGATTCAATATTGATTGCAGATGTGCCCGTGCGGGAAGCACCGCGTTTTGCAGAAATCGCAGGGGCCAATGGCATCCAGCAGATTTTAATTGCACCACCCAACGCCACCGAAACCACCCTAAAAACCATCGCCCAATACAGTAAAGGTTACACCTACTTATTAGGCCGTTCAGGCGTTACCGGAGCCGAAACGGCGGCGGAAATGCCCGCTTCCGAGCTGGTTGCCCGTTTGTCAGAGCTAGACGTGGCACCGCCTTTGTTAGGTTTTGGCATCTCCAAACCTGAGCAAGTACAGGCAGCTATCCAGGCCGGCGCTGCGGGTGCCATTTCGGGTTCGGCGACAGTGAAGATCATTGAGCAAAACCTGAATGACAAAGCGTCAATGCTGGCAAAACTAAAACAATTTGTTGGCGAAATGAAGGCCGCAACAGGGCTGGGGTGATCCTGCTATTTCACTTAGAAGGGAGCCTTAGCATTGGCTCCCTTTTCTATTACACCGAATCCATTTTAAAGGTTCTTTTCCAATATATGGGTGTCAAAGCCGTCAAGTGAATGCTGGTTTTTCTTCTGCCAATACTTGTCAATCCCTGCCGTCCCTTGTTTTTCAGCCCAAGAATTTAGCTGGTCACGCTGTTCGACAAAATCATAAAACGGCACTGACATGCCACAGGAGGTTTGCACCAAATCCAGTTTTACCTCGAAAATTTGTCGGCTACCGGGTAATTCAGGAAACAACTTGGATAGTTCCGGCCACTTGCTGTCGTTTTTATGCACAGCTTCGGCCTGGCCATACAAACGCAAGATCATCGGATTGCCTTCAAACGCTGCAAACATAATGGTCATACGGGGCACCTGTTGCACATGCGCGGCAGTTTCGTTGCCACTGCCAGTGACATTGAGCCAGACTACGCGGTTACTATCCAATACCCTAAAGCTGTCCATGCCCTTGGGCGAGATATTCACTTTGCCGGTGGCCGCTGCAGTGCCGACAAAAAACATCTGCTGTTTAGTAATAAAATCAATGTGCTGTTGGTTAAGTGCCTTAAATTGCTGTCCCATGCTGGTTTCCCCATTGCTGACTAGCAACAACATAACAGCATAACTACATTTTACAATTGCCAGTTGCCCGTGTTGTTAGAAACGACAGACGGCGCAGAAATAAAAAAGCCACAACAACTGTGTGGCCTTTTTAAGCTGGAGTAAGAATTGGTCTAGTGGTTGCGGTGCAATACCAACTCTTTGTTTGACATTTTTTCTACAAAGCGATGTGCTGACTCTTTGTCTTCGAAGACTTGCACTAAATACAAGTGAACTTCTTTCACCAATGACAAACAAGACATTTTATTACCCACCCAGTCTTCAACCTTTTCCACGGTAAACGACTCTTGCTCAGCACACCAAAAAACCGCGACGGGTTCTTCTTGGCCGGTTTCCTGGGATGATTTTACATCAACATACTCTTCTAAAGGCAAATCAGCCTTTTGTAGATTAAATTGACTTGAATATTCTATAGCGTGCATAAATCCTCCCACGTTTTGTGCGAAGTTTAGTCAGCCACTGGTAAATTTTCAAGCCATTTGGGGAATTATTTCCCAACTTTTTATGTTATGCGCAGCCCAATACACAATTCACCGGTTCAACCTTCATTGTTTACGACCTTTTGCAATTGTTCTTGGTAAAAACGGTTTTTAGGTGCTAATGCCACGGCTTTTTGCATATGGGTAACCGCTTGCTCCCGCTGGCCTGTGCGCAATAGCAACCTGCCATAAGAAAACTGGGAATAGGCATGGTCTTCGTGGTAGCTAAGGTTTAGCTTGAGCAAGGCTTCCGCCGCCTGTTTCTTTTCATTTAGGAATAAAGTAGTGGCCGCTTCTATTGCTGGCGTAGGGCTAAAATCGAAGGTATGTGAACCATAATATTGGGATCTGCGCTCCCGGTATTTCGCCAGGGCATCTGGCACCGGCATAGTGCTCATTTCATTGACTAGGATAGACTGCATTAACCTGGGCTTATCCTGCCCACGATGGCAGGTTTGGCACGTGACCTCTACTTTGGGTGATTCCCCAGCAGGCAATTTTGCCGCAATATTCTGGTTGATTGATTGCACCAATTGCAGCATGGCCCGGGCACTCTCTTTCGCCTGTTTAGTATCAGCAGCAAAGTCCGGCGTGCCGCTCAAATCATCCGCCGCTTCATGGCAATGCTGGCATCGCACGCCCAAGGCAAAGGAAAAGCCGCGCATGGTCTGCCTCAACTCACCGGGACTAATGTCCTTGGGCAATACTTTAAGGTTCTCTGGGTTACTGAAGGTATTGGCATACGCATTTGCATGCAGCGCAATAAATAAGGCGGCTAGTTTGGCTTTTCGCGTGATAAATGATGAATTAGAATTTGCAAAGGACATATTCACACCTAAAACTTTAGTTATCCTAACTAGAGTCTATGCACGGCCACAATTGATGATGTCCAGGATTTGTAGAGCTTTTGTCAGGGAACTGTCAGGATTGCTGTACTCCTGTAGCCCTATGCACAAGGTAGCGCGAGAATAGGCTATGCAATTCAAGAACAAAGATACCATTCCGTTTACGGCGCTGTGGGCAATGCTGGCACTGACGCTAAGTTTCCTGGTGATAGTGCTAGCGCAAGGCTACCAAGCAGCCCTGTCGCAACAAAATAGCGCAGAAGCCCTGCTACAAGACTACAGCCGGCTGATCCTGGCTGAATATAAAAGTACGCTAGGACAACAGCTGGGTTACCGCCAGTTTTATCTAGCCAACCAGGAAATCCAGTCTTGGCGCCCACAACTGGCAATAGATGGTGCCCAAGACCTTGCTGCCCCCGCGCTGGCAGCGGCTGCCGTCGCGCAGCTACAACAACGTTTTCCACTGTTAAAAAATTGGCAATGGTTTTGTCCTAGCTGTGCAACAGATCGCAGGAGCGGCGTCTTAAACCAGAATAATGCTGTCCTAGCAAGCCTAGATTGGCCTGGCTTGGCTGAACTGCCGCTCGGGGCAATGAAACTGCAATACTTCGATTCTGATAAAGGTAGCAATATCTATGTTCTAAGCAGGTTTACCCAATCTTGGTGGTTTGTGTACCAATTCACCAGTAGCGATCTGGATAGCGTCCTCCAGACTGCTTGGCAAAATGCCATCACATTGCCACAACAAATGGATAAGTCCGGCTTCAATGCTAGCTGGCTCGACTTGCATGTTTCTGATACCAGCGGGCAAGCGCTGTACCAAACTGAGGCGACAAACAAAGCTGCACAGGAGTGGTCAATAGCCCTGCAACAGGCCTATCCCGACTATTACCAAGGCGCCCTTGCCTACCTGCAGTTTGCCTTGGCGATATCCTACGATGCCCTACCCACCCTCGCCCCCGGCAGCAGCATTACCTCCCCCAAAGGCTATTTGCTATTGTCATTGTTTGCACTGGCACTGTTAGCCATCTTGGCACTCATGTTTTACCAGCAGAGCCGCCTGCTAAAAATGAAGCAACAGTTTATTGACCAAGTCAGCCACGAACTGCGCACGCCACTAACCCAGATCCGGATGTACAGCGAAACCTTGTTAATGCAACGGATGGCAGATCCAGCACAACAACAATCGGCCTTGGCTATTATCAACCGGGAAGCGCAGCACATGTCGGCAATCGTTAGCAACAACCTCACCTTGAGCAAACTGCAAAGAACCGGATCTGTAGTGTTGGAGCCGGTAAACCTCTCCGGCCTGCTGACGGAGTTTTGCCAAGAATTGGAGACACAATACCAAAACAGTAGAGTTTCATTTGACTGCCAAATCCAACCAGGTATTAAAGTCAACGCCAATGTGCAATGGCTGCGGCAAATCCTGTACAATTTACTGCACAATGCGGTTAAATTTGGCCCAGATGGGCAAACCGTGGGCGTGACCCTTGGAAAAGCTGGTGCCAATGCAGGCGTTGAAATAACAGTACAAGACCAAGGTCCTGGGTTGGCGCCTAGTATGCTGGATAAACCCTGGCTCCCCTACCAAAGTGAACAACCTAATTCAGGTGCAGGCCTAGGTTTGTATGTCTGTGACCAGTTAGCCATTAAAATGGGGGCGCAGTTGCAAGCTCGTAACCAGTGTAATAACGGTGGCGCCATATTTAAGCTCGTCTTTAAAAAGGACAACACCTAGTGCCGTACTCCATTTTAATTATTGAAGACAATACCGACATTGCAGCGGGCCTTGCCCACAACCTGCAATTCGAGGGATTCAAAACGGCAACTGCACACTCTGGCGAGACAGGCCTGGCGCATCTACGGCAGGCAAGGTTTGACCTGGTGATTTTAGATTTGATGTTGCCTGGAAAATCTGGGTTCGAGGTATTGGGTCAAATGCGCAAAACAGGTATAGATACCCCGGTTTTGGTGCTCTCTGCGCTTGGCCAAGAAACCGATAAGGTACGGGGCTTCAGGTTGGGTGCCGACGACTACATGGTGAAGCCATTTGGTTTACTGGAACTGGTTGCCCGGATCCAGGCCATCTTAAAGCGCACCGGCGCAATCGCAAAAACCGACAACCTAGTACAAGTTGGTGTCCTTTGCCTTGATGACGGTTCAAAGATAGCCAGGGTCAACGGGCAGGCATTGTCGCTGACGCCAAAAGAATACGAATTATTGCGCATCCTGATGTTAAGCACAGGCACAGTGCTGAGCCGGGAGCATTTGCTGGAAACGGTATGGGCGCACAAAACCAGTGTCACCACCCGCACCGTTGATACCCATATCGCCGAGTTGCGTAAAAAGATAAATAACCTATGTCCTGACAACCAACAGATCCACACCCATCCCAAAATGGGCTATAGCCTGTCGTAAAAGCCATCTTTACAAAACCTTCACGCTGGCTGCGCTATTTTTCAGCCAACACAGTCCAGAAGGTAACCCCAATGTTAAAACGCAGTTTGTTATGCCTACTATTTATTAGCTTCCTCAGCGCTTGCCAGGCAAGCCATTTAGAGATTTTCCCGGATCTGGAAGATCCCAGCTTGGTAGAGCAAAAACTCCCTATTGCAGCCATGTCACAGGATATTGATGCCCTCGTTGAGGGTGCCCTGCAAAGGCATCCTAATTTATCGCTTTACGCGCAAGAACAAGCCATCCGCGACTATGCCGAGGAATTGAAAAAACAGCTGACCCAGCCTATGAACCGGGTTGAGTTTTTCCGAGTAATCGGCAAGCTTAGCCACGTATTTAATGATGGCCATGCTTTTTTGCTTTGGCCCTACCAAGAATTTAACGCCTTGAGGGATGCCGGGAAAAAACCGTTTCCATTTCAAATAAAAATCAGTGCGCAAGGCCAAATGCTGCTGGCAAAAACTTATAAGCACGACAGCGCAACACTACCAGCAGGCGCACAAATAAGTTCAGTTAATGGCATTCCTGCAGCGACCTTGATCGCACAAATGCAAGAATATGTCGGTGGCGAAACAGAACTTCTGCGTACTCAAATTATCGCTGAGCGCTTTCCAATTATGCTGTGGGCTGTCTACGGGTTTCTTGACCAGTTTGAACTGGAAATCGATACCCAGCAGGTTGCCATAACTGGCGAACAAGAATGGCACAGCCAACAGCCCGAACGCGAAGCACATTATTACGCAAAACTTAACGCCACCACCGGTTACCTTTACCTATCCCACTTCGATATTGATCCAGACGACTTTGAAGGCTTTGTCGATAAAACCTTTGCGCAAATTAAATCGGATGGCGTGCACAGCTTGGTTATCGACGTGCGCGATAATCCGGGCGGCAATACCGATACGGTCACCTATTTAAGCCGATACCTGGCAAACAAGCCTTTCCGCTTGGTAGCGTCTGTGCAAGAAAAATTAAACCAGGATAACCGCGGCTGGTTTGATTACAAAGGTGAAGTAGGCGAGATAACGTTTAAAGAGTGGGATGATTGGGAACAGCCAATTGATTCCAACAACCGCTTCACGGGTGAAACGTATTTGCTAATAGGTCCTATCACCTATTCAGCGGCCATCGTGTTCGCCACTACATTGCAGGACAGTGGCTTTGCTACACTAATAGGTGTGCCAACCGGTGGTTATGCCAACCAGTCAGCACAGGGCAACCTATTTAACTTGCCCAATTCGCAATTGCGGGCTTACATTACCACGCGCCTGTTAGTCAGGCCAAGTGGCGATAGCCGCCAAGGCCATGTGATACCGGATCACCTGGCACAGCCAACGGCAGACTCTATTGCCCAAGGGCACGATGTCGCTATCGAAAAGGCGCTATCATTAGCCAATAACGAAACCGAAGGACAACACTAAATTGTCAGAAACACTTTCAATATTGTTGGTTGAGGACAACAGGGACATTGCCGGGCAGATTGTTGATTTTTTATCTGGCAAGGGCGCTATTGTTGACTATGCCCACTGCGGCCAAGCCGCGGTGGTGCTCATGGAAAAGCACAGTTATGACCTAGTTATCCTCGATTTGATGTTACCTGACATAGACGGCTACCAATTGTGCGGGCAATTAAAAGAACTGGCCAATAAGCACTTGCCCATTCTGATGCTAACCGCCCGCGATAGCCTGAATGATAAACTGCAAGGCTTCCAAGTTGGTGCCGATGACTACTTGACCAAACCCTTTTCCTTGGATGAAGTGTACATGCGCTGTTTGGCGCTGGGACGGCGCGTGCTGCTGCACCAGGACAAATCCATTGTGCTGGGAGATTTAACGGTGGATATCGGCCAACACAAAGTCACCCGGCAAGGGATACCGGTAGCCTTGTCACAAACAGACTTTGCCATTCTCAAAACACTGGTATTGGCCCATCCAAATGCCGTAAGCAAGCGGGATCTTAACCAAAAAGTATGGGGCGATGAGCCGCCTGAAACCGATGCCTTACGAAGCCATATTTACACCCTGCGCAATGCAGTGGACAAGCCATTTTCACAGCCAATTGTAAAAACGGTGCACGGAATTGGCTTTAAACTGGATATTAAAAACTAATGCCACAACACCGTTCCATAAATCGCGCCATTAGCCAGCTACTAGTGGGTGCCGTTTTACTGGTTACCCTGATATACAGTTTGCTGATATTGCTGTATTCCTGGGTAATCGAAGACAATATATTCAACCGCCAGGTGCGTGATGAAGCACTGTATATACAGCAAATTTATGCCACAACAGGTACGGTTGCGCAGCCGCGCGCTGCATACATGAGTTTACATCCCAACTGGCAAGGCTTGCCTCAAAAATTTAAACAGCAACAGCAACTAAAACCAGACAAAATTGAGTTTGAGCTAGATAACGGCGGCACCCTGCATGTACAAATTTTTAAACTAGGTGGCCATGTCCAGGTACTGGCCGCTGACGTTGCTGCGTTTGAGGTAAGCCGGGATTATTTGCCGCGCACCATAGTCTGGTTAGGCCTCATCAGTGTCCTGTTTTGCCTTGTAGTGGCGCTAATTGCACTGTACCGGGCTAAACAAATAACTGAGCCCCTAAACCGCCTAGCAGAACAAGTCGCCAGCAACAAATCCATTGAATCCATCGAAATTGCAGGCCAATACCCAAACAATGAAATAGGTTTGTTAGCACAACGAATAAAAGACACCTTTGCCAGGCTAACCAAAGCGTGGGCAAGGGAGGCCAACTTCACCAAAGACGTCAGCCATGAAATTCGAACACCGGTCACTGTGGCTAAAAACATCCTGCAGAAACCGGTGGCACAGGTTTCCAGCAGTGAATGGCAGCAGTTGAAGGAAGCCAATCTGCGCTTGGAGCAAACCACAGAAACCCTACTAGCCCTGGCCAGGAATGAGTCTACCACTACCGAAACCACTAATTTAACTGCCCTGCTGGAACATTGCCTGTTGACAAACAAGGATGTAAACCACACACATAAAGGCCAGGCAATAGAATTTGAACTGGATACACCAGAGGATATTTGGCGTGAAGTAAACAAAAACCTAGTAGAGATCCTATTCAATAATATTCTGTCGAATATTGTGCACTACCAATCGGGTAATAAAGTTGCGATACAGCTAACGGAATCGAAAATCCAATTTAGTAATAGCTACCAACAGCCCTTGCCAGATGAACCATTAAAAAGTGGCGCAAGGGGCATGCAAAGCCAGGGCATTGGCCACGGGCTTAGCCTTATTAAACGCATTGCAGAGGTATACAGTTGGCAGGTTGAAATAGAAACAAGCGGCCAAACCTTTAACCTAAATATCCTAATATAACTGTTACTCCAATTCTTTTTGTACTTCTTCACAAAACTACGACAGTACATTTTCTAAGCTCTCCCTAAACCAATGAGGAGACTTAGAATGAAACAATTACTTTTTGCGATATCACTGCTATTAATGGCCTTTTACAGCTTTGCAGATACTGCCAAGCCGCATCGTATCGCTATGTTGATCTCAGGTCATGGCAATGAAGACCCAGCATTGAGCTACGACTTGGAAGAACTCGCCCAAAGCTATTTAATACTAAGCCGTAATGGCGTTAAAATTGATATTGTCACGCCCGAAGGCGGCGCAGTGCTGGTCAAAAGCAACAAAGACCATCTGGATTTTATCAAAGACTTCAAACAAGGCACCCCTGCCCTTGCAAAACTCGGCAATACCTTGTCTGCAACCCAAGCGGCACAAAACAGCTATCAAGGTTTGTTTATCGTAGGCGGTGATGGCGCCATGATTGACCTGCCCGTGCACGCCGACACGCAAACCTTTGTGCAAGGGATCATTAGCAAAGACTTGCCCACTGCAGCGGTTTGCCATGGCCCTGCCGCCCTCGTCAATTTAAAGGATGAGGCAGGTAATTTTTTTGTTAAGGGCAAAACCATAAATGCTTTCACCCTGCGCGAAGAACATGCCTTTAGCAAAGAAAACCTCCACCACTTCCCCTTTATGCTGCAAACCGAGCTGGAAAAACGGGGTGCTAACTTCCAATCCAATGCCCCAATGCTGCCCTTTATCGCCGTTGACGGTAACTTGATCACAGCCCAAAATCCCATGTCGGTGCCAAAAGCTGCAGAAGCCCTATTAGTAAAAATGGGCATTCAACCCAAAGCCCGAGAGGCATTTAAAGACGAAGCCACGCTGGCATTGTTATCGCGTGCCCGCAGTGAAGGCAGTTACCTGATCGACCTAGCCTTGGTCAAAGACCCGGAAGCTTATGATATGAACTATATGGCACTGTATGGTTTTTATGCCTTTGGCCTTGCCCAAACCGAGGCAAGTAAAGCCATTGAGCTAGAGATCATGGCGCGAATTGGGCAGCACTTCAGCCACCCACAATACCAGTTGGGCCTAATAGCGGCTTACTTGGAGCAAGGGCATAGCCAAAAGGCCAAATTTGAGCATGAACTGTTGTTGCAGCAGTTCCCGGAAACTCAAATTCCCGAGCAATTATTGGCTAAATTGACACAATAAAACCAACATTAGCCCTGTTAACTGACAGTTGGCAGGGTTTCCAGCGCAATAACTCGTTGCTCAACAAGGTCATTTGTCAGTCCCCGTATATGTTTTCCCCGTTAATGGCATTGCTTCAGCGCCAGAAATGAGCGTATATTTTTACCCTCGACACCTCAAACCAAGGAAACAACACATGGTGACTACAGATCACATCCGCTATAGGGCTGGTTACAAATACCAGCTTGCGGCCAGCTATGAAGCAGCTACCCCCATCAAGCCCAAAGCCGATATCAAGACCCAGTTCATTGACCTGAACACTGACGGGATCCTGCTAATTAAAAATGGCTATGCCTGGGATGGCCCGTCTGGTCCTGTGATTGATACCGAAGAAAACATGCGGGCATCTCTGGTACACGATGCTTTGTACCAATTAATGCGCAACAAAGAACTCAGCACACGCACCCACCGGAAGGCTGCTGATCAATTGTTCAAAGATATGTGCAAGCAAGATGGTGTATCCAACTTGAGGGCTTCAGCGTACTACAGGGCATTGCGAAGGTTCGGTAAACCTGCCGCAAGCCCGCAAAACAAGAAAGTGGAGCACTGCGCTCCTAAACCATAGCTGGTAAAACATGCAGAACAACATCGACACTGAAATGGGCGGTGATGGCCACAACCAAACCGTGGCGCCAGAAACACCAACCATAGAAGCTGCCCACCAACATATTGCCCGCAATAGTGCCGACAACACCTGAAGTAGAGGCTGCACCATATGAATTGAGTTGTGGGATATGCGCTAAAGCAAAGGCAAGGGCAGCGAATAGGATTACACCCACAACTACCTTGCTCTTATCTACTGGATCAGGCAGCAACTTCAATGCCCCCCATACCAGCAAGCTCATTAAACCCAATCGAAACCAAACTTCTTCAGCGACCGCTGCACCAATCGACACCGCCAAACCGCCAACTACACCGCGATGGCCAAATGCGGGTAATTCTGCCGGTAATCCATCACCAAGAAAATTGCGTTTCGCTAGCAACAAGGCTCCAATAATGATGCCCCCAATAACCGCAATGAAATAAGGATTATTGAAGTTCGATTGGCTGTGGCCGCTTGCGTTAGCCAACGATTGGGATGGCCAAATACCAAAGCCCGTCGCTTTGGCCAACGCCAATCCAACGACAATTGCAGGAATAGATATAAGGCTTAAGGCAATCACACTGGGCAAGACAATGGCAGAAAAAGACTGGCTAAGATCAGCCCGACCAAATGCGAGGCTAATTAGCTGCGCCGCAATGGTGGCAACATAGATGGCAGTTAAGCGGGTAAAAAATACTTTATTAAATTCAATTTAATGTAGTTCCAATTCGGTAGGCTATTTGACAAACAAAGATAAGCAGCCCTAGCTTAACGCAAAAATGCCAGCTTGCTACCCATAAACTGCAAACTATGGAAAATGTGGGATGAGTTATCACCAATGCTTTTTACTAAGATTGCCGCTCACAATTGAATCTAATATTTATTGAACATAAAGCATCCATAGTTGAAAGTGACTAACCCGCCTGCGGCGTTATCTGTTGCAGGGAATAGCTTCTTGGTTACACTCTGCGGAACTTGGGTTACATGTTGGTAAACGTTGTCTGTTGCAGGGAATAGCTTCTTGGTTACACTAACTAGGTTGCGCGCCTCTTCCAGTGTTTCGTTGTCTGTTGCAGGGAATAGCTTCTTGGTTACACTCGGATGGCACCCCATGGGAAGAGTCCGAAAGTTGTCTGTTGCAGGGAATAGCTTCTTGGTTACACTTTTATTGAGTGGCAAAAGAATTCAGGCATGGTTGTCTGTTGCAGGGAATAGCTTCTTGGTTACACTAAAACCGTGACGTAGCGTCACCAGTGACAGGTTGTCTGTTGCAGGGAATAGCTTCTTGGTTACACTGCGGCTTTAGGGGCGCTGAGGCGCAAAATAGTTGTCTGTTGCAGGGAATAGCTTCTTGGTTACACTCGCGTATAGTTGGTGCCAAACTTACGGTTAGTTGTCTGTTGCAGGGAATAGCTTCTTGGTTACACTCCCACATACTGGCCTTGGTGGCGGCTGTATGTTGTCTGTTGCAGGGAATAGCTTCTTGGTTACACTAGATGAAGTACAGCTTCCACACCAGTTACGGTTGTCTGTTGCAGGGAATAGCTTCTTGGTTACACTCATTCGAGGCTACGCCCATTGACGACTCATGTTGTCTGTTGCAGGGAATAGCTTCTTGGTTACACTTTCGCCTTGTGCCGTGGCCACAAACAAATTGTTGTCTGTTGCAGGGAATAGCTTCTTGGTTACACTGCTCTGCCTGCGCCTTGCCTTCTTTTGCCAGTTGTCTGTTGCAGGGAATAGCTTCTTGGTTACACTCTACCAGGTGGAAGGCCACACCGCCTATGTGTTGTCTGTTGCAGGGAATAGCTTCTTGGTTACACTATGCCGTTTAGGGAGGCAATAGGCTTTTTCGTTGTCTGTTGCAGGGAATAGCTTCTTGGTTACACTCGGTACTATTTGAGCCCGAAAGCGTGCCAAGTTGTCTGTTGCAGGGAATAGCTTCTTGGTTACACTAAGAAACCAACTGCACCATAAGCAAATATTGTTGTCTGTTGCAGGGAATAGCTTCTTGGTTACACTCCACAATGGTCGCAGCCATGGCCAATTACAGTTGTCTGTTGCAGGGAATAGCTTCTTGGTTACACTGGTACACCGCCAGAGGATTTGCTCCTCTTTGTTGTCTGTTGCAGGGAATAGCTTCTTGGTTACACTGTTGGAGCGGTTTGCCTGCACTACCGACCCGTTGTCTGTTGCAGGGAATAGCTTCTTGGTTACACTCACCCCATGACATAGCCCGCCTCCAATTCCGTTGTCTGTTGCAGGGAATAGCTTCTTGGTTACACTGGCTAACCTTGAAGGGGCTAACCTTTGGTCGTTGTCTGTTGCAGGGAATAGCTTCTTGGTTACACTTGGAGCGTTTTAGAGAATTGTCTGGGGCGAGTTGTCTGTTGCAGGGAATAGCTTCTTGGTTACACTGCATATCCACTGGCATTGGCGACGTTAACCGTTGTCTGTTGCAGGGAATAGCTTCTTGGTTACACTCTGTTCACCCAGCATATGCTTGAGCGCATGGTTGTCTGTTGCAGGGAATAGCTTCTTGGTTACACTGCGCGGCAGCGGGATTTACTGCCGAACAGTGTTGTCTGTTGCAGGGAATAGCTTCTTGGTTACACTGCGTTGTTAAGGGAGCCGGTGGCATTGGAAGTTGTCTGTTGCAGGGAATAGCTTCTTGGTTACACTTGTTTGAAAAAACCGCTACTGAAATGGGCAGTTGTCTGTTGCAGGGAATAGCTTCTTGGTTACACTATAAGGTTGTCTCAGTGGTTGTGGTGGTTTGTTGTCTGTTGCAGGGAATAGCTTCTTGGTTACACTCCTGGGAGAAAGCCATGGAAGCCCTCGGCCGTTGTCTGTTGCAGGGAATAGCTTCTTGGTTACACTGGCGTCCTTGGCCAGCGCCGTGCCGTCCTGTTGTCTGTTGCAGGGAATAGCTTCTTGGTTACACTGGACAGATGTTGCGGGTTCATGGCTTGATCGTTGTCTGTTGCAGGGAATAGCTTCTTGGTTACACTAGTCAATACACTTGTATTGGTTTGGTTAATGTTGTCTGTTGCAGGGAATAGCTTCTTGGTTACACTAATACCCGGTAACTACCCCACCTTGGACGAGTTGTCTGTTGCAGGGAATAGCTTCTTGGTTACACTTTGTGCAAATTGCCGGTGAGGCGGAGGTAAGTTGTCTGTTGCAGGGAATAGCTTCTTGGTTACACTGGCTTACGGGTATTTTCAGGATAACTCATGGTTGTCTGTTGCAGGGAATAGCTTCTTGGTTACACTCAACAATAACAACAGTAACGAGGTAACTAAGTTGTCTGTTGCAGGGAATAGCTTCTTGGTTACACTTGACGTCGTCACGGCCTGTAATAGGGTTTTGTTGTCTGTTGCAGGGAATAGCTTCTTGGTTACACTGTTTTCAGTACCCCAAGGCGAAACCGCACAGTTGTCTGTTGCAGGGAATAGCTTCTTGGTTACACTGTGAAACAGCGTTGGCCGCTTAATCTTATTGTTGTCTGTTGCAGGGAATAGCTTCTTGGTTACACTATTTCTTGTTTGATACTCGGCGAATGGGCTGTTGTCTGTTGCAGGGAATAGCTTCTTGGTTACACTTTTCTCCGGCACCGGGTAAGTAGAGTTTTTGTTGTCTGTTGCAGGGAATAGCTTCTTGGTTACACTGTAACTTGACCTTCAAAGCGCCGACTATTGGTTGTCTGTTGCAGGGAATAGCTTCTTGGTTACACTTGCCCAGCGTGGAAGGCATAGATGGGTTCTGTTGTCTGTTGCAGGGAATAGCTTCTTGGTTACACTCCAAGGTAATCGCCATTTCGTTGAATAACCGTTGTCTGTTGCAGGGAATAGCTTCTTGGTTACACTACGACAACTTTGCCGTCGCGGCTTGTAAACGTTGTCTGTTGCAGGGAATAGCTTCTTGGTTACACTCTCAAACAATAGCACCGATATCCGCGACAGGTTGTCTGTTGCAGGGAATAGCTTCTTGGTTACACTTAGCAGTGGGCAAACGTCTACGACCAACTGGTTGTCTGTTGCAGGGAATAGCTTCTTGGTTACACTACGCGGTACTTATTGCCGTAATCCAGGCAAGTTGTCTGTTGCAGGGAATAGCTTCTTGGTTACACTCTAATACATGCGACCCTGACACAGACGGCGGTTGTCTGTTGCAGGGAATAGCTTCTTGGTTACACTTATCCTTTGGTAGGTGCACTTCATGGACTTGTTGTCTGTTGCAGGGAATAGCTTCTTGGTTACACTATCAAAGTTGCCCGCTGTCGTGACAGTTTTGTTGTCTGTTGCAGGGAATAGCTTCTTGGTTACACTCACAATTAGGCTCACCGCTGTAATCGCTTCGTTGTCTGTTGCAGGGAATAGCTTCTTGGTTACACTACCATAGTTTTGGTTTAGAGGACGAGCATTGTTGTCTGTTGCAGGGAATAGCTTCTTGGTTACACTGTCACGCCTAGTTTCATGCATTGATGGACTGTTGTCTGTTGCAGGGAATAGCTTCTTGGTTACACTTTCGTCGCTAAGCAGCGTTACTAACTCAAGGTTGTCTGTTGCAGGGAATAGCTTCTTGGTTACACTAGGTGTTGGATAACACCTTGAATTGGATAGGGAAATCCATTCAATTTGCTAGAACATTTCAACTTGTTCTGGTGCTTTTTCATTGGGTCTTCTCATTTTTCCGTGGAAAATTTGCATCTTACCAAACTGAACATCAGTGATACTCACTAACCTTACTTCACCATCGGGAGGCAAAAAGGCTTTTATACGTTTGCGAAATTTCTCTGCTTTTTGTTCGTTTGAACAGTATCTCACATAGACAGAATATTGCATCATTGTGAACCCACAGCCCATTAATTTTTTCCTAAAAAAAGCATAATCCCTTTTAGATTGGGTATCATCGGATGGCAGATCAAATAGAGCAAATAGCCACATAGGTTCATACCTTTGAATCTTCATGACGTTAAACTTCTGGCAATGAAAGCACAGTCTGTTGTTCTTGAATAACAGATGCCAAGGATTGGGCAGTTTTTCGAATTGCACCTTGCATCGAATGCTCTTCTTCGTCAATCCGAGGAATCAGATGAACAAAACCAAGTAACGCTTTGCGTAAATCCTGCTCCATTTCCGCTTTTTCACCAAAATCCCTGGCTACCTCCCAACAAATCAAATCTACAAATGGCCTGTACGGCTCCATAAGGTCGTCAGCCAATGCGAAAGCGTTATACTTGTTTTTGTGATAAATACCTAAACTTGGGTGCAAACCAGTCGCCACAATTGATCGAGCCATTAAGCTTCGAAGAATGGCATAGCCATAATTTAAAAACCGATTTTGATCCTCAACTAACCTGTCCCTTTTGAAACCCGCTTTTAGAAAAAATTTTGACCAATAGCGCTTTGCCGCTTGCGCCTCAATATTTGTCGGGTCACCCGAGCGCACTTTGCCAGCAAGCTTGGAAATTCCAGCGTCCGTTCCAGATACAGTTTGGAGAATCTTGGCCTGAACTTTAAGTTTTGCTCTAACAATTTGCTGCCACAGGCGCTTTTTAGTTGGTTTACTTAATTCAGCTTGAGCCCCTATCCTAGCTCGTTGCAAACTATGGCCTTCCAACGGTAAAAACAATCCAACTGGCTGGTGTGATTCATCACTTGTCAAAACAGCGACACCCGCCTTTGCCAACTCCCGTAATGCATAATTGGTGATAGTACTTTGTGGTGTGTCGAGTACAATCGCGGTTAAATCTTCAATGGGTAAGCTGACAGTGTCATTTTCACGCTCAAGTAAAAGTTGGTGGTTGCGGTACTTTAGATAGCTGCCGCCAGTTCCAATTTCAATAATTCGGTTTGACATCTTTGACCCTACCCAACACATTCACATTGATTGCGACGGCTCCAGATTTTCTTAGGCTTTCAGCAGATTTCGAAATCTCTCCATTGGCAGGCCCTTTTGCTGTGCGCGCATCCTGGTGGTGCCTCAGAGTGATAACACCAGATTGAGTCATTTTCTGCACCCTAAAATAGTCGAATATTCCGTTATGCTCCATTCGCAACATATCGTTAATATGCAATGACATAACGAGGTTATTGCCATTTGCATCAGTTGGCTGAACAATTGGGTCACATAGTTTTTGCCTATGCTTGGCATCCAATACCGAAACTACATCGCAACGCCACTTCTCCGCGCCATTAGTTGCTGTGTATTTATAGATTGCTGCATGGTGGTTTGATCCCGTCTTAACATGACGCTTTCTTGCTCCGGTACCTATGGGTTTCACGTTTAGTCTGTACAGCAACCGCACCGAATTGATTGGTGTAACATCACCTGTTTTAGTAGGTATGCCAAATGGATTTTCTGGATCGTTAAAAGCTTTAGCCATGCTACCAAAGCTGGCCAATCTTCTTAACGCAAGGTCTCGGATTCTTTCGTCTCGAATTAGCTCTAGATCTTTTGGCTTTAACTGGGCAAGCGGTTTACGAATGGCTACTGCAGTGGCATTCCCTTCCGCATCAAATTCTGCAGCACCATAGAGTGTATCCTCATGCAGAGCACCTTTAATTTTGTGGCAAGTTTTATGCGAAACAACAATATTATCTAATTGCTGCTGAAAGTCGTCCCTAAAACTGTTATACGGGAGAGGATAATCAGCGAGCTTAAACCGACCATCACCAGCGCGTTTTGAGTGTTCCGATATTAGTTTTACCGCTTTCCTATCCGTAAACGCCAATACAAGCGCATCGAGTGCATGATGTCTGTGATCCTCTCGATTCTTATTATTAGATTTATGCAACAATCTATTCAATCCCCATGCATGCCTGAGGTTTGCAGTCACTCCGCCTTTAATTGGTTCCACCCTGCACCCTAGTAACTTCAAATAGTCCATTGTCACACGCGCAATATATCCGGTCTCATTCAATTGCTGGCTGACAAAATCATCCATAAATTGCTCAGTATCCTTGTTAAACCTTTCCCGTTTGCGTTTTGGAAATGATTTAATGGCTTGCAACACTGCGGCATACTGTTTTTCATTTCCCTTGTACAACTCGTAAGGTGTCGCATTACCTTTACGTTGGTTTTCCTTGCTAAAACACAAGGTTTTATTCATGTAACTATCATCCAGGCATCGGGTGTAAGGAATGATATGCTCTACCTGCACTTCGCCTGTTATAAAAAGCTGCTCAGCAGAAATTGGCTTTTGAGTAAAAGGGCATTCTCGGCCACATTCCAACCACAACCTGTGTTTAAGCAGGTCTTGCCTACTAGGGTTGGAAATCCCCAGATGAGCATTGTCCGCAAAAAATAACCTTGCTAGTTCATTGTCATTTTCATTTTGTCTAATTTGCTTTTGTATTTTTGCCCGTTGCTTTGCGTTGTGCCGAAGATCCCTGGCCAACTCAATCCTTACAACATCAAAACTGCCATAAGCTTTTATCGCAGCATTTACCACACGCCGTACCTGGAACAATGCCCGTTGCACGAGTGGGTTGCGCAAATCGAAATCGGGTAGTGGCAAAAACTGTTGCGTATTAACTTGCGGTTGCTCTAAATAATCCAGTTCCTTCATGGCCTCGTGCAAGTCTATGCCTTGTTCCATAAGCGGCAACAACCTACGCATTGCTTTAGAACTAAAGCGCATTGTGCCTTTAGGCAGTGACAAAGACTTGGCTGCGAGTTGCTTTGCAACATCTGGGGTCAAACGCCAATTTTTCTTTAGCCTTGAAAGGAGTGTGTTTTCATTTTCGATATGTATTAAGTCATTAATCAAAGCTTCTTGTTTTTGCAGACCCAGGTTGTTCCATGGTTTGCTGCCTATCGCGTTGGCCACAATCCAAGCCGAAACATTCCCTTGCATGCCAGAAGGCTTATTGCTTTCTAAATTAAAAACATCACCATCAAGGAATCCTAGCTTTTTTTTCAAACTCCCCCAGCCGACAGTTTTTTTACTAGCTAATAACTCACAAGTCTGCTGCTTTTGCTCCAACGAAAGCTTTACAGATTCCCCCTTTTGCAGTTGCACCCGCAAATTGTGGATGTTCTGCCATAGTCTGAACTGCTGGGCGATCATTGATGCCGCGTAGGCTCTTTTTCTTTCTGGCTCCAATTCACAGGAGCCAATTAGGTGCTTTTGAATTTTTAGCGGGCGTTGATAAAAAATAGCATCCTTGATGCGTTGTTTATGGCTGTTATTAAGCGACGCCGAATAGTCTGCTTGTGACTGCCAAATTAACTCAAACTCATCCAAGTACATGTGCCTAGCGGTATAATGCCCCCTGATTTTATCGACCCCATCAATCTTAAAGAAGAATTCTCCAATCGTCCTGGCACCAGACTCTTGCATTCTCTGTGAAAGTTCTGAAATTGCTTCTTTAACCACACCATCTGTATCTGAGCCTGCTTTTCGGTTCGATAAGTAGCCCCTCCTCTGTCCAAGATGGTAAAGAGCCCTACCAAATTGATAGGGCTGCAGCGGTTCATCTAGTGCCCTGGTTCTTAACTCATAGGGATTGAGGTTTGGATGTCTTAAAATTACCTGACGTTTTTCAAAATCTTCTGGTAGCAGTCCTGCTGCAATTAATTCTTGCTCCAAATTCCTCTTTCGCCTTACCCTACGATAACCTTGCCTACGGATGCTCCGCGCATTTCTTCTATCTTGCTTGAGTGACTTCTCGCCGCGGGAGCGATCCATGCCTTCAGGAAATATCCTAACAAAGCAGTCTTTCGGCTTGCCATCAATGACAACAGCACCGCCAACTGAGCTTGTACCCAAGTCCAATGCCAATATCTTTTTAGCTTTCATTAACCAGAATCCTTAACCATGTGCATTTTCTTCAACCATTATTGTTATAGGTTAATATTTTTATCTATTCAAATAGTTGCACCATAAATGCACCTGCATTAGCTGAATAACCTGGAGAAAAGAGATTTGATTAAGGCTGTAAGTGCTGTTTGTGTATATACGTTGGGAGGATGACTTTTTTCTTTGGTAGGGTTTCGAGTTTCGTCACTGATTGTGACCTCTACATCGCCTTCTTTTGGTACTGAAATATTAATCGTTCTCAAGCCTTGCGGTTTTTTCATAATAATTTGGTAGTAGCTGTCTGTTGCAGGGAATAGCTTCTTGTTTTCCTCAACAAAAAAGGGTTGAAAATCAACCAAAGTATTCTATTATTCACAAGGTAACCAAGAAGCTATTTCTTTCTTCAGACAATAAAGCATGAAAGTTATTGCTGCCGGCAACGTCCTATAAGGCGTCCATATAGTGCTATGCACACCAAAAAAACCCGCTATTTTGCGGGTTTTTTACTTTCTGGGAGCAAACACTACCCCCTTGCTTTTTACTAAGATTGCCGCAAACTCTAAAAAAACAAAATTCAAGGACATGACCATGTACTACGTTATTTTTTCAGAAGACGTTGAAGAGAGTTTACCGCTGCGCAAGCAGGCTAGGCCTGCGCACATAGAAAGGTTGCAGTTGTTGAAGGATGAAGGGCGTTTGCTATTGGCGGGCCCTTGCCCGGCGATTGATTCGGAAGACCCTGGCGCAGCCGGTTTTACCGGTTCAATGGTGGTGGCTAAGTTTGACAGCCTGGAACAGGCGCAAGCCTGGGCTGATGACGACCCTTATCTCTGTGCCGGGGTTTACCGTTCGAGTATTGTAAAACCATTTAAAAAAGTACTGCCTTAATCTGGCTACTAAATTATGTACCTGTTTAGGCAGGTACGCATTCCCGCAAACGCCTGTCCATATCTGCCATCACTTGCTTTTTAAAGTTGATTTGGCTTTCATTGTTATTTAAGTCGCCGTCCAACTTATCTATAAACTGCTGCTTATAATCAGCGATGTTTTGCAGCTCTAGGTTGGCTTTTAGGGTTTTGAACAGGTTTGGCCATTTATCGCCAGGTGCCTGCACATGGTGCAGTCCACCTGAGTACACGAACAGAATTTTGCCCTCGTCCAGGCAGGACAATATGTCGGCGACACCACCGCGCACCGACATGGGTTTGCCATATTTATCCAGGCCGTTGCGCCGTTTCATGCGGCCTTCCGGCAATATCGCGGTGATTTTATCGTTGCGGACGTGGCTTAAAAAATGCAGCCAAGAGTGGTCATTTTTACGGGTTATTGGGATGCATCCGGGCATGAGGGCCTTTAACATTCTGCCAGCAAAAGGTCGTTCCATAGTGATATCTGCACCTGGCACTACCAATTTGTTGGCCATGTCCCATACGTAGTGCCAAGGGGCAAAACGGATAAACAAAGGCTCAAACAAACTAGTGTGGTTTAGAAACACCATCAGCCTGACCTGATCCATGGCTTCCTCTTTGTCTTTACTCAGCCATTTGGCTTTTCCTGTATAAAATATGTGCGCCAAAACCTTAACAATGGCCATTACTAAAAAACTTAAGTATTTAAACAAGACAGATTTATCCTCGCTACCGTCTATTCAAATCCACCTAACAGGCTAATTTTGCAGGTGAAATATGCACATTGGGTAAGACCCCTGCAGCCGTCAGTTTTCTCCAGAACTTTAAGAATTTTTTTAAATTTTTTCGGGCGAAAACATAACACATTGTTCTAGCAAAAAGGGCTTTAGCTATTTTCACCAGCGCCGATACCTTTATCAGACGGCAATGGGACAAAGCAGTACAATGAGATTCCAGAATTACAATATAGCAAAACTAAACAAACTGGCTGGCACCCTTCTAATTTTAATTGCAAGTACCCAATTAACAGGTTGCATCAAGAGTAATGCTGCAACACGGTTCGCTTACGACAGTTCGGCCGAAGTATCAGATTCAGTGGTAAACGAAGTAAACCACGTGTTCCGCAAAACCTTTTTAGGTGGCGATTGGTTCTACCAAGGTGCCGAAGCACTAAACGGCACAGTTAACGCTTATATCCAAATCCCACGTGGCTTGGACATGGGTGAAAAAGAACAAAAGAATTATTTAAAGCGGGCAATATGCCCATCCAAAGACAAGGTACAAATGTGGCGCAGCCTAAAAGATATTCCTCTTTCAGTGCATATCTACACGTCAAACAAGAAGTTTACCGTGTTTGCCCATTGCGATAACCCCTTGGCATAAGGACTTTAAAGAATACGCAGTATTTTGGTTACCTCCTGAGTACTGCAAGGACATTGTGGGCTTCGCGGCACCACAACCTTACGGATGAGAGAGAGAGAGTTTTGCAACACAATGGACGTTGCTTCCACGTCGATGGTCAAGATGGCGGCGCTATGGAAAGTGTCATATCTTACCCCTCAACCATCGCAATGTGGAAAAGTGAGAACGGGGCTTCTGCCCCTTCCCTTGCAACTGCTTCTTTAGCAGCCACAATTACATAGCAATTGTACCCACTGGTTTTTCTGCCCTTTCGTTAATCACTACAAGTTAGCAAAACCCACTTGCAAACTGGAAATGGCATTATACCGATTCCATTAAGTATTTGCTCACCCAGCGCTGCCTCAGGGACTCAAGTTCAAGGCGCACGAATGAAGTAATACTGGCGGCTTTACTCCGGGCGTCCTGCCCTCCGCCTTTCAGGCCGGCTTCGCCGTTTACCAAGATTTGTAGGAACAAATCAGAACCGCTTTAGCGGGCTTGCGAAGCAAGTGGAGTATAGGGATATACGACATAATTTCTTTCCAGAAGAAATTATCGAACTTCGTGCAACGAAGACAAAAGTTTCGGGAAAACTTTTGAATGGCGTTAGCCAGCCGCGTAGCGGTGAAATGCAGGGACGCATTTCATAAATTGTGTTCCTGAGGCGCGTCTTCGATGGGTTTGAAAAGGGTTTATACAGCGTTAAATGTTCTCGATTTAGACCCACTAGACCTTTGAACATTTGCCTTGTCTACCAAAAGCCGTTGGAACGGCTTAGAACCGCTTTAGCGGGCCTGCGAAGCAGGTGAGGTATACGCCCTGAGTTATTCTGCAAGTAGTTTTTTGATATTTGTTCAGGCTTTTTGAGACAGTATTTGGCTATTGCACGCACTTGTCTCTCGTCGGTATTTTCACGATAGAATATTCTATTTTTACTGTCGTCTGGTGCGAACTATCGTCACAAAACGAACTTAAGGACTTCCTTATGCAGGGGATCCCGCTGCATATTTTAATAGCGGTGACCCCTGCCTTTTAAGTGCATTAAGGTACTTACTTTCGTCATATGGTTTGCTGTCTTTCCACATTTTATAAAGGATCCTAATCCATTTAAATGCCAGACTGCGAATGGCTGCATTGTGTCCTTTCCCATGGCTGATTTGCTGTACATAGTACGCTTTAGACCAGTATGAATACTTGACTGTCAAACCTGCCCATTCAACAAAGCTCTGCCTCAAGAATCTAGAACAGTAATAACGCCAATGAGTCCACGACTGGTTACCGCTCGCTTCAATAACGGGGGCGATGCCACTGTATTTTTGAATATCAGCAGCGCTTTGATAACGCCCCCTGTCATCTCCCATAGCCACCAACAGGCGCGGTGCCATACAAGGCCCAGCTCCGGGTAAGCTATTGTAAATAAAGCTATCGGTATGTTGCCCATAAAGCAGTTTGATTTGCTTATCAAGTTTCTCAACAACATCGAGCATGGTTTTTAGTTGAGACACTATCACCTGCATTTTAAGGCGGTTTGGGGCAATGATGGCCTGGTCTGTTGTCAAAGGCAGGGCCAGGCTGATTTCCTTTATCCTGCGATTATTAATATCTGGATAACGGGCGTGGTGTTTGTGCAGGAAGCTCGTTATAGTCGGGGGGCGTGCACGTTTAAGTGCCTGTAAATCAGGCCACTTTAGTAAAAAATCGCAAAACAAAAGACTGTCTTTTTTTTCAAACCAGTTAAGTGGTTGCGGATAATATTGCTTTAATACATCGGTCAGACGGTTGGTGATGTCGACACGCTCCTGGACCATCTTACGTCGAAACCCTACCAGTTCACCGAGTTGTTTTATCAGCGAAGACAGAGGTTTTAGCGGCGTCAGTTTACAACGAAATATCTTCAAAATCTCCATCTGTAGTGCTGCATCAACCGGATCACTTTTACATCCGCTGGCAGCAAACATCTTACGATAATGCACTACCTGCAGGGAGTTAATGGGATAGATAACAATGTGCTCAAAACGCTGAAGTGCGTTAATCAAAGGGCCTCTTGTCAGTTCACAACCAACCGCCACCTTTCTGTCCGGATAACGTTGTGCCAACGCCATTGCCCATTTTTCGATAGATTCAGGCGTATGAGCAATCACACCATGCTTTTGTTCACCGGAACCGCAATTAAACTCGCACACATCATGCTTTTTATCTGCCCAGTCAATTCCTATTAGTGCAGCAAAATCATTCTCCTGTTCAGGTTTTAGCTCTTTCATGTGACACCTCCGGGGTGTATAAACAGAGATAAGGAATGTGAAACTTGACCTGCGCAGATATTACAGAATTCGCGGCTACGAAATCCCCTGAGTATGCGTTGTAGGTCAAGCGACTTCTGCTACTCCGAAAGCATACCTCAAGGCATCGAACTGCCCATGGATGTATATTCGTGAGTAGCAGAAGCATGTTCCTTTTTTATCCGATGAAATGAAAGAAATTCAGGAACAGTTAAACTGTAACAAGGATGTAGCGAATAAACCCTTTTCAATTCCCACTGGGTGAGCAAATACTTAATGGAATCGGTATTCTGGTAAAGCTAAAATTCAGTCGTGATTCAGTGACCAAACTCTAACCTACTAGGGAATCTTAAGGAGAACTGCCATGAAGATTTCGCTAACAAAATTGTCATTGCTTTCGTTGCTGTTTACCTTGCCAGCTGTTGCCGGCCACAACTACTTTTACGATTACGCACGGGTTGTCAAAACCGAGCCAGTTTACCATTATGTTGAACACAGCCACCCGGTGCACCACTGCTACCCAAATAAACGCAAGAGATACCGCGGTTACCACAGCAGCCACCATGACAGCACCACACCTACCATTGTTGGTGCCATCGTAGGTGGTGCTATTGGCCACGCAATTGGCAATAACAAAACCAATAAGCGCATCGGGCTTGCGGCTGGGGCAATTCTGGGTGGATCCATAGGTCATGATATTGGTGAACGACACAACAGCCCAGGCTACCGCTATAACCAAGGCAGCCATAACCGGCATGGTTATGACCGGCACGGTTACGGCCACTACAGTCACCACGAACACGGCGAACGATGCACTGTCAGCTATGAGCATGGCACGACTGTTAAAAAACTGCGTGGTTACAATGTGACTTATCGCTATAAAGGTGAACGTTTCCACACATTCACCAAGCACCACCCAGGCAAAAGAATAAAGTTAAAAGTGAATGTGACTCCTGCGGTGCACAATTATTAAGTTCAGGTTAAACTAGAGCCTGTTTATCTTTGGGGATAGCGGAAGATTTAGATGCGTTTGATTAAGGTTTTTGCCATTTTAATGGGTTTAGGCTTGGGGCAGGTTGCGCTGGCAGATATAGGTTATGCCAGCAGCAAAGCCGAAGCAGTAAGGCAAGCCCAAGCCCAGGTATCCGGAAGGGTGCTAAAAGTAGAAGAGTATAAAACCAAATACAAAGTCAAACTTTTACAGGCTTCTGGGCGTGTGATCTCGATAGAGATTAAGCGCAAAACGAATAAACAAAAGGATGGGATGTTATGAGGATTTTGATAGTTGAAGATGATAGCCGATTGCTAACCCAATTAGATCAGTTGATGCAGCGCCATGGTTACAGCGTGGATCTAGCCGATGATGGCGAAAAGGCGTTGTTCCTATTCCAAGAATACCCCTATGACGCCGCTATCGTGGACGTTGGCTTGCCAAAACTAGATGGGTTTGAACTCATCCGCAAAGTGCGCAAAAACAAACTCACCTGCCCTATCTTGTTGCTAACCGCGCGGGATCGCTGGCAAGAAAAAGTGGAGGGCTTGGATGCTGGCGCAGATGACTACCTAACCAAACCGTTCCAAGAAGAAGAGCTGCTGGCGCGTATTAATGCCTTGATCCGCAGGGCTTCTGGCCAATCCAGCCCTAAAGTTAACATAGGGCCGATTACCCTCGATACCGTCACCCAAGAAATTTTAGTGAATGAAGAGGTACTTGACCTCACCGCCTACGAATATAAAGTCATCGAATACCTGATGATGAACCCCAAGAAGATTGTCTCCAAAACAGAATTGACCGAGCATATCTACGACCAAGACTTCGACCTGGACAGTAACGTAATTGAAGTATTTGTAGGCCGTTTGCGCAAAAAACTGGACCCAGACAACAGCTACAAACCAATTGAAACACTGCGCGGCCGCGGTTACAGGATGAACCGCCAACTGTGAAACGCGCTTCTTTAAAGGCTCGCATATTTACAGCAGCGCTTTTAGCGCTGTTGTTTTTTATTCCCCTGATGTCATACGCCTTAAAACAGGCATTTGTTGCTAGTTTAATGGGCTCGCAGCAAGAGCGCATGGAACTGCAAGCGTTGACCCTCATTTCTGAATTTGACGTGGTGGATCAGGAATACATAATGCCCGAGATGATGACCATAGGCGAGTTCAATTTGCCTGAATCAGGGCTGTATGGCGTGATCCAAAACCTCGACTTAGTGGTCTGGCGATCCATGTCCGCCATAAACTGGCAGTGGCCTGAAATCAACCATTTCCCAGTGCCGGGGCAGTCGCAATTCATTATTGTTGGTAGCCCAGGGAATGAGTATTTCCGGTTTAGCTATACCGCAGAGTTTGAAACCGACATCGGCTTTACCCCGGTTGCGTTCCACGTATTCCAAAACACAGAGCGGTTTGATGAGGAAGTCGCCGCATTTGAGAATACCCTTTTGGGCTGGCTGGGGATCATTGCCGGGCTTTTGGTGTTACTTTTATTATTCAGCCTCAACACCGCCCTAAGCCCAATCAACCTGTTAGTCGCCGAAATTCGCAAAATCGAAGAAGGCAGTAACAAACGTATCGAGCAAAACTATCCGACAGAGCTGGAAACCCTCAAGACTAACCTCAACCATTTATTATCAACAGAAGAAAACCAGCGTGAACGCTATAAGAATAGCTTGGGTGATCTCGCCCACAGCTTGAAAACGCCGCTTGCGGTATTATCAGGCATGCAAGACCTACCCCAAGAAGGCAGGGAGCCAGTAAACCAAATCAACAATATTATCCAGCGCCAGTTGAAACGCGCCGTTGCCGGTTCGGGCAGTGGCTGGAACCAAAAAGAAGCCATCCTGCCTATAATTGAAAAACTCACAACTGCATTAGAAAAAGTCTACGCCGACAAAAACTTGTTGATTGAATTTGAAATTGACCGAGATACGGCATTTTATGGCGATGCCACTGACCTAATGGAACTACTTGGTAACCTGATGGACAACGCTTGTAAGGCTGCCAGAACAAGCGTGCTTGTCAGCGCAAATACAAACGGGCAAGGCTTAACCATTAGTGTAGAAGACGATGGTATTGGTATCCCTAAAGACAAACGCAAAACGCTGCTGGAGCGGGGCAAACGCTTGGACAGCTACGAATCGGGGCAAGGCATCGGCATGGCGGTAGTTTCAGACCTTGTGGCCGCTTACCAGGGACAACTTAATATCAATGATTCAGACTTGGGCGGGGCAAAAGTCAGCCTTTTCTTTCCACGGACAGGATAAAGTAGCCGCGGGTTCACATTTTCCGGTTAAACCTATATAAAAATCTATAGCGTGTTGGCCCGATGTTTCCCAGAAGCAGCCACCGTATTGTGGCTCTAGCCAATTTGCCGACGCAACAACCACTAACGAATCAATTAATCCTTCTATTGGGCATACTTTGGCAACTCAATTTACATGGATACGTACTTCACTGCTACACTAGTGATCCAATACAAACCTAGTTTCCAAAGTGGACAATAGGAGCGGAGACGAAAATAGTTATAATGGCGGTCGGCCTGCTACTATCAGCAAATACACTGTCTACAACCTGGACCGGGCAGGTTAACATTACCGACATTTATGTATGGGACTCAACCTATATTAATGTAAGGGTATCGCCTTTCGTCAATTCACAAAACTGCAACGATCACCAAGGCTATATGATTAACCCTGCGGCGAAAACTGAGTGGTAAAGCAGGATGTATAGCCAAATACTCGCCACATACATGGCCGACAAAAAAGTTTCATTTGCCGTTGATGGTTGCGCACCCAAAGCCGTAATAAAGGCAGTCAGTTTTAGCCAACCCAAAACACCAAGTTAATTCGGCAGCCATATGTAAAAAACACTTGCCCTGCCAAGAAGCACTAGACACCAAAAGCCTCTAGTGCCGACTCGCAATATGCATTACCATCTGCGACAGCTTAACCAGACCCCTACCCTGCTATGCAAATGAATAATAAGAAAAAACGAATCCTGGTGATTTACACTGGTGGTACCATAGGTATGAGGCCTTCGGCAAAAGGCCTAGTGCCGGAAAAAGGCTATTTAACTGACAAGCTCAATGAGATTTTAAAGTACGAGCTATCTAACGAAGGTATGCCAGATGTGGATGTGGTGGAGTATAACCCTCTGATTGACTCTGCCGATATGGATATCGAAAAAATTAATAAGCTAGCGCAGGATATCGACCAATACCGGGAGCAATACGATGGTTTTGTGGTATTGCACGGTACCGATACCATGGCCTACACCTCTGCCGCACTATCCTTTATGTTAATAAACCTGGACAAGCCCGTCATAGTGACTGGCTCACAGCTGCCTTTTGCCCAGTTCCGCTCAGATGGCAAAAATAACATTTTTAATGCGCTGTATATCATTTCCCACTTCCACATCAATGAGGTTTGTTTGTTTTTCAATGACAAGCTGATGCGTGGCAACCGGGTGACCAAATACAGCACCGACGGTTTTGATGCCTTTAAATCCTTAAATGCTGAATCCATTGTGGATGTTGGTGTGCAAATAAAAATGAATCCCAATTACAAGCCATTGGACGTTACCTTCCCCTTCAAGTTGCGCAAACTAGACGCCCAGTGTATTGAATTTTTGTTTATCTACCCGGGTATGGACTACGCGGCTATTGAACGCTACCTGGAGCTGCAACCCAAAGTGTTGGTGATCATGGCCTACGGAATTGGCAATGTGCCCACCGTACCCGCCTTCCAAGACCGGGTAAAAGCCTTGATCGATGCAGGGATCCTAGTTATCTGTTGTTCCCAATGCGCCAAAGGTGATATGGCGATGGAATCCTACGAAGGTGGCTTTGTCTTGCAACAACACGGGGCGCTGCAAAGTTATTCCATGAGCAAGGAAGCCATTGTCACTAAATTGCAGTTGGTGCTGTCCAACCCTACTTGTTTTCCCGATTTAGTGGAAGCCTGGAAGCGCCCAATTGCCCGTGAGTTTTAATAGAAACAAACCAGCCCCATAAACAGGGGCTGGTATAGGTCTTTATATTGGCATATAGGGTTCTCTTAAAACAGTGCCCTTAACCGCTGCAACAGTGCTTCATCTTGCCCTTGTAGCGGCCCTTTCACAATCCAGGCTTTGAGCAACTCATCCATATCCAGGCTCATACCGTCTTGTAACTTGCTTGCCATCAATTTGAGCTGTACTTCTTTGCGCAATGGCTGCTCACTGCCTGGTGATGGCTTGTTGGCTTGTAACTCCATGATGATAGTAAGCTCCCGCCGGTCAAAGGCATTCACCCCTGCGCTGCTTTCTAGTGTCGTGTGGAATGCCTGGCGCCAAAAATTGGGTAATTCAGCCGCTGCCCCCGGTGCTTCAGAATCTTGCCATGCAGCTAAACAATTGAAAATGTTGTCATAGAGTTCGCTGCGTTGCGAGTCGCCCAGATAAAGCAGCTTTTCATCAAGTTGCCGCTTCCAACCCTGTACCTGCGTTAGCGTATCTGCAGTGGCTTTCTTTGGCAGTTGCTGCAGTTGATCAAGCGCAGGCTGCAACACATCCTGGCGCAATGTTTCTAGTTCGGCCCGTATCCCCGAATCACGCAAGGTGTCTAGATGTGGCGTGATAGTGGATAGTACTTGGTCGATTGTGCTTTGGTCTTGCTGCGCTTGCTCCTGCATGGCCTGCTCCCGCTTCGCGAAGATCTTGTCATTGATCCCCCTAAATTCAGCCCATAATTTGTTTTCCAGCTTTTGGCCGGCAAATTCAAGCTTGCGCCAGCGTTCTTGCAGTGCTTTTGCTTGGTTGGTGGCGTCGCGCCAATCCTCCAGATCAAGAAGCTGCTTTGCCTTTTCCAACAGTTCGCGTTTCTTTTCAGCATTGTCTTGGTAATACTGGTTAACCGTATCCTTTATCGGGTTGACAATACTTTGGTATTTTTCGTTTAAGGCATCTAGCACCTTGTAATCAACACCACCAACAGCTTTCCATTTTTGTTGCATCTCCCTAAGATCCAGGGCTAGCTGCTTGGCATCATCCCGGCTTGCCGCAGCAAGGGTATCGAGTAGGGAGTGTTTTTCTTTAAGGTTTGCTTCCCGCTGTGCTTCTAGCTCAGCATAATATTCACGGCAGGGTTTAAAAGCTTCCTCACAAGCCAAGTTAAACGCTTTGTTCATAGCCTCGTCAGCTTCAGTATCGACATCGCCTAGACTATTCCATTCCTTGCGCAGTTCCTTGACCCGTTCAGCTTGCTGTTGTGGGTCAATGGGATGCAATACAAGCTGTTCGATTTCTTTGAGCAACTCGGGTTTTTTCGGTTGCGCAATGTAGGCCTGCCAATCTTTTAGGTTTTCAATTTGCCCTTTAACTTTCTCGAACTGCCTGGTCAGGCGCGCCTGCTCCGGTTCCGGTAAATTATTGAAATCAACTTTGACTTTTTCATAGCTGCGCATTGCATGCCGGAACTTGCCATTGTCAACAGCGCGGTTGATTGCGTTTAAACGCCCCCTTACAGCAGACGCAGCTTCGCGGACTTGTTCTTTTAAGCCGCGAATGGTTTTCTGCCATTCCGCTACTTGCTGCTGCCAAGCGGATTGCAAAGCAGTTGGCCAAATTGATCGGTATTGGCCCGACAGCGCCTTCCACCTATCCCTTACCTCATCCAAGTATTCGTAGGCTGCTTCGATTTGGCTCGCGTCATCAGGCAGGGGCAACGCCTTGAACTGCTCCAGCATGGTGTTGGCTTGGGAAATGGCTTGTTGCAAGGCTGGTAGGGCGTCGAGGCTAGAACGGCTTTGCATCAGGTCGTTAATCAAGGCTTCGATACCGCGGAATTCCTGTTCGGTAAGCTTTTCTGACAGCATGGCGTTGAGTTTTTGCTCAGCTAAAGCAATGTCCTGGTTAAAGCTTTCAAGCTCCCCCAAGGTGATGCTAGAAGCATCTTTTTCCAGCGCTTCGGCGACCTTATCCAGTACCGCACGGCAAGTGCTTTTAGCATCTGACAACGCCTGGCTGGTGCGTTCGACTTCTTGTTGCACTTGCCATTTTTCTTGCAAAGCAGATTGCTTTTTATCCAACCGCTGTTGCAGATTTTGGAATTTTTCGTTGTAGGTGTCGGACTGTTCTTGCCCTAGGATACTAAATTGTTCGGCTAACTCATCATAAGCTTCGGCCAACCCTTCACGCTGGTGTGAGAACTTATCAAAGTCTGGTTCGTCTAGTAGGGCAAGCAGTTTAGCCAGGATCAGCTTTACTTGTTTGTTTAGCTCTACTGGTTTTTGTTTCTCTGCTTCAATCGCATTAAGCCTTGCTTGGGCTTTTTCTACTAATTCAGGGTTGTTAGCTTTTTTTATAACCTTGTTGAGGTCTGATTCCTCACGCACGTCTTCAAACAAGGCGAGCTGCAGCTCACTGTTTCCAGATTTATTTAGGTAGCGCAACGTTGTCTGGGGACGGTTTATCCGCTTCAATACGGCCAGCATCAATAGGGTATTGGCCTCGTCGATCGCACCTTTTTGCAGCAACATATCCAGCAGTGCCACATTATTGCATTCTTTGAGGAAGCTTATTTTTTGCGACTCTGAAAGTCCGATATCAATTTCACCCAACAACGCTGCTTCAACTTTTTGCTTTGCGTGTTTGACTACGCGCTGGTCTTTGGCAATTTCCGCCATCTTCCACCAGAGGTCAAAGTTGTTTAGCTTGTTGAGGGCTGCCACACTGACCCGGCTATCTTCGTCGTTGAAGGCCAGCTCGTGCAACAGCGATTTGTCTTGCTGTTCACTGGCGTTCATGGCATCGATAGCCTGGATCCTGACAAGGGGATCCTTGTGGCGGTATTTGGGCTTAAATAGGTTACTAAAAATCATCTTGCTTAAACCGGGCTATTGCGTTTTGTTCAGAAAGTTCTTGTTTTAATTGTTGCCGGGACTTGTGCACTATTTCGCCGCTGGCGTTGACAGTCATATGCTGGTCAGAATCTAGGTGCTTGGATTGGTATAGCATAATAGTCTGCAAACTAGATTCACGTTGCTCTTCGGTAAGTGGTGTCCCGTCCGGCCATTTACCCGTTTCCACTGCCGCTTTCAAGCGTTCATAAACCTCGCGCGGCATTGCGCTTACAAGTGCTTCAATATTCATTATTTGGATTTTTTAACTATTATCATGCGCACCCGGTTGACCAGGTACCAGAGAAAACCAATACCGCTACAGGTCATGGCAATATAGTATTCAACGTCAGGTGGCTGCACATCTTCCCAATAGCCATAACCAAAACCGATAACAAACAACAACATGGCCAACATCGACTGGTTGTTGATTGACTGCATTTTCATATAGCGGTTGTGGCTGCGTTTGCGGCTGATGTCTTCTTTGCTGCCCTGCATGGAATAGCCACAGTGGGGGCAACTGGTGGCGCGGTCTGAAATTTTTTTATTGCACGCCGGGCAATTGATTATCGCCATAACTAACTCCGTCAAAGGCTGGCTTGGTAAGGGTGGCGTTTAGGCACGGCACCCTTATCAACAGGAGGGAACACCTGCTTATTGCTTGGACTTTTGCTCCTGCTCAAAGTCTTCCCAATATTGGTTTACCGTCTCTTTCATTTCTTTGCGCAGCAGTAAAATACCGAACAAGTTCGGCAAGGTCATTACCACAATCGCGACGTATGAAAGGTACCAAACCAAAGTGGTGTCAGACACCGCAGCCCAGAAGAAGCCAAATACATAAAGTAAGCGGTACGGCATTATAGAACGCTGGCCAAGCAAGTAGGTCATGGCCCTGTCACCATAGTAAGACCAGGATATCGCTGTGGAAAACGCAAACAGCAGCAATCCAAGCGACACTATGTATTTACCTGACTCGCCCATAAAGCCCCGGGTGAAAGCCTGCGCGGTCAGGTTGGCGGAGTGGATCAGGGACTTGCCGGTCACCACTATATTGTCTTTTTCCAGGCGCCCGTTAACCACGACCAAGGTGCCGGAAAACATATCTTCAGAACCGCCCACTGAGAAACGCACATCTTCGGCAATAGAGCGGGCATTAATAATGGTAAACCCGCTGCTTACCGCTTTACCCGCAACTACTTCAATATTGCCACTATAGCGCTCTACCCCGTGGTCATCGTAATCGTTCAGGTACTTGTACAACTCAATCCTGTGGTTGTCGTCCGCTTGCTCATATAGGCCTGAGACAATAACCATGTCAGTGCGGTCAAACTGGTTTTCGAACTTCTCGTTCCAAACCCCTGAAGACAAAATAACCAAACCGGTCAAAGTACAAATAATGATGGTATCGATAAACGGCTCAAGTATTGACACCATACCTTCGGAAACTGGCTCGTGGCCTTTGGCCGAGGCGTGGGCGATAGGCGCAGAACCCTGGCCTGCTTCGTTGGAGAACAGACCCCGGTTTACACCACGGTTAAAGGCATAGGCGAAGCTAGCGCCCAAGAAACCACCAACAGCGGCAGATCCAGTAAAGGCATATTCAAAGATGGCCACAAAAGACGGGCCGATATTTTCGACATTATTAAAGATAACAGCGAGAGCACCAAGGATGTACACTACCGCCATGAAAGGCACTACCTTTGAAGTTACGGCAGCGATACGGCGGATACCACCAATGATGACTAGGCCTAGTAGGATCGCCAGGACAAATCCGGTAACGGCTGGGTCAATGCCAAAGGTAGATTCAAGACTGGTGGAAATGCCATTACTTTGTGGCAAGCTGCCAGTACCAAAGGAGCTAATAACGGTAGCAATGGCAAAACCCACGGCTAACCATTTCATGTTAAGGCGCCTGTCCATGTAGTACATTGGACCACCCGCCATAGTGCCGTCTTCGGTTTTGACGCGGTATTTGTGGGACAGGGTAACTTCTACGAATTTGGTGGTCATACCCAAAAATGCGGTTACCCACATCCAGAACAATGCAGCCGGACCACCTAAGAAAATGGCCAAGGCAACACCACTGATGTTACCTGTTCCCACTGTCCCAGATAACGCCGTTGCAAGCGCTTGGAAGTGGGAAGTATCACCTGGGTCGTCTTCCTTGTCGTATTTACCACTCACCACCCGCAACGAGTGGCGGAAATACCTGATCTGGGGGAACTTCAAATAAAAAGTAAAAAACAGGCCCGTGCCAAGTAAAACATAGGGGAACCAAGCTGAACTCCCCAGGTAGCTATCCAACAATAGCAAGAAATTTCCTAACGCTTCCAAAGCTATATCCTCAATTTATTATTTACGCAGCTTTCGCTGCTATTTTATCTGGTGACGCAAATCATCCAACACTTGGTATACCGCTACCAATACGTCCTGTCCTAGCTTTTTGGATCGGCCCGGGGACCATCCGTAAGCGGGATCAGGTAATTTATCATTGTCTTTAAACGGCATTTCCAAGGTAAGAGCCAGGCAATCGAACTTTTCGCCTACCGCATTTGACGCCACCGTCATGTTGGCTTTGCCCGGTTCATCCTTAGGGTAACCTTCCACATCCTGGAACTCTGGTGTAGCCGCCAGCAATGCATCTGAAAATGCCCGTTCCAACGCCTGGATACGGTCACTGTAACTTGGGTTACCCTCACTGCCCGCCAGGAAGTTATAGGGGATGGCTTCATCGCCATGCACATCAAGGTAAAAATCTACCCCAGTTTGTTCCATAGCTTCAAGCACATGGAAAACCTCAGGGCATTGATCTGTTGTCGGCGCGTGCCATACCCGGTTTAGGTTTACCCCAATTGCGTTGGTGCGCAGGTGTCCACGCGCAGCGCCATCCGGGTTCATATTAGGTACAATATAGAATACCGCTTTTTCTAGCAGCGCGGTACTCAATGGATCATCTGCATCCAATAGGCGTTCCAATAATCCTTCTACCAGCCATTCGGCCATAGTTTCACCAGGGTGCTGGCGCGCCGTTATCCAAATGACCTTTTTATTCTCCTCGTTATCCTGGTCAGCGGCCTGCAAATAGTCGAAGCCGATGCGCAGTGCAGTCATGTCCCGGCCATCAAGTGACTCACCCAAATGCATTGAGGTGCATTGGAATTGGGACTGTGCCCAAGCAACCAAGTCTAGGTGCCGCTCGTAAGGATAGGGAGCAAAATAAGCATAATAGGTGGTCTGGTGTTCCGGTGTGTGCTGGATATGCAATGTACCATCGCTGTATTGGGTATCGACCCGGAACCACTCTTCCCTATCGTATGAAGCCACTGCCTGGTAGCCAGGCCAGGCATCGGGGTATGCCGAATTTTCTAAGTTCAAAATTTGGATTTTTTGGTTGATAAAGGCAGGGTTTTCCACCCTAAAATAAAACCACTGGAAAAACTCTGAACCGTTATCTTTTTTTATTGTTAGTTGAATGTCATTTGCATCGACGGCTTTGACAATTTCGATATTGCCCGCGTCAAAATTGCAGCTAATGCGCATTATTGTTATCCGTTTCAATTTTAACGGCACAATCTACCATAATAGGCACAGAAGTCACCTGCCTAGGGGCTGAAATGCTTAATTAGACCGGATTTACCGCAGGTCAGCAAGCCACTGTTTAATCCTTATTCCTATCCCCGTATTAAAACCGAAAGATTTGGCCACAACCTGGGCGTCTTCATTCAATAAATAGTAGCTTGGATATCCTTTGATTTGGAATTGCTGGCGGGTTTGCGCTGTGCCCAACAATACCGTTGCGGTGACACCGTGCTCTTGCACAAATTGCTCCACCGATTCTAACGACTCATAATCCAAGGCGATAGTGACAATATCCAGTTGTGAACTATCGACACTTTGCAGGCTACCAATACTCACTGCGCAAATATTGCACCAGGGCGCCCAAAAGTAGACCAGTGTTTTTCGGCCTTCCTTTAACAAAGGCTGCACGCTGCCATCAAGGCTGACCAACTGTTGGTTTGGGATAGTGTTAGTGCCATCCGTATCGAGCATGTCCCGGGTTTGCCACATGGCAATACCGGCAACAATGCCAACTATTGCGAATATTTCTGCGGCCCACTTTCCTAGTTTTTTGAGTTGCAACAAAGAAGTATCCTTCGAGTTAAAGCTACTAATACCGGACTTAACGTGCTTGTCTTTCATTAAAGCCAGCTAATACCGATTCCATTAAGTATTTGCTCACCCAATGGGAATTGAAAAGGGTTTAGACAAGGCAAATGTTCAAAGGTCTAGTGGGTCTAAATCGAGAACATTTAACGCGGTATAAACCCTTTTCAAACCCATCGAAGACGCACCTCAGGAACACAATTTCATCGTTGCACGAAGTTCGAAAGACCGCCAGTATTACTTCATTCGTGCGCCTTGAACTTGAGTCCCTGAGGCAGCGCTGGGTGAGCAAATACTTAATGGAATCGGTATAATACAAAAAAGGCAATCCTAGATGGATTGCCTTGGCTTTGGAACTGGAAGTTGGTTACTACTGTCGGATCACCAATTGGGCAATGTTTTGTAGGCCAAACCCGACATCGCCTGGGCAACGCGCATAACCTGGCAGGTGTAGCCGAACTCGTTATCGTACCAAACGTACAAGGTAACGCGGTCATCAGAGGTAATTGTAGCTTGGGAATCCACCACACAGGCAGCACGGGAGCCAACTAAATCGGTAGATACGATTTCAGTGGATGCAGTGAAATCGATTTGGTCTTGCAAGCTTGAATGCAGCGCCGTTTGCTTCAAGAAGTCATTGATGCTGTCAGTATCTGCAGCTTTGTCCAAATTTAGGTTCAATATCGCCAATGACACGTTAGGCGTTGGAACGCGGATAGCATTACCTGTCAATTTACCGGCAAGCTTTGGATACGCTTTAGAAACCGCTTTCGCAGCGCCCGTTTCGGTAATGACCATATTCAACGATGCACTGCGGCCACGGCGGTCTGCCTTGTGGAAGTTGTCGATGAGGTTTTGGTCGTTGGTGTAGGAGTGCACGGTTTCAACGTGGCCATTGCGGATACCGTATTCTTCATCTAACGCTTTTAAAACAGGCGTAATGGCGTTGGTAGTGCAGCTAGCAGCAGACATGATCTGGTCGGTTAGCTCTATATCACCTTGGTTAACACCGAATACCACGTTTTTGATATCGCCTTTGCCAGGTGCTGTTAGCAATACTTTGGCTGCGCCTTTAGATTCCAAGTGCTGTGACAGGCCATCCCGGTCACGCCAGACGCCAGTATTGTCGATAACTAGTGCGTTTTTGATGCCGTACTGCTCGTAATCGACTTCAGTTGGATTGCTGGCATAAATCACCTGGATAAATGAACCATTGGCTTTTAAGGCACTGCGCTCGTGGTCGACCGTGATGCTGCCGTTAAAAGGACCGTGCACAGAATCGCGGCGCAATAGGCTGGCGCGTTTTTCCAAATCGCCATCTTTGCCACCGCGCACCACAATGGCTCGTAGACGCAATTTGTTATTTTTACCTTGGCGCTCAATCAACAAGCGCGCCATGATACGACCAATACGTCCAAATCCGTATAGGACAACGTCTTGTGGTTCGTGGTCGTCGCTGCTATTGATGACGTCAGCTAGTTCGTTTTTGACATAAGTCTCGATATCCTGCTCGCCCGCTTTGCCTTCGTGGTAGAAACCATAGGCCAACTTACCAATATCGATTTTTGCTGGAACCAGGGATAATTTGCTCAAGGCTTCTAATACCGCAAAGCTATAGCGCACTTTAAGCTTTTCTTCCCGGTACAGGCGGACACTGCGGTGCGCCTTGATAATATCTATAACGCTAGCGCCCATAAGCGCTTTGCCAAACACAGTGATCTCAACAGCAAATTCCCGGTATAACTTTCCTAACATTGGCAACATTTGCTCTGCGTATTCTTGGCGCTCTTGCCAACTGTTAAGGAGTGCTTGTTCGTACTGCTGGTTCATGGTTTGTGTTTACCCCCGCTTCGTAATTTAATGAATGACACCATTTCTTACTGGTTCGCCGTTGCGTAACTCAGGAAGGGCGGCTATTGTAAGGAAAGAAGGTAAACTCACCAAACTGTGTCAAACTTACACAAATGGCTTTAAATTGGACAAAAAAGCGGTTTGTTTACGTAATTTTTTATCATTAGGACGTTATTGATGTTGCGTATTGCCATAATATGGTCACTGGTTTTAGTGTTATCCGGCTGCGATTTTCTAAAACAATTCCAACAAGTGACTGTTGCCCGTATTTGTAAAGATTATCCCCACTTGTGCAACGACCTAAACCCGGATGCCCACTGCCGCTATGAAAAAGCGGAAATTATCCGCACCCGCTATGCCCATTTACAGACCCCAACTGACCCGCTTAAATACCAGTTGTTGTTGTTGTTTGAAGATTACAAAGAATGCGTCACACTGGCATCCAAAATTGAGCACATCAAACTAAAAGAAAAGAAATCTGGACGGGTCAAAGGCATGCTTACAGCCCAGCGTGAGCTCAGGCAACTTTCGCGTGATACGGAAGAGTCTGACTACCCTTACCTGCTTTATTACCACTGGTCCCGACACGGCAGCGAGGATGCCCTCAAGCGCTTTATTGCCAAGCAAAACAGCAGCGAGCTGAACGAACCCGAACTGCAAAAATACCTTGCTGAGCACTATGTGAAGTTCGACTTGGAAAAAACGGTAGAAATCCTACATAGGGCGCTGGAGCTCTATGAATCTGGTGACGAAATTGACCCGGAAATCTTCTATAGTCTATCCACCATCTATTTGAAACTGGAAATGTTTGCCAAGGCTTATTTGTGGGGCTATATCGCGAAAGACTTTGACATCAAAGAGTTGGATTTGGGCCAAATAGAGGCCATCGTTATCCAGCAAAACAAAAGCCCAGGCCAAATAGAAAGCATAGCAAGCCGCTACATAAGCGATATTCGCTCGGGTGAGTTTGTCTCACCGGGGGTCTAGCAAACACCTTGATCGGCGCACAGTATGAAAACGAATTACAAAAAAGTTTTTTATACTAGTTTGTTATTAAATGTAAAGTTTAGTGTGCGGCTAACCGGAACGGGGCATTTCATTAACCGCAGCCGCCGTGCAAAAGGCTAAATGCTAGGCTAGCCGCCTTTTTTAAAGTCCAATGAGACCGAATTAACACAATAACGCTTGCCTGTAGGCGCAGGGCCATCGGGGAAGACATGGCCTAAATGGGCGTCACAATTGCTACAAACAATCTCCACGCGGCGCATGCCGTGGCTTAAGTCTTCGTGATAACCAATGTTGCCCTCCACCGCCTCGTCAAAGAATGAAGGCCAACCACAATCTGCATCAAACTTGGTATCAGACTTAAACAGCAAGCTGCCACAGCATTTGCAGACATAGTCACCGCGCTCCGTGACATTCAGTAACTCGCCGGTAAAAGGCCGTTCAGTCCCCTTTTGCCTTGTAACATAGAACTCTTCTGGCGTTAGCTGCGTTTGCCATTCACTTTCTGTTTTCTTTGCCATGCTCCCCCCTTGCAAAGGGTTTATCGTTTAATTTTCACTTCCGGCTGGCCAGGCTTGCTCCACTCGGTGTGGTATTTTTTGCCGGCTGCTTGGTCAACCCGCTCATAGGTATGGGCACCAAAATAATCCCGCTGGCCTTGTAACAGGTTAGCAGGCAACACCGCTGAGCGATAGGAATCATAATAGTTCAGGGCTGATGACATAGAACCACATGGGACGCCATGAAGCGTGGCATGGGCAATGGTTTTGCGCCAGTTGCCTTGGTAACTGGCAATCTGCCCGGCGAAGAAAGGATCTAACAATAAGTTTACCAAGTCTTCATTGTTGATGTAGGCGTTGGCAATAGACTGCAAAAAGCCCGCCCTAATAATGCAGCCCGCGCGCCAAATTTTCGCGATCTCGGCAAAGTCCAACTGCCAGCCGTGCTCTTTCGCAGCCATCGCCATCAGTTGGAAGCCCTGGGCATAGGCACAAATTTTGGAACAATACAGGGCGTCTTCGAGGGCATCTATCAAGGCTTCGACGTCATGCCCCTCGCCAGCGAGGTTAGGACCAGGCAGAACCCCAGAGGCTTGCTGTCGTTCTTGTTTCAAACTGGAAATACTGCGGGCAAATACCGCCTGGGTAATAGTCTGGGTGGGGCTGCCCACTTGCAACGCGCTCACTGCAGTCCACAATCCCGTGCCTTTTTGGCCGGCTTTGTCCAATATCATGTCTACCAGCGGTTTTTGGCTAGCGTCATCAACTTTTGCCAAAACCTCGGCACTAATCTCTATCAGGTAACTATTCAAGCGGCCTTGGTTCCAGCGTTTGAATACCTGGGCAATATCCTGCGGTGACATACCGCATAATTGGCGCATAAAGTCATAGGCCTCACAGATCAGCTGCATATCAGCATATTCAATGCCGTTGTGCACCATTTTGACATAATGCCCCGCCCCTATCGGGCCAATATAGGTTGCACAGGGCTCGCCCTCAACCACAGGTTTACCAGGCGTGTTGGACACCAGTGGCTTCCCGGTTGCTGCATCCACTTTCGCCGCAATCGCCGTGAGCACAGGTTCAATCCGGGTCCAGGCATAAGGGTCGCCAGAAGGCATTAAAGAAGGCCCAAAGCGGGCACCGACTTCACCACCTGAAACAGCAGTAGAGAAGAAGATAAACTTGCCCTTGTAGGTGGCCTCGCGTGCTACCGAGTCAGTCCACAAGCTGTTGCCGGTGTCGATCACAATATCGTCTGGGTTTATGCCAGCGTCAATCAAGTGGTGGCAAACATGGTCTACTGGCTCACCTGCAGGGACAGAAACGATAATAAGGTGCGGCTTGGCAAGTTTGTTGAGTAATTCAGTGTAGGAGCGGCAGCCCACCACCCTGGCTTCGTTGCCGGTATTTTCTTCTTTGTCGGTCTCTATTATCGCATCGACTTTTGACTGATCCAGGTCAAAGCAGGCAATCCTAAAACCATTGTCCGCTAAGTTGAGTGTCAGGTTTTTCCCCATCACCCCTAGACCAATAAAACCGATATCACATAATGCACCAGACATAATAACCAACCCTTATTAAAGCTCTGTATAACCACCGGCCCAATGCGCCTAATGCCGACCCGGTGTATGAATCGCGCGCATTATAACCAGGGTAGGAGGCCAATTCCTATTGAAACTTAAATCAAATTTGGTGCCGCCAAGCCTAGGTGTGCAGATTTTTCAGCGCCTTAGTTAAATTTAGGCGCTGCACATACATTCAGCAAAGGTAACTGCCCGTTTAACGGCTAGTTTTTCCGTTTGCGAAAGATACTGATGCTTTTATAGGCTTGCAAAAATTCACCGCTGATTGAAATACTCGGGATATCTTTGATTTTTTGGTAGCGGGTATCAAGTTTTAGGCGCCAGCTGTACTTGGCATCAACTTCAGGCAAAGTAAAACGCACGTCGTGGTCGCTGGCATTAACCAACATCAGCCAATGTTCGTTTAGGACTTCGTCACCTTTAAGCTCGACGGCGAATGCCTGGTTGTCGTGGTCGTGCCAATCATCTACGACTTTGGTGCAGCCGTCAGGCCGGTACCAATCTACTTTAGCCACATTGTAATGATGGTAAAAGTTGTCGTCTTCTAAGTTTAACAAACGCAGCAATTGGCTGTTCTTGCGCAGGGAAATCACATATTGGCAAAAGGCAAGGAAGTCCTTTTTGCGCTCATTTAATTTCCAGTTGTACCAGCTTATTTCATTGTCCTGGCAATAGGCATTGTTATTGCCCTGCTGGCTACGGCTGAGTTCGTCGCCACCCAGTACATGGGGAATACCTTGGGACAATATAAGTGTTGCAAAGAAGTTGCGCTTTTGTTGTTCCCGCAACCGGTTTACCGAGACCTTGCGGGTCTCACCTTCCGCGCCGTAGTTGTCAGACACATTGTGCCCGTGGCCATCGCGGTTTTGCTCGCCATTGGCTTCATTGTGCCGCTCGCGGTAGGTCACCAAATCATGCAGGGTAAAGCCGTCGTGGTAGGTGATGCAGTTTACGGATGAATGTACTGAACGATGGCCCTTCTTAAAGATATCCCGCGAGCCCAGCAAGCGGGTGGCAAAATCGCTGGTCAATCCTTTGTCGCCGCGCCAAAAACCCCGGACATTGTCCCGGTACCTATCATTCACTTCATGCCAATTGCTGGGGAATTGGCCAAGACGGTAGCCCCCGTGGCCAATATCCCAAGGCTCGGCTATCAGTTTCGCCCGTTGCAGCACCGGATCCTGGCGTAGCGCCCGGAAAAAGCCAGACGTATTGGAGTATTCGTGGGGATCCCTGCCCAAGCTAGCAGCGAGGTCAAAACGGAAACCGTCGACGCCCATCTCCTCCACCCAATAGCGCAATGAATCCATTATCAAGCGCATGGTAAATGGATGCGATGCGTCCACGCTGTTGCCGCAACCGGAGTTGTTGCTGTATTGGTGGAAATTGACGGCACCGTGCTCATTGGTTTCAAACAAATAAAAGGCGATGTTATCAAAGCCCTTGAAAGACAGGGTTTGCCCTTGATCGCCGCCTTCGGCGGTGTGGTTGTAGACTACGTCCAGGATAACCTCAATGCCCGCTTCATGTAGTGTGCGCACCATGGTCTTAAACTCCACCACAGCGTCTGCCAACGCGTACCTGGCATCAGGTGAAAAGTAGTTGAGCGGGTTGTACCCCCAATAATTGGTAAGGCCTTTTTCTGCGATATAGGGTTCTGGCATAAAGGACATCACCGGCAGCAGTTGCACGGCGTTGACGCCCAATTTATGCAAGTGCTTGATCACCGCAGGGCTACAAACACCCAGGTAGGTTCCCCGGTATTTCCTACTTACTTCGTTGTTGAGCTTGGTTAACCCTTTGACATGGGCTTCATACAAAATGAGATCTTCTACCGGGATATCCGGTGCTGGCACTCCTTGCCAATCAAACCTGTCATCGACGACAACAGATTTAGGGATCATGGCCTGGCTATCGCCTTGGTACTGCTCAAAATCCCAGTCAGCGGGTCGGCTCAGTTTTTTAGCGTAAGGATCCACGAGCAACTTCTGTGGGTCAAAGCGCAGTCCGAGCTCGGGTTGGTTGCGGCCACGGGTGCGGTATCCATAATACTGCCCAGCCCCTATCCCTTGGATATGGCAGTGCCATACCTTGCCCGATTTTGCTGGCATGGGTACTACTGCGGTTTGTTCTTCGTTTTGGTCGAACAAACACAGCTCAACCGAGTCGGCATCGGGTGCGTGCACCACAAAATTTACGCCGTCAGCGGTCAAGCTCGCTCCCAGCGGGTGAGGTTTACCCGCTGTTACTTGGAACACGTTGAACATTACCCTTTCTCGTTGTGCACGATAAATAAAGTCGCCAAAGGAGGTAATGACACCCTGATTGAGAATGGGCGGTCATTCCAAGGCTGTTCATCGGCCGTGACGGATGCTTCTACCTCAAAGTCACTCCCCCAATAGTCGGCGCCATCGGTGCTCATAAGTAGCTCATAATCGCCTTGATCCAATACCCCCAACCTAAAGCTCTCACGGGGAACTGGGGTAAAGTTGCTGACAACATACACCTTTTGCAAACCGGATTTGGACTTGCGCACAAAAGACAAGATACTTTGCTCTGAGTTGTGGTGGTCAATCCACTCAAAGCCTTGGGCGTCACAGTCCAACTCATGTAGTGCAGGGGTGTCGCGGTAAAGCTTGTTCAAATCACGATATAACGATTGGATCCCCTTGTGCTTGTCAAAATCCAATAGGTGCCAGTTAATGGAGCTATCGTGGTTCCACTCTGCCGACTGACCAATTTCGTTACCCATAAAATTCAATTTCTTGCCGGGGTGGGCATACATAAAGGCCGCATAACAACGCAGGTTGGCGGTTTGTTGCCACTCGTCACCTGGCATTTTGCGCAGTAATGACCCTTTGCCGTGCACCACTTCATCATGTGAGATGGGCAAGACAAAGTTTTCATCAAAGGCATATACCATACTGAAGGTTATTTCATTGTGGTGGTAACGGCGGTAAGAAGGATCTTTGGAAATGTAGTGCAAGGTATCGTGCATCCAGCCCATGTTCCATTTGAAACCAAAGCCCAGGCCTCCGTCATAGATGGGTCGGGAAACTTTCGGGAAGGACGTGGACTCCTCCGCAATAGTAATGGCATGGGGATGCTTTTCATAAACCTCGCGGTTCATCCATTGCAATAAACTAATCGCTTCGTAGTTTTTATTACCGCCATCGACATTGGGGATCCACTCGCCATCATTACGCGAGTAATCCAAGTACAACATTGACGCCACGGCATCGACCCGCAAGCCATCAACGTGGAACTTATCGACCCAATACAAGGCATTGGCAACCAAGAACTGGCGTACGGTGTCCTTGCCAAAATCGTAAATGCAGGAATTCCAATCCGGGTGCCATCCTTTTCGGGGATCTTCGTATTCGTAAACATGGGTGCCATCAAACCTAGCCAAACCATGGCCGTCTTCAGGGAAGTGGGCAGGCACCCAGTCAATGATTACGCCAATCCCAGCCTGGTGGCACTGATCCACAAAATATTTAAATTCATCGGGATCGCCAAAGCGGCTGGTGGGGGCAAATAGGCCTACTGGCTGGTAACCCCAGGAACCGTCAAACGGATGTTCATGCACCGGCAACACTTCTAGGTGGGTGTAGCCCATGTCTTTTACATACGGGATCAGCTTTTCAGCCAATTCTTTGTAGCTTAAGTAGGCATGCTCACCGTTCTCATCAACATTTTTACGCCACGAACCCAAGTGTACTTCATATACACTCATGGGCTGCTCATAGACGTTGACCCCTTTGCGCTCCATCCAATCCTTGTCCTGCCAATCGTAACTACTGTGGTCATAGACGACCGATGCATGGGATGGGTACTGTTCAGCTTGGAAGCCAACTGGATCGGCTTTGTGCGGTAGGCCATTGCCATGGCTATCCTTGAGGTGGAATTTGTATTTAACACCTGAACCAATACCAGGCACAAACAAGACCCAGTAGCCCATACTAGTGCGCTGCATCGGGTGGCTTGAACCATTCCACCAATTAAAGTCACCCACTAGGGCGACTGATGAAGCATTGGGCGCGTACACGGCAAAGCGGGTACCAGACACTGGCTTGTCCAAACCCACATCCAAATCCAATAATTGTGCACCTAACTGGTTGTATACATTTTCCGGTTGGTGATCGACAAAATGCACTGCGTGGTAGGCTTGCTCTTGGAACTGGTAAGGGTCGATTTGTTCGAAATTGCCTTCGTCTGTCACTATATCCAGCTTGTAAACAAACAAGTCGGTAACATCGTATTGGGCAACAAATAAACTGGTATCACCTACCCGCTCCATTTCACCTAATGATTCACCAGTAGACATATTTGTCACAGTGACGGAACTAGCGCTGGGCTTCCACACCCTCAATATTGCACCGTTCTCGGTTTTTGCTAGTCCTAAAAAATCAAATGGCGATCCGCAGTTCGCCACTTGTAGTTGTTGCTCAAAATGCATAAAAATACCCTTGTTTATCTGCTCATTCCCAAAGGGGATCTACTTCTTCCGCTCGCGCCCTGCCATATGTAATCGTCAATACAGCTGCTTCAAGGGAGTGTTAACCTGGTTCCAGGCTGTGCCATGTCAACCACGGCACTTTTACCTTTTTGCGCTGCCGCTTAGCCGTGGTTTTTGGACGCTTGCCTTCTTGTTTCGGTTAATCCTAAGGCTAGACTATTTAGCACTGGATCTGTGAATATTTGTTCCAAATTTCGAGTTAATTTCCGTTTCCAGTTCGGGTACTCGTCGGAAGTACCAGGAATATTGACCGGCTTGTCCATTTCTAACCAATCTTCCAACTGCAGGCTCAACAGTGCGCTGCTGCCTTTGGACATATGGTATTGCATGCCGTGATTAAGCTCCTTGTGCATGCCGGTCTGCTCAACATGCCTTGGCATCCAGTCCGGCACCGAGTTGTGGCCGTGCAATGTATCTAAAATTTGCTGTTTCTCTTCATGGCGGCTGCTGTAGAGTTGCTGCAGCACTTCTTCGTTCGGGTACAGGTTGAGCTGTTTGCCCATCTCTAGATCCAAGCAGTGCCAGTAACCTATCAGGGTTGGCATGTCATGGGTGGTTAGGGTCGCCATGGATTGCTCTGGATAATGGTGCACCGAGTAGAAGCCACCATCTTTTGCTTGTTCAAAGAAAAACACGCGATAGCTATGTACACCGTTTTCCGCCAGCTTAGCGCGGATTTCGTCCGGTACCGTCCCCAAGTCTTCGCCAATGACCAAACTCTTATGACGATGGCTTTCCAACGCTAAAATCCCCAACAAATCATCCACTGGATAGTAGACATAGCCACCGGCTTTAGCGTCCTCACCACGCGGAACCCACCACAATCGCAGTAACGCCATTACGTGGTCGATGCGCAATGCACCACAGCTTTGCATGTTGGAATCAAAAAGGTCGATGATCGGCTGGTAAGCTTGCTGGTAAAGCACTTCAGGATCCATCGGCGGCAAGCCCCAGTTCTGTCCCAACGGACCCAACCGGTCGGGTGGCGCCCCGACACTGGCCTCAGTGACATACAAATCTTTATTACCCCAGATTTCAGCACTGCCCTCGCTCACGCCTACTGCCAGATCCCGGTAAATGCCGACGGTCATGCCGGCTTTTTTGGCTGTTTGTTGTGCGGCTTCTAGTTGCAACGCAGCTTGCCATTGCAAGTACATGTAAAATTTGACTTTTTTCTGGTTGGCTTTCTTGAACTTGGCCACATCAGGTGTTTGATAATCGCGCATGCCTTTCGGGAACACGGGCCAGCCCCACCCTTCTTTGCCATCAGCGTAGAGGGTCTCCTGGATAGCGTCATAGGTGGCCAGCATATCGAGGCTTTCGCCGCCAGCTGCAACAAACGCTTTGAATTCGCGGTTAAGCTTAGTGTTCTTGCTCAGGTACTTGCCGTATTGCACCTCAAATATAGCATTGAGCACGGTAAGCTTGAGCCTGATCACAGCTTCGTAATCAACATAATCCACATTGCGTACATGTTGCAAAGTCGATTGGAACTCTGGCGATGCCACAATTTCTTGCACGCTGGGGTCGTCATAGCCTTCAAGCTTAGTGACATCAATGTAGATGAAGTTTAACCAACGGCGTGAGGAAGGGCCATAGGGGCTGCAGTTGTAGTGGTTGTTGGGATAGAGCGCGTGGATCGGGTTTAAGCCCACAAATTGCGCACCCTGCCGCCCCGTTTGTTCTATCAAGTAAGTTAAGTCTGAAAAATCCCCAACGCCCCAGTTGTTTTCACTGCGCAAGCAATAAAGTTGCACACTCAAACCCCAGACTTTCCTACCCTCTGCAATATCTTGCTGTTTGTAACAGGCCTTAGGCGCAATGATCAGCTTCATGTTGGCTATTTCGTCGCCGTCCTTCGCTTGCAGGCTCACTTTGTGGTACCCCAATGGCAAAGCCTGTTTGACATCAACGATGTATTCCTGGAATTCGACATCGTCTAGGTGTGCTACGTTGATCAGTTCACCATCGGAAACCACCAGTTCCTGGCTGAGTTCTTCGCTATCTTCCAGGATAACTTTCAAAACATAGTCGTCGTTTACCAGTTCAATAGGCAACCTGACAGCCAACATCAAAGGCTCACCTTCCCGGTTGACCTGCACCGGGTTCAAGGGCTGCATCCAGCTATTAGCTACCTGCTCGCCAAGCTCTTGCTCAAGCTTGGCTTCATCGTCAACACTATAGCCGATGGCAGCTAATAATTTTGCCTTGCTCTCTTCATTCACGGTTGCAGGTTTGCCCCAGGCATCAACATAACTGGACTCGATCCCGCGCATCTCAACTAACTTTTCAATCACTGGCGATGTCATCTGTGAACTCACTTTCCTCGTTTGCGTGTCTTTATCGTTTAAGCCAGCAGGACTAAAACGCCGTCTTATTACGGTAAAACAACGACTGTATTATTTTATAAAGACTTCTAAAATAGACGAAAATTGACAATTTTGCACGCGCCAATTCTGTAATTAAATAACATTTTTTGAAAATTCTTTGCGTTATTTGTGGTTTTAGGCCATACTTTTTGTAATTTTATTTCATGTTTAACCATAGTGAGGTCTGTGATGGCTATTAAGGTTGGTATTAATGGATTTGGCAGGATCGGTCGTTTTGTTTTCCGGGCTGCTTGTGAACGCGATGATATAGAAATTGTTGGCATTAATGATTTGTTGGATGCCGACTATATGGCATATATGCTGAAATACGACTCAACCCATGGTCGTTTCAGTGGCACGGTAGAAGTAGTAGACGGCCAGTTGCTCGTAAACGGAAAAACCGTGCGGGTTACCTCTGAGCGCGATCCTGCTGATTTGGCATGGGGCGACTTGGATACTGACGTCGTCGTTGAAGCAACAGGTATCTTCCTGACCGATGAAACTGCACGCAAGCACATCGCTGCCGGCGCCAAGAAAGTAGTCTTGTCTGCACCATCCAAAGACGCGACACCTATGTTTGTTATGGGTGTTAACCACACTGAATACGATGGCCAAGACATCGTATCCAACGCATCATGTACCACTAACTGCTTAGCGCCCCTGGCTAAAGTCATCAATGACAACTTCGGCATTGTTGATGGCCTGATGACCACTGTACACGCTGCAACCGCTACCCAAAAAACGGTAGACGGACCTTCCCACAAAGACTGGCGCGGTGGCCGTGGTGCTTTCCAAAACATAATTCCTTCTTCAACCGGCGCGGCCAAAGCTGTAGGTAAAGTTATCCCTGCGCTTAATGGCAAATTGACGGGTATGGCATTCCGCGTACCTACTGCTGATGTATCAGTAGTGGATTTGACGGTCAACTTGGAAAAACCCGCAAGCTATGAGCAAATTTGTGCAGCGATAAAAGAAGCTTCAGAAAACAACCTAGCGGGTATTTTGGGTTACACTGAAGACGACGTTGTTTCAACTGACTTCTTGGGCGACCCACGCACTTCCATATTCGATGCCAAAGCGGGTATTGCGCTTACCGACAAATTTGTTAAGTTGGTAACTTGGTACGATAATGAAATTGGTTACTCCAACAAAGTGTTGGATTTGGCTGCCCATATTAGCCAATAAAAACAATTTGCATAAAGGGCGGCAATAGCCGCCTTTTTTATGCATGTAAAAAGTGTTAACTGTTAAGGAACCAGCCATGCCCTACCCCAGCAGCGTGCAACAAGTACAACAAGGTGATAACCAAATCCTCGTGGTGGACAACCCATTGGCTTCAGCCCGGATCTCCTTGTTCGGCGCCCATGTAACCAGTTTTATCCCGAAAGCAGATGGACGCGAACGGCTTTGGTTGAGCCCAATCACCAAATTTGATGCTAAAACCTCATTGCGTGGCGGCATCCCAGTATGTTGGCCTTGGTTTGCCGACCAATTCCCAAGCGATGAAGCCGGCCTGCGTCCCCATGGTTTTGTCCGTACCCAAAACTGGCAATTGCTCAGCAGCAAAGACAATGCTGACGGATCAACCGAGCTAGAGCTAGGCATCGAAACGGATCCCGTGCCAGGCTTTCCTGGGCGCGCCAAGCTAAGCTACACAATAACAGTGGGCAACAGCCTGGATATGATCCTGTGCACCCGCAACACCGGGGACACCTCCTTTACCATAACCGGCGCTCTGCATACTTACCTGGCGGTACCAGATTTAAACCAAACCCAGATCGAAGGGTTAGTTGGCAAATACATTGACAAAACCCGCGGTATGCAAGAATTTGATGTGCCTTCCCCCTATGGCTTTTCCAGCGAAACCGACAACATCCATTTGTGCCAGGTGCCAGCGATAAAAGTGACAAGCGCTGGTGAAACCACCCATGTCGGCGCATCCGGCCACGATAGCTATGTAGTGTGGAACCCTGGCGCAGAAGAAGCCAAGAAAGTAGACAATATTCCAGATCAAGATTACTTAAAATTCCTGTGCACAGAAGCTGCCATAACCAGTCCGATCAGCATTGGCCCAGGTGAAACCCATGTATTGGGACATTCTATTGGCTAAACAACAGCTATGGCGCTAGGCGCCAGCCTACCAAGTGCTTTGTGGCAGATTGCATCAAACTTTTGATCCTGGCATACACCGAGATCAGAGGTCACAAATTTGCCATTCCAAAACAAGCTAAAAATAGTGGCTGGTGTAGGTGCCTGCTGTGCCTGCCGGTCGCTTTCCAGCTTGATGATTTCCAGGGGTAGTTCACGTTGTTCCGCAGTTTCCCGTAACACAGTGTTCACGTAGTACTCAGTGAAAGGGCAGCGGTTGGAATAGTACGCTACTAGGCCATTGCGTTTATCACAAATGCCTGCTTTTGCGTTGGCGGTAAATTTGGGCAGCGCATAGCTTTCGTCCAGTACCAAAGCCAATAAATAAAACCCAGAATGGGTGACATCACAAAGTTCGAAGCCCTGTTGCTGCAACCATTTACCGTCAGACGCAAAACTGAGTTTATGCTTGCCGACAACGGCAGCAATACCAGCCTTTTTCTCTTGGCGCGCCCTGTCAATAACCCGCGCCAACAAAGCCTTACCATGGCCATGGCCCTTATATTTGCCAGATACCCAAAAACAGCCCAGGGTGAGGTAATTGTGGGCGACAATAGGCAACCAGCTATTTTCTGCTAGACCGTGCTCTACAAACACTTTTGCCCGTTCGTCCAGCCGGTCAAAGCGCCAGCCATTGGCAAACTGGCTTTGTAGCCACTGTTTTTTCAGCGCATAGCCTTTCTGCGCCTTTTTATTGGAAAACCCACAGCAAATATGCTGACTGTCAATATTATGGGGCGTAACGCTTATGTACTGCATATGCAACCTCCTGACAATGCCTAGTCCCAGCTTAGCAATGGCGGCAATGACGGGTAAACGGCGGTTGGGATCAACATACTATTTTTGTCGATAAACTGACATGTAACGAAATGTACATCCTATAATTTATACTTTAAAGGTATATAAACCCAACATTCACAAGATTGGCATTTCCTGGGATTAGCCTAGGCAGGCAGTGGCACTGCTAATTTTTAGTTTGTTTAGAAAAATAAATAGCAAGCAATTTGCACAGCTTAAGCTTGGCTATTAGTGCAATAGACAGGTTAGCTACGTAATACCGACACTCCGTAAATTTTCAGGGAGCCACAAATAAAAAAGCCCGGTCATATGTGCTAGTTGGCTGGCAATAGTGAGTACTTTGAGATGGGGATTACGAAATACGTCCTGTCGGTTAAATTGATGTAATTGGTAATTTCCCAATGCAACCACAGGACTTGAAACCGTCCATGGTGAACGGTGCCAGCCTGGCCGTCCGATGGCCAGTCGTTCGCACCTAAAATTGCTCCAAGCATTCGCAATTTTCAAGCGGTGCTCACCCCTACGGGCCGCCGCAAGCGGCGTTCCAATTCATTCCCGATGAATTGGTACTCCGGGCTTTCCTTGCCTTGATACAGGGATGTATAGAATGTCGATTTTGTCGGGAACATTAGTCGACGAACGCCACTTCGGGTCGCGCTATGCGCGTTCACCAAGTTTTGTCAGGAACAAAACAGAACCGCTTTAGCGGGCTTGCGAAGCAAGTCGACTACACGGACGTAGGAGATAAGATTGCTCCCGGCACCTGGTACTTCGGACTTTCCCTGTCCTGCGCCCTGCGGGCCGTCCTTCGGACGTTAACCTTTGTTCCATACAAATTTTTACTCCGGGCTGTCCCTACCCTCCGCCCTTCGGGTCGCGCTGCGCGCGTTCTGGATTGCTCCCGGCAATCCAGTCGAACCGGAGGGGTGAAGAGTGGTCTTCGTAGCAGACTTCGAGTTTACTCGAAGAACGATGAACGACCGTACATGGATGTGCGGGCTGGTAGCCATCACAAGGATGTTTGTCACCCGTAGCTTAGGGAGCCACAAATAAAAAAGCCCGGTCGTTTGTGCACTTGCCGAGAATAGTTGTTACTTTTAGAAGGGATTACTCCGGGCTATCCCTGCCCTCCGCCACTTCGGGGCCGCCGCAAGCGGCGTTCCAATTCATTCCCGATGAATTGGTCGAACCTTCGGTTCTCATCCCCTAGGGCAAATAAAAAAGGCCCGCTCTGACGCTAATGAGTAGGTGCTAAACTGATAGAGGGATTACTCCGGGCTATCCCTGCCCTCCGCCCTTCGGGTCGCGCTCCGCGCGTTCTGGATTGCTCCCGGCAATCCAGTCGAACCGGAGGGCTTCGGCACCCGGTAGGGAACCACAAATAAAAAAGCCCGGTCGTTCTGACCGGGCTTTTTTATTTGGCGTCCCCTAGGGGATTCGAACCCCTGTTACCGCCGTGAAAGGGCGGTGTCCTAGGCCTCTAGACGAAGGGGACAGTAAACTGCCATTTATCGTTACACGCTAATTAACCTGCCTAGGTAAGTGCTTAGCGGGCTACTTTTACAGTGTAGCACCTGTTTGAAGCAAAGTTGTGAACGGCCTAGTGTTCACTTTACTTCAACGCCTAAAATTGGCGTCCCCTAGGGGATTCGAACCCCTGTTACCGCCGTGAAAGGGCGGTGTCCTAGGCCTCTAGACGAAGGGGACACTTAGGACGTTTGGTGGAGCCAGGCGGGATCGAACCGCCGACCTCTTGCATGCCATGCAAGCGCTCTCCCAGCTGAGCTATGGCCCCGAAGCTGTTTCGATTAACTGGTTAAGTCAATCTCGACAGCGGGGCGCATTCTAGAGTTGTGACGTTTTTATGTCAACGCTTTTTTTATGAATTTTCTCTGTCTGCTTTGTATTTGAGCGCTTTGTACAAGTAATGCTCAAATACTAAATCCCGCAAGGCGAGACTAGGCCTACAGCACCTTACAAAATTTGCCACCTAGTCGGAGTTGATTCTAGTTTAAACGTTGGTTTTACCACTAATATCCAATATCTGTAGGTTTCTATGAACTTATTGAACGCGTCTTGTTAAGATTGTGTGTAGGCACAAATATTTTCTTCTTCGAACACACCTAGTTAAGCGACCAAGGTGTCGTCTTTGATCTCAATGTCATTGAGTTGGCAAGCCGCCTGCAGGTCACTTGATGATCCGCCATCCGCTATGACAAATTTAATACTATTCCGGGATACGGGTGGCTTGAGCGTAATTACAGGGCCCGGATAGTATTCATCCAAAAAGCGTAGCAAGGTTTGGATGTTTACTGCGGCAATGGCACTCATTTGCAGTGCCATGTCTCTATTGGCGTCGCTAAAGTTGAGCATAGGATTTCTCCATTAATTCCGATCCCAAAAAAATGGAGAGCTATTTAAAGTGAAGAGTTATCCAATTAAACAGGGAAGCGTGTCCGCTTCCCAAGTTTAACAAGCATAATTAGCAATTTTGATTTAGGCGCTTTCCCGCTGGGCAATAAACTGCAAAGCCTTTTCTATGCGCTGGGCTACTTGCTGTTTGGTAAGCAAGTTCAAAGTGACATCTAGACCAGGCGAATTACCAGCCCCAGTGACCGCTACGCGCAATGGCATACCCACTTTGCCCATCCCCACTTCCAATTCCTCAGCAGTACCATTAATAGCTGCTTGAATTGATTCAGGGTTCCACTCAGCAAGCGCTGCCAATTTGGCGGCCACCGTCATTAATGGCGTTTTGGCAACCGGCCGCAAGTGCTTTTTCGCGGCTTTTTCGTCAAAAGCGTCATAATCCTGATAAAAATACTGGCTGATTTCCGCCATTTCTTTCAGGGTCTTTACCCTTTCTGCCTGCACTTTGACAATGTCTGCCAAGGCCGGCCCGCCATCAGTATCAATACCTAGCTGTTCAAAATGCCAAGCCAAGTGCCCCGCCACCTCTTCGGCTGGCATGGTTTTCATATAGTGCTGGTTTAACCAAATTAGTTTTTCAGTATTGAAGGCTGAAGCTGAGGATGAAATCGCATCGATGTTAAACAGCTCGATCATTTCTTCACGGCTAAAAATCTCCTGATCGCCGTGTGACCAGCCTAGCCTGACCAAATAATTAATCACGGCATCCGGTAAAAAACCATCGTCCCGGTATTGCATCACGCTCACCGCGCCATGGCGCTTCGATAGTTTTTTACCGTCATCGCCTAAAATCATCGACACATGGGCATATTCTGGGATAGGTGCCCCAAGGGCCTCAAGGATATTAATCTGACGCGGGGTATTGTTGATATGGTCTTCGCCCCTAACCACATGGGTCACTCCCATATCCCAATCGTCCACAACCACACAGAAGTTATAGGTGGGTGAACCATCGCTGCGCTGGATAATCAAGTCGTCTAGCTCAGTATTGGCAATTTCAATGGTGCCGCGGATATGGTCGTTGATGACCACAGTGCCATCCAATGGGTTTTTAAAACGGATAACAAAGGGTTGATCTGCGGGATGGTCGTTGCGATCACGCCAAGTACCGGGATAACGCGGCTTTTCACCATTGGCCATTTGTTGTTCGCGGATGGCGTCCAATTCTTCAGAGGGCATAAAACACTTGTAAGCTTTGCCTTCATCCAACAATTGCTGGATCAGTTCTTTATAGCGGTCAAAGCGCTTGGTCTGGTAATAAGGGCCATCATCCCAATCCAACCCTAGCCATTGCATGCCTTCTAAAATCGCATCTATAGCAGCCTGGGTGGAACGTTCTAAATCGGTATCTTCAATACGCAATACAAATTTGCCGCCTTGGCTTTTGGTGTAGAGCCAAGAATAAAGGGCGGTGCGGGCGCCACCGACGTGCAAGTAGCCGGTAGGACTCGGTGCAAAACGGGTTACAACAGTCATTGATTTTCTTCAGTGCAAAAAATTGGCGGTATTCTATCAGAAAAAACAATCGCCCCGGAATGGCAAACGCAATTTTCGTATAAACGCGCACTAGTTTATTGCCAACCTTGCCTGGATTGAATTTAATCGTTTAAGTTAGTTTGTTTATCGCAATGGGGTTTCATTAGGTTTGGATTTAAAGTGTTATAAAACCCTACTAGCACTATGTGAATTTTCCGGTTATGGAGTTGACCATGGCAACACATGAAAACTACATCCAGCACCTGCACGCCTTCAGGGGATTTGCCATTATTAATATCGTGGGTGCCCATGCCTGGTCCTTCCCCATCTTTTGGACGGGACAGTTGGATCCAGGTGGCATATCTTGGTTGTTTTACTTAACCGAAACCCTGTTCCACGGTTCTACCTTGTATTTTGCGATTATTTCTGGGCTGCTGTTTAGTAAGGTGCTAAGTTCAAAAAGCTGGTCGAGTTTTTACAAGAGTAAGCTGTTTAATGTCGTGATGCCCTTTGCCTTCATGAGCATCCTAATGACCAGCCAGTGGTGGGAATTTTACCAGCAACAAAACCTGCATTCAGAACCTTGGCTAAACTACATCCTGGTCAACCTAATGCATATATTCGATGGCGGGGCAGCACTACATTTTTGGTATATCCCGGTGTTGTTGTTCCTATTTGCCATGACACCCGTGTTGGTGAAACTACAAAACAAAGCGCCATGGACACTGTTTATACTGGCGCTGCTCCCCTTGCTTATATCACGCAGCCCATTCCCAGAGTTCCTAAAGCCACAGTCTTTTGTTTACTTCCTAGGTGCCTACGCACTAGGTATGGTTATTGGTAGCTATTACCAGCAAATCATGGGCTTAGTTAACAAGCATTTTGCAGCTGTTGCCTTGCTTGCAATTGGCAGCACCGTGTTGGTACTGCTGCACTATGTTTGGGAATTCCAACACCATGGCATGTTCTCATCCTTGCAAACCATTATCTATGTGCAAAAGGTGACCTTGTGCTTACTGGTACTCAGGCTGTTCCAACATAACGAAGCCACCCTGCCCGGTTGGTTAAAAACCTTAGGCAGCTATGCCTTTGCCATTTACTTTTTGCACTTTATGGCCATTGTGATGCTGATTCAACTGTCCCGTGAATTCCTCAGTGCGCACCGCGACATCATTTATTTTGCACCGCTTGGGCTCGTCAATTTAGTGGCCGCAATCGGTATCAGCATTCTGATTTCAAAACTATTGCAACTGATACTTAAACGTCATTCCCGGAAACTGATTGGTGCTTAATTAAGCGGACGGTTATTTCACATGTCATTTTTGTGAAATAGCGGTTGACAGTCAAAAGCGCAGCCCTATAATAGCGCTCCACTTACCCACCACGGGTAAGCAAAGTATGAAGCGGGTGGTTAGCTCAGTTGGGAGAGCATCGCCCTTACAAGGCGAGGGTCACTGGTTCAAGTCCAGTACCACCCACCACTTTCCAAGCGACATTCGTTTTAGTGGTTACCAGCTTCCTACTCCTCTACAGGACATACAATTCGGGTTGTTAGCTCAGTTGGGAGAGCATCGCCCTTACAAGGCGAGGGTCACTGGTTCAAGTCCAGTACAACCCACCACTTTTCTTAAAAATTCATTTAGACCAGATGTAGACCAAACTTAGACCATTGCTAATTTTTGCTCTTTCAACGTGGATATTCGCCCTAATTTGGGGATCTACTCAATTAACGGGGGATCGGTAATCATCTTACTCTGTTAATTATTCAACAACCTTGAGGTAATTGAGAATAGTTAATTGCCATCATCGTGGTTTAAACCTTCCATGGTGGGGCACCAGCCTGGCCTTCCGTTGGCCAGTCGTTCAGAGGGTCGGACTTTCGATCCTATAAACACCCTCTTCACCCATCCACAATGGGTCATCACTCTTAACCTATAATTTTCAAAATTCCTAAAACCATAAGCTCTCCGAGAAATCTGCCTAACTGAAGATGACACTCATCTTAGCTTCGCTCTTCAATGATATGGCAGCCGATACCCAAGGCAGGCGGTTGGCCTGTTATCCCATCTGGCAACTGTAAGTTGCCATTGGCATCAAACACATCCAGGCTGCCCAAGTTAACCCGGTGCATTTGCCCGGATCCATCCCAGAAGCGGTGCACATAAGTGAATGTTGGTTGTGCCTGGAACTCAGGGGAATAATCCCAAACATTGAGTTTTTCACCTTGGTTGCTCACGATGTATTGGATTGGGGACAAGGCTGCTTCGACTTTGGCCACATGGGTGTTATTTCCCACACTAACATCGAACAATCGGCCCGTATCCAGCCAAATTATCATCAGAACAATTTCCTGATTTATAACGACAATTTGACAAACCGGATTTCTACAACGAATTTTATCCGATTTGCAGATCGGTGAATTTCCATGCAACGATTTTTTTCTTCTCTGGCTGTTATTGAACAACTGACATCTTCAATAAATCACTCTGGAATTAGACATATATGCCCAATTTGTCATAAATCTGACCAGTGGGTTTCCCATGGATACCTGTATAAGAAGCCCGGTGATAAAGCCGGAAAACGTGTTATTTGTGGTAAACGTTACGGTAAATCCGGTTGTGGACATACCCAGCCCCTGTATCTGGATGATGTTGTGCCGCAGCGGCGTTATCGGCTGACGGTACTGTTGGCCTTTGTGCTGTCGCTGCTTAAAGGTGCCACCGTTGAACAGGCGTATTACCAGGCCATTGGTCATCAGCACAGCTCCCCCAGGCAGGCGTGGCGATGGATAAATTCACTGTGGGACAACATGGGCCGAATGCGGGAACGGTTAACGTCGATATCGTTTATTGGGGAACCGCTCCGTGCAGGCTCCCGACGACTGACGATTTTACTCAATACAGTGAATCAGTGTCTCACACAGTTGGCCCGACCGGAGGTGATACAACTGTCTGCCCAGCACCGATTGTGTTAATGAGCCTGCCTTTTTCACATCATTCATGGTGATGCCTTAGGGAGAGTTTACCACTGCATTTACCCATTATTCCTGTTGCAACAGATGTTGGCATTTTACCCGCTAAGGGGCTGGTTTAGGGTGCAGGCTCCATAACAAACAGGAGCCATATGCAATGCCCAACCCGTCATTAGAAGTCCGCCTTAAAGTGCTGGCGGCGGTTGATTATGCCCAGGGGAACAGTATCCGTGCCCGTATCAAAGCCGCCAGTGAACAGTCCTTTACCGATACCCATACCGGGCAGGTGTGGCAGTTTACCTGGCGTACCATCAGCACCTGGTTGTACCGGTATAAGAAAAACGGTATCACCACCCTTGAGAAGAAATCCCGCAGTGACAAACACCGCCAGCGCAAGGTCAACATCAACGAACTGGCCGAAGCCATCCATGAGGTGTTGCCGCTGCTGACAAAAAACAAAGTCGGCCAGCTCCCTAAAAGTGCCGTGTACCGGAGCCTGTTACAACGCAACTACTTCACCCGTGGACAACTGGCACCTACCACCTTTTACCGGTTTGTGCGGGAGCATGGGCTGCTCAGTGAGGAAAGTAACCAGAAGCTTCGCATGGCCTTCGCCATGTTGCATGCTAACGAATTATGGCAGGGGGACACCATGCACGGGCCGTCCATAAAACAGCCTGATGGCTCATTAAAGAAAACCTTTCTTATCGCCTTTATTGATGATGCCAGCCGGCTCATTACCCATGCCGAATTCTTCTGGCGGGATAATACCGCCAACATGGTGGAGGCCTTCCGGACGGCACTGTATAAACGGGGAAAGCCTGAACGCTTATACTTCGACAATGGCTCAAACTACACCTCCGGTGAAATCCTCCAGGCCTGTGTCAGGTTGGATATCCGCCTGTCCCATGCCCCGGTGCGGGACGGCGCTGCAAAGGGTGAGGACCGCCCGGAAACAGGGAATACTTGGACCTGTTTCAGGTCCGAACGACGGGCCAACGGACGGGCCGGCTGGAAGCCCCTGCCATGGATGGCTTAAACCTCAATGATAAAACGTCGAATTAGTATGATTACATCAAGGCACTTATTTTCAGGGGCTTCCGGGACCGCTTCCTGGTACTGCACCCTGAATTCGGATCCTTAGAACAACTCAACCAGCTCACCCAGGACTGGATTGAAAACCATTACAACAACCACCTGCACAGTGCCATCCAGATGACGCCACTACAGCGCTTTAACCTCGACCATGACCGCATTGAATACTTGGTGCACGATGACACCACCGAAGAAGTCTTCTTTATCGAAGAGGATCGTAAAGCCTCAAAGGTCAATGTCTTCTCCATCAACAGCCAGAAGTTCGAATGCCCGGTGGATTTACGGGGTAAAACCATCCAGGTGCGCTTTGACCGCAACCGCCGTGACCGCTTTATCGTGTACTTCAATGATAAACGAATGGGGCTGGCCATTCCCCTGGACCTGTACCGCAACGCCCAGATACCACGCCAGGAGGCCAACCGATGATAAACACCGTATGGGGCATCACCGCCATGCCATTCCAGGGAACCGCAACCACCTTACTGCCACAACAAAAAGAAGTGGCCGATATGATCCAAATCCATGCGCAACATGGTGGCTTCTCGGTGATTATCGGCCAGCCTGGTGTGGGTAAAACCGTCCTGCGGGAGCACATTGAAAACCTCAACAGTGGACGCCAGTGCACGGTGGTGTCCTGTTCCCGAACCTTACACACCTACCGGCAAATCGCCCAACAACTGGCGGACGAATTTAAGCTGGACTGTACCGATAAAACCATGGATAAAGCCCTTATCGGCGCGGCGTTCGAGCAGGTAAAGGCAATGAAGAAGCTCTACATCCTCATTGATGAAGCCCACCTGATGGAAGTGGGGGTATTAAGGAAGTTGCGCCTGTTGTTCGACAGGTTCCCCAAAAACCACAACCTGGTGCTACTCGGACAACCGGAGCTGATGTATAACCTGTCGCTCAGTGCCCACCAGGACATTAAAAGCCGCATTACCTATTCTGCCCACCTTAAGCCACTCAATGACGAGGATATGCAGGCCTTCATTGTCAATGAATTAACGAAGGCGAAAATGGGCATGAATACCTTCACCGAAGATGCCTTGGCGCTCATTATCCGCACCGTGGAAGGCAACCCCAGGCTGTGCCGTAACCTCTGCTTAGCCAGCCTGACCCAGGCGGCAAGGGAAACGCAAAAAACGGTCACCACAACCCATGTTAATTACGCCCTCATCCAGCCACACTGGCGCTCAGTTGAGCAACTGCTGACGCAGCAAAGTGAAAAAGAGAATGTCGCATGAAAGACACCTTTATCTCCCTTCCTTACACACCGGAACAGGCTGAACAGCTACTCCATCTGCTGGATGAACTGCGCGACCTGCTCTGGCAGTGCTACGGCGTTGAGATCACCGAAGCACACCAGCAAACATCATGCGAAGAGCAGGAAAACGTGTCTCCTCCCTTCGATGACCCCATCGACTTCTGATGCTCGCTTCGCGAGCATCTAACCACAAAAAACAGGGGCTGAAAAGCCCTTTTTATCAGCCTAAAAGTCACAGATAACAAGGGTTCGACGGCAATTCGGTAAAACCTATGACAGTAGTGTGGCAAACCTTAAAAACCGTATGATGAGAGCTTGGTAAACAAGCGCAAAAAGCGCCCAACCGTATGACGCCAGTTCGGTAAAAAACACCCAAATTGTATGACCGCAATTTGGCAAAAGCACCATCAGGCTATGATCTGAAATCGGTAAAACCGACCAACGCTATAATGTCAGTGTGGCTGGAATACGATGCCAGTTCGGTAAACCCAAAATGTACGATGGGAATTTGGCTGAAACTATGATGGTAAAAAGAGAAAGTCGAAAAATCGTATGATGTCAGCGTGGGAAATCAGGTTATAAAATCGACGATCTTATGACCTCTAATTCAGCACAAAGTATGATGAGAAAAAGGTGCGCTACAACGCCAAAAGAAGCGTGGAATGGGAAACCCAACAAAAACCAGGGGCAAGCACAATGGGTTTCAGGTTGGCATGGCGTACTTTGCGGCTATTATTTTCCTGACTAGTCAATGGATTGAGCGAAGGGATAAAACATATATATGCCGCTAACCGTTCACAGCGAATGGCAGGTAAACACGCCCTAAAAGACGAAACAGGGTTGATAAATAACAATGCTGGCTAAAAAACTAGGCTATTGCTGTAAGTTTTTAGCCTTGGAAACCACAATTAACGGCCACTTGCCTAAATATCGAACAAATGACCGTTGTTTCCTACCGACCCAGCTATGTGAACGCTATGAACGGGACATCCAAGCCAGAAAAGAAGTCTTTGGCATCTATGTAGATTTCTTTTTGCGGTACGGCTTCAATGCGGCCTAGCGTGCGGCTGGCGGGTCCTTGTACCTGTACCCGCAACTGGCCGAACATGCGCTCGCCTTTGGCATTGGGACAGTTATCGTGGATGTCCTAGTAAGTTCGGTTTCAATCCAACCTGACCCTTTTGGTTGCAAAAACCAGCATAAAAAAACTGTACCAAAGGACAGTTATAGTGGATGTCCTAGTAAGTTGCCTAATCTATAGGAATATCCGTTTTCCAGCGATAAGGTAATTCATATAACTTATCCAAAACAGGCAAATCAGATAGATTACAAGCAGGAGTAAAAGCCTGAGTTACCCCCCTCAGGTATCCATTTTCCCTTGGTCTATCCATGACATCGATAAACATTGCCTTATTTTTTGAATAAGCAATTCGTATAAATACGTCACTTCCTTGTGGATGCAAAAGTAACTCCCTATCCCAATTATCTGGATTCCAATTAATTCGGCCATCTTGAATACATTCAATCACTTTTTTAGTCAATTTAAACTGACCGATTTCACTGTTTTTGAATCGAACTGCGTATTGGGATGCATAAGCAGTAACAACTTGACCCTCGTGTAAGTCCGAAATGGAATTTAAGTTTCTTTCAAGTTCTTTCATGTCTGAGCACGCTGAGACACCAAGCAAAGACCCCGCCAATAGATAATGTATTAATTTCATTATTCCAACCTAAAGATATCAAAAGTCAAACCATGGAACAGGCGAGAGGGTAACTCATTAAACGGAATCGCATCTGTTCGGGATAACCTTATTCCGACCCCGCCCTGAGCATGAATACTTGTACCTCCTGTACTTAGTGTTACCGCACCCCCACGGATAATAGAGCCATCTGACTGTATTGCCTGCAACTCACTGAGACCGATTGCCCCCCTTTTGCCCCTTGAAACACTCAATCCTCTGTCGGTAAATGGGCCTGCGATTGAACGGTCGAAATCACCATTGTCCGCAAACATGGCAAAACTTAATTCAAAGTCGACATCGGTAATGTTAGCAAATGTCCCAGACCCAATATCTGGGCCAACCTGCCCAGCCCTAAATGTTCCAAAAGTAACAGTCCGGGAATCGAAGTCAACACTACCAAATCCTGCGAGGGGAACCAGTGTCACATCTGTGCCTTTTTTGGAAATTGAGACTCCTGGTTCCACAGTTGCCGTGAACCCTCCTGAGCCTGGTAAGAAAAAGCTATCGACGGCATCTGATGCATTCCTAACAGACTGGCCAAAGTTATTGTAATTCTCAAGTGCCTGGCTTCGAATAGCCTGTTGCGCCAATAGGAAACCATCTGCCTGGCGTGCGACTTCGGCTGCAACATCAAAACCCGATGGCGACCTGTTATTGCGCCCCTCAAAGAAACTGATTGCCCCGCGCTGATTGGCCTCACCGATAGTATTGGAAAATCTTCTGGCAAACGCATTCCTGTCAGAAACAAATTGTTGCTCTTGCGCAATAGCAGAATGATTCAATTTGTTTGCCTGATTAACGGCACCTATCACGCGTGCCGTTTCTGATGCACTGATTGATGGCGGGCTGATATCAACATTTCTCTCCTGGGGTAACTTCGCAGTATTTTGTGCTTTATGAGAAACACCATCAGCAATCTGCTGGATTTGCGCATCAGTATTAAGGTCAATTGCCCCGCTAATTTGACTAGAGAACAATTGGTTGTCGGCCTGCGTGGCTAGGTTAGATGTGGCATTGTTGAGTTTGTCAACAATGCGGCCATCTAGTCTGGCGTTAACCGCCTCTGATGCGCGCCCTGCAATTAGCCCATCAATTGATGGTCCTGATTTGCCAGCCTTGTCACCACCGCCTTGTGGTGTGCTGCTAGTCACCTGTCTCGCCAACTCATTCCCCAACGCATTGCCAAAGGCATCCGCCGCGACATTGGCAAAGTCCCAGCTGCCTTTGTTGAAGATGGCCTTCTGCACGGCATAGTCAACGCCGGCTTTGGCGAAACTGCCTAGGAGGTCATCACCAAAACTACCGGTATCGGTATTGCCGGTTACCAGGTTGGTTGGTACCAGGGCGGTGGAAACCGCTGAGCCGGCCACGCTGGCCCAGCTAAAGCCGGAAGGGCGGCCTATCAGTTTATTGGCGGCTGCAGCGCTGGCCGAGCCTATTGCGCCGACCGCTGCTTTTTGCAGTGTTTTTAGCTCGGCAAACTTAACCGCATTATCAGGGGCAGCCAAAAAGCCGTCACCAAAAAACTGGTTGGTCAAGCCGGTGGTGAGCCCTGCGGTTACCCCCGATGTCACCACCGAGCCCAGGTCAAACCCATCCTGTACCCCTAGCGCTATCGCGGTGGCCTGGCCTGCGGCATTACCTGCTGAGGCCGCCACAGCTGCATTGAAGAACTGATAGCCGGTTTGGGGGTTAGCCAAGGTTGCGACCACCACCGTGACGGCGATGATTATCATTGTCGCCAAGGCATTACACCCAGCCTCAGGCGGTGGTGGGATATAGGGCAAGTTGGGGATGGTGTCGCCAATTTGCTCCAGCACGCTGGTTGGGCTGAAGGTGTCAAAGCGGTTGTTATTGTTGTCCTGCTGCGGGATGGCCAGGGTCTGGCCTTCGGTCAATGCCAGGTTTTGCGGTTCATCGCCGGTCACGTCCAGGCCGTTGGCATCGGCAATGACAAACCAGAAGTCTTCATTACCGTAGTACTGGATGGACAAGCTAGCCAGGGTGTCCCCTGCCCTGACCGTATGGCGCACACTGCCCTGCCCGGTCATGTCGGTGCCGCTGAAATGCTGTTGCCTAACCCTGGATACGCCATTTTCCCTAAACTCGCCCAGGTATTGGTTACCCGCATGGATAAAGTGGCTAGGCGTGGTTTTGCTATCTTTACCGAAGCCAATTTTGTCCTTAACGGTGCTAATGGTTAATGTTGGCATGCCCTCGCCATCCGTTTCACCTTGCTGCGGAGCCGTATCGGGTTCGACACCAATGGCACTGCGTTCGATACTACCCTGCTGCTTCAATATCAGTTTGTTGTCGGCGCTATAGTTGAAGTAGCGGCCTTGGCTGTACTGTTGTACGCCATCATCCACAGAGCCTTCTTCAACGGCGATGCGGTTGCCGCTGGCATCATAATGGTTGCGGGTGAATGCCGGCTGCATTTCGCCGCGGTTGACGGATATGTTTTCACCTTTAACGTCTTTTTCCAGGAAGCTTGTGCGCTTTTCATAGGTAAAGCTAAAGCTGTTCTTAAAGGCGCTAGGTCCTGTACCATAGTAGCTGCCGTCGTCTTCCCGGCCAGGCTCGGCTTCGTTGAAGAACTGCTCTGTAGTTAGACTCTGCGTGATACCTAGTGCCGGGTTATAGCTAAACCAGCTTTCAGAAAGTTTGGTGCTAGCATCCTGTTCATCCAGTTTCATAGGAAAAACGTTAGATTGCCATTTTGACTCAACCGCCAAGCGCAAGGTACCACCCTTATGCCCGGTCTTGGTGCTTAGGGTTTGTCGGCCATCGCGGTCATAGCTATGGTGGGTGACGGATTTGACCGAGTTGGTCAGGTTGAACCTACCATTGATGCCGGGTTCTATCTCGTAACCGACTGTTGAGCCAGGGCGGAAGTATTCCACTGTGCGGGTCTTTTGACCGGCCAAATCATAGTGGTAGTCAAAGGTTTTCCCGACATTGGCGCCATGGAAACGGTTGCCCCCGGTAAAGCTGGTTGGCGCAGCCAGGTGTTTGTTGTAAAGGTCTGTACCTTGGTCAGTCATAAACGTGCGGCTAAGCTGGCCACGGGCATTGTACTGGCTGAACTGGGCTATCTGCGCCCCTGCGCTGATGGTTAAATTGCTGCGGCCCGCAGCATCGTACTCGTAATACTTGCCTGCAGTGCCAAGTACAATAGAGTTTGTTGTTTCATCTAACGTGCCACCGTCAATCACGACCCGGTTGGCGCGGTCGTAGGTGTACCAGAATTTTTCTGAATTGCCCTCTAGATTGAAACTCAAGTCACCGTCTGTGGAAAGTTCTACCTTGCCGTCGCTGGCGATAAATCGTAGCTTTAAGTCAGCGATAAAGTCTTCGGGCGGCAAGCCAGACAAAATGCCAGTCTTGGCATCAAACTTCAGCCATGACGCCAATTCAGCCGGGATCACTGATTCGGGGCCATTGGCGATGGTGGTTTCTGCTGTAGACGTTTCCATGCTCGCCATAGGTGCTGCCAGTGTCTGGTTAAACGACTCGGTGCCAAAGCTGGTAGGCGCTACAAATGTCGTTTGCATTGTTTCCGGCTCAGGCTCCAATAGCCGTGAAGCTTGCGCTAGTGGCTCTAGGGCATCAAATTGTACCTCTACCGCATACACTGCCGTTTCATCCAAGCCAGAAAAGAAGTCTTTGGCATCAATGTAGATTTCTTTTTGCGGCACAGCCTCAATACGGCCTAGCGTGCGGCTGGCGGGTCCTTGTACCTGTACCCGTAACTGGCCGAACATGCGCTCGCCTTTGGCATTGGCACCAGTAATCCTTAGGTTTAGGCCGTCGGTTACATCACCGAGGCTAGGCGTGCCTGTAAACAAACCATCGCGGAACGACAGCCAGTGGCCTTCTGGCAACTCGCTATAACTACCGTCATCGGCTTGCAGCTCCACCAGGTATTCAATATCTGCACCTAACTCGGCAAAAGCGCTGCTGGCGTTGTAATACAAGAAGCTACCGAAGCCTAAGCTCTGGTTTTGCAGCTGTACTGCTTTGGCGACATCTGGTTGTTCAACCGTAATGGTCACAGCCTGCTGCACGTTAAACTGGCCATCGCTAGCTTGGATTAGCAGATCCACCGATGCTGAGCCATGGCGCGGCGCAAATCCGTACACCTCTTGTTTGTCTACATCCACTTGTAGCCAATCAGGCAAACCAGACACCGACAGGTTAATGGCGTCGCCATTGGCATCTTTGAAGGCGATAGAATGGCGGACAAACTGGCCAGCGGCATAGCTTGCCGTGGCGTTGCCTTTAAATTCAGGGGCTGTTGGTGTGGCACTGACCGCGTCAATAACCAATTTTATAGTGTGTGACGTCGCCATGCCATTATCGGCATAGCCCTCTATCTCATAACGTCCCGCCTCTGCCAAGCTGCCACTGAGCTTTTTAGTTTCAGGGTCATAGGTCAAGCCTGCGGGAAGGGCATTATTATCTGCTGTCCATTGGGTGCGAATGGTTTCACCCTGGGCATTTTGCTGTAGCCCAAACAATACAAAATCTAGTGGAACGTCATTGTGGGCAACAACGAAGTTATTAAGATCAAGGTCAATATCAGAATGGGTAAACACATTCATGACGGCGACTTTACCCTCTTCACCAAAGAACGGCGCTTTAGGTGGTTCGATATTGATGCGCAGGAAGCGCTCTACCGTTTGACCATTGTGGCTGGCGACCACTTCAATGATATGGCTGCCGATACCCAAGGCAGGCGGTTGGCCTGTTATCTCATCTGGCAACTGTAAGTTGCCATTGGCATCAAACACATCCAGGCTGCCCAAGTTAACCCGGTGCATTTGCCCGGATTCATCCCAATAGCGGTGCACATAAGTGAATGTTGGTTGCGCCTGGAACTCAGGGAAATAATCCCACACATTGAGTTTTTCACCTTGGTTGCTGGCGATGAATGGCATTGAAGACATTAAGGATTCTTCAACCTGCCACCGGTTGCGTGCCATGTTCCTGAATTGGAACTCTTCAATGGCCTGCCCGGCAAAGTGGTTTTTGATACGGATATGCTCACCTGTATCCTGCAGGTACAACACCAAATCATTTAAGCCACTGCGGTAAAAGGTGACATTGTTAAAGTCATAGTCCAGGTCAACAATAAAGAGTTTATCGCGGTAGGTACTGCCCGCATCATGGATGGTGTCATTGCCATCACCCATGCGGTAAATATAGGTATCATCGCCATTGCCGGAATCCCACAACAGGTCATTGCCTTTGCCCGCAAAATAAACATCATCACCCAACGCGCCTTTTAGCCTGTCGTTACCGCCAGTGGTTTGCAGGACATCGTCCTGGTTGGAGGCTTCGGCCAGGTTGTGGCCAGCACCTAGTTGCAGGTTCACGGCAGTGCCTAAATCCGAAACAATATCATCCCTAAGATGGCCACCCTCAACTACTTGCCTGTTACTGGTTAGCATTGAGGTATCGACCGGCTCGTTGCTTGATACCACCTGCCCGCCTTGGGACAGTGCCAGCAGCTGTGCTTTGTTGTAATTGGACTGGTTGGCAAATACCAGTACCAGATGATTAGCCGCATCATTGACCTGGGTAAGCGCAATGCGGATTGAATCGGCGCCGAGTTGCACTACCAGGTCGTTTACATCTTGGCTAACGGAAACATGCTCGTTGCTAATGCCCGGGGCGAGCTGGATATAGTTATCGCCCTGCCCAATGTTTATCCTGTCGTTGCCATCACCAAAACCAAAATGGAACACATTGTCGGCTTTATTGCCTGTCAGCTCGTCGTCACCCGCTCCCGCCCTAAAGTGGTTGCTTTGCCCAAGGTCTAAATGGTTGCCCAGGTTGATATGGCCACTATGGTGCTCGCCGATATACTGGATACGGTTGATAATGTCCGCGTGCTGCCACACCTGGCCATCGGCAAATTTGATTTGATCCACGGCGGAAACACCGTAGGCAAGGCCTTGTGCAATGGTCACGGTATCGCCATCATCCAAGCCAACCAACAAATCATTGCCGCGCGCGGATAGAGTCACCCTGGAGGCAAACACGCTATCGAGCATCTCAAGGGTACGGATAGTTTGCCCAGGCAACAGCCGGACATCGCCCATACCCGCGCTGATCACCGGTGCCGTTTCACTCACGTAGATGGAAAAGTCGGCACTGCCTTCAAGCCTGCCGTCAGACGCGACAATACGCAGGTTATAGCGGCCGGCGCTTGCCAAGTTACCCGTTAGCTGCCCGGTGGCGCTATCTAATGCCAGCTCTTGCGGTAATGCCGCCAATACCTCGTTACCATTGGCATCAGCAGATACCAGCATGGCGCTGTAGGTCAGCGTATCTTCTGGATTGGCATCGCTAAACCAGGCGGCGGCATCAAACGCAAAGTCTTGTGCAATAATACCGGCGTAGTTGGGGACATTGCCGGTTGGGGCGACATTGGGTGGGTCGACGGTGATATCAAACTTTTGTGTCGCCATTTGAAGACCAACACCTAGCACCATTTCCACATGGGCTTCATAGTTGCCCTGGAGCAAGCCCTGTGCCGTGATAACGCCGGTATTGGGGTCTATGCCCAAGTTAGGTCCGGCAGGGATGGTCTCCCCGGTATCTTTATTTAAAAAGCTAATGGAATAGTAAGGAACCCGGTTCCTAAAGGTATATAAGGCACCAAAATCAAAGGTAAAGGTATCCCCTTCTTCAATAGTGTGGTCAGGAATTGCCCCCCTGCTCGCTTCACCCTTATCAAAAATGAATACCTGCCTGGTTTCTGTTAGTGAGCTGGTGCCGTTGCTGGCTGTAACCCGGATACGGTAAAAACCTTCTGTTGTGCCAGACAAGGCGAGGGAACCATTGGCGCCGATACTCATTGATTGCGGCAATGCCGCCGTAGCGCCATTGTCGGCCACCATTTCTGCACTATAGGTGACGGAGCCAGAAAGTTGTGCACCTAGCGGGCTGAAATCTTGCGCATGGTTTATGCGGATATTCCTATCTTCCAGATAGGTTATAATGTCAGCTTGTGCGGTAATTTCCGTGGAAGTTAAAGAGCCATTTTCAAAAACAATGGACTCGACCTTTTTACTGTCGCTATCAAACCATTTGTAGATATGTATTCCTTCACTAGTTCCTTTGACCAATAACAACAGGTTGTTGTTCTGATCCCGGTAAAAACTGACATCACCAAGGTTCAAGTCGGCCAGCAACAGGGTGTCATTGCCCGAATCTTCATACAGGTAGTCAAAGCCATCACCCCTGCGATACAGGTAAGTATCATCACCGTGGGATCCAGCCATGGAATCATTGCCTAGGCCACCTGCAATTAAATCATTACCCGACAAGCCAGAAACAAAGTCACTGCCAGCACCACCATGCAGGAAGTCATCTTTGCCATTGTTGCCCCAAACCCAGTCATGCTTATCGCGCGCGAATGCCATATTAGTGGGATACGTAGCTAAATCGACTTTTACCTGGCCAGCCTTGTCTTCCCCAACAATCAGTTTGCTACCAAAATCAGCCAATGCCGGTTGCAACCTTGGATCGGCAAAAACATCAAACTGGCTAACATCCAGGCTGCCATCAATAAACTTTAATGTTGTTACCGCAGAGCTAAATTTCCGGTTGGCATCGGCGCCAATAGAGAGTGAACCACCGTTGTCAAAGCTAAGCAGTAAATGGCCATGTTCCATTGACACGCTGGCATCTGCGACGCTATAACCTACTTCAACCTGGTTGACCCCAGAGCCGCCGCCAATGTGGTATTTGCTTCGGTTGAGGTTGATCGCGGAGTTCTGGGCTACCGCCATCACGCGGATATCAATGTCGGCGCTGGTTTCAGCCCTACCATCAGAGGCATATAGCCTTACCCGGTAGTCGCCTGTGAGATCTATTGCGCCAACTAGCACGCCATCGGCGCCCATGGACAAGGTACCTGGCAGCGCTTGCTCGGTGCCATTACCAGCGACTAACACTGCCCGGTAGGTCAGTTGGTCTGCATCTGCATCCGAGAAATAAGGCGACATGTCAGTGCTAGAGGCGAATCCTTGCTGCATTAGGAAGGAAGGTGTTGCTGCTGCGACCGGTGCCCGGTTTTCAGGTACCACGGTGAGGTCAAAGATCTGGTTGTTGCCATAACCACCCGCATTGGCAAATACCCGGATTTGATACCTGCCTAACGGCATATCAGTAAGGTTTAGCTCGCCGGTCAATTGATCCAGGGTAACGGTTTTGGGCAGTTCTATATGGCTTAGTTGGTTATTAACGTCATATTGCTTGATGTACAATTCATAAGTGATATTAGCATCGGCATCAGCGACAAAATAATCGGCCATGTTGAGTTGTAATGGCGTTTTAGTTTCAAGCTCTATCGCACCGATACTACCATTACTGTGCACCCAAGGTACTTTGCCGACATTGGCAAATACGGGTATTTCCTGGATCTGGTTGCCATCACTGGCCACAACCTTAAACTCGTAATAACCTGGTACCAAAGAACCGCGGATGCCGCCATTAGCATCAATATAAACGCCTTCAGGTAAGCTTGTTGCTGGCTCATGGTTAATGGATACCTGGTGTAACTCAAAGGAAGTGGGAGTAAAGCCCAGGTTAGGAGCATAGAAGTTCAGGTCATAGCGGATAGGGGTGACTGCATATTGCGACTTATCCGCATTTATAAGCGGCAAAACAAGGCCGATATCAGTATGGCTAACGATACCATCCTCAAATACCAATTGTTCAATGGCACTGGTTTGGTTGCCACTGCCGTCCGTCACAAACCAGTGTGTCGCTTCGATTACATCCTGGCTATCTGGCAACAAGATTATAAGGCTCTCGTCAACGGCGTTTTTGTAGTACCGCACGTCCGCCTTATTGATGTCCTTCAATACCAATCTATCATTACCTGTGCCGCTAGAAATTCTGGTGTAGCCATCGCCGCTGCGGTACAGGATAGTATCGTTGCCAGTCCCTGCTTGAATCTCATCCCTGCCCTTACCGGACAACAATATATCATCGCCATCCTGGCCATAGATATTGTCACCACCGTTTTCAGACACAAGTACATCTGTTTTCATACCTCCTTTGAGCAGGTCATGGCCTAGGCCACCGGTTATCAGGTTTTCCTGCAATAGCTCAAACGATAATTCGCCATCAGCGGATTCGGAGTGATCACTACCTCGGGTGACATTGAAATCCGGTGTTGCACCCGGATAGCGCAAGCTATGCATATCCCAGTCATATACCGTATTGTCACTAAAGGTGATATTAAGCAATGCACTTCGAAGCTGTGATAAATGCACGCCTTTAATGGTGATGCTGCCGCCATCGCTAAAGGTCAACACTGTGTCACCTTGCACTTCACTAAACTGGGTGTTGCTTAACAATATGCCACCACCGAGTAAAAGGAGATGGTTGGTATCGCCAACGTGGCTAAAGTCGAATATATCCCGGCCATCACCCAGGTTGTAAACAATACGTTCGGAATAGGTAGAGGAAGAATTAAAGGTATCGTTGCCTTGGCCTAGGTCAACTATCCCCCTGCGCGCAGTGGTTCGGGTGTAGACGTCGTCGCCTTCTGTGCCAGGGTTCCTGTACAATCCCATGAGGGCGTTGCCCCAATAGAAGGTATTATCGTCAAACACTTGGTTAATGGATGTAACTGCAGCGGTACTGTAACCACCAAGATGTAACTCGGCACCTGAAACATGGCGAATTACCAGCTTGTCTCCCATATCTAAATAGGAAATATCAGTTGCGTCGATACCAGGGCCAAAGACCAGGTGTTTTACTTGCGTATAATCTGGCAGTGACACAACACCTTGCCCCAATTCAAAGCGCATCAATCCTAATGGCTCGCCCAATTGCAGGGAATCCACACCACCTGCACTGCCTAGTGTAGTGACGTTGTCCATCCCCCAGACTGTGCCATCCATAAACTTAACCAGGTGGATACCCTGGCCAGCGGCAAATTGGTTCTCAACGGTCACCGTACCACCGTCACTAAAGGACAATACCAGGTTATCGCCCTGGCGACTGGCCTGTGTTGCCCCCGGAGTGATACCTTCCTGCAAGAAGACGATATCACTTAACCTATCAGGACCGCTATTGCGGATAAGATCGTGGCCATCGCCTAGCCGATATACGTAGGCATTGCTGTTCGCACCGCCTAAAAGGGTATCATCACCTAAGCCGCCGTCATAACGTCCCCCCAAATACGATAAGCCATGTTGTAGGGTGTCATTGCCCGCAGTGCCAACTATCCGGGTATTAACCATATAAGTATAATAAGGCTGCATACTGCCATCGGCGAACCTCAATATCGGTGGCGGCAAAGTGCGCTGGCTAAAGTTTGGAAGGGTTATGGAATTGTCCCCTGGTAATTCGAAAACGAAGTTATCACCTTCAAGCCTGGTGCTAATATCAGCTAACGTGATGCCCTGGCCAAAATTTACGGTGTCATAGTTGCTGTCGATGATGGTGTCGTGGCCATCACCCAGGTTAAATACATAGTTGTCTATAGCATTGCTGCCATGGATAATATCACTACCCTTACCGCCCTTGATCCGTAATTCAAAAGGGGTTGCTTCGACATCGGAGAAATCCAAGATATCATCACCATCGGTGCCTGCCACAGATGGACGCGCTACTTGGTTTAACTTATCAACTGGAATGCCCCTGCCATCTGCAAACCAAAGCGAAAGGTTGTTGCGACTGTTGGCAAAGCCTGCCACTGTGATTTGGCCATCTGGTACCGCAATCACCAGGTCGTCATTCGATGCGGATAGGCTAACGTGTTCTAGTTCAATGCCGGGCGCAAATTTAATCGCCATAACGCCGGCATCATCACGGATAACGTCATGACCATCACCCAGTGCATAGTGGTAGATATCAGCTCCCAGCGAACCTTGTATGGTGTCATCGCCTTTGCCTGCATTGTGCTGCACAGTGTGGGGCAAGACATAGGTCAAGCGGCTAAGCTGGTCATCGCCATCGGTACCCATAAACACAATACGGCTGGCAACATCCATCAGGTGCCATTCAGTGCCATCGGCAAAGCTGACTTTGTTGATGGTGGGTGCGCCGCTACCAATACCATCTTGCAAGGTGATGCGGCTGCCATCGACGATAATACTTAAATCGTCGCCATAGGCCTCAACACTGACAGCAGACGGATCTATCCCGTTTGCCACAGTGAGGGTGTTAATGTTATGGCCAAGGCTGTATAACTGGTTACCCATATCAGTAGCCAATTCAATGCTACGAACTGGCTGTGCTAGCGCGGTTAGCGTCAAATCTGCCGCGGTTTCATGCACACCATCTGAGGCGTAGATGCGTAAGCTGTAGTCGCCTGCACTGCTGAAATATCCCTCCAGTTGCCCATTAGCAGAAATTCGCATGTCGCCTGTTATGCTGCCGTTTGGCGTAGCAATGTTGAACTCGCCATCCAATGGGTAATGGGAAGTGCCGAGGATACCTTGCTGTAATAATTCCACCCGGAATGTCAGGGTGTCATCAGTGTTTTTATCTGAGAAGTAGCCAGATAGATCTACCCTGCTGTCGCTGCCAGCCACACTCATAATATTAGGGATCGGTTTAGCAACAGGCGCGTAGTTTTTAGGCACTACATTAAGGTCAAAAATCTGGCTGTTGGTATAACCGCCCGCATTGGCCTCCACCCGGATCCGATACCTGCCTAGCGGCATATCAGAAAGGTTTAGCTCGCCGGTTAAATGATCCAGCGTGACATTGTTAGGCAGGGCAATTTGGCTTAATTGGTTGTTGCCATCGTATTGCTCAAGGTATAAGGCATAGGTGATATAAGTGCCGGCATCTGTGACAAAATGCTCAGCCATATTCAGTTGCAATGGCGTTTTGGTTTCTAGCTCTATCGCACCGATACTACCATTACTGTGCACCCAAGGTACTTTGCCGACATTGGCAAATACGGGTATTTCCTGGGTCTGGTTGCCATCACTGGCCACAACCTTAAATTCGTAAAAACCCGGCGCCAAAGGCCCGCGGATACGACCATTGGATTCTATATAGACGCCTTCAGGTAAGCTTGTTGCCGACTCATGATTAATGGACACCACCTGTAGCTCAAAAGATGTTGGGGTAAAGCCCAATCCGGGGGCATAGAGGTTTAGGTCATAGTAAATATGGGTAACTGAGTTCTGCGATTGCATTGCATTTACAGGTGGTAACGCCAGGCCGATTTCTGTGTGGCTGACGATGCCATCCTCAAATACCAATTGCTCGAAAGCATTGGTTTGGTTGCCATTGCTATCGGTTACAAACCAGTTTTCCGCTTCGATTACATCCTGGCTATCCGGCAACAAGATAATTAAGTGGTTGTTGTAGGCGTTTTTGTAATAACGCACGTCCGCTTTATTGATGTCTTTCAATACTAAGCGGTCTGTACCATTGCCATCATTGACCTTGGTAAAGCCATCACCTTTGCGGTACAAGATGGTATCGTTGCCCGCCCCGGCCTGGATGGTATCCCTGCCCTTACCGGACAACAATACATCGTCACCGTGTTGGCCGTAGATTGTGTCACCACCGTTTTCAGACACAAGTACATCTGTTTTTATACCACCTTTAAGCTGGTCATGGCCTAGGCCACCCGTTATCAGGTTTTCCTGCAATAGCTCAAACGATAATTCGCCATCAGCGGATTCGGAGTGATCACTACCTCGGGTGACATTGAAATCCGGTGTTGCACCCGGATAGCGCAAGCTATGCATATCCCAGTCATATACCGTATTGTCACTAAAGGTGATATTAAGCAATGCACTTCGAAGCTGTGATAAATGCACGCCTTTAATGGTGATGCTGCCGCCATCGCTAAAGGTCAACACTGTGTCACCTTGCACTTCACTAAACTGGGTGTTGCTTAACAATATGCCACCACCGAGTAAAAGGAGATGGTTGGTATCGCCAACGTGGCTAAAGTCGAATATATCCCGGCCATCACCCAGGTTGTAAACAATACGTTCGGAATAGGTAGAGGAAGAATTAAAGGTATCGTTGCCTTGGCCTAGGTCAACTATCCCCCTGCGCGCAGTGGTTCGGGTGTAGACGTCGTCGCCTTCTGTGCCAGGGTTCCTGTACAATCCCATGAGGGCGTTGCCCCAATAGAAGGTATTATCGTCAAACACTTGGTTAATGGATGTAACTGCAGCGGTACTGTAACCACCAAGATGTAACTCGGCACCTGAAACATGGCGAATTACCAGCTTGTCTCCCATATCTAAATAGGAAATATCAGTTGCGTCGATACCAGGGCCAAAGACCAGGTGTTTTACTTGCGTATAATCTGGCAGTGACACAACACCTTGCCCCAATTCAAAGCGCATCAATCCTAATGGCTCGCCCAATTGCAGGGAATCCACACCACCTGCACTGCCTAGTGTAGTGACGTTGTCCATCCCCCAGACTGTGCCATCCATAAACTTAACCAGGTGGATACCCTGGCCAGCGGCAAATTGGTTCTCAACGGTCACCGTACCACCGTCACTAAAGGACAATACCAGGTTATCGCCCTGGCGACTGGCCTGTGTTGCCCCCGGAGTGATACCTTCCTGCAAGAAGACGATATCACTTAACCTATCAGGACCGCTATTGCGGATAAGATCGTGGCCATCGCCTAGCCGATATACGTAGGCATTGCTGTTCGCACCGCCTAAAAGGGTATCATCACCTAAGCCGCCGTCATAACGTCCCCCCAAATACGATAAGCCATGTTGTAGGGTGTCATTGCCCGCAGTGCCAACTATCCGGGTATTAACCATATAAGTATAATAAGGCTGCATACTGCCATCGGCGAACCTCAATATCGGTGGCGGCAAAGTGCGCTGGCTAAAGTTTGGAAGGGTTATGGAATTGTCCCCTGGTAATTCGAAAACGAAGTTATCACCTTCAAGCCTGGTGCTAATATCAGCTAACGTGATGCCCTGGCCAAAATTTACGGTGTCATAGTTGCTGTCGATGATGGTGTCGTGGCCATCACCCAGGTTAAATACATAGTTGTCTATAGCATTGCTGCCATGGATAATATCACTACCCTTACCGCCCTTGATCCGTAATTCAAAAGGGGTTGCTTCGACATCGGAGAAATCCAAGATATCATCACCATCGGTGCCTGCCACAGATGGACGCGCTACTTGGTTTAACTTATCAACTGGAATGCCCCTGCCATCTGCAAACCAAAGCGAAAGGTTGTTGCGACTGTTGGCAAAGCCTGCCACTGTGATTTGGCCATCTGGTACCGCAATCACCAGGTCGTCATTCGATGCGGATAGGCTAACGTGTTCTAGTTCAATGCCGGGCGCAAATTTAATCGCCATAACGCCGGCATCATCACGGATAACGTCATGACCATCACCCAGTGCATAGTGGTAGATATCAGCTCCCAGCGAACCTTGTATGGTGTCATCGCCTTTGCCTGCATTGTGCTGCACAGTGTGGGGCAAGACATAGGTCAAGCGGCTAAGCTGGTCATCGCCATCGGTACCCATAAACACAATACGGCTGGCAACATCCATCAGGTGCCATTCAGTGCCATCGGCAAAGCTGACTTTGTTGATGGTGGGTGCGCCGCTACCAATACCATCTTGCAAGGTGATGCGGCTGCCATCGACGATAATACTTAAATCGTCGCCATAGGCCTCAACACTGACAGCAGACGGATCTATCCCGTTTGCCACAGTGAGGGTGTTAATGTTATGGCCAAGGCTGTATAACTGGTTACCCATATCAGTAGCCAATTCAATGCTACGAACTGGCTGTGCTAGCGCGGTTAGCGTCAAATCTGCCGCGGTTTCATGCACACCATCTGAGGCGTAGATGCGTAAGCTGTAGTCGCCTGCACTGCTGAAATATCCCTCCAGTTGCCCATTAGCAGAAATTCGCATGTCGCCTGTTATGCTGCCGTTTGGCGTAGCAATGTTGAACTCGCCATCCAATGGGTAATGGGAAGTGCCGAGGATACCTTGCTGTAATAATTCCACCCGGAATGTCAGGGTGTCATCAGTGTTTTTATCTGAGAAGTAGCCAGATAGATCTACCCTGCTGTCGTCATTGGCCAGCGTAACAATGCTGGGTAACGGTTGCGCAACAGGTGCATGAGGCTGCTGTGACACAGTAAGGTTAAAACTGACTTCACTAAAATCGTAGCTATAGGCATTTGGCCTGGCTTTCACCGACACTTGGTATTCACCAACCGCGGGCGGCAGCATGGTTAGCTGCCCTGTGACCGGATCCAGCTTGGCTGCCAATTCAGCCGCATCTGCAGGTACTAGGCTACCCTGTTCAAACTTAAATAATGCCAACTCATACGATAACTCCGTTACCTCATTGCCGCTAAAGTACTGTGCCATATCCAGGCTGAGCGGTATATTGTCCATTGCGGTCACATCTTTTGGTGTGCCAACAGGTTTCACATAGCTGTTGCGTTTCGCCTGGTATGTCTGCTCAATTACCTGGGTTTGGTTGCCGTTGGACAGGGTGATCCTAAAGGTATACAAACCAGGATCGACATTGACATAGAAGCGGCCTTCGTTGCCTGCTTCTATTGTGACGAATTTATCATCAGGGGTTGCCAGTGCCACGCCATCGCGTTTCACTAACTCCACCTGCATATCCGTTGGCGTAAAACCCAGCTCAGGTGCGTATTGGCTGACGCTGCCAGACATAATAGTGATATTGACAGCCCCACTAGTAACCTGCTGGATAGAGTCGCTTATTTGGTTTAGTTCAGCGTTGGGAACGACCCTATCGGCAAACACCAATTCCCCAATGGACTGGTTGCGGAAAAAATCATTGATATACAGGCTGTTATAGGCGTCGAAGAAGACAATTAGCTCATTATTACGCCGGTACAGCTGGGCATCGCCCGATTGCAAACCTTCAAAAACTATGCGGTTTTCGGTTCCCTTGAGATCAACAATGTCATTGCCATCGCCCTGGCGGTAAACCAAGGTATTGCGGCCTTCATGGCTAGTAATGCTATCGTCGCCTTTACCCGCGACAATGATGTCATCACCGGCTTGGCTATTGATGATATCAATGCCACTGCCAGCAAAAATGATATCGTCCTGGTTGCTGCCAGTGATATTGTCGTGGCCTGCGCCTGATGACAGCAACTGGGGTGCCCCTTCTAAAGCTAAGTCAATAACGTCACTTGCCGCACTGGCACCAGTATATAAGGCGCGATCGTTTTGTTCGCCATAGGCTGTTATGGCCAAGTCCTTAGTCAACTCAGTCTGGCCACCGGCAAAGGAAATCCGGGAAACTGCGTCGCGGAACTGCGCCTGGTTAACATCCTTAAAGGTAATGGTTTCGCCATTGCTAAACTGCAATACCACATCCTGCTCAGTTTCATAAGCACTAATTGTGTCAAATGTGATACCGCCGCCCAACAGCAATTCGTGATGAGCTTTAGCCGCTGGATGGAAATTGACCGTATCGTTTCCATCACCCAAGTTGTAGCGGATTTGAGAAACAACCGGTGCAAGTTGAATAGTATCGTCACCCCTTCCTCCAACGAGTTGGAAACTTATCGGACCTGCTAATACATCGTTAGCGTCGGTTCCTTCGATCCTGCCCAGATGTGAAGTTGCTAACCTGTCGTAGCTCGTATGGGATTCAACAAATACCAGTCTAAAATCTAACAGGCCGGGGCCAAAAGTCTGATAATTGGAAATGCGAAGGCTGCCACCCCCAGCTACCCGCATTAGCAGGCCTTGGCCATCTTCAACAAAGGTCAAATCACCGTAGTGTATACCTTTGCCCAGCACTAATTGCTTTAATGGAGCACTGTTGTTGGCAACTGTATTACCACCATCCAGGTTATAGGACACGGTACTGTTAGATATGCCGGGTTGGGCAGCAGAAACTGATTCAGTTGGCGAATCAAGTTGGATGTTAGTACCATCCAAAGTGCTGCCATCTTCAAATACAAAAACTTCTATGGCAAAACCGCTGTTAAAATGGTTTTCAATTGTCAGTGAATTGTCGGCGTCCCAAGCAAGGATGAGGTCATTACCCTGCTTGCTAAAGCTAGTACTGGCTTGGCTAATGCCTTGCCCCAAAAAGAGGATATCCGCAAAGTCGTTTTCTGAAGGATTCACTTCACGGATAACATCATGGCCGCCACCTAGCTCATAAACATAGGTATTATAATTTCCGTTGTGGCCACCTAATAGAGTTTCGTCTGCGGCAGTTGAGACTAATTTAGACGCGGCATGGGTATTAAATGCAGTTTGTACTATGCCATCTGAGTCCTGAACTACGGCTTCCGTTAGTGTATATAAATTCATAAACCTCTGGTATATGCCATCGGCAAAAGATAGTTCGAAACTCAATTGGTGGTTAGCATAGTTTTTTATGGTGATGCTGCCTGAACCTGCAACGTCAATGTGTAGATCTTGGCCTTGCGGCGTCAATTTCAAATCTTCGACTTTAATGCCTGGCCCAAAGCTCATTAAGTTAAATTGGGAGGTATCCTCAATAACGTCATGGCCATCCCCCAGATTGTATTGGTAGACATCGCCGCTGGCAGTCCCCTTAAGTACGTCATCGCCTTTACCACCTTGTATGGTCTTACCGTGGTAACCAATATTACCAACTTGCACGCTGGAATAATCCAGCACATCATCGCCATCGGAGCCATATAGGTGAGGCCACAATAGCTGGCCGATTTGTTCATGTGCGATTTCGTCGCCACCAGCAAACTGGATTGTGGTGTGGTTCTGGTTTGCCACCAAGCCAACGAGGCGGATGCTGCCGCCAGCAATATTGATGACCAGGTCATCGCCTTGCTGGTCGAGGTGCACCATCTCGCGGGTAATATTGGCACCCAGCTTAACCAGGATGTTACCTTGGGCATCGGTGATGGTGTCGTGGCCATCCCCCAGGTTATAAAAATAGGTATCGTCAGCAGCGGAGCCGGTGATTTTGTCATCACCGCCAGCCGCGTCAGTATATGTGCCGGTGGGCAGGACATGTTGTGAGTGGTTGATAGTATCGCCCTGGTGGCTGCCACTGTGGATAACCCGACCTGTGATATCAACTAAATTCCACTGGCTACCATCAGCAAACACTATCTGGTGAATGCTGGGCACACTACCCAACATGCCTTGCTCAATGGTGAGCTTGCCAGCATTGGCAAAATTGATAATTAGGTCACCGCTGCGGTTGCTAATCGTCACGTCACTAGGACTGACCGCTGCGGGTAAATGCAGGCTAGCCACCTGCATTAGGCTAGATACCTGATAGGATTGATTGGGATCGCTAAGGTTTAAGACACCGTCCACAGGTTGCAATAACAGGCTTTGCAATTCGCTACCGGCAAGCGTGCTGCCATCCTGGAATTGCACGCTGAGATTGTTTATATGGCCAGCAAAACCTTCCAGCACAATCTTGTCGGTCACTTCGTTGTAGAACCTGACCACCAGATCCTCGCCTTCTGCCGTGATATAAAGATCAGATTGCTGCCTATCCAACAGATGGATCTCGGGTGTGCTATCACTGCTAAAGCGTAGGGTGTCGACGCCATCCCACTTATTAAACTGGTATGTGTTTTCACCGGCACCGCCCAATAGCAGGTCGTCGCCAACGCCACCTACCAAGATGTCATCGCCATCACCAGCGTCTATGGTATCGGCACCGGATTGGCCTAGGATCTGCTCTGCATCGCCTGTACCTTGCAAAGTATCATCCAGGTAAGAACCTTCAATTGATGCCAACACCGCGCTGGTCTTCAAACTGCTTGAATCGCCCTGAAGCTGCAATTCAGAAGACTGTAAGCTGCTGGTTGAACTCAACATCATGGGCTCTGGCGCAGACAAGGTCGAGAATGACTGTGTGGCCTGCAATCGGGGGGCGGCGTTGACGATTATCCTTAGCGAAACCGAGCGTTGCCGTCCAATGCTATCGGCAACGGTTATGCTAACGGTATTGTCAAAGTCTGAGCCGAAATTAAAGGCGTAGTGGTGGTTGCTGGTTTTGATGCGCCCACCCCTATCATTTGGATCGAAGAAAAATGGATGCTTTAACCCCGAAACAGCTACCAGACTCAACGGAGTATTACCTTCAGGATCATCAAAAAGACGCACCTGCGGTCCAATAGAAATATACTGCCTTACATCGTAAGAGTACTCATAAATAATAGTGCCATTTTCAATACGGCTCGCACCATAGGTATAACCGTTTGGTTTCAATTGCGGTGCTTGGTTCATTGGCACACCAAGCGTTAGCTTTTGTACAGTTACAGCACCCTGGCTGTCCCTCAGGGTAAGTTCAAAAGGATAGAAACCATAAACACCGATGCCAGGTTCAGCTATCAACTGTTTATTGGGGCCATCTAACCTCATCCAGGCCGGCCCACTGTAATCAATAACGTCTACCCAATCGCCGTTAGGATCATTGGTAATAATATCAATGACTTTTGTTTGGCCTTCGGTGACACCATAACTAGATAAAGTGGCAGATGGTGGATCGTTGGGTACCTGTACAAAAATATCCAGGTTGACCGTGGTGGCTGTGCCTGACTCGTCAAGCACGCGCACTGAAAACCGGTTTTGTCCCAGTTGCAATTGGCTAGTACTACCACTTAGTGCATACCCCTGGCCTTTTTTAGCACCTTTTTGATGCTCCAATATCCTTAAGCCGCGTTCTGGGGTAACCAAAACAAGATTTTTGGTATTGGTGCCATCGGGATCATAAAAGTACTGTGCAACATCAATATTGATGTGGTCACGTTGGTTAATGGTGCGTTGGATAGTGCCATCCACCACATGTTCGTGGTCGATTAATTTTAACGCTTGGTTGGTTATCCTGACTTCTATCGGTACCTGAGTCCGCTTGCCATAGCTATCTTCAACCGTAACAGAGCCGGTATAAGTCCCCTTAAGGCCCTTGGTGTCGCCAACGATTCGGGAGAACTCAGCATTGCTGCCGGCTTGTTGATAACTGAAGGCGCTAGGTAGGCCGTTAAAGCCAACAAATCTGTAGTAGCGTCCTGCATTCCTATCATCTTCGAAATCAGAAAAGAATGGCCGTATCGCCATGGAAGCATTTTCATTACTGCCGTATTCAAAGATAATTTTTTCGCCTTCGATGCGGCCTTTTTCAAACCGCGTGCCATTTGCTTTCAGTCCTGGAGCCTGGTTATCTTTTAAGTCCAGATGCATAGTGGCACTGGTTTCGGCGCCGTGCTGGTCGGCAACAAATACGGTAAACGAGTATTTGCCAGGTATCCGCCCGCGACCTTCTGCCAAGGTGATGCGATCCAATTTTTGGGCGCCGTTCCATTCACCATTTACCCCATAATGAGCCTGCAAAAAGCTAGGTAGTCCTTCTACCCTGGTAAACCTTAATACGTCCCCTGGGTTGGCGTCCTGGAAGAACCCGGTTATACCAAGGCTAATGAATTCGTCATAAGCCCGTTCACGGTAGATAATGCCATTGTTGATAAAACCATGGGCTTGGTTGCCATCGGGCTTAATGGTTGGTGCCGTATTGTTAATAGTGGCTAAGGTAAAGACACCGTTACCTGGGAAAGTATTGGTTAACACGCCATCGCTCATCTCCAAAAACAGTTGGATCGATGGTGTGTATGATGGATGGGTGTAGTCCACAGTAAGCATACCGCTAGTGGATATGCTGACAAAGCTGTTGGATAGCGCGACTTTTTGGTTGTTTACCACCTGGTAGAGCTTAAAGCTATCAACCGTCAGTAGGGGTAAACCATCATCATCGCCATACTGCCTCATATCAATGGTAGATGTGTTGGAACCTGGATTGCGCGTTGCATTGATGGTGCTAGTTACGTTAACTACTGGCCTGGAGTTAAGCCGGATGTTTAACGTCGCAGTATATTCACTGCGCGACTCGCCATCTTCGGCCCAGACATCAAAACTATACTGGTCGTCTGCGTTTTCAGGTGGCACGATTGGCCCATTATCAGGGCCAGTCAACAGCACCTTGTCGCCTTGCCTTTGCAGTTTTAGCCAGCTAGGCGCTGGGGCGCCGCTACCTTTGATGCGTATTACCGGCTCAAAAACACCGTCCAAATCACTGAAGTGAGAAGTGTAATCCACAACTGGGTTGGCTATGCCCTTGTTAAATGTCCGGGGGAAAGAAGGTAAAGGCGTAACAACTGGCAACCGGTTGACGTTATCGACCTTGATGGTAAATGTCTTGGGTTGACTCAAGCTGCCGTCAGCATATTCTGCTGTAATGCTAATGTCATGCTCACCCGCTGAGGTGAAGGTTAGGGTACCCGACATCACACCGAGGTTTTCACCAGATTCTTCAATGACCAAATCATTGGGTAAACTGGAATAGGTAAACTTGGTTATATTGTCCTGGTTGAGGAAATAATTCTTGAAGTCGATGACACCGCTGCCGGCAGTTGGCAATGTGTAATCTTCGTAGAAATGGAAATTGTCGATAACAGGATCGACTTTCAGTTTTACTTCAAACTGTTGTTCCGTACCGGCTTGGTCTTTAACCCAAATATGGAAACGGTTTTCTTTGGGCAGCGCAGACGTTTTTCCTTTAAGCGTCTTGCTATTGTTGTCAATATACAGCCGTCCATCGTCAAATGACGAATTGCTAACCGGAATCTTAGTGCCATCCCAAAAGCGGGCATAGGTGATTTTCAGGTTACTATCATTACCATCAGGATCGGTAATGAACTGGGACGCTACCAGTTCGATATCGGCTTGGGTCGCTTCGTTATAGTATGTTTCGATGCGGGTGCCAGAAATAAGCACCGGCTTTTGATTAGGGTGAATGACGAGGTTGAAGGCCACTTTTTCACGGTAGCCATGCGCATCCCAGACATGCACATATCCTTTATAGGTGCCAGCATTGATAGTGTGCAAATCACCTTTAATCCGGTCACCGTTGTAATCAACAATTAGTGGGGCCGCCCTGCCTGTCAATTTACCATATTGGTCTATTTCGGCTGGGGCGCCGGTGGCTTCATCCCATTCCAAATCGAAAAAGCCAATGTTATCGCCTTCGGCATCGGTAAAATATTGGGTAATACCAATAGAAAAGTCCTTTTGGTCAATGCCCTTGGTGTATTCCCGGATAATGGTGCGGTTACGGATCTCCCCTGAGATCGGTGTGCCATCAGGCTTAAGCTGCGGTCCCTGGTTTGCCTCAATATGAATTTCAATATCAACTGGGGTAACCGCATTTTTACTATCGCTGACAAATGCCCTTAAATGATAGACGCCTCCTGCTGGCGCGTGTTTAGCCAGGCCACGGATCCTGTCGGTAATGGGCATATTCGGCTCGACAGACGCCAGACTCGCCCCTGGATAGGCGGTCAACCAACTGATGTCGCTGCCTTCAAGGGGCTGCATACCGTCAAACGATAAAGCGTCACCGTTGGCATCGGTGAAATAACGGGTTAAGCCCAGGCTGATAAACTCGCCTTGCACATAGTGGCGGATAATCTTGCCATTTTGAATGCTGCCAGGCACATCTGAACCATCCGGCAACAAACTTGGTGCGGTATTATTGGCATTGAAGTTTAAGGTGAAGACATCGTCTTCCCAGGTTCTGAGTATATTGCTGGTGCGGCCATCTGATACCTGTAAAAACAGATTGTAAGAGATATCAGCAGGAATTTTGGCAAAATCAACTGATAACACTCCCGTGTCTGCATTAAGGCTCAATCCAATATTTGCTGGCAGAGCCTGGCGCGAAGGCTGGCCAGTAGCATCAGCCACAACCTGGTAAAGGCTATAGTTTAAAGCACCGTTCGGCAGGCCATCATCATTGACTTTTTCATGCAGGTTGACCGTGGCTACTGTTTGCGGCGGTGCTGGCAGGTAGATATCGCCCAACGCGTTGAGTGCAGCCACATCAACAGTTGGCGTTTCATTGGCCACCAGGGTGATATTGAACGTTGCCATGTCGCTTTCGTTTGCTCCATCAAACGCGACTATGCCGATGCTTAAGATATCATCTACATCGTTTGGGGAATCAATGTCGCTGCCATTAGGGCCAGATAGGCTTAAGCCATCTGGATGGAGTTGCAACCAGTCAGGTAGTGCCACCTTCTCACCATCGGTGACGAGGTAAGCCCGATACTCCAACTCGGGGTTTGGTGAATTATCGGGATCGATAAAGTGGCCCTGCAGCGGGATTGGCGGGTGAAGGACACCGTCATAAATCGTGATGTCAGGGAAGCCTTCGCCTACCAATGTGGGAATGGTATAGGTCTGGGCTATATCCAAACCGAGCATCTTCTCATGAGGGTTGCCTTGGCTGTCCACGGCAATAATCTTGATGTTATATAACCCAGCCGCTGCAAACGTTACATCGCCTTGCAATACGCCGGCGCTGGTCAATTCCAAAGACGGAGGCAATGGCAGGGGTTCAGCGGAAAAACTGAGTCCAGAACCGTACAAGTTAAAATAAGGCGCTAGATCCAGGTTAACCGTACTTCCTTCCGGATAGGTGACATCCGGCAATGCGGGATCAATTGTCAACTTCAAAATTACAGTCGTCTCGTTTTGGAACTCATCTCTAACGGTGACTTCAATTTTATTGAACTGGCTAATTTTGCTGCTTGATCCACGTAGCAAGCCATTTTCATCGATGTAGAAAATTCGGCTGCCAGCCCTTACATTTTGCTTTTCGACTTTTGATAATGTTATAGCGGAATCATTGCCATCCGGGTCGGTAAAATAACTGGCGATATCAATCGCGATATCGTCCTCACCCTCAGCATCTTGTTGGTCAAAGATATAGCGAATGCCTTCGCCTTCTTTTAGTTTTGCTGGTTTATTATCAATAATGTCGATGTATATCGGCGCAGTGCTGGCCTCTCCTTTGGCATCGGCAACAGTTACCGTCCCTGAATAGCGGCCTGCAAACAAATCAGGATTTGACTGTCCGATTGTTTTGCCTAGATCCGCTAACAACCTGGGGCCTTTGTCGTCATTGGGGTCAAAGTGGAAGGGCGACTCTGCCAGCGCATCTCCTTCAAAATGGGTGATTTGGGCGTCGATAAACTCCAGCCCATCGTAATCCAGATCTTCGAAATACTGGCTACCGTCAATCCTAATTTGCCACTTGCTGCCTTTGATGTACTCGCGGTATATGACACCGTCTTTGATATAACCCCGGCCTTCGCCAAACTCGGCATCGTCAGGCAACAACACAGGCGCCCGGTTGGGTACCGGTTCGCTAACCAACTGGATGACATCCGCGCTGGAACGAAGTTCATTACTGCGAAAACCATCATACGCTTCAAGGAACAGGGTAATATCCTGCTGGAAATCAGGGTGGGTAAAATCAACCTCCAGCAATCCCGTGCCGGCATCCAACGATAGGAAACTGTTTTCTGGCAATGGCACTTTGCTGTACACCCCTGGCGTAGTGGGTGATTCAGACGCCAGGTATAAAGTGTAGCTGAGTTGATCCCTGCTGTTATCGGTATCCACGACGTACTGGCCGAGGTCAATGACTTTGCTAGGTAATACAAAACGACCCTGCCCGTCCAGGTCTTGGCTTACATTGACCGGCCCATTGGCCACTATTTGTGGCGCAGCGTTGGGGTCCAGATCAACCCTAAAACTGGTCTCAGCGGAAAAATTATTGCCGTCATAGGCCCTGATGACCAAATCTAAATAGCCGTTACCCATTTTTTTAGTGGAAATATCGTCGTCTATCGCAGACCCTGCCCCCGAAAAGGTGCCTGTTGCCTGGTCAAAATGCAGCCAGTCTGGTAGCCCGGTAGTCATTGGCGTACCATCACTTTCGCTTGGCCATGCTTGGCCAGCTAGTTTCGCCTGGAATATTAAGGCTTCGGGTGCTTCATCGGGATCGACAAACGCAAAGTTGATACTAAATGCTGGTTGCGGTTGATCTTCTGGCCAGCGCTGGTCTTCAATAAATGCGCGCTGGTAAGGCCTAATATTGGATGCTAGCACATCGATATTGAAGGTTTTAAGCGCAACACCTTGCCCCATGTTGACAGTCACCGCTTTAATACCTTGGGCTTGATCGGCCAATACGCCGGTGAGCACACCATTGGCACTCAATGACAATCCCGCAGGTAAATTGCTGGCCGCAAAGCTATGTTGTCCATTGCTGGCGCCAATAAAATAGGCACCAATGTTAAACCTTATTGCCTGGTTAATTTGCCAGGATTGCTGCGGAATTTGCGGATCTACCGCAATCGACACAGTAACAGGATCACTGATATTACCAACAGCATCAACAACGCGCACTTGGGCCTGGTAAACGCCATTGACGGCGAGTACATCCACAAGGGACGCCGTATTGGCGCGGATAGTTCCCGTGCCCGTATCCACTTCAAAACTACTGGGTAAACCAGTAACACTGTGCAACGATACCGTTTGGTTCTCAGGATCACTGAAGTATTGGGTTAGGTTTGCGCTAAAGTCGTAATGATTGGCACTGAGATCCTGGCGTGTTTGTAACCATATGGCTCCATCCTTGATAGCTTCAAGCGACGCATCATCTTTTATTGTGGGCTTGGCGTTAGCACCAATATGCAAGGTCAACTCGGTATTTACCGGCAGGTTGATACCGTCATTTGCCGACACTTCCAGGTGGATTTGCCTGCCAACCCAGCCCTGCGGTACGACCTTGCCCGGCTTGGTGAACAGGGTAAGCTGTCCATCTTCCACTTTATAGGCCAACCAGTCATCGATTTCACGTTTTTGGGCTTCGCTCGTGTAGACGCCCGACAGACTGACGTCCAGTTCCAAATCATCAGCTTCGGGATCACTAAACACCTCGCTGATATCGATGGAATAATTAGGAAAAGCCGCACCTTCTGCCAAGAGTGGGATAGCGCCAAAATCCCCTGTTTTGGAAGGTGCCAGGTTTTGCTTGAATTTTAAAAATAGTGGCAAAACGGTGAAATTATCCGGGTTGTTTTCTTCGCTTGCCTTAATCGCTAGATAGATATCGTCGGGTGCGCTGAGGGGAACCGGACCTAGGGTCACTTCGTTTTCGGCAATTAAATCACCGCTTTTGAGCCAGAGCTGGCCATTTTCCTCTACCAAATGCAGCCAAGTTGGTTTTGTCAGGATTGTATCAGGATCCTTAGGATCCCTACCCGCCACTAATTTACGTTTTAACTCATCGCCATTGGCATCAAAGAAGATCTTATCCACATCACCAATTAGCTGGTTGTAAATTTGGCCTTTATATCCCTGCTCATAAGACAATCCTTCAAATTCAGGATTAATTTGCGGCGCGATATTCGCTGCCCTTTCTATGTTGGCATTGTAACCGTTGGTCACTTCCACCGAGCGACGGTTACCGTTGGCATCGTACTGGTAGGCGATACGGGACACTGTGTCAATACTAGCACCAGCAGCGGTGACTTCTTGCGTAGTGACGCTGCTGACACGGCCGAGGGTGTCATATTCGGTATGCACAATTTCGGTCAAGGTTTCGTGCAGGATGTTATTGGTTGTCCTTTGCTCCTTAACAACTTGGCCATTGTTGTTGTAGCTGAATTGGCTGCTGGCGATGACATCACCTTCGGTTGCATTGCCATTCTCATCAATGCTGACCTGTTTTTGGCTTATTGAGCTAAGCAAGCCGTTTTCGAAGTAGCTATAGCTAAAACGCTCATCTTGGCCAGAATCCAAATTAATTGTTTTGCTGGCTAGCTGCCCGACATCGGAGTAAGTGAATTGATGGTCATTGGCACCGAGATCATTAATGGCGTGTTGTCGGCCAAAATAGTCTATTGTCCATGTGTTGTTGTATTGGTCATTGCCTAAGTTATCTTGGTTGTTAATCTCATAACTTTCTTGGACTTTATTGCCGTTCCTATCATAGCGGAAGTGTTTGCGCATGCCCTCTGGCGTGACGCTCGCAAGCACGTTGCCCACCGTGTCGTAGGCATAGCTATACTGCTCACCCAAGGCATTGCTTTCAGTAACGCGCTGGCCTAATGCATTGTATTCAAATTGGGATAAGCGCTGGTAATAACTGTCCACATCACCGGTTGCGGTGCTACCGGTAACCTGCACATGTTCCGGATCAATGTGCCCGGTCTCAATAATACGGCCCAGCTTGTCAACGGTGTCGATGCTAATGTATCCGGCATGTTGGCTAGTACCATCGCTACTGACAACTGGCTTTTCCTTGACAATCCGTTCACCAAAAACGTTGTAGCCATACTTTTCACTAACCCCCTCCGCATCTTCGCTATGGATTAGCAAACCCGCTTGGTTGTAAAGGTTAAAACGCTGGTTACCATTGGCATCAACCTGGGCGACTAATTGGTTGTTAACATCATAATAGTTATAGTAGGTAGGCACGGCTAACCGCGCCTGGCCATCCTCGCCAACCACAATGGCTAGCGGCCGGGTTTCCTTAATAACCTGCCCTGCGTGGTTGTATTCATACTCAGTAGTCTTGCCATCGGCATCAGTATAGCGGGTAACATTGCCCCAGCGGTCATAACTTTGGCTAGTGACTGGGGTGTGGGTAACATTGTCTTGGATAAAGTGTGGCTGGTATTGCCTGGTTGCCCGGCCTAGATTGTCATATTGTGTGCGTACTTCACCTTGGTATTGGGTTTGTCCAGAACCTAGTAATGGGTCGGCAAATGTATTGTGTTGCCGGGTTAAGTTGCCAGCACGGTCGTAATAATAGGTCTTGGCGATGCCATTTCCGCTATTGCTTTCAATCAGGCGGCCTGCATTGTCATACTTAAAGTACACTTGCAAGTCATCTATTGCCCCTGGGCCAAGCGAATCGCTATAACCGGATTTTTCGTTGCCCTGTTTGTCGTATTTAAACGCTATTTGCAGGTCTTTTGAGACATTGAATTCAGTTTTAAAGAGGTCTTGAACTGGCTCACCACCGAAGCCAGGATCGCCTTGAGCAATCACTTCGCCAAAGGCATTGAAAACCTGCTCTGTATAGTTTTCAACGACTAGCACGTCGGATAGTTTACCGTCTTTGTCATAACTTCGATAACCTTGGCTAGAGCTGGTTTGGTGTCCAAGCTGGTCATAGGCGAACGCCTTCACTGCCTGGCGTTTTTCTACGTCAGCGGTAATTGCATAGGGTTTGCTTCCATCGCCATCTTCAAGTAGGTCAACGGTAAAGGATTGACCTGCCACGGCATTCACTGTTACCAAGAATTCAGTTTCTACTATCTCGCCATTTTGCTGCTGTTCTTTGGCAGCAACCTTTATTTGATATTGACCGGTGAGTTGTGCCAAACCAAATAGCTGGCCTTTGATGGGATCAAAGTTAATCCAGGACGGTGGCAAGGCCTCTACGTCGACGAGTTCAAATACTGGCGCATCACCAGAATCGCCTATTTCTATGGTTTCTTTGGTCAGCCAATGCACTGAAAATTGGATATCATCGGACTGAACTTCATAATCCGTAAGTTCAGCAATTAACCTACCGGCATAATCGTATTGATATCGGGTGCGGTTGCCTTGTGCATCAATGCTGGTTGTGACCTGGTTTTTGCCATTGAACTCGCTGAGCGTTGTGCGGATGTCACTGGAAGCAGGATCCAAATAGTAACTGCCGGTATCGGCGTCCTGTACCCCAGCGCCTTGTTGCACGGCAATGGCATTGCCGTGGATATCGAACTTAAATTCGCGAACCAGTGTTGCTTCTACTTCGCTTTGGCGCAGGTCGCTACGCAGTTCATTGATATTTGTGCCTTCGGGCGCTGCCGTCAACTCAGCCTCGGTTACACCTGCCTTCAGCTTGTCAAGGTCAACAACATCTGACGCCAGGCTAGTAACCCTGATCGCCCTACCCATTTCGTCATAGTAGGTGGTTGATAAGTCTTCGCCATTGCGGGTTTTCTTCTCTACATTCCCCAATGCGTCGTAGCTGGTTGCAATAATGATGTCGCCGTTTTCATTTCGAAATTGGCCTCGACCATTTTCGTCAACATAGTACGTTTCTGTTAATTGGGTTTCTAGGACGCGGCGCCCTAGTTTGTCGTATTCATATTGCCAAACCCGGTGCTTGCTTGTGTCTAAATCGGTACTTTGGTTTGCCTTGACTGACGATAAATCCGGTAACACCTCTGGTGTTTTTATTCCATTGTAGGCATTGGAATATTCGGTATACCGAACCACCTGGCCGTGTGCATTGTGGCGCCATTCAGACACATAACCTTCGGCGTCCAGGCTAAGGATGCGGTTACTATCGTTGTCATAATAGTGGACGTTGCTTGCCGAGCGTCCTGGACCCGTTTCCCATGTTTCTTGGATGAGGTCGCCAAAACTGTTGTAGACATACTCACGCATTGGTGACGTTACTGACTCGACTAATTCGCCATTGAGATCTAATTCAGTCACGGCAACGCTGGGTGGGTAGTGCCTGATCACACGCCCTAAGGTATCGTAAACGTTCTGCACCGTGCGATCGCGACTATCGGTATCCAGTAAGTCAATATCAGTTTTTACACCGTCTACTGTGATATTAACGGGTGATTCAAGCAGGCTTTCAGTAAGGGCATCACCATCACGCCAGCCGGTTTGTCTAAGCACATCAAAATCAAGTTTGTTGGCATACCTTGTGAGCTGGGTTTGGTTACCCAAAGCATCATAGGTGAAGCCCGTCACAAAGCCTTTTTGGTCAATGTCATATACCAAGTTGCCGCTGTTATCATAGACTTTGTAGCTATAGATAGACTGGTTGTTGCCATCGGCATCCAGGTATTGCATTTCCTGCACTACGGCCTGCCCCAGGGCGTTGTATGTTACGTTTGACTGTAGTGAATCTGATTGGCCTTGGCCGGAAGCAGGCTCGATGACTTGTATTTGCCTACCCGCTTTGTCATACCCAAACCGGGTTGTCACTTGGTCAAAGATAGTTGCAGTGGCCGTTGGCGCAACGGTGGGTTGGTCTGTGCTTGGATCCTTACTATTGACCACATAACCTTCCGTACGCCGTGTGACATTGCCCAGGCTGTCATACTCAATCTCCTGGGCATAGCGCGCCGCTTCTACCTGTTTCAACTCACCTGCATCTAGGTGATAAAGGCCACCGTCTTCAATCAGCGGACCGTATTCCCTGGTCAACCTACCTGCGGTGTCGTGGAAATACTGCCAGGTATCCCCTTTCTTGTTGGTATAGGTGGATTTGGTACCGTTTTGGTTATAAGTCCACTGTTCCTCTTGGGTGCCAGCATCCTCTACCTTAAGTAGGCGACCCGCGCTGTCGTAGGTGTTTTTAGTGCGGCGATCATTTGCTTCGAGCGTGTAAAGGATTTTGCCATTGGCGGTTTCAACACCTTGGGTATAAATGCTGTTCAAATCAGCGTAGGTGATGGTATTGTTGCTGCCAGAGGCGAATTTGTTTACCAGGATATTGTCGGGTTTGTGAGTATTGCTATACATATCAGCAATCTTGGTACCGTACTGGACTGTGATATCCAATAGGCCTGCCCCAGTGTAGCGGTTTTCGCTAATTGCCCCATGTGCATCAATGGTAAAACGCAGTTTTCCAGTGGCATCATAATAGAACCAGGTACTGCGGTTGCTGGATTCAGTCGCGAAGCCGCTAGTCGCTTGCATTATTTCATCAAGCGAATAATCCTTGTATTCAATGGTGTGTGCAAAGGCTAGGGTTTGGATCAGGCGACCCGCTTCGTCGTAACGGCTTTCTTTGACCAGGGCCTGGTTGGTTCCGGTTTTTTGCAAACTGAACCGCGCTAGGCCATTGCTATCGTAAACTGTGCGCGTGTATGAGTCGGTCTCGGCATTGTTTGCGGGTGTCTCGGTGCCGTTAACCGCATCTTCACCACTGGCGACACGGGTGGCGTAGGTCACTTTTTCCGTGACCCAACCGCTGGCATTATAACTATATTCAGTAACAGCCCCTTCGGGGCCTACCGACATCACCAGCCGGCCAGCCTGGTCATAGCCATAGTATTGGCTGGCAATGTCAGCGGTACCTGAGATGGCCAAGTCAGCTGGAGATAGGGTAAAGACCGCCAAATCCTCGTCGTTTAGCAGTGTCCCAAAATCCTGGCTGTAGTTGTGCTCAGCTACAACCCTGCCAGCGGCATCGTATTCAACCTGCCGTAGTGAAGCGCTAACCTGCCTTGCCTCCCCAGTGCCTTCTATAGCATCAATAGACAAGGTATGGGTTTGCCGCCCCTGGCCATCATAGGCGAAATAAACAAACCGGCCATTGGGTGACTCGCTGCGGATAATCCGGCCAGCACTATCGTATTGGTAAGCTGTGCTGATATTCTTACCGTTAGGATCTAACGTTTCGCGCTCTAACTGGTTGTTTTGGTTGTACTTGTACTCCCTGACAATTGCTTGTGCTGAACCATAGCCCAAGGTTTTTTCAACTAGGTTGGCGTTTTTGTCATAGGCGAAATGGGTGTGTTCCAGCGCTGTTTTTATGCCCGTTTTAGCATCGTTTGGCTCACCCTTGATGATATCAATGGCATCACCCAGTGCCGAAAAACGGGTTTCCACCGCATTGCCATCAGCATCAATTAACAATTCGGAATAACCACTGGTAGCCGACTTGTGGTAGGACACCCTGCTTACATTCTGGTTAGCATCTGTGACCTCAACCGTACGGCCAAATACATCTACTGATACGCTTTCGCTTACCCTGCCATTGGCAGTTTTATAGTCGGTTATAACCTGGCCAATACTGTCGCTATACTGGTAGTTTGTGGCGTTGCCGTTTGCATCCACTTCCTGGGTTATCCGGCCAAACGCATCGTAACGCGCTGAGGACTGGCGATTTAACCCAGCTTTGTCGGATTGGCTTAATACCAACAAACCGCGGTTGTCGTAACCGAATTCATCAACCCGGCTGACCCCGTCTGATAACGAGGTGGTCGAACGGATCCGGTTGCCAAAGGCATTGTAGTCGTGGTCAACCTGGGCACCAGTGGCATCAGTTTGGATGTCCAAATTACCGCGCTTGGTGTAACTATTGCTAACTATTGCATCGGTTGCGGAATAGGCGGCTGTGATGGCACTCTTGAGCGCCACAGTCAGTGTGCCTTGGGTGGCGTCGGTTGACAGCGCATTAATTGGAATTCGCTTACTAAGCTGCCTGGTGCTCACTAGTTCACCAAACCCATTGTAACTAAATTCTGTTACTTCACCTTTTTGGTTGATTTGCGCAACCAATTGGTTGCGTTGGTCGTAATAGAGGTAATCTACATTTCCTTCACCGTTAGTCCGGCTGATGGCCCGTCCCGTGGCATCATATTGGATATGGCTACCATATAGGCCTGCGGCTTCGTCAACTGAAGCAACAGAAATGTTATAGGCTGCGCCTTTATCGCTTTTGTAGCTTTGGCTTTGGTTGCCATCCAGCTGGCTGGTAACACGCCCCATCTCATCGACATCAAACATATTTGTACGCAATGAAACAAACACGAAATTGCCGTGTTGATCGCTACTAGCGCGTCCTGCCTCGCTAGCAATTAAGCGCCCTGCGTTGTCATAGTGGTTGCGTTCGACTGCATTGCTAAAGTGGTTAATCGTGTATTCGAGCCTGCCATTGTCATCGTACTCATAGGATGTGCGGATATCATTGGCATGGCTGGCAGGAAACACTAAATTTGCACCGTCAAAGTTGCCCACCCTAGTTGCATATTGGGTTTGCTCCTGCAACCGGCCATCGAGATCATATTGCCACTTGACGAGAGCACCCTCATGGTTGAGCTGTGCAACGTGTTGGCCGCGCGCATTGTAAAACTGATAAGTCTCCCTCGCCCCCACCCGGTTTGAAGGCAACAATTGTGATAGTTCGGACTGCCTTATATCCTGGGCGGTAGGCAACCTTTCACTGGCATCATCATTTAAAAAGGTGGCGCGCTGCGCTAAAGCCGTTTCTTTTACTAGGTTGCCGGCACCATCGTATTCAAATTCAGTGACATAGCCTTCAGCATCTACGGTTGCGGTTAACAGGCCATCATCAGAGTAGAAGTTGCGGTTGATTCGGAAATCAGTATCGTCATTGAGTGAAATGACATTTTCGGCTGTTACTGTGGCAGCGTTGGTATAGCTTATCCTGGCCAATAAGCGTCCTGAAGTGTCATATTCATAGGCCGTTGCGTAGCCGGCCGCATCCACTTCAAGCACCAACCTGCCAGCCACATCGTATTCTTTTACAGTTCTGCGATCCTGTTCTGACGCAGCAATAGCGTTAACCTGGGTGCGGACATTAGCTTCTACCACGGCAGTCTTACCAGTATTCAGGAAACTGCTGGTGCTTATCTTGTTCCCATACTGGGTGGTCGCCACCAGTTGGCTGGCCAGGTTATATTCAAACTGGGTAACATAACCTAGTGCATCAATTTGGAATTCTACCCGACCGGCATTGTCAAACAGCTGGTAACTGTATGCACCATTCTCATGTTTTGTTGCTACCCGATTGCCATCAGCATCATAAAGGTAAGCAATACCGGCAAATTTATCCTTGTCCGTTTCAAGGCCATACTCTAGCGATACCAAACGCCCAGCACGGTCATAGCTTTGGGTTGTAACCAAGCCCGTCTGGTCATTGTCTATCCGTATTTTTTGTTGGCTGTCATCGTATTGGTAAGTGGTTAATTGTGCAGGGCTCTCAGCGGTTCCCAATAACGATTCGGTCAAAAGCCTGCCCATGCCATCGTAACTGAAAACCTTGTTTAGGCCTTCGGCAGATGTTTCCCGCAGCAAGCGACCTTGGACATCGTATTGGTAGTTGACGGTGCTGGCCGTATTTGCGACCCCTGTGCCGTCAGCCTGTATTTCACTGTATTGGGTTTGCTGCTGCAACCTACCGCGGAAATCGTATTTAAAGTCGACCCGGGCGATGTCGTACTTACCAAATGCAGGTTCACTGCCACCACTAATCCTGTTAACCCAAGCATTGACTTCGGTTTCAGTTAACTGTGAATCCGATGCAGATAGGCCTGAAAAATCGAATTCATCTTTTAGGTAGGTTAATTGCGCACTGCGTTGGCCAAGTGAATTGTAACGGTACTCAGTGATCCTGCCTTCGGCTGAAATTTCGAACCGCAACCGGGTAGCTTCACCGCTTCCCTGGCTGTCTTCGTAAACAAAATAGGCAGATTGTGGATCAGATGCCGAGGCTTCGACATTGTCATAGCCATTGGGATCAGGTTGCTGGTAGCTGATTTCCTCTACTAATTGGTTTTTATCGTTGTAAACACGCTCGATGCGGTTGCCAGCGACATCTTGCACGGCAATTTGGTTACCGTGCTGGTCGTATTCGTAATGGACAGATTCCCCGAGCCCGTTCGATACCGCCACCACATTATCATTGTTGTCATATTGGAAAGCCGTTTCCACCACCTGGCCGTTGACAACAGCCGACTTCTTGGTCATGCGTTGGTGTTGGTCAAAGTGGATACTAAAATTGCTGTCGTCCGTTGTGACATCTGTCCGGCCTTCGTGATAACTAAAGCTCGTGCTGTTGTTTTGGCCATCAGTTACTTTTTGCAGTTTGCCATCAGCAAAGTAGGCGAACGTCAGTGAGGAGCCATCTTCTTGGGTAATACTTGCGATTTGGCTGGAGTCACCGTGATAGGTTATCTCTGTAACATAGAGTTTGGTCTCATCGGTGCCGGCAACAGGTGCTTCGCCATCCAACAAGGGTACCAAATTATTGCTCAAATCGAGGTCGACAATGCTATGGGACAAACGGCCTTGCGAGTCATAGCGGTAATAATAGGCGGTTTGGCTGCCCGTGCCTGATGCGTTGCCAGTGGTGACGGAGGTTAGGAGTCCGTTGTCATAGCTGAAGTTAATGCTCTCCCTGGCCAATGTGCCCGCACTATTTAAAATATCGGTTTCAATTGACTCGAGTTTACCCACACCGTCGTAGTTGAAATGCTGTCCAAGACCCTCACTGTCCAGTATTGCCATGACCTGGCCACTATCACCCGGTAAGCGGTAATGGATTTGCCTTTGGCTGCTGCCCTCGACATAAACTACTTTATTGGATTGCAAGATGAGTTCGTCGTGTGCACCGGCACCATCAGTGGCAATGTATTTAATGGCTCCATCAGGTTGGGTAACCGCATTAAACCGCTGTTGGGCGCCATCTGCAGCAACCCGTAGGTAATCGACCCCGTCCCTGGTGATACTACTTAAGAAGCCTAGGCGCCAGTTGTCATTGCCATTAGAGTCGCGGATACCGTTTATATCGCCGAGGCTGTTGTAGGTGTTCAACGTGCCAAAATCCGCGCCGATAGCGGTACTCACGGCATCGCTTGTCTGCAATGTCAGGTTACCGGTTGCTGCATTGACAAATGCATCTATTCCTTTCTGTCCTGAGTTACTTGCCCCGTGAGCCCCCTGCTGCCCTAACAAAGCAAAAGAGCTATTAAGTAAACCTGCCAAATCGCCACTAACAACTGCAACCATGTGTACCTACATCCATTGAATATTTTTCGACTCAATGGCCTAATCCATGGAGTTCCAGAAATGTTTAGCAAATTTTCTAAAAAATTTAGAACTCTAGCGGAATCAGTAAGGTAAGGAACAAAAGGGTCAGGTTGGATTGGTTCAGGGAAGAATTGCAAAAAAGGTCAGATTGAATTCAATCCAACCTGACCCTTTGTTCCCACGCAAATCGTCGGCACATGCAGGCACTGTGAAACAAGAATTTCCCAGCAAGGAATATTTAAATTCGGATGAAATCACCAACCTGTTCAATTCTTCGAATCAATTCCAAAGTCAAAAATTCATATACTGTATGTGAGTAGCTTTTCGCCTCTGCGGCATTATGAGCTTCTGTGTAACCAGAATTATGCCGCAGTTCATACCATCTTTCAGCGGTCTCATGTTTCAGCCAAATAATGTCAGCCTGAGTATGTGTTCCACTTTCTAGTCTGAACCAAGCCTGAGATTGGTCTAAATTACTATCGAACCTCGCAACCTCGGCAGGTATAACGTAAGCGATCATTTTAGACCGTTGGGCCTGGCGCGATCTTTATTTCGCTGCTGTGGTCTATAACGGGCTAACAACGCCAGCGGGAACTTTATAATGACGTTCCCCATTTTCAGAGGCAATCAATACGGTTTTTTGGTTGCGTTTTAACAATACTCCTATGATTTCTTCTCCGCCATTTGTAAATTTAACCTGCATCCCAGGTCTTAATAGTGCCATGGCTTCACGATTCTGTTTGGCGCGAAGTTCATCGATACGTCGGCACACTCTGTCGTTTAATTCCAGCAGCTCGTCAACGGTCAGGTGGTCAATATTCATGGTTAATTTCCCGTCTGATTGATGTCAGATGTTAATGGGGCTTTTGCAAACCTGTCCTTCCAGACGCGAGGCGTCAGCTCCAGCACATCCTTAGCCGGATGCAGTGAGATCCGTTGCAGCACGTCAACCAGATAGTGGTAAGGGTTAACGCCCTGAAGACGGCAGGTCACCATCAGGCTTTGTAAAATACCCAACTGCTCAGCCCCGATTTCAGACCAGCAGAATAGATAGTTTTTACGTCCCATGGGAACGACTCTTAATGCTCTTTCAAGGTGATTGGTGTCAGGTGGTAATGCGGGGTTGCGCAGGAACACCTTTAATTGTTGTTCCCGCTCGCTGGCATAGCAAAGCGCTTTTGATAACGGTGATTTGGGGAGTAAATCAGTGCGCTGGCGCTGCTGGTATATCCATTGGAAGAAGCCGGACACCAACGGTTCGCTGTGTTGCTGACGGTATGCATGAATCTCATCCAAACTGAGTTGCCTGTCTCTGATGTGTTTCTCAACCCGGTAAATGGCGGCGATAATATCCAGCGCCTGTTGTACCGTATCAGGCTCACTGTCCAGTGCCTTTTCGAAAGCCCTGCGCATGTGTGCCCAACAGGCAGCATGAACAACCAGTTCTTCCTGTCTATTCAGGTGTTCAACGGTTTTGCTGTAAGCACAATAGCCATCCGTCAGTAATGTGCCACTAAAGTCTTTTAATTGTGCTTTTGCATGAGCCATGCTCCGGTTCGTACTCCAGGTAAAGGCCACCTCATCCTGGTCACCGTACATGGGCCAGAAGCAAGTCTGTTTCATTTGGCTCGGTTTTCGGCCCGCGCCTTTTTTACGTCCGGCTTTGATGGGTACTTCATCCATGGCCAGCACTTTACTTTGCAGTATGTGCTGCCACTGCGCCCGTTCGATGGGACGCAACAGTTCAATGCCTTTTTGTATCCAGTTGGTCAACGTGGCCCGACTCACGGTGATACCGCTGTCCAGCATTCGCTGATGCTGGCGGTGCAGTGGCAGATGATATACGGCTTTATCCACCATCAGCCCGGTCAATAACGACACATCACAATAACAACCTTCCAGTACATTGGCAGGTGCGGGTGTGTCTTTTATGGTTTGAAGGGCTTTGTGACGCACCACCTGACGGCGATATTTCAATACCACGTAACTGCCAGGTTGTTGCGCCAGCCGACAGGTTTCTTTGATATCCACCAGTTCGTACTGGTCGGCATCCGGTCCCTGCAACTCAGGCGCAGGCACATCAATAATCTGTTGGGGTACGGTATCATCAAAGCGCAGGCCTTCGTCATTGACATCGGTATCACTGCGTTGCTTCTTCGATGAACGAGTGTGAGCCTTGACAGGTTTTGGAAGGGGAACAACATCATCAGACACGGCACATCAAACAGGCTGTTTTGCACAGGGCTGACGGGTAATACTTTCTCTGATTTACGACCAAACAACTGGCGTTTAAACCAGTCGAGCTGATGTTTTAATTGTGTAATTTCATCTGACATTGCCGCAATTTGTGCATCTTTTTCGGTGTTTGCAGAGGCTATTTTCATGCGGCAAATTATAACAAAATCAGCCACTTAAATCGCCTATTTTGTTTACCTTTTTGTCAGTAAATTCCGTCGATTAAACACTGCAGTTGCGCATTGTTCAGCGCCGCTTTGTTAGCGCTTCCAGTGACTCTGGCAAAGGTGCCTTTTTCCAGCCGTTTACTCCACAAACAGTAACCGCCCTGATGATAGTACAGCACTTTAATCTGAGTTCGACGTTTGTTAATGAAGACAAACCAGTCACCACAATGGGCCTTCATCGCCAGCTGTTTTTGCACCAGTGCCGCCAGCCCGTCAAACTGTTTACGCATATCGGTGTCGCTCGTGTATAACCAAATCTGCCCCGTTGCTAAGGGCAGCATTAGCTTGTTCTGTTCATTCGCAGGATGACACCGCCGGGCAGAGCCAGTTCAATCTGCCACTGTTCAGACTCAGAAGACGGTGAAGGAGTCAATGACAACCACTCCTGAGGTTCATCAACAGGATGGTTAGTAGCTGACAGGTTCTTGCGCCAGAGATAGAAACCGGAAACTGTTATGTTCTTACTGGCACAGAAATCTTTAACCGATAAACCACTTTGAGGTTGTTCACTGATAAATTGTTGCCACTCTTGTTGAGTGCGTCTGGTATAGGCCACAGATGTTGCTCCTGATGATGAAATCTATGGAGACTATGTTACGCGGAGTGTCAGTTCAGGAAAGGCGGTCTAAAATGATCGCTTACGGTATAACGTAATCAACATATCGATCCAAGAGGTGCTCATTGTAAAAAACATGATCTTTAACTTTTGTTCATTGTTCCTTTCAATCCAACCTGACCCTGAGGTATCCCCACAAATAAATTAGGTAAATCAATAAATTAGATAAATAACAAGGGAACATTCATGGCATTTGGTGATCTGATCAATCGCCAAACCTCACAAAACAACCAAACTTTGACGCCATGAATGCCCTTACTATCCTGAACAAAACCATCTACTTTGTCACTTTTAAAATGCACAAAACGAGGCGAATAGCTCTATTGGATTGTGTAAAAAGCCTATTGGCAGGTAATGCTGCCGCCGTCACATCCATGGGGAGGGGGATTGCTTCCAAGGCGTTTGAAAAACACCGGATTAAACGTGCTGACCGGTTGCTCTCCAACCACCATCTGCAACAGGAAACCCCGGCTATCTATGCGGTTATCTGCAAGCTGTTTTGTGTAGCGAAACATCCAGTTATTGCAGTAGATTGGGCTGATCTAGATGACCATAAAGGCCATTTCCTGCTACGGGCATCCATGGTGCTCAAGGGACGGCCTATAACGCTGTACCAAGAAATCCATAGCAACGCCACCAAGGAGAAAGCCAAAACCCACCGTCGCTTCCTCGCAGTGTTGCATGCCATGCTAGGCAAAGACTGCCAACCCGTTGTTGTTACGGATACCGGGTTCAAATCCCCCTGGTTCCGGCCTGTTAGGGAGCTTGGTTGGCATATCGTTGGTCGGGTGCGCAAACCACACTTCTATTCCCTTGATAACGGTGGCCATTGGCAATGCATTAGCCAGTTGTATAAACAGGCCCGCCACCGACCCAAATTGATTGGCACGGCGCTCATTGCCAAACGCCAGCCCTTTGCCTGTTCGCTGGTGCTGTTCAAACACAAGAACAAAGGCAGGCACGCCACTAACCCGGACGGTTCACGCAAGCAATCGCTGATGTCACTTAAACACGCCAAGGGTGCGAGCGACCCATGGTTGCTGGCCACCTCGCTCCCCGTAACAACGAACCTGGCGAGGCGTGTTGTCTCAATCTACCAGCAGCGGATGCAGATTGAAGAAGGGTTCCGGGACATGAAAAGCAACCGGTTTGGGCTAGGGTTTGAGTACAACAACACCATAAAGCCAGCGCGGCTGGCGGTATTGGTCTTGCTCACGACGTTGGCGTCACTGGTGGCCATACTCATTGGGTTGGCAACGGTCGTTGCAGGCTGGCAAAAACGCTTCCAAGCTAATACCTGCGACAGGCCGGTGCTATCCTTGCACAGCTTGGGCATAAGGGCGTTATGCCAGCGTCTCAAGTTCACAAACCTACAATGGAAGCAGGCGCTGACCAGCCTACGTGACCTAGCAATTGGGGCAAGTTATGGTGCTATTTAAATTCGTGGGGATCCTTCAGAACCTGACCCTGAGGTATCCCCACAAATAAATTAGGTAAATCAATAAATTAGATAAATAACAAGGGAACATTCATGGCATTTGGTGATCTGATCAATCGCCAAACCTCACAAAACAACCAAACTTTGACGCCATGAATGCCCTTACTATCCTGAACAAAACCATCCACTTTGTCACTTTTAAAATGCACAAAACGAGGCGAATAGCTCTATTGGATTGTGTAAAAAGCCTATTGGCAGGTAATGCTGCCGCCGTCACATCCATGGGGAGGGGGATTGCTTCCAAGGCGTTTGAAAAACACCGGATTAAACGTGCTGACCGGTTGCTCTCCAACCACCATCTGCAACAGGAAACCCCGGCTATCTATGCGGTTATCTGCAAGCTGTTTTGTGTAGCGAAACATCCAGTTATTGCAGTAGATTGGGCTGATCTAGATGACCATAAAGGCCATTTCCTGCTACGGGCATCCATGGTGCTCAAAGGACGGCCTATAACGCTGTACCAAGAAATCCATAGCAACGCCACCAAGGAGAAAGCCAAAACCCACCGTCGCTTCCTCGCAGTGTTGCATGCCATGCTAGGCAAAGACTGCCAACCCGTTGTTGTTACGGATGCCGGGTTCAAATCCCCCTGGTTCCGGCCTGTTAGGGACCTTGGTTGGCATATCGTTGGTCGGGTGCGCAAACCACACTTCTATTCCCTTGATAACGGTGGCCATTGGCAATGCATTAGCCAGTTGTATAAACAGGCCCGCCACCGACCCAAATTGATTGGCACGGCGCTCATTGCCAAACGCCAGCCCTTTGCCTGTTCGCTGGTGCTGTTCAAACACAAGAACAAAGGCAGGCACGCCACTAACCCGGACGGTTCACGCAAGCAATCGCTGATGTCACTTAAACACGCCAAGGGCGCGAGCGACCCATGGTTGCTCGCCACCTCGCTACCTGCCACTACGAACCTGGCAAAGCGTGTTGTCTCAATTTACCAGCAGCGGATGCAGATTGAAGAAGGTTTCCGGGACATGAAAAGCAACCGGTTTGGGCTAGGGTTTGAGTACAACAACACCATAAAGCCAACGCGTCTGTCGGTATTGGTTTTACTCACCACGTTGGCGTCACTGGTGGCTATTCTCATTGGATTGGCAACGGTCGTTGCAGGCTGGCAAAAACGCTTCCAAGCTAATACCTGCGACAGGCCGGTGCTATCCTTGCACAGCTTGGGCATAAGGGCGTTATGCCAGCGTCTCAAGTTCACAAACCTGCAATGGAAGCAGGCGCTGACCAGCCTACGTGACCTAGCAATTGGGGCAAGTTATAGTGCTATTTAAATTCGTGGGGATCCTTCAGAACCTGACCCTATTGGTTATTTGTGGGGATACCTCAGACTCTGACCCCTTGATCATCTGGACGGGACACTCCTTGATCATTATTCACTCACGACACTTTTTCTGAACTCTATATCTCCTATTAAAGTGATTTTTCCACCTTGTTGTATGAACTGTTCATAAGAAAGTTTGTTTTTCTCTATAGCTTCTGCTCCAGGTTCAAAAATACTTTCATAAACTGGAACTGGATCTTTGTATGCTTCTAAAAATGATTGAAATCCCTCTGTAATTGGAGCCTCAGACTCATTAAACCTTAGAATTTTAGGGAGTATGAAATCACTCTCGTCCATACTCATTAGAGTTGAAACTCGCTGCTTTAGCATATCTATACAGTTGGAGTCATTGACCTGCTCAAGTTCTTTTTTTTCCATTTCTATAATTACGAGGTGATTAGGTTCCGTTTTTTGAATTAAGCAAACAATGCCATAATTATCTTCATCTGATTCTGCCCAAAACTCAAAATCAAAAAAAGCTTGATTACTTTGTGTTGAGCAAATCTCTCTTACTTTTCCATCTATAATTTTCATTTCACTATCGCACCATATTGGCATTAAAAAGTATTATGTTGACTCCACCATCGGCTTGTGCAGCTGGCGCAATGATACCGTTATAACCGCTAGCTTCAGCGTACCTCCCTAGCGGGTTTGTTACCTCATATCGCCACTCTCTAGAGCCTCCTGTTCTAACCAAGTCATCAAGCGAAACTCCCAGATCTGTTCTTACACTGGGGTTCGTCAAATCCAACAGTCCCTCAATATTCACGTTGTATCTATTGTTTACAAGTCCTTCGATAGAGGCTCCATTACCAGTAAACTCAGAGTTTACTATGCGTTGTGATGATCCTAAGTATAATCCTCCTTGACCAGCTCCTGTATAACGGTGAACAGCTCTTTCTGCGTTAAATATTGGATGGATTTCAAGAGGGTTTCGTCCCGGTGGAACAGAACGATAAAGCCCGCCTCCAAAAGTTGCTCCATTACCAAATGCCAGCCTTGCTGAATATTCAGACAAATCATCGAAATTTTTAGCGGCAATACTGACCCCTCCACTAATCGGAAGCGACAATGCCGCTCCTGGCGCAACCACGTCCAACGCAGCCAAACTAAGCTCTCCACCTAACGCACTAATTCTGCTTGCCCCGGTAATCGCATAATTTCTGGCCGCAGAAACGGGCCCCACCGCCCTTGCATGACCAATAAATCGACTGGTTGCCTGTGCAGCAGATGAAAATCCATGACCAAGCGTTGAAAGACCTCTTGCAGTCAGAGTGACTGCCCCTTTAGCTCCCACACCGACAACTGGCCCACCTATTAGTAGTGAACTGGCAATTATTGTGTTTTCAGCCAGTCTGACAATAGGATCCTTAACGCCCGCAATACCGCCACCACTGGCAACAGAAGCAGCGACAGCTTGCGGTGTTATGACGTATTGCCCAGGCTGCCTTGCAGCGATTGCTCTGGCGGTTCTGTATGCTCCTCGATTAAATGCTGTCCTTGATGTTTCTTCAAGTTGGCCTGCAAATGCTGCACGCCGTTGCTGCGTTCCTATACTATAAAGCGCGAGGTTAAGGTCCAATCCTGTCTGACTTCTTCGCCCATCGCCAATAAATTCGTTAACTCTTAGTTGCACATCTCTCGCACCTGCATCCAGATTAAAGAACGCTTCCTCTCCCTGACCATTTGTTACCGCTATTGCATTCTCAAATGCGTTGGCCTCTCCTGACGCATCTCGCACTTCAATCCCCGGATAGGCACTAATTTCATTAACTGCTTCGTGGGCAGATATGTCATCATTCAGACTGGTCGCTCCGCTGAGAATCACAGGAGAACCATTCTGGTTGTTTCCTTTATCGCCGCCTCCTGAGCTACCCGTACCACGTGACGGATTATTGTTAGTGCCTGCCCTAACAATACTATTCCCCAAGGCATTGCCAAAGGCATCAGCAGCAACATTGGCAAAATTCCAGCTGCCTTTGTTAAAGAATGCTTTTTGCACGCCGTAGTTGATACCGGCCCGGGTTATCCTTCCGGTGAAATCATCCACAAAACCACCCGGTTCGATTCCCTCAGACAAGGCACTACCGCCAAGGTTAAACTTGCTGCCTAGATAGGCAGTAACCGCAGATCCTGCGACATTCGCCCAGCTAAAGCCCGATGGGTTACCCACTAGTTTGTTGCCCGCTGCGGACGCCACAGCACCTGTACCGGCAACTGCTGCTTTACCTAGCGCATTCAGGCCGGTTTCAACCCCTTTAGTTGCCCACTCTGCCGCTTTTACACCTTCAACGGCACCAGACAAGACTGCACCTGCACCGGCAGCAGCCCCCGCAGTGAGTCCACCAACCAGCGCCCCTTTCAAGGAAAAGCCGTCTTGCACGCCCAGTGCGTTGCCCGCAACCTGCCCAGCGAGGCTACCGACAAAGCCGCCCGCTGCCGCCGCACCCAAGGTCGCCGCAGTACCAATCGCGGAGGTAGCTGCAACACTGCCAGTCAACACCGCCTGGCCAGCGGCAAAGGTGGAGGTAAAGCCGCTGCCTGCCGTTGAGGCAAGGCCACTGGCCGCGCCCGCAGTATAGACGGTCGCCACCACTGTAATCGCCACGATAATAATTGTGGCAAGGGCATTACAGCCAGCCTCCGGTGGCGGTGGAATGTAAGGTAGGTTGGGGATAGTATCGCCGATGTTATCCAGCGCACTACCTGGCGTGAAGGTGTCAAACCGGTTTTCATTGGTTTGTTGTTGCGGTATCTCCAGTGACTGGCCCGCGGTCAACGCAGTGTCCGCTTCCGCATCCAAGCCGTTGGCGTCGGCGATGACATACCAGAACTCTGCATTACCATAATAAATAGTGGCCAAGCTTTGCAGTGTTTCACCCGCTTTCACCTGGTGCCGCAGGCTACTATTGCTGGTCAATGGGTTTATAGTGTCAAAGTGCTGTTCCTTGACCCGGCTTTCACCATTGGTTTTCATTTCACCAATGTATTGTTGGCCAGCGTACAGGTAATGGGATTGGCTATTGCCAGCACCCGCTCCCGTTACCGTCTTCTTAACTAGCTTATTGTCTGCGGTATAGTCAAAGTGACGGGTTTGCACTGTGCCACTGGAATTGGATTCAACCACCCGGGTACGGTTGCCACTGGCGTCATAGTTGCTAACGGTTGTGGCAGGTTCAAACGAACCAATATTGGAAGTGAAACTGTAGCCATCAACCTGCTTCTCCAAATATTGCTCGCGGTTTTCGTAGCTAAAGTCAAACCTGTGGTCAAACCGGGATGGTTGCCCTTCTGCCGGGCTGGCGTCGTTGTGGACATTGACCAACCTCTCTAACCGGCCAGCTGCATCATAAGCATAAATTCCCCTGGTGCTAATATCAGGCTGTACAGCCTGTTCCGACAACAATGCTGCTGCAAGTTCAGTATAACCATTGCTTTCGGTTGTATTCGCCTGCGCATCTTTGTTGTAGGTGTAGGTTTGGGTTTCTTTTACCTTTCCTGAAAGGTTAAATTCATTGCTTTCGCCCCCAAGCGTGTAAGTGGAGCCTGGGCTGAAATACTCAATTGAGGTTTTAATCTGGTTGGTCAAGGTATAGCTATGCTCAACACTGATGTCTTTGGCAACACCGAAGAAATCGAGCCCACTTAAATCGGCCTGGCTGCCCTGCTGCTGCCACTGGCTGTAGAGGTTCACACTGCCCGCACTATCACTTGGATTGCCATAGGTTGCCTGGCCAGTGCCTAATAAGCCCTGTTCGTTATAGTGCAGGATACTGGCGCTAAAGCCGCCGTCAGTAATGGAAAGGACGTTGTTGCCAGTTGCATCATATTGCAGGAAACGGCCCTTGTCGGTAATGCTAACCTCTCCTTCCTCAAGGTTGCCACCGTCTACGATGACCCTGCCGGTAGCATCATAGCTAAACCAGTAATCGTTAGTACTTTGCTGCCTTGACGCCCTGGCTACCAGGCCCTGGGATGTCCGGGTAAAAGTAAGATCCTTGTAATCCAAATCTTCAAAGACGATGACATCATTGCCACCGGTATCAGTAATGGTGTCTTTACCATCACCATTTTTGAACACATAAACATCGTTGCCCGTGCCTCCGGTCAAGCGGTCATCCCCAGAGCCCCCTTCCAGCACATCATCGGTGCCACTGCGCCCGATCAGGTTGTCATCGCCGTCGTCACCAAACAAACGGTCGCCCGCACTGGAAGCCCTGATGGTGTCATTGCCACCACCTCCAAAGAGATCCTCACCAACGCCCGAGCCCCTGATGCTGTCGTTGTTGTCCCCGCCTTGGAAGACGGTTGGGCCAATTTCGACAAGGTCTAACGGTATTTCAGTACCATCGGCAAAACGCAGCCGTTCGATGTCCTGGTTGCTATTTTTGCGGTTAATGGTGATTTGATCGCCCGTCGCGCCACCTTGGGCATCCAATAAACGGATAATGACTTGGTTTTTAGCACGGGAAATGGCTAGGTTATCCGGGCCAATGCCGTCGCCAAATTGTATGACATCCTGGCCACCTTCGTCGGTAATGACATCCTGGCCGTCACCAATATTGAAAACAAAGGTATCAGCTCCCCGGTTACTGCGGATAGTATCATTGCCTTTACCACCCTCTATGCGGTTGTAGGTGCGGTCAGTTTCGCTATTTGACCTAAGGGTAATCCGGTCATTGCCGTCTTCTCCTTTGATGAAGTTGTTGGTATTGGCTGCTCCATTTATCGTATCGTCGCCGTCTCCAGCGTAAACCCGGTCACCTTTGCCATAAACGGTAATATTATCCCTACCGGACGTTCCCAGCATGTCTTCTGTTGAGAACGTTCCCCGTAGCGAATTGCCTTGCAATACATTGGTCAATTCATTCCAATGCCCAAGCTCCATCCTGGTACCATCGGCGAAGACCAATGCCTCGACAAGGCCCCCATGGTTACTGGGGTTGACCAGTATTTGGTCACTGTCGCTACCATGGCTAAACCGGATCCTAAATCCTTCCCCTGCACGTTCGATAATGACATCTGATGGCTGGATACCTGCACCAAACTGGATGACATCATAGCCCTGGCTATCGACAATAGTGTCTTTACCATCGCCGGGATTGTAATAGTAAATATCAAAGCCATCGCCACCGTATAAGTAGTCATCACCGGTGCCACCATAAAACTGGTTTACCGAGTTAATATCATTGGCATTGTTGTTAACCCTGAGGCGATCATTGCCAGCTTCACCTTTCAGCACACTATCAACACCGCCGGTGCCGGTGACATAGTTATTGCTGGCGTTGCCAACCCGCAGGTTCAAAGACTTAAACAAGATCGGTTGTAAATCCGGAACCGGCACTAAATCTGGATAGTTGGCAGGCAGCTCTGGAATATCCTCAACTGGGACTCCCTGCTCGGCGGCCATTTCTTGCCTGAGGCTGGCGCGCAGTTCGTCCATTGCGTCCATATGCGCCTGGTTATGTGCTTCAGCAGCAGCAACCAACGCGTCGATATCTGACTGGGTAAGTTCAACCAGGCGGTTGCCTTCGCTTAAGGAGTGCTGGACTAGCTCAAAGTCTACGAGCACACCTGAGGCAAAAGTAATTTGTTCAACCCTACCTCCAAAGAAATAGTTTTGGATGATAAGGACATCAGATGTCAGTTCACCCGCACTATTTTTGACGTTTAAAATTAGGTTGGAGCCCAGCTGCGCTATGTGGATATCATCGGCAGTGATAGCCGGGCCGAAGACGATCCGGTCAGCCTGTCCGCCAGCATCATTGATGGTGTCGGTGCCATCTCCCCTGTTGAAAATATAGGCATCGCGGCTGGAGCCGCCATTAAGCCTGTCGTCGCCCGTGCCACCGTCAATCAAGTTGACGCCTGCCAACGCGGCCAGATTGCCCCCACCTATGGTGTCATCACCTGCGCCACCTGAGAGGTAGTGGTAGCCATTGCCTGTCGCAGTGATTTGGTCATCGCCAGCCCCGCCATGGATACGGCTGTTGTGGTTTCCAGCACTGGTTACCCGGTCATCGCCAGCACCTGCGTAAATATTTGACTTGTGGTTGCTTGAGATGTCATCGGCGGCACTGCTGCCCTGGTAGGTGCTGGTAAAGTACTTCACTTGGTCAACTGTATAGCTGAACCCATCGTGCATGCTGATGAGTTCAATTTGGCCGTGGTGGAAGTAGCCTTTGATGAGTACCTCATCACTCGTGGCCGCGCCATCGCCATCGAGGATTTGCACCAGTAAATCACTGGCACCTTGTTTAACAAAGTTTACGTGTTGACGTAGAATGCCATCACCTAGCTGCAGCTTGTCACCATAGCTGCCATTGTCCTCGATAATATCTTTGCCATCACCGCGATTAAACAAGTAGGTATCTTTTCCGGTACCACCAGTAACCCGGTCATCGCCCTTGCCACCGTGCAGCACAAAACCATTACTCAACTGGCCTTCGCTATCCGACACCTGGATAGTGTCGTTGCCTTCGCCGCCCGCGATCCAGCCAGTCCTAGTCCCAGCAACCGTAATGACATCGTCCTGGGCACCTGCATTGACATAGGTATTACCGCTACCGGTCAAGTCGACGCTATCGCTACCGCCGCCGGTATAGACCAATTTGTATTGGCCATCGTCTGCCACCTCATCGGCATCGGCTGTACCCAGGTACTTGGATGTGACATAAAAGATCTCATCGGAACGAACCTTGGCGCCGTCACTGAATTCAAGAAACTCTATCTTGCCGTCTTGTGTGAAATCCTTGACCAGGATTTTGTCAGCACCGGCTTGCATGTTTGCATCCAGGATTCGGATTTCTAGATCGTTTTCCAGACGCTCAAATTCAAGGTGGTCGCGGGTAATGCCATTGCCAAAAACAATCTTATCTTTAACACCGCCCCGGTCGGTAATGGTATCGCTACCATCGCCACGGCGATAGATATAGGCATTGACTCCGGCACTACCTTGCATGTCGTCATCGCCTTTGCCTCCCGTGAATACAGAGCTGCTACCGGACTCATCCAGGGCTTCTGTCTGCACAATAATGTCATCACCGCTACCCCCATCAATCTTGCCATTGGCATCACCGGACAGAGTTATAGTGTCATTGCCCGCACCCGCACTGGCTTCATAGTCGGCATCGCCAGTAAAGCTAATATTGTCATTCCCAACGCTACCCAGCACCACTTTAGATTCATCAAAACTGACAGTACCACCAACCGTCTCAATGACGTGGGTTCTGCCCAAGCGGGCAAGCTCGGATGTTGGCACCTCAGTACCGTCGGCAAACGCAATAACTTCAATTTGACGAGCTGTATCAAAGTGATCCTTGACCCTTATCTGGTCATCGGTTACCTGCCCTGTGACAGAAAGGATAGTTAGTACTAGGTCATTGCCATCTTTTTCCAATTTGAGATCCGCAATGCCGATCCCTTCTCCGAAGCGGATAATATCCACATCACCACCCCGATCCGATAGGATATCGCTACCGTCGCCACGCTGGTAAAGGTATAGCTCGTCGCCTTTACCGCCTTTGAGTACGTCGTCCCCAGCGCCGCCTTCGATTAGGTTGCTGTGGTGTGCTTCATTTTCATGTTCAGCGATCGCAATATGGTCATTGCCATCGCCTCCCCTAATTAGGTTTGTCGCATCACCACTGGCAGTGACCGTATCATTGCCTTTCCCTGCCGAGTAATAGGTTTGCCCTGAATTCTGTCCAACCAAGACATCGTTACCATCAGCTGCCAGGATACGGGCATTGTCAAAGGCTTGAATGGCATCATTGCCACTGCTACCAACAACATTGTAGAGCGCGCCCTTGATGTACTCGTGGTTCATAACAAAACCATCAGCAAACTTGAACGCTTCGATACGGTTTTGTGCGATCCAGTATTGCTTAACAATGAGCTGGTCACCGGTTGCCACGCCATTTCCATAGCGCAAAGACAGGATCAAGTCATCGGCCAAACGCGTTACCGCCACATTATCTTTGCTGATGCCAGCACCAAAAGTTACCCGGTCATAGGTGCCACCGGCATCAATAATCTGGTCAGTGCCGTCGCCTAGTGCAAAATGGAATTGGTCGGATCCCAGGCCAGTTTGCAATTGGTCGTTACCTTGGCCGGCATGGTATATATGGCCAAACTCGGTATCAGAAGCGTTGATGGTATCGTCACCAGCGCCGCCATATACTTGGGCGAACTGGATCTTCTGCTGCACCGTCAAGGTATCATCGCCTTCGCCACCATATAGGTGCAGGCGGGAATGTTCGCCCGCAGCGGTTAGATTGTCATCACCCGTGCCGCCCCGGATTTCACTGTCATCCCATTGCAGCACTACGGTATCGGCCACATTGGTTGCAACGAGTTTCTGCGCCAACTGCCGCACCCTTGGGTATTCCAGTACCATGCCGTCAGCAAAGCTAAGGAATTCGATGCGGTTCTCTTCGATAAAATAGTTAGTGATCTTGATAGAATCGGAAGTGGGTTGTTGCTCCTGGCCAAGTACCTGTAGCAACAAATCATCTCCCTGCCGTTGCAGGCTTACCTGGGTCGATGAAATATCCTTGAACAGGATTTTGTCCTGCGCATGGCCTGCGTCAGCAATAATGTCATGGCCATCTCCCCGCCTATAGATGTAGGTATCCTTGCCTACGGAGCCGGAAATGGTGTCATTGCCCCTACCGCCGGTAATTTCACTCGCATACATAGCATTGCCAGGGTTATTGGCGACCAGGATGGTATCGTCGCCGTCGCCACCATCCAGTATCTTGCTGCCTGCCGTCCTGGCGTCGAGGATATCATTGCCATCCCCACCAGACAGGTACTGTTTTTGCGCTGAAGCAGATTCTGAAATCAGGGTGTCATTGCCATCTCCTCCCAACGCATAACCGCCATGCTGCAGCAATAGGGTGTCAGCGGCCTCGGTACCTTCCAGCAGGCTAACCTGGCTCTCGATGAAAGACTTGTCCAAGCGGCTGCCGTCTGCCAATGCAATGTATTCAATACCACCTTGGGTGAAATGGGAGGTTATGGTTACACTGTCTTGTGTCAGCTGTCCTTGGCTGTCCAAGATCACAATGTGAAGGTCATCGCCTTGCCTGGACAAAGACAATTGTGAGGCGTTGTCCACGTCAACAAATTGCAGCTCATCGTTGTGGCCACCTTTGTCTTCTATCACATCTTGGCCGTCACCAGCGTGAAAACGGTAAACGGATGACAAATTACCGCCAGTGATAGTGTCATTGCCTTTGCCGCCAATGAATACGCTTTGGCTATGGTCAAAGTAAGCGCCGGTTGCGTTTTCGCTGATCACATCATCACCCGCGCCTGCGTCGATGTAGTGGGAACCTGCAACATCAATGTTAATGCGGTCATTCCCCTCGCCACTGTCCACATATTGCATATTGCCATGTGATACTGTTACCACATCATCGCCAGCGCCAGAGATTGTCCGTTTAAAGCCTTCGGTTGTTAAGGTATCGTTTTGTGCTGTACCCTCCTGCTGGGCGCGGATGTGCAGGATCACACCGCGTTCAATAACATGCCCGTCTGCAAAGTGGATGCTTTCCAGCGCACCTTTTACTGTGATGCCATCGCCAGTTGCCTCACCATTGTCATTTAATATGTCAATGACAAGGTCGGAACCTGAAACAGCGAAGTCAAGATTCTCATATTGGATACCCAAGCCAAAATGGATAGAACGCACATCCGTCGCTAGGTCCTTGCCATCGCCAACGTTAAACAACACCCTAGTGTTGTACCCACCGCCAACAATAACGTCGTTGCCTTTGCCGCCCGCCACAGTGCTTTGCGTGCGGGTGTTATATTGGACGTTGATTACATCATCGCCCGCACCGGTATTGACTAAGCTTTCCCGGCCACCTGCTAGGCTTACGGTGTCGTTGCCGTCGCCGGTGTCAATGGCGCCATAGGCTTGGGTTAGGATGTCATCTCCGCCATGGGTGCGCAGTAGGGAATCATGTTGGTAGCCCTCGCTAATGGTATCGTCCGCATCGGTATATCGTATTTTCTCCAAATGCTGTTCGATATAACTTCTATCGAGTATCGACCCATCATGGAATTGGATCATGACACCTTGGAAGTCCTTAGCAATAATACGATCAGTGGTCAGTTGTCCATCGCTATCCAAGATATCAATAAAGGCATCTGACTGGTTTAGGTGGCCAAATACCAGATGTTCACGGGAGATGCCCTGCCCAAGGCGCAGGATAAACTCTGCCCCCTCCACAGTGTCGGTGCCATCCCGCCGGTAAAACACCACCACATCCTGCTTTGAATCAAGCACAATATGGTCATTGCCTTTTCCGCCCACCAGCGTGTGTTTGGCCAGGTGCCTACTGGTGGCATGGGGTTCAACCCGGATGGTATCATCGCCGAGGCCACCATAAGCGGTTGTTTGTTTGTGTTGTTGCAATGTAATGCTATCGTCGCCAACACCACCGTCAATAAATTGCCCCACAAAAGAAATACTGTCAGCACCGTCCAGGCCATAGACCCTGGGAGCCAAGACATCTGTGTTGTCATCGGCATCTGTCAACTGGAATTGCTGATTTTTAAGGACATAGCTGATAGCGTCCTTGCTGAGTATTTTGCCATCGCTGAACTGGAAATATTCAATGCTATTGTCGATGATGGTAATGCTGTCACCGGTCTCGGCGCCATCATTATCTAGAAGTTGGATAACAAGGTCTGTGCTTGCGAGCGAAAATGATAGCTTACCGACTTCAATCCCATTGCCAAACCTCACTATATCCTTGCCGCTGATATCAGTAATAATGTCAGCGCCATCGCCCAAGTTGTAGATGTAGGTGTCATCGCCTTTGTAGCCATTGAGGTAATCGTCACCCTTACCACCTTCTAGTTGGTTTTCGGCAGCGAAACCGCGCTCTTGCGACGCCGTTATTTGGTCATCGCCAGCACCTCCAGCATAGCGCTTGGCAAAGCCGGTAATAACATCGTCACCGGCACCGCCATCCACTTGCTGCGCATTGTCAACGTTAATCACATTGTCAACATCACCTGCAAAAACATCGCCCTCAGCGTCAATAATAGGGGCATCCTTGGACCAGGCATGTTGCTGCAACTTTTCCTGGATATCCGCTTTTTGCCAAACGGTATTGTCGGCAAACTGGATGTTTTCCAAGTTGTTGCCAATTATCGTAATTTCATCGCCAGTGGGCTGGCCGTCACCATCAGTAATCGTCAGCACGAGGTTGTCATCGCTCATCGATAACACCACTTGCCCAGTCGTAATATCGGATCCCAAAAACAAGGTATCACGGCCAGCTTCGTCTTGGATGCTGTCTTTGCCGTCACCGAGGTTAAAGTAAAAACTATCAGCACCCCGGCTAGAAACAATGGTGTCATTGCCCTTGCCACCGGTTATAGCACTACCGTGGAAACGCCCAGCAGTGGTCTGGATCTCAATCCTATCGTCACCGATGCCGCCATGGAAATTGTTGTGTCGGCTGCTTTCACCAATGATGGTGTCATCCCCTATACCGCCATTGATCTTAGCGTCATTTTTAACCTTGGAAATTAGGGTATCATCGCCCGCCCCGGCATCAATATCCGCTTTAACGGTGACTTCAAGGATGTCATCACCACTGGTAAGCTTACCCTGCTGTACCAACCGGTCGATTTGCTCCCGGCCAATGTTGCTGCCATCGTGTAATTTTATGTATTTCACAGCATCATTGTTTATTTGGATCTGATCACCGGTTAGCTGGGCTTCGCTGTCAAGAATTTGGATCTGCAATTGCCCCGCCGTTTCCGTAAAGCGGATATTGCCCAGGCCGATACCTGGACCGAATTGGATTATATGGGTACCGTTGGCCGCATGAACTGTGTCCTGGCCATCCCCTAGGTTAAAACGGATGGTGGCTGTGTATTTCCCAATATGGATGTCATCGTCGCCTGTGCCACCGGCAAGTACCGTGCGGAAACCGGCGTTTTCAGCCTGTATAGTATCGTTGCCGGCGCCACCATATAGCTGTTGCCTGCTGGCATCCGCGACAATGATGTCATCACCGGCGCCCGCATCAATATAGTTACGAGACACCCCGGCAGTGTCGATGTTGTCATCGCCAGCGCCAGCATAAACGGTACTGCGGTATGCCGGCGAGTAGCTGTCGTCGCCATCGCCAAGCTCATTTATCCGCGGTTGCAGTGCATCCAAGACCAAGGATTTTTCGACAAATTTGCCATCGGCAAAGCGGAAGTATTCGATGTCATTACCAGAAATCTCAATGCGATCCCCATTAAGTTCACCGTTGCCATCTTTGACATCAATAATCAGGCTTGCACCTATCATACTGAAATTCAAATCAGCAAAACTGATCCCGGGACCAAACTCCAAGATATCATGCCCTTCTGGGTCATCGTTGTTGTTGCGTCCACGGTCACTAATGTAATCACTGCCATCGCCCCGGTGGTAGCGGTATATATCCCTGTCTTTGCCACCGCTCAAGTGATCATCGCCAGTACCTCCCTGGAACATATTGATATAGCTGGAGCTGTACGTTGTATTGGCACCAAGAGAATCATTGCCAGTACCGCCGATAAGGAAGTTGCTCGCCAAGTAGGCTCCGGTCAGCCTATCATTGCCAGCTTCGCCGTCTACGATATGGTGGCTACGCGATGTTGCCAGCTCAACACGGTCATCGCCCGCGCCTGTGCTCAAACGGATATTCTCGCCTTCCAGGTCGTAGAAGCGATCATTGCCACCATTAGGCGCTTGTGCCGCTGCAAGCTTTTGCATATCTGTTTTAGTTAAATAACCACCATCAGAAAATTGGAAGGCATCTATTTGGTTATTTTTAATTGTGATTTGATCCCCGGTTTCCAGCCCCTGTGCATCTAAAATGCGAATGACCAAATCGGTATCCAGCGCTACGTTTAACTGTCCTGGACTAATACCTGGGCCAAATAGTATTTTGTCGGAACTACTCCCCCTATCTTCAATTAAATCCTGGCCATCGCCGGCGTTGAAGAAATAAAGATCCCGGCCATTGCCACCAATAATGGTGTCATTGCCTTTGCCTCCTTCGAAGCTGTTGCTGTAGCCCGCCGATTCAACGCCATCTTGCATTTGCAACAGGTCGTCCCCGTCACCACCAGCCAGGTTGCTGTGAAAATTGTTATTGGCGGTCAAGGTATCATTGCCTGATTCACCATCCAGGTAATGGTGGTGCCCTTCCCCAGTAGTGAGCAGGTCATCGCCAGCACCAGACCAAATTATCGGAGACTGGTCGGTTGAAGTAAGGTTATCAGCTGCCTCTGAAGCCCTGGCTTGTTGCGCCAACCTGCTAAACTCGGATGGTGTTAATACATCGCCATCAGCGAAATATAAAGTCAGGTTTTGCGGCAATTGCACAAACCGCAATTGGTCATTGGCGTCTGGATCAGTTGCATCCAGCACAGACACTACCAACTGGCCATTATCATCTGACCAGGCTAGGTCTTGTTTGCTGATGCCAGAGCCAAATACCAGGTAGTCTTCCACATAGCTTGGACCATTTGACAAATCAATGTAGTCAACGCCATCACCCCGGTTGAATTTGACGTAATCATGGCCTTGCCCACCGACGATGCTGTCAGTTCCCCTGCCACCTTCTAAGGTATTTATGTGGTTCCTGTTGCTGCTGCCTGGCGCAACTGTGAGCTGATCATCCCCATCGCCCCCTAAAAGGGTATTGTTTGCCGCAGCGGCTCCAGACAGTTGGTCGTTACCGGCGCCACCTGATAGATACTGGTTATCGTTATCCGAGCCATTGACCACGTCATCACCAGCGCCCGCCAAGACAGCGTTTTGCCCTGGTTGTGCTTGGTAACTGTCATCGCTATCGGTAAGCTTCACCATACCCGAATGGCCTGAGTGCAATTGATGTTGTAATCGGCTTACCGAGATGAAATCGCCATTGTGCAGCTCAAAATAATCGAAGCCATAACCGGCCAACTGAATTTCATCAGTCGTTTCTTGGCCATTGTCATCAAGTAAGGTAATCAACAAGTCCCCATCACTGGGGCCAATCGCGGTAAATTTGAGGTGCTCGCGGTTTATACCTTCACCAAAGACCAACACCGAGCCGGTGCCGCGATCCGAAGATACATAGTCTGATCCATCGCCGCGGTTGTAGAAGACCAGGCTGTGGTTGCGGGTAGTGATAAAGTCATCCCCTTTACCCCCGACCAAGAAATTTGTGGCATCAGTTTCTGTTGACCTGAAGTTGAACCTGATCGAATCGTCGCCGTCACCGCCACTAACCCAACTCATACCGGCACTAAAACTGATCGTATCCGCACCAGATTCACCATGGAACGAGCTATCACCATAGGTATAGCGGCTTGATGCTTCATCATCACCGGCACCGCCATACAAATGCATGCCGGGATAGATATTAATATCGTCATCTTCGTCTGATGTCAGGTTTAGGTTAGTAATCCCTAGCCAGTCTTGCAGTTCTAGCACTGTGCCGTCATCAAATTCAGTTGTGAAATTGCCGGGATACCAAATCTCTATCGATTCCCCGATTTCTTCTCCTTGGTCATCAAGGATATTAAGGTAGAGGTCACCGTCGTATTCAGGCGAAATATTGGCCAGTGTCAAGCCCCCCGTAAGGATCAGGGTGGCAGACGTGTAGTCGTAGTCTAAATCAATAAAGTCACTGCCATCGCCTTTGTTGTAAATAAAGACATTGTGGCCAGGCGCAGGGGAGAATTCATCGTAACCTTTACCGCCTTCAAATACGATCGTGTAATTGGCGGCAACGTCTTCATCGTCGTAATAATCACCATACAGGGAATCATCGCCATCCCCCCCAACAAGGACATTATCGCCCGAACCACTGGCATAAAGGTAATCGTGACCAGCACCAGTGTCCACAACCTGGGTGATACCAGGATCCGCCTCAATGTCATCGTCATCGGCGCTCCCCAACACCAGGCTAGTCATCCTGGCAAGTGCCGTTTCTGAGGCAGGGACATCAATCACGCTTTCCAACGCGATCCTTTCACCAGAGCTGAAACTTAAGAACTCAATTTGACCGCGCAGCAACTGGATCTGGTCTCCTGTTGGCGTACCCGTAATATCCGTTAAAATTAGGGTTGCCGTGTCTGCATCAGCAGTTATTTGCAAGGCAGCGGGAGTAATACCTTCACCAAATTTGATAGTATCTGCACCGCCATTGTCGGTGATGGTGTCAACGCCATCACCGATATTGAAGTGGTAAAAGTCGTTTGCGGAACTCCCCAAAATTGTATCGTTGCCAAGCCCACCGGTAACAAAATTTACATTGCTAGAATCGCCCCCCGTTGTAATCTGGTCGTCACCCTGCCCGCCAAAAAGACGGTTATTAGCTGCTGCACCGATAAGTTGGTCATCACCAGCACCACCATATAAAATGTCGCCTGCGCTGTCGGCTTCCAGGATGTCGTTACCAGCATGGCCGTATATACGCTCGGCAAGCGGTTGGCCAACAATGTGGTCCCCCATTTCCGTGCCGTCTACATCCAGGGTTCGTTGCATTAGGGAAGTGACAGTGGCATAGCTGCCATCTGCAAATAAAAGCTGTTCTATTTCTCCTGGGTTGATACTGATTTGATCACCGGTAACCTGGCCTTCATCATCCAACAATTGCACCATCAAATTGTCTGGATAACGCAATACCCTGATGTTGTCCTGGGATATACCAGCACCAAAAACGATGCGGTCAAAACCTCCAGAATCGCTGATGCTGTCCTGTCCATCGCCGATGTTGAACAGATACTGATCGGCGCCACGTGCACCTGATATGGTGTCGTTGCCTGAACCACCTTCGATTAAGTTGTGGTGGTGGCTGGAGAAATAGCCGTCTCGGATAACCAAGTTATCGTCGCCCTCGCCACCGTAGAGACGATTGTTAATGGCATCAGAACCAATTAAGCTATCGTCGCCTTCGCCGCCAAACAACCTGTCACCGCGGCTAAGTGAACGCAATTCATCATTACCAAGCCCACCAACCAGGTCTTGGGGTGTACTATTGGCCTGCAATTCATCTGCGCCATCCGTTCCAGTAACGATTGTGCGGGCGCTGGGATCGTTTTGCTCAATAAATTCGAGCAAGCTAAGTTCGGTACCATCGGCAAACACTAGGCGCTCAATGGCAGTAGGTGCGATATTAATGGCATTTTGAATATCGCCCGGGAAAGGCAAAATTGGTAGGCCACCGCCAATCGGAACCAAATTGTCATCGGGAATTTGCCCCGGCTCTTGGAAAGTGAGTTGAATATAATAACCGTTATAGGCAAGTTCCAAGTCATCCAGGGCAATACCAGTGCCAAACTGCAATGTGTCTTCGCCAGCGCTACCATAATAGTAGTCTTGGCCGTCCCCTAACTCGTAGATAAAGACTTCACGGCCATCGCTGCCACCTAAGCGGTCATCGCCTTTACCTCCGGTAACATAATTTTGTACTGTCTCGGAAAAGCTCTCATCGCGATAAAAATTAATCTCATCGTCGCCATCACCACCGTGCAAATATTGTGTGGCCGCGGTGTAATAGCTGATTATTTCATCGTCACCTTCACCGCCATAGGCGCGGTTGCTGCCACCGTAGACGCGTATTTCATCGTCACCGGCATTGCCATAGATATCAGAAGAAACAGCCTCGTTACCGGTTAGCTCGTCGCCATCCCCAGACCCTTGGATAACACTGCGGAAAGGCACCAAGTCAGAAAACGCGATTTCACTGCCATCGTCAAACTGGACCAGTTCAATTACACCTGGCTGCACGTCGATCCGGTCGCCAGTCGGCTGGCCTTGCCCATCCAGTAAGCTCACCACCTGGTGCAAGCCATCGTATTGGACTTGTAAATTGGCTACGCTAATTCCAGGTCCAAAACGCAAGCGATCAAAGCCGCCCTCATCGCGGATAGTGTCGTGGCCATCACCTTGGTTAAACAAATAATCATCACGGCCTTCTTGGCCAATTAACTCATCATTGCCCTGGCCGCCAGCCAGGATGTTGTAATGGTCAGCGGTGCCATTGCCATCATTGATGCGCAGGACATCATCGCCACTGCCACCGTACAACTGGTTATCTGCACGGCGTTTGCCAACCAGGGTGTCATTACCTGCTTCGCCAAAAACCTTGACCCCATCGGCGGAAACATAGATTAAATCATCGCCACCGCCCGCGTAAATTTCCGATCCTGTTGGTGTCACATCTATATTGTCATCACCGTCAGTCGCATAAATTTTCGGATCGACAGTGAGCAATGAATTCAACTGTGCAATAGAGCCATCGGCAAATTCAACGAGTTCGATTTCGTTTAGGTTAAGTTCGAGTTGATCACCAGTCCATTCATTGTACTGGTCATATAACCTTACAAAGATACTAAATTGCGATTGGGTAAAGGTAACGTTTTCTTGGGTTATGCCTGGTCCAAAGCGTATGATATCAATGCCACCGGTATCGGAAATCTTGTCGCGACCATCGCCGAAGTTGAATACGTAGATTTCGGCGGTTTCCCTGCCATAGAGCCTATCATCGCCGGTGCCCCCGACAATGATGTTTTGCAAGTTGTCGCGGCCTCCCGAATTGATACGTATAGTATCGTCACCAGCACCACCATCGAGGTAGTTATCGGTATTGCCATGGCCATATAAAAGGTCGTCACCACTACCACCAAAAGCGCGATCACCACGTGAATCGGTATAGATAATATCGTCGCCGTCATAACCATATATATCACGTGGCGGGCCGTCAGCTTCTATGACGTCATCCCCGGCGGTTCCTTCCTGTTTGTATGTTTTATTGGCCAACTCATCCAAGGAATACAACTCAGTAAAGGCATACCGGGTACCGTCGCTAAGCTGGATATGCTCAATCACGTTTTTAAAGGTGATGCTATCGCCAGTAAAGTTGCCCTCGGCGTCAAGTAAACTTAGGTAGAAACGCCCGTAAGCGTATTGGATATCGAGGTTTTCCAGGCCGATTCCAGGGCCAAACTCAATAGTGTCCTGCCCCCCCTCATCCTGGATAGTGTCATTGCCGTCTCCGACGTTGAAGCGGTAAGTATCGTGGCCATTCTTACCGGTAACATAATCATCACCTCTGCCACCGATAAGGATATTGTGTGCATATTCACTGCTGTTGTACTCAACAGAGACAAAATCATCACCATCGCCACCATCCAGGTAGTTATCACCCCAGCGGCTGCCAACCAATACATCGTCTCCAGCGCCGCCAAACACGCGCACGTTGTCGTTGTTGCGGGTAACCTCTATGTAGTCATTGCCTGCAAGGCCAAAGATATCCTGGTCTATGCCAACCTTTTCGTAAACAATATTGTCATCGGTTTCGGTTCCCTCAAGCACTGTCCTGGCAGGCAAGACCGACACCAGGTCAACTTCAGCGCCATTGTCAAAACGCAAGACTTCGATCGCGCTGGCAGACGCCTCTATGGCGGTTTCAAATTCACCTTCAGCATTTTTGACGGAAATGACCATGTCATTGACTTGGCGCTCAATTTTTAGATCAGCCAAGGTGATGCCTGGGCCAAACTGGATAGCATCGTGCCCGCCTGCATCAGTTAGCGTATCAACGCCATCACCGCGGTTGTAATAAAAAACATCGTTATGGGTTCTACCTGAAATGGTGTCGTTGCCAGCTCCGCCATAAAGGTGGTTGTCAAAATATCCGCCGAACAGGTTGTCATTACCGGCGCCGCCAAATAGCCGGTCACCCGCGACCCAGGCCCTTAAGGTGTCATTGCCGCCGTAACCAAAATAATCCCCGGGCTCCCTATGGTAACTGAGGTTGTCGTCGCCCTCGGTGCCATACATGTTGTTGTCAACTTCAATAATATCCTTCAGTTGCACTGTGGAGCTGTCAGCAAAGCGCAGTATTTCTATTTGATCCCGTATCGTTTGGATTTGGTCTCCCGTTTTTTCACCCTGCGGATCTAGCAGGTAGATCATGACAACGTTCTCAGTGCGCACCGCTTTTATGCTGTCTCGGCTGATACCCGCACCAAAATGAATACTGTCAATACCCCCGCCATCGGTAATGGTGTCTTTGCCATCCCCGATATTGAAGTGATAGGTATCTGCGCCCCTGCCGCCGGTGATGGCATCATCGCCAGTACCGCCAATGAATGTATTGTTATCCACCGTGCTGTAGCGATTAGTGCGAAGCACATCGTCACCACTGCCGCCGTCAAGGTAGTTGTTGTAATAACTGTTGGCAATTAGCTCATCAGCACCTGCACCGCCAAACAAGCGGTCACCGGTTGCAGCGGAAGTTAATGTATCATCACCATCGTGGCCATAGATATCCTGGGCTTGGCGGGAATCACTTTGCAACTGATCGGCACCGGCGCTGCCGGTCAACAGGTTCACCTGGTTATGGATTGCCGGGATTGAGAATAAGCTTTGGGTATCGACTAGGGTTCCATCAGAAAGAACCACGCTCTCAATACTGTTTTTGGGCATGGTAATTTTATCACCGTGCCAAACGCCGGCATCATCAACGATATGCAATGTGACCTGCTCACCTTGGTAGGATGCCACTATATTCGACAGCTTTATCCCAGGGCCAAATTCTAATACGTCTTCGCCATAGCGGTCGATGATGGTATCTGCGCCATCACCCAAGTTGAAGCGGTAAGTATCATCGCGGCTACTCCCCCTCAAGGTATCATTGCCTTTACCACCAATGATAATGCTTTGGTCACCCCGGGCGGATATCACATCATCGCCTTGGCCACCGTCCAAATAAACACGCTCATTACTGCCGGTTAGGGTGTCATTGCCTTCACCACCAAATAACCGGTCGCCTATTGTGGCGCTAGTGAGCTTATCATTGCCACCTGCACCAATCAGATCTTCGCGGTAGCTGCGGTCAGAGACCAGGATGTCATTACCCGTCGTCCCCAGCATTTCGTCATTTTGCTGGGGCACCAGTTCAAATAAATCTAGCTTGGTACCATCTGCAAAGGCAAGAAACTCAATTTGGCCTTTGTTTAGGGTAATTTTATCAGAGGTTAAATGACCATTATCATCAACCAGTTCAATGAAAACACTGTTCTTAAACTTAGATATTTGCAGGTGTTCAGGCGTAATACCCGCACCAAATAAAATAGTATCAGTATGGTTGTCCCGGCCATAGTCAACTATCACATCCTGGCCGTCGCCCCGGTTGAAGATGAAGGTATCACTGGCGGAACCTGCGCGGATAGTATCGTTACCTTTGCCACCAATAAACAGGTTGCTGTACAGGCTTCCAGACTGGGTCAAAGACAAGGTGTCGTCGCCGTCCCCGCCATCGAGGTAATTATCGGAATGACGCCAGCCATACAAGGTGTCATTGCCTTGCCCACCATATAAGGTGTCATTGCGGCGGGCTGTCAGGGTATCATCACCGTCTTGGCCATAGATTATTTCCCCTTCATAGCTCCGATTACCGGTGATCCTATTATTGTCCGCATCACCAGACACAACCCGTTTTGCGCCATACCAGTGATCAAAGCGAAGCTCAGTACCCTCGCTGAAACGCAAGGCATCAATCGCACCTTGGCCGGTATTAAAGATACGGATTTGATCCTGGGTTATATTGCCCGCCTCATCGGCCAGTTTGATGACAACGTCTTTGCCATCCAATTCATAGCTAAGGTGCTCTAAGCCTATGCCGGCACCAAATTCGATAAAGTCAAAGCCACCCCGGTCAGTGATGTGATCCTGGCCATCGCCACGCTGGAATTTATAGGTGTCGTTGCCCTCGGCTCCATATATCCTGTCATTGCCCTTGCCTCCTTCGATAACATTGGCATTGTCAGAACTAACAGAGTTGTAATGGACATTGATAAAATCATTGCCATCACCACCTGACAGGTATTGGTTGCCCCGATAGGCATCGATACGGTCATCACCGGCACCAGCAAAGATACGGTCACCAAACCCCTGTGCACGGATTTGGTCATCTCCGTCACTACCAAAAAGATCCTGAGGCCGGGTATTGTTGGTGAAATTATGGGCGGTTATGACGTCCACCAACGATTGCCATTGATTGAAATGGGTCTCGCTACCATCGGCAAAATTCAACAGTTCAATTCCGTCGCCTATCCAGCCGATAGTGATCCTATCACTACCTATTTGGCCATTGGCATCTGCAATATCAATAATGATCGTGGCATCTTCCCGGCTAAAGTGTAAATCAGACAGGCTGATGCCTTCGCCAAAGCGGATACGGTCCAGACCACCGCGATCCCTTATGCTGTCGTGGCCGTCCCCGCGATTGAACAGGTAAGTATCTGAACCGGATGCGCCATAGAGGCTATCGTTCCCCGTTCCGCCAGCCAATATATTGTTATATTGGGTCGAGATAGTGGCGTGGCGGTTGATTGTAAGCGTGTCATTACCTTCACCACCATAAAGTTCATTGTCGTGGTTGTAGCTGCCGACCAGGGTATCATTGCCTGCGTCGCCAAATAAGCGGTCATTGGCACCACTGGTGCTGATGTAGTCATCCCCATCACGTCCATAAATATCCTCGGCGTGGCGGTGGTTGCCGTAGATACGGTTATCACTGGCATTGCCTTCAATTTCGAGCTTTTTGCGCCACTGGTTGAACTCGACCTTGGTGCCATCCTCAAATTCCAACCATTCGATTTCATTGCTGATATTGCGGTTGTCAATTTTGATCTGATCGACTGCGCTGCTATCACTGCCGCTTGCAATATGGATATAGACATAACCCGCTTCTTGGCTAAACGTAAGATCATCCAACCCGATATTGGCACCAAACCGGATGCTATCCTCGCCCCCCCGATCCTGGATAAAATCGGCTCCATCACCGATATTGAAAATAAAAGTATCCTGGCCGTCACCGGTAGAAAACGAATCGTTGCCCTGGCCACCCGTGTATACATTGATACTGGCGGCATAACTACGCGAGGAATTCATGCGGAAGCTGTCGTTGCCGGCACCACCATCCATCACGTTATTGAAATTGTATCCACCGATTAACTCATCATCACCGTCACCGCCAAATAGCCGGTCGTCGTAATGTCCTGCTGTCAACCTATCGTTGCCTGCGCCACCGTATATATCCTGGCGGAAACTGTTTCCAGACAGGCGATCATCATTGTCAGTACCGGCAACCTCTTGGGCTAATCCAAACCAGGCATCGAACAATACTTCACTGCCATCAGCAAAGCGCAATACTTCAATGCGCCTATCTTCATTGGATGAATTGATAGTGATCCTGTCGCCAGTAAATTCCCCGTCAATGTTTTTAATGTCGATGAAAATACGGTTGGAAGTCCTGGAAATATCAAGGTTGTTGTAGCTAATACCGTCACCAAACTGAATGGTATCCAGCCCTCCCCTGTCTTCGATATAGTCTTGGCCATCGCCCAGGTTAAACAAGTAGGTATCGTGCCCAACCTGGCCATACAGGGAATCGTTGCCTTGGCCACCTGCCAAGGTGTTGAATTTTTGTGCCCCCTCCCGGCTGTAATAGATAGACAACCTATCGTCGCCAGCACCGCCAAATAATTGGTTGTGGTATTCACCCCGGCCATAAAGCCGGTCATTGTCGTCACCACCATCGACTATCGCGACATTGCTGGCAGAATAAAGTGCGTCTTCCCCAGCGCCACCGCGCAATGCACGGGCGCCCCGCTCAGTAACCCGATCTGATGAATCGGAAGTACTTTCTGCAACCAACAAGTTGCTTTTTAGGATCTGGTCTAAGGAGACTTCACTGCCATCTTTGAAACGGAATGTCTCAATATCGTATTTATCGCCGGTACCTTTGATCAGAATTTCATTGCGAATCGGCCGGGGTATCGGACCGTCTTCTGGGAAGTCAGGAATGTCTGGCACATCGGTATTTGAACCGCTGGTAAATCCGTTGAATTCCTCTACCAGTTTCCGGTTGCCCCGAATATCGTAATGGTATTTAACCCAGGATGTTACTTCTTCATTCTCGGCATCGGCCTTATCAATAATACGTAGCTCAGAAACCCGCCCCAGTGCATCATAATCTGTGCGCGTTTCCAAATTCGTAACAACACCTGTACCGTTTCGGGTTACCCGGTGCTCAGAGGTTATCTGCCCATTGGCGTTGTACTCGAAGTTGGACTGGGCATCGCTAAAGCTGTCCGATACCTGGGCCAACCAGCCATTGCCGTAGTAGTCATAGTCTAGTGTTTGGTAAGCGGCAGCATTGTTGGCGACGACACCCTCGCTATTTGCCTTGCGCATGACACGTGATTGCAGCAAGCCAGTATGGATAGTTTCCTGGCTGTCGTCAGCATTGGTGACCTGCTTGCTGTAGTCGTAGGTGTATTGGTTGCCACCGAGGTCGTTTAAGCTCTGTAACAAGCCAAAGTAGTCGAATACCCGGGAGTTGTTGTGCAGGTTTGGCGTTTGGCTTTGGTAAATACCGTCATACTGTTCCCTGACCTGGTTACCTTGCATATCATATTGATATGAAACCCGTACGCCAGCACCACTCGTCCGTTCTACCAGGTTACCAAGCGCATCGTATTCATAGTCAAATATATGGTCTGCTGCATTGGTAGAACGTATCCTGTGACTAAGCTCATTGTATTCAAACTGGTTCAACCATTGGTATGACTTCTGGTCAGCACCCTCTTGGGTACGCATGTCCCCGGTTTCCACAACCCGTCCAAGTTTGTCAACGGTTTCCGTTGTGACATAGCCTAGTTCATTCGCCGACGCGACCCTCTCGCCAAACACATTGTACGCATAGTGTTTGCTGTGGCCTAACTCGTCAGTAGCCTGGACAAGTTGGTTTAACTGGTTGTAGGTGTTAAAGCGGTAATGGTCATCCGAGTCCCGCTGTGCAATCAACCGACCGCGGTAATCATAGAAATTTTGATAGATTGCATTGACCGCTTTGGTTGAAAAGGTGTTTTGATCAGTGACAACCTTTGTACTGGCGCGAGTTTCGCTAATCAGCTGATCCTGATGGTTGTACTCGAACCGGTAAGCATTCCTATTGGCAGAGGAATCGGCATAGTTGATGGCATCAACAAATTCAACGACATTGCCCCAACGGTCAAATTTTTGCACAATAATTGGCGTGATTTGTTCGCCATTTTGCACAAAACTCGCTCTTTCCTGTTTCTGGACCCGGCCAAGTTTATCTACGCTATTAACAATAGTACCGGTGGCTTGGTTGGATTTCTTTAAGAGGTTGCCGCGCAAGTCATAATGGTACTGGTTGAGCACACCTGCCTCGGCATTGGAACTAAATATGCGGCCAGCAGCGTCATAGTTGAATTCTACCTGCAGGTCAGTAGGTTTGCTGGGATCCGCAGCAATGCTACCTTGTACAAAGTAGGGGTTGCCTTGCTTGGTGACTTCGCCAAACGCATTGTATTCACTGGCTAGCGCAGACAATATGCGGGTTTCTGCTTCACCCTCGGTGTCTTCTTCCATCCTTTGCCCAACTTGGCGTCCAAGCGCATCAAACTCCCTGATTTCGCGTGCGGTCTTGTATTGGGTGAGGGATGGTGTGCCATCAAAATTGGGAATTTCAACATCAATAACACCGGACGAAATATCCGAAATGACAATGTCAATTCCTTCAGTTTCCAGCCAAGGGGTATCTAAGTTCCTGTTTTCAGGATCAAAGATGACTACCCGAAGGATCAATTCGCCATTTTCGTTGTCCGTATCCAGATTAGGGTCAACGGTGCCGACAATACGGCCGGATTCGGCAACAATTTCCAAGCCTGGGGGCGCAGGATCAGTATACTCCTCTTGCCTGGTGGAACCGTCTTGTTCTTCCTCTTCTTCGTAAACAACCCGCAGTAATTTGTATTCGATCCTGCGGTTTTCGACAGTAAAGTCGGTCTCTGCTTGAATTTCATTGCCCTGGTAGTCGTAGCGATAGCGCGTTTCATTGCCCACCGCATTTTGGCTTGCAACTACCTGGTTGCGGTCATTAAACTTCTGGGCAATAACCCGGTTAGTGTTAGACTCAAGGTTCAGGACACCTCCTGAACCTTTGTCATCACCCGACACCGCCAACAACATGTTACCGTGGATGTCGTAGTAGTATTGGGTCTCCAAGGCACTGGAATGTATGGCATCTGCGTCAGCAATTCCCGCCACCAGTTTTTGCACATCATGCACAACCTGGCTGCCGACCTGGGTGACACTGCTCGCCCTGCCCAGCTCATCAAACTCCGTAACTGTGCCGTTTTCGCCATCGCGAATTGATGTAATATTGCCTGCATCATCGTAATCAAAATGGGTTACTAGGTTGCGCGCGGTTGTCGCCACCTGGCCTTGCTGGTTAACAGCGCTGACACTGACAGACTCCCGGATTTCACGCACCTTCCGGCCCAGCTGGTCGTAGACGTAGGTCCAATCGCGGTCTTTGGCTGGATCTGCAGTAGGTACTGGTACTTTGTTGACCTGGGCATTGCTAATGGCTTTGGCGTATTCTGTGTAGCCGGTGAGTTCGTTAAAATCGTCGTATCGCCACTCGGTGACGTAACCCAGCGGGTCAACTTGGGCGCTTAAATTTCCTTGTTGATCATAGTGGTAATAGGTACGTGCCCACGAAATGGAGTTGATCCGTTCTTCTTTTAGGGACACTTCTCCAAATGGGTTGTACCGGTAACGGGTTTCTGGACGCCGCGTATTGATAACCAGCTCACCTTCAACACGCTCGGCAAACTCAACTTCCGGTTGGAGCTCAACCAGGATGTTGCCAATCGGATCAAATTGTCTTTCCAACTTACGATTGTTGTCGTTTTCAGGTAACGCCAGTAATTCACTTGCTGGTATTTCCTGCCCCGGCTGCCAATCGCTGAGCGATGCCAATGGCGAATCAGCCATGCGAGTCAGGGTTGTTTGGTTGCCCAGCGCATCATATTCGAACGCCGTGGTATTGCCCAAAACGTCGGTATCAAAAACTAACCGCCCAGCTGCATCCCAGGACTTGTAGGAATACAGGACAAGGGCATTGCCGCCTGGATCCTCTGTTGTTATTTTATTGACTACGGCTTGGCCCAAGGCATTGTACTTGACCTCAGACTCAACGCTGGGGCTAGAACCATCGCTGGCCCCGGGTTCTAGAATGCGGATTTGCCTGCCTTTTAGGTCATACTCAAATTGGGTTGTCCTGGTATCTTCGAGGTCATCTGCATAAACCTCGGTTGCATCGGTAAACTCTTCTATGTAACCCAAGGTGCGTGCGGTGACATTGCCCATAGCATCGTATTCAACCGCCAATGCTGCATGACCGGCAATGGCGTCTAGGCTGTAGTCTTCGGACAGGCTGTGTATTTCAGTTTCAGGGCCAATTTCAAATGCCAAACGCCCCTGTGTGTCATATTGATAATGCCAATGGTCCCCCTTGGTATTGGTGTAGCGTGACTTAAGTCCAAGTTGGTTGTATTGCCAGCGCTCAACCAGCTCGCCCTCGCCCATCCGCTGTGCTTTGGTTTCTATATTGCCAGCTGCATCATATTCATAGCGGGTGACACGATCTAGATCCGAGAGTGAATCCAAACCACCGAGTGCCGTTAGTGACGCCTGGCGGAAACTATCAGCGTTGTGGATCTGATGCTCACTATGGTACTGGATAGTGCGGGTCAATTGCCCTGCTAGGTTATATTGGTTTTCAACAATGTTACCATTGCCATCAATCTGGAACCTGGTATTGCCGCTGGCATCGTAAACGTAATGCTGCGTCCGGTTTAGTCCGTGATCCAGGTAACTGCCCAATGCCACAGCGACGGCATCGCGCTCATCACTAACTTGGTAATCGGTGCGGTAAGGTACTTTTTTGTAGAAAGTAGTGGCAGAAATAATCCGGTTATTTTGGTCATATTCACTTTTCTTGACTATGGCGGTATTGGCAAAAGTGGCTTTTTGTAGGCTATATACGGCATTGCCATTGGCGTCATAGATGCTAGTGCGGTACTGGTCGACCTCCGCCTGTACGACGATAAGTAACCTGTCAAATTCGTCGTTCCTGATTACGCTTATAATGTTATTGGGGATACCTAGCGCCGAAATACTTGGCGGTAAGGGATCTGATGGGTCTAGTTGGTTTATTTCTGCAACAACTGCAGGTGTCAATGCAGCGGCCACTTGTCCGGAAACAGCCACGACATCAACAGCGCCGCCAAGACGCAGTTGCTCGCGTTGGCTGCCAGTTAGGTCAACAGCATTTGCATGGCGCACCTCTTCGGTAACCAAGCCCCTGCTGTCATGTTTATAACGGATGATCCCGCTTTCCGGGTCGATTCTAAAATTAAGGGTGCCATTTTCGTTGTAACTGTAGAATGATTCTGGGCTATCTGCTGAAATTCCTGAACTTAAAAACCCTTCTTCCGAGGCAATATCTGCTGACGTTATATATAGGTCATAAGCCTCACTGTCATCAGCACTGAGCCTATCGTAAACCGCCTCGCCGAGATCGTTGCTGTGCTGTATTTCGGAGGTTAACCTGCCGGCCGCATCATAATGAAATTGCTTGATATACACTTGTGCATTCGCGGCGTCTGGCGAGTCTGCCTGAACCATTTCAACCCTATAGGCAATATTGCCTTGCCCGTCATAGACAAACCACTGGGTAAACCCATTGGGGGATACCTTTATAGCCACTTGCCCATCATCATTGTACTTGTAGCTAGTCTTGCCGTATTCACCAGACGGGTTGCTATTGTCAGGATCCCTTTGTTCTTCAATTAGCTGGTTATTGTCGTTGTAACGGAAAACAGTGTGCACCGAACCGTTGTACCTGTTGATATCGGGGTTATCTTCTGTGGGGTCTTGATAACCTTGGATCCGCCGGACCTGGTTGCCATTTTTGTCGTATGCAAAATGGGTGCGGGTTGCCATGTTTTCAGGTGTGATGGTTTCCTCACCCTCACCGCTAGTCACACTTCCCGTAATAATATCCACGGTCTCGTTGTAACCGTTAGTTGTTATTAAGGTACCAACGTCGTCTCCCTGGATAACTAATTGGCGCTGCTCACCTTCATTTTGGCTGTACTCAAAACGTTGGCTAGACACTGTGACCGGCGATTCACCCTCTGTATCGTACTGTACAGAAGACACGGAGAGGCTCCGGCCAAATACATCGACCTCGGTGATATCCTTGACCACGCCATCACTATTGCGGTATTCCCGGATAACCCGGCCAGCGTCGTGCACATACGAAAAACTGACCCTGTTGTTATTGCCGTCAGTTTGGCCCACAACCCGTCCAAAAGCATCAAACTCGGAAATATTGGCAACATCCAGGCCTCCAACATCTGTCGTCGTAGTGGTCAACATGCCACGACGGTCATAGCCAAAGCTATCTTGCCTAATATCCTCTCCAGACAGGGTGGTGTAGGTATCGTCAATTTCACCAAAAGCATTGTAGTCGTAATCGACATGTGCGCCGCTATTGTCGGATCGGATGTCAAGCAATCCCCTCAGGGTATAGCTGTTACTGACTAGCGAGTCCTTGCTGTCATTGCTGGCAGCATCAATGGCAACGCGCAATATTTGTGGAATACCTTGCAGCGAGGCTTGCGGATCCGGATAGACATCTCCAGATAGTGCGTTTAGCGGCAGCAGCTTGTTCAGGACACGTGTAGTACTTACTTCACCAAAGGCATTGTAGCTATACTCCGTGACCCGGCCACCTGCTGTGACCTCCAACGCCAGCTGGTTGCGCTCATTGTAGTAATAATAACGGGTGTTCCCTTCCCTATCGGTGCGGCCGATAACCCGTCCCGCAGAGTCATACTGTACGGTTATGCCAGTATCATCCTCTCCTTTAAGGGTGGTTACTGAGTCAGCAGTGACTTCGTTATCACCCACTTCTTCACTGTCAAAGCTATGGGTTACCCTGCCCAATTCGTCCAAAGCTTGGAGTGTCTTGCGCACATCATTGCCATCTATACTGCGGCTTTCTGTGCCCAACAGGCGTCCATGGCTATCATAACGAAATTCTGTGGTAACCTGGGTGGTGCTGTTGTATTGGCTTTCTATGTCGCCACGGCCATTGTAGATGTAAGAAGTGACGTCATCATTGTCGTGTTCATCCGGTGCACTAAATTCAAGGTAATCATCTGAATAGGTGGTGGCAGCGTCGGGGTGCGGTTGCAACAGTACCTGTGGCCTTCCAATCCGCTCATAGTGACGGGTTTCGGTTTCAAGGGAACCATCAAAGGTATAGGTGTAGCTGACCAAGCTACCGTCTGCCGCGTGCTGGTTAACTAGCTGGTTCAATCCGTTGTAATAATTAATCGTAATTTGGTCTTCACGGGTATTCGGCGCTGGCATCAACTCAAGTAAAGAATCATGGTAAATCTCGCCATTGGTTGGTGGCCTTAGGTTACCACTGGCCTTTTCCGTCATTACCCTGTCAGCGTAGATAATTTCCATAACCTGGCGCCCAGCACCATCGTAACGGTATTCCGTGACATAGCCTTCCGCATCCACAGTCGCCATAAGCAATCCGTCATCGCTATAGAATTGCCGCGATGCACGCATATCATAGGGCTGTCGGATAGTGATGCTATTATCTTCGGCACTGTAGACCGCCGTTTGCCTAAATTCACGGGTGTGCGTTAGCCTGCCAGAAGTATCATAGCCAAATGCAGTGGCATAACCGGCTGCATCCAGGGTCAATGACAGACGACCCGCCAAATCGTATTCAAAACGGGACGTGCGGACATCCGTACCCAGTGGAAGGTTCGCCAAATAGTAGTTGATCGCATCGTGGGCAACACTACCCTCTAGGGCAGTTTGAGAGGCATTTAACCACCCTTGTGTATCCAAAGCAGAAGCGTATTGGAAACTGGCGGTCAGCTGGCTGGCAGTGTTGTATTCGTGGCGTGTCAGCTGTCCGGCAGTGTCAACTTCAAAACTTACGCGGCCTACTTCATCATAAAAACGATAGCTGTAACCACCATGGCTTTGTTTGTGCGCAATTTGGCGCCCCTCAGCATCGTATATCCAAGCTTGATCAGCAAAGGCTATATCTATTTGGCTAATCTGATTGCTTTCTAGATCAGTGAATCCACGACCAGCTTGTTGGCTGATTAGGCGCCCTTGGGAATCATACTCGGAAACTTGTACCATTCCCGCCGAGGTGCTCATTTGCACTTTTTGTTGGCTATCTTGGTAGTCCCAACGGGTCAGGATAGCGGCGCTATCGCCGCCTAGGGATATATCAGAACGGGTCAATAAACGCCCAAGGGAATCATAGGTAAATAATGCGGTACGCTCCTCTTCAGAGATCTCACTGAGTAGCCGGCCTGCACTGTCATAGGTATAGTGGACGGTAGTTGATGTATCTTCCTGTCCTGAAAGATCGGGATTTACCGCTGAGAACTGGGTACTGCTTTGTAATCGCCCCCTAAAGTCATAGTCATACTCCGTCAGGATGATGTCATTGGGCGCCATCATAAACTGGGTACCGCCGTCCCCATTGTCTTGCCGAAGGCTTGCTTTCCAGGTTTTTAGCGTGTGTTCAAGCAAAGGATGGGAAACGGAACCTGTGTCAAAGCGGTGGTTTACATAGATGATCTCAGCAGTCCGCTGCCCTAGTGAATTGTATTGGTATTCTGTGACGCGCCCTTCGCTGCTGACAACAAATCGCAGCAACATATCCTTGCTTTCGGGTTCGATGTTGTCTGGATCTTCTTCGTAAACGAAATAATTGTGAACCGGTTTCGAGGCCTCGGCCGACGTGTCTTCCAAACTATTGGCATCACGCCCTTGGTAAATGGTTTCCCGAGTAAGCTGGTTCCGTTCATTGTAATCCCGATCAACCCGGTTGCCTTTAGCATCCTGCTCGGTGACGATATTGCCCCTATTATCATGCACATAGCTGGTGGAATTGCCCAAGCCATCCTCGACCGCAGCCAAGTTATAATCCTCGTCATAATGGTAGGTAGTGGCAACTTCTTGCTGGCCATCACCTTCGCCCAAAACCACCAATTGACGCTCTAGGTATCCGTTTTCATCATGTTCAAAAAGGTATTCGCGGCCAGCAGCGGTAAGCTTAGTGGTGCGTTCATCAAGGTAGTCAAACGCCTGGCTGTTTCCCTCAGCATCGGTGACGGTTTTTACGCGCCCCTCGGTGTCATAGGTTATCCAAAGATCGGCAGTATCGCTGGCTTCTTTATTTTGGCGTATGTGCGACAAACGGCCATTGTTGTCATAGCTGTAAGCCGTTATGAACATACCATCTTGTGGAGAATCCTTTGAGTCCGGATCGAAGAAGGTTTGGTCGTTGGGTTTTAAGTCAATAATGTTATGGCTGAGGCGGCCTTCATCATCGTATAAATAAAAGATGGACTGTTTTGGCGTATTATTATCACCAGCGGCGTCCATAATTTCGATGCCACTCAATTGCCCGGCTTCGTTGTAATAAAATTCTGTGGTTTCTGTATCCCTTACCGTACCCGTGCCATCTTCTGAACCAATAGCAATATCGGTTTCCAGGTAATCCAGCCGTCCTTCGTCATTGTAATAAAAATGCTGCCCTAATCCTTCAGTATTGACTACCGCCACTAAACGGCCACCGTCGGCGCCAGGCTGGTAGTGCAGGCGCAGCTGGCTGGAACCTTCTGTGTAAATAACTGCGTCAGCTTTTATTTCCAGGGTGTCGTGGGCACCAGCGCCTTCGGTCGATTGATATAATCCCGGTGTTGTTGTGGCAAAAAATGTCTGGCGGGCTCCATCGGCAGTAATTCGCTGCCACTGTTCGCCGTTCATCTCTACGGAACTTAAGAAACCTAAACGCCAGTTATCAGAACCGTTGCTATCCCTATCACTGAATTCCCCCAAGCTGTTATAGGTATTCACTGTGCCGAAATCAGAGCCTAGTGCTGATAGTGAAAAATCTTGTGTTTGAATGGTGAGGTTGCCGGTTGCGGCGTTAACAAAGGTATTGATTCCCCTTTGCCCCATCTGGCTGTTGCCATATAGGCCTTGTTGGCCAAGGACAGACAAAGAACTATTAAACAATCCCGCTAAATCGCCACTAACTACCGCTACCATAACAACATTCCTAATAACTGGTTAAAGCCTATTCCACAAAATGAGTGTGGATATTTAACCAATCCAGGGGACGGTAAATTTGTTTAGCAAAAAATGTGAATTTTTTTAGTCCACTTTGTTATGAGCATATAACTGGCATGACATCGCTTATTTCAAGACCTATCTCGGCTGATAACAGTCCGTTTGCCTTAGGCAAATCCAAACCTAATCAGGTGGCTTGTAGCTTGGCAGCCAGGCATGTTTTGCCAATTTTGTAGCGACTACCAAGCGGCCTCGGCGCTAATTAAGCAATCCCGCCCTAATCAAAAAAAATGGCAGTACAAGCGTGAACTGGGAAAAATTGCATTGCGCATAGCTTTGCATTATGCGCAACTAAAGCTCTGTGGTAGAGTGGCAGTGGTTGGGCATTAAATAAGGATTGGGCAATGTCGGTGGAATTATCGTTAGAAGCAATAAATGGGGCTATCAGACAAGGAGAATTAGCTGAGGCAAAAAACCTAATTGAATCCGCAGTAATTGATTACCCGGACAATGCCCAGGTGCACTTCCTCGCTGCGGCTATCTGTGCCCAATCTGAAGACTATGACAATGCCATCAGCCATTATGAAACCTGCCTACAGTTGCGCCCGAATTACGAAATCGCTTCTTTTCAATGTGGCTTATTATTGATTACGCTGGAACAAACAGAAGCTGGCATTAGGCACCTTAGTGCCATTCGGGAATCTGACGATAGCTATTTGAGTGCGTTTGCCAGGGGCGTTATGTTAATTATTGCCGGGCAACTAGACGCAGCAATACGTATGATCGCCTTGGGTTTGCAGTTGAACAAGGAAAACACCAGCTTAAACCGGGATATGCAGGAAATGCTTGCCCGGGTTGAACACGCAGGCCAAAATGATGTGGGTGCGCAAGAAATGGCGGCTGGCGATGCAACAGAAACGCCAGAACCAGAAGCGGATGAAACGGAAACCGAAGCAAATGACACTAGCCACCTGCTTGATGTATACAAAACCCACTAACTGCTGGGCTCAATATTCAGGGTTGTACGTTCTATGATTGAGAAAGTACCCGGTGTGGCAAACTCCCAGGCGGGTGTCAAAGTCGATAAAAAACGCACAGCTGAAAAGCCACACAAAAATACCAAAAAAGAAAAACAGGCATTGCCGAGTAGCTTGTTATCCCAAGTATTGATGGAAATTGATACCGATAACTTGGTATCTGATCAACAATTGATGAAACAGCTGGTTCTGCAAACCCTGGAAAAAACACTCGGCACCCAAGCAGTAACCGAACCAAAATTCCAAGCTTTGGCTGACAAGATATACCAAACCCTGCTCGATGACCCACAACAGATGGCACGCCTGCAACAGCTGAAGAAAGATAAGGGCATTCATTTTTAGTTGTACTTAATGGGATCGGTATTGGCTAATTTGCTTGCCAGCCTAATAGCCATTAAATTGCCAGTATCCGCTGCTGGATAGTTTTCATCGCGCAACTGTGAAGCTGGGATACCCGGCTAAGGCTGATCCCCATTTCTTCTGCAATTTCTTTGAATTTGTAGAACTCCAAATAGTGCATTGCCATTACCCTACCTTCTCTTGCTGGTAGTTGTTTGAATTCATTGACAATTGCTTTTTGCATGGCATTCATTTCGTGGGAATCATACAAATTCCCCTGCAACAAGTGTTCGTCTTCGGTGGCATCTTCTTCAAACAAAATGCCAACGGCCAAATCCAATATTGTCTCAACTAACATGTCTCCGGCACTTGCCTCGCTATCCCCTTGGCTTTGCTCCATCGCCATCAATGACAATCGCTCCTGTGTCCGTTGCCTCTTCCAAGCCTGGATTTGGCTGTGCTCTGAAAATTTGAACACACTGTTTATAATCGCGCCGCGGATACGTTTGAAGGCATAAGTTTTAAACGGCGTCCCTAAATTGGCGTTGTAGCGGTCAATTGCCTCCAACAAGCCTATTGAACCATATTGGATAAAGTCAATTGATTCTGTTCCAGTAATCCTAATGCGGTGGAACAGTTGCAGTGAAATAGCTTGGCACCACTGCGCATAAAATTCGAACAACTCCACCCTTTTTAGGTTCCAAGCATCGTCCTTCGCAGGCCAAACTACAGTCTGCCCGATCCAGTTAAATTGCTTGGAAGTTATAGAATTCACATTCATAGTGCTAGGTAGAAAAGAAGCTTCCCACCAAAGATTGGGTCACTAATGTCCACCCATCGATCAAAACAAACAGCATAATTTTTATGGGCAGGGCAATAGTGATGGGGGGCACCATTATCATACCCAAGGCCATCAAGGTGCTCGCCACAATCAAATCGATCAACAGGAACGGCACAAAAATAACAAATGCTATTTGAAAGGCGGTGCGCAGTTCACTCAGCATGAAAGCCGGAACCAGGTATTGTAGCGATACCTCTTCAGCAGAATCTGGTACCGGAGCGTCAACCATTTGTAGGACTGCGGCAAAATCTTCTTCCCTGGTTTGGCTGATCATAAACTGCCTGAACGGTGACATACCATTGTCAACGGCTTCTGCCAGTCCTATTTGTTGGTTCATGTAAGGTATCAACGCGTTTTGTTTCGACTCGTTGAACACCGGCCCCATGGTAAACCAGGTTAAAAAGAAAGCGAGCGTGATAATGACAACATTGGGAGGGGTCTGCATTAACCCCAATGCCTGCCTCAGCAGCGACAGCACAATGACAATGCGGGTAAACGCCGTCATGGCAATGAGCAGCACCGGGATAAATGACAAACTCGACAGGGTTAACAGTAAACGCAGTTCGGGTGCCATTGACTCTAATATCTGCGAGTTTTCAAGCGATTGCAAAAAATCATCGGCGGCAGCGCTACCGCTGTACAAGACAGCGAAAGATATTCCTAGCAACCTAATCATGTCCATTTCCTTGGCTATTTTGATACTGGTCTAGCTTTAGCAACTGCTGCTGGTTGCGGACAAATACATAGGTGCGGGATTTATCTACTATTTTATAGTAAGTCAATTGTGGGCCAATCGATTTCGATTCAACCTGCACATCCGATTCACGCCTCGTTTTGAAACTTGCCAGTGGTAACGTCCCCCGCTTTCGCAAAAAAAGTGCGACTGCGGCCAGCAGGACAAAAAATAAGAGCAAAATAAACAGCTGTTCGAACGACACTGTACTGCCCTGTTTAAACCCAAAGTCTTGCACTGTTAACTCTTAATTTCTGTAATTTCCACGCCAAAGCAACCATCTATGGCAACCAACCGGCCGGTGGCAACCGGTTTACCGTCTGACACAAGTGTGACCGGTTCGTCTACATCTTTGTCCAGTTCGATTTTTTCGCCCACTTTCAAGGCAAGCAGGTTTTCAACACTTAATTCAACACTGCCAATAACCAGATCCAAGTCAACTTTAACGTCTTTAATTAATGCCAAGTTGACATCGGACATAGCTGGGTTAGCAGATTTAGCTTCCTCAACATCCATTAACTCAATGCTTTGGGCTGTTTTTTGCTCGGCCATGTTATCCTCCCAAAATAATGGCTTTTTGATTTTTATTCCGCACCAGATAAGGCTTAACCGGTACTTGCTGATGATTTACATTGGCAACTAGAGGCTGGTCTAGCGGATGCGTTAACTTCAGAATATCCCCGGCTTGCAATTGCATTATTTCGGCAAAACTCAAGCTGGTACCCTCTAGCGAAACAACCATGGATACCAGTTCCTTATTAACCAACATATGCCTGTCAGTGAGCTGACCTGAAGTAATTCCGGATTTGGCGGGTACCAACAGTTCTGGCCAGCGTGCGTGCAATAGCGCTAAGCTGATGCCGAAATCAATTCCGATATTGGCCACAGAAACATGCACCGTTACAGCACTAGCAAGGTTATGGCCGGTTGATGTAGGAAGCGGGTTAGCTTGCTCAACCTGGAACAATGACAGCAGGTGTCCAGTCATTTTGCTTTGCAACAAGGCCACAAAACCGGCATCGGACTGTTCTGATGCACCGCTGGCAATCTTCGCCAAATTAGCTAGCGGCGTGCCGGTGCCATTGACCACAAGCCCGGCAGCCAATGGTTGACTATTTTGCGCTTCGCTGCCTGCCTTGAACATAAGGCCATCGCCGAAACTCACATCTATTGCGGCGGCATCCACAAACCAGTGCTGGCACCACTGGTTCAGCAACTCGCCCAATTCTAGCCGCACAAACTTGCGCTGCCGACGCGGTACAATACCTGTATACTCAACTGGCATTATTAGCCCCGGGTGTTTTCATACAGTTGGTCTAACAACTGGTTTGCAACATTCAATATACGTGAACTGGCCTGGTAACCCCGCTGGATTATGATCATATCGGCAAATTCGCGGGATAAGTCTACGTTCGACAACTCAATGCTTTCTGCAACGATAGAACCACGACCGCCGCTATTGGCTTTGCCGATAGACAAGCCACTGTTGTCGACACTCGAAAAAACGCTGCCTTCAACTAAGTCCAACACGCTTTGGTCAGTGAAGTTAGCGACCGCAAGGAACGGACCGTCTTCGACTTGCCCATTGGAATAGGTCAGTTGCAACTGCCCCTGGGAAGTAAACGAGACGCCAGTTAGGCTAGCAATGGTGTGGCCATCGGTAACGTTTGCCTGTAGTGTGGAGGTACTGCCTCCGGACACTGAGGTACTGCCAGAAAAAGCACCTCCGTCGCCAAAGCTCAAATTAAGTGTGTCTGTGCCACCTTGGGAGTCAGTCAAATCAAATGACAACGAATTGGCATTGTTGACAGGGGTGCCATTACCGTCAAATAGGATGTTATCTTGATGCAAGGTATTGCCATTGGAATCTGTCACCAACACTGTCCAGCTGCCCGCCGTAGTCGCGCTGTTGTTGGTAAATTGAAAGTTGAGGGTGACTTGTTCACCGAGGCCATTGAATGCCGTTACACCGTCGATATTGACAGTGTTCATGTCGGTGGAAAGGTTGCCAGTAAACGCAATTTCAGTTGTCGCCTGGGGTGCCAACACCCTCAGGTTACTGATACTGACTGGCTCTAACTGGCCGCTGTCATTAACCGCAGCGACTTGTGATCCGGTAACTGAATCCACTAGGAAACCTTCGTCATTAAAGCTAAATTGCCCCGCTCGGGTGTACCTAGCATCACCGTTCTCAAGCAACACAAAAAAGCTTTCACCTGCAATCGCCAAATCAGTCGCATTGCCGGTTTGCCTGACATCGCCACTACTGAAGCGTTGTTCCTGCCCCGATACCTGGGTACCCAGCGCGGTGTCACCAGAAGTGAGGCTGCGGTAAAAGGTGTCGCTCGCTTTAAAACCTGGTGTATTCATATTGGCGATGTTGTTACTGACGTTATCTAGGTTTTTTGAAAACGACAACATGCCAGACAGTCCGGTAAAGAATGACTGAAACATAATATTCTCCTTTATTCTTGAACAAGCCTGACGTTCGCAATTGAAACATCAGTTAACACGCTATTGTCACTAGCGGTTATGTTGAGTGAAGTGCCCTGTGGGCCAAAGTTGATTTCATTTACGACACCTTGGGTAACAATGCCGTTTTGATTTATTTCCACGTTGCGCCCCAACAAAGACAGGCTTTGGTCAGAGGTGTTCATGGTAAGCAAGTTGGTCATATTCTCATTCAGCAACCTCGATTGCTCCAATCCAGTAAATTGCGCCATCTGCGCCAAAAACTCGCTATTGTTCACCGGTTCAAGCGGATCTTGGTTGTTTAGCTGCGCCAAAAACAACTGGATAAATTCATCCTGGTTTATCGATGTATTGTCGAGGCTTTGTACTTCTGTGGTTACATTGCCACCAATTGCTTCTATCATGTGTCACTCCTTTGCGCTTCAGACGACCAAGCCTGTACGCCATTAATGATGATGCGGTTAATGTTTTGGTTGCTGGTAAAGTCACTGTTACTCAACCTTTCAACCAGCCTTTCAATGCTTTTTTCATCCATCCGGTAATTGCGGTACCACAGCGTCTGGGCTGTTGATGATGGCGTCAAAATGAAATACCACTTAGGGATTTCAACGCCCATGGTATTGCTTGCCTGGGCTGGGCTGCTGAACAAATCAGCAACATTGCCTTTTATTGGCACCTTGGTAGCCCCCTGGAAATTGGCCACCGCCTGAACCTTGTTGTTAGTGGCTACCGATGGCCTAACGCTGTCGGCTTGCTGGGGGGCTTGGCCCACTTGCACATTTCGCATCACCAGTGGCGCTGGCGCCGTGTTTTCAATGCTAATGCTTGCTGCCGAGCCCATTGTTATTGAGACTTGCGGCGCATTGGACATAAAGGGATTGGGGTTGCTACTAAACGGATATAACCTAGCCGGCGCTTGGGCTATTTGTATCGAATCGCCGAAGTCCAATGGTGCTTGTCCAGATGCAGCACTACTGAAGACACCATCTACAGGTAGTGTGTGGTAAATTGGCAGGATACTCCCTGGTTTTCCTGTATTGCCATCCAAGACGGTACCGTCAACAACCTGTACTGAGACAACGCTGCCCATGCCATCTTGTGCCAGCAGCTCCGGCAGTGGCATAAGGCTATGGGTTTCCGCAGCCAGGGTGTCCAAGTTGTCAAACAACTGGTCAATACTGTCACTGGCGCCCTCATTGCTGGTAGCAAGCAACAATGCCATGGCGTCATTTCCGCGCGATCCAATGCCAGGCACAAGTGAATTGTCTAAGTTTGGCAGCACCTGTTGCAAGGGTATTAATGTCACCTTGCCGGGTAGTTCCAAACCAGGGTTTTCAACAACCAAATGTGGCGTTGCCAACAGCGCAGATATTTTGGCAGTGGGTTGCAACAACTGCATAACCATGGCATCACCTAGCAACTGCTGCGTGTGTTGCTGCGGAATGTTGGATCCCAGGCTGTCCTGGTTACCCAAAAGTGAGTTAAATTGCCCATCCCGTCCTGGAGCCTGCTGCGTGTGTTGCTGTGGAATGTTAGATCCCAGGCTGTCCTGGTTACCCAAAAGTGAGTTAAATTGCCCATCCCGTCCTGATACCTGCTGGCCGGATCCTTGGGAAACCTGCGGGATCCCTTGGTTTACAATGTCAATCATAGGTTGCCCCGCTTGTTCTTGTTATAGATCTCAGTAAGCGCCATATCCAAGCGCTTTTGCCGCAAATTGCCCAACATCAGCGCGGCTTCCTGCTGCTTGTCTTGCCAGAACTCGTTTTTCTTCATCGCATCCAAGTAACTGTCGAGGGCTAGTTGGCGGATTTTTTGTGCATCTTTATGCGCCCGCTCTTTTTGCTCTAATAGCTTCGACTTGGCATCCATTTCTTGGTAATAATTGTGCATTCGCATCGGGCAGATATCCGGTCGTTTCAAGTACCTTGTGGCCGCCTCGGTTAGCACCTCGTAATGCTGCTTTGCCTGTTCAAGTGAATCAGCGGTTAGGCCCATTTGTTGGTCAGCCGTGTGAAGCGCCATTTTGCAGCGTTGCAACTTTGTCTCGCTGGCTTTGACCAGCTTATTGTGGTTGCGCAATTCATGTTTAAGCCGGTGCATATTGGAGTTCCTCCAGTAGCTTTACAAAAAGGGCTTTGGTTTCAGCAAATGAGGATGTTTCATCAACATCCTGCAGCAAGAAGCCACTCAACAATTGCCATTTCTCAATCAACTTGTCACTTTTACTGGTATCCGAATGTTCTAATAGGTTTAACTCTATAAAATCCCTGTTGTTCTGATAGTCGGTAAAAATCTCACGGGCAGCTTTGGCAAACACGTTTTGCGACGCATCAGCTAGTTGGTTAAACAAGCGGCTAATGCTCGCTGGAATATCAATCGCGGGAAAATGGTTTTGCTGCGCCAGTTCCCTGGTAAGCACTATATGGCCATCCAATATCGCGCGGACATTGTCCACCAATGGATCGTTAAAATCGTCCGACTCTACCAACACAGTAAATATGGCACTGATAGATCCTGAATTCCTGAAGTTGCCGCAGCGCTCAAGCATTTCTGGGATGACCGAAAAAACCGATGGCGTGTATCCCTTTATTGTCGGCGGCTCGCCTATTGCTAAGCCAATTTCCCGCAACGCCGTAGCAAAACGGGTGATTGAATCCATCGTGAAAAATACGTTCTTACCCTGGGCAGCGAAGTATTCGGCAATGGCCATTGCACTGTATGCGGCATGCACGCGTACCAATGGGGGTTCCTGTGCTGTAGCCGCAATTACCACCGAATTCTGTAGCCCTTTTTCCCCTAACGTGCGATTCACAAACTCCTCGACTTCACGGCCCCTTTCTCCAATCAACGCAACGACGTTGACGTCAGAATCGACGTTGGCACATAAAGAAGACAATAATGTACTCTTGCCAACACCACTCCCGGCCATCAATGCCATGCGCTGGCCTTTACCCATAGTCAATACGCTATCCAAGGCCTTGACCCCGGTCGCCAGGACATCGGTAATGGCCTCCCGATGCATTGGGTTGCGTGAAAAGTTTTGCAGTGAAAAAGGATGCAGGTTTTGCGGTTTGCTGCCGCCATCAATAGGTTGTCCAAACGCATCAAGCACACGGCCAATGACCGAGTCCCCCACTCTCACCTGCACGCTTTCGCCACTGGCCTTCAAAGTGGCACCAGGCCCTATGCCCAAACACTTTTCAAACGGCATGAGCAATATGGTGTCGCCCCTAAAACCGACAACTTCCGCTTTAATGCCTGTGGTGTCACCGCGATGGGGGTAGATGGTGCAAAGCTCACCAATAAATGCCGACGGAAAGCTTGCTTCTATGATCAATCCCACCGCCTTGGTGACATTGCCGTACCTGACTGCGCCAGGTATTTCTTCCACTACCCTTTCCAGCATTTCAGCGTTCACTTGGCGTCCTCCGGCCGGGCAAGCGACAGTAAGTTGTCTTTTAATGCCCCAAGGGCGTGCAAAAGATCCTGCTCAAGCGCACCACTTTGTAATTCAATCCGGTAACTGCCGGGGACTAACTTGGCATCCACTTTGACCTGCAATGGCCATTCGGAGCCGGTTTCTTTCTCAATTTGCTGCAATTGCTGGAAGTGGTATTCGGCAACATAGATACAAGTGGGTTGCTCTTTGTGGTATTCCGCCAGCAATTGGCTAACCAATTGCTGGATATAATCTTTTTGTACAACCTCTACCGCTATAACTTTAGTAATAGCCCGAAACAGAAGCTGTACAAAAAGCTCGTGTGAAAACGATTCCCACTCCGGCTGCTGCGCTTCTTTTGCAACTTGCTCCTGCCAAAACTCAGCCGCTTCCCGGCACTGGGACTCTGCTGCGCTAAGCTGCAGCTTTGCCTGTTCTAGCGCTTGGGTGTTTTCCGCCAACCATTGCTCCTGGGCGGCCGCGGAATCTCGCTGTAGCCCAGCGCTTACTTCCGCGGTGACATCCTGCTGCAACTGCTCCAACTCAGGTTGGAAATATTGCCGCAACAGCACCTTGGCTTGGTCTTTCGGCATGTTTTCCAGCGCCCCAGTCAGCTGTGCTAGTGTCACTTGTTGCGCTTGCTCAACGGGAGCGATGTAACCGGAAACGGACGATTCCTGTATTTCCTCAGTAGGATGTTGCAGCTTCGGCACATACCCGCCTTGCTTGCCTATTACATCGGTGTTTTTCAACAAGCTCATGGCTGTGTATATTCCTTTGCCAAGGCCACAACCGCCGGGGTTACCGGCAGTTTTTGCGCTAATATTTGCTGCACATGCCCATCGGCTTGCGGCGCTTGTGGCGATACGGCAACCTTGTTTCTTTGCAATAAAGTCTCAAGCATTTTTGTGCATTCCAATCTCGAATACGCTTTTAGTTCATATAGGTGTTTTTTCACCCTAAGTTGCGATGATGCTGGCAGCTGGCGCAATAAAATTCGCCGATTTATCCAACTCATTGAACCCAATTTTAGCGCCACTAACTTTTCATTATCGGTCATATTTTCAACCTGCACCATCGTTTAACCAAGTCTGCAAATCTCGCATAGCATGCTTCCTTACCTTTGATTGCGAGCGGGCAAACGCAATCAAGGCAAATACAAAAAGTACGGCGATTGCTGCGACGACATAGACCAGTGAACCGAGCTGTGAAAGATAGGTCTGTGCACTGTCACCCAGTTGCCCCGCAGGCGATTGGGCAGGTGCTGAAGTGTCAGCATTGGCGTTGCCTTCCTGCAAAGCAGTGGTATTTTCGAGGGACAAACCTGTACTAGGGCGACGACTCGGTATGGCTGTGAAGAACAGGGTATCCCCGCGGGCTTGCGACAAGCCTAAACCCGCAGAAATCAGCGCATTAAGTTGCGCCTGTTTTTCCTCTGGTACATCAGCACTCACGACAATTCCGACTGAAATGTGTTCCACCACACCAGTGCTATAGATAGTTTCTACAAGCTCGTTGCCATGTTGGTATTCAAATTCAGATTCAGTGTTGACAGGCGTATTGATAATGTTTTCTTGTTCCGATTCTACGGCTTTGTTAACTTGGCTTTGCCGCGACCGCACCACCACGCCCTCGCCATTTTCATTGGTCAATAATCCCTGCAAGCGCTCTGTTTTTTGGTCAAAGTTCATTTTCACATTGATGGACACCGCTATATCCCTGGGATCAAACAATAATCCCAACAAGCGGTACGCCTGTTCAGTGAGCTTCTGTTCCGTAAACTCGATCAACTCAACGCGTTTTTTTATTGAAGTGCCGCTGCCCAAATCCGCTGAAGCCGTTAGCTCATTGCCATTTTGGTCAAACACAGTGACATTTTCCGGCGGCAAGTCATTGATCGCATGCGAAACCAGTTGCTGGATAGTAATGGCATTGACGTTGCCGGGTTCCACTTGCTGTTCTAATTCCAAATAAACGGCGGCTTTCGAGGCCTGGCGATCCGCCCTGAACAGGGTTTTTGGTGCCAAACTGACATGGATCCTGGCATTCCTGATGCCGACCATCTCTGAGATTGTCCTGGCCAACTCGCCTTGAATCGCGCGCTGGTAAGCAACCTGTTGTGAAAAGTCTGTCATGCTGTAGTCGGCATTATCAAACAATTCCAGTCCGTTCACCCCTGGCATACCAAGTTCAGCTGATAAGGTCACACGCAACTTGTCAGCTTCATTTTGCGCCACCTGGATAGTGCTACTATCACCCGTGTCCAATACTTCATAGGCGACACCGGCCTCATCAAGTTTTTGTGCGGCTTGGGCGGCGCTCCTGGCATCCAGGTTTTCAAATAAGTTGGCTTTGTTAGGGGTAAAAATCCAGATGCTACCCGCCACCAATATTGCGATGATAACAAGCAAAAACACAGCTAGGCTTGCCCGTTGGCCAGGGTTTAAGTTTTGATAGAAAGCACCCATAACTACACTTGCATCCTCATTAGTTCTTGATAGCTTTCAAGTAATTTGTTGCGAACTTCTACAGCTAAGCGCATTTGCGACTTAGCCTTGCCGATCGTCAACATCACTTCGTGCGCCGATACCGTTTCACCTAAGGCCATTTTTTGCAAAATGGCTTCAGATTCTTTCAAGTTAGTGTTGAGTTCGCCCATGGCATCGGTAACCAAAGCGGAAAAATCCGCAGGTTTTGCTGCCACTTGAACCGGCTCAGGGGGACTAACCACCCCAGTAATATTGTTGACTGCTTCAATTGCCATAGCGGCACCTATTTCCCTATTTCCAACGCGGACAACATCATGTTCATTTGGGTATTGAACGCTTTGACATTTGCCTCATATGCCCGAGTGGCCTCTGTAAAACTAATCATTTGCTTGGCCATATCGATATTGGTGTAACGCACATAGCCACTTTGGTCGGCCATGGGATGCCCAGGCTTGTATACCAACTTATCTGGTACCGATTGATCCTGAATGGTTTGGATAGCATTGCTATCCATCAGCATCGAATTGAAGCTCGAAGTAATGGCGACATGCAGTGGCTTAAATCCAGGACCAGAGCTGGGCTGCACCACATTGGCATTGGCGATGTTGGTTGCTGCTGCATCTACCCTCGCTTTCTGGTACTGCATACCAAACTCAGAAATCGCCATGATATCTGTTACAGCCATTATGAGTTCCCTCCGAAGATCAATGACTTAATTGACATTTTCCGTTTTAGTGCCTCGATCATTGCCTGATATTCCAAAGAGGCTTTGGTAGAAATGGCATGTTCATGTTCAATGGCCACCGTTTCGCCTGTGTCCGTAGTAAGCGATTGCATCAAGCTTCGCTCTTGGCTGGAGATTTGTTCCAACATAGCCAATTGCTGTGATTCAGGCATGGCTTTGAGGTCACTCAAGATAGTGTCAAAATCCACGGTTTTGCGGCTTTCAATTCCAGATAAAGCAATGTTCTTGCTGGCAACCTCCTGGGTGTATGCATAGCGGTCAAGGGCAAATTTAACCAATTGTAAAGTGACGTCTTCCATTGCAACTCCTATTGGATGATCAATTCGGCGTGCAGGGCGCCCGCTTTTTTAATGGCCTGCAATACGGCAATCAATTCCCTTGTCGTCAGGTTTAATGCCTTGAGTGATTCCACCAGCTCACCGATAGATGCGCCTGGCAAACGGGTGGTATTGTTCGCTTCGCCTTCATCGACGCTTAATTCGCTATTGGCAACCAACAACGAGCTTATGCTGTCACCCGTCTCGCGGAAGAAACCGGCGGGTTGTGACGCGGTATAGCGGGTTTCGATTTTGAGCCGCAAGGCACCGTGGGAAATCACTACGTCGTCAATGCGCACTTGGGCGCCGGCAACAACAGTGCCATTGCGTTCATTCACTACGACCCTGGCAATGTTGTCAGGCCTGACTGTCAACGACTCAATCTCGGACATCAGGCGCAACAAGGGTTTGTCTTGCTGCAGTTTCAACGTTACTTTTCCGGGATGGTTAGAGTGCACAGAACTGTTGGCAAAATGCGATTCCAAGGCCTGGGCAATGCGGTCTGCGGTAGTAAAATCAGGCTGGTGTAACAACAGGGTAAGGCCGTTATTTTCCACATCGAAGGTATATTCTATCGGCCTTTCCACCTTAGCGCCGTTGGGCACGACGCCGACTGTGGGATGGTTTTTTTGTACGCGGTTTCCATTAAAATCGAACTGGTAGCCGCCCACGCTCAACGGTCCTTGGGCAAGCGCATAGAGCTCACCATTGGCGGCATTCAATGCGGTTAACAACAAGGTGCCCCCTTGCAAACTCCGGGCGTCGCCAATTGATGAAACATTGACTTCCAGTTTGTCCCCTGACTGTGCGAATGCGGGCAGGGTCGCAGTGACCATGACAGCCGCAACATTGCGGCTGCGCACATCTTCAACACTGACATTAATGTCAAAGGAGCGCAGGGTATTGCTCAGGGATTGCACGGTGGATCTATTGCTATTGCTATCCCCCGTGCCCGACAAGCCAACAACCAGGCCATAGCCCACAAGGGGATTGTCCTGGACGCCATCGATGCGGGCCAGTTCCTTAATCCTGACGTTGGCATTTGCCGTCTCCAAGAATGCGAAAACAAAAAATAAAACAGCGAGTTTTAATGGTTTCATTGTAAGCCCAACCATTTTGCTAAACGGCCAAATACATTGGTGTTTTTCCCAGCCGAGACGCTACCTTCGCCATCAATGGCAATGGCGGCATCCAAAATACGGAAAGACGGCACGGTATTGTCAGCACTGATATCATCTGGCCGCACTTTGCCTGAGATGGCAATGGTCTGGGCTTCGTCGTTAATAGTGATCTGTTGGCTACCTTCTATTTGCAAGGCTCCGTACTCGTCTAATGCGGTCACCCTTGCAGTAATTTGGGCCCGGACAAAACCATTGCGGATCGTTGAGGCATCACCCGCGTCGGAACTCCCCAGGTTAACGCCCGCCCGCCAGTTGCGCTCGTCGACATTGGCAGCACCCGCGAATGAAAAATCGCCATTGCTACCCTCGCCGGCGCTCGCCGTTGCCTGGGTTGACTCAAAAATTAAGATAGTAATGGCGTCGCCAACATATAATGCTTTTTTATCCGCGTGCAACGGTTTGAAATTGCTAGGGTCATACAGTGACTTCGCCAGCCCAATAGATAGCAACCCAGCCCAAACCAATACGGCTAATAACAGTTGTTTATACGGAAACAAGAACCACCCCCTTTTCTATGACGCGCGCTTCGACTAAGCCCGAACTCGCTTCTATCCTTACCCTAATGGGCTGGCCTAGCCCGGCATCGTGCATAGCCCTGCCCTTTGTTTCAATATTGATCCGTCCGGTATCCAAAATGACCTTCACCGAATCGCCTGAATTGACCGCAAAACCGGGTTCTACATGTTGCATTTGCAGGACTTCACCGGCCGGTAGTGGACGCGTAAAACGCAATCCTACTGGTGTCCCTTGCGCTGCAAGCTCTTTACCTGACCAGGGCTGCAAGGTTTTTTCTAGCAACAACGGGGTGACCGCCGCCCCTTTGGCCACCGGCTGTTTGGTTTTCCAGGTATAAACCTGCGCCACCACTGCGATCGGAATTGGTTTACTAGCATTGCGCCCGTTACCAGTAGCTATCTCCAGCCTGGCGTGCAAACTGGGGCGTGACGGTTTCTGCGGTAAACGCACTTGTAACCCATTGATAGGGCTATCAACGCAGGGCAAACTGGTATCATCGAACTCAACGTCTAGGCCAGCTTGTTGCAATCCATATTGGGCGACTAATTGTTTGCCCAGGAGCGATTTCAGTTGCCCTTGACTAGGCCGGTAACAACGCGTGATCCACGCCCTTTTGGGTCCCGTCCAAACCAGTTTGCCGGTTTCTATTCCCTGTGTTGCCAGCCAGGCCTGCGCCTGTTCCTGGCTTACCCAGTTTTGTAAATGCCCAGGCCAAGCTTGGCCTTGCAATTGCCCTAACCCTTCGATGACATCTTGTACTTGCAGCTCTTGTTGTTTCACCATTGACGCACGAAAACTCACCTCCGCCGCGTGCAACCAAGGAGCGAGCAAGCACAAGCAAACGCATACACTGTAAGCCAAAGGCGTTTTCATAAAACAGTCCTAGCGGCGCAAGTTGTTGATGGTATCCAACAACTGGTCAGAGATTTGTATTATCCTGGCATTCAGCTGGTAACCGCGTTGTGCGAGCATCAAGTTAACCATTTCTTCCGTCATCGAAACATTTGAAATTTCAGCAAATCCCTGCAGTAGTTTCCCCGTCCCCAATTGCCCTGGCGCGGCATAGATGGTTTCACCGGTGTCACTATTGGCGCTGTATAGGTTGTCACCAACAGGATCCAAGGCTTGCTCATTGGTAAAGCGGACCAATTCTAGGTTGCCCAATTGGGTGCGGGTGAGCTCATCGCCCAGCCTGGCACTAACCTCACCAGTATCAGACACCCTCATATCAGTGGCATCGGGTGGCAACTGGATATTCGCGGTCAGGCGCATGCCAGATGCAGTTGTCAGGTAACCGTCTGCATCAACCCGCAACCGCCCTGCGCGAGTGTAGGCATAGCTGCCATCGGCTAATTCTACTTCAAAGAAGCCGCTGCCCTGGATAGCAAGGTCAAACGGGTTATTTGTCGCTTTCATTTCGCCAACGCTAAAGTCCGTCACCGTGTTGGTTATGGCTACTCCAGCGCCAACAGATTGCGCCGTTGCCGCAGTATTTGCTGTGGTTTCGGTTTGGTATACCAAGTCAACAAAATTGACCTGCGACTTCTTGAAACCTGAGGTAGCAGAATTGGCAATATTATTAGAAATGATATCTATCATTTTCTGCTGCGTAGTCATGCCAGATTCGGCGATATACAGTGAATCAATCATTATCTTCTCCCTAACTCATTAATGCCCGCGTCTTTAATTTGATCCAGTGCAAAAACCGCCTTTTGCATGCTCTGGGTGTGGCGGGACAACTCAATCAACCTGACCATATCTGCCGAGGTGTTCGCCGATGCCTTGTTGACCGCGCCTGAAACCAGTTGCGCTGTCACAGGACGCACTTCATCGGCTTTGTAAAAATGCTCGCCCACAGGTTGTAGGGTTTGCCTATCCAGGGGTTCCAGCAACAACAGCTGATCCACCAGTACACCGTTTTCGTAAACTTCACCGGTCGCATTCACCTGTATTTCCCCTTCGCCCAATGTTATCGGCCCTGCCAGCCCCAGCACCGGTGCACCGGAACTATGGCTCAGCAAACCTTCTTGGTTGATATGGAAACGGCCAAAACGCGACAGCAATTGCTGGCCATCCACATCCATTGCGAAAAATCCCTCCTGGGTCACCGCAATATCCAAATTACGCCCGGTATGCTGGATGGAGCTATCATTGCTGGGGACTTGTGTTACCGTCTGGGTACCAGACTCTGCGGAAACATATTGGGAAAACACCTCCAGCCTTTGATAACCTGGGGTATTGGCATTAGCCAGGTTCTGGCTCAATTGGCCAACTTGCCTGACGTCGTTCTGTATTCCCTGCAATAAGATTTCTAGTACTTCCATATGGCATTATTTCTGCTGGTTAGTTATTTCATTAACCATGGCAAATGAGCGTACATTCACCGTGGTTGGAATTTCGTTGATGGACAACACATGGAGCTGGGGCAATGCCCTTTCACAAATTAAGAACAGAGGCCGCCTTAACATCGGCGTGCACAGCAACACCGGATTAAGCCTTTTGCTCATCATGGCTTCCACCTTGGCCGTCAAATTTTGCAGTAGCGTTTCTGTCAACTCAGGTTCAAGCATGAGGCCTTTGCTTTCGACGTTGATACCGGCAACTAGTTTTTGTTCAAGTTTGGGTTCCAGCGTTAGGATATGCAGTACGGCATCTGCATCTGCCAGTGACTGGCAAATTTGGTTTTTCAAGCGGGATCGAACCCTTTCGACAAGAAAGTCTGTATCTTTCCCCGTATTGCTCGCATCTAATAATTCTTCAAGGATAATTGGCAGGTTCCGGATAGACACTTTTTCCTGCAACAAGCTCTGCAATACCCGGTGTACTTCTGAATAAGTCAATACGTTTGGAACCAGCTCTTCCAATAATCCCGGTTGTTTGTCCGCCACCTTGTTCAGCAATTGCTCTGTTTCTGCACGGGTAAGGATTTCCGGTGAAAAGCGCTTAAACGTCTCTGTTAAGTGAGTCAGTAAGGTCGTTTCGGCATCGACGACGGTGAAGCCAGCTTGACGCGCCAACTCCTCGTCTTCTGCAGCGATCCATAAGGCGGGCAAACCATAGGTGGGCTCCTTGGTTTTCTTTCCCTTTAAACCTTGCTTACTGCCAGTTGGGTCAATTGCCAGGAAACACTCACCCAAAATTTCACCCTTGGCAACTTGGGCACCGTGGATTGACAATTGGTAATCGTTGGACGGAATGCTCTTGTCCTGGATGATGCGTTCTTTTGGCATCACCAAACCAAACTCCAATGCATATTGCTTGCGGAAACTTTTAATACGGGATCTAAATGTTGATGTATCCGACTCCAGGAACTCCCAAACTGCCGCCCCTACCCGTAATTCAACAGCCTCAACACGGGTCAACTGGTAAAGGTCTTGCTCCTCGGACTCTTCCGTTTCGGGCACGCCAGCACCAGCCATAGCCAACTCCCCCTCGTCACTGGTAGCAACGAGTTTGCGGTAGGTGATGAAACTCAAAGATGCAAAAAACAACATCAAAAAGGCAACGGGTATGGTGGGTAGGCCAGGCATAACTAATGCGAGCAACAAAGCTGTGGCAATAATCATCAAGATTTTGGGTTGCGAGGTGATTTGCCTGGCTAGTTCCTGGCCCAACTGGGCATCGGAAGCCGCCCGAGTAATGATAATGCCGGTCGCAGTGGCAATGATTAAGGATGGGATTTGGGTAACAATGCCATCACCGACAGTGAGCAAAGTAAAGGTGTGTAACGCCTCACCCCATTCCATACCATGCTGGGCCACGCCAATGGAAAGGCCACCTATGATATTGATGAGGATAATGATTATCCCGGCAATAGCATCGCCTTTGACAAATTTGGTCGAACCATCCATTGCCCCGTAGAAGTTGGCTTCTTTTTCTATATCCAAACGCCTGCGTTTGGCTTCATGTTCGTCGATCAGCCCCATGTTAAGGTCTGCATCTATGCTCATTTGTTTGCCTGGCATGCTATCTAAGGTAAAACGCGCTGCAACTTCAGCCACCCGTTGTGCGCCATTGGTCACCACAACATACTGGACCACAATCAATATCAGGAACACCACTAAGCCAATGACGTAATTACCCCCCACCACATAGGAACCAATGGCACCAATCACCTGGCCAGCATCAGCATCATTTAAAATCAATCGCGTTGACGAAACATTGAGGCCTAGGCGGAACAGTGTCGCGATCAGGATCAAGGAAGGGAACGTCGAGAAGCTCAGCGGCTTATCGGTGTAAAATGTCAGCAACAGGATCAACAGTGCCAAGCAGAAATTGGTCAACAACAATAGATCCAAAAACTGTGCTGAAATAGGCACAAACAGCAACATTAGAATAGCCACCACGCCGAGTACCAGGGCTAATTCACTCTTGCCATCGCGGAACATTGCTAACATTAGGCTGGCTCCTGCCCTTGCGCGCCAGCGTTGAGTAGCTGGCGGAAGATAGCGGCAACTTCAATGTAACAGCTCTCTGGAATGTAGCCGCCCGAAATACTATTTTTAAACAGCTTCCTGGCTAACATTACATTCCTAAACACTGGCACCCGGTGCTGCCTGGCAATTTTGCGAATAACCGCGGCGTTATTGTTTTTGCCCATGGCCAATATCTTGGGCGCCAACATCTCCTTAGGATCGTATTTCAGCGCCACCGCAATATGCTGCGGGTTGGTAATAATGGCATCTGCATCTTTGACACTCTTGAGCGACGCCGCCTTCTGCAATAGTTCCTTTTGGATCTGCTTCTGCTTTTGTTTAACTTGGGGATCACCCTCGCGCTTTTTATGCTCGTCCTTAACCTCTTGCTTGCTCATGCGCATTTGCTTAGCGAAATTCCATTTTGAGAATAAAAAATCCACCAACACAATGGGCGCCATGACAGCACTGGCAGACAGGATTAAAACAGTGGATAACCATTGCCAATGTGCCAGCAGTGCCCCCATATCCATATCATGTACCGCCAACAGCTGCGCTTTGGCAAGATCACCGAATACCAGCCATATGGCATAAATAACGCCTATTTTTAGTAGTGTTTTGGCTAATTCGAACACCGTTTTGATGGAGAACAGCTTTTTTAAACCTGAGATAGGATTTAGCTTTTTGAAATCAGGTGTGATTGGGTGGCTACTGAATACAACGCCGGTTTGCATCATATTAGAAATAATGGCCACAAACACCAACAGCACATACACGGGGGCAATTAGCACGGCTGCGTCAGTCAAGACTTGCCACAATAGGATACCGATAGTTTCCTGGGTTAAATTGAATTCGCCTGAAAACATGAATAGCGACTTGGCAATACTGGAAACACCCGAGGCCAAGCCCTCAATCCAGAACGAAACTATCACCAATAGGCTCAATACCATAAACAAGCTGGTCACCTCGACGCTCTTGTTGACCTGGCCTTTTTTCCGCGCCTCCCTGAGTTTATAGGGCGTTGCCTGTTCCGACTTTTCTTGTTCTGCAGACATTACAGTGCAAAGCCTCCGCTATACCAGTTCACAACTTGGGCAAACATTTCCTTTACATGGGGTTTAACATGGGGGACGGAGGCCGCAAAAATAGCCATACCCGCTAGGATCTTCAGGGGCAACATGACGAAATAAACATTCATTTGTGGCATGGATTTGGAAATAAGCCCGTTGAACAAGTCAATAAGCCACAACCCGAGCAATACTGGCGACAACACCAGCAGTGCCAAAATAGACTGGGAAGTGAAAAAGCCCGCGAGGTTCGCAATGTTCACCTGGCCATGCCAACTTCCTGCCGGGATGAGTTCAAACGACACTTTAAGTGCTTGCAATATTTGATGGTGGGTTCCCGTTAAGAAAACGGCGAGCGAAATGAACAAGGTAAACACGTACCCCAATAACGGGTCATTGTTATTGCTTAGGGGGTCAACAATGCCAGCGGCAGCAAAACCAATTTGCATATCCAGCACCCGTCCAACAACCATGATCGCGGCGTAGGTCAGTTGCAACCCCACCAGCATTAACAAACCCAGAACAATCTCATGTAACAGGTTGATGCCCCAATATAACTTGTCCGCATAGGTGATAGGCTGGTCAACCAATAAATAAAAGGTGATTGAAACAACCAGTAGCATTACTAGCCTGACTGTCCCGGGAAAGCGGGAAAAGGGCGATAAGTTTATGGCAAGGAACAGCGGGGAGAGCCTACCGACCACAAGACTAAAATGTTGTACGTGTCCCTGTAAGAATTCCATTAAAAATTTGCCGCCTCACTTATCACCGAAGTAGCGAAAGAAATCAATGTCGTTAACATCCAGTGCCCGAAAAAGTACAGGACTAGGCAACTAACGAAAATCTTTGGAACAAAGGTGAGGGTCATTTCCTGGATTTGGGTCACAACCTGGAAAATACTAATCAAAATACCTGTTAATAGGGCAACAACTAGAATTGGCGAAGCAACCATAAGGCCTACTTCGAACATTCTTCCCATAATGCGGATGGCGACATCAATATCCATTTGACCCTGCTCGGTTAGTGCTGTTTAGATACCAATGACCTGACTAAATCCCGATATGAATAACTATCGATATGGGATTTAGAATCAAGAATAGAGGCGAGCAAGCTGTCGGCTTGCTGTTCATTTCCTTCAGACCTCAGTATTTGGCTTTGTAAAAACTTGCCGGTAACGTTGTTGGGATCCAGCCTCATGGCAATTTTTAACTTGTTGCCGGCATCCGCTAGATTACCCTTATAAAATTCGACCAATGCCACCCCCGCGTGGGACTCCGCAAAGTTGTGGTTTAACGCCAATGCAGACTGGAATGACTGTCCTGCTTGCACAAGGTTGTCGAGCAATAATTCACACCATGCTTTCAGGTGCCAGGTACCAATGTGATCCGGCATTGTCTTGACTGCGGTTGTAAACGCTTGCAAGGCATCTTTAATGCGATTTTGAACTAAATGGATCTGGCCCAACAATGACCAGCCGCGTCCCTGCCCTGGATAGTTTGCTGTCAGCAACTTGCAGTGTTCCAATGCAGCACCATATTGTTGGGCGGAGATCAAGACCGAAGCCATGGCTAGGTTGGCATCATGCTGCATTGGTTCTTGTTCCAGTGCCTGTTGTGCAAACCGGCCCGCTTGCTCCAGGTCATTGCAGTCCAATGCCAACACCGCCAGCAAGCCACTCAATTCAGGAGATTGCCAGCGTTGCAACAAATCGAGCCCGCGCGCAAAGGCGTCATCTGTTTGTCCTAGAAAATACTGGCATCGCAGGTCTAACAATAGTGGGACTGGTTGCGCATCCTCTGCCCCAACAAAAGCTTGCAGTTCATCCCTGGCTGCCTGGTATTGCAGTCCAGCAAAATGACATAACGCCAGGCCATAGGCACGTCCGAGGTCGTCGGCCTGCAGGGATGCAAAGTGATTTGAAGCTTCTTCTATTCGACCACTAACGAGATAAACGTAGCCGATTTGCCATAATAATTCTGGATCAGTGAGTAAGGTTTGCGGTAATGAACGGACAAATGACTGGCAGTCTTCAAAACGCCCGGCTTTGCAATAGGTCTGCACGATCTGCTGCGCCAATTGCTTGTTGGATTTGTCCTTTTCCCAATAGGACAAGAGCTTGTCGATACTTATTGCCATCCTGGCACATCCGTTAAGTTATGAAGGTACTGCATAAAATTTCCATATCCTTGATGTTCTATCCGAATTTCCCAACTAATAAGACTGCATTAGCCCGAAAAACGCGTCGATCATAACGATGCAAGTTATGTGATTCAATACGTTTCATCGTTATCAAATTTTTAACATCAATTACAATATGTAACATTTAGAAAGTACTTAGAAACCTTTGCTATCAAGATTTTTCTTGTTAAATCAAGACGTTGAACACGTAATCAATGTGTGAAATTATCCACCATAGGTTCTATTTTTTAGAACTTTAAATCTTTCATTTTATAATTTACATTCTATTTTTTTCTATTAAACACTTTTTTAGAATGCCGGAGTGGTTAAAATAAGCACCTGTAAAATACTAAATAAATTAATTAGTGAGCGCTTTGTTTTTTATTTTTTAATAATTAAAGAGCAAAAAAAAAGCTAATAAATTAAGTAGAAGAGATAACATTTAATTCACTTAACAATTAATTTCTGCCCCATTTTTTAGACACATAACTCAGGGCAAGATCGTGAACATTATTTAACCAGTCAGGTGACCAACCGAGTCATTTCCTGGACGTGACGTACAGCTTATGATCATATACTCCCTTTTGAGGAGTTTAATCATGTATCTGGAAGCGTTTACCTCTCACTTTAGCCAAATCAAAGATCAGCGTCAGACCGCCAAAGTGACTTATCCTCTGTTCGATATTCTGTTTTTGACCTTATGCGGTGTTATTGCCGGTGCTGAAGGATGGGCAGATATTCGCGACTATGGCGAGTGTCATCATGACTGGTTTAAGCAACGGGGGATATTACCTGATGGGATTCCTGTCGATGACACAATTGCCCGCACCATTTCACGCATTAAACCTGAGGAGTTTAGCACTTGCTTTATCAACTGGATGCAGGACGTCCATGAGCTGACTAATGGGGAAGTTATTGCCATTGATGGCAAAACGTTACGAGGTTCGTATAGCAGAGAAGACCGTCACTCGACGATCCATATGGTCAATGCCTTTGCGACGGGTAATAAAATGGTACTCGGACAGATAAAGACCGATGAAAAGTCAAATGAAATCACGGCTATCCCAGAGCTGATTAAATTACTTGATATCAGCGGGGCACTGATATCCACTGATGCAATGGGCTGCCAGGTCGATATTGCACATCAGGTTCTAGAGGGAGATGGAGACTACCTCTTCGGTGTAAAAGAAAATCAGCCCACACTATGCGAAAGCCTCCGTCATGCTTTCAGCGAAGAGCGAACGGCTCCTGTTGTTGGACTGGAAATGGCAAAACAACATGGTCGAATAGAAGCCAGGGCTTATTACACTAAATGCGCACGGCAGTTAGGAGCGGTGGGTGAGAAATGGCCTGGCTTAAAGACAATTGGCATGGTGCTCAGCTATCGGCAGGTGAAAGGGGAGAAGCCACAACTGAATTACCGTTACTACATCAGTTCAGCTAGCCTGAGTGAGCAGGAATTTGCCCATAGTGTGAGACAGCACTGGATGGTAGAAAACGCATTGCACTATGTATTAGATGTCAGTAAGAACGAAGATAGAAGTCAGATTTACCAGGACAACAGCGCCGATAACTGGGCGGTATTGAGACAAATGTCCCTCAATATGCTTCGGGCAGAGAAGACCAGCCTGAGTATCGCCAGAAAACAGAAAAGAGCCTGGGCAAAAACAGATTATCTTGAGAAAGTGCTAATAGCCGGATTAAACGAGTTGGTTGATTAATGTACACTCATGCGGTTGCCCTGACACATAACTAGCACTACATTTTGTTTTTTGAGTCAATAAAGTGTCAATTTTTTAACGCCATGGCAAAGGCCTGTTGTGGCCGGGGCGTTACAACAACAACTGGTTGTACCATTAAGACTAAAGTTGTAGACGCTTTACTCGATGATTTAGCGAGTTAACAATGTCGTGCTTGGGCAACAGGATTTGAAACGGCTGAAAAATCAACAATTGTGAAATTGAACTAAATTATTAATAAAATTAAAACCCATTGTGCAAACCTCATTTTGGCAAGTAAAATCTGGCGAGAATTCACAAAGTTTGAACTTTGTTTGCCCAAGACAAAATAAAAAAAGGGTTCGGCATTTTCCAATTACAGGGTAAACCCAACATCAATGATGCAAACACTAATTAAAGGCTTCAGTAAACAGGACATCGTTTCTGTCGACTGGATAGTTGCCACGGTAAAACGGGTTCCAAGACATCACCTGCGCAACATTACCGCCATCGTTTACGACCCTGGCCGTAGATTCCAACGCTCATATTTTAACCCCAAACCGGTTAACTATTCAGCGCGGGGACAATACGACCTAAGCCCTGTTGAGCATATATTGGTGTATAGGTTTGAAACACCTGCAGAGTGCCAACACATTTTGTTCCATGAAATAGGCCACCACGTATACAACAGAGTCATAACAAGCAGCCTTAAAAAACAATGGGTCACTGGGATCTATCCCAACTCTAAACATGTGTCAGAATATGCCAGCACTAACGCCAGTGAAGATTTTGCCGAATCCTATGCGTTTTTTTATACCAACCCCAAACGGCTAGCCCGTATACGAGAAAAATTTAAATTCATAAGGCAGTTGCAAACCAAATGAGCATACTAGGGGATTCTAAAACCTAGCAGTGGTCTTTTAAATTTCTAACTAGTAGCTATCTGGTATTAGTTGCTTCGGTATGTACCAAGCTCTTTGAATCAGTAAGAGCCGATAGTTAATTGTCAGGGGTAAGACTGTATAGCTCACCTAATTCGATTTCCAAATAAATGCAGAGTTTTTCAACAACTGTCAATTCAACACGCTCGGCAGTTTCATTGTACATACGAGTCAATGTACCGCGGTTAATCCCAGTATCTCTGGCCACATCGGCAATTTTTAATCTTCGTTCACCCAGTATGCGTGATAAGTGACACTTCATAAAATCTCCAAAAGATATTTTTTATCTACAAAAGAACATTTTGACTTGCAAGAGATCTTTTGGGGGTTATTATTATCTACAGGAGAACATAATAGCTCTCTGAAAGTAGAAACAACAGTAATTTTATTAATTAAGGAATTCTTATGCGAATAGAAACCTCTAACTCCCCCAATACCGAAAGATGCCTTATTGAAGAGCTTAACCCGTCCCATCAGGATGTGACCATCCCGAATCAGGATATCAATGCCCTGATGTCAAGAGAAGGCAGTGTTATGCGAATAAACCTACCAAATATGATCATTCTCAGTTCCCCAAATCCTTTTTTGAAAGCGGCTATGGAACTGCAATTTGCCCAAGCCCAACAACAAGAAGATTTTCAGACTGGGATAATGGGCCTGGTGAGACTGGCAACTTACGCTAACTAGAGGAGAAATACGATGCGACAAACAGCAGATCAAACCGAAATAACCTACTTGACCACACAAGAACTGGCCAAAAAGATCAGGTACGAAGCCAGGACGATTCGCAACACTTTAAAAGACTCAGTGTTGATTGAAGGAGTGCATTATATTCGTCCGTTTGGAGGAAGAAAAATCCTGTATCTCTGGGAAAATGTGCAACAGGCCATGCATTCGGTAGATACCCAATTACTCATGACCGGCCTGCGCTAGGAGGCCATCATGGGAACAATTAATACTAGCTCAACGGGGAAACTGTATTTTGACTTTAGGTTCAAAAACCAACGTTGTCGTGAGTACACTAAACTTTCAGATACCCCAGCCAACAGACGAAGAATGAACCAGATCCTGCAGCGCATTGAGGCGGAGATCACCCTTGGCAGTTTTAATTACGGGGCGTACTTTCCCGAAAGCAAACGAGCAGCGCAGTTTGTTACAGAATCACCAGCCGATAATCCACCATTACTGTTTGGGGAGTTTGTCAGCATCTGGTTTACCAATACGCAGGTGTCTTGGCGTGATTCGTATCGCACCACAGTAGAAACCATCATTGAAAAGCGACTCAAGCCAAGATTTGGAAATAAGGTGGTCAGCAGCATCAAAAAGCAGGATATTATTGAGTTTCGGGCATCACTCGCCAAAGTTATCACCCGAAACAACACGCTATTATCTACCCATAGCATCAATCGACATATAAAAATTTTATATGCGATCCTAGCCGATGCTGCTGACCAATACGATTTTACGCCGATACAACCTCTAAAACCACTTAAAGAACAGAAAGCAGATATCTTTCCCTTGTCATTGAAAGAAGTCAGGCTGTTTCTTGATACCGTTAGAGATGACTTTAAACCCTACTACACTGTGCGGTTCTTCACCGGAATGCGCACTGGCGAAGTTGATGGCTTGCAGTGGCAGTACGTTGATTTTGAAAACCAACAGATTCTAGTGCGTGAAACCTGGGTCAAAGGAAAAGTTGAATACACAAAGACGGACGCATCACAGCGCGAAATTCACATGACTCCGCAGGTATACGATGCCCTCAAAACACAATTTGAAATCACCGGCGAGAAAAAGTGGGTATTTTGCAATCGCTCAGGAAATCCTCTTGAACACCATAACGTAACAAAGCGCATATGGTATCCAATGCTGAGGCTATTGAAACTTCAGCGCAGAACACCTTATCAATCCCGGCATACTGCGGCCACATTAATGCTGGCCTCTGGTGAGACTCCAGAGTTTATCGCCAACCAACTCGGTCATGCCAACACTAGTATGCTATTTAAGGTATACAGCCGCTATGTACCTAATTTGACGCGAAAAGATGGCAGCGCGTTTCAAAAACTATTGGGGGAATATCTGTGATGGAGTGGTTTGTAGTTGAAATTGTAATAAATTCGTTATTGTGGATAAAAACTCTAGAATTACACTGGATCTCCGATCTCTACCATAGAGTGTTGGAATTATGCATGCTAGCATTGGCAGTATTGCAAGTGCTGCAGGATAAAACCAAATCCTAAAGCGATCTATTTTGTTGGCATCGAGCTGTCGATTAGCGATGCCAATTACCCTTGCGGTTCATCAAATTAGTTCCTTAACTCTGCTCAAGATACTCAAAACATGTAACGCAAAGTGCAAAGAAGATGCATTTTTGAATTGATTCTCTTTCGGTGTTGGATGGTTAACACATAAATGTGGCTTTAATCTGTCAATGAACAAGGTATCGCCGTGAAAGGAGATCTGTTTATCCAATAATAACTGATTCGTAGATACAAACTGTTCTGAAGAACTTGGTTGTGCAAATGTATAAATACGAGAGTGACTAGTAATACGGTTAAACAAATTAATCATCATTAGTGCAGACTTTGGGCTGTCTAGAGAAATTCCGGGTTTGGTGGTGACAACATTGTTTACATAGTAATCCAGTGCTTCTTTGAACTGGCGTTGTGCTTTACCTGATCCAAGTATTTTATTGCCCTTCTCTACTATTTTAAGCGCATCGGTTTTTAGCCTGGCTTCTCTTGGCAGTAGCGGTGCAATAGGCATTCTGGGTTCGCCATTTTGGTCGATGGCTTTGGATTTGCGGTTTTGACTGATTAATCTGGATTGGCCTTTGGCGGTTTTTATGTTCGCAAGATTAGTGGCAACATTCACCACTTTCGCTACCTGAGTATCATGATATCCGGTGGCTTTAGCAATTTCTGTTATTGAATTACCTTTGTCCCAGGCATTAAGAAGTAATGTGATAGCCGCTACGTCGATGGTGGATTCTTGAATACCACCTTCGCTGGGCATTTTAGCCTTCGCGGCTTTGCTGTCCGGCTTTATGAGTGTGAGCTTCTCTTCTCCCTCTCCATAGTTAGTCGTCCACTCTCTTACGAGCTTTTTGCTCAATGCTGCTGGTAGGTTATCTTTGTTTCGCTGGTAAAACCTTACATAGGTATCTGTTCGCATATTCAGTAATGCAGACAGAATCTCGACATCTTCAATTGGCAATGGATTTGAGCAATGCTTCTGGTGAACATCAAGAAGGTGACAATAGCTAAGTAAGGTCTCTTCGGGGCTTGCGTGACCTGCCATTGTCGCAATAGAAAAAAGCGCTTTACCAGATTCCGCACCGGCTTTTCCTGCCAGGTCAGACAGGCTGAGATTTAATTTCGGATAGTTTACTTGTGCAAAAATCCAGTCCTGTTCTTTTATAAATAACCGGATATAAAGGTTATTAATAAAAGCGTGCCTAAGGGTATGGAAGTTAACAGTTTTGTCTCGACAGATTTGTTTAAGCCGAGATGTGATGCTGTCATCCATGTATCCGGACGTAAGTTTGCTACCAGATGTCATTGGCAGGAAAAACAAAAGTCGGTTCTGATTATTCTGATTTAGCTCACGGCACAAAGCCAAATAGTCTCTCACTATACTTTGTTCCTGCTCTGTAGCCATTAAGTGAAATGGAATGATGCGATAAGCACTCTCAGATTTGTTATTGCCGAATTCGTTGGAACGGATCCTGATAAGACACTCATTATAAAAGTTTAAATCCGATACTTTGAGCTTGATGATCTCTCCTTTTCGCAATCCACAGCGGTAGGCCAGAACGGCTATGGACAAAAGCATCCGACTTTCCATTGCACCAAAGTCAGCTCTAAGGCTTTGGCAAAAAGATTCAAATTCAGTTTCATTAATATAGTTTGACCGAACAACGGTAAAGTTTTTTTGATTAACCCGAAACACACTCTCAGGCAATGGCTCTATACCCCACTCTTCTGCCAGGTAATGATGAAACTCTCCTAAGCGCCCCATTAAGTTTGCCAGGCTTTTTTGGCCTTTTTGACTACTCAGAACCTGGTGATAAAAGTGTTCCCATTGCAGTTCATCCATGTCCAGCGCCAGGTTTTGATCTGCGTACTTGAGCCAGCAGTTGCCAACACGGGATATATAGTTTCTGACGGAATTAACAGCCAGATATTTTTTAAATCTTGAACCATGTCGAAGTAGAAATTCAGCCCAGCTAACCATTAGCCTCAACAATGGCGAGGGCAAAACATTTTGTGCCAGAAAGCTACTTAGTTCATCAATCATTAAGGAACGTGATGTTTTTCTGTCCCCGAAGTCGAACAGCCTGCTTAACTCTCTCAACCTCTTCTTATCTTGTTGAAAATCAAAAAACTCTGCATCGGAAAATTCCAATCTGTGGGCCGGGTTTTTGGCATTAAGAGCCCCTTGTGTATCTTCACTTATATTCCGACGTGGCTTAGTCAGTTTTGATTGATAGAGCTTTGCAAAAACATGGGCAGGTAAAGAGTGGGATCGTAAATGGCCTTTGACGACAGATGATAAAAACCCAGGCGTATCAGAGTTGTCCAGTTCCCATACTAAAGAAGCAGTTTTCAACACTGCCGAAACGGAAGACAAACGGGTTCCCTCGGATGTGCCTTTTTGAAAACGTTGCTTTAGAATTGCTTTAACTGTTAAATCAGTAGATACGTCTTGCATTGCTGCCACAAGACTTTGAAACTGCTGCATTAAGGCCATTAACGGGATATCAATAAACCAGCGACGCAATTTGCTCTCAGAAGCAACCGGATTGGCAGTGACTGAACCTCCTGATTTTCCAATGTAAAGATCTATCCAGGTATTTTCTCCGTCACTTAAAGGCTTGATATCAATGACGGTATCCAGCAAACATTCGAGTTCCTCCAACACTACCAACCCACCAAATAAAACAGCATATTCCAAAATTAGGGTAAGCAGCGCATTGGCCAGGGCAACCGCATGAGTGTACATTAATCAACCAACTCGTTTAATCCGGCTATTAGCACTTTCTCAAGATAATCTGTTTTTGCCCAGGCTCTTTTCTGTTTTCTGGCGATACTCAGGCTGGTCTTCTCTGCCCGAAGCATATTGAGGGACATTTGTCTCAATACCGCCCAGTTATCGGCGCTGTTGTCCTGGTAAATCTGACTTCTATCTTCGTTCTTACTGACATCTAATACATAGTGCAATGCGTTTTCTACCATCCAGTGCTGTCTCACACTATGGGCAAATTCCTGCTCACTCAGGCTAGCTGAACTGATGTAGTAACGGTAATTCAGTTGTGGCTTCTCCCCTTTCACCTGCCGATAGCTGAGCACCATGCCAATTGTCTTTAAGCCAGGCCATTTCTCACCCACCGCTCCTAACTGCCGTGCGCATTTAGTGTAATAAGCCCTGGCTTCTATTCGACCATGTTGTTTTGCCATTTCCAGTCCAACAACAGGTGCCGTTCGCTCTTCGCTGAAAGCATGACGGAGGCTTTCGCATAGCGTGGGCTGATTTTCTTTTACACCGAAGAGGTAGTCTCCATCTCCCTCTAGAACCTGATGTGCAATACCGACCTGGCAGCCCATTGCATCAGTGGATATCAGTGCCCCGCTGATATCAAGTAATTTAATCAGCTCTGGGATAGCCGTGATTTCATTTGACTTTTCATCGGTCTTTATCTGTCCGAGTACCATTTTATTACCCGTCGCAAAGGCATTGACCATATGGATCGTCGAGTGACGGTCTTCTCTGCTATACGAACCTCGTAACGTTTTGCCATCAATGGCAATAACTTCCCCATTAGTCAGCTCATGGACGTCCTGCATCCAGTTGATAAAGCAAGTGCTAAACTCCTCAGGTTTAATGCGTGAAATGGTGCGGGCAATTGTGTCATCGACAGGAATCCCATCAGTTAATATCCCCCGTTGCTTAAACCAGTCATGATGACACTCGCCATAGTCGCGAATATCTGCCCATCCTTCAGCACCGGCAATAACACCGCATAAGGTCAAAAACAGAATATCGAACAGAGGATAAGTCACTTTGGCGGTCTGACGCTGATCTTTGATTTGGCTAAAGTGAGAGGTAAACGCTTCCAGATACATGATTAAACTCCTCAAAAGGGAGTATATGATCATAAGCTGTACGTCACGTCCAGGAAATGACTCGGTTGGTCATCTGACTGGTCAAATAATGTTCACGATCTTGCCCTGGCGCATTGGCTATTTTTTCCTGTTCAGGGTTTTGTCTAATCCTTTCCAGTATTCCACTTTCTAATTCGGTAAGGAACTGTTGTTGTATTTGCCGAAAAGCAGCAATCATATGAAAGTCTGCTTCAGCACGATGCGCTCTCTCGTTGATAAAGGTCTGCACGGGTGGAGGTATCTGGGCATCCCAGACATTTATTTTGTTGCCACGCGCCAGAGACTCACACAAAAAGTTGTGCATGTACTTGTATTGCGCATCACAGGATTTAACCTGCTCCAGCTCCCCCAACAGGGCTTCACATTCAGATAATTTAATACAGGATACAGAACCATTCAGCCAGTCGGGATGTCGTTTAGTTAGGATCTCAATGAGGACATTTTGAGCATTACGCCTTTCTTTTGCCCGGCTATTGCGCCGGGAGGCACTACCGAGGCTTTGTTTTTCAGAAACAGATTGCAGTTTCCATATTGATTTGGCGATTTCCTTTCTCAAACCAGTCCACTCACCAACTTCCAACCGCTTTTTTGCACCAGTGGCTCAAGGTATTCTTTGGTTAGTCTTTGCAATTGCGAGAAACTTAACGAAGAAAACCGACTGGCGAACTCAGTGCCAATTTCACCATGCCCAAGTAATGCATCAATCCAGGGCGTGGGGCAATTGTCTTCAAGCAGCCTGGACCGCAACCAGTGCCTACCGATATTAAGTGGCGCTGGAAAACTGGCCGACAACCTTTTGCGAATAACCGCAGGCCGGAAACGGGATGGCATCCCCTGTTTAGACAGATAAAACAAAAATCCAAAAGTTGTTGGCTCACCTGCAAGCAAATTGTCGATATCTTTCCACCAGGGTGAACGGTGTAGCCGTTGAATTCTGATCAAATCTTTTAAATGGTTCTGATAGGTCTCTAGTTGTTGTTTAACCAATGACGGAAGATACACATATCTCACCGAACAGGATGCTCGCATCGCTTTATCATTGAGTTGTATAACCCCTGACTGCCAGTCGATATCATTAAGAGAAGCCAATGGATCGTTAACACTTCGAAATCCAATTGAGAACTCCAACATCCAGTAAATGTAATCCACAAGGGTGTTGTGTTTCTCGCAAACTTCGGCAAAGGTGCGGGTGGATTGCACTTCTGCACGTTTACTTAATGTCGCAGTAAGAAGTTTTAATTTGTCGAACTGAATCACAAGTTCGCTACCGAACCCCTCCCCTCTTCCTCGCTCTGAAGCTGACAACCATGGCTTTCTCTTTATGATCCATTCTTCAGATGTGATGTGCTGGAACAAGCTTTTTGCCTGTTCATCATAATTGGTGTAGTGAGCCTGCGCCGGTTGCTCTGCCTGATTTTGATTCAATAGCAAAAATACCATCGCTTCGTCATCACCCGATGCCAGCCGGATCTGTTGTGCAAGCCAGAACTGGATTTTATTAAAACTGATTAAGCTTCCTTTTGTTCTGTTGAGCTGAGAGAAAATGTTTTTAGCTGCATCAATGGACGCTTGCGGTTCCCATATCGCTCTGTCCGAGGCCTCTCCCTGCATTTTCTGGATTGTCTTTTTTAAGATAAGGAGTTTTTTCAACTTCTCGAAAAAGTAATCACCGCATATCAGTTCCAGGCGACGATGACGACTGATAAGAATAATTTGCAGGCGCTCTACCAAAGAACTGCTCACTGTTTGAAAGTCAGCTTGGTAATCCAGATAGATTGCTTCTTTCTTCAACCCAATAAAGCTCTGTTCTTTACTGCGGTGAAAATCATTAAAAAGCTCAAAATCACTTTTTCCCGTGACGAACATAAATAGGATCAATTGCCAGGCATCCACAATTGCCATGTTAGTTTCGCACGGGTTTTGTTGCTGCTCTGATACCCACTGTTCAAAGAATTCACTTAGGTGAGCCAAATCATTGCGGGTGAGGTTTCTGACATCATAAATTAAACGCTGATTGCGCTTATGGATGGCATTAAAGATCCCACGTTGTTTGTATACGACCTGGCGAATATCAGAATAGCCCGACTCGTTTTTGCAGAGTCTTTGCTGTCTGACTGTTGTTCTTGGACTTTTAAAATCCCCTGCAGCACCAGCATCTTTAGTTTGAAACTCGGAGATTTCCGCACCACCTCTTACTTCATTAAATACCGAGCCGGTGAGATCAATAAATTCATCGCAAAACCGCTCTTTAACTGCTGGCTCATCATAAAAATAGCGCTCGCCGACATTTTTCTTTTTGCGGGTTTCTTCATCACCCACAACCAGATCAATGAGTCGCTTTACATTACCAATTTTTCGTTTTGTGGCATTTGGTGCTTTATGATTTGCGCTTGCGAATTCCTCACCATTTCGATTAAAAAATTCCAGTACCAGTTCTAAAAGTTCCTCTAAATCCAGCTTGTCCCCTTCCGTTATTTTTGACTTTTCCTCGTTTAATTCTGCCAGTCGTTCTATCAGGAATTTCTCCAGCTCAATGGCAAAATTGAAGACGGAACTTCGATTCATATGCCGCAAAAACATGCATGAATCGATGAAGATTTGTATAGAAAAAGACTCGTCAAAACTATTGTCACTAAGCTCTCCGCCTTCCATTTTTACAAGTGAAAAATAATCCATCAGGCAACAGGCCTGAATAAGATGAAAACTCATTTTGGGGATGATTGGCTCATGGACTTTTTGAGGAACCGGGTAGCACATGGCAACATAAAGCCAGTTATTCCCTTTGAAGTTGTTAGCGCGGCTGTCAATCGTTTTGAAGTTGTGGGATTCAGTTTCCAGATCTACAAGTACTGAAGATGAAATCGCTTCGATAATCTGCCAAACTTCATCCCATTTACAAGGCAGTAGATCAGCATCAAACAGATCGGATATCGCTTTCATATTTTGCACAAAAGTGCTGAACAAAACCTCGTCTTCGATCACTTTTAGAAATTTAACATACCCAACTAATTCTGGATTTTTATCTCGCTCTAGACAATGTGTTAATCGTTCTAACGGACTCTGTTCCATATTGGCATCCCGCTATTTTGCCTTGAAAGTCGCTTCAAATGAAAAGTCTTGAGACTCAACATCTGAGCTAGATTGGTAAAAAGAGCTTCTGGAAAGGTGCGTTGCTTTAGACAGTTGCTGCTTGTTGGATACTCCGACAAAAATGCCAGTTTTGAATTTTGCAGGTATCTTTTCGCTGACATCTGCAAGCTGCAATGCTATTTTTTTGGGGTTCAATGAACTGTTCAACGCAGTACCAAAAACGTCTGACCATGCAAGTTCAAGAAGCTTATCCCGCTTTGTTTGTAGCAGAACCCTGACGTTTATTGTGTCACTATCAGAAAGGTGCTTTTTAGCTAATTCCCACTCCCGAAATCCCGCAACTATCTCGTAGCCAGCGGAAGTTTTCGTCAAAAAAATGGGTTTAATTGTCAGAAGATTGGTGACCAGTTGGAGATCAAAACGCATTTCTTTTTGAAGAAGAGGCGTCAGTAAAGCCAGGCATTCAGACGCAGATTTGACCGCAGAATGCACTCCAATGATTTTGTTGAGCTGTATAGACATTGACCTCATCCGTGTACACTAAAGCACAAAGCGAATATCAGCAATGTCTGTTTTTCAGACATTTATTTTAGACCTAAAATGTCATTAAAGTACTAAAAAAGCCAATCATAAAAATTAGCTGGCACACTCTCAACCCCATATTTAATAAGACTTAAAGGCATCTAATGCACATTAAAGTCTAAGTGAGTTATCTCTCTTACAAGGCGAGGGTCACTGGTTCAAGTCCAGTACCACCCACCACTTTACAAGCAATATTCGCTTCAGTGGTTACCGGCTTCCTACTCCTCTACAGGACATACAATTCGGGTTGTTAGCTCAGTTGGGAGAGCATCGCCCTTACAAGGCGAGGGTCACTGGTTCAAGTCCAGTACAACCCACCACTTTTCTTAAAAATCCATTTAGACCAGATATAGACCATTCTGAGAACCAATAGGGTTCAACCAATAGGGTTCAACCAATAGGGTCAGGTTGGATTGAAACCGAAAACCCATAAGAGTCAGGATGTATTCTTAAACTCAGCGGAACGATGGTCTCCGCCACGTGGTTTGGGCAATGGTCTGCGGTTGAGTCGGTCTTTGATTTGTTTAACAAAACGCTCGCTGGATAGTATCCAAGCTTTATTGGTTGCATCACGGATACTGTCCATTTCATTATCAGAGAGTTGCTGTTCAAACAAAGCTAAATAAGCCTGCCGCCTTGCCATTTGGCAATCACCGAGCGCCAAATATCTTTCATGGAACGTGATCAATGAAAAGCGTTTAATACCCGCGTTGTGTTGGTAGCTGCTCCATGGGTATTCTGCTGGGTGCGCAACCATGCCAGCTCTTACAGGATTGAGTTCAATATACTGATGAAGTTTCAATAAATAGTATTCGGTGTCGACCAGGGTTGATTTGTATCTACCTTCCCAAAGTGTACCCGTCCGATTGTAGGATTTGTTGACATAGTGTACATAGTACCTGCCCAAAGACTGCATAACCTGGCTGATGTCATCCTTGTTGTAACCTGTCATCAAAAGGTGGACATGGTTGGTCATTAATACGAAGGCATGGATATCAACCTTAAATTTCTGTGCAGCTTCCCGCAGTTTATCTAGGTAAACGGCGTAATCTTGATGGCTAAAAAAGCAAACTTGGCGATTATTCCCCCTTTGTATAACGTGTTGTGGGTATCCAGGTACAAACAGTCTAGGTAGGCGTGGCATAGATAAGTCCTTTTATCTAACTTTAGTTCAAATTAATGCCACTATAGCCGGGAAGGTATCAAATGAATACTGCCCTAAAGGACAGTTTTGGGTTTCAATCCAACCTGACCCTTTTGGTTGTCAAATGAATACTGCCCTAAAGGACAGTTTTGGGTTTCAATCCAACCTGACCCTTTTGGTTGTAGCCGGGAAGGTATCAAATGAATACTGCCCTAAAGGACAGTTTTGGGTTTCAATCCAACCTGACCCTTTTGGTTGCTGCCCTAAAGGACAGTTTTGGGTTTCAATCCAACCTGACCCTTTTGGTTTCAACCTGACCCTTTTGGTTTGTTGCTTTTGGTTGTTCTCACAATTTGCAAATTGTTGGCTTCGACCGCAGCCTAGGCGATACTTTTAGATACCTTCGCTGCATTCTTTCGGTAAATTAGACGGTGCCGTCGCTACCAAGGCGAGCTTATTTTTATGGGTCAACTGTTTGATTTTATACTCTGCTTTACAAGCATGGGACTGCTCCCCTACCCATGCAAACCATGCTAGAGTGAAGGCCTTGCCGCGCAAATATTTTGCGCCTTTACCTGCACGGTGCATAGCAATGCGCCTTTCTAGGTCATTGGTACAGCCGCAGTAAAATGCACCGGAAGCGTCGACTTTTAATAAATAAACAAACCAATTATGCATCAACCCAAATTCAAAACTACTCAAAGAAGGTATTATGTCCTGCTTAGCTAAAAACAAAAGTTATGGTTTTGAAATCTTTAGGGAGTATCAGGAAAAGAGGTAAGTAGCAGACTGGAATGTCATGTTTTGACCTCTGACCAGAGCGTCACCCCATTTTCCGGGACACTCTGGACGGTGAAACAAAAGACCATAGTGTCTATCGATACCTATTTTTTCAATGAGACCGAAGGTTTTAAAATTGTTTAATAAGCACAATTTGCATTTTCCTCTTGACCTAACTTGGCAGCATAAATGCCGACTAAAGAATTAAAGGGACTTCCTTAGCTGAGCATTGATGCCAGAAAGATAGTCCCTGTATTGCTGATCAGGCTCGGAAAAGCGCAAGGTTTCAAGGATGTTCACCACAAAGTACATTCCCTTGTAGATGGCAATCTTTATTGGATCACTGGACTCTAGCAAATTCTGGCCGTAGCCCAGCCAAAAAACCTCAGGCAGATCGTAAAGGATAAGTACCCAGTCGCTGATGGGATCCCCCCAATAGGCGCGTTCCCCGTCTATTACCGCCTTAATGTGAATATCGCTCCCTTTACCACCAATGATGACATTACGAGGCCACAAGTCACCGTGTAATAATCTTGCAGAATTAACTTCGTCTAACACGCCATAAAAGCCAGGTAGAAGCAATTGGAATTCTTGTACTTCAGGGTAGAAAACGCCATTCCTTACGCAGTCACCTAGCAAACCCTCTACATTTGATTTTATAAAGTCGGACCAGGTGCTACATGGTGCAAACGGGGCAGGATAACCAAAGCTTTTACCCTCCCATTGATGCGCTGTCCTAGCAAACTCCCCTAGTTGCCGCCAAAGCACGCTATTTTCATGTTCACTAAGGGAGCCGGCAACATCGTACCAAAGCTGGCCTTCAATAAATGCCTGAAGGAATGCTTCTCTATCTCCAATTTTAAAGAAACTGAGATACTCGGGCACCAACGGACTCACGGCTTGTAAAAATCCAGAAATTGCATGCTCCCTTTGCATTAAGAACTTCTCGTTATGGAGCACTTCTGTTTGCTGTCCAGGCGCTACTTTCAATATGTAGGCATTATTGGATGTAGATACCAGGTAGGTATTGTTAAACAATCCGGTATCGAGTTCATGTACACTGGTAATTTGCTCACCAGCCAGTGCTATAGCGAGCTGCAGCTTCATTTCAGATTCGTCGACCGGCTGTTTAAAATCAGCTTTTTTCCGAGGTTTCTGATGTATTTCCATGTCTAGTGGCTCCTGGCGCGTCACAGTAGCCCAAAGAGGCTACCCTAAAAAATAATTTTCACTTACTTTTATACCCAAGCCATTGGCTAAGAGCCCAGCGCCAGCCCCCACTTAAAACTGAAGACGACGGTCACTTGTCCAGCGGTGCAATATATTCTTTTTAATGCCTATTAATGACTGCACTGACCTTGTGCTTGATAATTACTTCAGAGATTTTATCTTTTAGCAGATAAAGCGTGCCCTTGTCGCCGTCATTGGACATAGCGGCAAATATGAATTGGTTTGTTACATCAGTGTATTTCAAAACATGGTGGGATGGGTTGCTGCCATCGTGTTGCAACTTGGTTACTTCCCCCGAATTTTCGAGGAAAAAACCAAAATCAAATTCAGCGTGGTTGTCTTTTCCAGACAAGGGGTGTGGCTTGAGAAATTCAGTCACCGGCTTGCCTGATATTGCATTCCCAGCCAACAAGGCAATTTCCCAACGCACCATGTCAGCTGCAGTTGTATACAAGGTGACGCCATTTATTGCGGTAGGGTAATCACCGACGGCAATACCATGCCTTGGTTCAACCTTGCTGAACTGTAAGGTATGCTGCATGTTTAACGGCGCAAAAAAAGTGGTTTGCAGATATTGCCTAAACTCAACCCCTGTCACTTTTTCAACGATTTTGGCGCGCAACATCACGTTGATGTTTCCGTAAAGGTAGCTGGTGCCAGGTTCAAACGGCAAAGAAGCCAAACTTTGCACTTGGGACATCACATCTTCGGTATCAATATTCTTTTTCCACTTTATCTTTGGTAATCCGGATGTGTGATTGAGTAGGTTTCGGACAGTGATTTGCTCTGCCCAACTGGGCAATGATGGTAAATACTCGACTATGCGATCCTCTAACTCAAGTTTACCGTCTTGCTGCAATTTCAACACGGCGACCGTAGTGAACTGTTTGCCAAACGAGCCACTGCTAAACAAATGTTCGGGTGACAATCTTGTTTGCTCATCGAACAAGCCCACGGTAAAAGTTTTGAGCGGAAAATGAGCGATTTTGATCGCCACCGAACCATTAAAACCACGCTCTGCCCCCAGCTCACTAATGAGTTTTTTGACCTCTGATTGCCAGCCTAACCTATTCTCAGTGGCTAGGCTAAATGGTGCAGAAAATGACAATAAAATGAATACCACAATGCTGTTTCTAATCGCATGCATCTAACCTTCCTCCCTAGAGTGAGAAAGTTCTAATTGCAGCAGGTACTCAAGCCTGTGCTTCAGCGGCCTTATCCAGAGTTCCGCGAACAAGATGGCATAGACCAAAGGCCTGACCATATAGGTTAGGTAATCCAGAGTGTGGTTAGGGTTAATCTCAGAATGAACTGCGATGGTAAGCCCACAAACCAAACAGCTCACTACGCCAATAATATAGCTATACTCCAGCAGTGACTTTGTTTGCTTAATCTTTATATTAAAGTCCATGTTTTGCTGTGGGGCACGGACGATCCAGTAGGTGGAAGCCATGCATGCATAGGTTCTTTTAGCGCCATAGGAAATGACTGAGAAGGTAATGGTTAATCCAAACACCAGGCCTGCTGATATCCTTTCCCAACTTGGGTATTTTGCTGTCAAATCAATGATGATGTAAGCACAGGCAATTAGCACTCCCATGCCCAAAAGACCGCTCCAGTTAGTTTTAACCGGACTGGCAGGCGGATCCCCGATGGTTTCTGGTTTAGGCTTCTCCAGGTCTTTCGGACTAAGCTCAAATACCGAGGCTAATGCCATAACAGATTCAAGTGAGCAGGTACCCTCTTTTTCAATGCGTTGGATGGTTCTTTCGCCTAAACCGGAAATAGTTGCGAGACGGCTTTGCGACCAACCGCGTTCTTTTCTCAATTCGATTAACTTGTCTTTAGCAATGTCCATGCGTTACTTCTATGTTGTTATTGGAGAACCAGATACTAGATTGCAATGCCTGCAAACTGTTACGCCAAGTGCACGCAGGCTCAACGCCATCTACCCGCCAGCACTATAAATTGAGGTTCAGGACAAGTGAACACTAGGCCACAGCGTAGTTAATATTGTGCCAATACTAACAATGGTAAGCTATAGCAAAACAATCTATCAAAACAGCGTTCAGTTACACGTAACTTACAAAGACAACGCACGCTAATCGAACTTTGATTACAGATGGGCAAAACGGTTCTGGTTACAGCGTAGACACCGCACTTGCCAAGCACTTCGCAAAGGTTAGTATTAACATTAAATTGTTACACTCATTGCAGGAGTTCATTTGCAACTGCTGATTCGGACTTTGCTGATCTTTTGCTGCTGTTTTGTCTTTTCAGTGCCTGCTGTTGCTGATGGTTCGAAGTCGATACGCATCCTCGGCAATGCGCCATCGCCCCACCCTGGCGAGCTTTATTTCATTGAATTAGTAGAGCTGTTGCTATCAAAACCTAACATCAAAAACAAATATCAGCTTGAGTTTGTCACTGCAGACAGCTACTTCGTTTACGAAAAAATCCACCTTGTTTCAAATGATATTATTGACCTGACTTGGCTTGGTTCCACCGACGTTTATGCCGATATTTCGCAGCCCATTGAAATTCCCGCGGCGGCCGGCTTACTGGGCAACCGCCTGCTATTTATACACCAAAACAATAGCGAGGCTTTTGCGACGGTCAGCGATCGAGAAGACCTAACACAGCTTACTGCATGCCAAGGAAAAAACTGGCCAGATTCAGACATCCTGGAACACAATAAATTGACCGTGCTCAGGGTCAGCGAATATGAGTCGATGCTGAAAATGCTGGTAACAGGCAAATGTGATTACTTTCCTAGGGGCGTGCATGAAGCGCCTTTAGAACTAGCTGATATCAACGCAAAGTATCCAGAAATTGTTTTAGCCGACAACCTTATGCTGCAGTACACCTACCCTGCTTACATGTACGTGCACAAAAACAATAAGCAGCTAAAACAAGACCTTGAAACGGCATTCCTACACGCCATCCAGGATGGTAGCTTCTTAGGCTTGATTCAACAGCACCCCTACACAGCCCATGTATTTCCGCTGTCCCAATGGCATGGCTACAACAAGGTTAGGCTGGAGAACCCACCATACGACGGGCTAGAAAACAAAAATTCAGCACAGCTGTGGTTATCGCTGGATGTTAATTAATGGCTTACCAACGTTGTGTTTTATTGCTTTTGCTTTGTTTATCCGTTTTAGGTTGCGGTGGCTCTGGTAGTGAGAGTGACCAAGCCACTGTGCCCAGCACGCCCGCCACACCCACTCCAGCAGCTCCCGGCCCTATCTCTAATTTGGCACTTGAGCAAATCACTGCCACATCGGTTAAAGTGAGTTTTCAAACCCCAGAGCCTGTGCCAGTAGAAATAACAATTGTCCCAATTGGTGCGAGTGATAGCGCGAGGACTATACAAAGCCCAGCGGCAACTGAACACAGCCAAATGTTTAAAGGCTTATGGGCAGATGTAGAATGGCAAGTGACAGTATCTGTGGCCGACAATAGCGAAAGCACGCGATTTAAAACCCTGGAACCCGGCTGGCCTAGCAATTGCCGGACGGGCAACCTAAAGCTCCCCATCATGCCCGAGGCAAACTGGCAAACTTACACAGATTTAAACGGGGCGATACAAGTCGCAACTAGCCCTGGTTGCGACGGCGAAGGCCACGCTGCCCAATTCAGCTTTGACCTTAACAACGGGGAATGGGTGGTGGCTGCGCGCAGTACTGCTTTCGAGACTCCCATAGATTTAACCGCCTACAGCCACCTATGGGTGCCTTTTCGCGGCGAACAAGGTGTCCCGGTCGCGCTCGAAGTTAAATTAAAAGACAGTGCTGCTAACCTCGCATTTGTGCGCCTTGATGGCGGCGCCGGCTTACCGGTTTGGCGCAGCTGGGCAGTGGACTTGCGGGAATTCCAAAACCAGATAGGTACGCTTGATTTAAGCAACATCACGTCGCTAGAGTTTGCCTTTTCCTGGCCATCCAACTTACCAGGGAAACGCCAAGGCAGTGTCCAGGTCGGTGATATCTGGGCATGGCATATTGATGATGTGCGCCAGCCTATAGAAGAGCTCGAAGCGGTACTGCCTGATATATCGAATATGGCTTTGGTAGCCCAAGATTTGTTAACACGGCAACAACCCCATGGTTTTATCCCCGCCTGGTTTGAGCTAACCCCCAATTGGCACCTTTACGCCAATGCTATGGCGCTTATAGTATTTACCCTCGAATACGAACGGCTAGCAGGCGTCGATGGCAGCAGCCAACAATACCTGCTGGCGGCAAATAAACTGGCCGATGAATTGATACGCTTGCAAGCCTTAAGCGATAGAAATGGCGCCTGGGATGATAGCTTTAATGTCAGTAATAATAGGCTAGTACTGAAACCAGCCAATGAAAGGGTCATGTGGGTAGGTTCGACCGCCTGGGCTGGCATTGCCCTGATAATAGCTCGCGAAGTACTGCCGGATGCAAGCCGCTTTGACCAGAGCATTGCCAATGCCGCCAATTATTTCCAAACGTCGCAGCAGTGCCGGGAATCAGCTGGTTTACCTGACGGTTCCATCACAGAAGGCACCGAGGGTAACATCAGCAGCCACTTATTTTGGCACGCCGCGGTTGCCAGGGGTTTAGCAGAACCAGGGCCAGCCAATAGGCTAAAAACCTTTATTGAACAGCACTTGTTTGACCCAGTTCAGCAACGCTTTTTTTGTGGTGTGCAGGTGGATATTGGCGATTACAACGAGCAAGCATGCACTATGACAGGCACTGGCAACATCATTGCCGGGCATGCACTGGCCTGCCTCGACGTTGCCGCCAATTGGGGCAGCCAGTGGCTAAAACGGCAAAATAGGCTGCAAGATGCCTTGGCGGGGCTGGCTTTTGGCATGGCTATTTTCCCCACCCAGGGCTTTACTGCTACAAGTATCAAAGGCCTAGGGGACATCGCCGGGCCTTGGTCGCCAACAGTGGAACACGGCGCGGGCCAATGGGCTGCAGAAGGTGGCATCAACGCTAATTTCATCATCAACCAGGCCAAACAGCAGCTTTGCCAGGACGGCAGATGCCAGGGTGCCGCCAACGACTTCAGTGCTGGCATCGGCTGGAATACTACAGCCAATGGCATCGCCCCGGCAGCTTGGATGTACCTGGCCTGGCACGGCGGCTTTTGGCAGAAGCTTTAGATATAGGTTCCCAATTAGCTAATGGGTAGCGCGATAAAAGCGCCGCGGTTATTGACCGCAATAGTTTTCATAAAGGCGGCAAATGACATGCTGGTATTGCGGTTGCCTTGGAAAAAGAAACCAACTCCGTGGATCCTGAACCTGGCCTGTTGGGCTACCGGGTCGTAATTGGCATTGGTGATCCGTTCTACCGTATGTTGTAAGCTATGGCTGGAGAACTCATCGCCAAAGACATAGAGGGACACCGGGCCATTGGTGTTCTTGTAAGTATCAATGGCCTTGAGGATGCCCGCCTCAGGCTCGCTGCCACCGCCTTGGAAACTTTTTAGCATGGCCAAGGCGCGTTTGCGGTTGCCAAAGGTATCCTCAATCCAGCCCCTGGGTTTCATGCCCAAAAACCGGCCATCGGCGGCCATGACATTGAAGCCTTTAAGTTTGGGATGGTTAGTGATCACATCCTCCACCACATCCACAATTTCATCCCAGCCGATGTTTACCATGGATCCTGAATTATCAATGATAAACACCACATACTCAGCGTCAGTCGGGATCCCCCCTACATCTTTATCCGGTTCTTCGGTGCTATTGGGTACGCTCAGCAGTGCAGTTGAGGCCGCCACTTGATCCCGCAGCGACTGGGCTTTGTCCTGGAGTTGCTGAAGCGCCAGCATCGCTTTGGGTATGGTTTGCGCAAGATCCTGGGTTTGGTTATCAAGTGCGGCATTATCGGCTTCTGCCTGGCTAAGTGCATCTAGCTGGTTGGACTGGGCACCTTGCAGTTGCTCAATGCTTTTTTGCGCCCTTAGCACCTGATCCACCAAGATGCTAATGTCAGTGGCATCGCTGGTTGGCGGCGTTTCAAGTTCGCCATTCCTGGCTAGCAGTACCAGCAACACCACCGCACCAAAGGCGCAGCTAATGATATCTAGGAATGACAGGTTAAATACCTCTACCGGTCCACGCCGAATACGTCGCATAGTTTAGTTCCACTCCTGGGCTGGTGACAATAAGGTACCGCCGGTGGCCAATGACGCTTCCCAAAATACCGACGAGGCGAAAGGATCGCCCTCAATGGGCAGCAGGATAATGTTTATCTCCACATCCCGGTGCTTGGTTAGGAACTTTTTAAAGGTAGCCTGACCCATTTCTGCGCGGCATTCTGCCGTAATGGTCTTCCTGGTGGTTAAGGAGAGGCAGTTACGGGAGGTCAACCGCAAACCCATAGTTGGCAAGCCATCGGTCACCAGATAAATACTATCGATATTGGGGTTGGCCTGCATTAGTGTGTCCAAGCCTTTTTTCAGGTTCGTGCCACCATCTGGCACGGTAGCGGCTAAATCCTCCAGCACCGTATTCAACAGGGCATTAGATGTGGCCGGAATAACTTTTTGTTGACCCAAGACAACGGCGTCCTCACTAAAGGCAACAGCGGTAGCAGAGGAAGACTGGGGTAAGCGGCTCAACAGCCATTTGGTGATATTTTTTGTGCGTTGCCATTTGGCCTGGTTGGCTTTTTCTGCTTCAGGCAGCGCCATGGCTAAAAAAATATCAACAAGCTCAACGGCCATCATGGAGGCACTTTTATCGATTAGCAGGCCGATATTCCTGCCTTCCACTGGTAGCCCTACAATGTAATTTTGTTCGCCAGTACCGGCTTTGACTATATTGGCGGATTCATTAATCTTCTCGAGCAATGCCGCTTTTTGCTGCTCTAAATCGGCAATAGTCGCCTGCTCATTGGCAATCGCTTGGCGCAGTTGGTTTTGTTGGGCGATAACTTGCTGGTTCTGGCTCTGGTTGGCCTCTTCGGTGCTTGCGGCCATTGCCAACAAATCATTGATCTCGTCAAGCAAGCGGGCCAGCTGTGATTGTTCTGATTCAGCGGCAGCAAGCTCCTGCTCCAGGCGTTTGCGCTCTTCACTGGTATCCACCATGATGTCTTTAAAATCCACCAGCATAAAAATTAGGATGACCGCCCCCAGGCCGCAGGCCATGACGTCTAAAAAGGCCAAATTAAAGCCATTGTTATCTGGTGCTTTGCGCCTAGTCATCCAGCTGTTCCCATCTACTGGTGCAAGCGCGAGAGCAGCTTCTTCTCACAGGACTTTTGGGTGCGGATCACCATGGCATCCTGGCGGCTGCTCAAAAGGTGCATGCAAAACATCAAGGTGATAGAAATAAACAGCGCCACCAAAGTTGAGTTAAAGGCCATACCCAGCGATTCGGTCATGCCCGCAATGTCACCACCAAGCGCTTGATCCGCCTGCGCCAAGGCAGAACCAATGCCCCTGACGGTACCGATAAAACCAATACTTGGGATCGCCCAGATGATATAGCGGATCATGTTATTGCCCGACTCCAATTGGTTCGCCAGGGTATCAACCGAAGTACCGATGGCATCTGCCGCGTGCTGCACATTGTCGGTGTTTTTAAAGCGCTTCAGGCAATCAATCCAAGTGGCGACAGCAGGGTTTTCCCGCAATATGGAAGACTCCAAATCGGCGATAGCACGGGACACATCCAAGGGCTCTTCTTTGTCGTGGTCGGGCAGGAAATCTTCGGTGTAAATAGCCTCTTCGCCAATAAGCTTAAACAGCTTAAAGGTCATTAAAAACAAGCAAAACAACATTAACGCTGCGCAGATTTGTTGCTCCAGGTCTTTTAAAATGACCCAAATTGAGGTTAAGGCCACGGTGCCTCCCGCGGCTAAGGTGGCCTCGGCATTTGGCCGGATAATGCCGGCCCAAACCAGTTGGGTAGCCGTCAACACCAACATCAATACCAGCAGTGACACCCCAAGTTTAGGGTTCATACCTTCGTTGTAGGACATGTCGGTACTCCTTAAATATTAACAGGAAAATCGGTGGGACGTTCTAGGTAGGTGATGGCCGACGCTGTCGCTGCCCCCAAACAAAGTAGCAATAGCACTAAATACACTTTTTTCTTCATCGCTTTATCCCACTGTTATTCGCCTGCATAGCGCGCAATCCTGAAGCCAATATCGTCGGCGGCAGCGCTGCCCTGCCTGCGCAACGCATTGCGCAACAGGTGTAATTGCCCCGTTTTGAAAGATCCCCCTTTGACAATATGGCCTCGCCCGGTTGTGGATCCCATGTAGTCTATATGCACTTGGTTAAGTGCCGGTGCCACCACATCGTATTGGTCGTTGACCCATTCAGCCACATTACCCGCCATATCGAAAAAGTCATTGCGGGATTTGAATTGGCCAACCGGCGCTTTGCCGGTAAATCCGTCCTCATAGTTGTCGAAGACAAAGGATTGCTGGCCTCTTAGTGATTTATCGGCAAAGTTGCCTTGCTTGTTGGGTAACCTATCCACCGATCCCCAGACATACTTGCTGCTGCCCGGCTGCCGGTAGCGGGCGGCGGCGAACTCCCATTCAGCTTCGGTAGGCAAGCGGTAGCCGGTTGCATCAGGGTTGTAGCTACCGGTGTCTAAATTGTAAAAAGGCGGCAAGCCCTCTTGCAAGCTAAGCCAATTGCAAAACTCGGCAGCATGCTGCCAGGTGACATTGCTCACGGGTAGGCTAGTGCGGGCACCAGTGCCGGAAAAAGCGGCAAACTGGGCTTCGGTAATTTCAGTGCTAGACAGGTAATAGCTACGGGAAAAACCTACCTGCACCTGGTGCTCATTGCGGTTCCTGCGCGGCACATTCGCGGCCGAGCCCATGGTAAAGGTGGTGGGTTGTACCTCAACCATATTGATGCCCATCGATTGCGCAACAGTCGGCTTGCCCTCCGCGCGGCGGGCAGCAAATTCTGTCAAAAGTACCGTATCTACATTGATGGTTTTGCCATGGATAGGTAAAAACGATTTGGTCACACTGCGGTAACCTGGTTTGCTGAAGGTCACAGACTGGTTAAGTGCTTGCCGTTCTAGCGTGACCGGTGTAGAGCCAAGCAACTCGCCATCGATACTGATCTGGGCGCGTTCGTTGCTAGTTAGGCGCACCTTGCCAACCGCCTTGGCCAGGGTTACATCCAGCTCCTGGTGCTGGCCCGGCCGCAAATTGACACTGGTACTGTATGGCAAATAACCGGCCTTGCTATAAACCAGTTGCTGCGGGCGCATAGCCTCTATGCTGATGGGTGAAGTTTTGGGCGTGTTGTCCAGCAACAGGGCACCACCTTCAGGCATTGCATTGATGACAAGTGTGGCTTGTTCGGGTTGCAACAGATATTGCCGCGACGGGTTTCGATGGGTTTGGTTTAAGGTAATTTCATCCCGCAACAGCTCAAACCCTGGCTTTTGAACCTCCACCACATATAACCCTGCTTCCCGGTCTAGGCGCACAGGCGTGATCCCCACCTGCTCCCCATTAACCAATACCGTGGCACCAGCAGGTTCGGACGCCAACACCAAGGTGCCGGATATATCTTCAAGTTCGATGCTGCGCTGAACCTGCTGTGCTTTTTCCACACTTAAGTTTAGTGACGCCGGTTCGTGCATTTGGCTACTAACTTCTATGCCATAATTGCCTTGCTGCAATTCAAGCTCAAGGCTCGCCCCCACGTGCACTGTTTCGCCATCAATGCGCCAGACGGCATTGTCCACCGATGGCACAGTGGACATAGCAAGCTGCGCTGGCTTTGGCTGCAACAGCACCGAAACTAGGCTATCCGAGCTGGCGCCCAGGCTAATTTCTTGAGGGATGTACTTAGGGGCGCTGACGGCGACAGTGGTGACCGCTGAAAAGGTATAAAATTTATCGCCGATAAATAGCCCGGTGCCACTGGTAACTCGATATTGGACTGGCACGGCATCGGCCGGGGCGACATCGAAATCATATCCCCTGGCTAAGAATAAAAACGCAAGGTAACTTCCCAGCCCCAACAACAATACAACCGTAGCCGATATGATCCAGGTTTGCCTTTGCCTGCGCTGTGATAGTAGATGGCTATCTCTTTCCTGCACTGTGTATTCCTTTAAATTTTTTCTTCACAAGTAACCGTGATTTGGTTGTCCTGCCCCGGCAGGACCACCAAGGTCTGCAATGTACTCTTGTAGCCTGCGCACTTTCCTTCAACCTGGTAGGTACCGGGCGTTAGCTCGACGGCACGCAACTCGGTCTTGCCCACCACACCTATGCCCAGCACCCTGATATCGGTCTTGCCGTCACTGATAAAATCCACAGGAACCGGCGCTTTGGCAGACTCAAGCAAGCTGTTGACCTGTGCAACCAAGCCAGACAAAGCAGGCGAATGTGCTGCCAGTTGTTGCGCTATTACCAGATCTTCACCTGCTACCCGTTTGATATTGCTATCAAACAAGCGTTCAGGCCGGGCGACATAGTCACTGAGATAACCGGTCGATGCCATGATGGACTCCGCCAGACCCACAGCCTCCCTAAACCCACTGTGATTGGGGTATTCCTGCAGTGCTACCTGGGCATGTTGTTTTGCGCCAGGCCAATCATCTTGTTGTTGCAGCTGTTGCAGGGTTTGCTGCAGCGATAGCAAGCGCAACTGTTTAGCGCGGGCGGCAATTTGTTGCTGTACTAAGCCAGACTCATTGCGGCCGCTGTCTATGCTGTTTGCCAACTGCAAATAGTGATGCGCCGATTCCAGGTCGTCTTGCCCCAGGGCATTAAGTGACTTGGCAATGGCTTCTGAATAATCCCTATCCTTTACCTGCTGCAACAAACTATCCAACTTAGCCTGCTCTTTCGGGTGGGCGGCGTCTAGCTGCAGGATCTGCTGCAATAGTGCCACTTGTTTGTCGAGGTTGCGCTCTACTTCAGCCACCGCCAGCGCATTTTTAAGGGCTGCCACCTCAGGGTAGGCTAAAATCTGTTGTTGCAAGCTAATTGCTGGCCCATAACCAGGGTTGACCTCTAGGGATTTGCTGTTGTGGAATCTGGCAGAATCAATATCTTGTGCCACAAACGCCGTTTGGGCTTTGTTGTGCAAATCGGAATAGGCGTTGTGGTAGTCCAGGTTGTAGTTTTCCAGGTCAATGGCAAGCGTTTCTAAACCAGCCTGCACAGCGTCATATTGGCCAGCGGCATATTGCAAAAAGAGTTGCTCCAGGCTCGCTTGCATCGCTAACACCCGTGGTTTTGCCCAATTTGATTTTGCCGGTTTTGACAATAACTCCCTTATGTTGGCCTGTTGCTGGTTGAGGGGTTGCTGCAACTCTTCACGGGTCGCGCTGTTTTGTGGCACTTCAGGTTCAGTAGCAAGGGTTGTGGTTGCGGATTCTGCTGGGCTAAAAAAGCCATCAAGCTGGCCCAGCAGCAATACCAAAACAAGGCCACCTGCTGCAATGACACTGCCGGCAATAAACGCTTTGCGCTGGAGCAGTGCCGTTTTTTTGGCTAATTTAGCATCTAGCTCATTTCTGGCGTTTTCTGGCATAGCTGATGTTAATTCCACTGTTGAAAGTCACGTTAAAAACCATTCAGGTATAAAGGCGTGCAACCTATGGCGCCGGAACCCGCTACAGCTGGATATCCGGGGTTTCTGTCTCCCGGTAAATTTGTTGCAGGTGCGCCCGCCACTGCTGGTATTGCTCCTTAGCCGTGCCGGTCAATTCAATTTCCCTGCCCTCAAACACCCTCACCTGGGGTGAAATTTGCAGATCCAGGTTTTGTCCCATTTCCTCATATACTTCTTGGAAATCACCCACAGCAGAGTTATCCCGTACCATTTCCAAGAATGCCCCTGCCGCGAGCACGCCACTGGCCACCGCCAGGACATCACCGGTATGGGTTTCCTGGTTGCCTGCCGCCACGGCTGCGACGACACCTAATATCCCCAATACGGCATTGGCATTGCGCTCAGTGCGCTTTTCTTCAATATCTTCGATTATCGCCAAGGTTTCTTTTTGGTAGGTGCGGTAGGCCTCGGTGGTCTGGCCGTAAAACTGATCGTATTCTGCTTGCAGGTTGTCAACAAAGTCCATGTCCTTGGCTTCATATTCACGCACGCGTGCCAGCATGTCATCGCTATCGGCAGGGGCACCGACTGCCGCAAACACAGTCCCCCTGCGGGTGCGTTTTTGTTCTAGGTAGCCGCCAAAAGCTTCAGGCGAATACATATTGGCATAACGCAAATCGGACACCAGCTTGATGTTCTGCAACTCGGCGACACTGCGCTTGTTAACCAAAGTGTATACCCAGTAAGCTATTTTTTTGTAGATAACACGATTGGGATCCCTGCCGGTATTCCTTTGATCCCGGTGGAAACCGCTATCAACCTTTAGCTCGAAGTCCTTTTGCCCCCAAACCCTATTGGTGGCATCTACGACCCGCATGTCCAGCACGGTCTCTTGGGTGGTTGATTCTGAAATTCGGCCAAGTACATACAGATCTGCCGAAACACTGGTATCGGGCGACACCAACACTGCACCAAACGCCTTGGTTTCATCAATGGCATTGCGGGTATTGACTGCAAACCGCTTGGCTTCCAAACGCCTAACCTCAGGCCAGATGTTTTTTTCCTTTACCTTTTCGCCGTCAATTTCCCCGTTTTTCTTCGGTAGGCCCGGATTGAATATCGGCACTGCCACATCCAAATAAATGCCCTTGTCATAAGGGTAAAACCGGTTTTGGCTACCTGCTGGCTTATAGGTTGGCCCCACCGTGGTTGGCCCCACCACGCTACTATGGCCACTGCCGGTGGATTGGCACCCTGCTAACACTAATGTAAATGTTGCAACCCAGATAAATTGTTTTAGCCTGCTTAGTTCAACCATGTGTAGTTATCCTTGATTAGCTAGAGTCTGCCGGCATTAGTCACAGTATTTTTTAACTAATTTCTGCATAGATTGTTTTTGCGCGTCGGTACTGGCTTTTTTATGGGCTTCACGGGCTTTTTGGCATAAATCACTTTTGCCCCAGTCCATTTTTTCCTTGGCACTGCCGCCTACGCCAGTAGATTGGATCCCTTGCTCACTAGCATTCTCGCCTTGTGCTGTATTATCCCCCGATGCCGGGTTAGCATTGCCACTGTGGGACTCTGGTTTATCCGATACGGTTTCACCTAATATGCCAGCGAGATCGCCACTGCTTTGCCCGGAGGTTGGAGTAGTATTTGTGCCATTGGTTCCCGCATTTCCATTTTGGTTAGTCCCAGCTTCGCCATTGCCGTTACCGTTTCCGCTACCATTGCCAGCGCCACCATTGCCGTTCCCTGAGGCCTCAGCCCTCGCTTGTTTTGACTGCTCTTGGTTGCATTGGGTTTGACGGTTGAGGTTAAGCCTGTCCCGGGCCTTTTTTAGCTCGGTGCATTCAGCTTTGGTCAAACGGGAACAGTCGATCTCCTGGTGCAGCACCTGGCAAGCGTCATTTTGTGCCCAAGACCATGCAGAAACAGCCAGTGCAGCTGCCACCCCAAACCGTGCCAATGATTTCATCTTTGCCCATCCCATATAAAGTACAACACCAATCGTTGAATCAAGCCCATTTAGGCCAGCAGCCTTATGCGCTTTGCTTTTGCCACAACAGGTTTACCCCTAAAAATCGGGGGGCGCATTATAGGTTTATTTATTACCCTTAGCAAAGCAGCAACCCGATGTTTAGGTTTTACTACAAATTCTATGGCGGCCTACTTAATGGAACATGAACTAGCTGAACAAGATTAATGATAACTTAACGGAGTTAGTGGCCATTGGTTGACACCCCCTAACAACATAGACAGGGCTTGCGGCGCTATCGGTTGCTACTGTAAGCCATGGCGTTGTTCTCCAGGTAGGTTGCCTGGGATGCAGTTGCTACCCAGGTATAGTGCGGTGTTGTTTGGCAAAAGTACTAGGGAGCGCGACTGCACAAGTCACTATTAACTACATCCGCCCTGCCCCTGTCCTCGGCGTTGAACATGCCATTGCATGTTACGCCAATTACGCCGCCGCCCGACCCGTTGTCTGAGATAGTAAAGGTATGGCTACCCAGCTGCTCAGTGCTGTAAACCCTGGAATTCACCAAGCGGCGTTTGCCATACTCACGGTTAGTGGTGGTTTCACCGCCTGCGTAAATCCGACTTGTTTTGCTGCTGTTAAACCGCATGATGTGCGGTGTTATCGTATTGTTAGCCAGATAGCTGTTTTGGTGAAAATAGCCGTAATCACCGGCAATAGTCGGCCATAAGGCTGGCACAGCATCACTGCCGCTATAAGCTTCGGTGGCAAGCGCAGTAACGTTGGAGGATCGGTCTGGTGTGCTACCGGCAACCGCCGTTTTATAGAGGGAGCCGTCGTACTGGGTGGCAAAATAGCTGGCGCCGTAAGGGTGGCCGTGGCTGGTATTGCCATGGCTATAGACTAGGTATTTGGGATCCATGGCGTTGATCCAAAACTGGTTGTTGGAGCCAAACGTTACGGCGCCATGGTGTGGTACAGCCAAGATATCGATGTTGGCCTTGCCCGCGGTGAGGCCAATCACGGGCTCACCCGGCGGTGGTGCGTATTCATACTTAAGGTTTTTGCTGTTGTTGCCAAGGCTGTTTTGGGTGCAGCCGGCGCCTGAGCTGCAGCGCCTATAGCCAATTGAGCGCAACAAGGCATCCATCTCGGCATCGCCCGGCAGCACGATGGTTTTGCCCTTGTACTCAATATGCAGCACAATGCTGTTGGCGTTTTTATCCTTGTTGTCTTCTGGGTGGTCATTGACCGCCACAGCCCGGATGGTCGGATCGCCTGTCCCGCTGCCACAGGATGCCAGCGTCGTTTTGCCCATACTGTCTGTTGCCTTGCTGGAAGTACCGGTTAAACCCAAACCACTGTTGGCGTAGATTTTTGTCGTCCCCCGTTCGGTAGCTTTATCGAATTTTTCCTTGAATACTTTTGGCCGTTGTGCCGGGTTAGAACTCGGGAAGGCAGCATCATAGTCACCACCAAAATAGATATTGTTCACCCGGTCATACAGCGGGCTGCTAGTTAGGTTGGACGTGTAAAAAATGGCGTCCAGCTTGTTGAAATGGTCGGCGTCGCCGTGGGTTATCACCAGGTCAATATCAGTTTTGTCTTTTAATACATTGATAGCCTCCAAGGTTCCCCGGGGCTGTGGCTTAAATTTGCCTTTTGGATCCTTAATGAAGGCCCGGCGGTTGTTATCACTGCCTTTGGCACCGCAGTCCACGACCAAAGCTTTATTCGGATCGGGGCACTCCAAAACCACACAGTTGCCTTGCCCTGTGTACAAGAAGTGCAATTTTAAATCTGAACTGTTCGAATTTTCCTTGGGCTTGGTAATGTTGCCCACCCCCAAATTGTAGGAACGACCGTCTTTGTCAAACCATTTGCCCCTGCCACTGGTTGGGCAAGTACTAAACTCACATTGGAAATACACTTTGGGATCCGATACCAATGCCCGGGTCGTTTCATCGTAATAGCTATCCAACAAGTTTATCCTCGCCAAATATGGCAGCGCGTCCGTCCAACCCTGCGGCACGGCAGCGCCTGCGGGGGTACCCAGCAGGTCAACAAATATCTGGCTTTCAGTGATAGGGGAAAATATGTTGTCAACGCGCAAAGACTGTTCATAAACATAGCTGAAACGGGAACGTTTCTTATTGCGCGAGTTCGCCAACCCCTCGCTAAACCAAAGGGCGTCAATGGGTTTGACGTCATCCAGGCTCGACACAGTCAGCACCTTAACCCCAGAGCCGCTAATGCTGCCGTTGAACTGCAGTTTCATGCCAGTGGCAAAACCCACCGACACACTGCCATCAGCGCCATCTTCAGTTTCTATGATGCGGGAAACAATGCCGTCGCCATCATCCGCCCGGCCGGACACAGTAGAATTGACAAAGGTACTGTAGCGGGTGGTATCCCCCAAGTAATACTGCAGCTGCTTAAGCACCGATTTTCCCAGGCACATGCTACCGGCAGAGGAGTCAATGAAAGCACCGGTGCCCGAACTGGTGGCGTCTTTGACCGAATTAAAATCCACCAGCCCGGTATGCCAAGTGGCTGGGTACAAAAGCTCGTTAACACTGCCCAAGGCAACCGCGTCCGGTGCGCCCCCCGTTGTGTCACAGCTGAAACCATTAACAACAGCGTTATCAATCACTACCCTGTCAAACACCGGTGTAACCGCTGCCACCGCCTTGGACAAGGCCATCCACAGTACTAAGCAAAGCAACATCCATTGTCTGTTCAACAAGCGTTGTTTTAGGTATTTAAAATTACTCATGTTTTACCTCTGAATACTATGGGGTTACAGTGAATGGCAACCATTTGGAAAAGTCGGTCGCGCCCGTTGTGGAGTGGATCGACTTGACCCGCACCTTGTAGCTGCCCGGGTTGACCGCCAAGGTCATCCTGAAGTGTTTATCCACGTTGTTTTGTGACACATATGACGCCGGGACCGATAAAGGATGCACAATGTCAGGGCCGCCCGATACCAGTTCCACCACCTCGAATGCATGGCTGTAGCTTTCGAAGATATCGAAGTTACGCACTGTCCATTGCAGCCGGTACTGGTTGCTACCTCCATCCAAAACCCACACAGGTCCGGCCGGGTTAGCAGGTTGGTGGATCAGGGTTGGCAAATTGAAGTTTTCAGGTGCTGGCGGCAATACCCGTTGTTTGCGCGTGGCAACAGCGCCGCCAACGAATAAGGATTGTTGCGCGACAACATTGTTATTGACGGTTTTTAGCGGCCAGATATTGGAAACTGCACCAGCGGCCCTGTCGGTGGCATCCTGCTTTTGCTGGCCATCGGCTATACGCCAGTCGTAGCGCAGTTGGGCATTGGCACTAGTGGTGGCAGTGACCGAGGAATCGATTTCATCAGCAGTTTTTGCCATCACCAGCACATCGGCAAAACCATCACCGCCAAAGTCGCCCACCCGGTAGTTCTTTGGATTGCTCGGTGCAATATTGTAAGGCACGCTATTGGCAAGGCTGCCACTGCTGTTCAACGCAACCCGCCAGCTCCAGACGCCCTCGCTGGTTTGGTTGCGCGCAGTGAAGACGTCGGTCAAGCCGTCACCATTGAAATCTCCCAAGTGTATGCCTTTGGCAAGTGCGGCCATAGCACCAGTATCTGATTGGGTAAGGCTGTTAAAGTGGTTGCTGATGGAAGTGGTGACGCCTGCATCGTCGCCGTCATTGCTAACCAGGTCTGTCGAGCCAGCGCTATTGGCCAGGTTTATGGTCCAGCTGCTGTTGGACGTCGACGTTACTGTATACCACTGCTCTTTATTGGCAGGTGCCGCACTAAAGTTATAGGTTACCAAGAACAGATCCAGCCTGTTCCCGGGATCGTCGGTGGCAGTGCCATCAAAATATCCCACCTGCAATGCATAGGCCTGGTTTTGGTTGATGCTAGCGCCTGTTGGCTGGATGTAGGTACTAGCAAAACAGGCATCGTTATTGGCAAGGTTGTCTAATGAAACATCACAGAACTTGAACGCTAAAGGGCTACCCGATGTTTTGGCGCGGGTGATCAACACTTCGGCATAAGCATCGCCGTCGAAGTCACCGACAAGCAGCATGGAATTATGCACATGGCTACCTGCCGCTATCCGCCGCCAGACATCCTCATCGTTTAGTGACAAGTACCAGGTTTCCCCTTCGGCGCCGCCCCCTAAGCTGTAGACAACGCGGTACAAGGTATCGGTTTGGCCATTGCCATCAAAATCAGCATGGTACAGGCTCTGGTGGTTAAAGCTGCGCCTTTCCTCTAGCATCAGCCTTTCATTACCCGGCCCCTGGCTCGAGGTATCGTTGAAGTCGAAGCCATTTAGCTGCAGCCTAGCCATATCGAGGGTTCCAGTTACATCAAGCGGCGCTTGTTTGGCAATGATTTTCTCCACGGTTGCTGCACCGTCACCGGTTGAATGTGGCACATACCTGATCAGCTTATTGGTGGCGTGGTTGCCAAGCCCATTGGCGACCGTATCCACGGTTTGCAATGAAACCAAGTCGGCACGGCCGTTGCCATCAGTATCAACCTGGTTACTGGCGGTGCTAAGCCTGGTATTGACGAATGGGTAAGATGCTGCGACGCTGGCTGTTGAAATCAAACCTGGGTAATCGGGGATAATCCCAGTCTCATTGCCCGCTTGGTTATTCAGGGTATTGTTTCCAGCCCTGATCCCAACTTCGGGCATGGCTAGCTTAAATTCACGTGTGCTAAGGTCGAAACCAACTTCATCTTTGAAGTACAGGCATTCTGTACCCTGGTTGAAACAGGCGTCCCCCTCAACCCCGAGCATAATGCTGCTTTTATTGGCAATGGCATCCACTTCCGCCTTGAAATTAACCGCCTCAGTGAATGTCGCAGTACAGGCGTCGTTGGCCGCTTCCCAACCTTGCTTACAGGATAAAGAGGTACCGGCACAGTTGAGCACGTCTATAAACTGCACACACTGGACACTGGAGGCATAGCTGCCAATTTGATAGGGGATGGCAGTTTCGTCGCCAACAGTTCCGAGTACCGCCGTAGCGCAATCGGCGTTGCCTACGAAGCTCCCTTCGAGTTCACAATGGTTGCTGCCAGAATGCAGGCCAAATAGATGTTCCAGGCATTGTGCACCCTCGGCAAAAGCGGCGCCGCCGCAGACGCTGGCCCTGGCGAACCGGCCACTGGTGGTAAATTCCGTCTCCAGCATAAATGCCAGGCCATTTTGGCTTAAATCCATATTAATATGGCCAAACAAAGTGCGATCTGCTGAGTTATTGATGCAATCTGCCTGGCTGTTGGAATTGTTCAAGCAGGCCTCGCCGTTAAAGTGCACCTGATGCACATCTAATTTCATATCAACCGTTGCTTCCAGCACAGGGTTTGATTGTCCCGCCATGAGCAAATCCAGTTCCACGTTTTGCACATCGATAACCGGGAATTTGTTTACGCCAGCGTCCACTTCAAGCTTCATGTTGCCAGAGCTGGGTTTTACTTCAACGACCGGTAGTTCATTCAATATGCCGCTGAACCTGCTGGGCAATTGGGCTTTGGTAGCAACGTCTTCGACAATATTGACAAACGCACGGGAAGTGAGTTTTGACCCGGTTTCAATTTTGATATCAAACTCAAGGGGAATACCAGTCTCGGCGTTGAACATCAAACCGAAATCTACCAAATCCACATTGCGCCACTTGACCTGCTCATGGTTTAACTCCTCAACATCTTTCAAGAATACATCTGCCCCAAGATGGAAGCCGACAGTTGCGGGGGTTATGGCGATAGCGGCATGGGCTTCATCAAGCCTTAACCAATTCAGGCCAAACAGCGCCAAAGCATCACTTTCATCACCTCCGGTACGGTTTATTTCGCCTGCCAGTATCGCCTGGCAAAGATCCTTGTCTGGCGACCAATTGGACACTACAGTTCCACCAGTAACGACTTCCGCACACAGATCCAGTTGCTCAGTCAGTGGATCGCCAGTAAAGATAATTTCGCCCTCAGCCCTCAGTTCCAGGGCATTTTCGGGATCGCCGTGCATCAGGATATCCAGGCGTGAGTTAATCCCAAGGTCAATTTGGCTGGCATTGACATCGATGAATATTTCACCATCAAAGGCACCAAACCATTTGGCCTTGGGGGTAAAGCTCGCTGGCTCAGACAAGGATGTAGAGACGTGGTTTAGGTAGGCCTGGTTCAATAGCACAACGTGCGCGGCCAACCTAAACTCTTCGGCATTGATAAGTCCACTAACGCTTAGGTTCAAAGCCAGCGGGCTGGTGCCGGGCTCTTCCGCGAGGAAGTGATCGATATGCTGTTGCTGGTCACCAAATTGATCGAGAGCCATTTCTGCCATAAAACTGACGCCCTGTTGTACCTTGCTACCGGTAAAATGGTCATTGAAAAAAGTTTGGGTATTAGCGGGGAAATCCGTGAGCTCAGTGATTTCATGGGATGCAAACAACAGGGCCGAATGGGTAAACGCCACATCCCCCAAGGCAAAGCCATCCCTATTCAAATCCAAGTGCGGCATGTAGATGCCAAGCCCAGCGTTGTCGTTGCTGGCCTCGGTATCTGCGTCGACGCTTAAGCCCACCACAAAGACCTGGCCGCTGCCATTGTGGTGTAGCGACAATATGGCAGCCACATCAGTTTTGGCTCCCGCATGGTCGATTTCCAGGTTACCACCGGCATCAAGCATCCAGTTGTTACCGGCTTTTTGCAGCTCGACAGTGACATTGAGGAAGGTATAGCTAGTCTCGCCGTGGCTCATGAAAAAGTCATTAACATGGGCATCGGTACCCGCGAAATGCCGGTGTAGTTCGCCAATACTGACATTGGTAAAGTCCAGCTTAAAGCTGTAGCTGCCATCAGTGTTGTAGGTGATCGTCAGCCCGGCAACCGTATCCGGCAGGGGTTGGCCATCCCCACCCATACCGTTGCTGATACTAAGGCTGCCGACAAATGCAAACGTGTAATCCGGTGGGGTTGATGTGCCCGGTACTTTAGACGATGTGATGCGCATCGACAGCGCTTCAGTAGTTGCCGACTGGATAACAGGCAGGCTAAAGTTGCTATGGAAATCTAGCTCCATTTCCATAATGCGGTTTCCCGCTTGTTCGTTGAAACTGAAAAAGGCAGCTACCTGGGTAGTGCTATCGCCAGCATCACAGCCATTGCCGCCATCGGTAGTGCTGCCATCGCTGGCAATGCATATGCTGACATCGGCAAAACCGGTGAAGCCTAACAAGCCTTGCCCCATTACCAGCTCAAACGAGAGGTCATCAATGTAGATAAGATGGTGATCCAGTTCTTCCGAACCGATGTTTTGCCCGGTAAAGTGGTTGATTGCGGCAATGGCGTCCGCCATAGAAAACACCGCGCCTTGCATATCCACATAAGCTGTCACTGTGGGGTTGCCGGCACTATCCAGCTCCAGCACAAACCTGGAGTAAACCTCAATGCAGGTATTACCGGCCTGCCCACAATTGGGCAACGCGCCATGGGGAACCTGGAACACACCATCGATTTCGGCGCGCCAATCGCGGTTGCCGCCGATCCGGCTGGATTCCAATTTGACCGCAACATTGGTCATGTAGAAATGCGGGTTGGCTATACTGTCATCGGTGCTGTCAAAGAGCGGCTGGAAATCCGGGTTGTCATTGGATGGGTTGCCATCTGACGCCGCTTTTTCCCTGAAGTGGGACGCCATCAGCTGGTTCATGGTAGTTAAGTCAAGCTCGGCAAAGCCCAGTTCCAAGACCTCGAGATCCATGCCGGGGAATGACTCCACACTCAGCATACCAGAATACCCAGCGCCGCCAGTGGCAGAAAGCGATGAGGCTGCACCGGTACATGCTGCGTGGTGGCTAACGACGGCACTTACCTGCCCAGAGAAGGTTTGCATTGCAGTATCCGTCATTAGTGCCAGATCACCATAATCCAGCCTAAAGCATTCAAAGCCAAAAGGGTGCTGCCAATTAATGACGTCAGATTGGAAATAGACATTGCTGGTGCCGCTGCTGACATAGTCCATGGCAGCCAATACAAAGATTTCACTACAATTGTTGCTGCCGCCGGTACAACTCTCGCCCACCTCCAGCAAGGTGCCCAAGTCCATATACAGCTGGTTGCCGCTGGTATCCCCGTACACACCCAAACCTAACTGAACTTCTTTCACATTAACCGTTTGGCTATGGGCATCCGCTGCCTGTTGCGTGATATTTTCTATGGGGATAGCTGACGCTACTGTGGCACCAGCACCATTGTACAAGGTAGCACGCACATAGACCTGGAGCGGGTTTATCGTGTCAAAGTTAGCCAAGGTGTTAATGTCAGCGCCAAGGCTGGCATCGATGGTTAAGGGATTGAATGACAGGTTGCTATGGACGCTGCTTGCCAAAGTAGACAGCCCGGACAAATCGGTGTTGGCAGTCAAATTTAGGCCATAGGTCAGCTCAAGTGGAGAACTCCCGGCAGTGCAGCTTGCGGCATGGGGTTTTCCTGAACCACAATACTTGTCCTTGACCGTAGGCACCAAGGAGTTGAGTTCCAATGTCACTTCAGGCCTAGTTTGCAAAGACTCTGTATCCGTTACATAGAGCAGGCCAGTTTGGGTATAGGCAGGCACCATGGTATCGGCGAACACCACAGTCATAACGCCGCTTGCCAGTGCTGGGTTCACGCTTGACTGGCCAGTGTTGCCGCCATAGAGCTCATTAAACTGGTCTAAATGCCCGGCTATAACAGCTTGGGTTAGATCTATGGTTAATACCAGCTCCTCGGTGTCTACCGCGGGGGTTGCCTGTGCCAGGCTCAGGTATGCTTTCACTGGCGACGCCCCGGCCATGGAGGTGAAATCCAGGTCAAGTTCCACCGCATAGCCTTCCACCGTGCCGATATCAGTGAAATTGATAACTTCAATGTCCTGTAGCGCTGCCAGCGCGTCTACGTTATCCAAAAAGTCATAATGTTCTGGATAGGCTGCATCATGGTGGCTGTAGTCGCGCAGCACATCTAGCAGGTCACAAGTAATGGCAGCATCGGCACAAATAGCAGACAACTCACGGTGGTCATTGGGAAATGGGTCGTCGTCATCTTCAATGCCATCGAGATCGGCATCATTGGCTATAACTACCGGCAGCGGGAAGTCCCGCAGGCGATCCCGGATATGTAAAAACCATATCGCTGACACCGATGCATCCATGTCCTCAAACAACCCCTGGATACTCTTGGAGCCGTAAAGGAAACCGTTGTCCAGGACAAAGCGCTGCATCTCGCTCCAGAGCAGGGCCGCCTCAATCAAAAACCCCGGCGTCAGGCTATGGCTAGGGAAGGCTTCGGCAAAATCAACCAGCGCCACAATCATGCCGGCGGTGGCTTCAATATGGTAGACCGTGGTTTGCCCACCCTGCCCCGGGATATAGATATCCACAAAGCCGTCCATGAAATAGTGGGCACCGTGGTAGCGATTGCCGTTAAGCACAAATTCTTTGGTGAAATTGTCCACGGTGTAGCTTAGGCCACTGGCCAGCTGCTCCCGTTTGGTGGCGGTAAGCTGCGCCAGGTTCAGCGCGGAAGTTAGCCAGGTTGCATTGTCGATTGCGGTATGGGGGCTGGGCGTACCGTCAGGTGCACGGCCGGTGATAAAGCGCCCGTCCGTGGCGTTGTAGAGCTTGCTGAAAGTGGCGTCGCGCAGGTTGACGCGGTAGTTATCCACCTGTGCCAGGGTCAAGCTCGGGCTGCTTGCAGCGCCAATCAAGCTGTTGTAATTTGCCAGGGTGTAATTCAGCAGCGCAATTAAATCAATATTATGCTCTGTGGTGACCGAATCACGCCGCCTGATCTCCAGGTGTTGCTCGGTAAAGTCGATGCCAAGTGCAGCCAACAAATCCAGCAATAAACCGTTAATGTACTCTGCCAAGGTACCGACAAAACCAATCGGCACCACGGTGGGCGGGTAATCGAGGAAAACTTTGTAGGTGCCCAACTTGGACAGCACATCATTGTAGCTAAAGCCATAGGTTATGCCGAAGTCCGTGTAATCGGTCAGCGCCTTGACGGTAAAGCCGGCCCCCACTAAATCCTGGTTGGGCCCGGATGGGATAATGTGGATGCGCAACAGGTCATTTATGGCTTGGTCGAAATAGTCGACAAACTCCGCCTGTTCGGTGCTAGATAGCTGGTTAAAATCCTCTGAAGTGATAAATTCAGCAATGCCATACAGCGCCCAGGAATTCGCCCCGGTCACCTTCCTGACGTCCTCCCAGCGATCCCCACGGTGGGGCTGGTTAATGGAAAAAGGCCAGCCGCCAAAGATGGTTTCCACGACCCCAGGCGACACTTCAAAATCAATAAAACGGCTATTGTTTTTCAGCCAACGGGCGCGCTGCACCGCATTGTTGGTTTTTTCATGCACCGCGTAGCTGAGGCCGATGCCCGCGTCATAGGCCCAGACCCGGCCATATTTGGCCAAGATATTGTCCGCCTCGGGCGTACCCGGCGCACCGTAATAGCCTGCCTGGGCACCGGTCTCCTCGTAGAACAAGCGGTCGATCAAGTCCGTTGCCGCCTGGGCATTTTCCGCAACCCGCTTGTTGTGCAACAGCATGGCCTGCTGCACATCAGGCCCGCCTATGGCGATATTGTCCGACAAGTCGCCTTGCTCGCCGTCGAATACACCCGCCACCCAGTATTGGTGTATTTCGCTGCCTGTGGGCAAAGGCTCCACCACATTCAGGGTACCGGCACCGGTGCTGGTCAACAGGTCAGCACTACTGGGGATAGCGGTGGTTGTGGTGCGGTAGACGTTATAGCCGGTTGCACCGGCCACTGCGTCCCAGGAAAAGGTCAGGTTGGTTTCGGTACTGAGCAAGGCCAAACCTTGTGGCGCAGGAGTATTTGCCCTGCCTTCGAATTTAAGGTCGTCCAGGTAAATTTTAACCGAAGCCTTACCTTGCCCATTGTTGCGGATCAGGAAATTGATTTTGGTTAAGTTGGAAAAGTCCGGCATGCCGCCGGAGCCAAAAGACAGGGCTTTTAACGGGATATCCACTTTAACCCAGTTTTCAAAAGCGGCATTCAGGTCGTACTCTAGGCCTGAACTTACCTGGTGGGGTGCACTATCGGCGTCAAAAAACTCAATACCAACGGTGCGGTCAAAATCTACAACATTACTGCGCAGCCAAAAGCTAAAACGACCGTATTCGCTGACATCCACCGCCGTAGTGAAGCTGATCTGGGTACCAACACCCCAATCAGCCATATCCTGGTTGCCGTCAAAGCTCTGCTCCAACCGAAACGCATTGCTGCCGGAATAGGCCTGTTCGCTACTGACGCCATTGACCACATCGTTTTCACCAAAATTCAACCAGCTACCAATGAAGTCAGGATCGTCGGCACTGGCTATTTCAAAATCGGTCACCAAGCCCACATCCACCGGCAAGGGCTGTGGCGAGCCATCGGTGAAGGCAATGTTGTCGATATAGACTTTGGCTGCACTTTTTGGGCCGTTGTTTAGCATCAAGAAATTGATGGCGGAAACTTGGGTTAAATCCAAAGTGTTGCCGTTTGGTGAGAACGCTGTGCTGTTGAGGGGGATTTTGACCTGCACCCAGTTATTCAATGCATCGTTAAGCACCAGGTCGTAGCCCGGTATTGCGGTGTGCACAATGTTGCCACCGCTACCATCTGGGTTGAGCAGTTCTGCGCGTATCGTCTTCTGGGTATCAGGGCTTGTGCTATAGATCCAAAAAGACAGTTCGGCCATTTGGCTAACATCCACCGCAGATGTGAAATTGCGCTGCAAACCAATGCCCCAGGTTTGGCCACCACTACTGCTTTGTTCCAGCCGGTAGGAGCCGTCGCCGTTAAATGCAAAATCGCTGGACACGCCATTGACAATATGGTTTTCACCAAAGTTGAGGTAGCCACCCACGAAACCCGGATCGTTGGCACTGGTGGTGTCAAAATCATCCACCAAACCGCTAGTTGTGCCGCTAGCGTATAGCTTGTTGGCAGCAAACACAGAACAAAACAGCAATAGAATTATCAAAGAATGGGACAATACAGCGTTTGCCATATTGGGGTAGTTTGATTGGCTCATCGTCATCACCCGCAGATCAAGTTAAGTGGCTATAGTTCGCACTCATCCTTGACTACAACAACGTCGCCGCGCTGGGAATTGAACAACTATGTGCCCACGCCCCCATCGCAAAAGACTGGAATATAATTTACCTGCGAACCTAATTTAAAAAGCGAAATGAACAGAATTTCGGAAAATTTCGGTAATTTTAAATACCCATAAAAATAATACGGAGCCTTGCCGTTGCCTTGCAGGCCTTTTTAATTGCGGCGTCAGGTTGCATAAAACAGTGGGGGACCTGGTGAGTCAGCGGATGATAACTTCAAGTTACTGACCCATGTTTTTTTGCCGGAGCAGGCACTTCTAGGGATCTAACCTAGCCGCTACTCGTTTCACGCAGGATGCTGTCGCGAAGCGCTATGGACTTTTGGGTCAAGGGATGGTCATTGCCATAGGAAGTGACTTTTTTCTGTACTACATCCGAGATAATCAGTTTGGCACGCGCAAGGTTGCCTAGTTCTTTTTGGATCCATGCCAAATTGTGTTTTGCCTTCAACGCTTCACGGTTACTCTCACCGTAAAAGTCGACTGCCGTCTCCAGGGTCTGGCGCGCCAAATCCAATGCTTCGGCCAGGCGCTGTTCATTTATCAGGGCTTCGGTCAGGAAGTTCTGGGCGTAAAGGGTCCTCCTGTGGTGCACCCCGTGCACCTCCCTGCGCTTGGCGACTAAATCCTGGTACTGGGTCACCGTTTCGGCGGTATTGCCCATTTGGAAATCCAGTTTAATTAGGTTGCTTATGGATGTTAGGGTTTGCGGGTGGTCTTCGCCCAATATTTGTTTGCGGAACTGGTAAGACTCTTGGTATTTGCGCCTTGCTTGCTGGTTCATGCCAAGCTGATAATAAACATTGCCAATGTTGTTGTTGGTCTTTTGGGTATCCACATGGTGGTCACCAAGCACGCTCCTTTGCCGGACTAACACATCCTGCAGTATCGATAACGAGCGCTGGTATTGCCCGTCATGGTAATAGGCAACAGCCAGCCGGTTCTGGGTATGCAGGGTTTCGGGGTGGTCTAACCCCAATTGCTGCCTGAACCCCTCCAGCGCCAAAGTCAAATCCTGGATACTCTGCCCAAGATCGTTAAGGGCAATATTCATCAGGCCTTTTTGGCGCATGGCCGCCAAGGTGAGGGGGTGGTTGCTGCCCAGGTGCTGGCGGCGTATTGCCAGTGCCAATTGTTGCGGCTCCCGGGCTTTTTCATGCAACCCGAGCTCATTTAAAACACTGGCAAAATCCTGGTACAAAGTCGCCTGCAAGGCCGGATAGCCGCTAAATTCCTGAGTGATATCTTGCAATGCAGGCTGGATCAGGTGCCTATCAAGTTGCTTTAGCAACAAGTCAGTAAAATTGACGGTAGACAATAGCCGGTAATGGGACTTTATGAGATGGTCGGCCGTGGCCTCATGCCCGCCTTCCTCCAGCGAACTAAGTAAATCATTGCGTAATTCATAGCCCATATTCAGTGGCGATAGGGTTTTCAGCCTTTGGCTGATAAAAGCAGTGGCCTTGCTAGCTTCGTCGATTGAAGTTTGTGCTTGCTGGTGCGCGTCAACTGCCTGACGATAGCTGTGCAATGCCAGTGTGCTGGCGGCAATAAAACCGACCAACAAAACGGATATGACCAGCGTGGAAAACCGGTTCCGCTCTACAAATTTGCCCAGCTGGTAACCCCTCGACTGGCCACGGGCCAAAACCGGCTGGCGCTGGATATAGCGCAGTAGATCTTCGCGCAACTCAGTAACTGACGCGTAACGCTGGTTTTTGTCTGCCGCCACGCACTTTTTAATTATCCAGGTAATGTCGCTGGTGGCGATTTTTTTGTATTGCCGTTGTGATAGCTGGCGGTTGGCACTGGTTAAAGCCAATTGCTGTTTCGATAATGCCGACACCCCATTTGCCAATAAGGGCAACCGTTGCCCTACTTCCGCGATAGATCCGTCCACGATAGATCCGGGCGCGATAGATCCGTCCGCGCTAGAACCTGTCGCTGAGCTAGTGATGCCTTGAACATGTGGCGCATCACCTAGAACCAACTCATACAGCAACATGCCCAATGCATAAATATCAGTGCGGGTGTCAATCTCAGCACTATCTTGCAGCAACTGTTCAGGGCTGGCATAACCGGTATCTGCCAGGGCACAAGCTTCGTCGCTTGTGGCCAAGTTGTTTGGAATAAAACTGTACAGTGACTTGGCGTTATCAAAATCAATGATTTTAACCACCGGCTGGCTATCGGCGATCCCGGTTACCAGGATGCAGGAAGGCTTTAGCCCCCTGTGCACAATCCCCTTGTGGTGGGCATGCTGCATGCCATCGCAGGCTTGCAGAAAAAGCGCTATCCGGTCAACCAAGGTTAGCTGCTGTTCCCCGCTGTAGGCGACAATATTCTTGCCTTGGCAATATTCAAATACCGTATAGGGCTCGCCCGCCCCTGTTTCGCCCCCATCACAAATACTGACGATATTGGGGTGGCACATCATTGACAGTGCCATCCTCTCTGATTCGAAACGCGCCAGGTTGCCCTTATTAGCCAGCTCGTTAGCAACAACTTTAACCACAACCTCACGTTGGATCGGTTGGTTTTGTTCCGCTAGGTAAACACGGGCAGCATCGACCTTACGGATTTGCTCAACCAACCTGTAGGCGCCCACCCAGTTGTCTTTATCCACAAGTGGCACACTTGGCGCATCATCATCCACTATCTGGGCAACAGCATTCAGGCAATAGCCTTTACGGGGTAAAGTGGTGATTAAAGGGGAACTTTTATCACTGTCCTGGATGGTTTTGCGCAAATCGCCAATGGCGCGGGTCAAACCTGGGTTGCCCAGCAACAGGTTGTCCTGCCAGAGCGTGCTGATGAAGGTTTCACGGGTGACAACATCACCCTTTGCAGCACAGAGCAAGGCCAGGATTTCCAACTCCTTCCTGCGGATATGGCATTCTTGGTTATTGAATATGACAATACCAGCACAAGGGTTAACGTAACGGTGGGCGACTACGAACGGATTTTCTAAATAGGGGTTAGCAACCAGCGGGTTCATTACCTACCTCACAATGAAACGCCACTTATTTTAACCTATTGCAAATGTGCTGTGTACCGGAGCAGGCTTGTTAAAGCGTATGGCTGCCGCCCAATAGGATCCGGGCCAAATACCGACTAGTAAAACCGTATATGAGCCCTACCGCAATCCACCCCGAGAAAGCATAGAGCCATCGGTTTTTAAATAATGCGCAGCGCATGGCCCCCCTACTTGGCCAATAAATAAACAGATAAAACCAACTTGGCTCAAAGGCCATTTAATTAGCCTGATTAATACTAAGGTTTAGTTGCACAAGGCTAATTTATTACTACACTAAATCGAAAAGCAGGGCATGCAAGGACGCTGATGGAAGGGTTCTAGTTGCCAGCTAAGTCCCCTATCCTACCCAGCAAATAATAAGAATACCTCTGAGAACATTGCCACAAGGGCCAAACACTATGCTGTCAAAAATGCTTTCTTTTTTGGGTTCATCCCATGACGCCCAAGACACCAAAGAAAACCCCGAACTCAAATCTATTTACAACGCCATGAACCGGGTGCAAGCAGTCATCCAGTTCCAGCCCGACGGCACCATTATTGATGCCAATGATAATTTTTGCGCCACATTGGGCTACCAAAAAGAGGAAATCATAGGCAAGCACCACAGCATATTTGTTACGCCGGAAACCAAATCCAGCGCTGGCTATGCCCAAATGTGGCAAAAGATTAATAACGGCGACTTTGTTGCCGGTGATTTTAAGCGCATCGCGAAAGACGGCAGTGAGATTTGGATCCAGGCCTCCTATAACCCGATGTTCGACAATGAGGGCAAGTTGTACAAGGTGATTAAGTTCGCCACCGATATTACCGAGCAAAAACTGCGTGACGCCGACTTTGGCAGCCAGCTAGAAGCGATAAGTAAATCCCAGGCCGTCATCCAATTTAACCTAGATGGCACCATCATCACAGCCAATGACAATTTTTGCCAAACCATCGGTTACCGCCTTGCCGAGATCCAAGGCCAGCACCACCGTATGTTTGTTGAGCCAAAGCTTGCCAATTCCCAAGAATATGCTGCGTTTTGGCAACGCTTGGGCCGTGGTGAATTTGAATCGGGTGAATTTAAGCGCATCGACAAAAATGGCCGCGAAATTTGGTTACAAGCCTCCTACAACCCGATTTTTGATGCCAGCGGCAAGGTGTATAAAATCGTCAAATTTGCATCCGACATTACCGAGCAAAAAATAAAAACCATTGAATACCAAGGCCAGCTCAGCGCCATTAGTAAATCCCAAGCGGTGATAGAGTTTAATCTGGACGGCACTATCATCACTGCCAATGACAACTTCTGCCAGACCATGGGTTACGAACTCAAGGAAATCCAAGGCAGGCACCACAGCATGTTTGCCGAAGAAAAGCTGAAAAACAGTGCAGAATACCGGGAGTTTTGGCAGATCCTGGGGCGCGGTGAGTTCCAATCGGGCGAATATAAACGCGTTGGCAAAAACGGCAAGGAAGTCTGGATCCAGGCTACCTACAACCCCATTTTCGACCCCGACGGCAAGCCCTTTAAAGTGGTTAAGTTTGCCACTGACGTCACCGCCGACAAACTGAAAAACGCCGACTACGTCGGCCAGCTTGACGCAGTAAGCAAAAGCCAGGCGGTCATTGAGTTTGAGTTGGATGGCACCATCATCACCGCCAACGACAATTTCTGCAAAACCATGGGTTATGAGCTCGAAGAAATCAAAGGCAAGCACCATAGGATGTTTGCCGAGCAATCCCTCGCCCGCAGCCCCGAATACCGGCAACTCTGGGAAAGCTTAAACCGCGGCGAGTTTACTTCCGGCGAATTCAAGCGCATCGGCAAAGGCGGCAATGTTGTGTGGATCCAAGCCACCTACAACCCGATTTTTGATCTAAACGGCAAGCCCTTCAAAGTAGTTAAATATGCCAGCGACGTGACCGAGGAAGTGGCAAAACGCGCTGAATTTGAAAGCCTGTCCCTAGTAGCCAATGAGACCGATAACTCCGTTATCATTACTGATAAATCCGGGCTCATTGAATACGTCAATCCCGGTTTTACCAAGCTGACAGGTTACGGCCTTGAAGATTGCCGCGGCAAAAAGCCCGGTGATATTTTGCAGGGCAAAGATACTAGCGAAGAAACCAAGCAAAGGATCCGGGAAAAGCTGCATTCACGGCAACCCTTCTACGAGGAAATATTAAACTACAACAAGCAAGGTGAGAGTTATTGGATTTCCCTGGCTATTAACCCGGTATTTGACGAAAACGGCGAACTGGACAAGTTTATCTCCATCCAAACCAACATCACCGACACCAAACTGAAGGCGCTGGAGTTCAACTACAAGCTAGACGCCATCAGCCGCGCCAACGCCGTCGCTGAGTTTTCAACCAGCGGTGAACTGGAGGACTGCAATGTGCTGTTTACCAAATCATTGGGATTGAGCAGCCAGCAAGAAGCGCACAGGAAAAATTGGACAAGCTTATTGCATCCAGACTTCATCAACTCAAACCAATACAACGAATTTAACCGCCGCATGTCCACGGGCGAATTTGTTTCAGGCGACTTCCAGTTCATCACCCCTACAGGCGAGGTATGTTGGCTCAATGGTTCCTTTAACCCCATTAAAGACACATCCGGCAATATCACCAAAGTAGTGCTTTACGGCGTCGATGTGACTGGGCGAAAAGTGGGCACGGATCAAATGGCAGCGGCTTTGGAAGCGCTCGAGTCCGGTGACCTGACCGCCCGTGTAGACGGAGATTTTGGTGACGAGCTAAACAAAGTCAGGGATTCCTTGAATGCGTCGACACACCATTTGCACACCACGGTCGAGAGTATTTTGCAGCTGGCGGACAAAGTGAACGAAGGCACCCATGAAATCGCCAGTGGCAATAGCCAGCTCAATGACCGTACCATCCAGCAGGCGTCCAGCTTGGAAGAGACGGCGGCCAGCATGGAAGAAATGACCTCCACCATAAAACAAAGCACCGAGAATGCCAGCAAAGCGGCGGGCAGCGTACGTCAAACTCGGGAACTTGCACAAACCGGACAGACGGTGGTTAAAAACACCGTTAATGCGATGGAAGAAATCTCCAGCGCTAGCAAAAAGATTGCCGAGATCACCGGCACCATTGATGAAATTGCTTTCCAAACCAACCTGCTAGCCTTAAATGCCGCAGTAGAAGCCGCAAGGGCCGGCGAACACGGCAAAGGCTTTGCGGTGGTGGCGTCGGAAGTGCGCAACCTGGCACAGCGCTCAGCCACCTCGGCCAAAGAAATCAATTCGCTGATCAAGGATAGCTTGACCAAAGTGGAAGCCGGGGTAAAAACCGCCGGTGAGTCAGGCTCAACCCTGGAAAAAATCGTCACTGCCGTGCTCGATGTCAGCAACCAGGTGGAAGACATTATGGAAGCAGCGCAGCAGCAAGAGATGGGTATTTCCCAAATCAATGCCGCCATCGTACAGATGGAAAGCATGACCCAGGAAAACGCAGCATTAGTGGAAGAAGCCGCCTCCGCCAGCCAAATGATGCAAAACCAAGTAGGGGAAATGCGCTCGGATCTTAGCTTTTTTCAGTTGGGGAGGTAGCCATAATGCCAAGATAGGATAGCGGCAGGCAATGAGTCGGTTTAAAAAAGCTTGAACATGACCTTGCCGTCCGTACATATGTGAAACAGGTTCACGAATTACTTTGCAGCTCATTCCATGGCTAAACTGTAATAGTGTGATTACCAGGGGAGCGTGAAGGTCTAGTTACCGGCGATTTTGACGTCTTTTGTACGAATTCAATTCAGTCAAGTGGATCGCCTTGATTTGCGTTTAAAACGGCTCTGACCCTGAGGTATCCCCACAAATAAATCAGTAAAATCAATAAATTAATTCGAAACGAAGGGAACATTCATGGCATTTGGTGATCTGATCAATCGCCAAAAATCACAAAAAACCAAACTTTAACGCCATGAATGCCCTTACTATCCTGAACAAAACCATCCACTTTGTCACTTTTAAAATGCACAAAACCAGGCAAAAAGCCTTGTTGGATTGTGTCAAAAGCCTATTAGCAGGTAATGCTGCCACTGTGACCGCCATGGGTAGGGGCATTGCCTCCAAAGCGTTTGAGAAACACCGGATTAAACGTGCCGACAGGTTGCTCTCCAACAACCACCTGCAACAAGAAATACCGGCTATCTATGCGGTCATCTGCAAGCTGTTTTGTGTGGCGAAGCATCCCGTTATTGCGGTCGACTGGGCTGACCTGGACGACCATAAAGGCCACTTCCTGCTGCGGGCTTCCATGGTGCTCAAGGGGCGGCCAATCACGCTGTACCAAGAAGTCCATAGCAATGCCACCAAGGAAAAAGCCAAAACCCACCGGCGTTTCCTGGGAACGTTGCACAGCATGCTAGGCAAGGGCTGCCAACCCATTGTCGTCACGGACGCCGGGTTCAAATCCCCCTGGTTCCGGCCTGTCAGGGAGCTGGGCTGGCACATCGTTGGGCGGGTGCGTAAACCACACTGCTATTCCCTTGATAACGGTGGCCAGTGGCAATGCATCAGCCAGTTGTACAAACAGGCAAACCACCGCCCCAAACTGTTTGCCACGGCACTCATTGCCAAACGCCAGCCCTTTGCCTGTTCGCTGGTGCTGGTCAAGCACAAGAACAAGGGCAGGCACGCCACGAACCCGGACGGCTCACGCAAGCAATCGCTGATGTCACTTAAACACGCCAAGGGTGCGAGCGACCCATGGTTGCTGGCCACCTCGCTCCCCGTAACAAAGAACCTAGCAAAGCGTGTTGTCTCAATCTACCAGCAGCGGATGCAGATTGAAGAAGGGTTCCGGGACATGAAAAGCAACCGGTTTGGGCTAGGGTTTGAGTACAACAACACCATAAAGCCAGCGCGGCTGGCGGTATTGGTCTTGCTCACGACGTTGGCGTCACTGGTGGCCATACTCATAGGGTTGGCAACGGTGGTGGCGGGCTGGCAGAAACGCTTCCAAGCCAATACGGCCAACAGGCCGGTGCTATCGTTCCATACCTTGGGTTTAAGGGCGCTACGCCAGCGGCTCAAGTTCACACACCAGCAATGGAAGGCGGCGCTTGCCCGCCTACGCGACCTAGCAATTGGGGCAAGTTTTGATGCTATTTAAATTCGTGGGGATCCCTCAGGCTCTGACCCCATTTATTGTTGTGATTTGCGTTTAAAACGGCTCTGACCCCATTTATTGAGTTCCCTTCGCAGGTTCCCATAAAATAAGAATAAAAACACCTGTACTTCGGTAAAGGTATTGGGGAAAGAAGTTAGAAAAAGGTGTTTAATTTTAACTCTGACCCTGATTATTCTAACTCCACTGTCTAAGGCGGTGGATTTATAAATTTGACCAAACACTGAGTACTGATTACCGTCTAATTCAGTGTGGCAATTTAACTCAAACCTGTACATAAACTATTTCTATGACTATTCATTAAAAAGCGTTTCAACCTCTCTTCTATTGTCTTTTAATTTCCAGATTTTACTCTCCACGCTATCAGAAAAATCACCCGGATGAGGATTTATCTTTGAGGATTCATCTCGTATTTGATAGCCTTTATTTTTTATTAAGTCGGTGTATGAAATCAAATAATCCTTAATTTCTTCTATGGATTTTATCAAGTCATCTGAACCTGGAAGTTTATATTCCTCCATTTCCATTATTTTATCTTTAAGAATATTTAAACTAACAATTACGGTAAATACGTTTCGACCCATAACTTTATTAACAGAAAGATCTTCTGGATTAGATGATTCGACTTCTGATTTAGATACAATATAGCCAAGAGCTTCGAAAAGGACAGTATTTAATTTTCCTGCTACACCAGAAGCAATCGCGCCGTAGGGCGCTATACCAAATGAAACCAGAAATCCAGTTATAATACCTAAGACTCGTGCGACAGTTCTGGCATCACCATGACCAAGGTGACCCAGATAACCTCTCACGCCTTCCGTAACTGTCTTATACCAGGAGTCATCACCATACCTTATTGACTTAAACTTTTCCCTTGAATCTGTCACCATTTTGTCAGGCTCTTTGATTATTTTTTCTACCGGCATTCGTAAGCCAAGACTTACAAGAAAAGCGACAATGCCGTGCACTGCTTTGTCCAGATACAGCACATCTGGCACAGGTATAAGCTCTGATACGTCGTGACCTATTTCGCCCATTGCAAGTCTATTTAATGATTCTTTTTGTAATTTACCAATAGATATTTTCGCCCCACCCACTCTTAGTGACTTAACAAGTTTATCATCTAAAGTATTTTCTATATCTTGAAATATTGATTCATAAAGCGCGAGGACACCAATTAACTCTTCAACTGAAGAAAAAACTCTTACCTCGCTATCCTTCATCATCACCTTAAAATTTGAAGGATTTTTGATTTTTGCTCTGTCAATTATCAAATTTACTAACTTATTGTTTTCATCATTATCCTCTATTTTCCGGTTTTGAATGTATATACCGTTTTTGTGTTGAACGAATATTAGCCTCTGCGTAACCTGGTCATACATTTGGCGATTATTGGTATAGTCATGTACTTGTGACACAGAAAAACCAGAACCTCTGGTATTGTTATCTTTGTAACTTATGGGCATCTGCAACGCCCTCTCTCCCATTAAATCGGCCTCCCTTTCCAACCCCGGATTGTCGTTCACAGCCACTCCCCCAAAAGAAGTGGTTGGCCTAACCCTGCCCTGCATTTGCTGGATGACGTGCCCTAACTCGTGGGGTAAATACTTTTCCTGACCCGAGGCCAAATGTATGTCGTTACCCCTGGCGTAGGCGTGGGCCTGCACGGCGGCGGGTTTGGATGAGTTATAGTGCACTTTGACATGGTCAAGGTTATATCCCGACAACGCCTCCATGCCGGATTTGAGGTTATCTGGCAAGCCGGTCTTATTAGCTTTTTTCTGGACAGGTTGCTGAAATGACAACGGACGATTATCAGACAACACAGCACTATCACGCCGTTGCATTGTCTGGTCGTCATCCTGCCTACTCTTAAAAGTCTTTTGAGCAAATTCAGTCATAGAAATATCCTCTGAAAGAGAATGTGGAATGTTTGATCATTTGGATCAAAGGGGTCAGAGTAAATTGAAACCCACGCCGTAACCCTATTGCTCCCCGATTCACAAATTTCAATTTACTCTGACCCCTTTGAACCATCATATGGTCTTATTCTCCTTCCTAAACTCCCGCTTGATACCGTTCAAGATATCATCAGCAGCGATTAAACCAGGCTCACGAGTAACTGCTTTTAAGCTGCAATAGCGCAATACATTAATAATAGCACCACCAGAAATTTGGTACTTTTCCGCAATCGCATCAAACTGCACATCTTCTGCCAGTGGCAGTTGCTCACCAAATGCCTGCTGCCAGAGCTGCAGTCTTTCCTGTGGCCCTGGCAGTTGAAAATGCACCATGGCCTGAAAACGTCGGGTAAAGGCACTATCAATATTGGCCCTTAAATTACTGGCCAGTAGCACGACGCCGGGAAAATCTTCAATAAGCTGCAACAAGTAGCCGGTTTGCTGGTTGGCATAGCGGTCATTGCTAGAACTGGCGGCAGTGCGTTGGCCAAACAAGGCGTCGGCTTCGTCGAAAAACAAAATCCAATTTTGCTGGCGCGCAATATCAAATACCTTGTGTAGGTTTTTTTCGGTTTCACCTATGTACTTGGACACCACCATCGACAGGTCAATGCGATAGACTTCTTTGCCGGTGGCCTTGCCCAACAGCGTTGCAGTGAGGGTTTTACCCGTGCCTGGTGGGCCAAAAAACAGTGCGCGGTAGCCGGGTTTAAGCCGTTTTTGCAACTCCCAATCCCGCATCAGGGCATCACCGTGCAGCAGCCAGGTTCGGATCTCCTGCACCTGCTCCATCAAATAATCTTCTAGCACAAGATCCTGCCAGTCCAGTGGGGTGCTGATGGCTTGTGCTGGAAACTCAGCGCCAAATAGGTGTTTTGGCGGTTCACCGGTCACCAGGTAGTGCCACCAGTCGGTATTGAGCTTAAGGACGCCTGCCAAAGCGGGGATCTGCTGTTCAGCTTGGCTTATTTGCAGCAATCCTTGCTGCTGCAGACGGTGCCCAGGGTTTAACAGGCTATGGGCTACGGATTCGTTTTCTGCGCTTGTGCTGGATAACAAATACAACAAGGTCAAACCGGTAGGCTGGAAACCATTGTAGTGGTTGTTCAGCACCCCGCCAAATTCGCTAAAAGCCCGGTCGGTGCGTTCGTTCTTACTGGTAAATATGTCCAGCAGCTCAGGGCGCAAAATAGGTGCTATTACCAATGCAAGGGCTAGGCGCTCCGCCGGCTTGAGCTGCCAATGGGTGAGCAACTGGCTGTAGACGCCATCCCCTGCTCCGTATTGTGGCGGCTGGTGTATCACCCTTTGTTGCTTTAGGCGCTCAAAACCTTCCTGTTGGAAGTAGATGACGATCACTTCGTTGATCACCGCTGCCAACCAATCTAGTTCCCGGTGCAGTACGCCCAGGTTTTGCGCGGTACTAAGGCCAGCGGTTTGGCTGGCCGGAAGCGGGACAATCATGCGCTAGCAAACCCGTTACAGGGGCTGTGTGCTGGCTTTCGCTGCACTCAACCCGGCCTGAAGTGATTGCAACCGGTTTTGCGCCGCCAGCAAGGTTGCCTGGGCTTCGCTCAATTGCTTGGTGACCCGCTTATTGGCATCAGCTGCACGCTGGTATTTTTGCTTTGCCCTACTGTAAATATCGTGGGCGACTTGCAGCAGTGCCGTGGGCTGCTGCTGGTCGGTAAACACTTGCAGCAATTGCGACTGGTAATGGAATTTATCAATGCTGGTTTGCAGTTTTTGCTCTACCATCCGGTATTGCTGTTGGCTCTTCAGCATCACCCGCAGCGCGTGGGATTGGGATTTTTGTGCAGCAGGGATCTGGCTGCGCTTAAACTGGTTAACCTGCTGCTGTAGATCTGCAATCTTGGTTTCGACTTTTTTGTAAGACGCTGAACCTGGATCAGACTGGGCCAATATAGCTTGCTGGTAAACAAGCTCATTTTCCGCTGCCACTAATTGTTGCTGCAACTGTTGCAGTTGGGCTGTAGCGCGGTTGTATTGTGATTGCGCTAATTTTACCGGTGGCGGATTTTCCAGCTCTTGCTGCATTAGCGCTTGCTGGTTAGATTGCACGGCACCTTGCAAACTGTGTAGCTGCTGTTTTTGGTCGCTAACTTCCTCAAGCAAGACTTGTAGTTTTTGCTCGGCTTCCAAACAATCGAGTTCGAGCTTTTCAAATTTACCTTGTTCTTTTTCCAGCGCCTTGTTGGCAGCCTCGCTTTGGGCTTCGGTTTTGGCGTCCTGCAATTTCCCCTCAGCCTGTTTCAGTGCGCCTAGCTGCGCCTTGAGTTTTGCCTCTAAGTCGGATTTTTTCTGGGCTGATGTTGCTGCCCTTTGCTGCAACTTTGCCAATACCTGTTGGATCGCTGCCAGTTCAGCCAATTGCTTTTGCCCTTGTTTATCCCCATTGTCCTTGTCTTCGCCTGCAGAGCCTACCAACGCAGTAAACAGGCTCTGTTCATCGTCCCTCAACCTGGACAAATCCTGGCTAATGTTTTGCAGTTCATGGCTGGACTGGTAATAGTCGGTCTCTTCTTTGACAACGTCCAGTTCTTCGCCGCTGACCTCGTCATACAACTTGCCACTTTGCTTCACTCCAAGGCCGGTAACCAAGGTTCCTTCTTCTATGCTGGCGATACTGACGAAACAGCTTTGCAACGCCTTCAATGTGGCTGTCACTGCAATATTACAATCCTCGGTGGCCTTGTTGACTTGCTCCACCAATTCATCAGATATCAATGGATTAAGTGCCTTTTTGCGCATTATCAAGGCGGCGAGTTTGTCCACCACTTGCGATGACAAGTTTAGTTCGTGCACCAACGAAGTCATGAGTTGGCTGGTTTGTTTGATTTTAATATTTGCTTGCTGGCTTTGCTGTTGCATGCTGAGCAAATTGTCATAAATGCCTTGGGTTTGTGCGCTGAGTTGCTGGGCTTCATTCAGGTTGCGCAGCGCCGTGTCGCGGTTTTGTTCAGCATCATTTAAATAGCCACTGAATTGCTGTGACTTGAGCTCAAGGCTGTCCACCACCGCCTGGCATTCCTGCACGTAGTAGAGGGCATCGGTGGCTTCAATCGAGAGGGCATCTATATTGGCTAGCTTTTGTTGGGCAATGCGTTGGTAATTCGTTTTCATGGGTTCACCTAATTCTGTTCATTAATGGATTGCATCGTTACCACAATGTTTGTTTCCTTAATCGTCGGCGTCATTTGCTGGGCCTCCGGTTTCTAAGGGAAATTCTGGTATCACAAACCAAAAATCAGTGGGTGCCGTCATTTGGGTGATGAACTGCTTGGCATTGTCAGCCTTACCGTCGATCAGGGCCAGGATCACCACAAAATAAACCTGGCCGGACTCAATGGGGTCACCACAAATGTCGGTAGTGGCATCATTGAGGTCAAACACATAGTGGTAGCCCACAGTGTCATCAGTCGCCAGGTAATCGTTTTTATAGACAATTTTTCCTAGGGTGTAATTTGATGCTGGAATCAGTTCCGCTATTTCCTGGTCAAAATAGAAATTCAAATGCGGGCGTTGGGTTTTATCCAGCTTTTCAGCCAAGGCTGTCTGCGAGGCAATGGCAGGCCGATCCGCGGGCAATAACAGGGCGCGATATTCCACACCATCCGGCAGGTCATGCACAATTGTGCATTCCAGGCTGACATCACCGAGCGCGGTGATGGCCTCGTGTTTTCCTACCTGGCCTTTGCTGATGGCGTGTATAGCTGGGCCTCCGGCGTTTTCGTCGCTTGTTTTAGCCTCGGCCTGGCGGGTAATATCATAACGGGTTTCCTGCTGCCTTAAGGTAAGCTGCCCAGGTAGCGCCAGCTTGTCGGCAGGTGCAAACCGTTGGCTTGGTGCTGAAAGTAAGTCATTGTAATTGTTAACGAACTTTTTAAAGGACTGGGGTAGTTCAATATATAAAAACAATACGTATTCTTTACCTGGCACAATCGCTTCGCCGCTAGAGTCGGTGACCTTGGTTAAATCAATGCTGTTTAACTGTGCCAATGGCGTAGCATCGACAAAGTTGTTGGCGTTTTCCGGCGACGAAAACGGCCCAGGTAAAATCCCATCTGGCACTTGCCCCGGTCCTGGCTCTGGTTTGTCAGCGGGCTTAACCTCGACATAGCAGCTACTTTTGCGTTCCTGGAAATTCAATTCGGCTTCGTGGTAGCGGAACAGCAGTTTTTTCTCGTTGGGCACCAGGGTAACGAAATAGCGAATGCCTGCTCTTAAATCGCCCTGCTTGCCTGCCCCATCCTCGTCTTTGGCATCGGCTTCAAGCTGGTGTAGAAACGGAACCTGCAATGGGGTGAAGCTAACCTGGATCTGTTGGCTGTCCACCACATGTGGTGTAAGGGAATAATTCAGCTGGTCATTCGCTTCCAGGAAGGCTTTAATGCTGGCAGTGTTTTCTTTGTTTGCATCGGCCAGCCTACCTAAACAGGATCTTTCCCGGTTGGATTGCCCTTGCCAGGCCTGGTACTCGGCTTTTTCCAGTTCAGTTAAGTCGCGCACCTGCTTGTTGATATCATCATAAAAATTATCAATCCCTTTCTTAACCGTCCCCATTTCGTCGCCCACTTGTTTGGCGATAATCTCCGCCGCGTCGGCGCTGGCCTCGCTCACCCGCAGTGACGCTTGCTCAGCTTTCAGTGCTGTTTTGCGCACAAAATCATTTGTGTGCTTGGTCAGGTGATAGATATCGGTATCGAAATCTGACGCTGAAACTAGGTTATAGGCGGCGCCAATATCGGCACTGACCCTAGTGATGGCCAGGGCAGCCGATTGCACATCAGCGGCAGCGGTGGCGATGTTATTGACTAGTTTCTTGGCGTTTTGCTCGTTGTTACCAACCGAGGACTGCAGGTTTGCGCCCTGGTTACGCACTTCCAATGCAGCAGCATTTAAGCGCTTTTTGCTTTTTAGCTGGTTCAGGGTGCCACGTAATTTAAAATCAGCATCGGCTACGGCTTTTTCTGCGTAAAATAGCGCCTGTTTAGCGCACGACAGGTTGGATTGTCGTTTTTGTTCTTCCGCAATAAAGCTCTCCAGCGTTTCAGTGACGGTCAACTGCGTATTTTCATTGAAGGTATTGCTCATTGTATTCACCATTTAGTGGTTAAATTTGCATGTTTTAAACTCGTTAATATGGCCAATCCACATACAGTGGTTTGTCTTGCCAGGGCAGCTTAATAATGGACCACGACACCGGTGCCTTGGCCAACAGCACGTCGTAAGGCCGCTTTTCAACCGTTAAATGCCAGTTTTCCCCTTGCTTTAAGAGCACCCCCTGGCGGATCAACCAATTGCCCCTAAACCCATCGCTGCTGGAACTGCCGCAACTTGGCCAGTGCTGGATCACCGAATCCAACAAACTATCAGCCAACTGCTTTTGTTCAGGTGCCATAGCAATTCCCGCTTCTAGTGGCTGTTCCTGTTCAATGCCGCATAACACTTTGTTTAGAAACAGATGGTGTTCTTCGGTCTGGCAGTGGCCGCTGGCCAAAAACTGTAAATAATGCACCGCATCTAGCTGGGCTTGGCTCGAAACAAATTGGCTTTCCGATACCAGTTGCAGACGCTGCAAGTAAGGTAGGAAAAAGCTGTTAAGCAAAACCAAACCCGCGTTGTTGATAACATAGGATTGCCCTTCATTGAGCTTGTTGCGCGATTGTGCGGGCAAGCCTTGCCCACTGTGCCCAGCATTGCTATTGGCGGCTGCCCGGCCGGCATTGCTTAGCTGCATCCAACGCGGTTCTAGTGGGTTCAGGCGACCCTGAAACGGGTGTATTCCTGCATCCTGGGTCGGCTGTATCCTTATGTCCTGGGTCGGGTGTATCGTTGCGTGCTGTGTCGGGTGTATCGTTACATCCTGGTCAGTGCGGTCATCAGCAATGCCCATGGTATTGTCCATTGTCACTGTCTGGCTTTTTTCCACTGCTTCGCTTTTTTCCCATGCCCCAGAGGTGGCGCTTTCGCCAGATGCGCTATGTGATGGTAACAAAGCCAAATATTGCCTAAGCACCTCTGGCAGTTGCCGCCGGGAATGCTGCAACCATCTGCCTAGGTCGAATCCGGGATTCACCTGTTGCAGTTGGCCTTGCAGCTCGCCCAGTAACAATTCAATACGCAGGCTCCCGTCTGTGGCCGTAAGCCAGCAATGCACAACCTGTTGTGCCAACAAACTTTGCCATTGGCTAAATGAAAAACCATCAGGACAGGCGTGCAACAAAAACACCAACGCCGACTGCGCCTGATTACTGTTAGATTTGGCGCACAATGCCAGCGCCAAACTTGTTGGCTCACAAGCGGCAATCAAGCTATTGAAACGCTGGTGTATTGTGGGGTCACTGCTGGCTTCTGGTGTTGCTCTGGCGGTGTTGCCTTGCGGCGGATTGTCGGCTGTGCTTAGGCCAAGCAAGTCACGCAGTTCGCCTCGATGGCCTTGCAACAAAGCCATAAACTCGGGTAACGCCAGGCCTGGGGATGCAAACCGTACGGGTTTGGCACCCGCCTGCAACCAGCGCAAAATTGCCTGCAAGCGCTTAGTGGGAATACTGTATTGCGGGTCGTTTGCGGTTACTGCAACAGGTTGCCCCAAAGCCTGGCTAGCGTAATGCGCTTGACGGGAACCAGGTGGAGCCCCTAACACTGCCCGCAACTCAGGTTGGTTCAATTTAACCCGTCCAGTTTGTAATGCGTCGGTTATTGCTGATTGCAGATCCGCAACAGCAATACCGAGGTAAGCTGCCGCTTGTTGCATTACCGCACCGACAATCTCCGGCAACCCCGTCGCGGCTGCTTTTGCTTCCAATAGCGCGGTCAACAGCCACAAGTCACAGTGGCGTTGCAAGCCGGTGAAGTACCCCGTGTTAGGCAACAACGGTGACCCCTGTATCACCAAAGCTAAAAAATCGGTAAAGTCGCACGCCAATGGCTGCCACCCTGGTGCCAAGCGTTTTAGGGTTGCAACCAGCCCCCGCCGCCGCCATTGCCATATTAGGCGCTTCCTGGCATTGGCATTGTCCGCAAGTATTGCCAAAAGCACCCGGCCCTGGTTTGCCGATGGTTCGATATTGGCTATATACAAATCCAACAATGCCGCAGAAGACTGGGTTCCTGCATTGCCAGCAAGGCCATGAGTTTGCCCTTGCCCGACCTGTGCACTGCCCTGCCCTGTGCCGCCAACAGGCGCCCCGGTTTCTGGGTTTAACGAGCCCTCATACCACCAGGGTGTGGTTCCAGTCAGTAAAAACTGCTTTAACAGCTCCAGGACATCCAACTGGCTATCAACTGCGCTAGCTAGGTTGGGGGATTGCTGGTCATCATTTGCTGGCCAATCAGACTGAAACTGTGCGGGAGGTTGCGTGCATTGTGCACGCAGTGACCCAGGGCAGCCCCATTCCTGCTTGAATTGCTGGCGAAGCGCAGCCAGCAGCTTCTCCGGCAACTCTTGTTGAATGCGGCTAAACTCAATAACCCCTAGATCCAGGTTCAAACTATCCAACCTGAGTCTGGCACCTTCTGGCAGCCATTGGGCAAACACTTGCTCAAGCAGCTGCGGCAGCTGTTGGCGGCTAAACTCACTCAAGTAGTTTTGCAACTTAACCGCCTGTTTTTCATCATCAAATTGGGTTTGCCAGCGGCAACTAGACACTAGGTGGTTGTTAACGGTAGTCATTGCATGGGTGCTCCCGTTTGCTTGCCGCCAGATTGCCATATCAACTGGTTATGCTGGCTAGCATACTGGCCGAGTAATTGCCCCAGGTGGGCGAAATCCACTACCAGTAACTGGTTGCTGATATGGGCTGGGCAATAATACAGGGAAAACTGGTCAAACTGACTGGAAAAGCCCTTATCGTGGAAGCGGCTGACATAGCTGGGAACCAGGCTGTATATATCCGCATATTCATTAATTTGGGTAGCGCCGTGCGCAGCATCTAGCTGGCTGCAGATATCTGGGTAAATGGCCCGCTCCAGCAGCAATAAACCTTGCCTTTGGGTGGCCAACCATGCCAATTGCAACAGGTGCTGCAACAAGCTTGTGCTGGGTTTACTTTCCCCATCGGGACAGATCCTGAGTAGCTCCTGCCCACCGGAATATATTAGCCACAGGTGTGGTTCCCGGGCAAAGCGCAGCAGGCTGCCATCTTCTAGTGTCACGCTATAAACCGCAACGCCTTCCTGCTGCAAACGGATTGGGTCATCAAGCCAGTGCCTAAAGCCAGGTACGCGCAACAATTGCAATAAAAGGCAACACAGTTGGCGGTAATAGTGGCCAATGCCCGAGATCAGGTTAAAGCTCAACTCAAAACTGGAAAAATTGACAAAATCCTTGTCCGTAACCTGCTGTTCCTGGTCTAACAGTTCCACGTCCAAACGGCCATCCTGGTAACCTGGAATTGGTTTTTGCCCCAATAGGCATGCCAATGCCTTGGGCAATGGCAATTGCAGCAAGGCCTGCTGCCAGGGTTTGGCTGGCGCGACCGGGCCTGCGTTGATCCTTTGCACAACGACCTGTTCAGGCAGGTGCAATTTGCTGGCAGTCGCGACGCAATAACCTTTACTGCGGTTATAGGAAAGCTTGTCGTAGTTTTGCAGCACCTGCGCCTTTATAATATTGCGTGTCCTGAGCAAACTGCCGTACCAAAGCGGAGTATTGACCAACGCATCATACAGGTCGCTGTCTTCGCCATGGCGGGCAAGCAAATGGTTTAGCATTTGCTGCCGCCTCAAGCTGGCTTGGTAATCACTTTCCATAGACTCCCTCAGGCCAACCACATAGGGGTTAAATGCATCCTGCTTGTACTTCTGCCATGCCTTGTGGTGCTGCTGCGCCTGCCCAGCAGCGCCAACTTGGTATTGGTATTCCTGGAATCCCTGCAACAAAGGTTCGACGTTTTTAATGTTGTACAACGACTGGCAATAATAAGTCGGCGCAAAGTTCTGCAAGGGGATGTTGGCGTCATAGTCAGCGACGAGGCTAACGGGATTAATGCCCGGTACCTTGGTATTGGCTTCTTTAAAACAAAATAGCTGCCTTAAATGCGCCAGCTGCGAAAATTGGTTTGCCAGCAGCTGGTCATAGACCAACAGGTAGCCCCGCAATTGCTGCGCCTGTGCTGCGCGGGTGTTGCCATCTGAAGAAGGTAGCTCATTGTCACCAATACCGTAAATGGCCGGAAAGGTATTCTGGATTGAATAATATTGCTCTATCTGCCGCGGCTGCCCCTCAATAACAGGTGGCTGCAGTTGTATATGGGCGCCCAATGACTTAGCTGACATATGCCAAGCTGTGTCCTGCTGCAAGGGTTCGTTTTCCGCGTCGGAAAAGCGCATAGCATGCACTGGTGCCCCAAGCTGGTGTAGCTTGAGCCTAGCTGGTTCGAACTTTATAAAGTGGGCATTTTCCTGGCCTAAAGCCCTCTCTTCCCGGCTGAAGTGGTCAAAAACAAGGTTTTCAACTCCGGCCACACCGGGCACTTGGCTAATAATAGGCATCAGCATCTCAGGGCTAAGTGGGGATTGTTGCGCAATGGCATTGCCAGGGTCGCGGGGCAACGAACTTGCGGTTGTCTGCGAAGTAGGTAACCCGGAATTCCAATGAAGCCAACCACGGCTAAGTGCCGGACCGTTGAAAATGTCACTCGCATCCACATGCTGGGCGTGTAGCTCCTGGTAACTTTGGAAATACACATTTGGTTGGAATAGCTTGCCTAGGGCTTGTTGGATATTGTTAGCAACTTGGCTGCTGTTGGCATGTTGCTGCAAATAAATGTCACCGCCAAGGCCAATGCTGGCCACATCCCCCAACTCGGCCCGGTAGGCTTGCTGACCCAACATGCGGCACTGCTGCAACAGCAATTGCGCAGATTGCAGCTCGGAACCAGGGAAAGCGTCGTCATGGAAGCGCAGGTAAAAACAACCAAGGGTGTACTTCTCTACCTCATTTTCACCCATGCTTGCTTGCTTGTGGCTGCTTGCAAACTTAACATCCACCAGCTTGGGTAGTTGGTCTAGCAGCCATTTTTCGTGATCTCCAACCGTAATAGGAGCACTGGTGAGCAACTCCCTGGGACGGAAAAACTGGTTCTCATAGTAGCTTGCCCCAGCCTGCACGGAGGGGTTAGTCGAACCTTCACTCAGGATATCTTCGATTGGAAAATCCTGACAATAGCCCAACTCAATTAGGGCGTAACAAAGCTGCTCCAAAATAGTCACACCCGGATCGGAGTCATTTAAATGACTCCAGCGCCCGCCCGACAACTCCTGGACAAGCTTAAGGCCTAGCGCTTTTAGGTCTTCGAAATTTTGCGCCAGTGGCAAAGGATCCTGGGTGATAGAAAGCGGCCTCGTCATAATGCGGCCCCAGACACGTAACCAGTGCCGGTTGCGAACCCAGATGCAACCACATGCAAGTTTATTTGCTCCGGCACATACAACTCACCTGGCCTAGGCTCTAGCAACTGTTGGGCAACACCCGCTTGGCTCTGCCTTACATACAGATGCAGTTGGTTGACTAGCGCCACCTGGCTATGGGCATTGAGCAGGTTCACCAGCACCCCGGCGCTAAGGGCGTGGTTTAATGCATAGGGCTGGGTCTTACAAAATTCTTGCAGTATTTTCGGATTTTGCCCCTTGCTACTTGCAACCCATGGGCAGAGGTATTGCCGCAGCAGCATTTCCAAGTCTGGTGACACCATGTGGTTGGGTAAATCCCCTTTTAACACCAGTTCTACATTGATGGTAAGGCCGCGCAACTGCATATTGCGGATCACCAAGTCAATATGATCAGGGCAATACTGGCGCAAATGATGCTTTATCTTTTCTAACTCACACAAAGGTACAAATGGCGTTAGCACATTCGCTTGCTGCAAGCTGGCGACCTTAGCCACAAGTGCCAGGTTTATTTGTTTATTGCCGACATCTCCAGATCCAAAACACTGCGCAAAAAATACAGTTGGACTAAATTGCAGCGCCAGTTGTTCATAATCCTGCGGTGTGACCGCGCGCCCTTTATGCCGGATACGCTGGCTCACCCGCTGGTAATATTGGCCTTTTTGCTCTGCCGCGATACCGCCCTCGGAAGCAATAGGTTGCAAGACTTTGCTTAACGCACTGATGGTTTTATGTGGCCGGGTAATAGCCCCTGGCGGAATAACCGGCGGGTTAGCCGCAAGGCTTTGCTGGTTGCGCTCAACTTTAATAGCCTGCGTGTCTAATAGGAGGACATTTACCGGGCTAGATAAACTATGCGCTTGTGCTGTGAAGCTAATGGCAATCCAGGCTAAGTTGCGTTCCTGGTAGTCTGGCATCATTGGGCTGTTAATGGCGATATCTGCAGGCAACTGCAGTACCACTATGCCGCTACAAGCCAAGTTATCGGTACTGTCCTGCACGGGGGTTATGGCTTTCCAACCATGTTTGCTCAAATAACTAAATTGCACCAATGGATAATCATTGCTATTGGCCGCAACCACAGTTGTTAATCCAAAAAACAAGCTGAGCTGGCAAGGCGCCGAAACCTTTGCCAATGCAATGTACATAACGTTGGACAGCAAAGTGCTTATACCAGCTTCCACTGGCTGCTGGCTTTGTGCTGTGCTAGTTGCAGTTGCTGCCGGTGTGAGCGGCTTACCTAAACCAGGCCCTGCGTTGGATGCTGTTTTATTGACCTTGTCAGGCGTGCTAACGACTTGTGTTTGCTTGCTCGCCAAAGCTTGGTTTTTAGCGCTGGAAGGCCGCTCAGGCTCAGGATTGTTACCAGTGCCTGGATGGGTTCCAGCTTGCCCCGCTGGTTGCGCGGTGTCTGGATGCGAAAGCTGCTGGGCTGCATTACTAGCTGCAGCTCCATTGCTGTTGGGACTGTTGGACTGGTTTTGCTGGATTGATTTACTTTGCTGGGAGCTCCCACCAGTGCCAGTTGCCATGTTCGCTGCGGTGTCGTCCGCAGCAGCGGCTTGCGTTTGCTTGATACCTTCGGTTTGGTGTATCCCGTCCTGGCCAATTGGTTGCTCCCCACCTGTTGGATGGCTTTGATCAATTGCTGTCTTTGAACCAAGTTTTGTCCCAGCCAGCCGGGTTTGGCCACCTTTACGTTGCCTTACCCGGGGGGGATGTGGATGGGCGCCGTCTGCGGCATTATTATCAGTACCATTGCCCCGCTGGTTCTGACTATCCCCTTGGGTGGACTGAAAGTTCGACAACCCTTGCTGCGCCGTAATTGGCGACAACTCACTTGCCGCTACCAGACGGACACCAAATGGCAGGTAGTGGTGCAAGGCAAAGGGATAGTCATCTTGGTTATTTAACGGATTTAAGTCGTAGTGTTTTTCAGCGCGGTAGGCAAGCTGTATCGATTTTGCCTGCAACATATAGGGCTGGTTTGGGGCCACGTCGAATGCCTGTTGCGACGAAGGCAGGATAATTTCATCCAAACCACTATCGGGTACGCCAGGCGTTTGCTGGGGAATAGGAGGCAGCGACGGGTCGCCTATCGCATCGTTTAATAGTCCGCTTAATGAAAGTGACTGGCTGACATATTGCTGTTCCGCTTCCTGGTTTTGCTGTTGGACTTGTTGCTGCTGCGAATACAGCATCATTCGCTGGGCGTTATCCAGCGACACAAAATTGAGCACCTGTGAATACAAAGCCTGGCCAAAACCGAACTCCGGTGCCATCAAGGTCATTTTGATCACGCCTGAGTAGCTGTTGTCGGTCAAGGGAAGTTGGCTGTCAAGCAAAGCCCTGGGTGCCGGGTTGATTTGGGATAACACCTGTTGCGACCACTGGAAACTGCGTTGTGGTTGCAGCACTTCCAGCACATCGCTGGTATTCATACCGGATGGATCGTCGGGCGGCACATTTGCAGCCTGCCCAATCCCCTTGCCCAACACCCCAGCAGCAGCCGCCCCTACACCAAAATAATTGGCTGATGTCGCGAACAACTGGTCTGTTGCCGGCGCGCCCTGGCCGCCACCCTGTCCCGATTCGCTGTTGTAGGGTAGCCAATTGCCCTGGTCTAAATAGCTAAAGCTGACCAAATAAGCGCTATCTTGGAACATATTGGCCGCGGCGGCGGTATTGGGATTGGTGTTGGCATCCAGGAAGCTAGTGTAGGCTTGGAAGTAAGAACTAAAACTGGCGGGTAGGTTGTTCCAGTTAAACGTCAAGCTGAAAGCCGTAAGGGGTTTGGCCAACATTTCAGCGGCATCAACAAAAAAGTTCGAGCCGATACCACATTGGCTACCAAAGGGATAGAAATTATCGCTGCTTAGCTTGGAACTTTCATAAAAGACAGAAGGAGAATTAACATCAGCCACATCAATGCTGATAGTAATGGCCTGGACATTATCGCCATCAAGAGCTGTTTTATGTATCTTTGGCAACACTTTTAGGATGGGCCATGGCGATTTATAGCCATCCATCTTTTTGGCAAAAGGCACTATTGCCGGATCTTGCGGCAATAGTTTAATGGTCACTTTCAGAGTATTGGTTTCGCCTGAGGCACCGCCATCTGCGTGCGGCCAGACTTGGTACCAATGATCCTCCTGGCTTAGGTAAAATTGCCCCTGCAAAAACTCATCAACGTTAACGGCATCCAGAAATTGAAACGTCAGCTTAATAGTGCGTTGGCCACTTCTTAGGTAAAACATCGGGGACGCAAATGACCAACCAAGCTTGAGTCGCTTTATGGTTACCAATGGATCATTGTCTTTGTCCTGAGCACCATTGCCACCTTGGCCATTTCCCTGCTCATTGCCTTTGTTGTTTTGTCCCGCATGGGATCGACGACGGATCTTATGCTTTCCTGGTGGTGGTTGTGGGGGAGGACCGGTTTCTGACAAATCCGTGCTTTGCTGATCGTCACTTTGCCGCCCGGAACTTTTCTGCTCCCCCCCCCCCTGCTCCGAGGTTCCTAGCCCCTGTGATCCTGTCCTAGACTTAGCAAGGGCGGCAGTTTGGCTTTCCACTGAACCAGGAACGGGTTCGGGTCGTTGTCCACCGATGTTTGCGTTTGCATCTACCATGGGGCCGCTATGGCCGCTACCTTGCGCAGCCGGGCCAGCAGGCAAGCCAGCTGCCGTCCTGATACGCCCAAATAGTGGCCAACTGAGTGCCACTCCATTTTGATCTCGCTTAACCTGCCCAGGTTGTTTTATGGTTTGCTGTATTAATTGCCCATTTGCATCCAAACAAAGGGTTTGCACCTGGGCAATTTCTATTTGGTTGATCTCTTGGCTATCGGTAGCTGCATATAAAATCGGCAATTTAGCAGCTACCGGGTGTGCTTCGAATTGAGTCCCGCTGGCTACAATATATTCGCTAATGGCGGGTTTTAGCTTTAACAATAGATAAGTGTAATCAGGCTTGGCTGGCGCTAACCCCATCCCCAGTACCCTTTGGTAATAAAAGTCCAAATGCCGGGAACTGAGATTGTTGAGCATTTTCCGTTGTGGTTGCAGCAGTTCGCTAAATGCAATGAGTAGTGCCGTATCTGGATAATGCTGCTTGTCGCTGCCAGGTTTACCGCCATAGCCATCATCGCTATATGCCTTTGCCGCGGCGACAATGACTTTCAAGTAAAACTCCAGCAACTGCTGCAACCTGGGCCGCAAAGCTAAAAAGCGAATATCCAGAAATGCAGCGCGGTTGATTGGGTGTGCCAGCGGCAGCTGGCAGATCCTGTCGATTCGCCAGGTTGCGTGCAACCGACGCAACCAAGCTTCATCTGTCGGCTCAATCTCAGTAAAGAAACCCGCCAGGTCGTTTTGCAACTGAATAATTTCAGCCAGGCTGTTACCGATAAGGCCTTGCACTGACTGCAACACATGGTCTTTTAAGCTGTAGTGGCTGTAATCTAGCTCAAAGCCGGTAAGCCAGCAGTTTATGCGGTTGACGACTTGCTTGTTCAGCTTGAACAGGGCATTAAACTTCTGGCAAATAAGCGTTTCATGTTTGGCGATCTCTTGGTAACTGAGATCCAGCGACAACAACGCTTGCAGTTGCAGCACAAGGTGGTTGAACAATGCGCGTTCAGACTGGTAAGGCGTTTTGCTTATCCAAGCCAACAATATGCTTTTATCTTTAAGCAAAAACGCTTGCCAATTGCCTTGTGCCTCATTATCTAAATCATAGAAGTTCACCAGCTCCGCAATATTTGCAGCCAATGCCAGGTAATCGGCTGGCTCACGTTCATCTAGCACGACGCTGGTTGGTGCTAGGTGCGCAAGTTTGTCATTCCGGCTTTTGCCACTTATCCCCAGCACCTTTTTCATAAAATTCCTTTTTGTTTTGGTGCCAACAGTGTCCCTTCTGTTATTGCGAAGGGATAAACAAAGTTATGCCGGGTGTTGGTGTGTACTACCTGGTAATGCAATTCCACCCGCAAAGCGGGTTGTGTTTGTTGCTGCTGGCTGACACTTATGTGTTCGACTTTGATCCGCGGTTCAAACCTAAGGATAGCGTCGGCCAGGGATTGCCGGATCTGACCAAGTATGTTGCTGTTGATGTGTTTGAATACAAAACTGTGCAGTGGTGAGCCAAAGTTTGGATTCATTGCGCGTTCCCCCAACTGGGTGCGCATTATCAACTGCAAAGATTGATTAATGCACTCAACATCATGCACCAATCGCAACTGTTTATCGCTTGATTCAAATGACGGCGGAAATGACCAGCCAGTCCCCCAAAAATGCTGATCCGCCATGCTAGTCACCTATCATCACGGAAAAAACACCGTCAGTAATTTCACCGCCATGGGCGGTGCCATCGCCTATCCTTGCGGCTGGCTTACCGCCAATCAGTACCGAAGACGAACCGGCGATAATGGTATCAGGTGGACCATCGCACATGGCTTCGTCCCCCACCACAGCTGCGGGCTGGCCAGCGATTAATACGGATCCCACACCTGGACCTATAATAAAGCCGCCCACATGTGGCGTTGGTGGTACTGTTGGGTTCTCCATGGGACAGCTATGGTATTTATCAAGTGTGGCAGCAGCTGGCATAAGTATCCTTGTAGTTATTCAATTGATTGCAACCAAATCGGCTTTTAGGGTGAGCTCGCCACCACCAGAAACTGTGGCTTCACCATCTGCAGATGCCGTCATATTCTCACTGGCATTGATGTTGACTTCGGGTGCTTTGATCGTGGCAGACACGGCTTCGCTAGCAGCTGAATCAGATGGTGCTGCGGCCGGCAGTAACACTTTGGTTGACCCGTTTTCCCCGCTACTGTCGGATAAATCGCTTTGCCCGTCGTCTTGTGATGCGCCCGCAGCATCGTCTCCGGGGGCATTTTCAGTGCCGCCATCACCCACCGTTGCCCCCGCTTCGATAAACACCCCTTGGTTTGCCACGATATTTATTTTTTCCTGAGCTTGGATGTTCACTGTACCGGGACTGTTTAGGTCAATACCGTTTTGCGACATCACGAGCAGGTTGTTGTGCTGATCCTGCACCGTAATTTTTTGTTTGCTGTCGTCTAGGATGACTAAGTTGTTATTGGGGGTAATAATGGACAGTGCCTTGTCGGCATCATCAAACAAAATACGCAGGTTGCTTGCGGTTACTATACCTTTCTTGGGATTGTTCTCAGCGGGTGTCAAATAAGGGAAAGGCGCCCGTTTGCTGCTATAAAGGCTACCCAGTATGATTGGGTTCCTCGGATCATCATTGACAAACCCCAGGATCACTTCGTCGCCAACCTCCGGCAAGAACAGCGCACCGATGCCGCTAGATGAGTAAAAGTTGGCAATCCGAGCCCAAACCGCATTGCCCATGTCGGCACTATCCCCTTCAGTTTCGGCCTCTGCTCCTGACTCCTCTCCTGCTTCATCGCCCTGTGCAGCGCTGCCAGTATTGAATAAAGGGATATTCACCAACACCCGGTATTCGCCCGTCGGATCGTCATAAACTTGGGCAACAGTACCGTTAAACAAGCCCTGTATCCCAGGTAGTAGCCCTGCCGCAGGTGGCGTCATCACATCAGGTTCAGCGGCAAACCAGTTTATATCCAATCCCAATGTGCAATGGGTTATCCAATCCCCGTCCTGCACTTCATGCCTGATACCGGCCACAAATTGATTGCCATCAATGTCATTGCCCAGGCCACCGATATTGAGGTATTGCCCTACCTCAACCGCCGCTATGCCTGGAAAGGCAATTTCACCCGTAAGCCGGTTCAATTCACTCTTTAGCATCTGCGCCTGGCTCCAGGCAGCCAACTCCTCTTGCGACAGCATGGCGGAGCTTTGCAGTTCGACGTTGGCACTAAACACTTCGGCCAATTCGGTACTTGGTTCGGCCTCGGTTGCATCGATATCGGTATTCTGTGCACTGCTACTATTAAGCGCCTGCTGGCTGTAATCCCAACTATTTGCCGTAACTTGGTTGAACTGGGTAATACTGTTTAGGTTCAAATCACTACTTAGCAGGTCTTCGCCAAAGTCCAAAGATAGGGCGGGATTATTTGCAATATCAGGATCTAAAGGGGAAAACACATTAAGCACATTGTTGATCGTGGCCACAACCAGGCCATTGGCTTCCGCGCGGGTTAACATAAAATCCCAGTCACTCGTGTCATACTGCTGCATCAATGGCTGCTGCACAGGCTCTTGACCAGCGCTGGTCTGTACTTTGCCTGAGAGCTTTGAATAGTTACCGATGAGGGTCTGAAAAATGTCAGTATCACTGGTATTGGTAAATGTCTGGCTATTGCGCACAATGGTCATAGCGACAGCGCAGTCCTTGCACTGGACTTCGGCCATGGCACCAGCCTCATCTTGGGTGATCCTGATGCCCGTGATTTCACCTTCAAATACAGTGGTGTCATTGCCATCGTAACCGACCGCGATACTGATATTGCCACCGGGGTTGAAGGTACTGCTGGTTGTGGCAAAAAAAGACCTGGCAGCAGGATCCCCATCAACCAGTTCAATTTTGGCAGAGGCGATGCGGTTGACTGAGCGTTCAATGCTAATAGCCTTAACCTGGATCGTATCTTGAAGCGATTGGCCAGCTATATTGATGCTGTAGGTAACAACGCCGCCCTCAGGGTTCAGGGTGGGTGTTGGTGTGAAACCGGAAATTGGCTCCGACATCATCCCCCTCCTTTTGCTGGTGTTGCACGGGCATTTTGTAGCGGAGGGAAGTACAACCTGGTTCCGGGTTTGATTTGACGGAACTTGTTGAGCCGGTTCGCCTTCGCGACAGGCACCACCATGTCACAAGAACCATAGGTCCGTTGGCACAACTCGGCTAACTGATGGCCATCCTGGATCTTGAATTCATGGGTGAGATCTGGCGAGCTCTTAAACGTCAACAGCAGTGCCGTCATTGGATCCTGGTAAGATTCAAAGGAAAAGCCTAACTTAGCCCTGAGCGGCGTGCCATCAGGCCTGAACAAGGTATAACTGATGTTTAGGCTGGTTAGAACCCCGCGAAATACAAAATCACTGCCCCAAACGATTTGGGCAAAATTGGGGCGGTGGATAAGGCCATTATAGGAATAGACCAGTAGCTTGATCTCGGTTATTTCGGAACGCAGGTCTAATCTTTGGCTATCCACAACCCCAGTGCAATCCAGCACCAATTCAAAATCTAGAGTTACGGCGGGGGTTTTGTCATATTTTTGCACTGGTGCACTGCTTCCCGTCGCTTGGTTATTGGAATACTCAACCCGGTTAACCAGCTTTAGGCTTTCCGGGTTTATCATTGCCTGGTAGGAGCCTATGGGCACAGTAAAATTATCTTCTAGATACGCCTCAATAAGTAATGGCGTCAGCTGGCCATTGTTCTGTGTTGTATCCATCGCTGCCCCCCGAACGCAAGCTACCTACTAAAACGGCCTTGAGATTTTTGTTTTTTAGCAACCCGTTTGATTTCCCTTAGCAATTGATTGCGCAAGTTATCCAGGTCTCCTTTACTGGCTCCCGTTTGCGGATTGTGGGTTTCGCTGCGTATTTCGGTTTTAATCACCAACTCTCGAATTTCTACTGGCATCAAGCCACTCCTTGCGCATTTTGCCCGGCCTGGGCTTGCAGTGCGGTTTTTGCGGTTTCTAACAATTGGCTGTTGCTTTCGTAATATTGGTAGGCAAGTTCGATCGACTCGATAAAGACTTCGCTCTTATCGGCGTTGAAGTCGCCACCTGACCATTTCACCGGGTACGCACCAACAATCTGCCAGGCCATGTTAGGCTGGCCATTTGCGTCAAGCAGGATCAGCAACATATCCTGCGTGCTGATTGGTTGGCTGAAACCATTTTGCAAAGTCGCCCTAACCCAACCCAACAAGGGTGAATTGGCAAGGGTAACGCCCCGTTTCAGCTCCAGGTTGGGAAAACTGACGGGCTGAGGCAGGCGGTATTTAAAGCGGTTCTCGCCACCAGAAGTCACCTCCTCCACGTTCGAGGTCATATTCAAGCCAGAGATTTCTTTAAACCCAGCGTCAACCGGCTGCCCATTACCTGCGGGAAGTGGCACCAGGGTAAAATAGAAACCAGTTAGGTAATTAGTCTCCATCAGTTAATGCCCGCGTTAGGAACCGTTTTTAATTTCTAAGGTTTCAAAAGCGATTTCCAGCGTATCCACCGCAACTTCATTGGCATCTGACTTAAGGTCTGTACTGCTTATTTTGGTGGGCCAGGCATTGTTCAGCGTCCAGGACATGGTTGGCTTGCCATTTTCATCAAGCAATTTGATCAGCACAACCCGCCGTTTGATGGTGTTCATTTTGATTTCATCCATCCATTTCCAGAATGAATTGTCATTAACGAACACACCGCGCTTCATGGTGACATTGCCATACTTGACTAAACCCGGCATTTTCTCTGTAGAAAACTGGGTACTGTTGCTGGCCCGGTATTCAATCACCTGGACTTCTTTGTCCATGCCCGAAACTTCCTGGAATGCCACCCCTTTTAATTCCGTACCCAAATCCACTTCAAACCGGAACTTGGGCATCGGCCATACAGAGCCTTCTTTGCTGCCATCTTCTGCCATAGGTTTTCTCTCTATATCTTTTTGCTATTTAAGTTGCGCATATTGCATTGGTGGCGCTAGCCGCCAGTGGCAAAGTGCTGCTCAAACGTAATTTCTATAAATTCTGCCGGATGGGTTACCGCCACCATCACTTGAACACGCATAATGCCATTGAGGATATCCTGCGCCGTCATGGTGCTACCTAGCCCAACGCTAACCGAAAATGCCTCTGCTGGCGTTGCTCCTTGCAACCCACCCTGCTTCCAGATACCGGTAAGGAAATTGCTGATGCTGGCGGATACTGACAGCCAGGTATTGGCATCATTGGGTTGGAAAACGTAGTGCCGCGCAGCTTGTTTGCAGGACTGCTCCAAAAAGATCAGGGTGCGCCTAACGGGAACGTAACACCAATCTGGGCTATTACCCTCAAGGGTGCGGGCGCCCCAAACCAAGATCCCCTGGCCGTTAAAAAAGCGAATGGCATTGATAGATTTACCGCTCACAGGATCAATATTGAGGTTCGCCTGCTCTTGGTCTGACAGCTTGATGGGCAAATCGACTACCCCGGTAATACTGACATTGGCGGGCGCTTGCCAGACACCATCCTCGCTATCTACAGTGGTATAGACACCCGCCATGCCGCCGCTCGCAGGCAAGGTATTGGCCTGTGCCAACACGTGCTTGCTGATCGACGCATAAATATCACTCGCATTGAGCAATGCCATATTGAGCTGTTGCTGGGACAATGGTTTTGCCGGCGGCGAACTTATATTCGCCAAAACCTGTTCCACAGCTGGTGTCGCAATATCTGGTGCACTGATGATGGCGGCGAGCTGCTTGATATCACCGCCAAACAAATTGCTGTAATTGATATCGGTTTGCTGCATCACAGTGGTGACCACAAACGGGTAATAGGCGATACCATAGCTCAGGCCGTTGGTGCCGGTGGCATTGCGGAAGTTTTGGATGTCCTGGGTATACAAAACAGGATCTGGGTCGTCAGCGCCAATCAGGTCAAACAGGCAGACTGCGGTTTGCATGCTGCTGGCCTGCGCCAGCATGGCCTCCATCAGGGTTTCATTGTCATCCGGTGCTAGCAAAGTGGCTTCGGGACAAATGTACATAGTGGGTTCTGGCTCATTCGCTAACAAAGCCAAACCCTTTTGCAGGTCGTCCAAGGTGACATTTGGGTTGACCAACTGGTCACCTGGTGCCGCCAACGGCTTTTTAGCCGCGGCGCCATAGCCGCCCACTGCCACTATATAACAGTCGCCGCCGCCATTTTGATAGAACATGCGCACGCTGTTGTACAGGTAATAGATAGTGCTGGGATCGGGCAATATTGAATAAATAGTGCCATTGATTGACATAAAGTCGCCGCGTTCAGGCTGCTTTTTTTGCGCGACTAGGTAATATTCAGGGCTGTACTGCTGGACGGGATCCGCTGGCGGCGGCGGACTAGGACGCGCATAGATTGCCTGGAAGTCGGCAAAGGATGAAATCTTGAAGGCTTTGTTGTAATAAGATTTTCCTTCGTATTCCGCCTGCGGCGTATACCCGATGAAAGCGGGGACAGCTGTCGCAACTGGCACCACCGAATTACCAAAGGCATCAACCTCATTAATATATACCCCGGGTGTCTGGGGATTAGAAATGTTCATTTTTACCTACCAAAAATAATCGTTTTTTTGTAAAAGCTAGGGCTCAGTTTCCAGGCAATTGCCGAGCATATGGCAAACCAATAGTCACAATGGCTGCATACACACGCCAATAATATTGACCATTAAAAATGTAGCATAGAAAAAAAAGGAGAAAGCCCAAAGCGCTCATTTTTTAAGCAAACGAATATAATTTTTTACTCTAAGAACAGAGTAGATATGCATTGAGGGACACAGCAACAATAACAAGTGTTGCACCAACAACACGCCATTATTGCAGATTTAACCTATTTAAAATTAATAAGTTACGATATTAGTCGGCAAACCATAGCAGCTGGGGAAGCAATCCACTTGCTGGCGTTGTGCAATTTATCAGGACTGGGTAACTACCCAGGCAAACGCCAGAATACGGGTAAGTTAGCACCCATTGCTCTCAGTTTGATTCAAAATATAAGTCCCTAAAATACCCCATAATTGTCATTTAAATAGGTAATAATCAATAGCAGAATTCACACTGCAACGGCAGCCTGCAAGGAGCACCAAGATCCAAAGGCCTCATTGCGCTGAAAGGTCAACCTCGACCTGCTTGACATCCTGCAACACCTCAATGGTTTTTTGGCCATCCACAATCACATATTTCATTTTATACACAATTGACGGGGCGTATTTTGCCCCCATAGAATTCCAAAGGCTGTAGGTTTCTCGCAAATCTATGTTGTAAACTTCAAATTCAAGGTGGGACTCAAGGTTATCGGGATCGGATCCGGCTGGTTTGCGCAAAGTTGGATTGGCCTGGAAAAAAGTCATAGTAGCATTGATAAATTTCAACGCCTCTAGGTAATCGTCAAACTGGCTGGTAAACAGCAAATCAATGTTGAACATTTGTGCGGGACGCACCGCTGTTGCTTGGTTGTTCACCCTCTTGACACTACCATAGAACTGCTTATTAGTTTCCTGGCAAATATTGATCAGGGTTATAACCAGCTTGTTCTGGTTTTCCAGCAATGGACTGCCATCTGGTTTGGCTAGGGTATTAATCGATACCGTGCTTTCATTTAGGTCAAATACCTGCCTAAAGAAGCGATCAAGTTCGTCTTTTACCAAAGCAACGCTCTGAGCCAACATAGGACATCCTCGAGAAGTTTTTTACTTTCTATAGAATAGGCTAGCGCGTTATTCAATATTTGAGGCTGTAAATCTTTTTCCATCCATGCCAAAAATGCCGGCAATAAAGCGACTGCCAACGTTAATAAACTGAAAAACAACCAAATGCCTTTTAATCACAATAAAGGCAGGCAATTCAACCTATTCTGCGGACTAAATTAGGAAAAGGTAGGCACTTGTTATTGCGCTCCCCAAAAAAGAATTAAGGTTTTATACCTCAACTTTTTTATCACGGGAACAACTCGGTCATGGTTAACCTAAAGCCTGTTTTATATTTGTTATTATTCCTTCCATTTTTTCCGTCTGAAACAGCTGCGCTAACTGCTACGCCAGGGGTTAAGTGCATCAATATTGATGGGCAGATAGAATGCCATGCAGTTGCGGCCAACCGAATGGCCTATAAAACGATTGGGCGCTTTGCCAATGGCGCTTATAGCTGGAGTCCCTGGCAAGATTTCAGCGGGACAGCGGGCCCGATATTCGACACCATACCTGATTGTGTTTCCATGAAGTCTGCGCATATGGAGTGCTTCATAGAGCACGCAAATATCCTGCACCATAGATGGCGCGTCCCTGGGCACGATTTTGTGGAAACCTGGTACGGCATAGCACCAAAGGATCTGGCATCTAATTCCGATGTAGATTGCGTCGCGACAAGGCCTAACCACCAAGGTGAAAGCGACAAAATAGTGTGTATTGGGCGCAACTCGCAAGGCGGTTTTTCCAAAACCACATTTGACTGGGCTAACAGTTGGTCACTGGCAACGCAGCACGCACTGCCAGTAGCACAAGCCAAGGGCACCCCCTCTTGCACCAGTTGGGCAGACTCCAGCTACGACTGCTTTGCCCGCACAACCAATAACGAATTGTGGAAACTCGACCATGTTACCCAAGGTTTCAACACCAAGATGAATGGTCTCCATGACACAGATCCTGAGTGTGTCGCTCCTAGGAATGGGGTTCATTTTTGTGCCTCCCTAGGCCCAGATAGAACCACCAAATTGAACATCTTTGCCGGCGGTTTTTCACATGAAATCACCGTACCTGGCTCAGAGAACTCAGGGACGAAACCCGCATGTATTGCGCAAGATCTTTATACCGTCAATTGCCGCGTAGTGAAAAGAAACGGTTCAATCCACCAATTTTCATGGCATTTGCCAATGGATAAAACCTGTCGAGGGTTTGATTGCGGCACCTTGTCCAATATGACCCGCCTGTTGCCCCGTGCGGCTATGCCCATAAAAACCAGCCCGTTCTGTGTGACATCCCTGCACAATGCCAATGAGCCTATTTGTTTTTATGTCGGATATGACAATGCGGTTTATTCAGATTATGGTCGTAGCCTCAACAAGCTACCGCCCTTGCCCTACCCCATCACAGTGCCACACCAGGATATGTGGGATTTGCCGCGTTTCATATATGAATACATGCCCCCGCTTATGAATTATCTTCCAGATAATGTTAAGCCAAATGTTGGCGGTATTTTAGCCAATTACGTCAACCTTGGGGACTTTTCTATTTTTATCGACAAGCTGCCGGGCAAGCATCACCAATATCAATATGAGAATGTAGAAGAGGAAGAAATACTGGCAGAAATGCACGGTGTATTTAATGTCAAGGGGACTTTTAACAGAAATAATATTACGGGAAGTGCATTTCAAAAAGTCGCCAATGGCGCATTGGATGTGCTAGAGAAGTTTGCCGGCTACCAGGCTTATAAACCATTCGAGTTCAAAGTCGTGAGGCAGAACAATAGCAAAGGCGAGACACAGGTTAGCTACAACCACAAGAAGAAGAACCCGGGGGTAGTAGAGGCAACCGAAACGAAAATGACCGCGATTTTGGACATGGAAGCTACGGATATTTGGACAGAATTTAAAAAAGAAGGGAACGGCTATCGCTTTAGAAACGACCACATCTCGGTAGGTACAGAGGACTTCGGCCCTGGACGCTTTCTGCCTGCCATTGAGGATTTAGTCCCGGTAAATGGATTTTTTGGGGATCCCGGCAATTTTCAGTTCAAATTCCAAAAATCCAACCTGGAGATCACCTCCAAGGCAGGCTCAATTGGGCAGTCCAATAGCCTGCGCCTGTATACCGGTGCTGATAAAAAATCCTACGTATTCCTGCCGCCCCAAAGGAACTGGATGAACAGCAAGGTGAGCATTATGATCAACGATGCCAAGAAGGTGATTCTCGGCATGGAGATTTTTGGTGCCTGCCCATTTAACGAAACCCCCAATAAACACACCTCACCGGATCAATGTGATTTGGGCTGGAATGTCCTGGACAAAAACTTCATCTACGTAGACAGGGTGGATGGCAAGCTAGCAGACTTGTCCATGACTTTCTTAGGCAAAGTTCCTACTGGCGCGACAATCAGCTTTAAATCCGGCTTCATAACCATGCCAATTCCTGGTCAAGCAGGTTCAATTCGGGCAAATCTGAGGGATATAGATATCATTATACGGGCTGATGGTGATTCAACGATTGCAGGTTATGTGGAATTGTTTGGCTACACCTTCCGGATAGACCATACTACGCCACAAAGCATCAATTTCAGGCACGACGGTGAAAACTCCATCGTTACGGCCAGCATGATGGAAACACAGATCGCCCCTGGTCTAGTAGGATCTGTGTACGCAAAAATCAAAAAGAGAAATGGATTCAATTCAATACCTGAAAGTGGTTCAGCAAGTTTGTTCTTTACCGGTAAATTCTGCATGTTGGGTACCACCGGGCAACACCCTATCTTTCGGAAAAATGAATTTGACCTGCACCAGGCATTGCAGTCCGCACAAATATCTGGCTACGGTGGTTTGTGTCCCTCTAATGTCGCTGGCAAAGTCCTCAATATTCCCCGGGACGTTTCCGATCAATTTAACTCAGCTGTATACGCGTTCCAGGGATTAACGGGAGAAGATGCGAAAAAGGCGGTCGAAACTGCCCTCAAACAGTACATTGACTATTCCAAACTGATTCAACCGGATTTGGGCGGTGTTGTGGATGTGCTCAAGGGCATAACTGACATTTTCTGGCCATTCAATACGGGCATTTTTGGTCGAACCGCTGATGCTAGCAGAATTGATGATCTTATTGATGTCCCTTGCACCCTAGCCAATTATAGCTGCATTGACGTGGGGGAACGTGCGATAGAGATAGAAGCTAACGGTCAAGGCAGGCTTTGCATCAGGGTTGACCAATTTGCAAAAAGGGTCATATGCCATGATATCCCCATTGATGGTTATTTTGACAACCCACCAGGGATATTTCCCCATATAGTAGGACCAAGCCCTTTGCCCATCCCCGATATTAAATAACCCTGCAACTTATGTATGCCATCCCAGCCACCAAAAAACTGGGATGGCCCAGTCATCCAAACCCCAACCAGACAGCGCTAATTTGCCACGCAATCCAATCTACAACGGCTGCAGCCAAGTCCCTATGCCAACTTCTTTGTGTAGCCAAAATGCCACCGCAACCGGGAACACAGCGACAATTGGATGGATAAACACCGCAGATACCAAGCCGCCGATAATTGCCAAAGTCAGCAGTGAAAAGGATTTAAGCTTGCGCTTGGCAGACAGTTTCTTGTGGACTTTTTCCAGCCGATCATTGACCAACAGCATCTCGTAGCGCTGGTATTTGCCGTCGATGCTCTGTTTACCCGCCATAATCGGTATGCCGCTAGCCATGTGTGATGCTGAAGTTTTAGTATCGCCAAATAGGGTGAGTTTAGTATTCGATTTTTTGAAATGTTTGGTTTGCACCAAGCCATTGGCGCCATATTGTTTGGCCAACTGCGTCAATGCTTTGTAAGCGGAGGTCTTGTCAGTGCCTTCTGCCACCAACTTGTAGCTAGCACGCTCAACCATATGGTATTTGTCACCAGGTACCGGCCCTTCGCTAAGGATAAATGCCGGTGGCAGGTCGTAGCGCCTGACCTGGGGGTTGTAGTCAGGCTTGCGCCGGTTCTTGTAGTCCTTGTCTTTTAGGGCAGTGTTTAACGCCAGCGACTGGGCGGTGTCGTCGTCTAACTCTAATTTTTCTGCCGATTTAGATTGCCTTTTTGCGCGTGCCAATGGAAATTCTTGCGTCCTTTTGTGTTATTGGCCCAATGATATTCCAGCAGCCGCTGGGGATCCAGCCCAATCCAGCGATAGGATCCCCCGGCTAAACCTGCTGTCCTAATTGCTGCGCTACTACCTGTATTGGATGTTTCGGTTTTTCAGCTTCAAACCGGGCCACTTGGCTACGGCAAGAAAACCCGGTAGCTAGCAGCGTTTTAGTGCCTTTTTCTTTTATTAGCGGTGCCCAGCTGAGCCCATAGATCCCCTTGGAGTTTTCAAGCTGGCTGCGTTCATGGCCGTAGGTGCCCGCCATACCACAACAGCCAGCGGCCAAGATTTCCAAGCCGCAACCCAGGTTGGCAAATATCTGTTGCCAGGCTTTCTCAGTTTTGGGCAAGGCGGTCTTTTCGGTACAGTGGGCAATCATGGCATAGCTGGCACCTGCTGTATCCGCGGGTTTTGGCCACCTGTCCTGTGGCACCGATTCCAGCCATTCATGGCAAGTTTGTACGTAAAACTCACCCCGTCCGCTGCCCAGTATTTTGTCATACTCATCCCGGTAGCACAGCACCAAGGAGGTATCAGCGCCCACCAAGCTAATGCCTAGCTGGTGCAGCTGGTTTAAAAACGCGGAAGTGGTTTTTGCCTGTTTTGCAAACTTGGCCAAAAAGCCTTTTACGTGTGCCGGTTTGCCGTTGGGGCTGAATGGCAGCAACACGGGTCTATAGCCCAACCCTTTGATGGCGCTGGCAAGGCTGGCAACGACCGGTGCGTCATAATAGCTGGTAAAGGGATCCTGTACGATTGCCACAAGCTTATCGCGTTCTTCTTGGCCAAGCGCACTGATGGCCTCTAAATCAAAATCTTCCACCGTACCCGCAACTTGTTTTGCCAAAGGTGGCGCAGACAACAGAGGGGTATCCACATAACCCACTTTGTTTTCCAAAAACCAGGACACCGGCTTGCTACGCATGACACTGTTCACCAGGGTTGGCGCCTTGGCCAGTATCGGTGCCATAGTTTCAACATTGGCCACCAGCAGGTCTTTTACCGGCCGGGTATAGCGCTGGTAATAAATGGATAAAAAGCGCGCGCGAAAATCAGGTACATCAACATTGACCGGGCATTGGCTGGTACAGGATTTACAGGCAAGGCAGCCATTCATCACTTCCAATACTTCATGGGAGAAATCCGGTTGCGACGATAGGTAGCTGTTTTTAAAGCGCGACCAAAATGAGGTTTTAAACTGCTCAAATGTCAGCCTATTGGGATCCACCTGTTCCTTGGCCAACAAACGCAACCACTCCCGGATCATCCCCGCCCTGCCCTTGGGCGTATGGCGCCGGTCACTGGTGATTTTACTCGATGGGCACATCGGCGACTTGGTGTCGTAGTTGAAACACAGGCCGTTGCCGTTGCAGCTCATGGCAGGCGCCATTTCCTGCTTAAAGGCAATGGGAATGGTCCTGTCCAGCGTTGCCCGCTTGGCGTCCTTAACGCTGACCAATGAGGCATCACTGTTGATAGGCGTGCAGATTTTTCCTGGATTCATCTGGTTGTGGGGGTCGAAGGCGGTTTTTATTTTGCGCAGTTCGGCAAACAAAAACTCGCCAAAAAACTCAGGGCCATATTCACTGCGGTAACCCTTGCCGTGTTCGCCCCACATCAGGCCACCGTACTTGGCCACCAAGGCCACCACCTGATCCGAGATCTGGTGCATCAGCTGTTCCTGTTCTGGATCCACTAGATCCAGCGCCGGCCTAACGTGCAGCACCCCGGCGTCGACATGGCCAAACATGCCGTATTGCAAACCATGGCTGTCGAGCAAGGCGCGGAACTCCGATATAAAATCAGCCAGTTTTTCCGGCGGCACCGCCGTGTCTTCGGCAAAGGCAATAGGCTTGCGCTCGCCCTTGGTTTTACCCAACAAGCCAACCGCTTTTTTGCGCATGGCATAGATGCGTTGGATATCGCCTTTATCGTAGGTGATTTGGTAGCCAATCACCCCGCTTTCCCCATTGGCGACGGCTTGGTCAAGGCGCGCTTTCAGCGCGTCAATGTGCTGCGCCATTTCCGCTTGGCTATCGGCGTTGTACTCCACCATATTGAGGCCAAGCAAGTCTTTGTTTGGCACTTCCGTGACCAAGTCTGCAATGGAGTGCCAAATAATGTCGGTTTTAGCCAGGTTGAGCACCTTGCTATCAACGGTTTCCACCGATGTAGCCTTGGCCTGCACCATGGCAGGGGCATGGCGCAGCGCCGCATCAAAAGAGTCGTATTTGATATTGATCAGCGCCTTTTCATTGGCAATTGGCGTAAGCGACAACTTAGCCTCCGTCACCATGGCCAAAGAACCTTCAGCACCGGTTATTAAGCGCCCAACATCCAGGGTCTGCTTAGTGTCGTCGTAGACGTGCTCCAAATCATAGCCGGTTAAAAACCGGTTTAGGCGCGGGAATTTATCAAGGATGGCCTGCCGGTGTGCCACAGATGTGTCCAATGCCTGGCGGTAGATGCGGCCTTCGGCGCCTGTCTTGCGCCGCTTTTTGCTCTGCTTCCGCCATGGACACGGCTTCGGTTTGCAACAGCTCGCCATTGGCCAAGATGGCTGTCAATCCTAAAACATGGTCGCTGGTCTTGCCGTAGACCAAAGAACCCTGGCCAGAGGCATCGGTGCTGATCATGCCGCCCAATGTGGCGCGGTTACTGGTTGACAGGTCTGGCGAGAAAAAGAAACCGTGGGGACGCAGTACGTCGTTTAGCGCATCTTTTACCACACCGGCCTGCACCCGCACCCAGCCTTGTTCGATATTCAGCTCCAATACCTGGTTGAGGTAACGGCGGATATCCAACACTATCCCCTCCGTCAGGCTCTGGCCATTGGTACCGGTGCCACCACCGCGGGCACTAAAGGCCACATCAGGGAATTGCGCTGCCAACTTGCCCAGCTTCTGGCAATCCTCATTTGATCGGGGGAACACCACCGCCTGCGGCATTTTTTGGTAGACGGAGTTGTCCGTGGCCATCGCCAAACGCGCGCCATAGCTGGTTTCGATATCACCACTAAACCCCGCTGCCTGCAGCTGCTGCAAAAATTCGACATATTGCTGTTTTAAATTCGATTCAGGATTTAAGGCGGGTAAACTCAACGGACAAACTCCAAGGGCAAAAACGCGAAATACAAAGGCATAAAAACTAAAGGTGCCTATTGTCTATTTGATATGTGTTTTTACAAGCTTTTGCTGATAAAAGTTTTATATTGCTTAGAAAACGCAGTTATCGAATACCGGGTAAATTGGACAGCGGTTTCGAAGGATCCGAAAGAAAAAGTGCTGTTGCAGCAGGAACAAACGGTAGCTATGCGCCGGATTTTGCTGAATTGCCGTTTTAAGCACGATTCACCTCGGCTATGTTAGCAATACCCATTGCAAAATGGCTTTACCTAACGTTAGTCAATGCCTGCTCCGCTTGAATAGGTTCATCAATATCCTTGCGCTTTTTAGCAAGGCCAATGATTTTTTTAGCGTCATAACCACAACTGGATGCCATATCTAAAAATTGGTTAATATTGGGCGCAGATATGCCTTTTTCCCAATTTTCATAGGTTTTACGGGTTTTGACACCCGCATATTGCGCCATTTCCAAGGTGGTTTTCCCCGCCCTTAGCCGCATCCGCCTTAAATCTGATCCGGTAATCTTCATCGTATCCCCCAATATGGTTAAGCCAGTATTAATAATTGATTTGTTCGGTAAATAGATTAACCTTGCCAAATAAACCACTCCATGCCAGATTTGTCAGACAAATAAATTAAATGACAATATTGGCCTATTTCTATAGGGTGTGCGACACACGTTGCAACAAGATCAACACTGACTGAGCTAGGTTGTTAAGGTAAAAATGAACGCTGAAAAAGAATCATTAAAAGCACTTTTGGTAAAAGAACAGGCACAGAGGTTTAAAAACTACCGCAAGCAATTGGGATTGACCCAAGAACAACTGGCCGAAGCCCTGTCCAGCGAAGAAGAATCCATCGCGCCAAGAACCGTGATCCGCTGGGAACAAGGCTCAACCCCAGTGCCAGGCTGGGCAATCAGCCAACTGCAGTTTATGGTGCAGTATTTTTCTGATAATCGAAGTAAGAAAGAGACAAAAAACGCAGTCCTGCATGCCCTCACTGACGTGACCGCTGGTTTCTTTAACGACGTGAAAATTAAAGTTAAGAAGATCCTAAAGGGATAACCATGGTTGAAAGTAGGAAACCCACCAACTCCACATTGGTAGGGATCCTGGTAACCGTAATTATTTGCGTGATGATTGCGATCAGGATTATGGAAGATAATGACGGTTCTTCGATTAATCTATCAGAGTTTTTTTCAGACCCTAAAAACAGTGTATTTGTGCTGTACTACGGCGCCATAATATTTAGCTCATGGTTGATAAAAGGATACAACAACCCGAATTCAGATAATAAGTGCACCACTCTTGATTAAACGGTGAGGAGAGATCAACTGCCTGTTGGTGGTACCCTGTAATCGCCAAAAAACAAGAGTAGTTACCATGAGTTACAAGCAGTTGATCGAGGGACAACGATACCAGATCGAAGCCTACCTACGCGAGGGTTTCAGTTATCGGGAGATTGGGAAACGTCTGAGAGTGAGTCACAGCACTATTAGCCGGGAAGTAAATCGCAATCGAATTCGGGATAGTCATTACTTACCGGAAGTCGCTCAGGCGAAGTCAGTAAAACGACGTTGTCAGGCCGCAAAGTTTAGAATATCTGAACTGACGATCACCTTTGTAGAGTTCGGTCTGAACCAGAAGTGGAGTCCTGAGCAAATTGCTGGCGTAGGTAAAATTATCGGATATAACGTCAGTCACGAGTGGATTTATGGTTATGTCCAGCGTGATAAATTACGCGGCGGAAAGTTGTATAAACAACTTCGCCAGTGTCACCGAAGATACCGTAAAGGTAACCACGCGAAGCGAGTGATTATACCGAACCGGGTTGGCATAGAGCAGCGTCCGGTCATAGTGAATAAGAAAAAGCGATTCGGCGATTGGGAAGTTGATACGGTTCTGGGTAAGCAGGGAACAGGCGCGATTGTCAGCCTCGTAGAGATGAAAAGTAAGCTGTATCTGATACGTAAAGTGCCAGCGAAAAGTGCTGCCGATGTAGCCCGGGCCATGATTGGCATGCTTTGGCAATATCGGGGTCACGTCCGTACTATCACAGCAGACAACGGCAGCGAATTCTGTGACCACGAGCTAGTTGCAGACAAGTTGAAAACCGATATCTATTTCGCCAACCCGTACTCTTCATGGGAACGCGGACTGAATGAAAACTTTAACGGTTTGTTGCGCCAATACATACCCAAGGGCACAGATTTACGAACGGTGACAGACAAGCAAATTAGTGAGGTTGAACGGGCATTAAACGCCAGACCGAGAAAATGTCTCGGCTTCAGGCAGCCTGTCGCGGTATTCAATGAGTTACGCAAGGCAGCCTAATTTAGCGAGTGGTGCACTTCGGAGTTGAATTCGCGCAATAAATCTTTTCTCATTATATATGTGCTTGCCGTCTCAGTGCATTACTTCTCTTATTGGCAGTTTATTTCTAACTTTTTAGTTAAAGACAAAAACATATACGCGTTCAACTGGGCTGGAACCATATCACTTTTGATCCTCATTTTTGCATGTGCAGCACGAGTTAAAGTGACTTTTTATACCTCTGTCTTACTGCATTATTTAAATATTTTCCCAAAATGGGCAAGAAAGAACTTAGATACATTGAAATTTACCAACTATGAATTGAAAGTGCGCCAGATTCTGCTTTATGTTTTTATTTATGAGTTTTGTTTCAGTGCCTATCTAACGATCTATTCGCTGTATATGGGTATTCCTGAAGATGGTAGCATTGGACAAACAATGAGAGTCAACGATCATTTTCTGCCTTTTGAATACTATTACTTTGGCGAGTTACTCATCTCTATTTTGCTGTCTGTTGTGCTGTTGAAAGGTGCCATTGATGATCGAAGCAAACCTGATAACCACGATAATGGTTTTACTAAAGATGAAAAAATGACACTTGTTCAAGAGTTTAAAAGGAAGCGCACAAAGAAGTTTAGGAGTGGCTTGTAAGAGCCACCCCATGGCTTTTATCTTACCATTCGCGAGGCGGTCTGGGTTTTACAACGCGACTATGCTGTTTATCACTGCCTGAAAAACCGAAAAAACTCGCTATATCTTCTAAAACGCCTGCGTTAGCGCTAAAAGACATAGAACAAGAAACCAGAAAGATCCCAATTAAAGCCTTTTTCATAATATTTCACCTATATCAGTTAATGTGGTTAATAAATGGTGTTAACTGGCTGTGGGCAACTGCCCACTGCGCCAAATCAACGCCAGTATTATGCGTTAACAGCCACAAAAATCTGACATAAATGTCATATTTCGGTTTTCCTCATTTTAGGTCTGCATAAAATACGCCTGTATTTTCAATACAGGCCAAGCCATCCTCAAAGTAAATAATCGACAAGGTTAGTACTATTATTTTCTATATTTGCATGCAAAATATTGTTGCTAAAAAGCTGAATTGACAACGAAGTATGGTACTAGGCGCAAGGTGTTGATAACCCAGTAATAAAGGCCTTCGACAATACGTGGTAGGACGCTTACCACTGACAGTGGCTACAAGAGACAAAGTGTATGATTATCCAACTACCCATACCCACTTTTGGCACTAGTAGTTGACATGAAGTGGGTTGTTTTATTGAAATTTAGGCTGATTTTGAGGGCGGGTCGCCGGATAACAGCTGACTTTTTAACCGTCCTGGCGGTTACCAGCGCCAAAGCTCGAAGATTTAAAGTATTTTTAGAAGGTATGGAACGATGAAAAAAGTTTTGTTCACGGCACTAATGTGTCTTGGCTCAGCAAGCTTTAATGTAAATGCGCGGTTCTTGGAAGATGTGGCGAGTTTCTTTGGTTTTGAAAAAGCCGACACTATGGAAACCAGGCATGTGAAACCTCGCCCACCAAGAGGGTGGTAATTTAATCACACAGAAAAAGGAAAAACCGCCCACCTACTGGATGGACGCAGTTCCTGTAGCGACAGCCCTGGACCGGATGGCTGGTACCCTGTTCAAGGGACGAATAGTGCCACCAAAACCTAACCAAACAATTTCGGTTTAGCCCCGCTGGTGCGGGGAACACCGGTCAATTTACAAGGTTTTAGTTACTACGATCGGTTTAGCCCCGCTGGTGCGGGGAACACCCACACATAGTAAAATTCAAAATGACCAGCAGCGGTTTAGCCCCGCTGGTGCGGGGAACACCTAACAATAAGCGCATCGCCTTTACTTTTGCACGGTTTAGCCCCGCTGGTGCGGGGAACACTTGAGTACGGCGCGGCGATATGTTCGCACACCCGGTTTAGCCCCGCTGGTGCGGGGAACACAATATCAAACGTCGATATATCAAAGCAAAACACGGTTTAGCCCCGCTGGTGCGGGGAACACTTTCCATCTTGGTGGCGAAGCGGTTAAGGCCGCGGTTTAGCCCCGCTGGTGCGGGGAACACACAAGCTCGGCCTGCCTACAGGCTGAAATCGTCGGTTTAGCCCCGCTGGTGCGGGGAACACATAAACGGGGTATGCCAGAAGTGCTCAGACTGCGGTTTAGCCCCGCTGGTGCGGGGAACACTCTATCCTGGGCTTTAACCAAGCGTTTGGCTGCGGTTTAGCCCCGCTGGTGCGGGGAACACATTATCCCTGCTTTAATGGATTCTAAAAGACACGGTTTAGCCCCGCTGGTGCGGGGAACACTTTTTCTGATTGGCTCTAGCAATTAAATCTGCCGGTTTAGCCCCGCTGGTGCGGGGAACACTATTTCATAGATTAAGTTGGAAAGCCCCTTTGCGGTTTAGCCCCGCTGGTGCGAGGAACACGTAATCAAACTGGTGTTCTGAATCGGCGTAGTACGGTTTAGCCCCGCTGGTGCGGGGAACACGTGAAGTCCGAGGTGATGACCGCTATTTGAAGCGGTTTAGCCCCGCTGGTGCGGGGAACACATCTACGCAAACCCCGCTGCTACCCAAAAATCCGGTTTAGCCCCGCTGGTGCGGGGAACACTCAATACCGATACCGGGTTCCTACCCATGATCCGGTTTAGCCCCGCTGGTGCGGGGAACACACACTCATCAACCAGACGCCTGGCGATTTGGGCGGTTTAGCCCCGCTGGTGCGGGGAACACAACCAGGGTAGGCGTGTCGCCACAAACCTCGACGGTTTAGCCCCGCTGGTGCGGGGAACACCTCTCTACGCCTAACCCGCCACCCCCAATTCCACGGTTTAGCCCCGCTGGTGCGGGGAACACCCGTCATCAAGGTGGCGGCCATCCGCCAAGGCCGGTTTAGCCCCGCTGGTGCGGGGAACACATCCATTGTTGCGCAACTGCATGTTGCTGTAGCGGTTTAGCCCCGCTGGTGCGGGGAACACGCCAAGACAAATGGAGCAGCCGCCAGGTTGGGGCGGTTTAGCCCCGCTGGTGCGGGGAACACGTGGGAGGAATTCGACAGCATTACAATGCATGTGGTTTAGCCCCGCTGGTGCGGGGAACACTCGCTGTAGTAAAGTGAATTGCTGCTGATACCCGGTTTAGCCCCGCTGGTGCGGGGAACACAGCTCCTGATGTAATTGGGCTTGCGGGCATGGCGGTTTAGCCCCGCTGGTGCGGGGAACACTGCAAAGGCCGAATTGCCGATAATAATCGTCGCGGTTTAGCCCCGCTGGTGCGGGGAACACCCCCTCACGGTCATTATGAATATTTGTGTAGACGGTTTAGCCCCGCTGGTGCGGGGAACACCTGTGCACCCACGCGAGATTGTTAAAGCAGCACGGTTTAGCCCCGCTGGTGCGGGGAACACATTGGCTTGGCCTCCCAGGAATTTTCCGCTCGCGGTTTAGCCCCGCTGGTGCGGGGAACACTCTAAGCCATACATCAGACGAGTTTTTAGGGACGGTTTAGCCCCGCTGGTGCGGGGAACACGGTGATAGTTTCCACCACAGGAGCTGCCTCCGCGGTTTAGCCCCGCTGGTGCGGGGAACACCTCTGCCTGCTCTAATGTGAAATTGCGTGAACCGGTTTAGCCCCGCTGGTGCGGGGAACACTAGTTCAATCGCTCTACGCCGTTAACGTAGGTCGGTTTAGCCCCGCTGGTGCGGGGAACACCCCCTCACGGTCATTATGAATATTTGTGTAGACGGTTTAGCCCCGCTGGTGCGGGGAACACATTTTCTGTATCAGCCGGATGAGAAGAATAGACGGTTTAGCCCCGCTGGTGCGGGGAACACTGTTAATGTTGTCCAAGCCTTTCTTAAGCGTACGGTTTAGCCCCGCTGGTGCGGGGAACACCCACGGAAGTTTTGGCCATCCGCTGACCGCCCCGGTTTAGCCCCGCTGGTGCGGGGAACACGAATATCTTGCAATACCCGGATGTTCCCGCCGTGGTTTAGCCCCGCTGGTGCGGGGAACACCTGTTGTTTTGTAGCGAGCGTTGTTATCTGTGCGGTTTAGCCCCGCTGGTGCGGGGAACACTTTCTGTATTTTCAGTGCAGCTAAAACTATTGCGGTTTAGCCCCGCTGGTGCGGGGAACACCTATGGGCAAAACCGCACTGCTACTCAACATGCGGTTTAGCCCCGCTGGTGCGGGGAACACTCATCACCAAGTCCTGCCAACTCCTTGGCCAGCGGTTTAGCCCCGCTGGTGCGGGGAACACTGCTGCGCACTGTTAATTTGGATAGATATATCCGGTTTAGCCCCGCTGGTGCGGGGAACACATCTGCGCGCCAGGGGTAATGTTGATAAACCCCGGTTTAGCCCCGCTGGTGCGGGGAACACTAGAATTAAATCTTCAGCAGATTCAGGGCGAACGGTTTAGCCCCGCTGGTGCGGGGAACACGCAACCGAGCAGGCCAACATCTATGCGGGTTCACGGTTTAGCCCCGCTGGTGCGGGGAACACATGACATGTCAAAGTTTACATCATTTGCTATCCGGTTTAGCCCCGCTGGTGCGGGGAACACGCTTTCCTTTCCAAAAACGGTCAATATTCTGACCGGTTTAGCCCCGCTGGTGCGGGGAACACGGCACCCCAGACAGTGCTGCCTAGTATGAATACGGTTTAGCCCCGCTGGTGCGGGGAACACTGCTCAAGGCACTTCTGGACTTTTCCAGACTGCGGTTTAGCCCCGCTGGTGCGGGGAACACATGGGGAAGGCCTCCATTCTGTACAACAGGTGCGGTTTAGCCCCGCTGGTGCGGGGAACACCGGTGCTATCTTGGATTGCAGGGATTTGTTTACGGTTTAGCCCCGCTGGTGCGGGGAACACTGGGACACGACTAATTTAGGCAATCAACAGGCCGGTTTAGCCCCGCTGGTGCGGGGAACACCCTGGCACCAGATATTCCTATTGCTGACAGTGCGGTTTAGCCCCGCTGGTGCGGGGAACACCTATCCCGATCATTAAGAACGCTTTCAATAGGCGGTTTAGCCCCGCTGGTGCGGGGAACACTTTTCGAAAATATTTGTCGGAGCCATTTTTTACGGTTTAGCCCCGCTGGTGCGGGGAACACCACTTTCGATGCCTCGGCGACCGTCATTTCGCCGGTTTAGCCCCGCTGGTGCGGGGAACACGCCAGAAAACGCTATGACAAGTTTAGGCGTGACCGGTTTAGCCCCGCTGGTGCGGGGAACACCATTCCCCAGCTAACAGCCGCTTGCACGATTACGGTTTAGCCCCGCTGGTGCGGGGAACACGCGGTTTATCTCTGAAAGTCCGCTACCAGTGAACGGTTTAGCCCCGCTGGTGCGGGGAACACACCCCATGCAATTACTAACTGACGATGCCACCCGGTTTAGCCCCGCTGGTGCGGGGAACACGCTCACCCTCTGCACTAACGATGTCATCAACAAGGTTTAGCCCCGCTGGTGCGGGGAACACTTAATACCAGTGGGGTTTACGAAATCACCGCGCGGTTTAGCCCCGCTGGTGCGGGGAACACAACTCAATGTCGCAGCTACTCGCAAACCCTAACGGTTTAGCCCCGCTGGTGCGGGGAACACTCTAATTGTAGCTAATTGATTTATATAAAGAAAAAATATGCTTCAAAATCTACCAAGCTTTTTCCATATTTTTAAAGAGCGAACACTGTGATATTGGAACTCGAAAGTGGCAAATTAATCAACCATTGCTTGAGCTACTTTAAATCGCTATTTTTATGTGAGTGATAATCCCACAAACGCCAGCAAAAAAATAACTCCAACTACTGGCTGGACGCAGTTCCCGTAGCGATAGCCCTGGATGGGCTGGCTGGAAACCGGCTTCAGGGACGAATTGCACCACCAACCCCCAACCAAACCACAAAAGGTTTCTCCCCACCGGTGTGGGGAATACTGTAAATGCCAATTTGATTCGGCCTATAGAAGCAACGCTTTACCCTGCGTTACTTTGTCCAGTCTTCGACAAGAAGACCATAGACACGTTTGAATTCCTTTGTATTGTTCGTGACAACAACACAATCATTTGCCATTGCATTGCCAGCTATAGCCGCATCGTTGTTGCCTATTGGGGTTCCAATAGCTGACAGTTGTTTTCGGATCTGTGTGGTTGCGTCGACTGACGCTTTGTCCCAGGGCAAAACAGCATCAACCCGCTCTATAAATGCGTCAATAATTGCTGGCATCTTTTGCGAGGCTTTTTTACCAATAGCACCAAACTTTAGCTCTGCATAGGTAATCGCTGAAACAACGATCCTGTCCTTGTTCTCAACACGTGCTTGTAACACCTTTAACACTTCAATTGGCCGTTCACGGATAATAAATGAACAGATATTGGTATCCAGCATATACGTCTTTTTCACAGTTTCACGCGCCCTTCGTCAACGACGTCAACACGCTCTAATAAAAAGTCTTCATCCGCTTTTTCAACTTCATTTAAGCTTAACCAAGACTTTCTAACCGGCGTTAAAACCAATGACTCACCTTCTTTAGTAATTGTCACTTCTGTTACACCTTCAAACTCAAAGTCTTTAGGTAACCTTACCGCCTGGTTTCTGCCATTCTTAAATAGACTCGCTGTTTTCATCGTGTTCAACCTCCAGCTCGCAAGCATATGCCGAGTATATGCCACTTGTTGCAGATGTCAAACCTACGCCTACAACCATTGCGTTATCAATAATCCTAAGCAGGTGCTGGGATCAAATACAAACAGAACCAATTAGATCCCATTGAACCTTGCGATTCACTTAAGCCCAATAGATAACGGTGCGAAAGTGCCTATTCCTAGGGCATCTGAACAGCCATTCTAATAACACTTGAACACCTAATCCAAGGACGCAGTTTCCGCATTGGCAGCCCTGGAAGGGCTGGCTGACACACATCTTCAAGGATGAATTGAGTCACCAAATCCCAACCAAACAAGAACGGTAGATCCCCGCAGATTCGAGGGGTACATTTTTCCGCTGCGTGGCACCCTTGGGGTGCGGTTTAATCCCGCGGATGCGGGGGCGAAGGGAAACCGTCCACCTACTGGATGGACGCAGTTTCCGTAGCGACAGCCCTGGACGGGCTGGCTCCCAGCTTCAGGGACGAATTGCCCACCAAATCCCAACCAAACCACTATAGGTTTAGCCCCGCTGGTGCGGGGAATACGCTCATATCGTCACCTAACATAGTGAAAATTTCGGTTTAGCCCCGCTGGTGCGGGGAATACTTCGACAAATTATTGCTGGTCATCACGGCTGGCGGTTTAGCCCCGCTGGTGCGGGGAATACTGTTTTGCGCCGGTCTCTCCCGGCTGTCACGACGGTTTAGCCCCGCTGGTGCGGGGAATACCCTGTCTTTGAGCAGACAAATAGGCGTAGATACGGTTTAGCCCCGCTGGTGCGGGGAATACTCTAGCAACTTAGCCGCCATGGGTGGAAATTTCGGTTTAGCCCCGCTGGTGCGGGGAATACCCCTTGCCTAGCCAGCACTAAAACGCTGCCGCCGGTTTAGCCCCGCTGGTGCGGGGAATACATGGTTTATTCCTCCCTGAAAATAGCGATTCTCGGTTTAGCCCCGCTGGTGCGGGGAATATATGAAATAGAAGCCTGGTCACACACAAAGCACCGGTTTAGCCCCGCTGGTGCGGGGAATACGGCCTCATTGCGTGGGCGCTTCTTGTGCCAGTCGGTTTAGCCCCGCGGATGCGGGGAATACGACCCCGGAACCGGGCTAATTGCTACCAATAACGGTTTAGCCCCGCTGGTGCGGGGAACACTCTGTAATTACATTCCTTGCGGGCTTCACCGTCGGTTTATCCCCACTGACGTGGGGAATGCTCTGTGGCAATATATGAACCCGGAATCAACAACGGTTGATCCCCACCAGCGTGGGGAATGCGGATTGCTTAATCAACTTAAGCGCGGCTGCTTTCGGTTGATCCCCACCAGCGTCGGGGCGAAGGGAAACCGTCCACCTACTGGATGGACGCAGTTCCCGTAGCGACAGCCCTGGACGGGCTGGCTGGCACCCAGCTTCAGGGACGAATTGCCCACCAAATCCCAACCAAACCACTACAGGTTTAGCCCCGCTGGTGCGGGGAACACTGCAGACAGCTTGGAACCTGAGGCCTTGGCGGCGGTTTAGCCCCGCGGATGCGGGGAATACCAAAACTATCAAGCACCGTTACCCTGTCGTTGCGGTTTAGCCCCGCGGATGCGGGGAATACGCCCCTGGTTTTAGTTTTCGTCGATAAGTTCGCGGTTTAGCCCCGCGGATGCGGGGAATACTGACGGCTTTTCAAATCGACAAACGCCACGCTCGGTTTAGCCCCGCGGATGCGGGGAATACTCCCGTTAATTCGACGGGCGTATTGCTAGTACCGGTTTAGCCCCGCGGATGCGGGGAATACGCAGGGTATGCCGATTTTATGAGGATGCAGGCCGGTTTAGCCCCGCGGATGCGGGGAATACGTGGTGGCAACACTGCCCTTCCGGAATGGCGGGCGGTTTAGCCCCGCGGATGCGGGGAATACAACTGGGTTGAAGATAGTGACCATCGGTTAGGCGGTTTAGCCCCGCGGATGCGGGGAATACGAGCTGGCCCAGGCTATCCGCATCCCCAAGGGCGGTTTAGCCCCGCGGATGCGGGGAATACCTGTCACAACACCGTCACCATAAACCGCGTTTCGGTTTAGCCCCGCGGATGCGGGGAATACGCGCTGGGACTGCACTAGGCTGGTGATTTGGGCGGTTTAGCCCCGCGGATGCGGGGAATACAATATGCCGCTTCTGGGCAATCAATTTGATGACGGTTTAGCCCCGCGGATGCGGGGAATACTTATTTTGACGCTGACGAGAATATAGTGACCCCGGTTTAGCCCCGCGGATGCGGGGAATACAAATCCAAATCTGTATCCAGCAATGTACGCGCCGGTTTAGCCCCGCGGATGCGGGGAATACTTGGCTATATGATTGCTCAAGGCACTTCTGGACGGTTTAGCCCCGCGGATGCGGGGAATACGGCCTCAAGGTTTGCGCTGGTTCTGGTAAGCCATCCGCGGGGCTAAACCGATTTGTGTGACCTGCCCGGTAAACATAGTGGGGTATTCCCCGCATCCGCGGGGCTAAACCGTTTTTCATTCTTATGCAGGAAACACTTTAGTTGTATTCCCCGCATCCGCGGGGCTAAACCGGCCTCAGTAGGCCTCCGCGTCGTCGTTGTTTTGTATTCCCCGCATCCGCGGGGCTAAACCGCGATCAAATATTCGCATGTCGATTGGAGGGCAGTATTCCCCGCATCCGCGGGGCTAAACCGCCAGCAGCTTTGCACAGCCCACTATTTTAGGCGTATTCCCCGCATCCGCGGGGCTAAACCGTAGTAACAATTACAGTGCAGGGAGACAAGATTGTATTCCCCGCATCCGCGGGGCTAAACCGGGACGCCACCGGCAACGGCACCCCCTTGCGGCGTATTCCCCGCATCCGCGGGGCTAAACCGCGCTAGAAGTGGAAGCAAAACAAGCTGCCAATGTATTCCCCGCATCCGCGGGGCTAAACCGTCAGTTAGGGCTGCGCGGTTTATGTCCAGCGAGTATTCCCCGCATCCGCGGGGCTAAACCGCGTTCGGTAAGAACATCCGTGTATTTTCTAAAGTATTCCCCGCATCCGCGGGGCTAAACCGGCACTGCGGGAGCTGCTACCGCACTTATCCGAGTATTCCCCGCATCCGCGGGGCTAAACCGTCTGTCAGATGTCTGATCAGGTACTCACCAACGTATTCCCCGCATCCGCGGGGCTAAACCGCTGACCTGTTCGTCGCAGTGGTTGGCGTAGAAGTATTCCCCGCATCCGCGGGGCTAAACCGCCCAGCAATCTGCGGTTGACTCATTGGCCAACGTATTCCCCGCATCCGCGGGGCTAAACCGCGGGGTTTAGGCATTTTGGCCATACCTGGGCGCGTATTCCCCGCATCCGCGGGGCTAAACCGCAATCAAAGATGATCCAACCCTAGGCGGGTTGGTATTCCCCGCATCCGCGGGGCTAAACCGGCGCACCCCAAACCTTCCGTGGTAATATTGTGGTATTCCCCGCATCCGCGGGGCTAAACCGGGGACTTATATAGTTTAACCCTGACATCCTACGTATTCCCCGCATCCGCGGGGCTAAACCGA
>CBDIHK010000021.1:0-288326 GCA_965279005.1 Alteromonadaceae bacterium | reverse complement strand
ATTTTAAACCTTCAGTAACGATAGACTGGGCCAATACAGTAGCGGTAGTGGTGCCGTCACCGGCTTCATCATTTGCTTTAGATGCGACTTCTTTAACCATCTGCGCACCCATGTTCTCGAACTTGTCTTCAAGTTCGATTTCTTTTGCCACAGATACACCGTCTTTAGTGATGGTAGGCGCACCAAAAGACTTGTCTAGAACAACGTTACGGCCTTTTGGACCAAGGGTAACTTTAACTGCATTTGCAAGAACATTTACACCCGCAAGCATTTTAGTGCGGGCATCATCTGAGAAGCGTACTTCTTTAGCTGCCATTTTCTCAATTCCTCTAATTTGCTAATAACTGTGGTGGTTGCTTATTCAACGATCGCAAGAACGTCGCTTTCGCTCATGATAAGCACTTCTTCGCCGTCTAGCTTTTCGGTTTTAACGCCATAACCTTCGTTAAATACCACAATGTCGCCAACTTTGACGTCCAGTGCCCGTACTTCACCGTTTTCTAAAATACGGCCATTGCCAACAGCAATGACTTCACCACGGGTAGATTTTTCAGCGGCAGAGCCAGTTAATACGATGCCGCCAGCTGATTTAGTTTCTTGCTCGTGGCGCTTAACGATTACGCGATCGTGTAAAGGACGAATTGCCATCTTCAAGATCTCCTGAAATGTCCTAGTTTAAGTTTATAAGTAACCTGTTTTACCAGGTTTGCTCCCGGCCAGCGGTGCATGTCCGATGGCCATAATTTGTTACTGCGGGGAAAGATGGGGATGAGGGAAATGATCTCAAGGCTTTTTTGTAAAAAAATCTGATGGGAGCCTATTTTAATGGGAATTTAAGGTGTTTTAAGCCCAAGTATATAACTTCAGCCTTCCTGTTCGGCAAACTCTTGTACCCTTCGTAGATAATCCTCTGCTTACATCCGGTTATCTAAATAAGCGCCGTTGTGTTCCCTCATTTTTACCCAAACCTTTTGCATCGTCTGGGTGGGGGGCATGGGCATGGATTGTTGTAACTGCTGGTAGAGGGCAATTAAGTGGATGTCGCCACTGGGCTGCAATTGCTTCTCTACTGCGAAATGCGCCGGCATTAGATATTGCTCAGTAGCGAGCTTTTGCTGTGCATCTGCACTCGTTAAAAAGTCAATGACCCGCTTTAAGCTCTTTTGACCTTCAAATGATAGGTGCTGCAACGGGACATAAAAGGAAATGGTGCTAAAGAAGCTGCGCATTGGCTTGCCTATCACACTAGGCAACGCGGTTACACCCAGGTTGTCATCCAAATGCTTAATGTTTTCCTTGGCTGCGCCTTCTGTATCAATACTGTAGGCAACTTTGCTATCGTGAAAGTCCTTTATGCCACATAGCATGCCACGGCCTAACCTAAAGACCCCGTTATCAAATAAAGAGTCAAATGCGGAATTATTCTGGTGCCAAACTTGGCCATTGGTACACCCCATGTGAATCAACATTTGGGTTATCTAACCTGAATACACGGCGCTTGGATAATTGGGATTTTTTGACTGCATCGCCAATGACTGTGTCAAACAGAATGTCAAAGGAGCCATCTTTAATGGCTGCCAACAAACCAGTTTCAATGGCGTCGCCTAGGATTTGATCGTCCGGGTGCACAAAATAAAAGATATAGGCCGGGTAGGATAAGGCCAAGTTGGGCTCAACAACCAAACCCCGATAGCGGAACTTGCGCGCTTCGCGCCATATTTCCAACATCGATCGGGGAAAGTAGTCAACGCGGCCTTTTTCCAACAGTTCAAACATATTGTCCGACATAATGGTTCCTTCGACATTGAACCCCGCGTGTTTTAGCACTTTCATATCGGGCCAATCATGGCCTTGCATGGCTAGCCGCTCATGGGCTAATTCCATTTGGCTTAAACCAGTGTGGAAGCGGGCCCTCTGATCCCGGTGCACAAGGAATAGGCGGTAGCCATACAAACCTTTGTAGATCGGGATCTTAATAGGCCTAAGCCCGCTTTCCCTTTCCTTGCTGGTCATACTCCAGGCGACGTTGATTTCAATTTTTTTGCGCAATAAAAGCAAGGAACGCCCCTGTTGCACATCAACGCTCGCTTCTTGCAGGCGATAATTGCCTTGAAAAGGGCTTCTATCGATAGCGAGTTTGAGCAATGCAAGGGGGTAGCCGTCACTGAACATCTGTTGCGGATAGGTAATCACTAAGCTGTCCGCCCCCGCGTGCGCCCAGGGCAGCAAGATAAAAATCAGCCAGTATCGCAAAAAGCGTTTCATTGGTGCGATGACACTCTATCTACATACCAAATAAGTAAAGCAAAAATTCTACAAATAGATAGATGGTGAATTGAGTTTAGCGCCTATTTGTGGCTTTTATTGCTCAATAATCCCACTATAAGCGTAAAAAATAACCAGTATAGGGTAGGTAAATATACCCAGAATATGCTTTTTAACGCCCACTTGATCCTAGCTAACCATATGAAATATAAGTGAAAAAATCTTATGTCGAAATTCAACTAACAGTGCATTGTTAACATTTGTGCATTTAGGTGCACTTAACTTTTAACATAACACTTGTTTTTGTTTACAAGTTTCACTAAAAATTAACGCCAAGAAGTGGTCGGATGTCCGATGAGTATAAATTTTTAATTGAAACTTGGAGAAACAACAATGAAGAAGCTAGTAGCCCTTTGCTTTATATTACTGTCCACGCTGTCCTGGCATAGCCAGGCAGGTACCTACGCAAAAACCCAGTACCCCATTGTTTTGGTACATGGCCTGTTTGGTTTTGATGAACTGCTATGGGTCGATTATTTTTATAAGGTGCCTAGCAAGCTCGGGCAAAACGGTGCCGAAGTGTATGTTGCTACTGTGTCACCAGCCAATGCGACTGAAGTACGCGGTGAACAACTGCTAAGCTATGTGCAAGAAGTGCTCGCGGTTAGCGGGGCGGAAAAAGTTAACTTGATCGGCCATAGCCATGGCGGGCCAACTATTCGTTACGTGGCAAGTGTAGCACCAGAGCTAGTGGCCTCAGCCACTTCAGTCGCCGGGGTTAACTGGGGTAGCCGCGTAGCTGACATCGTTAAGCAGGGATTGGAGCCGGGTTCCACCCTCGAAGGTGTGGCAGCAACGGTTGCAGACGCTTTTGTTAATATACTGGAGTTATTGTCGGGTTCGAATGCCAGTACTTTACCTACGGACAGCATTGCGGCGCTAACGGCTTTGACTACTGAAGAAACCATCGCTTTCAATGCTTTGTATCCAGAAGGTATGCCAACCGCGTATTGCCGCAACGACGGTAAATTGTTGGCAGAAAACGGGGTTTATTACTTTTCTTGGAGCGGTGGCTCAACATACACCAATGTATTTGATGTTGCTGACCCGTTTATTGCCTTAACTGGGCTGGCCTTTGACGCCTCAAACGATGGCCTTGTATCCTCTTGCAGTTCACACTTAGGCTACGTGCTTAAGGATGATTACCGTATGAACCACCTGGATGAAATAAACCAAACCTTTGGCATCCACCACCTATTTGAAACCGATCCGGTGCAAGTGTTCCTACAACACGCTAACCGCTTGAAGCAAATGGGACTATAGTAATGAACCGGTTCTATACTGTTTTAACCCTAACGGTTGTTGTTGCCTTGACTTTGGCAACCTATTGGGCAAACGATACCAGTGTGGAACCGGTATCAATAACAAGGGCGCCGGTGGCGCCCTGGGACGCCGAAGTGGCTGACAACTCTAACCAAAAGAAGCCGTCGGTGTCCCAGCCATACCTACCCAGCCTTGATACAGCTGCAAACAGCTTTTCAATCTATAGGGGCATCAAAGATGTACTCGATGCACTGATCCTGCAAGCTGATAGCACTGAGCCCCAAGTTATACTTCTTTTTGCAAATAGTTACTGCAACCAACAAAACCTGAGTGAAGCTGCTTGCGCTGAATTTAAGTCCCTGCTGGCGCGATACATTGAATACAAGCTCGCGTTACAACAGCTAGACCAGCAAACGGCTGATTTACACGCGAGTAGCCAGGAAATTCGCTATCAATTTGATCGAATGCGAGCTGTGCAACGGGATTATTTTACCTATGAAGAGATAGATGTCCTGTTTTCGCAAGACCGTGTATACGACCAAGCCGCTCTACAACGACGGGAGATAGCTAGGGCGGAAGATTTGAGTGATGCCGAGAAACAAGCGTTAATCGAGGAAAACCTGGCATCCTTACCAGAAAATGAGCGCATAGCGCTTGCGCCCTCACTGAACATGCGCAGCTTGGACAAAATCAAAGCTGATTACCCAGATCTGCAACAGCGCCTAATTGAAGCTGAAAACCAATTTGGCTATGAAGCGGCCCAACGTTTGGCAAAAGTCTGGCAAAGCCAAGCAGAGTTTGAGAGTCGCGTTGTGACGGTTGCAGAGCAATATTTTAGTATAAACACAAATAATGGCTTGTCTGAGCAGCAGGTACAATCGCAGCGTGCAGAGCTGTTGTTAAAACACTTCGATGCCAATGAGGCTCGTAGGGCCCGGGTTATACTAATAAAAATGGTTTCCGGTTAAATACTTACCTAACAAAACGTATGTCTTTTAATACATATCAGTAATTCAAGAACTTATTAAAAGTCGCACTAAACAAAGGGATATTCCAATTAGTTTTAGTGCGCAGATAATTGTAATCCCAACTATTCCCTGGTTTTAAAAAACAATTAATCCTCTTGATTGGGTACAGACGACAGTGACAAACGTAGCCAAGCAATGCCATCGTCATCAATATCATATTTAACGATAAATTATATGACCTTTGCCTCACTTGGAAAAAGGAAATGGAAAAGTGACCCGCAGATAAAAACAAATGGTAAAAAATAAACTCTATACAAAGTGTTAATGAAATCGATTTTAACGACTAAATGAGACTTATTTGACTCTTAATCTCGTTGGGGTAGTAGCAAAGTGACGGTGTTTCTGTTTTAATCAAAAATGGGGTTTTAAATTAACCATTAATGTCTTTCTGTTCTATGTTTCTAAGCTGTAATTCTTATCGCCTGTCTATTGTTAATTGTTTAATATTTTAAATATAGATTATCGCGAAATGAAAAATACCAATGCTAGGCTTTGTTTTTGAAGAGTTGAAATTGTTTGTCTTTTTGTTTTTGGATTTATTTCCTTTTTCTAAATTAAAAATTTTATTTAGTGCTTCTTACTTGAAAATGAAAATTTGACGTTTTCAATTTTAATTGTTTTTATTTTTATTTTTCAGAAGTAAATCTACAAATAATATTTGTTTTTTTAATATGAATAAAGTTGAGATTAATTATTAGGAAATAGCCTGGTTGTTGGATGACTTCCACCCACAGGTGCGTTAAATGGAAACACGCCTAGTACTTTGTCTCTACTAAATTACTACCGCAGTAATAGATGAAGTTGCCAAGATTAGTTGCTTAGCTGTTTAGCAACCTTTTCTTTAGCTTCGGCAAAAAAGCCAATAGTAACATTGCCCATTGCATTAAAGATGGCGTTTCGTGCTGTCTTTTTGTCTTTGCAGTCAGTGAAGTAGCTAAGCATTAAGCGCTGTTGCTGCAACGCCCATGCGGGAACATTGGTTTCCCCACTCTCCCAACGGTTGATTGTTTTTCGTTCTACTACATTGCCGTGATCGTCTTCGAGCACTTCGCCCATTTGAGCCTGCGACAAAAAAAGGGCTTGTCGATTTTTTTTAAATTCTGCAGCGCTTTGTTCTATTAATAGTCGTTTTAAGCTTTTATTTTCAACATTCATTTTTCAACGACCAGCCTCTAATAAACTGTATTATATTATAATTATATTTCAGCAGTTAATTACATTATTAATCTGCGTGTACCATTTCTGGTATCGTTATAATCAGGGCGTTAGCGTAGGATTATAATCTTGTTTCATAAGAAATTAGCTGCCCTAGATATTAGTTGTTTTTGCCGTTAATTACAAAAACAACGCAGACGACACTTTAAATCGGATTTGAGGTAAGTGCAACGTCTAACAAACGTCACTTTATTTATTGCTATAAAAATTTATATGTTCGTAATTTGTGCCAGTTTGTGTATTAGGGACAAGTGTGTTTTTAATTTTGACAAGCTCTAGTTTCCTCGCTCGTCTTAAAGACTTCGTAATTTACAGAGCCCCTAAATAATAAGGAACGGTGAGATGAAAGTGTCTGGCGCAGATCTCCGCTGCATGCGCTTGCGCTCAGGGAAAACAACAGCCCAGATGGCGAGTTATGCTGGGGTTAAAACCCGAAAAACCTACGAAAACTGGGAAAAAGGGCAAAGCATTCCCAGCATTAACCAATACATTGCTATCGCCCATGGCTGTGGTTTTGACGTAGTAAAATTGATTAATCTCATAGTTGAGCGTGGCGATGGCCAGGGTTCAGTTGATGTGACTTTAGCACTCCGGGAGAATGGCGGTACCTAAGTAGGTATAATAGGCTTAGTCCTGCAATTTTTGGCGTTCTTCCTTTTTCTCGTATTCGCCTTCAATAACAGAGTCGTCGGCGTTGTACGTATGCCTGTACTGCTGTTGCGAGCTATAGCTATGGTGCTGGTGAAACCCCTGGCTTTGCCGTACTACTACCTTATGGCCGAATTCCCTGATCAATGCCTTCACAATAAGGGGCCTGGTGAAAGGTAAGCAAAATAGTAGACCAATTACATCAGTGACAAATCCGGGGGTAACTAACAGTACGCCCGCCACCAAAAGCAGCATTGCTTCGGCCAATTCCTGTCCTGGTAGGCCGCCGCTGCGGAACTTGTCCTGGACCTTAGCAAAGGTTGCGATGCCCTGTTGCCGCACTAGGTGTGCTCCGAGGAAGGCTGTGGCGATGACTAGTGCAATGGTATTCCAACCTCCAATCACCCCGCTCATATTAACGAGCAAGGCAATCTCGACAATAGGCATGATAGCAAAAAGTAAAAATAGTTTAGCGAACAAAGCTTTTTTCCAAATTTAGGTTAATATGCATCTCTGTTCGAACCGTTTCGGACAGTGCTACGTTTATACATAGCCGATTTGCGAAGCCAAGATGACTCATACTAGTCTAGCTTGTGCCTATTATGGCTTAATTCAATGTTGGCTGTGTAACAGAATATATCTTTTAACATCAATGAAATTGTGGTGTGGCTTTGCAGGTCAACACTGCCGGGGATCATTTATGTCTGATTTATGCGTTGTACTTTGTACTTGCCCAAACAAATCGAGTGCCCGTGATATTGCGTACCAGGTTGTCGAAAAAGAACTCGCTGCGTGCGTAAACATCGTGGCGGGTATGGTATCGATTTACCGTTGGCAAGGCAGGGTCCAACAGGATCAAGAATGCCAGTTGTTTATGAAAACGCTGCGCAGCGCAGTCCCGCAATTAAAAGATGCTGTGTTTGCAGCCCATCCTTACGATGTACCAGAGTGGATTGTGCTGGATGTGGCTGAAGCCGGTTTAGGTTATGAAGATTGGATAAGAAGTTCTGTTAGATGAAAAAGTATGTAGTTGTATTTTTGTTGTTCTTGGCTGTGGTTGCCAATAATAGCCATAGCCGTCAGTTTGACACTAGCCCCAGTGATTTGTTTTCCGACGAGCCAGAGTTTTTGCCGGTCGATGATGCTTTTATTTTTGACTTTCACCAAACTGGAGACAAGCTAACACTAAGTTGGCAAATTGCTGATGGCTATTACCTGTATAAAAAGCAGTTCAAGACCGCGACTAAGGATGCCACCCTATCAGAGCCTAGCTTTCCGGCTGCGGAACAAGTGGAAGATGAGTTTTTCGGGATCTCTGATGTCTTTTTCAATGAAGTCGATGTGCAATATTCTATTCTTGAGTCTAAGCAAGATGCCTCTATAAAAGTCCGTTACCAAGGGTGCGCAGAGGCCGGTTTGTGCTACCCACCGACTACCAAAGTCATTTATTTAAGTGAAGTATTGGGAACAAACGTAAATTTCCCCGAACCTGTTGCAAGCAACAGCAGCGCCACTGAGGCGGGCGAAGCTGCAACACCAGGTATGTCTGAGCAATTCCAATTGCAGGCATTGCTGCAAGGAGATACTAACTTCGCCCTGATCCTGCTGATTTTTGTGGGTATTGGTGTGGGATTGGCGTTTACTCCCTGTGTGTTCCCCATGTACCCAATTATCTCAAGTATTGTGGTAGGCCAAGGCAAGCAGGCTAAATCATCCCGTGTCTTGGTTTTGTCCTTTTTCTACGTGCAAGGTATGGCTATTACCTATTCGTTGCTTGGCTTGGTTGTTGCCAGCGCTGGCGTGCAGTTCCAGGCATGGTTGCAGCATCCTGCTATCCTACTAACGCTAATAACCATTTTTATTGCATTGGCACTGGTTATGTTTGGCGCTTACCAATTACAGCTACCTGCCAGGTGGCAGTGTTGGTTGAATGACCTAAGCCACAAACAAAAAGGCGGCGCTTATGGTGGTGTGTTTGCCATGGGGGCAATATCTGGGCTAGTGGCTTCGCCCTGCACAACAGCGCCACTGACAGCGATACTGTTGGTTATTGCCCAAACCGGCGATTTAGTGTTTGGCTTTAGTACCCTATATGCCTTGAGTATAGGCATGGGGATCCCACTGGTCATCTTTGCCGTGACCGGGGGTAAATTGTTGCCTAAGGCTGGCAACTGGATGAATATCGTCAAAGTTACCTTTGGTTTTATGATGCTGGTGGTGGCTTTGGTGTTTGTGGAGCGTTTGGTCTACAACATCTACACCGAACTGGCTTGGGCTGCACTGGGACTAGGTGCCTTCACCTATTTCTACGTCATGAACCTGGACAGCAAAAATGGTTTTTGGAAAGGCGCCCGTGCTTTAGTGATTTTCCTTGGCTTGTTTGGCTCGTTGATTTATGGCTACCAAACACTGTTTCCACAGTCGCAGGTTGCCGGTGCTGCTGCAACCAAGCAGCCGCACCCAGAGTTTATGGTGGTGAAAAACTTGGCTGATTTTGAGGCAAAGTTGGCCGTTGCCAATGCCCAAGGCAAGACAGTTATGATTGACCTTTACGCAGACTGGTGTGTTGCCTGTAAAGAATTTGAAAAATACACCTTTACTGATGTCAGCGTGCAACAAGCGTTGGGCAATACTGAATGGATGCAGATTGACCTGACAGTCAACACTCCTGAGGGGCTGGAATTCCAGGAATACTTCGATGTGTTTGGTTTACCAACCATCATGTTTTTTGATTTAGAAGGTAACGAAATTGAAAGTGGCAGGGTAACTGGCTTTATGGATGCACAAAACTTTGCAGCACATATAAAGCAAATACTCAATTAGATATTGCAAAGCCATTCTTACCAAGTATGGGCTGCACGGTGCAGCCCAATTAATATTTAATGGAATCGGTATAATACAACTACTTGGTACCAAATATCTTGTCGCCGGCATCACCCAGGCCGGGCAGGATATAGCCTTTTTCGTTTAGGCGTTCATCGATCGCCGCAGTGTAAATATCGATATCGCTGTGTTGATCCAATACGGTTTTAATTCCTTCTGGTGCCGCTAGCAACACCAAACAAGCAATGTTGGGGCAGCCCTTGCTCTTCAACAAGTCGATTGTGGCCGCCATGGTGCCACCCGTGGCTAGCATCGGATCCAGAATTAAAGCGGTGCGTTGTTCTACGTCTTGGATAACCTTGTCAAAGTAGGGTACTGGTAGCAGGGTTTCTTCGTCCCGGTAAAAGCCCACTACACTGACTTTAGCGGTGGGCACCAGTTCCATTACGCCGTTGAGCATGCCTAGGCCAGCGCGCAGTATGGGTACCAGGGTTATCTTTTTACCTTTGATTTGGCTGATGGTTAGCGGCTCGCCTGTCCAACTGGTAATTTCAACTTCTTCGGCTGGCAGGTTACGGGTCGCCTCGTAGGTGAGCAATCCGCCAATTTCATTGGCCAGCTCCCGGAAGTTTTTAGTGCTAATTTTGTGTTGCCGCATCAAACCAATTTTGTGGGCAATCAATGGGTGTTGTATGTGGTGGACAGGCATAGTTAGCTCAGTGTAGGTGGAATATGGCAAGCAGTGTAGAGCAGAAAACAGTTTACGCCAACAAGCCTTGGTAATTCGCCAGCTTATTGCTTTTGTAGCTGGTCGGCAAGACGGGTTAATCCAGCGCCAATATCCCGTTTAATCGCTGCCGCAAGTATTGCTTCCAGTCCTGGGAGCGGGTAGCGGCTGCTAAATTTAATTTCGTAATGTAAAAAGCAACCATCCTGGCTTTTGTTGAAACTCATTTTGCCCAAGTGATCTTTTACCGGGCTACCCCGGCTTACTCGGTAGCTGATGTAGCTGTTTTCCCGGTATTCAAGCACAGTTTCTTCAAACGACAATCCCAATGGCAGCTTGATGAGCCTTACCGAACCCACGCCGTTTTTACAATCGCGCCCTTCTTTTATCCGGGATATGTTTTGTCCCAGCACCTTGCCAAACGCTTCGTGATCGGCGAAGTAGGGGAATACAGCTTCGACTGGCGCGGCAAAGGTCTTCCTAAAAGTTATTGTTTTCATTAGATTCTTCCCAGGTACCTTGTCATTGCTACGGGATAGAGGATTAGTTTTAGCAGCTATTAGCCGGTTCGGCAAACCCTGGCAACAAAGTCAATTTATATAGTTAATCTGCGGCAAACGTCGGTGATAAGACCAGTAGTTTGCTGCTATTTTGAAAAAACCGCCTATAATGACTACAGCATATGGGCAGAAGTGGCCGGAATTGGCCAAATTAGGTAAATTAAGCACGGTTTACCTTTAAATTGATAATAATTAAAGAAAATCGAAGCAGTTTAGTGGAAATTCAATTACTGAATGGTCCCAACTTAAACATGTTGGGCAAACGTGAACCCGAAATTTACGGCGCTCGCTCGCTTGGGCAGATTGTGCAAGACTTGCAGTTGCAGGCCAAAGGCCTTGGGTGCAATTTGACGCACACCCAGAGCAATGCCGAGCACAAGTTGATTGACACTATCCATGCAGGATTTAACAAGACTGACTTTATTATCATTAATCCTGGGGCATTTACCCACACTAGCGTTGCATTGCGCGATGCGCTCCTCAGCGTCGATACACCCTTTATCGAAATCCACCTGTCCAATGTACATAGCCGCGAACCTTTCCGCCACCATTCCTACTTAGCCGATGTTGCCGTGGGTGTGATTTGTGGTTTGGGCGAACAAGGTTACCAATTTGCATTGCAGGCAGCAGTAAGCTACCTGCAGACAACCAAACAAAGTTAATACATTCGAAGAGAGTTACCAATGGATATTCGCAAAGTTAAAAAGCTGATTGAGCTGGTTGAAGAATCTGGCATCGCTGAACTAGAAATTACTGAAGGTGAAGAGTCGGTGCGCATTAACCGCGGTGGTGTGGCCACCCAGTATGCGCCAATGCCCATGGCTGCTCCTGTGGCGCCAGCCGTCGCGCCAGCGCCAGCCGCCGCACCGGCAGAAGCGGCAGAGGCAGCACCAGCAGCCGCAGCGCAAGGCCATACAGTGCGTTCACCTATGGTAGGCACTTTCTACCGTTCACCTTCACCAGGCACGCCAATGTTTGTTGAAGTTGGCCAGAGCGTCAATGTGGGTGACACCCTTTGTATCGTTGAAGCCATGAAGATGATGAACCAAATCGAGTCTGATAAAGCAGGTGTTGTCACGCAAATCTTGGTAGACAATGAAGAACCTGTTGAATTTGACCAGCCACTGTTCGTAATCGAATAAGTAGGTGCGATATGTTGGATAAAGTCCTAATCGCCAACCGGGGTGAAATTGCTTTGCGGGTGTTGCGCGCCTGTAAGGAACTCGGTATTAAAACGGTGGCCGTGCATTCGACGGTCGACAAAAACCTTAAACATGTACTGTTGGCTGATGAGTCTATATGCATCGGCAAACCCGCCGCGACTGAAAGTTACCTAAATGTACCCGCAATCGTTGCGGCAGCTGAAGTTACCAATTCGGTTGCTATCCACCCAGGATATGGCTTTTTAGCCGAGAATGCTGATTTTGCTGACCAGGTAGAGCAAAGTGGCTTTGTATTTATTGGGCCAAAAGGCGATACCATTCGTCTGATGGGTGACAAGGTTTCGGCCATTGACGCCATGAAAAAAGCCGGTGTGCCATGTGTGCCTGGCTCTGATGGTCCTTTGACCGAAAATGCTGAACTGAACAAGTCCATTGCTAAACGCATTGGCTACCCGATTATTGTCAAAGCCGCTGGTGGCGGCGGTGGCCGTGGTATGAGGGTGGTACGCAGCGAAGATGAACTGATTAATTCTATCGCCACTACAAAGGCGGAAGCTAAAGCTGCTTTCAATAACGACGTAGTGTACATGGAGAAATTCCTGGAAAACCCGCGTCACGTAGAAATCCAGGTATTGGCTGACGGCCAGGGCAATGCTATCCACTTGGGGGAGCGCGATTGTTCCATGCAGCGGCGCCACCAGAAGGTAGTGGAAGAAGCCCCAGCACCTGGCATTACGCCAGAAATGCGCAACAAGATTGGTGAGCGCTGTTGCCGCGCTTGTATCGAAATCGGTTACCGCGGCGCGGGGACCTTTGAGTTCCTATATGAAAATGGCGAGTTCTATTTCATCGAAATGAACACCAGGATCCAGGTGGAACACCCGGTTTCTGAGTTGATCACCAGTGTCGACTTGATTAAAGAGCAATTGCGCATTGCTGCGGGACAACCATTGTCTATTGACCAGTCACAGGTGCAAATCCGTGGCCACGCCATTGAGTGCCGGATCAATGCCGAAGATCCAAAAACCTTCATACCCTCGCCAGGTAAGATCGAGATGTTCCATTCTCCTGGCGGTTTAGGCGTGCGTTGGATTCCCACATTTATGCAGGCTATTCAGTGCCACCTAACTACGACTCCATGATTGGTAAGCTGATTACCTATGGTGAGAGCCGGGACGTCGCCATTGCCAGGATGCGCCATGCCTTGGAAGAGCTGGTAGTGGAAGGGATAAAAACCAATATCCCACTGCAGAAGCTGATTATGTCAGATGAAAACTTTGGCACCGGCGGCACCAATATCCATTACCTAGAGAAAAAGCTGGGCATGGATCACTAGGCTGGGCTGCAACTAATCACGTCAGAAAGCCATAACTGTGCGAGGTTGTGGCTTTTTTATATCCATCTATTTAATCTTGAATATTATTGTCCCAACTTCGCTTTCTTAACAAAATTCGCCACCGCTTCTTCCACCCGCGCCCGGTTAAAGGGTTTTAGGATAAACCCCAAAACACCTTCTTCTATGGCTGCCAACACATTTTGTTTTGAGCTGCTGCCGCTGACCATGACCGCGAATGCCCCTGGGTACTCTGCCTTCATTTGCCTCAGTACATTTAGCCCACTATCGTCGGGCAATTCGATATCTAGGAATGCCAAACTAATTTTGTGCTTTTTCATAAGGTTTAAAGCTTGTTCGGCATTTGCGGCTTGGTGCATGGTGACCTGGAACTTGAACCTAGGGGAGCCCACAATGCTCGCCAACAGGCCGCGCAATAGCTCCCGGGTTGCGTCAACGTCATCCAAAATTAAAAAATTAATGTTTTGTTTCATGCTGGTTATCAGTTAGCACCTGTTGTAGCGACTGTATCAGCTCTCCTAAAAGCGCAAATGCGGCTTCGGGATCCTGTTGTTGGCGCTGGCAGGCCAGTTCAGTCATGCTGCTTAAATCGCCAAGCCCAAAGTTACCACAGGTGCCCTTTAATTGGTGCAGTATCTTTTCTAACGTCAGGTGATCCCGTTCTTCCGCTGCCATTGACAGTTGCTCTATATATTGAGGAATTTGCCCGAGAAAACTATCAAATGCTTTGTCAATGACCACCTGATCCAAGCTTGCCACAGTGGTTTCTCGCTTTGTGCTGAGGTGTTGGCTCAGCACTTGGTAAAACTCAGCCGCAGAGATAGGCTTGGCAATATGGCCGTTAAACCCAAGGCGGCGGTATTCGGTGATATCTTCAGGCATGACATTGGCAGTTAGGGCATAAATAGGCCTGTTGAAGCCCACTTGGCGCAGTATCTGGGTCGCTTCTTTGCCATCCATTAGCGGCATTTGGATATCCATCAGGATCAGGTCATAGTCACCGGCAAGAGCTGCCTGGAAGCCGGTTTCCCCGTTGGGCTCTATATGGTGTTCGACACCCAAGTGTGACAGATGCTGGCTAACCAGGGTCTGGTTGGTGGGGTTGTCCTCTACCAGTAGTACATTTCCTTGTAGAGTTTGTACTGTGAAGGTTTCTGGGTTACCGGGATCGAACTTTGATTGTTCATAGACTTCCTCGCAGGCGAAGCTAAACACAAACTCTGAGCCCTGGCCTGGGTACGACGTTGCGGCAATGTCGCCACCTAATAACTTGGCAAGCTGTTTCGCGATTGCCAACCCCAATCCAGTACCACCATAGCGGCGGTTGATGCTGCTATCCGCTTGGCTAAAGGCAACAAAAAGGTTGTCTAGTTGTGCTTGGTTCATGCCAATGCCGGTATCCCGCAAGGTAAAGCTGATCCTGGAATCCTGCTCCGAGTAATTTATGCTCAAATATATATGGCCACTGTCAGTGAACTTGAGGGCGTTGCCCATTAAATTCATCAATACCTGCCGGATCCTGGTTTCGTCACTGACAATATCAGCGGGCAAATTGTCGGCCTTAGATATTTCTAAGTGCAAACCTTTGTCTTTGCACAAGGGCTCAAATATGGACTCCACTTCGTTAATCAGCGCACCCAAAGCGAAGCGCCTGGGTTCTAGTATCAACTGCTGTGAGTCGAGCTTTGATGCATCCAGGATTTCATTGAGCAAAGCCAATAAGTGTTTGCCGTTGCTGATGATAGTCTCGATAGCAGCAGCAATATCTTCGGCAGGGATCAGGCCATTTTGGATATTTTGTGCAAAACCAATCACCGCGGTTAGTGGTGTCCGGATTTCATGGCTCATGTTGGCAATAAAAGCCGATTTTACTTGGTTAGCTTGTAACGCTTGATCACGCGCTTTTTCAAGCTGCTGGGTTCTTTCCAGTATTAACAGCTCTAGGTTCCCACTGAGCGCAGACAGCTGTTGGTTTTTATCAAATAGTTCTTGGGACTTTTGCTCGAGCAGTTTTTCTGCTTCTTTCCGGGCGGCCCTTTCCCGCAGTAACCTGGTTTTGGGCACTAGCTCGGTCATGCCTGCGTGCTTCCAGCGGATTTGCATTAACCTAAATATAGTGCCAAGGGACTAATTTGGCTCAAAAACTTTTAGTTTCTGTTGAGCAATCTATTCTATGCAACTATCAAGCTGGGCTGGTGGATACCAAATTCGTAACACAAATCCCGCGGGTGGCAAATGTCCCAAAGCACCATTTTGGCTTGCTTACCGGGTGCCAGGGTACCCAAACTATCTTCAACACCTAGCGCCTTGGCCGCGTTTTTGGTTACACCCAGCAACACCTCCTCTGGGGTCAATCCAAAAAATGTACAGGCCATGTTGAGCATCAAGGGCAGGCTAGCTAATGGTGAAGAACCAGGATTAAAATCAGTTGCAATTGCCATTGGAACTTTATATTTGCGCAGCAAGTCAATCGGTGGTTTTTGGGTTTCTCGCAAAAAATAAAATGCGCCTGGCAATAATGTCGCAACCGTGCCGGCACTGGCAATTGCCGCAACGCCTGTTTCATCCAGGTATTCGATATGATCAACGGAAAGGGCGCCTAATGAAGCTGCCATTTCACTGCCACCGAGGTTATTGAGCTGCTCAACATGGGCTTTGACTGGCAAGCCGAGTTCGCAGGCTGTATCCAAGATCTGCCGGCTTTGTGCCAAATCAAATCCGATTGATTCGCAGAAAACGTCGACTGCATCTGCTAATCCCGCGTGGTGCACAGCCGGCAAGACTTCTTGGCACAGGTAATTTATATAAGCACCTGCTTGGCCTTTAAATTCGGGTGGCACTGCATGGGCACCTAGGAAGGTGGTTTTCACGTCAATGGGGAGTTGTTTGCCGACTTCACGGGCCACTTCCAGCATTTTGATTTCGGAAGCCAAATCCAGGCCATAACCCGATTTGATCTCCAATACCGTAACGCCTTGTTGCAGCATAGCCCGTGCGCGTTTGATCGCGGCAGACAACAACTCTGCCTTGCTTGCTGCGCGCGTTGCCGCCACGGTTGATACTATGCCGCCGCCTGCCTGGGCTATTTCTTCATAACTTTTACCCTGCAAGCGCATCTCAAACTCATGGGCCCTGGAACCTGCAAAAACTAGATGGGTATGGCAATCAATAAAGCCAGGAAGTAGCCATTGGCCAGCGCAGTCATGCACTGGTAATCCATTGAAATGGCTGGGTAGTTGCGCTGCTTGGCCAAGCCATTGGATGACGCCTCCGCCAATGGCTAAGGCACCATCTTGAATATTGTCTTGGGCCGCTATGCCGTTTTGCATAGGGGCAATATTAACGTTGCTTAGCACTAATTCATCAGTGTTGTTTACAAGCAGTTGGCTGATGTCTTGCGGCATGGTGGATGTCCTTAAAAGTTTACAACTACTAGGGTTGCCTGTGTTTAGTAGATATCTTGTATATACAAGTTGCATCTGTCAAATTAATAAAAGAATTCGGGGGAGCTATGGCCGTCAGCAAATATCTACAGATAAAAGAGCACTTGTTGCAGCAAATAGAATCAGGCGTTTTGCCAGAGCACGCATTGGTGCCCTCAGAAAATACCTTGGCACAGGCGTTTGGTGTTTCCCGGATGACCGCGCGCAGGGCGTTGCAAGAATTGGCTGAACAAGGTGTTGTAGTGCGCACCCAAGGAGCCCGCTCCGCGGTAGCAAGCATTAAAAGCCAGTCTTCACTGTTGGAAATCCGTAACATCGCCGATGAGATAGCCGCCCGTGGCCACCAGCACTCGGCCCGTTGCTTGGATTTGGCGAAGACCACTGCCAGCCCAGCTATTGCCAACCACTTAGGGGTGGCACAAGGTGCGGCGGTGTTTTATAGCCAGGTCTTGCACCTGGAAAACGGCGTGCCGATACAATTGGAGCAGCGCTATGTTAACCCCACCGCTGCCCCTGGTTATTTACAACAAGATTTTAACCGGCTGACTACTCACGACTATTTAGTGGGCATAGCCCCGTTAACCGAAGCCGAACACGTGGTTGAAGCTGTGATGCCTGATCCAGTCCAGGCTGATTTATTAGCGCTTGCAGGCGATAGCCCTTGCTTGCGGGTAACCCGGCGCACTTGGTCCAAGCTGCAGTCCGTGAGTTACGCAATCCTTATCCACCCCGGCAACCGGTATCGCCTTGGTGGACATCTTACCTTTTCCTCCAAATAACGCTTTGAGGAGCAATACAATGAGTAATAGACACGACCCTACACGCACAATACGCGCCCCTAAAGGCAATCAAATAACATGTAAAAGCTGGTTAACCGAAGCCGCGATGCGTATGTTGATGAACAACCTGGATCCTGAAGTAGCAGAAAGGCCAGAAGATTTGGTGGTTTATGGCGGCATCGGCCGTGCCGCAAGGGATTGGCAGTGTTTTGACAGCATTGTTGAAGTCCTCCAGCGCTTAAATGATGACCAAACCCTCTTAGTACAATCCGGAAAGCCTGTGGGGGTATTCCAAACCCACAATAACGCACCCAGGGTGTTGATTGCCAACTCCAACCTGGTTCCCCATTGGGCCAACTGGGAGCACTTTAACCAGCTGGATAAAGAAGGCCTAATGATGTACGGCCAGATGACGGCGGGAAGCTGGATCTATATTGGTAGCCAAGGTATTGTCCAAGGCACTTACGAGACTTTTGGCGCTGTGGCTAGGCAGCATTTTGACGGCAAGGCTAATGGCAAGTGGATCCTCACCGGCGGCTTAGGTGGTATGGGTGGTGCCCAGCCATTAGCAGCGACAATGGCTGGTTTTTCAATGATTGCGGTTGAAGTGGACGAGACCCGCATTGACTTCCGTTTGCGCACAGGTTACGTGGATCGCAAAGCGACGACCCTGGACGAAGCCCTGGATATTATTCACGGGTCTGAGCAGCCGGTGTCCGTTGGTTTGCTGGCCAATGCAGCCGATGTGTTTTCTGAATTAGTTGAGCGAAACATTACGCCGGATGTGGTCACGGACCAAACCTCTGCCCACGATCCGTTAAATGGCTATTTACCCCAGGGCTGGACATTGGCGCATGCCGAAGCAATGCGCAAGCAAGATGAAGCAGCCGTAATACACGCAGCAAAAACCTCAATGGCGGTGCAGGTCAGGGCGATGTTGCAACTGCAAGAGCGCGGTGCTGCCACCTTGGACTATGGCAACAACATCCGGCAAATGGCATTGGAGATGGGCGTAGGCAATGCCTTTGACTTTCCTGGGTTTGTACCAGCCTATATCCGCCCCCTATTTTGCCAAGGTATCGGGCCTTTCCGCTGGGCTGCCCTAAGCGGTGATCCAGAAGATATCTATAAAACCGATGCCAAAGTCAAAGAGCTCATCCCGGATGACGCCCACTTGCACAACTGGTTGGATATGGCAAGGGAGCGCATCCAATTCCAGGGTTTGCCAGCCCGTATTTGCTGGATTGGATTGAAAGATCGCGCCCGTATCGCCAATGCCTTTAATGACATGGTAGCCAATGGCGAGTTGAGTGCGCCGGTTGTTATCGGTCGGGATCACTTGGACTCTGGCTCTGTGGCTAGCCCCAACCGCGAGACAGAATCTATGCTAGATGGCTCTGATGCGGTGTCCGATTGGCCATTGTTGAATGCCATGCTGAGCACTGCTGGCGGCGCCACCTGGGTTAGCCTGCATCACGGTGGTGGTGTGGGTATGGGCTTTAGCCAGCACTCGGGTGTGGTCATCGTCTGTGACGGAACCGAAGAAGCAGGACAAAGGGTGCGTCGGGTACTGTGGAACGACCCGGCCACCGGTGTTATGCGCCATGCCGATGCTGGCTATCAAATTGCGGTAGATTGTGCCAAGGACAATGGCCTTGACCTGCCAATGCTTGGCAAATAGGGAGAGGCAAATGAAGCAGTTAGAAATCCAACCTGGAAAATTAACATTATCAGATTTGCGCCTAGTGGCTTCTGGGGCGGTTAGCTTGAGCTTGGCACAGGAATCTGAACAGGCAATACACGCCTCAACTAAAATGGTGCAGGACGTCTTGAATTCTGGCCAAGTAGTCTATGGTATCAACACCGGATTTGGCCTGCTGGCCAACACCAAAATTAAGCCAGAGCAGCTTGAGCTATTGCAACGTTCCATCGTGCTATCCCACGCTGCCGGCACCGGTAACCTCATGTCTGATGCTTGCGTACGCTTGATGATGACGTTGAAAATCAATGCCTTATCGCGTGGCTTTTCCGGCATTCGGCTAAAAGTGATCCAGATGCTAATCGCGTTGGTGAATGCAGAAGTTTACCCTTGCGTTCCTGAAAAAGGCTCGGTTGGTGCCAGCGGTGATTTAGCACCATTGGCACATATGAGTTTGCCGCTGATTGGCGAAGGCCATGTGTGTTATCGCGGTGAGATCATTTCAGGCGCAGTAGGCTTGAAAATCGCTGGCCTTGAGCCGGTGGATTTAGCACCAAAAGAAGGGCTGGCTTTGCTCAATGGCACCCAGGCATCGACAGCATTGGCACTGCAAGGCTTATTTGGCTGCCAGGATCTGTTTAATGCAGCACTCGTGGCTGGTGCCATGAGCGTTGAAGCAGCAGTGGGTAGCCGGGTGCCGTTTGATGAGCGCATTCACGCCGCCCGTGGACAAATTGGCCAAATTAAAGTGGCAGCAACACTGCGTGAATTGCTGCAAGAAACCTCGGAGATTGGTGATTCCCACGCCGAATGCGACAAGGTGCAGGATCCCTATTCCTTGCGCTGCCAACCACAAGTAATGGGCGCCTGTTGGGATCAGATGCAGCATGCGGCCAAAGTGTTGGAAGTGGAAGCCAACGGCGTCACCGACAACCCATTGGTGTTTGGCGAAGACATAGTCTCTGGTGGTAATTTCCACGCAGAGCCGGTCGCCTTTGCCGCCGACAACCTCGCGCTAGTCATCGCTGAAATAGGCGCCTTGTCTGAGCGCAGGACAGCACTGCTAATTGACAGTAGCCTTAGCCGGTTGCCACCCTTTCTAGTGGAAAACGGCGGGGTGAACTCAGGCTTCATGTTAGCGCAGGTAACGGCCGCTGCCTTGGCCTCGGAAAATAAAACCTTGGCGCATCCAGCATCCGTAGACAGCCTACCCACCTCGGCCAACCAGGAAGACCATGTGTCCATGGCCACATTTGCCGCACGTCGTTTGGCTGACATGAACCAAAATAGCCGTGGTATTGTTGCCGTAGAGCTTTTGGCCGCAGCACAGGGAATTGACTTTAGGCGCCCTTTAAAGACCTCTATCCGTTTGGAGTCAGCTTACAATACCATCCGTTCGAAAGTCGCGTTTTACGATCACGATAGGTATTTTTCGCCGGATATCCAACAGGTCGAAGGGCTCATCGAAGCCGGTGATTTTAACAGCTTATTGGCTTCGCTGGTCTAATCAAAACGCCATTCATTAATATCCCCCCAGCGGCTTCCCAGGAGTCGCTGGTACTTTGTTTTATATCACCCGAGCAAACGGATCATAGCAGTACTCCTTAGAGAACCTTGCACAGTGCCAAACCATAATTGTTAGTCGTTGATTTTCCTTGCATTATTCTTCTTGCCCTGGAGTTATAAATGATTAGAATTTAGCGCCCAAGATGAATTTATTTTTTACCTGTCTTTATACACACAAAGCAAGGCCTGGAGTAGTACAAGAATGACCATATTGACGTTTGATATTGCTGAAATTAATCGGGTTATAAAGCCTGAGATTATGGCAGCATCAAGTGTTTTTTATCCCACCACTGAGCAGGTTTTTGACGGTGCGAACTATCCGGGTGGCCAGGTACTCAACGCCGAAGGCAAAACTAAAGCGCAAATTGGTGAAGAAAACCATTTCTATCCTGACCCCAGCAAGATGAAGGTGATCCCCAAGGCGTTGGTACTTACTAACGACAAGGGTTTTTACCTACATGCCAATGTGAAAGCCGATTTGTCGCCCATCCGTCGCGGTGCCGCGGTTTGGGCTAATGGTTTCAACCCTGCAAGGGATGAAGATTGGGAAAACAAAACCAACCGCTTGTACCGCCAACCTTTGACTATGACCATTGCTATCAAAGAATTGGTCACAGCCATCAAAAACCAGCAAACGCACCTGCACATTGATATTGTTTCGCGCCTTGCCGGTGGCCAAGCGGCCTAATTCTGTAAACCAAGCACAGGCTTACGCTCAGGCATGTGTAATCGAAAAAGGCATACCCTCACTAATCGTTTCTAGCGAACACGCCAGCATCAATAGCCTGTCAAACCCCAGCGCGACTCCCGCACATGCCGGTAGTCCTTTTTCCAGGGCCGCTAGCAAGCTTTCATCAATCGGAACTTGTGCTAATCCCATTTGTTGTCGTAGCAGGTTATCTTGCTCAAATCGATACCGTTGTTCTTGTGCGCTTTGCAGTTCATGGAAACCATTGGCCAACTCAATGCCTTGGTAGTAGACCTCAAACCGCTCTGCAACCCGCTTGTCTTGCTGGCTGATTTTCGCCAAGGCGGCCTGGCTGGCTGGGAAGTGGTAAACAAAACAGGGCTGTGCTTGGCCAATTTGCGGTTCGATCACATGGCTAAACAGCAGTTGCAATAGGGTATCTTTGTTGGATTCGCGTTGTGCCAAATCGGCAAAACCCTGTTGAATACAGGCCTGCTGCAAATGGGCTAGGCCGGTATCCAAGGGATCAATGCCAAGGTACTGTCGGAACAGGCTGGCATAACTGACTTTATCAACCTTTATACAGCCCAACACCAAAGCCAATAAGTCTGCCACTTCTTCCATTAGCTGCCAGTGGTCAAAGTCCAGGCGGTACCACTCGAGCAGGGTGAATTCTGGGTTGTGGTGCCGGCCTGCCTCTTCGTTGCGGAAGGCTTTACCCAGTTGGTAAATATCACCGCTGCCAGCACACAATAACCGTTTCATGGCATATTCAGGTGAGGTTTGCAGGTATAGGGTTTGCTGCACAGCACTAATGGGCGAGACAAATTGGCAGCTAAAATTCACCAAGTGGGGATCCGTTACCGGTTTACTAGCCAACAATGGCGTATCCACTTCCATTACCTGGCGCTTTGCGAAAAATGAGCGGATATCTGCGAGTATTTGCGCCCGTTTTTGCAAGATGGCGATACTGGCACTGGGTTGCCACAACGGATGTTTATTTGTCATCAAGGGCAGCCTTTTGATCCTGGATCAGATGATCCAATAGGGTGATGAGGGTCTCGCTGTCTTGCCCAGACAATGATGGGAACTGGCACCTTAACTTGCTGGGAATGCTTTCTGCTGCATTGCTAAGGGCTGCGCCTGAAATTGTCAGTTGTACGTGTTTTTTGCGCTTGTCGGATTTATCTAACACCAGATCCAAAAAGCCTTTGTCTTTTAGCTTTTTTAATATTTGGGTAAGGGCACCTGCGTCGATTTGGGTCTCGGCTTGCAACTCAGCCACAAGCAGTTTTTCATGCTGCCATAGTGCCATCATCACCAAGTACTGTGGATAGGTCAGGCCTAGCTCTGCCAATAGTGGCCGGTAGGCTTTGGTTACCGTGTTATGTGCCATATACAGCCGGTGGCAAATCTGCTTGTCTAGTCGTAGGTCTTGTTTTGACATATAGCCTCCTCATTAAAACATTTTAATTTGCATGCAAAATATTTGCAATCAGGAATTTCCTCAGTTATATTTAGTTTGTGTGCAAAATAAATTTGAAAGAGGAACCATTATGACAGCGTTAAACAAAGTACTTTATACCGCCAAAGCTAAAACTACCGGTGGCCGGGAAGGGCATTCAGCCAGTGATGATGGCCGTTTGGATGTAAAGCTCGCAACTCCCGTTGAAATGGGGGGAGCGGGTGGTGAAGGCACCAACCCTGAACAATTATTCGCTGCAGGTTATTCAGCCTGTTTTATGGGAGCCATGAAGTTTGTAGCGGGACAGGCCAAAATCACGTTGCCAGCAGACCTGCATATCGAAGCCCATGTTGCCTTTGGTACTATTGATGTGGGTTTTGGCATTGCCGTGACCCTAAACATTGCCACTGGCGATATGGACAAGGAACAGGCACAGCAGCTGGTGGATAAGGCGCATCAAGTTTGCCCTTATTCTAACGCTACCCGTGGCAATATTGAGGTCACATTGAATGTGATTTAAGCAGTGCCAGTTGGCCACTAATAATGGCACTGCCATAAAAAAACAGCCAGCTAATTTAGCTGGCTGTTAGGCTGTGCCTGGTTAAGCAGCTGATTACCTAGATTATCGAATCTATTTCTTTTTTACCGCGTTATCTGCGCCCTCATTTGGTGTGGTTCCAGCGGTGTCATCCGATGCTGCTTTAGTGTCGCTTTCTTTAGCTTCACCAGTGTTGATTGATGGACCTTTGGTGAGCAAATCTTCCAAGCCTTCGCCGTTGCCCACGATGCCTAAATCAGCTAGCGCTTTGTCTACCACGGGTGCCTGTAATCTGTAGCTAAGCAACTGCTCTACCAAGCTGCCCATACTGCCAGAATTTGCCGTTTGGCCTTCTGTCGCCTGGCCTTGTCCGGCGTTGCCAAAACCTTGCATGATCTTGATGGAGTCGATGTTTTCCATCGGCGCCACTGATTGCTTGATGATTTCAGGCAACTGGTTCAACATGATTTCAGCCCTGCGGTACTCCAGTATTTCAGCGGATAGGGTGTTTTCAGCAGAGTTAAGCGCAAGTTTACCCTGGGCTTCGGTCTCATAGGTGATTTTAGCGGCTTGTGCTTTAAGCTCTTCCGCCTTGGCTTGGGCTTCAGCCTGGACTTCGATGGCCATTGCTTCGTTTTTGGCTGACTCTAGTTGTGCTTCGGACTCTATTACCTTACGCACTTTTTCTTGCTCAGCATCCTGTTCGGCAGCGATAACCTGGATTTGCTTGGCCCTGTTGGCTTGGGCAACTTCCTGGGTGGTTTTTACTTGCTCTTCGTTTTCTACTTGCTGGATATTGGCTTCTGCCGCTTTGGCCCTGGCGGCACTTTCTTCTTCAGATTTTTGTGCCACGGCAATCAACTTGTCAGCCTCAGCCACTTCTATTTCCTGTTGGCTCAGGATCTGCGCTTGCCTAACCGCCTTGTCTTTGGCTACTTTTTGCCTTTCCAGTTCCTGCTGTGAGGTGATTTGTGCTGCTTTAATGGCTTGCTCGCGTTCGATCTCAGCGGTTTCTGCTAGCTTTTTCTGCTCTGCTTCTTTCACTGCAATCTGGGCTGCCTGCGCTGCCGCCGCTTCTTTGATGGCTTTGTCTTGCGCTAGCTTGAGCTCTTCAGACTGTCTCTGGATTTCCAAAGATTTAGTCTCGGCATCGAGGTTGGCTTGTTCAATCTCAACCTTTGCTTTGAGCTGGGTATCATTGGTTTCCTTTTTCTTTTGCTCGGTAATGGTGGCTAACAATGCTAAACCAGTCGCATGGAAGGCATTGTCCGGCTTGAAGTATTCTTGCGGTGTCTGGTTAAAGCTCGTGAGTGCCACTGATTCCAGCATCAAACCGTTTTGACTGAGGTCTTCAGCAACCGCTTGTTGTACATTTTGTACGAAGGTTTGGCGGTTTAAGTGCATTTCATTCATGGCCATGCCGGCAGCGGATGAACGCAAACCGTCAACCAGTTTGCTTTCCATTACTTCTTTCACCCGTTCTGGTGAGCCCAACCGATCACCGAGTGTTTGTGCCGCAGTGGTGACGGATTCTTTTTTCGGATCCACACGGATGAAGAAGTCGGCTTCAATATCCACCAGTAGGTTATCCTTACTGATCATGGCATCTTCGCCCCTGCGTACCACAGTGATGCGCAGCGTTTCCATATTGACCAGGGCGATTTCTTGCAAGCTTGGGATCACCAATGTTCCTCCGGTCATAATCACTTTTTCGCCACCTAGGCCGGTTTTGACCAGGGCTGTATCCTTGGTAGCTTTTTTGTATAGCCTTGACAGTATCAAGCCTAAGATAGCGATAAAGACAAATACCCCAACGCCTAGGATCAGAAAGAACATCAATTGCGACGTACCGCCTGTAGACAGTGTTTCCATGGTTACCTCTTGAGTATGAAAGTTTAATTTAAGTGTTTGTGGTGAGGGGCTCAACCAACCAGTTGATCCCTTGTTTTTGAACCAGCACAACTTGCGTGCCTTGTTCGATATCGGGTGAGCCCGGTAGCGGGATCACCGAAATAGTGTGTTTGGTGTTGTACTTGTCGGTAAAGGTGGCCCGTGCCGCTAGCGCTTGTTTTGCGGTTCCAACCGATATAGTGGCGATGTAGTCTGGGTATTCATCTTCCGAGATATGGTAAGACTCGTTTTTGGGCACCACATTAGAGAAGACCGTGGCAAATCGTTTGGTCAACGCTAGGCCTATAAAGGCGGCGATGGGAACTGACAGGAGCGTCGGCAAGACCATGGCAAATAGTGAACTACTGGTAAAGTTGATACTGAGCCCGGCGCTGGCAAAGAAGAAAACTAAAGTCGCGAGCCAAATCATCAAGGGGACTTTATCGAGGTTCAGGAAACTCATGGCTCCCAATATGCTACCGGGTTCATCAACATCAAAATCAATGACATCGTCACCCATGTTAAGGAATGACATCCCCATGAGCAACGCCGCTAGTTCTAGCACCAGCATTAGGAGCAGTATTCCGTACCCTGCGGTAAACACAATATTGTGCGGATGAAGAAAAAATTCCATAACACTTCACCATAATCCTTTGTTAAACCAAGCTAAGCTACCATGAGGTGGTTAAGCACTCAAGTACACTTTAATTTAAAGACTGTTGTTTGGTTCGGGAAGCAGTTTTGCGTTGATTAGTATGTAGTTGTATTGGTTAGCTTTTTGGAAGTATAAGCTAGAATTAAGAATAAAAAATGTCGCAAATTGAAGCTATCAATTTGCGACATTTCCACTGTAGACAGGAGTTAACTTACTTTTGAACCCGTGAAACGTATTCGCCGGTACGGGTGTCGACTTTAATCACTTCGCCGGTTTGTACGAATAATGGTACACGTACTACTGCGCCGGTAGACAAGGTTGCGGGTTTGCCGCCAGTACCAGCGGTGTCGCCTTTTAAGCCTGGATCGGTTTCAGTGATTGCTAGCTCAACAAAGTTAGGTGGCGTCACCGAAATGGGGGAGCCATCCCAAAGGGTCAAAGTACAGGTGTCGTTTTCTACTAGCCACTTGACTGCATCGCCTACGGCTTTTTCATCAGCAGGGATTTGCTCGAAGGTTTCATTGTTCATGAAATGCCAGAATTCGCCGTCGTTGTACAAGTAGGCTAGTTCGTGATCCATGACATCTGCACCTTCAACCGAGTCACCTGATTTAAAGGTTTTTTCCAATACTTTACCCGAGATCAACTTGCGGATTTTAACGCGGTTGAAGGCCTGGCCTTTACCCGGTTTTACAAATTCGTTCTCTAAAATGTTGCAAGGTTCGCCGTCGAGCATTATTTTTAGGCCCGATTTGAACTCATTCGTGCTGTAATTAGCCATAGTTCCTCTTAATTTCTTCGCAGGTAGCACACAATTGCCGCAGATAATACCTAAAAAACCGGTCACTGTTGAGCCTAACTGGCAAAAAGACTTAGCCCAGAGCTTTACTGACCCATTGCAGTTGCTGCAATTCCTCGAAATTCCAACCCAAGCCTGGCTGGAAGCGGCCAAAGCGCGCAAGCTGTTTCCATTGCGGGTACCCCGGCCTTTTGCCCGGCGCATGCAAAAGGGCAACCCGTGTGATCCCTTGCTGTTGCAGGTGCTCACCCAAACTGCCGAATTCCAACTAGCCGAAGGCTACAGCCAAGATCCGCTGGAGGAACAAGACAACCAGGTACCGGGCCTGTTGCATAAGTACCAGTCGCGGGTTCTGTTGATTGTACGCGGTGGCTGCGCGGTGAACTGCCGCTATTGTTTTCGCCGTCATTTTCCCTATCAGGACAATAGCCTGAACAAATCCCAATGGCAGCAGGCATTTGATTATATTGCGGCGGATGACAAGATTGATGAGGTTATCTTTTCTGGGGGTGACCCTTTGATGGCCAAAGATAGCCACCTGGCTTGGATGGCGGGGCAGATTGGACAAATCCCCCACGTGAAAACCTTGCGCATCCACACCCGGCTGCCGGTGGTTATCCCATCGCGGATCAGCGATGAATTTGTCCACTGGTTTGCCAAAGGCAAGTTCAACCCAGTGATGATCCTGCACATCAACCACGCCAATGAAATTGATGCCGAACTTAGGGCAAAGCTATTGGCGTTGCGGTCGCAAGGGGTGACGCTGTTAAACCAAGCGGTACTATTGAACAAAATAAACGATTCAGCACCGGCACAGATCGCGCTAAACCAAGCGCTGTTTGCCGCGGGTGTCATGCCCTATTACCTACATATGCTGGATAAAGTGCAGGGAGCAGCCCATTTTGATGTGCCAGACAGACGGGCTCGTGAAATTATGGCAGAAGTGATAAAGCGTCAGCCAGGTTATTTGGTTCCCAAACTCGTCCGAGAGATCGGTGGCCAACCTGGCAAAACGCCGGTGGATTTACATCTACATCCTAGCTAGAGGGGTAGTAGCTGGGAATTAAGCGAAAGTATCGATATTTCCGCCCAATGCCGGGTTGGCTGATGATGATTTCGGTACGCCAGCTGATTCTAGCAGCTGAAGCGTCTGCTCACCCTCTGCTTTTTGTTGGTCTTTAGCCAACTGCAAGCCCTTGAGTTCGAGTGACGCGTCGGACCTTCCAGAAGTACTACCTGAAATTTCCATACCAAAGTTCCTCGTTGTGGCGTTTTGACCATTTGTACTAACTAATCCGCAATGAATAGCTAGCGCAATCGGCTTGTCGCCGGGTTTAAAAGCAGGCAGAATTACCCACTTCCTCACGTTATCGGCAGCAAATTCCCATCCTTTAGGATTTTTATGGATTCAGTAATTGAAAAACTCAACCAAAACTTACAAGTCATCTACCGCAAGGCGCTGGACGCTGACCAAGCATTGGATCAGCTGCAAGCCCAGGGCAAGGCGAAGCACAAAGTAATATTTGCCGAAGATGCCGGTTTCACAGTACGGAGCAACCGCTTCCAGCCTTATTTGGAAGAGCTGGCGGGCAACATTGCGATGCTGCCTGCGCAATCTGAAGAACAGGTAGAACACTCGCTCGCAATAGTGGTGAAACAAATGGAAAGCTTGTTTGTAACCTTGGCCAACCTCAAAAATACCCTCTCTGAATAGGCAAAACCTTTGTCTAGGATCAAGGTAATCTTTCTATATCGTCCCTGATCCAGCCATCTTTAGTCTTTAGGTTGTTTTTTAAACAAAAAACGCCATAATTATAACTGAGGGGTGAAGAGGGGTTGTTATGGATATTTCCACTACAACTAATATTTTAAATGCTGGATTCAGTAGGAATACCACTGCCAGTGATCTATTGGGTACTAATACCTTCGGTATTGGTAACGCCAACCGTTTGCCCGATTCCAATGCCTCCCAAAGTGGTGCCCTCAGTGCGGGCTTTGCGCAACCGAGGCCAGAACCCCCAGTTAATGCCTTTGGCATAGGCCAGGCCAACCAGCCCGAAGTCGAACTTTCGCCGCAGGCTCGTATCCTGCAACAAAACGAAGCCAACCAGGCTGAGCGCCGGGAGCAGTTTGAACAGCAACAAGAACGGGCTGAACAGCAAAATCAAGAGCAAGAACAAGACCAGGGGTTTGTGCGCCTGTCTACGAGTGAAGGCAATATCTCCAGAAATAACCTAGAAGCGGAAAAAGCCGCGGAAGTCTACCGCACTATCCAAAGCCTAGTTTGATAAATGAAATGCGATGGGAGCAGGCTGCCTAGGCAGCCTGCTTTTTTGTTTGCCCAGCGAAGCTGGCAAACCCGTCAGGTTGAAAGAAACCTGAATCACCCAGACTGAGGGGAAGATAATCCGAATCGCAAGGGCGTTGCTGGCCAACGGCAGGGTTTGAAGGAAGCGATAGGAAGTTAACGGTACACAACGCAAGTGAACCTGCTTCGGCAGTTCAGGTGGGTAAGCGTGCAAAATAGCGCAATGCCCAATACTCAGTCAGACCTGTGCTGTGTTTGAGGGTGGGATCGTTAACAGGGAGCCAGTACAGTAACTGGGGAAGCCTGGCACGGTATCCAATGATGTTGGTTGGACATATTTGCACAAGAGGAGACTCAAGGCAGGTATGGGTGTGAGGTGGCAGATGATCCCGTAGTAGTGAGCAAATTCCGGCCGGTGAAAGCCAGTAATGGTGTGGAGGATAAAACCGGGATGACCATCAGCAATGAGTCTGGTGGGGCTTGCCGTGACCAAAAGCGCGGCAAGTTGCGAAGGGGGGAAGTATTCATTAAAGCGCATTGAAGGCGCGGATTTTTTTTTGCAGGGGTTCACAAACGTCCTGACGAGGGCGGGCACCGCAAACCGGTGAGGCAGGAATGTACTCTACTGGGATGACGGGTCGAACGCGGAGTAGTGAATAACCGCTCAGGCAGATTGCCCCAAGGGCTAGCACACCTGAAGTTATCATCAAGAGTCAGCCCTGTGATGAGAAGAGCGTCCCAAGATGCCGCAAGCCAAAGGTAGAAGATGAAGGTTTATTACAGCCTGTACGGACGGATGCTGAGCATTGATGTTTTGTACAGTGCATTCAAACAGGTAAAGAGAAACAAAGGCGCGGCCGGAATAGATGGGCAGAGCCTGAGTGACTATGCATCTGATTTGAAAAGTAACCTGACCCAACTGCTACACGAACTGCAAAGTAAGACCTACCAGCCGCTTCCGGTCAGACGGGTAGAAATCCCCAAAGAAGACGGGGGAGTCAGGCTGTTAGGAATTCCGGCGGTACGTGACCGAATTGTCCAACAAGCTCTCAAAGAAATACTGCAACCCATCTTTGACCCGGACTTTCATCCATCCAGCTATGGGTATAGACCGGGCCGAAGTTGCCACGATGCGATCAGTAAGGCCACGGTATTTATCCGTCAATACAACAGGCAATGGGTCGTAGACATGGATTTATCCCAATGTTTTGACAGACTGGATCATCAGTTGATTTTGCAGGGAGTCAAACGCCGGGTAACGGATGGCAGTATCCGGAAACTCATTAAGCAGTTTTTGGAGAGTGGGGTAATGACAGGCGATTTCTGGGAAGTGAGCGAAGCAGGTAGTCCGCAAGGAGGGGTGATCAGTCCTCTGCTGGCGAATATCTATCTGGATGGATTTGATCAGGAAATGAAACGGCGGGGTCACCGTCTGGTGAGATATGCCGATGATATCTTGATCTTCTGTCGCAGCGAAACGGGAGCCCGGAACGCCCTGAATAGTGCGACAAGAGTAATAGAGCAAGGACTCAAGTTGGTCGTAAACAGAGACAAAACGCATCTGGCGCATAGCGAGCGGGGAGTGAAGTTTCTGGGAGTTGAAATCGGTAGCCGGTATACCAGGATACAAGACAAGAAACTCAAGCGATTCAAAGAAAAGCTCAAGTCACAGACCCGACGTAACCAGGGGCATAATCTGAATGAAATAATCAGCAGATTAAACCCGGTACTAAGGGGAATGGCCAATTACTTCAGTATCGCCAACTGCCACAGAGAGTTCAAAGCTCTATCAGGATGGATAAGGCGAAGGCTCAGGGCAATCCAACTCAAGCAATGGAAGAAGCCGCGCAAGCTGCATAGGCGGCTGAAACAGCTGGGCTATAAGCCGCCTTTTAGGCTCATCAAAATGAACTCATGGCGGAACTCGGCGAGTCCGTTAGCGAGCTTTGCGATGCCGAATCAGTGGTTTGAAGCGCAAGGATTGTTCAATCTGGCAAAAGTCAACACGGGATGGCTTGCTCCATCAGTCTTTTTAAAGGCACAATGATGGAATATGAAGAATACATGAGCCGTATACGAGATCCGTACGTACGGTTCTGTGAGAGGGATGAGGCGAATGCCTCACCCTACTCGATGTTAACTTTAGTCTTTGTTATTTGATGCCAATAGGTCGAATTCATCCCTAAACCAGTCTTTCAGCATGCGCTTTTCATAGCGCAGGGTGTCATGGCGGCGTAGGCCGGCGGTGGAGCGATCTAGGAATGACATATCCTTCAGGTGCTCTTCGCCAGATTTAATGACATTGCCTTGGTCGTCAACCAATTGGTAGCTAAATTCAATACGCGGGATGTAAACCCGTTTGACGATGCGCACATCGCTTCCAGCATTAAAACCGACAAAATGTCCGGGCCAAACTTGCCCCGCGAGATCAACATCGGTCACCGTCATTTTCAGCTGTTGACCCTCTGGCAAACTAGTGGCTAGCTTGTCCATGTAGGTTTGTAGTTTGGCCAATGTGTTGTCACGGAATTTCTTGCGTACGCCATTGGCAGGTTTTAGATCGGTGAAATCCTTTGGGTTTTCCCAAGTGATATCCACTAAGTGTTCAGTTTCATTTGTTTCATTGGCGATGACTGGTGAGGTCATTGCAGCAATAACGCCCGCCAAAACTAGTTTTTTGATAGCCATAATTCACCCCATTTGCTTTGGGAAAGTCCGGGTACACTACCGAGCCTAGTTATTAGTACCCCGTTGCCTAGAAAAAGTTGCATTACAAACTCAAATCATCTGTTAAGTTTAGCCTAAAGGCTGCAAATAGGTTGTAAATAAGTGTAATGGATTGGGCAGTTTGTCCCTTTCTAAGCAAATTACCTATCGTATTCTGGCACTAGCCTTTGGTAGTTTGGGTCATTAAATAGTGGCGAGGTAATCAATAGTTCCGCGGTGGCCTGGCTACAGGCAACGGGGACATTCCATACAGAGCATAGTCGAAGCAGGGCTTTAACATCAGGATCATGTGGTGCTGGAAAATACCCAGCCTATTAAGTACCTGTTCGCTCAGCGTTAGTCCCAGAGCCATGAGGTCGAGGCGCGCGACTGCAGGAATACTGGTGGTCTTTTCAACGTCGTGCAACAAAGACAAAAGTTTCGGCAAAACTTTTGAATGGCTTTAGCCAGCCGCGTAGCGGTGAAATGCAAGGACGCATTTCATAAATCATGGCTCTGAGCAACGTCGAAGATGGGTTTGAAAAGCATTTATGCTTTGTTAGATGTTTTCGATTTAGACCCACTAGACCTTTAAACATCTGCCTCGCCTAAATGCTTTTCAATTCCCACTGAGTAGGACAGATACTTAATAGGCTGGGTATATGCGGATCCCAGAAAAATATCAGTAAATCGAGTTTTTGATCCGCGATTAACGCCCCAATCTGTTGATCTCCGCCAAGCGGACCGCTCTTAAACCGGGTAACTTCGAGTTTTAGGCTTTCTTGCAATAATTTACCTGTGGTACCTGTGGCGACTAAATTGTGTTGCTGCAGCTGCTCCTTGTATTGCTCGGACCAAGTTAATAGCGCTTGTTTTTTATGGTCGTGGGCAACCAGGGCGATGGTTTTTTGCATATTAGTTTTTTACTTTCTCAAACTGTGTAGTGGGTTAGTTCGGCCCTGTCCCTGCCATTTTGTTTGGCAAGGTACAAGGCAGCGTCAGCTTGTTCCAATAGCTCGTTAGCCTCTGCTCTATCTTTTGGTGAGATGCTGCAACAACCAATACTAATCGTCATTTGATGCTTCAAGCCTTCTGAAACAACGGGAGCATCACGAAAAGCGAGCAAAATACTTTGGGTCAATTCTTTCAGGTCTGCGTCATTTTGCCCACTCAGAATAATAGAAAACTCTTCACCGCCATAGCGGAACAAGGGGACTTGTAGTGCGGCTAAGTTTGAATGCAGGAGGTTGGCGGCATGTTTCAGGCAGGCATCACCAAAGACATGGCCGTATTTGTCATTGACACCTTTGAAATGGTCAATGTCCAACATTAACAAGCTAAGCCTTTCCTCCTTGGAACAACGGTTTTGCCATAGGTTGCCTAGGTATTCGTCAAAATGGAGCCTGTTGTATGCCTTAGTGAGCGGATCTGTTTTGCTTAGCAATTCCAGCTCGTTTTGTTTTTCCGACAGTGTTTTTTCGATGGCGAAAGCCCGCACATATTCCTTGTTGAAGCGTCGTCCAATAAACATTAAATACAACCAAAACATAATAACAATCAGGCTAAGCTGCCAAGTATCAGGTACTAAAAGTGCACCAAGCCCAGTTGGGAGGAGCAGCAGACTGATGTAGATTTGGGCTAGTTTGTATTTGGGGATCAGGCTAATCAGTGATGCGCTTGATATCCCTGCAATGACCAGGTTGACGGGCGTAGACAATGAACCAAATGCGGAGGAAAGGTTGGCGAGGTAGAACAAGCTGCCCCAAGTTATGGCATGGCCAAGGGTTAGGCTATAGAGTGCAACTTGCCATAGGCGCGGGTATTTGTCATATAGTTGTTGGGTGTAGTAGGTGTGGGCGAACCTCAACAGGCAAATGCTGATAAAGGCGACAGCAAAGCCCAAACTGGTAGCCGGTTGCAACTGGTGGAATCCCGTCCACCAGAACAACACAGGCCAGGCGAACAGGTACAGGTACACCCCGGGCAACGCGCGCTTTATAAAGTCAAAGTCTGCCCGCCGGTTAAAATCCAGTTCAGGTCGGTAAACAAAGTTTTGCGCGTTTTGCTGTGCCATTCCCTTCTCAGTGCATAGTTTACTGTTTTAGAACTTTGCCAATTGGGTGAGTAAGCACTTCACCTGTGACTTTTTGGCCAGCTAACATACCGCCAACTGTTACCAAGTTATTTGGCAATACTACTAAAGCCCGGTGATCCATGCTGGGGTGTTCTGACTGGGTGAGGTGCCAGCGTCCGTTTTGCAAATCATAGCGCCAAATCCCATTATCGGGTTCCGCTGGTTTGCCGTTGTAACCAATGCCGTTGTAGTTATATGGGTTGTGGGCACCACCGATAAAGATAATATTTTTGCGATCTATTCCGGCGGCGGCCATGCGGTATCGACCTTGTCCTGTTGGATGCGGGATAGTACGCCAGTCTATACGGTAAGGATTATCTTTTTGAATGGTTCCACTGTAACATGCGGTTTCCGCAGCAAAACCCCTGCGACGGTTTGCATTTGCCACAACCTTGACGCCATCACAGACCAGCATAGTATCGCCAGCAATGCCGCCTGCGTGGCCAAATACAGGTTGCCCGAGGAATGGCGATGCTTGCTGCCATGAGTTGGTTTTTATGTCATAGACCTGGGTTAGGTTTACGTTGCCATCGTTGTGCCAACCACTAATCAAATAGATATACCTATTGTCGTACACAAGGGCGATAGCATCATCTACGGGCACAGGGGTTTGTGCGATCGCAAGGTAACTATCTGTACGTAAGTCGTAGCTAAAGTTATCTGGGCTAGATATTTCACTGTGGTCTTGCGCGACAGTGTAGCCACCAAAGATATAGGCTTTGCCAGCAACACCTACCGCGACACTTGCTAGGCGCCCTTTTAGTGGCAGGGAAGAAGGTACAGGGGCAATGGTTTGCCATGCAGGATCGCCGAGCTTGAGTTTCCAGGCTTTGTTGTGCACATCGTGATAATCCTTACCGGTACCCAAACCCATAAAACTGAGCAAGTAGGTTGCGTCATCCAACTGTACCTGGGCAACGGCATTGTTACTGGTTGCCTCTGGCATAGCAGGAATTTCTAGGTTTACAGCAAAGGCCTGGCAAAAAGCCAGTAGCAATACCAATAATAGGCCGGATTTCCCCGTAACTCGTCGTACTTCCATAAACTCCCTAACAACATTGGTGTTTAATACCGATTCTATTAACACTGTGATTTTAGGATTATAGTAGCCCAAACAAATAAATTCGTCTGGCTGATATGCCGGATTAATGCGGCAAGCAGAAACAGGTTGCATTACCTCGGGGTTGCTTATAGCAGTCTTGGGTATTTAATCCTGTATCCCTGATGCGCCATTATTGAATACTTATGTTTTTTCAAAAGTTGCCAAAAAATGCCTTTAACGCTGTCGTTTTCAGTGTTGTTTAGTGTTTTTTATTGTCTATAAGCGCCTGTGTAATATAACTCTTGTGATTCTCACTTTGGAGTTGCGGCAACTATGCTGCAGTAAATAATTATTTAATAATGTTGCATATAAATTCACATTGGTGCAGAATCAACAACAAGTTTTGAGAATCATTATTTGATCGGTTGTTGGCTAAAGGCTGATTCGAAACAGCTAACGAACTTAACCACTGGTCAAATGCTAAATTTCCAAAGTGTAGCAACGAGAACATGATTAGCTTGGATTTACACAATTTTTACGTTCCCTTGGACAGACCCCTACCGTCGCGACGACGATAATCTTCATTGTCGGTGGCTGGCGGAATTTTCTGTAGCCACCTATTTTTTCCTTTACATCCTTTTTAACTGAAGTATTCGTTATGAGCTTTAACTGCTGTATTTTTGGTGCCAGCGGCTATACTGGCATGGAATTAGCGTTGTTGTTGGCGCAACATCCAAAATTTAATTTAGAGGCATTGTACGTTTCCGAAAACAGCCAAGATGCCGGAAAATATTTACCTGAACTTAACGGGCGTTTGCCAGCTTTTTTCACGCAAGATAAGTTAAAGCTGCAGGCATTGGATATGGCAACTGCAGCTGCCCAGGCGAAGTTGTACGATGCCGTGTTTCTGGCAACCCCCCACGAGTTTAGCCATGATTTGGTTGGGTTGCTCGAAGGTTCAGGGAATAAGGTGCTGGATCTTTCTGGTGCCTACCGCTTGAAAGACACTGAGGTTTTTACCCAGTATTATGGTTTCCCCCATACCCAGGAAACAGCACTAAGCGATGCCGTGTATGGCCTGGTTGAATGGCACGCTGACAGTATCGCACAAGCCAACTTAATTGCAGTTCCTGGCTGTTATCCTACCGCATCACTATTGGCGCTCAAACCGCTCGCCCATGCCAACTTGTTAGATGCAACTGCGCTGCCCATTATCAATGCGGTATCAGGCGTCAGTGGCGCTGGGCGCAAAGCAACAGTGAATAACAGCCTTTGCGAGGTCAGTTTGCAGGCTTATGGCGTGCTGGGGCACAGGCATCAACCCGAAATAGCCAGCCAGTTAGGCCACGACGTTATTTTTACCCCCCACCTCGGTAATTTTAAAAGGGGCATCCTAGCCACTATCACGGCAAAACTTTCAGCCGGTGCGACGGCGGAAATGGTGGAGCATGCCTACGTTAGCGCATACGCCAATAGTGGCATTGTGAGCTTAATGCCGTCATGGCCAAAACTAGACAACCTTGTCGGCACCCCCAACTGCCAATTGCATTGGCAATTTGATCCTAAATCCGGTTACCTAGTGGTAACCAGCGCCATTGACAACTTGCTTAAAGGCGCAGCCAGCCAAGCGCTGCAGTGTGCCAACTTAATGTTTGGTTTTGACAACCAACTCGGCTTATTGGGGGACTTTTCATGAATACCCTTGTGATAAAAATTGGTGGCGCATTGATGGCCAGCCCGTCTGCCTTTGACGCATTTTCTGCAACATTGTTGGAGTTGCAGTCACAGTTTAGTATTTGTTTGGTGCATGGCGGCGGTGATATTGCCCATGATTGGCTGGCTAAACTCGGTTTTGACAGTGAAAAGCGCGATGGTGTCAGGGTAACACCTGAGTCCCATTTACCATTTGTTGTTGGTGCGCTCGCGGGTGCGGTAAATACCCAGCTCTGCGGACAACTGCTTAAAACTGGCATTAAACCGGTTGGCCTAACCTTGTTGGATGGCGCTAGCTGCCGGGCAAGCCAGTTGGATCCGGCTTTTGGCCAGGTAGGCCAAGCACTGGCCAATAACCCAAGCTTGCTCAATTCACTGTTGGAAAACGGCTTTATGCCGGTAATAGCTTCCATTGCTGCAGATGACCAGGGGCGCCTGCTCAATGTCAATGCTGATGACGCGGCGGTGGCTATAGCAAAATTATTGGGCAGCGAATTGGTTTTACTGACCGACGTACCAGGCGTACTTGATGGCCACATGCAGCTGATCCCGCAACTAAACGCTGTCGGTATAGACTCCCTAATTTCCGATGGTGTGGTCTCAGGGGGCATGGTGGTTAAGGTGCGTTCGGCACTAGCCGCAGCTAACCTTACCCAGCAGCCAGTCACCATCGCCTCCTGGAAACAACCTGAGCAGTTGCTAAACCTCTCCCGACAAAAAGCGGGTACCAGGATTCTTCCTAGCGCCTCAGATGGGGGCAGCGACCATTCTGTGGACAATAACGATGTTACTACAAAACTAATGAGCTAATTAAGGAACGTGGTATGAAACAGGATCTATTAAATTTTAGCCAATGGAAGCCAGAAACAGCCAAGCAACTGTTGGAGCTGGCACTAGATGTCAAACTCAATCCCCAAGTATATAAAAACCACTTGGCTGGCAAGTCAATCGCAGGGGTATTCGAAAAGCCTTCATTGCGTACCCGGGTTAGTTTTGATATTGGCATCAATAAAATGGGTGGTCATTTTGTCTATTTGGATGTCAAACAGGACAAGCTCGCTGGCCGGGAAAGCACCAAGGACACCGCCGCTAACTTGGGTTGTTGGGCTGACGCTATTGTTGCCAGGGTCTATGAGCATAAGACCTTGAAATTGATGTCGGCCGCAACCAGCGTGCCGGTTGTCAATGCATTGTGCGACCTCTACCATCCATGCCAGGCCTTGGCTGACTTTCTGGCAATTAAAGAAGTCTATGGCGACTTGCAACAAGCCAAGTTGGCCTACATTGGTGATGGCAATAATGTTGCCCATTCCTTGATGATACTGGGAGCCGCGCTTGGGGCTAACGTTTCGGTGGTGACCCCGGCCAGATTTGAACCCGACCCGGAAATTACTGATCAAGCACAAACATTGGCGCAACAAAACGGCGCTAACATACAAGTTATTGCAGGTATTGAGAACCTGCACCACGCCGACGTGCTTTACACTGATACTTGGATTTCCATGGGGGACGACACGCCGCTTGAGCAAATCAAAGCAACATTTGAACCTTACCAATTAAATACTGAACTGATGCAGAAGGTTGGTGCGAACCATGCAATGCACTGCCAACCCGCCCACCGGGATTTAGAAATTACCAGTGATGTCGTGGATGGCTCCCAGTCGTTGCTGTTACTGCAAGCTGAAAACCGGATGCATGCACAAAACGCTATTTTATTAACTTTGTTGGATTGCCTCTAACACTGACAGGGTGACCCCCAATAATAGGGATCCCGCTAAGGAGAACATAAATGACTAAACAAACAATTAAAAAGGTGGTGTTAGCTTACTCAGGTGGCTTGGATACCTCGGCAATCATCCCTTGGTTAAAAGAAAACTACGATTGTGAGGTGGTTGCTTTTGCTGCCGATGTAGGCCAGGGCGATGAAGAGCTTGAGGGGCTCCACGACAAGGCTATCCGATCTGGAGCTAGCGAGTGTTATATCGTCGACCTGAAGCAAGAATTTGTCAAAGACTATATTTTCCCAACAATCCAAACCGGTGCAGTCTATGAAGGTGAATACCTGCTAGGCACGTCGATGGCGCGTCCGGTGATCGCCAAAGCGCAAGTAGCAGTCGCCAGGGAAGTGGGTGCCGACGCGTTGTGCCACGGTTGTACCGGCAAAGGCAATGACCAAGTCAGGTTTGAAGGCACCTTTGCCGCGTTGGCCCCGGATTTAACTGTGATTGCACCCTGGCGTGAGTGGGATATGGTATCGAGGGAAGACCTGCTAGATTATTTGGCGGAAAAAGATATACCTACGACTGCGAGCGCAACTAAAATTTATAGCCGCGATGCCAACGCCTGGCACATTTCCCACGAAGGCGGTGAACTTGAGGATCCCTGGTGCGAACCTAGCAAGCAGGTTTGGACCATGACGGTAGATCCGGAAGAAGCCCCTGATACTGCTGAACGCATCAGTTTGAGCTTTGCGCAAGGAGAACTGACCAAGGTTAATGGCCAAGCACTGTCCGCCTATGACGCTTTGGTGGAGCTTAACAGGCTGGCCGCTACCCACGGGGTTGGCCGGATTGACATTGTTGAGAACCGTTTGGTGGGGATGAAATCCCGTGGCTGCTATGAAACCCCGGGTGGTACCGTGCTGTTGAAAGCCTATCAAGCACTGGAGGCCTTGGTATTGGACAAAAATGCCCTTAAACACCGTGAACAACTGGGTTTGGAGTTTTCCCACGTAATGTATGACGGACGTTGGTTCACGCCGTTGTGCCAGTCATTGCTGGCGGGAGCGAAGGTCTTTGCGGATCAGATCACCGGCGAAGTTGTAGTTAAACTCTACAAAGGTATGGCTACGGTAGTGCAACGGCAATCGCCGAATAGCCTATACTCTGAAGCATTTGCCACCTTTGGCGAAGATGACGTTTACGACCAATCCCATGCTGAAGGTTTTATTCGGTTATACAGCCTTTCCAGCAGGATCAAGGCAATGCAAAACAAAACGGCGGATAAGTAGGAGGCGGCTATGGCATTATGGGGTGGACGGTTTACCCAACAACCGAGCGAACTGTTTAAAAAATTCAATGATTCTTTGCCGATAGACTACCGTCTCGCCCAGCAAGATATCCGGGGATCTATTTCCTGGTCACGGGCATTGGTGAAAGTCAATGTACTTACGCCGCAGGAACAAACCCAACTAGAGCAGGCGTTGTCGCAACTTGGTGTCGAAATTGCTGAGAACCCAGAGCAAATCCTAGGATCAGACGCTGAAGATATCCATAGCTGGGTAGAGCAAAAGCTAATTGCCAATGTCGGCGAGCTGGGCAAGAAACTACATACAGGACGAAGCCGTAATGACCAGGTAGCCACCGACTTAAAACTCTGGTGTAAAGAAAAGGGTGGCGAGATTTTGGTGGCGCTGGTGAACCTGCAACAAGCGCTAATGACGCTGGCGGCAAGGGAGCATACTACGGTATTGCCGGGGTATACCCATTTGCAGCGGGCGCAACCGGTTACCTTTGGCCATTGGTGCTTGGCCTATGTAGAGATGTTTGACCGGGACATTGGTCGGCTAAAAGATGCCTTATACCGTGCTGATACCTCACCCTTGGGCTCTGGCGCCTTAGCGGGCACGGCCTACGCGATAGACCGCTTTGAGTTGGCGGAAGATATGGGATTCCGCAGGCCCACCTTGAACAGCTTGGACGCAGTGTCGGATCGGGATCACGTGATAGAGTTTTTATCTAGCGCCAGCATCAGCATGATGCACCTGTCCCGGTTTGCTGAAGATTTGATTTTTTATAACACCGGGGAGGCTGGCTTTATCGAACTCAGCGACCTGGTGACGTCGGGCTCCTCCTTGATGCCGCAAAAGAAAAATCCAGATGCGTTGGAGCTTATCAGGGGCAAAACAGGCCGGGTACAGGGTTCACTGTGTGCCATCATCACCACCATGAAAGCGCTGCCTTTGGCCTATAACAAGGACATGCAGGAAGACAAAGAAGGCCTTTTCGATGCGATGGATACCTGGGAAATCTGCTTGCAGATGGCCGAATTGGTGGCCGCAGGCCTGAAAGTGAATAGCGCTGCCACCCTCGCAGCGGCGCAGCAGGGCTATGCCAACGCCACTGAACTTGCTGACTATTTAGTCAGTAAAGACATTCCATTCCGGGAAGCGCACCACATTGTCGGTGAAGTGGTGCTGCACGCCATTGACCAGGGTAAGGCATTGGAAGATTTCACATTGGCTGAATTGCAGACCTACTGCAAGGATATTGGCCAGGACGTATACCAGCACTTGACCATTGAATCCTGCTTGGACAAACGCCAGGCGCTTGGCGGAACCTCTAGGGAGCAAGTGGAACAAGCCCTGGAAACGGTGCAACAAGACCATTCCAAGCTAGTCTCTAGCCATGTAACTGGTAGCCCAGCGGCAGAACAAATCCAGGCAGCATTGCGGCAAGTGCAGCAAAGGTTGAACGCACAAAAAGCGGAAGCTTTGAGTGTGCGCCGGGCTAAAATGACAGATGTCGATGCCATTGAGCGCATTGTCAATTATTGGTCTGACTTGGGGGAAACCTTGCCGCGTAGCCGGGACAATATTGTGCATGACATCCAGAACTTTGTGGTGGCAGAAATGGACAACCAGGTTGTAGGCTGTGCCTGTTTATACATCTACCAAACTGGTTTGGCTGAAATCCGTTCTGTTGGGGTAGATACCGCGATCCAGGGCAAGGGGCAGGGTACGGCAATGATCCAATACCTGTTGGAGCAAGCCCGCCATATAGAGCTAAAGCGCGTCATAGTGCTAACCAGGGTACCCAAGTTTTTTAATAAGCTGGGCTTTGTCGATACGGAAATGTCTGGGCTGCCGGAGAAAGTTATCAAAGATTGTGGCATTTGCCCTAAACAAGATGCTTGCGACGAAGTTGCCATGGAATACGTGGTGCAAATGCCAGGCAAAACCAGCCAAGAGGATTTGTTAATTAAACAAGTTGCCGTTTAATGCCCAATTAGGCTTTATACCTGGTAGCAGCGCCCACCGCAGTCAGTGCGATGCCCCAGGTTACAGCTACGCGATAGTGAAAGTTAATGAAATGTTAGCGCGATCATCGCATTTACCTTGCGAGGCCTTAAATTGTCTTATAGGGTTAATAACAACAACTTACAAGAATGAGTTTTGACCTAGGCTCTTGCGCAGGGTATGGAGCCACGTGTTAAACCTGACTCGGGGATGGTGCGGTTCTAGCCATCTTCCAGTGCGGCCGATGGGTACCTTGTTCCAATATGAAAATGTCCCACAAATTGGTGATAGCCTTTGTTACGGCGGTGGTGTTACCCACTACCATAATCACCTATTTAATGGTCCAGCATACCCAAAAGCAGGCTAAACAAAATTTTATCCTTTCTAATGAGCGGGAGGTGAGGCAGATAGACAACAGCCTCACCATCTTGTTTGACCAAATAGGCGAAAACGTCGATTACATAGCCCAGCACAAAACCCTAAAACAAGGTTACCAGGGCATTAGCACTTACCTGACTGCGCCCCGATCTACACTAATGCAGCCCGAGCTAGGTTCGGAAACAGAGCAGGAGGTGTTTGCTTTGTTCCGTGAATTTGGCAGCCTGCATCCCTCCATTACCTATATTTACTTCGGCAACGCACAAGGGGGCTATATCCAGTGGCCGACAGGCGAAGTGTACCGGCAATACGATCCACGCCCCAGGCCTTGGTACCAAACTGGCCTGGCCGCTAACGGCGAGATTGCCCGCACCAATGCCTACTATTGGGAGTCAGATGACACTGTCATTGTTTCAACCGTAAAGGCCATCTACCGCGAAGGGGGCGAGGTGCTTGGCGTACTGGGTATGGATCTGTCCCTGCAAGCGCTAACTGACATTATCAAGGAGATCCGGCTAGGCGATTCCGGCTACATCATGTTGGTGGAAGACAATGGCACCATGTTGGTGGACCCAAAACAACCTGACAATAACTTTAAGCACGTCGACCAAATCTACGACGGTAAGTTCGCCGGTATTTTTAATATGCATGCAGGTCAGTCCGAAGTGCAAATCAACGATGCAACCTACTTGGTATCGATATACCAATCGCCCCGGTTGGGCTGGAAGTTCATTGGCATTATTGCAGAAGAAGAGGTGTTGTCAGTTGCCAATCAATTGCTAGAAATGAATGTGATTATTACATTTGTTCTGCTTTTGGTGTTCCTGGCATTTGCGATTCTCATTTCCAAATTGATTAATGACCAAATTGTTGAAAGGCAAAATTTGTTAATCGAAGAAAAAGTCAAAGCCGAACAGGCCATGCAGGCTAAGGGCGACTTCCTTGCCAATATGAGCCACGAAATAAGGACCCCCATGAATGGGGTTATTGGCATGTTGAGCCTGTTGCTTGACACTAAGTTGCAGCAGCAACAGCAGCGCTACGCAAAGCTGGCGCAGTCCAGTGCGGAATCCCTATTGGATTTAATCAATGACATCTTGGATTTCTCCAAGGTAGAAGCAGGCAAAATTGATTTAGAGCAGATCGACTTTGACCTGCGCAAACTGTTTGAGGACACAGTTGCCAGCATGGCGCAGCGGGCTGCAGAGAAGAAGTTGGAGTTGGTGCTTGACGAAAGCCAGATGGAGCGTGTCTGGGTTAGGGGGGATCCTGGGCGCATCCGGCAAATACTCAACAATTTGCTGGGCAACGCCATTAAGTTCACGTCGGAAGGTGAAATAGTGGTGAATATGCACCTGGATCAAAGCGATCAAATTAATTGGGTTTTGCATGTCAGTGTCAAAGATACCGGTATTGGTATCCCTTCCAATAAAATTGCTAGTTTGTTTGATTCCTTCACCCAGGTAGACAGCTCCACTACCCGCAAGTTTGGCGGTACAGGTTTGGGGCTGGCTATCGTCAAGCAGCTCTGCCATTTGATGGGGGGTGACGTCAGTGCTAATAGTGAACTCGGTAAAGGTAGTGAATTTAAATTCCAGGTCAAGGTTTTGCCTGGCAGGAAGAAGGTACTTAAGAAAACCACCGCCGTTATTCGCGGTAAAAATGCATTAATTGTCGATGACAATACCACTAACCGGGAAGTACTGCGTAAACAGCTAGAAAAATGGGGCGCCCATGTCACCGAGGCGCAAGACGGTATTAGCGCCCTTAAGGTGTTGCGCCGCAACCCCGATTTCGACATTGCTATCTTGGACATGCAAATGCCCGGTATGGACGGGGCGTCGCTAGGCAAGATGATCCATGAAGATGCTGTTATGTGCAAAATTCCGATGATCATGATGACTTCCATCGGGGAAGTTGGTGACCCTGATTATTTTGCCCGGGTTGGTTTCAAAGCCTATTTTAACAAGCCCGTCACCAGCACGGAGCTCTATGATGCTTTAGTGGTAGTATTGGACGGAGGTTCAGCATTGGCAAAATCACAGCCAATTGTTACCAAGGAACATCTAAAGCAATTGCAAACCCAGGGGCAAAGGGCACGTGTATTATTGGTGGAAGACAACCCAGTCAACCAAGAGGTTGCCAAAGGTATGTTGGAGGGGCTTGGCTTTTGTGTGGACTCGGCTTTTGATGGCAAGCAGGCAGTGCACATGCTGAGCAATTACAGCGAGGATGACCCATATGTCGTTGTTTTGATGGATTGCCAAATGCCCAAAATGGATGGTTATGAAGCGACCCAGGCTATTCGTTCAGGCGCTAATGGCATAATCAATTCCACTATCCCTATCATTGCCATGACCGCCAATGCCATGAAAGGTGACAAAGAAAAGTGTTTGGCTGTGGGTATGGATGATTATCTTAGCAAGCCGGTTTCCGCAGAGGAATTGCGGCAAAAGCTCGATGTTTGGACTGGCGTCCAGGAGCGCATAGAGAAACTAGGCGAAGTGCAATTGAGCATCGATCCTCTGGTGGAACAAACTGATGAAACTGTCCAGAAAGACAGCGCTCCCAGTGAACGCATCTGGGATAGGCAAGGTTTTATGGAACGCATCGGCAACAGCGAGACACTTGCTACTAAGCTAATAGGTTTGTTCAAAGAAACTATGCCGACCGAGCTGGCACAACTGGGCTCTTATATTGAAGATGGCCATTGTGAAGAAGCGGGCAAGCTAGCACACAAGATTAAAGGTTCCAGTGGCAGCTTGGGCGCAGTGCAGGTGGCTAAAGTGGCAGAGACGATTGAAATGGCGGGCAGGGCGGACGATCTCGCCCGCCTACGCCAATTATTGCCAGATATCCGCGCTAAAATTGAAGACTTTATCGCGGTATTGCCTTAGGGGCAGGATGGGCTACAGGCTAACCCGCTTATAAGGACGGTATTCCGCCTGCCAGAAGATGCTATCAATTTTACTGTACAGTGCATCGTCGCTGATGCGCAATGCCAACCCTTCGTCCATGGCACATTTGGCAACATTGAAGGCAATTTTCCGGCTCACTTCTTGTACTTCTGTCAAAGGCGGCAACAACTCACCTTTGCCTGTATTGGCCAATGGTGAGGTTGCAGCGAGTGTTGTACTGGCAGTTAGCAACATGTCATTGCTGATGCGTTGGGCTTTCGCCGCCAATACGCCTAGACCGATACCTGGGAATATGTAGCTATTGTTACACTGTGGGATTGGGTAGTTGGTGCCGTTTAGCTCCACGGGTGGGAACGGGCTGCCTGTGGCCACGATGGCTTCGCCACGAGTCCACTCCAATACATCCCTAGGATTGGCCTCAACATGGCGCGATGGGTTGCTCAGGGGGAATATGATGGGGCGCGCTACGCCCTGGTGCATGGTCTTGACCACCTCTTCAGTGAACAACCCTGCTTGACCCGAAACGCCAATCAATATGGTTGGTTTCGCTTCCCTTACCACGTCCAAAAGGCTTGGGAATTCGCCTTCAAAGTCCCAGTTGGCAATTGCATCATTGCGCTGTACCAAGGCTTGTTGGAAGTCCCGAAGGCCAGTTGTGTTTTCTGTAAGCAGGCCATGGCGGTCAATCATAAAGATATGCGCCCTGGCCTGTGCCTCTGAAATGCCCTCGGTCACCATTTGTTGGATGATCTGTTCGGCAATGCCGCACCCGGCAGAACCTGCACCAACAAATACCACGTTTAAATTACTCAGTTGTTGCCCTATCGCACGGCAGGCCGACAACAAAGTACCCACGGTCACGGCAGCGGTACCTTGGATATCATCGTTAAAACAACAAAACTTATCGCGGTAACGGGTCAGTATCGGGGTGGCGTTGTGCTGGGCAAAGTCTTCAAATTGCACCATGACCCCTGGCCAGCGCTTTTGCACAGCATTCATAAACATATCGATGAACTCGTCATATTCTGACTGGCTAATGCGCGGATGCCGGCAGCCCATGTACATAGGGTCAGATAGTAGCTTTTTGTTATTGGTTCCTACATCCAGCATGATTGGCAAGGTATAGGCCGGGCTAATGCCACCGCAAGCTGTATACAAAGACAGCTTACCGATGGGAATACCCATACCGCCAATGCCTTGGTCACCCAAGCCCAAAATGCGTTCCCCATCTGTCACCACAATGACCTTGACATTGCGCTTGGTCGCATTGCGCAGGATGTCATCCATTTCGTGGCGTTCGGAATAGGACAGGAAAAGGCCGCGTGACTTGCGGTAGATATCTGAAAATTGCTCACAGGCATCACCCACTGTTGGCGTGTAGATAATGGGCATCATCTCTTCGATGTGTTCTTGGATCAGCCGGTAGTACAAGGTCTCATTGGTATCTTGTATGGCGCGCAAGTAAATATGCTTGTTAATTGGCTCACCAAAACTGGAATATTGTGCCCAACAACGTTCAAGCTGCTCTTCAATAGTTTCATACCTGGGTGGTAGTAGCCCCGAAAGGTTGAAGGCCACGCGTTCATCGTGGCTAAAAGCGCTGCCTTTGTTTAATAATGGGGTTTCCAGCAATGCTGGGCCTGCGTAGGGGATATAAAGAGGTTCTTTTAGGTTATCTGTGCTCATAATGCCGTCATTTGGGTCAATATCATTCTTCACTGCAAAAAATCACGCGGTAAAGGTAAACCTGCAAAGTATAACGGAAAAATATGACAAGCTGGTTGTGCCAGCCGTTAATCCCCCAAGATTTTGCTAGAAGATTTCGTCCTCTTCTTCATTTGTTGGCTGTTCTTCCGCCTTTGGGTCAAAAACGTCGTTGGCGTCGATAAATTCAGTGGGTTCAGTGCCAGCTATAAAATATTCAAACTTTGACGTGTGATCTGTACGCGTAGTTAGCTTACCTGTGGTGCGGTCGATACGCACCTGGACAACGTTTTCAGGCACAATCTTGCCTTGCTCCGGGACGTCTGCCAACGCCACTTGCATGAACCGGATCCAAGCTGGTAACGCTGACTTGGCACCATTCTCGCCACCAGAAATGGCATTGCCCATCCAGTTGGCACGTTCTCCGACCTTTTGTTTTAAATAGCGGTTGGCTGAGGTACGGCCAAGGGAACGGCTCGGATCGTCGAAGCCAACCCAGGTAGTCGCCACCAAGTTAGGGCTGAAACCGGAAAACCAGGTGTCTTTCACATCATTGGTGGTTCCCGTTTTGCCCGCCAAATCCTTGCGCCCCAATATATTGTTGGCGCGCCAGCCTGTGCCTTGCCAATAGGTTTTATTGCGCCAACTGCCAGCACCTGTCACCGCAGTGCGCATCATTTCTGTTACTAAAAACGCATTCTGTGACGAAATGACTTGCTGGGCTTGTGGCGGCAGTGGCTCAGTGGTGGGCTCACTTAGGTTTGACAAGTTGCCGTCGTTATCTGGCGTGCGGATTTGGGCGGTTAGGTTATCGTTTTCACCACACACTGGACAGGCCGTCAAGGGGTTGGCCTGCCACACAAATTCACCAAATTGGGTTTCTATCCGTTCAATAAAGTGTGACTGCACGGCGTAGCCACCATTAGCTATGGTGGCGAAACCATTAGCCACTTCCATTGGTGTGATGGAGGCAGAACCCAATGACAGCGATTCATCTCGTGGCAGGTCTTCCAATTCAAATCCGAATTGACGCATGTGCATCCTGGCATCGTCTATGCCTACCGCCCTGAGCAGGCGCACCGCAACCACGTTTTTCGACTTACCAAGGGCAATGCGCATACGGATTGGGCCGTCGTATTCAGCAGGGGAGTTTTCAGGTCGCCATGCCCTGCCAGAACTGCGATCCCACTGGTTTATAGGTGCGTCATTTATGACTGAGGCAATAGTGAATTCTTCTTCAAGCGCGGCTGAGTATAAGAACGGCTTGATATTGGAGCCCACTTGCCTTTTGGCTTGGGTAGCCCGGTTAAATTGGCTTTGGTAGAAACTATAGCCTCCCACTAATGCCCTAACAGCGCCATTGTTGGGATCAACCGCTACTAATGCACTACTTGCTGCTGGGAATTGGGCCAGTTGCCAACGCAAATCGTCTGGCCGTTGCCGTACCCAGATTAATGCGCCTTCACTAACAATGTCAGATGCGAGTTTGGGGTCTGGGCCTTGCCTCGTATCGGTAATAAACGGCCTGGCCCAGGCTAGGCCATCCCATTCTATATAGTGGTGCCTGCCCTGTTGGTCGATGACAGTAATCGACTGTTCATAGACATTGGTCACTACCGCTGGGATGAGCGGGTCGTAGTCAGGCTGCTTGGCAAGGTATTTGAGAATTTTCTGTTCTGTCCAGGCCATGTCAGGTTTGTTGGCACCAATTTCCGCATCAGTTCCTGAATCAGGATTGCTGTCATTGCTTGGCATATCTTTTTGCCAAAGCTGGCGAATAATGCCCCGGTAGCCATGGCGTTCGTCGTAGTCGTGCAGGTTTTGTTTAACTGCCTCTTGCGCTGCTTTTTGCAATGCATAAGGAGCAGTCGCATAGACTTCATAACCGCCAGTCTCGGCTTCTTCTTTGCCGTAGAGTCGAATCATCTCTTTGTATATTTCATTAGCAAGGTAGGGCGCATCTAGCTCTATTTCGGCGCCATGCAGTGCTGCGGTTACCGGGGCGTCACCCGCTTCGCGATATTGCTCCTGCGTGATCAACTGCTCACTTAGCATGCGCGAAAGTACAATTTTACGCCGGTTTACCGAGCGCTCTGGACGGCTGATAGGGTTTAAGGTGGAGGGGGCTTTTGGCAGCCCCGCTAAAGTGGCAATTTGCGCCAAACTCAATTCGTTGATGTCTTTGCCATAATAAACCTGTGCAGCGGCACCAAAACCAAACGCACGGTGGCCCAATTCGATTTTGTTCAGGTAAAGCAACAGAATTTCTTCTTTAGTCAACACCCGTTCCATGTGCCAGGCAATAAAGATTTCTTTTAGCTTGCGCATGAAGGTTTTATCCCGGGTTAGGAAAAATCCCCTCGCTAGCTGCATGGTTAGCGTGCTGCCACCCTGTCCCCTCTCGCCGGTAACGATCAGGTTGACCGCAGCGCGCATGATGCCAATGGGGTCAATGCCGGGATGGTCGTAGAAGCGGCTGTCTTCTGTCGCCAATACTGCGTCAATTAGTTGCTGCGGCACTTCATCTAAGGTTAAGGGGATCCTGCGCTTAACACCAAACTGGGAGATCAGCTTGCCATCCTGGGTGTAGACTTTCATTGGTGTCTGCAAGCGGACATCTTTTAGCACTTCGACACTGGGCAGTTCTGGTTTGATATAAAAATAGGCAGCAGCAATCGCCAGTACTCCGCAGAGACCAGAAATAACAAAAAAGCTCAAACCGTATTTGAGTACCTTTTTCACTCGTAACAACTACCTAAATTAATAAATGTATTTTGATGGCTGTATGCCCAAGGGCCAAGGAGCAACCCCGGCACAACGTCTGGATTATACCAGCATCTTTATGACAACGAAGCTAGTTTCTGTAAATTTGCTTGTACTAGAGCGTGTTGATCTTTGCTATGCATTTTTGCCCAAGCGGCAGCAAAACCTCAGTTATTACACAAAATTTCTGTAACTTGTTAGCAAATAAAGGAATATCGTGAAGCGACGCACAAAAATCACTTTGCAAGCTCGAGTCGCTAGAACTATGCTTAAACTGTGTTGTTGCGGGCTCTTCCGGGGCTTGCTGGTTAAACCTTTAACTTAATGTTTTTTCGGCAATGGTCGAAAAACAAGCAATACATTACTGTATTATACGCAAGTACTAATCAGTAAAACTAAATTTGCAGGGAAGCTAATAGAATACAAGAGCGCAGTAAGTGCCAACTCAGGGGTCGCAAATGTGCACTAAGTCATATTGTAGGTATAGTGTGTGAGCCTGTTCCTACGCAAGAAACAGATGCAGCTAATCGGAATCGATATCGGATCCCGGTTCATTAAAGCTATCCTGTTGGGCAAAAAAGGTGATGCTTACATCATCGATGCCATCGCATGTGAGGCAATCAAAGGCGACGCATTCCAAGAACGCGAAATTAAAGAGCTAGACGCTGTTGGCAACGCCTTGCGTAAAATAAAGGCCGCCCTGAAATCGAAAGAGAAAAACGTCATCTTGGCCGTTTCCGGGTCTACCGTGATAAACAAAGTAGTGCAAATGGAAATGGGCTTAACCGACGTCGAATTAGAAGCCCAAATTGAAATTGAGGCGGACAGCCTAATCCCCTACCCAATAGATGAAGTTTATATCGATTTTGAAGAGCTCGGCCCCAGTGAAAAGTTGCCGGGTAGGGCCGACGTGTTGCTCAGCGTTGCCCACAAGAACATTATTGATAGCCGCATGTTGTTGGTGAGGGAACAAGAGTTTGAACCCAAAGTGATGGATATTGAAGGTTATGCATTGGGCAATGCCTTTTTGACCCTGACAGAATTAGACACCGAACAGCCACTATTTTGCCTCTGTATCGGTGCTGCGCAGCTACAATTGACTGTGGTGGAGAACGGCCAAGTATTGATGAGCCGGGAGCTGGCGTTTGGTACTGACAGCTTGGTGATGGAACTGTCCATGGCATTCGGTTTGGATAAATTTGAAGCGGCACAACAACTCATCGAAGGAACCCTCCCTGATACCTGGCGCGACACTGTGTATCCCCAGTTTTTGTCTACATTGCAATTGCAGGTAAACCGGATCCTGCAGCTATACATGAGTACCTACAACCGCGAAACCCCTAAGCACCTGTATATTTGTGGTGGTGCGGTTGCCATAGACAAATTGGTGGATGACCTTGCCATGGATATGGGGATAAAAGCCGAGGTGTTTGATCCATTAGCCAAGATGAAGTGTGACAAACCACAAACCATAAACCAGTACCAAGGCGCACAATTTTCAGTTGCGGTAGGGTTGGCACTGAGGAGCTTTGACCTGTGTCACATATAAACCTGCTGCCTTGGCGCGAGCAACTTCGCAATCAGCAAAAACAACAATATTTGGTCATATTAGGGCTATGCGCGGCCTTGTCGGCAGGGTTGGTATTCGGCGCGGGCATGGTTATTGACATGCTCAAAGAAAACCAAAATAAGCGCAACCAGTTTATGGAAAACCAGATTGCTGTGCTTGATGCCAAAATTGAACGTATCCGCAAGATCAAAGAGGCCAAACAGCAGATAGTGCAGCGCATAGCCCTAATAGAACAATTGCAGGAAAGTAAAAATGTCGTACCAAAAATCATGGATGAATTAGCGCGCCTAGTGCCCCCTGGAGTCACTTTTACCTCCCTCAACCGGGTAGAAAATACCATTGAAGTGGTTGGTTTGAGCGAGTCCAACAACAGGTTGGCGGAATTCATGCGCCGGATTGAAGAATCAAGGGTGTTCGTCCAAGGCGAGCTCTCGTCAATTAAAGCGGATACCTCTACCACGGATGCGGTTAGTGACTTCAAATTTACTTTCCGCATTAGCCCTTTAGTTGCACCTCCACCAATTGTGGTACCTGATAGTGCTGAAGGGGAATAACTATGAAGTTTGACTTTAAAAAGCTAAAGGAAATGAACGATCTGGACTTTGAACAGATCGCAATATGGCCATTTGAAGTTAAATTTGTGGTTGCCTTAATGCTTTCCATTGTCGCCGGTGTAGTGACCTTTTACGCCATTGTTAACGACAAGATAGCGGCATTGACAAGCGCCCAAAACAAAGAAGTGGAACTAAAGCAAAAGTATCGTGGCAAATACGGCATAGCCAGTAATTTAGAAGCCTACCAAGCCCAGTTGGAGCAATTACAAAAGGATTTTTCTACTATGTTGCGCTCCTTGCCCACCAGCAACGAAACGCCTGGTTTGTTGGACGATATTACCTTTGTTGGCACTTCTGCTGGCTTGACATTCAGGCTACTAAATTGGCAACAAGAGGTGCCAAAAGAGTTTTACACTGAGTTGCCAATTAGGATAGAAGTATCCGGCCAATACCATGAGTTTGGCCAGTTTCTATCTGATGTTGCCGGGTTGCCGCGCATTGTGACGGTGCACGATTTTGAGATGAGCGATTCGGGGGCGGGGTTAAACCTGCGTATGAATGCCAAAACCTACCGCACTTCGATGCAATCGGAGATGCCATGAGGTTACGGTTGCTACATCACATCGGCGTTGGCTGTATCTTGGTTAACCTGGCTGCTTGTTCATCTGATACTAGCGATTTACAAGCCTTTATTGCTGAGGTACAAGCGACGACATCGATCCCAGTGGAACCCTATCCAGAGTTTTCTAGTCCACCGGTGTTTAATTACGATGCGCAAGCACTGCGCAGTCCGTTTGAAAACCCCAATGACGAAGCGCTGCTAGTGGAAGAAGTATCAACTGCAAATTGCGCCAAACCAGATACCCGTAGGCCAAAAGCGCCCCTTGAGAATTACGGTATTGATGCCTTGTCGATACAGGGGTTTTTTACCAGCATAGGTAAGACTTGGGCGATTGTTGTGGCTAACGATGGCAGTTTGCACCGGGTTACGGAAGGCGATTATTTGGGGCTGTTTTTCGGCCAGATCACCGAAATCCGTGACAACACAATTTATTTTACCGAACAGTTACCCGATGGCACAGGGTGTTGGAAACCAAAACGCTCAACACTTTCGCTGAATTCTGCTGTAGGAGAAAACACCAATGTATAACAAGCAGCAAAACACGTTTTTGGCAGGGTTGTGCAGCATAACTTTGCTCGTTTTATTTGGTTATAGGGCATTTGCACAGGAAGCACCGCAGCTAGTCGACACCAGCCAAAACCAAACCATGCCTTTTGTCAGTGAGCTGGTGGATATCAAATTCCGCAAAACATTACAAAACGGCGCCGTTACTTTGCTGGATTTCAATAATGCTGAATACCAGATGATGATGGCCAAAAACGGATTGCAGCTTGAGCTGACTTTGCCAGGCGTAGAATTGGCTCAAGACCAATTGATAGCGCTGGATGTGACTGATTTTTCGACACCTGTGCAGAGTATAGAAACCTTCCAGGAAACTGGGCAGGCAAGGGTTGTATTTGAGGCAGGGAAGGACTTTGACTACCAGTATGAAAAACAAGGCAACCGCTTAAGGGTATCACTAGTATCAAAGGTGGAGGTCGAGCAAGAAAAGTTCCAAGCGCAGTTTTCTGGAGAGCCCATTTCGCTTGATTTCCAAGATGTACCTGTGCGCCAAGTGCTGCAAATCATCGCCCAAGTGAACGGGTTTAACTTGGTCACTACTGATACGGTCACTGGTAATGTCACCATTAGCTTAACTGATGTGCCTTGGGATCAAGCCTTGAGCATGATTTTAAAAATAAAAGGCCTGGACAAACGCTTGGAAGGCAATATTTTGCTAATTGCACCGCAAGAAGAGCTAGCTGCTAGGGAAACCCAACAACTGCAAACGCAACAACAAGTTGCCGATTTAGCGCCTTTGGTTAGCCGTCATGTCCAAATCAACTATGCCAAAGCCGCAGATCTGGCCACTATCTTAAAGTCACAGGATGGCAGTATCTTAAGTGCCAGAGGTACCACTACTGTCGATGAGCGCACCAATACGTTAATTATCCGTGATAACCAAGACTCCATAGACAATGCCATGGAGATGATCCGTATCCTGGATATTCCCGTGCGCCAGGTGTTGATTGAGTCGCGCATGGTTACCGTACGCGATGGCGTTGATGAGCAGATGGGGATCCGTTGGGGTTACAGTGACCAGCAGGATTCAGATGGCATTTCTGGCTCGTTGGAAGGTGCTGATGTGATAGCAGGAGGCACTGTACCTGTAATTGCGGATCGATTGAACGTCAACTTGCCGGTGAGCAATCCGGCAGGCCGCATCGGCGTTAGCGTTGCCCGGTTAATAGACGGGACTATCTTGGATTTGGAACTGTCAGCGTTGGAATCCGAAAATAAAGGCGAAATTATTGCCAGCCCAAGGATCACCGTCGCCAACCAGCATGAAGCCTATATTGAGCAAGGAACCGAAATACCCTATGTGCAGGCCACTTCCAGTGGGGCGACGTCGGTGGAATTTAAAAAAGCCGTGCTAAGCATGAAGGTTACGCCGCACATTACGCCGGACAATAGGGTCATTTTGGACTTAGTTGTGACCCAGGACACGCGCGGTGAGACAGTGTCCACCCCCACCGGCCCCGCCGTTGCTATCGATACCCAGGAGATCAATACCCAGGTGCTGGTGGAAAATGGCGAAACCATTGTCTTGGGTGGCATATTCCAGCAAACGGTATCTGATGCCAACACCCAAGTTCCGCTGCTGGGTGATTTACCTGTAGTTGGGCGGTTGTTCAAGAATACCCAGCAAATTAATGATAAGAGGGAGTTGTTGATCTTTGTCACTCCGAAAATTTTATCTGAAGCCTTGTAGTGGTGAGAAACGTCCCCATTTAGTCCGACTTGTCCGCTAAAATGCGGTATTTACTTAATGCAGTGCTTGCATAACAGACTGTAGAACTGAGATAATCCGCCACTCGAAATCCGAGTGAGGTGGGTTTTCCTTTTTCTAAATACGAGTGTTAGACGTAAATAAAAATGGCCGAAAAAAGAAATATTTTTTTAATAGGCCCGATGGGTGCAGGTAAAAGTACTATCGGGAGACATCTAGCAGACGAACTACATCTAGAGTTTTTTGATTCAGACCAAGAGATAGAACGTAGGACAGGTGCTGACATATCTTGGGTGTTCGACATTGAAGGTGAAGAGGGTTTCCGGGACAGGGAAGAATCAGTCATCACGGACTTGACGGAAAGACAAGGCATTGTGCTGGCAACAGGTGGTGGTTCAGTGGTTCGCAGTTCAGTGCGCAACCGTTTGTCGGCCAGGGGTATTGTGGTTTATCTGGAAACAACCATAGACAAACAGGTTGCAAGGACACAACGGGACAAGCGTCGGCCATTGTTGCAAAACGACGATCCTGAAGCGGTTTTGACCGGCTTGGCAGGGGAACGCAACCCGCTATACGAAGAGATAGCCGATTACACTGTGCAAACTGATGACCAAAGCGCCCGTGCTGTTGCCAACACCATCATCAATAAAATAGGGCTCTAGTAGAAGCCATTTCCAACCATATATAGGGGTAGCGCAGATGAACACCTTGACAGTAGAGTTAGGGGAGCGCAGCTACCCCATTACCATTGAAGCGGGAAGCCTAGGACACAGTTTTTCAACTTTGCCTGGCATAGCCAATAAACGCATTGTTATCGTCACCAACGAAACTGTGGCGGGACACTACCTAAATCCAATCCAAAACGCCCTTAGCGGCCAGCAAGTAGACGTTATCTACATTGGTGATGGCGAGCAATACAAGTCGCTGGCAACCTTTGAGCAGGTAAATACGCAACTGTTAACCCTCTCAGCGGCAAGGGATACCTGTATCTTGGCCCTTGGTGGCGGTGTCGTTGGTGATTTGGCGGGATTTGTTGCTGCCTGTTACCAGCGTGGCATTCCGTTTGTACAAGTACCCACTACCCTACTCGCACAAGTCGACTCATCGGTCGGTGGCAAAACAGCGGTTAACCATCCTTTAGGTAAGAACATGATTGGTGCCTTCTACCAACCGCAAGCTGTGGTCATCGATCCAGAAACCCTGAAAACCCTGCCGGCACGCGAGTTTGCTGCAGGCATGGCCGAAGTTATTAAGTATGGGGTTATTTACGACGCTGACTTTTTTGCCTGGATTGAACAGAACGTTCAGGCGCTGCAGCAGCTGGATCCCGACGCCCTGACCTATGCCATTAAGCGCTGCTGCGAAATTAAAGCAGAAATTGTGGCGCAAGATGAAAAAGAGGCAGGGCTGCGGGCTTTGCTTAACTTAGGCCATACTTTTGGCCATGCTATAGAGGCGGAGCAAGGCTATGGGAGTTGGTTGCACGGTGAAGCAGTAGCAGCTGGCATTGTTATTGCTTCACAAGTGGCAGAGATGAAAAATTGGCTGCAAGCGTCAGAAGTTAGTCGCATTCGGGAGCTGCTACAGGCTTTTACGCTACCAATCACCAAGCCAGATGGCATGGGGTTTGACAGTTTTATGGCACATATGCAACATGACAAAAAAGTGGAGCAAGGACAAATTCGTTTTGTCATCCCAGACGCCATTGGCCATGCAGTCGTAACCAAAGACGTACCGATAGAAATTTTACGGGCGCTTTTAGATGAGTAGATAGACAAAGCAATGCGCAATTCAACCCTGCTGACCGAATTTAACGATATCTCGCAACGGCTCGAGTACTTGGTGACAAACTCGTCACAGATGGTATTCGTTACCGGTGAAGATATCGCCATCCAGCAGGGCTTTGTCGAGGCATTCCTAGGGCAGCAAAGCGCCAGCGCAAATGTCGCTTTCCTGCCAGCCCGGCGGGGTAAGCCTGGTAGCTACTACCGCCAGCAGTTTTTCCAACAATTTGCCATTCCAACTGCAAAGCAAAAGGGTGCTTTAGTCCAGGCCTATGCCGCCCGGCAGGAAAAGGACAAGCCGGTTCTTATTGCGATCACAGGTGCTGAAAACCTGCCTGAAGATATTTTACGCGAATTGTGGGATCTGGTTTTACAAAACCGTTTTGCGCGCACAGCTGAACAAATCAATATTTTGTTGTTTGGCGACCAGGAGTGGGCGGAAGAAGTTAAATCATGGTTGCCCACCAACAACAATGATAAACCTGTTCTGCTGACCACCCAGACCTTGGAATATGGAGAAGAGCATGAGTTGGAAGGCGATATTGACGCCATGATTGCCAGCCGCCGCAAATTGTTCCATGACCGTATGAAAACGCGGGCGCAATCCTCAGAACATGCCCTATCCCCGTTCGCTACCTGGTGGTTCAAGTTATTGCTTGCGTCAGTATTTCTGCTTAGTTTTGGTTCTATATTGTTATGGCAATATTTTGATGTGTCGAAAGCGGCGGTTTCGGAGTTTGCACAATTCCTATTCCAGGCGGAAGTAGAAGCAGCAGGCGCTAATAGCAACAGTGCGGACGCAGATCAAGAACAGCAAACCAACAGCGCGGTGCTACAGGCTTTAAATACATCGGGTGGAGTTGCAGGCAGCGAAAATACTGCCAGTATGGTTGAGCTGCCGGCATCAGAGAATGCCCGGGTCGCTGATAACTTTTCCGATGCGTTGTCGTCCTTCAGCAAACCCGTTGGGCAAGTGCAGGACACCACTGGCACCGACCCCCAGCGCATAAGTGTGCAGATTAAGCCCGTGCCTGGGCAAAACTCCCAGATGTATGAATCTGAGTTTATTGTGGATATAACTCCAGAGCAGTTGCGCCAGTTGCAGCAAATGACCGCTAGTGGTGAAACCCCAGAGGTGGTCACAGTTGACAATAGCACTGCCACTGCGTTGCACAGCCCCCGCGAGGCATTCGGCACTATGCAAACCCAGTTGCAACAACCTCTGGCGGGGAAGCCTGATACCAGCAATGATCGCGACCCCCTCGACGCTGCCATTATGCAAGCGCTTGAAGAGATGGCGCAAATAGAAGCACAAATGCAGGGTGGCCAGCAACAGCTTGGTTTAGATACAGGGCAAGCGGCAAATGTGGCAGAACCAGCTAACTTTATCGAACAAGCAACATCAGCTGCACTCGACGTTGTCGCTGAGAATATCGACAACCCTTCAGGAGCCGTCCTCGATGCAGTCTCACAGCAACTAGGCCTCGAACAAGCGCAACCTGAAGTGCTGCAGCAAGCGCCTGTTGGGGGCAGTGAATTAGCTGCCGATGTGGACGTACCACAAGCCGATGCATTTATCCCCATAGAGCAAGGTGGGTTAGTATCATCAGCGTTCGATAATAGCAGTATCCAAGCTGAAGTCGGAACGCCAGTTAATGGCGGGCTGGACACAGCAGTTGTGCAGCCTGCTGTAGAAGGCGCCGTGCAGGATTATGCAATTGAAGATATCCCGGCGCCAGCTTTGCCGCCCAGGCAAACCGATAGCCAACCCGAAGCAACTGCACAAAGAGCTGCTCCTACTGGGCTGGCGGATCAAGCACAATTAGATAGTTTTATGTTTGATGAGCCCCGCTTGTTGGCGCAGCCTGATAACCACTATGTATTGCAAATCACCGGTATCAGTACCTTATCCCTATTGAATGAGTACTTGATTGACCACAATTTGCGCGATACAGTTTGGATTTACCAAACCCAGCGTTATGGTGGTGATTGGTTTGTAGTATTACTCAACCAAAGCTATGCAAGCTTGGATGCCGCCAGGGCTGCGAGCGGCCTGGTACAGGGCTTGCTGCCAAATGCCCAACCGTTTGCCAAGGCCTTAACCCAGGTTCGCGCTGAAATTACCGGCAACTAATACCGGGCCCTAAACAAGCGGAATAATGGCCTAGCCTTATTGCGGCTGGTATATAGCCAGTAGCTCGTCCACGTGATCGCGTTTGTCACCGATACAAGAGATGCTGCGTTTGACCGGGAAAATGCTAATCTCATTGGCTCCTTTATAGATCTCGCGGGTAAATTCAGTGTCGTGGTTGGAAATCAGTACTTTTGCGCCCTTTGCCGCCAGTTTTTCTGCAACATTGGCTAATTCTTGTTGCTGTTCCAAGCCAAATTTCTCGCGGCTGTAACTGGTAAAATACGCCGTTTCACTTTTAGGGGCATAAGGTGGATCGCAGTAAACCACATCGCCGGCCTTGGCATTTTTTAGCAACTTCGCATAGCTGGTATTGACAAATTTGGCACCGCGCAGCTGTGACTTGAACGACAACAATTCGGGTTTAGGGAAGGTCACTTTTTTATAGCGGCCAAATGGTGTATTGAATTCACCTGACCGGTTTTCCCGCATCAGCCCGTTGTAACAGTGTTTGTTGACATAGAGTGTCAGTGCGGCTTTTAGTTTGCTATCTGAAGTTTGGTTGAGCTGTTCCCGCAAGTCGTAAAACGCCGATTCGGTATTATTGGCCGGCACAAAAAAACTAGCGGCATAGTCTATAAAGTCGTCAACCTGCATTACATGGTGATAAAGGTTGATCAAGCTACTGTTCACATCACCCAGGACTTTTTTCCTGGCTTCGATGTTTAGCGCCACGGCGGCACCACCTAAGAAAGGTTCGAAATATGTACCGGTTGTTAGCGGACCTATTTTGGCAATGATTCGGTCACGTAATTTAAATTTACCACCGGGCCATTTCAAAAAGGGTTTGGTTGCGGGCTGGAGTTGGCTTGCAGTCACTATCTAGTTCAGCTGTTTCAAAGATTAGAAGGTGTTTATGATTATTTTCATCGGTAATAAGATGCCTGCGCAGACTACCATCCAATCATTTCTGTGTCGATTGATATTGGGGATCACGTACCTATTATTCAGGTGGAATGCTGCTAAATGGCTTTCATACGATCCAGGTTACCAACACTAACAAACTTGCCACAAATAGGGTTACAAATAGGATCCCTGCGACAATGTAGGGGATAGGGGAGCTATATTGGAAGTCTTTCTTCCGGTTGGCCTCGCTTTGCACACCGAACGCTGCAGCAAAGACACTGGTTATCACTTGCCACAGGCTTGGTTTGGGATCCTCAGGGCTGGCCATTAGGCGAGAGCAGCTAACCCGCGTTTTGCTCAGGATCGGAATCACGCGATAGCAGTTCTAATAAATCTAAATAATGGAACTGTTTGGATTTGCTGCTGTTGGAGAACCAGGAGATCCAGCTTACGCCGTTGGCTTGCTGGGTTGCGCAGCGGTTGACTGGATGGCTCATAGGCAGGGTTTGGTCAAATTGGCTGTTTTCTGGACAGCTGCAAAAAGCAAGGCCTTCGTGGTCAGTACTACCTGCAAAAGACAATAAGGCGACCAAGGAAGCGCTTAGCACCACCATTTTTTGGTTCCGCTTGGAAATCATTAGACTTACCCCGTCGCAAATATTGGTTACATTATAACTCTATGGCGCTGATCAACAACCTGTGTTTGTCGTAAAAACTCGTCCGCTTATCTCAGGTTGTTAGGTTTTAGCCCCTACTTTTACTGGGTTATTATGTTGATTATCCTATTATTTTGTTTAGATAACCCTGCTTCACAGGTTTGACAACAAAAAACGTAAAAGTTTGAAACAATCTTAATTTTTTTTACTGAATAAAGGCTGAATTGGATCGTTTGCCTAAAAAATAACCATAAAACAAGGCTGTAAGGCTAGGTGGGGAAGAGGGAAATTAATAAGCCCGGTATGGGTCACCAACCGGGCTTGTCGCTAATTGTGCTATTACAAATCGAAAGATTTGCTTAGGCTAAATACAATTGCTTCATCACTTTCACCGCCGGCTAGCTCGTCGCTGCTAAAGATGAAAGAAACGCCCGCATCAAATCCACCGATTTCGGTACCGTAACCTAGCTCGAAGTAGTCACCGTCAAAGTCATCGCCATGTGAACCATAAGTGCCGTAGAAGCCTTCGTGCTCAACAGTCAAACCAAGGAAAGTGTAGTCAGATTCAACGTCGATGCCGGCATCGGCGTCTTCTTCATGGGTACCGATAGAGTACTCTACAGAGAACATACCAAACGCAAGGCCTAGGTTGACTTCGTTGTATTCGGAATCAAAGTCACCCGTGTACTGGTAGCTGGTAAAACCAACGCTGGCGCTTAGATCTTCGGTTAAGTCAAAACCATAGCCGGCGTAGAAGTCGATTTCCAAGCCATCGCTAACGTCGGCTGTCCAAGTACCGGCGTAGAAACCGCCGTTTTCATAGTCCAAGCCAGCGCTAGCCGATGCGTCACTGGTTTGTTGGATACCACGGAAGTAGTATTCCGATACCAAACCAACATTGGCGCTAACCCCTGCTTGGGCAACCTGTGTATAACCTAAGGTGGCGAATGCCAATGCGGCAACTGTACTCACTTTAGAAGCTTTCATGTGTTTCTCCATGTTTTTTGTGTGTGCTCTTTAGTGTTCAGCAAAACTAGTGCCTACTTCTAAATAACAGCTAAATTGCGCGGGAAATACTACTAACTTATTGAAAAGTAGGCTAAAAACTAATCGGTAAGATGAGCGTAGGAAATTTTTTGGGATTTGCTATAGAACTTTAGTTCTAGTGTTTGCACAAGTGTGGGGCGTTTGCCCCAAAATAATGCGTGGGCAAATAGACTAGAAACTGGTAGTTTTAGCGCTTCTTGAGAAATGACGTTGTGTGCTATGAACAAGCCCTATTTAATTGCCCCTTCCATATTATCAGCAGATTTGGCGCGTCTCGGCGAAGAAGTCGAAAACGTAATTGAAGCTGGTGCAGATGTTGTGCACTTTGACGTAATGGACAACCATTATGTCCCCAACCTGACGTTTGGCCCTTCGGTTTGCGCGGCTTTGCGCAATTATGGCATTAGTGCTGACATCGACGTGCACCTTATGGTGTCCCCCGTAGACGAGCTAATTTCTGAGTTTGCCAAAGCCGGCGCCAATTATATTAGTTTTCACCCAGAAGCGTCCCGCCATGTTGACCGAAGCCTTAGCTTGATTAAAGATCAGGGGTGCCAGGCGGGATTGGTATTGAACCCTGCGACGCCGTTGTCAGTGCTTGATTATGTGCTGCACAAGTTAGATTTTGTCTTGCTGATGTCGGTAAACCCCGGCTTCGGCGGCCAGTCGTTTATCCCTGTGGTATTGGAAAAAGTCAGGCATTTGCGACAAAAAGTGCAGGAACAAGGCTTGGATATACGAATTGAAATTGACGGTGGCGTTAAAGTCGATAATATTCGCGCCATAGCTGAAGCGGGCGCCGACATGTTTGTCGCCGGCTCCGCAATATTCGGCCAACCGGACTATAAACAAGTGATATCTGCTATGCGCCAGGAATTGGCCAGTGCAGGCAATTAAAAAATTAGCGCAATAAACTATTAAGCAAAAATCAAAAAAGTAAACAGTATGAGTGCAAAACCCGTTGTATTAAGTGGCTGCCAGCCTTCAGGACAATTGACTATTGGAAATTACATGGGGGCCTTGAAGCAATGGGTCACCATGCAGGAAGATCATGATTGCCTCTATATGCTGGTTGATTTGCACGCGATCACCGTCCGGCAAGATCCCAGAGCACTGTATGAAGCCTGCCTCGACGGTATCGCATTGTACGTGGCCTGTGGCATTGATCCGGTCAAAAGCACCCTATTTGTGCAGTCCCATGTCCCTGAGCATGCGCAATTGGCGTGGATAATGAACTGCTATACCCAAATGGGCGAACTGAACCGCATGACCCAGTTCAAGGACAAGTCGGCGAAAAACCAAAACAATATCAATGTAGGTTTATATAGCTACCCTGCATTGCAGGCCGCCGATATCTTACTTTACCAGGCCAATAAGGTGCCGGTAGGTGAAGACCAGAAGCAGCATTTGGAGCTGACCCGGGATATCGCCACCCGGATGAACAATCTATACGGTGATTTGTTTACCTTACCGGATCCCTACATTCCTGATTTTGGTGCCCGCATTATGAGCTTGCAGGAGCCAAACAAAAAAATGTCGAAATCCGACGATAATCCAAACAACTTTATTGGCTTGTTGGAAGAGCCGAAAAAACTGGCGAAGAAGATTAAACGCGCAGTGACCGATTCTGACGAGCAAGCCCGTATCTTCTACGACCCAGCGCAAAAGCCCGGCGTATCCAATTTATTAACGCTGTTATCTTTAGCTACGGGTAGGCCTATTTCTGACTTGGTGCCTGAATACGAAGATAAAATGTACGGCCATCTGAAAGGCGATGTGGCCGACGCCGTGGTTGCTTTGGTTGAGCCAATCCAAGCCCGTTTCCACGAGCTGCGTGATGACCGGGCGGAATTGGACAAAATTATGCAATCCGGTGCTGAACGTGCCTCAGCTAGGGCTGCAACCACCCTGGCCAAAGTCTACGAGGCAGTCGGCTTTATCAAAAGGCCTCCTGGCAACTATCTCTAACCGCTAGGCAGCAAGTCTCTGGCTTGCTGCACCAGCGCTTCGCGCAACCACACTAGCACGGGATCCTGGCTGCGGCTACTATGCCAATACATGTGCACAGGTACCCCGGGTACCTCAAATGGCAAATCTAGTATTTGCACGGGCATAAACTTGGCAAATTGCCGCGCCGCTGCACTTGGCATCGTCATAATTAAGTCGGTGCGGCAAAGTACTTTTATCGCTGCAAAAAAATTCTCACAGCGCAGCGCTATATCCCTGATGTGTTGGATTTGGGTTAGGGTACGGTCAACGATATTGATATCGGTGTCACGCAATGATGCCACTACGTGCTGGTGCTGGAGGTAACTTTCCAGGGTCAGGTTGCCTGCAATTTGATGATGCTGGTGGCACACCAATACAAATTGATCAACACCTAGTAGCTGGGTTTCTATATCCTTGTCCACCGGATACAGGGTGTCCATCACTAAATCGAACTTGCCAGACCTCAAGTCACGGGATGCGCTTTGGCTCAGGCTAAGGGCGCTGTGCAGGCTAAGCGGGATACATTCACCGCCAATCCGCTGCATCAGGGCAGGAAAAAATAGCGCTTCTAGTATTTCCCTGACACCCAGGTATAGGCTTCGCTCCTGGCTGCGGATATCGAACTTAATGTCTTTTTGCAGGGTTTGTTCAAAGCAGCGCAGCCCTTCACGTACTGATGGCATGATGGTTTGGCAGTGCTCAGTAGGCACCATGCGCCTGCCTTGGCGCACAAACAAAGGATCTGCAAACTTATCCCTCAGCTTCGCCAGGGCATGGCTAACTGCGGGTTGGGTCAGGAATAGCTTGTCTGCCGCTGCCGTAATCGAGCCCTCGTTGTAGATGGTAAACAACACCTGGTACAGGTTCAGGTCAATACTACTATGCATGATATTTATAATTAAAGATTAGTATTCATCATTTGAGTTTATAGTTTATCCCGATAAAATTCATCCTGTTCAAAAAATGTACGGGAGTAGACAATGCAGCAAACAGCAGAAATCAAAAAAATGACCATTGGTGGTGACAAATTTAAAGTACCTATGCCAGCCAAATTTGATGACCCAATGCAGCAACGCCAGCACGACAAGCAACGATTGGCTGCGGCGTTCCGTGTTTTTGCCTTGTATGGCTTTGATGAAGGCCTTGCTGGCCACATCACGGTGCGTGACTGCATCGAAAAAGACACTTTTTGGGTGAACCCGCTGGCCGTGCATTTTCGTCATATCAAGGCCAGCGACCTGGTGCGTGTTGACCACCATGGTAATATCTTGGAAGGCCATTTTCCTATCAACAATGCGGCGTTTGCTATCCATTCCCGGATCCATATGGCGCGTCCTGACGTCAATGCCGTTGCCCACGCTCATACCCGCAATGGCCGTGCGTTCTCCGCACTTGGCACCAAGTTGCAACCTATTTCCCAAGATGCCTGCTTGTTCTATGGCAACCACGGTTTGTTTGATACTTTCACCGGAGTAGTATCGGATACCGAAGAAGGCGACATGATTGCAAAAGCCCTTGGTGACACTACTGCGGTAATATTGCAAAACCACGGTTTGTTGACCGTTGGCAAGACCGTCGATGCGGCCGCTGCTAATTTTGTCATGATGGACAGTTGTTGTGAAAGCCAGCTATTGGCACAAGCGGCTGGGGAATTGAAACCTATTCCCCATGAAGTCGCACTACAAACCCGCCAGGCCAATGGTTCTGATTTAGTTACTTGGGGTAATTTCCAGCCAATGTACCAAGTGGTTACCCAGCAAGACGCCAGTTTCTTGGACTAGCCAATAGCACGGGTATTTCCACTATAATCACAATCATTGGTCAGGCCATGCGGGAGGTAGTATGCAGGCATCGATATTAACCCAGTTGCTGTTACCAGCGGTGCTTGCCCTGATCATGTTTGGCATGGGGCTTAGCCTGACCCGGGATGACTTTACCCGGTTATTAAAAATGCCGCGGGCCATCGCCTTGGGTTTGGTAGGGCAAATCCTGCTGCTACCGGGTTTGGCGCTCGCTACTGCCATGGCATTTGGGCTAAGCCCGGAGTTGGCCATCGGACTGATGATCCTTTCGGCTTGCCCTGGCGGCACCATGTCTAATGTGATCAGCCATTTATCACGAGCTAACCTTGCGCTTTCAGTATCCTTGACCGCTATCGCAACGGTAGTCTGCGTGTTTACCACGCCCATGATTATCCAGGCGTCGGTTGAGTGGTTTGCGCCGGGTGAAGGCCAGTCCTTTTCCTTGTTAAAAACCTCGATTGGGCTGATTTTTATTACTTTGCTACCGGTACTTGCGGGTATTTGGTGCCGTCAGCGTTGGGTGAACGGGGCGATGCGCTGGGAAACCTTCTTCAGGCGGTTTTCCCTGCTGTTTATGCTAGTCATGATTGTGGCCATTATGATCCAAGAGCGCGCTACCTTAATCAGTTCCTTTGACCAGGTGTTTTGGGCCACCTTAACCCTCAATTTAGCTGCGATCACTGTGGGCGTCGTCTTGGGTAAACTTTTCAAGCTCCCGTTCACGGAGCAGCTGACCCTCGGCATCGAAGTGGGGATCCAGAATGCCTCCATGGCCATTCTCATTGCGGTGACATTCATTGGTAGCCCAGCATTTGCCACTGCCGCCGGTGTGTATGGCCTGACTATGTATATTGGTGCTGGACTATTGGTGTTGTTTGCTAAACGACAGCGCAAGCGTACGTTGCTAGCAAGCCAGGCGCAGGCATAACGGCAATTCGCCACATTACTACACAGTGTTAAAGCGCTAGCCAGTTGTCTAATAGCTGGAACAAAGCGGCTTGGTTTTCTGCCTGCAATGAGTCGGCCAACTGCAACATCTCTGCAGCGGGCATCACAGAGTTACTTGGGTGTAGGTTATCAGCGCAATGTTGGATTAAATCCTGGACTGATTGTTCCGTCATTTCAGGATGGAACTGCAGGGCCAGCAGTTGTTTGCCGTCAGTAAAACCTTGGTTATGACAATTTGCACTGCTTGCTATGAGTCTACATCCTTGCGGGATAGCAAAGGTTTCCGAATGCCAATGGTAGCTGGTGAAAGTCCCCTGTAAGCCCTTACCTAAAGGCTCGCCCAATAGCCGTTGTTGCCATGTAACAGGGAACCAGCCAATTTCAGTTACTGAATTGGATGTTACCTGGGCACCTTTTAAACGGGCTAGTAGCTGCGCGCCTAAGCAGAATCCTAGTAATTTTTTGCCAGCTGCGAGGGAGCGTTTTAGATAATGATATTCGCTATTCAACCAATCTAAAGATTCCACGTCATTCGCGCTCATTGGCCCTCCCATGGTGACTACTACATCTACTGTTTCTAGATGTGGGTACAGGCAGCCCGGCTGGTAGGCATGGACGATGCTTTGGCTATGCCCGCGGCTTTCAATAAACTGCTTCAGCCTGGCAGGACCCTCAAAAGGTACGTGTTGGATTATTAGGAAGTGCATAGGTTTTGTACTTGGTTGCGGTGCTTTTTGGAGTTTGCCAAAGCTAGCAAACAACTTTCAAGTGCAATTTCTTCTAGCAAAGGCTTGATTTTATAGAGCTGCACCGTTTAAATGCCCGCTTGTTTTTATTTGCCTGCGATAGTCCATTGCACGTCCTGTTAATCGACAACTTTGATTCGTTCAGCCACAACTTGGCGCGTTATTTTGTCGAGGTGGGCTGTAACGTGACGTTGAAACGCAACAACGAAATCAGTATTGCTGATATAGCGCAGGTTGCGCCTGATTTAGTTTGCCTGTCGCCAGGCCCCTGTACACCCAATGATGCGGGTATTTGCCTGGATGTTGTCAAGTCGCTAGCTGGGGAAATACCCATTTTCGGTGTTTGCCTTGGACACCAAGCTATTGGCCAAGCCTTTGGTGGCAAAATTGTGCGTGCCCATAACGTTATGCACGGTAAACTTTCTAATATTAGCCACGCAGGGCATAAAATGTTTTCCGGCATACCTGACACTTTTGCAGTTACACGCTACCATTCATTATTGATTGACTCGGTAAATTTCCCCACCGACATTGCTGTGACCGCAGTTACACAAAATGTTTTGGGAGAAACCGAAATCATGGCAATTGCGCATAAATTTCTACCAATTTGGGGCGTGCAATTCCATCCTGAGTCCCATTTGACACAATTTGGGCATCAGGTATTAAAAAACATCATTGATTTGCTAAGATGATACTGTAGTGTCCTGATGTTATTAGCACCAGGATATGCATAAACAAATATGCGGTTACTATTCGTGTCAAATGATCCTAACAACTATCGCTGGGCAAAGGATCTAAGGTGCCGTATACAGTGTAATGATTACATCAATATAAGTTGTTAACGAAACTAGGGCATTTACATGGGCGAAAAGCGGGACATTCGCAAAGAAATTGACTACCGGTTGTACAACCTTTTTATGCGCTTGGATAGAGGGCAGGAAGCTGCTGGGGTTGAGGTTGAAGGCAAAGTAAGGGCGGAACAGTCCGAGCAATTCAATGCCCGACGTGAATTGTTAGACGTGGAAGTGCTCGCCAAACGGGATATGGAGCTGAACAAGCGATCCCGCCAGAACTACCTGGATAGCGTAAGTAAAATTGTGCACGACGAAGTGTTCAAACGCATGCAGGTGAAGATGGAAAACATGGATATCCTCTTTAATGAAGTGCTGCAGTTTGATCCAGATATACCTGCTATTTTAGATTTGCTGTCCGTGCGCGCGGTGTCAATTGCAAAACTTGAACCCTTGATTGCCAGTGTGCCTTGGATGGCTGCAGATATCCTTAAGTTGGTTAACAGCCCGAAACACCGTAAAACTGATCGCTTGGGCAAGGTGATCAAGGTTGAAAACCTGCGTATGGCCTTGAGCTTTATCGGTATCGACAACCTGAAAATCCTTATCCCATCAATGGCCTTTAAACGCTGGATCCCAAAGATTACCGACCCTTATCCAGGTTTCAAAAACAAGATTTGGGAGCACACCTTGGCTACGGCGTTATCAGCGCGAAAAATAGCAGAGGTGTCAAAAGTGGACGACAACCAAGCCTACGTCTTGGGTATGTTTCACGATTTGGGCAAGTTGGTGATAGCCAAAATGTTTTTTAAATTGTTTGACAGCGTGCACCGCGAAGCATTGATGGAAGCCCATAAGGCGCAAAAACGCGACGAACATGAAGCGTTGACCAAGATTGGCCCTAGCCCTGAATTTTGGTTTCAGATGATGTGGAAATACTCTATCCCCCTCAGTACCAAGATAATTGGGCATATGTCAATGAAACGGGTGTTCATATTGCCAGCGATGGAAGAATTCACGCAAAAAGTTGCCATTAGCGACATGATGCCGCTTGCCAGGGTCTTGGTACAGGCCAATGGTTATGCCAAATACCGGGTACTCAAGAGTTATAAATTGATTAATATGGATGAAGCGAAAGAGTACCTGAAAACTTTCCGCATGCCCGCCGGTGCTATGGCATTGCTGAAAACAACCGATGTCAGGGTACTGCCACTAAGCTTTGAAGATGAATAGAAGCCGTATTATTTATTCCAAAAAATTATAAACATATTCATTCATTAAGGCTTCGCCTGTGACGAAGCCCTAATCCTCCGTAAAAGCGGCGGTAATCCCTGTTTTAAATCGAAACGCCTGTAATCTTACCCGTAGGCTTTCACATAGTTATTCAAAATCACTGCAAATCTAGTGCAAGCCCGCGAATTTATTGACATTAAGGCCGGATTCTAGAAGACAAGCCAAGCCTAATCTGGAATAATGCGCACTCTTTTTTGTCGGTATAAATACCGATTTGTCTAACTTTCCAATGGGAGGCAATTTATGAATGTAACTCGCGAAATGTTTAGCGAAGTCATGGTGCCCAACTACAACCCCGCAGCCATGGTACCTGTGCGTGGGGAAGGGTCTAGAGTATGGGATCAAGACGGTAATGAGTACATCGATTTTGCTGGGGGGATCGCGGTTAATGGTTTGGGTCATTGTCACCCTGAATTGGTCGCGGTATTGAAAGACCAAGGCGAAAAGCTTTGGCACTTAAGCAATGTTTTCACGAACGAGCCAGCTATCCGTTTGGCCAAAAAACTCGTTGACGCAACCTTCGCAGACAAGGTTTATTTTGCCAACTCAGGCGCAGAAGCTAACGAAGCCGCTTTAAAATTGGCACGCCGCTGGGCGCTTGACCATTATGGTGAAGACAAAGACCAAATCATTTCATTCAAACAAGGCTTCCACGGGCGAACCTTTTTTACTGTTACCGTAGGCGGTCAAGCCGCTTATTCAGATGGGTTCGGCCCTAAACCAGGTGCTGTTGACCACGCTGTTTACAACGACCTGGACAGCTTGAAAGCCATCATTAGCGACCGCACTTGCGCCGTAATGATGGAGCCGTTGCAAGGTGAAGGCGGCATTATCAGCCCAACTAAAGAATTTGTTGAAGGCGTACGGAGCCTGTGTGACCAGCACAATGCCCTGCTAATTTTTGATGAAGTACAAGCAGGTGTAGGCCGGACCGGCGAACTGTATGCCTATATGGGCTTGGGCGTAACCCCAGACATCTTAACCTCTGCCAAAGCCTTGGGTGGTGGTTTCCCAGTTGGTGCCATGTTGACCACCGATGAAATAGCCAAGAGCTTGAAGCCTGGTACCCATGGTAGTACCTATGGTGGTAACCCATTGGCCTGTGCAGTAGCCGAAAAAGTTATCGACATTGTCAATAACCGCGAATTGTTAGATGAAGTTAAACGCAAGGAACAAGTGTTCCGCGATGGTTTGGCCAAGATCAATGACAAATACCACGTATTTGAAGAAATAAGGGGCAAAGGTATGCTTCTGGGCTGCGCGTTGAATGAGGATTACAAAGGCCGCGCGCGGGATTTCTTGGTCGCCGCCACCGATGCCAAACTTATGTGCTTGGTTGCCGGTGCCAACGTCGTGCGTTTTGCGCCTTCTTTGATTATCCCTGATGAAGATATCCAAGAAGGTTTGAACCGTTTTGAACAAGCGGTCGCCAAAGTCGTTGCAGGCTAAAAAGGGCTATCCATATGATGATAATCCGTCCTATCAGCAGTGATGACTACCCGATTCTGCATGAAATTGCCAAAGAATCAGGCGTAGGTTTCACTTCATTGCCGGTCAATGAGAACATCTTGCGCAAAAAGATTGCCCACTCAGAGCAGTCCTTTGCCAAGGACGTCGAAAAGCCAGGTCCTGAAAACTACTTATTTGTGATGGAAGACGCCACCACGGGTGAAGTAGTGGGAACCAGTGGTATTGAGGCGGCAGTGGGTTTGGAAGATGCGTTTTATTGTTACCACCTGGGCAAGGTTGTGCATTCTTCACGTGAATTCAACATTCACAATGAAGTGGAAACCTTGACCTTGTGTAACGATTACACGGGCAGTTCTGAAATCTGCACCTTGTTCCTACGCGAAGGTGCCCGCGGTGGATATAATGGGCGGTTCCTGTCCAAATTCCGGTTCTTGTTCATCGCGGAACATAGGGAACGCTTTTCTGACACTATTATCGCTGAAATGCGCGGTGTCAGCGATGATATTGGCAACTCACCATTTTGGCATTGGTTGCAGGAGCACTTCTTCTCATTGGACTTTCCTACGGCAGACTACTTAACCGGTATCGGCCAGAAAGTCTTTATTGCTGAACTCATGCCAAAGTATCCCATCTATGTGAACTTGCTGAGCAAAGAAGCGCAAGAAGTGATTGGCAAGGTGCATGAAAAAACTAAACCAGCACTTAACCTATTGAAACAAGAAGGTTTCAGTCCTGCGGGATATGTCGATATATTCGATGCAGGTCCAACGGTAGAAGCACACGTTGACTATATCCGCACTGCCCAGATAAGCCGCAATATGCCAGTAGAAGTTATGCATGGTATGGAAGAATCCAACCCAGACTATTTTGTCATTAATACCAGGGTGAAAGAGTTCCGCGGCGCTATGGCAAACCTTATCGTCGATGAAGAAGCGGGTGTGGTGCAGATTTCTGAAACCGCAGCCCAAGCATTGAATGTGAATACGGGTGATGCGATTCGTTTCGCACCCATCCATTTGGGAGATTAATTTTTGTCGAATTTAATCCATTATATTGGCGGTCAGTGGCATGCTGGCCTTGGCCACCCTGTAAACTCGGTTGACCCCGCCAAGAACCAAGAGATCTGGCAGGGTGAGGCTGCTGATGCAGGTCAGGTGGACGCAGCAATCGAAGCGGCGCGCAACGCCTTTGCCACATGGCAGCACACGTCATTTGAACAGCGTGTTGCCCTAGTCAAAGCTTTTGCTGAAAAACTCGCCGAGAATAAAGCCCATCTCGCGAAAGTAATCGCGATGGAAACCGGCAAGCCAGAGTGGGAAACCGCGACTGAAGTGGGCGCGATGGTGGGCAAGGTGGATATTTCCATCAGGGCTTACAATGAGCGCACCGGTACCGTTGAAAACCCGATGCCGGTCGGCAAAGCCTTCATCCGCCATAAGCCGCATGGTGTTGTGGCGGTATTTGGTCCATACAACTTCCCCGGGCACCTGCCAAACGGCCACATAGTACCGGCCTTGCTGGCGGGCAATACCGTGGTATTCAAGCCCAGTGACTTGACCCCGAAAGTGGCCGAGGAAACATTGAAGTTGTGGATTGAGGCTGGCCTACCTGAAGGCGTTATCAATTTGGTACAGGGCCATGTTGAGACCGGCAAGGCGCTGGCATCACACCCGGGTATTGATGGCTTGTTTTTCACCGGCAGTTCTCGCACAGGAAAAATGCTGCACGAGCAGTTTGCAGGCCACCCTGGCAAGATTTTGGCGTTGGAAATGGGCGGCAATAATCCATTGATCGTTAAAGGTGTCGCTGATATTGATACGGCGGTGCACGACATTGTGCAGTCTGCTTTTATCACTAGTGGCCAACGCTGTACCTGCGCCCGTAAACTGTTTTTAGAAAACTCGGAGCAGGGCGATGCTATTTTAGCGCGCTTGCTTGAGGTAACCGGCAAGATCAAAGTTGGCCACTACGATGCTGACGAGCAGCCTTTCATGGGCGCCATGGTGTCTGCGCATGCAGCAGAAATGATGGTGCAAGCGCAAGCCCAACTGGTGGAACTTGGTGCAAAGCAACTGCTAGCGTTAGAGCACCTGGAAGCCGGTACCGGTTTTGTCAGCCCAGGGATCCTTGATGTTACCGACATCGCTGCAGATATGCCTGATGAAGAGCATTTTGGTCCCTTGCTAAAAGTGATCCGCTATAGCGACTTCGACCAGGCTATCGCCTTGGCCAATAACACCAGCTTCGGCTTGTCCGCTGGTTTGTTAGCCGATGCCGGAGCTGACTACAAGCATTTTTACAGCCATATCCGCGCTGGCATCGTTAACTGGAACCGCCCTATTACCGGAGCCAGCAGTGCTGCCCCATTTGGCGGCATTGGCGACAGCGGCAACCACAGGGCTAGCGCCTACTATGCCGCTGACTACTGTGCCTACCCGGTGGCTTCAGTTGAGCTAGAACAAGTGGCAATGCCAGGCAAGCTAAGCCCTGGGCTGAGTTTCTAGGGTAATAATTTTCAAGTGATAAAGCCCGGCACTTGTGCCGGGTTTTTTGTTTTATGAGATATAAATTCTATTATGCAATCCAAATTAGACACACTCTTTAACTGCCTCTGGCAGGACTACATCAACATCACCCCATCAGCCCATAAGATCCATGATTTGTTGGGTATGCACGGCGACATTGTCAATGACCATATTGCACTGCGCACTTTCGATCTCGAAAAAGTAAACCTTGCCAAGATCGCAAAGCACTTTTTAGATCTAGGCTACGAAGAAAAAGGCCAATACCAATTTGAACAGAAAAAACTGCGGGCTTGCCACTATGAGCATCCAGGATCGGGCCGGCCAAAAGTTTTTATCAGTGAATTACTAGTTGAAGAGTTTTCCAGCGAGCTGCAAGGCGTTGTGGCACAAATGGTTGCAGGAATCGATGACGAGGCGGTGGCGGCTGATAACTTCTTGTACTCAGGCGTACATTGGCAAATCAGTAGCGAACAGTATGACTTGTTGCTAAAAGAATCCGAGTATGCTGCTTGGATGGCTGCTTGGGGCTTTCGGGCGAACCACTTTACTGTCAGTGGTAACCACCTAGAAAGTATTGGGGGCTTGCAAAACATCAACCGTACATTGAAGGACGCTGGTTTCAAACTGAACACGTCGGGCGGCGAAATCAAGGGTGGCAAGGAAGTCTTCCTCGCCCAGTCTTCCACCATGGCGGATAAAGCGAAAGTGCAATTCAGTGATGTTGAGAAACTAATTCCAAGTTGCTTCTATGAATTCGCTGAGCGCTACCCCTTGCCCAACGGTAGGCTGTACCAAGGTTTTGTGGCGGCATCGGCGGATAAGATTTTTGAAAGCACCAATGCCAAGAAACTCGATTCTTAGTTACAGGTTTCGCTAAAAGCACGCATAAAAAAGCCCCTTGATAGGGGCTTTTTTGGGATTTGTCACAACTGGTTTATTTGTCAACGGCTACCGAAAGGGTAGACAAACCAGCTTCAGCTGCTTGGTCAAGTACTTGCACTACAAGGCCGTGTGGCGCTTTCGGACCGGCTTTCACCACAGCAACGTCAGTATTGTTTTCCGCCAAGTAGTTCTGGATACGGGCGTTGACCCTTACCACGTCAACCAATTGGTTATTGAAGTAGACTTGACCTTCATTAGTGATCAGGACACTTACCGCATTTGATTTGCTCTGGGTCTGTTGTTGGTTGTCCTTAGGACGGTTGACCTCTAAACCTTTCTCCCTTGCAAATGAAGTAGTTACAATAAAGAAGATCAACATGATGAACACTATGTCCAACATGGGGGTCATATCGATGTCAGCGTCTTCGTCTTCTCTAGTATGCTTCTTTGCCATTAATGAACTCCATCAACACTTAGTCCCAAGACTATAGACGATCAAGATTGCCGTTACTACTACAAATTTTATTGATCGACCAAAAAAGGCGCAGATTTATAACATTTTTTTTACGATCTGCGGCTGGTCAGCTTTCTTGCACCTAAGCTGAACCAGTAATAAAGCCTAAACAAACAGTGGTCATTTAATTAGACCAGTTCAGGCTGCTTCTCTATTACCTCGTTTCCGCGGCCTGTGACTATGCCCCTTTGCTCTGGCATACCCATAGCCAATACCACAGGATCCTGTTTTTGCCGGCTAATAAAATCAGTTTTGTTGCCTAGCCCAAACCAATTGTGCTTGATTAGGGTTTGCGCCACTGCACCACCCAAGGTAGCGCCAGGTCCCAAGATGATCAATTTGTCTGGGGCGAACTCTTTGATGCTCACTTCAATAGCCTTGGTAAAGTCGTAGCAATCTGTGACTTGTGTTCCCAGGGTATAGTCATATAAGGCATCGGTATTACAGCTGTATGGCTGCCAAATCCTGCCCTGGCCATCCACCATAGGTAGATAGGGTGTTTGGAACAAGGTCTTTGCTAATTGGCTTTTTGCCTGTCTGGAGATATGTTGCAGCATTGGTGTATGGAAGGCCGCGTGGTTAAACAGGCGCATCGGATATTGGTTATCAATATTGGGCAAATAGTTTTGCAATGCATTTAAGCCTGCATCATTGCCGCCAAATACTTGGTAACCACCGAGATGGATGGACGCATACAGCTCGCAACCATCTTGCTGGTTAATATTAACCAGCGCCTTTGCTACCAGCGCTTGTTTGCCAGGATCAAGGTGCCAGTTTTCATCTACTATCGGATAAATGCTTTGGCCGCCGACTACACCATCAACCATCATAGATCCCATCGTATTGATGAGGTGTGACGCATTGCCATGGTTGATTGCGTTGGCAACCGCCAGGGCGATATACCAGCCCATTGAATTGCCGGTGACTGCGACAATGTCATATTCATCTTGGTCAATTTTGTTGAAATCGGCTTTAGCGCAGGCGTAGATTAGTGAAGAGGCGTTTTCACCAGCCGTGTGTTGTTTCAGGTTATAACTAGCGGCTTGATCCAGTGAGCTAACCGTGGCTTGGCCCTGCTGCTGCCGCTGCCGGTCAATGACCCGGATCAAATCCTGTTCATCAGGGTGCCAGCGTGACAAATAACCCAGTTCTGGTTTGTTATAGGTGCCGCGGCCGGGGCAAATTACCACAGCCCTTTGTTTTGCTTTGTTCATACTGTCGTTTTATTTTCGTGTAGGGTAACAGCCTGGGCACTGCCTTTGGACAACATGCCCAAAGCTGTGCGGTAGATTTCGTCTTTGTCGGGTAGCACTTGGTAAGAGGCACTGCCAAGGGGAATAAAGCTATCTTGGCCGGTAATGCGTTGCAGCTTGTCAGCGGTTAGGTTTGGTGCGTGCTCGTGCAATAGGGTGAACAGGGCTTCACTCAAGGAACCGCTACGACGGCACTCATCCACTATTAACACCTGTTCGCAGCCAGCAACGGCCTGCAATATGGCTTGTTCCGGCAGAGGTACCAGCCAGCGCAGATCCAGCACCCGGATCTGGTAGCCCTCTTCGCTCAACATTTTTTCCGCTTGGCGAGATAGGTAGTAGCCATTGCCATAGCTGATAATCGCCAGCTGCTTGCCATCGCCGTATTGGCCAATCTCCCCTTGTTGGATAGGTTTGGACTGTCCTGGTATCGGGTAAGGGAAGCTCCAGCTGTTGTCGCCATCCAGGTGCAGGTCTTTTTTCATATAAAGGGCAATGGGCTCTAGGAATACCACTACCCGTTGCTCTTCTTCCGCCAAGCGCACGGCTTCGCGCAGCATCAATGCAGCATCCTGGCCGTTGGAGGGGCAGGCCAGGATGATACCGGGGATATCCCGGAACACGGCAAATGAATTGTCGTTGTGGAAATGGCCACCGAAACCTTTCTGGTAGGCAAGGCCAGCGATACGGATCACCATAGGGTTGCTGAATTGGCCATTGGAGAAAAAGGGTAACGTGGCAGCTTCACCGCGGATCTGGTCTTCGGCATTGTGCACGTAGGCCAAGAATTGGATCTCCGGGATCGGCAATACTGAGTTGTGCGCCATGCCGATACTTAAACCCAAAATAGACTGTTCATCTAACAGGGTGTTGATCACGCGTTTGCCGCCAAACTTGGTTATCAGCTGGCTGGTAATGCCATAGACACCGCCTTTCTTGCCCACATCTTCACCGCACAGGACGATGTGTTGTTTTTCGGCCATGAGATCCAGCAGCGCCCAATTGATGTGCTTGGCCATATGCTGGGGTTTAGCCAGGTTGTGCTTGTCATGGCTAAATAGTTCTGCACGCTTGGCTTCGCTTGGCGGTTTTGGCGCAGCTGTTTCCCGTTTGGGGGGCACTAGGCTTTGCATCACCTGCTTGGCATTATCCAACCTGGGCCTGCCAGCCGCGCGCTCTGCAATAGCGGCGACCTTGGCTTTGACTGATTGATAGATTTCAATCACCTGTCCTGGGGTCAGGATTTCATTGTCGATTAGTTCACGCGCGGAATGCAGCAATGGATCTTGTAGCTCGGTAGCGTCAATGTCTTTGTTAGCCCGGTATTTGAACTCTGCATCTGAGCCGGCATGGCCTAGCAAGCGGATGGTGTGGAAGTGCAAAAATACCGGTTTGCGTTGCTTCCTGGCAAAGTCGACAGCGCGTTTCGCGGTGACGTAGGTGTCTACAATATTTAAACCGTCACAACTAAAATATTCAAGCCCTGGCCGGTACCTAAAGTTGGCTTCGATCCAGCCTTTGGGTGTCGGGGTGGAAATACCGATGCCATTGTCCTCGCAAACAAATACCATCGGCATGTCAATCGACTGGTAGGCTGCCCAGCAAGCGGCGTTAATTGCCCCTTGGGCTGTGGAGTGGTTTGCCGATGCGTCGCCAAAATTGCACAGTACCACCGCATCGTCGGGCATCCTGTCCTCAAGATCCAAGTGTGCGGCCAAGCCAACGCTATAGGCAGCGCCGACGGCCTTGGGCAAATGCGACGCTATGGTGCTGGTTTGCGGGGGAATGGATAGGGCCTTGCTGCCGAGCACCTTGTGCCTGCCGCCCGACACTGGATCTTCGCTGGAGGCAGCGAAGGACAATAACATGTCATACAGCGGGGTTTGCCCGGGTACCTGTTTGCTGCGTTGGATGACAAAGGCACCACTGCGGTAGTGCAAAAATGCCATATCCGAAGGCCGGAAGGCCTTGGCATAGGCCGCATTGGCTTCGTGCCCAGCACTGCCTATGGTGTAAAAGCTATTGCCCTGTTTTTGCATCAAGCGCGATTGTAAGTCCAGGTGCCTGCTCATCACCTGGGACTCAAATATGTCCACCCATTCCTCAGCCGTGAGGCCGGATGCTGCAATATCAGGTTGGCTTTTCGCTGCGGGGAATGTTTGTTTTTTTACAGCATCGATGAAATTGTCATCAATGCGTTTGTTCCTATCCAACATAGCGTTGCCCTATAAAATTTATCCTGAGAAGGCTTGAAGGCCCGTTTGGGCGCGTCCCAATATCAAAGCGTGGATATCGTGGGTACCTTCGTAGGTGTTCACTGCTTCCAGGTTCATTACATGGCGTATTACGTGGAATTCATCGGCTATACCGTTGCCACCGTGCATGTCACGGGCAACCCTGGCCATGTCCAAGGCTTTGCCACAGGAGTTGCGCTTTATCAGCGAAATGGCTTCTGGTGCCAATTTGTTAGCGTCCATCATCCGGCCTGCTTGCAAACAAGCACTTAGGCCTATGGCGATTTCAGTTTGCATGTCGGCGAGTTTTTTCTGTACCAACTGGGTAGCGGCCAATGGACGGCCAAACTGTTCCCTATCCAAAGTGTATTGCCTGGCTGCGTGCCAACAAAATTCCGCAGCACCCAATGCGCCCCAGGCAATGCCATAACGCGCTTTATTCAGGCAACCAAACGGACCTTTAATGCCGGTCACGTTTGGCAGTAGGTTTTCCTCTGGGACAAATACATTGTCCATGACAATCTCGCCAGTAATTGACGCCCGTAGGGAAAACTTGCCTTCAATCTTAGGCGCAGATAAACCCGCCATACCTTTTTCTAAAACAAAGCCCCTGACTACGCCATCTAGCTTACCCCAAACCACAAATACATCGGCGATGGGGGAGTTGGTGATCCACATTTTAGTGCCGGTGACCAGGTAGCCACCATCCGTTTTTTCAGCACGGGTTGCCATACTGGCAGGATCTGAACCGGAATTGGGTTCGGTCAAACCAAAACAGCCAACCCATTCGCCAGTGGCGAGCTTAGGTAAATATTTCTCGCGCTGCGCTTCTGAACCATAGGTATAGATGGGGTACATAACAAGTGAAGACTGTACGCTCATGGCACTGCGGTAGCCTGAGTCAACCCGTTCCACCTCTCGGGCGATTAAGCCATAAGCCACGTGGTTAACACCGGCACAACCATATTGCTCCGGCAATGTGCAGCCAAGTAAGCCCAGCTCGCCCAGCTCGTTCATAATTTCCCTGTGGAAGATCTCTTCCCGGTTGGCTTGCAGGATCCTCGGCATTAAGCGCTCTTGGCAATACTGGTGTGCGCTATCGCGGATAATGCGTTCTTCCTCTTGCAGGCAACTATCTAGGTCTAATGGATCTTCCCAGGAAAAAGGGGCTCGTGTGTTTTGTTGGGTCATATGGCTCTTGCTCAATTACTATGCATCCCCTTAGTCTACCTAGTTGTTTGTTGAATAAAAAATATATTTTATATAGGCTTGATATAGGAAAAAGCTATATCAAAAGTTGCAATGGATCTCAGGTCGTTACGCTATTTTGTGGCGGTAAAAGAGCGGGGCAGCATCAGTGCCGCCGCCAAGCAGTGCTATGTGGCACAACCTTCGATTTCGTCAGCGTTGGCTCAACTAGAATCTGACATCGGGCAGCCTTTGTTTTTGCGCCATACCCGTGGCGTCACGGCAACCGAAGCGGCGGAGCGCTTGTATCCCCTTGCCAAGCAATTGCTTGGACAAGCCAGCGCCATTAAACAGGTGTTCGCCGATGCCGGCCACAAAAGCAATTATTATTTGGGGGTCGTAAACGGCCTAGGTGTAGCCCGGATGAGCGGGCTGTTAAAGCAATTCACCAATGCCAATCCCAATATGGAGTTGACCTTGGTGGCACCGGATCAGGAATGTGATGCCCGTATTATTAATCAAACCATGGTTAAGCCGGGTGAAACCTTTGTGCCTATGTGGCAAGAGAGCTTTGCTGTTGCGATGCCCATGTCACATCCTCTGAGCCTACATAGCCAAATTGGCCTGGTTGACTTACAAGGTTTGGCCTTTATTCAGCGAACCCCATGCGAGGCTTGGCAGCAATTGCAATCGGCATTGGCGCACCATCAAATTAACCTCGATATCCGGGCGCGTATCCGAACCATCGAGTATGCGGTTGGCCTGGTGCAGGCGGGGGTTGCCTGTGCGCTTTTGCCTGATTACAGGGAAATCAAACAAGGCCGGGAAATTGTCATGAAGGGGCTTGCAGACCTAGTATTGCAGCGCGATATTGGCCTCGCCTATGAACGGGAATCGCCTATCACCCATTCTTTATTGCAGTTGGTGAAACAGCTGGATGAATAAATTTGTTACAGTCCATTGTGTTTTCCCGTAATGCCATTCAGATTCGGTTTAACTTGATTAGGTTAAGCTTTTGTCATGAAAGCGAGGTAAGGTGCCGCCGGTACTGACGCTGTCTACGGGCTTAGCGCCTCGTCATCCTACTCCACTTTCATGGTTATCGTTCCTTGTTGTTGTTTATGGTGGTGGATGTTCCACCACCTTTTTTATTGCCCCGCACAGCTATCGCTATACCTTTTAATTTTCACGCCTATCGACAAGCCATCGCCGCAATTGACATACACGGCTATTTTTACTGAAAAATATTGACAAAAATCAATAAACCGTCGAGTAAAACTGATAACTAACAGGCGGTTTCCGTTACATTAAGATCCATTATTTGCGACGGAGTTTTCCCTATGGACAAAGAAGAACACCACTTTACCAACCATGAAGGCGAGTGGTTGGTGAGCAATTTAAACAATGTCATCGGCTATGCTATCCGGTTTTTAGCTATCTTGATGGTGATAGTGATTTTGCTATGCATAGCAGACGTAGTGTTTGTACTGTATGAAAAGCTGATGGCACCACCCAAGTTCCTGTTGGACTTCAGCGATATCTTTAAGGTTTTTGCTTCGTTTTTGGCGGTGCTGATCGCCATTGAAATTTTTGCCAATATCACACTATATTTGCGTGACGATGTCATCCATATCCGTTTGGTGATTGCGACGGCACTAATGGCCATCGCACGCAAAGTGATTGTCTTGGATTTCTCTGCATTGGCGCCAGAGTATGTCTATGGTATTGCCGCGGTCATTTTGTCTTTGGGCTTGACCTACTACCTAGTTGCTAGCAAGGCAAGGACCTAATGTAAAAAACTAGGCTACTTCGGTTGTTATGTCCCATTGCGCCAGTTCTACTTGCATTTAGTAAAGTTAATACCTAAAACCTTTATAAAGGTAACGATATTGCAAGTTGTAGCAAGACAGATGTTGAGCAATGGCCGCAAGTTGTATTTGCAAGATACAAGGGGCGCTAAGCCTTGAACCATTCGCTAAGGTATAGCAAAGCTTGGTTTCTCATCCGGATGTTGTGGGCGATACTTGCGCTATTGGCGTTGTCTGTGCCTGTTCTGGCTTATGCCGCGCAGCCACTCAAATACAACGTCCATACCGAAAGCACCTGGTAATACCATTAATTCCATTAAGTATCTGCTCACTCAGCGCTACCTCAGGGACTCAAGTTCAAGGCGCAGGAATGAAGTAATACTGGTGGCTTTACTCCGGGCGTCCTGCCCTTCGCCTTTCAGGCCGGCTTCGCCGTTTAATTTCTTTCCAGAAGAAATTATCGAGCTTCGTGCAACACAGACAAAAGTTTCGGGAAAACTTTTGAATGGCTTTAGCCAGCCGCGCAGCGGTGAAATGCAAGGACGCATTTCATAAATTGTGTTCCTGAGTTGCGTCTTCGATGGGTTTGAAAAGGGTTTATACAGCGTTAAATGTTCTCGATTTAGACCCACTAGACCATTGAACATTTGCCTTGTCTAAACCCTTTTCAATTCCCACTGAGTGAGCAGATACTTAATGGAATCGGTATAACCCTATTCTGGCACTGGTGACACCCAATCTCCTGGTATTTTTGCAGAAGTCATCCCACTGATTATGGATAGGGCTGGAGTCGCCATTGAGGCAACTGACTTGCCCACCAAACGCGCAATCTTCGAGCTTTATAATGGCGGTTTGGATTTTGATTTTGTCAGCCCAGTATGGTTTGCCGGTGGCAATGTCGGAGAACAGTTTGTCGCCAGCGACCCCATCTTGAGGATCACGGAATACTTCGTCACCCTGCCTGAAAACCAGCGACAATATCAAGATCCCAGCAGCCCATACGGCAATGTGGTTGGTACCATCTCTGGGTATTATTATTACGATGAGGCTTTGTTCCAGCGCATGGACTTCCCATCGGAGCGCCATTTGGTTGAAGGTTTGCGCAAAAGGCGGTTTGATGTTGCTATCCTGGAACAGTTAACAGCCGAATATTGGTCACGGCAACTTGGGTTGCCGTTGGCGCTTGCCAGCATCCATACCCAAGGTGACATGGAAATACCGATTCCATTAAGTATTTGCTCACTCAGCGCTGCCTCAGGGACTCAAGTTCAAGGCGCACGAATGAAGTAATACTGGTGGCTTTACTCCGGGCATCCTGCCCTCCGCCTTTCAGGCCGGCTTCGCCGTTTAATTTCTTTCCAGAAGAAATTATCAAACTTCGTGCAACGAAGAAATTGTGTTCCTGAGGCGCGTCTTCGATGGGTTTGAAAAGGGTTTATACAGCGTTAAATGTTCTCGATTTAGACCCACTAGACCATTGAACATTTGCCTTGTCTAAACCCTTTTCAATTCCCACTGAGTGAGCAAATACTTAATGGAATCGGTATATTGCGTTTGCGCAAGCAGCACAGGGCACTGCTGCCACAAATAAACCAGGCCATTAATTCCCTCAAAGCGGAAGGCAAAATCCAGGCTATTACACAAAAATACAGTCAATTTAAGTAATCGATATAATACCCAGGGCCTGTTTTTTTACTTAAGCATCTTTCTGCAAAATAAAAGCGTCACCGATTGTCTGCTGGTATTGGCTGGGCTTAGCGATTTGCTGTGCTTGCAAATCATAGGGAATGGACGGGTTTAGCAGGGGGGCCAAATCGGCCACTTCCGGGGTGCTGCAGTCCAACCAGCGATCCACAATGGCTGGGACTGCTGGCAGCATCATAGGCGTCGACTTGGAGTGGATATGTTGCAGCTTTGGATGCGGTGGCAAAGTGATCACCGAGCAGGACATCCTGGTTTCCCCCGTTTGCGGATGCCGCCATTCTTTGCTCAGTCCCGCCAATAGCATAGCACCATCCGCGGCTGTTAAATCATGGCAATGCAACAACTTTCCAGAGCGGTATTCAGACTCGCCAAACCCCGTCACCGGGATCACTATGCGGCCTTCTCTATATGGCTTATATCCTGCCTTGCGCGGGTTGTGCAGGCTATCGTAACGGGTGTTGATTGACGTGTATTTGGAGGGCTTGAAACCCGCGTCAGTTTTATCCAATAGCAGCCACCAGGTGGCATTGAGCATCTCCCGTTTGCCTTGCTGCTGGCGCACAATCGAGACTGGTTTGGCTGCGCTGATATAGCGGCCAAAAACTTGTTGTTGCGGCCATAGTTCAATGCCTAGGGTTTCGCATAAACCGCGTAATGCGGGGTCATCGGTTACGTTTAAACGGCCGCACATAATCCGTTCCTAATTGCCTGTGGTTTCAGGCTCCGATGCCGGTGCCACCAGTTCTATTTCCACAGCGTCCACGCGCTGTAGGCCGCGTGGCAGCTTGTTGCCCCTACGTCCCCGCTCGCCCTGGTAGTGGCCGAGGTCTTTGCTAGACAAGGTCATTGACCTTTTGCCTGCAATAATTTTGGCCGCCGCCCCATCTGGGACCACCAATAAGAACTTAAGGTACTCCTCACGGCTTTGCGCCCTGGCGCTTGGGATACTGATTATCTTGTTGCCTTTGCCCTTGCCCAGGCAAGGCAGATCCCTTAGCGGGAATAATAGCAAACGGCCCTCATTGGATATTGCCATACACCAGTCTGTCTCCAGGTTTTGTACCCGTTGTGGGTACATCACTTTGGCTCCGGTTGGCAGGCTAAGGTAGGCCTTGCCTGCTTTGGCTTTGCTTAGCATATCGCTGTAGGTGCCGACGAAACCATAACCAGCATCAGATGCCATCAGGAAGCGCCCTTCGTCTTCGGCCATAATAGCGTGTTCAAACTGTTCACCAGCAACCACCGAAAAACGCCCCGTCAAAGGTTCGCCTTGGCTGCGCGCCGAGGGTAGGCTATGGGCATCACAAGAAAAACTGCGTCCCGACGAATCCAAGAAGGCGACTTGCTGGTTGCTGCGCCCCTTAGCACTGCTGAGGTACTTGTCGCCTGCTTTGTAACTTAGCCCTTCAACATCAACATCGTGACCCTTGGCACAGCGCGCCCAACCTTTTTCCGACAAAACAACGGTTACCGCTTCTGACGGTACCAGCTGTTTTTCGGACAAGGCTTTGGCTTCGCTACGCTCTACGATTGGCGAGCGGCGGTCATCGCCGTATTTTTCTGCATCGGCCAGGATTTCTTTCTTAATCAGGGTTTTTAGACGGCGATCAGAACCGAGCAATTGTTGCAGTTTATCGCGTTCTGCGCTGAGTTCGTCCTGCTCACCTTTGATTTTCATTTCTTCCAGCTTGGCAAGGTGCCGCAGTTTTAGCTCCAATATTGCTTCCGCCTGGGTATCGCTTAGATTAAAGCGGCGCATTAACTCCTGCTTGGGCTCATCCTCATAGCGGATAATCCTAATGACTTCGTCGATATTGAGGAAGGCAATCATTAGGCCTTCTAAAATATGCAACCTGGCCAGGACTTTATCCAAGCGATGCTGCAGCCGCCGGGTGACTGTATCTTTGCGGTAAACCAGCCATTCGCTGAGGATACTGCGCAAGTCCTTCACCTGTGGCCGGTTGTCCAAGCCTATCATGTTCAAGTTGACCCGGTAGTTCTTTTCCAAGTCAGTGGTTGCGAATAGGTGTTGCATTAGCTGTTCGGTGTCGATACGGTTGGATCTGGGGGTGATCACCAAACGCACCGGGTTTTCGTGGTCAGATTCGTCCCGCAAGTCGCTGACCATGGGTAGCTTCTTGGCTGTCATTTGCGCTGCAATTTGTTCTAGTACCTTGCCGCCAGAAGCTTGGTGGGGCAGGGCGGTAATGATGATGTCACCATTTTCCTGGCTGTAGACTGCCCGCATTTTGACACTGCCGCGCCCGGTTTCGTAGAGTTTACGGATATCACTGCGCGGGGTGATGATCTCCGCTTCGGTAGGAAAGTCAGGTCCCTGCACATGTTCCAGCAAATCACTGAGCCCCGCTTTGCTATTGTCCAAAAGCAGGGCACAAGCCTGCGCCAGTTCCCTGGCGTTGTGCGGTGGGATATCCGTCGCCATCCCAACAGCGATACCTGTAACGCCGTTGAGTAGAATATGGGGTAACCGAGCAGGCAAGGTTTTGGGTTCTTTCAAGGTACCATCAAAATTGGGCTGCCAATCAACAGTCCCTTGCCCGAGCTCTGCCAGCAGTACTTCACTGAATTTTGATAACCTGGCTTCGGTGTAACGCATGGCAGCAAATGACTTAGGGTCATCTGGTGCGCCCCAATTTCCTTGGCCATCAATCAATGGATAGCGATAAGAAAATGGTTGTGCCATCAATACCATGGCTTCATAACAAGCGGAATCGCCATGGGGATGGAATTTACCTAGGACGTCACCCACGGTGCGGGCGGACTTTTTGTATTTTGCGTTGGCGCTAAGGCCCAGATCCGACATGGCGTATACAATTCGCCGTTGTACCGGTTTCAGGCCGTCGCCAATATGCGGTAACGCCCTGTCCATGATGACGTACATTGAATAATTCAGGTAGGCGTCTTCGGTAAAGCGTCTGATGGGAAGTTGTTCAACGCCGTCTTGGTTGATTGTGATATCTTGGTTCATTTAGCACTTGGAATATTTATCGTTATTGGCTCAGCCACTTTGGCTAGGGGATAGCTTACTGCTGGTGGCTGTTGCTGTAAATGGCATTAGCGCAAACAGCGAAAGGTTAATCGGTGTTGGTGCCCGGTGGCCCGTCAAAAAGGTGCTATAAGCCTTCCCACATTGGGTTTTTTCTGTCTAAACTAACGCAAAACAACGATAAATTGCAGCGAAGCGGCATTCAATTTGAATGTGTGCAAAAAAATGCGCCAGGGGGTATATTACGGCTTTTCCAAATTTTGTTGGCCAACAACCATTGCGACGTTTTAGCGTTATTTTTATCTGTTTATGCTGTTTCCTTAGCTGGCATACCCCTGTTGTTGCAAACATATCCAACCTGCAAATTTTCGATACGGAGCAGAAGATACGCTTAAATTCTGCTACCCGGCTATATTGGGAGTCAGGCAACCAGGCATTGTCGTTGCATGAAGTTTACCAGTTGCGGGATGACTTTGAGTGGCCAGCCAATGCCAATCCCAACTACGGCTTTTCATCCAGAGGGCTTTGGTTATACAACCGTTTTTCAAATGTCAGCGAGGCGAATGAGTTCATTATTGATGTTGGCTTCGCCCAAAATGACCTAGTCAATTTTTATCTGCTGCAAGACGGCGAGCTGATTGCCCAGGATACCGCTGGGAGGACAGTTCCAGGCGCCGTTTTCCGGTTCCCTGTATTCGAGGTTAGTTTGCCTTTCGCCCAGGAACTGGAACTATTGATACGTGTGCAAAGCCAGGATCAGGCTTTGGTCGTGCCCATAGACCTACAGTCAAAAGCTGCCCATATGAATAGCGTGGCGTTGGATTACAGCTTATGGGGTGTCTTTTATGGCGGCCTGTTTATCCTTGTGTTTTACAACCTGGTGCTATTCCTTACTACTCGTGAACCAAGCCTCATAGCCTACATAGGCTACATAGTGACTGTAGTGGTTTGGCAGTTGGTCTGGGGGGGCCATGCCCAACTGATATTCCCTGAGGGGCTAAATAGTTGGTTTAACCAGCATACTGATATTATTTTTGTGATGGTGGCTATAGGGGCTGGGTTATTTACTCGGCAGTTTTTGAACGCCTGGGAAACAGCACCGCGGATGTATCCTATATTGATGGGATTGTTAGCCCTTTTGGCGTTGCTTGTACCGGTTTCGGTATTCAACCTAATCCCGGCATTTTGGCAGCACCTTTTGGTATACGCCGTCAGTATAGTGGCGATATGTGTGTATCTCGTATCGGGATTTGAAAGCTATCTAAACCAGTTTAAACCAGCGCGTTATTTCATTTTTGCTTGGTCTTTAGTGCTGGTGAGCGCCTTAGTTGGGATGTTGGGCTTGGTGGCCTTATTGCCTACTAATTTTGTCACCACTTACTGTTTTCAATTTGGCGTGTTTTTCGAGGCTGCGCTGTTTTCTATCGCGTTAATTGAAAAGTCCCGGCACCAGCTAGAAAACGAGGTATTGGAAGCCACCAACGACTTACTCAATAATCTGGAGCTAATCGAAGAACAAAATGCACGCCTGGATATCGCCCGCAAAGACGCAGTAACATCCAACAAAGTGAAGTCCCAGTTTTTGGCCAATATGAGCCACGAAATCCGTACCCCGCTTAACGCTATCCTGGGCTTTAGCCGGGAGCTGACCAAGTGCCACCTGCCAGCGAAACAACAAGAACACGTGCAAATCATAAATTCTTCTGCGAGTAACCTCCTGGTTATTGTCAATGATGTGTTGGATTTTTCCAAAATAGAAGCGGGTAAACTAGAAATCCTGCACGAAGCGTTCTCCCCTAATGAGCTACTGGAAGAAGTTGTATTCGTCAATGGCAAGTCCGCACAGAAAAAGCAGCTGAATTTTATTTATCATCCCTGCCCATTACCTGAAAAGCTAATAGGCGACAGCGCAAGGATAAAGCAAGTACTTACCAACTTGCTTAGTAATGCAATTAAGTTTACCAATGAAGGCCAGGTTACATTAACAGTGTCAGGCCAAGAATTGGAAGACAACCAATTCCGATGGCGTATTGAAGTTGCCGATACTGGCATAGGCATTGATCCCAAACAGAAGGCCAAATTGTTCCAGGCGTTTTCACAGCTTGATGATGCCTTGACCCGCTCCTACCAAGGGACAGGGTTGGGCTTGGTTATCTGTAAACAACTGGTACATCTGATGCGCGGTAAGATTGGTTTTGCTAGCGAGCACGGTAACGGCACCTGTTTTTACGTCAGTCTGGATTGTTTGCGCCTTACTAAGCACAATGACTTGAAGCCAATAGGCGATTGGCAAGGCAAGTCGCTGTTGTTGTTCGATTCAAATCCAGAGAGCAGGAGGGCGCGGTCTGTGTTGCTCACTGCCATTGGTGCTGAGGTTACTTCAGTGGAAAGCCTGGATTTTCTGTCACGCCAGCTTGAAGCATTTGATTATCTATTTGCCGATTTGAGCTCGGTACCCAAAGGGCAACGGGAACGATGTAAGCAAATTATTGGGCTGCTAGAAGCAACACAAAAAGTGCAGCTTACCAGTGACTTGGACAATGACCCCCGATGCCCGGAACACTTTGACCGCAACCTTGACACCCCCCTTTTGCTTTCGCACCTGATGGAGTTCCACAAAGCCAGGGAAGATGAAACCAAGTCTAATTGGTTGCAACAACAAAGTGCCTTGCCAGCGGCAAATATCTTGGCAGTGGACGACATGGAAATAAACTTGCGGCTTTTGAAAACCTGGCTGCAAGACTCCCCCGTGTCACTGACCTTATGCTATAGCGGTGAAGAGGCGGTCAAGATGTGCGAAACCGAAGCCTATGACCTTATCCTTATGGATGTACAAATGCCTGAAATGGACGGTATGGAGGCAACAGGGTTAATTCGCAAAACTAGGCATAACCAAGGAACGCCCATCATTGCAGTGACCGCCCATGCCTTTAAAGAAGAAAAGGAGCGCCTGCTCAATTCAGGCATGGACGATTACCTGCCAAAGCCTCTGGACATGCTGGAATTAGCCAAACAGATCCAACTCTGGTGTGCCGAACCTGAGTTTGACGTGTCGCACCTGGAAGATATTGACTGGCAACTAGCTGTTAAACGGGCAAACATGAATGAAGCGGCGGCAAGTGATTTGATGCAGGCCTTTATAGGGCAGTTACCGGTAATCAGCGCTGATATCAGTGCTGCTTTTAGCGCGGGCCATTGGCAATCCCTGCAGCAGCAAGTGCATAAGCTCCACGGCGCTGCCTGTTATACCGGGGTGCCCAAGCTACAGCGCATCTGTGCTGAGCTTGAGGCCAACTTAAAAGCGGGTAATAGTTCGGACATCGGTGCAATGATGCTGGCGTTTGAAGACGCTGTTGAGCAGTTACTGGCGCAAAACGTCCTGGTGGCAGGCTCGCAGTAGTTCTACAAATTCATCGGGTGTCCGGTCAAGCTCTGCACTGTTGATAAATAGGTCAAAGCCAAGGCGTGTGCGCAGTTTAGCCATACGGTTGCCAAACATGGCTTGGATACCCTTGTAGGTTCTACCTGACTCGCTTTTGTAGCTATCTTCTTCCAGCAGGTCATCGCCGTAACAGGTGCCGGATGCGCAATTTTTGTCTTGGGATTGCAGCAGCAATGGACGCTGTTCCATCAGCATAAATGACATTAACCGCGGCGATACCGAATCTAGGATTTGGTCATAATCTTTGACTTTGATACCCACCAAGGACAGGGCTTTGTGCTCTAGGCCGTGGCTAATTTTAGGGATGTCGATCCGTTGCACATTTTGCCATTGCAGGCACCAGTTGCCTTTGCGGTGCCGGTAGTCAACCTGGTCACGGGTGATCTTCATACTATGCGCGGGTTCCCGGATCTTAAACCAGCCGATCAGAAGGGCGACGATACCCGCGCTGGTGGTGAAGATTGCCAATAAACTGAACTGTGCCGGTAATAGCTTGAACATCAAGATGGCCAGCAACAGCATCGCGATACCCAAGATGACGCTGGTTAAGCCATTGCGCTTCGCTGTGGCGCGTATCCAAATAGCATCTTCGGCGGCTGCTTGGCCGTCATCATGGGTTTCTTGTGAGGACTGTTCATGCATAAAATGTTACCTTGCTAAATCCAAAACACTTCTAGAATTACGTACATCAAAACGGCCCACACTATCATCATGCGGATCCTTCGGCATTTGGGGCAGTCGGTGTGCCACCAGGATTTTTTCAAAATTGTCACCTCAGGGCTTCTAAAATTTGTAACCTGTTGCAACTTAATTTGCCGTCCTAGTTTACAATAAAAGCATTACTGCTGCGACCAATGGCTGGTTTTGCACGTTGAGTGACCGTGATGAAACGCCAAGTTTACATGTCCTCTAGAGCAATACCTAAACCACGACAATTGAAAGCCAACAGCTGACAATCCTTTTGCCAGGTTTTTACGTAGAATCGGCACTTTGGGATCCAGATAGCAACCTTTTTAGGAAAACGCATGCGTCAACAATTTAAACTTTCACCGCTACTGATTGCAGTGGTACTCGTAATAGGGCTTATTGGCTACCTATACCTGCCCAATGGTGAAGGACAGCAACAACGCCAAGGCCGGGCTTCACCCGTTGTTGTGACAGAGGTCAAACAGCAAGCATTGCCTATTATTGTGGAGGCCCTGGGTACTGCCAGGGCTAACGAGGCGGTGGTGATCACTGCCCAAGAAACCGACAAAATTGAACAAATTCTGTTTGATGATGGCGACTTGGTGCAAGCGGGCCAGCTATTGCTGACCCTGAACAGCCGCGAAGAGCAATCCCGGGTTGAAGAACTGCAGATAAACCTGGCCGAAGCGCGGCGGCAATTGCAAAGGGTGCAAGGCCTAGCGGCAGAAAATGCCGCTTCACAGCAACTACTGGATGAAAGGCAAGCCGAAGTCGATGCGCTTATTGCCCAGCTTGCGGTAGCCAATGCAATCCTAAGCGATCTCAAAATCCACGCGCCATTTTCAGGGTTGTTGGGGGTGCGTGAAGTCAGTGAAGGTGCCCTAGTACGCCCAGGTGATGTCATTACTACCCTCGATGACCTGGCCACTGTGAAAGTGGATTTCAGTATTGCCGAGCGCCATCTGCCAAGTATTGCCCTGGGACAATCATTGGCAGCAACATCGGTGGCATATCCCGGTGAAACCTTTGATGGCGAGGTTTCCCATATTGCCTCCCGCGTTGACCCCGTTACCCGGGCTGTGCAAATAAGGGCAAAAATCGCCAACCCAGAATTGAAACTGCGCCCAGGCATGCTGCTGCAAATTGTGGTGCAAAAGCAGGTGCTAGATACCTTGGTAGTCCCTGAAACGGCGCTAGTGCCTATTGAAGACAGACAATATGTTTACGTGGTGGACGCTGACAATAAAGCGAAACAGGTACAAGTGCAGCTAGGGGAGCGCCGTCCAGGCCTTGCGCAGGTGATTTCAGGTTTGCAAGAAGGTGATAAGGTTGTGGTAGAAGGCACGCTGCGATTGCGCGATGGTGCCACTGTCAGGCTAGTGGGGGATGGCCAGTGATTTTATCTGACATTTCAGTAAAACGTCCGGTCTTTGCCACCGTAGTAAACCTACTGCTTCTAGTGTTTGGCATCGTTGCCTTCACCACCTTGGCACTGCGGGAGTACCCGGATATCGATCCGCCGATTGTGTCAATTAATACGGTTTACCCGGGAGCATCTGCTTCGATTGTTGAAACCCGTATTACCCAGATTATTGAAGACCGTATTAGTGGGATCGAGGGTATCAAAAATATTACTTCCACTAGCCGCAATGGCCGTTCCAATATCAGCATTGAATTTGAACTGGCGCGGGATATAGATGCCGCAGCCAACGACGTGCGGGAACGGGTTAGCCGGGTGCTTAATAATTTGCCGGATCAGGCGGAACCTCCGGAGGTGTTCAAGTCTGACTCTGACGAGAGCGTTATCGTTTGGTACAACTTGCGCAGCGATAACTTGTCTGTGCTTGAACTGACTGACTATGCCGACCGTTTTGTGGTCGACCGCCTATCCACTGTCGATGGTGTCGCCCGGGTGCAAGTAGGGGGTGGCCGTGAGTACGCCATGAAGGTCTGGCTAGACCGCAATGCCATGGCTGCGCGTGATATCACGGTTGCCGACGTGGAACGGGTTATCAGGTCTGAAAACGTAGAGCTTCCCGCCGGTGAAGTGGAGTCTATTAGCCGTGATTTTGAAGTCAGGGTAGCCCGTACCTTTTTGACTGAACACGACTTTGCCAATTTAACAGTGAAACAAGGCATTGATGGCTATTTGGTAAAATTAGGTGAAATTGCCAAAGTTGAGTTGGCGGCCAGTGACGACGAAACCGAATTCCGCGGTAATGGCAAAAATATGGTTGGCCTGGGTATCGTCAAGCAGTCCAAAGCCAACACCTTGGAAGTCGCCAATGCCGCGCGCAAAGCCATCGAGGAAATGCAAGAATCATTGCCTGAGAATATCTTTATTGTGCCCAGCTACGATTCCTCTATTTTCATCGCTGAATCCATCAACGAGGTCTACAACACCCTCGCCATTGCAATGATGATGGTGGTATTGGTGATTTACTTGTTTTTAGGCAGTATGCGCGCCACCTTCATCCCGGCCGTGACCGTGCCAATATCCTTGGTGTCGGCTTTTATTGTGATGATGGTGCTGGGCTTCTCCATCAATTTGCTGACCCTGTTGGCTTTGGTGTTGGCTATTGGTTTGGTGGTGGATGATGCCATTGTGGTATTGGAGAACATTTACCGTCGTATTGAAATGGGCGAACCACCACTACTGGCAGCCTATCGCGGTGCCAGGGAAGTTGGGTTTGCGGTTATTGCCACCACCTTGGTACTGATCGCGGTGTTTGTGCCTTTGGTGTTTTTGGAAGGCAATATTGGCCGCTTGTTTACTGAGTTTGCCTTGGCCATCGCCGCCGCCGTGGCGTTTTCCAGTTTTACCGCGCTTACCCTTAGCCCGATGCTAGGCTCTAAAATTTTAAAAAAACGCGAACGGAGCTCTGGTTTTGGCCGTTGGGTTGATGGCAAATTTGCCAGCCTTGAACGGGTTTACCACAAAACCTTGACCAAAACCGTGCATCAACCGCTGGTCACTTTTTTGCTGGTGGCTGCCAGCCTGTTTGCAATTTATGCCCTGGTCAATAAAATCCCTAGTGAGTTTGTACCACGGGAAGATAGGGGTAATTTCTTTGTCATAATGCAGGCCGCGGAAGGTGCTAGCTTTGAGAGCAATGCCGATAATTTGCGCAAGATTGAAGCGATTTTACTGGAGTATATAGATACTGGTGAATCAGACCGGGTATTGGTGCGCACGCCGGGCTTTGGTGGCTCTGCAGGTATCGCCATTATGGGCACCGTGCCTTGGGACGAGCGCGATCGTTCTACTTTTGCCATCATGAATGAAATAAGCGGCAAGTTGGCGACTATCCCGGATGTGCGTGCTTTTGCCGTGATGCGCAGCAGTTTGGGGGGACGTGGCCTTGGCCGTCCCGTGCAGTTTGTATTGCAGGGTGATACCTACGAAGACCTAGTGCGCTACCGCGACATAGTGATGGAAAAAGCGGCTGAAAACCGCAATTTGGTGCGGCTAGATTCAGACTACAAAGAAACCTGGCCACAGCTGCTAATTAATATTGACCGAGATCGCGCTGCCGATTTAGGTGTTTCTATCGGTGATATCGGCCGTACGTTGGAAACCATGTTAGGCCAGCGCCGGGTTTCCACTTTCCTGGATCGCGGCCAGGAGTATGACGTCATCCTTGAAGGCTGGGAGGACGATTTCCGCAGCCCACAAAGCATCGACAACATCTACGTGCGTTCCAATACGACTAACCAGCTTATCCCGTTGGACAATTTGGTGACAGTGTCAGAGCAGGCTACTTCGTCGCGCTTGAACCGCTATAACCGTATGCGCAGCATCACTATCAGCGCCAATTTGGCCGATGGCTATACCCTTGGTGAAGCGTTGGCCTACCTGCGTGACATAGTGGACAACGAGCTGCCTGATGGCGTCAGTATCGACTATCGTGGGGAGTCCCAGCTATACCAAGAGTCGGGCAGTTCGGTATTGTTTATCTTCTTGCTGGCCTTGCTAATCACTTACTTGATTTTGGCGGCTCAGTTTGAGAGTTTTGTGCATCCATGGGTTATCTTGTTGACCGTACCACTGGCATTGGTCGGAGGGCTTGCGGGACTGCATTTTTCTGGCTTGAGCCTGAATATATATAGCCAGATAGGATTGGTAATGCTGATTGGTCTGGCGGCAAAAAATGGCATCTTGATTGTGGAATTTGCCAACCAGCTCCGGGACGCAGGGCAAGCGTTTGAACAAGCCTTGCTCAAGGCGGCAACCCGTAGGTTACGGCCTATTGTGATGACCGGCTTTACCACCCTGTTTAGTGCTGTGCCATTGGTTTTGGCGACAGGTCCAGGTGCCGAAAGCCGCATGGTCATCGGTATGGTGATTTTTGCCGGGGTTGCAGTTTCTGCCTTTATGACGCTGTTTATCATACCGACCGCTTATTATTATTTAGCACAGAACACGGGTTCGCCACAGGCGTTGGCCAACACTATTAAAAACATGGAACAAGAGATCCCATACCGCAAAGGGGAAGAGTAAATATTCGCAGGTGGCGCAGAGCAGCTTAATATCCTTACCATAAGCTGCTATGATCCTGCGCCCTGAAAAGTAAGTAAAAATGCTTACTCAAATTGATTAGAGATACAAATGTTAGAAGAGTTATCTGGACACTACCGGGAAATATTGCTCGGTTTAGGTGAAGATGTGTCCCGCGATGGTTTGGTGGACACCCCTAAGCGGGCGGCTAAGGCCATGCAATTCTTAACCGATGGCTACAACAAAACCGTCGAGGACGTCGTCAATGGTGCCATATTCGAATCTGATACCGATGAAATGGTAGTAGTGCAGGGCATCGAATTCTATTCGCTTTGCGAACACCATATGCTGCCCTTTATTGGCACTTGCAATATTGCATATTTGCCGCAAGGCAATGTCTTGGGCTTGTCGAAGTTCGCCCGCATCGTAGATGTATTTGCGCGCCGCTTGCAAATCCAAGAAGGCTTGACCAAGCAGATAGCAGAAGCGGTGCAACAAGTGACGGGTGCCCAGGGCGTGGGTGTCATTATGGAAGCTAAGCACATGTGCATGATGATGCGCGGCGTGCAAAAGCAGAATTCCTCAATGATGACCTCAGTAATGCTGGGTTCTTTCCGCAACTCCCAAGCCACCCGGGACGAGTTTTTGCGGCTTATTGGGAAATAACCTCGTAAAGCTTTATTTCTGAAATAGCTAATGCGCAAGCGGCCATTAAGGCCGCAACTGCTGCCTAAACACAGTCTTATTACGGCCAGTTTCTTTGGCTTCGTAAAGTAAGCTGTCCGCGGTGGCCAGCAGTTCGTCCAGCTTGTTGTGTTGCTCAGTTTGCCAGGCCACACCAATGCTAATGGTGTATTTTAAGGTTTCACCGGACAATGCTATTTCATTTGCTTCTATTGCAGTGCGCAATGCTTCCGCGAGCTTACAGGCGTCATTCCATGATGGAAACTGGCCAACAATGGCAAACTCTTCCCCTCCTAGACGGGCGACAAAGGCATGTCCAGGCAAATTCTCTTGCAATGTTGACGCCGTGAGCTTGATCACGTCATCGCCAACGCCATGGCCATACAGGTCATTGATGCGTTTGAATTTGTCTATATCAATCATGATGGCAGTGGTTTGCTCGCTGCGTTGGACGAACAAAGCTTCTGCCAGTTCAAAAAATTTCCTGCGATTCATGATTCCGGTGAGAGGATCGTAGGAAGACAAGTGTTCTAGCTTGTTGATTAAGCGCTTGAGGCTCAATTGGGTTTTCACCCTGGCTTGCAATTCTTTTGGTTTAAAGGGTTTGGTGACATAGTCTATGCCACCTGCATCATAGCCTAGTGCAATCGATTCTTCATCGGTTTTAGCGGTGCTAAAAATGACCGGAATGTGCTTGGTATTGGCATTGCTTTTAAGCCGCCGGCAGGTTTCATAGCCATCTATGCCAGGCATAAGGATATCAAGTAGGATCAGGTCGACTTGTTCTTCCGCCAGCATTTCAAGGGCGGATTCGCCGTCAAGTGCCACCAAAACATCGTAACCATCGAGCAAGGCTATTAAGATATCTATGTTTTCTTCCGTGTCATCCACTAACAAAAGTGTGTGGTCTTCCGGATTAAAATCTTGTTCCAAAATCATATCTGAGGTTCCTTTTCCAACCCTGCCCCCGACAAGGCAGCAAACCAATACTTAAATTTAGTATAAAAATTCCCCTTTTGGGTTACTAAACCCGCTAAATTTTTATTGGGCAACGTCTTCCTGCTCAAATAGCGCAGCGGCCTGTTTTAATTTGTATCGCTTAATCAAGGGTTTGATTTTGCTCAAAAGCTGTTGTTCTTGCTCAGGCAAAGGCATTTGTTCCAGGCGCTCAAGGATGGGTTTGCAGTTTTTGGGGCGGTTGCTAGCTAGCGCCTGTTTCAGCTTTACAAATAACTCTGAACTAGTTTCAGTATTTTGCCTGTTTTCGGCTTGAGGCGTGTTTTCAATCCCAGGTATTTTCTGCTTAATTTCTTCCACCACCTTGGCGAGTTCGCAGAGGGTGTTGCTAATATCAGTGGCATCTACCGTTGATTCAGCCGTTAGTGCTAGCTTGTGCAAATTTAGCGCGCCTAAATTAGCACTTAAGCCTTTCAAACTGTGTAGCCAGCGTTTTAGTTCTTGTTGATCCATTAGTTCTAGTTGCGGTGACACCTGGCGATGTGCGAAGTTATGCAGGACTTTGAAATAAAGTTTGGTATTGCCGGCGAAATGGCCCAAGCCAATATTGGCGTCTAAATGCTGAAGTCCCTGCGGCAGCTCAATGTCCCCGAGACTTGCTTGGGTTTGTTCAATTTCTTGTTTAGCCTGAATATGATCCAGTAGCGCTTTATACAGTTTTTCCGGCACTAATGGTTTAGCCAAGTGCAAGGAAAAGCCGTGTTCTATTATACGGTCGATTTGTTCCGTCATGGCATTAGCGGTTAGTGCCAGGATGGGGATATCAGGCTGGCTACTCCTGATAATACTGGTTGCCATGTAGCCGTCCATCACTGGCATTTGGATATCCATTAGGATGAGCTCGTAGTTTTTCGCTTTTGCCTTTTCCACCGCTTCTGCGCCATTATTGGCAACATCAACCTTTAATCCCGTATCCTCCAATAGACCCAGTACGATATCCTGGTTAGTGATCACGTCTTCTACTAGCAAGATTTCACTGTTTTTAAGCGTCGTAAGTTGTTGTTTCAATATGCGTAAATCAGATTTGTCGGTCACCGGTGAGTGGCCGGCTTGGTAGAACATCTTGATAAGGACATCTTGCAAGGTGGAAACTGAAATGGGTTTTTGCAAAAAGATATTGATACCGGCCTGGCGCGCTGCTTTGACTATATAGTCCTGGCTGTGGCCACTGACCATGACTACTGCGGGTGGTAGTTTGCTGCTGTCGGCTTGGGTGCGGAAGTATTGGTTCAATTCACGGGTAGTTTCGATGCCATCCTTGCCTGGCATATTCCAATCCATTAATACCAAATCATAGTCGTTATCTGGGAGTTGTAGTTTTGCCAATGCTTGCTCACCATCGCCGACAATTTCTACATCCAAATAAAACTGCTTCAGTTGTTCCTGCAGCATGGTCTGTACCGTTGGGTCATCTTCTACAATAAGTACGCGTTTTCCAGCAAGGACATGGGTTGCTTGGGATAGGTCAGCGTGGGGCGCTTGGATAGTAAAAAAGAAGGTGCTGCCTTGTTGGGGTTGGCTTTTGGCCCATATCTTGCCTCCCATCAGGCTGACTAGCTGCTGGGATATTGCCAGTCCCAGCCCGGTTCCGCCGTATTTGCGCGTTGTGCTACTATCTGCTTGGCTAAACGATTGGAACAAGTTGCCGAGTTGTGCTTCGGTCATACCAATACCGTGGTCTTCAACGCTAAATTGTAATTGGCTATCCTCATACAGTGATACCCGGATGGAGATATTGCCTTGATCAGTGAATTTGATAGCGTTGCCCAATAGGTTGGTAAGCACCTGTGATAGACGCAATGGGTCGCCGATGAAAAACCTTGCTACATTGGCATCATAATAGACCTGGATCTCCAGGCTTTTTTGTTGTGCAGAAAACTCCATCATGGCGATGGTTTTATCCATTAACTCAAACAGGTCATATTCGATCTGCTCAATATCCAGCTTACCAGCTTCAATCTTGGAAAAATCCAGTATGTCGTTAATGATGCCAAGCAAGGAGTTGGCCGAATGCTCAATGCTCCGGGCGTAACGCAGTTGCTTCTCATCCAGGTCGGATTCCATTAAAAAATGCGACATACCCAAAATACCATTCATAGGTGTACGGATTTCATGGGACATATTGGCCAGAAAGTCGGATTTTGTTTTGGTGGCGTGTTCGGCTTCTTTTTTCGCTTCTAACAGTTCATCGGTTTTGCGGGTTAACTCCGCGGTGCGCTGGTTGACTTGTTGTTCCAACAGGCGTTTGCGGTGTTGCAACGATGTAGTCCGCCACAGGTACAGGCCATAAAAAGCGAATAGCACCAAGCCCACCAACAACAGCTTAAACCAACTGGTTTCGTGCCAAGCTGGTATGCGGGTAATGTTGAGTTCACGTTCAAAAGTGCTCCACTTACCCAAGCGGTTGCTGCCGCGCATTTTTAACTGGTAATTTCCAGGCGCAAGATTGGTGTAAGTAGCAGTGCGCATGCGCAGGTCGCCTGTTTGCCATTCATCGTCAAAGCCCTCAAGTTTGAATTGGTATTTGTTGAAGTTAGGGGCAGAATAATCGAGCGCTACAAATTCCACAGTCAGGCTGCGAAAGTCGGGTTGTAAAATTAGCTCAGTATTGTTTAGTGGTTGGTTTACGCCATCCACAGACAACCTAGTAATATGGACGGGAGGAGTGAAATCCCATTCTTGGAACAATGTAGGGCGAACTACCAAAATGCCGCCAAGCCCACCAAAATACAGATCCCCATTGGGGGATTGGCCATGGGAGTTAGCCCAAACTCCCTCAATATCCACACCATCAGCGGGTGAAAACAACCGGATGCGATCAAGTGCTGGATCATACATGGCAACATCAGTCCAAATCCGCCCTTGCGTATCTTCCGTCAGGTTGGCGCCAAAAAACGAGTTATTTCCCAAACCTAAGCGTTCTGAAATGCGGTCAACCCTTATTCCCTGCCCAGTGTGCATAAGTAGTTTATCCAAGCCACCATCAGTACTAATCCAAAGGTTACCTACACTGTCTAGCAGTACATTTTTGACATTGTTGTGCGAAAGTGAATTGCTATTGTCATCACTCAAGTAGCGCTGCAAATAGTCACTGTTGGCAGGTTTAAACAACAACCCTTCTGTTGTTGCAATCCAAAGATCCCCGGTTGGTGTTTCCAGCAAATTGTGGATACGGCTGGTAAATACCGCGCCGGAGCCTGCGGTTTTATAGCTTTTTACCTCACCTGTACTTTGGTTGATTGAATTCAAGCCAAAATAGGTACCCACCCACACCAGACCGTGTTCACCTGGCACGGTGAACATGACATAGTCATCCAGCAAGCCATCGTCTTTGTTATATTGTTTGGAATTGTTGTTTGGGGCTATGCGCAAAAGGCCGTCATTTTGGGTGCCTACCCAGACGTTGCCACTTGGATCTTCAGTGATGTGGATAATATTGGAGCGGCTTTTTATCCCTTTTTTGGTGTAAAGGTCATAGTGTTGACTGATACCTGCGGTTGCATCAAGCAGGGCGATACGTTTTTGCGCATCAATCCAAAGTTCACTATCAGAACGGGCGTGTAACCCGTGTACGCTATTATTACCTAACAAGCTGTTGTTCATTGACAAGCGGATGCTTCGAAATGCTGTATTGAATGGATTAAAAACTGATAATCCAGCTCCCCAGGAGCCGATGAAAACTAGGCCTGATTGGCTAACTAGAATTTCATTTAAATTGTTGAATATGATGGTGGCCTTATTGCCTGGGTTGTGCTGGTAAAAGCGCCTTGTCTCAGCTTCTTGTAGACTCGCTTCGGCTATGCCGTGCCCGGATGTAGCAATCCAAACCGTGTCATTACCCAGGTATTCGATATCAGCAATGATATGGTCAGCTAGATTTAGCTCGGCTGAGCGGCTATTGGTTAAAGGGGATATGGATTTTGTAATTTTATCGACAATGTAAATACCATTATTGAAGGTGCCAACCCACACTTTACCATTGGGCATTTCCTTCATCGCAAAAACCCGCATGTTATTAAAAAAAGTGAACGCGGGATCGATTTGTAATTGTGCGCCTGGGGCAATTTCGTCCTCTGCGAAAAAGCGGATACCATTGCGAGTACCCACCCATAACAAACCAGTGCTGTCTCTCAATAAGCTACGGATGCGCTTGCGCTCATTTTCCCGATAACCAGGATCAACGATTCTAGTTATCTCCAGGCTTGCCAAGTCAAGGTAATCCAAGCCTCCATCGGTACCAATCCACAGCCCCTGTTCGTTACCTAATAAGGCATTTACCCTGTTATGGCTCAAGCTTTTTGCATCGCCGGGAACATGGTTGATAGTTGAAAACTGCCCAGTGAGCGGATTTAGAATCGATATTCCGCCAGATTGGGTACCAATCCACATCCTGTCCGCTTTTTCTAACCAAAGGCTACGAACATAATTATCAGACAAACTATTGCTGCTTTCACTGTCATTGCGGTAGCGTTTGGAGCTTAGCCCATCGTACTTTACTAAGCCATTTTGAGTGCCAAGCCAAATAAAGCCTAAACTGTCCTGCTCTAATGCGGTGACATAATCAGGCGCGTTGGCTTCAATAAGGACTTGGCGGAATTGCGGCTCGGCGATGTCGAACAGGTCTGTGGCAAAGCCCATAGATGCATGCAACATTGCTATTGCTAGCCAACTAAAATGCAGTAGTCGCCGGTTGTAGGTTGTGAGCATAAACATTTCAGTATAAGAGTCCGTGCTACATTTTTATTAATCTATCCTATGTCCCGCGCTTCAAATAGCGGCTGACTGTTTCCAGAGTATAGTTCAGTCATCTGGTAAAGGAAGGCTACCCTGCTGGACTTAGATGCATTTGCAGTGATTGGAGTTATACCTGGATTACCCAAAAGAAAAGACAAGCTTGCAGGCTAAAAAATTGACTAAACTATTGACCAAGCCTAATTTGTAAACAATAGCTCTAACTAAAGCCCTCTGTCAGGCTATATACAAAGCGATATTACGGTGCACAACACACGGAAGTTTAAACTACATTCTTTTCGCCAGCTTACCTATGCGTTGGTACTGTTACTATTACACGTGTTTCTTCCGAACACCGCCCTGCCAAAGCCAGAGCAGATCAATCTTTATCTCAATTGGAAACACCAGACTGAGTTTGTCGGCTTTTATGCTGCCCAACAAAAAGGATTATATGCTGAGCAAAATCTATCTGTGAGATTTATAGAAAGGAACATGGATGATCCGCTACTCCCAGAGTTAGTCCTATCGGACAATATGCCATCGGTTGGCATTGATAGTGCGAGTATGTTTGCATCCTATTTGCAAAACAAGCCGGTAGTTTTGCTTGCAAATTATTTTAAGCGTTCTCCGTTTGTAATTATTACCCAACCAGAGATTAGCGCGCCTTCCGATTTGGTTGGCAGGAGCATCATGGGGAGCTTTGTAGATGTGCCAGATGCCATGTTGATGCTGCAACTATACAATATAGATCTCAATGACATAAACCTTGTGCCATACGATATTTCGTTGGACGCTTTTGTCAGCAAACAGGTTGATGGGTTTACCGCTTATATTAGCAACCAAAGGATAACCCTTAGTCAACGCGGTATTCCCCACAACGTTATCCATCCGGCAAATTACCAGAGAGAAGTTTATTACCAGAACCTGTTCACTTCCCGGCAGCTAGCGAACCAGGATCCGGAGTTATTAAAGCGTTTCCTTGCAGCTTCAAATGCAGGGTGGACATATGCCTTTGCCAACCAAGATGAAATGGTTGAGATAATGGCTCAGCAATACGGTTTAAAGAATAGGGAAAAGACCAGCCAAGCCATCAGGGTTGTCGAGCAATTAGTTGCGCCTGATATCTTCCCAATTGGCCAGGTTAACCCAGGAAAACTGCTCAGTACTTTGGAAGCGTTTCAAATTTTGGATGCTTCTGCCAGGGACATTGATATTGATGAAATTTTATTTGCGGATGCCCAATTAGGTGAGAAGCAGCGATTCAAGGCAGCACCCCAAGCAAGCTATGGCAAGCATGGGACTGAGAGCCTGGACGGCACAATTTCCCCGGTTTCAGAAACTGCGAAGCAACAATTTAAGCAAAAGTTGTCGGAAATTGAGCGGGCGTGGTTAGCCAAGAAACCTGTTCTACGTTTCCAAAACGAAAACAATTGGCCGCCCTACAACTTTAACCGCGATGGCAAACCAATGGGCTATTCGCTAGATTTTATGTCTTTGTTGGGGCAGGTAACTGGCCAGAAACTGCAAGTTGTAACTGGCTACAACTGGCAACAATATATGGATATGCTGCGCAGCGGTGAACTCGACCTGCTAGTAAACTTTTCTGAAACTGAACAGCGTAAAAAAGAATTCGCGTTTACAGAGCCTTATGCGTTGCTATCCCGCTCTTGGGCTATAAGGCGCAGTATGGCTGCAGAGATTTCCACCTTCCAGGATTTTGCCAAAAAAACTATCGCTGTGACCAAGGGTTTCGTGACTGAACAATACTTATCTGAATACCATCCGGAAATTAAACTTGTGTATGCTGCGTCAACCTTGGACGCGTTAGAAATGGTGTCAATGGGGCATGCTGATGGCGTGATGGAAGGAACAGCCACCTTGGAATACCTTGTCGATGAACATTTTTTGTCAAATTTAATAGTAGAGCAAGTTCCTGCCTCAGAAGAGGACAATGCCATCCACCTGTCGGATCAGATTGCTATTGGGGTCAGCAAAGATAATAAGATACTAGCGAGTATTTTAGACAAAGCGATGTCGGTGCTTAGTATTGAAAACAAACGTGCATTAAATGCCAAGTGGTTTCCGCAACAGGTAACCGAGGATTTGACCATCCAGCTTAGCCAGCCTGAACAAGAGTTTTTAACATCACTGGATAGTATTTCGGTGCAGCAATTTGGCGATTATGGTCCGTTTAGCTTTGAAAGGGATGGCATTGCCCAAGGCTATTATGTGGATCTAATGCAGCTAATTGGCAAAAGGTTGCGACTGGAAGTTGAATTTATCCAGCATAACACCCTATTTGAATTCCAGGAGCTGTTGCGCAACCAGCGAATTGATTTGCTAATAGACATGCACCCTACGCCCAGCAGAAGGAAATTCGCTGATTTTACCGAGGAGTTCTATCGGCCTTCACCAGGGATATTGGTACGGGCACAAGACCAGGATGCATATCCTAACTTGTCCGCTTTGGCGGGTAAAACCATTGCCTTGTCACGGGCGGACGTGCGCTATGAAATGATCCGGAACAATTATCCGAGAATTCAGTTTTTATTGGTGGATACGCTAACTGAGGCTGTTTCGGCGGTAGCAAATGGAAAAGCCGATGCCACTGTAGATAACTATTCTGCCCTTAGTTTTATGCTTAACGATCAATTCCTTTCCGGATTGGCTTTAAGGCAATTGGCCAATGATCCCAGTATCCAGATTTCATCGAGGATCGCGGTTCGTAAAGACTGGCCTTTGATGACATCCATCCTCAATAAGGCGTTGCAAAGCCTGACTGTGACTGAGCGCCAAGCACTAGCTGAAAAATGGTTGACTTTGGGGAACCAGTCCCATGAATTAGCCAATTTGACACATGCCGAACAGCAGTACCTGGCACAAAAAGGTGAAATTACTTATTGCATGGAACCAACGGCAGAACCTGTGTCATTTTTGTCTGACTCTGGCGAGCACATAGGGCTGACCCGCGATTTATTGGAGTTGCTTGCCGAAAAAATACCAGCACCTTTTAAACTAATACCCTCAGGTAATTGGGCGATGGCACTGGACAAAACTATGCGCGGCGAATGCGATTTGCTATTAGCGGCGACACAGACACCAGAAAGGGAGCAATATCTTAACTTTACATCACCCTACCTAACCAACCCTCTGGTATTGGTAACCAGGTTTGATGCGCCGATAGTAAGTGATCCAAGTTCTTTAGGCGCAATCAAAGTAGCCTTAATAGAAGGCTATTTTCATCACAACATTCTCAAGGAAAAATACCCCGACTTTGAAATCGTGACGGTTGATGATAAAGAGCAAGGTTTGGAAAAAGTGCGTTCGGGAGAAGTCTATGCCTATTCAGACTCCTGGCTGACTACCTCATATATTCTGCAGACACGGCGCAACATAGATTTAAAAATAGCGGGCACCTTAGACATTGAAGAAAGCTTGTCGATAGCCGTGAATAAAAACCAACCACTATTAGCCAACATTTTGCAAACCGCATTGGATGAAGTGGGCCAACAACAGGTGGACGCAATTTTGTCCCGTTGGTATAGCGTTACGGTCAAAAGTGAAACCAACTATCAGCTGATTTTCTATATCTTGTTCGGCAGTACCATTGTTATTGTCTTGTTTTATTTTTGGAACAGGCATTTAAGCAGGGTCAATGACGCATTGTCCAGGGCGAGGCAAGAAGCACATGAAGCGTCTGCAATCGCTGAGGCGGCAACCCAGGCCAAATCCGACTTTTTGGCCAATATGAGCCACGAAATACGCACCCCGATGAACGGTATCCTGGGTATGTCGCACCTAGTACTGAATACCGAACTGGGTGAAAAACAGGAACGCTATGTCAGGAATATTGAACGTTCAGCGCGTTCGTTGCTGGGTATCATCAACGACATACTCGACTTTTCTAAAATTGAGGCCGGTAAGTTAGAAATTGAATCGATAGAGTTTGAATTAATCGACACCATTGAGCACTCATTGGCGACTTTGGACTTTGCTGCACAACAAAAAGGGCTGTCCCTCACCGTTTCATATGATCCCCGGCTGAGCCGCTACTATATCGGTGACCCACTCCGCCTTACCCAAGTGATAGTCAACTTAGTCAACAACGGCATTAAGTTTACCAATAGCGGTGGTGTCAATATCCATGTCTGTCCTCGGGATTCTGACGAACAGCTTATTTTTTTAGTTAAAGATACTGGAATTGGGCTGAGCGATGAGCAGCAAGAAAAATTGTTTAACTCATTTTCCCAAGCTGACACCAGTACCACCCGTGAATATGGGGGGACAGGACTAGGCTTGGCAATTAGTAAGCAATTAGTCGAGCTAATGGGTGGACGCATTTGGGTGGATAGCGAAGAGGGGGAGGGTAGTGAATTTGGTTTTACTATTAGCGTCAAACCTATACACCACCATCTGAGTAAAGAACAAAATGATGGCAAACGCATTCTCATTGTTGATGACGACCCGGTGACGCGGGGGCTGTTGCGGGAACAGTTGTCTGACATGGCGTTTGATGTCGATCTGGTATCCAATGGTGAAGAAGCCATTGAAAACATTATCGTCCAGAGCAAACAATATGATGTGATCCTGATGGATTGGCAGATGCCTGGCATGAACGGTATCCAAACTACGGAAAAGCTTTACCAAGATTTAATTGCACAGCACCAAAATGCCATTCCAACCGTGATCATGATCAGTGCCTATGGCGAAGATGAAGTGATCCGGGATGCCCGCCAAGTTGGGATTAGCACGTTCTTGCAAAAACCGGTATCTACAGAAGTACTGGAGGATGTCTTAAGTAAAGTTTTGGAGTTTGATGCCAATGGCGTGCAGCTAAACCAAGAGGAAAAACTATCGATAGCATCGCGCCAGCTAACCCAATATAGGGACAGGCCGATATTGCTGGTAGAGGACAATAGTACTAACCAAGAGATTGTGATCGGTATGCTGGAACCATTTGGGCTCAAGGTCAAAGTGGCCAATAACGGCCTTGAAGCCATGCAATTAGCTAACAGCAACCAGTTTGATCTGATCTTGATGGATGTGCAGATGCCTGTATTAGACGGTTACGCTGCCACACAGAAAATCCGTGAGTTCGACAGCCAAATTCCGATAGTGGCGCTTACAGCGAATGCGATGCGTGAGCAAATTGAACACGCCAAGTCTATTGGCATGGATGATCACCTGTCTAAGCCGGTTGATGCACTAGGCTTGTACCAGATCATGCTTAAGTATTTACCTAAAGCCTATGCGAACCAAGCTGTTGCAACTGGGCAAGCGGCAAATACAGTGGAAATGGCCATCCCGGAGTTTGTGCATATTGAAACTGCCCAAGGTCTTAGGCTGTTTGCCAATAATGCCAAATTGTATTTGAAAGTGATCGCCGATTTCGCACAAAAACAACAGGGGCTGCAATTGGCCTCTTTATCAGGTGAGGAGTACGCACGGAAACTGCATACCCTAAAAGGCTTAAGTGCTAATATAGGAGCAACCACACTTAGCCAGCTTGCCGCAGAAGCTGAAGTAGACCAGCAGCCAGAAAAGGTACAGCAGGTGCAGTCAGAGCTAGACAAACTTGTAGCGGAAATCGAAGCACAATTAGCCGCTCCGGAGGCCAATCGCCCAGCAGCTTCTGCGCCTAAACAGCAGGCAACAACTGGCCAGTTGCACAAACTTATTGCCCAGCTAGGGGAAGCCATTGACAGCAAGCGCCCGAAAAAATGTGACCCCGTCATTGCGCAGTTACAACGGCTCGCATTACCTGAACAGGCGAAAAATATCCTTGATGAAGTGGTGGCGTTAGTGAAAAAGTACAAATTTAAGGAGGCGAAACAACTATTAGAGTCGCTTAACCAAGTGATTGGGTAGTGCCTGTTTAACGGTTATCAATTCAAAGTTGGAAGCTTGTCTTGATAAACCTCAAATTGGTTTGGCAGGTGCTTGGCTAGGTCACCTGCAAGCCTGACGTAGTCCCTCAATATTGGCTGTACACTTTGCGCCAATTGCGGCAATTTTTCTGCGAACCCTTCTGCGCCACGTTGATTTGCCTGTTGCACCGCAAGTTCGGTGTTAGCAAAGGTGGTGAACATACGCAAACAGCGGGTTAGGTCTTTTTGCACTGTCTTGGAAACTTCCGCTTGCGACCAGGCTTGTTGCCACGTTCCCTCCAATAACCCATGCCCGGCCACCAAACCTTGCATCCACAATTGGTGTTGTTCTGGGTGCGATTGGTAAATGCAGCTGTCGGGCAAACTAACAGTATTATCCCGCATTGCCGACAGCTGCTCTTTTAGCATCAGCATTAAAATGTCGCTGAGCTCATCGACTTTTTTGGCATCAATACTACCTGGCAGTTTCACTACCCAGGGAAACCACTGCTCTGGCATGGGGATTTCCGGACAAGCACAAACGGCAAAGACCAGTCCATGCACATAATTTGGGTTATGCACAATGTCGTCTGTGCCTAATTGGTCGCAGAATTGTTGAAGTTGTTGTAGGCTGCTGGAATATGGCATAAAGCAGGTTCAAAGATGGTATTGCCTCAGTTTGCCAGCCAATGACAGCAAAGGCTAGGGGGAATCCAGCCTAGGATTTAGAAATTAGAAAGGTGTATGTTGCAACGCTTAGAATTAAAGATACCGCCACTATTGCTTTTATTGATGCTGGGCGCCGCTGCCTACTTGCTTGCACAGTGGTTACCATCGGCAGGCCTCGAGCCTGTGCTTGCGCATGGCTGTGCCATAGTTTTGGCTATCTTGGCTGGCGCTGTGATACTAGCCGCTGTCTATGAGTTTAGGCGTGCTAGCACAACAGTAAACCCAACGGCACCGGATACCAGTTCGGCTATTGTTAGCAGCGGTATTTTCGCCTATAGCCGCAACCCAATGTATTTGGGATTTGCGTTGTTATTAGCTGCCTATATATTTTGGTTAAACCAATTATTGGCACTGTTACTGGTGCCAGCTTTGGTGCTCTACTTGAACCGGTTCCAGATAGTACCGGAAGAAAAAGCCCTAGCAGCAAAGTTTGGCCAAGCCTACCAGGACTATCTAAACAAAGTGCGCCGCTGGTTATGAGCTAGAATGTAATTAGGCCTTTAAACGCTTTATCGCTTCTTCTAAATACTGCCTGGGGCATCCAAAGTTAATCCGGATAAATCGCTTATCGCCAAAATCAGCGCCAGGTGACGGCCCGACCCCCTTATCTTCACAATACTTTTGCGGCAAATCGACACCTAGGCCACTGCCATCTATCCAGGCCAAAAAAGTGGCCTGCGGCAGCAACATGTGTAGCCCTGGTATTTGGTTGATCTGCTCATACAAATAAGCGCGGTTGCCGCGCAGGTAGGTCAATAGGCCTTGGTACCAGCCATCACATTGGGTGAAGGCGGCCTCGGTTGCTACCAAGCCCATTATGGTAACCCAGGGCACAGTGCCCATACCTGCGTTGACAAATCTCTGCCGCATTTTGGCATCGGGAATAATGGCAAAAGAGGTGCCTAGGCCAGCGACGTTAAAGGTTTTACTTGCCGCCATCAGGGTCACACTGTGGTTTTGTAGTTCAGGTTGCATACCCGCTGGCAGGTGTTTGGCGTCTTCGTCCAGGATTAAATCACAATGGATTTCGTCCGATACCAATAACACTTCGTTTTCGCGACAAATACGGCTTATTTTAGCCAGTTCATCTGTGCTGAATACCGAACCCACAGGATTCATAGGGTTGCAGACAATAAACAGTTTGCAATCCGGATCCTGGGCTGCTTCCTCTAGGGCGTCAAAGTCAATAGTAAAGCGCTCGTTTTCAATGACAGTGGGTACTTCCACCCTCTGCAAGCCATTTAACTTTGGCGCAGCCAATAATGGCGGGTAATTAGGGGTTTGCACTATGACCTTGTCGCCAGGTTGGCAATAGGCCTGGCAGGCAACGTTAAATGCGGGTACTACGCCCGGTGTCCATACCAACCAATCAAGATCAATGTCCCAGCCGTAACGGGTTTTTAACCAGTGTTGCACCGCTAGGTTCGCGGGGTGGTATTGGGCTGGCAGGTGGTAGCCAAACACCCCGTGTTCTGCCCGGTCTTTGACCGCATCAATAATTGGCTGGGCGCACTGGAATTCGGTATCTGCCACCCACATGGGCAAAATATCCTTGCCGGCATATTTTTGCCATTTTAGTGAGTAGGTATCTTCTCGGGAGATAAGTTTATCGAAATCCACTGTATGGGCACCTTGCTTGCGATGGGAAAGCGCCATTGTAGCGGTATTGCTTAATAAGCCAAGATCGAAGCTGTGTATGTTATAGCTAAAATTTCTACTTTACGGGCTTTTTATGGGCTTCGAGCTCTTTGGCGCTGGTTAGCTTGCGCACTTTTTCCAATAGGCTGTTGGCCGTGAAAGGTTTGGCAATAAATGCGGTGACGCCCGCTTTCATGGCACTCAATACCAAATCTTTTGATGCATTGCCGGTTACCATTAGAAAGGGGGTATCTTTTTGGATCTTGCGAAATTCCTTGAGAAAATCCAGGCCGTTCATTCCCGGCACTTCCCAATCACTGATGATCAGATCAAAGTGCTCACCGTCCTTTTTGATCCGGGCCAATGCCTTGCTACAGCTGCTATAGATTGCGATTTCGCCCAAATCGAGTTCCCGAAGCATATGCCGGATCAGTTCTTGGGTTAGCTCTTCGTCGTCAATCAGTATTATGTTGGGTTTTTTCGGTTTGTTTATTGCCATTCCGTTTGCTGCTCCAATTGAGCTAAGAACTGAAAGGAAGTATAGCTATAACCCTAAACCAGAAAAATCAAAAACGAAAGGGCTTGATCGTGATCAAAGTCCAGTTGGCCTATTTTTAAGACAATGAGGACAGTTAATTAAAAAAGAGGGTTAAGCCATGCAAGACAAAGACAATGTAGGTATTTTAGATACCGCCATCCGCAGCATAATTGCTTGTGTTTTATTGGCATTGGCGGCCGAACAAATGTTCAGCCCTGTGGTAACAGGGATAATGGTAACTGTAGGTACGTTGCTCTGGATAAGCTGTTCTACCGGCGTATGCTTATTGTACAAGGTGCTAGGTATTGATACTTACCACTTGAACTACCGAAGTTAATAAAACGCACAAATACAAAAACGCCACTGTAATATGAGTGGCGTTTTTTTTTGGATAGTTGTTTTCAATTTATTCAGGCAAGGGCATAAACAAATAACAAGCTCAGTACAATACCTGCTGCTCCAAAGAAACCATATTCTATTTGTTTTTTAAGTACATCATCGGTCTTGGGCAAAATAAAACCTGTAATGATGCTGCTAAGGCCTACGACAAAACATGCCAAACCAAAAGCAAAAAGCAATGCTGAACCCCACTCACCCATCTCGTATTTCTCTTTTTGTGAACTATATTTGGTAATTATGCCTTAAAATCCCAATATTGGCAGTGAGCTGGATCAAAAAATCTCGACTCACAGGTTTTATAGCGATTGTGTTAATAGGAAATAAATGAAAATAGCAGTCATTGGCGCCGGTTGGTTGGGTGTACCTTTATGTGAACGCTTGCAAAGTGCCGGCCATGATGTTGTAGCCACCAAGCGCGACCAAACAGGTTGTGATGAGGTTGCCAACCAGGGGATCACCGCGTTCCCTTTTACATTGCACGACGAGTCTATCCCTGAGGGTGTCTGGGATGCCGATATCTTCATAGTGAATATCCCGCCTGGGCGGCAAGAGTTTGAGCAAGAGTCTTTCCAAGCCAACATGCTGAGGTTACTACGCCAGTGTTTGGCCTCGAAGGAGAAACGGCTGTTGTTTGTTAGCACCACGGCTGTCTATGGCGAGAGCTACCGCATTATTACGGAAAACAGTGAGCTGGATCCGATTACAGATTCGGCCAAAGCCCACTGCTATATTGAATCCCATTTGCGGGATAATTATTTCGGACAGTTCTGCGTTTTGAGGCTAGCTGGCTTGGTGGGCGGTGACCGGCATCCCGTCTACCATTTAGCTGGTAAACAAGGGCTCTGGGCCTCCCACAAGATGGTGAATTTGGTGCATTTAGAGGATGTGATTAACGCGATCCTCAAAATCATTGAAAAAAAACTGTGGGGCAATACTTTCCATTTGTGTGCCCAAGAGCACCCTTCACGCATGGAGTACTATTGTTGGGCTGCTACTGAGCTGGAGCTAGAACCGCCCACTTTTTTTGATGATTCCGAGGCTCCAAAGACAGGTAAACAGGTGGATCCAAGTGCCACCTTGGATAAACTGGGCTTGGCTTTACTGTACCCAAGCCCATTTGATATGTTGAAATAACACCTTTTAGCAACGGTATGCGATGGTTAGGCCATGGTGCTTAGCCTATAAGGCTAGTCCCAAAAAACTTAATCGCGACGGTATTGATAAATACCAGTAGTAGGATAACTGGGATAAAGGTACCTACCGAGAAGTCTACGTACTTCTCGAATATGCTATTTTTGTAGCTGGGTTCACCTTCTTCCAATGACGCATGGAAGTTGCTTCGCTTCCAGCGGTACACCACAAAGATACAAATCAATAATCCATTCAGCGGCAATATGGTGTCGTAGAACACATCTACAATTACATCAAAGAAGGACTTATTGGCGCCGGCGTAGCTCACAAATTCTGTGGTGAAGCCCAACATACCGAAAGAAGTCGCTGAGATAGCGGCAACAAATATCATGGCCGCACCAAGCACCATCAAGGATTTTTTGCGACTAAAGCCTTTTTCATCCATGATGGCGGCATTGGGTACCTCCAGGATGGATACTAGGGATGTTATGGCTGCAAAAAACACCAATAAAAAGAACACCGATGCGACTACACTGGCAGGTCCATAGCCAATAGTGGTCTGTAGGGCCAAGAAAATTTTAGGTAAAAAGCTGAAGATCATGCTTAAAGATGAATCGCTAAGCTCTGCGGTATTGGTGTTGGGATTGAAGGAGAATACTGCCGGGATAATCATCAAGCCCGCGATAAAGGCAACGGCTGTGTCAGTCAAGGCAACCAGCTTTGCCGAGCCGGGAATGCCATCGCGGCTGCTTAAATAGGAGCCATAGGTGATCATAATGCCCATGCCTAAGGACAGGGAAAAGAAGGCCTGGCTCAAGGCCGCGCTCACCACACCCGCATCGATCTTGCTAAAGTCGGGTACTAGGTAATACTGAACCCCGGCAAATGCGTTGTCCAAGGTCAGTACAAAGATAACCAGGCCTACCAACATGACAAACAATGCTGGCATCAACACTTTGGCTGCTTTTTCGATACCTTCTTTGACGCCACCGAGCAAAATCATATATACGATAAAGGCAACTACTGCCATGAATGCAAAAATGCTTGGCGTGTTGACGAAGCTACCAAAGTAGTCTGGATCCGCGAGCTGGGCTAGATCCCCGGTTACTGAGTAAAACAAGTAACCAAAAATCCAAACGGTGATCACCATATAAAAGACGGCGATCATAAAGGGGGTAATAATGGATAACCAACCGGCAAAGCGCCACGGCTGTTGCCTATTGGTCAAAGCACTGTAAGCACCTAAGGGGTCTTTACGGGTTTTACGGCCTACTGACATTTCGGCAAGCATGACCGGCAAGCAAATGAAAAAGACGAATAATGCGTAAATCAATAAAAACGCAGCGCCACCATTTTTCGTGGCGGCAACGGGAAATCCAACCATGTTGCCTATGCCAACGGCGGAGCCAGCTGCAGCTAGGATAAAACCAATGCGAGATCCAAACTCTTCGCGAGGTGCGCTCATAAATAACGTTCCTTAAACCAACTTATAATTATTATGTCGCCTGCCTGGTGGCGGCTACATTCTGTTATACCCATGGGCAGGACACCCAGTGTTGCCCATTGGTACCACATGCCTTCTGCTTTAGCATGTAAACCAGATGTTAACTGGTCAATCCTACCAAGCTGTTCGGTAAAAGTCTGCAATTGGCACGCAAAAACTCACCAGCAAAGTGGCCTGGCTGTCAGGAAATGCTATCACCAAGGAATCGTTTTTCCTTGCCAGTCTAGGTAATAGGGAGCGTTGTCCGGTTTTAGGGAAGGCATAAGTGCAAGCAATTGTGAAGCGGTAAATTCAGGTGTGAATAGTTTTCCCACAGCCACATTCGCTTGGAAAGGCTGCGACAATGGAGTGTCCACTGTACCGGGATGGTATAATAGGATACTGGCTTTGGGACGGCGCCGGTGCAGCTCAATTTGGGCACTTTTAATCATGCTATTCAAGGCTGCCTTGGATGCCCGGTAACCATACCAGCCGCCTAGCCGGTTATCTCCGATACTGCCCACCCGCGCACTAATAAAAACCAATTGGCTTGCCGCCTTTTTGGCTAAAAGCGGCACCACCTGGCTTAACCAGAGAGCGGGTAATATGCTGTTAATGTGGAAATAGTGCTGCAGTTGCGTCGCATTGAGGTCTTCCAGCTTTTTTTCTGGAAAAATGTCCATGTTTTTGTCGTGTAGCATGCCTAGGCTGCAGAAAACCTGGTGCAGCTCTGGTAATTTACTTTCCACCAAACAAGCTTTAATCTCTACTTTAGAATAATCATTGCAAACTAAATGTTTGTAGTTTGGGTCTTGTATAGTTGCTTCGCTGCGGGAGACACCAACTACATTGTGGTTGTTCGTGGCCAATAACTGCTGGATTATGGCTTGGGCAATACTGCCACTGGCACCTATGACAAGTGTGTTAGTGGACATACTTAAGCTCTTGTGGTTGATTTGTGATGTGTATACGCAGGGCTGATGGATAAGGATTCTTGGATAGGGAATGGAATTAGGAGAAGGGTAAATGAAGTACTTGGTAACTGGATTGTTTTGCATAATGTTGCTTGGCTGTGGTGGCGGCAATGATAGCGCTGGTACGACTGTGCCCGAACCCACGCCGCCAGTCCCCGCTCCTTCTGAGCCGAGTTATACTCCGATTTCCTCAGAGTTTCTTGTGGCGACCCCGGCAGATGTTGGGCTGCAAGATGACCAGGTTGCCGTTACTTATAGCATGGCCAGCAGCAATCCGGACCTCAAAGCAATGCTGGTATTAAAAGATGGTGCCCTGGTGGCGGAGCAGTATTTTAACGGCACACAAAGCCAAGATTTATTGCAGATCCGCTCGGTAACCAAAACCGTGGTAGCGATGTTTACCGGGATCCTCCTTGAGGGAGGAGATCTCGACAGCCTTGATATTACGGTAGGGGAGTTATTTTCTGATGACTATCCCGAACTCATAGACTCACAAAAAGCGTCGATTAACCTACGCCATCTTCTTACCATGACCAGCGGTTTTGACTGGGATGAATCTGAATTCAATACTTGGGTCAACTCATTGGATCCTGTTGCCTACCTATTGCAGAAGCCTATGGCAACAGAACCAGGAAGCCGGTTTTTGTATAATTCAGCGGGTTCGCACTTGCTGTGGGTTGCCTTAGGCAAACTGATCCCTGATGTAGAAACGCAATTGGAGTTTGCATTGTTGCAGCCATTGGGTATAGACCAGTACCGCTGGGAGCGGGTAGCGGGCGGCAGCACCAATGGTGGCGCTGGGTTGCAGTTACGCGCCGTTGACCTGGCCAAGCTTGGGTTGCTATTGCTGGATCAAGGCATCCATACAGACCATGCGCAAGGATCCCTCACTGAAGTAATGCCTGGATCCTGGGTGAACTCTATGTTGTCGGCACAACTGCCGCTAGACAGTGAATTTGGCGAATTCAATATCCAAGGCTACAGCTACCTTACCTGGGTGGGTGAAGCCGCCGGGGAAAAAATGGTATTGCCCTGGGGCTGGGGCGGCCAATTTATCGCTTTATTCCCTGAACGGGGATTGATTGTAGTGACTAATAACGAACATTTTGTCCCTGCAGACCAGGCGAGGTTGCAGGAACAAGCGAGCTTGGACTTAATTGCCAATGGCATTCTCCAAGCGCTAGATTGATGCGCTTTATAGCTTGCAATCGTAACAGCGGGATTTGCCGGTTAACCAGCCAGAGATCTTGTAACGGTTTTTGGCAAACCACAGGTAGGCTTTATCGGCAAACCACCTGATCACCGGCCAACGCAGGGGGGCGATCCAGTAGCCTTTGCCCACCAAGCGCCAGGCGTGGTAGGTGACATCTAAGCCCAGTATCAGCTTCCTGCTGCTATCGTCGCCGCCAACCAAGTAGGCATGCAGGCGGGACAGTGCCGCCTGGGGATTGATATCAGGGTAGCTGTCATTGAAGCCCTGTTCCTGGACATCCACCAGTTCGATGCGGCCAGCTTCATCTAGGCGTTTTAAGTGCGCCATTTCCTTCAGGCAAAGTGGGCAATAGCCGTCGTAAAAAATAATAATCGAATCAGACATTTGAGTGATATGTTATAGCAAGATTTGCTGAACAATTTGATTAGTTTAAAAGTACTATTACGCTAATAGTATTATTTTGGATGTGTCAGGGCTGTTGCAATGCCCTTAATAGAAGGAAAGCACATATATGCTACGTGAAGCGACATTGGCAGGTGGTTGTTTTTGGTGCCTAGAAGCGGCCTACAATAGTATCAAAGGCGTTGTTTCCGCCAAATCTGGATACGCAGGTGGAGAAGTAAGAAACCCCACCTACGAACAAGTTTGCAGCGGTAAAAGTGGCCATGCCGAAGTGGTCAGGTTGGTGTTTGACCAGGATTTGATTAGCTACCGGCAGTTGCTGGAAATATTTTTCACACTGCACGACCCAACCCAACTAAACCGCCAAGGCAATGATATTGGCAGCCAATATCGCACTGCGATTTTTTACCACGATCAGGATCAAAAACAACAAGCTGAACAAATCATCCAAGAGATGACCGAACAAGCTGTTTGGCCAGAGCCGATAGTGACGGAAATAACAGAGATAAATAATTACAGCGAAGCTGAGGGGTACCATCAGGAATATGCCAAGAACAATCCGCAAAACCAATACTGTAATTTTGTGGTGATGCCGAAACTGGCTAAATTCCGCAAGACGTTTTCAGATAAACTGAAGATGGTTTAGCAGGTGCAATCTAGGCGTTAGCGGCTATGCCGTTATCCAGCAGCAGAAAACAAAAAAAGCGTGGTTTGAGCACGCTTTTTTAGTGGTTTGGTGTCCGTTCCTGTTTCCCTACCTTAGGCCTTTCATGGCCAATTCCGATTCCCTGTCCAGTGCAACTTTCCTAGTTGCACAAATAACCCTGCCTTGGTCTCCTCCATCCGTCACCGATCCTTTGCGTTGGCCTTGCGTGGCCTTTCCTATTTCCCTATTCCTGACACCCTTCCTAGGTGTTAATAATCACCGACCATGGTGCGTGCTTCCCCGCACTTCCTTAACAAAACATCCTGATAATACACAAATCCATCTGTGCTCCCTTTCCAAACTCCTTACAACCGCGATTCCCTCCCTGCGGCCTCCTGACGCATTTTCCTGACCTTTCTGTTTCCATGTGACGGGGACAAATATAAAGTAATGAAATATTTCTGCACATTGCACATTTTCTGGTCAGGTAGTAAAAATTACCTCTGTTTTTAGGGGGAATTTCAAAAAGCCTTTAAAAACAGGCCGCTAAAATGGAGGGTAGGTAATACTAGTGCGCTTTTACTGCAATAATCTGACACAAATGTAAGAAATGTCTTACAAGCAATGCAGCCGATTTCGTAGAACACTAAAGTCACTTAATTGTGGATTCTAAAACCCTTCAAGAACTATTTTACCAACTGCGCTATGTTGCTCCAAAATTGCATGGGCTTTTTTCAAGTTAGGTGCGTTGATTAGGCCTAAGTTTTGTCCAATTGTGGATTTGATTTTGCCTTGATCCACTAAGTTGGAAACTTCATCCAATAGCTGTTTCTGTTTTGCCATATCTTCAGTTTGGAACATGGCGCGGGTAAACATAAATTCCCAATGGAACGAAATGCTCTTGTCTTTAAGCGCAAAGATATTGATGTCGCTGCCTTCGATTGCCCCCAACATACCTTGTGGTTGCAATACCTCCACTAACTGTGGGAAGTGCTGATCCAAGTGGGTTAAACAGGCGACATGGCTGACTTGGCCTATACCAAGCTGCACCAGCTGGGGTAACAAGGGTTGGTGATGGTTAATGACGGCATCTGCGCCAAGCTGTTTTACCCAGTCCACAGACTCTTGCCTTGAAGCCGTTGCAATGACTTTGGCGTTGGTGAGTTGTTTGGCCAGTTGCACTAATATGCTGCCAACTCCGCCCGCAGCTCCCATGACTAATAGTGTTGGTTGCTTTTGTGTATCTGCTGCTAGTTTAAACCGGTCAAATAGAAGTTCCCAAGCTGTAATGGCCGTAAGTGGCAATGCTGCAGCTTCCGCATTACTGAGGTTTTGGGGTTTTTTGCCAGCAATGCGTTCATCAACTAATTGATATTCTGAATAACTGCCGGGCCGGGTGATATCGCCGGCATAATAAACTTCATCACCTACTTGGTAATGTTCCACTGCATCGCCCACAGCCACCACTGTACCGACTGCGTCCCAGCCTAGGATTTTGTTTGTTCCTTTCGGGTCGACGCCTTGCCTAACTTTGTAATCCACTGGATTAACCGCGATGGCTTCAACCTTTATCAGTAAGTCGCGTCCGTTTGCCTCAGGTGTGGGTAACTCGGCATCAATTAAACTGTCAGGATGGGCAATTTCTAGGCTTTGTTTGTAAACAACGGCTTTCATTAATGTGATCCTCTTCACTTGTTAACTAGGTTTTATTTTGTGCAAAATGGAGTCAATAATTAAGCTAATAATAATTGTTTCAATTTCAAAAATTATTTGAATATGAATGAAAGAGACCTACAACTTGTGCAATATATTGCGGAAACCCGCAGTATTTCCAATGGTGCCCGCTTATTGCACATGACGGTGGCAACCGCAAGTGCTGCGCTCAAGCGATTAGAAAAAGAGTTAGGGGCGTTGCTGTTTGTGCGCTCGACCAGGGGTTTAAAGCTCAGTGAAGCGGGGGAACGTTTCCTATTTCACGGGCAGTCTGCCCTCCAGCACTTGGCGATGGCAAGGGAAGCCGTAAACCCGGATAGCGGTTCTATTTCAGGAAATTTGAACATTTCGGCAGCTTCAGACTTGGGACGTAACCTATTAGTCCCCTGGTTGGATCAATTTATGGCTGAGCACCCGGATTTATCGGTCCAATTGTTCCTATCAGATACTTTGTCAGATTTTTACCAAGAGCGGGTAGACATAGCCTTGCGCTATGGGCAGTTAAATGACAGTAATCTTGTGGCAACCACTATTGCCCAGTTCAACTATGTTGTTTGTGCCTCTCCAGGTTACATTGCACAGCATGGCGCCCCCACACATCCAAACGATCTAGGCAGTCACAATTGCCTGTGTTACATGTTGTATGGCTTACCCCACGATTTATGGCGGTTCCAAGATAACGGTGTCGAGTTCAAGGTTATACCGGTTCCATTAAGTATTTGTTCACTCAGTGGGAATTGAAAAGGGTTTATTCGCTACGTCCCTGTTAGCTCACCTGCTTCGCAGGCCCGCTAAAGCGGTTCTAAGCCGTTCCAACGGCTTTTGGTAGACAAGGCAAATGTTCAATGGTCTATCCCTACAGGGATGTAGGAGATTAGAGCAACGCAGGACGCAGTTGCCGAGCGGGTCTAAATCGAGAACATTAAACGCTGTATAAACCCTTTTCAAACCCATCGAAGACGCGCCTCAGGAACACAATTTATGAAATGCGTCCCTGCATTTCACCGCTGCGCGGCTGGCTAAAGCCATTCAAAAGTTTTCCTGAAACTTTTGTCTTCGTTGCACGAAGTTCGATAATTTCTTCTGGAAAGAAATTAAACGGCGAAGCCGGCCTGAAAGGCGGAGGGCAGGATGCCCGGAGTAAAGCCACCAGTATTACTTCATTCGTGCGCCTTGAACTTGAGTCCCTGAGGCTGCGCTGGGTGAGCAAATACTTAATGGAACCGGTATTAAAGTCCATGGCAACAGGGTTTCCAATGATGCTGACGTGGTAAGGCGCTGGGCCCTCGCCGGGCAAGGTATCGCATTGAAATCGCCACTTGACGTCGCCTATGAACTAAAGCGCGGTGATTTAGTATCCTTGTTGCCTGAATACCAAGTGGGCAACCAGCTTTCGGTAATCAGTGCTGACCGCAAGCTTATAACGCCCGCAAGCCGGGCGTTTATTGATCTGGTTAAGCTGAAATGTCAGGAGCTTTTCTAATCGGTTGCAAACATTTCATTGAGGTAGTGGGCGATACGGACGCCGCCTTGCTTGAGCCGGTGTTTCACTGTGGGTATATGCTGGAATTTGTAAGTGCTGCTTAGTTCTGTTACCCCGTCATCGGGGTAAATGCCCATACGCAAATCTTGGCTCTCCTGCATCCATACCAATGGATCAGTTTGCTGCCAGTCTTTCACATCTTGTTCGCTAATGTCTTTGCCCAACCAGTTAGTCCATTCGGTAAATGATAGCCGTTCCTTATCAATCATACCCGAGTCCCAGACCCGGTGAAGGTTGGACTCTTCCCTGAAAAATTCCACTTTCACGTCATTGCCGCCGCGATCTGTGCCATTGCCGACGTGCAGCGGCTGGTGCAAATCCCCGATGAGGTGCACGATAAAACGCAATGCCAGCTGTCGTTGCTGTAAGCTGAGTTCACCATCCAATACTTGGGCGCGGAACATATTTAGTGCAATGTAGGCATCGCCGCCTTTAGGATGTTCTACTTCCAAATAGGTTTTGCCGTCAGGTATGGTGGTAAAATGGAAGCGCCAGGCAATTTTTTGCCAAAACTCAGAGGGGTGTGAACGCATTTCATCAGGCCAGGTAGACGCTTGTGCAAGGCTTTCATGGCCGATTAAGCTTTCTATGGCAGCCTTGGCGTCCTGTGATAAATAACGCTCCGCCAGCTCACCTGTTACCCTGTGTCCTGTTTGCCCCCAGGCTAATGCTTGGCTGCTAGCCAGTGTCGTAATGAGCGCCAAGGCCACTTTAGTCATTTTTGCCATAATGTTTCCTTTAATGCGATACAGATATACCTACATACATGTTGCTTAGAACCTAAAATATGGTAACCAGCTTGGGAAGGAGCTTATATTTTAAGCTTTATTTCGCATTTTTATTGTCATAACCCCAACGCGATACCAGGCCTTGCGGCAGGCCAACGTGATCCAGAATACGCGCCACCACAAAATCCACTAAATCTTCTATCGTTTTTGGTTCGTGGTAGAAGCCGGGTGCCGCAGGCATAACAGTAACACCAAGTTGGCTAAGGCTGAGCATGTTTTGTAAATGGATGCTGGATAAGGGCATTTCCCGTACCAAAAGGATCAGCTGCCCTTTTTCTTTGATTACTACGTCGGCAGCGCGTTCAATCAGTGTATTGCTAGCACCCGTCGCTACCGCCGACAGGGTGCTGGTGGAACAAGGGCATATCACCATGGTTTTGGGGGCTGCTGAACCACTTGCGACCGGCGAGAACCATTCTTCTTTGCCATAACACTTTATTTGTCCCGGTTGCGCGTCGAACTTCTCGGTCAAAAATGCCGCTATTTTTTCTGGCGAACCTGGTAATTGCAGTTTTTCTTCGGTGGCAAACACCACTTTGGCGGCACTGGAGACGAGCAGATGCACCTGTACATCTGCGGCAACCAAGCACTGCAGTAGTTTTAAGCTGTAAGGTGCACCGGATGCGCCAGTAAAAGCCAGGGTGATTTCTCTAGAAAATGCCAAAAGCCGCTCCTGTTTTATTTGCCATCGCTTTTGCTTGCCAAGCGCTGCAACAACTTATCATGGATATTACCAAAGCCTCCATTGCTCATCACTAAAACTTGGTCGCCCGCTGTTGCGCTGTCTATGACATGCTCTATTACCTGCCCTAGCTGGTTATGGATCGCAATTGGTTTGGCACTCGCGCTAGCGGCGTCTTGCAAAGACCAGCCGAGACCCGGAGGTTCAAATAGCACAATCTCATCAGCGGTTTGCAGGGAGCCAATTAGGCTGTCTTTATGTACTCCCATTTTCATCGTGTTGGAGCGGGGCTCCAGTACTGCGATGATTTTTTTTGTACCAACTTTCGCGCGCAAACCACCCAGCGTGGTTTTAATTGCGGTGGGGTGGTGGGCAAAGTCATCATAAACCCTTATGCCATTTTCCTCTCCGCGCAATTGCATGCGTCGCTTTACATTTTTAAATTGTGCCAGGGCTTCGGCGGCAATATCGGGTACTACACCCACGTGGCGTGCCGCGGCAATTGCCATTGTCGCATTGGCGACGTTGTGTTCCCCAATCAGATCCCAGCTTACTTTTGCTGCATCTTGGTTTTGGAACTTCACCACAAACTCGCTGCCGTCTGCTTTGAGTAGCTGGCATTGCCAATCGGCTCCCGGGCTGCCGAAAAACTGGGTCTGGCTCCAACAGCCCATGGCTAAGGTGTTTTGGATCGCGGCTTCGTCACCTGGCGCCACAATTAGTCCATCCCCAGGCACCATACGGACTAGGTGGTGAAACTGTTTTTGGATTGCGGCAAGGTCATCAAATATGTCGGCGTGGTCAAATTCTAGGTTGTTGATGACAAGGGTATTTGGGCGGTAGTGTACAAACTTACTGCGTTTATCAAAAAATGCGGTGTCATATTCATCGGCTTCAATAACAAAAAAATCCGAGCCGCCTACCCGCGCTGAAACGCCAAAATTTTCAGGCACACCACCAATTAAAAAGCCGGGGGACATGCCGGCGTATTCCAATATCCAGGCCAACATACTACTAGTAGTGGTTTTGCCATGGGTGCCAGACACTGCCAGCACCCAACGCTGGTTGAGGAAGTTATCCAATAACCATTGTGGCCCACTGGTATAGGGTAGTTTGCGGTTTAGCACTGCTTCAACAAGCGGGTTACCCCTGGACATGGCATTGCCCACTATTACCAGGTCTGGCCCCACATCCAACTGCTGTGGGTCGTACCCTTGGACCAGTTCAATACCCAGGGCTTGCAACTGGGTGCTCATAGGCGGGTAAACGTTCTGGTCACAGCCACTGACTTTATAGCCTAAACTTTTGGCAATGGCGGCGATACCGCCCATAAAGGTACCACAAATACCTAATATGTGGAGGTGCTCGGGTTTGTCCGGATTTACTGCGCTCACAAAGGTGGCCTTATTTTTCTCTTTTTTGGCAGGCAACAGGTTAGTGGGCTGGCATAAGAATGCAAGGGCAAAAGATGCTAAATGTAACTAATTGCTTTACAATCGCCTACCCATAGCTGCATCAACAAAAAGAATAACGCAGCTTTTTACCCTACATCATGATTATACAAAGCAAAGGTACTGGAAAACTTTTATGAAACGACTAAATTCCCAGTTGCAGGAAGACGGTGCACCGTTGGAATTGATCCTGCTTATCCGCACCCTATTGGCCGGTTGTAAAGAGATCTCATTCCGGGTTGGCCAAGGTGAATTGGCGGGTGTGTTAGGTTCTACCTTGAGTGATAATGTACAAGGTGAGCGCCAGAAAAAACTGGATGTGATCTCCAACCAAATCTTAAAAGATATTTTAAGTGAATCAGGCTATGTCAAAGCTATCTCCTCTGAAGAAGAAGACACTGTCGTCCCGTGCCATCCCGAAGGCAAATACTTGGTGAGTTTTGACCCCTTGGATGGTTCTTCCAATACCGACATTAACAGCTTGATTGGAACTATCTTTTCTATCCTGCATGCGCCACAGTGGATGCAGGCAGATGATCCTTCAGCGTTTTTGCAACCTGGAACGCAAATGGTAGCTGCGGGTTATGTCCTGTATGGTCCTTCTACTATGTTGGTACTTACTACTGGTCGTGGAACCCATATTTATACCCTCGACAAAACCCATGGTGGTTTCCTTTTGACCCGGGGCAATGTCAAGGTGCCAGAAGATACCGCTGAGTTTGCCATAAACATGTCCAACCAGCGCCATTGGGAACCGCAAACGGCAGCCTATGTGGAAGACTTGTTGGCAGGGGAAACTGGCCCGCGGGGCAAAAATTACAATATGCGCTGGGTGGCTGCCATGGTGGGTGATATCCACCGTTTGTTATGCCGCGGTGGCATTTTTGCCTATCCCTATGATCACCGTGAGCCGAAAAAGGCGGGTAAGCTGCGCCTGTTGTATGAGGCCAACCCAATGTCATTTTTGATGGAACAAGCGGGTGGTATGGCGTCTACCGGCACCGGCAGGATCATGGAAATTATGCCTTCTGAAATCCACCAACGCGTGCCTGTAATTATGGGCTCGAAAAACGAAGTAGCTACATACCAAGAATATATGCAGCGGGAAGCTTAATCATAATGGCGTAATGGGTATTGGAACACCTGTTATGCCATTATCTAACACATTGTGCGAAAGCGTTTTAAAACCCCGCTTGTATTATACCAGCCTAGCCTAATATGATTGCTTACACTTTCCTTTAACCATCCCGTCTTTTTTCCAAACGAGGTAAGCAATGAAACCAACGGTTAAACCCGCCAATCCTAATTTTTCTTCGGGTCCCTGTTCCAAGCGCCCCGGCTATGATGTCAATAACCTAGACATCTCCACATTAGGCCGTTCGCACCGCTCAACTATCGGCAAGCAGGCGCTCGGTTTGGCGTGCAGTAAGACTGCAGAATTATTGGGTTTACCCGAAGGCTACCGGGTGGGTGTGGTTCCCGCTTCAGATACAGGGGCGGTTGAAATGGCCATGTGGTCATTGCTCGGTGCCCGTGGTTTGGACATATTGGCTTGGGAATCTTTTGGTTCAGGCTGGATAACCGATGTCACCAAGCAGCTAAAACTTGACGATGTGCGCCGCTTTGAAGCGGGCTATGGCGATTTACCGGACTTAGGCCAAATCGATTTTAGCCGCGATGTGGTGTTTACCTACAATGGCACTACCTCTGGGGTAAAAGTACCCAATGGCGACTGGATAGCCGATGATCGCGAAGGTTTGACTATTTGTGATGCGACATCTGCAGTGTTTGCCATGGACATGCCTTGGCAAAAACTCGACGTTGTTACCTATTCCTGGCAAAAAGTGCTGGGCGGCGAAGGCGCTCACGGCATGTTGATCCTGAGCCCAAGGGCGGTGGAACGGTTGGAATCCTACACACCACCGTGGCCATTGCCAAAAATCTTCCGGCTCACAAAAGGCGGCAAGCTTATTGAAGGTGTTTTTAAAGGTGCCACTATCAATACACCATCCATGTTGTGTGTTGCGGATTACTTGGATGCCCTGGCTTGGGTTGAGCAACTCGGTGGTGTCTCCGGCACAATTGCCAAATCAGAACAGAACCTGGCTGTGGTCAAAGCGTTTGTAGCCGAACATAAGTGGATTCAATTCCTAGCCAAAGCAAGCAATACCATCAGTAATACCAGCGTTTGCCTTACCCTGGATGCTTCCGAGGAGCAAGTTAAGCAGATGGTGAAACTGTTAGAGCAAGAGGGCGCCGCCTACGACATTGGAGCTTACCGCGATGCCCCTTCAGGCCTGCGTATCTGGTGTGGCGCCACCGTAGAGGCATCAGATCTTGAAGCGCTAATGCCTTGGATAGACTGGGCGTACCAACAAGTCACTGCCTAGGAGGGCACAATGTTTCGGATTAAGACTTATAACCGTATTTCTGTAAAGGGGCTGGATCGCTTTCCCCGCGATGGCTATGAAGTTGGAGGTGATATTGCCCATCCCGATGCGATTTTATTGCGCAGCCATAAACTGCACGATGAAGTGCTGCCCGATACGTTGAAGGCCATTGCCCGTGCGGGTGCAGGTGTTAATAATATCCCGATGCAGGATTGCTCTGATCAAGGTATTGTGGTGTTTAATACGCCGGGTGCCAATGCCAATGCAGTGAAAGAGTTGGTGCTGTGCGGCCTGTTGCTCGGTTCACGCGGCATTGTCAGGGGCATGGGCTTTGTAGAAGGCCTCACCAAGATGGATCACGCAGCTGAAATGGGCAAGTTGCTGGAAGCCGAGAAAAAGCGTTTTGCTGGCAACGAGTTGTACGGTAAAAAACTGGGAGTAGTCGGCCTGGGGGCCATCGGTTCCATGGTCGCAGAAACGGCCTTGGCGCTGGGTATGGACGTGCTGGGTTATGATCCCACTTTGTCTGTCGAAGCGGCCTGGCGTCTGCCTAACCAGGTGGAGCGCATGGAGAACCTGCAAAGCTTGCTAGGCAAGTCTGACTATATCAGTTTGCACGTGCCCGCTATCCCGGCAACTAAACACCTGATCAATGCCGATACCTTGCAATACGTAAAAGATGGCGCGGTTTTGCTTAACTTTGCCCGCGATGCTATTGTCGACGCCGAGGCGGTAATCGCCAGCCTCAATGGTAACGGCAAGTTAGGCCAATACATCTGTGACTTTCCCGAGCCGTGCTTGTTGGGACGGGACGATGTCCTGGCAATGCCCCACATTGGTGCCAGCACTAAAGAAGCGGAAGACAATTGCGCGGTAATGGCAGCCAACCAGCTCAAAGACTATTTGCATGACGGTAATATCAAAAACTCGGTCAATTTCCCCGCTATTGCCATGGACAGGGATCCTGGCACTTACCGCATTACTTTTGCCAATAGTAACGTCTCTGGTGTACTAGGCCATGTTTTGGGGGTGTTGGCGGATCTTGAATTTAACGTTGCCGATATGGTTAATAAAAGCCGTGGCGATCTAGCCTACAACATAATAGATATTGAACAAGCACCTACTGATGGACTGATTGCTGCGATTGAGGCAGTTGAACATGTTGTGAGTGTGCGGGTGCTGCCCCCAGTCTAGTAACCTAGTAATACCTGGGCTGTGCGAATGGCCCAGGCTGTCGCATTATCAGTCCCTGATCCCCCAAGCCTCTTTGAGCGTCTCTAGTTCACCATTTGCTACCAATTGGCCGAATGCCTCCCGGTAACGCTGGATCAATACGGCGTCAGAATTGGCATTAAAGGCCAGGCTAAACTCATTATGCAAGGCCTCAACTTCTAACACTGGTGTCGCCAAGTTGCAATTTAGCGCTAATTTCCTGCAGCGGGAATCCATTCCCCTTTTAGAACCAATGACCAAATCAACCCTGCCTTTAAACATCATTTGCGTGCTTTGTTCAATTTTTGTCACCCGGTAGATGTTAGGAAAATTGATGCTAGATAGAAACTGGTCATGGTTGGAGTCAGTGGTAACCCCAACCGAAAACGCATGCAGTGAAGTTATGTCGGTCAAATTATTGGGGAATTGTTGTTTTAGCCCCCAAAAATACTGCCTTTCTTTGAGCAAGCTACCAATCCAGGCAAATTGATTTGCCCGCTCTGCTGTGCGTGCTACAGAAAACAGCATGGCATTTTTTTCCTGTAGCACGGTGTTGAACGCCCGGGCCCAAGGCTGTACCTGCAAATTCATGCCATCACCAGTCAAGTCAAATAATTGGGAAACGATATCCACTGAAAAACCGACAAGATGGCCGTCGCCATCGTAATATTGGAAAGGATAGAATTCTTCAGTGTATACATTAATGGTTTGCGCTTGGCTATGCGCGGCTCCAGAACAGAATAGGCATAAACATGCCAAAAACACCGCCGTCGCTGTGTTTGGCAAGTGTCTAACCGCGCTGGCTTTTGTTTCTTGTTTCATCGTTAGTCGATTTCGAGATTGCCCAATAAGCCTATTTCTAAGTCGTTTGATTATTTCATGTATTAAAACAATTCGGCTCACAACACAGCTACATAAACCAAAAATTTTGTGCATACAACGATAGCATCAACCGCAGGTGTTTATTAGCAATATTGTAACTGGATCACCACAGCGCTTTCTTTGACCCTCTGAGTTTTTCAAAAAGGTATATATAACAAAGGGCTAAGTTAACTGCCCAAACCATCGTACGAACCTAGGAACATCTACTTTTTGGCTGCAAAATGAGGAATTGATGTATCGCAATCCTCCGAATAGTTTTGTAACAGTTTCGTAAAAAAAGCTGATCCAGAACAAATTTTGCCCGTCAGAAACTTGTTAGCGTGATTGCCTAAATGAACTAGAAGGCACCCCTGCCACCAACACAAGGAGCTGAACATGAAACTCCGCAGCGCCGCACTTATTGTGCTATTGGCTGCGTCAGGCAACACCCTGGCACAGTCAAAAACGGAGCAATTGGTAGAAGATGGCCTATCACGGTTAAGTGATAACCAGTCTGCACAATCGCAAATCGACAAGTCCAATGCCGAGCGCATTGATGCCGAAAATCAATATTTGACTGAACTGCGGGTTTTGCAAGGGCTGAACATGTACAACGACATGCTCAAGCGCCAACTAGATGACCAAGCTTTGCAAATCGACAAACTCAATACCTCCATCAACAACGCCACCCTGATTGAACGCCAAATTATGCCCTTGCTCTCAAGGATGTTGGATGCGCTGGAAACCTTCATCGAATTGGATGTGCCGTTCCTATATGAGGAACGCATGGCACGGGTTGCGGATTTGCGTGAGCTTTTGCGCAAGTCTGAATATACCACCTCGGAAAAATGCCGTCGTGTATTCGAGGCCTACCAGATAGAAATCGAGTTTGGTTACACCATCGAAAGTTACAAAGGTAGGGTTAGCGTTGATAGCCAACAGTTTGCAGTGGACTTCCTGCGTATTGGCCGGGTTGGCTTGCTGTACCGGGATTTAGCAGGTGAAAGGGTTGGCTACTGGAACAAACTGGACAAATCTTGGGTGCCGCTATCGGAACAACAATACCTGCGCCACGTGGCTAAGGGGTTGAAAATCGCCAAGGAAGAGATTTCCCCCGAGCTTATCACTATCCCGCTATTGGCTAATGTGGAGGCTCGCTAATGAAATACCACAATTCAACAACAGCAATTTGCACCATCCTACGCCAGGTAGCTCTTTGTATGGCCTTGTTATTGTGCTTGCCTTCTGCAATGGCAAACAAGCAAGCCATATCCATGGATGAGTTATTGGAAAAAGTAAAGCTGGGACACCGGCAGGATGCTGACCAAAACCAACAGCGGATGCAGGCGTTCCGCAATAGCCTAGCCCAACAAGAGCAACTGTTGGCAGACACCATTGCCCAGCGCGATGCGGCTGAAGAACTGAGTTTCCAGCAAGAAACCGCGTTTGAACAGAACGAACAGCAAATCACATTATTACAGGAAAGGTTGTCGGAGCGCCTTGGGTCGCTAAAAGAGCTGTTTGGTGTATTGCAAATCGTTGCCAATGACGCCCAAGGGCAGTTCGACAACTCACTTATCCAGTTGCACTACCCGGAACGGACTGACAACCTGACTAACTTTTCCCAGAAGATGAGCGAAAGTACTGAGCTACCTACTGTGGAAGAAATTGAAGCCCTCTGGTTTGAGCTGCAGCGGGAGATGGTAGAATCAGGCAAGGTGGTTTCTTCCCAGCAAACGGTATTGCTCAATACTGGAGAAGAGCAACAAATGGATGTCATCCGTGTAGGCACTTTTAACCTAATCGCGGACGAAAAATACGTACAGCGCATTCCTGAAACCGGTAAGCTAGTGGAATACGCCAGGCAACCTTCCAGCCGTTATATGGCGGGAGCCAATGAAATCGCTGGCAACAACAATGCATTGATCCCTTTTACCATTGATCCGGTTCGCGGCCAGCTGATTGCCCTGATGGGCGCCGCCCCCAACCTAGCCGAGCGCGTCCACCAAGGCGGTGCCATCGGTTACATCATCTTGTCCCTGGGCGCTGTCGTGGTGCTGCTGGCTCTGGTGCGGTTCCTAATCTTGATGTTTGAAGACATGAAGATCAAAAAACAGCAATCAGACCTGGATAACCCATCCGACAATGCACTTGGGCGAATCCTCAAGGTGTACCAAGATCACAAAAAAGAAGATATTGAATCGCTGGAGTTAAAACTAGGTGAAGCGGTGTTAAAGGAAGTGCCGCGCATCAGCTGGGGCTTGTCCTTCCTTAAAATCAGTGCCGCGCTTGCACCACTGCTAGGGCTGCTAGGTACGGTAACCGGTATGATTATCACCTTCCAGGCGATCACCTTGTTTGGTGCTGGTGATCCTAAACTGATGGCGGGAGGCATTTCCCAAGCCTTGGTAACCACCGTATTGGGTTTGACCGTGGCTATCCCTTCATTGTTATTGCACAACATAGTCAACAGTAAAGCCACCAAGCTGTCCCAGATCATTGAACAAGAAGCCGTTGCCCTGGTGGCATTACAATCTGAAAAAGCGGCAGGGTAAGCATCATGTTGGTACTACTCGACAACTGGTTCCCTTGGTTCGGCGATATGCTGGAACTGGGCGGGGATATCCTGCTGATTATTGTCTTTGTCGCAGTGTTGATGTGGTGTTTTATTTTTGAGCGGTTGATGTTTTTTACTTTCATTTTTCCGTCCAAGAAGAAGGTGGTGATTAACTTGTGGGCGCGCCGGCACGAACACACCAGTTGGCAAGCCTCGCAGTTCCGCAATTTAGTGGTAAGCCGCCTTTCCCGTGACATGCAGCGAAACCTGGACTTAATCAATACCCTGGTCAAGGTTTGTCCGCTATTGGGTTTGCTAGGCACGGTGCTGGGGATGCTTGAGATATTCGACGCCTTGGCCGTTACCGGTGATAACAACGCAAGGACAACAGCCGGGGGGGTATCCAAAGCGACGGTATCTACTATGGCTGGCATGGTTGTGGCTATATCTGGCCTGATGATCAGTAATTACCTGGTCAAAAAAGCAGAACGATTAAAACTTGATGTCAGGGATGCGCTGCACCTTGATGAAAAAGACAGTGCAGCGCTACGTCCGGAGAAACACCATGCGTAAGTTTGTAAATTCCCAATCACAAGAAAGTGAAGCGTCAGTAGATATTACCCCCATGTTGGATGTGGTATTCATCATGCTGATATTTTTCATTGTTACTGCGACTTTTATAAAGCTCTCGGGAATTGAGGTGGATGCCCCCAAAGCATCAACCGCTGTGGTGCAAGAAAAAGCCAATATCCTAATCGCAATTGACGCCAATGATAAAATTTGGATTAACCGGCGCGAAGTTGATTTCAGGGCGTTGCGCCCGAACATCGAGCGGCTGCATGCTGAGAACCCAAAGGGCATCGTCGTGATCCAGGCTGACAAATTGTCACGCAATGAAACCCTGGTCAAAGTCATGGATGCATCGCGTAAAGCGGGTGTCTATGACATAGCATTGGCTGCGGATAATTAGGCATAGGGTGGAGACTATGGCAAATTCAGTTGTGACCCAATCCGAACTAGCGCAGATTTCAGATCACTCTTATCTGGTTCGCGTTGTCCTTACCTTTCTACTAGGCAGCGGCGTCGCCCTTGGTTTGACCTTGTTTATGCACGTCCTGATCGAATCCAGCCACAAAGAACTGGACGAAAGCGCCCGTATCGCCATGTTGGACTTTGTCCGGGTTGCCCGGGATGAATCTTCGGTGCGCAAACAGGCTAAGCCAGCAAAACCGCAAATGGACAATGCGCCACCAGCACCACCTACGCCACAAGCCAGCGACAGCAGTGCGGCAGATGCTTCCCTATCTGTCAACATGCCGACTGTGGGCAATATCAATGTGGAAATTGGCGCAATAGGCATTGGCTCATCCGATGGCAATTACCTGCCAATTGTAAAGGTAGCCCCCGCTTATCCGGCCAAGGCTTCCATGAATGGTATCGAAGGCCATTGTACGGTTGAATACACCGTAACTACGACCGGCGCCACACGCGACGTGCGCACTGTTGATGGCCTGTGCCCGGCGATATTTGCCCGGGCTTCTATCCGCGCTGCCAAGAAGTTTAAATACAAACCAAGGGTGGTTGGCGGCGAGGCCATAGAGGTGCCTAACGTGCACAACCGCTTTGAGTTCGTGTTGCATAGCAAGGAGAAACAGCAATGAGGATCGCCGCATTTGTAATGTCACTATTGTTGTTTGCCCTAAGCCCTAGCGGCCAAGCCTTGGCTGCAGGCAAAATTACCCATGCCATGAGTATGAAGGTATTCAAAGCGATTACTGAAGCCAATGAACTGGCTGAGCTAGGCCAGGTTGAAGAGGCGATAGTGGTGCTCACGGAATTACAACAAAAGCGCTTGTCCCACTATGAGCGGGCGCAATCTTGGTATGTCATTGGTACCTTGCACTACAAGCTAGAGAAAGATGAGGAAGCCCTACAAGCTTTTACCAAGGTTCTGGATGGTACCGGCAATATTCCCATCTTTTTAGAAGTTAATACCTTGCGCACCTTAGTGCAGTTGCACCTGATCCGGGAAGAGCTAGAACAGGCTAGGGATTATGGTGTACTGATGGTGAGTAAATCAGAATTGCCATCGGAAACTGACTACACCTTGTTGGCACAAGTCTATTACAAACTATCAGACTTCAATAACGCCATTGCAGCAGTAAAAGAGGCCCGGAAACTTGCTGAGACGGCGCAGAAAGCCCCCGCTGAGAACCTGCTGATCCTACAGAATGCTATTTATTTTGAAATGAATGACACCCAGAACATGATTGCGACCTTGGACACTTTGGTCAAACACTATCCTAAGGCCACTTATTTGCTGTATTTAGCTGCCGTCTATGGGCAAATTGAAGAAGCAGAAAAACAAACCGTGATCATGGAATCACTGTATGAAAATGAGCACCTATTGCGCCCTTCCGAATTGACCAACCTCGCCAGCCTTTACATGTCGGTGAATGTGCCCTTTAAAGCCGCCACTTTGCTTGAACAAGCAATTGCCGAAGACAAAGTGGAAGCGAGCATCCGGCACTATGAAATGTTATCCCAAGCGTGGCAATTGGCCGCGGAGATTCAAAATGCCGTAGATGCATTAGATAAAGCAGCACAGTTGAGTGATGATGGTGAACTTGACCTGCGCAAGGCCTACATGGAATACCATTTATTACAGTGGCAAGCGGCAATTGATTCAGCATCCACAGCGCTGGACAAGGGGATAGAAAACAAACAGCAACAAGGAGAAGCTTGGTTGTTGCAAGGAATGGCCCTGTTTGGCCAGTCCAAATATGACCAAGCTATTTTAGCTTGCCAGCGGGCAGCTGAATACAAAGATAGCAAAAGCACCGCGCAGCAATGGATAAGCTTTATCTCATCAGAAAAAGCCAAGATTGAATCTATGCAGGCGATGTAGCTGGGCTTTTAGCAAAATTCTCAAGCTGTTATAGGTCAAGTGCTAATTTGCGCTCGTAACTTTGCAATCAGGGCGGGGCGATCCTGCCCTGCCATTGCAACTAAATCCTCAGGAATATCCAAACCCTCTGGGTTGTGCTTTGCACTCCAAACGATCATGTCCACCAGTATCGGTAGTAGGTCTTTGCCCGCGTCTGTAAGGCTGTAGACCTGTCTGCGCTTATCTGCAGGGTCGGTCTTTTTCTCGATGATGCCACTTTGTTCCAGGCTAGATAGCCGTTTAGACAACACATTAGTGGCGATGCCTTCTGCAGATTCATGCAGCGCACTATAGGAGCATTTGCCGTAGAAAGCCATGTCGCGAATGATGAGCAGGCTCCAACGGTCACCCAAGTGGTCTAATGCGCTTGAAATAGGGCAAACGGATCGGTTCATGAGTATTGCTCCATAAAAATAACTTGCTAAATGCAAGTTATAATGATAGCTTGCATTTAGCAAGTTAAATTTGTGAATCGAAAGGTCAGAAATATAACTTCTGGCCATTGTGATTGAAATACAGAATTTTGAAGAGGAAAACCAACATGGCGAATGGCAAGCTAAACGTTTCTGACTTTAAAAAAGTCCATTGGAGCGAGCAGGACAAGCATAATGCACGGCTTGCACTTGAGTTTGTGCAGGCTCTGATGAATAACCACGACTTAGATTATGTGCAACGACAATATGCCGACGCCCCTTACCTGCAGCACAACCGGGGTATGCGCGATGGCATTCCTGGCCTAGTGGAATACTTCCAGACCTTGGTAAAGCGTTTTCCTCAATTTTCCTATGACGTAAAACAAGTGATGGTGGACGGCGATTTGGTCACCTTGCATTCCCATGCAACGGCATTTAAGAAGCACCGTGGTAATGATCGCAAAGGCTTCAACATTATTGATACCTGGCGCATTAAAGACGGTAAGCTCGCTGAACATTGGGATTCAATACAACCATTGGACGGCTTTATGCGCATGTACTATTGGCTTACTGGGGGCGCCGTAAGGAATGCCAATGGTGTATTTTAGTAATGACAATCACTCTGCACGCCGTTTGCGCCAGGCTTGTTTTATCCTATTGACGGTGTCGAGTTGGGTGTCCTTGCTCATGACAAACCACAGGTCGCCTTTAACTGGAAACTTAAAGGCTTGATGGTATTTGCTGCAGCTATTTCGATTTCTGCAATAGCTTTGCATTAATGCGTCTGAGCTGGTTACCAGGTCTATACGGCCTTTTTCAATCATGGGAAACAGCAGGCTAGGGTCGATAACGGGAATTACATTGTTTAACCCTTGCGAGATTAGGTACTTGTAGAGCACATCGCCCTTTTGTGCGCCAATCCTTAAGCCTGGCTCGTGGTGCAAATCCCGCAGAGTAAAAGTCCTCTGCTGGCCATAGGCATACAAATGGTATTTAAGGCTGACCATGATATCTACCCAGTGGAACAGGCCCTCCCGTTCAGGTGACTTTGCTATCATGAGCAATATTACATCTGGTTGTTTTAGAGTAGTGTCATATGCCCGTGTCCAGGGCATAACCTGCAGCTCTACTTCATATCCTGCAGCCTCTACCACATCCCTAAAATAATCTGCGGTTCGTCCTTTTGCCTGGCCCGCAGAACTGCTATTAGGTTTGCTGTAGTAGCTTTGCGAGGGTTCACCCAATACCATTATAGTTTGAGCCTGGACTGCAACTACCCAGCTCAAAGTGAGAATAAATAATAATAGCCGCTTTTTGCCTAGCACATCTAACCTATGTCGAGCACAGCCTGGGTGATGGTTTATTTACACATTCGCAGAATATAACAAAGCTATTCATTAACCAAGGGGCGTCAGGTTCTAGCAGTAGAAGATGTGGATTCGGTATCAGGGCTAGAAGGATGGCTGAATATTGGAAAACACCCATAAACTTTGTTTATGGGTGCGGGGGAGTTTTATTGCTGTTCGAGGCACTCCCGTTGCATTAGCGCCACAAGGTTTCCCGTTTTAGCTGACCATGCGCCTTGGGCGAGCTCCGGCGTCATTACCTGCACCAACATCCAGCCTTCCTGTCCTTCTTTGTTCAGGATACTTGGTAGGTCAGGAAACTTAGTTTTTTTCAATCCAGCTAAAAAGCCTTCATTTGTGTCTATCTCTACCATTTTAAATTCATATTGTTTCATCTGTACCGGTTCCTCATAGTCGAGGTCAGCGATAGTTAAATCTAATGCCGCAGCCAGTGCTTTTTTGGACTGCAACGAAGCGGTTGCCTCCTTTTCGATCCGTTGGATCGTCCTGAGGTTAAGCCCGGATGCAATAGCCAACTCTTCTTGTGACCAACATCTTTGGGTTCTTAACTCGAGCACCAGTGGGGCATTAATCTTCATATCTCATGACCTATGTTGTGGAGACGACGGCATCATCAACTAAAACTCAGGAAACCTTTACGTATTCATTACGCTGGTTACCCGAATACATTACGACAGTTTTACGACAGCATGTAGTTAAGTATAGGTTATTAATACAATTCTGGGGCTTTGCTTTAATTGGCTGGAGCAAGTTAACGAAATATCCACACTACCCTGTTACTGGGGATTATTGCCTCCTAATTTGCATCAGTTTTCTTGGATTCGGTCATTATCAATTCTATTGCATATCCCGGTAAGCTAATGAAACCATTTTCGCGCGCCAATTGTTTCATTGCAGCAATGCGTGTTTTTGCCTCTGGATGTGACGCAAGGAAGTGGCCACCAGGGATCCCGCTTTGCCAGTCGTCCTGCATTTTTTCGAATAACTCGGTGGCACCCGCCACATGGCCATAGTGGCAGTTTATAATCCCTAGGGCTTCTGCGTCGGCGGCGTTTTCGCGTGATTGGGAATAGTTGGCTTCACCAGCCAATACCGCTGGGGTAAGTGCTTGGGTCACCCCTGAACTGCTACCAAAAACCAGTGCCGATAATCCGCCAAGCACAATGCCCCTGCCCAAACCGCGCAAGTGGTCTTTGTGTTTAAAGTGGCTGATTTCGTGGGCAAGTACAAAGGCCAGGCCGTTTTGCGTCTTTAGCTTGTCTAGCAGCCCCCTGTACACCAGCATTTGCCTACCTGGCAATGCAACGGCGTTAACCAAATCTTGTTCTACTATTTGCACCTGTATCGGTTGTGGATAGTCAGCGCATTTTGCTAATTCAGCCACTAAGGCGCTGAGTTGCATATTGTCTGCACCCTGCTGGTCAGCCTCTATCACCATGCTGGTGGCTCGGAATAGGTCAGGCTCATATTCCGCCGGTAAATTGTCCACTACCCAATCCACAGCCAAGCCCAACAGCCAATACAGCACTAATATCGCTGCGGAAATCCCCAACAATAAGGTGAAAAAATCCTTAAGCGGATGTACCTGGCTGCTATTGACCTTGTCATCAACGGGTTTGGCTTTAAATTCCACGACTTAGGACTATGCCCCTTGCGTTTGGTTGCGGTAATAGATAGCGGTGCCATAGGCATGCACTTCTATTGAGCCGGTACCGCCTTGTGCGCTTTGGAATACTGATGAGGTTTCCACCCGCAAATTAATGATTTCATCGGCGTGGTAGGCGCTTTCTTTCATACGTAATATGGCTTCGCGCCTAGCCCGATCCAACAGTGTTTCATAGGCTGAAACGTTTCCGCCCACCAGTGCCCTTAGGGCAGCCAATAAACGCTTGAAGTAGTCCACCGATACCACAACGTTACCCGTCACCATTTCTGAGCGGTTTACCCTTCGGTCTGGTTGCAATGGCCAGCGGGTATCGGTGCAGGGCAAAGGCAGGAATTTTTGCTCCCGTTCCCGGATAGAGCGGTAGTGCCTGGCTTCGGCTTGGCGCCCGAATACATAACCGATGATGATCAGTACCAGTATGACAATGAGTTGTTCCACTGTTATCTCCTGTGCTGGTTACGCCGGTTACTCAACCAATACTGCAGTGCCATAAATATAAATTTCCGATGCGCCAGCAGCGACTGAAGAAGTCGAAAAGCGCACATTAACTACCGCATTGGCACCTAATGAGCGGGCTTGTTGTTTCATCCTGTCCAAGGCTTGCTCGCGTGATTCGGTTAACAACTCGGTGTAGCCAACCAGTTCACCACCTACCAGGTTTTTAAGCCCTGCCATAATGTCACGGCCTGCGTGTTTTGCCCTTACCGTTGAGCCTGCGACGACGCCATAACACTCGACAATTTGTTTTCCCGGTACAGTTTCTATATTAGTCAGTATCATATTCCTTTACCTGCATTTATCGTTAATTAAACAAAAAACCAGGGATAGTATCCCTGGTTTTTGTAGTGGAATAAAGCGCCTAAAGTAGAGGGGCGATCACTAGGCTGACAATCGCCATCACATTAATCAAAATATTCATGCTCGGACCCGATGTATCCTTGAAGGGATCACCTACTGTGTCACCCACCACCGCTGCCGCGTGCACTTCAGAACCTTTGCCGCCGTGGTTGCCTTTTTCCACATATTTTTTCGCGTTATCCCAAGCACCACCGGCATTGGCCATCATAAGCGCCAGTAATACACAGCCGAGTAAGGCACCCCCTAACATTCCACCCAAGGCATGGGCACCTAAGCCAAAACCAACCAGTGGTGGCACCACCACCGCAATAGTGCCGGGTAGGATCATTTTTTTCAACGCTGCCTGGGTTGCGATGTCGACACAACGGCCAGTATCGGGTTCGGCTTTGCCTTCCATTAAGCCCGGTATTTCTTTGAATTGCCGGCGGATCTCTTGGATCATATCGAAGGCTGCATCCCCAACTGCGGTCATGGTAATCGATGCAATCAAGAAAGGCAGGATACCGCCAATAAATAAACCCATTAATACTGTCGGATTACCTAGGTGCAGCACAAATTCACCGCTTTGGGACATGGTCTCGACGAAGGCGGCAATAATGGCCAATGCGGCCAACGCTGCCGCACCTATGGCAAAGCCTTTGCCAATAGCAGCTGTAGTATTGCCCAGTTCGTCCAAAGAGTCGGTAATCTGCCGGGTTTCTTCACCTAACCCCCCCATTTCGGCAATACCGCCGGCGTTATCGGCAACCGGACCATAAGCATCTATGGCCATGGTTATGCCAACCGTCGCTAGCATACCCACCGCCGCAATGCCCACGCCGTATAATCCAGAAAGTTGGGTAGAGGCATATATGATGACGCAGATTGTTAATACCGGTACCACCACTGATTGCATGCCAACAGACAGGCCAGTGATCATTACGGTAGCAGGTCCGGTTTCACCAGATTTGGCGATTTTGCGCACTGGCGCCGCGGCAGTGTAGTACTCAGTCACCAAACCTATGATAATGCCTCCCACTGCGCCGGTAACCACTGACCACCAGACATTGCTGCTGATACCGGCATATTGCACTACAAAATAAGCGGCAATAATAAATATCAGCGCAGCAGACATCGTACCGGCTCGCAAGGCAACATCAGCTTTATTGGATGACATTGCCTTAACTAATATGATGCCCAGGATAGAGCAAATAAGGCCGGTTGAGGCCAAAGCCAGGGGCAAGAACATTAAGGATTCACGGCTACCTAAGCTACCTACAACCATAGTGGAGGCGATGGCAATGGTAGCAATCATTGAGCCGCAGTAGGATTCAAAAATATCTGATCCCATACCTGCGACATCACCCACATTATCGCCAACGTTGTCGGCAATTACGCCTGGGTTCCTTGGATCGTCTTCTGGGATACCGGCTTCAACTTTACCCACCAAATCGGCACCAACATCGGCGCTTTTGGTGTAAATGCCGCCGCCAACACGGGAGAATAGTGCAACGATAGAGGCGCCCATGCCAAAACCGTGGATTGCGTGTGCCGTACTTGGATCCGAACCAAAGAACAAATACAAAAAGCCCATTCCCAATAAACCCGTGGAGGCAACGCACAATCCCATGATGGAGCCACCCATAAAAGCAATAGACAAGGCTTCCGATGAGCCCGAATCATGTGCGGCTTGGGTGGTGCGCACATTGGCTTTAGTAGCGGTAAACATACCGATATATCCAGCCAAGGCTGAGCAGCAAGCGCCAACTACAAAAGCAATAGTGGTTTTTTCGCCCAATGAAAAATACACCGCTACCATCACTACTACGGCAAACATAGCTAGCATCTTGTATTCGCGATGCATAAACACCATGGCGCCCAAGTGGATCTGATCCGCTATCTTGGCAATGGTTTGGTTAGAAACGGGATATTTTTTAATGATGAGGTATATGATGAGGGCAAAAACGAGCCCCACGATACCTAGCACTGGTGGTAGGAAAGTCAGTTCGGTCATTTGGTTCCCCTTGTTTTTAGCACTTGGCTAAAACACGGCTGTGCCGCTGTTATTCTATTGATGCAAAGTCAGACTGACTGGTGCTATCCCTGGTAGACCACAAACTTTGCTCAGGTATCGAAGCTGCTTTGGTGAATTAAAACGGTTAACTTCTCTACCCTAAACCCGCCCTGCGAGTTGTTGGTTGCTCAAACTATAGCCAGGTTGTTAACAAATTGTAAAGATTTTAATTCAGTTAACTCAACGGCTTAGCCTTTGCTCCTGTAAAATTTAAGGTTAATACAAGCAACAACTTACACAACCTGCAAAGGTAGAAAACTGATCTAGTTCAAAAGAGATGGAATTTATCGGTAAAAGCGATTCAGTATTGGACGGTTCTAATGGTAATGGATTCTCGTATTACTCGTTTTGAAGGGGCGCACCAGCGCCCCTCAGTTCGTCTATCTTGTAATAGGGTGGCTTAGACGCCGCTGCGAATAATCAACATTGCACCAATGAAAGCGACAATCAAGTGGTTATTCAACCAGAGATGCTTGAAAAACGGATTTCCACCAAGCTTACCTTTGTTTTCAGCATAAGCTTGATGTAAATACTTCACTGTGACGTCACCTTCCGCATAGTAATAAAAGTAAACCAACAGCGAATGGAACAAAAACAATAAACCGACAGCAACTGCAGCTTGCTCAAAATCGCCAAAACTCAACAATCGTGGCACAACCAATAATGTAAGGCCTAGGCACAGCAATACATTACTAGAGGTGAATAAACGTAAATTGCCCATCGCATTGTCTCCTAACTATTTGCAATAAAACTTGTTTGGCTTATTCATCAGTAGTTTCTGAACGAGTCTTTTCGCTTGCGGATGCGGATCCTGGACCACTGGCAGCTGCACCGCCAACTAAACTGATCCTCGCCCCAAGATAGGTTCTACCAATACTTGTTACACCACCTGTAAAAAAACCTGCCAATGCTCCCGCACCTACCGTGGTCAAGAAGCCACCAATGCTCCCTTGTCCTGATGCAGCAGCAGAACCTATATAGCCTGCACCGCTTAGGATGCCGCCCACTACAGCGCCGGGTACACCGAAGCCACCATTAACATATTGGGTTTCTTTTGCACTTAATTCGTACATAGTTTTCTCCTTAAAAATTAATCCATTTGTCCGTCATTCAGACACTAGACACCTTAAATGAGAGTTATCCATTTGTAACCTGTACCAAGGTACAGTTTTTTCGCTTTTTTTAACAAGCGGCCAAGAGTGGTTCGATTTAGATTCTTGGGATTCTGATAGTGGGAAGAAGCCCCACGGCAAGATCGCGAACATTATTTAACCAGTTGAACTGATTTACCTTCTCGTTCCTGGATCTACACAGCCCATTGTGATCTTATACTCCCTTTTGGGAGCCAGCTTAATGAGTATTGATGTTTTCGCTGAACACTTTTCTGATGTCACCGATCCCCGCCAATCAGCCAAAGTCACTTATCCTTTGTACGATGTATTGTTCTTATCTGTTTGCGGTGTTATCACCGGATGCGAAGGCTGGGAAGACATTGAGGACTTTGGTCATGCCAGACTTAGCTGGTTGCAGGGATTAGGTTTATTCAAAGATGGGTTGCCCGTCCATGACACTATTGCACGTATCATTTCCAGTATCGAACCGGAACAGTTACAAAGCAGTTTTATCAGTTGGATGCAGAAGGTTCATTCCCTGACCGATGGTGAAGTGGTTGCCATAGACGGTAAAACACTACGTAGCTCTTACAACCGGGAAGACCGTCAGTCAGCCATTCATATGGTCAGTGCGTTTGCTACAGCCAATGGTGTTGTTATGGGGCAAATAAAGACGGACAGTAAATCCAATGAAATTACCGCCATTCCTGAATTACTGAATTTACTGGATATTAAAGGCTGTCTTATCACGATTGATGCCATGGGCTGTCAAAAAGCGATAGCGAATACCATTGTGAACAAAGGCGCTGATTATCTTTTGGCAGTCAAAGGCAACCAAAAGAAACTCTATGATGCAATAAAGTTGGCTTTTAGCGGTATCGATACTGAATCATTAAACATAGAAAAGGGACATGGCCGTATTGAGGCCAGGGAATATCATGTTCTGGACGCTTCTGAATTAGCGGAGACTTTTCCTCAATGGACAGGGTTAAAGAGCATAGGTATGGCTGTCAGGTATCAGCACGATGATGAGAAACCTTCACTGGAATATCGTTACTACATCAGCTCCGCGACACTGAGCACAGACCAGTTTGCCAAAGCAGTAAGGAGCCACTGGGGCATAGAGGCAAGCCTGCACTGGGTCTTAGACACTGCCATGAAAGAAGATGATTGCCAGATATTCAGAGGTAATGGTGCTGAAAACCTGGCTCGACTTAGACACATTGCAAAAAACATGATTAAGGCAGATAAAAGCAGAAAGGCCAGTGTTCGCAGAAAACAGCGCATGGCATTGATGGAAGAAAGTTACCTGGAAGCGGTGTTTTTAGCGGGCTGCAATACTCTGGTTAAAAACTAAGCACTCATGCTCTCGCCGTGGAAGAAGCCCTGGGATCATGGTGGTTGAGGTAGTCGGCTTTAAGTCCGATTTTCAAATCCGAGACCGGATAATCACCAGAACGATGATTAATGCAAAAATTATAGTATTGTTCAGCCACAGTCCCGATAAAAGCGGATACTTACTCAGTTTGGCGGTTTTATCTTTATAGGCTTGGTGCAATTCAGCGATAGTGATATTACCTTCGAAACTCCAATAAAATGCGATAAATGCGGCCTGCGCCCAAAATACAAACCCAACACTTAACAGCATTTGTCGCCAGGCAGGTTCGGGAATAAACAAGTGTAGGATTAGCCATAATAGCCCCGTGCAAAAGCTGGCTGCACTGGCGGTGGTCAGTGAATATTTTGTCATCCAGGTTCTATAAATCTTAGGTATTTCAAGTGTGTAATAATCTAACCTGAGTCTTCTATTGTCTATATTTTACTCATGAAAAACTGAAAAAAAGAACAAGTAATGACTTTTGTCACATTCATTGTCGATTTTAATGGCCTACAATCGACAATTAGGTAAGTGCGCGAGTTGGCTTGGAAGTAAAGCAGTGTCAATGTTCTCATAGTTGTTTACAATTGCGCCCAAGACGCTTGTTACCCACACGGGTATCATAACCACCATAAATGTAAGGTTATTTTTGTTATGAACAATAAATGGAAGAAAATTGCGATGCCATTTGTGGCATTGGCTGTGGGGTTTGCTGGTATGACTGGCATTGCGGCAACCGGCGGCAATGGTGGTGATGAAGAAGCTGTGGATACCCGCCCTACGGTGAGCGTGGAAGCGGTATCAGCCCAGGATTACCAAGTTGTGATCACCAGCTTTGGTGAAGTAGAGGCGCTGGAAGCCACCAGTTTGGCTGCGCAGGTGTCGGGCGAAGTCGTGAGCTGGAACCCCAATTTTGTACCTGGTGGCATGTTTAAACGCGGCGAAGTCATGTTTTCAATCGAAAAGGACAGCTACGAAGCGGCATTGTGGCAAGCCCAGGCCGAGCTTAAGCAGGCGCAGGCAGCTCTGATTGAAGAGCAAGCACGGGCTGATGTCGCCAAAGAAGAAGCCAAGCGCCTAGATAAAGCACAAGTCACTGATTTGTATTTACGTAAACCACAATTGCTTAGCGCAGAAGCGGCATTAAAGTCAGCGCAGGCCAGGCTGAAAATTGCCCAACGTGATTTGGACAACTGTGAAGTGCGCGCACCATATGATGCATTGGTGGTTTCCCGCAATTTAGGCGTGGGCCAGTTTGTCACTCAAGGTGCCCAGGTGGCCGTACTGAACAATATTGAATACGCGGAAATCACCATCCCTATTGCCGGTTTTGATACCACCTTCTTGCCTGAGCAGATAGCAGGTGCAGCCGCCAATGTTGTAACTAAAGGTATCCAGAGTTTTTCGCGCGATGGCATTATTGCCCGGGATCTGGGGGTGGTTGACCCTGTTACCCGTATGGCGCAGTTAGTGGTGCGAGTCCAAGATCCCTATAGTTTGCAGTCTGATTTGCCGGTAATGAAATTTGGTAGTTATGCCGAGGTCAATTTTATCGGCAAGACTCTCGAAAACGTATTTAAACTGCCCCAGGAATTGGTCACCAACCAAACTGTTTGGGTGGTGGACGACGAGCATAAACTCGAACCTAGGACGGTTGCAGTTATGCGTGAGGAAGGCGAATTCTTCCTGATCAGGGACGGATTAAGTAACCAAGACCAACTGGTAACTACCTTGCCTGAGTATCCACAGCCAGGCATGAAAGTGAAAGTTGACCAGGGTGCCGACAGCGACACCACAGTGAGCCTGTAGGAGCTACTATTATGTCAGAACCTAGCACAACTGCTGAGGCCAATCCGGAACCGAAACAAACCGGTATTATTGCGTTTTTTGCCAATAACTCGGTGGCCGCAAACCTAATGATGATTTTTATCATTGTCATGGGGGTTATTGGTTATTTCACCATCCAACGGCAAATGTTCCCCAACATCGAAATAAACTATATCGATGTTTCTGCCACCTACCGCGGTGCCTCGCCCCAAGAAATCGAAGAAGGCATTATGGTTAAAATCGAAGAAGCATTAAAAGATGTTACTGAGATCAAAAAAATAGTCGCCCGTTCATTCCGCGGTTCAGGTAGGGTGTCATTAGAGATTTATCCAGAAGCTGAACTTACCGATGTCTTGGACAAAGTGAAACTGCGGGTGGATTCCATTGCGACTTTCCCAGTTGGCATGGAACCCATCAATGTGTCCCAGCGCGAGTTCCAGCAACAGGTGTTAGAGCTATCCCTGGTGGGGGATGTACCCTTAACCGCGTTAAAACCTATCGCTAAACAGATTGAAGATGAATTGCTGCAATTGAGCAACGTCGCACTCGTCAACCTATCTGATCCTGAAGATGAAATCGCCATTGAAGTGCAGCCGGAGCAGTTGCGCAAATACAACCTGACATTGGATGATATTAGCAATGCCATCCGCCGCTATTCCGCCAATATCTCGGCGGGTCAGCTACGCACCGATTCAGGCATCATTGCGGTGAGGGTGGAAAACCAATATTACGATGGCGAAGAATTCCGGCATATCCCGGTGAAAATTGGCGCCAATGGATCCAGGGTCGTATTGCAGGAAGTGGCCACGATCCGGGACGGCTTTACCGAAGGCGAGCGCTATTTTAAATATTCAGGCAAGAATGCCATCTATATGTCGGTTAACGCCACCAAAGAACAGAATATGATCCCGGTGGCGCAGTCGGTGAAAAACTATATCGAAGAGCGCAATAAGAGCTTGCCACAAGGGCTAGAATTGAAAGTCCTGGTGGACATGACTTATTACCTCAACGCCCGCCTGGACATGATGTTATCCAACCTGTTCCAAGGCTCAATCCTGGTAGCCCTGATGTTGACTATCTTCCTGCGTTTCCGTCTGGCGTTTTGGGTTATGGTGGGCTTACCTGTTTGTTTCTTGGGCGCGGTAATGATGATGCCGGTATTTGGTGTCAGCATTAATATATTGTCCCTGTTTGCATTTATTATGGTGCTGGGGATTGTGGTGGATGACGCCATTGTTATAGGGGAGAGCGCCTACACCGAAATAGATAAAAAAGGCGGCGGTGTCGAAAACGTCGTGCGCGGCGCTAGACGGGTTGCAACACCGGCCACCTTTGGCGTACTCACCACAATAGCGGTATTCCTGCCTTTCACCCAGGCGTCTGGTCCTCAGGGCTCTTTCTTCTTTAACATCGCCACAGTGGTTATCTTGTGTTTGGTATTTAGCTTGATTGAATCCAAGCTGATCCTACCGGCCCACTTGGCGCATACCCGGTTCTCACCCGTTAACCCCAATTCTTGGCGCGCTCGGTTTAATAAGCGCTTCTTTGGTTTTGTGAACGGCCCATACCGCAATTTTGTGCGCACTTGTACTGAATGGCGCTGGACGGTTTTGATGGTGTTTATTGCCTTGTTAATGACTAGTATGGGGCTCATCCAGGCCAACCATGTACGCACCGTGCCAACCCCTGCGGTTCCCCACGATTTCCCTAGCATCCGCATTGAGATGAACGAAACCGTGTCGGATAGGGCCACTATTCAGGCGCTGCAGATTATTGAGCAAGTTATTTATGACGTGGATGCTGCGACTGAGCAAGAGTTTGGCCAGAAGATGATCAAGGATCTATTGGCATTCAACAACAGCCGCACTGAAGGCCGCATAGTGGTGCCCTTGGTGGATGAAGACTTGCGCCCTTATGATGCGTTTGAAATGTCACGCCGCTGGCGGGCCGCCTTCCCAGAGATCCCGGGTATGAAATCCATTTCTATCCAGGACGATGTCAATGGCGGTGGTAATGATGGCGAATTCGGCTATTTATTGTTTGGTAGCGATATCGATACCCTAAACGCCGCAGGCCGCCAGTTTATTACCATGTTGCAGCAGCAAGAAGGTTTGTTTGAAATAAGCTCAACTATTGACCCTGCCAGTAAAGAAATCCAAATGGAACTGCTGCCGGTTGCCTATGACCTAGGCTTGGATTTGGCCTCGATTGCCAACCAGGTAGGCGATAGCTTCTATGGTGGTGAAGCCCAGCGGGTTATCCGCGACGGTGAAGAGGTGCGGGTCATGGTGCGCTATCCCAAACTGACCCGGGAGCGTTTTGCCGAATTGAAATATGCGGTGCTGACCACACCAGATGGCGGTGAAGTCATGTTGGGTGATGTAGTGCGTTTACGCGAAGAACCGGGTATTAGCTATATCCGTCGTGAAGGTGGCTATCGCAGCGTCTATGTTTGGGGCGCGATCGATGAACAAGTTGTGGAGCCCAATGAAGTTACAGAAAACATCCAGGAAAACCTATTGCCACAGTTAAAACAAGACTTCCCAAGTGTGAAAACTGAATTGGGAGGCTCGGTCAAGGAAACCCAAGACCAGCAAAACGAACAAATGCTGTTTTTCTTAGCCGGTATGATGATGGTCTATATCTTGTTGGCGGTGCCACTTAAGAGCTACGCCCAGCCCTTGATCATTATGTCGGTTATCCCCTTCAGTTTAACCGGGGCGATTTGGGGACACTTCTTTATGGGATTGGATCTCAGCATGATGTCCACCTTCGGCTTGATTGCCGCGGCCGGGGTTGTAATTAACGACAGCCTGGTGATGACCGACTTTGTCAATCAGCACCGAAAAGAAGGCAGGTCGGTCAGGGAATCGGTAATTGAAGCGGGCTGTGCCAGGTTTAGGGCCATCACCCTGACCTCCATCACCACTTTTGTGGGGGTACTCCCCATCATGTTTGAAACTAGCTTGCAGGCTAAGTTCGTTATCCCAATGGCGACTGCCCTTGGCTTTGCAGTGCTTTATGCCACCTTGGTCACCCTGATCCTGGTGCCAAGCCTGTATATGATCCTAGGCGATATCGGCTGGGCCTTTAAAAAAGTGGGAGGCGGCATTGCGAGCCTGTTTAGGCGAATGCCTAAACTCAAGAAACGCGCTGCCTAGTCCTTAGTGCAATCAGGTAACATGAAAAACGCGAGCTTGGGCTCGCGTTTTTTGTTTTGTGCAATTCACACGTTTGCCGCGGAATATCGAATCAGCTTTGGTTCAGTATTTCTATCATCTTTTCAGCTACCAGCCGGGATGATAAGTGGTTTTGGCCAGTAACGATGCGGCCATCCACTTCAACGTGCGGTGTATTGGGCTTTGAGTAAAAGAACTTTCCACCGCGTTTTTCAATGGTTTCCTGGATCAGGAATGGAAAGTGTTTGAAGTACTCCCGGCTCTGGTTTTCAAAGGCTTCCGGATAGCCTGAAATACGCTTGCCATCCACTAGGTAATTTCCATCATTGGTTTTCAAGTTTACGATGCCGGCGGTGCCATGACAGACCGACGATATAATGCCGTTGTGCTTTTCATAGATTGCCATAGCAATATTTTGGATGGCTTTGTTCTCGGCGACACCGTACATAGCATTACCCCCACCCACATAGTGCACCGCACGGTATTTTGAAGGAGTTATTTCATCCGGCTTCTTGGTGTTGCCAATCGCATACATAAAGTCGCTATCGTATAAATATTGTTTGTGGATAGCCTCCGAGGTGTTGATGTAAGCCAGGGGAATAGCACCGCCCTTGGGGCTGACAAAATCTACAGTGTAGCCTGCTTCCTGGAATGCATCGTACGCTTTGACGATTTCTGAAAAGCTAACGCCCGTAGGTAGTGTTGAGTCGCCGTGGAAATGGGCATTGGACACAATAAATAAAATGCGTTCTCCATTGCGGTTGGAACCGTCACCAGCGGCAGTTTTACTTATAATTTGCCAATTCCCATCGATCTCCTTTAACAGAAACAAGTCAACGTAACGCTTTGATTGTTTAGGTAGTAAAATTTCCACTTTAGCGGTGGCAATTTTCCCTTCTACATGGATGCGAAGAATTTCGCCGATGCGGCCATTAAAGCTGCCTTTGTTTTCCTTTTCCTGATTACCCACCTGATTCATCCTCTGTTATACTGTATATAAAGACAGTATTATGAGGTTGTTTCCAGATGGCAAAAAACAAAGTTCAGTTTCAGGAAGGCTACAGCATTTACGAGCTTATGGAAGACTACGGTACGGAAGGAAAGTGTGAACAGGCTCTGTTTAACTGGCGCTATCCAGACGGATTTGTATGTAGGGAGTGCGGGAATAAATCATATTGTGAGTTGAAATCCAGGAAAGTACTTCAGTGCAACCGTTGCAAGCATCAACAGTCTCTGACAAGTGGGACCGTGTTTGACAAAACCAGAGTACCCTTGACTAAATGGTTTATGGCAATCCATCTGCTCACTCAGTCCAAAACAGGGATCTCCGCAATGGAGTTAATGCGCCAGATAAAAGTCAGTTACAACACGGCCTGGAAGCTCAAACACAAACTGTTGCAGGTCATGAAAGAAAGTGACGAAAAAATTAAGATTGGCGGCATTATCCAATTGGATGATGTCTATTGGGGAGGCGAAAAACGCGGGGGAAAGCGAGGTCGCGGTGCATCAGGTAAGACCCCGTTTGTGGCTGCGGTAGCACTGAATGAAGAGGGTCATCCAATCCATATGAAAATGACTGTCGTGGAAGGCTTTAAGACCAAAGAAATTAGTCAATGGGCGGACAAATATATTAAGCCGAACGCCGTGGTGATTTCAGACGGGTTGGCCTGTTTTCGGGCTGTAGCGAGTGAAGAACGCCACCACTTATATGCGAAAACGGGTGGTGATCTGGATAAGCTGGATCACTCCGCCTTCAACTGGGTAAATACGATGATCGGCAACGTGAAAAACTCACTTAGAGGAAGTTGTCACTCTATCGCATCAAAGCACCTGCCAAGGCACCTTGCGGAGTATTGTTTCCGATTTAATAACAGGTTCACCCTACGTGATTTGCTGCCACGGCTGGCAAAGGCAGCGGTAATGACACCGCCAATGCCTTACAAGTTGTTAAAGCTGGCTGAACTAAGTGGGTAATCAGGTTCCTTTTTGAACCAGGACGCATACTCTGAGACACCTACTTGCCAAATGGCTTGTTCTTTGTTTTCCAGCAGAAGCTGTGCATCCTTGGAAAAGGCTTGTTCAATTTTGGCACTGTCGTTATAGGAAGTACCCTCGATGTAGTTTCCTAATGTTTGTTCAATCAGCGAGATATTGTCTGTGTCGTTATCAGCCGCATAAGCCGTCGCGAAAAACGCCATCGCCAATGCGAAAAAATATAATTTAAGTTTCATGCTTCTTCCTGTTTGTTCTGGAGCGGGCAAGTTAGAAGAATTGCGGGGACAAAACACTGGCGGGACATAATTCCGTAGTTCGGAATTATAATTTTGTAGTTTTTTACTGGTTGTTGCCCAGCTCTTGTTGGTGCACCTTTCGGAATTTGGCAGGCGTTGTGTTTTCTAATTGTTTAAAGGCGTTGTAAAAGGTGGATTGGGAATTAAAGCCAGATGCTTCGGCTATGACCTCCATGCTCTTGCGCGCTTCCTGTAGCAGCAGTCGTTTGGCTTCATTGATACGCCATTCGTTGACATATAGGGCAAAGGATTTCTGCATATTGTCATTTAGCAGCTGCGATAACTGCGGTACTGAGACACCTACTTTTTTCGCTAACACAGGTAGGGTTAAATTTGCGTCCTTGTACAAGGCTTCACCAGCCATGAGACCATGCAATCGTGCTGATAGCTGCTGTTCTACAGCTTTATTAATTGTTTTATTGGCATAAGGTTTAGTTTGGGATGCATCCGGTTTAGCTGCTTTGGAAAACAGCCAGACCAACACTGAAAGGTACATGATGACCGAAAATGACAAGGCACCTATAATGTAGGAGGTGTAGGAGGACGTAAAAAACGCGAGCCATATTAGTGCTGTGCCTGCTGCAACATTGGTGCAAAGTACTTCCGGGCGAGACAGCCGTTTTTTAGCCCTGAAATGGGCAGACAATTTGGGATACAACAAATATGCAGCAAGCGCGATGTAGGCGGCCCAAAGCCAATTAATGATCCGGTAAAAAACACCCCATAATTCAACATTCGTTTGGTAGGGATATAGCACACCAATAACAATGATAACGCACAGATAAGCCCCTATGTGCCAAGGCCAAACCTGCTTCTGATGCTCGTTAGGGTTTAAGCAGCTTTTGATATAGCAGTAGAGTAGTGGACCAATTAAAAGGCAGGCCGATAGCCCTATCTGCAGGAAGATCTTGCCTAACTCCGGGTTGAAATAAAACCAAATGGATTTTGATATGCGTAGGGTCAGCATCAGTATGAGCGCTGCTAACAGACGGTGCTGTAAAATATTGTGCTTCAAAAGCGCAAAATACAGTGACAAGAACAAGCCGTTAAACGCGCCCAGGGCGCTGAAGAAAAACAGAATTTGGGCTGTACTAATCATTGCCTTTATTGAGTTTATTAAAAAAATTACTTTTTATCGACACACCTGGAGTAGCAACATCTATCTCAAGTGGTCTTGCCGTGCAGCGTAATTCTTTCGCAATTGCTTGATGCAATGCAAGCCAAATCTAAACTGCATCGTTTACTCATTCCAAGGCCAATGTTGATAAACTTCCGACTCGGTTATGTAGCCGCTGATTAACTCCCTATCGGTAATATCAAAATAATAGTTGTGCGCTTGGATCAAAGGCGAATCAGGTGCGTTTAACTCCGCTAGCGGCATTGCTTCCTTCACCAGACCTTCCCTGTCCCAAGGGGCGCATTTGCTAGAGTCGGCGATAACGTAGAATGGCACCTGATAGTGTTTGGCAGCCAGGGCTAGCAGGGAAGTACCGCATTTATTAACCACGCTGCCATCTTGTAAAATACTGTCGGCACCGACAATGGCGATATCGGCCGACTGGATATGGTTAGCTATAGCGGCATCGATGATATAGTCCACCTTGATATTCGCCTCAGCAAGTTCCATGGCCAGCACCTGGCCTTCATTACCGGGTCGAGATTCCAAGACAATGCAGGTGAATGGTCTCTTTTCAAGGCCACATAGTATGCGGCTGATGCAAGAGCTGCGGCTAATGGTGATGGCACTTGAAGCATGGCTAAGGGCTTTTGTCGCCTGTTCAATTAATCCTATTTGGCGCTGCCTTGCTTGCTGATGTAGATCCTTGCAAAGTGATTGAATCTTAGCAGTGTAAGTGCCGCTATTGTCTGCTTCAATGGCCGCCGACAGTGATTGAAAATCATTAATGGTATTATGCAGCGGAGCCATGCAGGGTCGCAGATGTTTTACTTGGTTAGTCAGGTTAGAAAGCCGTTTTTGGCATTCTGGTCGGGGGAGTGTGTTCAGCGTCCCTGAGTAAATAGACAGCTGTTGCAGCAATTTCAATGTCAGCTCAGCCGCACCCGAAGTGAGGTCGTTGTTAATCTCTGAAATTACTTTGTTTGCACCTTCATCTTGTGCCTGCACTACCAATGTCCTAATACATTTCCGCAAACTCAATCACAGCATAACACTACTTGGGACTATTATTGTTAACCAAATTTGCCACCTAAATAGGCTCTTGTCAGTTCACTTTCAGCATATTCAAAGGCCTGTTCGGTGTTGTTGACTTCAACCAGGTAGCCAAGGTGGAAATAGGCGATGCGCTGGGCTACCCGCTGGGCTTGGGACAGTGAATGCGTCACGATGGCCAGGCTGTATTCTTGGCTTAGATCCATGATTAATTCTTCTACGACACCTGTGGCGATGGGATCCAGCGCCGAGCAGGGTTCGTCTAATAAGATCACTTCCGGGCGCACGGCGATGGTGCGGGCAAGGCAAAGGCGTTGCTGTTGCCCACCGGATAAACTAGTGCCTTTTTGATCCAGCCTGTCTTTCACTTCATCCCAAAGCCCAACCCGCTTAAGGCAGGTTTCGACGATTTCATCCATATCATTCTTATTGCTGGCCAGGCCGTGGATTTTCGGACCATAGGCGACATTGTCATAGATAGAGCGGACAAAGGGATTGGGTTTTTGAAATACCATGCCGACCCTTGCCCGGATCGGTACTACGTCGGCTTTGGGGTCGCTGATATCTTCTTTGTCTAGGGTGATCTCACCAGCTACTTTACAGCCTTGCACAGCATCATTCATGCGGTTGAGGCAACGCAGGTAGGTAGATTTGCCGCATCCTGATGGCCCAATCAGTGCTAAAGTCTGCTGCCTGCCTAGATCCAGGCTGATACCGTGCAACGCTTGTTTTTCGCCATAAAACACATCAATGTTTCGGGTGCGCATTTTAGCATCGGTTAACAGCGGCTGACCCAGGGTGTGGCTTAAGGAACTAATGAGCTCAGGGGGCAATGCCGCTGCTGGGGATTTCGCTTTTTTAATGTGTTTTTGTTGTTGCAGCATAGTTAGTGTCCCGCATTGCGTTTTTCGTATTTGCGCCTGAGTAAAATTGCGCTGAGATTCATACAAACTAAGAAAGCCAATAGCACTAAAATGGCACCCGCGGTTTTGCCTAAAAATGCCCGCTCCGGGCTGTCGGACCACAAGAATATTTGCACCGGTAAGGCCGTAGCTGGGTCAAACAAACTCTGGGGTACATCCACCACAAAGGCCACCATGCCAATCAGTAACAAGGGGGCGGTTTCGCCCAGTGCTTGGGCTAAGCCAATGATGGTGCCGGTTAGGATGCCGGGCATGGCGTGGGGCAGGATATGGTCGATGATTACTTGCATCCGGGATGCCCCAAGGGCTTCGGCGCCTTCGATTATACCTTTAGGCACCGCCCTTATGGCAGCACGGCTGGCAATAATAATGGTGGGCAGGGTCATCAAGGCCAATACCATACCGCCCACCACTGGCCAGGCTTTGGGCATGCCAAAAAAGTTGATAAAGATGGCTAGGCCTAACAAGCCAAAAATAATGGAGGGTACGGCGGCCAAGTTATTAATATTTATCTCTATCAGCCGGGTGAAGCTGTTTTGTGGCGCGTAAAGTTCCAAATACAAGGCACTGGCTACACCCATGGGGAGGGCAATGGCAAAACAGACTAACAGGGCATACAGGCTGCCCATGATGGCACTGCCCAAGCCCGCTAATTCAGGCTCCCTAGAATCACCATTTAGGAATAGGTTGGGATTAAATTCGATGCTGATTTTACCTTCTGCCAACAGCCTTTCTGCAATAGCCACCTGTTCTGGGCTAAGCCTGCCGCTGCGGCCTTGTTTCCTGTGGTAACGGATGTACAGGTCTACATCATCGTCGGCCAACAAAGGCAGTTCCGCGGTTTTGCCAAAGCTCAGCGGGTTTTCTTGCAAATGCTCTTGCAGCTGGTAGATGGCGCCTGAGCTAACCAAGGCATCATTAGCCTGACCAACAGCGTCTTCTCCCAGCAACTGTTCTAACCCGCGTTGAATTGCTTTTTCATAGTTGCCCAGGCTTAGCTGGCGGGGATCCGTTACCTCTTCGATTTCAAGCAGTTCCGGTGACAGCTGCACCGGCACCAGGATGTTGCTGTGAAAAAACGCAGTGCGGCTATGCCAGGTAATTTGGCTTAACATAGCGACCAAACAAAACAGGGCAAAACCAATTGCTGCCCTGCCGGCTAGGCGGAAACGACGTTCGGCCCGCTGCCGCTTGGCCAGGTTCTGCCGAATAATATCGATGGCTTGGCTATTGGCCAAGTGGCCGTTGTTTTGGGGGCTATTGGTATTGGGCATGGTATTTGGACACAAAGCGGGACGCGAAATAATTCAGCGCTAAAGTAATAATGATAAGCACCAGACCCAGAGCAAAGGCTACCAGTGTTTTAGGGCTATCAAATTCCTGGTCGCCCACCAGCAAGGTAACAATTTGCACGGTCACAGTGGTCACGGAATCCAGGGGCGATAACGTGAGTTTAGCGGCAAGCCCTGCTGCCATTACCACTATCATGGTCTCCCCAATTGCGCGGGACATGGCCAAAATAACGCTGGCAACAATGCCGGGGAATGCGGCGGGCAATACTACGTGTTTAATCATTTCTGAGCGGGTTGCGCCCAGTGCCAGCGCTCCTTCGCGCAGGCTATCCGGCACCGCGTTGATGACATCATCGGTGAGTGACGACACCAGTGGGATGATCATGACCCCCATCACTATTCCCGCAGCCAAGGCACTTTCCGAAGATACGGCAACACCCAACGAAGCACCCAAGTCCCGTAATAATGGCGCCACTGCCAATGCAGCGATAAAACCATACACCACGGTGGGGATACCTGCCAGTATTTCCAATGCTGGCTTGACCCAATTTCGGGCTTTGCTGCTTGAATATTCGGTCAGGTAAATCGCAATCATTAAACCGGTTGGTACTGCCACTAACATGGCAATCATTGAGACAAAGAAGGTGCCCCAAAATAGCGGCAAAGCACCAAAACTGCCGCTGGAAGCGACCTGGTCTGTCCTTATGGCCGCTTGCGGGCTCCAGTGGCTGCCAAAGAGGAAGTCTGCCACCGGCACATAGCTGAAAAAGCGGATTGACTCAAACAATACAGAAAACACGATGCCGATTGTGGTCAACACGGCGATGCTGGCACAGCACCACAACATGGCTTCGAACAAGCGCTCCACCAATAGTCGGCTGTTGTGTTTGTTATCCAGCTTGCGCCAACCCCAGACAATTCCCGCAAGGCAAGCCAGGGCTATTACCACAAGCCGTAGCCATTGGTTGTTTTGATGGAGGTTTTGCAGTTTGTTTGAGGCCGCGTCAAAGCTAGCACCAAAAAGGCCTGGCGAAAAGTGGCCTTCGGCTAAGTGCTGGATCTTAAATAGCACCAAATCGGGCAACATCTGGTGTTGCTGCGCCAGGCTTTGCACAGTGGAAGCCATAAGTTTGTGCAGCACTGTGTTTTCCAAAGATAGCCACAGCACCAAAGCTAGTATACCGGGCAACAGCGTGGTTAAGGCGAGGTATAAGCCCGAGAAAAAAGGCAGATGGCTACCGGTATCGAGCTTGCCCGATGCAACTTGCAGCCTTGTCTGTTGCCTGGCGAGATAAAAACAGCTGGTGGCAGCCAGTAAAACACAAATGAAGGTAAGGGAAAGCATGGCTTCACCTACTTGCTGCCGGCAACAGCGCCAACAACTGCTGGTTGCTGCGTTGCCGCTGGGCTTGTGGTAATACGATTAATCCTTTGGCGCTTAAATAGCCACCGGTGCCCCAGGCTTTGTTGCTGGTAAACTCAGCTAGGAACTCCGCTAATCCTGGCACTACTGGGATGTGCAGTTTTTTCACATATAGGAATAAAGGGCGGGTCAGAGGATATTGGCCAGAGGTAATATGCAGCATAGTGGGCTGAACTTGCCGGATAGTGACTGGGCGCACCAAGTCCCGGTTTTGTTCCAGGAAACTAAAACCAAAGATACCCACGGCATTGGGGTTGCTGACCAACTTCCGCAGGATAAAATTGTCGTTTTCGCCGCCCTCAATAAAGGCACCGTCTTCACGCATATGGTGGCAAACATCGGGGTTGGTTTTGTTGGCCTGCTTTAATGCAGGGAAAGATTTGCAGCCCACTTGCATACCCAGCTCGACAAAGGCGTCGCGGGTACCAGAAGTGGGTGGCGGCCCAAGCACTTCTATTTTGCCCTGGGGTAGGGATGGGTCGATGTCAGACCATTTTTGGTAAGGATTAGGCACAAGCTCACCATTGATTTCCACGGTTTGGGCAAGTGCCTGGAATAGTTGGCGCAGGCTTAGATCCAGTTCAGGGCTTTGTTTGGAACTGGCCAGCACAATGCCATCGTAGCCCACCATCAGTTCTAGGATATCGGTGACTCCGTTGCGGGCGCACAGCTCTCGTTCAGATTTTTTAATGGCGCGTGACGCATTGTTGATATCTACATATTGTGCGCCGATGCCCTGGCAAAAGTCCTTAAAACCACTGCCGGTGCCGGTTGGGCGCACCATGGGAACCCGGTAGGGGGTGCTTCGGCCAAACCGCTCTGCCACTACGGTGGTAAATGGATACAGGGTGGATGAGCCAACGATATCAATATAGTTGCGGGCAGCGTGGGCGTCGGTGCCAAGAAATCCAAGCAATAAGCTAATGATTAGGCTCAATATTCGTCCATGCAAATCCACTATCTTCATGACCCGCCTACCAATGCCTTTCTGGCAAAACGATGCCCAAGGTGGCTAGTTCAGCGTGTTTTTGCTGTTCCTGCTCGGCGTAGTGCAGCCACTGGCTTGCCAGTTTTTTGACAGCTTCGTGTTTGGCTGCCCGGATAAAGGTTTGCTGGGCGAGGTCGAAATCATCCTGTTTCATTTGCGCCATGCCCAATAGGATCAAGGCATTGCCTGGGTCGCTCAAATCTTCGTTATTCAGTGCTGTTTCTGTTGTGTCCACCGTTTCCTGCCAGTGTTCGAGGTCGAAATACTGGTAGGCAAGGCGCATCTGGTCGTCACTGTTTCCGCTGATACTGACCAATGATTGCAATGCGGTCATGGCTTTTTCCGGCTCTTTTGCCGCCGTCCAGGCGCTAACGAGTAGGTTGTTGACCTTTTCGCTGGGTGCTAGCTGGCCATTCGCCAGGGCTTTTTCCAATAACAGCGCGCCTTTGTAGGGCACCTCTTCTACCACATAGAGGCTGGCGAGGTTGAGCAGCTGGCCTTCAGTTTTAAGTTCACCGCGTTCATACAAGGACTCTAACAGGGTGGTTTGCTTGGCAAGTTGATCCAGTTCGCCATAAACGCTGGCCATATAGAGCACGTATTCAGGTTTAGGGTATAGCAGCACTAGCTGCTGTAGTACCTTCAACATGGCAGGGTAGTCGGAGAGCGCATGGTGGATAGCGTTTTCCAATTGCAGCCAGGTTTCTTTGGGCTGTTTGGTTCCCAGTTTTTGCATTTCCTTAGCGTTGTTAACAGAAATCAGCGCCTTTTCAAATTGATCCAAGCGGTAATGGGCTTGGGCAAGTAGCATGTAGATGTCCGCGTCTTTTTGCACTATTACCAGTTCATTGGCGTGTACAATGGCAGCCTGGTAGTTGTCTGCCATCATATTTAGCTGTGCCAGGGTGCGCAGCGCCCGCTGGTACATGCCTTCAGGGATAGCTTCCTTCAGGTTTACCACTTCGGTATAGCCTTGGATTGCCAGAGCCAATTTATTTTGCTGGTAAAATGCCATGCCCTTGATATCCCAAGTTTGGGCAAGTTCATAATCGGAAAGTCTTTGTTTTTGCAGGTGCTCAATCAGTTCTACTGCGTCTTGCCACTGTTTTTGTTCCAGCAGCGCCTGTACTTTTTGCACATCAGCATAGACCTTGGCGCGCATGCCATAGGTGGGTTTGGCAGATGCACAAATGCTTATGCAGAGAAGGCAAAGGCAGACCAGAAGATGAATGTGTTTTGGCATGCTCAACCTCCTTTATCCATTTCAAAAATAAAGCGGTTTTTGACATTGGGTACCGCGATGGCTTCACCATCTATGACCCTGGGTTTATAGCGGAACTTATAAGCTGCTTCGACTGATACACGGTGGAAAATTTCATGGGGGCACAGCTCTGTGACAACGCTGACATCGGTCACCGTTCCCTGTGGTGTTACCGTATATTGCACCACACAGGTTCCCTCAATGCCCAACCTGGATGCACGGGCAGGGTAAATGGGCGCAATTTTGACAATGGGCAAATAATCGCCATCATTCATGCCAATACTGTAACCGCCGCCGCTGATGTCAAAATCATTGGCTAGCTGGGGTGAACCCATGGACACACCTAGGCTATCGCCTTGCCTTAAGTCTGACTGATCCGCTTGTGGTTGCTGCGGTGCCTCTGGCTGTTGGTTCATTTGTGGCTTTTGGGGCATCACCTCCTTTCGCTCTGAGCTTTCTTCCCGCTGCAAGCGTACAAAATCCAGTAGCTGCATCCGGGGGCTACTGTCCAGGTCATGATGGGTTGAGGCGATCAAAAAATGCATAAACCACGTGAGGGCAAGCGCCACCGCTAATCCGAAAGCGGCCAGCGGTAACATCCGCAAAAGTACATTTTTGTCCCTTAGCCCATCCCACAGGCTTTGCTGGATGGCAAAGTGTTCCCGATAGTGCGTATCATTCATTGTTAGCTGCCAGCGCGATTTCATATACACCCGCCTTGCGTGAAGCGTCCATCACTTTCACCAAAGTGTCATTGTTGGATAGGCGATCCGCCTGGATCACCACCGAGCCTTTTGGGTTCTCGGCGTGCAGGCGCTCGATGTTGGCGCGAAGCGCCCGGAAGTCCACCTCTCGGCGGTTAATCCAAATCGTATTGTTGGCATCAATGGCGACCAGGATATTGGCCTTTTCTTGCACAACAGAAGTGTTGGCCTCCGGCGCATTGACTTCAATGCCTGATAGCTTGATAAAAGTGGCCGTCACAATGAAAAAGATCAGCATGATAAAGACCACGTCCAGCATGGGCGTGATATCGACACCGGCTTCTTCTTGGTTGCGGCTATTGTTGTTCATTACTCGTCGCATAATGCTTGCCTCATTAATCTAGGTGTAAGCCTTGCTGTAACTGCTGTTGGTTTTTTTCCAGGCGCCGGTTGACCAGGTTGCCCACCATCAACGCTGAAATAGCAACCACCATGCCTGCCATGGTGGAAACAGTGGCTTTTGACACACCGCCTGCTGTGGCCCTGGCGTTATTGCTGCCGGTCATGGACAGCACATCAAAGATTTCCAGCATGCCTAGCACTGTGCCCAGTAGCCCCATCAAAGGGCAAATTTTTATCAAGGTGCCGAGCAGGGCTTGGTTGCGTTTAAGCTGTCTTTGCAACCTGCTCATGAGCAACTGGCGCGCCCGCATTGCATACCAGGAGTGGCGTTCACGGCGCATTTGCCATAGCTGTTTGGCCAGCTTTAGTTTGCGCGGAAACAGCCACCACAAATACACCACCCGCTCCAGCAGCAGCATCCAAATCAAGGTTGCCAGCGCAACAATGATCAACAGTACCTCGCCCCCAAGCGACAGCATGTCGCCGAACCAGGGGAATAGGTTATCAAGCAGCGCTAACATGGCTGCGGCTCATTTGTTTTTGTTCAGCGTGTTGCGCTACCATGGCCACCGATTCCTGCTCAAGGATGTCGGTTAGCTTGGTAGCCCTGCCTTGCACTAGGTTGTGCAGCATTAGGGAAGGTATCGCCACCACTAGGCCCAGCACTGTGGTGACCAGTGCTTGGGATATGCCACCCGCCATCAGTTTGGGATCGCCGGCACCAAACAAAGTGATAGCCTGGAACGTGATGATCATGCCGGTCACCGTGCCTAATAGCCCCATCAGTGGCGCAATTGCCGCGCTGATTTTAATAAACGAGATCCATTGGTTTACCTTGGGCACTTCTTGCAGCACCGCGTCGCTGAGTTTGAGCTCCAAGGTTTCAATATCCGCGTCCTGGTGCTGCTGGTAGGTTTTGAATACCCGGCCAAGAGGGTTGTCTTTAGGCTGATCCGGATGCTTGATCTGGGATTCAATGCGTCGCTCAAGCATCAAGAGTGTTGCCAAGCGTATTAGTGCAACCAGCATGACGATGGCGCCAAGCCCAAGGATGATGTAGCCGATTACTCCCCCTTGGTTGATGCGATCCATCAGCTTAGGCGTGGTGCCAAGCAAGCTCAACAGTTGCCCACGGATAGGATCGATGGTGAGGGGGATCAGGTCGCCGTCTGGATTAGGTAACTTGCCAGCACCAATCAAAAAGCGGCTGGCAGGCTGGCGTTGCAGTTCCACCAACTGGCCGGTTTCAGGTAAGCGCTGTAGATAATGGCCATTGGCAATCAGGTTAAAGGTGCCAATACGGGCTACCGGCAAGGTTTGCTCTGAACCATTTGCTAGCAATACGGGTTGTTCGCTCACCACCATGCGGCCAGATTCGGTGACTTCACGGTGGATTTCAAACCATAGTTGCTCGATTTCAGCCACGCTGGGCAGTTCCACCGTCTGTTCCATCTTGGCGGCAAATTCCGCTAGCTCCTGGTTGCGCCCTGGAAAGTGGATTTGGGTCGGCGAGTTGTAGAACACGCTTTGGGCGTCGGTAGCGGCGATTTGCAGCACCCCAAATAGTTCTTTTAATGTGCCTAACCGTTGGTTGAGCTGATCCTGTAGCTGCACAATTTGCAACTCATTGTCGGCAAAACGCTGTTCGTGCCGGACACTTAATTGTTCTGCTGATTGCCGTTCTTGTTTAATCTGCGAAAGCTTACCTGCCTGATTGGCCTGGTCTAATTTGAATGCTTGTAACCGGTCTGTATTGGCTTGTTGGTCAGCACGGTTACCTTGTTTTACTTGCTCTAGCAGCTGTTCCAGGGTCATATCTGCCGATGCCAGCGGTATCAAAAAAAACAAGGCTAAAAGTGTGGTAAACCGCTTCATGGCAACATCTCCAAGGTTTGGTTAAGGGGAATGGTGAGCAGCTCCGGCGCGATTTCCTCTTTGGCAATTCGAATGCCCTTGTTTATGTGGCGACGGTACTGGCTGTCCTCTAATGGCTGCCATTGGGCTAATTCCTTGTTCCACTTGCCAATATGGTCACTGTTGATATCCCGGTACAACAAGGAAATCCTGCCGATCCGCAAAAATTCCACCGCCATTTCCTGGTTGTTGACCGCCAGTTTGCCTTTATAGGTTTCAATGGTAGAGCCATAGTCCATTTCGATTTGGTAGGCTTCGAACACCCGTCGGGTTTTTTCGGCTAGGGTTAAATCTGGCTGGTAAAGTAGTGCCTTGAGCTTGTCGATCCTCTGGGAACGCTCTGCCAATAAGAACGGCGTATCCAGTTCAATTAAGCCCTCGAGCGCATCTAACATACGTACTAACAGCGGCATGATTTGGCGTTCAATTGACGAAGCATTGGCGATAGAGGTTTGGATCTGCTGCATTTGCCGCTCTTGTTCTGACAATTGCTTGGCCAGCATGGCATTGTAGATATCTAAGCCATCCAACAACTTGAGTTCACTTTCAAACTCTTGCGCCATGGATACCGAGGCCTCAAATACCTTATCCACTTGCTGTTGCGCGTCACGGTTGGCGTTTAATCTGCTTAAAGACGCTTCGACGACGCTATCGCTGGTGATCCCCGCAGCACTGACCTTGGTTTCTGGATTTGCCCAAGCGCAAAGGCTTACAGCGCCTAAGCTGGCCACTAACCCAATTTTAATAAGACTTTCTTTAACGTTTAGCGACATGTCTTCCTCCCCGGAATCCTGTCTGTTGTGCAAAAACTATGCAGCTGAGACTAGGCCTGGAAAGTGACGTTTTTGTTAAGCTTATATGACCATATTGTTTGCCAAATACCTTGTTTGATGTGGATCAAATTGGCTAGTCCATCTTGGGTTTTGTTGCTACAAGCCAATTAACAAAAAATTTACATAACCCTTGTTGTTTGCTGGCTGGAAGGCGATTTGGCAACATATTGCGGCGCCAATTTGAAAAAAGTACGGTATTGATTGCAGTCACCGCGCCAGACCTTATAATCCCAGCCATTTATCAAACATTAAAGAAGGTAGACACCATGAGCTTAAACGCCGTACCAGCAGGCAAGAACCTGCCAGATGAAGTTAATGTCATCATTGAAATCCCAGCCCACTCTGATCCGGTAAAATACGAAGTAGATAAAGAGTCTGGCGCTATTTTTGTAGACCGTTTCATGGCGACCCCTATGCATTACCCAACCAATTACGGTTATGTGCCCCACACTTTGTCTGATGATGGTGACCCGGTAGACGTGTTGGTTATTACTCCTTTCCCTCTGTTAGCGGGCTCTGTCATCACATGCCGTCCTATCGGTGTGTTGAACATGACCGATGAGTCTGGCGAAGACGCCAAAGTATTGGCCGTACCAAAGGATAAATTGTCCACCTTGTACCGCGGAATTACCGAGTACACTGAAGTGTCCGATCCTTTGTTGAAGCAAATTGAGCACTTCTTTGCCCATTACAAAGACCTTGAGCCAAACAAATGGGTTAAGATTGAGGGTTGGGCGGATAGTGCCGCAGCTAAGAAAGAAATTACTGATAGTGTTGCACGCTACGAAGCAGCACCTGAAAAACCAAATTTCTAAAAAAGTATCAGGGGCACCTGAGGGTGCCCCTTGCAAATAAACCTAAGGGGACAGTGTAGTGGTAATGATAAGCAAACCTATGAAGGTCTTAGTATGGGTGTGCTTTTTGCTACCATCCCTTATTTTGGCTGATGAGCCAAAGGAACTCTATTGGGAAGACTTAATTCCGGATGATTATGTGTTACCCGATGTTATCCCCGAAATTGACCATACCAACCCGATGGCACAGCTCAACCCGGATGCACCGGTTGTAACTGAACTCAATGGCCAAAAAGTAAAAATCCCGGGATTTGTGGTGCCGCTTGAAGGTGACAATGAATCATTGACGGAGTTTTTGCTAGTGCCTTTTTTTGGTGCTTGTATCCATGTACCACCACCGCCTTCCAACCAGATTGTCTATGTCACTTTCGAAAATGGTGTCCCTTTCGACAGTCTGTACGATGCCATTTGGGTAACGGGTATCCTTTACACGAAAACCTACAGCGGTGATATTGCTACAACTGGCTATCAGCTTACCGGAATAAGCGTTGCCCCATTTGAATAAATAGCCTTCTGGAAGACGTGTAATAAAATCGCCACAGTCATTCGGCATTTATTTTTCATAGAAACTTAATATGCCTGTCATTGTTTGATACCAGTATGGGCCACGCCCAAAAAAAGGATTACAACAATGATAAAAAAGTCACTTACCCGACGCCATTTTCTAACCCTTAGCTCGCGAGGTATCGGCCTTGCCGTGGTATCTAGCGGTTTATCCGGTTGCTTAGGTGGGGATCTCCAGCCAGTGATGGTTTCACCTGGTACAACAACGCCTCCAGCGCCTGCGCCAGAGCCCACAGGAACCTTTGCCCACGGCGTTGCCAGCGGTGACCCTACCCAAAGCGCAGTAATTTTGTGGACGCGTATTACCCCTGATGATGCCAGTTCCGATATTAGCCACACTGTCGCTTGGGAAGTTGCTGAAGACAGCGACTTCAATAACTTAGTTCGAAGTGGTAGCACAGAGGTGACTTCCGCAAGTGACTACACACTTAAAGTCGATGCAGTGGATCTGACCCCCGGCACTACCTATTACTACCGCTTTATGAATGCTGACCGGGTCTCTACTGTCGGTACAACTAAAACACTGCCTGAAGGTGCGGTAGAGCAAGTCAACATGGCCGTGTTCTCCTGTTCCAACTATCCTGCTGGTTATTTTAATGTCTATGACTTAGCTGCTCGCCAGTCAGATATTGACGTTGTAGTGCACCTTGGTGACTATATTTATGAATATGACCGCGACGGTTATGCCAGCGCTAATGCCGCTGCGCTTGGCCGCGAGGTATTGCCAGCTAATGAAATCGTATCCCTTAGTGATTATCGCACACGCTACGCGCAATACCGCAGCGATGCCAGCCTACAGAAGCTGCATGCCAAAGTGCCTTTCATTGCGGTGTGGGATGACCACGAAGTGACCAATGACGCCTATCGAGACGGTGCTGAAAACCACCAACCGGAAGAGGGTGATTACGAAGCCCGTAAGATGGTGGCTTTGCAAACCTATTTTGAATGGATGCCTATCCGGCCCGTAATTGAAGGTGACAATGAAGTTATCAACCGCAGCTTCCAGTTTGGTGATTTGGTCGACCTGCATATGCTTGATACCCGTATTATTGGACGCGACAAGCAACTGGACATTCTTGATTATGTCGACCCTGCTACTGGTGCACTCAACGGCGCCCAGTTTGAAGCTGATGTTACCGATCCCAACCGCACCTTATTGGGTGCCAACCAGTTGCAGTGGTTGCAAGCTAGCATGGCGGGATCAACTGGTACCTGGCAGGTATTGGGCCAACAGGTGTTAATGGGACGTATGCTGTTACCAGCGGCAATTGCAACGCAGCAGCTAAGTATCCAGGAATACGCTGAACTAGGACAATTGGCCACCATTGGTGCCCGCTTGCAAGCAGGTGATCCTACCCTGACCCAAGCTGAAATTGACTATTTCCTGGCTAACCAAGACCGCTTGACCCCACAAGCATTGGCGCTATTGCAACTGCCCAATATCCCATACAACTTAGATGCCTGGGACGGCTATGCGGCAGAGCGCGAGATGGTACTTGGCACTGCTAAGCAACTAGGCAAGAACCTCGTGGTATTGGCGGGTGACACCCATAATGCCTGGGGTAACAACTTGCGTGATTTTACCGGCGAAATGGTAGGTGTGGAGCTTGCAACAGCGTCCGTTTCTTCACCGGGCCTAGAAGTGGTATTGGGCCTATCTGAAGCAGATATTCCTGCTACGGAAGCGGGCGTCGTGCAACTAGTGGAAGACTTACAGTACTTCAATACGTCGGATCGCGGCTTTATGTTTGTGAGCTTTACGCCAGAAAAAGTACGCGCAGTCTGGCGTTTTGTGGATACCGTGAGTTCTACGACTTATTTTGAAAAGACCGGCCGCCGCCAGGTGATGGAGTCGATGGCTGGTCAACCTGGATTGACCCAAGTATCATAATCTTTGCTGTTAAAAGTAACACGGCAGTGGTTAGGTCACTGCCGTTTTTTTATGCGCCAAGCTTAAACCTAGCCAATGACTAGGCTATCCGTTTAGTGGTTACAAACGAGATGACCTTCACTGACGGTAGATAGGGTATTGCTGTCACTGGTGACCCTCAGAGGCAACCGGGTCAAAGTTCCGGAAGGATTCGTGACATACATTGGGGCCGCGGGTAAGTCAAGTGGGCTCAACATGGGTTCAAACCGCTGTGGGTTCGCAGCGGCCATCACTGCAGTAAATGGGTTGCCCGTGCTACCGTGGTGGACTGTGCGGATGTAGTTTAACTCACATAACCCAGTCAGGTAACCCGCTACTCTCGGCTCTTTTTGTGGCCAAATTTTATGGTTGTTATTGCTAATTTGGTTACCGACAAAGGTCACGTCTACATGTGAAAATACGCCACCTGCTAGTGCGTTGGTGTAGCCTGAAGCGAAGCTACCAGCCTGGTCACTGATGCCGGGGTAGAATACACGGTATTTATTATTGCTTAACCAATACAAAGAACCGCTGGAGAAGTTGTGATCGATGAGGTCGGTAATTTCCCTGGTATACCAATTCCCGTTGTCGCGGAATGTGATATTCATTTGGTGCTCATCAAAGTCGCCATTACCGTCGTTGTCTACATCCAGTAAAGGTGTGCGGGCGATACTCCGTACGAATAAAATGGCTGGCTTTAGGTCATCCAAACTGCTGGGATTATTGCTACCTGCCAAATGCAAGTCTTTCACATAGACGTACCTGGAAGGGTTTTTGCTATCATAGTTGACGACTTCCGCTGCATCTAAGTCGCCTTCATTAACGTACGGCAGGTTATTTTCAATATCGCCGTTGGGCCTGTACCAAGTATCTCCAGCGTCGAGCGAGTACAAAACATGCATATTGGTGCGCTTATCAACATCGCCGTTTGGATGTTTGTTAAATGCTATCATTATGCCTTTGCCATCAGGTGTGCTGTTAGCCACCGCATAATGGCCACCAACGGCAGAAATCATTTTTATATCAGTAAAGTTGCCACTGGTGTCGAGTTTGGCTGTCCACAACTGCCGGGTTTGTTTATTGTTGTAGCAACTCACGTATGAATAGGCATTACAGTAGACGTTAAACAGTAGCCTAAACGAATTGTTGCCAGTCCAAAACAATTTAGGATAGGTCATTCCGGCATAATCATTGACTACGTATGTCGGCTTGTTAGGGTTGATATAAACTGCAGGATCGGTGGCAAAATTAATGTTTTTAATGCCGAGATCTGTAATTTCCCAGTTACTGTCATTGAATGCAGAGTGCACGCTACTGCCTTGACCTGGACTTAGTTTATAGAAAAAGGCGCCGCGTTTGTTATTGCGACCTGAGACAAAAATATACAGGTTATCGTCGTCATCCCTATTGATAACAGCGTTGTCGTGTGGGTCGTCTGTATTTTTGGCATGGACCAATAATGGTTTTGACACCTCTTGGGTTTGATTATCGTAACGGGCTACATAGATACCCAAAGCCGGGGATTTGTCACCTCCGTTTAAAAAATGGCTTGGGTTAGTGGTTTCACCACCGCCGGCAGTTGTACCGATATATTCCGAACCTATATCATCATCGTAAGCAAGCAGCGCACCCGAATAAACGAAGAATGTATAGCGGCCTTTATTGTTTCCATCTTGCTTGGCATTACTTTCGATAGCAATGGGGTAATGGAACGCAGTATACGTACCCAATGCGCCGCTGTACTTGGGTATATCTAAATCACCCTGGCCAGCATTTGTTTCGTTGGGATCCAGTTGTATCTCTAAGGGATCACTGGGTTTTTGTGAGTAGTTTACTCCAATAAAGCCTTCCCCCGGAGAGAGTTGTTTGGCACTTTTATTGCGCGTTAGGCAGCCATTGGTTGTTATAATACAGTTGCCGTTGACGTCTTTTAAGTACTTGTAGATATTGTGGGGATCTGTTTTTGGGTTTTGATTCCCGGTGGCGAAAGCCTGACCACTGATAAGCAGGGCAGAAAAGATTCCTATAACCTTGGCATGATGCCTAACCTTAAATTCCATAGTTAATCCTTGTTTAGCATTCCGATTTTTTAGTCAGATACCGGCGTTGGCTTTTATCCGTCGCCAGCCAACTAAAAGCCTGTTTGTTCCGGGTTAACCGAAAAAACAACTGCCACTATTAAGGAGAAATATTACCCGGTCAATACTGTTGGTGTATATTTTTGCACTTTTTTGCGTATGGCCGTTGCTAATCCCGTATCTAGTTTCATTACCATAGTTGTTCCCAGAAAAGAGTTAGTTGAACGCTGGTCATAAATTTGGCTCCGCGTTTTCCAGGGGCACAGCGAGGGTGAGGCTATCAATCCGGCATCGCTTTATTCAATCAGTTTGGCTGGTTTCAACATTCTTCAAGTATCTTCAGCCTTTATCGGCACTAAACCCCCTATGCTGCTGTTGGCGTTTAAACTAGGTGAGGTATTCTATGAAACTCGTTAACCGAATATTGATGGCAACACTATTTATCGCGTGTTTTGCTAATTCAGTTGAGCAACTAGGCATCAGTCAAGGTGTCGACGCGATCAAGCCCAAAAAGCTGAGCAGTGTGCTGGTCATGCAAGATGGTAAGCTCCTTTTTGAAGGGTATTACAATGGCGCCAAGGCTGATGATTTGCACAATATTCGCTCCGCCAGCAAAACCTTCACAGGCTTAATGTTTGGTGTGGCCATTGCTGATGGCCATTTTAGTTCTTCCCTGGACAAGGTGTTGGCCGCATTTCCTGGTTACAAAACGCTGCTATACCCAAGTGAAAAGAAGACAAATATGACTTTTTTTGATTTGCTAAGCATGACCAATCCGCTTGAGTGCGATGATATGAACAACTTCTCCATGGGTCATGAAGAGCGAATGTATTTGCAGTACGACTGGGTGGGCTTTTTCCTAAACCTACCCGCTCGTGGTAATCCTCCATGGGAATCCAAGATGCACGAGCAACCCTATGGCCGCGACTTTTCCTACTGCACCGCTGGTATTTCTATTACCGCAGCCGCCATTGAACAGAAGTCGGGACAACGCTTGTCTGACTATACTCAAACCGCACTATTTGATGCGCTGGGAATTAAAGATGTCAATTGGCCTTATGCTGAAACCGGCCTAACCCAAGGTGGCGGCGGTGTGGAGATCAAACCTAGGGATTTGATTAAAATTGGCCAATTGGTTTTGCAAGGTGGAAATTGGCAAGGGCAGCAGCTTATCCCCAAACAATGGATAACTGACAGTTTAAAACCTTATTCCTTAGCAATGGAAGAATTAAATGCGACCTATGGTATTACCTGGTGGCGCTTTGTTTACCCAGTAGCGGACTCGGAAGTAGAAGTCTTTGCCGCAGCAGGCAATGGTGGAAACTATTTATGGGTAGTACCAGAACTCAATGGCACTGCAGTAATTACTGCTACCGCCTACAGCACTCCATATATGCACCAGCAGTCACAGCAAATTTTTTCTAAAGTGATTCTCCCCGCATTAGCTCGTTAATTGAGGGCAATTCAAGGGAGTCGATTTTGCTCTGCTCTACTTGGCTGGAGTGCCGCATATCAGACAGTATTTGTTGATACCTGGCGTTTTCCGCTAACGCTGAAAATGCCGGGATTAGCGCAATATATTGATGATCAAGGAACCCAAGGGAGTGTGCAAGCTCAATGGAGTCCAATGCTTTTTCGGTTTGGCCGTCAGCTATTTCAACAATGCTCCTGGCAATATAGAGGTTTGGCCAGTTTTGACGGGTTAGCTGGGTTTCAAGGACAAAGTCAACATCCTGGGCAAGGGCCACCTTGTGCAGCCAATACCAAAGCGAATTGCTATACAAGCTATCAGGTTGCAGGGCGATTGCTGCATCTAAATGCACTTTTGCCTGTTGCCAATTTTGCTGTTGCATCGCAATCAGAGATAGCAAGATCAAGCTATCTTCATTTAACGTGCCAAGTGCAGACAGTTCGCTGAGTATCGCCCGAGCTAGTTTATGCTCGCCATTAACTATCAGCCATTTTGCGTATTGCGCGACTGTGAAATTGTCATCAGGTGCTAACTGGTATGCTGCTGCCAACCATTTCCCAGCAACAGGTTCGATATTGGCCAAATAGAGTAGTTCAGCGATCTGGAGGATTTTGTATTGGCCACCGCCTTGCAGTGCCAACAGGTTTAAATGCATGGCTTCATGCAGGCGTCCTTTGCGCACATACAAATAAGCCAATGGCCCGACCACCCGCAGCTTGGCTTGCTGCCCAGAGTTCAACACCTGTTCATAGTGGAAAATTGCTTGGTCTAAATCACCCAATACGTCAAAGTAGTAGCCCCTGAGCCATAGGTCTTGCCAGTTTTCATTGGACTTTTGCAATAAATGTTGGGAAATGGCATCGGCTTCTTCTAGTAGTTCGACCGGCCCGTTGAATTTTGCCACCCGCTGGATCAGTATCCGGGCAAGTCCCCGTAAGGCCTCTTCATGCTCCGGGGCTTGGTTGAGTATATCCCGGAATAAGTTGCTTGCCAGCAGGTTGCCCGATGCATTGTTTTGGTTGGCATAGTCAAATGCACGGCGCAGCAGTAGTGCATTTTCAGTGCTGCCCTGCTGCAGTTCCGTCCCGCTTTTTGTAGGCGAATTTGTCCCTTGTAACAGCCAAAAGCTGGCTAGGCTTAACACCGTCAATAGCAGTGCTAGGTAAGCTATTTTAGAGGCAAGCAATGGTTTAACAGTATTGGTGTGTTGGTAAGCGCCCCTTGGGTATCTGGCATCCTGATCGGGATAAGTCACCTGTGGTTGCCAGCAATATCCTTCGCCACGGATAGAGGCGATACGGGACTTATCCTGGTCGTGGATGGCTTTGCGTAAAAGTGATACGCGCTGTGCCAAGGTTTCATCGCTTACGTAGTTCTTTTTCCAAACTTGTTCAGCTAGTTCTGAACTGCTGAGAACCTTATTTGGGTTTACCAGCAAGGTGACCAATAAGCGGTAATTCAAGCCACTGACATCTAGTTTTTGTTCGTTGTGGTACACTTGATGTCGCTGCAGGTCAACCGTGATCCCGTCAGATTGGATGAACATAATATTGTCTGGCAAGCCAGGGAAAGATAGCATTGTTTTCGAGTTTGGTTGGCGCTTGCGTGAAAAAATTGGAAGCAGTATAACAAAGCCTGGCAAGGCCGCGTATCCTGACTATTCTTGCAATTTTTAGCTGATTTTAAGTTCTATCTTTTCAATCAGGCAGTTATTGTCAGGCTCGGAGGCTTGGTAAGAAAACATAATCGACACTGGTTTGTTTAGGCTGATGGCGAGCTTTAGGATTTCCAGGGTTGCGTTATCGAACTCCTTAACCTGCATGGCGCTGCACTGTGCGCGTTTAAGGCGGCCTTTGAGTTCCACCATCAATAAGGATTTGTCCAGGTTAATGGGATGGGGCAGGGTGTAAATGTTGCGAATTAGCCCGGCAACCCGATCTTTGGAACTGATGCTAAAACTATCAGCAAGCGCTTGGGCTGGCATCGCGGCGGCAAGCAAAAACACTAAAACAAAACGCATGCGAATTCCCGTATCTTTGTTATTACGCTTTTTAGTCTATACGGTAATGCTGAATGGGGAATTAATGCCCATGCCTTAGCCCGCTGGCTACAGCGGGTTAATTACTAGTGGGGAAGGCGGAAACGGTAACCAGCACCGTAAACCGATTCAATTATGTTCTCTTTAATGCCGGCCTGTTTGAGTTTTTTGCGGATGTTTTTAATATGGCTGTCGATGGTGCGGTCTGTGATATCGCGGATATTCGAGTAGACTAGGTCGATAATCTGCTGCCGTGAATATATCCGCTCAGGGTTTTTGAACAACAAGTTGTACAAGCTGAACTCCAGCGTGGTCAGCGGGATAATATCCCCTTTATAGGAGAGTTGTTGTTTTTCTTCATCGACACTAAAAATAGAAAAGTAAACATGGTCGCTGGTCCTGCGCAGAATCGCCTGCACCCGCATTACCAATTCGGCTGCGCTGAAAGGTTTACCCATATAATCATCAGCACCGGCTTCCAAGCCAATCAAGCGGTCAATCTCTTCCGCTTTACCCGTTAACATAATAATAGGCACGTTGGAAAACTCCCGGATCTCGGCGCAACAGGTGACGCCATCTTTACCTGGTATCACCAGATCCATCACGATTAAATCGGGTTTGTGATCCCTGACATAGGGTATAACGTCATCGCCTTTAACTATGTGGTGCGTTGTAAAACTATTTGCTTCTAAAAAACGCTGTACTTGTAATGCGATATCAGGGTTGTCTTCAACAACGAGAATATGGGCCATATTTTCTTGGGTTTGCTTTACTGGTTTAGCCCTTAGTTTGGCTCGAACCTAGGGTGATTTGCAATGAAGCCATCAATAAAAAGAATGAATAAAAATGAAACGTTTAAGTGCAAGATCGCTTAATGGGGTTGTTTACTACTTGCCTCTACTTGTTTATAGGGACACCTGGTCACTAATCGTTTGGTACGCGCTTAGTTCAAAAACCGGTAGCATTGCTAGGGCATGGTCAAAGATATCTGCCTGGATACCTTCATAATTGGCCCACGCTTTATCTTTACAAAATGCGTAGAGTTCAATAGGTAGGCCTTTTTCTGTTGGCGCCAGTTGCCGTACGATCAGGGTTAGGTTTTGGTTGATCATGGGGTGCTGGCGTAAGTAGCACTCCATGTATGCGCGGTATGTGCCAATATTGGTCAACTGGCGGTTATTGACCTCATCCAGTCCTTGCAGTTGGATCTCTTGTTGGTGTTTGGCTAGGTCAGATTGTTTTTGGCTTAGGTAGCGATGTAACAACTGGATTTGGCCCAGCTTGGCTAAGAGCTCATCGGAGCAAAACCGGATCGATTGGATATTAATGTGGATGGCGCGTTTGATCCTGCGGCCACCGGATTCCTCCATGCCACGCCAATTTTTCAGGGATTCTGACATCAAAGAATAAGTGGGGATAGTGGAAATGGTGTTGTCCCAGTTGCGCACCTTAACCGTGGTCAAGCCCACTGCCAGAACTGTGCCGTCGGCGCCATATTTCGGCATTTCGATCCAGTCGCCGTTGTTGACCGTGCGGTTGGCAACAATATTGATCCCTGCCACAAAGCCCAGGATAGTATCCCTGAATACAAGGATGATAATGGCCGTTAGCGCACCTAAGCCAGAAAGCAACAAAGTAGGGGACTTGTCTAACAGTTGTGACACAACCAGAAGTAGTGCAATGACGGCAACAAATAGTTTTCCTACCTGCACAAACCCGGTAATGGGCACCCGCTTGGCATATATTGAGTCGTTGTATAAGTCTTGTAAGGTATTAAAAATGGCGCTGATAGCCCAGGTGATCGCCAAGATCAGATAGATAATAGAGGCCTTCTGTAGGGCGGTGATCACATACTCATGCTCGAGCAAAAACAGCGGGGCTAGCAAATGGATTAACACCGCGGGTACTAAGTGGGCAATGCGCTGGAAGAAGCCATGCTGATCCAGGGCGTCATCCCACTGGTTCTTGGTGGCCAGGATCAAGCGCGTGATCTTGGTGCCAAATATGTAACTACTCAGTTTAAAACCGATCCAGCTAGTCAGCAGTACCAAGCTGCTGAGTATCAAACCGAGCAGTGCACTATCTGAACCAAGTACCAAGCCAAAGCTTGCCAAAAGGGTTTGTAGCCACTCACCAACGTGGAAGTTAGCCATAGTTAGCTCGCCAATATCGTGTTAATAGATTCATCCTTGTCTTGCCAATGCCGGTTTAGTTTATTTTGGAATGTTTGTTGGAATTCGGGATCATTAAAATAATCGCCGATTAGATCTTCGGTTACAGGCAATACCTTTACATGGCAAACAACCCGTTTCAGCCTACCGCAGAGCATGTCCATCATTATTTTCTCCTGGTTGTCAGGGTATAACAAGGTGACATCAATGATATTGGTAAACAGCTCCCCCATGGCAGCAAATGTGAAGGCAATGCCGCCGGCCTTCGGTGGCAATAGGTACTGGAACGGGCTTTTCTTCAGCGACTTTTTTTCCGTAGTAAAACGGGTGCCTTCTACAAAGTTAATGACGGTTGTGGGAGTTTTTTTGAACTTTCGGCAATGCTTGCGCGTGGTTTCTATGTCTTTGCCTTTTAGGTGAGGGTTTTTAGCAACAAAATCCCGGCTATAGCGCTTCATAAAGGGCATATCCAATGCCCAAGCGGCGACACCCACAAAAGGCAGCCAGATCAATTCTTGTTTTAAGAAAAACTTAGGACTGGGAATGCGCTTGGCAGAAAAATCTATTAGCAAAATAATGTCAAGGTAGCTTAGGTGGTTGGCAATAAGTAAGTACCAACTTTTTTTGTCCAGCTCGCCATCAATCTGATAGTCCCACTGTGCGTTGTTAAACAAACGGATCAACAGCACGCTTATCCTGCCGAACATGGCCATGTACCAGGTCAACAAGGTATGCAAGCCTTGCCTAAGGGCTGCGGATGGCAGCAGGAATTTGAGGAAACTAAACAATACTACCAAGGTCGCCCAGAAGGCAAGGTTGAGTATCTGTAACGTAAAGTGTATCGGAAAAATGATGAATGCCATGGTTGCTCTGTATTTTTATTATTTTTTGGCAAGTTGTGCCAGTTCGTGATCTTTTTCTTGCCAAAGCTGGTTAAGCCAAATTTGGAATTTTTCCCGTTGCTCTGGGTTATCAAAATAATCGTTGCCGATTATGCCTTTTTCCCGTAACTCAGTGATAGACAATACCCGTACCTTCACTTGGATTTGTTTCACTTTGCCGCAGACGAAGTCCCAATAGGTGGGCGTACCGTCAGGGTAGTAAATGGTCACGTCCAACATCTTGTGCAAGTTGCTCTGCATGGCACTGAGCACAAAGGCCAAACCACCGGCTTTGGGCTTCAACAGGTGTTTGAAGTTGGACTCTTGGGCTTTGTGCTTATAGTCAGTAAGGCGGGTACCTTCCACAAAATTCATAATACTGACCGGTTTAAACCGGAATTTACGGCAGGCTTTTTGGGTACTTTTCAAATCTTTGCCGCGCATATGCGGGTTTTTCTTCAGGTACTGTTTGCTAAAGCGGCGCATAAAGGGGAAATCCAGCGCCCACCAGGCCAATCCCAGGAAAGGTACCCAGATTAGCTCACGTTTAAGGAAGAATTTTAAGAAGGGAATTTTATGGTTAAAGATCCGTTGTAGCACCAATATATCCACCCAAGATTGATGGTTGGCGATCACAAGGTACCAGTCTTTTGGGTCTAGTTTATCGACGCCCTGGATGTGCCATTTTGTGTTGCTCAATAGTTTTTGATTGAGGTTGTTAATACCGATCCAAGAAGAGGCACAGCCGTCTAAAAAGTGGGAAACAAAGGATTGCCAGGGTTTGATGGGGATGACTTTCAAAAATGATAAGCCAAAAATTGGAATAAACCAAAACACTGTGTTGATGAAATACAGGCTTACTGAAAAACTACCAACAATATTACGCATAAACCGCCACGCTCCAATTCAAGCGCCTTATGGTACAAAAATCCAGTGCCATACAAAAGGCCGTAACCTAATTACGGATTAAATCAGTTGTGCAAGTTTGTATAGGCTTAATACTGCAATGGCCAACACAACTATTGCGGCAGCCATATTCTGCCAAGGCCTATTTCCGAACCCAGCCATTAAGCTGGTTTGGTTAACCATCCACCATAGGAATACTGCCAGGATTGGCAACAGTAGCCCATTGGCAGCCTGCGCTAGCAGGATCAATGTTAGCGGTTTTATTTGCAGGAAGCACAGTAAGGTGCCAGCCAATAGTACGGTTAGTGCAACCAACCTAAATGGTTTGGCGCGAAAATCAGTCGACCAGCCCATTGCGCCGCAGACAGCGAAGCCCGCGGCTAAAGGTGCGGTTATCGCGCTGGTGAGCCCTGCCGCAAATAAACCTAGGGCAAAAAACAGCGGTGCCCAGTCCCCTAGTATTGGCCGCAGTTGATCAGCTATGTTGCCCATATCAGGGGAGCCAGGCTGCCCAAAGAATGCAACTGCTGCAGTGACCATCACTGACAGGGTGATGATACCGCCAACGGCAATGGCAATTAAGGCGTCTTTGCGCAGTTGCTTGAGTGTTTGTTTTTTGTCGCTGCTATTGCTGTATTCCTTGGCTAAACTCGCGTGCAAAAATAAATTGTAGGGCACCACAGTGGTGCCAATAATCGCCAAGGTAGTGGTCAAGCCACCATCTGGAATTGAAAAACGAAACCCGCCTCTAAGCAAAGCCCAGAGGTCGATGTCTGATGCTAGCATGGTGACCACAAATACTGTGCTCATAAGCAATACCATGCTGGTAAGCACCCACTTTAATAGGTTTAGGCCACCTAATAACAACATTGCGCTGGCGACAATGCCTAGCGTGCCCGCCCAAAGTGCGACATCACCCCCGAGCAGGTTGTTCATGCCGATGGCCGCACCAGTGAGGTTGCCTGCTTCATAAGCGGCATTGCCTATGCCAATGGCCACCACAACTAGCGCCACTGCCAACGCCCGGAACACGGGTTGCTGGATCTGCTTGCGCAAAGCTTCTGCCAATCCCAGTTTGCTCACTACACCCAAGCGCAATGCCATTTCTTGTAAAACAAAGGTAGCGAACACCGAAAACAGCAACGCCCAAACTAGGCTATAACCAAAATTAGCACCGGCCAGCGTGGCGGTGGTGACCGTACCTGGGCCAATAAAGGCAGCGGCAATGAGGAATCCTGGCCCGAGTTTTTGCATAAGTTAGAAACAGTTGTTGTGGTGGATCAATACCATGCCATGCAAATTGTGCTTGCAAAACAATTTATTTATTTTAAACTTTCAGAAAATATTGAAAGTTTAGAAGGTTCTGACATGACTCCCATGATTGAATCATTTGTATTGCACTTTGGTGAAATGGGCAGCCGTTGGGGATTTAACCGTACAGTTGGCCAAATGTATGCGTTACTTGTTGTTTCAAAAGAAGCACTCACCGCAAACCAACTGGCGGAAACCCTTAATATTTCGCGTGGTAATGTCAGCATGGGCATCAAAGAATTACAGTCTTGGCGCCTTATACAGGTCAAGCATATTCCGGGTGATCGCAAAGAGTACTACCAGGCGCTGGGCAGTATCTGGGATATGGCCACCAAGGTATTTGAAGAGCGGCGCAAGCGGGAAGTGGATCCCACTTTGACCATGTTACGGGACGTGCTGTTGCAAAAGCCAGCGTCTGACGAAGATGCATTCGCCCAGGAAAAGCTGCATGAGATCCATGATCTCTTGGAGACCTTTACCTCTTGGTCACAAGAACTGCAAAGCATGACCCCAGAAAAGCTGAATACCTTGATGAAGTTGGGCTCAGGTGTAGGCAAGGTATTGGAATTCAAAGACAAGGTGATTGGAGGAAAATCCGCAAGTTAACAACTGCCATGTAATCGGCTTTGAGAGTGCATTGACCTTCGCGTATTCGCAGAGAGGTTGCTAGCGGCAAGGACATGCCGTGAAGGTCAACACATTTTTAAGGAGGTTTGCAGTGGCTGACGTTGTGCTTCTGTCGCGCATCCAGTTTGCGCTTAATATTAGTTTCCACATTTTGTTCCCCACTATCACTATCGCCTTGGCGTGGTTTTTGGTTTATTTCAAAATTCGCTATGACTTTAGCAAGCATCCGGTTTGGATGCGGGTATACCGGTTTTGGGTCAAGGTATTTGCCCTGACCTTCGCTTTAGGTGTGGTTAGCGGCATTACCATGTCGTTCCAGTTTGGCACCAATTGGCCCGGTTTTATGGAAACCGTGGGCAATATCGCCGGTCCGCTGTTGGGGTATGAAGTCATGACCGCGTTTTTCCTAGAGGCCTCTTTCCTGGGTATTATGCTGTTTGGCATGCATAAGGTACCGAATTGGGTACATACAGGTGCCACTGTTTTGGTGGCTGTTGGTACTTCTATGTCGGCGTTTTGGATACTGGTGCTTAATTCCTGGATGCAAACACCGGTTGGCTTCGAGATGCGCGATGGTATAGCCTATGCCACCGATTGGGGCGCCATTATCTTCAATCCCTCTTTCCCCTACCGCTTCGGCCATGTAATGCTGTCTTCAGCGCTCACCTGCTGTTTTTTGATAATCGGTATTTCCGCTTATCGCATTTACCGCGGTGATGCCAAACAAGCGCCCAAGTTCGCCTTAAAAACTGCGGTGATGGCTGCCTTGGTGCTGGCACCCACACAAGCTTTTGTTGGCGACTTGCACGGACTGAATACGCTAGAGCACCAACCGCAAAAAGTGGCGGCAATGGAAGGCGTTTGGGAAACCCAAAAAGGAGCACCGTTACTGTTATTTGCCGTGCCTGATGAGGAAACCCGCAGCAACCATTTTGAAATTGGCATACCCAAATTGGCAAGCTTGATCTTAACCCATGAGTGGGACGGCGAGATTAAAGGCCTAAATGAATTCGAGGGCGAGCATCCGCCAGTGAAACCGGTGTTTTATGCTTTCCGGTTAATGGTGGGAATAGGCCTGTTAATGATCTTACTGGCAGCGATAGGCGCCTATCACTATCTGCGCAAGCTGGAGATACCCAGCTGGTATTTAAAAGCGGGTATTGCCATGACTTTTTCTGGTTGGGTTGCCACGCTCGCTGGATGGTATGTCACTGAAATTGGGCGCCAGCCATACCTAGTCCATGGGGTATTAAAAACTGCCGATGCCGCTACCACTATCCCGGCTGGCAATGTTGCCTTTTCATTGGCTATCTATACCACTGTCTATTTGTTTTTGTTGGTGGCCTATATCCGAACTCTATTTTTGATGGCTCGCCGTTCGGTGGAGATTGAAGAATACCAGCCGGATGAAGTTAGCCAGAAACCATCGCTGAACGCGATCTAGGAGGACTTATGATACCGGATATTGCACTCCCCATTATTTTTGCCGTGTTGATGGCGGTGGCCATATTGCTCTACGCCATACTCGATGGCTATGACCTTGGGGTTGGTATTTTGTTGCCGATGGACAATGCTGGCCAGCGGGACAGTATGATTGCGTCGATTGGTCCATTTTGGGATGCCAACGAAACCTGGTTAGTCATGGCGGTGGGTTTGCTTTTGATTGCTTTTCCCACTGCCCATAGCGTTATCTTGGGTGAGCTGTACTTGCCGATTTTGGCATTATTAATTGGCCTGATCCTGCGTGGCGTTGCCTTCGATTTTCGCGCCAAGGTAAAACAAGGCCGCAAATACTATTGGGATCATGCCTTTAAATGGGGATCGCTGTTGGCAGCGGCAGCACAAGGCTATATGTTGGGTGCTTATGTAATGGGCTTTGAGTCTACTTGGCAAGCTTATTTGTTTAGCCTGCTCAGCGCAGCCGGTGTGGTGGCCGCCTATGTCTTGATTGGCGCTTGCTGGCTGGTGATGAAGACTGAAGCTGCTTTGCAGCAAAGGGCACTGAGTTGGGCTAAACGCGGCCTGATCTATGCGGGATTGGGTATAGTCGCCGTATGCATTATCAACCCCTTGGTCAATCCTGTGATTTTGGACAAGTGGTTGTCCAAACAAGGACTAATGCTGTTGGGATTGATCCCGCCACTGACTGCCGTTTGCTTCTGGTATTTGGCTGTACTGCTAAAACGACAGCAAACCCTGGTATCGGAACACTGTTACAAGCCCTTTACCTTGGTGTTACTGGTATTTGTACTTTGCTTTGCCGGCCTGGCTTATAGCTTTTACCCCTATGTGGTGCCAGGGCAGCTGGACATTTACCAAAGTGCCAGCGCCCCGGAGTCACTGCGCTTTATCCTCTACGGCGCTTTGGTAGTCATGCCGCTTATCTTGGCTTACACCTTTTTCGTTTACCGGGTGTTTAGGGGCAAGGTGTCAGAGCTTACTTATTACTAGGACAGGTTCTAAATAAATCGTTGATACTGGTCGAGGTGCTGTGGCTGCGCAGCACCTTGTTCCAGGTCGTCTTTGAGGAAGCTAAAGTCGGCAAAGTCGAATCCAGGTGCAACCGTACAACCGACTAAACTATAATCCCCGGTGCTTTCTGCTGCCTGGTAGTTACCTGCGGGGATCACGTGGTGATAATTGCCTGCTTCTCCGAGCATGATTTCTTGGCTGTTATTGCCATCCATATCAATCAACCTAAGCGGGGCACCTTGGTAAAAGTGCCAAATTTCTTCATGCAGCACTTTGTGCAACCGGCTGACATCCCCCCGGCCTAGCAGAAAATAAATTTGGGTCACGCCTGCTCGAGCTGCACCATTGACCGGTGATTTTACCAGGTGCGGGCTGCGGTAGGTCTCTTTAAAATAGCCGCCCTCTGGATGGGGCATCAGTTGGTATTGTTCGATTAATGCTTGTATAACCTGCATTTTTGAATCTGTAATGTATGTTTGTTTGCGCCTACCATAAAGGTGTTTTAGTGAGGCAACAAGCCTAAAACTGGCCGTTTAGTTGTTCGCTACGTATAATCCGCCACCAGTTATATGTACGGAACTTTTGTTTGATGTTCGATTTGAGATACCAAACGCCTTTTGCTTGGACTGACGCTGTGCTGGCCGACCTAGATGCTTTTTTAATCGACCATGCGGCTGCTGAGAAAAAAGCCTCGGGTATGGCGATGTCAATGTTGTCCCACTATCCAGACAAAGAAGACCTGGTCAAAGCCATGGTGAACCTGGCTATTGAAGAAATGACCCACTTCCGGCAAGTGATTAAAATCCTCTATGACAGGGGCCTTGAACCCGGTGCTGATAGTAAAGATGAGTATGTTAACCAGTTCCGTAAACATTTCCGCAAAGGCACAGCCGAATACATGCTGGACAGGCTATTGATTGGCGGCATTATTGAAGCGCGCGGCTGTGAGCGTTTTAGCCTGGTGGCCGAAGCCTTGCCGGCAGGCAACTTGAAGCAGTTTTACTACAGCATCGCCGAGTCTGAAGCCAAGCACCATACCCTGTTCGTGGATTTAGCCAAGCTGTACTTCAAGGAAGCGGAAGTCAACGCCAGGCTAGATGAACTATTGGATGCAGAGGCGGCCATTATTTCTAAGTTGCCGTTCCAGGCGGCTTTGCACTGATTAGGGCTAATGGAAAAAGCCGTAAGCAAGTACCTGCAGTTATATGCTGAGCCCGAAGTGGCGTTGCTCGACTCGCTGCCCGCTTTTGATGTCGGGCACTGCTGCGTTGTGCCTTGTTACCGGGAATCGGCAGCTTTCTTCCGACAGTATTTCGATACTTTCGAAAACAGTTCTACCTTGCTGGTGGCAGTGGTAAACCAGCCTGATTGTGATGCTGAAATAAAACCACAGCTAGGGCTAGTCGAAAAACTTAAACAAGATTGCCAGCCGTTGTGGCAGCAGCAACATCTTACGCTGCTGCGTCGGGAGCGGCACTACCTGTTATTAATACAGCGTTTTGAGGAAGGGTGGCGTATACCCAAAAAGCAAGGTGTAGGACTGGCGCGTAAAATAGGTGCTGACTGCGCATTGGCCTGCATCGTAAAGCAGCGTGTTAGTTCGTCCTGGATATTTTCCACCGATGCGGATGCCCAGTTGCCTCAAGACTATTTCAATATTGGTGATATCCAAGGGCTAGCTGCTGGTACATTCCAGTTTGAGCATTTGCCCTGTGGTGAAACCGACATCGACCAGGCAACCCAGCTATACCAACAACACCTGCATTATTACGTGGCTGGATTGCGTTGGGCTGGTTCCCGCTATGCCTTCCATACTATTGGTAGTTGCTTGGCATTTTCTGCCAATGCCTATGCCCAATCACGGGGATTCCCTAAAAAAGCGGCGGGTGAAGATTTTTATCTGCTGAACAAATTAGCCAAGTTGGGTGGGATAGGGCAGTTCAAGCCAAAAGTTGAACTGACTAGCCGTCTCTCCAAACGCGTACCCTTTGGCACTGGCCCCGCTGTGGCCGATATTATTGAACTGATGCAAAGTGGAAGGGATTACTGCAGCTATGCCCCCGATTGCTTTGAATTACTCAAAGCACTACTACAGGCATTTGATGAGCTTTGGCAGCAGCGGGAGCAGCTAGAACCATGGCTAAATGGACTGCCTTTTCTGGCGAGCCAATACTTGGCGCAACAAGGTTTTATTACATTAGCTAAAGGTTGGATTAAACAGAGTAAATCTCAAAGCCAATTTGAACACCTTTTGCACTGTTGGTTTGATGCCTTTCGTACCCTTAAGTTTATCCACCATTGCCGGGGGCTGGGCTATCCGGATATTCCGTTGCATCAGGCACTGCTTCAAGCAAAGTTCATTAACAATCCCGAACAAAATTAAAAGGGACAATTGCACAGCAATTGTGCACAATAACCCTTTAGTCACTGTGTGAATAAAGGAAATAGCATGGAAACGTTTCTGGAATATCTGTTATCAGTCGAAGTACTGAGCCTGATTTTTATCATCATTTTGCTGAAATCTTCGGTGAAATTTGTGCCACAAAACCGGGCATTTATTGTAGAACGTTTTGGTAAGTTCCAAAGCACCAAGGAAGCAGGGCTTAACTTCATTGTGCCTTTCATTGATCGGATATCCGCTGACCGCTCCTTAAAAGAACAGGCTGTGGATGTGCCCAGCCAAAGCGCCATTACCAAAGATAACATCTCACTGACGGTTGATGGTGTTTTGTATTTCCGGGTGCTGGATCCCTACAAGGCCACCTATGGTGTTGATGACTATGTCTTTGCCGTTACCCAGTTAGCGCAAACCACTATGCGTTCTGAATTAGGTAAAATCGAATTGGACAAAACCTTTGAGGAGCGCGATTCCCTCAATGCTAAAATCGTTGCGCAAATTAATGAGGCTTCAGCACCTTGGGGGATCCAGGTACTGCGTTATGAAATCAAAGATATTGTGCCACCACATTCGGTAATGGAAGCGATGGAAGCACAAATGAAGGCTGAGCGTATGAAGCGGGCGCAGATTTTGGAGTCTGAGGGCGACCGGCAAGCCTCCATTAATGTGGCTGAAGGTAAAAAACGCGCACAAATCCTGGCCGCAGAAGCGGAAAAATCAGAACAAATACTAAAAGCCCAAGGTGAAGCACAAGCTATTATTGCCGTTGCCAACGCCCAAGCGGAAGCGCTACATACTGTTGGTGAAGCTGCCAACACTGACGAAGGCCAAAAAGCCATCCAACTTGATCTCGCCACTAAAGCGATTGAAGCCAAACAAGCCATAGCAAGGGAATCATCGGTGGTGTTGCTGCCTGATGGTGAGACCGAAGCAGCTTCTTTGGTCGCGCAGGCCACTACCATCATCAATAAACTGAACCAAAAAACGGGGCAGTAACCATGGATTATATTTCAAACCACTTGGTAGAACTGCTAATTGTGGTGGGTCTGGCGGTGCTTGCAATTGAAATCATGGTGCTGGGCTTTTCCACTTTTATCTTGTTTTTTGTCGGTGTCGCCCTGGTACTAACAGGTGCCTTGGTGTTTATCGGGATTATTCCAGAAACCCTGTTGTCGGCAATTTTAAGTACTGCCATTTTGACAGCCGTTTTGGCATTGTTGCTGTGGAACAAGTTAAAAGAACTGCAAAAACACACTGAAAAAAAGAAAGCCAAAAGTGACCTTATTGGTATGCGTCTTCTATTGGAACAAGATTTGGTGCCTGGCGAAAAACACTATTACCGTTTTTCTGGTGTGCAGTGGGAGCTGCGTTGTGACCGTGCCGTTAATAAAGGCAGTGAAGTGCAGGTACAAGACCTAGAAGTTGGCATTATGTACGTTAAACCTGTATAAAGCCCGCAAAATTAAGACCCTGCCCCTGTTTTCCATGGGGCACATACCAGATTAGGAAATTATGGTTGGAGAAATTGCCGCCCTGAGCACGGCTTTGTGCTGGGCGATTGCGTCCCGTATGTTCCAGATCTTGGGACGCAGCTTTACCCCATTAGCCCTGAATTTTTGGAAAGGGCTGGCCGCCATGGCGGTATTGTTTGTCATTACCCAGCTGTTTTACCCCGAATTCAGCTTAACCCGCGAGCAGGTTTTTTGGCTGGTACTAAGCGGCGCCATAGGCATTGGCCTGGGTGATACCTTCTTTTTCCAAGCTCTCAATAAAATTGGCGATAACCAGGCGATTTTGGTGGCAGAAACGTTGGCACCCATCATAACTGCGTTATTTGCCATGGCTTGGATTGGCGAATGGCTAACCTGGCAGCAATGGATCGGCATAGCTGTGGTTATCCTAGCGGTAGATGTGATTGTAAAGCTGCGCAAGAAACAAAAAGTCCGGCATTATGAAGCGACAGGCTATGTCTATGCGGCGGGTGCGGCGCTGTGCCAGGCTTTCGGGGCGGTCATTAGCCGGGATGTGCTGACCAGCAGTGATATTGACCCTGCCAACGCCAGCCAAATCCGGTTATTAGGCGGCATGGTGATTATTGTGCTACTAATGCTGGTTAAAAAAGACCGTTGGCTACCTCAAACTGACACCCTGAAATCTACCTGGCTGTTATTTGCTGGCGCAACTATTATTGGCACCTTTGCTGCCCTCTACTTACAAATGCTGGCATTTACCCATACCAAGGCCGCTATTGTACAAACCTTGTTTGCTACCAGTGTGGTATTGTCCCTACTCGTTGCCCGGATCATGGGTGAAAAAATCAGTGGTCGTATGGCTGTATGGTCGATGGTGGCGGTTGCCGGTGTCGCGTTTTTGGTGATAGCAGAATAAACCTGATTGAATTGCCATTTTGGCAATAAAAAGTTATCAGCGGAGGCACCTACAACTGCAGATGCCTACTTTTACCTGATTATGGAGCAGGGCAGAAAAATGGCATTTCTAGGATGCCAAGGTAGTCACAGACGCCAGCAGATGCGGCAAATGATAGGGTCGACGCTACAAATAGTAGCGCTGCGGTACGCACAATTTTCTTGTTTTTAAGCATAAGTAATTCCTTCGTTAGGTTTTATATTTGCTTGCTTGGAGCGCCAAATAAACTAACCAAGAAAAGCTGTGCGGTCAATAAAATAACCTCCCAATTATTGCCGCCCTTGGTTACTATTTATTTCAATCGAGGTTAATGCCATATAAACCTTGCCATTGCAGCCTGTTTTGTATACACTCCGCCGCCTTAAATCAGCCAACCCTATTGTTTCCTTGCCTTCACGCAGTCCTGGCTGAGCTGTACAAGGCATTAACCGTAAGGAGCAAACATGCGTCATTACGAAATCGTGTTTATGGTCCACCCTGACCAAAGCGAGCAGGTTCCTGGTATGATCGAGCGTTATACCGGCATCTTGAGCAAAGATGGTGGCAAAATCCACCGCCTAGAAGATTGGGGTCGTCGCCAATTGGCTTACCCAATCGAAAAATTGCACAAAGCCCACTATGTGTTGGTTAATGCAGAAGCAACTCCTGAAGCTGTTGAAGAGTTGGAAACGGCGTTCCGATTTAACGACGTTATCCTACGCAACATGATCATGCGCACTAAGAATGCTGTTACTGAGCCATCACCAATGGCTAAAGAACAGTCTGATTCTCGCGATTCACGTGAAAAACCAGCTGCTAAGCCTGCACCTGCAGCCGCTCAAGAAGCATAAGAAGGAGTGTTCTAATGTCTAACTATTTCAGACGTCGTAAATTCTGCCGTTTTACTGCTGACGGTGTACAAGAGATCGATTACAAAGACATTTCTTTGTTGAAAAACTACATCACAGAAAGTGGCAAAATCGTACCTAGCCGTATCACTGGTACCAGTGCTAAGTACCAGCGCCAGCTTTCTAGCGCTATCAAACGTGCGCGTTTCTTGGCGTTGTTGCCGTACACTGACGGCCATAAGTAACCATTGGCGATATTAAAGAGGTAGCAAGATGGATATCATTCTACTAGACAAAATCGCCAACTTGGGCGGTTTGGGCGATACAGTAAATGTAAAAGCTGGTTATGCCCGTAATTTCTTGTTCCCACAAGGCAAGGCAGTTCCTGCCACTAAAGCTAACGTGGAGAAGTTCGAAGCACGTCGCGCTGAGTTGGAAGCGAAAATCGCTGACCAACTAGCTGCTGCAAACAGCAAAGCGGAAAAACTAGCTGAAATCGGTGAAGTCACTATCGCCGCCCCTGCTGGTGACGAAGGCAAATTGTTCGGTTCTGTTGGAACCCGTGACATTGCTGACGCTATCACTGCGGCAGGTTTAGAAGTGTCAAAAGCTGAAGTTAAATTACCTAACGGCACTATCCGTGAAACTGGTGAGTTCGATATCGACATCCAGTTCCACTCAGATGTTATTGCCGCTGTTAAATTGGTAATCATCAAAGAAGCTTAATTAGGTTTCAGATTCGGAACTTAAAATAAAAACCGCCAGTAACGCTGGCGGTTTTTTTATAGCCTCTAAAAAATATTTGTTCCTCTCCCGCCATATTGAGATCTGGTTCACATTTTCCTGCTTTTTATCGTTTGTTTTGGAATAGCAGTGAAGGCCTATGCGTTATTCAAGCAACTATTTACAAAACGCAGTACACCTTAATGAACTACCTGAGGCAATCTTTATTTAACCTTCGAATTGAAGGCTGGTTGGCTATGCTGGCTATTAGCCTGTTTGCTGTGCACCAATATTTGGCACCTACAAATAGCTCTAGGGTAATGCCAATCCAGGCGCACAATTTCAGTGTCAAAATGGCGTTTGAACCCGGCGATGGTGGTGTCAGTGTCAGCACTTTCTTGCCTAAAAGCAACAGCAGGCAAATAGTGCTTGAAGACAGTACCCACGCTACTAACCTGGACGAGACGCTCTATGACACCCGTGAAGGCCTGGTAGCGCGTTGGACAGGCCAAGGGAATGTCAAAACGATTGACTACCATGCTGTGGTGCAAACTACTGGCTATAGCTTTGACATTGCACCAGATTTATTGATCCAAGCCCAGGATTTTAGTGATTGGGGGCAGTACTTGGCAGAAACTGACAGCATCCAGTACTCCCATCCAGAAATCAAAGAACTTTGGCAACAGATAAAACCAGAAGAGGAAGGTAACCTGCTGGCCTCCCTCGCCAGTATTTACAATTACACCAATGGCCTTGAGACATTGCCATTTAAAGGGCACACAGATGCATTGACGGCACTGCGCTTAAATGCAGCCAGCTGCAACGGTAAAAGCCGCCTATTTGTGGCATTGGCCAGGCTCAATGGGATCCCGGCGCGGTTGGTGGGTGGCATAGTATTAAACGAAGGCAGTAAAAAGACCTCCCACCAATGGCTAGAAGTAAACATTGATAACCAGTGGGTACCCTTTGATCCCACCAATGGCCATTTTGCGGCGCTGCCATCCCATTACCTGGAATTATACTGGGGCGACCATAGCCTATTCACGCGCACATCCAATATCAATTTCGAGTATTTATTTACTATTAGTAGCAATGTGATCGCGCCGGTGTTGTACCAAGAGGAAAGCAGCCTAGATGGTTTGCTGGCAGTTGATTTTGCCGCCATGCTAAAGCAGCTGAACATGCCTGTGCAGACTATTTCGGTTTTCCTAGTGTTGCCCCTTTGCGGACTAATCATTACGGTGTTGCGTAACCTCTTCGGGTTGAGCAGTTTTGGCATCTTTATGCCAATGCTGGTGGGCTCTGTTTGTGCTTTTATAGGGTTGGGTACCGGGTTAATCGGATTCACACTTATTGTTCTATTGGCATACATCTGCCAAGCCTACATGCATAAGCTGAAATTGCTTAAGATCCCAAGGCTTGCCGCCATCATAACAATTGTCAATGGCATTACTATCAGTTTGTTGTTGTGGATTGACCAATACACGTCAGTGCAATTTGGCCTATTGTCCCTGTTTCCCGTCATTATCATTAGTTTCATTGCTGACAAATTATACGATATTTCAGAAAACGGCGATTGGTCGCAATTGCTCAAAAACACTATTGGTAGTTTGCTTAGCATTGTGCTGTGTTACATGTGTATTGCATCAGCGACGTTGCATGGTGTCTTTGCCCTATATCCAGAACTATTCCTGCTTGTTTTGGCGGCGCAGATCTACATTGGGCGCTGGACAGGATTGCGTATCAATGAGCTGATCCGGTTCAAGGGGTTGTTACAACAAAAACAAGCTGTCGTTGGCATCAACCAACGCAACCGAGACTACGTCGCCACTTTAAATAGCAAACCGGATTTACGCACTGCTGCTGACAAGTTGGCTACCAAAGCACTGTTGCAAGAAAAGGGGATCCCAGTGCCCGCCACCTTGGCAACATTTACCCGGTTTGCTGATGTTGCCAATCTTGGTGGATATATTAAGGGGTTAACAGAATTTGTGGTTAAACCCAATGCCGGTAGCCAAGGCAACGGTATTTTGGTGATACGCGGCAAGCAAGGGGCTGATTATGTGGCGGGCGGCAACCGGGTAGTATCGCAGCAAGAAATCAGCACCTTGGTTACTGAAATTATAAACGGCAATTACTCGCAGCTTGGCGATTCCGATATAGCCTATATTGAGCCACTAATACACCAGCACAAATCACTGCAAGATATTGCGCCTTATGGCCTTTGCGATATCCGTGTGGTTGTCGTTGAAGGCAAAGTGGTGAGTGCTATGTTGCGCATGCCAACCACTGGCTCGTCAGGTAAAGCCAATTTGCACCAAGGGGCTATTGGTGCGGCTGTGGATTTGTCTACGGGAAAAATATTTAGAGCCCAGTTGCACGGTAAAACTATCCTGGCGCATCCTGATAGCAACAAGGATATTGTGGGGATAACCATACCCTTCTGGCCGCAAATCCTAGAGATGAGTAGGCTGTGTAGCTCAGCTTTGCCCCTTGGCTATATGGGCGTCGATGTTTGCCTTGATCAACAAGATGGACCACTTGTATTGGAGCTAAATGGCCGTCCTGGTCTAGAAATCCAAAATGTAAACAACACTGGTCTGGGCAGTAATAACAGCCTTCACAACCTAATCCCATCTACTGCAGCTTAAGGTAAAGATAATGAATCCTAAACATAGTGTCGCTTTAGCGATAGCAAGTATATTTGGTTTTACTCTAATAGTAAGTGCTGACAAACTTTTATTGACGGAAGAGCTATACCAAACCACGTTCCAGGTGGAGCAACAGAGTGATGAGGCAATGGAAACATCCCATAACGCAGTGTTTAGCCAGGAATTGAATGAGCGCGAACTGAGTCCGTCAGAAAAACAAGCGATAGAGCAGCACCACCAGGCGGGACAGCCCCTCTGGTCCTTACCGGCTTATTCCTCGGCATCCACCGGGTTAAAGGGCATCATGTTGGATCACCTAGTGGGTTATTTGGTAAGCAACAAGGCATATGCACAAGTTGCCGAGTTATTGTCGCAAATCGACCAGGCTGGGCGGATTGCACTAAAACAGCAGTTCCAGTACGCCATTGCGCTATCCAAGACCAATAAACTAGAGCAAGTGGAGGCAGCGTATCGGGCATTGCTGGTGGCTGAACCGAACCACCAAGCAGCAGCGATTAATTTAGGGCTACTATACAACAAACAAGATAGATACCCAGAAGCTATCCCGCAACTGAAAAAGGCAATCAGCATCAGCTCAGGCCGAAAAAAAGCAAAGGCTATGTCGGCATTGGCTACGGCCTACCGTAAGACCCAGCAACTAGAGAAGGCCGAAGAGTATTTCCAAAGTGCGATTGAGTATCGCCCAAACCATCCGGCTACATGGTTGAAGCTGGCATTGATCCAATCTGACCTGAACCGTCCTTACCAACAAGTTGTCATGTCTTTTGAACGCGCTATTGCGCTGCAGCCGGATTATGCTAAAGCGTTGCGGCATTTAGGCAGTTACCAGCTGCAAAAACTCAATTTTGATGCAGCCATAAGTACCTTGTCACAGGCATTGAGGCTATCGAACAATAATGAAGAATTGCACCAGTTGCTTGCCTGGGCCTACATCGAAGCTGGCCAACAGATTGAGGCCGAGAAACACTGGCGCTGGTTATCATTGAACGGCAAACGCGCCAATGAGAGGCTACTCGCAAGCCACATGCTAAAGGCCTTGAAGCGACAACCCCATCAACTGAAACCCTTCAACACACAGGCGCTGCACGCCCAGTATGCCGAAGTGTATCTGCGCAAATTTAGTGCAAACCCAACATGGCGTGTAGAAGATGTGCAGCAGTTTTGGGGAACAGAGTTGCAATTAAGGGCCAAGCATTTAGTTGCGACCCAATTATTGGAACTCGAAGCCACAGCGGCCGCCCTCCTGGTGGAGCAGCTGGTTGGACTCAACTTATACCGCGCAGAAGTTCACTACCTGCAATCCCTGGTGGCACTAGCCCTGGACAAACCTGTCGCTGCGCTTGAGGCCATAGACACGGCACTGGAAGTTTCTAGTAAAAACAAGAATTACATCTTTCACAAATTGGTACTGCTAGATAAAACTGGCCAGTACTTACAAGGGCTGCATTTTATCAATGATTTGCCACTGGAGCTGCAGCGAACGCCCAGTTTGCTTAACTGGCAGCAATTGTTCGCGACTAGGGCAAAGCAACCTGAGCTATCCGCCCGACTTGCCGATTCCTTGGCAAAGCCAATCCAATCGCTTTTTTCTAACTAGTTTGCAACCAGGTAATTAGACATGCGATATACCAACAGCACACACCAAGCAAAACCAAAAATGCTTCCCGTTAAAATTGTCATGCTTGCAGCAACCTGTTTAGCCATCCAGCCTGCCCAGGCCAAAATAAGCCTTGATGCAGGCTTGGGTTATGACGACAACCCACTAAGGTTGAATCCATCACTAAACCCCGGCTCAGATAGTTTTTGGCGCACAGAGATTGCATCAAAACTGGCTTGGGATTCAGGTATTTTCATCAATGCCAAGCTCGATAAAACCAGTTTCAGCGATGATGACAGGGCAGACAGCTTTTCCACTAGTTTGCAAATAGGATACAGCACAAAGTTTGGCGACAATAAGCATAGGATGAAGCTATCGTTAAGCCGCCGTAGCTTGGATAAAACTTATGTGAGCAGGAGGACTGGCCAATTGTTCACTCGATCAGGACAGCCAGCTGGGGACAGGTACGACTATGTGCGTTGGACTCCGAGGTTTGAATACAGCTACCGGCTAAACAAACAGCATCGGGTGGAAGTGGATTTACAGTACCGTGAACAAGCGTATGAAGATTACACTTCGTTGGGATTGAGCAACTTGGACTTCCGGCAGTTGTCGATGCAACTTGGCTGGCGTTACCGGCCAAATAAACAATGGCAGTTTAGCCCCTATTTGGAGATCTTGGAGCGGGAACATGACGATAGGCGGGCAAAGGATAGCTCTGGTAAAAACATTGCTGGCAGCAACTTGCAATACTCCTACCGTGCCATTGGACTCAATGCCCGCTATAAGTTAGGTAAAAACGCTAGGTTAAAGCTCAAAACCAGTTTTGGTAAAAGGGAGGATAATGCTTCGGGTTATTACGATACCTTTGGCCAAAGCCATTCTTTAGAATGGGAACGCGAGTTCGGCGGTGGCAGCGAACTGTCGCTAAGGGCGAAATATACTGACCTAGACTATGAGCGCAGCATGCTAACGGGTAATGGTACCATTGAGGATGATGCTGAAACACCAAGTACCAAAGGGTGGCATTACCGGGTTAGCTACTCAATGCCAGTTTTTGAAATTAACGGCAGCAAGGCCTACTGGTATACGGAGGTCAATTTGTATGACATTAGTGCAGAACTCGCTACCTACCAATTTGACCGCAGCAGGGTCGAATCTGGGCTTAGGATACGGTTTTGAACAGACAATATGCCCACCCGCTAGGCCTAAAAAACGCCAGCTTGGCTGGCGTTAGGTTTGGCAACAGCTAATTAAATTTTAAATTCGTACATGTATTTAGCAGTGCTAGTGCTGAACCATACTTGTTTGCCTGCGAATGACGATTTGGGATAGTGATATGTATTCACGCATCGAAATTTGGCGCCTGTCCAATTCCCGGTTTAACTGCTGCTTTAAGCGTTGGCACTTTTCGTTGCTTAGCGCCATAGCTGGCTTTTCCGCCAGCATTTGCACTTGTTGCTCTATGGGAAGTAGCTCGTCGTCACAGATTATTGTTGAGTACATATCGACAATCTTTTTGGCCGTTTTCTTGACTACTACTCTAATTGACTGGTGTCCAAGTTTTTTGCGCTGGATCAATTAATGCGCCGGAAACTATTTTTTCCTTTGGGCTATATTTTTTTGGCAGGGCACCGGCCATCTGCATTAGGCGCAATCGGGAAAGTAAGCTGTATTAAATTATGAACTACAATTATCCATGTAATGCACGGCAAAAGCGCCTACCGGCATCCATACTTGGCACAATCGTAGGAATAAATATTGCGTCATCAATCATATATTTTGGCTACTAATGTGAGTTTTTTGCTCACTGCGCTCATGTCGGTTTCGGTGAATATCCCCTCTTGGGCTGCTACCCCAGTTGAGGTCATCGAGGTCACTGCCCAGAAGCGTATCCAGTCTATTCAAGAAGTCCCAATTGCCATGACGGTTATTAGCGATGAACATCTTAGCCAATTTCAATTGCTGCAAGCGAGCTCCGTGGCAGAGCAGGTGCCTAACCTCAATGTGACCCGTTCAATAGGAGGCGTATACAATTATTTTATCCGGGGTGTCGGTATGGACGATTTCAATTTATCGTCTATCCCCGCGGTTGGTTTATACGTAGATGATGTGGCTATCCAAAACCCGATGCTAGCTAACTTCAGCCTGTTAAATGTCGCCAGGGTTGAAGTACTGCGTGGACCGCAAAACACACTATACGGTAAAAACACCACAGGTGGTGCCGTCAACTTTATTTCCCGGTTGCCAGAAGTTGGGCAAGAGCAGCATAGTAACTTTTACTGGTATTTCGGTAGTGGTGATCTAGTGCGTTTTACTGGAAGTTACAGCTTCTCTGTTGATAGCGGCACTGGGCTAACGCTGTCTCTAATAAGTGACCAGCAAAATGGCAGGGTTAGCGCAAGCCACATCGGCAATGGTTCCCAATTTGATAACAGCAATAAATTCGGTTTTAAACTGCAGCTGGCACATGACGCCGCCCCTGGTTTTAGTATAGCGTCTGCCTTCTACGGTGGCAGGCAACGCCAAATTACTGAGGTAAAAACGCTTTTACTGGGTGATGGTGAAACTGGGCGCATAAGCCTTGGAAATTTTGATTTAGGCAGGGTTGATAGCAAGCTCAACAATCCCCGCAACGACGCTGACTCGTTTGGTTGCCATATAAAGCTGAGTTGGCATCTAGATGGCTACGCACTTTCCTCGGTAACCGCGTTTGAAAAGGTTAAGTCACAACGCATGGATGATTGGGGCAGCCAAAGCCTGCAATCTGCGGTATCACAGGTGATCACCTACAATAGTACCGACACCCAGGCGTATTCCCAGGAATTCCAAATTCTGTCACCGGTTGGGGCTAGCAGCAGTTGGTTAGCAGGCTTGCTGTTGAATTGGGAAGCCGGTGACCTGTTGCAAGCCGCCTATATTGATCCAGCGGGGCCGGGGCGACCTGACGATGCCATTGATGATGCCGGGGTAGGGCCATTGTTTGACCGCGCCGGTTGGGTCGAAACTGAAACCTTTACCTATTCGGCTTATGGACAATACCAGCACAGTTTTAACCAAACGACTTCAATATCTGCCGGGCTAAGGTGGACGGTGCAAGAACTCACGCCGTCGGTCCATGCGGCGGGCATGTTGATGGATTCTGTAGAAGCGCCATTTCCGCTTGGCAGCTTCGGTTGGTATAGCCTTGGCAATGACGGTTTTGATGTCAGCCGGGATTTCGCAGGTTTCGCTGAGATAAACAATTTTGTGGCAGCAAACCAGGGGTTCCCTGCTTCCGCTCATATAGATGAAACCTACCAGGAGTGGGGGGGCAAGCTTTCATTGAGCAAAAAGCTGGGGCAAAACGCCACAGCATATTTGTCGCTTGCGAGGGGCTTTAAAATGGGCTCAGTAAACTCCAACCCAACGACTGCGGCATTCCAAAGCCTGTTGGACAACACAGTTCAGCCAGAATCCCTAGTGACTTATGAAGTTGGGCTTAAATCTGAGTGGTTGGGCCGCCAATTGCGCGTTAATGGCGCCTTGTTCCGCAACGACTGGCAGGACTACCAATTTTTCTTGGTATACAACCCAGGGGATCCTGCAAGCCTATTTGCTTCATTGGTGAATTTACCTGAGGCCAAGAGCTATGGCGCCGAACTAGAATTGACGGCGGTCTTAGGTACTGATCTGACGCTAAGCGCTGGGTTTGGTTATTTGGATGCTGAAGTCACCGATGCCAACCTAGATGTGTCGGATATTGCGCCGGGGCTCCAGCAGGGCTTGCAAAATTCCGTGTTGGCAGGTGACCGCTTGCCCAATGCACCAAGGTGGACAGCCAATGCGACATTGCAGCAGAGCACAGAACTGGCAATGGGGGAATTGGAGCTGGCACTGCAATATTATTTTAAGGATGGGCATATACATGCCCTTGCTGGCAATAACTCAGCCCTGTGGCAATATAACTTTTCTGAACAACCAGTGGCTTTGTTTAACGTCTCTGCCCAATTTACACCGTCATCGTGGCCGAGCCTATCCTTACACTTGTGGGTGCGAAACCTCACTGATGAGCAATATTGTACTGAACGGGCCACCATCCCCGGTGCCCCTGCTGAAACGACACGCCTATGCGCCCAGGGTGAACCCAGACAATTAGGAATCGGGATTAGGATGGATCTGTAGGTAATGGACTAATGCAAATCAAACTAGGCAAACCCTTAATAGCAGCCTTTATTGTCTTAGTTCTCGGCACATCGGTCACTGCTATCTACACCCTCGGTGAAATTGAAGCCGCCCGTCAGGCTGAAGCAGCAGAGTTTATAAGGCGTGCGGAATTGCGCGCTCGTGATATTGAAGCAGTCTTAAACCGCAGTTTTTTCCAAGTTGAGTCAATAGCAAACTTGTTTGCATCCTCCGATTGGGTGAGTTACCAGGAGTTTGAGGGCTTTGTCCGGCAAGTTTTTCCTGAATTTCCAGAAGGCAGGCGTATTTCTTTTGTAAGGCATGCTGCTGAACAAGGAATTGGAAGCCTGATTGCAGCGATCCGCACCAACCCAGAACCCGACTACCAGGCGTTTGGCATTTTTCGCATGGACAGGGGCAGCATGGCACCGGCCCAAGTCCAGGCAGATGGCACCTTAACTTTTGTACAATATACTTATCCAGCACCACTGACTGGCGACTTTATTGGACGTCATTTTACCTCCGCATCCCCGCTGGGTCCCAGTATGTTTAATACACTTAAACAAGCACATGACAATATCATCGGTTTTTTCCAACCACTTAATGGCATTATGCAGCGGCCTTTTTTTGTGCACCTTTCGCCTGTAGTTGCAAACACAGGCGCAGGGCCTGGCGATTCAAAGATTATTGGCTTAATAAGCTCAGGCCAGTACATCTACGACATATTCCAAGATTCATCAATCAAGCAATTCAGCGGCCTTTTTGAGTATCAATTAACCGATAGCCGTGGCCAAACCTATCATTTCCCAACAGACCGTTTGTTAGCAGCCGGCCATAACCCAGCGTCCGTCGACCACGGGTTAAGCGCAGAATTCACTATTTCAGCTTTTCAAAACAATTGGCAGTTGCAGGTTATGCCGAGCAAACATTCGGCCTTCACCCCGGATGTAGTGTTACTCAGATTTGGCGGGGCGGGCTTAATTATCAGTGTATTGGGTAGTTTGCTTGTTTATGTAAACCTATCGATGCGGGTAAGGTTGGAACAACAAATATACGAAAAAACCAAAAATTTGAATGATGCGGTAGCCACACTCAAGCAGAATTCGAAGCAACTAAATATACAAAACCAACAGTTGGAGCAGGCGTTTGCCGACGCGCAGCAGGCAGTAAAAGCAAAATCCGAGTTTTTGGCCAACATGAGCCATGAACTGCGCACACCGCTTAATGGAGTGATTGGTTTTGTGCAGCTGTTGCAGGAAACTAAACTTGACGATGTGCAGCTGAACTACCTGGGTAACATGGACACTTCGGCAAAACACCTGCTGACCGTCATCAACGATATCTTGGATTTCTCCAAGATAAGTTCCGATAAGCTTGAGCTCGAACAAGCTCCTTTTTCTATCTATTCTGCAACCGATTTTTTAGTGGCCCACTTTGCCACCATGGCAGAGGAGAAAGGCATAATCTTTAACATCAACATCGCGCCAGGTGTACATCCGGATCTGGTTGGTGACCTCGTCCGGGTAAACCAAGTTTTACTCAACCTGTGTTCCAATGCCGTCAAGTTCACCAGTAGGGGCAGGGTCACAGTGGAAGTCTCCATGCAGCCCATCGAAGAAACTAAAGGTACGACGACATACCAAGTTAAATTCACTATTACAGACACAGGTATCGGCATGGACGAAGATACTGTAGATAAATTATTCCAGGAGTTTACCCAGGCTGATAGCTCTACTACCCGCAAATTTGGTGGTACTGGACTTGGCTTGGCAATTAGCCGAAAACTATGCCGTGCGATGGGGGGCGATATTAGCGTAAGCAGCGAACTTGGGCGTGGCAGTACCTTCACCGCGACTATGTTGTTCGCGCAAAACAGCCAGGTACTGATTGAAGATAAGCTAGACCTGCAGTTTAAAGACAAATACCGGCTGCTAGTGGTTGATGACAATGTGTTAGCCCTGAAGACGATTGCGAAGGTATTGACGGCAATGGGCGCGCAAGTTGTTGTCGCCAAGTCAGGTGAACAAGGCTTGGCGCGGTTACAAGAGAGCCATCAACCATTTGATGCTATGTTAGTCGATTGGTGTATGCCAGAAATGGGGGGCTTCGAGTTCATTAGCCAAGTCAATACCTTGCCGCAACAACCGCCAATCTACGTGCTCACGGCTTATGACATAGGTTTAATTAAACAGCAGCAAAAAACGCTTAATATCAAAGCAGTTTTACAAAAACCTTGCTCGATGTCTTCTCTGTATAATTGCCTAAACAATGGTGGCGCAGATACCGAAGCGACGGTATTTCCGTCAGATACCAGCTTATTAGCAGGTAAGAAGCTATTGGTGGCTGAAGATAATGAAATTAACCAGGTCGTGATCACTAGTATGCTGAGCCAGACTGGTGCTAGCCTAGTGATGGTGCCCAATGGGCTTGAGTGCCTGCAAGCATTGGAAGAACAGCAGGATTTTGCTTTAATTTTGATGGATATCCAAATGCCATTTCTAGACGGTGTGCAAACTACCAAGCAGATACGCAATATGCAAGATCCCAGGTTGGCAAAAATTCCAATAATTGCGCTAACCGCCAATGTATTGCAACAAGACATCAACCGCTATATTGAAGTGGGTATGCAAGGCCACGTCGCCAAACCCATCAACCGTGATGACCTGGTTTCAGCTATGCAAGCAATCATCGCAGAGCGGCAGTGACTAACGGATTTTTTAGAATAATTGTAGTTTTTTGTATACAAAAAGTTTTCCTATTTAAACCTTTGTTGATTAAGCTGCGACTAACCCCACAAGAAAACACAAACAGAAACGAAATTGGCCGCATTAGAAAGCGTAGGGAACGCAAAAACACAATTACGGGAACCCGCACCAATGGTATTGATTAACGCTGCCAAGTCGGGTGACCGTAGCGCTTACCAAAAGTTGTACCAACAGCATGTTGGGCAGGTATTTGCTTTGTGCTTGCGGTTGACGGGGGATCGGGGATATGCGGAGGAGGCAACCCAGGAAGTGTTTATCCAAGTTTGGCAGAAATTGGATAATTTCCGGGGGGATAGCAAGTTTAGCACTTGGCTCCACAGCGTTGCTTCCAATGTCGCAATTTCTTATTTGCGCAGGCAAAAAGGCTGGTTACAACGGATGTTCAATATTGAAGACAGCCCGGCTATGGAAGCGCCGGCACAAGGATCTGCTGGGCAGGTGGACTTGGATAGTTACATCCAAAGGCTGCCGGAACGGGCAAGGGTTGTGTTTGTATTACACGCGATTGAAGGCTACCGGCATGAAGAAATCGCAAACATGATGAATATGGCGGTGGGATCGAGCAAAGCGCAGTTTCACCGGGCCAAACAGTTGATGAAAGAGTGGATGGGTTATGAGTAGCCAAGAGTTTGAGCAAAAATTGCAGCAGCAGATCGCTGATTTGCCCAAAGCCATTGAGCCAGGAAAAGACCTTTGGGCAGGCATTGATATTGCGTTGACCATGAAAGATAGCAAGGGTGGTGCCACCAGGCAATTCGCAGACGCTGCGGGCGGGCAAGCAAATAATGCATCCAATGTGGTGTCATGGGACTTCACCCGTTCGCCGAAAATGTTGGCGCTGGCCGCCAGTTTTGTTGCCGTTGCCGCCCTAAGCTGGAATTGGTTGCAGCCAACGCCAAACCACAACCAAACTTTGCAGTTGGTTGAGGCCATGACGCAACAGCATGCAGCGCAAAAAGGGGCACTGTTAGTTTCGATGGCAGAAGCCCAGCCTTTGGCAGAAAACTGGCAGCAACAGTTAAAGGATTTGGAGGCGGCAGCAATTGCTATCCGCACCGCGTTGGAACAAGAACCGGAAAATGTTGCCCTGCTGAAAATGCTGCAGCAAGTGCATCAACAGCAAATAGAACTGATCGAGCGGGTTCATTCGCCGCAGTGGGATCGGGTTTAGTTATAATCTTGCCCCTGCATGTGTGGGGGCTGTAGAGAAGTAAGTGAGTGCATTATGAAGAATTGGTTAGTAGGTATCACTTTATCCGCTTTGGCAGTATCAGTGAATGCTGGCGAAATGATAGACGAGACCATGTCTGTTGATAGGGATGTTTTCGTCGATATAGAACATATGAATGGTGATGCGGAAATTTTTGGCTGGGATAAAGCTGAAATTAAAGTGGTGGGAGAGCTTGATGATAGGGCGGAAGAATTCATTTTTGAAAAGCGGGGCAGCCGGGTCATCATCCATGTAAAAATGCCGAAGCGCCAAAAGAACTGGAATAACAGTTATAAAGGTGACGACTTGCAGATTTACGTCCCCCGCACAGCCCAAGTGCAATACGAAGCCGTCAACGCTGACGTGCAAATTAAAGATTTGGAAGCAGGGCTAAAGGCGGATACCGTCAACGGTGACATTGAAGTGAAGGATGTGTCCGGGCGTATAAACCTACAGTCGGTGAATGGCCACATTGATGCCGATGACTTATCGGGCGATATCCGCTTTGATACCGTAAATGGTGTTATCCGGGACAAGGGATCATCTGGCAGTGAAATTCGCTACGATTCAGTTAATGGGGATATATACAGCCGAACCAGCATTTCTGACGTTACCGCCGAAACTGTTAATGGTGGTATTGAGATGGAATTGGACGATGTGCAAAAAATTGAATTGGTGACAGTAAACGGTGCCATTGATGCGAGCATGGATTTAATGGACGGTGGTTCGGTTGAAGGCTCCAACGTCTCAGGTCGAATCTCTATTGCCTTGCAGCGCAATGTATCGGCGGAGTTTGATATCTCTTCCCACGCTGGAGGTCGTTTGGTAAACAAATTAACTGACCACAAAGTAAGGAAAGCCAAATACGGCCCAGGGCGCTGGTTGGAATTCACCACCGGCGATGGCAAAGGCAAGGTTGAATTATCCACTGTCAGCGGCCGTATTGAAGTGAAAAGCCACAACTAACCAATACCAGTATTACCGTGTTGTGCAATAGGGAGCTTCGGCTCCCTGTTTTGCTTTACCCCATTATTATTCATTGGTTTTCAAGCCAAGATCGGCGATACTTCCCCTTGTCAAACTAGCGAAACCTGCCAAAGCAAACTTGCGTTTTATGAAAGCGATTAGTAACCGAGAAACAGACAACAAAGTCGAAAAACTGAAGATCCCACCCCATTCGATTGAGGCGGAGCAGTCAGTGTTGGGCAGCATGCTTATTGCACCTGACTCTTGGGATAAAGTTGCTGAAACCGTTATTGAGCAAGACTTTTACAACCGCTCCCACCAGCTTATTTATGCCGCCATTATCCGCTTGTTGGAACAGTCCAAGCCGGTGGATTTGATCACCGTATCGGAAGACCTTGAGCAACGGGACATGCTGGAAGAAGCAGGCGGGTTTGCCTATTTGGGTGAGTTGGCCAAGAATACACCCAGTGCCGCCAACGTCGTGGCCTACGCTGAAATCATTAAAGAGAAGGCGGTAACCCGTGAATTAATTGGCGTTGCCAATGATATCGCCGAATCCAGTTACAATACCGAAGGACGCGACAGCAGCGAGTTGTTGGACCTCGCCGAAAGCAAGGTATTTGAAATCGCTGAAAAGCGAACCACTAAAAGCGAAGGTCCGCAAGACCTGAAATCGGTCATGACCGCCACTTTAGACCGTTTGGAAGCCCTTAACAAAGCGGGCAAAGACATTACAGGCGTATCAACGGGCTTTACTGATTTGGATAAAAAAACCAGCGGCCTACAGCGTTCTGACCTTATCATTGTTGCGGCCAGGCCATCGATGGGTAAAACCACCTTCGCCATGAACCTCTGCGAAAATGCCATGATGGGACAAGACAAGCCAGTGATGGTGTTTAGCTTGGAGATGCCCTCGGAGCAGATCATGATGAGGATGCTGGCATCACTGAGCCGCGTGGATCAAACCCGGGTACGTACCGCCCAGTTGGAAGATGAAGACTGGGCGCGCTTGTCCAACACCATGAAACTATTGTCTGAAAAGAACAACCTGTACATCGATGACACCTCCGGCTTAACCCCTATGGAAATGCGCAGCCGGGCGCGCAAAATCCACCGCGAGCACGGTGGTTTGGGGCTGATCATGGTGGACTATTTGCAGCTAATGCGGGCGCCTGCTTTTGCCGATAACCGTACCTTGGAGATTGCTGAAATTTCCCGCTCGCTAAAAGCCTTGGCCAAAGAGTTGCAAGTACCGGTGATCGCCCTTTCCCAGCTAAACCGTGGTTTGGAACAACGCGCTGACAAACGGCCTATAAACTCTGACTTGAGGGAATCGGGCTCTATCGAGCAGGACGCCGATTTGATCATGTTTATCTATCGGGATGAGGTCTACAATGAAAACTCACCGGATAAAGGCGTGTCCGAAATTATTATAGGCAAACAACGTAACGGCCCTATAGGTACCTGCAGGCTAACCTTCCAAGGACAGTTCTCCCGCTTTGACAACTATGTCATGGTCGCCCAGTCGGATTATCCCCAGGCATAACCGTGTTTAAGCGCTTAACTGGCCATTGAGTGTGGCGATTAGGCGCCGGCTACCGCCGCAGTCCCTGTGCTCCCCTAGGTAGATCCCTTGCCAAGTACCGAGTGCCAGGCGGCCGCTGCTAATGGGGACACTGACACTACTGCCATACAAACTGGCCTTGATATGGGCTGGCATATCGTCTGGGCCTTCATAGGTATGCTGGAAATAGGGGGTGCCTTCTGGCACTAGGTGGTTGCTGAAGGCTTCCATATCCGACCTTACTGTTGGATCGGCATTTTCGTTTATGGACAGGCTGGCGCTAGTGTGGCAAATGAAAAAATGTGCAAGGCCAATGTCATAATCCCTTACTTGCGGCAATTGCTGCAGAATTTCTTCGGTTACCAAGTGGAAGCCGCGGGGGCGTGGGCGCAGGCTAATTTGTTTTTGCTGCCACATGGCACTGCGCCTATTTGTCGAAGCAGATTTCGATATAGGCCTTACCGCCTTCACCTTTAAACGGCATGATCATTTTGTGACCGCTGACTTTGTGGTTGATGGTGTGGTTTTCACCTGATACCACCACCGGTGTTGCCATGCCTATGTCGTAGCCTTTCTTGGCGAGATCTTTTGTAGCACCGCCTGCTACCATGTTGGTGATTTCACCTACCATGTCATTAACTTCATCATTGAGGGCGTCCGGGCGTTCACCCAGCATTCCCGCCATGACTTCCAGTGCCAGGCCTTCTTCAAAGGTGATTGACATTGAACCTTTGATATTGTCGCCCACCATTCCAATTAGGCCAGAGACGTCACCTTGTGCCTTGGAATCAGTTTTTTTCCTGGGCTTGCCCACTTGCAGCTCCATTTGGGCCATAGTCTTTAACACATTTAACAACGAAATAATAAATGGGTTAACGAAATCGGCATTCATAGCTAAGGATATTCCTTTTAGTCGCTTTAGTTGGTTATCGGTTTCTATACCGCATAAGCTTAGCAAAAAACCATAAAGTTACATGTTTTGAGTTGAATCAATTTGTCGGAGTCTAGCAAATACCATAACCGAGGTTTATAAAATCAATGATTAATGGCAATTGCCACAAACGCCATGAGCCTCTATCGTTTGCTTGTGAACAGTAAACCCCAGGTTATTGGCTTGCTCTTCCAGGGATTTTTTCAATCCAGACGATTGGATCTCTTGCACTGAACCACATTCCTCACAAATTAAAAATTGCACTGGGTGGTTACAATCAAAGTGGTGGCAGGCAACAAAAGAGTTGTCTGACTCTAGTTTGTGGACCAATCCGTGTTCCAATAAAAAGTCTAGGGCACGGTATACAGTGGCAGGTTTGGCTGATTCTTCAGTTTGGCGCAACTCATCTAGCAATTCGTAAGCACCCACTGCGCCTTCATGCTTTAGCAATAGGGTAAAGACGGTTTCCCTTAAATGGGTAAACCTTGCACCGCGCGTTTCACAATAAGTTTTTGCTTTGCTAATAATTACGTCTTGGTTCATGTCCTGTATGTGCCTACAACTTCAACATCCGAAGTCTAACATACATTCAGCCAAGCGGTAGCGACTTTGTACCTGCGTTTGCGGTTACAAAGTCACTGAAGTCTGGCTCTACCCTCAACCGTGGTTAATCGGCGGTAAACACCTGGTAGCCCCAAGCGGGCAGCGTAAGCTCAGTGGCTTTGCCAAATTTCAGGCTAGCTTGGCTAAACCAGTCCGTGTATTGGCCATAGTGGAAGCTATCGGTGAATTTTACCTTGGCTGCCTTGTCACTAAAATTAAGGACAGTGAGCACCTTGTTGCCGTTTTTCTCTCGGTAAAATGAAAACACCTGTTGGCTATTGTTGTTTTCTACAGGGATCATGCTGCCGCCCCAATTGCCATTCCACAAAGCTTGGTTTTGCTTTTTCAGTTGCAACAGGCTTTGGTATAGGCCGAAGTAGCGGTGCTCTTTCCACTCGATAAGGTCTTTCTCAAAGAAGGCCAATTGTTTGTCCAACCCGGCTTCCTGTCCACTGTATATCAGCGGCATACCCTCAGCCAAAACCGTAGTGACCATGGAGACATCCAGGGCGTCCTTGAACTGGGTAAAAGGCGTACCATCCCAGGAGTTTTTATCATGGTTGTCGACAAAATTCATTTTAATAGCGTTTTCAGGCCAGGAGTTCAGTAGGTGGGCAAAATAGTTGCGTACCTTCATGGCATCGCCGTGGCCATGGGCAACTTCGTGCAGCACGTTGTAAAGCTCCCAGGAGTAGGACATATTGAAGGCTTTCTTGTGGATGTCCCGCGATTCCCATTCGGCTAGCATAAACACCGGTTTGATGGCGTTTAGTTCATAATAGACCTGCTCCCAAAAGTCGGTAGGCATAAAACCGGCTACATCGGCACGGTAGCCATCAATGTTGGCTTCCTCTACCCAAAAGCGCAGGGCTTTGGTCATATAGGCGCGCATCTCTGGCACGTTATAGTCAAAGTCAATAACGTCAGACCAATCCCACCATGGCGTTGGCTGGAAATTGCCGTCAATCGTACGGGTATACCAATCGGGATTGGTTTTGGTCAGGGGATGATCCCAAGCCGAATGGTTACCCACCCAGTCCAAAATGACATACATGCCCATTTCGTGGATTTGTTTGACCAAGGCTTTGAATTCTTCCATGGTGCCAAACTCAGGATTCACCCCAAAGTAATCTTGCACTGAATAGTAGCTACCTTTGCTGCCTTTGCGGTTTTTCTCACCGATTGGATGTATGGGCATCAACCACAGGATATCAACACCAAGCTCCTTAAGCCTGGGCAGGTGTTTAGCAAAGGCTTTAAAGTTGCCTTCTGGTGTAAACTGCCGGATATTGACCTCATAAATGCTGGCATTTTTCGCCCATTCAGGGTGGCTAAGTTCCACAAATGGTTTGGGCTGGTATTTGCTCAGGTCAACATCAGCCCAGGCGCCAAAGCCCAGGACAATGCCAAAAAATAATGTGGCAAGCGATTTTAAAGTGGGTTTGCTCATTGTACTAATCCTCTTTATTTACCTTTTTATTAGGCCTCGAGTACTTGGTTAACTTCGGAAATAAGTGAGTTGTCTAATTTGCCCGCGTGATCCAATGCGGCTAAGTTTTGCTTCAGTTGTGCCAACCGGGACGCCCCCAAGATCACTGATGAAACATTGGGGTTGTGGCTACACCAGAGCAACGCGAGGTGGCTCAAGGGCAAGCCAACGGCATCGGCAATTTGTTTCAGTCGGCGCACCTTATCCAAGTTGTTTTGCCCTTGTTCCGACAAAAGTTGCTCTTTAAGCCATTCATAGCCAGGCAAGTTTAAGCGGCTATCATCTGGGATCCCCCCTAGGTACTTGCCGGTAAGGATCCCTGAGTAGAGTGGGGAATAGGTGGTCAAGCCCATACCATAGCGCTCATATAATGGCGCATATTCAACTTCTACGCGCTCCCGGCTGAACATATTGTATTGTGGCTGTTCCATGCTGGGGCCAATCAAGCCATGTTGCTGTGCCAATTCATGCGCCTGCGTAATTTCTTGCGCCGACCACTCCGACGTACCCCAATACAGCACCTTACCTTGTTGGATTAGCTGATTCATGATGCGTACGGTTTCTAATATCGGCGTTTCCGGATCCGGGCGGTGGCAGTAAAACAAATCTAGGTAGTCTACCCTTAAGCGTTTTAGCGCAGCGTCGCAGGCATCGCGCACGTGTTTTGCACTCAATCCCAATTGGGTGGGCTTGTCACCGCCCCAGAACACTTTGCTGGAGACAATGTAGGTATCACGGCCAAGACCCAAGCCTTGGATTGCGTCGCCCATGATCTGCTCAGACGCCCCTGCTTCGTAACCTTCGGCGTTATCAAAAAAGTTAACTCCCGCATCAAAAGCGGTCTTCAACAAGGTTTTGGCATCGTCCAGGTTTACTTGTTTGCCAAAGGTCACCCAGGAGCCAAGGGAAAACTGTGAAACTTTCAGGCCTGACTGCCCTAATCGCCGATACTGCATAGCCGTACTCCTATCAAAACTTATTCGTTTAAGATGTTAATAAAAAGTTACCAAATTAGAAAATTATTATTTATGATTAAAATCATAATAAATTGTTATATTTATTAAGCGTGGTTCAGGATCCCGATGATTAACCCCAACTGGTTACGCACCTTTGTAACTCTAGTCGAAACTGGCAGCTATACCCGCACCGCCAGCAAACTGGCCATGACCCAACCTGGTGTTAGCCAGCAGGTACAAAAGTTAGAGCAACAACTGGGAACCTGCTTATTGGCCAAGATAGGGAAGTCATTCGAATTAACCGTAGCAGGTGACAAGCTCTATACGTTTGCCAAAGACAGCATGGAACGGCAACAGCGTTTTGTGGATGAACTGGCCGAGGACAGTGACCAGCAAGGGGAGCTGCGTATTGCTAGCCCTGGCAGTATCGGCTTGCAGTGCTATCCGCACCTGCTGCAATTGCAGGGGCAATATCCGGGTTTAACCTTGTGTTACGAAGTGGCGCCCAACCAAAGGATTGCCGCCCAATTGCTGGCCGGTGAAATTGACCTGGGCCTGGTCACCCTGGTCCCATCCGAAGCTGCGCTAAAAGCAACGGAAGTGGGGCAGGAGCGACTAGAAATTGTCTTGCCAGCAAGCAGCAAAGCTAAGAGCTGGCAGGACTTGATGCAACTCGGTTTTATCAACCATCCCGATGCCTACCACCATGCCCAGCTCTGCCTTGGGAAAAACTTTCCTGAGCAATACCAGGGCCTGGCCAGCATACCCATCACAGGCTACTGCAACCAAATCTCCAATATCCTGCTTCCGGTTGCACAAGGTTTGGGCTTTACCGTGATCCCCCATTTCGCCCTGGACAACTTCCCACAACCGCAAAAGCTTAAAACCTGGCCACAATCACAGCCGGTAGTCGAAACCGTGTACTTCCTCAGCAAACGCCACAAACCCTTGCCAAAGCGCTATGAATTGGTGATGGCGGGGCTGCGGAAGTTTTTCAATGCGAAAGCCCTCAGTAATTAGCCAAACTGGGCTAAATCACGTATCATGCCGCTCTTTTTTTGAACAGCCCAGAAACCAGAAGTTAAAACCTAATATGAGCCAGTCTATTGACCATCACCGCCGATTTTCCGTAGCCCCTATGCTGGACTGGACTGACCGGCATTGCCGCTACTTTTACCGGTTGTTATCCAAGCAAACCTTGCTGTATACCGAAATGGTGACAACCGGGGCGATTATTTATGGCAAAGGCGATTATTTGGGTTTTAACCGTGAAGAACATCCGGTGGCATTGCAGTTGGGCGGTTCGGATCCGGCGCACATGGCTCTGTGTGCCAAAAAAGCCCAGGACTTGGGCTATGACGAGGTCAATATTAATGTGGGTTGCCCCTCGGATCGGGTAAAGAACGGCCAGTTTGGTGCTTGTTTAATGGCTGAACCGGATGTCGTTGCTAGTTGCGTGCGAGCGATGCAGTCTGAAGTGGAGATCCCAGTGACGGTAAAGTCGCGTATCGGCATTGACGAAATGGACGAATATGAAGATCTCACCCGTTTTGTATCCAAAGTGGCCGATGCCGGCTGTCGCCATTTTATCGTGCACGCCCGCAAGGCCTGGTTGCAGGGGCTTAGCCCAAAAGAAAACCGGGAAATACCACCGCTTAAGTACGAGCGTGTATATCAGCTAAAACAAGAGTTCCCCGGGTTGCATATCGCGATTAACGGCGGTATTAAAACCCTAGAAGAGGCCAAGCACCATTTGCAATATATCGATGGCGTTATGATGGGGCGGGAGATCTACAGCAATCCCTATTTTTTGGCACAAGTTGATGCAGGCTTGTTTGGCACGCCAAGCAGTGAATTACCAAGCAGGGAGAGCATTGTAGAAAAGATGCAGGCCTATACTGAACGACACGTAGAAAATGGCGGCCGGGTATGGCACGTGGCACGGCATATTCTGGGCTTGTACCAAGGGCAAGCTGCCTCGCGGGTATGGCGCAGGCACTTAAGTGAAAATGCCACCTTATCAGGTGCAACGCCACAGGTATTGGGCGATGCACTAGAAGCCATGTTTGAGGCGCGAGCCAAGATTAAACCGCGGCTACCTCCGAAAGAGCCTGCCTAACCTATTGTTGGGTTACGCTTATAACTCTCTAGCCCTAGAACTTGGTTTTTCAACTCTTGGTAGCGCTGGGTTTGGTGCGCTGGCAATTGGCTTTCCCTGATATCATAACCATAGGCGGAGGGACTGGTTAGGATAATGGGGGGGGCCTGGATCCGCTTAAACACGCTTTTGCGGATATTGTCGAAGAACCATTCTAGGTCTTTGACGAAGGCGGCAGGATCAAACAAGCCCCAACGCTGGAGCAAACTGTCTGATACGCCCAGTTTTTCCGCCAGGCAACCTGTGAGGTACCAATGTAAAACTGTTTCTGCACTGGTCTTGGCAAAACTAGTGACTTTATCCAATAAGGCGCAATGGTATCCGAATTTCATAGGATCGATTTGGGCGTCCCGTAACTCAGCACTTGGCGCGATATCGCCTTCAGCAAATTCAAACTCCTGGTTTGGTAGCAGTTTATAAGGGATCACCTCCTGGCCAAAAATGCTTTGGTTTAGGTAGCGGCACATTGCAAATACCTCTGCTTTTGTGAGGTCGCCGATGGGGGCGATAACACCACCCACATCACCGTAAAGGGTAGCGTAACCCAGGGCAATTTCTACCTTGTTGCCATTGTTGGTAAACATGCGCCCATAACGACCTGCAATATTACTCAAAATACTGGTGCCCCGGATTTTGGCCTGGATATTTTCGTCAGATAGTTTGCGCATCCAATCGGGTGACCCACATTCTTGATCCAGTTTGTCGAAAGTGGCTTTGTGGGAAGTGACCAAATCTTCAATTGGCACTTGGAAATAACGGATCCCAAGTTGCTCACAAATATGCGTTGCCACATCCTGGGTTTGTTGTGAATTGTACCGGCTAGGCATATTCACTGCCCAGACTTTGTCCTTGCCAAAGGCAAGGGTTAACAAACAAACTACCAAAGCGCTGTCCACTCCGCCGCTCAAGCCGACCACAAAGTTAGGGGGCTCCTGCCAGCCTAACCATTCGGGTACATGTTTAAGCCCGGCAATGATGGCCTGCTGCTTCATGCCAATTTTACTTTCTTCTGGCCTGGTGACACTTTTTTGGGTATCGCTGTTTAATTCGTGGAATAACATCTGTGGCTGGAAGGGCTTGTTTGCTGCCTTTACCAACTGCCCTTGTTGGTTGTAGGCTGAACTGCCACCATCAAAGGTGACCACATTTTTGCCATTGTTTTGGGCGCCTACATTGTTGACGTAATAAAATGGCACAAATTGCTGATTTGCCGACGTTAGTTCTTGTTTTAGGAATTGGATGCGCCTGTCACGGGCATCGTGTTTGTGGAAAGTCCAAGGTGATGCAGATATATTGACGATGGCTTCAGCGCCATTACTGAGCAAATGCTTACTTACGTTAATGCTGTCAAAGTTGCTGCGATAGTCTTTGCACCACAGGTCTTCACAGACTTCTAAACCCACTTTGTATTCTTTGCCCTTGCTTTTGAGTAGGAATGGCTGGCATAGGCTGGGCAAAGCCGTTCCCATATCATCCGCGACATCTTTCAACGAAAAGAAATAGCGTTCATCATCGAAAAAGCGGTAGTTGGGTAAGAGGGTCTTAGGTTGTACGCCATCAGGAAGGTATTGCGTTGGTTGAACCCTTGGTGCAGCCTTGCCATCTTGTAGAACATAGGCGGCGTTGTATAGGCGGGAACGGCCATCTTGGTTACAATAGTGACCTTCTTTGCCGACTCGGTTTGCCACTTCTAAATCTTGGTAAACATTGCCATAGACTAAGCCAATATCTCGGCTCATTGTTGCCACTTGTTCATTGGCCGCCATCAAGTCTTGGCAAAAACTGCGATCCAACCACAAGTCCGATAACAAATAACCGCTGAGACAAAGCTCAGGAAACACCACTAAGTCAGCCTGATGTTCTTTGGCCTGTTCAACATGCATTTTCATGGTTTCTATGTTGCGCTCGATTTGCATCGGGATGACGTGCATTTGGGCAAGGGCAATTTTCATTGATGTTTAGTCCTGTATCAGGGCAAGTCTGTAGCTGAAGCGATGGTAATGGGCAATGGTGCTATAGCCAAGCATTGCCTGCTAAAAAACAGGTGGTCAAAAACACCAACGCTGTTGTCAAATTGACCAAAATATAACATCTGACCAGTTTCAGGTAACAGGGCGACGATAAAATAAAAAATAAAAATGCAATAAAAACAAACAGATAGCGACTTTTACCAAGTTGGCACGTTGCTCGCTAAAACTTTCTTGTCTTTTATTGCGACTTATAAGTCAAACAGCTTAACTATTTAAACCAGGAGCTACCCAATGTCTGTTAAAGCTAAATTTTCTGCAGTGCTGCTATTGTCAGGCTCTTTGCTTGCCGCTGCTGCTGCCGATGCCCAGGAAGTAACTGTTGCCGATTTTGCAGCCGCTTACGTAAGCAACGCCGTTTATGAAACTAAAGCTGATATTGCCAATGGTATTTATGCGTCAGTATTGCATGCAACTTACCACTTTGATATCAACGAAAATGAATTTAAAACTGAAGTGTTGATTTCCCAAGCAACACCAAGCCAGGAAGCTGAAGAACAAAGCGCTGACTAGGGGGAAACATGATCTCGCAAAGCCAATTTCTTGCAGTAATGTTTGCCCCTGTGATCACTTATTTGTTCACAGCGTCCGTGTTTTTATTGGCAAGCTACGCCAAGAAACGATTCGCCACCAACCAACAACTTGCCCACCATTCCTAAGGGGCGCTAGGCTAGGCCAAAACGCTCCTTTACCGCTTTCCCGAAAACTACTTCATTAGTATTGCCAACACCCTTTAATGCCCTGTCGCATTGATAACATGCTAGCTAGGTATGATGGATTTGATCCTGCCCGCTATTTTATTTCGCTATAGATCAGACTAAAGCCTTCTTTGCCTCATTAATCCTGAGATTACAGAAGAATCACCGAGATTCAGTCGCGAGCTAATAGTAGTTTTTGCAATTTAGCGCAGCCCGCCTCCTAAAATAACTACTTAGTCAAAAACGCAATTAAGTGGTCATTTTTGCTACTGGATAGCGAGCCCATTACCCGATGCGCTATGTAACTAAGTGTGTAGGTAAAATGTCCTTTAAAAACAATAGGTTACTCTTTCGTGAAGTTGGCACGCCATTTGTAATCAATTTAGCAAGTTTACTGAAAAACGCTTAACACCCCTGGAGATTGAGATATGAGCATTTTTTCCCGCATCAACGACATTGTACAAGCTAACTTGAATGCCGCCCTAGATAAAGCCGAAGATCCTGAAAAGTTGCTTGCCTTGATCATTTCAGAAATGGAAGACAGCTTGATTGAATTGCGCTGTGTCGCTGCCAAGCACTTGGCCGAACAAAAAAGTTGCCAACGCAAACTCGACAAATACAGCAAACAAGCAGAGTACTGGCAAGGAAAAGCTGAGTTGGCGCTTTCTAAAGGCCGTGAAGATCTGGCCAGGGCAGCATTGGTAGAGAAGCAAAAGGCAGTTTCAGATGCTGAGCAAATTACCGAGCACAACCAAGCGGTTACCGAGCAGCTGCAAAAGTTACAAGAAGATTGTGCGCGCCTAGTGCAAAAACTAGCAGAAGCTAAAACCAAGAAAAAGTCAATGCAAACCCGGATCGAACACGCACAGGTGAGGCTGAACGTGAAAAAAGATTTAGGGCAGTATGATATTGAGCAAGTAGTGCAAAAATTTGAAAACTATGAAAGCAAAATTGACCAACTGGAAGCGCAAGTGGACGCCTACGATATGGTGCCCAATAGCCCGTCATTGCAGCAGGAATTTAAAGACCTAGAAGCGAACGATGCAATTGAGGCTGAGTTAGCCGAGTTGAAGAAAAAAGTCGCTTAGTTTGTATTGCCGTTCCCAGATATCAAAACCGGAGGTTATTAATGAAAACAATATATGATACTAACCGCATTTACCGTGACACCGTCCGTAAAAAAGTAACTGGTGTATGTGCAGGGTTAGCGAAACACTATGGCCTAGAAGCCTGGATGGTTCGTTTGGGAACGGTAGTGGCGTTTTTGATGTTCCCTGTACCTATCGCGATAGCTTATGTATTGGCAACATTGCTGTTACCTACCCGGTAGCAGCGGTAAAACCAGGCGATAAACAAATGAAAAATTTACTGCTCACAATTTTGATAGTCATCGCCCTTTGTTACCTGTTTGGAGAGCTATCCAACCACTGGTTTGTGTTAAATTGGCACCATTTGGACATGACTGATCCATTGATCGATTTTATTACCCTGTGTGTGATCGCTGGGGTACTGATTTTGGTGGGTTTCTTCATTGCGGTGAGTATTGTGGGTGCCTTGGCGATTGCCTTTGCAGCGGCGTTTTTTGGTGTGCTATTTGTAGGCCTAAGTATATTTTGGCCAATTCTATTTTTGATACTTATCGTTTATCTTGTAAGTGGTAACAAAAAAGCTGCACATTGATAGCTTGAACCCAATTGGTTAAAACGGGACAATCTGGCACAGATTGTCCGTTTGTCATTTGGGTAATCAGCACAACACATTAACTAAATGTAGGAGTCGTTGTAGTGGATAGGTTCTTAACAAAACAATGGATTGTCGCAACCCTGGCTACGCTTGCGTTTATCATTGCTTTCATGGTGTTTTTCTTCAGTGCAGAGCCCGACGTATACAATGTGAAACCGGCCTATGGTGAAAACCCTGTCGTGGGCGTTACCCTCACAAAAACGCTGCACTCAGTGGGTTCAACCCTGCTAGACAAACCCGGTGGCTACCTTTCCAACGATGTATTACCACCCTTTGTATTTATGGATGATATGCCAAGCTGGGAGTTTGGTGTGCTTGAGATGACCCGAGACCTAGCATTGGCTATGCGCAAGGATTTTAGCCGCTCGCAATCACAGTCTTTGGAAAATCCCGCGCTAGTATTGGCGCAACCTAAGTTCAATATCGACCACCGCAGCTGGCTGCTACCTTCGGCTGAATCCCAGTATAGAGATGCTTTGGATGCCATTTCTGATTATATGGTGGATTTGCAGGATCCGACTGAAGGCCAAGCACAGTTCTACGCCAGGGCAGACAACCTCCGGGACTGGCTAAAGCAGGTAGAAAAACGCCTCGGTAGCTTGTCACAGAGGTTAAGTGCGAGCGTTGGGCAAGACCGTTTGAACACAGATTTAGCTGGCGATCCTAGCGCACGCCAGTCCACGCCTACAGCACAGCACAATTATATTAAAACCAGCTGGTGGCAATTGGACAACAACTTCTATGAAGCACGTGGCGCCAGCTGGGCACTGCTGCACTTCTTAAAAGCGGTTGAAGTTGATTTTGCCGATGTGTTGGAGAAGAAAAATGCCAAGGTGAGCTTGCAGCAAATAATCCGCGAGTTGGAAGCGACCCAGCAGACGGTATGGAGCCCCATGATTTTAAATGGCGGTGGCTTTGGCATCGTAGCTAACCATTCTCTGGTCATGGCCAACTATATTTCCAGGGCCAATGCTGCGCTAATCGACTTAACCGAACTATTAGTACAAGGATAAAACATTGAAAACCCAATTGCGGCTACCGATGGCGGCTCTTTTCTTGACTGCGGCGTGCACCGCCTGGCAGGCACAGGCTGATGTCATTTATGGCCTAAACGCCGGTGTTGAAGGCTGGTTTATGGAAACTACAGGCGGTTTTGCCAACCAGTCCCAGCTAACCAATTTTAATTTTGACGATGAAGCCCAAAGCAAACTTTACCTGGCTTTGGAGCATCCTATACCCTTTGTGCCCAATTTCAAAGTGAGCTACAACCAGCTTGATACGTCGGGCGACACCACTTTAACCAATAATTTTGAGTTCTCTGGCCAAAACTATGCGGCAGGTTCGCAACTGGACACTTCTTTGGATGTCGAAATGGTGGACTATATCTTGTATTACGAAGTCCTCGATAATGATTTGGTGTCGATTGATATTGGTATAGACGCTAAAGCGATTGAAGGAACCGTGGACGTCAGCGGTAGTGGTGTAGCATCTTCGAGCAATTCATTCGACGTGGTTGTGCCAACATTATATAGCCGTGCAGTGCTGGGGTTACCGCTTACCAATTGGTGGCTGGTTGCCGAAGGTAGCGCTTTAGCTTTAGATGATAATAGCATAACTGATGTCCAAGCGGCATTAGCCTACACTGTTATTGACACCCTGGCGGTAGATATGACGCTGCATTTAGGCTACCGGAGCCTCAACGTAGAGTTGGACGATGTTGATGAACTCTACGCCGATATTGACTTTGAGGGGGTATATCTGGGTTTTGACCTGGATTTTTAAGTTTCCTGTATAGCAAACCGGTATGAGCCCGGTTTGCTTTCCTTTTTCCTTTCATCGCATTTAGTTATTAAAAATTAAGATTTATTCTTTCACGTTATGATTAAGCGCGGCTAACCTTGAGCCTGAATTAATTTAGGGTTTTGGTTATGTCGTCAAATTCAAGCAACCAGGCATATTCTCCGGTTGCAATATTAAATGAATCAGAGTGGCAGCAGTTGAACACGGCTGTTAGCGGTTTATCTCCCCAACAATTGTTGTGGGCTAGTGGTTATTTAGCAGGGTTAGCGCAGTCGGCGCAGCCAGTGGCCGCTGCCGTTAGCACTGGAGCCAAGCCAGAGCAAACTTTAACCGTGTTATACGGCTCACAAACCGGAAATGCAAAAGGGGTTGCCACAGCCTACGCCGATCAGGCACGTGCCGCGGGCTATGCGGTTAAGCTTGTGAATATGGCGGACTACAAGCCAAAAAACATCAAACAAGAAACCCACTTGGTTATCTTGGTAAGCACCCATGGCGAGGGGGATGCACCGGATGATGCAGTTCAGTTGCACGAATTCTTAGGCAGTAAAAAAGCGCCAAAGCTGCCCGAACTCAAGTATTCAGTATTAGGCTTGGGTGATACCAGCTATGAGTTTTTCTGCCAAACGGCCAAAGATTTTGATGAGCGCCTAGCAAAGCTTGGTGCCAAACCTCTATTGCCGAGGGTCGACTGTGACGTGGATTACGACGCTGAAGTCAGCAGCTGGACCGAACAGCTCAATGGGCTGCTAAAAGAAGAATTCCAGTCTGGCTCTGTGGTGCCATTGCCCGGTGTTAGCCTTAACCAGGCTCAACCATCCTCTGCACAGAAAGCGAGCACCTACAGTAAAAAAGAACCATTTGCTGCCGAATTAATAGATAGTACCAAAATAACGGGTCGGGATTCGGTGAAGGATATACGTCACATTGAAATCTCCTTAGAAGACTCTGGGATCCAGTATCAACCAGGCGATGCCCTTGGCGTGTGGTTTTTGAACGACCCAGCAGTGGCTGAAAAACTGCTCTCTGCGCTATCCATAGATGGCGCCACACAAGTTGATATTAAAGGTGAAACGCTATCTGTTGAGGAAGCGTTAGTGGAAAAGCTAGAACTCACCCAAAGCTACCCAGGCTTTGTACAAAAATACGCCCAGCTGGTTAACAACCAGGATTTAGACAATTTGCTTGCCGATAAAGCTACATTGCGCGAATACTTGGAGCAACGCCAAATCATTGATGTGGTAGTGGAATTCCCCGGAAAACTAGCTGCCCAAGATCTGGTTAATTGCTTACGCCCGCTAATGCCTCGTTTGTATTCCATTGCCAGCAGCCAAGCCGAAGTTGAAGACGAAGTGCATTTGACTGTTGCACTTGTGGAGTATGACGAATTTGGTTTTACCCACCAGGGCGGTGCGTCAGGCTATTTAGCCAAGCGCCTGCAAGAAGGGGAAAACGTCAAAGTTTATGTTGAACAAAACAACAATTTTAGGCTACCGCAAGACCCCAATACACCAGTTATTATGGTGGGGCCAGGCACTGGTATTGCACCTTTTAGGGCATTCATGCAAGAACGCGAAGCCCAAGAAGCAGAGGGCAAAAACTGGCTGTTCTTTGGAAACCCCCACTTCACCCAAGACTTCTTGTACCAGGTTGAATGGCAGAAATATTTGAAAGATGGTGTTCTTGACAAAATTTCTTTGGCCTTTTCAAGGGATCAAGAACGGAAAATATACGTGCAGCACCGCATCCAGGAAGAAGGCGCAGAGTTGTTTAGCTGGTTAGAGCAAGGTGCCCACTTCTATGTCTGTGGTGACGCCAATAAAATGGCTAAAGACGTCCACGATGCGTTAGTTGAAGTGGTCAAGGTGCATGGCAATAGGAGCCAGGAAGAGGCTGAACAATACGTTTCTGATTTACGTCGCAATAAGCGTTACCAGAAGGATGTGTATTAATGAGTGTGGGTAACAACAAAGGCAAGCCATCAGAAAATGAGCGCATTAAAGGCCAAAGTAACTTTTTACGTGGCACGATAGCGGATGACTTAAAAGACCCGGTCACAGGTGGTTTTACAGCAGATAATTTCCAGCTTATCCGGTTCCACGGCATGTACCAGCAGGATGACCGTGACATCCGGCCTGAACGCGCAAAACAGAAGCTAGAGCCGCTGCACAATGTTATGTTAAGGGCAAGGTTGCCGGGCGGCATAATCAGCCCTGAGCAGTGGCTGACAATCGATAAATTCGCTGAAGAGCACACTATCTATGGCAGTATTCGGTTGACTACGCGCCAGACTTTTCAATTCCATGGTGTGCTTAAGCCTCATATCAAAATGATGCACCAAACCCTAAACAAAGTGGGCATTGACTCAATCGCCACTGCGGGGGACGTAAACCGCAACGTTCTGTGCACATCCAACCCAATGCAATCGGAATTGCATCAAGAAGCCTACGACTGGGCAAAAAAAATTAGTGAGCACCTGCTACCAAAAACCAGGGCGTATGCCGAGATTTGGCTCGATGGCGAGAAGCTGGAGACGACGGATGCAGAACCAATCTTGGGTAGCAAGTATTTGCCGCGTAAGTTTAAGACCACTGTTGCTATCCCACCGCAAAACGATGTCGATGTGCACGCCAATGACCTAAGTTTTGTGGCCATTGCACAAAAAGGTAAATTGGTTGGCTTCAATGTATTAGTAGGTGGTGGTTTGGCCATGACCCACGGTGACAAAGAAACCTACCCGCGCAAAGCTGACGATTTCGGCTTTATCGATAAAGAGCATACTCTGGCGGTTGCAGAGGCTGTTGTGACGACACAGCGGGATTGGGGTAACCGAAGTAACCGTAAAAACGCTAAGACCAAATACACTCTGGAATCGGTCGGTGTTGACGTGTTCAAAGCTGAAGTTGAGCGTCGTGCTGGCGTTAAATTTGCTGAAAGCAAACCTTACGAATTCACCGAGCGTGGCGACCGGATTGGTTGGGTAGAGGGTATTGATGGCAAACACCACCTCACCTTATACATCGAAAATGGACGAATCTGGGATAAAAATGGCCTGAGCCTTAAAACGGGCTGTGCCGAAATTGCAAAAATCCACAAAGGTGACTTCCGCATCACAGCCAATCAAAACCTGATTGTGGCGCGCGTGGAAGAGAAAGACAAAGCAAAAATTGAGCAAATCGCGGTTGAACACGGTTTGATGAAAGCGGATGTATCTGCCCAACGCAAAGCGTCAATGGCCTGTGTATCTCTACCGACTTGTCCTTTGGCGATGGCAGAAGCGGAGCGCTATTTGCCTGAAGCGGTTGACCGCATGGAAGGCTTGTTGGCAAAGCACGGTGTTGCTAATGAGCAGCTGATTTTCCGCATTACCGGTTGCCCCAATGGATGTGGCCGGGCGATGCTGGCCGAAGTTGGCTTAGTCGGCAAAGGGCCAGGTAAATACAACCTGCATATTGGCGGTGATTATTCAGGTACCCGTATTCCACGTATGTATCGTGAAAACATCGGTGAAGATGTGATTTTTACAGAACTAGATACCTTGATAGGCCAGTGGGCGTCAAACAGACAACCCGATGAACGCTTTGGGGATTTTGTAATCCGCACGGGCGTGATTAAACCAGTAATCGATTCTGCGAGGGATTTTTATGACTAATTTAGCGTTTGATAATGTCAGTGCCCTAGCGCCCCAGGTGCTTAAGCCGGAGCAAATATCCCAACAGCAATTGGCTGAAATTAATGCAAAACTTGAAAAAATGACTGCCCAGGAACGGGTCAACTGGGCGTTGATGAACTTGCCACACAACTTTATGGTTTCCACCAGTTTTGGCATCCAATCCGCAGTGATGTTGCATCTTGTGACGCAACAGTACCCTAATATCCAAGTAGTATTCACAGATACGGGCTACTTGTTTCCTGAAACCTACCAGTTTGCAGACGAATTGACGGAGCGTTTGTCATTAAACTTAAAAACATACCGGGCTAGCATGTCTCCAGCGTGGCAAGAAGCTCGGTTTGGTAAGCTTTGGGAAAAAGGCGAAGAAGGGATCGCCAAGTACAACCATATGAATAAGGTGACGCCGATGCGTACGGCGCAATCTGAATTGGGGGTTAAAAGCTGGTTTGCAGGACTGCGCCGCACCCAGTCAGATCAACGCAACACCCTAGATGTGCTGCAGATTGTTGATGGTAAGTTCAAAATTTACCCGATATTGGATTGGTCCAATAAAGATGTGCATTATTACTTGGAAGGTAACGGTTTGCCTTACCATCCACTTTGGGAAAAAGGCTATGTTTCCGTTGGTGACTGGCATACCACCAGGCCACTTGAACCAGGGATGAGCGAGCAGGATACACGCTTTTTTGGCTTAAACCGTGAGTGCGGTTTGCACGAATTTGGGGACGGTATCTAACACTTTATCCTGATACTTGGACTGTGGATGGAGTGCTCCACTGCATCCACAGTTTCTGCAAAGCCATCTTAACTTTGATTATTCTGAAGTGATCTCAAATGCACTGGCAAGCATGGATGTTAGATCGGAGATGTATTTATCAATTGGATCCGCGTTGACTAACTTTGAAAGTTCAGCACCAGTAGGGGTGAACTTGTAGTAGTTCAGGCAAAGCCCGCGGCGGCTTGGCGCCAAGAAAAAGTGATTTTGTCCTATGCGCCACTCAGCCCTTTTATTGATATTTAATTCACCTGATTCGATTTCACTCGTGTAAATCAAACCTGCGTCCATCAGTGTCAAGATATCTGGATAAGCCAATCCATATTCAGCTAAATTGAGCTGCATATTTTTATTGAGTTTTATGAAGGGAAGTAAGCCCGGTTTTTGATAGTAGCCATAGAGTACCTTAGGACTGTATTCCCCTTTTTTACGAGCAGCAAATCCAACTGCCCTTTGAAATATTTGGGCGTCTCGTTGTGTGAGTTCTTTTAAGGTTTTGAGCGACCTTACTGAAAACGTCCCCGGTTGGCGTATTTCCACTGCAAATATCTTACCCCATAATTCCTGCATGAGCGGCGAGTAGATATTTTCCGCCATTGAAACAAAGCTAAAAAACCAGTCGGCATCAATGTTCCCTGTGGCCTCACTATCACTACAAAAATCTAATGCCCTATCCAGGACATTTTCCAAATTTTGTAGCAGTCTTTGCTTTTTGATTGACTCGCGTTTTTCCAGTTTTTTAAGGACGTCCGATTCATAACCGGTATTTTTGGAACTTGTTACCCCGGCCAGTGCAAACCATTTGCTTATTTTACCCGAAGCAGCTTCATGGCTTGGACTTGATTGCTTGGTACTATGTTGGGGCGAAGCCTCACTCGTTGTGTTGCTTGTTTCCTTTGTAACCTTGCGAACCGTGTTTGCCGTGTTATTCTTTATTGATGAGATTTCAGTCATTGTGACAACCTTTGAATGTATATCTCATGTATTTGCATTTGATTAGAGCAGCTTTAATTGTTGGAGATTTCAAAATAGTTAGGGTTCCAATCCACTATTTAGCCATTAACGCCCATTTTAGCTCTACAAGCAATTGTGGAGACGAAATTAACAGTTTCTCTTTTAAAAATATTAAGCTATGGTTTGCTGTATAGCAGCCAGGATTCTAAGTGAATTGTGTTTGAGTTACGTAGCGAATAGTTTAGATGTGTCCTACTGATTACGAAAATGACGAACTGATCTTCATGGACGAAGAAGATCATGAAATTGACGAAACTGAAACAACAACAGGCTCATGGAATGTGTTGGTCGTCGACGACGACGAAGAAATACATTCGGTCACCCGCCTTGCGCTGTCCGATTTAGTGCTTAATGGCAAAGGCTTAAACCTTTCACCATGCCTATTCCGGTTCTGAAGCGCTTGAGTTTTTAAGGCAGCGCGGAAACGAAATTGCAGTCCTATTGCTTGACGTGGTAATGGAAAGCGACGATGCTGGTTTGCAAGTGGCTAAAAAAATGCGCGATGAGCTAGGGCTAGAGGAACCTAGGATTATTCTGAGGACTGGGCAGCCGGGCTATGCACCAGAAGAGAGTGTCATAAAGGAATATGACATCAATGACTACAAGACAAAAACCGAACTGACGCGCAGTAAATTAGTTACTACCATTATTGCTTCATTGCGCTCATACCAACAAATCCTCACCATCAACCAAAGCCGCAAAGGACTTGAAAAGATCATCGGTTCTGCTGCCAATTTACTGGAAGAGCATTCTGTTAAAGGCTTCTGTGAAGGTGTGGTTGAACAAATTAGCTCCCTTATTGGGTTAGAAGCGGGCGGTGTGCTATGTGCGCGTGCCGGTTCTGTTCTAGACAAAGATGAGGATGGCGTTTATGTCCTAGGTGCTGCCGGCAGTTTTGCCGATTTTATTAACGAACGCCTCGAGTCAATTCACAACGATAAAATAGTGCTGCAAGTAACCCAGTGCTTACAACGCAAGGAACATATCTTCGGTGAGGATTTTTCTGTCCTTTACATGGACAGCTCGGGATATGAAGCGGCTGTATTCATCCAGGCCGGTAACGAAATCAGTGAAATGGATCGCCAGTTATTGGAAGTGTTCCTTTCGAGCGTTTCCGTAGGCTACGAAAATGTTAACCTTTTCCATCAGTTACGCAACGCGGCCTTTAGGGATTGGTTAACCAAACTGCCCAACAGGAATGAGTTCATCAACATGCTCGACGACCTGCATCGCACTGACAATGAGTTTGATGCTGACATCGTTGCATTGGTAGACATAAGCCATTTCTCTGATATTAATGATGGGCTTGGCCAAGAAGCTGGTAATAAATTGTTAATTGCAGTTGCCGACAGGTTGCAAAACGAGTTCGGTAACAGGGTACTAATGGCTAGGATCGGTGCTGATGTATTTGGCCTAATAGGTACTGACAAAGACATTTCACCTAGTAAAATTGAAGAGTTATTCATTACACCATTTAAAGCTGGTGACCACACTTTACCTGTGAACGTGACCGTAGGTTTGACCCGTTTGTTGGAGGCAGCCAGTGGCATTAACCTGCTCAAACAGACCAATATCGCCTTGAACAGGGCGAAGAAGAGCTTAACCTGTAACTACGAATATTATGCGCCCGAGATGGAAGAGAAAACCACTTGGCGCTTGGGCATGATCCGCCAATTACGTTCTGATTTTGCCGAACGTAAACTCGAAGTTTGGTTCCAGCCACAAATCGATCTAATGACCGAGAAAGTGGTAGGTATGGAAGCCTTGCTGCGTTGGCCCAACAAGGACGGTGGATATATTTCGCCTGCGGTATTCGTTCCGTTAGCAGAGTATTCGGGACTCATCATAGATATTGGCGAATGGGTACTGAAAGAGTCCTGTGCCAAATTGAAACAGCTAGAAGCTTTAGGTCATTCAGGGTTGCGTGTTGCGGTAAACATTTCTATGCCACAATTTCGCGATCCAAAGTTTGTTGAATTAGTTAAATCAACGGTAGAAGAGATGGAAATCCGGCCAGAGGATTTGGAGCTAGAGATTACCGAAAGCCTTGTAATGGACGAACCTCAAATTGTGGTTGAAGCATTAAAAGACCTCAAGGACAGCGGTGTGCAGATAGCGATCGACGATTTCGGTACTGGTTTTTCCTCCATGAGCTACCTGCAACAATTGCCCCTGGACAGATTAAAAGTGGATAGGGCATTTGTGAATGAGATCGAGCCTGGCAAACAGGCATTCATCGCCGAAACAATAGTCACCCTAGGTCAAAAACTGGGACTCAAGACTATTGCTGAAGGTGTGGAGAAAAAAGAGCAAGCGAGTTATATGCTCAAGCTAGGATGCGATGAAGCACAGGGTTATATGTATGCTAAACCCATGCCCTATGATGAACTGACTGAATTCCTCGCTAACTACAGTCCTGATTAAACTTATCGTCTAATTTATTCAAGCGCTGATTTGATGGCCAGCTTATAGTGGGGCAGGTTGTCCATTTCAAACCATGGGTGTTTCTTGAGCCATATATTATTCCTCGGTGAAGGGTGCGGGAGTACCAAGTATTTTGGCAAGTATTCGCGCCAGCCTTTGCATCGTTTGGTTAAGCTGAGTTTGTCTTTCAAATAGAAGTTTTGGGCGTAAGAACCAACCAGTAATGTTATGGCAACCTGCTGCATAGCTAGTTCAATTTGTGGGTGCCAGGTTGGTGCACATTCTTTTCTCGGCGGTTTATCGCCGCTTTTCCCCTTGCCAGGATAACAAAAACCAATCGGAACCAACGCAACCTTGGCTGCATCGTAAAAGCTTGTACGTGATAAACCGAGCCATTGCCTTAACCTGTCTCCTGACGGATCATTCCATGGTTTACTGCTTTCATGTGCTGCCAATCCAGGAGCCTGGCCGACAATCAATATTTTACTTGAGGCACTAAATTGTAGAACGGGACGTGGCTCAAATGGCAATGATCCCTGGCACAGGTTGCAGGTTAAAATTCGTTCTAATAGACGTTTGTCTTTCATATTAAGTATTAATATAACCGAAAGTGGTTACATTCCAAAAAAGTTGTGCTATATTGAAAAAGGTTATATAGAGAAGGAGACCGTTTATGCGCAAGATTTTGTTGTTTGCGATGTTGACCTTGGTCAACGGAGTACTCCATGCACAAAATGATAACAAAAACCTTTTTAGCTGCGTTGACTCAACAAAACTGACTCTAGATGCTGCCTGTATTTCGAACAAAATTGAAACTAACAACGATTTTGTCAAAGTAAACCAAGATTTCTTTATCGAACAGCAAGATCTTGGTGGTAATGTTATGGCCACATTAAAGTTCTATCCTGAAAAAATGCTCATCGAAGTGATAGCCCAGGATATCCAAGATAAGAATGTGACCGCAGCGCTATCGCATCTAGGCAAGCCGGCTGCCGTTAACTAAACAGCCGGTTTAGGCCATTAATGGCTGCTACCCGGTAGGCTTCTGCCATTGTCGGGTAGTTAAAGGTAGTGTTAACAAAATACTCGATGTTGTTAGCACTACCCTCTTGTTGCATTATCGCTTGGCCGATATGCACTATCTCCGAAGCCCTCTCCCCAAAGCAGTGTATCCCAAGTATTTCTTTAGTTTCCCTGTGGAAAATAAGCTTTAAGCCGCCCACTAAGCTGTGCGCAATTTGTGCCCGTGCCAAATGTTTGAACTGTGCCCTTCCTACTTCATACGGTACTTTAAGGGCAGTTAGCTCCTGCTCGTTTTTACCTACCGAACTGATTTCGGGGATTGTGTAGATACCAGTAGGAATATCTTCGACCAAACTAGTATGGCACTCGCCTTTTAGCATAGCTTCAGCGACGAACCTACCTTGGTTGTATGCGGCAGAAGCCAAACTCGGATAGCCAATCACATCACCTACTGCGTAGATGTTTTCAGCTTCAGTTTTATAGTTGCTATCAACTTTTAACTGCCCCCTTGAGTCTGCCTGCAGCCCAACAGCATCTAAGTTGAGCATGTCGGTATTTCCTGTCCTGCCGTTCGCAAATAACAGGCAATCAGCCTTCATGCGTTTACCGGACTCCAGGTTTAGTACAACGCCATCATCACGGCCTTCAATTGATTGGTATGACTCGTTGTGGCGGATAATTATTCCGTTGTTCCATAAATGGTAGCTCAGGGCATCGGATATTTCGGTATCAAGGAAAGACAGCAGCCTGTCACGCATATTAACTAAGTCAACTTTGACATCCATGCCTTTGAAAATACTCGCATATTCAGTACCAATCACCCCAGCCCCGTAAATAATGATGCTCTTTGGATCGTGGTTCAGCTTCAAAATAGTATCGCTGTTGTAAATCCTGGGATGGGTAAAGTCGACGTCTTTGGGAGTATATGGGCGTGAACCGGTTGCAATGACAATCTGGTCCGCCGTAATTTTTTCCACGGAGCCGTCGGCGTGGGTTACTTCAACGCAATGAGGGTCTATGAATGAGGCGGTCCCGTGCAACACAGCAACCCGGTTCCTGGTATAAAAACTGCGGCGCAGCATGGTTTGTTTGCGAATTACCGTGGAAGCGTGGTTTAGGATCTGCTCAAACGTTAAATGATGTGCTTTTTCCGAGTCGTTAAACAACGGGTTGCGATTGTATTCAATGAGCCTGCTAACCGAATGACGTAGGGCTTTCGACGGGATAGTACCCCAATGGGTGCAGCCGCCACCCACAAATTCGTGCTTTTCGATAATAACAACATTTTTGCCGGATTTAGATAGCTGCATTGCCACCCCTTCACCGGCAGGCCCCGTGCCGATGATAACGGCGTCGTATTGGTATTTTGGTTTGGCTACAGCCTTTTTACGCGGGGCTCGTTTAGTCATTTAGTTCTCCTTGTGAGTGCCGGAAGGCTAGGCGCCGTTTATATGCAGCCCTCTATCTATATAAACTAAATCACGCGGGTTGCAACTGCAGCTGGCTTAAAGTTAGCCATTTGTCCTTCTGAAGCGCAAGGGACGCCTTTAGCTCTTTGTATTTAAACTTTAGTTCTAAACCTTCGTAGGTTTCCATTAAGGTTTTCTTTTTAGCTTCCATCAATTTTCGTTTAGCTTGGTAAAATTGAGTCATCTTGTTGAGTAAAATTTCGTACTCAGACTCAAGCTTATTCAAGAATTCTTCTTTATTCTTAACCCTGGTATTGTTGAGCTTTGCTTTGGCGCGCTGTAACTGCATGGCTAGTTTAGCCTTTTCAATGCGTTCTTCTGGGCAACGTCTCAGGTTTTTCGTAAGGTTCACCCATGACAGGCTTTTTATCAGCCATTTAGTAGGATCAAACTGCCACCATTTAATGCCGTTGCGGTAGTCATATTCAAAAATATGGTGGAAGTTGTGGTAGCCTTCGCCAAAGGTGAAGAAGGCGATGAAGTCATTGTCTTTGGCCGTATTTTTGTCCGTGTATGGCTGCCGTCCCCAGATATGTGCCAAAGAATTAATAAAGAAGGTGACGTGGTGTACTACCACTAGCCGAAATACGCCTGCCAATAGCAACATGCCCAAGATGTCCCCATTTATCCAGCCTAGGAAAATGGGTATACCGAAATTGGCAGTCAACATAATTGCAAGGTAATGTTTGTGTTGCCACATGACGATTTTATCTTTTTGCAGGTCTTTGCAGTTACTGTAATCAAAGTAACGCTTGGCTTGGTATTCCCTTAACATCCAACCTATGTGTGAATACCAAAAACCTTTTTTAGCAGAATATGGATCCCTGTCATTATCATCGACATGCTTGTGGTGCACCCGATGGTCTGACGCCCAGTGCAGGATACTGTTTTGCAATGCCATGGCACCACCAACTGCAAATATCGCTTTAACCACGGGATGTGCATCGTATGCTTTGTGGGACCACAACCTATGGTAACCAGCTGTGATAGACAGGCCGGAGAACCAAATTAATGCAATGCAGACTGAGATTTCAATCCAGTCAAAACGGTTGTAAAACCATTCAACAGGAACCCAAAAAACAGCAATTGCGCCAGTAATTAGAAAGACTAAAATATTGGTAAAGATGAGTGGAGGCTTTGTTATTTTCGACATCAGGATCGTTTAGCTTACAAGTGTACGCTAATTCTAGGTGGACGTGTTATGATTATCAACCAGAACAAGGCAAAAGCATTGTAATATTATCACACTTAACAGTAGTCTATTGTTGGTTGGGTCAATATGACAAGGAACGTGGACGGTATAAGATGAGTAGAAAAGAACAAAAACAAAAAACCCGCAGAGCCATAATAGATGCCGCATTCTCTTTATTAGACGAGCAAAAAAGCCTATCTAGCATCAGTTTGCGCGAAGTTGCAAGGACAGCCGGAATTGCGCCAACTTCCTTTTATCGTCACTTTACCGATATCGATGAACTTGGTTTAACCCTCGTGGATGAAGCCGGTTTAGCCTTGCGCCAACTGATGCGCCAGGCTCGAATCAGAATTGCCTCAGGTGGCGGTGTGATACACACGTCTGTGACAACATTTATGGAATATGTCTCAGCTAACGCTAATGTTTTTAGGCTACTTCTGCGGGAGCACACAGGCACATCTATAGCTTTTAGGGCAGCGGTAAACCGTGAAATACAACATTTCATTGTTGAGCTGACCGACTACACTTACAACAATACGCCACTTTCCAAGGAAAATTCTAGGCTACAGGCTGAAGCCATGGTGCGCATAGTGTTTAGCGCTGGTGCAGAGGCAATTGATGCCAATTTAGACCAGAAAGCAGAAATAGCATCCCGCGTCGAAAAGCAATTGCGTTTTATAAGCTTAGGAGCTTTGCGTTATGACCACTTGCAAAAGCGCGACTAGCGCTTTTGCAAAAACACACCTGATTCTACGTGGTGGGTGTAGGGGAATTGGTCGAACAGTGCTAAGCGTTTAACTTGGTGGGTTTTGCCTAGTTGTTCCAGGTTGGCCAAGAGCGTGCTTGGATTGCAAGAAATATACAGGATATTCTGGAACTGGCTGACCAGTTCCACGGTACCGGCGTCTAAACCTGCCCGCGGCGGATCCACTAACACAGTTGAAATATCAAGCGCTTGTAGGTTTAGTCCTTGCAGCCGCTTGTATTCAGCAGTGCCTTGGTAAGCTTGGGTGAACTCTTCACTGGACATCCTTAAAACCTGGACATTGCTTATCCCATTGATGCCGATATTGTAGTTTGCGGCCTCAACGGATGTGCGTGAAATTTCAGTCCCCAATACCTGCTCAAAGTTTTGTGCAAGTGGCAACGAGAAATTGCCTGCCCCACAATAGAGCTCTATCAAAGTACCGCCCAGGTTTTGGCTTGCATCCAACGCCCATTCAATCATTTTACAATTTACCTGGGCATTGGGTTGGGTAAAACTGTTCTCTATATGCTTAAACGCGTACTTTTTTCCAAGTATCGGTAGTTGTTCGATAATGAAGTCTTGATCCAGCAATACTTTCTGTTTCCTAGCCCTACCGACAAAATGAATATCAAGCTGGCATGACATTTCATCTTTAAGCTGTTTTGCTGCGGCAACCCAATTGTCATCCAATTGTTTGTGGTATAAAAGCGATACTAATACTTGACTACTTAGGCCTGACAAGTAGTCAATTTGGAATAGCTTGCGACGCAATATTTCATTGGCCTTCAATTTCGGTATTAATAACCGCATCGTCCTATTAATGCTGTCATTGGCAATCGGAAAGCTATCAACCCGGTATTTGTTTTTAGTTTCCGGTTCAAACATGATGTGGTAAAGATCATCCTGATCATGCCATACCCTAAATTCGGCCCTACTCCTGAAGCCTTTAATGGGAGATTCGAATACTTCGGGTTCCCCGCTGAAAAAACCGGCGAAATCCGCAGAAAATTGCGCGACCTTAGTTTCAAGTTGCTTATTATAGCTATCAACCGTCATTTCGTTCTGCATCGAGTTTTTCCATATCATTTAAATTGGCCCGCATGTTACCTAGCAACGAAGTTATTTACAAAAATCATATTTCAAGCGAAAAAGAGCGAATTTTCCTGTTGCTGCTAAAATAAAGTGGTAAATAAAACACATCCTACTTGTACCCAAAGTAATGTATTGGCCTAAAAAAGCACCAAATTAAGTCGATAACAAGGTTAATAGGTAGATGAGGTAAGAGTCATGAATGTAGGTGACGTGAAGTCTGTCGTGGCGGATAAGGCACCGTTGGAACAGGCTCAAAAAGACAAAATGAATGCTGTAAATGTGCAGCAGGGACGGTCGTTGCTACAAGAAAGCGCTGTGCATGTGTCATTGAGTAGCGGCGAGGCAAAAACACTTGCAAGTGCGCGTATTCTGCAGGCAACGCTAGGGCAAAATGTGACCGTAAATAATCAACGATTATTGGAGTCATTGCCGAAACAAAACGAAGAAAAGAACCTATTTGATTTTGAAGAGGTTGCTAAGAATGTACTCCAGTTCATTGGTGGAGCCCTAAAAACGGCACAAGCCAATGGAGCCGATGATGAAGAGCTACTGCAGATGTTTGAAAAAGCCCGGGATGGTGTCCTGAAAGGGGTTGAAGATGCCCGCAAGGAACTAGCCGGGTTAATGAACAAGGAAATTGATGAAGGCATTAGCAATAGTCTAAAGGCGATACGCGAGGGTATAGACCAGTTAGAGCGGGATATCTTAGGTAAAAAGGATGAAGGCGAAGAGTCAGTAACTGCAGTATCAGCATCCCAGAGTGTCACTGCCAGTTCTGAGAATGCGGGCGAGATTAATATTGTCACTAAAGATGGCGATGAAGTGACTATCAGTTTTGAAGATTTCCAGGAAGTAAGTGCTAGCCGTGAAGTTGCCATCGAAACCACCTCTACTGACCCGGTAAACCCAGGTACAACTAGTACCGGGGCAGCGGAAGAGGCTGAAACGGAAGAAAATCAGCCACAATTGGCTTCTTCTGAAACTAGTGTGAACTTATCCCAGCAGTATTCAGTTATTGATAGCCAAGAGTTGGCATTTACTGTGAAAGGTGAAATTGACGAGCAAGAACGTAAAGCAATAGAAAACCTCGTTAGGGATACATCGGCTTTGGTGGATGACTTCTTTGCAGGGGATGTAGAAGCTGCATTTGCCAAAGCGCTTGAACTGGGCTTTGATGAAGGCCAGATAGCAGAATACTCTATCGAGCTATCCAAAACTGAAACCATAGAAGTCGTGCAAACATATGAACAGGTTTCTTCATACGCCGATAGTGACAGCCCATCCTTCCCGTCGCCATTTAAGAAAATTGCCGATTACGTAGATGATTTAGCGAAAGTAATGGGTGAAGCTAAGGATGAACTAGCTGACAACGCGTCTTTTGACAATTTGGTTAATGGTCTTATCAATCGGGTAATAGATATCAATACTGATGATCTACTAGCGGCTATCAACAGGTTTAATAGTTTTAACCAACGGTTTGATGCTGATAGGCCCTTCCCAGAACAAGGGCAACAAACTAATTGAAGAAAGGGCGCCATAAGGCGCCCTGTTTATTTCTTAAGCTTCGGTTTCTTAAGCTTCGGTTTCCCGCGTTTTATCTTTCGCTCGCCTTACCTTGAGTGTTCTTTCTTCAAAATCAGAGTCGTTTAATTTTGAAATTATCTTATCGGCGTCAGAGGAGGCAACTTCAACAAAACCAAATCCTTTGCGTTTACCCGTTTTCCTGTCACGCATCAAACGTACTGAAGCCACTTTACCAAATTGGGCAAAATGGTTTTTAACTGCCGCCTCGTTTACTCGATAAGGAAGGTTGCCAACATATAAAGTGGCATTGCCTGAACTCACTGTGTTGTCGTTGTCTATGTCAATGTGCGCAGTTACACCAGCATTACGTACTATGAAAATTGCACTAGACAATACAAAACCAATAGCAAAAGCAATGGAAGAGCCCAATTCAATGAAGCCCAAATGAAGGAGAAGAAAACCTGCGATGCCGACGATGGCCGCTAATAGAAAAGTGAAATGCTTAGAATCCATGAAGAACCTTTATAATAGTTATTTTTATTTAACGAACTAATACTACTTATTTCACAATATAACGCCAGAGGTCTTTAATAATAACTGGTCTATCAGTTGACCTAATTCCTGTAAATATGCCTGCTTGTACAAATAACGCCCACTTAAATCAAAATGCAAAAATAGTTGTTGACCCAACCGGTTTGCTCTGTAAAATGCGCGCTCGCTTCAGGGGGTTCTCAAAAACATCTTGTAGCGGGCACCGATAGGTGCCAGTGGTCAAAGCAGGTTGCTTTTACCACGCCAAGGCAACGCTCAGTAAGAATTGAAACAAATCTGAAATAAAGCGTTGACAACGGCAAGGGGAGGTGTAGAATGCGCGTCCCGCTTGGGGAGAGGTTCCCAAGCAAGCAAGGGCTACCCAGCGGGGTAGGAAGACGGAAAGTCACCTTGCGCAAAAGCCATTTTGGCTGAGGCCAAAACAGTTTTTGCACAATGTTCTTTAACAATATAGCAACGAAACAATTTGTGTGGGCACTAGTCAATGACTGGTGACCAGCTCATAAAAATTCATATTTCGATTTTAATTGAAGAGTTTGATCATGGCTCAGATTGAACGCTGGCGGCAGGCCTAACACATGCAAGTCGAACGGTAACAGGATAGCTTGCTATCGCTGACGAGTGGCGGACGGGTGAGTAATACTTAGGGATCTGCCCTTAGGCGGGGGACAACCATTGGAAACGATGGCTAATACCGCATAATGTCTTCGGACCAAAGGGGCCCAGCACCTAAATTTTTTTGAGTGTACTTTATTGGATATGATTGTTGGTTTGGCATTTGGGTTCTGATGTAGGGCTTAGGTGCTGGGTAAAGCTCCGGCCATGCCCAGCCTTAAATTTCAGGGGTCAAAGAGCCAGTGATAAAAATATATAGTGGAGCGTACAAGAGAGAATTTAGGGCTGGGTCCCACCTAAGGAGGAACCTAAGCGAGATTAGCTAGATGGTGGGGTAAAGGCCTACCATGGCGACGATCTCTAGCTGTTCTGAGAGGAAGATCAGCCACACTGGGACTGAGACACGGCCCAGACTCCTACGGGAGGCAGCAGTGGGGAATATTGCACAATGGGGGAAACCCTGATGCAGCCATGCCGCGTGTGTGAAGAAGGCCCTAGGGTTGTAAAGCACTTTCAGTTGTGAGGAAAGGCTAGTAGTTAATACCTGCTAGCTGTGACGTTAGCAACAGAAGAAGCACCGGCTAACTCCGTGCCAGCAGCCGCGGTAATACGGAGGGTGCGAGCGTTAATCGGAATTACTGGGCGTAAAGCGCACGCAGGCGGTTACATAAGCTAGATGTGAAAGCCCCGGGCTTAACCTGGGAGAGTCATTTAGAACTGTGTAGCTAGAGTTGTGGAGAGGGGAGTGGAATTCCAGGTGTAGCGGTGAAATGCGTAGAGATCTGGAGGAACATCAGTGGCGAAGGCGGCTCCCTGGCCAACAACTGACGCTCATGTGCGAAAGCGTGGGTAGCGAACAGGATTAGATACCCTGGTAGTCCACGCCGTAAACGCTGTCTACTAGCTGTATGTCCCATTGAAGGGGTGTGTAGCGTAGCTAACGCGCTAAGTAGACCGCCTGGGGAGTACGGCCGCAAGGTTAAAACTCAAATGAATTGACGGGGGCCCGCACAAGCGGTGGAGCATGTGGTTTAATTCGATGCAACGCGAAGAACCTTACCATCCCTTGACATCCCAAGAACTTTCCAGAGATGGATTGGTGCCTTCGGGAACTTGGAGACAGGTGCTGCATGGCTGTCGTCAGCTCGTGTCGTGAGATGTTGGGTTAAGTCCCGCAACGAGCGCAACCCTTGTCCTTAGTTGCCAGCATTTGGTTGGGCACTTTAAGGAGACTGCCGGTGACAAACCGGAGGAAGGTGGGGACGACGTCAAGTCATCATGGCCCTTACGGGATGGGCTACACACGTGCTACAATGGTAGGTACAGAGGGAAGCTAAGCAGCGATGTGGAGCGGAGCCCTTAAAGCCTATCGTAGTCCGGATTGGAGTCTGCAACTCGGCTCCATGAAGTCGGAATCGCTAGTAATCGCAGGTCAGCATACTGCGGTGAATACGTTCCCGGGCCTTGTACACACCGCCCGTCACACCATGGGAGTGGGATGCAAAAGAAGTAGTTAGTCTAACCTTCGGGGGGGCGATTACCACTTTGTGTTTCATGACTGGGGTGAAGTCGTAACAAGGTAACCCTAGGGGAACCTGGGGTTGGATCACCTCCTTACCTTAAAAGCTGGGCCTGGTATTGGCCTAGTGTTCACACAAATTGTTTTCGTTGTTAGTAACGTAAAGAAGACCGAAGTAGCCGGTGCCGGTTGGCGAGGCAAATGAAGGCCTGTAGCTCAGCTGGTTAGAGCGCACCCCTGATAAGGGTGAGGTCGGCAGTTCAAGTCTGCCCAGGCCTACCAAAATTCCGCTACTCTTTGTTGTTTGATTCGTCGTTTAGCAGGCTAAACGTCCTCATCAAACGCCTCGATTAGCGAAATTTAAGTCTTTTTAAGACAAGAGCTTTATGTTGGGCAAACAAGCCCAGCAAATGCCTTGCCTAAGAAAGATTATCAACGTTTTTATCCTGGATGTTGCTTCGGTTAAATAAGATATGGGGCTATAGCTCAGCTGGGAGAGCGCCTGATTTGCATTCAGGAGGTCAGCAGTTCGATCCTGCTTAGCTCCACCACTTATCTTCGTAGATGGTTTGGTGCGGTAAGCGTCCAAGCGGTGGGTTCCGGCCAGTACATCCATGTACTGTCCTTCAACCCTCACAACGCAGTGCGTTGTGCCGTTGTGCGACCGGGTTTCACCCTGCTTAGCTCCACCACTTACTTCTTTACATTGATGAAGAGCCTTAATGAATAGGCGTGTTGTTTAGGCATGATTATTGATTAAGGTTTTTTTGTGAAACTTTGAATGTTCTTTAACAATTTGGAAAAGCTGATAAATCATCAGTGTGTCGCGTTTGAAACCGTGAGGTTTTGGATGTGTACACACAAAAATCAAGTAAAAGTATATCTAGAGTGATGCGCAAGTGGCACTCTATCTGATAATACCAAGTCTAGGCGACATGAAAATGTTTAGGTTTTGGCCATTTGGTTATACGGCGCTGGTATTACGCGAGTAATATTGGGGTTGTATGGTTAAGTGACTAAGCGTATACGGTGGATGCCTTGGCAGTTAGAGGCGATGAAGGACGTGTAAGTCTGCGATAAGCGTAGGTAAGCTGGCAAAAAGCGCTATAGCCTACGATTTCCGAATGGGGCAACCCGGCCTTAGGGTCATCTTGCGGTGAATACATAGCCGTAAGAAGCGAACGGGGGGAACTGAAACATCTAAGTACCCCTAGGAAGAGAAATCAACCGAGATTGCCTTAGTAGCGGCGAGCGAACGGGTAGTAGCCGATGTTTTATGCTGTAGTGGAACCTTCTGGAAAGTAGGGCGATACCGGGTGATAGCCCCGTACACGAAGCGGCGTATAGCACATATTAAGTAGGGCGGGACACGTGTTATCCTGTTTGAAGATGGGGGGACCATCCTCCAAGGCTAAATACTCCTAACTGACCGATAGTGAACCAGTACCGTGAGGGAAAGGCGAAAAGAACCCCGGCGAGGGGAGTGAAATAGAACCTGAAACCGTATACGTACAAGCAGTGGGAGCCCAGCACCTAAATCCTTTTAGGTTTAAGCTCCCAACACTGGTTAAATTTTGGCGGCAAGCCAGGCACCTGTTCTCTTTTATGGGATTTAGGTGCTGGGTAAACCCAGCCGGAATGATGATGAAAGAAGCAATGATGTTTTATGTTTATGTGTTGCAAAGTAAAAATGACGTGAGTCAGTTTTATATTGGATGTACATCTGACCTGAGGTGCAGGTTACATTCCCATAATGCAGGTAAAAACAGGGCAACAAGAGGGAGCCAGTGGGAACTGGTTTACTATGAAGCGTACTGTACCGAATCTGCAGCGTGGCAACGGGAAAAAAGGCTAAAGCATCACGGCAATGCAAAACAGTCGTTACTGAAGCGAATAAAGGAAATGCTGGGTTTACCCAGCCCTAAATTCCCTGATAAGTGAACAGCCATCGGCATGTTAGCGTGAAATCAAACAGTGTTGTGGACTCATAGCCCGAGAGAATTTAGGGCTGGGTGACTGCGTACCTTTTGTATAATGGGTCAGCGACTTATATTCTGTAGCGAGGTTAACCGCATAGGGGAGCCGTAGTGAAAGCGAGCCTTAACTGGGCGAATAGTTGCAGGGTATAGACCCGAAACCCGGTGATCTAGCCATGGGCAGGTTGAAGGTTGAGTAACATCAACTGGAGGACCGAACCCACTAACGTTGAAAAGTTAGGGGATGACCTGTGGCTGGGGGTGAAAGGCCAATCAAACCGGGAGATAGCTGGTTCTCCCCGAAAGCTATTTAGGTAGCGCCTCGGACGAATACCTACGGGGGTAGAGCACTGTTTGGGCTAGGGGGCCATCCCGGCTTACCAACCCCATGCAAACTCCGAATACCGTAGAGTACTATCCGGGAGACACACGGCGGGTGCTAACGTCCGTCGTGGAGAGGGACACAACCCAGACCGCCAGCTAAGGTCCCCAAGTTATTGCTAAGTGGGAAACGATGTGGGAAGGCTAAGACAGCTAGGAGGTTGGCTTAGAAGCAGCCACCCTTTAAAGAAAGCGTAATAGCTCACTAGTCGAGTCGGCCTGCGCGGAAGATGTAACGGGGCTAAGCAATACACCGAAGCTGCGGCAGCAGGCATCACTAAATATGATTCACCTTATCAAGCTAACAACGACCTGGCGAAGCCAGCCGTTGGTCAAGCGTCCCCCAACAGTCGGGGGTGGCATGGCAGCATAAGTAGATAAGGGCGGACATGTTGGAGTCATATTTAGGATGTCTGCTGGGTAGGGGAGCGTTGTGTAAGTGGTTGAAGGTGGCTTGAGAAGGCTGCTGGACATATCACAAGTGCGAATGCTGACATGAGTAACGATAATGGGGGTGAAAAACCCCCACGCCGGAAGACCAAGGTTTCCTGTCCCATGCTAATCAGGGCAGGGTAAGTCGGCCCCTAAGGCGAGGCAGAGATGCGTAGTCGATGGGAAACGGGTTAATATTCCCGTACTTTTATGCACAGTGATGGGGTGACGGAGAAGGCTATGCTATCGTGGCGTTGGTTGTCCACGTGAAAGTATGTAGGCTGGGGGATCAGGCAAATCCGGTCCCCCAAGGCCGAGGTACGAGACGAGTTCCCAAGGGAACGAAGTAGCAGATGCCCGGCTTCCAGGAAAACCCTCTAAGCGTATGTGCATAGGAACCGTACCCCAAACCGACACAGGTGGTCAGGTAGAGAATACTAAGGCGCTTGGGAGAACTCGGGTGAAGGAACTCGGCAAAATAGTACCGTAACTTCGGGAGAAGGTACGCCGCTGGCGGTGATGGGGCTCGCCCCCTGAGCTACTGGCGGTCGCAGTGACCAGATGGCTGGGACTGTTTATTAAAAACACAGCACTGTGCTAACTCGAAAGAGGACGTATACGGTGTGACACCTGCCCGGTGCCGGAAGGTTAATTGATGGGGTTACCCAGCACCTAAGTTTTCTTGGTATTCAGCACTACAACCCATACATGCGGCATGCAGCACCTGGTTTAAGTTCTCTGTTGTGGAACTTAGGGGCTGGGCATGGCGCAAGCTTTACCCAGCCGCAAAATTCCCTCAAAAGAGGTATGAATTAAGGGTTAGGTAAATTGTAGGTAAGGGTTGTGGCATATGAATGTTGAGAGAATTTAGGGCTGGGGAAGCCCTTGATCGAAGCCCCGGTAAACGGCGGCCGTAACTATAACGGTCCTAAGGTAGCGAAATTCCTTGTCGGGTAAGTTCCGACCTGCACGAATGGTGTAACCATGGCCATGCTGTCTCCACCCGAGACCCAGTGAAATTGAAATCGCAGTGAAGATGCTGTGTACCCGCACCTAGACGGAAAGACCCCGTGAACCTTTACTACAGCTTGGCACTGAACATTGACCCTACATGTGTAGGATAGGTGGGAGGCTTTGAAGCGTTGTCGCCAGATAGCGTGGAGCCGCCCTTGAAATACCACCCTTGTATGTTTGATGTTCTAACCAACGCCCATTAGCTGGGCGTGGGACAGTGCCTGGTGGGTAGTTTGACTGGGGCGGTCTCCTCCCAAAGCGTAACGGAGGAGCACGAAGGTTAGCTAATCACGGTCGGACATCGTGAGGTTAGTGCAAAGGCATAAGCTAGCTTAACTGCGAGACAGACACGTCGAGCAGGTACGAAAGTAGGTCTTAGTGATCCGGTGGTTCTGTATGGAAGGGCCATCGCTCAACGGATAAAAGGTACTCCGGGGATAACAGGCTGATACCGCCCAAGAGTTCATATCGACGGCGGTGTTTGGCACCTCGATGTCGGCTCATCACATCCTGGGGCTGAAGTCGGTCCCAAGGGTATGGCTGTTCGCCATTTAAAGTGGTACGCGAGCTGGGTTTAGAACGTCGTGAGACAGTTCGGTCCCTATCTGGTGTGGGCGTTGGATGATTGAGGGGAGCTGCTCCTAGTACGAGAGGACCGGAGTGGACGGACCGCTGGTGTTTGGGTTGTGTCGCCAGACGCATTGCCCGGTAGCCAAGTCCGGAACTGATAACCGCTGAAAGCATCTAAGCGGGAAGCAGGCCCCGAGATGAGTCATCCCTAGGACTTTGAGTCCTCTGTAGGGTTGTCTAAGACTAAGACGTAGATAGGCAGGGTGTGGAAGCGTTGTAAGGCGTGTAGCTAACCTGTACTAATTGCCCGTGAGGCTTAACCATACAACGCCCAAGGTTATTTGGTAATGACCGGGAGTTGTAGGCCAAAGCTAGACAACGACCTAGACAAATATTGACGTAGGGTGCTATTGCACGCTCCCGGTATACGGTGGTTTGATAGACGATTTATTGCTTTTCCGAATGTTAAGAAAGATTAAAGGGGTGGCTGTCTATACGCAGTTGCGACATTGATAGACCACCTTGCGCAAACATCCCCGTTGGCAAACAGCGCTAACGGTAAGTTTGCACGATTTCGCCTGGCGGCCATAGCGGTGCGGCACCACCTGATCCCATTCCGAACTCAGCAGTGAAACGTACTAGCGGCGATGGTAGTGTGGGGTTTCCCCATGTGAGAGTAGCACACTGCCAGGCACCCAATTTGAAGAAGGGTTACCGGAAGGTAACCCTTTTTTATTGCCTGCGATTTGGCAAATTTAAACCTATTCCCACCACCGTTGGTAACCCTCCTACAAATTGAAGGTGTGGGAGTACTATCCCATGGGAGATACCCAACCCATCGTACTGGTTTCATCATTGGTAAACTGATTAGTGTACAGGGCACAACCCTCCATGGGATGGCATCCAGCCCCGCCAATCCCTGGCGGGTCGTTCAGGGGGCCGGAACTTCGTTCCTGTAAACACCCCCTTCACCCCCATGTGAGAGTAGCGCACTGCCAGGCACCCATTTAGAGAGAAGGCTATCCGGTTGGGTAGCCTTTTTTCGTTTCTGCAGCCTATAAACATCCCTATCCTTAGCCAATGCCACTGGATAGCCTTCCCCCTAAAAGGAAGCACGGTTGTCCAACCCACATGGGGTAACCCAACCCATCGGGTAACATGCTTAGTGTTGTTGTCTGATTGGCAGACGAGCAACAATCGTCCTTGAAGTGGCTTCCAGTCTTGCCATCCTTGGCAAGCCGTTCGGGTGGGCGCTGCTTCGCAGCTAAAGAATCTGTTATTTACCTTGAGGTAATTAGGTACACCGTAGCCTCTAACTTCTGAAGTTTAAACCTTCCCTGGTAAGGGCTTCCGGCCTGGCCGTCCGTTGGCCAGTCGTTCAGGACTAGCCAAGCTGCGCGCCCTCGCTTGTCTCAAGACGTCCTTCACCCCCCATGTGATAAAAATGTCTGGAGCATTTTTAGACAGCTTTAGCTGGTCGCGAAGCGACGAGGGCCGGGATAGCCCGAGCAAAGTAAGCACTGCCAAGCACCCATTTAGAAAGAGGGCTACCCGTTGGGTGGCCCTTTTTTGCATCTGGGGTTTGCTAAACTTCCTTCCATTAAAACAACAACCGGGTAGCCCCCTTTCTAAATGAAGGTGTGGAAGTACTATCCCACGGGAGATACCCAACCCATCGGGTAACATGTTTAGTGTTGTTACCTGATTAGCCGACGAGCAACAATCGTCCTTGAAGTGGCTTCCAGCTTAATGAAGTAACATGAATTAATTCAAAATCGCTGTTATCAACTTTTCGGGGTCTAAACCATCCCTGGTGTGTGCTGCCAGCCTAGCCTTTTTAATCGGACTTCCTGTCCTTTGTAAAAAGCCCAGGTCGGGCATCCCTTGCCCTCCCGTTCAGCGAGGCGGTGCGTTGCACCTAAAGAAAATCGCTTCACCCAATGGCCAGTCGTTCACACCTAAAATTGCTGCGCGCGTTACTCCGGACTATCCCTGTCCTTCGCCCTACGGGTCAGCTTCGCTGTTCAAAAATATTCCTGATATTTTTGTCGCAATTTTCGAGCGGTGTTCACCCATGGCAAGCCGTTCGGGTGGGCGGCGCAATAGTTTTTTGGTCATGCTCGTCGTAAACACATCCCTGATGACCGTCACCCAGCCCAGGCTTCCTTGCCTGGTCGTTCAGCCCTGACAAAGCTCCAGGTATTCGCTTCGTCCGAGACGGGCTTCACCCCCATGTGAGAGTAGCCAACAAAACTCACTACAGAGTTCCTCTCAATACACAGGGTCAGATCCGGCGGAATGTCAGACCCAGCCCCTGCTAACCTCTATCGCGGTTCTACACAGTATCCAGGCTAAGGCTCTGACCCCCGACCATGTTGAACAGGGAAGAGGCTTAGGATGCTAATCAATCAACCTGATCCGGTCTTATTTGATTAGGGTATCGGGTAGTTACTTCCATGTAGCCGGGTTCCAGCCCGCCCATCCACGGTCTCGCGTTCATCCCTCTTCGAGCAGGCTCGAAGCTTCTACGAAGACCGGTCTTCACCCCCATGTGATAAAAATGTCTGGAGCATTTTTAGACAGCTTCAGCTGGTCGCGAAGCGACTAGGGCAGGGATAGACCGAGCAAAGTAAGCACAACCAGGCACCTAATTTGAAGACGGGGTAACGCAGAGTAAACATCCTGGCATGCAATTTATAGCTGATTTCATTTGTTTTTTTGTTAATAGCAGCTATTAATTTAAACCAGTGTCTAGTCGGTCTAGAGTTCAGATATATTTCTACTGGAGAAGTTTTATGAAGTGTAATCAGGACATGGTAGGAGAAATTAATCTTCTCTCTCTTTTTAAGTCGAACACTATTCAGGAAGGAATTAAAGTGCATCATGACGCTGACCCTTCAATGATAGCCGCAGCAGAAAGGCTCTTTAAGAAAGGGCTCATCACCCAGGTTGACGGTGGATATCTCACAGATCTTGGTCGTATTGCCAATGAACATGCCCATTCATTAATGAGCATTTTGAAAGTCGAATAATCATCACAAGGACTAACGCTAAAAGCATGATATTCGACCCAACGGGGATTGTTTTTGGAGTTTAATTTTTAGCGAATTCTAAGTTGTTAATGCTGTGCTTTTCACTTGTTGGCGCGCATTGGGCATTCTCATCCAAGGTAGTTTCCTCCTTCAAGATTTCTATATCTTATTTGAATCCAAGCACGGATTTTCAAATCACAGATGCAACGGTTTATTTTATTTCCCATTTGGTTGAGGTTAAACTTAGTAAGTTCACTCGTTTCGCCAAAAAGTTCCTTTCCTACCATATAAAAGTGATGAGTGGCTGAATATATGGGGTGAGTGGGAGGTGATTGGCGATGTGATTGTTACATAATTATAAAGCTAAAAAAGAAAGGGTTAATTCAGGCGTTTCTAGGACTAGCTAAAGCTCTTTTCAGAAATAACTGAATTATCGTCAATTAAACACAAATAATATCAGGGTTAATATGTCCTCACTAAAACACTATAGCAAAGGGGCTTTGAGCATTGCGGTTGCAATTGCTATGGGCACGTCCTTTACAACCTACGCTCAGGAAGAAACTAATGATGCAGCGGATACTGCAGAAAGGATCATTGTTTCTGGTACCCGTATTTTGCGGGAGGGTGCGATAGCGCCATCACCAGTCACGATTATCAGCGGTGAAGATTTGCTAAAAACCGGTGCTATTAGCATTGGTGAAGCGTTGAATGATCTACCTTCACTTGCGAACACCTTTTCAATGGCAAACTCAGGTAATACCATTGGTACTGCTGGTCTCAACTTGTTGGACTTGCGCGGTATGGGTACCGCTCGTACATTGGTACTGGTAGATGGCAAGCGCCATGTAGCGTCAAACCCAGGTACAGCGTCCGTGGATATCAATACCATCCCAACGGCGTGGGTTGATAAGGTAGAGATTATCACCGGTGGTGCCTCAGCGGTATATGGTGCAGATGCTGTAACAGGTGTTGTAAACTTTATCCTTAAAAAAGACATCACTGGATTAAATGTCAATGCGACTAAAAGCTTTGCGGAAGAAGGCCCTTATGACAATGACAAAGTTACTTTGTCATTTGGCAAGAACTTTGACGAGGGACGCGGTAATTTCGGTGTCGCTATTTCCCACTTCCAACAAGACGGAATGAATGCGAAAGACCGTAAGAGTACAGCGACGCCGACGGCGGAGGTGACCAACCCTGCTAATACAAGTGATGATGACGGTATTCCAAATAGGATTTGGATCCCGGATGCAGCTTGGTACGATGATTCTACTGCCGGTAACTTCTATAACTATGTGCCGGGCGAAGGCGCATCATGGTATATCTTTAATCCAGACGGCAGCGTAAGGCAACAGCAACTCGGTACTACCTATAACTGGGGACGTTGTTCAGGCGAATGTGACCAGTTGGATCTTAATAAGTACAACGAACTACAGCCTACTTTCTCCACATTTAACGTTGCCTTTATGGCTAACTATGACATTACCGAAAATGCCAACCTTTACGGTGATGTGAAATACGTACGAACTAAAGCTGACTCGATAGGGCAACCTTCATTTTTTGAATATCCTGGCTCAATTGATACGCCATTTGATTATGATGATGGCAACTCTGCCGTTATTATCCACAGGGATAACCCTTTCATTCATCCAACGCTTGGATCCTTAATGGATAACCTGGAACTGCCCTGGTTTAGGCTGCATAGGTTTAATGAAGATATAGGACGTCGCCTAGAAAATAACACCCGCGAAACCACCCGTTTTGTGGTTGGTCTTCAAGGCACAATTGGCAGTGACTGGAGTTATGACCTTTATGGACTATACGGTAAAACTGAGCGCGAACAGGTCAATGTAGATAATGTTATCACAGAGAGGTTCCGCCAGTCTGCTGATGCAATAATGGATGAGAATGGCGCTATAGTTTGCCGCCGTGAGGAAGCCAGGGCCGCTGGCTGTATCCCAACATCTTTGTTTGGGTTTGGCAACGTAGATCCCCAGGCAGCTGATTGGTTTACCACTGATTCTGTTTCAACTAGTGAAATAGAACAAACTGTAGTTAGCTTCTCAGTTACCAATGGCGGTATTTATGAGCTTCCTGCCGGTTATGTTGGTTTTGCTGCTGGTCTAGAATACCGCAAAGAAGAAAGCCACGATATCCCTGATCCTTTTGCCGCCACAGGCGCTACCTTCCTAACTGCGTTGCAAGAAGAGCAAGGTGACTTTGATGTAACAGAAGTTTACGCCGAGGCTTCTATTCCATTATTAGATGATATGACCTTGGTAGACAAGCTGTCCTTAGATGTCGCCGCCCGCTATGCTGACTATAGCACTGTTGGTGGTGCGCTAAGCTGGAAAGTAGGTACCGACTGGGAAGTCAATGAAGAGTTGCGCTTTAGGGCAACAGTTTCTGAGGCAATTAGGGCACCAAACATCAGCGAACTCTTTTCAGCTAAACAACAAAGCTTCGCTTTTGTAAATGACCCTTGCGACGTCAACTTCAACCTTGGCTCTACCCGCCAGGCTAACTGTGCAGCGTTGGGTATTCCTGCTGGTGCAGAGATTGATCCGGTATCGACAATTGAGTTATTAGTAGGTGGTAATGAGAACTTAAATGAAGAAGAGTCTACCAGTTACACTGTTGGACTTATATATCAGCCTGACTTTGTTGATGGCTTGAGTTTTACCATCGATTATTGGTCGATTGAAATTGACGATGCAATCCAAAGCGTAACAGCGCAAGACATCCTTGATAAATGTGTTGATTCTGTAGGCGGCATAAACAACCAATTCTGCGCTTTAGTCACACGCGGAGCTGACAATACAATTCAGTTGGTTGAAAGTATTACCCAGAACGTAGCTAAACAGGAAGCCGACGGTATTGACTTTGAGGTTGGTTACGATTTTGAGGCATTGGGTGGGAATTTCACTACCCAGTTTATCGCAACTTATTTGGGATCAAGGAAAGAGTTCCCATTCCAAATTGAGCCTGAGCAGTTTATTGAAAATGCCGGCACCACTGGTGAAGCAGAGTGGCAAGCTAACTTGAATGTTGCTTATACCAATGGTCCTTGGAACGCGAGCTTCAGGACCCGTTATCTAGAAGAAGTGAGCCGCTTCACTGAGCAGCAGCTTGAGACCATCGCGGAACGAAGCAATATCATGACTTTTGGAACTTACTTCCAGACGGACATCCGTGCTGGCTACAGCTTTGAAAGTGGTGTAACCCTTGAGTTCGGTATCGACAATGTGTTTGACAGAAGTCTACCTCGTTACACCAGCGGTACCGGTGTGGGAACTGCGAGTTATGACAACATTGGTAGGTTGTACTACTCGTCACTAACTTACAGCTTCTAAAAGCTATAAAGATGGCAGCTTTGCTGCCACTTTAACCCGTAACACAGCAAACCGCCGCTTTATTAGCGGCGGTTTTTTATGGGTAACATTTGCGGTGTATATAGAAAGTTTAGTTAGCGCTAAGGTGAACTTATCCCATAGGTCTGATAGGACTGCTTTAAATCTGAAAGAAGGTGCTCGTAGTTTTTCCAACTACTTATAGACGTCTGGTAAATAGGTTTCCTTACCTGGTCACTACTTGCGGTTTTTACATAGCGGCTTTGTTTGTGGGATGCTAAACACGCCTGCTCAAAATCCAAGCCGCAGTGTTGTAAGAGTTCCCTGACTTGATCTTCAGTGTCAGTGACCAAACTCTCATATTGCATCAAATAAATTTTGTTTGGCAGGCATTCATTCCAATGCGCCATCAAATCCAAATAATTGTGATAGGCGTGAGCGATGTGGTCGAAGTCATAGCTAAAATCATGGCCCTGGGCAAAATACTGGCGATATACCGCCATGCCCCAGGCCATCGGGTTGCGCCTGGTATCAATAATAATTGCCTGTGGCAGGATCTTGGCAATTAGCCCTATGTGCTGATAGTTAGGGGGGAGTTTATCAATAAAATAGGGTTTTCCTGTCCTGTAGGTTTTGCTCAGTTGCAGGTAATAGTTGCCAAGGCCTGTTAGTTCCTTCCCATTCAAACAACTCAAATCTCCTTCGTTATTACCTGTTTTATTGCAACTCATCAGCCAGGCTCTCCTCGCAACTGCAGGCATAACCTTTAATTCCATGGTTGCTTCCACCAGGCTATGGCTAGACAGTATTTGCTCTGTTAGGGTTGAGCCGGTTCGCGGTAGGCCAGTGATAAAAATTGGTGTAGGCTCGCTGCTGTCGAATTCTAATTTGTTTGCGGTGTCGAAAAACGCCTTATTAAACGTTTTTTTGATGGCAGAAAACTTATTCTCCATTTTTTGTGGCGAATATCGGGTGCCGGGTTTTAGGTTATTGGCATTTTCATAATGCGCGAAAGCTTCCTCATGGTCGCCAACTTTTTCTGCTGCCCTGGCCAAGCTGAAGCTTACCTGGCAGGCTTGTTCAGGTGAGAGGTTGGTATCCCATTGCAGTTCGGCCAGTTTTTGCTGTTCCTCTTCTGTGGCTTGGTAATCACTTAAGGTGCTCAACCCCCAAAAAGCACTGCCTACGCAATCTTGTTCATCAAGGCAGCTCCTAAAGGTGCCAATAGCGCTTTCATTATCGCCGAGGCTGTGTTGTTGATAGGCCATCTGTAGCTTAGTGGTTCCCGGTGTGGCACCTAATTTAAGAGCCTGTTCAAAGCTGTTGAGGGACGTGGCAAGTTTTCCCATATTCTGTTCAATATCGGCTTTCATCAGCCAGTAGTCATGCTTGCTGGGTTCCACATCCAATAACATGGTTGCAGTGTTCAGGGCCGCCTCCAAATCACACAGCTGTACTTGTACTAATGCCATGGTATGCAGCAACGCTTCATTGTATGGGGCGTAGTTAAGGGCTGTTGCCAGCTGTGACGCCGCTTGCTCAACTTGACCTTCTTGCATCAGCCAGGATGCTTTTAGCCAAGCCGCTTTCGGATGCACTGGCATGTGTTGCAACACTTGGTCTAGCACTTGTAAAAAGCGCTCTTGCTCATTATTTTCCAGCGATTGTTCCGCGATTTCTAGCTGGGGTTGGAAATGGTCAAACTGTTCTGATTTAGCGAAGCTTGCCAATGCGTTGGCTTTTTCACCAGCCCGGTACTGCGCGATACCAAGGATATGCCAAAGTTGCCCTGCGCGAGGGGCTTGTTCCAGAGCTGCTTTAAATTGCTGTTGTGCTTTGTCGTATTGGTTGCATCTCAACAACATCTCCCCTAAATCGGCATTTATCTGGGGCGAGGTTGGTTCCGATGTTTTCTGTAATTGCTCCAAGTAACCGATGGCTTGCTTAACCTTGCCTTGCGCAAATAATGATTGTGCATAGAGTGAATGTGTATTTAGTTCTGCATTAGGTTTTGCTACTAAATCTGCTAGCAATATTTCTGCCGCATTGGCCTGGCCTGTAGCAAGCAAACGGTTAATTTCGGATAGGGAGTGGCTCATTTTGTTATATTCTTTTTGTTAGTATCTAAATGCATTCGGCATGATCTTTAAACCCGGACACAATGCTATTTAGCTCCTGCAGTATCGCTTTGTCTGGTATCTCTGATGATGATGCCCTATCTAAAAAGTAGTCGTGACCTGCAAGTAGGCAATACCAACTTGTTTTTAAATAGGCCAACTGGTGTTGGTGTTTGTCCAGTATCAAATCAAAGTTACCTGCGGTTTTCCACTGGGACAAGATGTCCCTTAGGGGGGGGGACATTGTCTGGTTGTTGCGGCAGTCTTTCCAGAATTGGCTATCCGTGCGGGAGTTGAGTTTATAGTGCCCCTGTAGGTAGTCCCTGGTGCCGTCCACCATGGTGTTTATCTCGTTATTAAAGGTGGTGCGATTGGCTTCAGAAAACCCGCCATTAATATAGTGCTCGATGAAGCCTTCGATAGTTCTTTGGATGATAAACAACATCGGTGCTTCTAGGGGTTCTAAAAAACCTTGTGATAAACCAACGGCTATACAGTTTTGTTTCCAATGCTGTTGTATCCTGCCGGGTTGCCAACGAACTTTAAGGGCATCCCCCTGTTCGGCACGGAGGTTCAATTTTTCCCTTAACTCAACCTCTGCTTCTTTTTCAGAGAGGTATTTGGAGCTGTAAACATAACCGTTGCCAAAGCGGTTGCTCAGGGGGATACGCCACATCCAACCGGCTGACATGCCTTGGGATACCGTTTCAGGTTTGATATTGCCATCAACTTTTTCCGACTGAATTGCAATTGCACTGTCGCAGAATAAATAATCCTGGTAAGAGGTTAATTCTTCACCTAAGGCTTCCTTGATCAGCAATCCTTTAAAACCGGTGCAATCTATAAACAGATCGCCTCTTATTGGCCTTCTACTCTCTGTTTCAAGAATAGCAATTTCACCCGCTGCTGAAAGGTGCGCTTTTTTAACGGTGTCATCGATGTGTTTTACGCCTAGTTTTAATGCATTGCCTTTTAGGAATCTTGCCATCAATGCTGCATCAAAGTGATACCCATAAGTGAGCCCGGAACTTCCATTCGCCCTTATCGGCGCTTTAAAGTGCTTGCTCAATGCCGAGGTGACAAAGTAGCTGTCCGGGTTTGTATGCTGGGTTTGGCCCTGTCGCCGTTTCTCGCATGCGGTAAAAAATTGCTGGGCATAGGGTCCGTCAATATCAGAATAAAATGGGTGGAAATAACTGGGTTGCGTTGAGGACGTAACCCAGTCTGGAAACCTAATGCCGCATTTATAAGTGGCATTGCATTCTGGCATCCATTCTGACTCTGGTATCTCCAAGGTCTCAAAAAATTCTTTTAGGTAGGGGGTGCTACCTTCCCCAACCCCGATGGTTGGGATCTTACTGGACTCTACAAGCGTAATTTTGCAGTGCCATTTTGAGAACTTATAGGCAAGTAGGTTAGCGGCCATCCAACCCGCGGTTCCACCGCCGACAATGACGATGGTTTTTGGTGGCTTTAGGTTGTTCAGGTAGCCTCCCGTATTTTTTGGGCAGTGGTTCAATGACTATGTACAAAACTACCAGCTAACCCATGCTACTTTCAAACTTTCTGGGGTGAAGTGCTTTAATGTAGGGGTAAAAGGTGCATATAAAGGTGTGTAAACAGGTCTCTAAGTCGACCCAAGATTATTTGTTGGCAGCGTATTTATCCTGAATTTCCTGAACTACGCCTTGGTTTTGCAAGGCATTGAAGGCAATTGAGAATTCATTGACAAAACTCATTGGCACGTTTTTGTTAAATGCGAAATGGGTGCTCGATTGTTCTATGATGTGCAGTACCCGGTAACTATCTTCGTCCACTCCAAGCCGCCGGAATTCGTATTTTGCAATATTTTCTTCCAAGGCAATGGCATCTACCCGGTTCAGCAATAGCATCCGGATGGTTTCTAATGATGTTGGCAATTTTACTTTTGCCGAGGCTTTTAGCCCGTATTTGTCTAGTAGCTGTTCGCCGATATCGTTCCTAACCACCCCAACATTTAATGTCGAAAGTTGCTCTATATTATTGAGGTCAATGTGCTTCGACGTAGTAAAGATGGAAATAGTGGAAGCGGATATGGGACCTACGAAGTTAAATTGTTCAGCCCTGTCTTGCGAGTAGTTCATGGTAAATAGAGCCGCTTTAGGGTTATGCTGCGCCTCCTTGTAAGCCCTGGCCCAAGGCAAAACCAAAATATCATCAGTACTGAAACTTATTTCCATATGTTCCATCACCCGTAAAAGTATTTCGACACTGATGCCCTGCAAGTTGCCTTCTGGATCGTGGAAGTTATAGGGAGGGTACTCTTCCGTCATCCAAAGCAGGCCCGACTCATTGTTGGCGATCAACTGAGCCAGGCAATTTGCTGTGGTTAATGCAAAGAGTAAGATCAATAAAAAACTTTGTTTAAGGCGCAAACTAGCTCCCGGCAGCTGCTGATTTGGTATTGCCTATATTAAGTGTGATCTAATGTTGAAAAACTACAAGTAAACTGAATCCAATTTATCGTAGTAAGCAGGGCACATTGCTATCATTGTATGTGCCATTTGCTCAGGAACTGGGCAAATTCGCCACTGCTCTTGAGGGTCTGTATAGCCGATTTGAGCTGTGACACAATGTGTGCATCCGTTTTATGGCCGGTTGCAATGTGCAGCTCCAGGGATAGGTCGGCAATATCATAAATTTCGTCAATTTCGGTGAAATCTAGGCCAAGGCTTTCAATTTCGTATCTATCGGTGATGATATTGGCTACAACCAAGTCTAACCGGTTGTTGTAAAGCAAAGACCACATTTGCTCGGTGCTAGGCAGGAGCACCAGGTTGCGCCCCTCAACAAAACCCTGTGAAAGTAAATAATCGGCCGAGCCATAGCCCCTAACGGCACCAATCCTATATTTTTTTGCATCCTGCAGCGAAGTTACTGTAATTGGCTGGTTACCTTTATGGCTGACCAGTGAAGCCCTGACTTTATGTAGCAGCCCAAGCCATTGTAATTCGGGTTCCCTTTTTCTTGTCTTTAGTACCGATACTAATACAACGTTGGGTTTGTTGACTGCGTCAGTGTAAGCCCGTGCCCAGGGGCGGTGTTCAATTTTAGGAGGTATATTGAGTTCCCCAGCTATCGCCTTGGCTATATCTACGTTTAAACCGGTTGCACTGCCGTCATCCTCTAGGCAGTAATAAGGGGCTGTTACTTCGCTGTAAAAACGAATTGTTGGTTCTGCCGAACTTACAGGGACAGACAATAAAGCGGCAAGCCAAAAGGCATTGATGAATAGGTCTGAAAAAAGTTTGCTTCTCAAAAGGCCAAGCCAAATCAGTAAAGCACATCATTTCTGCACTGTATCCAGTTTACAACAGTAAAACAATGCCACTTCTGGCTAATAGGCTGGTATCAGGTTAGCTTTAGTGTAAGCCATATTGCGATAGAAGTGATTAACAAGCCAGATCCAAGGTGCCATTTGGTTTCATAGCGCCGGCTAAACTGCAAGCCTGTTGGGTTGATGCGCCAGGACTCGCGCCGGGTCACATGGGGATAACTAAGTTGGATGAGTCCGAAGCACCACAATCCGATATAAGGAGCTATTCCGCGCCGTCCTTCACCCATGATGTCTAAATTATAGCTGAAATAGGGGGCGATCGAATCTGCCAGTAATAGGAAACAAAATAGCAAGAAAGCAATGAGCGCACCTGCTTTGCTCAGGGAATAACGTTTGAACTCTGCGTACTCTGGGTTATTACGTTGGTATAGGTGGACTGTAATTAGTGGCAGGAATACAAAAACAACAAAGATGGCGAGGTAATACACTTGACTTATTCAGGCTAGCTTTGCGTAGCGTCACGCTCTGCGCGCAAATGCTGGCGCCTTTGCCACGCTTTCCTAACGGAGAACCGCCACAGGAAATTCAGGCCAAAATAGCCGATTAATCCTGCGATAACGGCGCTGACACCACAACCGATTAAAAACGCTGGGCCAATGGTTTCCAAGCTATTCATGACCCATTGCCAGCTTAATTCAAACTCAAATTTTTCAGTGGGTGTCCCAACTATGCTAGTCCCAACCCAATAGGCCCCATAAAATATGGGTGGCATGGTGAAAGGGTTGGTGATCCAGACCGTGGCTACGGATAAGGGCAGGTTAACCCTAAACGGGATCGCCGTTGCGGCCGCCAGCCACATTTGGAATGGTACGGGCCAAAAGCAGTAAAACAAGCCAATGCCAAAAGCGCCGCAAGCCGATTTGCGGTTTAGGTGCCACAAATTCGCGTCGTGCAAGAGCGTGCCAAAAACCTTTAGGGCTTTTTGCTCTTTAATCGATTTATGGTCAGGTAAGTAACGCTTAATGAGTTTTTTAGGCATTGCTTGATATCTAACTAACAGGACGCAATCGAACCATGGATAGGTTCTTAACAGGTTTTATCATAGCTAGCATTAGTTCCCTTGCTTGGCCTGGTTTACCAACCTGGATTTGGTTGGTATGGCTGTTTTTGTTCATCTTGATTGCGTACAGATTCCGCTACTACTTTATTGCGGGGCTGCTGTTTGGGATCCTCTGGATGGCGAGTGTAGGCCATAGCGTCCTGTTTTGGCAACTGCCGGAAACGATATTTTCACATCCCGTTACACTGAAGGGTAAAGTTATCAGTGCGGTTTCTAGCCAATCGCAGGTTAGATTTGATTTTTCTATCTCCGCCGTCGATGGCCGTCCGTTTCGCTGCCACTCTAATAAGGTTCGGCTGTCATGGCATGAACCGCCATTTATCATTGGTCAAGGTCAAGAAATTGAAGTGACGGTAAAACTCAAACCACCCTATGGTTTGTCCAATATAGGTGGGTTCAATTATCAAAAATGGTTGTTTGCAAACAGCATACTGGCAACCGGCTATGTGAAAGCCGATCCAGGTAACCAGATCCTTCGTGCAGATATCAGTTATCGACAGCGCCTGCTCAACAAGCTACTGCTCTATGAGGTTCCTGGTATCGAGTGGTTGGCGGCGATGGCTTTGGGTTATCGCGGGAAGCTATCTGACCAGGATTGGTTGATCCTAAAGTCAACGGGCACTTCACATTTGGTGGCGATATCAGGTTTGCACCTGTTAATGGTGGCGGGATTGTGTTTTTTATTGAGCAAAACCCTGTTATTACCGATTGTAGCTGTGGCAACGGATCTCAACTATGTGCCACTAAACCGCTATGCAATGGCCCTGGGGGCGTTCGCTTGTGGGTGTTTTGCTTGGCTAGCGGGGATGTCGCTACCGACGTTGCGGGCGCTAATAATGTTGCTGCTACTAATGGTATTGAAGCAATTCAGGTTTAATTGGAACTTGGGGCGCTTTTTCTTGGTTTGCGTTGCCTTGTTTATTCTATTGTTTCCACTGAGCTTATTGACCATGAGTTTCTGGTTAAGCTTTGGTGCTGTATGTTGTTTATTGTTCATCAACTGGCGCTGGCCAAACTCCCAGACAAGCGGAGGGATCCTAGGGGATTGGCTACGGTTTTTTAAATTACAGTGGTTGCTTTCGCTGTTGATGCTGCCGCTGGTAGTTGCTTTTTTCTCGGGCGTGAGCTTGTTGGCGCCCCTTGTTAATTTAGTCGCGGTGCCTTTGGTTACCTTGTGTCTATTACCACTGGCGCTGTTCGCAATTGCAGCCATGGCAATATCCCCTGATTTTGCACTACCCGTTATAAAAACCGTAGCTTGGCTGTTTGACATGGCTAGCGGTGCCTTGAGTTGGGTGGCGTCGCAACCATATGCCTGGTTAGATTTAGGCTTCGAGCTCAACAGCATCGCCATTTTTGTTCTGTTGCTGCTTTGCCTTACCTTGCTACCCAAATTGCCTTTCAACAGGAGTTACCTAATATTCCTAGTTCTGCCTATCGCCTTGCAGATAATGCCGCAGCGACCGCAGCATTGGGAAACCCATATTTTAGATGTTGGCCAGGGCTTAGCTATTGTGGTTATAAAGGATAACCGAGCCATTTTATACGATACAGGCGCGGCATATAGGACTGGCTTTAATATGGTTGAAGCCGCAATATTGCCCTTTCTTCGCAGTCGCAAAATTACTGCCTTGGATCTCGTTGTGCTCAGCCACGATGACAATGACCATAGTGGAGGCGCCCACATACTCGACTCCCAGATTGAAGTAAAAGACTGGAAGATATCCCCTGGTAATTGTGAACAAGGTGAGCAACTTAACTGGCTGGGGCTCAGTTTGGCCGTATTGTGGCCACCTTCCGGTGCCGTAGGGACAGACAACAATTTGTCTTGTGTCATTAAGGTTAAGGGAGCGGGTGGCAGTGTGTTGCTAACTGGCGATATCGAGCGCAGTGTTGAAACAAAGTTAGTTGGCTTGCACCAGCAGGGGCTAATTAATGTGTCCGCGGAAATATTGGTAGCGCCGCATCACGGCAGTAATACATCCTCGTCTAGTGCCTTTATTGGTGCGGTCAATCCTGAGGTAGCTGTTTTTTCACAAGGTTTCCGCAACCGTTGGCGTTTGCCGCACGCCAAGGTTCAAGCGCGTTACAATGAATTGGGCATTACTACGTATCGAACTTCTGAATCTGGGCAATTGAGTCTGTATTTTTTAGAAAACAAACCTATACGGTTGCAGCGCCATCGACAAGATATTGCCAAGTTTTGGTATTTGCCGGCAAGGGATGATTGAATTAGTCCTGAGCTGGCCTCACTATGGATATTGCTTTAGTTATAAATCCCTTTTGCCATAAAGGATTTGGCAGTTACACTAATGTAAGTCAAAGCAATAACATAACCATTAATGCCCGAACACCAATCTTCTGCTATCGTTTTTCGTCGCTTCAGCCGCTACCTGAAAGAGTTTAAGCTTGCATTTGCAGTCGCTTTAATCGGTATGGTGGGCTATTCCTGTATTGACGTCTTTTTTATTGCCCAGCTAGAACCCGTCATCGACCGAAGCCTTGTCAATGGCGATTATTCCTACCTGCGCTTGGCGGCTTTTTTTGTGGTACCCATCTTTATTATGCGCGGTATTTTTAACTTCATGGGTGCCTACACGTTGGCCTGGATTGGTAATAAGGTCGTGATGAAAATGCGCCAGGAGCTATTCAGCCGCTATGTGCATTTGCCGGTTTCTTTCCACGATAAACATTCCAGCGGTACCTTAATATCCAAGGTTACCTATGACACAGAGCAGGTGGCAAACGCGGCGAGCAAGGCGTTATTGACCCTGGTTAGGGAAGGCGCCTTGGTCATTGGTTTGTTAGCAGTCATGTTTTATAAATCGTGGCAACTAAGCCTTATCTTTTTATTGCTTGCCCCAATCGTTGCCATCATTGTTTCAGTGGTGAGCAAACGGTTTCGCTTAGTTAGCAAAAATATCCAGCAAGCAATGGGCAACCTGACAACGTCGGTGGAGCAAATCCTGAAAGGCCATAAAGTAGTATTGATGTTTGACGGCCAGGACAAAGAAGTCGATAGGTTCCAAGACAAAAACAACCACAACCGCCAACAAAATATGAAGCTGATAGTGGCGAAGATCCTATCTGTTTCCACCATCCAGGTGATTGCCTCAATCGCCCTGGCAGTGGTGTTGTTCGTGGCGAGTTTGCCCAATATGGTAGAGAACCTGACCGCTGGCGTATTTACTTCCATTGTAGTGAGCATGACCATGCTACTGAAACCCCTCAAGCAGCTGACCACAGTTAATAGTGAATTCCAAAAGGGCATGGCTGCCTGTGAAAGCATTTTTAAAATTTTGGATCAAGAAGTCGAACCAAATACGGGAACAAAAACGCCTGGAAGAGCCCAAGGCCACATAGCGTTTGATAAAGTGAGGTTTGCCTATGAACAGGGTGAAACCGTATTAAAGGGCATATCCTTGCAAGCGCACGCTGGGCAAAGCATTGCACTGGTAGGCCGCTCAGGTAGTGGCAAGTCGACAATTTCTAATTTATTGACCCGTTTCTATCATCCGCAATCGGGACAAATTTTGCTCGATGGTGAAGATATAAAGGATCTTGAACTGAAGGCGTTGCGCCGGCAATTTGCATTGGTCTCGCAGCACGTAACTTTGTTCAACGATACCATTGCCAATAATATTGCCTATGGCATTGAGGACAAGGTTAGCCGTGAGCAGGTTATAGCTGCGGCAAAAACTGCCCATGTCATGGAGTTTGCAGAGCAGTTACCAGAAGGTTTGGAAACAATGGTTGGTGAAAATGGCTTGATGCTATCGGGTGGCCAGCGCCAACGTATTGCCATTGCCAGGGCTATTTTAAAAAATGCCCCGATCCTCATCTTAGATGAAGCGACCTCTGCATTGGATACCGAATCGGAAAGGCTTATTCAAGATGCGCTGCAAGAATTGCAGAAAGACCGCACCAGTATTGTTGTAGCGCACAGGCTTTCGACAATCGAGAACTCAGACCAAATACTGGTTATAGAAAAAGGTGAGATCATCGAACGTGGCAAGCACCATGAGCTGCTGGCACAGGATGGCATGTACTCACAATTGCACAAGATGCAGTTTAGCGAGGGCAGTTAGTTGCGCATAATTGAAAAGGCCTGGTACGACAAACGTCATATTTGGGTTTGGCTGTTGTTGCCATTGATGTGCCTGTTTGCTTGCATAAGCGCTTTGCGCAGGCTGGCGTTCCGCCATGGCTTATTGAGCAAGAACAGGGTTGCCGCACCGGTTATTGTGGTCGGTAATATCAGTGTTGGTGGCACCGGTAAAACCCCACTTGTCATTTTTCTTTGTGATTTTTTGCGGCAGCAGGGCTACCATCCGGGTGTGGTGTCAAGGGGATATGGCGGAAAATTAACCCAGTATCCAGGCCTTGTGACGGCTAGCTCCACCGCACTAGAGGTGGGCGATGAACCTTTGCTGATCAATAACCGGGTGAATTGTCCCGTGGTGGTGGATCCTGACCGCAGCCGCGGTGCCCAATATTTGGTAGACAAACACAAGTGTGACCTGATCATTTGTGACGATGGCCTGCAGCATTACCGTTTGCAACGCGATATAGAAATCGCCCTATTGGATGGACAACGCCGGCTGGGTAACGGGCAGCTTGTACCCGTAGGACCGTTGCGTGAAGGGCCATGGCGGCTGCAACAGGTAGACCTGGTGGTAAACAATGGCGGCCCGGTGCAACAGGGTGAGCATTTGATGTCACTACAACCAGGGCAGGTGGTTAATGTGAAATATGGCAACCAAAGCCAATCTCTCAAATCCTTCACTTTACCTGTTATCGCTGCAGCTGGTATAGGTAATCCAAGTCGTTTCTTCGCTACACTAAAGAGCAAGGGCGTCAGGTTGAAAAAGGAATTAGCCTTTGTGGATCACCACAAATTCACTGCTGGGGACTTGCCTGATGAAACCGTATTGATGACGGAAAAAGATGCAGTGAAATGCGCCAACTTTGCTTCTGAACGTTGGTGGTATTTACCAGTAAACGCAGTAATGACGGAAGAGTTTAAACAGGCTTTGCTGAAGAAGTTACGGCAATGCAAAGCATAAGAGCATTTAGAATATATAAGGCTGACTATGGCAATTGATAGCAAACTGTTAGAGATCCTGGCATGTCCAGTGTGTACCGGAAAACTGATCTACAAAAAGGAGTCTGATGAACTCATTTGCCACGCTGATAGGTTGGCATTCCCGGTGCGGGAAGGTATTCCAGTGATGTTGGAATCCGAAGCCCGTACCATATCCCTAGAAGAAGCTGAGGCATTAAAGAAATAATCATGGACTTCGTTGTAATAATTCCCGCAAGGTACCAATCTTCGCGTTTGCCAGGCAAACCTTTGGCGGATATCGCGGGTCAATCAATGATCCAGCGGGTGCATCGGCAAGCGGTAAAATCCAAGGCCAAAAGAGTCATCGTCGCAACCGATGATGCCCGGATTGCGGCCGAAGTTGAATCCTTCTCTGGCGAGGTATGCATGACTTCGGCGGATCACAATAGTGGCACCGAAAGGTTGGCTGAAGTAATTGATAAACTCGGGCTGGCAGACGATCAAATAATCGTTAACGTGCAAGGGGATGAACCCTTTATCCCTGAACAAAATATTGTGCAAGTGGCTAATAACCTAGCCGGAAAACCTGGAGCGTCAATGGCGACGCTGTCGGTGGAAATTGATTCCCTGGAAGAAGTCTTTAACCCTAATGCGGTAAAAGTGGTTGCAGATACTAATGGTTATGCCCTCTATTTTAGCCGTTCAACGATACCCTACGACCGGCAGCGGTTTTTAGACAAAGATCCGTCTGAGGTTGTGGATTTTGCCCCAGTTTACCAACGCCATATTGGTATTTATGCCTATCGCGCTGATTTCATAAAGCACTACCTATCCCTGCCAGCTTCCCAGCTTGAGCAGATCGAGTCATTGGAGCAATTGCGGGTATTGTGGCACGGGTTTAAAATCCATGTTGAAACAGCAGGAGTGCCGCCGCCGGCGGGTATAGATACACCAGAAGATCTGGCCGCAGCTGTGGCTAAATTGCAGCGTCAATAGATTAGGTACAGGACAAACTAGGAACTTCATATGGGCAATGTCGTTATTACTGGGGCAAACCGTGGTATTGGCTTGGAACTGGTCAAACTCTATTGTGACAGGGGGGATAGTGTCTGGGCCATCTGCCGGCAAAGTAGCCCCGAATTGGAAGCTACAAATGCCAAGGTCTTAACCGGGGTCGACGTGGCTGATTTCGAATCGCTGCCAGCTAAATTGGCAACGCTTTCAGGACTTAAGATTAATGTCTTGATCAATAATGCTGGGATCCTTAGGGATGAACAATTGGGCAATATCGACGTAGCCCAAATTAGTGAGCAATTTGCTATCAATGCTATTGCCCCTTTGGTGATTGCCGATTTACTTCGAAACCAAATGGCGCAAGGAGGTAAAGTCGGCTTCGTAACCAGTAGGATGGGGTCAATCGAAGACAATACCTCTGGTGGGCGTTATGGATATCGAATGTCGAAAGCCGCATTAAACGCAGCGGCAATGTCTTACGCGAGGGATATGCATGCAAAAGGGGTCTCAGTGGCTATCCTGCACCCAGGTTATGTGCAAACGGGTATGGTCAACTTCCGGGGTGATGTCCCGGCAAGCCTGTCAGCATCGCGTTTGCAGCAGCGTATGGATGAGCTAACCCTGGAAACGTCAGGTACGTTTTGGCACGCTAACGGCCAGGAATTGCCTTGGTAGGGTGTGGACTAAAAAGGCTTACAGCTTAAAAGCTTAGTTGGCCGGTTTTTGCTGTAGCAGTAACTCGCACCGCTTTTCTGCGGCATAAAGCGGTATCTTACCTATTATTGCGTATAGCAAGGTTAAGATAGATATCGCCATTGCTGCACCCAATTGCTTACCCACTTCCCATTCGAAATGTGCCATGGCGGACCAGCCTATAAATATCCCGAGGATCCCCAATAGCAAGCATAGGTTGCCGATTAACCGGTAAAAAGCCTGGCACTGTTTGAGCTGTATCGTATCTAGCGTCTCAAGTTTAAACACAGAGGTTAGCGCAAGGTTGGCTGATTGAAGCGACAGGATCCCAGCAGCAAAAACATAGGCTGCGGGGAAAACCGCGATGGCGCTTGGCACATTGACCAGGAAGCTTACGTTGTTGGTGAGGTAAAGGGGCGCCGCAATGATGGCGGTAAGATATATAACAAAACTGACAATAAAGGACACTGTTTATTCCTGCCCATAGTGCTGGTTGATCCGGTTTTCGCAAACATAGCAGATCACCTTGATGATGGAGGCATACAATAAGGCCAGGGATGCGAATTTAGTCCCGGCAACTACGGCGTGATTTTGGGCATCACTGAATAACAGGTCGGAGATTGAGGCAAAGCCAATGAGTAAAAATACACTGGCCATCAAGAGGCTAATATTTCCCAGGCTATGCCAAAACTTAACACTGCTCTTTAGCTGTGCAGCTGTGGGTGGCAACTGTTCAGAGAACAGTAGTTTCAAAGATTGCCGGGCTGCACCTTTGCCAGATACTGTCCTGGCAAAGAATAATGCAGGCAGCAAAACCATAACTAGCAAAGGTAAATCCACGAACATGGCCATTTCGCCGCCTAGGAACATTAGCAGCAGGGTGATCACTGCAAAAACAAAAATACTCATTGCGAAGGTCATGATGCCTCCTTGTTGTTTGTTTAAATATTCATAGGTGCTGAGTAGGCACTGTTTCCAAAACCAGCATTTGGCGTAAAAACCACCTTTGTTTTCCAATTGCCAGTCGTAGAATTCCTCTACTAGATCACCGATCAATTGCTCCCTAATTTTCAGGGGAATGGATAAACTTAAAATGTTTATGGCGAGTTTTGGTGGTTTTCCAGAACTGTGATTTACCTCTGCCACAGCTGCACTCCATGCCACATAGCTTCAAGGTTGCTTTTGGTTTTGCGCAGCAATGCTTTGCCTTGTGCAGTGACTTCAAAATAACGCTTAGCCCGGCCACCGCGCTCTGCAGTGGGTTCGCCTAGTTCTGAGACAATAAAGCCTTTTTTTTCCATTCGTTCCAGCGTGGCGTAGAGCGCGCCAATTGACGTGTCGCGGTTTATAAGCTGCTGCAGTTTCTGGCGCACTTTGGTGCCATAGCTTTTACCACCAAGCTGCATCAATGCGAGCAATAGTAAGTGCTCAAATTCTCCCAATTGTTGTTGGCCTGACATGCTTATTAGTAAAAGTGAGTTTATTTACTTTATAAAGTAGAGGAAATAAGTGGTGTTTTCAAATATATTCTACAAAGTAGAGTAAATTGATGGCTCTCATTACCTAGTATTAGATTTGTTTAGTAATGGTATCCCTAACCACGGCTACACTGTATGCCCTTAAGCCAGTTTCGTCGGAGAACTTGATATCGGTTCGGCTTTTGAGTTTATAAAGACTGGTATTGCTGGCGGCCAGTGGTCCTACCCACTGGAATTGGGGACGCCTTTCTGAACTCATGCCGGTAGAGAACACCCCCGCATTTGCTTCGGTTTTTGCTAAGTTGAATGCGCGGGTCCAAGGGAACAGGGTAAATTCACAATCTACCCCCACGTCTTGGCATATGGCTTGGATTATTTCGGAGTTAATGCCTAGCATCTTGCCATCTTCTTGATAGTTGTAAGGTGGGAATTGCTCGTAATAGAGCTGCAAAGTTTTTGCACAAGCCGGCGCACAGCAGCACAACAGGGCTAACAGCAAAGCTACGATATTATTACTTGTGTTTCGAACAGCCACCTACTTTCACCTGTCCCCAGCATTTTTATAAGCGTAGCTATTAATAGGGAAATTGTGAATGCTGCAGGTATTAAACCGTACGCGTTGCTATCGCAGGCGATATTTTTGCTGCCTTTTGGGCTGGACCAATCACTGCGATTTGACCTAGTAACCAAAGTAGTAGCGACGCTTCTATTACAATGCTTATGTCTAGTCGGGCGATATCAAACTGATGGGATAAGTAGATGTTAAGTACCAAGGTGAAAATAGTGCCTAAAGCTACACCAACACTGGTAATTAAAAAGTTTTCCAGCATAAACAGTTGCAAAATTTGCGCTTTGGTTGCGCCTAGCGCGCGCCTTATTCCAATTTGTTTTCGCCTTTGGGTAACGTTGAAGCTGGTCAAGCCGATAATACCCAAACCGGTTATGGTGACCAAAACCAGCATTACCGCTACCAATATGTTGACCATTGCATGTTGTGATTGGTAATTATTAGCATGGTGTTCTTTAAAAGAGGTCAGGTGCCGCAATAGCCTGCCTGGTTCCAGTTGCTCTAGTAGCGCTTCGACATCCCGCATTACTGTATCCAGCATGCCTGGTTCTGCGCGTACAAAATAGGTTGTGGTGTTGTGATGTGGTCTATAGGGCAGAAGCATAGTCCTGTCTATGCCATCCCAAGTGACCCAAGGCCCCATCAAGCGATCAACTATCCCTACAATCACTACGGGGTCGGCTTCTCCCATATAAACGGTTTTTCCTACGATGTCGGATAATTTCAAATCAGGAAACAACAATTTCGCCAGGGTTTCAGTCGCAACAAGTTTTTCTGGTGTTGGTGGCGGTACGTTTGGCTCCATCCACACAACATCAGAGGCAGAGAAAAACTCACCTGCGACAAGTTCAAGATCAAAAGCCTCGAGCGCATGCTCATCAACCCGGTAGGCACCGGCGTTAATGGCTTCTTGCTGCATATCGGGTTCTGTCCTTACATCAGCGGATGAACCCCCACCGCCCAGTGGCATCATATTGGTGACTATTGCATTGACCACACCAGGCATGTTCCGGATGGCGTCCAAGTCCCGTAGCGTGACACTTTTTTGATCATAATTATCGATATAGGGCGTGCTGTATATGCGGAAGCTATTGGCTTCGTCTACGCCACTATCCCGTTCGATCATCGCCACCCTTTGCTGCACGATAAATAGGGCATTGGCCACGATGGCCATTGTCACCGCTATCTGCAGTGCTAATAGCATAGCTCCCCACCGGTTGCGTAACATAGCCCGCAGGATCGGGCCTACGGGTAGCGTATTGAACAAGGCATGTAGCTGCATGTTATTGTCACCAGTGGGCTTAGCAACCCAATAAACGGGCTGCTAAGCAAGGACTTTGTTGCTGGGAGTTAGACGGTTCGGGTGGCCAGTGCCGGCGGGATGCTTGCGGCTTTTTTAGCTGGTCCAAAGACTGCGATTTGACCCAGTATCCACAGGCATACCATGCCAATGGGGACGTAGAACCACTCTAGGCGACCCAGTTCAAACATACTCACCAATAGTATGTTCAAACCAAAGGTCATGGCTGCGCCCACGGCAACGCCGATACTGGTGATCAAGAAGTTCTCCACCATAAAGTAGCGCACAATCGCGGTGCGGCTAGCACCAAGGGCCCTGCGGGTTCCAATTTGCTTTTTACGGCGGTTAACATTGAAACTTGCCAAGCCAATAATTCCCATACCGGTGATCACAACTAGGGTAACCATTACCGCAGTCAGTATCTTGATCATGGCGGCGTGGCGGCTGTAACTGCGTTCCCGTACCTCGTCGAATGTCCAGGCATTCATTACTAGCCGCTCGTTTGCGCGTTCTGCCAGCAACTCTTCCACCTGCAACATAATTTGATCCCGCTGTCCGGGTTCGGTGCGGATGAAATATCGGGAAGAGTTGTCAAACATGATGTATTCCGGTGACAACATGGCGTTTTCCAGGGAATTCCAGCCAATCCAAGGAGCCTGAAGTTTGTCCATAACACCAATTATTTGCATCGGTTCGGTATTGTCGATATAGACGGTTTTACCGACGGCTTCACTGTAATGGGCATCGGGAAACAGGTTATTGGCCATGGCCACAGTAATTATAATATTTTGCGGCCAGCCTTCGGCATCAGCGTTGCGGAAGCGGATTTCATTCGGATCAAAATTGCTCCCCGCTAATATTTCAACATCAAGGGTTTCCACGCCGTGCTCATCTACCATGTATACCGCCACGGGCACGTCAGGCTTGTTCTCGCCAGATTCCGTTTGGATAGACATGGACCAGCCACCGCCACTAATGGGCACCGCGTTGATGGTGGTTGCGTTAACTATGCCAGGTATAGCGCGAATTGCGCGTAAGTCCGCTTCGATAGTTTGTTCATGGTTAAAATCATCAGCAAAACCCATACTGCTGATCTGGAACGTATTGGGTTCGTCGACACCGCTTTCCCGACCCATTAAGTCATTGCGTTCACCAATAATAAATACGGCGTTGACCACAATGGTCATAGTAACGGCAATTTGCAGCGCAATAAGTAGTGCACCCATTTTGTTGCGCATTAAGGTACGCAAGATTGGGCCAATTTCTAATGAGCTCATTTTTGTTCTCCTTATTGGCTTTTTAACTGGCTGGCCGGGGCAATGGAGCAGGCCCGCCAGGTTGGGTACAGGCCTGCGATAATGGTAGCTAGAAGCGAAATCACCATTGCCAGCAATACCATATTGAAATCCAAGGTTGTCAACCTATCGGCAAACTCGCCATACAGGCTGCGGATCCCCTGTAGGCCAAAATAGGAGAAGGCTAAGCCCAGTAAACCTCCCGCCAGGCCAATGCAGGCGGTTTCTACAGTATGCTGGATGAATAGGTCTTGTTTAGTGGCGCCTACCGCTCGGCGTAGACCAATTTCACTGGATTTACCCATGAACTTGGACAGCATCAGACCAATGGTATTAAGCAGGCAAACCACTAGGAACATTAGCGACAGCCACATCATGATTTGCGCATCGTCAGCTACCACTTCATTGTATTCCAGCCATTCCTGCACGTTGTTCATGCGGTTGTTAAGTGGACGCGGGAAGCGGCCAAGGGCTTTTTGCTCTTCCACATAGCTGTCCAAAAACGCGTGGTACTCAGCACGGTCGCCCGCGCTTTCCAGCTCAACCCAAAATTGGAAGTTAACGCATTCAGAGTTAAGGAATGCCACAAAGCCTTCACCTTCAGGGCTTTTCCAGCAGTTAACATTGCCCCAGCTCGACAGTTCCAGTGGCAGTTTTAGACTTAACGGCAAAAATACGTCGGAGGGACCGCCAAAATCACCGGTATTTAAATCGAAAAATTTGGGTACTGGGTGCCAATCATCGATCACGCCTACAACCCGGAAGGTTTCTCCAACAATAACAATACTTTCGCCAACGGAATTGGCGCCACCAAACACTTCATCGTTGATACGGCGGGTAAGCACCACCACCTGCTCCGCATTTTCGTCTGAAGACTTGTCCCAGCCTGAGCCATAAATAAAGGGCACATTGAACATGGGGAAAAAGTCGGTGTAGGTTAACCGGAATGAAGCCTGGAATGGTTTGACATCCGGATCGGTGGGCTGGATCACGCCACCAGAACGTGCCATGGCTGCCTGGCGGTAGGCTTTTTCAGCTCTTTGCAGGTTGTTGACATCAATCCAGGTCATTTGCATCGGTGGATCGTTGGGATCCCGCGCCGCTTCATATGGACTCCAATTGTCCAATTGCACGTGGAACAAGACGTCACTTTTGGCCTTGATAGGGTTATTGGACATTAGGTAGTTGACCGTAATGGTGGTCATGCAGGCGCCAATGCCCAATGCAATAGCCGTGACCATCAGGGCACTTAAAATTGGGTTGCGCTTGATGCTTATCAGCGCCAAGCGAAAATAATATGCAATCATTGTATTGACCCTATGCGTTTACGACTTCGGGGAAATCTGTGACTTCGTGCAGTTCACTAACTTTGCCGTCACGCACATAAATATTGCGTTTGGCTTGTTTAGCCAGGCCTGGATCATGGGTCACCATCACAATAGTAGTGCCATTGGCATTGATCTCGTTAAGTAGCTCCAGCACGCTGTGCGCCATCTTGCTGTCTAGGTTGCCCGTCGGTTCATCTGCCAATAAAAAGCGCGGCTCACCAGCCAGGGCGCGGGCAATGGCGACCCTTTGCTGTTGTCCACCTGATAGCTGTGCCGGCAAGTGTTTCATGCGGTTGCTCAAACCTACTGTTTCCAGGCTCTGCTCAATGCGCTTTTTGCGCTCAGCTGAACCAAAACCACGATACCGCAGCGGTACATCCACGTTATCAAACAGGTTAAGGTCTGGGATCAAATTGAAGCTTTGGAAAATAAAACCGATTTTTTCGTTGCGCAGCTGGCTGCGTTCGCGGTCTCCCATATTGGAGACGTCCTGTCCATCCAGCAGGTAGCGGCCAGAAGTGTAGGTTTCCAATAAGCCCGCAATGTTAAGGAATGTGGTTTTTCCTGAGCCAGACGGCCCGGTCACAGCGACAAAATCACCCTCGTCTACGTTTAGGTTAAATTCGCGCAGTGCATGGGTTTCAACAACTTCGGTGCGGAATACTTTATTAATGTTTTCCATCTTCAACATTGTCTTTATCCTCTTATTGGGTAAGTAAAACGGTTTCCGCACCACGGAATGCTTCAGTGCTGGAAATGATGATTTGGTCACCTTCGGTTAGCCCAGCGAGTACTTCAACGCTAGACAGGCTGCGGGCTCCAGTGTTTATTTGGGTTCGGGTAGCGATATTGTCGCGCACCAGGTAGGCAATCCGGCCACTGCCGCTTTCCAGGAATTGGCCGCGCTGTACCATTAGCACATCGCTTTTGTTTTCCATCAGGATACGGGTAGTTAGGCGTTGGTTTTGGCGCAAGCCCATGATTTTGGAATCGGCAAAACGCACCCGTCCCGTCACCTGATTGTTCACTATTTCAGGGGAAATGGTGACGAGTGTGGCAGGGTGCGTTTCACCGTTAACTTGAATATCAGCCGCCATGCCAATTGCGAGATCGTCGGCATAGCCTTCTGGAATTTGCACTTCCAGCTCAAACTCACTCAAGTCCACCACAGACAATAATTCTTGGTTCTGGGCTACTTGGCTTTTTTGGTCAACGGCTAAATTACCCACAATACCGTTAACCGGTGAGCGCACAGTGAGCTCCTCTACTTTGCGTTCTAAGTCGGCAACGAGCAGGGCTTGGCGCTCAACTTGTAGCTGGTTGGTTTTTACTTCAAAATCCAAACTTTCCTTGTTTAGTGCGGCATCTGATACCGCATGCTTGTGCTCCAGCAAGGCGTTTTCCAAATCGTCTTGCGCTTTTTCAAAATCAATTTCGCTAATGCTATTGGACTCGAATGCCCGGTCGGCACGGCGTTTTTCCCTTTCTGCCGCCGTCAGGGCAACCTTCGCCATATCCACTGCTTTTTGGTTTTGCAGTGCCTGCTGTTTGGCGTCAATCTTTTTGCGATCCAATTCAATTTGCAGCCGTTGCAAGCTGGATTGTTCTTGTTGCAACTGGTTGGTGAGCTCGGGGCTGTCAATGCTGCCAAGGATCTGGTTGAATTCCACCGAGTCACCGGCATCTACAGCGTAAGTGATAGTGCCTTGCGCTGGGCTGTACATTTTGGGGCTGACCGCTGCCACGACACGGCCCTGTACCGATAAGTCTTTGACAAAGTCGCCGCGGGTCACCGCTGCGATACGCAGACGCTCCCTTGATACCGAAATATCCGAACTGGCCCAATCGCTATAGCTGGGTGCTAGAATGCCAATAACTGCAACTAAGATCAGGGCAGTAATGCCGCCGCCAATCCACAAATTCTTTTTCGACTTAGGGGCAAGTACCACATCCTGCCCGCTAGTATCGGATATTTTCATAACCTATTCCCTGAAGCTGGTAATGTTTTGGAACAATCGAGTGGTAAGTCGCGAGGGGGGGAGGAAAAGTTTAAAAAGACGCTAAAAAAAATTAAGTGGAAGTGATCCAAGGGATGCACATTGTTGCGATTACTGGTTAAATAGAGCAGGCAAATATCGCTGTGATCAGTTGGCAAGTGGAGTAGCAGAGTGAATTTAAATTATATTGAAAACAGGGAGTTACCAGAGCTTTTGCGGCTAAATAACAATGAGGTGCCGCACGTGAACCATTTACAGCTTGATGAATTGGGGCAACTGGTAAGACAAGCTGCTTTTGCCAAGTTGCTAACGGATGAATATGCGATTGCAGGTTTTATTTTGGGATTCGATCAAGACGCTGGGTATGAAGGCTTTAACTTCAATTGGTTTAAGCAGCGTTATGATAACTTTCTATATATCGACCGCATTGTTATCAATCCCAACTACAGGGGGCAGGCGTTGGGTAAGCGCCTGTACCAGGCAGCGCAGCAGTATTGCCACAATAACAACCTATCTTCTTTGTGTTGTGAAGTGAATGAAGAGCCCGCCAATCCTATTTCCCACGAATTCCATAGCGGTTTTGGCTTTAAAGCCATAGATTCAGTTTTGCACCCTGAAGGCAAGACAGTGCGCATGTACCAAAAACTATTGCAGGTTGCCTAAATTGAAGTGGTTGTTACATATCGTTGTGCCATTAGCGGCGAGTTTTAGCGGGCAGGCTACACAATTGGGCGAAATAGAATGGCAGGATCAAGCGCTTGCTGGCTGTGTATTAGCAATGGCACAAAAGCGGCAGTGGCAGGCAGCCGCTGACGTAGATAACATCAAATGCCATAGTAAGGGCATAAAATCAACAGTTGACCTGGTGCACTTTGCCAACATCCGCCAATTGTCTTTGTTTAACAACCAAATACAACAGGCCGATTTACGCCACCTGGCCAATCTTGAGATGTTAAATTTGGCTAAGAACCAATTACGCAAATTGGAAATAGCAGGGTTGGCAAATTTGCAAAGCTTGTTTTTGTTTCGCAATAATCTGAGCAGTGTTGACCTGGGTGGACTCGTTAAACTTCAAAAACTGCGCATGATGCAGAACCAACTAAAACAACTTGATATAACACCGCTGCAATCACTTGCAACTGCGCACCTATTTGATAACCAGCTGGAAGATCTGCAAATAACCGGATTACGCAATCTCACGTTTTTGGATGTTAGGCAAAACCCCATGCCGGATGAGCTTTATGACTTTTATGACGAGCAAGAGGGCATCGTTATCAGCCATGATGGCAATGCCGATGACTGGAAATAAGTGGGCAGGTAGCACCTAATAAGCAGCACAAAAAATGTACTGTAAATTGAATCTGCTGTAATTTGGACTAAGCTCATAGTACTCAGTTAAGTTTTATGAGATTAAAAATGGAATTTACACACACCACGGGTTCATCAGGTACGACTTCACGAAACCTGCCTGGCTATATTGAACAAATACATGGTCGCGGCATTTGCGGCAATGATTTAGAACGGTTCTCCCGATGCTGCCTAGCCATCTGCCTAGAAAACCTTAAACAGGCGCTGGCACCGGTTCCTAACAAACACTGACATCGGTTTCCATCATGGCCTCATCATATATTTTACGGCCATGAATACTCCCGTTTATTAATCGATTCTCCCAAGGATTTGATTAAAGATTTGTCATCTTGCAATCCAAACTTGCATAGTGCAAGTACCATTATGATACTTTTGAAAAGCAAGAACCTCATTCAAATTAAGACATCCATATTGGGAGTATCAAATGAAGAACATTATCAAAAACATGGCTATCGCCATAATGGGGCTCGGTGTTTTGTCGGGTTGCGGTACATTGCCAATTGCTTCACCTTTGACCCAAACCAAAAACATGCCTGAAAATGCCCCTGAACGAAGTGTGCTAGTGGTGCTGACAGAAGCCCACAGGTTAGATAATAGGGATAGTAGAAACCAGTTTGACCAAAACGTGGACAACATTCTAGACAATTTGCAGCAACAAACCGGTTTGTACGCCTATAGTGTGCGCAAAGAATTATTAGGTGATAAAGCCTGGACATTGACTGTATGGGATAGCGAAAGCTCAATGCAGGGCTTCAAAGTTTCAAAGAAACATCTGCAAGCAATGGCTGGTGTTGGTGATATGTTATCGGATGCCAAGTTTGCCCGTGTTGAAAGAACCCTGGACACGATCCCGGATTGGCAAGAAGCACTGGTAATTTTACAGCAAAGTGGTAGAAACTATCGCTACTGAGAAGACTGATCATTTTGGACGTGATGCACAGGATTGAAACAATTTCGCCTACACAGCCCTTGATGTTGGCATTGCTTGAGGAACACCTCGAGGATATGTATGCCACTTCGCCGCCAGATAGTGTGCATGCGTTGGATATTAAAGGGTTACAACACAGCTCAATCAGCCTTTGGGGTTTGTGGTGGGGGATAGAGTTGGCAGGCTGTGTCGCATTAAAGCAGCATGATGCCTACAATGGTGAGATTAAAACCATGCGCACAGCCAACCAGTTCCGTGGCAAGGGTTTGGGTAAAGTCCTATTACGGCACATTCTCGAGGTAGCCGCAGCAAGGCACTTGCAGCGGCTCAACCTCGAAACCGGCTCACAGGATTTCTTCGAGCCCGCCCGCAGGCTTTATGCCAGTGTTGGTTTCCAGCATTGCGGCCCATTTGCCGATTACAAAGAGGATCCCAACAGCGTGTTTATGACACTGGAATTGGCGGCAGGCAAACTACTTTAGGTCACGGTCCAGCCACCGTCCAACACCAATGCTTGCCCGGTCATATTCCGGGCAGCATGGCTGCTCAAGAAGCTGACAGTGCTGGCAATTTCATCAAAATCAATAAAGGATTTTTTTGGCATCGGCGCCAACATGATCTTGTTTACCACTTCTTCTTCACTGATGCCGTGGGATTTGGCTTGATCTGCAATTTGTTTTTCCACCAAGGGGGTTTTCACATAGGCGGGGCAAATCGTGTTGATGGTGATGTCTGTATCTGCAGTTTCCAGGGCAATCACTTTAGAAAACCCAATTAAGCCGTGTTTCGCTGCCACGTAGGCTGATTTATAAGGGGACGCAATAAGGCCATGGATTGAACCAATATTGATGATCCTGCCGAATCCTTGTTGACGCATTTTAGGCAGCAACGCTTTGGTCAAGCGGGCGGGGCCGGTGAGCAACACATCTACTATCAATTGCCACTTGTTGATAGGGAAGTCCTCTAGCGGGGAAACATGTTGGATCCCTGCATTGTTGACCAGTACATCAATTTTATCGTTGCCAACAGACGCCATCAACTGAGTAATTTGCTGTTCTGAAGTAACATCTAACACATGGTGCTCAGCTGTTATGCCCTGTTCGCCCAGTGTTTTTTTTGCGCTTTCCAATGCTTCTGCTTGCAAGTCAGTCAAGATCACCTTGAAGCCGACTTGCCCTAAATGCTGTGCTATGCCAAAACCAATGCCACTAGCGGCACCAGTAATCAATGCTGTTTGTTGGGTCATTAGTTTCCTCCTTTACCTATTAATCGTTTGGCTAAATCGGCGATAACGCGCAGTTGCTTGCCGCTGCGTGTGGCGTAATTCTCACCTGTGTAACCCCACCAATCCCAACAAGCCAGAGGATTGCTAACAGAGGCTGTTGTTTGTGGATAAAGCACCGCTAGGTTTAGCTTGTCTGCCCATTGGTTAATTCCGGTATCCTTAACGTATGCCATACCAACTAAATCCGAGTTTTGCTGGCAGCCGTGGAAGCTGATATGAAGCGTGCAAGTGTCATTGCGACAGGCCTCAGGCACATACAAATAAGCTTCGTTAGACAGTGATATTTGCGCCATGTCCTGCTCTGTAGAGAGCGGAACCGTTACCAGCTCACCGTGTTCTTGGGCTTTTTTAGGCGTCTTGCCCGGATGTAAAAATTGCAGCATTTCACCCGCTGCGTCATACATACAATTGCCTAAGAATGGAGTGGTTGAGATCTTGCAATCATTGCCTTTGTCCAGGGTAGGGAAGTGGTGTGAAAAGGAACGTTTATTTTCATAGTGGATGTTGTCTTCGCTCACATACCCAAGGTACTGCTTGTACAAGGCGTTGTTTACTGAAGCGCCGACCTTGTTGTCCAACTTACCGTGTAATAACCAAACCCGGTCTTGTTGCAAATTGCCCAGTCCGGCAATGGCGCCTTCGTCGGATAGTTTTGCGGTCATGGTGTTTAGCGCATCAAGGCTGAAGTTTTCGCCCGTTGTTGCTAAACAGTTGCCCATGGCTGTCATTAAATTGCCTTGGGCGCATAAATAGGGACCCGCCGCTATGATGCCAGCAGCGTCCACCCAATCTGAATAAGCAATATGGAATTGTCCCGCCATATAACCACCGGAAGAGAGCCCTGACACGGTCACCTTGGCATTTAGATTCAGATCCGGAAACGCCTTCTGGTTTGCATGTGAAGACGTTGCCTCAAGCGCAATGCCTATGGCAAAAGCTAGTATCAGTTTACGCATTAATCTGACTCCAAGAACTGTTTTAAAGTGGCCGCTTTCTGTCCAATGTTAAACAAGCCGTCCAAATGTCCAAAGTCGCCATCGATTTCCGCATAGCTCGAGCGTTTGCCCAACTCCAGCAGCAAGTTGTGAGTATCCTCGGCCATTTGTGGATACAGCAACAAGTCACCTTTTGCGGGTAAAAACAGCGATTTTGCTGACATCTTTGTTAAATTTTGCTTTAAGTTGTTGCTATGCCCAGCAATAAACAACTGGCTCGCACGGATCAAATAGAGTACGTGGTTGGCATCCATGGACTTGATACGATCTTTCGCCCTCTGCTGCAGCCAGGCAACTGGACTAGGAGGCTTAGAAATGTCGTTGAGTGGCGCCTCTGCAATGGTTTTAAATTCAGGGTTTAGCTGGTTAAACCCCCTTGGATGCATCGCTTGCTGGGTGATAAAGGAAACGGCACTTAGCAATCCTGCCTCAGGTTGGCCAAAATCATAATAATTGCCATTGCGCCAAGCTGGATCGAGCTTAATCGGGACAGCCCATTGCTCAAGCGCTGCAGCCACCCAGGCATCAGTTGCGCCTACACCTATGACACTAACCATGCGCTGTACAGCATCTGGATAAGCCACAGCCCAGTCTATTGCTTGCATGGAACCCATTGACGGGCCGATGACTGCGTGCAGCTGAGTTATACCCAAGCTTTCCAGTAGTGCTTTTTGCACATTGACAAAATCACGGATAGTAACCACTGGGAAATCCAAGCCATAGGGTTTGCCAGTTGCGGGATTGAGCGTAGCCGGCCCGGTTGTGATCACATTCTCGTCAAAGACATTGGCATTGACCAAAGTATCGCTGCTGATTACATAAAAACGGTTGGTATCAATGGCCTTTCCCGGGCCTATGATGGCGTCCCAATAGCCAGCAGGCCTGGACTCGCTGTACCGTCCTGCTGCGTTGGAAGTACCTGAAAAATAATGGGTGATCAAAATGGCGTTGGATTTGTCGGCGTTCAGTTCACCATAAGCTTCCCAACCGATGTTTACCTGTTCAATGGTTTTGCCGCCAAAGGTTTTGAAGTTGTCCAGGCTAAACGTTTGCTTTTCAACCCATTGCGCCTGGCTGGTGACAGCGAATAAGCTGCCAAGCAATAACACTAAAACACAGAGTTTTTTCATCATACCTAAACCTACTAAAACAAGATAAACAAGGTGATTGCCACTACTAACCCGAGCAAGGGTACTACGCCGGTCATGGCAAACATAGGCCAATAGGCACTGGCATGGGTTTCGCGGCAGATAGCCCGGATAGTAGTCACTACGTAGCCGTTATGGGGCAGGGTATCTAGTGCCCCCGAACTGATGGCAACTACCCGGTGCAACTGCTCTGGGTTCACGCCCTGATCCAAGTAGTGGGGGGCAAGCAATGGCAGGGCAATGGCTTGGCCACCCGAAGCAGAGCCAGTTAAACCTGCTATAACACTGACGGCAACCGCTGCGCCTACCAGTTCGTTGCCCGGCATGTGGGTCATCACATCCACTGCAACTTGGAAGGCCTCCGTGTTTTTAGCAACGGCGCCAAAGCCAACGACTGCGGCAGTATTACCGATGGCAATCAAACAGCCTGTAGTTCCGTCATTGACCGCTTTGCCGATGTTTCGGAAGAACTTGAAATTGATCAGCATGATAGTCAGCACACCACCGCCCAATGCCAGGATCAAAGCGTTGTGGCCAAATGTGGTATGCAAGGTGAATGACAACAATAGCACGACCAATAATGGGATAAGCCCGGTAATGGGGTGGGGTAGGAAGCGTTGGTCGGGCTTAGGGTCGCCGTCCCGTTCGTCGTAATGTTCGCCATTAGCTACTGCTGCTGCGATCATTCGCTTAAGCCAATAGTAACCAAATACCGCCATAAATACCGCCACCACAGCACTGACTTCCCAACCAGCATAAGGCGTGGTGCCCAAGTATTTGATGGGGATCCAGTTTTGTATTTCCGGTGAGCCCGCCGACGTCATGGTGAAGGTGACCGAACCAAATGCCAACACAGCCGGGATAAAGCGCCTGGGAAGGTTAGCGTCCTTGAACAGGCTTAGCGCCATCGGATAGACCGAAAATGCCACCACAAACAGGTTCACCCCGCCGTAGGTTAGGATGGCGCACGCGGCAACGATGGCAAATACTGCTTTTTTCATGCCTAGTTTGCTAACAATCCAGTGGGCAACCGCATCTGCCGAGCCGGTGTCCTCCATAAATTTGCCGAATAGCGACCCCAGCAAAAACATAAAAAACCAGCTTGCGATGAAGGCGGTAAAGCCATCCATATAAAACGACACAAAATGGCTGTCGCCGGTCATAAGTGGCAGGCCATTGCTAATGGCAACCACTAAGGCGCACAATGGCGCGCTGATAAACAGGTTCATGCCGCGCATTGTCAATACAATTAGCAATGCCAAACCGCCAACCAGCCCGATTAAACTCAGGATCATTGGTTATCCCCTTTGTATTTGGCATCCAAAATGTGGATACCGTTAAACTGCTTATTCCGTGACTTTGATTTGGATGCGCTGTAAACGGGGGAGTTAATCTGTTCCTAAGTGTGCGTGACAGTTTGATTTTTGCATATGGATCTTAAGTACAGGTGGCAAGGTGTTTTTTTTGTTTTAAAGTGCTGGCGACTTTGATATTGAATGCGCCCAAACGGACGGGCTAACAATAACTGACCCCAAAAATTAGAGGCAGGGCATATGAATACGCACAAGTACCCCACAACTAGCTCTAAGCAAAAATCTACTTTTACTAAAAGCGCAATTGCTATGTCATTGGCATTGTGTACCGCTACTGTAGGCGCACAGCAAACCGATGCAAACCAAAACCCAGACGCAGAGTCAAAAGGTTTGGAGCGTATCCAAGTCACGGCGCGTAAGTCGGTGGAAAACCTGCAGCAAGTGCCGGTCGCGATCACCTCATTGTCTGCCACAGAACTCAGTGAAACCGGTGTAGAGGTCATTACCGAAATCCAACAGTTTTCTCCTAATACCACCTTGCAACGAAGCCGTGGCACCAACTCTACTATTACAGCTTTTATCCGCGGTGTAGGCCAGCAGGATCCGCTATGGGGTTATGAGCCTGGTGTCGGTATTTATGTAGACGATGTATACCTGGCAAGGCCCCAGGGGGCCGTATTGGACTTATTGGATGTCGAACGCATCGAAGTATTACGCGGCCCGCAGGGTACCCTTTACGGTAAAAACACTATTGGTGGCGCCATTAAATACATTACCAAAGAAATGTCAGGCGATGCCGAATTGAGCATTAACGGTGCTATCGGTAGCTACAACCAGCGCGACCTCAAAGTGACTGGCCAGTATCCACTCAGTGAACAGTTCTATGTGGGCTTTGGTGTTGCCAGCTTGAACCGGGATGGTTTTGGTGAGTATTTGATTTCCGATTTGCCCAACCAGGACAAAGAAAACTATAACAAGGACGTCACCGCAGCCCGCTTGACCCTGGAATACCGCCCCAGTGATGATTTGTTTATGCGTTTTAACTGGGATAAAACCCAGGACGATTCTAATGCCAAAGGCGGCTACCGGTTATTGCCCAGTATTTTAACGGACGCGCCGGTACCTGACAGCGTGTACGATTCCTACACCAGTTTGCCTACCTATAATGAAGTCGAATTGGAAGGCTATAGTCTAATAGTGGACTGGACTGTTAGCGATAGCACTAGCATCAAATATATTGCGTCTAGTCGCGAGGGCTATTCGCCTACCAATATCGATTTTGACAACACGCCACTGCGCATTTTTGATGTGCCTGCTATTTACGACGATGAACAGACTAGCCACGAATTGCAGCTAAATTATGCTGGTGACGGCATGACCTTGGTTTCTGGTTTGTATTACTACGACGGCGAATCTTGCGGTCAATTCGAAGCCATTTTAGAAGTTTTAGGTCAAGCTGCTTTTGCAACACCCGGACTCACGCGGGAAGTTTCTGGTTGCAGCAACTCAAAAAGCACGGCGTTATACGCACAAACCAGCTTTGATTTAGCCGAAGATTGGTCCATGACCCTCGGTGCCCGTTATACCAAAGACGAACGAGATTCGGTTGTCCGCAACGGGCTGATCTTCGATACCGTGTATCCTGAATCAGGCTGGGTACCAGGTTATGTTCGCCCCGAAGGCGACTTAGTACCTGTTGTCTTGGATGATTCCGATGATTGGTCGCGCTTCACCCCAAGGGTAGGCATTGAACACCAGTACAATAAAGACGTGATGTTCTTTGCCAGCTATGCCCAAGGCTTCAAATCTGGAACTTACAACCCGCGGGCATCAATCGGAGAGCCAGCTGCCAATCCTGAAATCGTTGATTCCTTTGAACTGGGGATGAAGAGTGATTGGAATGACAACCTTAGGTTGAACCTGACCGCATTCTATATTGATCACCAGGAACGGCAGTACATTTCAATACTGCCAGGTGATACTAGCGCCGACTTGAACCAGCGTTTGGGCAATATTGGTAAGTCTGATTCAACCGGCCTGGAAGCGGAATTAACCTATATCGCGACCGAAAACCTGCGCCTGGATTTCTCCCTAGGCCTAATTGACGCAGAGTTTACCGAAGTTATTGATACCAATCCTGAAACTGGTGAGACCTTTGATAAGTCTGATAGGTTCACCATTTCCAACACCCCGGACATGACTTACAACCTGGCGTTAAGCTATGACTTCTCCAACGACTATGGTGATTTTGTCTTCAATACCAACTATTACTACCGCGATGACTATGTGTTGTTTGAAGAAGACAGCCTATTAACCCAGGACGGTTATGGCTTGCTCAATGCCAGCTTAAACTGGTATAGCACAGAATCAAATTGGTATGCAGGGCTGCACTTAAAGAACATCACCGACGAGGAGTATATGGTAGGTGGATACCAGTTTGTAACACCGGATCCAGATGCGCCTGAAGATATCAGCCGCTACACTCCTGGATTGGGAGGCGACAATACTTTAATTGGCTATTATGGTGACCCGCGCACTATTACCTTGACAGTTGGCTATGAGTTCTGACGCTTGTGAAGCGCAGCGCACCTTTACCGGTGCGCTAACCTTTGCGTACACTAAGGGGCTCGAAACTATGTCACAAAGTGATAACGTGAAAGCCATTATTGCCGATGACCACCCTTTATTCCGGGCTGCCTTAACCCAAGCTTTGGCCCAGTCGTTACCAGACTACGAAACGCTGGAAGCCCAGTCATTCCAGGATGTGCTGGATAAGTTAAAGCAATTGCCAGACATTGAGCTGATTTTTTTGGATTTGCAGATGCCGGGAAATGATGGTTTTAGCGGCCTGACTGAGTTGCGCACTACCTTTCCGGATATTTTGGTGGTGATGGTGTCAGCCAATGAAGATCCCAAAGTGATCCAAAAAGCCATAAATTTAGGTGCAAGTGGCTACATTCCGAAATCGTCTTCGCTAACGGGCATATCGGAGGCTGTGGACGCTGTTTTAAACGGCGACATTTGGGTTCCGGCCCAAATAGACCTTAACCAGGAACTGCCCGATGACAACCCGGAGCGTCAGCTCGCGGAAAAGGTAGAGCGGCTAACACCTGCCCAATTCCGGGTGTTACAAATGATAAGCAATGGCCTGCTCAATAAACAAATTGCCTATGAGCTGGACATCCAGGAGCGCACGGTCAAACACCATGTTGCTGCGATATTTGAGAAGCTTGGCGTCAACAACCGTACCCAAGCCGGGGTGATCCTGCAGCAGCTGAAACAGTACGAAGCATAAATCCGGTTTATTTTCACAATAACACCTGCTTGCAACTTTCCACTACCGCACTACTCGCATTTATCTTACCCTTAGAGTTCAAGTATAGCGACGGAGCTGCCCAATGAGCCAATTTGAGTACATGATAATTGATAGCCAGGATGTTAAAGCTGAAGGTGTGTTTAAGGGAAGGAGCCGCGAATCATTGGAAGACTACTTGAATAGCCTAGGTGAATTGGGGTGGGAGTTAGTCAACGTCGATTTTAGGGAGCTAGAAGGTGGCTTCGAATTTGCCGGTGTAATGAAGCGCCAGCGCTGAAGAACCCAAATCTGAGTAGGAATTGTTATGAGTGAAAAAATGAATGAAGATGCCTTACAGGCACTAAAAATAGCCTTTAGCTACATGCCAAAGGCGATTGAGGTAACCAAGTACGAATATGGTGACCGCTACCAAAAAGTCTTGGATCATATCGAGGTGGTGCGCGAAGTGCTTATCGACAATGATGTCGACCCAGAAGAAGTTGACGGTGATATCAATCCAGAGAGTACGCCTAACTCGACTTATTAATTTGAAGGTGCCACAAATCTTCACCTCTCTTGATTGCAATATCTTTACTGCAGGGCCTGTTGTTTACACAAATATCTGCCATTAACCGCATTCGACAGGCTCCCCCCTTTACAATTCCCATCGAACCAGTGATAGTTTGGCGTCAGTGAGAACGAGTTTTAGCTGTTTGTGCGTTGTTGTGCGATAAAACTCAGAACCATAATTATAAAATAACGGACATAAGCCAATGAGAAAAACACTCCTTAGCACCCTAATTGCCCTTGCTCTAGTGGGCTGTAGTAAGCAACCCAGCACAGAACAAACTGCCCAAGTTGACGAAGTGCAGCAAGTAGCAGACCAAGCCGTTTCCGAGGCCGATATACAGGCAGAAACGGAGCGCCTAAACGCTTGGTTTGAACAAAAGTACGAAGAGGGCATCATGCGCAGCCCGATCCAGTTGGCCTTTTTAGGCCGTTCAGAGCGCCAAGGTGAAATTGACCAAATGTCTGAACAGGCACTGGAAGAAAACCTAGCTATTGCCCGCAAAGATCTTGAAGAACTAAAATCCAGCTTCGATTACAACAAGTTAACTGATGACGCCAAAGTCTCTTATGACGTCTGGGTGTACCAAGCAGAAGCCCAAATCGCCGCTGATGAGTTTCGTTACAATGGTTATGTGTTCGAGCAAATGAACGCAGTGCATACATTTTTCCCCACATTGCTAATTTCTTTCCACAATGTTGCCACACAGCAAGACATGGAAAATTTTATCAGCCGGGTGAAGGAGACGGGCAGGGCACTGGATCAGCTTATCGAAGGCTCCAAGAAAGCTGCGTCTAAAGGTGTAAGGCCGCCCTATTTTGCTTTTGAAGAGGTTATCAAAGCATCTGAGGCCATTATTACCGGTGCACCATTTGACGATGGAGAGGACAGTTCAATTTGGAAAGCCGCTAAGGAAAAAATTGCCGCTTTAGTGGAAAGTGAAGCAATAGACGCAGATACAGCTGAAAGCCTTACCAACCAAACGCGGGAAAACCTGTTGACCTACTTTAAGCCAGCCTATGAGCGGGTCATTGCCTGGCAAAAAGAAGACCAAGTCAACGCCAGCCCAGAGGCGAAAGGTGTCAGCGCGTTGCCAAATGGTGTGGCTTATTACAATGAACGCTTGGCTAACCAAACCACCACTTCCCTGACTGCAGAAGAAATACACGAGATTGGTTTGAGTGAAGTGGCCAGGTTACGCGAAGAAATGATCACCGCCAAAGAAGCCTTTGGCTTTGAAGGTGATTTGGCCGAGTATTTTGTGTTCCTGCGCGATACCAAAGATGATGAGCGTTTGTACTATCCCAATACTGATGAAGGCAGGCAAGGTTATATCGACGATGCCACCGCGGCTATTGATAATATCAAAGGCATGCTGCCTGAGTACTTTGGTATCTTGCCCAAAGCGGACATGATTGTTAAACGGGTTGAACCGTTCCGCGAACAAGACGGTGCTGCGCAGCACTATTACCCGTCTACGCCAGACGGTTCACGCCCAGGAATCTATTATGCGCACTTGTCAGATATGACGGCGATGCCGAAGCGCGAACTTGAAGTTATCGCCTACCACGAAGGTTTGCCTGGCCACCACATGCAAATTGCCATAGCCCAAGAGCTGGAAGGGGTTCCCACATTCCGTACCCAGGTTGGCATAACTGCCTATATTGAGGGCTGGGCACTGTATACAGAGTGGTTAGCTAAGCAAATGCCTGGAACTTACCAAGATCCGTTGAGCGAGTTTGGTCGTTTGGGCTCAGAAATGTGGCGTGCCATTCGCTTGGTTGTTGATACTGGCTTGCATGCTAAAGGCTGGACTGAGCAGCAAGCGGTAGATTATTTCAAAGCCAACTCGGCCATTACCGAGGAACAAGCCCGATCAGAAGTACGCCGTTATTTGGTGTTGCCCGGTCAGGCGACTAGCTACAAGATTGGCATGATCAAGATCCAGGAACTTTTGGCTAAGGCCAAAAAAGAGCTTGGCGATAAGTTTGACTACCGCGATTTCCACGATGTGGTACTTGGTGGTGGTGCGGTGCCATTATCAGTGCTAGAACGCATGGTGGATAGTTGGATTGCAGAGTCCAAGGCCTAACTTGTAGATTGAGTAGGTAGCCCCCATGGGCTACCTGACAGTTCTATTGCCCCTGCTACCGCTAAAAAAGTGCTCAATATCCGGCTGCACCTTAATCAGACTCTCAGAAGTTTTTCCTGCCAGTATGTTATTTTTGTTTTTATAGGCAACAAAAATCTTTTTCCACTTAACCGCGTACCAATCCCCAACTCTTTGCAATACTGCATCAAACCATAAAAAAGATAATGAATATGAAACGACTTACCCTGCTTTTTTCCGCATTGCTAGTACTGGCGGCTTGCTCACAACAACCCACAGTTGAACAATCCAGTGCTGATGCGAAACCACCACCGCCAAACAAGGAGACCCATCAGTTTTCAGTGCTATTTGGTGGTACCAAGGTAGGGGATATGACTGTCTTGGAAAATGGCCAAAAGTTGGATATTGATTTCGGTTTTGATAACAACGGCCGGGGTGCGAGTAGCCAGGAGCAAGTGTCACTTTCAGCGGATGGTCTCCCAATTAACTGGAGCATCAAAGGCAAAACCACCTTTGGCAACGCTGTTGATGAAGTGTTTAAGCTTAATGGTAGTGCAGCCAAATGGCGTTCCGCGGCTGGCAAAGGGCAAGCTGATGACGCCAAAGGCCAAGTGTATATCGCGCAAAACAGTAGCCCCTATGCCAGTTATTTATACGTCAATGCCGTACTGCAATCTTCGCAAACGTCTTTGCCTGCCTTACCTGCTGGAACAGTGAGGCTGGCCGATGTCGCTGAATATCGCTTTACTGCTGAGGCCGGTAATGTGCAGGCGCGTATTGTCGCGTTAGGTGGTATCGCTTTAGACCCAACCTACCTAGCTTTGGATAATAAGAACCGGTTAATGGCGGTATTGTCCCCGCGTTCCACCTTGATCCGTTTTGGCTATGAAGCCGCTGATAGTGAGCTTCGGGAAATAGCCACCAACCTCAATGCTTCGCGTTTCAAGGAAATCGCAGGGCGCGTAACCCATAACTACAAGCAGCCATTTAGAATTAACAACGTTAGGCTATTCGATCCAGAGGCGCTGGCACTCACAGGGCTCAAATCAGTGGTTGTTGCAGGTGAGCGTATCACTGAAGTCGCTGAACCTGTTTACACAGCCAATGGCGAAGAAGTGTTGATTGATGGTGCGGGCGGTACCTTGGTACCGGGTCTGTTTGAAATGCATGGCCATATGAGCGACAACCGGGCTCTGCTCAATGTGTTGGCGGGTGTGACTTCGGTGCGCGATACGGGCAACGAGATCGATGTAATTGAAAAGCTGGTGGACAACATTGAATCCGGGGTATTGGTAGGGCCACGCATTACCCGCAGTGGATTTATCGAAGGCGTGAGTGAATTTAGCAATGCCACCGGCGAGATGGCAGAAACTGAAGAACAGGCCGTGGAGCTAGTGCGCAAGTACGCAGCAATGGACGGTTACAAGCAAATCAAGATATACAGCTCAGTTAAAGGCGAATGGGTACCCGCCATGGCAGAAGAAGCCAACAAGCACGGGCTCCGGGTGATGGGGCATGTACCGGCATTTTCTACTGTAAATGAGATGATTGAAGCCGGTTATGACGAGATCACCCATATCAACCAGGTGATGCTGAGCTGGGTGCTGGATCGTTCCGAAGACACCCGCACTTTGTTCCGCATTACCGGTATGAAACGGTTTGCTGATTTGGATTTATCTTCTGAAAAAGTGCAATACACACTCGATTTGATGAGCGAGCGCAACATTGCCCTGGATCCCACTATCGTCATTCACGAGTTTGGTTTAACCGCCAGGAATGGCGAAACCCGCGCCGGCATGGTGGATTATATCGACAATATGCCAATCAGCGTGCAGCGCAACGCCAAAGTCGCCTTGCTAAATGTCGCTGATGAAGCGGAAGATCAAGCCTACCGTGCAGCATTTGAAAAAGTGCTGGAGACCCTGTCCATGATGCATGAACGCGGCATCATGATAGTGCCAGGTACCGACTTAGGCGGGGCGTTTGAGCTACATCGGGAAATTGAACTCTTTACCAAAATTGGCATGACACCAGCAGAAGCGGTGCGCCGCGGCTCCTATGATATGGCTAACTATTTAGGATATGGCGATGATTTGGGCAGTATCAAAGTAGGCAAATTGGCTGACTTTTTCTTAGTCACAGGCGATCCCACCAAAGATGTTAAAGCTATTAAAACGCCTTCGATGGTGTCATTTGGCGGTAGGGTGTTCTTCCCATCCGAAGTGTATCCAGAATTTGGCATCAAACCATTTACTGAGAAACCAGAAGTGACTAAGCCTGGCGCTTAGTCAGTGTTCATTTTTGCTATGACCGCTGTAGCTCAAAATTTTACAGCGGTCACAATCTTCTTTAGAACTGTTTCCATGTAAAATTTAAACCCTCAATAGAAACTGGCAAACTATAAACTCCAGACGGCTCAACAATGGTTGCAATCTGCAGCGATACAAACGATAACAAAAACACGCTATTAATCCCTGCAGATATGCGAGACACTACAACGTGACTTTAAGCGCTGTTTGGCGCGGAATTTAATAAACAAGGACAACGTGCAAAACAGCTTATCAAATGATCCGACTATTACTCGCCATAGCGCTGGTTTTGTCGGTTTTGGCCTAGGTTTCATCATAAGCTTGCCATTTTTGAGCGGCAACGAAGAAGGGCAGGTGAATATCTTAATCCTGCTGCTGCTATTTGTAGGGCTGCCGTTGTTTGGCCTGGTTCTATCTAGCGTCTCATTGTTAAAACAAGAATCTGACACAATCCAGCGCATTAAAGCTACTGTATTGTTTTTAGGTGATCGACGTCTGCGGCATTTTTCAGAGCCTATCAACCGGCTGTTACTTCTCTACCACGGCCAATATGGCGCCGTAGGGTGGGCGCTGGGCAGTGTTTCAGCATTGATGTTGTTGCTGGTTTTTACTGATATTAACTTTGTCTGGCGCAGCACGGTGTTATCGCCGGAAACCTTGTTGCCGGTGCTTAATTTGATAGCGGTTCCTTGGTTCTTTTGGGAGTCAGCACAACCTTCCATGGCTTTACTCAGTGCGACACAAGATTCCAGGCTAACAGGGCACGACGGCGCGGCAACGGTATTTGGACAGTGGTGGCCTTTCATCATTGCCTGCCAATTGTTTTATTCCTTCTTGCTTAGGGTCGTTGCCATGCTGGCCTTAAATTTCCAAATACGGTTTAAGTTGGCGTCACAGGCGCAGTCCCGCACCGCCACTTTTAAATCCCAGGCTGCTGCAACTTCAAGTTTGGATCCAGCCCTTGTGCATGAAATGCCAGAACAATATAACTTGGTTAACTGGGCCGGGTTTCCAAAGGATATCATTGCCCAGCTTGAACCGATGGTGGCTACTAATAAGGTGTATGCGGCTGGACCTTTGGCCACCAGAGCAGACCAAGAAGAACTAATAGGGCAGGGCATACCCCAGGTGATCCTTGTTAAAGCTTGGGAGGCGCCCTTGGAAGAACTAGGCGACTACTTGCAGGGTAAGACGGGCCGAATCTTCCCGATTGAAATAAGGGCAGGTATTGTGGCGTCACCACAAACTAGGCACTTGGATGAGTGGATCCGGTTTGTATCAAAAACACCTGGCTGGTTGGTCTATGCCAACAAGGAAGCGCAATGACAGTGACTGTTCCTACATTTACTATTGTCGGCCACCCAAACAAAGGCAAGTCCAGTATCGTCTCCACACTTGCCCAGGTCGACACGATAAAGATTAGCCAGCGCAGCGGCACCACTGAGCGCGCTGACCGCTATGAATTTAAAGTGCCAGAGAGCCGAGTTGTGCTGGTGGATACCCCTGGCTTCCAGCGACCTTACAAGGCACTGCAGTGGCTAAAACAACATACCAAGGATGCCAGTGGCCGGGCAAAAACCATCGAGCAGTTTGTCAATAGCGAAGAGTGCCGTAAGGATTTTCCAGATGAAGTTGAAATTTTGTCACCCATTGTAGAAGGTGCCGCGATTATTTATGTGGTGGACGGCTCTAGGCCATATGGGCCCGAATATGAGTTTGAGATGGAGATCTTACGCTGGGCAGGCCGTCCTAGCATGGCCTTGATCAACCCAATTGAAAATGAGGACTATGTTGGACAATGGCGCGATGCCCTGCACCAGTATTTTAAGAGCGTGAAGGTGTTTAACCCTTTGACCGCTGAGTTTGAAAAACAAACCGAATTGTTTAGCACCTTTGCCCACTTGGATGAGCGTTGGCATGGCCAGCTGCTTAAGGTTAACCAAGGCATGCTGGCAATGCGCCAGAAACAGGCTGAGCAGTGTGTTGGCATATTGGAGCAACTGCTGGTCGAGGCTTGTTCCTTCTCGGTTGATCAAAAAACCTTAAATGAAGCCCAGGCTAAAGCCTTGTCGGCTCGGTTAAAAAAGCAATTCGAATATGGCATCAAACAGCGCGAGGAAGATGCGTTTATCAAAGTGCTGATGGTCTACCAACACCACAATTCTTCCGTGACCCTTGATGGCCTTAAGCTACCGCCGGATCTTTTTGATATCGAACAGTGGTATATGTGGGGATTGAACAAAAAACAACTGATTGCGGCAATGGCCTTGACTGGCGCAATGGGCGGGGCAACTCTCGATGCGCTTACTGCCGGTGGCAGTTTGATGCTGGGTTCCCTGGGCGGTGGGGTGATAGGTGCCGCCGGTGGACTGTTAGCCTCCCATAAAATAGCCAACCTGAAAATTAGCGGTATTAGCACCAGTGGCTGCACCGCAACCTATGGGCCTATCAATAACCGTAATTTCCCTTACGTGATTTTGGGCCGCTTCCTGTTTTTCCACAAACAGGTTTGCAACCTTAACCATGCCAATAGGCAGGCCATCGAAATCGCAACCCCAGACTTCCAAGAAACCATCAATACGCTGGACAAAACAGCACGCAGGGAACTTGATTCCGCCTGCGCCAAACTGGTTAAACAAACCGTACCAAAAGACTTAAAAGATATACTGCGAAAGCTGATGCCGGGAAACGGCAGCAGTGAGAGATAGTTCTTGTTGCGTCAGTTTTGCCAATTTTCGACGATTTGTGGTATGTCATTCATAAAGAAAAACCACTCTTTCCCGGTCTTAACCTTCTTAAACAGCTTCAGCTTAACCAGACCATTGAGCACATTAGCAGCTGTGTTGTATGAACAACCTAGATTACTTTCCACGTTTCTTATAGTGAAACCCGTTGCAATGCCATTTTTAGCAACTTGAAATACTGTTCTTTGCTTTTCTGTCAATTTCTTATATAGCCCAGAATCCCACAGCCATCGGTTGAATTTTTCAATCTCAGTAGCTGTGTTTGTATAAGATTCTTTGAATTTATCAATTGCTCGGATCACTAATGAACATTGATACTCGACGAAGTAAGTGAGATCCATTCCATCGTTTTCGGAGTGAAGGTAGCTCTTGCCGTATTTCAATGGAGCTTTTTTTAACAGTACGCTAATAGCAATATACCTGAATGCTGCAAAGTCTCTTTTGAACATATACCAGTAGAACAATGCGCGTGCTACCCTACCATTTCCATCTCTAAAAGGATGCTCGTAACCAATAATAAAGTGCAGAGTTATTGCCTTAATCAGAGGGTGAAGGTAACTCAATGTATCACTATCTTCATGTTTGTGATTTATCCACTCAATAACCTGTGACAATCGATGTTCTAAATGTATTGCGCTTGGAGGAGTGTGGACAATTTCTCCATCAGCATCAACGACATAAACATCATCACTTTTTCTTAACACCCCCGGTGTATAATGATCGTCATCAATACCTTCAACACCTATTTTGTGCATTTCTTGAATGAGATCTAAGGACAATGGACTATTTCTATTTTCCCAAGAAAATAACATCAACTTGTAATTGCCCAAGATCATTTTTTCATCTTCTGAGCGAGGTTTCCGCCCTCTCTTAAGCATATCTTTTGCGATTTGAGTTGTCGTTGCGGCTCCTTCTAACTGACTGCTGCTTATTGATTCATCTTCTATCAAATCATTGAGTAGATACTCAATCTGACTTTTTTCACCGATTTGGCTGCTTATCCACTCAAGAGAAGCGCTGGTCGTATTTCGATCAACCTCAGAGATTGCTTTGTGTATGAGAGGAGTAAGTACGAAATGACTTCTTTTTTGTGGTTCTCCTACATGGAGTAATTTGCATCTTTGTCTCATTCGAGCCGTTTTTATAAGCGACCACACTAATTTGATATCCAATTCTTTATCAACTCTGTACCTAAGTTCTGAAAAAGGTAGGTATCTCCCTTTTTTATCAGTGGGACTGAAATAGTCCATATATGACTCAAGTAATTCAGGGGTTTCACTTGCTATCTTTGCCAATGGATTTCGAATCACTGCTGGTGGCTTACTCACTGCAATATCTCAAAATTAATAATAATTGAGATAACGCTATCAGATAACCTAAATTTTGTCTCAGATTATTTAAAAATTGAGACATTTTTTTGAGGGGTGAAAGCTAACAGACAGGATAGTGAATCTCCGTTGTGCCGTTACAACTGAAGTAATAAATATTCCTTGGCATTAATAATTTTTTTTCAACACAAGCAATGAGCTAGCGGTGATTTCTAAACCAAGTTTAACTTTTCTCTATCAATCTACACCGCTTTCAAAGTCCTGGTGCGTTTGGTGATACCAGGTGTATAAATCATGTGAGACCGGTTCCCTTCCTTGGTTCAGCTTAATCGGAGTTGTGGATTAAATTATCACCCCAAATAGTAAAATTGAAGTGGTTCCATGCGCATAGTGATGGTTAATATTTAATCAGGTTGCTGTCGGTCTGGGTGAAATTATCGCGGACAAAAATGCAAACCCAGGTTAACTGACATTGCCAAACCCCACCCAATACCGCTTGTCACAGTGCAAATAATAAAAATAGCAAGCTTCTCGGATAAACTAGCAATAGAGGGAGGCGAATTCTTAACTTAAGCAATGGCTTGCTAGCTTAAACAATGGTGTAATATTTTATACTTGCAAATATTAATGACGAATAGGGGCAAAGCATGGCTGGCAAAAAACACTTAGTATTATGTTTAGACGGCACGGGTAATGGCACTTTCGAGCAAACCAAAATCACGCGTAGATCTAAGATTGCCAGGCCTACTAACGTTTTAAAGATCGCACGTGCCATAAGCCTGAAGCAGGACAACAGCGATACACAGGATGCTGATGAACCTGAGGTGCCGCAAATTGTGCATTACGATATTGGCGTAGGTGCTTCACCTAGTTACAGCAATATTGGCAATACATTACTGTATATGGCGGATCGGATTATCGGAGGGATAACTGGCGCAGGCTTGGAAACCAATGTTGAAGAAGCTGTTACCTTTTTAACTAATAACTATGACCAAGGTGACGAAATTTATGCGTTTGGCTTTAGCCGCGGTGCGGCTACTGTCAGGGTAGTATGCAACTTCGTGTCTTGGCTGGGAGGTTTGCTATCAAAAGATGATGCCTATTTTATCCCCTACCTATTAAGGGAATATCTTAAGACAGAAGGCTCAAGCAGTTTTGAGCGCGCCATGAAATGTCACCCGGGCAACCCAAAATACAAACATCCCACTCCGATTAAAATTAAATTTATTGGCCTTTTTGATACGGTTTTGGCGCAAAAGCTGACCGCATCGAAAGATGTATCGCACTTAGTTTCCAACCAAGTACCTGCGTTAGTGGAAAATGCTTATCACGCTTTGGCAATTGATGAGCAAAGATCCGACTTTTTACCTGATGTTTGGCAACATGCAGAGGATGGCCAATATTTGCAGCAACGTTGGTTTGCAGGTGTGCACACAAATATAGGTGGAAGCTATCCAGATGACAGCCTGGCCAATTGCGCCCTAGACTGGATACTTTTCAATGCCAAGCAACATGGTTTAAGTCATCGGGAAACGTATGTTAAGCATTTTAGACCCAATCCATTGGGGCCCATTTATGATTCGAAAAACGCGTTTTACCAATTTTCCGATTCCATACGCGGGCGGAAAGGGCTGCGCAATTTAATGGAAAGTACGGAAATTGGCATTGATATTTCAGTGATCCTTCGCTTGGTCAATGCCGATACCAAATCTTACTTGTCAGCCGCTATCAAAGCCTACTTGCAACAGCGTTTTAGCAATGCCGATGGTTTGCAAGCCTATCTTTTGCAACAAACCCAGGAAGAGGCTACCCGCAGGACGATCCAATGGTATCCAGACGAGGTTGAAAATGCTTTGTCCTTGGGTGCGTTATCTAGATTTTTTGATTGAGTGATAGCGTTCGAGCTGTGCTCATTTCGAATGTGAAAATGACATTTTTTGTTTTTCAATATACTGCTATCTCTGGCACTATCCCGTTATAACAAGAACCGGCTATTGATTGATATGGATTTGTCTTGTGCTAATTGCCAGCATGCATTGCCCGAGGACGCAAAGTTTTGTCCTAACTGTGGGCAGAGTACCAAAAGTTTGCGGCAACCTTTTTTCCCTTTTGTCAGGGATTCAGTGCATGAGCTACTGGATATCGATGGCAGGTTATGGCTGACGCTGAAAACCCTCCTGTTAAAACCGGGGCTTGCTGCCTACGAATTTGACCAAGGCAAGCGCGATAAATACTCACCGCCATTGCGCTTATATTTGGTGATCAGCCTGTTGTTTTTCTTGCTGTTTTCTAGTTTTCATCATCTATTTGTCAATGATGCTGCACAATCTGAGTCGGTTACCAACCTGTATTCAAAAGCCATGTTTGTCTTGTTCCCGATTTTTGCATTTTATGTGAAGTGCTTCTTCCGGAATAGCTACTATCTTAGCAACTTAGTTTTCTCAATGCATATCCACTCAACGGTATATATCGTCTTGGCCTTCACGATTCCTTTGGAATCAATGGAAAAACAGGGACTTGCGTTCCAGGTGCTCCAGCTCCCACCTTTTTTATACTTGGTTTGGTATTTTGCGCGTGCATTTAAAACCATGTATCGGCAGTCTTGGCCAGAGACTATCGCAAAATTTGTTGCCATCTATCTTTTGTATATGGCTAGCCTTGGCGTTGTATTTGACATAGTGCTGGCCAAATAACTTAGACGATATTCTGCTAAGTGAGAGGCCAGACTTGTTCATTTTTCGCTGGCGCTTGACTGGGTTGATGTAGTCTAATTCACGAAATTTTACGTACATCGATTATAAAGGCTAGACGAACTAAATCCCATGGACATACTTTCAGGTTTTTTTGATCTATTTCTCGCCGGTTTCCAGTCCCCGACACTTGGTTTTTTGCTTGGTGGCATGTTTATCGCCGCCTGCGGTAGCCGTTTAGCCATACCGGACCAGGTTTATAAATTCATCGTTTTTGTCCTGTTGATGAAAATTGGACTACGCGGTGGTATTGAGATCCGTAGCGCCAATTTAGCCGAATTGTTATTACCTGCCTTTTTTGCGGTATTGATTAGCGTTGTTATCGTCTTTGTCGGCAAATGGACGTTAGCGCGTTTACCTGGCATTAAGCCGGTTGATGCCATAGCTACCGCGGGTTTGTTTGGCGCGGTGTCAGCGTCTACCTTTGCCGCAGGCATGCTGCACCTTGACGATGTGGGCATGGAATACGAAGCCTGGGTGTCAGCGTTATATCCGTTTATGGATATTCCAGCCTTGGTATTGGCTATTGTTCTAGGGCGCTTGGCCGCCCATAAAGAGGGCAAACCAAAAGAGGAACAATGCAAAAAATCCCGTCGTAAGGAAGTCAGTATCCGCGCCATTATTGCCGATAGTCTGCGGGGCTCAGCGCTTTCTGCCTTGATTCTAGGCCTGTTACTGGGGTTACTGACCAAGCCTGAGCCTGTCTATGAGAGCTTTTACGAGCCGATGTTTAGGGGCTTTTTATCCATATTAATGATCATCATGGGGATTGAGGCATGGCAACGGTTGAGCGAATTGCGCCGCGTCGCCCATTGGTATGCGGTGTACGCGGTTATTGCCCCGCTATTGCACGGTGGTATTGCCTTTGGCTTTGGTTACATCGCCCATCATTTGACTGGGTTCAGCCCAGGTGGCGTTGTGCTTTTGGCTATACTGGCCTCTTCCAGCTCCGATATTTCCGGACCGCCTACCTTGCGTGCGGGATTACCCAGTGCCAATCCTTCGGCATTTATCGGTTCTTCAACTAGTATTGGTACACCGATTTGTATTGCGATTGGTATTCCATTATTCACGGAATTAGCCACAATTGTATTTTGATGATTGTTTTGGGTAGAAAATGAAACATAAAGCAACTCTGATTTCGATCCTGACCGAGAAGGTCTTTGAAGATGGCATCCTAGAAGTACTGACAGAAGAAGGGGCAAAAGGCTGGTCAATTTTTGAGGGTGGCGGCAACGGTTCACTGCACCTGCACCAGTCGCAACACCCGTCGGTGGTGGATGAGTTTCGCATCGTGAAAATTGAAGTCATCGTTTTAAAAGAAGAAATGGCAGAACAGATTGCGAGCCGTTTGATGAATGACTACTTTGTGGATCAGCCCGGCATCGTTAGCCTTAGCGAAGTGCAAATTTACCGTACCCAAAAGTTCTAGCACCAGCGCTTTGCCCAGGGGCGATTCCCTAAGGCAGAGTTGGCCGCTAGCAAAGGCGGTCAGTTTTATGAAATTGTTCCAGTTTTTGTTCAATACTGCTCATTAGTTTGAGCTTGCAGAACCACAACTTAGTTGGGGGACATATTCTGATGAAGCTTTCTAGTTTGAGGCAAACTTCCTTGATTGTGATGCTTTTCATCCTTGGCAATCATTGTTTTGCTGCTGGGGCAAACGAAATTAGTAAACAAAGCTCCAAAGACGCGTTAGTAGTGGAAGCCAAATCTCTTATTGGTAAATTTGCAGATAGCCTTAAGGCTGAATTAGGACATGCAATTCAAACGGGTGGGCTAAAGCAGGGCATTGTGGCTTGCCAGGTAAAAGCACCGGAGGTTACACACAGCCTATCACAAGACGGCTGGCATGTGGCACGCACTAGCTTAAAACTGCGTAACCCGAAAAATGCACCCGATGAATGGGAAAGGGAGATGCTGCTGCAATTCGAAAAGCGGTTAGCTTCAGGTGAGGCTTTCGATAAATTGGTAGCTGTGCAGCATTCGGACACCCAGTTCAAACTGATCAAGGCGATCCCCACAGGTGCATTGTGTTTGTCTTGCCACGGTGAACAGCTGCCACCAGAGGTCGGGGAAGCTTTGCGGGAACATTATCCCGACGACAAAGCAACGGGCTTCGAAGTGGGTGAAATACGCGGGGCTTTTGTTGTATCCAAACAATTGCTAAATGATATATAACAGGTATTGGTTCTAATGGCGGGACTATCGAAATGGTAGGGCTATTGTAATGGTAAGATAGGGGGTAAGGCCACTTAAGATTATCCCTAGGTTTAGATGCTTGCCGCAAACACCCTATTCCTGCCGGATTTCTTGGCTTCGTACATGGCCTCGTCGGCGGCTTTTATCAGGCTTTCCATATCATTTGCGTTTTCAGGGAAGGTTGCCACACCGATACAGGAGGTGATGCGCAATGTATTCCCATCCCTAAGGGAAAAAGGGTGTTGCTCAATGGCCGCCCGCAGTTCTTGGGCGCGTTTTAACGCCATTTCCTGGTTGGTTTCTGGCATCAGCACAGTGAATTCCTCACCGCCGAACCGGGCGATGTAGTCAGTGCTTCGAAGGCTCTCAAGCAACAGTTCGGCAAAGCCTTTTAATACGTCATCGCCGGCACTGTGGCCATAGTTGTCGTTCACTTTCTTAAAATAATCGATATCCAGCAGTAATGCTGATAGTGGCCTATCATAGCGGCTGGCGCGGTTGGTTTCGTACTCCAACAGTTCGCTAAACACCTGCCGGTTGTATAGGCCAGTTAGTGCGTCATGCCGTGCCATGTGCCTGAGCTTATCTTCCATGCGGCTGCGAATGGTGATGTCGCGATCCACGCCACGGTAGCCTAGCAGCATCCCCGCTTCGCTATAAAAGGGCATCGCTTTGGTTTCCAATACCACATTATGGCCTAGCTTATGCTGGCTTGTGTGTTTTAACTCGACTGTGGCTGCGCCGGTTTTCCTGGCTTGTTCAAATGCATTCCGCACTTTTTTTGCCTCTTTGCCCGGCATCAGTTCAAATGGTGTGCGTCCAATAAAATGCTGTGGCCTGTGACCCAACAACAATTCCACCTGCGGGCTTGAATAGACGTATTTAAAATCGGCGTCTATTTCCCATATCCAGTCACTTGTGGTTTCCACTAACTGACGGAATTTATCTTCACTTTTTTGTAGCTTTTGGATCAGGTGATCCCGCTCCTGGTGGGCTTTGCCCAATTGCTGTTGCATATCCTCAATGCCAATTCGCACGGGTTTTAAGCCATTGAGCTGTACCTCGGCGATAGACTGGGTAAAGTCCCCCATGCCTATCTGCACCAGGGTATCGCCAAGGGCATCGGCGTCCGATAACAGCATTATCTGCTTCTGCCGGTTATCCAGGTACAATTGATGCCTGCTGCGCATGAGTTCAAGTATTGCCTTTGCAGCGGCTTGGTCTGCCACTGGCAAGGCTGCAATGCCGACATTGGGCACGGGATCACCAGGCAAGCTATCTTTGACCAGTTTTAGCAGGTCATCAAGGGTTTGGCATTTTACTTTTTGCGGCATTCAGAAACGTTCCCCCATTGCTGGCTAGGCTTTGCCATAGCGCTGCTGTGCATCCACGACATAGTCGTAGATTTTGGAGTGGTGACCCATGACAAAAATACATTTCTCGTCGCCCATGGCACGGCAGGTAACTTCACGCGCTTCGAGCTCAACACCAAAGGCGGTCTGGCACCAGCCCGATGAATAGCCCGCGTTCATCAGGCAAACTGGGCGATCAGCTGCAATTCCCTCGTTTTGGTAGGCTTCGGCCTCAAAAGAGTAGGGATGGTCGTAAATCAAATAAAAATTTTCATCGGTAGTCGGGTTTGACTCCGGGAAGATATCAACTGAAGCCCAACCTACGAAGGCAAAGTGCACAGGACCTGCAGACAGGGCTTCTGGCCCTGGCTTTAACCCCAGTTTTTTCATAAAAAACTCTGCGTCCTTTGTCCCAGCAGCCCTGCCAAGGTTATAGGCCAGCTTATCGGCTGCGATGCGTCCGTATTGCTGCTCAAGTAGTTTACGCAGTTCGACGCTGAAGGTGGCAGCCCGTGCCATGATGTAACGCTCACCGCTAATAGTGAGCGTGCCAGTTTCGGGATGGCTTTTTTCTCCGGCGAAAAACTGCTGCATGCTTTGCTCAGATTGCATAAAGAGAGGTTCAAGTGCTTCTGGGCAAGAGACGGTCTTGGGTTTGTCACACATGGCTGTGTACCTTCTAGATGTAAAACCAATAGTGCAATTAGACTAGGTGTAATTGAACCATGGCTCCCTAGTTTTATTGATTTTCGTTGTTAGCTACCCAAAGCATAGCATAGAGCTTGGGCACTGGCGTGGTGGGGCTTAGGGTCGGTTTAAATAGGGTATAAATTGGATCCTGACGTTGGCCAGCAGAGGTGCTTTGCAGTTGTCATAAAGGTTAAATTATTAATCATTGTGATGCTGAGGCAACTTGCTTGCTAAGCGTCTAGCTTGTGTTTATTCTCTTTTAAACTTGGTTTTTATCCTGTCCAATTGATGAAATAAATAGGGCATGTTGGAAGGTTGAATTTTTAGCAAAATAACCAGGCCTGCGTTTGCTGCTATCTAAATAGTTGAATGCCCTAACTAGCGCAATACCATTAACGATAAAGAGGGACGACTTTGAGCGAACACAAAACCAAAAAGGTATTTATCTCCCATAGTTACCAGGATGACGATGTTGTCAGGCGGTTACGCGAGGAGCTGCAGCTACATGGCGTGGATGTATGGGTGGATTCGCGGGAGATGCGCGCTGGCGAAATACTACCTACCGGGATCAAACAGGCCATCGAAACCTCATTTGCATTTATTGTGCTGGTCAGTGCCGATTCATTGCAATCGGATTGGGTGGGGCCGGAGCTTAAACACGCGCTGAAAATTCAAAAGCAGCGGGGCAAGGGTAAGGGTGGAAAAGATAAATTTCCGGTCATACCGCTGTTGCTGGGTGATACCAAGTTGGGAGCCTTTAAGCTCTTATTTGAAGGGGACCCATTGCATATCCCTGTCTCCAGCGAACCAGGCGGCATAGACGCCAAGCTGGACGATATCCTGGTGGCATTGGGCACAAGGCTGAAAGCTGAAGTTGCGGCGGATGCCGGGGCGAAACTACAGCCAGCCGCCGAACCGCTGGAAGAGCTGGTGTTGGAATTATCCCACCTAAAACTGCTTGACAAAGATGGCATACAACGTGCCTCTGGAGAGGCTCAATTAACCTATGAGCCCGCCACTGAAGGACAGCCTAGTGTAAAGAGCCAACAGAATTGGCGGTTTACTGCCCCCATCGGCCCTATCGAAGCTGGTGAGCTAAAGTGGTACCTGGAGCAATATGCCGTCTGGCCTAGCGAGTACTTCCGCCCCCGTGCCCTCAAAGTGGAAGAAAACCTAAAAGCCTGGGGGCAGCTGCTTTACGATGCAGCTATGCCAACTAAGCACGTGTCAAATGTACTGGCGGCTTGGGCTAAGGTGGAACCAGGGGCGAACCGCAGGTTTTCTGTCTACATTGATGCCGATGTTGTGGATGGCGTGCCAGAAGACGAAACCCTGGAAGCGCGAGAATGCGCAACCCTATTATTAGGGCTGCCTTGGGAATTACTGCACGATGGCAAGGTCCACCTGTTCCAGGGGGCACAACCGGTGCGGGTGCGGCGCAGGTTGCCTAACAAGGAGTCCTTTGATGTACCCGTCGTGAAACCACCCATCCGCATCCTGCTTATTACTGCCCGCCCGGAAGACGAGAGCTGTGGCTATATTGACCACCGCGCCAGCGCTGAACCCTTGGTGTCGGCGATGGAAGCGCTAGGCGGCCTGGTGGAGCTGGATGTGCTTAACCCCGCAACGCTGCCCGCGCTGCGCGAGGCGCTAGAATGCCAAGATTACCATGTGGTGCATTTTGACGGGCACGGGGTGTATAACCGCAACATTGGCCTGGGCGGCCTTTGCTTTGAACATCCAGAGGATAGCCATAAACTCACTAAGCGGCGCCCTGTGATCATAGATGCACAAGAGCTGGGTGGGCTGCTTAACCATTATCGCATCCCGCTAGTATTTCTGGAGGCCTGCCAAACCGCAATGTCGGCAGATGCGTCTGAATCAGTGGCATCGGAGCTGTTGCAACAAGGCATTGCCTCAGTGGTGGCTATGAGCCACAGTGTCTTGGTGGCAACCGCCCGCCGCTTTGTCAAAGTGTTCTACCGGGAGCTGGC
>CBDIHK010000020.1:0-140467 GCA_965279005.1 Alteromonadaceae bacterium | reverse complement strand
CTGGAGCACCTGGGGGAAATTTGCCGACGATACGATGTGCTGTTTTATTCCGACGCGACGGCTTCCATCGGCGGAAACCCGTTTGAAACAGACCAGTGGCAACTGGACGCGGTATCCGTCGGTTTGCAAAAATGCTTGGGGGGGCCATCCGGCAGCGCCCCCATTTCTCTTAGCCAGCGATTTGTTGATGTGATCCGGCGCAGGCACCACGTGGAAGCAGGAATACGCAATGATGGCCACCAGGACGGCTCTGGCAGCCGTATCCAATCCAATTACTTTGACATCCCTATGATCCTGGATTACTGGGGCGAAGAACGCCTTAACCACCATACTGAGGCTACTTCTATGTTGTATTGCGCCCGGGAGTGCGCCATCAATTTGTTGGAAGAAGGCATCGACAACTGCATCAGCCGCCACAAATTGCACGGTAATGCCATGCTGGCCGGGGTACAAGGCTTAAATTTGCAAGTGTTCGGGGACGTTGCCAATAAAATGAGCAATGTTGTCGGCGTCTACATTCCTGAGGGCGTAGATGGGGATGGGATACGCTGCCAAATGTTACAAGATTTCAACATCGAGATAGGCACCAGCTTCGGGCCCCTACACGGCAAAATTTGGCGCATTGGCACCATGGGCTACAACGCCAGGCAAGACGCGGTATTGCACACCTTGCAATCTTTAGAAACCTGCCTGCGCAGGAGCGGCCACAGGCTTGGTTGTGGCGAGGCGGTTGACGCAGCATTGGAGGTGTATGCCAGCAATGCAGACCGCTAGTTTCAGCCAATATGCCGAGCGCATCTACGCCCGTTGCGATGCCCTTGCTTTGCATAGCCAGAGCTATGAAGGCATGGACAGGCGCTACCTCACTTCAGAGCACGCCATGGCCAACATGCAACTGTGCCAGTGGATGCAGGCCTGTGGCATGTCTACCTGGCTGGATGCAGCGGGCAACCAATGGGGGCGGTATGCCGCGAAAGAGGACAACGCCCCCACCCTGATAATGGGTAGCCACATCGATACAGTGCCCAATGGCGGCATCTACGATGGCATATTGGGCGTGTTGCTGCCCATAACCTTGGTGGAATACCTGGTTGCAGATCGCATTTCACTGCCTTTCCACCTGGATATTGTGGCCTTTGGTGATGAAGAAGGCACTAGGTTTGGCACGACGCTACTAGGCAGCCGTTCCGTTGCCGGAAACTGGCAATCACAGTGGAACGACCTAGTAGATCCCCAAGGTATCAGCCTGCCTCAAGCGCTTAAGCAGTTTGGATGTGATGTCAACAAAATCCCAACGGCTTCCCGTTTGGGCGAGAACATTCTAGGTTTTGTAGAAACGCACATTGAGCAAGGCCCTGTCCTAGAGGCCGAAAACTTGCCTGTCGGCGTGGTTTCAGGGATCGCAGGTGCAAACCGGTACCTAATTGACGTCACAGGGCATGCAGGCCACGCGGGCACTGTGCCAATGCCGATGCGCAGCGATGCCTTGGTAGCAGCCTCAGAAATGATTGCCGCAGTAGAAGACACTGCCAAGGAAATGGGCGTCGTTGCCACAGTTGGCCAGATCAAGTGCCGTCCAAATGCAGTCAATGTGATCCCAGGGCACGTGCAGTTTTCATTGGATATACGCAGCGAAATAGATGCCCGGCGTGATGCCACGGTGAATATACTAGAACAGGTAGTAGCGCGCATTGCCCAGAGACGCAGTGTAGGCATTGCTTGGCAAATGACCCACAGTGCCAAAGCGGTGCTATGTGATCCTAAGTTCCAGCACCTGTTGAGCGAAGCTGTCAGGACAACCGGTTACCGCCAGCTCAGCCTAAGTTCTGGCGCTGGCCACGATGCCATGGCGCTGGCCGACATGTGCCCGGTCAGCATGCTTTTTGTGCGCTGTGAACAAGGAATTAGCCACCATCCCGCAGAATCGGTGATGGTGGAAGACATCGAAGCGGCCCTTAGGGTTTTAGTGCACTTTATCGAAATTTATTGCAAGGAGCTGGCCTAGCCCTAGCAGCCCCCAATTATACCATTAATTCCATTAAGTAAGCGGGTGCTGCTGTAGCCAATGCTCGGCGATGGCTTGCCGAGTACAAAACCAAACACCCTTGTGTTGTAGCGCATAATCCACAAACCGCTGCAATGCTGCAAACCTACCAGGGCGGCCGACAATGCGGCAATGCAGGCCAATGGACATCATCTTGGGGCTATCTTCCCCTTCAGCATAAAGCACATCAAAACTGTCTTTTAGGTAATCGTAAAACTGGCTGCCGCTATTGAAGCCCTGGTTGGTGGCAAAGCGCATATCGTTGGCGTCCAAGGTATAGGGCACCATCAGCAGTGGTTTTTGGTATTGGTAATCGTAATAGGGCAAGTCATCAGCGTAGCTGTCGGCACAGTAGAGGATATCATCCCGCTCGGCCAACAGCTTTAAGGTATTGGGGCTGGTCCTACCGGTGTACCAACCTTTGGGTTTGCTGCCGGTTAGCGCCTGGTGCAACTCAATTGATGCCTGCATTTGTTGCCGTTCTTCGGCCTCTGGCATCTCTTGGTAGTGGATCCAGCGCATTGCGTGGCTTGCGATTTCCCAATCAGCCTCAAGCATGGCTGCAACAGCCTGTGGGTTGCGTTGCAACGCCATGGTTACAGCAAACACGGTGATAGGGATCTGTCGTTGGGTGAATAGCTTGTGCAGGCGCCAAAAACCTGCGCGACTGCCATACTCATAGATAGATTCCATCGACAAGTGCCGGTCATTAAAACCAGGGGCACCGATAATTTCAGATAAAAAGGTTTCCGAATGGCTATCCCCGTGTAGCACACAGTTTTCACCACCCTCTTCATAGTTCAGTACAAACTGGACAGCCACCTTCGCCCCGCCCGGCCATTGCACGTTCGGTAAAGCATTGGCATAGCCCACCATATCCCTAGGATAGTCATTGTTGGAAGCAGCCATTATTTATATCCGGTATAAGAGTTTGCTTTTACTTTCCGGTATTTCGGCACCAGGCCGATGCCAGCTAAAATGCTTTTGCACAAATAGCGTCCGGCACTGTCAAAATCTTTTGCAGACATTTCGCGTCCGCGCAATAAATTAATTTGGGTGGAAAAGTCAGCGTAATGTTGGGTTGCCGACCAAATGTGGAACAACAACTGTTCGGGATCAACGCTGTCCATTTTGCCTAGGCGGATCCAATGCCGGATTAAATTCACCCTGGACTGGAACCAGTCGCGCATCGCCTGATGTGCTCCTTCACTTAGGTGCGGCGCTCCCTTGATCATCTCCATAGCAAAGATTTTTGAAGCGTGGGGATAAGTGCGCGAAAGCTCCATCTTCTCCAATATATAGCGGCTGAATATCTCCGCCGGATCATCATCGATGCCAGCACGGTCAAAGGAAGAGTTCCACAAACTCAGGATCTCATTCAAAACCGCGCTGTATATGCCTTCTTTCGATTTAAAATAGTAAAGCACATTGGCCTTGGGTAAACCCGCATCCACCGCAATCTCTTGTACCGTAGCCCCGCTATAGCCTTTGCTGGCAAAAATGGCCGCAGCACACCGGATAATTTTTTCTTGGTTGGCAGCGCGGATCCCCGCTTTTGCTACTGTGGTTTCTGTTTTCATTCTAATCATTGTTGGTAAGCACAGTCATTGTGGCAAAATTATACGCTCAACTTAGGAAAAATCGAAAACCCTATCCTAATATAAATATTGCCATACAAAATAAATCCCAATATATTGACCATTCGGTCAGGTTTCAACTAATTGGAGTATTCAATGATCAGCTTTTTGCTGAACCAGCAACCTGTGCATATCGAGCAGGTTGATCCTAATTTGACCTTATTAGATTGGCTTAGGGAGCAGCAGAACCTCACCGGTAGTAAAGAAGGCTGTGCTTCTGGCGACTGCGGCGCCTGCACAGTTACCGTGGCAGAAATTAACGGCACCGGGGAAGGCCTTAGCTACAAAAGCATCAACAGCTGCATCACTTTTTTATCTGCCCTTGATGGCAAACAACTGATCACGGTAGAACATCTGGAGCACAAAGGCCAATTGCACCCAGTGCAGCAAGCCATGGTCGAACAGCATGGTTCCCAGTGCGGTTTTTGCACGCCGGGTTTTGTTATGTCGATGTTCACCCTTTACCAACAACGGCTACAGCAGGACAAACAGCTCGACCGCGAGGGCGTCAACGTGGCGTTGTCTGGCAATCTCTGCCGCTGCACCGGCTATCGCCCTATCATTGACGCCACACTAGCTGCGTGCCAACAACCGCAGCCAGACCAGTTCAGCCAGCAAAAGACAACAACAGTTTCCCAGCTCAAGGGCTTCAACCAGGACAACGTTGGCGTGGATGGCCTGCACATCCCGCGTTCACGCGCCCAGCTGGCGGCATTGTTAAAACAATATCCAGGCGCCAGGCTATTGGCTGGTAGCACCGACTTGGCGCTAGAAGTCACCCAACAGCTTAAGCAAATTGAACATTTGGTCAGCTTGGGGCACCTACCCTACTTAGCCCGTATTGAAACTACCGGGTCTGAACTCACTGTTGGTGCCGCCGCCACCTTTGCCCAGGTAGAACCCTACCTTCTGGAGCACTTTCCAGAAACCGAAGAATGGCTGCACCGGTTTGCTTCTGTGCCAATCCGCAACCAGGCAACCATGGGTGGCAATGTCGCCAACGCCTCCCCAATTGGTGATAGCCCACCGCTATTGCTTGCACTAAATGCTGAAGTTGTGGTTGACGACGGCACTAACACACGCCAATTGCCGCTAGCCGATTTCTTTTTGGGCTACCGTCAAACGGCATTAAAACCGGGGGAATGGCTAGACAGTATCGTGATCCCGTTACCCAAAGCAGGTAAAAAACACCTGCGCGCTTACAAAGTATCCAAGCGTTTTGAAGATGATATCTCTGCGGTTTGCGCCGTGTTTAACCTAGAACTCGAAAACGGCAAAATCAAACAGCTAAGTGCCGGTTTTGGCGGCGTAGCAGCCACTCCAATGGCGGCACCGGCCCTGCAATCGTTGGTTGCGCAACCCTGGGACAAAGATATTATCGAGAAAGGCAAGAGCATTTTGTCTGGCCTTTTTACCCCTATCGATGATGTGCGGGCTAGTGCCCAATACCGACAAGATATGGTGGTCAACCTTTGGCAGCGGTTTGTTTTGGAAAGCCTACAACCAGAAACCATCTTGAGGGTGCCAGCCTATGCGTAAATTAATCGACTCCCCCTCGCTTTCTGGTGCTACAGGTGTCGTTGGCAGCAGCAAGGCACATGAAAGTGCAAGCCGCCACGTTACCGGCCAAGCCCGCTATGTAGACGATTTACCGGCGCCAGCCAACCTAATGTATGCCGCAGTGGGCCTAAGCCCATTCGCCAAAGGCCGCATTGGGTCAATCGACTTGGACGCTGTAACCAGCAGCGCGGGTGTAATTGATGTTATTACTGCACAGGATGTCCCGGGACATGTGGATATTGCCCCGGTTTTCGATGGAGACCCGGTGCTAGCCCAAGGGGACATCCTGTTCCATATGCAACCGTATTTCGCGGTGTTGGCAAGTAGCACCAATTTGGCAAGGCAAGCCGCACAAAAAGGCAAAATTGAAGTTGCACAGCAAGCTGCAGAGCTTACAGTCGCGCAAGCGCAGGACAACCAAAATTTTGTGCGGCCGACGCACCAGATGCAGCTGGGTGATTTTAAATCTGCCTATGCCGATGCTGAGGTAACATTGTCAGGCGAGGTATTTATCGGTGGCCAGGAACATATGTACCTGGAGGGGCAAGTGGCGCTTGCTATCCCAGAAGAAGAAGACCGCATCAGCATCTACACCTCTTCCCAGCATCCCAGTGAAGTACAGAAATTAGTGGCCGAAGTGCTCGGCATCAAGCTACACAAGGTGACGGTGGATATGCGCCGCATGGGTGGCGGCTTTGGTGGTAAAGAAACACAGGCAGCCCAATGGGCTTGTATTGCAGCGATATTAGCTATGCGCAACCGGGCGCCGGTGAAATTGCGGATTCCCCGGATGCAGGACATGCAAACCACAGGCAAACGCCATCCGTTTTTAAACCGCTTCCACATTGGCACAGACAAAAACGGTATCATCCAGGCAGTACAAGGGGAAATAAATGGTTTATGCGGCCATTCGGCGGATTTGTCGGAGGCCATTGTGGACAGGGCCATGTTCCATTGTGACAACGCCTATTACCTGGCCAATGCCGATATCACTGGTTACCGCTGCCGTACCGATACAGTTTCCCACACAGCGTTCCGCGGTTTTGGAGGTCCACAGGGAATGGTAATGGCCGAAGCCATGATAGATGCCATAGCCCGGAAGGTAGGTGAAGATCCGCTCACCATCCGCAAGCGCAATTTATATGGCATTGGCACCCGCAACATTACCCAGTACGGGATGGAAGTAGAGCACAATGTATTGCCGGATTTGATCAACCGGCTAGAAACCAGCAGTAACTACTGGCAACGGCGCGGACAAATCACCGCGTTTAACCAAAGCAGCCCCATTATCAAAAAAGGCTTGGCCTTAACGCCGGTTAAATTTGGTATCTCTTTCACTGCCAAGCACCTTAACCAAGCCGGAGCACTGGTGCACGTCTACACTGACGGCAGTATCCAGGTAAACCATGGTGGCACCGAAATGGGCCAAGGTTTGCACACTAAAATCCAGCAAATCGCCGCCAATGAGTTTGGCCTAGAGCTGGATAGTCTTGACGTGACTTCAACCCGCACTGACAAAGTCCCAAATACCTCGCCAACGGCAGCCTCTAGCGGAACTGATATTAATGGTAAAGCGGTGCAAAATGCCTGCATTACCATTAAGGCACGGCTGGCTGAGTTTTGGGCAAAGGAACTGGAGCTACACCCGAGTGATGTGCGGTTTGAGGCAGGCATGGTTGTAGCAGGTGAAACCAAGGTGACATTTGCCGATTTGGTGCAGCAGGCCTATATGCACCGGATATCACTATCTTCTTCCGGCTTTTACAAAACACCTAAAATCCATTACGACCGCGGCAGCGGCAAAGGTAGGCCATTTTTCTATTTCGCCAATGGCGCAGCCGTGTCAGAAGTCGCAATCGATACTTTGACTGGCGAAAGCCAGGTGACACGCGTAGATATCTTGCATGATGTCGGCAATAGCTTGAACCCAGCCATAGACCGTGGCCAAATCGAGGGCGGCTTTATCCAAGGTATGGGCTGGCTCACCACTGAAGACTTGGTTTGGTCCGATGATGGAAAGCTTTTGAGCAATAACCCCGCCACCTACAAAATCCCGGCAATTGGTGACACACCTGAAGTATTTAATGTAGATTTGTACCCGAGGGCTAACGATGAAGACAGCATTTATCACTCCAAAGCCGTGGGAGAACCGCCACTAATGCTAGCTATTTCAGTTTGGTGTGCCATCAAGGATGCGGTATCCAGTTTATCGGGTTACCAGGTGGATCCGAAACTGGATCCTCCCGCCACTCCAGAAACTGTTTTACGTGCAGTACAAGCACTCAAGAAAGGGGCGGTCTAAACGGATGCGTTGGTACGAAGCGATTAACCATTGCCAGCAACAAGGTATTGCCTATGTCCTGGTAACCCTGTTACAGGACAAAGGCTCCACCCCGAGGGATGCAGGCACCAAGATGGTGGTCACAGCGGACAGCTGCTATGACACTATTGGCGGTGGCAACCTGGAGTTCAAGGTTACGCATAACGCACGTAACCTGTTGATAAGAAAAGATAAAAACACATCAATTGAATCTTTTCCACTTTCTACCAAAACCGGGCAATGTTGCGGTGGCGCAACCGAAGTTTTGTATGAAATACACGCCAGCCACAGCCAACAAGTAGCAGTATTTGGTGCCGGGCATGTGGCGCAATCACTAGTGCCCATCCTGGCACAGTTACCCCTGCAAATACTCTGGATTGAGTCCCGGGCGGAGTACTTGCCAAAAAAAACGCCGAGCAACGTCACCCTTGTCCACAACGAAGAACCTGATACCCAAGTTACTGGACTGAATGACAACTGTTGGCTGGTGGTCATGACCCACCTGCACCAATTGGACTTCGATATAGTGCACAAGGCGTTGCGCCGCCCCAACCTGCCGTACGTCGGCATGATTGGCTCTAAAACCAAAGCAAAACGCTTCCACTATCGCTTATCACAGCGCGGAATTAGTGAATCACAACTAGCCAGGTTCGTATCCCCTATCGGCGATTTATCAATACCGGGTAAAAGGCCGGTTGAGGTATCTGTATCTATTGCTGCGCAGCTAATACAAATGCTTGACGCTGCCGGAACCGGCACAGGTCAAACAACCCCTACCGCTTCTGGAATTACAAGGAAACCAAAGGAAACAAACCGTGAACTTGGATGAACTCAACAACTGCGAAGAGGCAACCGCTGCAGAATGGTTTGAACAGAGCTGCGCCGCACCTAGCTGGGTCGATGCCATGGTGGCAAAACGGCCCTACGAAGATCTGGCGCAGATGCAGCAAATGGCTCAATGTGCCTGGCAAAAAACGGATCAAACGAATGTGTTAAAGGCATTTGAAGCTCATCCCTTGATTGGGGACGTAAACAGCCTTAAGGCGAAATTCGCCAACACCCAAAACAGCGCCAGCGCTGAGCAATCAGGCACCGCAGGCGCAGATGAGCGGACGTTGCAGTCCCTGTTTGAATGCAACCGTGCCTACCTGGATAAACACGGTTTTATTTTTATTATCTTCGCCACCGGTAAGTCAGCGGCAGAAATGCTGTCAGAACTCAAACAGCGGCTACCCAATGATACCGCCACTGAAATTGCAAATGCCGCGGCAGAGCAACTCAAAATAACCCAATTGCGCTTAGCGAAAAACCTAAGCTGAGGAAAAACAAAGACTATGCCTTCACTATCGAGCCACGTATTGGACACCACCTTGGGTAAACCGGCAGCGGGGCTGGCAATCACCCTTACCCTACCCGATGGCACTTGTGTATCGGCCACCACCAATGACGATGGCCGGGTTTCACAATGGCCGGTTGACGCTTTCCCCGCTGGCACTTACCAGGTAAGGTTCCATAGTGGCGAGTACCTGCAACAACAGCACGGCAGCGCTTTTTACCCTTTTGTCGACGTACATTTTGAACTGCAAGCCGATGGCGGCCACTACCACATCCCTTTGCTACTGTCGCCATTTGGCTTTAGTAGTTACCGCGGCAGTTAATGATTAAATCAAGGAATTAAGCCACTAATGAGCATGCATTTAATAAAAGGCAATATCCTGCACTTTCCTAATAAAACAGATGTTCCAGAAGCTAACCATCAATTTATTGGCGACGGGGCGCTTGCGGTTAAAGATGACAAAATCGTCGCCATTGGCAATGCAGCTGAACTGGGCAAATCCTACCCAGATGCGGTAATAAAGGATTATGGAGCACAACTGATTGTGCCAGGTTTTATCGATACCCACCTGCACTTCCCGCAAACGGAAATGATTGCGCGCTTTGGCGAACAGCTGCTGGATTGGCTGAACAAATACACCTTCCCCACCGAACGCAAATTCGAAGACCATACCTATTCGGAAAAGATTGCAGACTTTTTCCTGAAGCAGCTGTGGCGACATGGCACCACTACCGCAGCGGCCTATGCCACTGTGCACAAATCTTCTAGTGATGCCCTGTTTTCACTGGCAGAACAGGCAAATATGCAAATGATCACCGGCAAGGTCTGTATGGACAGGAACTGCCCAGAATGGCTTAGCGACACTGCCCAGCAGGCCTATGAAGAGTCTGCGGAATTGATTGAAAAATGGCATGGGAGGGGCCGGGCCAAATATGCGATTACCCCAAGGTTTGCCCCCACTAGTACGCCCGAGCAGCTAAAACTGCTAGGAGACCTGATGCAGCAGTACCCAGGTGTCTATATGCAATCACACCTGAGCGAAAACACTGATGAGGTAAAATGGGTCGCGGAGCTGTTCCCAGACCACAAGAACTACCTGGATGTGTATAACCACTATGGCCTAGTCAATGAACGTGCAATTTTTGGCCACTGTATCTATTTGGATGATGACTCCTGGCAAACCATGGCCGACACCAGTGCCATCGTGGCTTTTTGCCCTCGCTCCAACCTGTTTTTAGGCAGTGGTTTATACCAGTTTGGCAAGGCACAGGAACTTGGTATCAGGACCACCCTAGCCACCGATGTGGCAGGTGGCGATAGCTTCAGCATGCTTAGGACACTCGGTGAAGCCTACAAAGTATGCCAATTGCAGAACATCAACCTAGACCCTTTTATGGGTCTGTACTTGATGACCCAGGGTGCCGCAGTCGCATTGGGCATTGAAGCTGAAGTGGGCAATTTAAACCCTGGCAGTTTCGCCGATTTTACCGTACTTGACCCCCACTTCAGCGAGCTGTCGCAATTGCGCATCGATGACCCGCAGCAACCAGATGACGTTATCTTTGCATTGAGCCTATTGTCAGAATCGGAAACCGTCACCGCTACCTGGGTTGCAGGCAAGCCCGTGTACCAGCGGCAAGTCGCATAAGGAGAACGCACTATGATGGAAGATTGGATTTCATTGTTTCTCCGTTGGTTCCATGTCATCGCAGGTATCGCCTGGATTGGCGCATCGTTTTATTTTGTTTGGCTCGATAATAACCTACGCAAACCACCCCAATGGAAAGCGGATAAAGGCATTAAGGGTGATTTATGGGCTGTCCACGGCGGCGGTTTTTACGAAGTAGCCAAATATAGCTACGGTCCAGAAGAAATCCCCAAGACCTTGCACTGGTTCAAATGGGAGGCCTATGCCACCTGGATTAGCGGCATGCTGTTATTGTGCTGGATCTATTACGCCGGTGCCGAGTCCTACTTGATTGACCCCAGTGTCAACGAACTCACCCCCAACCAGGCAATTGGCCTGGGGTTGGCATATATCTTTGGTGGCTTGCTGATCTATGAAATCGCCTGTCGCTCCCCACTGGGAAAGTCACCTAAAGTATTCGCCACATTCTTGATTGTATTTTTGTCACTGGCTTCCTGGCTCGCAGCAAACCTATATGGCGGCCGGGGTGCTTACATCCATGTAGGCGCCCTCATCGGCACTATTATGGCAGGTAATGTATTTTTCAACATTATTCCGTCGCAACGCAAAATGGTGCAGGCAGTCACGGACAAACAAGACATCGACCCCAGCTGGGGTGCTGGTGCCAAGCTGCGCTCGGTACACAACAACTACCTGACCCTGCCCATCATTTTCATCATGATCAGCAACCACTACCCCATGACCTACCAGCATGAGCACAACTGGCTGGTACTGGTCGCAATTGCTGCTGTTTCTGCTTGGATCCGCCACTTTTTCAATCTTAAACACACAGGCGTGTTAAGGCCGTCTGTATTGGCATCTGGTATTGCGGGCATGATTGCCATAACCATGTGGGTATCATGGCCACACACTCCAGCTAGCAACCTAGGCGCGGCTTCAAATGATACCCAGGCGGTAGCTCCGGTTTCCCAAGAACAAGTCATGCAGCTAATGCAAACACACTGTGCCACTTGCCACTCAGCCACGCCAACTGACGACATATTTAAGGTTGCCCCATTGGGCGTGGTATTGGACGAATGGAAAGATGTTGAACGCTGGGCAGCTAAGGTCTACCTGCGTACCTCGGTAACCAAAGACATGCCGTTTTTAAATAAGACACAAATGACAGAGGATGAGAGGCAAGTAGTTGCCAATTGGTATGCCCAGTATAAGGATGGGGGCTAGCCATCAAGGGGTCAGAGACCTTGAAATTTTATAAACATAACTGGTTGAATGACAGACTTATTTTCAAGGTCTCTGACCCCTTGATATAATGTAGAGTTAAGGGACAACAGTGAAAACCTTTATAAGCCCCCTCCTAATAGCTTGCCTAAGCGCTGCCTTGTTGGGCGAAGCTAATGCAGAAAACCATGGTAGCCGGGCACAGGTTAGTGCGGTTATTAGCAAATCAAAAGACAATAGCTGGTCGCTAACCTACAGCACCCAAGTACCTGCAATACGCATCGCCTTTATCCGCAACCCTAGTGACCACAGGGTAAGGCGCTGGCAACCGAAGGACGATGGGTTTGAAGTTGTTTACCTGGATGGCCAGGAGTTTATACAGCGAAAAGATGGCGCTGGTTTTACCGAGGTAACTGTAAGCCTAACCCCCACCTATGTGCATTTGGGTAAAGACTACGCGCCTTTTTCGCCATTCTCAGACGGTGGAATGCTCATCCACAGTGGCCGCTTTTTTGCCTGCGTGAACGAATGTGGCGAAAACACCAATGGTTGGCCAATAAAGGTCAACGCACCAAAAGGTGAATTTGTGATTGTAGATGGCGAACTGTATCAAGGATCTGCAAGCTGGATTGGTTACAACAGCGGCAGCAAAGTTTATATCGGTAAGCAACAGCCTGTGAAAACAAACACCTTTGTAGGCGTATTCGACCAAGCCCTACCCGCTAGCCTTAAAACCGGGCTCGACCAGAACATTCCCAAATTAATGGCCTATTTTAGCCAGCATTTAGGTGAAATCCCGGGCAGTAAGCCCATGTTGTATGCGTCTTATTCCAACAAACCCGGCGGCGACTCCCAAGGAGGCACTTTCGCTAAACAGATCTTTATGCACTGGGATATGGATACGCTTGGCCAAAAACAAAACGATAGTGAGTTTGTAAACCGGACTTTGTGGTTTTTTGCCCATGAAGTGGCGCACTTTTTCCAACGGGGCAGCGAGGGCGAGCCCCTGTATGGCGAGCAAAACCAAAGCTGGCTGCATGAAGGGCACGCGGAATACCTCGCTGCCCAAGCGGTTACGGCGCTATTTGCCAAGCAACGAAGCTATGTTGCAAACAAAATAGAAAAAATGCAAAGCCAATGCATTGAAGGCCTAAGCCAAATGGCATTACTTGACGCGGCAGCCAAGCGCCAATTTAGGCTGTATTACAGCTGTGGTTATTTTATCCACAAATCCATTGATGATGCAGCAAAAACCAAATCTGGCGGTGAACATAGCCTGCATGATGTATGGCAAACTTTTCGGGTATTGGTTGAAAAAGGCGGGTCGAGCAATGCGGCTACTTTGTGGCAAGCAGCTTCACAATTTGTACCGCAGGAAACTATTGAGCTGTTGCAACAGCTAACAGAGTCGAAACTTGAAAACCCTGGCGCGCTACTAAAACGACTAGGCGCCTTGAATGGCGCCTAAGCAACAGATAATTTTTAAAACAAAAAAGGAGCTAATCACAAAGCCCCTTTGCAAAGCGAAAAACTTATTTAAAACGGTCCAAAAGTCTATTTAGACATGGAAGGCTACACCTCAAGCTCCATTGATTTTATCAAATATTCAGGTGTGTCTTTGTCCGCTTTGTAGGCTTTGATGTACTCACCTAATTGCCTGTCGGTGGTTTGGATATGGTCAACAAACCAGCGGATTAGGAAGTTGACAAACTCCTGTAGGCAGTCGAGTGATTCGTCCAGATGTTTGCGTTTATTCTTAAGCTGCTTGATCAAGTTGCGGTGCTCTTCAGTGTGGTCTGATATGTCAGGATATTTTAATAGGTACATAACATTTTCTTCGCTTAGGAAATGAAACTCAGCGTATAACACCACTTCGTCAGCTAATTTTAAGATGATAGCTTTATCCATGTTTTGCGCGCAAAGCAGCTTATTGACCGAAGCAAGCAGGTTTTTGTGCTCCAAATCGATGCCTTCAACACCAATACTGTATTTGTCCTGCCATTTATAGGTATGCATTTAGGTTCCTCTTAATATATAGTGAGGTATGTGATCCTGGGTCTATCGTGCTGTAAATCAAATACTAGTAAGCGCTGTGGTTTAGTCAATTACAACAGAACCAGATAATACTGTAGTTGGTAAACGCGGTGGTTTGCCCTTCCTCAATTGGCAGTTTTGCTGGCGACGCCCCTAAAAGTAATTACAATACGGCTTATCCTACAGTTTAAAATTTGACAAGGTAAAAATCTGCTACACTTCTGGTTCCACTCCTAGTATAAATAGGTGCCTTTCAGCGCGCCCTTACGCCAATAATAAACACATTCTCCCAATAATAGGCAGCGATATGACACCTGTACCCAATGATCCATTTCCAGAATATGAACAATTTGATGGTATAGGTTTAGCCAAGCTCATTGCCGATGGTGAAGTCAGTGCTGAGCAGCTTAGCTTAGCCGCCCAGGCAAGGCTGGATGCGCGCAACCCAACGATTAACGCTGTCACCTATGCGATGCCAGAACGGGCCTTAAAGGACGCCAGGACTAACAAGCACAGTGGCATATTTGCCGGCGTGCCATTTTTGCTAAAAGACCTTACCGCAGAAGACGAAGGCGAGATTTGTACATGGGGCAACAAATCCATGGCAAACTGGCGCGCCGATTTTACTAGCACCATGGTTAACCGTTACCGGGACAATGGCCTGGTGATTTTAGGCCGCACCAATACGCCCGAATGCGGGATCTACAACGTTACCGAGCCGGAATTGTTTGGCCCGACCCGCAACCCATGGGATTTGTCCCAATCTGCTGGAGGCTCCAGCGGCGGCTCCGCTGCCGCAGTCGCTGCAGGAATTGTCCCAATGGCGCATGCCAGCGATGGCGGCGGTTCAATCCGTATCCCAGCGTCTTACTGTGGTTTGTTTGGCCTAAAACCAAGCCGGGGCCGCACCCCATGTGGCCCCAAAATAGGCGAAGTCTGGGGCGGGTTATCACAGGAACACGTACTAAGCCGCAGCGTGAGGGACTCAGCCGCAATGCTGGATTGCAGCCAAGGCATAGAAAACGGCGCACCTTACCAAATAGCGCCGCCAGCAAAACCTTACCTATCGGAAATTGAGAAGCCAGTAAGGAAACTGAAAATTGCATGGACTTCCCAGGCTTTATTTGGCACCGAAACCGATAAGGAGTGCATTAAAGCATTAGAACATTCGGTACAGCTCGCCAAATCGCTTGGCCATGATGTGGTACAGGACTGCCCTAACTTTGATAAATCTGCGCTAACCAGGGCATACCTATTGCTGGTTTCAGCCGGTGTTGCTTCGGATATAGAAGAAATAAGCCGGCGAAGTGGGCGCAAGCCCCCCAAAGCCAAAGACTTTGAACCGGCCACCTGGATGCTAAAGGTGATCAGCGATAACGTGTCTGCTTCCGAATTCCAACATCACCGTGTTTTGGTGCAGCAATTTGGATATCAAATCGCCGATTTTTTCACTCAATATGACGTATTTTTAACCCCGACAACAGCCAAAACCGCGCCTAATATTGGCCAATTTTCACTCAGCAGCCTTGAAAAACTGCAATTAGCACTGCTTCGAAAATTGCCGCTAAAAGTACTGCTTGAATCAGCCCTCAATGAAATGTCCCAAGGCCCCATGGCCTATACCCCCAATACCATGCTGTTCAACCTAACCGGCCAACCCGCAATGTCGGTACCGCTATGGTGGAGTGCTGCTGGCATGCCGGTGGGCACCCAGTGGGTCGGCAGGTTTGGTGACGAAGCCACCCTATTCCAACTGGCAGCCCAGCTGGAACAGGCCGAACCTTGGTTTAATAAGCGGCCGGTAGTTTGAACGCTCACTTTTTAGTGGGCGGTAACGTTCACGTTGAGGGGTATGCCTTAACACAAGGTATATTTGTGCTACCTAACACAATTTGACTGACTCCGAGGACTGTCCCTCTCTAACTAATACGCGTAGTTAGTAGCATATTCTAGATAGAAATTGACGACTTTACATGCAGAAAACCGGGTTCAAACAAAGTATGGGTTTCACCGCCCCCTGCTGTTGATAATTTATAAAGCCAATAAATTCATGAGGTTAGTGCTCGGCTGCTAGTTTCCATTAGCAGCCATCTACAGTAATACCGATTCCATTAAGTATTTGCTCACCCAGCGCTGCCTCAGGGACTCAAGTTCAAGGCGCACGAATGAAGCAATACTGGCGGTCTTTCGAACTTCGTGCAACGATGAAATTGTGTTCCTGAAGCGCGTCTTCGATGGGTTTGAAAAGGGTTTATACAGCGTTAAATGTTCTCGATTTAGACCCACTAGACCTTTGAACATTTGCCTTGTCTAAACCCTTTTCAATTCCCACTGGGTGAGCAAATACTTAATGGAATCGGTATAATTTTCCCAACTGCGTCATGAAAAGAAGAACTTGCTTAAGGTAACCTCTCCCCGCGAGAGGCCACGAACAGGCTATACCAATGCTCCCTGCTTAAATTAACAGTAGTCGCTTCAGCACAAGCCTTTATCCGTGCAGGGCTGGTGGTGCCTATCACTGGCTGGATATTGGCGGGATGGCGCATTAGCCAAGCCAGTACAATGGCTTCTCTACTTACTTGGTATTCTCCAGCGAGCCTGTCCACCAAATTTGCGGTGGTGATGACATTTTCTGGTTGGCCGCTTAGGTCGCGCCCTGAGTACAATCCTTGCGCTAGGCAGCCCCACGCCTGGATCTGGGTGCCGTGCAAGGCGCTGAATTCCATAATGCCCGGTGAAAAATGGTGGTGCTGTCCACTACTCATGCCAGCGGTGACACTTTCGTTTAACCAGTCCAGGTTTTTAAGGCTCATTTCCAGCTGGTTACTAACAAACTTTAAATCCAGGCTTTTTTGCAAATAGTCTACTTGATGCCAATGCATGTTGGATACGCCAAAATGCTTCACCTTGCCGGTATACTGTAGTTCGCTGAATGCTTGCGCTACTTCATCCACTTCCATTAGGGGATCTGGACGGTGCAGCATCAGGATATCCAATGATTCAATGTTCAACCGTTGCAAAATACCGTGTACCGAATCCATGATCCATTCGTGGGAAAAGTCGTAGCGACCGGGTCCCAATTCATCGTCAAAGCGGATCCCGCATTTACTTTGGATTAGCATTTCACGACGCAGTTCGGGCCGCTGTTTTAGCACCTCACCAAAGACCTGTTCAGCTTTGCCCAAGGTGTAAATATCAGCGTGGTCGAAAAAACAAATACCGGCATCCAAGGCTGCATCGACCGCTTCATGCATCTGCTTGACGTGGCCATCTTGGAAAGGTTGCTTGTCCCAGTCTCCACCAAACCCCATGCAACCTAAGGCAACTTGGCTGGCGTTAGGAAAGTATTTTTGAATAGGTAAAGTCATGTTATTTGCCTTTTTAGTTAGGAGACCAGGGGCACACCCCATAAGCCAATATTGTCGAAGTGGACGCGTTTAGGTTGCTGTAATAAGAATAGCACTGAAGCGGCGAGATCTTCAGGTTGTAACCATCCCGATTTTTGTGCAGCGGGGTCGGTAACGGCGGGCACCTGCACCAAGCCAGGGCACAGGCTGTGCACTTTGATACCAAACTCGCGCACTTCTTCCTGCAAAGCTAAACCAAACCCCAGTACCCCAAACTTTGCGGCACAATAAGGTGCTGCTTCTGCGTAACCATTTTTAGCGGCCTGGGAGGCAATATTAATAATATAACCTGACTTTTGCGCCTGCATATGCGGCAATACTGCCTGGCTCAATAAAAAGGTACCTTTAGTGCAAGTATCCAATACCAGATCCCAGTTTTGTTCAGGACAATCGATGACCTTGTCGGTAACGCCCAATCCCGAATTATTGATTAGTATATCCACTCGACCATATCGCGCGACAGTTGCAGCGACTAAGGCCTGCATATCCCCTTTATTGCGCACGTCACCAGACAAGTAGGCAAGGTTCCCTTCCCCATCGGGATCCAATTCAGCCACTGTACCTGCTAATAGCGACTCACGCCGAGAGCTGATCATGACCTTCACCCCAACGCCTAGCAACGCTTGAGTGATTGCTAGGCCAATACCGCTTGCCCCACCGGTAACGATGGCAACCTGTCCAGTTAAATTCATAACATTTTCCCAAAAAACAACTTGTTGCCTATTATGAATGAAACTATAGTTCGCAAAAAGTCCATTTGCAGACTTAAAAAGAAACTATAGTTCGAAAACGGAGAAAAAATTGAGTTTTGCAGAGCGTTTACAAGACCTAATAGCAGGGCAAAGTATTAGCAGTTTTGCCCGAAAAGTGCAGATTAGCGAAGCGTTGTTGCGCAAATACTTAAAGGGATCGGAGCCGAGCCTGGGCAAAGCCAACCAGATCGCGCAACAGGCTAATTGCTCACTTGAATGGCTCGCTACCGGTGAAGGTTACCAATATCGAAAAGCAGAAGTCGTCGATATGCAGGCACTGGAAATGGCGATCCAATTGGCCCAAGAGTTCTTCCAGCAATCTGAAATCGATATTGCAACCGAAAAACAAATGAAGTTGATAGTAGCCAGCTACCAATACTTGCGCACCATCAAAAAGCCAGATGGGTATTTTGAACGAAAGGAAGCCGAGCAATTTGTCAATTATATCGGCAATATGTGCGGCTAACACACAGCATTACTTTTCATGTTTCTTAAGGTAGTTATTCAATAGTTTAATCTGGCCGTTTTTATACGCTGCGTAGGTAATTCGCAGCGAGTTGCTTAATAACTCGCTGTCGGTCCAGCCGGTTTTTTCGGCGAGTTCTTGGTAACAGTCATGTGCTTGCGGCGTAATATAGCCACGCACCAACTTCTTGCCCATTTGTTTCTGCTTTTCCCGAAAACGCTTCTGTTTTTCCGCGTTAGCGCTGAGTTTTTTATTTTTTTCCTGCATTGACTCACTAATTGTCGTGTTTGACTATCTTTAGCATATGCTAAGTTTTCATGAAATTTAACTGTTCGGAGTTGTTAAGCGTACAAGTGTTCGCTAAATTAGCGAACTTTTAAAATTCCACTCTTTTACACCGAGTCTACTAGCTAATGACAGAAAGAAAAAACCAATTTGACAAAGAAGGGCTTTTAGCCTGCTCAAGGGGCGACTTATTCGGTCCAGGCAACAGCCAATTACCCGCTCCCAATATGTTGATGATGGATCGCATCACTACAATTACTGATGACGGTGGCGAACATGGCAAAGGCTATATTGAGGCGGAACTGGACATTTCCCCAGATCTTTGGTTTTTCGATTGCCACTTTCCAGGTGATCCGGTTATGCCTGGATGTTTAGGCCTTGATGCCATGTGGCAATTAGTGGGTTTCTTCCTAGGTTGGAGCGGAGGCCCTGGCAAAGGCCGTGCTTTGGGGGTTGGCGAAGTAAAATTCACAGGACAGATTTTGCCAACCGCTAAAAAGGTTACTTATAAAATCACCATGAAACGTGTTATCAAACGCAAACTCTTTATGGGTATCGCCGACGGTGTGGTTGAAGTAGATGGCCGCGCTATCTATGCGGCCAATGATCTCAAAGTCGGATTGTTCCAAGACACCAGCAATTTCTAAAGTTTTATTGAATACACACCATAAAAAAACAAAGCCTCTAAACGAGGCTTTGTTTTTCCTGTACTACAAAATATCGAAACTGAAAATTGGAACGGTAATTGTCGGCTATTAGCCTGTATTATTTAACTAAACCTAGGTTTTTATCTTCCATTGCCGCTCTCCATCCCCCTAGCCATTGGGAGCGGGCTTCTACAGCATGAAATGGGCAGTTGTCTTTAGTGCGGCCGGAAATGCCAGCTTGGTAACCCTTGGAATGGGCACGGGAAAGTTTATCTCGTTTTTGTCTTTTCATTTTCACCTCTTTCGAACTGATGGCATGGCTGTAACAACCACACTATAGAGATAGAGGATCTTGACCACCGGTTCAATAGCGAAAATTTTTTTGGTCTATTGACTTTCCCTAACTACATGAATTTGATAGCCCTTTTTCTTTACAATAATTTTTCATATTTATTACATTTCTTATTACCTGTTTATATATTGCACAGGCCTTGTCCACGGGAAAATAAATTCAGCAAAACTATGGGCGTTTTATCACCACTTTATCCCTATTAGAACGGCAACCCAGCCACAAAAAAGGGCGCTTCTGCGCCCTTATGCAAATAGTACCGGTTCTATTAAATACGCAATTTGCGCCCCACACCTGCCAATAGGCCAGCCAAGATTAGCAACAATCCGGTGCTGCCACCTGATCGTTCCTGGTTGGCGTCAACGTCGGGGGCACAATCTTCAATCTCACCCCCAGGTATTGGGTTTAGTAGTACGGCAACAATATCTTCCTGCTCTATGTTATTGCCGTCATCATCGAGCAATTCCTGTCCCTGGATATCAAGTTGGTTACGCACAATAAGCGCTGTCGCCGCTATCTGGCCGGAATCATTGATGTCGTGCGCCTGCACAATGGTATAGGGAGAATCACAAGCAACCAAATCATTTAAGTCTTGGAAAGTATTGTTGTTGATGTCATACAAGAAACCGTGCCTCCGGCGGTTCGGCCTGATATCGGCTTCAACTTCGCCCTCCCCAACCACTAAGCCAGCGTCATTAATGGCACGTGCAACACTTGAGGAACCGAGGAAAAAATCCTCAGGGAACTGGATAGAATCGTTATCAAGGTCGTAAACGAAAAACTTACTCCGGTTGCTACCGTTAATTTCCCGTACCCCTTCCCCTACGACGATATTTTGATTGTTAATGTCGTTCGCCACGCTGCTTAGGTATTCGTTCCTATCGGTAATGTTGGTAACCTCATCACCGTTAAATATCGCCGCATAGGCGGTTAAGAAGCTGTCGTTATCCTCAAAGAAATTACTTGCGCGGCCAACAGCAATACCATTTTCGTTGACGGCATTTGCCTCACTAATAAAAGCGCGGTTGTCGTCTTCATCCGGGGTGATTGGCAAGCCAAATGACGTTCTTTCAAGCACATTACCCTGTTGGTCTAATTGCCATAGTGCGGCACGGATCTTGTGGCTGTTTTGCAACCCGGCGTTAATTTGGCGCTGGATACATAGCTCTACCGGGATGTCGCCCCGGGCCTCGTCATCATTACACGTTACATTAACCAATTCTTCCAAGGTTTCAAATGGGTCAATAACTTCGACACCGGCTACCAATAGGCCATTGGTAATATCCCTCGCTTCTGAATAGCCGCCAGCTATATCCGAGTCGGAAACGATACCTACAACGTTACCATTAATATTAACAAAGGCTCTACTACCGTGATCTTGCACAAGGTAAGTCACTTCATTACCTTCTTCGTTGGTATAGGGAACTTTATAATATTTCCCCTCGCTGGTACCGGCTACGACACCTGAGTCATTGATTGCATTTGCCCTGGTATCGGTGCTCTGGGAGTAGCCGTTAAAATCATCGTCAACTGTGTCAAATCCAGGCTCAAAGATTAAGGTGCTGTTTTCCCATAGGTAAGACTGGTTGGTCGCTATTTGTTGGGTCTGGTTGGTGCCTGCTTGGCTGATGATAAAGTTAACTATGGCCTGTAAATCCTCTGTATTGAAATTGCCATTGCGCGCTGCATCAATGTCGGTGAGGCTATCAATCCAAAACTCAGAGTCAAAATCTATCAATGACAAATCAATTGGCGGGTTATAACGCAAGTCCGTCAACACAGTTACCGTGCCCGCATTATTAATCGACGTCGGGGTTGCTGATAGCGAAGTGCGGTAAGTGTCGACTTCTTGCACGCTGTACTGGGCAGCAAAAGCAGGGGTAGCAAATATCATGGCCGCCGCAGCAGCAATAGACGTTAACCTAAGGGTTCTCATTTATATTATTGTTCCTATTTCATACTTTCTAGCTCATCCCATCTGGCATAAGCTAGCTCAAGTTCTTGTTCCGTTTGTGTTAGCGATGCTAGCACTTGTTTGGTTAGCCCGGCGTCTTGTTGGTAAAAACCAGGATCGCTAATTTGGTCTTGCAACTCGGTCAATTGCGTTTCTAGGTGCTCGATTTTAGCGGGCAGTTGTTCTAACTCCAAGCTTAACTTGTAAGATAGTTTCTTGTTTTTACTTGCTTGTGGCTGGTTTTTCTTCTCCGCCGTTGTTTTCACCTGCGCTTTTTTCTGCTGCAGTTCCCGTTGTTGGTACCAGTTCTCTATTTCCTGATAACCTCCAACAAAATGCTGTATCTCACCAGCACCGGCAAAAAACAAACTGCTGGTAACTACATTGTCAACAAATTCCCTATCGTGGCTCACCAATAAAAGCGTACCAGGGTAATTTCCAAGCGTCTCTTCCAATAATTCCAGGGTTTCGACATCAAGATCGTTGGTAGGTTCATCTAAAATCAATAAGTTACTGGGTTTTGCCAATATCTTGGCCAGTAGCAACCGGTTTTTTTCACCGCCAGACAATGAAGACACGGGGGATTGGATACGTTGTGGTGAGAACAGGAAATCCTGCAAGTAACTAATAACGTGACGGCTCTTGCCCGAAATATCGATTTCCCGTTTACCGTCAGCGACTACATCAATGACAGGTTTATCCAGATCCAGCTGTTCCCGATGTTGGTCAAAATACGCAATTTCGAGGTTGGCACCCATTTTGACAGAACCAGAAGATGGCTCCACTTGCTGTAGTAGAAGCTTGATCAGGGTACTTTTGCCAATGCCATTTGGGCCTACCAGCGCCACCTTGTCACCGCGCATTATAGTTAGATCAAGGCCTTGCACCAGGGGTTGCCCACCATAGTTCTTACCCAAGCCCTTGGATTCAAATACGACTTTTCCAGACTTTGCAGCGCCTGCAGTACGGATAGTGACGTTGCCCTGCACATTGCGCCGCTGCGCGTATTCCTCGCGGAGCGCTTTTAGCGCCCTTACCCTGCCCTCGTTGCGGGTGCGCCTGGCTTTGATACCCTGCCTTATCCAGGTTTCTTCTTGTGCTAACTTTTTGTCAAATAGGGCATTGTGTTGCGCTTCCACTTCTAGATCCTGGGCTTTTTTCTCCAGGTATGCCTCGTAGTTACCCGGATAGCTCACCAGCTGCCCACGATCTAAATCGACAATTCGATTGGCTACACGGCGGATAAAGGCCCTATCGTGGCTAACAAACACAATTGCACCTGTGAATTGCACCACCTGCTTTTCCAACCATTTGATCATGTCGATGTCCAAATGGTTAGTGGGCTCGTCCAGCAACAATATGTCAGGATCCCTTACCAAGGCCTTTGCAAGTGCAGCTTTGCGCCGCCAACCGCCGGATAGGGATTGCAGGCTTGCTTCACCATCCAAGCCCAATTTGGTCATTATTTGCTGGATACGCTGTTCAAACTGCCAGCCATTGTGGCTATCCAGCTGCTTTTGCACCTTTTCAAGTTGGTTTAGGTTGTGTTGTGACGCGTCGTCGCCCACCAAATGGATCAGATAGTTGTATTGGCTAAGCAACTCGCCGACTTCGTACAATCCCTGCGCAATGTAATCGAAGACTTTAACCTCAGCCAGTGCCGGCGGATCCTGTGGCAGTACCGCAATAACGGCACTTTGGCTGCACAGTCGCTGTCCATCATCTAGCGCCTGGGTACCGGCAATCACTTTTAATAGGCTCGACTTACCGGTGCCGTTTCGGCCGACTAGGCACAGCTTTTCACCCGCGCTCAAGGTCATGTTTGCATTATCCAGCAATGGATGGGTGCCATACGCTAGGCAGGCGTCTTTTAACTGCAATAGATTATTCATGACAAAAACAGTTGCAAAGCGTCGATGTCGAAGGGCCAGCCCAGTTCGGCGCCCGTGTCTTCCCGCTTGAGCACAGGGATGCGGGCACCGTATTGGTGGTAGTAGCTACGTTCTTGTTTAACGTTTATTTGTGCCATTTCATAACCCGGCAAACCAGGGGTTTGCAACATTGACTTGGCGGTATCACACAAAGGGCAATCATTGCCGGTAAACAGTGTTATATTAACCATTCTACTCGCTTATCTACTTCGATAACTTACACTGGCGCCGTTAACAGCCAGCAATGGTGGATTTTCTGGTTGCGCTTAAAGTCTTCAGGAATGGTGGCGCTGGAAATATTTTCAATAGCCATATCCAGTGTTTTGTCTAATCCTTCTGCCAACTTAAAGCCCCGGTAATTGTTAGAAAAAATTATGCTACCACCTGGTGCCAGGCACTGCCGGGCCTGTTTCAGGAGCGCAACATGATCCCGCTGTACATCCCAAGTACCTTCCATACTTTTAGAATTGGAAAATGACGGTGGATCGATAAAGATAAGATCGTATTTATCCTTGTGCCGTTGTAGCCAGGTTGAACAGTCCGCTTTAATAAAGTGGTAGCCATAATTGAGTTTGTTCAGCTTAAAATTCTTTTTCGCCCACTCTAAATAGGTATTGGACATATCGACGGTAGTGACCGACTTGGCGCCCCCTAATGCAGCAAATACAGAAACGGAGCCGGTATAGGCAAACAAGTTTAATACCCGCTTCCCTTTGCTCAGGTCGCGGACCCGTTTTCTGGTGTCACGATGATCTAAAAACAGCCCAGTATCCAAATAGTCGTGGAGGTTGACCCGAAACTTGGCGCCATTCTCGTGCACGGTTAAAAATGATGCCTCTGCCCCCACTTTTTCGTATTGGCTTTTGCCCTTTTTGATTTCCCTTACTTTCAATACGATCTTTTCAGGTTCCACCTGCATGATACTAGGCAGTACAGATAAGATTTCATGCAGGCGCCTTATGGTCTTATGCTGCGGGATGTTTTTTGGCGCGGCGTATTCCTGTACAACAACCCAATCGGCATAGCGGTCAATGGCTACATTGTATTCCGGTAGGTCAGCGTCATAGACCCGGTAGCAATCAGTGTCCTGGCGCTTTAACCAGGATTTTAGTTTATTTATATTCTTTTTAAGCCGGTTGGCGAAATCGTTCTGCTGGCCATGGTCTGATTCGATAACTTGGCAATTGCGGGCGTCCATAGAAAACAGGACTAATTCGCAATCCAAATTGGCATTTTTCAGTTTGTAACTCTTGCTAGACACCAAGCGCAACTGCCGGAATAGATCCCTATTACTGGTCAATAGCGCTAACTGCCAACCAGCAAACCGCTGCTTCAACTGGTGTCCCCATGCCTGGAACAATGGGATCAAGCTAGTCAATTCCCCCAAGCGCTCACCGTAAGGTGGGTTGCAAACCAAATACCCCGGTTGCCCAGCATCGGGTACCAAATGGGTTGCATCTTTTACCTGAAATTGGATTAAGTCTTGCACGCCCGCGTTGCTGGCATTTTGCCTAGCCCTATCGACCAAAACGTGATCAATATCAGTTGCCAAGATCTTGCCTTCAGGCTTTTTAATCGCCTCGTGGGCTTGCTGTAGCAGGTTTTGCCAAGCACTATTGTCGTGTTGCAGCCACTGGCTAAAGCCCCAGTTAGTGCGCTTTAAACCCGGCGCCACATTTGCCGCATACAAGGCAGCTTCAATAACGACAGTGCCAGAGCCGCACATAGGATCCAGCAAGGGCTTTGTGGGCTCACTCAACCAGCCACTGCGCCACAACATGGCGTAGGCCAGGTTTTCTCGAATTGGCGCGCTACCGGTCACTTGACGGTAGTGGCGTTGGTGTAAACTGGCACCAGACAAATCGAGGTAAAGGGTTGCCACATCGCGATGCAGGCGAACATGTACGCGCAGGTCTGGCGCCTTTTTATCGACATTTGGACGACTGCCTTGCTGCTGGTTAAATTGATCGACGATGGCATCCTTAACCTTTACCGCACCAAATTGGGTATTTTTAATCAAACGGTTAGTACCAAAAAAATCGACAGCGAAGGTGTTCGAGGCAGTAAAGTGTTTCACCCAAGCAACCGACATCGCAAGGTCATAAAGGTCTTGCACCTGCTCCACTTTTCCAGCTTCTAATTTGAGCAGCACGCGGTTGGCAAGGCGGCTCCATAAACACATTTTATAGGCTGAGGGCAGGCTTCCTTGGAATGACACTTGGCCAGGCCGCTGTTTGCACTCTTCAACACCGGTAACTTGCTTGGTTTCAGACACCAATAAATCTTCAAGGCCGAACGCCGTAGTGATTAGGAAAGAGTGGCTCATGTGTTGTTGCTGCCCCGTATTTTAATGCTAAACAGGTTAATCGATTTTATTCGCAGCGGATGATAGCACGAACAGCCATGCCGGTTTATGTTTAATACAGAAAGGTGGCCGCTTACCGCAATGGTAAGCGGGTATATAATACCGGTTCCATTAAGTATTTGTTCACTCAGTGGGAATTGAAAAGGGTTTAGACAAGGCAAATGTTCAATGGTCTAGTGGGTCTAAATCGAGAACATTTAACGCTGTATAAACCCTTTTCAAACCCATCGAAGACGCGCCTCAGGAACACAATTTATGAAATGCGTCCCTGCATTTCACCGCTGCGCGGCTGGCTAAAGCCATTCAAAAGTTTTCCCGAAACTTTTGTCTGCGCTGCACGAAGTTCGATAATTTCTTCTGGAAAGAAATTAAACGGCGAAGCCGGCCTGAAAGGCGAAGGGCAGGATGCCCGAAGTAAAGCCACCAGTATTACTTCATTCGTGCGCCTTGAACTTGAGTCCCTGAGGCTGCGCTGCGTGAGCAAATACTTAATGGAACCGGTATAATTCAAGCCAGCGCTAGCTAGCCTTTGTACTTGATGGAGCAGCCATAAGGGACGGTTGTTTTGGGATCGACGCCCATACCGGCTAACAAGGCTATCATGCCGGTGTCCAGGTAATTAGTGGCTTTCGGGATATCTGCCGGGTTGGCCGACTTGATACTATCGATTGCGCCGTTGTAGCGCAGGGTACCCGCTGGATCAATGATATACATTTGTGGCGTAGTTTTGGCACCATAGAGCTTGCCAACAACACCCTCTGGATCAAAGAGGACATAGCTTGGATCCGCATTGCGGTCTTGGGTTAGCCGGTTTGCTTCAGCTGCTTCTACATAGCCTTGCTTGCCAGGCGCTGAAGATATAATCGACAACCAAACGACATCTTTACCAGTGTATTTGCGCTGCAAACCTTGCATGTTGTCGCTGCCATAGTGCTTTTTCACGTAAGGGCACAGATGGTTAGTCCACTCTAACACTACATATTTACCGGAGAAATCGGATAGATTGACCTGTTCGCCATTGCTGGATTGTAGTGTAAAGTTGGGTGCAGTTTGGTCAACCTGTACTTTCGCCATTGCCATTGACGACAAGCCTAACAATAGAGTAGCAACGAGGGTTTTAAGGGACATATTTTATCTCCTGCAAAGCGTTGTTAATTGCTGTTTTCACAATATCTGGGGTTAAAATCTGGGGTAGCACTGTGGCATTTTTCGTCCCGGCATACACGACATACAAGGGCACGCCAGAACGCTGGTATGACTTTAAATAATCAAAGATAGGTTGATTTTTATTGGTCCAATCACCCACCATGTAATGGACATCAGGATGGGCCATCAATTGGCTAAACTCTTCACTGTTAAGCGCCACCTGCTCATTAACTTTACAGGTAATACACCAATCCGCAGTCATGTTAACCAAAACCACTTGGTTTTGGTTCCTCAATGATTGCAAAGTTGCTGCGGAAAACTCTTGTTTAACTAAAGTCCCAGGCTCCTTGTCACCAGCCTGGTAAGACAAAAACGCAATGACGAAAACGGGGGCAACAATCGCAACTATGATGCGCATTTTACCCCGTAGTGTGCTCCCTAACCAAAGCAAGAAGGCCAATAGCAACAAGGCGGATAGTAAAGCAAGCTGTGCGCCTGGGTTGGTTTGCCCCTGGTAGACCCACAGCAACCAAACCACTGTAGCTAACATAGGAAAGCTGAGGCATTGCCTAAAGGTTTGCATCCAAGCCCCTGGTTTGGGTATCCAGCCAGCAATTCGACGGGACTGTTGCACAAGGCTCAACGGTAGCGCAAACCCCACTGCCAATGCCAAGAACAAGGCAAAGCTCACCCAGGCAGGGCTCACCATTGCCACCCCCATAGCCGTTGCCATAAATGGCGCGGTACAAGGCGAAGCCACTAGCACAGCCAAAAAACCAGTGAAAAACTGTGAGGCAAAACCTTTGCCTTGGGTGAGTTGCTGGCCAATACCAGCAAACCGGCTGCCGCTTGGGGCTGCATCAAGCAATGACATGGCAATATAAGTAAATATGAAGGCCAGCAACGCCACCATTACCGGAGATTGCATATGGAATCCCCAGCCAATGCTATTGCCAGTCCCCCTTAGGGTAACCACCACCAGGGCGAACAACAGGAAGCTCACCACCACACCAATGAAATATCCCCATTTACTAGATGTATCGACACCATTGCTGGGTAATGACAAGGCCTTCATTGAAATGACGGGCAGGACACAGGGCATCAGGTTCAAGATAAGCCCACCCGCGAATGCCATTAATAACAATACAAACAACGAATGTCCCGGGCTAAATACGCTGTCATTGCCGCCCTGCCCTGGCATTAATAATTGGCTATCAACATAGAAGCCCTGTTCGCCATCACTTAACAAAAATTGCAGGTTTTCGCTGCTGCCTTGGAAATAATCGGATTTTTCCAGCAGCTGTATCAAGCGTTGGCTTTCAAGTAAGGTTTGTTGTGGTGCCGCATGGTTGGTAACGTCATTCCTAAATGGAAATAAAAACCATTGCTGTGAGAATTGCTCGGACGGTACCTGGGATAAATTGATATCTACGGCTATCGACTGGCTATTAATTTCGTGTTGGGCAGCTAGGGTTGTGCTGCTAGGCCAAACTTTTCTGGTCTGCGCAAATAAGTCAGATTGGCTTGCCAGACCTGTTTCATTGGATACTTGCATGGTATGTACAAGCGTTGCCCAACCTGGGATGCAATCTTCCTTGCACACCAGCCACGACAGATCCACAGTAACGGCAATTTTACTGCCAACAGGTGCCGATTCACTAATGGTTATCGGCACCATAAGTAGGTTAGCCTGCTTGTAACCATAGTTAACCAAATGGGCAACACGGATGGGTACCGGTACAGGCCACTGGATTTCACCGAATGTTAGATGTTGCTGTTGGTGCCAGCCCAGGGTTGGCGCTTCTCCAGAATCTCCGGGGTTGAGCCAATAGGTGTGCCACTCCGGATCCGGCTGAAAATAAACACCTAACCATTGGGTACTGCCAGGTACCAAAGCTTGCTGCTCTGAATACAACGCGACCTTGATGTGTGGGCCGGTTGCAGTATTTGTCGCATTGGCTATTCCGATAGACAGTGCCAAAAAACATGCCAAAAGCAGCCCTTTGAAAACGGTTTTACTGTTCCTAATTTCCGCCAACATTGCAGTATTAATAATTTTTATCTGACTCTTGCAACGGGAAACTAACCTAATTAGATCAATCTTTTAAGCCATTACTGAAGCAAACGGCGCCGCCATTCGTAACAAATAATTAATAAAAAACTATAAACGCATGAAACGCCTGGAAGTTAGCGGGAAATATGGAATTAGAGCTACCCCTTTTACGATTCAGTTGCAGCTTTGCTTTTTGTGAAAGGTAGTTTTCCGGTGATGACAATGTAGTAGGCATAACAACCAATAGCTGTAAACACGGCAGTGCTAACTGCAATATCTTGCCAGTTGCGGGTGAATATGTTGTAGAGCAAAAACCACATAACCATCAAAGTTGGGCTGGCTACAATAGCAATCATTACCCTGATTTGTGCAGGTACCCTCACTTTAGTGTCATTTGCGCTCATACTTTTCCAATCTGTTTTTTTGCAAAAGTTTAACTAGGGTTCATTGAGCTTTGCAACTACGCAATACCGATTAAGATGTTAAACCAAGGTTTTAAAGATAAGCACTACCACTGTTGCGATAGGTAGTGCTAGCAAAATATTAAGTTGACCAAAACGTTTTTTGCCGTACCTGAGCAACCAAACTAGGATCAATAACGCGGCCAAAAGTTCAGTCGTGAGCTTTATTGATTGCATCGCAGGATAATAACTAGGCTCGACTTCTAACCCAAATAACCAGTGCCAAAGCACTTGGTAAAAGCCAAACCCAATAACCACCCAAAACATAAACAAAGCGGCGTTTACCGCACACCTGCAGGTACTCCTAGCCATGTCGGGTTGCTAACCTTCTATATCCGGTTGATGTAGGCAATCAGCACCCACCTTAATGGCGGCAAAGGTAGCATAGGCCTTGGATTCCGTTAATTGTAAAGGTTGCAGAAGTGCTACATTTACGAAATCGCTTTTTTGTTCAATTACCAAGGCATGGCTTTCACTGAGGTCTGTTTTTAGCAAGGCAATGGTGCCAAGCTCGCAGTTAAATGGCTGGGCAGGTTTCTTGAAATACCAAGCCTTGCCACTTTGCTCTTTTTGATATTGCAAACAAGCCACTACATTTAATAGCAAGCACATAGTCGCTTCGCTAGTCCAAACCAAAGGGGACGCTTCGATACGCTCTAACCATTGATGGTAAAGGTGAGTGTCTTGGATCGAAAACGCAGCACCGTCTAAGTTTTGCTGTAATAGTTGCTTGGAGGCAATTGGCATGACCAACTGCCCTATTTGCCCCAGCTCAATTGCTAATTGCTGGGAACCTTTATCTATGTACCACTGCCAACTAGGATCTGGCGCTGGTATTTTTTGAGTTGCGGTCAACCAAGCCACCTCATTGATTATTTAGGGAGCCTGATACTAACTGCTAAATTACGCCCTTGACCAGTTGTTTAATCAACGGCGGCCCTTGGTAGATAAAAGAAGAATAGATCTGCAACGCCTGTGCGCCGGCATCTAGGCGCTGTTTGGCGGCTGCAACACTATCTATGCCACCGACCCCAATAATGGGCACTTCCCCCTCGAGCTGCTTGGCTAATTTTTCAGTGACGTGCAGGCTCTTGCCAGTCAATGGGCTACCTGATAAGCCCCCCATTTCCTTGGCGTAACGCAGCCCTTCGACACCTTCGCGTGAAATCGTGGTGTTAGTGGCAATCACCCCTTCCATTTCCGCTTTTTTAATACACGATGCCATTGATTCAATCTCTGCATCGCTGAGATCAGGGGCAATTTTTACAAATAGCGGCACCTGCTTGCCGTATTTTTCCCGCAATACTTCTTGCTCAGCTTTCAAACCGAATAACAAGGGTTCTAGTGCAGCTTCACATTGCAGGTTGCGCAAACCCGGGGTATTAGGCGAAGAAATGTTAATAGTAATGTAACTGGCATGCTCGTACACCTTGCGCATACAAATCAAATAGTCGTCCAGTGCTTTTTCTTCCGGCGTCACTTTATTTTTACCAATATTGATACCTAGAACGCCGTCATATTGGGACTGCTTAACTTGTTCTACTAAATAATCCACCCCTTTATTATTAAATCCCATGCGGTTGATGATTGCCGATGCGTCCTTTAACCGGAACAAACGCGGCTTGTCATTACCTGGTTGTGGTTTGGGAGTAACTGTACCCACTTCAATAAAACCAAATCCCATAGCGGCAAATGCATCTATGCATTCACCGTTTTTGTCCAAGCCAGCTGCAAGGCCAATCGGGTTTTTTAATTTTAATCCAGCAATCTCAACCGGCTTGTCTGGCACGGATTGCGAGTAAACGGCCTTTAGCGGTGTATTTTGTGATTGCTTTAGAAAGTTGATAGTAAAGTCGTGGCTAGTTTCAGCTTCAAGGCTATGAAGGAACTTTTGCGCTAACCAATACATTCAGGATCCTTTTACTAGTTTAAAAAAAACCGGCGCAATGCCGGTTTTTTCTGGTGAATATTATTATCAAGAGCAATTGAGGCTTAACAACATCAACTCCCTCAGAGCCACTGAAAACTTGGCAAATTCGTGTGTGCTACTGGTCTTGAACTCGGCCATCATATGATACCAGCGTTCGAGTAAGAATTGATGCTCTTCAATCCAATTATCCAAAATTTCCTTAGCGTCAGTCCCTTTTTTATTGTAATCCAATATAACGGCAGTAAGGGCGCGTTGCTGCCAATCTAGCTCTTCACGGTAAGAGGCCCGGGCCAGAGCTTGCCAGTGGTTGGATACCGATTGCTTGTTAATCTGCTCCAAGAACCAATGCAATTCGAGTTTCGCACCAAGGTTGAAGTACAAACCGGCCACCAAATCGATATCGCGTTTGTGTTCAGTCACCATCTGCGCCAAATCCAAGGCCGGGAATAAGTTACTGAGTGAGCCAATCTTAGTTGCTACTTCTTCGGTTACACCTTTTGCAGTCAATTCCGCGATCATGGCTTGCAACTCTTGGTACTCTTCTGCCACTAGGTAGGTTGGCAAGTTACGGGAAAGCCCATCAAAGGTTGGCTTGTAACTATCAATACAAGCTTGCAGTGCTTGGCCTTTCTTGCCGTGGCGCAAGTACCAACGGACACCCCGACGCATTGTACGGCGCATCGAGTCAAGCATACCTAGCTGCACATGGGCATCAACTTGGTTGTCCAATGCCTCGATAGCAGACCAGGTTTCGTCGACTTCAAATACGCCTTTAACAACCGCATAAGCGTTGCTGATCTCCTGTACTGTGGCGCCGGTTTCTTCCTGCATTCGCCACAAGAAATTAAGCCCCATATCGTTGATCATATTATTGGCCAACTTGGTAGCAATTATTTCTGAGCGCAAAGGATGCTCTTGCATCTTATCGGCGAAACGCTCTTGTAACACTTTCGGGAAAGCCCCTACTAACAACTTGCCATGGTATGCGTTACCGGTTATTTCGGGGATATTAAGCTGTTCTTTGAGCACCATTTTACTGTAAGAGATCAACACAGATAACTCGGGGCGGGTAAAGCCCTTACCAGTTGCAAGCCGTTCGGAAATTTCATCATCATTGGGGATAAACTCTAACTCCCGGTTCAAGGTGCCTTCCCGTTCCAACCCATGGATAAAGCGGGTCTGTTCTTTTAAAGAAGAAGCGCCGCCTTGCTGCGTGATAGAGATAGACAAGGTCTGCCGGTAGCAGTCTTGTAATACTAGCTCTGCAACATCATCGGTCATGTCATACAACAGCTGGTTGCGCTGTTTTACGGTCAAATCGCCACTGTTTACCAATGAGTTAAGCAAAATTTTAATATTGACTTCATTGTCCGAACAATCAACACCACCGACGTTGTCGATGAAATCAGTATTGACCCTGCCGCCATTGGCAGCAAATTCGATACGGCCGAGCTGGGTAAGTCCCAAGTTACCGCCCTCACCGACAATTTTAGCCTTAACCTGGTTGCCATTAACCCTAACATCATCGTTGGCGCGGTCACCACAGTCAGCGTGGGACTCCTTGCTGCCCTTAATGTAGGTGCCGATACCCCCGTTCCAAATTAAATCCACTGGCATTTGCAATGCAATATGGATCATTTCGTTCGGCGTCATGGTTGTCTTGGCTGTGCCCAGTGCCTTGCGCATTTCAGGGCTTAAATCAATTGCTTTGGCAGAGCGTGAGAACACTCCCCCGCCCTTTGAAATTAACGACTTATCATAGTCATCCCAAGTAAGTTTGGGGTTTTCAAACAAGCGCTGCCTTTCCACATAGGAACTCGCCGAATCAGGATTCGGGTCAAAAAAGATGTGCAAGTGGTTAAAGGCAAACATCAACCGGGTGTGCTTGGACAGCAACATGCCATTGCCGAACACATCACCCGCCATATCACCCACAGCTAGGCAGGTGAAGTCGGTAGTTTGGCAATCGATTCCGATCTCCCGGAAGTGGCGCTTCACGGATTCCCAAGCACCACGGGCCGTGATCCCCATACCTTTGTGGTCATAGCCCACGCTGCCGCCCGAGGCAAAAGCATCGCCTAACCAAAATCCGTATTCTTCAGAAATGCTATTGGCAATATCCGAGAAAGTAGCGGTGCCTTTGTCCGCGGCCACAACCAAATAGGGGTCGTCTTCATCGTGGCGCACTACACGCTCTGGATGGACAACGTTGCCATCAACAATGTTGTCGGTGATATCTAACAGGCTACGGATAAATATGCGATAACACTCTTGCCCCGCTTTAAATACCGCATCACGCCCTTGGTCAAACGGCAGCTTTTTACAAACGAACCCGCCTTTCGCCCCGACAGGCACAATAACGGTGTTTTTAACCTGCTGTGCTTTTACCAAACCCAGCACTTCAGTGCGGAAGTCTTCCTGTCGGTCTGACCAGCGCAGGCCACCACGGGCGACTTTTCCGCCCCTCAAGTGCACACCTTCCACCTGGGGCGAGTACACAAAAATTTCAAATTTAGGCAGCGGTAACGGCATGTCAGGGATCATTTCTGGCAAGAACTTAAATGAGACGTAGGCTTTGTCGCTGCCATCAAGTGCAGTTTGATAGAAATTGGTACGCAAAGTTGCCAAAATCATGTCCATATAACGGCGGATGATCCGGTCATCATCCAAGTTGGCTACCATGTCTAGTTTGTCTTTGATTTTGCGCTCAATAGCTTTCTGGGCTTTTTCATCCTGTCCCAAATCAGGATCAAAGCGGGCAGCAAATAGGTCAACGATGAGCTTAGCGATATCTGGATAACGATCCAGCGTCCGCGCCATATAGGTATTACTAAATGAGCTGCCGGTCTGGCGCATGTATTTGGCGTATGCCCTGAGGATGATTACCATCCTGCCTGCCAAGCCAGCCCCTAATACCAAACGGTTAAAGGCGTCGTCTTCCAAGCGCTGATACCATACCTGCGAGAATGCATCTTGGAATAGCTCCTGGGCTTTTTCCAACGCCATATCTTTGATGGTTTTGTGCAACATGGAAAAATCCATGATCCAGTTAACACTGCCATCCGAGGCTTTCACTTCATAAGGGCTTTCGTCTATGACACGCAAGCCAAAATTTTCCAACATTGGCAATACAGCAGAAAGGTGTATGGGTTCTTTTTGGTGGAATAACTTCAACCTAACTGCTTCACTATCTTTTGACTCTTCCTGGGGCTTGTAAAACAGCATGTCTAGGGTGTGGTCATCACCCAAGGTTTCTAATTTTTCAATATCGACAACGGTGACACTTGGTAGGTTTTGTTCTTTATAACTGCGGGAAAACGCACCGTCATATTTGTTCTCCAATGCTTTGCCCTTCGCTTCGCCGTGGCTATTGCGAATGGCCGTCGCCAGGCGGTCATTCCAGGTTTTGGTGAGTTCCACGATGTTCTTTTCAATTTCCTTCACGTCAATTTCCGCATTGTTGTCGTTGACTCGGACTATATAGTGGGTTCTTGCGTATACAGACTCAGAGAAGTAAGTAGTGAACTCAACATTTTTGTCACTACCAAAGGATTTTTTGAGCAGCGCTTGGGTTTCTTTACGCAACTGGGTGTTATAGCGTTCCCTTGGTACAAAAACCATACAGGAGAAGAAGCGGCCAAATACATCCCTACGCACGAACAAACGTGAAATACCGCGTTCTTGCATCTGGAAAATACCGAGTACAATCTTCAGCATTTCATCTTCTGAAGTTTGCAATACTTCGTCCCTTGGATAAGTTTCAAGGATATTCACAATTGCTTTATATGCGTGGGAGCCTTTTTCAAAACCGGAATTTACGCAAATACGCTCAATTTTATCCTCTAACACTGGCAATTGTGTTGCGCTGCTATTGTAAAACGACGCAGAATAAAGGCCAATGAACCTGTCTTCGGAAACCACATTGCCTTTGTCGTCAAAAGACTTAACCCCGATGTAATCCATGTAGGCAGGCCTGTGCACACGAGATTTGGAGTTGGTTTTGGTTAAGATAAGTGGGTTGCTACTCAGGGTTTCCTCACGGGCAGACACTGGCAGCTTGGATAAAACCCGCTCCCTGTCACTGATAGACTTTTTCATCAATCCCAAACTGGAATCGTTGTCAGAAACCCAACGGTGATCGCCTTTTATCGCCTTTGCGGTGTAGTGGCGGTAGCCCATTAACGTAAAGTTATGTGCCTGTACCCACTTTAGGAATTTTTCAGCTTGGGCTTTTTCTTCTACACTGCAAGGCACTTTGGCTTTAGCAAAATCTTCAATGATCTGGTTCAAGCGGGAGCGCATTGCTTGCCAATCAGTAACGGCTAGGGACACTTCATCTACAACGGACTGCAATTCAACCGCCAATGCGTCCAAATCAGATTTTTCGGTTTGCCTGTCAACTTCAATCAGGAAAATAGTATTCTTAAGCGCATCGTCGCGGTTTGCCCCTGACTCTACAAACCCAACTATCTTGTGGTTTGCATCACGGGTTAGGGTCAAGGGGCTGTGCAACAGCAAATGCGCAGTGATGCCACAGCGGTTCAATGCCATGCGGATCGAATCCACCAAAAACGGCATATCCTTCACGATCACCTCAACGATAGTATGCGTTGATTGCCAACCGTGTTTTGACACTTCTGGGTTGAACACCCTAATTGAGGTATTGTCGCTGTCAAACTGGCTAAACTCATTCCAAAGACTTAGTGCCGCACCATATAGGTCACTATCGTTGCGATTGTGTAAATCTTCTTTGGGGATATTTTGGAAAAGGATGCGAGCAAACTGCTCGACTAGCTCATTGTGTGGTTTATCAACTTTGGTTTTTATTAGCTGGTAAACATTGTCTAAAAGAACGGAATTTGGGGTCTTATTAACCGTCATTTCAATGCCCTGTTTGTAGAGTAAATCGGGAAACGCTAACTGATTAAATGTTAGTCAATTGTTTGAGATTGTTATAATTTTTTTGCTATTTTCCCGGAATATAACCAAATTGAAAAGTGAAATTTTATTTTTGCATAAGGCAAGCGGATAGTTATTCATACAGTACAAATAAAAAATGGCCTTAACGGCCATTTTTTATCAATTACCTGGACTCTGCTGCATAAAAATAATTTAACAGCAGTGCCCGGCTTAGCGTTGTTTGTGCCAGAAAATTGCGGCAATCGCTGGTAATACCAAAATTGCGCCCAACATATTAACCACAAACATAAAGGTTAGCAGTATACCCATATCCATTTGGAACTTGAGCGAAGAGAACACCCAGGTACTCACACCTACCGCAAGGGTGATACCGGTGAACAACACCGCACTACCCCGCTCCTTCAGTGCTGCGAAATAAGCGTCGCGGCAAGCCATACCACTTTTCAGTTTCTGGCTCATGGTAGACAGTATGTAAATTCCGTAGTCAACGCCGATACCAACACCCAGTGCGATTACCGGCAAGGTCGATACAGTTAACCCAATTTGCAGGAAAGTCATCAATGCCTGGGCGAGTACTGACACAACATACAAGGGAATTACAACTGACAATGTTGCCCTGAGCGATTTAAAGCTCATCAAGCACAATATGATTACCGCACCAAACACATACAACATCATCGGATCCTGGGCGTCTTCAACAGCTTCATTTTTGGCAGCCATAACACCCACTGGACCCGATGCCAGTTTGAATTTCAAATCATCAGTTTCATATTGGGCGCGGAACTCTTTCACTGCTGAAACCACGCGGTTAATCGTCTCGGCTTTATAGTCTTCCATAAATAATATGATGGGCATTACCGAGCAATTGCTATTGAGTAGGCCAGAAGAAGTCGGTACCCGGGATATCGCCTGCACCAGTGTTTGTTGGTTACGCGGGATAACTTCCCATTTAGGGTTACCCTCGTTGTAACCTGCATTAACAGTCTTCGCCACTGAAGCCAAACTTATGGCAGATTGCACGCCTTCAACATTGGTCATGCGCCATTGGAAATTATCAATAGCATCCATAACCTCATAGGATGTACAGGCTTCTGGCGTCGCTTCAATCAACACTGACATATAGTCAACGGTTATCTCAAACTTATCAGTGATCAAGAAATTATCTTGGTTATAGCGGGAAGATTCGTGCAAAGCGGGCGCCCCGGAATGCAGGTCACCAATTTTCATTTGTTTTGATTGGATCCAGCCCAATACAAACAACACAACGGTTGCGAATAGAATGTACTTGGCGGTAGAGATTGTGGCGCAACTGGCTATTTTATCCCAGAAGCGGTCTGTTGCAGAACCTGCACTCTTGGCTTGTTCTATGTACTTATCGCCGAACTTCAAGTAGGACATAAGGACAGGTAACAGCAACAAGTTGGTTAGGATAATGACTGCCACACCCATACTTGCCGTTATTGCCAACTCGCGAATAATACCGATATCAATGACCAATAAGGTCATAAAACCAACAGTGTCCGAGAGCAAGGCAACCCCACCGGGGATCAATAATTTGCGGAAAGCGGACTGCGAAGCCACTTTTGCGGTGACACCCATTGCAACTTCTTTACCTACCGCATTTATCATCTGGACGCCATGGCTTACCCCTATAGCAAACACCAAAAACGGTACCAAAATTGACATGGGATCCAAACCAAAGCCAATCACCGTGAGCAGCCCCATTTGCCATACCACAGCAATGACAGAGCACAGCAGCGGCAAGAAAGTAAGCATTAGTGATTTAGAGAAGAAAAACACCATTATTGCAGTAATGGCAATGGCCACACCAAAGAACATTACAACGTCTTTGGCACCGTTTGCGACATCACCGATCATCTTGGCAAATCCAATTATGTGTAGCGTTATGCCATCTTTTTCATATTGGCCGCGCAATTGCTGCTCAAGCTCCGCTGCAAAAGCCAAGGTATCGAGTTTTTCACCGGTGGTTGGGTCTAAATCTAGGAGTTGTGCCGTAACCATGGCACAGGATAGGTCACCTGATACTTGGCGGCCAACAATACCCGCTTTAGTAACGTTTTCCGATACGGTTTGCAGTGCTGCGGGGCTATCCGCTGAAAAGTCAGCGGGGATCACGGGGCCACCGGCAAAGCCTCCTTCTACAATTTCCGTAAACCGGGTAGAAGGCGAAAATAAAGATTTTACCTGGGAACGGTTAACACCTGGGATGAAAAACAACTGGTCATGGATATTCTTTAACGAAACAAAAAAGTCGCGATTATAAATATTTCCCGACTCATCACATACAGCTACCAAAACACTATTAGCACCGCCAAAGTCTTTGCGGTGCTTCATATAGTTTTTCATGTATTCGTGGTTTAACGGGATGTTTTTAGTAAAGCCAGCGTCAAGCCGCAGTTGCGTCGCTTGGAATAGCAAATAGCCGGTCGCTGCCATAAAAAGCAGTATCACCAACATCCGGTGTCTGAATATGATTACCTCAAGCAAATCTATAAGTTTGTTCATCTTGGTTCCGAATATTCCCAGTTTAGTTCGGCTTAACGAGCCAGCGCTTTGATTCCAACCTCGGAGACTGCGGTAACGCCACCGTCTAGTTGCACAGCATTTAATATAGCCTTACCAGCGTCAGTTTGCGCTAATTCTAAGCTATTATCGCTATACCAAATCATGGTGCCGTTATTTCCAACCAGCAAGTAATCGTCATTCCCAGTGAGCTTTACAATGGAATTTAAAGTTGCAGTGGTTTGCGAGTCAAGGCGTTGCCAGTTTCCGTGTTCAGGATCAGATTGAAACACATTACCCCGAAGTCCAGCTGCAAGCACACTGCCATCAGACTTTTGCACTACGTCAAAAAACGACCCCATATAGCCAGACTCCATGCGCTGCCAACTGCGTCCTTGGTCTTGGCTTTTGGCCAACAACCCGGTTTCACCTGCTACAAATAGGACACCATTACTTTCGGTAACCCGGTTTAGATGGGGTAATATCGAAGCCATTTCTTCTAGATAAAAAGCTTCATCTTCTTCTTTGAGCTCTTCCAAATACTCTTGGTCATCAGGGTGCAAAAAGCTGGTATGGTATTCGCGTTCCCAGCTATTTCCACCATCAGTTGTGCGGAAGAACACCCCGTAAGCCCCCAACGCAACCCCGTGTTGCTGGTCAAAGAAATGTACATCCATCAGTGGGCGTTCTAATTCTGGCAAAAACTGTTGTACCGACCATGACTGACCCGAATCTGTGGATCCGATAATGACACTATCGTGGCCAACTGCCCAAATACTATCGCCAACCACTGTTACTGCAGTTAGGGTAGCCGCGGTTGGGACTTGCAGCTGTTGCCAAGACTGCGCTGAGTCAGATGACAGCAAAACGTGGCCTCGCTCTCCCACTGCCAATACTTTTTGGTCATTGGCGACAATGTCAAGCAGCAAAGATTGATCAGCTAACGGGGCAAGGTAGGAAGTTTGTTCAGAATATACAGACGGAGAAGACAGGAATGCTGATGCCATTAAGGCAATGGTTGTTTTTAACTTCATGAGCCGTTTTTCGTTAGTTTGGCGGCCGACATGATGCCGACCGCAAAGAGTTGTCTACCGGCGACCTTCCCTTCTAAGTGCTTGTGGCGTGAAATCACGATCCTGTAACTGCACTGAAAAGTCGTACATGCTTTCTTCATTATCCAAACCCACTGCCAAATAACGACGTGAGTTTAGATCATGGTTTACATCAAGCGTAGACCAATGCGTGGGAACTTCATAATAATTTACACCGTGTGCAACATTTACCCGGTATAGCTCACCACGGTTGTCATACATATCGGCAACCTGGATTTGCCAGCTATCCTCATCAATGTAGAACACACGCTTGGAATAGATGTGGCGCAAGCCCTCTTTCAATGTCGCTTCCACAACCCAAACCCGGTGTTTCTCGTAACGGGTTAGGTCCGGATTAATATGTCCAGGCTTCAAGATATCAGCATAGCTAATGTCATTGCCGTGCAACTTGTAGTTATTGTAAGCGACGTACAGCTCTTGTTTGCCCTTCAGTTCCCAGTTGTAACGGTCAGGTGCGCCATTAAACATATCCAGGTCGTCACTGGTACGCAAACCATCCGCCGCGGTGCCCGGTGCATCATATGCTACGTTAGGCGCCCTTCTCACCCGGCGCTGCCCCGTATTGTAAGTCCATGCCTGGCGAGGTTGCTTAACCTGATCCATTGTTTCGTGGACTAACAATGCGGTACCTGCTAAGCGCGCGGGTACGGTTACCTTTTGCTTGAACTTGAATAACATGTTTTCTTCGAACAATGACTCAGGCGTCGCGTCAAGTTGCGAGTACTTAATCATCAAAATGTCATCAAAACCGATAACGGTGTAGTCACCGCTGGCAGTTGGTGCAGCCTGGCCACCAAAGCGGCGGACACCCTGGCCACGGTAGCGCAATAAGTGGTTCCAGATGGCTTCTAGGCCATTTTGTGGAATTGGGAATGGAATCGCTTTCGCCGCATTTTTAATACCGTTACCGCCCTCAACCAACTCGGCACGGGTCGCATTCACCTTTGCCGACTCATAAATCCAATCAGGGTTCGAAGCGGTACGTCGGGTTTGGTAAACCGGCATACGGTAAGTATCGTAGTTTTCAAATAACTTTTGCTGGCCTGGCGTTAGGAAATCAGTGTATTCCTTGTAATTGGCAGCCGTTATTTCAAATAGAGGCTTATCATCAGGGAATGGATCCGGGTGGAAGTCACCTGGGCTATAACCTGCAGGAGGGGTTGTGATCCCGCCAGTCCAGGCTGGGATAGAACCATCAGCATTGCCTGCTTTAACCGCGCCTAGGGGGGTAAGCTCATTGCCGAGCTTAGCAGCTTCCGCTTCAGTCACTTTGGCTTGCGCTACATTTACACTTAGCGCCAGGGTAATCGCCGATGCGACTAGGGCCAATTTTTTCATTACGTTATGCTCCCCTAGATTGAGTATTTAAAGTTAAAGGAAATAAAGTCGCGGTCTGACAGGCCATTAGCAGCACCACCGCCCCAGAACGCGTTATACGAAGCTGTTGCAGAAAGCTTGCTCAAGTAGTCAAACGTAAACGACAAGCTGGATGACTTGCGGTCTTCCACGAATAAAAACATGGGATTAGGCGTGGTTCCTTCGACGTCGTGAGCGAAGGTTGCACGGACACGCAAATTAATGCCGCTGAATACGTTATTAAAGTCAGCAATACCCAACAAGCGGTAGCCCCAAGCATCGTCAGTGGCAAACTGGGTATCTACCTCAGGACCATTCGAAAGGCCAACATGCAAACCTTGACGTCCTGTTACACTGCCGTCTGGATTGGTTAGCGGCACCAGCGGCACCGAGCGGTGGGTACCAGGAGCTTCAAGCGCCAAAACGCTTGGATCTGGCATGTCAGAAATTTTCACATAACCGGCTTCGCCAAGTAGGATCAAGTTGTCGGTACCGAGTACAGGACCAAAAAGGTGTGATGCAGTTACCTGGAATTGGGTGGTATCGAGTTCAATAACACCATTGATAAACTCACCAGGCACAGGCGCTCGGCCAATGTAGCTATCGTATTGCGAAATACCCGCCAAATCAGGGCGCAGGCCTGCTGCTGCCAACTGCTCAGGGAAGGCTGCGTAGAGCAAGGTTACGTCGTCAATTTGTAGTGGTTCATCCTGGCGGAATGAAATCTCACCAGCAACTGAAGTTTCACCAATGTTGGTATTAAAGCTAAATCCATAAAGCTTAATGTCTTCAGGGAAAATAGCCTGGGCTTTGGGGAATGACGTCAGGTTAGTGATATTGTCCTGGGTAATCTGGTTGCTTGCAATGTAAGCAACATCATGTGCTAAAGACGCTGCAGTATAGTCAGCTGACAAACCCACCAACAACGGACGCTTACTGTGGTAATTCAAGTGGTACAAGCTAAATTCAGTGCCGTTCAAATCTTCTGAAATGTAGCTGAATTTCAAACCGTATTGGCCGTCATCTTCCGCATCGGTATAGAACTCATCACCAGGTGCCCTTAATGCCACCTTAGTAGAATGGGCAAGCACCGCTGCAGCCATTTGAGTGGGATCCGCACCCGCTCTGGTAGCGTCACCGATACTGTTTAATGACGCCATTAGGAAATCAAGATTAATGTCAGGATTCCTGGTAAAGCTCAGCTGGATGTTGTTCAAATGGCCACCGTCACCGGCAAAATCATTAGTAGAGAAATAACTACCTGATACAGGCAAGATACTGCGATCCCACTCGTATTGGTAATAGGCTGACACGCTGATGGAGTCGGTCAAACCAACGGACGCGAACACAGTACCAACTGGGATAAAGACTTCTTTTAGTTCAGCGCCTGGGGCACGCGCCCTAGCAACGTCAACAGGGTTGATGCTATTGATACCATGGGTAATGAAGGTACTCTCACCCCAACTGATTACCTGGTCACCGACCCGGATGGTTACTGGCGTATCACCTAGGTACATATCTGCGTAGAAGAATGCATCCAACATACGGATGTCACTACACAGGTTTTCTTCCGCCCGAGGGTCATCACAGGGATCATTTGGCTGGTTCAAGCCAATTTGGCTAGACAGGTAGTTAGTCCATGGACGGTCGCTGTCTTTCATCTCAAAGTCGTAGTAGTACATACCACGGGCAAAGAAACCATAGTCGCCGTAATTCAAGTCAAGCTCATGGACACCTTTAAAGACTGTGGAAAACGCTTCGCCATTGTCGAAATTTAGGTTACCTAAATCACCGTTAGCAGAATACGCACCAACGCCATCATTTAAGCGCCAAATATCCTCTCCCTGGTATACGACATTGCTGACCATGTTATAACCGGTCCAGTCTAGGTTTGGCTGGCTGCTATTGGCAATTTTCCCCCAATCGCGGTCTTCCGCCCGGATACTAGTACCCAAAGAGAAGTTGGAATCGAATGTGATATTTAAGTCACCGTAAGTCCAATTTGCACTGTGTACTGGTGCCGACGCGACGAACGCAGCGACCATCCCAATGGCTAAAGGCGACTTTTTGAAGATACGAGGCCCTTTAATCATAGTTTTTATTCTCCCCTGTCTATGCAGGCTGGTTACGTGTGTGCCGTAAGGTAATTTGAGCGAACTTGCTCATAATTAACAAAATGATTACATCATTTTAAAGCTTAAGCAAGAACAAATCGTACCAGTTGGATGGTGCTCAAAATTCCATCACAACAAGGTGTTAACGAATTATGCTAAACGAAGTAATAGTCCAGCTATGCTATTTTTTCAAAGGATTTGATCTTGTTATTTTCATCTGTAACCAAGCGGAAGCGACCCAAAATCCCAGTTTTAGTGACATAGGGACGCAGGTTCTTGACCGGAATCTGTACCTTCTCGCCCTTTTCCGACACTATTAAACAGGTGTTAATCCCTGGGCTGTAAAGAGCCTCACACTCTAAGTAACTGATTTTTAACCTAAAGAAATAACTGTTCACGGTTCGTACTCTGCTATTTAGTTAAGGCTTTTACTTACTTTTTCGTACAAATCACGGCTCAAGCTGGGATGGTCACCAATTCGCATCAATTCATGCTGCATCAAGCCACGCCTTTTATTTTCAAAACGTTTCCATTGCAAAAATGGAGTGATTAGCCGGGAGGCGACTTGGGGATTGAGATCATTCAGTTGGATGATATGGTCGGCCACGAAACGGTAGCCTTCGCCATTTAAATTATGGAACCCTATTACGTTAAAAAACGCAAAAGTCCCAATGACGGCCCTAACCCGGTTTGGATTCGACATAGTAAATTCAGGGTGGGACTTCAACAATTGCAGGCGCGCCAAGATGTCTTGCCGGTGGGTGCCTGCATGTAGTGAAAACCATTTATCTAGTACTAAAACATCACGGTGCCAAGCTTGTTCAAAAGACACCATGAGCTGGTCAAAAACCGAGGTATTAGTGTGCCTCAAGGCTTTTAACGCCCCGAGTTGGTCGGTCATATTGTTGGCTTCTTCATAAGCCGACACTGCCAGTCCAGGTGCTTTCCCCGCATTCAGCAAATGATGTAACAAGTTGTTTTTTAAATATCTTTTAGCGTTATCGCCAGTGTCGTAACGATATTTCCCACAAGTTAAACTAGGTAGTTTTTGCTCAGCATAATCCGCCAGCGCGAGGGATAGTAATTTTGCAACTTGTTTCCGAGCAAAATACAAATCGTCTACGGGGATCAAATCCCTTTGCTCAGCCAGGGTTTCAAAACTTGGCAAAGTGATTAGTTCAGCTTCAAGGGCAAGGTCTGATAATTGCTGTTGTTCTAATGCCCTAACTAGCATTTTCAGCGTGCGCTCGATTTCAGCGACCAAAGCGCTATTTTCACTTTGCTGGCTATCTGCCAATTGCCATATCAGCTTACTGTAAAGTGCCTGTGCTGAATCCCAGCGGGAGAATCCATCATTGGCATTTATGATAGCCGATTGCAATTGCGTTAGATCCCGCTCAAACTGCAATTTCACGGGTGCGGAAAAATTACCTAGTAACACAACGTTAGGCTTGTGATCCACGTTGCTAAGCTCAATCTTGTCCTGCCCTGCCCTAAGATGGTGGATGCCACTGGCAAACTCTTTTTTGCCAGATCCATCATCAGCAAATACCTCATACTGTATAGGTATGTGCATCTCCTGTTTGCTTGCCTGGTCTGCAGTAACGGGATTAGTCTGCTGCAATAGGATTTGCACCGTCTGGTTGGTTTCATCGAATTGCACTTCTGCTGTAATAACCGGCGTCCCAGATTGGCTATACCAACATTTAAACAAGCCCAGGTCTACGCCACTGGCATCCTGCATTGCCTGGACAAAATCATCACAGGTTACTGCTTGGCCATCGTGACGTTCAAAATACAAATCCATGCCAGCCCGAAAGCTTTGTTCACCGAGCATGGTATGCATCATCCGGATCACTTCTGCGCCTTTGTCATAGACCGTCACTGTATAAAAGTTATTCATTTCAATGACTGATTCCGGCCTAATAGGATGTGCCATCGGACCGGCGTCTTCGGCGAACTGGTGATCCCTGATCACCTTTACCATTTTAATCCGGTTGGTCACAGGGGAAGACATATCTGAACTAAATTGTTGATCCCTGAATACAGTTAATCCTTCCTTTAAGCTGAGCTGGAACCAATCCCGGCAAGTGACCCTGTTACCCGTCCAGTTGTGGAAATATTCATGGGCAATAATGGATTCAATATTGAAATAATCTTCATCCGTTGCTGATTTGGGGTCAGCGAGCACGTATTTGCTGTTGAAGATGTTTAACCCCTTGTTCTCCATGGCTCCCATGTTGAAAAAGTCTACAGCAACAATCATGTAAACATCGAGGTCGTATTCCAATCCAAAAGTTTGCTCATCCCATAACATGGCTTTTTTAAGGCTTTCAAGCGCATGTTGGCCTCGGTAAGCATTGCCCTTGTCTACATAAAGCTCCAGATCAATTTTCCTACCAGTCTGGGTAGTGTAGTCATCAGCAACGAGATCAAAGTCGCCCGCTACCAACGCAAATAGATAACAGGGTTTTTTGAAGGGATCTTGCCAAACCACATAATGCCTGCCATTGGCCAGCAGGCCAGACTCAACCTTGTTGCCATTGCTCAACAATTGTGGATATTGGCTAGCATCAGCTTCGATACGTACCTGGTAGACCGACATCACGTCAGGCCTATCCAGGAAATATGTAATTTTTCGAAACCCTTCAGCTTCACACTGGGTACAAAATGCTCCTGATGAAACGTATAGGCCTTCTAAGCTGGTGTTTGCTTCGGGATTGATAGTATTGTTGATCTCAAGCACAAATTCTGAAGGGACATTGCCAAGGGTTAGGCTTTTTTCATCAACTACATAGTCTGAAACGGGCTGGCCATCAATGCTTATGGATAAACCCGTTAAGCCTTCACCGTCCAACACCAGTGGCGCAGAATGGGCGCCATTGCGGCGCACCTTCATTAAATTTATCACCCTGGTATTTTGGGGTTCCAGCTGAAAGGTCAAGGCAACAGAGTCAATCAGAAAATCTGGTACCTTGTAATCACTTAATTTTCTGGCCGTTGGTTGTGCCATCCTAAACTCCACTATCGCTAATAGACTGCAAAACGCCGCAACTTGAATAACCAGTTAATTGTGTTGATTATGTCGTGGCAGACTCCGGTTTTAATGACTTAGGTGGTTCCAACCTAAGGATTTTGATACCTAAAAAGGCATAGATTATCGCTAATACGGGGTTTATCAGGTTAAAGAACGCAAACCACAAGTAATCTAGGGTTGGTACCTTGAGTACCCCTGCCATATAGGCACCACAGGTATTCCAGGGGATTAACGGAGACGTAATGGTGCCGCCATCTTCCAAACTACGGGAGAGGTTAAGCTGGTGCAATCCGCGTTTTTTAAATTCTTCTTTGTACATCCTGCCGGGCATAACGATGGAGATATATTGATCCGCAGTAATTAGGTTTGAGCCGAAACAGGTTGCAACTGTCCGGGTCACCATGTCTCCCGCGGATTTCGCCCCTTTTAAAATGGCGCTGACAGCGCGTTTTAACAATCCAACTTTTTCCAGTACAGCGCCAAAACACATTGCGCACATGACTAGCCAGATGGTATTCAACATATTCGCCATTCCGCCGCCACTAAGCAGGTCATTGAGGTTGGCATCAGGTGTATTGAAAGTAACCCCGTCGTACAAAGCCACCCAAACCATTTTAAAAGACTGGCCTAGGTGCGCCTGATCAACGCCCACCATTTTGGATATCGCTTCGGGTTGGAAAATGATAGCCCAAATACCACCTAACAAAGCGCCGATTCCTACCGATGGGAACGCTGGAACCTTCTTAACTGCCATGACCAATAAAACGACTAACGGCACCAGCATATGGGGACCAAGGTTAAATTCAGCCTCTAGCAGAGACTGCATCGCCGCGATTTCTTCGTTAGATACATTCTTGGCCGCGTCAAACCCCATAAACAAGAAGATAATAACCGCCAATACAATACTTGGCACTGTCGTCCACAGCATGTAACGTATATGTTCAAACAAGTCAGTGCCAGCTACAGCTGGCGCTAGGTTAGTGGTTTCAGATAAAGGTGAGATCTTATCGCCGAAATAGGCACCAGAGATAATGGCACCGGCAGTAATGGCTTCAGACATCCCCATGCCTTTGGCAATCCCCACCAAGGCAACACCAACGGTGGCGGCCGTTGTCCAGCTGCTACCAATGCTCATGGCCACTATGGCACATATCACCACTGTTGCAGCATAAAAAATAGAAGGGTTTAACAGCTCAAGACCGTAATAGATGAGGGTTGGAACTGTGCCAGCCAACAACCAAGTGCCGATAAGGGAACCGACAGCCAGCAAAATAAGAAGGGCGCCCAAGGATATGGAAATCCCGTTTATCATGCCCTGTTCAATTTCTTTCCAAGTGAAGCCGTTTTTTAAACCAATGATGGCAGTAACAGCCATACCTAATAACAGAACAATTTGGTTTGGACCGCTTGATGAATCGCTACCGTAGACCATTACTGAGGTAAACAGTAGGGCTACAAGCACTACTATCGGGATCAGGGAGTCGAGTAACGATGGCTCTTTATGCTGTGCATTAGTCATTTATGTTTTGCTCCGTAGCAATTTTCATGTGTTTCCAAGTCAAGAGAATGAGCGATAGAACATCGCGGCTATAATGACAGGACACACAAACTTGATATACCAAGGCCAAACTTTCCAAAAGAATTTGTGTTCAACCTCAGCATGTCCCTTTTGTAACTCTTTTAGTATTTCGTTGCGTCGCCACACCCAGCCGGCAAAAATACACAATGCAAGACCGAGCAAAGGCTGGCTGTATTTCGTTGTGATAGTAACAACTAAGTCAAACAAGGCCTCAGAATTAAAGATAATCGTTGCGCTTATTAAGAAAATTGACGTCGCTATAATTACTACCGCTTTATTCCTGGCAACCCCCTTGTTCTCAACCACATAGGCGACCGGTACCTCGAGCATCGAAATCGAAGAAGTTACAGCGGCAATTGTCATCAGTGCAAAAAAGGCAAAGGCAACAAAGTAACCGATATTCCCCATCGCTTGGAACAATTCAGGAAGCACGTTGAATATCAATTTACCGCCTTCAATCAGCTCGCCAGATTCATCAAAAATAGCCACACCATTATTTAGTGCCACATACATAGTAGGGATGATCAAGAGGCCTGCGAGTATTGCTACGCCAATGTCGACCAGGGCAACAGAGGCGCCTAAATTGGGTAAGTTTTCCTTGTTGCTGATATAAGAACCGTACACCAGCATAGTGCCGACACCTAGGGACATGGAAAAGAAGGCTTGTCCCATGGCACTCACCATTAGGTCGGGATCAAGAATTTTGGAAAAATCGGGCACTAAGTAGGCACGCAGACCCTCCCTTGCACCTTCTAGCGTGGCTACGTAAATAATGAGTATGCCAATTATCAAGAACAGCGTGGGCATTAGCCGTACCGACCACTTTTCAATGCCGCCACTTACACCGCCAGCAACGATTAGCCCCGTCAGCCCAATAAAAAGCGCACAAAATAACAAGTTGCGCACTATCGAGTCAGATACCAACCAGGTAGATAGGGCATCCATTGAAGTCAGGCCAGCAAATGCATTTAAGCAATAAGCAATCATCCAACCCGCAACAATAGCGTAGAAAGACAAAATCAAAGAAACCGTAACAAAGCCCCATACGCCCGTCGCCTTGCCCGCTATCTTGGCTTTTTTGCCACTAATTTTGCCGAGGGCGTCAATCATATTTGATCGGGTTGCACGGCCAATAACAAGCTCAGCCATCAGCACTGGATAAGCCAATGCAAATGCTAAAACGATGTACATTAAAACGAATGCTGCGCCGCCGTTGCTGGCGACTTCTTTGGGAAAGCCCCAGATGTTACCTAGCCCCACAGCAGATCCTGCAGCAGCCAGTATAAAGCCAATTCTCGAAGAGAATTCACCCCTGTTGTTCATTGTGTATGCCCTTAAATTTTATTGTTATTAAATTTTATTCGTTACGTGCCGACGGCCGAGCAACTCCTGATCGGTAGATAATATCAGTGTCAATCGGGGTTAGGATACAGAAATTATGGTAATTGGACATAAAAAAAGGCGCACAACACGCCTTCTTTTAGTTATTCGATCTAACGGTTAATCGCGTACTTACCAGTGCTCACTACATCCAATGTAATTTGTGCCGCTTCATCCAAGAAAGGATCGATTTCTTCAAGGTCTTCCGGCACATCTTCTAACTTAGTCACTTTTTCGTACCCAAGCCGCACCAGTCGCTCATTTGTGCGCTCAAGTTGCCTTTGCTCGCGCTCGTCTTTCTCTGCACGGCGCTCAGACTCAACTAGGCTCACGAATTCCCTGTCTTTGTTTTTCCTGTAGTCTTCAATATCGCTGAAGATATAGGCGAACTCCGGATCATTTGAAATCCTTTCCTGATATCTTTGGTTAACGATACTAGCCGCACCGGCATCAGAACCAAACGTGGTGTAGTTGGCCCGGTTGATGCTGTCCCAAGGCAGCGCATTTTCTTCTTGGCTCTCACCCCATTCTTCTGCATCAACCGGGGATGGGAATAAAATATCCGGTATTACCCCTTTGTGCTGCGTGCTGCCACCGTTAATGCGATAGAATTTAGCAATAGTAAACTGCACACTGCCGAGTGGATTGTCATAGAAGTCATAAATACGACCAAGCCCCCGGTGCTGCTGGACAGTGCCTTTGCCAAAGGTTTGCTCACCTACAATAAGGGCGCGCCCATAGTCTTGCATGGCAGCAGCAAAAATCTCTGAGGCTGATGCGCTATACCTGTCCACCATAACGGTCAAAGGGCCGTCGTAAAAGGTCACGCCGTCATTATCTCGGTTAACACTGATTTTACCGGTACTGTACCGGACCTGTACGATGGGGCCTTTATCGATAAACAAGCCTGACACCAAGGTCGCTTCCATCAAGGAACCACCACCATTGCCACGCAGGTCAACAATAACGCCTTCGACACCTTCTTGTTTTAGCTTGGTAAGTTCTTTCTTAACGTCCTGGCTAAGGTTGTTATAAAAAGACGGGATAGTGATAATGCCCAACTTTTTGCCTTTGTGTTGCCCTACTTCAGGAATGTACACCTCAGACTTGGCAGCCCGGTCTTCTAGTTTAATCTCGTCCCGCACAATAGAAACTTCTACCGGTACGCTAGACTCAGAGGTCGCTTTTATGATTTGCAACCTAACTTCGGTGCCTTTGGGGCCTTTAATCAACTCAACCACTTCGTCGAGCCGCCAGCCGATGACATCAACAAACTCTTCGTCTTCCTGGGCAACTCCAACAATTTTGTCCTTTGGCTTAACCCGGTTGGAGATATCAGCAGGGCCCCCAGACACAATACTCCTGATGACGGTAAAATCATCCTCAGACTGCAAAACCGCGCCAATACCTTCAAAAGACAAATTCATTTCCATTTGGAAGCGTTCTGCGTTGCGGGGTGACAAATAACTGGTGTGGGCTTCAATGCTCCTGGCAAACGCATTCATGGCAGTTTGGAAGACATCTTCGCTTTTAGTTTGGTATAGGCGTTTGATTGCGCGATTGTAACGCTTCTGCAGTAGCTCGGTGGCTTTTTCCTTTTCTTTGCCAGCAAGCTTGAGGTTTAGCGCATCGTATTTCACCCGTTGCCGCCAAAGCTCGTCCAATTCCGCAGTGCTCGTTGGCCACTCGGCATCCTCGCGGTCAAAATAATACTTGTCACCCTCCTGTTCGAAGTCGAAGCCCTGTTCCAATAGGCTCAAGGCGTAGTTGAAGCGCTCAAGCCTGCGCTGCAAATTCAACTCATACATTTCATAGGCAACGGTCATATTGCCTTTGGCAAAGGCGTTGTCGAACTTATCGCGAAACTTCTCTAATTCGGCAATGTCAGATGCTAGGAATATGGTTTTATTGGGATCGAGTGAGCGCAAGAAACGTTCATAAACCTGCCCCGACACCTCATCATTTAGCTCAATTTCCTTGTAATGGGCACGGGTAAACAGGTCAGATATGCGCTTGGCAGCGACCGAATGTTGACCTTCTTGAGAAAGATCAGGTAACTCGTCAGTGGATTCAATGGCAAGTGCGCTGGCACCCACTAAAAAAAATGAAGCTACGGCGCCGCGAACTAAATGATTCATAAAACCTTACCTTTTATTTACTGCTAACCTCAAGTTGTCTTCTTGCACTTTCATCTGCATCCCAGACTCCAAGACAATTTGGACACCGTCTTTTGCAACTTCAGCAATAGTGGCCAACATGGGAGTCCTACCTACTTTAACGGTTACCGCAGTACCTGGGACCAAATTTTGTTCCGACAACTTTTCAGGTTTTGGATGTCTAGTTTGTTTCTTGTTCTTTAGATTAGTTCCGTTGAGTTTAGTTTGACTATCACGTTTTGTCTTATTTTTGTAATTTTTCTTTGCAACATCGCCGGTATTTTTACCCTGCTGTTTTTTGCGCTCAGCCATTTTTTGTTTGCTTTCTTGCAGTTGCTGCTGCGCGTGCTGCTCGTGATCTTTTTCCACCTCCGCGTCAGCTTCACCGCCAAGGCCAATGCGTTTAGCTCCCGCCTTGATAGCGTATAAGTAACGCCAGCTATTGGTGTAATGACGCAAAGAAGACCGCAATAGAGTCTTGCTTAAACGAGGTTCATCTTTAAGTGCTTCGGACAAATCTTGGAAGATACCTATTTTTAAAGGTTTGGCATCGCCCTCAAGAGAGAAGCATTTAGGGTAAGTCTCGCTCAAGAATGCGATGACTTCTTTAGGGTTGGAGAATTTTTCCGTGTTTTCCATCTATGGGATAAATTTATAGCGCTAGTTTAATCGTTGTGCGCATCATCCCAAGTTGCCAGCAAATGGTCAACCCAATCACTTAGATCTTGTTCATCTATATCCAATAACTGGGGATGTTCTCGCCAATTTTCCCAAACAAATTGGATTTGGCGCTCCAAAACTTGGGTTTCGGTATCGGGATCTGCCCTGTCGTACAACATGTGCAACAGGGTATTAAGTTGTTCCGAGGCCATTTCGGCCTCTTCACCTTCCCAACAGTCAAGGTCGTCCGGGGTCGACAACGCAACTTGGATATCTACCAACTCTTTCAAGCCAATGCATCCTGAAGCTTTTCTGTAACCCGCAACAAGCCAGCCAAGTCTACTTTATCAAAGCGCGAAAATATTGGGCTGTCCAAATCCAAAACCCCCAGTAGTTCACCCTTTACCATCACTGGCAACACGGCCTCGGAGTTTGACGCATAGTCACAGGCAATATGCCCTTCGAACTGGTGCACATCGTCCACTAGCTGTGGAGTCAATGTCTTCGCTGCCGCGCCGCAGACGCCACGTCCAACCGGGATCCGCACACAAGCGGGTTTGCCTTGGAACGGACCCAATACCAACTCTTCACCTTTTAACAGGTAAAAACCTGCCCAATTTACATCGGGTAGCTTATTCCAGATTAGGGCACTGACATTCGCCAGGTTTGCAATTAGGTCTGTTTCACCGTCCAAGATAGCTTCTACTTCTTGCACGAGTTCGTCGTATAGCTGTTCTTTGGTCTTAGCCATAATTCATTCACCGAAAAGGATTGTAATGTCTGCTAGTTTAGTTTTTTCTGCAAAATTTAAAACTAGGTATTGTTATGCATTCGTATGCACAGCTCAAAAATCATGCAGATGTTTAAGAAGTTACTGAACAATAACTTTCATATAATTGATTGGTTACGTGGTAACAGCGAAATTAGAACACTTCATTCCAATAAAAATTTCAAATCTAGATGCGCAGTCACACTTATTTGGCCCGGCACAAAGCTGAGGTCGCTGGATTCCATCCTGCTGGTCTGCATCATAGTAGGCTGGATCCCAATGGCTGATAACTCTTCCATGTGCAGTAACTCCCCCACTTTCAAGCCAGCTTGTTTGGCTAGCAAGGCGGCTTTATCCTTACCGTTGTTAAGTGCCATAACTAGGGCATCATTGTAGTGCGACTGCTGATCGGCTATGCGATAGTTGAACTGGCCCAGCCTCGCGACACCTATCCTGAACAATGCATCGACGACACTGCCGATAGTGTCGAAATTCCTAATGGTGACTACCATTGTCCGCGACAAAACAAAGCCTTTTTGCTCCCGGCGCTCGTAATCCATCCACGGAGCTAGTTGCAGGTTTTGGGCTTCTATATCTCGTAATGGAATACCTGCATCTTCAAAAACAGAAAAAACCAAACCTGATTTGCTGGCCAACGACTGGTTAAGCTTGCCCACTAACTTGCCTTGTTCCTCCAAGGTAATCGTAAAACTAAGTAGTTCAGGCTGTACAAGAACCTGTCCACTGCCTTGTACCCTTATTATCTGCTCAGCATAGGACAAGGCACTTAGGCATATGGCCAGTATGAAAACGCAAAGCCTCATTTCATTACTCCAAACCCGATTGACTGAAAGTTACCGCCCGACCAGCGACAAAGCTTATTTTGATTTAAGTACCGTCTTCATTACCCCAGACACAACTGCGGGTAACAAGTGTGTCCGAGCAATTGCCGGCTTCACCTATAACCTCAACCAACATCTTCTTGCCCCACCGCCATTTCTAATTTGTCGTAATTTTCTTGGGTCAGTCTAGAACGTGCTGACAGTAATATACCGGCACTGACAAGCGCAGTTAACTTAATGTTTTTCATCATGTTTCCTTGTTATACCGATTGCAACAGATATTTTTCGTCAGCATAAACAAAAAAGGTGCCCGAAGACACCTTTTAAACAATGTTTTTAGCTAAAGAATTTTAGAGAGAGGATTCCAATTCGGGAAGGATCTCAAACAAATCCCCTACCAAGCCATAATCAGCAACCTGGAAGATTGGCGCTTCTTCATCCTTGTTAATCGCTACGATGACCTTAGAGTCTTTCATACCAGCCAAATGCTGGATCGCACCGGAAATACCAACTGCAATATACAATTGGGGCGCAACGATTTTGCCTGTTTGGCCAACCTGCATATCGTTCGGCACAAAGCCCGCATCAACTGCGGCCCTAGAGGCACCGATGGCAGCACCTAGCTTGTCTGCAATACCGTTCAGCAACGAGAAGTTTTCCCCGTTTTGCATACCACGACCACCTGAAATAACCACGTCTGCAGCGGTCAGCTCAGGGCGTTCAGACTCGGTCAACTCTTGGGAAACAAAACTGGATTGTTCGGCTTCAATAACAATGGCCAATGCTTCAACTTCGGCATTGCCCGTGGTTTCTGCCGCATCGAAAGCACTTGCACGCACCGTCAACACTTTAATCGTATCGCTGGTTTGTACAGTGGCAATGGCGTTGCCTGCATAAATCGGCCTGACAAATGTATCAGCCGCTTCAACACCGATGATGTCTGAAATCTGGGCGACGTCTAACAATGCAGCAACGCGGGGCATAAAGTTTTTACCCGTAGTTGTAGCAGCGGCCATAATGTGGCTGTAGTCCTTACCCACCTGTAACACTAGGTCCGCTATATTTTCTGCCAGTTGGCTACTGTAGCAAGCTGCATCTGCCAACATTACTTTAGTCACGCCCGCTAATTTTGCTGCCTCTTCGGCGATAGCCCGGCAACCTTCGCCAGCAACCAACACGTGGATGTCACCACCTATTTTAGACGCGGCAGAAACTAGTTTGGCAGTTTCAGATTTTAAATGTGCGTTGTCGTGTTCTGCGTATACTAGTATTGGCATTAGATCACCTTCGCTTCAGTTTTTAGTTTGTCCACCAACTCAGCCACGTCGGCCACCTTAACGCCACCTTGCCGCTCTGCCGGCGGGGTCACTTTAAGGATTTGAACCTTAGAGCCCAGTTCAACACCGTAGTCTGCGGCTGGTTTAACCGCCAGCGGTTTGCGTTTCGCTTTCATAATGTTAGGCAAAGACGCATACCTTGGCTCATTCAAGCGCAAGTCAGTTGTCACAATCGCAGGCATTTGTAGCGCAACAGTTTGTAAACCACCATCAACTTCGCGGGTCACTTTGACGGTATTTTCTTCAAGCACAACCTCAGATGCAAATGTACCTTGAGGATAACCACATAGGGCAGCCAGCATCTGACCAGTTTGGTTATTGTCAGAGTCAATGGATTGTTTGCCAAGGATCACCAAACCAGGTTCTTCCTCAGCAACAACTTTTTGCAACAACTTAGCAACTTGTAATGAGTCCAACGCTACATCAGTTTCAACCTGCAAAGCCCTATCAGCACCCAATGCCAAGGCCGTTCGAAGTTGCTCTTGGCAGCTTTTATCACCAATAGAAACAACGACGATTTCACTTGCCAAACCCTTTTCTTTTAGGCGCACGGCTTCTTCGACAGCGATTTCACAAAATGGGTTGATCGACATTTTAGTGTTGCTGAGGTCAACCGCTGAATGGTCAGGTTTGACCCTGACTTTAACGTTATAATCTATAACGCGCTTAACTGGGACGAGAACTTTCATTGTTACCTCTTGATATTTATAGGATCCGCAGTGTAAAGATCCGCGAACTTTATATAGGGTACGAGTAACCTAAAAATTGGCTTTGAAATGTACTTGCTGTTAACGTAAACGTCAACCTAATACAGGCTAGGTAAACACAATAATTTTACATTGCGCGCAATCATAGGCGATATTTGTTTACATTTTAATAAAATGCTGCAAACAGAGTATTAGAACGCCCTAATCAACGCGTAATGGCCGGTGCAGCCAAAAACCGAAATATAACTAAACGTATTTAAAAGTAGGAGAAGCAAATTGGAACGTGAATCGATGGAATTTGACGTTGTCATTGTTGGTGCCGGACCTTCTGGTCTAGCAACTGCTTGCAAGTTAATGCAAATGGCACAAGAGAAAGAACAAGAATTGATGGTTTGCGTTGTTGAAAAAGGCTCAGAAGTTGGCGCACACATATTATCTGGTGCCGTTTTTGAGCCGAAAGCGCTAGAAGAACTGTTTCCAAACTGGCAAGAAATGGGGGCTCCCCTGAACACCAAGGTGACTGGTGATGACATTTATTTGCTTCAAAACGATAAAAAAGCGATCAAACTACCCAATGCTATTACGCCCAAAACAATGCACAACGACGGCAACTATATCGTCAGCATGGGAAATGTTTGCCGTTGGATGGCTGAGCAAGCGGAGCAGCTAGGAGTAGAAATATTTCCAGGATTTCCGGCCGCTGAAGTTTTGTACAATGAAGACGGCAGTGTTGCCGGGGTTATTACCGGCGACATGGGACTGGATAGCGAAGGCAATCCCAAAGATTCATTTATGCCAGGAATGGAGCTTCGCGCCAAATACACTGTGTTTGCCGAAGGTTCACGTGGCCATTTGGGCAAACAGCTAATTGAGAAGTTCCAGTTGGATCAAGACGCGACCAGCCAACACTACGCGATTGGTTTCAAAGAAATTTGGGATGTACCAGCAGATCAGCACAAAGAAGGACTGGTTGTACATTCAACTGGATGGCCACTGGTAAAAGAAAGCGGCGGAGCATATTTATACCATGCTGAAAACAACCAAATTTTAGTCGGGCTGATTGTTGATTTAAATTACAGCAATCCACACCTAAGCCCATTCGAGGAGTTCCAGCGTTTAAAACACCATCCAGTGTACAAACAATACTTGGAAGGTGGTAAAAGGGTGAGCTATGGTGCCAGGGCATTAACCAAGGGTGGTTTAAATGCACTTGCTAAAATGGCATTTCCTGGCGGTTTTCTAGCCGGTTGTAATGCCGGAACCCTCAATTTTGCCAAAATTAAAGGCAACCACACCGCAATGAAGTCCGGATTATTAATTGCTGAAACTATTTTCGAGGCAATTGAAAATTCTCATTCTAACGAACAAGCGATACAAAGTTTTGAGTCAAAATTCAACCAGTCATGGCTATTTTCTGAGCTTAACTCAGCCAAGAACTTTGGTCCTGCCATCCATAAATATGGTAATTTATTAGGCGGGGCATTTAATACATTTGAACAAAACATATTAGGCGGCAAGCCTTTATTTACGTTGAAAGATAATAGTGAAGACCATCTACAGTTAAAAAATGCAGCGGATTGCACCCCAATTGAGTATAACAAACCCGATGGCAAACTGAGCTTTGATAGATTGTCATCGGTATTTCTGTCAAATACAAACCACGAAGAAGAGCAACCTTGCCATCTTCAGCTTAAAGATAAAGAAATACCCATAAAACATAACCTAGCATTATTTGATGAGCCTGCACAACGCTATTGCCCTGCGGGTGTCTATGAGATTGTGGAATCCGAGACTGGCGGCAAAGCCCTGCAAATCAATAGCCAAAACTGCATCCATTGCAAAACTTGTGACATCAAAGATCCAACTCAAAATATTACATGGGTGACACCAGAAGGCACTGGTGGCCCAAATTACCCCAATATGTGAGTTCATTTAAATAACTTACAATTAATTTGGTTAAAAAGCGGCTTGAGCCGCTTTTTTATTTGGAATATTTGAAATTTAGTTTTATATTCGTGCCTGCATTGATTATAAATATATTAACTACTATCAAAAGGGTATAAATTAAATGAGTGATTTCTTAAAAACCTTAACTCACGGCAGAAGATTACAGGGTGCAGTAAAAGAGCTAACACTCGAAGAGCTGGAAGAAGTGTTGGTTAAACTAAGGAATATCATTGAAACCAGAAAATTAAAAGAAGAAGAAAAGCAGCGCCAAGAACAAGAAAAACAGGCAAAAATCCTGGAAATTCAAAAACAGCTTATGGAAGCCGGCATTTCTTACGAAGAATTAGGATCCGCTTCAACTGCACCTTTATCAAAAAGAGCAGGACAGAAACGTCCTATAAAATATCGTATTGTTGACGAAGATGGCGAAGAACACAACTGGACAGGAATTGGCCGTATGCCGAAAATATTCTCTGAGGCATTAGCAACGGGTAAAAGTCTAGAGGACTTCTCTATTTAAAAATTAAACAATTTAGCTTTATGTGATTTCGGATGGCTATAATCAGCTATCCACTTCACTTTCATTTTTTAATCCAACATTTACAACATTATTTTAACAATTGAAAATGCTCACTTGCCATTGGATCCCAGATAAAATTGTGAGCTGATTCTCAATCTGTCTACAATACCCCCACTAGGCACCTGGACTTATCGCTCCTGATTCTTCTATGCTAAGTAGATGCAATAAATGGGGCAGTACCTTTCATGCAAGACTCTCTTAGCAAAGCAATCTCTGAGATTTCAAGCGTTGTCATCGGCAAGCAGGAACAAGTCAAACTGGCATTGACCTGCCTTTTGTGCAAAGGGCATTTGCTTATTGAAGACTTGCCTGGCATGGGCAAAACCAGCCTCTCCCACGCAATCGCCAATAGCCTAGGACTTAACTTTTCTCGAGTTCAATTTACATCGGACTTATTGCCTGCTGATATTTTGGGTGTCAACATTTACGAAAGCAAAGAGCAAAGGTTTGTATTCCATCGCGGCCCTATTTTTTCACAATTAATGCTGGCAGATGAGATAAACCGGGCAAGCCCAAAAACACAAAGTGCCTTACTTGAGGCGATGGAAGAGAACCAAGTTAGCATTGACGGTGATACTTACCCATTGGCAGAACCCTTTTTTGTGATTGCAACACAAAACCCATTGCACCAGTCTGGCACCTATCCACTGCCAGAATCGCAGCTCGATCGTTTCTTTATGCGTATTAAACTGGGCTACCCAGACTGGCAATCAGAACGCACTATGTTATTGGAGCTCGACCAACACTCCCCGAAACAAGTCACACAAGCTTTAACGACTGATTCTTTTTTGGCTATGCAAGAGGAAGTCTTCGCAACACATGCATCAACAGCAATCGTTGATTATATATTGAGATTGGTAACCCACACCCGTGAATCGGAGCAATTCCCCACCCCCCTATCGCCCAGGGCAAGTAAAGCAATATTATTAGCAAGTAAAGCTTGGGCATATGTTTCGGGAAGGCAATTTGTAATCCCGGAAGATGTGCAAGCTATTCTTCCCTCCGTCGCTGAACACAGGTTGCGCAGTAGCTATTCTGATCTCGCGGGTGAAAACAGCCTAAGCGAACAGCTGGTCGAACAAGTAGACACCCTCGCCGCCTAAACCAAAGAAATAACATGGTAAGCACGGTCAAATCTTGGTGGTTGAAACGATTAGAAACCTGGTTAAACCGGCGGATCCCAAGCGATCGTGAATTTAAGTTGGACATGTCCAACATTTTCATATTTCCATCGAGGTTTGGTTTCTGGTTTTTAACCATGGCCGCAATCCTGTTTATCTTAGGCACAAACTATAGAAACAACCTAATGCTACTTTTGAGCTTTTTTTTGGTATCCGTATTCCTCGTTACTTTGATGGGGAGTTTCGCGAACTTTGCCAAGTTGGAAATTCATTTGGGGAAAGTTAAACCCGTATTCCTCGGGGAAGAAGCTAATATCCCATTTTGGATAGGCAATAAAAAATCGAAGGATAGCGACCCTAGCAACATCGAAGGCAAAATTCACTTGCGCTTTTGGCAATCGCACCGAGTTACTAGCATTGACCTTTCTACCGCAGGCAATCCAACAACGATCCCTATCGAGACCAGGAAGCGCGGCAAACTAAGTGTTCCAAGGCTAACTATTGAAAGCTTCTATCCGCTGGGGCTGTACCGGTGTTGGACACATTTACAGTTTGATGCCGAGATCCTAGTTTACCCAAAGCCACTGGCTTGCAACCTGGTTTGGCAGTTTGAGCCCGATGCTGGTGACAACGAGAACACTGGCCAATATACCGGCGTAGAAGAAGACTTTGATAGCCTTAAAACTTACCAGGTTGGCGAACCCATGCATCGGATCGCCTGGAAGCAGGTTGCCCGAGGCAGGGAATGGGTGAGCAAGAAATTTAGTGGTGCCAGTTCGAGTAGCCACTGGTTAGACGTAAAACAGTTTGAGCATTTAGCCTGGGAAACCGCAATAAGCCACCTTGCTTACCAGGTCATACATGCACATAAACAAAAGAAAATATACGGATTACGCATCATGGGGCAATCTATCGCCCCAGGACATGGTGAAGTGCACATGGAGAACTGCCTCACTTGCTTGGCCTTGCTGCCTGGGGAGCGTCCCGTTGGATAACAAGTTCCGCAACCACTCACACCTTTTACTTAGTGTAGCCTTATTACTCGCATCAATTGCGCTATTCCAACCCTTAATGCTTTGGATATGGGTATTGGTATTATTAGCGGTAGGGATGCGCATAACCCTGTTCTACGACTGGCATGGCAACCTTCCCAGTATCCGTACCATTAATTTGTTTGCCGTATTATGTGCCTTGCTATTGGCCTACACCGGCATACAAATAGGTTTGTTGCTCGCCATGGTAAATTTGCTAGTAATGGCCTGTGCGTTAAAACTGATGCAAATGCGCACCGTAAGGGATTATTTTATGCTTGTTTGCATTCTATTTTTCCTGCTTGGTTGCGGCCTCATATTTGAGCAATCCATATTTTATAGTTTTTATTTTGGCTTTATTGCACTTGTGGTTTTCACATCTTTGGCCTTCCATATTGCCCCCAATAAGCAGGTAATGGACAACTTTAAGTTAGCGGGAAAAATAGGTTTACAATCGATGCCAATCTGCCTGCTATTGTTTTTAGTACTCCCGCAACCTAAGCCCACTTTGGCAAATGCCCAAATCAAAAAGCACCCAAACGGGCCTGACAGAATCCATTACTCCAGGTGATATCGCCAAACTAAGCCAGTCCAGTAACTTGGTGTTTCGGGCGCAATTTGCCAACAACATTCCAGCTCCCCACAACAGGTACTGGCGAGCTATTGTATTTGAGGGAGTTTGACGGCAAAACATGGTCAATTAGCCACTTGCGCAAACGGATGAAACGCACCAACTTCCGCTTGGGTAGGTCTTTGGTACCCAAATATGATAATTCAAAGATTTTCAGCTACGACGTGATCATGGAGCCAACTGACCAAAATTGGTTATTCGCGCTAGATGTAGCAGAGCCGCTGAGCCGGCGGACCTGGCTAAGCCCAGACTTCCAAGTACAAAGCGTCATCCCAATAGTTACCAAATATAAGTATTCGGTCAACTCCTACCCAAATACAGCGTTACAGGGTGGTTCAGACTACTTTGACGTCAACGTAAACCTGATGGTCACCGAGCAAGGAAATCCAAAAACCGTAGCCTGGACGGCAGGCCTCAGGCAACAATACCCCGGTAACTTGGAGTTTATTGCGCAAGTAGAAAAGTTTTTTCTGGACAATACATTCCGCTACACCCTCAGGCCAGAGCTAATGCCAGTCAATCCAGTTGATGCCTTTTTGTTTGAACATCGAGCAGGCTTTTGTTCCCACTATGCCAGTGCCTACGCCTACATCATGCGCTTAGCGGGGATCCCAGCGAGGCTAGTCGGTGGCTACCAAGGGGGGAAATGCGCGGTGAAGATTACATGAGCATATACCAATATGATGCCCACGCCTGGGTAGAGGTATGGCTACCGGGCCAAGGTTGGGTGCGCAAGGATCCTACCGGTTTTGTTGCTCCAGAAACGGATAAGCCTTGGCCTAGAAGCTGCAATGACACATGAAGATAGCTTTTTAGCAGATGCCAACTTTAGCTTATCCAGTTTACGCAACCTTGCCATGTTTAACGAGCTAAGGTTGATACTCGCTGATCTGGATTTTATGTGGAGCAAATGGATACTGGGGTTTGACCAGGACAAGCAATTAGATCTTTTTAAACACTTGGTCGGCGAAATAAAGCCACTCAGAATTGCCCTACTTGTGTTATTGGCATTAGTTGTCATCGGTTTATTCCTATTGTTTTTTAACTACCGGATATGGTTTCCAGAAATCACCAACTATCCATTGCACTATTATCAAAAAGCAATACAGCACTTGGCAAAAATGGGAATTGTAAAAGAGAAGTCCGAAACGCCATTGCATTTTTTGGCGCGCATCAAAAATCAACTAACGGCAAACCAGCTCGCCCCCTTTAGCCAATTAACCCACGCAATTGTACAACATGAATATATGCCGCTTAACATAGAACAAAAACTGAGTATTGAGAAAGTGACGAAACAGCATTGGCGTGCTTTCAGGCGCAGTGGCGGTGCGCGCTAGCATTACCAACCGTTAATACCAACCCCACTGGGCGTGCGAATACTTAATGGTATCGATATACCTAGTGGGCAATCCACCTGTGGGTAATAAAGCCATCGACTAAATTCTTAAGCACACGCCGGTTCAGTAGGCATTCAAACCAAAATAGCTTGCGCAGGCTTAACCTGCATTTTTTCTGGCACAGACCAAGGCGTGATAGCAGTTCGTCAGGATTTAAAGCGGAACCAACCAGAGCAGATCCAGGTAAAGCCAAGGTTAAATAAATACGCTCATCCACATATTTAGTTTCCATAATGCAAAGATACCGGTCGGCTACTGAGCGAGCAAATTTGTTTATTGTCGCCAATTCTTTTTCAGGCACATTCATCTGTTCGGTGTCCATAAGCATATTTTCGCCTTCCTTTGGGCACAGCGTTAAAAAAGTAGCCATACAATAGACTGCTAAAACCAAGAAAACCAGCGCCTTGAAGCATTTTAAAACAAAAGTATTAGCTAATCAGTGCTAAAGCGGAAAAGTAAGTTCACTAATACTGCCCAGTACCCTTACTGCACCTGAAAAATCGTGGCCTTGGCTGTGGCAGTTGGGAATAGCAACGGTTGCAATCCCAGCGCGTGTGGCGGCATGCACACCATGCTCAGTATCCTCCAGCGCCATACATTCAGCAGCACTGAGGCCTAATTTCCCTAAAGCATACAAATAGACATCAGGGGCAGGCTTGTTGTTGGCCACTTGGTCACCCGTAGCCACAAATTCGATAAAACCGCCGATATCATTGCCAGCAATCGACCTCAACACTGCAAATCGCTCTGAGCCCGAGACTACTGCCATGCGCACATTTTGCCTTTGCAAACCCCGCATAACTTGGCGCACACCTGGTAGCAGAGGGAAGTAGTTATTATGTAGAAATGCTGAAGTTGCTTCAGCCTTGCGCCGTAGCAAGTTTTCAGCGCTGTCATTCAAAGGGAAGGTTTCAAGCAAGTATTCAACGTTGCCTTGGGTTGGCACTCCAACGCAGTTTTGGGCATACATTTCACCTGTGAATTGGCTGCCAAACTCGCCCAAAACATCACACCAAATTTCGTAGTGGGCTTGCTCGGAATCTACGATAGTACCATCGTGGTCGAATAAGACTGCTTTTGGAATATCCACCCTGCCTCCTACTACCGTTGTTGGGCTTGCAATTTGCGCAACAACACCGTCACTTCATCACGGTCGTGGTATAGCTGTTTTACCCGGCATTCATAGTTATGGATTTGAGCGGCCTTTAAATCGGTTTTAATCAATTCGAGACATTCCTGCAATGCTTCGTAGCGCTTTTTCATCGGCAGCTTTAAGTTGAACATAGCTTCCTGGCACCAATTATTGGCCACCCAAGATGCCATCAAGCGTGCGACCCGGTTTGGTTTTTCAATCATATCGCAGACTAGCCAATAGACATTTTTTTTCTTGGGTTCGTACCTAAAACCATCGGCTTCAAAATGCCTCACCTGCCCCGTTTCCATCAGCGAATCAGCCATGGCGCCATTATCAATTGCCTGGGACAAACATGCCCCGTTTCACCAATTGGTAGGTCCAACCGCCGGGGCAAGCCCCCAAATCCACCGCATTTAACCCCGCAGCCAAACGCGCCTCCCGTTCCGCTTCTGGGATAAAGGTTAAAAAAGCTTCGTCCAGCTTTAAAGTTGAACGGCTTGGTGCCTGTTTGGGTTGCTTCAGGCGCATTATCCCCAACGGCAAATCCGACATATTCTTACTAAAGGCGTAACCTACATGGCAACTCACGCTGCTGGTAAAAAACACCATGACTTCAGTTGCAGACCGCCTTTGTTCATCATATACGTTGAGTGACTTTAACTCCCGGCGCAGCGGTACGCTGAATTTGCGGCAAAGTTTGCTTAGTTCTTTACCTGCATTAGTATCTGCATGCTCTACCCGTAAACCACTGGACATAGGCAATTTCGTAGCAACAGTTTGCAACGCGGCAATACGGTTGTTGGGATCCAACTCTTGAAGATGGGCTACGCTTAAAAACCACTGGCGTACAAACACCAATTGTTTGAAAGCTATATCCTTGATCAGCGCAGCAAGCTCGCTGGGGTTATTGCCATAGAATTCAACCCAGCCTTGCCCCTGTTTGGCTTTGAAGTAGCCATAACAACCAGCTCCTGCCGCAAGCGTCTGCATCTCCAAGCCAGCGTCTTTTTCAAAACCTGCCCGGCAATAAAGTACAATGCAATGCATAGTTACACAGCCTTAGTTGCTGCTATAACAAACAATATCCAGCCGACGATAAATGCAAGACCACCTATAGGTGTCACCGGCCCCAACCATTTGGCGCCCGCTAGCACCAAGCCGTACAGGCTACCACTAAACAGAATAACTCCAATTGTGATAGAGCCAGCACTCCAAGCCCAAAGGCTTTGGGGAAATTGCTTGGCTAGGATGAATATTAGTATCAATGCCAGCGCGTGCAAGAATTGGTATTCAACACCCGTCTGGAAGGTCTTTAATAAGGATTCTGTCACTGATTTTTTCAATCCATGGGCGGCGAAAGCGCCGAGTATGACTGCCAAGCCCGCCAACAGGCCGCCCAGCAACAAGAAAATCTTCATTTATCCTTTTCCTATGATTGTTTTGATGAAATCCGCGCTGCATGATACTGCCGCCCCAAGGTTCTGCTCAAAATTATTAGGATCGCTCTTTCGCGTCTTAAAACTGTGCTCACCATTTGCTAGGTATTCAGTTTTTACCCTGTTGTCGAGTGAATAGCTGGCTATTTCTTCTTTTTTGCCAAAAGGATCCCGCTCACCCTGGACAATTAGGATTGGTTTTCCTGGCTCCTGCAAGTGCCCTACCCTCAAGTTTTCTGGTTTGCCCGGCGGATGGAATGGATAACCGAAGCAAATAGCCGCTGCTGCGGGGCAAGTCTCCAATAAGTGGCTGGCAACCCGCCCTCCCATTGACTTACCGCCTATGAACAACGGCAGCTCATTACCTGCGGAGCCAACCTCAGAGGCAAACCTGTCCAAGAGCTTGGGCATCCGATCTGGTGGCCTGCGCTTACCCAACTCCTTGGCCTTATCCATGTAGTCAAAATTAAACAATACACAATCAATATCCAATGCCCTGAACGCACCTTGGCACTGCTGCATAAACTCACTGTCTTTGTCGTTGCCCGCACCGTGGGCAAATACCAACCTTGCTATCATATGTGCCTACCTATGATTCTGCCAATTGCTCCATCAACCACTGACGGAACACTTGTATCTTGCCACGGTCACTGTGGCTTTCCCGACAAACTAGGAAATAAGACTTTTGGGTATCCATACGTTCTTCAAATGGACATACCAACCTGCCCATCGCTATCTCGGGACGCGCCAACGCACTATCCACCAAGGCAATCCCTTGGCCCAAGGCCGCCGCTTGTAGCACTAAAATACTATGGCTGAATATCGGGCCTTGGTTCACATTGACACCAAGGATGTTGAAATGCCGTATCCAGTTTTTCCAAGGTTCACGGGAGGTATCGTGCAACAGTTGGTGGTGTTTGAGGTCATCTAGTTGTTCTAATGGCTTGTCCCCCTGCAACAGCATGGGCGAACAAACAGGGGTAATGTACTCCGCATAGACTTTATCCGCGATAAGACCAGACCATCGACCTTTGCCATAATAAATTGCCAAATCCACATCATCGGTTAAAAAGCCGTCATCCGAATCTACCGCTTTTATCCTGACATCGATGTCGGGTTGCTTGGCGGCAAAGTCGGATAGCTTGGGTACCAACCACTGCACAGCAAAACTGGGCGGCAGTGCCACCGTGACCGAACCTTTCGCGCCCAAAGCATGTAACCGCTTTGTCGCTTCGTGAAGGTTGGCAAAGATCTCTTTGATATCTAAAAAATAACTTTGACCTTCTTCGGTGAGCAAAAGCGTCCTGTTCTTCCGCAAAAACAATTTTAAGCCAAGAAAATCTTCCAACCCCTTTATTTGATGGCTCACTGCCGCTTGGGTGACATACAACTCTTCTGCGGCGCGGGTAAAACTAAGGTGCCTTGCAGCGGCCTCAAATGCTTTTAAGGCATTCAAAGGTGGAAGTCTTACATTCATATTCAGGGGCTCGTATTAAGTTGTGGTCCAGAAACTGTTAAGCATTAGTTTTTCTAATGATTATCACTTAATTTTTCTCGTTTTAAAACTATTAAATTAGTCACTATATTGCCAATGAAGGCATCGAAAGCCTTATTTCACAAGGGTTTTGTGAAATGCAAGTTAAAAAAAGAAAAACAATTGTGTCACTTTTAACATTAATTTAACTTTAGGTGAATTTTATGAAAAACGTAACTAAATTTCTTATTGGCGCAGTCGCCACATTTACAATTAGCAACAATGTTTTTGCCTCAGAAACAGACCTCAAGACGGCAGAAATCAAACAAGCCATCTCTGCCAACATAGAGCTGGCACTAAACCAGATCGCACAACCTAACATTGTTAAAACAGCAAAGTTACATGCTGATCAAATGAACTTTAAACAAAATGTAGAGCAGTTCCTAATACTCGCTAAATACAACGAAGAAACCAAATCCATCAATCCACAGGTAGTTAGCGAATAGTTCAAAACGGCATGTAAGTTACGCCTAACCAGCGCACTTTGCCTAAAGAACCGTTTTATTGACACTCATTGCTCCCGCATCCTGCGGGAGCAGATGAATACCCTTCCCAATATTACTCAATATCCAGCGGCGCAAAGCCCTTAACCAAATCATCCAATTGTTTCATTTGTGTCAGATAGGCCTCTAGCTTGTCCAAGGGCAACGCACATGGACCATCACATTTTGCTTGTTCAGGATCTGGGTGTGACTCGATAAACAAACCGGCAATGCCTAATGCCATACCTGCGCGTGCCAATTCCGCTGCTTGCGCCCTGCGCCCATCCGCAGAATCAGCCCTTCCACCTGGGCGTTGTAAGGCGTGGGTGGCATCAAAGATCACTGGGGCAAATTGCTTCATTTCATCCATCCCCAACATATCCACCACTAAATTGTTGTAGCCAAAGCAAGAACCACGTTCACATAGCAAGATATTGGGATTACCGGCTTCAATGAACTTTTTAATTATGTGGCGCATTTCATGGGGCGCGAGAAACTGTGGTTTTTTAACGTTGATTACCGCGCCAGTTTTGGCCATCGCCACGACTAAATCTGTTTGGCGCGCCAGAAATGCCGGCAACTGGATCACATCAACTACTTCCGCTACAGGCTGCGCCTGGTGGGGCTCATGCACATCAGTGATAATAGGCACAGCAAATTCCCGCTTAATATGCTCAAAGATTTTTAGCCCTTCTTCCAATCCAGGACCGCGGAATGAATGCACTGAAGAACGGTTGGCTTTATCAAACGAAGCTTTGAATACGTAAGGAATGCCGAGTTTTTGGGTGACTTCCACGTATTTTTCAACAATAACAAGCGCTAAATCGAGTGACTCTAGCACATTCATGCCACCGAAGAGTACAAATGGCAAATCGTTGGCTACTTTAAGGTCTGCGACTGGGACAGTATGCAAATTGCTCATGGTTTTCCCTAAATAAAAACAGGGCTAAACCATAGCACAGTTACGTCGGTGAGTAATACGACTTAATCGGCCGTTGGCTTATCTAGTACAGCTAACCAGCCGTTAAGTTAGTGGAACACAACTGCCTGACGTTGCAGCTGCTTTAATTGGATTTTTAGCAGTGGCGTTGAAGGATCCTCTGGGCAATGCTTGATAAAAAACTGGTAGTCGGCCAAGGCCACCTTGGGACATTCCAACTGGTGCAGTAAAAAGCCACGGTCACGGCGCTCATAGGGATCCTGTGGGCAAAGTTGCACCAGTAGGTCGACACTCGCCAATGCATCGGCATAGTTTTCTTCATTGATATATGCAGACTTCAAGTTGTGCAACAAGCGGATCACTGTTTCGCCAACCCCAACTGGCTCTAGCAGTTCTTCAGGCATAGAATCTTCAGCTTGTTCGCCTAAAATGCTGTTATACAGTTCCTGCAAGCGGTTCCACGGCAAGATCTTGCCATTGAGAGGATCCATAAACAGGGAGCGTTCCTCAGATACTTTGCAACGCACTAGGAAGTGCCCAGGGAAGTTAACGCCTTTAAGTTTAAGTCCAATTGCATTGCCAATCTGACAGAATACAATAGCCAGGGAAACAGGGATCCCTGTCCTGTAACCAATTACCCGGTTAAGCAGGTTGTATTTAGAAGCAAAAAAGTCGTTTTCGTCGCCACTGAATGCAAGTTCATTGTAAAAGAACTGAATCAGTGCAGAGAACTTCTCATTTGGCGTGGCGCAATCTTTGGTCTTTTGCCCAGCCTGCACAATAATCTGTTCTAGCTGCGCGACTGGCTCAGCAATATTGATATTTGGCTGAAAGTGCTTTGCCACAATCAACCCTGACATCAACAAATTATTTTGCTTTATGGCACGTTTTAATTCCTGCAATGCCGGTTCCTCAAACAAAGAAAGTGCGAACTTGCCTCCTGTATCGGACATTGTCACCAAAGCTTTACCTCTTTATGAGCAATAGAATGAATAAGGCTGCAGTGGGCTTAACTCAATAAAAAAGGCTGCTTAAACACAGCAAGTTTTGCCATGAATACCAATGTGCCTAATGCGCCCGCCATTGCTGCAAACCTAACAAGATTAGTTTTGGCAATTTTCAGGGCTACTAGGCCAAGCCCAATATACAGGATCAACCCCAACACCTTTTCCGTGAGCCAAGGCGTCACAAATGGATATTGGGCAATGGTGAAACACAAGGCAATTGCACTTGCCAACAAAATACTATCGTTCACGTGGGGCAGTATTTTAAGCCACTTTTTTTGCAGCATTGGGCTCTGTTTAATAGTCAGGGCAAACCTGAATAACAACAATAAAACGCTGATGGCAATGGTTGTAAGGTGGATATGTTTAAGTGCGAAGTACAAGGGTCTATTCCTTATTATTTTTTGACGCACTCTAAGGGTTCATGGCATTAAAAGCGAGCAAAACCGAAGGAATTCACGTAACTGGTTGAACCTGATGAAAATTTAGTTCACGAATGGGTTGGAGAGGTTTTTGCCCGCCTAACCAACCCAATAGCCACTATTGAGCAGGCTTGTCCGCGCTGCCTGCCATCGGAGGATCAGGATAGGCAAAAATTATGGCTTCGAACTTATTGATATTGTTGAGTAATACGTCCACTAAATCAGGGTCAAACTGCTTGCCCCGTTCATTGGTGAATTTTTCCCTAACTTCATCAACGCTCCAAGGTTCCTTGTAACAGCGGGTGCCACGTAAGGCGTCATATACATCAGCGATAGCGGCAATACGCGAATAGATATTTATTTCCTTGCCTTTTAAGCCACGGGGGTAGCCTTTGCCGTCCCAATGCTCATGGTGCTCCCTGGCTAACAATGCGGCAGTACGGATAATTGGCTTGCGGCTGTCCTTGAGCAAGTCATAGCCGTCGTTGGCATGCTCTTTGACAATTTCAATTTCATCTGGCGTTAAGCTGCCCGGTTTGGTTAAGATCTCTACTGGCACTTTCAATTTGCCTATGTCGTGCAGCGGAACAGCCAGTTTGAGCACATCTATCTCATCGCGCGCCATGCCGTACTCCCTGGCCAATAGCTCGCAAAGCACCGTCATACGCTGGATATGGCGGCCACCACTCAATTGGCATTCCATCGCTTGGCCGACCCGTTCCAAAATCTCTTTTTGAGTATCTTCAATATCTTTGGTTAGCAATACGTTCTCAAACGCTATCTGCACGTGCTTGGCAAAGATTTCAATCAGGTGCCGGTCATTGTGGTTCAACTTGCGTGGTATCCCCGACAGGTACAACAATGAACCTGGTTCGGTATTGCTCATACAATAGGCCACCACATAGTCTTCGGCGTATACCACTTCCCGGTTGCGCAAAGCTTTTTTACACGACTCCAACACGTCACCTTCAACCACTTCCTCAAGCGGCTTCACCCTTTTTTCGGCATGCTCTCCTTTACCGGTGAAGACCACAAATTCACTGATATCATTGTGGTGCTTACCCTCAGTAGCAGCCAGGGCACTGGTGATATAGGCCGCATCCGTTGTCCCGCCCAAAAGGGAACTAAGTTGCTGGATAATGCCATCGATGAAACTTTCCAGGGAGTGGATACTAAACAGGTCGGCTGATGCGGAGATGATTTTTTCCAAGCCCTGGCGACTTTCTTCAATAGAAATAATGTCCCGGTAAGAACGCAGTGTTGCGATTATGACAGTGAACAGTTTTTGTGCGGTCAGTTCAGTTTTGGACTTGTAGTCATTAATATCGTAATTGACGATAACGTCTTTTTCGGGTGCTTGTCCCGGTTGGCCGGTACGCAGGATGATCCGGGTAAAGTGGTTATGGGCTTCATTGCGAATAAATTCAGCAACTTTCAAACCGGCATCATCGGTCTCCATTACCACATCCAACAGCACAACGGCTATGTCATCGTGCTCCAAAAAGACCCTTTTTGCCTCTGCACCGCTATGGGCACTGATAAATTCAAGGTTTTTATCCTGGAATATAAAATCACTCAGTGCTAGCTTGGTCACAGCGTGGACTTCGGGCTCATCATCCACCACTAAAATCTTCCAAGAACTCCGTTCTTCTACTTCTTCCTCTTCGGTATCATCGGCAAACAAAAAGTCGTCGGACATATTACATCCAATCCTTATTTTATTATGGTTAATGCCTAGTGCCATTTTTCGACATAGGATTTAGGTGTATGACCTATATGATTCAAAATTAGCGGGAAAGTAGAAGATATGCAACCTATAGCAACAAGTAATACTTGCTTTGCTCAGTGTGAAGGCAGGTGCGCAAATGTAATGCGATCAAGCTGGTTTAAATCTTTTAGGGTTGTGGCACCAAGGTAGCCCGATTCGGTAAACAAGCACCGGATTGCTTGCCCTTGCTGCCAACCATGCTCAAGGTACATAAGGCCTCCAGGCTTTAGGTATGGCTTGCCGTCAGCAATGATAGTACGGATATCATCCAATCCATCACCACCCGCAACTAGCGCAGTTTCAGGTTCAAAGCGCAAGTCTCCCTGCTGTAAGTAAGGGCTACCAGCTTCCACGTAAGGAGGATTGCTGACAATAACGTCAAACTGGCCAGAAATATTTTGCAACCAGTGGCTTTGCACAATAGTAACGTTATTAACTTGGTTGCTTTTGGCATTGCGTTTGGCCAATGCTACGGCATCTGCCACATAATCACTTGCCATAATTTGCCAATTGGGTTTTTCACTGGCAATTGCCAATGCAATGGCGCCGGTTCCGGTACCTAGGTCCAAGCATTGGGCAGCCTTAATATCAAGCTGAATCACCTGCTCAACCAATAATTCGGTTTCTGGCCGTGGAATAAGCGTTGAGGGGTTAACGGCAAGCGTTAAATCCCAGAAGTCCCGATATCCGATTATGTAGGCAATGGGCTCGCCCTTGCACCTGCGGCCAAGCGTGGCCTCAAACTGGACTTGTTGCCCTAGGGTTAATTCCCGCTCTGGCCAGGTCATTAGGTAGGCAGAGTTAACGCCCAAGACCTGCATCAACAGCAGGCGGCAATCTACTTTGGCATCGGCATCAGTGCCTAGCTGGCTAATACCCCATGCCAATGCTTCTTCAATGGTCATTGCTTAGAGTTCAGAGCCATCCGACAACGATGCCAATAAGTCGGCCTGGTGCTCTTGTTTGATGGGCTCCAAAACGGTATCCAAATCACCTTCAACCACCTCTTCCAAGCGGTAAAGGGTAAGGTTGATGCGGTGATCAGTTAAGCGGCCTTGCGGGAAGTTGTAGGTGCGGATCCGTTCTGAACGGTCGCCTGAGCCGACTAAATTCCGACGGGTAGTCGCCTCTTCGGCAGCGCGCTTCTCTTCTTCCACTTGGTTCAACCGCGCCTGAAGTACCGACATGGCTTTGGCCCGGTTTTTGTGTTGCGAACGCTCGTCCTGGCATTCCACCACAATACCACTAGGCAAGTGGGTCAAGCGAATTGCAGAATCGGTTTTGTTGACGTGCTGGCCGCCGGCACCGCTAGCCCGGAAGGTATCGACCCGCAGGTCTGATGGGTTTATTTCTATGGCTTCGGATTCAGGAATTTCCGGCAACACGGCTACGGTACAGGCTGACGTATGTACCCGGCCTTGGGATTCAGTTTCCGGCACCCGCTGCACCCTGTGGCCGCCAGATTCGAATTTTAAGGTTCCATAGGCACCATCGCCTACCACGTTGGCAATAATTTCTTTGTAGCCACCGTGTTCACCTTCATTGGCGCTTACGGTCTCAATACGCCAGTTGTTTTTTTCAGCATAGCGGCTGTACATCCGGAACAAGTCACCCGCAAAGATAGCGGCTTCATCACCACCGGCGCCGGCCCTGATCTCAAGGAAACAGCTCATGTCGTCGTTAGGATCCCGTGGCAATAATAGGATCTGCAATTCTTGCTCATATTCTGCAATCGCCTGTTTAGCCGCTTTGAATTCTTCCTGCGCCATCTCTTTCATTTCGGCGTCGTCTTCTTGCATCATCTCCTGCGCCGCGGCCAGGTCTTCTTCCGCTTGCCTAAAGGCAGTAAAACATTTAACCACTTCTTCAAGCTGGGAGTATTCCTTGGATAAATTGCGGAATTTTTCCTGGTCAGCAATGATTTCAGGGGCGCTCAACATATGCTGGATTTCTTCGTAGCGTTCGATAAGGCTTTCTAATTTTTTTACTACTGATTCTTTCATGGGTCTCACTTATTCGGCAGTGCCTAGTCCGTACATGGCGGCAAGTTTTGCCATCAAGGCTTTGTCATCTTTTTCTGCGGCTTGTTTTAGGCCCGCCGTGGGCGCATGCAATAGGCTATTGGTTAATTTATTAGCAAACTCAGACAACACATCTTCTGCCGCCTGGCCATCTTGCAGTTGTTTGGTGGCCCGTTCTAATAGCCGTTGCTTTTCTTCCTGGCTTTGTTGCCGCAACTGTTTCACCAAATCTATGTGTTGCCGCCCCTGTTGCCAGGTTTTAAAGGCCTCAACTTGCTGCAAGATCAGGTTTTTAGCTTCTTCAGCGGCTTGCTCCCTCGCCTGCAAATTTTCCCTAATTATCTCCTGCAAGTTATCGACCGTATATAAATAGGCACCTTCTAGCAGGTTAACTTCAGGTTCAATGTCTCGGGGCACAGCCAAGTCTATAAACAGCATGGGCCGGTTGCGGCGTGTTTTCAATGCTGTTTCGACAATTCCTTTTCCTACCAGCGGCAGTTGGCTGGCAGTTGAGCTGATAATAATGTCGGCACTAGGTAACTGTGATGGCAATTGGGACAAGGTGATCACATTTGCCCCAAGCTTTGAGGCCAGCTCTTGGCCGCGGGCTATTGTGCGGTTGGCGACCGTGATTTCGCTTACCCCCTGTTCCACTAGATGGTTTGCAACCAACTCAATGGTTTCACCGGCACCGATCAGCAATACTTTGCTTTGTGCAACCGGGCTAAATATGTGCTTTGCCAATTGCACCGCCGCATAGGCAACCGAGACAGCATTGGCGCCAATATCAGTCTCCGTGCGCACTTTTTTGGCCGTAGCAAACGCACTTTGAAACAACTGCTCCAGGTTTTTTGAAACCGTGCCCAGGTGCTTGGCATCAGTGTAGGCCTGCTTTAACTGCCCCAATATTTGGGGTTCGCCCAGGATCAAGGAATCCAGGCCACTGGCTACTTCCATTACGTGTTGTACAACTTCTGCGTCTGTATACAGATAAGATTTGCTGGCAATATCCTCGCTCCTGATACCGTGGAAACTTGCCAGCCAATCGCAGATTGCCTGGGGCCGCACCCCTTCGACATCTAAATAAAGTTCAGTCCTATTGCAAGTGGACAGGATCACCGTTTCATTGACGCCCGCGATTTGGGTAATGGACGACAATGCCTCAAGCAAGTTGTCAGGGGAAAAGGCAACCTGTTCCCGCACCGCTACCGATGCAGTATTGTGGTTAATGCCAAAAGTGACTAACGACATGCTCTCCCGATGAAAATTTAGTTTAGTAAGCAGAAGTTGCTGCTACGTTATCTTACTGTGCGCCCTACGGCCTGTTTAGCCATCAAACCCACCGCAACATCAGCAACTACAAAAGGCGCCGCATTTTACGCAAATATTGTCCTTAGGAAAAGCAATACTGCAAAACTGCTCGCTGCCTATTTAACTAACATTCAGTAAAATCGTGTACAATTTGGCAAATTATCCAACAAAAGTTAAGGAAAGCCAGTTGTCACAGTGCCTTGAAATTCGTCGTGTACTGCGTAACGTTACCCTCCTAATAACCTGCCTCTTGCTTGCCGCATGCGCTACCAAGCCGATTAATATGCCACATTATGAAACCGGCACCAGGCTGGATAGTTGGGAGATTTCCGGCAGGATTGCCTTTAGTGACGAAAAAGAAAAATTCAGTGCCACCTTAAATTGGCAGCAGCACCCCAGCCAATTTAAAGCCCGCTTGTCGAAGGTATTGGGTGGCACATTAATGCGCATGGAATCAAACCAAGGTTTAACTTGGATGGAAGTGGATGGCAAAACCTACCGCGGCTATGACGCCACTGAGCTGGTGGAATTAGTGTTTGGCTGGCAAATCCCATTCCAGCAACTGCCAGATTGGTTGCAAGGGATAGATAATAACAGCACCCAGCTTAGCAACGTGGAGCGGGATGAAAAGGGCAACCTGCTGTCGTTTACGTCGCCCTCCGGCTGGCAGGTAAAGTACCGTTCCTATGTCGAACAACAGGGATTGCGCCTGCCGCAAAACCTGGCTATCAGCCGGGATGGTGTGAACATAAAATTGAGAATAAACGAATGGCGGCAACTACAAAGTGAACAAACGCTCTAACAATTGGCCAAGCCCGGCCAAGCTGAACCTATTTTTGCATATCAATGGCAGGCTGCCCAGCGGCTACCATCAGCTACAATCCTATTTCCAAATTTTGGACTATGGCGACCAGCTTGATTTTGAAGTCACTCAAGATCCCATTGTCGAACTTGCCACTCCCTTGGCAGGCGTCGCCAACGAGGACAACCTTGCCGTAAAGGCAGCAAAGTTATTGCAACAACGCAGTTCCGATAAGCTTGGCTGCAAAATTTGGATTCACAAGGTATTACCTATGGGCGGTGGTATTGGTGGAGGCTCGTCCAATGCCGCTACCGTTTTAGTCGCCTTAAACCATTTGTGGAGGTTAAATTTAAGCACAGCAGAATTAGCCGAATTGGGCTTGGCACTGGGTGCGGACGTTCCCGTGTTCGTCCATGGATTTTCAGCATTTGCCAATGGCGTCGGCGAAAGGCTTGAGCCAAAGCCAGCCGAAGAAAAGGTGTTCCTAGTAGTAAATCCTGGTGTACATGTATCCACCGCAGAAGTATTCCAAGATCCCCTGCTTCCCCGCAATACTCCATTGTTAGAAGGCCTCGAATGGGACTTTGCTAGCACCCGCAACGATTGCCAAAGCTTAGTCCTTAACAAATATCCGGTTATTGCAAAAACATTACAGTGGTTGTTAGAATATGCGCCGTCCAGGATGACCGGCACTGGCGCGAGTTTGTTTTCAGTTTACGAAGATGAAGCAAGCGCAATTAAAACACTAAATAAACTGCCGGAAGATTGGGTTGGTTTTGTCGCAAAAGGCGTGCAACAGTCGCCGTTAGCCGACAAGTTAAACCAACTTTAAACCAGCTGGATGCACACTATACTAATGTAACGAATAGAACGCCGCGTCGGCTGAAGGTTATTTGCACAATGTCCAATTGGCAGAAACTCACCGCCCGACCGATTAACAATAACCCAAAGCGGTATTGCTAATAGGTACGGGTCGCATCCTAAAGGGTCTTAACCGACTTGCCGCCCCACCACCTGCATTGCCGCTTGCGATTATCCCGAGGAACACCTAGTGCCGGATATGAAACTTTTTGCAGGCAATGCGACTCCAGAACTCGCTCAAAAAGTTGCCGACAGACTTTACACCAAATTAGGACAAGCCAGTGTTGGCCGATTCAGCGACGGAGAGATTAGCGTTGAAATCCATGAGAATGTCCGTGGTGCTGATGTGTTCATCATCCAGTCTACATGCGCGCCCTGCAACGACAACCTGATGGAATTAATCGTCATGATAGACGCCTTGCGCCGGGCCTCTTCAGGACGGATCACAGCGGTTATCCCTTATTTTGGCTATGCCAGGCAAGACCGCCGCGTGCGCTCGGCAAGGGTTCCTATTACCGCCAAAGTGGTTGCCGATTTCTTGTCAACGGTTGGGGTTGACCGGGTTATGACCATCGACCTGCACGCCGAGCAGATCCAAGGTTTCTTTGACGTACCAGTAGACAACGCTTTTGGTACCCCGATTTTATTGGAAGACATGCGCAAGCGCGACTTCCACAACCCAGTAGTGGTTTCCCCGGATATCGGTGGTGTTGTGCGTGCCCGGGCTGTCGCCAAACTCATGAATGATTCTGATCTTGCCATCATCGACAAACGCCGCCCCAAAGCCAATGTCGCCCAGGTGATGCACATCATTGGTGACGTGGAAGACCGTGACTGTATTATCGTTGATGACATGATTGACACTGGCGGCACGCTTGCGAAAGCCGCCAGCGCACTTAAGGACAATGGTGCAAGGAAGGTCTATGCCTATGCCACCCATGCCATCTTCTCTGGCAATGCGCCAAAAAACCTGGAAGAATCGGTCATTGACGAAATCATCGTGACCGACAGTATTCCGTTGTGTGCAGACATGCAAAAAGTGAAAAAAGTAAAACAACTTGGCTTATCCAAGATGTTGGCTGAGGCTATCCGCAGGCTCAGCAATGAGGAATCCATATCCGCGATGTTTGACCATTAAGGACGGATTCAGGCGAGGCCGCGTATAGTGGCCTCTTAAAAAATGTCAGAGGATGCAAAATGGCCAGGTACGATAAAGCGATATTATGCCTCACCTTAGCAATGGTAATTAGCGCCTGTAGCCAGACCCAAAGCGCTAGCCCGCAAGCTGCGACCAGCGACAAGCAGGAAGCAGCACAGGTGCAAAGCACGCAAGAAACATCAGCCGGACACCCTAAAAAGGCGGAAAGTGGTCCTATGCAACCAGTTACTGAACCCAAAGACGGCAAAGACTTAATCTTTGAAATTGTAGGCACTATCCAGTTTAAGAACCTGGAAGGTGGCTTTTACGCGCTTATTGGTGACAACGGCAAAAACTACCTGCCTCTCAACCTCACAGAGGAACACCGGCGCGGTGGCTTGCGGGTCAAAGTGCAAGCCCGGGTAAAACAGGTTTACACCATCGCTAATTTTGGCACGCCAGTGGAATTAGTCAGTGTCGAAGTAATAGGCCAAACCGATGGTAACTTGATGTAGGTTGGCTAAGCCGGCCTACTCAACTTCTTTGACAAACTAGACCAACTTAACACGGTTCTGTTATCCCCCTATCCTATTGCGTAAATTACTAATATCACATCAAAAACCCATTGTACCTAAACCGCGCCAGTGGTAGAATTCGCCGCCGTTTTCAGCAGCTGCGGTCAGGAACCATAAAATTCTTGCCGAAATAGTGCGCTTTTAACGGGCAATATTCGCGGTTTTGGTCGCAAAAACCGTGTAAATCAATTTTTTTGGAGAATTAAAATGTCTGAAGCGATTTTTAATCTGGACGCAGAAATCCGTACTGACATAGGGAAAGGTGCGAGCCGCCGCCTACGTCATGCCGATAAAGTCCCTGCTGTCCTTTACGGTGCTGGCAAAGACCCGGTTTCACTTACCTTGGAACATAACAAAGTTATCCAAGCGCAAGAATTTGAAGCCTTCTATTCGCACGTATTGACTTTGAACATCGGCGGCGAGAAAGTCGAAGCTGTTGTTAAAGACATGCAACGCCACCCGTTCAAGCCAAAAGTAATGCACATGGACTTCATGCGTGTTGATGCTAACCAAGCCTTGACCACCCATGTTCCATTGCACTTCATCAATGAAGAAGCGGCACCGTCAATCAAAGTTCAAGGCGGCCACGCAGAGCACCACATGGCTGACGTTGAAATCAGCTGTTTGCCTGCTAACTTGCCAGAGTTCCTTGAAGTTGACTTGATGGATTGTGACCTAGGCCAAACTTTGCACTTGTCTGACATTACCTTGCCAGAAGGTGTTACCTTGGTTGAATTGCAAAAAGGTGAAGGCCACGACCAAGCCGTTGTAACTGTCAAAGCAGCGAAAGGCGGCAGCGCTGACGCTGAAGACGGTGAAGAAGAAGCTGCTGCGGAATAATCTATTTGGCAGATATCCAGCTTATCGTGGGCCTGGGCAACCCGGGCCCCGAATACCAACACACCCGCCACAATGCGGGCACCTGGTTGGTGGAACACCTTGCCAGGCAGCATAATATTACCCTTAAACCTGATCCCAAATTCCACGGCCTCGTCGGTCGCGGCAATATTGCCGGCAAAGACATCCGGTTACTGATCCCAACTACTTATATGAACAAAAGCGGCGTCGCCGTAGCTGGCCTGAGCAAGTTTTATAAAATCTTGCCGGAAAACATGCTAGTTGCCTTCGACGAGCTCGACTTGCCACCAGGCGTGGTTAAGTTCAAACAAGGTGGCAGCTCTAGCCAAAACGGGATCCGGGACATAGTCAGCCGAATGGGTAATAATAAAGACTTTTTACGCCTGCGCGTTGGCATTGGCCATCCAGGCAACCGGCAGCAAGTCACTGGGCACGTCCTGGGCAAAGCGCCATTGGCAGAACAAAAGCTGATGGATGATGCAATTGACGAAGCCACCCGGTGTATCGATATTTTACTGCGGCAAGATTTAAAAGCCGCCATGAACAGGTTGCATTCATTTAAACCTGCACCTAAACCGTAATAAGATTTTTTCAGCCAAATTCACTAAAGGAAACGACATGGGATTCAAATGTGGCATTGTTGGCCTACCCAACGTAGGTAAATCAACCCTATTTAATGCATTGACCAAAGCTGGCATCGAAGCAGCTAACTTTCCTTTTTGTACCATCGAGCCAAACACCGGCGTGGTGCCAGTGCCAGACTTGCGCTTAGACCAATTGGCCGCCATTGTTAACCCACAAAAAGTCATCGCCACCACCATGGAATTCGTAGATATTGCAGGCCTCGTTGCCGGTGCTTCCAAAGGTGAAGGCTTGGGTAATAAATTCTTGGCTAACATCCGTGAAACCGACGCCATTGGCCACGTCGTGCGCTGCTTTGAAAACGACAACATTGTGCATGTTGCCGGTGAGGTAAACCCCAAAGACGACATTGATGTCATCAATACAGAATTGGCTTTGGCAGATTTAGAAACTACTGAAAAAGCCCTTATCCGGGTAGGCAAACGCGCCAAAGGCGGCGATAAAGACGCCAAATTCGAGCTGGCGGTATTAGAAAAAGTTAAACCGCACCTGGACGAAGGCCATATGCTGCGCTCATTGCCGCTAGAAAAAGAAGAAGCGGCCGCCATCGCCTACATGAACTACTTGACCCTCAAGCCCACCATGTACATTGCCAATGTCAATGAAGACGGCTTTGACAACAACCCTTACCTAGATGCAGTAAAAGCCATTGCAGAAGAAGAAAACGCGGTGGTTGTGCCTGTGTGCGCGGCTATTGAATCTGAAATCGCCGAGTTGGACGACGAAGAAAAAGTTGAGTTCCTAGAAGAAATGGGCTTAGAAGAACCAGGCCTGAACCGGGTGATCCGCGGTGGTTATAGCCTGCTTAACCTGCAAACCTACTTCACAGCGGGCGTCAAAGAAGTACGCGCCTGGACCTACCCCGATGGCTCCACCGCACCACAGGCTGCCGGTAAAATCCACACCGACTTTGAAAAAGGCTTTATCCGCGCCGAAGTGATCGGCTTTGACGACTATATCGAGTTTAAGGGTGAACAAGGCGCCAAAGACGCCGGCAAATGGCGCCTGGAAGGTAAGGACTACTTGGTCAAAGACGGCGACGTAATTCACTTTAGGTTTAACGTCTAAAAAATACTAACCTAAAACACAACCTAACGGCTGCGAGTGGAGTAAAGGATGCAAATAAAAACCAAACACACCTACGTTGCAGCCTTAGTGTTTGGCATGGCATTGGTTATGGTCAATGCCATAAACCTGGACTTTAGCCAGCCTGTAGCCAATATCATCCTTTCCCGCGAAACCCTGGGATTAGCCACGGGCGTACTGTTTCTAATCTTCGCCAGGCGCTTCGCCTCGTTCTATCAAGTCCCTAAAACCAGCCAAGAGCTCATCAAACGCGACGGCGACAAACTAGTCATCAAACGCGATCTGCTTCAGCCAAAACTAGTATTGCCCATCGCAAAGCTAGGCACCCTCTCCTACCGCGACAACTACCTGTCAATTATCCTGGGCGACAACGGCAATGGCTATGACCTGTTTATGCAGGATAGTGGGGAGAATATTTTAAGCACCATCCAGTCGTTGTTATCTGAAGAGGAGCTAAAAAAGGTTAAGTTGCTAGCGCTAAGCTAGGTATTAAAACGTTCCCATTAGAACCAATAAGTTAAATCTAGATCCTATTTATCTTAACCACCGTTTTCACTTGCCTTTTCAATCTCCGAAATGAGAAGTGCATAGTCCAATGGTTTGGAGAAAATGCCTCGTGCACCAGCATCGATTAATTTTTTCGAATCAATATTCGAATATCCGGTAATAAAAAACAGCGCGATGTTGGTTCGTAAACCATTGATAAAATCGAGCAGTTCAATGCCGTTTCCATTAGGCATAGTGATATCTGATACCACAATATTGATGGCCGGGTTACGTTTTATTTTTTCAATCGCCTGATTGCCGCTATTCGCCATTTCAGTGACATAGCCATAGATACCTAACATCTCTGCAATTAGCTCTGCTAATTCAATTTCATCATCTACAACCAGAATGCAATTGTTTTTTGCTTGCATAATTTAGATGCCACCGCCATTTATTATCGCAGGCGTAACAATTCTTGCGCCAATAATAAATGTCGTCTTAGTGCCATTGTCGAGCTTCAAAAAACCGCCAACCTCTTCCATAATGCTGTGGCAAATGCTCAATCCTAATCCCGTCCCCTCACCGGTATCCTTGGTAGTAAAAAAAGGTTCAAATACCCTTTCTTTCAACTCCTGCGATATGCCAATGCCGGAATCAATAACAGAGATCTCATAGAAATTGCCTACTTGCTCCATTGTTATGCAAATATTCTTGTGTTCCGCACATTTTACTGCGTCGTAAGCATTGTTTAACAAGTTGAGCAATACCTGGGATAGTTCCGTCTCGCCGCAAACAACATTAGGTACGGGAGTTAAAATTTTAGTATCCAGGCTTATCCCCCTCCTTTTAAACCTTTCCGCGCAAACCGCGAGGGTATCGGTCAGCACTTCCTGTGGATTGGCAATTGGCATCGCTTCTGATGATTTTTTTAGGGAAATACGCTTAAGCCCATTTACAATGCTACTTATGCGTTTTACGGTATTTTCAATTTTTCCTGCGGCAGACAAGACATCATCATGCCTAAGGGTGTTATTGCTTGCTTTTAGCTTTAATACCGCCAAGTGCGCACCAATAATGCTCAGTGGGTTGTTAATTTCGTGTGCGATCCCTCCTGCCATTGTCCCTAAAGAAATCAGTTTAGCCGACCTTATCGCCGTAACCCTCTCACTTTCCAACGTTTCAGTACTAATTTTCCATTTCTGCAGTGTCCTTAATAATAGCGAGATTGTTGCGCTCAACAACAAGCCAAAAACGAGTGATAAGCTGGTAAGCGTGCCATAGTCAGAAAACTGGGTGTATAGCGCTCGCCAAAGGGAAACACTGACGGAAGCAAAAAATATGAAACAACTCACTGGCAACCAAGTTACACAGGGCGCGAGCGAACTTGATTAAATTTCAAACAAGATGCGATGGCGATATTCCAGGTTGAATGCTGCGCGGTTCATTTTTCGAGGCATAGAGCATTTTTTACCACCATCGTCACGTCTGAGTATGTTGAGGGCAAACCGTCTTAATGTCGCCATGTTCTTTGCTATTTTGCCTGCATACATTTTTTGTGAATCCTCCTCAAACGCATGATCCAATACCCAGTGCTGGCAATTTTCTGTTTCCCAATGCCGCCGAGTGACTTCTTGTGCTCGTTCAAGGCTCAGATTATCTGTACATACGAAATAAGCAGTGTTGCAAACGGTTTTTCCTTTGTCGGTTCTTTCTCGGGCTACCGCAACGACTGTTTTAAGGTGCGACCACTTTTTTGCCAGTGCCTCAGTCAGGGTTAACGTTACAACAAACACAGTTCTGACTTCTTTTCTTCCGTGACCTTTTTCCCGCGTTTCCAAATATTCCTGTTCGTCTTCTGGTCGTTGCCAGTAGGACTGACAGGCTGCATCAACCGCCTCAAAAAGTGTTGGCTGGTTTCTTTTTACCTGAATCAAAGCATGACCGCCTTTCTTTCGGATTAAATCAAATGTTGCTCGCTGGCAATGGAGCGAGTCTGCCGTAATCAAGGCTCCCTTAATATCCAGCACTTCCAATACAGATTGCAATGTCGCGATTTCTTTGCCTTTCCCTTCACAGACTTCATGATAAATGACCATCCCACTATCGACATCGTAAGCAGACAATACATTGACAGGCGGTGTCATACTATCTCCGAAACGTGATACCCCCTTGATTTCCTTGCCATCAAAGGCCAGAAGAGGGTTATCCGTTCTTTTGCGCAGGATATTCACCCAGTCAACCATTGCCTTAACCAGTGTTTCCGGTACGGTGCTACGAATTATTCTGGCGATATTATGACGAGTTGGTATCCCAGATTTGTAGGGTAAATAATTACGTAGCCATTCCATATTTCCTTCACCGAAATCTTCAATATCTTCCCAGGTTTTTTGTTTGCAAACTAACGCGACAACCACCAAAAAAGTGACTTCCAGCAAAGGGTAAGACTGGTTAATATGAGAGCGGGTTTCACGAACCTGAGACAGACAATTGATCAATTCCATACGTTTTTATTCCAGATAGATAGAGGGATTCTGATCTGATCATTCTGCTCAGAAAAAGTACATGGAAATCTTATATCAAGAAGTGATCAATGGCTTGCTATTAATAACCAAAAGTTTGATCCCGCCCTGCCAAGTTACATGGATCCATTGTATTTTTCGGGATCGTATTTCAATTACTAGAAACAAAATAGATCCGATGCCAATTAGTAGAAATGCAATTGAAGTATGCAGTGCCATCCGGGTTAAGTTGCCCCAACCATAAGCGGCTTCAATTTTAGAAAAGTATCCAAAAAATGCCACCGCGCTTAACGCAACAACAAGCATAGTTAAAACAGCATGTAACCAATATTTCGTTGTTTCAACGGAAGTCAATTGAGGCAACAATACAGCCAGGCTAATTAATAAAAAACATACAGCTGTATTAGGTGCCATTCTGCCGGGGTGGGACGTTTTGATTTCAATGTAATGCTGCATAAAAATTTGATCAATTCCAAGGTTTACACCAAATATATATTGGAACAAAGTTGTTACCGCAATAGCGGTTGCTGGCAATACAAAATAAATGCTAGCCCTATGATTCAGCGCAAATTTCGCAAGCCCCCCTAAACCGCAAAGTAAAAAACACACAGCGGTATTGTACTGCATAGGCACGAAACTGGGGTGAATTTGAATAAGGACGGGAGAGTTTATATGCCAGCCAACAATGACTAACAAGGCAATTGCTATACTCAATACTATCGGTGCCATGGCTCCAAAATGCAGTATTGTAAAAGGCATACGTTTCCTGTTTGTTAGTGCATGCTAAATATATAGTTTATTTTTAACTCTTTTTATAACGGGTAACTTCAACTTGGCAAAACAGCTGTTAACTTGGGTTAAATATATTCTCGTTTTTCTGGTATTAGAAAAAATGCGAATTATTGATAGCCAGAATCGCTTTTTTGATGCTCTCGTTGTTTTTATTCAGATTCATGATGCTTTTAAATAGTAGAGATATTTTTTGTACAGAGGAAAAACTAGCTGCTTGGCTCCCGACGCATTTTCAGAAGCTCACTTCGTTAGTAATTAAAAAACCAAGCCTTTAAAAAAATTATTCTTGTGACAAATCCACACTGGGCCTATTCAAATCAATCACCAAGGTTTCGGCGATTTTATCGTGGATGCACTGTCGATTGGCATCCCAGAATACTTGTAAAAAGCCCATAAGGCCGGTGGCGAGGCCTGCTACGTAACCACCGTAGCGACCAAAGGACTCCCACAGGTTGAGGTCGGAGCCGTTGAGCTTGATAACCCTGATCCCCAGCAAGCGTTTGCCGATGGTTTGGCCACCAAACCAGCCGGTAAGCACCGTAAAATACATGGCCATCCAACCAAAATCGGTACCCATATCGGCAACGATACGCTGGAAGATTTGCTGCACCTGCACAAAAGGATCAGGCCCTGTTGCCGTCCCGGCATTGTCAGTTTGAGCCTCAGCGTTTGGTGCTGGGCTTACTTCCTGATCAGCATCATCGCTAGTTTCTGGTGCGGGTTCTAGGTTGGATTGGGTAGTGCCCTGCTCGGCCAAGCCAGCAATTTGTGGCTGTGACTGCTGGTTTTCTTCTGCTGCGGCTAACTCGGTCGGAGTTGCTTGTCCGGTTAGACTGGCGGCAGCCTGGTTAACGATGTCAGCAAATTCATCATCGGACAAGCCAATCACATGCTCTTGGTAAATATCGAGAAGTGTTTCGCCAGGATCCGCTTCTGGGGACACCTGCTGTATCGCGGCTCCGGCTTGGCTTAGGTGTTGCAGCCAGCATTGAGTTAACTCGCATTCACCTTGTTCGGCCATTTCTGCCAGTTCCTCGGCTTTGTCTTGTGCGTTAAACGCCATTGCCGCGACGGACAAACCACTCACGACGTTGGACATACCAAAATCTTCAGCCTCAATATCTGTGCTGGCAATTGGCCTCGCATCATTGTCCTGCTCCGGTTCGCCACCGCCAGTCACATACTGCACAACACCAGCAATACAAACTACCATGCATATTATCCCGGCCACTCTTAGGAATTTGCGGCTAATCCCGTATTTGCCCTTGCGCTTCATATCATTGGCAACCCGGATAAATATCCAGGCCAGCAGCCCTGCCAACACAAATCCGCTGACTTGGGTCAGCATGGCTACCACAATTAAGTCGATGATTAAGGCAAACAAGCGCTTTTTGGGGCGAGCTAATGGCGTGCCAATTAATCCATGGGGTACCCCAAAGGCATATGGGGTGACATAGTCTTTGTTTTCTTTAACGCTACCTGGCTGGGCAACCTGCTCCAGATCCATAAAATCAACATCATCATCTAGCCTGGCCAATGCTTGTTGTTTGGGATCCGTCATCGCCTCTCCTTGTTGCAGTGAATTTGTGAAAAATCAAATGACCTATAGCAACGTTTTCATGCCCTTGGTCAAGCCATCAAGCGTCATGGGCACCATGCGCCCTTCCATCAGTTCGGAAATGATCTGTATCGAAGCATAATAAGACCAGTATTGCTCAGCTTGGGGATTTATCCAAACCGCTTTGGGAAAGTGGCTCAGCAGCCGCTGCATCCACACCGAGCCCGCCTCTTCATTCCAGTGCTCCACGCTACCACCGGGATAGGTGATCTCATACGGTCCCATGGTAGCGTCACCCACAATGATGAGCTTGTAATCAGAGCCGTATTTGTTGATGACTTGCTGCAGCGGGATCGAATCTGTGCGTCGGCGACTGTTGTCCTTCCAGACTGTTTCGTAGATACAATTGTGGAAATAGAAGAATTCCAGGTGTTTAAACTCAGCGTGGGCGGCCGAAAACAGCTCTTCGCAACTGCGGATAAAACCGTCCATGGAGCCGCCAATATCAAAAAATAACAATACCTTCACGGCATTGTGCCGTTCAGGCACCATCTTGATATCCAGGTAGCCCGCATTTTTGGCAGTCGCGCCGATGGTATCCTCTAGATCCAGCTCGTCGGCGGCACCGGTGCGGGCAAACTTGCGCAACTTGCGCAGCGCCACTTTTATATTGCGGGTACCCAGCTCCACGTCATTGGCTAAGTTCTTAAATTCGCGTTTATCCCACACTTTAGCAGCGGAAAACTGGCGGTTGCCATCCTGGCCAATGCGCACTCCTTCAGGGTTGTAACCATAGGCACCAAATGGAGAAGTGCCGCCAGTGCCAATCCATTTATTGCCACCTTGGTGCCGTTTTTGCTGCTCTTCAAGGCGTTTTTTAAGGGTTTCCATCAGCTTGTCCAAACCGCCTAGCGATTGTATCTTAGCCTTTTCCTCATCACTTAGATAACGCTCAAATTCTTTGCGCAGCCATTCATTGGGGATGTCCTTGCCAAACAAGTCGATGCTAGAGACACCTTCAAAGTAATCGGCAAAAGCCCGATCAAACCGGTCGTAATAGGCTTCGTCCTTGACCAGGCACAACCGCGCTAGCCGGTAGAAGTCCTCTATATCAGCAAATGCCAGGTCTTTGTCGAGCGCCGACAACAAGTCCAGCAGCTCGCGTATCGATGCCGGAACCTGGTACTCCCTGACTTTAAAAAAGAAGGGGATCAGCATGGTCTGTCCTACCGGCGCGACATAAAGGCCAGCTTTTCAAATAGCTGGATATCCTGTTCATTTTTAAGCAGTGCACCATAAAGTGGCGGGATGGCTTTTTTCTTATTGCTGCTTTGTAATACTTCTGGCGGGATGTCTTCTGCCACTAATAACTTTAACCAATCCAAAAGCTCAGAGGTGGAAGGCTTTTTCTTTAACCCAGGCACTTCTCGCAATTCAAAAAATGACTCCAATGCCCGCGACAACAAATCCTGTTTTAAGTCTGGGTAATGCAAATTCACAATTTGTTGCATTTCTTCTTCACTGGGAAAGCTGATGTAGTGGAAGAAACAGCGGCGCAAAAACGCGTCGGGAAGCTCTTTTTCGTTGTTAGACGTTATCACAACAATCGGCCTATGTGTTGCCCGGACAGTTTCTTGGGTTTCATAAACATGGAACTCCATTTTATCTAGTTCCAATAGCAGATCATTGGGAAACTCAATGTCGGCTTTGTCGATTTCGTCTATCAACAAAACCACCCGTTCACCTGCGGTAAAGGCCTGCCATAGCTTGCCTTTGACAATGTAGTTGCTGATGTCGTGCACCCTATCATCACCTAGCTGGGAATCACGCAGCCTAGATACCGCGTCGTATTCATACAAGCCCTGCTGTGCCTTGGTGGTGGACTTGATATGCCATTGCAACAGGTCAGTACCCAAGCTGGCGGCTAACTCTTTGGCCAAAACCGTTTTACCCGTGCCAGGCTCACCTTTAATTAACAAGGGTTTTTCCAAAGCGATGGCTGCGTTGACAGCCATCTGCAAATCTTTACTGGCTAAGTAATTCTGGGTACCACTGAAAGACATATTGACTCCTATTTGCTGCCGGGGAAACGGCGTTTGAAGGGAACAACGGGGATCCGTTGTTAACAACTAATTAACCATAACATATAGCAAAATGCACTTTTAATTTAGGTAATTCAGCCTAATCTAGATCACACGGCGAATAGCGCCCAACTAATTTTTTTGTCTACAGGAAACAAGATGAAATTTTTCGAAGATAATTCAAAATCCATTGGTCAAACGCCACTGGTAAAACTAAACCGCGTCGTGAACGGCAATGTTTACGCTAAAATGGAAGCTAGAAACCCAAGCTTCAGTGTCAAATGCCGTATCGGTGCCAACATGATTTGGGATGCAGAAAAACGTGGTGTCCTGGACGAAACCAAAGAATTAGTAGAGCCGACTTCGGGCAACACCGGTATTGCCCTGGCGTTTGTGGCAGCGTCCCGCGGCTATAAACTCACCTTGACCATGCCTGCCAGCATGAGCTTGGAAAGGCGCAAGCTACTAAAAGCCCTGGGAGCCAACGTAGTATTGACCGAGCCACCAAAAGGCATGAAAGGTGCCGTCGCCAAAGCGCAAGAAATTGTTGCCTCAGATCCCGACAAGTACGTGTTGCTGCAACAATTTGACAACCCTGCCAACCCAGAAATCCACGAAAAAACCACAGGTCCTGAAATCTGGGAAGACACCGATGGTAATATCGACATCTTTATTGCCGGCGTGGGTACCGGCGGCACCATCACAGGTGTAAGCCGCTATATCAAGCAGACCAAAGGTAAGGACATCACATCGGTAGCGGTAGAACCAACTGACTCACCGGTTATCACCCAAGCCAAAGCCGGTGAAGACCTCACGCCGGGCCCACACAAAATCCAAGGTATCGGTGCAGGTTTTATCCCGGGCAATCTAGACTTGGATTTGGTAGATGAAGTTGAACAAGTCAGCAACGAAGACGCGATCGAAATGGCCCACAGGCTAATGAAAGAAGAAGGTATCTTGGCCGGTATTTCTTCTGGAGCTGCCATTGTTGCTGCCAAGCGCATCGCCGAGCGACCGGAAAACGAAGGTAAAAATATCGTTGTAATAATGCCGAGTTCCGCCGAGCGTTACCTCAGCAGCCCATTGTTTGCAGGCCAGTTCAGCGAAGCCGAATTGGAACAGTAAGCAACAAACGTCTAGTTGTTACATTAAAGGGAGGCTTGCCTCCCTTTACTTTTGCCTGTAAAAAAACCAAACTAGGCGCCTAGTAACCGCATAGCCAAATTAATGATGAAGCAGTACATCCTAGTCGCGTTTTTTGCCTTATTTACCCTAAGCGCTTGTATGCCAGAGCAAATAGTCGATGATGGTGAACCTGATACCGAATCAGCAGAAGGCGCAGCATTGGCGTTTTTTGACAGTATCTACAACCAGCGCGACCTCAATATTGCATTAAAGTATTCCACCCCTAGGATGGCTAGGCTGCTGCGCTCCTACCATACCACCCGCGCGGTCGCCCGCCACGTCATCAACTTGCGATATGAAAGCAAAGTAGTGTTGGAAATTGATGCAGGCGACACGGTCGGCAGGCAACAGTTCGCTACCAAACAAAAAGTGTCCATCTATTTTTCTGGCACCTACCAGGGCGACACCATTGATGAACTGCGCACGGTACAAATGATCCGCGAAGACAACCAATGGAAAGTGGACGAGATTTTGGCCGATAAGTTTTTATAGGCCCGGAAAATCGAACCAAGCAAAGGCTAACTACTCAGTCTTTACCCCCAGTTTCTGCTCTAAAAATTCTGCTTCTTTGCGGTAATAAAACAGCTGGTTGTTGAGCTTGCGCCAGCCATGGCCTTCGTCAAGGAAGCGGATAAACGGCGCTTCGATGCCATTTTTCCGAAGGGTTTTCACCATGACTTCGGTTTCGTATATATCGATACGCGGATCTTTTACCCCGTGGGAATACAGTACCGGCACATTGATGTTTTCCACTTCCCGAATTGGTGAGTTTTTGGTGTAGAACTCCAGCCACCTGGGTTCGTTAATATCGCCATATTCAATCATATCGGACGCTTTCAAATCTGGTGACGCAACGCGCAGTGCGGTCACCCAGTCGGCCACGCCATATAAAGAGGCCCCAGCGACAAAATGCCCGGGGAAATTGGCCAACACGGCATTGACTGCATAACCGCCATAGGAGCCACCGGCTACCGCTGCACGTGATGCATCTACCCGGCCGTCTTTTTTCAAATAAGCCAGCATATCAACTAGGTCGCGGATACTATCCAGCCGGTTCTCCCGGTCGTCGAGGGTTTTGTAAACATGGCCATAGCCAGTGGATCCCCTGACATTGGGCAGGAATACGGCGATACCTTTACCCAGCAAATATTGGGTTGACGCCCTGAAAGTTGGCCTGGACTGGGCCGTGGGGCCGCCGTGTACCCTAAATAAAACCGGGGGTTTCTTGCCTTTTTGGTTCTCCTTAGGCGGTAAATACAAGAGGCCATGCAGGATAATCCCATCCCGTGCTGGCATAGAGATGCTCTCAGGTTTAACTAACCGATCCGGGTCTAGCCCAGCCAAGCTGGCTTGAAAGGTGTGGGTGGCGATACCATCAGCAAGGTTTAGGGTAAAGATATCTCCTGGTGTTTTATAGCCATTTACATTAACTGCAACCTGGTCACTGCCCGCTTGGCAGTCCAGGGAGTAGACCCCTTCTGCCATTGCGGGCGGCACCAGCACCGTGCCATCTGTTAAGTTTTTGCCTTTCAGGCGGCTGTAACCACCGTCATTTTCAATCCAAACCAGATAATTACTGTTTTTGCCACATAGCAATACCTGATCAATGTCCCCCTTACCTTCGTGAATAAGCTCAAAGCCGTCTTCAAGCGAGTAAAACTTCAACGCGGCATAGTCCCTATCCAGGTTACTGGCAAGATAAAAACCACTGCCGTCTTGGCTCCATACCACGCCACCGTTGCTGTGGTTGGCACGACGCTCAGGTTTGGAAATGGTTTGCATTTGGCGTTTTTGCAAATCAAATATGAAGAGATTATCGGAATCTTCACCAACCGTTTCATGAATGGTTAAATACCGGCCATCAGGTGATGCCGAACTCACGAAAAAGCCGTACTTTCCTTCATACACCCTATCCACTTCCTGTGTTTTTAAATCCGCAATGTAAATATCAAAATCTAGGCGGTTGCGCTCGGTCGAAGCGTAGGCAATGGTGTTGCCATCAACAAATGCCCCAAAGCGCCGGAAACCTCCTTTCGCAGCAGGTAGCAACTGGATTTCTTGCATGCCATCAACACTAATTTTGTAATAAGCCTCCTGCTCATTACCATTATTGTCAGCGCCATAAAAGAGTGACAGGCCATCTGGCGCCCAGCGGAAACTGCGTACCCCGTTGCCAAAGGTCAATTGCCTTGGCTGGCCTCCCAACGAGGGTACTATCCAAACCTGCCTTAGCCCCGTTATGGACCAAATAAAGGCGACATTCTGGCCATCCGGTGATATCCGGGCAGAACGCGCGCCTTGGTTGCTGGCTAATATAAACCTTGAAATGTCAGCTGGATACTCGCCCGCCAAGGAAACACTCAAGCGTTCGCCACTAGGCTCCATTGCCGCTAAGTTTTTGTCATAACCAGATTCTCCACCGGAGATGGCTTGTTCAGCTGTGGTTTCAACAGAAAGCAACATTGAGGATGAAATGAACAGGGCGAGCAGTGTTTTTGACATATTTTTAAGTATTGGTTAACGGATTACCCGAACAGGGTAGTCACAGTACTAAAATGATGCAACCTGCAATGAGGCTGCGGTACACAATTCCACCTTTAATGTACGATATCCGACACCAAAATAGTTCGAATTAACACTTATAATGACACTGTAAGCGACACTTATGCAGTTCAGGTATTGTATTCCCAAACGGGTTCAAAGAGGGTTAAACGTCTACGACCCGGGCACAACCTGCAATAGTGTCCAGCAAAACAAAGCCTTCAGAGTGTTCTCCCATTTGCGCCAACAAATGACCTTCGGTGTTCCAGGCTGCAGACTTACCCCCAGCTATAAAGCCTTCACAAGGGCCAATACAGTTGGACATAACGACAAACATCCCATGTATATTTGCGGTTTTGGGATAATGAAGCATTGCACGCTTTATATCGCCAAAATGCTTCGCGACACTGGCGAGGTAAACGTCAGCTCCCAAAGCTGCCGCTTGCAGGGCGTGTTTGGGCTGCATCGACTCATAACAAATGGCAGGGGCTAGGCGTTTTTCTGGGGTATGAATAATAAGTTGCTTTTCACCCGCCAAAAAATAAGGCAGCTCACCCGAATACAACATTTGTTTAGCGTAGCTGGTTCGAGGTTTATCGGGTTCTAGCCAAGCCATCCCTATTTGAATGCTTAAATCTGCGGTTAATGGCACCCCTACACCAATGGCAATGCCATGTTTATCACTAAGTCGCTGGATACAATCAAGTCTGCTATCGGACAGTTCCAAAGCCAGTGGCTTTGCCTTACTTGGTGTGTACCCAGTTAAGGACAGTTCGGGGAAATACACCAATCCGGCCTTGTGCTCTGCTGCTAGCTCTATCAGTTGTATATGCCGTTTAACATTAGACACAACATCGCCAAGCTTAGGTTGAAATTGAATGGCAGCTATTTTCAATGCTTTTATCTCTGTTATCTGAATGTCATTTTTGCAGATACCTTAAGCCGTAGCCTGATGCCTGCCAATACTATGCAAATACATTGAGAAAGTATCAGCAGGACGCGTAAATCCAGCCGCCTGCATAGCGTGCCCAATAGCGCTCCTGTGATAGGTTCCGTGGTGAAGTATGTGCGTAAGAATCTCCTCAACAGACATGCAGCCAGGATTTCCGTCGACGAAACTAAAATTGATTTGCCGGGTTAGCTCGGTGTCATTTAAACCGGAACAATAGCTAAGAAACCAATGGTTAGATAGTTCAACACGCCTGAAAAGTTCAGTGAACGTTGGTAACTGCGTTGTGTTAGTATCCTGGTGTGGATCGCTTTGCGAGCTTATCCTGGCGCGGAATAGTTCTTCCACTATGACCATATGATTGAATTGCTGGTTGATAAACTGAAACACACTATGGGAATGGATGTCATCCGAAGCAACCACAGCTTGCATCAACCGTTGATCAGACCACTGTTTGTAGTGGAAAAGCTTCTTCAGCATTTATCATCCTTGCAGTTTAACCAAAAGCGTATAACACGCTCCATGTTGCAATACGCTGGCACAGACAGCCCAATTTATTACTGGCCCACAACAATCCCTTCCCGTCTAGGGTCGGCTCCGCCAATTAGAATATCGTCTTTGATTTGAATTCCGTGGATACCGCTGTTTAGGTCAATAACCCTAACGCTGTGCCCCATTGCTTCCAGCTGTTGTTGCAAACCTACGATGCCACTCCCCTTTTCTAATGCGGTGTAATCATTGCGGTTAGTTACTTTCGGTAGGTTGATGGCCTCCTGGATATCCAAGCCCCAATCCAGTACACCTAGCAATGTTTGCGCAACATAGTTGATGATGCGGCTGCCGCCTGGTGACCCCACCACTAGGTATAGTTCGCCTTTTTCGTTAAAAATCATCGTTGGCGACATAGAGCTGCGCGGGCGCTTATTTGGGGCAACCGCATTCAATACCCGGTAGCCGCCCCGGCTGGGCAGGAAAGCAAAATCGGTAAGTTGGTTGTTGAGCAAAAAGCCTTCCACCATTAAGCCAGACCCAAACGCAAATTCAATGCTTGTGGTCATAGATACGGCATTGCCCTTTTCATCCACTATCGAAATATGGGAGGTATTGGGTAGTTCGTAGGAATTGTCTTTTTGCAAAAATGCTTGTGGATAGGCGCTGCCAGGGCGCGCGTAACGGATGTACTTGTCCAAGCCAATGCTCTGTGCTCGGCGAGATAAATAAGTCCGGTTGATAAGCGCGCCAAATGGTTTTTTATTGAAGTCAGAATCAGCGATATACATGTCGCGGTCAGCAAAGGCGAGTTTAGAGGCCTGGGTGAAAAGATGCACTGCCTCCAACTGGTTTGGCTGGTATTGTTCCATTTTGAAACCTTCAAGCATCTTTAAAATTTGCAATACCGAAATTCCGCCAGATGCAGGTGGTGCCATGCCGCAGACTTTATAGGTTTTGTACTGGCCGCAAATTGGATCCCGTTTAACGGCTGTGTAGTTGGCCATATCCTCTACGGTTAACACACCAGGGTTGATTGGTGCGTTCTTAACGGTTTTAACGATTTTTTCCGCAAGTTCACCGCTGTAAAAGAAATCAGCTCCATTTTCCGCGATATTGCGCAGTACCCTTGCCAAAGCACCATTTTTACGGACATAACCGGCTTTTATCGGCTTTCCACCGGGATGGAAATACACCTTGCTGTTGTGGAACTGGTTTAGGCCAGGATGGATATCTAGGCCCACTAGTTTTTCCAACCTTGGTGTTACTTCAAAGCCGTTCTCGGCAATTAGGGCACTATCCATAAACAGCTCACGCCAAGGCAAGTCACCAAATTCCTTCTGCGCCATTTCAAGGGCGCGCAACACACCTGGTACGCCGACAGATTTGCCGCCTACTACCGCTTCTTTCCAGGGGATCTTTTTGCCATTGCGCATAAATAAAAATGGCCCGACGTCGGCTGGCGCCGTCTCCCGCCCATCGAAGGTATGCAGTTGTTTATTTTCGTTATCCCAATACAGGATGAAAGCACCGCCACCAATACCCGAAGACTGTGGTTCTACCAAGGTCAACATGGCCTGTATGGCAACGGCTGCGTCAATGGCGTCGCCGCCAGCATCGAGCACCCGCTTTCCCGCCCACGAAGCGTATGGATGGGCAGCGCTGATCATATATTTTTTTGCAGTAAAAGCGCGCTTTTGCTCAAAGCCCGTGGCAGCTTCTGGTTCCCTATCTTCGCGTTTTTGTTCAGCAAAGCTCTGTCCAGCCAGCATTAAGCTGGCTACGAGGCAAATAATAAAAGAATACAATCGCACTAGCAGGCGTTCCTTATTTATAGATGTCGGGGTTGGGCTTACGCTTTTCCAAAAATGCGGAAAATGCTTCTTGTGCCGGCGCAGATTTGAGGTGCTGCAAAAACACGCCCAACTCCTCTTTCATATGTGATTGTACCGCTTCTTGATCCGTTTTCATTAGTGCTTTGGTATGACGTAGCGCTGAGCCTGGTTTGGCCACTAATTTAGCCAAGGCCTTGGCGCAAACTTCATCTAAAGCGGCAGTTTCACAGACATTGTTCACTAACCCTACCTGCAATGCATCTGTAGCACTAAATGCGTCACCCAACATCAACCATTCGCTGGCCTTGCGGTGCCCAACAAGCCTGGGCAAGATCCAACTTGATGCATACTCTGGCACCAAACCCAAATTGATAAACGGCAAACTAAACACGGTATCTTGTGAACAATAGACCAGGTCGCAGTGCAGCAGCAATGTCGTGCCAATACCCACAGCCATGCCACGCACCTTTGCCACCACTGGCACAGGGCATTGCATCAATGCTTCCATAAAGGCTACGGTATCGGAAATATCATCATTGCCCCCTATATTGGCAAACTGGGATAAGTCATTGCCGGCCGTGAAGTGTTCACCTACGCCCTGCAACAACACAACCCGGATAGATTCATCTTCCTGGCAAGTTGCTATGGCATTGGCCATCGCGCGGTACATGGGTGCGGTGATTGCGTTGCGTTTTTCCGGACGGTTGATGCTGATTGTGAGCACAGCATTGTCAACCGAGTGCAAAATCTCTGACATGTATTCCCCGTTTGTAGCTTAGAGCGTATAAATCTTTTGTGTTTTGTTATCGTCATCGCGAATTATACCAGCATGTCTTTAGAACTTCCTACCTACAGATATAGGCAGCTATCGCATATGACAAACTCTACGCATGACAGTAGTTTTTAAACCACAACAATGTTACTGCCTTGGTAGCTTCCATGCTAGGCTATCATGCTTTAACCGCCTTAAATTTGTAACGAATTCATAATGTTGGAAAATTTTCACTTTCCTATTTCGAAACAGCAGCTCGCCGGCCCTGCAACCTTGGTTGGCCTTTCACTAATATTTGCGATTGTGCCGTTTTTGGATCCCCAGAGGTTTGCTTTCGAGCAAGAGGCCATTGCCAATGGCGAGTATTGGCGGTTACTTACCGGGCATTTTCTGCATACCAATAACATCCATCTAGTGCTTAATTGGATAGGTATTGTCTTATTGTGGGGTTTGCACGGTGATTATTACCAAGCCAAATACTACCTTGCCCAGTTTCTGGTATTTGCCTTGGGCTGCAGCGCCGGGCTGTATCTGTTTAATCCCGATCTGGGGTGGTATGTAGGCTTGTCGGGCGCACTGCACGGCATGTTTGTGTACGGCGCTATCCAAGATATTAAAGTTAGGCTAAACACCGGTTGGTTGCTGCTGGTTGGGGTCGCAATAAAGCTCTATTTCGAACAAACCCAAGGGGCGAGTGAAAGCCTTGGGCAATGGATTGAGGCCAATGTAGCAGTCGACAGCCATTTATACGGTGCAGTTAGCGGATTGCTTTTGGCGCTAGGGGTTTTAGCTTGGCAAAGACTAACTGGCGGCGAACGCCGCCAGTAATAGTTGAGCGCTGGTCTAATCCTTTTCGGGTTTAACGTGCATTTCAAACAGCTTGTATATGCGACGGTATTCATCCAACCAAGAGCTTGGCTGTCGGAAGCCATGGGGCTCTACCGGGTAGATGGCGGTTTCAAAGTCCTCTTTTTCCAACTCAATCAAGCGCTGCACTAAGCGCACCACATCCACGAAAAACACATTGTCATCAATCATGGGGGCGTTAATTAGCAATGGCTTGTTTAAACCTTCCGCAAAATAAATCGGTGAACTGCGCTCGTAGGCAATAGGATCAACATCCGGCGTGTTAAGGATGTTGGACGTATAAGGGTGATTGTAATGCGCCCAGTCCGTAACAGGCCTCAACGCGGCACCCGCTTGGAACAACTCAGGTTCGGTAAACAGCGCCATGAAGGTCATAAATCCGCCATAAGAGCCACCGTAAGTACCAACACGGCTGCGGTCCACCTGGGCATTTTCCACTAACCAGTCAACACCGTCGACAAGATCCTGGGTTTCCGGTGTCCCCATTTGGCGGTAAATCGCAGTGCGCCAATCACGGCCATAGCCCATGGACGCCCTGAAATCCATGTCCATAACTATATAGCCCTGTTGGACTAAAAAGCTATGGAACATAAATTCACGGAAATAACCGGACCATCCCAGATGCGCATTTTGTAAATAGCCAGCACCGTGGTTAAAGATAACCGCAGGGTACTGCTTGCCTTGCTGCATGACTTTTGGCATGTAGACCCGCGAATAAATGGGCTGCTCTACATGGCTTGAGCGCACAGGCACAATGCTGGGCACTACCCAATCAAAGCTTGCGAATTCGGCAGACACAGTGTTGGTGAGGCGCTTGGCAGTATCGCTAGCTACGTTTTGTAAATACAATTCCGGAGGTTGTACTAATTTCGAATGGGTTAGCAGCAAGGACTGTTCGTCTGGGCTTAACACATAGTCGGTACGGCCGTTTAGGTCAGTCAGTTGGGTTATCTCACCTGTTCCCAACGCCACACGGTAGATTTCATAAATACCCGGATGCTTTTTATTGGCTTGAAAATAAAAATACTGGTCATCAGTAGTGAGCGTCAGTTCATCCACTTCATAGTTGTGCGGCGTGAGAGGACGCGCATCATCATCCAATGGTTTTAGGTAGAGGTTTGCGTAACCGGTTTCTTCCGACAAGTAATACAAGGTTTCTTCTTGGTTTAACCAGCCAAAGCTGTTGAACTTGTAGTTGATCCAGGCTTCATCGTGCATGCGGTGCTGCTCGACAAATTGCTTTTGCTCCCAATCTACGGTCGCAATCCAGCGGTCTTTATTGTCCCAGGCTTCCAGCATTACAGCCACTTGCTGGCTATTGTTATGCCACTGGATGGGGCTTTGGCTCCAATACCAGTCAACCATCAAGGCGATGTCCCGAGGCAACCGGTTTACTTCATACTCTTCGCCATTGCGGGCTGCGTTCTCAGCCTTAACCTCTGCTAGTACATCTTCGTTGTAACCTGAAAGCGTCTCAAAACCCAATTGGATTTTCTTGTGTTCACTGAGATCCAACAACCAAACATCGTGGTTAACTGGTTTGGCATCAGCTACCCGCTGGCGCACCGACTCTGCTTTGATACGACCATCTTCCTTGATGTAGTTGGGCATGATATCCGTGTCTTTACGGCTCTTTACATCCTTGGTGGTGACTAAAATCGCCTTGCTGGCATCAGGCGCAATGCTCACCCTGACCAGGCGGTGGCTCTTGTCAAAGTAGAAAGGCTGCGCTGCCATTGTGCTGTTTTGCTGCTGCATTGCCTGGTTGTGTTCAAAGCGCTTACTGCGATCTGAACGTTCTTTGGCGATGTACTCAATCAACAAAATCTGTTGCTCAGCGATATAGTCAGCAGGCTCCTTATTGGCCTCTGGTTTGTCGGCAAACTTCCAGGTTAACAATCGTTCTACCGCACCACTGGCAATATCAATAGCATTGATCGAGTCTCCGTCTTGGTACGCTAACTTGTTGTTATCCAAAAATACCAAATTGCGTGGTGAGCCGACCCCTTTTGTCAGCTGCATTATCTCCCCACTAGAAACCACTTGCATGTAGATACTCGACTGGAATATCCAAGCGGCAAGCGCCCTTTCTTTATCGTAAACAACATTAGCCCCACCAACACTGTGCCTATCAGCAAGTGGTACTTTGCTGCCATTGCCATTATTGCCATCTAGTGCAATCGCAAAAACATCTGAGACAGGACTGCCTTCGCGCTTGCGGCTGTAATAAACGGTCGAACTATCAGTAGCCCAAAATGCATTGCTCGGTGATCGCCCCATCCAATCAGGATCAGACATAATTTTTTCCAGCGTTATGCCATCCGGCGCTTGTTGGTTGGACAACTTGGCAATAGGTGGCGGCACCTGCGCCGGACTGTTATAGGTTTTTGCTGAGCTGGCATCCGGGCTAGAAGTAGCCGAACAAGCAGCGACCATAAACAGGCTGCTTATGATAAGTGTGCGGGTTTTATATAGTTTCATGGTTATATTGTTGTTGCTTGGATGCGAACCATTATAGAAGCTTCTGCAAATAACTGACTAGGTTTTGAAATATCCTGTAGCATATGCGGTTCTAGTGTCGTGAAACTGCCTATACAGCAGTTCTGGATTATTGGTGTAATGGGTTTGATCTATTTTACATAGCAACCTGTATGCTAACGGGTAATAAAATGAATATGCCGGAAACAAGAAAAAACAGCCGGCGGGTTTAAAACGGAGAAAATTTGATGAAGCTAACTAAAGCGGTCGCCTTTTTGCTTGCAAGCGTGTTATTTGGCCAAACATTTGCCAACGACTGTCCTTCAGTGCTAAAGCACATGAAACGTAAACTCAATTCCCAAGAGACCGTTAACCTGTGCCAAGAATACCAAGGCAAAGCAGTATTGTTCGTCAACACCGCCAGCTATTGTGGTTTTACCCCACAGTTTGAGGGACTTGAAGCCCTCTACTCTGAATACAAAGACCAGGGGTTGGTTGTACTTGGCTTCCCTTCCCATGACTTCAACCAAGAAGACAAAGATGAAGCCAAAACCGCAGAGCTTTGTGAATTGACCTACGGTGTGCAATTCCCAATGTTTGAGCCGCTAACAGTCAAAGGCGATGATGCAGATCCGCTGTTCCGGGGTTTAGCCAATAAATCAGGCGTCGAGCCTAAATGGAATTTTTACAAGTACCTGATGGATCGCAATGGCGAGACCATCAAAGGCTACAGCTCCTACACCAAACCCAGCGATGCTGATTTTAGGGCTGACATAGAGGCTGCATTGGCGCCAAAATAACAGCTAATTGCACTTTGCTACAAGCCCGGTTTCAAACTGGGCTTTTTTATGCGTCCCACAAAATTTTTGTCAGCAAGCCGATGCTCGCCTAATATCAATCTAGGTATTTTGTTTATCCCAATGTTAACTATGATGCGATTTGTATCGACGCTCGCAGGTATTTTGCTTTTTTCTGTGCCTGCATTTAGTAATGACTGCCCGTCGGTATTGAAACACTTAAAACGCAAGCTCAACTCGCAAGAGACGGTAAATTTTTGCCAAGCCTACCAAGGCAAAGCTGTGCTATTTGTTAATACCGCCAGCTATTGTAACTTCACGCCCCAATATGACGGCTTGGAGTCTTTGTACAAAAAATACAGAGATGAAGGCTTAGTGATCTTAGGTTTCCCTTCCCATTATTTTAACCAAGAAGACCAAGATGAAGCCAAAATAGCCCAGTTGTGCAAACTCACTTATGGCGTGCAATTCCCAATGTTTGAACCGGTGAGCGTAAGAGGGGAAGATGCAGACATCTTGTTCCGGCAGTTGGCACAACAAACGGGGTTAGAACCAAGATGGAATTTTTACAAATACTTGATGAGCGCAAGCGGCAATTCTATCAAGGCATACACTTCCATCACCAAACCCTGGGATCTGGACTTTATGGAAGAAGTGGAATACGCTATCGCCAATTAATGCTATCCATATTTGCTATGCACCAAAAAAAGCCCGGTACAGGGTACCGGGCAATAAGCACACTCAACTTGGAACACACTTTAGCTAACAGACCTGTTGTCGGGGAGACAACTGTCAGCTTTGCTAACTGCATAAATTCAGACCAGGTCTTTTTTAATAAGTTCAATAATTTTTTCGTTTGCCTGCAAAAAAGCGCTGTTGTAGGAATCACCACCCATTGCAAGCCCTTCTGCGTAAACAAATTCAATGTCATCCATACCTAAAAACGCGAAGAAGTTTTTAAGGTATTCAGTTTGGGTATCAAGTGCAGTCCCTTCGTAGCGGCCACCACGGGCGGCCAATATGTATACTTTCTTGCCGGTCAATAAACCTTCAGGTCCATTTTCCGTATAACGGAAAGTAATGCCTGCACGTGCGACACGGTCAATCCAGGCTTTAAAATTAGAAGGCATACTAAAGTTGTACATAGGCATACCGATGACAACTACGTCAGCGGCTTGCAGCTGTTCAATTTGCTTGTCAGAGATATTGGCTAAAGCCTGTTGCTGCTCAGAACGATCTTCTGGCGCCGTGCCCCATGCTTGCATTTCCTCGGCAGACAAGTGCGGTATTGCATCTGCGTTAAGGTCATTTTCCGTGATGTTTACATTTCTGTGGGCAGTTAGCTCCTGCACGAATAGCCGGCTTAATTTGCTAGAGTTACCCTCGCTACCGTTAAGACTGCTGTTTATTACTAGGACATTAGTCATTATTTTTTCTCCGCTGTGGCATTTGATTAGTTACTTGCAGTCTATATATCCAATTTATAAAAAAATAGCGCATAAAATCGCCGCTATACTTCTATTTAATCGAAAACGCATTTTTAGCAATCAATTCAATCTTCTTCCTGTATCCTATATCCACCTAGAAAACGCTTAAAATTGCTGTAATTAGCAGCAATCTGTTTAGTATCTAAGCAGTTAATAAATTTGTCATAAAAAGGGGTTGACGCACCCAATGTTGATACGCATAATACGCGCCACTTAACGAGGTAACAACAACGTTAAGGGATGGCTAAGTAGCTCAGCTGGTTAGAGCACAGCACTCATAATGCTGGGGTCGCAGGTTCGAGTCCCGCCTTAGCCACCATCAATTTTATGCGGAAGTGGTGGAATTGGTAGACACGCTGGATTTAGGTTCCAGTGCTTCACGGCGTGAGAGTTCAAGTCTCTCCTTCCGCACCAATTTTGTTGGGGTATAGCCAAGTGGTAAGGCAGCGGGTTTTGATCCCGCCATTCGTTGGTTCGAATCCAGCTACCCCAGCCATCTCCTTGTTACAAAAGCAAACTCGCTAACGTAATTGGGCTCAAAAAAATCATTTTCCAGATCTACTGGGGTATAGCCAAGTGGTAAGGCAGCGGGTTTTGATCCCGCCATTCGTTGGTTCGAATCCAGCTACCCCAGCCATTATACTCAAGCAAATTTCTCCTTCTCCTTACAAAAACATATCCGAACAATTTGTTTCATTTTTGATAAAAAGCCACTGCCCCCTTTACAAGTAGGTTTAATAACGCCAACATCCTTGGAAAAGAACAACAAAAAAGTTGAAGGCACTTATTTTGATCCAAGACATACATGATGTAGTCGCAGCCATCAATAACGTGCTCTGGGGCAGTGCTATCCCGCTCCCAGGCATTGGCGGTATTCCCATCCTTATTCCTATGCTGGTATTTGCCGGTTTTTGGTTTACTGGCAAATTAGGGTTCCTGCAGTTCCGGCATTTCTTCCATATGTTTTCGGTAATGAAAGGCAGTACCCGCTCTGACAAAAGCGGTATCAGTTCATTTGCTGCCTTGTGTACCAGCTTGTCGGCCAGGGTCGGCACCGGTAATTTGGCGGGTGTTGCCGTGGCAATTTCACTGGGGGGACCAGGCGCCGTTTTTTGGATGTGGATGATAGCCATATTAGGTATGGCTACGGGTTTTGCCGAAAGTGTCCTGGGACAGCTATATAAAGTACGGGATGATAATGGTGAATTCCGCGGCGGCCCTGCCTACTACATTCAACAAGGCCTAAAAAAGCGCTGGCTCGCTATAGCCTTCTCTTTAAGCCTATTCATTGGTTACGGCTTTGTATTCAGTGCTGTACAAGCCAACACCATTACCGATGCACTCGCCAACGCCTACGACATCCCTACCCTCTACAGCGGCTTGGTGATTATCTTTATAGCTGGTTTGATTGTTGTCGGTGGACTGCGCCGTATCGCTACCTTTGCCGAGTGGATTGTACCTTTTATGGCAGTGGGCTATGTCTTGGTCGCCATCGGTATTACAGTGGCAAATATTGAACTATTACCCGCTGTATTGTGGGAGATTATCGCGTCAGCCTTTGGTTTGACCGAAGCAGGTGCAGGGGCTTTAGGTGCAGCCATTAAACATGGCATCCAGCGCGGCCTATATTCCAATGAAGCCGGTTCTGGTAGTGTGCCCCATGCGGCAGCAGGGGCTACACCCAACCCCAACCACCCGGTATCACAAGGATACGTGCAAATGCTGGGCGTATTTATCGATACCATTATCCTGTGTACCTGCACCGCCTTTATTATCTTGCTGGCAGGCGGCTCCAACGGGGAGCAAATGGAAGGCATACGCTTGACCCAGTCGGCGATGGAACAGCACCTTGGCAATGGCGGCGTCGACTTCGTTGCTGCAGCGATAAGCCTATTTGCCTTTACCTCAGTAGTAGCAAACTATGCTTATGGCGAAAGTAACTTACACATGTTTAAACTAGACAACCGTGTTGGCCGAACCTTATACACCGCAGGTTACCTCGGTATGATTTTATGGGGTGCCCAAGCCGCCTTACCCAAAGTCTGGGCGATGGCAGATATGGCATTGGGGATGATGACGGTAATTAATATCATCGCTATTGTTTGGCTGACCCCGACCATTGTGTCGGTAAGCCACCACTATTTTGAACTGCGGAAAAAAGGACAAGACCCCACATACAAACGCGGGGATTGCGAAATCCAGGGCGAGACAGAAAAAGGGATTTGGTAATATTTTACTAATGAAAAAAAGGCCAGGAAATCCTGGCCTTTTTAACGCTCACTGACAGTAACTAACTAAAAAACATCATTTTAATGAGTTGGGCAACCAGCAAAATACCCACCAAAGGCCATATCCACTTGGCGATTTTTGCGGTCTCTTCTTCGTTGTAGCGCTTGCCTGACTTTTCTAGCAGTGTCACGACCACAAACAAAGTCACGAACAAGATACCGATGATAATAAATACATTCATTGTTTCTGGTTACCTTAAGATTTAGTTGCCTATTATTGCTATGTAAGGCCAAGTGCGCGTTTTAAAACCATATTTTTTGCAATACCGGCATGGTCAGCTAATTTAAGGCCTACGTTGCGCAACAGCTTTAACGGCAAAAGATCGTTGCTAAACGCGGCATAAAAGGTATCCATTGCCGTCATCATTTGCAGGTTCTGCGGTTTCCTTTCTGACTCATATCCGCTTAGGTACTTGGGCAGGTTTTTGCTTGACTTGTCTTTAAGGTGTTTTAATAGACAGGCGACATCCTGGAAACCCAAGTTTACCCCCTGCCCCGCAAGAGGGTTAATTACATGAGCGGCATCACCCGCCAACACTAGCTTGCCTTTGGTGTACTGGTGCGCATGTAGCCTGCGTAGAGGGAATGATGCTGTATCTAGAATAGTATAGTCTGCCGGCAATGCTGGAAATTTGTTTAGGATCTCGGCTTTCAATTCGTTTGCAGCCAATGCCGACATAGCCCTGCATTGTTCTTCGCTACAATACCAAACCAGGGCCGCGTAGTTGCCATACAAAGGCAAGAATGCCCTTGGCCCATCACTAAAAAACTGTTGCCAGGTGTGGCCACCGCTATCAACTTCAAGCTGGATATTAACGGCAAACACCTTTTGGCCATAATCCCAGCCACTTGTGCTGATATTATTGAGTTTTCGCAGCACTGAATTGGCCCCGTCTGCTGCTACCACTAATTTAGCGCTTATGCTATTGCCTTCGTGGTCTTGCATGCCACCACCGGCCGAGTAGTCGATACGTTTGAACCTGTGTACCAGGGACTGGCTTTCTATACATTGGTTTAACGCATGGACTAGGTGGTTATTTTCCAATAGGTGTCCAAGGTGGCCTAATTGCAGCTGGCCAGCGTCAAACTGGGTCTTACAACTCGGCAATTCCCAAACCGATAGCTGTTGATAGCGGCGCAGGCGTTCTGGGCACAGGTGCTGCCAAGCACCCAACCGCTGTAAAAATTGCTCAGATCCTAAACTGATGGCAGATACCCTGAGGTCAGGTTGTTGCTTTGCAATATCAAAACTAATGGGATTTGGCTCCACCAGCGCAACACGCCAGTGCCGTTGTGCCAAACCTAGTGCCGCAGCAGCACCTACCATGCCGCCGCCAAACACGACGGCGTCATACTCTTGAATCGGGGAATTATTGGGGTCAGTCAATTGCACTAAGCCTTTATAGCAAACCGTTTATGTTTGTGTGCTGCAATCTACTGGTTTGCGCTTGAGAAGTAAACTTGTGCTAATCGTTTCCAATGCCCTTGGTGCAAATTATACCGATGCCAATAACTATTAAATGTGGCAATAGCAGCCCTCGGCTTCGGTATTGACCAAACCAACGCTGACACCCAGTTTACTGGCGGCTAACACCTTATCCACCATGCTGCCGCTACTGGAGCACAAATAACCAGAAGAATAAGGCCCCAAGTAATTGAGTTTGCCTTTATCATCAAATATCAATAGTGCAGGAACGGATGGAATAATGTCCCCCAGTTCAGGGAAATTGGACAATTCTAACTCGTGGTTAGTAAAACCTAGTAGCGCCAGTTCTTGCTTGACACTAGCAATGTGGGGCGCGCCAACGGTAGCACAGAAACACCCTGCATCGGTAAGGTGGAAAGCTTGGTTGCGCAGGCCTTGGTAGTTCTCCATGATAATATTAGCAAGCTGCACATCAAAGTCCGTATCTGCAGATTGATAGGCCAATTTGAGTTTTGGATCAAACTCTTTTAGTTGCACTGTGGAAAAGGCTGACATGGCCAGGATAACCCCAGCAGCCCAAACTAATACCAAGCAAATTGTCGCTTTTGCGGAGCCCATGGTTTAGGCGACAAACTTGCCAAGCTGTTGATCTAACTTATGCATTAACCCGCCCAATTCATCGGATTTTTCCGAAACAGTTTCTACCTGCTCAATCTCGTCAGCAGACAAATCAGATAGCGAATTAACTGATTGAGTAATAGCACCCGCCATGGCAGTCTGCTGCTCAGCGGCGGTGGCAACCCCTTCGATGTTTTCATCCACACGCTGTATGCTGGATGCAACGACATGCATTTCTTCTTCTGCCCGCTTGGCGTCTTCCACAGCATGGCCAACTTTTTCGACACAGCTTTTTATTTGCTCGACGGTTTCAGTCGTGCGTTGCACCAGGTCACTAGTTACCTTGTCTATTTCCCCAGCACTCTCCTGGGATTTGGTTGCTAGTTTGCGCACTTCATCGGCCACCACGGAAAAACCCCGTCCATGCTCCCCTGCACGCGCTGACTCAATTGCAGCATTCAAGGCCAGCAAGTTAGTTTGTTCTGCCACCGCTTTAATGGAATCCATTGAACTGGCGATGTGATCGCACTTCTGGTTTACCTCATCAATTGAGGTTTCAGCTGTTTTTAAGGCATCTTTTAGCGCCTCAATGGTTTCAAAGGCGCGGTGGATGGTTTGTTTTGCCCCCTCAGTATTTTCCATCGCGGTACTTGAATGCTGGTTGGCATCCACCGCCCGCCTTGCCACATCGGTAATGGTAGCTTCCATCTCCGTCACCGACTGGTTTATTTGCACCACTTCATACCGGCAGTTTTGTGCGACGTCCTTCAATGTGCATACACTATCGTTTGAGCTTTGGGTATTCTGGGCAACCTTGTTACCAAGCTGTAACGAATCGGCAAGCAAGCTGCGGAACTGGGTAATCAGCTCGTTGAAATCCTTCAAGTTTTCATTGTTTTTATCCAACGATATAGCCAAGTTGATCTCGCCCTTTTTCGCCATAATTTTGGCTACAGAATGGGTAATAGTGTGGGCAGCAGTGGCTTCCCTAAATCCCTTGTGACACATAATCATAAGTACTATGCCCTCGGCAATGGCAAAACCAGCGTGTAACAATAACATCGGCACAGTGAGATGCCCTTCCTCCAAGACAAACAGTCCAGTGTCGTTCAACTGGAACATAAAAAAGGTGATGTGGTGAACCGCTACGGTTAACACACTGATAAAGATGACTTTGACATCTTTGTAGTAGGCCAGGAACGCCATTACTACAAAAATCTGAAAGTGCATCTCGGTTAAGCCGAAACTTTGTTGGATGTGCAGGGCAGTAAACAGCTGCACCGCAATAGCCACCGAATATCGGGTTATGGGCTGATAAGGCGCCGATGCAATTAAGAACAGCGGCACGGCTATAATGATGACGCCAAATACAGCGGCTTGCAGCCAGGTGCCGGTAAAAAACGCCACAGCAAAGGATAGGAAAAATTGGCCAATAAGCACGTATTTGAATATATCGTTACTTTGTTTTATCCAAGGGTATTGCATGGTGTATCCCCATGAAGGTTTAACACCAGTATACGCTTTGAAACTACAGGCCGATTTACTACTTTAGTTCGATTTTCACCCAAGCTAGGCAGGTTTCAATACCTGGCTACAGGCTTTTATTACTTGCCAATTGCGAGCTCCAGTTGTGCCCTAGCAATTTGGAACGCCCCCTTGGCTTCTAACAAATCGTTGCGGGTGCTGGTTAGCAGGTCTTGTGCATCAAGTACATCATTGGCAGTACTCAATTGTTCTTTATAGCGGATTCCCGTCACACGGAAATTTTCTTCAGCCTGCTGTAGGGATTTTTCCAATACTTGGTAATTCTGACGGGCTTCTTGCAACGCCAACCAAGCCAAATGGGTTTCTTGCTGCACCAGCTCCTTAACCCGCATATGGTTTTTAAGTGCTATTTGCACGTCGTGGTGGGCTGAACGGTTACGGCTTCGGTTTGACAATGTGTCCCAAAGCGTCCAACTAAAATTGATATTCAGTTGCGTATCCTTGGCACTATCGGAAAAGCCAATATCATCTGCAGCCCTATTCTCCTGAACCTGGGCCGTAACAGTCGGAAAATAGGTGGAAAAGGCCGACGACTTGTTGCGCTTTGCAATATCTATCGCTATTTGCCTTTGTTTTAAGTCTGGGCGCTGCTTTATCGCTATTACTAGACTGTCAGCTAATGGCATGTCCCAGGTTAAATCAACAACGTCTGCCTCTGGGGCTATCTCAGTCAAGATGTTTTGGTTCAGCAAAACGTTTAGGTTGGTACGGGTGCGCTGCACAGTGTTTTCAGCAACCAATAAAGTTTGCTCCCCCCTGGCTACCCTAACATCGGCTTGCAACAGGTCATTGCGCCATATTTTACCATTTTCATATAGATGCCCCGCGTTGGTTCTATGTTGTTTCAACCGGGCGAGTGATTGCGTTGCTTCTTCAGCCAATGCTATGTCGGTTAATAGTTGGAACCAGGCTTGCTTGAGCAGGAAAGTTAATTGCTGCTTTTGCCGCAAGTAAGAGAGCTCGGCGTCTAGTAGCTGAAGTTCCGCTTTTTTCCAGTCATGCCATACCGCCGGGTTGTACAAGGTTTGGCTTAGCTGCAAACGGGCACTGTAGCCACTGTCGTTGACCTGGCCTTGGTTATTGTCCAATTGTTCGCGTCGGGCACCGGTCAAGGCAAGGCTGGGATAGAGCTTGGCGTAGGCAATATGTTCCGCTTCCCTCGCCTTCATCACCTGTTCAAAACTAACCAAGTAGTCCAGGTTGGATTGATAGGCTTGCTCCAATACTTCATCCAAAGTCGCGCCAACACTTGGCAAAGCGATGCCCACAGCGAGAGTGGCACAGGATCTTAACAATTGCTTTAAAACCAAGGTTGCAACTCCACATAACGGCCGGAAATCAATGTTGAGTCGTCCGTGCTGATTTCCCAAACCACCCGCCGTAATCCACTCGATGGCTGCAATAATGGGAACAAACGCTTAACCGTTGCATTACCTATAGCAGCACCTTGGTACAATACCGGGGTAGTGCTACCAACTGCTAATCCAGTGGTAAGGTCTGGCGGTATGTCGATGGACATAACCAACGCCTTTAGGCTGGCAAATTCTATGATGGGATCCCCTTGCACCGTCCATTCACCGCGTTTAACTTTGGTATCAGCGACAACGCCGTCAAAAGGAGCAAGCAATACCGCATCTTTTAAGGCTAAATCTGCGATATTGTATTTCGATCGGCTTACTGCAAGGTTTGCTTCAGCGGTCTGCACACTGAATTGCGCTTCGGTTAAGGCAATATTGGACAAGATGTTTTCGTTGACCAAGCGTCGGCTTTTTTCCAAACCATGGTTGGCAGCAGCCAATTCAGCCTCAGCAGAGAGCATCATGGCTTTGGCTTGCTGATATTGTGCTTTGAGTTGGGCAGGATTTATTTCCGCTAGCTTTTCCCCTTTTTCAACCACGCTGCCGCTGGATGCGATATACAGCAATACCCCATTTTGGTTCATGGACATGTTAATTTGCTCGGCAGGCACCACGACGCCGCGCAAATGGGCATTGCCCTGGGCATGTGCTTGTGGCAGTACCCACAACACAAAAAGCCAAACAGCAAAAGCACGTAGCAAAGAAAACTGCTGCGAAAAAGTCATAGCCATAAATCTGCCCTGAAAAACTTTCTGATCTTAAATGCCAGATGTTGCCAATAAGGTAACTCCTGGCCATAAATTTTTGTTGTACCTGGTACGCCTAGAGTAAGGTAAGGCTGTTCTTGCCAACCCAGCAACAACATGCGAACCAAGACTTTTTGTTCGACCCCGGCAGATTTCGCAATCGGCGAAATGCTTTCAATTGTGGCGTCGTAAACGGAACCCATATGGGCGTTGAGTCGAACCTTGGCGCTATCACCCACTTCTAAATAGGATACATCCCGCTGGTCTACCACAGCTTCAAAGTAGCGGACATCTTCAGACACGATGGTCAGGATTTCCTGCTGTTCCCCAAAGAAACGCCCTTGCATTAGATCAGGTGGCAAACCTTGTACGGACCATTTGCCTGCTGGCATTGTAAACAACAATTGCTTTGCCTTGTTCTTGCTCGCTTCTAGCTGCTGTGCAACCAGGCCTAACTCTATCGCCAACCTAGCCATATCAGCGGATGCCCCCTCCAGCATGGCAGCCACTTTCTCACCCTCCAACTGCATACGCTTGCTTTGTAGGGCTTGGATTTGTAGTTCCAACTGTGGTGACACCAGTTTTAGGAAAGTTTCTCCCGTGGGCTGCGGAATACTGCGATCTGGATGGTAATATGCGGCTTCCACATAAGCACTTGCAGGGGCATAAAGGGTAACCTGCTTTGATTCAATGGTGCCGTCTGCATGCAGGGTCAATGGCGGTTGCCATAACAGCATGGCCAGCACTAGCGTTGCCGCCACAACACCAGTGCGGATTTTTGCTGTTTTACCAACCCAGAGTTGGGTCTTGATCCAATTTAACAAAGTGCTGATCCAGTTTCCGGTTATGCTCTTCAGTAATCGGTAAACCAAATACAAAAAAGCTAAAATTGCAAAAAAGCCAAATTGGGCATATACAAATTGATAGCCCAACCAACCGATAAATGAAAGTAACAGGGTCATATAAACTGCGACCGCCGTACCGTAAATCCAATAAACCCGCTTTTCCCTTTCACTGGGGTTAAATGGTTTCTCTTCATCACTGCCCAACAACTTGGTTTTTAAATTCCAAGAAAACCAAGCCAACGAGTTTTGCCGCAAATTTTGCATCTCAAGCCAATCGGTTAGGATGTAATAGCCATCAAACTTTAGTAACGGGTTTAGGTTCACAAACAAAGAACTAGCAGTACCTATGGTCATCAATACGAATGCGATATAGCCAACTGGGTTGTAGACATCCACCATTAACCACACCATAGTCGCCGTTGCGGCAACTAATAGCTCAACCCATACTCCCGCAAGGGCTACCTGGATTTTGTGGGTTTTGTTTTCGAACAACCAGGCGTCATTGACGTTGCAGTACAAACAGGGTTGAAAGGCCAATAACAAAAAACCCATTTCATGCACTTCACCGCCGTAATACTTGCAGGTAAGGCCATGGCCGCATTCGTGTAGTGCAATAGCGCACAGTGCAATTACCCACACATATAGCACACCAGAAAGCTGGGTTTGCAAATAGACTTGCGAAAAATCCTGGACAAAGCGTTGCCCATTCCAGGCAATGGTAAGCATGGCAAACACAATAAACAACGCTTGTATTTTCAACGCTGTGGGAGACCACATAAAGCGGATTGAATCGATAATTTGGTCAAACCAACGGTTGGGATCCACCAGCTTAAACCGCATCATCAGGATGCTGCCTTTGGCTTGGATAAGTGACTTCTTGCGCTCTTCCCGGATATGTTCCAACAGTGCTGCATTTTCTTCTTTTTTGGTTCGTTTTAGCACTTGGTAGTCACGGCAAGCATTAAACACCGACTCTGCCGAATCGATATCGTATTCATATTCGTCTGATTGCTGGTTGAATTTGTGCACAATAGCAGTGAGATCATGGATACCATCAAACAAAGCAATCAATTGGTATTGTGGTAAGGTAAACCGATAATATTCCTGGCGATCCGGCTCCTTTAGCACATAGCTCACCTCGCCTTGCTGCACTAGCTTGCGAACTTTCACTTCCTCGCGCAAAGCAGCGGGGACGACACTCATACTGCCCGCCTTTTTGTTCGAACTTGGATGAATGCAATAGGCAAAACGAAGCTACCGGACAATGTTACAGACCTAAGGTGAAAATAAAGAAATTACGAATACGCCGCCATTGCCGCTGTACCACCGAGGTTTCCGGGGTATAAATAAGCGCTTGGCCAGTCATGCCAGGTAGTACCGTATAATCTGACTCAGTAATAAGCACTTCTGCTACAAAACCTGTTTGTAGCTCGCTGGTATCGACTTCTTCTTCTGATTCTAAAATCGTAGTAGGTACTTCGTAGGAGCGGCCAATGTGTAGCACTTCCCCATATACATACTGACCAGGCCTGGCACGCAATACAGCCCTCACTTCTTGGCCAATTTGCACGTCCAACACATCTTCTTCTGCTATATGCACCACCAAGCGGAACTTTTCAGGATCGGCAATTCGGAATATTTCGGAGCCCGTGCTGAAATGGCGACCAACCAGCTCCCTTAAGTTTGCATTTAGTACTATCCCAGATACGGGTGCGACAATGGCGGCGTTGCCCAAGTCCCGTTGCAACTTGGTAACCTTGGCAAGGCTAGACTCCCGCTGGATCATGGCATTGGACAAGGCGAAACTGTCTTTTTCCGCCCTGGCTTCCACTATCTTGCGCTCGGCAATCGCTAGTTCAGCCTCCGCCTCAGCCAGCGACACTGCCAATTGGGATGTGTCCATGGTCGCAATCACATCACCCTGCTGTACCTGCCCACCTTCGGTCACCAATACACCGCTTAGCCGCCCGTCCACGGGTGTAAAGATCCCCTGCCCTAATTGGGTTTCCACCGTAGTTGGTGCAGGCACCCAGCGCAAAATCGGTAAGAAATGCAGTGACAATAACAACACCAGCACGACGCTTGAAACGAAGCCAACGCGCCGGCCACGTTTATGCCACCATTTGATACCACTTTGTTTCAAGCCTTGTAGGGATTTACGGTTGGTAATGCTTTTGAACAGGCTTGCATTGCGCAATGCCACAGTCGCTTGTGACGCCATAATTTGCAATAAATCGCCCTTGCCGCCATCGGCAAAACCAGGAGTGTCACTCTCAAACCAAAGCACACCGTGAACCCCTTCCTCATCCCTTAACGCAACACTCCACAAGCTATTGACCTGGCATTCTGTAAGGTACTTGGTCCAGTCTGTTTGCTTGCCTTTTTGCGATGCAATATAACGGCCTCTTTCAGCCACATATACTGAGCGTTGCAACCCCTTAACTTGTTGCATCAAGCCCAACATAGCGGCTTGCTTTTTGTCCTTGGCGTTAATGGCCTGCCCGCCGGAAATGACGTTTAAGGTTAATTCGTCCTCTTGCTCATCCAACAGTGCAATAGCACCAAAATTGACATCCACCAATTCGTTGGTGCGGTTCACGACAAGGTTGAGCACCTGATCTATATCTAAGGTTGAAACGACTTCATTGGAAATACTCATTAAGGCATTCATTTCCTTAACTTTGCTTTCCATCTCCATCAGCCGGGCATTCTTCATTGAAATTGCAGCACTGATAGCTAGATCCTTCACCAATTCGCAGTCATTGGTATCAAATTGCCCGCTTATTCCATGCTTTTTATTGACTATTTGAATGGCGCCATAGGATTCTTCGTCAATAATCAGGGGCACACAAATCATCGAATGTGTAACAAAACCAGTTTTTTGGTCGACGGTTTGGGAGAATTCTTTGCTTTTACTAGTATCCAGGATAATTTTAGTGCGTTGGGTCTCAATCACGTTGCCCACGATACCCACACCAAAATCAAGCTTCATGCCTATGACATTGCGTTTAACCGGACCTTCAGCTAGCTGGCAGACATTTTTTTGTAGTTGATTGTCTTTGACCCACAATGAACCGGCCTCGGCGCCCAAGGCATTTAAGATACGGTCAAAAACCAACTGCATTAGATTCTTAACGTCATAAGCTTCTCCAATAAATTCATGGGTCAACTTACGGGACGTAGATAGTATTTTAATTTTGCGTTTTAACTCACCGACTTCTTTGCTGGTTGCGCTATTTCCCGGTCTAGGTGGCCTATTTACCATGGCTGCTAATAGCAACTCCTGTTAATGAGTGAATATGTGAGGGTGTTTTGAGCTTAGTTGCCTAAATTAGCGGCAAAGCTCAAAACATCCTAGCTAGTCTAGAAATAAATAGTAGAAAAACGGAGGAACCGGCAAGTCTTTCGACTTGCCGGGTACTAATTTCCCATTTAGGTCAATTAGTTAGCTTTGGCCTTCGCTTTTGCAGTTTGGGCTTTCGCTGCGAGTTTGAAGCCTTGTACTTTGGCTGCCGCAACAGCTGACTCGGCTTTTTGCTTGATTTTGTCTGCTTTAGTAATAGTAGCCATAATGACTCTCCAAATTTAAGTTAATTAAGGTGTATCAGGGGTTTCTGTATAATCAGGCATTGCATCTAGGTCAAAGACCAAGGTTACCGTGCCGTCTCCGTTATCAATCACTTCGGCGATTGGCCAGCTTTGGATGGTGTAGTTGCCATCTTCATCGGGGCCAATAGCTTCTGGTGGGATGCCGCCTTCCCATTCACCCACCATGTCACCGGAAATGACGAAAGTAGAGGAACCGAGGTCAACATCAGCCATATCTATTGGTAATGTCCAGCTGGTCGGGCCATCCGCATCATAATCCAAACCCCATTCGGCTGGATCACTGCCACCTTCAAATAGCGGCAAGATGAATTCATTGACATAGCCATTTGGATCCGGCGGAGGTGTACCATAGTCACCACCATCATCCATAGGCATACCATCTGGACCTACTGTGCCATCATCTGGCATGGTTGGATCTTCGCCCGCAGCCCACTCTTCCACAGTGCCGTCAGGATAGGTTACAGAACCAGAACCATCGGGGTTGATCGTGTAAACCGTTCCATCAGGTTCGGTATGGGTGCCAGAACCATCTGCATTCCAACTGCCATAGCTACCATCACTATTGCTGTAGCTGCCTGAACCATCAGCATTGTAAGTACCGGAGCTACCATCAGCACTGGTCCACGAGCCGGAGCCGTCTGCATTCCAGGTGTAAGTATTACCTTGGCCATCGTCATAGCTACCGCCACCTTCACCATCCCAGGTTTCAACCGCACCATCGGCATAGGCAATTGAACCGGAACCATCTGCATTCCAAGTTTCCACTGTACCATCTGCATAGGTAATAGTACCTGAACCGTCTTCATTGAACTGCTCATCAACTATGCCACCGTGGTCGTCGGCTTCCTCTCCCGGACTAGTCCATTCGCCACCACCGTCAGGATCGCCACCATGGTAAGTACCATCGGCATCCCAGGTTTCGGTGGTACCATCTGGGTAGGTGATAGAACCAGAACCATCGGCATTTTGCTGGTAAACCGTGCCATCGGCATCAGTATGGGTGTAGGAACCGTCCGCACCATAGCTACCATGGCTACCATCAGCATTGGTGTAACCACCACTGCCATCGGCGTTATAGTAACCGCTGCTGCCGTCAGACGAAGTCCAAGATCCAGAACCATCGGCGTTCCAGCTGTAGGAATTACCCTGGCCGTCATCCCAGGTGCCATTGCCTTCGCTATCCCAGGTTTCAGAAGAACCATCAGGGAACACCACTGAACCTGACCCATCAGGGTTCATGGTTTCAACCGTACCATCAGCATAGGTATAAACCGTACCGCCCTGGTCATTGGTTTGCTCGTCGACGATTTCACCGTAATGGCCAGCGCTATCATCACCACCTGGTTCACCGGTATAGTTACCGCTGCTATCCCAGGTCTCGGTGGTTCCATCTGGATAGGTAACGCTGCCTGAACCATCGGCATTGAATACATAGCTAGTACCATCGGCTTCGGTATGGGTGCCCGAGCCATCTGCATTCCAACTACCGTAGCTGCCATCGCTATTGGTGTAGCTACCAGAGCCATCGGCGTTATAGCTGCCGCTACTACCATCGGAGGACGTCCAGGAGCCTGAACCATCGGCATTCCAAGTACTGGTATTGCCTTGGCCATCATCCCAAGTACCGCCACCTTGGCCGTCCCAGGTTTCAGTGGAACCGTCTGGGTAGACTTTTGAACCTGAACCATCTTCATTCCAGGTTTCAACTGTGCCATCTGGGTGGGTTACCGTACCGCTGCCTTCTTCACCTGCGCCCGGCTCTGAAGGTTCGCCAACTGGATTGCCACTGCTGTCCCACTCATCAACGCTGCCGTCTGGGTAGGTAACGGAACCAGAACCATCTGCATTTTGCTGGTATACCGTGCCATCGGCGTCGGTATGGGTGTAGGAGCCATCTGCGCCATAGCTACCATGGCTACCATCTGCATTGTTGTATCCGCCTGAACCGTCAGCGTTATAATAACCACTGCTACCGTCGGAACCCGTCCATGAACCTGAGCCATCTGCATTCCAAGTGTAAGAATTACCTTGGCCATCATCCCAGGTACCGCCTCCTTCGCCATCCCAGCTTTCAGAAGAACCGTCTGGGAAGACTACAGAACCAGAGCCATCTGGATTAAGTGTCTCTACCGTGCCGTCGGTATAGGTAATAACAGTTGTACCATCGTCGCCGGTCTGCTGGTCAGCAATCTCGCCCCACGCACCATGGGTTTCACCTTCACCAGCATCACCTGGATCACTGGTATAATTGCCACTGGAATCCCAGGTTTCAGTCGAACCATCTGGATAGGTAACACTACCGGAACCATCAGCGTTGAAGTTATAGGTTGTACCGTCAGCCTCGGTATGGCTTCCAGAACCGTCTGAATTCCAGTAGCCATAGCTACCATCACTATTGGTGTAGCTGCCGGAGCCGTCAGAATTATAGGTACCACTGCTGCCATCGGAGGAAGTCCAGGAGCCTGAACCATCGGCATTCCAGGTACTAGTATTGCCTTGGCCGTCATCCCAAGTGCCACCGCCTTGACCGTCCCATGTTTCAGTGGAACCATCTGGGTAAACCTTTGAACCTGAACCGTCTTCATTCCAGGTTTCAATGGTACCGTCAGGGTGGGTTACTGTGCCCGCTCCAGTTTCATCACCAGCGGGGTCTGCTGGGTCACTTGGGTCTGCTGGTTCGCCAACCGGATTGCCTTGGGCATCCCATTCATCCACCGAACCATCTGGATAGGTTACCGAACCAGAACCGTCAGGGTTTTGCTGGTAAACCGTGCCATCGGCATCAGTATGGCTGTAGGAGCCATCGGCATAATAGGAACCATGGCTTCCATCGGCGTTGCTATAACCACCAGAACCATCGGCGTTGTGGTAGCCGCTGCTACCGTCGGCATTAGTCCATGAACCAGAACCATCGGCACTCCAGGTGCTTGAATTGCCTTGGCCGTCATCCCAAGAACCGCCACCTTCACCATCCCAGGTTTCAGATGCACCATCGGGATAGCTGACGCTACCCGAGCCGTCAGAATTCCAATTATAGGAAGTGCCGTCAGCTTCAGTATGGCTGCCAGAACCGTCGGCGTTATAGGATCCATAGCTGCCATCAGAATTGGTATAGCTGCCTGAGCCATCTGCGTTATAGGTTCCGCCGCTACCGTCGGCATTGGTCCAGCTACCAGAGCCATCGGCATTCCAGGTGCTGGAATTACCTTGACCATCATCCCAGGTACCGCCGCCCTGGCCGTCCCAAGTTTCTGAAGATCCGTCAGGATACACGCGTGAGCCAGAACCATCATCATTCCAGGTCTCTACGGTGCCATCCGGATGCGTCATTGTGCCGGTGCCAGTGTCATCACCTGGATCAGTAGTGCCGCTATCATCAGGTGTGCCACCGCTATCGTCACCAATAATATTGCCATTGGCATCCCAAGCTTCGGTGGTGCCATCGGCATATGTGACCGAACCAGAACCGTCTGGATTGCCTTGATAAGTGGTACCATCAGCCTCTGTGTGGCTGTATGAACCATCAGAGTTGTATGAACCGTGACTTCCATCGGCATTACTATAACCACCGGAACCATCAGCATTGTGGTAACCGCTGCTACCATCGGAACCGGTCCAACTGCCAGAACCATCCGCGTTCCAGGTATAGGAATTGCCTTGGCCGTCATCCCAGCTACCTCCACCTTCACCATCCCAGGTTTCGGTAGAGCCATCTGGATAACTAATGGAACCTGAACCATCTGGATTATGGGTTTCCACCGTGCCATCCGGATGGGTCACAGTGCCGCCATCTTCAGGTGGGGCACCACCATCATCAGGTGGGGCAGTGCCATCATCGGGTGGGTGGCCACCGTCGTCTGGGGGAGGTGCTCCCCCATCATCTGTCGTCGACAAGCCAGTATCCGCTTCAACCCCCAAATCACCGACTAATCCGCCAATACCTCCGGGTGCAATACGGTCTTCTAGCTTCTCAATTGTTGAGTCGACCTTTTTTTTGCTAGAGCCTTTCTCATCCGCCATCTTGCTTCGCTCCTAAGATTTAAACTTACAGGTTTACTGCGTTAGGATTCCGTTTAATGTGTTTTTTGTGTCCAATCGCTGGCAACTTATAAGACGGCTAAAAATTGTCGCGACCCGCAGCCGTCACGTCGCTTGCTAATTACAAACTTAGAACAATTAATTTACATTTCCACCCTAAAAAGTAGGGTTTTTCTACATAATGCGAAGCGCTTCACAATATCTATGTATCCATAAACATACCTATTAAATTTTATGTGTATTTGATTAACCGGGGTATCGATGACATTATTAACCGTTTGATTCCCAACCAGCTCGAAGTGTCATTTTTTAACCCTTTTAACGTGTAACAACCTAAATCCGGCCAGTTACAAAGAATTCTGGATAAGCGTGCAATTTGTCGATAAAATACGCGCCCTTTTTTATATCGCGCTGCAGTGGCCTTTAGACCTCTTTGGTCAAGCCTGGTTAGCGTGTAAGTAATACCGAATCCGGCCGGAGTTGAAATACAAATGGGTAAGAAGCTGTACATTAAAACCTGGGGTTGCCAAATGAACGAGTATGACTCGGAGAAAATGGCGGACCTTTTGGATAGTACTCATGGCTATTCGTTAGCGGAAGAAGCAGAGCAAGCAGACGTCATCCTGCTGAACACCTGCTCTATCCGCGAAAAAGCACAAGAAAAAGTGTTCCATCAGTTGGGACGTTGGAAGCACCTTAAAAACGACAAACCTGAATTGGTCATAGGTGTTGGTGGCTGTGTTGCCTCACAAGAAGGTGAAGCAATCCGCCAGCGGGCGCCGTTTGTGGATATTGTGTTTGGCCCGCAAACTTTACACCGCCTGCCGGAAATGATTAACCAAGTCCAGGGAGGTACATCCTCAGTAGTCGATATCAGCTTCCCTGAAATCGAAAAGTTCGACCGCTTGCCAGAACCGAGGGCTGAAGGACCCACAGCGTTTGTATCCATTATGGAAGGTTGCTCTAAGTATTGTAGTTTTTGCGTTGTACCCTACACCCGTGGCGAGGAAGTATCGCGTCCGGTTGACGATGTAATCTATGAAATAGCGCAACTTGCCGAACAAGGTGTACGCGAAGTCAACCTATTGGGCCAGAACGTGAATGCTTACCTGGGCGAGCACCATGACGGCAGCATGTGCCGGTTTGCGGAGCTTTTGCATTTAGTAGCGGCCATAGACGGGATTGACCGTATCCGCTACACCACGTCACATCCAGTGGAGTTTACCGACGATATTATTGAAGCCTACAAAACCATCCCTGAACTGGTGGACCACCTGCATTTGCCAGTACAGTCAGGCTCAGACCATATCCTAGCTATGATGAAGCGCGGCCACACGGCAATCGAATACAAATCTAAGATCCGCAAACTCAAGAAAATACGCCCCAACCTGAGCATGTCATCAGACTTCATTATTGGTTTCCCAGGTGAAAGTGACCAGGATTTCGAAGACACCATGAACCTGATCCAAGCGATCGACTTTGACTTGAGTTTCAGCTTTATCTACAGCGCAAGGCCGGGTACGCCAGCGGCAGATATCCCAGATGACGTTTCTGAAGAAACCAAAAAGCAGCGATTGCAACTGTTGCAACAGCGCATCAGCCAGCAAGCCCAGCGCATTGCCCGCAATATGGTCGGCACGGTACAACGGGTACTGGTTGAAGGGCCATCCAAGAAGAACATTATGGAGTTGTCGGGCCGTACCGAAAACAACCGGGTAGTCAACTTCGAGGGTTCTCCTGATATGGTTGGCGGATTTGTTGACATTAAAATTACTGATGTTTTTGCCAATTCATTGCGCGGCGATGTAGTCGCGACGGAAGCGGACATGTCACTCAGAAGCGAAACGGCACCAGGGCAGATTTTGTCAAGCCGCCCCCCCGTCTCCGCTGACGAACTTGGCGTAAACCAATTCCAACCTTGAGCCAATAGAAACTGAGAGGCTTTGTTTGAACAAATTGATCAGCACTGAAGAAGTGTTACTTGAGCCAGCAGACAACCTCAGGTTGTCTAGCCTGTGCGGCCCTTTTGACGACAACATTAAAATGATTGAGCGCCGCCTTGGGGTTGAGATCAGCCATAAGCACAACCTGTTTAAGGTGGTAGGCAAAAACGCCACTGTAGCTGCGGCAATCTCGATCCTTAAGCAGCTCTATGTGGAGACGCAACCTGTCAAAGGGCAACAAAAGGAGCTAGAGCCCCAAGAAGTGCATTTGGCGATACAAGAGGCTGGCGTATTGGATCAAGGTGACCCAAGCCAGTACGGCAAAGAAGTCAATATCAAAACTAAGCGCGGCGTGATCAAACCGCGCAACCCCAACCAATCCCAATATGTGATGAATGTGGTACACCATGATATCACCTTTGGGGTCGGTCCTGCCGGGACAGGCAAAACTTACCTGGCTGTTGCCTGTGCTGTTGACGCTTTGGAGCGCCAAGAGATCCGCCGTATACTGTTAACCCGGCCTGCAGTAGAAGCTGGCGAAAAGCTCGGTTTCCTGCCGGGTGACCTATCCCAGAAAGTCGACCCTTATTTGAGGCCACTTTACGATGCCCTGTTTGAAATGTTGGGTTTCGAAAAAGTGGAAAAACTTATTGAGCGCAATGTAATTGAAGTGGCGCCACTGGCATATATGCGCGGCCGTACCCTGAATGATGCCTTTATCATCCTGGATGAAAGCCAAAATACCACAGTGGAACAAATGAAAATGTTCCTCACACGGATTGGCTTTAATTCCAAAGCAGTGATCACCGGTGATATAACCCAGATAGACTTACCACGGGGTGCCCGCTCCGGGTTGCGCCATGCAATCGAAGTGCTCAAGGACGTGCCAGATATATCACTTAACTTTTTCACCGCCAATGATGTTGTTCGGCATCCAGTAGTCGCTAAAGTAGTGCATGCCTACGAAAAATTTGAGCGCAAGCAAGAACAAGAAAAAGCAGAAAAACAAGCACAAGCCAGAAAAGACCAAGCTGCAGCTATAGCCCAACCCGCGTCGGAACACGACAATGCAAGTTGAGCTTGATTTGCAGCTGGCGTGTGAAAACGCTGAAGGGCTGCCGACAGAACAAAAAATCTTACATTGGGTAACATTTGCACTTGCAACAGCGGGCTACAAAGATGATGCAGCAGAGTTGACAGTGCGGATAGTCGATGCGGCTGAAATTACCGAGCTCAACAAAACTTACCGCTACAAAGACTACGCCACCAACGTGCTCTCATTTCCATTTGAAGCACCGGAGAATGTGCAGTTGCCGCTGTTAGGTGACATCGTAGTTTGCAAACAGGTCATGGAAAGCGAAGCACAGCTACAAAATAAAGCCCTGGAACAGCATTGGGCGCATTTAATTGTGCATGGAACATTGCATTTGCTTGGCTTCGACCATATTGAAGAGACCGAAGCGAAACAAATGGAAACGCTTGAAGTTCAAATTTTGAACAAATTGGGTATTGACGATCCCTACCAGGATCATCAATGATATGCAGTTCTTAACATTGATGGAAAAAACACCCCTATATGAACAGTGACGATAATCCTCACTCTAGTAATGGTTCTCCTAATAAAAGTTGGTTGGGCAAGATAGTCCAAACCTTCACAGGGGAGCCAAAAAGCCGAGAAGAATTAGTAGAAGTCATTAACGAAGCTGAACAGCAGGACGTCATTGATCCGGGCACCCGGGAAATGATAGAAGGCGTCTTGGAAGTCGGCGAAATGCGGGTAAGGGATATCATGATCCCGCGTGCCCAGATGGTCACTATTGATATTGACCAAACTGTCGAAGAGTTCTTACCGATAGTCCTGGAAACCGCCCATTCCCGCTTCCCTGTTGTCAACGAAAATAAAGACCACATCGAAGGCGTATTATTGGCCAAGGATCTGTTGCGTTACGCATTTGACGAAACCAAAAAGTTTGACCTTAAGGCCATTATCCGCCCAGCTGTTATTATTCCAGAGAGCAAGCGGGTAGATGTGCTATTGCGGGAATTCCGTGACCAGCGTTACCACATGGCAATTGTTATCGATGAATATGGAGGTGTCTCAGGCCTTTGTACCATTGAAGATATCCTCGAGTTGATTGTGGGCGAAATTGAAGACGAACACGATGCCGAGGACGAAGATACCGATGACATAAGGGTACTCAACACCTATACCTATTCGGTTAGGGCACTGACGCCGGTGGAAGACTTTAACGAGTTTTTTAAAACGAAGTTTGATGAAGAGCAAGCCGATACCATTGGCGGTATAGTGTTGAATAACTTTGGCCATATGCCGGCGAAAGATGAATCCATTAAGATCAATGACATCGAATTTAAAGTTAACCACGCTGATGGCCGCCGGCTCATCCAACTGAAAGTAACCCTACCTAAAGCCGAACCAGACACCCTTGCAAGTGCGTAATACACGGCTGTACTTACTAGCCAATATTGTCCTAGGCGCAACCTTAACCTTTGGGTATGCGCCCTTTTCGTTTTGGTGGCTAGTGCCCGCGGCATTAGTGGCTGTTTTTTGGTTGATGCAGCACGCACAAACGCCAAAACAAGCTGGTTGGTTCGGTTTTAGCTTTGGCCTCGGCTGGTTTGGCGCTGGCGTCAGTTGGGTGCATGTCAGCATTGCAGATTTTGGCGGATTGCCCTTAATGGGTTCACTGGGGTTAATGGCACTTCTGGTTGGCTATTTAGCACTATTCCCCGCCCTGGCCTTTTACCTGACCCATCGGGTGGTGCCAGCCACTATCATGCCCTATGGTTTGGCGGCCATATGGTTTTTAGTTGAATGGTTGCGCAGCTGGTTTTTAACCGGCTTTCCTTGGCTGTCGCTAGGCTATAGCCAAATAGGCGGAGCCTACACCGGCTGGTTTCCCGTTGTCGGTGAAACCGGTGTCAGCGTTTTGCTGGTCGTCAGTGCCGCGCTCATCGCCCGTTATCTAAAAGCGTTGAAGTATATCCCTGGCCAAGCAGCCAAACACGTCCTACCCGCTATTGCAATTGTAGCCTTAGGCTCCTTGCTGCAACTGGTGCCATTTAGCAAGGACTCTTCGGAACAAGTGAAAGTAGCTATGGTACAGGGCAATATTGAACAAGAACTGCGCTGGGTACCTGAACAAGATATCCCCACTATGAAAAAATACCTGCATATGACCAGGAAATTGTGGGATCACGAATTAATCATCTGGCCAGAAGCGGCGGTTCCTAGGCTGGAACCCTTGGCCAATGACTACTTGCTGCAGGTGGATGACGAAGCCTTTAGCGCCAATGTTGGCCTTGTTACAGGGATTGTTAACTACAACTTTGAAACAACCGAAGCCCATAATAACCTGATTGTATTGGGAAGGCAGGATGCGCAACAAAAAAAGCCGGAATACCGCTATTTGCACGCTAACCGCTACGCCAAGCACCACTTATTGCCTATCGGTGAATTTATCCCTATGGAGTCTTGGCTACGCGGCCTAGCACCGATTTTTGACCTACCCATGTCCTCTTTCAGCAGGGGTGACTATGAGCAATCCAACCTATTGGTCAATGGCCACCACCTGGTGTCGGCTATATGTTTTGAAATCGCATTCCCAAGGCAGATCCGGGCTAATTTGCGCCAAGATTCGGATTTTATCCTCACGGTGAGCAATGATGCCTGGTTTGGTCAATCACACGGCCCGGCACAGCATTTGGAAATCGCCCAGGTCAGGGCTGCCGAGTTTGGCATGCCGGTTATGCGCGCCACCAATAACGGTATTACCGCCTTTATTGACCGCAAAGGTGAAATCCAAGCACGGGCACCACAATTCCAGGAGGCCACCTTAAGTTTTGATATGGTCAAAGCTAAGGGCACTACCCCCTATCGATGGTATGGCGATTTACCGCTGTGGCTATACACCACCATCGTCGGCCTGGCTCTCATTTTCTTTAGGTTAAGACCCGCCGGGTAATCCCACAAGTATAAACAATTGCCATTGCTAGCAATAATACCGATTCCATTAAGTATTTACTCACCCAGCGCTCCCTCAGGGACTCAAGTTCAAGGCGCTCGAATGAAGTAATACTGGTGGCTTTACTCCGGGCGTCCTGCCCTCCGCCTTTCAGGCCGGCTTCGCCGTTTAATTTCTTTCCGGAAGAAATTATCGAACTTCGTGCAAAGCTCACCGCATCCTGCTCTCGCCCCTTACCAACATCCTTGTTGGCAACGCAGACAAAAGTTTCGGGAAAACTTTTGAATGGCTTTAGCCAGCCGCGTAGCGGTGAAATGCAGGGACGCATTTCATAAATTGTGTTCCTGAGGTGCGTCTTCGATGGGTTTGAAAAGGGTTTATACTGCGTTAAATGTTCTCGATTTAGACCCACTAGACCATTGAACATTTGCCTTGTCTAAACCCTTTTCAATTCCCACTGAGTGAGCAAATACTTAATGGAATCGGTATCACTTGTCTGTATTGCCGTTAGCAATTAGGCTTAAGCTAATCGAAGACTTTCGGACACAGCAGCATGCGGCCCAACTTATTCAAAACAACTCTTTTGGCATTGGTTTGCCTTTGCTCTAGCCAACTGTATGCGGAAAAGCTCTACATCAGCGCCAACATGCTAGTGGATGTGGTTAACGGCAAAACAATCGATAAGCCCTTTATTACTATCGTAGATGGCAAGATCCTTTCAGTGCAGCAAGGCTGGCAACAACCTGGCGTTGGCTTCCACATAGATCTTAAAGAGTACAGCGTAATTCCAGGTTTGATGGATATGCATGTGCACCTCACGGCAGATGCCAACAAACACGGTTATAAACGACTCGCGAGCTCAATTCCCGATGTCACCATTACCGGCGTTGTCAATGCCCAGACCACGCTGGATGCGGGCTTTACAACAGTTCGTAACGTAGGGGCGCCAGGCTATGCCGATGTGGGCCTGAAAAACGCCATTAACGAAGGTTTAATCCCGGGTCCGCGAATGTTTGTATCAGGGCCGTCGATCGGTGTCACCGGTGGCCATTGCGACAACAACTTATTGCCATGGCTGTATAAAGCCAAGAGTGAAGGCGTAGCAGATGGTCCTTGGGCTGTGCGCGAGAAAGTCAGGCAGCATATAAAATACGGTGCCGATGTTATAAAAGTTTGTGCTACCGGTGGCGTGCTTTCCAAGGGAACTAAAGTCGGCGTACAACAGTTGAGCCAGGAAGAGCTAAATGCCATGGTGAAAGAAGCCAATTTGCGCGGCTTGGTTACAGCAGCCCATGCCCATGGCAACGCTGGGATTAAAGCTGCGATTAAGGCAGGTGTCCATTCCATAGAGCACGCCAGTTTTTTGGATGACGAGGCGATCCAACTCGCTCTGGATATGGGTACCTATTTTTCTATGGATATTTACACCACCGAATACATTTTAGGTGAAGGTGAAAAAGCCGGGATTTTGCAAGAGAGCCTGGACAAGGAAAGGGTTGTAGGCGAAACCCAACGCGCCAGTTTTGCCGCGGCAGTGGAAGCGGGAGTTAAAATGGTGTTCGGCTCAGACGCCGGGGTCTACCCCCACGGCATGAATGGACAGCAATTTGCGCGGATGGTGCAATTTGGCATGACGCCAATGCAAGCAATCCAAGCAGCCACCATCAATTCTGCGACTTTACTGCGCCAGCAGGAAAACCTAGGTAGCATAGATGTGGGTAAAATAGCAGATATCGTCGCGGTAAAGGGTGATCCGCTGGACGATATTAGCCTATTGCAAGATATACCATTTGTTATGAAAGACGGTAAAGTACACAAACACAACCAAACAAACTAAACAGCGATCACAGGAACAAGGAGCCACCATGTTCAGCCTGCAAAAGCTGAAAGAAAGTAACCAAGGGATTTGGCTGGCAATTGACTTTGCCATGATGTTTTTATTGATCATCAACCTGCTGTTGATCATATTCGACTCGCTTTATGCCGTTGAGGCTATCCGCAGCGGCTTGGGCTCTGCTGCGCCCTGGTTCAATGAGGCATATGATCCGGTACACAACAACTTTTTACTGGTAGATCTCGCCTTTATTTCGGTGTTCTTATCTGAGTTTGTCTTGCGCTGGATAGTTGCAGTGAGGAACAAAGAATATTTACGATGGTATTTTTTCCCATTTATCCATTGGTACGATTTAGTCGGATGTATCCCAGTTGATGCGGCACGTATATTCCGCTTATTGCGCATCGTTTCAATCCTGCACCGTCTGCATAAATACAGGATAATAGACCTAAAAGACACCGCTGTATTCCGCTTCATGCGATTCTACTACAATGTGTTCATCGAAGAGCTCAGTGACCGTATCGTGGTTAAAGTGCTAACGGATGCACAAGAAGACATTGCTGCCGGCTCCAAACTACTCGATGCTGTAAACCAACAGGTACTCAAGCCACGCACAGAGGTGTTAACCCAATGGTTAGCGGCAAACGCACAACACCTAGGCAATTCGTTCGCCGATCCCAACAAAGGCCAATTCTTGCGCCAACATGTTGCCCGCAGTGTATCCAAGTCAGTGCGCAGCGATCCGCAAGTAAAAAACCTAAACCTCATTCCTGTACTGGGCAATAATTTGGAAAAGCGCCTAGAAACGGCCGTCGCCAACATTGTAGTGAATAGCATTGTTAACTTGCTGCAGGATCTCGATGATAAAAAAGTACAAGAAATTGTGCGTTCCGGTTTAATTACACCAAGCATCGCCGAAAACGAACTAAACGAAGAAGTACTGGCCATCATTAACGAAGTACTTGAGCTGGTGAAGGAACACGTCTCGGACAAACGCTGGCAGGAAAAGCTGAACTAAATACTTTCAGTAATTGCCATATTTGACATGCACTTGGAAATTACGGCTATAATCAAGACTGATTATATGTAACTCATACCCAATTCCGTTAATCGGGTAAAAATAAGCATCAGCAGGTAATTTTTTGCAGCAATACAGAGCGTACCAGGTGACATTTACGTTATGAAATCTGTAGCGTGTACAAAGTTTCTGACATTGCTACTGTGTTTTTCGATTAGCTTCCCCACTTTCGCCAATGAAGAGGATGACCGGCGTGTCCGCAACGGTCTAAAAATGTTCCGCACTATACTCATTGCGGATCAAGATATTGCCAAAAAACACAATCGCCAGGACGGCATGGACATCGTGTTCCTGTTTGACCAAGACCTGGAGCGGGCGCAACTTTTAGCGCGCAAGTTCGTGCGCCTAGGTAGGGGGGACAAAAAAGGTAAAATTAAAGACCGCCCCATCACCGTGCACATTATGCGGGATCTCAAAGGGATTGAAGCAGAGCAAATACAAGCCGCCGGGATTTTCATCTTGGATCGGGTCGCACCGGAGCAAGTGCAAGCTGCCGCCGAGTATGGCAAAGCCAATAATATCGTTACTTATTCACCCCACAAGGGTGATGTTGAAAAAGGGATCATGAGTGGTCTGTTAATTGATACCCGGCCAAAACCCTATATCAACGTGGCCACCCTATCCCATTCACAAATACGCATTAAGTCTTTTTTACTGAAAGTGGCAGAGCTCTATGAACCTTGAAAACGGCACCATGATCCATAGGACGCCGCAAGGGATTTCTGCGGTGTTTATTATTCTAGCAATCTCCCTACAAGTGTCCTTGGCACTGTATTGGTTCCAGGTATTGCAACCCAAGTTACTTGAAGAAGCCGCAGCAGACGCTAAAATCCTCGCGGAGTCACAAGCGTCGCAGTTATTAGATGCCCTGGAAAACGCCCAAATAGAAGGTGATAACCTAATTCTTGAAAGCCAATTGGATCAGCTTTTACTCTACCAAGAGCCTGTTACTGGACTGCCCTTCTTCAAACAGATCCGCCTCGAGCTGGACAGCGAACACTTTCCTGAAAGCGCACAAATTAGTCGCGGTGAAACACAGTGCACAAATTGTTTTAAAGTGGAAGTGGCACTGTATTCGCCAGAAACTTTCGAGATATTAGGCATTGCCCACTTTTTAGTCTCAGATGAGTTCTTTAAAAGTTTAGCGCAACAAATTCAGAAGCAGCTAATGACTGTTGGCGTCATTAGTTTGCTGCTACTGACGATGGCATGGCTCACATCCATGATGTTGATTCGTTTCTTGCGCAAAGAAATAAGCCGACGCCAAGCATCAGAGGCGGCGCTTAGCGAGAACCAGGAGAAGTACCACCGCTTGGTAAGCAGTTTAAACCAGTATTTTGTTTATACGCGTAACCCGGACGGTAAAATTAGCTACTCAAGTGAGGCAGTCAAGATCCTGTATGGGTTTGAGCCTGAAGAAATGCAGGATCTTGCCAATCGCCTGACCGACAATCCAATCAATAAAATAGCAAGGCACTACTTGCAAAAGCCTAACGCTGAAGAGCAGCAAGTTGAATACGAGTTGGAAATTACTGATAGGCAAGGCAACTCGAGATGGTTGTCCATGGCAGAAGTAAACCTATTTGACGAAAATAACCAACTTTATAGTATCGAAGGCCTCGCCCGTGACATTACTAAACAAAAGCAAATCGAAGCTGATCTGCTAAAAGCCAAGGAAGATGCGGAAATAGCCAGCAAGGCCAAGGGCCAATTCTTGGCGAATATGAGCCACGAAATACGCACCCCTATGAATGCCATTATTGGCAATAGCTATTTAATGCAAAAAACCCCGTTAAACGTTAAACAACAGCAGTATATTAAACGGGTCGATTCCTCTGCCCAGGTACTGTTGCGCCTGGTCAATGATGTATTGGACATATCCAAGATCGAAGCTGGCAAGATGGAGCTGGAGCAGATCCCGTTCCAGCTCGATGAAGTGCTGGAAAACCTGTCCAACGTGGTTATTAACCTGGCACAGAAAAAGGGGCTGGATATCATCTATGACATAGAGCCGGGCATTCCGCAGGCGTTAATTGGTGACCCATTGCGGCTGGAACAGGTACTACTGAACCTAGTGAACAATGCTATCAAATTCACTGAAAAGGGCGAAATATTATTGCGCATTAGGCAACAAACCAGTGATGGGGGGCACATCGTTTTACACTTTGCGGTCAAGGACGATGGAATTGGGATCCCAGAGTCAAAACAAAAAAGCTTGTTCCAATCCTTTAACCAAGTCGACAGCTCCATGACCCGCAAGTTTGGTGGCACCGGGCTTGGGCTGGCGATTTGCCAACATCTTGTTTCCATGATGCAAGGACAAATTCAAGTGGAAAGCGTGTATGGCAAAGGCAGTACCTTTTCATTTACTGCCAACTTTGGACAACCTGATTCGGAACAACAAACAAGCCATGGGTTGTCACCACAACTTTTGGATCAACATGTGCTGGTTATAGACGACAGCACGGCATCAACAACAATATTGCATGAAATGTTGGCTCACCTTGGGTTACAAGTTACTGAAGCACATTCAGGTAGCCACGGGCTGCAACTACTTAAAGAAAAACAACATAACCATCCGGTCGATATTGTTTTAATTGATTTGAAAATGCCGGGATTAAATGGCATCGAGACAGTGCAAAGGATGATCGCCTCGGAGGAGTTAGTAGAGAAGCCACATTTTGTCCTGATCACTGCTTATGGTTTGTCAGAGCTGGAATCAGAAGAAATTGAACAGCTATTTGACAACATTATCCACAAACCTGTTACCGAATCGATGCTGGTCACTTGCTTAAACAACACTTTATCTACCCAACAGAAGTCGATTGGCAAGGGCTCGATAGAACCTGCACAACTCAGCTACCAGGATAAAAATGTGCTGTTGGTGGAAGACAACATTATCAACCAAGAAGTCGCCCTGGCTCTATTACAAGACGTTGGAATAAACGCAGACATGGCTGATGACGGCCAACAGGCCTTGGAAAAAGCCAAACAGAAACCCTATGACCTTATTTTTATGGACATTCAGATGCCCGTGATGGACGGTTTAACCAGTGCTAAAACCATGCGCGACAGTTTAGCCATAACCTGCCCGATCATCGCTATGACTGCCAATGCCCTGGAGCAAGATAAGCTCGCCAGTAAAGAAGCCGGAATGAACGCCTTCATCAGCAAACCTATTGATGTTGACACCTTTTATTCAACCTTGGCGCAATGGCTGGAGGTGCAAACTAGCGTTGGGGAGCGCAATGGGCAGCTACTCACAGTCGATGAACTGCCTGTAATTCCAGGGCTGGAGGTCACTTCTGCGATTAAGCGCGTAGGTAACAAGTTGGATTTGTTCGATAACCTGCTGGGCAGCTTTGCCAATAGCTACAGCCGCTTTGCCGATAAGCTTACAGCTAGCTTTGAAGCCAATGACAATGATTTATTGTCACGGCTTTTACACCAGTTGAAAGGCGAGTCAGGTAATATTTCAGCAACTAAACTACACCAATTATCAAGCGCTGCGGAAAACCATATACGACATGGAAATACGCTTGAACAAACCCACATAGAAGAGCTCTGCCGCAGTTTAAACACGGTATTAGATGCCTTAAATGACTACTTCTCGGCAGCACAGCCCACGCAAACAGGCAACGAAAATGCCGATGTGGCCCAACTAGATAAAGCAGAGCTCGCTAACCTGGTCGCTAAATTGGAAACTAGCTTGGAAAACCAAGCACTAGACGCTTTGGACTTGGGTGCGCAACTAGAGAATTCTATTAATGGGCAATTAGACAAAGAGTTAGTTGAAGAATTTAGTACAGCGCTTAATCAATTGGATTTCGAATTAGCAAGTACAGCGTTGCGCCAAATTGCGCTGCAACTTTACGTAGATTGATTTATAGATGAGCACCGAAGATAACGAACAAAATGAGCTGCAGACCGTCCTAGTTGTTGACGACGCCATAAGCAATATCAAAATGCTTGGGGAGATCCTGCGGCAAGAGTGCAATGTTATTTTTGCTACCAATGGTAAGAACGCATTGGCACAAGCGCAAAAGATGCGGCCAGACTTGATCTTACTCGACGTCATAATGCCAGATATGGATGGCTATGAAGTTTGCCGCTTGTTAAAGGAAAATAGCTACACCGACCACATTCCTATTATTTTTGTTACGGCGCTAGACAACATACAGGATGAAGAAAAGGGCCTAGAACTAGGTGCCATAGACTATATCGCCAAACCTTTCCATCCCCCTATCATCAAGATGCGGATCCGCAACCACCTGGAGTTAGTAAGGCACCGGAAACGCCTGAAAATGTTGTCCACCACAGATGGGCTGACTGGCATTGCCAACCGTCGACGCTTTGATGATCTAATGCTGAAAGAATGGCGCAGGGCTTTTCGGGAACGCGAATTTATCAGCATAATGATGATAGATATCGACAATTTTAAAAAATATAACGACTTTTACGGGCATTTACAGGGGGATGAGTGTTTGCGCCATGTCGCCAGCGCCCTGAGCCAATGCCAAAAGCGGGACACTGATATTATTGCCCGCTACGGTGGGGAAGAGTTTGCAGCTGTACTGCCTAATACCGATGCTATAGGGGCAGAATCTTTTGCCCAAAAAATAATGGCCACAGTAGAAGCCCTTAACATCAAACATGAGCGCAACGCTGATTTTGGCAGGATCACCGTCAGTATTGGCATTGCCACAGTTAAGCCTATTGAGGGTATCACCCCAGAAGAGGTCATCGCGTTCGCCGATGGTTGCCTCTACGAAGCCAAAGAACATGGCCGCAACCAGTTTGTCGCCAGGTTGTATAACGCCTGATCAACCTTTATGCGCTGTAACGGATTACTGTTGCATATAGGTGCTCCACACTTGCCATAAATGGTTTGGACGCATGGATAGGCACCGGCACTGTTGTGGGAGCGGCACCTCCTAGATCAAAACCCTTTTCTAGCACCGCTAGTTAGCTGGAACAAGCTATGCCATTGACTATACGGCATTAACACTGATTGCAGTTAGGCACAACCTTTCTGCCAGACCGTTAAAACTGTAATTGTTTAGCAAACGCGCCAAGTAGGCGTAGCAATTTATGCCGATGCTATTCAATAAAAAAGGGGTATTGTCCTGCAACAGCACATTTAACTTATCTTTTTAACAATTCGAGTGGCAGCCAAAGTGTAATCATTTTTGTTATATCGTGTAATATTGTTCGGCGAACAACAGTTTTAACCTTAATTGGACTTAACCCGACAACGGTTAGTTAAACAAAGTGTTGGGTTTTCAACTGCAAAAAGCAAATAGGAATATAAAAATGGTTCAATCAAAAAAGGTTTTTCAACTCAGTGGTGTAAGCCAAAATGACAACCAGTGCCAATACGGCGCGGATTATACAATGACGGTCACTAACGTAACCGGGGGTAGCCTGAGGGAAGGCTCCATTCTAGAAAACCAAACGGTAAAACTCCCTATCCCGCCAGCGCCTCACCAGAAAGTGCCAGCAACGCCAACTTGGTTTTTGGTATTGGACGATGACGCGTTGGAAGCGACATTTGATATCAGAATTCAATGCAGTAAGAATAAAACTGAGCTGGTAGATACCCTCACCCTAAGCAATGTCAAAAAATGGACTGACATCAATGCAAAAGAGAAGACCAACCAAATCTACCAAAAAGGAGATTGTGGTATTTTTGGTTTCGCTACGCCTGGCGCACCCGATGGCTGGATATACACCTATACAGTTGCCGTAACTAACCCGCAAGTGCACCCGCCTGGCGCTTAACGAACGGGTCAGGATCAGTTAAAAAATGCATTGCTTGGACTGAGGGAAAACATAAAACCAAGCCATTTGACCAAGCAATGCACCTGGCAACCAGCTCATGCTTTCTTAACAAATTGCGCGGTAACCATCATCTCGCCTGCGCCATCCACCTTGCAGTCAAGCTGGTGGTCTTTGCCATCAACTATACGCCTGACCAAAGCCTTGGTTCCTATTTTTAACACCTGTGAACTGCCTTTCACTTTTAGGTCTTTAACCAAAGTAACTTTATCACCTTCTGCCAACACAGTGCCATTGGCGTCTTTTACAGTAATTGCTTCCTCTTGCGCTAGTTGTTCAGGGTTCCACTCATGGGCACACTCTGGGCACACAAGATGGTTCTGGTCTGGGTAGACAAACTCTGATTGGCACACGGGACATGGCGGGTAAGGCATTTGGGTTCCTCGAATTTGTTTTGGCAGCTATGATACTGCGCGGAAGCCGCATGCGCGAGTTATACCGATTTTTATAAGGTTTTATTAGCGCGTTTTGCCCTGGACTTAGGTTAACGTTGCTAAACTTCTTTTGGCTGACAGTCTAACGTGCAGGCGGCATTAAGAATGCCAATACTGTGTACACTAGAATGCCTATGCCACCTGTTACAACAGTCAGAAAAACAAATAATCCCCTAACGATTATTGGATTGATCCCTTGGTAATTAGCAATGCCAGCCGCCACGCCCGCCAATAGACTGCTTTTGCCTTTGGGCATGTTTCGAAAATCCATCTATCGTCTCCAGATTAGTGTTGCAAATTTTACAGTGCTCAACTCAACAGCAATGAGAAGTTAGCTTCATCAAAAATCGCAATCAGATTGGCCAATTAAACAGCTGTTGACCCAGTGAAAATACCAGCAAAGAATACAAATCCAGCAATTAAACAGAGCAATCCTACGGCACTGCACCAAAAACCGGAAGCTTGGTCTTCTTCGAAATAAACGAGTTGTTTTGATTTTGGATAATTCCCAAATGAGACAAGCTTGCAAATTGGCCAGCCAACCCAGTAGCAAACAGTCCCGTAAAATATCTCCGCCAATAAATAGCCTATTACTCGAAAAAAGCCTTTTCCAATCTCTCCTAAGATATCGTCCATATTATTCTTTCGCCTGTTGCATACTTGCCAATAAAGTCCATTGAAGCATTAGGCTAGCCCAGTTTGGGCAAGCTCAAAAACTAGAATTGGGTTGTTTTAAAAACTCGATCTCTTGCGCTGAAGATTCACGTCCCAAGATTTTATTGCGATGGGGATAACGGCCAAATTTTTCAATGATCACCTTGTGCTTCATTTCAAACTCCAAGTTATCCTTATTCCCCAGCGCGGTATATAGCTTCACTGCTTCTTCGTGAATTAAAAGGGATTCACTATGCATAAACGGCAAATACATAAAGCTGCGTTCCACTTGCATGAGCTCTTGGTCAAAACCTTTAGCAATGGCCACTTGCGCAAGTGCCAATGCCAACGGATCACAGACAAATGACTCGCGGGTATCACGGTATATATTGCGTGAAAATTGATCCAGTATAATAATTTCAGCCAAGCTACCTTGCGCAGTCTCGCGCCATTGGAACAATTCCCCGGCTTTTGCTTGCTTATGCAATGCACCAAACCGGTTTTGTATTGCGGCATCAAGCTGTCCGTCCTTCATCCACCATTGCTTTGGTTCCAGTTCCTCAAACCAAAATTTGATTACTTCGTTGTACATCTGCTTTTCCTTGCGAATAGATAGCATAGGTAAAACAAAAGATTCTGAATTAGCTTCATGTTGTTTAGTGTTCCTACGTCACACAATGGAAGTTGCTGACGATACTTTTGATAGTCCGAAGTACATTAATCAATGAGAAACTCTAACACTATACGAGTGCTAGTACTTAATCCCCAACAATGGTCAAGAATAATAGCAAACCAAGATGATAAAGATTGGTGACGTTTACCGCTAGAGGCCAACTAGTCTATTAGTTTCGACCAAAGTTGCTACTGCATCATCCCGAACCCTTCCCTCAATACATTGCAATACATACTCATTCCCTTTCTCAGTATCCAGCACTATAGTACGGAACATAAAAAATGCCGAGCTATCACATCTCAGCACAATTTCATATTTTCCCTCAGGCAATATTGCACTCTTAGTTGCAATAGCTACAGGGTCGTCAATAACAATATTCCCCTTAGCGTCAAACACTTTCTGTATCTGAGATGCATAAGCCACACCAAAGAGAGCATATTCACTTTTAGTTGAAATTTTAACTACTTCAGAAATATCAGCGTTTTCAACAAGAGGTGATGTATGTGTGCATGCTATTAATTGTAATAAAACAAAAATTCCCAAAACTTTTTTCATCGTTTTCCTACTAATCGATTCACTGTTGAACTTGAGCCAAAACAGTACAGTGAGTTTGGCGCAGCAAATGTATATTTGAATACTCACCAATCTAATAGAATGTCCGTCACCCAAATGCCTTAATACTGTTTTATTGCATGAACGCCCCTTTAAAAAAAAGGCAATATACCCTTTACATCACTCCCCCAACACAGCGAGTTTAATTTGAATATATTCACTGTGGCGCAGGTGCATGAGATCGGCGATTTTGCGGATCAAGTGTTCCTCATGGGAATCCACATGGCCATCGGCAGCAGATAGGTGCCAAAGGGAGGTTAGGATGGCTTTTTTTTGTTCTAAGGTACAATTTTCATGGATGGTGCGGGTAAATTGGGAGAAGTCCACCGATTCGCGGGCTTTGTCTTCAATTTGTCGGAAGATCCCGGCAAATTCCGCGGCGGGTAAAGCAAACTCCGACAGAACCAGTTTTTCAAACAAGGCTACTTCCTGCTGGTTCAGGTCATCGTCGGCACGGATGATTTCATAGAACAACACAGCGGTAGCCATGGGCACCGTTAAAGACTCTTTCACTTCTTCCGGCTCAGGTGCCAAAAAAGCCATTAACTTTTTAATCATTTAGCGACTCCACTCAACTCTCAACAACTACACAATAGCAACGGTCTGATCTAAAACACAGTTACCCTATTAGCGCACAAACTAATACCAACAAAATCCCCCGTTGCTGCGCTTGTATGGCCATCGACGAGGCAGTACAGGGGCAGCGCTTCAGCAGTGCCATGTGCAAGCGACAAGGTTAACAGGCAGCTAGAGCCTTGGAACTCGCGCTGCACCACCCTTGCCTGCATCTTTGAACCCGGCTCTAATGCTAACTGCTCCGGCCTTAACAACACCTCAACTTGTTCACCCGCCTTTTTACTAAGGGAACAAGCCCCAACCTCCCCTAGTGCACAGCGAATACTGCCGTTTGCCAGCACTTGCCCTGGCACTATGCTACTTTGCCCGATAAACCTAGCGACGTTTAAACTTGCGGGGGCATAATACAAATTTTCTGGCGTGTCCCACTGCTCAATTCTTTTTTCCTGAAGCACGGCAATTTTATCCGCAAATGCAAACGCCTCCACTTGGTCGTGGGTCACCAACAGGGCAGACACATTTTGTTGACGTAAGATGCCACGGATCTGGTACGCCAAATCTTTGCGTAATTCGGTATCCAGGCTAGAAAACGGTTCGTCCAGCAGCAACAAATCGGGTTTTGGTGCCAATGCCCTGGCTAGTGCCACCCGTTGCTGCTGGCCACCCGACAAAGTATGGATGGCACGCCCACCAAATTCCCCCAACCCTACCAGGTTAAGCATCTCTGCAACACGCTCGTCTTTTGCATTTTTACTTTGCGCAAATTCAGTGTTGTCCAGGCCAAAGGCAATGTTCTGTGCCACTGACATATGGGGGAACAAAGCAAAATCCTGGAACATCATAGCCACTTGGCGTTTTTCGGGCGCCACATGGACTTTGCCATCCGCTATAGTGTGTCCTCGAAGCTTAATCTCGCCATTGGCGACAGGGATAAAACCCGCAACAGCCCGCAGCAAACTCGATTTTCCTGAGCCAGATGCACCGAGCAAGCAACCAATTTCCCCCTCAGCCAGTTTCAAATCTACATTTTGCAATACTGTGTTGTCTTGGTATGCCAAGTCCAGGCTACTGATTTCAAGAATATTAGTGCGAACTTGCAAGCTTGTTTTTACCTATAAAAAGCACTGGCACTAAGCCAATTGAAATTATTACCAACGCCGGGACAGCGGCATCCGCCAACCTTTCGTCCGACGCCAATTCGTATGTTTTTACTGCCAACGTATTAAAATTAAATGGCCGTAATATCAGGGTTGCCGGCAACTCTTTTAAAACATCGACAAACACAACCAATAACGCGGCGGCAATACTGGGTTTTAACAATGGTAAATGAATACGGCCAAACACCTGCCACGGTTTACTGCCCATGGTTTGCGCAGCCTCGTCCATGCTCGGCGACACCTGGTTGTATCCTGTCTGTAAGTATTGCATGCCAACCGTGGTGAAACGCACTACGTAAGCGAATAACAAAGCAAATAGGCTTCCAGACAATACCAGCCCTATTTTTTCCGACCACAGAAAGTCTGTTAACCAATTTAGGCGCCGATCAGCCCAGCTAAGCGCCACCATGGCACCTACCGCGATGACTGCGCCTGGGAAGGCATAACCCAAGCTGACAATTTGTAGGCTAGTTTGGCTGCGCTTTGACTTATATCGACGATCCAGTGCCAACATGATCAGGCACAATGCTGCGATAATAGCTGCTGCAGCGAGCGCTACAGAAAAACTGCTCCAAACTAGGTTTGCCAAATCGTAGTCTATGCCCTGTTTAATTGAATAGAACGCCCAAGAGGCCAATTGCATAACCGGAAATACAAAAGCGAGTAAAACCACAACGGTGAGGGAGATGGTCATTAACCACCTAGTCCACAAGCCTTGTGTTTGCCTTGCCTGGACAGGGGCACCGGCTTTTTGCTGGTAGTAGCGTTGCTTCCGGCGACTCCATTTTTCCAGCACCAACAAGAACAATACAAAAGTCACTAATAATGCCGACAGCTGAGCCGCCGCTTGCGCGTTGTTCATACCAAACCAGACTTTGAATACACCGGTAGTCAATGTCGGCACACCGTAATAATCTACGACACCAAACTCAGCAAAAGCTTCCATCATAGCCAGCATGGAACCGGCGAAAATGGCAGGTAACGCCAAGGGCAAAGCAATTTTGGTAAAATACTGCCAATCGGATTTCCCGTGGCTCTTGGCGACGTCAAAGTAACTTTGTGGTTGCCCGCTAAATGCAACTAAAGCCAGGGCATAGACATAGGGATAGAGCACTAGCGACATAACCACAATGGCGCCTGACAAGGATTGCACCTGCCAAAAATGCTCGAACTCAATGCCTAGTTCGCGCAGGCTGGATTGCACAACGCCAAAGTAGTCCAGCATTCCTGAATAGGTGTAGGCCATTATGTATGCGGGAATAGCTAGCGGTAGAATAAGCAACCAACGCAATAGGTTGCGCATCGGAAACCGGTATTGGCTTACCAACCAGGCACTGGCCGTACCAATAAATGCCGCCCCCAATGCCACGCCGGAGGCCAATAAGATAGTGTTGACCACATAATCTTTTAACAGCGTCTGTTGCAGGTGTGACCACACTTGCCACTGGGGTTGTAGCCAGCTCAGGAATACCAATATTGTGGGGGATGCCAGTAGCAGCGCCCAGCCGAATAACAGCCAAGCTACTGCGTTGTTTTGCTTCAATTTTTCAACCTAAAGAGAACCATGGCGATGTATTGTTAACGCCAACCAGCCTTATCCATCACCTTAACTGATTGCCCGTTGAGAAGCCCAACTTTTTCTAAAGGAATTTGCTCGGCCTTGAAGTCACCGAAGCCCTTTAATAGTTCTGACACTTCAATCCCTTCCCTGACAGGATATTCATGGTTGACTTCGGCATACCACTTTTGGCTTTCTTTGCTGGCCAAGAATTCCAACAGGCGCTTGGCAGCCCCGGCATTCGGGGCATATTTTGAGACTGCGCCACCGGACACATTGACATGTGTACCTGTGCCTTGTTGATCCGGCCAAAAGACCTTGAGTTGACCGGCAATTTCTGCATTTTTGCTATCAACGTCGGCCAACATGCCGCCTAAATAGTAAGTATTTGCGATGGCAATGTCGCATTCACCTGCGACAACAGCTTTGATTTGATCCCTATCCCCCCCCTTTGGCCTGCGCGCAAAGTTTTTAGTAAAGGCATCAGCCCATTGTTGTACTTGCTCTTCGCCAAATTTGTATATCATGGCGGCAACCATTGATTGGTTGTAGATGTTGCTCGAAGAGCGGATGCAAACCCTACCCTTCCACTTTGGGTCTGCCAAATCCAAAACGCCGTTTAGTTCCTCAGGTTTGACCCTATCTGGATGGTACATAATTGGACGGGCACGCATGGTAAGGGCAAACCAATAGCCTTCACTATCCCGCAGGTTTTCCGGGATGTTTTGCTCTAGGCTGTCAGATCCAGTCGTTTGCAACAAGCCCATTTCCTTTGCCCTGTGTAACCTGCCAATATCTGTGGTAAGCAGCAAATCAACCGGGCTAAACTCCCCTTCGTTCTGCATGCGGGTGATCAAGGCATCGGCCTTTCCGGTTACCAAGTTAACCTTAATGTCCGTGGCATCGGTGAACTTATCTAACAAGGGTTTGATTAACGCCTCTTTGCGGGCAGAGTAGACATTTACCTCTTCGGCAGATGCCATTACCGAACCCAAGCCTAGCGCACAGACTAACAAGGAGTGAATTAATTTCATTTGGTGGGTATTCCTTTATTTTTTATTCGCATGAAATGTAATTGAGAACTATTCTCAATTCAATGTGAATTACCCCGTAAAATTACGATTTGGTCGAAGCGCTTGCAACTAAAACTTAACAGCAATCCTTAACAACATCATCTTTAGTGGCTTCAACGCCATTTTCAATTAAGAATTTAGCCATAACCTTTGTTCCCGATTCGGAATATTGCAAACTGTCTGCTAGCTCAGCAACAAGTGCCACACCCCGCCCGAAATTGTCGTCAGAGTCAGCCTGTGAGTCTATGTTCTCATAATCAAAACCATCTCCGGAGTCTTTGACGGTAAAGGTGATCGCAGCAGGTTCAACCTGGTAGCAGGCACAAATTTCAATCCATCCTTGTTGCAATGCTAACAAGCGAGTCTCCCGCACATTAAAATATTCCAAAAATCCATCGGGGGACTCTTTCAGCTTGGAATCCAGCTTTAGCAAGCCGTGATCCAACGCGTTGGTATAGAGTTCACTCACCACAGTAAACACATTAGAACGGATGCCGTGGAATGCCGTGTGGCCAGAAATCATATCGATCACTTGGGACACCGGATCGCCTTCGCGCAACTCATCCACATCCAAACGCAACTGAATTTTAAATGGTACTTTGGGTAAGTGGGTTATTTGTTTGCTTAAGCCGAGTTCTTGGAACTCGTAGGAGAACATGGTTATGTCATCAGCTTGTTCTGCACCGCCATGGAATTGTTCAATTTTTTCCATGATCTCATCGGTTGTAATGCCTGGTTTACTCTCAAGCCAGAATTCAAGGCCATCTTCCCCGAGCATCTCGCCGCTAGTGCTGGTCAATTCAATGACACCATCGGTGTAACCAAACAGGCGATCCCCGTATTCACCCTCGTAGCGTTGTATATCTTTTTCAAAATCTTCGGGATCAAGGATCCCTAACGCCATGTGCTGGGACTCAAACCTTTGCGTAACCTTGCCCTCTTTGCTAACCAGCATCAGGTGCGGCAAACCACCGTTCCATATATC
>CBDIHK010000019.1:0-118795 GCA_965279005.1 Alteromonadaceae bacterium | reverse complement strand
TTTAAGCAGCTGATGGATGAAATCCTATTGTCGATGCGGCCTAGGCTGAAAAACCTGCAGCATGTGATAGAAATTGACTGTGACCCTGAACTCTACATCGAAACCAAGGCCGGCCCCATCAACCAAATCATGATCAACTTGATTATGAATTCCATCATCCACGGTTTCGAAGGCAAGGACAATGGCCTCATCATTATCCAAGCCCAGCTAATCGACAACAACAAGATAAATATCACTTACAGAGATGACGGCAAAGGTATTCCAGAGCATATGCGCAAGCGGATTTTCGATCCCTTCGTCACCACCAAACGCGGCCAAGGCGGCAGTGGTTTGGGTATGCACCTGGTGTTCAACTTAGTAACCCAAGCCCTTAACGGCTCAATCTCATTGAGCAGTGAAGAAGGCAAAGGCGTTGAATTTCACATCGTCTTCCCAATCAAACTAGTGCAAGCGGAAAAACTGGCAAAGAGTTCTTAATCTATGCATTACAGGTTTAGTAACAAGTTGGCTGTATTGTTCCTAACCCTGGGATGCTTGGCGTTCCTCGCTGTTGCACAAAGCTTCAAGCCCGAACAACTGAGGGCATCCTTTTTATACCACATCGTGCACTATACCAATTTTCCAGACAGCCACTTTGAAGGCAATTTTGTCAATTTTTGCTTTTACGAGGGCAATGATCCTGCGCACCAGGAGATATTCCGCTCATTACCTGCCAATAAAGTGAAAAACCGTGACACCCGTATTGTCGAAATAACGAACCTTGCCCAAGTGCAGGACAGCAACTGCCAATTATTGTTTGTCAGCCGCCAGGTCGAATCAGATGAATTGTTTGAACAATTGCAATCCCTGAACCAAAAGCTGGTGTCAGTTGGGGAAACCAGGGACTTTGTTGAACGCGGCGGAATGATCACCATTGTGCCCCTACAATCAAAATGAAGATATTCCTAAGCCAAAAGCAGTACGAAAATACTTCGCTAAAATTCAGTTCGCTATTGTTGAAACGTGTCAACTTCCGTTAAACTGCAATAACTTAGCGATTTTAATGTCCTTTTTGGATGAATAAACCAGGTGAAAAAAATGCAAAGCCCCAACATCCTAATCGTAGAAGATGAGGTCGTAACCAGGACCACACTGAAGAGCCTTTTTGAAGCCGAAGGTTATGGTGTCTTCGAAGCGGAAAACGGCGACCAGATGCACGATGTATTTGGCAAGCATAGTGTTGACCTAGTCATTATGGATATTAACCTGCCGGGTAAAAACGGCCTTATCTTGGCGCGCGAAGTACGCGATAAAAAGAATGTTGGCCTTATTTTCCTAACCGGCCGGGACAATGACGTTGACCGCATATTGGGTTTGGAGATTGGTGCCGATGACTACCTAACCAAGCCTTTCAATCCCAGGGAATTGACTATAAGGGCGCGCAACCTGCTTGCGCGTACCGCCAGCAGTGCTGAAGACGAGGACTTGCCCAGCAAAGCCAGCTTCAATGGTTGGACGTTAGATGGTGACAGCCGCAGCTTGATTTCGCCTAGTGGCAACGAATTCCGCTTACCGCGTAGCGAGTTTAGGGCATTGCACCTGTTTTTAAGCCATCCAGGCAAGATCCTGACCCGCGAACAACTGATCCTGGAAATGACCGGCCGTGAATTGCGCCCTAATGACCGTACCGTTGACGTCACCATCCGCCGGATCCGCAAGCACTTTGAAAGCGAAGAAGGTGGTGAGGAATTGATTGTCACTATCCACGGTGAAGGTTACCGCTTCTGCGGAACCGTGGACTAAATAAGTATCGCGTATTTATAAAAAGGGCTGCTTTTGCAGCCCTTTTGTTTTTAGTAACCAAATCCGAAGAAGACTTATTGCCCGCCTAACTGCATTGACTCCAATAAAATAGCGCCGGTAAAGATACTGCCACGGTCTTCTTGCTCTGCGCCAACGGCAACGATGTTGCGCAGCATGTCCTTTAAGTTGCTGGCTATGGTCACCTCGTGCACTGGATATTGAATGATGCCATTTTCCACCCAAAAACCAGCGGCTCCCCGGGAATAGTCACCCGTTACTGTATTGACCCCTTGCCCCATTAGCTCTGTGACATAAAGGCCGGTGCCCATTTTTTGCAAAAGTTCAGCTTCCGACTCACCGGTATTGTTCACCAACCAGTTGTGGATGCCACCTGCGTGGCCATTGTTCTTTAAGTTCAGTTTACGCGCCGAATAACTGGTAAGCAGGAAATGCTGCAATACTCCGTCGACGACAATATCCATGTCCTGGGTTGCGACCCCCTCATTGTCAAAGGCGCTACTGGCCAAGGCTTTTTTGATGTGGGGGCGCTCTTGGATTTGAAACCATTCAGGGAATACTTGGGTGCCCATCGCCTCTAGCAAGAAGCTGGATTTGCGGTAAATGCTGCCACCGCTGATGGCGCTAACAAAATGCCCCAGTAACGCGGGTGCCAGTTCCCGGCTGAACAAAACCGGTACAGTTTGGGTTGGTAGCTTTTGTGCGCCCAAGCGCTTAACTGTGTTTTCTGCGGCTTCCTGCCCAATTGCCGCTGCACTAACCAGTTTGTCAGCTTCCCGTGACACGGTATAGGCATAGTCGCGCTGCATATCACCGTCTTGTTCCGCAATCATGACGCAACTAAGGCTATAGCGGGAGCTTGGATAGCCCACCAACACACCATGGCTATTGCCATAGACTTTGACCCCAATATTGGCATTGTAGCTGGCGCCATCGGAGTTATTGATACGCGAGTCCGTATCTAAGGCCACGGTCTCTGCTTCAATCGCAATGTTAATGGCCGCTTCGGTGTCGGGATGGTCCGGATGGTACAAATCCAAATCCATATCGTCCTTTATCATTAAATCGGCATCAGCAAGGCCAGCACACTCATCTTCACTGGTGTATTTGGCGATCTGAATGGCTTTTTCCACTGTAAGCGCGAGGGCTCCCGGGCTTAGGTCAGCGGTTGACGCGCTGCCTTTGCAATTATCGACATATAAGCTAATACCAAGGCCGCCATCATTATTGAACTCGACCGTTTCCACCTCTTTTAGCCGAGTGCTAACCGACACCCCCTGTACTTTGCTCATGCTGGCCTCAACTTGGGTCGCGCCTTTTTGTTTCGCCATGGCTATGACATCGCTGACCACCTGCTTGATTTCAGAAAGGTGTTGGTCTACCTGCATCTTTGTTTATTCCTTCTTCAACTAGTAGCGACAAGCATCTACCCGAATGAGCTCTATTGCTACAAATCAGTTTAGATTCTTGTTATGCGTATCTATTTACTGGGCACGCTATTCAATTACGGCCGGGCAATAGGTACAATTTAACAAATTGTACCACCATTGACGGCACTATGGGCGACGAACTACTGGATAGCAATGATCCAGGATCTGAAGAATATAAAAGTAAAACCCAAATAAAAAAACAATTGTTGGAATTGGTAACGCTGGCAGAAACCTTAGTAGACATGGGTTCAGCTAATATTGCCAAACTGCCTTTAGACAGTGACATTTTAGATGCAGTGCAACAAGCTAAAAACATGCACCGCAAAAAACCTTCTTACAGGCGGCAGTTGCAGTTTATCGGCAAGCTGTTCCGCAGCCGCGATGTCGAGCCACTCCTGCAAGCCCTGCAAAACATCCAAGGCAAACAAACCCAAGCCAACGCCCATTTCCACCTTTTGGAAAAACTGCGTGACAAGCTCGTGGCTGGTGATGACCAGGTTTTACAAAATTTGATTAATGATTATCCTAACCTTGACCGACAAAGGTTAAGGCAGTGGATGCGCCAAGCTAAGAAGGAATTGCAGCAGGAGAAACCACCGAAAGCTGCAAGGGAAATATTCCAATACTTAAAACAAGAAATTCAACAATAAACCTTTAGGGGTATATAATGCGCGCTACAATTTTAATGGTTTTCCTAGCCATGCTATTGGCTGGCTGTGGCGGTGGCTCGTCCGGAGCTAATGGTTCAAACCCATTTGACGGCAATACAGATCCAGTAGTTGCGCTGTCTGTTGAATTGCGGGATAGCAACTGTAGCGCAGTCAGCGGCAATAGCTTCCCGGCAAACCAAGATATTTGTGTACAAGCCACGCTAACGAGCGATGGCACAGCTGACGCCGATGAGGTAATTAGCTTCGCCCTATCCAGCAACATTGGTGAATTGACCACTTCGACAGCCTTGACCAACAGCCAGGGCGTTGCACAGATTTTCATTTCAAACCCCAACCTCACAACTGGTGCCACCACTATTACTGCAACCTTTGGTAGTGCCACGGATTCAGCCAGCTTTGAGTATATTGCAGTGGATGAAACGCCAACGCCCGCTTCCATCCAGCTGCTGTTGGTGAATGAATCAAGCGTGGTGTCGCGGTTTACCAGCAACGATGAGCCTAACCTAGTTGCGACTGTGTTGGATCCTAGCGGCCAGCCCCTGAACAATACGATTGTAACCTTTTCCCTAAATAGTAGTGGACCGAGCCTCAGCCCGTTAACTGCCCTTACCGATAGCAATGGCATTGCAGAAGCTTCAATCCAAGCCACTGACGCCAATATCGGTGCATACACAGCAACGGCCAGCTTTACCTATGAATCGGTGGATTACAGCGCTAGCTACAACTTTGAAATAGAGCCAAGTGACGCACAACCCGGTGAGGTTGTATTACAACTGGGAGCCCTTGATAGCCAATGCAACGCTGTTTCACCGCCTAGTTTTAATGCCAATGAAGGAATTTGCGTACAAGCAACCCTGACTAGCGATGGGGAACCGTTAAATGCCGAGCTGATTGCTTTCAGCTTATCCAGCCAATTGGGACAATTGTCTGCCAGCACTAAACTAACTGAAAATGGTATTGCCGAAGTTTCATTGAGTAACCCAAACCTGGATGTTGGTGCAGGCACCATTACGGCGACCTACTTGGACACATCAGCAACAACCAATTACGAATACCTAGCGGTGCCTACTTCAATCCAGGACGTGCCAGAAGTAACACTTTCAATGTTCTTGAGTGGCCAACAAGTGAGCCGCTTTAGGACTGATGAAGAAGTGCAGATACAAGCAAGGGTGTTGGACGCTGAAGACGATCCTATTGCAGATGCGATTGTTTTATTCAGTGTACAAGGTTCCGGACCATCGTTATCACCCACTACTGCATTGACCAACGCCTCAGGCATAGCGCAGGTTACAATGACTGCAACAGAAGGTGATCTCGGTGCCTACTCGCTTACAGCACAGGTAACCGTTGATAGTTTTAGCTTTTCTAACTCACTGAATTTTGAAGTGCAGGGAGCTGGGACCATTATTGATGATAGCCAAACGCGATTTGGCCACATAAATAGTGATGGCGATTTTGTAGAGGGTGAAATCGGCTCAACTGCGGAAGTAAATGGTGAAGTAACTATTAGCGCAGGGGCTACCGTAGGCTTTAATGTTGCTTTGGTAGATGAAAACGATCAACGCCTCCAAACTCCAACCCCAGTCACCTTCAGCTCCAATTGCGTTGCCAATAGCCAGGCCACTATTGACCAAAACGTGACAACCATTAACGGTATCGCCTCGGCTACCTTTGAAGACATTAGCTGTGCAGGCTCTACTGGCAACCTAGATCAAATCGTCGCTTCAGTAGTAGTAAATAATGAAACACTGACCATTACCAGGGAATTAAATATCCTGCCAGAAAACGCAGGCTCCATCTCCTTTGTATCTGCAATACCTGACGAGATTGTGCTGGCGGGTACTGGCGGCCAAAATAGCCGATCTGTGTCTACCCTCACTTTCCAGCTAAATGGCGAACTGGGCAATCCGCTGGCACAGCAAGAAGTAAACTTTGAACTCAATACCAGTATTGGTGGTATGACCTTGAATCCAGCTTCTGGGTTGACTAACTCCTTGGGCCAGGTCAGTACCCGGGTAACGGCAGGCACCGTGCCCACAGCGGTTAGGGTGACGGCCAGTGCTAGCACAGTCGATGGTGGAACCATTCAAACCCAGTCGGATCTATTGTCGGTAAATACTGGATTGCCGGATCAAAATAGCTTTAGTCTCGCGGCGTCAAACTTTAATCCCGAAGCTAATTCTATCGACGGCCAAGAAGTGGTTATTGCCGTTCGTTTGGCAGATAGCTTTAACAACCCAGTACCCAATGGCACTACAGTTAATTTCACTACGGAAGGAGGTACGATTGAGCCTAGCTGCCTTACCGGTGAAGATGCCAATGGCGATATAGATCCCAATGCAGATAACACTGGAACCTGCACGGTTACATGGACAAGTTCTAACCCCAGGGTTGAGGATCATAGAATAACCATCTTAGCGACGGCCATTGGCCATGAGACCTTGTTTGATGGTAATGGCAACAACGCCTATGACGGGGAAGCAATAGACGGTGGCCCAATAATCGACAATACCGACAGTGGTTTTGGTATTAGTAGTTACACTACCAGTGGTTTCATAGATCATTCCGAAGCTTGGCGCGATGACAATGAAAATGGCGTAAGGGATGACGACCAAGACGGCAACCCGAATACGGGCACAAATATCACTGAAGTATTCTTGGATTATAACGGTGATGGTGCCTTTAGCGATGCAGATGGGCTGTTTAATGGTCCACAATGCAATGACGAAGAGTCCTGTGGACAGGGTATTGCTGCCTCTATCCATGTGCGTAAGTCACTTGTCATGGTTATGTCAAGTTCCAACGCACTTTGGCGGGCATATATCGGTATAGGTGAAGAAGCAGACGAATCAAATCTAGAGCATATTTATTTCAGTAATGATGAAGCCCTAAAGACTGAAATTGAAGGGATGGATTTCGGAGAAGTAGGCCCTGAAGACGATATTAGCTTTCCAAGGAGCATCTCTATTCCTGAAGGTTCTTATGTTTCTGTTAAATTAGTGTTCTATGATTCGGCCAATCAAATACTGCCTTCTGGAACCCAGCTTGGCCTACTGGATTCTGAAGGCAATTTTGCTGAAGTATTAGCAACGGTCAATAATGGCATAACTATAAAAGACCCCACCTTTCCTGGCACCTTGGAATTTCTGGGTGAATTCACTAATAGTGCCTCCGAATCAGGGAACCAGGTAATACAGCTCGCAATTGATGCTCCGTCAGGAACTAGGACAAATGTGGCATTCACAATTGGCAGGGAGTAAAGGGAAAATTTACGACCGGAAAATAAAGCCGCTTGTTGGCGGCTTTATGGGGATTGTTAAACAACCGGGCGCTTAAGCGGTGCCGCCCACGGTTAGCTCATCGACTTTCAAGGTGGGCTGGCCAACGCCGACAGGCACGCTTTGGCCATCTTTACCACAGACACCGACACCGCGATCTAGTGATAAATCGTTTCCGATCATAGAAACTTTCTGCATTACCTCTGGTCCATTGCCAATTAATGTAGCGCCTTTGACTGGTGTGGTAATTTTGCCTTTTTCAATAAGGTAGGCTTCCGAGGTAGAAAAAACGAATTTACCAGAGGTGATGTCCACCTGGCCACCTCCAAAATTGGGGGCATAAATCCCTTTTTCGACACTGCTAATGATTTCTTCGGGCTCAAACCCACCAGGTAACATAAAGGTGTTGGTCATCCTCGGCATAGGCAAATGGGCATAGGACTCGCGCCTGCCATTACCAGTCGCAGGAACCCCCATCAATCGGGCATTGAGTTTGTCCTGCATATATTTAGTCAACACGCCATCATCTATCAAGACATTGCGCTGGGTTGCGACACCTTCGTCATCCATATTGAGTGAGCCCCGACGCTTGGCCATGCTACCGTCATCCACAACAGTAACGCCCTTCGCTGCCACTTGTTCGCCTATACGGCCACTAAAAGTAGACGCGCCTTTGCGGTTAAAATCGCCTTCCAAACCATGGCCAACCGCTTCGTGCAACAATACACCGGGCCAGCCGCTGCCGAGTACTACGGGCATGACGCCAGCTGGCGCATCCACCGCTTGTAGGTTGATATTAGCCATATGCAGGGCTTCGTCGGCAATTTGCTGGTACATAGGCCCGTTATTGTCAGTTTGGCTATGGAAAAAGTCATAGGCCATGCGGCCACCGGCGCCGGCACCACCGCGCTCCCTCCTGCCATCCTTTTCGACAATGACTGAACAATTCAATCGCACTAGTGGGCGGGTATCGGTGTTAAAAGTGCCATCAGTGGCAGCCACCAAAATTTGTTCAAATACCCCTGACAGGCTCACTATCACCTGGGCAACCCCCGGCTCTTGTTTGCGGATATAGTCGTCCACTAGGCGCAATAGGGCTATTTTTTCTGACTCAGACATGGCCAGCAACGGGTTGTCCGCGCTGTAATAGCTCGGGTGGCTTACCCCTGCAAAACTACTCACTTTGTTGCGGCCTTCCTGGCTTGAAATATTCCGCGCCGTGCTTGCCGCCATCATCAAGGCTTCTTGGTTGATTTCATCAGAGTAGGCGAAACCAGTTTTTTCGCCGCAAAGCGCCCGCACACCAACGCCGCGTTCGATGTTATAACTGCCCTCTTTGATGATACCGTCTTCAAGTACCCAAGTTTCGTGCTGGCTGGACTGGAAATACAGATCCGCAAAATCGTTGTTGCGGCCATAAATATGGCCTAGTGCCGTCTCCAAATCGTTGCGGGTCAAGCCTGAATCGGCTAATAGGTATTGCTCTACTGAGTTATTCAAAATTGCTCCTGAACCGGTTTTGCTCTATCACCGGCATTTTGCTGCGGATGGATTCGATGTAGCCAAGGTCGCCTTCGGCATACACAATACCTTCGCCTTGGCTTTTTTCCGCTAAAAGTTCTCCCCACGGGGAATAAATACAACTATGGCCATAGGTTTCCCGGCCATTCAAGTGGTTACCGCCTTGGTTGGCCGCCACTGTGTAACATTGGTTTTCAATACTACGGCATTGCAGTAATGGTCGCCAATGCGCCTGCCCTGTCTTGGCAGTAAACGCCGCTGGCAAGGCCAATACATCAAATGGCGCCATGGCATTGAACTGGCCGGCAAATCGGATGTCGTAGCATACAGCTATGGCTAACCGTCCAAACGGGGTACTCGGCAGGACTAAGCACTGCGAGCCGGGTTGCGTATAGCGAGATTCCCGGTAACTTTTGGTTTTATCTGGTACTTCCACATCAAACAAGTGGATCTTATCGTAGCGGCCAGCGACCTCGCCTGCATCGTTGTAGACCAGGCAGGCAGCGCTAAACTTTTTATCACTGGCGATTATCGGAATGGTTCCCGCCACCAGCCACACACCATAGGCCTTGGCCAGCTTAGACAACGCATTTTGTATTGTGCCGTCCCCAGCCGTTTCAGCAATGGCCAGCACGTCCCTGTCACGCGCCCCAAAAAAGGCAAAGCATTCAGGCAAAACCACCAGGGTTGGCTGGCTTACTGCGATCCGCTGTAGCAAACTCTCCACTGTTTTTAGGTTCTGGTCGACATCCGGTACAGAGACCATTTGCATTGCAATTAACTGCATTAGGAACCTTCTGCCTCATCCGAAACGTCATCTGAGTTTTTTAGGTATTATAGGTACGCTATCAACCTCCGGCGCTGCAGGTTCCACCGGCAATTGGTTCTGCGCCGGCAGTTCAACTTCTTGGCTGCTGCGGCCTATTTCGGTCATGATGGGTTCATTCAAGGTACCAGTAAGCGAATACTGGAGGTTTGAAACAACATTGGCTGATGATAGCACCTCATCCAGGGCCAAGGCTGCCACAGCGGTTGCCGGGTTTACCATCCAGGCTAACAAAGCAGGCAAGCTCGAGGTCACATTCGGCTTAACAGAAACCATGTAGTTTAATTTGTTGTTAGTGAGATCGGTATAGCCGTCCAGTTTTACCGTCGCGGCAGCGCCGTCAATTTCTGCATCATTGGTTTCAACCTTGCCCTGCTGGACTTGGAAGCTACCTTCCATCTTGTTGTAGAAAAATCCTTTGGCAAAAATATCGCGGAAAATCTAAGGTTAGCTTGCGCACCAAAGATTCTAGGCTCAGTATGCTGAATATCCTAGCTCCCTTGTCACTCACCTCAGTTAGGTATCCATCGCCTAGGCGCCAATCAATATGCCCGCCTAGGCTTTGGCTGCTAAATTCATATGGGGAGGCGGCCCAACTCAAGTCGAAATCCATGACAGCATCAGAATCCCTAATGCCGGAATCAAAATCCAAAGTTTTAAGGAATGCGCCAAAGTCACCACTATTGAAAGTGCCTTTTACCCGGGTACTGCTGCCCAATCCCGAGATAAACCAATTGCCCGTTGCTGATAGCACCCCGTCGCGCTTGCGCATTTCCAATAGATCGATACTCATCCCAGTAGCGCTGCGCGACATGTTTAGGGTCACTTGACCCAGTTCGTAATCCTTGAACTCACATTGTTGGCAGACAAAATTAATAGGCGGTAGCAGCCTGTCACTAATAGGTTCGGCGCCGCCTTCTTTTGGTTGCTGCTGCCAATTGCCGAGGCGCACAAAATCTGCGTTGACCTGCACCCCTTCATTTAGCCAATCTTTGTGTACCACCGCATTGGCTCGGGTTTGTTCTGAATCGATTTCAAGTAACCAATCATTTTCCCTGTGCTTACCCAGGATTTCTACATCGGTAAAGGTTTGTCCCGCGACATCCAGGGATTGGGTCTCGACGTAGACCCTTTTCGGCGCTGCCAATATAGGATTATCAGATTCCGGCATTCCGTCGATTAAAGCACCGACAAACCGGTACCATGGGCTGTAATCCAGGTACTGCAAATCCGCAGAAACACTAAAGCCCAACCCCATACCAACAAAATTATCACCGCCTATGGATAAATGCGCGCGGGAAAACTGGCCTGTGTCGTGGGGGATAATCCCGTTAAATTTGATGTCTGAGCCCACCAGCATACGCACTGTTGACGCCGTCGCGTCCCCTTCGCTATCGAGAATCAAACGCATATTTTGTTCGGGTTGTTTGCCTGCAGGCGCAGGTAGGTCAATGCCAACGCCGTCCAATTGCGACACAATCTGCATGCCGTAATAATACCCAGACTCCGGGATACGTATGTTGACATTGGCATCCCAGCCACTGGCTCCGTTAAAATAGCCTTCGATGGCCGGATGGAACCTTCGCAATAGCGGCTTAACCTGCCAATCACCCGATACGCTGATGTCAGCCAAATAACCATTGTCACTATCACGGCCAATTGCCTCTATTTGCACTGGCTGTTGCAACAGGTTGGCGGATAAAGTTTCCGTATTGAGTTTTTCGTTTTCAAACAGCAAATGCCCGGTGACGTCTTCAAGCAATACATCGATAGTAGGAATAGCAATGCTATCTTGGGACAGGTTGACCCGGCCTGTGGCTACTATATTTTCTCCGGTCATGGGGATCTGCATGTTAATTTCTGCGTCTAGATCACCATTTATTTTGATAACATCAAGTGAAGCCCCCACCGTATCGGCCAATGAGCTTTGCTGGAATAACTCGGTAACTTGCTCCCCGGTGCCACCACCTAATGCATTTAGCTCCAGCACAGCAGATTCGCTTAACTCTGGTAACACGCCTTTTGCGTCTTTTAGGTTTAAGCCTGCCAGGTTACCGGACTCGCCAAAACAAATACAGGGCATCGTTTTTCGAATAATAGATTGGCGTTCAGTTGTTCAATGGAGGGCCAACTAGCCTCAAAACTAAATTGGGTGTCGCTAAGGGCTACTCCCCGCTTGGAAGATGCCGCTGCCATCGTCAAATGGAAAGTGGCTTGGAACACCATCAAATAAGATTGTAGCACCATCAACGCGGCCTGATTCCAGGGCGCGGGTCAAATAGGCCCTAGTATATTTACCCATTAAATCAGTTGGGAAAAGGGCTTTCACCCGGTCAATATCCAACGCATCGACGCTACCAAGGTAGGTTAACCTACCTGTATCAAATTGATAGCTAAAGCCCTGCGTTAGGTTTAACTGCTCGCTGGCAAGACTGATATTGGTAGCAAATAGCTCATTTTTGTCCTCGGCCAAATCCAGCCCCAGCTGCAAATCTAACAGCTCAAAGGGCAAGTCATAACCCAGTAATTTGCGGCTAGACACGATACCATCGCGTCCCGAAAGCTCTATTTTGGCAAGGTCGTTGAACCAATATACAGTCCCTGCCAAATCCCTTATCCCAGGTACCTGGTTCTGCGGTCTGAGGGATAACTCATCGACCTCTACCTTCGCCGCGAATTCCCCGTCTTTGGTCACAAATTGCAAACTACCCAGCTCCAATTCTGGGGCGAAAGCAGCCACACTGCTAGCTGCCTGTTCTCCCAAGACCACGCCCAACATGGGTAGCATGGGGGCAATATCCAGGCCTTCTGAGCTCTCCAAGCGCAAGGAGCCATCCAATGCCAAATCTCCACGCCAGTTGCTAGTTACCGCCTGGTCATTGACCACTAGGGTCAGGTTGTCTACATTCCAATTCCAGCCCAACTCGGTTGGCGCCGCATAAAAATCACCTCGCATTAAGTTGGCATTAACGCTTGAACCAGGAGATTGGCCTTGCCAAGCAAAACGGCTTTCAGAAAAGTCACCTTGCACAAAGGTGACTTTTGTATTGTGAATACCAGCCCAAAGGGTAAAGTTGCCGCGGCTGCGTTTGAGTTCATATTCAGATGGGATAAATTCTTTTAGCCACGGGGACAAATCAAGGTCTTCGGCTTCGGCGTAAAATGTCCCAACAAAGTTTTGGCTGGAGCCGGTCAAATCCAAGACAAAGCTAGCTGAATTGCGGGCAAGTTCCGCCACCCGCATTTGGCCTACACCTTGGTGCCTATCCTCTTGGTTTAGCCAGCTTAGCTGCTGGATTTGGATGCGCTGCTGATCGAGCCGGGTGCGGATCAACACTTCGCTGCTACTGACTGAAAAGCGCTGAAGCTGCTCGAGGAATAGGCTTTGCAGTGCTTCGATTATTGGGAAATCATCACCGCTATTTTCTATTCGCGGCACATCCACTTCCAGTTCCATGCCAACCAAATTAAAGCGCTGTGACAGGATCTTGCCAGCCCGGATTGAGTTCCAAAAATCCAGTTCGATTTGGGTTTCATCTACAGAAAGGGCAATCGGCGAACTTTGGTTGGCAGCAAGGCTCACGTCTTTGAGTACGATGGCAGGGCCTTTGCCTTTCCACATGGCACTGATATAGCCTATCTTGATTTCAGCGCCGTACTCCTGTAACAACCAATTTTCCAAATGGTGTTTTTGCTGATCCATGTAGGGCAATGAATAGCGCAAAACACTGATAGCGACCGCCAAGCTCACCAGCAACACCGCAACAAAAGCCCACAGCTTACGGTTGATGTAAGCTGCGTAATACTGCCATGACTTTTTGTCGCTACTGCCCATTAAACTATTTAACCTCTCCGACCCATAAAGTGCTACCAGCTCCTAAACTAAGGTAGGCACTAGTTAGGTCACATCATTACCACGTCATACTTGTCCTGGTTGTACAAAATCTCCGTTTGCACCTTTATTTGTTTGCTAATAAATACTTCCAACTCTGCCAGCACGTGGGATTCTTCATCCATCAATGCATCTGCCACAGCAGGTGCGGCATAGACCACAAATTTGTCTGCCTCGTATGCCCGGTTGACCCTTACAATCTCACGCATTATCTCAAAACATACAGTTTCCACTGTTTTTATGGTTCCACGCCCTTTGCAAACAGGGCATTCACCACACAGGATATGTTCCAAGCTTTCCCTGGTGCGTTTGCGGGTCATTTCCACCAGTCCTAACGAAGTGAACCCGTGGATCTTAGTCTTGGCGCGATCTTTGGCCAAAGCCACTTCCAAATTGTGCAAAACCCGCTTTTGGTGGCTACTGTCAGTCATATCAATGAAATCAATGATAATTATACCACCTAAGTTGCGCAGCCGTAGCTGCCTTGCGATAGCCTGGGTTGCTTCAATGTTAGTATTGAAAATTGTCTCTTCTAAATTGCGATGGCCAACAAAAGCACCGGTATTAATATCTATAGTGGTCATTGCCTCTGTTTGGTCAATTATCAAGTAGCCACCTGATTTTAAATCAACCCGGCGCTCCAGCGCCCTTTGGGCTTCATTCTCCACGTCATACAAGTCAAAAATTGGGCGCTCGCCTGGATAATAATCTAGCAGCTTTTGGAATTCCGGAGCGTACTCTTTGGTAAACTGTTGTAACTCCTGGAACGCTAATTTTGAATCTATCCGGATCTGATCCAGTTCAGTGCCAACAAAATCCCGCAACACCCGGCGGGCCAAGGGCAAATCCTCATACAAGACGTTGGATTTACGCTTTTTCATGCGTGTTTGTATCTTTGACCACAAACGTCGTAAAAATTCGGCGTCTTGCAATAATTCTTTTTCACCTACCCCTTCAGCCGCGGTGCGCAGGATAAATCCCCCCTGCCCCTCTAGCTTTTCCATCAGTAGCTTTAGGCGATCCCGTTCTTGCTCATCCTCAATGCGCTGGGAAACGCCAATATGGGTAACGCTCGGCATAAACACCAGGTAGCGTGAGGGAATAGTGATGTCAGTGGTCAAGCGGGCGCCTTTGCTGCCAATCGGATCTTTTACCACTTGCACCACAATATCCTGGCCGTCACGTACGAGATCCCGGATATCCTGTTTCGGAATTTGAGTTTCTTGGATTTGTGATTCATTGACTTCACCAGCTAGTTCGCTGTGTATCAATATATCGGACGCGTGCAGGAATGCCGCTTTTTCCAAGCCAATATCAACAAATGCGGCCTGCATTCCCGGCAAGACCCGGCTAACTTTACCGCGGTAAATATTGCCGACCAGGCCTTTCTTGGTATGGCGCTCCACATGTATCTCTTGCAGCAAGCCATTTTCAATCAGCGCCACCCTAGACTCTGAGGGCGTCACGTTTATCAATAATTCACCGCTCATTGGTTGATATTCCCATAGACTGCATTAGCTCAACTGTTTCAAACAAAGGTAATCCCATAATTCCACTGTAACTACCCCTAATCTCTTGCACAAATCGTGCCCCTTGGCCTTGTATGGCGTAACCACCGGCCTTGTCCAACGGCTCACCGGTTTGCCAATACCATTCTATTTCCGCATCGGACAAGTGTTTAAAGCGCACGTCAGATATCACATTACGGCTGCAAACCAGGTTATTGTGGAATATCGCCACCGCCGTCATGACCTGGTGTACTTGACCCGACATTTGCCACATCATGTTCACGAAATCGGTTTTATCTGTGGGTTTAAGCAATATCCTACCATGCAAAACCCCAATGGTATCTGAACCAAGCACGGCATCCCCAGGTTGGCGCGCTTTAGCCACAGCTTGCGCTTTCGCTTCTGCCAACCTGACGACTAATTCATCGGGTTGTTCGCCCGGTAACGGCGTTTCGTCGATATCAGCAGACTGCTGTATGTAGTGTAGCCCAAGCTGTTCAAGCAACTGTGCCCGCCTGGGTGATGAAGAAGCAAGGATAAACATGGTTCTGGATTACCTTAGATGGGGGCTCAGGCCCGGAGTTAAAGCTTTAAGTGACTTTAAATTGGCGCCGAATTTTTCGTAACAGTCCAAAAATCCAAGGCCAAATGAGCATGCTGGTAAACACCGGCCAGAGGAACTCGAATTGGAAATCAACGTCTGTCAATAAGCGCAATAACCAGAAAATCAACAAGTGGTAGAGTGCGCCAATCACACCAACAATAATTGATTGCTGCCATACCGAATAGTTGCGCAGGCGTTGGTAATTTACCGCTAGAATGAACACAACCACTGTCATGGCCAGGCTGTGCACACCAAGGGTAGTCCCCAACAATATATCCAACACCAAGCCATTGAGGAACGCCACACCAATACTCACCCTATGGGGCAGGGCCAGGCACCAATAGGCAATCACTAGCATCAACCAATCGGGACGGTATGGGTCAGCCACAATCGGCATCGGCATAATTTGCAGCATAAGTGCAAACACGATGCTCAATGCAATGACGTAGTTCTTGAATGCAAACATGGCTTAGCCTTGTGGGCTGGGGCTAGCTTCAGGTGGCCAAAGCAACAGCAAGTATTTTAGCCGATCTAGCTTTGCCACAGGCTCGGCGGTAATTTGGGCAAATGGGCGTGATTCATCGCGTACCACCTGTGACACGACCGCAACCGGGTAGCCTTCAGGAAACACCTCGCCCAAGCCAGACGTAACCAATAAATCGCCTTCTTCAATGGCGATACTGTGGGGTACGTGACCAATGGTGACCTCGGTGAGGCTGCCTTCACCGGACACAATCAGTTGCACATTGTTTTTGTGCAACCGGGTAGGCACAGCGTGGGTTATATCGGATATTAACAATACCCGGCTGGTTGTAGTGGCCACATGCAGCACTTGCCCAACAACCCCGTGTTCATCTAGTACCGGCTGGCCTTCGAATACACCATCCAATGAGCCTTTATTGACAACGATCTGGTGGCTATAGGGGTTGTTGTCGATTGCCATGACTTCAGCAACTACCTTGCGGCTACCCTGGCGGACTTCAGAGCCAAGTAAAGCGCGCAAATGGTCATTCTCTTTACGCAGGAATGCCACTTGCTGGATTTGTTCGCTCAGCATCACATTTTGCCGGGTGAGGCGGGCATTTTCCTGCAACAAATCGCGCTGGGTGGTCAAACTGGTAGTGGTCCAGTTAAGCATCTGGCCAGGCAGATTGGCGGCGTATTGCAACGGGGCTACGAAAGTATTTAGGTACAACCGGATCGAGCTAAAACTGTTCAATTTATGATCCAGGAGAATGAGGGCTATAGAAAGCACAACCCCCAACAATAAGCGGCTATTTAACGAGGGACCACGGGTAAAGATCGTCTCCATTCAACAACACCAGCTTGAGCCGCCCCCCAAAGAGGACTACTCGTAGCTAAACAAGTCACCGCCGTGCATATCGATCATATCGAAAGCTTTACCACCTCCGCGAGCGACACAGGTAAGCGGATCATCGGCTATGACAACTGGAATACCGGTTTCTTCCATCAATAGACGGTCAAGGTCTTTGAGCAAAGCGCCGCCGCCGGTGAGTACCATACCCCGCTCCGAAATATCGGAAGCCAGTTCAGGCGGCGATTGCTCCAATGCCACCATTACCGCTGAGACGATGCCGGTAAGGGGTTCTTGCAATGCTTCTAAAATTTCGTTGCTATTGAGGGTAAAACCGCGCGGAACGCCCTCAGCCAAGTTGCGTCCCCTGACCTCGATTTCCCTGACTTCTTCGCCTGGATAGGCTGCGCCAATTTCGTGCTTTATGCGTTCGGCCGTTGCTTCACCGATTAATGAACCAAAGTTACGGCGAATGTAGCTGATGATAGCTTCGTCAAACTTATCACCGCCGATACGCACCGATGAAGAATAAACCACACCGTTTAACGAAATAATGGCAACTTCCGTGGTACCACCACCGATATCGACCACCATTGAACCGGTTGCTTCAGACACTGGCAAACCGGCACCTATAGCTGCGGCCATTGGCTCGTCAATCAAATACACTTCCCGGGCACCAGCGCCTAGGGCAGATTCCCGTATCGCGCGGCGTTCTACCTGGGTTGAACCGCAGGGTACACATACCAGCACCCGGGGGCTTGGGCGCAAGAAATTGTTGTCATGCACTTGTTTGATAAAGTGCTGGAGCATCTTTTCAGTGACGTAAAAGTCGGCAATAACGCCGTCTTTCATCGGCCGTATCGCTTTGATATTACCCGGCGTTCTACCAAGCATCCTTTTAGCAGCGGCACCTACGGAGGCGACACTTTTGGGGCCGCCCGCGCGTTCTTGCCTAATTGCAACAACGGAAGGTTCATTCAGGACGATGCCTTGGTCTTTTACATAGATAAGTGTGTTTGCGGTGCCAAGGTCGATAGAGAGGTCATTGGAAAACATGCCTCGAAGCTTTTTAAACATGGAAAATCCGCTTCCTATTGATTTTGTTAATTATACGGAGGTTATACCAATGGCTGGTATCAGGAAATTTCGCTAACTTTACCAATGCCCTGCAAATACAGCAAGAACAAAGGCTCAAAGGGGAACTAAAATAGGTTAAAATGGCGCATTAGTACCTTAATGCGCCACTACCAGTTATTTCAATACTTCTCGCCAATGGATGATACGGTCATTGCCCGAGAATTGTCCTAGCACAATTTCCGCCATCGGGTCATCCAAAAGCTCACCATCGTCACGCCAATTGAATTTCAAGTATTGGTATTTGGTTGGAACAAGGTACTGCAACTGGAATTTGACCGTTGGATTATTTTCCGAGATGCCAGCTTCAACCTTCAAGGAGTTGTCCTCACTCGCTGAGGATTGCCCATCGTTGAGCGTACCAGAGCCTTGGGCTAACACAGTTACATTTACTGATGTAGGATCGACGCTACCGGTGACGACTTGCAAATTCTGGTGATCATAAGCCGTACAAGAATCATCCGTGTGATCTACCCAATTGCTATCAGCATTGAAATATTCGGCAACTAAATACACTTTGAGAATATTCTCCGCGCCGACACCATTGCGGATATCAAGCCGGCCTTCCCTAATTTCAATGTTGGTGATCACTTGGTCTTCAACGAAGCTGCTAAAGCCGCTGTCACTTAGCGATGCCTTATAGCCAATATTGTCTGAATCCGTTAACGAAGCCTGTGGAATGGAGAAGCGGACATTATAGGCATCGTTCCCCGTTCCCGAATTTTTCGGAGTAACCGGGCTTGAGCCTTTATTAAACTGGAAGAAATCATGCTCAAAGGTGAAGCTGAATACGCCATCAAAGTCAGCCGTCCCTGTTACAACCGAAGTCTCGTTGAAATCCGTACCCACAGTGGTAACTTCAGCCAGATTGTACTGATTTTGGTAGCTACGGCCAGAAATGGCGTGGCCTGGTGCGAACATATAGGCGCTACTAGCAGCATCGCTACTGTCATAATAGGTAGTAATGTTATCTTGGGCATTTTTCGCAGTAAGGGTCAAAACATTACCAGTTAAGCCCGCTTCAATTTTGTCCCCCCTGTAGCTAAACTGGCCACAATAAGCGCTAAAGCCATAATCCATTTCAGCTTGGAAATAGGCCGGCACAAAGCGGCCAACTACCATCTGTGCATCTTCCCAAAAGTTCTGTATGGCGTAACTTTCAATCTCATTCCCGTTTAAGTAGTTGAGATCTTTTACGTCTACAGCAAATTGCCCCACTTCGTTAACCCGCACAGGCACCGTGGCAGTGCCCACCGTGAACACAGGATTATTGCTGACAGCGACAAACGTAGTGATATCGCTATTATCATTGGTATTGACCCCGATATTACTGCCGTCACCGTCAGTTAATGTGGCATTCCTGTCTGCTACGTCTGAGGGTTCGGGCGTCACTAGGCTAAAGGAAAAGGCGAGCTCACCAGGCTGGTAGTTAGGCAGGATACCATCTAATTCCCCAAGCGCCTGCACAGTTAAATCAAAGCTAGCACCTGCTGTCCTAGTCACAACTGTCCCTGTGTTGCCAGAAGCTTGGGTAATATTCAACGCCCAAGGCTCTACTACAAATTCGGAGCTGTCCGTCGCGGTTACCCCTCCAACAGCGACCTTAACATGCAATTTAACCCTGCCAACATCGGCAAAGCTCATATTCTCCAAATCGATGCCGCTAGTGATATCAAACCCCGATATTGTAGTGTAAGCCAATTCCTCGCCACCATTGGTAGTAGCAACACTGTTGCCACCAATAGTAAAGGGCACACCTGAACACTGGGCGGGTTCTATGCATTCCAACGCCACGGAAAACACAGGTGACTCATCCACTTCGCAACTGCCTACAGGTACGACGCTTGTGCCACCCCAGAATATCGACTCGGCAACCTGGTCTGGGATACCTGGACCAATACCACTGACGTCCTGCTTGATCTGTATAGCGTAATCCTGCAAGGTAAGCTGGCAGTCGTCAGGATTGCATTGGTAATCTGCCGAAGGGGTGGTGCCACCTAGGCCGAGGGTAATTGTTTGTGCATCTGACAAACCAAATCCAGTAAAGGTTTCCGAACCGTTGAGAATTGCGAGGGATTCCACGATCTCCACCACATTGCCGTCGTTATCTTGGTATAGCAAATCGACATACGCCGCATCGGTGTAGAGCACGCTACAATCTTGGTTTGCGCATGCCCGGACTGTTATTTCTGGATTGCTGCAAACGCTGCCCGGATCGGTAAACAGGATCTCATAATGGTCAACCGTTAAATCACATGGATCACGCTCTGCCATATCGGCCTCAATCTCAGCGCTCGATTGGGCAGATGAATAAACCCTAAAGTCGTCAAATTGGCCATCGGCTGAATTGCCCGTACCACCAGGGAAATAACTAGAATGGTTGTTATCGCCAATATAGAGGTTGTTCATTGAGCCTAGGTTGTTATTTAAACCAGAGTTAATTGATGTGCTCAACCCGGCCTCTTCACCATTGACGAATATCTTCATGGAGCGATTGGCGAGCTCCCATGTGAAAGCAAGGTGCACCCATTCCCCTAAAGGTATATCTGCAATGTCGTATATGGGGTCTAAGGTGGTCACCCTAGCATCATCATCGTCAGCATCTTCAAGGCCAAAACGGATAGTGCCGTTATCCATTATTAGCCCGTAGAAGTAGATAGCATGGTTGGAAGCATCGAACAACTTGCGGGCACGGCCATTACCCAAGGTTTCATTAGCTTGGTACCAGAATGAAATAGTACCAATTGTGCCAATATGAGTTTTTGGATTAATGCCGGTATCAAATGCGGCTTTAATTGAACCGTCATCATTTTTTGGCACCGACAATACCTGGCATGACCCTAGGGAACTGCCTCCACTGCCAAACAAGAAATCAATGTCTTCAGGGCTATTAACATTAACAGCAGATCCCACAAAATTGCCGGTTTCATCATCGAATGCTGTGCTTGTGCTGCCTTCAAACTTAAAGTGTGCAAGGTTAGTCTCACAGCCGTCACATTGCACCACTTCGTTGTATAGGTTGGTAATGAACTCCTGATCGGGCTGGGCATTGCCATATATCCGTACATCATCAATGCTGCCTTTGAACCAATTGCGCAGTTTGCCAGGCTCCGAGACATCGTCCCCCGTTACCGAGGCATTGGCGCCGAGAATAATCGGCTCTGGATTACTGGCAATACCGCCCGTTTCTGTCACCCGACTGGCACGCAGGGTGCCATCGACATAGAGGCGTTTACCTTTGTTACCCCAGGTATAGGCTATGTGGTGCCAGTTCCCTGCGGTAATTGGCGTATCTGTACTTTCTACTTCATGTTGGCTGCCTACCTGGTGCCGTACCCGCACATCCCCATCTGGTCGCACCCAAATTGTCAGGTGCTGGCCGCCATTATTGGTGCCTTGCGAATCTTTAGAGAATAGTGCCTGTCCATTGTGGATGGTGTCACCACCATCGTTCTCAAAAGAAAGGTCATCAACATTGACCCAAAACGCCACGGCGCCACGGGCTATCTCAAAATCATCCTGGTGTTCGATATTGATATGTTCGTCAACCCCCTCAAATCCGACGCCTTTACAAAACTTGCCAGACGCTAAGCTAACACCATCAACGTACACGCCATTATGGCCGTTGATAATGTCGATGTAATCGCCGCCATCACCATTGATAGCGCAGACATCGCTGCTGTAATGGGCAACGAGTTCTGGTTCTTCTACAACACATTCCTCGCAATCACCTTCTGCTTGCGTATAAAGGGATGTAACTAATGCTTGGTTAGGCTGGTTGCCGGCATAGAAGCGGATATCATCAATGCTACCGATGAAATAATCGTACAGCTCGTTGTCACCGTCATCATTGTCGCCATCATCATCGTCGTCGCCGTCATCACCATCGTCGCCGTCATCACCATCGTCGCCGTCATCTCCATCGTCATCGTCATCGTCTTCTTGACGCACCCAGGTGTTGGCACCCAAAACTAGGCTTAGCTCATTGTCACCAAGGCCGGCTTCAAAACCATCATCAGAGGCTGACAATTGCCCGTTGAGATACAGCTGCATACCATCATCGCCCCAGGAGTAAAGGACATGGTGCCAATTGTTTTCGGATACCTGTGTATCTGAGGTGATATATTCTTCATCGTCATCGGTTTGGTGCCGAACTTGGATATTACCGGCGTCGGTCAGCCAAATAGTGAGGTGGCCACCATCGCCATTGCCATAGCCGTCTTTTGATAATAAGGCCTGGTATTCCCGTGAAGGGCTATGGCTGTGATCCAGATCGCTGGGCTTAAACCAAAAGGAAAAGGCGCCTTGCTCAACATGGAAAGCGTCATCGTGGTCAATTTCAATGTGTGCGCCCTCACCATTAAAATCAGCACCTTGGCAAAATTGACCATCGACGTCGATATCGGTGCCCGCCTTGGCCGTGCCGTTGTGCCCAGATACGATGTCTATTACTTCACCCCCTGTGCCATTGACCGAACACACATCCAGGTTCCAATGGGATACCAATACGGGATCCACATAGCAATTTTCGCATTGGTCAGGGTTTGATTCATCGCGAATGGCAATTATTTCAGACTCAGATATTTGACCATCGTAGATGCGCATGTCATCAATGCTGCCATCGAAATAGTCCCTTAACTTGCTGGGCTCAGACTGGCTTTCACCCGTTATCCAGGCGTTGGCTCCCAAGACAATTGGTTCAGGATTGCCAGCAATACCGCCGTTGTAGGAGTCAGTATCAACCAGTACACCATCCAAATACAGTTGCATGCCATCACTGCCCCAAGTGTACGCAAGGTGATACCACTGGTCAGACTCGATCGAATCATTGGCAGAATAAACGTAATAATTGCCACCGCCATCGACGTCCTCTTGCTGATGCCGGACTTTCAAACCGGCTTCATCGGTGATCCATATGGTCAGATGATCACCACCATTATTTTGGTTGGCAGAATCTTTCGACCAGATTCCCTGGCCACCATGGCTGCTGTTCTCTTCGTGGTCAACATCATCGGTTTTGAACCAGAAGGATAAGGTGCCACTATTCAAAGCAAACTGATTGGCGTCGGGAATAATAATGTGATCGTCATCGCCATCAAAACCCGCAGCTTGGCAAAACTTGCCATCCTCGTCGATATCAGCTCCCATCATGGAGGTGCCGTTGTTCTGGTTTATAACATCGACCAAGTCACCAGTTGTGCCTGGTAATGAGCACACGTTCGCTTTCCAATGGCCAATCAACTGGGGAGGCGTTTCAATACATTCTTCGCAACTGTAATTGGCTTGCTCAAACAATTCATCAACATGGGCTTGGGTTAGCTGTTGGTCAAACAGTTGCAAGTCGTCAATTTCCCCGCGGAAGAAGTCCCGCAAATCCCCAGGTGCAGATACACCGTTGCCCGTGACCCAAGCATTGGCACCGAGAATAATGGGTTCTGGATTATTGCTTATGCCATAAACATCAGCCCGTGAGTCTTCTTCGACACCATCGATAAACAGTTTCATGCCATTGGCACCCCAGGTATAGACAAGGTGGTACCATTGGTCACTCGCTATATAGGTGTCTGAGTAGAGATCCCTATCACCCGGCACTTGATGCCTAACCCGGATACGGGTGTCGTTGTTGTCACGTATCCAAATCGTCAGGTGGCCTCCGTTGTCGCCACCCGAAGAGTCCTTGGAAAATATACCCTGGCCACCGTGGTGGCTGCTGCTTTCGTGTTGTGCATCATCGGTTTTAAACCAAAAAGATACCGCCCCCTGATCAACCTCGAAAGCCTCGTCATGGGGAATATTAATGTGGGCACCCGTGCCATTGAACTTGGCGCCTTGGCAGAACTGGCTTGCAGCTTCAATATTGGCACCATTTAAACCAACACCATTAACGCCGCCAACGGAATCAACCACTTCTCCGCTGGAGCCGTTTAAACTGCATACATCTAAGTTCCAGTAGGCAATAGGGTCAGGTAATGGTGTAGGCTCTGGTGTGCCCGAGCCCCCAGCGCAAAAATTATTGTCATTAATATTATCCTGGAGTGCACGATAGCGAACCCGTGCCTTGGACTTCATTTCAATATCATCAGCCGTCAACCCGCCATCAATCAAAGATTGGCTTTCAAGCAAGGCCTTACCTGCCACATAGACATAGGCTTCAACTTTGGATTTAAACTTTAAGTTCAAATCGCCATAGTCAATTATCAATACATTGGCGGCATCGTCACCGTCTTCACGGTTAATTTCTGCTTCTGATTCTACCAATAATGAGTCAGTAAGGATGATAGCCGTGCCATCCGATGCTCCCTTGTATTTAATCTTGCTCTTATATTTTAGGTTAAGAGTTTCAATCCAAAATATGCCCTCTTCGATTTCCAGTTTAGTTTCGCTTTCAAGCAGGATTTTTTTGATCTTGTAGACATCATTTGCAGTGCTTAGGCGTAAGGTCTTTTTGTTTTTAACCGTAATATCTTTGTATTCGCCGGCAGCCAATGACGTGGTGCTCGTTATGACCTCGTCGTTATTACTACTGCTGTATTGGAAATCCGGTAGTTCCAGAGCCTCAACATTGTTTCCGGTTGAACTACAGCGCACATTCTTACAGCTTTTTTTGTCACCACCTGCGGTATTTAAGTCATTGATAGTTAGCACATCAATTTGATTGTCAGGAGAGCCCAACAACCTGGCTTGCCACTCAAAAGTGATCATGCCAGAACCACTATGGGAGCTTGCTGCATCAGGGAAAATATTGGTACATTGGTTTGCTTGTTGCGCAAATGTCGCTGGTGCTGATGCAACCAGAGCCGCAAGAAAAAGCCTAGTTATCCAGTTATTCATCACTGACATCCCTCGCATCAATGGCAATGGTGCGGCTAACAATGACATCCTCTATTTGGCACGTGCCAGTGCTTTCAAACCGATAATAATTGGTGGCATCGACAGTGGTGACTTGGCAAGCAAAACGGGTACTACAGTTTTCTAGCCCAAGGGTATAAAACTCCCTTGAATCAGTTGCTGGGATATTTGTACACAAAGCAGGATCGCTGGTTTGCCCAGCAAACACTTCAAGCACTTTCTGTTCCAAACCACTCCTAGCCGCATTCATTGCCCTCAAGCCGTAGACCTCATATACCAGGGCGTCACTTGCAGTTCCCAGCAACCGTGACATGGCAATGGCTAAAAATGACAGCACAATAATGACAAAAATGCTCATTACCAGCATGCTGCCCCTGGCCTTAAATGGCGTTACAGCCTTTTTAGGGGACATTTTGTAAGTGTACTTCATTGTTAAATACCACTCGTTCATCGTTGCGCTCGAATTGCAACATCACGTGAACGATTGCGTTGCGAGCTAAGGATGCTTCAGAAACCCGGAAGGGATCACCATTATTGATATCCGGATCTGTTGGATCGGTCGACAGGTTATTGACCACATCTTCGGCCATGAGCACCATTTCCGCTGAAGGATTTACAGCGGGGTTGATGGGCCCGTCAGGATTGGCTACTTGGGTTGGTAAAAAACCATAGTTTGTATGGCGGGTGATTTCTCCTGTTGCGGCACGCAAACAATAGCTAATCGGCTGGTTAACAATGTAGAAGCGAGAAATCGTCGATTCTTCTTCAAACACCATTGCATTGTCCAGCGTCGCCACCACCAGCCCTGGATCCGTACCCACCCCTGAATCGCCAACTGATTGCAAGCCTACCCGACGGCCTGTGCCGCCGTAGCTCATAGGCTCATAGACTTGCTCTACCTGGGTAGGATAAATAACAACATAGTGGTTGGAGGCTTCTGATTTATCGTAATTGCCTGCTTCAGTTAAGGCGCTGACCATTTCAGGCCCTTCTATTGTATTCGAAGCAACCTCTGCCCCAGTGCTAATGTCGAGATAAAATGTACTCCATTCAATAGGAGTAAACTCCAAGCAGTGGCTTACCACACGGTCATCAAAAATATAAGCGCCCACGCGCACACTGTTGGGTAGCGCATAACGGATCTCGCGGTTCAAGCGCTCTATGGTATACCGGCTTTTGGCAAGTAGCTCGTCACGTTCAGCGGTATTGACATAAATGGCGGTGCTTGAGGTAATAAAATTAGTGACGCCAACCGAAACAATTGCAAGGATAACAATGACAGCAATAAGCTCTATTAGGGTAAAACCACGTTGCAGGGCCTGCTTGTTGTTTATTTGCGGTTTATGTCGTTTTACTACAGCCATAACACGCCATCCTAAAAGTTAAACTTGTACGAAGAAAAGTGGAGTACGATATCGTTTGGGGTAGTGACTTGTATTTGTACCAACTTAACATTGCCCTCATCTATGCCATCGCCAAAATCCAGCATATCGTCATCACCGTCAAAATCGGCATCGTACATAACCTTGATACTTACTGAGAAGCCAGCATACAGTTCTTCACCATCAACAACTAAATTTTCACCAAGGGAGTTTTGGATAATATCTGTGGCGCTATAAGTTAAACCGTCGTAATCATCTATATCGTCGAAGTTGGCCCGGGAATCTTCGTCGTTGTCAGCCCGGGTTTCGGTGCCACCAACACCATTTAGCTCAGGGCCCCCATCTTCAGGGCCAAGCCAGGTTGTACATACTATTTCACCATCATCATCGGCACTGGCACCTGTATCGATGACCGTACCCGAACCATCTAAATCTTCGCCACAGCGGATGCGGCCACCGCTGCGGTCTGAATTTTCGTCGTATAACTTACCGAGGATTTCATTGAACATGGACTGGGCAAGCTCTGTAGCCCGCACCTGGTGGATAGGGTCAACACTTTTAGTCGCTTGTGGGGCGATAACACTGTTCACTATGGTCAGCACGACAGCAAACGTGACGATGCCCACCACAACTTCGATTAAATTAAAACCAGCTTGGACACGGCTACCCTTGATACTACTAGCACGCATGCACATACCCCTCAGACTCTATGCAAATACTCGCGTTTGTCTCCCCAGTAAAAACTATAGTACATGTTGAGTCACAACTACCAGTTGATGGTTCCGGCAACCCCTGACTATTAAACTTAATGTAGGTTATATCAGCTGACCTTGAGTTGATCGCGGTCAAACTAATGCCATCCTTGGTAAGGTCGCTGGCGGGGATGTAAAACAGTTCTTCTGGATCAGAGGTGTCGATAACAGTAGAGCAAGTATCGGCTGGGACGTGGGTACCAACGCCATCATCAAAGTATTCTAGACGGGGAGTGCCTAACTCGTGGTTAGTTGTATCAAAGTTGACTTGGAAGCAATAGCCATCGGTCCTGGTGTCTTGCATGGCACGCATTTGCATATTGCGCAGTATGGATATCGCCCTATCGGCGTAAACGGAGGCAGATATATCGGGACGATCCAACAGCCTTGGTGCAGCATAGACCGCAATAATACCTAAAATCACCACCGTCATAATGAGTTCAACCAGGGTAAAACCCTGGTTGAACCTAGTTTTTTTTAACACTTTGAGCAGCTCAGTGCGATTACGGAGCAACACCTTGGTCGGTACAAGTAGTCACCGCAGTGATAGTCGGTGCGGTTGTCGTATCAGGATCACCAGTGGTAGCAAAGGCATCGGTATAGGTTACGTAGCAGTTGCCAGGTGTTCCTGTAGAGGTTGGGCCTTGCCAGCCTACCGGGTAAATGTGGATATCGCCGCTGTCGGTGGCACCGGTAGAGGTCACGTATTCACATGTGTAGGCACCATCTGTACTAGTCTGTGTACCGGTAGACACTGCATCAAGCAAACCGACTACACGGCAAATCTCGTCAGCAACCAGGTAGGTATCTACTGTATCATAAGAGCCACCCTCCAATGTAACCGAAGTGCCTGCATTGACTAGGTTGGCAGAGTGGGCTATTTGGCTTGCTGAGCGAATAGCGCCGGCTATACCACTCATAGCGGATTGCTGTGCATCATTTTGAATGTCCAAAAATTTGGGAGCCGCCGTTACTGCCAAGATACCCAAAATAATGATTACTATGATCAGCTCGATCAACGTAAACCCTGATTGTTTGTTAAATTGTTTCATCACATTTACCTCGAAAGTCGTAAAGCATTTTTAATCTGTTAGCGTCATTAATCCCTATTTCTTGCCCACATTTCACCCATCGTGGGCACTGACCTTGGTTTTATCCTAACCTAGGTTAAAACTAGGAATTTGATCAGTGTCAAAAAGTTGTCTGATACTGCTTTAGACCACTCTCCCAAGGCATCAAGCACACAGTGTGCCAACTTCTCACTAATTATTACTAAAGGTGGACACTTGCCCAAACCTTGGGTCGTAAACAAAACCGTTGCCCACTGTCGTATCTGTTGGCTGGGCAGTCTCGTTTTTCACCGTCTGGGTAAGGTAGTAATAACAGATGTCATTACCCTCTTCCCCGGCGCCATCACTAGCAGTGGTGTAATAACGGACACCTTTGAACGCATTTTCACCAGTATCATCCCACTCACTGGTTATTGTCGGCGCGCTTTGAATGATTCGCTGGAACACCTGTTCACAATCACTGTCATCCATGTCCACATCTTCAGTATTGGTCTGAGCCAGCCCTGTTGGATAACCAGTATCTTTATCCACCGCGATTAGCACGCCCCCCAGGGTCACTGCAGTGACATTGGCACTAACGTTTTCCACCGGCCTCCCTTCGATTTCCCACTGGGCACGTATCAGACCCACACCTGTGGCATAACCACCAGCAACACCCTCAACGGTGGCTTCTTCGGCTTCATCGGTTACATCCAAAAACCGAGGTAAGGCCGTCGCCGCCAATAAACCCAACACAACAACAACAATGACCAGCTCTATGAGCGAAAAGCCCGTTTGCCTATGTGCTGTTTTGTCTTATCGGTATATTTAATAATTTCATGAAGTAAAAACATCCAACTTTAGTCTAAATTCATTACCTTTTTTTGTGAAATAATTCACAACTCCATCTAATCCGCCTAATTTTTTGGTCATTTTTGCAACAAATATGAATATCCCTTATTCATATTTTACTACATTACCGGTATAAACCCAATATTCGAAATAGGCGCCCATGGCAAGTTTATATCGACACTTTGAATCCAAGACTTTACCTGTACTGTCAATGCCATCAATAAACTCCGCTTTAACGCGGTAGGAATTAATTTCCATAGGCATGTCCAAGATGATATCCCATAAATCTGCGCAACCCTGGGCGGTAGGTTCCACACGGGGCCAGCCTAAATCACTCATAGTTACGGGGCGACGATTAGTCTCTTTACCTTGGTCGTTGTAATCCACTAGCATTACGCGGTTGGGAGAACCTTTGGCTCGCCACAACCAATGGGCACTAGTAACCAAGGTGGCGCCATCTTATCGGCGTTATTGCTCAATGCTGCTGCCTGCACATGGGGTTCAGTATCTTGGAAGTAAATAATAAAACTAGTTATCAGGATAAAAAACATCGCGATTACGATGAAATTTATAAACGTTGTACGGCTGTCTCCCCTGGCTTTTTTCAAGCCCAGCTTTTGAGGTCCTGTTGAACGTAATCTCGAATTATTTGTGTGCATTCATCATATCCCACATTGGCGTGAAAATACCGAGTGCCAGTACCAGCACCATAGCTGATACAATTGTAATCAGGATCGGCTCAATCTTTGAGGTTAGGGACTTCAAATCGTAATCTACTTCACGTTCATAATATTCAGCCACTTCAGTAAGTAGATCGTCAACCCGCCCAGTTTCTTCACCTACAGCTACCATTTGCATAACTAAAGGGGTAAACAAACCTGAACTACCCGCAACCCGGCTTAGGCTTTCGCCCCGTTCAATGTTTTGCCGCATCATGACTATTTTCTGCCCAACGTAGCTATTGTCAACAGCGTCTGCGGTAAGGTTTAGGGCGTTGGTCATGGGTACCCCCGCTTTTAACATCATGGCAAAACTTCGGCAAAAGCGTGCCATCAATGACCTATCTAAAATGTCACCAACGGCGGGCATCCTCAATTTATAGCGATCCCATCGGTATTTTCCGTGTTTAGTATTGAGGTAACGTTTTAAGAAAAAAAACGCCCCAACGCAACCCGCAAGCAATAAGTGCCACTTAGTGACAAAGAAATCCGACATAGCCAGCAAAAACTGTGTCATGGGCGGTAGGTCTGCTCCCAACTTATCAAACATACCTTTAAAAGTGGGAATAACAAAAATATTCATAATCACCAGTGCCGCTACTATGGCGATGAGCACAAACATAGGGTAACGGGTGGCAGACTTTATTTGTTTTCGGGTTTCTTGCTCCCGTTCCAAATAAATGGCTAGCTGATGGAATGCGTCATCCAATTTACCTGTATTTTCACCAACGTGCACAATACTGACAAATAACTGTTCAAAAATTTTCGGGTGCTGGTTAAGTGCGGAAGAAAGTGTGCGGCCCCTTTCAAGTTGATCCGCCACATCCTCTAGGGCGGCGGTCATTTTTTTTGAATTGGAAGTTTCTGCCAAGCCGTTGACCGCGCGTAGGATGGGTATTCCCGACTTCATGAGGGAATGCATTTGCCGGGAAAAAATAACCAAATCGTCCAAACTGACATCGGGTACAAATAACTCGACATTCCAAGAACTGGCTTTTTTAGCACCTTTTTTTGCTGCACCGGCGTTGGCAGCGCGTTTTGCGACAGCGGCTATTTTTACCGGTACCATTTGCCGGCCTAAGATGGCTTGCGCCGCTGCATTTTGATCGGGTGCCTCTACTTGTCCTTTTACCAGTGCACCTGAAGCATTGCGGGCTGAATAACTAAAGGTAGCCATAGTCAACCCCGCAGCAGTTTATTTCACCATTACCTATTAGTTTGCCAGCACTCATTGTGGTCTCGCCTCCTGGTTCGGCTGCACCTTTTGCTTAGTTTGTTCGCCTTTAGCATGGGCCAGCTTTTCGTCGGTATCTGCCACCATTTCCACTAACTTCAGTACTTCCTCTACTGAAGTAATTCCCGCTTTGGCATATTGCAAGGCACTGCGCGCCAGCGGCACGAAACCAGGGCATTTCTTTGATGCCCTGGTGAAGGCACCAGTATCGCTATCTTTTAACGACATCATCATGGGTTCTGTCATTTCCAGCAACTCAAAAACCCCAATCCGCCCTTTATAGCCTGTTTGATGGCAAGTTTGGCAACCCATTCCTTTTGCATATTTACGCAAAGAAGCCTTTGGTTCGATACCGTCTAGCCAAAATTTCTCATCTTCCATCGGCTGGTATTCAACCTTGCAATTTTTGCAGATTTTGCGCACTAACCTTTGCGCGATGATGGCGCGCAACGAACTCGCAGCAAGGTACCCCGGCGCCCCCATATCCAACAAGCGTATTGCGCTACTGATGGAGTCATTGGTGTGCAGAGTCGACAGTACCAAATGGCCTGTCAAGGCACCACGCAAGCCTATTTCCACGGTTTCTTGGTCACGCATCTCACCCACCATGATAATGTCCGGGTCTTGCCTCAAGGTCGTTCTCAAAACATTGGAAAAATTTAGGCCTATCTTTGGGTTAACCTGTACTTGGTTTATACGCGGTAAACGATATTCGACTGGGTCTTCGACGGTTATTATTTTCTTCGCAGGCAGGTTCATCTCACTCAGTGCGCCGTACAGGGTGGTAGTTTTTCCCGAACCTGTCGGCCCTGTGACAAGCACCATGCCATGTGGGCGGGTCAGAAGCTGCCTAAACCGTTTAAGCAGGCTTTTTGGCATGCCCGTTTGTTCCAGCGTTAGCAAGCCCGCCGACTGATCCAAAAGACGCATTACTACCGATTCACCATTTTGCACCGGCATGGTAGAAACCCTAATATCAATAGAGCGGCCTTTTATACGCACGTTAGTGCGGCCATCCTGCGGCAACCTTTTTTCAGAAATGTCCAATCCAGACATTAATTTCAAACGCAGTACCAAAGCAGCGGCAATATTGCGCTCATTAATAACACTTTCCTGCAGCACACCGTCTACGCGCTGGCGTATGCGCAGCTTGCCCTCGTCGGGTTCGATATGGATATCAGAGGCAGCCATTTGTACCGCATCTTCAAAGATGGACTGCAATAACTTGGCGACGGTTGTATCTTCTTCACTGGAAGCGGAACCGGCTAAATCAAAGTCTTCTTCGTCCTCGTATTCTGATGCCAACGCTGAGGCAAATGACGCAATATCTTCGGTACGCCGGTAATAATTGTCGAATGCTATGTACAACTGTGATTCTGGCACAATGGCAAGTTCGAGGGGCTTTGGAATGATATTGGACAGCACGTCCACGACAGATAAATCAGCCGGGTCACTCATTCCTATCAACACCGACATGCCCTTGTCCTCAATGGCCAAGGCTTTTAGGCGCCGCGCCTGTACTTCCGGTATCAACTTGACAACGTCGGGATCAATTTTCCGGTTTGAAATATCCATCAATGGGATATTCAGTTGTTGCGCGAGGAAAGTGAGCAGGCCGTTCTCAGTAACTAGACCCAGGTCGATCAGGGTTTGCCCCAATTTTCTGCCAGTTTGTTTCTGGGAATCAAGGGCTTGCATTAGCTGGTCTTCGGTGATGACTGATTCATGAACCAGCAGATCCCCCAACCGCATCTTGAGTTTGGGTTTCATGCTAACCCCCTAATGCAAGAATACGTTGCCTAATAAAGTCATCCGCTGACGCGGAAAGTTGCCTCAAGTCAGCTGCGTTTTCATAGGCTTTAAGCGCACCTTCCCTTTCACCTAGTTTGTCGAGGGAAACGGCCAAGCCGAGCCACCATTGGGCACGGTTCGGCTCAAACAGCGCCAAGCGACCATATATGTGGGAAGCTTCGGCAAATTCTTCAAGCTCTTTCGCTACGTTTGCTTTTAATCCGTAATAATCAATATTGTTTTCTACATCGGGATCCAAATCCTCCAGCACCGAGTAAGCGTCAAAGTAATTTTTTTCACGATAATACAAACGGGCAAGCATGAGGCGGAAATCAAGCCGCTGGGGAAGCATGTCAACCCCATCAGATAATAGCTCTTTAGCTTTGTCATTATTGTTTTGGGTGTAGTAAAGGACAGACAGCTTCTTGCGTACTTCATGGTCATTGCTATCAAGGCCCAATGCCTGTTCGTACAGCCCCATGGCCGTGGCAACATCCCCTTCATAAGCCGCTTGGGCTGCTTGCTTTTTCAGAGTGGCAAGCTGTACTTGCGGATCTTGTCCAGTGCCGGAAACCTGCACCACCATGCCGGGTTCCGCATCAGTTATAGTTTCTGGTTCCGATTGAGTTGGAGCTGCATCTGTCTGCGCTTGCTGGCTAGCAACTACAATGGGATCGAGCGCCTCTCCCGAAGTAATTTGGCTTTGTTCAGGCTGGTTTTCCTCCCGAGCCAACATGTCGTCTGGCTCAGCGTCAACTGAAGGTAATGCGGAATCTGGCTGGCTCTCCCTTTCGCTAACGGCTTGCCCAGCATCCTGCCCAGTTTCTTGTCCTGGCTCAACGGCGCTTACAGGTTCGTTTGCACCACTGCGCGTTGGCATCATTTGATCCAAGGCAGAATTTACTTTTACTTTTTTGGTGTCTTTGGGTTGCTCCTGCTCCTGTCCAAGGTAAACAGCAACTTGGTGATAAAGATCGATGAAATACTGTGCTCCCATAGTGCGGTAAGTAAAGTAAGCCCCCGCCATCAGCAGAACAGCTACAATAAATGAAACCATCAGTTTGACACGTTTATTTTCTTCAGGTGCAGCGTACTCAGCGCCCTCGACATCATCCAGCGCCGCTCTCTCATCTAAGTCTTTCAACATTTTGTTGACGACACTCACCAGTCAAATACCCCTGTCAAATAAGTAACACCTACCGCCGAAAGCAATAGTAATGCCAATACTAATCCCCAAAAAACTTTTTGCATATTAGTCATTGGTTCAATACAGGCATCGGTATCCTTGATAGCTAGTTTTACATGGTTTCGATCTACTAACTCCTTGCCTTCGCCATAAGCCAACATAAGCGCTTTATGGCACAATACATTGACAATTCTTGGTGTCCCGCCCGTAGCTTTATGCATTAAGGCACAAACTTTTCTCCCAAATAGCTCCTTGCCTTTATATCCTGCGATGTTCAAGCGGTGCTTCACGTAAAAGTACAACTGATCTTTATCCATCGTCTTCAAGTTGTAGCTAAATGTGATGCGCTGCCGCAACTGTCGCAAGTCGCCACTAGACAGCTTATCGTCTAGCTCTGGTTGGCCAAACAAAACTACCTGCAGCAACTTACGGGATTCCGTCTCCAAATTGGTAAACAACCTCAATACTTCCAAACTATTGGTCGGAAGGGCTTGCGCTTCATCAATAATAAGTACGACCGAATTACCCCCTTTATGTATCTCAATCAGCTTATCTTGAATACGCTGGGTAAACTCCTGCTGATCAGAGTTTTCGCTTAGCTCCACCGATAGCTCGGCAGCTACTGCGCGTCTCAATTCTTCTGGAGACAAATACGGATTGGGGATATAAGCAGTAACAAAATGATCAGGTAGCTCATTGAGAATTTTGCGGCAAATAAGGGTCTTGCCAGTACCCACCTCCCCCGTTACCTTGATAAAACCCTCGCCAGCCCGCAACGCATGGGTTAATACTTCCAAGGCTTCCTTATGGCAAGGTAGACCATAATAATAATGGGTGTTCGGCGTTAAGGTGAATGGCAGCTCACGTATGCCAAAATGGTACAAATACATTAACTAGTCCACATATAACCAATCAGCAATGAACTCTTGGCTTCTCTGCAATTCCCTGCGCCAAGTACCAGGTCGCACAACAGTTGGTTTGATTAGAATCACCAGTTCTTTTTTCTGCACCGACTCTCGCTTGTTTTTAAACAAATTACCTAGCAAAGGCACGTCACCTACAAATGGTGTTTTAGATGTTTGTTCTGTTGTTGTGGTTGACATCAAGCCACCTATGACCACTATCTCGCCGGATTGGGCTTGGATAACAGTATCGGATTCGCGGATATTGCTCTGGGCCAATGGCAGTATCAGTTGTTCCTGGTTGATGGTGACCACTTTGGTTTGTTCTTCGGTTTCAATCACAGATGGATGTACATGCAATATTACTCCGCCAGTCTCATCGATTTGTGGGGTCACATCCAATGCGATGCCCGAAAAGAATGGTGTAAGTTCAATGTCAGGCGTGGTGGTGGTGGTACTGGCATTGCTGGTACTCTGGTTTGACACATCAGTGACAAAATACTCATCATTGCCGACTTTGATGACTGCCTTTTGATTGTTGAGCGCTGTCACACGCGGACTTGACAGAATCTGCACATTGCCTTGGGTAGACAGTAGCGACAGCACGCCCGAAAAATCCTGGTTGATAAAGCTTAGGGAAGATACCCCGCCCAAGGCGCCAGTGATGACGTTGCCGGGGGTTGAGGCACTCGCCGTAAACTGGAAATCGGTACTTCCACTATGGGATAAGATCTGGGTCCAGTTAATGCCCTGCTGGTATCCATCATCCAAAGTAAGCTCAACAACACGGGCTTCCAAAATAACCTGTCTTTGCACACTTTCTTCAGACGCTTGCAAGAACAGCCGTACCTGCCTGAGTTCGTCTGGCATCGCCCGCACCGTTACCAATCCCGCTTGCGGTGATACCACAACGCTTCGCCCCTCAGCATTGCCCACCATAGCAGTAAGCGCAGCTTCGAGTTGAGACCAAAAATTGGTCTGGGTCACGGTAGAAATGTTGGTGCCATTTCCTGAAGCGCCGCCACCCGTGATATTTTGTTGGTTATTGCGGTTTCCAGATAACCCACCGCGATTCCCCCCGGAACCACCTCCAAACTGCGAGACACCGCCTGAACTTATACTACTGGTAGTAGTACCATCCCGTTGCATTAACAAATAGTTGACAGAAAACGTTTCTGTGCGCATACCTGAAGGATAAACCCGGTAAATATTGCCCCGCCGTTCAACATCGTAGCCGTAAATCTCACTGACGATGTCGAACACGTCTTGCAACCTGACTTGCTTGAGATCCAGTGAAATACTGCCTTGGACTTCCGGATGGATAGCAATGCTGAAATGGCTGTCTTGCACCAAACTGGAAAAGAATGCCCTCGCATCAGTTTCATTGGCTTTTATGTCATACCTAGGTTCACCGAATAGGGCGCGTTCTTTTTGTGGTGGCAGAGAAGGCCGCAATGCTTCAGTTATCGCTTGTGGAAGCTCTTGTAGTGGTTCGGCTGTTTCAGCAACCGAGTCATTTTCGCCAATAGCATCTCCGAGAGCTTGTTCAGCTGGTTGATCAAATACCAACCGGCTGCTTTGACAGGCTGAAACCATTGCTATCAGCACGGTAATTGTTAGAACCCTAAAACTCTTCATGTGTTTCCGTAATTACTTGAACATTGTGCAGTTTAAATTCCCGAGTAACCTGGCCTGCCTGCAAGATTATGCTCTTTGGCAGTACTTTTGTAAGCACCGTATTGCGCCACATTTCGCCCTCATTCACGACTTTGTTGTTAATGATGGCATAGCGCGCAGTATCAGAATAAAAAATCGCCGATACCTTGGCATTGGGTATACCGGTAGCTTCACCTTCAGCACCCTGTTCTACGTCGCCAGCATCATCCACACCATCTTCGGTTGCTTGCACCTGCTTTTTATATGCTGGCGGTTTTGTCGGATCGACAACAATTTGGGCTACCAATGTTATCGGTATCAATAGCAATATGATTAACCATAAGCGCAACACCATCACACCCCGATAAACGCTTTACTGGTGCTAAGCGTATAAAGTTCTATTTCTGCTTTGGCGATTGGGTATTCACCCACAATATAATCGAACCGCTTCCAGTAAAACCGCCATTCCAAGTTTTCAATTTCGTTCAAATACTTCCAGATATCTTTATATTCGCCTTCGATAACCAACAACACACCGTGTTGGAACAAATTTACCTGCGCACCGCTATCGGCGTTAATATCCATCATACGCACCGGAGCAATAGAACTCATTTGGATAACTTTCAATTCGTCCGACTGGCTCAGAATTTTTTCCAATACTTCAGGCATCATTTTCGAAGGAATAAGATCAACTGTTTGCTCCCGCAACCGCTCATCAAGTAGTTCGAGTTCTTCTGTGAAGCGCAGCTGGCTTTTGCGCAGAGGCTCATTTGGGTCTTCCGCCAGCTCCTGTTGGATAGCGGTTATCTGCTGTTCCAAACGACCGATTTCAGACTTTTGCCGATCGACTGTTTTAGTCAACCTGTCGGTTTCTATTTGCACGGGTTCCACCAGCCACACAAAACCGCCGAACAACACCGCCACCAGGCCACTGATAAGGGCTAACCACTTTTCTCTCAAAGTTAGCTCATCGAACTTTTCCTCTGCCTTGGTAAACGCGGTAAATTCGGGCATAGTCAACTTCATTTGCCGCCTCCTGCCAGCTCGGAAACCGCAGATTCAATTTCCAATTCTGTAAGGTCTGAGCTGATGACAAAGTTAAGGTCATCATCATCGTCCCGAAACATCTTTGCCCCGGCAAAGCTCCGCCCAGCAAAATAATCAGAGTTGCGCAGTTGGCTAACCCATAAGGGTACTTTTGCCGATTCCAAGGTTGAGCCTTCAATGCGAATCTTGCTTTCGTTGATACTAATTCGCGTTAGCCAAATTTCCGGTACATGGCTCTCGGCCAAGTCGAACATCAGCATCGAAAAACCTTGGTTTTTAAGCTGCTCGCGTCCCCGGAGTTCATCCAATAAGAGCTTTTTGTCACGGGCTTCGTTTTGCAGTTTTTCGACAGCAGCAATTAACGCAGGATCTTGAGCCCGGTTATCACGCATTTGCTGCAAACTGCTCAGGACAGTTTGCTGGCTCTTGTATTCTGTTTGAATATCACGGGTATCCACCCTAATTTGTTGATATTTAGATTGGTAGCTTTGGCTAACTGAAAACAAGACGACACCACTTAACATCCAAGCCAGTAATACTGCGCCTAAACTGAAGAGTTCCAGCTTTGGCTTGAGTTCATCGGGAAACAGGTTGATCCGGTTCTTCATGCGGCATCACCCTGTGTGGCTTCTGGTTCAACCTTTGTGCTGATAAGGCTTCTAGCAGCGCCTAATGCAGCCAAAGGTACGCCATCAAACGACATTGCTTCGTCTTTTTCGATCGGTGGTACCAGCACCTCCGTATCCAACAACATGGCATCTTTTATTAGCTGGACTAAGGCTTGCTGGTGCTCTGTATCCATATTCAGCAAGATCTTTTTCACTGGCGCTTGCCGTAATTGCCCCTCAAAGAAGTCCATTGAACGCTGCAATTCAACACTGAGGGTTTCTGCCACCCCCATTTGCAGTTCCATTTCTGAAAATGTACTAAGTTGCTCGTAGCCCCGTATCCGCCTCGAAAAATACAGGTTGCCATCTTTAACTATATTGAGGCATACCTCTGCTCCTGGCTCTTGGATAACCGATACATAAGCTTCCGAGTCAACCGGCAATAGGTCACAGTTCGCCAGTTCATCCACAGTAACAGACTTGACTACCAAACCTGCTTCCATAACACCTTCTACGACCTGGAAAAGTTCTTGTTTTGGAATGGCTACAACGTTGACTTTGTTGGCACCAGTGGTCTGCGCAGGCAAATCAAAATAATCGACGCAGACTTCTTCTTGGGTCATGATTAGCTCTTTGATTGACCATGCAAGCGCTTGCCCAACTTCTTCATCTGGTACTGGTGGCCGCTCAGCTTGGACAAGTTGATATTTTTTGGGGAGAAACTAATCACACAATGGCTATTCGCCATTTGTTCAGAATCAACAAACTCTTGCAGTTCTGGCTGCCAGTTGTTCGCAGGAAATGCTTGGCTCGCCACCCATGTGGCAACACCATCTATCAATTTAAAAGCGCAAAGATGAATGCCGTTCACACCATACTCTATCCCAATTGCAGCGTATGTCCCCGGCTTTCTACTTAAATAGGAAAATAACTTACCCCAACCAATGCGCATGTTTTATTTTATTCTTGTATTTGTTGTTATTAGAGCAAATTTGGCGCTGTTTAGCTACTTATACCATAGTTCAACTTTGCGATAGATTCCTCCCATTTAGGCTATTTTTCATACAAAGCCGACTATTATTCAAGCCTCCAACTTAGTTTGATACAACTCCCCCTATGCTGTTACATATTCCCTGAACTTTTTGCTCATCATTTTCTGGTTAACCGGTTTGACCATATAGCCGGTTGCGCCGCTGTTTATTGCTTCTAATATGTGTTTTTTATCACCCAGGCTAGTGATCAGATAAAAGGGAGTACGCCATAACACCTTGTCAGTCCTAACCTTCTTTAACAGCTCTAAACCTGTCACCTTTGGCATTTCCCAGTCTGACACCACTAAATCATAGGGCATACCGCTATCGTGGGCTTTGCGCATCATGGTGTAGGCGCGCATGCCATCTTCGGCCATGCTGACATCCCTGAAGCCCACATCAAGTAAGTAGTGCCGGTGCACTTTGCGCATTGAAGCCACATCATCCACTATCAACACTTTGGCACTGGGTGTTTTTCCGTCTTTATCTGGTTTTGCTTTTTCCAGCTTATTGACGACGGAAACCATGGTAATTAACCTGTCTTCAAACTTATCCCTTTCGGCATCAGAGATCTCAGGCATATCCAAGCGTTGTTGAGTTTTCTCTATCAGGCCACTCAGCTCACGCTTTAAGAACTGAATCTCTTTTGGAATAAACATAGGCTAATCCAACTAATTTTGTTTTAGTATCAGATAATTAACTTTAAAACCCAATGCGACAAAAGTCTAATTAAGCGCTGTCTAAAGCACTTAATGTATTGAATACCCGACCCTATTAGACCGTCAGTTAAAGTTTAACCATTGATATTTGTTTAGTGGTACAAACCCACATAGTTCAATCCCCACTGCTGCCATCATGATGGGCAATATGCTCCAGCCAGAATATTTTACAGATGAATTTGCCTGGCGACTGCCATGACGGTCATTTCCTTCAACCTGACCATGCAGGTTTACCATCGCAAATTACTACACAATTTTCATCCATCACATGGGTCACTTAACTTCAACTTAAGAAACTGGCTATCTCGCCAATCAGTGGGTTGACATTTTTGATTACAAGTGTAATTTATAAAGAATAATTACAAACGTAATCAACTAGCAAAACTTTGGATTGATTAGCTTTCGCAAAACAAACAGAGATTAATTTTCATCCATGATTATTAAGGAGACAGACCATGAAAAATTTATATGCTTTTTTAAATAGATTTATTAAATCTTGCTACGCCATGCCAGCCGCAATGTTACTGATACTAAGCCCAATTGCTTTGCAAAGTCATGCGGCAGAGCCAGCAGAAACTGATCAAACGACGGTAACTGTGATCAAAAGGGCGTTGCCGGTTTATCCAAAATATGCGGTAAAAAATAACATAGAAGGCGCGGTATTAATCAACTTCAGTATAGACACAGATGGCAATGCGTCCGATATTCAAGTCGTTGCTTCCGACCAGGATGGCCTATTTGACGCAACCGCAATACTAGGCGTCCAGAAATGGGTCTATACAAAACCATCGCAGAAGATCCGCAATAATTATGTCGCGATCCAGTTTGCCCTGAGCGACAAACCTGCCACATCACAATTCAGTAACGTTGAGACAATCCAAGTCAAAGGCGGGTAAGTTGTTGGCAGCAGGGCTTAAGCGAAGAACTGAGTTCTTGGCATGCAATTTAGCAGCAATGTAGATTTACCTATCAACCGTCAATAAAACCAACAAACCCGCTATTTCAGCGGGTTTCATTGGATTAGGACGTCTTTTCTAACGCTTTCACTTATTAAAACGGGATATCGTCGTCAAAGTCGAAGTCTGGCTCCTGCATTGGTTTAGCAGGCTGCTGTGGTGCTTGGCCAAATCCTGATGCCCCACCTTGCTGCGGTTTTTGTGCAGGTTGGTTCTGTTGCATTGGCTGGCCTGGCATTGGCTGGTATTGGTTCGTTGCCGCCGGTTGCTGCATGGCTTGTTGTGGCATACCACCACCCATGCCTTGGTTCTGCTGGTAACCGCCTTCATTACCTTGGCGTCCGCCTAACATTTGCATATTGTCCGCTACGATTTCCGTGGTGTAGCGATCCTGCCCATTCTGATCCTGCCATTTACGGGTTTGTAATTTGCCTTCGATAAATACCTGGGAACCTTTGCGCAGGTATTGCCCAGCGATTTCCGCTAACTTGCGGAACATTACAATGCGGTGCCATTCGGTGCGTTCTTGTAACTGCCCTTGCTGGTCTTTCCAACTCTCACTGGTTGCCACGCTAATATTGGTGACCGCGTTTCCGTTGGGCATATATTTGACTTCAGGATCTTGTCCTAAGTTACCCACGATAATTACCTTGTTTATGCCCCTGCTAGCCATAAATTCTCCTTCGGTTAGCTTGCTTGCGCTAACTTTCTTGCTACTTGAATATCGAAATGCTTGTTGTCTACTTTGAGATACACTGCTTGTTCGTCGGGTATTATGACGAATTCTTTGATCCCTTCAACACTTGCAAATGCTTGTTTAACGGCCTCGACGTCTCGCCCTGCCAAATTGAGTGATAGTGTATAACGTTTTGCCGATTGGGTGTCACGAAAACCCACAAAAATGAGACACCAACTTATACAAATGGCACCGGCGATTAAAAATTGCCATTTAGTAACATCAATAAGGGCAAATGCCGAACTTAACAAGCCCCCCAAAAACGCACCAAAAAATTGGAAGCTGGCAAAAATGCCCATTGCGCTGCCTTTTTTCCCCGCTGGCGCTAAATTGGATACCAAAGCTGGGAAATTCGCCTCTAGGTAATTAAAAGCAGTGAAAAACAATATTAAACAGGCCATTGCCAGCAATGTGGTAACAGCCATAAACTGGAATGCGACTAGCGCGACCGCCATCAGCAAAATCACAATTGGCAGTACTTTAGCTATTGGCAAGCGCCGGGTAGCCATCATTAATAATGCCATCAAAAACACCGACGCAACCAAGATGGGAAGATACAGCTGCCAATGTGAGTCCAATGGCCAATCCAACCCGACCAGCCTTACCGGCACTTGCACAAAAACCAAAGTGATCATGGTATGTAAAAGCAAAACGCTGACATTTAACCTTATCAACATAGGATGCCTAAAAAGTTGTTTCAGGCTCGTTTTATCTGGCAAGGTATCACCACTTGGGGCGCTGGTGAGGGCTTCCGGTACGCCGAACCACACCATTGGGATACACATCAAAGCCAAAATTGCAGTGATAAGAAAGATCCCCGCCAAGCCATAGCTGCCCGCGATGACTGGGCCAAGTATTAGCGCTAGATAGAATGAAAAACCTATGGCAATACCAATTATCGCCATCACTTTGCTGCGCTGCTGCTCGCGGCTGATGTCGGCAGCCAACGCCATCACGGCACCAGCAATCGCGCCGGCGCCTTGTAATATCCTACCCAGGGTAAGCAACCACATTGAATCAGCAGTTGCCGCAATGAAACTACCTAGCGCAAACATTACTAGCCCAACAACTATAACTGGTTTCCGTCCTATGCGGTCAGACCACATGCCCATTGGGATCTGCAACAGGGCTTGGGTCAGGCCATAGCCGCCAATCGCCAAGCCGAGCCAAATAGGGCTGTAATCAGGAAAGTCCACGGTTAACACGGCCAGCACTGGCATCACCATGAACAATCCCAGCATGCGCATTAGGTACACCAGCGCCAGGGAAACAGCTCCTCGAATTTCAGTTTGGTTCAACGGATAAAAGCCTTTTTAGGTAATTACAGGGCATTGGCCCATAAAGCCAAACCCCAGCTACTTGTGGACAACATCGCATAATAAAAACGGCCGCGGATTTTAGCACAGTATGGAGTGCTGAGACAGCCACTTATTTACGTCCAAGCAATTGGAAAACACTGTATATATATGCATATAATAGCGTTTTGGTTTAGCAGCAAAGCGGTGCATGGACAAAATAGAAATTAGGGGGGCAAGGACCCACAACCTAAAGAACATCAACCTAGAACTTCCAAGGGACAAACTGATAGTCATTACCGGCCTTTCCGGCTCTGGCAAGTCATCCCTGGCCTTCGATACCCTCTATGCAGAAGGGCAGAGGCGTTACGTCGAATCCCTGTCGGCCTATGCCAGGCAGTTTTTGTCCATGATGGAAAAGCCCGATGTTGATCACATCGAAGGCTTGTCCCCTGCAATTTCGATTGAGCAAAAATCGACTTCACACAACCCGCGTTCAACCGTAGGCACCATCACCGAAATATACGACTATTTGAGGCTGCTTTATGCCCGTGTGGGTGAACCGCGCTGCCCGGAACACAACGCGCCTTTACAGGCGCAAACCATAAGCCAAATGGTGGACAAGGTTATGGAGCTACCCAAAGACTCCAAATTGATGTTGTTGGCACCCGTTGTGCAAGATCGCAAAGGCGAACATATAAAGACCCTAGAAAACTTGTCCGCGCAGGGCTTTATTAGGGCAAGAATCGACGGGGAAATTTGCGACTTATCGGATCCACCAGAGCTAGATTTACACAAAAAACACAGCATCGAGGTAGTAGTAGACCGATTTAAAGTGCGGGACGACCTAGCTATACGCCTCGCGGAGAGCTTTGAAACAGCTTTGGAGCTTTCGGCCGGAATTGCCCGGGTTGCCTGGATGGATGCTCCGGAGCAGGAAGAGTTAATATTTTCTGCAAATTTTGCCTGCCCATACTGTGGTTACAGCATTGCGGAATTAGAGCCACGGTTATTTTCATTTAATAACCCCGCAGGGGCCTGCCCATCCTGCGACGGACTGGGGACACGACAGTTTTTCGACCCAGCCCGTCTGGTTACTAACCCGGATATCAGTTTGTCCGGCGGCGCTATCCGCGGCTGGGACAAACGCAGCTATTATTATTTCCAAATGCTGCAAGCCGTCGCTGAACATTATGAATTTGATCTAAATACACCTTACTCAGAGCTGCCGCAAAAAGCCCAAGATGTGGTGCTTTACGGCAGCAAAGGCACCTCCATCAAGTTCAAATACATCAATGACCGTGGCGATATTATGGAGCGTAAGCATCCCTTCGAAGGGATCATCCCAAATATGGAACGGCGCTACAAAGAAACTGAATCCAATGCAGTCAGGGAAGAATTGGCTAAATACCTGAGCCACCAACCTTGCTCTTCTTGTGGTGGCAGCCGCTTACGGCAAGAAGCCAGGAATGTGTTTATTACTGAGACCAACTTGCCAACCGTTGCGGAAATGTCCATCGTCGAAGCGAAAACGTTTTTCCAAGAACTCGATCTGCACGGGCAACGGGCGCAAATCGCAGACAAGATTTTAAAAGAGATCAACGATAGGCTAAGTTTCCTAGTTAACGTCGGTTTGAATTACCTCAACCTGTCCCGCAGCGCCGACACACTCTCAGGCGGTGAAGCCCAGCGCATAAGGCTGGCAAGCCAGATTGGTGCGGGGCTAGTCGGCGTCATGTACGTATTGGACGAGCCATCAATCGGTTTGCACCAGCGCGATAACGAAAGGTTATTGGCAACCTTGACCCATCTACGTGACTTGGGCAATACGGTCATCGTGGTTGAACACGATGAAGACGCAATCCGTTTAGCGGACCACGTTATCGATATCGGCCCCGGTGCCGGTGTACACGGTGGCGAAATTGTCGCCCAGGGCAAACTAAAGGATATTTTAGAAAGCGATGCATCCCTGACCGGTAAATACCTATCAGGCCGTGAGTTAATAGAAATCCCGCAAAAGCGCACGCCCCTGAAAAAAGACGCCTGGGTCAAGCTCACTGGCGCCAGCGGCAACAACCTGCAAAATGTGGACTTAGAAGTCCCTGTCGGATTGATGACCTGTGTTACTGGGGTATCGGGCTCCGGCAAATCCACATTAATAAACGATACTTTCTATAAGATTGCCCATATTGAATTAAATAAAGCCACAACCGACGAACCATCGCCGTACGAGTCAATCACGGGGCTAGAGCATTTAGACAAAGTTGTGGATATTGACCAGTCACCGATCGGTAGGACACCGCGATCAAACCCCGCAACCTATACCGGCATTTTTACACCGATTCGGGAATTGTTTTCCGGTACCCAAGAATCACGTTCACGTGGCTATAAACCAGGTCGTTTTAGCTTTAATGTCAAAGGTGGGCGCTGTGAGGCATGCCAAGGCGATGGCGTAATTAAAGTCGAAATGCACTTCCTACCTGATGTATATGTACCTTGTGATGTATGTAAGGGTAAGCGCTATAACCGTGAGACCTTAGAGATAAAATACAAGCAGAAGAATATTCATGAAGTGTTGGAAATGACTGTTGAAGACGCCAATGAATTTTTCTCAGCTGTGCCAGCAATATCCCGCAAGTTGCAGACACTAATGGATGTTGGCTTGTCCTATATTAGGTTGGGGCAAGCAGCCACAACCCTGTCGGGCGGTGAAGCACAACGGGTTAAATTGGCAAAAGAACTTTCCAAGCGGGATACAGGTAAAACCCTCTATATCCTTGACGAACCCACCACGGGATTGCATTTTCACGATATCAAACAGCTGCTGGCGGTATTACACCGGTTGCGTGACCACGGTAATACCGTTGTTGTCATTGAGCACAACCTGGATGTCATTAAAACCGCCGACTGGATAGTAGACTTAGGTCCTGAAGGTGGCTCGGGCGGTGGCCAGATCATAGCAACAGGCACGCCAGAAGCATTAGCAGAACAAGCGGTATCCCATACTGGGCGCTTCCTGAAACCCATGTTAAAACAAGAAAAATAAAAATGTTAAGCGAAACTCATAAAGTCCGATTTTGTGAAACCGACGCCCTGAAACACGTTAGCAATACTGCGTTGGTGATATGGTTTGAATCTGCGCGTGAGCCTATTTTTAGGATGTTTACGCCAAGCATGGATATAGACAACTGGCCACTGATATTAGCCAGTTACAAAGTTGATTTCCATAAACAAATTTACCTAGGCGAAGTTGAAATTAGAACTGGTATTAGCCGTATGGGCGGCGCCTCTTTTGACGTCCACCAAGAGGTCTGGCAAAACGGTGAAAAATGCGCATCCGGCACCACCACAATGGTTCATTTTGACTACCACAACCAAAGCTCCTGCAAGATCTCTGAAGGGATTCGGCAGCAACTTCAAGCGATTGCAGTAGGTACAGAATAATGTCGCATCTAATCAAGGTCATTGATGGGGTATTAACTCCCGATTTCTGCGACCAACTGATCGCAAAGTTTAAACAACACCCTAATGTGCAACCGGGTCGCACCGGCGGTGGCGTTGATACTAGCAAGAAGCTTAGTCGGGATTTATCCATTATGCGCAACCCCGAATTCAGAGCAGAGCTGCAAAATGTGGTCAACGCTACCTCAAAACATATCATCGACTATTTTGATGAGCACTACTTTGCCTTGATAGGTCCCTTGGGTATCAAGATGCAAGATCCCAAAACCGGAGAACCGGTCAATGTGACTAGTGAGAACTACACTGAGCTCCTTAGGCCAAAGCTAAGCCAGCTTATCCCTGCTTTTTTCCGGTTCGGTGATATTACCTTACAAGAATATGAAAAAGGCAAGGGCGGCTACACCTATTGGCACAGTGAGGTCTATCCTCAATTACCGGACAATGATCCGTTACACAGGATCTTGTTGTTTATGTTTTATTTAAACGATGTGGAAGAAGGTGGTGAAACTGAGTTTTATTATCAACAACTCAAAGTAAAACCTAAAAAGGGCACTATGGTCATAGCCCCGGCCTATTTCACCCATACCCATAGGGGTAACGTGCCCATCTCTAATGACAAACACATCCTAACATCATGGGTGCTGTTTAACCGCGCGGAACAGCTTTACCGGCAGTGAGCGCATTGCGCTCTCAGCCGCCGCACAAGCCAATGAACTTATTTGCCAATGCAGATAGTTCATCTTTACCAGTAACTTCCACATTATCGCTATCCACGGCTTTGCCATCGACATACAAGACTGTCCTCGGATAGCCGTGGCCACCTACGCTGTCCACTAGAGATTCGTGTTGTTCTGATAAGAATACGCGCTTGTCACGCTGAACAGTAAGGTTAACCAAAGGTAATCCATTTGCAGAGAGTATTTCAGCAAATGCCGCCAAATTAGGAGCCTGCTTCTCGGTACAATCAGGGCACCAAGTAGCGATGATGTTTAATACAAAACTGTCGCCTGAATCAATTTTTTCTTGCACTGCATCGATTTCTAGTTCCAATGCTATTTCCTCAATCATTTTTGAGCTTATAAAACAAAAACCCCGATGCAAGCACCGGGGTTTTTCGTATCCTAGCTAAGCTGGGATAGCTTATTCTTCAGAAGCCGCTTCTTCAGCTACTTCTTCAACTTCTGCTTCTGGCCTATCAACCAATTCAACAAAAGCCATAGGGGCATTGTCACCAGTACGGAAGCCACACTTCAAAATGCGAGTGTAGCCACCAGGGCGCTCGGTGTAGCGAGGACCCAATTCATTGAACAATTTACCCACAACCTCTTTATCACGGGTTCTAGCGAAAGCCAAACGGCGATTTGCAACGCTGTCTTGCTTGGCTAGGGTGATTAGAGGTTCAATTACGCGACGCAGTTCTTTCGCTTTTGGCACAGTGGTTTTGATCACTTCGTGCTTCACCAAAGATCCCGCCATATTGCGGAACATGGCTTGGCGATGGCTGCTGTTGCGATTTAACTGACGACCACTCTTACGATGGCGCATAACTTCACCCTTTCTATTTTAATCAGAAATTTGCCTGATTAATCCTTCTCGGCAATGCTTTCAGGCGGCCAATTTTCCAGGCGCATACCCAAAGACAAACCACGAGAAGCCAACACATCCTTAATTTCAGTAAGCGATTTTTTACCTAAGTTAGGTGTTTTCAAAAGCTCAACTTCGGTGCGTTGTACCAGGTCACCAATGTACTGAATTGCTTCTGCTTTCAAGCAGTTCGCAGAACGTACGGTTAATTCCAGATCATCAACTGGACGCAGAAGAATCGGGTCAAACTCAGGTTTTTCTTCTTTTTCTTCTGGCTCGGACATATCGCGAAGATCCACGAACGCCTCTAATTGCTCAGCCAAAATAGTGGCTGCGCGGCGGATCGCTTCTTCAGGGTCGATAGTGCCGTTAGTTTCCATATCAATGATAAGTTTATCCAAGTCTGTGCGTTGTTCAACACGGGCAGACTCTACATTGTACGAAATGCGATCTACAGGACTGTAAGAAGCATCAACTAACAGACGACCGATTGGTCGATCATCATCCTCGGAGGAACGACGAGTTGAAGCAGGCACATAACCACGGCCAGTTTCAACTTTAATACGCATGCTGATTTCAGCGTCACCTGTAAGGTTACAGACCACGTGCTCAGGATTCGCTATTTCTACATCACCGTCGTGCTGGATATCACCAGCTAGAACCGGACCTGCACCTGATTTAACCAAAGTCAAAGTGGCTTCGGTCTTGCCTTCCAGACGCACGGCAAGGCCTTTCAAATTAAGAAGTATCTCCATGACATCTTCTTGCACACCTTCTTTGGTGCTGTACTCGTGAAGCACACCGTCAATCTCTACTTCAGTGACTGCACAACCAGGCATTGAAGATAGTAGGATGCGACGTAGCGCATTACCAAGAGTATGTCCAAAACCACGCTCCAACGGCTCCAAAGTAACCTTGGCACGGGTGTTAGTGACATTTTCGATCTCAACTAACCTTGGTCTTAGGAATTCAGTTACAGAACCCGACATTATATCCTCTCTTAACTCTTAAACTTTACTTACTGTAAAGTTCGACGATCAGTTGTTCGTTGATTTCAGCAGATAAATCACTACGCTCAGGAACGCGCTTGAACGTGCCTTCCATCGCCTTAGCGTCTACTTCAATCCAAGTAGGTTTTTCACGCTGCTCAGACAGCTCAAGAGCTGCTGCGATACGCGCTTGTTTCTTCGCTTTTTCACGAACAGAAACAACGTCTTCAGCGGCAACATTAAATGAAGGAATGTTGACCACTACGCCGTTAACCATGATCGCTTTGTGGCTTACTAACTGGCGTGCTTCGGCACGTGTGCTAGCAAAGCCCATGCGATAAACGACGTTATCTAGGCGCTGTTCTAGTAGTTGCAACAAGTTTTCACCCGTGTTGCCTTTGCGACGAGCAGCTTCACCGTAGTAATTGCGGAACTGCTTTTCTAGTACGCCGTACATACGACGAACTTTTTGTTTTTCACGCAACTGTACACCGTAGTCAGACAGACGGCCACGACGGGCACCATGCTGACCAGGAGCTGACTCAATATTACATTTTGAGTCAATCGCGCGGACGCCGCTCTTAAGGAACAAATCAGTTCCTTCACGGCGGCTTAATTTGAGTTTAGGACCCAAGTATCTTGCCATGATATTTCTCCAACAATCCGGCGCTTATACGCGACGTTTCTTCGGTGGACGACAACCGTTGTGAGGAATAGGCGTCACATCAGTAATGTTAGTGATGCGGTAACCTGCTGCATTCAAAGCACGGATCGCAGACTCACGGCCTGGACCTGGACCTTTAACGAATACTTCAAGGTTTTTCAAACCATATTCCTGAGCAGCAACGCCAGCTCTTTCTGCAGCAACCTGTGCTGCAAATGGGGTTGATTTACGTGAACCACGGAAACCAGACCCACCAGACGTTGCCCAAGATAACGCGTTACCTTGGCGGTCAGTGATAGTCACGATTGTATTGTTGAAAGACGCATGGATGTGCGCCATACCATCAGCAACTTGACGTTTTACGCGTTTACGCGTACGAGTAGGTGCTTTTGCCATAGTCTAGTCCCCCGCTTACTTCTTAATTGGTTTACGAGGACCTTTACGGGTACGCGCATTAGTTTTAGTGCGCTGACCACGTAGAGGCAAGCTACGACGGTGGCGGATGCCACGGAAGCAACCTAGGTCCATCAAACGTTTGATATTCATTTGGACTTCACGGCGCAAGTCACCTTCAACAGTGAACTTTGCAACCCCATCACGAAGCTTGTCCAATTCAGCTTCAGATAATTCTTTAATCTTTGTACTTTCCGCAATACCCGCATCGGCACAGATCTGCTTAGCGCGGGTAGTCCCGACACCGTAGATAGATCGTAGTGCAACAACTGCATGCTTGTGTTCCGGAATGTTAATGCCAGCTATACGGGCCATTAACAGCACTCCTCTTAGTTAGTCGCCAGATAAAAAGCCCGTAAGGATACTTATCCGGCCTGAATTTTGCAAATAATTTCTGACCTTTTTTTGGCCAGATCCGATTAACCTTGTCGCTGCTTATGCTTAGGCTCTACACAAATTACCCGCACAACGCCGTTGCGCTTGATAATTTTGCAGTTACGACAAATTTTCTTTACGGATGCACGAACTTTCATTTCATCACTCCGTTAGTGCCAATTAGCGGCCGTAACCTTTCAAATTGGCTTTTTTCAGCACAGAATCATATTGATGTGACATCAAATGGGTCTGTACTTGCGCCATAAAGTCCATAATAACTACCACGATAATCAGTAACGAGGTGCCACCGAAATAGAACTGTACGTTCCAGGCAATCATCATGAATTCAGGCACTAAACAGATAAAGGTTATGTACATTGCGCCAGCAAGCGTCAAACGTGTCATCACTTTGTCTATGTACTTTGAGGTCTGCTCACCTGGGCGGATACCCGGGATAAATGCACCAGACTTTTTCAAGTTATCTGCTGTTTCGCGTGGGTTGAACACCAACGCTGTATAGAAAAAGCAGAAGAAGATGATTGCTGCTGCATAAAGCATGACGTACAAAGGCTGCCCAGGGGACAACAAGATAGACACATCTTGCAACCAGGACATGGACTCGTTAGAGCCAAACCAGGTAGCAATTGTGCCTGGGAACAAAATAATGCTCGAAGCAAAGATAGGTGGTATTACCCCAGCCATGTTGACTTTCAATGGCAAGTGCGTGCTTTGCGCAGCGTATACCTTACGACCTTGTTGGCGTTTTGCGTAGTTAACGACGATACGACGCTGGCCACGCTCAACAAATACAACGAAGTAGGTAACTGCTATAACAACCACACCGATGAACATCATAAGCAACATGCTCAAGTCACCGGTGCGGGCCTGCTCGACAGTCTGGCCAATCGCAGTTGGCAATCCTGCGACAATGCCCGCAAAGATGAGGATAGAAATACCATTACCAATGCCACGTTCGGTGATCTGCTCACCTAACCACATTAAGAACATGGTGCCGGTGACCAGGCTCACAACGGATGTAAAATAAAATCCGAACCCAGGATTAATGACCAAACCCGATACCAAGTTAGGCAAGCCGGTAGAAATACCAATAGCTTGGAAAATTGACAATACCAACGTCAAATAACGCGTGTACTGGCTAATCTTCCTGCGCCCTGCTTCGCCTTCTTTTTTCAGCTCCATCATCGGCGGATGTACAACCGTTAACAGCTGAACAATAATCGACGCCGAAATGTAAGGCATTATGCCCAAAGCAAGCACAGAAGCACGCTCTAACGCACCACCGGAGAACATGTTGAACATTTCAACGATAGTACCCTTTTGCTGCTCAAATAATTGTGCAAGCACAGTTGAGTCTATGCCAGGGATCGGAATGTAAGAACCCAAACGGAACACGATTATTGCGCCAAAGACAAACAATAACCGCGATTTGAGTTCGCTCAAACCACCCTTTGCTGAATCAAGTCCAGGTTTTGCCATCTAGGTTATTCCTCTATTTTACCACCGGCAGCTTCTATAGCTTCAACAGCACCTTTAGAAACCTTTAACCCCTTAACAGTTACTGCACGAGTAACTTCGCCGCTCTTGATAACTTTAACGTTCTGGATGTTTTTCTTAACCAAACCAGCCGCTTTTAAGCTTTCAAGAGATACAACGTCGCCTTCAACTTTCGCGATTTCGCCCAAAGTAACTTCGTCAGTTACAAAAGATACGCGAGAGGTGAAACCAAACTTTGGCAAACGACGTTGGATTGGCATTTGACCGCCTTCGAAGCCTGGCTTAACGCTGCCACCTGAACGGGACTTTTGTCCCTTGTGACCACGACCACCAGTCTTGCCTAGGCCTGACCCTATACCACGACCAACTCGCTTTGCAGATTTTTTAGCTCCTGGAGCAGGAGCAATAGTATTCAAGTACATAGTTACTCCCCTACCACTTCGACCATGTAATAAACTTGGTTGATCATGCCACGTACTGCAGCAGTATCTTCCAGTTCACGAACGTGACCGATACGACGTAGACCTAAACCGCGCAAAGTTGCTTTGTGCTTAGGCAAACGACCGATTGAGCTCTTGGTTTGTCTTACTTTAATTGTTCCAGCCATGACCAATTACCCCATAATCTCTTCCACTGGCAAACCACGCTTAGCGGCAACTTGCTCAGGGGAATTCATGTCACTCAACGCTTTGATTGTGGCGCGCACAACGTTGATTGGGTTGGTAGAGCCATAGCACTTAGATAGTACGTTTTGTACACCAGCTACTTCTAGAACCGCACGCATTGCACCACCAGCGATGATACCCGTACCTTCTGAAGCAGGCTGCATGTAAACTTTTGAACCTGAGTGACGACCCTTGATTGGGTGCTGTAGCGTGTGACCGTTTAGATCAACCGTAACCAAGTTACGACGTGCTTTTTCCATTGCTTTTTGAATAGCAGCTGGAACTTCACGCGCTTTACCATAACCAAAGCCAACACGACCGGCACCATCACCTACCACAGTCAACGCTGTGAAAGAGAAGATGCGACCGCCTTTAACTACTTTAGCTACACGGTTTACGGCAATTAGCTTTTCTAACAGTTCACCGCTTTGTTGAACTTCTACTTTAGCCATAATTAACTCCTAGAACTGAAGGCCGGCTTCGCGAGCCGCTTCAGCCAATGCCTTAACGCGACCGTGATATTTAAAACCACTGCGATCGAAAGCTACTTCTTTAACGCCCTTTTCAATAGCGCGTTCAGCAATCAACTTACCTACAGAAGAGGCGGCATCGATATTACCAGTAGACTTAAGATCCTTACGCACGTCAGCTTCAACAGTAGAGGCAGACGCTAGAACTTCAGCACCGGTTGGTGCGATAAGCTGTGCGTAAATGTGACGTGGTGTGCGGTGTACCACCAAACGGTGTGTACCCAACTCACGAATTTTATAACGGGCGCGTGTGGCGCGACGTAAACGAGATGTTTTCTTATCCATCGTACCTGCCCCTTACTTCTTCTTAGCTTCTTTACGACGTACAACTTCATCAGAGTAACGTACACCTTTGCCTTTGTATGGCTCTGGCGGACGATAACCGCGGATGTTAGCTGCAACTTGTCCTAACAACTGCTTGTCAGCGCTTTTCACGACGATTTCAGTTTGGCTAGGAGTTTCTACGCTAACGCCTTCAGGCATTTCGTAGACGACAGGGTGAGAGAAACCTAGGGTTAGGTTTAGTTTCTTACCTTGCGCTTGGGCACGGTAACCAACACCATTTAACTCTAGTTTCTTTTCAAAACCTACGGATACACCGTGAACCATGTTGTTCAAGATTGCGCGGGCAGTACCTGCTTGCGCCCAAGCGTCTGCAAAACCTTCACGAGGCAACGCTTTCAATTGGTTTTCGTCTTGAACGATTTCAACAGCTTCGTTGAAAACAGTGGTCAAAGTGCCATTTTTACCTTTGACTGATACTTCTTGGCCGTTGATTTTAACTTCAACACCAGATTGTACAGCTACGGGGGCTTTTGCTACACGAGACATTTTAATCCTCCCGTTATGCTACATAGCCGATGATCTCACCGCCCATGCCTGCTTTGCGAGCAGCACGGTCAGTCATCACACCTTTAGATGTAGACACAATGGCAATACCCAATCCGCCCATAACTTTTGGCAACTCATCTTTCTTCTTGTAGATGCGTAGACCAGGACGGCTGGCGCGTTCGATAGTATCGATAACGCTTTTGCCTTCGAAATATTTCAAGGTAACTTCCAAAGTTGGCTTAACACCTTCTTCTACCTTGAAGCCTTCAATGTAACCTTCAGCTTGTAAAACTTTTGCGATTGCAATACGCAACTTAGAAGAAGGCATAGACACAGAAAATTTCTGGGCCATTTGACCATTCCGGATGCGTGTGAACATATCCGCGATAGGATCTTGCATACTCATAATTGCTACTCCTTACCAGCTGGCTTTTTTCAGGCCAGGGACTTCACCGCGCATAGCTGCTTCACGCAACTTGTTGCGGCTCAGGCCGAACTTACGAATGTAACCATGAGGACGGCCAGTAATGCGACAACGGTTCATTTGACGCGTACGGGCAGAATCCCGAGGTAGTTGTTGTAGCTTGAGCACGGCATCCCAACGCTCTTCATCAGTAGAGTTTGGGCTCTTGATGATAGCTTTTAGTTCAGCTCGCTTAGTTGCATATTTGGCTACTAACTTCGCACGCTTTGCTTCGCGTGCTTTCATTGATTCTTTTGCCATAACCCTACACCTTATTTACGGAACGGGAAGTTAAATGCAGATAACAATGCCTTGCCTTCCTCGTTTGTGTTAGCTGAAGTGGTGATTACGATATCCATACCACGAACTTTATCTACCTTGTCGAAATCGATTTCAGGGAAGATGATTTGTTCTTTGATACCCATGCTGTAATTACCTCGGCCGTCAAACGACTTTGGATTCAGACCACGGAAATCACGGATACGAGGAATCGCAATTGAGACCAAACGCTCAAAGAAATCCCACATACGCTCGCCACGTAGAGTTACTTTGCAACCAATAGGGTAGCCTTCACGGATTTTAAACCCAGCAACAGACTTACGCGCTTTGGTGACTATTGGCTTTTGGCCAGCAATCAACATCATGTCGTTAGAAGCGTTTTCAATAACCTTCTTGTCTGTCAGGGCTTCACCCAATCCCATATTTAGGGTGATTTTTTCTATCCGAGGGACTTGCATGACGCTCTTGTAACCAAACTCTTTAGCGAGTTGTGGTACGACTGATTCTTTATAAAAATCATGCAGTTTCGCCATCGTACTTCTCCAATAAATTAAATCTGTTCACCGTTAGATTTGAAGATACGGACTTTTTTGCCGTCTTCAACACGGAAACCTACACGATCTGCCTTTCCACTTTGTGGATTAACGATCGCAACGTTTGATATATGAATAGATGCTTCTTTCTCAATGATGCCACCAGGAATTTGTGCCTGTGGGTTAGGCTTCTGATGTTTTTTCACTAAGTTAACACCTTCGACGAATACGCGGTCTTTATCAGTAACGACAGAAAGGACTTTGCCTTGCTTGCCTTTATCTTTACCCGCTAATACGACGACTTCATCATCACGACGAATTTTTCTTGCCATAATCGTGACTCCTTATAGTACCTCTGGGGCCAGTGAGACGATCTTCATGTTATCAGCACGAAGCTCACGGGTTACCGGTCCAAAGATACGCGTACCTATAGGTTGCTTATTGCTGTTAAGCAAAACCGCTGCGTTGTTGTCAAAACGGATCAAAGAACCGTCAGGACGACGAACGCCTTTCCTAGTACGCACCACCACCGCATTCAACACATCACCTTTTTTCACCTTACCGCGAGGAATTGCTTCCTTAACAGTAACTTTGATGATGTCACCGATGTGTGCATAACGGCGATGCGAGCCACCCAGAACCTTAATACACTGAACCCTACGAGCACCGGAGTTATCCGCCACATCTAGGTTAGTTTGCATTTGGATCATTGTTAGTGCTCCGCTATTTAGTTAAGGCTCTCCCGAGCCATCTCTTATCGTAAAAAACAGCAGTAAATCTGCTGTTTTAACCATACCCCTGTAAAAAGGGCGCGCAATGGTAACAGAAAACTATGGGCTCCGACAGCACAATTTCAAAAAAAGTGTGATTTTTGTACAGCTTTTTTGGTTCCCAGCGTCGAATGCACTTAAATAAGATGCCACAAGCGTAAAAAAACCCGCTAAAACGCGGGTTTTTTAGTTCTAATGGAGAATTACAGGATTAGCGATTGCCCAGCTTTTAGGGTATAGCTCTGGCCGAGCTGTACCTGGGTTTCTGATATTAGATCCTTATATTCGCCCTGTACTTCTGACGGTACGGTAAAGGTGACGTCTTCAGAGGAATTTAAGTTCTGGATAACAATACGGCTTTGGCCTTCAGTAATTTTCTGAACAACCCAAGCATCCAGGTTGTCCACCGGATAATAGCGGATTTCTTGCGGAAACTGCAATGCGCGTTCGCTATTGCGTATTTTCATTAGTTTTTTGTAGTGGTTCAGCAACGAATTGGGGTCTGCTGCCTGCACATCAACCGACGCTTTGCCACTTGGGCGTTGGCTCTGCCAATAGGGTTCCCACCAGGGTTCGTGGTTTTCCACCCAAGGGAACCACTTGCCTTGGTCTAGCCAAAACTCACCTGTAGTATTAAAGCCAGCCGCATCATTGTCTTCCCATTGCATAATGGCACGCCTAAATTGATCGTCACCAGTTGTGTATTGGGATAGGCCTATCTCTTCACCGTAGTATAGGTATAGTGTGCCAGGTGTTGTAAACAGCAGGGTTGCGGCCATTTTAGCCTTAGTCCAATCCCCTTCAAGGGTATACATAATGCGTTCTTGGTCATGGTTTGTAAGGAAGGGGGAATAGAATAGTACAGGTGCATTGTCTTGGCGGCTCTTGAGGTTTTCCCACAAGGCATTACGGGTGTTGTCGGTTTTGCCTTCATCCACCGAACCAAAATCAGCAGTGCGCTTACCGCCGTTGTTAAGGATGCCAGATACGACGTAGCCAAAATCAAAGTCGAAAGCAGAGTCTAGCCCTTCCCCCTGATCCCAGTATTTGCCAATAGTCGGCATATCTGACCAGGCTTCGGCCACCAGCATGGCATCGGGGTTTACCGACTTCACATGCTGGGTAAACTGGGTCCAATAAGCGATTGTGCCATCGGTATCGGCCTGGTCTGCGTCGTTCCAGTCTTCCGACACATCTTCCAATGCATAGCGCACCGCATCCAACCTAAATCCATCAACGCCCTTCTCCAACCAGAAGGTGGCCATCTTGTTCATTTCCTCAACCACTTTCGGGTTTTCCAAATTGACGTCTGGCTGGGTTGCCGCAAAGGCACCGTAATAATATTCCTGGCGGGTTTCATCCCAGTGCCAAACGGCCTTTGGATCATCGATATGGTCAGACCAGGCTTTGCCCCAGTTTTTCGGCATCTCTTTGCGCCAAATGAAATAATCCTCGTAACCAGGCTCACGCGCGGCGGACTTTTTGAACCACTCATGGTTGTTTGAAATGTGGTTGATGACTAAATCTAAAATGACTTTAACGTCGCGTTCCTTGGCTGCTGCCATAAACTCTTCAAAGTCTTCCATGGTGCCGTAGTCAGACTCAACTTCGTACAACTCTTCAAAGTCGTAACCATGGTAGGAAGGTGCTTCAAAAATTGGGGTCAACCAAATGCCGTTCACACCCAAATCGGTTAAATAGTCCAATTTGGCGGTCATGCCGTCAAAATCACCACTGCCGTCACCGTCGGAGTCATAAAAAGAGCGTGGCCAAATCTCATAGAAGATAGCGTTTTTCCACCACTGGGACGTATCCTCATTGAGTTTAATGCTCTCATAGGTGGGTGCCATGCGTTGTTCAGCGGCTGGCGATTCTGCCGTGCCAGCGGTTTCAGGCTGCTTGGAACAAGCACCTAATGCCAGCGCCAATGAACAGGCTACGAACAGAGAAGACAGTTTTTTCATCTTGGGTTTCCCTCAACTACGATAGTCAATCTACCAAGGTTAGTAGACAAAGAAGGAAAAAAGTATATAAACCGGCGGCAAATAGCTAGATATACATGTTATGAAAACGTATGCATCAAGTAAAAATACTGTAAATATCCTTATCATTGGCTTAACCGCCCGGAAAACAAGGCTTCCAGGGCGGTAATAGCCATACAAATAGTATGGTTTAGTTCAATATCTTCGCCCGGTAGCCCGTGCTCGAACTAATATCCACTTCCAGGCTTACCATAACCAGCTCATCTTGGGTGAAATCGACTATTTCAGAACGGTATAACAGTGTATCGCTACCCAAGGCATCCTCATACACTGCCACCACCGAATAATAATCGTTAGGCAGGTTAATCGAACGCGCTTCGGCATAGTCCAGGCTGGTCATCTTATAGTCGGCTGTGTCAATGGTTTCGTCGTCGCGGACAAAATAAATATCGATATCACCATATTCCGGGATCAGGTTGGCGACATTAACTTCGTGCTCAAAGGTCTGGGGCAAGGCACTGTCGGTAACTTCCAATGACGCCAGCTCACCAGTGTCTTGCTCAAAAATGATCAAGGTTTTGCTAACCCCTTGGTTAAGGGTAATCAATTGGTTGCCAAAACCTAGCTCATCATTACCTTGGACTGAAGCCGAAATCTGGTAGTCACCAAAAGTAACACTGGTGAAATCCGATAGCTCGCCTCCTGCCAACGTCTGTTGGTGAGGGGAACCATTGCCTGAGTCCAAGCTGACGGTTACCTGTGCCCCTTCTGCCAATGCACTGTAGACCCTAAATTGCGAGGTCGCGGCAATATCCTGGTTGGCGACGATATTGGTTGAATTTAGGATAACGTCAATCACTAGGTTATTGTCATTGGCACCAGTTGTGCTCCTCGCCACTAATACGTAATCGGATGAATAGCTGAAACTTATGGCTTGGCTTTCAAAAACAGGTTCCATACTGCCCGGTTCAGTGAGGTATAAAACATAGTCACCTTCTGGCCAGGCTAAAATATCCTCTTCACTGTCCCAGTATTCACCCTGTTGGAAATCCAAGTAATTTAGCGGCATAACATAATGGGCTTGGCTAAAGGGCGCTCCTTCATCAGAGATATACAAATCATAGCTTTGGCCGTCAGGTAAGACTGACAACGCGTACAGATAAAACTCATCTTCTAGCTCTGATCGGTCAATCTGGAATTCGGTGATATCTGGAGAGTCAAAATCACCGGCCATCATTAACAAGGTTTTATAACCAGTGCGAAGGTCGATTTCCAACTCAGAAATCCCGGCTTCCTGCCCATCTGCATCCTGCCACTGCAATTCAATTTCTGTATTCCCTGCTTCCAAAGAATAAAGTGAGGTTGCGTCCCCATAGCTACTGCTGCCGAGCAAAGTATCATCCTGCAGCACTTGCGTGGTTGGGCTATTCGCTGAACCATTGTAAAATTGCAAATAAGCTTCTGGGTAACTCTCGTCACCTGAACTGGATCCGCCGCAACCCGCGAGCGTCAGGCTTAAACCAGTGAGGCATGCCAAATAGAAAGATGTGTGGCGTGTCATAAGACCTTGTTCCTTTTAGTGGGTCTGTGCCTGGCATTGGAGCGACAAGTGCAACAGACAGGGTAAAAACAGCAATTTAACGGAGCAAGAGACTTTCGGTTGACACAATGGTTCTTGGCTTTACCCAAACTTTGCACTTTTGACGTTTCCCTGAATATCCCAGCCGAAAGAAAAGCCCGGTTTTGTTAAAAGCTTGTAACAATTCAAAAATCAACACGGGACTACCTAAATTTAAAGAATTCGTTACACTGGGTTTATCCAGACTCTGTATTTAGCCAGAGGGATGGATTGAGGTAAGCAATAGCAATGAATCGAAGAACATTTCTTATTTCCACAGCTGGTACTGGCGTCCTGGCTGTGGCGGGTATCACCGCTTGGCACATGATGCCCAATAATGCCAGCGATCTTAGCATCGGCTCGCTAGTAAAAAGGCTGCAAGCGATGCAAAACCAGCAAGTCAACTTCGCCTCGCCTTGGAATAGCTTCCAGAAATTTACCCATATGGCGCAAAGTGTTGAGTATTCCATGACCGGTTATCCGGTACATAAATCCGAACTGTTCAAGTCATTGGTTGGGAAAACCGCCTTCTCGGCTTTTTCTAGTAAAGGCTACATGAAGCACAACCTCAGCGAAGCAATTCCCGGCGCACCAGAGTTGGTAACAGATGGTTTGGCTCGGGACGCAATACAGCGGCTAATTGATGCACTAGTAGCATTTGAAAATTATTCGGGCCAGCTCGCTGACCATTTTGCTTATGGCCCTCTAGACAAAAAGCAATATGCGTTGGCCCACGTGTTGCACGCCAATGACCATTTTACCCAACTAGTCTAAGCGCCACCCAAACTAGCTATTTACTGCTCGGATCAAATCTTTAGCCTCTTCCCTTAGCCAGGATTCAAATGCCTTGAGTTTGGCGAAGCCAAAATGGTGTTCAGGTGCCACCAAATAATACGAATCCCGGCAACGATGGCTGTATCCAAATAGTTTGACCAGTTGGCCATTGTTTAAATAGTCCTCCACCAAAGACTGGCGCACCATAGAAACGCCTTGCCCAGCCAAAACAGCGCCTACAAGTGCGGGTGTGGCATCGCGAATTTCAATCGCATTTTGTAAAATGGCATGGGACAAACCATGTTTGGGTAGGAAGTCATCCCAGGCGTCGTTGGTATCGTGGTAGTTCTCGGTAATTAACGGTAATTTATGTAGATCCGAAGGTTTCATAGCATCAGGCACCAAACTCGGATGTGCCACCAAAAATACCCGGTCGGAAAAGAGGTAGCGGCTTTCCAAATTTTCGTATTCGCCTTTGCCATAGCGGATCGCTAAATCCAAATTAAAATTGTCGTAATTCACCACAAAATGATCTGGGTTCAAGCGTACTTGTAATTCGGGATGCAAAGAGCGGAACCGGTGAAGGCGCGGGATTAACCAGAAAGTGGCAATGGAGGGCAGTACCGTAATCTTCAACACATTGGGATGGAAGTCCTCTTCAATTTTCGCCACCCCTTTGGATAGTTCGCGAAAACCACGCTGCACGTAAGGCAGTAATATGCGTCCTTGTGCGGTTAAGCTGACCTCACGGTTACCGCGGATAAACAGCTTGCAGCCCAATTGGTTCTCAAGTGTTTTAATGTGCTGGCTAATCGCCGCCTGGGTTACAAACAGTTCTTCTGCCGCAGCTTTAAAACTCAAATGTTCCGCAGCCGTTTTAAAATAACGCAGCGCCCCAAGGGCTGGGAGTTTTTTCATCTGAACCACACTCAATTAAGTTTTACTTAATCTTCCTTTAGGATTCATCGTTTGTCCACAATTAAATAAGCACCTATTTTTTAGTCTCCTAGTAACATAAAGGGGATTCTAAAATGCAGTATCGAAAAACGATTTCTAGCTTACTACTATTGATTTCTCTGGCCTTTAGCCAAGCCAATGCGGGAAATGAAATAAGCACAAAACTTTCCGTAAGCAGCGGCTACCCATACCAGGATTTAGTTTTGCGCTTTGATCAAGTTAAGATTAAGTTTATCCAAGCGGATGCCTATGGCAACCTTGAATGCCAGGTACAGTTGGATTTGGGAGAGCAACGCTATTGGGGATCAGCACAAACAGTTACAGGCAAAGCATTTAATGAAACACCACTGAAAGCTTGCATTGATAGGACGGAAGCCAAATTTTTCCTTGCCAAGACTTTCTCTTAATTTCTGTACGAGTGTGCCTGGTATGAACCAGGCGCCGCAACCCCTAGCTAGCTCATCGAAATTGAAGTGTAATTTGTTTTACAAGTCTAAAAATAAAAACCAAAACTAATCGAAGCCAGTTCACCCTGGTGTTTAGCATAGTTAAGCCTGATGTCACTATTCAACCCTAACCTGTAGCGCAGCTCAACATTGTAAACGTCTTCATTCGATATGGCGCCGTCAAGGTAATACCGGCTTTGCCAATTAACTGATGATGAAATACCACCGCCAAAGTGCATAAGCAAGCGAGCTTGGCCGCCAGCATAAACATTGCCGTAGCCGAGCGATTGATCTTGCAAACCACCTAAAAGGCCAATGCTAATCCGGCCAGTCTCTGACAGCCTGAAACTTTGTCCCCAAGCTCCTTCTATATAGGCCTTAGCACAATTGCGGCATTCGCGATTTTGACTGCGCAAGCCAAATGCCATAGACCAGTATCCTTGATCATCGCCAGGTAACCCAGTCGCATTGCTGTTGATGCTGCTAATTGCGACAAAGTCCAATTGCTCAATGTAAGTTCCGGAAGAATCGGTCAACAGTGCAATTTCAGCCATGCTTAGCTTTGAAAAAGCAACATGGGCATCGCTGGCATCTAGCTCATCGTAGTAGGCAGGGCGGAACCGCGTAAAGATACTGTCATTACCTCCAGAAATATTAGCTAAACCTACGGACACATAAGAAGGGGAGCGGCCAGTATGCGGCGGCTTTTTGCTTTGTTGCAAATCCACAGCTTTTCCAACCGGCAACGCAAACCTCGCCTGCAGCACTTTCCGGTACTGCGCTTCAATGTCCTGAATGACCAAATCGTCATCATAACTTTCTTTCAGAAACAGGTAATAATGCATCAAGGCTTCGACAACCTTAGTTCGGCTGCTCGCCTCCAACTCGCTAAATTGCGGGTCGTGCAGGTTAACTTGTTTCGAGGCCAGCCGTGCAAGCAGTCTGCGCTCTTGTTCAGACAGCTCTGAAAATGCGGCATAAAGTTGTTCCTGCCTGCTGGCATTTAGTTTGATACCGCGCAGCAACTCGCGCCCCTTTTTGCCGTGCTCTGCAATTTCCTGCATTAATACCTGTGGCATAACAAACATTGGGTTGTCCGGAATAATCTTGATCCCAGGAATAATCTCCAACAACTCTGCCATACGGTAAGTGCAGTTATGGCGGAAAAAATAGTAAGTATACTTTTGTCCCAAAACTTCCCACGCGTGGGCGAGTACGAAATCCACTTCAGCCTGAGTGAGGTCAAGTTCATACTCCCAAAGATCACGCAACTCATTTTCGCCGTAATTGTGGGTATGAAAATAGTATTCAACATGGCTAAACCCGGCGTCGTAGCCACCAAATATGCCTTTAACAATATAGCTAACTGGATTTTCGCCATCGGGGACAATCGCGCCGTAATTGATACTAACATCTTCAATGCTGACCCTTTTGCGTTGGGAAGAGGAGTTCATTTTCAACAGGGTGTGGCCATAAAAAGAAGCTGGATTACCCAAATAACCACTGGCAAAAATAACACTAATACTGTCTGTGGCTCCATTGTGCCGCCACTGGTCAAAATCAGGACAACTGGATACCTGCTTCAGCGCGGCCTCGCCACCTAATTGATTTTGCAACCAGATAAACCGGCCCGGAAAGCGACATTGCGCAAGGGTATTGGCATCGGCGTGCTCCGCTGTTTGTTGGAACGCGTCTATAGTTGCCTCTAATTCCAGAATAGGGTTATCGCGTCCAGATTCAGATAAGAAAAAACGGTCTGAATGGATCGCACTCAAATAACCTGTGTTTCGGAAGGAGTCAGGTTCGTATTTTAGGAGCTTTAACCAGGTTTCGTGTTGCGCTAGTTGTTTCAGCGTTGGCTCTAGTTCAGCAGCAGCCGAACTTGAAAACAAAATGAAAAAAGCTAAAGACAGGTATCTTAGCGGGGGCATAGCAATTTAGTTATTTTGGGGGATATTGGAAGGCGCCTGATCACAGACGCCTAGACAGCCAGCAATTAGGCTGCGCAGCTTGCAGCGAACTGTTGGTCTACAACTTGGATAAGGGTGTTGTAGTAAGACTCTGCTTTAGCCAGAGGCTGTAGAGTGTTGTACGCTTCATCGGCCAATTCATTGGCGAATTCACTACGTACGGTAGCGATGATTGCATTGTGCTGTTCCGCTTCACAACCATAGATGTTCAACATTGTAGCAACATACTCACCTTCACCGATGGCAGTTTCTTCAACAACATTGTCATAAGTTTCTAGAATGAATTCAGCAACTTCACCTTTTTTACCATTACAGGTTTCAGGGCTCATGGTGGCAGAAGTCAAAGCCGTGGTGCCAACGTCCCAAATGACGTTAGAGGTTACAGCTGCCCATGCCGTGTCAGGGAACAAAGCTCCACCGATTACCACATTCAGTGAACGGGCTTGGGCCGCTACCTTGTACTTTATCTTGCGCGTGGACTGTTGATACTGACATTGAGAGAGCAGCTACAGCAGCTGCTGCTAGGAGAGTTTTTTTCATGTGTATGATTCCATTTCCATTTTGATATGTGTAGCCCTATACATGGCCGTCGGCTAGAATATAGCCTGTGACATGGTATTACAAGCTTAAAATTAACCATTCAGGCTGCCCGGCAACTTCCAGGCTTTGTCGTGGGTTTTATTTTTCAGGGTTCAACAAGTTATAGGCTATCCCAGCCGAAAAAGCTTTACTCCCGGGTATTCCGCCAATCCAGATCAGTATTGCTATCCCGGCACAACTGCCGTTACACCTGCTTCCGCCACTGTCCAGGCGCTACGGAAAAGTGTTTCTTAAAGCGTTGTGAAAAACTACCGGCATCCTGGTACCCGACCGAGTGTGCAACTTGCTCCAAACTTAGCCGGGTGTGTTTTAGCAATTCACAAGCGTGTTGCAGGCGCAATTCCAACAAGCACTGCATAGGGCTTTTTCCCAATGCCTGCTGGCATATACGGAACAGGTGAGGTTCTGAAACGTGTAACTGCTCAGCGATTAGCTTAGTTGTCCAGGGCAAATGCAGTTGCCCCTTAACGTCATTGAAAAATGCCTGTAGCCTAACCGCATGACCGTCTACTTGTTGAACGCCACTCAGTGCCTCGTTCAAATAAAAGGTTAAAATGGCCATCAATTCAGCTTCTTTTTTAGGTTCTTGGCCAGCATAAATACTGTGATGACGGCTCAGCAAGGACAATGAGGCCCTAACCAGCTCTCCCAATTGGCAAGGATAAATCCCGCCAGGTAGGCTCCTTAGTTGTCGCCACATTAAGGAATCCTTCAATAGGAACAAACAGGTATGCCATTCCTCCTCCGCTAATTCGTAAAAAAAGCATGAACCCGCTGGCAACCAGGTCATGGGTATGGGCTGGGATTGGCTGTTTGCTATCGGCATAACTGAGAGAACCAGCACCTTTTATGGTAAATATAATATGATGATACCCCAAGTTCTCACGGCCAATTTGATATTCCCGACGGAGCTCTGAAATACCAGCTAATTCAATATCTTGTGCACCATAACCGGTAAATTCAGAGACACAAACAAACTGTTCACGACAGTCTTGATGAATGTTTTGACGATCTATTCCCATTGCAGCAATGATAGTTTTCAACTGTTATTCGAATATTTTTCAACATAGCAAATTTTAGCAGTAGGTTTAAAGTGCCAACAGAATTCAAGCTTGCCACCAGCGGTGTCATATTCTGGTGCGATTTGCCATTTTAAAATAAGAAGAACTGCGATGAACCTTGTCAACAAATTGCGCAATAGCCAGACAGCAAAGGAATGTTTTGCACTCACTTGGCCGGTGTCACTGCAGGCAGTACTCGTGGCCTCGTTGGGTATGGTGGATATCATGATGGTAGGACACCTAGGCGAAGAAGCGGTTGCAGCTATGGCGCTTGCAGGCAGGATCCAGTTTGTACTAATCATAGTGGGAGCGGCCTTTGGCACAGTCGCTAGCATCTTGGTGGCCCAGTATTCAGGCGCTGGCAAACAGGACAATATGGCAGGGATCCTAGCTCAGATTATGGCACTAGGTATGGTGTTGGTACTGCCACTGTTGCTGTTGACCCAGATGTTCACCGTCCCCTTGATCAGCCTCGGCAGTGATGACCCAAAGGTGATCAGCTTAGCCACACAATACTTGCATATCGTTTTACCTTCCCTGATCCCGCTGTTGCTATACCAGATTTTTGAGGGTGCATTGCGTGGTCTCGGCCAAGTAAAAATGCCCATGGTGCTAGGCACACTTGCTGTTCTCGCGAACATCCTACTGAATTGGGTATTTATATATGGTCACCTAGGCTCACCGGCGATGGGGATCGAAGGGGCTGCGCTTGCAACATTCTTAACCAGGCTGCTAATTCTTGCTGCCCTGTTGTTGTTGTTATTGCGCGTAGGCCACCAATGCTTACCCAAAAGGCAACACCTATCTTTGCAAAATAATCCCGTAGCCTGGCTGAAACTTGTTTTGTTGGTTATACCGACGACGATTAATTTTAGCGTTTGGGCACTCGGAACCTTGGCCTACCAATTGATCTTTGGCCTGCTTGGTACATCGGCTCTCGCTGCCATGGGAATGATTGCACCTATAGAAGGTACCCTGATCAGCTTGTTTATCGGTTTCGCCAATGCTGCCACCGTCATTATTGGTAGAAAGCTAGGGCAGAACGATTTTGCTAGTGCTTATCGTTACGCTTGGAACTTTAGTAAAGTCATGGCCTTAATTTCCGCAGGGATAGGCCTATCTCTTGTTATGTTTGACGATTTACTGCTGTCCCCATACGCTGTGGAAAACCCAGAAACCTATCAGTCAGCGCAAGCTCTGTTATGGGTATGCGCAGCGGGTCTTTGGTTGAAAACCAGCAACATGATGTTTTCCAACGGCATACTGCGTACCGGGGGTGATACGCAAAAATGCCTGATGATAGATGTGACGGGTATGTGGCTAGTCGGGATACCAGTGTGCTTTATCCTAGCCAGCTCCGGTGCCAGCCTAGTCACTGTATTTATCTGCAGCTTCCTTGAAGAAATAGTTAAAGCAGTACTGTTTTTAAGGCGAGTCCTTAGTCGCGGTTGGCTGCGCAACCTGACTAAAGAAGAGCATCAGGCTATATCAGCTTGATGCTCGTAGACCGGTTCTATTGAGTAAAAACCGATTTACCTGCCACCCAGGTTTGCGTCACCTGAATTTGCCAGACTAGCTGCGGATTAGTTTGAAAAGGGTCTTCCTGCAACAACACAAAGTCTGCGGCCTTACCTGGATGCAAAGAGCCAATTATGTGTTCCTGGTGCCCAGAGTAGGCGGCATCAATAGTGAACATACTCAAAGCTTGGGTCGCGGTAACAGACTCACCACTGTACCAACCGCCCAATGGCTGGTTATCCCGATCTTGCCGGGTGATTGCCGCGTGCAATCCAAACATAGGTTCAGCAGGTTCAACTGGGAAATCGGAGCCACCGGCAATGACAACATTGTGATCTAACAGGGTTTGCCAGGCATAAGCCCCTTTCATCCGTTCTGCCCCAATGCGGTCTTGCGCCATGTTTTTGTCACTAGTGGCATGGGTAGGCTGCATCGAAGCAATAATGCCGAGTTCAGCAAAGCGGGTTATCTCCCCCGGCCGAACCACTTGCGCATGCTCTATGCGATGGCGCAGCTCCTTAGTTTGGGTTTCGCTAATCCATTTGGCAAAACTGTCCAATGCCAAGGTATTTGCCTTGTCCCCAATCGCGTGGGTGTTGACCTGGAAACCTGCCTGCATAGCTTGCTGGGTTAGCGCATTTAGCCTGTTTTCGGTGTGCAGTAGCAAGCCGTAGTTTTCAGGATCATCTGAATAAGGTTCATGCAATGCAGCACCACGGCTACCCAAGGCACCGTCAGCAGAAATTTTAACACTCCTAATCGCCAGCATCGCGTCCTCAGGCAAATAATGCCCTTGGGCCAGCATGTCCGGATACCTAGGATCGGTGACATCCAGCATGGCGTAAACCCGAATAGGTAGTTTGTTTTCTTGATGCAGGGATTTATAGGCTTGGAAAGTCATATAGTCGATACCGGCATCATGGACAGAGGTAAGGCCTAAGCTGGCCAACTTATTAAGGCTTTTGACCAGAGTCTCCTTAACCGATGCCAGGCTCGCTTTGGGCTGGATTTTGTATACCAGATCCATGGCATTATCGATCAAGATCCCGGTTGCCTTGCCGTTGGCATCACGGATAATCTCACCGCCTGCTGGCGATAGTGTCGTATCATCTATCCCGGCCAGTTCTAATGCTGCAGAGTTCACCCATAGTGCATGACCATCTACCCGGCCTAGTACAATAGGAATTTCATCGCTAATTTTGTCCAAATCACTGGCGTTTGGAAAGGCGCGTCCTGGCCACAATTCCTGGTTCCAGCCCCTACCTGCAATCCAATCGCTGTTGGGGTTGGTTTCTGCGTATGCTGATACGAGCGAAATTGACTCCTGCAAGGATGTAACCCCCATCAAGTTTACCCAGCTTAAGGTCAGGCCATAGCCATAGACGTGGCCATGGGCATCAATAAGCCCAGGCAGCAGGGTCTGGCCTTTGCCGTCGATGACATCTGAATAGGCATCGGCCTTGGGTTTCTGCCGGTAAAGTTGGGTCACTTTGCCATGATCGAAGGCGATTGCCGAAAACGTTTTTAAGTGGCCATTTTCAATGTGGTAGCCGTTAACGTTGTGTACCAAGGTTTGACAACAGACGGAGGCTGAAAACAGCAAAGACATTAAAATCCACATTCGCAACATTAGGCTACCTTTTTCCATTTAAAACACAGTGTTAGCTCACATTCACAGCACCGCAAGCACTGCGCTTAGTTACCGTTTTATAGCCGTTAAGCTTGATCAAGATCAACACATTTCTGATACTGGGAAACAACGGGGGCTCCTCTTTGCGCCAGATCAAAGTTTGCCATCACTGCATAGGCAGAATGGCCGCAGCACAAAAAGGAGACTCAATAATGAACACAAAATCAATCGCTTTAATCGTAGCCGCTTTGTTATCTGGAAACGCCATGGCGCACCAAGCAGGTGACTGGATCGTGCGTGCCGGTGTGACCAATGTGGCACCCAATGACGATAGCGGTGACGTATTTGCTGGCGGTAGCAGCCTAGGTGGTGGTGTTGCCGTAGATTCAAATGCCCAATTAGGTTTGAACTTCGCTTATATGGTAAATGATAACTGGGCCATTGAATTGCTCGCCGCAACCCCATTTAGCCACGACCTTGACCTATATGGAATCGCAGGCTTAAGTGGCCCGCTCGGTGAAACCAAACACTTGCCACCAACCCTAAGCGCCAACTACTATTTTGGCCAACCTGATGCGCAGTTCCAGCCTTATGTTGGTGTTGGCTTAAACTACACGATCTTCTTCAGTGAAGACTTTACTGCCGCCAACCAAGCTGCTGGCTTTAGCGATTTGGACTTAGATGCGTCCTTTGGTGTCGCAGCGCAGGTTGGCTTCGACTATAAACTAGAGGGTAACTGGCACCTTAACGGCTCTGTCCGCTATATCGACATTTCTACCGACGCCACATTTGATGTGGGTGGTGCTGCGGGTGCCGTCACTGTGGACATTGACCCAACGGTTTATACCTTATCGCTAGGCTATACTTTCTAGGCTGTTCCCAAGCTAACTGCACTAGTGGGGAGCCGAATGGCTCCCTTTTTTAGTGTTGGTTCTGCTAGGTGTAAAAGGGTTGACCGACATTAGCTACCATCAATAATGTCACCAATACCACCGAGCACACTGCCTTCGCCCTGGCGGCTGCCACCAGAGGATGGCGCGTGTTGCAATATCCGGTCAGCGAGCCGGCTAAAGGGCAGTGACTGCAACCAAACCTTACCGTGCCCTTGTAAAGTGGCTAAAAACAAACCCTCGCCGCCAAAAAACATACTGCGCAGGCCTTTCACCATCTGGATATCATAGTTAATACCACTGCTAAAACCAACGATACAGCCAGTGTCAACCCGCAGCGTTTCGCCATTGAGTTGTTTTTCAATCACAGTGCCACCCGCGTGGATAAAAGCCATGCCATCGCCTTGTAGGCGCTCCAAAATAAATCCCTCGCCACCAAAAAAACCCGCACCTAATTTTCGGTTGAAAGCGATATCAATTTTGGTACCTAAGGCAGCACATAGGAAGGCATCTTTTTGCACAATGATCTCGCCGCTGGTTTTGGCCATATCGACAGGGATGATGGTGCCGGGAAAGGGGGAAGCAAAGGCTACCCGCTTTTTACCGATACCCCGGTTGGTAAAATGGGTCATAAACAAGGATTCACCGGTGATCATGCGCTTACCGGCGCTAAATAGCTTGCCCATAAACCCCTGGTCAGCCTCAGAGCCATCCCCCATTTTGCTTTCAAACTCAATACCGTCTTCCATGTAATTCATGGCGCCAGCCTCGGCAACCACGGTTTCATTGGGATCGAGCTCAACTTCCACCATTTGCATGCTGGAGCCAAGTATTTCGTAATCTATTTCATGGCAATGCATAAGCGTTTCCTTTCTAAGTAGCTCAATTATTAACTGGTCAAAAAGGAAGTATGGCGCAAAGCACTAAATTAGAAAGGAGGTAATATGAATATTAAGCGTTCCATCGCCATCGCTGAGTTAATGAGTCTTGCTATTTGGTTTCGACAACTAAGGCTATTTGCGTGCCCGATGGGGATATTGCAATGCGGCTGATTGCGATGGGATAGCGCTCGCTGTCGTAACGCACTGACCGCCAACTATTATCTAGTTCGCGAGTGTCAAACCATAGCAACTTGTCACCATCTGCTGAAACAACAATCGTTTTATCTAACCAGGCATAATCCTGTGATTGCCCAGGCAGCATAGTGATTGCTGATTGTTTAGCAGAGGGAAAATAGTAGCTGCGCAACTGGTGCCGTCCATCCACAACTCGGGTATAGGAAATGCCTTTGCTGCCGGGCACGGTTTGCAGGCACCGGCCTATATCTTTATCAATAAGCTTGGCTAAATCTTTGCCTAGTTGGGTGACTTGCAGTGAATGCGGCTCTCCCAAGACAAACATGGCAATGTTGTTGTCTTGCCAGGCGTGGTAACCCACCGGCTTAATGTTTTTGAATAACAGTTGGAATCCCGTTTCAGGGTGGTAGCGCCACAAACGCTGGGTACCATCAGCTTCCACCCTGACAGTTGATAAAGCATTACTACTATTGGGCATTAAAGTAGGTGAATACTCACTTTCTTCAGTTTTTACCAAAGCTGACTGGGCACCCTCCTGCCATTGCCAGATATCGGTCTTAGCCTCAACCATGCGGGTATAATACAAGTGGTTGTCAGATACAAAGTACGGCTGGTTTTCATAGTCAGCGCTATTAGCAACGGTGCGTACGTTACTGATACTCAAGGTTTTGCGGTCATTTACTTGTATCCACCCAAGGTCGTATAAAAGGATATCGTAATTGGGTAAATCCTGAGCCGCCACCTTGGTAACCAAAGCCAAAGCGCACAATATCCAAGCGACCCGCACAACTAGCCTTAGAGGGAGTCTATGCACATTTACCGTCATAAGATTATCCTGCCGAAGCCCGTTGCCTAACAATTTCATAAAGGCAGACGCCGGTAGCGACTGATACGTTCAGGCTAGAGACATCGCCCGCCATCGGCAGCTTGATCAATTCATCACAGACTTCACGGGTCAACCGGCGCATACCTTTACCTTCAGCCCCCATGACCAAGGCCATAGGGCCGGTTAAACGGCAATCGTAGATAAGCTGTTCAGCTTCACCTGCGGTACCTATTACCCACACCCCGGCTTCCTGTAATTGCCTGAGCGTCCGAGCCAGGTTAGTGACCTGCACCAATGGCACAGTTTCGGCGGCACCACAGGCTACTTTTCGGGCGGTTGGCGTAAGGTTGGCTGATTTGTCTTTAGGTACAACTAAGGCATGCACACCAGCGGCATCAGCAGTACGCAGGCAAGCGCCTAAATTGTGGGGATCGGTAACCCCGTCTAGTACCAATAAAAACGGTTGTTGCTGGGCATTGACGATATCGAACAGGTCTTTTTCATCATAACCTTTACCCGGCTTGGCCTTGGCAACTATGCCCTGGTGCTGGGCACCACTAACTTTTTCATCCAGCACCTTGCGCTGGCAAAACTGCATTGGGATGCCAAATTTCCGGGCTAGGTTTAGCAACTGCCGTAATTTCTCGTCATCACGACCTTTCAGGACATACAGCTCAATTAGTCGTTCTGGCTCTTTGTCCAATACCGACCCAAGCGCGTGCAGACCGTACAACCACTCTTGTTGTGCCATTTATTTGTTTCCCCTTTTACTACTAGCTTTCCTTGGCTTTCCTGGTTTGCCCGCCTTTGCGGCACCTACGGATTTCGAAGGTTTGGCGCCTTTCGATGTGGCAGTAAATGATTTTTTACCTGCCCTGGCTTTGCGTTTACTGCGTGTCGGCATGGGCATATCGAGGATGAAGTCAATTTTGCGTTCATCCAATGAAACCGAGACGACTTTGACTTCCACCAAGTCCCCCAAACGGAACATAACCCCGGTAGACTCACCGACTAGGCATTGCCTGGTTTCGTCATATTGGTAAAAATCATTGGTCAAACTGGTTATGTGAACCAAACCATCGATATGGAAGTCTGCCAAGCGCACAAAGAAGCCGAAGCCAGTAACGGTGGATACCACGCCTTCAAAGCTGTCGCCAACGTGATCTTGCATAAACTCACACTTCAACCAATCAGCCACATCACGGGTTGCATCGTCAGCGCGGCGCTCAGTCATGGAACATTGCTCGCCCAGGGACGCGACTTCATCGGCATCGTAGAATTTGCCACCGGTCTTGCTCTTTTTAGCTTTTTGTTTATCCAATATTGCCTTGATAACCCGGTGCACAATTAAGTCCGGATAGCGTCGGATGGGCGAAGTAAAGTGGGCATAGGCCTCGAGCGCCAGGCCAAAGTGGCCGATATTGTCAGGATCATAAACGGCTTGCTGCATCGAACGCAACAACATGGTCTGGATCAGCTCCTGGTCTGGCCTTCCTTGAACTTTATCCACCACCGCACTGAAATCCCTAGGGCTGGCTTTCTCGCGTATCCCATGGGTAATGCCCACTTCAGACAAATAGGACGTAAAGCTTTTCAGGCGTTCTTCATTGGGCTCATCGTGCACCCGGTACAAAGCTTCCGCTTCGTTGGCCTGCAACATATCTGCTGCAGCAACGTTAGCCATAATCATGCATTCTTCGATGATCTTGTGGGCATCATTGCGCACTACCGGCACAATGTGGTCTATCTTGCGATCTGCATTGAAAATGAATTTGGTTTCCTGGGTTTCAAACTCGATGGCACCGCGGGTTGTGCGGGAGCGTTTCAATGCTTTGTAGAGCTGGTGCAAGTTGCGTAGATGGTTGACATGTGGTTCATAACGCCGGAATAAATCAGGATCGCCTTCTAATATCCCCCAAACTTTGGTGTAAGTTAAGCGCGCATGGGAATTCATCACCGCTTCGTAAAACTGGTATTCCTGCAACTTGCCCTGCGGGCTAATGGTCATTTCGCACACCATGCATAGGCGGTCGACATTGGGGTTAAGTGAGCACAGGCCATTGGACAACACCTCGGGCAGCATAGGAATTACCTGCTCCGGAAAGTACACCGAGTTACCCCGGTTTTGCGCTTCGGTATCAAGTGCTTTGCCGGGTCTAACATAATAGCTGACATCTGCAATGGCCACCCAAAGCTGCCATCCGCCCTGCTCCAAAGGCTCGCAAAAGACAGCGTCATCAAAGTCCCTGGCGTCTTCACCATCAATGGTGACCAAAGGCAATTGCCGCAAATCAATACGGCCGCGTTTAGCTGAATCCGATACCGTTTCTGCTAAACCCGTAATTTCTTTATTCACTGCTTTTGGCCAGGCATGGGGAATGTCAAAATTACGCAACGCCATTTCGATTTCCATACCCGGAGCCATGTGCTCACCTAGCACTTCTATCACCCTGCCAATCGGATTGACCCGCTTACGCGGCCGTTGGGTTAGCTCTGCAACCACCACATAACCCTGGCGTGCGCCATTGATATGTTCTGGTGGGATTATAAGTTCAAAACACAGACGGCTATCATCCGGGATCACTATGCCGACACCACTTTCCATGAAAAAGCGGCCAACGATTGGCTCTTCACGCGGTACCAGCAATTCAATGCTTTTCGCTTCCAACCTCCCCCTTGGGTCTTTGCGGCCCGCCAAGGCCTTGACCTGGTCACCGTGTAACAAAAATTGCATCTGGCCTGATGAAATGTATAGGTCTTTTTCACCATCATCCCGCTTCAAAAAACCAAAACCATCTTTGTGGCCAATGACAGTTCCGGTAACTTGGGTAGTGGCCTGCCCCACTTCGTAGCGCTTCTGCCGGTTGAACACAACCTGGCCCTCACGCTCCATCGCCCTTAGCCGGCGCTGTATGGCAATGCGGTCTTGTTCGGCCTTGGCGTGGACTTTCTGGCAAATTTCCAAAAAGGATAATGGCCTGTCCGCTTGTTTAATTAGCTGCAATATATATTCACGGCTAGCGACAGGTTGTTCGTATTTTTGTTTTTCCCGGGCGTAGAAAGGATCGTCTGACATAAATTGGCTTTGTGGCCGGTGTGCTTGAAATATTGTTGTACAGTATACCGGTTGTTTACCCCTGGTGCGCAAAAAACTTAGTGCTATTTATAGTGCGACCCCTATTTGCTTGTCACTGGCAACAGCAAAGTTGGCGCTATAAGCGGCCCTAGCTTAGCTATCAAGTGGCCTGCGCGCCCTGCGCACAGCTTTGGGGTGCATTAGTTTTTCCAGTTCGGACATAGCACCAGCTATGCGGGCATGGGTGTCATCATCACCGGTGACCGCGTTGTACAACCAGTGGTAGGTGTCTTCATAGTCATAGGAGCTGCCGTGGCCTTCGATAAACAGCTCGGCCAGCTGTAGCTGGGCTTTCAAGTTGCCCAAGGAACCTGCTTCCCGCAAAAAGATAATACCGCGTTCTATGTCCTTTTGAACCAGGCGGCCATTGGCATAATAACGGCCAAGTTGTTCCATAGCAGGCGCCAGGCCTTGCATCGCTGCTTCTTCCATAAATCCAATACCGCGCCCGGGTTCTGCCTCTATACACACGCCCCACGCCAACATATCACCCCACAAAAATTGGTATGCTGGAATTTTCAGCGTCTCTGCCCGGGCTTCAATATCTTGCACCAATTGGCAATCATCCAATACCACCCGGCTTAGGTGTTCGTTGCGCTCAATTAGGCGTAATAATTCATCTTGGCTGTAAAGCTGCACTGCCCTAAGCTCGGTCTGTTGCGCCCAACTAGTTCCACTTATAAGTGCAAGGGCAGCAAACAATAAAATTAATCGGTACATACTCGATTCCTGTCACTTGTTAGTGCCTGTATCGGCAGTTTTAAAAATGGTAAAGCAAAAATATCCGCTGTTATATACCGACTCCATTAAGTATTACCGCGCTATCACTGTCAAAATAATTGCTTTGTGTTCAAGCATATGCATTTTTTGTGCAAGAAAACACTTGCCATCTGGTTTTTGCTGCATAGGATCCACCGACTTCCGCCCGTTTATGACAAAAACCTAAGGTAAAACCAAGCCCAACCATGACCGAGTCTCTTAAGTTCACCCTGTTGAAAAACGCCAACCTTTACACGCCTGAAAAACACGGCCTACAAAACCTGTTGGTTTGTGGCAGGCAACTGGCCTACATCGGCACTGAATTGCCGCAACTGGCAAATGAACTGGAAGTCACCGAGATCGACCTCGATGGACGCACCGTTATGCCGGGGTTTATTGATGCCCATACCCATGTCACAGGTGGCGGTGGCGAAGCCGGCTTTTCCACCCGGGTTCCGCCAGTACCCTTAAGCCACTTTACCAAGGCGGGGGTAACCTCGGTTATCGGCCTACTGGGCACCGATGACCTTACCCGCAATACCCAAAGTGTGGTGGCACAGGTCTACGCACTGCGCGAAGAAGGCCTATCGGCATGGTGCTATACCGGTGGCTACCACCTGCCGCCCACCACCCTGACCGGCTCAGTGAAATCAGACATTGTCTTCATCGAGCCAATTGTTGCCGTAGGTGAATTGGCGATCAGTGACCACCGCTCTAGCCAGCCAACCTTGCAGGAATTATTGAAAGTGGCGTCGGAAGCCCATGTGGCCAGGTTGATGACCGGCAAAGCCGGTATCGTGCACCTACATTTAGGCGACGGCGAACGCGGTTTGTCCTTGGTAAGGGACGCCATTAGCCAATCGGAGCTGCCTGCCCGCACATTTAATCCAACCCACGTAAACCGGCGTAAAGCATTGTTCCAAGAAGCCTGCGACTTGACGAAACAAGGCTGCTGGATAGACGTGACCGCATTTGAAACCGGTGATGTAGGATATGAACCAGCCGATGCGTTGCTGCGCTATATCGAGCAGGGTTATCCCACCGACAAACTCACCATCAGTTCTGATGGTGGCGGTTGTTTGCCCTGTTTTGACCATTGTGGCCAGCTGACTAAAATGGACTTTGCCAGTTCAATCGAAATGACCAAAGTCTTTTTCCAAGTTTTACAGGCAGGTGTTGCGCTTGAAAAGTTGCTGCCTATATTTACCAGTAATATTGCTGACCTAATGCTATTGCACACTAAAGGTAGGATCAGCACCAGGCACGACGCTGATTTAGTCGTGCTAGATAGACAGAACCAGAATATTGAGCACGTTATGGCGCTTGGCCAATGGCATGTATTCAATAAACAACTAATTAAAAAAGGTACCTTCGAGAACTAATTATGCCTTCACCAACGTTAGACGGCCACGAACGTGGTTATGTAGTGCCCATTGGTGGCGCTGAAGAAAAAATCGATAACCCTGAAATTCTTTCTAAATTTGTTGAACTGGCCGGTGGCCGTGACGCCCGCATCTGTGTAGTACCTACGGCATCAAAACTGGAAGACACAGGCCAGCGCTATGAAAACCTATTCCACGATTTAGGCGCCGGCCAGGCCTATTCGCTTCCGATTAGGGAGCGTGCCGATGCCCAGGACACCAGCCACTTGGATGAAATCGAAAGTGCGACAGCCATTTTCATAACCGGCGGGAACCAGTTGCGTTTGTCCACTATATTAGGCGGTACACCGGTGGCTAAGGCCATCCGACAGGCCAATGCCAGGGGCGCCCATGTAGGTGGAACCTCAGCCGGGGCAGCAATTATCTCACAACATATGATCGCCGGTGGCAACGTTGGTATAGTGCCTACTGAGGACGGGGTTAGCCTGGCACCAGGCATGGGCTTGATTAATACCGTTGTTGTGGATCAGCATTTTAACGAACGCAACCGCCTGGCCCGTCTGTTAAGCGCAGTGTCTTACAACCCATTTTTAGTGGGTATTGGCCTTGACGAAAACACCGCGGCCTTTATTGACGCCAATAATGTTTTTACCGTTGTCGGTAGCGGTGCCATTACGGTTGTCGACCCAAGCGACATCGAATATTCATCAATGGCGGAAGCCAGGCGTGGCGCGGCCTTGACCCTGCTAAACCTGAAGGTGCATATCCTGGCGTCGGGCGCGCGTTACGAAATCAGCAACCGGGTCGCCCACATCGACTAGCTCATTAAATATTCAACGCCTGACAGGCTCGAATAATATCCTTCCTTAAAAAGTGGCAAATGCCACTTTTTTTGTATATAACCACTAGACTGAGTTGAGCAAAAACCGCAAAGGTTGTTTCAACACACCTAATTTAATCCTGAGGGTTCCCGCCCAAGGGAAGCACTTGCATGCCATGCTTCACGCTTGTAGGAAGGACGTTAGCACACCATGAAAATTACCAGCACTAATGTATTTGTCGGCCCCAATGTATACGCCAATTTCCCAGTTATCCGCCACGTAATTGATTTGGGCGAATTGGAATTTTGGCCCTCCATGAAATTGGGGGAAGAGTTTGTCGGCGGCTTGTTAGAAGCCGTCCCTACACTGCATAGCCACGGCTGTTCTTACCGCACAGAAGGTGGCTTTGTAAGGCGTTTGCGGGAAGATGAAGGCACTTGGATGGGACATATCTGGGAGCATGTTGCCCTTGAATTACAAGATTTGGCCGGCTCCGATGTGACCTTTGGCAAAACCCGCAGTACCGGCGAAGCGGGCTGCTACGACGTTGTGTATGAATACAAACAGCGGGATGTAGGCTTGGCCGCCGGTGAACTGGCCATGAAGCTATTGATGCACCTATTGCCAGTACAGGTGCAAGAGGCCATCAATTATGAGGCCGAAGAGGACTTTGACTTCCAAGATGAATTGCGGTCATTTGTGCGTGCGGCACAGCGCAAAGAGTTTGGCCCAAGCACAGGTTCATTGGTCAAAGCAGCACAAGAACGCAATATCCCCTGGCTCCGTTTGAACAAGTACAGCCTAGTACAATTTGGCCACGGTAAGTACCAACAGCGCATCCAAGCTACCGTCACCAGCCAGACCAAACACATTGCGGTGGAGATTTCCTGCGATAAAGAAGACACCCATAATCTGCTTAGCGATTTGGGGTTGCCAGTCCCTGTGCAAAAGATGATTTACAGCGAACGCCAGGCGGTGCAAGCGGCGCGCAGGATTGGTTATCCGGTTGTGGTCAAGCCACTCAATGCAAACCATGGCCGGGGAGTAAGTATTAACTTAACTAATGATGACGAAGTCCGGGTCGCCTTTGAAGAGGCACAGAAATACGGTTCAAGCCGAGCCGTATTGGTGGAGAGCTACTTATCCGGGTTCGACCATAGGATGCTGGTGGTCAACAATGAACTGGTGGCAGTGGCCAAGCGTGTGCCCGGCCATGTGGTGGGCGATGGAAAACACAACATTGCCGAGCTGGTGGAAATCGTTAACCAAGATCCGCGCCGTGGTATCGGCCATGAAAAAGTGCTAACCCGGTTGGAGCTGGATCACCAGGCCCGCAGGTTGATGGAAGAAGCCGAGATAAATGAAGAAACCGTGCTGCCTGAAGGCGAAGTATTCTACTTGCGTTCGACCGCCAACCTTTCAACAGGTGGCACAGCCATAGACGTTACCGACATCGTGCATCCGGATAACCGCGATATGGCGATCCGCTCCATCAAGGCTATTGGGTTGGATGTTGGTGGTGTTGACTTTTTGACCGAAGATATCAGCAAATCCTATAAAGAAATTGGTGGTGGGATCTGCGAATGTAATGCTGCACCAGGTTTCCGTATGCACGTAGCACCCAGTGAGGGTACCCCGAGGGATGTAGCTGGCAAAGTAATGGATATGCTGTTCCCACCAGGCGCCCAGTCAAAAATCCCAGTAGCCGCCATTACTGGTACCAATGGTAAAACCACAACCTCGCGTATGCTAGCCAGTATCATGAAGGCATCAGGCTTCACCACGGGCATGACCTCAACAGATGGTGTCTATATCGACGGCCACCTAACAGTGAAAGGCGATATGACCGGGCCTACTTCAGCCCAGATTGTATTGCGCGACCCCAATGTGGATTTTGCCATTATGGAAACGGCCCGTGGCGGTATTGTCAAGCGCGGTTTGGGCTATAACGAGTGTAACGTCGGCGCTTGCTTGAACATTGCCGCCGACCATTTAGGCCAGCGCGGAGTGAATACCTTAGAGGATCTAGCACGCATCAAGCGGGTAGTAGTGGAAGTAGCCAAGGACTGTGTCGTGCTTAACGCTGATGATCCACTCGTACTGCAAATGGCAGACTTCTGCGACGCAAACAATATCTGTTATGTCACCACCGATTCAGGCCATGGCCTGGTGCGCGAGCATATCCGCTCTGGTGGCTCAGCTGTGGTGCTAGAAAAAGGTATCAACGGTGACATGATCACCATTTATGATAAAGGTGCCCATATTCCATTGTTGTGGACCCACTTGATCCCCGCCACCATCGAAGGTAAAGCGATGCACAATGTGCAAAACGCCATGTTTGCCGCCGGTATCGCCTACGCTTTTGATACTTCGCTAGACGATATCCGCCAAGGCTTGCGCACCTTTAACAATACCTTCTTCCAAGCACCTGGCCGCCTGAATGTCTTCGACGAACACCCCTTCAAAGTTATCCTGGACTATGCCCATAACCCTGCGGCCATCCAAACTATTACCGACCTGGCTACCCGGTTAGAGGTAAGGGGCAAACGCCGCATCGTGCTGGCCATGCCAGGCGATCGCCGCGATGAAGATATTATTGAAGCAGCTCAAATCGCAGCCAAAGGTTTCGATGTATTCTACTGCAAGGCAGACGACCACAGGCGCGGTAGGCAAGAAGATGAAGTGCCCAAAATGCTTGCCGCACAGCTTCAGGAAGACGGCATTCCGGAATACGCCATCAATGTAATCCCTGACGAGCAAACCGCAATAGATGCTGCTTTAAATGCATGCGGGGACGGTGATTTGTTGATTGTATTGGGTGACAACATTTCCCGCTGCTGGAAACAAATCGTCCACTTCAATGAGGATGAAACCCGTGAACCGGTGGCCAATACTGAACCATCGCAAGACTTCCCTGAGAAACTATTTGAGCCGGTAGAACACAAGTTTGAGCTCGCCGAAGGCCAGCGGCTTGTACAAGACGAACGCGGCGTGCGCATCGTTATGGATCACGATGAGGATTCTGATTAAACAGGTGGTTTTTAGCCGCCTTCTTTTAATTGAGTTTATCAGTATACAAGGTACGCCGAATGAAACTGGAACTAGATGAATCCCGCCGCCTGACCGGCCCCAATATGTTATGGCAACATCCTGGCGCCATAGTTGATGTTATCGTGGATGGCATTGATAAACGGCAGGTGGCTGAAACTTGGCGAGAATGGGCAAGCAAACTGATGGCCGAAGTGGGTTGGCAACAACATGCCTCCATCTACCGCATCCATACCCACGGCCTTAGCCTGGCTATCAGTGCGCCCATGGATGCACTATACACTGCCTGCGAGCTTGCCCAACGCGCTTGGGAATTTACCGTCGCCGATTTGCAAAACCAGGAACCCGCTGATTGGCAAAGCGTCGTAGCAACCTTAAAAGAAGAGCTGGATAGGGAAATCAACCCCAGGTTGATGCAGTTCATCGAAAAAGCTGAAACTGAAGGTGTTACCTGCATCACAGACGACGATTACCTTAGCCTGGGCATGGGAGCCAGTGTTGATACCTGGGAAGTGCGCAGCCTACCCCATCCAGATGATGTGGATTGGGGCAAATACCAAGATATTCCCCTAGCGCTTATTACCGGTACCAATGGCAAATCTACCAGCGTGCGCTTAGCTTCTCAAATCGCTAAAAGTGCTGGGCATAGCGCCGGTGTAACCTCTACCGATTTTATCAAAGTTGGCGAGCACGTTATTGATACCGGAGATTATTCAGGTCCTGGCGGGGCTAGGATGTTGGTGCGTGACAAACGCACCGAAGTGGCATTTTTGGAAGTGGCCCGTGGTGGTATCCTACGTCGGGGGCTGCCAGTGACAAAAGTCAAAGCCGCGTTAGTTACCAATGTCGCTGAAGATCACTTGGGGCAATACGGTATTGACACAGTTGCAGAATTGGCCGAAGCCAAATTTGTGGTGGCAAAAGCATTGGATAGCGATAGCACCTTGGTTCTGAATGCCGACAATGAGCAGGTAGTGGCACAAGCCAAGTATGCTAAAGCCAATATTTGTTGGTTTAGTGAAAGCCACAACAACTACCTAGTACAGGAACAACTGGAAGACAACAAGCCAGCCGTATTCTGCCACGATGACGATCTGGTCTACTTCGACGGCAAAGCCATGCAGCGTTTGTGCAAGGTAGCCGATATCCCCATGACCTTTGCCGGTGCTGCCAAGCACAATATACAGAATGCGCTGGGCGTAGTGGGCTTGTGCTTTGCCCTTGGTTACAAGCAAGAGGATATCGTAGCGGGTCTCATGGCATTTGGTAGCAACCCATCAGACAACCCGGGCCGTGGCAACCATTACCGCATTAGCGGCCGCAGCTTTATTGTGGATTTCGCCCACAATGAACACAGTATGCGGGCAGTGGTCAATATGGCCAGTACCATGAGGGCCAGCCAGAAAATTGTGATGTTTGGCCACGCCGGGGATCGCAGCGATGCCGAAATGCAAGACCTCACCAATGCAGTGGCGGACTTGGGCGCAGATATCTACATTACTTCGGAAGTAGAACAATACCTGCGCGGGCGCGAACCGAAAGAAGTCACCAACCTGTCAAAACACTTTTTAATGCAAAAAGGCATCTCCGAGGACAAGGTATTGTTCGCCGATTCGCCATTAGCAGGGGCAAAAATGGCCTTGGAAATGGCACAGCCCGACGCAGTGGTGTTGTTGTTTACTTTGTCACAGCGGGAAGAAGTACACCAATTATTGTCTTCACAGTCATAGGTTATTGGCAAGGCGCTCAACTAAAGGTAAGCGCTTGTTTGCCGCCTGTGCACCTTTGCTTTTGCCAAGTTTGGAATAAAAAACGCAACTATATCAATAGGATTTGACGTTTTTCAGCAATAACAGCCAAGCGTTCAAATATTGCAAAACCAAACCAGTAGCACCTTTGCCATAAAAGCAAACAAAAAGCGTGGCAATTTTCAGCAAGGTTTCTGCTACACTATCGCGCGGGAGAATTATAGATAAAAAAGAAGGTAAGGTTTGACTGTAGCTACCAATACCCCAAATGGGGCTGAACAAAAGCCCTCTGGCGCATTTTCCAAATTCCTATCAACTGTAGAATGGCTCGGCAACCTGTTGCCACACCCGGTTACACTGTTCGCCATGTTTGCACTATTTATAGTAGTGCTAAGCGGCATTTTGGGCTATTTCGACGTCAGTGTTATGGATCCCAGGCCAGAAGGCGCCACAGGCCGTGAGGCTGATGGTGTGATTGAGGTGATATCCCTAATGAATGCCGAAGGGCTGCAGCGCATTGTCACTGGACTGGTGACCAACTTCACCGGTTTTGCCCCTTTAGGCACGGTTTTGGTAGCCCTACTCGGGGTATCAGTGGCCGAGCATTCGGGCTTGTTATCCACCGCCATGCGCTCTTTGGTTGTAAACGCGTCACCGCGCATGGTAACTGTGGTTATCGTTTTCGCCGGCATCGTCTCCAATACCGCATCGGAGCTCGGCTATGTCGTGTTGATCCCTCTGGCAGCCATGATATTCCACTCCTTGGGACGGCACCCGCTAGCAGGCCTTGCCGCGGCATTTGCCGGCGTTTCGGGTGGCTATAGTGCCAACTTACTATTGGGTACGGTGGATCCGCTGTTGTCGGGCATCACTGAATCGGCCGCCCACATGATAGATCCAGAATACATGGTAGGCCCGGAAGTTAACTGGTTCTTCATGTTTGTCAGTACATTTGTGGTGGCCTTTATGGGTGCCTTTGTTACCGAAAAAATCGTAGAGCCTAGGTTGGGTAAATATGACCCGTCCGAAGCTGCCGATGACCTAGAACAGCCCACCATTGAAAAACCAACAGCCCAAGAGAAAAAAGCGCTAAAAATGGCAGGGCTTGCTTTTGCCGTTCTGTGCGCTTTATTAGCACTCACTATCGTCCCAGAAAACGGGGTGTTGCGACACCCAGAAACCGGTGAAGTGGCTGGTTCACCATTCTTAAAAGGTATCGTCGCCTTTATTTTCATCACCTTCGCCATTCCAGGCTTTGTCTATGGCCGGGTTGCCGGCACCATGAAAAACGATAAAGACGTGATCAATGCGATGGCCAAGAGCATGAGCTCTATGGGCCTATATATCACCCTAGTATTCTTTGCAGCGCAATTTGTCGCTTTCTTCAAGTGGACTAACCTGGGCACAGTACTCGCAGTAAAAGGCGCCGCATTCTTACAGGCAGTTGGCTTGGATGGTCCTGAGATCTTTGTGCTGTTCATCATCATGTGCGGCATCGTGAATTTGTCTTTGGGCAGCGCGTCGGCACAGTGGGCAGTGACAGCACCAATATTCGTGCCTATGCTGATGTTAATCGGTTTTGCGCCGGAAGTTATCCAAGCGGCCTACCGTATTGGTGATTCTGTCACCAACTTGATTACGCCGATGATGAGTTACTTTGGCCTGATACTGGCCATAGCCTCCCGCTATAAGAAAGACCTCGGGATAGGTACCTTAATCGCCACCATGCTGCCTTATTCCATTGTGTACTTTATAGGTTGGACTACCTTGTTCTACATTTGGGTATTCCTGCTGGGCATGCCGGTGGGTCCAGGCGCAGCCACCTACTACACGCCTTAACCGCCCATTTCCCCGCCCCTCAACGTCCTATTTTGAGGGGTGGGTAAAACCATTTGCGACCCTACAACGTATTGCTTGCAAAACCATAAGCACAGACACGATGAAATACCGTTCCCAAACCGAATTTAGCCACAAACAACCCGACAAAATTGGCGTCCTACTCACTAATTTAGGCACGCCGGATGCACCAACCAAAAAGGCGCTGCGGCCCTACCTAAAGCAGTTCTTGTCAGACCCACGGGTAGTAGAAGTACCGAGGTTGATCTGGTGGTGTATCCTGAACTTAGTGATACTGAATATCCGCCCTGCCCGTTCGGCCAAAGCCTATGCGGAAGTATGGACCGAACAAGGCTCGCCGTTGTTGACCCATACCCGCAACCAAAGCCAAGCCATAGCGCAAAAACTAAAAAGTGATTTTGGCGATGATGTGGTAGTGGATTTTGCCATGCGCTACGGCAACCCCGGTGTTGGCGAAACAATAGATAGGATGCTTAACGCAGGGGTACGCAAGCTGTTGGTACTGCCCTTGTACCCCCAATACTGTGCCTCCACTACCGGCAGTACCTTTGATGCGATTGCTGAGGACTTTGCCCAGAGGCGCTGGTTGCCGGACTTCCGCTTTATCAGCCACTACCATGACAACCGTGGGTACCTGGATGCAGTAGCAGATAAAATCAGGAACCACTGGCAGGAAAACGGCAAAGCAGACTTGCTAATTTTCTCCTACCACGGCATCCCCAAACGTTACCTATTGAACGGCGACCCATACCACTGCGAATGCCATAAAACTTCGCGTTTATTGGCACAGCGCCTGGGCTTGCAAGAAGGCCAATACAAAACCACATTCCAATCGCGCTTTGGTCGGGAAGAGTGGCTAAAACCCTACACCGACCACACCTTAATGGATTTGCCCCAACATGGGGTGAAAAGTGTGCAGGTGGTCTGTCCGGGATTCTCTTCGGATTGCTTGGAGACTATCGAAGAGATAGGTATGGAAAACCGGGACTATTTCCTGGAAGCAGGAGGCGATAGCTACCAGTATATTCCTTGCCTAAACAGCGACGAAGCCCATATCGACATGCTACACCGGCTTATCCTGGATAACTTAAGTGCTTGGCAAGCCACCCCAGCCCAAGATATCTCTGTTAGGGCGGAACAGGCCAAAAAATTAGGTGCTGAACACTAGCGCCCCGCTTCGTCTAATTTAACTTCCTGCACAGCTTGCAAACGCAACAGATCCTTTTCGCTGTTGCGTTGCAACCAGTTTGCCCAAGCAAACAGGCCAGCACTAAATACTGCTAAAAAGATTACCAACTTAATTAACCTCGGCAGCAGTTGTTCAACACTCAACTCTAGAACATATGCATAAATGGGGTACCAAATAACGAAAGCGGCAATCATGAACCACATTAAATTGCGGCTGTGCTTGGCAATGGTTATGTCATTTTGCTTTTGCTTTACCAACAGTGAGACAAAATCGGAAGTCGAAACATTTACCTTGTAGCTAAAACGCCGCAGCCAGGCAAAATACAAGGTAAAAACAACGCCTATCAACAAGAAACTGCCTATCCAGATTTGTTCTACAAGATGCAGGTCTTTTTGCACAATTTTCGGAATAAAAACCAAGGCCACAATCCAGGCGACGACATCGAGCAACAAGTAACCCCATTGCTGCCAACGGTTCTTGCGCCAATAGCGTTTTATCTCAGCCTCCGACGGCACATTAGTGGGCTGGCGCTGCCAGAGCTGCTGCAGGGGATCAGGCGTTTGCATGGTTTAGCGCCTCCTGTAATTTGGTTTTAATTCGGTTGATTTGTACACCGACATAATTGACGGTACAACCTGCAATTTCGGCAATTTCCTGGTAGCTGATACCTTCTAGGTGCAGGGTAATGATTTGCCTCTGTGCAATGGGAAGCTGGCGGATAAATTGGCTTAGTAGCGCAAGCTGTTGCCGTTCCTGTGCTTGCTGTTCAAGTTGCCTATGGTCAGCCAGGGTGATCGAATCATCTATGTAGGATTCCATCCGTTTTGCTTCTTTTGCCACATGCTGGACACCGCGATTGTGGGCAATTTTCAACACATAGGTTTTAAGTTGGCTATCTCCACGGAATTGTTTTAACGCTTGCCATACATGCAACACAATTTCCTGGGTCAACTCTTGGCGCAACGCCTGGTTTGCTTCATAACTGGCAGCCACCCGGTCAAATAGAGCACCGTAATCACGCAAAATGTCTCGGATTTCTATTTGCAAACCAGTCCCGGCTCCAACTCAAAGAATCAACAACATAGTGCACGGCAACTAATTTTTATTACAACTGCTGTAATAAAAAAATAATAATGTGCACTAGATAGGAAAATACAGTTTTATTGCACCCACAGGAGTACTTATGTCGAGCGTAATGATAGTGCTATTAATATTGTCTTGCTTCAGCTTAATGCTTGCTACCCACTATGTCGATGCGCGTTATGGCCTGCAGCTAGGTAAATGGCTTAATGGCGAAACAAACAGCCCTTTTAACGCAGACACTTTTGCAAAGCCGGAACAGCAATACCTACAGCAAATTGCCGAGTTGAAGCAACGGGTTGAAGTATTGGAAAAATTAGTCACTGAACCTGCTTACGAACTTAACCAAAAGTTAAACAGGCTGTAGAAATTCGATTTCAAAAGTGGGATGGGCATTCTAATCAACACTGCCAACACCATCCCATTTTTCATCAATTTGTGTTCGACACTCTTTCCCTATTAGTGTTACTTTGGTCTATGTTTATATCTGTACAAGAGAGCCGTACACTTATGCTGTAAAAACAAAAGGCTCCCAAACCCCAGGCACATTGAATAGAGAAACACATAATGCTGGTATTAAAGTCAACCTACGATGATTTAGCCAATGAGAAAGAACGCCTGTTGCGCGAATTGCAATCGGCTTTGGACGAAAATGACAGTATCCGCAGGGAATTAGAGGAACTAAAAGACGACGTCGCCAAGGGTGCCGTTAAATCCGCTGACAACTCACAGGAAACCATCCTTAAATGCGCAGTGGACTGCCTGAAACAAATCGAAGGGGTACGTGAGACGGTACTGGCTTCCTATGAAAAAATTGATGCTGAAAGCCAATCGGTTGAACAAATTAACGGGCTATTCGAAACCTCCAGCAGTGCTTTGGAAAATATCGTTTCAGGTGTGGGCGGCCTGGCTGGCAAAATGTCCACTATGACCGACAATATCTCCGGTTTATCCGAAATGGCGGATAACATTAATTCCTTTGTTACTACTATATCCAGCATATCCGACCAAACCAACCTACTAGCTCTAAATGCTGCTATCGAAGCCGCCCGTGCCGGTGACGCAGGCCGTGGCTTCTCGGTAGTTGCCGATGAAGTGCGCTCACTGGCCAATAACACCAGCGAATCAGCCAATGAAGTGGCTGAATTAGTGCGCCAGATTATAAGTTCTACCAATGAAACGGTAGATGCAGTAGGCGATATCCAGAATAGCAATGAGCAACTTTCTGAAGGTGTCGAATCGCTGAACCAAAATTACGGCACGATTGTCGAACAAACCAACCGAATGAAAGGCACTATCACTGAATCCTCATTGCGTGCCTTCGTGCAAACCGTCAAGCTAGACCATATCGCCTGGAAGGGTGATGTATATGCTGCCGTGCTCGGTTTTAGCAATAAATCAGGCTCTGATTTCGCAGACCAATCTTCATGCCGACTAGGGCGCTGGATGGCTGGTGAAGGTAGGGACAGATTTGGCAACCTATCGGCGTTCCAGCGAATAGAACGCCCCCACAAAGAAGTGCATGACAATGGCGTCAAAGCAATGGATGCGATGCGCCGCGATGACAAACCCAAAGCTGCGGAACTGTTAGAGCGCATGGAATCAGCTAGCGTTGATATCATGAATAGCCTGGACGAACTAACCCACCAAGCCAGGTTTTAACGATATCTAACCGTTAAAAAAGCAGGAGCAGGTCTCCTGCTTTTTAGTATGTTTTTTAGATAACACCAATATTGGCTAGCTAATTCCTTGGGGCTAAGTGTTTAAAAGACAATCACAGGATACAAGTTCTAACCTTGTGCAGGGGCTCTTTTATTGAAGCTCACCTTACCCATCGCCACCGCATTACCCAATAAAATAACCACTACGCCAACAAAGCCGGTCCACTGCCATTGGTAACCTTCATATAGGGTAGAAAGGATAAGGGCAACGATGGGGTACATCAGCACTACATATGCCGACTTGTCTGCACCAATCTGCTTGACCAGCTTCATATAGGCGCCAAATGCCAGCACGGTGCCAAATACGCTAAGGTAGAATAAGGATATCCAGTAGCTAGGTTGTTCTGGTAAAACAAAAGGAGTACTGCTAAGTAGCGCAAAACCAAAACTAAATAGCAAGCTATAGAGCATGGCAAAGAAATTAAACTGGATAACCGGGGCGCCTAAATCGAAGGCGCTTTCCGAAATAACGTTGCCAAATGACGCAGACACGAAGGAGGCAAACGCCAATATTAGCCCTAGGAACAACAGATCCTGTTCGCCCACGTATTTGTGGAGTTCATGCCAAAAGAGCAACACTAGGCCAATGATGCCGATCCCCGCCCCCACCAGCACTTCCATACGCACAGGTTTATTCAGCAACAACCTGCGCAACAGCACGTTAAAGTAGACAATACTGGAGCTAAGTAATGCCACCAAGGCACTGACCAAGTATTGCTGGCTTTGGTAGACAAAATAATAGTTTAAGGCGTATAGGCACAGCCCTACCATCAGCATACGCAGGTGGATATTGGCAGCAAACTTCATTGGCAGTTGCCGCCACAGGCAAAAGCCGCCTAACACTGCCACCGCGATGGCAAAGCGCATGCCGATTGAATATAGCGGGGACACTTCACCAAGCTGGAAAGTGATCGCTAGCCAAGTGGAGCCCCATATCAAGACACAGGCGCTAAATAATCCATTGTTAGACAATCCTGGACATCCTTATTGCCGCACCTCACCATCGCCTAACACCACAAACTTCTCTGTGGTCAGGGATTCCGCCCCCATAGGGCCATAGGCGTGCAATTTACTGGTGGATATTCCAATTTCTGCACCCAGCCCCAGTTCACCGCCATCGGAAAAGCGGGATGACGCGTTGACCATTACCACCGAAGAATCCACTTGCCCTACAAATGCCTGCGCCTCTGAATAGTCTTGGGTTACGATAACATCAGTATGTCCCGAACCATAAGTTTCGATATGCTCAACCGCAGCACGAAAACCATCAACCACCCGGACGGCAATTTCTAACGCCAGGTACTCGGCATGCCAGTCTTCTTCGGTTGCTGGTATCGCAGCGTCAAAATAACCAATGCTGTTGCTACAGGCGTGCACCGTCACCCCATGCTTGGCAAACATCTTAGCGGCAATAGGTAGGAACTGGCCTGCAATGGCACTATCCACCAGCAGTGTTTCCAATGCGTTGCAGACGCCCGTGCGCTGGGTTTTACCATTTTCCAAAATGGCTAAGGCTTTTTCTAAATCGGCGTTTGCCGCAACGTACAGATGGCAAACCCCTTTATAGTGTTGGATAACTGGGATTCGGCTATTTTCGCTGACAAACTTGATTAAGCCCTCACCACCGCGGGGAATAATAAGGTCAATATCGTGGTTTAGGGTGAGCAGGGTATTCATGATACTGCGATCCGGATCCGGAATAACGGTCACCGCAGCGCTATCTACATTGTTCAATTCAAGCGCTGTATGGATACAGTGGGCAAGCGCTAAGTTGGAATTTAACGCTTCTTTACCGCCGCGTAACACCACTGCATTGCCCGCCTTGAAACACAGTGCTGCCGCATCAATGGTCACGTTGGGTCTTGATTCATAGACCATTGCTATAACCCCTAACGGGATCCGCATTTTGCTTACCTGGATACCACTGGGCAACCTCTGGGCTTGCCCCATTGTACCCACCGGATCCGCTTGCGCCGCTACCTGCCTGACTGCGCTAGCAATGCCTTCAAGCCTGTTTGGGTCTAGCTTCAACCTATCAAGCATGGCCTCCGGCAAGCCATTGTCCCGGCCAGCCGCAAGATCCTGTTCATTAGCTGCCAGTATTTTGCCTTCTTGCAATTTAAGCTGCGCCGCAATTTCAAGCAGTACCGCTTTTTTATCCGCGTCAGTCAGTTTTGCTACTTGGCGCGCTGCCACTTTTGCGGCCTTCGCGGCCGCTTGCACTGAAAAAGTCATGATTCGTTATTTCCGTTTATCAACACAAGGTCATCCCGATGGATGACCGCTTCACCCAAGGTAAACCCCAGGGTGGCTTCAATCTTGTCACTTTTTAAGCCCTTTATTTGGGCTAGGTCGGTCGCGCTGTATAGCGCTAACCCTTTGGCGACTGGATCCCCCTGGCAATGTACCGTAACCGCCTCGCCCGTGCGAAAATGCCCTTCTACCTGCACCACACCCGACGGCAATAACGACGCTCCGCGTTGGGTCAACGCCCGCTTAGCCCCTTCGTCGATTTCAATGCTACCCGCCGCGGGCAAAGCATGCCGCAACCATTGGGAACGGGCTCGTTTTGGTGACGCCTGGGCATGGAACAGGGTACCAGGATTGGCCTGCTGCAACAGTTGCTCAAATACCTGGCTGTTGTAACCATTGACAATAAGGGTTTGGATACCACTGCTGGTGCACTTTTCCGCTGCCTGCAGCTTAGTACGCATGCCACCGGTTCCCACCTTGCTACCGGCCCCACCTGCAAGGGCATGGATGTCGGGGGTAATTTCCTCAACTTCGGGGATTAAACTGGCATTGCTATCCTTGCGCGGATCGGCGGTATAAAGACCATCGATGTCGGAACAAATAATCAAGGTATCTGCCTGTGCCACCAAAGCAGTGTAAGCTGCCAAGTTGTCATTGTCGCCCACTTTTATTTCATTTACGGCAACGCTGTCGTTCTCATTTACTATGGGTAACGCCCTGTGTTTCAAAAGCTCCCTAAGCGTATTTTTAATGTTGACATAGCGGGTGCGATCCCTCAGGTCGCCTGAGGTTAATAGGATCTGGGCACAGGGGAAGTCGAAAAACCGCGCCCAATTGGCCATCATCTGTGACTGTCCAATCGCTGCCATCGCCTGTTTTTCTGCAATTGTCGGCTGGTGCTTAACTTGTATATAGCTGCGCCCAGCGGCAACGCTACCACTGGATACCAATATGATTTCTTTACCTAATTTACGGCTCTCGGTGATAAAACGCGCAATGTTCAAGACGTACTCGCCACTGCAACCATTGCCATCGGGCGCCACCAAGGCACTACCTATTTTCAACACGGCCCGCTGCCATGTGCACTTATTCATATCCTAGCCATTACCTACTGATAAAACACAAGATTTCGTGGAAATCCCTATTATTGACAAGGGATCCACCAGACCACCGCCAGAGTCACAAAAAAACGCGGCAAGCACAAGGTCGATTCGTTATATTTCATGCCATGGTATCAAGTGACAAAAACCTAATGGCGCTAAGGTGTGCCGGGCGCCGGTTCAGGAGGGTAGGCTACTCCCCAGCGAACCTCAACAATTGCGTCACTTACCGAGGCTAAGTTTGATTGTTAATAGTTAATGGAATCGGTATAACATGACCAAAACCAGATTGCGCAGTTCCCTTATGATCACACTTGATAAAACACAGAAAGCACAGCTAGTGGACAAACTGGTTGCTTACTTCGACAAAGAATTGGAGCAGGACATTGGCCAGTTTGACGCAGAATTCCTGTTGGACTTTTTTAGCAAGGAAATGGGTGTGTTTTTCTATAACCAAGGTCTTCGGAATGCGCAGGCCATACTCGACCAGCGCATGCAATTAGTGACCGAAGCCATTGCCGAACAGGAAAAGCCCGAACCCTATTGACTAAGCCTGCTGCCAATTGGCAGCTAACCTAGAAAGTAACCGGCAACACCATTTTATTGTCGGCACTGGGCGGGTTGCCTACCATTTCGTCATAGGGCGATTCGTGCACCAGCTCAGCTTTAACAACTTGACAATTTTGCAATTCATCTTTCACCTGTTGCACGCTGTGGAAACGCTGGGGATTACCATCTGGGGCACGGATCAACCCCTGGTACAATCCCGTATCGACTTCAACTAAGTAGATGTTCATATCAAAAGACAAGATCTTAAGCTGCTTTATCTTGGTATTGGTTTGTTCTAAATCACTGACTAACATTATCCCCCCTCGAATTGAACTGTTGTTACGCAACGACCACCAAGTTGGATTATGGGGAAAAACATCAATCACTAACGGGCAGATTATGATTGAACATCAGCCATGCAATACTGGCGCCAGCGATAGTCAACAACAGGAGTTTTGCCAAAGGCGCGCTAGGCATCATCACCACTAACGTTAGCAGGATGGCATATTTAAGTAACTCAGCATTAAAGTAGTCTTCGTGGTTGGCAAGTACTAGACTATTGCTGTAGGCAAAAAACATTAGATAGGCACCTAGCAACACTGCCATTGCAACGGGTAGCACGGTAAAGCCCAACATAAAACCCAGGGTCAAAAGAATCAAAACCGCATGTTGTGATATGGCATAAATACGCAAAAACGGCGGAGCCTGTTGGTCAAATTTGTGGAACCGGGTTAGATCTGTCTTTTGCAAAGGAAACTCTTGTTGCACATCTGCTGGGCGCCAACCGGTTGGCTTAAACCATATAGCTAATTTGTCTTGCCAACGTTTGGTATGCCAGGCATCGCGGCAGAGCTGGGCATAAACCTGGAAGTTAGCCCAAATGGGATTCCAGCTATTTAGTGGCCGCCTGACCCCATAAACGATGGGCTCCTCTTTGGATTCTGGTACAAAGCTACCAAACAACCTGTCCCAAACGATAAAAACCCCACCGTAGTTACAGTCGATGTACCTGTCATTCTGGGCGTGGTGAACCCGGTGGTTTGATGGTGTGACAAACACCCACTCCAATGGCCCTAGCGTGCCGATATGCTGGGTATGCACCCAAAACTGGTAAACCAAGTTTAGCGCCGCAATTGTAACAAACATTTCTGGAGGGATCCCCGCCACGGCCATAGGCAGGAAAAACACCCAGCCAAGCATATTGCCACTGGTTTGGCGCAGTGCGGTGGTCAAATTATAATCTTCGCTAGAATGGTGCACCACATGGGCTGCCCAAAGGATATTGATCTCATGGTGAAAACGGTGCAGCCAATAATAAAAAAAGTCATACACCACAAATGCCACCAGCCACAGCCATGGCGTCACCTGCCATTGCCACAGGTTTATTTGCTCGTAGACTGCAAAATAAATGGTGAAAGGGATCAACCGCTTGGCAATATCAACAATCCTACTGATGACCCCCAGGGTGAGGCTGGTAATTGCGTCATTAATCCGGTAATGGCCAGTGCCCTTGGCCTTATCAATTGCGAGTTCAATCGCAATTAAAAGGAAAAAAATTGGGATTGCGGCTAGTATAACGTTCATACAAGATTAATATTGCAGCACTAGAATTAATGGCAGAATCAACTATATCTGTGCAAAATTCAAGCGTTGCCCGAATAGCCAAATGTATCGCCATATGTTGCGTGCAAAAGCGCTATGCTTAAGGTAAGTTATCAAAGCTCGCAGAAGCCAATTCCAGGAGTTTAAGAAATCAATGGCAGAAACTGAAAACAACACCGAAAATAATGGAAAATCCCTCGTTCCACACTTCATTGTTGCAGTGGTGGTTGTCCTGGCGTTGGTGTTGGCATTCGTGTTTCTGCCAGGGGACGATGAGGAAGCCCCGCAACGGGTGGAAATTGCCCCTCCCGTGGTGACTGAGCCCGATCCTGAGCCAATCATGGAAACCTTGCCACCGGAACCTGAACCGATTGAAGAAACGATCACGCTGCAAACCCCGGTTCCAATGCCGCTGCCAGAGCCAGAACCGGAACCCGAACCAGAGCCGTTGGATTTGACCGATGCCGCAATTAAGACTGCACTGGTGACACTCAGTGAGATCCCAGAAGCCGCGCGTGTACTGGTCGATGAAGACTTGCTGCGCCGTTTTGTGGTTTTTACCAACAACCTAGCCGATGAGCAACTTGCAGAAAACCACCACTTACTGCGGGCGCCTGGCAGTGGTTTTAGGGTATACCGCCAGGCCGGTAAAGAATGGATAGACTCTGCCAGCTACCAACGCTACACCCTATATGCGGAAATTTTGGATAGCATGGAAACCGAAACCCTACTTGAGCTCTATGAGACCTATAAGCCAGCAGTAAGTGACATATTTGCTGAAATTAGTGCCCCTGACGATGACTTCGACGAGCGCCTAATTGATGCTATTGACCACTTGTTGGATACACCTGAAATTCCAGTACCAGTAGAAGTCTACACGGATAGCGTAATGTACAAGTACCGCATTGACCGCATCGAAGATTTAACTGCGCCACAAAAACAGCTGCTCAGGACAGGCCCTGAAAACATGCGGCTGATAAAAGCTAAGTTAAGGGAAATTAGGGACGCCTTGTTGGGTGGATAGACGATGGATTTAGCGTCGTTACAGAAACAGCTGTCGCAACACCACAACAGCCCGCCGCCCGTTGCTAAATGGAACCCTGAATTTTGCGGCGATATTGATATGGAGATCAAACACAATGGGCAGTGGTTTTACATGGGCACCCCTATTGGACGTGAAGCCCTGGTCAAGCTGTTTGCTTCTGTCCTGAAAAAAGAAAACAGCCAGTATTTCCTGGTTACACCTGTGGAGAAGGTTGGGATCAAGGTGCAGGACGTGCCTTTTGTCGTTATTGGGTGGCAGCGTCGTGAAGGCTTTTTGCTTATGACCACTAACACCGGTGACCAAGTAGTAGTTTCGCAGGCCAACCCCATAACACTACAACCTGATCGCTGCACGGGCGACACGCTGCCTTATTTAACCGTGCGCGCAGGATTGCAAGCGCGCCTGCATCAAAATGTATTCTACCAACTAGCGGCACTAGGCGAAGAAGCGCTGTTCGAAGGGACGCAACACCTACTTTTACAATCGGGTGATTACCGGTTTAGCCTAGGCAAACTCTAATAAAGGTTCCATTAAGTATTTTTATTGAGTTTTTGACTACTCATAGCAAGGCCAACTACACTGGTGAACCATTGGCACGCCCAAACGTATTAGCCTGATGTTTGGCCTATACCGACTTTGAGGAAACTATCAGCATGTGGTCCACTGCAAAATTCAAAAAATCTATCCGTTGCTCAGCTATAGCCTGTTTATTTACCGCATTGGCCGGTGCCAGCTCTAGCGCCTATGCCGCTACGCTTATCCACGCCGGGAAAGTTATCCCGGCCAATAGCGATGAAATCCTATACCGCACTACGATAGTTGTTGAAGAAAATAAAATTGTGCGCCTAGAAAGCGGCTATACAGCACCTGACTTCGGCGACACCATTATCGACCTAAAAGATGCCACGGTGATGCCGGGTTTAATGGACATGCACGTACATATATCCAGTGAATACACGGCCCGTTCCTACATTAACCGTTTCACTAAAAACGAAGCTGACCTTGCCTTAGGGGCAGTCAAGCACGCAGAAACAACCTTGATGGCTGGCTTCACGACAATACGCAACCTTGGCGATAGCTACAATGAATCAATAGCACTGCGCAAGGCAATTAGCGCAGGCACTATCAAGGGGCCGCGGATCTATTCGACTGGCAAGTCCATTGCCACAACCGGTGGCCACGCCGACCCTACCAATGGTTTTAACCGCACCCTGATGGGTTCGCCGGGTCCAAGGGAAGGTGTCATCAATGGTGTCGCTGACGCAAGGCAAGCAGTTCGCCAGCGTTACAAAGATGGCGCTGACCTGATCAAAATTACCGCTACCGGCGGTGTCTTGAGCTTGGCTAAAAGCGGCCAAAATCCACAATTTATGGAAGACGAGCTCGAAGCCATTGTCGCCACCGCGAACGATTACGGCATGACGGTTGCAGTGCATGCCCATGGCCAAGAAGGCATGGAGCGGGCCATTAAAGCGGGCGTCGATTCGATAGAACACGGCACTTACATGGGCGACACCACCATCGAATTAATGAAGCAGCATGGCACCTACTACGTCCCCACTATCCTTGCCGGTAAATGGGTGGAAGAAAAATCCCGTGTCGACGGTTTCTTCCCAGCCTTGGTACGGCCAAAAGCAGCGGCCATTGGACCACTTATCCAAAACACCTTTGCCAGGGCGTATCGCAATGGCGTTAAAATTGTGTTTGGCACTGATTCAGGCGTTTCTGCCCACGGCGATAATTGGAAAGAATTTACCTACATGGTAGAAGCAGGTATGCCAGCATTGGCAGCCATCCGCAGCGCCACCTACCACGGCGCAATGTTGTTGGGCGTCGAAGATGAGCTCGGGACACTAGAAGCAGGCAAGTTGGCTGATATTATCGCAGTGTCTGGTGACCCGATGCAGGATATCAACGTCATGGAAAATGTCATCTTTGTAATGAAGGATGGCCAAGTATACAAACAGGCCAATACAGCAACTGAATAGCCCCATCGTGCAGGCCAGCACACACCAGCTGGCCTGTATCCCAACAGACCCCAGCCCTGCCTTGCACTTTAGCGCCATCTAGCTATCTTTAATCAAACGAAGGTGTTTTTGGCATAACGGCAGCAGCCTTTAGCCACAATCCAACTCAACTAAAAATAGCGCCCATTAAGAATCCGTAGATATGGCTCATGAAGAGGAAATAACCAGGCTTAAGGCCCGGGTTGAAAGGGAAAAGCAAGCCCGGAAGCAGGCCGAAAAATTATTGGAACAAAAAAGTGCGGAACTCTTCAACGCTAACCAAGAACTGGCCCATTTCAAGCAAGAATTGGAAACCATAGTACACCAGCGGACTGAGGCCTTGGAAAAAGCCAGGGACGAGGCGTTGAAGCTCGCGCGCACCAAGAGCCAGTTCCTGGCAAACATGAGCCATGAATTCAAAACCCCACTTAATGGCATATTGGGTTCGCTATCGTTGTTAAAAGAAACTGCGCTCAATAACCGCCAACAATATATGGTGGATACGGCCGAGAATGCTGGGGAAAGCCTAGTCAGGCTAGTCAACAATGTGCTTGATGTAAGTAGTTTGGTGACCAACAACTTTTCGTTGTTAAATATCTCGTTTTCGCCCGCCAAAGTACTGAACCGGGTCATTGATCGTTTCCAATCAGAGGCGCGTAAAAAGTCTTTAAACCTATCCCTAAATGTGGATCCGGTTTTCCCTGACGCTTTGAAAGGTGATCCGACCCGGATTGCACAGATTCTGGAGCACCTGATATCTAATGCTATTAAGTTTACCCAGAGGGGGAGTATTGGTGTCAACCTGGCTTATAGCGACAAGGGCTTGCAATTTCAGGTTGTAGACACCGGGATAGGCATTGCAGCTGATAAGCAGCACAATATTTTTGATATCTTTACCCAGGCTGATGACTCCTTCACCCGAGACTATGGAGGCATTGGCCTAGGCCTGACCCTGTGCCAAAAAATAGCAACCTTAATGGGAGGGGCGATTTCGTTGGAATCTAAACTTGAGCGAGGTACAACAGTGACGGTAACCCTGCCACTGGCAGTGGAAGAACAGGCCGTCCTGCTCGAGGATGAAGATGGCGATTATTTGGACGACAACTTTTTTGATGATGACGCCCAAATTAGCCGCCACTTTTCTGGCGAAAAAGTGTTGTTGGTGGAGGACAATGCCATCAACCAGGAAGTAGCCCGGGATATGCTGCTAAGCAAAGACCTGCAGGTTGAAATTGCCAACAACGGCCAGGAAGCCTTGTCTCTGTTGCAGAAAAACAGCTACGACATAGTATTGATGGACGTGCAGATGCCGGTAATGGATGGGCTTGAGGCAACGCGCCGGATACGCAAGTTACCCGCACCTAAATGCGATATCCCAATCATTGCCCTTACTGCACATGGCTTGCAGGAAGATCGGGAAAAGAGCCTTGCCGCTGGCATGGACGCCCACTTAACCAAACCCATCGACTTACCTGTGCTCACCCGCAAAATCGCACAATACCTGCAGGCCACAACGGAAGTCATCAGTGACCCAGGTTCCGCACTTGGTACCTTGGGTGAAAATACCAATAGTCCAGAATTGTATGGCATCAATTACCAGGAAGCCCTTGCCAGGATGACGGGTAACCTGGGGCTACTAGAAAAAGTCTTAAATATGTTTGCCCAACAGTACGCTAATTTTAGTAGTGAGCTGCAAACATCATTGTCTGGCTTGGATAGAGAATCTAGCATCCGCTTGTTGCATTCTCTAAAAGGCAGCGCCGGCAATGTCAGTGCAAACAAGCTCTCCAATACGAGTGCAGCGCTAGAAAAAAGCTTAAAAGAACAGGGGCTTACGGCAACCTGGCTTACTACTAACCAAACCGCAGTCAACGACCTGGTACAACACCTCCAGGAGGTTTTGGCGTCAATTCACAGTTTTTACCAAAGCCAGCAAAAACAACCACCTGAAAATAATGGTAGCAAAATAACTGACGCGGCCATTAAAGAAAAAATTACAGGTATTAAACAAGGTATCTACGAAGACTTAAGCACTGTGCAACAAGAGTTATCTGAATTGCAATCGAACGAACTACCCAAATTTGTGACAGCTGAACTAGCGCTATTTGAATTGGCGTTAGCCGATTTGGATTATGGGCAAATGGAAACTAGCTGCGACAATATTCTTGGGCAGTTACCTTAGGGGGAAACATGGCAGATAAGCGCTATACCGTCCTTGTAGTTGATGATTCAGCTGCTGATTTACAAGTAACCATGTCTGCGGTCAGCAAGGAGTATAAGGTACTGGCAGCAAAAAACGGCGAACAAGCTTTGCTGATGTTAGACAAAATTGAACCTGATGTAGTGCTACTAGATGTGAACATGCCGCAAATGGATGGTTACCAGGCCTGTGCGGCAATCAAACAAAAGGCGCCGCATGTCGAAGTTATCTTTATTTCTGCCAATGACACCACTGACGAAATCATGAAAGGTTATGCGGTAGGTGGTGGTGATTATATTGTTAAACCCGTGATGCCCGATGTTTTGGCCAATAAAGTAAAGTTGCTGCTGCAAGTAAAAGAACGGCAGCAGTCGCTGCAACAGGAAGTGGAAACCGCCTCAAAAGTAGCTATGACCGCTATGTCCAGTTCTGGCGAGCTGAGCGTGATTTTAGAATTTTTGCGCAACAGCTTCCAATCAAGGGACATAAACCAACTGGGCCAGCTGCTAGCTGACAGTTTTGCCGAATTCGATATCCATTGCTCTTTCCAGTTCCGTCTATTGGATCAAATCCACCACCATAGCACTGCCGGACATGTTTCGCCGTTGGAACAGGAGTTGCTGGGCAGGATTGCGCAAATGCCAGAGCGCATTTCTGAACATGGCAAACGCCTGTTCCTAAACCACAACCATGTGAGTTTGTTGGTTAAGAACATGCCGGAACAGGATCCTGAAAAAGTCGGCAGGTTGCGCGACTACTTGGCAATTTTAGCCGAAGGCGCCACGGAAAAAGTGGAGATCCTAGGGCAAGCGATACAAGCAGCAAACCAACGTAGTGAATCTATGACCCGCTTGCTGCAAGAGGCCAATGAATCCCTGGCTTATATCCACTCAACACAGCAAGAACTGGAAGCAGCGAATATTGCTGTACTGGATGATCTCACTAAAGGGGTCGAGGAATCCTTTGTAGGTTTGGGCATGACCGAAGAACAGGAACAGAAAATCCTAGACTTGCTGGCCCAAGCCCAGGACAAATCAACCGAGCTGTTTCACAAAAACGCCGCACTCGAGACGGAGTTGGAAAATATCGTCGGTAAATTCAAGCAGTTTGTTTAATAGCACCCCAACTGGTTTTGTGTTTATGATTTGACTAACAAAGCCAAATTGAATCTAAAAAGCATGCTTTGCCGGTAGAAGCGTACTCCTTCCTGAACGAAATGAACGGACTTATTAAGCAGCCGCTACCAGCAAATTCAACCACATTGCCGCAACGCAAACCAAGGCACCAAAAAACGCCGCCAAACGGTGCATTACGTGGTTGTAGGTAATATGGATAAAAGCGTGTAAATAACGCAACAATACAAAGCCCCAAGCGAGGTACAGACCTAATTGGTTACCCGGTAATAAGACGATGTGCAATATCCCTGCAGCATAGAATAGTACCGGCACTTCGAACTGGTTATTGAAGCTACGCGTCGTTTTCGCAACGCTTTCAGGTAGTTCATCACCTTGCATTAGGCGGAAGTACTTGGCCCTTACTTCACCTGCCTTAACCCCTTGCACACGGGCCTTTATAGTGAGTACAGCAACGATGAATACCAATAACACCATTGCGGCCATTGCTTGCAACATAATTTTTTCCAACAAGAACAAGAATAACTGCACCCAATATACATAATAGCGATTCCAATGCGACAAGTTTATTGGCAAGGCTGGCACTTTTCCCGTTTCTGTCCCATAGTTGCGCAAAGGGTGTAATGCCATCTGGATCTACGGGGGAAAGCCATGCAGAAGCAACTACATAAGTTTGACAACAACTTTATGGGGCGGGAATTCTATTTGTGGAGCTACGGCCACTATGGTCAACCTATCTTGGTGTTTCCTTCGGCAGCAGGCATGGCCCATGAATGGGAAGCGGAGGGTATGCTGGACTTGCTAGCGCCTTTGCTCGACGCCGGTAAAATAAAATTATATTGCCCGGAAAGCAACGTCGCCCAAACCTGGAATAACAAACACACCCATCCCGCGGACTTTATAAAAGCACACCAGGCTTATGAACATTTTATTGTCAACCAGATCGTGCCCTGGATATACCATGACTGCCACAGTGATTATTTGCCATTGGTTACCACAGGGGTAAGTATGGGCGGCTACTACGCCGTTAACCATACCCTTAAATATCCCCATATCTTCCGTATATGTTTTGCTATGAGTGGCCGCTATGACATCAATAGCTTCACCCATGGTTTTATGAATGAAGACCTTTATTTCAACAATCCCCTGGCGTACCTCGCACAGATGGACGGTGAACACCTGGACAACGTGCGGGACTTGGCAAGGTTTACCCTGACCTGTGGCCGCGGCGCCTATGAAAGTGGCTGTTTGGAAGAAACTATCAGGTTAGGTGAAATGCTCCAGCATAAACAGATCAACAGTGTCTGCGACATCTGGGGCGAAGATTCCATCCATGACTGGGATTGCTGGAAGCAGCACACCATTAAGCATTTACCGGGGATCATTGGCTATTGATGTCAACCAAACTTGGCAGGTTCAGATCACGCTTATCTGATCCATAGCCAGTCGAAATCCCTACAAGTTGCACTTATTACACCGCGGTAACCAACATGAAAAACGCTTCCAAGGCTTTAGCTTGCCTCCTTTTTGGCTTGCATTTTCCGGCCAATGCAACTGAACAACAAAACCATTTGCACCTGATTTCAAGGGCTACCCAAGCTGATAGGATTGAGGCGGATATAGCCAAACTCGTTTCTTTTGGCACCCGGCACACATTGTCGGAAACTGAATCAGAAACCCGCGGTATTGGTGCGGCACGGCGCTGGATAAAAGCCGAGTTTGAGCGTATTTCCGAAGCCTGCGGCGGCTGCCTGGAAGTTTACTACCAGTCGGGCACTATCAGTGGTGAACGCCGCATACCCGACCCCGTAGAGGTGGTGAATGTCATAGCAATCCAAAGGGGAAGCACTGACCCTGGACGCTACGTCATTATGTCAGGCGACATTGATTCGCGGGTCACTGACGTCATGGACGCAGAATCGGATTCCCCTGGTGCCAATGACAATGCCTCAGGGGTGGCAGGCACCTTGGAAGCAGCGAGGGTGTTGAGCCAGTACAAGTTCAACGGTTCCATTGTTTATGCTGCCCTTTCAGGCGAGGAACAAGGGCTGTTTGGTGGCCGGATAATGGCCGAACAGGCAAAGGCAGACGGCTGGCGCATTAAAGCTGTATTAAACAATGACATGATCGGCAATATTGAAGGCGTCAACGGGGTGATTAACAACACTTCGGCACGTATATTCGCGGAAGGCACCCGCATGACGGAAACAGAACAAGAAGCCAGGCTGCGCCGTTTCACCGGTGGTGAAGTGGACTCCCCTAGCCGCAACCTGGCGCGTTACATTGACCGCATTGCGGACGATTACATCACTAATTTAGATACCATGGTGATCTACCGGCTGGATAGGTTCCGCCGGGGAGGCCACCACCGACCGTTTAATGACCTGGGCTACCCAGGTATCCGGATAATGGAAACAAACGAAAATTACTACCGCCAACACGAAAATGTAAGGGTAGAAAACGGTATTCGTTATGGCGATACCCTAGATGGCGTCGATTTTGACTATGCTGCCAAGTTAACGGCGTTAAACGCTGTTTCGCTGGCAGCAATGGCCTGGGCACCTTCCCCCCCTGGAGGTGTGGCAATCTTGGGCGCAGTATCACCGGATACGACTTTGAGTTGGAAGCCGCTGGATCCTGGGCAAAACCCACAGTTAGCCGGCTACAAACTATACTGGCGATACACTGATGCCCCCCAGTGGCAATATAGCTTGTTTGTTGGGAATGTTGACAGCTACACCCTGGAAAATGTGGTAATCGACAACTATTTCTTTGGCGTTGCCAGTGTCAATAAAGACGGTGTCGAAAGCCCAGTCGTGTATCCCGGCCCCGCCGGTGCGTTTGGTGAATAAAACCGTTCAATACCGTGCCAAATTGGCACGGTAATTCTTCATAAATAAGCAGACGTTTATTCCATTTTATTTTAAAACTTTCTTCGACTGGTTCGGTCTTATTTCCTGTGCGACTACAACAATATAATTCACCAGGGAAATAGCAATGAGAAGAAGACACTACCTACGCAAAACCGGTATCAAAGCCCGCCATTTAGCCCGTAAGCTTATCCGCCCCTTTAAAACTTACCTGGTAATCAACCGTTCCCGAATTGAATGGATTGCTGCGTACCCACAGGTACTGCTTAAACTGACAGACCGCGCCTTGCTCAGGGTTTGTGAAGGCTGCAAAGACGTGAAGTTAATTAGGAACCTGTTGCAAGAAGCCAAGCTACAGTTTGCTGTGTGACACCATTTCTAAACAGACTTATTCATCTACAGCTATAAAGAATCCATCATCGCCTTGTTTCTGGTAACAGGGCAACACCACCCTACCCGCGTAAGGCGAGTGCACTTTGCATGCGCGATCAATGGCCAATAGCTGGTCACGCGCCACACTTTGCAAATTATGGAAACCCGGCTGCATTTCAAAATAGCCTTGGTTTACGATGTGGTAGCGGTAGTTAACCCGGGTGAAGATACTGGACTGTCCGTGGGTTTGGTTTTGTAAATGGTGATGGGCCTCACGACTAACATCATCCTGCGGCAACATTCCCACTATCGCCAAATAACTGATCAGGGCATTGAATCCGTTTTCCATGCAAATTGCCGATTCGTGCTGGCCACATTCCACAACCATGGTGGAATGAAACAATCGGGAATAGTATTCGGTCAAGGTGCCAGGCAATATTTCCACTAGATCGGCAATCGCGGGGACAGGCATCAAGTGTGCGATGGCCTCGTTGCGCATGGTATGGGGAAAGCAGCAAAATGGCACGCCATGGCCTGACATGGAGTGCATATCAAACAGGTGCACTTCCGTCGCTTCAGGGTAGCCTGCAACCTCAGCATCAATGGCGGCAATAAGCTCAAGCGCTTCGAAACGCTCATGGCAAGTGATACTGTCATTTTCTAACAGATCAGTTTGGAAAAAGCGGTTCAAATCACGGTCAATGTAACGCTGCTTATGGTTGGCGGCTTCAAGGTTGCCCACAACCGCCACCAAACGACCTGCCATAGAGTCTCTATCAAAAGCATCTTGGAAGCGGCGCACGGCATTGATGCCCACGTGTTCATTGCCATGCAATGCCACCACCACTAGCACCAGCGGGCCAGGGCGGCCACTATCAATTTTTGCCAATAACCTATGCAAGGATGCCTCGAAACTAGATGCCAACATGGCGAAAAAAACAAACGGGAAAGGGTTATACCCCAGCTTGGGCTAGAATAGCAATCCCATTCGGTATAACTGTGCAGTCACTGCGTTATTTAAGGCTGAAAAGGGATACTTAAATCTCCAGCAAAGCCTTGCGTCAGCCTCTTTTTTCCAGCCACTTGGAAAACTCATCCATCAACTCAGCTTCGGTCAACATACCAACCAAACCGGTCGGCGAAAGTACGGGTAAGCAACCAACCTTGTATTGGCGCATTTTGTTCATGGCTTCTTCTATGGTTGCATCAGGGCCAATGGTAATCGGATTTTGTTTCATGACTTCTTTTACCGGTACCAAGTGCACATCACCGCGCCCCGCATATTTGCCATAAATTTGCAGGATACTGCGGTAGGAGACCAAGCCAATTAAATCACCATTTACATTCTCAACAGCCACATGGCGGATGTGGTTCCAGTGCATTATCTTGGCGGCTAGGTCAATCAGGTCATCTTGGTCAACGGTGAAAATATCCGTAGACATCACCTGTTCCACCACCTGGTTAGTTTGTTTAATGGTACTAATTTCGGGACAGCTAATGTCGGCCCATTCGTGCACCGGTAGCCCAGAGGCTTGCCGGTTGAGCATTGAAGCCGTTAGCAAGGTACAGGCATTGTCGCTTTTAAAGCCTTGATCCAAGATAAAGTTATAGTTCTGCAACATCCAAGTAGCGCCATTTTGGCGTTTAGTGACCCTGCCCTCTACAACATCGAGATAGCGGTTGACATCGTCGGGGTCGATGCCACGGTTTATTAGGCCGCGCCTCGCCATCGGGATCAGCTCTTGTTTCATTAGGTCTTCAAAAGCATACTTCTTGCCGCCAAACCAATGTAATTGGCACTCCATTGAATGCATGGCAGCAGTATTAAAATTATTCTTGGCATCGGAGAAGTCCATGTGCTTGGAAATGTCACCGACTTCATCGGCGAAGCCGCACAAGCACCCTAGGTAGAATGCGGCATTGGCCATGGTATCCAAGGCCGTTGGCCCCGCGGGTAAAATGCGGTTTTCTATACGAAGGTGCGGTTTGTCTTTGCTCAAGCCATAACACGCCCGGTTCCAGCGGTAGACAGTACCATTGTGCAGGCAAAGCGCCTGTAATTTGGGAATACGGCCTCGCTCTAGCTCTTCGAAGGGATCTTCGTCGATTTTCTGGCCAAACAGCACCCTAAACCTGGCAATATCTTCTTGGTACAGCTCCAGTACAGATTCTTTGACCCAGCTATTGCCAAACCATACCCTGGGCTCAAGCTCGCGGGTAGATTTATTTGCGGATCGGGTATCGATAGCTTGTTGGAACAAAGCGATACGGGTTTCATGCCACAGCCGCCGCCCCATCAAGATTGGGCTATTGGCTGACAACGCCAACAACGGGCCGGTGATGGCCTGGGCGATGTTGTAATACATCGCAAAGTTTTCCGGTGAAACTTGGAAGTGCAATTGGAAGCTGGTATTACAGGCCTCGATTAAGACGTTATCGTGGGTGAACATTAGTTCGTCCACGCCTTTGATATTCAAACGGCCATCTTCGCCCCGCATGCCACAAAGCACGTCGTTTAGCATGCGGTAACGGGGTTTCGGCGTAATGTTATTAAAATTGAGGTCAGATTTTTTAATCGTCGGTAAAATACCGGTTTGCAGGACATGGGCGCCCAAGGACTCCGCTTTGGATTTAATTTCCCCGGTGAGTCCAACCAGTTGCTTTTCAATACGGCTCAAGCTGCCCGAATCAAAATCTTGGGGATCCAAGTTGGCTTCCAGGTTAAACAAGGCCAACTCTTCGGTGAAATAAGGATTTTGCAGCGCTTCCATCAGCTCAACTGCGATAGGTGCTGGCCGCATATTTTGGTTTACCAGGAAAAACTCTTGCTCAGCACCAATACGGCTAACACCGCTTTCGAACATATCATTTTCCAACATATGCTCCAGCGCTTGGATATCCCGCAGGATATGACGCATAAACAAACGCAGTTCACTAGCTGAGGTATTGGTGTTTATATCGTGCTGGCCCATTCCAGCCCCCTTTTTTTGATCTTAGGTTTTACTTTAAGTAGTGGGCTTACCTTTACGTAAAAGTAAAAAGGTAAACAAAAAATCAATCAATTCCATTGTCTTAAAGGCGGGGTTGACGGTAATTGTTCATACATAAATCGCCCCGCCTTAAAAATGACTATACGCCGTAAAATTTTATTTGTTAATTATTTTTGGGATCCGCAATTTGCGTATCCCATGCTGTTGCTCGCTAGTAGTAAATAAATTCTCCGCTGCACAGCTGTAATTTGCGTTGACATTGCAAAACCCTGGGTTTACTACTAATACCAAAGCTATTGAACATGCATAATAATCCAACACGGGTCACAGGAGCGCGCAAATGGGATATAAAAAGGTAGGTTTATTACTTGGTGATGAAGAGGATTGGCCACGCGCGCTGGAGGGCCTAGCCCGGCGCATGGGCAAGCACTACCAATACCAGAACCGACAAATGGAAGTCGATGTAGAACGTGTCCGGATCCACCCTTTTAGCCTGCAGCACGGTACCAGTTATTCCCTGGTTATTGACCGGCTTGCCTACTGGCATTTCACACCGCGTGAATGGCTTAAAAAAGCGGCACTAATGAACGACCTCTATTTGCTCAATAATCCATTCACCTTCCAAAGCATGGAAAAGCACAGTGCCTATTGTGCCATGATGCGGCTGGGCTTGAACGTACCCGAAACCTGGTTTTTACCGCCCAAGGTGGGACCAGACAACCAAAAGTACGGGGCTACTGCGGCAAAATACCACGACCTTTTTGACTTACCTGCCATCGCCCGTGAAATTGGCTATCCGGTATTATGAAGCCATTTGACGGTGGTGGCTGGCGTGGCGTTACCAAGGTAGACAACGAAGCAGAACTCTTAGCGGCATACGACGCGTCAGAAACCGAGTTAATGCACGTACAAAAAGGCCTGGATAATTTTGATGTGTTTGTGCGCAGCCTCGGCATTGGTCCTGATGTACGCAGTTTCAAATACGATCCGGATCAGCCACAACACCTGCGCTATGTGCTGGAAGACAACTTCATCGACGATGATACCCGCTGGGAGGCCATGGTAACGACCAAGGTGATCAATGCGTTTTTCCGCTGGGACTTCAATTCCTGTGAGGCCATATACAAAGACGGACGCCTGTGGCCAATGGACTTTGCCAATGCCTGCCCTGATATAGCCTTGACCAGCCTGCACTATTATTTCCCATGGGCAATTTCGTCACTGTGGGCATGGTCGTTGTTTTGCATGGCAACAGAACGTCCAATGCACGTCACTATGGACATTAAACCTTACTTGGACATTGCCGATTCTGACCGTTCCTTCAGGGAAAAGCTAACGGAATACGGCAAGCTGGCTGACCAACACCTGGACACAGAGCGCTATTGGGAATTCCGCCACACCAGTTTGAAACACCTGGACGAAATCATGTGGGAGTTTGTGCGTTCGCCGGAATTTGACCATATTATCGTTTCCACGGTACAAGGTATCTTCCCAGAGCATGAGCACGAACAGTTTATCAACCATTACCGCGGTTTGTTGGCAAAGTGGGCGCAGGACAACAACCGGTAATACCCCTACCCGTAGCGACAAAAACGCTTGGTTAGCGCGGAAATACCAGTATCATGCCAGGGCGTGTGTTGAGCAGAAGACATAATAAAGAGATGACAGAAACGAGTACGATTAATTTTTTCCGTAACCGGCGAAATGCCGTTACAATCGGTGTTTATCACCGGCAACCATGAAGACCTTGGCAACTGGGAACCAGAAGGGTTGCCTTTGACCCGGGACGGCGAAGTTTGGCGCTCCTCCATGAGCGTGCCTAAAAACACCTGGTTGGAATTTAAAGTAACAGATGGCAGTTGGGAAAAAGAAGCCGCCATCAGCCATACCATGGTAAAGAAAACATCCGCTTATTGGCTGACCAAGACAAAGAAGTAGAGCTACATATTGACGGCTGGTTGCAGAATCCGGCCCCTGTGCAAGATCACATTGTGGGAAAAGTGCATTATCTAGGGCATTTACAGGGTGACGGTATCCAAGACCGTGAAGTGATTGTCTGGCTGCCAACCCAGTACCTAGAAAACCCCAAGAAAAAATTCCCCGTTTTATACATGCATGATGGCCAGAACACAGTGGATCCCAATACCGCCTTTATGCACAGCGACTGGCAAATGGACGACACTATCGAACAACTTGCCGCTGGGGGGCGTATAACACCACCCATCATTGTAGGTGTCTACAATACGCCAGACAGGTTAGAGGAATACAACGACACAGAGCTTGGACGTGGCTATCTCAAGTTTTTGGTCGAAACAGTTAAACCTTTGGTAGACAGCAAGTTCCGCACTTTGAAAGGTAAAAAGCATACCGCGGTAATGGGTTCGTCTATGGGCGGGTTGATCTCTTTTCTAGCTGCCTGGTACTACCCCACGGTATTTGGCCATGCAGCCTGCTTGTCTCCCATGTTTTGGGGCAAAAAGCAAGTCAAGGTCAACGCCTGGAAAATGGTGGAGGACAACCCAAAGCACAAACTCAACAGCCGCTTGTACCTGGACAATGGCACCGTTGCGCTAGAACGGGCGCTGATGCCTGGTTGCAAGCATATGTTGAGGGTTCTGCGCAACCGGGGTTACCAGGACGGCAAAACTTGGTTTGGTTTAAAGATGAAGGCGCCTGGCACAATGAGCCAGCCTGGGCAAACCGGGTATGGCGACCGTTAGAATTTATGTTTGGAAAATAAACGCCAGGGTGGAAAACCCTGGTTACACGGACACAATTCAGTTTAGGGGATACTATGAATTTTGTTTTTTTATCGCCGCAGTTTCCGCCCAATTATTACCTGTTTTGCGAGGGTTTGAAAAAGCGCGGGGTCAAGGTACTTGGCCTATCCGATGCGCCCTTTGAAAGCCTCTCCCCCAACTTGGTCAATAATCTCAGTGACTATTACCAGGTACCGTCGTTGGAGAAATACGAAGACGTGTACCGGGCCATGGCGCACCTAATCCACAAACACGGCCGCATCCACCAAATCAATGCCCATAATGAACACTGGTTGGAACTGGAAGCCCACCTGCGTACAGACTTCAATATCCCTGGTATCAACCAATCTATGCTGCCTGATGTGAAGAACAAATCGGATATGAAAAACCGATTCCGGCAAGCAGGTTGCGCGGTAGTAGAGGGCGCCACTGTCGACAACGACCAGCAAGCCTACGACTTCGTCAACAAATTCGGCTATCCCATTGTCGCCAAACCCGACAAGGGCGTAGGCGCTTCAGGCACCTACCGCTTGACCAACCACGGCGACCTGGAAGAGTTTTTGCGGATAAGGGGTGAAGGTACCTTCTTTTTCGAAGAATTTGTAGAAGGGGACATCTTCACCTGTGATGGTATGGTGGATTACAACGGTAACCCACTGTTTTTCATGTCGAGCACCTACTCCACTGGTGTTATGGACATAGTCAACAAAGACCTGGACATGTTCTATTACTACCAAAAGGACACACCAGGAGACATTGTCGAAGAAGGTAAAAAGCTGCTCAAGGAATATGACCTGCGCATGCAGTTTTTCCATTTCGAATTTTTCCGCCGCTATAAAGACGGCAAACTCATCACCCTGGAAGTGAACATGCGCCCACCGGGCGGCAGGTCAATGGATATGTTCAACTTTGCCACAGACATGAACCTCTACGATGAATGGGCTAACGTACTGTGCCATAACCAGTTGACCGAACCCTTTAGCATCAACTACTACTGCGCCTATGTGGGCAGGAAGTCCCGCTTCCAATACAAACGCAGCCATGGGCAGGTAATGCAGGAGTTTGGGCACTTGATGCGCTACCAAGGGGAAGTGCCACAGGTGTTTGCCCGGGCGATGGGGCAATATTGTTACATCTTCTGCACTGCCAACAAAGACGAAATGATGGCGGTGTGCAACGCCATCCTGGAACACCAATAAAGGAAGCAGACTATGCAAATAGAGTATCACCGTTGGTACAGTGAACGCCTTGGCCGTGACATGGAATTAAAGGTCTATGGCCACTATGGCAAACCTATTTTGGTTTTCCCCAGCTCTGGCGGCCGCTTCCATGAATACGAAGATTTCAGGATGATCGATGCAGCGTCGGGCTTTATCAATGATGGCAGGGTCAAATTCATCTGTATCGATAGTATCGACAAGGAGACCTGGCTCAATAAAAACGCCAGTGATGAGCATATTGGTGGCCTGCATGAAGCCTACCACCGCTATGTAACCGACGAAGTGGTGCCCTTTATCTATGATATCTGCGGTGGCCGTGTCGGAATATGTACCCACGGTTGCAGCATGGGCGCCTACCATGCCGCCAACTTCTTTTTTAAACAGCCGGATATTTTTGACTCTGTCCTGGCATTCAGTGGCGTCTATGATGTCAAACGCATATTGCAGCGGGATTATGGTAGAGAGCAAATCTATTTCAATTCGCCGCTGGACTACCTGCCCAATATGAAGGATCCAAGGTTTTTAGCGCAATACAACCGCAGCAAAATAATCATTTGTGTTGGCCAAGGTGCCTGGGAAGATGAAATGCGCGAAGACACTGCCCAATTACGGGGTATTTTGGCAGGCAAAGGCGTTGATGCCTGGATTGATTTCTGGGGTTATGACGTCGACCACGACTGGCCTTGGTGGCGCAAGCAAATAGTCCACTTCCTACCCCATATTATTGATTAGCAAAGCATTCTACTGCACTAAACATACAAGCGACATGTATTAACCACCTAGCCCAGTAGGTGGTTTGTGTGTTATTTACGAGAATCAGTTCAAGTTTTCCCCAATTGAATTCATACGCAAATGGCATACAATAGTCTCCTGGTGATTTGTCCCGAATTGCTGTAACAGGAATAGCTGCCACCATGTTTGCACAACCCGATGATATCCTATTAGCCCGCCAACCTATATTCGACAAAGAGCACCGCATCTTTGCCTATGAGTTGCTGTACCGGGCAAAACACGAGGATACCGCAAAATTTGAAGACGCAGACTTGGCTACACAGGAATTATTAGTGAATGTTTGCACCGGGCTGTCAGATGATGAAATATTTGATCAATTCCCATTGTTTTTTAACGCTAGCCGCAATGTATTAGTTTCCGAGACGCTGACCTCTGTTGCGCCTAACAGGGCAGTAATCGAACTTTCCCCCGATATGCAAGCCGACGAAAAGCTCGTCGCCGCCATGTACCGGCTGAAAAAAATGGGTTTCAATTTTGCCTTGGATTGCTACCGCTTTAACCGCTCGCAAGGCCAGCTATTGAAAATGGCCAAGTACATTAAAATTGATGTGCTTAAAGATAATCCAATGGCGCACCAAGACAAAATCCGCAAGTTAATGGCGTTGGGCAAAACCATCATTGCCACTAAAGTAGAAGATATGAAGATGCTGACGTTATGCCAGCACCTCGGCATTAAATACTTCCAGGGTTTTTACTTGGAAAAGCCCCAAATTGTTGCTGGCAAGAAGCTTTCCAGTAACGAAAGCCTGGCTTTGCAATTAATCAACGAACTGCAAAAAAACGATGCCAACTTCGACAAAGTCTCCTACATGGTATCGCAGGATCCAAAGTTGAGCTTACAGTTGCTCAAGATCCTAAACAGCCCTGCACAGGGTTTGAAACGACAGGTCAGCAGCCTTAAGCAAGCGGTGGTGTTCCTCGGCCTCAATGCATTGAAGAAATGGGTGATCCTGATCTCATTGGTAAACACCTGTTCGGCGCCAATGTCGTTCTTTAATGTGCTGCTTGCCAGGGCGCGGACATGCGAATCGTACGCAAAAGAAATGAACTACCGGGATCCGGATCAGTTTTTTACGGTAGGCCTGTTTTCAGCCATAGACACGGTGTTGAGCCTGGAAATGTCGTACATATTGGAACAGGTACAGATGCCTAGTGATATAGAAGCGGCACTCCTCTACCACGATGGCCAGCTTGGGCAAGTGCTTGAAAAAACCCTGCTAATGGAAAAGGCCAAGTGGAGCCAATTGGTAGAACAGAGCTCATGGTACGACAATTTTCTATTGTCAGTCTGTTACAAAGACGCAGTTGATTGGGCTAACCACCTGATGAAAACCCTGGATACCCCCATAGCCTAAACCACAGCACAAGCCTACAAGCCTACGACTAATTGCCTAGCCAGATAGCCTACAGAAATTAACAAACCGCCTTATACTTAGCCTTCGGTGCAGCCAAACAACGGGTGATTAAATGAAAGGCGTGGTTTTTACAGAGTTTATGGAAATGGTAGAGGAAGCCTTCTCCGACGAAGTACTCGATACCATCATTGAAAAATGCGACCTTGCCAATGGTGGTGCCTATACCGCGGTGGGCACCTACGACCACCAGGAAATTGTGGCTTTGGTGGTGGCTCTCAGTGAGGAAGTTGCAACGCCAATTCCAGACTTGCTAGTAGCGTTTGGCCAGCACTTGTTAGGGCAGTTTGTCAAAGGCTATCCTCACTTTTTCAGCGAAGCCAATGACGCCTTTGATTTCCTCAAAAATATCGACAACTATATCCACGTTGAAGTATTGAAACTCTACCCCGATGCAGAGCTACCCAAGTTCTACCATGAACAAGTTGGAGATAAGCAGCTTGATTTATACTACTTGTCTTCGCGCCACTTTGAAGATTTGGCGATTGGCTTGGTGCAAGGTACTTTGTCACATTATGGTACTAGCGGCAGCGTCACCAAGTCAGAAACCCAATACCAGGGACAGGACGCCATCAAGATAACTATTAGCTTGGAGGGTTAAACACTCCTGACAAAATTTGTCAGTAGTTGTGTTGCAAATCAGCTGTGCTTAGCGACAATAGGGGCAATCCAGCACGCACCCACTCAATCCAATGAGTAAATCTGAACGCCTTTTTGACCTGGTTACCTTGTTGGGCAGCCGCCGCACCGCAATTACCGCACAACAGATAGCGCAGCAAATGGATGTGTCTGTGCGCACCGTTTACCGCGATATCCAGTCGCTGCAAGCCTCAGGTATACATATTGAAGGGGAACCTGGCATTGGCTACCTCATGGGTAAACGCAACCACTTGCCGCCACTGATGTTTACCCCAGAACAGGCTTTGGCCATAGTGCTCGGCAGCAAGATGGTGCAAGCCTTTACCGATCCCAAACTGGCTGAAGCGGCATTGGCGGCAGAAACAAAAATCACAGCAGTACTGCCTGAATCCCAGAAATTGGTACTGGAAAACCAACCATACCGCATCCCACTGCTGGGCTCAGATGACCAACACAGGCAAATCCATGCCTTGCTAAGGGATGCCTGCGAGCACAAAATCAAAGTACAGGCAGACTACCTGGATTTAAAAGGCAGCGCGTCAAGCCGCCTTATTTGGCCCCTGGGCATTATCGGCTGGTTCGGCAAATGGACACTCTTAGCTTGGTGCGAGTTGCGCCAGGACTACCGGAATTTCCGCTTTGACCGCTTCCTAGCCATCCAGCACACGCAGTATCACTTTGAAACTAGCGGCCACTGTAGCCTGGAGCACTACCTTGAACTGGTTTACCGGGAGTGCCCTAAGCACTAGCCGTCTACTACGAGTGCAAAGCCCTCCAGCTTCCAGCCCGCGAGGCCACCAATCATCTTCTTCACAGGCCTGCCTAGCTCGGCAAGCTTTATTGCGGCTTTCTCGGTGGCATTGCAATGGGCACCGTTGCAATAGACTACAAACAAGGTATCCGCGGGGTATTGCGCCAAGGTTTGCGCTGCAATTTTTTGGTAGGGCAGGCTGATAGCATTGCCAATATGCCCATCCCGGTAAAGGGATTCGGCCCTGACATCAAGCAAAACAAAATCTTGCCGCTGGTTACTGATGGCAAAATGCACATCCCAGCAATCAGTCTCGTAGGCCATCAATTGTTGGAAATGTGCCAACGCCAAGTGGCTTGGTGCGGCGGGAGTGCGTGCTACGGGTGAAGCCATAATGTTCTCCTTGCTCAGAATTTCCACACCAGTTTGTGCCAATGCGCCACTCAAAGCCATTGGCCTAAAAGCCATTATACGTTAATATCCAGCCAACCTGTTATTAAATTGTGACCACGATATGCATAAAGTCGCAGTGCTGGCCTTGCCAAACTTTTCCTTGTTTGAACTAGCCTGTGGTGTAGAGCTATTCGCCCTGCCCCGGCCCGAAATCGACAACTGGTACCAAACCCATGTGGTGACCTTGGCTAATGGAAAACTGAAGGGTACTGCCAGCATAATGATGCAGGTACAGCAGGTAGGCTCCTTGGCTGGTTACGACACGGTGGTTGTGCCCAGTTGGCCTATTGACGAGCCGATCCCGCCTTACTTACGCAAAGCCATACTGGATTGTTACCAAGCCAAAACCCGAATTTTGGCGTTCTGTTCAGGCGCGTTTCTGCTTGCCGGACTAGGTTTGTTAACAGGGCGGAAAGCGACTACCCACTGGCGCTATGCCGAAGCATTCCAGCAACGTTTCCCTGGGGTAAGCTACCAACAAGATGTGCTTTACACGCTGGATCCGGATATCGGTTGTTCAGCGGGTAGCGCTGCCGCAATTGATTTGGGAATTGCGGTGATAAAACAGGATTTTGGCCACAATGTGGCAAACAAGGTGGCACGCAGGATGGTATTGGCTGCACATAGGCAAGGCGGGCAAACCCAATTTTCGGAAACACCGGTAGCAGCCAGCAACAACTCATTCAGCCTGGTCCTGGATTGGGCCAACGCGAACCTAAACCAGGATATTGGCGTCGGCGACCTGGCCAAAAGAGCGAATATGTCTCGGCGCAGCTTTGACCGGCGCTTTCGCAAAAACTTGGGCATCAGCCCACAACAATGGCTGATCCGGCAACGCTTAACGCTAGCGCAAAATTATTTGGAGCAAGACTCCAAGCCGATAGAATGGATAGCACAACACGCTGGATTTAAATCCGCCATGAGCCTTCGCCACCACTTTAGGCAAGTGTTTGGCACGAGCCCCAGCCAATATCGAACACAATTCCAACATTCCTCAAATTAACACTGTATAAATAAACAGTTGCATGTTATCGTTTTGTTAATACTGACATTGAGGATAAGTGTATGGCCGTTATCACCAAATACGTGGTAGAACATAAAGGGGTTGAGAAGCTAGTGACCACCGACAAAAAAGAAGCCGACAAATATGACAAAATGCTGGAAGTTGCGGACAACCTAGCTATCTACATCCAAGCTAAAGGCATCAACTTGGATGAAAGTTTGATGGAAGACCTCAGCATCACCTTGTCGAAAAACAAAGACAATTTAAGCAAGCTGTTTAAAGGCGTAGATGCCAACGTCTTGTTGGAACAGGAAAAAGCCGACGTAGTAGCACTTGATACTAAAAAGGCTTGATACCGATTCCATTAAGTATTTGACTGCCCAACCAGTAGGGCACTGGGAATTGGCTCTGCCAGCCAATTCCAGTGGCTATACTGGTTGTATTCAGGAAACCTTCAAAGGCCTTTCTTAATTAGGTAAAAATAGGGTAGTGAGTCTGTTTGCGAGCTGAGCAGGCTGTGATCCATAAAGCGGCAAAATGCGGGGATATCGCGGACGGTGGCCGGATCATCTGCTTGCACCAGCAAGGTTTCACCCTGCGCCATTTTCCGTATCTCCAACCTCACCATCATGACCGGCTCTGGGCAGCGCAATCCCAATGCGTCCAATTGCCGGTCACCGCTATCTGCGGTTAATGCTTCGCCTTGTGCTTGATCAGATGCCATATTGGGCGCGGTATTGCTTAATATTGTCCAAATGGGATTGCATCTCGGGCTTGTCTTGCAGGAACTCAATGAGATCCAGCAAGCTAACGATGGACACAACCTGGGTATTAAAATCCCGCTCCACTTCCTGGATAGCAGACAATTCGCCTTTGCCCTTCTCACGCCTATCAAGGGCGATCAACACCCCTGCTAAATTAGCGTTATTTTGCTGCAAGAGCTGCATAGATTCCCGGATGGCCGTACCAGCGGTAATAACGTCGTCTACCAACATGACATTACCAGACAAGGGGCTACCTACCAGATTGCCACCTTCGCCGTGGTCTTTCTTTTCTTTGCGGTTAAAGCAATAAGGCTTGTCTATATTGTGTTTATCCGCCAGCGCCACCGCAGTGGTAGTAGCAATGGGTATGCCTTTGTAGGCAGGACCAAAAAGCACGTCAAACTCAATACCGGATGCAACTAAGGCTTGTGCGTAAAACTGGCCTAATTTGGCTAAATCACGGCCAGTGTTGAACAGGCCGGCATTAAAAAAGTAAGGGCTATTGCGGCCTGACTTCAAGGTAAACTCGCCAAAACGCAACACTTCGCGTTCCAAGGCAAATTCGATAAAGGCTCGTTGGAAATCTTGCATATCCCGTGGCTCCCCTAGTTCAGTGCGGTTTTCTGGGCATCAAAAATTTCAACTAGCCCATCTTTTGCCAGACCCAACATTTCATGCATCTCTTCAAAAGTAAAAGGTTCGCCTTCTGCGGTGCCCTGCACTTCAATCAACTTGCCGGTGTCGGTCATGACAACGTTCATATCGGTTTCGGCGTCTGAATCTTCCACATACTCCAAATCAACAACGGGTTGCCCCTGGTAAATACCAACCGACACTGCACCAATCATGCATTTCATCGGGTTAGTATTAATCATGTTTTTGCTGCGCATCCAAGTTAAGGCATCGGCAAGGGCAACACAAGCACCTGTGATGGACGCAGTGCGGGTGCCGCCATCGGCTTGGATCACATCGCAATCCAAGGTAATGGTATTTTCACCTAATAGTTTTAAATCCACTGCGGCACGCAGGGATCGGGCAATCAAGCGCTGAATTTCCAAAGTGCGGCCACCTTGTGTGCCCCTGGCAGCTTCGCGTTGTGAACGGGTATGGGTGGAGCGGGGCAGCATGCTGTACTCGGCGGTAACCCAACCCCGGCCTTCCCCTTTCATAAACCGCGGTACGCCCTCTTCCACTGTCGCGTTGCATAAAACCTTGGTATTACCCATCTCAACCAACACTGAACCTTCAGCGTGGCAGGTAAAGTTGCGGGTTATAGTAATTGGCCGGATTTGGCCAGCGGTTCTTCCACTTGGGCGCATATCAATCTCCACATATAAAAAAGTTGCCAAACAGTGGTGCTTGGCAACTCAATGCCCGTATCCTGCATACTCCCTTAAGCTGCAATTCACGGGCTAAACAATTTGTATATCCTATTGTAGCGCGAAGGGCATACTTACTTTAAGTGTTTTGCCAAAAATGCCGCTACTTTTTCATAATACTCGCCCCGGTTTACCTCATCGTGGAATCCATGGGTTTCGCTGGAACGCACAAACCACTCAAACGGCTTATTGGCTTTTTCTAGTGCTTCCTGAGATCTTCGGCATGTTCAAAAGGGGCGCGACGGTCGAGTTCACCATGGGCAATCAACACCGGTGCCTGCAGTTTGTCTACATTAAACACAGGTGAAAAATCGCGCAGAGTTTCTGGTTCCAGCCCAATTGTGCTCTCCAAATAGGCTTCGCCAAAATACAGATCAGCGACATCACCTTCTTCGTAAAGTAGGGATAAATCATAAATGCCGGCATTGGCAATGGCACAGCGGAACAAATCATTCGCTAATATAGAAGATTGCAAGGCAGAGTAAGCGCCAAAGCTGGCACCCATGATACAGGCCTTATTATCATCAATTTCAGGCTGTGCCATGGCCCATTGGGTCATTTCAATAATGTCCTGCTGGATGCGGTCACCCCAGCGTTTCATGCCAGCTTGCTTAAACTCACGGCCATAGCCATCGGATCCCCTATAATTAACTTGAAGTACGGCATAACCTTGGCTGGCCAACATTTGTACTTCACGGTCAAACCCCCAATAATCCCGCACACCATGGGGACCTCCGTGCACCAAGGTCACAAGAGGTGCTGGAGATGGCCCCGCTTTCGGCAGGGTCAAATAACCTGGAATGGTCATTCCATCTGAAGCGGCAATACTAACAGGTTGCATGGCCGACATATGTTCTTCGTCAACGCCATTGAAAGTACTGAACAAAAAGCGGATCTTATTGGTATTTCTATCAAAGAGATAATATGCACCTGGCGACGTATCTGAGCTGACATTCACAATCCATTTACTACCGTCTTTTGTACTGCTTGTGATATCCACTTTAAGGCCAGCAAAAGTCGCCAAAAGTGACCTGAAAATCGCAGCTTCCTCTTCTTGTTTGTTAAAGATAAGGTACTCAGGATAAGTGTGGTCAATGCGCATTGCGTAAACCGCATCTTGCGTCTCGGTATACTCAAAATCTGTTATATCGACATTGTCATCGGTGAAGATGTGCTTGCTTTCTTTTTGGCCACATTAAATCGATAAAGACCGAGGGTATCGCGCTCTCCATCATGCAAATAGAAAACATTTTCACCGGCTTGATCAAAAGCGAGAAAACCGAATCGGGTACCAATCGAAATATCAGTAAAAGGAGCCCATTCCTCTTCTTCTTGGTCAAATTGGTAGAGCTTTAAATCACCATCTTCGTCCTTGCCAACCACATAACGGACTTGGCCGGATTGATCCAGGCTAAATGACGCACCTGGCACAGGAGAACGTGCAATACGCCCTCCCATTTTGCCTGTATAGATATTAAGCTTGCGCAATTCAGCCAAGCGTTTGCCATCTTTTGACATGGGCTCAGAAGAAAATTAGGATATTACGCTCATCGTCTGG
>CBDIHK010000018.1:0-121969 GCA_965279005.1 Alteromonadaceae bacterium | reverse complement strand
GCAGTGCTTTGACACTGGCAGCTTTAGCTGCACCTGCCCAGGCGCAAGATCCCAACGCAGTGGCTGTGGATGAACAATACACCTGGGATTTAACACCGTTTTATGCCACCAAAGAAGATTGGGAAAAGGAACTCAACCGCCTGCGTGGCGAGGTCGACAGCCTTAAAACCTATGCCGGAAAGCTTGGTGACAATGCACAAACATTGCTTAAAGCCTTGGATGCACAGTCTGCATTCTACAAAGAAGTCCTGCGTGTCTGGACTTACGCCTCCAATATCCGTAATACCAACCTAGGCGATCCGCAAGGCCAGGCAATGGTTGGCGGCGTCCAGGCATTGTTCCAGTCCGCCAGCGCTATCCAAAGTTTTATGGCACCAGAAATAGTGGCACTTGGCGAAGAAAAGATTGAGAGCTTCATTAAAAGTGAGCCTGGATTGGCTAAACATGCCCTAGGTTTGCGCGATACCTTGCGCCAAGGCAAACACGTGCTTACGCCTGAAGCTGAAAAAGTACTGTCATTGATGGGCACTGCCCTATCTGCTTCACAAGGTGCCCGCGACATGTTGGCAAATGCCGAAATTGAATGGCCAACCATCACATTGAGCGACGGTACTGAGGCCCACCTAACCAATGCGGGTTATTCACTGCACCGCGCTGCACCTAACCGTGAAGACCGCGTAGCTGTATTCGACGCTTTTTGGGGTCGGTACAAAGATTTTGAAAGTACTTTTGGCGTGACCTTGAACGGTGAAGTACAGGCTAACGTAGCCACCGCCAAAGCCCGTAAGTATGAGAATACCCTTGAGTATTTCTTGTCAGGTGACAATATTCCGCAAGAAGTTTACCGGACCCTGGTTAAAGTCACCAACGACCGCATTGGCGTACTACATCGCTACTTTAAATTGCGTGCCCGTATGTTGGGTATCGAAGACATTGGCTACCATGATATCTATCCAGATCTAGTCAAAACTGACCTAACCTTTCCGATTGATAAAACCCGTGATGACATGCTGGCTTCCATCGAGGTGCTAGGCCCAGAGTTTTCTAAAAAGTTTGCCGAGGCCTCCAATGCCCGCTGGATGCACGTGTATCCGCAACCAGGTAAACGCTCTGGTGCATATATGTCAGGCTCTGCCTACGATGTACACCCGCTTATCTTGTTAAACCACCAGGACGACTACAATAGTGCGTCAACCTATGCCCACGAGTGGGGCCATGCGATGCACAAGGTATTGACCAATGAAAACCAACCTTATGAGCTGTCAAACTTCTCTATTTTCACCACTGAAATTGCCGCGATAGCCAAAGAAATCCTGTTACAGGAATACAAGTTGGAACAAGCCAAGAGCGAGGACGAGCGGTTGTTTTACCTAGGCTATGCCTTGGAGCAAATGCGCGGCACCTTCTTCCGCCAAGTCATGTTCTCGGAATTTGAGCTCGCCATCCATGAAGAAGTCGAGCAAGGCAAACCGTTAACAGGTTCTAGGATGACCGAAATATATGGTGAAATCCTCAAGCGCTACCATGGCCACGAGCAAGGCGTAATGAATATCACCGAACGGGAAATGATTGAATGGGCCTACATCCCCCACTTCTACTACAACTTCTATGTATACCAGTATGCGACTTCAATTGCAGGCGCAGCGTACTTCGTCGACCAAATGAAAACAGGTGGTGACGATGCACGTGACGTCTACCTGGATTTCCTAAAAGCTGGTGGCAACGACTACCCGGTTGAAATCCTCAAGAACGCAGGCCTGGATATGACCACCGCAGCCCCATACAACGCAGTTATCGACCGTATGGACGCCGTAATGGATGAAATTGAGGCCATCCTAGACAAACGCGGTGATATGGTTTTCTAATCGCGTTATTAGCAATACTGTAAACAGCAAAGCCCCCGCACTTGGCAGGGGCTTTTTTATGAAGACCACAAAATAATAAGCCAGCTAAAAACAAAACTTCAGTTCTTGTAACCCAAGCAGTTGACTTCTCAACTAATCGATTGGTTCTTGTTTATGTGGCGCAGGTTCAACTGTCGTTTGCTGTACTTTGTCGGGTTGAATTTGTCCAGCCGTCTCTTCTAATCCGACTTTAATACCTAACGCAATAGCTATTATCACAAACACGAGAAAAGCAACAAATTGGTAGAAAACATAGGTTATGGCAGTCTTCCATATCACCTCCCATGTGCCGGTGGAAAAAACACGAAAGTACATCCATCCAATCAAGGCAAAGTAGAAAATCCCGGAAATATGCATCAGTACTAGCATTTGGTCAGGAGAAATGCCCGGAAAGACAAGCTTTACTGGAACAAAAATTAGTAGGTTAAACACCGCCCCTAACGCATAGCCATATAAGGAAAGCTTGTAACAATATAAGGTATCTTTACCGCTGGCTTTAAATAGTTTGGCAACTAGCCAGGCCAAAGGAACCAATGAAATGAAAGCAAAAAACACAGAAATGCTATCAACAAATTTGTAGAACAATTGCAAAAACTTGTTCACTTCAGCGTCTGTTGAGGAATTGACCGCCCCAAGGTTTGCATATCTATCTCAAGATATGCTGCGCAAAGTGCGTAAAAGGAAAAAATCAAAAACGCATAGCGAATGGGATTGACGTATTCCAGCTTGCTTTTCTGGAAATGCACCTTATCCATTACTTCAACAGGATTCTTTATAATGGCGATGGTGGTCTTAAAAAAGCGCTTGTTGAACTCTTCCAGTGCTTCAAAGAATTCAGATATTATCCCTAGACTTGGTGCCTGGCTCATTGAATAGTCCTTTAATTGTGTAAGCTTGATGTGCCCCTATGCTAAAGGGCATCAATTCGAGAGCGTTTAGGACACATATAGTATCTGCAAGCCAGAGTAATTCAAATTGTTGATCAAAAGTTTTGCGATGGACGAAATGGAAAACGAAGGGTGATTGCAACTATGGCTATTGACGCACAAGCAGAATTAATTGTCCTGGCCTCCCCCAGCTTGGGTGATGGTTATTACCAAGACATGGAGGATGACATTTTTGATTTCCACATCGGATTTGCAGAACAAATACTAAGCAAAGACCGCGTTTTGGTTTTAACCGATAAAACCAGGGCGCCAGACTATATTGATGCCCTTGGCCAAGAACACGTCCTTATCATGCCAATGCTTGATATTTGGATGCGGGATTTCACTTTGTCCAATGCCACCGACCCCATCATGTTCCGATACACTGCCGCAGCACAGGACAACCAATCTGCATCCGATGAAGTGCAAGAGTTGTTCTATGAGTTCATTAGCAAAGCTGGCCTGAGATTTAAAGAAAGCGATTTGTTAAACGATGGTGGCAATTTTGTCGATGATTACTACGGCAACGTTGTCATCAGTACAAAATTCCTTAAAGACAACAATATAAGTGAAACCAAAGCGCGCAAACTCCTAACTCGTCACAGTTCTATAAACAATGTGGCATTTATTGAAGCTGACGAGCAAGGCGGGCTTGAACACGCCGACGGGGTTGTCAGTTTTATCGATAAAAACAAGCTAATCATTAATAGCTACCCTGAGGATCCGGACTATGCCAAGCAATTAAAGTCAGATCTGAAGCGCGGATTACCCGGCGTTAAGATCCATGAGATAGCCACTCCTTATGATGATTCCGAGATTTACGACGATCGCTTTGGCTCTGCTTGCGGCCTGTATACAAATGCACTGGTCACGCGCAATCGCGTTTACCTGCCTCAATTTGGTACTGCAGAGGACAAAACTGTATTAACAACCGTGCAGGCGCTGACCTCCAAAGAGGTTGTGCCGGTCAATTCGAAAGGGGTCTGCTTTATGGGTGGCGGCGTTCGCTGTATGTCCTGGCAAGTTCGCGGCGACAATGCAAACCGGCTGTTAAGCGCGGTTTCTAATGCTAATAAATAACCCCTGGCGACAAAACAGGTTAAATAGTTTGATTTTAGTCAAACCTCAGCCAATTAAGACTTTTACACCTGCTGACGTGTGCGCCTGATCAATTTTTTCATTATCGAAAATGCCTATAAATATCTTGTTTTTTACAACGTCCATGTTTCGGATTGGCTATCAACAAGGAATTGCAATGACAAACTTAATTCACAAGGGTGTTCAGACTGTTGTGTCACCATTTTTCAAAGCAGCAAACCAAGCTAAACACCGAAGGCCTAGTTGGTCTTATTTACTCTCCAATTCGCTTGCGTTTAACCAGGATTGCCGGGCTGGGATACGAATTAAAAAACCAAGTGACGAACTATTACCAAATTGGATTGAGCGGTTGATATGTTCAGGCCAGTGCCATGAGATTTATGTCCATGATTTAAACCTTGAACACGAACCTGGGCACCACCTTAAACAGCTTTGCAAAAAATACGCAGTCGCAATTTTTAATGTCACGGTGGTTAAGGATTATGCCTAAATGGTTTTCGGATATTAGGTTCAAACACTTCGGACTTAGCTGACTCGCCGCAATAAAGTGGTTGTTATTGCCAACATGTAAATTCCCCCCTGCCTGGACCGGCGCTTGTCCACAGACCTAGGTTGCCAACTAGCACAAAACTGTGGAAGCGATTAAAACTTTGTAATAAACCTCAAATTTAAGCATTGATATCCTCAAGCGCCGAACGTTTGATCTCATGGCCTTTGGTCATCCAATAGGCTGAAAACACCCACATGCTGACCACTTCCAACCAAAAGGTTAGCCGGCTGCCTTCAAATAGGTAGTGGAACAGTGTCACCAACAGTGGCAATGCAACCAATAAAATGGCAATTACCCGGTAGCGGAAATCATAGCGCTGCCGATCCGACTCTTTATCAAGTTGGTACAGGGTGTCTTTGCGGTGAAACCAGCAGACATAGGCGATACAACCAAAAAACAGCAAAGAAGTAATGCGGTGCAACCAGTTGTTTACAGCTTCACCCAGGAAGGCAAAGGCGCCTACCGCGCAATCCCCTCCTGGGCAAGGTACAGTCCCTGCCAACTTGGCATCACATAAGGTAGGGAACAGTGCGATCCCCATCGCCATCACACCGGCGATGTTCATCAGCACATTTTCGCGTTTGCTATAACCTTTATAGGCAACCAGCAATGCCCCTACCACAAATAACACGCCTACAAACACATCTTGCATCGGTGAATGGTAGTTGGCACTGATAGAGGCTTCTAGTTCAAAACCATTGCCCAGCCACAATAGCCACGGAAACAAGATACCCAGCGCCATCAGCAAACGGCGCGAGTCCATATAGGTTTTTAACAGGTGGTGCAGTATTTTGTTTTGCACTGGTGCGCCTCTTTTGGAAAAATCCTTAACCAAGCATAGACTTTTGTTTTGGTGTTTGAAACATTTACACCGTTACATTTGTATACCCTAAGTTGGCACTAATCATTATTGTGGGGAAGGGAGTGAGCCTGCCAGACTTGCAAGCCTAACGTCCCATGAATCGTCGTTAATTTCGGATACGGCGCCTGGAGTAACATAGCTACGACAGATTTGTCTCACTTGAAAAACGGGTGTCATAAATGGCATAGTTTTTAATGCATGGGGACTGTTAATCCAGACTTTAACAGGTTAATATTTTTCCAAACCCATTACCGTTTACACATATGCTTGGCAAAGAAGAAGAACTGAGAAGCCTATTGGCAAAACATCTGGCAATACAATTTAGACAAAATAGGAAAAAGCTGGGTCTTTCCCAATTGGAGATGGCAGAACACCTATCGGGCCACGCAGGTAATACCGCTACGAAAACCATACAGCGCTGGGAAAGTGGTGAAAGTGCCATTCCCGCCTGGGCTATTAAACAGCAAGAAATGATGTTGGATTATGTACGGGAGTTGCAAGAACAATCCAGCGGAAAGCGACAATCAATAAAAAATGCTGGTTACCTCTCCAATAACCTATTGCCCGTGTTAAAAAATAAGCTTAAAGGATGGCTTGGCTACAAATGAATAATAAACGGGCGCCTAACGCAAGTATTTTAGTTGGCTTGTTTGTCACTTTTGTTGTTTTAATGCAACTTGTATTTCAAATAATGCAGGGAGCACAGATATCGTTTGAGAGATTTATTGCAAACCCACAAAACATTGTATTCAGCCTTTACTTTAGTTGCTTGGTCTTGTGTGCTTGGCTAATTAAAGGACATAACAATAAAATTGTATTGACTATTTGGGCTTTATTGCATCCCATTTATTACCTCATCTATTTTCTTGGACAAACCAGTTTTTTGGATGAACAGCGCAATATTTATGCGTTTAGCTGGGTAGCGACGGTGGGTGTTGTTCCATTATGGCTTGTATTTAACCATCGAAAATTATTTACACTCTATCTTTGTACCGGCTTGCAACGCCTTGGCATATTAAAGTCTTGGTCAAACATGGCACTTGAACAGCTGCGCACTACCCTGTTTGAGTCCAGGTTACGCCAGTTTGTGGCGGCCTGGATAGCCTATGAATTTATCTTTGCATTTTATCTAGTCACCTATGCGTTATTAATGCAGGTACCAGCGGCGGGCTCCATAGCCGGCACCATGCGTGAACATGGGCATTTTATTCCTTTCCCCTATTATCCTATTGGTTCTATTATATTAACCCTATGGCTTATGCTAATTATTGCCACCAATACCTTTAAAGACCTCAACACCCCAGACGATGACAATTTTACATTGACGAAGGAATCGAAGGCCAAGTTAAAAGCAAAATTTGGCAACAAAAACCCTAAAAATTGAGCGGCCATTGCAGCCGCTCTTCAATTTACCACTCTCGTGGTGCTTCCGGTTTAGCGGTTCTTGGTGACATCTCCAAACCAAACCAACTTAACACGTTGGCAACCCCGTCTTGGATGCCGGCATTGGCATTGAACGACGCGGTGCTACATACAATAAGCGCTGCAAACATAATTTTCTTCATCATAAATACCTCTTCATTTAATTGGAATAAAAGGTTAGCTGTGCTGTCTGTGTTTAAGACTACACAAGCTAACCTTGGGTATTATGCGCAATGAAGAGGCTCAAAAAAGACATATTTGTCTTATGCAGGCTTGTTTTTTTGGTTCTGCCCCTATGGCTTATGCTAATCATTGCCATCAATATCTATAAAGACCTCAACAACCCAGACGATGATAGTTTTACATTGACAAAAGAATCGAAGGCCAAGTTAAAGGCAAGATTTGGCAACAATTCCCCTAAAAAATGAGCGGCAAAACGCCGCTCAAAATGTCGTTACCATTCTTTGGGGGCTACCGGTTTTGATGTTCTTGGTGACATCTCCAAACCAAACCAACTCAATACGCTGGCAACCCCATCTTGGATACCGGCATTGGCATTGAACGACGCGGTGCTACATACAATAAGCGCTGCAAACATAATTTTCTTCATCATAAATACCTCTTCATTTAATTGGAATAAAAGGTTAGCTGCGCTGTCTGTGTTTAAAACTACACAAGCTAACCTTGGGTATTATGCGCAATGAAGAGGCTCAAAAAAGACATATTTGTCTTATGCAGGCTTGTTTTTTTTGGAAAAAATTGGTGCTAGGTTTTTGCTTGGTTAAAAAAGAGACTACGTAGCGCCACCCATACAGCACAAAACTCAAGAATGAAAATTCGGCACCTGGCTATAGCCATCAAGACAAGTTGGGTAACGTTAGCTAGAACAGAAAATGCCCTATTGCCCTAAGAATTAAAGCGTTCTGTTCGCCTTCTGAAGAGGGAAGGTTCGTAGATGGAAAAAATCATTAGTGAACCAAACAGCGCGCTAATTGCCATTCTTTTGTGTTCAATAAACAAAAGAACAGCAATCAACACTACATCGCAGTTTGCAATTGGCTGCACCGGAGTAGGAGCTGGCCGTTTGTTTTGTAAGGTTGTATAGGCTAAATCGCCACCAATTCTTCCACATTACTACTATGGACTTCTTGGATACAGGCGACTACTTGTGGTGCGATAATATCTGCCACATCGACACCACAAACGGGATTAATAATGGTATCACTGGTGACCACTTCTTCGACACCGGAGCGGTAGATTTGCTCTAGGGCGTCATCGGCAAAAATACCGTGGGTAGCGACACAGGTGACTTTCGGAATACCTTGCTGTTTTAGCAGGTGGGCGCATTCAATGATCGTCATGCCACTGCTGATCACATCGTCAACAATAACAGCTGTGCTATATTGTTTGGCGATATCGGGGATGGTTATTTGTACTTTTTTATCTCCATGACGCTCTTTTTTGGCTACCACAAAGGGATGGCCACTGAGTTGTGCGATTTCAGACACCCATTGCTCGCTCTCTTCATCGGGTCCAACCAAGATCACGTCTTTTTGGGCTTCCAATAAACGGGCAATGTTATTAGCGGCAGACACCACTTTGGTGTTAATAGAATAAATTTCGCTCAAGTCCCGCACCCGGTGCAAGTGGGGATCCACCGTCACCACCCAGTCCAAGTGCTGGGACATTATCTTGGCAAATATCTGGGAAGTGATAGCTTCACCAGGGTTGAAGCGCTTGTCCTGGCGCATATAGCACAAATACGGTGCCACTAAACCCACCGAGCTGGCTCCCAACTCCGTTAAAGTTTCAGCCAGGAACAGGATAGGCAAGACCTTGCAGTCTGGCGCAGTCAAGTCCGCCACTAAAATACAGTCCCTGCCTTTAACGTCGGATATCACCCGCAAATAACTTTCGCCATCGGGGAAATGCCTTAGCTGCATCCGGCCCCGTTCAGTTTTCATTTCTTGTGCCAAACCGGCAACCACGGGGTGCCGGCACGGTGTAAATACAACAGGTGGTGAGGGTAATTGGTTGATCATAATTCCTCCAAACCAAACATTTCTGAATTTTGATAGTAATAATCTAATGCGTAACGCAGTTCACCGACGGTATCGGCAAACAACTCAAATAGCGGATCACCGGCCTTTAAGCGATCACCAACACCGGCGTGCAGGCGTATCCCCGCAGCTTTTGCATTTGGGGCACCAGCGAGTTTGGCCAGGCGGGAAAGTTTCCTGCTATCCACCTCAGTGAAATCACAGTCATAGTCCACTTGTTGCATATGCTTATAGTTAGCATTAGGTATGGTTTTGATGCCGCCCTGGGCTTCAAGGATACGGTTAAACTGGTTTAATGCGGCGCCTGAATCAACGAGCTCTGCGGCCTGTTGCTTGCAAGCTTCCAGGCCAATACCTGAGTCCAAATCCAACAAATGTGCTGCCAACAAAATGCCTTTATCTCGCAAATCTACCGGTGCGCTTGGATCACAGGACAATACCGCCAAGATATCTTTCGCCTCTTCCGCCGGACCTATGCCCCGACCCACGGGCTTGGTGCCATCGGTGACCACGCAACGCAAGGTCATGCCACACGCTTTACCCACTAGGTAAAACAGCTCCGCCAGGTGGTTGGCATTTTCTTCAGTGCGGACTTTGGCGGTAGTACCGACGGGAATATCGATGATGGCATGGGTTGAACCCGCGGCGATTTTCTTCGATAACATGGACGCGATGAGTTGGCCTTGGCCATCAATATCCAGCTCGCGTTCAATACGGATCAACAAGTCATCTGCCGGGCTTAGGTTGACCGCCCCACCCCAGGCCAAACAACCATCACATTCAGACACCACCTGTTGGATATCATTAATAGAGATATCCACCGTTGTCAGCACCTCCATCGTATCCGCAGTGCCTGCAGGCGAGGTGATAGAGCGTGACGACGTTTTTGGGATAGTCAAACCAGCGGCGCTCACAATTGAAACCACCAAAGGGGTTGTCCTGTTGCCAGGCACGCCACCCACACAGTGTTTGTCAAAGATCCGCTTTTTAGTAGGCCACTCAATGCGCCTGCCACAGGCCACCATGGCCTTGGTTAGGGCGATAATTTCTTTAACGTTTAGGCGCCCGTTGGCACAGGCAGCCAAAAAACTGGCAATTTCAATATCGCGGTATTTCAGCTGGCTGATGTCACTGACAATTTCCCTAATCTCTGCGTCAGTGAGTTCCTGGCTAAATATTTTTTTGCGTAAAAAACTCAAGGAAGACAGCATGGGTGCGTGGGTTAGCGCGACCTTTTCCCCTGGCTGGGGATCCAACCTTTCTAGCGCCACTTTGGAAAAGCCCAAGTGCCCTTCTGGGATCAGTTCACTGGAAACCACGTTTAAGGTTGCTATGATGCTGCGGCGGCCACACAGGACCTTCACCCGGTTACTGGCTTTAATGCCAAGTGAACGACATAGGTAGCTATTGTCCCTGAGATATACAACAGGCTCCTGGTGGGTATCGATACCCAAGTCCAAGATAGTTAGTGAAGGATCGTGATGTTTGTTCATTGCCTCTTGCTACGGGTTAAAGACCCTTATAATTACTGCAAGGGCATTTGTACTGGAATAAGACAAGCACCGGCTTGATCCACATCAAACAGCTATCCAAATACACGCCGAGCAGTTTTCTAACCCAGTTTTACATTCAATCATTAAATTATTATTGCAATTTTCGGAAAACGAGTATATTTATTACCTCATAGGTATACATAAGGTAGTTCAAATGTCGTCATATGTAGTTAGTTATGATTTGAACAACCCGAAAAAGGATTATTCTGAGTTGTTCAAGCGTATCCGTTCATACATTTCCAGTTACCACTGTCTGGATAAAACGTGGATCATCAATACAGAATTTAACCAAAAATATATCCAATCCCACTTGCGGGAAGCGATGGCGCCTGAAGATAAGTTATTTGTTGCTAAGTTAGAACAGAAGCTAGAGCAAAATGGCAGTCGGGCAGCGTAATCAAGATAAGCTGCTCTGCAGCTTGGTTGCTCCTAACGCTTCGACATAATTTTCCGGGCTTTTTGAGGTCACGCAAGTTTGCCGAAGACCGCTAAAGCACATCTCGATTAGCCTCCATGGTATTAACCTAAACTGCAGTGGCATTGCTATGTTGTATGAGTTTTGGCAGTTGCTATTAGCTAACTCCCCTTCCAGAGTCGCTATTGACTGTCTTCTCCTTTATTTGGACTTTTGGATTTATTCATAGCTGATTTCACTACCTGCACTTCATGTTGTGCTGTTGCCACCAGTTTGTCAGTGCCATTTTTAACCACCCTAGACAGCCCCCCTTCCCGATAATCCTTGATCAACATTTCTTCCACTTTATCCACATAGGTATCTGAGGTTGTCTGTCTAGCGCCGGGATGATGCCCATAGGCTCCAAACAGGTTAAGCCAGCGATCGGTTTTGTAACCAAACACCATCAATTTCCTTAGGAAATAGTCTGGTTTTGAGGGGTAAAAGATGATCCCTGTGATGGCGGCAACTATTGAAATTGGACTCAAAAATATGTCCCTGATCCCGTCGCAGGCGAGTTTTATTTGGAACACCAAGGTGTCCCTGACAACCTTGGTTTTACTAGTGATCCCAACAGGCATTGGCGCCGGATGAGTTGGCGGTGGCTCTGGATTTTCCATTTGCTTTCGATAAGGCTCCTGGGAGCGGCCTATGGCCTGTAGGTTGAATCTATGCAAATACTTAATGGAATCGGTATCAGCTTATTTAAAATTATGTTGCCACAATAGCCCGCCGGAAGTGAACTTGTTTTTATTTAAAGTGCTGAGATGCCATTGCGGGCCCGTGTTAGCGGGACTCCATAAACCGGATAGGTGTGGTTTGATCATCGTCCATCAAGGGCATTTTCCCTTCCTGCAGGCACTGGGAGATCCACTTTTTGTCAGGCTCTGACAGTGACATAGGTGCTTTTTTGCTGACAACCGAAATCATTTCCGGGTTGATATCAACCGTGGCCAGGGCAATTGCCTGCCAAACATTGTGTTCGGCTTGCTCAATTTCCTGCAACAAACGCTGGTGTTCGCTGACGTCGTGGCTGGCTAAACGCTCAAATTGCCAATGCAAGCGACGGCTCCGCTGGAAATGGGGTTCCACCAGTTCGTAAAACAAAGGAATGTTTTGGGACGCGAGTTCTTGTTTTGGCATAGCTGGCCATTTTACCCTAAAGCAACATAATTTGTCTTATATCTAGACCATTAAGCCGCCAAACATCTGTTACCAACTTTGACCTGCGTCAAGCCTCCGGCTCGAACACTGGTTACAGTATGCCATATCGCCACTTCTATCCCCCTGTTGCCTATGAATGACATGTTGCGCCTTGCGATTGAGCTATTAGGAGGCATAGGCCTGTTTTTGCTAGGCATGATCATCATGACTGACGGGCTGCGCCAGGTTGCGGGAAAAACCATGCGCAGCAACTTGATGGCCTACACTAACAGCCCACTTTCGGGCGTGGTATGTGGCTCCTTGAGCACAGCAATTTTGCAATCTTCCAGTGCCGTCACAGTCGCAACTGTCGGATTTGTGCGGGCTGGCCTGATGAGTTTTAGCCATTCACTCGGTGTTATTTTTGGCGCCAATATCGGCACCACCATCACCGGCTGGCTGGTCTTGCTATTTGGTTTCAAGCTCAAGCTAGGCTTACTGGTGTTTCCGTTAATTTTTGTCGGTGCATTGCTCAAGTTGTTTGCCAAACCCAAATTAGCGGCATTGGGGATGGCATTGGCGGGTTTTGGTCTCATTTTCACGGGGATAGAGACCCTGCAAGCCGGCATGGGCGGGTTGAAGGATCTATTTGATTTTGCGTCGTTGCCTGCCACCACAATGTTTGACCGCATTTTAGTGTTGTTTATCGGTGTTTTGTTTACCTTGATCACCCAATCTTCGAGCGCCGGTGTTGCCGCTACCCTGACTGCGCTATTTTCAGGGTTAATCCACTTTGAGCAAGCAGCGGCCTTGGTGGTTGGCATGGATATCGGCACCACTGTTACCGCCGCCCTAGCGACCACCGGCGCATCTACTGCAGCAAAACGCACAGGCTTTTCCCACGTAATCTATAACCTGATCACGGGCATAACCGCCTTACTGATTATCACGCCCTATATCTGGGTTTGGGAAACCCTATCCAACCAAGCCATTGAGACGCATGCCGAAGTAGCATTAATAGCTTTCCATACAACCTTCAATATGCTGGGCGTAATGCTAGTGCTGCCTTTCACTAGGCAGTTTGCCGCCATGATGGAAAAGCTGCTCCCGTCGCCAAAACACATGCACGAAGGCCAGCTAGATGAGGATTTATTAGGACAAACGGACGTGGCACTGGATCTGGCCTACCGAACCTTATGCCAGCAGCTAGAACGGGCAATGAAACTTGTGCTATCACAATTAGACGGTTTGGAGGATGCTAAACAATTGGAACTGATGCAGTTGCAGTCTGAAGTAGATGAATGCCAAATCTTTATAGATGGCATCATTTTAGACGGTGAAAATCCGCAGCAACGCTCTAGGTTGCTGGATCTTGTGCACGCACTGGATCATTTGCAACGCCTGATTGAACGCATCGAAGACAAGCCAAAAGCCAATTTGGATCCAAGCCAGCAATCGCAACTACAGGAGGCACAACTGCAAATTAGCAAGAGCATTAAACATTTCGTCAATAAATTCTCGCCCAAGCGTTGGCAAAAGCCACTGCGCCAACTGCAAAAGAGCCATGACTATTTTGCCAATGAGTACCCGGCTTTCCGCCAGAAAATGCTAGACCAGATAGTGAACGACCAAATTGAAATAGACCAAGCCAGCTACTTGATGGAAAGCTACCGCTGGCTGCAGCGGATCAGCCAACACATCTACCGTAGCAGCAAGCACCTGGCTGCTGCCGGGATTGGCCGGGATTAATACCGGTTCGGAAGGTGTTAGAAAACAAAAAAGCCCGGCTAAACCGGGCAAACATGCAGGGGAAAACACTCGTCGCTATCGGGAATTAATAGAACTCGTAGCTAATGCTAAAGGTAGCTGTGCGCGGCATAATATAACGGGCATTGGATGAGGTGGCATTGCGCGGATCGCCCTCGGTCAAGCCATCTGCATCGGTGACGTTTTGCATCGCCAGTTCAAACTTCAAGCCTTCGTCTGTCATCAATACCAAACCTAGGTCGAGTTTTTCATAACCTTCCAATACTTGCTCGCTGTTGTTTTCATCGTTGCCGAAACGGTCATCAACCGCAACCAAAGTACCATAGGCATTGGCCACCAAGCCCCCTATCTCAAACTCGTAGTTCGGGGTTAAACGCAGCTGCCAACCCGGCTGGCGCTTGGCCTCGTTACCTACTAGGTCTGGATTGATACTTTCAGTAATTTCGGTCTCTTGGATAGTCGCGTTTAAACTGATGGAGAAACCTGAATCATTGTAATAGGCAGCATCCAACTCTACACCGTAGGCTTCGTTCACGTTGCTGGTGACGGTGCCTCCTGGCTGTGGTACTGACACATCATCAGCTTCGGAGAAAAATCCGGTGGCGTAGACGTTATAGTTACTACGCGCCAATTTAAAGCCAAGCTCATATTGGGTAACTTCCTGGATTAGGTTACCGCCATCTTCATAGGCTGTGAAGTTGTCGCGGAAATCATCGAAATAAGGCATTTTGCTGCCTTCGCTAGCCCGGAAGAAAATCCCCATATTGGGTTCAAACTGGTAGTTTGCACCTAAAGTCCAGGCAGTATCGGTTTCGTCGTACTGGACTGCCTTGGTGATCACGCCGTCCAGGCCTTCGTCAACCGTGTATTCAATCTCATGGTTTTCACGGCGCAGGCCAATATCTGCGCTTAACTTATCGGTAAAGCGGTATTCCAAGGCGCCATATAATGCTTGGGTCTTGCCGTCACCCGCACTGTTAATATCGTAGTTCCAACCACAGCTATCCTGGTTGTCATTGCAGTCAATACCGGTCAAGCTTTCACCACCTTGGGCTATTACGTGGTAGGCATGGTTGCCCAGTGCCCACCAGTCATTGGCGCTATAATCAGAGGTGTAAAGGCCGATAGTAGCCTGGAATTTATCAGCTTCTTTGGTCAAGGCCAGATCATTGGTAAAGGCTTCGATCTCTTTGAGTACCACCCAACGCCCAATTTGCTGCACTAAGGTGTCACCGGAATATGTTTCCCCCGTTACTGCGCCCGTGGCACTACTGCCGTTGTCAGCGACGGTGGATAAAGCAACGGCACCACCGTTGGGTACTAAGCCCAAGGTGTTGGCATCGCCACTGGTATAGGCAAAGCGGTCAACCAACGACCAGCCGTCACTAAACTCAAGGTTGAGTGAACCACCAGAAATACTGCCGTCCCAACCACGGCCATCGCCAAAGTCAAAGCTTTTGCTAGTATTATCCGGGCCGTACTGAATAGTAGCTTGCCGGTTCAGCGTACCTAACTGGGTAAAGCCATTGTCCACCCCTGGCACCCTAGGCGTTGGCAAATACCAAGCACCGTGATCATCAGTAATACGGCTAAACAGGTTAAGTTTACCGTTATCGAGTTCTTTAGTGATATTAATAGTGAATTGGTGGCCTTTTTCAGAGTTAAAACCCGCATCCCTGATACCAGAGCTCTGCTGCACGTAACCACCCACCATGTAATACAGGTCGTCAGCCAAACTGCCGCTAAGCACACCATCTAGCCGCTGCAAATCATAGTCTGAAGTGGTGTATTTGATCAGCCCTTCAGTATCATCACTGCCTTCTTTCAACATAAAGTTAGTAGTAAGGCCTGGCTGGCCGTTGGATACCACCGAATTTGGCCCACCGCGCAGTGCATCCATAAAAGAAACAGTTTCATCAACCCTAAACAGGGTCGAGTTTTCTAAGAAAGACAGCGTCGGGGGCTGGAATACAGGAACACCTTGCAATTGTACAGTTAGGAACGGCGCGTCACCACCACCAGGGAAACCGCGTACAAAAACATTGGCGCCTGAAACACCGCCCGAGCTTTCAGCCCAAACCCCTGGCACCGCTTTGAATAGGTCAGCCGTACTCTTAGGTGCTAGCTTTTTCATGTCTTCTGCACTTAATGAAGTAGAAGCGTAGCTGGCATCAACTTTGCGCATGGATTTACCAGACGCGGTACCTGTCACAACGATTTGTTCAAAAAAGTCCTTTGCTGGTTTTTCTGCATCAGGCGCCTCGTTGTTTTCTTGGGCTATTACCTGGCCGCCAAAAACCAACGCCGCGGTAACGGCAAGGGTTAAACGGCCTTTGCTGAAAGGATGTGCTGGGGTCTGTGTATTCATATCGTAACCTTTCCTACCAATGTTATGTTGAAGTGAGCAGTTTGTTAATGCGAAGTGAATATACAATCGATTGCAAAATAATGCAAACGATTGCAAAAACTTTTTTATCAGGTACGATGAGAGCAGTTGTCGACTGTTCTTGTATTGGAAAATACCAATTGGCAGGCGCTATTTCCTGACAAGGCAAATTTTGGGGTGCTGGATAATTTTAACTAAAGCGTGTTGAATCTGTGCAGCGTAGTTCATTAGGCTCATACTAAACGGCAAATCTCATTGCCATGAAATACTCCAACGTGGCAAGCTGTTGTTTGACATAAGAAAAGTGGTAAATAAAGCGGAAATTATGGCGCAAAACAAAACCCTAACCGATATTGCCCAAGTGGCTGGTGTATCTGAATCAACCGTTTCCCGGGCGTTGAATGACAGCCCATTGGTAAGCGAAAAGACCAAGCAAAAGATACGCAAGATTGCTGCCGAGCTCAATTTCACCGTTAATACCACCGCCCGCAACTTGCGCCTTAAACGCACCAATACCGTGGCTGTTACCCTGATGATCGACTCAGACAGTGACCAGTCAACCTCGGATCCCTTTATCCTAAGCTTGCTAGGTGTGGTGGCAGACGAGCTGAAACTCTTGGGCTACGACATGCTGCTGGTTCCCAATTCAGATAAACAAAGCCTAAAGCAACTTTATGATAGCAAACGTGTTGATGGCATTATCGTGTTTGGCCAGGGCGATAAAAACGACTTTTACCAGTCGGATTACAAGGGTGCCGCCATGGTGACCTGGGGCGAAATAGATCAGGAAAAACGCTATTTAACCGTAGGCACAAACAACCAACAAGGCGGCTTATTGGCAACCAAGCACCTATTGGAGCAAGGATGCAAAAACATAGCGTTTGCCGGGCATGTCTCCTACGAGACCGGGTTGCGCTTTGCCGGCTATAAAGACGCACTGCGCACTGTAGGCCTGCACTACAGCCACCACTTGGATGTGCATTTCAGCTATGCCGAGGCTTACCGGATCACCTTAGAGCTCTTGCAAAACAACGCCTTCCACTACGATGGCATAGTAGCGGCCTGTGACACCATTGCCCTGGGGATGATGAAAGCGTTAAATGAACATGGCCTACAAGTACCGCAGCAAGTGGCTATTGTTGGCTACGACGATATTGAAGTAGCGGCATTTAGCCACCCTAGCCTAACCACAGTGCGCCAAGATACTAAAGCGGGCGGCAAGTTGCTGGTGCAAACCTTAATGGCACTCATTAATGGTGATACGCCGCAGTCCCAAAGCCTAGACACCTATTTAGTGGTTCGCGGATCCAGCCAAAGTACGGCCTGAACTAATTTCCCAAGCAAAAATTAGGGTAACACTCAAAATTAACAAATGAATAACAATTGCAATCGATTGCATTGAAATAATATTCTGGCTATACTGCAAAAAGCTATAAACGAACCGGGGCAATCAGCCTATGCCAAGATTAATGACAATCGCTGCAATTTCGGCGTGCTATTTTGTATTTGCAATACTGCTAAACAGTGTTGGTACCGTTATCCTGCAATCGATTAACAGTTTTGGCATTAGCAAACCCGACGCCAGTACCCTGGAAGGCTTTAAGGATCTATCCATTGCCATAGTGTCCTTTTTTGTGGCGTCATATATTCCGCGGATCGGTTACAAATTGGCACTAATTTCTGCTTTGATGCTGGTCACTGCTGTCTGCCTGTTGACTCCTATGCTGGCTGAATTTTGGGCGATTAAATTATTATTTGCCTGTATCGGCAGTGCCTTCGCGTTTGTCAAAGTCACTGTGTATACCGTGGTCGGGCAGCTCAGTGACGATGCCCGCTCCCACTCGGCGCTACTCAATACCATTGAAGGTATTTTCATGCTGGGGATGTTGTCTGGCTACTGGGTATTTAGCGCTTTCATCGATCCGGCACAACCCGAATCCCAGGACTGGTTGCAAGTTTATTATTTACTATCGGCAATTACCCTAGCAGCGGCGGTAACCGTGTATTTTTCGCCGGTAAAAAATGAAAAAGCCAAAGCCAAGGGTGCGTTAGCCAGTGAATTTATTGGAATGCTGCAGCTCACATACAAGCCACTGGTATTGATTTTTGTTATTTCAATCTTCCTATATGTCCTGATCGAGCAAGGCATTGGTACTTGGTTGCCAACGTTTAACCGGGAAATCATGCAGCTACCAGTGAACGTGGCAGTGCAACTGACCAGTATCTTTGCCGGTGCTTTGGCGGTAGGCCGTTTATTGGCCGGGCAAATCCTGCGATATGTAAACTGGTTTTTATTCCTGAATATTTGCCTAGCCTTTATGGCTGCCTTGATTTTGGTCACCTTACCCATGTCCAATACGCCGGCTGAGCCAGGTATAACCACGGTACTGCAAGCGCCGCTGGCAGCCTACTTGCTACCGCTAATTGGCCTGTTTATGGCGCCCATTTATCCCATCATCAATTCAGTGATGCTGTCATCAGTAGAAAAAGGCAAACAAGCTGCCATGACGGGATTAATCGTGGTTTTCTCAGCCCTTGGCGGTACTACAGGTTCGGTTATAACCGGCTTGGTATTTGAGTATATGGGTGGGCAACAGGCCTTTTATATGTCATTAGTGCCGATGCTGGGCATCGCTATCTCAATCGCCATCTTCAAAAAGCTTTCCAAGCAATAGTAGATCTTAACAGGGAGCCCTACAGTGAACCTTACTGACGCTAATGCGATAAGCCGTATCGCCAGTTTTTACCAATCTGAATTGTTTGTGCGCGTACAAATGTCTGGCATTTTCCCAGACAGTAAAACCTTTGCCGATGCAATTCCTAAGCAAAGCCTGGAGAGCATTCTCGAGGATTACAAAGAACAAAAAAACACAGCGGGATTTAGCCTAAAAGCATTTGTGATGGCGCATTTTGAGCTACCTAAGCCGGCAGATGCTGTAGAGCGGGAAGCGCAAGATACGGTTGCGGGCTATTTGCAACAAATGTGGCAATTATTGCAACGCAAACCCGATCCAGAATCGCCCTGCTCACTATTGCCCTTACCCTACCCCTATATCGTACCTGGTGGCCGATTCCAGGAAATTTATTACTGGGATAGCTATTTTACAGCTTTAGGTTTGGCACAAAGCGGTAACTTGAAACTAATAGAAGCCATGGTGAAAAACTTCGTGCACCTGCAACGCACTATCGGCTTAATCCCCAATGGCAACCGGGATTACTACCATTCACGCTCGCAGCCGCCAGTACTGGCGTTAATGGTGGAGTTGCTGTGGCAGAAACATTACCAAACAAAAGGGGCACCTGGACGGGATTGGCTAGCACAACTGCTGCCATTCATTGAAGCGGAATATCAGTTTTGGATGGCCGACAGCCCCAGCCTAAACGGCAACAAAGCTTACAAACGATTATTGCGTATGCCAAATGGCCAATGTTTGAACCGGTATTGGGATGATAGCGATAGCCCACGCCCGGAATCATATTTGGAGGATGTTGAAGCTGCGGCAACGCTCCCTGAAAGCAAACGCGCTGAATTCTACCGCAACATCCGGGCAGCCTGTGAATCCGGTTGGGATTTTAGCTCGCGCTGGTTGCGCCAACCAGATGACTTGCACAGTATCCAAACTACCAATATCGTCCCGGTCGATTTAAATGCATTGCTGTATAAAGTGGAAGCCCTGTTGGCGAAATTCCACGCTGTATTGGGTAATCCTGTAAAAAGTTCACAATATGAACAGGCAGCAAAACGTCGCCAGCAAGCCATAGACATTTATTGCTGGAATGAAGAAAAGGGAGCTTATTTCGATTATGACCTAGCAGTTGGCAAGCAAAGCGAGGTACTAAGTGCAGCAACCTGTGCCCCTTTATTTGTCGGGCTAGCCTCGCAAGCGCAAGCAAATGCGGTTGCCAATACAGTATCAAAACAACTGCTGCGCAAAGGCGGCATTATGATCACTAACCAAGAAACGGTACAGCAGTGGGACGCCCCAAATGGTTGGGCACCATTGCAGTGGTTTGCTGTTGCAGGCTTCAAACGTTATGGCTTGGAAGGATTGGCGCAACAAATTATGCAATCCTGGATAAGTGCTATTGAAAGCCACTACCAGCAACACCAGTGTTTAATGGAAAAATACAATGTCGTCGATCCGGTAAAGCCGGCCTCCGGTGGCGAATATACGGTACAAGAAGGATTTGGCTGGACCAATGGGGTAACCCAGGCGTTTTATGGTTTACTTGGCTCAACCTAACGCCTTTAAACTAATAAACAAAATGTTATATCAAGGCCTGCTGCTTACCAATTCAGGACTCAATCAAAGGCAACGATTGCTTCCATGTCCATTGGTTCTGCAAAGTAGTAACCTTGCATTTTATCAGCGGAAAAGCTTTTACAGAGTGCCGCCTGCCATTTATTTTCTATCCCTTCGACAACAGCGGTGATCCCCAAGGAATGGCACATATCAATAAGCCCCCGCAAAACTGCGATATGCTTTAGGTCGACACTTGATTTGGGCACAACGCTGCGATCGAGTTTTACCAAATCAATGGGATAGTTGAGTAAGTGGGATATCGATGAGTAGCCTGTGCCAAAATCATCAAGGGCAATTTTAACGCCAAATTTTGAAAACGCTTCAATTTGCTCGGACACAGCCGGATGTTCAGCTAGCAATGCGGTTTCAGTAATTTCTACCACAATCAAATTTGGATCCAACTGGTAGTGGTTAGACCATTTTTTAACAATTCCAGCAACTTGGCCGCTCTTTAGCTGCACTGGGGAAATGTTGAGGGAGATGTATTCCTGGTCATTTAAATTGATTAATTGTTCGCTATAAGCTTGCAGCGCGGACTTGATAATCCATTCCCCAAGGGGATTAATCAGTTGGCAGCTTTCCGCCACCGGGATGAATTCATTGGGGTAATAATGTCCGAAGTTGGAATCACCCGGCCAACGTACCAATGTTTCCACGCCCACCATCTTGCCACCGTTATCATAGATTGGCTGGTAGACTAATTTGAATCCTGCCTGGCCTAAATGATATCGGATACCGTTTTCCATATTTTGCCGCGCTTCGATTTGCCGTTGCATTTCCTGGGCAAACCAAACCGTGCTATTACCCGCTACTTTTTTTGCTTCTTCCAGTGCCATCATGGCCTGTTGTATCCAAGTATCATAGTCACCGCCACCAGTGACTGAAGTTGTGGCACCCGTGCTAAATGCTAAAGGACTCTCCAATGCCATTTCCTTGATACCAGCGGACAACATTTCTAAGACTGAATCTATAAAACACGGAAATTCGCGCCCGGCGCCGTCACAGAAGCATGCGATTATAAATTGGTCGTCGCACAGCCGTGCCGTTTTACAGTTATTGTTTGCTAATTTACGCAAAACCTGGCCACAATTTTTCAAAATGTTGTCACCCACAGCCATGCCTAAGCACTCATTGACCGTGCAAAAATCATCAATATCAACAATGATTACAGCAATATGCTCCTCTGTACGATTTAGCCCCAACCTAGTTTTGATTTCCTCCTCGAAAGCGGCGCGGTTCCACAGGCCTGTAAGTGAATCATGGGTGGTTAAGTAATCTACCAAATGCTGATCCACGCGACACTTTGCTTCATGATCTAAATAGATTTCAGCTGACAAACTTATCCGTCGCAGCAACTTATTATTTAACTCGGTTTTCAACATGAATGCCAAGGCTCCACCCAGGATAAACTGTTCAGCTATCTCATCGTGTTCTTCATCACCAATGACCACCACAGCAGTTTCGTGTAACAAGCCCCACTGCTTAATTGTTGCCAGCAATTCTTGTGCGTTTTCGTCTTGCAAACTGCAGCTAAGCAATACGATGGCAAACTTCCTGATCCGCAGCGTAGCCAGAGCGCGCTCTGCACTATCCACATGCGTTGTGTAAAAAGACGGGCTAACAGAAAGTTTTGAACATAATTGGGCAGCATCAGCTGCGTTATCGTCGATTAACAATACTTTTTTAGGTTGGCAGGAGTGGAATTCTTGCATGGGCCTCTACCTCAAACTGCGCTGATGAATTAAATCGAGATATCAAGCGACTCTAAATTGATGCGAGATCCATAAAGAACGATTGCTTAACCTTGATGGGGAAAGTATTGCCCATTGGTTGAGTTTAGTCGTTACAACTTTAGTATGAAAAGGCAATATAAAATACCAATCTGTTATGTCTATCCTAATTTGGCACGGCAATTAAGGGACTTTTTCAAAGGTTTCCGAAAGAGTTGAGGCAATGCAACAATCTTATTGTCTGTGCGCACAAATTACATGTTTACATGGCTATGCATTAGGCCTTATCTGCTGTTTCGTTTATAGCAAGCGCCGGCTCAACATGCACAACAATGTCAGAAGCCCTGAATTGTTCAGCGAGGGTTTTTTCCACGTCGTCTGCCACCTGGTGTGAAGCTTCCGTGGTCATTGCCGCATCCACAATGACGGTGACATCTACCAAGATCCCCCAACCGTCATAACGGGAACGCATACGCTCTACATCAACCACCCCTGGAATAAGCATGAGCGCCTTAAACACGGCCATACTGTCCAGGTGTTGTTGGTCTGCCAAGATAGGAATGGCCCTGCGGAACAGCTGGAAAGCCAAATAAAACACCATACAAGACATGAAAACGGCCACCAGGGTATCTAGCCAGTAATATCCAATGGCACCTAGTTGCCATCCAACAATCGCCGCAATACTGGTGAATACGTCACCAAGCGTATGCTTTGCATCTGCTTCTAATAATTTTGATTTTAACCTCTTCGCCCACCTGTGCTCCCAAATTGTGAGGCCAAGGTTCAACAATATGGTAAAGCACAACACAACCAAACCTAGTTTGTTTTGGCTAACGGGTTCTCCAAAGCGCTGCACGCTGCTCACTAAAATTTCAAAGGCAACCACGGTGAGCAAGGTGGCGAGAAAAAAAATGGCAAGTTGTTCAAATTTTTGATGGCCATAGGGATGGTCTTCATCTGGTGCTTGCTGGGCTATATTATTCGCAACCCAGGCAACAACGTTGTTGGCTACGTCGGTAAGGGAATGCACGGCATCGGCAATGACAGCACTAGACTGGGTGGCCAGGCCCACAACTAGCTTGGCCAAGGCCATGACTAAATTAACTAGCCCTTCTATCAGCAGTACTTGCTTTACTTGCACTTCGTAGCCACAACCCCTGGATAATTCTTAGATATCAATTTATCAAGTAAGAATATGATTAACCTTGCGCTGGATCAGGTGTGCCCGCTTCTGCCTGGATAATACGAATTAACGCAATGGTTGCGGAACTAGGAGTTTAGATGGTGGTATATTAGGGCTTCTAGCTTGTCGAAATCGAGCGGTTTGGTGAGGTACTCGACAAAACCCATGCCCATAGCTTTTTTGATTTGCTCGCCAAGCGCATTGGCAGACACTGCAATTACTCGCTATTTAATTGTTCTTTGGCCTCAATCTCTGTCCTAATCCTTGCTGCCCTCGCCTTAAGCTCTACTTCTAGGGCATTGTCGAGCACATCATCATATAAAAATTATCAGCACCACTTTTCATGGCTTGCCATTGCGTGTTGATATCTGATTTTTGGCAATGATTATATTGACAATTTGCTTGCCAAGACTGTGCTCGCGCAATACCGTGGTTGCGCTTTTTTCCAATAACAAAGCTGACAAACGATCTATGTAGTTTTTATATTGCAGGTCGATAAGCACCGACACTTTACGGGCGATTGCTGGTGATGTCACTATATCCAGACTGGGTTGTTGCTAAGCAACAGGCTATGCAAGAAAATCGGCCTTTACAAGAATATCGGTCTTTACAGATAAACAATGGCCATCTAAGACTAATTTATGAGAGATAATTGCACCCATATCCTGCACATTGTATTGATTTCAAAATATCGCGTGCTGCTTTCTAGGAGGGGCATTACCTTCCTATTGCCTTACCACTAGCTTAGGCATAGAGTGGCGAAATTAGATAATGCCAATCCATTTCCCTTAGATTTCTTATGAACACGATTTCCAAACCTTTTGCATCTTGGTTGAACCAGTCTATCAGCTATAAAGTTGCTGGTTTGTCGGGGGTACTTCTTTCGTTCATTTTGGTTTTGGTCATCTATTCCATTGTGCAACTGCACTTTATTAGCAAAGAAATTAGGGAGCTAGCGCAAATAGATGTGCCTATTACCCAAATAGCGGCTGAAATAGAAATATTGCAGTTATACCGATCCCATTGAGTATTTACCCACTCAGTGGGAATTGAAAAGGGTTTAGACAAGGCAAATGTTCAAAGGTCTAGTGGGTCTAAATCGAGAACATTTAACGATGTATAAACCCTTTTCAAACCCATCGGAGACGCCACTCAGGAACACAATTTCTGCGTTGCACGAAGTTCATAAGACCACCAGTATTACTTCATTCGTGCGCCTTGAACTTGAGTCCCTGAGGCAGCGCTGAGTGAGCAAATGCTCAATGGGATCGGTATTACATCAACACGTACTGATGGAACAACTGCACTATCGAATTAAGATGGTGCAACAACAGGACGATGACACCAAGGCAGGGTTAATAAAGACCTTCAAGCAATATTCTTTCAAGCTAAAACAAGAAATTCACAAACTCACGGATATCATCGAAACAGGCCTGGACAATGGTGTCATTGCCAAACAACAAGCTGAACATAGGGCATTATTGCAAGCTTTCTCGCGCTTTGAGTCAGCTAGGGACAAATTCCACGTGAATGCTATGGAAGTGCTCACTGCATCCAATTCTGGGATCCCAGACCAAGACTGGGTAATCTTGGAAAAGCAAGATGAATATCTAGATGCGCAATCGGTCACTATTTTACGGGAAATAGAATCTATCACTGCTGATTTAGCAGGCATAGCACAACGGCACGAAGAACGCTTTTTCTACGTTAACACAGGGCTTGGAATAAGTGCCTTTGCGATTGGAATCAACTTAACAATTTTCATCATTTTGTCCTTTCGCAACCGAATGACCCAGCTCAATGAACAAGTAAACCGCTTGCACCAATCCATTTCAAAACAAGAAGCGATACCCGGCCTAAAAGAACTGGGTAACGAAGGAAAAGATGAACTGGCTAAACTTGCGAAAGACATTAATCGCGTTATCAGCCGTTATTCCGAAGCCTTGGATAGACAAGGAAATATTGAAGAAACCCTAGTAAAGCAAGCCACAACCGATAGCCTTACTGGTGCCTATAACCGCCACAAATGGCAGGAAAGTATCAAGTCTAGCTTGAAAAAGGTATCAGTTGGGCAATCTGCAAGTATCGTGATGTTTGATGTCGATAATTTCAAAACTATTAATGACCAGCACGGCCACGCAGTTGGTGATTCAGTCTTGCAAACCTTGGTCAAGGAAGTGTATTTGCTAGTACGCCAGAGCGATCAAGTGTTCCGGATAGGTGGTGAAGAGTTCATTCTATTGCTGCCCGACTGTGCCCAAGAAAAAGCCGCAGAAATAGCCAACAAAATTTGTAAGATGCTCTCTTCCGCCAAGCGCAGCGACATGCCAAACTTCAGTGCCAGCTTTGGCGTAGCTGAAATCTACAGTAGCGACAATGAAGCTACAATCATGGAGCGGGTGGACAAAGCCATGTACCAAGCTAAGAACGGTGGCAAAAACCAGGTAGTTGTGGCCTAATGCAGCGCTAGGTTTTGTCGAGCATTACGGAACGAGAAAGACTAAAAATGAGTAAATTTACCCGCATGATGTCAATGTGTTGCGGCGTATTGGTTGCTATGTTTGCGCTAATTACAGTGGCACAGTCAATCACCCTATTCCCTAGCCTATATGGCTTTTGGTTTGGGCTAGTTAAGTCGGGGTTAATGGCTTACTTAGCATGGTCTTTTTGGTTTGTTTACAAAACCGGTAAAAACCCCTTCACTGCCAAGGCGTTTTCTATTAGATAAAGTTCGGTATTAAACATAAGAAAGGCACCTCACTTGGTGCCTTTCGCGCTTATACCTTAGGAAAAACTATTTAGCTGCTAACAGCGGTACATACTGCAGATCCATTAAACGGGATTGATCCATCAATTTGACATCAACTAATTCCAACTGGCTATAGCCACTGAATTTGGCAAATTCAAACGGCAACGCCACTTGGGTATCAGCTTGCATCCAGCTCGCAGTGTCCAAGGTTTGCAACCGCACTTTGTCACCATTGGCATTAACGCCCTGCAAAGTCGCCGTTATGTTGTAACGGCCGGGTTCGCTCACTTCTACACCGATAGCAGCCTTGCCTTTGCCCAGTTGAATGGAGCCCATATCCAATTGCGCAGTACTAACAACATTAATAAACGGCACTTTAGTTGAGCGCTTCACCCACTGACCATTAACATTGGCCATGCCAGTGATCTGCAATTCGTGGAAGCCATTAAATGCTCCGACTTGGCTAGGTGCATGTTCGAAGTTTACTTTGCCAGCAATCAGGCGCGCCTGCGTCACTTCGCCATTAGGTGCAACCAGTTGCACCCTGGTAGTTAATGGGTTGAGTTTTACGCCAGCAATATCTGCATTGAGCATAAACCCACCCGGTTTTCCAGCATCAAAAGCCCTGGGTGCAGAAACTTGCAGCTTATTGGCGCTGCCTTTCTCCTTAACATGGATAAGGTATTTAGCATCAGCTAATAAAGGTTGGCTGCTGCGCAAGGTTAAGGCTTGGTTGCTCTGGTTTGCCACGTTAAATGCAATGCTTCCGTCGCGGAAGCCTGCGGCTTCCATATCACGTTGCGCAGCCAATTGTGACACAGTGACCTTGCCATCGTCGGCATTTAGGCTAACCATGCCCATATCCAGTGCTTCAGAAACCTGGCGTGCACCCGACTCTGTGCTTGCCATTGGCGCCAAACGCAATAGTGCCTTCTCACTCGCATAAACTTTAACACCTTTGTTCAGTTCAGAGCCGGTGACCGTTTGCCAATATTCATCGCTTTGCAATTGTTGCTGCTGGTTCAGTGAAAATTGGGTCTGCTGCGGCTCAGGCCAGATATAGACAACCGTTTCTTGCTCCATCATGTTTGGAACAGGCAAGCTAAGCTGGCTTTCACCCTTGACAGAAAAAGCATCATTTGCCATTGCAACCGTGCTCGTCATTGCACCCGCAACAGCTACTAATAGGAGGTTTTTAAGGTATTTATTGTTCATTGTTATTTTCCTTAGATACGGTCACGGATCAGGGTGTCGAGGTTAAAGCAGTCGCGACGGCTTTGCTGGTGGCTTAGGGGCTCACGGCCTTTGGTACGCTGCTTATCGGTAAACCAAACAGAGCCTGCGGCAGATTGAGATGAACAGTTAAGGAATCCATCAGAACAAGAGTCCAACCAATTTTGGGTGACTTCCAACGCAACCTGGTTCTGGTATCCAGCACAATAGCTATCTCCATCCCAAATCGCAGAATCTACATCACTACCAACCACTGCTTCAAAAATAGTCGGCAAACCAGGGCGTCCAGACGTCCCAAACAGGTAATTAGCGTTGTAGAAAGCCATCCAACTTACTTGCTGCTGCCTGACGGCGTCGCTTTGGTAACCCAACAACCAGCCCAACGTTGACTCAAATACGTTTCCTGTCATAACTGCATCAGCTAGCGGCGTTCCTCCGCTTGAAGGCGCCAGTGCGATGACCCGGCTTACTTTGCTAATGATGTTCGGGTAGCGGCTATCCCAGGTTGGGTTAGACAAAATCCAGCGCATAACGTTGCCACCGTTGGAATGGGTAACAACTTTAAGGTCTGTGATGTTGTTTTGGTTGATGAAGTTATTGAGGGCACCTGCAAGGCAACCTGATGCCTGGCTGTCCCACATATACTTATCGAAGTTACAGTTGACCACTAACACTAAGTTTTGGTTTGGAATACCGCGTTTGACAGAGTTGACAAAATCAGCAGTCCAGTAGTCGTTAAAGGCATCGGATGGGTTGCCGGTACCGTGGACCAACGCTAAGCCGGTGTTGGCTAAAGCGGGTGACGACAGTATCCAGGCAACAATAAAGGCACAGAGTGTTTTGATTTTCATTATAGTTTTCCTACTTGTTATTGTTAATCAGATGTTGCACCCACTGGTACAACCTCCGACCAGACGGCTTTATAAATGTTAACAAAATGTTGTGCAAGAAAATGTGGAGGGATATTCTGAAATATTCTAAGTAGGTTAAAATCTATTCGATAGGTATATATAATTACCCGGTAAATGTAAGGTTGAAAACTATAGAACAGAAATAGCCAGGTGACAAACGCACTTTTACTTTAATAACAGCTGCTTTATCCTGTTCCTACAGGCTCAGAAAAAATACAAAAAAACGAATCTATTCCAGGAACTTACGAAACGATGCGACGGACACTTAAACAGCTCTACCTAAGCCTAATAATCTTATTTTCCCTTGCCGCTTGCGGTGGTGGCGGCAGCGGTATCGCTCCCCAGGAGACACCGCCAGCTGCTGAAACCCCTAGGGAACAATTGTATTCGCAAGAGCTCGACCTGATTGACTCTACGTTGCGGGACAACCACCCTGATCTGTTTTTTAGCTTGAGTGAAAGTGATTACGTAGCCGATTTGGAACAATTAAGGGGACGCCTGGACAACATTGAGGACACAGAATTCCGTCTTGAAAGTGCCCGCATAGTGGCTAGCTTCAAGGATCAACATACCTATTTAATCATCCCTGAAAACCTGCTGTTGCAGTACCCGTTTGAAGTTTGGTGGACAAATGATGCCGCAGTCATCGTTAAGGCATCCAGTGAATACCAGGAATATTTAGGATACAGCATCACTGAAATAGAAGGCACACCAGTGGCCGAACTAAAAAACGTTGCAATGGATTATTTAGCTTATGAAAATGAACACTGGAAAGACGCACTGTCTCCCCGGTTTCTAAAATACGCGGAATTGCTCTATTACCGGGGCTACACTTCATCGAAAGAACAAGCGCTATTTGCGTTGCGCTCGCCTGGTGGTGAACCAGTTCAGCTAGAGTTGGAAAGCAGCTATCAAATTGACTGGACCGAAATAGAGTCTACCCATGACAACCCGCCAGCATATAAATCCAGCAATGACAATTACCATATTATGGAGCTGGACGATGTGATCTATGTGCAATACAACTCAGCCTTGCACTCGCCATTGTATTCCATTACTGCACTTACTGACGATATCCTAGCCTCAATGGCGCAGCGGCCTGAGGCAAAATTAGTGTTTGATTTAAGGTTTAACCATGGCGGCATAATAGATCATTTTGTTCCTGTGATAGAAGCTGTAGCCGACACTGACTGGAACCGACCGGATAAACTGTTCGTGCTTACAGGAAGGCACACATTTTCGTCAGGTGTTGGCGCTACTTACCGGTTCCAAGAGCTAACCCAAGCTACTTTTGTAGGTATGCCCACCGGAGGTAAACCCAATGGTTTTAGCCACGTTGCAGGACTGCAGCTATACAGTTTAAATAGCTTATATTTATCTACTGACTATCGGGAAATTACGGATCCTGACGTGCCCACTTTTGAGCCTGACTTTTACACCCCCTTTACACAGCTTGATTTTTTAACCGGCAGGGATCCGGCCTTGGCTTTTATAACTAGCCATTGGCAATAGAAAATTAGTTTATAAGGATAGATTTCATTGCAATAAATACACAAAAGTGCTCGAAAACCACGTTTAACACTGTATTGTCAATTAGTCATAACTTGCTCTGAGGGAAAATTAACGTGTCACAATCCTGTTGTTTTGTCCTGTCTCCTGGCCGTTGCGGTACCCAATGGTTAGCACAAATTTTAAGGAAACAGCTAGATGGCGTGTTCAGGGTTGAGCACGAGCCCATACACTTTGGCTATTTACCAACAAAAAATTCGCCAAAGTTTCCGTTAAGGGCTAATGAAGAAATTATTACAGCCCACCTTGAAAGCATAAAAACGACTTTAAAAAGCGGGATGGGTTATGCAGAAACAGGATTTCCAAATTGGCGGCATCTGTCATGGTTACGGCAGCAATTGCAAACCAATGGGATAACAGTAAAGGTAATCCATATAACCCGCCCAATCGTCGAAAACGCACAATCATTGTTAAAACTCAAAGCATTTATGCCCCCCTTCTTTCCACATGAGATTACCAAAAACTTTATGGATCCAAACTGCCCGGAAACGGTTCTCAATGGGATTGGCAAGATATGGCTTGAGCTAAATCCACTAGAAAAATGTATGTTGTACTGTGCAGAGGTGCACGCCCAGGCAAACATTTATCGCAATGACATAAAAAATGAACATTGGATGGCAATTGAATTTAATGACTTGTTTTTACCTGAGACGGTGGAACGCATAATGCAGTTTTTAGGTGCAGAGTTCGAAGATGCTTTGTTTTCAGACAGCATTGTCGATTGTTTCGGTAAGGGAATAGTCCCCTCAGATCCAGCAAAGTTGCACCCTAAAGTTAAAGACATAGTATTTGGCAGCCAGCGAATCCTATGATGTTAGGAAGTAACGCCTCTCTTCATCAGTACAGGGTGGCATCTTACATTCCACGGATGAAATTCGACAAATTGAACCAAGATTCGCCCAAGCAGAGCTAATCGATTATAAATTCCAACAACCCGAAGCGGCTGACTTTACGCCTTAACACAGTTCAGCCACAATGCTGCCACAAAAATGTATGCAGGCTCGGCACAACTTATTGGGTCAGGCCACTTTTTAATTGATAAGTACTTGTATTAAAAAGCGGTCTTAGCGCATGATAGTCGAAAAAGGATCAGACTATTAGGATTCCATGGTCAAACACTTATTAATTGCAGCAGGGCTCGTATTATCCAGCAATGGCGTTTTGGCTGGCTGCGCACAAGCGGTTAACAATGCCTTGCAGCTGCCTGAAGCTAAGCCCGAAATAATAAAACCAAAACTTCGGCGCTTAACGGTTGTTGTTTGCCATGAAAAATTGGACGCGACCGTAGAAGTTTTCCTCGCTAGGTTACACCCAAAAGAAAAATACCACAGTGGCATACCATCTAGCAGCCTATATCGAGTTAGCTTAGCTTCAGAAAATGAAAGCACGCCTAAATCTACTGGCGTATTGTTTGGAGACAAAGATAAAGCCGAGCTACTTAACGTATCCTTGCGTTTTCGCAACCAAGCTGGTGATTTTAAAGATGTTGCAGGTAATGTGGTGATGCAAGGAAAGGCAGTTCAACAATTCTCAAAACAAGGACTAACCGTCGCTATTAAAGAGTGGAAGTGAGTTTGATTAGCGCCTATCAAATCGCCATCACCGCAGCGGGCATTTTCTTTTTCAACGCCTTGCTAACCGGAGTATGGAAATACCGGCAAATGGCTAAGAGCAAAGAAGCGCAAGCCCATGCCTACGTAGATATCTCCCACCGGGCATCATTAATGTATAGCTTCGCTGCTTTGCTCATCGCACAGTTCGTGCAAATAAGCCAATTGTCGGCAAATATTGAGCTACTTGCCGCTTCCCTGCCGTTACTTTACTTCGCGTTAGCCATCATCAGCTATATGGTTCAAGGCTTTGCCCAAAAGACCGATAACCAGCTTCTCAATGCCCCAGCGTATGTGCATTGGTTTATGTGGTCGCTAATTATTGCTGAAATAGGCGGCTTTGTTGTTTTGTTCTATGGCGTACTTGTGGCAATTTATTGAAGCTGCGAGTACAAAAAAGCTTTACCCCCTATTAAAACGTGCCTATTCGACCCCCACCAGGCCAGATGTCACGATATAAGTAATATGGCTGCAGTATTCCTCATCACTCCACTGGCATTCCTGGGTGAGGTAACGCCAGTTTTCAAATGAGAGCAACTGGCAACACAAATCAGTGGCTTTTTCCTTCGACCAACGTCCAGCCAAAAATCCATCACTTTCAAGTGCCGACACAGCGTCGCGGCATGCGTCTTTTAACCATAATGTACGCTCATTGCAAACATCAGCTGCAGCCTGGTCGGTACTTTGTAGTTTCCATAGCGCAGACATTATCGGAAAAGCCTGCGGCACATAGCCTGCCCAAAACTTAATAAAGGCTTTCAGTTTGGCAATACCAGTTTTGGCGTTAATTGCAGGGTCGAGTAAATCTTGAATACCCAGCTTGGCATCTAGGTACCACCAAGTCGCTGATAAAAGTGATGCTTTGGACTGAAAATGTAAATAGGCCGCCTGCCTTGAAACGCCTGCTGCTGCTGCGATTTGCGCCATACCCAGCTGTTCACCTGAAGTTTTATTGGCAATCAGCAATGCAGCTTCCAGCAGTAGCTTCTTTGTGTCTTGTTTGGTTCTCATGCCTTTACTTTACACCGTGTAAAGCCAAAAGGCCAGGCCAAAGCCGGAACAGCTTTACACCGTGTAAAGCTAACGCTAAAACGTAGCCCCCTGAAGCAGAACCTTGTCCGCAATGTATGGCATTTACGACGAAAACGGTTAATGAGCCTGAAGTTGCCAGGTAAAAATGGAGACCTAAGTAGCAGTTATGGGGATACTATTGGAGTGTCAAACAAACCGGAATGCAATGCTTGGATAACGGGTTTGCTCTGGCCGCTAGGCACTAAAAACGATAGGTTGTGGGGGTTGGCACCGTAACAAATTAAGCGCACGTTAAATTGCGATAACAAGGCGAAAATCTTACTGGTCACGCCATTGTTCTCATGTAGCTTGTTTCCCACCACCGTCACCAGATCTAGCCCTTTACTCACTTCTACCGTACACAAATTTTTTATTTCAGCCAATGCCGCTTTACCAGCCAGTGCTAAGTTGACGTCAGCAGATGCGTTAAAAGTCAATGCAATTGAAGTTTCTGAAGTAGTTATCAGGTCAACCGTTAGGTTATGTTTATCCAGCAGGCTAAACACACTACCGATAAATTGGCTGGTACGCAGCCGTTTTGGTGTGTGCAAACTAATCAGTTCCTGATCACGCCGACGGGTAATTGCCCGGTAGAAGGGTTCTTCTAGACAGTCTTTAACAATGGTGGTGCCGCCCGCCCCAGGGTTTGCGGTAGCACCAACAAAGACAGGTATATCATTGCGCAATGTCGGCAGCAATGTGTCTGGGTGCAACACCTTGGCGCCAAAATTCGCCATCTCAGCTGCTTCGTCGTAGCTAAGTTCTGGCAGCGGGAAAGCCTCAGGCACTATTCTAGGGTCAGTGCTATAGACTCCAGCCACATCTGTCCATATCTCACAGCGCTTGGCTCCTAGGGCTTCAGACAGCAACGCGGCGCTATAGTCTGAACCGCCACGACCGAGCGTAGTGGTTTTGCCTTGCTCGGTTATACCAACAAAACCCTGGGTCACCACCACACCTTCGGTTAGTTTTTTTGACAAATCGCCCTGGCACAATAAGCCTAAAGCGGCAGTATTTGGTATGGCTGCCTGGTGGCTTGCATCTGTGAGCATGACTTGCCTGACATCAAAGTCGAATGCTGTTACCCCATTTTGCACAAAACATTGGCTAAGCAGTAACGACGCAAACCGTTCGCCATAGGACAATAACTCATCTTGCAAAGCTAAACTCGTGGCAGTCCCAGGCTTCTTGGCAACGGCTTCCATTGCCACTATAAGACGGTACAACTGGTTCCGAATTTCACCGTTAGTATCCACTAACCTTGTCAAAATAGCGGTCAACCTATCCCTAATTTGACGAAATACCTGTTGCCGCTGGAAAGCGGGCAAGCCGCCTTTACTGAGCTGCACCAATAAGTCCGTCACCCCAGACGGGGCGCTGGTTACAACCAAACGGCAAGACGGGTTACGCATAACCAATTTGACGCAATTTTCCATCGCGTCAAAGTCTTTCACAGAGGTTCCGCCAAATTTTGCGACAACCAAATCCATCTATACGCCTTGTGTGTTGTTAGGGTGTTTTATCGCCGGTATTTGTCATCGCCTGTAAGCTTCCAGGTAGGATTAATTCGTGCCCACCCTGGTAGCGTGAGTCGGGAAATAGGCTTGAACTAAAGGAGCCATAAAACTCATTGGAAGCCTGCACCAAGCGATCGCCTATGACTTGGTAACGTGTTGAGCTTGTTGAGTCAATTCTAACGGTTAAAACAACGTAAGCCCGACCTTTACCACTAAAACTTATCTGGCTTTGCAGTGGGTAACCAAAATCATCAATTATGATCTCGTAGCTACCTTCAAACCTATCCACATAATCGCGGGTGGCCTTCTCAGTGATAATAGCTTCAAGCGGCAATTCAAACATGAGTTTACGGGCACGCTTGCCTTCAAATTCAATTTCGGTTTCTTCGATAAAGTCACTTTGGCTTAATCGTTTTTCAAGTTCAGCGACAGAAGAAAAAATATTGCGTACAGCAATTGCGCCTAAATCATCAAACGCCATCATGGTAGGCGTATCGGCATTTTCATCTTTCGCTTTAGCCTTGGACTCTTCATCCAGTTTAATTAGCGTAGCGTTGTCATAGGTGATCTTTAGGCCTTCTTCACCATCACTTACCGCGACTTCTGCCATGCCAGATTTGATGACCTCATCTTTACCTTCACCGCGCACCCGTTCAATATGGTTGCGCACTAGCCCCTGAATTTCGGTTTTGCTGTCCAAACTTGCAAGCGCTAGTTTTAAGTCTTGTAAACCGTCTGCGTAAACAGGGTTAGTACAGATACCCGCAGCAAGCAACAAACAGCTAATATTGCGGGGCAAAAAACGTTTTTCTCTCATTGTGTCCATTTAATGTTTCCTTGAGACAATTGCATAAGGGAATGCATGCGAGGGTTGACTCTTGTATCGACAAACTTTGTGGCACAAAGTTCATATCATCATGTGACGGAGTTTAAACAGGGGGTGGACTAAATGAAAGCAGCAATTGTAACAAGCTGGAAAAGCTAAAATGAATGGCGAGTTTTCTAGTCGTTTTCCCTATTAGTAGCGACGACCTCTATAGGCTGCTTGTTATCGCCTAATAGCAAAGCTGCCATTGTCCTAACAGCCTTGTCTTCTGACAGCAATAAGCTAGATAGTGCTTGCTCAACTGTGTTTTGGCTTTCCGCATCCAGTTGGGATCCCGCATATTGCCTTGCACTGGATACCGCATAACAAAGGTTAATACCGATTCCATTAAGTAGTTCAGCACTTGCATTAGCATCTTGGTTTGTAGCTTGGCTACTAAATGCAAAAGTACCGGCTAAAACTAACCCTGATATCAATTGTTTCTGAATTTTCATGGCGTTTTCCAACATAACCTAGTGACCTTGGTTTATCCAAGGTTAACCCTCAACCGTTAGCAGGCAGCTTACCGGTAGATTAATAATTTGTAAGGGATAGGTATGGGAAACGAGAACCACTTAACAGTTTAAATACGTTCATGGACGTTGTGCATCCATGCGCAAAAACACGCGTGGCTAACCAATACCTAGACTGGCCTGGTGCAGCCTAATTCAACATAAATTGGCAAGATCTGCCAATTGCAAGGGAGAAGGAAAAAACCGCGGTCGTGCCGCGGTTTTGTCTAGAGTATTTTGAATCAACCAGTTGCTTGGGCCAAATCCGGTTGCTCCATCTTGTCGCTGTCATGGCCTTTACGACCACAGGCCGTGATAACTTCTGGCTGCTCCATTTTATCGCTGTCATGGCCTTTACGGCCACAGGCCGTGATAACTTCTGGCTGCTCCATCTTATCGCTGTCATGGCCTTTACGGCCACAGGCTGTAATTACTTCTGGCTGCTCCATCTTGTCGCTGTCATGGCCTTTACGGCCACAGGCCGTGATAACTTCTGGCTGCCCCATCTTGTCGCTGTCATGGCCTTTACGGCCGCAGGCTGTAATTACTTCTGGCTGCTCCATCTTGTCGCTGTCATGGCCTTTACGGCCACAGGCTGTAATAACTTCTGGCTGCTCCATCTTGTCGCTGTCATGGCCTTTACGGCCACAGGCAGTAATTACTTCTGGTGTATCCGCAGCTCCTGTGCTTTGCCCAACCTCTTCGGCCGGTACCACCTCAACTTCCGGTGCCGTTCGCATAAATTGTTCAGGTTTGCGGATGAATAAAAACCCAGGTTTTCGACCAGTCTCCGGATATTGTTTGTGCCAGTGCGCCAACAACGCCTGGGCCGCAGCTTCGCCGTAGCGGTATCGGTAGGCATCTGCGATTAACTCTGCCCCCCAGTCATCCATGGCCATACAGGCCAAACGACTGTCACCTTGTTCATGGTCGAAATCAAAATCTACCTTGCAAACTTTATCGTTCGGGTAAAGCATCGTCGCTTGGATTTTTGTGCACACTGTGCGGTCGCTACGTGGGATCAAGGAAGAATCATTGGCCGCAAATTCATCGTGGTAGTCAAGTGAAAGCCCAGGTCGTTTCTCAGATAGTGACATAGCATATCTCCTTTGTTCGTCATTATTCTTTTGCCTGCACCAATAAAGCTAGTCACTGATTTGCCACTGCGCAAATTATCCCGCAATTAATTTAAGTCGGTTAGGCCTGATGTTGCGCAACCTCTGTTGGACAGTTCTACTAAGTTTGCTTCCGGTAAAAAGTGGGTATTCCTTTCCCTACTGGTCAAACATTTTCGATTTACCGGTAAACTAGATTCCAAACTTTCTATAAAGGCACGGCGTTGTTGTGTTGCGGTAACGGAATCGCCCGCACTGGCCAGTTCCCTGAGCTTGTACAGTGACTGGTTTATATCCCAAACAATCACTACACCATCCGCTGAAGTAGTAATAACTTGTTTATCATCGCGTGAAAACATTGAAAAGCCGCTGTTATCCAAATGGGCGAACTCCTGGAAAAGGATCTCCCCCTTAACTCCCCAAAGTTTAGAAGATTTGCTGGCAGAGCTGGTCAAAAGAAATTGGTCATCTTGGCTAAAGCTTGCCAGTAGCACGTCATCTTGTTCTTCAAATTGATATAGCGCCTCGCCGGTGCCATAGTCCCAAACGACCGCCGTATCATCCCAACTTGCGGTAACAACCCATGGGTGCCTATGGGCAAAGCTAAAGCGCCAAACCCCGTCATTATGCCTAAAGGTAACAAGGGGTTCTCCGCTTACTGAATCCCACTTTACCAGGCTGCCATCGCCGGAAGCCGTGAACACAGCTTTGTTGTCAGGACTAAATTTAGCTTGATATATAGCGTCATTGTGTTCAAAGGTGAGTAGTGGCGTGGTATCGCCAACATTAAATAACCTGGCCGTTCCATCAAAAGAAGCAGTAAGTATTTGTTTGCCATCTGACGAAAAGTCTATAGAGCTTATCCAATAGCTGTGGGCATATTCCTGTAGCAAGCTGCCGTCACCCGAGTCCCACACCTTTACCTTGTTATCGTGGCCACCACTTGCCACCAGGCTGCCGTCTGGAGAGTATGTGACATAGCGAATAAGCGCATTGTGCTCATAGACCGCAATTTGTTCGCCGGTATCAACAAGCCATTCCGCGATGGCTCCATTCGAAGATGAAGATAGCAGTTTATTCCCTGAGGCGCTAAAGCTGATATTGGCTGAGCCACTGCCTTCTTTGTGACGTCGCGACCAAACTTTTTGTTTATCGGTCAAATCAAACAACCAGACCTCACCATTCCTTGAAATTGAAGCTAGGTATTGGTTATTGGGACTAACAGCTACCTTAATCGCACTGCTATCGTGTTTATATTCCAATGACTTACCATCTGCGCCAAATTCCCAGATAGTTGCATAACCATCGTAGCCGCCCGTAATAATTGCTGTGCCATCTGGAGTATACCGGGCGTAGCGTACGTCATCTACGTGCCTCATCTCTTGTAGCTTTTGGCCATTGTCCAGATCCCAACGCACAGCGCTATTGTCGAGCGATGCCGTAAGCAATTCCGTACCGTCTTGATTAAACTCGAGTTTTGTCACACTACCCTGATGGGCAAACGTTTGGCGCAATTCACCGTCGGGAATGCTATAAACATTTATTGTGCCCGGATCGCCTGCAACAGCAATTAAGTCACCCTGACGGCTAAACGCAAGATCCCATACCCTATCGTTGCCCCCAAGATCCAACAATGCTTCACCGGTAAACACATCCACAATAAGTACGGTACCATCGTAGGAACCAAAAGCGACTAATTGTCCGTTAGGGTGGAAACTGGTTGACTCTACCCTATGATCAAACTGATAAGCGTATTTAAGTTGCTTGGCGTTGATATCCCACACTTTTGCTGTGCTGTCATTTGAGGCTGAGGCAAGAAAACGGTTGTCCCTTGAAATTGCCACATCCCGCACATAGTCTGAATGGATCGCTTGCATCAATTGCTCTCCAGTTCGCGCATCCCAAACGGCGGCGGTATTGTCCCAGGAGCCGGTGACTATTAGGCTACCATCGGGACTAAGATCGGCATCTTCTACATTGTCGCCATGCTGTAATTCAAATAGTTGCATGCCATCGGTGGCAGCCCACTTGGCCACTGTACCATCAGCGGACACAGTAAAGATGGCGTCATTGCCTTTAGCAAAAAAAGCCTGTTCCACCCTACCTTGATGTTGGAAGCTCTGAAGTTGCTGTCCAGTTGCCCGATCCCACAATGTTGCAATGCCAGAGTCTGATGCTGTGACAACCAGTTTTCCATCAAAACTGACTCGACCGTCATTGCTCAATGCGCCTTGGGGGAAAACCACCTGCTTTCGATTAAAGATCTGTGCAATTCCTACTTGAACCGCCAGCTGATCTATCCAAGGCCGATCACCGCCGTACTCCCCTGGTAAGCCATTCAAGCCGAGCAAAAGCGCAGTATCATACTGCTGCTCCACATTTTTTTGTCGAACCAATTCTGCTAAAAATTGGGACTGGTTAGTTTGGGCAATATTGCGCTGTTCAGTCGCTGCATTGTATTGCCACAATGAATAGGTGGTTAAAATGGTTAAAACCAGGATTAAAGCCCCAGATGCGATAGTGACAAGCCGTTTGCGGCCAACTTCCCTGCGTTTTGACGCTTCAATGAACTCAATTACATCAGCGTCCAAATTATGCCTGCGCTGGTTTAACCATGACTCAGCGTCTGTAAGCGGTTTCCCGCTCGGCAACAGGCGCTCTTTCATAAGGTTGTCATTCATCCATTGCAAGGTCTCCCGCTGGGTACGCGCTTTCCACAGCTGAAATTCAATATCTATTGCCAACCATTGTTGCACCCGGCGCCAGTTGGCGATAATAGCTTCATGCGCGACCCTGACCTTGCCTTCGGACTGGATTAACAAGCGTTCATTGATTAAAGCCTCAACTAAACGGCGTTCCTTACTGCCAGCTACGAAAACCTCCATTGGTGCGTACTTGGCACTCGCTTGCGCTTCTGCATTGTCAGGGTTAAACGCAATCAAATTATTGAGTACATTTGGCAATACGTTGTCAACATCGAAATCTTGATCAAAGCTCTCGACTACTGCATCAGCTTTGGTAGCTATGGCGCCAACCAACCCTCCCAGTTGTTCATGGTAGGCAGCAAAGGTGAGCATGTTCTTGTTTTTGTCCCTAAGCTTATATAGTTCGTCAAGGCAAAATTCGAGTAATGGCAAAACACCGGGCTGTCCACGGCAGTCGTCCCGGATCACAGACGCCAGGCTCACACCTTGCTCATTTTGTTCGAAGTGCAAGCCCGCGGCCTTGGCTGGGCTTACCATAATTGGTTCGAGCTCTGACTCCCGGAAAGGCTGTAGCGTGTACTGCCCCTCATTGCGCATTAATTCTATTAATTCGCTACCCGATGCCATACCGACAAAGTCGGTGCGCATAGTGCCTATACACCAAAAGCCACCTGACTTTATTAGGGCTTGTACCAGCTCCCAAAACGCGAGTTGTTCATGCTGCCCTATACCATCAGTCGTAAATAGTTCTTCAGTTTGGTCAATAACCAACAGCATCCTGGCGTTGACATTAGTGTGTAGTGTCTTTCGCTCCTTTATGACTTTGAGCGCTTGCTTGACGCTTAGTGCAAAACTTTTAGGGGAGCGTTCAAGTTGTTCTAGCAAGACTTCCCCCGTGAGCCCTGCTTCAGAAAACGCTTCAATACAATCAACTATGTATTGGCAAAAACCCAGCAAAAACCCGTTACTTCGGTCTATTTTACCAGGCTGGAAGCGGATCATCTCAATGTGCCCCACTTCGTGCTCAACGACCCTTGGCGAAAGGAAAAGCGGTAAAAGGCCAGCATTGACCAAGCTTGACTTACCGCTACCACTCATACCCAGCACCATAACAAAGGGGCAACCGCGGGCGTTGTTGTTTTTAAACTGTTGGATTATTTCGCCAGTTGCCTTGGTCCTGCCAAAAAAGACATCTTTGTGCTCTAGTTCAAAAGCACATAAGCCCCTATAGGGGGAGCCTTGGAACCAGGTCACACTCTCACTTTGGCCAGTATCAAGCAACTCAGCGGTTAATTTGGTTTTTACCAGTGAAAAAAGGTGCTCTTCTAGCTTTTGTTCAAACTCTTCAACATCGTTAAATTGGAAATAAGCCCGTTTAAAGGTTCTATTTTCATCGTCATTGTGAAAATGGGTATCAAAAAAGCTATTAACGGCCCGCTGGTCTGAAATCGTTTTAACGTGGTTGTCGGAAGCGCCGCTGATTTGCGCAGTAAGCGGCGCGGTTTTGCGGTAAACCAGGATTTCCGGGGTGCCTTCCTTTTCATGCGCTTCTACTGCAACTTTAAATTCCCACCCTGTACCCGTAATACCAAGTTCGTCGTCCTCGTCCAAAAACTCCTTGGGCAACGGCGAGCCCATGCGCGACCACAAGATACAAATCATGACATCAGAGTCACGAGGATCTAAAGCTTCTTGAAAATGGCCGCTGGCTAGAAGCGGTTCACGCTCCCACATTACAGGAACCAACTCAAGCTTTTCCCTAAATTGCAAGCCAACACGGTGGATGACTTGCATACAAATTTGCCTTTCGATTTCTACATCATTAGGGGAAGAAACAAATACTCTAAATTTTTTCACAACAACTCGTTATTGCATGCTAGCTCGCGATGCGGACTTGGGCTGCCGCATCATCAATTTTAAACACGTGTTCAACGCCATACTTTTTAGGTAGGGAGTTGATGCCCATGTAATTGAAGCAAATGTGTTCAGCGTCGTTCTTAAGTGCCAATAACGCACATCCTATGCCACAGTAAACGGCACCGATAGGTGTTATTGGCTCCATCCTCGCTACTCTACTAACAAAAGTACCGGTATACCCCGTTTTATTTTCAATATGATCCCTAATTTGGGTCAATGGTGCGGTATCTATGGCAATGCGCATTGAGATCCCCGCCGGTAACTGTAGCTTTTCCTCTATATTTCCTTCTTGCCATTTTTCTATCAAGCCGCGGATCTGCAGGGCACAGTCTACACATTCATTTTGGTCATCAAAGACAAAATAAAATGCATCGCCCCAACCGTCACGCTGTATTAATGAAGGAAATTGATCCGCTATTTTGGCAATGCCACTAAAAATTTCGTGGGCAAAAGTACGTACCTGAAAATCATTGTATTTACTGTAACCACTGAGATCGCCCATAATAAAACTTTTCAGATCGCCATTTACGGCTTGGTTTTGAAAGTCTTGGTCTGCGAGAATCGGAAACTCTTCTTGGAAACACTTGCTGTCCAGGTCAATCCAAGAACCAAAAGTTGTCACCGAATAGTGGGTAAATTGTTTTGTGACTAAACGCTCCAAGCCACAAAAACAATCATGCCAATATTTAACAACAGTTGAATTAGTGGCAAGTTGCCTACCACTTAGAAACCAGAATTTGTCATCATCACGGGCGTGGATTGCCTTTTTGCCGTAAAGGGACTCCATCTTGTTGAAATCTTCACTCGACAAATACAACCAATCCACATGGTCAACTTGCTGGGCTAATTGTTGTAACAATGACCGGTTAGTCGCAGACGGTACCGCAATGACATTGATGTGCTTGGGAACATCCGGCAAGTTCAAGTTGGAAACCTTGTCAATTAGGGCTTGTTTTTCCGCATCCGAGAGTGCCCCTGGTAAGATAATGACTTGGATTTTCGGAAACCACAATGCGGCATAGTGTTTTAAGACATCGTTATCTGTCGCTTGCAACAACAGGTTAATATTTTTTACCGAAGACCGCATTTTGCTGATATCGCTATCCAACCTCTGTGCATCGGTGTACAGCTCCGTCGCTTCGTCCAAAAAACTCATTTCGTCAGTCAACAGGTACCAATAGACCATTACTTCAGCTAATGTGGCCAATAACCAATAATCCGGTTGATTAGCATTTAATTGTGCTTTTAGTTCCCTTTCCAAATCCACTAACACACTTTTGGTCCAGGCTAAATCACCCTTTATAAAGTTAACCAAAATTGTGTTAATTCCATGCCAATACTGGGACTTGTTGTTTTTGTATACCTGGTAATAAAGATCTTGCGCTTGTGTCAGATAGTGCGATTTTTGATCTGGCCTAGCACCATCAAACGCCATGCTTTTGAACAAACTTGCGCGCAGACCTAAATATTCGCTTTCTTCGCCATACCGGGGTTCTACTTCATTAAAAAGAACCAAGGACTCTTCGTAAAATCCTAACCGTTGATAGACTTTTGCCTCTTCCAATAAGATCCTGGCGGTGAGTTCATCAATATCCTGTCCTAATTCACTAAGTTCAGAATAGTTTTGATCCTCCACCAAGTTTTCATAGTGTTCTTTACCGAGGTGCAAAATGTCCAATGCGAGCAAGTCTTCACCTTTGCGTACAAAGTAGTTCGCAATGTGCATGAATTTACACCCCCCCTCGAAACTGGCGCAGATCCGCTCTACTAAGTCGATAGGAATAGCGTATTTAAGGGCGAATGAATCCACTGTATCTTGTATCTTGGCCATCTATCCCTTCCGTGACGTCCGCATGAATGATAGGTGCATACAACTTCCTCTCATTTACTTGGCCTTTTTCCGAATTTCATAGCCAAAATGTTGTAATAACATGATGGTTGTCCTTGCCGTGTTCCGGTCATAATCTTTCTCAGAGTCGCTTAATTGCTCATAGGGGACCAAACAGGGGTGCTCTTTGCGTGCGTCATCCCTTTCGCTGCCATATTTCCAGCCATCGTCAAGGCGCCCTTGAGCCCATCGTTCATGCACGGCGACCGCAATTTTTTCAATGGTGTTCTCCAATTCTGGATCTAGACTCTGCTTATCTAGTGCGACTGCCGTCGGTTTATAAGTACTCATATAAGCTCCCTCTGCTTCCAACCTGTTGTGACCTTATGTAAATAATCAAAAAGGTAAATATAGCAACCTAGCATGCAAGATTTTAGTAATTAGTCTAGTAGAAAGATTGTGATAGGGTAACTGCAACTTGTTGTTTTTTTGGGATTTTGGCTAGTGCCTGCTCATTGTTGTGCAACAAGCTGTAATAGCAGCCAGGCGTGGGCTTCGTCTTTGTTTGTGAATAGCTGGTATCTCAAGCCGGTTTCTCGATATAACTTGTGCCAGTAGTCCAACTGTTTTTGTGTTTTGGCATCGATAACCAGCGCGGTGACAACAAGGCCGAGCCCCCTAGCCTGCGCTATGGAATTGACCAGGTAGTCTCGCATCTTTTGATCGAGCACTTTTTCAGTGCCTTTAATTATGGCCAAACTAGCCCAAGGGCTGGATTCCAAAGCGACCCTAAAAGGCATAATTTGTTTTTCATATTCGACCGCAAACCAATCATCAAACGGACCGTGCGCTTCGATGACCAAAATTCTCTCTGTCGCACTCAAGGCCAACCTCAATGAACCAGTCCTGGGATCTGTTGTGCTGGAATTGTTCATTTGCCTGCAATAAATTTTATAACCGAGTTATTGAACTCTAACCAAGGGAACATAATCAAACTCAAATTGATGCAAAGTTTAACAAGGCTGGCAACCAATGCCCACGACTTACAACCATAGTACCCTGAACAGAAACGAAAAACCTCAACGCCAGTGCAAAAGAATATGTTAAAAAAGCCTTCTTATTTTCCTGGGATTTGGCTACATTTGTTTTAAGTATCCGCTAGTTTGGATGATATTTATGAGCAAAAGGTTCATTCGCCATTACTTGTTGTGTTTTAGTTTAGCGTTCACTTGTCTGCTCCCTGTCCATTACCTCAGCGCTGAAATTGAAGTTCGGACCAATTTTGTGCCGCAAGGTGCCAAAGAACAATTGCCTTTGGATCTGCTTAAACTCGCAATTTCCTATGATACGCAAAACAGCTACCGCTTTAGCCAACACCATGAAAACGTCAACCAAGAGCGTTTGCGGCAGATGGTTAATGAAGGCAGCATAAGCGTTATGTGGGTTGGCACCCGTCCCGATCTCGAAAATGAATTCATCCCCATACGAGTCCCACTTTTTAAAGGGCTGCTAGGACACAGGATATTCATCATCCGCCAAGGCGAGCAAGCCAAGTTTAGCCAAGTCCAAAATTTCCAAGATTTGTTGAACCTTGTCGCTGGACAGGGACGCTATTGGGGCGATACCCCTATATTGGAGAGTGCAGGTATACCTGTAGTGAAGCCGGTCAAGTATCCAAACCTGTTTTATATGCTTGATGGCGAGCGTTTCGACTATTTTCCTAGAGCGGTGCACGAGCCTTGGTCTGAAGTATCCACCCGCCCAGAACTAAACCTAGCGATCGAGACCGACTTGATGCTGGTGTATCCCATGCCCTTGTATTTCTTTACTTCACGCAACAACCCAGATTTAGCCAGGATAATAGAAACTGGATTGTTGAGTGCAATAGACGACGGCAGGTTTGACGACGTATTTCTCAATAATGAAGCGATTAAGGACGCAATTGAACGAACCAACATTGGCAGTAGACGCGTGTTCCGTATACCAAACCCCAGCTTGTCTGCCGAAACGCCGCTAAACAACGCTAAACTTTGGTTCAATATTGAGGGCAGTATGTGACGTCTTGGGAGCCGGGCTAATGACCTGGCTCAAATTACCGTGCGACTACTAAAACTACTAGCAACTAAAGCAATAACTTTTTGAGTTCTTCCATTTCGCTTTCCAACGCCTCAATCCGTTTCAATAGGTCGGCGTTGCTGATATTTCCCTCACCTTCAGGTTCACTTGCCAACGTCTCAACTACCGTTTCACTTGCCGCTTCGCTAAAGCAATGCCGATAGCGTGACTCCCTGCGCCCCGGTTCCCTCGGTAACTTCTGTACCAGGGTTTCACCGTTTAACTCTTGCAGTTCTACTAAGCACGCTTCCACTTCATCTACGTTGCTAAAACTGGCTAGCCGGTTGGTCCTGGTGCGCAACTCTCCCGGCGTCTGGGCACCGCGAAGCAGCAATACACAAATAATTGCCCTTTGCTGTTCACTCAGCTGCAAACTGCCAAACTCAGTGTTACAAAATCGATGTTTGTACTTTGCAACCCGGCTACCGTGGCTGAGCTCTGAAATTTGCCGTTTCGCCGCCAAGTCATCCAAAATATTTTGCACTTCAGGTTCAGACAAGCTGAGCACCGGCTCCCTATTGCTTTTTTGGTTGCAGCCCGTGGTAAGGCCATTTAATGACAAGGGGTATTGATCAGGTGTCGTGCTTTCTTTTTCCAACATTACACCGATTACCCGGCATTCATTGGGCGTGAGTTGTACCAGCAATTTAGTCTCCTACTATGTGCTTGAGGGATTCGCACCCTTATTGCGATAAACGGAAAGCCTAAACTCTACCCCAACTTCCAATTTAGACAAAGCCGCCAATGACTGTTTTGCGGCGTCGCTGGCTGACCAATAGTAAGGCGTCATGGTAAGCAGGTCACTGATAAAGGGCTGTATTACTGAAATATTTTGTGCCAGCAAAGCAGTGTCCACCAAGTCGAATTCGCGGTGTTCTTGCAGCGGTGCCCTATTCCCGGCATGGGGACGAAAATCGGCATAAACCCGTTGCGCCAATGCCTTTAAGTGGTTTTGCCCGGGCTCAACCAATATAAAAAAACCTCTCTTAGACATCACCCTGGACAGCTCAGCTAAATCATAAGGTGCGAAAATACAAATAACTAAGTCAAACTGACCATCTTGGTAAGGCAATTTTGCATTGCTGGCAACGACAAACCCTGCGCCAAGCCTTCTTTTCGCAGCCATATCGACTGCAGCTTTTGAGATATCAATGCCGGCAAGTTCGCTATTTTTAGGCACCGCTTGCGCCTCTAGCAAAGCACTGGTGTAAAAGCCCTCACCACAACCTAAATCAAGAATTTTGCCCGGACTCAATACATGCTGCGCAATGGATGATTTTAAAGCTTGTACCAGGCAATCGTAGTAGCCCTGCTCTAAAAACCGACGCCGTGACTGCAACATTGCCTTGTCATCCCCCGGGTTTTTGCTGCGTTTATTCTGTACAGGTAACAAATTAGTGTAACCAGAACGGGCTTGGTCAAAAGCGTGGCCATGGGCACAGCGCATGGTTTTATCCATCAAAGACAATGGGCTGGCGCACAATGGACAGCGGTAAGCGATTGGCATCAGGCGTTAACATTTTATTAATCAGGTATTCATGCTTACATGCCTAACCTACAAGCGCAACACCACATTGGGGTCGATGCCAAACAGGGCATTTATTCTGATTATTTAACTACAAATATTTTTAACCAGGTGCCTGTTATGAAAAGTAAAATATTAGCAGTGGGGTTTTGCCTTGCTTTGTCGGCTTGCGCGTACAACCAAGCCCCTATCGTTGACCGTACAGGTGTCAACGAAGAACAATACCAACAAGATTTAGCCTACTGCGAATCGTATGCCTTGGAAATAAATAAGGAAGAGGCGGCGTCAGTGGGTGCAAGTAACGGTGCAGCGGCAGGGGCTGGGGTTGGTGCAGTATCCGGGGCCTTTGAAGATGGCCTTGGTGGCGCGGCCGTCGGAGCCTTAGTAGGAGCATTGTTTGGTGGTGCGACAGGAGCTGTGGAAGGCAGTATTTACGCGACAAAAGACCAAGCCCGTGTTTTGCGTAATTGCCTGGCAAGCAAGGGCTACAAGGTTTATGACCAAAGACTTTAATAGCCTAGGGGGTTTGCACAAAAGCCCATTGAATCAACTCGCAACACAAAACTAAATACAAGTCCCCCTTATGGCAATGACTTCATACTAGATTCCCGCTAAGATCCGCTCCACCGGTCAACTAGCGGGAGCTATATTATTGTCCACTTTAACAAAAATAGCCTTAATCTCTTGTGTACTAATGCTGTCTTCGCCATCCCAAGCTGCTGAAAAAGACATGGCACAGGGATCCACTTTTCGCATTGCTGCTTTCAATATCGGCTTTGGTGACACTAAAAAAGCCGGAGAACTGGCTGGGTTGCTGCAGCAAAAGGCCTATCCCCAGGCGGGCAAAATATCAGAAACGATACAGCGGATCCGTCCCGATGCATTGTTGCTAAACGAGATAGATGGCAATGACAATGGCAAGGCCTTAAAGGCTTTTTTAAACAATTACCTTGCAGTTGGGCAAAATGGCCAAGCGGGGATTGAGTATGCCCATGTATACCAGCCTACCTGCAATACGGGTGTGCCTTTCCCTGAAGCAGACAAACATCCCAATGCCCCTGACAGCTATGGTTTTGGCCACTATCCAGGACAGTACTGCATGGCACTGCTGTCAAGGTTTCCCATTGGGCAAGACCAAGTACAAAGTTTCCAATATTTGCCATGGCGGCAGCTACCCGGCGCAAATCAGCCAGTACTAGATGGAAAATACTATTACAGCAGCGACACCTGGCAACAGCTTCGCTTGTCTTCAAAAACCCACGCTGTAGTGCCTATTTCTGTAGCAGGGACTGAAGTAAAGATCCTGATCACCCACCCGACGCCCCCAGTGTTTGATGGCGAGGAAGACCGCAACGGACTGCGCAACCACGACGAACTGCGCTTGCTGCACTACCTTATTTCGCCAAAAACGCAGTCCTGGCTAATAGATGACAATGGCAAGCCATATCACGCAATGAGCAAAAACAGCCGCTTTGTCATTATGGGTGACCTAAATGCGTCCCCCGTCGAAGGTAGCGCTCATTTGCAAGGCGAACAGCGGGCGATCAGCCAACTGTTGTTGGATCCGTTGGTATATCCAAACATGATCGAAACCGCGGAAACCCCTATCATTCCGGCCAGTACAGGCGGCAAGGCAAACGCAGAAAACTCTGCCTTTGGCGCATACCACACAGCCGACTGGCGTATGCGCGCAGATTATGTAATACCGTCCAAATTTGGATTCGCGATTTCGGATCTTGGCGTGTTTTGGCCAAGCCAGGATGATCCGCTCAACTACCTGGTCACTAGCAATGAACCCGAACCTATTAATACATCGGATCACAGGTTGGTCTGGATGGATCTGACACTAACCAACCCGTAAATGCTAAAAGTTGCACAACTAAGTAAAAGCCGCACCGACGGCGACCACAAACGGCAGATTTTAAACCGTGTGGGATTTGCATTGGGCGCCGGCGAGAGCATGTCGATAATGGGTGCATCCGGCTCGGGCAAGTCGACCTTGCTCAGCTTGCTGGCGGCCTTGGAAACCCCGGACACAGGCAATATTATCGTCGACGGCAATGACATTACGCTGGCGAATAAAGCGGAACTAAACCGTTATCGGAAGCAACAAGTGGCTGTGGTATTCCAACAATTTAACCTTATTGATTGTCTCGACGTATTGGACAACATCGGCTTTTGTGCCCGTTTAAATGGCAATTTTGATGCGGCCTATATACAGGAACTACAGTCGCAACTGGGTATTGACCGGCTGCTCGGGCAAATGCCCAACACCTTGTCCGGAGGCGAGCAACAACGGGTCGCCATTGCCCGCGCCCTAGCCCATAAACCCAGGTTAGTATTGGCCGACGAGCCGACAGGAAACTTAGACTTCGACAATGGTGTACAGGTTTCCGGGCTGCTTTATGACACTTGCCAGCGCCAAAACACGGCATTAATAGTTGTGACCCATAGCCCAGACGTGGCAAAACGGGCAGACAAGCAATACTTCCTGCGCAACGGGATCTTGCATTTTGTTGATAATTAAATTTATCTTCGCCAGTTACCGGGCTAGCTGGAGCAAGTTATTTTTAGTCATACTTGCCTTGTGCGGCGGTAGCGCCGGGATGACAGCGGTGCTTCTGATTAATAGCAGCGCCCAAAACAGTATGTCAAAAGTTGATTTTGCCCTTGCTGGCAGCGCTAAGTACTCCATCACTAAAGAACATTCGAACCTGTCAAAACAAGATTATGCGACAATGCGTCGTGCAGGCATACAGGCCATGCCACTATTGGCAGACACGCTTGTGACCCAGCAAGGCACCGAGCTTGCGCTTATTGGCATTGATCTGTTCGCAATACCTAGCCAAGCTGGCAATTCCCCAAAAAATGCTGATAACGACATCACTGCATTTGCATCCACAGAAGTGTGGATTTCAGAGCAGGCAGTTTTCCTAGATGAGATAGATAGCCAGGGAGTCCTGGCGCTTAATAACGGTGGCCAACTGCAAAGGATAGCAACAACTAAGTTAGTCAAAGATCCCAATACTGCGGTACTAGACTTGAACCTGGCACTGCAATTGAGCAATAGGGCTGACCTGGATTCTGTACTAGTTTATTCAGAATTGACACAAGCACAACGCAAATGGCTGACCGGGCTAGGCATGAAAATAAATCCGAACCTAGTGCCTGAAACCAATCTAAGCAGCAGTTTTCAGCAAAACCTGTTGGCAATGGCGCTGCTAATGTTCATCGTCTGCTTATTTGTGGCGGTCAATGCCATTAACCTGTTGCTTGCGGACAGGAGCCGCAACATCAATATTATGCGCCAGCTTGGTGTATCTGAGCAGGAACTGGTTAGGTGGCTTGCCGTTGAAGCCTTGGTTATGGCCATCATGAGCGGGGTTGCAGGCTTTGCCTTGGGTTACAGCCTGACCCAATTTTTGTTGCCAGCAGTGGAAAGAACCTTTGCTAGCCTTTTCTTTTTGAAATTTGACCTTAAATCCAGCGTTGACATTGCGTCCCTCGCCATCGGTTCCAGCTTATTGGGCGCAGCGGTGGCTTGTGCCCTCGCCTACCAACGGTTCCGGCAAATACAGGCCAATCCAAACCGCAGCGAATTAGCCGCTAAACCATCGGGCTTACCGACAATGGGCGCAATGGCAGTGGCAACGACGCTTGGATTTGCCCTCGCCTATTTGTTGCCGATCCAACATATGTTGTGGCAATACCTGGTTATCGCACTATTGTTGCTCGCCGGTTGCTTGATGTTGTTGTGGTTGCTACCCAAATGGGTTGATGCCCTCGCGACTAGGTTGCCCAGACGATATCCTGTATGGCGTTTCACGTTTTTTGATAGCAGCCGCTTGATGCAAAGATCCAGTTTGGCTTTTTGTGCTTTTTTCATTGCTATTAGTGCCAATATTGGCATGAATATGATGGTGGACAGTTTTCGGCAAGCGACGACACAGTGGATCGATTTTCAATTTAAGGCTGATTATTACATCACCACAACGGACGTTGACTTGCTCAAGCTTTCAGTGTCTGAGCTCAGCCCAACAGCGCAACTATTCCAGCGCCACTATCTAAAATACCCGTTTGTGGACGGCAACATTGAGCTGGTTAGTTTCAGCCCCGAGGCCTACCAGTACATAACCCTGCAGTTCAAACACAGCGTAAAGCACCCATACCAGGACATTGTTGCAGACGGGGTCTTCATCAATGAACAGTTGGCAAATAAACACCGGTTGGCTGTGGGCGATGAGTTAAGCCTCGCCGGGAGCCACTGGCCAGTGGTTGCCATCTATTACGACTATGGCAATATGCTGGCGCAAGCCCATGTCCCGCAAGGCCTGTTTTTCACATTACAGCCTGAGCCACGCAGTTTCCAACGTTTTGCCTTTACCACCTCTGGCAAAGACGGTACCCAGGCAACACAACAAGAAGTGGACAGGTTGTTTGCAAACTGGGATAGCAACGACAAAATACGCTATTTTTCATTGGCACAAATCAAACAGCTATCCGTTGACACCTTTGACCGCACATTTGCCGTCACCAATGGCCTGGGCATTATCACCCTACTGGTAGCCGCATTTTCCCTTGCTACCTCGGTAAGTTTGCTAGAGCGCGAATCTTCGCAAAAGCAGGGATTGCTCAATGTACTGGGAGTCACTGGGGCTATACAATTTGTGATAAACCTATGCCAGTATTGCCTGCTCATTGGCCTGTTGTTCCTACTCGCCCTACCTTTTGGGTTTGCGCTTTGCTGGCTGCTGGTAAACCGGATAAACCTATACGCGTTTCACTGGAGCTTCCCGCTACAAATTGCCACAACGCCTTTGTTTACCCTGATGGCTACCAGTGCCCTAACCTGTATTGCCGCTGTCTCTATCATGCTAGTGCGGCGCAACAGGACTAACTTAAACCGACAGTTGGCGGGTGATTGATGCGGTACCCAATTGGTAGGCTAACATTGGTATTTTCTTGCACCGTGATATTAATGGCGTGCACCCCGAAGCAAGAAGCAACAAGCTTTGCTTCATTACTCAATGTCGAGGGCAAACAGGTTACACCAGGGAAACCAATTAACTTGCCTGAAGACCACCAACTTCATCCTGAATACGGCATAGAGTGGTGGTATTTGACCGCGAATTTGCAAACCGAGCAACAGGTTCCCATCTGGATACAGTGGACACTGTTTAGGATTAAGGCTGGCGATGGGCAAGAACAACAGGCTTGGTCTAACTCACAGCTCTATATGGCGCACGCTGTTATCAACACCCAACAGCAAAAGTTCAAGGCTGAGAAATTTGCCAGGGGCGGTGTCGGCAACGCGGGTTTTGCCCCCAACCCTCATACGGTATTTATTGATGACTGGCAGCTACAAGGTTCGCAACGCCAGTTCCCTGCCTCAGCAACTGCCACCCTGCAAGAGGATTCAGGGTTCCAACTCTCAATGCACACAGATAAAGCGCCAATAGTGCACGGTGACCAAGGCTATAGCCTTAAATATCCCGGAACCAATCTAGCGTCCTACTATTACAGCCAACCTTTTTTAACAGTAACTGGGCAAGTCAAAATATCCGGCGAATCCATGTCGGTGTCAGGCAATGCATGGTTTGACCACGAATGGTCCTCGGCTTTTCTCTCTGATGACTTTACCGGCTGGCAATGGTTTGCAATGCACTTACAGGATAACCAAAAGTTAATGCTGTTTACCCTTGTGTCCAAATCCCCGGACATTGCACCGATGTGGAGTGGTACCTTTGTCGACGCCAGTGGTAACCAGCACAACCTGGTTCCAGGCGATATTGCAGTACACCAAGCGTCTAGTAGCACAATCAAAGGCAAGCAGATCCCCACCATGTGGCAAGTTGTTATCCCAAAACACAATATAGAGTTAACCGCAACCACTAAGAAAAAAGATCAATTTAACGAATTTACCGTTGCATACTATGAAGGTGCGATAACTATTGAAGGCAGCCACAAGGGAGTTGGTTTTATAGAAATGACCGGCTATTAGAACTGACCAGCCTGCAAAATGTATCAAAATATGAACACCAGTCATCGGACTTTGTATGTTTTTGCATCTAAAACGTTTTATCTGCTGATTTTTTGTCTTAATATGTTAAAGTTTCGTAAATAAGGTGAGGGAAATTGTGGCTACACCGTTGCAATAACCCATCGAGTATTTGCCCTATTACCGGCTCGGATCAGCTTAGATAGATTGTTTCTGCAGAAACTAGTTGAATTGCCGATACGGTGTTTAAAGGCGAGTGAAGAACGCAGCTAAGACAAGATGTTCAATAAAAAACTTCAAGTAGAAAAAGTGGAAATGGTTAAGAAAATCATACGCAAGTACGATTATGGTAACTATGAGCAAACCCACAAAGAATGTGTCGAACTTGGCCTTAATGTCAATCGGCCTGCACTTGACCGCTTCGGTGAAAAGCTGCAGCAAATGGACACCAAAGCCAAAAGCAAACTGTCGTTTGACGAACCAACCGCCACAGTACACGAACCGGCTAAGCCAAAAGGTAGCATAGAGCTGGCACCGAATTATCCAGAAGCAAAAAAAGGTGGTAGCTTCCAACAGATAAGCAGGGCCCAGGAAATCACCTATGAATTGGGCGCACTTCGGATAAAAGAGAACGAGCTATTAAAAGAACTCTCAGCAATCCGGAAAAAAACCTCTAACTAACGGCGACTTACCGGCCTATATAAACTGGCAATCTCCTAGGCATTGGCTATAAAGACATAGAGCAAAAATGCAACTACGGGATAGCCCATGTCATCGCTTACAGACAAACTCCGGCACTTCAAAAGCACCTTCGATGCGACTACGCCCCCGGAACTACTAGAAACCATCAATCGAAGTATTTCACTACTACAAGCTGAATCAATCAAAGACAGCTGTATTAAAGTAGGTGCAAAAATACCTGAATTCTCTTTGCCTGATATAAATGGTGAGCTGTTTAAAAGCGAACAGTTGCTGGCAGAAAAGCCCTTAGTTATCAGTTTTATCCGCGGTGGCTGGTGCCCATACTGCATGTTGGAGATGCAAGCCTGGCAGCACTACTACGAAGCCTCCTTTCAAGAGTTCAATATCGTAGCCATTACCCCTGAAGTAGCTGAATACGCTTCTGCTGCAAGCAGCGACAACCAACTCAATTTCCCGGTATTACTTGATCGCAACTTAGAATTCGCCGACAGCTTGTGCCTGGTATGGAAATTGGATCCGGGCATGCAGGACATCCTGTTGAAATGGGACATTGATATTAGAAAGCGCAACAGTGATGATCGGTCCCATTTACCGGTACCGGCCACCTTGGTAGTGGACCAAAACCATGTCGTGCGCTTCATGCACGTGGAAGAGGACTACACACAACGAGCAGAGCCTGAAGAGGTTCTTAAAGCCTACGAAAAATTACTTTTAAATTAAGTATTTAATGCAATAACTAATAGCCAAATAGACATCTATGCATACCAGGGCGCCATATTTGGTTACGCATAACCAAAAAGTTAACAGCAGGTAAATTTTTTCATTGCTAAATGTTGCAAAGTTCAAAAGATTCATCTACTTATAAATGTCTAGCTCAACACAAAAGCTGCAGATATGATTCTCAGGGACACACAGATCAGGTTGGTTTCTTTTTCGGATGAGTACATCAGTTACTCTATCGCTGAGTTGCTTGGATCCGGCCAAATCAAAATAAAACCACATGACACCATCAGCCATGATGTGGTTACTAGCCAGCATCCGATCATCTGGCTGGTGTTAGTGCAAACTGTAGAACAGATTGCAGACCTTGATATCCGCCGCTACCATGCCACCAATGAGCAGATCTTGTATTTAGTAACGGATCAGCGGCCTAGCATCCTATCCCCCCACTTGAGCGACAATACCCTATTTTGGCAACACGGGGCGAGCCAGTTGCTCGAAGGCTTAAATTACGCAGAACAACGAATACTACAACGACAACACTTTTACCCCAAAGAACTAGATGACACCTTCCTAAGGTTGAGCTTTTATGGACGCTCACCGTCATTTTTAAAAGCTGTGAGGCTGATCAAGAAGGTTTCCATAGCAGATAGTAATGTATTCATAAAAGGCCACACAGGCACAGGTAAAGAGCTTACCGCCCGGGCTATCCACTACATGAGTGAGCGAAAAGAAGAACCCTTTGTGCCAATCAACTGCGGGGCCTTTACCGACGATTTGATACTAAGCGAACTATTTGGCCATGAAAAAGGCGCTTTTACTGGAGCCACTAAAGCCAAAATAGGCCTATTGCAGCTAGCGAACAAGGGTACGGTATTCCTAGACGAAGTCGACAGCTTGTCTGCCAAAGCACAGGTCGCCTTATTGCGATACTTGCAGGATAACGAAGTGCGCCCGGTTGGCGGTAGCGACTATGCCAAAGTAGATGTACGCATTATTGCCGCAAGCAACTCTGACATGAAACAACTCATTAAAGGCAAAAGCTTCCGGGAAGACTTAATGTACCGTTTGGATGTATTGCAAATTGCCCTGCCGCCATTAAAAAAACGCGGTGAAGATATCCAACTACTAGCACAACACTTCCTATCTACCCTTACCCTAAACCACGGCGGACAAGTAAAAGTATTTTCACCTGATATGGTCACGGCAATGCAGGCATACGACTGGGAAGGAAACGTCAGGGAACTGGATAATTTTGTAAAACGCGCCTATTTCCTTACTGACGGCTACATAATCAAGGATACAGCACTGTTAGCGGGTTCAAACATCGTGGACAGTGAGGTAATCAGCCGCGTCAATGACGAACTGGACATGTTTGATGGCTTCCAAGCAGCAAAAGACGAGTTAATTTGCCAATTTGAACGGGACTACCTCACCCGAATATTGGTAAAAACCAAAGGCAACATATCCAAAGCAGCCCGCATCGCCAAGAAAGAACGCCGCTCATTTTGCCGTTTGATGGAAAAACACGGTTTGGCCCGTAGTCAATTTGCGGGCTAGACTTGCCTGACACTCAAAACACCACCAATAGTTTGGCTAGTGAATACAGCCCACCGGATCACTATATCGTTTGCCATACTACGGCACCGCGCAGTACTTCCCGATTCACCGACAACACTATGGTTTTGAGCCGCTTGTCACCATTTTAAAAGAGCATTAAGTAGCAATTATTGCTGTTGGCCACCGCGCTCAGTCTTAATTAAAAGCGCAATGCCGGTGATCACATGAAATAGCAATCCCAAGAAAAACCAGCCTAATGCGCTGCGCCCCGTCGATTTTGCCCACCAAGCACAAAAAATCGCAAAGAGAAGCAAGGCAGGTCCCGTCCTTTTGACAGCTTCTTGTAACGTCGAGATATCGTGTTTAGTTTTGTTCTGGGTATACTCCAAATACTCCACCCGAGACTTAAGCCTGTTAATCTGGCTTTCTAGTTCTGTAATAGTTGGAGCTTGTGATGCTGGGGCGGTGCCAGAATAGCCAACAACTAATAAAACCATTAATAGAAACAAGTATTTCATCACACTAGCCTTCCTTGAATAATTAACAAATTGAACCAAGTACCCTATGAATTATCGGTGCTTTATAGGAAAAACACAGAGCAAACGCCACACGCTATTGCGTTTTGACTTTCCCCGAAAGATAAATCATTAGCCGATGCTATAGCGTCTTTTTATTTCAACTACCTCTACGCTATACGAAGCGTACCACTTCTCCTTACCCAATTTTTGCGCAACGGCATGCCGGCTATCGTTGTGCCAATTTTTGATATCACTTTCTGACAGCCAATAAGAAATGGCAATTTCCTGATCCCCCTCGGTCACAGCAAGAAAATCTTGGCAATTGTATTCATTAAATGCCAACTCCCGCATTGCAGCGACCGTTTCCGAATACTGTGGGTCTAGTTTTCCTGTTTTAGCTTTGAAAATTACAGCAAACAATAGTTAATCTCCTGGAATAACTTTTTAAAATAATACGTTTCTAATACTGGGGACTGTCAATTTGGCTTAAATCACAATAAACGCGATATGCGGCTATTCGATTTAGGCCGTGCTCCTTCACCAGGCTAAACACCTTTAAATAAGATACCCACAAATAGCAGTATGCCCGAAATACTGAAAGGACATCCCCAGCAGAACTAAGTTTAACCGCTCCCCCCCGAAGCCAACATTGCTGTTGTTCAATTTTTCAAAGCCAACTTCCGCAATTCTGACAAAAGGCACAAATGTATTTGGTAGCAGAGATAGCATGGCCGCCCTTTTAGTTTTCAATAAACTCACAGTTTAGTTTGCCCTTTTGGGCAGCAATAATCTGCTTATAACACCAACCTCATATCGATGTTGTTTAAACCGTTATAATCCGTGTAAAACGCACCTTGTTCTAGGAAGCCAAATTTCTTGTAAAAATTCCGGGCTAAGATATTTGGCTCCTGTGTCCCCCCCATCAAAACTAAACTGCGCACCCCTTTTCCAGTAAGCTCTTTAATGAGTACGTTCATGGCTTGGCTAGCCACTCCCAAGCTTTGGTACCCATCTGCAATACACGGCGCAAATACAGGATCATAGGCAAAGTCCAAGTGGACTTGGTAAGATTCATAACGGGATTTCTCATTGGGATAAAGATTAAAATCCACGATAAAATAGCCAACAACTTTGTCTATTGAGCTGATGACAAACCTGAGTACATTGTCAGTCCCAATTTTAGGACACAGCTCATCGTGGGCATGTTCACTTGTCAAAGGATGGGGACCAAACTTAGAACACGTATCTTGGGATAACCCCTCAAAAAAATTACCTAGCAGCAGGCCGTCATTTTTCGCCAACGGGCGAAACTCAAAAACTTCATTGTTCTTTGCCGTAATTTCCATATTTCTCCCTAAAAAACTAAACTTTCCGCCCTTGCTATCTTCGCCCTAAAACACGTAAATGTCATTAGCAGAAAGCCGAGTTGGCTGAACTGCGGAGCTACGACACCAGCCAGCGAGACGGTGTCCGGTTTTGATTTGCCTTGTTATTTGCACTATCGCAGTTTCACTTTTAGATTTTCTACTACTCTTCGCCACTCTTGCGCTGATGATTCACTCCAGAGTTGCGCAAGCTCAGAGTTTTGTACATTGATACAAGCGTTGATCGCTTCCAGGGCATCTTGGAGAAATCTGCTACTTTCGGAATCATTATTTTTGCTAGCCCAGTCTTTAACATTTTCTGGAAGATGTTCGTAGGATGCGTTTCTGATACTTTGCAATACATCGGCTGCGGCCAACACTGCTGAGCATTCATCAGCTTCCAAATACGGTTTTCCTTTGATGCGATTGAAAGTTTCAGCCAGAAATTCAACTCCCTTGGAAGTCTCTAGTTCATAAGACCAATCAAGAGCGCTGTCGTTTTCAAAGCTCTCTACTCCCCAAGCACCTGCAAAACTCAGTGTTGAGAATAAGGTTAACACGACTACTATTGTATATTTCAAGAAAAGAGCTCCGTGTGCATATAACGTTGAGCTTAGCGGCAATGACTTGCTTGCTATACTTGGTGAGGCACGAACACAGCCAACGTTTTTGTGTCCGTTTTGTTCCGATTGTTAGTCGCGTTCATGCCAATATCCCGGCCTTCGGTTGTTATGCATGATTGCTACGACAATAATTTCCTTGTTTTCTATTATTTTGTAGATAATGGAATATGGGAATCGGCTTAACACGAAGCGCCGGTGAGATTGTCCCATTTTTGCCCAAGCAGATGGTAGCGCGCGAACTGAATCAATGGCTTCCTTAATCTCTTTAGTAAACTCGTGCCCCAACCCAAGCGATTGCTCTTGATACCAGCTAAAAGACTCTTTGATTTCCCTTTTGACTTCTGGGTGAAAGGAAACTGGAAGCATCTTTTAAGTCAGATCCTTTTCTATTTCTTCCCAAGTGATACCCTTTACTGCGCCTGACTCTAGTTCCGCACTGCGAGCTTCGGCAAGTTTTATCCACTCAGATTCAACATCACAATCTATTTTTTTGTCCATAGCGGTTAACAAGCAGTGGGCAGCAAGGGCTTTTTCTTTAGTACTAAGTTGCTCGATATTCTCAAGCATAACTTTCAATGCATCAGACATAAAACAACTCCCATAGAGGAAGACTTGATATTACCACTAAAAAAGAAAAGTGAAACGCTGGATAAACACATAGCGGCTAACGCTGAGCAAAACGGCAATGACTTGATGGCTATACTTGGTGAGGCACGAACACAGCCAACGAACTAAACTTGACGAACTAAACTCAACTAAACTTGACACCCATGTGAATCGCACCCTAACGTGTCAGTTCGTTCGCAGAGATTGCTAAAATTGGGTTTGAAAAAACTAAACCTGAAACTAAACCTGATACCTATCTTATCTTCGCACCCAATAGCGTTAATGTCATTGGTGGCAATTACTAAATTTGGTTTTGAATGTTTGGAAAACAGCAATAGCAGCTTTGGACTGTAGTTGCTAACCTGGATTTTCATCTTGAACCGTAAAAGTCGGGCACTAACAAGCCACCGCTTTGTATCGGAATACTTCTTATTCTGTGTTGGTGCTAGGTTGGGCTAACCAAACAAACGCTGTGCGTTGGACTTATCCCTCAGCCTCTGTAGCTGGTGCCTTTGTCTGTATTTTTCCAGGTAAATGGTATTGCCTGCTGCATAGTGGAATGCCTGTTCAAATGTGCTGGTCAGTTCAATCCACTGTGAAGGTTTTAGGTTGAGCCGGATGAGGGTACCGGGGAGTGCAGCGTCAATTTTTCCGTTTTTATTATGGGCAATGTGCCTGCCGGTAATATCCACAAGCTGTATGTAATCGGCCAACCTAAATGGCAGCCCGTGCGGCATGCCCTCTCTGGGATTGCCAGCGTAGGGCATTAGCCGTTTTGGAACCTTAGCCACCTTGGCAGCATTGATACGGTATTGGATGCTGGTATGGTCTGATTCTTCCGGCGTGGGCGCCATGTTTGCCCTGATGGGGTTGAGGTCAACATAGGCCATGCAGGCAGCAAGTGCCGCTTCGTCAAGCAACGCCTGTGACTTGAACCGGCCTTCCCACAAATTTTTCTGGAAACAATTTGAACTGCTTTAGCAGGCCCGAAGGGTGAGCGCCATGGATGGCAGCGAATAAAAGCGTCCAGTACAACCATCCTCCTTGTTGGCTTCCCTGGCGATGTATTCATTGAGACTGCGCATAAACCAGCTAATGTCCATCAGCCTTTGCCGCCAAATGTTTGCCGTTTCCACAACGGCATCGATGAGGTGCGGTTCCATTGCGGCACGTTGTCCAGGGCACAGGTATCGCCGCGATATAAGAGTGCCTTTGCGGAGCTTGTGCCAGCGACAGATTACCTCTCCTGTGGAAAGATGTTCGGCTTGTTTTTGATTAATATGAAGTACCAGATGTGTGTGGTTGCTCATAACCGCGTAAGCACAAACCTCAATAGCAAAGACATCAGCAAGGAAATGGATGCGATCTTCAACCCACTGGCGGCGGTGTTCGTAACTGTTACCAATTAGCTTGTCCTCACCACATAAAAACGCCCGCCTTACGCAACGTGAAACGCAGTGGTAATAAGGGGTATCTTCAAGGCTGACCTGTTCCTTCCTGGCCTTTGGCATAACGATCCTTCCTGAATCTCATCAAACATTACGCAATTCTGCCTAAAAAACAAGCAGACGGAAACTGTCCCTTAGTACAGTTTTGATGGATGTCCCAGTGTGTGACTGGGGTTAGAGCCACTTAAAGGCCTCCAACGCAATGAACTGATGGAAATTATGGATGACCGTCATGGTTCCAGCTCAACAGTGCTGATCAGCCAGCTCCCAACTGACCAATGGTACCAGTCTATTGGTGACAACACCTTGGCAGATGCCATCCTTGACCGGCTTATGCACAACGCACACTGGTTAAAACTAAAGGGTGAATCGATGAGAAAAAAAACTATCAGAGATTGACGTAGCTTGAACATTTGAGTTAAAAATCAAGAAGGCAACGATACGTTGATCCCAGGTGTTCAAATAATCTAGGGAATCAATGTTCAGATACCGTGGAATATGCAGTCGGGAAAATTCACCTAGAATTTCGCGGATTTCACTAATGACATAATTTGTGTCACAGTAGACACCGTCAACCCTATATAAAAGGTTAAAAATATTAGTGTAGCAAAGTGTGCTTGGGTTCAAAAGCAGGTTATAGCTTTGAGTTGGTTATGCTAAGTACAAACAGTAAGTAGCGTTAGATAAGATTATCGCGTTAATTAAAAGTGAATACTATAAGCCAGCAGCGCTGCGCTTAAGGGACAATAAAAGTTACTTGTTAGGGATTTACTGCGTCACTTGTAAATAATAAAAAACGGCAAAAGACTTAAATTTTCTTTTAAGTATTGATGTCATAATCTCAAGAATTTAGGTATTGGTAGAAACAAAGTGATCAAAGATTTTAAAGATATTGACAAATTAAGCCCTAGTGACTTTGAATTATTTATTAGAGATTTGTTTTTAGCAGCTGGATGGAGCAATGCTGAAATAACTCAGATCGGAAAAGAATTTCGTCATGGGGATGGAGGTATTGATATATTCGCCTACAAAGGTAAGAGGAAATTCGCCATTGAGGCGAAACAGAGGAATATTGATACTGCTGTTGATGTAAAGGCCTTAAACCAATTGATTACCGGCGCGAAACTAGCAAATGTAACTAATAAGATTCTTGTTACAAATTCATATTTTACATCCGAAGTAAAAGTTCGAGCTTTACGCCTAGGTGTAGAGTTAATTGACCGAGATGAACTACAAAATTTATGGGTTAAAAAGCACTCTGAAATTGGTCGTGACATTAAACCTCGAAAGTACCAACAAGATGTTATTAATGACGCTATCTCACATTACGAAATAGGTAAAACAAAACTTCTAATTGAAATGGCAACAGGCTTGGGTAAAACATATACTGTTGCTCACTTAATAAAGCGATTAATCCAAGGTTCAGAAAAACAGCCTAGAGTCTTGTTTTTGGCTCATCAGGTGGAAATTTTACTTCAATCAGTAACTTCCTTTAAAAACGTACTAGGTGTAGGTAATTATAGTTTTTCAGCATGCTTCGCTGGTTCCACACCAGAAGATACAGATTTTGTATTCGCTTCTTTCGACACTCTCTACAGTCAAGTTGAAGCATTGAGTTCAGAGGCGTTTGATTATGTTGTCGTTGATGAGGCACATCACACCCCTGCGCGCACTTACGGTGAAGTGGTAATACGATTTCATCCAAAACTACTAATTGGCTTAACAGCAACGCCCTATCGAACAGATAACAAAGACGTTCTAAGATTTTTTGGTGGTTCTGATGGTCACATAGGGAAGTTTGACTTGATATGGGCTCTCAAACACAGAAAACTTGCTTTCCCTAAATACCTAGTTTTATTGGACGACCTTGATCAGGATAAGATCGACCAACTTGAGAGTGGGTTATCGGTTTCAGATTTAGACAAACTACTGTTCTTACATAAGAAGGATGAAGAGGTCGTCAAAATTATCGAAAAAACCGTGATTGAGAAAGAAATTGAGAATGTAAAAGGTATCGTGTTTTGTCGAAGTATTCGACATATGAGTCACTTGATAGCTTTCTTTGAACCCGGAACTGCGACACTAGTTCATTCAAAAATGACAGAGCAGGGGCGACGAGAGAACATTCGGAATTTTCGTGAAGGAGACTTTAAGTTTATTTTAGTATGTGACCTCTTTAATGAGGGTATAGATATTCCCGAGACAAACTTATTAATTTTTATGCGCTATACCGGCTCAAGAACAGTTTGGTTGCAACAACTAGGCAGAGGTTTGCGTAAAACACCAAATAAAGACTACGTATTTGTCCTAGATTTTGTTGGTTCGCTTGAACGCTTAAATGAAATCAGAGACTTAGCGAAGGCTGTTGAAAGTTCCCCGCTTGACGAGGCCAACCTTGGAGATGAGGAAGAGTCCAATCAACCCAGAAGCATTCTGCATGATTCTACTATTGAAGTTGAATATAGTGAAAAAGCAGCAAAGGTGCTGAAATTATTAGAGCAAATGAAAATGCAACTGAACAGTCGCGAAGTTCTGATTGAGAAAATCAGACTTTTTAGCGAAGAAAGAGGAAGAGTTCCCAAAATTAATGAGATAGAGGTTAGTTTGCCAGAAGTAAGCTTAGATCAAGTTGCGACTCATTTTGGCTCCTATTACAGCTTTTTATTGGCAGCATTCGAAGATGGCGTCGATATGGAGGCTACTCTAACTCGCATCAAAAAGTTTATGTCAGAGTTTTCCTCTCAACAAAAGATCGTACCTAGCTACCGAGCTATAGCTTACCACTTTATGTATCACCAGCTATTTGAGTTTACTGAGCGTGAAATTAAACAAATACTACCCGAATTGCAGCTGAATCAGTCTCATAGAGAAAATTCAATAGAAACCCCGAAAATAATTGACTCTCCTGAAAAAACACATTGTGAATTATTACAGGACTACAAAGATAGAGTAATTTCAAGAGCTGATTTGAAGTCGATATCAATCGAAGAACAACAAAAAATCATACTGAAGTATCGCTCTCTTTCGGTGTTTTTGAAGAAGTTAAAGGAACAGGTTTAAGGTGCAAAAAATAGAAGTTAAGATTAATGAAAAGCTAATTGCCGTTGCATTATCTAAATTACTAAGAGAACTCAAAAAATCGAAAATATTAGAGACAATAGAAATTGATTCGCTATGGGATCTTGTTGAGCAACTAGATACAACCACTTTTGTTAAACTGCATAAAAATGTTTATTTTGCAGATTTTCTACGTCAAATTTACATTAACACCTCTAATAATCAGAAAACCCATCAAAATACTGGTAATAAAATAGAGCTTAGTTCTTTCGAAAGCAGTGAGTCTCGAATTATTGATACGCAAGCAAATGATGAGCTAGAGCTTGAATCAGTGACACTACAATATAAACCAGACGTTTATCAATCCGATATAGTTAAAACTATAGCCGAACAAGAAACAAAATCTGATTCTTCTCAAGGGAATATTTCAATCCCTAATTTGGCGACACCACTTGATAAAGTGAATCTACCCGAACGTTTTTTAAAGCTTATTAAGCGTTTACGAAACGCCAGTCTAAATAACTTAAACTTTAATTTGGGCGATGATTTAAAGAGTCTAATTGATTTATCCGTTACTGAAGTTGCAAGTTTAAATGGTGTCGGTGTGTCTTATGTTGATACCTTTAAAGAACTCAAGGTACTAGTAGCAGCTCAATACGATAATTTCCAAGCTATGGAAAGTCTAGAACCAGAAATATTCGACTTCACGAAGTTAGATACTTCAAATTTCGTAATTAGTATGTACGGTGTGGAACAGCGATTTATAAAACCGTTGGTAAAATACGCGAAGTACACCGAGCTTGCTGGGCTTCCAGATTTAACCCGACGTATTGATTTGATACTATCTTTTGATAAGCAAAAATTGCGAGAATTGTCCGGATTTGGACGGGGTGCTGTAGATGCATTAATGGAGTTTAAAGCCATTGTTCAATCTGAAATGCAGGCCATTGCGCGAGGCGAGATAGACTACTTAGCATTTCAATCGAAGTTAATAGTACCAGTCTTGGTTGAAGAAATACCTCTGCGAAATATTGAACAGTTCTTGCTGGAAGATATTGATAATCTGCTCGATAAATTACCTGACGATGAAGTGGATATTGCGCAGCGTCGCTGGGGATTTGTAGAAGATAAAGAAACTTTAGAAGAGGTTGGAGAACGGTTTAATGTAACACGAGAACGAATTCGCCAAAAAGAAGTCAAGATTAATGGACAACTTTGCTTAAATTTAAGAATTAATTCCCAAGCTCTTTGGCTATTGCTCGAGCCCAATATGCACCCTTCGCTAAAAGATGCCGTCTCGGATTTATACGAGTGTTTTTCTTCTGAAAAGGCTTTTTATGAGTTTCTAGAGATTATATGTCAGCAAGAAAAACTATTTGAATATGTTTATCCGGAAATTGATAAGACGATCTTAAATGCTCACTTTGCTGAGAATGGTGCACCAATTTACATGCAAGATGCTATAGACATTATCGATGAAGCTAAATTTGAAAATGTCAGAAACTCAACTAACGCTATTCTCAACTTAAAAAATCACGGTGTACTTGTTGTAGAGGGTGATTACATCTGGCCAAAACTTCTGGGTAAATCCGAAGCTTCTGCTTGCGTGCTTGTAAATCATCCCAAAGGGTTACCATGGTTGGATATTGCTAAATTAGCTAATGGAAATGCTTTCTCAAGGAGCAAAATATATGAAGATCGATTGGATACTGAGGCCTTTAACAACAAAGACTATATTTATCTTGCAGGCAAGGGCGTATACAAGCATACACGTTTTATGGATGCGGGAGGGATTGAATTAGTGCGAGTATTCGCAGAGCTAGAAGCCTATATGAGAGCATCTTCAAGAGAAGTGATTCACCTCAACGAGTGTTATCAAACATCTGAATACCTTAAGCAGTTTAACTATTATGAGATTCGATACTTCGTAAAATATTTTGGTGAAGACTATGGTTTTTACTTCGATGGCCGTTCACAAGCAGATTCGGTGGGGCGAGAAAAATTTTTTAAAAATATTACTCAAAGGGATGTGATTTTAGAGGCAATGAATTCCCGTGAGAAGCCGTTTACCAAGCCAGAAATTGCCGGATTATTGAAAAGTAAAAGCATGGGGCATGCGTCGTTTTATCTCGATGGTATGGTTGACGAGGCGAAAATTGTTCAGGTAGATCGCCAATTATACACAACGCCCAAACAGGCATACAAGCATATTGATTTGACTGTTTATTTGGATGCAATGCAGCGGATTTTAGAGAAAAACGATAAACCAGTTGAAGCCTCTATATTCCAGCACGCTCTCAATCAGAAAATGTCAGTAAATTATTCAAAGTACTTTTATTTGGGTATCGCGAGATGTTTTTCCGCTGATAGAGGCTGGTACAGAGCTCATGGTCTATACAGCATAACCCCGATCCCGTTTAAGAATATTACAGATGCATTAAATATCTATTGCGACAGAGAGGAATCGATAAAAAAAAGTGTTGAGCAGTTGCAACAACATATTGCAATTGCTACAAAAAACGCCTCGCAAGTTATTAATAACTGGCGCAATTTAACATCTTAATAAACCGCATAAGGTCAAAAACAGAATGTCGAACAGAAGATAAGCTACTTTGGCGGTCTGACGCTGATCTTCGATTTGGCTAAAGTGAGAGGTAAACGCTTCCAGCTTAAGTTGATTAGAATAGTCACGAGAGCCTTGTTAGTCGTTACCTCCAAGTAACCTTAACTCGCGCCAAACAGTTCCATTGTCTGGTAAAAACTATAATTTCTTGCAGTTAAACCAACCCATTCGCCCATGACTTCTGCGTTATCAACCTTCGTGGTTGCGGTAACGCTGCTAACCACGCAACATCTTAAAATCTAAAAAGTGGGTTGAGCAAGATATGCAGGGGTCGTAGTTGCGTATTAGTTGTTCGCAAAAGGCTTTTAACTCCCTATCGGTTTTATCCAACCCAAATTCTTGCACTGAATGCACCAAATCAGCTTCTATCCGGGCTTGGTTTTGGCTGGTGGGCGGGATGATGGTGCACTGTTCAATGTGGCCTTTGGCATCAATTTGGTAGTGGTGGAAGATCATGCCCCTTGGCGCTTCCGTGGCATAACTGCACTCCCCCGCTTGCACTTGGTAAGGTACGTTAGCTTCGCCGCTGGGGCAGTCTTGCTGCAGGATTTGCTGCGCTTCAAATAACAGCCATAGACATTCAAGTGCCCTAACCTGGATGCTCTTGAACATGTTTTGGCTGGGGAATTCCAGCCCGTATTCTTCCGCCGCTTCCTTGACAAAAGGCGGTAATAACTCGAGGTTATTGTTGATCCGTGCCAGTGGCCCCACCAAATAGTCGCGGCCATCAAGCAACGAGTACAAGGCGGTTGAATGGTTTACCTGGTGTTCTTTGAAATGCTGTAAGTACTGATCAGGCGGGATATCCATACCATCGCTGGTCATAATATTGCCGCCGTTAATGGGATAGGACTTCTCGCCTTTTAGGCTGACCGAGACAAAATCATGGCTATAATCAGGTAAATCTAAATTGGCTGTCCACTTCAACAGCTCCCTCGCTGGCGGTATGGCTTCAGATACCATATGGCGGGCATTGTCCCAGCTGGCTTTATCCGGCAACTTGCTAAACCCGCCTACCTTTAAACCAACAGGATGCACCGAGCGCGCACCTAACAGGCGCATTAATGCATTGCCCGTTTCTTGCAGTTGCATGCCACGCTTGAGTAAATCAGGGTATTTGCCTGCCATCTGCAAAGCGGTGTCAAAACCCAGGTAATCCGGCATTGCCAAAAAGTGGATATGCAGTGAATGGCTTTGTAACCATTCCCCCAAATTCATTAGCCGGCGCAGCCTGGTAAGGTGCACAGGTAGCTCAACATTAAACAACTGCTCCATGGCCAAAATGGAGGTCAATTGGTATGCCATAGGGCAAATACCGCAAATGCGGGCACTGAGATCTGGCACTTCACTATAGGATCGCCCTTGCAAAAAGCGCTCAAATAAACGCGGTGGCTCAAATATCTTTAAGTGAACTTTATCGATGTCATTGCCTTTGGCTGACAATTCCAACGACCCTTCCCCTTCTAGGCGGGTGATAAAGGGAACCCTTAAGTTGATTTTTCGACCTTGGTTCATTCCACTTCCTTCACGCTAATGGCATCCCAATACTGGTGCTGCTCTTTGTAAGCCGGGCTATGGCTATGGATAGAAGCAAACCGGTGTGCAATCGCTTCTGGCACCAGGCCAAAGCCGGCAAACCGGTTGGCCAAGCTGTGGCAATTTGGCTGTTCCGATGGCCCAAAACAGCCGTAACAAGCACGGCCAAACTCTGGACAAAGTGCGCCACACCCCGTCCTTACCACAGGTCCCAGGCAGGGTTCGCCTTTGCTTACCAACACGCAAACTTGCCCACTGCGCTTGCACTGCATGCAAAGCTTTTCAGCATCATCAATTGGCAACACGCCCAAGGCGGCTTGTTTTACAAAATGAGCGATTTGATCCGTCGAAACAGGACAACCCCAAAGTTCAAAATCCACCTGCACATGTTCGGCGATCCCGGTTGAATCCAAGAGCTCAATGACAAACTCTGGGTGCGGGTATACCGCTTGTTTCCAGACTTCTTTGTCTGCCATATTGCGCAGCGCCTGTATGCCGCCCGTGGTAGCGCAAGCGCCAATGCTGACTAAAAGCGCGCTTTTCTCGCGCACTTCTTTTAGCCTTTCTAGATCTTCATTGGTGGCAACACTGCCTTCCACAAAGGCGACGTCCACTTCAGCATCAGGTTGGAACAAGCCACCTTCGATAAAGTGTTTGATATCCACCAGTTCCAATAAGTCCAACAATTTTGTGCCCTGGTTTAAAAACGCCAATTGGCAACCGGAACAGGAAGTCAGTTTATGGATAGCAACGCTGAGTTTCTTATCTGGCATAGCTAAAACCCCTTTTTCCCTAACCAAGGCTTGATCTCTGGATAGTTGAATACAGGCCCATCCTGGCAAACAAAGTGTGGGCCAATCTGGCAATGGCCACAGGAGCCCAACCCACATTGGAAATTGCGTTCCATGCTCAGGTAAATGTCCTTGTCTTGGACCTGGAGTTCTTCTAGCTGCGGAATGGCTGCTAGCATCATGACTTCCGGGCCACAGACCATGACGGCACAGTGGGCCGGATCAAAATCGGCATATTGCAGCAGTTCAGTGACCATGCCCAGGCGCCAATGGAATTTCCGTTTTTTCTCTTCGCTAGCTGCCAATAGCACCTGGCAGTCACCATGGTCACGCCAAGCGTCATATTTTGGCTGCCAAATCAGGTCATTGTGGTGTTTGACACCTTGCAGGATCACTATCCTGCGGTAGCGCATGCGGTGGCTTACGGCAAAATTAATGGCGGCTACCACAGGTGCGCAACCTAAACCGGCGGTGATAAATACTAAATCCTTGCCCTCAAACTGGGACAGTGGCCAACCGTTGCCAAATGGGCCGCGCAAGCCCATCCAGCCCTGCTCAGGCATGGACACCATGGCATCAGAAACGCGGCCAACAGCGCGAATGGTGTGGTTTAACAAACCATCCTGCCAGCCCATGATGGAAATCGGCACTTCCCCCACCCCTGGCAGCGACAGCATGTTAAATTGGCCAAAATCAAACTGGAAAACACCGTCATGGGGGAGCTTCAGGCCAAGGGTTACAAGCCCCGGTGATTCTTCTACTTTGGTTACCATCTGGACCGGCATTGGCACAAAACTATCCATTGCTGCCATCTCCCAGAATTGTGTTGGCCTCTTCCACCAAATCAATTGCAGCTGGGCACCAACTAATACAGCGGCCACAGCCGACACAGCCGGTGCGGCCATATTGTTCCTGCCAGGTCACCAGCTTGTGCAACAGCCATTGGCGGTAGCGCTGGCTAATTTCAGAACGGATCCTTTTACCTGCGATATAGCCGTGTTGTTGGCTAAAACAGGAATCCCAATAACGGGTTTGTTCGGTGGCATCTGAACCAAGCTCGGATGAAGACACCTGCTTAGAACAAAAACAGGTCGGACAGACCATAGTGCAGTTACCACAAGCCAGGCAGCGTTCAGCGATTTTATGCCATTGGGCGTCATTCAAGTGTTCCATTAGCTCCCGGAGCTTTTGCTCTGTCGGCATTGCCCGCTGCTGTACTTGGGCATTTTCTATTTGTTGTACCGCCTGCTGTTCATGCTCTTGCCTAGGTGGCTCAAGCTTTAAGCCGTCAATTATTTCTTGGCCCCGTTCACTTTTGCATTGCACCAGGTAACCATCGTCCAGCTCATCCAATAGGATATCGAAACCAAAACCGACTTCTGGGCCGTCGCCAGTGGAAGCACAAAAACAAGTCTGCGCACTGCGGCTACAATTTACCGCAATCAACAACAGTTGCTCCCTTTGGGCTTTGTAATAGGGATCAGGAAAAGCAGAATGCATAAAATGCTTATCCTGGATATAGAGTGCTGAAAGGTCGCAGGCACGTAGTCCAAAAAACGCCCGAGGCCTGGCTTCGGGCTCGTGTTGTTTGAAGCGGAAGCCATCGTCACTGGGCTGTGCATACCACATGGGTTGTGTCGGTTTAAACAACCAGGGTTTTACCGCTTGTGGTCCGGTATTCCAACGAAAACAGCGCTGTTCGCCGTTGTTTTGCAACCGGTAGCTGCCTGCGACAACCTGCTCTTGAACGCCCCATGGCAAATCATCCACACCAGCCAAGGGCTCAAATACGATTGCACCGTCTTTGACTTGAGGCCCAATTACCTCATAACCGTGTGCTGACACTGACTGCAGCAGGCTAGAAAGGTTGGCCCTGTTTAAGAATTGCCTAGCCATGGTGCTGCATCTGGTGTTGCATTTGGTGCTCTAGCCAGTGGTACCAGCGGGGGCAGCCTTGTTCCGATTTGGCCGACAAGTAGAGTAGTTTTGCTTTGGTGTTTAGTTTGGCAATGCTGGCCTCTAGCTTGGCAACGTCAAAATCCAGGTACGGTAGCAGGTCAACTTTGTTGAGAAGTATCAAGTCACACTGGCTGAACATGTGGGGGTATTTTTCCGGTTTATCTTCACCGTCCGTTACCGACATCATGGCCACCCTGACGGTTTCGCCAATATCAAATAATGCCGGACAAACCAGGTTGCCGACGTTTTCGACAAACAACAAGCTACCGGGTTGTGGTGCCAGCTCGCTAATACCTTGTTGCACCATGTCCGCATCTAGATGGCAGCCGGTGCCGGTATTTATTTGGATGGCCTTGCCACCCACCGCTTCTATGCGCATAGCGTCGTTATTGCTGTGCTGGTCACCTTCCAATACTGATACCTGGGTGCCTGCGCCTAAGAAGTGCTTTAAAGTGGTTTGCAGTAGCTGGGTTTTGCCTGCGCCGGGGGTGCCCATCAAATTGACGCAGGTCACCCTATTTTGCCGCAGCCAAGACCGGTTATCCGCTGCCAACTGGTCATTGCCCGACAACAAGGACTGTTTGAGGTGCAAGGTGGTGTGGGTTATATCCCCCTGCTCCTGGTTGTTACCCGTAGGCGCTGGTTTCACTATCGTTGCCGTTTCCGTTCCACATCCACAATCTGTACACATCAGCAAAGCTCTATTTCAGTTAAGTTAAGTTCGTTGCCCGTGATCATGTCATAGCTATAGCTTCCGCATGTTGGGCAGGGCAGGCCTAAATTTTTCAGTTCAAAGGTGTTATGGCAATCCTGGCATTTGGCTGTGGCCGTAACCGTGTTTATTTGCAGTTCACTGCCGTGCATATCTGCATCACTTTTAACCATGTCAAAACAAAACTGGATACGATCTTGGTCAATGCAGGTGAGCGCACCAACCTCTATGGCAATGCGGCTAACCTTACCGGCTTGCTCTTGTTTGGCGTGTTGTTGCACGGTTTCTATCAGAGTTTGCACTACGCTCAATTCATGCATTTGTGTTTCCGTCAAAGCTTTAGATTCCTAACAAATTCGCGGTAGCTGTATACCATGGGGTGGTTCAATCATACGGTTGCTGCCATAGCGGGTATTGATATAGAGCAAACCTTTTGAAGTTTCAGTTACCCTGCCAATTGACCTTGCATGTGCCCCGTAGGGATGCTGCCGCAAGGTTGCCAGTGCTGTTTCAGCCAATGAATCGGGCACGATAAACACCGCCAAGCCTTCATTGGCAAAAAACAGCGGTTCCATACCCAGTAGCTCACAGACAGCTTGGGTTTGTCCGCGGATCGGTAAATCAGTTTCGTTGAGCTGAATGTTGACACCAGATGCAATGGCGATTTCGTGCAGCACAGTGGCAACACCTCCACGGGTGGCATCCCGTATCACCCTCGTCCCTGGACAGGCTGCCAATAGCTGCTGGATCATGCCATTTAAGGGCGCACAGTCGCTCGCTACCTGGGCGTTTAGCCCTAAATTATCCCGTTGCAACATAACGGCAACACCGTGATCACCAATAAAACCATTGGTTAATACCAGATCGCCTGGTTTGGCTTGCTGGGGGGAAAGGTTTAGATGGCTTGGAATAACACCAACCCCCGTAGTATTGATATAGAGCTTGTCCGCCTGCCCTCTGGCCACTACCTTAGTGTCACCGGCTACGATAGCCACGCCAGCTTCTGCCGCCGCCAATGCCATTGAATTGACTACCTGCTCAAGCTCTGCAATAGGCAAGCCTTCTTCTAATATAAACCCAGCACTCAAGTATTTAGGCACTGCCCCGCTGACCGCCAGGTCGTTGACCGTACCGCAAACCGCCAACTTTCCAATATCACCGCCAGGGAAGGTAATCGGTGAAACCACGTAGCTATCAGTGCTAAATGCTAACCGATCCACGTTTTGCCCCAACTGATTAAGTGGCAGCACCGCACTGTCCAGCGGTGGTTCACCGGCTCTGCCAAACGCTTTTAAAAATACATTTTCAATTAAATCATGGCTGGCGGCAGTACCAGCACCATGGGCAAGTGTTATGCAGTCATCCTTCACCGGTTATGACTCCTTCAATAAGCTACCTTGTTTGTATTTATAATAGGCCGCGCAAGCTCCCTCAGAAGATACCATCAAGGCGCCAAGCGGTGTTTCTGGGTTGCAGCCCTGGCAAAACAGTGGGCATTGGGTTGGTTTAATTGCGCCGGTCAGCACCTTGCCACAGTACTTGGGTTCACGACTGCTATCCCGGCTTTGTTTCTGGGCCTCTGTATTGGCATCAAATTGCTGGTACTTGGGATTTAAGCTGGTAACCGAACACGGGATATCACCTAGCCCACGCCAAGCGGCAGTAGAATCTGCAAACACTTGCTGCATCAGGCTTTGCGTAGCGGTATTGCCTTCCTGGCTAACAACCCGGGTATAGGCATTTTCTATTTCACAACGGCCTTGGGCAAGCTGTTGCAACAGCATTAATAAGGCCTGTAAAAAATCTACTGGTTCAAAACCGGCAATAACCAGTGGTTTATTAAATGAGCCTGCAATAGGTTGGTAGGCATCGCTACCGATCACCACACTGACATGGCCGGGGCCGATAAAACCATCAAGCAGGACTTCCCCAGCATCAAGTAGGCTGGTTAAGGTCGGGATCAGGCGAATGTGGTAACACAAGAATGTGAGATTCTTGATGTTTTGCTTTTTAGCTGCATCAATGCTGATAGCCACGCTGGGCATGGTAGTGTCAAAGCCAATAGCCAGGAACACAATGTGCTTGTCAGGTTCAGATTGGGCGAGTTTGATGGCATCAAAAGGTGAGTACAACACCCTAACATCAGCCCCTTTTGCCCTCGCCTGCATCAAGCTGCCAGCATTTCCCGGCACCCGCAAAACATCACCAAAGCAGGCCAGCACGGTATTGGGTTGCTGCGCAAGTTCTACGCTGCGGTCAATTGCTTCCGCGGGCAATACACAGACTGGACAGCCAGGGCCATGCACAAACTCAATCGAACCGTTGAGTAACTGTTCTAAACCCGCTTGGAAAATTGCATGGGTGTGGCCACCACAGACTTCCATAACCTGAACCGGACGACCCAGCTTGCTAGACACTTTATGTGCAAGCTTGTTGATTTGGTTAACCAGTTCTTTAACCAAGCTTGGTGAACGAAAACGAGCCATGCTAAATTCTGTTTTAGCTGCATTTCCTGGTTCAAGCATGCCCTTCCCCCTCAATATCATCTAACATGGCTAGGGTGCGGTTGGCCTCTTCCTGGTCTATCACGGCCATGGCAAATCCCACATGCAATAACACCCATTGCCCGGGTAACGCATCGAGTTGCACACCAGATAATGCCAACATGGAAATATTGACTTCACGCTGCACTCCTTGGGTTTGGGCTACGGCTATGCCCTGCTCCGGGTTGCTGATTGCGACGATTTGCGCAGGTATGGCTAAACACATAAGCCTTTTTCCCATTTTGCTTGGGCGATGGCGACTTGCCCCAAGGCAATGCCACCGTCATTGGCGGGTACCCGGCTATGGCTATATACACGCCACCCCTTATCTTGTAATTGCCGCTCCAATAAGTTGTGGATGATTTGGTTTTGCAATACACCGCCAGATAAGGTGATATTTTTGGCGATACCCGGATGGTTTGGTGCAGCATGCTCCAACACTGCAACCCAGGCTGCTACCAAAATGTGATGGAAAGCCAAGGCCACAGATGGCTTGGCTGAGCCTGACACCAGTTTGGCAACGAGGATTTCAATAATTGCGCCAGGATTGATAACCATAGCCTCAGCGCCCTGCTCAATGATTTGGGCTAGCTCAGCATCGCTTGGCACAGTATCTGGTGGTAGTTGCCCCTTGCCTTGGGCTTGCATGGCCAAAGCCTGCAAAGCCATAGCGGCTTGGCCTTCATAGTCCTGTTGCAAAGGGGCTGCGTCCAGCAAGGCTGCAACCGCATCAAATAAACGCCCAGCGGAACTGGTAGTGGGGAATATATGCTGGTAGTTGAGTAGGGTCTCGGCTTGTTTGCCCTGTACCAAATGTTGCAACGGTTTAGCCAATAATCCACCCTTGAGCAACGGCCGAGAACCATCAACGCCAATCAGCGCTAATAAGTTGCGCCAGGGTTCGCGGTTGGCCTTGTCACTGCCCAATAACGGGAATGGTTTAATATGGGCAAGCCTCTGGTATTGGTATTTATCAGCCAATAACAGCTCACCGCCCCACAGACCGCCATCGTCGCCGTAGCCTAGCCCATCCATAATAATGCCAAAATGAAGTTGCTTGGCATCGGCATTGTTTTCTATCAAACAAGCAACATGGTGGGCATGGTGGTGCTGCACCGGCACGACTGGCACGCCGTATTGGTGCGCCAAGCGCTCGCCAATTCGGGTCGAATAGTAGTCGGGGTGCATATCAACGGCAACCAGGTCAGGCGAGCAATCGATCAGTTCTTGGTGGCTTTGGATACTGGCTTGCACTGCTTGGTAGCACTCAGGATCCGCCAAATCGCCATTGTGGCTTGATAGCATTACCCTGTCCCATTTACTCAGCGCAAAACAATTTTTAAGGTCGCCGCCCATGGCGAGTACTGAAGGGGATGTGGCCATATCGGCATCGGTTTGGATAGTGGCAGGGACATAGCCCCTAGCGCGCCTGATCAGCCTAGGTTTGCCCGACAATATCCCCAGCAACGAATCATCACAGCGGTGAACTATTTCCCGGTTGTGCAACAAAAAACCATCGGCAATGCCATTCAAGGCAGAGATAGCTTGGCCATTTTCAATAGCAATAGGCTCGCCTTGTTTGTTGCCGGAGGTCATCACCAATGGTTTACCAATGGCGTTCAACAACAGGGAATGCAAAGGTGTATAAGCCAGCATCACGCCGATAAAGGCAACATTGGGCGCAATCTGTTCAGGTAAACCTTGTTTAAGCTTGGCTTTTGGCAGCAACACTATAGGTGCCGCAGGTTCGCTTAGCTGTTCGGCTTCAATGGCAGACAAATCAAAATACGCTTCGACTTGTTGCATATCAGCCATCATCACCGCAAGCGGTTTATTGGGTCGCTGTTTCCTTTGCCTCAGCAGTTCAATCGCTGGCGCCTCAGTGGCATCACAGGCTAAATGGCAGCCGCCCAGCCCTTTTAACGCCAGGATCCCGTCATTGGAAATAACCTGGACAGCCCTATCAAAGGCCTCTCCTGCCAGTGCCTGCCCAACACCAGCAGCGTCGGCAAATTTGAGCTGCGGGCCACATTTAGGGCAAGCGATTGATTCACCGTGGAACCGCCTATCGGTTAAATCGCCGTACTCTTCATTGCATTCAGTACACAGGGGGAATTCATGCATACTGGTATGGTCGCGGTCGTAGGGCATTTTTTTAATGACCGAATAACGCGGACCGCAGTCAGGGCAGCTATTGAATGCATAGCCTATACGCCTGTCGCCTTCTGTCGCAAGCTCTGCCAAACAGGTTTTACAGGTAGCGCGATCCGGGGCAATGGCCGTACAGCTGTATTTGTCGTCACTGGCGATAATATGGAAGTCAACAAAATCATGGGGCAGGCAACAAGGCTGCATCTGCATAGTCTCAATTTTTGCTGCAACGGGGGCACCAGACTTAATACTTTCAACAAATTGTTGTGCTATCTGGTTGTCTGCCTGGAAGTGCACTTCCACGCCTTGATGGTTGTTTTTAACCTCGCCAACAATGCCTAGCTCATGGGCGAGGCGGCTGACAAACGGGCGGAAACCCACCCCCTGAACCACACCTTTAATGGATAAGGTAAAACCTAGCGTTTGTGCTTGCACTTTTTCACCCTATAAATTCGTGAGACCAGCAACAGGATGGGCAGCACCAGCCATATAAGGTGCTCCCACTCCAATAAGTAGTGCCAAATTCCCGCAAAATCCCAAACGCCGTGTCCGTCATGGGCCAAGGCGGGATTGCAAAACAATTGCAGCAGACAAAGGATGGTTAGAATTTTTTTCAAGATCAGCCTCTTATGCAAATAGTGGTTTTGGTTCAAATGATGTTGTGGCATAACGATGCCCAATATAGCTATTGACGCGATCCAGGGTTTGCTTTACTAAATGTTCGTATTCATAGCCAGACTCTTGCTGGTAATGCTGCGTAGAGTCCGAGACAACGCCGATAAGATCCACTGTGGGCAGGGTGTCCAAGTATGTGGGCAGCATAGCCAGCACAGTGCTGAGATCACCGCCGTGATCTCCCTTGGTTTCCGCGCTACCGGACAATAAAGTATCGACATTGGGATAAAACAATATTGTGCCTACCTCTTCGGTACCGGCAACCATATCGACGATTAACACCTGGTCGCAGCCCCTAAAAAAGGGCAATACCGCCATACCACCTATACCGCCGTCAAAAACAGCCACACCTTTTGGCAACGCCTGTTCTTGCAAAGCCATAAACACCGCATGGCCAATGCCATCACGGCCATGCAGTGGGTTTCCTATGCAAATGACATGTAATTTCATAGGACAAACTGTACAAACATCAACGGCTTAGTTTTGTGACCTCGATCAACTTTTTTGTTTTATAGCGTACGGCCAAAACCCTACCCGACATTACACCTCGTTACTGCCCAACATTTTCTATCACCAAGGCTGTTTAATTTTCCCACAACCTACTGTGCCTTTATGCAGGGCAGCACGACCCTAGGGGGTGTTAAAGCCCCATCTAGTAACCTAGCCCAATAGCAGTAATGGATTGGCCGGGATTGGTTATTTTTTGATAGGGCAAAAACGCCATAAAGGAAAAACACGCAGAAAAATAAAGTTGTTATTTATCAATAGCTTAAGAGGGTGAGAAAGTTGGCATAAAAGATGCGCAGTAATTTGTTGGAGACGTCCAAATTCAACAAACAAGTGGATTAGAAAAATGGCATCACAACCAGTCAAAGTAGAAAGTATTGCCAAAGACATAAAGGAGTATTTCCGCGGCAACCCGCATGCTGGAGATACGGTCGAAGGCATCGCGAGTTGGTGGATCACTAAACAAAGCCTGAACAATGCCAGGGATCTGGTGCTTGAAGCATTAGAAATGTTGGTTCAGGAAGGTGAGCTACACAAAAGGGTGTATGGAGGGCGCGTTATCTATGTTCGAGAGGCACTTCATTAGTAATCACGAATCAAAACGCTTAATTTTTATCAACGGAGGCTAGTCGAATGTCGAATAGCATACAACATAAACTAAGCAGGGTTCGCCCACCTCGGGTACAAATTACCTACGACGTAGAAACGGGCGGCGCGTTGGAGAAAAAGGAGATCCCATTTATCGTGGGTGTTATCGCTCCTTTATCTGCCAAATCTGACAAGGTTTTACCCCCACTTAGGGATCGTAAAATGGTGCAGATTGATCGCGATAACTTCAATAAAGTATTGGAATCAGTTGAACCTCGCGTGAAGTTCAGCGTTGCCAACAAGCTGCCAGGTGGTTCTGGTGAGCTGATGGTGAATGTCCCCTTCATGCACATTGACGACTTTGATCCTGTCACAGTCGTGCAACGGGTTCCTGCACTCAATACCCTCTACTTGGAACGCAGCCGCTTGCGCGACTTTATGGCCAAGTTGGACGGTAATGATGCCCTGGCCAATATCCTGACTGGTGTATTGGGTGACGCAGAACGCGGCACCGCGCTTAAAACTGCGGTTACTGGCGCTAGTGAAGCAGTTGCTACCGCCAGGGCTGATCTCGCTGCAGGCAAGATAGACCAATCAGCCTATGACGCTGCCATCTTGGCGGCATACGCTGCAGAACTGGAAGACGGCAAAGACATGGCCGCCATGCTCAGCGATGGCCAAATGATCCTGGAAGAAGTGCAAAAGCCCTACGCTGTAGAACTGATAGCCGAGTTTGTTGAACAAATCCTGATCCAGGACGACCTACTGCCTGCAGGTGACAACCCAGAGTTTAACCATGGCGGCATGCTCACAGCCCGTATCGCGCAGAAAGACGAGACCATCAGCACCCAGCTCAACCTCATCATGCACCATGATGATCTGCAAGAGTTGGAAGCCAGCTGGCGTGGTTTACACTTTTTGGTGATGAACACGGAAACCAATACCAAACTGAAAATCAAGCTCTTGAACGTATCCTATGATGATTTGTTCAAAGACTTGGACAAAGCAGTGGAGTTTGACCAAAGCGCACTATTCAAAATCGTTTACGAAGAAGAATACGGCACCTTTGGTGGCGAACCCTACAGTGTCTTGGTTGGTGACTTCCAGTTTGGCCGTACTGCCAGGGATTTGAAATTCCTGGAAATGATCAGTGGCGTTGCGGCCGCAGCCCATGCCCCTTTCATTGCCTCGGCCTATGCCAAATTGTTCGATATGGATGATTTTGGCAACTTGTACAAGCCCAGGGATTTGAGCAAAATCTTTGAAAGTGCAGAGCTTATCCAATGGCGTGCATTCAGGGAAAGCGAAGATTCCCGCTATGTCACCCTAACCTTGCCAAAAGTCATGTTGCGCTTGCCTTACCACCATGCCAACAACCCAGTTGAAGGGATCTACTTCGACGAAGACGTGGCAGTGACATTAGTGGAAACCGATGCGGAGGGTAACACCTCGGAAAAAACCATAAAACAGGTGGACGCCAGCAAGATCCTTTGGGGTAACCCAGCTTATGTCCTAGGCCAACGCATCACCAACGCTTTCTCACTGCATGGCTGGACTGCCGCTATCCGCGGTGTTGAAGGAGGCGGTTTGGTTGAAGGCCTACCTGCCTATACCTTTGAAACCGAAGCGGGCGACATTGAGCTTAACTGCCCTACCCAAGTGGCAATTACCGACCGTCGTGAAAAAGAACTCAACGACCTAGGTTTCATGGCTATCTGCCACTGTAAAGGCACTAACAAAGCCGCTTTCTTTGGTGGACAAAGCACCAACAAGCCTAAGATGTACCTGACCGATTCGGCAACAGCCAACGCCAGGATCTCATCTATGTTGCCATACGTGTTGTCAGCCTCCAGGTTTGCCCACTACATCAAGGTATTGATGCGGGAGAAAATTGGTAGCTTCATGACCCGCCAGTCAGTGGAGGCCTACCTCAACACTTGGATAGCCCAATATGTATTGTTGGACGATACGCCACCACAGCATATCAAGGCTAAGTATCCGCTACGCGAAGCTAAAATTTCTGTGACGGATGTTCCTGGAAAGCCCGGTGCCTATCGCGCAACCGTATTTCTGAAACCGCATTTTCAGTTAGAAGAGCTGACTACCTCCATTAGGTTGGTAGCCGACCTTCCAGCCTGATAATTAGTTAAGAGGAAATCGTTATGGATTTAGTATTGTTAAAACCAGGATTGGAAGACCTAGCCGGCGCCAGCTTAATCGATGGTGAGTTAGTGGACGCCGGGGACGATTTGTCAGGCTGTATTGAATTGGTATCAATGCATTTTGGCATGAAGCAGCAAATGACCACAGACGTGAGCAACGCTGCCCGGACTTCTGGTCGCCCAAACCTGAATGACATCACGGCAGTGAAGTATTTGGATAAAACCTCACCGCTTTTATACAAACACTGCTTGTCAGCAGCACCCATTGATGACGGCACCGATCCTACCCAGATCTTCTTATGCCGCAATGCCAACATGGACGGGGATGGCAATAGCATCATTGGTAACATCATGACTGTAAAACTGTACAACTGCATGATCAGCTCAGTGGAAGCCCAATCGCATCCCAATGACATGGCCACCGAGCAAATCACGCTGAACTTTACCGATATTGAGTGGACGACGTCGCATCAAGATAGTCAAGCCATGATTACCGGTAGTTTCGTGTACAGCTGGAGCGTGGCGCGTAATAGAGGACCTATGTAATGCGTCGCTTTCTCTTTGATCGCTTGTGTAACCCAGACCAGCCCATGCCGGATGAAACCCACGCAAAGCTGGTTGTGATGCGCGACGCGATCAAAGAGGAGCTACAACGCCTGGTATCCGGACGCGCATACTTCGAAGGCGTGCGCAAAGGACACCTAGGGCAAAAGTCAGTCCTGAACTTTGGCATTGACAATCCAGTGGACTACGCCGCCAACATGACCGATAGCAAAACCTTGATGCAGCAGGTGTTGGAAATGGTGCAAGACTACGAACCCAGGATCATCAATCCCAAAGTTCAGTTGGTGGGCAATAACAAGACCTTGAACCCGGCCTACATAGAAGTGACCGGCGAAATCAAAGTCGCGGACGTCACGGAGGAGTTTAGTTACACCTTGCGCGCCAACTAGATTAAAAAAAAAGCGCAACAACGGCATTTAACGCCACCAAAAACGCAAAGACATGATTAGGGGGATTATCCCCTTTGCTAGCCGGAGCTAAATAGATGAATCACGTAAGGGAACAATTAACAGACTATTTCAAGTCTGAGCTCGCAGAGTTGCGCAGCGATGCCCTTGAGTTTGCGCGTGATTATCCCAGCATTGCCGATGAACTCGCCCTCAACGAAGGCAAGTCACGGGATCCCCATATTGAATTGCTGCTGCAGTCCTTTTCCTGGATGACCGGCAGGCTGCGCCAAAACATGGAGTCGGAAACCAAGCAAATCCCTTCCATGCTACTGCAACAATTGTATCCGCAGCTGATATCATCAGTGCCGTCAATGGCAATTATGGAATGTGAAGTTGATGGCGGCTCTGCCGATTTTAGCAACGGTTACCGCTTTGCCGAACAACGTCAATTCGAGCCTGTCAATGTCACAGCGAAAAGCGAAACAGCGGGTAAACTGAAAAACTGCCGGTTTTCTTCTAGCCACCCGGTCAACTTGTGGCCAATGCAGGTGCAATCAGTGGCTAAATTCCCGATCAACCAGCAAGACTATATCCGCAACAACTACAACAACGCCCAGTCTATTGTTGATATCAAGCTGGCTTCAACCCCAGAAGGCGCCGCAGACGGCTTGATGTTGCAACAACCTATGCGTTTTTACATCAACCTAGATGAGCATTGCCAATACAGCTTCTACGACATTCTTGCCAAAAACTTTTTGGGCGCTGTGGTTTTTGACCAGAGCAATGAACGGGTCGCCAACTTAGGCAAAGAAGATCTCAAATTCGCAGGTTTTGCCGATGATGAGCGCACCATGCCGGTGAGCAAGCAGCAAGAACTGGGCTTTTCCTTGTTGTTTGACTACTTCAACTTCCCCGAAAAGTTCCTGTTTTTCGATCTTTCAGGTATGCAACAGGTACAGTTCCAAGGCAGCCTAAGGATCATGCTGGTATTTGACCGATCGCTACCCAAGACTATCCGGTTGCACCCGCAAGCCCTGAAATTGAACTGCATGCCGGTGGTAAACCTATTTGAAAAATCCAGCGAACCGGTGCCCCTGACCCATAAGAACTACCGTTACAAGCTGTTCCCAAGCCGGGAGCACTATGATTGTTATGAAATTTACCGGGTCAACAAGGTGCATTCAATGAACCGCAGGGGCGAATCCCGTGAATTGGAGCCTTACTTTTCATTGGTGCGCAAAGACCTAAAAGATTCCGATTTCCGTTGGCAAGCACAAACCGAAGCCAGCCACAAAAAACAACTGCCAGGCACCGAAACCTGGATATCCTTGTTCAGCGAAAAGTTCATCCGGGATTGCCCTATCGGCGAAACTGTCTATGCCAATACACTCTGCTGCAACCGGACTTGGAGCGAAATGTTCAATATTGGGCAAAGCTTCAGTGTGCTGGGCAGTTCACCGGTTAAAAAAGCAAAACTATTGACCCGCCCTACCCGTTACCGTGGCCAAAAAGCCAACCATGAACAGCTGTGGAAGGTGTTGTCCCACTTGTCATTGTATTACGTGTCATTGACTGATCCAGAATTGGCGCAAGACACCCTGACATCCATCTTGGGCTTGTATGCGGGCAAAGAAAACAACGTCAACCAACGGCAGATTGAGAGTATTGAGCGTTTTACCGCACAAGATGATCTGTTCCCAGTGAAAAACGGCGGCTGGCGCGGCTATTACCACGGCGTTAATTTCCAGCTAACCCTATATGACCGCAAATTTGACGGCAGTAGCACCATCTTGTTTGGGTCGGTACTCAATAAATTTTTGGCATTATTCGCCCACGTAAACGCATTTGTCCGGTTAGAACTCTTTATCGGCAATAAACAGGTATACCAATGGAAACCATTGAGCGGAAACAAACATCTAGTGTAGCGCTTCTGCAAAAAATGGCAGAGGAGATTAACTTTTACCAGACAGTGCGTTTGCTGGAGAGCAGCGTGCGCGACGAAGACCAAGCGCGAAAAATCCGGTTTAAAGCCACTAACGAACAGGCCTTTACCCCTAATTTTGTAGGCGCGGTCAAAGTCCAAAAAGACGAAGCTTTGGTGAAAACCAACGGTTATAGCCTAGCGGGGCAGCAAGGCCCGTTACCAGAAGTCTACAGCGACTTGATCTTGCGCGAACGCGCCAAAGGCAACTATGGTCCTTCGCGCTTTGTAGACCTGTTCAACAACCGGCTCATCCACCTACTCTACGACATCAAAAAGCAGCTAGATCCAATGTTGTTCAACCAGGCTGCTGGGGATGGCATTTTATACAAGTTTTTGGAAGCTGCCACCGGCCTGACTACCACTGAACTGTTCCAGCGTTTACCTATCACCGCTGAAAAGCTCATGACTTTCGCTGCACTACTGATTGCCAACCGCCAAAACTACTCTTCACTGAAACAGGTTTTGGAAACTATGTTTGATTGCAAGGTGGAAATCGACAGCTGCAGGGGCGCTTGGCAGCCACTGCCAAAACGTTTCCAAACCCAGCTTGGCAGCCAACAAGCCAGCCTAGGCTCTGGGATTGGCCTGGGCAGCAAGCACTGGAACAACCAAGCTGCTATTGGTTTGACCTTGCAATTAAAAAGCATCGAACAATGCCGCGACTTGATGCCCAAAGGTACCCACCACAATGTATTTAAGTCGATGGTAGCGTTTTTAACGGACGGTAAATACGAAATAGACGTGCAGTTGGTACTGGATTGGGAAACCGTGCCCAAGTCACAGGTACAAGCAAAATCTAACCTGCATTTAGGCCAATCCAGCTGGTTAAAATCCAGTGATGCTGACCATAAAACCCTAAACCTGCCTAAATTTAAAATACAGCCTACCTTGGCCAGCAAATACTGGGGTAACGCTGCATGAGGTTTAATTCAGGTTCAAACGCCGAGGTACTGGCAGAAAAAATTAACTATACCGAATACCCTGGTACTTCACGGGCGGATGTGCCGCCAGCACCGCGCTGTAGCCTAGACTTTTATATCGAGTTGGACGACGGCACCATTATTGATGACCAGACCCTGCGCCTACAGGACTTCAGCGGCCAAGAATCGTTATCGCAAATGTTCGATTTTAACCTGAACCTGCGCGCCAATGCTTTCTTTTCAAGTGGTTTGGACAAACCTTGGAGTAGCTATAAACAAGGCCCCTATGGCACAGAATTGAGTGAAGCAGGCAGTACCAGCCAAAAACTGGACTTTCAAAAAATATTAGGTGCTAAAGCCTGCATCCGGTTAGGCCTACCCGAAACCGAAAAAGACGTTTTTGAAGGCGAGTACCCTGAAGACCGCCCGGTGATTTATTTCAATGGCATTATTAGCAACTTTTCCATGGCAGAGCGAGGCGTTTATAGCGCTAGCTTGAAACCCGCATTGTACAAGCTTTCGTTGCAAAACAACTACCGCCTGTTTTCCCAAAAAACCATTCTCGAAGTGGTGATGGAAGTCCTCAGCGAAAACAACATTGATTTCAATAAAAAGGAATTGGAAAAGCAACCCAACAATATCGTCTGCGGCCTGGCCAACTACCGCAAACAAGATTGGTTGCAAGCGGGCGAAACCGACTTTGACTTCCTACACCGGCTGATGGAAAAGGTAAACCTGTTTTATTATTTTGAGCATAGTAACGACAGCCACACCATGATCATAACTGATCAGCCCTACTACCAAGGCATTTACACAAGGGAAGTAGGCGCAAATGGCAAAACTGAAGAAAGCCATGATTTAAAACCGCTTTACCTAAGCTACAGCCACCAACAGACTCTGGACAGGGACGATTACATCACCCAGTTTAGTTACAAACAAAACTTAACCAGTTCGGGTATTAAAACGGTCTTAGCGCAAAAAGAAGCCACCTGGGAGTCGCAAAACACAGCCCAAGCCACCCCGGTTTACCTCAACCAGGTCAACAAAAAAGAAAAACTCAACATGGAGTTTTTACACATTGTGCAATACGGGGCGAGCGAAAAAGAAATCAACGCCATCACCGATACTACAATGAACAAATTAGTGGCGTCCCGTTTTGAGTTTTCTGGCTCAAGTACTTGCCCCGAACTGAAAGCCGGTTACAAGTTCTTGGTAAAAGAAAGGGACGGCGAAGGCGACGAATTTTCGGTGCCTATTTGCCCTACCCTGGACGATCAGGAATTTGTGGTCACATCGGTACAACACCAAGGCAGTGCCGCTGGTGACTACAGCAACCAATTCCAAGCGCTTGATGCCAATGGCCTGGCCTCGCCCTTCCAACCACCGCAGGAAAACCAAGGCAGTATTTTAGCGCTAGTTGTAGACAACTCGGGCGCAACTGACTACGAAGGCAGTTCGGCCAAGTACTTGGAAAAAGACGGTTTCAGCTACGACAAAAAGGATTTTGAGTTTGATGACCAAGGCCAGCAAAAATACAGCTGCCGCGGGATCCACGTCACCTTTATCGACGATCCGGACAAACAACTGCACTGGGTTAAATTGGCGGAGCACATGCAGACCATCCCGGAAACCGGTGCCTTTGTCACTGTTTCGCGTTCCCAAGATGCCAACGAAATTCCCGAAGTGCAGCAAATCATGCAGAATAAGGGCAACAAGTGCATCATGCCGGATGACTTTACCTGCAGCACCAATGTTGGCAATAACTACAGCACTAACTATGGCGACAGCACCAGTATTGGATTTGGTGCCAATGTGACTACCCCATTGAGCAAGGCGCGCGCAATTGTGGAAACCCAGCGCAACAGCAATAACTACAACTCCGTCAGCTACAGTGAGAGTTCTTCCTACGGCTTCAGCGTCACCGAGCGCTCCCACAACATTTCCCGGGTCGGCAGTGGCGCTGACCTAAACGCTAACCCAAGCGACAAAATGTCCTATGTTAGCTATAGCGACTCGGCCATGTACGGCGACTCCTACAGCAAAAACGTGCACGTGGGCAAGAGCAAGAACTACTCCACCCAAACCGGTGGCACCTACAGTGAATCCACCCAGACTGGCGGCTCTATCAGTATTTCCACCATTGATACTAGCACTAGTACCAGCACCGTTGGCACCAGCAATAGCACCAGCACCACAGGTGTTGCCAATAGCACGTCGATTACAGGCATGTCGTCGAGTATTGGCGTGACCGGTATGTCAGTGGGTACCAGTGTTACCGGCTTGTCGACGAGTACTTCTATTACCGGCATATCAGCCAGTATAGGCATGGTGGGAGTCAGTAGTGGTATCAATATGACTGGTGTTAGCGATAGCTTATCTTTGACCGGTGTCAGTTCAAGCCTAGGATTGACTGGGGTGTCATCTAGCTTGAGCTTGACAGGGGCAGCAGATAGCCTGTCACTCACTGGCGCAAGCTCTAGTTTATCCCTAACCGGGGCATCAAGTAGCTTGGGTTTAACTGGTGCTTCGAGCAGCCTTAACCTTACAGGGGCTTCCAGCAGCCTCAATTTAACTGGCTCTTCCAGCAGCCTAAATTTGACCGGTTCTAGCAGTAGTATCAACATCAACGGCCCCAGTAGCAGCATTAATATTTCTGGCAACAGCAGTAGCATCAATATATCAGGCAACAGTGCCAGCATTGACATAGCAGGTAGTGGCATAAAACTCAGTATAGACCCTACCAACCTGCAAATTTTATCTACCATTAAACTGGTATTGTGAGGCGGCTGCGATGAAATTAATCAAACCCCGCCGCCTAGGATGCCTGCACAAGTCCTACCGCTTTAAGCACAAAAACTATTTTGTGTCAGCGCCGGTGGTGTTTTTTGACATGGGGATCCCCGGTGTCGGTATCGCAGAGCCGCATAATCCGCAAGTTATGGATGAATTCCTGCAGTGGCCAATTATCCAGGAACAATTGCAAAGCCAAGTCCTGGACATGGTAATGCCAAAACCAAAAGCTGAGGTTTTGATGGTGGGCACTGCCCAGAATCCCCAAGGCTTGAGCGACGAACCATTTACTGCAGGTTTGAAACTGGGCAGCATAGATAAACACTTAAAGCTATATGGCGAACGGGAGTTTAAGAAGTCCTTGCTAGGTTATTCGCTGACGGATCCGAGCCCTACAGAGGCCGTTACCATCAATGATAGCAATAGCTACGGTGGCGAGGGGTTCGAAGACAACCCTGCTGGCTGCGGCTTTTTCCAAGACAAAAAGGCAACACCACTCCGGGCACCTTGTATAGAACACCCTAACAAAGCGGTTAAATCCATCAATGGCAAATATATGCCAGAAGGCTTTGGTGCACTGGGCTTAAACCATCGTCTACGCAAACAATACAATGGAGATTACAGCTCCAAGCAATGGCTGGAACAACACTTTCCTGACATGGCGCCTGACACAGACTTCCACTTATTCCAGGCGGCTAGGCCTGAACAATGGTTTAGCAGTTACTTGCAAGGTGGGGAGCAATACACCCTTTATAACATGGTGCCGGGCGTACCTGAGTTTACCGGTACCTTACCCACGGTAAGGCCAAGGGCATTTATTTTTGATGATGCGGAACAGTTTAGTGAAATAGAACTCAACTTGGATACCCTATGGTTGTTCCCAGACATCTCTGTTGGCGCCTGCATTTATCACGGCCAGATTGAAGTGAACACCTTGGATTCACTCGACGTGCAAGCCCATATGATGGCATTTGAAAACAGCTCAGATAGCCCCCGTAGCCAAGACTATTACCTGCTCGCATTGCAACAGCGACTGGATCCGGCAACGGCAATCGAGGCCATGTCCAATGAATCCCAACTGTGCCCAGCCAAATCAGCGGAGCAACTTGCAGCTGAAGAACAAGAGATACAAGACGAAATTGATCAAAGAAAAGCCCTGCAAGAGGCCCACAAACAGCAATTCTTGGAAGACGTCAAGGAACACAACGACGGCGAGCTCCCTTCCGGTATAGAAGCGCCGGAGATGCCTGAACCGAAAGTCCTAGTGGCTCAAAAAGCCATTGAGCGCGGTGATTTTGATGCCAAAAAGTTAATCGACGATGCCAAAATGCAACAGGCAGAAGCAGAGAAAAAGCGCAAGGAAATGGAAAAAGAACTGGAAGAAGCGCAGAAAATGAGTGAGCAATCGATGCAAGGCCTACCCGCGGGGGCATTGGACGATATGCAACCGAAAGGTGATGTGTCGGATCAAATGGCATCGTTACAGGATATGGCACAAGAGTCTAACTTAAAGTTGGATGAAGCCCATATGCAATTGCTGCAAGAACAGCAATTTAAAGCCCAGCAATACAGCCTAGAGCCGATTTCCGACTGGCCTGATGACGCGCAAGCGCAAGAAAAACGTGCGATATTTGTTGCTGCTTTGAATGGTAAAGAACCGCTAGCCAAACGCAATTGGGCAGGCGCAGATTTATCGAACCTAAACCTAGACAATGTAGATTTATCTGCCTGCAATTTGGAAAACTGCCGTTTGCACAACACCTCGCTAAAAGGTGCCAACCTGCACAGTAGCGCCTTACTAGGCTGCAAGGTAACTGACAGCAGATTTACCGGCGCCAACTTGCAAGAGTGCAATTTCTCTAGCTGTGTTGGTTTTGGCAATGATTTCTCTGGCACTAATCTGCACAAAGCCTGGTTTATCAAAGCCAATTTTCGCAACTGCAACTTCAACCGAAGCAACCTGCAACAAGCCATTGTGTCGGAAGCGGCGATCGTCAAAAGTAGTTTTAGGGATACACAGCTCAGTACATTTTGCCTAGCTAATAGCAATATTAGCGACAACGACTTTAGTGGCAGCCAAGCAGAAATGCTGGTGGTGCTGAGCACAGACTTGAGCTTTAGCCAATTTCACAATGTGAAGCTAAGCCGCAGCGCATTTTTGGATTCAAACCTCTGTGTAGCCAGCTTTGCTGGCAGCAAACTGGAAAAATGCCAGTTTGCCGGTACCACAGTGATGTCATCAGCGAACTTTAGCCAAGCCAGCTTGGTTGAGTGTGGCTTGCGCCGGGTAAGCGCTGTGCACCTGCAGGCAGCAGTAGCTGAATTTAAACTCTGTGATTTGGGTGATTCAGACCTAAAGCAAGCCAACTTTAAACAAGCCCGCCTGATCCAATGTATTTTGTCAGAAGCCAGACTGCAAAAGGCTTCGCTAAGCGAAGCGACACTATACGGCAGCTTATTGCGGCAAACCTACCTAATGGACTGCCAACTGCTCGACTGTGACTTTTACCAGTCAGATGCCATGCTGGCTTTTCCTTTCGGTAGTAACTTCAATGATGCGCACAACCTTGCCCCACTCACCTATAGGAGGTGGCAAGATGCCGTTAAACACGCTGCTTAACAAAGCCAAACTGAGCCGGGTAATAGAACAAGACGACATTAGTGGTGTCGAATTCACCGGATGGGAACTCAAAGGCGCTAATTTCAAAGAGGTATGTTTCAAGCAAATCCTATTTTCAGGTTTGCAGTGGCAGGAATGTACTTTTATCGATTGCGTTTTCGAAGATTGCCAGTTCGAGGATTCAACCTTTAGCACCTGTACTTTACAAGCATGCAAATTGAATAATTGCCAAATGGCTAGATGCCAATGGTCACAAGGTGCAATTAACCAAAACAATTGGCAGCAAATAACATTAGATGGCTGCACTTTCCAGCGCATGGCAGTCAGCAATAGCGATTGGCAAGATGTCACTTTTGACAAAAGCGACTGGCTAGATAGCGCCATGTTGGAAAGCCAGTGCGACAACCTAGCCTTCAACCAATGCCAGCTCAATAACTTTGCATTGAACAACTTGGATTTCGCCCACGTAACTTTGTACAACTGCAGCCTAAACAAAGGCCTAATGCTTAAATGCCAATTTACTGACAAGGTGTTTAGTGGCGTTAAATGGCATTACTGTACCTTTAACGATAGCCAGTTTGACAACTGCCGTTTCGAGGATGCAGAACTTGTGGCCAACGGCTTTATCGGCTGCCACTTGCAAGCAGTTGAATTCAAGAATACTGCACTGCCACAGGCTTTGTTTATTAAGGCATCGCTAAAGGATTGTAGCTTCGATGCGTGCAACCTGTTCCAAGCGAACTTTAACGAATCCAAAGCTGACAACAGCCAATTGTCAGCAAGCAACTGCCAGCAATCACAATGGGTAGGTGCACATTGGCAAGGGTGCCAATTGCACCAAGTAGAATTTGAATTGAATGATATGTCTTATTCGGTTTGGACGGATTGCACAGTGAGCAACTGTAGTTTCGAGCAAAGCAATTGGCACAGTATCGTCAGGGATAAGTCTACATGGCGTAAGAACATTATTAAGTCAGTACGCAAAACCGATCCATTGAGACAACAAGCGGAGGCAGCAGCATAGCTATGGGTGTCAAGGCGCATCAGCAGTTAACTTTCAGTAAAACCATTGATTTGGGTTTGCAACAAGCTAGCATCACCAGTACAGAAGGCGACAAATTTGCATTGGACAATGGCGTTAGCGCAGTGCAAGCAACGAGTTGTATAGTGCTGCCACAAATTGGCGATAAGATCCTATATTGGCAGGACAACAACGACTGCTACATTACCCATATCCTTAGCCAGCCAGCGGCCAGCCAGGCTAGTGACAGGCAGGTGGCGCTGCCCCAGCAGCAAGGCTTGAAAATCAACGCCAAGAACCTGGTGTTCAACATCGCAAAGTCCTTGAGCATGAATGTGGTTAATGAAATCAACCTTAATGCGGCGGTTGGCAAGATAAACCTTTACGCCCAAAACCTGACCCAGCACGTGCAAAAATCGCTTCTACAAATGGCTGGGCAGTTGCTGCAGCGCTGCGATTTTCTCGATGTTAATACCAAACTGTTGGCAAAAAACCACGCTAAACAACAACTTATCACCGCGGAAAAGGATCTGAAAATGGACGCGGAACGGATCAATATGGGGTAGCCTAGATGTTTTGTAAAACTCAATTCCCAGCATTAACCTTAGGTTTCCCCGACGTGTGCAAGATCATCACGCCTATCGGACCTATCCCAATCCCGCTGCCCAACTTGGCATTTTCCACCTTGGCTATCCCCAACGTGGTTAACCACTTTATTACGGCTATGCCGGTACATAACCTACTGACCCAGACATCACTCAGTAACGGCAACGAAGTTTCCATCCCGATGGGTGGCGTAGTATCCAACCAGTTTATGGGCAAAAAAATGAATTGCTTGGGCAGCTTCAGGACATTTTTCCAGTGCATGCCAAGCACCCGTTTACTGGATATGTCCCTGCAGAACGGGTTTATATCTAATGTGCCGGGCATTAACCTAACACCCTCCCAAGTTAAAGTAATGGTGCTGTCCTAATGAAGAAGCTGGCCGCCATCCTGATTAGTGCAGTATCCCTCAGCTTGCTTGGGGGATGCTCTTCAATTTCTTCCGCAGTACAAGGGGTAAATGAATCTATAAACCCTTGGTACAGTGGCAATGAAATTGACGCTATCGGATTGAAGGTAAACCGCAGTGCCGCCCTGCGCCATGCGGTTTCAGTGGATTTGGTTTTTGCCTACGACGACAACTTGGTGACCTTATTAACCAGCGCTACGGCTGAACTGTGGTTTGCCGAGCGCAATGGCTATATCGCCAGCTACGGAATGAATATGGACGTTATGCGCCGTGAAATTGTACCGGGTTATTCTGAGTTAATCAGGGACAACTTGCCAGCCCGCCTTAGTGAAGCCAAAGCCGTGTTTGCTTTTGCCTACTTCCCCAGTAACCCAAATGCCAAAGCTGTGATCACAGAAGTTGCCACACCTTGGTTGATTTTTGACGCTGGACAGATGACCCTATTGGCCCAAGCGCCAGGCTCGGAACCACAAGGAGAACAAGAATAATGAAACCGATTGCTGCGACGCCAGATCCTGTCCAGTGGTTTGAAGGAATGCTGTTGTCGCCACAGCATTTCCAACAAAACAATATTTATTTGGAACAAGCAATGTTCCATCAGTTGCAAAGGTTAAACCCGTTTTATTGGGGAGTCAGCGAACTGGATATTGACCAGGACGCGATAACCTATGAGAAGCTGGTAGTGAATAAGGTCCACGCCATCATGCCCGATGGCACCATTGCCAAGTATGCTTTAGACAACCAAAACCAACCCGAAACCGAAGGTCTAGATAAACTCAGCTTGGAGTTGTCGGAAATACCCGATATAGAGCCGCAAAAGCCATTTTATGTGCACTTGGCCGTCCCTAAACTCAGTGACGGCTGTGCCAGTGAGTCAGACAGCGAATTAAAGCGGTACGACAGTGTCAATGTGGGCAAAGTCATCGACCAGAACGACATGCAAAACCAAATCGACCTGGTCAGGTTGCGCACCCGCTTATTGCTGCTGGTGGATCAGCAACTATCACCCAATTACAGCAGTTTTCCCATATTGAAAATTGAAAAAACCTACGACGGTAGCTACCAAATCCTCAAATTTACCCCGCCCGTGTTACGCGTTGACCGCAGGCACCCACCGTTCCAGGTTAATTTAGGCAAAGAAGTTGAGCAGCTTTTAGGGGAACTGCGCACTAAGGCTACTGGCTTAAGGAACTTTTTCACGGACACCCAAGGCCAGTCGAGTGTGGTAAGTAGCTTTCAAAAACGGCGTATCCATTACTTGACCGCGCAACTACCAGTTGTAGAAGTACTACTGCACAGTGATTGTGTGCATCCACAGCAGCTCTACATGGCATTAGTGGCTATGGCGGGCAATATGGCGATTATCCACCCTGACTTGCTACCGCCAGCATTCGTTGCTTACAACCACAATGATTTGGATACAACATTCAAGCAGGTATTGCGCTTCATCCACGATATCAGCGATAGCATCAGGCTTGATTTCACCTGTATTCCGTTCGAATTAGGTGACGACAATGTATTTACGGTACCGGTAGAAACATTGCCAGAAACAGGCGTATTTAGTTTATCCTGCAAACTATCACCGGGCTCAAGCCGGGAGAAATTGTCTGAGTGGTTGGACAATGCCATGATAGCGACAGAAAACAATTGGGAAATGCTATTGGTTTCCCGGACGCTTGGCGCAGACAGGTCTAGGGTAAAAGAATTCAAGTCCCTCAAATTACTTGAAGGCGACGATGAAATATTTTTCGAAGTCAAAGTTGACCGCGAATTTATTGCGCAAAAACAACCGCTGATGATCAGTGGTTCAGAACAATCGCTGCAAGAGCACGGCCCTTCAGTTATCAATTGGTTTGTGCCACGGAAAACGAGTAAATGAAATCAGGAATTAATGGTTAAAAAATAATGAGCGTTGCACCTAGCACAATTAAACACGGACAGCTTATTCTTCAAGCTTTTGAAGAAAGCATGTCCTATTGGTGCGCGCTAAAAAACCAAGTGGAAGAACACTTTCACCTGGGCAACAAACTAGTAAACCAAGATGGTAGCGAGATTTTGGATATCCCGCGTTACGTGCATAAACAATTGCTGGAGCATTTACAGCTACAACAAAACAAAATCCGTAGTATTGCATCTTCCGGCCAATTTATCATTTACGTGCAAGCGCAATATGCCTTGGTTGCCTTGATTGATGACCAGCTGTTGCGCATGGTGCGCTGGCCCCACCAGCAAGATTGGTTGTCGCTGTTGCTGGAAACCAGTTTTTTCTCCAGCCGCAATGCTGGCCACAAACTGATCCAACGGGTTGAAGAGCTCATTGAAACAGACAATGTTGGGCACCAGGTATCACCGCCAGTAAAACAATTGGCCTATGTCTATTTATGTGTGTTTTGGCAAGGGTTCAAAGGCAAGCTGTTCAACAATCCAAGCAAACTTGAATACCTGCGCAAAGCTTTAACCGAAATCTGCGAGTTTGAAGCAATTGACCTGACCCAAAAGCACTTGCTCAGCCAACCCTATCAATACAACAGGAACAACGAGCAAGCAGGCCGGTTAGCGCCAATTTCAAAATGGCACCGGGTAACCATGATCGCAGTAATCATCTATTTGCTGTTGAGCACCGGGTTATGGGGTGTTTTGACTAAAGACCTAAGTGACCGTTTGCAAGAGGTCACCCAATCTTCAAGTACGAGTAACCGATAAGCATGAACATCAATGAATTGAAAAAAATGTTCAACAAACTCGGTCCAATGGCGGAGGACTTCGGGCTCGTTTGGCTGTTGATCATCGCCATCATTTTAATAGTGGTGCTGGTCATAGCGAGCGGTAAGAAAATCAATATTAAAATCCCATTCCTACCCAGGGGTTTTAACCGGATCAGCTTTTCCCGCGATGACATCACTAAACTTTGGCGTAAAACAGAAAGCCTAAAAACAGAAAAAGCGCCAAAAGCCAAGCCCAAAGCAAAGAAAATGGGCGGATTGGTCAATGCTGTACAGCTGCTCAGTGGCGGCCATGAAAAGCGCTACAAGCTGCCCACCTACTTAATGATCAGCGGCACCGACTGGGCGGAAGACAGCGGCATGTTGCAGCATTTGGAAGCATTGCTCGGTAAAAAAGAACAAAAGCTTATTGATAAAGACACCCAGGAAGGTGAGGCAAATACCTGGTACCTATTCCAGCAAGGGTGCGTCGTGCACCATCCGGAAATCAAACAAATTGTTGGGGAGTTGAAACAATTTAGGCCAGAGCGCCCCCTGGATGGCATTGTGGTCACCCTGCCCGTATCCAAGCTGATGCAAGAGGATCCCATTGCGCTAGAGAATTGGGCAAGCGAGCTGTACCAAAAAATCTGGCTGACCCAACAAGGTGCCGGCTTTGTCCTGCCAATATACCTCATTGTGACAGAAGCTGAGAGGTTGCAGGGTTTCAATACGTTTTGGTCGCAAACCTATTTGCAGAAATTTTTGGATCAGCAATTTGGCTGGGCTAACCCCTACAACGATGCCCAGGCCTATCAATCTAACTGGATTGCGGAGGCCATAGAACAAGTCACCCATAGTGTCCGCAGCGCCCAGTTGTCAATAATCAACAATGACAAACAAACCGACAAAGATAAACCTAGTGAAGCCTTATTGCTGGCCAACAGCATTGCAAGCCTAGAAACCGCCCTATCCATTACTTGCAATGAGCTATTTGGCAGCGCGGCATTGCAAACGCCATTGATGTTCAGGGGGCTGTACTTTACGGGTTGCCAACAGCAAGCCGAATCAGGGCCTGCACGTCACTTGTTTTTGCAGGACTTGTTTGAGCAGAAAATATTTGCTGAAAGTTCCTTGGCATTTCCGCCACAAAACAAATTGCTGTCCAGCAATTCAAAATTGCGCGCATACCAATACAGCACAATCGGTTCCTTGTCATTGCTGGCAATATTATTGGTTTATGACTCAGCCCAGTTGTCCGAGCAAACCCAAAGCCTGGTTGCGGCCATCGACAACCAGCCCCAGCTGCAAAGCACAGTAGACATGCAGCACGTCAACCACGTGCTAAACCATGTGGCCAAAATTGACGCCAGTACCATCAGCTACCTAAGTATGCCGCTGTCGTGGCGCAACCCGTTTAACGATGAAGTGGAGACCTATTTTTCTGAAAACATTTTTGATGGCATAGTATTTCCCGCGTTCCAGTGCCGGATGCAAGAGAAAATCCAAAACCAAATGCTGGCGTTTGCTGAAAAGCGCTCTGCTGTAGATTTTACTGACAAACTCGATGCACTCGCCGTCAATCTCTTGCGTCAAAAGGAACTTGAAGACTTAATTACAGAAGACACCTTTACCCCTGAAGAGGTAGAACAAAGGTTTACCGACCTCGTCGCATACCTATACAACGAAAAGCTACCACCGAGCTTTTACGAACGCTCATCGCTGTATTTAAAAGCCATTTCCAACCACGTGAACAAAATCACTAGTAACCCTTTCTGCACGGTGCAGGAGCTGCGTACAAATAAACGCTGGAATGAAATCAAGGCGATGGCAGATCGCGAAATAGACCAAATCGCCAACGAGGTAACTGCACCTAGAGATTTTTTCCGCATTGGTGACCAACTTAACAGCTTGCCTACGGTGGTGTCTTGGTACAACACTATCCCTGAGTTTGCCGATACCTTAGCCCGTTTTGAGACCTGGCTAAACCATTTAAACAACTATTGGTTGCTTTCCCACAGCGAAACCAACGAATGTAGGCGGATCCATGACTCGCTTAGGGTGATCAGCAACTATTTTGGCTACGAAGAAAACTTCCAAGAGAATTTCCTGCAACGCTGTGAAAACCGCATTGCTGAAACCATGGCCAATGACGACAAAAGCTTGGTGCTGGACTTGTACAGCAAAACCAGCTACCCGATGCAACTGACCGACAAAGCCACTGTCCTATTTGAGGCTGTCCAACACAGTATGTCCCTGTCTTACATGGAGACGGCGGGATTGTCAGAATATGTTGAAGTAGAAGCTGATTTCTTTTGGTCGACCGAACAACTCAATGAAGCCTTAGGATTATACGAAGAGTACCAAGCCTATGCCCGAGACAACTTTCAATCAGTGAGCTTGCCGAACCGTCCAGTCGCAGACAGCCAACCTTACTTTTCCCAAGGTATCGCCCTTAAACAACTGCAATTTGCCATGAACCGCCATATCCAAGCGGCTATGGTACAGGAAGTACCTGACTTCAGGCCTGAATCACTACGCCCGGTTAACCAACAGGAGGCGTTTTTAGCTGCCGCTATCGGCAACTTCCGTAAGTCAATGGATTCTGTTTTGGCACTGTTATTGGCATTTAAAAAATTGGAATTTGAAGAAAGCGAGGCCTGGCTGCGCAAATTAAGTCAGGATCACGCCTACAGGCTGCTGCAAAAGGTGGATAAGTTGTATCGGGATAACCGGATTTTTACACCGCTTAACAAGCCCAGGTGGAGTGCGCACCAGTACAATGATGTCCTGTTTGGTATCGGCGGCGATGGCCAGTTGCAGGATTATCTGGCTGCCCAAGAGGAACGCGCAACCGGGATTGCCCTGGAATATGCCGAACCGCTGGTTGTGTTCTTGCTCAACACCCAGGGTAAGTACGTCAATTACGCCTTGTTTGGCAAATGGCAAAATACCTTGATTGAACTCAACAAACAACAAAACAAAGACCCTAGCAATAGTTTGCAGCAACTTGCCCAATTTATGGCCAACCAGTTGCCGAGCATCAACCAAAGCAACTGCTTTGCTACGACAGCTGAACTTGAGAAACCACAAGCCAGTGACGTATTTGCCCAGGGCCATAAGCAAATCATCGAACGAGCGGTCTCCCATTGCAACAGCTATAAGGCGGATCAGATCAAACGGGAATATGCCCAAATCAAACAACTATTCACTGACCTGTTGGCTGACAAAGCGCCGTTTAGCAGAAGCGCGGGTGCCCGCAGCATTTCGCCCAAAATTATGCGCGACTTCTTGGCCCAATACCGCCCGTTGGCAGATGGTTTGGTGCAACGCATGGCAGTGCTAGCTTGGAAAGACAACAGTTATGAAACAGCCAGGACTTTCTTGCGCGATTTAGAACAAGCGGCGCTTTTGTTTGAAAACACCCTGTTGGCCTCCAGTAAAGGCTCTTCAGGCCTTGAGCTAGAGTTGGAGTTTAATGTGATGCAGGAATACAGCGCCTTCACCCAACACCTTGCCAGTTGGCAACTTACCAGTGGTGAATATCGTGCGAACTTCCCGGGCACAAGCCAAGCCATCTTTTGGCGCCCCAATGATACCATTAACCTGGTTTTGGACTGGGCACAGCAATCGCCCTATCGGGGCTTCCCAATCAATGGTACGCGCAACCTAGACGACCAAATGGCATATAGGATTGAAGATATTTGGGGACTGCTCAAGTTTGCCCAGACCTACCACGCGACAGAAATAGATACAGAATCCTTAGTAGCAGAATCAAAACTGCTTAAATTTGAAGCCAATGTATTGGCCAAAGACGGGCAATCGCAGCCGCCAGAACCCAACACCATGCGCGCGTTTGCCAGGCTGACGGTATATGGGGTGGATCCAGAAACTAAACAGAAGATACCACTTGCGATACCAAATCAGTTCCCAGAATTTGCCCCAGATGTGAACCAGTGAGGTAACAACAATGACCGTTGAATACTCTGACACGTTGCAATCACGCTTTAATGCCCTGGTAGGGGTGCCAATTGACAGCTTGTTACAACAAATAGACCAGCAAAGCCCAAGCGGCCGAAACCTTAAACACAACGGTGTGTATTCTGCCATCAAAGCCGCGCGCAGTGCCGACGACCCGAGCCTACCCATGGGCCAGTGGGAGCACGACCTCAATATGGCGGATTGGGAGGAAGTCAGCAAGCTAGCAATTGAGGCGATTAGCGAGAAGAGCAAAGACCTGCAGCTGGCAATATGGCTACTGGAAGCCCAGTTAAACCAGCAGGGCTTTTCTGCAATTGGCCCGTGCATCCACTTCATCCACCAACTTTGCGCAACGTTTTGGGAAAGCATGTACCCAGAAGTAGAAGATGGTGATCTGGAGTACCGCACCAACCTCATCGTCTGGCTCAACGAAAAACTACAACCTGTGGTCAAGCAATTGCCCATCACATTAGCACGTGGCGAGATCGCCTACAGTTGGGAAGATTGGGAGCGAGCGGCGCAATTTGAGCAGCTACCAGCAGAAGCTAAGAAAAACATCGACCCAAGCGACTATTTGCAAACCCAGACGGTGGTGAGTGCCATTATCGCGACCCCCATAGAATTCTATCGTGATGTATTCGAGGATCTTCAGCTTGCCATCATCGCGCTAGATGACTTTACCCAGCTACTGGATGACCTTTGCGGGCACTACTCACCATCACTTGGCGGCTTGCGCAACCTGCTAGAGGAAATTTACGAAACCCTGTATAGCCATGTAAAACACCGCGGTGGGCTCGAAGCTGCCTCCCACTCAGATGATGTGTCTGAGCAAGATGACGAACTGGAATACGGTGCCGCTGGCCACCAAGGGGGTGGCCATGGTGGCGGCCCAATTAGGAACCGGACCGACGCTTATGCACAGCTTGCGGAAGCAGCGGAATACATTTCCCATGACGACCCCCACAGCCCTGTTCCACACCTTATATATAAGGCAATTGAATGGGGGCAAATGAACACTGCGGAGTTGTACCAAGAGTTGTTTATCCAATACCAAGGGCAGCTCAACATATTCGAGATGATGGGACTGGAACTGGATAACAAGCAGCAAGGTAGGCGGTAAGCAGGGACAGCACTATGTACGCAAGCCAGGATCCACAAGCTAACCCGGAGTACACCCAAGTCATCCAGGAAATGGTAACCCCCAATGGTTTATCGCCGCTGTTATTAGATGCCGGCTACAAACCGCTGGGAAAACGCGAACACCCACTGGAACTAAAAATTGCCGAAATGGAAGCCCAGAACTTGGGACTTTACGCAGTCGAATATGAAGGCTTTGCCAACCTATGGGGTGATAACGACCAGTTAGTTGGAGGCTTGTTATTGCACCGGCGTTGGAACACCGCCAGCCTTTATTCGTTTTGGCTGGAACCTGAATTCCGCGGCCTAGATCTTGGCAAAGTGTTACTTGAAGCTTCCGAACAGGTTACGCTTGCCATGGGAGCACGCGCCATCATGCTGGAAACCAGCACCCTACATAACTATGAGTTTTATTTGCGCAATGGCTTTATAGTAACCTCAGAAATCACAGGCTATATCGATGGCCATAGCCACTTTTTGATGCTGAAAGATTTAGGGCATTTATTGCCGCGGGACAATATTGGGGAAGTCAGTGGCTAGATTCACACTTGATAGTTGTAGTCACCCGATACACGCCGCAATGCCATGTGACCATGAGGGCTGGCACAGGCAGAGACCGTCAGATTGCGCTGCTGGCTGTGGCCAATTGCGGCACCAAGGTGCACTGAATGCAGTTCAACGGGCTTTTGCTGGTATTGTCCACGGCCTTTGTTTTCCAATGGCCGCATACCGCCTCGCAATGCACTTTGCATCTGCGGTGAAAGTTGGTGGCTTAGGATACTCTGCTCCCGAGCAGGGAGGGGTTGCTTAATGCCTTCATTTTGGTCGCCCCGGCCACGGTTTTGGTTGCCCCAAGCAGCGTTTGCACTACTGCGGGGATCACCTGCTGCGTCGTATACACGGCCAAACTGTAAGCTCGGCTGGAACGGCGCATTTATCCCAATCAGTTTGACAGGGTTGCGCCCCAACCGGCGATCAGCAAAATTCATCAAAGTTAACCACCAAACAAAGCCAGAACCCCACGGAGGTGACCCATAATAGGCGCCACATAAACATGGGGTATAGTCAAATTTTATCCACTTACCCTCCGACAATAGTGGTAAATAATAACAAATGCAAACGGTTAACACGGGTTGCCAGGTTTGTTTTGCCCTTTATTGACTAGAAATAGTGACTACTAGGTTTGGCGTTTGGCACGTATATATCAGACATTTAACATTACTGAATCACATCTCGTTGCCCATATTACACAGGTCAAAGGCAAGGCCGACCTGTGCGTCTATGTGGTACCTAACAAGGGGCTTGCCTATGGCGATGAACGCTGGTTCATTAGCAAAGACAAAGGCGATGCCGACAAATTCATTTTTTTTGGTTCGCAAGGGCAGTCAGCATTAAACATTTACTTTGTAAAGACACTGGCCGAAGCAGGTTGGCAAACTAACCACAGGCTAAAAGGTCAATTAAAGTAAAATTAAAAGACCTACCCACCATCACCTGAGCCCTGTTTTGGGCTTTGCTGGTTTTGTTTTAGCGCCTCCGCCAATGCTGTTGCCATGATCTTGGCATTTTGTTCCTGTTGCGCCTGTTGCTCAGCAGCCTGTTTAGCCGCCTCTGCTTGCTCTGGAGTAACCAATATAGGGAATTTAACGACTTGTAAACTGAGGTCATATTGCTGCTGCCATTGTTTACGCATCTGTTGGGCAGTTGCCTGGTCGTCATATTGTCCTGCCAATAACAATATAGACTTGCTACCCAAGGGATCTTTATAGGGTATATAGGCAGGGCTTTCTCCAGCAAACCCAGTTTGTTGCAACCAGGTATCGGCGCTTAGCTGGTCAATAAAATCGCCCATTAACACGCTGTACTTGACATCTTGCTCCGTAGGTCTGACTAAAAGATCTGACTGTTGTGCATACTGGGTGGTATCCTCTTCGGCTTCTTCCACCGGAGCTTCTTCCCCCCCAGGTAGCACGCCGATGTATTCCCCGATGATTGAATCACCCACTATCCCACCTTCTTGGAACGGCTGCTTCATGTCTCCAGCCCAATCTTCAGGCATCGGGACAAAGACCGCTAGGGCGTAGCCGAAAGAGACTAAGATAATGATGATAAGTAATTTTTTGAACATGGGTGGGTATTCAACAATACAGTATGTTTAGGTTACCTCGTTAGCGATGCTCGCGCTAATTTTTTACACTCAAGTCTGCTTGCAATTAAAAAAGAAGGTCAAAATAAGAATCATTCACATTTTATATCTTATTGATATATAAAGGTTTTTGTTTATTTTGCAGGATTTGTAGACTATACTGCATTGGAAGTAAATATTTGAGCTAGATCAATGAAAGCAGATAAAAAAATCGTCGCGTTATTGAATGAAGTGCTTACCTCTGAATTGACCTCCATTAACCAGTATTTCCTGCATGCCAGAATGTACCGGAACTGGGGTTTTGAAGAGCTAAACAAAACCGCCTATAAAAAGTCGATCCTAGACATGAAACAAGCCGATAAGCTCATGGAAAGGATTTTATTTTTGGAGGGCCTACCTAACCTGCAGAACTTAGGCAAGTTACTAATTGGTGAAAAAACCGAAGAAATGCTGCAATGCGATCTCGAATTCGAATTGCAACAAATTCCGATTCTAAAAAATGCCATCGCCGAATGTGAATTGGCAAAGGACTTTGTCAGCAGGGAGCTACTGGCGGAAATCTTAGAACAAGAAGAAGAACACATAGACTGGCTTGAAACCCAGCAGTACCAGATTGACAACATGGGTATTGAAAATTACTTGCAAGCGCAAATTTCGGGAGAAGACTAATGAAAGGTAACAGTAAGGTAATTGATGCGTTAAACCGCCTTCTGGCCAATGAACTCACCGCCATGGATCAATATTTCATCCACTCCAGGATGTATGAAGATTGGGGACTAAACAAGCTATTCGCCAGGATAGACCATGAGTTCGACGACGAAAAACAACATGCTTCTTTGCTGATACAGCGCATTTTGTTCCTAGAAGGCACACCTGACTTGTCCAAACGGGATCCGCTATTAGTGGGCAGTGACGTACCAAGCATGTTGGAAAATGACCTTAAAATTGAATATTTAAACGATTCATTGCTCAAGGACACGATTGCATTGTGTGAAGCGGAACAAGACTACGTATCCCGCAATATGTTGCAAACCTTAATTCAAGATACAGAAATGGATCACGCTTACTGGCTGGAGCAACAGCTGGGATTAATCCAAAAAGTTGGCCTGCAAAACTACCTGCAAAGCCAGATGTAACAGGGAACTTAGTTGAGCCATGGGCACACTTCGCTGTGCCCTTTTTATTTGCCCTACGCTCCGCCCTTTTAGCCAGCATTGGTTGCAAACACATAGGTCACCCGTTGGCTACTGCTATCCGCTAGCGATAACTGGAGAACCAATTGCCACTGCATCTTTGGTTCACTGCAGCTACCTAGGAAAAACCAACCTTTGGCGCCATCCTCCTGTTGCTCCAACACAACAGGAATTTTACCCATAAACATATTGACGCCTTCCACCCATGCAGAGGTTATCTCGGCGTTTTGCAAGCCAGAGATACTAACGTCAATTTGTTCTTCCACAACAACCGGAAAAGGGTGTATTGAAATGTGGAGTTCAGGCAACGAATCAGTGGCCAAACTGGCACTTGAAGACTGGATTTGTGCGCTACCAGCACGCTGTAAATATTGCTTACCGGCAAAGGCAAGCCCAAGCACTAAAACAGCGCAAACCGGAATTGTTATAAGTTTTTGCAACAGAAATTTAACATTTGATTTTCAAACACTTAGCTATAGCTTAATTTTTTTTTGATCAAGATCAAGCGAAGCCCAAACTGACTATCTTTTTCCATGTAAACGCTTTATTATCAGCCCGTTTTTCACGGTCAATCAACCAGTTAGGTCAATATTCCGGCAAATTTGTAGAAACCCTGAATGTTATCTATGGTTATACGGGAAGACTTTGCAAAGCAATAATATTAAACGCTCAACACTAGTGGAAGATGGTAAAAAATGAGTCACGCAGCTCAAGCACATCCTGAATACAACTACGACATTGTCAAAAAGTTTGCTGTCATGACAGTAATTTGGGGCATCGTAGGCATGACTGTCGGCGTATTACTCGCTGCACAGCTAATTTGGCCAGCGCTTAACTTCGATACGCCTTGGTTAACATTCTCGCGATTACGTCCATTGCATACCAATGCCGTAATTTTTGCCTTTGGGGGTTGTGCGTTATTTGCAACGTCCTACTACATAGTGCAACGAACATCCCAGGTGCGGCTATTCAGCGATAAGCTGGCGAGCTTTACTTTCTGGGGGTGGCAAGCGGTCATTCTCGGAGCTGCGATAACCTTGCCACTGGGTATTACTGGCGGTAAAGAATACGCTGAGTTGGAGTGGCCTTTAGACATCCTAATTACGCTTGTCTGGGTCGCATACCTTATTAACTTCTTCGGCACCATGATCATGCGCCGCGTCTCGCATATCTATGTGGCCAACTGGTTCTTTGGCGCCTTTATTATCACTGTTGCCGTGCTGCACATTGGTAATAGCATGGCGGTTCCAGTTTCCCTTACTAAATCTTACTCCATGTATGGTGGTGCTGTTGATGCCATGATGCAGTGGTGGTATGGCCATAATGCCGTAGGGTTCTTCTTGACCGCTGGATTCTTGGGCATGATGTACTACTTCGTACCGAAGCAAGCGGGACGTCCAGTTTATTCATACCGCTTATCTGTCATCCACTTTTGGGCGCTAGTATCCTTGTACATATGGGCAGGTCCACACCACTTGCACTACACAGCACTGCCTGATTGGACCCAGTCCCTAGGGATGGTGATGTCAGTCGTCCTGTTTGTGCCTTCTTGGGGCGGCATGATCAACGGTATTATGACCCTTTCTGGCGCGTGGCATAAATTGCGTTCGGATCCTATCTTACGCTTCCTTATTGTTTCTTTGTCTTTCTATGGTATGTCTACCTTCGAAGGCCCAATGATGGCGATTAAGACAGTTAACGCCCTATCCCACTATACTGACTGGACCATCGGTCACGTGCACTCGGGCGCATTAGGTTGGGTAGCAATGGTGTCAATCGGTTCGATTTACCACCTAATGCCTATCCTGTTTAACAAATCTAAGATGTACAGCGTGCGCTTGGTCAACGTCCATTTCTGGCTAGCCACCATTGGCGTAGTGTTGTATATCGTTGCCATGTGGATCTCTGGTGTAATGCAAGGCTTGATGTGGCGTGCAGTGAATGCCGACGGTACCCTGACTTATAGCTTTGTAGAAAGCTTAGAAGCATCCATGCCGTACTATTTCATGCGCTTTATCGGCGGTGTGTTTGTAGTGGCCGGTATGCTACTTATGGCATATAACTGCTACAAAACTATCACAATGAAAGAAAGCAGTGAAACTGCCGAAGGCCAAGCTGGCAGCGCCAACCAAGCCCAGCCAGCATAAGGAGCAGCCATGAAAAACGTACACGAGTTAGTTGAAAAGAACACGGGGTTGCTAGCAGTACTTATCCTGGTAGCAATCAGCTTTGGTGCCATCGTTGAAATCGCACCATTAATGTACCAACAGCAAACCATGACGCCGGTTAAAGGTTTAAAACCTTATACGGCTTTACAACTAGAAGGCCGTGATATCTATATCCGCGAAGGCTGCTCCGGCTGCCATAGCCAGATGATCCGTCCTTTCCGCGCTGAAACCGAGCGTTATGGCCATTATTCTGTGGCAGGCGAATCAGTATGGGAGCACCCGTTTTTATGGGGTTCCAAGCGGACTGGCCCGGACTTGGCCCGGGTTGGTGGACGCTACAGCGATGATTGGCATTATGCCCACATGATGGATCCACGCTCGGTTGTACCAGAATCCAACATGCCAGCCTACCCTTGGCTTGCAGAAAACATCCTGGACGGTGAACTCACAGCCAAGAAAATGGAAGTTTTCCGTGGCTTTGGTGTGCCATACACCGACGAAGATATAGCCGGCGCCAAGGCCGCCGTGCAGGGCAAAACCGAAATGGAAGCCCTTATTGCTTATCTTCAAGTTCTGGGTACCGCACTGCAATGATTGATTATGGAGTTATTGGCAGCATCGTTACTGTCGTAGTGTTTGTTGCCTTTGTTGCTGTCGTATTCTGGACATTCAACAAAAAGAACAAGGCCGGATTTGAAGAAGCCGCCAATTTAGTGTTTGACGACGAACCTGGTCAAACCAAGAAAAAACAAAAACAGGAGTCATCTGTCAATGAGTAGCTTTTGGAGCATTTTGGTAAGTGTTATTACACTGGGCACCATCCTAGGCTGTTTCTTGTTATTGCGCTGGTGTTTAAAAAATAAGACCGGTGTAGAAGAAGGCGATGATATGCACCACGATTTTGATGGTATCGTCGAAATCAACAACGGTTTGCCCGTGTGGTGGACATACATGTTCTATGCCGTCATTGTATGGGCATTGGTTTATTTACTGCTGTACCCGGGGCTTGGTAACTTTGCTGGGGTATTGGGCTGGACCAGCTCTAACCAAGGCGTATTGACTTTGGAAGAGTCCCGCCAAGCAACTGAAGAAAACAGGGCTGCGGGCAAGATTGTACAATATGACCGTGAACGGGATTTTGCCGCCGAACGCTTCGACCCTGTATTTGCGGCCATTGCAGCGCGTCCGGTAGAAGATTTGTTACAAGATCCTGAAGCCTTGCAGGTAGGCCAACGGTTATACTTACAAAACTGCGCCATGTGCCACGGCTCGGATGCCCGCGGTGCAACGGGCTTCCCCAACCTAACCGACGATGCTTGGTTGTATGGTGGTAGCTTTGAGAAGATTAAGGAAACCTTGCATTTGGGCCGCATGGGCGTGATGCCTGGTTGGTTGGATGCCATGGGTGAAAGCGGCATTGAAGAAGTAGTCGAATATACCCTAAGCCTGAGCGGCCGTCAGGTTAACCAAAGCCTGGCTGAAAGAGGTAAAGCCCGCTTTGCCGCATGTGCTGCGTGCCACGGTGTCGATGGCAAGGGTAACCAAGCGCTTGGCGCCCCAGATCTCACCGATACCTATTGGCTATACGGCGGCAGCAAACGCGCAGTGACAGAAACGCTTAACTATGGCAGGAACGGTGTAATGCCTGCGTTTGAAGAGCGTTTAGGTGCTGAAAAAATACATGTAATCTCCGCATACGTGTACAGCTTGTCTAACAAGCAATAGCGTATCGCATTACACAGCGGCCTCGGCAAGTGCCGGGGCTTTTTTTTGGGTATTGGACAGTTTGTCTTTTTGTGGAATAGCAGCAGTTTAAAATGAAAGAAAAGTGGTACCGCAACCCCTACACCTGGATGCTTATTGGCTTCCCATTGTCATCTATCATCATGGGAACATTCATGTTGACCATGGCATTATCTGGCAAAGATTCTCTAGTCTCCGACGACTATTACAAAGAAGGTAAGGCCATCAACAATACCTTCGAGAAAAAAGCCATAGCCGAAGAACTAGGCTTATCCGCCCAGCTTGAGATAAGGCCTGATTCATTATTGCTGGAGTTTGACGGCAACCTGCCAGCAGATGGCACTGCCCTAAAAATGAATTTTTTCCACCGCACCTTGGAAGAAAAAGATTTCATTGTATTGCTCACCAAAAACAGCCTAGATCAGTATGTGGGTTACCACGAACTCGACCCACAAGGCCGTTGGCGGGTAACCCTGAGTGATTTTGACGAAACCTGGAAAATCCAACGGTTAATTTCCCTCCCCCACGCCGGTAAAATCCGTTTCGAACCTTAATGCTAGAAATTGATAACCAACACTGCTTCCATTGCAGTGAGCCCATAGTGGATAAGGGTTTTACACAAGAGCTGTTGGATGCTGAGCGGCATTTTTGTTGTCCCGGCTGTGAAGCAGTGGCGTGCTCAATCATAGACAATGGATTGGAGGATTATTACCAGTACCGCACCGCACCTGCAGAGAAATCAGATTTGGTGCCAGATAAATTGGCCAATATGCACGCGCTATACGATGCGCCCGAGCTGCAAAGCGAGTTTGTTTCCAGTAACCAAGATATTGAAGAAGTGCAACTGACACTCGAAGGGATCAACTGTCCGGCATGTGGTTGGCTTATCGAGCGGCAGTTGTCCCAAGTTGATGCGGTGAAACAAGTCGGGGTCAACGTTTCTGCGCGCAGGGCGACTATCCGCTGGGCTAAACAAGCACTACCGCTAAGCAAGTTACTGCAAAAGATTGAAGAAATTGGCTACCATGCACGCCCCTTTAGCCCTGATCAGCACGAAAGACTATACCAGCAAGAACACAAAAGCTTCCTGAAAAAACTCGGCTTGTCAGGCCTGATGACCATGCAGGTGATGATGTTGGCCTTTGGTTTGTACTTTGGGGTGTTTGGCAGCCTAGACGAAGAAACTAAAAACTTCTTCCACTGGGTTAGCTTTGTGCTGACCACGCCCGTTGTATTCTATTCGGCCTCGGTCTTTATTGTCAGTGCATTAAACGGCTTAGCGGCACGGCACCTCAATATGGATCTGCCCATTTCCATTGCCATTGTCACTACCTACCTTGCGAGTGCCTGGGCTACCATTACCGAATACGGTCCGGTTTATTTTGAATCCATTTGCATGTTCGTTTTCCTTTTGTTGATAGGCCGCTATTTTGAGCACAATGGAAGGGAAAAAGCGCTAGAAATAAGCAACAATGCCAGCAATATGGTGCCGGTTATGGCCAGGCTAATCGAAGCGGAAGAAGAACACGAAGTTCCCGCAAAAGTACTCAAACCCGGGCAACTGCACAGGGTTTTGACTGGCGAAATGTTTCCGGTTGACGGGGTAGTTGAATCCGGCACTACCCAAGCAGACGAAGCGATTATCACCGGCGAGTCTATGCCGGTCGCCAAATCCACTGGCAGCAAAGTATTGGGCGGCAGCCTAAATGTTGGCAACCCGGTGACGGTAAAAACCGAGCACGCCCTAAAAGACTCTGCTATCAAACAAATTGTCAAACTACAGGAATTGGCACTTAGCGCCAAACCCGACATCGCCCTTATCGCGGATCGGTTTGCCAGTTATTTTGTTGCAGCAGTATTGGTTATCGCTGCCTCAACCTTTGTTTATTGGCATTTACACAGCCCTGAAGACGCCTTGTGGATCACAACCTCAGTATTGATTGCCACCTGCCCTTGTGCCCTGGGCTTGGCAACGCCATCAGCCTTTACCTGTGCCATGGCCAAATTAAACCAATTGGGCTTTGTGGTGAAACGCTCAGATGTATTGGAAAACATCAACGAAATTGATGTTATTGCCCTAGATAAAACCGGCACCCTTACAGTCGGCCAGCCAAGTATTGCAACATGGCAAAATTATAGCCAATGGGGCGATGACCATGTGTTGGGTATTGCCAGTGCTTTAGAGAAAGCGTCAGAACATCCCATTGCAGCGGCATTCATCAAAAAATCAGAATTCGTGGCGGAGAACCACCAGGTAATTACTGGTGCAGGGGTTGAAGCAGAAATCGATGGCATAACATACCGGATTGGCAGCCACCGCTTTGTAGCGCAGTGGTTAGGCAATTCCGCCCCTGGAGCCGGCTTCAACAATAAGCACGATGTCTTCCTCGCCAAGTCTAATGGATCCTCTACCGAGTTGTTGGCCGGGTTTAATTTGCAAGACGACCTCAAGCCAGGGGTAAAAGCGTTACTGGCCTCACTTGATGCCACCCCTGTTATACTAAGTGGTGACAACGAGGCGAAAGTAGCCCATACCGCACAGCAGCTTGGGATCAAGCAATACTTCGCTGAGCTGTCTCCGGATGCCAAGTTGGCAAAACTCAACGAAATGCAGCGGGACTATAAAGTCATGATGGTTGGCGATGGCGTTAATGACGCCCCGGTGCTGGCACAGGCCGACGTTTCAGTCGCAGTCAATGAAGCATCGGATTTCGCCCAATCGTCGGCAGATATCGTGATGCTAAATACCCAGGTCAACCGGTTAAACGACTTGTTTGCCCTATCGGGAAGAACAGTTAATAAAGTACGCCAAAACATCGCTTGGGCGATAAGCTACAACTTATTGGTTTTGCCATTCGCGGTCACAGGTTTGCTTGCGCCATGGGCAGCGGCTATTGGCATGTCGCTAAGTTCTGTTATTGTGACCTACAACTCTATACGCCTGATTAAAACAAAGGGTGAAACCAGTTCATCATGAGCATCATTTATATTTTGATCCCCCTTGCCATCATATTGGTAGTCATTGCCGTTGCCATCTTCTTTTGGGCAGTTAAAAGTGACCAGTTCAAAGATCTCGAACGCCATGGGCACAGCATCTTGTTCGACGACGACCTAAAACAACCAAGCCAAGCCAAACCCAAACCCTCCCACGAAGATAAAAGTGGAAATTAGCCTAGTCGCCGCTTTTTTTATCGGGATAGCTGGCAGTGTCCACTGTGTTGCCATGTGTGGCGGTATCATTTCTGGGTTGCAGATGGCAATCCCGAACGGCAAACCATTGCTCCCGTACGCTGTGGCCTACAACCTAGGGCGCATTAGCAGCTATAGCCTTGCAGGCGCACTCACGGGTTTTGCCGGTGCGATTGTGGCAGGGAGTAACCAAACAGGCATACAAATACTGCACTTGATCAGCGGTTTATTCCTATTGGCGATGGCGTGCTATATCGGTGGTTGGTGGCGCGGTTTGCAGCGACTGGAGCAACAAGGTAAGAAGCTATGGAAATACATTGCGCCAGCCTCTAAACGCTTTATCCCATTTCCATCCCCCTTCCATGCAGTGCCCTACGGTTTTATTTGGGGCTGGTTGCCTTGTGGTTTAGTCTATTCCACTTTGACCTGGAGCCTTGCTGCTGGCAGCCCCAGCCAGGGATTGTTGCTAATGTTGTGCTTTGGGTTAGGTACTTTACCGTCGACAATACTGGTGGCTTTTGGTGCCAGTAGTATTCGATCTTGGCTGCAATCTCCCCGCAGTAAACAGCTCATTGCATTAATTTTGGCGATTTTTGCACTCTATTCTCTTTCCAATTCGATAAAAATTAGCTTATATTAGCCTTATACGAATTAGCGTAGTAAAGCCATGGTGAGTCAATCCCGTTATCCCTTACATTGTCAGAATTGTAGTTTCAGCCAATTATGCCTGCCGTTTAACCTGAACAACCAGGAATTGGATAAGCTTGATGAAATTATCAAGCGGAAACAGCCTTACCAAAAAAATGACCGTCTATTTGAGGCCGGAGACGATCTTAAAGCACTGTATGCGGTAAGATCCGGTTCGTTTAAGTCATATTCATTGAATGAAGACGGTGAGGAGCAAATAACAGCCTTCCACCTGCCAGGTGAAATCATTGGCTTTGACGGATTAGCCAGTGAAAAACACCAATCCGTAGCGCAAGCCATGGAAACGTCAATGGTGTGTGAAATCCCCTATTCTACCCTGGATCATCTATCGGACGACCTACCCGCTCTCAGGCGCCAAATCATGCGCCTTATGAGCGCAGAAATCCAAGAAGACCAGCAAATGTTCTTGCTATTGAACCAACGCACTGCAGAAGAGCGTTTGGCCTACTTCCTCAATTCACTGTCAGCACGTTTTAGCAGCCGTGGTTTTTCTGCCAAAGACTTCAGGCTGACCATGACCCGCGGTGAAATTGGTAACTACCTCGGTCTAACCGTTGAAACAGTTAGCCGCCTGTTTTCTAAATTTAATAAGAACGGCATTATTGAAGTAGACGGTAAACTAGTGCGTATAGTCGACCGCGGTGCTCTGGAACAAAAAGGCAAAGTAGCACCACCTGAGTGCACAGAGGCATAGCAACACCAACCCTTTTATCATCCACACCTGCTGTAGATCGAGTAATTGCTTGATCTACAGCAATAAATTCCCCCTCCCTACTTTTAGACTATACTAGTACCAATTGTATTAAGTCAGCACGACAAACACGGTGATAACAAAAACAATTGCCGTGAAAGCAGTAATGTATTTGGAGGGATTATGAGCACTTTTAATAAAATTCTGGCGGTTATCGACCCCAACGAAGAGCAGCAAAAATCACTGTCACGGGCGCTGGAAATTAGCCAGAAGTCAGATGCAAGTGTCACTGCCTTCCTCAATATTTACGACTTCTCCTATGAAATGACGACTATGTTGTCCATGGACGAGCGCGAAATGATGCGCCAAGCTATGGTGGATGACAGGGTCGAGTGGCTCAGCGAAATGGTCACCAGCATTATTGGTGAAAACCCAAGCAATGTAGACATTAAGGTAGTCTGGCACAACCGCCCTTATGAAAGCATTATTGTTGAGGCCATCGAAGGCGGCTACGATCTCATCGTTAAAGGCACAACCCAGCACGATACCTTAAAATCGGTGATCTTCACCCCAACCGATTGGCACCTGTTAAGGAAAGCGCCCGTATCTGTGTTGTTGGTGAAAGAACACGCATGGCCAGAAAATGGACAGATCCTAGGCTGCGTCAACGCCGGAACCGAAGATGAAGCGCACCAGTCGCTCAACAATAGGATTGTGGATCAATGCCACCAAATGGCCTCACTTTTACATGCTAACGTACACTTGGTGAACTCCTACCCTGGCACTCCGGTAAACATCGCCATAGAAGTGCCGGAATTTGATCCAGAAAGCTATAATGAATCAGTGCGCAATTACCATGTACAAGCGATGCAAGGCATTGCCAGTGAAAAACAAGTGCCTAACGAAAACTGCCATGTAAAAGAAGGTTTGCCAGAAGATGTTATCCCCAATGTGGCAAAAGACATTGATGCCGAATTGGTCATCATTGGCACCGTCGGCAGGCAAGGTATTTCAGCAGCACTCATCGGTAATACCGCTGAGCACGTCATTGATATGCTCGATTGTGACGTATTGGCGCTAAAACCAGATAATTTCACTTCACCCGTCAAGGTATAACATTGCCTTAGGGTTTTGTGCATCGCCGCGGATTACTCTATAATCCGCGGCTCGTCTTATTTGATGTTGTTACAAGGCCATGGCAAGCACCCTATCCCAATCTAAACAGAAATATAGCTTTAATAAACTGCAGAAGCGGTTACGCCGGTGTGTAGGCAAAGCGATTGCTGATTTCAATATGATTGAAGATGGTGACAAAGTGATGGTCTGTTTATCCGGCGGCAAGGACAGCTACACTATGCTGGATATCTTATTGTTCATGCGCAATATTGCCCCGATCCACTTTGATGTTATCGCTGTTAACCTAGACCAAAAACAACCTGGGTTCCCAGAGCGCGTCCTGCCTGAATACCTAGACAGCGTCGGGGTTGACTATAAGATTGTCGAAGAAGACACCTACTCCATTGTCAAAGACAAGATCCCGGAAGGCAAAACCACCTGCTCACTTTGCTCCAGGTTGCGCCGCGGTATCCTTTATCGCACGGCCAAAGAACTAGGCGCCACCAAAATTGCACTCGGCCACCATCGCGACGACATGTTGGAGACCTTGTTTTTAAACATGTTCCACGGCGGCAGAATGAAATCCATGCCACCTAAATTGGTCAGCGATAATGGCGAGCACGTGGTAATACGTCCCCTAGCCTACGCCAGCGAACGGGACATAGCCTCCTACGCCTTAAAAATGCAGTTCCCCATCATTCCTTGCAACCTCTGCGGCTCCCAGGAAAACTTACAGCGCAAGGTGATCAAAACCATGCTGCAGGACTGGAACAAACGCTTCCCCGGCCGCATTGAAAACATGTTTCGGGCACTGCAAAACGTCACGCCATCACATCTGGCGGATCCAAACCTTTACGATTTTGTAAACATCAGCGCCAGCAACCAACCTGAGCCCGATGGCGATATTGCTTTTGATACCCCTGAATTTACAGTGCCGCAATTAGATGCTGAGGAAGAAGATACCTTAATAAGCGAGTTTCAGGTAATAAACCTGCAATAGCTGTCTCTCCGTTTAACTACTGGTTGTTCGTCAGCGTTCGCCGATAAAGGCCGCTTTCGGATCCAATTTATGCTGCATCTGGCCATTGAGGTTTGAGTGGGGCAAAAACAGATCAATTTTGATAAAATCAATGCCCTCTTATCACTAAGCTTCAATCTGTACGCTATAGTTTATCAAAGCCATATAAACCGTCCCTACGAGATAAAAATATGAAAAAAGTATCCAAAAAACACTTTTATGCCTTTGATTCTGCAACCCTGATCCGGGCCTTTAATGACGAAGAAGTGATCCAAGCTAAGCTGGCCGATTCAGGTGCGAAAGATGTCAGCATCAATATCAGTACTAGCGATGCCGGCTTTAACGTTGTGATAGATAGGACTATGCCTGCGGATGTGCCCTCTGCCCTGAAAAAGTTCCTAGGTGAATGGAACCAAATCAAACAGCAAGAAACTTGGACAGGCTCGGTTGAAGATGGTTTTCATTGCGATTTAAGCATCGACATTGATGGTGTACCTGTGGCTATAAAAGGCCAGATGGATATCACCTCAACCGGCATGTTAACCACCAATAACGTTGAAATCGAAATATCCTGCGGCATTCCATTGCTGGGCGGCCAATTGGAAAAGTTTGTTGCGGGTAACGTTGAAAAATCTGTCGCAGACGAGTTTGAGTTTTTAAAAGCACACCTAGGCTAGCGTGCCGCAGCAGTAATTGCGCCTGAGCCGGTTGGTTGGCCGACCCAAACCGGCTGTTATCCCAAGTGGCTACATAGCCGCAACAATTTTCACAACCTCTAGTGATCTGACATCATCTTGGTTGAGTTTCGCAAAACTATCCTTTGGCAAAACCAGGCTACCATTATTTTGGTAATAGCTTTGCAAAGACGCCGGGAGGGTTTCGCTGTCCCGGACAAACACTTGCACGCCTTTGGGTTTTGGCATTAAAAACGAAAATAGCCCACCCATTTCCTCGAAAAACGCATCGAAAGCCTGTGCATAAACTGGCAGGTCTGCAGCCTTCAAGCCTTGTTCCAAAAGCACTGGCTTCACCCTCACCAGCACCGACAAGTCACATTGGTTTGGGCGCTGTTGAATTTGCAAGTGGAGCTGCGCATTGGCTAGTTTTAAAGCGCGTTCGGTAGGCAATGTAAACCGGTTGTCGTCGCCAATGGTGACGGGTAAGGTCTTTTTATCGGTGACAATTTCACCGGAGTCAATCCTGCATAATTCAGAGCTATCCACATGGGCAAATCCAAATGCAAATTCTAGGGTTTGCAGTTGTTCATCATTGAGCTGGCGCAGATGGCTGTAAAAACTTTTATACTCCAATTTTAGGACATTTGCTGCCATTGCATTGCCTGCAAAACAGCAAGCTAGTATCCATAACAAAATTTGTTTCTTCACATGAATTTCCTATTTACCCTGATCATTGCCTGTAATTCATCCACATAAGCCTGTCCACGCTCTGAATAGTGGATCAGCCCCTCCGCCAACAGCTCGCCGGTAATGGGTTGTTGGGTTTCCCTTAGCACCGCCCTGATATAGCGCAAATCGCTATAGGCATAATGCCGGTTTAAGGTGTTCAAGTATTTAGCCACCCCTTGTTCTAGGCTGTCGTATTTGGCCACTTCATGGCTCATATCAGCACTGCGGCGTTTAGGAACAAACCCACACCCTTTTTGGAAACACCACATGCCAAAATAGTTGTTGCCCAAACGGGCAAACCTGGAGGTACCCCAGGCCGATTCGTTAGCGGCCTGTACCAGGACTAGCTCTTTTGGAATAAAATCAACTTTTTTTAATAGCTTACGGAACAACTCCTCGTTTACTTCGGTGACTTTAACATCGTATTGCTTGGCAATTGCCCGCAGTTTGCGCATATCAATGCTGTCTAGGAATTGTTGCCCCTGTTGCTGTCGCCGGAAACGATCCCTGAATGCCAGGATAAAGCTTCGCTGGTTCAAGATAAGCGCATTTTGTTTTTCCACTTCAGGCAATATGAACTGAAAAAACGCTTGTTTTTTCTCGTTGATAGAGCTGATAGCGGCAAAATCAGGTACTTGCATGTCTACCTGTGGCGCTTCGTCTGGTTGCTGCGTCTTGGGAGTAGGCGGCACGAAAAAGGGGTACATAATTGAGAACACCGCAATTGCAACCACTCCCCCTGTCCATAGCTTGTATCTTAATGACTTGTGCATAACCTAGATATATCCCTTTTTGTTGCAATGGATCAGGCCTGGAAGCTATCTTCCCGGACTTGTTCCATCATACCTCTGGGCGTGCCCTTATTATCACCTGTTCCAATAATATCCCGGTATAACAGCCCCTTCACATTGTAATAAAATGGCGCCACCCAAATCATGGCTAACCCGAAAGTAAAAACCACTAACACCAATAAAATGAAAAACACGATATAAACCTGGACGAACTTTAACCATTGGTGGTTAACGATGCGGATAGAGCTAAACACTGCTTGGGTTGGCAACATGCCCTTGTCTAACACCAGTGGTATAGCAAACCCCGTTGCAACCAGCATATAGAAACCTGGTAGAATAAACAGCAACATTCCTATTTGCACCAATGCCGCAGTGATCACGGATGTGATGGTGATAATAAAAGTGCGTGACACAAACTTGAATATGTCATTGCTGGTATTCTGCTTGCCAACACTGGTATTGATTCCCATCATAACCAATGCTGCCGCAAACGGAGCAACCAGCACCAATAAAACGATATTTAGCACCATTTGCACGTCTGGCGACTCCATGCTTTGCCCCTGTGCCTGGGTGTAGGATTGGGCCAGCAGCATTACCATAACGCAGATAACGAAGACAAATCCTACACCTTGCAGGATAGCCGCTTTGCTGGTTTTGGTTAGTTCCCATCCCTCAGAGATTACTTGTTTAACATCAAAATCATAGTTACCTGCCAGTGCGTTTTGCAATTGATTATTTTCTGGCATTTCATTTTTTTCTGACAAGGATTTAAACCTTTTTAGAATAGCTTGCGACTATTATACCGAATTTAGTCCGCAATGCGCACTATTGGCATTGTTTGCCACTGCAAATACTAAAAATTAGGCTTTTTGACCAAATAGTAGCAGGCTGAAAATTCAATCATTTTTTAACTTGTTGTTTTTATTTGTTTTTTTCGTTGGCATTGACTTTGTATTAACACAAACAGAAACAACATCACGGTTTAAATATAGATAGGAACAACCATGAAAAAGATAGTGTTTGCCTGTACAGTCCTAGCACTTGCTTCAACCCATGCCCTTGCCAAAGACGAAGTTTATTTAGACGACAAGTTCGACATCGAAGCCAATAGTACTGTCCATATTGAAGTGCCTGTAGGTAGCCTGGAAATTGAAACCCATAACTCAAACGAAGTGGTAGTGGATATCCGGGTAAAGCAAAAAGATGATGGTTGGTTCTCAAGCGGTGACTTGGAAGATGTAAGCCTCGAAAAAGACATCGACGGCGACCGGGTGCACCTTGAAGTTGATGTTGAAGATACCGCACAGGAATGGCGTGTGATCTTGCCTAAAAGCGCAAATATCCGGATCCAGATGGGAGTGGGTGAAGTTGAGATTGAAGAGGCCTCTAGGGATGTATTGGTTGACCTAGGTGTTGGCGAAGTCGATGTAGAGCTTGAAGGCGACGATTATCGCAAAATAAACCTTGAAACTGGCGTTGGCGGAGCCGACCTAGATGGGTTCAAGGGAATTGAACGTGACCGCACCATCGTCAGTGAATCCATATACTGGCAAGGCAAAGGTGAATACCACATAGATATCGAGGTGGGTGTCGGTGATGTAGACGTGCACCAATAAACCATTACAACCGGTTGTAAAAGTTTTCTCGTAGTATACGTCTAACCTGGACGTTCCCTTTGCCCCAACTCTTTTGTTGGGGCTTTTTTATTTAAAGAATAAAGTTATACGGGAGGCTTTGCTCCGGTTATCCTATCTCTACCTCCCTAGAGGCCTTCGTCGTTTAATACCGGTTCATTTAAGTATTTGCTCACTCAGTGGGAATTGAAATAAAACGCGTAAGCTTTAGGGTACAACGGGTAAGTCAGACAATAATAAACGCACCGCCAAGGCGACTAACACTACGCCCATAACCCGGTCAAACCAATGGCCATTGCGGCCGATGAACAAACGGATATTTTCTGAACTGGTAAAATAGGCCAAGAAGCAGAACCAGGCACCGGTCGCAATCGCCAGGTAAATGCCATAGACAGCCTTCACTGACATGGGTGTTTGGGTCGAGACAATGACAGCAAATAAGGATAGGAAAAATAGTGTTGCTTTAGGGTTGAGGCCATTGGTTAAGAAGCCTGTCCAAAGCGCTTTTTTGTCTGAAATATAGTAGCCCTGGCCATTGCCCTGCAACAGCGCTGGATCCTTGGGCTGGCTGCGCATCGCAGCAAGGCCGATATAAATCAAATAGGCAGCCGCCGCATAGGCAAAAACCTTGAATAACCATGGCGTTGTTTGGATCAAGATGCCAATTCCCAAAAGCGAATAAGCAACGTGGACCAAAATTCCCAATCCCACGCCTACCGCCGTTATCACCCCTGCCCTGCGTCCAAAGCTAATGCTGTTTTTTAATACAATGGCAAAATCGGGGCCAGGACTGGCTACGGCCAGCAAGTGCGCTGTCGCGATGGTTAAGAATTCAAACCAATACAGGGAGATAAATTCCAATTTATATTTCCTTTATCAAATCATCTACAAAACCGGGCAAGACTTCACCAGCTTTCCCATACAGCTGCTGTTCAAACTCGCTGCCAAGGACACTAGGTTCCAGGTTAACCTCAATCGTGCGCGTGTTGCTCATATTGGCTTCATGCACAAAACCAGCGGCGGGGTAAACGTGGCCAGAAGTGCCAATAGAAATAAAGATATCCGCGTGCCACAAGGCATCGTAAATGCGCTCCATAAAATATGGCATCTCGCCAAACCAAACGATATCGGGCCGCAATGGCGAGGCCGGGGCACAGCAATCACACAAGTGCATAGCGGTTAGCTCACCTGTCCAGCTCAGGGATTTCTGGGTCTTTGGACATTTTGCACTTAATAGTTCTCCGTGCATGTGCAATACCCTTTGGTTACCCGCCCTTTCATGCAGGTTGTCTACATTTTGGGTAACCAACAAAAAATCATCTTGTAAATGTTGCTCAAGCTTGGCCAGTGCGTAATGGGCGGGGTTTGGTGCCAGCCCAGGTTCCTGTAATTGCGCCCTGCGCAGGTTGTAAAAACGGTAAACTAAATCAGGATCCCTGACGAAGGCTTCAGGTGTAGCAACGTCTTCGACCTTGTGGTTTTCCCATAGGCCATCATTATCCCTGAAGGTCTTTAGGCCAGACTCTGCAGAGATTCCTGCGCCGGTCAAGACCACTACTTTTTTATTTTTCTTCAAAATGCAGAGGTTGTTTAGCGGATTAGGCATTTATTATTGTATGTGTTATCACTACATACAACCGCTTTAAAAAATGCGATGTAAAAATGCTGACCAGCGCTTACGCATTAAACAAACAGAAACGGATCCAAGTGTGAGCAACTACCTGCCTTTTCTAAAACGTATCGAAAGCCACTATAGCGATTTGCCACCGACAGCTAGGGATGTTGCGGGTTACCTCCAGCACAATCCGATGCATATCCTAACAATGTCAATTGCTGAAATTGCCGAGGCTTGTGAAACCTCCAAGGCAACCGTGAGCCGGCTGTTCCGGCAATTAGGTTACAGCAGCCACCAGGAAGTTAAACTAGAACTGAGGGCGAAAGGCCAGCCAGTGCTGGGCAATGCCGATGACGAGTCGTTTTTGCAAGGTGAATACGAACGCATACGCCAAGCGTGGGAATATTTAACCCGCCATGGATTGGACATTATTAGTAAAGACATATGTGACGCCCAGCGCATTAGCATCATTGGTTACCGCAACAGCTACCCCCTCGCCATGCACTTGCAACGACAATTACTGCAACTGCGGGATAGAGTTAGGTTATTACCCATGCCGGGACAAACCATCAGTGAAGAAATGCAAGGCATTGTCGCCAACGAAGTGGTTATCATTATCGGGTTCAGGCGCCGCCCGCGCTTGTTCAAACGGATCCTGGAGCAGCTAAAAGGCCATAACACTATATTGATAACAGATGCTTCAGGCCAAGTTTACCGTGACCTTGTGCGGTATGTTTTGGTTTGCTCATTAGGTGAAGAACTAGCAATGGACAGCTACGCCGCCCCCATGAGCATGCTGTCCATGTTGTGCCATGCTGTGTACCAACAACTTGAAGGCCAAGCACAGCAACGCAGTATTGCTATCCTAAATAGTTACAATGAGCTGGGTGAATTAGAAGACTTGTAACTAAAAGCGTTATAATTTAAAAAAGTTGACCTAGTAGTCAAAAAAACAGTTGCGTAACAAATGTTTCATGATAAATTTATCGTGCAACACAAATTAACATTGCGTTTGCGGTCTCCTGCAAATTGCCCAAACGCAATGCTTTTTACCAGCGCTTGCTGGCCTATACGCATCCTCTAGGCTGTCTTAAAACGACTTGATAACACCTGGTTTTAACCAACTGTATTAGTTAGATAATATGCAAATTACTGATCCATTTACATGGCACAATTCCGAGCAAAAACAGGCTAAACACGGCCCTTTGGCAGGACGAAGGCTGGCAGTGAAGGATCTGTTCCATATTGCTGGTGTTGCAACCGGCGCGGGCAATCCAGACTGGTTGCAAAGCCATCCCATACCAGATACCACATCAAAAGTTGTAACTGATTTATTATCCGCTGGCTGTCATTTAATAGGCAAAACCCACACAGATGAACTGGCTTACAGCCTCAATGGGCAAAATGTGCATTATGGTACCTTGCGCAACCCAAATGCGCCGGACAGTCTTCCAGGCGGCTCCAGCAGTGGCTCCGCAATCGCCGTCGCCATGGGCCTGGCTGATATCGGCCTGGGAACTGACACTGGCGGCTCTATCAGGGTGCCCGCCTCTTACAATGGTTTGTGGGGGCTAAGGCCAAGCCACGGCAGTATTCCTATGCAGGACATGGTGCCATTAGCACCACAATTCGATACGGTTGGCTGGCTTACCCGCAGCATAGGTGAATTGACTGATGTTGCCCGGATCCTATTGTCCAGCAAAAAAGCGCCGATCCCAATAAAGCAAATTATTACTACGCCAGATTTGTTGCGTTCGGTAAGCCATAGTGCAGAGATTAGCGATTTTTTGCAGAAGCTCCCTTGCCCATCAATAGAATCAAACATTGATACCAACTTCGTAAACCAAGCCAGCCAAGCTTTCCGGGTATTGCAAGGCCACAACATTTGGCAAACCCATGGGGAATGGATTACTGAAACACAGCCAACCTTTGCCGCCGATATCCAGCAGCGCTTGGATTGGTGTGCAACAATAACAGCAGAAGAAGTCAGGGCTGCACGGCAAGTGCAAGCTAAAGTCAGTGCTTTGTTAACCTCGACTATTGGGGAAGATAGTGTCCTGCTTTTGCCAACCACCCCTGGCGCAGCACCGAGGTTGGATACGCCAACCCTTGAGCTCGCCCAATACCGGGAAACCTTGATGGGCCTAACCTCCCTGGCTGGCCTAGCTGGATCGCCCCAGGTGCACATGCCATTGCCAAGTCCAGGGCGAGCACCGGCAGGTGTCTCTTTAATTGCAGCGCGAGGTTGTGATCTCGAGCTTTTAGAATTTAGCCAAAACAGCACTAAGGACATTTTATGATAGCCTTTACTGCCCCGCACCACGCCGCAAGCAAAGCTGGCTGGGAGATCCTAGAGCAAGGTGGCAGCGCCATTGAAGCCATGGTCGCAGCCGCAGCCACAATCGCAGTCGTCTATCCACATATGAATGGCCTGGGTGGCGACGGTTTTTGGTTGATAAGTGAACCGGGCAAGGCGCCCACCGCCATAGACGCAGCTGGCACCGCGGCTAAGCAGGCTACGCCTGGGTTTTACGATGGCATGACGGCCATTCCCAGCCGGGGTGGTAAAGCGGCATTGACCATGGCAGGTGCGGTTTCAGGCTGGCAACTGGCTTTAAGGCACAGTGCCAAGTGGCAAAAAGCGATGCCCTTGCCTGATCTAATGGCAAATGCCGTTAGGCACGCTAAGCAGGGCTTTGGGGTCACCACTAGCTTACAAGCTGCGTCGGAAAAGACGGCGGCGGTGTTTAGTGGTTACGGAGATTTTGAGCAATTTCGTGACAATGGCTCCACCCTAACAGCAGGCAGTGACCTCGCCTTGCCAAAACTGGCAGGCACCTTGGAATACTTGTCAGAAAAGGGGCTTGGTGAATTTTATCACGGCGATCTGGGGAAAACTTTGGCCCAGGATCTTGAAGCCGCGGGATCACCAATCCGCCAAAATGATTTCCTGGAATACCAAGCGACAAACGTAACGCCCCTATCGGTGCAAACCGGACAAGCGTGTTTGTACAACCTGCCGGCACCAACCCAGGGTATCGCCTCCCTGATTATCTTGGCGCTCTACGATAGGCTACAACACCTTGTCGATTCCGATGAAGACCATGTACACCTGTTAATTGAATGTACAAAACAGGCATTTATCATCCGCAACCATTACCTCACTGACGCAAGTAGGTTGCAAAAACCTTTGGAAGGGTTTTTAGGGGACGATACGCTTGACCAGATGGCCAGTAATATCGACCTGGATCAGGCCATGCCCTGGCCACACCAAGCCAATCCTGGTGATACTATTTGGATGGGTGCCTGTGACAACCAAGGCCGTATGGTCAGCTACATCCAAAGCCTGTATTGGGAGTTTGGCAGCGGTATAGTGTCACCCAGTACCGGTATCGTCTGGAACAACCGGGGCACCTCGTTTAGCTTGGCACCGGGACAGCTGCAGTACTTACAACCTGGCTTGAAACCCTTCCATACGCTTAACCCAGCCTATGCCCAGTTCCAAGACGGTAGGCGCATGGTCTATGGCACTATGGGTGGTGAAGGCCAACCCCAAACCCAAGCAGCACTGTTCAGCCGCTATGCCTACCTAGGTATGGGTTTAGCGCAAGCCATATCAGAGCCGCGCTGGTTACTCGGCCGCACTTGGGGCGATATTAGCCACAACTTAAAGATAGAGGACAATATTGCACCCGATATCTGGCAGTCCTTACAGAATAGAGGACACGATACAGTGGCCGTGCCCGCCCTGTCTGAAATGATGGGACATGCCGGGGCCATCGTACTTTCCCCAGGTGCCCTATCCCAAATTGCCACATCAGAAGCTGCAACTGATCCTAGAAGTGACGGCAAGGCCTACTTTACTGAAGGAGAATGCTAATGGAATTTATACTGGAGAATTTAACAACTATCCTGGCATTGATGGCTACCGGGGTATTTGCAGGATTACTGGCAGGCTTGCTTGGCGTTGGCGGCGGCATGGTCATAGTACCTGTGCTCTACTT
>CBDIHK010000017.1:0-107576 GCA_965279005.1 Alteromonadaceae bacterium | reverse complement strand
GTTGCTGGAGTTGAACACCGTGATATTGCCAGTGCCAAACTGGATGTTCTCGCTGAAGGTGATGACAAAATCGGAATTTGCCGCCACCGTGGTGTTGCCATCCACCGGGTTTAGGGACGAGATAGTCGGCGCCGTCACATCCGGCACAGTGAAGTTGTAGTCCGTGGTGTTGGTGATCCCCGCAAAACTGTTGCCGTTACTGTCATCAATGGCTGTGGCGGCTATCTGGATATAGTAGCTGTCACCCTCGGTCAGGTCCGAAGAGGGGTTGATGGTCAACGCCGTGCTACTGATACTGGCCTCTGAGCCCGGCGACGCCGCATCAATGGTGGCCACCGCCGTGTTGCTGGAATTGAACACCGTGATATTGCCGGTACCGAACTGGATGTTCTCGCTGAAGGTGATGACAAAGTTGGAATCTGCCGCCACCGTGGTGTTGCCGTCGGTCGGGTTGAATGTGCTGATGGTGGGGTTGGTCACATCCGGCACAGTGAAGTTGTAGTCCGTGGTGTTGGTGATCCCTGCGAAGCTGTTCGGCGTGCCCGCTGTGTCGTCGATCGCCGTCGCCGCTATCTGGATATAGTAGCTGTCCCCCTCGGTCAGGTCGGAAGTGGGGTTGATGGTCAGCGCCGCGCCACTGATACTGGCCTGGGAGCCCGGTGACGCCGCATCAATGGTGGCCACCGCCGTGTTGCTGGAATTGAACACCGTGATATTGCCGGTACCGAACTGGATGTTTTCGCTGAAGGTGATGACAAAGTTGGAATCTGCCGCCACCGAGGTGTTGCCATCGGTCGGGTTCAGTGTGCTGATGGTGGGGTTGGTAGTATCTCCACCACCACAATCCGCGGGTGAATCACAATTATCGAAAGTTGGGGCAGGGCAAAAACCAAAATTACAGACAGTCACCAGATCCAGCATGGCGTCATCAGATTCGGCTAATGTGGAATAGGCGTCAGCGCTCCACATGCTTTGTCCTGTTGCCCTGCGATTGATCAGATGTTCAATTGACGGTAAGGGATTTGCCAGCATATTTTCGACCAGGGCTTGGTCAATTGCTGAGCTTGGAACCTTGGCAACACTGGATGGGGAGACATTGTTTTTGCCATTGGTAACCACCTTGTACAAAAGTGGTTCTCCCACTAAAGCTCGCTGCAAAGGTTCATTGGCTGCTGCAGTTGATATCTGTAACAAACCAATGGACAAGGCCAAAGGTGTACTTCTTCTAACGAATTTAGTAATTCTGGATATATCCATTGCAAGCGCTCCCCGCTTCCTCAATTTCTAGCAATTGCAAGCAAAATAACAGCGTTAAAGCCATCAAATTTTGCTTTTCAAAATATCATTTGGGCAAAGTTCTGGTTCCCGTCGCCCACACTAAAACCCACTTTAAGCGAAGTGGGTTCCAAATCTTGTTGTGTCTGCTCATGCCTAAATACTAAGGCGTTGTTATCAAAGATTGCTTACAACAACCCGAATTTACATAAAAACAATAGACCAATTTTGTCGTTTTCAACAAATCTTCTTCATGGTTATTTTATTTTTAAGAACATTGGCTTACTGTTCATTTGTGTTTTTTCCAACAATTTTATTATCGGCATTAGTTACAAAGGTTAAGTTAAAAAAATAAAATTCAGGCAAGTTGCATCAATATCACTTAAAGGTTTGACCATTATCAGCTGACACAAAGGTGACACTATAAGCAGGTATAACAAACTCTAACCGAACAGCGTGCCGGTGCAGTGGTTAAATCGTTTCAATACAAAGTTGACAACATACGGACGTACTACCAGTTGGCCAAGCTGCAACCGCCTGTTTGGGTTCTATGCAGGAGCCGTATTGATCACCAGCTAAGATATTGATTCCAATCGTTTAATTTTGCACTTTTTTCTCCACATTATGGAACCAAATACGTGTAAGTCAATTATTACTTAGCATTGCTGCAAGTTGTTCATAGTCCAAAGTACGCCAGCGATAGCTTTTGCCTTCATAGTCTATGCTGCGCTCGATAGCAGCAGCTTTGAGCTTGCCTTCCAGTTGGGCCACGCTCAAGGAGGGATTTTTGCTGCGCATTATCGCAACAACGCTAGTGATTATTGGCACAGCTGCAGACGTTTTCAGGAAAGCTGAATACTGTTTTTCACCAGAGAAATCGGCGGTAATGGGAAACCCCAACGCGGCGATGTCGACGCTATCCCCCCATGATGCATTGGCAAGCCGGCCTTTATAGTCAACTGCGGAAACCACAATAGCAGGCTGATAAGCGGATAAACCAATATTCGCGTGAAATGATGGCCTCGCCGCCGCGACAACAGCGATGCCTGTCTGCCCCCTTGCCTCCAACGTCAAATAGTCCAGGTACCGCCGTAGCGGGGGCATCAGCACGTCAAGCAGCCAACTGTTGTTGACAACGTCAGCCTGGTGCAATTCAGCTTTATTAAACGCCAGCAAAAGTTTAGACAACCAAGGCCTGGTGAGTTTTAAGGCTATCATGTTGGCACCATGTGCCATACCCAGGATGGCATCTGGTCTGCTTTCATAAGCGGGTAGCGCCGGCACATTGGGGCACCCCTTGGTATTTGGTCGCTGCGCAAAGATAATAGCCGCCACTTGGCTTCCATGGGAGTAGCCTTGGTCAGGCACAGCACCGGGTATTCCCATATCCACATCCCAACTGGCAAGTACCTTGGTATTGCAAAAAAAAGGATGGTTTAGGTAAAAACCGTCATCAATGACCGCTATGTTGATCCCTTGGCCTGGGTTGCTTCCCCAAAGCTGACTATTTAAATGATGTTTTTGGGCATCAAAACCTACTGGAGATTCGGCTAATGGCATTGCCAGGGGGTTTTTGCGCAACCTATCTTGTTGGATAACAATAAGATCGGGTTGCAAGCTTAGGATAGGCTTGGCATCACTTGAACGCTTACCTAACTGATGCCAGCTCTGTAAAACGGAAAAGACGTCCTGGTAATCAGCAAATTCAACTAGATAAACTGATATCCCCCGCCCTTGGCTGCTGTAATCAATTAACGCTGAGGATCTAATGTTGCTTGCGCTTGCGCCGAACAATGAAGCCGGTAGTACGTTGATTTGAGATTGGTTAGTGTCATTCCGCTCAACAATTAGCCGCTTTGCCACCACTATCTCGCGTATGGGGCAGCTTGGACTATAGAGCCGCAGCGTCTCCATGCTATTGTTGACGTTACCAGGGATATTGAACCAACAGGTTAGTTCTGGAAACTCAATGGGAATTGCAGCGTGCTTATAGGTACTGGCGATACATGGCAATAACGTGCATAAAGCTATGGCAAAAACGACGAACCTGAACAGCCCTGAGTACATTATCGGTTGGAATACCTATTTTGCCGGAACCATAGGTTCATCGCCCACTTCTCGCCATCCAACACCTTTTCTGAGCCGTGCATAGAATTTAAGTCTCGCATCAAAGTGCCCTCCATTGTATTGTGGAATATAAGCATGTCCCCTATCCGGGGTGGTTGCTTATATCCCAGCCTGTTGAAAACGGTCTCGCCGCCTTTTTTTACTGTATTCAAGTAGACTAGTGCCGTCACTAACCTCGGCCCTGGTTTACCGCTTTGCTCGGGAAGTGCCAAGGCATCGTAGTGGGGTTGATAGTACTGGCCGGTTTTGTAGTTATTAACTTGGATAGGTTCGGCATTTGACAGGGGTAAGCCCACTTCACCGGCAATATCACGGCAAATTTTTAATGTGGTTTCGTTATGGTCGTGGTCGACCCAACACAACATGTTATTCCTTACTTTGCGGTTTACACCGGATCCATCGGCATCGCCATAAATTTTGGAAACTTGCAACTTATGTTTTGCGATGGCAATCATCTCATTGGCGAGTTCAACTGGGATAAAGTTCTCTAAAAGATAGATTTTCGGATTTTCCGGCCACACCATTAATCCGTTATAACTTTGTTTTGGTTGCAAAAACATAGTAGTAAAGACAGCGTCAGTTCTAAATTTACCAGCAGGCCGCTGGCATCAACATAAGGTACAATTTATCGCTTTGATGCACACCATTGCAAGGTATATCTATGCTTTTAGCCCTGCCCATAACAAAAAGCTGCATAGAGGGTTTGCGCCCAATATGCAGCTTCTAAAACCAACAATAAGCTAGTTAGTTCCTGGACGGGAATACCCCATCCATGCTAATAATAAAGTTATTCACCAGATACGGTTGCTGGTTGTTGGTGGACAGGCTGCTGCCAGCAGATTTCAAAACCTCCACGGCCATTAAGCTCTGCCCTGAGCCAGGGGGTGTATTAGTAAACGCGAAGGAACCATCACGCGGTGCTGCCAAGTTCGTCGTTGGTCCTGGAGTGTCCACCGTGTCCGCGGGGGCGCCTATCGTTGCATAGATACTATGCGTGTGCTGGGGCAAGTTGTGTGCTTGCAATGTCACATGTTCAACCCCGCCTATTTGACCCAGCTGGTAAAACGGCTGGCCAGGTCCGACACTACCGCCCCAATGCAGCGGTGCGCGCCCGATTAAATTGGGCAACCCCATGGTAACGCGACCATCACCGCCATAATAGGTGCCAAGGAGTGCAAATAGCGCACTGTTTTGGCTAATGGCGACCACCCCTCCACTACAAAGCGACCAAAACCGCGGGGCAAAATTAAAGCCCACCATACGAATTTCACCTAGATAACTGTCTGCCATGATTCTGCACTCCTAATTTCTGTTGGGGAATGCCCCTTGCAGGGCAATCATAAAGTTGATGGCTTGGTACGGCATCATATTGCCAAAATGGCTTGAACTACCTTCATTATCAACGGTGCCACTATACATCGTGCCATCCCCTAACTTTGTTGCGCTGGTGCCAAGAAAGTGCTGACCCTTGCCCACCACTTGGTTGACCGGGGACATGCTGGTCTCTGGATTGTTTGAAACTTGGAATTCATGGTTGTGGGTAGGCAAGTTTGCTGAACCAAGCACATTGGTGCTTGTCCCAATAAGTGTGCCTTGTGGATAAGGTATCCCGCCAACCCCACCACCGTTGTTCCTGTGTACCGGAATGCGTCCCCGCATTTCGGGCAAGCCAAAAGTATTAATGCCATTACCACCATAAATAGTTCCAACCAATGAATACAGTGCCGCCTGGCTGCTAATATTCATTATCTGGCCATTACAAAAAGCAAAGTTCCGAATAGCGTAGTTGCCGCCAAACATTATGATATCGCCAATAAAAGGTGTCATTGTATTCTCCTAATTTCGTGACGGGTATGTACCATCCATGGCAATGATGAATAGTAAAACAGTGGTCGGCTGGATAATGCTGTAACTAGCCCCTGAGCCAGTATTGGTAACGGTATCGTCGGCAAGGGAAACCAAGTTCCCAGACGCTGTGTAAAACTCAGTATCGCCCCCGGCAACCACAGCAAATTGGTTTGCTTGCTGGCTGGTTGACTCAGCAGGAATGGGGGTATTACCCGTGCTGTCGGACGCATAGACGTCGTGGGTATGGCTTGGCATCGTAGCTTCCGTCAAGGTGTTGGTGGCACTGCCCGACGCCTGGCCCATCTGGTAAAGTGAAGAAAAGTATTGGCTGGTTCCGAAACTGAGTGGCGCACGTCCCCTAAAATCCGGCAAATTGAAAAATGTGCGGTCATTGCCGCCAAATTGGGAACCTAGCAATGAGTACAAAGCCTGGTGACCAGAAATCTGCAGTTGCTGGCCATCACATACACTCCAATCAACCGGCGCAAAGGTGTAAGCAACCGGTTTTATTTGACCGATAAACGGGTCTGACATTTGAACATCCTCCGTAGATATTGTCGTACAAAACTAAGTACTGGATTACTTAGCTTTCTTGTTTAGCTTCTCTTGAAATACAAATGTGGTATTTATCCGCTGCATTAGGTGTCACAAACACCAGCTCTTCACCAAACGCCGAATGTTTAAGCAAGTAGTTGCCCTGCGGGCAGTGTTTATCTTCGTCTTTTGAACCAGTCAGTTGCACCGAAAAAGCATCAAACTTACCACCATGCGCGGGGCTGCGCTCCACTTCATCGATGGTCATATCTGTTACTTTCCGATCCGTACCCATCAAGTACACCTCGATAGATTCGCCCTCTAGCCCATTTAGCACATCAAAATCGAATTTACTCGAATCACTCATCTCGCCTCCTGCCAAGCATGGCTTTGTGTCATTTATTGCATTAAGGCTAGAACAGCATATGGAAAACGCAAATTAAATTGTGGTGAAAACGTAGAAATAACTGCATATTTCGTAAGTGTAGTAAATTTTAAATGACACAAGTTTTAAAGAAATCCTGGCCGAAGGCCGAAGGCAAGTTTTTTTGATGGAAAACAGCCCCTTAACCCCGTTCTGAAAAACACTAAAACTGGGTGTAATAGTTACCCCTAATCCGCGCCAGCAAGGTTTAAAAACCATCGCTGTGCGGTTCCGGCAAGCTTTACGGCGCCTACCCCACCCCAGATATGGTTCTTAGTGACGGCGGGATCCAGCGCATCAAATCATGCACTTCAGTGGCCTCTACCGTCTGGAACCCCAAGCTTAGATAAAAGCGTTTGGCGATTAGGTTTTCATTGGCCACCACCAGGCTCATAGGTATGCCAGACTGGGCGGCGCAAGACTGCAAGCTCTGGATTATCGCCCTGCCAAAGCCATGCCCCCGGGCAGCTTTGAGGAATCCAATGTCAATTAAATGCACTTCGTTATGGCCAAAGTCGATACTGGCACGGCCGATTTTTTCATGGTGCTTTTCAATGATAAAATACATTGCGTTGGGGAACTGGTCACCATAGCCCTGATGCTGTGCCCTAAACTGCATAGCCAAGATTTCTTCAATAAAATCCTGTTCACCTTCGATAAACTGCAATTCTTCCCTGGTTTCCCGGTGCAGTTTCTCCAGAAATGGTTTGTCCGAGGGATTAGATGGACGTATGTGTAGGCCTTCGGGCGGCTTAAAACTATTCATAGGTAGATTTCCCTAGTATTACTTCTTGTGGTAACGCATATTATTTAAATACTTCATCATGCCAAGCTCATTTTCTAATATACCTGTGTTGCTAATTCAAGTTGAAACCCACAGTTCAAACACCTAGTTTCAACCCAATTGATGCCATAGCCTAGAGGACTCCCGTGCATTATAGCGGTTTAAGCTTTATGCCTGGTGCTTCGCTGTAATCGTAATGGGCTTCGATAAGGCCTGAAGCCGGGTTATAGTTTTCTACCACAACAGGAAAAGGTACGGTTAAACCACAAGCAAATTCCGGGATGCTGTGCCCGTTAAAGGTTGTTATGTTGGTAGAGATGAATAAATTACAATTGCGTGGTATCTCCTCTGGCAATTGCAGTTGACCTAAACTGACAAGCTTTTCAACGCTACCGCCTTCAACCTCTTGGTTTTTATCCAGCGACATCAAGTGCTGTGACCACACCCTGGTCTCATTGCGGAATTCTTCAAGCTTGTTGCCCGATTTAACCGCCTTGAATTCTTTACCTAGGAATCCAATATGTAAGTCCAAGCGAATAACTTCAGGAATAAGCACACCTTGGGGAGACAGGTATTGGCATAAATGGGTCGATATGGCAAATTGCCCCTCATCCGCCAAGCCCTTGGTCATGCATTCCATGACAAGGATATCAATAGCAAAATCCGGATTAAATTGACTGGCGTCGCAGTTCAAAAGCTTGATCTTGGGCTGGTCGAGGCCGACCCTTTGCAAAAGCTTCCCCAATGCCTGGTTCGTGGCCTGGTTGTACTCTATCAATGTTAAATTGACATTCTGCCAGCCTTTTGCCAGCCACAAAGGCAGAAACAAGGACGCCATGGGCCCGGGCCCCGGATATACAATATTTATGCACTCTTGACCCGACAACTTATCAACTGCATCGCTGGCACCCCGCCAATAAGCGCGGGTTCGATGGTAGCTCAGAAGACAATTGGCTGCATTTTGCGAACTGAGAATTAAACCAGTTGGTCCCGACGAATTATCAGCAGGCGCACTGGGTTCTCCATTCATCAAAAACAAAAGCTGCTCCAGGAACATCTTCCCCTGTACGGGGCAATCGGTCTCCAAGACTTGCGCAACTAGCTTTGCAACTTGTTTGGCAACCTGGTTTTCAGCTAAAGGCGCTGACTGCATTGTTAAACTCCGTGATTTGATGTTGCTCTAAATGCATTTGGTTAACGGCAATCCAAGACTCAAATTCTTCAAGATCGGGCACTTCGCCATTAATAAAAGCGATAGCTTCATATAGCTCCATACCCAGGGCTTGCATCAATAGCAAATCCAATGGCAGCTCCTTGCGCAAGAGTTCAGGGTCGTGTTCGGTCGTTGGCAAACGTCGGTATTTGTCCCAAAAGCGATGTAAATACATAAGGCCTGAGTTACTTTTTACCGAAGCGTCGGTTAGGTTGGCTGCATTGCCTAGGGACTGTACATCGAATTCCCAGTCGGGAGATTGGTTTAGGCAGTAGCGCCAGGAGATCTGTGATCCAGGGTTAGGGGCAACCTGATAGAGATGGTTTGAGATATTCAAGCTACATTCGTTTTTACCCAAAACGATATCCTTATACACGCATATCACAGTGCTAAACTCTAAATTGCAAGGCAACTGGATTTGTTCCGGCAAAGCAAACTGCCCAGATATCACCGTTGTGCCGGAATCGTTGATTTGTTTCGCCGAGTCCAAATCCAAGGTAAATAAATCAGTGATCTTCCTTCCCCGATCCGGACTAACTTGCCCGGGCTCCGCCCTTGCTGGTTTTGTCGGTTGAGCCCAGCATTCGACAGTCACAGCCTCTGGCACCAAGGTGCCACCAGAAGCTAAAAACTGCTGTAAATGGGCAAAGATGGAGACTTGTGGTTCGCGCTTGAGCATAGTGTTCATGGTTTCCGACACAATGACATGGAACTTGTCGCGCGGCGCACTGGGCTGCCACTTAGTAGCGTCAGCCAATTCAATGCTTGTAAAAAAGTCCTGCAAGCCTAAAGTCGTGATGACTTTATTGACGGCATCGATGTTTTGCTGGTGAATATCCAGCAAGGTGATGTGCACTTGCCCAGGCTGGTACAAATGTAATAATGGAATGACAATCGATCCCCAGGGCCCAGAACCGGCATATAACACATTAACCTGGTCGGCTTCGGTCAACCTATCGTCAATTGCCTGTTTGACACCATGCAAGAACTTGTAGCTCCTGACTGCTTCTTTCAGGCACTTTGCCGCCTGCACCGGCATAATAGCAACACCGACATCGGTGGTGATATCCCCAAACCTGTCCATACTGGCGTCCGCTGAAAAGCCACTAATTTCAAACATCAGGTCACTTAGCCCAGACGCGATGGTAAATTTGATGCCGTCATTATCGCCATCAGGCTCTGCCAATAATTGATCTACCAATTGGTTAAAACGACTTTGTAGTTGTGTTGTACCGTCCTTAAGCATGGCAAACATCCGATCTGATATACGCATTAAACTCAGCATTGGACACAGCGCAATCCACCACAAGGTTGGTACGGGGGATATTACCTGTATTGCGGACACTATGGGGGGCGTCAGCATTGATATACCAAAGCTCACCGTCTGACATATCCAGCCGCTTGCCATTGCTGATAAACTCAACCCCATCGTCTGATTGCAATGGGATGTGCAGCCTGGCTTCGCCACGCTCAAGGCTCAACCCCTTGTCACGATGCTCTTTGATGTGGGCGCCGGGATTGAGCTTCATTAAGCGCACTGATTTTTTCCGAAAAGGGATTTGCCCTAATAACTTTTTCACTGTTTTGAGCGATTCCAGGATGGGCAAGTCTATCCAGTCGTCACCCGCTTCAATTTGAAAAGACTGCAATATAGGGTGGCTGTCTGCGTGGATTTTCAGGGTGCGAAGCGCAACCACACTCCATCCTCCTTCATAGTCCGCTTGGTTCACGTGGGCTGTCCATAGCTCATCAGAAAGCGTCGCCAATTCAGCTGCCAACGCCTCCTTGTCAAAACCAACCGCTTTGCAGATCAGCTGCGATTGGATCGCTCCTGGGCTCATGTTCATTTCCTTTCACATTTCCAAAATCCCAATCAGTATAGATAAGTTGCTGAGTTTTGGTAACTTATTCGCTGCAAATTTGTATCATATACTCATCCTAAACCGTGGCGGAGCTAGGTGGGTTCTGGTTAAGCTCACAATTCCACCTATAATCGGATGTGTTAATAATGCCGGTTCCAATAATTATTTGAATAGGTACAACGCCATCACAAGGAGCAGATATGGACAATGAACTTGAGGCCATTACCGGCTTTCTAGACTCAATTGGGCTGCACTATAGGCTTGCCAAAGTGAGGGACGATAGCTTTATGAAGGGTCTAGATATAAAAAATGGCGAACTCATTATTGATACTGCGGCCTTGAAACAGGTTGGTGATATCCTGCACGAAGCCGGTCATATTGCGGTCACGGACTCTGGAGCACGGAGCCGCTTGCAAGGTGATGTGTCCAAATGTGGCCATGGTCCTGCCCATGAGATGGCCGCAATTGCTTGGTCTTGGGCTGCCCTGAAACACATAGGCCTTAGCCCAGAGACTGTGTTCCACAGTGCAGGCTACAAAGATGAATCGCAAAATATCATTTCTGCATTTGAACAAAGTGATGGCATTGGAACGCCACTATTGGTTTATTGGCAAATGTGTTTACAGCCCGGCAATAGTGGCACCGGCTTCCCAAAAATGCACCACTGGCTGCGCCCTGAGGGATCCAGGCAAATAAACTAAACAAATGTTATGTAGTCGTGCAAAGCTTTTGGCCTCAAGCAGCCACAGCTGGAGGTTGAAAATTAAAAGTACTAATTTCCTCTGCAAATTGCGAAGCGATTAACTCAACACTTTGCCGTGTCCAAGCCTCGGGTAGCCCTTCGCTGCGGGTCGCGTTTATGCCGTGGCTGACCGGTTGCAAAGGAAAATCCCACTTTTTAGCCAAATCATCAAGGGCGTTATTTAGTTCTGTACTGCGATTGACCGGATCAGGACTATGCAATTGAATAATTTGGTCAACCCCCTCAGTATATTGCAACTGGCAGAGCATATGGGTACCAGGACGTTTCTCAGGCAAACCCGGTAAAATGTGGTCTTCAGTTGGCGCTGGGCAGCCAGCTTCGACCCATGTGTCAAAGGTAAAGCTTTCAAGGCTCTCGGAAGGGATCTGTACCCCGTAATAATTAAAAAAAGAAAGCAGGCGGTCCCAAGTATTCCTCACTACGACAAAAGAACGGTAATCCCGCCATTTTTCAGGATAAGATTGCTCAATTTGCCTGGGGGTAAAGTGGTTCACAGTGGCAATTCGATAATCGTCGGGATTTGCCACATGCCCCGCCATTAAGGCTTTTTTGACCGCAAAACTTGCCGTCTTAGGATTCTCTACAAAAATATATTTATAGTTGTCGTCGATCATGTCCTAATAGCTAATAAGGAATGCTGATTAAAGTTGCAGCTAGGATGCAGCAATTGGAAGAAAAAGCAAAACAATTTCCGCCTATTAAATGGCATTGACGCCACTCTTGGGCATTGTCTTTGTTTGGCATACAAATACGACTGCTAAGTGCGCTACACAAGAGGAAGACTAAAATAAATCGATATCTGCTTTTTCGGCTGAAGCATGGTTATTTTGGATTTTCCCTTCGGCTAAAAGCCGCTCATAACAATACACCGCATTCCTGCCATGTTCCTTGGCATAATAAAGTGCCTTGTCGGCACGTTCCATTATGATTTGTTCGAAATCAATAGGGCTGGCCCGGGTGAAGCCAACACTGATTGTGATGCGACCCACCAGAGGAAATGTTGCTTCAGCGATGTTTGCCCGAAAACTATCGAGCTTTTGCGTTGCTGCCTCTTCACTGGTGGGTTCCATCAAGATCACAAATTCCTCTCCGCCAAAGCGAAAAACATAGTCAGTAGAACGGAAAAAATGCGTCATTTTTTGTGCCAGCGCCAACAGCACTTCATCGCCGCAAACATGGCCAAATTGGTCATTTACTTTTTTGAAATGGTCAATATCCAAGATCACCAACCAAGGTGAATCCCCCTCATGCGCGGTGCGCTGTGGATAATCATGTTGCAGCTGTTTTTGGGTTTTAGCTTGTTTGTTGAGCATACTGCGTAAACGCCGCTCAAATGAATGCCGGTTGAGCAATCCGGTGAGCTTGTCTCGCTCACTTTCATTTAGCACTTTCAGATAATTGCCGTAAATCCGGGCAAACGCCGCTATCAGGGTTTTGTTTTCTTGGGTCAGTTGTTGGCTACAGATATATAAGCAGAGTTTGCCTTTGGCACTTTTAATCGGAAACCAAAGTTCCTGTGAATCACCTTCCAACGCAGACTGCTTGCGTCGGTGGCTATCTATATTTTTAACTAGGCTAGGTTCAGGGTTGTTGATCCGGACATTGCTGCGCCAGTTAAAATGGGGTTGCTCTGGGTTAATAGTTAACTCCAGTTTCAAATCCACTTGCGGGTTGGGAAAACCATGGGCAAGCTCATAGATGCAGGCCCTTTCACAATATACGTACTCAGCAATAGTGGACAAAAGGCTCACCTCTAGGGAGTCGATATCGGCGTTGCCGGTGAGGGAGATGACTGAATCAAGTATTTGTTGGTTCATTTTTTACCGCACCCCTCCAACCTGGCAACCTTATATTTATTAGTAATGGACATACACTCAAGCGCAAACTTGTTCCGCAAAATAACGCTTGTAATCAATGCTTAGGTCTTCCGCGCGCATTGGCTCCAAAATCTCATCGTTCGCCCTCTTATCTGCTAAATCAATATCTTTGGGCGGAATAAAATGCTGGGTACGCAACGAATAGAATGACTTCACTTTAGGCGCTAAGGGCTTGCCTGCTGTAGTTTCAGTAATGAGGGCCAGCTTTTCGCTTTTTAACCTAACCAAGGTGCCTGCTGGGTATACACCAAAGCAGCTAATAAACTGGTTGACTAGGGCTTTGTCGAAGTGGCTACCAGCGTACTTTAATAATACTTTCATTGCTTTTGCTGCCGGCATGCCTTTTTTATAGCATCGGTCTGCGGTCATAGCGTCATAGCAGTCTGCTATTGATATCATCCTACCAAATTGGGTGATTTCATCACCCGGTACCTGATTGGGGTAGCCTGTGCCATCTACTTTCTCGTGGTGCAGGGCAACTACTTCTAGTAAAGTTGGGCTCACATCCGGCATATACTCCAAGGCATCAATACCCGCTTGCACATGACCTTTCATGATTTTCATCTCAGGGTCGGTCAGCTTTGCTGGCTTTAGCAGGATCTTATCTGGGATATCCACTTTACCAATATCGTGCAACAAGCCGGCAAATGCCAGCTCATCCACCAGCTCCTGGTCTAAACCCAGGAACTTGGCAAAGGTTGCCATCAACACGGCGACATTAAGGGAGTGCTCAAGCAGGTAGGCATCTTTTCCCCGAATATGGGTCATGCACAACATGGCATTGGGGTTACGTTTAATGGATGCGACAAACTGGCCCGAAATATCCCTGGCAGGTTCCAAATCCAGCGGCTCGCCATTGGCCATGTTGTCCAATAGTTGCTTTTGGATATTTTTGGCTTCGAGATACAACGCCGAAGCCCGGTTGATTTCATCCTCAAAAGGGACGTATTCGTGGCTTTCCAGCTCCGCGAGCTCAGGTTCAGCCTCGGCTTCTGGCTCATGCTCCCCAGGCAAGTCGCTCTTACTGAGATCCACCACGATTTCAAGTATGCCTTTTTTCCGCAATGCAGAAATAACTTGTTCTGAGCTGACCCTACCCTGGGTTTTAATCTTGAGGCTGCCTGTTTGTTTGGTGACCTGCTCCACAAACATACCCGGCTTAAGCTGGTCAACCGAAATGGTGATTAGGTTGGCTTCTGACAAAACTGCGTCTTTTTACTAATTCAACATAATTAGTAATAGTAAAACAAATGTTGAACTTCGCAATGCGCCTTTAGTCGAGGATACCAGGCGGGACAAGGCCTAACGACCAATTAATTGCCCGCCCCGGTTAAAGAATTCAGAAGCTAATAATGATTTCCCCTTGCTGCTGCAAGTCAATTCGCCTCGCATTATCCATCGCCATATCCGGTCTTTTCACCAACACTTCGGTGACATGGGAGGGAAGTTCTAAGTAGTGGCTTAACCAACCAGCAGAATCGGATTTTGCTAGCGCAACCAGGGAAAGCTTTAGGTTTTCCTCGCCGCTGTCGTCAATTTCAACACCGTCGATGGCATAAAACTGGAGGATCTGATCTGCCATAGGCATATTCAGATCATCGGTAATAGATACATCTAGCCTAACCCTTTGGTAGTTGTCAAAGTTAAAGTCCTCCGGCACAGCCAACTCTGTCGAGCGCCCTGCCTTGGACTGGGTTTCCTGCAATGTAGTGGCGTGTGCCACCTTTAGGTTCATCGACGCAAACAATGCCGCAAGTAAGGTAGCTGACAACATGGACTTGGTCATTTTTTGGTTTTGCTTAAACATGGTTGTGCTCCTTATTTTTTGCCATAAGTATGGGAAGTTCTGGTGGTGCTTTGGTACCACTGGGTGGCTTGGTTACCACCCGACTCCACCCAGGTTTCGTAGTTGGGATAGGCCCACAGCACATCGATGTATTCCCGTGGGTAGTCCCAAGTGCTGTTGAGCTTCAATGCCCAAGGCAGGTTGTCGACACTTTTAAAATAGCGCTGAATGGAGGGATCCGAGGTATCGGCATGGCGACCAAACAAGCCATGGTTAAATAGATCAGTTGGCGGGTAGCCGGCAAAGTGGATCTCATGTCCCCGGTTGTTGCTGCGGAAGATAAAGAAGTCCAGTTCTGAGTGCAGTAAACTAGGAATGCTATAGGCGAACCTGACATCCAGCTCATAGGGGACTGGCTCAAACTGGGTGCACTGCACTAGGGTGTTGAAGTGGGAACACTTGCCGTCTTGCCCGGTGTTAGTAAACAGCTTGCTATTGCGCCACAAAGTAATAACGGCATCAGTTTGGTAATCCTCCGCCGATTTGCCATACTCAACGCCATCAATAGTGATCCTGCCCGATTCGATGATGTCGGCACTTTGCCCGAGCAGGCGTAAGCCAAAGCCATTGGCGTTTGAGGCACCACGGGCGTCGATAAAGCCAGACAACTTAAATCCAGATACATTACCTGAGGCATCATATATTGTTTGCAAGCGCTCACGTACCACCAAATCATTCATATCGTAGTCGCCTAGCTTCGGCCAGTTATCTTCAAAGGCCAAAGTCACGTAATCAGTGGCACTGGGAAAATAGGCACTGTAGGCGCGCTGGTAATCATTGGGGAATTCATCTTGCTGGTCTGGGATACCGTCGGCATCACTGTCATTGACGTTAGGCATGACCACCAGAGCGTCTTTAGCAATCGCTGTATTGGGAGTGGCTTTAACGCTGAATACGGCATCGTTGAAGTCGTTGTCACCCCATTCCCGAGGTAAATCTTCAAAGCCAAGGATCACTTCATCGACTTCTTCGTCGTAGAGCAAAACTGCGTGTTGCTTCAAGTCGGGATCTTGTTCTGGATTCAAACCAGATAACGAGTAGTAATAGGGGATCTGGAAATCCTTCACGCCTGTCCACCACCAAAAGCCATTAGCCGCAATGAAAAAACCAATAGTAGTTCCCGCTTCAAAGTTACCCAGGCTAACCCTATGGCCATTGGCAAGGTGGGGATAGGACAGGTTGGGAAAGGCAATGGTGATATCCAAGTCTTCACGGCTTTGAGGCGGGTTGTCGGTCGGAAAGCTAAAAAAGCCAAAGGCATTCTTATAACCGGCACCTTCATGGATAAACGTGACAAAAACCTCGGCATCTTCCACCAGCGAAATTGTAGAACCCGTATCATCGGTTAAAAAAGCTTCATTAATTTCTCGCTCTGGTAACGCATTGTTGATACGTTCGAAAAAGTCCTGGGAATATTCATCACGAGCCCAAATAAGGTTTTGCGGTTTGCCGGTATTGCGATTGTAGCCGCTGGGCCAGGGCTGGCCGCTTAGGAACTGCCACTGGTAGACACCATTGACCATATCCCGCGCCCCTACTTGGGTGTGGGCTGTTAATAAACCCAGGATTAATCCACTCAACATTGTTTTTTGCATTTGACTTGCCTCTAGTCACTTGGAAAGTTAGTGCAAATGTCAAAGCCATAACTGTGCCAAGCCCCGCTAAGCCAATAAAAACAAGGGATGTAGCGGGTTAACTGGTAGTAAAGTAAGCCACTACCCCGCCGTCAAAATGCATTTTGCTTTGCAAATTGGGAAGGTTTTGCAATTTGCCGCGAAAAATAAGGCTAGTAGAGCCATTTCCACCTTATGGTGCGAAACTTGCTGTAACGGTCTTTAATAAACTTGAAGTCGGAACCAAGCACATGCTATCCAGCAAAACTGCGACACAAAAAATGTTAATTTTTAGCCTGGCTATGAACGGTTACCAGCTGGTGTACAGGTCGTGCCTAAGCAGCCAAGCTAGGTATGCATCCAAAATTGGCGCCGACTATTGCGCGGTTACCCGACCATTTTTTAGCTACGCTGGTGTCGAGTGCTGTTGGCTTAAATTGCACTTAGCCAAGTTGGCATTTCGCCTGGGTTATCAACAGATTTTGTTTTTAGACGCCGATGCCCAGGTACAGGCGAGTGCGCCAGATATTCGCACTAACTTAGCACCCGGAAAAAGCATCTATTTAGCCCCTAGCTATAGCGGGCAACTTAACTCAGGGGTAATGTTGCTTTGCAACAGCGTGGCAACGGAAGCTTTTTTGGATAACGTGCTCAACACAATGACCCAGCCATTGCTTGGGGAGGATAGTGTTGGTTGGGGTGAAAACGGATATATCATTCAGGCGCTGCAAAACTGCGCGGCCGTCGAACATTTATGCCAGCGTTGGAACAACACCTCAGAAGCCAATATGAGTGATTACATACGCCACTTTAACCATGGCCCACTTAGGGGCTGGTTGCTGCGCTATGCCTGGCATAAAAGCCTGAGCCGGGGATCCAACCTTTATTACAAATACCTTAGCAAACTAACAGGACTCACCAAGCCGCAGCTAATAAAAAGATTGGTATTAAAAGACTTAGCTATGATATGCAGCGGCAATACGTTATTTGGCGCTGATGCCAATGGCCAGGTTACGACTATATCTGGCCTTTATAAAAATTCAAACAAGGTTAAATCCGCAGCACATCAAAAACTTTTCAACTTTTTGAAAAAAGCCTAATAGCGTCTTTTTTTGCATTGCAAATTGCAAAACGCAGCTAACTCCAAATCCACAAAGCTTCCTTTAAGTTCATAAATAATCAATATAAAACAACAAGTTAAAAAAATTTACGAAGTTGGCACAAATCACGCTCTAGTACTGTACAGCCACAACGGTTTTACATTAGGAGTTGCTTTATGTTGAACCAAAATTCGCGAAACTACAGGCTAGTGCCAACTAGCCAGGAAGCTGCCCATGCTTTTCCATTAGCGGATAAAAGCCTAGCAATCTTGGCTTTGGTCCCATTACTACCGATCTGGGCATTCAACGCAGTAATTTCGATTTATTCCCGAAACCCGCTGCTGTGCCAATATCACCAACAAGATATCTTAGGCCGCAGCATTACCCTGCACCGGTTTAGCAATGGCATTTACCGTGATAGTGCCTGTATATTGGCGATACTACGCGGGCATTTATCCCTTTGCGGCGCGCCGTTGGGAAAGAAATCTAGCGGCGTGCCAGTGGCAAAGGGATCCAGCGGCGACAAGGTTGCCAACAGCATCCCATTGCACTGCCCTGCCCCAGGCCTGTTTAGCCTGCACCAACTGCAAAGCAACATTGGTCTCTCCGGTGAAGATCTGGCGACCCAACTTAACCGGCAGGCGCAAATGGGCATTGTTGCGTACCTTGGGTTAATACTTCGCTGCGCTTTTAACCGCTTTTTCTACCGCGCCAACAAACAGTTGCGTAAACCAGCCCAATTTAACCTATTTGGTATTGCCATCAATAACCACAGCATGTGTGAAGCACTGGACTGGGTAGTGTCTAAAACTGAAGTGAGCGCAGCAAAGGCCTCTTCGCCAGAAGTTGCATTTTTCATCAATGCCCATTCCATCAACCTAAGTTACCGTACACGCGATTTCAGAGGATTGTTGCAACAAGCTGACAAGCGCTTTGCCGATGGTTCAGGCGTGCGTTTGGCGGCAAAAATCAAAGGGATCCAGTTGCGGGATAATGTCAATGGCACCGACATGCTGCCGTTACTTTGCCAGCGGGCGGTAAAGCAAGGGCTTAAGTTGTATTTTCTCGGCGCTAAACCGGGTATTGCGCAACAGGCTGCCGATAACCTAGAGCGGCGGTTCCCCGGTCTGCAAATCGTTGGCACACAACACGGCTATTTCAACCAAAAGCAGGGATCTCAGATAACCCAAGACATTCATGCATCTGGCGCCGACGTGGTATTAGTTGGTTTGGGCTCCCCCAACCAAGAAGCCTGGTGTTTAGCGCAAAAAGACAAACTGCAATGCAACCGGATATTGGCGGTTGGTGGTTTGTTTGATTACTACGCAGGCGCCATAAAACGGGCTCCGTTGTGGATGCGGGAAATGGGCTTGGAATGGGTTTGGCGGCTACTACAGGAGCCTTATACCAAATTTAAACGCTATGTTATTGGCACACCCGAATTTTTAATTAGAACGTTTATTTTTAAGCAATACGCTTAGGGGGATATTATGAACTCGAATACTTTAGCTTTACGTGGATTTTGGTTAGGTAACAAACATAAGCAAAACCAAGATTATCGCCACACAGGATTACCCATGTGGTTCCAGCGCGGCGCCACCTTATTAGGCCTAGTCGCTATCAGCCCGTTTCTGCTAATCGTAGCCACTTTGATAAGGCTCGATAGTAAAGGCCCCATCTTTTACCAGCAGACCCGCATAGGCGAATTTGGCCGGCGCTTCGCCTGTTACAAGTTCCGCTCAATGTATTGCCGGGACGATCCTAAATACCGGGAGCCTGATCCAAGTCAAAGTGACCGTGAAGGCGTGTGCAAGAAATATCGGCAAGATCCAAGGATCACCAGCGTAGGCCGTTTCATTCGCAAGTATTCTATCGACGAGTTGCCGCAGTTGTGGAACGTGGTAAAAGGTGACATGGCGCTGATTGGCCCAAGACCACACCTTGTCAGCGAGTACAATGAATACAACCGCAATATATTGCCACGTTTATTCTGTAAGCCAGGCATCACCGGGCTATGGCAAGTATCAGGGCGCGCAGATACCAGTTTTGACGAACAGCTAGAGCTAGATAAACGTTATATCAAACAGCAAAGCCTTTCCGGTGATATAAAGATTTTATTGGCCACAGTACCCGCGGTATTGGCAGCTAGAGGCGCTTATTAAATTGCCTGCTTTGTTGCAATAAAAACCTGCCGTTAGAACCAGTCCTCTTGGGGCTGGTTTTCCTTTATTACAGTATAAAGATACCCGCTTCAGTTCTTGTCATATTGCAAATTTACCAATTGCAAAACGCAAATACGCACATTTCACTAGAAATAAAATCTATATTTTTCAGATAGTTATAATTTGGCACAGTTCCCGCACAACTACTGGCAGACATGATTTTTAATTAGAGGCTGCCAATATGTTCAAGGCGTTATCACAACAAAGTTTAAAGGTAGGGTTAGTTGCTGCAACAGCTTTATTAGCGTCTGGCTGCGCCCAGCACCATAGCTTGTCGACACCTGAAAATGTACCCCACCCTTTTTATGGCCAGCCAGGCAACAAGGGTACCCACTTCGAACAAGCGAGCACCCCTAAATTTGTTTTTGCCACTGAATTGGAATGCACAGATCGCCAAGACTTTGCGGCGCCACTGCACTACCGGGTGGATAGGCCATTGGCATTAAATTCAAACGTACTGCCAATCCAGGATCTCACTTCAGACAGTAAAAAGCTGGCAGTTCCATTGAGCCCTGGCGATATGGTGGAACTGGCCATTGAAAATGGCGAAGGTTTTAATGGGCGCTATGTAGTGGATCCCAATGGTTTCCTGAATATTCCGTTGTTAGACCCAATCGCTGCAGCAGGCATACCGGTTTTTCAAATTGCTGAACGCATTGAGATGGGTCTTGTCCGCGCTAACTTGTTCAAAGCAGCAACCGCCAATGTCACCCTGCAAGTACTGCATTGGGCCGGTATTGAAGTCAGTGTCAGCGGCGCAGTATTCCAGCCGGGTCGCGTGCTTATCAATAACAAAAGCGCCCGTAGCGTAATCAGCGAAAACCTAGCTGCTGTTGGTGATTTTGCTCCCACGCGTTTACTTTCGGAAGCGGTGCGCGCCGCCTCTGGTGTGCGCCCAGACGCCAAGATTGACCAAGTTATCCTGATCCGCCAAGGCTGGCAGGTGGAAGTGGATATGACCGGCATTTTGACCGGAGACCAGGTACTTGATTATCCGCTGATTTCCGGGGATAGGGTGATCGTGCCTAGCACCGGTTGCTTCCAGCACCACTTAGTGCGCCCCAGCCAGATTACGCCCAAAGGTTTCCGGGTGTTTATGTCAAACTTGACCGACAGCGCCAAGAGCAACTCACCTGCTGGCGTTGGCCGCTACTCATCCAATATTCCCTACGGCACCCGTTTATTGCAGGCAGCAGTATCTGCCAACTGTATCGGCGGTAAGACCTGGACTAACGCGCCACGTATGGTGTTGTTGGCCAGTAAACATCCCATCACCGGAGAAACCCAAGTCATAGAGCGCTCTGTTGAACAGCTGATGCGCTACGCATCTAGGGAAGCAGTCAATCCCTATTTGATGCCCAATGATGCGATTGCCTGTTATGACTCAACGGTGACCAACTTGCGTGATGTTGCCAGCGCCGTCGCTGAAATTGTTGCCCCTTTTAAAATCCTGTAACTGGAAATGGACAACGGAGAACTATGATGGAGGAGAATTATGATGGACACTCATAATGAATTGCGCTACCCACTGATGATACCGGGTCGCTACGACAAATTCCGGGGCTGGGTCTACCGCATCCTGAAATGGCCCTACATGACCACTGGGCTTATGGCCTATGGCTTTATCTTCATCCTGATCCTGCTCTACATGGGCAAAGCCCCTACCTTTAAAAGTGAAATGGATCTGGTGCTGCCGGGTACCGGCAATACCAGCAATGTTAGCCTTGATGACGTTGGCCAGGTAGTATCCCAGACAACTACCCCATTTAGTTCGGGTTTTAATCCAAGGGTAAATTATAAGGAGATGCTGTCCAGCCGCAGTGTGCTTGGCCGCGCCGCTGAAACACTTGGCTTGCAAGCCAATAAATTCGGCAAGCCAAAAGTCAAGCTGACTGAGCAAACCTCTATTTTAAATATTACCGTTACCGGCAAGTCGGCAGAACAAGCGCAAAACAAAGCCTGGGCACTATATAACGCCTTGCAGGCGGAGCTGGATAACCTGCGTACCGACGAAGTGGCACGCCGGGATGAAAGTATCCGCAATGTACTGGCGCAGTACCGCGAGCGCACTAACTACGCCCGGGCCAATATCGTTGATTTTCAACAACGCTCGATATTAGTTAGTACAGATCAGATGGACAAACTGGTCGCATCCTTGGCTCAGGTCAATGAAAAGAAAATGTATGTGCAGTCCGAGCTATCCGAAGTCTCTGACTACATCCAGCAGCTCAGCCTATCACTTAGCGTTTCCCCTTCCTTGGCAGGTAAGGCATTGATCTTACAATCGGATCCTGAATTCCGCAGTTATTACCAGGAATTAAACAGCGCTTCGGGTGTGTTATCTGAATACCAATCCCGCTGGGGTGACAACCACCCTAAGGTGATCACAGAGCAAGAACGGGTGAAGGTAGCCAAAGCCTCCTTGATTAGCCGGGGGCAAGAGGTGACGGGCGCCGATGTGTCTAGCTTTTTCACATCATTCAACCTAGATAACAACCCAAAACGGGCGCAGCTATTTGCCGACCTGATTGATGCGTTTGCCCGCAAAGAAGGCCAAGCAGCGATGTATAGCGAACTTGAGCGTGCATCGCTACATATGCAAGACCAACTCAAAGTCTATTCAAGGGAGGTGGCGGAACTGGATAGGTTGCAACGGGAGTTTGATATGGCTGAGGCCATATTCACTTCCGCCGCTGCTCGATTGGAAGCCAACAAAGCTGATGTATTTGCCTCCTATCCGGTTATCCAAATGCTGGCAACACCGTCATTCGCGGTGAAGCAGTCCTCACCGGATCCCATTATTGCCATTGCAGCAGGTATGGCGGGGATGTTCTTCATTACGTTTGCATTGGTGGTGCTATGGCAACGCAAATCAATCATCAATCTTATCTTGAAGAAAGATTAGTCTTTTCCACCCTTACCGGCACCTATCCAATCTATTTGTTAGGTAGCCTGTATTTGGTAGGTTCGGTGTTGGGATGGCTGTTGTTGGCGATCATGCTGACGCGCTGGTTTATTGTGGGAAAGCAAAAAACCGATCACATACCCGTGATCATTTGGCTGTGGATCGCGGCCATGCTTGCCATGTTGGTCATCCTGTGGATAGGCCATGCAGATTGGGGGCTGGGCACAGGCAAAACCATTAAATCCAGTATTGGTTGGGCGAAAGGCTGGGCGCTGTTGGCATTGTTTATGTTCCTAGGCGCAGTCGCGCCAATCCGCTACAACACCATTGTCAGGGGCGCATGCATTTTGAGCAGGCACACCCTTATTTTTAGTTTACTGACGCTAGTGGCCTATGTAGTGCGAGTCCCAGGTGAAATCTATGTATCACCACTGCAGTTTATTGGTGGCCCAGGTCCTAATTTCTTTACCGTTTCGCTCTACGGTTTAAACCCTGAAACTGGTGCAGGCCGCTGGCAATTCTACGGTCCATGGGCACCGGCGGCAGGGCTGCTGGCCTGCTTGATGCTGGTTTTATGCTTGCAGGAAAAGGATGCCAAATACCGCAAGTGGGGTGTTTTCGGCTGCACAGTCATGGTACTACTGTCCCAGTCGAGGGCTGGCTGGGTTATCTTTGTCATGCTGTTCCCGATGGTGTTGTTCGCCGACAAATTCAAAGAACCTTGGTTTTTATTGCTCGCCGGCATATTTATCCCCGCCGTGTTGCTCCTAGGACAGCCCTTGTTCGAACTCCTAATGGATAGCTATGAGCAAATCAAACAAGCCAGGCCTGCTTCCACCCGGGTGCGGGCAGCGCTGGAAAATATTGCTATGCAGCGCTGGCAATCTGAAGCCTATTGGTTCGGCCATGGCATTGTCGAGCGTGGCCCCAAGTTAGTTGAAGGCATGCCGATCGGCAGCCACCACTCTTGGTTCGGGCTATTGTTTGTAAAAGGTTTAGCCGGCCTTCTCGCTTTGGTGATCCCCATGTTTGTCACCATCGTCTACCTATTTTGGCAAAGCCAAAGCAGCAAACTTGCCCATTGTGCCATGTGCTTGATGGCGGTCTTTGTCTGCTACAGCTTCTTTGAGAATTTAGAAATCCTGTCATACCTATACTGGCCAGCATTGCTGGTGATTGGTATGGCTTTAAACCCAGGCCATCCTGACCACCAGTCAGGATCTGACAACGCCTAAAATGGCTAGTAATGGCATTTTTGCAGTTTGCAAAAATGCCTATTGCCAATCTGCAAAAATCCCATTAATTCAATGAACAATCTTCGTAAAAAAAACACTTTTCCTTTATTTTTCAGCCAGTTAAATAATTGGCACAGCTCCTGCTCTAACTACTCCAGTGAACAATTAACTTACTAACACAGAGATAAAGGGGCAACACATGTTTAAACGCTATGACGCCTATTTGGTTGGTTATTATGGAATGCGCAACAGTGGCGATGACGCCCTGATGCTGGCATCACACTGGGCTGCCAATAAATTAATGGGCTTCAACAAGATACTGGTTTCCAGCCATGGTGAACTTACCGGCTTGCCGGGTTATTGCCAAGAAAACCGTTTGCCTACGGCGCCCATCTTCCGCGGTCAGCAACGGATCAGCCATTACTTGGCCGCATTGCAAAGCGAGCGGATCATCTTTGGCGGTGGTTCGGTCTTGCACAGCTACCGGGATATCGAACTTAAACGCCACCTGATGAAATTGGCCAATCCAGGCAAGAGCATGGCATTGGGTATAGGCCTAGGTCCTTTTGCAGACAAAGCTGCGCAATTGAGCTGCAGCAAATTTTTGAACGAATGTGGCTTTGTCGGCCTGAGGGATCAGCAAAGCTTCGAACTGGCAAAGAAACTGGCACCTAACGCCAACCTGCACAATACCTTTGATTTGGCGCCAAGCCTGTTGTGGCATCCAGATTTGGAACTAGCCAGCAAGCGCCAGGGCATTTTGTTTAATTTATGTCCCTTGGCACTTAATGCCTTTGGCGTGACTGATGCCATCAATGAGGCCAATCGCTTGAATGCCATATGCCAAGTAATCGAAGCACTATGGCAAAGGCACCGTGAGCCCATTGCCATTATCAATATTAACGGCAATAGCGCCTATGGTGACTGGCAGTTAAGTGATGGTGTGGTTAGGCAACTGCAAGGACGTGTCCCTATAGAGCTTATTCCTTACCAAAGTAACCCGCTCAAGGTTATTCAAACCATTTCAAGCTTTAAAACCATGGTTAGCATGAGGTTGCACGGCAATATCTTTGCTTACATGGCGGGTGTCCCAAGCGTAGCCCTCAACTACCACCGCAAGTGTTGGCAATGGTGCCAGCAGGTAGGCGTACCTGGGACGAAACAATTTCACGCCAAACACTTTGATAAAGCAGAACTACTCGAAGCAATCCAAGATAGTCTGCTAGCGCCACAAGCGAGCCCGAGCCTAGACACTGAAACCGCCGCTAACCTTGCCCTTAAAAACTGGAGTAAACGCCATGAACAACCTGCAATTTTCCGTGGTTATCCCTTTGTACAACAAAGAAAAACATATCATTGATGCCATCAACAGCGTCTTGTTACAGAGCCTTCCGGCACAAGAAGTCATTGTGGTTGACGATGGTTCCACCGACACAGGCGCAGCAAAAGTTGCGGCACTTGCAGATCCTAGGGTCAAGTTAATCTCGCAGCAAAACCAAGGCGTATCCGCTGCCCGCAATAACGGAATAGCCGCCGCCCAAAACGAATATATTGCATTTTTAGATGCTGACGACATTTGGTTACCATTCTTCCTAGAAGAGATGTACCACCTTATTCTGCGCTATCCACAGAGCGGCTATTATGCCAGCCGATACCAATGTGTTGATGGTGATGATAAATATACTGACGCCAAAATAGCTTTGGACAAAGTGCAGCCCTACAGCCAGCTAATGGACAACTATTTTGCTACCGCCAGCAAAGGCGATTTGCCCTTTATGGTGTCCTCGAGCGTGGTTAGCAAAAAGCTGCTAAACCAAATCGGTGGTTTTCCTATCGGCGAAAAAATGGGGGAAGACCAGGACTTTTTTGCCAGGGCGGCCATGGCCACCCAAATAGCCTATAGCCCCAATATCAACCTGCTATATCGTCGTGATAGCGATAACAAGGCCACCCACCAGCATACGCCAAAGCAGGAGTGCCCGTTTAGCCAACGTCTAGAACTAAAGCGTCAACAAGGCCAGATTCCAGTTGCTATGCACACCGACGTAGTCCGCTACAGCGCCGCCCATATTTGCGATTTGGCTAAAAAGCAATTGCACGCCCGCAACCCCGTTGCCGCAATGCAACTACTTTCTGACCCGCGCTGCCGTCAAAAGCCATTGCACCGCTTGGCCTTTTCAGTTTGGGCACTGTGCCAACTACCTTTTGCTGTGCTCTCAAGCTACAACATCGTCAATAAATCAAACGCTATCAATTAGGAGCCAACCATGAAACTCAACGCAATTTGTATGGTTAAAAACGAAGCCGACGTCATCGAAGAAACCCTGCTCAATGCAGCTGCTTTTTGTCACAAAATTTATGTATTCGACAATGGTTCCGACGATGGAACCTGGGAAATTGTCCAGCGACTGGCTGACTCCTACGAGAACATTGAAGTGGCCTTCCACAGCTTTGAAGTGTTTAAAAACCAGCTGCGCAACCGGGTTTACAATAAATATCACCAACTGTATAGCCGTGATGACTGGTGGTACATCCTGGATGCGGATGAAATGTTGGTGGAAGACCCCAAACCCCGCTTGGAAAAAGCCATGGCCAAAGGCAAGGACTGTATGCACGTGTGGCAAGCGCAGTTTTATTTTACCGACAAAGATCAGGAAAACTACCACCTGGAAGACATGAGCCAGCCCACGTCAATGCGCCGCAATTACTACCGCATTAACTGGCGAGAGGTTCGTTTTTTCCAAAACGACCCTAATCAGGATTGGCCTGAGACGGTTACAGGCCGCATCCCGCCGTTCCGCGGCAAGTTCTACCAGGACTCGCCGATTTGCCGCCACTATGCCCAGCGCACACCGGAACAAATCAAAATGCGTAACCAGCTGCGCATCAACAATCCATACAGCTTTTTCCATATTAAAAACAAAAGCAAAAGCTCATGGATAATGCCTGCATCAAACCTATTCACCTATAACAACGACGGAAAGTTTACCTTCCCACTACGTGACAAAACTAAATACTTTGCCAACGAATTTCGGTATTGGCTGCAATGGCGAATGAAAAACCTGCATAAGCTCCCCGCAAGACTGCAAAAAGCTTTGTAATTCCAAGTAATTATCAATGTAACCCGCTAACAGCGGGTTTTTCTTGCCACAAGTTTATTCATTTTTGATTCCGGGCGACCTTCTTTTTGACAGCAAGCGCAACTATGTGTTGGGCACGAGAAGATAAGGAGTAGCCGGCATATGACTAGACCAATAATGACAAAACAGACCAGCTTTTGTGCAGTTTTTGTGCAGCTTTTGTGGACAGCCATTACAAGGAGTTTTTGTGGACAGCCATGAGTTTTTGTGGACAGCCATTTCAAGCAGTTTTTGTGCAGCTTTTGTGGACAGCCATTACAAGCAGTTTTTGTGGACCAGTTTTTGTGGACAGCCATTACAAGCAGCTTTTGTGGACAGCCATTACAAGCAAATCGCAGCGAGAAATTGGGTATCAAGATTTCGTTGATAAAAGTTCAGATTCCTAGGATCCCAAGCATTGGGAAATTAATCGTTTCGGGCTTGAATATGAGCTAATAAAAGTGGTTTTACCCTTGAATGGCAAATGACAGGCACGGACTGTTTATCCACGCATCTTAAGGTGGTGAGGTTAAGGATGTTGCACTTTGCAAACTAGCCGAATAGCCGCTCTGAAGCTGATTTATCCCTAAGTCTCTGCAATTGGTGCCGCTGTTTATACTGGTTTAGATAGATTATGCTACCGGCCGCATGGTGGAAAGCATGCTCGAATGTGATAGTAAGCTCTATCCATTGAGCGGGCTTTAAGTTGAGCCTTGTGAGGATTTCAGGGAATGCCTGGTCTATTTTGCCTTTTTTGTTTTTGGCAATGTGCCTGCCGGTTATGTCCAGCAGCAGAATGTAGTCTGCCAGCCTAAATGGCAATCCATGGGGCATATCAAGCCTGGGGTTACCGGCAAACGGCATCAGCCTTTTAGGCTCCTTACCTGCTTTAGCGGCATTGATACGGTACTGGATGCTGGTGTGGTCTGATTTTTCTGGTGTATTAGCCATGTTTGCCCTGACAGGGTTGAGGTCAACATAGGCCATGCAAGCCGCCAAAGCCGCCTCATCAAGCAATGCCTGTGACTTGAAACGGCCTTCCCAAAATCTACCGGTGCATTGGTCTTCTTTATTGGCTTCCCTGGCAATGTACTCATTCAAGCTGCGCATAAACCAGCTTATGTCCATTAGCCTCTGCCGCCAGATGTTTACCGTTTCTTCAACGCAATCAATAAGGTGCTGTTCCATAATGGCGCGTTGTTCTGGGCAAAGATATTGCTGTGAAAGGTGGGTACCATTGTGTAGCTTGTGCCATCTCCGAATTACCTCTACCAGAGACCACTCTTCCGCTTTTTTGTGATGGATATGCAAAACTAGGTGCGTGTGGTTGCTCATGACGGCGTAAGCACAAACTTCAATGGCAAAGACATCAGCAAGGAAGTGGATACGGTCTTCAACCCACTGGCGGCGGTGCTCGTAGCTGTTACCAGTTAGTTTGTCCTCACCACACAAAAACGCCCGCCTTACACAACGGGACACGCAATGGTAGTAGGGGGTATCTTCTAGGCTGACCTGTTCCTTCCTGGCCTTTGGCATAAGATTCTTCCTGAATCACATCTAAGTTAGAGCCTATCTTGCCGGAAAATTAATCATCGGGAAACTGTACCAAAGGACAGTTATGATGGCTGTCCTGTTAGCCGGTTAGCCTTCTTTATGATGGCTGTCCTGTTAGCCGTCCTGTTAGCCTCGTTAGTCCGTTATGATGGCTGTCCTGTTAGTCCCCGTCTTACGATGGCTGTCCTGTTAGTCCCCTGTCCTGTTATGGCTGTCCTGTTAGCCGTCGTCTTCCTGAATCACATCTAAGTTAGAGCCTATCTTGCCGGAAAATTAATCATCGGGAAACTGTACCAAAGGACAGTTATGAAGGCTGTCCTGTTAATCCCTGTCCTGTTAATCCCCCAAAGGACAGTTACGATGGCTGTCCTGTTAGTCCCTTCTATTAGCCTCTCATGGCTGTCCTGTTAGTCCCCTGTTAGGTGGTCTTACGATGGCTGTCCTGTTAGCCGTTATGATGGCTGTCCTGTTAGCCCCTGTTTTTGTGATGGATATGCAAAACTAGGTGCGTGTGGTTGCTCATGACGGCGTAAGCACAAACTTCAATGGCAAAGACATCAGCAAGGAAGTGGATACGGTCTTCAACCCACTGGCGGCGGTGCTCGTAGCTGTTACCAGTTAGTTTGTCCTCACCACACAAAAACGCCCGCCTTACACAACGGGACACGCAATGGTAGTAGGGGGTATCTTCTAGGCTGACCTGTTCCTTCCTGGCCTTTGGCATAAGATTCTTCCTGAATCACATCTAAGTTAGAGCCTATCTTGCCGGAAAATTAATCATCGGGAAACTGTACCAAAGGACAGTTATGATGGCTGTCCTGTTAATCCCTGTCCTGTTAATCCCCCAAAGGACAGTTACGATGGCTGTCCTGTTAGTCCCGATGATGGCTGTCCTGTTAGCCCCTGCTGTTAGCCCTGTTAGCCTTGGTCCCCCTGATAGTCCCGTCATTAGTCCCCCTATTATTCCGCTGCTAGTCTGTCCCCGCTACTGTTCGTCACTGTTAGTCATCCTTATTGTTCCATGTAAGAGCCTTTAATAGCTCTTTTAAAATAGCCGTCACTGGCAACTTTTGCCCTGTTCACGTGAAAAATACATCGATGATGGCTGAAGTGCTGAAGGAAAATCTACAGGCGTAAAAATGCCGCACCCTAGGGCACGACTTCAATTTGACTTGGATGCCTGCGTTACAAAACCAAACGGTGTTGTTTGGCTTTTTGCATGGCAAATGACTCCAAGTAGCTGTACATGCTGCTAGGTAGAACCGATAACAAACTGCACCCTAAAGTTAGTAAAGTGCGCTTGGGCTCTTCCGATAAGATACGGATATCACTGCCAACGGCTTTGGCCATCATGGTTATGGCGCTAATGGCACGGCCTGACTGCACTGCCCTGCGGGCGAGGTAGCGGTATTGGTATGCTTGCGCCAGTTTTTCCCAACGCTGGAAAAATGCCCTATCGCTGGCCCGGTTTAGGGTCACCGCTAGTTGCCAGCTTTTAAATTGCTTCACAAGGTTGGCTGATAGCCCAGAGGCATTGACGGTGTAATAGGTTAGTGGCTCAGGTATTCCTGCAAACACCCAATTGGTAGTCAATGCGACACGCAGCCAAAGCTCGATATCCTCTGACTGGCGCAAGCCTTCATTAAAGAAAACCCGGCGCATGGTCTGGCCTTCAGCGACTTCGGTGGCAATTTGCCAAAGCAGCTGCCTGCGCATAACTGGCGCAGAGCCATTGCCTATTGGGTTGCGGCAAAATACGTGCTTAGCGTCAATGTTAGAAAGTTTTGGAAACTGGCCAATTCCCAACTCATTGCCAGCCTCATCCACAAATAAAGAGGGGCAGTAACTGATACCCACTTCAGGGTTGGATTCGAGATGGGCAATATGTTTCTCTAGCTTTTCCGGTGCCCAATAGTCATCGGCATCCAGTAAGGCTACATAGCGTCCTCTCGCAGCATTTATGCCCGTGTTCCTAGCCCCAGCAAGGCCTCTATTTTTTTGTGATACCAGCCGAACCCTTGGATCTTGGCAACGTTTAACTATGTCAGCACTTGCGTCAGGGCCACCATCATCAACACAAATCACTTCAAAATCCTGCCAAGTTTGTGACAAAACCGAATTTAAACAACGTTCAATATAATGCTCGACGTTGTACATGGGGATAACGACGGATACTGTAGGAATAGAATAGATCATGGGTTTTCCTCCGAGGGATTAAAACTGTTGGATTGCTTGGAATACTTCGCAGGTGCAAAACGCTTGATGCCCATATGAAGCAAGTAGTACGACGGCCAGAGCATGCCGCCAACGAGCACAGCGATAGCGCAATCTTGAACAGACTGCACCTGCCAGGCAAAGAACACTAAAATCGACAACAAACTAAAGCTACTGCGAACCTTTAGCTCGTGCTTTAAACTACCCAAGGCACGGCAATGGCAGCAGTAGGTATCTAAGAACAGTATAAAAATGGCGGCAATACACAAAATACTAACCGCTTCTACCGATGGTGCCCATTTATTGCCAAAAATAATAGGCACGTAAAAAGGCGCCAAAGCGGCTTGCAACAGGAATAAGGCCGCAACAGCAAAAGTCATTTGCAACATTTGCTTCTGTGTTTGTGATTGCGACTGCCGACCTGATTGGTAGCCACTGCATAAATGTGGGTACAAAGCAGAATTGAAGGCGTTTGACAACGACTGGCTAATACCGATTCCGGCGCTTTTGGCAAAAGCATAATAACCAAATAGTTCTGGAAGTAGCATCTTGCCCGCGATAAATAAATCAGCGTGCTGGCGCAATGCCCTGCTCACTTCAGTCGCGACTAGCTGACCTGATTTCGCCATCATAGCCTTAACCAAACGGGGCTCGAATGCGCGTTTGTACCGGGCAACCGGCGCATTGATAAACAGGGTAGTCCAAAGTAGGACACCGGCGAACTTAGCCAATACGATGGACCAAAGCCCACAACCTAGCCACAAAAATAGCGGTATTGAAAGGTTTTCCAACACTAGGCAGGCACCATTGCGCACGCTAAAGTAGTCAAATCGTCCATCCCGTTGCAACAGATACACCTGCACGCTGGTGATGGGATAGAACAAGTAAACACCCGCCATTGCCTGGAGCAATGTCACCAGGCTTGGGTAGTCATATAGCATGCCCAAAACATAGGCCAGGCAGAATTGTACAATTGCCAGCGCGATACAGATAACCCACTGGACGCTAATGCCATTTTCGCAATAGTCGCGCAGTTGCCTGTCGCTACATTGAATTATTTGCGCGCCCGCGCCACAACGCAACACCAGCCTCAGTATGTCGTGGCTTGCCAATACCAGCATTACCATGCCGTATTCGCCAGGTTGCAAATACAGCGCTAACGCCAATATGGTCAGTAACCTAGCCACTCGAGCGGTTACTTCTGTGCCCAACAACCATACTAGGTTGTATATGAGTCGCTGGACTCGCAGTTCTAAATTTCCGAATAGCGTTTTAAACACAGGTTTACCGTTTGATAAATGATAGCTGTGTTGGCTATTCCAATATTCGTTCCAACTTTAAAAGACAGTTAACCCTCTGTTTTTATTCGATTTTCTTCCAAAAATGGCATTTTGCAAAATAGAAAAAAGTAGCAATTTGCAAATTTCCAACCCGATTTTAGAAATTGTTGAAGCGTTATTCTTGCCACACTTGGATCTTGCGGTAAAGGGTTGATGGGCTCACGCCCAAAGCAGAAGCCGCTTGCACGACATTGCCATCGCATTGGCTGATGGCGTGTTCTATTACCTGCCGCTCCACCGTGGCCAAGGGAATGATTTTACCGCTTGCAGCAGGCTCTAACTGCTGGCCGCCTGGTGGTAAGGCCTCTTGGGCTTCAACGGTGGCTGCAACCCGCGCAGCGGTATCCGCTCTAGCGACGCTCAATTGGTTTGTACGTTGGGGATCTAGCTTTAATTGTTTAGCTAAAATAGTGCTGCCCATGAGCGGTCCATCAGACATAATGACAGCACTGTGGATAAGGTTTTGCAGTTGGCGGACATTGCCGGGCCAATCGTAATTCTGCAATAGAGCCTCGGCATCCTGGGAAAAACCAACGAACTCTTTTTCTTCCAATTCACTAAAATGCGTTAGGAATTGTTTGGCAATCAACACCGCATCTGCTTCCCTTTCATTGAGTGGGGGCATATCAATAGAAATGACATTCAGCCGGTAATAGAGATCTTCGCGCAGGTTACCCTGCTCGACAGAGGCTTGCGGATCCCTGTTGGTGGCGCAAACAAACCTGATATTCGCTTTTTCCCCCTTATCGCTACCGACCTTTTTGAACTCGCCGGTTTGCACAAAACGCAATAGCTTCGCTTGTAAGCCAATGTCCATCTCACCCAATTCATCCAAAAACAGGGTGCCGCCATCGGCTAGCTTGGCAGCACCATCACGGTTGCTGACAGCGCCGGAAAACGCGCCTTTGACATGGCCAAACATTTCTGATTCCATTAAATCAGAAGGTATCGCCGCACAGTTGAGGGCAATAAAAGGCTGTTTTGCCCGCTTGCTCAAGCGATGGATGGCATTGGCAGCAACCTCCTTACCAGTGCCGCTAGGCCCGGTAATAAAAACAGAAGCATTGCTCGGCGCAGACTTTTCAATGGCTTTATAGACAAATTGCATCGCCACTGATTCCCCAATAAAGCCTTGGAACGACGGCCTTTGGCGCTTCTGGTACCTGTCTAGGGTCTTGCGCAATATACTGCGCTCAGCGAGCACTTCCTGCGCCTGGATAGCCTGCTGCACCAGTATTTTTAACTCGTTATTATCCCAGGGCTTGTGCAAGTAACTCCAAACCTTGCCTTGATTAATGGCAACGAGGACTTTTTCCAGGTCAGTGTGGGCGGTGAGGATAATACGGATGGTTTCAGGATAAACCCGTGCCACTTCGGCACACAATTGGTTACCGTCCATGCCGGGCATGGAAAGGTCAGTTATCAGTATATCAACCGGATGAAGTTGCAATGCCTGCAGCGCCTCTTCGCCAGAATTAGCAACCCGGATATCCAGCCCGGGATCCCTCAATACCCGGCGCAAAGCACCGGTTACCGAGGTCTCATCATCGACTAAAAGTAGCCTTACCATACTTGCCATGCACCCTTAATAGTTCAATTCAATCCAGCATCAAAACCATAATCCATGACATCTAAAGAAGCAAAACTAAACGCAGTATTTTGTCGGCTATCTCTTACAATGTTTACCCCTGCACACTTACTCACGAGCAAATTTTATTAAATTAGTATAAATGTCATGCTTTTTTGTGCGTGTTAAATTACACTCCGTGAATTAGTTCACAATGTTAAACACCGCGCTTAATTTGCCAATTTTGTGGTCGATTACAATTAAAGCGGAACTTTTTAATCGCTCTTTGCTGCAATATTGAAAAGAAACAACGAGGGAAACAACCATGACTCAAATGACAAGACGCAGTTTCATATTAACTGGAACGGCGGCATCTGTAGCAGGCGCAACCGGACTTAGCTTTCCTGTAGCAGCCCTTCCTGAACTGAAAAAGTACCCAATTCCAACGGCACCTATCCCAAGCTTTCTGGAGGTAGCCACCCAGCTATATCCAACAGCGAACGAAGGCAGTATGGAAGTAAGCTGGGAATTTGCGACTGACCCTTATTTCCAGAACATTGTCAACAAAGACTCAGTCAGTATCCCTTTATCAGCCAACAACCTAGAAGACAAACTGCTCAAGTTGACCATTCTAGATGTACCCAAAGGTGCAGAAGTGTATTACCGTATTAATTGCAACAACTGTGATGCAGTTGCTGCTGCCGATACAAATATGTTTGCGCTAGAAAAGGTAATGAATGTCACTGTCGTTGCAGATGAAAACATCAAATCGGCCACCATAGCATCGCGTGAAGGCGCACCAACATTGCATCAGTGGCATTGATTGGCCTTGAGGGCTTGACAGAACGAGCCCGATAAACCGCGTTGCCTTGGAGTAGGCAACGCACTGCAACACGCCTAAGTCTTAGGCTCGCCCTCCGAAAGACTTGCCTAAACCGGCAAGTTCGATACTGCGTTTGTCAATAACCTCTGCTTCCGCTTCGACAGTTTTGGCCTGCTCGAGGTTATTGAGGGAACTTTCATTAATATTGATTATATTACGGCTGATTTCTTCAGCCACAGAACTTTGTTGCTCAGCGGTCGCAGAAATCTCCACGGTTAACCCGGATATATCGGTAATAGCCTGATAAACTTGGTTCACCAATTCTTGCGTTTGGCGGGTGTCCTCAACACAGGCATCGGCTGCCTCTTTGCCCTCTTCCATGGTTTTTGACCAATGTAATAGTGTCTGCTGGATCTCCATAATAGACTTTTCAATCTGCTCAGTAGCATCATGGGTACGGGATGAAAACGCGCCCTGACCTCATCTGCCACCACTGAAAAGCCGCGGCCGTGTTCGCCTGCCCGGGCAGCCTCAATCGCAGCATTTAGGGCCAATAAGTTAGTTTGGTCAGCGATCCCTTGGATTTCCTGCATCACCTTGCCAATGCGCTCAGCCTCACCTGCCAATTCTTGAGCAGCACTGGCGGACTTGGATACTTCAATCGCAACACTACCTACCTTCTGCATGGTAGTATCCATCGCATTGCTTGCAGTCTCACAGTCTTGGTGCGCAAGGTTCACTTTATTGGAGGTATCAATGGTATTGCGCGCCACTTCACTGATACTGGCCACCATTTCTTCGATGGCGCTAGATACTTGCTGTAGCTCCGCAGCCTCATTGGCAACGCCGTCTTTAGCAGCGTGGGCAGAGCTAATTAGGTTATCCGCAACCCCGGCCAACTCTCGGGTACTGTCAGATACCCGGCCTAGGATCGTGTTCACTTTGCCCTGGTGCATCAAGATATGGTACTGGCTCAACGACTTGGGGTCGCCACCGAAATATATATAGCGTGACACGCTGTCGTAATCATTTTGCAGGCTGTCAAAATACGCTGGTGTTTGGAAAATCTCCTGATGGTATACCGCCAAGGCAACAATTGGCAAAAGCACAGCCAATACTGGCATATCCAGGATGAAAAGCAGGGCTAACAACAATAGTTGGCTAATGGCGAACAGGCCGTGCTTGGTGCTGGTTTTATGCCAAATAGAGGTTGGTAGTTTGCCTTGGTTGATGTTTTTGTAGGCTTCACTGGCACGCTCCTTAACCCCATTATCCAGTTTTTTGCGCACTGACTGGTAACCAACGCATTTGTTACCTTCATAAAGCGGGGTAACAAACGCGTCCACCCAATAATAACGGCCATCTTTACAGCGGTTTTTCACTGCGCCGCGCCATGGCCGGCCCTGCTCCAATATATCCCACATATCCTTAAAACCGGCTTTGGGCATATCAGGGTGGCGGACTATGTTGTGGTTTTTGCCAACAAGCTCTTCCGGCTGGTAACCTGCAACACGACAAAACACTTCATTGGCATAGGTAATAATGCCACGTGTATCTGTGGTTGAAACCAACTCCTCATCTGCACTGAATGTAACCTCTTGGTCAACAACGGATTGGTTACGTCTCCCCATACTGCCCTCCTAAATCCAACCGAATTGAGCCCGGATGATAACGGAAACTATTCGCGTTGTACTGCATTGAGGATTGATATTTAACCTAATTTTGATACAGGTCAATCACCTAGGGACGGTTTGCTGTTTTTTTATCCACCCAAAATTGTGACAAGGTTTATAACGATTCCATTAAGTATTATTCAAACATAGATAGCATTTCTTCCCGTACTTCTATGTAGCCGTCTTCGTCGAGGCCAAGGTGCTCCATAATTTCTTGGTAATGGTCATCCCATTCGTGGTCAGAACTAAGGCGCCTGTGGGTATGGCAAATATGTTCGGCCAGCTTCATCACCGCCAGTAGACTGCTTACTTCAGGGTCATCAAGTTGCAGCATGTCGGGGGCATGGTGGTTTAAAATTGCTTGGCATACTTTGTCAGCCACTCCCCAGGAATGCGCCACATAAAAACCGACTATGGTGTGGTTTGTGGGGTAATACTTTTCTTCAACATCGGTGAACACCGTGTGAGAATCGTTGGCTTCAATCAACACCTTTTTATAGTCAGGGTACTTCAGCATCATTAGCGGAATGCCACAATCGTGGAACAAACCAATTAAATAGGCTTCTTCGGGGTCGCCCACTAACAAATTTCTAGATAGACGCGAGGCCATCATGGCAACATCGGTTGCCGTATCCCAAAACCTGTCTAATTTGAGTTTACTACCACTGGTGGCCTGGCGAATGGAGATGCCAGTGACTAAGTTGGAAACGGATGCGAAACCCAGCATGGTCACAGCTTGCTTAATTGCCGTGACTTTTCGCCGCAATCCAAAAAACGGGGAGTTGATCGTTTTCAACACACTTGCTGCCAAGGTGACATCCTGCGCTATTACCGCAGCAATTTTATTGAGATCAGGATATTCTTTTTGCTTTTCCGCCAACACCGCCTGAAGAGCCGCTGGGCGAGGTGGGATGGTGATCCCTTTAACCAATTTTTGCGCTTTTTCTAAGTCGAGGTTTTCCGCCATGGTTGCTCAACCTTAACAATTGTAGGGTTAATTAATACCGATTCCATTAAGTATTTGCTCACCCAGCGCTGCCTCAGGGACTCAAGTTCAAGGCGCACGAATGAAGTAATACTGGCGGCTTTACTCCGGGCATCCTACCCTCCGCCTTTCAGGCCGGCTTCGCCGTTTAATTTCTTTCCAGAAGAAATTATCGAACTTCGTGCAACGAAGACAAAAGTTTCGGGAAAACTTTTGAATGGCTTTAGCCAGCCGCGCAGCGGTGAAATGCAGGGACGCATTTCATAAATTGTGTTCCTGAGGCGCGTCTTCGATGGGTTTGAAAAGGGTTTATACAGCGTTAAATGTTCTCGATTTAGACCCACTAGACCTTTGAACATTTGCCTTGTCTACCAAAAGCCGTTGGAACGGCTTAGAACCGCTTTAGCGGGCCTGCGAAGCAGGTGAGGTAACAAGGATGTAGCGAATAAACCCTTTTCAATTCCCACTGGCTGAGCAAATACTTAATGGAATCGGTATAAGTTTACTTCAGGCTGAAAAAATAGGCCAATTACAATTAAGTAAAAAAGACATATTTGTCCCAGTTCCTCTATTGATATTGTGTTAAAACGGGCGTGTTGGGTGGTTTCTAAAAGGGAAAAGCGTCCAACACATTGTGCTTCTGGTAAAGCTGGCGTACCCGGCCTTGTTTGAGCAACATCGACATGCGCTCATCCCATTTTTGCCGTAATTGCTCACCTAGGGTTCCCGGTGCAAAGGCAGGGTATATCCAAAGGGTGGCAAACTTCTCGAATTTGAATTCTTCTTGGCCTATCCCCGCTGCCCGTAAAGCATCTTGCAACTCAGAATCGTCGCCCAAGATCAGCTCTACTTTGCCGGCCTTTAATAACTTTACTGCTGTCGTAATATTATCGACTTCCACCCCTTTCAGATGTAAGTCAGCAAAATATTTATGGTAGTGGTAGCCCTTGAACCAAGCAGCAATTTCGCCCTTGTAATCGGCTGCCGTCCTGTTGTCAGGAAGCAATTGCATTACATGCACAAAATCGGCATCCATTGCATTGTTAGGATAAATAGCGTAATTTTCTTCATCTTTGTATGCCGCCAGCCAAAGATCGGCTTTACCGCTTTTGACCAATGCTTTGCTGCGCACATAGTCAGCATAGATAAACTCTAGTTCATACTCATCGCCGTAGACATCAGCAAGTAAGGCGTTGTACAAGCCACTGCCATCAGCGTCGCTGTAGTTTTGCCATATTGCTGTTGCCACCACTATTTTTTCGGCGGCCAGTATATGGCAAGACCAACACAAGGCCATAAGCAAGGTAAATAAACGTATCAATTTCAAAGTGCTACTATCAGATCCTGGCCATCAAGGTAGTTGAGAATAGAGGATACTCAAAGCTTGTCCAATTCTATTTTTCTAGCCGGAGTGGATTTTACACCGCTTTGGGGATGGCAACTTTGGGGCTATTTAGCTAAACACGCTTTAATCTTCGCGGTAATAATGCCTGCGTAAGCTACGCATCCATTTACTTTGTTTTATTTGCGCCAGCCGAACATTTAGTCCGGTCACTAGCGATGCCGGCGTTGCGGGATGCAGTGCGATAAAATTGCCTCGATCCCTTCGCAACCCGGGGCTTGCGGGCACAACGTGGCCAGGAGGTAAGCCTTGTTGTTCCAAATAATAGATACTGCTTAAATCCGCTAAAGGTGTTAAATCCACTTTACCTAGTACCAACATACGTATCGATTCTTCAATAGAGGCAAAGGGAATCAATTCTTCCTGCACAACCAACCCGGTGGCCATTATCTCACCCACCATTGCTGAACCGCGGACATACCCCACCCGGTAATTCACTCCAGGAACCCGGTTTAATAGATCGACATGGTTAGCCCGTGCTAGTCGGTACAGGTAGCTTTCGGCATTCACTAGAGGCCCTACCCACCTAAATTGATATTCGCGATCGGCGGTTCGGGCAGTGGAAAAAACACCGGTCCGAGGTTGTTTCCGAGCTTGGTCATATGCCCTAGCCCAAGGCGCTTCCCTGAAATTGCACGCCAACCCCTCCAACTGGCATAACCTTTCTACAAGTTGATAGTTAATGCCGGTTAAATCGCCATTTTGGAAATAAACATAGGGCGGGATAATTTCTACATAGAGGGTAAGATCAGCTGTGTCAGACTTGTTTTTTTCAGCGTGAGCAGGCATAGCCAGTTGGCTAAACCATATGCTAAGCAAAGCAAAAAACATCGTTCTCAATTTCAAGCGCCAATTAGACCCAGTTGAAGCTAACGATGGTTGCATGTGGGCATAGAAAGCACAATGTCATTCGACGAATGGTTTACAATTCGCTAGTTTTAGTAGATTCGCCCTGCACATTGCAACAAACTTGCGCCGAGAACCAAGATGGTTGGACAACTAGACTATTTAATTCTCATCAACTTTGCAGTTGTATTCCAGTTGCTCATATACTCCAGCTACCTGATTTATAGTAAGCCAGGGGATACAGGCTCCAGATCTATATTACTCATTATATTTTTCATTTTTCTAGTCTCTAAATTAGATGACTTATTGCAACAATCCGGTGCAATTTGGCAAGTGCCAGATATCGCCTTTTTAGGTACCAGCTTGTCATTGTGTTTGGGTCCTTGTATTGCACTTTATGTCAATAGGCGCACTCAACCAAATTGGCAATGGCAGCAGCGGCAGCTATGGCATTTGTCCTGGTTGCTAGTCCCAATCGTCTATCTATTCAATAACTGGTGGCTTTACGGCTCCGAGGAAAAACTACAACTTTTGCGTTCAGGGGAATTTGCCAATACCACAACCCTTTTGCTGTTGCCCAGCTTTGGGGATTTCAGTATTGTTGTGTTACCTAGTGATCGCCGTCAATGTCCTGCGCCGGCATGGCGCTTCAATACGCCAATGGTTCTCGAACGCTTTGCAGCGCGAGCTTGTAGGCCTGCGCAAGTTATTGGTGATGTTTGCGGTTATGATGCTGCTGCATCTGGGCTGGGTGTGGGCTCGTGGCAGCCTGCTCGATGTACCGCTTGCATGGTGGTTCATGGCACTGTTGGTCAGTTTTCATTTAGTGCTTGTCAACGGGCTCTTTATCGAGTTTGTCACCCACAAACCAATATCATCAGACTACCGTGTGCTCGCTGTTGTTAAACAAAGCGGGCAGTCAAATAAAACACCCAATCCTGAAGACATTGCAATGTTGCAACGCTTAAAACACCAATTGCAAATGACCCCGCTACATTTAAACCCGGATCTTACGATTGCTGAACTCGCCAGGCCATTAAACGTGCACTACCGCATACTGTCGCAGGCAATCAACCAAGTAGAGCAAAAAAATTTTCACGAATTCATTAATCAGTTTCGAATCGAACACGCGAAGTCCCAACTGCTAGCAAATCCAGCCTGCAGCATATTGGACATCGCCTATGCGTCTGGATTTAACAGCAAATCTACCTTTAATGCTGCATTTAAAAAGATTACCGGATATACACCTACAGAATGGCGAAAACAACATCAGGAGCTTAAGTGAACAACGTTCAATAATTTTTTTTAGGCGTTGGCGTACGGACATGCAAATTAGGACGAAATGCTTGTCCCCAAAGTTAGGATTGCGTCGCTGTAATCTAATTAGGACTCACTATGTCAAACCAAGCAAAATTAAAAGCGATGCCTTTGTGGCAATCAAGTTTATTGTTCTTTATACCAGGTGCCATAACCACATTGTTGTTTACCTTTGGTTTCTCCTGGCTCAAAACCCTAGGAGTGGGTCATGATTCAGCCTTATGGTTCAGTGCGATGGTCAGTTTCATTATGTTGGCAATATTAGCTACCTACCTGTATAGGCGCGAAGGTAATGGGTTTTCGTGGCATAACTTCAAACAGCGTATGCGCCTGAAACCGATGGATAAGCGCAGCTGGATCCTGACCGGGATAGCGTACCTAGTTGTGGTAGGCGCCTATGTAGGCTTACTGTTCACCGCACAGTGGTACAAAGACAATTTCGGTGTTGCTGAATGGTACTTGATCCCCGAGGACGCGCCGGTAATGACGGGCATGTATGGCTTGATATTATTACGCGTAGTTTTGGTTGTCACCAATGTCCTTAGTGAAGAACTGTTATGGCGTGGCTATATATTGCCCCGGCAGGAATTGGCACACGGCAAACACACATGGTGGATCCACGGATGCCAATGGACCGGGTACCATATGTTCAAACCCTGGGAATTTTTGATGTTGTTGCCAGGATGCTTGGCCTACGGATGGGTGTGCACCAAAACTCAAAATACAACACCAGGAATCATATTGCATTTTGGTTTGAATGGCCTAGGAATTGTGATGGTTACGCTGGCTGTATTTGGCGTCATCAGTTGATACCCCAGCATTAAAGCCAATTCTATTCTACTGCAATTTCGTACGCCCTGGATTGGTAGTATTGCCTGCGCTTTTGCACCCAACCGCCATTGCGCAGGATAGCAATTTCTTTATTCATCGCCTTAACTACCTGATCAGCGACATTTATATTTAAAGCTAAATAGTTACCCGCTTGATCGGGTCCAAAATCATACACCTGTTGTATATCACTGAATTTAAATCCGTAGTTTGGCAGGGTATAAGGCAAGGCGAAGGGAGATCCGGGGATCAAATCAAAACGACCAGCAAAGAAAGGTTTGTAGAAGTCTTCAACTGAGCTAAATTCAACAATATTCTTAGCATTTTGCCAACCGTGGTAACGCAGTACTTTTTTGGTGACTGCGCCCCTAACAACGCCAACTGAATAAGTTTGAACCGGAATATTGGCGTTCACTATGATATCGTGCCTGCTGCGCAGCTTGAATAAACCCAGTTGGTCGGTTTCGAGGGGACCTACCCATTTGAAATGGGGCTCTCGCGAAGGGATACGGCTTGTTGAAAATGCACCAATATATGGGTTGTTTTTTGCCTCTCCAAGCGCGCGACTCCAAGTCACCAGCTTAAAGTCACACTGATAAGACAAATTTTGGCAAGCGGTTACAAGGATATCGTAATTCAACCCCGCAATACCGTCACTGCCAGAATAGTTATATGGTGGATATTCTTCTGTTAACAACAAAAGTGAGACCTTTGCCAATGCAGGAAGTGCTGCAAATGAGCAGAACATTATAATCAAAGAAAAACGGATTATTTTATTTAACAAAGCAATCTATAACCCTTGGCAAAAGCCCCATAATAGTACCAAAAACAAAATACTTAATGCTACTAGAGCCTGCTTATCTTTGTTTATAAATTATGCAGTAGGCAATTTTTCTGTCAGACAATTACAAATGAGAGCGATTTGGTGGTGCTAATTAACGCGAATTTGTGGGCAATATGGCTGAAAAAGAGCCACTGCCCGGAGGGTTGAGGCTAGAATCGCCTTATTATGGCGCCATCATCCTTTTTTCTTCGCTCGCTATAACGGCTTTAAGCCCTTCCAGACTACCATTGGCTTCTGTCAGGATCGACGCCGTCTGTTGCCGAAGTTGCAGCATATTTTGTTGTTTCTGCTGGCCAAACAAGTATCGGGCAACACTCGTATGGTAATCGCCAATGCTGTCAAAAAAGGCCAGTGTAAAATCCACACCTTGCTCTGCAAACTGGTCAATGTTGATAAGATCAAGCTCCAACCAGAGTTTGATGGACTCAATCGCGAAATACCTAGCATCGTGGAAACCGGGGTTGCTCAAATCAGCATCTGACAACAGCTTGGCGTCGCGCGAACCTACCACACGACTAGGACAGCCGCTTTGGTAATCTATCGCTGTGCTATAAATACAATTAGCCACCCCTTCAATCATGCATTGGTCATAGCCCAATTCAGTGAGTTTAAGCCTTGCTTGGTCAACGCTGATGTTTTCGTGTTTCTGTCGCTGCACAATGTTGCCAATATCGTGCAATGCTGCCGCTAGGGCGATGCATTCATAGTTCCTCTGGTCACTTGGAACGCCATCAATAATGGCCATCTTGAGGGCGACGGGTAGCACACCCCGGACGGGATGGAAGGTATGGCTGATATTGTGGAAAAAGAGTTGCGCCAGCCTAGCCTCGTCGCTTTGCAAATATTCCTTGGCAAAGGCCATGGTTTCAGAGAAGCCAGTGCTTTTTGGCAAATAACAACCGTCATTGAAACTAAAAATATCAAGGCGCATAAATGATCTGAGCGCAGCTTCGTCCCGTCCGTGCTCATCGGCAAAGTCGGTAGGAAGAAAAAAGTATGTATCCTTGTCTATCCTGACAGATGTAAGTTGCAACCCGGATTCGCTGTGCATGTTGTTATATCTTCCCGGTATATGAAAAAAATCATAGATATCAAGGCACTAAAAAGCAATCCCTGTGCATAATAAGTAAACAAAAAAAGTGGCAAGAGTCCTAAATTGATTATTTAGTGAATGCCCGGAAACTTGACAAGATTGCGTCACAGTCGTTGCAAAAAGACTTCTTACCCACATTTTATGCATATTTATTCCGCTTGGAATTTCAACACCTAGTCTTGCACCCAGCAATTTTAGTACCTTTTCCATATATCAAATTAGATCATGAAATGCATTCCACGCATACGTATGCACACCAATATGCATACGTATTCATTTTGCCAATTTTTGTTCCCGCGCATTTACTAAGCTCGCTGTAAACAAAAAGTTAATAATTTGTAAAACAACAGGTGGGAACATGAAACGATTAAAACACAGCCTAGCCAGTGGCATTCTTCTGGCGCTTGGCCTAAGCAGCCAAACGCAAGCTGCGCCAACAACATTTGTGCATTTGTTTGAGTGGAACTGGAACGATGTGGCAACCGAATGTGAACAATTCCTAGGCCCTAATGGATTCGCTGCGGTGCAAGTATCTCCGCCCAATGAGCACATCACCGGCAGCCAATGGTGGACCCGCTACCAGCCGGTCACCTACCAGCTAGAAAGCCGGGGCGGCAACCGTGCAGAATTTATAGATATGGTCAACCGCTGTAATGCACAGGGTGTCGATATCTACGTGGATGCCGTTATCAACCACATGGCAGCGGGCAGCGGCACTGGCGTTGCTGGCAATACCTACGGAAATAAACAGTACCCCAATTACGGGCCGCAAGACTTCCATAGCACCTGTGCAATCAATAATTATGGCAACAGGTGGGAAGTACAGAATTGTGAACTGGTTGGGCTGCCCGACCTCAATACCAGCAGTAGTTACGTGCAAGATACCCTTGCCGGTTACCTTAATGATTTGGTTTCACTTGGCGTCGCCGGGTTCCGTTTTGATGCCTCAAAACACATGTCTGTTGCCGACATCCAAGGCGTGCTGTCAAAAGTAAATGGTTCACCTTTAGTTTTCCAAGAAGTCATCGACCAAGGCGGCGAAGCTATCTCTTCAGGTGAATACACAGGCACTGGCTTGGTGACCGAGTTCAAGTATAGTGTGCAGTTGGGCAATACCTTCCGCACCGGACAATTGTCCTGGTTGAGCAACTTTGGTGAAGGCTGGGGCTTCTTGCCTAGTTACCAAGCCGTTGTGTTCGTCGACAACCACGACAACCAGCGTGGACATGGTGGCGCAGGCAATGTCATTACCTTTGAAGATGGCCGGTTATACGACCTGGCCAATGTCTTTATGCTGGCCTATCCCTATGGTTACCCCAAGGTGATGTCCAGCTATGATTTCCACGGCGATACCGATGCTGGCGGCCCAAGTGTCCCTGTGCACAATAACGGTAACTTGGAATGCTTTGGCAGCAATTGGAAGTGCGAACACCGTTGGAGCTATATCGCAGGTGGTGTTGATTTCCGCAACAACACCGATGATAACTGGAATGTCACTGATTGGTGGGATAACGGCGGCAACCAAATTGCTTTTGGCAGAGGCAGTTCGGGACATGTTGTGATCAACAAGGAAGATTACACGATGAATACCACCATTCCGACTGGCATGGCGGCTGGACAATACTGCAATGTACTGAAAGGCGAACTGGCCGGTGATGGCCAAAGCTGTAGTGGTGAGGTGATTACCGTCAACGGCGATGGCACCATCATCCTATCGCTTGCGCCTTGGGACGCAATAGCAATCCACAAAAATGCCAAAATCACAGGTGGCAGCACAGGCGGTGCCGACTGGCAACGCACTGTTATATTTATCGGTGCAACCACACAAAGTGGCCAAGACATGTTTATCCGTGGCGGTATCGACCACAACTATGCCAACGGTGTACTGGGCCGCAATTGCCAAACCACTAACTTTGAATGTGCTATGCCTATCCAGCACAACAACTTGCGCAACGCTACAACTGCTCCTTGGAAAGCCAATGACAGCCACCTGGACTGGTATGGTGTCGAAGCAGGCCAGAGCAGCCAAGCTGAGGGTACAGCACTGGATTGGACAACCGATGTTTGGCCAGGCGGCTGGGGCACTGTGCGCACAGTCGCAGTAGATGGCTATGGTGAAGAGCCCCTGAATAATTGGGGACAACACTATTGGATGCTGGATGTACAAATGGATTGTAGTAAAGCTGTGAACGGCTGGTTTGAATTAAAAGCTTATGTCAAGAATGGCCAGGGTTGGGAAAATGATATCCAGCAAGCAGGTGCCCCCTATGCTAGCAACAACCACTTTGCCCAGTGTGGCAAAATCAACAAATTTGATTTTAATAATAACGCAGTAGAAATACTGAACTTCTAATACGCTTTATGGAAAAGAGGGCGGCACAATGGCAACATTTCCATTGGCCGCTTTCTTGTTTTGTAGATTTGTCGCCGATTACATTTTTGCACAATTAAACACATTATTGCCTAGTTACAAAGTGATCTTAGTTGCATAGTTGAAGACGTGTTTACAATGGTAAAGGAATCTTCAAGTGCGCACGAAAAAAGGTACAACTGCGGCATCATCATATACATATCACTTTTTGCTGGCGATGTTCTGCCTATCCCCTATTGGGTTTATTGCATCGGCAGATACAAGCACCACAGCTGTCACAACCAAAAACATTGCTAGCGAAAACTTGCCAGCCAACGTTGAACAACTGAGACAGCATCGCCCAAAACAATTGCCTAACCGATATATCGTTGAATTTAGGCAACCTCCCATAGCTAAACTGGCCAGTGCACAATCAACCAGCCTAAAAAATATTTTGGAGACACACTCAAACTCGGTAGAAAATAAGCTGAAAGCAAACGTAAAGGCATTAAAACAAAGGGCTCCCGGTGTTGATGTCTTCCAAACCTATTCCACCCTACTCAATGGTGTAGCAATAACAGCCAGTGATGCTGAGATCAAAAAGCTCAGTGGGCTGCCACAAGTTAAACGCATCTATCCAGTCAGGTTGCGCTATTTGGCCATTGATTCCAGCCACCAGGTAATACGCACCCAAGCTGCCTGGATAGGGCCCGGCAATTACAACAACTTTGGCCAGGGTATCAAGATCGCGGTTGTGGATACCGGGATCCGCAACGACCACCCGCTGTTTACCGATGGCGGCATTGAGCCATTAGACGTGGCTGGTAACCTGCACCTTCAACAAAACCCCGACTACTGCAGGTCGCAAAATGACGTTGCTAATTTCTGTAACAATAAAATCGCCGTTGCACGCTGGATAGACCCTACCTTGCATGGTGTGGAAATTTACCAACACGAATACCTCAGCCCATTGGACTTTGATGGCCATGGCAGCCATGTTGCAGGCATTGCAGCTGGCACAAGTGTGCGCGCCAACTATGAAGGTACAGAGATTGATATCCACGGTGTGGCACCGCTCAGTCACTTAATGGTCTACAAAGCGTTATATACCTCGCCATTTGGCGTTACCTATGGCAGCGACACCATGTTGCTTGAGGCTTTGGAGATGGCTGTACTAGACGGTGCAGATGTTATCAACAACTCTTGGGGGGCAGGTAGCGGTGAAGATCCAGACAGCTCAATCTACCAAGGTGTATTCGATGCCGCAGAAGCTGCAGGTATTGTAGTGGTGAATGCCGCGGGTAACACCGGCCATCCGGGCGCAACCATTAACTGCCCTGCTTGTATTGAATCAGGCATTGCAGTGGCAAACACCACCCATGGCCGCTTTTTTGGCCACCGCATCGGTGGCACTGGCAACACCTGGTTTGCCTATCCAGGACAAGCACCAGCATTGCAACAGGCCAAGGCCATTGAAATTATGTCCCTATCTTCCCTTACAACCAACAGTAACGATGGTTGCAGCCCATTTCCCGAATTAGATCTAACCGGCAAAGCCCTGTTGGTGCCATACCAACCAAACTGCCCATTAAGCACGGTAAGTAGCCACGCCCAAACAGCAGGTGTAGAACTAGTACTAGCCTATTATGCAGGCGTGTTTGGCCAAGCAAGTTATGAGCCTTTACTTCCTTTCGACGAGGGCTTTAATGTGCCGGTGTTGGGTATGTCTCAGGAAGCCGCCCTGGAAATGGAAGCTGAAATAACGGCCACCGGTGGCTCATTGCCTATCGCCATCAGCGATGCTATTGAACCTTATATCGAACAGCAGTTTGTTGATGTAGCCAACCCCTTTAGTTCTACCGGCCCCAATAACAATCCCAACTACTTAAAACCGGATCTTTCAGCACCTGGTACCAACATTCTGTCAGCCTATTCACCGGATCAATTCAGCATGCCTGATTTCCCTTTTGGTCCGAATTTATCGCTTCCGCCGGCAGCGCAAGATATGGATCTAGCCCTGCTGAGTGGAACCAGTATGGCTGCCCCACACGTTGCGGGCACCGCTGCATTGCTTAAGCAGGCTTACCCGGATTGGTCAGCACAACGGATAAAAGCAGCGATGATGGCCACCGCCAACCCCAATGTGCTATTGGGCTCAGAACTCGCAGGGCCATTTGAAAAAGGAGCAGGCAGGTTGGATGCAGGCGAAGCGATGCAAACACAGCTAACCTTTAGTGAAGCGTCTTATTCCAACCCTGCCTGTATTGGTACTTGCCAGTTTGAAACCCAAATTGAATTTTTAGCTAATTCTAGGCCGGATTGGACCTTATCGGTACAGATGGATGACGCTTTTAGCAGTGCCACGGTATCACCACAAACCCTGCAACGCCCTGGTGGGGCCAATCCAGACGCTGTACCCGTTACCATTACTATTGATGTAGAGGATAGTGACCCAGACCACCCATTATATGACAAATGGCTATTTGGCCAACTAACAGCCACCAGCAGCACAGGTGAAACCCGGGTATTACCCATGGCTGTCTACGCCAATGATGCCAGTGACCAGGGCTCACTTTTACTAAGCTACGATGGTTCCGATCTGCAAAGTAACCAGCCGGTGCCATTTTCGGCTAGGATCCGCAATACTGGTGGTTTGCCCAACGCTGAAATCACCATTGATGCGCCTAACAATGCGCGCTTTGTTGCAGGCAGTGAACAGCTTGAACTGAATAATGGCAGTAGCGACTCGTTAAGCATTTCCCAGGACAACAGCCAATTGCAATGGTCCGGCAATTTAGATCAAGGTTCGATGCAGCTGGAGGCTGCCAACTTATGGGGAACCTACCTGTTAGCTGAGCAAGGCATAAGCCCCATTGCTTGTGACGAAGGCTGCGGTTTTGTTAACGCCGTTGTCGAATTCGATTTTACCTACAATGGCAAATCCTATTCTAGCCTCACCATCTCCGACAACGGTTTTGTGGTGCCGGGGGAGGCCAATTATGGATTTATCACCGCGTTGTTCAACCAAAACTTCCCGCAGCAAGATAGCCTCAATAACATAATTGCGCCTTTCTGGACCGAATTTGACCTACTAGATCCGAACTTACCTGGCGATACCGGCAAGGGCGAGCTTCGGGCGGCTGTGCGGGTTGTGGATGAGGTCAACTATTTAGTAGTGGAGTGGTACCAAGCCGCATTATTCCAAATTGATTCTGGTGAAGGAGAAGGCTTTCCACCTGCTTTTCCCGATGAGGAAGAGGTGCCCGCTACAGAGTTATACAGTTTCCAACTTATTATAGAGGAGGGGACAGATAATATTTGGTTCCACTACATCGACATCCCTGCAATGCCGGAAAATGTCTCCATAGGCGCAGAAAATGAAGATGGCAGCATAGGAATTGCCTACTATTTTGATGGTGCTGGCACGCCGGTTGGAACTGGCCTAGGTGACAGCGGCCAGACCTTGCAACTTACGAGCACATCGGAAGGTGTGGCCACTATCCATTTTGAATTATCGCCACAAGGAACGCCCCAGTACGCGCAAAATGATAGTTTTAGCATCGAAGAAGACGCCAGCGCTACCGCGATAGATTTGCTTGCCAATGATAGGGACTACATTTTTGTCACTGCGACCGCGCAAAACCAAACTGGCACCGATTACAAAGCCATTAGTAGCGCCCGCTTGCCGGTTGCTTCAGGTTTAGACTTAGATTCCATTACCATTATCAATTCACCAGACAATGGCACCATTAGCCTGGAGCAAGGCCAGGTTTCCTACCAGCCCGCCCCCAACTTCTTCGGCACCGATACCTTTACCTATACCATACAGGACAATGATGGGGTGGCTTCGGCAAATGCACGGGTAGTTATCAACGTGAACGGTATCAACGACTCTCCAGTCATTGCTCCAATCACTTCTGGCAACGTTGGGTTTGAGGTTAATGAGCAAGAAAACTTTAGTATCACAGCAGAAGGCACCGATGCCGACGGTGACACGCTGGTTTATTCCTGGTCGCAGCAATCAGGTCCAAGCGTTAATCTCACTGTCGACGGAAACCAAATGAGCTTTGTTGCGCCACAAGTGCAAACTGACACAATCGTTAGCTTTTCAGTCACCGCCTATGACGACACAAGCAACAGTGAGCCTGTATCCTTTAGCGTGACAATAGTGGATAGTGGTAGCAGCAGTGGCGGTGGTGCTAGTTGGTACATCACATTGCTGCTTGTTTTTGGCCTAGGCTACAGGCGTATTATCAAGCGACGTGCTTCTAGACAAGACAATATATAACGCTATTAAATCGTTGCTTTTGATTTATACCGATTCCATTAAGTATTTGAGCGGTAGCCAGATCAGTTAGATTGGCTACCTTTTTATCTATCGATAACGTTTCTAATTCCCGCCCTGGCAAATCCCCAGAACTCTCCTATGCTTGTTTTGGTAAATATTATTCTTACCTTACATGGAGTGCATAGCCAATGAGAAGCCTGTCCAGCGGTATCGACAAATACAATGAAACCTGCAGTTGCAAGGATCCGATAAAGTGCCTCGAACACATGTTTGTGGACATGGTACAAAAAAAGCGGGTTGCCCTTGGCCAATGCCCCGTGCGCCGACCTGTATTCTTGCGTACCCATGGCATCATGCATGGCGAGATTGAGATTGAAAAAGACATTCCCGACAGCCTGCGCCAAGGCATTTTTGCCGATTCAGGCAAGCATCCCGTCTATGTACGCTATTCCTCAGACCTCGCCGATGGCCGCCCCGACTGGAAAAGTACTATTGGCATTGGTATTAAAGTTTTTGATATTCCAGGTGAAAAAGTGGTGTCTGACGACGGCGCCAACGTGGCAGACCTTATCTTGCAGAACGTACCCTTCTTTTTTGTCAACAATGCTAGTGATTTCTGCAATTTTACCAAAGCCAGCCTAGAAGGTTGGGGCGACCAATGGATACAGGAAAACTCCCCTGAAACCAACCAGTTGCTGGATGAAATGGCCAAACCCATCCGTTCCGTATTTGGTACCTCGCTTTGGAGTGTTGTGCCATTCCAGTTGGGCAAAGATAACTATTGCAAATACATCGTGCGTCCCGGCACTTCTACTTTCGTGGACGAACCCAATACTGTGGATCCAGATTTTCTCGGTAAGGATCTGGCAGCCCGCATGGCAGCAGGCGATGCAACCCTAGAAGTTTATATCCAGCCTAGGCCGAGCTTGAAAAAGTATTCCCAGGCATACCTAGATGAGCACTTCCCACTTGACAGGGCAACGGTCACCTGGGATGAAACCGTAGCCAAACCCATCAAAGTTGCAGAAATTAGGCTGCCAAAACAGGACATCACAAAATCCGAGCAGGAGATTTACGGCGACTGGCTAGATTTTAATATAGGCAGGGTGCCCAAAGCCAACCAGCCGGTGGGTAGTATTTCCGAAGCACGCAAGGTGGTTTATGCTGCAGCGGCAAAATACCGCCATGATATGAATAGCCAACCAAACACCCAACCGAGCAAGCCAGGTAAACCAATTATCAAAAACCCGAGTTGCCCCCTTCCCGGGCAACCAAAACCGGCAGAAAGCCCTAGTCCACTGACACAAAAGCAAATGGAGCGGATAACCCATGTCCGGATCCACCCAGGTATAGGCATAGCTAGGGTTGGCAACAGCGATAGCGATTATTACATTGGCCCGGAAGTGATGAATCCGGAACTGACGCCTTTTGGTGCCACCCGTGATGCCGCTGGCGCTATTAAGCGACAAGCCGCGCGGTTCAGGGTCTATGGCTATGACGCCCAAGGCAATGTGGTGGCAGAGATCCAGCAGAGCAAAAACTCCACCGTTGAGTGGGCGGTACATGTCGCCAACCGCAAAGCCCAGTGGTATGAATTTAATGCCGCCATGGATCTGCCGGAAACTGCTGATATAACAGTGCCACTGCGCAACCCCAAAGTATCCAGTGGTGATCGCGGTGCATTGGCAATTGATCCGGGAGAAAAGAAAATAATGGGCCTGGAGGCAAGATGACTCCAGCTATAGCTTAAATGGCAATTTCCAAGGGACACCGGTTAACCTAGGGGAGCTGCGCACCGACTCCGTTGGAAGGTTGCTATTTCTGCCCGGCAAAGGCGTCTCAGACAGCCCTAGCAACCAGCCTGTTTATAACCCAGACGTGCCTACGAGTTTTAACAATGCAGCAGGTTGGTATGATGATATTTGTGATGGCCCGGTGCGCGCCAAAGTCAGCTTTGGCAATAAAACCTTTGAGGCAGATCCAGCCTGGGTGAGTTCGGCGCCACCCAACTATGGGCAAGATTTGGTGGGCTGGCGCACTATGGATGATTTGGTACGTGGCGTCTACATTAAATCTGGCATGCTACCGCTACCAGACAAAGTATCTTTCACCAACGACATTCTGCCGATTTTGCAACGGTTGTCAGAACTGCAATGGGTGAACAAAGGGTTTTTGGCCTATTTTGGTGCCGATGCGCCCATGAATTTCAACGATACTGCCTTCCTTAAAAAATTATCTGCAGCGCCTGAGAGCAGCTTGTACCCCGACCCTTATGCCGAACTAAGGCGATCCATTTTTAACAGTTTCCGCGCTAGTATCACAGACTTCAGCGCCCCTGATGGCACCAGCAATACTGTGCAAGCAGGGCAATGGCCTATGATTTACGGCGACCTATTTGGTGCTGATGTGCCCGCTGGTGACAACGTCGCATCGACTTATCTCTTGCTGCCTGAAATATTCGAATACATCCTGGAAAAGTGGGTATGCGGAGACTTTATCAGTGACTTTACCGGCGAGCTACCTAAACGCAGTACCTTGTCCGAGTTACCGTTGCAAGCACAACCAGAAATGCTGGATCGAGCCAACCTGCATTTTTGCCTAGCAGATGCCTTCCATCCTGGTTGTGAGCTGACCTGGCCAATGCGCCACGCTTCAATGTACCGTGCGCCCTACCGTATAAGGGAAAGGGAAGCAGGGCTGGATCAACCCACCTATGGCTCAACCTTGACCCAAGCCAAAGTCCTGGCAGTGGGAGGACCACTCTATGAACAGGGTCCCGGCGACCTCACCCGCTGGATGGCATTGCCTTGGCAAGGTGATACTGCATTTTGCCGATCCGGTTATGATATGGAATACGACCCTTATATGCCCACCTATTGGCCAGCACGGGTACCTAACCAGGTGCTGACGGAAATTGATTACCAAACCCTGATTGACACCAAAAACAGTATGGCCATACGCATTGCCGCATTCCAAAACCGGCCGTCTTGGTTCCGCCAGTTGCCAGGTAGTGAACCGGCAGCAGACCAAATGATGTACATGGTTAAACACTTCAGCGAAATGGGCATACTCGAAGCCAAACCCAGGCCAAAAGACATGGACTGGCTGCCAGAGTATTTGTTTGTGGAGAACCTAACCAAGACCAAGCAGGCCGAACTGGATGAAGCATACCGGATATTCCAGGAAAACTATGCCAAATTAGGCCCGACTGACAAGCTGATCCAAGAAGCTGGCTGGTTTAGCGAAGAACAGAGAAACGAATTCGCCACCATCATAAAGGGTAAATAGCCTTGTGTGATAGCCGAGTCGCCATCATTGGTGCCGGCATCGCTGGTACCGCCTGCGCTATCGCACTAGCTAAGGCTGGCATTAAAACCACCCTGGTGGCGCCTGCTGACGGCCGTAATTTTATTGTAGGCGAGTCATTGCCAGGGGCGGCGTTACCTCTGTTGCGCAAACTTGGCGTTAGAGCGTTGGCAGACATCATGCCGCCTAGTAGCGTGAGTCAATGTACTGGCAATTTCTCGGCTTGGGGCAGTGATTTATGGCATTTGCAGGACGCGATCCAAAACCCCCAAAGCGGTGGTTGGCATATAGATCGGGCGGCCTTCGGACAGGCCTTATGTAATATGGCAAAAACGGCGGGGGTTGAATGGCAAAATGCTAAAGTTGAAGCGATCCGTCAAAGCCCAAATGGTTACAGCCTAGTATTGGATGGCAGCAAAAAGCCAGTAAATTGTAATTACCTGGTTGATGCTTCTGGCAGATTCGGCATTGCTAGAAAATTGCTAACGGATTGGCCAAAGCGCCATGTAATATCACCACAAGTAGCAAATGTAGCTTGGTTTGTAGCTGCCACCAATGATATCGAATCATATAGCCGGATTAAATCTACTGAACAAGGTTGGTGGTACAGCGCCTTGTACCCACTGGCCAACCATGCAAGCAAAAACATCCGGGTGGTCTGCCAGTTTGGTTTGGCCAAAGACATAAAACCCAATGCCATTGAACCGCAGCGCTGGTTACAAACATGCAACCAGCTAGGGGTAGCCCCGGTTACAATCAATGCAAACCAGCAAGTTAAAGCTATTGAAACCGTGGATGCCAGCGTCGCTAAGCTGCAAAACAGCTATATGCCCAATCACCAAGGAAAAGGTTTTAGCCTGGCCATTGGCGATGCCAGCCTCAGCCTTGATCCCCTGTCTTCACAGGGCATGTTCTTCGCCTTGTATACCGCTATTAAGGCATCGAAACTATTGTGCGCCACCACTGATGACGTCAAGGGTGATCTGCCAGCTGCACTATTGAAGTCATACCAACAGCAAATTGATAAGGTGTTCATGCACCATCAAAAAGCCAGGATGCAGTTTTTATGTGCAGAGACGCGTTATCCACAAAGTGCATTTTGGAATATCACCAGTGCCAGCCAGGCCTTTGCCAAAACCCGTATGTTATTGGCAAGTGGCAGCTAGGAAAAAGTTGTGGCGATAATGGATTCTGGCGCGGTTGCAAGGAACATGGAAGCACCTCAATGGACTTCCATCTTCAGTTCTTTTTGACTGTAGCCTTCATGGCCTCTTGTCGCTTGGCGTAGTCAGCACGGGATTTTTGGATCTGCATTAGGTTTACCAGTTCCGATTTATTCTCCCTGATCTTTTCTTTTAGAGGTTTTTTGACTTGTTCCTTTACCTGCCGTTTTGCCAGGTCGTAGCCAGCGGTTACTTTATTGGCAACGTTTTCACCTGCGTCTTCAAGCGCAGCATCCAATCCCGCCGACAGTCCTGCCCCAACGATTGACATCCCGGTGGACACTGCCATTTTGTTGCGGGTATTTTTCATCATATCGGCTTTTTCACGGGCGATGTGGCTGTCAAACATAGCATCGCCACTGGCTTTCTCGTCCACGTTTTTGGCATAAGATTTGGCCGCTAAATGATAGGCTCCGGTGGCAGCTGCACCAGCCGCAATTTTAGTGGCTTTTGCACCGACTTTAATAGCAGCCCCCGCCGCTGGGTTGGCGAACGCGACAGCGGTGCCGGTGTAATCCGCTAACTTAGCGCCTTTCTTGGTTTTCTTGGCGTAACCACCAATTTTCTCCCGTTTCGCCGCTTCGGGATTTTTTTCTTTTATTTGTTTTTGGTAACCCTTAAGGCCCCTCGCCTCCTCAGTTAAGGCAATTTTATCTTTCCGACTAATGGTATCTTTATTAATCCCCTTCATGCTTATACTGAGTGAAGGTTTATTAATATTCATGTTCTGCATGGTTTTGCCGCGCTTGCTCTGGTCATAGATAAAAGCGCGTTCTTTGTGCAGGCGCTTGGTGCTATCCTTATGCATCTTGCCAGGCCCTTCTTGGATAGCAGTGGCAATGCGCTTGCTGGCGTTGCTGCCGATGCTATCTAAGGCTTTATTGCCTTTGCGCGGTGAATTCTTCATTGGCGGCGCATTGCTTTTTTCAGTAGCGCGGGGGCCTTGTGCCGGGAGCATGCTATTTTTGCCAGCTTTACCCGCATCGGTATTGCGCATCACATCCCTTGTGGCATTTTGCCTGGTCAATTGTGGTGCCGCATCGACTTTCAGATCCCTGGTGGCATCCTGGCGCGTGAGGTGGGCACCTGCACCTTTGTTGAGGTTGGTGGTGGCATTCTGTCGGGTAAGTACCGGCTTTTTATTAGGGTTCATATTTGCCTCCAAGGGCTGCCAATTTGCTTAGCATTACCTAACTCATGAGCTCTACTAATCATTTTGATAATTGCGTAGCTATAGCCTAATAATTATAAATTTACGCCATACTACCGGATATTCAAGCCTAGGCGCTGAAATAGTCACTCACCATTCTATATAGCAGTATATTCCTACATATTTAAATTCAGAAAAAACAGAATTACAGCTCAAATTAGGGCTTTCTAACCCTATTTTTTTAGAATTAAATGGATTGGTTTGCAAAATCTGAAAGGAGCCAAGGTATACCCATTGGCTCCATTTATTTGATAAACCGACAAAGCAAGATGCCCAGGATGATCAAATGCCTGGGCACGCAGCTAACTCGGTTATTTAGTTACCACCTGTGGACGGTATAGCTTCAAATAGAACATTGAAGTGGTATCGTTCGTGTCGGTTTTTGGTGACTCTGGATCATTTTTGTAATCAAAGTCAACTAGCTGCACAGAACAGCTGGAGGTATTTGCCTTTAACCGCACTTCGTTGAAACCCGAACTAGGCAAATCCGCCCTCAACTGGCGCCAGTAATCGCGATCCCTTACACCGTGTGTAGTGGTGCCTTCTTTGGCCTGGCTTTCACTATCACAGCCACTGCTATTTGAACAAGCGGGGTTATAGGCCACTAATTTGTTGTTTCCCCTAGGCACTTCAATGGGTACTGAGAAGTCAACAAACTGCATTGGTTTATTGACATGACCGGTGACCTCGAAGCCATTATTGTACAAGCTATATTCTACTGGCGATGCGGTACACTCCACTTTTTCAAATGCTTTGTTTAGCAGGCGCCAGCTATTTTCCGGTATCGCTACCCTGGCCAGTACGTTAAGTTCTTTATTGCCACTGGGTAGGTCGCTTAGGTTAACAGTTGCAGTTAAGGTGTCGCTATAACCGGCCTGCGGATTCCGCAACCGATAAGGGTTGCCAACTTCACCATTGTTTGCCGTCCATTGCTGTGTTTGTAATTGAATGGCTTGGTGTGCTGGGTTGCTGCGTTTTAGCTGGCTTTGGCGGATAAAGTGGGTAAGGATATCCAACTCAGCTTTGGCAAACTCTTGTGTCTCCGCTGAGTTCACCCCATGTCGGAACATTTCACAATGGTTGCCACTCGTGCCATTGGCTATTACTACCAGACAGCCAAACACCGCCGCTGCATCATCGTAGAAAAAGGTACTTTGCATGCCCGCACCTGCGCTGCTGCCGCTGCCATAGTTTTTCAAAAGGTAATCTGAATAATACACATGGTTTGAAAAACGGTGTGCTTGCCAGGTGCCTTGATAGCTTGGGTCGCCTTTTTCATTAAGTATCAGGCGCTCGGCTACCGGCTTGTAAAAGTCGACGGAAGCCTCCATAAAATAGCCAAGTTTTTGCCTTTCTTCAGCAGTAAAATTAGTGTTGTTTGATAGTAGATCCATCACCCACTGCAACATTTCCCGGTCAACCGGCTCCTGGTGCTGATCACTGGTCACAGCCTTGTCGCTATCCCCATCTTTGACTAGTGAGAACCGGCGGTTAAAGGTACGGCGTTGCTGCGCACCAAATTGCACGTATACCTTATCCAATCGATCAAACATCCATTTGTTGTAGCCAGTGATAAGGCGGATGACTTCGTTTTTGGCTTCCTCACTTGAGGTGCCATAGAATGGATCGCGGCCTTTGCCAACTTCGGCGGGTAGATCAAAATCATTATAAGGATGGCCGGTGACAGTCAGGCCAGAGTAGTGGGTATGAATATAGTCAAATACCGCATCATAAAATGTATGTAACTGGCCAAGGTACTTACAACGGTATTTGGATGCATTAGGATGATCTTCGGTTTCGTCTGTGTCACAGAATTCTTCACGCGTAATATCAAAACCGTAGAAACGGGTGACAGTATTGGGGTTAGCCTGTTTATAGAAAGAATACTGCTCCACCGCCTCATCGATAAAATTGGCAATCCTTTGGAACTGTTCACTGCCAACACCGGCATTGTCTTCCATAAAGTCTACGTTTGAAGGTAGGCTAATTTGGAAGTATATGGGATTAGACAAACCATTGTCCTGCATAATTGCATCTATCGCCTGGAGCCAAGGCGTACCATCATTAAAATAGTGCCGTTGCGATGATAGCTGACCAGCATCGTTGTAATGTTTCACCCCAAAAATATCATCAAAATACTGGCGAGTTAGGGATTTTTGAACCAGGGTCTCGGTGCTGAGATAGATATCATCAGCGTCTCTAAGTACCGCCTCCTTGGCGACCCTAGGCACTAGCTTGGTGGCCTTCCTGGCGTTGTTTATTTTCACTTTCTTATCAGGATCACCGTAGGCACAAACAGCTTCATCGCGCTGTAAATGGCAATCATATTCACCTTTTTCTCCCTTAGAACCCGCTATGTTTGTGCTTACCAACGTACTCCATCCAATAGGATCCACCATAAAATCACGGGTCATAGCGGTACGCATGCGGTCCGGCAAAAAATGTTTCGTATAGAAATAAAATCCATCAAACAAGCTTTTACCATTAGTATCGCCGCTGCGGCCAATCAGGTAGGTTGATATAAACTCATTGGCGCTTACTTCTAAAAATGAGTCAGCATCCGCAGTATTTTCATAAAACAGGTGGGAATTAGCCGGACGTTGATTAATAAATACGTCGTCAATGTTGTCCTCTTTTTTGACAAACTTGTTTATTCTCGGATCAGGTTGGTTGACAGCAATCAAGGTATGTAGCGGAGAGCCCTGGCCAGAAAAGTCATTTATTTGCTCCGCGATAAAGATTGATTGCCCGGCATTCCAGCCAGAGCAAACCACGCCAGGATTACTGGCATTATTGCGGCAAACCCGAAGTTTCGCAGTCACTTCGCCCCGTGGCACTCCAGGGTATAGTCGCGTGTTGTCACTCGGGTTAGCCAATGAAAGGCTATAACGGTCGCTCGCGCCAAGGATTTGGTTGTTAAGTATTTTAGTATGAGAGCCCGCCAGCTCAACTTCTACATGCAGGTCACTACTCACAGTGCCGGGTTGAATGATTAATGGATCCTGATCGGTAAACCAACGGTCTTCATTTTCTATGACAATTGCCAAGTTTCCAGGTAATGCAGGAGGATTAGCAACTGTGACCGAAGCACTCGCTGCACTGGTTTGGCAACTGCCGGAGCCATTGCTCCCTGTACAAACCTGAACCATGTAATTGTAGTTCCCAGCGGGTAAATTCTGGGTGACAGCGCGGGAATTAGCAGCCGTAGTGGCGACTGAGGAACCATTGCGTAATAGTTTATAGCTGCCAGCCCCCTGGGCACTGCCCCAACTGACATTGAAATTGGTATTGCTTTGTACATAACTGGGTGCTGAAACAAAAGTGACTTGTCCGGCATTAACCGACACACTAGTATAGCTAGAACCTCCGCACAAATCGGGTTCGTTACAGCCGCGCACCCTGAAACTATAGGTGCCAGTATAGTCCAACCGCATAGTGTGGCTGAGGTTTGTACCCGTGTATTCATGCCGTTCAGCCCCTCCGGGAGGGGTCACGTAGAGTGTATAACTTATAGATGGAATAGCGCCGCCGGGCATATTCCAACTCAAAGTAACGTTGCTACCAGGGTTGACAGAAGAAGCGCTGGGTACAAAACCGGACGGTGCACCCGGTGCGTCATACACCTTAAAGGATCCCGAGGCACTCCAGCGGCTGCAACCTACCTGACGGGAACAAGCCCTGACATTTAGGCTTTTGACACCATATGACTCGGCAGTAATGGTAGCACTTGTGTTAGGGCCATCATATTTTTTGACTCCATCGACGTAGAGTTTGTAGTCGTCAGCGTCACCAGTTGAAGCGCCCCAACTTACATTGACACTGTTGCCAGTCCTGACCAAGCTAGGCGAAGCGGATGGCTTACCTGGAATGCTTGGTTTATCCATTACTATAGTTGCAGGACGGTTGGAATAGGCACTGCACTCACCACTGGCATTACAGGCCCTGACCCTGTAACCATAGTCACCAGCGGGGTTGTTGCGTGTTGAAGACAGTCCACCACCAGAATAAATGATGCCTTTTTTTTCACCAATTAGGTCATAGCGGGTTGCACCAGCAACGCTGTTCCAGGTCACCTGGTAGTCGGTGTTGCTTGCTGCATATGAAGGTGAAGATGCCGTTGGTACTGCAGGCGGCGCTGCTTGGGAAATTGTTGCAATAGTGCTTAGGCCAATAAAAATGGCCCAGCCCTTGGCTGTTGAAATTGTCATTAAATCCTCTCCATTGACATTAGGTTGCAGTCCCTGCACAAATTGAGGGACTGACCGGCTCAAAAAGTAGACTCGCAAAAACTCCAGTAGATCCGTTTTAAATCCACACTTTTTAGGCGGGCAATATTCTAACCTCCAATTAAAACTAAACAATGCATTTCATCGCATTTAGGGTATTTTTATTGACCAAAATACACAGTGTGGATGTTTATAAACCAGCTAATCCCGCTCAGGTGAATTAAGAAAGATTGAGCGCTCCGTATCCATAGCAAACTGATAAGACAAATGGTTACTCAACACGCTCTAATCTGAAGAACTGTAACTGAGAGGGCATTTTTCTATTAGAAAGAAGGTGTTACCAAAGTAACTACTTGCAGTCGATGGAGCTGAGCACAACGCTTTTGACTATTGTGACGAGTGTGAGGGGCTGATAGGGGACTTAATTTATCAGCATATCTATTTGAATGTTGCGTGCAGAATTAACCGCTAAAAAACATTATTGTTGGAATGATTGAAGGCGCGAATTGGCGCCTTCATAACGAGTGCTAATCAAACAATACAGTCATTTAGCCATGCCAGGTAACCGATCCCCTAGGTGCATTTTGTGCAATTGGTAAAAACGCTTTTTCTACGACATGGCGTTTTACTTTAAGGGTTGGGGTGAGTTCACCGGATTCTGTTGTCCAGGCTTGTTTGGCAACGATAATCGCACCAACTTTAGCGTGTGCTTCGAGTTTCTGGTTCACCGCTTCCATGGTCGCAAGTAAGCTTTGCTTTAAGTTATCTTCGGATTCTGTCGCCGCGTGCTCGCTCAGGTTCGCTACCAAAACCGGCTGTACCAAGTGGGTGCCCATCAGGCACATTTGTTCAATAAACTCGTTGTCACCGAACTCGGACTCAATTGGGATGGGCGCCACATATTTGCCCTTTTCAGTTTTAAAGATGTCTTTTTTACGACCGACTATCGACAAGTAACCGCCTTCAAGTTTGCCCAAGTCTCCGGTTTGGATATAACCCTCAGCATTGATAGTGTCTTTGGTTTTATCCTCATCTTTGTAATAGCCCATCATGTCGGACTCAGTTTTGATCAGGATCTCTTCATCATCGGCGATCACCACTTCAGTGCCATTGATCGGCATTGAAACCGTGCCAAACTTAACCTGCTTGCCAGGTTCAATCATACTGCCTACGGCGAATGACTCAGTCATACCCCAGCCTTCGGCGATTTCAATACCCAGCTTTTTGTACCATTGCAATAGTTTTTCTGACAGTGGCGCGGAACCACTGATGCAGACATGGGCTTGATCCAGCCCCATTTGCTTCTTAATTTTGTTTTTCACCATGCCGCTTATAATCGGGATCTTCAGCATCAGCTGTAGTTTCTTATTGGGTAGTTTGGTGAGGATCTTCTTCTGGAACTGGGTCCACAAGCGCGGTACTGAACCAAAGATAGTGGGCTTGGCATACACAAGATTATCGGCGAAGGTATCCAGGCTTTCCACAAAATACACATTCAAGCCATAGCTCAATAGGACAGACTCCACATAGGCGCGCTCGGTACAGTGGGACAATGGCAGATAGGACATGATGCGGTCACTGGTAGAGGCCCTAAGCCTGGCACCGACATTTTTTCCGGCATTGGCGAAACTGCCATAGCTATGCATCGCGCCTTTGGGGTTACCGGTGCTGCCTGAGGTATAGAGTATGGTCATTAGGTCTTCAGGCGCCGGTGTATGCTCTTCAGTGCTCGGCTCGTTTTGCGCCATAATATCCTGCCACTGGTGATCTACCGGCATTGTGGGATATGGCATACCAATTTTGCTAATGCCTTCAGGAATACCGTCAACTACCCCTTGCCAATTGTCGAGCTTGCCCACCAATATCGCTTTGGCCTCTGAGTGTTCTAGCACAAACTTTACAGTTTCGGCATTGGCGGTTGGATAAATAGGTACACTGATAAAGCCACCTAACATCATGCCAAGATCGGCTATGATCCACTCAGCGGTGTTTTTCGACAAGATGGCCACCTTGTCACCGGGTTTGAGTCCTTGCTTTTGCAGGAACGCCAAAAAACGCCGCGCCTGTTCGTCGATTTGTTTCCAGGTAAAGGTCTGGTACTGGCCATCGACCGGTTGGTAAAAGACAGTCCTATCGCCATCATTTTCCACCCAGTAGGCGAGTTTTTCCGCTGGCATTGCGAGGTGTACAGTGTTCATATTCCGATGCTTCCGTTGATTTTTTGGATTTATATAATTGATATGGCTCCATCATAAGCGCTAAAACGTCCAGATATAATGGCTCCCGCATCAATTAGCCTTATTGTTAATATTCTGTGAATTTATTACACGAAAACAATCTGAATAGATTTGTTGATTTGTAAGAATTTGATTGAGATTGACCACAATTTTTTCTGATAGCCATAAAAAAACCCGCCAAGCGGCGGGTTTTTTAAAGCTTTAAAGCGTTTTATTAAGCTTTACCAACGATGTCTACTAGCATCCAGTTTTTGGACTTAGACAATGGACGGCACTCTTTAAGAGTGACTACGTCGCCCATTTGGCATTGGTTGCTTTCGTCGTGGGCGTGCAACTTAGTTGTACGCTTGATGAATTTACCATAGATAGGGTGCTTCACCTTGCGCTCAACAGCAACAGTGATGGTTTTATCCATCTTGTTGCTTACGACACGACCTTGCACTGTACGGATTTTTTGTTCAGCCATGATTATGCACCTGCCTTCTCATTTAAAATGGTTTTAACACGCGCAATGTTGCGACGAACAGTTTTTAGCTGGTGCGATTGGCCCAACTGACCAGTGCTGTGTTGCATACGTAGGTTGAATTGCTCTTGTAGAAGTTCTAACAATTGCGCATCCAACTCTTCTTTGCTTTTTTCTCTCAATTCAGCTGTGTTCATTACATCACCGTCCGAGTTACAAAAGTGGTTTTAAACGGTAATTTCGCTGCTGCCAATTCGAAGGCTTCACGCGCCAATTCTTCTGGCACACCTTCCATTTCGTACAACATACGACCTGGCTGAATTTGGCATACCCAGTATTCCACTGAACCTTTACCTTTACCTTGACGAACCTCTAGAGGCTTCTGGGTAATTGGCTTGTCAGGGAATACGCGGATCCAAATTTTACCTTGACGTTTGACGTGACGGGTCATGGCACGACGAGCGGCTTCGATTTGGCGTGAAGTCATGCGGCCACGGCCAACAGATTTCAAACCGTAAGTACCAAAGCTTACCTTGCTACCCGCAATCGCTAGACCACGGTTGCGGCCTTTTTGCATTTTGCGGAATTTCGTACGTTTAGGTAATAACATAGTGATTACGCTCCTTTCTTACCGCTTGGGCGCGCTTTCTTCTTAGGTTGCTGTTCTGGTTGCTCTGCCTTAGTTGGCAAACCACCCAAGATCTCACCTTTGAAGATCCATACTTTGATACCGATGATACCGTAAGTAGTCAAAGCTTCTGATGTTGCATAATCGATGTCAGCACGGAAAGTGTGTAGTGGTACACGACCTTCACGGTACCATTCAGAACGTGCAATCTCTGCACCGCCCAAACGGCCGCTAACTTCAACTTTGATACCTTTGGCACCAAGGCGCATGGCGTTCTGTACTGCACGCTTCATAGCGCGACGGAACATAACACGACGTTCCAACTGGCTTGCGATGCTGTCAGCAACTAGCTGGCCATCTAACTCAGGCTTACGTACTTCGGCAATGTTGATTTGCGCAGGTACGCCAGCAAGGTTAGAAACGTGCTTACGCAATACTTCTACGTCTTCACCTTTCTTACCGATAACCACACCAGGGCGTGCAGTGTGAATGGTCACACGGATGCTCTTGGCAGGGCGGTCGATTTCAATTTTAGACAAAGAAGCGTTTTTCAACTTCTTGGTCAGGTATTGACGAACCTGATGATCAGAATACAGAAAATCTGCATAGTCTTTAGTACCGGCATACCAGGTAGAAGTCCATGGCTTGCTGATACCCAGGCGTATGCCTGTAGGATGTACCTTCTGTCCCATTATCTACTCCTAGTTATCCGCTACTACAACAGTGATGTGGCTGCTGCGCTTGAAGATACGGTCAGCACGGCCTTTGGCACGTGTCTTGATACGCTTCATAGTAGGACCTTCATCTACAAAGATTTTGGCAACTACCAACTCATCGATATCGGCACCTTCGTTGTGTTCAGCGTTAGCAATGGCGGAGTTAAGTACTTTCTTAACCAGGCCAGCTGCCTTCTTAGGGCTGTACGTCAAAACCTCAAGGGCTTTTTCTACGTGCAAGCCGCGAACTTGATCTGCTACCAAACGCGCTTTTTGAGGCGAGATACGAGCAAAACTGTGTTTAGCTAAAGCTTCCATTGTCTACTCCTATCGTTTCGCTTTCTTATCGGCCACGTGGCCTTTATAAGTGCGGGTTGGCGCAAATTCGCCCAATTTATGGCCAACCATTTCGTCAGAAACGAAAACAGGTACGTGTTGGCGGCCGTTGTGAACTGCGATGGTCAACCCAATCATATCTGGGATGATCATAGAGCGACGAGACCAAGTTTTAATTGGTTTCTTGTCGCCCTTTTCCAGCGCAGTTTCTACCTTCTTCAACAAGTGTAGGTCAATAAATGGACCCTTCTTGAGAGAACGTGGCATGGTGAATCCTCGCTATTACTTGTTACGACGACGTACGATAAACTTATCAGTACGCTTGTTCTTACGTGTTTTGGCACCTTTAGTAGGTTTACCCCAAGGCGATACTGGGTGGCGACCACCTGAAGTACGACCTTCACCACCACCGTGTGGGTGGTCAACCGGGTTCATGGCTACACCACGTACGGTTGGGCGAATACCACGCCAGCGGCTAGCACCGGCCTTACCTAAAGAGCGCAACATGTGCTCTGCGTTACCTACTTCACCGATAGTTGCACGGCAATCAGCAGGAACTTTGCGCATTTCGCCAGAGCGTAGACGCAAGGTGACGTAAGCTCCGTCACGCGCCAAGATCTGGGCGTAAGCACCGGCAGAGCGTGCAACTTGGGCACCTTTACCAGGCTTCATTTCGATGTTGTGTACCGTGGTACCAACAGGGATATTGCGCATTGGCAATGCATTACCAGCTTTGATTGGTGCATCAGAACCAGACTGTACCGCGTCACCTGACTTCATGCCTTTAGGGGCGATGATGTAACGACGCTCACCGTCTGCGTACAATACCAAAGCGATGTTGGCAGAACGGTTTGGATCATATTCCAAACGCTCTACTTTACCTGGGATACCGTCTTTATTGCGTTTAAAGTCGATAATACGGTAATGCTGCTTGTGACCACCACCTATGTGGCGAACAGTGATACGACCACCGTTGTTACGGCCACCAGACTTGCTTTTCTTGTCTAGCAAAGGTGCGTGTGGGGCACCTTTGTGCAAATCAGGGTTAACTACCTGTACTACGTGGCGACGACTAGCAGAAGTAGGCTTAGCTTTCATTAATGCCATGTCTAGTTACTCCTCTTACTCTGCGCCACCAACGAAATCGATATCGTGGCCTTCTTTCAAGGTAACGTAAGCCTTTTTCCAGTCTTTACGCTTACCGAAGGTCATACCGTGACGTTTGGTTTTACCTTTGACGTTAACAGTGCGGACACCGCTAACTTCCACTTCAAACAGCTTTTCAACCGCCGCTTGGATTTCTGCTTTGTTCGCATCTGGCAAAACTTTGAACACCAATGTGTTGTTAAGCTCGGCAGATACTGTGCTCTTTTCAGAAATGTGTGGCGCAAGAATTACTTTCAGTAGACGTTCTTGGTTCATGCCAACGCCTCCTCTAGTTGCTTAACCGCATCTTTAGTCATCAAGACTTTTTCGAAAGCGATTAGGCTTACCGGGTCAATGCCTTGTACGTCACGTACGTCTACTTTGTAGAGGTTACGTGCAGACAAGAATAAATTTTCATCAACTTCAGGGGTCACGATTAATACGTCTTTAAGCTCTAGTTGCTTCAATTTAGCGACTAGGTCTTTAGTTTTGGCAGTTTCAACACCGAAGTTTTCAACTACAACCAAACGCTCTTGACGAACTAATTCAGACAGGATGCTTTTGATAGCACCACGGTACATCTTGCGATTTACCTTTTGGCTGTGATCCTGAGGTTTTGCCGCGAATGCGCGACCACCACCAACCCAGATAGGGCTGCGGATTGTACCGGCACGTGCACGGCCAGTACCTTTTTGACGCCATGGCTTCTTACCACCACCGCGTACTTCAGAGCGCGTTTTCTGCGCTTTGCTACCTTGACGGGCACCCGCTGCGTAAGCTACGCATACTTGGTGAACCAACGCTTCGTTAAACTCGCGTCCAAAAGTAGCTTCTGAAACTTCAACTGCGCCTTCGGCACCTTTAATTGCTAATTCCATCATTACTCTCCCGGACCTTACGCTTTAACCGCTGGTTTTACGATGACGTCGCCACCGGTTGCACCAGGGACTGCGCCTTTAACCAAAAGCAGGTTATTTTCCGCGTCAACTTTAACCACTTCCAAAGACTGGACAGTGACTTGCTTGTTACCCATTTGACCGGCCATTTTCTTACCTTTGAAAACTTTACCAGGTGATTGGTTTTGACCAATAGAACCTGGGGCACGGTGAGATAGTGAGTTACCGTGGGTAGCGCGTTGTGCACTGAAGTTCCAACGCTTGATAGCGCCAGCGAAACCTTTACCTTTAGAGGTACCAGTTACGTCAACTTTGTTGGCGTCAGTGAAGATCTCAACAGTGATCTCTTTACCTACTTCCAAGTCAGCGCCTTCTTCAGCATCTAAACGGAATTCCCACAAACCACGACCAGCTTCAACACCTGCTTTGGCGAAATGGCCAGCAGCAGCTTTGTTGGTGCGGTTGGCTTTTTTAGTACCTGCAGTTACCTGCAAAGCACGGTAGCCTTCTTTTTCAACTGTGCGAAGCTGAGTAACACGATTCGGGGTAGCTTCGATAACAGTCACAGGTACTGAACCACCATCTTCAGTGAAGATGCGAGTCATACCTACTTTACGACCGACTAATCCAATCGACATATTTTACACCCTCTCTCGTTAGCCTAGGCTGATTTGAACATCAACACCGGCGGCCAAGTCCAATCTCATCAGAGCGTCAACAGTTTTGTCAGTTGGTTCGATGATGTCGACCAAACGCTTGTGAGTACGAATCTCGTACTGGTCACGCGCGTCTTTATTTACGTGTGGTGAAATAAGGACGGTGTGACGTTCTTTGCGCGTTGGAAGTGGGATAGGACCACTCACTTGCGCACCAGTACGTTTGGCTGTGTCTACAATCTCAGCGGTAGACTGATCAATCAACTTGTGATCAAACGCTTTTAAGCGAATACGAATTCTTTGATTTGCCATCGACCAAAGCTCCAAACGATAAAGAACAAAAAAACACACGCCTGCCGCCTTTTACTAGGGGAGGTGTGCTCTATTTACAATAGCCCCCAATTGGGACCCTGTTTAATGCTTCGTGCCTGCAGTCTCTGCGGTTCGAAGCCTGCGTTCATCTGAACTCAGTGGGCGCGCATTATACCCATGTTGTTTTTTTGTGCAAGTGTTATTTTGGAGTTAAATTAATTGTGGTAGCGTTTTCTTGAGTGGGCGTGTCTGCGGTAGGCTTCAATATATCTATTAGTTATTGCGCATATCATTGGAACAAAGCTTGTTCCTATTGAGGCGGAGACCATTATAGGAGGTTCTGATACTGATTAAATGGATTTGAGTATTTCATTGCTGAACTTCAACTAACTTCATAGCCCATATCAGATCATGTATGAAATGTTACTAACTTCGATTGCTTGGCGACGCCTTACAAATTAGTGCATATCAAGATGCAGTCTATGTGGACTGCATCTAATCTTACAATATATAGTCGCTAACAAAGATGCATACGACTGTTACGATGAAGGCAATCAGCACTAACCAAATTTGAAACGTAGTCGCAAAAAATCGCTTTAGCTTAGACTCATACAGCGGAAGTGATTCAAAAAAGCCTACACCACAGTGCCTTTTTAGTAAAAAATTCCCCAGCACCAGTAGCGCTAAGTACAGTAAGAAAACCCAATTGTTCGCGAATAATTCCATATTTAAGTTTCCGTATTACTCATCTGACTCGAGCGCAGCCCTTGCATCCTCTGCGACAGATACAGCAGCACCAGAGGCTACACCAGCACCCACGTTAGCAATCGCCGTACCAAAGCCCTTGACTGGATTTAATGCGCCAGCCACACCACCGGCTAATGCACCTTTGGCAAGATCCCAGGCAGTTGCATTTTGACCTCCACTTATAACTGCACCGAAGAAGCCACCGATAGCCCCTGCAACCCCCCCCGCAACTATATGTCCCCAGCCACCGTTTACCTTTTCCAATTCAATTTCGTTTAAATTTCTCATAAATAATTCCTTTACTTTTATAATCGTGTCAACCATTGACACATAACTAAATTATCCCATTTAGTAAGCGATGTAACCTGTACCTTGGTACAGTTTTTACACGTTTTTTCCAATTGCCCACTGAAAGAAAATAACACCTGTTGAAGTAGATTTCGTTTTTTATAGGTAATGGGGCAATATATAGACCACTATAGAAGGAACAGTAGCAGTGATGGAAGATGCGAGGGCAGCCTCAGAGGCTGATGAATAACAAGGCAACGCACATGAGTATAAGTATAGATAATTGGATGTACATCCTTTTCCTAGTAAACATCATACTTGGAAACTACCTGCTGAAACGCTTTTGTGGTGTTGGTTTTTTTGCGGAGCTACCCACCTTTGATACAAAAATTAAGCGATTTTTTGCCAATACTTATCAAATTTGGTTGGCTGTTGTAGCCGGAGCTATCACTTATGCTTGTACACTGCTAATTACTTCTTTTTAATAGCGAGCTTATGCGGTCCGAAAGGACTGCATTCCTAATTTACACCAATCAGTATTACTAGTTACTCGTTTTTGCAATAACCCATCTGATACTGCGACTATGTTTGGGTATCTACAAGCCCAATTCTCGTTCAACATTTCGCTGCTCTACTCGAGAGATCAGATCCTTCAGTCCGACGCCAAACCAGCAGAAAGCCTTAACTGATTAAAAACTGTACCCAAGTACAGTTTCCCCACATCTTAATTTAGGCTAAATTCTGGACAAAGATGTATTGGGTCGGTGTACTTTTTGCAACCTTTTCCAACAAAAGTCTACTTGCATTAGCGGTTTATTGGTTGAACAATGCTATAAAGTATGAAGATGCATATTTCAAACTCACCTATACCATGGAATAAGGTAATGAGGTGAGGCGTTAACGCAATACAAGGTGTATTGCGGAAGTTTAGGGTCAAGTGAAGAAAACTAAGTCAAAGGAACTGACAATGGAAGCTTTAGTTAAATCAGTGGAAGACACCACCAGCGTGTCGGCAGACCAGGCCGAAACGCAAGAATTATTGAGTATGATTTCAGAACATTCGCAACAAGATGTATTACTGACTAAGATTGACAACTATCTGGAAGAGCATGAAACCTTAATGGATGCTTACCAGAAGTTAGAGCCGATCATACTCAAACTTTTTCAAGCCGAGCGCATGAGTATTTTCCAGCGCCGCAGGCAACACCAAGACTTAGTCGCCCGCTTTAAAACTGGTACCGAAGTCAGGGAAATCAAAGTTGCCATAAGTCCGCAATCTATTGCCGGCTACGTGGCGCTAAGCCAACTGCCATTAAGTATCAACGATCCCTATAACACCGAAGAGCTGCGGCAAATTCACCCAAGACTGAAGTTTGCTGACAAATTCGATAAAAACAGTGCGTTCCGCACCAAAAATATCCTCTGCGTGCCCATTATGAATGCCGGCGTGCTATTGGGTGTGATGCAGGTTATCAATAAAGCCAAAGGTGACTTTGTAGATGCTGACCTGCAGCTCGCGAAAGGGCTGGGCGATATGCTGGGCAATAAGTTCAGGTATGAACTTGGTGGCACCAAGCAGCCGTTCCAATACCTGGTGCACCGCAACCTGATCAGCGAAGCCGCACTGGAAAATTTAGTCAACAACTGCCGCGACAAGTTCCAACTGGTACAAAAGCTGTTAACAGAGCAGCGCATTGCTGAAAAGGAAATAGGCCATGCCTTGTCAGTACACTTCCAAGTACCCTATTTAGACTACTTACCGGACAAGTACCATATATTCCAAAACGAAAGCCGCCTTAATATCTCCTATTTAAAACGCAACCACGTCGCCGTTATTGCCGATGCCAGGGAGCACCCCATAGTGCTAATGGCTGAACCAAATAATGCAGCCTTGTTAATGGAAGTCGAAGCCGCGCTGGGTATTGATAGTTACGAGATATGTGTTGCCTTGCCCAACACGGTATTGCAGTACTTGGGCGAAGCTACAGGTGACAGCAAGGGTCCGGGGGAAATGGATGAGATCCTGGACGAAATCAGTACCAGTGCAGAAGATACTGAAGAATTTACTGATGAGCTATCCGACGATGCCCCAGCCGTTGTGCGCCTGGTTAGCCGCATATTGCACGATGCCAAGCGCATTAATGCCTCTGACATCCATATTGATGCGGAAAAAGGCGGACCGACCCGGGTCAGGATGCGGGTGGACGGAGTTTGCCGTGATATTACCCAAATTCCGGCATCACACCACAGTGCTGTAATTGCCCGTATTAAAATTATGGCAAACCTAAATATTGCAGAGAAACGGGTGCCACAAGACGGCAAGTTGGCCTTTAGGATGGCAGGTAAACCGGTTGAAGTCAGGGTAGCCACCATCCCTACTGTAGCCGGTGAAGGCGTGGTAATGCGGATCCTGGCGGCAGGCGGTGCCATGCCGATGGACAAGATGAACCTGAGCCCTCGTAATATGGAAATGCTCAAAACCATGATCGTCAAGCCCCATGGTATTTTGCTGGTAGTGGGGCCAACAGGTTCAGGTAAAACCACCACCTTGCATGCCATTTTGGGTTATTTGAATACGCCAGAGAAGAAAATTTGGACAGCCGAAGATCCAGTGGAGATTACCCAAGCTGGTTTGCAACAGGTACAAGTAAGCCCTAAGATTGGCTTTACTTTCGCCAGTGCCTTGCGTGCTTTTTTACGGGCTGATCCCGACATTATCCTCATAGGTGAAATGCGGGACAAAGAAACCGCCCATGCCGGTATTGAAGCCTCACTAACCGGCCACTTGGTGCTGTCAACCCTGCACACCAATTCAGCGCCCGAAACCATTACCCGTTTATTGGACTTAGGACTGGATCCGGTTAACTTTTCCGATGCCTGTGTTGGCATCCTGGCACAGCGATTGATCCGCACCATTTGTAAAAACTGTAAAGAACAATACCAAGCCAGCCAGACAGAAATCGACTTTATCAAGCGCCAATACGGGGAAGATATCTTGCACGAACTAGGTCTAAAAGAACCCTTGATGCTGCATCGTGGCAAAGGCTGTGAAGAATGTGGGGAGACCGGGTACAAAGGCCGTACCGGTGTGCATGAACTCCTTTCCATGACACCCGAGCTTAGGGCCTTGGTCTATAAAGAAGCAGCAGTATCCGAAATGTCTTCGCAAGCCACTAAAGATGGCATGCGCACCCTGGTGCAGGATGCCCTCTATAAAGTCATCAAAGGCGATACCGATATTGCCCAGGTGCAGATCATTTCGGGTACTGAATAAAAAAGTTAGCGCTAGCTGACGGTTACCCCGAAAACGCTAGCCAAACGATCTAGCTCTTTTTTGTGGAAGGTAAGGGCGTCGAGGAATTTAACACTGAAATAGGTACCTTTTGAACCCGCATCCGACACTTGGGAATTCACAATTTCTAGAACAGGGTCATATACCTCTACAACATGGGGTAAAACTTCCCGCTCAAGCAGTATAGCTAACCCCTCCCTGCCCCAGGCCTCAACGGTCTTGGCCCACTTTGCCACCTGTATGTCGGCATTGCCATAATCGGTTGGCGGCATGGTGGTGTCTCCCAGGCTAGTAGCAGAATTATTGGCATTGGAAGGTGGCACCCAAGATTCGCCACTCCCCACATGGATACCGGTAGGCCATACACCATTGCTAATCATGTAAGTTGTGCAGGGAAAACAGGAGGCGGCTTTAAGGGTAGCGTCTCCCAATGCGAGCTCTATCACCGCAGTGTTGGCTTTGTACATATCATCACCTGCGATATTCATACAGCGACACATACCATGTTCGTAGCCCACGAGATCGTCATCAACTTTAATAGCGGGTTTGGTTGTACTCGAACTAGTAATAGTGGTGGGAAAGGATCCCATCCCTTCCGGTGGGCTGGCACCGGCATCTGCAGAAATCAAACCCCAAACCCCCAAGCTATTCGACTTTGGTGCAGAGGCGCGCAAAGCTTTAGCGGGTTTCCAACGAGCCCTTGAGTTAACACTTACCCTCCTGGTATCACTCTGGGAAACCACCTTGCGTTTGCCAGTCCGAAGATCCAATACTACGCCGTGATAGGCACCACGCCCCTCATACCAGGTTCCCCTAACCCCATCTTCAAATCCCCTGGCAAGCACTTCCCGCTCAATACGGCTGAGCAGGGTCGCGGCCTTGTGAATATTGTTACTGGTGCGGGATACGATCAACGAGCTGCGCCCGTGCATCTCTTCAGTGACGGCATTCAGCAGCTTGCCCCGCCAACCCAAAACATCCACCAGTTTATCAACCACCGCTTCGTGCAGCCTACCCGACTTCTCCCACTTGGTTCGTTCTGACTCATCGTAAAGGGGTTCCCTTTCTATGCAAACAGCAGATTTACTTTTCTCTACCAAACCTAAAAACACACAAGTCACCAGGATATCGGCCTCGCGTTCGACCTGTTTCCAATAATTAGCATTACTGGTACCATCAGACACGGCTGCTATGATTGTGGCTTTCATCGCGATCTACCTCCCTTGCGCAGAGTTTGTTTGCACTGACATCAAATGCATTGCATCCGCCTCACGCCATATGCGCTTTGCAATCCTGACTAGGCCATACATTATCAGTGCGGGCATTACAATCAGCTCAAATAGATTCAATGCCAGTAAGCGCAACAAATACGCAACGATAGATTCGGTCTTGTCATGGATTTGGCTCTGCGGCACAGATTTCAAATGGTCGATGCTGGCGGTCGCTCGGCTTTTAAGCTTTTGTTGCTTTTGACCGGGAACCAAATCACTGTGGATGCGGGTGAGTTTGTCTGAATGCTGTTGCCTCTGCTCATTACCTATTGCGTGGCTGACCATGGCAGCACCGTGGATAGCGTAAGGCAATGCCAGGTGTAATACGATGAAAAGCAACGACACTTCACGCGCGAGGATACGGGCACGGGTCACAACAATGTCCGGCACCCCAGCTTGCGGGTTCACTATCTTGAGCAACAAGTAGAAAAGCCAAAGCCATAGCAACAAGGCGAATAAATAAGGCGAAACCAAATCCGCAAAGTGCGCCAATAGACTAATCAGCTCAGAGGCAGCCGCTGAGGCGATGTTGATAAGCAAGGCATATTCCACCACCTGGTTAAATTGTGCGATAGCTTGCCCGACGGTGACATTGAAATCGGCAATAAAAGATACACCGATTTGGCTACTGGCGACCACATCCAATGCGATTGATAACTCTGTCAGTAACAGGATATCTGACTGGGCTTTTTTGGCAACTTGCTGCAAATAGGCATGGTTGGCCTGGCTTGTTGCAAACGGGTGGTAGCGGCCTTGGATCTGGTTTTCCCATGCATAGACAGCACTGGTTACTTTTTCACGTTCCTGTTGGTACCAAGGCAAACTAATGTGGCTACCTATTGCTAAAAACAAAACCAGCGAAAACCAAACCAGTTGCTGCCATTTTTGTTTGAAAAATGCGTTAACACCCTGTGTAATACCGTGCCACTGGTTGCGAAACCACATTTTTACACCTGCTATTTTGCTATCACCAACCTCGCTAGTACCGGCAATGCCTTCTACTTGTTCTGGCTGTCCAAGCCCGTTATCAGGTTCAGGCATAGCACTGCAACTCCCCAGAAACAGTGACATTCATGTCTACAGAGTGTTCCACCCCTGGTACTTGCCCTTTATCGCTGTATTGCCACAAACGCCAATTTTCCAATCCTTTTGGTACGGTTGGCTGCGAAGCATAGTCTGCCAACCAAAACGCGTAATCGTTAAACTCTGCGCCTAAATTTTCTTGCCAAAAATCACCATAACTGTAGAGCATTGGTTTGCAGCCCAGTGCTTCCTCGACCAGCTCTAGCCAAACCTTCACACCGGCTTTGATGGCATCGGCTGATTGATCTTGGGTAATTTCTATGTCAAGCACAGGAGGCAAGGTGTTACCAGAGTTTTTAACCTGGCTAATAAAGTGGTTAGCCTGGCTTTCGGGATCGGACTTGGGTTCGAAAAAGTGATAGGCACCATGCAACAAACTGGTTGCCTTAACCGCGGTAATGTGGCTTTGGTAAGTAGGATCGACGTACCCTGTGCCCTGGGTCGCTTTTAGGAAAACAAAATCAATACCAGCGGCTTGAAGCTGCTTAAAGTCAACCGCGCCATCATAGTGGGATAAATCTACACCGCGTAGGCTTTTTGCAGCAGCACTGCCCAGTTGCTTGTGTACGTTTTGCGGCAGTGTTTGTCCTAACTCTTGCCATAAATTCTCCGCTAACGGCGGGCGGAACAGCACGACAAGGGCCGCCAGCAGATATAGGCCAAAACGAACCAACTTCATTGAATACCCTGGTTTCATGCTAGCGGTTCGTAGTTTCCTTCCGCCCACACTTCATTGTTGGCAAAAAGGCTCAACAAGGCGATAGGATTGGTAGTCAATAATTCCGCAAACGTCGTCTGCCAAGTCTGGTGACCGCCATGCACTTTAACTACATTGCCAATATCAAGCTGCCAATCAATAGGCAAGAAAACACACTTTCCGGTAGTGCTCCCGTATAGCAAATCTGCGCTATTTAAAAACACAATACGGCGTTTGCCTTTGAGTTTTAACTCGTGCTCCAGCACGATATAAGTCAGTGCAGATCTCAACAAAGGCGGCACTAGCTGGCCGTTGTCGTCAATGTCGGTATCCAGTATCTGTAAATAGTCCCCAATCCAGTTTTGCTGGCCAGAGGGCAGGTTAATGTTGTTAGTTGTAGCCGTCTCCGGTGCATCGCCCGCTTTGGTCACACTCGCAGTTGCAGCTGCGGTTGTAGGTGAAAGTTGCTGTTGGACATTAGTGGGAACATTGTCATCTGCAGTTGCCTGAGTTTGTCCAGGTTCCGTTGTTTTATCGGGGCTTTGGGTATTGTCGTTCTTGTTACTAGCGGTTTCTGAACTAGCGGGACTTGAGGTTGAAGCTGCGGCAAGCTGCTGCTTCCCTGTTCCACTAGAATTTTCTGCCTCAGCGTGGGACGTTTGCCCACTTTCAGTGCCAATACTACTGCCTTGCCCCGTGCTGTTGCCGGCTTGGTTTGATTCTGTTACCGCACTTTGCCCATCGGTTTGGGATTGTGTTTCCGTCCCTGAATGCCCATCAGCCGGCTTGCTATCATCGCTCATTGGCCACCTCCAGACGCCAATTGTTGTTTTGGCTTGTCTTGTGTATACCAAGTGCTTAGTGCATCAATAGTCAAAGAAAGGTAAGCGGGTACCGCTGATCCAGTTTCAAAATCTCCAGCTTGCCACTTTTCTAGCTGCTGCCTAGTGGACACGGCTTCTTCAGGGGTACCGGAGGATTGGCAGTTTGCGGTAATATACATTGCCCTTAATTGGCGCAAATGGTTTGCCCTGGCTTTGAGCAATGAAGGCCGGTTTAAGCCTAATACCTCAATGCTGGCTTGCCCTTTGGACAATGCTTCGGCATCCACACCAGTCAAACTGTACAGCCATTGGTAGAACTGGCTAGTTGCATCTTGCTCCGAGATGCTGTTACCAAGAATATCTACCTGCCCCGGAATGGCAGCAGGTGTCTGGTACAACAATTGCTCCACCTCTTCGGCGCCTAGGCTGTGCTGCTCCTGGTAAAAGCGCAGTACCCGGTCATAAGCATAGGCACTAGCGTTAACCGGATTAAACCGAATAAAATCACGGGGACTATCACTATATGGGCTCACGAGCAAGGTGGACTCATCTTGCAGGCTAACTTGAGGCATGTGCTGGTTGCTGACAGTCGGAAACTGGTTGGCCTTATATGTATGGGTGCAATGGCGGCAACTATAGACAAGGTTATTAGTATCGTAAGCCAGGCTGAAATAAGCATCGCGCTGCAGGTATTGGCCATTAAAATAACCATCGGGTGGCCGGTAATGGCTGACCACCGCATCATTTGGGTCTATTAGGGATTCACACCAATAACAACGCCCGGCGCTCGCTTTAGCCAACCCCTTAAGGATCGCGTCACAACTATAAATCGAAGGATCAAACGCATTGTCGGTAAAACCTAGCACCAAACAATCATCACTGGAAACAGTCAAATTATCAGGTGTGCGTTGCGTAAAATAAACTAGGTTATCTACCAGATCACTGGCAAAACCTTTGTGTATCAGGTGCTTTTTATCCTCATGAGTAAGCAACCGGTATTTAACCCATTTCTTGACCTGGGTAAGCAGCTCAACCATCTGCTTGCTGGCAACCTTAATCTTCAATAAGACATCGTCGTCCAGTTTTAATTCTGGCGTCTTTATCGGCATCATGGCACTGCCCTCACTGAGCTGGTTGCCCAGGGTGGGGTTGCCCTGTTTGCTCAGGTTGGCCAGCCCCTTGCTCTTGTGCTGCTGGCTGCGGTGCTACCTGCCCCATGGCACTGCGCTGGCCTTCAATGGCATTATGGATACTATGCAACGACTGTTGGATTGCCTGCTCAGCATTCACCATATGTTGATGTGCAGATTCTTGCAATTGCCCTAGTTTCTGCTCACCGAGCTGTTCAACACCGTGCAAAGCATTGGATACCCCCTGCAAAAAGCCCTTGGGTGATGTCGCTTGGCCAGGGTTCAAATGCAGCGCTTTTTCTGCCTCCTGGAAATGCTGTTGGGCGTATTGCTGCATTTCTCCGAACATGCTCTTTTCGTGCTCTGATGCCTGCTGCACTGCCGCACTAACAGTATCCACACCTGATGCAGTTGCCCCTGTATTGGGCTCCGCTGAACCAGCGCCAGCGTGGTCTTCGCTAGTGCCTGCAGCTGGTAGGTTTTGCACTTGTTGCTGCAACTGGTGCATTACTTGGTTGCTTTGCTGCAGCGATTGTTGGATAACCTTGTTGGCTTGTTGCAAATTTTCCTGCAACCCCGCCACCAGCTGCTGTAAATGCTGCTGGCTATCGAAACCTTGATTAGATTTTCCGCCTGCTTGGTTATGTTGGTTTGACATGGGAAACCTCCGGTTAACTATTGAGTTTGACGCTATTGAGTGTCAAACAACCGTCTTCCGCCAAGTTAAAACTCGCTTGTAAGCCAGTTGCTTGGATTTGGTAAATCCAATCTTTGGCGTCTTGTGACAACAACTGTTTGCCTACCTTGCAGTTTGCAAGTCCCTGGGTTGTTTGGGTGATAAACTGGTTGAACTTACCTGGTATTTCAGCTGCCTGTTGGCCACCGGTAAGCGGCAAATTTAAGGCACTTTGCAAAAGCCCTGTAGGGACGTCAGTAAAGCCGATAAATTGTTGCTGGGCGCCCCATTGTTGGATAACCGGACCAACACTCATTGCCGTCTGCGGTGGTGCTAGCTGTGGACAGGCCAATTGCCCCAGCACTAACCCCAATAGCAATTGGAAACACTGCTGAAAATCTTTTTGCATGGATGTGGACAAACGTTTCGCCTGTGTACCTTGGTACACGGGCAGGTATAGCAAGATTGCAAACTGGGATAACTTGGCCGTTGCAGAAGCCCCTAAGTTTTGCCCAAAAGCAAATTCCAGGGCTCCCTGCACAACCGGCTTAGGGTAGTTTTCAGTAGCAACAAGGGTCGCCAAGTCCTGCCAGCTCGCTACGGCAGCTAAATCCAATTGTTGCAGCGCGGTTTCGCCTGCAATTTGCCACGCTTGAAAAAAGTCAGTTACATCCTGCCAGTTTTTGGTGGTCACCAAGTTTTCTTGCGCAATTAAACTGTCTAGCTGTTGCAGTTGCTGTGTATCAGAACCGCCTTGGGCGACTTGGTTCAGTACTTGAATTTGCTCTGAGCCCAGTCCCAACAAATAGTCTGGTGATGCCCAGAATCCGCACTTAGGCACTTGCATTGCGTCGCTGCTATATAAACCAGCCAACAAGCTGTTAAATAGCGCGCTTTCTGAGCTAAATACGTAATTTTTACCCGAATCACCAATAGCATTGGCAACCCATTGCCCAGCCGCCGGGATCCAACCCAACAGGACATTGGCTTTGTCGGATAAATTGGCCAAGGAGGTGATTGGGCGTTGGATGGAAATCATGTACTTAGACCTTGATAAACGTTTATTGCCTAATCGCCATTAGGGAACGTACTGAGCACCGAGCCAGCATTTTCACCAATAGTTTTAAAGTTAGCGGCGCTATTGGTCATTAATGTCTGTATCTGGGATAGCGCTTTGGTACATTCATCGACATTGCCAGTTGCAAGCATTTGTGAAATTGCCACACCCGCCGCAGTAGAACTGATGGTGCCCATGTTGCGCAGCTGATCAGCCGCATCCTGTACCGCGATAGCAGCGGTTTGCGACACTGATTGATAGGCTTTACCTGCGCCAGAGTGCTTAATGACGTCACCAGTTAAAGTGGCCTGTTGCACCGCCTGGATCGAATTCGTGATTTGTGGGTTTACCATTTCATTAGCCATGATGCGAACCTCTTTGATGTCAATTGCTTGTTGCCGTTATTTTGCTCTGTCGCTAGCTGCTTTCAGTTATTGCCGGTACCGCCAGTATTCCCTGAGTCGGCTTGGCTGCCACTACCGGAATCGCCGCTACCGCCATCAGCGGTACCGCCACCACCAGCACCACTGCCTCCGCTGGCATCGGGATCCAAGCCCTTGAGTTTGTTGATCAGGTCATCCAATGCTTTTTGGGTGGCCTGGTCACTGGAATCTTGTTTCTTCAATGCTGCTATGGCGTTTTCTGCCAAAGTGCCAGCCACTTTGAGCATACTGTTGGGATCACTGGCTGTTTCCGTCGAAAGTGGCATAAAGGGAGGCGGGTTGGTTGTGGGACTAGGCGGCGGTGGAACCGGCTCCATAGACAACATCCGGGCACACGTTGTAGTAATTGAAGCATTGGCAGTCAATTGGGCGTTTTGCTGCGCCGTAATCGCATTGTGCATGGCCATGCCAATGGTTTCGGCTGACACGACATCCAACATGGCCATACCTTGCGGTGGGGCAGAACCAGTTAATAGGGTTGAAGTCGTCGCAACAGAATCGGTAATCATATCATTGACGGTACCTGGAGTTGTCATGGTCATTTTCCTTTCTTAATACCAATAGCGCCTGCATCTAATATCAACGCGACGCATTGGTCGGTGCTGGCCCGGCCAGTTATCTGGGCCAATTTTTCATTTAAAACTGCATTTTCCATTAATAAGCTAATGCTCTGTGCCCCTTGCACATAGGTCATGCCCATTGCCAAGCAAGGTGCCATGCCCACATTGAGTACAGTTGTCATTGCAGCCATGGATGTATCACCATTTACTTAGCAGTTGAGTGGCACGGGGCGGGATGACACCAGCCCCACGCCACTGGATTAGGCAAATATTTTAGATGTGGCGACACCGGTAGATGCCGTATCCACGCTGTATAATGTGCTTACACCCTGTACTGTAGTGGCTTGCCAGGTTATGCCTGCCTGCTGCTGGGCAGTGGTGGCATTGTGGGCTGCATTGCTCAAGGCCTGGGAAGTGGCGATCATCAAGTTACCCATTGATTGAGCGGGCGCGTCACCCAAAACTTTGGTATTAACTTGGGTAACGGAATCCGTGACTTGACTATTTACTGAAGTGGGATACATAAGAATTTACCTTTTTTAATTACGTTAACGTGAATAACAAATTGCATCAGCCCAAAATAGCTTTTGTCGCCATGCCGGCTGATGCTGTATCAAGTGAATACAGCAATGCCACCCCAGCCGTTGTTGCCGCTTGAGCGGTGATATTGGTTTGCTGTTGTGCCATTGTGGCATTGTGGGCAGCGTTGCCGAGCGCTTGCGCCGTAGCCTGGTACAAGTTGCCCATTGCGACCGCTGGCGCATCACCAATTACCTGGACATTGGCTTGGGTAACCGAGTCGGTAATTTGGTTATTGACTGAGGTAGGAAATGCCATTATTCAAACTCCTCTTTGACTAGGAACCAAGGATCGCCGAGGTTGCTTTACCGGTAGAGGCTGTATCAATGGAATAGAGGGTTGCTACTCCCATAGTGGTTGCAGCTTGCGCCGTTACCGAGGTTTGCTGCTGGGCAGTTGTGGCGTTGTGCGCCGCATTACCCAAAGCCTGGCTAGTGGCTTGGAACAGGTTACCCATTGCAACGGCAGGCGCGTCACCTAACACCTTTACGTTTGCTTGGGTAACTGAGTCTGTGATTTGACTGTTGACTGAAGTTGGAAATGCCATGATTTATTTCTCCAATATATCTAGTGGTTTATCGCACTGGTTAAGAACCTAAAATAGCCGCTGTCGCTTTACCGGCAGTGGCTGTATCTATTGAGTAAAGCGTTGCCACGCCCATTGTTGTCGCCGCTTGCGCCGTAACTGCTGTTTGCTGCTGCGCTGTCGTCGCATTGTGGGCGGCGTTGCCCAGGGCCTGGCTCGTCGCTTGGAATAGGTTACCCATTGACAATGCGGGTGCATCACCGAGCACTTCGACATTTGCCTGGGTAACTGAGTCAGTAATCTGGTCATTTACAGAAGTAGGAAATGCCATACATGCTCCTTTACTAGGTAGTTAGTTGAATCAATTATTCATCCCCAGCTTTGCTGCCAAAACCAGCATCACCAGCAATTGAACGCTTATAATATTAGGCGGGAAGCCGATGGATTAAATGTAAAAATCAGGTTAATCAAAGGTAAAAACAGAGCAATTTATTAACCACTAAGAAGGTAGGAAATTATGAAACAGGTAAGAACCAAGCAAAAAGGTAAAAAACGTGCATTGCCCGAATTGACTCGCTAATGCATGTTGCTATTGCGGAATTGCAGTGGCTTGGTACCCACCAGTTTGCGAAATACCTTTTCAAAATGGCTTAAATCATGGAACCCTACTTCATAGGAAATTTCGGTCACCTGCATATCATTGTTTTGCAACAATAATCGTTTTGATTGCTCAATACGCACCTTGAGCAAAAGCTGTTTAAAGGACAACCCAAGGTGCTTGCGGTATAGGTAGGACAGATGGGGAGCGCTAACAAATGCAGATTTTGCCACCGCCTCTAAGGTAATCTTGCGCTTATATGACTCTGAAATTCGAACTAGCGATTTTGTCAGGGCGCCATGCCCCAGTGGTAACTGGTCACAGGATTTGTCTAGTATCGCCTCAACCAAATGGTTTTCACAAAAACCAAATTCTATACAGTTTTCACAGCTGGAAGCATCATTGCTTAAAATACCTGTCGGCTTTAATGTATCAACAGGCACTTCTTTGCCAAAAGATGTTGTTGCCTTAGCTCGCTGATCTAGCTCAGGTAAGATCTGCAACAATTGTGTCAATTCTATTCGCGGCTGATCCGCCATTACCGATACCAAAGCCACTGCCCGCTCTAATCCCTTGACATTATCTTGCCATGGGAAAGCACAAAAGACAGATATGCATTGTTCACTTAAAGTAACAGGTTTAATCGTCGCATATTTCCTTAACAACATGAGTACCAATGCACCAATATCACTTTTGCGTTCGGCTAACGTCGGTAGAGTTAGCGGCAGCCATGGCGCGGCTGACGCACTGATGGCTTGTTCGGGGTAATCAGGGGACAATGAACAGACGATCCGCGTAGCAACCCGTTGCCCCATATATTCCCGCTCCCAATAATGGTTAAGTTCATGTAGTGCCTGGCTAGGTAGAGCGTTAAGATTGCGCAGGAATAAAGTCCCATCGCATGCTTTATTATAGTCCTGTCCGATCTTCTTCGTGCAGCTTTCCTTAGTGACAGAATAGCAGTCACACTCTACAAAAGCGTATTCAGCGCGAGAGCTCAATCGATGGATGGTAAGCGCAGCTAATAATTTTCCAGTGCCCTTTCCTCCTTTAATCATAACCGGGAAATCAACACCTGCGTATTTGCCCAAGCGCTGCTGCAGTTGCTTAAGCGCAGTGCTGTTGCCTACCCATTGCGTGCTAAGATCACAGTCAGGATTCTCCGCCGATCCCGTTCCCTGTAAGAGCACCGAATTATCATCCAGCATCCCCGTCCTTCCCTCTGCAATTAATCGCAGTAAACATAATTAAGTGACTTGAGATCATTAGCGGTTACCATAACCGCATTATGTTTAATAAAAGGTAATATAGGCTACCCACATTGCAAATAATATCGGTGCTTTTTTAAACATTTTTAGGGTAAACAGATATACCGACGTAGATGTCTTACAGGTTTTTCAAACTTTGTAGGTTTTGTACTACAACACACACTTCCTGCTGCTCGCCGTGGCTTGCTACAAATTCACTGGATGTTTTGTAAGTTGCATTGCGGATCAATAATACTGGTACCGGTCATTGCCTTGTTCAAACTGATGGCTACCATCACAGTTGGGCTTACTGCCAGTTGCTTTGCAACCGCACAAATATATGGTTTTAGTCTCTTTCGCTTCAAAAACCACAGGTTTCAAATCGTCTTTGCTGTGGGAGCCATCACAAAGAGGCTGGGTTTTGCTCTTGCCGCAAGCACACCAAAGGTACTTTTTTCCAGCTTCAACGTTTACCGGTAATGGCCTTTCTGCTGCTCGGATAGGTTTGTTGGTCACTGTATAAATAAGTCATCAGCTATGTCTTCGGGATAGCTTAACAAAAACGACCCCATTGTTTCGAAGAATTCAGGCAACATCACGCTATTGATCTTTTGTTTTGTGGCCAAGGTATTTATCATTAGCCAAATTTTTGCCTAATAAGAATAATACCATGGAAGCTTCCAGCCTTATCCCTGCCGACCACCACTTTGCCGTTGCCGCGGCGTTATTTGCCGTTGCCCTGTTTGGCTTTTGGGCCGAACAAAAATCCTGGGGTAAAATGGTGACAGGCGCTGTTTGGGCCATCTTAGGGGCAATATTGTTGTCTAACCTGAATATCATCCCGAAAAGTGCTGATGCCTATAGTTTTATCTTTAAATACCTGGTGCCTGCGCTTATTCCGTTGTTCTTAATCAATGCCAATGTAAAGCGTATCATTATGGAAAGCGGCCGGGTGGGTATTGGATTTATTTTGGCCTGTATTGGTACCGCCCTAGGCGCTGCAGTCGGTGTCAGCGTGTTGGACTTGGGTGCCCGTGAAGGTGACCTAGCCGGTATCTTTACCGCCACCTACACAGGAGGTTCGGTCAACTATGCAGCGGTGATCCAATCAACTGGGTTTGATGATGCCAATGTGATTTCTGCCGCAACCGCCGTCGACAACCTGATGAGCGCCTTATTCCTAGCAGTGTTGGCAATTATGCCGGCGTCTGCCTGGTTGATGCGCAAATATGCTGTGCGCGACCACAGCATGGAAACAGACGTAGCTGAACAACAATCCAATAAAGTCAGCGGTTTTAGTATTGCTGCAGCGTTGACCTTCTCACTAGCGACAGTGGCCTTGGCAGATGCCATAGTGCTGTGGTTGGACAGGGGCAGCGACTTTGACTACACCCAGCTGCGCTATGTATTTATCACCGTCATTGCCATTTTACCTGCCACTTTTGCGCCAAAAACCATGCAAAAACTACAAGGTGGCGAAACCATAGGTTTGGTCTTGGCTTTTGTGTTCTTCGCAGCTATTGCCGCCGGTGCAGATATTGTGAAATTGATTAGTGTTGCGCCTATCCTACTCGCCTTTGTGGTGATCATATTAAGCATCCATGCCCTGGTCGTATTTGGGCTTGGTAGCTTGATCAGTATGGCAACCCGAAAGCTGGCAAAAGAACCGGAGCACCATGTGACAAACTTGTCACTACCAGAATTAATTATCGCATCAAACGCTTCTATATTGGGCGCGACCACCGCGCCCGCCCTTGCCATGGCGCGCAATTGGCCAGCACTCGCCACACCAGGGATTTTAGTGGGCGTAGCAGGCTACATCGTCGGTACGCCACTGGGCATCGCTGTCGCAGCCTACTTTTCCTAATAGCCAGCAACAAAACCTACAGCCACTCGCCTACACCTAAAGGCGGGTGGTATTCCAATGGCATCCACTTTTGTAATCAACCTTAATGTGTCTTTAAAAACACATTGACACCGTACCAAAAATACTTACCATAGCGCCATTTTCCGTAGGAAAGACAGCTAGATAGCCATTCTAGGCGGCAACTTTTAAATCGCTGCAACCCCATCATAAAGGAATTATGAATGACATACCGCGCCATAAAATACTTGTTTCTATTATTGTTTGTCATAAGCCCATCAGGTTTCGCCCAGTTAGATCTGGCCGATTGGCATCGGGTGCCATTGCTGCATGGCCAACACGGTTTTTTGTCGCTTACAGCACAGGTGGATGGCGTTGATAAGAGCTTTATTTTGGATACTGCAACCCCAAAAAGCGTTATCTACACAAGCCATGGTAAAGGCGGGACAGTGGCAGTCAGCCGATTCGCAATCGCAGGTCACGAAACAGGTATTCGCAAGTTACAAGGCCATCTCTTGCCGGATCACATTGGCAGCGGTACTGCTGGCGTTATTGGCCTCGATGCACTATCAGCGTTAGATGCACTATTGCTCGTTAAGCACAATTCCTTGCTCATCCCCAAGTCAAGTAATGTTACCTTGCCGGTTAGCAAGCAAATTAGGTTGAGTATAACAGCTTCAGGTTTAGCGCTGGTGGAAACCGTGCTGCAAGGCAAAACCTATCAATTGGTCATTAGCTCTTCAGCGCCCACGCTCCTGCTGGATAGCCGACGTATAGGGGAAGTGGGCATCGTTCCCATGCAGCATCGAAACAATGGATTGCAAACGCAGGCCAATCAAAGGAAGACGATTACAACAGCAGTAACGCCTATTGATTCAATCCAGATCGGAGGCTTAACCTTTACTGATAACTTTTCCCTATCTGATTTAACTTTAAGCTTAGGGCAACTCGACAGTGCTAATGACAACATCATTGGGTTATTGGGATTGGCAGAGCTGCAGCAGGGAAATGCCGCTATAGACTTTGCCAACCAGATTCTTTATTGGATGTAATTAACTACTTATTGATTTAGCTACCGCCGTTGCGTGGCCTGCGCCCATCTTGGCCACCACCGTCACCTTGGTCTTGTTGGGCACTTGCTGATACAAACACATTAGCTTGTAATTCTTCGCCAATATCGGTGTTGCGCCTTATGATATCCGACAGCCTAGTGCGTTCAACCGTGCGCTGGACTTCCCTTGGCAAGGCATTTTGGTACCAAAACCGATCCCCATCCCGCAATGCCAGGAATTGGCGTTTTAATATGTGGTAGAACACCTCGCCTACCATAGCATCACGGTGGTGGTCTTCGGCCAAGCCCCCGACCCAAAGGTCGATAGCATCGACATCAGCATAGGCTTCTTCCAGGGCAGCTTGCACCAATGGATCACTGGAGATATCAGCAAAATCACGGACTGGGCGTAGTCCCAAATCAAACCTAGCTTGATTATAGCTCGCTAGACCGTGATCCCTGCCTCGCTGGATATTTAATGAAGCTAAATCGAAACCACCCGCCCCAGGGGCGCCAAACAAGAAGTTGCGCACATCATCAATCACGTAGTTGTCGATAGATTGGCACACCTGGCTGGCAAGCCCTCGTAAAATCGGCTCGATACCTTGCTCAACAATCTCATTAGGGCTAAAAAAGGCATCGCGAAGTGCCAAATGGCCTGCGTCAATTTCATTACCTTCGGCATCAAGGCGCAAGATCTGTGCGCTTAACAGGCTGTGCCCCAAGCGGTAAGCTGCGGTAGAAAACTCGTTGGCGATACCGGCATCAATATCTGGGTTGTAACCCCGGTACCTTGGCATTGCATCACGCCCTAATAATAAAGGTAGGAACTCCCGGTAAGTAATGACTTGCATCTGGGCACCAACAATGGCCCTGGCCTGCTGGAATATCTCCTCGCCGCTTAGGCTTGGATTGTCACGGGCTATCCTCCTAGCCTGGCGATTGTGCTCGCGTACAAACAGGGTATGCATACTAGCCAGGCCAACCTGCTCATTGGCGCGAACATCGCCTGCTAAAAAGAAATCGGTCCTTGAACCGGCGTTAGCCAAACCATCGGTATTAAAAGGAAGTAAGTCACCATCGCTGGTTTTTAACTGGCCAGTGCCGTCCATTGTCCTTAAAGCCAATGCCCGTTCCTGTGAACTACCATAAACATTGGATGCATCTATCCAGGCCGTGATCTCGTTGATTTGTTGGCGAGGGTTATCGGTGCTGGTGCCAGTGGCGGTATCATAAACGCTACGGTTAAAGGGAATTTGAACTGTACCAGTTCCCTGGGGATCAAAAAACACATCGCCAAGAGGCACGTCGATATAGGCATTTTCTGCAGGATCTACACCGTCGGTAAGATCCAAATCGTGATCCAAGAATTGCCCCCATTGCCATAAAAAATCGGTTGCTTGCTTGTGGTTGGCCACATCATGGGACTGGGCAAAGATAATGTTACTAATAGAACGCGGCGACAGCCTGTCTTCACCCGCAAGGCTGCTGATACCATCGCTGTAACCTATGCTGGTATAGCGCAGCAATTGGCTATTGGCTGCGCCCATGCTTTCCTGTTCCAAGCTGTTGTTGCTACCGTCGAAACTGCGCACATCGAACACAGGTGCCGGTTCGACCCGAGTTGGCCTATCCCGCTCTATGTTGCGTACCGGCGATACGGGATTTTCCCGCTCGCGATCCCTCCGATCCCGCTGTTGTTCTTCCTGCCTTGGTTCACCAGGCGGGTCTTGATTTTGTTGCGCAATGGCTAAGGTCGGTAGTAACAGGCAGCTGGCTAGGACTAGGTTTATCAAATTATTGGTTTTAGCTGGTTGCTTAGCCCAGCTGCGGTTAGATAAGCACATAATATCTCCGGCTTTTGGTTTGCTTACCTGTTACAACGCTAGCCTTTACATTAGGTTGACACTCCTTGCCAGCGTGCTTACACCGTCGCCAAAGCAATTTAAGGCTTCCAAATTCTCTGCTAAGATCCCCAGATAGCTTATTGTTACTGGGCTGCAGGCTCTTTTTAACAGGGAAAGGGCATTTAGGGGGAGTTTCATTTGCGTATTTTCGGCTTGTTAATTTTGTTAACTAGTTCACAATTTTTTGGGTCAACCGGCCATGCCCATGATGAAGCGACCTACTTGGGCAACAGTGCAGTGTTAGTGCAGTCAGGGGATAATAAAATCCTATATGACCCGTTTTTCCACAATGATTTTGGCATTTACCGGCTAGTGCCAGAAGGACTTCGCCAAGCAGTTTTCAAGGGGACACCCCCCTACGATGGCATCGATGCAATCATTATTAGCCATGCCCATACCGACCACTTTGACGCGAAAGATGTAATTAATTACTTGAGCCAACACCAAGATACACAACTATTTGCGCCACAGCAGGCGGTAGCAGAGATCTTAGCGCTAAACCCCGCTGAAACAATCAGGCCAAGGTTACACGGCTTTGCCTTAAACTTTGGCGACCAACCTCAATCAATGCAGAAGCACGGTATCCTGGTCGAAGCGGTGCGTATCCCCCACGCAGGCTGGCCATCAAGGAAAGACATCGAAAACATCGTATTCAGGGTCACCCTAAACGGGCAGTTAACTAGTATGCATATGGGTGACGCCGATCCCGATGATGACCACTATTTACCGTTCAAACGCCATTGGCAGGCACGGCGCACTGATGTGAATTTACCGCCCTTCTGGTTTTTTATGTCCGCCGAAGGCAGGGATATACTCAACGAGATACTCAACGCCGAACAACACATTGGCGTGCATGTGCCCTGGCAGGTACCCAAGTATTTATTGGCAACGGGCGAAGAATTCTTTGCCAATCCTGGTGAAAAGCGGCAAATCCCGTCAAAAATCGAAAAATAAACACAAAATTTCATAAATAAGTCCGTCAAGGGGCTTGCAAATTTGCTCAAGTCCCGAATAATTGTGCGGTTTTGCGCAGACCTGGTCAAAATTCCACCAGCGGCCAAAAACATGTACAGAAAATAATCGAAAACGCGCAATATCTCTGATCAAATTTGCAAAAATCGTGTATACTGCCGCGCAATTTTTTTTTAACTGAAATAAGTGAAGCCATGACAGACTTAGCTAAGTACAGAAATATTGGTATATTCGCGCACGTAGACGCGGGTAAAACCACTTCGACTGAACGTATTTTGAAACTCACTGGTAAAATCCATAAAACCGGTGAAGTACACGACGGTGAATCAACCACTGACTTCATGGAACAAGAAGCTGAGCGTGGTATTACTATCCAGTCAGCTGCCACAACTTGTTTCTGGAAAGACCACCGCTTAAACATCATCGATACTCCTGGGCACGTTGACTTCACCGTAGAAGTATACCGTTCCTTGAAAGTACTAGACGGCGGTGTGGGTGTATTCTGTGGTTCTGGTGGTGTTGAGCCTCAGTCAGAAACCAACTGGCGTTATGCCAACGAATCAGAAGTATCCCGTCTGATCTTCGTTAACAAACTTGACCGTATGGGCGCAGACTTCTATCGCGTTGTTGATCAAGTTAAGAACGTATTGGGTGCCAACCCTCTAGTAATGACTTTGCCAATCGGTATCGAAGACGATTTCGTTGGTGTGGTTGATATCCTTTCAGAAAAAGCTTACATCTGGGATGACACAGGCCTGCCAGAAAACTACACCGTAGAAGATATCCCTGCTGATTTGGTAGAAAAGACTGCTGAATACCGCGAGCAGTTGATCGAAACTGCCGTTGAGCAAGACGACGACCTAATGATGGCCTACATGGACGGCGAAGAAGTGTCTATTGATGACATCAAGCGCTGTATCCGTAAAGGTACCCGTGACCTAGCCTTCTTCCCAACTTACTGTGGTTCTGCCTTTAAGAACAAAGGTATCCAACTAGTATTGGACGCAGTTGTTGACTACTTGCCTGCACCTATGGAAGTCGATCCTCAAGATTTGACTGATGAAGAAACTGGTGAACCTACTGGCGAAAAGGCTATTGTTTCTCCGGACGAGCCATTCCGCGCCTTGGCGTTCAAAATCATGGATGACCGTTTTGGTGCCCTTACCTTTATCCGTATTTACTCTGGTAAGTTGGAAAAAGGTATGACCGTATTGAACTCTGCAACGGGTAAAACCGAGCGTATCGGCCGCATGGTTGAAATGCACGCAGACGAGCGTACTGAACTCACTAGCGCCCAAGCGGGTGACATCCTAGCCGTTGTTGGCATGAAAAACGTACAAACGGGCCACACCTTATGTGATCCTAACAACCCTTGTACGCTTGAGCCTATGATCTTCCCTGAGCCAGTAATCTCAATCGCTGTTAAGCCTAAAGATAAAGGCGGTAACGAGAAGATGGGTGTTGCTATCGGTAAATTGGTTGCAGAAGATCCTTCTTTCCAAGTTGAAACTGACGAAGATTCAGGTGAAACCATCCTTAAAGGTATGGGTGAATTGCACTTGGACATCAAGGTAGACATCTTGAAGCGTACTTACGGCGTTGAGCTAGAAGTAGGCCAGCCGCAAGTTGCTTACCGTGAAAGCATCACTACTCCAGTAGAAGATTCTTACACCCACAAGAAGCAGTCTGGTGGTTCTGGTCAGTTCGGTAAGATTGACTACCGCATCCGTCCTGGAGAGCCAGGATCAGGCTTCTCATTCACTTCTAGCGTTGTTGGTGGTAACGTTCCAAAAGAATTCTTCCCTGCCATTGAAAAAGGCTTCAAGGGCATGATGGATGAAGGTGTACTAGCGGGTTACCCAGTGCTAGACGTTGAAATCGAATTGTTTGACGGTGGCTACCACGCTGTTGACTCCTCGGCTGTTGCTTTTGAAATCGCAGCGAAAGGCGCATACCGCCAATCTATGCCAAAAGCAGGTCCCCAGTTGATGGAACCAATTATGAAGGTTGACGTGTTCACACCTGAAGATCACGTTGGTGACGTAATCGGTGATTTGAACCGCCGTCGCGGCATGATCAAAGACCAAGAAGCTGGCGCAACTGGCGTACGTATCAAAGCAGATGTACCGCTTTCTGAAATGTTTGGCTACATCGGCCACTTGCGTACTATGACTTCTGGCCGTGGCCAATTCTCTATGGAATTCAGCCATTACATGCCTTGCCCACAAAACGTGGCAGAGAAAGTCATCGAAGAAGTTAAGGCTCGTAAAGACGCTAAATAAGCTACTTTTAGACACTAAAAAGCCCCTTTACCAAATTGGTACAGGGGCTTTTTTATATCAAGTATCAAGGGGTCAGAGACCTTGAAAACCATTAGGTAATACAATCACTTGCGGCTATTCAGTTTCAAGGTCTCTGACCCCTTGATATTGCATCCACTTCATCAATCAGTGTTTCCACATCCGCGTTATAGGAAAAAAACCGCCAGCCAATTTTCGGCACAAATTCTACTTCGCGTCCCCAAGGCGTTTCGCGGCGCAAACGCAACACGCATTTATGGGGCTGGGTCTGGGTGTAATAGATCGCAGACTGGATATCATTAAGGGTAAAGCTTGCCTGTTTGCTGCCAGAGTAACAATGGATACTGTGGCCATCGCGGTACACTTCATCGACGAGCCCAAAGATTAGTTGTTTCATGAAGTAATAACCAAACACAGCCATGGGTATCGGAGCCAAAGTGAAAACCCATTGTTTGCCCACTTCATCTGTCGATTGCGGTGCCATCACCATAAATGCCAACAAAAAACCAAACCAGACCGTAGGAAACAAATATTTGCTAATATAGGAGGTGCGGCTATTAAGTCTAATTCTCATATTTTTTCCCGGTACTGCTATGGGATATACCTAAGTTAACCGCCAACAGGGAAATACCTAAACCAAGAAAAATGAGAACTAGTTCATGTTTTACAGATAAAACCGAGTAATAATTACAGTTGCATGGACAGGCTAAGTTTTTTTAGGCAAGCTCGCGGCATAGTAACATTAGTATGAAAAATTCGTTGTGCCTTAGTAATACCGATATCACTAGGTATAAATGTACAAATCACCAAGGGCGCTAGCCGTGAGCAGAAACGAGGCTTAGTAGAGGACATTACCGACTCCTTGGTTAAACGCTTAGGTAAAAAACCCGAACATATCCATATTGTGATAGATGAGATTGAAGAACAAAACTGGGGGTATGATGGCATGCTCACCGACGAATGGAAGGCGCAAAAGGCTGACAAATAACCAATGCGTCAGTAACCTGTTTATGCCTATCCCGCTTCAGTAGTAATAACAATTTTACCCGATAGGGTCTTGTGCACCGGGCATTTATCGGCGATTTCTAGAAGCCGCGCCCGTTGTGTTTCATCCAGATCGCCTACCAATTCCACCACCCTATGCAATACATCAATCTGAGTGTGTTCTTCGTCGCATTGTTGGCAATCCGCCCCGTGCTGACGGCTGTGGTTCAAGGTGACTTTGATATCCTGCAATGGCCACTGCTTGCGATTAGCATACATGCGCACGGTCATTGAGGTACAGGCGCCCAATGCGGCCAGCAAGTGCTCATAGGGGTCCGGTCCTAGGTTGTCACCACCAACTTTGGTGGGTTCATCAGCCAACCAGTAGTGGGAATCAGAGAAAACACCGCGGGTAAAGTTTTGGTTTTTCTCAGTAACCAGCACCTCACCCGTAGCCACTGCTGATTGGGTTTGCTGGATCAAGGGTTGCTCATCAAGGTACCGCGACGACCAGGCGGCAATGGTTGCGGCCACGTATTCCGAGTCCTGTTTTTTACTGAGCAGGTGATCCGCGCTATCCAAGCTGACAAAACTCTTGGGGTGCTTGGCGGCCTGGTATATTTTTTCTGCCTGGGCGATTGACACGGTTTCGTCTAACGGTGCATGCATTACCAGCAGGGCTTTCTTCAAACGGCCAATATGCTCACTATCGGAACTGGCAATATCGTCTAGGAATTGCTTTTTAATGGTAAATGGCCTGCCAGCCAATGACACTTGCGCCTCTCCCTGCTGCTCAATGCGTTCGATATCACAGGCAAATTGTTTGGACACGTGGCTTGCATCAGCGGGAGCACCAATAGTAACTACAGCTTTACACTCGGCAACACGATGCGCTGCGTTTAACACGGCTGCGCCACCTAAGCTGTGGCCAATAAGGAGTTGCGGTGCCTGGTATTGGCTACGCATATAGTCTGCAGCCGCGACTAAATCGTCGACATTGGAAGAAAAATTAGTATTGGCAAAATCGCCATCGCTATTACCCAAACCAGTAAAATCAAACCTGAAAACGGCAATGCCACGGGCAACCAACGCGCGTGAGATCCGAGACGCAGCAGCGATGTCTTTACCACAAGTAAAACAATGGGCGAATAGCGCGAATTGACTGGCTCCGCCAGCTGGCGATTCCAAAAGACCAGAAAGCTCCACACCTGAACTCTCAAATTCAATTTTTTGCCGACGAGCTGCCATAATTGATTCCCATAAAACAAAATCGATATTACGGATAGTATCGCAGCAGGATCAGGTCTAGCCAACGGGTAAAAAATAAATCTTACAAATGGAGGAGTGCAGCGGGCAGGACTTAGAATGGAATGTCAGGGCATTTTCGGGAAAAATAAAAGTGACTAATGGAAATCAATGCCCGTCTTCGTATTGCTGTTCCAATTGCGCCATAAGCTGGCCAAGTTCTGCCCCCGTATCCACAGGATTAACCTCCCAACCCTCCAAAGTGCTGCCAAAGCGTTCACACTTATCGGTCAACAGGGTCACAATCCAGTCCAGGTTCAAGATGCTAGGAAATATCTTAACACTGGCCCAGCAACGCCATTTGTGCTGGAGTTGCTGGAATGCATCAACATCAGTTTCAAAACCCTCACTCGACAAATCGATCGCCAACTCTTTAGACAGGGTCTCGCTGTACACTTCAATATAAAATGAGATCAATACGGCTTTGTCCGTAGGCAGTTTTTTGTCTGCCAAGGACTTTTGGATATTAGCTACCGAAACCGGCTCTTTGTTTACGTGAAATGGCATAGCGACCTCCACATACAGCCTACTACTGGAGATTGTTTTGCCGCCACTATAGCCCTTTGACTTGATTTGCATATTGTTTGACTCACAACATAGGTATATTTTTACATACCTAAACTTTAATGCGTCCCGCTAAAAATCATACCTATCCCCCGCAGGGCATACCCAATAGACTGATCCCATGCCTACTACATAGTTACTGACGAGCGTACAATCTAGGATCAAAGTTTACGAATTTGCAATGAATGTTGGAATAAATACCAAGGATTGGACGTCAGCCCAATAACAAGAACCTAAAGGGAGTGACTATGTTTAACAACGCTATGGTAAACACAAATCCGGACAGCCTTAGCTCGCAACTACCGACAGAAGCAGCAAAGGCAATACGACAAACTGAAGCCCTCGTTGAACAAGTATGGGGTTCCATACGGTATAGGGCTGCACAGCAATTTTCTGAAACCGAATTATTTCCTTACCACCTGCTTATGAAGCAAAAAAGTGAAATTAATTCAGTCATTACCAGAACCTACCTCGCAAGCTCTATTCCTAACCCGCTGCAATCTGGGCTGTGCCAGATCGAGTCCGGTATCCTTGCCTTACACAACGCAGTCAAAGCCATTGAATTAAGTTTTGCTGCCAAAACGCTGCACGAAATCAATGCCATCCTGGTGGCCATCAAAGTATTGTTCATCGAATTTAAAGACAATAAAGAACACAACTGCGAGCAGCGCTTGACCGCATTCCTTGCGATTATTTCAGCATTGTTGTGTGAAGCCCAGGCACTGCTAACAGAGAAATAAGAATAGCCTGCACATTGCCTAAAACGGGCTTGGATACTTTGCCAATACCGCCCCAACGTCAGCCATCAAGTCATCCTTAGCAGGCAATGCGAACGCGGCAATATCTTCTTGCAACTGTGCCATATTGGTTGCGCCAATAATCGTAGAAGTGACACCATCAATACGGTCACACCACAAAAGGGCTAATTGGGCAACAGTCATATTGTGGGCTTTGGCAACTTCTTGATAAGCCTTCACAGCAGCGTCTACCTGTTCATTATCGCGGAACAAGCCCATACGCTGTGACAAGGTCCAGCGGCTGCCTTCAGGACGTGCCCCGCCAAGGTATTTGCCAGACAGGACACCACCGCCCAATGGTGACCACGGTAAATAGGCCACGTCTTCATGGATGCAGTTTTCAATCAAATAGGGCCAGTCCTTCGTGTGCAGCAAGTTAAACTCATTTTGGATTGACACCATGCGCGGTAAGCCGTGCTTTTCACTGAGTTTTAAGTACTGGTTAATGCCCCAGGTAGTATCATCGGACAAGCCACAGTGTTTTATTTTCCCTGCCCGCACGCAGTCGTGCAGGGCTTGCAGGATCTCCAACATTGAGTTTGTTTCGAACTCTCTATCCAGTTCACTGAAATTGATTTTGCCCGGCTGGTGCTTGCCAAAGTGGGGTGTAGTGCGGTTTGGCCAATGTAGTTGGTATAGGTCGATATAATCTGTTTGCAAACGCTTAAGGGATGCATCAACTGCAGCCACGATGGCTTCGCCGGTAATTGGTCCCCCATCCCTGACCCAAGGCAAGCCTGGCCCGGCAATTTTAGTAGCCAGTACAATGTCACTGCGTTTGTTTTGGTTGCGGGATAGCCAGTCACCAATGATGGCTTCGGTTTTACCATAGGTATCGGGGGAAGGCGGTATCGCATACATTTCTGCCGTATCAATAAAGTTTACCCCTAGCCCGAGGGCGTATTCAATTTGCTGGTCAGCATCTTGCTGGTTGTTTTGCAGCCCCCAGGTCATGGAGCCTAGACAAATACGGGAAACTGGGACGCCGCTGCTACCTAAAGTGGAGTATTGCATGTAATACCTATAAAACACGGGTTGAAGTTAAAAAATAAGGATTCCCCCTAAGATAGCAAGTACCCGAGGGAAGAATATGTTTCTAATTTATGCCTGGTGACAGCTGTGGACAGTTAAAACAAACCATCTGCCACGCATTTATTTAACGGCTAACACTGTTCTCCTGCCAATTGCAACGCCTGGTGCATCTCGTAGTTATACCAATGGGCATAGATCTGTGATACCGCACCATATTGTTGGAATTCATAACCCATGTATTTAAAGTTTTGGTTACTCAGCGTGAAATAGCCGTGCTTGTCCACCAGACAGGCAGGTACTTCCGGTGGCAACATCAGCTTATGGTTATGCACTGCAGCAAATTTAAAATCGCCTTTGGCAAAGGCTGTTTTAGCGTCGACAATCGGATCGGCAAAAAACAGCTGTTCTAACTTTGCAGTTTTGCCTGGGTCTTGCCCAGTACAGGCAACTAACAGGGCACAGGACAACAAAATAGCCAGCGAGAATCGTTTCGACATGTGCAACTTCCAATCTGTAGTTACCCGGTAATTTGGGGACAGAAGGGCACAATGCAAGTTGCAATTGTAAAACGGCCAAGTCTTATACCGATCCTTATTATGGGCTAACCACAGATAGGCCAGCTATAGCGTTGCAGCTAGCACCAGTCCCCTGGTCTGAACATTGTACTATGTCTTTAGCCAATGCCGGGTTGTACAGGCTGCCTTGCCATTGGTCAGCGTAGGTGACAGAAATATTCAAAAAGCCAAATGCGAGCGCAGCGTTACCTTGGTAGCTAATGTTTTGCGACAGGCTCAAAACATCTGCTTGCATGCCGTCTATTGGCACCTTGGCAGTGCCGTATGGTGGCGAATTGGACAAACTAACCCCGCTGGAGCCCACAATGATATTGCTGGGGCGGGAAGTACCAGGAAAACTCACACTTTCAAACTTGTGCATATGACCCGTGAATATGGCTTTGATTTCCGTTGGCAATGCCTGGCTTGGCTGGGTTTTGATCGCCGCTTGCATCATCTGGTTAATACAGGCCAGTTTATCCGCCGAGGTACAGCCGGTCGTGGTATCGCGGCTGGTGTCGTATTCGTTCACGCCCCAAATTGGCCTGTGGGTTACCAACCAGCTATCCGATTTAACCCGCTGCGCCAGATCCGCAAAGGCTTGTACAAACAGCGGTGAAAAAGGACTTTGGGCTGAGTCATCACAGGCATTGGCCGAATCAATGACGGCTATATCAATATTGCTAAAATCAATTAGGTAGTTCGGGATCTGCAGGCTGTTTTGCATCACCGACTTACTGGTATCGACCGCTGGGCAGCTAAGTTGTTGGCCGCCCGCCAGGTTGCTGTGGGGATCTAAGAAATAAAAATAACCAGGGCCTGCCCTGCTGCACAGTTCGTGGTTGCCCCTGGCTACGATCCAAGGTGCCGCAGCTAATAGGTCTTTTGCGGGTAAAAACAAATCCGAATACCAGTGTTCCCAGGTATCCGGTTTGTTGCTGTTTGTTGCTGATTGGCTGTAATAAAAGGTACCATCGGCCTGGCCACATTGGTTACCCAAAGAAACCCCGTCCCCTGCGTCATAGACCCAATTGTGTACTTGGGAAACCTTGCCACCCGAACTCTCGGTAAAATAGGTTTTCCCGGAGGTGCCGCGGTAGTTGTAGTCGCCCATGTGTAATACCAAATCGGGTGCTTGGCTTGCGCCAACTTTTGCCATAGTTTGGAATGGCTCAGCCGCCGTACCTGGCTGGCAACCAGTCATGGTAGTTGCAGAAAAAGGGTCACACCCGGTATCCCCAAAAACCTGGATGTGTTGTGGTTTGGAAACGACTTCAGGTAGCAGTATTGGCATACTCGCAGTATTAACATGGTACTGGGTATCAAAAGCAACTTCGGCCTCACAGACTATAACGGGAAAGTGGTAAGGATTGTCACGGGTTACCATCGCAATGTCGTTACCGTTGGCAGACATGGTTTCGCTAAGTGTTGGGCATTCGGTGCCCGCCGGCAAAATGACCCGGGCGAAAGCTATATTTTGACCTTGGTGCTGCCCTAGCACCACATAACTGGCATAAACGTCATCACCAGTTTTGGCAAAAACGCTACCGCACCATAGTAAAACAGCTAACGGAACCCACTTATTCATGACATGTCCTTGGTAAGTATTTTTCAGTCTTAAGTAATAGCAGGCCACGTTGATGCTGCAAGGCCGCCTTGATATTTTTGTAAAAATAACCAGATCGCTTTAAAGCCGAATAAAGAGAGACCACTATGCATATTGTTTGCGCACAATGTAACGCCACCAATAACATCCCGGAACAACGTTCCAGCCGCGATGCCAAGTGCGGCCGATGTGGGGCACAATTGCACCCCGACAAACCAATTGAGCTCAATGCCCAAAACCACGATAAGTTTGTGCCCAAAAACGATATGCCAGTGCTGGTGGATTACTGGGCTAGCTGGTGCGGCCCCTGCATTTCCATGGCGCCGGTATTCGAAAAAGTAGGTAATGAATCAGACGCTATACTGTTTGCCAAACTCAATACCGAACACGCACAGCAGATCAGCGTGCAGGCGGGTATCCGCAGTATTCCGACATTGATATTGTATTACCAAGGGAAAGAGGTAGACAGGGTTTCTGGGGCGCTGGCTGAGCCACAACTTAAACAATGGTTGGTGCAAACCATTCAAGAACTCGGCCGCTAAACAGCGGCCATTAGAAATTCGATTACAGCTCGTCTTTGCGCAGCAATTGCTTTTTCTCGCGGCGACGGGCAAGGGCTTTGGCAAAGTTCTTCATGTTAACCTGGTTGTCTTTTTCGTCCCAGATATTGATACCAAGCAATGTCTCCAATAAATCTTCCATAGTCAGGATCCCTTCCAGGCCGCCGTACTCATCCACTACCAACAACATATTGGCGCGTTGGTTCAGAAAGTGATCAAAGGCATTGGCCAGGGGCATATTGCTCAGCAATACCACCATTTCCCGGCGGTATTCGGCAAGAGGCTTGTTGCCATTGCCCCGCGCTTGGGCCAAAAGCAAGTCGGGCTTCATAACAAAGCCATTGATTTTTTCCTGCTCGTTTTCCTCATAAATCGGGATCCGGGAAAACTTGCTATCGTCATGTTTGTGGAAGTAAGTTTGCACCGTCATATTCTCAGGCAACGCAAATACCGCGGTCCGGTGGGTCATGGCGTCTTTTATGCGCAGCTCGTGCAGGTTGAGTAGGTTCTGCAAAAAGTTCATTTCCCGGCTTGCCAACTGGCCTTCCTCGGCCGACAGTTCCGCCATGGCTGACAGCTCGGTGCGGCTAAGGCCGCGCAATGGGCTTTCTTCTTTAAAGCCTTGGGTTAACTTCTCTGACATTTTCACAAATGGGTATAGCAGCAAGACTAAGTACTTTAGGAAATACGCCGTTACCGGTGCCAATTGCCGCCAAAATGTGGCACCCAAGGTTTTTGGGATGATCTCCGAGAAAACCAAGATAAGTAAGGTCAGGATCGCAGAAATAAGCCCCAAATAGGCGTCGCCAAATACGGCTGCGGCCTGCGCACCTGCACCTGCAGCCCCCATTGTGTGGGCGATAGTATTCAGGGTGAGTATGGCTGACAAGGGCTTGTTGATATCGGTGGTTAAATGGCGCAACAGCTTACCAGAAGCTTTGCCCGCTTTTTCCTGCACCGAAATAAAAGCCGAAGACACACTGAGGATCACGGCCTCGGCAATAGAACATAAAAACGAAACGCCCAACGCCAACATGACATAAAAAGTGAGCAGTAACATACGAAATCCAGGTTTTCCTTCCTTTTAAATGGCCTGATAGTTTACGGGATCATGCCCCCTAAAGGCTACGCTAGAAAACATTAATTTTTTTTAAAACTGCAATTAGGCTCTGGGTATTTATTACTACATTGTAGTAAATTAAGCATTGAGTGCGGCCACTTTTTATACTACATTGTAGTAATTGAACTTGTAACAGGTTGGCCAGCCCTCGATGAATGCGGCTGCGTTATTGATTTCTAGGGGCATGCGCAGTGTCAGAAAAACAGAAATTCTTAGGTGAGTTTGAACAAATGGTGCTATTAGCTTTGTTGCACCTAAAGGACAATGCCTATGGTGCCAGTATCCGACAAATACTGCATGAACAAATCCAGCGCGATGTCGCCATTGGTGCACTCTATTCTACCCTGGAACGGCTTGAACAAAAGGGCATGGTCAGCTCTAAATTTGGTGCAGCAACACCCGAGCGCGGTGGCCGCCCTAAAAAATACTTTGAAGTTACCGCCAAAGGCCAAAGCGCCTTAAAACGCTCGCGCCAAGCAATGCAAACCCTTTGGCAGGGGATCACAATCCGGCAAATCCTAAGGTGGGTCTAGGCTATGGCGGCTGCGAAACCACAAGCACCGGATCCGGTGGGCGAACCACCTAAACTAGCTACCTTTTTGCTGATGCAGTTCAGTCCACGCCCGCTTCGGGACTGTTTATTGGGTGATTTACAGGAAGAGTACTACCGGCGGGCAATAGCAGATAAAGGTAAGGGTAATGCCTGGTATTGGCGGCAAGCCTTGCGTACGAGCCTGCATTATATCTCAGCACAATTAGCTTCAATGCAATGCCTACGCTTTTTAGTCATCGCTGCGAGCACCCTGTTGTTGGTGAGCCTAATATTGATGATCTCCTGGTTAAGCAACATGTCAGTGCCGCCATCCGACCCAATCTGGAACCAAGTATTGCAGGGCCAAGTCCACCGCTTCCTGTTCGAAGCAGAAGTCCTATTCCACGGTTTTCTCACCCTGTCTAGAAGGGATTTGGGTATGTATTTTAATATACCAGGGCTGATGTGGAGCCTATTTTGTTTATTGGCGCTCGCCTTGCGCAACCGCCGATCCCTTTTAACACCACATCAACTCGCCGCGTGGGGCTATTGTTTGATGCTGCTGCCGTATTTTTTTGGCTTAGTGTTTATCGATATTGCCCAGCCAGAAGCCCGCAAGGTAGGTCCAGTTATTGCTTTTATGGTGTTCCCATCTGCTTATATGAGCTTGCCATTGGCCTATTGGATATTGCGTAAAATTCGGCTCTCGAAACAAGGTAACAGTGGCCAAGGCGAACTATAAATTTGACGTATAATGCAAAGCATAGAACTGGTTGAAGAAACCGAACAGGAACAAAGCCCGCAGGGTTGGCTAGCCACCTTCGCCGACTTGATGTCGCTGCTAATGTGCTTTTTTGTACTGTTGTTGTCCTTTTCAGAGCTGGATGTGGTTAAGTTCAAACAAATAGCTGGCTCCATGAAACATGCCTTTGGCGTGCAAAACCGCATCAATGTCACTGATATCCCTAAAGGCACCAGCGTGATTGCACAGGAGTTCAGCCCAGCAATCCCTGAAGAGACCCTAATCAACCGCATCCAACAAGTCACCTTTGAACCAGAACGGGCATCCTTGGAAAAACAAGAAGCCAGCAAAGAACAGATAGATAAAAACCAGCATGAACTCAATGACCGCAAGCATCGTGAACTCGTTTTAGCCGAGCAGGCCCTACAAGCCAAACTGGAACAAACCTTCAACGCAGGCCAGTTTGAGCTGGACAACCAAGGCCAACAACTCATTATTCGCATCAAGGAAAATGGCGCTTTCGCTTCCGGCAGCGGTTATTTGCAACCCAGGTTTAAACCGTTATTGGCTGAGCTTGGAGACATCATCAAAGACATCCCCGGAAAGATCTTGGTAGCCGGACATACTGACGACATCCAGCTCAGCAATGAGTTGTACCGGGACAATATGGAACTGTCAGCGCAGCGGGCAATGGCGGTGGCACGGGCATTGGGAGCGAATGGGTCACTGAACAACTTAATAGTGCTGGGCATGGGCTCCAATGCACCGCTAGTGCCAAATGAAGACGCAGCTAGCAGGGCGCAGAACCGCCGGGTAGAAATCAGCATTGCCCAGGGTGAAGCAAAAATAGAAAACCTGCCCGCACTGGCTGAATTTTCACAGTAGGACAAGCGGATTCAAAAGAGGTATGAAAGATGGATAAAGGTTCAATTGCAGGGTTCTTCTTAATCGTCGTTGCGATCATCCTTGGCATCAGCAATGGTGGCCAAACCTTGGGTGGCTACCTGGAAAGCGCTTCTCTATCCATCGTTATCCTCGGTACGATTGGCGCCACAGTAATGAGTGTGCGCCCCAAAGTCTTTATGCAGGCTATGGGCAATATCACCCTCGCCTTTAGGGAAAACGCCCACAATATGGAAGAAACCATTGAGCTTTGCATAAAGCTAGCGGACAAGTCCCGCAAAGGTGGCCTGCTGGTGCTAGAACAAGAAGAGATAGATGACCCCTTTGTGGCCAAGACCATGGATCTATTGGTGGATGGTTATGACGCGGAAACCGTCGAAACCCTGCTCAATAAAGAGATTTACCTTACCCGCGAGCGCAACCAGCAATCAGTGAAGGTGATGAATACCTTTTCTGAATTTGCCCCCGCTATGGGCATGATCGGTACCCTGATCGGACTAGTGGCTATGCTGAAAAGCATGGAAGATCCCAAAACCATTGGTGCCAGCATGGCGATTGCGTTATTGACTACCCTCTATGGCGCGCTCATCGCTAACGGCATCACCACACCGTTGGCGAAAAAGCTCAACGCCCGTAGCAACGAAGTCTTGCTCTACCAAACCCTGGTAAAAGACGCGGCCATCAAAATCATGCAAGGCCAGAACCCCAAAGCCACTTTTGAATTTTTGCAAACCTATGTAGAAAGCCACAAGCGCAAATCTATCGACGAATATAAACAGATGCTTTCCAACTAGAGTCTGTTGCTATTTTCTGTACAAATTGTGTTCAGCTCATCTATGAGCTTTAACACTTGCAAAAATGCACAGTAATGAGCAGCAGGCTCTAGTGTGAGTACTTACCTATCCCAATATTGTTTTTGTGCTTGACGCATATCAATGCGGATTTGCTGTACGTGTCCTAAACTCCATTAAAACAGCAACAAAAACCCCGCTTAGATGACGGACTTTGACAGCGCCGATTTGGTTAAAGCCACTGGCAGTAGAAGACCACAAAAACTCTGGATGATGACCTTCGCGGATCTCATGACCCTGTTGTTGTGCTTCTTTGTCTTGATGTTGTCTTTTTCCCAGATGGACTTGCGCCGCTTTGAAGAAGTTTCGGGCTCGATGCGCGAAGCCTTCCAAGGTGCAGCCACTAGCAAGGCACATCCTTTGCCTTCCACCCCGGATCAAATCATTTCCATAGACTATGGCAACACCCTGGTGGGCTTAGACCGCAACAGTGAGCAGCAAGACAACTTTGAACACCAGGCTAGCGACGGCACCAGCGATGACTCCTTGGAGAAGCTGTACCAGCAACTCAACAGCAACTTCAAACCAGAAATCGAGCAACAAATCATGCAGCTACTGTTGGATCTCAATGCCCAACAGCTGGTTATCCGCCTTAAAGAGGGCACTAGCTTCGCGTCCGGTTCAGGTTTTTTACAACCGCAATTTGAGTCATTGCTGCGTGAGTTAGCGCCTTTTTTTAAAGAAATCCCCGGCCGGATCAGCGTTACTGGCCACGCAGACAACCTGCCCATCACAGATGAAATGTACGAAAACAATGCCGAACTATCTGTGGCAAGGGCGATTGCGGTATCCAGGGTGTTGATGAACGCCTCCCCTATTCCCCATCTGAGCATCCAAGGCATGGGCACCACCCAACCAATAGCGGATAACGACACAATGGCAGGTCGTGAGCTAAACCGGCGGGTAGAGATTACTATCACCCAGGGCTCAGCAGAACTGGCTGAATTGCCCAACGTCACCCCAATACCTAACGAGGACTGAGCATGGCTGAGGAAAATGCCGACATCCAGGTAAAACCAGACAGCGCTGCCGGGACGGATTCCCCCCCCGGTACCGAGCCTAGCAAAAAACTGAATATTGAGCGCGGTGCCATACTAGGGCTTAGCTGTATGTTGCTGGCTTTTACCCTAGGTATTTTCCTGAGCAATGAGCCCTTATACACCTATATGAGCATGGCGTCGTTTGTCATTGTGTTTTTTGGTACCTGCGGCGCAGTGATGTTCAGCGTCAAAGCCAAAGTATTTTTTAATGCCCTCACCAATATCAAACATGTATTCCAGAAATCTAACCTGGATATGCCAGAAATTATTGAGCAGTGCATCAAACTGGCCGACAAAGCCAGGAAAGCAGGGTTTCTAGCCCTGGAAGACGAGCATTACGACAACGAGTTTATTGGCCGTGCGGTAAACCTGATCCTAGATGGCTACGACTCTGACGCGGTGGATGTGATGCTGAGTAAAGACATTTATTACGAGCGGGAACGCAACCAGCAATCGGTGAGGGTATTGGAGACCTTTGCCGAAATCGCCCCTGCGCTGGGCATGATTGGCACCCTAATCGGTTTGATTGCCATGCTGCAAAATATGGACACCCCTGACAGCATCGGCCCCAGTATGGCACTGGCCTTGATCACCACCCTCTACGGCGCGATTTTCGCCAACTGCTTTGCCACACCCATGGCGCGAAAAATTGACGACTACAGCAACGAAGTGCTGCTATCCCAATGCCTAATCAAAGACGCCATCATCCACATCATGAACCGGGAAAACCCCAGGATGGTGTTTGAATACCTGCAAACCTATATCGAAACCTACAAACGCAAAACCCACGAAGACCTGCGGCGTATGGTATCCGGGGCTTAGTCATATCAAGGGGTCGGAGACCTTGAAAATGCTGTTTTGAGTCAATAGGTTAAAGGTTATGAATTTCAAGGTCTCTGACCCCTTGATATAGGTTCTTGCCATTCACTCTGGATTTCATCAATCTTGAATTGGATTTCGTCACTCGTATAATTTTTTGCCAGCGTGGCCAATTCATTGGACATCAGCCCTGAATTCATAATCCTTAGAGAAATAGTGTAATAAGCGACGGCCGCGAGGGGATCTTTTTCTATTAACAGTTCAGACAGGCTAAAGGCCATCAACCTTTTGTGCTTCTCAGATTTCGCAAGTTTCAGCGCCCGGATGTAAGTGCCTATCGCCTTGTCAAAATAACGGGCTTGTTTATAATAATCAGCTAGAAACTGTGGTGCCAGCGAATCGCCTTGTGCTGCCAGGTTTTCCCAATAATCAAATCCACCATTATAGGCATGCTCAGCAACCCACTCTTCTTCGCCTTTTAACGTGTTCATAAGCGGGGTATTATTTTCTAGAGCCCCGCCTCATAACCACATCCAAATAGAACTCAAAGTTTATTTCTAACTCTTCAGGCGTAAGCGAGATTTCCTTGATATATTTTGCTATCAATACCAGCTCTTCCAAAGAATACCTATCGGGCCGGATGCCTATATCGATTAATTCCAAATGGAAGACGGCGAATTCCACCAGTTGCTCATCTGTTAGCGCGGTATCTTCTTGGTTAATGTCCTGTCCATTGGCAACGTTTAAGCCCGCTTTTGAGACGCCAGACAAATTTGGCGTATTCGAAGCCTGCTCATTAACTTGTTTAGCTACTGGCGCAACCGGATCCTTGCTGCTGGGTTACCTGCGCACCTGCTTCAATTTTACTATCGTCATTTGATAAAAACACAAATAATAGGGTTACAATCAAAGCACCTGCCACAGCCATGATAAATTTATTACTCGAAGCCTTATCGACTGTGATCCCTACTGATTTAAACGCATTTCCTCTCCGGTCAGTATAATGACCGAATACTATATATCGCCTTCAAATGCGCCAACAGGCAATGAGTATTTATTTTCGACATTCGTATCACAAAGTTATTCATTACCAGCAAAGTTAACATTGGTATCTAGTGTACATTGCATTGGTAGAAAGCTGAATAAATCGAGGGGCAGGGGCCTGCCCTCATTCAATCGGCGCTTGGCAAAACTCTGCTGATTCGGCGAAGGCGGGTTTGCTGTGCAAACTCCTGTGCGTTGGGGTGGCCGTTGTTGATGGCGCGGTCGAGGTAGACCCGGCCTTTGGCTTTGTTGCCATTGCAAATGTAATGGCGACCAAGCCAAAACATGGCTTCGGGGATACCTCGGTCAGCCGCCCACTGGAAATAATAGATAGCCTCGGTTTGTTGTTCTTCGGCGCCATCTTCTTGTAACAAACGCGCCAGGTAGTAGGCCGCTTTGATATCGACCCTGTCTTCCACTAAGTAGCGGAACATTTCTGTGGCCAGCGCCCTGTCCTTGTCAAACTGGACTGTGATCTGGCTCACCCTGGCATCGTAATACTGCCCGGTGATCAGGGCTTTGGCCAGGATATTGATATCTTGCTCTGATAAATAGCGGAAAGCCGCCACGCGCTTAAAAAAGGCAGCTATGACTTCGGCATCAGTTGGCAACTTAGCCACTTGCTCCCGCCAATAGCGGCCTTCAACCACACCCGCCGCTACTAGCTCGTTGGCATAGCGCAGCGCCTTGCCCTTATCTTCTACACTGTTTTTTTGTGGATAGTTGTAGAGGAAGTCTTCAATCATATAAATTTGCGCATCCGGATATTGGTTTTCAGCTGCCTTGGCTACCCAGTCCTTGCCTTCGCGCATAATGGCCTGTTGTTTGTCCTCATTGATTATCCTTTCAGGGTATAGCTCCAACAATACCAAGCCCCCCCAAAAGTATTGGTAGAAACCCATGCCTGCTTCGGCTTTGGCGCGGATCAGCTTGGCTTCTTCGGTTAGCAGGTCGTAGGAGCCAAAACTGTGCTGTACCTGTCCCGACTGCATGGCTGCCGCCATGTTTTGGGTACTAGACCACAAACAGTTACTAAAGATATTATCGGTATCGTCCTGCTCTATAGTGTCAAAACATTCTTGGGAAACAATATATGGCCCTAATGGGTTTTCTTGCGCCGATGCAAAGGAGCCGCAAAGTATTAAAAAAAATATGGATGTGAATAGGCTACAACGCACCTTAAGCCGCCAAATCAGGGAATGATAGGGGGAAGTCTATAAGTTCTGGCGGCAGATACCAAGCCTATTCTAGGCTTGGTATCCAAGTTAGCAGGTGGTTACTGGCTAACCCAATTTTTGCAATTCCTGCATCACCACACTGTGCTCATGTTTGCTATGTATAGTGGTGGCCGCTTCTTTAACTAGGTTTTCAATATCCAGGTGCCCCGCCTGGGTGCGCAGCACCATTACAAGGGTTTTGGCCATATCGTGATCCGAGTGCAGCTCTTGCGCAGCCAACTCCAATAGCATGGTTAGGCTGCGTTGATCCAGGCGCTGGCGCAACACTTCGGCAAAAACCCGGCGCATTTCATAATCAGATTCGATAGTGGCCACAAGCAGTAAAAATGGCTCAGCATTGTCTTCCAAAGGTAAGGATCGGCTAATATCAATGAGCAGGCTCGCCAATTCATAATCGGACTCAATGGTGTTCGCTGCTTGCAATAAACTCTGTTGAGCCTGCCCTGACAAGTGGGGCGCCCGCACTAAATTGCCCAATAGTGATGCCAACTGGTAGTCTGACTCTACCTTTTGGCTCGCCTGCACAAAGGCTTCGACCACCTCCGGGTCTTCTGGCATTTCAACCAGCGCCAGTTGCAGGAACTTGGCTTGTTCTACATCCGATTGCAGCTCATGGCTGGCTTCAAGCAGAGGCACCCAAATACTATCTGGGATCTCCTGGCTATTGACTAAATTGGCCATTACCTTGCCCATCTGGTAGTCGGAATTGAGCCTGTGCATCGCCGCTATGGTGCCCTGCAATTCGCTATAGTCCATTTGCCCCTGTTGCACCAATGCGTCTAGGTAGACACTGCTGACGTGATCGCTGCGGATGTGTTTAACTTCTTGCAATACGCCAGTAACGCCCTGGTCAGAATAGATACGCTCGACCCGGGTACGTGCATGCCAGCCAGTAATGCGGAGGATTTCCGGGATCATCTTGGCAAACCAGGCTTTGCCTTGCTCCGCACCTAACTCTTGTTGGTTCTCATAAAATTGATATTCAATATCACCATTGCCCCGGGAAATAATCAGGCGTTTTTTCTCAATATCATTGGAATAACGAATATCTATTTTACTATCGGCAGGGAAAAACTGGATTTGTGTTTCTTCCCGGTTAAAGCCCATAGTGCCATTGAGGGTGGCATTGATGCGCAAGGTGCGCTGGTCGTTTTGGGTAGTCAACTTGATGCGGTTTACGCCATCGTCATCTTCAATATGGCTGAAAGAATGCACACCTTCACCGCCCATGGCATCCTGGTGGTCGCTGGAGGTGCTGTAGTGGCTAGTGCCTTTGCCGCCGCTGCTAGGTTCACTGATATGGTCTTCCAAACTGCCACTAGTAGCAGCCACGCCCCCCCCTTGAACCAGCGATAAACTGGGCGCAGAAAGCAATAGGAATAAAGAGAGTGCGCTTAGCAAGTATACACTTACTTTTTTGGTATTGCGGCTAGGGTTCGCCAACAATTGTTCAACTCGTTTCATAAGGTTACTCTTTTCGGATTTCATGGCCATCACCCATTGGGTATGGCGCAATTCAAAATTTTGTTGTTGCAGGTTTATTTTTG
>CBDIHK010000016.1:0-93937 GCA_965279005.1 Alteromonadaceae bacterium | reverse complement strand
AGGAGCATTGTCAAAAGTAAGAACCAAGTCAGCGGGTTTTTATAGAAAAAAATTAAAGTATTCAACGTTCCTCCATGGAATATAATGATTCAAATAAACAGTATAGGCACTTTGGCTATTATCCGTGAGGCACGAACAGAGCCAAAGCGTATGTATCCTTTTTTAATTTGTTTTGTTATGTTGCATTGACTAAAAACTGGAAACCGAAGAATAGACCCAAAAATATAATTGAGTGAACTAAAAACAAGAATAGAGCAATGTCAGAAATCTTGCTTAGGGTTGCATCATTTAAATGCCTGTGTTCTCTCTGACAAATAAACTTCAATGTCGCCAGTACAGTTTTAAAATTATTGTTTAAAAATAGACTTGGCCTACCCATTTGCTCAAATTTGTCCGAATGTTGCTGCTCAAGTTTATTAAATATTACCTTGAGCAAGGCAAACCATAGAACAGTCAAAACTAGCAGCGTTCCAAAAGCTATAGAAAACATTCCATCCATAATTAAATCCTTAACTACGCAACATAACGGTTTAAATAAGCGGCAAAACTTGATGGCCTATAATCGCGAAGAATATGCGGGAGGCCAGCACGTTTTGTCCGATTTTGATTAATTTTTTTATGTCTTTGCATTATCTAATAACTTCCTTGTGTATATCAGAGGTATGAGAATAAACATGAGCGGCTGGACGAATAGCTTGTAGTAGCCCCAAATGTGTTTATTAACTGAAGCATAAACGATAATGGCTATAATAGATAATGCAATAAATAAGAGGATGTTAGCGTTATTTAAGTTACGCCAAAAAGTATTATGTAATCCAAGCCGCTTACCCCAAAAGACAAAAACTAATCCGTTTGGTTGTATGAATTTAGACGTAAAAAAGCACAGTGCGATTAGAAGACAAAAGACAGCGGGGTAGTAATTCGTGTTGTTTACCTGTAGCAAGGTATTGATATAGGGCTGGGCATAGCCACACATCAGGATGAGTAAACTGATTGCAAGGATGGTACGCCAATATACTGCTAACAAAGCTAATTCTTCTTTTTTCAGTTTGTCTATTTATGCAAGGATATGATGCCTTAGCTAAACGGCAAATGCTTGCTGGTTATACTTGCGGAGGAACGACGCCAGCCAGCGAGGCGGTGTCCGGTTTTCATTTGCCTTGTTATATCGCAGCATTACTTAAGCGCTGATTCAACTGCTGCTTGTAGAAGCCCTTCATCTTCATAGAGCTCACGGTATTCAGCGAGAGGAATATTGCCCTCATTATATTGTTTTTCAAAGAAAACACGTAAGCGCCATTGATCAGGTTCAGGCTTATCAAAATCGAAGTCTATTCCACCAACGTCAGTAGTTCTATAAATTTCAACTCCAACACCGTGTGTACAATACATCCAGTTTTTACCAGGGATAGGCTTTCTTCCTCTATTTTCGATATTTAGAATTTCTTCTGCAGAATTTAAACTAAACGCCCTCATCAACAACTCTTCAGCCCACTTTCTCTGCGCATACCATAGCGGAATAAGTAACTTGATTTTCTCTACGTTGTTCACTGTTTCCAAGCGATATAACCACCGCGATAAATGGCAAAAATTTATTGGCTATAATGCCTGAGGAACGAAGAGCAGCCAATGGATTTTTGTCCGCATTAATCGCATTTGTTATACGCAAACCTATCCAACCGACACAGAACCAAAAACTTGAATGATTGTAATAAATACTACAGCAAAAAATAGATGTGCAATGGACGAAATTACAATTGGAATAATGACAACTTGCCAAACTTTGAGAACCAAAAAGCGCCGAATAACAACCATAAAAAAAAATATACTCAAAAGCGTTGCGGCGACTCTGTCGATACTCAAAATCTCCGCTATAGCACCACTGGCTAAATGAGCGATAAAAACGATGGCACTCAGAATTAGGCTTCTTTTCGCAACTGAATCTTTCACTTTGAGGAAGTGAAGGACAATTCTAGAACCAAGATAGTAACCAACACCAAGAGATAAAAAATAAATCAGATAAAACAAATGCGCTTAACCTAAGGCATATAACGCCCGCATAATAGACGGATTAGCTTGGCTAAAATTAGCGAAGAATGAGCGTCAGCCAAGCGTAAGACGTCCAAAATCAATGCGCTTACTAGCTATTCTGAGCCACTAAATACTTTCCGCCAGCCCCCTTTTTAGGGCTACCAAATATACTCATGTATGGAAACAGTTTAATTTTAAGAAACCATAAACTGCTAACCATAAACAAAGCCAATACTAACTCTATGATATTTACTGTTAAGTCGCTACCAAAATTCTCTATATGAGTTGGTAGTTTAATAGTAGTTAGGAGAGCATAAACTAAGTATGCTTGATGGTAATTTTTAAAAACTCCGTAGATTAGAGCAACAAAAAGGAAAATAATTATGAGCACTAAAGCTACCGCTTTAACATCTCCTGAGTGCAGTATTCCAAGTAACGAAAAAGTCATGACAACGGCAAGGAGAATCATAATCCCAACTACTGCGTAGTTAAGCATTCTGTACTTCTTTATTAGATTAGTGTCTCGGATACTTGCTACAGCTGTCGCCAACTTTTTTTCAGATATATCTTGTCCTGCGTACTTCTCGAAAATACTGGCTCTCGTTAAACCATCATCAAAATCAGACTGACATTGTTTTTTCAGTTTCCAAATATTCAATTGGCGCTCCATACAGTATTGAATAGCTAACGGCCCGGTTAAACGAGCGCAAAAACGTTGGCTAAACTATGTGAGGCACGAACACAGCCAACGTTTTTGTGTCCGTTTTGAACCGATTGTTAGAGCCAACCAAAGTTGGCTAGAGAAACAAATTTACATAGAAAATTATTAACGCGACGATTAGTGAAAACAAACCTCTGCAAATAAATATGATCGGTTTCTCGGAGAATCTAATCGTTATTCCGACCATAAAATATTCGCCTGTTACAATTCCTGCAATAAAATCTAAAAAGAAGAATACTGCGATCCCTACGGGTACAACTTCATTAAAAAACGTATCCCTGTCTACTACTTCAGCAATATGTAATATTTCACCACAAACCAAAAAAGCGATAAATAAAAGATAAAGTGCGAACCTAGTTCTGTCATTTGTCTTTTGCTTTTCAAAAAAGTCGCTTTCTTCTCTCAACGTAATTGGCTCTAACGTTTCGGTTAATCGGCTAAGCCGAGTTGGCTATACTGCGGAGGCAATACGCCAGCCAGAGGTGCGTGTCCGCGTTGATTGGATTGTTATCCGGCATTTGCCTAATTTGAATAGTATGAGTCAAATTGCTCTGCTAGATCTTTCAATTGCCTGGCGCCATCAAAATGCTCGGACGATTTACTGTGAAACTCAATGAAGCCCAACTTCATTTCAACATCATACTCTCCGAGAGCCTCATCGAGAAATAGGTAGCCAATATTCGCATACGTAATATGTTGCTCTTCGTTGTAATTATCAAAGAACAACCTGATTACCCACCTGATTCATCCTCTGTTATACTGTATATAAAGACAGTATTATGAGGTTGTTTCCAGATGGCAAAAAACAAAGTTCAGTTTCAGGAAGGCTACAGCATTTACGAGCTTATGGAAGACTACGGTACGGAAGGAAAGTGTGAACAGGCTCTGTTTAACTGGCGCTATCCAGACGGATTTGTATGTAGGGAGTGCGGGAATAAATCATATTGTGAGTTGAAATCCAGGAAAGTACTTCAGTGCAACCGTTGCAAGCATCAACAGTCTCTGACAAGTGGGACCGTGTTTGACAAAACCAGAGTACCCTTGACTAAATGGTTTATGGCAATCCATCTGCTCACTCAGTCCAAAACAGGGATCTCCGCAATGGAGTTAATGCGCCAGATAAAAGTCAGTTACAACACGGCCTGGAAGCTCAAACACAAACTGTTGCAGGTCATGAAAGAAAGTGACGAAAAAATTAAGATTGGCGGCATTATCCAATTGGATGATGTCTATTGGGGAGGCGAAAAACGCGGGGGAAAGCGAGGTCGCGGTGCATCAGGTAAGACCCCGTTTGTGGCTGCGGTAGCACTGAATGAAGAGGGTCATCCAATCCATATGAAAATGACTGTCGTGGAAGGCTTTAAGACCAAAGAAATTAGTCAATGGGCGGACAAATATATTAAGCCGAACGCCGTGGTGATTTCAGACGGGTTGGCCTGTTTTCGGGCTGTAGCGAGTGAAGAACGCCACCACTTATATGCGAAAACGGGTGGTGATCTGGATAAGCTGGATCACTCCGCCTTCAACTGGGTAAATACGATGATCGGCAACGTGAAAAACTCACTTAGAGGAAGTTGTCACTCTATCGCATCAAAGCACCTGCCAAGGCACCTTGCGGAGTATTGTTTCCGATTTAATAACAGGTTCACCCTACGTGATTTGCTGCCACGGCTGGCAAAGGCAGCGGTAATGACACCGCCAATGCCTTACAAGTTGTTAAAGCTGGCTGAACTAAGTGGGTAATCAGGAAGAACAATACAACACCTAACTTATCTTCATCTTTATAGAGGTTATAGTAAACGTTTTCAGCATTAACCGAAACGTCGTTGAACGTAAGGTCATTCAAAGGAGAGCGTCTGGGGCGGAATTTGACTATTTCCCATTTAGCCATTTTAGGTGCAGAATTAAACAATTGTTCGACTGCTGGAAAAGACTTTTTTACGCCGCCTGCACTAATTACAAACTCTCGCTTTCCACTTTCACGGACAGGGCTGAACTCAAATGTCAGTTCAGGATCAACTTTAGCTAGAGCAGCTGATAATCGATTAAAAACACTTTCTGTATCCCTCTCAAAATCAAAGATTTCATCCTGATTTTTTTGAAACCAAACCCAAAAATCTTCTTCAATTGTCGCGTTTGCCTTTGAACTAAATAATGAAAATATTCCAATGACTATAAATATAATTCCTTGTTTCTTAAGCGCCAGCCGTATAACGCCACGTTAAGCGGTGAGTAATAGTTGGCTAAAGTTGTGGAACGAAGCCGAACCGAGCCCAATATTACGAATCCACCTTTAACGTCTTGTTATATACCACTAATTTTATTCACAATTCTATTTGATATTTCATTGAGTTTACCTTGCGAATATTCCGTTGATACATTTGCAACAATGAATACTCCAACATTCTTTTTAGGGTAAATAGCTAACCAACTGGAAGTACCGAGTGAGCCTCCGCTATGATAGAGCATTTGTTCCTTTGAATCATATTCATAGGTATTCCAGAAAAACGCTTTTCCATGATTTGATCTATCTCCTGCAAGTAGATCATGGGATAGGACTACCTCAGGATTTTCTGATGTGAGTTGATAAAGGAGATAATTTGTAATTGATTCTGTCGTGGAAGTTAGCCCGCCCTCTGCCCATGAATATGGACTGAGTAAGGGCATTACTTCGCCCCGTTGATTTTTCCCCGTTGTGACATTATCCAAACCTTGGTGACTTCGCTGAAATCTTGTATTCTGCTCTCCTGATTTAGCCGTTATGATATCATATATTAAAGAATCAAAAGGTTTGTTATAAACAGACTCCAAGATATAAGCGGTTAATTTAGTGCCGACATTAGAATATTGATAGTTCTCACCTGGTACAGACTTAAGGTTAAACCGACTCAAGTCGTTGAAAAAATTTTCTTTTGAATAAGCTGACAAGCGCTCAATGATTAGACCTTTTTGAGCATCTTCCTCGCTATATGCAAAGTCTTTAGGCAGCCCGCTAGTATGAGTCGCTAAATGACGTAAAGTGATAAACTTACCAAAACGTTCTAAGTTTTTATATTCTTGATTTTCTAAGTAGACCCTTATATCCCCATCAAGCTCTACTTTTTCATCGTGAACTGCTTTGGCAAGTACCAACCCAGTATAAGTTTTGGTTATAGAGGCCAGTTCGTAAATAGTTTGGTTGTTTGGGGTCGCTCTATTACCCAACTTAGCAAAATGATTTTGGTAAATTTTGCCATCGCTGACTATTGCGATAGAAGCAATTTGAGCTTGTTCTTCATTTAAAAACCCATTTATTTCAGCTTGAACAAATGATTCAAGATCTACTTCATCCTTACCATTGCACGCAACTAAAGTGAAAATAGTTAACCCTGAAGTCAACATAAGTATAAGTTTCTTAGTAAGGAAGGTCACAATATATCCTTTTTGTGTCAATAGTTCTGGGCATATAACGCTTAGCTAACGGTCAAAAATGTCGCGCGAAAATGGCGAAGCCGCGCCACGTTTTTGTCCCAGCGACCGAAGGGAATGCGTTGGGAGGCTTGTTATGTTCTTATTAATTAAATCTGCAAGTATGGAGTAAACCATCTGTCGACTCATTCTCTTGTAAAGCTTTAATGTCTCTAAAAACCCATTTTTTCAAAGCTAGAGAGCACTCTTTCAATAGTTCTGGACTTTGACAATTAACACCTTCGATATTAATTGGTTTTGATCCAAACTTTCCGTCAGACTCCAGGTCGAAGCTTACAATGCAAACTGGTGGCTCAGTACTTTGGATCTTCTGGCCGGGGTAATTAGGGGTTACGGCGATTATCGGTTTGATCGTGTCTCTATTATCAATATACAAATTTTCACTGGTGGAGCTTTTCTTGGTTGTAGTGCTGGCACACGCGGCGAGTGTTAATAATAAAAATCCTAAAAATACTATCTTTTTCATTTTCATCCTTTGAGAACATAACGATTCAAATAAGCGGCACAGCCGAGTTGGCTATACTGCGGAGGCACGACGCCAGCCAGCGAGGCAGTGTCCGGTTTTCATTTGCCTTGTTATACGCCATGGTTTTAATGTAAGTCGCTGAATACTTCTGGATGCTGTTCCGCTATTCGAAGAAGTGCAATGGCTGGGCCTTGTGGACTTCTACGTCCTTGCTCCCAATCCTGAAGCGTTCTGGTACTCACACCTAGCAATGCAGCAAAAGCTGATTGGCTTAGCTTTAACTTAGCTCGAATTACTTTGGGTTCTGAAGGCTCACTTAGCTTAGTAGTTTTAAGAGTGCCATTGCCTTTTTTAAATGCCTTAATTTCATGGATACCATCCAAGATTTCAGCACCTATATCGCGATTACTCATTTTCGATAGCCTCCGCAATTTGTTTGAGAATATGATTTGGTATAGTTGCTCTTTCTGACTTGCTGTATAAAGTAAGCATCCAGATTTCGCAATCTGATTTTTTCCAATAGTAAATTGCTCTAATACCACCACTTTTACCTTTACCTGTCGCAGCCCATCTCACTTTTCGCACTCCCCCAGATCCTCTGACAAGATCCCCTGCGTCGGGCTTTTGAAGCAAAAATGTTTGAAGACCTCGATATTCGTCGTCCGACAAATATTGAGGTAGAAGTTCTGTGAATTTAGAGGTTTCTATAAAAATCATACTGAATGATATTACGGCATTGCCGTATAAAGTCAATCAGGTGTGAATGGTGTATAACGACCGCAATAAACGGCAAAAATATATTGGTTATAATGCCTGAGGCACGAAGCGCAGCCAATGAATTTTTGTCCGGTTTGATTGCTTTTGTTATGTGCAATGGTAAGCTATTGTTATACTTTGTACTACAAATGAAGCTAAATGGGGTAACTATGAAGACTGAAATGCTTTCAACGCGTATCGATCATGATACCAAGTTAGCCTTCACTCAAATTTGTGATGAGGTAGGACTAAGCCCATCCCAGGCAATTAAACTCTTCGCACGCGCAGTTATTAACCACGGTGGCATTCCTTTTGAGCTAAAAGCTAAGCAACCAAATAGAGCTACTGAAGCTGCAATGCAAGAATTGCAAAATGGTTTGGGTACAAAGGCAAATAATGTGACTGAGCTCTTTAGTGAATTATCCGAGGGCAAGCATTCTTAATGCTCATACTAGAATACTCCTCCCAGTTTAAGAAGGACTTCAAAAAAATCACCAAATTACCTATTCCAGATATTGTGGAGGTGGGGAAGGTCATATCTGCAATTCAGCACGGGGATTTACTAGATGCTAAATATGTAGACCACACATTGGCAGGCAACTGGAACGGATTTAGAGATTGCCACATAAAACCAGATTTGTTCTTAATTTATCGTGTTCAAGACGGTTTACTTCAACTGGCAAGGATCGGGACACACAGCGAACTTTTCTAGAAGAGTGCACTTTTGCACAAGTTATGTGCGAATTGTAAAAAAGTACAATAGAAATAGAACAACGGGAACTCCCAGCCAAATAATAGGTGATCCATACCAAGGAATACAGCCATCACGATCAAGTTTGAATACCTTGATGGATAAAAATCTGAATATAGGGGCTGTTACCAGTATTGCTAATAATGCGATTAACACTGAGGGGTCAGAAAGAATGCTAACTAACCAGTTTAATAAGAATACAAGTAAAAGCAGTGATATCCAATGTTCTTTAAGTAAAGCTATTAATTTATTCATGCTTAGCACATAACGACCCGGTAAAACGAGCACAAAAACGTTAGCTAGACTTTGTGAGGTACGAACACAGCCAACGTTTTTGTGTCCGTTCTGAACCGATTAGTTATACGAAGCATTCACTACTCTTTGACTATATATAAAAATGACGGTGCAGGATGGTTTTTAAAGCAACTTGTCGAACCAACTTCTATCTTCTTTCCAGCCATGAAAGCAGCTAACGCAGTCGAGTATTGATGGGCTGTCCCCTTTTTGTCAGGATCCATCCTGAGCTGACCTTTATTCGGGCAGCTAGTATTTTGAAATTCTGACTCCAATAGAATGTAGCAATCACCGGTGTCGCTATCACAACCAATACCTCTCGGTGTCACAGTTTCGGCAATTGCAGTAATACTAGAAATTGCTATTAATGACCCAATCAATATCCTTTTCAAATTTTTATCCTCTCTTTCTCGGTTCGTATAACGTTTCAAATAAGCGGCACAGCCGAGTTGGCTATACTGAGCAGGGACGACGCCAGCCAGCGAGGCGGTGTCCGGTTTTCATTTGTTTTGTTATGTTTCTCGTAAATTCTACCGCTTTTAATAATTGAAAAATTCCATTGCCGCGTGATAATACTTAGATTCCAATAAATATTCTTCAAAAATGCGTTTCTGCATTAAATATTCTCTTTCGGAGATACTCTCCTTTGAAGCCAATTTACTCTTATAGTGCGATATTGCCTCTTCACTGTAGGGGGCTGGTAAACCTTTACCTAAGTAGTAATCCTCATTCTCATGCCTATGTTCAACGGCATTTTTGAAAAAGTTGACAGAAGCATTAATCATTTCATCCTGAAACGGTGCAAAATACCCCTCTGTTAGATACTTACCAAATAAGACAATCTTTTTATTGATATCAAGCTCTTTCTGATATCTGGATTTTTCAATTTCAGCGTGTGCGTGATAATTTGACTCAATATCTAGCAACATGATGTGCGTTCTGGCACCTTCATTGTTCAAATTCATTGACTGCATGCCCACCAGTGTTCCATAGATATAAGAGGCATAACTAGTTAATAGGACGACCACAACGAAACCAAGTAAAACTATCAACTTCTTAGCCAATTAGTCCATCTCCCTATAGAAACATAACGACCGCGATAAACGGCAAAAATTTATTGGCTATAATGCCTGAGGTACGAAGGTCAGCCAATGGATTTTTGTCCGCATTAATTGCCTTTGTTAGCTTTCGTCTGCTAGTGTGAAGTCTAGTTTAACTTCCTTTCCTGTTTGAACTACAGGCGTGCCATCGACAATGTTTGGTTCATATTTCCAGCTTTTTAAGGCTCTCATTGCCTCTTTATCAAAGATCCCAACGGGTTTTGAGTCTACGACAAGGATATTTATAGGTTGACCTTTTTCATCAATATCAAAAGTCATTTTTACCCAACCCTCACGCGCGGGATCTGGATTGTAGGTTGAATTGCATCCGCATAGAAAAAGAAAAGTGGATATAAATAACAAGATTCTGAACATAAATTCCCTTTAGGAAGCTAACGTTTAAATTAAACGGCACAAACTTGTTGGCTATAATACCCGAAGAATGAGGGGGAGCCAGCGAGTTTGTGTCCGCATTGAATTTTTTTAGCTGCGATTTACAAAAATATAATCTCATAAACTATCTAGTACCATGGATGAAACTGCTACAGCTATAAACCCTAAAACTCCAAGAAAAAACAAGATTTCAAAGATGAAATTTCTTAGCTCACCTTTGAAAAACTTCGCCATTTTTTCATTTTTATCTTTATTTAGTTTGTAACTGCTGTAATACACAAAGGTTAACGTCGTTATTGCAAGAATACCTGCACCAACACCGACTGCCCAAAATACCCCTCCCCATGAGTTAAACATAAGCTTTCCTTTAGCAGCTAACGCTTTAAATAAATGGCAAAAGTTGATGGCCTATACTTGCGAAGCAGGAGCAAAGGCCAGCGAGTTTTGTCCATTTGATTTTTTATGTATTCTTAGCTGATACATCTTTGAGGGCTTCTGAGTAAATCCTGCTTAAATCGACGATTGGAATACTAAGTTTAAATAAACTATCTTCGAAATCCACATAGATAAATGCTACTTCACCCCGCAGCTTGATCCTGGCCGAAAAATTGTCCGTAATTTCGTAAAAGTAAAACCAGAACCGATCGGGGTTAATCTTTGCATTGTTCAATTGTTCTAGTTCGCTTTCCAAGGCACCTATAAGCGGAGGTGGGTATGCCAAGTTATCTATATTTGTTAGGCGCAGCCCACAAAACCAGATGTCAAAACGGAGTAACCCGTCCTTAGTTTCGTTCCCGATGTCAAAAAATAAGTTTTCCTTATTTCCTACCAAGATTCCATTTCCTTGAATACATAACGTCGCAATTAAACGGTTCAAGCTCTTTGGCTATAATCCCGCAGGGTGTAGCCAAAGAGTTTGCATCCGTTTTGAATTGAATTGTTATATGTAAATTGTATAAGCTTACCCAAATCCTAAATCGTCAACAAATTTTGAAGATAGCTCAACCTTATCAATGGGCACGTTGAAGTTTTTTTTCATATGTTTTTTGAGCCATGAATAAACATAGTCGAACTCTAATTGACTTCCATTTTGCACTTCACATGCATTGATAATGTAAACAACAAATTCGCCAACTTCCGTGATTAGGGTTACTTCTTCATCAGGAATTTTAATATCAAATTTGTCTTCAACGTCGATAACTATTTCAACAGTATCTAAACCCATAGTGTTTACGTATAACAGTATATTGGTTGGAATTCCGACTATGCCGCAAAACGCCAAGTGGTGAGAATTCCCTTACAAAAATTATTTTTCTAATACTAGCAATAAGTTAGCGGCTATTTCTAGACAGAAATTCACCAATATCGGAGTAGAAAGTAGGAATTCAAACTAAGTCCAGTTTTCACTCACCTTGCTGTTTCATAGAAAGCCTAATAAAAACAGAGAGATAACGACCAGAAATTACACTTTTAGCAGCAATACATTTGATCAAACTGAATAAATTTCTTGCCATCCGGGTCATTTTCGACCCGAAACTGTATATAACAGTTGTAAGTTATCACAATGTCTCCGTTCATTGAGTCCATGCGAGCTATCTTGAGGACAAAGCACTACAGCCTCAGGACTGAAAAGTCCTATTTGAATTGGGTACGGCAGTTCATTCGTTTTAATGACCGGCGTCACCCTGCTGAGCTGGGAAACGAAGAAATTGAACGCTTTTTGAATCATCTTGCCCTGAACAGACAGGTAAGCGCGACAACACAAAGCCAAGCGCTGTGTGCTCTCATTTTTATGTACCGGCATGTTATTCAGAAGAGTATAGAAGGCTTGTCTTATTCGATGACCAAGAAACCGCGCAGGTTGCCGACGGTTTTGGCACCAGAAGAAGTAGCTAGGATCATGGCTAACTTATCTGGTAAATATAGGCTCATTACGGGACTGCTTTACGGTGCCGGATTGCGCATCAATGAAGCGCTAAGGCTAAGGATTAAAGTTGTCGACTTCACTAATAAAACTATTTTTATATTCCGGGGCAAAGGCAGCAAAGACCGGTACACACTACTTCCTAATACGGTTAATAATACACATGTGCTAGGTGACAGATTTAGTGGAACAGCGAGTCCTGTTGATAGCATCATCACAAGTATCTGATTACTCACCCAAATCTATGCCACCGGCGAGACAAAGCCCGACGGTTTGATGGCAAATACCGAGCAATCGACTTGTGATAATACCGATTCAGCGGTATTGCCAATAATCAGGCCAGGTATCCCCGTCCTTCCGACCGTGCCCATCACCAACAGATCAATGCCCAGCGATTTCACCATTTTCGGGATTTGCTGGGCGGCTTTACCTGGTTGCAAATGCACCTTGGGCGACAACAACTGCATCGCTTCTGTGCCCAGCTTTTTCTCAAGGTCAGCTAACGCATCGTCCGCGGCTTTTTGCCGGAAATAGTATTCGCCCTGCAACAGCTCTTGTTCCATTTTGTCTGGCTGGCCAGCCCACAGCGAGGCAAAGTCGGCCACCGGTGAATCATAGACATTAAGCACGTGCATGCCGGCAAACTCACTGGTACTGAGCGATGCGGTAATTTCTAAAATAGTCTGGTTGAGCTGTTTGCGGCTTTCCGTATTGCTATCGAAACGCAGGTCAATACTGGCCATGACATTGTCGTAAGTTTTGTCAGATTCTTCTTTAATCAACCAAACCGGCACCGGGCATTTGCGTAATAGGTGCATATCATCGCTGTCAAAGATATGGTCTAGCCAACTGGGGTTCTCTGCTTGTTTCACTACGAGATCGTGGTTTTTGTCCAACACTTGCAAGATGACTTCGATATAACGCTTGCCAAACACCACCTGGGTTTGTGCCGGCATTGATAACTCCAACCCAGCTGCCAATGCTGTTAGCCGTTCTTCGCTGTGGGACACTATGCGCGAGGTAATGTGCCGCATATCCAGCTGTTTACTTTCCAATAACTCGGTAGCGGACAACTCAGGCATCACATTGAGCAGGGTCAATTGCGCCATATTGTTATTGGCCAATTCCACAGCCCGGCGCAAAGCAGCACTTTCCTTGCCAGTATGCTCGCCGACCACAAATAAAATATTGCTAAACCTTTTCATTTCTATTTCTCCCGCACCTGCTTGCTCAGGGCTTTGCCAATAGTCGTTCTATAGTGCATTGCGCCGCATCTTGGTAAGGCTCAAACACCACATCAATGCCTTTGGCCTGAAGTTCTACGACTTCCGCTTGGTCATGGGATACCACGGCAACTTTCCCGGTAAAGCCGCCACTGCGCAATAACTGGGTCAGGATAAGCCGGCTGTCACTGTGGGTAACACCCGTGTCGTGATGCGGGATCGCAGAGATGCACCAGGTCGCTTTGGATAAGGGCAGTGATGCGATGAATTCAGCATCGGTGATATCGCCATATTGGGCGGCAAAGCCCATTTGTTTCCACTGCTTGACAGCCGCAGGGTTAAAGTCCACCCCCATCACGTGCACGCCTTGCTCATGCAGACGTTGCCCGATAGCCGTGCCTAACCTGCCTAGGCCAAATAAAAATACTGTAGTGCCACCCTGCTCACTGGCACTGTCGCCACGGTGCTCTTTATGGGCGCCTTTGCGCTCAAATATATTCAAATAAGGTTCAAACCAGCGGTACAACTGGTGTGAATAGGTGATCATATAAGTGGACATGGCAATGGTGATAATGCCAACCAGAGTAATTAGCCCTAAGATATCGCCTTGCAGGTGGCCGATACTAATGCCCATGGCCACAAATATAAGGGAGAATTCACTGATTTGCGCCACTGTCAGCCCCGCCAAAAATCCGGTTCGTTTGGAGTATCCCATTACGCCCATGATGATTAATACAATCAAGGGGTTGCCAATCAGTACAAACAAAGAGAAAACCACAGCGCCTGGGACATGGCCGCCCAACTGGGTTAAGTCCAGCTTGGAGCCCAGGGCAATAAAGAAGAACAGTAGTAAAAAGTCACGCAGGGGTGCCAGGCGGGCAGCTATATTTTCCCGGTACGGCGTAGACGCTAAAGCGACTCCTGCCAACAAGCCGCCAACTTCCATGCCCAAACCCACCAGCTCACCAATCGCGGCAAACAGGGCCGCGAGGGCAATGGCAAAGATAACGAGTAGCTCTGGCACCTGAGCTAATTTTTCGGTTAGTGGGTTGGCGATATAACGCACAAACAGCACCACAAACAATACCAAACCCAGACCTGCCAAAGCAGTATTGCTGATAGACCCACCGCCGTGGCCGTCACCAGCGCCAATACCGATAGTAGCCAACATGATCATGGCCAATACCACTACCAAGTCCTGCACAATCAGAAAACCCAGTGCAATTTGACCGTGCAAGGAGTCAATTTCCCGCTTATCGGACAACAGCTTGACGATGATAATAGTAGAGGAAAAGGTCAGGGCGATGGCAACGTATAGGCTAGTTATATGATCAAGGCCAAGCATTAAACCTATACCGTAGCCTACTAATGAAGTAAAAAACACCTGGCCAAGCCCGGTTACTAAGGAGACGCCACCGATAGAGCGGATCAGCTTCACATCCAGTTTGATACCCACCAAAAACAGCAGTACCGCAATACCCAACTCAGAAAGCAGCTCAATTTTGGCTTCCGAACGCACGATATCCAGCACCGAAGGACCGGCAATCAAACCAACAGCAATAAAGCTAACGATCAAAGGTTGGCGCAGCATGACGCCTATAAACCCCAGAACCGCAGCGATCACCAGTAAGCCTGCAATTTCGGTAAAGGGAGAATGAGTAATTAATTCAAGCATAGTTGCCCCACTTCCCGACACGCAAAGGTATCGGGAATAGTTGGACTGCCCGGTAATCGGGCAGGATGTGAATATGTTTTAAGGCGTACTAGTCAGGTTTGACCGGCGATACAAAACCGCGTGGCTTAATTGCCAACAAAGAGCAACTGACCCGCTGCACAATATTTTCTGCGGTATTGCCGATCAAAAAGCCTGGTATGCCCGTGCGGGAAACCGTTCCCATCACTAAGACATCCACATCTTGCTCGGAAACAAATTTTGGGATCAGCTTATCCGCTTTACCGGATAGCTGATGCACATGGTTAGGCCCAGCGATGCCGGAGCCAGATATTACCTGGTTCAAATCAGCCATATGCTCGGCTTTTTCTTGTGCCACTTGTTTTTCAAGATCCGCTTTTGAAACACGGATAAAAGCGTTGTCCCTCAACTCAGATTCAAGCACATTGTTCCAACAAGAAACGATATGCAGTTCGCCACTGCAATCGTCAGCTTGGCCCCGGCCAATGGAAAGCAGGGATTCCGCAAGTTCCTGCAACACAGGATCCCCAGGTTGCGGATCGATTGCCGCAGCCACTTTTATTTGGTGGCGGTGGCCGCCAATAGGACGGCATAACCAAACCGCACAAGGGCACTTGCGCAATAACTGCATGTCGATAGCATCAAAACCGCTACCCGCTTCGCTTTCTTTGATCACCATATCATGGCTGTTCAAGATAACGTGGCGCACAATCTTGATGGCGGCCTTGTTATCAGTAATTAGTTTACTAGATATATCCAGGTCGTAATCTGCCATTCCCAACTCCGCTTTGACACTGTCAATGCGGCTTAACATATGCTCGGTCAATGCATCCTGGTATTTTTCGACATACTCAGGAAAGGTACTAGGTAAATCAGGGCTGACGATCAACAAAGACAGCTTAGCTTGGTTGTTACGCGCTAAACTCAAGGCTTGTTTCAAACCATCAGCATTGTCCAAACCACCATAAACAACATAAAGTAAATTCTTAAAACGGCGCATAAACTTATCTCTCTTAAAGCTTCCCAATAAATCTTTGAGGGTGAAACCACATGGGTAGATCAACAACTCCTGACTAGAGCATAGGAGACCCCACCGGTTAGTAAAGTGCAAACTATGACAATCTGTGTCAACAAAGCTTGCCCATTTGCCCAGCAATGCTATGGCTTGTAATCATCACTGCTCGCATATTTTCCCCTTAACTTGTGGAAAAAGATAACAAAAGCACGGGTTTTAAGATTTGATCAACATCAATTAAATTCTGCGCTCATCAAACTATCATTCGAATATATCTGACAACATACTACTTTTTAATTGATGATATTCGAGAAGATTTAACAACACAGCAAGGCAGCTTCTTCAGCATAGAGCATTTTACTACGGCAATTTTTTGTTACAAATGAGAAAGTCGCTCTAGTTGGGCTACCCTATTGGGCAGCCTTTTCCAGCTCAGCCTGCAATTGTTGGCTTTGGTCAGCCCGTGGTTTACTAAACCTTGCCAACCAATAATAAAGCACCGGAGTCAGAAATAGGGTGAATACCACAGCAATACCCAAGCCACCAAACACAACCCAGCCAATGGCGTTCCGGGCTTCAGCGCCCGCGCCAGACGATAGGATCAAGGGTAACCCACCTAGCACGGTGGAGGTTAGGGTCATGAGAATAGGCCGCAAGCGCACTTGGCCAGCCTCGATAATGGCTTGCTTAACTTCAACGCCGCGATCCCTGAGTTGGTCTGCAAACTCCACCAACAAAATCGCGTTTTTAGCCAGTAGACCTATTAACATAACCAAACCGATCTGGGTGAAAATATTGATAGAGTTGCCGGTCAGGAATACCGCAAATATCGCAGCGGCAATGCCAAACGGCACAGTGATCATTACCACCAAGGCGCTATTAAAGCTTTCAAATTGAGCCGCCAGTACCAGCAATACAATCAAAAATGCCACTAGATAGGTGATATTGACCTGATTTTCTGTCTCCTGGTAAGTGCGGGCTTCGCCCAAGAACACCATGCCATAGCCATTGGGTAAGGTATCGCTCGCCAATTGCCTCAGTTTAGTCACCGCCTCGGACATAGGTAGGTCATCGGGCAATTCCAAATCCACTTCTATTGCCCGCCGTTGGGCGTGGCGCTCCAGCTCCGCCGCAACCCCTTCTTCGGACAAGTAAGCAATGGCCGATAGCGGCACCAGGTTGCCATCTCGCGCCGCTACGTAAAGGTTGGTCAAGCTGGCCGGGGCCGCAGTGTTTTTATAGGTGGACTGCAAAATAATGGGGATAGCCTGGTCGCCTACATTGAGATCTGCAATATCGTCACCGCCGATAGCGGCACGCAAGGTGCGGGATATATCAGCAAAAGGCACCCCCAGCTCTTCTGCCCTGCGCCGGTCAATATTCACCCGCATTTGTGGTTGGGTAGGCTGGTAGCTGATACGGGCGCGGCCAAATTCCGGATACTGGGTTTCAATGGCTTCACTAAAGTCCTGTGCCACGGCAAAAATAGCCTCATAGTTTTCGCCGGTAATGGCCAGCTCCAGGCCACCACCTTGTCCACGCAGGTTCAAACTGTTGGAACCAAATGGTCTGCCAGGGGCACCTGGGATGGCAGATAGCTCAGGGCGGATCTGCTGGATAATTTCTTGCTGGCTGGTTTCCCGTTGCTGCCAATCCTCCAGGTTCACCGTCATAAACACAATATTGGGATCCCACTGCCCCACAACCGTGCGCACAGAAGCGACTTCACCATTTTCCGCATAGGGTAGGAGGATATCCTCCATTTTTTCCGCCTGCCTATCCATAAAGGAAATGCCCACTCCGTCTGGGCCTCGGGCGAATATACGGATTGTGCCCCGGTCTTCCGGTGGCAATAGCTCTTTGTCCAAACTTTTATATAGAAAAGTAGCGGCGCCTGCGCTCAACAAGGACAGCAACAACACTAGCCAGCCCCAACGCAAACACCAGTGCAAGCATTTGCTGTAAGCGTTGACCAGTACCTGGTCAAATTTCCTTGGCTGGTTAGATTGATTGGATTTGACCGGAATTTTTGCCTTGAGCGCCGGTACCAAGGACAAGGCCACAAAAGATGAAATCAAGACGGCACCCGCAAGTATGCCACCAAATTCCCTAAATAGCCGCCCTGCCGTAGACGGCAAAAACGCGATGGGGACAAATACCGCAACCAGCACCGCAGTGGTAGCGATGACGGCAAAAAATACTTCACGGCTGCCCACCACTGCCGCCGCTTTCGAACCCAAGCCTCCCGCTTTGCGCCGCTGGATATTTTCTGATACCACAATGGCGTCATCCACTATTAATCCGGTGGCCAAGACCAGGGCTAGTAAAGTGAGAATATTGATTGAGAATCCCATCAGCCACATCAGTGCTAAGGCACCCACCAGGGATATGGGGATGGATAGCGCCGGTACTATGGTGGCGCGCCAGGATCCCAAAAACAGCCAAAGGGTCGCTACCACCAGCATAATAGTAAAACCAAGGGTGGTGATCACTTCTTCAACCGAATTGCGGATAAAGCGGGCATCGTCAGAAGTAAGGTAAATATTAAGTTCAGGGAAGCGCAACCTAAGCTCATCTACCATTTGCAATACTTGGTCGGAAATCTCAATAGTGTTGGCACTCGCTCGCCGGACTATGCCCAAGCCGATAACGGGCTCACCGTTGAGCCGGACAAAGCTCTGGGCATCGGCTGGACCAAAATAGGCACTGGCCACATCGCCAACCCTTGTATTACCGCTAATTAGAATGTTCTCCACCTGGTCAGCGGTCACTGAAGTTGCGTCGGCACGCACAATCACCTGGTGGTCAGTAGATCGCAGGCTGCCTGCAGGCACGTCAAAGGGTGCCAGGCGCAGGGCATCAGAAACATCAGTAAAAGACAAGCCAAAGCTGGCTAAACGGATTGGGTCTACAGTTACCCTCAGCACCCGTTCCCGATCCCCATTCAAACGCACGTCGGCAACGCCTTCAATAGATAAGAACAGGGGCGCGATATCCCGTTCCACCATCTGGGTCACGGTTTCCATATCAAAGCTATCGCTTGATACTGCCAGGCTTACTACCGATTGTGCATCATTATCGGCCTTGACTATCGCCAGCCGCTCTACTTCCTCGGGTAGTTCCCGCTGTACCCGGCTGATGGCTTCGCGGATTTCATTGGCCGCATCTTCAAGGTCAACTCCCGGATTGAACTCCGCCACAACCCTGGAAAAACCTTCTTCGCTTTGCGCCCTTATTGACTTTACCCCATTGACCCTGGCGACTGCGCGCTCTAGGCGGCTGGTGACTTCAGTATCCACGGTTTCTGGTGCCGCACCAGGGAAGTTAGCACGTACTGACACAATAGGACGGTCTACATCGGGTAGCTCACGGACCTCAAGGCCCATAATTGCTGCGAAACCAGCAATGATGATCAGGATATTGAGTACAACAACAAGTACAGGGCGTCGAACCGACAAAGAGGCTAGATCATTGTGTTTACCAAAGAGGTTCATTGGCTCGCCCCAAGTTGCGCAAGCTGGCCGTATATCACTTCCTGGCCTTGGCGCAGGCGCTGGATACCTTCGGTAATCAAGATGTCGTCCGGACGCAACTCGCCTTCAACCAAGATACTGCCGCGTAACCTCTGTTTTATGGCGACATCAACCCGGTGGGCTTTGCCGTCGCGTACTAACCAAACATAGGAACCGGTTGCCCCCCACGCCAACGCTGCTTCCGGTACATCGGGATAGGCTTCGCCATCGCTTTTCAGGGTGACTTTAAAGCTCAAGCCGGGACGGAACTGGTCTGTTTCGTTATCCAGGATTGCCCGTACGCGCAAGGTACGATCCGAAGCATCAATGCGCGAATCCAACTCTGCAAGCTTGGCATGCAAGCTGACATCGCGGTTATTCCAAGGCTGGATCAATACTTCGGTATCCTGATGCAATAAATTGAGCGCCATTTCAGGTGCATCAAAATTAATAAAAAGCTGGCGTCGGTCATCTATGGTGGTAATCAAGGTAGAGGTATTGATCCTGTCGCCCGGTTCCACATCGGTCAGGCCTACGTAACCATCAAAGGGTGCCAAGACGCGCCTATCTTCTAGGTCGGCTTTGGCATCTCGCAGGGTTACTTGCGCCAAATCCCGAAGCGTAATGGCATCATCTAAGTCCGATTGGGTAACAGCGCCGTCTTTGCGGCTTGCTTGCAGGCGTTTTAAGGTACGCTCGGCGTCTGCCAGTTCGATTTCCGCTTTTTTGACTGCAGTGTGCTGGCGCCTGGCGTCCAACTCTAACAATAGTTGGCCGGTTTTAACGAACTCTCCCGGCGTAAATAAAACCTGGGTAACCCGATCAGCGACAGCAGGGTACAAACTCACCGAACGGATCGCTTGTGCGGTGCCAACAGTGTCGATTTCCACCTGGAGAGGGGCAAAATCCAAAGGAGCGGCCTCCACATTGGCAGGACGTTGCCCTCGTTGTTGAGCAGTTGCCAAACTGCTGAAAACGAGGCCTATCAAAACGATAACCAGAGGGTACTTCATAGCGATGACGATTTCCTATTAACTAGGTACGGCCATATACCAACTCAAAAGTGATTGGCGGCAGGCTTTCATACTTAACCGCAGGTTTACGTCCGCTGGCGTCTATTGGTTTGTTTTTAGCTACATTGAAAAAGTTTCAGAATGTTAAAATAACATTGTATGCCTAGCCAGGTAGAGAGTAATATGCCGCCGAAGCGGCGAAAATAACCGTCATTGACAAAGTATTAGAGGGAAAAGGAATTGAAAAAAAAGAATCTTTTAGCTGTAGTGATAACGGCTTTGATGGCAACCGGATGCGGCGGTGGAGGCTCTGATGAGCAATCTGGAGGCCTAACACCACCATCCCCCCCTGGACCTCCACCCACCCCAACAAACGAGCCATTGGACAGCCAGTACTACGGTATATGGGAGCTTTCCGGCGATGCCCAGATCCTTGTATCAGAAACATCTGTGATAACACTGGCAAGGGATCCAGACAATAGTTGCTGGGAAGCTGGAATGTTTAAAGTCACATCCAGCACCAATAGCTCAATCGTCTCTGAAGACCTGGTAACGGGTGAACAAACAGAAACCAACTTTGCACTTGATGGGCAAACATTGCTAGCAACCGAAGACGGTGTCACCTTGCAATTCGCACCAGCCCAATCAATAAACCCAACACCAGCCTGCGGTTCTGCAACGGCCTCCATCAGCAATATCACATTGGATCTAGCCTATCTACCAGACTCGGTAACCGTAAACCGCGATGCCCAAGATAGCGGCAGGGTGGAGTATGATTACGGGATCACATTCGATGTCAACCAAACCCAAGAAACTGATGCAGGTGATATTTATATCCAGTTGCGACATTTCAAAGGCGCGGGCAGTTTCGACGCCAACCAGCAAGTAAACCTTGCTGACCTCGGCGCCAGCCTGTGGTATTCGGCATACGAAAACAGTACCGACAGGTTGCTCACTAGAACCACTAGCAATGACAGTTTTGCTGTTGCAGTAGCACAAACCGGTAACCAGCTAAACTTTGCCATTGATGCAAGTAATAATGCGTTGTTTTCGTTGATAAGCCCTGACACCCCGGTAAACGTGGTCGCGTTCCTAAGCTACCCACAACCAGAACCTGAGGTTATTGAAGGCGAGCAAGACGGTCCCTGGAACTGGAGCAGTGACAGGCACATAGATGCAGCGCCGGGCGAAGATATGTTTATGATCCCAGCTAACCAAGCTAATTTTAGTTTTACCGATGCAAACGCAGATTGGATTGAAGGCGAGGCGCAGTGGGTAGATTTGCAGTCTATCTCATTTGTTTTCAATTAAGTTGGGCGGGCGTTTTGGGTAGGTTCTGCCCCAATAGATCCTACCCAACCAAGTTTTAGGCAGCCAACATTTCACCCAGCCAATCCGTTTTGATGAGATTGTAGCCGCGGCGGTAATAATTCACACGCAGACTGCTGCAAAATTGTACAAAAAATTTCATCACGCTCTAATGTCCCCACTGCATTAGGGGGCATTTTCTATTTCTTCCATATATTGTTAATGAAATGTACAAAAAATGGTCATCGCGGTTTTATTCAGCTTGTTGACAATATCACCAAAATCTATTGTCACAATCGACTTTACTAATTTCATTTATAGTTGAAGCTGACCTAGACTGCTCTGACCAGTTACCAAGAGTGTGGACGCCTATGAAAATATTTGTTGTAAGCGAAGCCGATGCAGCGCGTCGTGCCAACCCTGACCACAAGACCGAGCGCCGGTGCGGGGCAACCCCAGCCACAGTCAAAAAACTCATCATGGGCAATGCCGAAGTCTGGGTAGAACAAGACGCCGGTAGCCTTGCGGGTTTTAGCGACCAAGACTATCAACAAGCCGGTGCTAAAATTGTCAGTGAACGCGCCAGTGCCCTGCGCGATGCCGATATGGTGTTATATGTTACACGGCCAATTGAATCGGATTTAGAACACTTAACCCCAGCAACAACGGTAGTTGGGCACTTGGATCCCTACTTCCAGAAACCCTTGGTGCAGACACTTACCGCAAAGCAAGTCACCGCCATTAGCGTGGAAATGATCCCACGCACTACCCGTTCACAAAAAATGGACGCCCTTAGCTCGCAAACCAACTTGGCGGGCTATGTGATGGTGCTCAATGCCACCCAAAAACTTGATTCAATCTTGCCGATGATGATGACCCCAGCCGGCACAGTGAAGCCTGCCAAAGTATTTGTTATTGGAGCAGGCGTAGCAGGTTTGCAAGCAATCGCTACTGCCAAACGCCTTGGTGCTAGTGTCACCGCCTTTGATACCCGCCCGGTAGTAGCAGAGCAGGTGCAATCCTTGGGCGCAAAATTCCTGGAAATAGATTTGGGTGAAACCGGGCAGACCACACAAGGCTATGCCAATGCCCTAACCCCAGAACAAATGGAAAAACAGAAACAAGGCCAACACCAGGCCATTATCGAATCGGACATAGTGATCACCACGGCACAATTGTTTGGTCGCAAACCACCTAGGTTAATCAGTGCCGAGACCATAGCAGCCATGAAACCGGGTAGCGTAATTGTAGACATGGCCGCAGAGAGTGGTGGCAATGTGGAAGGCTCTGCACCTGGCCAAATCGTTAGCCACAATGGCGTACACATCATTGGCACCGGCAATTGGCCCAACCAGGTACCTACCGATGCCACCAACCTTTATGCCAACAACCTGTTCAATTTGTTGGATGAATATTGGGATAAAGAACAGGCTAAGTTCCTGTTGGATTTAGCAGACGACATTCTAGATGGCTGCGTCATTAGCCACGATGGCAGCATCCGCAATGAATCATTACTCAACCACTACCAAAATAGCTAAGGAGATTAACCATGGAAATTGTATACCTTGCCTTTATCTTAGTCTTAGCGGCTTTTTTGGGCTTCGAACTGATTCAAAAAGTACCCGCGACCCTACATACACCGTTAATGTCTGGTGCCAATGCCATTTCCGGCGTCACCTTAATCGGCGCACTGGTTGCCGCAGGCAGCGATAATTCTGAACTGACCACCTGGCTGGGCTTCGCCTCAGTGGTATTTGCCAGCATCAATGTGGTGGGCGGTTACATGGTGACCGACCGCATGCTGTCCATGTTCAAATCTAAACAGAAACAAGAGAAGTAGGAGGTTGAGCTATGGATAGGTTACTCCTTGTTAACTTAAGTTATGTCATCGCCGCAATTTTGTTTGTGGTGGGTCTAAAGCTTCTTAGCCACCCCTCGACGGCCAAGAAAGGCAACCTTGTATCCGCGGTGGGCATGTTGCTGGCCATTGTAGTGACCTTGTTGCGCGAAGACATTCTATCTTTTGAGTGGATTGCAGGCGGTATATTGTTAGGTGGTGCCACAGGTGCCTGGTTTGCCAAACGGGTCGAGATGACCGCAATGCCAGAGCTGGTATCGCTGTTTAACGGTTTTGGCGGCTTGGCCAGTTTGTTATTGGGTATGTCATCTTTAACCGTGGTGGGTGCGGAAGCGCTGCCTGTATATCTGCTAGTAATCGCTTACTTCTCTGTCTTGATAGGTGGTATTACCTTCTCAGGAAGCCTTGTGGCGTGGGGTAAGTTAAGCGGGCGCATGGCCAGTAAAGCCATTATCTTCCCCGGAATGCGCTGGCTCTATGGTTTAGTTATCCTGGCTGCAATTGCCCTAATACCCGTGATGGCACTGCAGCCTTTTGACCTACAGTGGTTCTACATTGCTATCGCCTTGGCATTGGTGTTCGGTATCCTGGCTACCATCCCCATTGGTGGTGCGGATATGCCAGTAGTGATTTCACTGTTAAACAGCTACTCCGGCTTGGCTGCCACTGCCGCAGGTTTGGCTATCCAAAATAACATCTTGATAGTAGCTGGTTTGTTAGTAGGCGCCAGCGGTATCATCCTGACCCAAATCATGTGTAAAGCCATGAACCGCTCCTTAATGAATATCCTACTGTCTGGTTTTGCCACCCCCATTGAAAGCGGTGAAAAAATCGAAGGGGAAATCAAGTCATTGCCTGCTGAAGATGCCTTCTTTGTGCTCGAAGCGGCTCAAAGCGTAGTGGTGATCCCAGGCTATGGCATGGCGGTTGCGCAGGCCCAGCACGCAGTGAAAGAGCTGCAAAGCTTGTTGGAGGAAAACGGTACTGAAGTGGTCTACGCCATCCACCCAGTCGCAGGCCGTATGCCCGGCCATATGAATGTTTTGCTAGCCGAAGCCGACGTGCCTTACGAGCACCTATATGAAATGGATGCCATCAACCCGCGTATCGATACCTTTGATGTGGCCATTATCATTGGCGCCAACGACGTAGTGAACCCGGCGGCAAAAGAGATGAAAGGCAGCCCGATTTACGGCATGCCCATCATTGAAGCACACCGTGCCCGCAATGTGTTTGTATTAAAGCGTTCGGCATCGGCAGGTTTTGCTGGGGTTGACAACCCACTGTTCTTCAAGGAGAACACCCGAATGGTCTTTGGCGACGCCAAAGACACCCTCAATACCATGATCCGCGAGTTTGAAAGCTAACAACGCCTAAAAATGTGTCCCTTGGTACCCCCTGGGGGCACATCTCGCGCTGCGACCGTACTTTTGTCATACCTTATTTAACGTTTTCCGTTAAACTAATAGCGATTTATCCTGTCCAATTTTTTCGAACCGATTAAGCCAGTTTTGAAGGAGCAAGCTATGGCGTTAGCCACCGTCCACAAAGTCATTATCAGCGTAATTGCCATCCCCGTTGCGATGCTACTTGTCATCATCCTGTTTTGGGACGCCAATATGCTCAAAGACAGGGTGGAAACCCATACTGAAAATGTGCAAGGACACAGCATTAGTTTTGGCAACCTGGAGCACAGCCTGCTATCACCGGGCAAACTTGCAGTGCAGGACATTACTATAAACGGCCATATTGCCAACGGTACCATTGAAGAAGTCGCGCTACAGGTGGACGTAAGCCAAGCCCTAGGCAAGCGCCTGGTTGTGCATGAAGTAGTGATGCAAAATACTGACTTAGAAGTAGATATGGAAAAACTAAAGGCGTATCTGGAAAGCCAGGCACAAAAACCTGAAACAGAGCCTGCAGCTGACCAGAAGCCATTAGAAATTCCCCTAGAAATTATTTTGATCGAAGCCATCCGCCTCAATAATATCAACATTAAAGATGTTTCAGAAAAACAACAATTTGCCGTGCAAGGCATCGATATCGCAGTTGATGACATGCTAGTGGTGGATAACTTTAATTTAGTGGCCTTGGAGCACGAACCACCGGTACAAGCCCGGGTCAGTGTTGGCCAGATAGAAGCCATGCAGGTGCCTCTGGGCAAGCTACAGGGGGAATTTGCCCTGAGCAAGGATCTCGTTGATATCAACCAATTGGAATTGGACACTGGCACCAGCTTCATTGGCTTGTCGGGCTCCTTGGCCAACCTAAAGTCCGATGCCCAAATCGACTTAAAGCTAGCCCCTAGCAAAGTCAGTTTTGACGAGTTCCAACCCTTGCTCGGTGACCTGCCTATCCTGCCTTCAGGTGCATTGGAAATGTCCGGCAACATCAATACCACAGGCGCGCTGACCGAGCCGAAAGCACTATTGCAAACCCTGACCGGCGATATCGAACTGGGATTAAACCAAGGCAAACTTGTCGGCATTGATATCAATGAAATCGTCACCTCCTTCAAAGACAGTAAAGAAACCGACTTAAAAGACATTGGCGGTTTCTTGATCACAGGGCCGGTCGGCCTAATCGCCAGTAACTTATTCGACTTGGGCTCCGGAGCCGGTGGTTTGGAGGGTGAAACCCTTATCCCACAGATGAAGCTAAAAGGAGCCATGGAGCAAGGAAAGCTAGTGCTAAGCGATACTGCGCTGGCAACTGACCAGTATCGCCTTGCCTTTGATGGCGGCTTGGATCCCAATGCCGGCACCTTCAATGACTTTACTTTTGCCTTATTGGATGAAGCCGGCTGCGCTACCCTAACCCAAACCCTCAATGGCGATATGTCCCAACCCACCAGCGCCATAGCAGAATCGCTGCTCGATACTGCCCTAAGCCCACTAACAGGCTTGTTGAATGCGGTAAAAGATACCGTGCAAAAATGTGAGCCGTTTTACCAAGGCGAAGTGGCGCACCCTGTGAATTAGGATCAACGAGGCAATGGGTTGAATCCAAGTTTACACTGGCTTGGTCTAAGTAATTCGCCCGTTTGCCGCAAGCTGGCTTGCCCAAGCCTGGAAAAATGCATAACCTCAAATGATTTTGCGCGCAAAAGCCCCCTTTAAGCTGCTGCGCGCATACGCAACACTGCTCTTTGCCCCTAAGTCAAAGAATAGTGTTGTCGAAAACGATAATTACAAAACCTGTGTAACCACAGGCAATACAACAAGATCAAGGAACCCTTCGAATGAATAAATTCCTCGTTTCGCTTTGCAGCGTGGCGGTTGCCGCAGCACTTGGTGCCTGTAGCAGCAACACGGTGCAAACTAGCAGCCAAACTGAACAAACAAAACCCGCCGTATCAGCGCCCGCTACCCAATATGGCAATACCCTTATGGCTGAGTTTACTGGCCCTTATGGCGGTGTACCGGCGTTTGACAAAATGGACTTAGCCGACCTTAAACCCGCTTTAGAAAAAGGCATGGCAATTAACCTGGCTGAAGTGGAAGCCATTGCCAACAACCCCGCTCCCCCAACTTTCGAAAATACCATCGTGGCGCTAGAACGGGCTGGCGCAGAACTGGATCGCACCTTCCGTTACTGGGGTATTTGGAGTTCCAACAAAAACAGTCCTGAATTCAGGGAAATCCAACGCGAGATGGTGCCACAACTATCAGCCTTTGGTTCCAAAATCACACAAAATGAAAAGCTGTTCGCCCGCGTCAAGGCTGTTTATGAAAGTGATGAAATGAAGCAGCTCAATGCTGAACAGCAGCGCGTTACCCAATTGGTATACGATGGCTTCGCCCGCAATGGCGCAACCTTAGATGCAGAATCGAAAAAACGCTACGCTGATATCAACCAAGAGCTAGCTGGTTTACACACCAAGTTTGCCAACAACGTCCTGGCCGATGAAGAAAATTATGTGCTCTACCTCACCAAAGACCAACTCTCTGGTTTGCCCCAGTCTTTTGTTACTGCCTCCGGTGAAGCGGCTAAGCAGCGGGGTGAAGAAGGTAAGTATGCAATTACCAACACACGTTCTTCAATGGATCCTTTCCTAACCTATTCCACTGAGCGCGAGCTGCGGGAAAAGGTGTGGCGCACTTACTACAACCGCGGCAATAACGGTGACGAATTCGATAATAACGAGTTAATCAAACAAATCCTTTCCTTGCGCCATGAGCGCATTAAGCTGCTCGGTTACGACAACTACTCCCAATGGCGGCTTGAAGACCGCATGGCCAAAAACCCTGAAAATGCGATGGATTTGATGCAAAAAGTTTGGCCTGCTGCTATTGCCAGGGTGGAAGAAGAAGTAGCTGATATGCAGGCTATTGCTGATGCCGAAGGCGCCAATATCAAGATTGAGCCTTGGGACTACCGCTTCTACGCCGAAAAAGTACGCAAAGCCAAGTATGACCTGGACTCTGACGAAGTCAAACAGTACTTACAGCTGGATAAATTGCGCGAAGCCATGTTCTATGTAGCAGGCCGCTTGTTTAACTTTAAATTTGCTCCGGTTCCAGAAGGTTCAGTGCCAGTATTCCACGAAGATGTAAAAGTCTGGGACGTGACAGATAAAGACACTGGCGAGCACATTGGTTTGTGGTATTTGGATCCCTTTGCCCGCAAAGGCAAGCGCTCAGGCGCCTGGGCAACCACCTACCGCAGTTACACCACTTTTGACGGTAAAAAAACTGTGTTGTCTTCCAACAACTCTAACTTTGTCAAAGGCGCACAAGGCCAGCCGACCCTGATCTCTTGGGACGATGCCGAAACCTATTTCCACGAGTTTGGCCATGCCTTGCACTTCTTGGCGGCTACCGTCGCCTACCCCACTTCCCACTCCGGTGTGCGCGACTATACCGAATTCCAATCCCAATTATTGGAACGTTGGTTGCTGACCGATGAAGTCATTGATAACTACCTGGTGCACTATAAAACCGGTGAACCTATCCCAGCAGACTTGGTAGCAAAAATTAAAAAAGCAGCCACCTTTAACGAAGGTTTCAAAACCACGGAATACATGGCGTCTGCCATAATGGATCTGCTTTACCACACTACCGATCCTGCCGAGATCGAACCGCAAATCTTTGAGAGTGAGAAACTCAAAGAGTGGGGCATGCCGGAAGAGATCGTGATGCGCCACCGCAGTACCCATTTTGGGCACATTTTCTCAGGTGAAGGTTACTCGTCCGGGTATTACGGCTACATGTGGGCTGAAGTTTTGACCTCGGACGCAGCCGAAGCCTTTGCCCAGTCTCCTGGCGGTTTCTATGACAAAGACTTGAGCAAACTCTTGGTGAAATACCTGTTTGCAGTGCGCAATGCCATGGATCCTGCGGAGGCCTACCGCAAGTTCCGCGGCCGTGACGCCAAAGTAGAAGCGCTTATGCGCGACCGAGGCTTCCCGGTTTCAGGCTAACCCAATCCAGCAAGCGCTAGCCGGATTGGCTAGCGCTTGCTTAAAAAAGCATGCAATTTACTTAAGTAACTGGATACTCTCTTCGGCAAAACCTAAGCCCGCTTCGGTGTAAAAGTTAAGCACCTTATCAATACCCAACCGTTCCAAGCGGCGGCGGTCATCTTCAAACCTAGCGATTGCGGCAATTTTACCCTGGTAACCAGCTGTCTTTAGCTGGTGGCAAATGTTGGATACATCTTCGGTGGAAGGCAACGCCAGCATTACTAGCCGAATCTTATCTAGCTCTATGGTTTCCCAGAAATCGATATCTTCACCATCGGCGCATACCACTAAGCGGCCTTGTTGACGGTGCATATTGGCTCGTTCTAAATCGGCGTCAATGCCCCATACTTCTGATTGGTCAAGCTGTTTCAAAGAGTCATAGCTGCCGCAACCAACGCGCCCCATACCCACCACCAAAATTTCAGCATGGGCAGGCTGCTGGTAAACATCCTCGGGCAAGCGCTCCGGCTTTTCCAAAAAGTTAATGCGCTTTTTGTGGTCGGCATAAATCGAATGGGCAAAACGGTAAGCAACACTGGTTAGGATAAAGGAAAAGGATACGGCAATTGCCAGGATAACCAGCCAGTCTGGGTGCAGCCATTGGTTGCTGACCGATAGCGCCACCACGATAAGGCCAAACTCACTGTAGTTGGTGAGCAATAGACCAGACAAGAAGGAAGTGCGGCCGCGCAGTTGCAACCGGTTGAATACCCAGAAGAAATACAAGAACTTAAAGGGCAACAGCACGCTGATAAAGGCCGCCATGGCCATCATTTCGACATTGGGTAGGGCGGTAAAACCAATAGATAGGAAAAAGCCGATCAAAAACAGATCTTTAAAGCTCAGTAGTGACTTTGCCAATTCAGACGCTTTGGCATGGTTACTGAGCAAAATGCCTAGTATCAAGGCGCCTAGGTCGCCTTTCACCCCAACTAGGTAGAACAGTTCATAGCCGCCAAGGGCTAGGAAAAAACCGGTCAGCGGCAATAGCTCGCCATGGCCTGCCGACGAGAGTAACTTGCCGATTAGGGGTTTTAGTAACGGCAACGCCAATAGCGCAAAAGCATAGACTGTAGGTACTTCACCGGTTGCCAATACCAAAAAGGCAACAGCGGCGATGTCCTGCATGATCAAAACCCCAATGGCGAGCTTGCCGTGGCGGGTTTTCATTTCACCACCATCTTCCAGGATTTTGACGATGCAAACGGTACTACTAAAGCTAAGCGCAAAAGCCAGTAACGCCGCCGTTTGCCAATCCAAAAGGGCAAAATAACTCAAGCCCAGCAACATATAGAGCATGCTGAAGCTAGTAAACAACAGGATCCAAACCAGCATGGAGAGACTAGTGCCCGCCCATACTTCTTTTTTCAGTAGTTGGTAAACATTCAGCTTCAGTCCAACAGTGAACAACATCAGGGTAATACCCAGGTCGGCCAGCAGCTGTAAACTACTATCGGCTTCAAAACCTAGGGCATTTAACAAGAAACCTGCTGCTAAGAATCCAATTAGGGGTGGCAACTGAATTAGGCGGCAAACGTAACCACAGGCAAAGGCAAATAATATCCAGATAAAGTCCATGTTGTTGCTGGTAAAGCTAAAATTTTTGTGCAGGATATCATGTTAAAAAGCCGATAAAAGGAATTTAGATCAATTTACGGCTGATTGAAGGGGCTGTGCTTAGCTGTTGTTTTTAATATTGTCATACAGCATGGTGCAGGTTTTGTTCAGGGACAATATCCGATCCGCCAGGCCTTTGATAATTTGATCTTTGATTTTATCGCGCATGCCGAGCGGGAAGCGGTTCATCTCTTCTTGGGTGATGCGCATGAGTATGGCGTCTTCGTGCACTATAACATTGGCAGTCCTGGCTTCGTGGGTAATGAAACTGATTTCCCCGAGGAAAGAGCCACCTTTGAGCTCTCGGATAAAGTTGTTCTTTTTGTCGTAGACGTCCAAGGTGCCGGAAAGTATCAGATAAAAACTTTTATCATCTGGCTCCCCGTAACTCATAATTTTTTCGTTGGTAGGGGCAAAAAACAGCAGCTGTTCCGATTTAGCCAAACTTGCCAAATCAAATTTTGAAATACCGACAAAAAAATCCAACCTAGAAACTAATTCTAATGCTTCGATTTTTGATTGGTGCGCCAACGGCTTCATTGCTCGTCCCTATTAAGCATCGCAGATGCTGTTTCACTTGATGGTTACTTTCACTTGCTAGAATAGTAGCCCAGAGCCAAAGGATCTGCCAAGCATTGCCAACAATTGTGATGTTCTTGCACACAGATGACTTTTTTACATCTGCGTGCAACTATAACCATATAAGATTAATAACAACGACCCAGTGTCCACGCCGGTGCTTAAACACATTCAACACGAGCTACCTATCAAGCGCCCTAGCTTGTTGGCATTATTTTGCCTAATCGTCAGCACAGCAGGAATAACCTTGGACTGGCGGTTTGACACGCGCTTTGATGCTTTTTTCCATGATGCTGCGGTGGTACAAACTGCCAGGGAACAGTGGCAACACGTTACCTTGGTAGCGTTGGATCCGGGAGTGCCAGGCTTTGTATCAAGGCGCCAGGCGCTGCCGCTATACGCATTGGCAGCTGAACGGGTATTGGAACTAGGTGCAACAGCCGTGTTCCTTGATGCCCGTTTCTATGAATATGATACCCGGGCACAGTTGACCCAATGTATAACCCAATATCACGAACATCCTATTCCCAATGAGTTTATTTGGGTAGACGCAGCACAAACCGTGCCCTTCGCCAATTTGTCAGCAGAGCAATTCCAACGCTTTTTCATTGCAAAGCCAGATTTCCACCAAGGCGATGCCTTCCTCAGTACCAACTTGTTGCAAGCATTCTTTGGTGATGCCCTACTGCCGGTGGACTTTTTCCAGTTGGAGAACAACCAGGTAAACCTAGACAGATTGATTGCAGACGCCAGCGTGTACCGTCGCCACGAGGGTTCATTTAATGCATCTTTCCGCTGGATGAACATGTTACCCAATGCCGTCGTGCCGAAACTGGCGGAGTTGCACCGCCAACATCTGCAATTGGCGCCAGCAGGGGACAGGCAAATTGAAAATTGCACTGGCAATGCCTGCCAACGCATTCGTTTTGCCACACCCAAAGGGCAGTTTATGGTAGGTAGCGGCTTTAATATTATCCCGGTAAGCCAGTTAGCAGCATGCAACCCTGCAGATGCGTTGTCGAGCCTCGGCGACTATTTTAAAGACCGGATTGTGATTTTGCAGATGACCGAGCCTTGGGAGGCGACAGACATAAAAGTCACTCCCATGATTTCAGCACTTGGCTCCCCCAACCAGTTTTTGTCAGGTCCGCAATTTTTGGTGGATGCATTGGAAACTGAGCTGATGGGCGATGCACCAACCCAACCTCATTGGCTTGTGCAAGCTATTTATATCACGTTACTTGGCTGCGCAATCATATTGGCAGGCGCCTTCCTAAAAACCACCTACATCTTTCTGTTGCCATTACTTGCCCTCTTGCTTACCTGGGGTTTGTGTTTCGTCACGGCACCTGCCCAGCTTTGGCCGGTAACCGCCACCTTTCTGAGCGCCTTGCTAGCCATCGCATTGCTGTTGGCAACCCATATCTCAATGGGTACGGCGAAAAGCAAGTTGATGGCACAATACATCCCGGCACAGATCCGCAACCTGTTATTAAAGGCCAAAGGCGATAAAAGCTTTATCCATCGGCGCATAGAAGCGGTTATCCTGATGAGTGATATTGCAAAATATTCAAACGTTACCAGTGAATTGGAAGACCCTGCCTACGTATTCCAGCTGCTTAACCAATATTTTGAAGAAACCACTATCTCGACCCAAACCCAGTACCAAGGATGGTTAGAATCCTATGTGGGCGATCTGGTTTGTTTTTATTGGCCGGTGGTCGGTGATGTTGATTTTGAAACCCAACAAAAACGGGCTGTGCGAGCCGCTGTCGACATGGCGCAGAAACAGCAACGTTTTTTTGCTGAGCTTAGCAGCAACAAAAAACTTGGTGTCGACGCAGGCACATTGCAGCGTATTTCCCAAATCATTGGTGCGGGTATCGGCTTGACCAGTGGTGAAGTCATGATGGGTAACTTGGGACCTGAAAACGGTGTGCAAAAATTTGGCTGCCTTGGTGACCCGCTAAACCTAGCCTCGCGAACGGAGAGCCTCACCCGTTATTTCTCCAGTGAAATACTAATTACCGAAGACCTGGTAGATACTGCTAAATCGCTTTCATTGCCAGTGAGGCGATTAGCCCGGGTAGTGGTCAAAGGCCGTATTGAGCCAATCACCCTATACGCCCTAGGCCAAGCCAGTGACCCGCGCTTTCAACAGGGTAAAATCAACAGTTGGGAAACCTGGTTAGATAATACACTTGCCGGGCAGCAGCCTATTTGGCCTGACGACTTGGCGGTGTTCGAAAAAGACAAAAACACTATTGTGCAATGGCTGCAAAGGGATTTATATGATCGGCAGATTTCGAGCTTCATTTTGCAAGAAAAATAGCACGGCCAAATCAGTACCTGCTTTCTGCACAATCTAAACAAAGCCAACTTTTTTAACCTGTATATAGAGCAAATCTGCGACTGCCGCTTGTTCAGCTAAATTCTAATTACTACACTTTGGAAGGATGAATTTCACTGACCCAACCGTTTTATGTAAAACCCCGGGACAATTTCTTGAAAAAAATGCTGTCAAAACACGGACTCGTAGCTAACAAAATATCTGTAATGCGCAGCTTGGCCTTGGCCATAGGATGCTCAATTTCCACATTAGGATATGGTCAAATAGTTACAGACGGCAGCATGGGCGCCCAATTAAACCTAAATGGCCCCAACTATCGAATAGGGCAAGACCTGGGTAATTTGGTAGGCAATAATCTATTCCATAGCTTTGAAGTGTTCAGTCTGTCATCTGGCGAAAGCGCAGTATTTACAGGCGCCAATAGTATAGAAAATGTTATCGGCAGGGTTACGGGCACGCAGGCTAGCCTGATCCAGGGCTTACTAAAAAGTGAAATTGGAAACGCTGACCTGTATCTGATTAACCCTAACGGCGTGATATTTGGTGAAGGGGCTAAGGTCGATGTCCCTGGTTCATTTTACGTTAGTACTGCCAATAGTGTTGGCTTCTCCGATGGCAGCCAGTTTAGTGCCAGCAACACAGCAACCAGCAGTTTAACCGTCGCCACTCCTGAAAGCTTCGGATTCCTTGGCAACCAAAGCGGCGATATCGTATTCCAAGGTACCGACCTAAACTTAAAAAATGGCGGCTACAGCCATTTTAGTGCCGCTAATGTAAGGGTAAACAACGCCCGTATTGTGCAATCCGGCGGTGGACTCACATTGTTTGCCATAGGCGGCCAAGGGGCAACGCTTGACATCAACGCCCCCCAGTTGCTCGGCAATGGCGAGCTGTCATTCAACGACGCAGAACTAAAAGTTGAAGGCGAAGGCTATAACCAGCTCAGCATGCTGGCTAACCAAATAGGATTTCAAGACAGCTTTGTGTCTGTGCTGAACCGCGGCAGTTCACAAAACACTGGCGGCCTATCGATAGGCGCAGGTGATATTGAGCTAGGCAATAGCCTGCTATCTGTCGCAACCAAAGGCGACGGTAGTAGCGGCAACATTGATATCAACGCCCAAAACTTATCGATGCGGGGCAATGCAGAAGCAGGGGGCAGCGAAATTTCAATTGAGTCCCGCTCGCAATCGGGTGCCGCCGGGCAGCTCAATATTGAGATTGAAAACAAATTGTCTTTAGTCAATGAAAGCCGCATTAGCAACGCAACCCGACATGCTGGTGAAGGCGGCAGTATTTTTATCAAGGCTGGGCAACTTATCGTAGACACCGGCAATAGTGCTAACCATGCCGAAATTGCCACCTTCACCGGCGGTGACGCCGATGCTGGGGATATCCATATCGAAGTATCCGAAGATTTAAGCTTAATTGGCAATGCCCAGGTTAATGCCAGCACTTTGGGCAATGGCAATGCCGGTGATATCAACATCAATGCAAGTAATTTAACGATTACTGAAACGGAACCCGAACCCAGCAACCAATCCAACGTTGGCATCCAAAGCCTAAGTGGCCTGCAAACTGACATTAACAACGCGCCGCAAGGCAACTCTGGGAATATTAACCTAGATATTAGCGGCGCCTTAAATATCAAAGATGGTGGCCAAATTGTGTCAGTCACCGTAGGCGATGGTGACGCCGGCAACATTCAAATAAATGCTGGCAGCCTCACCCTAGAGGGCACCCGCAATAGTTCAGGCAGTGTCATTGGCAGCAATACCTTGGGTCCCAATGCCACGGGCGATGCAGGAAATATCAATATAGAAGTGGACAGCCGCATTGAAATGCTGGGTGCAAGCTTGATCACCACAACGGCAGTAAGCGCAGGCAATGCGGGAGACCTGGATATCGTTGCAGGTAGTTTATTGATGCAGGGCGGACAAGGCACCAGCAGCAACATAAACAGCGCCACATTCGGCCCCAACGCCAATGGTAATGCCGGTGACATCAGCATCCAGGTGCAGGGGGCAGTAGAGTTAATGGATGGCGCCAGCATTTCCTCTGATACAGAAAATAATGGCAATGCCGGAAACATTTTTATTACAGCAGCCAGTTTAAGCATGACATCAGAACCCGGACAAGACCGGGAAGATACCGGCATTAGCAGCAGTGCCCAGAGTGAAGATGATATGGTGCCTTCAAGCGGCAACGCCGGCAACATTGAATTAGCGATTGCTGGCGACATCCTGTTGCAGGGGGACGTATCTATTGCAACCGAAGGTGAAAGCCGGGGCAACGCCGGCAATATCAAAATCCAAGCGGATAATTTATTCCTACGCGGTGGTGAGCTTGAAAGCAAATCTGAAGGCGAAAGTTTCAAAGCGGGCAACGCCGGTGAAATTGACATCAACCTGACCGGCACGTTGGAGATGGTCGGTGGCGCCGCAATCGCATCCGATTCATTTAACGGCGGTGATGCCGGTGATATCAATATCAATGCCAATGCATTGATCATGAATGGTTTTGGCCGCAAAGGTGAGTTTTCAGCCATTACCAGTACCGCAGCTTGGGGCGAATCCAATTCAGGTAATATAACGATCAATGTCGATACCGTCATTGGCATGCAGGATGGCGCCAATATAATCTCGGATAGTATCCTGGCCGGACGCGCCGGTACTATCAATATTAGTGCGCAAAGCTTGCACCTGGATGGCAATGGCCTGCCGACCCGCATTTCCAGCGCTTCGATTGATTCAAAAGGGGATGCTGGAGAAATCAATATTGTGGCTAGTGAGGCGATTGAGTTGCTCAATGGGGGCCAAATTACCTCGAGCACACTCGGTGGGAGTGGCAGTGCCGGTCAAGTTAATATTACTACCAACAATCTCACTATCGACGCTGAGAACAGTTTTTCGCTGGAGCAGTATTTAGGTTTTTTGCGGCGGCAGCTGGCTGAGGAATTTGACGAAGTGCCCGATGAATTTGAGGAACTGCCTGAGCTAGACGATGATTTAATATTGCTATCTGCCTACATCGACGTGCAGTTAGGCGGCCTGTTGGATACAGGTATCACCAGCAACAGCAGCTTTGCCAGCACAGGTGACGCAGGAGTCATTAATGTTGATGCCCAAACCATCAACATCAAAAACGGCGGCATCATCAGTACCACCACCGACACCGCCGGCAAAGCGGGTGATATCGTCATCGCCACCCAGGATTTGGACATATTACAAGACGATTTTTTGCAAGGCCCCAGGCGCGCCGGTATTTTCAGCAACGTATCCCAATTAGGTTCCGGCCAAGCCGGTACAGTAGGCATATTGGCATCCGGGGATGTCAACCTTAGTGGCGGAGTCATTGCTGTAGATTCCAGATCCGAAACAAGTGGCGATGCAGAGGCCGTAGGCAATATCACCATCGCAGCTGACAACATCACCGTCGAAAAAGGCGCCAATATCACATCCCAAAGCCGGGGTAACACGCCCGCTAGCAACATTACACTATCGGTCAACAACCAATTTACCCTGCAAGGGGCGCAAATTACCACCTCAGCGCAAAATGCCAACGCCGGTGCAATACAGCTTACCGCCAAAGAAATATTTGTTAGCGACAGCATCATAACAACCTCTGTCAGCGGCAGCGGCGATGGTGGCAACATTGATATCGCATCAGATTTTATCTTGCTCGATACTGGATTCATCCAAGGCAACACAGGAGGTGAAGATTTTAGCGGTGGCGATATCAATATTGGTAGCGACTTCTTGATTGTGAAAAACCAACAGTTGATCACAAGCAGCGATACCCGACAACAATTCCAGCCAGGTTCGGGGACGAGTGTGATCCAAGCTGCTGCACCCGATGGGGTTAGTGGCACAGTTGACATAGGCGCGTTGGAATTTGACTTAAGCGGCGAGCTGGCCAGCTTCAATAGTGACGTGTTGGAACAGGATCTTTTAAGCGAAGATCCTTGCAATACAAGTTCTGGCAGTTCTTTAGGGCAGTTTGGACGCGGCAGCGAACCGGCGCAACTTGGTACAGGTGAGTCCAGGGCATTAAGCTTGGAGCAGATAAAGCAGCGCCTAGGCCAGGTGCAAAGTAGCAATGTTGGCACATCTGCATCAAATAATTTGCTTGCGCAACGCCATTGCCAATCCAAAGATGGATTGAATTAATGCGCACCGTAGCTGTATTTTTTACTTTAACCTTGCTTGTTGCAGGCCAGGCGTGCCTAGCGCAAGAAGTATTCCAACAACCGGCAAAAACCCGCCCGTTACTACCTGGCGTATATCAGCCGCTGGACAACCAGATACTGACAATAGCAACCTCAAAAGCGCCTGAACAACAAGGTGCGGCCGGTGCCAAATTTAAACTGCAACAAGTTCGGTATACGGGTAACACAGTGTTTGCTGAAATGGAGCTAATTGCTCTTGCAGCCGATAAGTTAGATTCCTGGGTAACGATGGCTGATATTGAACAGATCCGGTTCAAGGTCAGCCAGCACTACGCAAATAACGGTTATATCAATTCCGGCGCAGTGATCCCGGATCAAAAAATCGAAAATGGCAGCTTGCTCATACAAGTAATAGAGGGAAAGCTCAGCACAATCCAAATCGAAGGGGCTGATGGTCTGCAAGACAATTATTTGTTAAAGCGCTTGCAACCCGTCAGCAGCGAAGTGTTCCACCTGCCGCAATTCCAAGAACGCTACCAACTGCTGCTTGCGGATCCATTAATCGCCCAATTAAATGGCCAGTTTGTGCCAGGGGAACGCTTGGGTGAAAGCGCGCTCAAGCTACAAGTTAGCCGGGCTCCCAGCAACTTCCTGAGTTTCCAAGTAGACAACCACGGCTCGCCCAGTACTGGTCAAACCCAGGGCTCATTAACAGGACAAAGTTTGAACTTAACTGGGATCGGTGATTCATTATTTGCCAAAGTGAGGCGAAAACAAGGCTCCACTGGCGCCGAGATAGATTATGCCGCTCCCTTGTTTAGCAGCAGCACCAAGTTAGGTGTCAAATTGGCTTTCAACGACGCTGAAGTAATTGAGCAACAGCTGCAATCCTTGGATATCCAAAGTGACTTTAAGAGTGCTGAACTTTATCTACTGCACCCGCTACACCAAAGCCTAAGGCAACAATGGCAGCTTGGCATCAGCTTATCCATGCGCGAAAACCAAGGTGAGCTGCTGGACATTCCCTTCTCGTTTGCTTCAGGTGAACAAAATGGGTTTTCCCGGGTTTCTGCAATACGGGTTGGCGTCACCGGTATCATTCGCAATGAACGCGAAGCATGGTCGGTGTTTGCCCGCTACAGCCAGGGTCTGGGCCTGTTCAACGCCACCCGCAACAACCAGGGTTTACCGGATAGTGATTTTTCCAGCCTCCTGTTACAAGTGCAATATGTACGTCGTTTAGCTGATATAAACAGCCAGCTTTTGTGGCGTACCGACCTGCAAATTAGTAACAGGGGCCTGCTGCCATTGGAGCAAATTGCACTGGGTGGTGCCAACTCTGTACGGGGCTATCGCGAGAACGAGCTGGTAAGGGATAACGGACTGATAAGCTCAATTGAATTGCAAACCCGTGTTTGGGATGAACTCGATTACAATGGCAAATTGGGTAGCCTGGAGGCTTTTGTTTTCACCGATTTTGGTGAGGGTAGCTACAAAAGCAATCTACTGGACAATGCCGACCCGCTGTGGTCAGTAGGCGGCGGATTTCGCTGGCACCCCTGGGATAAACTTGAGCTTGAATTTATTTACGGCCATGCAATTAAAGATGCCCGACCCAAGGCCAATGAAGTATTGCAAGATCGGGGTATCCACTTGAGGTTGAGCTATGCCATTTTTTAATAGGGCATCCCACATAAGTAAGTACTTGCTCTTACTAGCTAGCCTGTTGATAATGCAGCCCCTGCAAGCTATGCAAGGGGAAAACCTAGGCGAACTGTTAGCAGCAGCCGAACAGCTGCGCAGCCAAGGCTTTTTGGCCCGTGCAGAAATGAAACTCAACCAGGCTAAAGCATTGGTGCAACCGGGTGACAAAGCACACAATATGATTGCTGGCCTACAGGCTAATTTGCTGGCAAAGCAAGGCCAATATGACCGGGCATTTTTGTTGCTGCAAAATAGCCTACGCATCGCAACGCGAAACCAATGGCCGTTGTTGGCAGGGGACCATGCCTATCACTTGGCAAGGCTCTATGAGCTCAAAGACAACCCGGCGCAGGCCACCAGGCTATATCAGATAGCCAGCGCACAAAGCACTACATCTGGCGATACTAGCCGTTACTTTCAATCGCAACTCGCCCTGTTGTCTTTGGCCTGGCAAGACAATCCAGACACAGCATCAACCCTGGACGGCATCATAGAATTGGTTGCTTTGGCACAAGATAGCCAGGACAGCATCAATGCCCAGCTTGAGTTGTCCAAATTTAGTATTGATGTCTTGAACAAAAGCAGCCTCCCAAACAACATATCTGACAAACTTGCTTCAGAAAGTATGTTATTACTTACAAACCTAAACCATTCGGCTTTGGATAACCGCCAATCCAGCCAAGCATTGGGGATGTTGGCACAGCTTCACGATTATTCTGGAGATTATGTAAACGCGAAACATGCAGTGCAAACGGCAATTATGTTGGCACAGCAGCAGCAGATGTTTGACCGGTTGTACCGGTTGGAATGGCAACATGCACAGATACTGGCAGCAACGAATGACTTGCCTGGAGAGGTTGAAGCACTGCGCCGGGCGGTCAGCCACTTAGAATCGATTCGCCAAGATATTCCGGTAATCTATACCGGAGGCAGGTCGTCGTTTCTAGAAACCCTGGAACCACTTTATTTAGACCTCGTTGATGGTCTGTTGCAATTGGCTGCTGCAGAACAAGGTGAGAGCCAACAAGCCCTGTTGCAGGAAGCGCAAACTACCCTGGAGTTGCTTAAGCGCTCTGAACTTGAAGATTACTTTTCTAACCGCTGCAGTTTTGAAAGCCAGCAAAGCCTGGACTTTCAGGGAATTGCACCGGACACAGCAGCGCTTTATCCCATCATGTTGGATTCTCGCTTGGTTTTATTGTTAAAACTAAACGGTGTAATTTACCAGCGCCAAGTGGCCATTGGCAAAGAGCCGCTATCCCGTTTGGCCACCCAATACGCGCAGCAACTGAGGACTTTATCCCCCAAATACCAAACCTTGTCGGACAAGCTGTACAGCCTGATTGTAACGCCTATATTGCCATTGTTAAGGCAGCACCAAGTCGACACTATCCTATATTTACCCGATGCAGCGCTGCGCTTGGTTCCCCTGTCTAGCTTGGTTCACGATGGCCGCCCACTTCTGCAAGACTTCGCTATCGCAACCTCGCCAGGACTTTCCCTATTCCAATTGGAAAACACGCCCGGGAAAACAAGAAATGCATTGCTAGCCGGATTGAGTGAGCCCGGCCCTGTCGTTGCAGCTGTAGGGCGGGATGTTTTTGCTGCATTGGAGATAGCTGGCAGCAGCAACCTAATACAACGGATGCAAACCCAAGCACGGCAGCAAAGCATAACCAAGCAAAGCGGCGAGCTTCGTATCAGAAGCAAAACCCCCATAGCAAGGCAAGCACAAACAAGCACGGGACAACGTCGCCTGTCCTGGCAAAAGCGACAGAAAAGGGAAAACCCACCAGCATCGGGATCAAATTTACCTAACCCAGGTCAACCAGGTGTATTGAGGATCGTTAATAAGTATGAGGCAACCGACAAAACCCGGCGATTATCAATGCAAAGGCAGTTAAAGCGCAAAAACGCACAGGAATTCCATAGCAGGCACAATAATGCGCTGCGGATTGTGCGCAAGCGCCCAGCCTTAGGGGAGCATCAAATAGCGGCAGTGCCGGCCCAAGCGGGCGAGACTAACGACAGTATGAGGTCGGATTCCAAGCAAACTGCAATTGACCCCAACCAACGCTTGGGTTTGCGCGCAAGGCAAAACCGCACTATCAGCGGTTTTGAGCCTGTGTTGGTAGCTAAAAACCAACAGGGGCATTTGCGCATTCGCAACCAATACGCCGGGCAAATGGCGCAACCCCAGTCCTCGGATAACGATGTCACTATCGGCGTTTCTAAACTTCCGATTACCGAGCAACCACTGCGGATAAGGGGTAAGCGCCCACTTTATAGCGTCGGCACCGATGAAATGACACAATGGCAGTTGAAGCGTCTAAAACAAAGGTTAAGCCTGCCAGGGGTGGCGCGGGAAATCGCACACTTAGATGATTTATACAATGCCAAAACGCTGAATAACGAGGCCTTTAGCAAAGCGCTGTTTTTACAGAATATGCTGCAAAATCGCTACGATATTGTCCATGTGGCGTCACACGGCGTCTTTGGCGACTCAGCAGACAATAGTTTTATCATGGCGCACGATGCCCTGATTACCATGCGGGAACTGGAATCCCTGCTATCTGATGACAAATTTGACCGGGCTCCAATCGAACTACTTACCCTAAGCGCTTGTCAAACTGCTGAAGGTGATGACAGGGCTCCCCTTGGTATCAGCGGCATTGCCCTGAGGGCGAATGTACGCAGTACCTTAGGCGCTTTATGGGCAGTATCCGATGCCGCCACGGTGGCCTTAATGCAACGTTTTTACGATAACCTCGCCCAAGGTGGCTTCACTAAAGCTGAAGCGCTGAGGCAAGCACAACGGGATATGTTGAAAGATCCAAGTTACCAACACCCGTTTTATTGGTCAGCCTTCATCCTAATTGGAAATTGGCTATAATTTAAACAGTAAAGTTGACTGGTTTGCCTTACACCGTGGCTTAAAAAAACCAATTCACTTTTGTAACAGGAATAGAACTATGTCCAGGTTAACACCCCCACCAAGCCGGGTTGGCGCACTGAGGCTTAAACTTGTTACCACTTGTGCCAGCTTTATATTGGCCGGTCTTGTAGTATTAAGTGGCAAACTACATGCCGATGAATTGTTGATTATCCCAGAGCGCAGCAAAGGCATACCAGCACTTGCGGACAACCGCTTAGCAGAAAAAGCCGGTATTACCCTTGGCTCAAAAGGTAGGCTTTGGGCGGTACAGCAGGGCAGGCAAACCGACCATACCCTGATTTGTATGAACCAGACCCAAAGCGCCCTGCAACTGATCAACAGTAGCCAATCTCAGCCTTGGCTGCAGCTAGCAAATGGCGGTGACTGCCAATCACCACAACCAGGCTTACATGTTTGCACTGACAGCAGTGGCCAGCCTGCCCTGATGTGCCGTAGCCAACAGGTAGCCAAAACTTTTGCCGGCGGTGCTGTAACTGATATGACAGCTGTGGCGCTGCGCTCAATTGACAATTCTGACGAAGCATTTTTTAACGTTGCCAACCAAATAATGGCGCAACACCAGTTACACTTTGACTTGTGCCAGGACTTACACGGCAAACACGGCAAAGGCGGTGTCAGCTTCACTATCCAAGCTGATGGACTGATAGAAGATGTGCAAGTAGTCGCAAGCGGTGAGCTGGCAACACCGCCAGAGAGCATGGAATATGCAGACTGCATGGCACAGGCGATCGCACTGTGGCAATTCCCAAACTTGGATTACATTTATGAAATGGAATATGCGTTTGTGAATTAGGCTTGCAAGGCAGGTTAAATTCATCTGGCGCTGATGCCATAAAGGCGCCAGAGCAGATAGCCTGCCACCAGCACCAAGATGGCGCCAACATCAATCCAAAAAACTTTTAGCAGTTTCGCGTCCAAACCCGCAATTGGCCAAGCCAAACAGACAAAGCTCCCCATGCTCACCAAGGCGATGATAAAACCAAGCTGGAATAGTGAAGGTTTAAGCGCGCAATACGCGATTGTGCCACCCAAGATGCCAAACATCACCGCCCTGTGCTTGAGCAGTAATTCCAATTCGCTGCCAAGCGCATTAACGCCATAAAAGTGGCTTAAACCATTGGGTATCACCAAAGCTAGTGCAGGGATGGCATTGATGATGGCCACAACTATCAGGATTGATTGAAAGAATTTTTCCATGACGCTATTACCGTTTGAGTTAACATGCCACAATTTACGCCAACTGCAGTTGATAATGTTTGCTAATAATCTATAGGGCTGGAGTGGCAGGATAACTTACCTCTATACAGATTCCATTAAGTATTACTGGCTTTCGGGCAAGCACTTTCCCCAATTTAACAATCTGTTAAAAGACCGCTGCAATATTTCCTGATACACTCTGACACCTTTTGTTACAGCTCTAACTGGGTGCAACATGTTTGATTTAATAACCAAAAAAGACAGCAATATAAAAAATGACGTGCTGTCGGGCATAACCGTTGCCCTCGCCTTGGTGCCAGAAGCCGTTGCTTTTGCCTTTGTCGCCGGCGTAGAGCCAATGGTTGGCCTTTATGCCGCCTTTATGATGGGACTGATTACCTCTGCAATTGGTGGGCGTCCAGGCATGATATCTGGCGCAACCGGCGCAATGGCCGTGGTCATGGTGGCCTTGGTGGCAACCCACGGGGTGCAATACCTATTTGCCGCAGTCCTACTCGCGGGCGTTCTACAGATCCTGGCCGGTGTTTTTAAGCTGGGTAAATTTATCCGGTTGGTGCCCTATCCCGTTATGCTCGGGTTCGTCAATGGATTGGCTATTGTGATATTCCTTGCCCAACTCGGCCAATTCAAGATCTTGGACACAAGCGGTATGCAAGTGTGGATGCAGGGCAGCATGCTATACCTAATGCTGGGATTGACCCTGTTGACCATGGCAATTATCTTTTTCTTGCCCAAGCTCACTAGCGCCGTGCCAGCCTCGCTTGTCGCGATTTTGGTAGTGACCGGACTAGTGCACGGCTTGGATCTAGACGCCCGCACGGTTATCGATTTTGTCCGCGATATGGTGCCAGCAGAGCAACGCGACACGGTTACCTTGGCGGGTGAATTACCATCATTTGCCATTCCAGCCGTCCCGTTCACATGGCAGACATTCCAGATCATACTGCCAACCGCCATTATCCTGGCTTTGGTAGGGTTGATTGAATCCTTGCTGACCCTGTCACTGATTGACGATTTAACGGATACCCGCGGTCGCGGTAACAAAGAGTGTATCGGCCAAGGTGTGGCCAACTCTGTCAACGGCTTTTTTGGCGGCATGGGTGGCTGTGCCATGATTGGCCAGAGCATGATCAATATTAACTCAGGTGGCCGTGGCCGCTTATCAGGCATTACCGCAGCGTTGGTATTGCTTGCCTTCATCCTGTTCGCAGCACCACTTATTGAAATGATCCCACTTGCCGCCTTGGTTGGCGTTATGTTCATGGTGGTTATCGGCACGTTTGAATGGGCTAGCTTCAAAATTATAAGGGGCGTGAACAAAGAAGATGCATTTGTCCTGTTTGCAGTGACCGCCATCACCGTTATCGCTGACCTTGCCGTGGCCGTTGTGGTAGGTGTTATCATGTCAGCATTGGTATTTGCCTGGAAACACGCCACCCATATCCACGCCCGCAGCCACACTGACAAAGACGGCTGGAAAGTCTATGAAATGGATGGTCCCTTATTCTTTGGTTCGGTGCTGCATTTCCGTGATTTGTTTGACCCCCAAAACGACCCAGACGATGTGGTTATCGACTTTAACGAAAGCCGGATCTGGGATTCTTCAGGCTTGGACGCAATCGATGGCCTAGCGGATAAGTACACCAAATTAGGAAAGCGCTTACATATCCGGCATATCAGCCCTGAATGCCGCAACTTGCTAACCAAAGCCCAGGCCTATGTTGAAATGAACGTCAATGAAGACCCAAGGTACCGGGTGGCCAGTGATAAACTAGGCTAACCAGGCTCAGTTTTAACTGTTCATACAAAGGCGCCAGGCATACCTACCTGGCGCCTTTTTTGTAGGTTTTTCAACGCGCTACAAAGGGCATCCAAAAAACCTTTGGCAATTCTTTAAAATTTTATGTAAGTTATTACGTAACTTATTACAGTAATCCTGGGTTAGGCGAATGAAAACGATCGAAGAGTTAGGTGAATTGTTCTTGGGCACTAGGCTAAAACGGCTCAGTGATTGCCTTTACGACGAGGTGGACAAAGTCTATGCCAGCCAAAACATTGAATTGAGCTCGCGCAACACCGCGCTGTTGTTTTTATTGCATGAGCACGGCGACGCCGGTATCACCCAATTGGCTGACGCCCTCGGCATTACCCACCCCGCCGTCAACCAAATGAGCAAAAAGTTGATTACCTGGGGTTATGTGCACAATGCCCCCGACCCCAACGATGAGCGCCGCCGTATGCTTGGCTTAACCCAAACCGGGCATCAACTCATTAAAAAACTACTGCCTATCTGGCAGGAGCTGCGCACCTGTTTAGATGAAATGCTCTGCGCCAGTGAGCACTCACTTCTAATGGCGGTAAAGGGCTTGGAGCAGCAAAACCAGGCGGTTGCCCTGTCGCAGCGCATTGCCGCACGGCAAAAACTCAAAACCGCCGAACAAATTGAAATAGTTGAATTCGAAGCAAAATACGCGGATGACTTCAAACGCCTCAATGTCGAGTGGCTAGAGAAATACTTTTATGTGGAAGCTTACGACGACCAGGTTTTATCCAATCCAGAGAAATACATCATTGAGCCAGGCGGCAACATATACTTTGCCAAATACCAAGGCCAAATCATTGGTACGGTCGCGCTTATGATGGACGCACAAAAACGGGTGGAGCTGACCAAAATGGCGGTTACCGAGCGCTACCAAGGCTTGAAGGTAGGTAGAAAGCTGATGGAATTCGCTATCGAACGCTATAAAAAGTCTGGCGGCAGTTTGCTGTTTTTAGAATCCAATAAACGCCTCACACCCGCACTGCGTTTATATGAAAAGATGGGCTTTGAGCATAAACCCAGCCCCAGCGATTCCCATTACCAAAGGGCGGATGTCTACATGGAATATGTAGAATAATGGCAAACACTACTAGGGTTCCTGGGAACTTGCATTTTTTGAATGGGGCAAGATTTGTTCGAACAAGGCACGGTAGGACGCCACCGCCAAAAGCCGTTCGTGGGTGTTGATAATATGCAGCGCCGTCTCTTCGGGAAAATCGGGATGGGCGGCTAAGTACAATTCGTTGTTACTTGGTACCTCGACTTCGGTTGGTATCAAAAAATCCTTTGATAAACCAAAGCTCTCCAGTACCAATGGCGTTATCGTGGATTCGTAAAAGACAAAGTCCACCATCCCTGCCCTCACAAGTTTTAACAGTTCCTCTGCTGTTGCAACTGCGGCAAAATCTCGGCCTTTAACAAATCCTGCTTTGAGTAAAGTTTCATGGGTATTGGTATGGCGGATAACTGCAATATTGCGCTGCTTTAGCTCCACCAAGCTATTGGCACTTAAATCGGGACGGCTTTTAAGACGTGCAATATGCATGTCCAAATGACCCAACAGCAGTAACCAACGATAGTCTTTTTCCCTACTTTCTAGCCTGGCGATTGAATACACCAAACTATTGGGATCGGCTTTTTGTTGCCTGTGTGCTCGCGCCCAATTCATCAGGCGAATTTCGTAAGGCAATCCGGTTGCCTGCAATAATCGCGTAACGACTTGGGTCGCTGGGCCATTCGGCTGGCCATCAACATAATACTGCAAGCCAGGCGTGGTGCCACCATAGGCAATAATGGGCTGCTGCCCACCAAATGCAGGCCAGGCAAGGAAACAGAAAAAGGTAAGTGCTAATCGGGACATAGTAGGCGCTAGCATTTAACTATCTAATAAGTGTTGCACAGCATTGCAAATTTGGCGAAATCCTTTTTGCCCCGATTTGCGTACAAATGGCCGTCTGAAGCAACTCTGGTAGTAATTTATGTGGTGTGCTGACTGCGAACAAATTAGCAAATATTTCTTCGATACAACCCGGTTTTACATTTTTGTACCTACGATGGAAACCGAGCGCAAAGTGCTAAAACTCTGCGAATCGTTAGGCTTTGAGGCCGAGATCCTTGAGTCCCATTGCCTTAGCGTCACAGTAGCCAAAAACCAAATAGAGCTTTTTTTAATGGCCTTTTTTGGGGAGCTAAATGGTCCCGAACGCGCTAACACTAAGCTGACAACTACTTCCGACCACAATGACATTGGCTATGAAGCGATAGCACGCATTATCAATGCCGACGTCTTTATTAACCGCTATAAAAGCTTGTGGATTGTGGACTCAGTAGAAAACAATAAATATGAGTCCTGGTTCCAACCGATTATCCATGCCAAAGACTATCAGCAAACCCAGCCTAGGGTCTTCGGTAATGAAGCCTTGTTCCGCATACGCGACGAGAGCAATGCAGTGATCCCACCTGCTTATGTTTTTAAGGTGGCCGCACATTCAGACCTGTTATTTTCTTTGGATCTGATTGCACGGCGCTCGGCGATTGAACATGCAGCGGCTGCCAACTTGAAAAGCAAAGTCTTTGTCAATTTCAACCCAGCGAGTATCTACGACCCAGCCTATTGCCTGCGCTCAACCGCCGCTGCAATTGATGCTGCGGGACTCAAGGCCAGTGACGTGGTATTCGAAGTTACTGAAACACACCGGGTAGACAACATGGCGCACCTCAAAGGCATATTGTCTTTCTATCGCAATGCTGGTTTCCAAGTGGCTTTAGATGATATTGGCTCAGGCTGGGCAAGCCTAAACATGCTCAACGATCTTATGCCTGATTACGCCAAAATCGATATGGATTTGGTGCGCGGCATCCACCAATCTGACTCACAACAACGCATAGTGAAGCACCTGATAGCCGGCGCCAGGGAAAACGGCATCAAGGTCATTGCGGAAGGCATTGAAACCATGGAAGAGGCAGAATGCCTAATGCAGTTTAATCCGGACTATATGCAGGGCTATTTATTTGGCAAGCCGGAACTAAAAGCCAGCCTTTCAGCGTCTGAGCAACGCGCCACTGCCTAATAGTGCAAACCGCACCGTAGCGGGAGATCTTTCCCGCTCAATCCTTACCTGTTTCCCCTGACCTTGTATTGGCTGGGACAGTGGCTGCGGTCGATACCATCGGGTCGCAGTTCCATATGTTTGGTTTTGCGGCCAGACACCCTTTGCCGCCAGTTTTTAAACGCGCGATGGGATAGTTGGCTGCGCATAAGCTTAATAATGGCACTTTCGCTAAGCCCATATAGGCGCTCTATGCTGTCAAATGCTGTGCGATCCTCCCAGGCCATTTCAATAACGCGGGAAAGCTCGGCCGGAGCAAGCTCTGTGGAAGATGGCGATTGGGGCACTGAATAGTTCCAACAATGATAACGTAGGTTGCAATACGGTCGGCAAACCAACTAGGTTCAAAAAACCAAATAGTGATACGCACCGTAGCAATAAAATAGATATTATTTGCTGACCATCGCAAAACCATGCCCAATAACGCCCACAAGCTAACCCGTACTGAATTAATCGAATACACATTTAACTTACAGGACGCATCAAGCATATTCCTACTATTGCTAAGGGTGGTGCTAGACCAAGAAAAACCGGGCAACAACTTACGCCAGGACATTTACGACTTGGGGATTTATCCAGAACGGCTGGAAGGCAGCTACCACGATGAATGGCGTACCTATATCAAACGTCACTTACACAAAAACGCCTTTACTGATGCGTCTTTGTCAGATGCTGAAGCTTTGATGACTTACCTGCAAAGCATCTATGAAAGCCGCTTAGCACTGATCCAAGAAGATTTTGCTGAATATGACCAGATCATTGAGCGCACCATATTGGTTAATAACAGTGACAACGTGATGCCCATCCAGCACCGGCTTAAAAATACCTTAAACATGCTAATGCAACCTTAAACCTTGTTGTCTAAAGCATAGATTTTTTTGTTGTAGCACAAAAATTGGCGCATGTTAGCAGGGGCGAGCAAACCGCTTATAGCCGGATCCGCAACCGCCAAACCGCCGGTGAAAGCACCAAACGCTGGCATAATCAATCGCTGCTCATCGAGTATAAACACCTTGCCGGTTAGCTTTTGCCCAGCCAATCGAACCGAGGTTTTAGGATGGAAATGACCAATAACCTCGGGCTTGCCCTGCCCCGGTTCATGGCCAAAACGTATGCCTTTGATTTCAATATCCGGCAGATACTGGCCAGGCCAATGTTGCGGCAATGACACATCATGGTTGCCCAGTAGCCAAACCCAGTTCGGTACTGACAGGCACAGCCTGCACAATAACTGGCGCTCCCTTTCCGGTAATCCGTGGGCGACCCGTTCATTGTGGAAACTATCCCCTAACGCGATAAGGGTATGTGGCTGGTATTCTTGCAGGAGCGCTTCTAACCGCTGCAACGTGGTGAGGCTATCCAACTCGGGGAGCTGATTACCGGCATAGTTCAATGCCTGCGCTTTGCCAAAGTGCAAATCCGACACTACAAGTAAGCGCTCACTTGGCCAAAATAGGCTGTAACGTGCGTCCGCCAACCAGACTTGCTGTTGCCATCGCAGCGGTTTCGCTATGCCTTGCGACAACAATAATTTAGGAATCGACAAGCAGTGCATCCTCCACTTCTTGCATCAATAGGTCGGCTTCATCCTGTAAACTGGCTTGCTGAAGCAAGGCTTCAGCACCAGTGCCCCGGATCTGCTCGCTCCTGGCGTCAAACATAATGGGTATGGCTAGCGGGGACACCCGTTCAAGTTCCTGGAACTGGACTTTGCCCACAAAACGGATCAACATATCCGCCAAACGGTTTAAATCCAGCAGTTCGCGTTCTGCATCTTCCCGGGTCACCCGGAGCAAGATATGATCTGGGTCGTGTTCACGCAATACATCGTAAATAAGGTCGGTGGAAAAGGTCACTTGTTTCATACTGCGCCGGTTGCTGTGGTAATTTTGCTCAGTGAGGCCACTGACCATAGCCACGCGCCGGAATGACCGCTTCAACATAGGCGACTGCAACATCCAGTCTTCCAGCTCATCACCCAAAATATCGGGTTCAAACAGGGCCTTGACATAACGCTCCGCCACCGGATGGATTGACTGCACGCTCAACCCGTAGTCGGTGATGCTAAAACTCAAAGGCTTAAGCCCCATTTTCTCCATGCGTTTTGTCACCAACATGCCCAAGGTCTGGTTGGCTTTGCGGCCTTCAAAAGTATAAAACACAGTGTGCCGGGCTTGGCGGTAAGGGAAATGTTCAACCAGCACCCTATCGCTACTGGGCAACATGGAAAATTCACTTTGTAACGTTAGCCAGTGTTTCACCAATTTTGGCAGGCCGCGCCACTGGGATGGTGATTGCAATAGTTCACGCACGGCGTCAGCAAGGAAGGTAGACAAGGGCAATTGCCCACCCACATAACTGGGGATCTTTGGTTCCCCAGTTTTTACCGGACGCGCTTCCACCATCATGTCTTTAATGCCTTCAAAGCGCAGTACCTCACCGGCAAACAAAAAAGTATCGCCCTTGACCAATTGCTGCGCGAAGTACTCCTCCACTTCGCCCACTATCTTGCCTTCATGGCTGCGGCGCAACCGTTTCACTTTTAAACGCCCAGCTTCAACTATAGTACCGATGTTTTGCCGGTGCCGCTGTATAACGGTCTTTGAAGTCACTTTGAACTGGCCATCCGCCACTTCTTGGATCCGCTGGAAGCGTTCATAGGCTTGCAGGGCATAACCGCCATTTTGGCTAAATTGCCACAATCGTTCGAATGTTTGGTAATCCGTATTAGCATAGGGTTGGGCACTGATTACCTGCTGGTAAATCGTTTCCGGTGCTGCCGCAGCCGAACACAAGCAGTTCACTATATACTGTGGCAGGATATCCAATGAACCGGGATAAGTGGCTTCTTTATCGAGGCGTCCCTGTTTTATCGCGGCAATCGCGGTATTGCATTCCAATGCCTCAAACCGGTTAGCAGGAACCAGGACAGCCTGGCTAGGTTCATCCATCCTGTGGTTGGCACGGCCGATCCGCTGCAACAAACGGCAGATACCTTTTGGTGCGCCGATTTGCACCACCTGGTCTACATTGCCCCAATCAATACCCAACTCCAAGGCAGAGGTGGTGACAATGGCGCGTAGCAGGCCACTGGCCATCATGCTTTCGGTTTTACGGCGTTGCTCCTTGCTTAATGAGCCGTGATAAATAGCGATAGGCAGTGCTTCGGCATTGCACTCCCAAAGCTGTTGGAACACCAACTCGGCCTGGGCCCGGGTGTTGACAAAAACCAGGCTGGTGCCAGCCTGTTGCAACAATTGATATACTTCTGGTATGGCGTATTTCGCCATAAAGCCACCGTATGGGATGCGCTGTTTTGACTTTAAAATCCTAATTTTGGGTTTAACTTGTTCTTTTACCTGTAGCACGCTGCTAGGAGAGCCGGTAGTGCCCAGCCATTGTGCCAACTGTTCAGGTTCAGCTACGGTGGCGGATAGCCCCACCCTCACCATATCTGGAGCCAAGGCCTGCAACCGGGCTAAACACAAACTGGTGAAATCACCGCGTTTACTGTAGGCAAAGCTATGGGCTTCATCTACCACTACGCTGCGTAATGACCTGAATATTGCCGGGGCGTCAGCATAGGACAACAGCAGCATCAAGGACTCAGGAGTAGTTAACAAAATATTGGGCGGCTTGCGCCGTTGGCGCTGGCGCTTGTGGGAAGGGGTATCGCCAGTACGGCTTTCTACCGTCACCGATAAACCCAAGTCATCAATAGGTTGTTCCAAATTGCGCTGAATGTCATTGGTAAGCGCTTTAAGCGGGGAGATATACAAAGTATGCAAACCGGAGATAGGTTCTTGCTGCAAATCCACCAGGCTAGGTAGGAAACCTGCTAGGGTCTTGCCGGCTCCGGTTGGTGCAATCAACAGTGTCGATTCGCCATTTTGGTACTTGCCCACCATTTGTTTTTGCCAACGCCGTAATGTCCAGCCACGCCGGGTAAACCACTGTTGAAAATTGTCAGGAATTAGCGCCAAAACAACCTAATCATCCGCCAAAAAACCTCTATACGCGATTGTTAGCCCGCAAGCTCACTAAGGGATTGCACCAATTTGGGCAAATCAGCGTATTAGAGGCATTTAACGTCCAGAAGCTCCCATGTCACCAGAACAATGGCTGCAACCCACACGCTCAGGGCTTTATTGCCCACCCGCGAATACCTACATCGATGCCATGCGGCCGGTTGCCACCAGCATCGTCACCCATGGCCATGCTGACCACGCACGGCCAGGGCATGGCCGGGTAATAGCAACACCGGCAACATTGGATATCATGCGGGTACGCTATGGTAAAGATCACGCACAAGAGTGCATCCCATTGGACTATGGACAAGAACTGCCACTAGATGGCGGGGTCAGCCTGCGTTTGGAACCAGCAGGGCATATATTGGGCAGTGCCCAGGCCATATTGACCCACCAAGGCCAAAAGGTAGTTATTTCCGGAGACTATAAGCGCACGCCAGACCCTACCTGCCTGCCTTTTAAACCCGAAACCTGTGATGTGTTTATTACCGAAGCCACCTTCGCGCTTCCGGTATTTAAACATCCACCAATCCAAGATGAAATCAGCAAGCTGCTGCATTCCTTACAGCTATTTCCCGAACGCTGCCATTTAGTGGGTGTCTATGCCCTGGGCAAATGCCAGCGGGTGATGCTAGGATTAAGGGAATTGGGCTACCACAACACCCTGTATTTGCATGGTGCACTAGTGCAGCTATGCAAACTATACCAGCAACATGGTATCGATTTAGGTGACTGGCAGGTCATTACACCAGAGACTGACCGTAAACAGTTAGCCGGCGAAATAGTGTTGGCACCACCCTCAGCCTTGGCAGATCGCTGGTCGCGGCGACTACCAGATGTGGTGACGGCCATGGCCTCAGGTTGGATGCAAATTCGTGCGCGCAGCAAACAGCGCCGGGCAGAACTGCCACTGATTATTTCAGACCACAGTGACTGGCATGAACTGCTGCAAACTGCGCAGGAGGTCAACGCGCCCGAGGTGTGGGTAACCCATGGCCGCGAAGAAGCCTTGGTGCACCAACTACAAACCATGGGCTTCAAAGCCAAACCACTTAGCCTAGTGGGCTATGAAGAAGAGGCTAGCTAAATGCAGGAATTTGCTGCACTGCTAGACGCGCTCTACTTTACCAGCGCCACCAAAGCCAAAAGCCGTATTTTTCAAGATTATCTGCGCCAAGCGCCAGATCCAGATCGGGGCTGGGCGATTGCGGCAATTGCAGGTGAATTGAAATTCGATCTATTCAAACGTCCGCTGATCAAAAAGGTGGTCACCGAGCGGGTTGACCCCGTGCTATATGATTTGTGCTACGACTATGTAGGTGAAACTAGCGAAACCGTGGCACACCTGTGGCCAGAAACAATAGACACCGAACAACCACTACCCAGCTTAAGCCATGTGGTAGCCCAGTTCCAGGCTGCCAACGCGGCAGAAACTGAGGCCTTACTCATTGATTTACTATCACGGATGACCGCCAGCCAGCGCTGGGCGCTGCTCAAGCTAGGTACGCGGGGTCTGCGCATTGGTATTTCCAGCCGCCAAATGAAAAATATCCTAGCCGACTATGGCGAAATTGACGTTGCAGAAATTGAAGCCATTTGGCATGGGTTGGAGCCACCCTATAGCCCACTGCTTGCCTGGCTGGAAGGCCGTGCAGACAAACCCGACATTAGTGGCAAAATCACTTTTCGGCCATTGATGCTATCGCACCCGCTAGATGCCGCCGACTTAGCCAAGATCACAGCAGAAACCTTTCAAGCGGAATACAAATACGATGGTATCCGGGTGCAACTAGTCTCGATGCCCCACGGCAAAGCCCTGTTTTCCCGAACCGGTGACGACATATCCGACAGTTTCCCCGACTTGCTGGCAGAGACTGCCTTCGAGGGGGTATTTGATGGTGAACTACTGGTGCGAAATGGTGACAAAATCGGCAGTTTTAACCAGCTGCAGCAGCGTTTAAACAAGAAAAAGCCCAGCAAAAAGCTGCAAAGCCAATATCCAGCGGTAATGATGCTATACGATGTGTTGGTAGCCGATGGGCAAGACTGTACTGCTGCCCCCTTATTCCAGCGTCGTCAGGTGCTGGAACAAAAAGTAGCGCGAATTAACAACAGCCGGTTTTACCTGTCACCCACCCTGGATTTCGGAAATGACAGGGACCTGGCGCAGCTGCGTAACCAAGCTCAAACCGAACATGCCTCAGAAGTAGAGGGGATCATGTTGAAGCGCCTGGATTCTGTCTACATGGCCGGTAGGCCAAGTGGCCAGTGGTATAAATGGAAACGGGATCCCAAAACTATCGATGCTATCTTGATGTACGCCCAGAGGGGTCATGGCAAACGTTCTTCATTCTATTCAGATTTCACCTTTGGCTTGTGGCAACAAGAACAGATCCTGCCGGTGGGTAAAGCCTATTCGGGCTTTACCGATGAAGAACTCAAAAAGCTAGACCGCTGGGTGCGCAACAATACCATCGCCAAATACGGGCCGGTTCGGGAAGTAGCCAAATCCCTGGTTGTAGAGATCGCCTTTGACGATGTGCACCACTCCAAACGCCATAAATCAGGCGTGGCATTGCGCTTCCCGCGGTTTAAGCATATCCGCTGGGACAAGCCAGTGGATGAGGCGGATCTATTGTATAACCTGGAGCGAATGATTGTTACGCCAAGCTAGTAGCCATTTGTACAAAGGCGCTTCAACCCATTTCGGGTTTGGCGTGTACTGGGAAGCACATCTACCTGGCCATTGTAACCAAGGTGTATTTTTTAACCTCTTTAGTATAAAAATTATACCCTTCCTGTCGATAGTTTAAATGAATCGTTAGCTAATGACTGCATGGCGCGGATGCAGACAAATACAAGAGCGTAAAAAAGCTCAAACGATAACCACTTAGAGACTTAAAACCATGAATAACACTTTTCAGCAAATGTTGAAGAGCCCGCGCCCTACTGCTGTTTTTAGGGGCTGGCCCGAGCCTAACCAAGGCCAAGGTACCAAGTTAAACCCGAAGCTATTCAGAAGCCCAATTTTATTGCTATTGTTGCTCTGGGTAACAAGCGCAGCCAACGCTGCGGTGCACTATCAAATTACCCTGAAAACCGGCAATAACCACTATTGGGTCGCCGAGGGCAATGGCGGTGGCCAAGCCAATGCCAACCGTACCAGTCCAGGCCCCTGGGAAACTTTCACATTAATAGACCATAACAACGGTACCTTGGAGAGTGGCGATCCCGTTTCTATCCGCACCAGCAGCAATTACTACTTTGTCGCAGAAGGGGATGGCAATGGTGATGTGAATGCCAACCGCACCGGTATCGGTGCATGGGAAACTTTTACTATTGAAAAGCCCAATATTGGCGGCACCATTGGCCCAGGCAGTAAAATAGCGTTTAGAACCGGAAACGGCCATTATTTGCGTGCCATTAATAACGGTGGTAGCGGCCTTGATGCCAGGGCAGGCGGCGTCGGCTGTAGCGGCAATTTTGGCTGCTCCCACGAGGTGTTTGAACTTGGCATAAGCTACCATAGCCATGCGCTTAGTTTTGCCAGCGGCTTTAACGGCAAATGCCTGACCGCGGATCCAGCAAATAACAACATCCATATGCAAGACTGCAATGGTGCTATCAGCCAACTGTTTGTGCAGCAGGCGGATGGCTCACTGTTGTCCTTGATGAATAACTATTGCATTGATGCCAGTGGCTATTACGGCAACTTTTACCTACACCCCTGCCATGGCGGGACTAACCAAAAGTGGCATGTCAGCAACGGTGAACTCAGGGATTATGGCCATAACCAGTGTGCGGATATTTACGCCTTCAACAACAATAATGGTGCCAACGTACAGATGTACCAATGCAACGGCTATTCCAACCAAAGATGGCATATGCTTAAATATAACAGCAGCGCAAACTACCTGACTGCGCCCAATGACCAGCGCACGGTAGTCAATAAAGAACTGTTTGTTTGGAGCTATAACGGCTCTATCCCTTCCATGAACTGCAGCCAAATAAATGAAAGTGCGAATAATCAAAGCGTATGGGGCAATAACTACTTTTGCACCACGGCAGCCAATACTGAAACCGGTCTGCAATACAGTAGTGCCGGCGCCATCACAGGCAAGCGCTGTAGCCACCTAAATGAAGCTACCCATAGCTGGGGTGACAATTTCCTATGCCTAAACAACAATTCCAACTATGTGATCCATTGGGATTGGGCTAATAAAAAAGGCCCTTATTCAGTCAGGTTTAATGAGCCAGGTGAAACCTACTGGAATGACAACTACCTAACAATAGGCTATGTGCAGGATGGATTCGTTGCACCAGCTGCAGACAAGCAGCACAATGCGCCTTATCCAGACTACAATTGGGTGCATTTTTACGACGATGTTATCTTTGACGCTGACTTTTATTGCCCGCTCCTAAACTTCGCCAACTACCTAGGCTATGCATGGGCTGGCTGCAATAACCCGAACATTTGGTATGACCAGGGACCAGGAGAGTATGTCATCCAGAGCCCACAAGGCAATGGCTACCGGGGCAGTGAATCCCTGCAAACCCGGATCAAGAATTTGCGGGTGGAAATGGACGCATCCACTATATCCTTAGGTGAGGCTATAATCTCGCCATCATCCACCCAACAGAATGTAAAAACTGCCACCTACGAGAACCAGGGTTACCAGGAAGACGTGCAGGAATTCCGGGTGACAGTTGCGCAACAAAACTGCTGGTCACGCACGGATCAGTTTACCTTCGGACAAAGTATTTCGGTAACGGGCGAGAAAAAATGGAAAACTGCGGCTACAGAGACATCAGTTTCTGTCACCTTGGGACTGTCATTTGAACAGGCCTTCAGTGAGACTAGTTCCAATTGCTCGACCCAGAGTGAAACCATCGTCACCCGGGTAACCGTGCCACCACGCAGCCGAGTGACGGTATCAACGGCTGCAATAACTGGACAAGTTACCATCCCATACACGGCAAAAGTTAACCTCGGCTACAATGCCACATTCTGGAACTTCCTGCGCTGGAGCGGCAATGCCCACCCATCCCATCCAGGCGACCGCCCTTACTTCTTGGGTGCATTTGGCAACCCTGCGGATGCTAGCACTGCTTATAAAACCGCCCCTGATGCCATTGTAGATTCATTTAACCTACGCAACACTACCCAAGGTTTCTGGGACTGGAACTGGATGTTTGGCACTTATGGTACAGCCCCACTAAAAAACACTTTATCGGGTGTTACGCGCAAACATACCCGCAATGTAAACGGGCATTTTAGTAGTAATGGCATAAGCTATGTCACTACAATCGGAGCCGCACAGCCACTATAAACATTTGCTGGAAAACCGCTTCCCGCTATATGCAGGGAAGCGGTAATCAAATTATTCGTCTATCTCAAGACCTAATCCCTAAGCACCCTTACCCTATCAACAACAGGCCCATAGCTGCACTCAGTTATGTACACTTCAACTCTCTTTCCCGCCATCATGGCAGCCAATAACGTTGAGTAGGCAGCTTCTGCCCCGGGTCCATCTTTGATTGCGAATACAGTGTTATTGGCACAACCCGCAGCAGTCAGCGCGTTGGTAACATAAGCCCCATACCTGCCTGTACCGTTATTACTTGGCCAGACTTCAAGCTTGTAGATATCTACCTCGGCAGTTATCGGGAAGTTAGCGTAAGTTACACTTGGAAATAGGATGAAAAATAAAAGGTAAATTGCTTTTTGCATTGCTGATCCTTGCTTTACTAAAATTTCGCTGCGCATATTAGCTGAAAAAACAACCAATGGAAACAACGCCACACAATACAAGGCAAAAATCACAGTTTCCAGCCTAACGTAGTAAAACACTAATGCTATAAATGGATTATTTTAATCATTTGATTAGATAGTTAAATTAAAAACACCCGTTATAATGATGGCTAGTGCAGGATATTTATACGTTGTTTCGAGAATATTGCAGTGGCCATACTGAGCGGACCTGATAATGAATTTATACTTTTGTACAGCCACCATAGCTTTGGACGACTTGCCGAAAAGGTCGATACTATGGTGCAGGAGCCGGTGGTATCCCGCCTCCATGCTGTTATAAAGTGGCATGAAGATCACTGGACGCTTCGGGATGTAAGCAGCAATGGTACCTGGATAAACGGGCAGCGCATTCCACAAAACCACACTACATTTTTAAAATTAAATGACTCAATAAAGTTTGGTTCGCCCCATGCGGGTTCTTATCACGTGTTAGATTTAAGCTCGCCGAAAGACGCGTTGATCCAATCGGGTATTCGACCAGGCTGCAAACCAGGCATTATTTATTTACTACCCTACCAATTTTTACCCGATGAACAGCAGCCAGAATTAGTCATTTACCAGCAAGCGAACAATTGGTGCATGGAGTCGCTTAGCCAAGCTAACAGTACCGTCCGCCCCTTGGAGAATAGCGATATTGTGCATTTTGCCAACCAACAATGGTACTTGCGCAAGGCAAAACTCGTCGACTTCACGCTGCCGGTCGCGCCCGAAACTACCTCGCCAGAAGAAGTCGAACTGCTGTTTAACGTCAGCCAAGATGAAGAACACTGTAAGTTAGAAATCAATTACCTAGGGCAGCAGGTGGACTTGGCTAAAAGGAGCCACCATGCGCTGTCCCTGGCGCTAGCCCGGTATCGGTACCAAGACCAAAAGAAGCACCACCATCCCAATGAACAAGGTTGGGTGTACGTTGATCAACTTATCCGGGATTTAGGACTGGATGAACAGCATATTAATATCCAGATCCACCGGGCTAGGAAACAAATAGCCGATACTTTCCACAAAACAATGGATTGTTCAGTGTTTATTGAAAGGCGTATGGGCCAGGTTAGGCTTGGCTTTCCTCGATTTAGTATTGTTAAGGGTGGTACGCCTGAGTGCGCAGCAGGTTAACGCGGGTACGGCCATGACTTACCCAGCAGATAATGAAAGTCCGTTACAGCTAAGTGGCTACCAAATCCTCGCCAAGCTTGGCGAAGGTGGCATGGGGGCAGTCTATAAGGCGTTTGATAGTAAGCTGCAACGCACCGTCGCAATCAAATGGTTACACCCCCATACAGTTAGCCCCACTTCAGGTATTGGGCCACTACCAGGTGAAGCGTTACAGGAAGCCCGCAAGCTTGCACGCGTAAACCATGCCAACATAGTGCAAATCTATGAGCTACCCAAGGTGGGTAACCGGTATGCCATGGTGATGGAGTATTTACAGGGCGACACCTTAAGCAATGCTGCCAAGGGGCAGCTGACGCTGCGAGAAAAGCTCGAGTATTTGCAGCAAATTTGCCTCGGCATGCAAGCGGTACATCAACAAGGTTTATTACATGGGGATCTAAAACCCGATAACATCTTCATCACCCACAACAACCAAGTAAAAATCTTGGACTTCGGCATAGCCCGCGAATTGTTAGCAGGCGATGCGCAATCAAATGACGCCCCACGAAAGCCCCCTAATAACCAAGTCATGGCGAGTAGGAGTAACGTATCGCCAGAAGTATTGGCGGGACAGGAACCCGCGATTACCAGTGATGTCTACGCCTTTGGCACTTTGGCGTTTTGGCTACTCACTGGCAAAACGCCAGTTATAGGCCAGACAACAGAAGAACAAAACAGCAATATTCGACAAGGAAAACTACGCAAAGCCAGCACAGCCAATCCCAATTTGCCCTCGGCTTTATCAGATTTTTTACAGGACTTGTTAGCCACCAAAGCCATAAAGCGACCACAGGATTTCGCACAGGTGTTGGCACAACTACAACAAATCACAAAAATTCTATTCCCCAACACTGTCGGGGATGACAGCACGGTGCCGCTATCAGCGTTGGTTGCCCCTACCAAAAGACCAAAGGTTAACAAGGCCATTGTTACTTTTGCGGGGTTGATATTGGCGATTGCCACAACGCTAGTCCTATGGCAAATACAACGTCCAGAGCAAGCAACGCGGTTTGTTTTGGTGCTAGCACCGCAAATGGCACCCGGTTCCAGCGTTAGTGCTGAGCAACAGGAAATGGTAACGGCAGTCATCGACAACGCCTTGCGCAATGCCGTGCTCAATACCCGCAAGCTCAATTTAATCGCAAAGTCAGAATTTATCGGTGTTCAGGCTAAACCTAGCCAGCTTGCAAAAATAACCGGTGCCAGCGATATTTTGCAAACCTTGCTGGACTGCACCCCAGAGCACTGCCAGGTGCAGTTTGAACGTATCGATAGCCGTGATAATAACGTTGTGCAAAGGCTCAAATGGCATACGCCGATCAATAGTGCAATAGAACTCAACCAATCGACCCTGTTTAACTTCAACAAGTTGTTTCCTGACTTTGCTAGCCAATACTTATCCAATGTGCGTATATCAGCGGATAACTTTGAGCAATATATCCAGCTCTACCAAGCCCTTGAGTTTGAAGCCGGTGATACCCAAAATAAATTTACAGCCCTTAAAGCCTTGATACTTCGCGAACCCTTTATTTTTCCTGCTTATAGGATCTTTCGGGAAACGGCCTTGAAGCTCTATCTAGACAGCGGCGACGAAAGTTATTTGTTGGATTTGGAACAACTACTACGCAGCGCGCCACCCGAGTATCGCAATAGCCTGTTTTTTACTTGGGATGCATATGTACTGGCACTGTACCAACAGGACTTAAGTACGGCAAAAAGCTTATTAGACCAAGCCCAGCAAAGGAATTTGGACAAGACAACAGTTGCAGAATTAAAAGGCTTCTTCTATTTAATCAACAATGAACCAGCAAAGGCAAAAGCGAACTACGAATTTGCTTTAACCGCCCGGTTTAGCACTGTGAATCTATTTAATTTGTCCCTTAGCCAGTGGTACCTGGGCCAGGGCCAACAAGCGGCACAAAGCCTGGAAAAACTATTGGCCATTTCCCCCAATGACTATGCCGCCAAGCAACAACTAGCCACTTTCCAAATGCTAAGTGGAGAGCTAGAAAGTGCTATTGCACTATACTCTGATCTAGTACAAACCAACCCGGAGAGCCGCGACTTAAGCAATTTAAGCATCGCCTTGTTACTGTCCAATAAGCTGGACGAAGCGTTAATTTATGCCCGCCAATCCGTGTCACAAAGTCCAGGCAATAGTATCTGGCTATTAAACCTTGCCGATATCGAGCAATTATCAGGCAATACAACCAAAGCAAAAAACCTTTATCAACAAGTATTGCAGATGGTAAACAACAGACAAGATTTGGACGCCTTGCTGGCTAAAGCCCAAGCCCATATCCATCGCGGTAATGCCATTGAAGCAATGAAAGCACTCAGCCAAGCCAATAAACTTTCTCCCAATAATGGCGAGGTGGCCTTTGTTTCTGCCTTGGTGCATACCCTGCAAGGTGAACACGCATCGGCGATTGTCAAAGTAGAAGAAGCATTGTCATTAGACATGGGGGCAATTTGGTTTACCCTTCCATGGTTTAAACCCTTGTGCCCCAATAACAACTTTAAGACGCTGCTAAATAACGTTGGCGCTTCATTTACAGCCTTTTGCCAAGGCTAATTTACCTCCTGTAATATCATCCGCCCCTTGGGCCTCCAATACCGACCTTGGGATCTTGGGATGTGAATATTGTATTAATTGAACAACCTTTATTTTTCTCATCTTTCCACTTATGATTACAGACACACCTTAACATTAGCCCCAACATACTATATTGATTTGTATCTTGTTCATCTTTTATAACTATTTCCTTTTTCAATCCGATTTCAACAGTAAGTTTTTTATCTTCATTAGTAAGTTTTTTATCTTTATTGTGTGGAGTTTTTTCTACCACACTCAAGTTTATATGTTCAAGGGTACTTCTTGCGTTAACAATTGGGTGGTCTTTACAGAATTTCCAAGTACATGATTTATCCATTGGATCAATCAAGTTAAAAGTTATTTTTAATTTTTCATGATTGTCAATTGGATTATCTAAAATACGATACATTGGAAAAGGCGTATAGTTTTTAACACATCCAGTTTCATTAACCTCAATAAAAGTCCAAACCCCATCTATCAAATGGTTAGGATAAACATTTATTATAATCTCTTCATTACACTTAGGAACTGGGGGTGGATATTGAATAGCAGTCATTTTTTATTTCCTCCAAAATAATCTTTTCACTTCAAAAAAATACATATATTTCTATAAGATCAGGAATAAAAGTACCTTTAGACATTTTAAATGCTCGCTAAAAACAGGGTGTTTAATCAAAAAACACCTATAATAAATTGATGAAATACCACTTTATAACAGTAAATTTCTGCTAGTGACATTTTATAAAGTCATAATGTTGGCTAATCAGCTTTCGGTCTTGACCTCGCTGAATTACCCGGTTATCTCCTTGCTTAGTAACAAAGTAGCCACCAACAGGACTCGAAATTGTAAAGTTTGACGCTTGTTTTCCTTCGGATAAAACGAACCACTCTTGTGATCTTTTTGGTTCAGGAAATAAATTCCTAAGTACAATTTGTGCATCGCTGACCGAAGGTTGCGCACCAATGCAAAAAACCAAACCGCTATGTTTATTCATCAACACTCCCCATTGCTTGCTATCTTTAACTGGCCCGTTTAGAAACATCCATTTAAAATTAGCATCAGGTTTATCGTCGCTACAGCTAGTGAACAGCATGTTCTCACCATCGCCTTTCAGATAATAACCGTTTTCTTTTGACACGATATAAAAATAACCATCTAAAACACTCATAGTACTCTCCATTAAAATTTAAAAAGGCAAATATGCAATTTTTTTACACATTGTTTTGCACTATAAATCAACCAGGAAATTTGACTATTACAGGAAATGACGGTTTTTATTACAGCCATTCCTTTTAGTTAAGCTGACCTTGATATAAGAATGCATCAAAAACACTTGGGCGACGTATCCGCAAAATGACCCATTGCGGATAAGCCGAGTTACAACTTAGCAAGCACCTGGTGGTTATTGCCTCGAATTAGGCGCCGCTTGCGCCAGCATATGCTGTAAAAATCCACCGCACTGGGATTGGGATTTTCTGCTTGCTGTAACAGTTGCAAACAGGTTTCAATGCTCTGCAAGCCAGTGCTAATCGTTTAGATCTCAGATAGCGCTAGCCTAAGCTGGTATAGGCGAATGAAGAATGGGAATCTAATTCTACAGAGAATTGCAGTGTGTTATCTCTTGCTCGTGATGGGCAATGCCTAGTTAATCTCACCGCAGAATGATAAATGACGCCTGCCAATAGATTATATTGCGTAGACAAAGGGATATCCCTGCAACTAATAACTTGGAAAATGGTCAGGCATCGAGTCAAAAAATAGTAGTGCCAGAATCTAGGATGCTATTGGCTTCAAATAAAACTGCTGCAATGTGGCATCGGCCACATCACCGGAACCAGCTTCGTATATGAAATTATCATCGCGCTTGGTCAAAAATAGACTAGTCGCTTGATTTTGAATCGTAAAACAGGGATCAATGTTTTTTGTAGGGACAGAATTGAGTTTGACCCATTGGATGCTCCTGCCACCACTTTGAAATATTGGCCTTAAAATAACACTAGCACTCGGATCTGGATGAGATTCATCTGGCGTTGCAACCGTGCCAAATCCCGAATTCATAACAAGTCCCCACTGCACATTACCTTCAGTGTAACCTTTTAGGAAAAGCCAATGGAAATTTGGGTCATTTTTGTCAGTTTCTCCAAAATCTCTCAGCTTTAAAAAGTCACGATCCACCGCAAGATAATATTTCGGATCATTAACAGAAACCACATAAAAATAACCATCTAAAACACTCATAATATTCTCCTAGAAAATAAAAAATAAACAAATATGTAAAATGATTTTACATATTAATATTTACTTTAAATTGGCGATGAAATTTAACTATTACAGGAAATGACGGTTTTTATTACAGCCATTCCCTTAGTTGCGTACAAGGTGCTGCAGGATTGCAAAAGGAATACGGGTTCCGGCTCATCCGCAAAATGACCCATTACGAATAAGCCGGGTAACTATTAAACAAAACCTGCGTAGTTACTGCTTAGAACTAGACTCCACCTGAGCCAGCATATGTTGCAAGAAATCCACTACGCTGGGATTGGGTTTGTCCGCATTTTTTACGATCTGCAATGAGGTTTCAAAACTCTGCTTAGCCAGGGCAAACTGCTCTGTTTTTAGATAGCCCTGGCCTAAGCTGGAATGGGCGAATGAAGAATAGGGGTGCATTCCTACAAACAATTCCAGCACAGCCAAGCCCTGCTCTTGGTGGCCGTTAGCAATAAGACCATCGGCAAATTCGGATAAGACATGTTGCGGGATCTTTATGTCGGTTTGGTACTTTTGGTTCAGCCCTTGGTAATAGTCTACAAAAGCGGCTTTTTGTCCAATTTTTGCCAAGCTTTGCATGTCATCTAGGTAGAACTCCTTGAACAAGACTGGTAAAGCTTTGTTGATGACATCGTAGATACCATCACTATGGCCGTGCTCTGGATAGTGCTTAAATTGCCAGGTCAGGCCTTGTGGTGCGCCTAGTGCTAAATTACTGGCAAAGCGGCTAGCATTGGCGTAAAAGCCGCCACCTTCGTTGGCAGTAGACAGGTACAGGTTGGCATTCACCTGCTTGTTTGAGTCTGACAATTTTGCAAGGTTTTGATCAATCTCGGCACCATCCCACCAGGCAGCGGGGCTAATGGCAAGATAGTTGGCGAACATCCTTGGTTGGGTCGTCAAGGTATGTAGGGCGAATACGCCAGCATTGGAATGGCCAATGAGGCTCCTATGACCATTCACGGCATAGTTTTTTTCGATGTAGGGAAACAGCTCTTTTACTAAAAATTCCTGGAATGCTTGGGTGCCACCAAAGCGCGGGAATTTTTCCGCTGTCCACTTTTGCATCCGGCTTTGGGGCTCGCCTTGAATCGGCGGTAAATAATCACGTACCCTCACTGTGGTATGGATACCTACCACTATGCTGTCAGGGATCTTCCTTGCGCTGACCAAGGCGGCAACCGAACCGGCAACCTGGATAAAGTGATATTCCGCATCAAGCACATAGATAGTTTGATACGTTTTTTCAGCGTTATAATCACTCGGCAGATAAATTGAAACTTGGCGTTCTTCCCCGAGGACTTGTGATGGCAAATGTATTGAGTCCCCAATACTGAGTGGGCTAACCTTTGCCTGGTTTGCTGCTTCACTTGGCTGTAGCCAAGCCAATGTAAAAAATAAGATAATGATTTTTTTAAACACCGTGCTTCCTATATGTTTGCGGTTTTCTATTTCCGCGCCTTAAGGTAATGCAATCGCTAAATTTGTGAACCGCAGGGGGATGATTTTTGACTGATTTACTCAAGGGAAATAAGTGAACAACGTTCAGTTTTGGTTGGATGATATCCAAGTTTCCCTTGGACGCAACCGGATTAGAAGAAATAACACAACACTGAATGTCGCCCCGAAAGCCCTTTTAGTTCTGCACTTCCTTGCAACCCGCCCCGGCCAGGTTGTAGATGTCGAGACTATCTTAGCCGAGGTTTGGCAAGGAACCGTGGTCAGCCCCAACACCCTGCACCGCTGTATCTCGCAATTGCGCAAAGCACTCGAGCAGCTAGCACCAGAAAAACACTATATCCAAACCCATAGCCGCAGGGGCTATAGCCTAGATGCCAGCATTGCTTGGAAGGAAGAGGTATTGAAAAAGCCTCAGCCAAGATCCGAAAAAGGAAATTGGCTGCTACTGTGCACTGCCTCAGTCGTTGTCTTTTTCGTTTATCTATTTTTCGCAGAGCAACAACCGCCTTTGCTTGAATTTAAGCAAAGCTCAGTCTTAACTAGCACTGATATGCGCGAAGCCTATGGGCGCTACTCACCAAATGGCCAATTTGTGGCCTACCAACAACAAATAGACAATTGTCATAGCCATATCTGGTTGCGGGACTTGGGAACTGGTGAGGACAAACGCGTCACTGAAAAACCTGGTGTGTTTGGCGGACACCATTGGTCGCCTGATAGCAATAACTTGGTTCTGATCCAGCGCAACCAGTGCCAGGCAGATGACAAGCAAGAGCCGTTTTGCTGGTCACTTAATCGCCTGGATGTGGCAAATGCAATCAGTAAACCACAAACACCCGAACAACTATTGGACTGCGGTACTAACCAAATAGGCCTACCCAGATGGATAGACGACAAATTTGTCGCTTTTTTGCAAATTGAACAACACAAGTCTCCCGTACTGAGAAAAATCAACCTAGCAAATGGCCAAGTCCAGGATGTGTATGCACCAAAAACTGGGCGGCTTAATGGCCTGGAAATAGCACAGGCACAAGGGCTGATAGTGTTGAGCCGATATATCACCGACACCGGGCAGAGCATTGATGTATTAGGTTTAAATGGTGAGTTACGATCCAGTGTCCCCTTGCCAGAAGCACACAAGCTTGCCACACAATACCCGTTAGATTATGCCTTGCATCCGCATCATCCCTTTATGCTTGTGGCTGCAAAAAGCCAGCTATACCAAGTGTCTTTTGATGGCTCGGTGCAAATGCTACCACTGATCAACCAAATGGGGCTTTCTAGCCCTAGTTTTTCTGCAGACGGTAACAAAGCCGTGTTTACCCAGGCTTCAGCAGATACCGATATCCTATTGCTTGATTTGACAGAACAAAGCATGGATTCGATTGAAGATTTAAGCCAATACCGCTTTGCCCGCTCCAACCTAAGTGAGCACAATCCACAGATGCAACCTAACGGCAATGCTATCGCCTTCACGTCTAACCGCAGCGGACGGCGCCAGCTATGGTTATGGCAAGGTGAGAGCTCGATACAGTTAAGTGATACTAGCAGTGGCTTGGATAACAACTACATCCTCTGGTCACCTGAAGGCAGGCAATTAGCCACACTTGTCGACGGCCAACTACAGCTATATTCACTGAACGGCGCAGCAAGCACGGTTGCCAGCAAACATAATTTAGCGCGTTTATTGCAGTGGCTGCCAGATAACCAGCTGCTCGTGCTTGCCGAGATAGACGGGAAAACTGGTCTTTTTCGATGGGATCAACGGGATAACTGGCAACTTTTGACCGAAGATAAAGTGATTTGGGCGCAGTTAACCGAAGATGGAAATCTGGTTTATTTAGACAATAAACAACAATTGTGGCGCGGCACAAATAGCAACTTCAATATAATCGAAGTCTTGCAAGGCCAATCTGCAAGCCATACCTTGGCTTTGGAAAAAGGGTTACTTTACGGTATCAATAGCAAAAAACAGCTGTGGCGTTATCAGCTTTCGCGTGCTGAATTTACCGTGTTGCTAACCCTCCCAGACAGCGCGCGTTATGTTAGCGATGTGACGGCGAGTAGCCTGCTAATGACCCATATGCACCGGTTTGATAAAGAATTGGTTGAACTCTTTTGAGCTAACGGCCTGTTAACGATAAACCAACTCTGGGAATTCCAGTTCAAATTCTGCCAACGCAGCGTATAGGAAGCTCATTTCTTTTTGCTGGATGTTTAATTTGCCTTGCTGATAGGCACGCTGTGCCATGGCCATATCACCTTGTTGCATATAAAAAGCCGCCAGTTTTAGCTGCAGTCCAGCTGCCTCTACCGGTGAACCTATCTGGTCGTAGAAAGACTGTGCTTGCAGATAGCCACGCAATGCCGCAACCGGATCGTCCTGGCGAAGCAAAATGTCGGCGCGCAATTCTTCCAACTTGCCCCTTACCAGCCAAGTTGGTTCAGAAGCAGTTAGCGTAATTGCTTGGGTAATGGTGGCAAGTGCAGATTCTGCATCTTCTGATAGTTGTGCTTTTGCATGGATATAGAGCAGTTCGGCTTCGAGGTGCGCTGGCAGGTAACCTTTTGCAAGAGTATCGCTGACCAGCTTTTGTGCCAGCCCATATTGTTGTTGCCAAACATATAACCTCGCTAAATATAGGCTAGCAACAGGGATATCCGGATGCTGCTGTACGTAAGCCTTGAGTATGTCGATGGCAGTTTGCCAGTCGGTTTCATACATCACAATGGCTCGGGCTAATTGGCTGTCGATATAAACATTGTTCGGCAAATCTGAGCTTGCGTAGCTCTGCCCATTTACGATCAACTCAATGGCGCTACTAAGGTCAGCTAACGCGGTCGAAAATTCATGGGAAAACACCACGCCTCGAACCCTTTCTTCACTGGATTCCAAGTTAAAGACCAATTTGAAGTCGTAGACATCGCCATAAATGGACGTCGCCAAATACCAATCGTGGACAATTTGGGCTTGGCTTTCTGCTAGGGGTTTGGCAATAGCAACTGAAAGCCCATCAAGTTGCTCCAGGTGTGTTGCCAAGGCTTTGGTACCAACCGGCACTAGTTCAGGCAGGTCATTCCTATCAATGTAGCTTTTTAGCGGCAATAACATGACGCTGCCCGTGTTGGAGGGTGGCATTGTCAAATAGATAACAATTGCAGCCAACAATATGGTCAAAGCGAATGCTGGTAACAGCATTTTTTGCCACAGTGATTTACTGCCAACATCCTGCGCAACTGGCCCACCAATACGGGTAACCGGTGCAACCCATTGGTAGCCCTTGCGGGGGTGGTTTTGGATAACCGTAATATCCGGGAACAGGTGCCGGATCTCACTAATCGTCTGGAACACCACACCTTCACTGACGGTGACATCGTCCCAGACTTTTTCTAACAGTGTTTGTTTGCTAATGACTTGATGCTGGTGCTCTATTAGCAGCAGCATTAGTGACAGTGTTTTGGGCCTGACCGGTTGCCTGTGTTCGTCGTGGTTGAGCACCCGGTGCTCGACATCAAGCGTGTAGCGGCCAATTTGAAACTGCATCCCTTCCCCAAAACCATACCAGTGGAGGGGTAGAGTTTAGGTAATTGCAGGCTATGCATCAATCAAGCTTTGGATCTCATCGCAAATAGCCGCTTCGACTGTATATTCTGTTTTGATAAAATCCAGCATAGCTTGGGCAGACTGGGGTAAGGTTTTTACATCCCCAAGGCAAGCGTGCAATAGTTCTGCATACTTGGGGTGGCGAGCTTCGGCGCGCCGCTCAATATTAAATGGATCAAGGTTTTGTGGTTCCAGTACACCGTGTTTTTTATGCAACAAACTTAATAACCTATCCAAGGCAAAAACCTGGATAAAGCGCATAGCGGAGACCAGTTCGCCCCTATGGTAACGTCCTAGGCCAACATATAAATTGGTCAATAACTCATTCAATAAATAATCGTCATCGGCAGGGCTATAAACCTCAGGTTTTGTTGGAAGGGCAAGGCCCTCTGGTACCAGCTCACAGCGCCAGATAAACTTGCCCGGTGCGTACTGGGCAGTGCGCAACTCAGCCAAGGTAAACACGGCAAATTCACAGAATATGCCGTCTTTGTACATTAACTTGTAGCCATCCTCTGAATTTCTGAAACAGTATTTGACTGGTGCCACATCCGACAACCAGGCTAGGTCATCAATGAAACCCTGCTTGGCACCTTCAGCGACGATAGCGTAGAAATCCAAATCTGAAAATCGATCCAGGCGCCCCTGCTCAGCACAGGAACCAAGCCCCAGCAACGCCAATCCATCAGGGTGTGTTCTTATAGACTGGGCAATGGCTTCAAGCCGCTGTATTAGTTTTTCTGGTGCGTTACCGCAGGCCATCTGCTATTCCTCCGAAGCCAACAAAACATAAGGGTAAGGGGAATCTATAACAATTTTGCCATCTTGCACATTGGCACCTTGTCCTGAATAAAAATCCTTAACCATGGTATTGTCGACGAACACACCTTGCACTTGAATGGTCTTGCTTCCGGCTGCCAGGCCACTGCCAATAATCACAGTGGGATAGCCTTCCATGGCACGGGAAAAGACACTAGCGTCCGGAGTTATGGGACGATGCAAACCTGCACCCACAGCCCGAAATTGCTGCCGGAACTGGCCAAGTTTACGCCAATGGGTAAGCAATTCTTGGGTAGATTGCTTGGATAGATCCTGCCAATTCATTGAAGCGCGCATGCTGGCGTCGTATTCTGCACTCGGCACAATCATGGGTCGAGCCAGCTCGTCACCGTAATAAATCTGCACGCCACCGGGTGCCATCATCAATTTAAATGCCGTTTCAAAGTTGTGCCGACGCTCGCGGTCAAAAGAATCAAAATCGTCGTGGGAGCCGATATAGCTCAGTATGCCTTTGCCCTGCATTGGTGGGCTGTGCAGATAGTCAGAATAGGCGGCAAATAAACTGGCACTGTCTTTTTTTGCATGCTCAACAAAACCCATGTTTATCAGGGCATCAAATCCATAATCAAAATAATTGACCTGCTTGTCACCAAAGTCATATTCCAAGGTGTGTGCTATGGTATTTTTAAAACCCAGCATGCCCCAGTGGTAGACTTCGCCCACCATGTAGAAGGGTTGGTCATCCAAGACGTCCCTAGGATTATTTGCTTTCCACTGGGCAAATGCATATTCGCTTTCTTGTTTCAGCACTTGCCAAATCTCAGGTTCCACATGTTTGGCGGTATCGACACGGAAACCGTCAACCCCATATTGCCGCACCCATTCGGTTAGCCATTTAACGAGGTAGTATTTTGGTGCGCGCGGGTAACCGGTGCGGCTGAAAAAAGCGTCTAGTTCATTCAGCTCTTGCTGTAAACGCCCTTCGGCCTGCCACTTGTCGGTTAACAACTTAGGCAGGGCAATGTCAGTTTCAGTTTCGGTTTTAATATCAGTAAGCGAACTGGCCAGGGCACATTGGGTATTTTGTTCATAGCTGGACCAATCGCATAGTGGCCGGGTGCGTATCCAATCAGATGGCCAGGCAGGATCTTCTTTAGTGACAGGTCCGGTATGGTTAATGATGACATCGAACAGCACACGGATACCGCGCCTGTGGGCGGCCTGTATCATTTCTGCCAGCTGCTGCTCATTACCAAAATTGGCGTCAACGGCCGTCCAATCCTTGGGCCAATAACCATGATAGGCATAAGTCAGGCTGCCGGATTCATCATAGCCATGTACCTGCTCGATGAGAGGTGTCATCCAAATCGCATCTACACCCAGCTCATTAAAATAACCCTCATTAATTTTTTGGGTAATACCCTGGATATCACCGCCTTCAAAGCCGCGCAGCACCCCGGTGGTGCTATTGCGGCCATAACTTTGGTCATTGCTGACGTCACCGTTTAAAAAGCGATCCGTCAACATAAAATAGACTGTGGCACTACGCCAAAAATCAGTGCTAGCAAAAATGGGTTTACTGGAAATAGCAGCTAGGCAAACCAATGCCATCAAAAGGCAACTGAACCAGGTTTTGTAAAGTGATTGGGAGTGGGTCATAAAGGGTCTCAATTGTTTTCAAGCCACCCCATCATGCTCTGGCTCCCGCTTAAAACCCACTCAAACAATCTCAAATTTTCTCAAATCCGTTTTATTTATCCGTACTTCTATTGCAAACAATGCGCGTAGCCTGTGGATTGCCTTGCAATGCTGATGTTGTAGCCAAAAATCAGCTTGTTCCAGATCCTTTTCGCCAGCTAAAGTTAAAATGCAATACTTAGACGTTGACTATGCCTTCACTACCTAACTGCCGGTAGCGCTGGATCAGTTGTTCCACGCTCTCTGCTTTGGGATCAATGTCTTTGCCTGCAAGGAATTCAGGGTTGTACAACTTTGAATAAGAACGTTCCCCCAGATCACAGGCAAAGGTGACGATGTTACTGCCTTTAGGCATCACCGAGGCGGCGCGCACGGCACCGGCCACATTCAAAGCCGAGCTACTGCCCAAGACAATGGCATCCTGTTGCGAGACATAGTGCGCCAAGGTGACCAGATCTTTATCGGGTAAATTGATGGCATGGTCTATCTTGGCTTGACGGAAATTCTCCACCGTACGCATGATGCCGATCCCCTCGGTGAACGAGCCCCCGCTTGAGACGTATTCGCCGGACTTAAGATAGGAATAGATGCCAGAGCCATCGGGATCCACCAGCCAAACTTTGATATCGGGATTTTGCTGTTTCAAGTAGTCAGAGTTACCGGCAATGGTGCCGCCGGTGCCACAAACCGAAACTAGGGCATCGATATTGCCAGCCATCTGCTGCCAAATTTCAGGTCCAGTTTGGTTGTAGTGTGCCCGGTAATTACTCAGGTTTTCAAACTGGTTAGCCCACCAGAAGTTGTCATTCTCTTCGCCTAAGCGCTTGGCAGTGTGGTAAAAGTGGTTGGGATTTTTGAAAGGGCAAGGGTCGACAGTTATTAGCTCTGCACCGTGCAGGGCAATCATGCGCTCTTTTTCAATAGTTTGGCCTTTGGGCATCACCACCTTTAAATCAAAACCCAAAGAACGCGCCACTACCGCCAAACCAATGCCGGTATTACCGGCGGTGCCTTCCACAATTGACATACCAGGCTTCAATTGCCCCTGCTCAATCGCGTCTTGCACCATTTGCAATGCAGCCCGGTCTTTGATGGAACCACCTGGATTTTGGTATTCACACTTAAGCCAAATATTGCAACCCGTTAGTTTTGACAGTGATGGCACTTTAATTATGTCGGTATTGCCAATGGTCTCAGCTAGATTTTGGTAGGGCATGGTATGCTCCAGTCGCAGAAATTCTTGTGATTGGGGATGCTAAGCCAGGCGGTTGCCCTTTTTCAACCGCTTAAAAACCCAGTTACAAAGTTAACTCTATATGTGCGGTGCAGCCTTGCCCAGCATTGTTTTGCAGGCGCAAGCTGCCGCCATGGGCTTCGATGATTTGTCGGCTCAATAACAGGCCAATGCCTGAGCCCTGTTTTTTGGTGGTATAAAAAGGCACAAACAGGTTGTCAGGGTTGGCGATGCCCTTGCCTTGATCGGAGATATTGATGCTGACCGTGCCCTGTTGGCTATAAAGGGCTATTTGCACCTGCCTTTGCTCCTGTGGCAAGTGCTCCATAGCCTCAAGGGCATTCTTGATCAGGTTAATCAGTACCTGCTGGATTTGACCTTTATCTATGGTGACTGGCAAAGCTCCAGGGGCGTTAATGTTGATCTTATCGTTCGGAAACAGTGCACTGGTATCTGTGAGCAAGCCCTGCATATCTACTTCCTGCTTGGCTGGTGCCGGTAGCTTGGCTAGCTGTTGGTAGCTTTGCACAAACTGTCCCAGGTTTTTTGCCCTCTGGGCAATAATGCCCAAACCCTGTGCTAAATCACCAGCCAGACCCGGTTCGATATCAGTTTGGCCAACCCGTTTGTTTAAGGTGGCACTGATCGAGGCAATTGGCGAAAGTGAATTGTTGATCTCATGGCTGATCACCCGCACCAAACTTTGCCAGGCTTGGTTTTGCTCATTGCGCAGCATGGCCTGTACATCAGTGATAAACAGCAATAAGTGTGGCCTGCCTGACTCACGGAAACGCTCAACATGGATCTTAAACTTGCCCTGCTTCTTGCCTATGTTGAGCTGCGCCACCTGTTGTTGGCCTGCCAGCAGCTCTTTGGCAAACTGCAATTGGTCAACCAAGGCCTGGCGCTGTTGCTCGGTTTTGATGCCAAACAAAGCACTACTGGCTGCGTTAGTGAAGCGCACCTGCCCCTGTTCGTCCAATGCCACAATCGCCACATCAATGTAGTCAATGACTGTTTCTAATAACTTCTGGCTTTCCACCGTCTGGGTACGTTGCAGGGTAAGTCGATGTGCCAGTTGGTTTACCGAAGTAGATAGCTGATCTAGCGCACCATCACCCTGACTGGTTCGGGCGCGCATGCTGTAATCGCCTTGGATCATAGCTTCCAATAAGTTGCTAAGGCTGCGGAACTGGTAAACCGAGCGTTTGTAAATTTGGCTGCTGCTGTAAGCCACCAATACGGTGGATAAGAACGCTGCTAGGGTTAATAACCATACCGACACGCCGGTGCTATATAACGTCCACAACAATACTAACATCAGGGGCAATGACGCGCCCAAGGACAACCACAATAGCTGGATTTCCAATGGTGTTTTATTGCGCTGAGCTTTACGGGGCAATGGCAAGCTTGATCGCTCCGGTGTTACAGGCTTTGTGCATCAATACTGTTATCCCTGTTCCGACTGCTGTTCGCGGGCTTTGCCCAATTGCCGGTAAAACGTACTTTTGGTCAAACCCAAAGATGCGGCAGCCTGTTCAGCATTGCCTTCAAACCAAGCCATGCGCTTTAAAATCACATCGGCTTCGATTTCTTTAATAGTGCGCAAGTCAATGGCTTGCTGGGTTTGCGTTGGGGCAGTATCCAGCTCACCAGGGTTAATGCCCAAATCCTGGGGCTGTATTTGTGCACCATTACTTAAAATCTGGGCACGCTCCATTACATGGCTAAGTTCCCTGACATTGCCGGGCCAATGGTAGGCCAACAACAATTGTCTCGCTTCAAGGGATAGCAAACATTCAGGCAGTTGATATTTGTGTGCCACTTGCGCCAAGAAGCGCTGCGCCATGGGTATAATATCTTGCTGCCGCGCCCTCAGTGGCGGTATGTGGATCTCAATGGTATTAAGACGGAACAACAAGTCTTTGCGGAAACTGCCATCAGCAACCGCCTGCGCCAAGTCGGCATTAGTAGCGGCAACGATACGCACATCGACACTGATGGTTCGGCTATCGCCAACCCGTTCCAGGTGTTTTTCTTCGAGGACACGCAATAGCTTGCCTTGCTGTGAATAGGGTGTATTGGCGATCTCGTCCAAAAACAAAGTGCCACCATCAGCCAGTTCAAACCGGCCTATGCGCTGTTCTTTGGCGTCGGTAAAGGCGCCTTTTTGGTGGCCAAACATTTCGCTTTCAAATAGGGTTTCGGTGACCGCGCCCATATTCACCGCCACAAACTCCTGCCCCTGTCGGCGCGAAATTTGGTGCAGGTGCCGGGCAAATAGGCTTTTCCCTGTGCCGTTTTCGCCAGTGATCAAAACATTGACATCGGTCATGGCCACCCGGCGCAAGGTGGCCAAAATATCCTGCATTAACGGCGACTGGGCAATAAGGCCTTGTTCCGGCTGGCATTGTTCGTGCTCCAATAGCTGTTTGTGCTGGCGCAGTTTCACCACGGTTTTTTGCGCTGCCACCAGTTTTAGCTGGTTTTCGATGATGCTCAGCAAGCGGTCGTTTTCCCATGGCTTTTGTAAAAAATCCTGCGCCCCTTGTTGCATAGCCCGAACCGCGATTTCAATGGTGCCCCAGCCAGTCATCACCACAATTGGCACAAGCTCGTCCAGTTCCCGAATTTGCGCAATCAAAGCCAGGCCTTCTGCCCCGGAAGTAGTATCTGCCGAATAGTTTAAATCCATGATCAACAGATCGAACACTTGTGCCTTAAAGCAGGGTATGACGTCGGCCGCATCGGCAACCGTGGTCACGGCAAATCCCTCGCCGCGCAGCATCATGTCCAATGCTGACAACACATCACTATCATCGTCGCATATCAATAGGTGGGGTTGTCGCCTAGCCATAGTGCCTGTTGGGTTCCTTATTTAACTTAAATATAAGCATTTAGCTTATTCATAATGTAGGGCAGCGGCTGGTTCAAACTCAAGTGCTTGCCGCACAGGAATGATAGTCGCCGCCATCACTACAGCACCTAGCACAAGGGTAATGCCTGCTGAAATGAAAAACACATCAGTTTGGCTAGAACCCGTCGCCAGCGCCATGGCGTAACCTAGGCCGCCCCCAACTAACAAGCCAGGCACCGCACCCAATGCCAACTGCACCAGGCCTGAGCGCAAGAACTCATTGGTAATGCGGCCGTCCCAGGCGCCCAATGCCCGTTTGATGCCAATTTCCTGCACCCGCTGGTTGATAGTATTGGACATTACCCCATAGATACCACTTGCCGCCAGTACTAGGGCTGCCAAGCCAAACATCATAAACACATTGCTAATAAAAGACATGGGACCATTGCGCCGGCTGATATAACCTTCATAGGTTTCTATATCGTAAGGTGCCATATCAATATCCAATCCCTGTAATACTGAACGCAGGATGTTGCTAGAGGCAACAGCATCGGTTTTACGCTCGAAAGCCAAGGTGATACGGTTGCCTGGCGTTTGCGAATAAGGCCGGTATACCGATGGGATCCGGGCTGCGTGGTTATGGGTTTGGTCACTGTGCACTACATGGCGTACAACACCCACCACAGTTAACCAGGGCGATGCTTCGGAATTCGCTGGATTTAACCGAATTTGCTGTCCCACTGCCTGGCCTCCAGGGAAAAACTGTTCCACTGCAGATTCCGTAACCACCACAGTGGCTTTTTCTAAACCCTGATCTGACGCATCCAAAAAGCGCCCTGCCACCAGTTCCACCTGCATGTCTTGCAACATATTCACCGAGCTTGCAATGCTATGTATCCTGGGCAGGCTGGCGTTGGTGCCCTGGCTATATTCCATGCCTTTCACTTCCAAGCCGCTGGTAGAGGCAAAATCAGCGGGCAGTGAGTCGGCATAGACCACCTTGCCCACCAAGGTACTTTCCTGTAAGCGGCTTTGCAGGCTTTGCATAAAGGCCACCTTTTCTGCGGCGGTTGGATAATCGTTGTTAGATAATTCTATTTTTGCCCGCATCAAGCCATTGGTTTCTGCTCCAAAACTGCCATTGGCAGATTTCCACGCCGAAATCATAAATACCGAGGCTAAAATCAGGATAGTCACACTCAGGAAGATCTCACTGATCACCAATAGCTTATTCATGCGTCCCGCTTTTTTGCCCAGGGCGCCACGGGTACCATCGCGCAATACCGAGTTAAAATCACCGCCGGAGTTTTTCCAGGCTGGTACTAAGCCAGTCACAATAATAGTGAACAGCAAAAACCCGACAAATAGCTTTGCAGTATAGGCATCGATGCCAAACTGCCACCAAAAGGGTGATCCTGCCGCAAAAAACGCCCCCACAATACCCGCGGTGACTTCCAAGCCCCAGCCCAGCATCATCAGGCCAATAAAAGCACCGACAAAACAGATGATGATGCTTTCCCAAAGCATTTGGCTAACCAAACGGTACCGGGGCGCGCCTAATGCCACCCTAATGGCGGTTTCTTTGCCTCGTTCATTGGCGCGGGTCAGCAACAGGTTGCCCACATTCACAGAAGCCAAAATTAAAATCAGAATCGCTGCCACGTGCAAGGCGTAGACTACGGGACGGCCGCCCTCGGCATTGGACATCTGGATAGTATGGGTCCTGGCGCCAACTCCGGTATTGGTTTTGGGATATTGCTGTTCCAGGCGCGCCATAATTTGTTGTAGCTGTGCGTTGATCTGGTCTTTACTGTAGCCCGGCAGCATGTGGTAGGAAACAATCGCACCCGGCCCTTCCCCCCGTTCCAGCTGGGCGGCATCTTCGCGCATTGGCAACCAAATATCGGCGTAGTCGGGGAACTGGTAGGCCTCAGGCATCACGCCAACCACTTCGTGGTTGCTGCCGTTGATGCGTATGCTTTGGCCGATGATATCGGTGCGGCCGGCAAACTGGTTTTGCCACACTTCATGGCTGATCACAGCCACATCCAGCGCACCGCGAGCCATATCGTCGCGCACAAAATCCCTGCCCAATAGCGGCTGTATCCGGGTCAAACCGTGGAAGCCTTGATCCACCTGATAGGCGATAAACTGACGCGCACCGTCACGGCCACTGACGTTGACCATGCTGCGGCGGTAGCGGGTAAACTCGGATACTCCTTGCAATTCAGCGCGTATCTGCTCAATGTCGTGCAAATTCATACGCCTACCTACTTGGCCATTTTCGGTAACACTAATACGCATCAGCGATTCACCGTCCTGGAACGGAAATGGCTTGAAGATCATGGTGTGCATAAATGAAAACAGATAGACGCTTAGCCCAATACCGCAGGCCATAACCAACGTAGTTAACACCGTAAAGCCCGGCGATTTGCCCAACAGCCTCAACGCATATTGGATATCCCGCAAGGTATTCATGAGGCTTTCTCCCAAGGCGTGCTGGTGTCGCGGGTATTGTCCGCTACGACTTGGCCATCTAGGATTTCAATTACCCGATGCGCTTTTTCTGCGGAGCGCGGATCGTGGGTAACGATGCAAATGGTGGCACCATCGGTGTGCAGGCTGTCCAATAGCGCCATTACCGACTCTGCATTAGTTGAATCCAAGTTACCCGTGGGTTCGTCCGCCAGGATAATGGAAGGTTTACCGGCAATTGCCCGAGCCACTGCCACCCGTTGTTGCTGGCCGCCTGACAATTGCGAAGGATAGTGGTTGGCTCGGTGCGACATACCTACTTTTTCCAACGCTTCGGCCACCCACTGCCGGCGCTGCTGTTTGCCCAGGTCACTGCGGTAAGTTAGTGGCAGTTCAACATTTTCAGTGACGTCCAAATCGCTGATTAAATTAAAAGACTGGAACACAAAACCAATTTCCTGGTTGCGGATCCGCGCCCGCTCGCGGCGTGAAATATCAATAACCTGCTTGCCTGCCAAATGATGCTCACCTTCGGTGGCCACATCTAGTAGGCCCAACAATGACAACAAGGTGGATTTACCGCAGCCCGAAGGGCCAGAGATAGACACATATTCACCCTGGTAAATGCTCATATTGATGTTGCTAAGGGCGTGGGTTTCCACTTCATCGGTGTAGAAGACTTTTTTGATATTGTTTAAGCGTATTAACTCAGTACCCATGGTCTTCTCCTAAATCCAAATGCCAGAATCATTTAAAAAACGGTAGCCCCAGCCCTTGAGTTTGCCATCAACAAACAATAGAGGCGTGCACTCGTCTTTGCTAGTATTGCCATCGTCGCGCACCCGCTGGGTGCGGTAATATAACACCTGCGCCATACCGGCGTTGGACTCTTGTATTTCATTAAACTCCGGTGTGCCCATTTTTGCCAGTACCGCATTAATGCTAACCCCCGTTTGCAGGCTAGCAATATCTTCCCGGTTCTGTTGTTGTTGCAATTCCCAACCGCGCATAGTGACGGTATCCACTACCACGCACGCTTGCAATAAGTAGGCACCAACAAACATAACAATAAGCTTTTTCATAACTGTGTTCTCCAATATTAATTTATGCGAAAAGTTTGGAATCGTTCGAATTGGGCAGGGTCAGACACAATGATGCGATCTCCTGCTTCTAGCCCTGACAGGACTTGGATTTGGTTAACGGAACCGTAGCCCAATGACAGCTCCACCCGGCTGGCCGCATTGCCGTCTTGGGATACCTTGTAGAAGGCACCCGAGCTGCGGCTTTGGGCGAAAATGGGACGCGCCACAAACAAGGTGTCGTCAATTTCTGTGATCTTGATATCGCCGGTGACGCTCAAGTCAGGCCGGGCGTCGTCGGGTAAAGCACCGGTGATCTGTACGTCTACCTGCACATTGCCGTTAATCACCGCCGGATCCACCCGCGAAACCACGCCTTGGATAAGGTTGTTGCGGGTATCAAGCTTAACTTGCTGACCCACGGTAACATCGCGGATCTGGATTTCCGGTACTTGCAGCTCAGCAATTAACTGTTTTTGCTGCGCCAGTTTCGCTATATTGCTGCCCATGCCCACTCGCTGACCTGGCTCAACCGGTACTTCCAAAATAACACTGTCCATGCTGGCGGTGACTTGTAGTTCCGCCACTTGCTGCTGCAGGCTCTCAAACAACTTTTGCGCTTTTTGCTGGCGGGCTTTGCGGGCATTGGCCTGGGCTACCACGTTTTCCTGCATCTTTTGCAAGCGTTCCTGGCTAATATGCCAGCGCTGCTTAAACTGCTCGGTTTGCAGCTTGGTTTGCTCGTAGGTCAAGCGGGATACAGTGGCATTGCCCTGCGCTACCAGCTCTTCTTCCGCCTCATGCTTAAGCAGGCTGCTTTCGTAGTTCAATCGTGCGTTTAATACCGCTGCCCTGTGCTCCAATAACCGGGACTCATCTGCCACCCGTGCCGCATCGGCTTCTGCCTGCATGGCTTCCAGCTCCCACTGCTGCTCAGCCAGGCGTTTCACCAACTGCGGGTTGCTTAACTCAACAATCAGCTCGCCGCGATGCACTACATTGCCCGGCTTCACCAAGACCTTTTCCACCTTGGCCGCTTCCAGGCTCACCGAAAGCCACTGGATATGCTCCGGCACCAAAACCCCAATGCCCCGCACCGAGACACTAAAATTGCCCCGCTGCACCTGGGCAATCTGCAAGGTATCCCGCGATACGCCCTGCTGCGCCTGCGCCGCACCTAATAGCCAATACAAGGCAAACACCAGCCCAATACCCACCGGCAACGCCAACAACCAAGGCTTCATCTTAGCACTGCGCTTTTTCTTAACTGCTATATCCACCCAACCACTCCCGGATAACTGCGATTTCATCTACCGGAAGCTATATCAGATACCGTGCCAATTTTTATCTTATTGATTTATATAGGTTTTAAAAATATGGAGATTCCCAATTCTCAAATATGAGAAGCAGAATTAGGAGGGATTCTTAGATTTGGGACTGGGTTTGATTTTGGCTGGAAAATAACAAAGACATCACAATAAAAAGAGAGTAACACCTCACTATGTTGAGGAGCTTTTGTCGATTTGATTTATTGTTTGAACAAACGATTTTAAACCGTCTATGTGTTCCGCTAAATCTCCTTTTACTTTCCTCCCCATTGCGTCTAACACGAAGTGAGCACCTTCGATTCTTGCTAATTTAGCCGCTGGTACAAAGTCGCTGTCCCCAGAAATTAAAACAATTTTGTTTGATAGTTTTTTTAAAACAACGCTAGCGATATCAATACCCAATTTCATATCAACGCCTTTTTGAATAGGTCGAATTGATACATTGTTAGGATCAATATCCTTAGGATCAACTTCACCTCGAATTAGTTTATTAAAATTGTGGGTCGAATCTTTTCTTATAAATCCCCACTCTCTACCAATGGTGCTAAGATGACCCATTCTGCAAGCTACATAGGGTTGATGTAAAAGAGCTTCGTGAAGTGCGTTGTTGTATTTCGTAATATTACTTTTCCTGATTACCCACTTAGTTCAGCCAGCTTTAACAACTTGTAAGGCATTGGCGGTGTCATTACCGCTGCCTTTGCCAGCCGTGGCAGCAAATCACGTAGGGTGAACCTGTTATTAAATCGGAAACAATACTCCGCAAGGTGCCTTGGCAGGTGCTTTGATGCGATAGAGTGACAACTTCCTCTAAGTGAGTTTTTCACGTTGCCGATCATCGTATTTACCCAGTTGAAGGCGGAGTGATCCAGCTTATCCAGATCACCACCCGTTTTCGCATATAAGTGGTGGCGTTCTTCACTCGCTACAGCCCGAAAACAGGCCAACCCGTCTGAAATCACCACGGCGTTCGGCTTAATATATTTGTCCGCCCATTGACTAATTTCTTTGGTCTTAAAGCCTTCCACGACAGTCATTTTCATATGGATTGGATGACCCTCTTCATTCAGTGCTACCGCAGCCACAAACGGGGTCTTACCTGATGCACCGCGACCTCGCTTTCCCCCGCGTTTTTCGCCTCCCCAATAGACATCATCCAATTGGATAATGCCGCCAATCTTAATTTTTTCGTCACTTTCTTTCATGACCTGCAACAGTTTGTGTTTGAGCTTCCAGGCCGTGTTGTAACTGACTTTTATCTGGCGCATTAACTCCATTGCGGAGATCCCTGTTTTGGACTGAGTGAGCAGATGGATTGCCATAAACCATTTAGTCAAGGGTACTCTGGTTTTGTCAAACACGGTCCCACTTGTCAGAGACTGTTGATGCTTGCAACGGTTGCACTGAAGTACTTTCCTGGATTTCAACTCACAATATGATTTATTCCCGCACTCCCTACATACAAATCCGTCTGGATAGCGCCAGTTAAACAGAGCCTGTTCACACTTTCCTTCCGTACCGTAGTCTTCCATAAGCTCGTAAATGCTGTAGCCTTCCTGAAACTGAACTTTGTTTTTTGCCATCTGGAAACAACCTCATAATACTGTCTTTATATACAGTATAACAGAGGATGAATCAGGTGGGTAATCAGGTTACTTTTTGAAAAGTCAATTAATTGATTGGTAATTGGGTGATGAGCTTTGTGACTTAAAGGAGGGCAATCGTAGTAATAAATGCGATATAATTCTTCTCCGTTATTCCTATCAACATGCTTAATCCAATAATGCCACATCGACTTGGCAAGCCGTTCTGGATTTGCAGTCATGTTTGGATCTGCAATTTTTGTGAAGTTACGTACAAAGAATCCAGCGTCAACAAAAATAGCCACTGTTCTGTTTGACATTTACTTGCCGCCCAATAAGAAAAAGCCCCCGGGTCGTCACTTCCCTGATGTTGGGAGGAGTCGCCGAAGGCACTATGTATTAAAATAGTACGACTAGATAGCTGAAAAAGCAACACTAGGGTCATAATCTAGACCCAAAATAAAGTCGTGACAAAATCAAAAAGTAACTTACAGTTTAGATTCATCGCAGATTAATTCAAACAACCGTCCAGCAAATCTTAGATTCCACCGACATAGTGCGTTCCCATCCATTCACCCTATCTTCACTATAGATCTGCCATTATTGCAACGATCCCCCTTATGCCTATAACCTAGGCAATACAAAACACACGGCGGTCTTATGCTTAAACAATTTCTGGTTCTCTTTACTCTACTCGCCGGCATTGGCCTAAGCAGCCATGCTCATGCCTTTCGTTGTGCCAGCGGCAAGCTCGTATTGGCAGGGGATACCAGTGTGGAAGTGAAACTCAACTGCGGTGAGCCGGATATGAAGGAGTATGTTGGTTTGGTGGAACGCAACGGCAAGTATGTCAACCTGGTTCGCTATGTGTACCTACCAGCAAAGGCTAAGTTTATCAAAATCGTTGAGTTCCACGATGGTGTGGTAGCCAGTATCAGCAATGGCCCAAGGCGTAAGTAACGGAATAAAACGCAACACTGAGAAAAAAGGGAATATGGATGGAACTTAGATTTAGAAACGCAACAAACGATGACCTAGAAAGCCTGGTTGCCTTGTTAGCCGATGATGAACTTGGTAGTACCAGGGAGGATCCAACCTTACCTTTGAACCAAGCCTATATTGATGCCTTCAAGGCCATAGATAACGATCCCAATAACCTATTGTTAGTAGCAACCAGTGAAGGCCAACTTTTGGGTATGCTGCAAGTCACTTTTATCCCCTACCTCACCCATACCGGCAGCTGGCGCTGTTTAATCGAGGGTGTACGCATCCACAAAGATTACCGCGGGCAAGGTCTCGGAGAAAAGATGTTTACTCATGCCATCGGTGTTGCAAAAACCAAAGGCTGCAACCTAGTACAGTTGACCAGCGATAAACAACGGCAAAGCGCAATTAAGTTCTATGAAAGGCTGGGGTTTAAAGCCAGCCATGAGGGTTTTAAGCTAGCGTTGCGACTTTAGGGCGCTTTCAAGGAAAGCAGGTAAACAGCACTAAAAATGCGCTTTTTATCAGCAAATAAAAACTGTGTGAGTATCAGCTGGTTATGGCAAATGGACAAAGGAGGATCCAGTGAACAAGAACTCACCCAATTTTTTGGATGCTTGCACACCTGCTTAATTCAAAGCCAGCCACCAATGCTGGCTAGAAATTTACAGTATGCCTATTGGACTTTTTTCGTAGAGTTCGCCTAAAATATCAACCATATAACAGAGATCAATTCTCTAACTCTAGGCACGGCGATGCTAGTAACTTTAGTTTTTCTTTGGTGCCCACCGGATAGTAAGGGTAGGCTGCTGGTTATTGATGCATGAGATAGGGCACCGAGCATTTAGTGGAATGTAAACTAATCTAACGGATTAATAGAAAGGGATATCATGACTCAGGACGAACTCAGGAAAATTCTAGATCTACTGGAAAATAGCAAGCCCGGTGGGCTAGGTGAGTTGTCAATTGCAACACTGACAGAAATAAAACCACAAGCCCTGCGCAAATACCTTAAAAAATATCCTGATTATTTTGTGCAATTGCCCAAATCCAAAGCCTATGTCCTCAATCGATTTGGTAAATTCAAAGGTTCAGCAGAAAATATGTTGCAGCACTACAAGCAACAACAAGAAAATCACGTACGAGCTTTAATTTCATATTCCATCCTGTTTGCAATGATTTCAATTGCCACACTAATAAGCATTTTCAACTAATATTTGAATCGCACAACCACAGGTATTAGTTCCATACGGCTGTGTTAGTCGCATCTATTGGTAATCTCCATTGACCAAGTTGACTGATACTTCCCTATTTAGTCAGCCCCAAGATAACTTGACCTTTACGACACCTATCAATGTGCTACCTTTCCAATCGAAGCATAAATCGAACAGAAACACGGAGCTAAAGAATGGATTCAATCAACTATTCATCCTATTCAATCGACGAGCTGTTAGAAGTTAAACAAAACATTTCACCCGACTCGACAAACTTTCCTGCGCTAGTGGCTGAAATAGAAAAACGCCGTGATGAAATTGAACACGCCCAGGAGCAGGCTGTAGAGGATGCGTTTTTACGTGCTGAAGATAGGGTCAAGGCAGTTGGCTATTTTCAGCTTGCCGGCGCCGCAGCCATAACACTGATTATCGGCTATCAGATGTTTGATACGGGTATCAGCTTAACAACTTTATTGGTTTCAATCCTGCTAATCACGCTAAATATAGCTGCAGGCTATACCGCCATCAAGGAGATGGTGCAATACTACTGGTTATCCATTCTAAACCAGGCTTTGCAGGTAGTGAGCGTGGCAGTCGGTAATACCTCCGCAAATTATTCCGGGCTTGGTGGTATCTATGCCACTGTAGAATGGAGTGAGGGGTTTAAATTTGCAGTGTCTGCCAATTTTAGCCCAGGCTTTTCTTTCCTTGAATATTCAACGGCTCTCCCGGTGCAAAGTATATCGATTGATGTGCTGGCGATTGTCTTCATAGGTGCCATCATCACAGTGATGGACGGTAAAGCGTTCTTTCGCAAAACCAAGCTTGCTGGCTAGTTTGCATATCGTCTAACCCATATCCTCCGCACAATGATTTTATCCGTTCCCTGGTGACGACGGATATTTCCTTACAATTGGCTATTTGATAAATATCCCTACAAGCCACATGGTTTTAGCAACGACAACCAGTTTTACCCTGTGCCAACCGATGCGGATCAATCATTAAGGAGTGATATGTACTATGCCAAACCATTATGATGACTACTCAGTTAAGGAACTGTTTGAAGCCTGGTTAAGCGTGGATGACGAAACTTATCCCGATAGGGCGGTAGAGCTATACACTAGGCTAAAAGCCGCGGGCCACGCAGCCTACGAGAAAGAACCACCACCAGGGAATGTGTGGGATGAAATGATTGATTTTGTACTACCAAAATTGATTGGCGAACCCATTACTACAGATATGGCTCTGCAAAATGATCTAGCCCGGGAAAAGGCGCAACGTGTTCTTGCCCTTATCCATGCAAGGCAACAGCATACAATTGCATAGCTTTCCCAAAGAACCGGGGTAATATGCAATCTGATGCTGTTTCACCGCTAGTTGTGAGACCGTCACGGAGGACATATGCTAATCGCCAAAATCACCCTTATACCACTGCTTATATTACTTGTAAGCCTCATCTCACATCGGTTCGGTCCGCGAGTGGCTGGTATGCTCACCGGTTTCCCGTTGGTCGCTGGGCCTATCACTGGCTTTTTATACATTGAACAGGGCGCTGAGTTTGCCATTGTTTCAGCTGAATCTACCTTGCTCGGTGTATTGCCGATCACTGTGCTTTGTCTGGTTTATTGCCATATGGTTTTAAAGTATGGATTGCTAGCGTCAATGTGCACCAGCATGATTGCCTATATCCTAAGCGTCTTTGCCGCCACCTATATCCAGCTTCCAACGTTCGCCAACTTTATTTTAGTATTATCTGGTATCGTTTTATCACTGCGCCTCGCCCATGCGGTATCTGCAGAAAAAGTAACGGGCAATATAGCAGGCGTCGAGCTATTGGCACGCATGTTGTTTTGTGTATTGTTAATTCTGATGGTAACTGCGGTCGCACCCCATGTTGGCCCGAGCATTAGTGGTTTTTTAGCGGTTTTCCCCATTGCCACCGTAACCCTGGCGCTATTTACCCACCTCAATTCTGCCACTGCCGTGGTGTCACTGCTAACAGGCCTGATATATGGCCTGTTTAGTTTCGCTAGTTTTTATTTATTACTGGTAATACTGTCGCAACACATGCCTTTTGTGCAGGCTTTTGCGGCATCCGCCTTGGGTGCTGCAATGGTGCAACTGGTTTTAAAAGAGTGTAAATCTAGGTTTGAGGCAGCCAAGCAAGCAAAGGCCATGGCAATTGGTGACTAACATTGATGAAGATCTATTGGTTCGCATGCAGGTTGGTTACAAAAAACCAAATCCAGGCCATTGGGGCATAGCATGATGTGAACCCTAAGCAGTCCCTTATACCGATTCCATTAAGTATTTGCACACCCAGTGGGAATTGAAAAGGGTTTATTCGCTACGTCCTTGCAGCTCACCTGCTTCGCAGGCCCGCTAAAGCGGTTCTAAGCCGTTCCAACGGCTTTTGGTAGACAAGGCAAATCTTTAATGGTCTATCCCTACAGGGATGTAGGAGATTAGGGCAACGCAGGACGCAGTTGCCGAGTGGTTCTAAATCGAGAACATTTAACGCCGTATAAACCCTTTTCAAACCCATCGAAGACGCACCTCAGGAACACAATTTATGAAATGCGTCCCTGCATTTCACCGTTACGCGGCTGGCTAAAGCCATTCAAAAGTTTTCCCGAAACTTTTGTCTTCGTTGCCAACAGGGATGTTGGTAAGGGGCGGGAGCAGGACGCGTTGAGCTTTGCTCGAAGTTCGATAATTTCTTCTGGAAAGAAATTATGTCGTATATCCCTATACTCCACTTGCTTCGCAAGCCCGCTAAAGCGGTTCTGATTTGTTCCTACAAATCTTGGTAAACGGCGAAGCCGGCCTGGAAGGCGAAGGGCAGGATGCCCGGAGTAAAGCCACCAGTATTACTTCATTCGAGCGCCTTGAACTTGAGTCCCTGAGGCCGCGCTGGGTGAGCAAATACTTAATGGAATCGGTATTAAACCTTGAAATTGTTCCATTGGTACCCACTGAACTGTTTACAACCACTAGTTTGCCGCCAACAACATGGATAAATTGCTTGCCCTACAAAGCCCAGAACAATGGATTGCCCTTGCCTTTGTCTTGGTTGGGTTAGTTGTGGTGTTGTGGCTTATGCTCAGGTTACTGAACTGGGCGCGTAAAGCCCCCAAAGGCGCATACCTATTTTTAGCATTATTCCCATTAATTTCGATATTCCCGATCCCACCGCAGGCTACAGAATCATTGGACAAAACCAAACGCGAGCAGCAAAAGCTTAAAGAAAGTCCAGACGATGACCCGAACGATAAACAGACACTGGATGCCACACCAAATGACTGAAAAACTTTTTGTTTATGGCACCTTATGCCCAGGTTGTCCAAATGAGCACATCCTGGAAAACATAGGCGGAACTTGGGAGCCGGCAACAATTAAAGGTAAGTTGCGCAACCAGGGTTGGGGCGCGGAACTGGGCTACCCAGGTATCGACCTAGACGACAATGGCGAAGCTATACAAGGCTATATCTTCAGTTCCAGCAACCTTAGCCAACATTGGGATGAACTTGATGAATTTGAAGGGGACGCTTATTCGCGGGTATTGGCAGATGTAACACTGGAAGACGGCAATAAGGTTATGGCCCACCTATACACTTTGCGGGCAAGGGGACAAGGAGAAGGCCGGCAACAAGGTAGTGTTCTGCAAGAATTGCAGCAGCTAGAATTCACTCTCCAGCAGCCTAATACCAGGAGTAACCCTGACAAGCTAAAACAGCTGCTACACCCTGGCTTTGTTGAAATAGGTTATTCAGGTACAACCTGGGATTTTGACTCGATTATTGAGAGCCTGTTATCGGAACCTGAATCAAAGAGCCAACCTTGGTCACAGGATTTTCAACTGGTTGCATATACGCCAGGCGTTGCGCAACTCCTGTACCGCTCTGCCAACTTGGCAGCTGATGGTACTTTAAGCCGGTTTGCCAAACGCAGTTCCATCTGGGTTAGAGACAATGGGTATTGGCAAGTCAAATTTCACCAAGCGACACCAACCACTCCATTTGCTAAAAACGGATAAGTTAAAAAATCTAATAGCGGTGCAAATTACGCCTAGTTTACAGCTGCTGTCCAGTTTACCCTGTTAAGTATGATACAAAATTCAATATGCTGGAGGCGAGCGTGGTGGCGAAACGGGTTGATGGTTTCTTCTACGGCTTGTTTATGGACAGTGACCTGCTAAAGGAAAGCGGGGTGTTCCCAGAAAACCCACGCCCGGCGTATGCCGATGGCTGGTCACTGCGCATTGGCAATCGCGCTACCTTGGTACCAGAAGCGGGCGCGCGTGCCTATGGCATGTTGCTCGCCCTCACCCACGCAGAGCTGGATAAGCTTTATCAGGCACCAGGGCTTGAGCAATACCAGCCAGAGGCGCTGCTTGTGCAAACCATGGAAGCGGATGGCAACGCCGTACCTGCACTATGCTACAACTTGTTGCAGGCACCCCATCCCGATGAAGCCAATGTGGACTATGCACAAAAACTAAAAACGGCATTGGCCAAATTGGGCTTCCCGCAGGAATATATCGCATCTATCTCATAAGGTTAGTAGCCAATATCCTAATGGCGGCTGCAACCGATTCGGATTGATAACTTACCTCAAGTACAGTTACAATTCGCGCGTAAACCCGAAACCTTTGCCCGGCAGTGAAGTTTGGGTTTACCGCCACAAGTCAATAAAACAGCAATTTAAAAGGAATTTATTATGAAACTATTTCTAGCTACACTTTTAGGCCTAATCTTACTTACCGGTTGCACCGCTACTCCACAGATTTATCTATCACAAGAGCCCGTCGCCATCGAAAACTCAGAGCTACGCCAATATTGGGTAGAAGAACATGGCACCTTTACCATGAGTTTCCCTGGAGCCAACCAGCCTAAACCAGGTATGGTAAAAATCAGCTATGTGATTGATTCCAATGGCAACATTTTCAACCCTGAAATAGTGGAATCAACGCCAGCAGGCATGTGGGACAGGGGGGCGCTGGCCGCACTTAAAAACATGCGCTACCGTCCAGCAGAGCAAAACCCCTCCAAGATCCCGGTACGAGTTACTACAGAGTTTGAATTCAAGGGCTAACTTTTTGAGCAATACATATGGCAATAGCGGTTATATTGCCGGTATAGCAGTTTGCTCTGCGCTATTGGCAAACGACTTATTGATTTTCGGTAACCTCAACCTAAACACAGCATCGATAGTGATGCTAGTGACCATAGGGCTTGCCTGCGGTTTAGGACTGTTGATCAATATTAAGAAAAAGCAATCTAAGCCTTAATTTTTAGGCGAAGCATGATCCATTGCCCAGTAGTTGCACTATCCAATTGCTATTAGCACAGTGCAACTATTGGAGCCGGTATGAGCAACGATGTCGATTATTCACAGCGCGATCCCCAACCTGGGGTCGCGGCTCAGTTTGTGCAGCGCTGGTCGCCGCGCGCATTTACTAAATCACAAATAGACCGGGCAACATTGGCACGTATCCTAGATGCGGCCCGCTTTGCCCCCTCCTGTTACAACGAGCAGCCATGGCGGTTCTATACCTCCACTAAAGAGACCTTTAATGACTATCTAGATTTGTTAGTGGAAGGCAACCAAGTCTGGGCAAAAGATAGCGCCGTGATTGGCTTTTTAGTGGCGAAACGCTATTTCACCATGAACGGCAAGTCCAATGCCCACGCCCGTTTTGACTGTGGTGCGGCCTGGATGAGCCTTGCTTTGCAAGCCAGTGTCGAAGGCTTGTATAGCCATGGCATGGGCGGTATCAAATACGATGAAATTGCTAACTACCTCAAGCTAGACCCAGAACAAGATGATTTAGTAATGGGATTTGCCATAGGCAAGATAGGTGCAAAAGATAGCTTGCCAGAAAACCTGCAAAAAATGGAACAGCCCTCTGGGCGCAAAGCCCTTTCCGATATCTGGTTAACCTGATGGTAATACCTAAATAAAAACGGCCAACCTGAACTCAGATTGGCCGTATGTTTTATTCGAAGCACGAGCCTAGCTCAGTCGGCTATTCCTTAGCCCCCGGCGCTGCATATGAAGTCATCCAGCGTTTTACTTCGTTGTACCAATAGATTGAGTTATTGGGTTTCAGGATCCAATGGTTCTCATCCGGAAAGTAAATCATGCGCGAATCAACACCGCGTTTCTGCAAAGTCCTGAAAAGCTCAAAGCCTTGGCCTACCGGCACCCTATAGTCCTTTTGGCCATGGATAATCAACGACGGTGTATTGAACTTATCCGCGTGGTAATGGGGCGAAATTTCCTTGTAGATGTCTGGGTTTTCCCAGAAGCCACCAAAGCGGGTGCTGTGCACAGAAAAGTCAGCTGCCATTTGGGAATACATATTGTAGACCGCAGCGTGGATCAGCAGGGCTTTGTACGGGTGTTCAGTACCCAAGAGTACCGAGCTTAAGTAACCACCATAGCTAGCACCACCGGCAACCATGCGGTCTGTATCAATCCAAGGCTGTTGTTCAAACCACTTGGTTGCTGCTTGCACGTCCTGCAATGGTTTGGTACGCCAGTCAGGATTAATGGAGTCAGCAAAGTCCTGGCCAAAACCGCTAGATCCATGGAAGTTTGGCCAAGCGGTGACGTAGCCCCAGGAAGCGAAGGTTTGCGCATTCCAGCGGTAGTGGAAACCATCGGTAATAGCATTGTGGGGACCACCGTGGATCAGCATGAACAGCGGGTATTTTTTGCTTTTATCAAAGCCAGGTGGATAGTGCACCCACATCTGGATATCTTTGCCATCCGCGCCTTTGTAGGTCACGGATTCATAACTGCCTACTGCAATTGACGACATTAGCTCGTCATTGAAAGTATCTAACCGCGTGGTGGTGCCATTGGCAAGATCAATGCTGACCAAGCGCGCTGGATATAAGAAGCTCTCGTTAGTCGCCACTAACTTAGCATCACCCAGTAGCGACGGCTGGTTGAAGTTGGTATCAGCAGTAATAGCGCGGGCGTTACCGTTGTCACCATCAATCAGGTACAAGCGTTGGGTACCGGCATCATCGATGCGGCTGATGAAGTCTTTGCCGTTCGCTGCCCATATGATATTGGTGATGGAGCGATCTATGGTGCTAGGCAAGGTTTTTGTCTTACCGCTGGCAAGGTCATACAATTTGATGACCGCAGTATCGGCGTAAAAACCGTGGATGCTGCGGCTTAGGTAGGCCAATATGGTGCCGTCGTGGTTAAAGTTAGGGGCAAAATCAGGGGCATTGTTTTTAGGCGTGATATTGGTGGCATTGCTACCGCCGATGTCTGCGATAAATAAATCCATTTTTGCATCCACCTGGTTATCCCAACCGTTGGCGTTAAACACGACTTTAGTTTCAGCATCATTCACGTCATAGCTTGAAGCGCTTTGGCTAGCGCGTGGCAGTTGCATGCCCAATGGCTGGGTAATGGCCTCTACCTCACCACCTTTAGGTGAAATACGGAATAGGTGCGCCTCCCTATCTTCATCTAACCAGTGGTCAAAGAAAGAATACGGCAAGGCATTCCACTGCTGGGCAGACAATTTGGAGTCTTTGTCGGCTTTTAGTTGCTGCTGCATTTCTGCCCAGTTTTTTCCAGGCCAGATACTGCTGATAAAGTACAGGTGCTTGCCAACCCACTTTAGGCCTTTCACCCCAGTCGGTACCTCGGTTAAACGCTGGGCTTCACCCGGCATATCTAAAGGCAGCAAGTAGATTTGACCCGCCTCGTCTTCACCGCGCTTGCTGATAAAGGCCAAGGTTTTGGAGTCAGGAGAAAACACCGGCTCGCTAGCCCTTAGTTTCGGCTGGGTAAGAGGCTGCTGTAGCTGACCCGAGGGGTCAAACAAATACAGCTGGGTATTGCCCTTGTCCGATTTAACATCATAGTTGGTCACAGGCGCCACAATAAACCGGCCATCAGGCGAAACCACGGGTTTGCCAATTCGGTCAATTTTCCACAAATTCTCGACACTTAAGGTATTATCCTGTTCTGCTGCTTCCTGAGCATGGGCATGGACATGCCCTAGTGCCAACAGCAATATGACTGATGCATAAAACCACTTTTTAATCACGTTCAGTTCCTTACCAGGTAAGTCGAATCCTGGTTTTTTAATTAAGCCTAAATCCTTATAAAACATAGGGTTTAAGCCAAAGTTAGTAAGGCGCTGGGTGTGATATCACAAGGTGAGTTGCAAAGACAATAAAAGTCGCTTTGGGTTAAAACTTGCTTACAGTTATTTGTTTTCCAGTGAATGTTATCGGCTAAAAAAGCCATTATTTTCAATAGAAAGAAAATACTAGTTACATCGCCGCACAACATTGCTGCCGCACCGGAGACTGCAACCAATAAAGGATTGATATGGACAATGCCATGTCCACAAACCTTGCACAAAAGTTGATTGTTTATTTTGGCTTTGGCAAGCGCGGCTAGTAATAGCCGTGTTGATTTGACCTGCCAAGGCAATACCCCATATAGTGGCAGTTTTTAACGCAGGGGTACCACCACTTCCGTGCAGCTAGAACGCCACTTTGCTTTCCTGGCAAGCCTGTTTTGCCTCATCACCTCCAATACCTATGCGGACACTGTTGGCGTTGCAGTGGCCTCCAATTTCCATGCGCCAATGAAACAGCTTGTAGCTCAATTCGAAGAAAAATCTGGCGTGAGGTTGCGCACGTCATTTGCTTCCTCCGGCAAACTTTACGCCCAGATCCGCCAAGGCGCCCCGTTTGATGTATTTTTGTCTGCTGACCAGCACAAGCCGCAAGCACTAATCGAACGCGGACTCGCTGATCCCAAAAGTTTGTTCACCTATGCCATTGGGCAGTTGGTGCTGTGGTCTGCTGATGCTGATGTGCAGGTCAAAGACGCCGCCATATTGCTTAGTGGAAGCTATCATAAGTTAGCGCTTGCAAACCCAAAAATAGCCCCCTACGGTGTCGCGGCACAAGAAGTGTTAAACAGCCTGGGATTACTTGAAGCGAGCAAAAAAAGCTGGGTGATGGGCGAAAACATCGGACAAACTTTCCAGTTTGTGGGTACCGGCAATGCAACCGTTGGCTTTGTGGCGAAATCACAACTTTTACAAAGGGATTGGGGCGGCGCAGCCTGGCCAGTGCCAGCCGACATGCACCAGCCTATCCGCCAGGACGCAGTGCTGCTAAAGCGGGCCGCCGACAGTGCCAATGCCCAAGCGTTTCTGGTTTACCTCGCCAGTGCCGAAGCCCAAGCCATTATCAGCCAATTTGGCTACCGCATGCCAAATA
>CBDIHK010000015.1:0-80975 GCA_965279005.1 Alteromonadaceae bacterium | reverse complement strand
ATTACCTGGCGTTTTTTGAAATGCACCATTATTAATTCCTAACTATCTGATTTTATTGGTTTAATTATCGTGAATTGTGATTCTTATTGCTGCTGATTGTAGCTTCCGCGTTAACTCTTGTCCCTGCATATGATGATTGATGAAACCACTACTTCAAGCCATTGAATAAACCGTAAATTGTACAAATAATAAACTGACATTTGTAATTTTAAGGTTAGGGATTTCGACATGCCACAACTACAAACTGTATCTATCGATCAGCTTAAGCCTGGAATGATGGTAGAGGCTGTCGTCACAAAAAACCGCAATCTTGCTGTTAAACGCGAACAAAAAATTTGTTCTCCCAATGTCATTGAATGGTTGAAGCGCAAGGGGGTAAAGCAACTTGTCGTGCATTTGGAAGAAAAGCAACTTGAGCGCAACCACTGCAATGAAGGCAATCCTGGCTTTAGCCTTGGTAATGCGATCAATGACGCAACAGCCTATAGAAATTATTCAGGCTTTAGCTGGGATGATGCATACGATATCTATAACAGCGGCAAGGACATCATTAAGCGCGCCTTTAAGGCCGCCCAGCTGGGAAGTAGCCTCAATATGACAGCTTTGTCAAATCTTGCAGAGTCGATTATGCATGGTTTGGAAAAACGTCCGTTGCCACTTTTGTGTATGCCGATGCTGCGGAGTTCGGAAGACTACAATTTTGAACACGCTATCAACTGTGGAATTTTGATGGCTTATTTCTCCATGTCACAAGGGTTTGAACCTCGGTTAGTTAAGCAAATGGTGCTCGCCGGATTTTTACATGATATTGGCATGGCAGTGGTGCCACGGAGTATTGCCACAAGCAAACAACCTTTAAAGCCTGATGACACGGCAATTGTAAATAAGCACATCTTTAACGCATTGGATTTTCTCAAAAATATCAGAGGGCTTGATGAGGCCATACTGGCCATTGGATTCCATCATGAGCGAATAGATGGCAAAGGTTATCCCAATGGTTCGCCAGCACAAGAAATCAACGTTTTTGGCCGTATGCTGGCCATCGTAGATAGTTATGATGCACTGTTAGCTGACCGTCCACATCGCAATGCCGTGACGCCCGCTGATGCCATGAAACTGATACTAAAGTGTGCCAACAAGCATTATGACCGCGAGCTGGTATGTAAATTCATTAAGTGCTTCGGTGTATATCCACTAGGCTCGTTGGTGCAGCTGCACAGCGGCCATTTGGCAATGGTAGTTGCATTGACAGAGTTGCCATTTAAACCGGCTCTACACATGTTTGACAATTTAGATTGCGGGCAAAAGAAAACCAATAGGGGTGCTTATCGCAGTGAAATTGCCCAGGATATCCGCCGCCCTGCTGAAATCAAAAACTACCGTGAACACTATGCCAAGTTGCTGGGGGCAGTGCTCTAGCAGCTATTTTTTGTTTTTATAATCAATAAGGCCTACTTTAATTGATAATTAAGATTTAAGTACGATAATGGAGGGAATACTGTTTTTTACGAGTCCTGTCCTTTATGAAATGGCCCAACCTTAAGCACCTGCATTATTTAGTTACCCTGCACCAAGAACAACACTTTAATAAGGCCGCCCAGCGTTGCCATGTCAGCCAGTCAACCCTTAGCACCGCTATTCAAAACTTAGAAGAACAATTGAATGGGCAGTTGCTGGAGCGCGACCACAAAACCTTTATTTTCACCGCGTTTGGCTTGGAGATAGTCGAGCGCAGCAAATTGTTGTTGCAACAAGCCAATGAAATGATGGAATTTGCTTCTTCATCCGGCGACTGGGCTTCAGGGGCACTAAAAGTAGGCGTGATCCCAACAATTGCGCCGTTTCTGTTTGAAAAAATGATCACTGCTGTAAGCAATGGCCTGCCAAAGTTAAGTTTGCAACTACAAGAAGATACAACCGCCAATTTGTTGCGACAACTCAATGATGGCGCCCTCGATCTTTTAATCTTAGCGCTACCTATGCCGACACCCGGTTGCAAGCAGATGCTATTGGGCTTAGATCCATTCCACCTGCTGGCACACCAAGATATGATTGCAGACCTCCCACAGCCCTTGGACGTTGCAGAATTGCCCAAAAATAGCGTGTTCCTTTTGCAATCTGAGCATTGCATGACCGGCCATGCGGTTAGCGCTTGTGGTCTTCAGCATACAGAGCAAGTGAGTCCATTGGCGGCAAGTAGTATCCATACCCTGGTAAAACTAGTGTCCAGTAAGCTAGGTTTAACCTTTATTCCCGGAATGGCGTTGGATGAGAACATTATTGCCGGATTGCCACTGCGGGCTTTGCCAGCCGAAGAAAATGCTTACCGCGAAATTGGTTTGGTCTGGCGCAATGGTACTACCCGCATGACTTTGTTCCGCGCTTTCGCCGAACTTGTCGCGCCACTGCTGCCTATCCCAAAATTGAAGTAACTCGATGGGGTAACCGCAACAGGGTGCAGCCTACGTTATTTTTTCTAAAAAAATGAAAAATATCCAAACTATTGTCGCGGTCACGTCGACTTTACCAACAACAATATAATTTACTGGCATTACACCCAAGCGGGATACGCACTTGTTTGAAAAAACGGATGAACAATTAATTAGCAAAGCTTTAGCTGGCCAAAAGGACGCGTGGATAAAGCTAGTGCGCCGTTATGAACAGGCCATATACAACTATGGTGTGCGCATGACGAGCAATCCAGATGACGCCAAAGACCTGATGCAGGAAATCTTTGTGTCTGTTTTCCGCAACCTATCCAGCTACAGGGGGGAGGGCAGTTTCAAAGCTTGGTTGTTTCGCATCGCCAGCTATCGCTGCGTTGAATATTACCGGCGCAAGAAACCCAGCCAAGGGCTGGATGACGCCCCGGAGGCTAGCGATGACACGGTGCAACCTGAAAGCTTGATGTTACTGGATCAGCAAAGCAAGCAGCTAGTGACTGCGATGCAACAGTTGCCATTGGCGCAAAAAGCAGTGGTGGAATTGAAATTTTTTGGACAGTTTACGTTTGACGAGATTGCAGAGCAGTTAGATGTCTCCAGCAACACTGTTAAATCCAGATTGTATGCAGCACTTGATAAATTAAAGGGGCTGCTAGAGGTGGACTATGTCGATGTTAGATAAAACCCAGTTATTAAATAAGTGGTTAGAACAGGAATTAAATACTGCCGAACAACAGCAGTTTGAAACTTGGTGCCGGCAGGATCCACAGTTCGCTGAACGGGTTGCCCTGTTAGGCAAGTTGGAGACCGGGGGAAACCAGTTCCAGGAACTACCGGTGCCCGAGTGGGATCCTGGTGCTATATTTACGATGCCAGCAAAACGCGAGCCGTGGTGGCAATGGCCTGGCTTGTCGATGCTATCGTTTGCCACTTCTATTGCGGCTATTTTCCTGGTGCTGTTCCGAATGGAAGTCACTGTTGGTGACGGTGTGCTGCAGGTTAGCTTTGCCCAGGAAACCGACCAGGCACAAATAGAACAACTGGTTGCGACGAGGTTGTCGGAGTTTGAAGCGGAGCAAGCCAAACGGATTACCGAGCAAAACGAAAACTTGGTATCCCAGCAAATGCAAATGAATAACCAGCTTGCGAGCTACCTATTGGCTACAAGCCGCACCGAAAGGCGTGAAGATTTCGCCGAACTGATTAAGTTTGTCAACCAACAGCGCAGCGATGACCAAGTGTTTTACGCACGCCAATTCAACAAACTACAACAAGACTTTGTAGCTAATTCGGAAATGCCAGAATGGCAACCGGCTGGCTTCCGCAATCAAAATCCTGGAAACGAATGAGGTATCCACTGATGAAATTTAAATTGACCACCTTTGCCTTGTTAGCCATGTTCGGCTGCCATGCGCAAGCGAATAATGATATGGCTGATTTGTACAAAGATAGCCGTATCATGACCAACATCCTGGAAACTTCGTTAAAGCAGTACAACCGGCGCGACAACATCCAAATACGCGATGTGCAAACTTCTTATTTGCAAGGCCAAGGTATTGTATTTGAAGTCCGTACCAATACCGGCGGTTACCATTTTGATATGAATTTTGATGGTTTAATTTCTGATTTATCAAATTTTGATGTCGTGGTGCCGGTAGCGCCCGTGCCTCCCACACCCCATGTCGACGGAGAAATATTGGACATCTCTGGTGATTTTGAGCAGTTGGCAAGAGATGCTATGGCGCTTGCCAGGGATGCGCTTAGCGAAAACCGGGATCGGCGTAGGGAGTTAAGGGAGCAAGAACGTGATATCAATTGGGAAAAGCGTGAATATGAGCGGCGCATTAGGGATTTGGAATTTGAAATGCGCCATGCTGAGGAGGAACGCAAACAAGAACTAGAGTCAGAATTAAAGGAATCTAGGCAGGAAGTTGCCAAACTCGAAAACAAGCGCAGTGAACTGGAAAAGATGGCGGAAGCCCTCAAGAAAGAAGAGAAAGAAGCCAGGCAGAAACGCAAGGATAAGCAGGAGCAAAAGGTTAAACGCTTTTTAGCTGATTTCGAAGCCAATATCGCAGACACATTGTGCAGCTATGGCGCTGGGTTGAGGGCATTGCCTGAAGGCGAGAAAATTAATTTCGTCTTGCCAAACTTTGGACAAAAACGCAGCGGACGTGGCAATGACAAGATGGATAAGGTCTATATTTTTAACTTTTCCGACGTAAAGGATTGTGTTTCAGAAAAAATTGACGCCAATGAATTGTTAGGCAAAGCCCAGACCTACCTATTCTGATCCCAGCTTTGGGGCGCGATGCGCCCCTAATACTTAATGGGATCGGTATCAGAACAGTGCGGTCAGCAATGGACCTGATTTGATTTCATACCAAAACTCTTTATTGGTATCTTGCAATGCCAGTGTGGTTTCTGGATCTTCGATAGATATAAAGTTCTGTGGTGCTGCTTCAATTTCGGCAACAGAACCTTTTACCCAGGCATTCAAAGCAAAAAACTTGGCAAGCTCTCCAGATTCAAGCATTGTTAAGAGTCCGCTTTCGATATCCGTGAGTAGCGCACGGCTAGTTGTCTTTGGGGTAACGTAAAAGTAAGGGTTAATTACCGTCACCACAGTTCTGGGCTGTGCTTGTAGACCTGCGAATGAAACCAATTGATGTTTGTCATTGGCAAATAAAGGATACAGTAGCGCATCAAAACGCCCGCCCTGCAGCATATGCCCCAAATGCGTGAGGCTAGGCCCCTGGCTTACCCTGGTGCCTTGGTTTTGTAGCGCTGGAATAGCGCCATCTTGGCTTAGCATGCCGATAGACAGTGCTTTCAGCTCCCTTGCGGTATTAGCACCAGTAGCACCTTTTCGGGTATATATCCGGTAATAACTGGGCGTTCCCCGGAATATGGGGATTTGCAGCACATTGACTTGTGATGTATTTATCTGGTTAGCAGGCAACCAGGCAATGTCTAAGTCTCCAGCTTGCAATGCGGAGAAAATACGGGGAATAGAGCTGCCAGTGGCGGTTTCGCTAGTAACCGTATAGCGTTGGCTTTTTGCCAAAGATTTAACGATCAATGCCATGGCATATTCATCTTGGCCTGATTCGATTTGCGGGATTTTTAAGATTTCTTGGCTTTGGCTATTGCTTGCAATAACGATTAAACCCAATGCTGCCGTCAGACGACTTACCCATTTTGCCATTAACTTCATGTGGCACCTCCGTATGGTTGTTGCATTAAAAACCCTTTGAAAGGGTCTCAACATTAAGTGCCGCTGGTTGTGTCCTGTCGTTACAAGATCCCAGGCGGCGATTTTCCCATGTGGCCTGCCGTTGTGTTTTATTGTTTTTATCTACTTGGTAAGTGGGTATGCGGTTGCCTTAAACCGTACCTCGAAATAGATCTGATCCCGGCTGCAGCTAAACTAATGCCAGGATTAGGCCAAGCCTTTAAGTGTATGATTTAAATGAAGTATCTCGTTACTTGATGGCCGGGTAGGAGATGAAATAGACATTGCTGGAGCGCAACGGCACAGTACTAGTGCAAAAAACAAGCAAGTTACCTGCTGCTAACTTGGCATTAACAATTAAGGGGAACTGGATACCCAACACAGCCCAGTTTCTGCCATCATTTGCTGTAGGCTGTTTTCCACAATCTGATAAAATTTATTAAAATCAATCAGATAAAAATATCCAGTAGAAATTATGAGTCGGCATAGCTTTGCAATATTGCTTTGTTTTGGTGCAAGTACAGCTGTTGTTTACCCCTGTTTTACATTTACTTGAGAGCAGGCAGGGCAGGGCCATGTGGATGGCAGCGTTGTAAATAGTTTATCTCTTGCCTATGAGAGCCTGCCCTTAAAGTCCCCATAGCTAAAGCTGCGCACATGCTGGTAATTGCCATCTAAGCCAATCATTCCTATATGGGGGTGTTCTACACCATTGAAGAATGTCGTTTTAACCATGGTGTAATGGATCATATCTTCAAAAATAAGCCTGTCCCCCACCTGTAGTGGTTGCTCAAAGCTGTAACTGTCAATGACATCACCTGCAAGGCAGGAGTTGCCCCCTAGTTTATAAGTGTGGGCTTTTTCACCTGCCAAGCCTGCGCCGCGGATCGCAGGGCGGTAAGGCATCTCCAATACATCCGGCATATGGGCGGTTGCGGAGATATCCAAGATGGCAATGTCCCCTTCATTGTGGATGATATCCACCACTTCACAGACTAGGACACCCGTTTGCCAGGCCACGGCTGATCCGGGCTCTAAAATGACCTCTACTTGCCATTTCTCCCGAAAAGCCGTTAATACCCGGATCAGGTGCCCGACTTCGTAACCTTTTTGAGTCATCAAATGGCCGCCACCTAGGTTGATCCATTGCATCTGTGGCAACCATTTTGCGAATTTGGCCTCAACCGCCTGGATTGTCCGTTCGGTGGCGTAGGAGTCGCATTCACAAAGGTTGTGTACGTGCAACCCGGAAATTCCGCTTAGGTCTGCACCTTCTAAATCGGCCGCTTTAATGCCCAAGCGGGAACCTGGGGCACTTGGATCGTAAAGCTCAGTTTCAGCTTCCCTGTGTTCTGGGTTTATGCGCAAACCCGCAGCAACCCCCGCAGCCTGCAATTGTGGCTTATAGCGCCGCCACTGGTTTAAGCTATTAAAACTAATGTGGTCTGCCAGTTGGCACAATTGCTCTATTTCCGCAGGTTTAAAACCGGGGGAGTAGGCGTGCACTTCCTTGCCAATTTCTTCTTTGGCAAGCCTCGCTTCCCAAACAGAACTGGCTGTTCCGCCTTGTAAGTACTTGCTAACTAATGGGAAAGCCGACCATTGGGAAAAGCCTTTTAGTGCCAGGATAATCTTACAACCTGATGCCTCCTGCACCTGCTGCATAAGCTCCAGGTTGCGTTGCAGCAAGGAGAGGTTACAGACATAGCAAGGGCTGGGAATATCAGGGTTTAGGAATGGATCGTTATTGGGCATTTTTGCTTGCTACAACATCTAGGGAAACGGCTAAGAGGCTGGCATGGCCAGCCGCGGTTTTTATTTTTTAAATGGGCTTTCGCATTCCATTACATGCCATGGCAACCCGTGCTGGTTTAGCATTTCCATGAATGGATCTGGATCGAATTGTTCCATATTCCAAACCCCTGGTTTTTTCCAGGTACCGTTCAACATCAAGGCTGTGCCAATCATGGCGGGCACACCGGTGGTATAGGACACTGCCTGTGCGCCAACTTCTTGGTTGCAAACTGCGTGGTCACAGTTGTTGTAGATGAAGATGGTTTTTTCTTCGCCATCCTTAAGGCCGGTGACGTAAGTACCGATGCAGGTTTGGCCGGTGTAGCCTTCCGCCAGTGAGCCAGGGTTTGGCAGTACGGCTTTTAAGAATTCCAGGGGCACAATTTGCTGGCCCTGGAATTCAATCGGTTCGATAGATGTCATGCCGATGCCTTCTAGCACCCTTAGGTGGGTCAGGTAGGCTTCGCCAAACGTCATCCAGAAACGGGCGCGTTTTATGGTGGGGAAGTGTTTGACCAGGGATTCCAATTCTTCGTGGTACATCAAATAGGAAGCGCGTACACCGATGTTTTGGTAGTGCAGGTCTTCCCTTACGCTCAAAGGATCGGTTTCCTGCCAGGTGCCATTCTCCCAGTAGCGGCCACGCTGGGTGATTTCCCTGATGTTTATTTCAGGGTTGAAATTAGTGGCAAAGGCTTGGCCGTGGTCGCCGCCGTTGCAGTCAACGATGTCCAAGTAGTGGATCTCGTCAAAATAATGCTTCGCAGCGTAGGCCGTGTAGACGTTGGTGACACCCGGATCAAAACCACTGCCAAGCAATGCCATGATACCAGCCTGTTGGAAGCGCTCCTGGTATGCCCATTGCCAAGAATACTCGAATTTGGCTTCGTCTTTAGGTTCATAGTTGGCCGTGTCCAAGTAATCGGTCTTGGTTACCAGGCAGGCATCCATAATAGGCAAGTCTTGGTAAGGCAGTGCTAGGTTGACCACTATGTCTGGTTTTACTTCATTGATTAACGCCACGACCTGGTCTTTATCATCGGCGTCTACGGTGAAAACCGCCTTAACCCGGTCAGCACCTACTTCTTGTTGCAAGGCTTGGCATTTAGCCAAGGTTCTGCTAGCAAGGAATATTTCACCAAAATGCTCAGGTAGCCTGGCACATTTTTTAACAGTAACCGTGCTGACGCCACCGGCGCCAATGATAAGAACTCTAGACATTATCACTCCTCAAAATCAAGGGATCTGCTGGTAAATCAGTAGTCGCCAGCAGCCACAAAGTGGCAGCATCCTACCACTATTTTTGCGTTACGCAATGAATACCCTATACCTCGGTTAATTGTGCGTTTGATACACGAGGAAAAGCGTATTAAAACATAGCAGAAACCTGAAGGTTTAGTGGTTTTGGCAGCGAAAAATCTAGGTTAATTTTACTCACTAGCGAGAATTGGCAAAACTGCTTTCTTCTTTACCGCGTCTTAATTTGACGGGCTTTTTAATCCTGACTAGCATTGATGGTAAATATAGCAATTTGCGTAGTGTACTGGGGTAATTCAATTCTAATTCGAAGGTTTAGTATTGCAGCGATATTGCTATGCCTGTCGGTTTTGGTGCAGGGGCACTGTAGTGCCGCCACAATTGTCAACCAAGTTGCTTCCAATAGTGTTTATCCCATCCATCCCAAGTTCCAAGTTTACCAAGATGTTGAGGCTGGACATAGCTTTACTAGTGTAACCCAATTGCCCTCTGGCTCCTGGCGGGAAATGACCGCAGAGCAGGCTAGTTTCGGTTTTACTGCTTCGCCGTTTTGGCTGCATACTGAAGTCGTTAATAAATCCGCTAATGTCAGGAACTTTGTCATTGAGCTGGATTATGCATTACTTGATTCGGTTGCCTTTAAAGCGGTCAAGTCGGATGGTACTGCCAGCGAGCTATCCACTGGCGACACCTTGCCTTTCTATCCCAGGCATGTAGAGCATCCAAGCAACCTATTCCAATTCCAGTTGGCGCCCGAAGAACAAGTTGATATTTACATCCGGGTGCAAACACAAGGCTCAGTCATACTGCCTTTGCTGCTATGGGAAGAACAGGCCTTTTTCGAAGCGGCCGCGGTGGAACAGAAAGTCCACTTCTATTATTACGGTGCAGTAAGCGTCATTATCCTGATTAACCTTGCGGTATTCATTACCTTGCGCGAGCGCCTTTATCTGTACTATGCGTTAGCTATTGCCGGATACCTTGTGTTCTTTGCCACTAGCCGTGGCTACCTGCACCAGCTGTTGTTGCCCGATGCCCCAGATTTGAACAGCCGCTTGTTCTTAATTTCAATGCCGTTCCTGGCGCTGTTTTCGATACTGTTTGCACGGCAATTTTTGAAAACGGCAGAATACAACCCGCGCTTGGATCTCGCTTTAAAAGCCATGGTCGGGTTTGAGTGTTTTAACCTGGCTTTGGCCGTAATTGCCGGTTACGACACTGTGGTACGTGTGTCTGCCATAGGGGCGGTGTTGCTGTTTACTGTCTTGTTCCTGGCCGGTCCTGTCACCATGTTCACGCGTTTCCGCGCTGGCCTGTATTTCACTATCGCCTGGACGCCGCTTACCATCGGCTTTTTCGCCACGTCAGGCCGCACTTCGGGCTTTTTACCCAATACCTTTTTAACGGAATACGCAATGCAAATCGGTTCCGGTATCGAAGCGATTATCCTGACTTTGGCGCTAGCGGATCGCATTTACCACGAACGCGAAAAGAAAATCTTGGCGCAAGCAGAAAGCCTGCGTGTGGAAAAGCAGCGCAATGCCGCCCAGAGCTTGTTAACAGAAGCCCTGTCAAGGGATCCCGTCACCCAGCTATCCAACCGCAACCGGTTTGAATGGTTGGTAAAAAACACCATTGAAGCCAATCCTGGGAAGCGCTATATCCTGGCAGTTGCCAATGTCACCCGCATTGATGACATTACCCGCACGCTTGGGTTGTCCAGTGCCGAGTGCATATTAAAACAGGTGGCGTCGCAACTTAATGCAGAGCTTTGTGCCTTAAAGGGCGTGGTGTTGTTTACCAACGAAAAAGGCGGCAAAGAAGGAGTGTACCAACTGTCACGGGAGACTTTTGGTGCTTTTATGGAGCAAGCCGAGTTCGAATGCGACTCCAATGAATTCTATGCATCACTACAACGCATTGCTGAACCCATTGAGGTACAGGGTATCACTATTGATTTGTCGCCGATATATGGCAGTGCCTTGTATCCAAAACACGGCAAAGAGCCATCGCAATTGATTAGGAATGCGTTGATAGCATTGCAAGACTCACGGCATGCAAAGGGCATGATGGGCGTATTCCACGAGCGTATGGATATCTATGATGAAAACCGGCTTACCTTGGTGACCGAGCTTAGGGAGGCGCTGGACAACAATGCCCTAGAGCTGCATTACCAACCGAAGTTGGACACCCACAGCGAAACCGTTGTCGGGCTAGAGGCATTGGCGCGCTGGATCCATCCAACACGCGGGTTTGTGCCGCCCGATGAGTTTATCGCGCTAGCCGAGGAAGCGGGGTTTATTAACCGGCTGACACTGTGGGTGTTCGAAAAAGCGATTACCGACCTTGAGTTGCTCAGTTCAGCTGGTTACCAAGGCTCGGTCTCGGTAAATATTTCGGCACGTGATTTACTGGTGAATAACTTAAGTGAAAACCTTGAAAGTATTTTGGATCAGTACACTATCCCGGCACAGCGCGTTTACTTGGAGCTGACTGAAACCGGCGCCATGGAAGATCCAGAAGCCGGCATTGCTACCTTAAATACCCTGTCAAACCTAGGCTTAAAAATATCTATTGATGACTTTGGTACCGGTTATTCTTCGCTGTCCTACCTGCAGCGCTTGCCTGCGACTGAAATCAAGTTAGACCGTTCACTGATCCAAGAAGTCTGCAGCTGTGAAAGCACCGCCATTATCGTTAAAACCTCAATTGATATGGTACATGCCCTTGGTTATAAACTAGTAGCAGAAGGGGTAGAGGATCAGCAGACGGTGGAAAAGCTGGCAAACTATGAATGTGACAGTATCCAGGGGTTTTGGTATTGCAAACCCAAACCTTTGCAGGAAGTCCAAGCGTGGTTGGCGTCCCGGTAGTTTGATTTCCTAAGCAAATAAGCGTGGCAAGTGCCACGCTTATTTGCATTGGTTTAGGCAGTTTTGGCTAACCTGGCTTTCATTTCCAGGCGCTTTTTATGCAGTACAGGTTCGGTGTAGCCATTGGGTTGGGCTTTACCGGCAAAGATCAGCTCCTGTGCCGCTTGGAAAGCAATAGAATTATCTAAGTCCGGCAACATTGGGATGTATTCGGCATCACCAGAGTTTTGTTCATCCACCAAGCCTGCCATTTTGGTCAAACTTGCCTGAACTTGTCGTTCGCTGATAATGCCGTGCTCAAGCCAGTTGGCAATATGTTGGCTGGAAATGCGCAAGGTTGCCCTATCTTCCATCAAACCAACATTGCGGATATCTGGAACTTTGGAACAACCTACACCCTGGTGCACCCAGCGCACAACATAGCCCAGTATTCCCTGTACATTATTGTCCAACTCATCCTGGATGGTTTGTGCATCCAGTGTTGCTTCGCTGGGTTGTAATGGGATAGTTAGAATGTCATCTAGGCCGTCATACGCCTGCGCCTTTAGCCCTGCCTGGACACTGGCCACGTTTATGGCGTGGTAGTGCATTGCGTGCAGTGTTGCTGCCGTAGGGGAGGGTACCCAGGCGGTGTTTGCGCCCGCTTCAGGGTGGCCGGTTTTACTGGCCATCATGGCGGCCATACTGTCTGGCTCTGGCCACATACCTTTACCTATTTGGGCTTTGCCGTCCAAGCCACATTCAAGCCCCCGGGCTACGTTGGAACGCTCATAGGCCTTGATCCAGGGCATGGCCTTTAGCGTTGCTTTTGGGGCGAATGCTCCCAACAACATGGAACTGTGGATTTCGTCACCAGTCCTGTCCAAAAATCCGGTATTGATAAAGGCCACCCGTGATTTCGCCGCAGCAATACACGCCTTCAGGTTGGCGCTCGTTCGGCGCTCCTCGTCCATGATACCCATTTTGATGGTGTTGGGAGCCAAGCCCAGCGCTTGCTCTACTTCGCCGAATAGTTCAACGGCGAAACTAACTTCTTCTGGTCCGTGCATTTTGGGTTTAACTACATAGATGCTGCCGTGGCGGCTATTTTGGTATTTACCTTGGCCAAGTACATCGTGTTTTGCGACTAGGCTGGTGACCATGGCATCCATAATGCCTTCAAAAACCGGCTCGCCATCAAACAGGATAGCGTTATTGGTCATCAAATGGCCGACGTTGCGGATAAACATCAGGCTCCTGCCTGGTAGGCTCAAGGAGCCACCTGCAGCACTGCTGTATTCTTTGTTGGCGGACAATTCCCGGGTTACTGTTTTGCCACCTTTGCTTAGCTCGGTGCTCAGGGTGCCCTGCATCAAACCAAGCCAATTACGGTATACGACAGTTTTGTCTTCACCATCAACCGCGGCTACCGAGTCTTCGCAATCCATAATAGTGGTTAAGGCGGCCTCAAGCTCGATGTCTTTGATGCCCGCAGGATCGGTTTTGCCGATAGGGCTGTTTTTGTCGATTTGAATGGCGATATGCAGGCCGTTGTGGCGCAGCAAAATGCTGCTAGGTGCATTGGTTTCACCTTGGTAACCAACGAAGCTAGCGCCGTCCTGCAACTGGGTGGCTTGGCCGTCCAACATAAGGTGTAGCTGGCCTTGCTCAATTTGGAAGCCAGTGACAGCAGAGAAACTTCCGCCAACCAGTGGCACTGTTTGGTCTAACCAAGCCTTGGCGTATTGGATGACTTTAGCACCGCGCTCGGGGTCATAGCCCTTACCGCCCATTTTAGGCGGTTCGATCACATCGGTACCATACAAGGCATCGTATAAACTGCCCCAGCGGGCATTGGCGGCATTTAGCGCATAGCGGGCGTTGTTAATAGGAACCACCAGCTGTGGGCCGGCCATGGTGGCGATTTCGGCGTCTACACCTTGGGTATCGATAATTGCATCTGCTGGCGGCTCAACCAAATAACCAATGTCTTTAAGGAACGCTTTGTATTCGCTTAAATCAGGCATCGTGCCTTGGTTTTCTTTGGCGTATTTATCCAGTTTCGCCTGCAGTTTGTCCCGTTTGGCAAGGAGTGCTTGGTTCTTAGGTTGTAGCCGTTTTAGGATGTCCTCAAATCGTTGCCAGAATTCGGACGAGGTGACACCCGAATTGGGTAAGGCTTCATCTTCAATAAAATCAAAAAGGTCCGGATGGACGCTTAGTCTGCCAAGGGTTTCATACTGCTTCATAGCGGTTTCCTTTTAGCAAAATGCTCGGTTGTAGGGGAGTACTCCGCTGGTCTTTTTAGTTTGGCTGATCAGTTACCTGCTGCACGCCAGCTTAGAGCCGTCATTATAATCACAGTTTACCCAGCATCTATGCTAGAAGGTTAATTTATGATTTAGATTCTTGCCATAATTATAGTGAATGTAATTATTGGTCTTTAGCCAGCTCAGAAATCAGCCTACGTATCCAAATATGCCCGGCATCGTGGTGTAGTAACGGGCTCCAAGCCATTTTCAAAGCAATAGGTGGGATGTCAAAGGGGGGCTCTAAAATGGCTGTTTCAGGATCGCTGGCATAGGTGTTCGCTACCCGGGCGGGCAAGGTGGCCACCAGCTGTTGTTTTTTGGCCAATTGCAGCGCTACATGGTAGTGGCGGGTAAATACGCTTATGTCGCGGACACAGCCTTGTTTATTTAATTCAGCGTCCACCCAACCCAGTTTTTGGATTTCGTTTGGGTCGATACCTACGCCGACGCCAAAACCGGTTTTACTTACCCAAACGTGCTTTGATTTTAAATAGGTTGGGGCGTCACAATGTTGCGTGAGGGGGTGCGACTTGTGCACTACACAGGAAAACGCGTCGTACCAAAGTACTTTTTGGTGGAACGAGAGTGGCAGCTCTTCAAACCGGTTGATCGCCATGTCCACCTTGCCTTGTTCTACGTCGTGGTAGGTGACGTCGCTGGGAGTGATGACGTCCAGTGATACATTGGGTGCTTCAGTGCGCAATACTTCTAATAGCGACATGAGGATAGTGGTTTCTGCGTAGTCGCTGGCCATAATCCGAAAGGTGCGGTCACTGGTGGCAGCTTCGAATTCTGTTTCTGGCTGTATCGTGGCTTCCAGCTTGCTCAATACATCGCGGATAACCGGCTGTAATTGCAATGCCCGCTCCGTTGGTGTCATACCCTCACTGGTGCGCACCATAATGGGATCGTTAAACAAGTCCCTTAGCCGTCTGAGGCCGTTGCTCATTGCAGGTTGGGTGATACTCAGGCGGTTGGCTGCTTTGGTGACGCTGCCTTCGCGCAACAATACATCGAGATAGACCAGCAAGTTAAGATCAATTTTAGATATATTCATAATCTGAATATTGGGAATTGCAATGATAAATTGGTTGAATTGTAGCGCCTATCTTTATAGTTGTCACTGTCGCATGGTATTTAAGGGCTAAGGAACGGGTCGTACAAGATCAATAATATCGAATCTATCCATGCATGGGGCATGTAGCGGGACTAGTGTTTCTAGGGGGTAAGGAAGTAAAAAAGCGCCATCGGCGCTTTTTTTACGGTCATCGATTTGCTAAAGGTCTACCTTCTTGGGATACCACTCGTTGGCTTGCGGGATAAAGGTCTCTTTGTCTTCCCGCCATTCAGCCATTACCCTCTGGTTGTAGTTTAGGTACAGTTTGCCATTGTGGATGGTCCACGCATCGCCATCGACACTCGCCAACCTGCCATCTGCCATTGCCCAAGCACAATAGCCGCCGTATTCCGGTACATATTTTTCAGGATCCGCTTTGAACAGTTCCAGGTTCTCGGCACTAGAAAAACGCCATTTCGCCCCATTCCACTTGTAGGTATGGGCTTTCTTGCCTTCCACATCGCGGTTTTCGGTCCAGTAGGCGACAGTGTCATAGCCGTCAATAGCGACATTGCCAAAAGTTGACGAGTTGATTGGATCGGCTGCCATAGCGCCGTATGACAACAGCAAAGCGAAGATTACCAGCGTGTTTTTCAATAATATTGGGGGTTATTGGCCTGGAATTCCCTGACAATTTGTTTGAAAGTACCGCTATCATACATTTGCTGTGCCATTTGCTCGAAGGCAGTGATGTCCAAATTGAGCTTGGATTGGCGCGATACTGCAATAAAGACCTTGGTACCGTTGATTACTGAGTATTGGGTGCGCACGAGTTTACCAATAAAGCTTGGGTGGCTTTTAATGACATTGTCGCCGTAATAATCGGTACAAACTACAGCATCGACCCTACCGCGAGCTAGCATCCCAAACGCAGCAGGCAGGGTATTGACATAGACACGGTTGAAAAAACTATCTGGTGCGTTGTCAAATTCCTGGAACTGTCGAGAACCTCTAACTACGGCAATATTCAGTCCTTCCAAATCTGCGAATGAGTTTATGCCAATCGTATTTTCGCGCACAAAGAAGGTTTTCACAGTGTAATCGTCGTATAGGAACATATGGTAGTCGCGGCGGCGTTCCTCTGATTCCAATAGTCCGGCCATTATGTCTACCAACCCATCTTTCATCCACTGCAGGCAACGTTTAAATGGAATGTCAGTAGTAAAGCGCAGCCCATAACCCAGGTTGTTTGTGAATTGGCGGGCTATTTCTACGTTTTCACCCGTTGCTTGGCCGTCTTCCAATACCACTTGCAAAGGGGGATAGTGGTCAATGCACATGGTAAGGGTTTTGCCTGGGCTATCCTTGCCCTGTGCGACATGCAGCTGCAGCGGGGACGCAGAATGCGTTGCTGAAGCCAATAACAGCAACACTAAAAAAATCGCGAATTTAATAAATGGCATTCCCATAAATGCAGACATCGGAAGCTCGGATATTTAGAACATAGCACGTAGACTGTGACTGTGCTGTTAGAATGCTGCTAAATTTTGTGGCCAGTTGCGGACTTTCCTGGGAACTAGTCTATATTTTCAAGGTACCGTTACCGTCACACCTTGCCATTTACAAGGTGTTAGGGCACGCTCTAATAGGCGGGGCAAAGCGGCTGCATCTCAGTTTGATTGCCGTATTGAGAGGCGGTAAAGTGTTGTTAGCATATTTTGGTAGGTGGCCGGGTCTTTAATGTCTGGAATATTAGCTTCTGTTGATCAGCGTACTAAGCTTGTCGGTGAGAACCGGCTGGAGCTTTTGTTGTTCCAGCTCAACAGTTCTCAGATCTTTGCGATGAACGTGTTTAAGGTGCGGGAAGTGATCCCAGTACCCAAGATGATCCAAATGCCTGGCTCACACCACAACTTGTGTGGTGTCGCAAGTTTACGCGGATTGTCCGTGCCAATTGTAAATTTGTGCCGCGCCATCAATATGCCCAAAACCCCATTGGGGCAGAACCGCAATGTCATCATTACCGAATACAACCGCACTGTGCAGGGCTTCTTAATTGGACCGGTCCTTAGTATCAACAATTTGTCCTGGGCAGAAATACTGCCGCCGCCAAACAGCGCGGGAAAAAACAACTACTTGACCGCCTTCACCCAAATCCAACACGAAGGTGAAAAGCGCATTGTTGAAATAATTGATGTTGAAAAAGTATTGGCTGAAATTGTTTCCTACGATACCCATGTTTCTGAAGAAATTTTGGATGATGAGGTCAACGCCCATTTGCGGGATCAAACCGTATTGGTAGTGGACGATTCCAGCACGGCGCGGCAGCAAATTCGCGAATCCTTGTCCCATGTAGGCATCAATGTGATTGAGCGGCAGGATGGGCTGCAGGCATTAAAACTGCTGAAGCAATGGGCTGATTCGGGCAAGAAAGTCACTGACGAAATATTGATGATGTTTACCGATGCTGAAATGCCGGAAATGGATGGCTATATGCTCACCGCAGAGGTGCGTGATGATCCCCGTATGAGTGATCTCTTCATTACCCTCAATACCTCATTAAGCGGTAACTTCAATGAAGCCATGGTGGAGAAAGTGGGTTGTAATCGGTTTATTTCCAAATTCCAACCCGACCTATTGGTGAAATGTGCCCAGGATAGGATGCGCATCAAGCTGGAAACCGGTAAATAGTCACCAGCCTTGCCTGTCTTTTGGGCTGTTTAATGTTCAGCAACCACAAAGCCAAACCCCGGCAAGCTCGAAAGCTTACCTTCGCGCGTTGCAATACCGCCTGCACTCAACAGCACTTTTTTCAGTGACCAATGTTCCGGCATCGACATAGTATCGTTGCCTAAGTTAAAGGCACAAATAGCGCTGCGTCCGTGTAAACTGCGCTCAAACCATATGCCATCCCCTTGCACCCGGACAGTGCTTGATTTACCAACCCGGAATAGCGCATCTTGCCTTAACCTAAGGGCTACGCGGGCAAACTGTAGTATTGAGTTGGGATCTTGTTCCTGGCCCGCTACTGCGAGCTTCGTGTGTTGACCCGGGATTGGCAGCCAGGGCTCTGTTTCGCTGAAGCCTGAATGTACTGCATCACCTTGCCACGGCATCGGCGTGCGGCACCCGTCCCTGCCTTTGTATTCGGGCCACAAGTTGATACCCCAGGGGTCTTGCAATTGTTCGAATGTGATTTCGGCTTCTTCCAAACCCAACTCTTCACCTTGGTATAGGCAGATGCTGCCCTTTAGGCAACACAACAGGGCCAACAATAGTTTCGACAACTGTTGGTGGTTTTCCTGGTTTTCACACCAACGGCTGGCCACCCGCGTAACATCGTGGTTGCTGAATGCCCAGGTTGGCCAACCTTGCTGCAACATAGCTTGTTGTTCATTGAGGACTTTGGCAATGCGTCCGGCGCTGAATTCGTCACTTAACAGGTCAAAGCTGTAGGCGGTGTGCAGTTTGCCTGGAGCCGTATATTGTTCCATCAACTCTGCGGCCTGGATATCGCCAATTTCGCCCAGCAGCATAGTACCGGGGTATTGCTCGCATAGCGCGCGCAATGTCGGCAGGAAGGCCAAGGTTTCCGGCCGGTTCTTGTCATAGATGTGCTGTTGGTAATAGTAGGGGTTAATCGCACGCTCGCCCGGCTCGGTATTGGCGGGATTATCCCTTAGCATGTTATCGTGAAAATAATAATTCACTGTGTCCAGCCTAAAGCCGTCTACCCCGAGGTCCAGCCAAAACTTAACCTCTTCCAGGATCTGTGCACGCACTCCTTCGTTGTGGTAATTGAGATCTGGTTGGCTAGGTAGGAAGTTATGCAAATAGTATTGTTGGCGCCTTGCATCCCATTGCCAAGCGGTGCCGCCGAATACGCTTTGCCAGTTGTTGGGGGGCGTGCCATCGGGTTTTGGGTCGTGCCAGATAAACCAGTCTGCTTTATCGTTATCACGGCTACAGCGGCTGAGTTTAAACCAATCGTGTTGATCCGAAGTATGGCTGATCACTTGGTCAATTATGACCTTTAAACCAAGGCCATGGGCGCTTGCCAGCAGCACTTTAAAGTCTTCTAGATCACCAAATATCGGATCTACTTTCCTGTAGTCGGCAACGTCATAACCAAAGTCCAGCATGGGCGAAAGGAAAAACGGCGATATCCAAATAGCATCAACGCCTAAGGATTTAACGTAGGGAAGTTTGTCACAGATGCCGGCGAGGTCGCCGATGCCATCCCCTTTGCTGTCATAGAAGCTTCGAGGGTAGATCTGGTATATACTTGCGCCGCGCCACCATTGGTTCGGTTCTGATACGGGATCCGAAGGGTTCATAATTTCCTATTATCCTGCCAGGCTTGAGTTTAATGCTATCATTGCTGCCAAAGTCCCAACATGCAACAGGCTTATTGCTCGCTGTGCTTGGGACCACCTTGTTTTCCTTCAAGTCTATTGTGATCAAGCTAGCTTACCAATACCAAATTGGGGCAGATCAGGTCATTGCATTGCGTATGTTGATGTCCGCACCTGTGTACTTGGCGATTTTTGCCTATCTACATTACAAAAAGCCATTACCCTTTGTCCGTGTGTGGCAGCGCAAATGGCTACTGTTGGCGGCTGGGCTGTTGGGCTATTACCTCGCCAGCTTGTTGGATTTAATTGGGCTGACCTTGATTAGTGCCCAACTGGAGCGCTTGATCCTGTTTACCTATCCCGGTTTTGTGATGTTGTTTTCTTGGCTATTCTGGCGCCGCTTGCCTGGCAGCAAAACCCTTATCGCCATGCTGGTGACCTATCTGGGTATCCTTCTAGTGCTGGGTGTGGAGTTTGCTTACAAGGGCTCCGATACCTTAGTGGGTGGGGCGCTAGTGCTGATTAGTGCTGCCTTGTTTGCCGGTTATTTAATTTTAAGCAAAAACGGCATTGCCGCACTGGGCAGCCAACAGTTTACCTGTATTGCCATGCTGGTGGCATCATTGGCCGTGGCCGTACACTTTGCCATTGCGTCCGACGCAACATTACTTGGTTTACCCGCAGCGGCTTATGGCTACGTGTTTATATTGAGCCTGTTTTGCACCGTGATACCTTCATTGCTGATAGCGGCGGCGATTGGGCGTCTTGGGCCACAACAAACCAGTATCCTAGGAGGCTTAGGCCCGGTTATAACTGCGGGTTTGGCGGTATTTATCCTAAATGAACCCTTTGGCTGGTGGCATTTCTGGGGCACCAGCCTGGTAGTATTGGGGGTTATATTGGTGGCGACTGATAAGGGTGGTTAGCCGCCATTGTCCTTGAATATCAAGTAGGAGGCACTGGCGGTGGCGTTTAACTAAGTAACTAAGGTTCTAAGGTTTGTCACTGTTCTTTAAGGAATGTCTCTATATCTTGGCCTGTCAACTTTTTCATTTGGCTAAATAAAAACCACAAGGCGATAAACAGGACAATCATACTGGGCACCACAATCACGGGGTAACTCAACGCTGTCATTTTACCCAATTCCTCATTATAGGCGGTTGTGCCGGGTGGGCTAACCAGGATCACCTTCGCTAGGATATAGTTCAGCGCCGATGATAGGAAAAATGAACCGGCGACAATGCCCGAACTGAAGGTCACCTTCTTTTGGAACCTAGCCTGGTTGTTTTTCATCAAAAGGGCATGGTCAAGCTTCTCCAGGTCAATAATTTTGTCATTTAAAATAAAGGTCTTAACTAAGGGGAATTTAGTCCTGTTGCTGATCAACACTGCCAGTCCAATAATGCCAGGAATAGCGGCTTCTTTGATAGCAATGTACTTAGGGTCAAGCTCCAATAAGCTCATTCCGCCAGTTAGGGCGACGCTAATAATCCCCAATACTGAAAATGGGTTGACCTTACCGGAACGCTTTAAGTCCCACAGGCCAAAGCCAATTGGGAAGGCCAGGGCGATGACTATTCCCAATTCAGGCCCCAGTTTGTCTGGATCGCTTAACTGGGTCAGTACCAGGGTTGGCAAAATGATATTAAAAATGAGGTTACTGAAAAAACCAGGCTGTTTTTGTTCTTGCGCAGGTTTGCTGTTGCTTTTATCTGGATCTGACAAGGTGTTGGTTTTGCTTGTTTCAATGTTCATGGTTGGATTATAACCCTGCCTGCGCTTTAAAAACACGCATCTTTGAAAGTTGTACCGACATCATAATATCTCGCTAGGATTAGGCCGTGCGCACTTGGTTGGCAACAAACAATTTTGCTGCCACCAGCCCTGCTAAAAAGCCAAATAAATGGGATTCCCAGGACACATAGGCACGCATTGGCAATACGCCAAAAATCATGCCGCCGTAAAAGAAACCAACGAGCAGTGAAATCATAATGAGTTTTATACGGCCGCTAATAAACCCGGCAAATAACAAGAAACCGAAATAGCCGTAAACGATACCGCTGGCGCCCAAGTGGTAGGCATCGCGTCCAAATAACCAAACCAAGAGACCGGTTGCAAGAAACACAAACAGCGTGGTGTTCACGAAGCAACGGCGGCCATACTGCATCGCCAACCAGCTGAACAAACAAATTGGGATAATGTTGGAAAGGTAATGCCAAAGGCTCCCGTGCAAGAATGGGCTGATAATAATGCCATACAAGCGGTCTAGCTCCCGGGGCACCAGTGCTAGGTGGTTTAGTTGCCTACCCATCAGGATGTTGAGCAACTCTATTGCTGTGATTAATGTAAACAGCTTGAGGATCAGGTTCAGCTGTTGTTCAAAAGTGTATCTTGTTTGCACTGGTCTGCTTTTACTACTTGCCTAGGTATAAATGTGCCACAGCTTTTAGAAAAATAAGATGTCAAATTGTCACAAAATAATATGGGGTAAATAGCGGGATAAATCTTGGGTAATTTGATGGGCGTCTTCACGGATCGAAATACCAGCAGCCTGGTCATCTACCAACCAGGAACCAATTAACGTGTGGTTGCCAGCATAGTTGGGCAGGGGATAGTAGGCTTGGTAAATGTAGCCCTCCTCACCGTAGGGACCGTCTATTTCAGAGATAGTCCTGCCGTTTTCCAAAATCGCGATGTTCGCACCTTCCCTGGAAAATAGCGGCTTTCTCACCAACTTTTGGCAATCGGCCATGGCCAGGTCTCGCTCAAAATAGGCGGGCAGTAGATTGGGGTGGTTGCGAAACATTTGCCACAGCAGGGGCAATAGTGCTTTGTTGGACAAGATGGCCTTCCACATGGGTTCCAACCATTGTGTCCGGGAACTGGGGATATAGTCACCAAACTCCTCGCGAAACATAAACTCCCATGGGTACAACTTAAAAATTAACTCTATCGGGCGATCCTTGAGGTCAGTGAAATAGCCCGTGTCAGCAATGCCGATATCTTCAATAAAACAGAACTTTTCCGACAAGCCCGCCGCGACTGCACAATCCTGCAAGTATTGTACTGTACCGCGGTCTTCGTCAGTGTCCTGGCAGCAGGCAAAATGCATGTTCTGTACTTGGTGGTAATCTGCGATGCGGGCCAGCTGCGCAATCAACTTTTCCTGCAGCGAATTAAACTGATCTGCGTTGCGGCTTAGGCCGTGCGTGTCCACCATGTCCTGCAACCATAACCACTGCCAAAATCCTGTTTCGTAGAGGCTAGTGGGTGTGTCCGCATTGTTTTCGTAGAGCTTTACCGGTTGGGTACCATGCAGGGCAAAATCTAACCTGGAATACAACGAAGGTTCCTTGGCGTGCCACGAGTCTGCAATTGGTTGCCAGAACAGTTCAGGTATTTGGCATTTAGCCAGCAATTCCTCCGAAGCAACCACTTGCTCCACCACATGCAAGCACATCTGGTGGATCTCTTCGGTTGGTGCTTCAATTTGCTGTTCTATTTGCTCCAGGGAGAATTGGTAATAGGCGGTTTCATCCCAGTAAGCCTGCCCGTACATAGTGTGGAAAGTAAAACCAAACTCATGCGCTTGCTCACGCCAACCAGGCCGCTCCTGGCAAGGGATCCTAATCACTGGAGCTAACCACCCCAGCTCTTTTTGCTGCTGCCCCAGCTTGATTTAGCCCGGACCGTTGAACCAAAACCACCGCGCTTGATGGTGCGGTTTACTTCCGGCGGCTTTTTGTAGTCACGATTGACTTTCAGTTGGCGGTACCTGACGTCGCCATAGTCATAGCCACTGGCACCGATCCAGCGGTACCGGTAGGGCGAATAGCGGGAGTAGGAAGTGAACATGGGTTGCGGGTAATAGCTCGGCGACATCAAGTCACGGATGATGTAACCTGCCATCAAGGGCATAAACCAATTGCCCCCAGATTCGTTGCGGTAAACCACACACTGGCTGGAGCCAAAGTCGTATTCACATTCACTTTGGCTTGCGTACTTTGGCGCTGTGCGGGCGGCTTCATCCATGGCTTGCCGGTAGGCGACTTCACAGCGCTCGGCCATGTCCGGTAGGCGGTTGACACAATCATTCAGGCTAGTGAAAACGATGGCGTCTTCACGGTTATCGCTACAAGCGGATAGAAATACACCAGTCACACTAATGGCAATGGGTTTTACCGCCCAATGCTTGCGCAACTGTGCGAGCGGGATCTGTTTCCCCTGCTTGCGTTTTTGCTCTGGATTATTGCTCATGTTGCATTCCCCCTTAGTAGGTCATACAAGCGGCATTAAGCAGGCCAACGGCAATGGACATTGCAGCTAGCATGACACCGGCAGAAACTTCGTTATTGTCAATTCGCTCCACAATTTTTGGCATGAAAGTAAAGCGCAATAGGGCAAATGCCAAGCATTGCGCAACAATGGCAACGACACCCCACACTGCGAAATCGACCAGGTTGTGGGAGTTTGATACAGCACTGCCCAAGGCGATGGCAAAGCCTATCATCGAACCACCAAAGCCGACCGCAGCGGCGACATTCTTATCTTCCTTAACCAATTTCCACTCGTCATGGGGCGTAACCAGTGTGTATGCGAATTTAAAGATAAACAGAAAAACAATAGAGATAGCAAAATACAGTGCAAAGTCCACCAGACCTGCAATTGATGCCATGAGTAGTTCCATTTTGTAATCCTCTTGCGTTTAATGCGTTACAGTTTAGCTTGTAATGGCCTAGCCATTGATGCGTATATCAGCTGGTTCAATGTTAAAACCGGTGCTGAATACTAGGCACCGGTCGTGGTTATTGTTGACGATTTTTTCTTCACCCACCACCAACAGTGTCTCTACATCATCGTCGGATATTGGGCGTTCATAGAGCATGGCAAACTGGTCTGTGGTGCTGGTATCGCCGTCTTCTTCATAGGTCTTTTCGGTCATAGCGACTGGTGGGGAAGTATCCCCCACGGCGTCCCAAACCCGTTGGAATTGGATGCCATCCAAGTCATATTCTGGTTGCGATATGCCTTGGTGTAACAGTTGCTGCCATTGGCTTTCTGAACCCACCGTTTTGGTGTCGTAAAAATACCAAAGCTTCACGTCGGTAATATGGTTTTCAGTGTCACCGCCATCTAGTATGACTTGTAGGTAAGCATCGTCATCGGTATAAAACCGCAGGATTTTGCCACCGGTATCCAAGTGCACCTCACCTACAGCTTGGATCAAGTGCCGGCTGGAAGCGTTCTCGATGCTCAGGTTGGGCTGTAGTAGCTTGAGCTTTAGCTCGTCTAGCTCAAATGACCCACCCAAGTACAAGCCCATGATCTCCGGCGCCTTGGGTTTGTTATCGGCCTTGTCTTTACCGAACCATTTGCTAAACATACATATCTCCCCAGTCGATTTGTTTAATGCGCGTATGGGCTATGTAGTAGATGTTGTCCAACGCGTTTAGTTCATCGTCGAGCTTCGGGTTTAATTCAATTTTTTTCGGGCTTTCGGCGCGGGTCATGCCGATAAAGGTAGCGTCATATTTTTGTTTTAAACCATTGAATACTTGCGCCACCGTAAAGGTCGGGCTGCCTTCAGGTAACCGGACTGAAAATTGCGCTTGGCCTTCCTGAACGCTCAGCAGGTCGTGGTGCAGCATGCTGGAACCTGGATCAAACGCCGATTTAGCCAACATTTCGACCGCGACGCTTGGCATGCATTCTACATTGGGGCAATGTTGCTGCAGCAGGTGCACTAAACTCTCATCTGTAAAGTAGGCCAAGATATGGCCATCGGGATTGCGGAAACTGGCATAAAGGCTGGTGGTCATGGTCAGGTCATCATCAGGGTTATCGATAATGATAACTGAGGCATCGGCTATGCATGCCCTGTCCATATCCCGGTCTTGGTTAAAAGAATTAACTTTGACGAAATCGATTTTGTCGGGCATCGGATTCTCCAACTCGACCCTGACACACAAAGCAATTGGCCTCGGGTTGTCGATATCCATTTGTTCGCGCAACAATAAGCGCAACAAATGCTTGGTACGTTCGCCATTCCAGCCAATGAGCAGGATATGGTTTTCCAACTGCAAATCTTTCATGCCTTTTGTCCTTTTCTGCCATTGTTGTGAAACCCACGCGGCCACCCGTCCAATGACAAAAGCAAAAATACTTAAGCCAAACGGAATGATATAGAGGGCCACCAGGTATTTGCCGGCTGTGGTTTGCGGCGACAAATCCCCGTAGCCGACTGTGGATCCCGTGACTATTAGCCAGTAGAAAAAATCCGCCTGGTTTAGCAGGTGCTCTTCTCCCGCCAAATACAGCAGCAACCAACTACTGATACTATAAACAATAAGCGCCAGCACAATCACGTGCCAGCGCATATGGCTGAACTGCTGGGCCAGTATTTTTACGATTTTGCTAAAGGTGGTCAAAGCGACTCGCCTTAAAAGTGGTTGCCTGATAGGTGTTTACCCTAAACAAGCAAAAAACCTTATGCAATACCGGAACAGCGTTATTTGCCCAGGATCCGGCTCAGCTCGTCTTCAGCTGAGCTATTGCCGCCTTTGACACCTGCTTGTTTTAGCCTAGCTTCCAGATCATCGGTAGATTCTGACTGTGCCAGTTCTTCAGCTGCTTCCAATTCCGCCGCTTTCATCTTCTGCTTTTCCTGAATGCGCTGCAGTGACTCGGTGGCCGTCTTCATCTTACTGTTGGCCCCCATATGCCTTGAAGACACCGCAACTTGCGCTTTTTGCACAGACTCAGTCGCCTTTACCATATCTACTTGCTGCTCCAAACGGCGCAAGTTGGCCTTGGCTTGGGAGATGTTTCCAGCAAGTTGTTTTTCGGAATTTTTGAATTGCTCCAAATAGCTGTTTTCCGTCTCTAGCTGTTCTGAAAGCTCGGTTACCCGTTGTGCGCAATCAAGGGCTAGCTGGCGGTCAGTGTCAATTGCCTTGCGTGCGTGGTCTTCATATTCAGCAATAGATTTTTTCAGGCTATCCACTTTTTGTTGTGCCAGTTTGCACTTGGCTAGAATTTGGGTGCGGGCGTGGTCAGACTTGCGCAATTCTTCTTTGGCTTCGCGGATTTCTTGTTCAAGGATGCGAACTGCCTGGTTGTCTGCCACAGACTCAGCGGCCTCGGTAACTCCACCTTTAATTGCGGTCACTAATTTTTGCCATACGGACATGTTACTTCTCCTCGACTATTTTAAGAACGGGTTGTAGGCATCAATAAAGGCCTCAACGTTTTCAAATAAGGTATGCACTTCAATTAAGATGCTAGACTCTTTGGATTGGGCACTTAAGGATCCAAATGCCGTGTAATAAGTCTCACCAGCGACATCGGTTAAGCCAACCGTGGTCAATGGGAACATCATATGGGTTTTCAAAATGGTCTCATTAAGCTGGGCCGCGTCGGCGACTTCATGCGCAGCAAACAACAAAGATTCCACTAATATTTGCTCACCACTAATCGCGAGCCATGCGTCGATACCGTCGCTATTGGCAATCAAAAGTACGTCGTTTTCCCTAGTAACTACTAAATCTTCCTCTTTACCAATTAGCTGTTCCAACTGTTCAAGATCCCATGCCATTTCGTTTTCTCCTCTTCGTTGGCTGGTTTGTTGCAACGAGTTTAGCTTAGAATTAGCGATAGCAATATGTCAATTAAAAAATATAGCCATTTGAATAAAATAATGTGATATTGTGAATTATAAGTTACGAAAGAGGTGGTATTGGTTATGTCTGAAGTAGATTGGCGTAAAGTGACGCAGCGCCTGATTAGGTCCGAGTTGTCACTAAAAGGTGTTAAATATCAAGATCTTAGTGATAAATTGGCCGGGCTAGGTACGCACCAGAGTGCCGACAACCTGCGTAACAAGGTGAACAAAGGCATACTCGGCGCTGATTTAATGTTACAAATCATATATGTGCTGAATATGAAGCGATGTGAACCCGTGGCAATAAGCGAAATTGTGCAGGACTTGAAAGGTAACGCCAGTTAATGTCCAGCTAATCGTAGAATTTGCTGTGCATGGTCTTATACCGATTCCATTAAGTATTTGCTCACCCAGCGCTGCCTCAGGGACTCAAGTTCAAGGCGCACGAATGAAGTAATACTGGCGGTCTTTCGAACTTCGTGCAACGATGAAATTGTGTTCCTGAGGCGCGTCTTCGATGGGTTTGAAAAGGGTTTATACAGCGTTAAATGTTCTCGATTTAGACCCACTAGACCTTTGAACATTTGCCTTGTCTAAACCCTTTTCAATTCCCACTGGGTGAGCAAATACTTAATGGAATCGGTATTACTACCTGAGAATTGAAGCATTTTTGTGCAGTTGCACCTTTGCTGTGAACTGTTATTGCCCTATTTGTGTCCCTCCTAAAAAATATACTGGTAACCTTTTGTTATTAAACAAGTTATTTTCACTAGCAAAATATTAAATGTTGGCACTTAAATTGTTTATCCAACTATTATAGGCCGGCATTAAAGGTTGTGTGTGGCTTGCTAGGCTGCTGGACAACCGTTTGGTTGCTGCGACGTAACAAGTGCAGTGGCACTTGTATAAATGGGAACATTTGCCCAGTGGGCGATGGACAAGTGGCAGGAGGATAGTTATGCAGCCACAAAGATTGTCGTATAAACACCAATACGCACTGGTATTGGCGGGGCTGGTATTTGCCGTGTTAATGGTTTTGCTCAGCCAATCAATTTACACGATCCTGGCTCTTGCTTTAATTCAATCGTATTTCTTGTTACACGCCATCAGCACCAATAGGCGCAGCCTCAATGGTGTCATTTCTTTGCTACAAAATGAGCTAGGTGAAGGTTCCAATACCTTACCGGAAGCCGGGTCAGGAACTGCGTTCCGGGGAAGGCTTCAGTTATTGGTGAAGCAACTGAAACGACGGGGAGACTTAAAGGAGGATTCTGTTTCGGAAATATCCCATTCGGCTGAAGAGTTGAGCAACAACTCGGAGCAACTTGCTGCAAATATTGTCCAACAGTCCCAGGCCACTAGTTCGATTGCAGCAGGGCTATCACAGATTGAATACACTTTGGGCGAGGTGGGGCGCAATATCGCTGACATCCAAGCAAGTGTGCAATCTACCCACTGCCTCAGCCAAGCCGGTGCCGATTCAGTGAGCGAAGTGCGCTCCCATGTTGAGCAGGTGGCCAGCCTATCGCAAAGTGCCTTTGCACAACTAAAACACCTCGAAGAGTTGACCCAAGGTGTCTCTTCCATCACTAACTTGATTGGCGAAGTGTCGGAACAGACTAACTTGTTGGCCCTTAATGCGGCGATTGAAGCAGCCAGGGCCGGTGAGCATGGGCGCGGGTTTTCAGTGGTGGCCGAGGAGGTGCGCAACCTTGCGGACAAAACCAGTAATTCAACAAAACAAATAGAAAACCACATCCAGCAAGTCAAACAACAGTCAAAGGTGCTTGCCAGCGGTATGCAGGAAGTGCTGCAAAACCTGGACAACACAGTGTCCGAGGCTAGCCATATCGAAACACTGCTGAAAGACATCAACGGTAAATCTTCAAAGATTAGCCTCGATATCCAGGACATTGCGGGGGCATCACAACAACAACAGCAAGCGACATCAGAAATGTCAAAACACGTGGAAGAGTTGGCCGCCACGGCGGAGGATAACAGCCAGGCTGCGGAGCAAACCGCATTAATCGCCAAGCATGTTTGGTCCCTGAGTAACGACAAATTTATCAGCGTATAAGTTGATGGGGAGGTAAGGCTTTGGAAATCGTAATTGCCCTGACACTAATAGCGCTTGTAACAGCAATTGCCTATGCACAGCTAGAGGGTTCCACCAGGGCTAAACCCGGCGCCGCCAACCCATACCTTAACTTGCGTTCAATGCGTGAGTTAATGTGGTTGTTCCAGACCCACAGGGGAAAATCAATTGCTTGGCTAAGTGGTGAAAAAGAAGCCGACAAAGAACTTCGTGTGATTTCCCAGCGTATTCAACTGGAATCAGACAAGTTGGGTAGGCAGGTACAGGGAGCTGGGAACCAAAATTGGCTAGCGACCAAAAAATTATGGAACAAGGTATCTTGCAATTGGCGGCAGTTGGCTATTGAAGACAATTTCAGGTTGCACAATGCCCTGGTGAAGCAGCTAATGTTTGCCATCGAAGATGAGATAACCTTGTTGCAAATACAGGACTTGTTGTTTGTGGGTGCTAAAGCTGATGCACCTTGTTCTAGCTTATTGGAAATCATTGAATTTTTAGGGCAAACCCGTGCCATCGGAACCAATGTTACCTCATCAGGAAAATGCCAAAGTATTGCCAAGATAAGGTTGTGTTATTTAAGCCAGCAGCTACAAACTTCAATCGAGCGCCTACGGGCGCAAGATCCTGAATTTCACCAGCGCCAGAAGCTAGTCGAGCCGGTGGTTAAATGTGTTAAGGAACATTTGTTGCCAGCCAATGACTTGATGTCGAGCAAAGATTGGTTTGCCTTGTGCACCAAAAGCATAAATGGCCTATACGCACAATTTGACGAAAAGCTGCATTTGACCAAACCCTGATCTGCTATCGCTGCTGCATCGCAACTAATTTGTAAGCATTTACGGAAAATATGCCACGCAACTGGCATAAATCAGCGGGACAGGTAGAATTGGCGCGCTTTATTTTGAGGTGTGCCATGAAACTATCCGATTTTAACTTTGAACTCCCACCAGAACTGATAGCCCACTATCCGTCGGAACAGCGCACCGGCAGCCGTTTGTTGCATTTAGATGGCGTATCTGGTGCCATTGGCCACCACCAGTTTCCCGATCTACTTGAGCTAGTCGAACCCGGTGACTTGATGGTATTTAACAATACCCGGGTTATCCCCGCTAGGTTGCATGGACAAAAATCTACCGGCGGTAAAGTTGAAATACTGGTTGAGCGAATTCTGGGCGACCATAAAGTATTGGCCCATGTTAAGTCTAATAAAGCGCTAAAACCTGGCAATGTGGTTTTGTTGGAAGGTGCGGTAGAAGCGGAGATGCTTGAACGCCAAGAGGATTTGTTCTTACTGGAATTTAAAGGCGGCAGCACGGCTTTGTCGCTGCTGGAGCAGTATGGCCACGTACCCTTACCGCCGTATATCGAACGCGCTGACGAAGATGAAGACAAGGAGCGCTACCAAACCGTATACAGTGATAGCGACAAACCCGGCGCTGTGGCCGCACCGACGGCGGGGTTGCACTTTGACCAGGCAATGCTAGAGCAACTCAAAGACAAAGGTGTGCAACTCGCCTATGTCACCTTGCACGTAGGCGCGGGTACTTTCCAGTCGGTGCGGGTTGACGATATTAAAGAGCACAAGATGCACTCTGAATATGCAGAAGTACCAGAGGCTGTGGTACAACAAATCCTCGACACAAAAGCCAACGGCAAGCGGGTGATTGCGGTGGGTACCACCTCGGTGCGCTCATTGGAGTCGGCAGCCGCTGCGTCAGATGGTGCATTGATTGCACCTTTTGCCTCTGATACCTCTATCTTCATCTATCCGGGATTCGAATTCAAAGTTGTCGACGCCATGGTGACTAATTTTCACTTGCCCGAGTCGACCCTTATTATGCTAGTTAGCGCTTTTTCCGGTAAAGACAATATCCTAGCGGCCTACGGGGAAGCGATAGAGCAACAATACCGCTTTTTCAGCTATGGCGACGCGATGCTCCTAACCAAGCAGGCTTAGTGAAATCTGCGTGCACACTGTCAAGATGCATTCCACAGCTTGGCAGATTAGTTTATAATCCGCTGATTTTTTGGCGCTGCCGGATCCTTGCCATATTAAACAGCTTGGCAGTTGCAGTGCCTGTGAATTTAGAAAACGATTAAGGCGATCATGCAATTTACTGTACTTAACACCGATGGCAAAGCCCGCCGCGGCCAACTCAAATTCGACCGTGGTGCGGTTGAAACGCCAGCTTTTATGCCTGTGGGCACCTATGGCACAGTAAAAGGGGTGACGCCGGAAGAGCTAGAAAAAACCGGCGCCCACATATGCTTAGGCAATACTTTCCATTTGATGTTGCGCCCCGGCACTGAAATCATGAAACTGCACGGTGACCTGCACGATTTTATGCATTGGGACAAGCCGATCCTCACAGATTCCGGTGGTTTCCAGGTGTTCAGCTTGGGCAAACTGCGCAAAATCACCGAAGAAGGGGTGACCTTCCGCTCACCTATTAACGGTGAAAAAATTCTTCTGACACCTGAAAAATCAATGCAGGTACAAAAAGATCTTGGCTCGGATATCGTTATGATCTTTGATGAGTGCACACCCTATCCGGCGACCCGCGAAGAAGCCAGGAAATCCATGCAGTTGTCACTGCGCTGGGCCAAACGCAGCAAACAAGGCCACGAAGGCAACCCGTCTGCCTTGTTCGGCATTATCCAAGGTGGAATGTACGAAGACTTGCGCGATGAATCACTGCAAGGGCTGCTTGACATTGACTTTGATGGCTATGCCATTGGCGGCTTGTCTGTGGGTGAACCCAAAGAAGACATGATCCGGGTGCTAGACCACACAGCCCACCAAATACCTGGTCACAAACCCCGTTATTTAATGGGGGTAGGCAAACCAGAAGACATTGTGGAGGCGGTACGCCGGGGTGTTGACATGTTTGATTGTGTGATGCCAACCCGCAATGCTAGGAACGGCCACCTGTTTGTGCCTGAAGGCGTCATTAAGATCCGCAATGCCAAACACAAGACTGATACCCGTCCTTTGGACGAAACTTGCGATTGTGAGACTTGTAAAAATTATTCTAGGTCATATCTACACCACTTGGACAAGTGTAATGAAATGCTAGGGGCGCGCCTTAACACCATCCATAACCTGCGCTATTACCAAAGCGTTATGCAGGGGTTGCGGGATGCGATTGCAGAAAACCAATTGGATGCTTTCGTGCAAGAGTTTTATGCAAAGCTCGGGCGGGATGTGCCAGCACTAAACCAAAATTACGAGAAAATTAACGAGGGGACAAAATGAGTTTGTTTATTTCTAACGCTTATGCGCAAGCAGCACCAGCAGGTCAACAAGATGGCGGCTTAAGCATGCTGATCATGTTGGCGATATTTGGTTTAATTTTTTACTTCATGCTTTACCGGCCGCAAGCAAAGCGCGTTAAAGAGCATAAAAACCTAGTTGAATCATTGGGCAAAGGCGATGAGATCCTGACCCAAGGCGGAATGGTAGGTAAAATTACCAAGGTTTCGGCAGAAAAAGATTTTATGGAAATTGCTTTGAATGACAACGTGAATATTGTGGTGCAAAAAGCCTCAGTATCAGCAGTGTTACCCAAGGGCACGATGAAGAACATCTAATATCAAATGACAGGGTAGGGCTAGTTAGCCCTAATTTTTTATGAATAATCGAGCTCACATTCTCAACAAGACACCACTGTGGAAATCAATATTGATTATGTTTGTGGTGGCTGTGTTTGCATTGTATGCCATGCCCAACTTGTATGGTGAAGATCCAGCAGTGCAAATATCTGCCAAACGCGATGCGGTGGTAGACACGGTTTTAATGGATAGGGTTAACAGCCTGCTAGAAGAAAAGAATATCCCTAGCAAAAGCGTTGCCTTGGAAGGTGACCGCATCTTGGTGCGGTTGGAAGACAACGATACCCAATTAAGGGCACGCGAAGCGATTGCCGTAGATTTAGGCAAAGACTATGTTACTGCCATCAACCTGGCTGCAGCGACACCCGACTGGTTGAAAGCCATAGGTGGCTCTCCCATGAAGCTAGGTCTGGATTTGCGTGGTGGTGTGCACTTCTTGATGGAAGTGGATATGGCATCTGCCATAAATACAAAATTAGAAGAGTATGAAGCTACCTTTAGGACGGTTTTAAGGGAGGAAGGTATCCGCTACCGCCGGGTAAGGCAAGACGGGGATTCACTGACTATCCAATTCCGCGACCAAGATACCTTGGAGCAAGGCCAATTTTTCTTGCGCAACAACCATGGTGATTGGGTCTTCACCGAAGATGATGCGCTTACCCTGCGCGCGCGTATGACCGAACAGAAATTGACTGAAACCCGTCAATACGCCATCAGCCAAAACATTACCATTATGCGCAATAGGGTTAACCAATTAGGTGTTGCAGAACCAGTTATCCAGCGCCAAGGCCAGGATAGGATTGTGGTGCAGCTACCTGGTATCCAGGATACGGCCAGGGCCAAACAAATCTTGAACGCCACTGCCACCATCCAGTTGCATATGGTTGACCAAGAAAATGATCCTATCAGTGCTGCCAATGGCAGGGTTCCGGCAGGTTCCATCCTGGTTTATGACGACAACAATATCCCTAACTTGCTGAAGAAAAATGTCATGCTGCAGGGTAACCATATTGTCGATGCCAATGCCGGTGTTGATGAATACGGCCGTCCGCAAGTGAGCATTGTGTTGGACTCAGAAGGTGGTAGCAAGATGTCCAAAGGCACCAAAAATAATGTTGGCAAGCCTATGGCCACGGTTTTCATTGAATATGAACCGCTGCCGCAGTCTGATCCCGAAGGCAAGGTGCAGTTCCAGGAAGTCCAGCGTGTGATAAGTGTCGCTACAATCCAGACCCAGCTCGGCTCCCGTTTCCGCATAACCGGTTTGGATACCCCGGCTGAAGCCCGGAACCTAGCATTACTGTTGCGCGCCGGAGCCTTGATCGCGCCAATTCAAATCGTAGAAGAACGCACGGTTGGGCCTAGCTTGGGACAACAGAATATTGACCAAGGAATGAATTCAATTCTTCTCGGTTTTGCTTTGGTATTGGGCTTTATGATCTTGTACTACCGCGGTTTTGGTTTGGTTGCAAACCTGGCCTTGACCATCAACCTAGTATTGATTGTTGGTTTTATGTCTTTGATCCCAGGTGCCACCCTGACGCTACCTGGCATGGCGGGTATTGTACTGACGGTAGGTATGGCGGTTGACGCCAACGTGCTGATATTTGAACGTATCCGGGAAGAACTAAGGGAAGGTCGAAGTCCGCAGCAGTCCATACACCATGGCTATGACAGTGCTTTTTCCACTATCTTGGACGCCAACATTACTACTTTGATTGCGGCTATGATCTTGTTCGCCGTTGGTACCGGCCCTATCAAAGGATTCTCTATTACCTTGATGATAGGTATCGTCACCTCAATGTTTACCGCCATTATTGTTACGCGCGCCGTGGTTAACTCCATTTGGGGTGGTAAACGTATCAGTAAGCTTCCAATATAAGGGCGACAATCTAATGCAATTATTACGTTTAAATAACACCGTCGCTTTTATGTCACTACGCATACCGGCGATGGTTTTATCGGCCATACTGGTTATTGGCTCGTTGGCGGTAATTTCTACCAAGTCACTGAACTGGGGCTTGGACTTCACCGGCGGTACCCTGATCGAAGTTGGCTACACCCAGGATGCTGACTTGACCAAGATCCGCGAGTTAATGCAGCGCTCAGGCTTTGATGATGCTGTTGTACAAAACTTTGGTTCTAGCCGTGAAGTATTGATCCGGCTTGCGCCTAGGGAAGGGGTCAAAGCTTCAGAACTGAGCGACAACGTGATGCGGGCACTGCGTGCCGACGGCGACGATCCTGACATGCGCCGTATTGAGTTTGTCGGTCCGAGCGTTGGCCAGGAACTGACTGAGCAAGGTGGCTTAGCAATGCTGGTGGCACTGTTGTGTATCCTAGTTTATGTTGCGATGCGCTTTGAATGGCGTTTTGCCCTAGGTTCGGTCACTGCCTTGGCACACGACGTCATCATTACCGTTGGTTTATTCTCTTTGTTACAAATAGAGTTCGACCTCACGGTGTTAGCGGCGGTTCTTGCTGTAATCGGTTACTCCCTTAACGATACCATAGTGGTGTCTGACCGTATCCGGGAAAACTTCCGCAAAGTGCGCAAAGGCGAGTCTGAAGAAATTATCAATATTTCCCTGACCCAGACACTCAACCGTACCATCATTACCTCTGCCACTACCATATTTGTATTGTTGGCCTTGTATTTTGTTGGTGGCGCCTTGATCCATGGTTTTGCCACAGCCTTGTTATTTGGTGTCGTGATCGGAACCTACTCTTCAATTTATGTTGCCAGCCTAGTTGCTTTGACACTGGGTATCAGCAAAGAAGATTTGATGCCACAAGAAGTGGAAAAAGAAGGAGCCGATTTGGATCCCACCGGGCTGCAATAAGCTGCCTAGCGTCTGCGAAAAAAGCCGGCTTTTTGACCGGCTTTTTTATTGCTTGGAACTCTAAAGCCCATTTGATACTCGAAGCAATTACTGATGGCAGTAAAGCCTAAGTTGCAGGCCGGGTAGGGAACTTATCCTCAGAATTTGCATACTCTGGTTTGCTTGTTTAACCTCAATAGCAGCTCCATGTTTTGGGACCCCTTATGAAGACTATTTTATGCCTGCTCCTGTTATTGCCTCTTTCTACCCCGGCCGTGGTGCTTAGCCCATCGGAATGGTCTGAATTGGAGAAGCAGTACCATGCATTGACAGCATCAAAAAAGATGATAACAACCACAGGACAAAACGACGGCCTGGCCATTATGCATCTAGCCCACTTAATCAAAGCGTTGGGCGAACAAAAAGCATTAACTGAAAAGCAGGGCGAGTGGCTAGAACAGCTTGTTCAAGATGACCGGGTTTTATGGGTACAAGACGTCGACCATCCGGAAAAAAATCTGCCGGTTCTGCACATCAGCAATATGGCAACGGCTATGTTAAAAGTCTTCACTGATAAAGAAGTCGCAGCAAAATTAGCAGCGCAATGGCGAAACCAAGGTTTTAACAGGGATACCTTTATTGAATTAGGCACGCAAGCTATGCATCAGGCTTTTGTGTTTTTCTTGCAGGAACTAGCTCCGGCTGAAATAAGGGGCGTATCGGATCAGTATTTATTGACCATTACTGAACAAACCATAGAGCCGAATAACGATGGTTTTGTTGCTCTTGAGTTGGTCAAAGCGACTTTGGAACCCGGACTAGCCAGCTTTTTAATTAGCTTGCCCGCCAACCAACACACTACAGCGTTTGTCCAAAAAATACCAAGTTGGTTCCATGAAGGTGAAGCTAAACAGTTACTGTTTTCTGCTGCGAACGAAAGCCAAAGCCGTTCCCAGTCCTATTTGTTGTTGGCTAAACATTTTCCGGGACACCAGGATGTTGCAGCATTCATTGCTGCAGCAATGTTAGAAAAAGCCAATTACTGGGATGCACTCATGGTAGTGCCGGTATTTGTCGAAAAGGACAATTATGTCGCCTTTCAATCGGTTTCTAGAGAGTTACCGGAAGCATTGCAGGTGCAACTAAATACCCGGTTACCAGCGGAGGCTATGTAATGGATAGGCTACTTCGACTACTTGTTAAAGTCCTTCTGACAGCAGCAATATTAGCCAATGTCGCGGTAAGTTACGCAGACATTTTCCACTATACCCAAAGCCAGACTGACACGACTTCCATTGCCCTGGGCTATCCGCCGCCAGAGCCGGTGGACTCCTTGACCCCCGTGGACGGTTTCCGCAGCTATGCCTCCTTGCACCTGCGGCATCAACAATTAATGGAACAGTATGGGCTCAACCAAGGATTTGTTGTGGGGCAAACGGGTGAAGGCCGCGATATTTGGGCTTACCAACTCTCGGATGCTGATCCCGAGCGTTTCGCCGGGGGACTGGAGCCGGTGGCGCTGATCAACGGTGGTATCCACGCCCGTGAGTGGCAATCGCCTGAAGCCACCACCTACCTGATTGAAGCATTGATGGCAAATAGTGACAACGCTCACCTTGAACAATACATACTGGAGAATATGGACTTAGTTGTATTGCCTGTATCTAATATCGACGGTTTTTTGCAGACCCAACGATTCCCAAGTTCGGTCACTAACAGCCGGAATATCCCTCGGGATGGCAGGATGCGCCGGAAAAATATGGCGGGGGTTGACCATGATCTAACCACCGAATCAGATAATTTATTAGGGATAGACCTCAACCGCAACAACAACCCCTATTGGGCAACCAGTAATTCAAGCTCCAGTGACCCCTTCGAGCTGGTCTACCATGGTACGGCGCCTGCATCCGAGCCTGAAATACAAGCACTACAAAATGCCATGACCTTGGTTGATAGCAACCAAATGGCATTTTACATGGACACCCACTCCTTTACCCAGTTGTATTTTATCCACCGCATTGGGCAGGCTGCCACAGATAACCAGATGAACCGGGTTGCCACGGCAATGCGCGCCGCAAATGCCTACCGCTATGCCGCCAGCCCCGAATCGGCCGGATTTGGCATAGGTACCACGGGGGAATATTTTGCAGAAACCTATTTAGTTCCCTCATTTACCCTTGAGATAGAACCTACCAACAACGGGGGCACCCAATACGGTGGCAATGGCGTTAGCCATGATGGCTTTATTTTACCTTCATCCGAAGTAGCCAGGATGCGCCGCGAAGTTACTGCGGCGACGTTGGCTGGCTTGTACACCATGGTCGACGCACCGGCTTTGCTGCAGATGCAAATACTTGATACTGATGGCAATGCCCTGGTACAGGCAAGTTGGCAGGCTACGGTTGGGAGCCGGGAATTAACACGGGATATTGTTGCCGAACCAGAGCCAGGTGTTAGCTACCAGTTGAGACTCGTGTTTAACAAACCGATGCGGGCACTAAATAGCGAGGGTGAAGCAACCGCATTTTCCAACCTGTCTTCAGTTCCAGGTATGTCTATTGCCTGGCATTCAAATATAAATGAACAGGCGGTGAGCTTGGATTTAGATGTGGCTTCCGGCAGTTGGCAAACCACTGATGGACAGTACCAGCGCTATAAAACCGATACCTTTTTAGTCCCTTTCCAGTTTGAAGATACCTGGCAGTGGCAGGACTTACAAGGGATTGCCTTGCACATTGAGGCATCGGATATGGTGGCGTCGCAGCTAGATAGCAACCCTAGTAGCATCGCGCAGTGGCAATCAGGTGCTTGGCAAGGTTATGACCAGGCTATTGACGACTCTGGTGCTAATCTTGTGGTGACTGTAATCGAGGCTCCCGATCCTCCAGAACCGCCTAGCACACCACCGCCAACACCGGCTCCACCGCCGGCACCAGAACCGCCACCAACTGCCACTCCAAGTAATAATGGAGGCGGGGGCGGCAGTGGCAACCTGCTTATTATCTTGCTTGGACTGGCGATGTGGCGGCGCATGGGCCGCCAGCGGGAGTGCAGAGTGAACAGTGGAATCGGGATAAATTCGTTTATTTAAGGTGCTTCACCATCGCTTGTACAAGTTTTGGATTGCCGCAAACTATTTGGCTGTTGGCAAAGTGGTCATGGCCACCGGCGAAATCCGTTACTAGGCCACCGGCTTCGCGCACTAATAATTCACCTGCAGCGATATCCCAAGGCTTAACACCTTGCTCCCAATAGCCGTCGAAACGGCCGGCGGCGACATAGGCCATATCAAGTGCAGCGGAACCACTGCGGCGGATATCACCGCAATGCTTGTAGATGGCAGCAAACTTTTCCAACGAAGTTGGCAGGTCCGCTTTGTTTTTAAATGGGAATGCGGTTGCCAACACGGTATTGGACAGTTCTTTGTGTTTGCCAACCCGGATACGGAATCCATTCAGTTGGGCACCATTGCCTTTGCTAGCCGTAAACAGTTCGCCGCGCAGGGGGTCAAAAACCACTGCCTGGTCTAGCTTGCCCTTGTGCATCAGGGCAATAGATACGCAGAAGTGGGGGATGCCCTTGATAAAATTGGTGGTGCCATCCAATGGATCAATAATCCATTTGAAATCCGAAGAGCCCTCTGATGCACCGCTTTCTTCACCAACAAAGGAGTGATCCGGGTAGGATTGTTTTATTTTACTGATAATGACCTGTTCAGCTTCCTTGTCTACTTTGGTCACAAAGTCATTGTCACCTTTACTTTCTAATTCTAGGTTTTCCCGTGACTCAAAGTTGCGCGCAATAATATTACCTGCAGTGCGCGCAGCGCGCACGGCTATGTTCAACATAGGATGCATGAAGTTTCCACCAATTTTTAAAAAGAACTTATCAAGAACCCAGTGCCGCCAAACCGGCTTAAATTAACCTTTGGCAGCAATCTGGCTAAAATCGGCGCGCATAGTAACAGGTTATTTGTATAAAATAAATGCAATTGGCACTGCAGTCGCTAGATTCCGGATTGCATTTACCAATTGCTGCCAAAGCCTTAGCCTGGGCTGTGATATGATCCCACGCTATCAGAGTTAACACTTATTTAAGGAATCCTGTTTTGTTAGATAAAGTACGCATAGTGTTGGTCAATACATCCCATACCGGCAACATTGGCTCTACTGCTAGGGCAATGAAAACCATGGGGTTGTCAGAATTGTACTTGGTGGATCCGGTTTCGGCGCCAGATGGCCAGGCTAGCGCGCTAGCCGCGGGCGCCGGTGATGTGTTGGCTGGGGCAAAAACAGTCGCCACTTTGCAGGAAGCTATCGATGGTTGTGGGTTGGTGGTAGGCACTAGTGCCCGCTCCCGCACTTTGTCCTGGCCTATGCTTAATCCGCGTAGTTGTGCCCGTAAATTGGTTTCCGAAGCTCCCAAGTATCCAGTTGCCGTGGTGTTTGGCCGGGAGAGCAACGGCTTGAGCAATGAAGAACTGCAACTGTGCCACTTCCACGTTTGCATTCCTGCCAACCCCGAATACAGCTCCCTCAACCTAGCGGCAGCCGTGCAGACCCTTTGTTACGAAATCCGCATGACCTACCTCGAAAGTAATAATGAGCTTGAGTTTAACGAAGGGGAAGAGCAAAAAGCGATTGAAGAAGTAGGCTTGGATTATCCCCTAGTGGAAGATTTAGAGCGCTTTTACGTTCATTTAGAACAGACGCTGCAGCAGACTAGTTTTATCGTGCCTCAACATCCTGGCATGGTGATGCAAAAACTCAGGCGTTTGTTCAACCGGTCAAGGCCTGAGTCACAGGAGCTCAATATTTTACGGGGGATCTTGGCCTCCATTGACAAATCAATCAAATAGCCAAGGAAAAACTACAGGGGGACTAAGCCGTGTTTAAAACCATAAAACAGGATATTGACAGTGTTTTCCACCGGGATCCGGCTGCCCGCAATAATTTTGATGTGCTTACCAACTATCCCGGCTTACATGCCATTTGGCTGCACCGGGTTAGCCACAAGTTATGGCGTAAAAACTGGTTGTGGTTTGCGCGCTTCCTGTCCAACTTTTCCCGGTGGCTAACCGGCATTGAAATCCACCCCGGCGCCAAGTTAGGCAAGCGATTTTTCATCGACCATGGTATGGGCGTCGTGATTGGTGAGACGGCTGAAATTGGCGATGATGTCACCTTATACCACGGTGTGACTTTGGGCGGCACCACCTGGTCAGCGGGCAAACGCCATCCTACCCTGGAGGATGGAGTGGTAGTGGGTGCTGGCGCTAAAATTTTAGGACCCATCACCATGGGCAAAGGCAGCAAGGTGGGCTCCAACAGTGTCGTGGTCAAAGACGTGCCGGAAGGGGCGACTGTGTTGGGGATCCCTGGAAGGATAGTGGGCCAAGTGAAAGCCGGCAATAATGCCCATAGGGAGAAGATAGCGGCTAAATATGGCTTTGATGCTTATGCTGTATCACCTGACAACCCCGATCCGGTGGCCAACGCCATAGGCCAGGTGTTGGAGCACTTGCATTTGATTGACAATAAAGTGGATAGCATGTGCCAGGAAATCAACCGCATGGGCGGGGATGTCTGCCAGGATGCGATCCCGTCATTGGAAATTCCCGAATTCCAGGACGATGGTTTTGATCCAATTATCTAATGTCGGCTGCTTTATGCTTCGGTAAGAATAATACTTGAGTAAATTAGTAGGTTAAATACTTGACTGTTTTAGTCAGGTATGTGACTATTTCCGAAATTGCCAAGTGTTGTTTTCCTATGAAATTAACTTCCAAAGGGCGTTATGCCGTCACTGCAATGCTAGACGTTGCGTTGCACTCGAAAAAGGGACCAGTCCCTCTTGCTGATATCTCTGAAAGACAGGAGATTTCCTTGTCCTACCTAGAGCAGTTGTTCTCGCGTTTGCGCCGGGAGCAATTAGTAAGCAGTATCCGCGGGCCTGGTGGCGGTTATATGTTAGGGCGCGAGGCCAACGAAATAGCCGTAGGCCAAGTAATCAAGGCGGTTGATGAGCCGGTTGATGCAACCCGCTGCCACGGTTTGGCTGACTGCCAAGGTGGCCAACGCTGCCTTACCCATAACCTATGGGAAGATTTGAGCGACCGCATCGCAGTATTCTTAAACGGCATTACCTTGGGCGAATTGATGGAAAACTCAGATGTGCTGTCTGTCGCACAGCGTCAAGAATCCATGCAACAAGGCGCCTTCCCAAACAACAAAATCGAAATCAATATGCAAGTGGGCTAGTAAGCACTATGCACCCCAGCAATAGGTTTGGTTTGAAAAACTGGTTATACTAGGCGCCAGTTGTACCCGAACCTATTGCAATATTAGTCCAATGAAAGCACCCATTTACCTCGATTATGCTGCTACTACGCCGGTAGACCCTAGAGTCGCTGAGGCTATGATGCAGTGCCTGACCCTTGATGGCAATTTTGGCAACCCAGCGTCCCGCTCCCACCGCTATGGCTGGCAGGCTGAGGAAGCGGTTGAGGCTGCGAGGGAGCAGGTAGCCAATTTAATCGGCGCGGATCCCCGTGAGATTGTATTTACTTCCGGTGCAACTGAATCCAACAACCTTGCCTTAAAAGGGGCGGCGGACTATTACAGCGACAAAGGCAAGCACATCATCACCATGCAGACTGAGCACAAGGCGGTATTGGACACCTGTGCTTACTTGGAGCAACACGGGTTTCGGGTTACTTACCTAGCACCTAAACCCGATGGTTTGCTGGATCTTGATGAACTTGTTGCTGCAATGGGGGAAGACACCATCTTGGTGAGCATTATGCACGTCAATAACGAAACTGGCGTGATCCAGGATATCGCCGCCATTGCTGCTTTGTGCGAACAGCGGGATATATTGTTCCATGTTGATGCCGCCCAAAGTGTCGGCAAACTTCCTATCGATGTACATAGTTTACCGGTTGCCCTGATGTCCTTTTCTGCCCATAAAATATATGGCCCCAAAGGGGTGGGTGCACTTTATGTACGCAGGCGCCCCAAGGTGCATTTAATAGAGCAGAGCAGTGGTGGTGGCCATGAACGGGGCATGCGCTCTGGCACTTTGGCGACGCACCAAATTGTCGGCATGGGTTTGGCCTTCGAATTGGCTCAACAGGCTATGGCAATTGAACCGGCTCGCATACGCACACTAAAAGATGCATTCGTCAAAGGCGCGCTGGATTTGGACGGTATCCAAACCAATGGTGATCAAAATTGCACTGTGGCGGGTATAGTAAACTTAAGCTTCCACAATGTAGACGGTGAGTCTTTGTTAATGGCACTTAAGGATATTGCTGTATCAACAGGTTCGGCCTGTACTTCGGCAAGCCTTGAACCATCATACGTGCTCACAGCCATGGGAATTGCGCCAGTACTGGCACACAGTTCAATTCGTTTTTCTTTTGGCCGGTTTACCAGTAAAGACGATGTCGAGCTGGCGCTCGACAATTTATTTTTTGCTGTGCCCAAGCTTAGGGAGCTGGCTTAAAGCCAGTAAATCTGGACTTTCAGCCCGTGCTTTGATGGCAAGTGGGAATTTATAAACGAAAAAGTTCTAAAAAAGCCATGTTAAAGCATAGGCATCGGTAGCGATATTGAATATAATCCGCGCCGTTTTATTTTTAACCATTTCAACTTGGAGCGGTAAAATGGCAGTACAACGCACATTTTCCATCATCAAACCAGACGCGGTTGCTAAAAACGTGATCGGCGCAATATACAACCGTTTTGAATCAGCAGGTCTGCGCATCGTTGCTTCAAAAATGCTACACATGAGCAAAGAACAAGCCGAAGGCTTCTATGCTGAGCACAAAGAACGTCCTTTCTTTCCTGCATTGATCGAATTCATGACTTCAGGTCCTGTGATGGTTCAAGTACTAGAAGGCGAAAATGCGGTACTGAAAAACCGCGAAATCATGGGCGCCACTAACCCAGCGGAAGCACTAGCCGGTACTTTACGCGCCGACTACGCGGTTTCTATCGATGAGAATGCGGTACACGGCTCTGACGCACCTGAGTCAGCAGCGCGTGAAATCGCCTACTTCTTCAGTGATGACGAGGTTTGCCCACGTACCCGCTAAGCGCAGGGCAAGCAAACCAAAGAGGGAGCGGCTTGGCTCCCTTTTTAATATCTGTTGACTGGTAATGGCGGCGGGCAGATAATCCTTTAGGTTAAAATATGAGCAGTATACGGGGTTCCTTTTATGACAGTGCAATTGACCGATCCTAACAAAGTCAACTTACTCGACTTGGATCGCAAAGGCTTGCGGGCGTTTTTCAGCGAGATCGGTGAGAAGCCTTTCCGCGCAGAACAAGTCATGAAATGGGTCTACCAGCAAGGTGTTGATGATTTCGATGAAATGAGCAATTTAAATAAAGGATTACGCGCCAAACTAAAAGCAAAATGCGAAATCGTCGCCCCAGAAATCAAAGTGTTCCAAGAAGCCTCGGACGGCACCATCAAATTTGCCATGAACATCAATGGCGGCCAAGAGGTTGAAACGGTTTGGATCCCGGAAACCGACAGGGCTACCTTGTGTGTGTCGTCACAAGTGGGTTGTGCCTTGGAGTGTACTTTCTGCTCTACAGCCCAACAGGGCTTTAACCGGAACTTGACCGTATCAGAAATCATCGGCCAGGTTTGGCGTGTGGCCAAGCACATAGGGTTGTCCAAAGACACATCGAAACGGCCTATTACCAATGTAGTTATGATGGGCATGGGGGAGCCGTTGCTCAATTTGAAAAACGTCGTGCCTGCCATGGATCTTATGATGGATGACCACGCATTTGGCCTGTCCAAACGCAGGGTAACACTAAGTACCTCCGGCGTCGTGCCAGCCCTGGACAAACTCGGTGACCAAATTGACGTAGCCTTGGCCATTTCGTTACACGCACCCAATAACCCCCTGCGTGATGAAATTGTGCCGGTCAATAAAAAATACCCCATTGAAGAATTTTTGGCAGGTGTGCGCCGTTATTTAACAAAGTCCAATGCCAACCAAGGCAAGGTTACGGTGGAATATGTCATGCTTAACGGGATTAACGACAGCATGGAGCAAGCCGAGGAATTAGCCCAGGTGCTGGCTGCCACCCCCTGCAAAATTAACTTGATCCCATTCAATCCGTATCCAGGATCCCCCTATACCCGTTCCAGCAACTCCCGTATAGATCGTTTTGCTAAAGTGCTGATGGCGAAAGGTTTTACAGTAGTTACCCGGAAGACCCGGGGGGATGACATTGATGCTGCTTGCGGCCAGTTAGTTGGGGATGTCGTGGACAGGACTAAACGCATGTTGAAAAAACAGTTAAAGGGTGAAACTATTGCGGTCAGGGTTAATCAATAAGATTCAGAATAAAAACAAGGGATTAAACCAATGCGCAAGATTATTTTTACAGTGTTACTGGTCGCCCTAGCAGGCTGCACTAGTACGCCTCCGCAGCAGATTCCCTCTGGTAATTTTAATGCTGTTGAAGCTGCAAAAACCCGCATCTCCCTTGGGCTTACCTATCTTGAAAATGGTAATTACAACCAGGCAAAAAGCAACCTTGATCGCGCACTTGAATTTGCACCACGCTTGAGTGAAGCGCACTTTGGCCTTGCTTACTATTTCCAGGTAGTGTCTGAATTCGAGCTTGCTGAAAAGTATTACCAACAAGCTATGGCATTGGATAACCACAATCCGGATTTACACAATTCCTATGGGGCTTTCCTTTGTCAGACTGGAAACTATGTGCGCGCTGAAGAATACCTGTTAAAAGCGGTCAACTCTGAGAGCTACAGCAACACCGCAGAAACCTATGAAAACCTCGCCATATGTAGCCATAGCCAAGCCAAAATTAATGAAGCTATAGGCTATTTGGAAACTGCCTTGCAACATCAACCTGGGCGCGGAAAAAGCTGGTATATGCTAATTGAGTTACTGCTTTCCAAAAGAGATTTCCAGGCGGCAAAGACCGCATTTAGGCAATATGAAAAACTGGTGCCAGTGACAGCAGATACCTTGATGATCGCGATTGAAATAGAGCGCGGCCTGGGTAATGACAAAGTGGCCAGGGGGTACCAAGAAATGTTGAACCGCCTTTACCCGGATCGTGCTACGTCACCAAGGCGCCAGTTGTTGGCGCCGGTTGAACATAGTGCTACGGCCAGGGCAAATGTGGTGCAAGTACAAAGCCCGAGCGCGGCAGAACAATCTGTAGCTGTCCCCCCCCTTGCTCGGGAGGGTGTTAAAACCCATGTATTACAAAAGGGCGAAAACCTTTATCGTTTAGCTATTAAATATGGCGTTAGGATACAGTGGTTAATTGACTGGAATAATATCAGTGATGTTTCAAACCTATCAGTGGGCCAAGAAATAATCGTATCCAACCCTAATCCTTAATATTTTTGGAAGCATATGTCGCAAGAACCGAATCTGGAATCAGAAGAAAATCCTACTGCAAAAGGCCCTGGTGCTGTATTAAAGGCCAAGCGGGAGAGCCTCGGCCTTTCCCTTGAGGACATTGCTAGTAAAGTGCACCTAAGGCCAAGCATGCTCTCGGATTTGGAAGCTGATGTTTACGACCCGTCGGTTTCGACCACTTTTGTTAAAGGCTACATCCGACTTTATGCAAAACACATCAACCTGGATGCCGGGCCGCTGCTGGAGCAATTCGAAAATCTCAATACTGTACCGAAGCAGCCGGCAAAATTGCGCAGTTTTTCACAGAAAGTCGCAAAACAAGCCAGCGATGCCCGGTTAATGATGGTGACCTACGCTATCATCGCCATTGTAATTGCCCTTTTGGTGATTTGGTGGATACAACAGGACAATGGTTTGTCTAGCCAAGATGCCCCACCCTCTACTCCAGCGCAGGCGCTTGGCCAAGCCTCGGGGACAATGGGGACGCCATCGGGTCAACCTGAGCTGGATAACCCAGGGCAGGATACGGCTTCTACTCCAGAGGAAATGCCAATGCTGGAAAGTGCGCAAGCTGTAGGCGCTTTAGCGGGTTCCGACAACACATCAGATAGCACGGGTTCCGATGAAAGTGACCTGCAGCAACTGGTATTGCCCGCAATATCCGAGTCTAGTGAACAAGGGCTGGATGCCAGGGAGCCACGCACTGATGCCGTTGCTGCTAATTTGGCACCAGTCGATGCTTCCATGTCTGATGGGCTCCAGGACGCCAGTTTGGAAGCGCAGGGTCTTAGCGTTGCTGCTGATGATATTGTGGCGGCAGCTAGCGGGACGGAATCTGATTCTGAAATGTCTTTTATGGATAACGCGCCTAGCCAAACCGAGCTTGTGTTCACCTTTTCCGGCGATTGTTGGGTCAATGTCACAGATGCAACAGGTGAAGTGATTGCTTATGGCGTCAAAGTCGCCGGTAGGGTGATGCCCGTATCCGGTGTTGCGCCATTTGAAATTGTGCTCGGGGCACCACAATCAGTTGGTATTACTATTGCCGGGGAGCCCGTGGATATGGGACAGTTCCCCGCTGGCCGCACGGCCAGGTTTTCGCTACCAAGAGAGGCTGAATAATGAATGCTGTATCGCCAATCAAACGACGTAAATCAACCCGGATCCATGTAGGAAACGTGCCCATTGGTGATGGCGCACCCATTGCGGTACAGTCCATGACCAATACCCCGACCACCGATGTTGAGGCAACGGTAGCCCAGATAAACCGTATTGTAGGGGTCGGTGGTGATATCGTTCGGGTTTCAGTACCCACTATGGATGCTGCGGAAGCCTTCAAACAAATTAAACAACAAGTAGACGTGCCTTTGGTGGCAGATATTCACTTTGACTATCGCATAGCCCTTAAGGTGGCTGAGTACGGTGCCGACTGCCTGCGCATCAACCCAGGCAACATAGGTAATATGGAGCGGGTACGGGCAGTAGTTGATTCCGCACGCGATAAGAATATTCCAATCCGAATTGGTGTAAATGCCGGTTCACTGGAGCGTGATTTACAAGAAAAGTACGGAGAGCCGACGCCAGCCGCATTGGTTGAATCTGCGTTGCGGCATGTAGAAATCCTCAACCAATTAGACTTTGACCAATTTAAAGTCAGCGTGAAGGCGTCTGATGTATTTTTAGCCGTGGGCGCATATCGGTTGCTGGCGCAGCAGATAGAGCAGCCACTGCACCTGGGAATTACCGAAGCGGGTGGTTTCCGTTCCGGTACGGTGAAAAGCTCGGTTGGTTTGGGCATGTTGCTAGCAGAAGGTATTGGCGACACGATCCGGATTTCTTTGGCGGCTGACCCCGTCGAAGAAATTAAGGTGGGCTTTGATATCTTAAAATCATTGGGGATCCGTTCCCGGGGGATTAATTTTATCGCTTGCCCCAGTTGCTCGCGCCAGGAGTTTGATGTCATTGGTACGGTCAATGCCCTGGAAGAGCGGCTAGAGGATGTGTTGACACCAATGGATGTCTCAATCATCGGTTGTGTGGTGAATGGCCCGGGTGAAGCGGAAGTCTCTGATCTGGGTTTGACCGGTGCCCGCAATATGAGCGGTTTTTACTTGGATGGCAAACGCCAGAAGGAAAGGCTTGCCAACGATAACCTAGTGGATTCGTTGGAAAAACGCATTAGGGCAAAAGCGGCAATGATGGACGCACAAAACAAGATCCCCACCCAAACCGTAGAAAACTAATTAAAATTGTCATTTAACCCCGGTAAATACTGGGGTTTGCATTGTTGTTTTGCCATAAAGTTTTTATAATTCGGCGCTTTTGTTAAACAACTTCAGGGCTAACAGGACTCGCTGTGAGTAAAACACTTCAAGCCATTCGCGGAATGAATGATTGCCTACCAGGGCAAACTGCACTTTGGCAATGGATAGAACAACGCATTCGTGCCACGGTAGCTAGCTATAGCTACCAGGAAATACGCACTCCCATTGTTGAATCAACTGACCTGTTCAAGCGTTCAATCGGTGAAGTGACGGATATTGTCGAAAAGGAAATGTATACCTTTGACGATCGCAACGGCGACAGTTTGACTTTGCGCCCAGAAGGGACGGCTAGTTGTGTGCGCGCCGGCAACCAGCATGGCTTGCTATACAACCAACAACAACGCCTTTGGTACATGGGGCCTATGTTTCGGCATGAGCGGCCGCAAAAAGGGCGCTACCGGCAATTCCACCAATTTGGCATTGAAGCCTTTGGCTACCACTCACCAGATATTGATGCAGAGGTCATCAGCCTCTCCAACCGGCTATGGAAAGAATTTGGCATAGCTGGTGATGTGACCTTGGAGCTCAATTCGCTCGGTTCAAACGAAGCAAGGGAAGAATACAAAGCTGCCTTGGTGCAGTACCTTAGCCAGCACAAAGACGCATTGGATGAAGATTCATTACGACGGCTAGAGTCCAACCCATTGCGCATTTTGGATAGCAAAAACCCTGAACTGCAGGCACTGCTAACGGATGCACCGACCCTGGATCAATACCTTGACCAAGAGTCGAAACAACATTTTTCGCAACTTTGTGAACGATTGACTAATTTAGGCATCCAATACCGGGTTAACCCCAGGTTGGTTAGGGGCTTGGATTATTACAACCGCACGGTTTTTGAATGGGTCACTGACACCTTGGGGGCACAGGGCACAGTGTGTGCAGGCGGTCGTTACGACGGCCTAGTTGAGCAATTGGGGGGCAAAAGTTGTCCTGCAGTTGGCTTTGCTATGGGGTTGGAGCGGTTAGCTTTGATCCTATCAACACGGGTGTCAGAGCAAACGGTTAATCCAGGCATTGGTGTCTTTCTAGCGTCTATGGGCGATGCAGCTGCAACGGCCAATGCCCAATTGGCCGAGTTATTGCGGGATGGCCTGCCCGGTACCCAAATCCACTACCATTGTGGTGGCGGTAATTTTAAAAAGCAGATGAAGCGGGCTGATAAACTGCAGGCCAAGTTTGCGGTGATATTGGGTGACAACGAGTTGGCAGAAAATAAGGTAATCGTTAAGTGTTTGGCAACTGGCGGGCAAGAAACGGTTTCACAGGATAATTTACTGCAACATTTACAAGCGGGTTTGGCCAGCGACTGACGCGGCGGAATACTAGAGAGTTATAGAAGAGGAAGCTGATGGATCATTTCAGTACAGAAGAACAACAAATTGAAGCTATCAAGAAGTTTTGGCATGAAAACGGTATTCCAATCGTGGTAGGTGCTGTTCTTGGTTTGGGCGGCCTATGGGGCTGGCAGTATTACAACGAGAAAACGATATTGTCCCAGGAACTGGCTTCGGATAGCTACAACCAAGTTATTGAAGAATTGCAGCAAGGTGAATCCGGGTTTGGCAAAGCCCAGGAGTTTATTAATGAAAATGCCGATAGCAATTATGCGGTATTGACCGCATTGCAGCTAGCCAAGACAGCGATAGATCGCTCTGACTTGACAGAAGCTGAAAAGCAACTGCAATGGGCGTCAGAAAATGTCAAAGATGCTACCTTGAAGGAAATGGCGTTATTGCGATTGGCAAGGGTGCAAAACGAACAGGCACAATATGATGCGGCGTTGGCAAACCTTGGCAAAATCCAGTTGGAAGCCTACCAAGCGCAAGTCCATATGGTGAAAGGTGACGTCCTGGTCAATAAAGGCCAGTTAGTGGAGGCACAGGAAAGCTACGCCAAGGCGCTTGACCTGGATGCTAGCAATAACCTTTTGCAAATGAAAATTGATGACCTAAATGCTAGGGTTGCCGGAACTCAACAGAATGGATAAGTCTACTTCGTTGTCCCACTTTTCCCGCGTCGCGGTGTTAAGCACCGCATTGATGCTTTCAGCTTGTTCGTCTGTGCCTGATTGGGTCAACCCAACTACTTGGTTTGAAGATGACGAAGAAATGGCTATCAAACAGCTTGATCCCATCACTGCTAAATTCAACCCGCAAATACTGTGGAACGCAGAAGTGGCGGACGGCGTTGGCCACTATTTCTCACGGCTGAGCCCTGCAGTTGCCTATGGCAATGTTTACGCGGCAAGCCGGCAAGGCCAAGTGTTTGCTTTCTCGCAAGCCGATGGTACACGGGTTTGGCAGCTGGATCTGGCTGAATACCGGGATGAGGGGGTATTCACTGGTCTCAGTAAAATGTGGACGGACGGCATATCGGCAAAATTATCCGGTGGCATTACGGCGGCATATCAGAACATCTATTTTGGCACCGAAGATGGCCTGGTAATAGCTGTGGATGCTGCCAGCGGCGATGTCAAATGGCAACAAAATGTCCGTGGCGAAGTGCTCGCCAAGCCAGCGGTTGATGAAGGTGTGGTATTGGTCAATACAGGATCTGGCGTCATGTATGCATTGGATGCATACACAGGGGAAGAACAATGGAGCTATGAGTCCGAAGTACCTGCGTTGAGCCTGCGTGGTATTGCCAGCCCAACTATCGCCAATGGCGGTGCCATTGTGGGCACCGCCAATGGCAAAGTAGTAGTCAATATCCTCGAAAGTGGACAGACTTTGTGGGATCAAACAGTTGCGGCACCTACCGGCGGTACTGAACTAGAGCGCATTGTGGATATTGATAGCCAGACCTTGGTTTTTGGCGGTATTGTTTATGTTGTATCCTATAATGGTACTTTAGCAGCGCTTGAGTTGCGCACAGGCCGGACTATCTGGAAACGGGAATACCGCGCCTACCGCCGGATGAGCCTGACAGGCAATACGTTGTTTGTCGTCGACGAGCGCAGCCAAGTGTATGCGCTAGACAGGCGTAATGGCATCGAGCTTTGGTCCCAAAGCACGCTGCGCGGTCGCAACTTAACAGCTGCGACGCCGGTTTCAGACTACGTTGTGGTGGGGGATAACTTTGGCTTTTTACATTGGTTAGACCAATCTAATGGCGACATCGTTGCTAGGTTACAAGTTGGTGGCGATGATGAAGATGAAGCCATTTATGTTGCGCCAGTAGAAGCTGAAGGCAACCTTTATGCGGTCACAAGGGACGGCAAGATGGTGTCAGTTTCTACGCCAAACTAGGTTAAAACTAAATAGCAGTAAGTTCGTGTATTCGAGCAAAACGGCCCAGCAAAGGGCCGTTTTTAATTTTTGGAATTGAGAATATGTTACCTGTAATCGCCCTTGTCGGGCGCCCAAATGTTGGAAAGTCGACTTTATTCAACCGGTTGACCCGCAGCCGCGATGCGTTGGTGGCTGATTATCCTGGGCTGACCCGGGATCGAAAATATGGGCAGGCCAAATACCACGGTTGGCAGTTTATTTTAGTCGATACTGGTGGCATTAGTGGTGACGAACACGGTATTGATGCCGCTATGGCGGAACAATCATTGTTGGCGATAGAAGAAGCCGATGTGGTGTTCTTTTTGGTGGATATCCGGGCTGGGTTGACCGCCGCCGATGAGGCTATTGCCAAACATTTGCGTACCCAAGGCAAGACAACATACCTAGTGGTCAATAAAGTAGATGGGGTAGATGGTGATAGCGGCTCTGCAGAGTTTTACCAATTAGGCCTGTCTTCATTACACCAGATTGCGGCAGCCCATGGGCGTGGCGTGAACCAGCTACTGGAAGTGGCACTGGATCCGTTGCAGGCACAATTCCCTACCATGCAGGTAGTTGAGACTGAGGAAGAAGAAGAGCTTTCGGCAGAAGAGCAACTGGAAAAGTTGCAGGCTTTGCCCATTAAGCTCGCTATCGTGGGTAAGCCCAATGTAGGTAAGTCAACACTTACTAACCGTATTTTAGGCGAAGATAGGGTGGTGGTTTACGACATGCCGGGAACCACCCGGGACAGTATTTACATTCCAATGGAGCGGGACGAACAAGATTATGTCCTAATCGATACCGCTGGCGTGCGCAAGAAAGGCAAGATCTCGGATGCAGTGGAAAAGTTTTCAGTGATCAAAACCTTACAGGCAATTGAAGAAGCCAATGTGGTTTTGTTGGTCATCGACGCCCGGGAAGGAATATCGGATCAAGACCTGAGCTTGCTCGGTTTTATTTTAAACGCGGGGCGCGCCCTGGTACTTGCAGTGAATAAGTGGGACGGCTTGGATATCAAAGTTAAAGACGATATCAAACGCGAGCTAGACTTCCGCCTAGGCTTTATTGACTTTGCCCGTTTGCACTTTATTTCTGCATTGCACGGTACCGGTGTTGGGCATTTATACGAGTCTGTGCAAGAAGCGTATCAATCCGCAACTAAACGGGTTAATACATCAATGCTAACCCGCATTATGGAAATGGCGCAAGAAGACCACCAACCGCCTTTAGTGCGGGGACGGCGGGTAAAAATGAAGTACGCCCACGCGGGCGGGTACAACCCGCCAAGGGTTGTGATCCACGGCAACCAGGTTGACGATTTACCGGATTCCTATAAGCGCTACCTAATGAATTACTTCCGCAAGTCCCTCAAAGTAATGGGAACCCCCATCCAAATTGAGTTTAGGGAGGGAAGTAACCCTTTCCAGGGCAAAAAGAACAAGCTTACCCAATCGCAACTGCGCAAGAGAAAGCGCTTGATGAAACACCACAAGAAATAAGGCTGCTAGCGCTTGGTATGGTTCAAGCATCAGCCCTAAACATACCAGGTAATGCTTTCCAGTTTTCAGGGGTTTTGCCTTGTAGCACATAAGAAAACGCGATCAGTTCGGCTATTACGTAATAGAGTTCTTGTGGTATTTCCTGACCTAAATCCAAACGCAACAACAATTCACTGAGGTGGGCATCTTCGTGCACTAGTACGCCATTTTCCCTGGCCAAATCAATAATTTTGTCCGCCAGGTCACCGAAGCCTTTAGCGACTACTTGGGGGGCAGATTTTTCATCGTACTTGAGGCCTACCGCCTTTTTATCTTTATTGTCGCTCATACTCTGGTTTCCAAAATTTGGTAAGGCCGGGCTTTAAGGTTCGCGGGTATTTCCCCTTGTTCACAGCGTCCGACTTGCATGTTCATGCCCAGCTGTTCTAGCCGCTTCTTTAAAAATGGAACAAAGTTAATAATTAAATCCTTCAATTTGTGGTTGGAGGTAAAAAAATCGATATCCACTTTTTGGCCGTTAATCCTGGCTTTGGTAATGGCATCGCCTACGTCACCAACAGAAAGCTTCATCGTTAGGCTCCAGATGCTTTGGTTAGGCTTTTGTTTTTCCTGCAGTTGTTCTTTGTCCTGTTCCCGTTTGATCAATAGTTCCACTGGTTTATTAGGGGCGCCAGAACCAAAGGGCAATATATAGTGGAAACTCTCCTGGCCTTGGATCATCCGCTCAGAATTCGCTAATTTTTGTTGCCCATGGTTATTGAGTATTTCTCCCGCCAACTTAAGTAGCTGCTTTTTTTGTTCCAAACTGCCGAAGTCTTTCATTTGTTTGCTATTGAGGTTGGTTTTGCCAGCCTGGTTACCGGTGTTGGATAGGATGGTATTGAACAGCTGCAGCGCCTGATCCGCCAATTTGGGCTGCTGGTTGCCCAGCCGGGCGGCCAAGCTTAGTTGCAGCATGCTGACTAGGCCTGCTACAAAGCTGTTGCTGCTATTGCTGCTGATGGCTTGGATGGCTTCCCGCCCGTTTGGGATAGTAGGGGCTTGTAGCAATTGTTTGACTTGCTCTACCTGTACATTGGCCATTGCAGCTGGTTCCACAGGGATTTGTCTAGCCACACCTTGTAGCGCTTGTTTCAATTCAGGTGTATTGACCTGGTCAGCAAGCTCTGTGATTTGTTGTTGCAACTGTTGGCTCAATTGCAAATGGGCAGCAGGTGGCGTACTGGCAGGGGGCGGGCTTGAAGTGGGGCTAACCCTTACCAGCAGTTCATTAACCAAATTACTCACTTGCTGCTGGCTCATAGGCGGGGCGTGTTGTTGCAGTAACAGCTCGTTGACCCGGGTAAGGATTTTACCTACAACCTGGTTAGATTCTTGGTTTGGGTTGAGGTTGAATTTCTTTAACAGCAGTTCTGGGTTGATGGCACGGTCATTGCCGGTTTTCGCCCCTTGCAATGGGTTAGTTTTTGGCTCTTGGGGATCCGTTGGCGCAGACGTCACTTTTGGCTTGTCAGAGTTGTTCTGCCCAGGCGAATTAGCAATAGGCTGTTTGGCGGTGTCCTGGTGCTGTGGCTTTGTGGCGCTGGCAACGTCATTGCTGGAAACCTTGTTGGCACTTAGGTTTATACTCAGTTTGCTTTCCTGGATAACGGCATCGACGAATTGGGCATTTGGTGCCTTGCCTGGTTTTAGCTGCTGGTAGGTAGCGGCCTCGTCCTGTTGCACTGCCTTTGTTGTAGTTGGATTGGCTATAGCAATGTTGTCTTGTGCCCTAGGGCTGGGCTGCATTGGCAAGCTAAAGTTTTTTGACTGGTTGACACCATGATCAAGCAGTTTTTGCGCTGTTGCAGCATCAATTTTGATATTGGCAATAGGCTCGCTCGACAGCTGCACTTGCAAGCTAACTTTGCCTTGTGGGCTCTGGGTAATTTGAACCTTTTCGGTGCCACTAGGTACCAGGTTTTTTAATTCTGCTCCTGCTATTTTAAACCCGCTCGCAGTTTGTGTAATGTCGACTTTGCTGCCAGCACGGCTAAAGCGATCCAGTAGGTTGGCAGCGGTTTGGTTGTCCACAGGTTGTTGCGATTTAATCGCACCTTGCTGAGCTGAAAGCTGCCATTGGTTTTGGCTACCGGTGAGCTTAAGGGTTATTTGCTGGCCAACCGTAAAATTCTGGCTATTGTTGACAGGGACACTGACGCGCTGGCCTTGTATTTGGACTTCTATTTGCCCACTTTGGGTGGCGGTAACTTTACCTTTGACCACTGTGTCGGTGGATATGGTGCCTGGGCTTTGTGCGATGCTGGCAAACACCTGTTGCGATTGTGCAGCATTTAGGCTCACTTGTTTTTGTAAGTATCGCCCGGCAATCTGCAGGATGGTGTCTTGGTTTTCGCTGGTTATCCGGGCTACGTATTCCTTTCCCGCCCCGACATTTGGCACGGGTTTACTTAATGGAATAGTCGCTTTTTGGTTTTGGGTGGCGAAAGATAATTGGCTGGCAGTGACGGTTTGGACAGTGATAGGGGTACCCGCATTGCTAGCCAATGCCGGTGCTTTTCCGGTCGTGGCGGTGGCTAGAGCACTAAGGGCTTGGCCTAAGTTGTTAGAAGGTAAAAATGTCGACATGTTATGTAATCGGCTGGCTAAACATGGCCTTTACCGAAATTATCGCCCACTGACTAACAAGAACATAAAACAATTGCCAACTCGATGGAAGCAAGTTTGTTTTGTTTACAAGATTTACGTTGTAATTCGCTAATCCCATTCCGGCGTCGGTCTTGTCTATGGTAGAATTCCGGCCTTATTTTTCAAAAGGATACGATGTTTGGCACTCGAAGCAACATACTTGAGCTGTATCAAGCAGGATAGGGTTTTGTTTTCTGGCTTGGACTTGCAGCTTGGGACTGGCGAAGTTTTGTATCTGCAAGGTGAAAATGGCTCGGGTAAGACTAGCCTGTTGCGCATTTTGGCAGGCCTGTCGGAGCCTGCTGAGGGGCAGGTAGGTTGGCTCGGGGAGAATATTAAAGAAAACCCAGAGCCATTCCATAGCCAGCTGATTTATCTCGGCCACAAACTTGGCTTGAACATGCATTTGTCGGCTTTGGACAACTTGGCATTCTGGCAGACATTACACAAAGTGGGATTTAAGCAGCCACTTATGGATGTGTTGGGGGCACTGCGTCTACAAGGCCTAGAAGATGTGCCTGTGATGCAGCTGTCCGCTGGCCAGCAACGTCGGGTTGGATTGGCGCGGTTGTGGCTAAAACCTGCCAAAATATGGATTCTCGACGAGCCCTTTAATGCCTTGGATAAATGGTCTGTTGCATTTTTGTTGGATAAAATAAGGCAGCATGTTGCCAGTGGCGGCATGGTGGTTTTGACATCCCACCTAGATATTGGGAATCAGTTGGATTGCAAATCCCTGACGTTGGAGTACCAGATTTGATGCAAGTAATTGTGGCAGTGATCAAGCGGGACTTGCGGTTGGCCTTTAAGGGGGGCTTAGATTTTGTGATGCCCTTGCTGTTTGGTGTCCTAGTTGTCAGCTTGTTCCCCCTAGGTGTGGGGCCAGGGCCTGAGCTATTGCAAAAAATAGGTGCGGGTGTGATCTGGATTGCGGCCATATTGTCTTCTTTGCTAGGGATTGAAAAGCTGTTTAAAGAAGACTTCCGCGACGGCAGTTTGGAACAAATGATGCTGTGTGGTACACCGCTGCCAATCTTGTTGTTTGTCAAAGTGATAGTACATTGGCTGCTGATTATTGTGCCGATCCTGTTGCTTTCCCCTCTGTTCGCCTTGTTCCTCAACCTTACCCCGGAAATGTACACAGCCTTGTTCCTAACACTGTTGTTGGGAACGCCATTGTTGAGCTTGGTCGGCGCCATTGCTGTGGCACTGACCTTGTCCCTTGAAAAGGGTGGTATCTTGTTGGCATTGCTGATGTTGCCCATTTTCATTCCGTTACTAATTTTTGCAACTTCGGCAGTCAATAATGCCCAGTTGCAATTGCACTATGGTGGGCAATTGGGCATTATCGCCGCGATGTTATTATTGGCACTGGCGCTGGCTCCATTTGCCATTAGTTATTCTGTTAGAGTGAGTCAAAATTAATGTGGAAGTGGTTGCATCCGTACGCAAAGACGGAAAAAACCTATGACCTTTGCGGCACCTTGTTACCCTGGTTTGCGGTGCCTGGATTACTACTGTTATTGCTTGGTACTGTTTGGGGCTTGGCCTATGCCCCCCCTGACTACCAGCAAGGCGATGCCTTTCGCATAATCTACGTACATGTGCCCTCGGCTATCCTTTCAATGGGCGTGTATGCGGGCATGGCCATTATGGGCTTTATCGGGTTGGTGTGGCAGATCCGCACCTGCTACATGTCGGTGGCAAGCATAGCGCCGGTTGGTGCGGTGCTAACCTTTATGGCGTTGTGGACTGGCGCCACCTGGGGTAAGCCTATGTGGGGAACCTATTGGGTATGGGATGCCCGGCTGACCTCACAACTGATCCTGCTGTTTTTGTACTTTGGGGTAATGGCGTTGTACGCCAGCTTTAACGACAAATTGCAAGCGGGGAAGGCTGCTTCGGTATTGGCGATGGTGGGCGTTATCAATCTTCCCATCATCCATTATTCGGTCGAATGGTGGAACACACTACACCAAGGTGCGACCATTACAAAGTTTGAGCGACCCTCTATGGCCAATGAAATGCTATGGCCGCTGTTAATATGTATCCTCGGGCTAGCCCTGGTTTCAGCGGCTCTGGTGTTATTGCGCTTGCGCAATGAAATTATTGTGCGTGAAATTCGCCGCCCTTGGGTAGTGAAACTAATCCAACAGGAGCAGCGTGATGCAGTTTGATAGTGCCGCCGATTTTTTTGCTATGGGCGGCTATGGCTTTTTTGTTTGGCTTGCTTTCGGTGGAGCCTACCTGGCCGTTATCGCAATTTATATTTTAACGCGGTGGGAGAAAAAGCAGATCAGGGTCAAAGCTGCCCAGGAAATCGCCAGGGCAGAACGAATTATGGCTGCTAGAAAAGCCCGCAAAGCTAAACAAGACGAAGGAGGGCGGAGCTAACGCTATGAACCCAAGACGCAAACAACGCATGGCGGTGATTTTTTTGGTGCTCAGCCTTATAGGCGCATCAGTCGGTTTGATGCTGTATTCATTGCAAAATAACATTGATTTGTTTTATACGCCTTCTGAAATTATCAATGGTAAATCTGGCCAAACGCCAGTTGTGGGACAAAGGCTGCGCATCGGCGGCCTGGTAGTGCCAGGTTCGGTTGAACACGACCAGGAAGCCCTGTTAGTGCGTTTCCAATTGGTGGATACCGGCCCATTGGTGAACGTCAAATACAGCGGTTTGTTGCCTGACTTATTCAGGGAAGGCCAAGGCATTGTCGCGACTGGGGTGCTGGAAGACTCGAACACCATTATGGCTGACGAAGTATTGGCCAAACACGATGAAGAGTATATGCCGCCGGAATTGGCAGAAGCCCTTAAGGGGATTAAGCACGTCAAGCCGAAGCAGCTTGATGGAGTTTATTAGAACAGGAAACATAGCAACCCATGATTACTGAATTAGGTCACTATTCCCTGGCGCTTGCCATGCTGATGTCCATTTTGTTGGGCGTCTATCCCCTATGGGGCGCGGCAAAAAACGATGATAGGTTGGTCGCGTTTGCCAAACCACTCGCCTATGGCATGTTTTTCTTCACCTTAATATCTTACATTGCGCTGACCTACGCCTTTGTCACCGATGATTTTACCAACAAATATGTGGCAAACCACTCCAACAGCATGCTGCCTATTTACTACAAAGTGACCGCAGTATGGGGCGGCCACGAAGGCTCGTTTTTATTATGGGTGCTGATTTATTCAATTTGGGCTTGTGCTGTTGCTATATTCAGTAACGGTATTCCCCGGATAATGCTAGCCAGGGTGCTTGGCATAATGGGCTTGGTGGCGATTGGCTTTTACCTGTTCATGCTGTTGACCTCAAATCCATTTGAATCCCTATTGCCATATTTTCCGGTGGATGGCAGGGACTTGAATCCGTTGCTGCAGGACTTTGGCATGATCCTGCACCCGCCAATGTTGTACATGGGCTATGTTGGTTTTGCCGTTGCATTTGCCTTTGCTATTTCGGCTTTGATGGCGGGCCAGTTGGATTCAACCTGGGCACGCTGGGCCCGGCCTTGGACCCTTGCCGCATGGATGTTCTTGACCATCGGCATTGCATTGGGTAGTTGGTGGGCCTACTACGAACTAGGCTGGGGCGGCTGGTGGTTCTGGGATCCAGTGGAAAACGCCTCGTTTATGCCGTGGTTGGTAGGTACTGCCCTGGTGCATTCACTAGCTGTGACAGAAAAGCGCAAAGTGTTTAAAGCCTGGACGGTATTGTTAGCCATCTCGGCGTTTTCATTAAGCCTATTGGGCACATTCTTGGTGCGCTCTGGTATTTTGGTGTCGGTGCACTCGTTCGCCAGCGACCCAGAGCGCGGCCTGTTCCTGTTAAAGATGTTATTGGTGGTGATCGGCGCCTCCTTACTGTTGTTTATGATGCGTTCTGGTTCCCTGAAAGGCGTTGGCCGCTACGAGTTGGTGTCGCGTGAAGTGATGCTGATTGGAAACAATATCATGTTAACGGCGGCCACCATTGTTGTGTTCCTGGGGACTATGTTCCCATTGGTCCACAAAGAGCTCGGCTTGGGTTCGATTTCTATCGGGCAACCTTTTTTCAACCAGATGTTTACTTACCTGATAGTGCCATTTGTGGCGCTGCTCGCCATCGGCCCATTGAGCCGCTGGAAGCAACAACCACTGTCTGCGTTGAATAAACAAATGCTACGGGCAGTAATGTTGAGTGTCCTGGCCACGGCATTGGTAATGGCAAACCAAGACGCTTTGGTCATGTTGGCAATTTTAGGTGTCTTCCTCAGTTTTATTATTTTGTTTACTACGATTGAAGAAATCCTACTGCGCATCGGCGAAAAGAATATTAGTTTGGCGTCCCTGCGCAAACTAACGGCGAGCCATTGGGGGATGGTGCTTGGCCACGCTGGTTTTGCAGTGATGTTGATGGGGATAACGATCACCAGCAACTACACGGTGGAGACAGAACTACGCATGCAGTTTGGTGACCGGCATACCTTGGCTGGTTACGAATTCCGCTTTGACCGGGTACGGGATGTGCCGGGGCCGAACTATTCAGCAACCAGGGGGGAATTTACGGTGTTCCGCAATGGCGAGCAGGTGGCCACCTTGGCGGCGGAGAAGCGTTTCTACCCAGTGCAAAGTACGCTTATGACAGAAGCGGGCATTAGCAGTAACCTGTTCAGGGATTTGTTTGTGGCGATTGGTGACCAGTTTAGCAACGGTTCCTGGGGCGTGCGCCTGTATGTAAAACCCCTTGTGACCTGGATTTGGTACGGTGCTGGTATCATGGCGATTGGTGGCATTTTATCTATGTCAGATAGGCGCTACCGGCTGAAGAAAGCGCAAAAAGCCAAGACCAAGACGGCTGCAAAGACCAAACAAGTGGCGGGAAAGGTTGAACATGCTTAACAATTCAAAGATCCTGTTGGGTATACCTCTTGCTGGTTTTTTAACTTTATCTATTTTCTTGTTGAGCGGTTTGTTTTCTGAACCGCGTTATGTGGTGTCCACAACGGTGGGCAAGCCACTTCCGCCCTTTGAATTGCCCAACATAATGCAGCCTGCACAGATGTTTACCGAGCAAGATCTCAAGGGCGAACCTATGTTGCTCAATGTATGGGGCACCTGGTGTGTCACCTGCGCCGTAGAGCTGCCATTCTTAACTTCATTGCGTCAGGATGGGGTAAAGATTGTCGGCCTGTATTACGAGCAGGACTTAGATCCCGACTTTGGCGCAAAGACCGTTCCAGAGATACAGGCAAGCATCATTGAAACTGTCAGCCGGCTAGGCAATCCCTACCAATTTAACATCTTTGACGTCAGGCGAGACTATTCCCTCGACTTGGGAGTGACAGGTGCGCCGGAAACATTCTTGTTAGACGCTGATGGCGTGGTCCATTTGCACCATGTAGGTGATATTAACGAACGGGTTTGGCAGGGCAAATTCCTGCCTGTTTATAACCAATTAAAAGGAGGGGATGATGGCAATAGTTAAGTGCTTTTTACTCTTGTTTGGCTTGGTTATCGGTTTTACATCAGTTGCAGAAACCCAGGAACCAAAAGAACGCTACCCTTTTGAAACCCAGCAGCAGCGAGAGCTGTTTTTAGAGCTGAACAAGGAACTGCGTTGCCCCAAGTGCCAAAATCAAAACATCGCCGATTCAAACGCGTTGATTTCGCAAGATATGAAACGCAAGGTACATGAGCTGGTATTGGAGGGCAATGACAAAAAGCAAGTGGTTGACTTCATGAAACAGCGCTATGGTGAATTTGTGCACTATAAGCCCCCGATTAACCCCGTCACTATTTGGTTGTACATGGCACCGCTTATCTTTGTTGCCTTGGCTGGCCTGTTTTTTTTCCAACGCAGCCGTAAAAAAAGCCCACCTAAAATTGATTCTGATGCGCTCAAGCGCGCTGAAAAACTGCTCAAGGAAATTGAATGACCCACTTGTGGATTGGAATTGCCGTCCTCACTTTGGCGGCCGTGTTGATTATTGTCTTGCCTTTTTTCTGGCAAAAGCGCCAGGAACTGCATGACGCCAAAAACATAAATACCCAGCTTGCCAAAACCCGCATGCAAGAATTGGGGGAAGAGCAAGAACAGGCGCTACTGAGCAAAGAGCACTACTCAGAAGCAGTCGATGAAGTTAAGTTGTCTTTGGTTGATGAGATGGAGGAAACTAAACAAGCCTCCAAGGTGCCGACCCCATTGGTTGCATTGCTGTCTGTTGTCCTGTTTGCCTCAGCCCTTGCTGTGTATGTTTGGGCTTCAAATATTCCCCAGGTTGAAAATTGGTACAGCGCCAAGCAGAAAATGCCTGAACTAGGCCAGCAAATTGTGTTGCAGGCAAGCCCAGATATCACTTCAAAACAGCTGGTGGACTTTGCGTTGGGATTGCGCACCAAGCTTAAACACGAACCCGAAGATCCGCTAGGTTGGCTGCTCTTGGGCAGGGTACTGGCGTCTATTAATGATTTGGAAGGGGCGCTGGCCGCATTTGCAAAGTCCTATGAACTGGATCCCAACCATACTGGCCTGTTAATGAGCTACAGCCAAACCCTTCTGATTGCTAATGTTGACGGTGGTTTTGCCAAGGCAAAGCGGCATCTTGATAAGTTACTGCAGATGACGCCGGAAAATTACAATGCCATGGGCTTGTTGGCGGTAGCTGAAACTAGGCTGGGTAACCGGGATGCAGCGATTGCGCTTTGGACTAAACTCAAGGAAACTTTGCCAAAAGAAGCGCCAATGCTGGCTACGGTTGAGCAGCAATTGGCCGCACTAGCCGTTGACGGTACTGAATTGGCCATTACTGTCACTGTGAGCCAGGCGTTACAGCAAAAACTACCAGAATCAGGGTTTTTGTTCGTATTTGTTCAAGATTCCGATACCCAGTTGCAAATGCCGGCTGCGGTGGCAAAGATTCCGCTTGCCGGGAACCAGCAGGAGGTGTTTGAGGTCACATTAACCAATGAATCTGCCATGTTGCCAGGCTTTAACCTAGATTCTGTTTCTAATGGCCGGTTAGTTGCCAGGTTTTCTTTTGATGAAAACGTAGAGCCTGCGATCGGCGAATTAGAAGGGGAAGTTGTGATCCCAATTGTAAAAGGTAGCCGTACAGTTCAAACACTCATAGTTAACAAGGAAATATTGTGAAAGCACTTTTACCCCTTTTGTTAGTGTGCACCCTAGTTTTGTCAGGATGTAGCTCGACCCAACAAGTTGATGACCAAGTCAGTGCCAGCAATAACGACCCGCTTGAATCTATAAATAGAAGCATCTGGAGCTTCAACTGGGACTTTTTGGACAAAAATGTAGTGCGGCCAGTCACCGTTGCCTATGTGGACTACATGCCTGGCTTTGCCCGCAGTGGTTTGCGTAATGCCGCCGATAACCTGGAAGAGCCGGGTAATACTGTGAATAACTTATTGCAAGGCAAGGTCACCGATTCGGTAACCAGCGGACTAAGGTTCGTCGTTAATTCAACGGTGGGCTTGTTTGGTACCATTGATGTGGCCGATTATTTGGGATTGGAGGTGAAAAAAGAAGAGTTTGGCCAAACATTGGGCGTGTGGGGATTTGACACCGGCCCCTATTTAATGGCACCTGCATTAGGGCCGACAGATGTGCGCAACGCCACCGGTGATATCGTAGATAGCAGTTATTTCCCATTGGCCGACTTAAATCTTTATTTTGCTGTGTTGCGCGGTGCGGTGTCCGCCCTCGAAGCCCGCGCCCAGCTAATGGAGCAGGAGCAGCTGCTGTATGATGCAGTGGACAGCTATGCTTTGGTACGCAGTATCTACTTCCAGAGTGTTGAACACGAGGTGAAAGACGGCAAAGTGGAGCCTTCCGAGCAGGAACTTGCAGAGGACGAAGAGCTAGAAGCTCTTTTAGAAGACTTTTAGGTCGCGTCAATGCAACCTTATTGGTTCTAGAGCACCACAGCTGCGCTGTGGTGTTTATTATTCTGTAGCTGGCAGATGCTTATAGATATTTCCTTATGATAGCCAATTGGATCGGGCGTATGACCAAGGGGAAACACAAAAAACACAAAACCGCCCAAGCTAGGAACCACCAGTTGTCTGATGATCGCAATATCAAGACAAAAATTGGGATCAAAACTGCTAACTTTAAAATATTCAAAAGTAACTTCTCTGGTATCGACATTTTTTTATTGGCTTTATCGATACGCTCAAACCTTTCTTTTAGCGGTAATTCAGCTAGCTCTGGCAGGCTTCTACTGTTAAAGATTAATTTCATTAATATATCTGTGGACCTTATTAAATTTCGACGCCATTATAGAGTGTTTGAAGGGCGCCAACTAGTCATCGTGAAGCCATAGTGCAGGGTTATACTTAATGGAACCGGTATTAATTGCCACCTTATTTCACTGAGCGGTTGAGTCATGGCCGAAGCTCTAGTATAACTCGGTAACAAGATGTTACCGTGGCACTAACCGAGTGGGGTTTGACGCCCGGCAACGGTTCTATTTCACAATCGGTTATTGCGTTCCTTAAACCGACATAGACTTCACCACGGAAAATATAATAATGACAAACAGTGTGAACACCGGAGCGGCACACAGCCCCCAATCCCCAGATATAGATACCCGCTTTTTTGGCCACCCAGCCGGACTGCAGACCCTATTTTTCACCGAAATGTGGGAACGCATGAGCTATTACGGGATGCGTGCCCTTTTAGTTTTGTTTATGACCGCAGCTCTGCAGGAAGGTGGGCTTGGGCTTACGGTTGCCAGCGCTGCTGCCATTTACGGCTTGTATACAGGGGCCGTCTATTTCATGGGTTTGCCAGGTGGCTGGATAGCCGACCGCTTGGTTGGCGGCCAAAAAGCCGTTTGGTATGGCGGTATTGTTATAATGTCAGGCCATATAGTACTGGCGATTCCAACAGATCAAACTTTTTTTATCGGGTTGATTTTGGTGGTTTTAGGAACGGGGCTGCTTAAACCTAACATCGGCGCCTTGGTAGGCCAACTATACAGCGCGAAAGACCAGCGAAGGGACGCAGGCTATACCCTGTATTACATGGGGATTAATATTGGCTCTATTATTGGTTACTTTGTGTGCGGTTGGCTCCAGGTCAATATGGGTTACCACTGGGCATTTGGTGCCGCAGCCGTCGGTATGGGCTTCGGACTGGTTCAGTTCTATTACAGTGCAAATAAAATGGGCGAGGCAGGTGCACGGCCTACGCAACCCTTGTCACCCAAGGGGGCGCAACTTAGCTGGGCGGCAATTATTTTGTTTTTACTCGGGTTGGTTGCGATAACCATTGCGCTGATGACCGGCGCGATGACTTTTAATGCCGTTGTCGTGGCAAAATATACCTCGCACGCCATCACTGCGGTTTTTCTGATTTACTTTTTTTCCGTGTTTTTTTTGGGGGGGCTAGATGGCAATGAAAAACGCAGCTTATTGGCCTTGTTCCTGGTTTGTATCGCCTCTATCTTTTTTTGGGTTGGGTTTGAGCAAGCCGGTTCATCTTTAAATCTGTTTGGCCGGGATTTTACTGACAGAATGGTGGGTAGTTTCGAAATACCACCCGCGTGGTTCCAATCAACTAACTCTATATTTATCGTATTATTATCGCCATTTATTGCTGCATTTTGGATTAACTTGGCAAAAAGGATGATTACTCCAAGCTATGGTTTCAAGTGTGCACTTGGTTTAATTATTATGGCAACGGGTTTTATCGTGATGTTTTTTGCCGCCCAGTATGCCGCCTCTGGCCTTAAGGTAGCGCCCTATTGGTTGGTGGCCACTTACTTCCTGCACACGGTAGGTGAATTATGCCTAAGTCCGGTTGCCCTGAGTGCTGTTAGTAAACTTTCACCCAAGCGGTTTGCTGGGCAAATGATGGGGGTATTTGTCTTGACCTACTCTATCGGCAATGTATTTGCTGGCAGGCTCGCGGGCAACTTTGACCCAGAGAATATTCAATCGCTACCAGACTTATACTGGCAAATCAGTTGGATCAGTATTGCCGTTGGCATCGCCATATTGTTGCTTACGATGCGTACTAAGCAATGGGAAAAGTTAGCTGAGCAAAAATAAAGGTTAAGACGGCCAGTAACTAAGCATCAAACAGTGTTTTGCTGCTGGCTTTTAATGCGGGTTTTCTATTAACCAACGAAGTCCTACAAATTGTAACTTCCGCAAATAGTTATTGAGTAACTATGGCCGGTTTAGGTAGAATCGCGGGGATTTTTAATGGAATGCAAAGAGAAACTGTAAACAATGAAGGGTTTTCGACATTTCGCGCTGCTGCTGATTAGCTTTTTTCTGATTTTTAGCGCTATTTCCGTTGCCCAGGTATCGGGTTTACAAAATATTTCACCACAACAAATCGAGCAATTTAAACGTTTACCGGTTGCCCAACAACGGGCGTTGGCACAGCAGCTCGGAATAGACTTTAACCAAATTAATGCCATTATTAACCAGCAAGGTGCATCTTCCCCAAGCAATGGTTCAAACCCTGATTCCTTGGTATTTCCCCGTGGAACCCAGTTTGACCAATTTGGCAACCCTATTAGTAAAGACTTTGTCGACCAATATTTGGAAATTGAAAAAGACGAGCTAAAACCTTTTGGTTATGAATTATTTGCCGGTGCCCCTTCGACTTTTGCACCTACTTATGATGCGCCTGTCCCCGCGAGCTACATCTTAGGCCCAGGCGATACTGTTGTGTTGCAGCTTTATGGTAAAGAGAGCATGCAGCATCAGCTCAAAATCGACCGGCAAGGCTTCCTTGTTATCCCGGAGTTGGAGCCAATCAAGTTGGCGGGGCTCACCTTTAGTGAAGCAAAATCCTTTGTCTCGAGCAAGATAAGGCAAAACATGCTAGGTATCGAAAGCCACCTCAGTATGGGTGAACTCAGGTCTATGCGCATTTTTGTCTTGGGTGAGGCCTTCAAGCCGGGCGCCTATACGGTTAGCTCCCTAACTACCATGACACAGGCCCTGTTCGTCAGCGGAGGGGTCAACGACATTGCCTCATTGCGTAATATCCAGCTAAAGCGTGCTGGTACAGTCATCCAGGAATTAGACCTATACGATCTGCTTAATTTTGGTGATACGTCTGATGATGCCCTGTTGCAACCAGGTGATGTTGTGTTTATCCCCACGGTTGAAAAAACCGTCAGTGTAACTGGTAATGTGCGCCGCCCGGCTATTTATGAATTGAAAGACGAAACTAGCTTTGAAGATGCTATCGAGTTAGCGGGGGGCTTTACGTCTGATGCTTTCGCCTCGCTTGTTAACGTGCTGCGCACCCAAGGGGGTAAGGTAAACCAATTGACGATACCAGAAGAGGAGCTTGATGGCCGAGTGCTAAATGGCGATGTTATAGATGTATCCGGTGTATCCGACAACATCGAAGATGCCATCACCTTTGTGGGAGCGGTTGCCCGGCCGGGTAAATATCAGTGGCGTAACGGAGTTAGCTTATCCAGCTTCTTCAAAGACCGGAACAAAGACCTCTTAGTCGAGACCGATCTTAACTACGGCCTAGTACTGCGCAATTACCGTACCGGAAAGGCTTTATCAATACTGCAATTTTCACCACTAATGCTAATTGCAGGTGATGTCTCACAAGACATTCCATTGCGACCTGATGATTTTGTGGTTTTCTTTTCACGAGACGAGGTTATCTCTATCGGGGATGATTCACTAGACAAATTGGCCAAAACGAAAGAAGCATTGCAAAAGCAAGAAAAAGAAGCTTGGCGAGAACGTATTGAGCAGAGGTTGTTTTGGCAAGAGTTGGGTTTTGAAGTAGAGAGCCCCGATAATAACAGACGCAATATTGAGCAAAGCGATGCTGAGCCTATTATCGCATTAACGGAATTAGAAAAAGAAAACTTAAGTCGAATGAAGGATGCAACCGCTTTTTCTAGGAAACGGCTGCTAGCGCCAATCATTGAGCAGTTGCGCAGCCATGCGTCATTTGATGACCCCCTGCGTCTGGTAGAGATCTCAGGCTCTGTACAGCATCCTGGGCTCTACCCGCTACCTGACAATGGCACAGTTGAGGACATATTCATCGCTGCTGGTGGATTATCGGAGTCGGCATTTGGCCACCTTTCTGAGCTAACGCGTTACACCACACTCGACGATGGAAAAATGGTGGTTGAAAACCATACTTTTAAACCTGTTGACGTTGTTGCCGGTACGGAAATTATTAAATTGAAAAGCCGTGACAGGATTAATGTCTACCAAAACCCGGAATGGCAGGAGCAACTACAAGTGCACTTAAAGGGCGAAGTTGCGTTTCCCGGCACCTATACGTTCCGGCGCGGGGAAACTATTGCCAGCGTCTTACAGCGGGCGGGTGGTTTGACCCAGTTTGCCGATGCCAATGCTTCGATATTTTTGAGGGAGTCGCTAAAGCGGCAAGAAAGCGAAAACCTAGCCAAGCTGACGGAAGATTTACGTAAAGAAATAGCTTCAGAGGGATTGCGCAGTAAGAGTGGTGCCGGCTCTTTGGTTAGTTATTCAGAAGTGCAAAAGTTACTGAGTGATTTGACTGATGTTGAAGCTGTGGGGCGGTTGGTCATTGACTTGCCCGCAATATTGGCTGGCGCAGATGATAAAGACTTTCCACTGGAAAAAGATGATACTTTGGTGGTTCCAGGCGAAAATAAAACTGTCAATGTGATTGGTGAAGTGTTTGTACCGACGTCCCATTTGTTTCAGAACGATGCAAGCTATTCGGATTATATTGAGCTGAGCGGTGGCTTTAGGCAATTTGCCGCAGACGAAAGGACCTACATAATCAAAGCCAATGGCGCCGTGGTTGTGCCAAAGCGCGACAGTGACTATTGGTTCCAGGCTTCCAACCAAAGGGTTTTAGTAGAACCTGGAGATACCATAGTGGTGCCATACGATAGTGGTCACATAGATAACCTCACGCTGTGGACAAGTGCCTCACAAATAGCTTATCAGTTGGCTGTTACTATTGCAGCCCTCGGTAGTCTTTAAGGAGATAAAGTGGATCTAACTACCACCATTATTGCGTTAAGCCTGGCTTTTGCCGCTTGTTTTTTGACTATCAAGGTCGCCAAACCTATCGCGTTGAAAGTGGGCTTGGTTGACTCACCCAACCACAGGAAAATCCATACTGGAAATGTCCCTTTAGTGGGCGGGATAGCGGTTTATATCGGGGTTTTAACTGCTTGTTCAATCTTGTTCCCTCAAGGACAGGTACTTAACCTATATCTCATCTCCTCTGGTCTTATAGTATTTTTGGGTGCCCTAGACGACTACAAAGAGCTGTCTGTTGTGACCCGGTTATTCGCCCAGGTTTTAATTGCTTCACTTATGGTGTACGGCGCTGGCTTGTACCTCTACGACTTAGGTGGCATTTTGGGAACTGAAAGCTTACCGCTTTCTTGGTTTGGTTACCCCCTTACCATTTTGGCTATGATTGCTGCTATAAATGCATTTAATATGACCGACGGTATTGATGGCTTGGCTGGAACTCTAAGTTTAGTGACATTTAGCGCCATTGCGGTTTTAATGTTCTTTGCCAGCGAACCGTTGTTTTTACTGCCCGTGGTATTAGCCTTCGCAATACTGCCTTACCTCATGTTCAATTTGGGGGTAGTTGGTGGCGCTGCAAAGAAGATATTTATGGGTGATGCTGGCAGCATGTTTGTTGGGCTAAGTATTGTCTGGTTGCTAGTTATTGGTAGCCAGGGGCAAGAACCAGCATTCCGTCCGGTAACTGCGCTGTGGTTGATTGCTGTGCCATTTCTAGACATGTGTGCCATCACGATAAGGCGGATACTGAAAGGGCGTTCACCTTTCCAGCCAGATAAAGAACACATTCATCATATTTGTATGCGCCTGGGCTTGTCAGCGCGTTCTGCATTGGTGCTCATTACTGCAGTGTCACTATTATTGGCTGGCTTTGGATTACTTGGCGAGTACATGCAGTGGTCTGAATCTTTTATGTTCGGTGCATTTATTTTATTGTTCTTGGTCTACTTCCAAGCATTGCGCCATGCGTGGAAAGTGAGCAAATTGGTGCGAACCGTTCTTATGCGCTCTAGACGCAAGTCTTCTGTTCAGTGAATATTAAGGCAAAGAGTCTAATATCAGCGTAGTTTTTTTGGGGTAGGTTATGAAAAAAGGTTTTGGTTTTACTTTAGTAGAACTACTTATTGTAATAGTTATTATTGGGCTTCTTGGATCGCTAGTGGCGCCACAGATGTTTGGTAATATTGGCAAGTCTAAAGTGAGTGTCGCAAAAGCACAGATGCAGATGTTTGAAACGTCATTGGACACCTATTTCCTTGACGTTGGGAACTATCCCAAAAATTTGCAGGAATTACGCAGTAGTAATGCTAAAGGCTGGGCAGGTCCATACTTAAAGAAAGAGCTTCCGCTTGATCCCTGGGGCAACCCCTACCAACTGCAAGTCCCAGGTGCCAATGGTGAACCTTACCTAATCGTCTCTTTGGGCAAAGACAACCAAGTAGGCGGCGAAGGCGAAGACGCTGATATTGTAGTGGGTCAATGAATTTAGAAACTATCCTTAGAGATCAATTCAGCGTCAATACAAGCGATCTTGAAAAGGCAAAGTCCTACCAGCAAAAGTACGGAGGTAGATTAGAAAAACTGTTGGTTAACATGGGCAGCATCTCTGAAGAGTTGCTGCCAGAGCTCTATGCCAGTTTGCTCAGGGTCCGCCTGGTAACAGCGGACAATGATGAATTTTCCTATACTGATTCTGTTGATGAACAGGTTGGTCTTGATGCTTCCTTCCTAATTGAGCGCTTATGGTTGCCCATCAAGGGTCAGCCAGAGTGTTTTTTGACTTCTGAACCCCTTGACTGGGATGTAAACCAATATTTGCTTGGGCGTGGTTTAACCCCGAAAGTCTTTGTTGCAACAAAAGACTACGTACAAGAACAGATCGCACAATTCTCTGGCAGCACGGCTACAGATAATGAAGTTGTACTCAATGAATTAGAGGAAGATCGGCTAAGGGAGCTAGCGAGTGAAGCACCAACAGTAAATTTGCTGAACAGCTTGTTGACAAAAGGAATAAGCCTTGGCGCCTCGGATTTGCACCTAGAGCCCGTAGCAGGAAGGTACCGGGCAAGATATAGGGTTGATGGTGTACTAAGGGAAGACAACTCCCTACCGGTAACGCTTAGTATGCCGGTCATATCACGAATAAAAATTCTCGCTAATATGGATATAGCGGAAAAACGTCGACCACAAGATGGCAAAATAGAGACAAAAATATCAAATGTTGAACTGGATATCAGGGTTTCCTGCTTACCCTTGAACAAAGGGGAAAGTGTAGTGCTGCGCTTTTTGCGTAAAGACGCGATTAGATATGATATGGAGATGCTTGGAATCGCAGATGACCTTAAATCCCATATCCTGAAAGACCTTAAAACGACTGCTGGTGTAATTCTATTGACGGGGCCAACAGGTAGCGGTAAAACCACGAGCCTCTATACATTTTTAAACGAACTCAACGACGAAAAAGTAAAAATCATCACCCTAGAAGATCCTGTTGAGTACCAACTAGAAGGTATCAACCAAGTTCAAGTTAACTCTGACATTGGTTTTGATTTCGCAGCGGGTTTACGCAGTATAGTAAGGCAAGACCCAGACGTGATAATGGTGGGTGAGATACGTGACCAGGAAACTGCACGAATTGCCATGCAATCTGCCTTGACTGGGCATTTGGTTTTTAGCACGGTTCACACAAATGATGCACCAAGTGCATATACTAGGTTAGTGGATCTCGGCGTTGAAGAGTTCTTGTTGAATGCAGCAATTGTTAGCGTATTTGCACAACGCCTTATCCGGAAGGTTTGCCCACACTGTGCCGAGCATATTGGATTATCTGAATTAAAAGAATCTAATACTATCCAGGATGTTCTAGAAAGATTTACTGTAGAAGAACCCGATTTTGTCGTGGCCAAAGGCTGTGATTTGTGCTCCCACACTGGGTACAAGGGCAGGATGTCGATTATTGAATATTTGCCCTGTGATGACAAAATAAGGGCACTTTCCAAGGACGAATATTTCATTCCAGAAGCCAAAGCCCACAACCGTCAAATTGGCAATAGAACGCTTTATGAAGATGGCGTGCTAAAAGCTGCCCGCGGACTGACCACGATTGAAGAAGTCATACGGGTTTGTGCTTGATATGCCAATGTATAAATACAAAGCCTATGATCCAGATGGCTCTATACAGGAAGGGGAGATTGAAGCACAGTCAATTGCGAGTGCCAAAAAAAGCTTAATCGGGCAAGGCTTAATGATTGCTGCAATCAAGCAAGAAGGGAAATCAATTTCGGTTTCGAATCTATTTTCGACAAAGAAAGTTGGTATTAATGACTTGGAATTCCTGACCTCAGAGTTGGCCATCTTGTTAAACAGCGGTGTAAAAATAGATAAAGGCTTAAAGATCATCGGCAGGGGCTCAAAATCTCCTGCTGTGAATAAAGTAGTAAATGAAATTAATGACAACCTTAAGTCGGGCTGCGCTGTTGCGGAAGCCTTCTCTACCAAGGAACCCGTATTTGATTCACTTTATATAAACTTAATCGACATCGGGGAACGCACTGGAAAGCTTGCGGAAGTATTCCAGGGGTTGGCGAATGACATGAAGTTTAAGGCTGCCTTAAAAGCCAAAATCACTCAAGCTGTAACTTACCCAGCTATTATACTGTTTGTCTGCATAGCCTGTATTTTGTTTGTCTTCAATTACATTGTTCCCCAGATGGGCAGTATTTTCAGTGAAGGCGACCAAATCCCCGTTTATACGCAATTTTTACTCGGTGCCAGTGAGTGGATGATAAAGTACCAAGTTTGGTTGTTTATTGGGATCTTTTCTAGCGCATTTTTACTCTACCAAAAGCGACACGCGCCGGAAGTAAAATCAGCATTTGCCCGTTACTCGCTATCCCTGCCGTTATTAGCCAACCTTGTCATTCAAATTGAGAGGATACGATTTAATTCCTCTATGGCACTAATGCTGGATGCCGGAATTAAACTTGATGTTGCAATGGCAGCCGCGGCAAAAAATATAAAACATCCCTTGATCCGCACGGATCTTGAAAGGGCTAATGACAGGATTAAAACGGGTGAGCCTGTTGCACAGAGCTTGAGCAAAACTAAAATTTACCCCGTATTTTATGTTTCTTTGCTGGAGGTTGGTGAAGAGTCTGGAAAACTCGCCACTATTTTTTCGGAAATAGCAGAACGCTCGAAAAAAGACTTTGAAGTGTGGACGGATAAAGTAACCAATATTCTCGAACCCCTATTGATACTGGTAATGGGCGGCATAGTAGGCAGTGTGGTAATTACCATGCTTTTAAGCGTTGTAAGTGTCAATGAAATCGCAATATAGTTTTGGTAACTTCTAATAGGGCACTATTGATATGGCGACCCTACCCGTAGGCAAATCGAAACAGCAAGGTTTTACCTTGGTGGAACTATTAGTGGTTATCGCAATAACCGCGGTTTCGTTAGCACTGGTCGGTGGGTTAACTGCCGATACCATTGGAAAATACAAGTTAAAAGCCGACAAACAAAAAATAGCCACTATCGTTGACCGTGTTTCCAAGGAAGCGTTCCTCACGCAACAAAACTTACGTCTTAGATTCCAAAATTCACAAGCCGTGTTGTTCAACCAAAAGTCGATGAAAATCGCTGAGTTTTACTTTGATGTCGTTACTTTTGAGCAGCAAGATTTTGCGTTCAATCGACATGGTGTTTTAACAAGCACAGAACTCACAGTAAACAATGGTGGCATTTATTTTCGCATGGACTTGAATCGTGGTTAAGGGGAATGACCAAGGCTTTACGCTTCTAGAGGTCCTCATAGCGGGCGTGATATTGTTCATTACTGTCGCGGCTGCAACAAGCGTTTTTTCCAGTGCGGTCAAATCAAAGTTAGCGGCTTCTTCCACCATCAAGTCTTCTGTCTACGCCAAGTACATCGCCTCAAATATAAGCTTTTTGATGCAGCAAGGTGAGCGCAGTGGCAGTAGCAATTTTGATGGTGTTAACTATTCATGGCGAGCACAGCAATCGGATCGAAAACCTATTCGTCAGATCCCCCAAGAAGGCTCTAGTAGCCAATCTGTTAATGGCAATGCCATATTGTGGCGGGTTGAGCTGCAGCTTGAAGAGCAGCACCGCGCGCAGAACTTTTCTTTTGCGGTAACGACATGGGAGTAAATAAAAGTCGTTCAGGTGGCTTCACCATGGTGGAGCTTTTGGTTGCAATGTCGATTCTCATGCTAGTTACCTTTATTGGTAATTTTGCATATAGCCAATACTCACGGTTTTGGAACAATCAACTTGGCGAATTCGAAGCGGTTTTTGATCAGGCTAAAGGCGTCAGCCAATTGCTTGCGGTAGTGTCAGATATCCAGCCCTATATCGTTAAGAATGGGGATGGCGTTTCATTTCACTATTTCGAAGGTGGAAACCAGTTGCTGAGGGCGGTAGTGGCTTCTTCCATGTCGGACGAATCTTACCCAGCAGCCATTGAGCTTAAAGTTACAGAGTTAGTTGCCAGTGGTGAAAAGCAGTTGGTTTACCGCGAACGAGTCCTGGATAAGGCGCCATTGCTCACTAATCAAGATACCCGAGGAATAGACTTGGAAACCGTTTTGCTAACCGGGTTTGAAGATTTTACGGTTGAGTATTTTGGCTATGCCCATCTAGACCAATGGTATCTTGCCCGGGAGGGGCGGGCGTACTCTCCCAGTTGGTTCGGCTTTTACAGTGGCGAAGATACAAAAATACCGCCGGAGGCTGCCAAAATAAGCTTTACACTTAATGGAGAAAGCTCGAGTTTAATTATCCCACTCAGGCACTTTTCCCCGGAACAGCTCGAATTCTATGGCCATCAAAATGAAGATTAACATCAAATCAAATGCCGGTGTTGCCCTTATTCAGGTGTTGTTAATCACTATGATGCTACTAATACTGGTGATCAAATTAAGCCAGGAAGCTGACCACCAAGTGCAAGTAGCCATTAAGGCAAAACAGCGTGCGCAATTGGACATAGATCTGTATGACGCAAAGCAAAAGCTAAAGTTTGCTTTGGCAGTAGATGATAAGGAGAGATCAAGCGCAGAGACACTGGGGCGCAATTGGAACTTTTATGGTGAAGCGTTTGCGCTCAACCCAAATGTCGTTGTTCGTTTGCAAGATGAAAGTGGTAGGCTTAGCCTGCCATACGCTGGCAGCGAATTGAGCAATTGGCTAGGCGACAATGATGTGTATAAGCAGTTGCGGGTATGGCAGGGGCTGGCAGAATCCGGAAGCCCAAATAGGGCTCCTGCCAGGGGCGGTTTATTCCAATCTCTTTCCGAGGCGACTTTGGTCCCAGGTTGGCCGAATGGACGCAAACTAATCGAAGTAACGCATTTGCCCACAGACTTCTTCAATATGTATAATGCGCCGCGCTCATTGTTGCAAAATCTGTTTTCTGCGGAAATTGCTTTGCGGCTTGAAGCGTTAAGAAGGGATGGCAACTCAAGTCAGGCGCAATGGAATGCAGATGCGGGCAACCAATATGGCTTTATGGTCACTAAGGCTCCTGGGGATAAAATCCTGGCAACCCTCTCGGCCGAGGGGGGAAATTTTGAGATTGCGGAAACCACCCGTTTTTGGCTGAGCCTTGAAAGCACCACTCCTATAGTTGAGATAATGCAATAGATGAACCTGCTAAAAAAACTACTTTCCAAAAGGGTTTATTTCCTAGCGGACAATAAACTGTTTGAGCTCAAGAATGATAAACTTAATGCCGTGCCTGGGCAGGAATGGGGGCGCATTAATTATTCTATTTTGATAATTGGCCGGGAGCACCTAATAGAGCAGCACCATAAGTTTCCCGTTGTTGACAGCAAAGAAATCAAGTCAATTGTTAAAAACCAATTTTCTGACGATTTTATGATTAGCCCTCCTGTAATATCTGACAAATCGAGTCAGGTAACGGCATGGCAACTCAGGCCAGAGGCATCACAGCTACTAGAAAAAAAAGTTACAATTTGGTTGCCTGAAACCATTTTATTAGAAATGACCGATGCAGAACATTTAAACTGCATATCACGCGCTGGCAATACTATTTTTGCCATCAAGCAATCCAATCAAAAGTTTACCAGTGACAGCAAAGGTGCTTTCGCCGATCCACAATATTTTTTGATGACCCTAGGTTTGTCTTCTGCACAACAAGTAGCAGTGAATGAGCACCAATATTGCCTCATGCTAAATGAAGCACTTACCCGGCTTAGCCCGCAACAATGGTTGTCGGTTCTGACTAGGCAGGTGGCAACGAAAAATACCGTTTTAGCCTTACCTTGGCGTTTGGCTGGAATAGGTCTCGTGGCCGGTTGGTTGTTCGTGTTCGCAGTAGATCTGGCTCAGCTACATCTGCGGTTGAAGCTAGTTGAAGACGAGATAGCGAGTCAAGATGTTGCTGCAGTAATGCGGACCAAACAAGAGATTGAAGGCAAAATGGAGCTTACACGGCAGTTTGCGGATGGAGCTGGTCCGAAAAGTCAAGATGCGGTGCTTTGGCAAGTGCTGGGCCTAATCATGGAGCAAGGAATTAAGATTATACGGTTTAGGACCAACGCGGAAGGTGTAGAACTGCGGCTGGAATCAAAAATCGCAACTGAAAGTCTAGAAATAGTTAAATCAATACCTTTGGTTGAGGACGCTCGGTTTGCCGCCGCTGTGCAGAATAGCTTAGGTAACCAACGATCTACCGTGATTGTTAAATTTGCAGAAAAAACAAGCGTTGAAAGCAATGGATAGACAAAAATACCTATTACTGTTTGCAGCTGTATTGCTGGTAATGAAGTTTGTCATTTTACCTGTTTACGATTACCGGGACGAGCTGGCGAACCAATTGGAAAGCGCCCAGGAACACCTGGCAAAACGTCACAAAGTTTTTGCTGAAGTTGAACTATTGAAGGGGGAACAAGCAAAGATTGAAGAGACGCTGTCCCTTTTACAAGGCGAGTTTACCCAGGCGATAGATCATGAATTTGCCAAATTGACGTTTCAGAAAAAACTTGAAGAACAAGCGCGTGAACATGGTGTGGTATTGCAGAACATTGAATGGTCAGAGGTAGTAGATGGGACACCATCTAGCGCAGATTTAGAGGTGCGCTTTGAGGCTCCATTTAAGAGTGTAATGTTATTCCACAGTCAGTTGGCAGACGCCGGTTATGACGTTTATACCAGGGAACTGTTTACATCCGTACAACGGCAACGCCTTGGCGCAAAAAAACTGGGTAACGCTAAAGGCACGCTTAGTTTGAGTATTTACTATTTGGTGCAGGCGCAATGAAATTGAAGTTTTTTTTCGTGGCTTTTGTTTTTGTTGTGCTAGTGCATATACCTCAGATGTTTTCTGTAAATCCAGATACAGGCATAGCTGAAACCTCAACCCCTATTGACCAAAATAAATTCGAGAACTTGCTACCGAGTTCAGGGCAAGGTGTATTGGTCGACAGGCAGCAATTGTTGCAGTTGTTTGATCGGTTGCAGCCACCGCCTGAGCCAGAACAAGAAATAGGGGTACAAGCGCAAGACGCTGCCAGTGCTGCTGAGCCCGCTGTCGATAAAACTTTGCGGCCAAACTTTCAAACGTTTGACGATGACCACCAAATTGGGTTGGTAGCAGTGGTCTTGGCAACGGAAAGGTTTGCAGTAGTGGAATTGCAAAACTTCGAAAGCAAACAAAGCGAATTTAAAAAGATACAAGAAAACGCGGCTTTGTTTGACTTTCAGTTGAAAAAGCTAACTAAAACTACAGCGCTATTTGCCAAGGGAAATAGAGAGATCAAATTAGTACTGTTTAATAAAAGGGGAAGTGAGTGAAATATTATCCCAATATCATAGTTGCAACGGTGTGTTTACTTTTTTTGGCAAGCTGTGCGTCCAATGACCCGGTGCGGAAGGGGGAAGAAGGCCGCAAAATTAACAAATCATTCCTCGCCGGAAAATCTGTCGTGCCCCAACAAATTGAGGTTGACATAGCAGAAAATGAAGTGCAGGCACGTGACAAGTTTACTGCGCTAGAAAGCATGCAAAGTGAAACCTTGGCAACAACAACCAGAATCGTTTCTGCCGAAGCATTTGACACTGCACAGCAGGTTACTATTGCCGCTGATGGTATGCCAATTGGCGAGCTTGTCCATTACGCTTTTGGCGATATCCTTGACGTTAACTACGTGTTGAACGAAGACGCCAAACAAGATGCAACCAAGATCACATTAAATGTGCAGCAGCCAGTTTCTAAGCTGGAGTTGTTTGAATTGTTATCTGCTACATTGAGCCGGCACCAAATAACCATCGACTATGATAGCGACACATTTTTCATTCAAAAAAACCAACTCAGCAAAGCTAGGGCGATTATTGGCATAGGCCGAGATCCAAGCAGTGTCCCTAATACCAGCGGCCAAATTCTACAACTTATACCTATTAAATACGGTATTAAAATCTCATTGGAACGCACCCTTAATTCGCTTTTGGATGCAGCCGTTACGCCTGATTTTGAACAAAGTGCTGTTTTTGTTATGGGAGACAGGGCGAATGTACTGAGGGCAATTGAACTGGTGCAGATACTCGATGTACCAGCGAACCGGGGAAAGCACATTAGCCTTATGTCGCTTACTTACATCCCTTCAGTTACTTTTCTAGAGGAAATTGGAGCCCTATTGACGAATGAAGGTATTTCTGTGTCAGTTGGTATAACAGGGCAAAATGACCGCAATGTCTCTTTAGTACCTTTAAACCATATTGGTGCCATTGCCATTTTCGCGACAGATGAGGATTTGCTAAATCGCGTTAAATATTGGGCGTTAGTATTGGATCAGCCAACCCAAGGAGAAAATAACCAGTATTTTATCTACTATCCCAAGTATGCTCGGGCTGTAGATTTGGGGGATAGCATTGGTCAACTATTGTCTATCGGCCGTCCGAAAGCCAGGAATGAACGGGCTACGGGGGAAAATGCCGAACGATTGCGCGAAGAAACCGAATCGAACAATGCAATTGTGAGCTCACAAGATATTTCATTTGTTGTTGATGAAAGGAGCAATACCCTAATTTTCAGCACTAAAGGCAGCAAGTACCAGACTTTGTTACCACTTCTGCAACGGTTAGATGTGCTTCCAAAACAAATATTGCTTGAAGTTATGATAGCCGAAGTTTCATTGACCGACGACTTTAGGTATGGAGTAGAGTTTGCCTTGCGAAACAGCTCAGAGTTTGGATTATCTACCGGTGCATTGGGCGCAACCACTATTGGTGGTTTGAATTTCAACTTTTTGAACAATGGTGTTGAAGGTGATACCCAAGTTAATGCAGCTTTTTTTAAGGATAATCAACTGGTTAATGTCATTTCCAACCCTACCTTGCTAGTGCGTGATGGGGTTTCCGCATCGATTAGTGTTGGTACCAGTATCCCAGTTCAAGACGCCACAGTTGTGGATCAAGGCGTAACTACTAGTTCCGTTAGCTACCGTAAGACCGGTGTTTCTGTAGAGGTTACACCTACCGTTAATGCCCAAGGGGTCGTGATAATGAGCATTTCCCAAGAGATTAGCAATACTGCACGGGGCAGCGCAGGTTCTACGACGCCGTCTATTTTTGAACGGGCTATCAGTACCGAAGCTGTTATTAATTCTGGTGAAACTGTTTTATTGGGTGGGCTTATCAGTGAGGATTCTGCGCTGGGGGATACCAAAGTCCCGGTGTTGGGGGATCTGCCATTAGTTGGTGGTTTGTTCAAGGGGCAAACCGATTCAATTACTAAGACCGAACTAATAATGCTTGTCACGCCAAAAGTTATTGAATCAGAAGATCAATGGCAGCGTTTGATTAGTGATTTTCAAAATGGCCTGGAAAGCTTGGAAATTGTGAATTAGGTCACTGTAAATCACTGATTTTTTTGTTTTATAGGTTGACACAACCTGAAGCATCATTAAAAATTGGAGGTGGACGTGGGTTGCGAGCAAGAAGCTTTCGCCTACATTCCTTAAACCCTAGGTAAAAATAAGGAACTGGAACGGAGCAAGACACACTCAATGTTTAGCTCCCAATTTCATGAAATTGGAGAATTGGTAAATGAAATCAATCTTTACAAAAACACTAATTGCGGCTGCAATTGCTGGTGTGGCGTCTGTTAACGCTGCCACTATCAGTTCTGTAGATACCAGCAGTGCTGCTGGCCTGCAGGTTCAGAAGATTTCTTCTGAAGGTTACGCCGAGCTTGGTTACATCATGGTTGGTGACACAACTACTACTAACGATGTAACTGTTACATGGGAAGCGGGTATCGACTACCAAGCTAACGACTTTGTATCAATTATTTTTGACAACGCTGAACTTTTGAACAGTGTTTCAACTCCTGGTGCAATCTCTTTGGTACGTGTATCTGGTACTGGTAGTGTTACTACGATGACTGGTATCGGTATTGATGCGGACGAAGATTCAATCCGCTTCCGTACTGGCGGTACTATCGACACCGGTGACGTGTTTGAACTTCGCGGTGTGCGTCTTGGTAGCGTTGGTTCCACTATCGCTGTGAGTGCAGCTGGCCGTTTGGCTGGTGACACTGCTGATATCGACCAAGCGCCTTCAACTACTGTTGCTACTATGGGCTCTCAGTTCGCTTTGGCTGCTACTTCTGGCGTAACTCTTGACCGTACAATCGACGTGGAAAATTCACGTAAGCAGTTCGTAACTAACGGCACTGATGTTACTAATGACACCGTAACTTACACTCTTACTAACAGCGCTGATTTGCTTGCTGTAACTGTATCAAGTGGTACATTTACTCTTGAAGGTTCTGATCTTTCCTTCTTAGAAGATGGTAACGGTGACCTAGAAAGTGGTCGTTTCTCAGTAGTAGGCGGAACTGCTCTGTCTTCTGGTACTGGCGCTCCTGCGTTGAATGATACTGGGACTGAGTTCTCTTTCACCACTTCAGCCGCTCCTGCAGCTGCTTTCGGTGTAACTGTTATCGCTGACGGCGTAGCTGATGCTGATGGCCAAGTTCTTGCGGCGCAAGAGTTTGAAGCTGAAGTATCTTACGCTTATGGTTACCAGCACGATGGCACTGGCTTCCGTTCAACTCACGGTAACTCAACTGACACTGTTATGTTCACAGACCTAGACGCTGGTGAGTGGACTCTAAGTGGTGCTAACGTTGACGTTGAGTTTATGCCTTTCGGTTCTGGTATCACTCAGTTCATCTATATTACCAACGA
>CBDIHK010000014.1:0-69121 GCA_965279005.1 Alteromonadaceae bacterium | reverse complement strand
GGTAAAAATGTACTGGGATCATCTAGAGCAGGACGGCATTTTATTCCTAGGACATTCTGAAACTTTGCACAAGATCAGTGATGATTTTGACAGCGTAGGTAAGACGATATATAGGAAGCGAGGTTAAGGTGTCAGCAGCGACCGCTTTGAAAATACCCAAGTGCTTAAAAGGCTTCGAAAGTATCAACCGGTACGTTGATAAACAGCATGGCGTAATTGCAGCAAAAATATTACCTGGCGAATACTACGTCACCAAGCACGACGAAATGATTACCACGGTGCTAGGCTCTTGTATTTCGGTATGTATCTATGAACAAAGCATAGGCATGGGTGGCATGAACCACTTTATGCTACCTTCTTCCAATTCCATGTCCGATTCTGAAGACTTGCTCAGTGACTCTTTCCGCTACGGTGATGTAGCCATGGAACGTATGATTAACGACTTGTTAAGAAACGGTGCTGACAAACGCAAAATTAAATTCAAGGCATTTGGTGGTGGCCAGATCATCAAGCAAATGACCTCTGTCGGCGAGCGCAATATACGTTTCTTAAGGAAGTTTATGATGCTTGAAGGGTATAAATTGGACGCTCAGGATTTGGGTGGGATACATCCCCGAAAAGTGAACTTTTTCCCGCAGGAAGGCCGGGTCTTGGTGAAGAAGTTGCAACATATGCATAACGACACTATTGCAGCTAGGGAAACCAAATACAAATCAGAGTTGGATACACCGGTAGATTCGTTCGGTGATATCGATTTGTTTGATTAGGAAGGTGTAGCAATGGGCAGTAAAACCAAAGTCCTGATTGTTGATGATTCAAAACTGATCCGGGATTTGCTGGAGAGCATCCTGTCAACTGATCCCCGCTTGCAAGTGGTGGGCACTGCCGTGGATCCCTACGATGCACGCCAAAAAATCAAAGAGCTAAATCCCGATGTGCTGACACTGGATGTGGAGATGCCGAAGATGAATGGCGTGGCATTTCTTAAAAACCTGATGCGCTTGCGGCCCATGCCGGTGGTCATGATCAGCACTCTGACCTCTGAAGGGTCACAGGTCACCTTGCAGGCGTTGGAAACCGGGGCGATTGATTTTATTGAAAAACCCCATGACCTAGCCACGGCAATGGATGACTACCGGCATGAGATCATCTCTAAAGTGGTGGCTGCGGCTGGTGTCCCTAAAGCTAAGCTGGAGCGTTTCCAGGCAAAGTTAAACCGCAGTGGCGACGGCGAATCTTCCGGTCATGTTATCCATAAAACGGTTGCGCCTAAAATTAATACTTTAGCGGTTAAGAAACCTGCCAGCAAGATAGCCGCGATTGGTGGCTCCACTGGTAGTTTGGAAGCCTTCAAACAACTTCTCGAAAATATCAATTTCACTGGTAAAGAGGCGATTGCAGTGACCTTGCACTTGCCGGGCAAATTTACCGCCTCCTATGCGGCCCGTCTCAACGGTTTGTTTCCAGTAGTGGTCAAGGAGGCTGAACCCAATGAGCAAATTTTACAAGGCCATATCTACATTGCCCCCGGTGGCCGCCATATGGAAGTCAAGAAGTTCGGCAGTGCTTTCCGTTGCCATATCAACGACGACCCGCCGGTTAACTTGCACCGGCCTAGCGTTGAAGTGATGTTTGATTCAGTGGCCCATCTGCCCAAAGGCAGGGCAATCGGCGTGATGTTGACCGGAATGGGTAGAGATGGTGCAGAAGGCTTATTGCAGATGAAGAAAACCGGGCATGCTACCTATGCCCAAGATGAAGCTTCAAGCGTAGTCTGGGGAATGCCGGGGTCATCGGTGGAAGTTGGCGCGGTTGATAATGATGGGGTATTAGATCTCAACCAGCTTGGCCAGGTTGTCGACCAATATTGCAATGGTTGATTGGGGTTGCCGCGAAGATTCCTTCTACGACTAATTGACGAGGCAGATTGCAGTACCAAACTGCTTAACTTTTCTATACTAATTGCACTGGGTAGGCAGTATCGCCCATCAATAAAAACTAATCGTTGTATTGGGAGACGATGTTATGGGATTTCTACAAAATTTTTTCGGTTCTGGGAACGACGGGGTCGCCTTGTCGGAACAAGAACGGGAAGATTACCTTATCTTCAGCGAAACTGTCTCCCAAGCAATTGATGCCGTCGTCACCATTGATGAAGCAAACCAAATCATTTTTTATAACGATGCTGCAGAAACACTCTGGGGTTACCAACGCCAGGAAGTGATGGGGCAAAACGTCAAGATGCTGGTGCCGACCAGCATCCAACCCCAGCATGATGACTATGTAAACCGAAACCGCAATACTGGGGAAGACAGGATTGTCGGCACTAGCCGCGAAGTTGAAATTCAACGCAAAAACGGTACAAAAAAGTGGGGCGCGTTATCACTTTCCAGGATCCACCTGCAAGGAAAAATCTATTATTCAGCGTTTGTTAAAGACATTACCGCAGAAAAGCAAGTCCGTGACACCATAGACCAAACGTTGGAACAAGCGCTCGATGCGGTGGTGAGCATTGATGAGAATAACCTAGTTACCTTCTTCAACAAGGCCGCAGAAAAACTATGGGGTTACGAGCGCAGTGAAGTGCTTGGCCAAAATGTCAAAATGCTGGTGCCCTATGCCATCCAGGCGAGCCACGATAACTATGTCAATGCCAACCGCAGTACTGGTGAAGACAAGATTGTGGGTAGCAGTAGGGAGGTTAAAATTGAGCGTAAAGACGGCTCCAGTATCTGGGGCGCATTGTCCCTCACCAAGATAAACCTCGATGGCCGTATTACTTACACCGCTTTCTTGCGGGATATTACCGCCGAAAAAGAACAGCGCGAAATTATTGACCAGACCCTGGAGCAGGCACTGGATGGCGTTATTACTATTGATGAACACAATAACGTACAGTTTTTTAATGCCGCTGCTGAAAAGCTTTGGGGCTATTCCCGGGAGCAGGTGATCGGCAAGAACGTAAAAATGTTAGTGCCGAAAATGATCCAGGCGCAGCATGACAGCTATGTTAATGCCAACCGCAGTGGTGGCGCTGATAAAATTGTCGGCACTAGCCGCGAAGTGAAAATTGAACGGGCTGACGGCTCTGAGATTTGGGGGCAGCTATCCCTGTCTAAAATACAGTTGGATGGCCGTATCCTGTATACGGCGTTTGTTAAAGATATCACGGTGGAACGTGAGCTTAGGGAAATCGTAGACCAGACCTTGGAGCAGGCCCTGGATGCGGTAGTACGTATCGATGAGCACAACAATGTACAGTTTTTCAACGCTGCGGCAGAAAAATTCTGGGGTTACAAGCGCGACGAAGTCTTGGGTAAAAACGTCAAGATGTTGGTGCCTAGGGCAATCCAGTCCCAGCATGATGACCTTATCCATGCTAACCGCACAACGGGTGTTGACAAGATTGTAGGCCAAGCCCGTGAGTTGCTGGTGGAGCGCAAAGATGGCAGCAAAATATGGGGCTCGTTGGCGCTCTCGAAAATCCGGGTAGGTGAAAAAATCCTCTATACTGCCTTCGTTAGGGATATTAACGAAGAAGTTAAACAACGCCGCCTAGTGGAACTCCTGTCCTTGGTGGCCAATGAAACTGACAACTCAGTAGTCATCACTGATAGAGACGGCCTAACCGAATATGTGAACCGGGGCTTTACCAAGCTCACCGGCTTCAGCATGGATGATATTAGGGGCAAGAAACCGGGGGACTTGCTGCAAGGGCCGGAAACCGATCCGGAAACCAAGCGTAAAATCCGGGCTGCGTTGGATGCCAAGCAGCCCATCTATACTGAAATCCTTAACTATGCCAAAGATGGCACTAAATATTGGATTTCATTGGCGATTAACCCGGTGTTTGATGCCAATGGCGAGGTCAAGCAGTTCGTCTCTATCCAGGCCAATGTAACCGAGACTAAATTAAAAGCCCTTGAATTTACTTACAAGCTGGATGCTATATCCAGGGCTAATATCGTGGCAGAGTTTAGCACTGATGGCCAGTTGGAAGAGTGTAATGAGCTCTTTTTACAAGCAATGGCGTTCAGGAGCCAAAATGATGCCAAAAGCCATACCTGGGGCAGTTTGCTGCATCCTGACTTTACCCAGTCGCCACAGTACACTAAGTTCACAAGCTTGATAGCTGGCGGCAACTTTATTTCTGACGATTTCCAATTCAGGCAAGCCAATGGTGATATTTGCTGGATAAATGGTTCTTTTAATCCCATTAAAAATACCTCCGGTGAAATTACCAAGGTGGTTCTTTTTGGTACCGATGTCACCATGCGCAAAGTGGGGACAGATAGGTTGGCCACGGCGCTTGAGGGACTGGAGCAGGGTGACTTGACCTCTAGGGTTGACGGTGATTTTGGAGATGAACTCAACAAAGTAAGGGATTCGCTAAATGCCTCTTTGGGCCACTTGCAGGAAACCGTCAACAGCATTTTGGATTTGGCTGACCAGGTACGCCATGGCACCAGCGAAATCGCCAGCGGTAATTCCCAGTTAAATGACCGTACCATCCAGCAAGCCTCTAGCTTGGAAGAAACGGCTGCAAGTATGGAGGAAATGACCTCTACCATTAAAAATAGCGCTGAAAATGCCAGTAAAGCCGCAGGGGCAGTGAATACTACCCGTGACTTGGCACAAACCGGCCAGGCCGTGGTCAAGAACACCGTCGATGCCATGCAGGAAATTTCCAGCGCCAGTAAAAAGATTGCTGACATTACCAGTGCTATTGATGAAATAGCGTTCCAAACCAACTTGCTCGCCTTGAATGCCGCGGTTGAAGCTGCCCGTGCAGGTGAACACGGTAAAGGTTTTGCGGTGGTGGCCTCAGAAGTACGTAACCTTGCCCAGCGCTCGGCAACATCGGCCAAGGAAATTAACTCATTGATAAGCGATAGCTTGGGCAAAGTCGAGCTTGGGGTGAAAACGGCAGGCGAATCAGGCGAGACCCTACAAGAAATTGTCGATGCGGTGCTCGATGTTAGTGACCAAGTACAAGACATTATGGAAGCGGCAAAACAGCAGGAAATGGGGATTTCCCAAATCAATGCGGCCATTGCCCAGATGGAGTCAATGACCCAGGAAAACGCGGCATTGGTGGAAGAGTCGGCCTCTGCCAGCCAAATGATGCTTAACCAGGTAACCCAGATGCGGGAGGACTTGAGCTTCTTCCAAATCGGTGCTGACGATTAATCGGCGCGGTACCATTTAGCATACTTGTCTGTGGGTTAACGAATATTCTTTTTCGCCGCTATCGACATGACAAGGCTGGGGAATAAGCGCTTTAAAAATGGTGCCCAGCCGTCTAGGCCCTTACCGATAACCACTTCATTTTTGTCAGTGCGCATTGCCCTTACTATAGCCTGGGCGCATTCTTCTGCGGTAATGCCGTTGGCAATGGAGTCGGCTACCTTGCCAAACTTGTCGCCGCTTGCAGTGCGGGCGTTGACGGATATTTGGGTTTGCACAAAGCCTGGGCAGACATTGAGCACACTTAGCCCGTTTTTGGTCTCTTCCGCCCGCAAACAATCCATGTAACCTATGAGCGCATGCTTGGAAGCAGCGTATCCTGACATGCTTTGGCCACCAACCTTGCCGGCAACACTGGCGACATTGACCACCTTGCCTTGGTTTTGCAACAACACAGGCAATAATAATTGGGTTAGGGCGATTGTACCGAAGTAGTTGACCTCCATAACCTCCCGTTGCACCGCCAGTTGGATCTCCCTGGCTTCCCCGCGCATTGAAATCCCGCCGTTATTTACCAGGGCATCCAAGCCGTCCAAGGCATCCAGGGTTTCGGCTATGGCATCAGCTAGACCTGCGCTATTGGCGAGATCCAACGGGGTCACCAAATGTCGTTCGCTGTGGCTGAGGCTGGCCCGGAGCTGGTATAGTTTTTCTGCAGATCGCGCGGATAAAATCAGTTTTGCGCCTTCGCGGTCAAGTTGCCTGGCCAGGGCTGCGCCAATACCTGAAGAAGCGCCAGTGACCCAGATGCGTTTACCTTCAATTTGCATATCTTTACCTAACTTTGGAGTTTGCGTAGCTCGCCTGCACAAGCCCAACGCGTCATTGTGATCCGCAATTATTGCTTTGGCTAGCGGCTAAGTTGGCTAGCTGGGTTCCAAACCCAGTGTTGCTGTTCTGGCTGCAAGCTGTCGGTGACTGAGACTAAATTAACGCCGCTATCTTGTAAATCGATCAGTGCTTCTTGTAAAAATGCCAATGTGGCTTGGTGGGGATGGCCGATACCGATGGCAAAACCATTGCGTTTGGCCCGGTGTTTTAGGCGGTTGAATTCAAATTCAATATTTTTAGGCTTCTTCACGTGATCCAAAAACACATGCCGCCTAAGGTTGGGAACACCGAGTTCTTGGGCAATGTTCCGTGCCCGGCTGAATTTGGTTGTGCGGCTGTCCAAGAAAAACATTTGCTCAGCGCGCAGGTATTCCATGGTAGCCTGCATTGGGTAGCTCAGCTGCGTCAGCTTACTGCCCATGTGGTTGTTTAGGCCAATCGCATTGGGTACGCTGTTGTGGGCGGCTTCCAAAGTAGACAAAATTTGGTTCCTATCCATGTCCGAGCTAATGCCACCTGGCCCCATGTACAAGCCTGAAAGCGCTTCCATTGGCATATGCAGCATTACGTCACGGTTTTGTTGTTCCGCTAGGCGCGCAAACTTTTTGCTGTAAGGCGTGTGGGGTAGGATGGCAAAGACTACTTCAGTAGGTAATTGGAATGCTTGCTGTTCTGCTTGTTTATTGCCCATGTCATCAAGGATGATGATGATTTCTGCAGAGTGGGCACGTGCAGCGGTAACAAGCAGAAGGAATAAAAACAAGGAAGGCAACAACCCCTTAGACGCTGTATGCCAGGTATTGGCAAATTGGCAGCACCTCAAGGCTAGATCCCGCATACCACCCAAGGTGGTGCGATTGTTGTTATTTTGGCAGCGCACGACTCGATAATCGGGTTCGTATTATTGTTATTGTTTATGGCTAAACGCGGGAACCTTAGTTCCCATGCAGTAGTTTAACCTAGCGCGTGGAGGTTATAGCCTCCTTGTTTTACCTCATTATATTAGGTCTCGATCGTTAGTCCACCTCAAAAACGAATTTATTACTGATTTTTTACAAACGAATTGGGCATGAAATTCCATACCCAGTTATAAGGCTCTTTGAGCTATGATGTGGAGGCTATATATTTAACCAGTTGCTGGGGTTGATTGCCTGGCCTTTGTGCCTTAATTCAAAGTATAGCCCTGGCCGGCTTTGGCCACCGCTTTGGCCTACTAAGGCAATGGTTTCGCCAGCGTCAACAATATCACCGGCCTGGCGCAGCAGTGCCTGGTTGTGCCCGTAAAGGCTCATGAAACCATCGCCATGGTCGATGACCGTGACCAAGCCAAGCCCCTTTAACCAATCTGCGTACAGTACTTTACCTTGATGGATGGCCGCAACGGGCTGGCCGCTGCCACTTTCGAAGATGACACCCTTCCAGCGGACTTGTCCTTGCCGGCGTTTGCCAAATAGTCTCCGGTAACGGCCGTCTACGGGCTTTTGCAGTTGGCCTTTTACATTGGTTAAACCCAACAGTTGGATATCTTGCCTGGCAGTTGACCGCGATATCGCTTCAGAGATAGCTTGGGCTAGTTGTTGTTCGTTGATTTGCAGCTGTTCAATTTGGGCTGCTTCGTCATCAATCGTTGCTTGAATTTGGGCTAGGGTGGTTTCGCGGGCTGCTTGCTGTTGTTGCAGTGCTGCCGTTTGCTGGCGCTGTTGTTGAATTAGGGTTTCTATTTCGCTAAGTTTTTCGGCGAGGGCGAGATCTACATCGGCGAGCTTGGCAAGCAGTGCGCTGAAACGCTCTATTTGCGTTTGCCGCGCTTGGTTTAAATAATCGTAGTACACCAACATGCGCTCAAAGCGCCCAGCATTTTCCTGGCTCAATAACATTTTGGTGTAATCATGGTCGCCTGCCATGAAGGCGGCACGCACTTGGTTGGAAAGCAGTTGTGTTTGTTGGTTTTTTTGTTGGGTTAGCTGGCTTTTTTGCTTTTCCAGGGCCTTTTGTTGCGATCGGTTTTGTGCGAGTTCGCGTTCACTAATAATACTGGCTTTGGTTAGCCGGGAAATTTCCAGTTCTGCTTGGCGTAATTGCCCCTGCAAGCCTTCCGCCGTTTTAATTTTTTGCGCCAGTGCCTCTTGCTTGTCCTTTATTTGCGTCTGCAGTTCTTGCAACTGCCCTGCGTCAGGTTCCTGGGAGAAAACGCTGTAGGAAATAAACATGGTTAGAAGGAAAACCACAAGCTTTGGCCAAAGTGCCATGATTTTCTTTTGCGCTGGGGTCACAATCAGATTAACAAGCTGGTTAGTATCTGGCCTCACTTTACTGGCTCAGGGATTGGATTGACAACTAAATTTGCAGTTAGACGCTGGAAAATTCCCCGTTTGGCACCATATCCGCAGCAAAAATAAACAGCCTCTGGTGTCTGACGACAAAATCTATATACTTTGCAGGCTATTTATAGATGGGATCCTATGCAATCCAAAAGCATTGCTAGTTCCCCAAATTAAAGCTCTCGTTTTCACAACAAAGGTATTCTTAGGCATATGCAGCAGCTTATTGAATTTATAGGCAACAACCCGATTTTATCGATCATTTGGATCGTGTTATTTGTTTGGTTGTTATTCAGCTTTATCAACGCCCGCTTTTCACCCGTTAAAGAACTTAATACCCATGATGCTACGGTTTTAATGAACCGGGAAGATGCGGTTGTCTTGGATATTCGCGCCAGCAATGAATACAACAAAGGGCATATACTAGGTGCTAAGCACCTCGGGCATGAGCAGGTTGCTAAAGCAGACTTTAGTTCGCTTGAAAAAATGAAAAACAAACCCATTATCGTGGTTTGTGCTATGGGCATGTCGGCGCGCAAAACGGCGACGCAATTGCTCAAGGCTGGCTTTGCCAACGCTAACGTACTCAAAGGGGGTATGAATGCCTGGCAGGGCGCAGGCTTACCGATTAAAAAGTAAGGGATGGTAATGGCAAACGTTGAAATATACACGAAAGGTTATTGTCCTTACTGCCACCGGGCGAAAGCTTTGCTTTCCACCAAGGCAGTTGCTTTTACAGAATTTAGCCTAGACCAAAACCCGGGGTTGAGGTCTGAAATGATTAGCCGTGCAAATGGCGGAAGTACAGTACCGCAGATTTTCATTAATGACCGCCACATTGGCGGTTGCGATGACATGATGTTGCTGGAAATGAATAACGAATTAGACAAATTATTAGCCGTACAAGGCTGAGGAACACAAAATGGCAGAAGAACAACAGGCAAACAGTGGTGCCGCCCAAGATCCACAAGCAACTCCATTCGCAATTCAGCGTATTTACTGCAAAGATATCTCCTTTGAGACGCCGAACACTCCATCTATTTTTAAAACTGAATGGAAACCCGATATCCAACAGGACATCCACACTAAGACAACCAAGCTAGAAGACAGTGTTGTTGAAGTCGCTTTGACTGTTACCCTGACAGCGAAGTTGGGTGAAACTACTGCTTTCTTATGTGAAGTCACGCAAGCAGGTATTTTTTCAATTAGCCCAGAAATGCCAGAACAACAGCGTGCCCATATGCTGGGTGCTTACATCCCTAATTTGCTATTCCCTTATGCGCGGGAAGCCGTGTCTAGCCTGATCACAAGGGGAACCTTCCCAGCGTTCAACCTTGCGCCAGTAAACTTCGACGCAGTATTTGCCCAATATTTGCAAAAGCGCGCCCAGGAAATGGGGCAAGAAGGCGAAGGACAGCGGCAACTAGACGCGTAAGCAAAACTGTGCAAATGCAAAAAAGCATTTCGGTCATTGGGGCTGGGTCATACGGCACAGCCCTGGCTTTTTGTTTGAGCCGTAATGGCGTGAATACCAGTATGTGGGGACGCAATCGAGCCCACATGCAAGAGCTACAAGAACAGCGTCAAAACCAGCGTTATCTTCCCGGTTTTACTTTTCCTGACAAACTCCATATACAGCCTGATCTAGAGCGCGCAATTGCCGCCAGCAATGATATTTTGTTGGTAGTACCAAGCCACGCGTTTGGCGATATGTTACAGGCAATCAAACCCTATTTAACTGCTGATCATCGCTTAGTTTGGGCAACCAAGGGATTGGAGCCAGAGACAGGACGCTTGTTGCAGGAAGTTGCCGTTGAAATTTTAGGCGACCAGGTGCCGCTGGCGGTTTTATCAGGGCCAACGTTTGCCAAAGAGATGGCTGCGGGATTGCCAACGGCCATTTCACTAGCGGCAAACGATGAGGGCTTTTTATCCGATTTAGCAGACAAGCTACATTGCGCAAAATCCTTCCGGGTATATAAAAGTAATGATTTTACCGGTGTGCAATTAGGCGGTGCGGTTAAGAATGTCATTGCCATTGGCGCAGGCCTGTCTGATGGTATGGGGTTTGGTGCCAATGCCAGGACTGCCCTTATTACCCGCGGGCTGGCAGAGCTAAGCCGCGTTGGCGCAGCCATGGGCGCAAAACCTACCACCTTTATGGGCATGGCGGGCCTGGGCGACCTGGTATTGACCTGTACCGACAACCAGTCCCGTAACCGGCGTTTTGGGTTGGCACTTGGCCAAGGCAAAGGCATGCAAGAAGCCATGGACGAGATCGGACAGGTTGTAGAAGGTTACCGCAATACCAAAGAAGTCCATATCTTGGCTCAACGCCTCGGTATAGAAGTACCTATTACCGAACAAATCTATCAAATTCTCTATGCTGGAAAGCCAGTGAAACAAGCGGCAATGGCATTGTTAGGACGGGAAATCAAATACGAATAGCGCGCAGCTGTATGAGTATTCTCTCTTGTTAAAACGTATTTCACCCAGGCTACGTAAACAGGAGCCTGGGTGGAATTGGCTATTGCGATATAGTCAGGTTAAACACATCGTGCTCGTTGGTACTTGTTCCTTCCAGTGCAACTAATTCAATCGTTACCTTGTTTACTTGATCGTTGCCTAAATCATCTTTGGACAATACAAAGGGGATGTCGTAGTTCAACATTACCGGTACCGTCGCCCTGTGCTGTTTCCTCGCATCGGAAAACACTAACGACTCACCAACTACGTCACCATTTATTTTAAGTTGAAATCCTATGGTTTTATTGTCTGATTCTGAATAGGCCGAACCGGAAAAGAAGATTGTAGAAGTCCCAGATCCTAAAGGGGCATACTGGATACTAATTGGTAATGCGCCTGCCTTGTTAGCGATGATGTTGCTGCTATTTAACGGCATATTATTTATCCTTTATATTCAAAGAGTTATCGAAGAATCAAGAGTGTAGTTTAGGCTCCATATTTTACAAGGTAATAAAATAATATTAGCAATACGGCAGGGTGCGTTTGCATTTTCTAGAGATGGCTAGTTATTTTGGTTAAAAATAGACTTTACACTGAGTTGCCTATGGGTAAAGGCGGGGATAAAAAAGCCGGGATAAAAGCTATCCCGGCCAATCGCTCCGACGTTAGGAGAATTTTGAGCGAAAATGGTGTGCGCTGTTGGCTGGGCCGATGGTTGCCTCACACTACCTCCTGGCAGCCAATAGCGCGAAATATCAAGGGGTCAGAGACCTTGAAAACTAGGGGTAGATGACGCTTGAATTAAGGTAACCCTTTCAAGGTCTCTGACCCCTTGTTCTTTAGCCAAGCAATGATAACGCTGACTGGGGACGCTGGTTGGCCTGCGCCAGGATGGTGGTACTGGCCTGCTGGATGATCTGGTTACGGGTCAAGTTCGCCGTTTCAGTGGCGAAGTCAGTATCTTTGATACGCGATTTGGCACCAGACAAGTTTTCAACCACGTTGCTCAAGTTGCGGATAGTGGATTGGAAACGGTTTTGCAACGCACCCAATGAAGCCCGCTGGGCACCGATTGCAGAAATCGCTGAATCGATGGCAGTCAGGGCACCTGAAGCACCGGAAGCGCTGGTGATATCGACTGTGCTCACGCCCAGGCCTGAAGCTCCGAAGCCACCTGAACGTGATACGTTGACGCTGATAGTCTGGCCAGCGTTGGCACCTACCTGGAAGGCGGCCGAGAAGGTACCGTCCAAGATGGTATTACCGGCAAACTGGGTGTCGGTCTGGATACGTGAAAGTTCTGAAATAAGCGCCGTTACTTCCTGCTGCAAGGCTGTGCGGTCAGCTGACGAGTTGATACCGTTTTGTGACTGTATGGCCAATTGGCGGATACGCTGCAACGAGGTAGTGGTTTCTGACAACGCGCCTTCAGCGGTCTGTACTAGTGAAATCGCATCGTTGGCGTTCCTTACAGACTGGTTCAAACCCTGGATTTGTGACGTGAAACGGTCAGTGATTTGCAAACCGGCGGCGTCATCAGCAGCCCGGTTGATACGGAAACCTGAGGACAAACGCTCAAATGAGGTGGTCAATGAATTGCCAGAATCAAATAGCTGGCGCTGTGCATTCAATGAAGACACATTGGTGTTTACGAATAAAGACATGGTTAATCCTCCTACACTCTCGACCTAAAGCAATGCTTCTTTATGTTGGCTGGCGTACTGTCAGCGGTCGGTTTTAACATTGACATTTTCCCTGTTGGACAATGTCGCTGGCTCTCTCAGTTTTAGTTATCGCCAGAAGCAAGATTTCCTTGAAGGTTTTTTCGACAATTTTTTGGCAGGTGGGCTTTTCATGTTAATAGGATAATCCTATGTGAATGATTTATATGAATAAAATATGAGTTCTGTTGCAGGGGGGGAAACATCAAAAGAAGACTAAAGTTTTAGCTGTTGGTCAATTTTATGACGACGTAGTTAGGATGGATGCTCTTGCTGAGAATGGCTTTTATGCTAAACCTTGTGAGCTGGTTCACAAACTCAGACACGCCTAGGCAATTTGGCCTTCTAGCCTTCCAAGCTGCCTAATCTTGGTTCATTTATTGCTCCTCATTGGTAGTGCGGGGTGACCCTTCAACGATGACCGTTACGTCTCCCTGCGCTAATCCATAGCAAATGCAACATGTACGGGAGCAGTAAACTATGTACGAACAAAGACTTGCTTATTTAAAACTTTTCCAATGTCCCCTGAAATACCGTCCACCCGATATATGGGGTTGGTTTAGAACCTCGGCACTGCCACTATTGTTGCTGTTGTCGATGGGAGGCCACGCCCAACCACAGGTATTGGTGGATTTTCGGGGTAGCCATGAACAAAGCGTTACCCCTTATCCCGGCTGGAACCAGCTGATCTACCACCCTCAGTATATGGCTTTTACAACACCCTCGGCCAATCCTGATGCTGCCGGTATTGCAGAGACCAACCTTGTCGCGGCTAACAATTATACGGCGACTTACGCTGGGATAAAGGGGAGTGAGCCCATCCTGTTTGAGCGTGGCGATAAAATTATAGCTACATTCTACAACCAAACTAGCAGCCGCTTGCGGCTACAGGCCAGGCTCAGCTTTACCGATGAGGATGCGCCCAATGCCGACTACACAGAATATTCAGATTGGGATAGGCCGTGGTATACCATGTATGCGCAAAACCCTAGCCATAATGATTGGGTAGGGCCCGGTGAATTTTGCCAGCTAGTCTTCAACATTACCGACGCCAGCAGTATTTCAGCGCCCAATGCCAAACCGACTGAGGGAAGCCATACCCTGGTCAATATCAGTATGGATCCGCGTTATAACGCTTGGCATGGCGCATTTGTGCTAACCAAAATCGAATATGCCCGCAACGCCGATGTGACGCCTCCGGATGCGCCTACCGGATTGAGTGCGCAGATGGTTGCCATGACCGGGTCTGATCTAGGGGCGTCTGCTGTAGAATTGAGTTGGCAACCAAGCCTTGATAGTGCGGAGGATGGCCAGGGCTCGGGCGTCAACCGCTACGGGATTTACCGCAATGGCCAGTTTTACGCCACCTTGGATCAAGACTGGATCCAACATTACTTGAGGCAAGGCGGGCGTATGCAATACCAAGATTTGGCAGTATTGCCTGGCGAGACCTATGAATACCAGGTTACCGCCATTGATAGTGCCGTCACCGGCCACTACCGCATCCCGGGTAGTGATATTCAATTCGGCAATGAAAGTAATGCCGCCAGCGTGTCTATAACGGTGCCGCAACTACAGTCTGAGCAGCTGATCCTGGGGCACAATGACATCAAATACATTGGTGCCTTCCGTCTACCGTTGGACTATCAAGGACAAAATAGTGCTTGGCATTACGCCTCTACAGGGCTTGCTTTTTATCCCGGCGGTAACCTTGACGCTGATACGGCGACCAACTTGCCCGGATCGCTCTATGGTATTGGCCACCCCCTGGCACCACAAATATCCGAGTTCAGCATTCCTAGGCCCATCGTATCAGACAATCCCAATGACTTGCGCCGGGCGCAAATGTTAAAGCCATTCACCCAATCTATTTGGCCAGATGTGTATGCAAATGGTTGGCAACCAGCGGGAGGTGGCGACCCAGTGGTAGGTATTACCTACCATCAGGAACCTGGCGCTGGGGGTGATGGCCTCTACTACAGCATATTTAACTCCTACAACATGGGCGAAGGCAAAGCCCATGGGTATGTTGGCCTTGACCTCGGACATGCCATTGGCGCTTGGCACATTGGTGGCTTGCCCGACAGCGCAGGACATATCGCCCCGCCGCTGACTGACCGGTATTTACTATCTGCACCCAAGGCCTGGGCAAACCAACACAGCCAAGCACGCAGCTTGCTGGTTGGCCAGGGTTACCAAAGTGGTGAAGGCATCCCATCCTATGGGCCTACTTTGTTTGCTATTTCACCAACCGAAAAAACCGGTGGCTTGCCAGCAGATAATGATGTGGTTGATGCAACTGTTCTGCTGCGCTACGGCACTGATGGTAGCCTACCAGGACAATGGCTTAGTGGTTGGTCATTGACCATGGGCTACTCGGGTGCTGCCTGGTTGCAGGCGGGCGACAAGTCGGCAGTGGCGTTTGCGGTATCAAGGCCATTAGGTGATACCTGGTACGGTGGTGAAGACGGTAGTGTTACCTTTACTTCGGACTTGGATTTACCCATGACCCGCGGTAGTAGCGAACAAGTACGCGGTCCAATGGCAACGGAAAGGCAAGCTTCGCTATACCTCTATAATCCCAATGATTTGGCCAAAGTTGCTAGTGGCGAATGGCAGCCGTGGCAGCCGCAACCTTACCAGGTCATCGACTTAAAACAGCATTTTATGCCAGGCAGCGATGGCCGGGAACCCAATGTAGGAGCGATAAGTTTTGATGCGGAAAATGGTTTCTTATATATGATCCAAGCCAATGCGGATACTAGCTTGGGCGCACAGGCCTACAACCGTCGCAGCATCGTCTATGTGTGGAAGGTAGGCGATGTTGACCAGTATGCAATAGAGTTTGCTGGATCCGGTGGTGATGATGATGGCGCGGTAGGCAACCCGATTGAAACTAGCCCGACGGATGAGCCGGGTTTTATCCTGGTGGGAAGTGCTTGCCACCTAGATATTGATGGCAATGGATTGGTTGACCCTGAAACTGATGGTTATTTACTGTACCGGTATCTAGATAACTGGCAGGGAGATAGCCTGGTTGATGGTCGTATCGGCGACGGCGCCAGCCGTATTGACGCAGAAAGTGTGCGCAGCTGGATGCTAGAGACTTACTCTGAACCAGGTTCTGGTTGCCACCTGGATATTGATGGCGATGGAATTGCCTACGCCCAAACCGATGGTTTCCTCGCATATCGCTACATGCAAGGCCTAACTGGTTGGCAGTTAACCAACGGTATAGTTGCCGCGAATGCCACGCGCAAAGATCCTGAAACTATCCTTAGCTGGGTGCAAGACCACTATGGTGAGCCAATGCGCAGCTGCCATTTGGACGTTGATGGCGATGGATTAATGCTGCCCCAAACCGACGGCTACATGCTGTACCGATACTTGGATAATTACGACGATACGGGGTTGCTGGCTAATGGTTTGGGAGCGGGAGCCACCAGGACTACAGCCCCTGAGATAAGGCAGTGGTTGCAGGCTTCTTTCAGCCTTGGCTCTGCCTGCCATCTCGATGTGGACGGTGACGGGGTTGCTTTCGCCGGGACCGACGGTTCATTGCTATACCGCTTTCTACAAGGAAAACAAGGTGACGACCTGACCAATGGCGTGGTCGCCGCAGCAGCGACTAGGCAAACACCTGAAGTGATCAGGCAATGGCTGCTACACAGCTTTGTGGGCGAAAATTAAATCTCCATACATATCATGGGGTCAGAGACCTTGAAACCAGCGTTGGCTAACCATTTGAAAGTTAGTGGGATTTTCAAGGTCTCTGACCCCTTGTTCTCTTATCCTTGATGCGCGATTTGGCACCTGATAAGTTTTTCTTGACCATATTTAGAAGGTAATATAGGGAAGTAGTTCACAATTCAATATGAACTAGATATATCCATATGATTTGTATCGAAAAACAAGAGCTGATTTTAAGGGTTAAAACGGTCAAATTAGACCAAATTCTAATAGGTTAAAGTCCTGGTTTTGAGCGCTTTGACCCAAAAATTGAAACAGGTTGGTGTTATTCTGCTTATGGCTGCTACATCGCCCCATCGAACCCGCTTTGGCGCCAGGCTTCATAAACAAATACGGCAACGGCATTGGATAAGTTCATGCTCCTACTTCCGGGCGCCATGGGTATGCGCAACCTTTGTCCGGGCGGCAGTGCAAAAATGATATCTTCTGGCAAGCCCCGGGTCTCGGGACCAAATAGTAGGCAGTCGCCTTTTTCAAAATTGACATCGGCGTAAAACTGGCTGCCTTTAGTGGTACAAGCAAACACACGCTTAGGCTGCTCATCGGCCAAATAGGCGTCTAAGTTTGCATGCCGTTTTACTTGTGCAATTTCATGGTAGTCCAATCCCGCACGGCGTACTTTTTTTTCATCCATATCGAAGCCAAGTGGCTCAATGAGGTGTAGTTGAAACCCGGTATTGGCGCATAACCTAATGATATTTCCGGTATTAGGTGGAATTTCTGGTTGGTATAAAACGATATCTAGCATGCTTACTTCTGTTCAAAAAAATCCAGTACTTTGGTTAATGTCGGTATGCGGTATTGATCTTGTTCCATCATTAGTTCGTGAAATGCGCCCGGTATTGTGTCTAGCCGGCAGTTGGGAATTTTAGCGCAAAGCCGGTTTTGCGCTTCGTTGTCCACAACAACATCGGCACCGGCCTGGAGTAGCAGTGTCGGGGTGGTGATGGCGGGGGTAACTTGCTCCAGTTGTGTAAATGCGGCCAATGTGGCTTGCAACCAGCGCACGGTGACACCACCTAACTGGATTGCTGCTTCATTAAACTCGTGTTCGGCGATGTTGTACCGGATTTCGCTTTGGGTGACCACGTTATCGGAAAAGGCTTGTTTCCTATGGTCGCCTTGCCCCAAAAAATACCAGGGCTGCTTAGTCACTGCTTTATTGAGTGCCCCGGTAATACCAACGGTGAGTTTGCCAATCCAGTCAGGAATGGGACTGTTAATACCGAAAAACGGTGCGGTGAAGGCCGCTTTGGCGAACACAGTTGGCTGTTGTGCTAGGTATAAGGCACCAATAGTGCATCCCATTGAATGGCATAAAAAATAGGGTTTGGTTTGGGTTTTGGGCAGGACAAACTGGTTGACGAAAACGGCGAAGTCGTCGACATAGTGCTGGTAGTCATGGACATGGCCTTTATCCGCGTTACCCACCATCCTGCCTGACAACCCTTGTCCCCTGTGATCAATGCTAAACACCGAGTAGCCATTTTGATAAAGGTCATAGAACACTTCTTTGTACTTTAACGCAGATTCAGAACGACCTGACGACAGGACAATGCTGCCCTGGCTTTGGGGATGGGTAAGGTAATAAACCTGTATTGGGATATCACCTACACCCTGGAATTGCGCGATTTGCACATGCGCATCCCAAAATGGCAGGATCACATCCTGATATTTTTGGGCAAGTTCGCTTTCAAGGGTGAATTGGTATTGGGACGCCATGACCTCACTGTTAACAAGGCAAAACAAAGCACAGAATAGTACCTGCATTTTTCTCATAACCCTAGCCCTATCGCCTAACTTATACCAATCCCATTGAGATTTACTGCAACTATGCCTGGATACTTACAGGCAAGGATAGCTCTACCCGCAAGCCGCCAGAACTCGCAATGCTGGCATTAATCTCCCCATGGTGTGCCTTTATCGCCTGCATCGCTATTGCCAATCCAAGCCCGGTACCGCCAGTGCTGCGGTTGCGGGCTTCTGACACCCGGTAGAAAGGTTGCAGTAGCTTATCCAATTCCGATTCCGGGACGCCGCAGCCGTCGTCCTCTATTGTGACGTATAACTGGTTGTCATTTATTGTAGAATCAAAATTAATGTTTTGTTGCGCATAGCGTATGGCATTGCGTAATACGTTTTCTATAGCGCTGCTAATCAATTCAGGATCAATCTCAACTGTAGCGTTGGGGAGGTTTTCTAGGGTCACGTTTTTACCCTGGTGCGAGGCTTCGTATTGGGCGTCTTGGATCAAGTTCCGGATAAATGGGGCAAGGGGGGTTTTTTGTTTGTGCAGCAGTTGTTGCTTTGCTTCCAGGCGCGACAGCTGCAACACCTTGGCCAGCATACTGTCAATTTGTTCTGCTTCTTTGGCAATCCGGGTCAATAGTTTCTGGTCAAAATTACCGATTCCATCCTGGGCAATGCCAATTGCCAGTTGCAGGCGTGTCAATGGCGAGCGCAGTTCGTGGGATATGTCGGCCAGCAACCGCTTTTGTCCTTGCACCAATTGGTTGACCTTGTCCGACATGGCGTTGAAGTCGCGGCTGAGCGCGCCAATCTCATCTTGCCGGTTACCTATATTTTCGACCTTTGCGTTGAGGTTGCCGCTGGCCATTGCTTGGCTGGCACTGCGCAAGCGTTGGATTGGCCGGGATAACGACCATGCCAGGATAAAGCACAAGCTGGCACTGATGGCGAAAGCTAAAAACAATAAATACGAACGGTTGGCTGCAAAAAGCGGCACCCGGGGCCGGGTGCCCAGGAACAAGGAATAGTCTTTACCCTGCAAATTTACGATTTCCGGACCAAAAAAAAGCCGGTTCCTGGCTAAAAAACCATAGGCCAACGAAGCCCCTTTTAAGTTAAAAAAGCGTTCTTGTAGGGGGGAAGGTAGGTTGCGGTTAGCGTAAATGCGATCCTCGGTATGGGACAACAAAATGGGACCAACCTGGTGTTTTTGCCCTATGCGGCGCAAGTGTTGCTCAATGGTCAATCCTGGCAAGTCACTGAAGCTAATTTGCAGGTCTGATGCGACCTGCTCCAACCTGGTTTGTTCAGGGGCTGGTATGCTTTGCAGGCCATCACTGGTCAAAATATGCCGAACTACCAGGAAAGTGCCAATGATGATGCACAAGCTCGTAAGCCAGAACCAGACAAATAACCGGCCAAAAAGGCTGTTGAGTGGGTTGAGTTTAGATAGTATGCCAGAAAATGCGAAGCGCATTATCCGGCCTCGCCGAGATAGATATAGCCTGAGCCGCGCACTGTTTTGATCCGGTCTTTCATCGCCACCGTGTTTAGTTTTTTCCGCAGGTTGCTGACGTGCATGTCAATACTGCGGTCATAGCTGGCCAGCGGCCGGCCCAATATCTTTTTACTGATGTCTTGTTTGCTGACTAAGTTGGCGCAGTTCACCATCAGGAAATGCAATATCGAAAATTCGGTAGAAGTAAGGTCAACCATTTGTTGCTGGCACTGTACTGAACGGCTTACCGGAAAAATTTCAACATCGGCAATTTTCAGTGGTTGCTGGGTGCTGTGGTTCGGTACGTATTCCATGCGTCGCAAAATGGCTTTTATCCTTGCTGACAGCTCCCGGTGGTTGAAGGGTTTTGCCAGGTAATCATCTGCTCCAAGCTCCAAGCCGAGAACCCGGTCGAAATCTTCGCCTTTGGCTGTAAGCATCAATACCGGTGTTAGGTGGCTATGCCGCAGCTTTTTCAATACTTCAAATCCGTCTAGTTTGGGCAGCATCACGTCCAATAGGATCAAGTCAAAGTGCCTGCCGCTGGTGGCTAGTTCCATTCCGGTTTCGCCATCGTGCGCCAATTCAATTTGGTAACCCTGCGCAGCCAGGTATTCCTTGAGCAATTCCGCAAGTTCGACATCATCGTCAATAATTAAAAGTGATTTAGTGCCCATTATGCTTTTTTTAAAATCCGTTGTTGCTTTTGCATTACTGACCATCGTCCAGGCGATTGGTTTCGGCCTTTACAAAATCTTTACTTAAACCAAACGCTGCTTTGCATTCAGGGAGTTAGGCTGTAAATGAAGTCCTACATTTGGAGAATGCCATGTTAAAACGAACTTTAGCAATAATCTTACTCGGTGCCATTAGTGTTGGTAGCGCCATTGCCGAACCCAACCAGCATCCAATGCAGCGGTTTAAGTATGCTATGCAGCAGTTAGACCTCAGTTTTAGCCAAAAACAAGATATCCGTGCCGTGATGCGCACTAGCCGCGAAGATATGCGCCTATATAGGGAAGATATGCGCCTGGTGCGCAACCAGATAGGGGATCTGGTTACTTCTGAAAGTTATAGCCCTGAAGCGGTAGCCGCTGTTGTGCAAGACAATAAAAACCTGTTCTCAGCTATGGGTTGGCAAAGGTATAGCACAATGCAACAAGTAAAAGCCGTGCTAGATGAATCCCAACAAGCAAAGTTAATAGACATTATGTCCAAGCCTAAACAAAGGGATGCTAATAAACGCGAGCAACGCAAAGCCAGGTTTTTACAAGGTCTAGGCGTTGATGCCGAAGCCCAACCTGAAATAGTGGCCGCATGGGAACAAGTAATGGCAACAAGGAAAGCATTGCACCAGTTCAAGCGCTCGTTGGCCACACAAGTTCAACCGGATATGCAAGATAGCCAATGGCAAGCATTGTTTGAATCCACCTACCCAGATTTACAGCAGGCTATTGTGGCTAAAGCCAATGCCCATTATGAGTTTTGGCAATTATTGGACGAACAACAGCAAGAAAAGTGGCAACAGTTTAAACAAAAGCGAGCGGCAAAGTTTATTTAGCAAAACCCCCGCCTTTCCGTCAATATAGTTTGCAAAAATTGGGGTAACAGCCACACTGGTTGTTACCTGTTTTTTATGGAGAGCTTTCAATGGCAAACGCTGAACAACCCAAAATAGGCATGATCGAATGGCGTGACTTGACTGTTGACAACGCCGAGGAAGCAATACCGATTCCATTAAGTATTTGCTCACTCAGTGGGAATTGAAAAGGGTTTAGACAAGGCAAATGTTCAAAGGTCTAGTGGGTCTAAATCAAGATCATTTAACGCAGTATAAACCCTTTTCAAACCCATCGAAGACGCAACTCAGGAATACAATTTCTTCGTTGCACGAAGTTCGAAAGACCACCAGTATTACTTCATTCGTGCGCCTTGAACTTGAATCCCTGAGGCAGCGCTGAGTGTGCAAATACTTAATGGAATCGGTATATAAGGCTTTTATGAAAAAGTTGTTGGCTGGCAAAGCGAGCCCGTGTCCATGGGCGACTACAACGATTTCAACATGAATGCCCCTGCAGATGGCGAAACGGTTGCTGGCGTTTGCCACGCCCGTGGCTGCAATGAAGGTATACCGGCACAGTGGTTGATGTATGTCCGGGTTGCAGATATCGGTGCCAGCATAGGCCATTGCCAGCAAATGGGTGGGAAACTACTTCGGGAGCCGGTAACGATGGGTAAAGATCAATTTTGTGTTATCCAGGATCCGGCTGGCGCTGTGTTGGGGTTGATTGCAAGGGTAGCCAGCAAATAGGGCGAAACCTAAATTCGCCCTAATTTTGCAGCCAATCACGGCAGTAGAGTTTGGCTAATAGTCGCTTTACCATCAACTAGGTTTAGCTCTGCAAAAGCACCATTGATTAATGCCATATTGGGTGGCTTGTGGCTGATATCGGCATCAATAACCACCGGGAAGCCTTTGTCCCGGAAAAATTCAGTAATGACCTGATGGTAGGTCAACATACCCTTGCCATCACTTGGGCCGCAGTTGCGTCCTAAGACCAAGCCATTTATGTTGTTGAATACTTTTCGGAAATCCATGGCTAACAAGGCCCGTTTCAATGCCATGGGTGACATTTCTACATTCTCTAAGTAGAGCAATACTCCTTGCTCAGGAAAACGGGATTTGAATGCTTCAAAATCTACAAAAGGTGTTGCAAAAAGGTTGGCCAAGGTATCCAAACAACCACCAAATAGGCGGCCGCTAATACTGATCTGTGTAGTGTCTTCTGGGTATAGGCATTGCCACTGGGTGGGGGTATCCAAGTTAAAGGTGCAGTATGGTTCTTCAACCCAGTTAGGGTTTTTTGATTGGTAGTGGCTAGAGCTGGATTGTACGAAGCTCTGCCCTTCTGCCACTGCCATACTCGCGAATGTACCTTGGGTAAGCGGGTCTTGTTGTTCGTCGAGCAACTCCATCAAACAGGCACTATGCACCGTCGCAAGGCCAGTGCTGCAGGTAATGGCGCAGGTTAAGGTGGAAATATCCGAATAACCAAACAGCCATTTAGGGCGTGCTTGTTGTATTTGCCTAAAATTGAGCAGGGGCAATAGCTCGGTCGCAAGCTCGCCACCATAAGGAGCTGCTACCGCTGCCACGCGGTTGTCGCAGATAAAGGACATCAATTCGTCTGCCCGTTGTTGTGGCGGCGCTGACACGTAGCCATGGTTGCTGCGCAAACAGCTGCCTTCAATAATGTTGAAGCCGTTGCGGCGAAGCTGGCCAAGGATATGGTCTAGCCTTGGCCAAAGTTCTTTGTCTACACCTGAGGAAAACGCGGTAACAGCGACAGTGTCGCCCACTTTTAATGGCGACGGGTAGCGGATTGTCATATCAGTTGTTTTGCTTATTATTTGTCTTTTTGCTTGGTATACAGCCCGTCAAACAGTGTTTGCCAGTTGATACCTTGATCCGGGCTCATTTGCCAGTGCTGGCGCACGGTGCCATCCTGGTTTGGCGTCCAGGTTATCCTGTGGGTGATAGCAAGGCCTTGCTGGCTGATACCTTGGCCCCACAACACCATGGCTTCGGTATTTTCATCTACTTTGACCAAGCTGCCGTCTAGCTGGAGTAACAACCCGGTGTTGTCAACCCAGGTTTGGTGCCACTGGCCGGTAGATTGGTCATATATATTGAAGCTTTTGCCTTCATAGCCGTTGGGGGTGCTGTATTGTTCCAGCAACGAGCAATCACCTAATTGTTTGGTAATTGTGTTGGTGCCTGCGACTTGGCCATTTGGCGTAGTGACGGTCCAGGTTCCAATCCAGAAATCGAATTGACGGTACTCTGGGCGGTCACATTGTGCTTGCGCCTGTGTAGCAAAACTGTAGCCAAGCAAAGTAATCAAGAGGGCAATCCGCAACATGGCGTGACTCCTTTTTAATGGTGATACCACTCCAATACATACAGGAAATGGCAATAGTTGAACCAGATACTCGAATCCTAAGTACTAGCAGCATATAATCCTTGCATCAAGACTATTACGCATCGCAATGAAATACAAAGACTTACGGGAATTTATAGAAAAGCTAGAGGCTATGGGCGAACTCAAGCGGGTGAGCCATCCGATAGACACTGAATTGGAAATGACTGAAATAGCGGATCGCACGTTACGTGCAGGCGGGCCGGCTATCCTATTCGAAAACCCCAAAAACAGCGACATGCCTGTGCTGGCAAATTTGTTTGGCACCCCCAAGCGGGTTGCGCTGGGCATGGGACAAGACAGCGTCGAGGCACTGCGGGAAGTTGGCAAGTTGTTGGCATTCTTGAAAGAGCCTGAACCGCCTAAAGGCATCAAGGACTTGTTTGACAAGCTACCTGTTTTTAAACAGGTGCTAAACATGCCAGCCAAGCAAATTAAAAAAGCGCCTTGCCAGCAAAATATACTACAAGGCGAGCAAGTTGACCTGACCAAATTGCCTATCCAGCGCTGCTGGCCTGGTGATGTAGCGCCTTTGATTACCTGGGGTTTGACCGTGACCTTGGGGCCCCATAAGAAGCGACAAAATTTAGGGATATACCGGCAGCAGTTGATTGCGAAAAACAAACTGATCATGCGCTGGCTTTCCCATCGCGGAGGCGCGTTGGATTTTCGAGAGTGGTGCCAGGAACATCCCGGTGAAAAGTTTCCGATATCGGTAGCCTTGGGGGCGGATCCCGCAACCATATTAGGGGCAGTCACACCGGTACCAGACACACTTTCAGAGTATGCTTTTGCCGGCCTATTGCGGGGCGATAAAACCGAAGTGGTGCAGTGTTTGAGCAACCAGTTGCAGGTTCCAGCCTCCGCAGAAATAGTATTAGAAGGTTATATCGATCCTGAAGAAACTGCCAAAGAAGGCCCTTACGGCGATCATACGGGTTATTACAATGAAGTAGAAACTTTCCCCGTGTTTACCGTTACCCACATTACCCATCGCGACAACCCAATTTATCATTCTACCTATACTGGCCGGCCACCTGATGAGCCTGCTATTTTGGGTGTTGCCCTCAATGAAGTGTTTGTGCCTATCCTGCAAAAACAGTTCCCGGAGATTGTTGATTTTTATTTGCCGCCGGAAGGGTGCTCCTATCGGCTAGCAGTGGTAACCATGAAAAAGCAATATCCAGGACACGCGAAACGGGTAATGATGGGAGTCTGGTCGTTTTTGCGTCAGTTTATGTATACAAAGTTTGTTATAGTCTGCGATGACGACGTTAATGCGAGGGATTGGCAGGATGTTATCTGGGCCATGACAACCCGTATGGATCCTGCGCGCGATACTGTCATGGTGGAAAATACGCCCATCGATTATCTGGATTTTGCCTCGCCTGTTTCAGGCCTGGGATCGAAAATGGGGATGGATGCCACCAATAAGATGCCAGGTGAAACTGACCGCGAATGGGGGGAACCTATCGTCATGGACGAGGCGGTAAAACAAAAGGTCGATAGTATCTGGCACGAGCTGGGACTGGACTAACCCGCGTTAGCTTGTGCCGGACAGTAGCCGCTACCAGTAAAGATAAACCGAGCCTGAGTAAGAAATAATTTGAATACGACAACTACAACCATGAATGCAGAGGTGTTGGCGATGCAGCCGGTAACCTCATATGTCACCAAAGTCGTTTTGCGTCCACAGCAAGACATTTCATTTGCGCCCGGCCAGTATCTGCAGGTAGTAATGTCGGATGATGACAAGCGTCCTTTTTCTATAGCAAGTAGCGCTAACGAACCTGAGCTGCACCTGCACATTGGCGCTGTACCCGAAAATCCCTACGCAATGGAAGTACTCGAGCTTTGCCGGACGCAACCGCAAATACAAATTGAGGTGCCGTGTGGTACTGCCGCTTGGCAACCCTCCCCTGGTGCACACAATATCTTGCTCGCCGGCGGCACAGGCTATTCCTATGCGCGTAGTATCTTGTTCTCCGCCTTGGCCGATAAAGTGGCTGATGAGCAATTTACCCTCTATTGGGGAGCCAAAACTGCGCAAGACCTCTATGAGTATGGGCAACTTAGCCAACTTTCCCAACAGCATGGCAACTTCGCGTTTGTACCGGTTGTAGAGCAACCAGACGATGGCTGGGATGGCCGCACCGGGCTGGTGCATGAAGCTGTGTTGGAAGACTTCGCCACATTTAGCAAAGAGCGGGTGTATGTGGCGGGCCGGTTTGAAATGGCGAAGGTGGTAAAAGACGTCTTTTCAGCCGCAGGATTGCCACCAGCACAACTGATTGGCGATGCGTTTGCCTATATTGGGTAGGCAAAACTCACAACCTATTATACCGATTCCATTAAGTATTTGCTCACCCAGTGGGAATTGAAAAGGGTTTAGACAAGGCAAATGTTCAAAGGTCTAGTGGGTCTAAATCGAGAACATTTAACGCTGTATAAACCCTTTTCAAACCCATCGAAGACGCGCCTGAGGAACACAATTTCATCGTTGCACGAAGTTCGATAATTTCTTCTGGAAAGAAATTAAACGGCGAAGCCGGCCTGAGAGGCGGAGGGCAGGATGCCCGGAGTAAAGCCGCCAGTATTACTTCATTCGTGCGCCTTGAACTTGAGTCCCTGAGGCAGCGCTGGGTGAGCAAATACTTAATGGAATCGGTATTACCCGCTAGTTTTAGATAAAATTAGGTTTCTTACCCATTCCTACAAAAAATTTGTGTCTTCCCCATATTTAGCCAACACTTTGGTTGGTACCCGCTTTTAATAGAATCAGTATTTTTGGCTATGTTACAAGTGAATGGGGGGGCACCTGCGGTGCCTACCTACAGAGGAATATTACTTCTCATATTGCTGGCCTTTTGCCTACCTGTGCTAGGGCAGGGCTTTGCGCCCGCGGTGCTTTGGCCCGCTGGTGAATTCAATGATAAAAACCCGTTCCCACTCAAGGTATACGAAGGCGTCACACTATTTGAGCGCTTTCACAATGTCGACGTTATTAAGCTTCGAGGGCCAAGTAAACAAAGGCTTCCTATAGATATCTTGCGCCAAGCCATTGCCCAGGATGCCAACCCTATTATCGCATTTGGTGTAGCCTACTATGACGCACTAAGAAGTTTGGCCCATAGGAACCCGGAAATCGATTTCGTGCTTGTAGATGGGTTCGGGGTGGATGCACAAAATGTTGTTTCAGTTACCTTTGCCAATGAACAAGGCGGCTATTTGATGGGTAAACTGGCAGCTGTAGTGTCAACTTCGGGACGGATCGGGTTTGTAGGCGGCATGGATAATGCCGCCATCAGGAATTTTGCCTGTGGCTACGCCCAAGGTGCCAAGGAAGTGGATCCTGAAGTGCTTATCAAAATAGACATGGTAGGCACAACTGCCCAGGCGTTTAATGATCCCAAGACGGCAAAAGAACTTGCGCTAGCCCAATACAACAGTGGCGTAGATATTATTTTTCACGCATCTGGCGGCTCTGGTATGGGCGTATTTGAAGCCGCGGAGCAAGCGTCCAAGTACGCTATTGGCGTTGATGCAAACCAAAATGGCATCAAACCCGGCCTAATAGTGACTTCCCTGCTAAAACGCATAGACGTCGTGGCCTATAATCTGTTGGATTCTGCGCGACTTGGCCAATTGCGCAAAGAGAATTACCAAGTGGGTATCAAGGAAGGCGCGTTGGATTGGGCACTGGATCAGCACAATGTTGATTTAATCGATCCTACCATGAAACAAATGATGGACATCTCCCTGGCCAACATATCGGCTGGTAGGGTAATGGTTCACAGGGAGTCCGAACACGGCCTATGCCCTTTCACTGGTGCTTCAGGGGCCATCAGGTAATGGCGAAAACTTTGACAATACAAAAACGCATTTATCTTGCGGTTATGGCGATGATGGCCATGACCATTATTTCGGTTATTGTTGCTATCTCAGGTTTCTACCATGCACAACAGGCAATGCAGCAGGCGGGACAGGTACACCTGCGCACGGTAAAGGCTGCCAGCGCATTGCAGGCGATTACACGCCAATTGGTTGCGGATGTGCGTTATTTGGAAGGCAGGCGCAACCTGTTCGAATTGGATGCCGTGAGCTTTGACCTATACCAGGATTTGGCCCAGCTAAACAATATCGTCACCGAGCTAAAGTCCCTGGGGATAGCCGCAGGCACTGCCAGTGACATTTTGCAACATGGCCAGACAGTGCGTGATGCTGTTGACAGCACCAATGTACATTTGCGACGGACTTCAGCGCTGTTGGATAAAATAGGAGAAAGTGAGCGCACACTTCGGGCATTGGAACTAGAAATTGCTGCTATGGATAAATCAGGGCAGGGTGTACTGGCAGGTGAAGCCAGGAGCCTCTTATTCCTTTTGCAAGCAGCCACGGGTATAGCTAGCGAGCATGATTTGCAAACTATACAAAATCGTTTTAACCACAGGTTCCCTGCCTGGCAAGATACAGTTGCCGACCAGATGCAATGGCTTAACATAAAACAGCAGTTGCAGGAGCTGGGCGTGGGCAGCAACAGCCTGTTTGAATTGCGTTTCCAATTGCTCGTGCTGCAATACGGTTTCGAGTCTATTGTCGCCATCAATATAGCAAAACTTGAGCCTGTAATTCTGCAAGCCGATGCCCTATACCACTCTATTTTGCAGCAGGCACAGTTGGCTGCTGCAGGGCACACTGACCACAACCGCTATTTCATCGCTATTTTTGTCACCTTGGCATTAATAAGCGTTATTGTTGGGTTCAGCTTGTTAGAACACCTGCGTGCGCAAGTGGTTAACCGCATCGTTAAGTTGCAAAAAAACATGCATGGGCACCTGGATGGCGCAGGGCCAGTCGCTACGCCAAGTGCATCTGCTGACGAACTTTCGGCGATGGGGCAGGATCTAGATGTGTTTGTCCAGAAAATTAACCGGCGTACCCAGGAGTTGCAGGCGCTTAGCCTGTTAGGACAAGACCTCAGTAGCGCGAAAGAATACGAAGCGATTTTCCAAAAATTGAATGAACATGCCTCTAGTCTGGTCAAGGCTGACACTATCGTTATTGCCTCGTGGGACGCTGGGCAGCGCAGTTTCAGCTTTCCCACCCAATTTGAAGCCAGTAACGAGCTGGTTCCCCATGCGTCTTTGATCCCATTGTCAGAACGAATCATTTGCGCACTAGGTGAACAAAAGCAAGAGTTGTGTTTCCTAAGCCACCCATCCCTTGCCCGCTACCTTGAAGAATGTATAGACAAACCGTTGCCAGAACAGTTGCGGTCATTTTTATACTTTCCCTTGCTCGACCACAAAAACAACTTTGTAGGATGTTTTACCCTTGCTGGACGTACCGCAAACGCCTTTACAGATAACCAGATAGACGCAATCCGGACACTTAGCCGCTACATTGCCATCGCCCTGGATCATGCAGAAACCGTGAAGCAGTTGCACCTTACCCAGCAGCAATTGTTTATGTTTGAAAAAATGTTGGGTATCGGCGCATTGAATAGCAGCAGTATCGAACAGGTATTGGGTTACAGCCACGAAATGAAGCTGACCACGCGCAAGCTATTGCAGCACGAGGCCGAGCTGCAGGAGTTTATAGACGACAACAACTTGCGCCAACATATGAGCCAGGATGAGTATGACGATATGAGCATGCGCATAAAACGCATGGCTAAATCATTAAAGCTGCTAGATGATACCAGCCATAGCATCCATCGTTTCTTCCAGGAAGTATTTACCTTTTCGGAAATTGATGAGGAGCAGCAATCGGTCTCGATCCAGGCGTTGTTGCAACAGGCAATTGCGCTTGTTGGCGGTAAGTTTGTCAATATTGAGTTTGTGCAGGAGTACGGATCAGATTTGAAGCAACCTTGTTATGCCCATAACTTGATGCAAGCCTTTACCGATGTACTGTTAAATGCGGCTATGTCGATACGCCAGGGACAGAAGAATGCGAGTGAAGCTGTTGCAGGCGTAATCAAAGTGCAAACCACCCTCACCAGTATGGAGTTTGGCATTACTATCACAGACAATGGCTTAACTTTGACTGCTAGCCAATTGCAGAACATCTTTGCGCCTACTACGAACCAAGGGCTGGGGCCGGCGGGCCGGCTCAGTTTGGCGCAAGCCAACAGGGCGATCCAGCTACACCACGGCAAAATCAGCGCACAAGCTAACGCGACTGCGGGCACCCGCGTGCACATCAGTTTACCAGTGTCAGTGGCGCTAGGGGTAAGCTAAGCCTGGGCTATTGTTTAATAAAAAAGCAAATAAGCGAGTATCAGGCCTGCAATCCACAGGGTTTCCAGCACCATCAGCAGCACCGGCTTTGGGCCTACTTTAACTAACTGCGCCAGGTTGGACTTCATGCCTATTGCCGCTATCGCTATGACTAGGGCAAAGCGCGATACGTCGGTCGCCAGTACCGTCACTGCGCTGGGCAACGACATGGTGCTGTTTAGCACCATCAAAACGATAAAAGCTAGCAAAAAGCCAGGTAACCCGGGCGCCTTGCCCTCGCTGGTTACACTGCTGCGCATTTGCAAAACAAGCAAAAAACACAATACAACCGGCATTAGGAAACTGACCCTTACCAACTTGGTCAACGTCGCCAAGTCACCGGTTTGATCTGACACCGAATAGCCCGCACCCACCACTTGGGCAACATCGTGTATAGTGCCGCCTAGGAAAATACTGGTTTGGGTTTCATCCAGGTTTAAGCTGCTGGCTATGATGGGATAGGCTACCATGGCAATGGTGGATAGCGAAGTCACTACAATCACCGTCAGCAAGGTATCGGTTTCGCGCTGTTTGTTGTTTGGTAAAATTGCGGAAATTGCCATCGCCGCTGAGGCACCGCAAATGGCGACACTGCCACCGGTCAGGGCACCGAATTGCTTGCGCAATCCCAATAGGCTGGAAACTGCTATACCAAATAAGATAGTGGAAGCAACGGCAATAATTAATAGGATTGCGGTAGGCCAGCCGAGAATTTGCAAATCACTAAATGCGATGCGCAAACCCAACAGGGCAACGCCAATGCGTAATACGTGGCAGGCGGTAAACTCGATGCCGGCTTTGCACTTGGTTTCGGTATACAAAAAGGACATGGCGATACCCAGCAATAGGGCGAACAGCATGGCAGGTGCGCCATAGTGTTCACTCAAAAACATCGCCGCCATACCTGTTATGGCGGTGATAAATATGCCGGGTGCCAGGCCTTTAATTTGTTGTATCGATACCATCTGTTTGGGTCTAACTGTGCCTTAGGCCGCAGCGAGGGCCACTAGCACTTGCCGTTTACGCTCGCCAGAGTATGGCCTACGTCCATGCATGGCCATGTAGTTGTCAACAATCGCGACGTCACCATCCTGCCATGGCAGGTCAAATGTGAATTTCCCAGATAGCTCATTGACCAGTTCCAGGTCGGCACTGGTAATTTCACTGCCGTCGCCAAAGGTGATGGCAGAGCTGGGATTTTCCCGGACACCCTTCCACCCCATATAGGCCGCAATAAGTTGGTTAAAAAAGACTTCTTTGCCAGAATCCAACTGCATTACCGCCGGTAGTTTCGGTGTGATCGCTTCCAAGCTGCCATCTTCCAGCCAGTTCCAACTATAGCCAAGTTCCTGTAATTTGCTTTCTGCCGCTTCGACGCTGTCTACGCTCAAGGTGCTTTTCCAGCTGCGGCCTTGGCCTGACTGGGCGTCGTTGGCTGCCGGCATGACAGTGCGGTATTTCAAGCCTTTTTCCTTAAACGCTGCTGCCAACCCAGGTGCTTGTTGTAGCAATTCCTCATACAGCCAATCAGAGCGGCACAAAGGGGTGGCACCACCTTGATCTGCCGAAGACTGGCAAAAGAAAAACAACTTGCTCGGATAAATTGGTGTTTGCGCCATTTCGTGGTGCAGGTAAATTTCAACATCCTTTGGCGCTTCGTTTGCAGTAAATACGCGTTCTGTGAAATTGATGCGCACAGCGTTTGAAAGGGATTCCTGGTATGTGAAGTTGTCGTAGCCAAATGCCGCTGAAAACTGGTCAAAAGTTTCAGCCGAATTGATGGGAAACCCGCGGAACAGCAGTGCCCCTGCCTGTGCCAAAATCAACTCCAATTCAGATTTGTTGGCGCTGATCCAATCACAGCATTGCTCTGGTGTGGTCAAGCTTCCAGGGTTGCTTATAATTGCAGGGAAGGTTTCACCGCCCTGTGTTAATTGCCCGTCGACTTTGGTTAACTCGATTGTACTCATCACCTGTCTCCTTAATCGTAAATGGGACAAAAAGTATTGAATGCGGCCTGGCAAAACTCACCAGGATCATTAAACCGTCGGTTGCGGTTTAGGCCGGATATCGCCTGCATCTCAGCATCCGACAATTCAAAATCGAACAGCGCTAGGTTTTGCTGCAACCGAACTGGGTTGGAGCTCTTGGGGATAATCGAGCATCCACGCTGGATATTCCAACGCAGTACAACCTGTGCGGGTGTCCTGCCGACGCGTTCTGCCGCTTGTTTCACCACGCTTTGCTCCAGCACCGATTCTGACTGGCCTGCCATGTCCAATTCCAAATAGGACAGTGCACCCAGCGGGGAAAATGCAGTAACCTCCATGCCATATCCCATGGCTTGTTTGATCAGTTTTTCCTGGGTTAGATAGGGGTGGGATTCAATTTGCAATGCAAAGGGTTTGCTTTGGGCGTAGGACATTAGATCCAGCAACAGGCCGCTGTTGTAATTGCAGACACCAATTTCCCGGCACAAACCCTTGGCTTGTATTGCTTCCATTGCCGCCCAGGTTTCATGTAGTGGCACCCTGGAAAACGACATTTTGGCATCTTCCGCAGCAGGATCTAAAAACCATTCTGGTGGATAGCGGGTTTCGAAAGGCACAAAAGTTTGTGCGATGGGGAAGTGGATTAAATACAAATCCAGGTATTCCAACCCTAAATCTTCCAGTGATTTTTCAATGGCGGGTTGTACGTGCTCTTTGGCGTGGTAGGTGTTCCAAAGCTTAGACGTTACCCAAAGCTCTTCGCGGCTGCACAAACCATCGTTGATGGCTTTGTGGATCCCTTCCCCAACCTGCTTTTCGTTGCCATAATCACAGGCACCATCCAAATGCCGGTAGCCAATCTTAATTGCATCGTAGACAGCTTGGGCACAATCACTTTGTGCTATTTTCCATAGGCCTAAACCTACTTTAGGCATCACTTTATTTGCCATAAACGGGTCTCTCAGTTCTTCGGTAGTACTAGGGGTGGTGCACAAATCCGCTTGCACCTGATGGCAAAGGAAGGATTTGTCTTGTGTCTTATATAAGACTTAGTTTAATGGTTGCCCCATAAATGTCAATGCAACTGCTTTAAAATGGCGCAGGAGCTACGGATATTGCCGAGGGTTAGGTGTTTTTAGCACCAACTGCCATTGTGGCAATTAGGCCTAATCGAAATCAACAAGATAGTGGTAATTATCGCTGCGGCAGCGGTTAACGCGGTACTCGATAATTTTGCCATCCAGGGATTTCGTGATGCGGGTAAACAAAAGGATGGGGTCGCCTGTGGAGATACCAAGCGCTGCGGCATCATCGGGTTGCGCCAGCACCGCTTTGATTCGGTCTGTGGTTTTATGGACCGTGAGGTTGTAGTTGATCTGGTAAAAATGGTAAAGGGTATGTGGGATTTCCTGTGCTTCTGGCAAGCCAGGAAAGTGTTTCTCAGGTAAATAGATATTTTCTAAAAGACAAACGACATCATTGAGTAGGCGTTTCCGCGCTAGTAAAATGACCGGCTCCTCGGCGCTCAACTGGAGGTTGTTGCGCACATCTTGGTCTGCTTGGCATTCGCTCAAGGATACGATTTCGGCACGGGGCAATTCTGGGGTTTTACCGTCTTCAACCACGGGGAAGAAGCGGAACAGGGCTTGGTGGCCTGTGTGTTCAGAAACAAAGGTTCCGACGCCTTGCCGGCGGGTAAGCACTTTGCTATCGGTCAAGGCATTAAGTGCTTTGCGCACGGTACCCTGGCTGACCCCAAATTCATTGGCTAACTGGAATTCGTTGGGCAGCATTTCACCTGGTTTCCAGCGCTGCTCTACAATCAATTGGGTCACGTGTTCTTGAACTTGCTTATACAAAGGCTGGAATGCAAGGCCAGGGCTGCTTAGTTTGTTGTCGAATTTGCCATTTTTCATTTTAATTTGAGCCTAGTTTCCAGGGTGTACCATCAGCAATTTATAGAAGACTATAAGTTACAAAACTCCGCTATATTACCAGCTCTTATGCCGCACTATTAGTGCAACACCCAAATATTACCAGGTTTACTCGTGGCTTGATTAGTCGCGGTGTAAAGCAAAACGGTCTGCTATTTTATACAAGATTGAACAAGTGTTGATGCCAAGTCAACTTGCATTCGTATGCATTCACCCTGTTTTGGCGCAAGGAACCCTCTACGTGGGGGCTCAAGCTATTTGACTTTCACTAGGGGCTACTATAGTTTTTAAAACTTATATAAGACATAAGATAGCATTGCGACGGGCAATAGATAGGGGGCTTAATGTCGGAGTTTGCGGTTTCGGTGCCAACTTGGAATGATATTTGGCAATTGAATATCACGGGGGAAGCGCAGGTTGTTAATAGTGGTAAAGTCATCCTGCCCACAGAGCAAGGGCTGCTAACCCTTACTTTGTTCGACAGTGCAGTCAGGTTGCAGCTCGGCAAATTCCGTGATTACGACTACAAGATGCTGAAGCAATTGCCTCCCAACTTGCCGGTATCAGTGCAAAACACTGGGGCCAAAAGCACCATAAGTTCAGGCCAGCACACGTTAGAAATCAATTACCACCCATTTACCTTCCACTGGCAGTATGCGGGGAAAACGGTGCAACAATCGCCCAACGATGGCCATTTTGTCAGGCAGTTCCGTATTCCCCCGCTGGCAAAAGTCCAGGAAGGCTGGTTGTGCGCCTTGCAATTGGGTTCCAACGAAGCCGTTTATGGCTTGGGTGAGAAGTGGGGCAGGCTGAATAAGCGCGGCCAGCTGATCCGCTCCTTCAACCACGATGCCTTGGGTGTCAACGCAGAAATTTCCTATAAAAATGCGCCTTTTTGCTGGAGCCCAGAAGGTTGGGGCGTGTTTGTACATACACCGGCGCCAGTGACCCACGCCGTAGGTTATGCGCCTTGGTCACAGCGCGCCTACAGTTTGCTAGTTGAAGACGAATGCCTGGATTTATTTGTGATGAGGGCCGATAGCCCGGCGCAAATGCTGCAACAATATAGCCAAATGACCGGCACCGCGCCCGTGCCACCTGATTGGAGCCTTGGGGTTATCCTGTCAAAAGCCTACTACCAGGACGTGCCCGAACTTTTGGCGACCGCTAAGGCCGTGCGTGAGCATGGCATGCCGTGCGACGTGATCACCCTCGATGGCCGCGCCTGGCAAGATACCGACACCCGGTTTGCCTTCGAATGGGATCCCAAGCGCTATACCGATCCTGCTGCTGTGATTGCAGAGCTTAAAGCCATGAACTTTAAAGTTTGTGTATGGGAATATCCCTTGGTATCGGTACAAAACCCACTATTTGAGGAAATGGCCAGCAAGGGCTGGTTGATCAAAGACCGCCGCACCGGTTTGGCGTTCCGCTACCAATGGGACATTAGTGCGTTTGGCGAAGTGCTGACCCCTTTACCGGAGTCGGGGATAGTTGATTTTACCCACCCCGAAGCCTATGCCTTTTGGCTAGAGCAGCACAAAGCGCTGTTTGACCTTGGTGTCGATATGATTAAAGCCGATTTTGGGGAGCAAATTGAAGATCCCCATATGTTAGCCCACAACGGCGAGTGTGGCATGGCGTTGCACAATGTTTATTCACTGTTATACAACCGCTGTGTTTATGAAGCTGCTGCAAAATACTGTAAAAGTGGGCCGTTTTTGTTTAGCCGTTCAGCCTGGATCGGTTCCCAATGCTACCCAGCGCAGTGGGGCGGCGATCCCCAGGCTGATTGGGGTGGGCTGGCCGCTAACATCCGCGGCGGCTTGTCCTGGGGCATGACTGGGGCGCCGTTTTACGCCACTGATGTCGGTGGTTTCTATAAGGATACCCGGGATCCCGAACTGTTTGTGCGCTGGTGCCAAGTCGCGGTCTTTTCTGCCCATATGCGTTTGCACGGCATAGGCCAGCGCGAACCATGGAGTTACGGAAATGAAGCGCAGCATGCTGCAGATCAAGCACTTAAGCTGCGTTACCAACTATTGCCCTATATTAAAGACGTTGTCGTCCAAGCCAGTGAAACAGGGCTGCCGGTACAGCGGGCAATGGCGATAGCCTATCCCGAAGATCCTGCCAGTTGGCACTTTGAAGACCAGTTTATGTTTGGTGACAAATTGCTGGTGGTGCCAGCGTACCAACCTGGTGGTGAGGTTTTGTTTTATTTGCCCCAAGGCCAGTGGCAGCGTTTGGGTTGTGATGATGTTGTTGCCGGTGGCAAGGTGCAGCGTTTGCAGTTGGCTTTGAATGACATAGCTGTATTTATGCGGGAAGGCGACACCATCCCTGTAACCTGTGCCAGGCAGCATTTGGATAAACAAAATATTGCTGATTTACCACTGCAACATTGGTCGGCAGCAGATTTTAAACCAATATTGGCTTAAGCAATTCAGTAGTGACAATCTATACTCAGGCTCTAGGCCAAAGCGAATAATAAACCGAGACAGGACTACACCATGGAAACTACCGAAATTCTGATCACTCTTATTTCCTGTATTTTCTTTATGGGCCTGGTGGCTTGGATTTCTTATCAGAAAACCAAAGGTGTAGTGGACTCGAAAGACGGTTATTTCCTTGCTGGGCGCGGCTTGACCGGCACTTTTATTGCCGGTTCCATGTTGTTGACCAACCTGTCCGCGGAGCAGCTCATCGGCCTGAACGGTTCTGCCTATGGCTTTAACATGAGCGCCATGGCCTGGGAAGTGACAGCGGGTTTTGCCACTATTATTATGGCCATGGTGTTTTTACCGCGCTACTTGGCGGGCGCCTTTTCTACTCTCCCTGAATTCCTAAAAGGGCGTTTCGACGATACAGTGCGGCGCATGACCGTGGTGTTGTTTATGGTGGGATACGGTTTGATCACCATCCCCTCGGTACTTTACGCGGGCTCGGTGGCGGTGTTAAAGCTATTTGATGTGCCAGCTTTGTTGTCTGTCAATTATGAGACCGCGCTGGTTGTAACCATTATTTCAGTAGGTACGGTAGGTGCTATTTACGCGATTTTTGGTGGCCTAAAAGCGGTCGCGGTATCAGATACCATCAATGGTATTGGTTTGTTAATCATTGGCATACTGGTGCCAATCCTGGGCTTTGCAGCCTTGGGCGATGGCAGTGTTATGCAAGGCATGCAAACTGTATTTACCGAAGATACCCACAAGCTCAATGCCATTGGGGCGGAAACCGATCCGGTGCCATTTGGCACTATCTTCACCGGTATGATCTTCGCCAATTTGTTTTACTGGTGTACCAACCAGTACGTGATCCAACGTACCTTGGGCGCGCAAAACCTGGCCGAAGGCCAAAAGGGCGTGCTGTTTTCCGGTTATTTTAAAGTTTTGGTGCCGTTTATGATGATGCTACCGGGTGTCATCGCCTACCACCTGTACCAAGGCAGTGAGTTGCAAACTATTGATTCTGCCTATCCCAAGTTGGTTAAAGATGTCTTGCCCCTGTATTTATCCGGCTTTTTCCTTGCCGTATTATTGGGCGCGGTGTTTAGCTCATTCAATTCGCTATTAAACAGTGCGGCAACCCTGTTTTGCCTCGATGTCTATGCACCTTTGAAAAAGGACAAGGTGAGTGACCAGCAACTCATAAAAGTAGCCAAGATTGCCAGTGTCGTCATCGCCTTGTTTTCCTTTATCGTGGCGCCGTTACTGATGTTCGCACCAGAAGGCTTATGGCAAATAATCCGCATTTTCACAGGTTTTTATAATATTCCGGTAATCGCCATTGTCTTGGTGGGCTTGTTCTCAAACCACGTACCTGCACTGGGTGCCAAGATAGTGATAATTTTCCACGTAATTGCCTATGCCCTGCTGAAATTTGTGTTTGAAGTAGATATCCACTTCATCCATATGTACGCCATTTTATTCGTTATTGAAGTGGCCATTATGGCGATTGTGGGGTATATGCAGCCATTGGAAAAAGACTGGCACTATGAGCGCAAGGATACCGTGGAGCTGGTGCCTTGGAAATATGCCTTCCCCTCCGCCATAACCCTAATGTCACTGATTGTGATGCTATACCTGTTTTTCTCCCCCATCGGCATAGTGGATGGCTTGGGCAACATGTTCTGGATCTGCACCTTTATGGTTATTGTGGGCAACTGGTTATTGTGTACCTTTGCGCTGCGCCATTGGCACAGCAAATACGCGCAAAGTGTGGCAATGCTGGGGCGGGAAGAAACCGCCTAATATCCTATGCCCCACCAGTGGCTGTTTTTTGTTGGCATATGGTTTTTTTGTTAACACTTAATGGAATCGGTGTTACCCAGACGGCCATCCTCAGGCTAGCAGGTGCTGTTGGCTAGCGTACCGCGTCTTTTCAAATTGATGGTATCATCCCAACTATCTAGTCTTATATAAGATATCTATTGTATTACAACTTATTAACAGGTAATGTAAATAAAAGGTTAATTTTGCAGGTTAATATATTAACCTGAATCGAATTCATTGGTTGCACAACCAGCAACTTTGAACTAGGTATTTAATAGATAAAAGCTGTTCCGTGGCGCTTTTCCTAATAGGAATCCCATGGACAAGGTTTAACAATAAATCCACCGTACCCTACACCAGGCAAGAAGAGTGGAATAACGACTAATTCGGTGCCTATAACAGGCACTTAGTACACAAAAACGAACATGTCGGAGAATACACATGAGGGCATACAGACATAAACTTGCTATGGCGGTTGCTGCTGCATTGGTAGTTAACACACCACTATTAGCTCAAGAAACTGAGGAAGAAGAAGGCGGCTTTGAAACCATCGAAGTGACTGCCCAAAAACGGGTGGAACGGGTTTCGGATGTTCCCGTTGCCGTCTCGGTGTTGCGCAGTGAGCAAATCGATTCTACCTTTTCCAGCAACTTTGAAGGGTTACAAAACCTAGTACCTTCGGTGAGTTTCCGCAAAGGTACGACAACGCGGAACTCTGCCATCACCATACGTGGTATCGGCACCATATCATTTAGCGTTGCCGCAGAGCCGAGTGTTTCAACTGTAGTGGATGGTGTGGTATTGGGCCGCTCTGGCCAGGCTTTCACTGACCTATATGACTTGGAGCGTATTGAAGTACTGCGCGGCCCGCAGGGCACATTATTTGGTAAAAACGCCTCTGCGGGTGTGGTGAATATCACAACCAAGCGGCCGACTGGCGCCACCGAAGGCATGGTGGAAGCCACCCTTTTCCAAGACAACGAATACAAGCTTAAAGGTAAGATCCAAGGCGAAATAACAGATAGTGCCGCAGGTAGTTTGGTTTTTACCAAGTCAGCATTTGATGGCAACTTAACCAACGTTTATAACAACGAGACAGTTAACGGCTATGACAAAACCGGTGTCCGTGGCATGCTCGATGTTGACGTGACCAATAGCACCAAAATGCTGTTTATTTTTGAAAACGTTGAATCAGACGATGATTGCTGTGCTGATATTGAGGCGCGCCCTAGTGGCCGTAACCCAGCTTCGGAAGCTGCACCTAATGGCACAGGCTTGGATATGGATCAGCGCCTCATTGACCATGACTTTGAGTCCCGCACCATTGACGAAACTACCGCGTTTTCAGTACAGCTTGATACCGATTTTGACAACTTTTCGTTCACCTCAATTACAGCCTACCGTACTTGGGACAATACCGAGTACCGTGAAGGTGATTTCACTTCAATCGCGGGCGACTCAACAGAGCCTGTATTTGGAGTGCCTTTCCAATTGCACGATGTTGGCCCACAAAGCTGGGATCAGTTTTCCCAAGAGCTACGCTTAGCTTCAACAACGGCGGGTCCATTTGAGTGGCAAGTGGGTGCTTATTTTTGGGATATGAGTTCAGAGCGTAACTTTACCCGCGATGCCAGCTGCCAAAACAACAACGGCCAATTGGCGCAAGCCATTGGTTATTACTTGGAGAACAGCTTGGGAGTGGCTAATCCCACTGACCAACAGATCTCTGATTTTATCGCAGCCGAAGGCATTACTTGTAATGCCAATGATATCTTGAGCGCTACTGCTTACATGACCACCGAATTTAACAACTGGGCTTTGTTTGGCGACTTTAAATACCAGCTCACTGAAGAGTTGCGTTTGTTGGCGGGCATCCGTTACACAGATGACGAGGTCAGCTTTAGGCACAACCGCGTCAGTAACGATGAATACGGTCGCCGTGCAGTAGGTGTTAGGCCAGCAAGTGAAAACACTGATTTTGATGGCAGCACCGATGAAAGTAATGTTTCTATCAAACTGGGTGCCCAGTATGACCTGGATGATGCAGGCATGGTTTATTTCACCTATGCCCAAGGCTATAAAGGTCCAGGTTTCAACGTGTTCTATAACATGGCAGAAAAAGACACAGCGCCAATTGGTGAAGAAACGTCAGATGCCTATGAGCTAGGCTATAAATACGCTAGCCGTGACATTTTGTTTAACGCAGCCATTTTCCGCACTGAAATTGATGGCTTCCAAGCCAACAACTTTGATAACACAGGCGGTGTCACCATTACCCGTTTGACCAATGCCGGTTCAGTGATTACCGAAGGTTTTGAAGCCGACTTGCTATGGCAGGCCAGTGACAACCTAGTCATTAATGCCGGGTTTGCCAGCGTAAGTGCAGAAATTGACAAATTTAATTGCCCATTAAATGAACCTGACTGTGGTGGACGCTCGGGTGCTGACGTACCTTTTTCGCCTGATTTAAAATATTCATTAGGTGCTGAATATACCCAAGAAATGGATTCAATGAATGTAATTTATAACGCAAGTTACATTTATACTGATGATCAAGTAGCAGACTTTTTAGACGCAGGTGTAGACAGAGCGGCTTCGCCTCTTTTATTGCCTGATTATGCACTGTTGAATGCAAGTGTAGGCTTCTCTTTCAATGACGACCAATATCGTGTTACTTTAATAGGTAAGAACTTGACAGATGAAAGCTTCTTCACCACATACAGTGGTGACGGATTCCGCTATCAGGTGCCCAGGGACGCCGACCGTTACTTCGGTATCCAATTTAGGGCAAACTTCTAATCTGTGTCTGCAGACTACCAACCTTTGCTTGTAGGGTTGGTCAGTCTTGTGCATAGAGTGTGTTGGGGGCGTTTTTCGCCCCCTTTTTTATTGACACTTTCTTTTACCGATGGCACATTGTGCAAAAATTAATCCGAGCCGCAGTTGCGCCTGCTACAGGTTACGGCTGTTTTTGTACATTCGGGGCTGAGACTCTACAAATTCAGTTTATATAGCTTGGTGTATGGCTTGTTCCACTCGCTATTGGCAGTGGTAAAGCAAAACAATGGAAGTAACACACCATGCTTAACAATCTAAAAATCCCAAAAAAAATGGTCAGCGTTTGGCTCTGGATGCTAGATGAATCAAAAGATGAACGGCTTGAAGGACAGGCAGAAAAACTACTGTTAACTCTATTTACTAGCATTGATGAAGCCCGTAAATATAGCGCCTAAACGTAAGCCGATTTCTAGCTTTCGAATAACGCAGTTTTTAATACCGATTCCATTAAGTATTTGCTCACCCAGCGCCGCCTCAGGGACTCAAGTTCAAGGCGCACGAATGAAGTAATACTGGCGGCTTTACTCCGGGCATCCTGCCCTCCGCCTTTCAGGCCGGCTTCGCCGTTTACCAAGATTTGTAGGAACACAAATGGGCCTGGAGCCCATTTGAACCACTTTAGTGGATCCGTAGGATAAACTATAGGGACATAGTTTATAAATCAGAACCGCTTTAGCGGGCTTGCGAAGCAAGTGGAGTATAGGGATATACGACATAATTTCTTTCCAGAAGAAATTATCGAACTTCGTGCAAAGCTCAACGCATCCTGCTCTCGCCCCTTACCAACATCCTTGTTGGCAAAGCTCACCGCATCCTGCTCTCACCCCTGACCAACATCCCTGTTGGCAACGAAGACAAAAGTTTCGGGAAAACTTTTGAATGGCTTTAGCCAGCCGCGCAGCGGTGAAATGCAGGGACGCATTTCATAAATTGTGTTCCTGAGGCGCGTCTTCGATGGGTTTGAAAAGGGTTTATACAGCGTTAAATGTTCTCGATTTAGACCCACTCGGCAACTGCGTCCTGCGTTGCTCTAATCTCCTACATCCCTGTAGGGATAGACCATTAAACATTTGCCTTGTCTACCAAAAGCCGTTGGAACGGCTTAGAACCGCTTTAGCGGGCCTGCGAAGCAGGTGAGCTACAGGACGTAGCGAATAAACCCTTTTCAATTCCCACTGAGTGAGCAAATACTTAATGGAATCGGTATAACTCCGATAATTGTTTTTCGTTAAATACTTGGATGCCGTTATCAGACAAGAGCTTTGCGGTCACACCCATACCATCTATGAGCCCTCCGTTGAACCTGCCACTATAGATTTGTTGGTTACCACAGGAAGGGCTACGATAGTACGAGTTCGGCCATCCCCCTGTTGTTCTGCTGGTGGTCGCGGAATGGGTAAACCCCCAGACACTTCTGGACAAATAGATACGAGCAAGCCTTGTTCAGCCCAACTATCTAACAGTTGTGAGTTTTGGTGTTTGGCCTGCCCGTCATACCTAACAGGCTTTCCGAGCAGGCAGGCACTGACCAGTATTTTGCTTTTGCTGGAACTAGGCTTGGGCACTTAACCAAATGATCAGTTCTACGATCTGATCTGGCGTAATATCGCGGGTAAAAGTGACCTGGTATTTGTCATTGACGATAATAGTAGGCACGCTACTAAAGCCCTGGATCCGTTGCTTGTTTTGTTTAAAGCCAGACCTTAATCCAAAGCTATTCATCATCTTATCCAGGCGATCCAGCGGTAAACCGGCTGTGCTGGCAATTTCTTTGAGGTCATCAACTGAACTAGGCCTGTCCCTTTTGACGTGAATAGTGTTGAATAGGGCTTCATTGAATGCTTCTTCCTGTTTCAATGCCTTGGCGGCCAACATCATTTTGGTGGCGGCTTCTTGCACTTCTTGGCTGGCAAAGCCCATGGTATCCAAATGTGCCTTACTGAATTTGATACCTTCGGGTAGTCCTTCTTTGATGGGCTTGACCATGCTTTCAAACGCGAAACAAGCAGGGCACCAATATGAAAAAATCTCAACGACACCGGCATTGCGGTTGGCCTTTTGCTGCAATACTTTGTAATGCACTCCCTCTTGCCATTGTTGGCCAGAAGCGGTTGCACAAAAAAGTGCTATTAAAAATGTACCAATGAGCTTTTTAAACATTGTTAATTCCATAAAGTTATTCGCAGGTTTACAACCGTAGTAAGGGCTTTATTTTTGTGTAGACAGCCAAACTATTAAGTCGACAATATCTTCTTTAGTCATGTCACGGGTGAATTTGGCTTGGTATTTACCGTTTACAATGAAGTTTGGCACACCCCGCAAATAACGGCGGTACTGCTCAATGGTCTTATTGTTTTTCTTCAACTGGCTTTGCACCCCAAAGCTCTTGGCTGCTTTTTCCACCTTTGCAAGGTCTACGCCGTTGGCCACAAATATGTCGGTTAGGTCGGTTAAGCCTGTTACCGGCTTGCGCTGAACGTGGATCCTGTTAAAAAATGCCATCGTTAACTTGCTGCTCCAAGCCCATGGCACGGCCAATTAATAACGCTGTGGTAGCTTCGTCTTGTACCTGTGGGCTGGCAAAGCCCATAAAGTTGACATGCACCTTGTTGAAGGCCACATTTTCAGGGAGTTGCTTCTTTATATCCGCAACTAGCGGCTCAAAGTTGTAGCACGCCGGGCACCAAAACGAGAAAAACTCAGTGATTTCTGCTTTGTCAGTGGCCTTGTCCGAGATAACGGTGTAATGCTTGCCTTCCTGCCAAATAACCGCTTGTGAGCAAGCTTGGGTTGAAAACAGCAGTGCAAAAAATGCGAGTGTGAATAACTTTTTCATGTGTTGTTTTTAAAATTCTAAAAAGACGTTGAAGGTTATCATAGGGGCATTCAAATTAAGAGTAGTGACTGTAACAAGATTTAACATTTTTGCTCATACAACCGTCATACCGATTCCACCTCAATCCCATGCATGCCTGGCCTTCCAGTAACCAAATGCCCCTAGTGCAATTGGCATCAAACAATGCCACGCAAGCTTGTATAACATCAATGCTAAAATGCCTAAACTGAACCAGGGCTGACATCTGTAAACCTGTGAGGAGGTTTACTGGAAGCCGAAAGATAAAGCCCCTTGAGGGGCTCGATAGAATTTAACTAAGTAAAAAACTAAAACGAAGCGGTAATTTGCAGTGCCGTGGTTTGGCCTGCGCTATTGAAGCCAAGCACTTCTTGATAGTCCTTGTCGAATAGGTTGTCGAGGCGCAGTTGCAAATCAAAGCGATGGTTGATTTGCCAATTGATGTTGGCATTCCAGGTTGTGTAGTTGTCTAGGGCGATACCGCCGATATCAACAGCACCTCGCTGTGAGCGGCCATACACCGATAAATTGAGTGTGTTATCAAGCAGTGCATGCTGCACCCCCAGGTTGGCGACTTGTTCTGGCCGGCGTAGCCGGTCTTCACCGTTCCTGTAGTCTGATTTGTTGTAGGTGTAGTTAAACCACAAGGCGGTCTGGTTGTTAAACTGGTGTTCTAGCTCCAACTCAATACCGCGACTATCGCTGGTTCCGGTTTCTTGCAAATAGCCCTGGAAGCCGATGGGGTCGAAAATGATCTCATTCTCAATTTTTTGGTCAAAGAAGGTTGCCGAGAGCCAGGTATCCGCCGTAGCTTGCCACGCAACTCCCAGATCGAAGCCTTGGCTTGCTTCAGCTTGCAACTGTAAGCCTGCAGCATCCCCAAAAGCGAATGGACCGTCGTTATAGGCTTGCTCAAACAGGCTGGGGGCTCGGAAGCCTGTACCCAAGCTGGCTTTTAACCGGATTTGTCGGCCTGTGAAATGGTGCACGCCGCTTAGCCTGAAGCTGCTCTTGCTGCCAAAGGTGTCGTTATCGTCGTAGCGCAAACCCAATGAGGCCTGGCTATTGCCATGCCAGCGCAATTTATATTCAGCAAAGATTCCGTGGTTGTCGCGGCTGGCATTGTTGTTTTCGTCTTTTTCCGTTTTGACATCTGCGCCATAAACAAAGGTTTGTTTGCCTAATTCATGGGAGCCCACATAGTCAAATTTACGGATCACGCCTTTGTTGCTGAAGCCAAATTCACCGTTACTAAAAAACTCACGGTTTACTTCAGATTCGCTCCAGCTAAATTCGTGTAAAGTATCTTCTGATTGGTAGTAGCCTGCAAGCCGGGTGGTTTGGTAATCCGATTGGGTTATGCAGTCATTAGTGGCGGCAAACGTTGTATTGTGGAAGCAGCCGTCGTATTCGGTTTTACCATCGTTGTTGCGGATTACCACACTAGCGCCAAAGTGTTCGTTAAACCGGTATTGGCCACTGAAATGCGATGTTTGGTTTTGATATCCGTCCGCTTCATTGCTGGTATCGCTGGTTTGGGCGTTAAAACCATCTGTCCTTAGATCCGCCGAATATAACAGCAGGCTACCAGATTGGTTGGCCGAGCTGATGCTGGCTTGGTGACGTTTACTGTCATAGCTACCCAGCTCACCACTGACTTGGGCTGCAAAACCTTGTTGTGGGCTTTTACTGCGGATATTAATGATGCCACCAGCATCGGCACCATAGGCAAAGCCTTGGCTGCCCCGAAGGATTTCAATCGAACCTATATAGTGGCTCATAATGTCATCAAATATTGGCGTCACTTGCGGTGCAGTAGGATCCGCCAAGGCGACCCCATCAAAATACACCTGGGTTCTAAAAGCTTCTTCTCCGCGTATCCTGACGCTAGTGTTTTTGCCTACACCGCCTGAGTTAGAGACGCTAACGCCAGGCGCTGTGCGCAATATGTTGGCGAGATTAGGTGAGTACCTGGCGGCAATTGCGATTTCATCAAGGTAAGTGACCGAAGTGGCGAGGTCTTGCAGTGGCTCTTGGATACGGCTGGAAATTACTACGAGTGTTTCAAGATCCTGCAGTTTGCCGGTATCCGACCCGGTATCGTTAGTTTGGCTAGTTTGTGCACCTATTGGCAAAGCGCACAACAAAGACCCGCATATAGCGGTATGCAAAAGTGATTGTTTCATTTGTGTTCCTAGAAGTTGGCATTCCACCCGAACGCCTGGTTCTGAATACCTTCAGAAGCTGAAGCTAGCTAAAGGCGGTGTCACAGGCCGGTATCCGGGCTGCCAACACGGACTGTCCAGTCCAATCCCCCAACCTTCCCATCCGCAATAGGACAGTGGTGTAAAGGTAGGATTTCGAGCACTTGCTCGGTGAAGGTTACCGTTGCGGGGGCAGCACAGGTCTTACACCTGTTTCCCGTTTAACCAGTAAGCTAGTTAGGCCTGCTGGCACCTGATAGCCGCATTATAACTAGAAATTATTAAATTGTAAGAAGGTATAACCAATTAGGGTTTTTTGCCGTATGTATCTGCATCTAATAAGGTGTAATTCCGATTCCATTATCCGCAAACCCAGTCATGTAGCCACCTTGTGGCGTATGTTTAACCGTCCCCTGCTATTCTTGGTTGTCCGTATCCTCAAACAAATCATGCCAGGGCAACCAAGGTTCCTATTTTAATAAACCAATGAGTCATCAAACTTGGTGCCGGGCAGCGCAAACACTGCCGGTCCCCACACCCGCTGACATTTGCCCTGCATAATCGGCCAATCTAATATCAAGGGGTCAGAGACCTTGAAATCTCAATCATCTAACTAATTGAAAATAAACATCATTTTCAAGGTCTCTGACCCCTTGATAGACCCCTTGATGTTAGATGGGCGATAGGCTGAGGGCTGGTTCTTGCAACTGGGAGAGTTGCTCTTTTAGTGCCAGTATTTGGTTTTCCCAATACTTTTCGCTGGCGAACCAGGGAAAAGCTTGCGGGAAGGCCGGGTCTTGCCAGCGTTTGTCCAGCCAAGCCATATAATGTACTAAGCGCATTGCGCGCAGCGGTTCAATCAAAACAAGTTGGCTGCTATCAAACTCACTGAACTCTTCATAGGCTTCCAATAATACGTCTAGCTGCAACAGCTGGTTCTGCCGGTCACCTGACAGCATCATCCATAAATCCTGGATCGCAGGACCACTGCGGCAATCGTCCATGTCCACAAAGGTCGGACCGTCCCGCCACAGGATATTGCCTGGGTGGCAGTCTCCGTGCAGGCGGATCCCGCCAGCAAAACTATATTGGCTTTGTGCCAGTTCCACTACGTGCTGCAACACAGTAAAAAATGCGGCTTTCAGGGGGGTGGGGATGAGTTCGCTTTGCTGTAGCTGCTGCAGCGGATCGGCCAGGAAAGCTGCACAATTAATACTGGGCCTGTGGTTAAAGTCGGTGCTTTTGGCCACAGCATGGATGCGCCCGATAAAGCGTCCCATCCACTCCAATTGATCCAGGTTGTCTACTTCAAACTGCCTGCCACCGACAGATGGGAACAGGGCGAACCGGAAGCCTTGCCATTCAACCAGGGTTTTGCCTGAAAAGGTTATTGGCGCAGCAACAGGAATTTCATGCTCGGCCAGCTCCAACGTGAAATCATGCTCTTCTTGGATTTGTGCATCCGTCCAGCGCTGTGGTCGGTAAAACTTTGCGACGAAACGCTGGTTATTGTCGGCCTTGAATTGGTATACGCGGTTTTCATAGCTGTTTAGGGGCAGCAGGCCTGAGTCCACTAAAATGCCCGTGGACTCAATTGCGTCCAAGATCAAATCCGGGCTAAGCCCGGAAAAATTAAATTGTGCCATTAACGATATAGGAATTTGCTGGGTTCATTCAGCATAATATCCTGATTGTCGATGGCAAACACCCTAAAACTAATGTCGGTTACCCTGCCATCCAAGATGTAGGGGTCGACTGCGACACTAATAGGTAAGGTAAAGACTTCGCTGCCTTTGACCGTTACGACCTGATCGCCTATGTATTGGTACTCTTCGAGGCCTTCCACTTCAATTTGGTAGGTGTAGGACTGTTGCGACTTATTCAGGATCTTCAAGGTGAAGGTGTTTTCGATATTGCCGTCAAAGTTTTCCCGGTATAGCTGGTTACGATCCCGGATGATGTCCACTTCCAGCGGCACACGGGTAAATAGTTCCAGCGCCAATAAGCCTACCATGACTGAAAGCACAACGGTGTAGCCGATAAGCTTGGGACGAACAATATGTGTTTCCCCTCCTTTGAGGCGGTTCTCACTGGTGAAGCTAATCAGGTCTTTGGGATAACCCATTTTTTCCATGACCCCGTTACAGGCGTCAACACAGGCACCGCAGTTAATACATTCATATTGCAAGCCATTGCGGATATCGATACCGGTTGGGCACACCTGTACACATAGGTTACAGTCAACACAATGGCCAAGCCCTTTGTCTGCCAGCTGTTCGACGGTGGTTTTGCGGCTGCGGGGGCCGCGCTTTTCACCGCGGGTGGCGTCGTAAGCAACGGTCAGGGTATCTGCATCAAACATTGCCGACTGGAACCTGGCATAGGGGCACATATGGGTACACATGATTTCCCGCATCCAACCAGCATTGCCATAGGTACAGACGGTGAAAAATATCACGGCAAAACCGGCCCAGAAGCCAACTTCGGCGGTGAAAAAGTTAATAAATAGCTCACCAATTGGGGTGAAATAACCCACGAAGGTCAAAGAAGTGAGCATCGCGACACCTACCCAACACAGGTGTTTGGCGGTTTTGCGCAAAAACTTATCCAGATCCATTTTGCGCTCGTCTAGCTTGATGCGTTTATTGCGGGCGCCTTCTATTTTGTGTTCGAACCATATGAACATATAGGTCCAGACGGTTTGGGGGCACATGAAACCACACCATACCCGGCCGGCAAAGGTGGTCACCAAAAACAAGGCGAATGCGCCAATCATAAAGCTCCAGGCCAATAGGGTGAGATCCTGGGGCCACAAGGTAAGGCCAAAAATGTGAAAACGCTGTGCGGCGATATCCAATAAAATGGCCTGTTGCCCCTGGAACTCTATCCAAGGGAGACCCGCAAATAAAAGGATAAAAAAGCCACCAAAAAAGCGGCGAAAGGTTTCAAGTGCACCTTTTACCTGCCTAACATAAATATGGCTGCGCGGTGTATAGCGATCTGAACTTGCTTGGTCTTTGGGCTTATGGACTTTAATAGGGGTAATGACTTTAACCGGAATGGCTTCTCCGGCAGCTTTGCTTTTGGGGGCGTCGTTACGTTCAGTCATGGTTTGTTTTATTGGTTCGCGGTGTTTCACTGGCCTTCACCTTGTTTAGATTGCACCAGAAGCTACTGCGTTGCATCCGAATTCCTATATTTTTATGTGAATAAACTTGTTGGGTCAGACGTTGTCACACTAAAAGCAGCTAATTTTGTTAGCTGATTCCCAATTATGGTCAAGGATACGCTAGATAACTGGCAGCCTGGCCGATATAGAGTAAGATCTTCAGTAGAGATTGTTTTGATATAGCACAATGAAACGCGCCATTATAATTTGCATTGAAATAGCCCTGCTAGTCGCGGTGTTGCAGTCTTCTTTTGTGCAGCACATGTTGCAAGGTACCCAAGCCACCGTTAGCGGGTGGTTTTTAAGCATTGCTGATGTTGCAGATAACCGTGCCCTTGCGGGGCTGCGGGAAGATATGGAGCCTTTCACCCATGACTTGGATGAGCAGCAAAAGGCTTATTTATATGAGGTTACCCATAACCTAGACAAACTAAAGCAATTTAATCGCATGTATTGCATCGGCAGCGATAAAAATCCGTTTGTTTACGGCGATACATTGCGCCAGTTCTGCGCCCAGATACGCAGCAACAGCCTGTTAACCCGAAGCTGATATGGTTATTAGTTCGCTGTATGGATCGGATAACTCAAGACAAATTTAGCACCGCCTAGCTCTGAATCTTCGACCCAGCAGTCGCCATCGTGCCAATTTTGGATCCGGGTTACGGTGGCAAGGCCCAACCCCGCTCCGCCGTGATGTCTATTTCGGCTTGGATCGGGCCGGTAGAAGGGCTGGAAAACTTTGTCCCGCATAGCTATCGGCACGCCTTCGCCATCATCCTCCACCCAAATTTGGATCCCATTGTTTTGTTTACGGCAGCTAATTTTAATGGTGCTTTGGCAGTATTTGGCCGCATTGTTCAGCAGGTTCTGGATAGCACGCTCAACGAAGTGGCCGTCAGCGCTTAAATGTACATCTTCAAACTGCATGTGAAAGTCGATTTTTCCAGACTGGGATTCTGGCATCGCTTCTACTAACTGGCGTACTAATTGTTGGGTATCGATTTCGGCAATTGCCAACTCAGGTGTATGGTGCTCAGACTGGGAAAACTCCAACATTTCCTGGATCAGGTTATCCAATTCCGTGAGATCCTCGCGCATTGACTCCCGCAGCGGTTCATCCGGCACCGATTCTAGTGCGAACTTTAGACGGGCAAGCGGGGTGCGGAACTCGTGGGCGACAGCGCTGGTTAGCTCCTGTTGGTTGCGCAATAGGTTTTGTACCTGGTTGCTTAACTGCTGTAATGCGCTGGCGATGCGGCCAACACTTGACCGGTTGCTTATGTCTACAGGTTTGAGGCTACCATCGGGTTGCAGCGAGCTAGCGCTCTGTTCCAAGCGCCTTATATCCCGCCATAGCGGCCAGGTCCAAGCCGCAATTAGCAGTGCAAGCAAAGTAAAAAACGTCAGGCTATACCAAAAAAAGGGTATGCCCTGGCGATCCGTGGGCAAGGTGATTTGCCACAAGTCGCCAAGTTGGTTTTTGATATAAATATGGGTGTGGCCATCTTCGCTATAACCAATGATGAAGTCTTGCGGATCTTGCCCAAGGTTGTCGTTAAAACTGATACTGCCATTTGGTAAAGTTGCCAGCACTAAGCCGTTATCTTGTGCAAATTCCGCTAATTTATTTGGGGCGGTTATTTTAGCCAGTGCGGATCCCAATACCTGTAATTCATTGGTGCCATCGCCCTGGTCAAACACCAAGTTATCCAATAGTGCCGATAAGCCGATCAGGGCAATTGCAATAAATACATAGAGCCGGATGAAAAGGCGCAGCACCTAGAGCTTCCAAGCGTCCGCGACAAAAAAGAAACCTTTGCCCCATATCGTTTTAATTCGGTAAGGCGCTTTTGCGTTGTCTTTCAGCTTCTTGCGCAAGCGGGAGATACGCACATCAGCAGACCTGTCGACGCCGTCATATTCACGCCCTATGATCTCATTGTACAGGGTTTCCCTGTCGACTACTTGGGAGGCATTGCTTGCTAACAACCACAACATGTCGAATTCGTGGCTGGTTAACTCGATATGTTCGTCGCCGAGGCAAACTTTACGGGATAGTTTTTCAATATGGAGATCATCAAACTGCAGTGTGTTGTTGTTTGCTGGCTTTTGTTCTTCAAGTGTTTGTTGGTTGGGGATGCGGCGCAATAAAGCGTGCAGCCGGGCGAGCAATAACCTGGGTTCAACCGGTTTGACTATGTAGTCATCGGCGCCCAGCTCCAACCCGATTACCTGGTCAAAGTTATCGCCTTTTGCCGTCATAAATAGGATTGGGCCGGTGTAGAAAGCCCTTGCCTCCCGGCACAATTGCAAACCGTCTTTGCCAGGTAGCATGATATCTAAAATCAAGGCATCGGGTTGCCAGGTCTGTAGTTCCTGGTGGAGCTGGCCGCCATCAGGCAGTGCCTTTACTTCGAGGCCATTATTGTTGAGAAAAGTGGTGGTCAACTCCCGGAGTTTGGTGTCGTCTTCCACCAAGAGTATTTTGTGCATCAGAATAGGCTCCATGGGCTACGCACGCGTCGCCGTTTAACTATAGGTGAAGTTGATTGGATACGCAGTGTTGTGCTGTATACCTGAATCCCGTCAAGCCAAACCGACAAAGTTCGCTGCCTGTCAAATTGTATGTCAAAAGCAATCACCTCAATGTCTAGTAGCCTGCAATGCAACTGTTCCTCATCTAAGTTGAAACACACTTGTTGTGGGGGATTGTTGCTTAGTGAGCCTTCGAGTCGTGGGGCTGGCGGCTTTATTTGCAGCTGCAAATGGCAGGCACTACCGAGCCGTTCCACCAAACAGGTTGTTGGAACTATTTCCCAGTCTGTCGCCGCCGCCCTAGGTGACTGGATAAACAACAAGTTAACAAACAGCGCGCTTAAAAAAAGTCGATACTGCATCTAACTAAAATTGATAGGTCACTCCTGTGAATAAGGTTACTTTTCTGTGTTCTTCTACCAACGGGCTGTCCGTCATGCCCGCATCCAAATGTGTATACTTTGCAAAAACAAGCCAATCCCATTGTTTGCTAATGTTGCGGCTTGCGGAAAAACGTATTGAGGGATAGAACCCTGCCTCTGCTTGGTAGAAGCTTTGTGCTTCAACTCCGTCCCTGGCATCCAGCCCGTAATAATAATCGACCAGCTTTTTGCTTTTCCAAGTCAGGGCAAAGGTGGTGGCAAGGCGCCAATTGTGCCAGCTGTAGTTATGCCTATAGGAAGTAATCACGTGCTGCCCCTTGTGCACGCCAGTTACATCCTGGAATATCGCCAAGCGCCATTCATTTTGTTCGCCGTACCAGTGGAACCGGATACCGGCGTCAAGTGCCCAATCCCGGCTGGCGACGTCACTAAATGCAATGGCTGTGCTGCTGGCGTCAATGGGCGGGGTATTAGGGGAGTCAGTACCGTCTGGCGGTTGGTCTGGGTTTGGTGTCGTTACTGGCGTTTCAACACCAACCCCTTCATTGGGCAATGCATCAGATAAAAACAGGTTGCTGGCGTGGCCACGGCTGAACAGCCCCCGTTCCGGGTTGACACTGACAAAGGTTTCAAAAGCAAAATCACTGTCTTGCTGCCATTGGTAGCCGGCTTCGCTGTTGTCCAGATACCAGTTTTCGCCATACCAGGCGATATCGGGCACCAATACCAAAGGAATATCGTCTGCATTGTGCAGGGGGTTGCTCCTGACCCCCAGTCCCAATGCCAACCTTAGGGAGAACTGATCTACCGCAACACAGTTTTTGCTATCACTGGCATCATCACACTCTTCTTGGGTGGCATAACTAATGCTGGGTAGTAGGTACAATAGCGCTAGGGCAACTATTAAATAGCTGCTCTTAAGCGAGTTGTCCCTATACCTTTTTATTGCCATTCCCAATACCGTGCTTTTTGTCATGGTTCCAGCTTAACAAAGCTTTTTGCAATGCTCATCTGGGGATTACAAATTAACACAAAGTGTAAAGGATTAGATCGGATTTATTGCCAAGTGCTGCCTAAGATAGTTCTCATGAAGGGTTTGCAATTGGAGAACGCAAATGATGAAAAAGACTCTTAGTATAGCAATTGGCTTGGGACTGCTCAGCGCTTGTGGCGGTTCAGGTTCTACTAACCCGCCAGATCCAGGGCCAACGCCAGTAGACACAGTACCAGAAATCAATGCCCCCCAGGCATTTGCGGGTCGTCTCGCCAATGAAGGTGCCAGTGCCTTTGAGCTTTATGTTAAAAATGGTATCTACGTTAACTCTACGGGGGATTCCCGGGTAACGGACGCTTCGCCAGTCGCCGCGCCTCCAGCTCCCGAAGCTTCTTCAGGTTCTGGCAACTTTTCCACCACCAACACCCAAGAAGAAGGGGTCGATGAAGCCGACCGCATTGAATACGATGGTAGCCACCTATTTATCGCCACCCAAGCGGTTTGGCGTCCCGATGTTTACGAACAGCCAGCGATCCGGATTTTGGCGCGCAATGACGACTTCTCAATGGCCGAAGTGAACCGCATCGAAGTAGAGGAAGAAAATACCAATATTACTGGTATGTACCTGTACCAGGACAGCCTCTCGGTTGTGTCCAGCGGTTACCCTATCGTTACTTTCGCCGATATCGCGGCAACCTCCTTCTTGCCCGGAACCTGGCAGGAAAAAATTAACCTGTCGGTGTATGACACCGGCGATCCAGCGGCCGCTAACCTCACTATGGATATTGACTTGGAAGGCTGGTTAATTGGAAGCCGGCGCATCGACAACTATGTCTATTTGATTGCCGCTTACCATCCATCGATTGCCAACTTGCCGGTAGCGCCTGAATCTGACCAAGAAAAAATTGAAACCTACAACGCCATCCTAGACACCCCAATGTCAGACATCATGCCAAAAATCACAGTCAACGGGGTTGAGCGGACGCTGAATGAACCTGAGGATTGTTTGATACCCGAGTCTGCCACTGAAAATGATGGCTACGCCCAAATCTTGAGTATCGTGCGGGTTAATGTGGATTCGTCGGATGATATCAGTTCGGTGTGCATGAGTGCCTATGCCGACATGTCCTATATGTCGCCAGAAAACCTTTACTTGGGTGCACGCGTAGGGCGTGAAACCAACTTGCACAAGATTAGCGTTGGCGGGCAATTCCAGTACCAAGCATCAGGCAGCGTCAGTGGTGGACTGGGCTGGAACAACCCCAATTTACGTCTGAGTGAAAACCAAGGTTATTTGCGGGTGGTGACTACGGACTGGTCAAGTGGGGAACCAGAGCATAGCTTGCATGTCCTTAACCAGTCAGGTAGCGCTTTAGAAGGTGTCGCAACCTTACCCAATGAGCAACAACCAGATGCGATCGGTAAACCAGGCGAGGATATCTACGCCGTGCGCTTTATAGAGGACAAGGCTTATGTGGTCACTTTTGAGCGCATCGATCCCCTGTATGTGATTGACCTAACCGACAATACTGCACCTGTGATCGCCGGTGAGCTGGAAATCCCTGGCTTTTCAAGCTACCTGCATCCGATGGCCAATGGTTATCTATTGGGGGTTGGCCAAGAAGTCAATGGCGGTGCCATCCCAGAAACAGGGGCAAATACCACTAGCTTGCCACCACCTGTCCAGCCTACGGGTATGAAAGTCACTTTGTTTGATGTGTCCGACCCTGCCAATCCAATGGAAGTCTCTAGTGTGGTGCGCGAAGGCACATACACACCAGTCGAATACGACTATCGCGCCCTGTCAGTCTTGAAGACTGGCGATAGCTATCAATTTGCATTGCCTACGGAAACCTGGGGGTCTGTACAAGATGAAGCAGGCAATGACATATGGAGTGCTCAAAGCAAACTATTGATGATGGATGTCAATGCGGCGAGCGGTCAAGGAAGTCTCTCTGTAACTCACGAGTTACAGGCGATTAATGATCCTGAGTACTATGTGGGTGCTTGGGAGGACAGGAGCGTCATCCATGACGATCACGTCTACTACCTGCATGGCAACGCCATCTGGCACAGCCTGTGGCAGGAAGGTGCACAAGCCAACGGGCCTTACTAATGAAAAAAGGCAGCTCAACTTGAGCAGGGAACGGGTAGCCGCCCTATCCAGGTACAAGGATGTATGCCAACACCAATGGTGTTGGCTACCCCCGCGCCGGCCTTCGGGCCGGCTTTTTTTTAACAACAGTGAACGGTATGTAGCCTGTCCATGGCCGTGTTATCCATACCAATAATTCTGATGGGTATCAAAGTTTGGCCAAAGCTTCCCTTACCGTCATTGCCGCCACGCGGCGTGCAGGAAAATAAGCTGAAACAACAGATACCCCGGCCATTAGGGGCAAAGCCAAGATCAGTACCAGGCTATCAATTGCCAAGGGGAATTTGACGCCTACCAACAATAATCCCAACCAAGCGGAAACCAGCGCACTAATGGGGATAGTCAGCAGGCAAGCCACGATCCATGCGACAAGGCCTGACCATAGGCTTTCACCCAGAATTATCGCATTCAAGCTGGCCTTGTTTGCACCAATCGCTTTTAGCACGCCAATTTCACGCGAGCGCTCTTGGGTGTTAATTGACATGGTCAATATGACACTTTTGCCTGCGATAAGCAGCGTGACCGCTGCTAGAAATAAAAGTAAGGCAAAGATAATCTCAAAATGGTCGATGATCACCTTTGCAGCTTGCTCCGACTTGGTGCTTCTTTCAATCAGGATGCCGGCATTGTTCAAGGTCTGTTCTCGTTGCTGAATGCCACTGGATCCAGTTAAAAATACACCATTGGCTGTTGGGCTATGCATGGCAGTGTAGAGATCCGCAGAACCAAAAAACTCGGCAATCCCAACCAAAGTAAAGCTTGCCCCGCTTTGCAAAACCACTGTGTCACCGACGCTATATCCAGGGTAGGCCTTGGCAGCCAATTGGCTAAATACAATTTGCTTGCTATCGCCAGTTAGCCAGCTGCCACTCAGGATCTTTGGCCGTAGTAGTTTTTCCGGTGCCGTGAGTTGTAGTAGCGAAAGCGAACCATGTGCTGTTGTTGGGCCGTCAGAAATGAGCCTTACCTTTGATTGGTGAAAAGGGTGGTAATTACCATTTACCGGCAATCCTAATGCCGTTTTATCGATTTCCCGATCAAACCTTACCCTGGTATGCCACAACCTAGTATCATTGTCCCTCTGCACGGCATGATGCATGGCTTCTGATACGTTGAAGCTTGCCATCAAAATGGCACCTGCCACCGCCATTACGGCGCTGGTGAGGACAAAGCGGTTTTTTTTTCGGAAAATATTGCGCGCTGAAAACCTCAGTTCATTAGAATACACCGTGCATTTTGAGAGGAGTTGTTCCAAGCAATTGGGAATCTGGATATTGCTATCAGTATCAAAGTCCATTAGTGCTTTTTTAATGGTTATCTTTGAGGCGCGTGAGATTGGGTACATGACCGATAATAGCGGCACTAGAAAAGCAAACACGACCAATACAACCAGCACCCAGGGCGCTACGCCATACAGAAAAATATCAATATTCATCATGTTGGCCAATGCGCCGGCATAGATTCGGGCAAGCCAATAGGCAAGTGGCAAGCCAATAACAAAGCCGATGGTGCATAGTGTTAATGCGCTTCGCAAATAAACCTGCCTGATATGTTGCGGTTGTGCGCCTAAGGATTTCATCACCCCAATCTGGGACACCTGTTTGCTTAACACGGCTGAAATTAGGTTTACCACAAGAATGGCGCTCAACAAGCAGCACATGAAGCCAAAGGCAATTTTCATCATGAACATGCCATCGGTGATATTGCTGTGGGGAGGTTCGCCGGATGCAACCCGCATCGCTTTTACCTCGACTCCCTGCGAAATCAACCATTGTTGAACCTGTTTGCCCTGTTCCCGGATTTGCCCGGCGTTTAGCCCGGTGCCATATAACCCAACTTTGATTTGCTCAAACCCAGCTTGTCCGCCCAAATACAACAGGGTATCGGTATCTATGTAGCCATAGACAATGTTCTCCCACTCGGCTTGCGCTACCGATACATCATGGCCGATGGCGGCAATTTTTGTGCTGCCAGCTAGCCCTACCGTTGTGCTTATTGTCACTTCCTCACCAAGTTTGCCCTGGAGCACAGACATGGCCTGTTTTTCGATGACAATCTGGCCAGGTTGTGTCGGCCAGCTTCCTTGCACCAGGTCGATTACATCCAGTTGGATGTCGCCAAAATCCCGCACCACAAACAGGATCAAGGGGAATTGGGTGCCTTGTTGGTTGCTGATGGTGCCGGTAATGTAGCGGCTGAGCTCCAAGCGATTAATGTCTTTGTGCTTACCTATCTTTGGCAGCATCTCAGCCGATATTGCTTGTTCAAGTTGAAAGGTAATCATGGTTGGGGAGCTTCGCTGGTAATTGTCTTGCATTGCCTGGGACAGCAGCGAGTAGGAAATCAATATTGCACCTAGCGTGATGGTGCTCACGGTTATCGCGGCTACTACGGCGAAAGATTGACTCTTGTGGATCCAAAGATCCCGCCAGGTTTTTAACCCTATTGCACTAGCCACAACCACGCCCTCCGCCTTTGCTTTGGTCAGAAACAACCTCTCCATCGGCCAGTCTCAGGGTTCGGTGGGTAAAATTACACACTGTTGTATCGTGGGATACGATGATAACGGTCTTACCCTGTTGGTTAAGTTGGTCGAACAACTTATAAATAATTTGTGCGGTGGCAGAATCCAGGTTACCTGTTGGCTCGTCCGCCAATATGATGCCAGCGTCATTGGCCAGTGACCTGGCAATGGCAACCCTTTGTTTCTCGCCGCCAGATAGGGATGCCGGGAACATATTTAGCTTGTCTTCAAGCTGGACTGAGCCCAGTAACTTGATTGCACGGGCTCGCCTTTGGGGCAGTGGCAAATCAGCAATGAAATCCATCGGCAACATCACATTTTCCAGCGCCGTGAGGGTTGGCATGAGTTGGAAGAATTGGAATATTAAACCTATGTTTCGGCCACGCCAGGCATCCAGTTGCTCTGTGGTTTTGTCCTGCAAATTCTCACTATTGATGAGGATCTGTCCCGAACTGGGCACATCAATGCCAGACAGTAGGTTTAACAAAGTGGACTTGCCACTGCCCGACTTACCTAAAATGCTGACAAATTCCCCGGCTGTAATCGCCAGGTCGACGTGTTTGAGGGCATGGCACATCTGCTCGCCATTGGCGTAGCTTTTGGAAATGGCTTTTAACTGAACTACGTTTTGCAAACTTTCACCGTCCGCTGTTTTAAACTTTTGCTGAGTTTGCATGGAATCATTGAGCTTTGCGCCCTATCCGGGAAGGTGAGACCTTATTTTTTCAATGCAACATCCTTCCTGTATTCGAGCGGTGTTTTACCAGTGTACTTTTTAAACACCCGGTTAAACGTTGCCTTGGCGGTGAAGCCTGACTCAAAGGCAATATCCAAAATGGATTTATCGTCAAATGCCGGATCCTTGAACATTGCCTGCACCGCTTGCACCCGGTAGGCATTGACAAAATCATAAAAGTTTTTGCCGTCCCGCCCACCCTGGCCAGTGTTGATCACTTGTGACAAATGATGCACCGCGACATCCAAGCGGCTGGCTAGTGCGGCGATTTTAAGGTCAGGGTCGAGGAAGGGTTTTTCGTCGCGCATTAGGCTTTGCAATTTATCTGCTATAGCCTTTGCCGTAGCGTCGTCCAGTCCGGATTTTTCATATCTTGAGGGTGGCAGTTCTACAGGTTCGTTAATAAAAGCAAAGGAAAAACGTAAAGTAGCGTAACTAATGTAGAAACTAAGCACGGCAAAAATCATCGCCAAACTTTGGTTGGTGGAGATTGAAAGGGGGCCATGGTTGAGCAAGTAGACCACACTAAGCCCGGTATAGCCGAGTAAAAGCGCCAACAAAGCATTGCCAACCCAGGATTCACCCAATTTTTCGATACCTGAACAGGATTGCAATAGCTGGTTTTGGTAGCGTTGCAATGACCTCCGGCACAAAAAGTAATAGCCCCACAATTGGACATAGGCCACCAGGGATAGCAGCCAGAGCACAAAATGGTCGGTTTCAGTTAGTGGTTCTGGGTAGGCGGCGTGAATCATAAAGCCAACAAAGATTATTGCCGCAACAAAAAAAGGCAACAGGTGCCAAAGTTTGCGCTTTGTTGAGACTTCCCTTTTATTTAAAAACTGCAAATAGAAATACAGTACAGGCCCAATCAGCAGCTGAAAAGGCTCGCTAATACTCCGTTCGACTATATCAGCATTGCGCAACAGCCCCAGGGTGGCGTTAGTGGCAATGCTCAAGGCGAGCACCGGCAAGATCCAGCGAAAATAGCCTCGTTTGGGATCGATATAGCTGTAGAGAACCAGTGATAGGAACAGGGCAATAGCCACTGCCGAGGTGACACTAATGAGATAGAAAAGCTCAAAAGGGGAAATAAACATTGTTTGTATTAACGCTACTGACTCGAAACATGGTTTAGGCTTTCATCAAAGCCTTGCATAGATAAGCAGTGCCTGTAAATGGCGCAGGTGGAAATACTCTTAAGGCCACTGGGTTTGCGAACAGGTCTGTGTCAAAACAAACTGTCCGGTGCCACCAGCAGCATGATGCCGAGTATGAAGATCACGCTACCGCTGAGTAGCTTTAGCCACCTACCTTGTACCTGGGTGAGTTTGTAGCGTGACAGGCTATATACCACTATAGCCACCATCAAGGCATCGTCAAAAATATAGGCTAGGTTATACAGAGCCAAGTAAGCGTAGTATTGGTAGGTTGCAAGCCCCTGCAATACCAGGATCTGGGTATACAGGGCGGGCAGGCCTGCCGTGCACAGCAGTTCCAGAAAGTTAACCATTACTGCCAGCACGGTCACTGCAATGAGCGCGACTATTATATTCTCTGCCTGGACAATGCCCCTGACCCTGGCATAGAGCCCGGGTTTCTGTGATTCGGGCAGGCTAAAACTGATGCCTTGCCCTGCCAAAAAGTAGTCTTTTATATGCACCGTCCCGATAATCAGTGCCAATAAGGCAATGACCACTTGCATGGTGCGGGATAGGCCGATAACGAGGTACATATTCAACCAGGCCGCCATAAAGGCGAAATAGACTAGGCCGCTCACCAAAACAAACACACCCGCTATCAAAACTATCCGTTTCCTGCTTTTCACGTTCACCAGTAGAGACAGCAAAAACATCAAAACCCACATGGCACAGGGGTTAAAGCCATCAATCAAGCCAATCACCACAGTAAAGGCGGGTAAACCAATTTGCTGCAAGGAGAGGTCACCTATTAGCGGCAGGCTTACCGTGTTTTGGGTTGCCGAATCCTCCGATATATCAGTTGTTTCCTGTTGGGATTCATTCGCCAGTAGCTTGGTTTCAAGCACCTCCTTGCTATATCCAACCCAGACCTGCCCGCATAAATTAAAAGTAGGCACCCCTGGTTTGTCGATTAGCATGGCTTGGTTGAGTTGGATAAAGGCTTGTAGGTGGTCTGTATCAGCTATATCCCGCTTGATCACTACAAAATCTGGTTGGCTGAGTTGGTAGGCGTCCAGGTATTGATAGGCTTTTGCACAATGTGGGCAGCCTTTTTTAGAGTAGACCTCAAGTTTTGCACAATACTTTGTTGCAGTAGCCCTGCTCGGATCATCTGTGGCAAATAGTGTCGAAGGAAAAAGCAAACACACGAGTGCGCAACAAAAAATACAGTGCAATTTGAGTAAAACGGACTTTAGCACCTTGCTCCCAATTGTAGTTAGACTGTCAATGCCGTAGTGACAACCCTAATCGCAAACAGCTAACAGGGTATTGATTGCTATCAAGTTTTAGGCTTTGCAATATTGGCCTGATTGCCCATTAAGCTTCTGGTTATTCCCTGCAAACAGCATTGCCCCCGCAGGCTATTGCTTTATTGCATTATCTAATTTTTCGATAGTTGCGATATATTTTTTCCGCTTTTTAATCACCTTTGTTTGCGCAATATTTGAGTTATTCAGCCAGTTCACCGGGTCATTGGCCTAGAACTGTCTATACTCAAAGGCACCATTGCTGGTGCCACGAATGGAGAAGGTATGAAAGCGTCTGATTTGTTTGTAAAAGCCCTCGAAGCCGAAGGGGTGGAATATGTATTTGGGATCCCAGGTGAAGAGAACCTGGATCTGTTGGAGTCACTGCGTCATTCCAGTATTAAACTGGTACTTACCCGGCACGAACAAGGTGCGGGATTTATGGCCGCCACTTATGGCCGTTTAACCGGCAAGGTTGGGGTGTGTTTATCCACTTTAGGGCCAGGTGCCACTAACCTGGTAACACCTGCGGCTTATGCACAATTGGGCGCCATGCCCATTTTGATGATAACCGGGCAAAAACCAATAAAAACCAGCAAACAAGGCCGCTTCCAGGTGATTGATGTGGTAGATATGATGGGCCCCATCACAAAATATACCACCCAGGTAGTCAGCGGAGACCGTATTCCTTCAGTGGTGCGGGAAGCCTTCCGCATTGCCCATGAAGAACGCCCAGGTGCAGTGCATATTGAGCTGCCAGAAGATATTGCTGCAGAAGAAACCGATACCCCGCTTATTCCCGCCAGTACGGTGCGCCGTCCGATTGCCGAGTACAAAGCGATCAACCAGGCCGTTGCCATGATTGAACAGGCGAAATCACCTGTATTGCTCATAGGCGCTGGTGCCAACCGCAAGCTCACCAGCAAAATGCTCACCGAGTTTGTGGAAAAAACCGGTATCCCTTACATCACTACCCAAATGGGTAAAGGGGTATTGGACGAAGAAGGCGAGTTGTTTTTAGGCAACACCGCGTTATCCGATGGTGACTTCGTGCACCGGGCAATAAGTGCAGCCGATCTTATTATCAATGTGGGCCATGACGTGGTGGAAAAACCGCCTTTCTTTATGAAAGAAGGTGGCAGCCAAGTTATCCATATTAACTTCGCCTCTGCGGCCGTCGACCCCGTATATTTCCCGCAGTTAGAAGTGGTGGGTGATATCGCCAATACCATTTGGCAAATCAAGGAACAGATCACTAAACAAGATAGTTGGGATTGTAGTTTCTTCCGCCAGGTTCACGATGCTTATCTGAAACACAGGTCAGAAAGCGAAAACGATGACCGCTTCCCGATTTTGCCTGAGCGTTTTGTCAAAGATATCCGCGAAGCCATGCCGCGTGAGGGTATTGTTACCCTGGATAATGGCGTCTACAAAATTTGGTTTGCCCGCAACTATCCGGCGGCATTCCCCAATACCTTGTTGCTAGACAATGCCTTGGCCACGATGGGCGCTGGTTTGCCATCAGCAATGGCGGCAAAGATGGTGTATCCGGATCGCCCAGTGATCACCGTGTGTGGTGATGGTGGCTTTATGATGAATAGCCAGGAGCTGGAAACGGCAGTGCGCTTGAACCTGCATATTGTGGTACTGATTTTGCGCGACGATGCCTATGGCATGATCAAGTGGAAACAGGCCAATATGGAGTTTGCCAATTTCGGCTTGGATTATGGCAACCCTGACTTTGTTAAATACGTTGAAAGCTATGGCGGTAAAGGCTGGCGTATAGAGTCAGCGGAGGAGCTATTGCCAACAGTCAAGCAGTGTTTAGAAGAGCCCGCCGTGCATTTGATTGACGTACCGGTGGACTATAGCCTGAATGATGAAACCTTGAACCAAACCATCCGCGCCCGCAGCCAAGAAATCTAAGGAGACAGCCTATGTCACAACAACAACTTGCGGCAAGTTACCCCTATTTTCTTGCCAACAAGGCAGTCTATGCCAATGAAGATTTGGTGGTGACTAACAAGTACACGGGAGAGCCCGCCACCACAGTGGCATTAGCAGGTGCCGATGTCATTGACCAGGCAATTGCCGCCGCTGATGCCTCGCAAGAAGCCTTGCGCAAAATGCCTGCCTACGAGCGCCAAGACATACTCAACCACTGTGTTAAGCGCTTCCAGGAGCGTTTTGAGGAAATGGCCTACGCCTTGTGCATCGAAGCAGGCAAACCCATAAAAGACGCCCGTGGTGAAGTCACCCGGTTAATTGATACCTTCCGTATCGCTGCAGAGGAGGCAGTGCGCATGGAAGGTGAGGTAATGAACCTGGAAGTCACGCCCCGTGCTAAAGGCTACCAGGGCATGTATAAGCGTGTACCGATTGGTCCCTGTTCGTTTATTTCGCCGTTCAACTTCCCACTGAACTTGGCTGCCCATAAAGTGGCACCCGCACTGGCGGTAGGTTGTCCTTTTGTACTTAAACCGGCGAGCCGTACCCCCATCGGGGCTCTCATTATTGGTGAGATCCTGGCGGAAACCAACTTGCCGGAAGGTGCGTTTTCGATTCTGCCCTGCAGCCGGGATGGTGCGGATTTGTTCACAACTGACGACAGGTTTAAGCTGCTCAGCTTCACCGGTTCGCCTGGCGTGGGTTGGGACTTAAAAGCCAAATCAGGTAAAAAGCCGGTGGTGCTGGAACTCGGTGGCAACGCTGCTTGCGTAGTGGATGAAGATGCCGACTTAGACGATGCTATCGAACGAATAATCTTTGGCGCCTATTACCAGTCAGGGCAAAGCTGTATCAGCGTACAACGGGTGATAGTGCATGAATCCCTGTATGACGAGTTTAAATCCCGCTACGTGGACAAAGTAGCTAATTTGGTACACGGCGATCCCCTCAATGAAGATACCTTTATCGGTCCCATGATTTCAGTGTCTGAAGCAACCCGTTTGGATACCTGGGTGCAGGAAGCGAAAGCTGCTGGTGCCAACGTCTTGTGTGGTGGCCAGCGCGATGGAGCCATGCTGCAAGCCACGGTACTGGAAAACGTGCCTTCTGATGCCAATGTTAATGCCGAAGAAGCGTTTGGTCCGGTATCCATTATCAGTTCGTTTTCCGATTTTGACCAAGCGCTGAAAGAAGTGAATAACAGCCAGTTTGGCTTGCAAGCAGGTATCTTCACCCGTGATATCTATAAAGCCCATAAAGCCTGGGACGAGCTAGATGTCGGCGGCGTGGTCATAGGCGACGTGCCGAGCTGGCGGGTTGACAATATGCCTTATGGTGGAGTCAAAGAATCGGGCCTAGGCCGCGAAGGCATCAAGTTCGCCATGGAAGATATGACTGAACTGCGCCTATTGGTGATCCGCACTCCGCAATAGCTTTCTTCTGTTTTGAAGCAAAAGCCGCAGCTTAGACTGCGGTTTTTTTGTTCGCGCGACAGATGCTCGCACGAAAGATGCCAAAACCATGCAGTATCTAGGCTGATATAGGTCATTGTTTTATCTGGTTAAAAATCGCAACCGCAAACTAAGCGGCCATTCCAAGATAATAAAATTTCTTGACAGGTTAAAATAATGACCTATTATGCCGGGTGTATTTTTGTCCATATAAATGAAAGGGATTTTATGCAGAGGTTAATTTGTAGCCTTATATTGGCTGTGCTCGCCTGTTTTTCTGTCCTTGCCAACGATGCCGGTGCTATCCAATGGAGCGAAGAGGATTACCATATTTTACACGGTGACTTCGACGGCGATGGCAAGCTAGACTCTACCATTATTTCTAAGTCGCCCAACCAACCGTCTTACCTTTTTTCAGATGTGGGCACCGCGAATATTACTACCGAACACTGGATCCACTACACACAAGGGCTGCAATATTTAGTCTCTGGCGACTTTGATAACGATCAGCAAGATGAAATCCTGGTACTGGATAAAGAGTTAAGCGGATGGTATTGGGATTTTGCACATGAAACAGGCTTCTATGAGGGGGAAGAAAAACTAAAAATTTCTGGTTATTCCAAAAATCGTCAGATCGACTTCACCCACCTTTATCGGGGTAGGTTTAATGGTGACTCTAGCGATGATCTGTTGGCTTATGCCGCCGATACCCATGACATTGTGGTGTTCCACAACAAGCAAAAAACCAACAAAATAAAATTCAAATTTGATGCACAGCTATACCTCAGCAATAGCGCACCTATGTCACTTCGCATTAGTGACTTTAATGGCGATGGGCAAGAAGACATCGCCTTGCTATCTACGATGAGCGGCGGTTCATCCTATATTGCCTTTGCAGGCAACAAAGGCAAGTTTAAAAAATCAGACTTTGAAGAAATAACACCCTACCTTGAGGGTATCGATTGGAACACAGGGCAACATTCAATCCATCTATGGTCCAATACCCAACAGCAAGAACGGCAAATTATCCGCTTAGCCAATGCACAAGGTGGCATCGACGAAGAAGGCAACATAATTACCGGCAATGGCCAGATTGAAGCCAACACCGGCGTGTCAGTTTTGTCAGACCCACAGGACTGCCAGCACCTAACCTATTCTCCTTTGAGCAAAACGCTATCCCAAGCGTGCTTGACGGGTTGTGGTGATGCAGACGGTGCATCCATACCAGATGGTAGCAAGCCGCTTGCACAGTCTGCAGGCTTACGTCCATCTGCTAAACCTGCTCCAGGCATGGAGTCTGCCGCCACCTCAGTGGGTGTCCCTTCCTGGGTGAGTGCGACAATTTGGAATGGCAATGACATAACCGTGTCTTGGGGAGCCGTCAGCGGTGCCACATCCTATAACCGGGAAGTGAGCGTCAACGGCGGTGCCTGGAAAAATAAAAGGAGCTACCCAGGTAGCCAAACCGTTGTCACATTTTATGATCAACAAACCCGCAGCTACCAATACCGTGTACAGGCCTGTATCGGGGAAGATTGTGGCAACTGGAAAACCTCTAGTACAGTAACGGTTCAGCCTACGCCTAGCATACCAGCGACACCAACAAACTATCCCGGCGTCAGTGGCGGCAGCTACCATCCTATTAACTCCGTTTACACTGTCAATATTAGCTCTGTGTCGGGGGCTACTAGGTATGAAGTGTATGTCGGTACATCCTCGACCAATGTGCGTTACGAAAGTGGCGGGTCTGGTTATTCTCATTCTATTCCAGCCGGTAGCAACCATGGTTACCGCTATATAAAATACAAAGCCTGCAATGCAGCAGGATGTAGCGGTTTAAGCCCCTATCGCCGCATTTACATATACACCACGCCTGGTTCGCCTAACAACGTTTCAATAAATAAGACCAGTGTGAACTTTGGCGGCAGTGCCACAGTTTCTTGGACTAATGCGGAGGGGATGGTTCCCGCGGGGACCTACCGGCTTTATGAAACAAAACCGGGCCATACTGAAACACAAATTGCCTCTATTACTGCAGGTTCTGGTTCGTCCTATTCGCACCCCGTCTATCCAAATGGCAATGTCGGTAGCTATACCTATAGGGTCAGGGGGTGTAACCCTTCCATGGGGTGCGGTGGTTCAAAAACGGTATCCACCACTTTGGTCAACTTAGCGCCCATAGCAGACGACGAGTCTTTACAGGTGGATGAAGGCCAGTCTGCCAGTGTCAATGTGCTCTCAGGGGATTATGATCCAGACGGGCACAGCATTAGCATTGTTGGATATGGCCAAGGCAGCAAGGGCAGTGTCAGTTGTTCCGGTTCCTCCTGCACCTATACGTCTACCACCAGCATTACCGCCGATGCATCGGATAGTTTCGACTATACCATATCCGATGGTTATGGCGGCCAGGACAAGGGCACGGTAAGCGTAACAATAAAAAATACCAACCTAACGGTTTGCGCGGCCCAACATTTCCCCCAGTGGCCGTACTTTCGACACGTCACAATCTATAACTATTACCACCTCAACCAGCGGTGCAACTATTTACTACACCACCGACGGTTCAACACCCACTGCTTCCTCCACCCGGTACACAGGGGCATTTGCTATTACCTACGACAAAACAATAAAGGCCATCGCAGTGAAAAGTGGCTATATAAACAGCGCAATCGACACTGAAACATTTACCAGAAACAAAAGTGTCGCGGTTGTCGTTACCTATAAATATGACGCACTGGGCAGGTTGGTGAAGGTAGTTGAGCCGGTCAATGGCAACCGCGAATATGACTATGACGAGGCTGGGAACAGGAAAGCCGTAAGGCTGGAAAACCAATAGGAAGGGGTAGGTTGGAGATTATGGAAATGAACAAACAGACAAGCCAATTTCGATTAGACAATACACTAAAACAGTACAAGTTGATTTGTACTGCAGCTGTCCTGCTGCATTCGGTAAGCAGTAATGCGCAGGAAGTGGTGGCACCGGAACAGGCAATCGCCCCGCCATCAATACAGACCACAGACCGGAATTTTGTCAATGTGGCGTCGGGGGAGGTTTCGCTGACCCTGGAGGACGTGGCAATTGGCAGCGGCGGGCTAAGCTTATCCCACACCATCGGTACCCATTCCAGCGATTTTGTTAACTACCAATCTACTTGGGGCCCGGTTGATAAATTCCGTGGTGGCCTGATGAAAAAGCATTGGCGTGCAGTGGGGGATCCCAATATGTCCAATCCATGGTCTGACGACATTTATGTCGCTAGTTATTTTGACCATGAAGGCAGCCTGGATTTTGAAATTCACGGCGCAGGCTCCTACTCGCCTATTTCAGAACCTGGCTCATCCCTCACTTATAGCAATGGCAAATACATCGTCACCAAGCCCAATGGCACGGTGGTGGAGGTTCCTGCCAGCGCTCATCTGTTGAAGGACAATACTTACGAAGGCACAACCGCGGGTTATAGCAAAATTACCTATCCCAATGGCTTTACTATAAACGTTAACCGCAGGCACGAAGGTATTTCTTCACCTATCGAAAGCGTCACCACCAACACCGGGTTAATGTTGAAATATGTCTATGACATAAAGGTACGCAATATAGAAAATGACAACACTGGCATCACCTGGCCAAGTACTGATATGGAAAAAATGGACTGGATTGGTCGTCGCGGACACCAGATTCCATTGTTGCCATTAATTTAGGCCATGAATACTGCTCGCCAACGGTTGCTTGTAGTTTGGCACAATCCTGGCCAACCGCTAGCTACTCCTGGCCAGCCGGCATGCCAAAGCCGCGTTTGTCGCAGATACAGTGTTTAGTGTCACCGACGCCATGGGTAGGGTCACCGAATACCACCATACGCCGGTGGATATTGAATTGGGAGCACAGGAGGGTCTTCGGGTACCGCTTTTATCACCCGCTTAAAAAAGTCAAGTTTGCCCAAGAGACAACACCGTCGATATCCTATAACTACAGCAACGTATTCGACTCAAGCCGATATACCAACAGTTTGTCTATTATCGCAAAAACATCGGGCCGGCGACACTAAGTAGTGCTGTCAACAAAGGTGTCCGTACCAGCTATCAAGTCGGCGCAGCGGGTAAGCAGTATACGCAAGATCAAAATACCCGGGAGCATACTAGCTCAGGGCATAAAGCCGTAAGCCGCTACGCGTTTAATTTCCTATTTCCATATACCCATTGAAGCCCACCTGTGGGATAAAGATGTCACTTGGCACAATTCAGGAAAAAACTACAGTGCCACCACCATTGCGCCTATTGTTAACCGGGTTCAAACGCGTAGACCACAAGCGTGCTAAGGGTGCGACCGAATATGAGTACGATGCTAGGGGCAATTTAGTTAAGGTTTGGCAATTGGCTGAAGGTGGCGGCGGGCCATATTCTGAGGCTTACTATCCCGTTACTTGTAGTAACCCTAAATCTTGCAACAAACCTTTATGGATCAAAGACAACGGGGCTATCAAACTGACTATATCTACCACCACGCATCAGGCAATGTGGCAACCGTTACCTTGCCGGCCGATGGACGGGGGATACGAGCCAAAACGCGATACACCTATGGGCAGAGATATGCTTGGTACAAAAATAGTGCAGGTAACCTGGTTCGTGCCTGCGACACCAATTTGGCTATTACTGACAGAAAAAAGCTGCCTAACAGGAGGCACCACAGCAGCAATTCGGGCTGTTTGCTGGCTGGCGACGAAATTGTCAAACCTACCACTATGGCACAGACAACGGCACGAAGGCCACCAACCTTTGGCTTACAGGTGTCACTGTCACCGCAAACAATGAGTCGCGCAACTAAAGGACAGCCATCAT
>CBDIHK010000013.1:0-65770 GCA_965279005.1 Alteromonadaceae bacterium | reverse complement strand
CTCAGTAGATATGGAGCCAATGCGATTTCCTACAAACCCTATGGTTTTAGCGGTCAGTTTGGGACTCACTGTAGTGTTTGCCGTTAGCAGTTGGCTTGGGCTTTGGCGCCGCTTTGGCCACAGCAAAGAAACCAGCAGTACCGGTATTTGGCTTACAAGCCTGGCACTTTGCGGCAGTTTCCCAATTCTATTACTGGCCATCGTTGGCGCCAATATACCCAATCCAGACAATGTCGCCTTTGCTGAAGCCTTTGCCGACTGGCCGATACCGGTAGTTGAATACGCAGCAATGGCAAGCACTGTCATCGCTATTTACGGTGCCATTATGCTAATTAGCACATACTTTACTTGGCGCAGCAGCCAATGGAACCTGCTCAGAAAGATCCACTACAGCCTGTTTGCCCTTTCTTACTTTTCATTGAGTTGCATGCTGGTTGTTTGGGGTGCGGCGGCTTATTTGCCGTTTGTGTGATGCGGGAAAACACATCTTGCAGAAAAAAGTTCTACTTTACTGCCCAAAGTTACATATCGGATTGGTGGCGATAGTGTTATTCAGCCTGGTTAGAATTTCTAAATTCACTATCCAACCCCAGAAATCAAGCATCAATATTGGCATTCGGCACTGCTTTTATTGAATGAGCGTACGGAGAATTAAAGCATTGCATAGCGTCAATACTAAAACGACTCAATTAACAAAAGACTTATTCGTGAGCTCCCTTAAACACTCGTACTGTATTTTAATTGAGGTAAGCAATATCCCACACACAATTATTCTAATCACAACTATCGGTTTAGCTATATTTGAACCTATACTAACTTCATAGTTAATGGAATCGGTATACATTCAACCGTCCCCTCAAACAACATTTTGGCCTGACAAAGGATGTCTAATAAAAATCACCACAAAAAGCCACATTTAACATGACAAAACACAATAAGCTCCCCGTGCCTGTTTCAACAGTGGTAGGCACTTAGCCTATTTACCCTTCCCTTTTCAAACTTAGTATTAGCAAGTGAAGCCAAAGTCGGTAAAACGGATGAAGAGTCAAAACTTGAAACTATCACCGTAACCGCGCAAAAGCGCGAGCAAAACCTGCAAGAAGTCCCCGTCTCCGTTACCGCAATTGGCGCAACAGAAATGGCCGAAGGCGTGGTGAAAGATTTCTTTGACCTTAGAACCGAAGTACCTGGATTAAGTATAGGCCAAGGACAAAGCGTGACTGAAACCAGCTTCAGGATCCGCGGCGTTAGTACCTCATCGCAAAATTATGGACTGGAGTCTTCTGTCGGCCTATATATAGATGGTGTCTACCGCGCGCGGCAAAACTCCATGATGAATAACTTTGTGGACGTGCAAGCTGTTGAGGTGTTGCGCGGCCCACAAGGTACCCTGTTCGGCAAAAATACCCCTTCCGGCGCGATACTAGTGCGCACAATACAGCCTAGCCACGACGGCGAAGATGGTTTTGCCGAACTGACCTTAGGCAATTACGGCCTAGTTAACTATTCGGGAGCAAGCTCTTTTAGTGCCATTCCCGATGAGTTGGCATTCAGGATTACCGCTTTTGGTAGCCAACGCGATGGTTTATATCTGACGTTAATTTAGGTGAGGATGCCATCAATGACCGTGACCGCTGGGGCACCCGGTTGCAAGCGCTGTACACCCCTTCAGAGGAGGTTAGCCTCAGGGTAATAGCTGATTACAGCGAAGTAGATGAAATCTGTTGTGGCGCACCTACCTATTTATCCAACAACAAGATTGGAGCTGCTGGGCAACCAGGCACAGATACGGTACTGCCCTTATTTGGTGGCACCGTATTCCCTGGCGGTGACGCGTTTTTTGATAGGGAAGTCGCGGTCAACATATTGCCCATTTCCAAAATGAAAGACCGTGGCCTGTCAGCCGAGTTAAATTGGGAGCTGTCTGATAATTATTCCCTTGTATCATTATCTGCTTACCGGAAATTTGATTCATTCGATCATATCGATGCCGACTTCACCGACGTTGATTTTTTGGGTTTCCCTCAAAGACGCAAAACAAAGTTCGTTTCCCAGGAGCTGCGGCTCAATTACAACAGTGAAGATTTAAACTACATCGTTGGTTTGTTTTATTTTACCCAAGATATCGACCTGGATTATAGCGTGTATACCAGGAGCCTATCTAACGAGTTTATTATTGCAAGCGCCGGTTTGCAGCCATTGATCGATGCTATCAATGGGGTCAGCGCCCTCACGGGCGGTCTGATCCAGCCATTAGCAACACCCGCCCCTGCTGGCACCGGCTTTGACCATGTCGCAATCCAAGACCACGAAAACTATGCGGTGTTTGGCCAGTTTGACTACAAATTAAACGATGAACTGACATTAACAGCGGGCTTGAGGTTTACCAGTGAAAACAAAGAGCTAAACACGGTATTTACAGAAGTAGGCCCCGGCATTAACGGCCTCGATCCCAACCCGGCTAATTGGGCGGATCCCGTCGCGGCCACAGGTGTACTAACAGGGCTGGCCACCGGCGTGATTGATTTAACAACGCCAGAGGGATTGGCGCAACTGGCGGTATTTACCCCTTTCTCGCAACCAGGCTGGGCTTTCCCCTTTGTTGGCTGCACAAACCCAACCTAGGCTGCCAATCATTGCCTCCTTGGATGATGACCAGGTGACCGGTACCATAAAACTGAGCTGCCAACCCGACAGTGACACCTTGTATTACGCCTCTTATGGCACGGGTTTTAAATCTGGCGGTACCAATACTGACAGGATAGCTGCTGGCTTTGATCCGGTCTTTGACGCTGAAAAATCCAGAGCCTTTGAGTTAGGTATGAAGAAGGATTTGGATAAGCATGACCTACGTATAAACGCCGCCATCCATTCGACCGAAGTAACCGATTTCCAAGCGCTTAGCTATACCGGCACTGGCTTTAACTTGCAAAATGCGGGTAGCCTCGATCTATGGGGCGCAGAACTTGAAGCTATTTGGTTACCGACTGATGAGCTGCAAATTGATTTGCGCTTTACTTGGATCGATTCCAATTATGGCTCTTTTGAAAATGGCACCTGCTGGGTGGCAACACCCTGGCATTTTGGTATTGATGACCCCGGCCGCCGCAACCCTACCGACCCCTTCTGCGATCGCTCAGGCGAGGACAGGGGTACCGAAAACTACAATGCCACACTGAAAGTTAAGTACGACCTGGACTTATTTGATAATACCTATTCCTATGTTCAAGTCGATACAATCTTTTATGATGGCCTTTACTTAGACCAGGGCTTGGAACCCTTGTCCAAACAAGATGCCAAGCAAGGAATTAACGCACGTCTATTCATTGGCTTCGAAGAGCATGAGTTGGATCTCATTTTCTGGGGTCGCAATATATTTGACGAGGACATATCAATGGGCTTGACCAACGCACCACTGCAAGAAGGCAAATACCTGGGTTACTTAGCCGAACCCGCTACCTACGGCATAACCCTGAAGAAACACTTCTAATTGCTAAGGGCGCAAATTTTTTGCACCCCTAATTTTCGAACCCAGCAGACAGCGCTATCTTTATGGCTAATTGAGGTAGTTTGTCGCTATCCCACTGAATCTAGTTCGCAAAATGGCATGTTACCTACAACAAATTGCGTAGTAGCGACTTTCAAAAAAAACAATATTCAGTTCCGAAACCATCGCACAGAGATCTAATCAATCGCATAGCATTGCCAATAACCAACTTATGGTTGGACAAAGTTTTCCTTTATACCTTTCGGAGTTAACTATGCGTAAATTCACAGTTCTAATATGCTTTTGCTTTGCGTATTTTTTACTTGCCCAAGAAGCAGATTACCCACACGACTATCGCAGCTGGCTGCACACAAAATCAGGGATCATTGAACCCGGACACCCGGTATTTTCAGCATCAGCCGGATTGCATCATATTTATGCCAACCCATTGGCTGCGCGAGGCTTAATCGACAACCAATACTCGAAAGGCGCCACGTTTGTAGTGGATTTTTTCACGCTCGCAAGCAAAGACCATATCACTTCTGAAGACGAGCGGATCCGTATCGATGTGATGCAATACGATCCCGAGCGATTTAGCAAGACCGGCGGTTGGGGCTATGCGTCATTTGCACAGGGCGCCGCCGAGATGCGGGTAAAACAGGATGCTTTGACGTCGTGCCATGCTTGCCATATGCAACGGGCTGATAACCACTTTATATTCCACCAATACCGGCAATAAACCTGCAATTAAAGCACATCAGCACGCAGTTATGTTGACTGTAAATAGCTGCTGCGCGATAGCATTAGCAATCGGCACGAACCTGTGTCTAACTGCTACTTAGAGTTATCTTTTTGAGTAGCGCCATCGCCAGGCTAACCGATAAATGCATCTAACGACACAAATAAGCGTCACAGCCAAGTTGCCTGTGCTGCGGAGGAACGACGTCAGCCAGCGAGAACGTGTCAAGTTTTGATTTGTTGTTATTCGTAAGCAGCATTTACAAAGCTCCCCCATGATTAAGCATAATTATGAAGAAGACAAGAATTGCTCCAACGGGGATACAAGGCCACGTATACAACCAGACGACTTGTCTTTTTGTCACTTTTGCCTCCATCATCAATAGAAATATGATTGTCGGTATTACCGCAACAATAAACGGTAGCACCGCAATTGTAAGCATATAGCCAATTAGTTTGGCGATGTCGTCTGAAAAGTGAGTTGCAATACCTATATTCAAGAGGACAGCAAAAAACGATACAAATACGGTACTTGTCACAAATTTCTTTTTGTTCAACCTATCTCCTATAGGCATAACGGCGCAACAATCGGCGCGAGATACGAGTGTCCGGTACGACAGGCGAGTAGACGATTACCTTGTTATAGCTTTGCATATTCTTTTGCTATTGTTTGGTTAATTTCAGTTGCGAGCGTTTGAGCCTGACGCATTGTATTTTGCACCGACTCCCAGTTTGCCCAATGCTGCGCCCACTTTTCTTTACCGACCACCGCCTCAAAATCAACTTTAGTTGGCTCTAACCAAGCCTCGTATTTATGTAATTTATCAATGCGTTGGTTAAGGTCTGGCACCCCTCTAGATTTTGGCGATAACTTTGCTGAACTCGTAATCCACGTAAGCCAATGCTTATTGCCCTTTGATTGATTGCATTTTCCACAAGCTGGAACCAAATTATAGATTTCTGAAATATAGCCCGTTGGCTTTTTGTTAAGAACCAAAGGGCGCAAGTGATCCCACTCTGAAGCAGTGGCACCACAATAGGCGCATTGGAAACTATCGTGATCCATGCCAAGAATTTCCAAGGCTTTCTTCACTTGCTCATTTGTTGGAACAATTATTGGGATAATTGAATTAATAAATGAGTTCGTGATACTTGACGACCGACCCGTAATTTTCATCGGGGTTGGCATTCTGAATAGTGATAAGTAGTCCATAACTTTCTTTAGCTGTAACTTTTCAAATAAGCGTCACAGCCAAGTTGCCTGTACTGCGGAGGAACGAAGCCAGCCAACCTGGCAGTATCCCATTTTCATTCGTATTTTTTCTGAATTTTATAAGCTGCAAATTCTGCTCGTTGCTCACTATCTGGTTCTTTACCCCGAGAACTGCACCACTCGATAAGTTCTGTAATTTTGACGGATATTTTAACAACCTCCATTCCCTGCTCCCGCATTTGTGCAATCGAATTTGAAGCCGCTTTTCTCCAGTCTTCGTAAGACTCGTCAAGTGAATCTGGATCGCTAACGATATCTTTGAGCTTTTGCCATTCTTCAGGCGAATACCAAGCGAAAGAATAAACCTCTTTCTGTTCACTCATTTGTCATATACCTCCTGAAATATAATGCCCGCAATAAACGTCAAAACCCCGTTGGCCATATTGGGGAGTTCAACGACCAAAGGCCAACGAGTTTTCGTCCGTTTTTATTGCTTTTAGCTCGAAGTTTTAGGTTGTGAAAAACTGACAGCTTTGACTTTAGGCTTATTCGCACAACCATCTACTAAAAATGAAATCTCTTTGCCAGCCATATAAGCGGCAAGTACTTGACTGTACATTCGGCTATACCACTCACTTTCAGTATCTGAAACTAACATATATCCTTGTGAGTCAGAGCAGTTCTGGGGATTAACAAATGGTTGGTAGTAATATTTATGTACGTTGAGTCCCATACAAAAACGTCTTGTATCTTGACTGGGCCCGTCCAAGATGCTGAAAAAACATTCGATGCAAATAAGACCCCTATTGATAATAGTAATTTTTTCAATTGTATTTCCTTATTAAAATTTTAGTAGAGAGCTAACGGCCGCAATAAACAGCTAAAATTTATTGGCTATAATGCCTGAGGAACGAAGGTGTGCCAATGGATTTTTGTCCGCATTAATTGCCTTTGTTGTCCCCCTCAGGGCGTGTTGTTATACGCCTTTATTACTGTTCTCAACGAAATAGCCTGAAAGTTGCTGGCCTTTTAATTTGAAACACCATTTTTTGTAAAGTGGATAGCCAAGTATTGCAATCAAAATGGAGTTGATTGTGCTAAAAGCAGGAGCCGCTAAAATTGAAAAAAGCGCTGTTATGTCGGGGTTGCCGAATACAGATATAACGAAAAGTATTAACCCCGAAATAAATCCTCCAAGAAACCCGATAGTAGCAGATATCTTGATCAACGATTTTAAATCAAGTTCAACATTGAAGGTTCGTTTCAAATTAATTTCCTTTTGAAGTGGCGGTATAACGCCCGCAATAAACGGCAAAAATTTATCGGCTATAATGCCTGAGGGACGAAGGACAGCCAATGGATTTTTGTCCGCATTAATTGCATTTACAGTCGGACTGTTCCATTTTCCCTTCCCATTTCGATGAGTAAAAAGGAACATGCTTCTGCTGCTTACGAATATTGAATTTGGCAATATCCGATGTCTATAACAATAGTTTCGAAGCAGCAGAAGCCACTTGATCAAAGACGCATACTCAGGGGATTTCGTTGCCGCGAATTCTGTAAAGCCTGCGCAGATCAAGTATCACATTCCTGTTATTCACTTTACACCCTGGAGGTGTGATATGAAAGATTCAGAGATAGAATTTGCAGCCCTGGTTGGGATTGATTGGGCAGATAAGAAACATGATACCTGTTTGTTCGAGCCCGGATCCGGCCAATATGAGTCCTCAGTGATTGAACATCGTACAGAGGCAATTGATGAATGGGCCACGGGGCTTCTGGCTCGCTTTGGCGGGCGTAAGATAGCGATAGCCTATGAACACCTGGTGATTTATCCGTTAAACCCTGCGATGGTGGCTAAATATAGAGGAGCGTTTGCCACCAGTGGCAGTAAAAGCGATATCGTAGATGCCCGCCTTCAGGCAGAGATATTGCAGGTTCATCGCCATAAGTTGACGCCTCTAAAAGTACAATCGCCTGTTGTAAGACAGTTAACGCAATTGGTGCATTTCCGTCGTAAGCTGGTTCAGGACAGGGTGAATTTGAGTAACAGGATTATAGGGATTTTAAAGCAATACTATCCTCAACCACTTGAATTATTTCATGAGAAGGACACCCTGATATTCTGTGACTTCCTGATGAGGTGGCCCACGTTAAAGCAAGCCCAAGAAGCCAGAAAAAAGACATTGATAGAATTTTTCAAAGAGGGCACCATTCCCGTTACCCGGCCATTAATGAAAAGCGAGTGGAACAACTGAAAAGTGCCAGAGCGCTAACCTCTGATCACGCCATAATCGAACCCAATGCATTAATGATTGAGTTGCTAACCCCTCAACTCAAACAACTGCTAAAGGCAACCGAAACATTGGATGCAAAAATTAAGACACTGTATCGTCAGCACGATGACCGGACAATATTTGATAGTCTACCCGGAGCTGGCCCCTGCTATGCGCCAAGATTATTGGTGGCATTTGGTGACGACAGGACACGTTACCAATCGGCCACTCAACTCCAAAAATACGCGGGTATTGCACCTGTAACTGAATCCAGTGGGCAAAAGTCCTGGACTCACTGGCGTTACTTTTGTCCCAAATTTCTACGACAGAGTTTCGTTGAATGGGCCGGTCAGTCCGTCAGATATTCATATTGGGCAAAGGCTTTCTATGAGCAACAAAGAGACAAAGGGAAAGCTCACAACGCAGCTATTCGTGCATTGGCATTCAAGTGGATAAGAATAGTCTGGCGCTGCTGGCAAAATAGAAAGCCATATGATGAAAGTACCTATCTGAGAGCGCTGAAATCAAAAGGTTCGCCACTATCAAAATATGCAGCAGATAATTAGAATTGGGGCTTGTTGTCCCCCTCAGGGCGTGTTGTTATATGGCAGCTTACCTACGAATAGAAGGATCTGCCAGGACTTGTGTCTTAAAATGAGTAACAGCATCACCAATATCTGAAAACTCCTGTATTCCAAATTTTGATCCGCGCTCGAAATAAAACACTTCGATATGTGATTTTGCGTCAGATATGCAATAACCTTCGTAGTGCGGGAGTTCATCAATTCCAATGTATGAATGGTTTACTTTCTTCGAAAGCAGATATTTCTTTAATTCAACAAGCTCTTCTCTCATTCCATTGCCATATAACGCCTCAATAACCGGCAGCCGGTACGGTTGTCCGGCGCCGAAGGCGCTAAGTTAATTGACTTGTTATGTGTTTGCACTCTGAGCGGCCTCCAAAGCTGAATATGTTGTATTAATGACTTTTGCCAGTTGTTCATTTAACGCTACAATTTCTGATTCTTTAGATTGCTCATACTCAGTAATGAACAAATCCTCAACCTCGCAGGTTGGAGCATACTTCAAACAAAGACGGTCGATAACACTTCGGTCACCTTGTTTAAGCAGTGTAATTGCATCTTTCGCTTCCGAAGACCATTCATTGAAACCACGAGAAGCAAAATACTCCGATGCTTTTTCTAGTTCACTTATTAGATCTACCATCTCGATGCTCATTTACACATAACGTTTCAAATAAGCGGCACAGCCGAGTTGGCTATACTGCGCAGGAACGACGCCAGCCCGCGAGGCAGTGTCCGGTTTTCATTTGTCTTGTTAGGCGTACTAACCCTCAAACTCTTCATAACACTTAGGCAAGTATCCCCAAACCCTAATGAAATCATTTGCTGTATCGAAAGATAAACCGATTCTTTTGAGTAGGTCACATATGATTTTTGAATGATCAATGATTTCGTCTTCAACAAAAATACTATTTGTTATCACTTGATGAGTTCCAATATCAAACCACTGCACTCCTACAAACGGGAAAGGCAAATGGTAATACCACTCAACATCCCACTCAGAAATGTAACCATTGACCCATTTCGTTCGATAAGAAGGCTGCCATTGTTCCCACTCTCGTATCTCGCTTATTAATTCATTCCACTTTGTATTATTTGCCGCACCAACAAGATTTCTTTTGTGAACCAGTTTTATGGCTTGTTCTTTTATCTTTTGAGTGCGGCTGGCATCAGCCATCGGTAGCAAACTCATCTTGTATGCCTAACGGCCGCAATAAACGGCGAAAATTTATTGGCTATATTGCCCGAGGCACGAGGAGCAGCCAATGAGTTTTTGTCCGCGTTAATTGTTTTTAGGTGACAGTGACTCTTTTACCATGCTACGGCAGTTTTTATACAGATCTGTAATTCCAAATGCTATGCAAGGAAGCAGTGTAGCTGATATCAATAAATCCTCAGATGAGCTAAACGAAACAAAAGCTAAAGCAGCTACAAGACCACATGTTAATGGTAATGTGAGATATTTATTTGTGGCTGTGAATGTTCCAATCCAAAGCGCAATAAGTCCTGCCAATCCAGCTAGGGGCAATAATGTAAAAGTACCGCCATTAATCGGGTGAGCAACAAACATCATTATGAGCCAAACTATCGACCAAAACCCAAAGATTACAGTGCTTGGCAGTATCAATAATGCTCTAATGACCAACGAACTCAAAAAGGCACCTAACGGCCGCAATAAACGGCGAAAATTTATTGGCTATAATGCCCGAGGAACGAGGGGGAGCCAATGGATTTTCGTCCGCATTAATTGTACTTGTTAGCTGAATGAAGATGTTTAAACTAAAAAAATCATTGCTAACCATGCAATGAGCACCCAGCCTATTAATGACAACGCTCTAGTCATCCCTACTGCAGCTAGCCGCGCATAGCTACCAGAGAATTCAGCGGCTCCGCGAGGAAACATTGCAATACCAAACCCTAAAGATGGTGAGACAAAAAACGATGGGAACTTCTTGTGGTCAGGCACACTTTCATAATATGTATAAGCGTGCTCCTTGCCGACAATGATTATGACAGTCAAGTAAACCAAGAAAAGTATTGTCGCTATTTTTTCTGCATTACCCCAAAGATTAGAGCTGAATGCTTCGTACTCCAGATAATGCTTGACACCAAAAAGTATAGGAAAAGTCAGTAATACGAGAATTGATATGAATAAGTCCATTTGTTCAGCTAACTATTAAGCGTAGTTATCCTAATCATACCGCCATAAATCTAATTCACAATCAATAACCTGATTGGGGTAACTCGCCTGTTGGACGAAGCCGCTTCCCGCATTTTTTTCAGTTTGGGTATTACTTTTGCTTAATGGAATGAGTATTTCTGGGTTCTCTTTTCTGCCAGGCAATTGGGCTGCTATCCACTACGCTGACGATATTTTTCCCTTCTGTCAATCGCCATGACAGTACCCATTTAGGTGTGTATATTACCCGCACCGCTACCAGGCACAATACCTCCCAATGATGCCCGCAACAAGCATCAGTTTGCGATGTATGTCGGCCGCATTAGCGGCTATCTCGTCAATTTCACTATATTAACCTCATTGATGTTTAAGCCGGAACCCGCTAGCGGGTTAAATGCCCTGGCCTCTACACCATAGCGTTGCATGTGCCCCTTTCTACACTGTGGGCACAACCATATTGGCACCGTATCCGTGGCGCCTGTGTTTGTGCCATTGTCTTCAGGCTTTGTTGAAGCGGCCTGGGCCTTGTACTCCCTTATCAGTTTCACTTTTTTCTTCCTGCAACAGTTCGCCAGGAAGCCATAATGCCTGACCCGCACAAATCCTTTAGGCAATACATGGCCCAGGAAACGCCTTAAGAATTCAACACCTGTCAGCGTCATTGATTTGGGACGGTTATCCCGATAGTCGAGATATCGGAACCGGACGGAGCCTGTGCCTATCTGTTCAATGCGTGACTCACTGATGGCAATTTTACGGACATATCGTCCCAGGTAAGCCAGCACAGTCTCAGTTTTTACCAGGCAATGCTTGCTGTACACTACCCACTTAGCAGGTACGGAGTTTCCGGGTATCCCGGACTGCGCCAAACGAACTAAACCTGACACCCATGTTGTCTTCGCACCAAGACGCGTCAATGTCATTGGCGGCAATTACTAAATTCGGTTTTGAACGTTTGGAAAACAGTAATAGCAGCTTTGGACTGTAGTTGCTAAATCCGGGTTTTCACCTGGAACTGTAAAAGTCGTGCAATACAAGCCACCGCTTTATATCGGATGGCAGTATATTCTGTGTTGGTGCTAAGTTGACTAACCAAACAGCCGGTGCGCGTTGGACTTGTCCCTCAGCCTCTGTAGCTGGTGCCTTTGTTTGTATTTTTCCAGGTAGATGGAATTGCCTGCGGCATGGTGGAATGCCTGTTCAAATGTGCTGGTTAGTTCAATCCATTGTGATGGTTTTAGGTTGAGCCGGGTGAGGATATCGGGGAGTGCAACGTCAATTTTTCCTTTTTTATTTTGGGCAAAGTGCCTGCCGCTAATATCCACAAGCTGTATATAATCGGCCAGCCTAAATGGTAGCCCGTGTGGCATGCCCAGCCTGGGGTTGCCAGCGAATGGCATTAACCGTTTTGGAACCTTACCCACTTTGGCAGCATTGATACGGTATTGGATGCTGGTATGGTCTGATTCTTCCGGCGTGGGTGCCATGTTTGCCCTCACCGGGTTGAGGTCAACATAGGCCATACAGGCGGCCAGTGCCGCTTCGTCAAGCAACGCCTGTGACTTGAACCGGCCTTCCCAGAATCTACCGGTGCATTGGTCTTCTTTATTGGCTTCCCTGGCGATGTACTCATTGAGGCTGCGCATAAACCAGCTGATATCCATCAGCCTCTGCCTCCAGATGTTTGCCGTTTCTTCAACGCAGTCTATCAGGTGCGGCTCCATCTTGGTGCGGTGTTCTGGGCATAGGTATTGCCTTGATAGGAGGGTGCTCTTGTGCAGCCTGTGCCAGCGCCTTATTACTTCAGTTATTGTCCATTTTTCAGCATGTCCTTGGCTAATATGCAGAACAAGATGGGAATGGTTGCTCATAACCGCGTAAGCACAGACTTCGATAGCGAAGACACCAGCAAGGAAGTGGATACGGTCTTCCACCCACTGCCGGCGGTGCTCGTAGCTGTTGCCGGTTAGCTTGTCCTCACCGCATAAAAACGCCCGACGGACGCATCGTGAAACGCAGTGGTAATAAGGAGTATCTTCAAGGCTGACTTGTTCCTTCCTAGCCTTTGGCATAACGATTCTTCCTGAATCTCATCAAATTTTACTCAATTTTGCCGGAAAAACACCCAGACGGAAACTGTCCCTTGGTACAGTTTTCATGGATGTCCTAGTAAGTTTCCTAAGAGGCGGAAAACGCTTGGCTAAAATAAGCGACGAAGGAGCGCAAGCCAAGCGTTTTGCGTCCTTTTGAGTAACTTGTTATATGCCCAATTTGAAGGCTTGATCTTTGTACTTAAAAACGAATTCTTTCGCTTGTTCCAAATTACTCGGATACTTTTCTCGATGCCAAATAGAGCCTTCTTTACGATAGATTTTTTGAAATAGGAAGCCATGGGAAACAAGAAACTCTACCTTTTTCCATTGCTTGTCATCTCGCTTCTTCGGTGGCCTGAATCTGATATCCATCATTAAAGCTTCACCTTCGCATGTTGGACACTTCCTGAGGAATACCCCCTTCTCAAATTCTCGTTTAAATGTGCACCTGCATTCAAAGCAGGTAAACGGTACTAAATTAGGCATGACCTACTCTTGGCATATAACGCTGAGCTAAGCGGCAATGACTTGCTGGCTATACTTGGTGAGGCACGAACCCAGCCAGCGAGGAATTGTCCGTTTGAGCGTTTTTGTTAGGGCTTACCACCGGCCTTGCGCGGCTTTGCCGCCCGCACCGATACAACTGCCCTTAGTTAAAAAATTACCCGATACCTTAAAACAACCAACCCCAACACAACAACTTGTTTTTTACTTTTGCTTGCACTGTAACCAATAGCAGCAGATCGGTGGGGCTACCGTTGGAATGCAAAAACTGAACAGCGCTATGACCGCCAATTAGTCAGGCTGCTAGGGACAAAGCACGGTTTTATATGCTGGCAGAAACTTTATTTTTGAAGTAATTGGGACAAAAGCCCTAACGCTGAGCTAAGCGGCAATGACTTGCTGGCTATACTTGGTGAGGCACGAACCCAGCCAGCGAGGAATTGTCCGTTTGAGCGTTTTTGTTAGGGCTTCCACCGGCCTTGCGCGGCTTTGCCGCCCGCACCGATACAACTGCCCATAGTTAAAAAGTACCCGATACCTTAAAACAACCAACCCCAACACAACAACTTGTTTTTTATTTTTGTCTGCACTGGAACCAATAGCAGCAGATCGGTGGGGCTACCGTTGGAATGCAAAAGCTGAACTGCGCTATGACCGCCAATTAGTCAGGCTGCTAGGGACAAAGCACGGTTTCATACGCTGGCAGAAACTTTATTTTTGAAGTAATTGGGACAAAAGCCCTAACGGTTTAAATAAACGGAAAAACTGGTTGGGCTATAATCGCGAAGCGATGGCCCGACGAGTTTTTTCCGTTTTGATTTATTTTGTTATGTTTCATTATTAACCTTGAAATAGTAAGGTTTTTTGGGGCTTTCCAAATCACCATTGTCGAACATTTCTTCAACATAGTCTGGAAACACATCTCTTAGCTTTTCATGAATGCTGGTTGCTAAAACTCTGTAGCCACCTGAATCCATAAAGGTATGGATATCTTCAATCGAGGAGTAATGCATCCTCTGATGAAAAAAGCTTTGATATTCTTGCAGTGTTTGAAATACGTAAAGCAAATCTTTAAGAGACACATTTACTTGTTCTTCGGGAGAAATGTCGTCTAGTCCAAACTTTACTAATTCTTCTATGTTTTTTGTATATTCAGAGTTCATTCTTTCAATATCATCCATGAAACATAACATCTTAATAGACGACAAATTGTCGGGTTCTAACGGGACAAGTTGTCGCTTTTGCGTTTAGGTATATTTTTATCACACTTCCCCATGCCACGCTATACATGGCTTGCTGCATTGGACACTACACCTAATCTGCAGAAAAGCGACATGTTGTCGCATATTCAGCGATAATATGACAACAATAAATAGCCTGGGCATTTGCACAGTAGAATACTGCGCAAGTACAAGAATTATTTATAAGGCTAGAGTCAATAGTTAAGCATTTTGGCGGTGGTATGCCCTGCTGGATGGGTTCGGTATCAAGCAATGACGCTGACATTAGGACTGTGCATGAATTATTAGGAGATAGCTATGTGCACACTACCGAAATTTACACACATGTTATCGGCAGCAGGTTCAGCGGTACAACAAGCCCAGCAGATACACTTAATTAGTAGCATACCAAAAAGCATGGCCTTGGAAGCTATGCGTCATTTCGTCTCTAACCGCTCTACCCCATCCCAATCATCATCCCATCCCGATTTTAGGTATTTATGGCAGCGCTCAAGATAAATGCTGGCAATCCTATCTTTTTCGTAATGGCCCAGGCAGGTTTCAAAGCTTTCGATGGCGTGTTCAAACTGCTTGTCGTAGTAATACTGAATACCTTGTTCAAATGCGGCCATGGAGCGTTTTTTCGCATCCAATACGGCGTTGGCATCGCCATTGATGACTTCCCATACGGTAACCGGCTCTGTTTTACCTTTTACAATCACTTTGTCTGCCACCCTAATATCAAACGCTTTTGGCGCGGATATACAGGCAAGTGTGTTTTCGCTAATCAAAATGGAGGCGCCATATTGCTTGGTCATACCCTCAAGCCGGGCGGCAAGGTTTACGGCATCGCTAATCACGGTGCCTTCCATTCGATTATCGGCGCCAATGGTGCCCAGCATCATTTGTCCCGTATTTAGCCCAATACCAATATTGATGGGAATTAACCCCACTTCAGTCCGTTCTTGGTTAAACTCCTCTAATGCTTTGTGCATGTCAATCGCGGCCTTGACCCCGTCCTCAGCGCCATTGGGGAACAATGCCATAATGGCGTCACCAATGAACTTATCTACGACCCCATTGTGCTTGGTAATTGCGGGTTCCATCTTTTTCAAATAATCGTTGAGGAACTGGAAATTCTCCTCGGGTGTCATGGTTTCTGACAAGGTGGTGAAAGAGCGGATATCCGAGAACAGAATCGTCATCTCTTTAACTTTGACGCAGTCACCTAACTCCACGTCGATGATTTCTTTTTTGCCCAGTTGTTTTAGGAACTCCTGGGGCACAAAACGCTCATAAGACGCCGTCAATTTCTCGTTTTTTGCAAAAGCATTGGATGATTTTAATGACAATAAAAACGCTTGGGTCACCATAAATAACAATACACCAAAGACCCCGACGGGCAATGAGCGGATTAATCCAGCGCCGAGCAATATATCGTTTAATACCGCGAAAAAAACGATGCCCATGCCAAATAAAAACAACCTAGCTCCTTCCAGCTTTTTAATTACCGACATGACTAGTACGTATATTGCGTAGATCATAAACAACAATGTGAACAACTGGGCTATAGGTATAGTGTGGGTGACGAGACTGGCGGGCAATATCAATGCCGCAAACACAAAAGGTGCCGAGATTACCAGCATGACGCGCAGAACCTTTTGTGAAAAGACCTCCCGGAACAATGAATGTAAAAACAACCCGATAATCGGCCACGAAAGGTAAAACGTAAAGTAATCGGTATTCAACCTTAGGTCATAGCTTGCACTTGGTAACGCTTGCCATAGGTAACCGGTTTGTGCACTTATCCTAATCACCATGTTAAAACACAGGAGCCCAAAATACAGTGGTGATATATCTTGCTTTCGAGTGAAATAGACGAACAGATGATACAGCCCCATGACAAAAAGACAGCCAACAGTAAACAAGGTGCCTGCAAGCCTGAAATCTTGTAACCCAGTAATACCCTTTGGATCGCCCAAGTGAATTGGCCAGTTGATGCCACCATGCCTGTGGACAAAATTTGATATATGAACCACCAACTCTAAGGTGTGTGTATTGGAATAATCGTTAAACGTTTGGTGTGAATAACTTGGAACGGCTAAATCTGCAGTTTTACCCACAATGCCAGCCGTTTGCATCAGCTGGCCGTTAACATAAAACCTATGGGACGTGTTTACGGGTTCAATACGAAAAACGAGATGAGGTGAGGCTTCTTTTAATAGAATTTTTAAACGGTAAGTGGCAAATCCTTCTCCTGGCAATGGCTCCTCGTTTTGCGTCACTTTACTCCAATTGCCTGGCACTTTTTTCAATGCAGTCATTTGCGGCATTGCTTGCTGCTTAAATGCTTCTGGTTCTATTAGTTGCTGCCAATAGAACTCCCATTCGCCCGCAAGTTCGATGTAGCCGTCTTGGGCAAAATCCCACTCCCGAAGATCCAGCACACCATTTATGGCCTTCGGTGGCTTATTGCTGGCTTGTGCAGGTTGATGCACAAGGTAGAACGCGAAAATGGGTACCAAGATCAACCATTTCCCAACGTCTTTAGTCAAAATTCCCTTTGCACTCCCTGTTGGCTTAAACGGTGTTTAAGTTTTGATTTCGGTCAGGTCAAAGATAGCTTATTTCGCAAGAAATTTCGCGCTCTTGCGTTTTTTTGCATTGGTAAACATAGCGCAAGGCATTGAGGTTCAGCGAAATCCAAGTGACATTGATTGCATAGGCCTTTAGCGTCCTCCAAAGCAGATGCTATAACCAATATCTACCGGCACCTTCACCAGGAAAACTAATAAGGTTTTCATACTTGTATGGGTATTAGTTTTAGGAGTGTTGCTAAACCAACTTTAGTTTCGGCGCATTTGAAGCAACCTGACGCAGTCATCCCGAGCTACGCAAAATAAGATCAAGTAAGGTGCTTGCGCAAAAAGCCAAACAAGTCTTCCATGCTGTAGGGTTTTCCGATGTGGCCAGAAAATCCAACCTCTTGGTACTGCTTAATCTCTTCATTCATCACATTCGCTGTAAGGGCGACTATTGGAACGTTAGGATCTTTGCGCCTGATAATCATGCAGGCTTGTTTCCCGTCCATGATTGGCATCTGGATATCCATCAAGACAATATCCGGATGCAAGGTTTCAAATTGGTCAACGGCAATTTTTCCATTTCCTGCGAAATGGATTTCAGCCTTGGTTGGCTGCAACATCGACAAGACAATTTCTTGGTTAATGCTATTGTCTTCTGCAACCAAGATGCACTTACCACCGAGATCAGGCGCGGTAGAACATTGTTGTTCACTGGTTTGCACTTCTTCCTCTGCAGATTTTTGCAACGGCAAAAATACAACAAATTTAGTGCCTTTCCCTTCGCTACTGGCAACTTTAATATCGCCCCCCATCAACAGCACTAGGTTTTGGGTAATTGACATGCCCAAACCGGTTCCGCCAAATTTCCTGGTTATAGAGGTATCGGCTTGGGTAAATCGTTCAAACAGCTCAGCAACGGCTTTTTTTGACATCCCTATGCCAGTATCGGTGACATCTATCACAACACCTGTTTTGCCAGCCCGTTCCGCCTCACGCACGGCAATATTGACGCTGCCAACTTCAGTAAATTTGACGGCATTGGATACCAGGTTCATCAAAACCTGGCGGATCCTCACCGGATCCCCCAACCACATTTGGGGGAACCCATCGGCATAATCAACTTCGAGGCTAATATCCTTCTCTTTGGCTACTGGTAGCATATCCGAAACAACCGCTTCGGTAACAGAAGCGAAGGAAAAGTCGACAACTTCCAATGACAGTTGCTGGGCCTCGATTTTCGAATAATCAAGAATATCGTTAATTATCCTTAGTAGGGAGTTTGCGGAGTATATTGCCTTGGACACGATTTTGATGTTTTTGTCTTGTTTTAAGTCCCTCTGCAACAATTGCAACACCCCCAAAATGCCGTTCATTGGTGTCCGGATTTCATGGCTCATATTGGCCAGGAACTCACTTTTAGCCTTGCTGGCGTTATTTGCCTCTTCAAGTGCAGAGGTTAGCTCCGCGGTTTGGAAATCTACCAATTGGTGTAGGTTATTATTCAGCTCTTGCAGTTCACTTTTTGCATTTTCAGCATTGGCCGTCTGCTCCCTAAGATCCCGCATAGTGCTTGAAAGTTCATCGCTAAATTTCTGCAATGCCGGATAAAGCGAATCAATCTCTTCAATCGACGAAGATACTGGAGATAGCCCTAAGTCAGAAAAATCACCCGTACTTTGTGAATTGGCAAGCTTGTCATGGATATCTGTGATTGGGGATATAATGCGATTTGCAAACCTGCTGGTAACGCCAACACATATGACGATGAACAGCCCTAATATAAATACAGAGACCGACATTAACCGCACTACCTCCCACTCGTAAATACGCCTGGGCAACAAGCTGACGACGATCCACGGGGTGTTTTTCAAGGATTGGTATTTGCCGAGGTAATACTCCCCAAATTGGTTGATAAAGTAGTAACTGTCGGCAAATTCAAACAGTGAAATAGGTGCCTTGCCAACGTCTTGCAAAAAGGCATACCCGGTACCTTCAGATGCATAGATAACCCGCCTGTCGCTATCAAGTACAACAAAGGATTGTTCGGGATTGACTCCTTCACTCTCATAGGTACGGAAATAGCCTAAGTCCAGTGAAGCCTGGTAAATGCCGGCAAATTCTCCCTGGTGTATTATTGGTGATGACAAAGCGACAATCGGGTCATTGCCAAAGCCCCTGCCCTGGAACACATCCGAGATATAGGCCTGCTTGCTTTGTTTTGCCTGCACAAAATAAGACCGGTCAGCAACAGAAAAGGTCTCGTCATTAGCGTTTAGTTCATCAATAAAATTATTTGGATAGGTACTAGTGATTGTGCCATTTGCATCGGTAACCAACATGGTCAATATGCCATTGTCTAATTCAGCGACGTGGTTGAGGCGCAGATCTACTTCACTAGTGGGCACCCCCCGATGGTGCAACCTCGATAATAGTTGTAGGTCGGTTAAGGTATCTAGCAGGTAGTCATCGACATTGTTTGAAATCAGGTTGGCATACCAAACCAATTCCTTTTGCAGCATATTCAATTTTGTTTCTTGCATTGAACGCAGCCAATAAAAGGCATTACCCAATACCGAGACGGTCACCACAAAAAAGATCACTGTGGTAGTAAACTGCCTTAGCTTTAATGAGTATTGAACTTGCAGGTTAAGGGCGCGGCTAATGGCAAAACTGATAAAATACCCGAGCGAAATATTAATAAATGCGTTTACTAGGTACTTGAGGATTATGGCGAGCTTGGTTTCAAACAAATAATCACTAAAACTAAAATATTGCAGCGCTATCAGCGGAGTGCCAACTAGCAACCAATAAACGCTACCTGAGATAACCGGGTTCATGTTGCGCTTACGGCCATAGTGCAACGCCAGTTGCTCCAGGGCGAAAGGAGCCACTATCCAAAGGTGCTGCCAAGTAAAAAAGGTAAAGGAAGAGGAAAACACTGAAACAAACAGGGCTGCCCTAATACCTAAAATTAGGTTGGCCGCTGTTGCCAGAGCATGGCCAAATACCAGTTCTGCACCACCTACAAAGGAAACCGGGAACAGGTTGATGGCGCCTGCAACAAGCGCAAATGCAGCGCAAAATAGTAGGCGCTGTTTAAGGCTGAGTTCTGCTTTTTGCATCTCAATTTTAGTAAACAATGAACTAAGACTAGAGCGTGTTGCTCTAATTTTACGCAATAGCCCTTTTATTTAAGAGAGTTCCAAATCTAGAGCGTCCACCGCAATATAATTCACAGATGCGCACCTCGCCATACAACTTCTGGCTTAGAAGGTTGCTAGCGGCGGGATTTAAAACGACTAAGTCTGCTAGCAGATCAATTTATCGTTCAATGCAGTAGCTCAGCACTGGATATGGGCAGAGCCCAAAAGCGCTAAAAGTGGCCAGACGCTAAAACCGGCACACGCCAATATTTAGCGCCAGCCGGAGAGCAAATAGGGCTTAACGCCTCAAATATAATCTTTTCGGTTTCCTGACTAATCAAGATTTCAAATTGGGCAAAATCCATATAGCCCTGCACTTTTTCCTTGGTGTTAAATTCTGCGTGTTTCCTGCTGAAACCTTGTATCGGCTTTATATTGAACCCTGACAAAGGTTTTACTGACATCAGGGCATCGACTATTGGATCTTTCAGCTCAACCGGCACCATTAACACCAATAACTCAAGCTCTTCGTTCATTTCGCGTCTCCAGCATCCGATAAAAGATAGGCACAAGATATAAGGTAGTAATGGTTGAAGTGATGAGACCACCAATGACAACAATGGCTAAAGGCTTTTGAATTTCAGCGCCAGGTCCGGTTGCATAAACCAAGGGAAGGAGTCCAAACAACGCCGTTGTCGCGGTCATAAGAATGGGGCGAAGCCTGCTCACCGCCCCAGCAATGACTCTGCTGTTTAAGCCAGTAATCAGAAATTTTGCCTGCTCGAAGTAGCCAACCATAACAACGCTATTCAGAACTGCGATCCCAAGTAACGCAATGAAACCAACAGAAGCCGGCACTGAAAGATATTCACCGCTCAAGAAAAGTGCAATAACGCCGCCCATAAGTGCAAAAGGGATGTTGGCCAGAATAAGTGACGCAAGCGATAGGGATTTAAATGTACTAAACAAGATTAAAAAGATGAGTAATAATGCGACTGGCACAAGATACAAGAGGTTCACAGTTGCCCTTTGTTGGTTCTCAAACTCGCCACCAAAGGTCATGTTGTAACCGATGGGTAAATCGATGTCAGCGCCAATTCGCGCTTTCAACTCGTTAACGAAACCAACGATATCCCGGTTTTCCACATTCATATTAATTGCTGCGAACCTCTGTCCCTGTTCTCGTTCAATTAGCAACGGGACTTGTTCAACTTCCAAATCTGCGACTTGGGACAACAACACAGTTTTGCCACCAGGTAACAATATTTGGCTGTTTTTAATATCAGCAATGCTTCGCAGAGGCTGTTGCTTGTCTGACTGGCTGCTATTGTTAAACAAAATTGGTGTGTACTTTTTGTTCTCTATTACTTTGGCAATGTGCCTGCCTTCCAACAACGCCAAGTAGTAATCCGTCAGTACCTGGTTGCTGATGTTCATCTGCGCCATTACTTCAGATTTAGGCCGAATGTTTAGCACGCTGCCGCCTTCAACCAGCGCCATTTGCACATCCTTAGCCCCCTGGATTGTGTTGGCTAGTTCCGACACCAAACCTGCGAGCTGAGCCAGCTTTTCTACATTCGCACCAAATACTTTTACAGAGACATCACCGGAGCTGCCAGTGAGCATTTCCGATACGCGCATTTGGATTGGCTGGGTAAAATTAAGATTAATACCAGGAAAGTTGTGCAGCACACTTCGAATAGCATCTTCTAGCTGTGACTTGTCATCAAAGCGCCAATCAGAAGGATGCTTTAGCTCCATAAACAGGTCGGACTCATTCAGGCTCATAGGATCGAGCCCCAATTCGTCAGCTCCTGTGCGAGAAACAATCTGCACAATTTCTGGGATCTCCTGCAGCAACTTTTGTTCTATTTGTTTATCCAACTCAATGGATGCCTGTAGCGATATCGTGGGAGGCTTTTCCAACTGCACAATAATGTCCCCCTCGTCCATATCTGGCATAAAGGTTTTGCCCAGCTCATTGAAAAACCAGACGCTGCTGAGCAAAACGATGGAAATGATCACCAGCATCGCCTGGGGTTTAGCCAACACGCTTTCCAGCGTAAACTTATATTTTGCTTGTAGCCATAGAATGTGGGACGGCGTTGTTGTCTTTGGTTTCAGTAAAAAAGACGCTAGCACCGGGATAAGAGTCAGTGAAAAAACCAGTGACGACAGCATTGCAAACACAATAGTAAATGCAACCGGGCTAAACAGCTTTCCCTCAAGCCCGGTCAATGTCATCAGTGGTGAGAAAACAATAACCACAATCAGCGCGCCGGACACTATGGGTAAAGCAACGCTGCTGCTGGCACGGAAGATCTTGTGTAATTTCGGTAGCTCGCTATCTGTCGAGAGCTGATTTACTGAGTTCTCAATAACAACAACGCTTGAATCAACCAGCATACCAATTGCAATGACCAGTCCCCCCAAACTCATTAGATTGGCACTTAATGAAAACAAGTCCATCAATAAGAAGGTGGATAAAACTGCTAGCGGTAAAGAACAAGACACTGCGATTGCGGCGCGAATATCTCCAAGAAAAACCAACAACAACAGGATCACCAACACAATTGCCTGGATCAACGCCGAATTTATGGTATCTGTTGCAGTACCGATTAGGTTCGCCCGGTCATAAAACACATTGATATCGGTGCCGTCTGGTAAAGAAGGGGATATCTCATCCAGTTTACGCTTAACCTGTTCAACTACGGTCGCTGTGTTTGCTCCCTTTAGCGCAATAACCAAGCCTTGAACGGTTTCTGTTCCATTACGGGTGACTGCGCCATAGCGAGTAAGGTGGCCAATATTTACTTCAGCGACATCGCTAAGGCGAATAGCCTGCCCTAGTCTATGAGCTATGACCTGGTTGCCAATATCATGTTGCCTAGTGTACTGTCCCTGGATTCTAACCAAAAGGACATCATTGCCCAGCTCAACTTTACCGAGCCCACTGTTCAGGTTATTGCTTGCTATTGCATCACGGATATCTTCCTGGCTAATACTAAGCGCTTGTAACTTGGTTAACTCCGGCACAATTTCATAGGTTTTAACATAGCCCCCTAGACTATTTACCTCTGCCACACCGGATACGCTGCGCAATATCGGCCTTATATGCCAATCTAATAATTCTCTTTTCTGCGTAAGGCTCAGTGCATCATTCTCAACAGTGAACATAAACATCTCACTGAGGGGTGTGCTCATTGGCGCAATGCCACCGCTGATCCCCTTGGGCAAATCTGGCCACAAATTGCTAAGTCGCTCACTGACTTGCTGCCTCGCCCAATAAATATCAGTACCTTGTTGAAAGTCCACCGTAATATCAGTGATTGCATATTTAGTTGTTGAACGAAGAATTTCATGGTTTGGAATGCCCAGTAATTCATTCTCAATAATGCGGGTAATTTGCGACTCTATTTCCGTTGTTGTCATACCCGGAGACTTTATGATGATTTTGACCTGTGTAGGTGCGATGTCCGGAAACGCATCAATAGGTAATCGTGTCCAAGAGACTATTCCCATAGCAATGACAAGAAGGCCTGTCACGACAATGAACAGCCTCTGGGTAAGAGCAAACTGCAGGATCCTGGCAAACATCTACTCGCCTCCCATTCCCAACAGGATCCCCTGTAACACGCTTACTGATGAATCAAGTAATTGCGCATTGTGTAAGTCGGTAGTGCTGGTCACATAATGAAATTCACCATCAGACTCATGCACACTTACTTCGTGAACAACCAATGTTTGGTTAATCCTGGCAGCAACATAAAGGCCGTCTTGCAGCCTGAAAACGGAACTCTGGCTGACTTTAAAGCCATTGAATGTAAAGTGGGGAATAACGCTGATGGATTCTCCGGGTCTCAATGTGCACGCATCACGATCAAACGAGTTCCAGACTCTTTGATAGAGTCTGTTTATCATTTGTTCGCGAATAACAGGTGTTAGCCTGCACGTTTCGCCATTGACTGTGAAATGGGACAACAGGCTGTTGCTATTTTTAGGTATATTGACTTCGACAAAAACTGACTGCGCTGGAAGTATTTCCAGGAGCGGTTGTTCAACTGCATCCATATAATTCGGATTGATCTGAACATAGCCAGCCATTGGCGCCTTTAAGCCAACGGGAGCACTATCAGTAAATGAAAGCAGGCTGAGAATATGCTGATTGTGGGCAAAGTCTAGTTTGGCTTGATGATAGTTTTTCGCTAGGGCAAGCCAATCTGGGTTCTGAATAATCTTCTCCGAGTAGTTGGCCTCGCTGGCTTTGTAATTGTCCTTCGTCGCCAGATAGATTGCCTTGATAGATTCAGCGGCGTCAAAAAAATGCTCTACTTCAACCCCTCTGATAGTGGCAAGCTGTTGTCCTTCTTGCACAAAATCACCGTTTGCAATGTCGTACTTTATTTGTTGCACCGCAAACGGGAGCTTTAATACATAATTCTCTCCAGGAACGTGATTAACTAGACCGAGCCTAGCTTGGCCCTTAAGGTAGTCTACTTGTGTCGCCACTTTCCAGGAAACTCTGAAATCGCCAAGATCCGCTAAGGCAACTTGAGTACTTGCTAATGTTTTTGCGACCGGAATGAAAAGACAAATGCATAAACTTAATGCAATGCAGGTATAATTAAACACAGGGGTTTTTGGTAAAGTCATACACATGTCTCGACAAGAAGAATGAAACATACAGTGCACCAAACCATAACTGACTACATCGGACATATGTCCATACCTTGTCTAACTAATTGATTTTTATAAAAATGAAAGATTTAGTCATTGCCTTGTTATTGCTTGTCATAATGGTGTTGAATTTTGTTGATGTATTGACCGATATATCCCTTGGAGTACCGACTTGGCATATTGTTGAAGAGAGTATCATTGTGCTTGCGTCAGCTATTGGTGGATTTTTCCTGGTTTTTGAAATACGACGACGCAGCGCCAGGATTGCGGAGCTAAAAGAGCACATCCAGGTCAGCGACAGGCAAATAGCGCAAATGTCAGAGGAAATGAAATCTGCACGCCATAGATACAGTGAGGTTATCAACAACCAATTCAATGATTGGAAACTGACAATAAGCGAGAAGGAAGTAGCGATGCTGCTATTGAAGGGACTGAGCCTGCGGGAAATAAGTGGCTTACGGGATACCAAAGAAAAAACAGTTCGACAGCAAGCATCCAATATATACTCTAAGGCTAATGTAGAAGGTCGCCATGAGTTTGCAGCTTACTTTTTTGAAGACTTTTTAGTTTAGGACCTATTCACCAATCAACTATTGCATCCACTGCACCCTCTGATTCACAGAAGCGCACCTCACAGTGCAACTCCTGGCACAGAATTTTGAATACCCTCGAGAAAAGCCCTATAAAATGCTGGTATGATTTTCATAAATTTCCTTATGGCGCCAGCAATCATCGTTCTTTAAAGAATTCATACGGTTCGGATTCCAATAAAAACAGCAATCGTGTTATTTTGTGCAAATTCACAGAAGTTTTGCTACGTCAAAATAGTGCTGCAAAATAAAAGACTTCAACTCTAAGATATTTTCCTCCAGAAAAGAGCATAAATTGCTCTTATTGAACGTTTCAGTATTATTTCTCTGTTTTCACGCTATTGGCTAAATGCCATAGTTTGCTTGATGATAATCACTGTTAAAGTCTTCTGATAACGCTTGAGCATACTTGAACGCTTTTTGCGCAGAAGCGATATCTCCCATCAAATAAAGAACATAGGCGAGGCTGTCGTATGCTTGCGGAGCCTTTGGATAAAAGTGGCCTAGCGTACTGATAACTTCAAGCGCCTCCTGCTCCTTGCCATTCTTGGCCAAGTTTAATCCCGCTTCATTCAATGGTCGTCCCATAAACCCCGAGTATCCGTTTATCTTGTAAATTCCGGGAAAGTCGCGTTTAAAACGGTCAAGCCCTAACTTTTTGTATTGGTCGTATACAAAGTGTTTTGCCGGAAGCATGAACACATCTGCTGGCTCCTTTCTTAGTATTTGCGTCAAACGGTTTGAAATACGCTCAGCAACCAATTCATCACTGTTGGCTAACACTACGATGATGGTGTGCTGATCACGTAACACCTCAACTGCAGCACTAACGCCAGTGCCACCACCGTAAGAACCGTGATGTATACCATTACCAAAGTGTCGCTTGAAAACGCTGCCTTCCCGCTTTAACAATTGATCGCTAAAAAACAATGCGTTAAAAAATTGATATACGTCGTCAACCGTCGCTTCTATTCCACCATCAGGACCTGATAGCTCTCGAAATTGAGTTGGCATCAGTGTCTTATCGAGTGCGTAAGTATAACGTTCTGATTGTTGGGGGCTGTTTTCTTCACGATGTAAAGAACTGTTTTTTGCGTCAGTTGGAATAAATATTCTTTCGTTAAGTAATGTACCAAAAGACTTGTTTGTGATCTGTTCAAGCAATGCGCCCAATACAATGTAGCCATAGTTTGAATACCGGTAGTCACTTCCTGGTTCAAACAGCAGTGGCTTTTCTCGCAGTAAAGAGATTTTTTTATCTAACGAGTCATAACTCAGCGGATCATTCATGTATGCAGGGATAAATATATCACCAAACCCTGCTCGATGCTTAAGTAGGTGCTCAATCGTTATCTTTTCTGCAATATCTTTGTCTAATCCCAAATCAAATTCAGAGAGCGTTGTTTCATAAGTCAGTTTTCCTTGTTCTATCATTTGCAACACTAAGACTGCAGTATAATGCTTTGCGATAGAGCCAACATTGAAACGGGTACTACGGCTGTTTGGGGTCTTTTTTGCAATATTGGACATGCCAAAGGAACTTACTGATCCTTGCCCGCCTTTGTTGGCGATTAGCACATTGCCTGAAAACCAAGACTGATCAACGTACTCTTGGATTATCCGTTCAGCTTTTTTCGCAGTACCTGAATATCGATCAAGCCAGATTGTAGAGTTATCCGCTGCAGTGTTCGCCCCGCAAAGTAATGCAGCTACTGCAAATATTGTTCGCTTCAGAACCATAATATTCCTCTGACATGTTTAAGATAAATAACTATCCAGGCAATAGGTCTGTTTTAGTCTCGTTGCTTTACTCAGTAATGCTTTGCCCGCAATAACAGTGATACCAAAGGCATCGCCCAGGGCGACGCATAAGCCAAAAAAGCCCATTTACTTCCCTCAGCGTTTGACCATAAAAGCGCAACGATATGCCCTATCCTACCTCCCACACCTATCTATTAATCAGTATTACTGGGTTAGTAGCTGTGGCCGATGTGTCTTAGCTTTTATATATTCCTTGCTTAGCCCTTACATCGATAGTTTTTTGCTGTCGACATAAGTTGAGAGTATATAAAAACATGAAGGTGTGTTTTTGATTGAGCATCCATTTTCAATTGCCATGAGTTCATATTCACTTTGAGTGATTTTGTGATGCAGATCTCGCCCATATACAATCCACAACAGCTCAAGCACACAAATAACAAGAGTTAAAGGTGCTGAAGAGGGTAAGGATTTCTCCGCCCAATGTTAACGTAAGTGATGTGCTATTTTGCTTCAAAAATACGATTCAAAAACACTGCTCAATAGAGTTGAAATAAAGCAATGAAGATGGCTGTTTAACGTCGGTCATTGAGTCTGGGTTGACTGCAGATACAGCAAAGCCGTCGCCCCTGCACATGCTAACTGACAGGTGATTACACGATGGCTTTTTGCATATCAATATTGCTACTAGTTTTGTGGTTGTAGGACTAATACCAGGTGGCTCATATCAATGGGTTTGTTCGCCATAAAGTCACTTTTGTCGCCTGCTGAACCATGCAAAACAGTGATGCCGTATTTGCTAGGATCTTCTAAAGAGTACAATGTCACGTCAAAAAGGGACTCCCATAACCTGTGTCGGCGTCAATTCTACAGCGGGCGCAAACGAAGTAATCAATAAATTGGACTATGTCCTGAACTGTGGCCGGGCAAGAAAGCTATATTTGATTCGCCCTTTGTAGCTATCCTTTTATGCCTCAATTATTGAGCCTTTTGGCCATGCTAATTACTCGATTGGCAAGGTACTTGGCACTTCTTAAATCCGTTTCGTGAAGAGTGCCATCGAGGCTTTGCGCAGTGACACCTAGTTGGCAGCCCAATCTATTGACATTCTTGTCTTTGTCGCTGAAAGGCGCATCAACGCCAACCCATACCATACCGTGCTGACTAGCCAATGTAGCAAAGTACTGAAGTGTGGAAGCTTGATCGCCATTAAGCCCAGTACCAGCGGTTATGCCTGCTGCGATTTTTCCCGACCAAGATTGGTTTTCCCAAAAATCACTCGTTGCATCCGCAAATGACTTAAATTGTGCAGATACATTGCCCATATAGGTCGGTGAGGCAAAAATGATTGCGTTGCAAGTGTGAAGCCTGGCCATCAGCTCGTTGTTAATAAACCGCCCTTCGACTATCTCTGTTCCGACAATTTGATGGGATATGCAAGGAATTGCATGTTGTTTCAACTCGTTAGCGACTGCCCTGGCTAACTTACCTACAACATCCGTCGCGGAAAAATAAACAACGCCAATCTTTATCACTTTGAATTCCCCATTGATTGAGTTATTAAAACGGTAAAATGTAAGCGATCATTTTAGACCGTTGAGCCAGATAGGATCTTAACTTGTTGCTTTATTCTAAGCAGGACTAACCACGCCAGCGGGAACTTTATAGTGGCGCTCTCCATTTTCTGATGAGATCAAAACGGTTTTTCTGTTGCGTTTTAACAATACCCCAGTAATTTCTTCATCGCCATTGGTAAACTTCACCTGCATACCCGGTCGCAACAGTGCCAGCGCTTCACGATCCTGTTTGGCGCGCAGTTCATCTATACGTCGACACACTTTGTTGTTTAAGTCCAGAAGCTGGTCAATGGTCAGGTCGTCAATGTTCATGGGTGGTTTTCCAAATGGTTGATGCCGGAGGTTAATGCTGCCCCAGCAAATTGCTCCTTCCATACTCGAGGAGTCAGTATAGAAACAGCTTTTGCCGGAGGCATTGATATTCGCTGCAATACGTCAACGAGATACTGGGATGGGCTGACACCCTGGAGACGGCAGGTTACCATCAGACTTTGCAGTATGCCTAACTGCACCGCAACCGTTTGATAATTAGATATAATTGGACTCAGTCGTAACACTCAGCAATAAGGTCTTGCTTCGCCTTGTCCCATAAGCGCTTGTTTTGTCCCTGCTCAAACCTGCCAATATCTGCTGGGCTTTCAACTTGTTCGAGCTTTGCCGTCAGTTCCTCTTGGGGCATGGTGCAGGTAACATCCATTAAAATCGACAATTTGATTTCCTGATCATTGGCCTGCCCTAGCTTGCCAGCCAAAGGTAAAAAAACCAGCATGGCGCCAACGGCCAATCCAAACGCGGCAAATTTCCAGTGTTGCATAATGCTATTAATCCTTTATCTATGTGCTAGGCAGCGGCTTCGGCAATACTTCTTATCTTACCGACTATAGAGCGCAAGCCATTACCGCGGGTGGGGCTAATATGGCGCTCTAGGTCAAGTTGCTGGAAGTAAGCGTCGATATCAAAGGCAAGGATATCACTGGCAGATTTGTGGTTGTAAGCCGCCAGCACCAGCACCAGCAGGCCTTTTACAATAATGGCGTCACTATCTACGAGGAATTCCAAATCATCTTTGCTACCACCGATCTCCAGCCATACGTTGCTTTGGCAGCCTTTTACCAGGCGCTCAGGTGTTTGCAGTTCTTGCGGGAAAGCAGGCAACGCTTTACCCAGGTCGATGATGTACTTGTACCTTTCTTCCCAGGAATCAAAAAAGGCTAAATCATCAAGTATTTCTTCGGTGCTAGGTAGGCTCATGAATGGGTTACCAAATCTGTTTATGTCGTTTACGCTTTAGAAAAATAGGCCAGCTTCAAGTTGGGCTTCTTCGCTCATCATCTCCCGTGACCAAGGCGGGTCAAACACCAGGTCAACCAGCACTTCACTGACATTGGGCACTTTGCCAACGCGGTATTTAACATCGCTGACCAATACTGGCCCCATGCCGCAGCCGGGCGCGGTTAATGTCATATCCACCTTCACAGTACCTGAGTCTTGATCGATATTGATAGCGTAAATCAGACCCAGTGAAATCAAGCTGATTGGAATTTCCGGATCATAAATGGAATCGAGCGCTTGTTCCACCTGCTGTTTTAAAATGCCTTGATGTCCATCCGAATCAAACTGCAACTCTTCGGGTTTCATTCCTATCGCGGCAGCATCAGTGCCATCAATGCGCAGCATGTTGCCCATCCAAGTGACGGTGTAATTACCGCCTAATGCTTGGTTGATAGTGACAAACTGGCCTTCGGGAATTGTGGTCGGTTCACCCGAGGGTACCTTGCGCGCAGGGCAAGCGTATTGGGTGACCACCATTTTCTTTTGCATAAGTAAAGTCTACTTTATTCGGGCGACTGGATGGCTAACTAGCCTACGTTAAAGCTCTCGCCACAACCACATTCGTTGACCACGTTGGGGTTATTAAAACGAATTTCGCCGTTAATCCCTACTTTTACGTAGTCGATCTCAGTGTCACGCACCAGTGGAATCGCATCTGCGGCCACCAACAAAGTGATGCCATCTTCGAGCTCAATGCTCATGTCGCCATCGCTTGGCGCGGCAGCATCGTTAAGTACATAGGCATAGCCGGAACAACCACTGACCTTGGTGCTTAACCGGATCATGGTGTTATCTGTATTTGCCAATGTCCTGGCAAAGTGTTGTTTAGCAGCGTCGGTGACAGTCACTAATGACGCTTTTGGGTCAAAGGTTGCTACTGACATATTCGCCTTCCCTAATAGGTTACATCAGCATTGTGCGCGCTTTGCTTAGCGCATCAAACAATGCATCGACTTCTTGCATAGAAGTATAAATTGAAAATGAAGCCCGTGCAGTACCCGGAACGCCTAATCGCGCCATCAAGGGCTGCGCGCAATGGTCGCCGGTGCGGATTGCAACACCTTGTTTGTCCAACAAGAAGCCAATATCCGCTGGGTGGGTACCTTCAATAACAAAGCTCAATACGCCAATTTTATCTTTGGCATTGCCTTTCAGAATAAGGCCATCAAAGGCATTGGCTTGTTCTACGGCACTGGCCATGAGCTTATGCTCGTGCTGTTTAAGCGCTTCCAAATCCCATTGCTGGAACCAATCAATCGCGGCTCCCATGCCGATAGCGCCGGCAATATTGGGGGTACCTGCCTCTAAACGGTTGGGTAAATCCCCCCAGGTTGCTGATTGGTAGGTGACTTCTTTGATCATTTCACCACCGGTCTGCCAAACCGGCCAATCTTTCAGCACCTCTTCCCTGCCCCACAAAGCACCGATACCGGTAGGGGCAAAGAACTTGTGACCCGAAAAGACATAAAAGTCACAACCCAGCGCCTGCACGTCCACTACCCCATGGGCAATACCCTGGGCGCCATCAATTAAGACCCAGGCGCCTTTGGCTTTAGCCAGTGGGATCAGCTGTTCAATAGGGTTGATAGTACCAAGCGCGTTAGAAATGTGGGGCATAGCCACAAATTTGGTATTGTCATTAAGCAATGCGGTAAAGGCATCAATGTGCAGTTCACCATCATCGTTAATGGGTGCAACTTTCAAGGTAGCGCCTGAAGCCTTACATACTTGTTGCCAAGTGACGAGGTTGGCGTGGTGTTCCATTTCAGTTACGACTACTTCGTCACCCGCTTTCAAAAGCTGCTTGGCGCCGTTGGCAACAATATTGATGGCTTCGGTTGTCCCGCTTGTCCAGATAACTTCTTTACTGGCGTTGGCATTGATGAAACTGGCAACTTTGTCACGGGCACCTTCATACATACGCGTGGCTTCGTCTGCTAAGGTATGGGCGCCGCGATGCACGTTGCTATTGTGGTTGCTATAGTAGTCAACCAGCGCGTCAATCACCGCTTGCGGCTTCTGGGTAGTGGCAGCATTATCGAGGTAAACCAATGGTTTACCGTCGATTTTACGCTGTAAAATCGGGAACTCGCGCCTTACCGCTTCAACATCGAAACTCAAGCCATGCTCTCCTGGTTCATTTGGCTAAAGCGTTGTTGCAACTGGGGCCGCAACCACTGCGCCAAGTCAGCGTTAGGCATTTCATCAACCAATGCATTAATAAAACCAAAGTTAAGCATAACCAAAGCCTGTGCCCGGCTGATACCGCGGCTAGTCATGTAATACAATGCCGATTGGTCAAGCTCTGCGACAGTCGCACCGTGGGCACAGCGCACATCATCAGCATAGATTTCCAATTCTGGCTTAGTGTTTATTTTGGCAGTATCGGTCAACAATAGGTTTTTATTGTTAAGCTCTGCCAAGGTTTTCTGGGCGTCACGGTGGATATGGATACGGCCATTGAAAACTGCTGTGGCCTCACCACCAACAATGCCGCGCACCGTTTCGTCGGTTACACAGTGGCCGATCTCATGCTCTATGTTGCTGTGCAGGTCGAAATGCTCTTTGTCGTGCAATAAGTAAATCGCGTTGATTTTTGCGTGGGTGTGCTCACCACGGTGCAAGACATCCAAATCTAAACGCGACAGCTGGCTGCCAAATCCCACGAGGTGGGCGTCTAGCTTGGCGTGGGAGGCCATCTGGATATGGGTGCCACCAATAGCCATCGCCGCTTCAGTGCGAAAGGCCAAGCGGTAGTACTCAAGCTCAGCATGTTCAGATACAAAGTATTCTGACACTTGCGATAACAAGCTCTCCTGGTTGCCGTTGGCTTGCTCGATGACGGTTAATTTGGCTTTTTCACCCAAACGCACCAGCACCCTGTGCTGCACTTCAGCGTCAGCGCTTAACACGTTTACGATGCGGATTGGGGTTGTGACTTCTGCACCTGCTGCCACGTCGATAATGACACCATTGTCGGCCAGTACATCATTGACTAGGCCGAACAGGTGGTTTTTTGGCTTCGCAGTACTGAAACAGTCGCGAACCCAGTCTTGGGTTGCATTGTCAACTTTGTCCAATGCCGAGATGGAAAGGCCTGCAGGTAGTTCAGTGGGCAAATTTTGCAGCTGGCCGTTAACAAACACCAGTTCGATAGCGTCTAAGCCACTGATAGGGGCAATATTGATCTCAGCACTTTCTTTATTGCTGTCAAATTGTTTTTTTTCCAACGCCCGCACTGAAGTGTATTTCCAGTGCTCCGTTTTACGGTTAGGCCACTGGCTTTGCTGCAACAATGCCATAGAACCGACCCGGCAAGGGGTCAACCAATCGTTTACCATTTGCCCCCTGGCAAGGGCTTGTTCTAACCATGCACTCATGCGCTTGCCTCTTCAGCCACGTCATAGCCTTCCAACCAAGAATACCCCTCAGCTTCCAATTCCTTGGCCAGGCTGGCATCACCACTTTTTACAATTTTGCCGTCAGACAAAACGTGGACAAAGTCAGGCTTGATATAGTCTAAAAGACGCTGGTAATGGGTTACTACAATAAAGCTACGGTCGCTGTCGCGCTGACTGTTAACGCCATCCGCAACCACTTTAAGGGCATCGATGTCCAAGCCGGAGTCAGACTCGTCAAGGATGCACAATGAGGGCTTGAGCAACAACATCTGCATGATTTCATTGCGCTTTTTCTCACCGCCGGAGAAGCCTTCGTTAACGCCACGCTTGAGGAAATCCAATGGTAAGTTAACTTGTTTACAGGCAGCTTTAGCCGCTTTTAAAAACTCCGCTGAGCTCAAAGCTTCTGCGCCTTTGGCTTCCATAGCTGCATCAACCGCCGCCTTCATAAACTCAAGGTTGCTGACACCTGGAATTTCAACCGGGTATTGGAATGCCAAAAACAAACCTGCACGGGCACGCTCTTCTGCTTCAAGTTCAAAAAGGTCTTCACCATTTAAGCTCGCGCTACCGGAATCCAACTCGTAGCCTTCACGGCCAGACAAAACGTAGCCCAAGGTACTTTTACCGGCACCGTTTGGCCCCATGATGGCATGGACTTCGCCAGGCTTAACTTCAAGGTTAAGGCCTTTCAGGATTTGCTTATCTTCAACGCTTGCTTTTAAATCTGTGACTTTCAACATCTTAATTTCACCTTTGCAGCGGCTGCTTAGCCCACTGAACCTTCTAAACTGATTTCTAATAACTTGCCGGCTTCTACCGCAAATTCCATTGGTAACTCTTTGAATACTTCTTTACAGAAACCATTAACTATCATGGAAACGGCTTTTTCCGGATCCAAGCCACGCTGTTGGCACAAGAACATTTGGTCGTCACTAACCTTTGACGTGGTTGCTTCGTGCTCTACGATGGCTGACGGGTTGCTGCTTTCAACATATGGGAAAGTGTGGGCACCGCACTGGTCACCGATGAGCAAGGAATCACATTGGGTAAAGTTACGGGCTTTTTTCGCACCCGAGTGCATTTGTACCAATCCCCGATAGCTGTTGTTGCTGCGCCCAGCCGAAATCCCCTTGGAGATAATGGTGGATTTAGTGTTGGCCCCCAAATGGATCATCTTGGTACCGTTGTCCGCTTGCTGTTTGCCGCGGGTTAGTGCCACTGAATAAAATTCTCCAATACTGTTGTCGCCCTTCAACACACAGCTTGGGTATTTCCACGTAATCGCGGAGCCGGTTTCTACTTGGGTCCAAGAGATTTTTGCATTGGTATGGCAAATGCCGCGCTTGGTTACAAAGTTGTAGATACCACCGCGGCCTTCTTCATCACCGGGGTACCAGTTTTGTACTGTGGAGTATTTGATTTCGGCATCGTCCAAGGCCACCAGCTCAACAACAGCGGCGTGCAACTGGTTTTCATCCCGCTGTGGCGCAGTACAACCTTCCAAATAACTGACGTGGCTCCCTTCATCAGCGATGATCAAGGTGCGCTCGAACTGCCCTGTATTCATTTCGTTAATCCTGAAATAAGTGGAGAGTTCCATTGGACAACGCACACCTTTGGGGATGTAAACAAAAGATCCGTCAGTAAATACAGCGCTATTTAGGGCAGCAAAATAATTGTCGTGCTGCGGTACCACCCTTCCTAGGTATTTTTTAACCAAATCAGGGTATTGGTGCACGGCTTCCGAGATTGGGCAGAAGATAACGCCCGCTTCAGCTAGTTTTTCACGGAAAGTGGTCACAACCGAAACCGAGTCAAAAACTGCGTCAACCGCGACACCGGCGAGCATTTCTTGTTCGTGCAGGGGGATACCTAGTTTTTCATAGGTTTCCAATAGTTCGGGATCGACTTCATCCAAGGATTTCGGCTTATCCGCCATACTTTTAGGCGCGGAATAATAGGAAATGGCTTGGAAATCGATTTTAGGATAATCCAAGTGTGCCCAATCAGGCTCTTCCATCTTTTGCCACACTTTAAACGCCTTCAGACGCCAATCAAGCATCCATTGGGGCTCACCTTTAATTTGGGAGATCTTGCGAATCACCTCTTCATCAAGGCCTGGGGGGAATGTTTCGGATTCAATGTTAGAAACGAAACCGGCTTCGTATTCCCGGTTGATGGCATCTTCGATTTGCTCAGACATAGGCTCTCTACATACTCGGTTGTTTCATGCTGCGGAGCACTCGTCCGTGAGTTTCCCTTAGCGTAGGAATGGTGCCGATTTTAAATTACTTGACTAATTTACTCAAGTATTTACCTGACAAATTTAGTCAAGTATTTAGCTACTTCAATAAAACGGCGCAGTATTATACAGGATTTGTCATTACTTATCAGTTATCTCTAAGGTTCAATTTGCTTGAAAGAAGAAAAGGATGCACTATTTTGGATCATTTTAGAGCACCATTTTGGTGCATATTGAAGTTTAATTTTCAGCCCGCGTGTGGTTCCGCACCAAACTTGTGAAAGACGGAACTGGTACAACCTCTTAAATGAAGCTTATCCCATTGTTTTTATTGGAAATTTTTATAGGGATTATTAGGAGTTTAGTTTCAATGCAGACTGGCACATTTGTTGAAACAAGACCCACCATAAAATTACAACCAAAAATGTCACTGGCTTAAACGATTAGGTTATAAAACACAACAACCTGACATCGGCAGTATTAGGTGCCATTGCAACATTAAGTGGGGAGACTGAAAATTAATACTGAATTTTTGCACCGCTTTTTGCAGGACAACAAATTACCCGAAAGCTTCAAGACGTCAGTGGAAGCTTTTTACCTGCCTATCGCCCATTTACTTGAAGCAAAAATAAGCCAGCAGCAAGACACTTTTTTCTTGGCCATCAATGGCTGCCAGGGATCGGGTAAATCGACGTTAAGTGAGTTTTTAGCAGAATACTTCCACGCCAATACCAATATAAGCGTTGCAATATTGTCTTTGGACGATTTCTACTTCAGCCGACAAGAACGCAACGGGCTTGCGGTAAAAATCAGCCCACTACTGGCAACCCGGGGCGTTCCAGGAACGCACGATACAAACTTGTTAGCACAAGTATTAACTGACTTAAACCGTGGTGTAAAAAATTTAGCACTACCCAGGTTCGATAAATCTACTGACGATCCTTTCCCCAAATCGGAATGGCCTATACTCAAACATAAAGTGGATTTGGTTATTATGGAGGGATGGTGCTGGGGTGTGAAATCCCAAACCACCAGTGCTTTGAGGGAACCAGTCAACAAACTTGAGAAAGACCAAGATCCTTTAGCGACTTGGCGCCATTATGTCAACCAAGCTTTACTCAATGAATACGAGCCGCTTTATTCACAAATGGACTATTGGATCATGTTAAAAGCGCCTAGTTTTGACAACGTATTCAATTGGCGTTTGGAGCAAGAACAAAAACTTGCACAAAAAGTAGCAGGACAAACGGGTAAAAAAGTCATGTCCGAGCAGGAAGTTTATAACTTTATCCAGTATTACCAAAGGCTCACGGAGCAAGCGCTGATGACTTTACCACAGCGCTGCGACATTGTATTGGCGCTAGACGAAAACCGTCATTTGTCATTGGAAAAAGGCGAACTTAACGCATGAAGCAAACACGTTATTTAATTTTCACGGATCTTGACGGCACGCTGCTAGATCACGATAACTACAGTTTTGAGCCCGCCCTCAGTACGTTGCGAAAGCTCGATGAGAAAGGCCATTTTGTCATGCCTTGTACCAGTAAAACCGCAGCTGAAGTCGCAGTGTTACGGGAAGAGATCCCGCTAACCACGCCTTTTATTATTGAAAATGGTGCGGCTGTGCTTATCCCTGATTCCTTTTTTCCCTTTGCACCGCCTGAGACCTCAGAGTTAGCAGGCTTCTACCGCAAAGACTTTTGCCAAGCCCGGGAACATTGGCTGGATTTATTGCAAACCAAAGCCAGCGACTTTGCCCACCTTTACCAAGGGTTTAGCCAAATGAGCCAAGCTGAAATCGTTGAATATACAGGGCTTACTCCAGAAAACGCACAGCTTGCTAGCCAGCGTCAATTTGGCGAACCTTTAAGGTGGTTAGGTAGCGAACAAGAAAAACAAGAATTTGTTGCGATGATGACGGCATTGGACGCGAACATGCTAGAAGGTGGTCGCTTTTTACACGTTGGCGGCAAAACCGACAAAGGCACGGCACTACTATGGACGGTCAATACCTTTGATCGTGAATGCGATGACTACGAATTTATCAGTATCGCCCTGGGTGATAGCGGTAATGATATTGCAATGCTAGAAGCAGCAGATATAGCGGTGCAAATAAAATCGCCCCACCATGGATTCCCTACTATAAATAAAAAGCAGAACCTTTACCTCAGTACCCAGTACGGCCCCGCTGGTTGGGCTGAAATACTTGAACAATTAATTTTCAGCGCGTAGTACAGGAGACCCCCTCATGGCTGACTTTTATCAAAATGGTGTTATCACCACGCTCCATAACCTTGCAGACCGAAGTGTTGACGAGCTGGAATCCGAATTAAAATCCTTTAGCAAAGACAGGCCTTTAGGCTTACTATTGCCATCACTTTATTCTGAACTGGAGACCAAAGCACTACCCGATATCATCGACCAAGTACAACACGTCGATTATTTGTCGGAGATCGTGATAGGCCTAGACCGGGCTGACGAGTTCCAATACCGCCACGCTTTGAAATTCTTCAGCCAATTGCCACAGCATCACCGGGTTTTATGGAACGACGGCCCCAGGCTTAAAGCCATCGATAAAAAACTTCAAGAGTTGGAGCTGGCACCTACAGAATTGGGTAAAGGCCGCAATGTCTGGTATTGCATGGGCTATATCCTGGCGTCTGGCAAAGCCGAATCGGTCGCACTGCACGATTGTGATATCTTGACCTACGACCGTGGCCTATTGGCCCGCCTTCTATATCCAGTGGCAAATCCACAATTTACCTATGAATTTGCCAAGGGCTATTATGCACGTGTAGCCAAAGGCAAAATTAACGGTCGCGTATCCCGCCTGTTGGTGACACCACTGATAAAGGCGTTGCAACGCGTTGTTGGCTACAACGAATACTTGGAATATATGGACAGCTTCCGCTACCCGCTAGCTGGCGAGTTCTCATTCAGGCGTGATGTACTCAATGATTTGCGCATTCCCAGCGACTGGGGATTGGAGATTGGTGTGTTGTCAGAAATGCAGCGCAACTATTCTACGAACCGCTTGTGCCAGGTGGATATTGCCAAGACTTATGACCATAAACACCAAGAGCTATCCCTGAACGACCAGCAAAAAGGCCTGTCCAAAATGTCGATTGACATCACTAAAGCCCTATTCCGTAAATTGGCTACCCAAGGGGAGACCTTTAGCCAAGGCACCTTTAGATCCCTAAAAGCGACCTATTACCGCATCGCCTTGGATTTTGTGGAGAACTACCATAAAGATGCCATAATGAACGGCCTTTCACTGGACATCCATACTGAAGAAAATGCGGTTGAAATGTTTGCATCAAACATTATGACCGCTGGACAACAGTTCCTGGAAAACCCTATGGAAACGCCGTTTATCCCAACTTGGAACCGTGTCGTTAGTGCGGTACCAGATATCTTGGAACAAATCAAAGAAGCCGTCGAACTGGATAATAAGGAATTCGGCGAGTAACAGGATCCCAGACTAGTTACCAAGGGAGAACCTGGTTTCAGTTGACGGTAGGAGGCTATTAGCTAGGAACCAAGCGCTAACATGGACGTTGGCTCCCAATAAACAGGGGCTACCATTTGGCACCGGAGATCGCTTAAAAAACTGTGCTATAACAACTTGGTAGCAATTAAAAAATAACAACAAGGTTTCCGACAATGGCCGACCTATTAGACGCACTACGCCACAAGTTGAAGCAGCAGCTTGAGGTTATCTACGAAGATGTGACCATCAACCGCCCCTATGAAGTGTTGGCCGACCAACTGATCAGCATCATGCGTTTGGATCAAGAAATCCAGCAGCCGAGGATCCAGCAAAATAACTGGGATCAGAATGATATAGTGCTCATTACCTATGGCGACAGTGTCATTACAGAAGGCGAAAAGCCCTTACATACGCTCAAAGAATTTATGGATTGTTATTTGCAAGACACCATAAATTCGGTGCACATTTTGCCCTTCTTCCCGTACAGTTCAGACGATGGTTTTGCTGTAATTGACTACTCTAGTGTCAATGAGTCGCTCGGCTCATGGGACGATATAGAGCAAATCGCAGAAGATAGGCGCTTAATGTCGGATCTTGTCATCAACCATTGCTCTAGCCGTTCCGCTTGGTTCCAGAACTTTGTCAAAGGTGAAGGTACAGGCGTCGATTATTTCTTTACCGCACAACCAGAAGATGACACCAGCGAAGTGGTCCGTCCTAGGACAAGCCCGCTACTGCGTGAAACCGAGACCCTTAAGGGCACTAAATATGTTTGGTGCACCTTTAGCCATGACCAAGTAGACTTTGACTTCCGTAACCCGGATGTCTTAAACGCCTTTGTGACTATCATCAGGCAATATTTGGATTCTGGTGTCCGTATCTTCCGCATGGATGCAGTGGCATTTTTGTGGAAAATCATAGGCACCAAGTGCATCAACCTGATCCAAACCCATGAAATTATCCGATTGCTGCGTACTTTGATAGAACACGCACAACCAGATGCTGTCATTATCACCGAAACCAATATCCCCAACACCCAAAACCTTACCTATTTTGGTAACGCCAACGAGGCACACTGTATCTATAACTTCAGCCTGCCGCCTTTGCTGGTCAACACCCTGGTTACCGGTAACTGTTTGTATTTGAAACGCTGGTTAATGAGCATGCCACCGCCGCAAAATGGCACTACCTATTTCAACTTTATAGCTTCCCATGACGGCATAGGACTGCGTCCCGCAGAAGGGCTGCTATCAGAGGAAGAAATCAGCACCCTAATTACCACCATGAAAGACTTTGGTGGCCGGGTTTCCTGGCGTACCACGGAATCAGGCCAGCAAAAAGCCTACGAGATTAATATTGCCCTTTACGATGCGCTACAAGGCACCGTTGAAGGTAAAGACAAATGGGGATTAGAACGCTTTTTATGCGCCCACGCGGTAATGCTGGGGCTTGAGGGCATACCTGGCATCTATATCCACAGCATGCTGGGCACCAACAACGACTACGAAAAACTTAAAAACACCCACCACAACCGTTCCATAAACCGGCATCGCTGGGATTATGACGCACTTAAAGAATGCTTAGATTCCGAACACAACCAGCACCACAAGGTATTGAAAGAAATGCGGAACCTGATTGACATTAGGCGGGATCAACCAGCATTCCACCCCAATGCGGTGCAGTTTACCCTGCATTTGGGTCTACAGTTATTCGGTTTTTGGCGACAAAGCCTGGCTAGGCAACAAAGTATCTTCTGTATTAGCAATATTACGTCTGAGCCGCAGGTATTGCGCCTCAGCGAGTTAAATTTGATTGTCACCAATGAGTGGCGCGACCTGATCACAGGCGTTAAGATCACCGACCTCACCGAAGAAGTAACGCTAACGCCCTACCAGACGGTTTGGTTAAGCAACACTTAATTTCCTACAAATAATTGCCAAGGCAAAACTAGTAGCAACTTTGCCTTGGCATGCAGATCAGAATTTAGCCCCTATCCAGATAGCTATCTTGTCAGCATCAACCTTAATGTCACCGGCGTCGTAGGTGGCGTATTTAACCCCAAACATAAAGTGTTCATTAATCTTACGGGTGTATTGCAGGTTGATTTCACTACCTAAATCACTCACATCCGAGGCACTCTCATCCGCCGAAAAACTGTGGTAGTGGATAGCGTAGTTGCCGCCAGCAAATTTGCCTGCAAGTTTCAAATACAGGTCTTGCAAGCCTTGGTCAGGTGTAGCTAAAAAATTATCTATCCAGCCATTAAATTTGTGCAATGTCGCCAGGGGCGTTGCAAAGCCATAGTTACCATTGTCTGAACCCAGCACTTCATAGCCGAAGGTAAACTTGTAGTCTTGGTAGCCTAGCCCAGCTTCAAACAGCCAATACTCTGCGGCATATTCATTGCCCGCAGTTTCGCTAATTTGGTTAGCGTACTCCAAGCGATAATTTGCTTTTGCTTTGGATAGCAGGTGTTTACCCACCAAACTAAAACCCGCTGTATCTAGGCTGTTGGGTATGCCGTTATCCACTTCTAAGAAATAAGCGTAGCCTGTAAACGTGCCTAACGCCGTTGTCGTCGATAGATTAATAATATGATCTTTAGAATCAATGTCGGCATCGTCGGCAAATATGCGGTTGCGCTTGTCGATGTAATAATATTTGAGGTTGAGGCCTTCGAGTGGTTTTAAGTTAATGCCTACGGCATCAAAAGTTTGCCTGTCCTGGCGCCAACCAACATGACCTACAAAACGCTGGTTATCCAAGGCTATAACTTGCCTGCCCACCCTCACTAGGGTGTCATCTGCCCGGTACTGCACGTAGGCTTGATCCAATTCAGTGGTCTTGGGATCTGCAATAACAGAATACTCGCCAGTATTGAAACCTGATGGCGGGACGCTGTAATCGTCCACACCCAAACTATTGGCGACATTTTCCAATTCAAATAAGGCGGAAAATCCATTTATTGACCCTGTGGTATAGGTTAATCGCGTCCTTAGGGTAAGTGCATCTGCATCCTTTAGGGCATTGTCCTGTTCCACGGTTTCATAGCGCAGCCGAAAATCTGCCTTAAACTTGCCATCGGTGATAATATTATCGGCCATTGCCGATCCGGAATAGGCTGTTGTAGCTAATGCCAGTACAACGGCATTGGCCAAAACTTTAGGAGTTTGTTTCATTGTGTGCTCCAAATATTTTAGTATGATTCTTATATGCTATAGCGTAGTTTATTCCCGGAACACTTTCCTTAAATTAGACAAACGTCTAAGGCAGTTAACACATTTTAGCCCCGACATCAGGATGGATGACATGAAAACCCAAGGCTTTTTTAAACTATTACTTATTTTAATCTTGCTACCTTTAGCTGCAATGCAGCCGGTTTTTGCCAGTCCGGTTTGGCAAGTGGAGTACCAAGGTAAGAAACTGTACCTGGCGGGCACTATGCACCTATTGAAGCAAGAGGACTATCCCCTCCCCAAAGCGTTTGAGCAGGCTTTCAAAAACAGTAAAAGCCTCTATTTTGAGACCGACATGGGGGCGCTCACTGATCCGGCATTCCAACAAAAAATGGTTCAGGCCATGCTGCTCAAGCCAGGTGAGTCATTGAAGAACAAACTTAAACAGCCTACCTATGAGGCATTGGCGGAACATTTTCAGCAACGCGGTATTGCCGTTGAGCAATTTTTGGGATTTAAAGCGGGTTTTGTTGGGATAAACATCGCGTTAATTGAATTTCAAATGATGGGGCTTACCGCTACTGGCGTAGACGCCTTTTACCACGAAAAAGCCAAACAATCTGGCAAAGGGCTCGGCTTCCTAGAAACGCCAGAACAACAAATCCAATTTCTCGCAGAAATGGGAGCTGGCCAGGAGGATGAATTTATCCAGTACACACTGGCAGATATTAAAAAAGTGCCAACCTACCTGGACAACATGCGAAAAGCATGGCGCGATGGCAACAACACTTACTTTGTCGAAGACATCCTCAAACCCATGAAACAAGACTTTCCCCCGGTTTACCAGTCGATAATAGTACAACGCAACCTAAACTGGATGGATACATTGTCTGCGTTATTGCAGTCCGATGAAGTAGAGTTAGTGCTGGTTGGATCGCTGCACCTTCCCGGTGAAAAAGGTCTTTTAACTTTGTTACAGCAAAAAGGCGCCACCCTTAAACAGTTAAAGTAAAAATAAACAATTGAACTTGAAACATTGCGTTAATGTTCCACTACCAGTTGCAAGCAAAAAGAAATCTTAATGAGCACCCAAAGCAACCTTGACCCATGCCTAACACCTGGCTTGACGCCGTTAAGCCAGGCACTGCAATACCAACTTGAGCATATATCCCCTATTACCCAGACAGAGACCGTATCCTTGGCTGATGCCTTGGGTCGGGTTGTCGCGGTTGACCTTCTAGCGCCGCTGGCTGTGCCGCCGCAAGACAACTCGGCAATGGACGGCTATGCCCTGGATGCCGCAGACTTGGAACATAGCAATAAACTCGCCCTCATAGGTACAGCATTGGCCGGGCAACCCTTTGCTGGTGAAGTTTGTCCAGGACAAACTGTGCGCATAATGACCGGGGCGCCCCTACCCAAGGGTGCCAATGCAGTAGTGATGCAAGAAAACACTGAGCGCACTGGCGATAAAGTCACCTTTAAAGGTTCGGCTACAGCAGGTCAATGTGTCAGGTACGCCGGGGAAGATATTGCCAAAGGCGACGTGGTTGTAGCCAAGGGTGCGCGGATACGCCCACCTACCCTTTCCCTGCTGGCCTCTTTGGGTATCAGCGAAGTAACAGTGTTTCGGAATCCCATCGTAGGTGTATTGGCAACCGGAGATGAATTGGTAGAGCCAGGCGCCAAATTGGCAGATGGCCAAATCTACGAATCCAACCGCATCGGTATCAAAGCCTTATTATCCGCCACTAATGCCATGGTAAAAGACTACGGCATAGTACCCGACGATTTAAGTGCAACTAAGGCTTTGTTCACCCAAGCGAGCCAAGAGTGCGATTGGTTGATCAGCAGTGGCGGCGTATCGGTAGGGGACGCCGATTTTGTCAAAGATGTACTGGATGAACTGGGCAAGGTGAACTTTTGGAAAGTTGCTATCAAGCCGGGCAAACCCTATGCGTTTGGCAGGATTGGCCAATGCTGGTTTTCAGGGCTGCCTGGCAACCCTGTCTCTTCGTTTGTCACCTTTGAGCAGCTAGTTGCGCCCGCTTTGCAAAAATTAAGTGGTGAATCAAACAGTCCAGCCCCTAAGCTCAGTGCTAAACTAACATCGCCCATCAAGCGCAAAGCTGGCAGGGAAGAATTTTTGCGAGCACGCCTGGAAAATAACGTTGCCGGTGAACTGACCGTGACGCCCCTGCCAAAACAAGGCTCGGCCATGATGAGTGGCCACTGTGCGGCAAATTGCTACTTGATTGTACCCGCCCAAGCTGCAAGCATCGACGCTGGTGCAACGGTACAAGTACAACCATTTAAAACCACTTTTTAAAGGCGCCATTCTTTTTATGTCCCTTGCTACCGAAACCAGGGCGTTAGCCAAACTGGCTTGGCCGCTCTTGGTGGCGCAACTAACCCAAATGCTGATGACGGTTTCTGACACCATTATGGCAGGTCGGGTATCGTCAACAGATATGGCAGCTGTTGCCATAGCAGCTAGTGTTTTGCTGCCCATTTTGATATTCGTGCAGGGGTTAATAATGGCGTTGCCGCCCATCATTGCGCGGCTGAATGGCGCCTGCAAGCTAGGGGACATCCCCAAAACAGGCCAGCAGGGCTTCTGGTTGGCGGTGATAATCACCCTGCCCATTGCGTTTTCTAGCCAATACGCCCATTCCCTGATGGCATTAATCCCAATGGCGGCGGAGTTAAGGGACATTGCCGCTGAGTATTTGCAATACATGCTGATTGCCATGCCCGCTTTTGCCATTTACCAAGTATTCCGGCAATACCTAGAAGGCTTATCCAAAACCAAACCTACTATGATCATTATGTTGGTAGGCTTGATGGTCAATATTCCGGCTAATTACGTTTTCATCTATGGCAAGCTTGGCGTGCCCGCCTACGGTGGCGCAGGTTGCGGATTGGCGAGTGCCCTGGTATTTACCATGATGATGCTATGCAGTTGGGGCTACATCCGGTTTTCCGCAGCAGTTAAAAGCACACCTTTTTTCCATGACATACAACTACCTGATTTTAGGCAAATTGGGATAATCATTGCATTGGGTTTGCCCATCGCCCTTTCCCTGTTGTTTGAAGTATCACTGTTTGCCGCGGTGGCTATATTATTGGCACCACTTGGTGCCGATGTCGTAGCGTCCCACCAGATTGCGTTAAATGTTTCAGGGGTTTTGTTTATGGTGCCCTTGAGCATAGGCTTTGCCACCACCATCCGGATTGGTTTTTTATTGGGTGAAGACAAACCAGAAATGGCGAAATTAGCGGTAAAAAGTGCACTGCTGTTGGGGTTTGCACTTGCCGCTGTGAATGCGGCAATTTCAATTTTCCTAGGCAAACCCATTGCCGGCTTATACAACAATGAACCACTTGTCGTCGCACTGGCAGCACACTTGTTAATTTTTGCCGCTGTTTTCCAATTCTCCGATGCTGCACAAGTTATCACCGGCTGCGCGTTGCGTGGCTACAAAGACACCAAAGCCATGTTCTATATTACCTTGGCCACCTACTGGGGCGTGGGCCTAAGTACTGGCTATACCCTTGCCTTAACTGACTGGGTATTACCGCGAATGGGTGCGGCTGGTTTTTGGGTTGGCTTTATTTTAGGCCTCACCTGTGCTGCACTAGCCTTGGGAACAAGATTACTCATCATTCAAAAAAGGCAGCGAATTACTGCGCATTTGGCGACGCCAAACGTTACAGCGTAACGCTGTAATACTTTGGTCGTATTGTCCTATATCAAAAGCATTGTCTAGTATGGAGCTTACGAGCATTTATCCAACCATCCTAGAGAAAGCCATGTACCTATACACACCTCGAAACACCCTAAACTGGGTCTCTTTATTCGCCCTTATTGCCACTGGCCTATTGGTTCCCGCAGTTGCCCAGGCAACAGGTCCAACCGCTTCAGAATATGCAACCGTGCTCAATTTAAGTGGTAGGCAGCGTATGCTTACCCAAAAAATGAGCAAGGAAGTACTGCTGGTAGCACTGGGCGTCGACAAACAGGCGAACCTGGATAACCTGGCAGCAACTGCGGATTTGTTTGATAAGACGCTTGTAGGCTTAAAAAATGGCGACGCGAACACGGGATTGCCACCGACAACGTCAAAACGCATTTTGCGCCAGCTCAGCAAAGTCGAAAAGCTCTGGTCAGAATTCCACCCCACCATAAAAGACATCATTGCAAGCGGTAAAGTCAGCCCGGAACAAGTCGCGGCCATTGCCTCCAAAAACCTGCCTTTGTTAAAACAAATGAACAAAACTGTGGGCGCTTACGAAAAAGATGCAGCCAAGGGCGGCCTCGCTACTGATCCAAACCTGGCCACTACCATCAACTTGGCTGGCAAACAAAGGATGCTGTCCCAAAAAATGTCGAAAGAGTTTTTACTTGTCGCCTATGGCCACGAAGCAGACAATAACAGATTGAACCTTTTAGACACTTTGACCTTATTTGATAGAACCCTGATTGGTTTATTCAATGGCGATGAGATATTGGGTCTGGACGGAAATCCACCCGCGAACATTAAAAACCAACTAGACATAGTGCAAGGACTATGGGATACATTTAAACCCATTGTAGAGGCGGGTTCAGCTACCGGCTCCAGCATCGGGCAAGCACGGGTGGAAAAAATCGCAGCCACCAACCTGCCACTATTGCGGGAAATGAACAAAGCGGTGGGCTTATACCAGCAAAGTTCAGGTAGCTAACGCCAATAAAACAGAATATAGGAGTTCCATGTGACAAACATCCTAAACCAGTTTGGTATTAAAATGACGATAAAAACCAAACTGATTGGCGGCGGCAGTTTTGTCGCCGTTCTGCTTCTGGCGGTGCTCGGGGTAACGCTATTAAGTTTTGGCGCACTAACGAGCGGTTTTAACAGCATAGTCGCAGAAGCACAAAAAGGCGTGTCCAATTCAGAAACCACCCAAGCCAGTATTCAAGACAAGCTAGTTAGCCTTGATAAAATCTCCAAGGAATTAGAACTGCTCGCTACCAACATCCAACGGGCCAACCAAAACATCCAAATTGTTGAACGCAAAATGGCAGGGTTTGTTAGCTCGCAACAGGATCTTGCTCAGGAACTAGGTGCCGTTGTAGATGAACTGCCAGAAGGCGAATCCTTGTATATGGTGGAAGATGTAATCGACACGGTCAACGACATGGAACAAACCCTGCGCCGTGAAGGCCTAGTGAGTTTGGCAAATACCAGTAAAAATATGCAGGCCTTTGACCAACAGTTACAGCTAAAATCTCAAGAAGTAGAGAAATTGGTCGCATCTCTCGGCACTACTGACCAATTGAGTGCTGAAGTTTTAGCGGCCAATACTGAAATACAATCACTGTCACAGAGGTTCGCAGGCGATATCAGCGATACCCGCAATACTATGTCGGGCTTTGTCCTGGTCATTGTCGTGTTTTTGCTAGTTGGTTTAGCGTTGCTCACCCGAGCCATTGTCGCCCCATTAAAACAGGCAACTGACACCGCCAGGCGCATTGCCGATGGTGATCTGAACAGTCAAATCAATGTCAAAGGCCAAGATGAAATAGCCGAGCTAATGGACTCGATGCAATCCATGCAAGGCACACTAAAACAGGTAATACAAACGGATATCCAGCGCTTAGTTAACCAAGCCCAAAACGGTGACTTGTCCAACCGTATCAATACCTCGGGTAGCCAGGGATACTACAAGGAACTAAGCGAGGGCATTAACCAGTTAGTAGATATCAGCGAAAAAGTTGTGGTTGATACTGGCAAGATTATGCAAGCCCTCAGCGATGGCGATTTGTCGCAAGTGATCACCACCCAATACCGGGGCGCCTTTGAGGACCTTAAAAACAACGCCAATAATACTGTGAGACGCCTAAAATCGGTAATTGAATCGGATATCCAGCAGCTGGTAGACCAAGCCCAACAGGGCAACTTGAGTGGCCGCATTGATGTCAGCAATAAACAGGGCTTCTACCTCTCCCTGAGTAGCGGTATCAATGAACTGGTACAAAACAGTGAGAGCATTATAGAAGAAACAACAGTGGTGTTTGATGCAATGTCCAGGGGCGATCTCAGCCAACGCATCAGCAGGAATTACCAGGGTTCATTCCAGCAACTTAAAAATGACGCCAATGCCACAGCTGACAAGCTGACCAAGGTCATTGAAGGCGACATCCAGCACCTGGTCGATTCTGCCAAACAAGGAGACTTGAGCAAACGCATTGACGTGACTGACAAACAGGGCTTTTTTAGAAGCCTGAGTGTCGGGGTCAATGATATGGTGAAAGTGTCGGAGGCGATAATAAGTGATTCTGGCCGGGTACTTAAGGCACTTGCCAGCGGTGATTTGAGCCAACGCATAGATCGCGAGTACCAAGGCTCATTCGGTGAGTTAAAACAAGACGCCAACAACGTCAGTGACCAGCTGCGCAATGTCATTGAAAAAGATATCCAGCAGCTAGTGGATAGCGCCATCATGGGAGACTTGTCGCAACGCATCAACCTGGATCACAAAGCAGGTTTTTACCGTGACTTATCTGTGGGTATCAACAATGTGGTCGCTACCAGCGCCCAAGTGGTAATAGACACCAGTACCGTATTCGAAGCCCTTGCCCAAGGTGACTTGAGCAAGTCCATTGATACTGAATACAAGGGGGATTTCAACAAGCTAAAATCTGATGCCAACGCCACCATACGCAAACTCAAACAAGTCATTGAAGGCGATATCCAAACCTTAGTGGATTCGGCCAAAAATGGTGACTTGTCCAACCGCATTGAACTGCATGGCAAAACCGGTTTCTTTGCCACCTTAAGCGCCAGTATAAACGACCTAGTCAAGGTGGCAGATCAAGTTATCGGTGATACCGCACGTGTCGCCAATGCCCTTGCTTCCGGTGACCTAACCGAGCGGGTTGGCGATAACTACCAGGGGGTGTTTAAAACCTTGGCCAATGACATTAATGGCTCCATGGAAAATATGATCAATACCATGACCCACATTATGAATGTTGCCAATAATGTGGCTTCTGGGGCAGGCGAGATCGCTGATGGCAACCGGGATCTAAGTGCCCGGACACAGTCCCAGGCCACCGCTCTGGAAGAAACTGCAGCTACCATGCAGGAACTAACCCGCCAGGTGAAAAACGCAACAGAAAGTGCCACCCAATCCAGTGACCTGGCCAAGTCCGCTGCCAATGTCGCTAAAACCGGAGGCTCGGTAGCTTCAGAAGCTGTCGCCGCAATGGATGAAATCAACCATTCTAGCCGCAAGATCGCTGACATTATCGGTGTTATCGACGAAATTGCTTTCCAAACTAACCTGCTCGCGCTTAATGCAGCAGTAGAAGCTGCCAGGGCGGGCGAATCAGGCCGGGGTTTTGCCGTGGTCGCCGGTGAAGTTAGGAACCTTGCCCAGCGCTCTGCGCAAGCAGCAAAGGAAATAAAAACCTTGATTTTGGAAAGTAGTAGTAAGGTGGAAGAAGGCACTGAACTGGTCAACAAGGCAGGTAGCTCCCTTGGGGATATTGTGACGTCAGTTGCCAATGTCACCAATGCCATTGAAGGGATAAAAGGTGACGCCGTCGACCAACAAGCGAGCATTGAACAAATCGCAGTGGCTACCAACAGCTTGAACGATACAACGCAGCAAAATGCAGCCTTGGTAGAGCAATCAACTGCAGCAGCACAATCCTTGAGCGATCAGGCCAGCCAGATGTTTTCGCTGGTTGCGGAATTTAAGATGGATGCCAACCAACAAGCGGCAGCGAATGATTTCGAAGACACAGAACAAGAGGAATGGGCAGAGCTGTAATGGCTGCCCGCAAAGTTTGGACAAAGCTAGAGTGGGCCCCAATGCCCACCCTTCCAGCAGTTAGATTTGCATGTGTTTGTTAATTGGCAATTGCCTGATGCGGGTGCCACTTGCATGGTAAATCGCGTTGGTTAATGCTGCTGCCACAGGGGGTGTACCGGGCTCGCCCACACCGCCTGCAGGCGCATCTGACTCAATGATATAAGTCTTAATGTCACCAGGACACTGGTTCATGCGCAGCACCGGATAATCGTGGTAATTGGACTGTTGCACCTTGCCCTCTTTAAAGCTTATTTCACCCATCATGGCCAAGGACAAGCCAAAGATCATGGAACCTTCTTGCTGTGACCTAACCCGGTCGGGATTGACCACCGTGCCGGCATCAATGGCAGAGTGGATATCCAACACCGTCACTTTGTTGTCTTGCACCCGCACTTTGATGGCCACCGCCACATAAGATACGAAGCTGCGGTGGACACTTATGCCCCAACCTTCGCCGCTGCCGGTTGTTTGGTCTGCACCGGATTTACTAACGACGAGATCCAATACCGCCTTTAACCGTTTGGTATCGATGGGGAAGGTATCCAAGCCCTCGCCATAGTTGCCGTAATCAAAGCCCTGGGTACTCGGATCCACCATACGGTCTTTGCCGATGAGTTGGTGCCACATTTTATGGGTCGGCACATTGGCTGCCACGGCCACTTCATCCACAAACGAGCCGATTGCAAAAGCGTGGTGGATATTGGATACCGACCTGACCCAACCAATACGGGTATGGGCAGTCGCTTTATGGGTTTCCACAGATAGGTTATCCAAGGCAAACGGCACATCACCAAAACCAAGGCTGAGTTCGCCGCCTGAAGGCTCATCTGACTGGGCGTTAAAAGTCCAACTGATACTGGGAAACGCGGTACGCTGGATCCACGCAGTTACCTTACCACTAGCATCCAACCCGGCATCAAACTGCTGCGCACTGATTGCATGGTAATAACAGTTTTGGATATCGTCTTCACGGCTCCAAACCACTTTAACCGGCTTGCCGGTTTGGCGCGCCAACAGCGCAGCTTCTACCGAAAAGTCAGGTTTGGATTTGCGGCCAAAGCCACCGCCTAGAAGGGTGACATTGACTTTAACTTTATCGCGCTCCAACCCTAGTACTTGCGCCACCGTCCCCTGGGTAGACTGTGGGGTTTGGGTACAGGCCCATATCTCAATAGCACCATCTTTAAACACCGCGGTTGCCGCAGGCGGCTCCATTGGGGCATGCGCCAAATAAGGCAGCGTATATTGGGCGCTTAATTTTGTTTCCGCATTGGCAAGGGCGGCGTAGGCATCACCGGTACTGCGCTGCACGTTGCCTTTGTCTTTAATCTTTTCGGTTAGGGCTGCCAGGTATTGCTCAGAGTCGTGGCTTTGGTTGGCGTGCTCTTGCCATTCAATTTGCAGCTGCCTCTTGCCTTGCTGAGCAGCCCAGGTATTGCTGGCGATAACGGCAACCCCTGGCATTGAATTAAAGCCTGCTGGCAACTGTCGCTCTGGCATAGTGATCACGTCTAACACCCCGGAAACCTTGCGGGCAGCATCGTCTTTTACCGATTTAACATTGGCACCCACCACTGGCGAGCGGGCAATTGCCGCATAGACCATGCCCGGCAATTGCACGTCCTGTCCAAATACCGTGTTGCCCACCAACATGTCGGGCAGGTCAACGATAGGAACATCTTTACCAATGTACTTAAACTGATCTTTGCTCTTGAAGGTCAACTTGTCGGTTTCTGGTGCGGTTAACTTGCTGGCCGCCAGAGCCAATTCGCCAAAACCCAGCTTTTTACCGCTAGCGGTGTGCACCACTTGGTGGTTTTGCGCTTTCACTTCTGCAACCGGCACCTGCCACTGCTCAGCAGCTGCCTGCTCCAGCATCATGCGCGCCGACGCGCCCATTTGGCGCATGGTGGTATAAAAATGCCGGATTGAACGTGAGCCATCGGTATTCTGGCTGCCATAGGCTTCGTTGGCCAAACCTTGCACTACCTTGACCTTGTCCCAATCGGCTTCCAATTCGTCGGCTACAACCTGGGGTAAACCAGTGCGGATCCCCTGCCCCATCTCGCTGCGATGGCAAATGATATTAACCGTGCCATCGGTCTCTAGACTGACAAACAGGTTCATTACCCCGTTGCCGGATTCGGCAAATACAGGATGGATACCCGGCAGGCTGGCACCCAGGACTAATGCGCCCGATCCAACGCCAACGGATTTTAAAAAGTTTCGGCGGCTAACATTTTGTAAAGCGGGCATTATTTCACCTCCACGTATTTCGCTGCGGTTTTGATGGCCGCCTTAATCCTAGGATAGGTGCCGCACCGGCAAATATTGCCCTGCATAAAGTTGTCAATATCGTCATCGCTAGGATCGCTATTTTGCGCCAGTAACGCCGCAGCGCTCATGATTTGGCCTGACTGGCAGTAGCCACATTGCGGAACCTTATGCTCTAGCCAGGCTTGTTGCACCGGATGGGACGCGTCCGGATCCAGGCCTTCGATGGTAGTAATGCTGGTGCCGGCCGCCACCGACGCAGGAATGGTACATGACCGGATAGGCTGGCCATCCATGTGCACAGTACAAGCGCCACATACGCCAAGGCCGCAGCCATATTTGGTACCAGTCATTTGCAATAGATCGCGCAATACCCATAACAGGGGCATATTGGCATCAGCCTCAACGCTGGTCGGCTTGCCATTCAGGGTGAATTTAATCATCGAAAGTTCCTGTGGTTTGGTTGGCTGCTAACCAACGTTGCAATTCAAGTTTGGTATCTATATCCAGTTGCGCTTCGGGCATCGCAACGGCGATACAATCTTGCTTATTGTTGTTTATCAATTTACCGGCTCCCTGGTCGCCATTCAGTTGCTCTAAATGGTCAAAGAATACTGCGGGAAACACCGCGGGGGCACCCAATTTATTAGCGTAGCTACTTGCCACAATTTGGCTAGGCTGTTGCGCAGCTTTGGCCAATAATTTTTGTAACTGTAGGCTGCCAATGTCCAGTTGGTCAGGCAATACCACTAATACATGGCTGATATCTTTATTTACCAACCGGAGGGCTTGCCGGATGGAGTACGACATGGCGCAGGTTTCACTGTCTATACACAACGTTTGCACCTGCCCTGGGATCTCAATTTGCTGTTTGATTTGATCCGCATGTTGCCCCAAAACCAATATCCATTGCGCACCAGGTAATGTTAAGCACAAGTCAAGGCAGCGCACGAGCATGGATTTGCCGCCCACATCAGCCAATTGCTTGATGCCATCGAAGCGTTCACTTTTTCCTGCCGCTAATATCAAAATAGCGGGGTTGAACCCAGCCATTAGCCACTTTCCGTCAGGCTGGCTGGCGCCAACGGATAATGGCTAAGGTGGCTGCCATCGCGGGCGTGCAAAATAGCGTGGATTTGGGACAAAATCGATAGCGCAATAGATTCAGGCAGCTCCCCTCCAAGATCCAAGCCAATCGGGTTGGCGACATTGCCTTTCAAGTCTTTGTCGGTGAGCTCTGCAAGTTCTAACACCCGTTTGGTGCGGTGGTTTGGTCCCAGGATCCCGATGTAGCTACAGGCACTGGCAAGGCTCAATTTTAGGGATGCAGCGTCTAGCTTTATGTTGTGGTTCATCAACACCACAGCGTCAAAACCTGCCAGTGCATTTGCCCTAAGCTTGTCATAGTCTTGCCGCTCAATTTGGATCCCGGTTGGGAAAAATGCAGCCTTGGCATAGCCCATACGGGGATCAAATAGCTTAATCTTCCAGCCAAGCTCGGAAGCCATAGCCGCTAGAGGCCGTGCATCTACGCCACCACCAAAAATAGCGAGACGGGTAATAGGAGACTGTTTGCTGACAAAAACACCGTCATCACTGTTACCTAATGAATTAACGCCCAGTTGCCATCCACTACTGCGCCATTCACTTTGTTCAACCAGCCAGTTTTCCGGGGAAGAAGGCGATAACGATTGGCAATAATAGCAAGTTTCACCCGATTCAAGCCTGGACAAAAGCTGCCCGAGGCCAAGGTGCCCAGACCCACCATCAACCGGCTGTAATAAAATCCGTACCATACCGCCGCAGCCAATGCCAAGCTTCCAAGCTAAATCATCTTCATCCCGCATATCGTACTCGATTATCCGGTTGTGGCCGGTATCCCAGCAGCGCCTCGCTTGGCGCATAATATCGGCCTCAAGGCAACCACCACTTAGCAAGCCATAATATTGGCCTAAATCGTTAATCAACATCATGGCACCGGGCTTGCGGTAGGAGGAGCCTTCAGTAGCGATTACTGTCGCCAACACCCATTGCTGTTGCCCTTGCTGTTGTTGCCACAACTGTAATAAAGATGTGAGGTGGTTAGTCATTAATTTGGGAACTTAGGCTTTAATAAAATGTTAACGCTCATTTTGCGCCGGACTAAAATAGGCAAAAAACAACGCCGTAGTTAGGTTTAATCGACCAAAAACAAAAATGTTGCGATAAACAACTAAGGTTTTTCTACTTGCTTTTTCAGGTTTACCAAGCCTGTTTCAAAATCAGGGCCAATCAAGCTATCCATGAAAGCCGCAAAAAAGCTGTCCACCGGATTGCCACCAACATCGCCATAGCTGCGCCATGTCACTTGCGTGGTATTACCGATGGGTACCAAGGTAAGTTCGCCGGTACTGCCCATATCAAGCTCGGGGAAGTACAAATTATACTCGACCTGCTGCAGCGGTTGGATCTTGGTGATGGTCATCTCCCCAGAACCCTCTTGTTCACTCACCCAGCTGGATTTCATGCCCACCTGCGACTCTTTCCCAGAATAGATCACTTGCATATTGGGATCGCGCTCAAACCAAACCCCCCAGTTGCGCCACTGCTTGAGGTTAACCACATGCGGAAATACTTTTTCTGGGGTGGCATTGATAGTGATTTGCCGCTGAACCTCAAAATTTGAAGGTAGAAACCAACCTACCACTAACAAGGTGATGATGAGTACGCCAAACCCAATTGCTGTTTTGATTAATGCTCCCACGTCCACGTCCTTAGAATTGTATTTAATAATACCAGTGTTACCCCTGGCAGTAGTATGTGTCAACAGACACGGTTACTTACAAACTTCAGCAATAATAGGTTGTAAAAAGTGCCTGTTGAAAAAATACTTACTAAATGTAGGTGTACTCAAAATACACGGTACTAAGTACAGCAACGGAATTCCACATACTTAGCGAAATCAAACAAGGGTGCGATAAATTAGCTAAATTTTAGTAAATCTGACTAACCAATTGCGCATGGGAATCGACAAGTGTCTACACAACAATACTAAGCACTTGTAATTTAAAGGTTTTTTTAGATGGCACGGGGAATGCTATCGCATAGCAAGCAGTAATAACTTGCATAAAAACTACTCAGGGGACGACAAATGACACAAATGACCAATTTTAAACGCTTACTTTTAGCGAGCTCTATCCTGGCCGCTTCCACCATGTTAACTGGTTGCGGTGAAGCCGAAGCCACCAATGACGTGGAAGAGGCAGAGGAAATCATCTCCATCCCGGTTGAAGTAGCCAACCTGATGACAGGTGATATTTCTTCCAACTACGAAACCACGGCCGTGCTCGAAGCGAAAGAAGAAGCTTTTGTGGTAGCGCGCGCCTCTGGCATCATTGAAGAAATCTTTGTAGAAGAAGGTGACTACGTTGAAAAAGGCCAGGCACTAGCCCAGCTGGAACGCGAACGTTACATCCTGAACCTGCAAAGGGCAAAAGCTGACTTAACCGGTATCCAAAAAGAGTTGGATAAGATCGATAAAGTGTTTAACCAACAATTGGTCAGTGCAGATAAATTTGACCAACTGACTGCCCAGTACGAAGCCGCCAAAGCGTCATTAGCCTTGGCCGAGCTGGATCTAAAAGAAACCACCATTGTCGCCCCCATTTCTGGTTATGTTGCTGAGCGCAATGCCAAAGTAGGTAACCTAACTGAGTCATTCCAGCGCCAGCGTATGTTCCACGTCGTAGAGCAAAAAGAACTGTATGGTATTGTGCACCTCCCTGAAAAAGAGCTCGCCCGTGTCCACAAAGAGCAGCGCGCTGCTTTGAGCCTTACCGCCTTTGGCAATGCTTCGGTTGATGCCTTTGTTGAGCGCATTAGCCCGGTCATCGACGCAGAAACCGGTACCTTTAAAGTCACCCTGAGGGTTCCCAATGAAAACAACCGCCTAAAAGCCGGTATGTTTGCCAAAGTTAAGCTTAATTACGACACCCGCCAAAATGCCACCCTATTGCCACGTCGCGCCTTGCTGCACATTGATGACCAGATCAATGTATTCGTAGTGAAAGACGGTGTAGCAGAAAAAGTTGCGGTAAAAGTCGGATACCAAGAAGGTGAGTTTGTTGAAATCACCGAAGGTTTAACAGGCAATGAGTCGGTTGTTATCACCGGCCACCACAACCTGAAAGACCAAGCTCAAGTCGAAATCGTTAACAGCTAAGACCGGAGCTAACCATGAATTTAATAGATATAGCGGTGCGGCGTCCCGTCACCGTATGGATGTTTACGTTCGCAATAGTGCTATTTGGCATGGTTTCCCTCACCAGGTTATCCATCAACCTGCTGCCGGAACTGTCATATCCTACCCTGACCATTCGCAGCGACTACCTGGGAGCCGCCCCAGGTGAGGTGGAGCAATTGGTGTCTAAACCAATTGAAGAAGCCATTGGTACGGTAAAAGGCGTGCGCAACGTCAAATCCACCTCCAAGGCCGGTCAATCCGATGTTATTTTGGAGTTTGAATGGGGCACGGAAATGGACTTGGCGTCACTGGAAGTGCGGGAAAAGCTGGATATCCTGCAATTACCCCTAGACGTTAGCAAACCCCTGTTATTGCGTTTCAACCCGTCGCTGGATCCGATTATGCGATTTGGATTGGGCGGTGCAGAGCACGTTGCAGCAGCACAAACAACTGACACAGAAGAGGGCACAGATGTACCAATAGAAACCCAGATGGTGTCCCTCGACGTTGACGGCATGAAGCGCTTGCGCACCTATGCGGAAGAGCAAATTAAGCGCAAACTCGAGTCGGTGGAAGGTGTTGCCTCCGTGCGAGTAGGCGGCGGTTTGGAGAATGAAATACAAGTACTGATCAACCAAGAGAAAACCAGTCAGCTCAATATTACTATTGAAGAAATTATCACCCGTCTACAGCAGGAAAACGTCAATACCTCTGGTGGCCGCGTGGAAGATGGCTCGCAGGAATACCTAGTGCGCACCCTGAACCAATTCACCAGCCTTGATGATATGCGCAACCTGTTTATCGCAACCCGCAATATGCGCCACATCCGCCTGGGTGACATTGCCGATGTCCGGGATAGTTACAAAGAACGCACCTCAGTGACGCGCTTCGACGGATTGGAAGGTGTTGAGATCGCCATCTACAAAGAAGGTGACGCCAACACGGTTGAAGTTGCGCAAAATGTGCAGCGCCGGTTGGATCAGATAAAGGGAGAGTTCCCTGACAACTATAAAATGCAGCTGGTCTATGACCAGTCGACGTTCATCGCCAATGCGATTAGTGAAGTGAAAAACGCCGCTATCATCGGTGGTGTCCTGGCCATGTTGATACTGTATCTGTTCCTGAAGAACTTCTGGCCAACCTTCATTATTTCAATCTCTATCCCAGTTTCCATTATCGCCACCTTTAATTTGATGTACGGCAACGGCATTAGCCTCAACATCATGAGCTTAGGTGGTATTGGCCTTGGCAATCGGCCTTTTGGTGGACAACTCCATCGTGGTGTTGGAAAACATCGACCGCCACAAAAAGAAAAAGGAAAACATCCGCTCTGCTGCCGCAGTAGGCACCAAAGAAGTCTCCATGGCGATAGTCGCATCCACACTGACTACAATGGCAGTATTTTTCCCACTGGTGTTTGTTGAAGGTATCGCTGGGCAGCTATTTGGTGACCAGGCACTAACGGTCACCTTTGCCCTCGCGGCTTCCACTTTTAGTCGCCTTGACCATCATTCCAATGATGGCTTCACGGGAGAAAAGTAAGTCCCAGAGTGACAACCTAGAATTGGGCAGTACCAAGGTCAAAAGCAAACCAACGACGCGCATGGGCAAGCTGTTTTATTACCTGCTATGGCCGATTCGCCAATTAATTAAAGTGGTGTTTTATTACATCCCACTGCTACTAACTAGTTTGACCGTCTTGGTAGTGCGTGGCTTGAGTATGGTATTTGGCTATTTGTTCAAACCCCTGCTTTGGGCTTTCGACAAATTCTACAAGGCGGTAAACAAGGGTTACCAAGGGCTTTTGCGGGTTGCATTGGCGCAGCGCTTCGCAGTGACGACTGTTATAGTCGGGCTATCACTTGGTTCATTGTTACTGCTGCCAAGGTTGGGCATTGAGCTTATCCCTTCAATGGCACAAGGCGAGTTCCATGTAGAAGTCACACTACCAACAGGCTCACGACTGGAGAGCACCGACCGGGTCATTAATGATTTGTCCCAATTTACCCAAGAGCTACCCAAAGTTGACCGCACCTATTCTCTAGCAGGAACCGGCAGCCTGATGAATGCCTCACCTAGCCAAGGTGGCGATTATTGGGGCAAGCTAAATGTGGTAGTGGACAAAGGCAGCAGCAAAGAAGATGAATTGGCAACCAAAGCCGCAATGCGCGAGTTTTTGTTGAACATGCCAGGCGTACAAAGCAAGTTTGGCGAACCGGAGCTGTTTAGCTTTAGCACGCCATTGGAAATTGAGTTGGTAGGCTATGACTTGGGCATGTTGCGCCGCTATGGTGACCAACTCGTGGTATTGCTAGAGGGCAATGACAGGTTTGCCGATGTCAAATCATCGCTACAGGCAGGTAACCCAGAGTTAAGGGTGCATTTTGACCATGCCAAACTAGCCCAGCTAGGGCTGTCTTCTCCCGACGTCGCACAATTAGTTGCAGCCAAAATTGGCGGTGAAGTGGCGAGCCGCTACTCAATCAATGACCGCAAAGTGGACATATTGGTGCGCACCCAGGAGCAGCAGCGGGACTCAGCGCTAGATGTGTCACAAATCATCGTCAACCCTGGTGCCGCCCGCCCAATCACCTTGGCGACGGTAGCTGACATCCGCACATCTATTGGACCGAGTGAAATCACCCGGGTCGGCCAAGAGCGCGTAGCCATTATCTCAGCCAACCTGGCCTATGGTGACCTAGGCGAAGCAGTAGCCGATGCGCAAAAGATCTTGCCTGAGCTGACATTGCCTTTGAGCATGCAAGCCAAAGTAACCGGACAGAATGAAGAAATGGAAGTCAGTTTCCAGTCACTTAAGTTTGCCCTGATCTTGGCCGTGTTTATGGTGTACCTGGTAATGGCCTCACAGTTTGAATCACTGTTGCACCCATTCTTGATATTGTTCACGGTACCGCTGGCCTGCGCAGGTTCTATCTATGGGCTGTTCCTGACCGGCACCACCGTTAGCGTAGTCGTGTTCATCGGCCTCATAATGCTCGCGGGTATTGTTGTGAACAACGCGATTGTATTGGTTGACCGCATCAACCAACTGCGCGAGCAAGGCACAGAAAAACTAGAAGCTATCCGCGAAGCAGCGGAAAACCGCTTCCGTCCGATACTGATGACCACCTTGACCACAACATTGGGCCTGTTACCCATGGTGATTGGCTTGGGCGAAGGTGCAGAAATTCGTAAACCTATGGCAGTAACCGTTATCTTCGGCCTGGTTTACGCCACCCTATTAACCTTGTTCCTAATACCTATTTTGTACAGCCTGTTCGACCGCAAACAGTTTGCGCAAAAAGTTGAGCAGTCCGATGCCGAACTAGGTGACAACACAGAGGTAACAAGCCATGGCTGATTTACCGCAAAAGCCCGAAGGCAATCCGGATAAATTCCAAGAAATGGGGGCTGGCCTCGCCAGCTTCGCCCTAAAACGCCCTGTCACAATCTGCATGTTGTTCTTCTCCATGCTGTTGCTGGGCATGATAGCCAGCCGTCTGTTGCCACTTGAGAAATTTCCAGGCATTGATATCCCTGAAATTTGGGTCAACATCCCCTATCAAGAAGCGTCGCCGGCAGAAGTGGAAAAGATGATCACACGGCCAGTGGAAGAAGCACTCGCTACTATGGCAGGGATCCAGCGCCTTACTTCTTCCTCTGATGAAAATGGCGCCAATATCAACCTGCAATTTAAGTGGGATGAAAATATCAGTGCCAAGAGTATCGAAGCGAGGGAAAAGATCGACGCAATCCGCCACACCCTGCCCGACGATGTTGAGCGGGTCTTGGTTTACCAATTCAATACCAATGACCTGCCTATCTTCCAGCTTAGGGTGTCAAGCGAGCGGGATTTATCCAATGCCTACGATTTGCTGGAACGCAACCTGAAAATGCCGATAGAGCGGGTCGAGGGTGTTTCGCGGGTTGAGCTTTATGGGGTGCTGAAGAAACAGATTGCTATCCGTATTGACCAACAACGCATGGCCGCTTTGCACGTCAACGCAGGTGCCTTGACGCAAACACTAAGGGATGCCAACTTCAGTATGAGTGCTGGCCATATTTTCCAAGATAATGAAAAAATCATGGTCAATCCTGTGGGCGAGTTCCGCAGCGTGGAAGAAATTGGCGACCTCTATGTCCAGCGCGGCGTACAGCTCAGGGATATTGCCGAAATCAACTACGAAACCCCACGGAGAACCGAAGGCAGGCACTTGGATCAGACCTATGCGGTAGGCTTTAATATCTTCCGCGAATCAGGTGCCAACCTGGTAGAAGTATCGGAGCGGGTTTGGAAAGTCATAGAAGCAGCCAACGAAAACCCTGCTTTTAACGGTATCAACTTGTTTATCTTCGATGATGAAGCGGAAAGTGTCACCTCTTCGCTGTCTGATTTGGTCAATGCAGGTTTGCTAGGCGCCCTGCTATCGATCATGGTGTTGTACGCCTTCTTGCGCCGTTTCACCAGCACCTTGATCGTCGTCCTTTCTGTCCCCTTTTCCCTATGTATTACCCTTGGCTTTATGTTCTTCTTCGGCTACAGCATTAACATCCTGTCTTTGATGGGCTTGATGCTGGCGGTAGGCATGCTGGTTGACAATGCAGTGGTAGTAACTGAGAGCATTGAACAGGAAAAGGTCAACATTAAAAACACGGTAGAAGCCACTAAAGCCGGTGTCGCTAAAGTGAGCCTGGCTGTCATCGCAGGCACGGCAACCACGGCCATCGTATTCTTGCCCAACATTATTGGTAAAAAGGTCAACGTCACCATCTTCTTGGAACACGTTGCGATTGCCATCTGTATTTCGCTGTTTGCCTCGTTATTGATAGCCCAAACGTTGATCCCCTTGTTGGCTACCAAGATCAAACACAAACCACGCCCGGGCGCTAATAAACCCGGTAAAATGAAAATCCGCTATGAGAAAATGCTGCGCTGGACCTTAGCCCACCAGGGCTGGTGTGCCTTAATTGGCGTGGTGCTGCTGGCAAGCACTGTAGGTGTTTCACAAATGGTACCAGCCCATGAGCCAGGTGACAGTAACCAAAGCCGGATGTGGATGAACTACAACATCAAGGGCAACTACACGCTCGAAGAAGTAGAAAAAACCGTGAGCAAGATGGAAGAGTTCCTGTACGCCAACCAGGAAAGGTTCCATATAGAGTCGGTATACAGCTATTTCAGGTCGGGTTTTGCAGTATCGGGCATTACCCTGGTCGAAGACGCGCCCCTTGCACGTAAAGAAGTGCAGGAAATGATCCGCGAAGAACTACCACCTTTTGCCCGCGCAGAACCTAATTTCCGCTGGGATGATGGCGGTGGTGGCGGGATCCGCATGACGTTATTAGGCCCATCATCGGAAAGCTTGATGCGTATGGCTGACCAGATAGTACCGGTGCTCGCCAACGTTAAAGGTTTGACCGATGTGCGCACCGACATTGATTCCAACCAGCGCGAACTGCAAATCCTGGTAGATCGGCAGAAGGCCTACCGCTTTGGACTAAACTCGCAAGACGTGGCCAACATAGTCGCGACAGCATTGCGCGGCAACAACCTGCGTACCTTCCGCCATGGCAATAGCGGTGAAGTGGACATCCGTTTGATGTTTGACGAATCACTGCAACACTCGGTAGACAGGCTGAAAACCCTACCGGTCAGCCGCGATGGTAACAGAACCGTAACGCTGGACATGGTGGCAGACCTGACGGTACAGCCCAGGCTGTCGCAAATACGCCGCTATTACCGGCAAACGGCAATTGCCATCGGCGCAAACCTGGAAGAAGACTTCACCACCGAAGAAGCCAGGGAAAGCATTGAAAAAATCATGTCTAACCTTGAGCTACCAACCGGTTATAGCTGGACATTGGATGGCAGTTTCCGCCAACAACGGGAATCAGAAAGCGTAATGATGGTAAACATGTTATTGGCAATTTGCATGATTTATATCGTGATGGCGGCATTGTTTGAATCATTGTTATTGCCAACCGCTGTAATTACTTCTGTGTTCTTTTCCTTTACCGGGGTATTTTGGTCACTGTTTATCACCTCGACCCCCATGGGAATAATGGCCATGATTGGCATGCTGATCCTGATGGGGATAGTAGTAAACAACGGCATAGTAATGGTGGATCGAATAAACCAGCTGGTGGGAGAAGGCTACCGGGTGCACGACGCAATTATCGAAGGTTGCCTGACCCGGGTGCGTCCAGTCTTAATGACAGTGGCAACAACGGTGTTGGGCTTGCTTCCGCTGGCCATGGGCGATACCCAAATCGGTGGTGATGGCCCACCCTACTCCCCTATGGCGATATCCATCATAGGAGGCCTGGTATTTTCCACCATGACCAGCTTGTTCCTGGTGCCATTGGCCTACCTGTTGTTGCTGAAACTACGCCGCAACACCCGCAATATGATCAACGACAGCAAAGTATTGGTATCCAGGGTGATTAAAGCACAATCCTAGGCTCCCAGCACTACACTCAAAAATTTGAAAAGCCGCATGTCGCGGCTTTTTTTATATCCATTCCATTAAAGGCACAAAAAATAACAAACAATTTTGATAATCAAAAACAAAGCCGGATATTAGTAACTATACTGAAGCTATGGTTATGGACACAAAATATACCAATATGCTACTTGGACGAATTACAGCTTTGTTGCTGGTTTTTTGGGTGTATGGATGCTCTGATGTCTCCAATGGGCAATACAAGTCCGTCGATTTTAGCAACACTGATCCCCAATCAATCGTCAGTTCAGCGCAAGAAGCCGCCTACCTATTTGGCTTTGACCAACGCTCAAGCCTGCAAGAAGACGCCCGCCAATACCAATCCCTATTGGAGTATTTAGAATCGGAAACCGGCCTGAAGTTTAAACTTGTACTGAATTCTGATGAAAACCAACTACTAGATGGCTTGGGCACTGGTGATATCGCTTTCGCCGCGATTGGTGCCGTTACCTTTATCCTGGGTAATAACCAATATGGCTTGGTTCCCGTCGCCAGGGGCTTGAACCATGCAGGTAGGGCAGAGTACCAATCTGCCATTGTGGTGAAGCCCGGCAGCACTATCCAAGATGTTGGCGAGCTTAAGGGCAAGAACTTTGCCTTTGGTAGCTTAAACTCAACCCAAGGCCATCTGATACCCAGAATTGTCCTAGGTGAATTTGGTATCTCATTGGCAGAACTAGGATCCTATTCCTATACAGGTTCACACAGGAATTGTGCCAACAGCGTCATATCCCAGCGCTATGATGCCTGTGGCATGCAGGATACCATGGCGAGGGAACTGGAAAAATCCAATTTAGTGAAGGTTATCCATTACTCCCAATATTATCCTTCAAGTGGTATAGCGGCATCCAAAAACCTGCCACCAGAAGTCGTAGATAGTGTCCGCACTGCCCTGTTGTCACTGTCCAGCGACACCATTAGCTCACTTCACAATTGGCACCTAACCGAAATGCCCAATGGTTTTGTCAACGCAACTGAGCAGGACTATGCCCCGTTAAAACAAGCTATGCTCAGCCTTAAGATGCTGCGCAGCCAGGCAAACGGGTCCATGCAGTGAAATTAGCCCATAAGATAAATGTCTTAATCGCCTTTGTTGCACTGTCCTTGGGCAGCATGGCGGCTTATATTGCTGGCGAAACAACCGCCGAGGCTTTGCGCACGGAACTTATAGGCCAGGGGCAGTTAATCTCTGCCACTATTGCTGAAATCTACGCTGATGATGTGGCTAAAAATGATTTACTTCCAATTATTGAAGGCATAGAGGCCCTGGTAAACGAAAACAACCAGATCAGTTATGTTTACATCACGGGTTTTGACGGCCAGTTGGTGGCCCATACATTTCAACGTGGGTTCCCAATAGAGCTGCTAGATGCGTGGGCTGGGCTGCCCAATACAGAGCGCGTTTCCAAAATTAAAAATGCCAGCAGCAAAGAAAGTTTCATTGAAGTGAGGGCAAGCCTGATTGAGGGCCTTACCGCCTATGCCTATATTGGCATGAGCCTGGCCGTAACCGACAAAAGGGTCCATGAAAACCATCGCAAGGTGTTGTCGGTTACGGCACTACTAACCCTAGTATTGATGGTTGTGGGCTTCTTTTTCAGCCGCCAATTTACCAAACCCTTAGCAAAGTTGACTGACCTTACTTACCGCTACGCCAATGGCGCCCATATTTCTGAAGACGATTTTAAAGTGGGTGCCAGGGGAAGCCAGGAAATAAATAAACTCACCTCAGCATACCAACGGATGCTGCGCGAAAGGGCTTCAAATGAAGAGAAGATTGCCTACCTCGCTTATCACGACAACCTTACCAAGCTGCCAAACCTCCTGTTGCTGCGGGAAAGGCTGGATCAACTGATCATTTCAAATAACCGTAACCAAGAGAAATTTGCCGTGCTGTACATGGACGTTGACAACTTCAAGTCCATCAATGACAGCCTCGGCCACAGTGTCGGTGACCAACTATTGCAAGAGGCCGCAACAAGGTTGAAATCCTTGCTGCGGCAAGAAGACACTATTGCCCGCATTGGCGGCGATGAATTCATCATTATCTTGCCAAAGCTAGAATCCCATTATGGTGCAGAAACAACCGCTAGTAAGATTTTGGAAAGTTTCAAAAGTGCAGTTGCGATCAACTCCTATGAACTTAATGTATCTTGGAGTATCGGTATTGCGCTGTTCCCCAATGATGGGGAAGATAGGGAACAGCTGATCAAATCAGCCGATTCAGCGATGTACAGTGCCAAGAAAAACGGCAAAAACAACTACCAGCTCTATTCATCTACCCTAGATGCGGAAGCCCAGGAGCGCTTCTTAATAGAAGGCCAGCTCCGGAATGCGCTGAAGCACAATGAATTCGAAATGTATTACCAGCCGCAAGTATCGCTAGAAAAGCCTGGCAGTATCCAGGTTGAAGCCTTGATCAGGTGGAACCATCCCAAGCTCGGCCTAATAGCGCCAAACCGTTTTATTCCCATCGCAGAAGAGACCCGAATGATGGTGGATATTGGTGATTGGGTAATGCGGGAAGTGGCAAGGCAAAGCAGGGATTGGCTGGATCAAGGTATTAAAATAGATGCCATCGCCTTTAACATTTCTTTTGTGCAGTTCTACTATGGCGATTTGCTCAGCTCCCTGGAT
>CBDIHK010000012.1:0-153484 GCA_965279005.1 Alteromonadaceae bacterium | reverse complement strand
TCATTGATGGCATCCTCACCTAAATTAACGTCAGATATAAACCATCGCGTTGGCTACCAAAAGCGGTAATCCTGAATGCCAACTCATCGGGAATGGCACTAAAAGAGCTTGCTCCCGAATAGTTAACTAGGCCGTAATTGCCTAAGGTCAGTTCGGCAAAACCATCTTCGCCGTCGTGGCTAGGCTGTATTGTGCGCACTAGTATCGCGCCGGAAGGGGTATTTTTGCCGAACAGGGTACCTTGTGGGCCGCGCAACACCTCAACAGCTTGCACGTCCACAAAGTTATTCATCATGGAGTTTTGCCGCGCGCGGTAGACACCATCTATATATAGGCCGACAGAAGACTCCAGTCCATAATTTTGCGATGAGGTACCTACGCCGCGGATCCTGAAGCTGGTTTCAGTCACGCTTTGTCCTTGGCCTATACTTAATCCAGGTACTTCGGTTCTAAGGTCAAAGAAATCTTTCACCACGCCTTCGGCCATTTCTGTTGCGCCAATTGCGGTAACGGAGACGGGGACTTCTTGCAGGTTTTGCTCGCGCTTTTGCGCGGTTACGGTGATAGTTTCAAGTTTTGACTCTTCATCCGTTTTACCGACTTTGGCTTCACTTGCTAATACTAAGTTTGAAAAGGGAAGGGTAAATAGGCTAAGTGCCACCACTGTTGAAACAGGCACGGGGAGCTTATTGTGTTTTGTCATGTTAAATGTGGCTTTTTGTGGTGATTTTTTATTAGACATCCTTTGTCAGGCCAAAATGTTGTTTGAGGGGACGGTTGAATGTATACCGATTCCATTAACTATGAAGTTAGTATAGGTTCAAATATAGCTAAACCGATAGTGTGATTAGAATAATTGTGTGTGGGATATTGCTTACCTCAATTAAATACAGTACGAGTGTTTAAGGGAGCTCACGAATAAGTCTTTTGTTAATTGAGTCGTTTTAGTATTGACGCTATGCAATGGCTTTAATTCTCCGTACGCTCATTCAATAAAAGCAGTGCCGAATGCCAATATTGATGCTTGATTTCTGGGGTTGGATAGTGAATTTAGAAATTCTAACCAGGCTTGAATAACACTATCGCCACCAATCCGATATGTAACTTTGGGCAGTAAAGTAGAACTTTTTTCTGCAAGATGTGTTTTCCCGCATCACACAAACGGCAAATAAGCCGCCGCACCCCAAACAACCAGCATGCAACTCAATGAAAAGTAAGAAAGGGCAAACAGGCTGTAGTGGATCTTTCTGAGCAGGTTCCATTGGCTGCTGCGCCAAGTAAAGTATGTGCTAATTAGCATAATGGCACCGTAAATAGCGATGACAGTGCTTGCCATTGCTGCGTATTCAACTACCGGTATCGGCCAGTCGGCAAAGGCTTCAGCAAAGGCGACATTGTCTGGATTGGGTATATTGGCGCCAACGATGGCCAGTAATAGAATTGGGAAACTGCCGCAAAGTGCCAGGCTTGTAAGCCAAATACCGGTACTGCTGGTTTCTTTGCTGTGGCCAAAGCGGCGCCAAAGCCCAAGCCAACTGCTAACGGCAAACACTACAGTGAGTCCCAAACTGACCGCTAAAACCATAGGGTTGGTAGAAAATCGCATTGGCTCCATATCTACTGAGCCTCCGGGTGTGATTAATCGAAGTACCTTTCCATCCCCATCAACGACTGTCGCTATTCTGTTGCCCAAGCGGTTTTCCCACAAATTTTCAGCAATGCGCACATAAGGCGCTTTTGAACTTCCGGAAAATATCAGCCCATCTTTGGCCCTAAGCTTCAATGGCGGACGCGTGATATTGATAATCCGGTCGAAGCCATAGTACATGCGGCGGCTGGTAACGTAGCTGCCTGCCAGTGTTTTCGCGGCTATTATGTCGTCATCGTTAGGCTCAGGCCTAAGCAACGGATGCTGGGCACCCATTAGTACCAATTCCCTATCCATGATCATTCTGGGCAATCCACTCAGCGGTTTAAAGGTGTCGCTGGTATTTTGCGAGATAAACACGCCGATATCTAAATCCGGTGAAACGATAAATTTAGATAAGAACGCATTGATTGAGCCCGTGTGCCCGTAGTATAGGCTGTCCCTGTAGGGAATGTCGCCAAAGCCATGGGCGCGGCCTGCGGCTCCCGAAACAGGATCATATGCCCTGGTTCTCATTTTTGCGTAAGCCTCTTTACTGAGTAATCTCGTACCGTTTAATTCACCTTGGTTGAGATGAAAACGCATCCAGGTAGCCATGTCTCTAGCTGTTATGGTCATGCCGCCTATGGGGGCAAAGGCGCCTAGATCTAACTGTGGGATTTCTTCTGGGCCGGTGTTTTTGACTCTATAGTTTTTGGACAACTCGCTATCAGCTGCCTTTGGGTTTGGGCTATTTTCACTTAATACGGTAGTGTCCATCCCTAAGGGGTTGAGTATTTCAGAATACAGGAATTCAGAGTAGGGCATGTCGGTAACGTCTTGGATCACCAGCGCTACCAAGTTTGAGCCCCAATTGGAGTATGCTGTGCGCTCGCCCCTCGGAAAAACCTGGCGAGGTTCACTGGCTGCCATGGCTTCAGGCAAACTCAGTGCAGCCACTTCAGGTACCCAAACGGTGAGGGACTCTTCGAAACCGGCTCTGTGCGCCATGAGGTGGTTAAGCGTTATTGGTGCTTCCCCTGGCGGCGCCTGGTAACTCGTTAGGTATTGGTTAACATCGGCATCTAAATCAAGAACACCGCGTTCAACCAAGATCATGGCTGCTGTCCAAACAAAGGTCTTGGAGATAGACGCCACGTGGAATCGGGTGCTATTGGGGTCAACTGGGATCGCCTCAGCGATATCGGCAAAGCCATAACCTTTAGCCAGCACAGTGCGGTCAGACCGAACCACGGAAACAGTATAGCCGGGCGCAGCATGTTCAGCTTGGTAGGTGGCCATCACTCCATCAATGTAGGCTTCAAGCTCAATATCCGAAAGCCGACTTGAAACTTCGGACACAGGTTCGCTGGTAACACCTGCAACCGGATGGGAAAAAGCGGGTAAGGTACAGGCCAATAGCGCCAATGCAGCCAACAATCGATACATCGAGAATGTCCTTTTCAATTTGCTTTAAGCAATTCTTGGTGAATAAAACCCAGTTTAAAGACTATGGTGAGGATGTCTATTGCCATAGAGGAGATGGGTAGCAGTCATTGGTTCTTGTTAAGGTTTTTCTTCCGCTCTGCTGTGTATTCCCACCAACTCTTAGCTGGCGCGCCTTCCATATACCGAACAGCAGAAATAAATACGTCGGCTAAACAGGGATCAAACGGCTTCCCGGTAACCTTGCACAGCTCATTAAACATTGAGTATGGATTTTGCCCGATTAATTCGAACGGTGTATTAATTCCAATAATGCTTAAATACCTGATTGTTGCCGGCCCAACGTTTGGTATTTCTTTTAAGTGCTTAACATCAGTCCTATGCATTCATTTATCTCCAGGAATAATTGAACCTGGCTACTCTAATTTAAAGGTAGGGTTATAAATCAAACCAACAACATTGCCGAACGGGTCTGTTACTGTTGCCAATTTTATCCCGCCACCTACAGGGATGATTGGCGTGTTGGGTTTAGCCCCTAGCTCCAATAACTTGGCGTGTTTTGCCTCAATATCCTCTACTCCCCAGTAAGATAGGACGTTGTTACCCTTTAAAGAATCTTTATGCGTGGGCATTAATCCCAATTCATATCCTCGGATATTGAAGCCGACATATTCTGGGGTATTGAAGTAGGGCGCTGTGCTAAATGCTTTACTATACCATTTCACCGCTGCTTCCATGTTTTCAACTTCATAGATAACAGTCCTGAGACCCAGCATATCGGAAGTCGGTTTTTGACCGGAAGCTACAGTTATGAAAGAGATGGCTAGCAGGCAGAATAATGCCAAGACACGTTTAAACATCACAGTCCTTGTATAAATAATGCAATGGGGGAAGCAATATAGCTGCACATTCTATCAGGATCAAACGGGATTAATTGAAATTTGTAGAAGCCTATATCGGTAATATGAAAGTTGTAAAACGAACAAAATTAGCATAGTTTTTCATGATGTTTTAAGTCTAGGTCATTGCTATTTCGAGAGTTTTATGGATATGGACTTTTTGCTAGATGCATTAATTCTATTGCTGAGCGGGACGATTGTAACCTTGTTTGGTGTCGGGGTTTTGTTTCCAAAGTTAGCGATAAGGGAAAGGTACCAAGGCGCTACCATGAATTACGTTATTGTCTTTGGTGCAGTGATGCTTTTGGCGGGGCTGGTGCAGCTAATACGCTCTTTTATCACATGAGCTTTCTGACATTGTTTTTTATAAAACGCCTTCTGCTGCTAAGGTTTGGCACGCTGAAATCATGGTGCCAAAATTACGTGCAATATATTCGGTGTCTTCAGGCGTTCGCCCTGGAATGGTAAATAAATAGCGGGATATGGTTCCAGCCTTGGCTTGTGCAAACATGGTGTTTAGGTACTGTGAGTGCTGTCCTTGTGCAGTGTTCAGTTTATCGTTGGCAGTAAACCAATCTAGCTGGGCGCTGAACATAGCGTCATAGGCCTCGTTTAATTCCAATTGAGCAGCGTATTCTCCAGTAGCGTAGAAACTCACAATGCCGCTGTCTTCACTTTTTCCTGTTCTCCAGTATCGGGATGTTGTTGCAAACGCTTGGTAACTGTCCGCCTCTACCTTGGTCAAGTCCAATTCATCGCCAAGGTCAAACATGCTCCGGTCTTTCTGGCCAATTTTCAGTTCTAATAAATGCCCATCCATTTTAATGCCAGGCTTGCCACGCTCATATACATCTACCCTGTGATTCTCATCATATTTAATATGTATCTTGCAAACCTGCATGACATCATTGCTAAAGTCCATATCGGGTTTTTCTGCGCCGTCATCGTTAAAAGCGACAATCTCAATTTTATTGGAAATGTAGATTCGGCTATTTTTCTCCATGTCGGTATTGGCATTAGGATACGGGTTGGTATAAAAGTGGCTAAATATTAAGGTATCCCACCGGTTAGATTTGTTCGATTCCTGTTTTCGCAAGTTATTAAAGGCATTGAAGTACTGGGCGATCGCAAGGTTTACGGTATCTATGTCACCTTCGACTCCTTTTAGGAGCTCTTTCTCGGAAGGGCTGCCTCTGTAATCTCCCGAATCGCTGATCCGAGAGTTTTCGATGTGGGCATGAGCAAAGTTGAATTGCTTGCGTGAGAAGTCGATGCGCGACGACATTGGGGGTACGATCACCGCACCGTTAGCGCTAGAGTACTGTAACTCGACTGACATTGAATTGGCTTGTGGATGGATGTAGATAAAAGAGTTTTTAACAATCGAGTCCAAAACTGACACATTGCCGGACACTAGGGCGTTTTCAATACGTGAATTGCCCACCACCTGGGCGCCATGACAAACCATTGAATTCGCATCGATCAACGAGGTGGGTGCTACGAGTCCTTTTGATGATGCGCCAATACAACCGCCAATTGTTTGCACTCCGTTGAAGTTGTTGATGGTAGTGTATCCATATTCCCCCATACAGGCACAGCCTAGGGTACTGTAATAGCGCTCATTTGCGATACCTTGAAACGAAACTATCAGCAATGCGACCAACCACAATCTTGAGCCGGCATTCATTATAATTGCCATTTTTAGCCGCCGATAAGATCCTTGAGTTTATTTTTAGCTTTTTCTTCCAGCTTTTTCTTTTCTGCTTCTAGTTTTTCTTTAGCCTTGGCTTTGGCTTCATCCTCAAAGATTTGAGTTACCTTGCGTTTGCCTTCGGCAATAAGATTATCCAGCATAGAGTCAACAATAGCGCTACCTAACTGGTCTGCCGGTATTCCGTTGGGCACCCCTATAGCGTCGGCGTAGAAGGTGGGCAAGGTCAGCTCAAACTGGCGTTTTTCCAGCGGTAGTTCACCGAGATCCATAGCTGCAATATTTAGCCTGAGTGTGACATCTTTCACCGTAATCTTCTTCACGCTCATTAGCGGGTTGGGTGACTCACCGCTGGTTTCTTCTGGTTGCGAGTCAGATTGCGGCAATGATGCTTGGATGTTCTCTTGGATTACGGTTAGGTTGGCTTTGCCTTGGCTATCGACTTCATACAGCACCGCTGGGCTATCAATCAGCAGTTCTTCGATAACATAGGGTTCTTCGGTGGAAGTGCCCAAATCCAATCTAATGGTATCCATGCTAAAAGCGTTATCTTGGGTGTAACCTCGAGGGTTACTAATCTTAAGGCCGTCGATACTGACCTTGGCTTCTGCGAGTTTAGTTTCTACTGCCTCCACGGTAACGTTAGTTTTAGTGGCTTTGGTGCCCTGGGCTTCTATTTGGTCACGGATTATGCCATCCAGCCCTGATAGGCCGAAATAGATAACAATACTCGTCACAAATATAATAGAAAATACAATACCGAGGACTTTTTTCATCTGAAGCTTCCTTTTGCAGTTACTTTCGAATCATAGATCAAATATCTAATGTGATTGGTATAAATGTCGTTTATTGCAAATAAATAGTTCTTTAGGCGGCAGCTGTCCAAACGGGAAAATCTAATTTCGACGCTCTTTGTTGCGACTAGCTACACATTTACTTCGACAGTTGGATTGTTTTTAACTGTTAAATTCAGTACCGTGCAATAAGTAGAGTGTTTCGGCGTTCTACTCCATACAGTTTTTATAACTCCGAGCCTTGTGGGCTAAGTCAGTTTGAATACAAGTTGATACGTCCATTTGGCCGTGGCGTTGCCACCAGGGTTGCAAGGGAAACCGACCAGCCTCCCGAAAACTGACTAATTGTGGTTAGTTTTAATTTGGAAAGGTGTTACATGTTACAAGATAGGCACGGCCGGCGTTTTCATTATTTGCGCCTGTCCATTACCGATGTATGCAACTTCCGTTGCAACTATTGTTTGCCGGATGGCTACCAGTGTGACCATGACCGCGACTTTTTGAGCGTACCCGAATTGCAAACCGTGGTGCAGGCCTTTGCTGGCCTTGGCACCGAAAAAGTCCGTATTACCGGCGGCGAACCTTCGCTGCGCAAGGACTTGCCAGACATTATTGCCGTGGCCAAATCGACCCCTGGTATCAAACAGGTGGCCATGACCAGCAATGGTTATAAACTGGAAAAGTGTATTGATACTTGGCACCAAAATGGCTTGGATGCCCTGAATATCAGTATTGATTCTTTAGATCCCCGCGCGTTCGCGGCTATTACCGGCCATGACAAGCTGCAGAGCATATTGGCCGGTGTCGATGCTGCCATTGAGCTGGGCATCAAAGTCAAAATCAATTCGGTGTTAATGAAAGGCTTTAATTCTGATGCGTTAACGCCGTTCTTGCGCTGGTTGAAAGATAAGCCGGTCACCCTGAGGTTTATTGAACTAATGCAAACCGGCGACAACCAAATCTTCTTCCAACAGCAACACCTGTCAGGTGAACCACTTAAACAGGCTTTGTTGGAGCAAGGTTGGGTTAGGGTTATCCGGGATAAAGCGGCAGGTCCTGCGCAAGAATTCCAGCACCCTGATTATCTGGGCAAAGTAGGTCTTATCATGCCGTATAGTAAGGACTTTTGCAGTACGTGTAACCGGCTTCGCGTGTCCTCCCTTGGTAAATTGCACCTATGTTTGTTTGCAGAGCAGGGGCTGGATCTACGAGGTTACCTTAAACAGCAAGACGTCGTTGGTTTGCAAGCCCATCTAAAAGCGCTTTTGGGCCAAAAAGAGGCGACCCATTGGCTGCACGATGGTTATACCGGCGCGACAAAACATTTGGCCATGTTGGGCGGCTAGTAGACGCTTAAGGCATTTCCCAAGAAATTTTGGAATTGAAGCATGCAACAATCTGATTTCATCCCACTAAGTATAGCGGTACTGACTATTTCCGACACCCGCGACGAAGCAACCGACACCTCTGGTGCCTACTTGGTATCCGCCATAGAAGAGGCTGGGCACCAGCTTGCGGGCAAAAGAATCGTCATTGACGATAAATACCTATTAAGGGCAACTGTGTCCCAGTGGATTGCGGATCCCACCGTTAACGTCATTATCAGCACAGGAGGTACAGGCTTTACCGGACGGGATTCAACGCCGGAAGCCCTAAGTGTGTTATTTGATAAACACATTGAAGGATTTGGCGAGCTGTTCCGCTATTTGTCTTACCAAGAAATTGGCACCTCTACCGTGCAGTCTAGGGTGTTTGCTGGCATAGCCAATGATACCGGGATTTTTTGCCTACCGGGCTCTACCGGCGCCTGTAAAACTGGCTGGAATGGGATCTTGAAAGAGCAACTGGATGCCCGCCATCGCCCCTGTAATTTTGTTGGGCATTTTTTGCAATGAGTGGCGATGTCATCAAAGTAGATAATGCGCAACAAACCTTGTCACATCTAAATAACAAAGGTGAAGCTAACATGGTGGATGTCACTGAAAAAGCGGTGACCCAACGCATTGCCATTGCTACCGGCAAGGTGCAAATGCGTACCGATACTTTGGCCATGATTTGTGACGGTAGCCATGCCAAAGGCGACGTGCTGGCAGTTGCCCGAATTGCCGGGATCCAGGCCGCGAAAAAATGTGCTGATCTGATCCCACTTTGCCATCCACTGATGCTAAGCAAGGTGCAAGTGGATTTTGAACCCGATGTAGGCGGTCAATGTTTACACATTCGGGGCATGTGCAAACTTGCCGGTAAAACCGGGGTTGAGATGGAAGCCCTTACCGCGGTTTCGGTCGCCGCCCTAACTATTTTTGACATGTGTAAAGCTGTTGATCCGGGCATGGTGATAAGTGATATCCAAGTGGAACACAAACAGGGCGGTAAAACCGGCGCATGGTCGCGGGAGCAAAACTCATGATCAAAGTATTGTTTTTCGCCCACCTGCGGGAACGGCTGGGTTGTGCTGAGTTAAAGCTAGCGCAGACGCCCGACACGGTCGCCGCGCTAAAAGACCATTTGATTGAATCCCATCCTGAGTGGCACGAGGCCATAGAAGGTTTAGCCAAACTTTGTGCTGTTAACCAAACCTTAGTGGAACCTGGCCACACATTGTCAGACGGTGATGAAGTGGCGTTTTTTCCACCGGTCACCGGGGGCTAGCCATGGCTGCCGCCGAAACTGAGCAAACTTATGTCAGCGTGCACGCAGCCGATTTTGATATTGCTGAGCTATATGCAAAACTGCAATTGGATAACAGTATTGATGGAGCCGTAGCGACCTTTCTCGGCTGTGTTAGGGATAACAATCAAGGTGCCAAAGTCAACGCGTTGACCCTAGAACATTACCCTGGCATGACGGAAAAGTCATTGCACGGTATCATTGCCCAAGCGCGGGAGAAATGGCATTGCCACCGTGTCGTTGTGGTGCACAGGGTAGGGCGCTTGTTAGTGGGTGACAATATTGTGTTTGTGGGCGTAGCCAGCACCCATCGCGGCGATGCCTTTGCCGCTTGTGAATTTATTATGGATTACCTTAAAACCCAGGCGCCGTTTTGGAAAAAAGAAGAGACTAGCCAAGGTGAGCGCTGGATAGAGGCTAAACAGAGCGATTCAGATAAAGCTGCAAGTTGGGATCCTGTGCGCACAAACAGTTAGCTGTTACTTCTGTCTGTTTTGAATACCTGGGATGCTACCAAGACCTTCGCTCATGGCATCTATAAAGCTGCGCAACCGCCTTGGCTGTCGTTTAGCAGGCAAATAAGCAATATTTAAATCCAGCGTTGGTGCGCGCCATTGGGGCAAGGTGTCCAACAACTCACCATTTTGTAATTCCTGTTCCACAAACCACTTAGGTAGGATTGCAACACCTAGGCTCATTAAGGCGGCTTGTTTTAACGCAAAGATATTGTTGGTGGCCATTATAGGTTGTTTTTGCCATGCAAAGGTTTCTCCGTTTGTATTATGCAGAGGTATTTTTTGTCCCTCAAACGGTTGTAGCGAAAGCAATGGCAAGGTTTCCAACTGCCTAGGTGAAGAAAGTGCTGAATTGGCAAGCGCTGGGGTGCAGACCAACATACGTTCTATTTGTCCGAGGTTCCGTACTACCAAGGTTTCGTCTTTAATTTGCCCCACTTTTATCCAGCAATCACAACCGGTTTCTGAAAAGCGGATTTGGCCATCTTCCAATTGTCAAGCGATGCTAAGATTGGGGTGCTGGATTTGAAATTGGCACATTAGTTTGCACAGTGCTAATTGACCCAACGCCACGGGCGCCACCACTTTTAGTTTTCCTGAAAGTGCTTGTTCTGATTCCTGGAATTTTTCATGCAGCGATTCCCAACTGGCTATGATTTGCCGAGCATCGGCTAAAAGGTCGCTACCGGCTTCAGTCAATGCCAATGAGTGGGTGTTGCGCCTGAATAACTGTGCACCCAACTGTGTTTCCAATTCCTTAAGCTGGCGGCTCACTGAGGGTTGCGACAGGTTTAGATCCCTTCCCGCCGCGCTCAAGCTACCACTCTCTGCAATACGCACAAAGGTAGTTAATAAAGAGATTCTATCGTGGAATTTGCTCATGCGTAATACGTATAACAGATAGTCGCTTTAACTGTCTACCAAATATAAGGCGTTTCCCTAAGATTGTGTTCGAAGGCAATTGCTGAAATTACAGCACAACCACCTAGGAGTGTCCCTTATGTACAACTTGAATTTGCAAAAACAGTTTGAACAAGCGAAAAACCCACTGGATCAAATGCGCGCTGAACATGTGATGATTTCCACCGGTGACTACCAAGCAACCATGGCTTGGTATCGGGAGAAGCTTGATTTTAAGGTAGAGCACGAATGGATAGTGCCAGACTTCCCTGGCGTAAAACTGGCCTATATAGAAAAAAACGGCTTCATGATTGAAGTAGTGGCGACACCTACTGCATTGCAACACAAACGCGCCCCAGCGGACTTAGCTGAGGCTTTATCTGACCGTGGTTTTGGTCATTTGGCCTTTATCGTGGCTGATGTTGATGCGGTTGCCGATGAACTGCATGCCCGTAATGTGGAATTTCTATTACCACCAACAAGTTTTCCCGATGCTGGACGCCGGGTCATGTTTATCTGTGATAACAATGGCAACCTGTTAGAGTTTCTTACCCCGTTGACTGGTCGCAGCAAAGAACTTGGGAGCAGCAACGATGACTAAGCCTATTTCAGAATTTTATAAAATTGGTGGCGAATTAATTGTTAACCGCATTGGCTTTGGTGCGATGCGCTTGACAGGCCAGCCTGGTAACTTTGGGCCATATCTCGACTGGCAGCAGGGAGTGGCACTATTGCAAGAAGCGGCACAGTTAGGCGTTAACTTTTTCGATTCAGCCTTTTCCTATGGGCCTGGATTTGCTGATCAAATAGTGGGAGAAGCTCTGGGCGGCCGAGATGGGGTTGTTTTGGCCACAAAAGGTGGCGTCGATAAGCCTAAGCCTGGACAGATCGTCGTGGATGGTTCCCCAGGGACTTTAATGAAACAGGTTGACCAAGCTTTATCGAACCTGCGTCGGGAGCGCATTGATTTATTTCAGTTGCACCGGGTCGATCCAAAAACTCCGGTTGAAGAGTCAGTAATGGCGTTGGCGCAAGCACAAAAAGCGGGCAAGATACGCTATATTGGCCTATCCAATGTGTCCTTGGCACAATTGCAACAAGCGCAGGCAGTTGCCCAGATTGCAGCAGTACAGAATCGCTACAACATGGCGGAGACTGACGATGATGCCTTGGTCGATTATACCGCTTCGGAGGGTATAGCCTTTATTCCTTATGGACCGCTTGGTGCCAATCCAATGCAAGCGGGAGCCAAGCTCAATCCGCGTGAGGCCTTAGGCTGGTTACTGCGTCGTTCCGACAATATTATTGTTATTCCTGGCACCACAAATTCAGACCATTTGAGGGACAACCTATCTACCTGGCGCGGGCTGCTGGCATGATCAATTCGTCTCCAACAAAAGCCTTAGGCAAACGCCAGCGCTTCTTTGCAAAGTCACTGTCGGTTGTGTGCATTTGGCTGGGCTTATACCCCATATTATTACTGTCAGCTTGGGTATTAGAGCCAATGATCAAAGGAATGCCTTTATTCATGCGTTGTTTGGTAATGAGTTGGGTTCTGGTACCGGTAATGGTGTTGCTGGTATCGCCCATTATGAGCCGTTTGGCACTTAAGTTAAGCGGCCTCGGTCAGGTTCAAAAGGAACTCTGCTCAACGAGAAAATAAAAGAGGTTTCGTTGTGGATACCCTAATTTATAAAGAGAAGTCGCTCATGTTGGGTGGCATAAGCATCAATTATGTTGACATAGGGGAGGGGGATCCAATCCTGCTATTACACGGTTTGGGCGCCGATATGAGTCGATGGCAGCACAATATCGGTGAATTGGCTCGGGGTCACAGGGTCATTGCCTTGGATTTACCCGGTTTTGGCAGTTCGGATAAACCTGAAAGTGACTATGGCGGCAAGTTCTACATAGATTTGTTATTGCGATTTGTCGCAGTGCTAGGTGTTGACCGGTTTAGTGTGGTCGGCAACTCCATGGGGGGATGGCTGTCGATGTTATTGGCAAAGCAAGCACCTAAGTTAGTAGACAAATTGGTATTGGTGGCACCGGCTTTTTATTTTGGTTTGCCAACGGGCGTGGATACAAGAGCTATTGTGCGCACGGCATTGCCTAGCGATATTGACACAATGCAGCGATATCTAGAACGTGTCTTGTACAAATCCGTACCCGATGAATCAATTCCTGGTTTGCTTGCTGCAATGCAGCAGAAAAACCGTGCTCATGTTATTCACGCTATTGCCCAATCCTTGCAAAACAGCCAAGACGTATTTATTGAAAGAGACCTTGCTAAAATACCGCACACCACTTTGATAGTGCACGGTGTAGGAGATGGTGTAGTGTCAGTCGTGAATTCACAGCAGCTAGCGCAAATGTTGCCAAATGCCCATGTTCAAATAATGGCAAGAGCAGGGCACTGGCCACAGTGGGAGCGACCAGAGCAGTTCAACCGGCTATTAGAGCAATTTTTCCGCGGCTAGGTCAGGGAAACCTTAAGCATAGGCAATAAAAGTTGATCTTGTTGGCGGAGGGTAGCCCTCAATGGTTTTGTTGGGATCCTTGGGGTCTAAGAAGTCCTTTAACGAGTGGTTGGGCATCCATTCGGTACTGCGCTGTTCTTCGGTGCTGGTGACGTCTGTGTCCACTAGTTTTGCTTCTTTAAATCCAGCACGTTCCAGCCAATGCAGCATGGCCTCGTTGCTCGGCAAAAACCAGACATTGCGCATCTGGGCATAGCGTTCGCCCGGTACTAGCACAGTATTTTCATCACCCTCTACGACTAAGGTTTCCAACACCAGTTCGCCACCGGGTTTAAGTTGGTTTTTCAATTGCGCTAGAAATTCAAATGGGCTTTTCCTGTGGTATAGCACGCCCATGGAAAACACCGTATCGAAACTTTTTAGTACGGGCATTTGTTCAATACCTACAGGTAAGAGATGTATCCGGGGATCTGGCAGGAAGTGTTTAATGGCTTGGAACTGGATTAAAAATAACTGGGTTGGATCGATGCCCACTACCATTTTCGGGTTTTGTGCCAGCATGCGCCACATATGGTAGCCGCTGCCACAGCCAACGTCCAATACGAGTTTGTTTTCCAGGTCGCCAACGTGGGGAGCGACGCGATCCCACTTCCAATCCGAGCGCCATTCGGTGTCAATGTGGATCCCGTGCACGTGGAACGGCCCTTTGCGCCACGGCATAAATTGTTTAAGCAGGCCTTCTATTTGCTTTTGGGTATAGCTGTCAATATCGCCAGCGCTGCCTATTTCTATCTTGTCTTGCAAATGGATCTGTGAGGGCTCGGTTTTGGGCAGCTTGTCCAATAACTTACACCACTTTTTAAAGTCTCCGTGCAGGGCTTGTTTTTGCCATAGCGCCAGTTGCTGGGGAAGGTTTTGTAACCATGGGCTTAAGGGGGAAAGCGCAATCTCGCGATAAAATTGGTTAAACCACTGCATCGGGTTAGCTCCTGCTATTTTGCCTTAATTGCCAACATGGCGGTGAAATTGAAACACTGGAACCAAGTGAGGGCTTCTTGGAAACCTACCTGTTTTAAGCGGTTTAAATGGTCGGGTAAGGCATCCAGTTTCATTACATTTTCCAAAGCGGCACGCTTTTGTGATATTTCCAGTTCGCTGTAACCGTTGCGGCGCTTAAACTCATGGTGTAATTCTATTAGGCTTTCATTACCTGCACTGTCGCCGATGGAAACTTTTTCTGATAGCAACAATGCGCCCCCTGGCAACATGCCATCATAGATTTTTTGCAGCAAGGCCTGGCGCTTTTCCTGCTCTATAAATTGCAAGGTGAAATTCATCACCACCACCGAGGCGTTTGTAATTTCAGTCTCCAGGATATCTTGCTCGACAACAGTGACGGGAAGTTGTGATTTAAACGCGGCCAAGTGGTTGCGGCAACGCTCCACCATGGCGGCAGAGTTATCGATGGCGATGATTTGGCTATTTTGAGCAGTTACATATCGTCGCATAGACAAACTGGCTGCACCGAGCGAGCAGCCTAGGTCGTATATATTGCTATTGTTCTGGGCAAAACGGGCTGCCAATAACCCGATATTGTCAACAATGGTGCCATAGCCAGGCACGGAACGCTGGATCATGTCGGGGAAGACTTCCACAACCCGTTGGTCGAACTGGAAATCAGCTACATTTTGTTGTGGTTGCGAATAAATAAGGTCTTGGGCCACTGTTGTTCCACTGCATTGAACGGGAAGCGGATTTTAGCCCAATCCCAGTTTTCAACCAAGTGTCGTGCTGATTATCTTACCCCTGGATGCAAGAAATTAATCTGTATCAAACATCGGGCAGTTAACTCATCAAAGCTACTTGCGCCAAGTAACAGGGTTGTCTAGATTGGGACAAACAATTTTTTAACATCATGGAATGTACCAATGTCTGAGAACACTTTTCCTGTACCCGCTGCGCTAGCACAATCAGCCCATATTAATAATGACGACTATGCCAAGCTGTATCAGGAGTCTATCGAAAACCCTGATGCCTTCTGGGCTGAGCAGGCAAAAATTGTCGATTGGTATAGTGAGTTTGAGCAAGTACAGAAATGCCATTTCAGCAGCCAGGATGTTTCAATCAATTGGTACCTCAATGGCAAGCTCAATATCGCATACAACTGCATAGACCGTCATTTGGCACAAAACGCGGATAGGACTGCCATCATCTGGGAAGGTGATGAGGAAGACCAGTCCAAGCATATCAGCTACCAAGAATTGCATGACGAGGTGGCCAAAACCGCCAATGGCCTGAAAAAGCTAGGTGTTGCAAAAGGTGATAGGGTCATTATCTACATGCCGATGATACCGCAAGCAGCCTACATAATGTTGGCTTGTGCCCGTATTGGTGCGGTGCACTCTGTGGTTTTTGGTGGTTTCTCACCCAACGCCATTGCCGACCGCATCCACGATTGTGGCGCCAAGGTGGTGGTAACGGCAGATGAAGGGATCCGCGGTGGTCGCAGTGTTGGCCTGAAAGACAATGTCGATAAGGCGTTGGAAAACCCGATTACTGAGTGTGTTGAATCGGTACTCGTATATAAGTACACCGGTGCTGAGACCCATTGGCAAGAAGGCCGTGATGTGGTTTGGCAAGATTTGGTAGCTGATTGCAGCGTTACATGTGAACCCGAAATAATGGATTCAGAGGATCCGCTTTTTATCCTGTATACCTCGGGTTCTACAGGCAAACCCAAAGGTGTCGTGCACACCACTGGCGGTTATTTAGTTTTCGCAGCGCTAACCCACAAATATATTTTTGATTATAAGCCGGAAGATATCTATTGGTGTGCCGCTGACGTGGGTTGGATCACTGGCCATACCTATATTGTGTATGGACCACTGGCTAACTGTGCCACCACGGTCATGTTCGAAGGTGTCCCCACTTATCCTGATTCGGGTCGTATAGGCCGGGTTGTGGACAAGCATAAAGTCAATATCCTCTATACCGCTCCGACTGCAATCAGGGCGCTCATGGCTAAAGGCGATGAACCTGCAGCCACTTCCTCGCGTGAAACTTTGCGCATCCTTGGCAGCGTAGGTGAACCCATCAATCCAGAGGCATGGCACTGGTACCATGAGCAAATTGGCAATAGCCAATGCCCGATTATGGATACCTGGTGGCAAACTGAAACCGGTGGCATCATGATCACACCGTTACCAGGTGCTACAGACTTAAAACCTGGTTCTGCCACCCGCCCATTTTTTGGGGTAAAACCCTCTTTGCTGGATGCGGAAGGCAAAACCTTGGAAGGTGCTACGGATGGTAATTTAGTGATCTCTGGTTCTTGGCCAGGGCAGGCGCGCACGGTTTGGCAAAACCATGAACGTTTTATTGCTACTTATTTCAGCACCTATGAAGGTTATTATTTCACCGGTGACGGTGCCCGCCGTGATGAGGATGGTTATTATTGGATAACCGGCCGTGTTGACGACGTATTAAATGTGTCAGGCCATAGGTTGGGTACAGCGGAAATAGAAAGCTCCTTGGTAGCGCATAAAGCTATCGCGGAAGCCGCAGTGGTAGGCTATCCTCACGCTATTAAAGGCCAGGGAATTTATGCTTATATCTTGCCTAACGATGGCGTTGAGGTTACCGAGGAACTTACCAAAGAAGTGATCAAATGGGTGCGCAGCGATTTAAGCCCAATAGCGGCACCGGATATGCTGCAATGGACAAAAGGGTTACCAAAAACACGATCTGGGAAAATTATGCGACGCATATTAAGAAAAATTGCCGCCAATGATTACGCGGAGCTTGGCGATACCTCAACCCTGGCGGATCCTGGCGTTGTCCCGGAATTAGTAGAGAACCGGTTAAATTGCTAATTAAAAAAATAATTTGTTGATTGGTTCCTGGAAATCGTAAGACTAAAGTATTAGTCTAAGCTTTACAGTAAACTTAGCCTAACGATTGCAGCGGCTTAAGAAGGCTGTTTTGCCATCCTTTTAAGATTGGACTATACGATGACAAAATTTTTGATTGCCGACGACCATCCGTTGTTTAGGGATGCGCTGTCCGGGGCCTTAATACCCTTATTTGACGATTTGGAGTTGGTGCAAACGGGGACTTTGGACGAAACAATCCAAGCTTTGCATGACAATAAAGATATTGATTTGCTGTTGCTGGATTTGCACATGCCAGGTAGTGAAGACTTTTATGGGATTATCCGGGTTACCGAGGACTTTCCTGAAGTGCCTGTCGCCGTGGTATCTGGGAGCGATACGCCTAATGTTGTCTCCAAGGTCATGGCTTTTGGGGCCAAAGGGTTTATCCCTAAAACCACAGCATCGGCAACGACTGCCGAAGCAATAAAGACCATATTGGCTGGTGGCTCTTGGCTACCGGAGGACATGCGCGATAACCTGGTGAAGGTGGAAAGCGAGGAAATCGATATTGCCACCAGGATGGCTGATTTAACGCCAAAGCAGTTCCAGGTACTCAAGCATTTACAATCTGGTTTGTTAAATAAACAGATAGCCTTTGACCTCAATATCACCGAAGCGACAGTAAAAGCCCATATCAGCGCCATATTCAAGAAACTGGAAGTTAACAACCGCACCCAGGCGGTGTTGCTGGCCGAAAAAATGCAGTTAAACTGATTGGCTTGCTATGCAAATTAAGGGTGGATCCAGCTATGGGCTTCACCCACCAATGTAACTGCTCTCAGCTACTTCTATTCTCAACCGTAAAATGTGGGTCTTATCTTAATTTCTTGATTTATACCGATTCCATTAAGTATTTGCTCACCCAGTGGGAATTGAAAAGGGTTTAGACAAGGCAAATGTTCAAAGGTCTAGTGGGTCTAAATCGAGAACATTTAACGCTGTATAAACCCTTTTCAAACCCATCGAAGACGCGCCTCAGGAACACAATTTATGAAATGCGTCCCTGCATTTCACCGCTGCGCGGCTGGCTAAAGCCATTCAAAAGTTTTCCCGAAACTTTTGTCTTCGTTGCACGAAGTTCGAAAGACCGCCAGTATTACTTCATTCGTGCGCCTTGAACTTGAGTCCCTGAGGCAGCGCTGGATGAGCAAATACTTAATGGAATCGGTATTACACTCCACGGTTAGCGCGTTTTAATCATTGATTCTAACAGCACTGATCGAAATTCATCGTCCAGTGCTGCCATTTTCTTCTTTCGCGCCATACTGGCTTTCACGGTTTGATCCTTTTTAAACAGGTTAAGTGCTATTTTCCTCAACACATTAAAGGCCAATGCACCATTGCCTTTTCGTATTCTTGATTCATCCTCTCTGAAAGTCATGTCTAGCATCCAGTGCATACTTTCCACCTGCCAGTGACTTCTGACTGCATGCAGGGCCTGCGCAGCGTCGGGATGCAGTGAACTGATGTACCAACGGGTTTCTTCACTCGTTTTACCACTCGCTTTCTCTTCAATCCGGGCGGAAACCTTGATTATTGTTTTCAGTCCTGTCCAACGGTAATCCCTGGCGAGCCACTTGGGATCGACGACTAATTGTTCACAATGACGCACCTCGACTCTTCCATGACCGGAATCGGTTTCAGTATGTTCGCTGTACTGCCCCTTCGCTAACCCCTCACGCACACACTTATGCCACCAGGCCTCTAACTCCGCCTGTAAACCCGAATGATTGCCTTTTAGGGCCAGAACATAGTCCGCTTTGCTTCGAACAATTTGTTTTGCGATTTCTTTCTGGCAACCCATCGCATCCAGTGTGATGATGCTGCTCTGAATATCCAGTAAGCTTAATAGTTCGGGAATGGCGGTGATTTCATTACTTTTCTGGTTAACGGCCACCTGTCCCAGCACTAGCTGGTGCTGGCAACTCCACGCACTGACAGCATGTAACGGGTTTGTTCGCTCTCGTGTCTGAAAAGACCGCCTGGCGGTTTTACCATCAATAGCAATGACATCACATCCGGTGAAATCAATAAGCTCCGATATCCAGTTTTGAAACGCTTTCTCTATTTCTTCAGGCTTTAGACGATAAATCACCCTGGCAATTGTGTCATGACGGGGAATACCCTGTTCAAAGGGGCGATATTGCCTGAGCCAGTCGAGCTTAACTTTTCCAAAGTCTTCAATATCTTCCCACCCTTCGGCTCCGGACATCACTGCACAAACCGATAACAACAAGATGTCCATTAACTCATATCGTTTACAACGCTCTATGCAGGGATCCGTGATTGATTCGAAGTGTTTTAGCGAGTTTTCGATCATAATGTGTATCTCAAGCTTTTGATTTTGTTGCTTGATCTGATCATCCAATCGCTAAATAGTTCAAATTAAAACGATCTTGCCGTGTATTACACTCCCTTTTTGATGCTAATCGTCGTGTAATGTCCTTGCTTGCACGGAAATTGCGGTTAAACTAACCAGCTAGTCAAGTTTTTAAAAAAGAGAGCAGTATGATTGATTCAAGCCTACCATTGGTGGACTTGCACCGTCACTTAGACGGCAATATCCTCCCGGATACTATATGGCGCTTAGCTCAAAAAAATGGCATCGAATTGCCAGCCGCGACTTTGGAAGAGTTGATTCCCTTAACCCAGATCCAGGATCAAACCAGCGATTTGTTAGCATTTCTACAAAAGTTGGATTACGGCGTGTCCGTACTGGCAAGTGTTGAGGATTGCCGTGAAGTTGCCTACGAGAACGTGCTCGATGCCAAACGCCAAGGTTTGGACTATACCGAGCTTCGCTTTTCACCCTATTACATGGCGATGAACCATGACCTGGATATGGTAGAAGTGGTTGCCGCGGTAATTGATGGTGTGGCTGCGGGTAGTAAAGAGACAGGGGTCAAAGCTAAGCTGATTGGCATATTGAGCCGAACTTTTGGCGCGGAGACCTGTATGCGGGAACTGGGTTCGCTACTGGCACACAAAGACAACATCATTGCACTAGATTTGGCGGGCGATGAAATCAACTATCCAGCAGAGCAGTTCAAAGAGCACTTTATTAAAGGCCGAGATGCAGGTTGGCAAATAACCGTGCATGCTGGTGAAGCCGATGGCCCACAAAGTATTTGGAATGCCATTAATTTGTTAGGTGCCACTAGGATTGGCCATGGTGTTGCTGCTACCCAAGATCCCGAGCTCATGGAATATATGGCTAAAAATCGCATAGCGGTTGAATCCTGCCCAACGTCGAATTACCAGACTGCAACGGTCAAGGATATCAAACAACATCCGTTGCCGGTATTTTTAGATAACGGTTTGTTAGTGTGCCTCAATACTGATGATCCAGCGGTATCCAATATTGATTTACCCCATGAATACAAGGTTGCAAAGGATGTCATTGGCTTATCTGATGCACAATTGAGCCAAGTACAGAAAAATGGCGTGGAAGCGGCGTTTTTGAGTGATTCCGAGAGGCAAGCACTATACGAGAGCAAGGCTTAGGATAAAATCAAGGGGTCAGAGACCTTGAAATTTTGATACGTTAACTGTCTGATAAGTATGATGGTTTTCAAGGTCTCTGACCCCATTATGTTCACCAATAAAAAGGCCGCATTGAAAAATGCGGCCTTTTTGTCGTTTTTGTCTAAGTGTTTTTAGTAGAACGTAGACCTAAACTCAACACCCCAGAATTTGGGTTCATTGACATAACCGGTTAGGTTGTTGAAGTCAATGGCGCCAGTGAGCTTCTCTTCGTCGGTGATGTTACGGCCGAAAATGGCAACTTCGTAGTCAGCACCATCAGCAAACCACTCGTAACCAAAGCGCAAGCCACCTTCTAGTAATGATTTACCGGTAAACTCGATGGACTCATACAAGAAGAAGTTTACTTCACTGCGGTAAGCCCAGTCAGTATAAGCGAAGAGGTTACCTTCACCCCATTCTTGGGTATAGCGCGCTGTGAAGTTAGCTATCCACTCAGGTGCCTGTGGTAGTGGGTTGCCGTCTAGCAAGGCAACACGAGTTCCTGCGTCAGCGTTTTCAGCTGTATCAGCTAGGTCTTGGCCAGTGGCCGTGCGGATAACCGTTGGATCTGTGACAGTACAGCCACCGCCACATGGTGCAACAGCTAGGCTGGCATCGTCAATTTCGGTGTGGTTGTAGCTAAGGCCTGCTGTAATGAACCAGTTTTCCGAAACTGCCGCTTCGACATCAAACTCAAAACCATAGGCGTTGGTTTTGTCTGCGTTGACTAGGCGGGCAACGTTGCTGCTACCACCTACGGCGGTCAACTGCTGGTCACTAACCTGGTACATGAAAACACTACCGTTTACACGTGCACGGTTTTCCCAAATACGTGACTTGAAGCCAACTTCACCTGAAAGGATGGTTTCAGAATCCGCCGAGGTAGGCGCTGTATCGAACAACAAGTTACCACGGATTGAGGGTGCACGGTAACCACGGGCTAAACGGCCATAAACATTGGTGGTGTCAGTGTATTCATAGGTCGCGCTAATATCGAAGCTGACCTGTGAATCATCTACTGTGTCTGACGCGCTAGAACCTGATGGTAGCGGGCTAACAAATGGCTGTGCAATGTCTAGCCTACCGTCCCAGTTCTTTTCATCGTCCGAGTAACGCAAGCCTGTGGTCAAGGTTAGGCGTTCATTGATATCGTAGTCGGTTGAAACAAAAACACCCCAAGCAGTGGTTTCAGCTTCTTGGGTGGTTTGGCCAACTTGGTTGCCCGAAGCAGAATCAAACGCTAGGTTGTTTACTAGTAGCTCTTCACCGAAGTAGAAGAATCCAAACTGGTAGTCAAACGCACCCAAATCATTGGACGCTAAGCGCCATTCTTGGGTAAGTTGCCTGTGGTCAGGCATGCGCGCACCGGTTTCAGAAGAAAACGGAATGAAACCCGGTCCGTAATAACCTGGGCCACCAAACATCATTGGGATGGCATTCCCGTAACCACCATCAATATCACCAACTGACAATATTTCTGCCTCTTCAATCGCTGTAACAGAAGTGAAGGTGTGGCTGCCCATATCGTATTCAAGCTTCAAGTTCATGCCGACTTGGTCAACATTTTGCCTGTTGCGGGAAGCGGCATCTTGGAATACATGGTTGAAGTTAAAGTTATCAACCAGATCGTTGGTGCCTGGCTTGATAATATTGGCGCGGAATATACGCGCATCCGCTTCGGCATTGCGCTGACGGTACATAAACCGGGCGCTGAAGTCGTTATTTGGCTGGTATAGCAGCTGGAATTTCAACGCTTTTTCATCAAATCCGCCTAGCTGTGCTTCTTGTTCAAAGCCTGGGGCGAGGTTGCTGATGTAATCTGATCGATTTTGCGACAATAATGAAACGCGAGCCGATAGGGTGTCGGTTAAGGCGCCGTTTAGCGACAGGTCAAAATCACGGGTATCGTTGGTACCGAAACTCATGTTAACCCTAGCTTCAAACTCCTGCGTTGGTGCCGCTGATTCAACTTTAACGATACCGGCTGGTGTGTTGCGTCCGAATAGGGTGCCCTGCGGGCCACGCAATACTTCAACCTGCTGCATGTCGAACATTGGGAAGCCTTTGGTTAACGGGTTCTCTAAAACGACGTCATCATAAATTAGGGATACGGGTTGGGAGGCCAATAAATCAAAATCAGTGTTACCTAAACCACGGATATAAAAGCGCGGGAAGGTGCGGCCAAATGATGACTCAATCAAAAGGCTGGGTACGCGGGCGGACAACGCCCTTACGTCCAATGAACCAGAGCCGATGATATCCAGCTCTTTTGGCGTCATCGCGGCAACTGAAATCGGTACCTCTTGGATATTCTGGGTACGTTTTTGCGCCGTCACCATGATGGTTTCAAGCGCTAGGGAATCTTCTTCTTGATCGGTTTCTTGGGCGAGTATCGGTGTGCTGGCCAGGGCAGCACTCACGCCAAGTGCTATCGTGGCTTTTTTTATCATTTTCATAAGCTTACCATGTGTGTGTGTAAGTTCAGTGTGCGCGTGTATTGCAGCGCTTTTTTTTGTTTTAGCGTAAGACTCGGTAGGATGCTGGCACAGCCTAACTTGACTATACGTTCAATATAGCAAGTTAGCATAAGAAAAGGTGCTTATTAATAGGTGTCTTGCAAAAAGTTCCTTTTCAATGGAAAAAACTTGTTTCAGCTAATAGTTTTTTGTGCTTAGGGGGAGCTTGATACCCAAAAAATAAGCAATCATATTTTGTAAGTTTTTAAAGGTAAATTGTGAGCAATAAGTTGTTGTTGGGTAATTGCAACATTGTTTTCCAATATCCACTCAACTAACTCTCGCTGGGCCGTATCTATGTTTCGACAAAATTCAGTTTCGAGGTATTGTTCGTTGTAGGTTTCGCTATTTATCAGGGTAGATAGATGAGGTAAGTTTGCCGAGATGTCTATACCAATTATCCCGGTTATCCCACGAGTGGAGTAGGCGATTTTGATTCCTGCCGGATCCATGTCTGGAAAATAGTAAATTGTGTAACCCAGTTGCCCATTTTCTTTCATAAAATTTTTAAGCCCTTTCCCTATGCTTTTTTCATGCCCCCTATACAGTATAAGTGCATTTGAAAATCCGTTTTGTAAAAGGCAGTCTATACAGTTGTCAAAAACATCAAGATTTTCGACAACTATTACACATTTATAGTTTTCTACTTCAATCTCATTCGTCGGAATTCTTGCGCTAAATCCCCTGGGAAGCTTTAATAATCCCTGTTTAGTTTGGATTAGCCCATTACTAGCTGAAGCCAGCAGGTATTCTTGGTCGGGATTTAAGGAAGACAGTTTGTCTTTTTTTAAATGGCTTGAGACTGCAATACGGCTTAATTTCTTTGGTACACCTGACAGTACATCCCAATTGGGCTCCAATTCCTCTAAAGCTGTTCTTAGTGCTGATTTCGATTCTAGCGTAAAGACTGCATGGTTTCCCATAATTGGAATTGCCAGCTCTTGTACGAGCCAAAGCTTTAATTTCTTATTAGGCTTCAGTTTGAGCGCTCTGGTATCTCTCAAAAAACGGGATAGAGCGTCTAGTTCGCGAACTCCCAATGACAAAATATGTTCCTTTTGTTATTACCTAAGCCCCAAGACCACGTCCTGGATAATATAATTGCCATTGTAAACCGGATCCGGTTCGCCATGGGCATCAATGGCAAAATAGGCTTGGTCTTCCTGCGCCAGGGCCTGGTAACCATTGATGACTTGGTATAGCCATGCTTCGGCGTCGAAGGGTAAGCCACGGGAGTGCAAATAGCCTAGGGCGGTTATGTAGCTTCCCGACTCTATGACGGCACAGAAATAATCGTCCACGGCTTGCTTGAGTTGGTCTTCAACGACTGACACCTGCTCTTGTTCTTCAACCCGGAACGGTTGGCTAGCCCTTTCGAGCGACTTTTGCTTATTCGGACGGTAATTGCGCAAGCTGGCCACCAGGCTTTGCAGATCTAGTTCCTGCTCGGCATTGCTTACGTCTATTGAGGCAGGGCTCAGTATGGCGCTTGCTTGGTTAAACAACTTGGGAACTTGGCTCGCCTTACCATAGTTGGCTGGCGTAAATTCCGGGTGTTGCTCGCAATGCAGGACAAAGCCCTTCAGCAACCGGGTACGGCCTTGGAACTCCCTAAACCGGCCTAGCAAGTCAAGTAAACGAGATTGCACTATTGCGAGTTCTTGGCTGACCCGGGAAAAGCTGGCTTGCAATACCACAACCAATAAATGGCGCAAATCCCGGTCGCTGCCAGCAATTTGTACCAGTTCCTCAAACCGGATCATTTCCAATTGCTGTAGCAAGTCGGAGACTTGTGCCTGGGCCAGTTCGTTTTCCCGTATTTTGGCATCCAACGAATTGACATAGCCAAACTCATTGTTGATCCGGCTAAACAGGGCACGTACGCCATTGCCAAGAATTTCGGTGAGGCTGTAAACCTGTTCGGTCAGCTCGTTAAGGTGCGCTTCGGCTTGTTCAAACCTTTGCTGGTGTAAAGCCTCTTTATAGTGCTGTGATAGGGTTTTTAACGCAGCAATGGCGCTGCCAATGTTGGCATTGATATGCCGGTTGCGTTCGTCGTTGAGCCCGGCTTCAAGCAAATTGCGCACGACACTTTTCAGGCGCAGGTCGGATCCCGGTTCAGGCCGCCAGAGGATCCCCATTTGTTTTAGGTTATCCAATACCTTGGGGGAATATTGGGACTCGTCGATGGTTGCGCCTAGGTAAGCCTGCATAATTAAGTCGCTGTGGCGGCTTAGGGCATTGAGCAGCTTTACCCCGGATTGGTGCAGGTTTCCGTTCACAGTAAGCTCTCTTGTTTTGTCGCCAATTCAGCTTGTTGTGCCAGTGCTAAAGTTTCGGTTTCATCAATAAAACGCAAAACTTCGAATAAGTAGTCGATTTTCCCTGTGGCCAAATACAGCTGTTTTTCTGGGTTGGGCTTCACCAGGTAACCTAGGTCGCAGAGTCGTTTGAATACCTGCTTTATTTGCCCATCCAGGCTAACACTGGTTGAGCCGAACAGTCGGTACCTGGAAATTTTAGCCAATTGTTCTGCAAAGGCGGGGGTGTCCTCGACAATGCCCTGCAGCTCGTTTAGGCGTATTGGTGAACCTTGGCTGATTGGGATGTCTGAACCCGCAGCCTGCTGTACCAACAACAACCATTCAACTAGTGGCAACAGGTTGCTGCTAATGTCCTGGAATTGCCCTGCCAAGATTTTGCGCTCTGTCTCACCCAGTGACTGGTAGGAGGCGAAAAAGACCTCACCCTCAGCGGCTTGTGACAAGGTGCGGTTAAGCACATTTAACTGGTTTTCAATCTTTTGTGCATTGGCCTCGGACTGCAGGTACCGCCATGCCTCCTCGTTGCTGGTTTTGCAAATGAAATGCCCCGCTAGCAGACTTTCCAATACCAGTCCTTGTTGCGTCATCATGCGCGTTGCTCCTTATGTAACTGGTGTGCCTTAAGCTTTTCTGCAATCGGGTTGAGTTTGGGTTTAACTACTTGCAACTGGCGCTTTGCTTTATCCACGATATAGCGGTTGCTAAATAGGTTCAGCACTTCAGAGTCGGGATTGGGAAACGCACCTAAGACATGGATATTGTTCTTTTCACAGGCATCAAAGATTTTTTTCACGTTGTTGTGGTGCAAAGTACCGAGCTCGTCTATTGGCCAATGTATTGTAGCACTGCTATGGCCTCGCAATAAGCGGGTAAAAGCTAGCAGGAACTTACAGAGGATCAAATAGGCCATGCCGTGGCTTGAAGACTCGTTCAACTGCCGGTCTGTGCGGATGACCAATTCGCTATTACCTTCTTTTAGGTGCAGTTCAATATCCAATAAGCGGCTGATACCTCCGGACAATGCAGCGCGACCCAAGATATCCAATACCGTGCGCATGCTGCTGCCGTATTCTTCATTCGGCAACTGGTTTGCGCCAGCTGCAAGCCAATCGCTGTATAGTTGGCTAAAGCGGCGCAGCTCTGGCCAAAACTCTAGTTCAGTTATACGGGAACCTATCTTAACCGCTGAGTCTGAAACCCCATCCAAGAATAGTTCCTCTTCCACTTCTTTGGTAATGCGCTTGCTCTGCCCAAGGATGCGTTTATCAATATCCGCTAATACATGGAAGTATTGGGTTAAATCGGCACCAAATATGCGGCCTTGCTCTTTGAGGCCGTTTAATTTTTGCGGTACAACTTCGTTTAACAGTTTGTCCAGGTGGCTAACCAGCTTGCGGTGTTCCACCTGCGGCACGCCATCCTGGCCGTGGTGGCTGCAGGCACTCCTGGCGTGTTCCCATATATCCGAAAGACCCGTGCCAGACTGTGCCGCGATCAAGCGGTCAAAATGTTCGACATAGTCTCGAATATCTTCCAACAGGCGGTTGCGGTTGTGCAATAGTTCGTCACTTTCGCTAAGCCTTTGTGCCACATTGCCTGCCATACCGAGGGCTTCATTGACTGGCATTTGGGGCAAGGGGAGTTTTTGCAGTGCCCGCAAGATGCGCTGGGCATTATCATGCTGCTGTTTGTGCAGTTGTTGCTGTCGTTCGGCTTCCTGCTGAGATTGTTTTAGGCTTTGCCTGGAATGCTGGTACTGGTCTTGCTCTTGTTGCAATTGCCTCTCGGCTTCGGATTGGGTTTTCCTGGCCTGCGCTAGCTGTTGCTGCCAAGTCACTTTATGGCCGTTGAACACTTGCTGCAACCAACGCTGGTAGTCTTGCACTTTGTGCCGGTTGTTTTGGGTTAATTGGATATCTTTTTTCAGTTTGTCCAATTGCTTTTTGACCCTGCCTATTTCATCAACATCTACTCCCCGTTGCGCCAGTTCGTCTTGTAAAAACTGCTTGCAGGCTATTTCATCTTGCTCTGCCTGATACTTAACGTTGTCAATTTGGGTTCTGGTTTGCTGCAACCGTTCTTCGCTGCTATCTACGCGTTGCTGCCAATGGAACTTTTGTTCCATTTCCAGTTGGCTAAACCTGTCTTCCAGCTCTGCCAGCGCGACTTGTTGCTGGTTGTCGAGCTTTTCCAATTTTTGTTTTAGTTTTTGCAAAGCGGCTTTGTTGGCTAACTTCCGGTCTGCCAACGCTTGCTGGAATTCACCTAGAAGTTCATCCCGCTCGTGTTGCGCGCGTTTCCTGGTGTTTTCAGCACTGTTGAGCCGGGCGTTGAGCTTCGCGATATCTAGTTCACAGTCCCGAACGCATTCATTGGCTTTGCTTAATAACTGTTCCTGTTGGCTTTGCTGTTCAGACATGGTGCCCAACTGCTCTTGCGCTAGTTCTAATTCTTGACGCAACTGGGTTTCAGATTGGGCATAGTCTGGCAAGTCAACCGCCGCCAAATCCAATTGCAAGCCATACAGGCTGGTACCTGGTTCGAGTTTGGGTTTTAGGTCGCTGCGCTGCAGCAAAGCTGGTTGGATAACTTTGCCCAAATCCTGTTCCCAGCCGGGTTTTTCGCTGCGCAAATATTCAAGCAGGGAGTGGTGCCCGGGGTAGAGCAGGGTTTCGATATCCTTGATCGCCTGTTCTTGTTGTAGGTATGCCTGGTGCAGTTTTCCTAGCTTGTCGTTTTCTAGGCTTCTGTGTTCCTGGGCTTTTTTCAGCGCGACCTCGGCCAATTTGACCTCTTGGCGGCAGCTGTCCTCAACGCTTACCGCTTCCCGGATAACATTTTCTTGCAACGACAACTGGCTTTGCTCAAACTCGGTAAACCCAGCGTTTTGCAATGCTGCTTGGGCCTGCGCTTTTTGCTCCTTGAACTCACCCGCTTGTTGGCTGAAGTTTTGTTTTATTTGATATTGCTCTTGCTGGAAGTCAGATTGTACCTGCTGCAATGCTAGCTGCTGTTCGTTGAGCAACTTCGCTTTATTTTCGCTTTCAAGGTGTTGCTTGTCCCGCAACTCATCGAGCTGTAGTGCAAGTTTGTCTTTCACTTCTGCCAACCTGCGGTTGTAGGCAGATTCGATATCTTGGTGTTTTTCGGTCAACAGTTGGTAACGTCCAGACAGGGTTTCCTGTTCGTCCAGCCACTGCGGTAATAGTTGCAAGTTTTGGCTTAAGGCCTCGACGTCCTGAGCCTGCCAATTGTCGTACTCAGCTTCGATTTGCTGCAACTCCCGCTCAAACTTGCCGGCATCTGCCTTGGCAACCGAAATGGTCTGGTTGAGCTTGTCCCGCTGCTGGTTCCAGTTGGCTTCATTTAATTTGATCTCGGCAACCAGTCCTTCCAGTTTGTCTTGCAACTGGGTCAGGCTGGTGGCAAGCAAGGCGACATCCTGGTCTAGTTGGATCTTGATGCCCGACAGGCGCTGCTCGTTTTGTTGCAACCGTTGCTCTGCCGCTTGTAGTTTGCCAAATTCCGGGCGAATGGCATCAAATTCCTGGATAAGCTGGCATTCCTTAATCCAAGCCTCAACTTGTGTTGGCTTTAAGCTTGAGCTCGGCGTCTGTACCCCGTCTTCTTCAAGTATGGCCGCTACCATGGCTTTGATGGTTTCCATTTTGCCTTCCTTGGAGTGCACCGCCTTGGCTAGTTTCTCTATGTGGCGCATGTGTTGCCCAGGTTGGCATAAGCTGAACATACGCGCATAACCTAGCAATTCGCGTTGGTTGGCGCAGGCGGTGAGCAAAGTTCGGTCATTTTGCACAATGCCCCGGAACTCTTTAGTGTTTAGCAGGTTGCTCACCAGGATATTTTGCCTTTTGAAATAGCGTCCCAGTTCCACCATAGTTTGCGATGTGTATTCACCAGGCTTGCCTTGAAACAGGTAATCATCCAATTCAAAGGGTTTGGCCACCAAACGGTATTGCACCCCTGTGCCGTTGGAGGCGAGCACTACTTGGCATAAATCACCTTCGTAGCGTTTGTATTCGTAGATAATGAAACTGGATTCCCGCGGCAGGTACCAGCGCTCAAAGCTATCCCGGGTAGCTGGTACCACCCTGCTTGGATATTCACCGTAGAATACAGGCACCAAGCGTTGCAAAGTCGTTTTGCCGGAAGCATTGGTTCCGCAAATATTGGTATGGCCGTTTAGTTTTAGTTCTACCCTTCCTGACAGGTGGGTATCAATCAAGATGATTCTTTGTAAGCCGGGCATAGGCATTCCGTAGCAGATAAGGTTTTGGGGATATTGGCCGGATGTGTCCGGGCCACGCACAAAAGATTGAGGCTTTGACTATGTTTTTCAAGCTTCAGCACTAGGCAATAAAAAAGCCGTCCTATTGAACGGCTTTCAGCAGGTGCCCTGCAGTCGCTGCATTGCAGCGTTGCACTACTTTTTAATTGGCTGGAACGGGCGTTGTGCTGCACCAGTGTATAATTGGCGGGGCCGGCCGATTTTTTGTCCTGGTTGGCTAAGCATTTCATGCCAGTGGGAAATCCATCCAACAGTCCTTGCCAAGGCGAAAATGCAGGTGAACATATTCGTTGGGATACCGATCGCCTTTAAGATAATACCTGAGTAGAAGTCCACGTTAGGGAATAGCTTCTTGGACTTGAAGTAATCGTCTTCAAGTGCAATTTTTTCCAATTCCATCGCGACATCTAGTAGCGGATCCTTAAGGTCTAGTTCGGCCAGTACTTCATGGCAGCTTTCACGCATTACAGTGGCGCGCGGATCATAGTTTTTGTAAACGCGGTGACCGAAGCCCATCAAGCGGAAAGGATCGCTCTTGTCTTTCGCTTTTTCGATGTATTCAGGAATTTTGTCAACTGAGCCGATTTCTTCCAACATGTTCAAACATGCTTCGTTGGCACCACCGTGGGCAGGTCCCCAAAGCGATGCAACACCTGCGGCGATACAAGCATATGGATTGGCACCAGAAGAGCCTGCCAAGCGAACTGTTGAAGTTGAGGCATTTTGTTCGTGGTCTGCGTGCAGTGTGAAAATACGGTCGACAGCACGTGCTACAGCAGGGCTGATTTTGTATTCTTCCGCCGGGACTGAGAACATCATGTTCAAGAAGTTTTCAGCGTAGGACAAATCGTTGCGCGGATAAACAAAGGGTTGGCCGATGTTGTATTTGTAGCACATGGCCACCAACGTCGGCATTTTCGCCACTAAGCGGTAGGCGCTGCGCAAACGCATTTCATCATTGCTCACATCCAAGTCGTCATGGTAGAAGGACGACAAGGCGCCAACGGTCCCACATAGCATTGCCATAGGGTGGGCGTCAGGGCGAAATCCTTGGAAGAAGTGATTGACACTCTCATGAACCATTGTGTGGCGCGTGATGGTGTTTTTGAAGTCCAAATAAGTGGCCGAATCTGGCGCCTCACCATGCAGCAGCATGTAAACCACTTCCAAGTAGTCTGCATCCCTTGCAAGTTCTTCGATTGAGTAACCCCTGTGCAACAACACGCCTTTAGCGCCGTCGATGAAGGTAATATTCGATTCACAAGAGCCAGTTGCCATAAAGCCAGGGTCAAACGTGAAATAACCGATACTGCCTAGGGTGCGCACGTCAATTACGTCTTGCCCGGCAGTCCCTTTTAGGACAGGGAGTTCAATTTCTTTGTCACCTACTTTTAAAACGGCTTTATCAGCTGCCATAGAGGTCTCCTTAAAAACTGTGGGAATACACAACGGTTTTGGTTGGCCGTGGGATTAAGAGGGCATAGTTGTAACCACTATGACTCCATAAGTCAATTTTAATGCAGTTCTGAATAATAACTATGCAGTAATGTGAAACTAATGTGATAAAAGTGTTAAGCGGCTGTAATTCGCTGCCAATTCGTAACAAAAATTGTATTTATTAAATCTCGTAGATATACTTCAAATGGTTTGCACCCGCCGGTTTGTCAGTGTTAGCCTTACCGCATAACCTGTTGACTGGGTTAACAAATTGTTAACTGGGAAAAATGTCGAAAGATATCGATTCCGGGGTAACGACAACTTGGAACTTTGCCTACCCGAAGGGACCAACCAATACTTGGGGTTGGCAGAGAAAGCTCGAAACCGTCCACCAGGGCAACAAATCGTGAATACAAAAAGACCAGTAAACTTGTACCCTAATGCGATTAGTTATCCGTCTTTCCCTATCATAGTGGTTGCTAGCCCGTCGTTGAGGTGTTGTCACTAACGATGCAAAGCAAACGTAGCCACATACCAATGTCGCTAGGGGCGTCAATGCAAACGCAGCCCCCAACTATTGGTGCAAAATGGGGGATGGCATGGTAGCTACGCGATTAGTAGTAGAGCCTGATCTATTCCAAAACGATATTGCTGCACCGGTACAATTGGGGTGTAGCGATATCGCTTCTCGCCGCACTACGGACAAGCTCAGCTCAGTTCATAATGTCTTGCAGGACAACGTTGAACCAAGCTCTAGCCAGTCTATGTTGCATATTACACGGGCGCCGTTTCTGAATTTCTTGAACCTAATCGCAAACAAAAACGTAGCGATTGGGCTATTTGTTTTATGGGGTGTTTAAGTGAACGTAGCTGTACACGAATTTGACGCGGTAGTAATAGGCGCCGGTGGCGCTGGGATGAGAGCCGCTTTACAAATTTCTCAGTCTGGGCAGTCTTGCGCACTATTATCAAAAGTGTTCCCTACCAGGTCACACACGGTTTCAGCCCAAGGCGGTATTACTGTAGCCCTTGGCAATGCCCATGAAGATAACTGGGAGTGGCACATGTACGATACGGTCAAAGGCTCCGATTATATCGGTGACCAGGACGCGATCGAATACATGTGTAAAACCGGTCCGGAAGCGATAATTGAAATGGAAAACATGGGTTTGCCTTTTTCTCGCTTTGAAAACGGCAAAATTTACCAACGCCCGTTTGGTGGCCAATCACAAAACTTCGGTGGTGAGCAAGGCGCGCGTACAGCAGCGGCAGCGGATAGGACAGGCCACGCATTGTTGCATTTGCTATATCAGCAAAACGTTAAAAACAAAACCCAAGTGTTTAGCGAGTGGTATGCACTTGACCTAGTAAAAAACCAAGACGGCGACGTTGTTGGTTGTACCGCCATTGATATCGAAACCGGCGAAGTGGTGTATTTCAAATCACGCGCTGTGGTACTGGCCACAGGTGGTGCTGGTCGTATCTACGCCTCTACCACTAACGCCCACATCAACACGGGTGACGGTGTAGGCATGGCCTTGCGAGCAGGCGTTTGCGTACAAGACATGGAAATGTGGCAGTTCCACCCAACCGGTATTGCCGGAGCTGGTACCTTGGTGACTGAAGGTTGCCGTGGTGAAGGTGGTTACCTATTGAATAAAGACGGTGAGCGCTTTATGGAGCGCTATGCGCCTAATGCTAAAGATTTGGCTGGCCGTGACGTAGTAGCCCGCTCAATGATGACTGAGATCCGTGAAGGCCGCGGTTGTGAAGGTCCTTGGGGAACCCACATCAAGCTTAAGCTAGACCACCTAGGTAAAGAAGTCCTAGAATCAAGGCTACCTGGTATCCTCGAATTATCACGTACTTTTGCCCACGTTGATCCCGTAAAAGAGCCCATTCCGGTCATCCCTACCTGCCATTATATGATGGGTGGTATCCCAACCAATGTTGACGGCCAGTGCATTACTGTTGGCGAAGACGGCAAAGACAAGTTAGTCAAGGGCTTATTTGCCTGCGGTGAAATCGCCTGTGTATCGGTACACGGTGCCAACAGGCTCGGTGGTAACTCATTGCTCGACCTCGTCGTATTTGGCCGTGCCACAGGCTTGCACCTAGGTGAAGCACTCAAGGAACAAAATCCAAGCCGCGACGCGTCAGAATCCGACCTAGACGAGGCGCTTGCCCGTTACAACCGTTGGGAAAACTCTACTGTCGGCAAAGGTGAAGATCCGGTACAGATTAAGAAAGACATGCAACAATGCATGCAGCTCAACTTTTCGGTATTCCGCGAAGGTGAAGCGATGGAACAGGGCTTGAAAGAGCTGAAAGAAATTCGCGAGCGTTTACAAAATGCCCGTTTGGACGATAAGAGCTCTGAATTCAATACCATGCGCATCGAGTGTTTAGAATTAGATAACTTGATGGAAACGGCGTATTCAACGGCAGTTTCAGCAAATTATCGTACCGAGAGCCGTGGCGCCCACAGCCGCTTCGATTTTCCAGACCGCGATGATGAAAATTGGTTGTGCCATTCAATCTATCGCCCAGAGTCTGAAACCATGTGTAACCGCGACGTAAACATGGAGCCAAAACTGCGCGAAGCGTTCCCACCTAAAGTGCGTACTTATTAAGGGGTAGTTGTTATGATTAGAGAAATTTCGGTATACCGTTATAACCCTGATGTAGACTCCGCGCCAAAAATGCAGGACTACAAACTTGAGGTTGAAGAAGGCCAGGATATGATGGTGCTAGATGCACTACTGGCGCTGAAAGAACAGGATCCTACCTTGTCCTTCCGCCGTTCATGCCGAGAAGGTGTGTGCGGTTCTGATGGTGTTAATATGAACGGCAAAAACGGACTCGCCTGTATTACGCCGCTATCAGCATTGGGCAATGGCAAAATTGTAGTTAGGCCTTTGCCTGGTTTGCCAGTTATCCGTGATTTGGTGGTAGACATGAGCCAGTTCTACACCCAATACGAAAAAGTAAGGCCGTTCTTAATTAATGATGGTGAGCAGCCAGAGCGGGAACACTTGCAGTCACCTGAAGAGCGCGAAAAGCTAGACGGTTTGTATGAATGTATCCTTTGTGCCTGCTGTTCGACCTCTTGTCCGTCGTTCTGGTGGAACCCTGATAAGTTTATCGGTCCTGCAGGTTTGTTGCATGCGTACAGATTTTTGGCCGATAGCAGGGATACAGCGACGGATTCTCGCTTAAATGATTTGGATGATGCCTTCAGTGTGTTTAGATGTCATGGCATAATGAACTGCGTTAACGTTTGTCCTAAAGGCCTTAATCCTACTAAGGCGATTGGACACATCAAGTCTATGCTATTACAACGGGCTGTTTAGTAACCTTAAGCTGTTGCTGGTTACCATTTTTTGAATACTAAATAGCCATCTATTGAACGATGGCTATTTTTTTATGTGGACTTTGCTAAAGTTAAAGTCTGATTATTAACTGTTGACGATTTAAGGGACAGTAATGCAAGAAAGCGTCATGAAAGCGTGGTGGGAGTCTTCCCACATGGCTGGTGGTAACGCTGCGTATGTTGAAGAAATATATGAAGCCTATTTGGATGATCCCCAGAGTGTTTCGGAAGAATGGCGGGCAGTTTTTGACAAACTGCCGAAAGTGGACGGCGTTGATTTAGAAGCTAAGCACAGCGACATCAAAGCCGACTTTCGCAAAATGGCCCAGATGGGCCTGAGTGCCAGGGCACCTGCCGTTGCAGCAGGCAGTGATGGCGGTGATCAAAAGCAAGTCAAAGTATTGCAGCTGATCAATGCCTACAGGTTCCGCGGGCACCAGCATGCCAACCTAGATCCACTTGGGTTGTGGCAACAACCTAGGGTACGTGATTTGGAGCTTAGCCATCATACCCTAAGCGAAAAGGATTTTGACACTTCTTACAACCTTGGCTCCTATGCCATAGGCCAAGAGAAGATGTCCTTGGGCGAATTGTTCAAGTCACTAAACCGGACTTACTGCGGTTCCATTGGCGCTGAATACATGCACATTACCAACACTGAAGAAAAGCGTTGGATACAGCATTATTTAGAATCCGCCCAAGCCAAACCTACGCTTACCCGTGACGAAAAAATCCATGTTCTGAAAGGGCTCGTCGCCGCCGACGGCATGGAAAAATACTTAGGGGCAAAATTCCCCGGTGCCAAGCGCTTTTCACTGGAAGGTGGCGACTCACTAGTGCCAATGCTAAAAACTTTGATTTCCCAAGCTGGTGTTGCTGGCTCCAAGGAAGTCGTTATCGGTATGGCGCACCGCGGCAGGTTGAATGTATTGGTCAACGTGCTAGGTAAAAACCCCTCAGTGTTGTTTGACGAATTTTCAGGTCACCACGACAAGTCGCTTGGTTCTGGTGATGTAAAATACCATGCGGGTTTTTCTTCGGACTTTGCCACTCCAGGCGGTCCCGTGCACTTGGCATTGGCGTTTAACCCTTCCCACCTCGAAATCGTCAATCCGGTAGTAATGGGATCTGTCAGGGCTAGGTTAGACCGCCGCGGCTGTGACGACGGTACCATGTGCTTGCCTATTACTGTTCACGGTGATTCCGCGATAGCAGGGCAGGGTGTGGTGCAAGAAACCTTCAATATGTCCCAAACCCGGGGTTTCCAGGTAGGTGGAACAGTACGTATCGTAGTGAACAACCAGGTTGGCTTCACGACTTCCAAAACGGTCGATACCCGCTCCACCCAATACTGTACCGACATTGCCAAGATGGTGCAGGCACCTATTTTCCATGTCAACGCCGATGATCCTGAAGCGGTGGTATTTGTTTCCAAGATGGCGCTGGATTACCGCAATACCTTCAAGCGCGATGTGGTTATCGATTTGGTTTGTTATCGCCGCCATGGCCATAACGAAGCCGACGAACCCAATGCAACCCAACCGTTGATGTACCAGAAAATTCGCAAGCATCCTGTGCCGAGGAAGATTTATGCCGATCAATTGGTGACCGAGGGCGTAATCGAGCAGCACGAAGTCGATAAATTGGTGAATGAATACCGTGAAGCCCTAGATCACGGAGCCTGTGTGGTTGACGAGTGGCGCCCTATGACCGAGCACTCCGTTGATTGGACCCCATTCCTTGGCCATGATTGGGATGTACCCTATGACGGTTCGTTGCCGGTAGACAAATTAAAGAAATTGGGTCAGGCAGTATGCGCTTACCCTGAAAGCTTCAAATTGCAGTCGCGTGTTAAGAAGTTGTACGCCGACCGGCTTTCCATGATGCAGGGTGAAAAGAAACTTGATTGGGGTGCTGCTGAAACCCTGGCCTACGCCTCCATGCTGGTTGAAAACACCAACATCCGTTTTACTGGACAAGACGCGGGCAGGGGCACCTTCTTCCACCGTCACGCTGTTTTGCACAACCAAGAAGACGGTTCAGAGTATTTGCCACTTTGCAATATCCAAAATGAGCAAGGCAAGTTCGAGATATTTGACTCTGTGCTTTCTGAAGAAGCGGTGATGGCATTCGAATTCGGTTATGCCACTGCCGAGCCTGGAACTTTGACAATTTGGGAAGCCCAGTTTGGTGATTTTGCCAACGGTGCCCAGGTAGTGATAGACCAATTCTTGAGTTCAGGTGAGCACAAATGGGGACGCCTGTGTGGCTTAACCCTGTTGTTACCCCACGGTTATGAAGGCCAAGGGCCAGAGCACAGCTCAGCAAGGTTAGAGCGCTTCTTGCAACTTTGTGCAGAACACAACTGGCAAGTCTGTGTGCCATCTACGCCGGCGCAGGTATACAATATGCTGCGCCGACAGGCAGTGCGTCCAATGCGCCGGCCTTTGATCGTGATGTCGCCAAAATCACTGTTGCGCCATCCGCAAGCCGTTTCGACGATGGAAGAACTCGCTGAAGGTGTATTCCACAACGTTATTGATGAAATTGACCCTCTAAAACCGGCTAAAGTGAAGCGCGTTGTAATGTGTTCGGGCAAGGTTTATTACGACTTGTTAGATCAACGACGCAAGCAGGAAATGGAAAATGTTGCCATCGTGCGCATTGAGCAGCTCTACCCATTCCCGCATGAAGAGTTGGATGCCGTGGTCGAACGCTACAAGCATGTTAAAGACTGGGTTTGGTGCCAAGAAGAGCCGCAAAACCAGGGCGCTTGGTATTGTAGCCAACACCACTTCTGGGATTCTATCCCGGACGGTGCCAAAGTGCGTTATGCGGGTAGGGAAGCGTCTTCTGCACCAGCCGTAGGTTATTTATCTGTTCACAACCAACAACAAAAAGCCTTGGTCGCTGAGGCACTTGAGATTAAATAAGGAAAACTATGACAACCGAAATTAACGTTCCTGTACTGCCTGAGTCAGTTGCCGACGCTACGATTGCGACTTGGCATGTCAAGGTCGGGGATAAAGTGTCACGTGACCAAAACCTAGTAGACATTGAAACTGATAAAGTTGTACTAGAGGTTGTAGCGCCAAGTGATGGTGTTGTGACAGAGATCATTGCTGAGGAAGGTGCCACCGTCTTAGCAGAACAATTAATAGCAAAAGTAGAGGCTGAAGGAAGTGCGGTTGCTGCACCTCCTGCGGCAAAACCTGAAACAAAAACAGAAAGTGCAAAGGGTGAATCTGTGGAAATCAAAGTACCTGTCTTGCCTGAGTCGGTTGCCGACGCGACCATCGCTACATGGCATGTACAGCCGGGTGAGGCTGTGTCCCGTGACCAAAATTTAGTAGATATAGAGACTGATAAAGTGGTGCTGGAAGTTGTAGCTCCAGCGGACGGTTCAATTTCTGAGTTGTTAGCTCAAGAAGGCGATACGGTAACTGCTGAGCAGGTTATTGCCCAATTCAGCGCCGGTGCAGGCGCTGCTGCCCCTGCAGCTGAAGCTGCTGCAGATAGCAATGACACTGATGACGAAGTACTGAGCCCTTCTGTACGCCGTTTACTTGCGGAGAAAGACATCGATCCTGCCAAGATCAGTGGCTCTGGTAAAAATGGCCGTATCACCAAAGAAGATGTAGAGAAGTACCTGAAAGCGGCATCCGCGCCTGCGCCAGCAGCTACAGCCGCCCCAGCTGAGGCGCCAGTTGCCTTGGCAGACCGCTCAGAAAAACGCGTGCCAATGACGCGTTTGCGCAAAACCATTGCCAACCGTTTGTTGGAAGCCAAAAATTCTACAGCCATGTTGACTACGTTCAATGAAGTCAACATGAAGCCAATTATGGATTTGCGTAAGAAATATCGTGACTCCTTCGAAGAGCGCCACGGCATCCGTTTAGGCTTTATGTCCTTTTACGTCAAAGCTGTTACCGAAGCGCTAAAACGCTTCCCAGAAGTTAACGCTTCAATTGATGGCGATGATATTTGTTATCACAATTACTTCGACGTTTCGATTGCGGTTTCAACTCCGCGTGGTTTGGTAACGCCGGTATTGAAAGACTGTGATCAATTGTCGCTTGCCGGAGTTGAAAAAGGCATTAAAACATTGGCGCTGAAAGGCCGTGATGGCAAGCTAACTATGGACGAGTTGCAAGGTGGTAATTTCACCATCACCAATGGTGGCGTATTTGGATCACTGATGTCTACGCCAATCATCAACCCACCGCAAAGCGCAATCTTGGGCATGCACAAAATCCAAGACCGGGCCATGGTTGTTGACGGTAAGATCGAGATTTTGCCTATGATGTACCTCGCCTTGTCTTACGACCACAGGATCATCGATGGCAAAGAGTCAGTTGGCTTCTTGGTCACAGTTAAAGACATGTTGGAAGACCCAACCCGATTACTATTGGACGTATAATGGAGTGTTGCCGCTGTATGCGGCATCACTTTTTTAGTGCAGGAAGCACAACTTTTTTTAGAGCAATATTAGGTCGTACTTTTCGGCTTTCATTTCATTAATCACGGAAATTTAACCATGAATTTGCATGAATATCAGGGCAAACAGCTATTCAGAGAATATGGCTTGCCCGTATCAGAGGGTTATGCAACCGATACGCCACAGGAAGCGGCTGAAGCTGCTGACAGCATTGGTGGCAACGAGTGGGTTGTAAAATGTCAGGTGCACGCAGGCGGTCGCGGCAAAGCAGGCGGCGTGAAGCTAGTCAAGAGCAAAGAAGAAATCAAAGAGTTCGCGCAAAAGTGGCTAGGCCAGAACTTAGTAACTTATCAAACTGACGAAAATGGCCAACCGGTTAGTAAAATATTGGTGGAGTCTTGCACCGATATCGCCAACGAGTTGTATTTGGGCGCGGTCGTTGACCGTGGCACCCGCAGGGTTGTATTTATGGCCTCAACTGAAGGCGGTGTAGAGATTGAAAAGGTGGCTGAAGAAACGCCCGAAAAAATCTTAAAAGCTGGCATTGATCCAATCGTAGGGCCGCAGCCTTACCAAGCACGTGAAATGGCGTTCAAACTTGGCCTTGAAGGCGTGCAGGTCAAACAATTTGTGAAGATCTTCATGGGCCTGGCCAAGATGTTCGAAGAGCTGGACGTATCACTTATTGAAATAAACCCATTGGTCATCAAAGCAGACAATGATTTGCACTGCTTGGATGCCAAAGTCGTTATTGACAGCAATGCCATGTACCGCCAGCCTAAGCTGAAAGAAATGCACGATCCTTCACAGGAAGATGCCCGTGAGGCACACGCTGCCCATTGGGAACTCAACTATGTTGCGCTAGATGGCAACGTAGGCTGCATGGTAAACGGTGCCGGTTTGGCTATGGGTACCATGGATATCGTTAACTTGCATGGCGGCCGTCCTGCCAACTTCCTAGACGTTGGTGGCGGTGCGACTAAAGAACGCGTCGCAGAAGCGTTCAAAATTATCTTGTCTGACGACAATGTAAAAGCTGTATTGGTTAATATTTTCGGTGGTATCGTACGTTGTGACATGATCGCTGAAGGTATCATTGGCGCCGTTAAAGAAGTAGGTGTAAACGTACCTGTTGTCGTGCGTTTGGAAGGCACCAATGCCGAATTAGGGCGTGAAGTGTTGGCGAATTCAGGCCTGGATATCATTGCTGCTACCAGTCTTACCGATGCAGCCCAACAAGTTGTTAAAGCAGCGGAGGGTAAATAATGTCGGTATTAATTAACAAAGACACTAAAGTCATCTGCCAAGGTTTTACCGGTGGCCAGGGTACTTTCCACTCTGAGCAAGCCATTGCTTATGGCACGCAAATGGTAGGTGGTGTTACTCCGGGTAAAGGTGGTACAGAGCACTTGGGTTTGCCTGTGTTCAACACCGTAAAAGAAGCGGTTGAAGCCACTGGCGCCACTGCAACCGTTATCTATGTCCCAGCGCCTTTCTGCAAAGATTCCATCGTTGAAGCGGCTGATGCCGGTATTGAATTGATCGTATGTATCACTGAAGGCATTCCAACTTTGGACATGCTCTATGTTAAAGAGTATGTTGAAAGCAAGGGCGTGCGTATGATCGGTCCTAACTGCCCAGGCGTTATCACCCCAGGCGAGTGTAAGATCGGAATCATGCCTGGCCATATCCATATGCCTGGCAAAGTGGGCATCGTTTCTCGTTCTGGTACCTTGACCTACGAAGCGGTTAAGCAAACCACAGACGCTGGTTTTGGCCAATCTACCTGTGTCGGTATTGGTGGTGACCCAATCCCTGGTTCAAACTTCATTGATATCCTAGCGATGTTCCAAGAAGATCCTGCCACTGAAGCCATCGTGATGATTGGTGAAATCGGCGGTACAGCAGAAGAAGAAGCCGCTGCGTTCATCAAAGAAAACGTAACCAAGCCTGTTGTTTCCTACATCGCGGGTGTTACAGCACCTCCTGGCAAACGTATGGGCCACGCAGGTGCCATAATCGCGGGTGGTAAAGGCACTGCTGACGACAAGTTTGCAGCGCTTGAAGAAGCGGGCGTTAAGACTGTTCGTTCCCTCGCTGACATTGGTAAAGGACTGGCCGAAATTACCGGCTGGTAAGCGTCCTTTAATCACTATGCAAAGCCCGGTTTTTACCGGGCTTAATTGTTGTGGTAGCGCAATAAATCACCGCTTTTCCCGCACTTTATTGAACCGATAATTATTCAAATTACCAGTAGCCAATTCCCTACTGTAAGTAATCTAATTTCTCTTTTTTGCATAAATGCATACGTATTCAAATGCAGATGCATACGTATTCAAGCCCCGGCGTATTGTGATTTTTTTGCCCAAGTTTTACCTTCGCGCAGTTAGTTAACAAATGTTACACACTGTTAACAAAAGTTGAGTTTAACTGGACGTACGAATGAACAATACAACCCATTTGCTTTACCGAAGCCTGGTGGTCGCCACCAGCATAAGCTTGCTATCAGCTTGCTTTTCATCCGATAGTACCTCGCTGCCGGAACCTGTTGATCCTGCACCTGTGGCACCAGCACCGGCACCGGAGCCGCCTCCGGCTCCTACCTGTGAAGCGCCTGAGATCCTAAACGACGCAGAAGATGCCTGTGTCCTGCCGCCGCCTGTGGTTACTGCTGCAGAAAATGAGGCTGTATTGTTCTATAACCGCGAAGACGGTGAATACGATGGCTGGGTTTTGCACTTGTGGAATAATGACGCATGTCCTGACACGGTTGCCGAACCCACAAACTGGCCAGAGGGTCCTAGCATCGCCGGTGTCGATCCAGTCTATGGTGGTTACTACGTAGTACCTTTGCTCGAAGGCTACTCAGAGTGCATGAATTTCATCGTGCATGATGCCGATGGCGTAAAGGATTTGTCACAACAAGATTTAAAAATGGATCTTACCGGTGACCGCATGGCATGGACCATTAGCGGAGTGCCTGATGTCTTTACTGCACCTATCGCAGAAATTCCCGTTAGCATCCAAAACGCGGCGGTACATTGGGTAACCGCGGATACCTTGGTTTGGGGTGAAGATACCAGCCAGTATTCTGACATCCGTTTGTATTGGTCAATGGAGGGGGATTTGGCAATTGATGCCGACAACGGCATTACCGGTGAAAACTACACTTCGCTAACACTGTCAGCCAGCGAAGATGATCCCGCTGCCCTTGTGCTAAACCAAGCGAGTTGGGATGCCTTGACCTTGGACACTTCTGCGGTTGATGTCGCTGAGTTGCTAAAAGCACAACTTGTGGTTGCCGCCTACGACCAGGACGGCAAGTTGGATGCGGCTACTAGGGTACAAATTGCCCGGATATTGGATGACCTCTACACCTCAGGGGATAATGATGCAGATGAAGCCAGCTACGGCCCTATCTACAGTGATGGCGGCATCTTAGTTAACCTTTGGGCGCCAACGGCGCAAGAGGTTAAGTTCAACCTGTATGACAGTGATAAAGCGCTGGTTTCTTCAGAAGCCATGAGCTTGGATGCTGCGACCGGTATCTGGAGCTACAACCTAGGTATGGATGCCGACCGGATGTTCTACCGCTTTGAAGTTACCGTATTCCACCCAGTTGAAAATGCGGTTGTGACCACTGAATCTACAGATCCATACTCTGTTAGCGTTGCTACCAATGGCCGCTACTCACAATTGGTGAACTTGTCTGATGACGATCTAAAACCTGCTGGTTGGGACGGCCATGAATCACCAGTGCTAGAGCACTTCGAAGACGCGGTTATCTATGAAGCCCATATCCGTGATTTTAGCGCGATGGATGAGTCAACTACCGAAGCCAACCGTGGTAAATACCTTGCCTACACCGAGACCAACTCGGTACCGGTTATGCACTTGCAAGCTTTGGTGGATGCTGGCTTGAACTTCTACCACATCATGCCTGCCAACGATATTGCCAGCATCAATGAAGATCCCAACGTGATAGTCAATATCCACGATACGGTTGCTGACCTTTGTGCGGTTAACTCCAGCGCGCCGGTGTGCGGTGTAGAGGATGATGCCGCTACTTTATTGTCGGTGTTTGAAAGTTATGATCCTGCCTCCGACGCTGCCCAGGCATTAGCACAGGCCATGCGCAACCACGATAGCTTTAACTGGGGCTACGACCCGCACCACTTTAATGTTCCAGACGGTGCCTACGCCAGCGATCCAGACGGCACTGCGCGTATCTTGGAAATGCGTACCATGATCCAAGCGCTGCATGACATGGGCTTGCGGGTGGCATTGGATGTGGTTTACAACCATACCAGCTCTTCAGGTACTAACTTGAACTCTAATATGGATAAAGTTGTACCTGGTTATTACCACAGATATAACCAAGTGACAGGTGATATTGAGCGCTCTACCTGTTGTGAAAACACCGCGACTGAAAACCGCATGATGGCGAAGTTCATGACCGATTCATTGGTGCTCTGGGCTGAGCAATACCGCTATGATTCCTTCCGTTTTGACTTGATGGGGCATATACCTAAGTCTGCGATTTTGGAATCTTGGGGTGCGGTTAGGGAAATCGACCCTGACAACTATTTCTACGGCGAAGGTTGGGACTTTGGCGAAGTGGGCGGTAACCGCTTGTTCGAACAAGCTACCCAACGCAATATGGCTGGCACTGAAGTCGGTACCTTTAACGACCAAATCCGTGAAGCCATCCGTGGCGGAGCAATGTTCAGTGGTGATACGGGGTCAGGTACCCTTAGGGTGCAAGACCGTGTGCGCATGTCATTGGCGGGCACACTGACCGATTTCGAGTTTGTCACCTCTACTAACTCGTTTGCCCAGTCCAGCACATTGGGTGGCTATGCCACCGATCCGGCTGACATCATTAACTATGTGTCTAAGCACGACAATGAGTCGCTTTGGGATCAGTTCAACTACACCTTGCCGTCTGACTTCTCTCTAGAGAACCGCGTGCGCGCCCAGAACCTGGCCATGGCGAAAACCCTATTGAGCCAAGGTATCCCGTTCTTACAGCAAGGTGGTGACCTATTGCGCTCCAAATCTATGGACAGGAATACCTATGATGCAGGTGACTGGTTCAACCGCACTGACTTCACTATGTCCAGCAACAACTGGAACATTGGTTGGCCGCTGCAATCTGAAAACGGTGGTCGCTGGGATGAGATGATCCCGCTACTAGCGGATCCAAACCGTGCCGCTTCAATGTCAGACATCCAGTTTGCCTCTGAAGTGTTCAAAGAGTTCTTACAGATCCGCCAAGGTACCAAACTATTCAGGTTGAATACGGGTGAGCAGATCAAACAGCGTATTGGTTTCCACAATGTGGGTGGCGATCAGACTGCTGGTTTGATTGTTATGAGTATTGACGACGGTGTTGGCGTTGAGGATATCGATCCGTTGTACGACGCTGTTATCGTAGTGATCAACACTACTGACAGTGAAATGAGCCATACCGTGCCCACTGCAGCAGGCTTTACCTTGCACCCAGTGCTGGCGAGCTCTGTTGATGCCGCAGTTGCCAGTGCTACTGCAACTGACGTAGATGGTGCTGGCAGCTTCACTGTACCTGCATACAGCCTAGCAGTATTTGTTAAAATGCAAGGCGATGCCCAGGGCAGCGGTGTTTCACCTTTTGCCACTATTGGCACACCTGACCTACCAGCCTACGGCGATACTGCGGTTTATATCCGCGGTACCATGAATGACTGGGGTACTGGCAATCCATTGAGCTACCAAGGTGAAGGTATATACAGCACTGCGATCGCGCTTGACTCTGGCAATGAGTACTTCTTTAAGTTTGCTAGCGAAGATTGGTCAACCGTTAACTTCGGTGGCGGTGACAATGGCTCTGTGGTTACTTTAGGCGAAGGCTTGGTGCTTGGCGGTGGCGGTGACTTGTCATTCACGGCTGCTTCGTCGGAAACCTACTTGTTCAGCGTTGATGCTTCTGATGCAGGTGCGCCTGTCTTGACTATCCAGGTAGAAGAACCATTCCCTGGCACCAGCGTGTATTTGCGTGGCAGCATGAATGACTGGGGCGAGTCCGATGCCTTTACCTATGAAGGCAGCGGCATTTATTCCATCGAAGTGGAACTCAGTGCGGGTGACTATGAGTTCAAAGTAGCCTCTGCAGATTGGTCAACTGTTAATTACGGCAGCAATGGCAGTGCGGTCGAAGTTGGTTCTGAATACAGCTTGGTCGTTGGTGCTGGCAACTTGGCTATCAACATCCCAAGCGATGGCAGCTATATCTTTACCTTTAATGCCACTGATACAGCTAATGCGACCTTGTCGGTATTTGCGGCCGGCATGTATGGCAATACGCCGGTGTTTGTGCGCGGCACTATGAACAACTGGGAAGCGGTTGACCAAATGGAGTTTGATGGCAGTAAACGCTATGCAGTAACCATTGAATTGCAGGCTGGAAGCTACGAATTCAAAGTCGCATCTGAAGATTGGAATACCGTAGATTTTGGTGCGGGCTCCCAGGGCAATAGCGTTGTCTTGGGCCAAAGGTTGACCCTGGCGCCTGTTGGTGGGGATTTGAGCTTGGTTATCACTGAAGGTGGTAGCTACCAGTTTGAATTGCTCGGCCCTGATCCGCAAAGTCCACAGATTTTGGTCTCTAAAACAGACTAAAAGAAGAGAGCAAATAAAAAGCCCAGGTACAATGCCTGGGCTTTTTTATGTAAAAACAAATTTATCTAATTAACGCAAAAATTGTTTTAGCCAATTGTGCACGCCTTTAATTTTGCGTTCGGTGTTCTTACCTAGTATCCCGTGTACAGTTTCAGGTAAGTGGCCAGTTGCATCCTTGTTGTCGCTAAATACATAGTGGTTTATTAGCTGCTGCCAGGACGCTTTTTGCTTTTCAGGCAAGTGCCGGTAGGCCTGCAAGGCGTGAACCAAGGCGGGGAAGGGCATCTGGGTCGAGGCCAGTACATCGTCCCACCAAAAATTTAGCAATACATTAAAGTTATCCAACGACTGTACATGGTGCCACCACGGCGTGGGAATAAAGATCGCATCCCCAGGTTCGAGCTCAACTGAAAAAGCGTGTTTAAATGCTTCGGCATACCTTGGGTGCGCGTCTAGATCTGGATTATTGATATCCACAAGGCTGATAGGTTGACCTGCAGGGGTAAAGTCCAGTGGACCTACGTATAGGTTATGCACCTGTCCAGGAGGAAATAAGGTAAAGCGCCTGCGTCCTGCTAGTACCACGGCTATGTTATGTGCTTCGTCAAAATGGGGGGCTACTTTTATGTCGTTACCTAACCAATAAAAAGAACGGGCATAGTCAGGGGAAACAAGTGGCCCGAGCGAGTTAGCCAAACTGGGAAAGTACTGTTTGGCGCTGACACACTGCACACAAAGCTTTGCCTGTCCTGGTGATTGTGGGTTGTCGTTAATTGCTTTGAGGGCGCTTGGCAAGGGCATGTTTTGCTTTTTAAACAGCATTTGCTGCATGTCGTCACTATAAAACATGCGCCCTTTGGCATCCGGGTGCAATGCCACCAATGGCACGTCTGCGTTGTTCGCGGCTTTTAACAGCTTATTATACATTTGTTCATTGCTACAAGGTTGCCCGTCTTGGCACAGCAATGGCCACTTTGCAGCATAACCTTTGAGCACAACCGGCAAGTGGCCTTGGATGAGTTCTTCAGCAATGTTGGGGGCAGAAAAATCGGTAATTTCCTTAGGGGAGGGTAAATCCTCGACATTCAGCAGGTCAGCAGCTTGCATATATTTAAATCCTTTGTATTCCCATTTTAGGTAGCTTTATAGCATGAAAGCCATTATCGGTAACGCCATTGTGCCATAGACAAATGAAAGTGTTTTTAACTAAGGATAAAAAGTGTTTTTAGATTGTTCGCTTAAATTTGACTTTCCGGTTATTACCGGATTTCAAAACTGGAGTTCAATTACATTTTAAGGCAATGAATTGCCCTATTTTTATGCATAATCTTTATGCATTAGCGGGTTACACTCCCTTCACATCTCAACTGTAGTTTTATTACATTCACATTGGTAATTTTTGTATTTCGTACTAGTATTTTTCTTAGCCAGTAAAAAAGTTACTTATAAAACAAAATGATAAGTTAAGTACATGATGAAAGACTGGCGCATGGTGGGTGTTAGGCTATTGTTAAAAAAATGTGCAATTTAGTAAATGAATACGTATGCAGCCAGTTTTTTACATTTGTGCAACAAGGTAGTATGCAGTTGTTACAAAACGGGCCTGCCATTTGCGAACGTGGACTAGGGTTGTACGTGCAGCTTTGACCCCAAAAATTGGCTGTCTTTAACTTGGAAACAAAACGGGAAAACACAATGTCACAATTCAAAAAAAGCATGATTGCTTTTTCGGTTACCGCCGCCATGACAACTGGCTTTACTGCGGTAGCCCAAGAAGCAGGTGAAGAAGCAGATAACACAGAAGTTATTCAAGTCACGGGTATCCGTGGTGCCTTGCAAAGGGCGCAGGCTATCAAGATGGATAACACCTCGATAGTAGAAGCGATTTCAGCCGAGGACATCGGTAAGCTACCAGATACCAGTGTTGCAGAATCACTAGCGCGTCTACCTGGTTTGGCAGGTGAACGCCGTAATGGTCGTACCAGTGGCCTATCGGTTCGTGGTTTTAACGAAAACTACGTTGGCACCAGCTTAAACGGCCGTGAGCTATTAGGTATGGGTGATAACCGTGGTGTTGAATACGATTTATATCCTTCAGAGATTGTATCCAATATCGTTGTTTATAAAACCCCTGAAGCTGGCCTAATCTCGCAAGGTATTGGTGGTACTGTTGACCTACAAACCATCGAACCACTAAATGCAGATCCTACGTTCACCATCAATGGCAACTACGAGAAAAACGCTGAAGACGCTGGTAACCCTGACTTTGATAACAGCGGTCACCGCCTATCTTTGAACTTTGTTGACCAGTTCGCCGACGACACCTTAGGTGTTGCCCTAGCCATAGCTGAAATGGAATCGCCTCGTCAAGAAAACCAATTCCGCGCTTGGGGTTACGATCCAGGTAATGACGAAGCAGCACAAATGTGGGGTACACCACCAACCGAAGGTGAAGGTACGCCAATCACTAATGAACTAGTACTGACTGGTCACGATTCTTTCACCCGTTCAGCTATGCTAGAGCGGACTTCAATCGCAGCAGTCATTGAATATGCTCCGACTGACAAGTTAAACCTGCAATTTGATGCCCTCTACATCGACTTTGAAGAAAACGACGCCCGCCGTGGTGTTGAAGAAGGTGGAGCCCTTTGGGGTGGTACACCTTGGGCTGCAACTGGCGCCGAAAATGGTTTGGTAACTTCTGGTTACTTTGACAACTTCCTATCAGTTGTTAGGAATGATGTGCGTCAGCAAAAATCTGAACTAACCACTTTCGGTTTGAATGTTGAATACGCTATCAATGATGATTGGACAGCCGTTGTTGACCTTGCAATGAGTGAAGTTGACAAAGAATTGACCGACGTTGAAAGCTACTCAGGTGTTGGCCGTGCTGGTGTTGACGGACGTCCTGGTTCAGCGCGTTCTTGGGTAATGACACCTAGCGGTCCTATGTATGGTGCCCACCCAACGCTGCCTACAGCTGATCTTACCGATCCTAACCTGATTTCACTGGCCGGTCCGCAACCCTGGGGCGCTCCGATCATTGGTTCTGATGCACAGGATGGCTTCGTAAACGCGCCATTCTTTGACGAAGAACTCAACAGTGCCCGTTTCGAAGTGCAGGGTGTCGTAGAGTGGGGCATTTTTAGTGAATTTACTGCGGGTGTTAACTACTCAGACCGTTCTAAGACTAAGATAAACAAAGGTTTCTATCTAACAGCGCCTGCCTACCCAGGCGAAGATGCAATCCCAACAGTCACTGGTGTTGCCGACTTGAGCTTCTTGGGTATTCCTGGCGTGTTGGCATATGACTCCCTAGGCCTATATAACAGTGGTTTCTACACAGCAACCGATGCCGACCCGGTAGACGCAGGCCGTTTGGGTGATACCTATACAGTGGAAGAAGAGCTGCTTACCCTCTACACCAAGCTGACCATTGATACCGAAATTGGTGATATGTTCCTTAAAGGTAACTTTGGCTTGCAGTTTGTTGACGTTGACCAGCAAGCCGATGGCTTCAGTACTTTTAGTGACCCAACTGGTCAAATTGCCGCAGTTTCAGCAACCGGTGGTGACTCCTACAGTGACGTATTGCCAACATTGAACTTGAGCCTAGAAGTGGCAGAAGACCAGTACATCAGAACTGCAATGTCGAAAGTACAGTCGCGCCCACGTATGGATCAAATGAAATCCAATAACCAGGCGAACTTCTCGTTCAATGACCAGAACATCCTTGCAGGCTCTCCGGCAGCAGGTCCTTGGTCTGGTAATGTGGGTAACCCGCAGTTGAAACCTTTGGAAGCCAACCAGTTTGACCTTTCTTACGAGAACTACTTTGCAGATGATGGTTATTTCTCAATCGCCTTCTTCTACAAGGATCTAACTAACTGGCACTCTGCAGCGAAAGCTGTAGCTGACTTCTCTGACCTATACGTACCTGGTTACCACCAGACCAGCGATGGCCAAGCACCAGCCACTTTCTTAGGTTTGGTTGACTTTACCGAAGATGGCCGTGAAGGTTTTGTAAGGGGGTATGAATTCCAGGTTAGCTTACCACTAGAATATTTGTGGGAGCCGTTGGAAGGCTTTGGTATGTTCGCCAGCGCTACCTTTATGGATGGTGAGCTAGACGCAACTGAGACCAACGAAGTTGAAAAAGTACCGGGGCTATCCGAGGAAATTTACTCGGTTACCATGTACTATGAAAATGCCGGTTGGGAATTCCGTGTATCAGCGACAGACCGTGATGAGTTTGGTACTGAGACCCGTGGCTTGAGCCTATCGTTGCAGCCCACTACCGGCCAAGGTGGTAAGCAGGTGGATGCCCAGATTGGTTACGACTTCAGTGAATCTGACATTGAAATGTTGCACGGCCTACGTGTGACCTTGCAAGGCCAGAACCTGACTGACGAAGATGAAATCCAATTTGCTAACGGTGACCCACGTCAAGTGACATTGTTCCAAAGCTATGGTGCTAACTACTTGTTAGGCTTCAACTACGAATTCTAAGTCGTAGCTGATATTGGTCAGGGCACCGGATAAAGGTTTGCTGGCTATGCCCTGACTAGTAAAACAAATGATTTTGGTTAAAAAGTTGAAAGCCTCAATTAGGGATAATTGGGGCTTTTTTAAATAATGATGAGCAGTGAAAAAGCATGAATAAAAAGGTGAAAAACGTAGTTATTGTGGGTGGTGGTACTGCTGGTTGGATTTCTGCCTCGGTGCTGAAAAAACTCATGGGTAACACCATCAATGTTACGTTAGTCGAGAGTGATGCCATTGGCACCATAGGTGTAGGCGAGGCAACAATCCCACCGATTAAGTTGCTCAATAATATGTTAGGTCTCGAGGAAAAAGATTTTGTCCGTGAAACCAAAGCTAGCTTTAAGCTTGCCATAAAGTTTGAGAACTGGCGGGTGAAAGGCGAGAGCTATTACCATACTTTTGGGGCACCTGGTAAAAGTTATGCTTTTTGTCTGTTTAACCATTTATTGAAACGCGCCCAATTGGAATACGGTGAAACCTCCACCATTTGGGACTATGACCTCAACTACTTGTGTGCCGAAGCCGGCAAATTTGGCTTGATCAAAAGCAAGGATCCCATCCTAGAACTGCCGTATGCCTATCATTTTGATGCCGGCCTCTATGCCAAATTCCTGCGTTCATTCTGCGAGAAGATGGGTGTGGTCAGGATTGAGGGATTAATCAAGGATACCGTGCAAAACCATGAGTCTGGCTTCATCGAGGCGGTGGTGTTGGAGTCTGGCCAAAAAATTGAAGGTGACTTATTTGTCGATTGCTCCGGATTCAGGGGCTTATTGATCCAGCAAAAACTCAATACCGGTTATGAAGACTGGTCCCACTGGTTGCCTTGTGACCGCGCAGTCGCAGTGCCCTCAGAGCGCTTTGAACAAACTGTGCCTTACACCAGGGCAATTGCCCATGACGCTGGCTGGCAATGGCGCATACCGTTGCAACACCGCAATGGCAATGGCTTAGTATACAGTAGCAACCACTACACAGAACAACAGGCGCTCGACGTCTTAATGTCGAATTTGGATAGCAAGGCTATCGGTGACCCTAACCACATCCGGTTCCGCACCGGCAGGGCGCGCAAACAATGGAACAAGAACGTAGTGGCCATTGGCTTGTCCAGTGGTTTTTTGGAGCCATTGGAATCCACCAGTATCCATTTGATCCAATCTGCTGCGGTACGCTTGATCCATTTATTCCCACAAGATGGGATCCAGCAATCGTTGGTTGATGAGTACAACAAACAGTCACAGTTGGAGTACGAACAGATCCGTGATTTCATTATCCTGCACTATCACGTCAATGAGCGTGAGGATTCCCGCTTCTGGAAAGACGTTCGTAGCATGGGTGTGCCGGACTCGTTGACCCAAAAAATTGAGCTGTTTAAGGCCAACGGAAAGTTGTTTAGGGAGCAAAATGACTTGTTCCTAGAACCCTCGTGGATGCAGGTAATGATGGGGCAGGGTATCGAACCACGTGATTACCACCCCATCGCCAATACTATTGCGCCTGATGACCTGCAAAACATGCTTAAAAACATCAAGATAGTGAAAAACGACCCTATCCCTAAATTAACCACACATGATCAGTTCCTTGAATTTATGTGCAGGAGCTAGCCTTGCAGCCGTTAAAAATTGCAATCTTAGGTGGCGGCACAGCAGGCTGGATGGCCGCCAACCTGTTAGCCAATAAATGGCCGACAGATAAAGTCCAGGTTAGCTTAGTTGAGTCACCTGATATCGGAATCATAGGTGTTGGTGAAGGCTCTACACCGACACTGAAACGCTTCTTCGAGATGATCAATGTGGCTGAAAGCGAGTGGATGCATAGGTGTGATGCTACCTACAAGGTCAATATCCAGTTCAATGGCTGGTCGCCAGCGAGCGGTATAAGCAGCTATAGCCACCCATTTATATCGCAAGTGGATACCTTTACCGAAAGGGCATTTACCGTCAACTGCCGTACTCGGCGTTATGGGTTGGACACCCACACATCGCCAGAGGACTTTTTGTTATGCGGTACTTTGGCCAAACAGGGCAAGGGGCCGGTCGCGCCGGAAAACTTTCCATTTACCATGGAGTATGGCTACCACTTTGATTCTGGCAAGTTAGGTTGTTTTCTAGCAGAGGTGGCTAAAAAGCGTGGTGTAAACCATATTCAAACTACGGTTGAATCGGTCCTGTGCCATCCTTCTGGTGACATCGCGGCATTAGTTACCAACGATGGTCGAGAAATAGAAGCCGACTTTTTTATCGATTGCACTGGCTTTGCCAGTATTCTGATGCAAAAAACACTGAAGGTGCCTTTCAACAGTTTCAAACAGAACCTATTCAACGATTCAGCTGTTGTTATTCCTACACCGGCGGAAGATCCATTGCCGGTGCAAACCGAAGCTACGGCCCTTTCAGCTGGGTGGTGCTGGAAAATCCCCTTAACTGCCCGCAATGGCAATGGCTATGTCTATAGTTCGGATTTTATCACGCCGGAACAAGCGGAAGCTGAGTTATTGCAGCATCTAAACCAGAAAGGCGATGATGTTGAGTGCCGCCATTTGAAGATGCGTGTAGGGCAGCTGTCGAAACACTGGAACAAAAATTGCCTCGCTATTGGCTTGTCCCAGGGCTTTATCGAGCCGCTCGAAGCAACTGCATTACACCTTGTGCAAATCACTATTGAGCTGTTTATGGCCAAGTTTGCTGAAGGCAATTTTAGCAATAAATTTACCGACGAGTTTAACCATAAAATTACCGATCGTTTTGAGCGGGTGCGGGACTATATAGTTGCCCACTACAAACTCAATTCCCGGGATGATTCTGAATATTGGAAAGCCAACCGGGAAAACAACCACATCTCTGGCTCCTTAAGCCAGATACTAGATGTTTGGTATCAGCGTGGTGAGTTGGATAAGGAAATCCAGAGACAAAACTTGCAGAGCCATTTTGGCAATTTCTCTTGGCATTGCCTGCTCAGTGGTTATGGTGCCTATCCACCCCTTGCCCCCAACCAGCCAGGAAGAGGCGATTTGTATATTGATAATGATATAGCCAAGTTTATGCAGGGCTGTGCGCTGAATTTTTCATCTCACAAAGATAATTTAGATAAGTTAAAGGTTGCATAGCCATGCTTGTTGTCAGGGGCAAGCTTGGCCTGCAATCGCTTCTCGTTTTGGCGTTTATTGTCCTAGGTTTAGCAACTACGGGGCCAGCAAAGGCAAATACGGTGCAACCAGAATTAACATCTAACCAGCTGTACTTGCGTGGAGCCTTTAACGGCTGGGGTACTAAGCATGCCTTTGAGGCTTCGGATGAACCTGGGATCTTCAGCACAGAAATAAAAGTCGCACCTGGTAATTACGGTTTTAAAATTGCCCCGGCTGATTGGCATTTTGAGATGCTGATTAACCCTAATGGCAAGCAGCGCATCGAAGTTGCCAAGTCCTATCCATTGCTTGTAGAGCCGGGCCAGGAAGAGCAGCTATTTGTTTTGGAAACCGCTGTTTATCAATTTGAGCTGGATCTTAGAAACTCGCAATTACCATCACTCGAGGTATCGATCCGCCCGGTTCAAGCGACGCAGCTATACAACCCCCATGAAGGGCATACATACCGTCAGTCTGTCACTTATTCCACCTATAATGGCAAACAAGAGTCAGTGGTGTTTTCTACTGCTAATATAGATGCCCCCCTACGCAACTATGTCCAGTCGAGCACCCAGTCATTGCGCGATCCGGTTGAACCCTATGTTACCTATGCGGAACTAGCAAATCTGCCCAGGTTGCGCAGTGGTAGCTTGCAACACGACGCCTTGTTTTCCATGTCGCTGCAGGAAATGCTGCTTAACAGCGTTGAGAATATCAGCGACAGTAACTATTTGGGCGGCAAGGAAATTCCGTGCTCCTGTTTCCAGACCGGCGAAAAGTGGCGTTACGTTTGGACCCGCGATCTTGCCTATGCAGCCGATTTGTCATTGGCCTTTATGGATCCTGAGCGGACACAAAATTCCTTGCTATTTAAAACCTCACCATTTCGTTCTGGGATTGAGATTTCAGACAACATTTTCCAATATGCCGATGGCAGCCAGATTGTGCAGGACACTGGTAGCGGTGGTAGTTGGCCTATAAGCACGGATAGGGTGACCTGGGCATTAGGGGCAGAAGCTTTGCTCAACAACTTGGCCGGCAAACAACGGGTAGCCTTTGCGCAAAAAGCCTATGTTGCCCTGGTTAATACCATTGAGAATGACCGGTTAGTGGCCTATGACCATACCGACGGCCTATACGGAGGTGAACAAAGCTTTTTGGATTGGCGCGAGCAAAGTTATGCCCGTTGGATCGCCGGTGACCTGGCCAGTATGGCTACTGCCAAGGCGTTGTCTACCAATGTGATGCATTACCAGGCTCTTTCACTGGCGGCCAAACTCGGCGCTGAGCTTGGTGAAAAACAAAAAGCGCAGCGTTACGCAACTTGGGCGGAGCAGCTTAAACAGGCTTTTAACCAGAAGCTTTGGTTGCCAGGGCAGGGCATGTACAGTAGCCTTACCGCTGGCCATTTTGACAAGCAAGCGATGCAGCAGTTTGACTGGCTAGGCCAGAGTTTGGCCATTATTACCGGCGTGGCGGATCAAAAGCAGGCCAGACAAATCCTCTCCAATTATCCCCATGGTCCAATGGGAGCCCCCGTGATTTTCCCACAATTACCCAATATCCCGGTTTATCACAACCGCGGCATTTGGCCCTTTGTGACAGCTTATGGGCTTACTGCAGCAACACAAGCCAAGCATGTTGCAGCGGCCGATGCCGCTTACGAGACGCTGATCCGGTTTGCCTCGCTCAATTTGTCCAATATGGAAAACCTTGAGTGGTTGTCGGGACAGCCCATGTGGTTGGAGATGGCGGCACCTGAATTGTCGGGGCCGGTAATAAACTCACGGCGGCAATTGTGGTCGGTGGCGGCCTATCTGAATGCCGTGATCCACAATATGTTTGGCTTAAAACTGAACGATAGCGAATTGACAATTGAGCCTTTCGTTACAGCTAAAATCGCTAAATCATTATTTGCCGATTCTACCCAGGCTAAGTTGGAGAACCTTTCAATTTGGGGCAAATCCGTGGCGATTGAGCTAATAATGGCTGATGGCAATAAATCTACTAGCGACAATGCGCTGTACCAGGTCATTAGCCTCGCGATAAATGGCAAGGACGTTGATATTGCGCATGGTTGGGACTCAGCGTCGTTACCCAATGATGCAATTATTAGCATTGTTTTGGGATCCCCAAAATCTGATAAATCAACTCTCACCAAAGTCATCGCGCAGCCAGGAGTACATGATCCTTCTGTGTTTACCCCTTACGAGCCTTCTATTGTTTACTCAAAGCAAGACAACTCGTTGCTGGTCAGCAAAGTTGCAGCTACTGATATTGTTGATGTTTTCCGCAATGGTAAGTTGTGGCGCAAATCAGTGGAACCCTCGTCAGCTTTAGATTTAATGGGCATCAATGGTTGCTTTAGTGCAATAGCCCGAAACCAGAAAGGCTTGCATTCCCAGCCAAGCCAGCCGGTTTGCGTTGGTGATGTAATGAAGATCGACGCCAATAGCAATATCGCGTCAATGCACGGTAAGCGGTTTAACTTTGAAATAGAAAAAGCTGGCGGATATGCCATCCAAGCCAAATACCAAAACCAACTCAATAGCGTTGAGCAGGGTATAACCAGCGCGGTCAAGTGGTTGTCAGTTTCAGATGAAAAAGGCGTCGTAGTTGCCGAGGGGGCAGTGCAAATGCCCCATACCTTACCCGGTCAATGGCAGTTCTCAAGCCCACTTGAGCATGCTTTCAGCCCTGGTCGATACCAACTTCTTGTACGTGATTTTTATAACATGAGTTACTTACAGTCTAATACTACCTTTACCCGTGCTGGCGGTAGTGCGGGAGCTGTAAACGATGCCCAAATCGCTGCGTTCCGCATATTGCATATAGATTAGATGGCCAACACAAAAATGTTTAATAATCAGACAATTCGCCGCGTTTTCCGCAACCTAATAACCTACTTTTGTTTGCTGTTGCCGCTCGTTGCCAGCGGCAAAGAATATGTAAGCCACCTGTGGCAAGAGGGCGTTTTATCGGTGAAAACCACCCGAGGTCAAATCCAATTTACGCCTTTGTCTGAGGCTGCCGTATCAGTTAACTACCTTGTACCCCACAACAATCCCGTACCTTCATTTGCTATTACAGAAACATTGCTTCCATATAAGGCTGAGTTTTCGTCTAGGCAGGGGGAGTTACAACTGTCCCTTGGCCAGTTAGATGTGCAAATAAAGACTAGGCCTTTGCGCGTGGAGTATTTCCGCAACGGCGAGCGTTTAATTGGCCATGAGTCGGGATTTTTTCATCAGGAAGCAATCCGTGGGGTGCGTTTGGCCCTGGATGCCGGCGAGCAGCTTTATGGCGGGGGACAGCGGGTGTTGGGTATGGATAGGCGCGGCCATAAACTGCCGCTATACAACCGCGCCCACTATGGCTATAGCACTGAATCCAACCAGATGTACTATGGCCTGCCAGCTGTTATGTCGTCTAAGCATTATGCAGTTATTTTCGACAACATTGCCAAGGGTGCCATGGATCTGGGTGCTGCCCAATCTGATGTACTGCAATTTGAGGCAGTCGCTGGGCGCAACGCTTATGTTGTTGTGTCTGGCCAAGATCAGGCCGATCTGATTGACCAATTTACTAATATCACTGGCAGGCAGCCCTTGCCACCACGCTGGGCATTGGGAAATTTCGCTTCGCGATTCGGTTATCGTAGCGGGGCTGAAATTAGGGATGTGGTGCAGCGCTACCAAAGGGCGGATATGCCGCTCGATGCGGTAGTTATAGACCTATACTGGTTTGGCAAAGACATGAAGGGCTACATGGGCAACCTAGCCTGGGATCGGCAGGCATTTCCTGGACCTGAACAAATGATGGCAGATCTGGCCAAACAAGGTGTACAGACGGTTGTCATTACCGAGCCTTATATCCTCAATACTTCAGATAATTGGCAAAGTGCGGTGGACTCTGGTGCGCTAGCGCGCAATATGTCGGGCGCGCAGCCAAGGGTATTCGACATGTTTTTTGGGACTGGCGGCCTGGTGGACGTATTTTCACCTAAGGGGCAGCAGTGGTTCTGGCAAAAGTACAAAGACATTATTAATACCGGAGTAAACGGTATTTGGGGCGATTTGGGTGAGCCTGAGGTACATCCCAGTGATACTATGCATGTACTTGGCACCGCCGATGAAGTACACAACGGCTATGGCCACCAATGGGCCAAGTTAGTGCAGCGGAATTTTAACCGGGATTTTCCCAATAAGCGCTTATTTTTGTTGATGCGTTCAGGCTTTGTAGGCTCCCAGCGCTATGGCATGATGCCTTGGACTGGCGATGTCAGCCGTTCTTGGGGTGGCCTTAAACCCCAAGTCGAGCTCGCATTGCAAATGGGCGTCATGGGTTTAGGTTATATCCATTCTGATTTAGGGGGATTCCTTTCAGGGGATCCCGATAGTTTTGATGCAGAAATGTATACCCGCTGGCTGCAGTTCGGTGCTTTTACCCCGATTTACCGTCCCCATGCCCACGAATCGATTGCGCCTGAACCCGTGTTCCATGATCAGCAAACCCAAGACCGGGTGCGCAAGTTTATTAAATTGCGCTACCGGTTATTGCCCTACAACTACAGCCTCGCATTTGAAAATAGCAGCACCGGCATGCCTTTAATGCGGCCACTGGCTATGTCTGAACCAGGCAATGAGCAACTATTCACTGCATCCGACGCTTACCTGTGGGGCCATAGCTTTTTTGTGTATCCCATTACCGATCCAGGTGTGACTCTGGTTAATACCTATCTCCCAGAAGGCTACTGGTTTGACTTTTGGAACAAACAGCCGGTGCAAGGCGGTAAAAACGTTGAGATAGAAGTAAGTCCTGAAACCATTCCTGTGCTGGTTAAAGCAGGGAGTTTAATTCCCGCGATCAACGATGTGAGGCATACAGGTGAGTTCCGCGGCGACCGTATCCAATTGCATTACTTTCACCATAATAGCGTTTCCACAAGCAGTGGTCAGTGGTACCACGACGATGGTGAGGATCCGAATGCCATCAGTCGCCAGCAATATCGTTTGACCCAGTTTAGCGCCAGCAATAGTGATACGGAATTGCAGATTTCCTTAGCCGCAGTAGGTGGCGGTTACCAAGGCATGCCCAGCACTGTGCAGGTTGAGCTGAACTTACACGGCATGAACCCTGCGGGGGTTGAAACAGCATTTATAAGCCAACACGCAAAACGCAGAAATGTCCCAGTATCCACTGGGGTAAGCAGCTTGAGTGGCACAGGTTCGCAAGTTTTGAAACTTAGTTTTGATTGGTCGGGTGGGGATGTTGCCTTGACCCTTGTTAAAAATCAGGAGAAGTAACCATGCATAGTAAAAAACTGGCAGTATCAATTGCCATTGGCCTTGGTTTGATGGGGTGTAGCAAAGCCCCTGAGGGGCTCGACACCCAAAGTGTCGCCAGTAACTTTGCCGCCCACTGGGTCAGCCAGGATATCATTTTGTTGAGCCCAGAAACCGGGGCACAGCAGTTTAGTTTATTGAGTTCTGAAGCGGCCGGATTAGATGAAGGCAAAGGCGCTGACAAGTCAATAGCCCTAAGTGCCACCGACGTGCCGGAAAGTGTCGCGGCTCTCGTTCCCCATTTGGCCGACTTCAAAGCCTTTAAACTGGAAGGTAATACAAAAGCCAAGGCTCTACTTAAAACCCAGCTTGCCGTGGCACAAAAAGACGCGAGTGGAGAGCTAGTGCACCTGTCCTATGTACAGCCTGCTAAAGTCTTGGACGAACTCTATACCTCTGGTGCCAACGATGCCGATGAAGTAGCTGATTTAGGTGCAGTCATCCAAGATGGTAAAACGAAGTTTTCGGTTTGGGCGCCCACTGCGAACAAAGTCGCTGTCAAACTATACGATGCCGACAAAAACCTCTTAGCGACAGAAGATATGGTTGAATCGGATGCCGGTGTCTGGACTGTGGCCTCCAGTGCCGCCCCCCAAGGCACCTATTACCGTTATGAAGTTTCTTTGTACCACCCACGCAGCCAGGCGATGGAAGTGCTGGAAGTTACCGACCCCTATTCATTGAGCTTGTCCCGCAATAGCTTATACAGCCAAGTGGTTGATATGGAATCAGCCCAAACCAAACCCGATGGCTGGGATAGCTATAGCGTGCCCCAGTTGAGCCACCCTGAAAGCCTAATTTTGTATGAATCCCATATCCGGGATTTCAGTGCGTCGGATACTAACTTGTCGGATCCTGCGTTCCGGGGTAAATACAAAGCCTTTAGTGAAACCGATAGCGACGGAATTAAACACCTTAAAGACTTGCGCCAGGCTGGCCTAAATACTGTGCATCTTTTACCTACCTATGACATCAGCACAGTCAATGAAGATCCTAACAAAGTTATTTATCCGCAAGACAGCTTGGAAAAAATGTGCGGAATTGTGCCTTCAGTTGCCCTGTGCCAATCCGACATAGATAAATCCCAGACCTTGCAAGAGCTGTTACTCAGTTTTGATCCACAAGGCAACGAGGCGGAAGCCTTGATTGAGCAAATTCGTCCCTACGACCCTTACAACTGGGGGTATGACCCATACCATTACACTGTGCCTGAAGGCAGCTATGCGGTTAACCCTGAGGGGATCCCGCGTATCGTAGAATTCCGGGAAATGGTGCAAAGCATCCATGAAATGGGATTCCGCCTGATCATGGATGTAGTCTATAACCATACTTACGAGTCAGGGCTGACAGAAAAGTCGGTGCTGGACAAGATTGTGCCCAACTATTACCACAGGCTAAATCCGGTCAGTGGTGAAGTGGAAAAATCTACTTGCTGCGAAAATACAGCCACCGAAAACCGCATGATGGGCAAATTAATGATTGACTCATTGGTGGTTTGGGCGCGCGATTACCGCATTGATGGATTCCGCTTCGACCTGATGGGACACCAACCGAAAGACGTAATGCTTGAAGCGCGTGAAGCTGTGTTCGAGGTTGATCCCGACAACTACTTCTACGGCGAAGGCTGGAACTTTGGTGAAGTCGCCAACAACTCCCAATTTGTGCAAGCTGCACAATTGCCACTGGCTGGCACTGAAATCGGTACCTTTACTGACCGTCTACGCGATGCGGTGCGCGGTGGCTCTTCCTTTGTTTCTGGCGAAGATCTGCGCTTTGGCCAGGGTATGGGCAGTGGTTTGGTCACCCAGCCTAATGATTTGCAAACCGAAGAAACTGCCGAAGCACAACTGGCTGAATACTATTTATCTATGGATCAGATCCGGGTAGGGCTGGCGGCCAACTTGGCTAACTTCCCGTTGGTAAATGCGGCGGGTGAATCAGTACTGGGCAGTGATATCGACTATGGTGGCTCGCCAGCGGGTTATGCCTTAGATCCGGCTGATACCATCAACTATGTATCGAAGCACGACAACCAAACCCTGTGGGACAACAACCAATACCGCACAGCCCATGAAGCCACATCAGACCAGCGGGTGCGCATGCATAACCTAGCATTGGCCTATCCGCTAATGGCACAGGGTATCCCGTTTTTGCACATGGGGGGCGAACTGCTGCGCTCCAAGTCGTTTTTGCGCGACAGCTATGACTATGCCGATTGGTTCAACAAGGTAGACTTCACCAAACAGAGCAATAACTACAATGTTGGACTTCCACCAGCCGTGAAAGATGAAGCCAACTGGGCAATTATCAAGGATTTGATGGCGAAAAACGAAGGTAGGGATAAGGTAACGCCTGCGCAAATCGAATTTGCCAGCCGGGTGTTTATGGACTTTATAGCCATCCGCTCTTCATCTCGGCTGTTTAGTTTGGCTACAGAGGCTGAAGTTATTGAAAGGGTAAAGTTCCACAATACCGGACCTGACCAGCAAATCGGGTTGATTGTCATGAGTATTGCTGATGGTGAGGGTAACAAGGATCTGGATCCTGCCTTTGACGGTATGGTGGTTATCTTCAATAGTGATATTGAAAACAAAACCTTTGCTTTTGAGGGCGCAGAAGACTACGTATTGCACCCACGCCAAGCCAGCGGCGCCGACTATGTCACTGCGGCCGCAACGGCCAATGCCAACGGCTTTAGCGTCCCTGGCTTAAGTGCAGTCGTGTTTGTAAAGTAAACGCGGGTTAACGCAGAACTTCCTGGGATAGAAGTAATTTTATATGTGAAAAGGCGAGCCAATGGGCTCGCCTAGATTCATTTTTATAATCGGGGTACTCAGATTTGTGTTTACTTCCAGTGTTGTTTTCTCCATGTTTACAGCAGACCAACATAATATATTTGCCCTTGATCAGATGCTGCCACTAGGTGGCTCCTTGAATATTATACCAAGTCCATTAAGTATCTGATCGCTCAGCGTTAGTCCCAGAGCCATGAGGTCGAGGCGCACGACTGAAGGAATACTGGTGGTCTTTCAAATGTCGTGCAACAAAGAGATCATGGCCCTGGGCAACGTCTTTGATGGGTTTGAAACGCGTTTATCCTGTGTTGGATGTTCTTGATTTAGGCCCGCTAGACCTTCAAACACCCGCCTTGCCTACCAAAAGCCGTAGGAACGGCTTAGAACAGCTTTAGCTGGCCTGCGAAGCAGGTGAGCTACAGGACGTAGCGAATAAACGCGTTTCAATTCCCACTGAGTAGATCACATATTTAATGGACTTGGTATTAGTACTACCTATATTTCAATAACGTCATCTGCCAGCTTTTATCATATTGCAGCTGGTCAACAATCACCGAAAGCTTGGTGTAGAGGTTTTTCTGTGATTTTGGAACCAAAATGCGGCGATCGAAGATGTCATGGGGTGTTTTTGATAGGTGGAACTTATCCTGCCACTGGTTGAGCTTTACTTGGTAATCAAAGGTCGAGCGGCTAATCACCGCTACGTCTATCCGCTTTAAGATCAACAACCTAAACAAATCGGTTTCTTTTGCGGTATCAACTCTTAATATTTGTTTGTTGTCTACAAGTTCATTGATACCGTGGTAATAAAATCCCCTGACGCCACCGAAGATCCTGTTTTTTATTGAGTGTGAATCACTATATTCTATGGCTGAAGACTTCAATGAAACGATTTCATCCCTATCAGTGAATACCCGCCCCGTCCAAAAATAACGGGTTTCACCTTTGTCCTTGAACCAAACCGGGTTAACCCCCAGCAACACGCCGTCCATGGTGTCGCTTTCCAGCATGCGTTCCAGTCTTTTTCTTGGTACGGAAATTAAGACAAAATTATCCCCAGCACTCTTTTCATTAAGGTGATCGATGAAGTCAAAATAGAGTCCTTGCCGGTTTTCCCGGTCTATAATTAGTGGCGGCTTTAGGTGGTAGCTGTATACAGAAATAGGATCCCTTGCATTGGCGAAAAGGTCATGGCTAAACAACAAAAACAATACAATAAGATATTTCATCATCCTGGATAAAGAGTGCCTGACTTTTGATTAAGCATATCAGGTTTGGCATTGTTTATGTGACGGTATTGGGAATTAGCCTAATGCCCAGGTAATTGGGCTCTCCCCAGCAAAATGACAGGCATTTGCCTACTTGTAGAACTAAAAACCGGATAGCCCCAATAAGCTATCCGACTGAGTATTTTGCCGGTGGGTGGCATTGCCCAAGTTTCCAATTCCCTGTAACGCGCTATTTTAGTGAGAACGAAATTGCGCAGTGATCACTTAGCATCCTATCTTCAAAATAATGTACTTTCCGTGAGCCTTTAGCATGCCTCTTCTGGTCGCCGCCAACGATAATGTGGTCAATTGGCACTGGGAATTTAGGGTGGCAGGTCTTAATATTTTGCGTGATGATCGCGGCAAATAGTGGCTTGCCAGCATCATTGGAAAGCAGTTGCCGCCTGAATAGGTTGTCTTTTTCGCCAATATGGTGGTTAAAGTCTCCTAGGACAATAAAGGGCTGGGCACGGGTGGCTCTTTGTTCAATCCACTTGTCGAGTATTGGGGCTTGTTTTTCAAAGATGTCGCAAGCTTCTTTAGCTGTAGCATTATAATCTTCGACAAAATAGCCACTTTTCAGGTGCACGTTAAGAATATCGGTATAGCCTAGCGGAGTATTGACTGTGATAGCAAGGCCGTACCTTAAGCCCGGCTCATCAACGGCTAATTAGGAGAAATTATCGACTTTAATAACTTCAATGCCTTGCTTTACCGCAAAAGCGACTTTCTGCTGCGTAGAGCGCTTACCGGAACCACGGCATTGGAAAACCGGGCTATCGCTACGGCCTGATATGATCACCTGCCAACCATCATCCGGCAAAACCTGCCTAACAGCTTGTTCTGAATGAACTTCTTGGAAAGCGATGACATCTGCCTTTAACGATTCTGTATAAGCTTTTAGAAGCTTTATGTCCCGTGAGCGCCTTGGGTTACAACCTTTTCGCGGTGGATAGACCAAATGTTCAGCATTCCAAGTTGCTACAGTAATCGGATCGCTTGGGTTGGCTTGAATTTGTTGGGATTGAGCCGAAGCACCCAAGCTTGTGGCAAGCAAAAGCAGATAGACGAGTTTTAATACCGTATATGAACCCTCTCTGATTGCAAGATTATAATTTGGCTGATTAGCGAGACTCATTGCTACCATATATCCGGCTTTTACAAGGGATTTTTCCCATAGCCCTGATGGAATTTCGCGCCTTGTTTTCCCATCAATTCCACGGCTTCCACAGAGCCTTCGGTATTATCTGATTTGGACAAGGCGGTTATGAACCGTTCATCATCAAGTAATAATCTTTTGCAATGCGTTGGAAGGCACCCCCTAAATTAACTCTTTGTTTGTGTCTTAAACCAGTAGCGACTTTAGGCTACCGCTTTTTGTTCAAGGTAATTTGTCCCATGGCGCAGCATCGCCCAGGCCATGCGTGCCATCTTATTGGCCAGTGCCACACAAGCCTTGTTGAAGTTCATGCGCCCCAGGCAGCCACGGCACCACTTGCTGACCTTATCCTGTTTCCCAGCAATATGCCTTAGGGCCACCCTGGCACCATTGATTAGCTGGGTACGCAGGTACGTATTCCCCCTTTTGGTGATACCCAATAAGCGGGTTTTATCCCCGGTACTATGCTGCCGGGGGACAAGGCACAGCCAGGCGGCCATATGGCGGCTGCTGAACGGGTACCAAATTCACTGCCCAATTCTCAGGTTTCCAATACTTGGTTCGCCCATCAACAATTGCCGGCCACAATTGCATCTCGCCCGTGTTATGGTCGCAGTGATAGGGCAATGCCTGTTATTGACAGCTCTCTTTTACAATCTAACATCAAGTAATAGCGTTAGTTTTTCCTTGTTGGTTATCTATCCGTTTAGTTGATTAATTTATGAGTTTTGGTGGTAATTTGCACACTATGAATAAAAGTTATACTGCGGTTGTTGTGGCATTGATAAGTTGTACTGCGCATGCCCAAGATTCTACAAAAGTGAAAGAATTACTCGCAATGAGCTTGGATGAAATGCTCAAAGTGGAAATAGCAACAGGGACGCAAAAAACACTATCGGAAGCACCTGCAATCGCATCTGTGATAACTGCAAAGCAAATCGAAAATATGGGCGCGAGGAACCTAGCCGAAGTGTTGGAAACTGTGCCTGGCCTGCATGTATCCAGAAGTACTTTTTTGTACGGCCCGAAGTTTATTTTCAGGGGGATTACTTCAACTGTAGCGCCCCAAGCGCTTATTTTAGTGGATGGTATTTCATTAAAAAGTGCGTTTGATGGCGATTCAAACAACATTTGGGGTGAGTACCCGATCCAGGCGATTGCCAGGATTGAGGTTCTGAGAGGACCAGGTTCGGCCCTCTATGGTGCCGATGCCTTTTCAGGTGTCATCAATATCATTACTAAGAAGCACCAGGATATTCGCAGCAATGTTGTGGGGATTTCCGCAGGTAGTTTCGATACCTACAATGCTTGGACTAATTTAGCCTTTGCACAAGGGCAATGGAAATCTGCTTTGTCCATTGAATATATGGGATCAGATGGCCATAAAGAAAAGCTTACCGATGGGCTGGGGATCACGGGTCCGGTTAACGTTGAATACAAGAATACCGATCTCTTCTTTAACACCAACAATGAAAATTGGCACTTTAAAATTGGTTTGCAAAGCCGGCATGACGTAGGTTCTGGGCAGGGGCTATTGGAAACATTAGACCAAAATGGCTTGTGGGGTACAGAAAAAGTGCTGGCTAGCGCGACGTATCATAGTGCGGGCTGGTTCCCCAATGTTGCAACGGAAGTTACGCTTAACTATATGAAAAATAAGCAAACGGTAGAGCGGAGCCCATTCCTGTTGCCGCCATTGGTCTATCCGCCCGATGGTTTAATTGGGGAGCCTGAATATTCAGAATACACAGCTAAGGCTGAACTAAAAAGTACCTACAATGGTTTTAAAAAACACTTAATTACCGTTGGTTTAGGCTACCAATATACTGACATGTATGAAGTCAGGGAAAGAAAAAACTTTAACAACGATTTATCACCTAAAGACGGTTTACTAGACGTAAGCGACAATCCCGACGAAGTGTTTTTACCAGAAAAAGATAGGCAAAACCATTACCTCTATATCCAAGACGAAATCGACTTGAGCCAGGATTTAGGCGCGACGTTGGGGCTGCGCTATGACAACTATTCTGGCTTTGGTTCTACATTCAATCCAAGGGCGGCGCTTGTCTGGAAGACGAATCCAAAACTGACTACCAAGCTTTTGTACGGTGAAGGGTTTAGGGCACCCGCATTTGTAGAGCTATACGCAGTGAATAATCCGGCCTCTTTGGGTGACCCGAATTTGGAGCCGGAAAATATAAGGACGTTTGATTTAGCATTTAGCTATCGTCCAAATTTCAAGCTTTATGTGGGCTTTAATGTTTTTAGCTACCAAGTGACGGACTTGCTGACCACTGTGCCATTGGACAACGCCTCTTTCCAGTTTACCAATGCCGGTGAACAGCAAGGATATGGCATCGAGTTTGAATTTGATTACCAGGTTAACAATGCATTTAACCTATCTGGCCACTATGCATACTTTACGAACGAAGACAAAATTGCTGATGCAGACGTAGGGGATGCGCCCAACCACCAGGGCAGCCTGCGTGGCAACTGGAAATTGTCTGACAACATCAACCTCCACATCGCTGGAACTTATATTGGTGAACAAAAAAGACAGCAGTTGGACATCAGGGACAACCTATCAAGTTATTCGTATTTTGATGTTTCGCTTCGATACCACATACCGTCAATAGGGTTAACGGCACAAGTTAGCGGAAAAAATGTATTTGATGAGGATATTAGGGAGCCCAGTGAACCGGTTGTTGATCCTTCAGCATTTAATATCCTAAATGACTTACCCCAGGCTGGAGCAGGCATGTTTTTTTCGGTGAGAAAGTCACTTTAAAAAACTGAGATGCGGCCAGTATCGAAAATTGCACTGTAGCAGTTAATCCACGCCCACAGTTTTGCTGCGCCTTTCCATCAACACCACATCCCGCCAGGTGCCAGCCATCTTGCCGAGCTTGTCTTGCACGCCCAAAATTTTAAAACCGCATAGCTCATGCAAGTGAATGCTGGCTTGGTTTTCGGGGAAGATACCTGCTTTTAGCGACCAAATTCCGTGCTTTTCCGATGATTCAACCAACGCGGATAACAGTACTTTGCCCACGCCTTTTCCGCGTGCAGCGGCCGATACATAAATTGTGACTTCTGCGACACCGGCATAAACACAACGGCTAGAGACTGCAGATAAGCCTGCCCAAGCAATAATTGACACTCGGTCAGATGCGATAAGGCGTGAATGTTGAAGCAGGCCAGCATCCCACTCTAACCAATCTTTGGCCTTTGTTTGGAATGTAGCGTTGCCGGTATCAATACCTTCTTGGTAAATGCGTTTGACTGAGGGGAAATCGTCTTTAGCAAATTCTCGGATTGTGACCATGGGATGTTTAGCCGCTAGTTAGTGAAAATCCTTTCTACCAGGAAATGGTATTGAATTGGAAGTGTTGTTGGTCGTTGTATTTTCGCTATCTACCTCATCTTGGCCTAGTTTCCATTCGTCGCCAATAAGGTCATCAGTATCGTATTCAGCTGTATTTTGCCGCTCTTGTTCATTCTCCCAGGCGTATTTAGGCTCCTCAAACACGGGATCCTTGCGGAAGAACAAAAGGGCGGAAACCAAGCCGGAAATGGCACCAAATAGGTGGTATTCAAAGGATATACCTGGCTGTTGCGGTAAGATACTAAGCGTCATGCCGCCATACATAAAAAACGCAATCATCATCAAAACAACTGAACGTTTGTCGCGGCGTAAGATGCTAGCTAACAATAAAAAGAAAAATAAACCGTGGGTAAGGCCACTTGCGCCAAAATGGTAGGCTTCCCTGGCAAATAACCAAGTACCCAAACCACCGCCTAACCATACAATGATGGATACTTTCCATTTGGATTTGGGGTAACCATAAAACAGGGCTGTGACTAGCAATAATAAAGGCAAGCTATTGCTGAGTAGGTGTTCGTAAGAGCCATGGATCAGCGGGCCAGTAAAGATCCCAATGGTGCCCAGTAATTCCCCTGGATAAACGCCAAAGCCTTGCAGCGGCATATTAAACAAAACTTCAAACGACTTTATTAGCCAAAGTAAAATGACAAACGCAAAGGCGGGCTTCATTGATTGCTTTAAGCTAGTGCCTGGTTTCGATGACATGCGTTAGGGTATTCCAAAATGCTACTTACCTCTATAAGTTGGGGAGTTAGGCAAAATTGCAACGGATGTCATTAGAGTCAACTGCTATATCTTAGTTTTATTGCCGGAGCGGGATCACCCCATAAGTTTCCCTTGCTGTTCAAGTAGCCGCTTTTCTTCTTCGCTAGCATAGTTGCAGTCCCAATGGGCAAGCTTGGGATGCATGATCTTAAACCACAGCGGAGGCAGCAGAGTGACAAACATAGTGCCTAAGTAGCCACTAGGCATACTAGGGGCATCTGGAAACGGTTTTAGGTTTTGGAATGGCACATTGGCATTGGCATGGTGGTGGGCATGCCTTGTTAAGTTGAACATGGCCCACGAGCTGATTTTGGTATTGGTGTTCCAAGAATGGCGCGGGAATACCCTTTTACCTGGAACCCTTACCAATCCATAGTGTTCCATATAGTTCACTACCTCCAGCATAGATTTAGCTACCAGTCCGGTTAAAACAAAAAACAACAGCCCCGTCCAGCCTGCTGCGAAAAAGGCTAACACCAGGAGTAAAATACTTTGCAATACGCCCAATAGAAAGCGGTTATGCCAGGAATAGAGGCTCAGCCCTGCTTTATCTAAACGCTTTTGTTCAATGCGCCATGCACTTGCATTGCCATCCACAGTTGAACGCCAGATATGTTCGTAAACGGTCCTCCCCCTGGGAGCACTGGCAGGGTCTTTGTCTGTGGCGATATTAATGTGGTGTCCAAACACGTGTTCAATGGCAAAGTTACTGTCGAGGCTAAAGGCTAGCAACCATCGACCTATAGAGTGTGAAATACAGCCCCATTTTCTGTGTACTAGTTCATGGGCCGTTACTGTGCCCAAAGTACTGATTAGTAGTCCGGCGAAAAAGACGGAGATAATAAACTCCAGCCAATAAATGCCGCCCTCTGGTTTCGCCAGTATGCCGGATAGTTCTGTTCCATCGGTGCCAAATTTCTTCAAACAAACGACAATTAACGCAGCTACTAAAGGTAATGCAAGCCAAAGCTGCAGATTGTAAAGCCATTTGGATTTGGGCTTGGGGATGGAATCATCGACGCCCAGGCAAAGGTCGCCTAATACCATAAAGGCAATTAATCCCAGGTAGCCAACGAATAACCAGGTACCGCCTAGTGCTATCGATAAAATAGTAACAATACCCAGTAAATGAAATAAGAAAAATTTGAGGTAATGCATGCCCTGTCACCCAGCCCTGTTTTTAAGCCAGTCTAAATGGGCTTGCCGTGTAGGTGGGAGGTAATAACTGACATTTTTAGGGTCATTTATTGACAAAAAGAATAGGTTCGATAAGTTGTCAGGTGTAAATCATTTTATGGCCAGGGTGTGTTGTGTTAATAACAAAGGTGCCTGTGTTTTATTTGCCCCAACTCATGCAAGTATTACAGACGCTCGGTGTCGATAGCGAAGCCTGGTTGCGCCAGGCTGGTGTGGAAGCGGGGCAAATTATGCACGAGGGCAGTTACCTAGCGGTAAACCAATACCTAGAATTACTCAATAGTGCGGTTGCCTTATCAAACAAACCAGAGATTGGTTTGATGGTGGGTGCCAAATTGAGCATTGGTAGCCACGGCTTGTTGGGGTATTCCCTGCTTAATTGCCGCGATTTGTCACACGCCCTGGAGGTGCTGCAACGTTATTTGCAAACCCGAAGCCCAATTATCAAAGCGGAAGTATCGCAATCGGACGACCGGGTGCAGTTGGTGTTCGACGTGCCCCAATACATTGGCCTAGTGTACCGGTCATTTGTAGAATCGGCGTTTTTATCCGTCTACAACCTAGTGATGTTCCTGACCCAAGGCTCGGCGAAATTTACCCAGTTACAATTAGATTTTGCAGCACCCGGTTATGCCAAGGTCTATCTGGAATATTTTGACTGCCCAATTGAGTTTGGCGCGCAGAGGTGCTGCTTAACATTGGACGCCGGTAGTTTGCACCAACACTTTGCCAATGATGACCCCATTGCCTTGGCCGCTGCCCGGAAACGATTTGAGCAGCAACTACAGGCGTTGCAGGATTTGTGTTGGGAGCATAACGTTAGCGAGAAGATTTACCAATTGCTGTACCAAGAGAGGCACTTGTTCCCAGATTTAGAAACGATTGCGGGCAAGCTTTGCATCACTAGCCGCACTTTACACCGACGCTTGACGGCAGAAGGTACAAGTTATCGAGAAATTTTACATGCAGTAAAAGCGAAGCTGGCGAAACAGTATTTATCTGACTCGTTGTATACTGTGGCACAAATCAGTGATTTGCTGGGATATGACAATGTTGCCAACTTCCGACGCGCTTTTAAGCAGTGGGAAGGCTTAACCCCGCAACAATACAAACAGCAAAGCCATACCCAATTTAGCAAGGAGTTACCTTGACCATTTTGCACTTTGCCCATGCCAATGGGTTTCCGGCACAAAGCTACCGCAAATTGTGGCAGCACTTGCCCAGTGGTTTTGACATCATCGCTAAGGACAAGTTTGGCCATGATCCCAGGTACCCTTTGTCGGACAACTGGCAAAACCAAGTCCAAGAACTGGTTGATTTTGTGGAACAGAACAGTGCTGGTGGAAAAGTAGTGGCGGTGGGGCATTCATTTGGCGGCGTGATCTCCTTTATGGCATGTTGCCAAAGGCCCGAATTGTTTAAAGGTCTGATCATGATGGATCCGCCCATAATGAGTGGCCTTGCCTCGCCTTTGTTTAGGGTCTTGAAAAAAACACCTTTCATTGACAAATTTGTGCCCAGTGGCAAGTCAAAGAACCGCAAATCCTATTGGACTGAGGGTGAAGATGTGCTTGATTACTTCAAGCCCAAGGCCTTGTTCCGCTATTTCGATCCAGATTGTTTGGCCGATTACGTCAGGGCCGCCACCAAAAAAGAGCAGCAGGGGACGCGCTTGGTTTACGAAGTCGCCGTGGAAACACAGTTGTTCCGGCACATCCCACACAATATCCACCAGTTCGACCAGCAGGTGCAATGCCCCGCTAAACTGATCACTGCGCAGCATTCCAACGTCTGTTTCCCCCGGTTAGTGCGGCGTTTCCTGGTACGCCACCCGGGCATGCAGCACCACCTGTTCCATGGGGTGGGGCATATGTTCCCCCTAGAAAAACCGGTACAAACGGCGAAACTCATCAGCGAAACTATCCTAGGTTGGCAAACAGGAGGTAACCATGGCTAAAGCCATTACCCTTAACTGTGATATGGGCGAATCCTTTGGTCCGTGGCAGCTGGGCCAAGATAAGCAAGTTATGCCATTGATTGACATGGCGAATATTGCCTGTGGTTTCCATGCTGGCGACCCGAGTGTGATGCGGCAAACGGTAGCGCTGGCCGCTGAATATGGGGCAACGATTGGCGCGCATCCTGGCTATCCTGATATGCAAGGTTTTGGCCGGCGCAGTATGCAACTAGGCGCCAGTGAATTGGCTGATGTTTTGTGTTACCAAATTGCAGCGCTAGAGGGTATTGCCCGCTCCGAAGGCTCAGAATTGGCATACGTCAAACCCCATGGTGCATTGTATAACGACATGATGCGGGATCCGCTTATCTTAGAATCTGTGTTTTCTGCCCTAGCGGGTTATTACCGGCCATTGCCGCTGATGTTGCAAAGCTTTAGTGATAACTCAAGCTCAACGGCACTCAGCCACAAATATGCTATTCCAGTGATATTCGAGGCCTTTGTTGACCGCCGCTACCTTGCCGATGGCCGCTTGACCCCGCGTAAGCACGCCGGCGCAGTATTGGCTACAAATGAAGCGGTCGAACAAGGAAAAAGTATCATCTGTGGCCGTGGTGTTGTTGCGGATAGTGGCGAAACACTCGCATTACAGGCTGATACCCTTTGCGTACACGGCGATACTGCCAATGCCTTGGAAATTGCCACTGAACTGCGCAAATCCCTGCAGGCCAACTGATGGCTAAATACCGGATTGAAGCCGCAGGCATGGATGCTGTAACGGTTAGGGCAGAGGGTATTGATATCGGTGATATTCAGGCGTATTTACTGGCTTTGCAACAGCACCTAAACGGTCAAGATATAGCCTGGCTGCTAGAAACGGTGCTCGCCGAATCCTGTTTAACTGTTTTTTATGACTGCAGCACTCACTCCCATCAACAAATCAAACAGTGCTTAAGTGCCATCTTTGATGCCGCTCCAGCTTTAAATGCTTGCCAAACCCAGGACAAGGCTATCCTACTGCCCGCTTATTATGACCAGCATTATGGCGTTGACCTGGAGCCATTAAGTAGGCGCTTGGGGCTATCAATATCGGATATCATTGAATTGCATTGCAATGCTCAATATAAGGTCGCCAGTATTGGTTTTGCCCCTGGGTTTGCCTATCTAGTAGGCCTGCCACAAACACTGCAGTTGCCCAGGAGGGATACGCCAAGGACATGTTTGCCCGCCGGTAGCATTGCTATTGCCAACCAATATTCGGCAGTGTATCCCCAGGCCTCGCCGGGTGGTTGGCATATCATTGGTAATTGCCCGCTGAACTTGTTTAACCCCGGTGTAAAACCTCCCATTCCTTTTACAGTGGGTGCACCTGTCCGGTTTAGGCAGATAGACAAAGCTGAATTTGAGCATTTGGCCCAGAATCCAGGTGGTAGCCAATGGCAGCACTAGGGCAGCTACGCATACTCAAGCCAGGCATGCTGGCTACACTCCAGGATCGGGGCAGGTTCAGGCAACAGGCCTATGGGGTGACCCAGGCCGGGGCAGCTGATTACCTCTCCTTCTATTGGGCAAACCGGTTATTAAACAACGTGGCGAATAGCACGGTGATTGAAATAGCCTTTGGTGGCTTGCAGTTTGAGAGCACAGTGCATACCAATATAGCGGTGACCGGTGCCAATGGGGTATTGCGTATCAATGGTGTGGCCAAGCCCATGTGGCAGAACCACAGTTTGCTGCCGGGCGACATGGTTAAAATAGGCCGGCCAGTACAAGGCGCATGGAACTATGTTTCTATCCGCGGCGGCATACAAGTCAAAGCCGTATTAGGCAGCTCGGCAACAAGCACCAGGGAAGGGATTGGCGGTATTGCTGGAGACGGTGCCCTGCTAACGCAAGGGCATTGTTTACCCATTTACCCAAGTCAACCGCAATTACCTTTGCAAGTGCCTAAAGAAGCTCGCGCACACCTTCCCAACGTAGTGGGGATGGAGCTAGGTTTTGTGCCTTGCTGCCACTACTTTGAGTTTCCCAAACCAGTGCGTCGCTGGTTGCTTCAAAATGAATTTTCAATAGCGCCCCAAAGCAATAGGATGGGTGTACGCTTGCAACCAAACAACCTAGCTAATTTAGACCCCGAAGCATTCCACTTACCCGAAAAAATATCCGAGGCCACCGCCTTGGGGGCAGTACAATTACCGAGGGACGGCAACCCGATAATATTGCTAAATGACCGACAGACCATGGGTGGTTATGCAAAAATTGGCGCGGTTACTTTGCCTAGTTGTTGGAATCTGGCACAATGCCGCCCTGCGACCAAGGTAAGGTTCCGGTTGATACGCTTATCTGTCGCGCAGGCCAAATACCGAAGGCTTATCACTGGGCTAACGCAGACAAAATTAATCCCTGTGTAGCCATGTCCTATCTTCTGATTTAACCCGGGAGTCTACCTTCCTTGTCAATTGCATTTTTAAATGGCGAATTCGCCCCCGTTTCCGAATTAAAGCTATCGCCGATGGATCGCGGTTTTATGTTTGGCGATGGAATATATGAAGTCATTCCTTGTTATGGTGGTAAGTTGGTGGGGTATTCCCTGCATGTGCAGCGCCTGCAAGACGGGCTGTCACAACTACAGATTTCGCCTCCAAGCCAGTTGCCGGAACTTGCCAATATCAGCGAACAACTGCTTGCCAAAAACCAGGTAGCCGATGCTGGGATTTACATCCAAATCAGCCGCGGTGTAGCCCCACTTCGCAACCATGGTTTTCCGGAAGGTATTGAGCCGACCTTGTTTGTGATGTTACAAACCTTGCCGCCCCTTGATACCGCAAATGCAAAGTTTGAGTCCGGCCTTAAGTTGGCGTTAGAAGCGGATAAGCGCTGGCGACGCTGTCAAATAAAGTCCACTTCCTTATTAGGTAATGTGCTGCATTACCAAGGAGCAAAACAACAAGGGTTGGATGAGGTGTTGCTATATGATGAATTGGGTAATGTCACGGAAGGCAGTACTTGCAATGTATTTTGCCTGTTTGGCGACCAGATCCATACGGCACCTTTGGAGATGCAGCTATTGCCGGGGATCACCCGCCATATCGTCTTGGATATCGCCCGCCGTCACACACCATTGGCGGTCATCGAAAGCGCTGTGCCCAAGGAACGCTTGTTTGCTGCCGATGAAGTCTGGGTAACGAGCTCGTCGAAAGGTGTCTATCCAGTCGTGGCCGTTGACGGCAAGGCTATTGGCGATGGCAAGGTTGGCCCATGGGCGCGTAAATTGGCCAGGCAGTACCAACAACACATGTTTGATTACGGGTAACAGCAAGTGTCTAGGCCGGCCAAAATGAATATTGACCTCGGGGCTTTACGGCATAATGTCGAGGTGGCCCGCTCGTTTGCTCCTGGCAGTAACATTGTGGCGGTGTTAAAAGCCAATGCATATGGCCATGGTGCCATTACGGTGGCAAAAGCGATCCAATCCCAGGTAACAATGTTTGCCGTGTCCAGCATAGAAGAGGCATTACAGTTGCGTCACGCCGGGTTGCAAAAGCAAATTCTGTTGTTGGAAGGTTGTTTTCATGCCTCTGAACTAGCGGTAGCCCAAGACAATGATTTTGCTGTGGTTTTCCACAACCTCGAGCAGGTCGCCCAGTTGGAACGTGAAAGCCTCAATGGCCAAGTTGCCACCTGGTTGAAATTGGATACGGGCATGCACCGTTTGGGGTTGGATATTGCAGATGGCTTAATTGCGTACAGAAGGCTAGTAGCGAGTGGCAAAACCGCTAAGCAACCCATCCTGATGACCCATATGGCCAGTGCTGATTTGCTGGACAAACCTTACACCAAAAACCAGATGCTGCTGTTTGATGAGTTTCGCAACCGCCTTGGGGAGGCAGGAGCAAATACCAGCATCGGTAATTCTGCCACTGTAATGGCTTGGCCGCAGGCAGCCAGTGACTATATCCGTCCCGGCATTATGCTGTATGGCTTGTCGCCTTTTGAACAGGGGGTTGATCTTGCCAACCAGCTAAAACCCGTGATGACCCTAGAGTCGGAAGTTATTGCTATACGCCAGGTGGCTGTAGGTGAATGTGTTGGTTATGGCAGTACTTGGCAAGCGCAGCAACCTTCAGTTGTTGCGACGGTGGCTATTGGCTATGGCGATGGTTATCCCCGCAATGCCAAAAGCGGGACGCCAGTGTTGGTGAAAGGCAACAGGGCAAAGCTTGCCGGAAGGGTATCTATGGATATGCTGAGCATTGATGTGACCCATATTCCAGGGGTAAAGCTGGGGGATAAAGTTACTTTGTGGGGAGAAGGCCTGAATGTCAATGAAGTTGCTAGTTGGGCGGATACCATTGGTTATGAGTTGGTTACCCGGATGCCGTTGCGCGTGCCTAAACACTACTACAACGGCTAGTAAGCCTAAAATCAGCTTTTAGTTTTTGTTTTCACAGTCCGGCTTTTCGCAAGTGCCGTATAAATAAAGGCTGTGGTTGGAAAGGCTAATGCCATTGCGTGTCGCTATCTCTTCTTGGCGCTGTTCAATGACATCGTCTTCAAATTCGATTACCTTGCCACAATCCAAACAAACAAGGTGGTCGTGGTGTTTCTTGTTGCTAATCTCAAAGACAGATTTACCGCCTTCGAAGTGGTGCCGGTGCAACAAGCCAGCATCGTCAAACTGGTTTAAAACACGGTATACCGTGGCCAAACCAATGTCTTCACCTTGTTCCAATAAAATCTTATACACGTCTTCTGCACTAACGTGTTGATTTTCCGGCGATTTTAAAATTTCTAAAATTTTAAGCCGAGGTAAGGTTACTTTCAGTCCTGCTTTTTTCAGTTCTTGGTTTTGATCCATTGCGGGGCATCTGGGAGCGAAAATGATGCAGGATATTATAAAGTAACTCGGCGGGAATGAAAGCTTTGCATAAATAATTGAGAATATTAAAGTTCTTGCTAGAATGTTACGATAATGTTAAGTGGTACTACCACTGCATTTTGTTAGTTGTAGTTAACGTGTTGCCCCACGATTGGGCTAAACTAAACTGAATAATAATAAAAGCAATAAAAACAAACTACTTAAGGGTTTGACACAATGAGGCTAACGGTCGTCGCAAAAACAATTCTAGGGTTCGTAGTTTTAATCCTGATGATGATATTGACCAACGTTATCAACTACAACGGGTTAACTAATATTCAGAACTCCGCGCAATCTGTAATTGAAGAGAAAAACCCACTGCAATTGCAGGTGTCAAATGTACAAAACCAGGCCCTGATCCTGGGCAAAGCATCACTACGCGATTTTTATCTAGACAACATCAATGCCTTGCGCAGCAATAAAACGGCATTCCAGCAATCCCGTGAAGGTTTTGAACAATCCCTTAATAGCCTTTCCCGCATGTCAATGCAGCCTGCGGTAAAATCCAACTTCAACAAGGCACAGCGTCAGATCCAGAGCTACCTAGGCAGTGTGGATACCATGTACCAATACCGGGAGCGCTACCTCACCCAGGTAGACGTAATGTCACAGCACCTGGAAACTATTATTATTGCCATAGATGACACTAGTGCGCCGTTATTGGATCTAGCCTATATGGATGGTGTCGAAACAAACGATGACCTGAAAAGCTTAGCTGGCGCCGGGAATAACGTCGATACCCAGTTAATCGCCCTGCTAAACAGTACCAAAGAGCTGGTGGCTGCGCGCAACGCCCAGTCCAGTGCTGATATCGTTGATACCATGCGCTTTGCCTTAAGTAATATCAGTGAAAATAATGCCTTTATTTATCGATTGGCCGAATCGGTTGATACCGGTGGCTTGATTGAAGATTACCAGCAACAGTTTGGCAAGCTGGAAGGTTTGCTATTTGGCGCGTCGGGCATGGTAGGCATGCAAAGCTCGGCTATTGATTATATGGTGCAGGCAAGGGAAAGCTTGCTGGCCTCGGAGTCTAGTAATAACCAAGCGATTGATAGTTTTGATGCACTGTTTAAGCAAGTGAGCCAATCAACTTCTGAAGGACAGTCTGAAATTGTTGATATCGTTGAAGCTAACATGGTGTTGGGCTGGACCATCATGATTTTAAGCTTTGTTATCGCCGCAGCCGTCGCATTTGCTACAGCAAAAGGCATATCGGTGCCAATGTACCGCATTACCAATAGCTTAAAAGTGATCAGTAGCGGTGATTTGACCCACAAAGCCGATGCCCGCAGCCACTGTGAATTTGGTGACTTGGCGCGCCAGGTGAATGCGCTGTCGGAAAACTTGCATACCTTGGTTGTGCATATATTAGAGCAGGAAGAAAGCTTGCAAGAAGCTACCGATGTCAGCGTCGAGCTCGGTCATGAAACCTTGGGGCAGGTAGACAAGCAGCGTGAGCAGATCCAGTTAACCGCAGAAAATACTGAATCGGTGCGCAACAAGAGCCAGGCCAACTTGGAAGAAATCAACCGCGGCATGTGCAAGCTGAATGAGGTTACCCAAAAAACCGACCAGGCTATGGCCCTGGTTAACCGTGGTGAAAAGCAAATCTTGCAACAAGCGGAACAGGCTGAGGTGTCTTCCACCGTCATCTCTAACTTGGCCGAGAATAGCCGCAATATTGAAGGCATTTTAGATGTTATCAAAACCATTGCCGAACAGACCAATTTGCTGGCGCTAAACGCCGCCATTGAAGCTGCCAGGGCAGGGGAGCAAGGCCGTGGCTTTGCCGTAGTTGCCGACGAAGTAAGGACCTTGGCAAACCGTACCCAAAACAGTACTGAAGAAATCGAAAAAATGATTGCAAGCCTGCAAAGCGATGCCCAAAAAGCGGTGAGCACCATAGAGCAAGGCAAGAAGCTATCAGACCAAAGTGTTGCGATTATTAACGAAGTTAACAGCAACGTCGGTGAAATTACGAGAATCATTGAAGAGCTCGCCCAAATCAACAACCTCATAGTTGATGATACCAACGCCCAGGATCAGCTGTTGCAGTCCGTTGCCCAGCGATTGCAAACCATTGTCTCCCTTGCTGAAAAGAGTGCGGGTACAACCGAGCAATCCAACGCGGCTACCGAAGAAGTGCAAGAGCTTATGTCCAACCTGCGAATGGCGGTATCAAAGTTTAAGGTTTAGATAAAAAATAAGTTTGCTTTGGAATGGAAAGCTTTTTGTAACTATTCAGCCTGATCCATAAAACTGTTTAACCTCCTTTTTGTGATCGATTAATTGAAATAGCCCTGAAATGTTGGTTGTGAGATCCTGATATCCCAAATAAAGGTGTTAGCATGAATGGATTTAAAAAGTATCAACATTAATGCTTTGGTCGAGCAAACCAGAGAGCAGCTAGAGCAGGATTCTAGCCTGACACCCGCGCTAAAAGTCACTATTGAGCTGCTTTTGACTGTCGTAGTGTTGCTATCAAATAAGCTGGGCGTTAATAGCAACAACAGCAGCCTCCCTCCTTCACAAGATATCAACCGAAAAAAGAAAAGACATTCATCAAGTGAGCGAAAAGCTGGCGGCCAGATAGGTCGCAAGGGGAATACCCTCACGCAAACCGATACCCCTGATGTTGTAGAAGTCCTCGAACTGGATATCACCCAACTGCCAAAAGGCAATTATCGAGAAGTGGGTTACCAAAAACGCCAGGTGGTGGATATCGACATTAGTCGTGTGGTAACCGAGTACCGAGCACAGATACTGGAAAATGAACAAGGTGAACGGTTTATGGGGGAGTTTCCGGAAGGGGTGACTGCGCCAATCCAGTACGGTGCAGGAATGAAAGCGCATGCGGTGTATTTGTCCCAATACCAACTTTTACCCTATAACCGTATTGAAGAATACTTTACTGACCAACTTGGAATTCCTGTCAGTGCAGGGAGCCTATTCGCATTTAATGAACAAGCAGCCTCGTTGATAACGTCGACAGGTGCAGAAAGCATCATTAAACAACAACTGAGACAGTCCCCCTTACCTGTGCATGTGGATGAAACAGGTATCAACATTAGTGGCAAGCGCCAGTGGTTGCACAATACGTCATCTCGATGGTGGACCTATTTCCATCCCCATGCCAAACGAGGCAAAGAGGCGATGGATGAAGCAGACATTTTACCTCACATAAAAGGTGTGTTATGCCACGACCACTGGAAGCCCTATTATCAATACACCCAATGCCAACATGCCTTGTGTAATGCTCACCATCTTAGAGAGCTTGAGCGTATATGGGAGCAAGAGGGAATGGAGTGGGCAAAGCAGATGCAAGACCTGTTAAAGGATATTAATCATTACCAACAAGCCACAGCTTTTGTCAGTGAACAACGCATTGCGGCTTATAAACAACAATACCAGGCCATATTGAACGAGGCTGAATTAGCCTGTCCACCACCAGATAACAACCAACGAAGGCCCGGACAAAGAGGGCGGTTAAAACGCAGCAAGTCCAGGGCGTTACTGGAAAGGTTAAGGGACTACGAAGAAGACGTACTGCGATTCCTTACTCACCCAAATGTGCCCTTTACCAATAACCAGGGGGAAAACGATATTCGCATGACCAAAGTACACCAGAAAATCTCAGGCTGTTTCCGCAGTATGCAGGGAGCGAAAATATTTTGCTTGGTTAGGAGCTACCTATCGTCATGTAGAAAGCAACAAATCACAGCGTCTGAAGCTCTCACATTACTGTTTCAGAAAAAGCTGCCTGATATTTTTATCATTGAGCAAGCTGAATAGTTACAGCTTTTTAACGTTTAGTTGACAGAATTTAATTTTTTCAGCTAGTAAGCTGGCAAAGTGCAAGTATGCTACAAGTACGGCATTAAAATTCGGGTGAATCTGAAATTCTAGCAATTTAGCCATTGCTCATAGGTAGGATCTTAAGAAAAATAAGGGTTGATTGCATGCCTCAAATTCGATCAGATATTTATCGCCAAACAAACCTGCTGAAACAAATCTGAGAACATGCAATACAAGAATAACGAGCTAAACAAAATAACGGAAGTCCTGAACGAATTTAATATTAACGATATCGGTCAGCGATGTGGCTTTTGCGTTAGAAAACGCTTAGTTAAGCCTTACGAACTGGTTATGGCGTTGGTGACGGCCATGGGCGACAAGAGCATTGACTGTATCAGCGACCTGCATCGCTATTTTACCGGCCTGACGTTCACTGATGTACAGTACAAACCGTTTCATAATCAACTGAGTAAACCCGCATTTAGCCAGTTGATTCAGCGGGTTGTGGGAATGGCCCTGCATAAATGGCAACAGCATATCCTGGGAACGGATAACGATTTGTCGGTGTTTAAACAAGTTGTGCTACAAGATGGCAGTTCGTTTGCTGTCCATGATGCGTTAAAGGAAGAATTCAAAGGACGCTTTACGACAATCAGTCCAGCCGCAGTCGAATTGCATGTGAGTTGGGATATGCTCCAAAGTCAGCCTAAGCGGATAGCGGTCAGTGCAGACAGTGTGGCGGAGTATGACTTTTTACCGGCAGCCGGGTCATTGGCGGACTGTTTGTTTATGGCAGACAGGGGCTACTTTAAGCTGTCTTATCTAGAGAGTATCAACCTGGCGGGCGGCAGTTATCTGGTCAGGGCCAAAACCACAGCGAACCCGTTGGTGTTATCAGGTGTCAATGCGCAAGGTAAGCGCCTAAAACGGTTTGAGAATGTGAAGCTCAAGGATGTGAAACGTCACATCCGACGAAGCCAAGTGGTGGATATGGACGTTAAAGGAAAAACCCCATATCGCATGATAGCCAGTTGGCCGCCGGGTAAACCAGAGCCAACGTATTGGGCAACTAACTTGCTGCGGGAAGGCTTCCCGGCCAGTGCAATAATAAAGCTTTACAGCTTACGCTGGCAGATAGAATTGCTGTTCAAGGAATGGAAATCCTACTGCTATTTACGCAAGTTCAATACCCGCAACGCCGGGTTAATGGAAGGACTGATATGGGTCAGCCTACTGGCATTACTGGTAAAACGCCGGATTGGCTTTAGTATCCAGCGAATAATGGGCGTGGATATCTCCAGCTTTATGGTGGCGAAAAACACCCAGAGTTGGTTTTATCCGTTAATGGAGTCAATACTCCATGGGACAGCACCAGAATTAAAACACACTTGGAATTGGGCAATAGATTATCTGTCAAGATACGCCAAACGGGCACACCCAGGCAGAGACAGGAAAATCGGACGATTGCAGTATGGTGTGGCTTCGATTAATCCTTAATGTCCAACTTATGAGCCATTGCTATTTTGTATTTAACCCTCTGATTGACGATACTATCCGGATGTACCCTGATTTTGCTGCTGCAGTAATGTTATCTAATATTTGTTCTTTAGTGTTGTTATCTAGTTGACTTAGTAAATATGACACGCCAACCCACGCGTTTCGCCCGCTGCTTTTTGCCAAATAGAGTGCCAAATCAGCCAAATGGAGGGTTTGCTCGAGCGTAAATGCATCAAAGCTATTTTTTACAAATGGGAAGGTGCACATCCCTAAAGAACATGTCTTTTTCAGCTTTATAGCGTCACCAATGTCAAAGTCATGTTTTTCAATTGTTTTTCTAATTCTCTCTGCTAACGACTGCATTTCGGCAATTGTGATTGACCGACAAACAATTAGAAATTCTTCTCCGCCCCATCTAATTGTCCAATCATTATCTCTACAACATTGTTGTAGTAGCTGGGTGAATTGTATCAAAACTTGATCACCTGCATTATGTCCATAGGTGTCGTTAACCTGCTTAAAATGGTCAGCGTCCACGATAATCAGACCCAGTGCATTTTCAGCAGAGCTTCTACTTTGTTCTAGGTCTCTTTGTAGTTGTTTTATTTCTTTGTAGATAAACTTATCGAAGTAATGCCTATTGTGCGCACCTGTTAGCTGGTCAGTTAAGCTCGCAACCTCAAGTTTATGCATTGCATTGTTTAGTTGCTCATTTTTTGTTTGTAGTTCATGCGTTCTTGATTCTACTAGTTTCTCTAACGCTATTTTTTTCAGCTTCAGCTGCTTGATGCGCCATTGCGAAAATAGATAAATTGCACTCAATAAAATCAGTAGCAATGCAATCTTAAACCAAGTGGTTTCGTACCATTTTGGTAATTGTGTAATAGCTAAATTTATCTTGTGTTCGCTCCAGGTTCCGCTGCTATTGCTGCCTTTCACTTTAAAGCGATAATCACCAGGAGGTAGGTTAGTATAAGTAGCTCTTCTTTTGCTACTATCTGTTTTAATCCAGTCTTTGTCAAACCCTTCCAATTTATATGCATACTTGTTTTTGTTAGGTGCGGAATAGTCCAGTGCAGAAAACTCAAGCGAAACACTAGTTGCGTCTGCAGCTAGTGTAAGTTGTTTTGGCACAGGGATCCCTTTGTTGTTTATTTCGAGTTCACTAATCAATAATGGTGGCTGATATGTCCAAGATTGCCATAGTTCAGGTCGAACCATTAAGATCCCTTGTGTACCGCCGAAAAGCAATGTTCCGTCTCTGGTTTTAGTATATGAATTTAACAATTTTTCACCTATGTTCCATTCACTCAAGTAGTCTAAATCGAGCCATTTTTTACTTGCGGGGTCTAACCAACCTGAAACGTCCCAAATCCTACCTTTAGTGTCTTCCATAAGGTTTGCAGAATATCTTGGAAGACGATCCACGAGCCTATCTAGTGATTCAAACACAGCAATTTCGCCATCAAAACTAACGAGGCGATCAAGCCCCTGCCCAGTAGCGACTAAAAGTTTACCGCTTTTATCTATAAGCAAGCTGTTAATTCTATTGTCAGAAAGTGTTTGCTTGGTACCGGATGAAGATAAGATTTCGGTGACAGACTGGTTTTTTAGCGACATCGCAAATAAGCCATCGGTTGTTCCCACCCATACGAGATGATCTGGCGCATACGCTAGGCTTAGCACGACCTTCTTTGACAGCAACTCGATATTTTTGAATGTCTCAAGTGGAATTAATTTATTGGCCGCTGTGTCCATTAGTGCTATGCCCTCATAAGTACCCACCCAAAGTTGATCGCCGGGCGTTGCAAGAAGTGTCATTACATAATTGTCTGGCAAACCGTCCTTTACTGAGTAACGGAAAAACTTTTTTTCAATAGCGTCATACCGATGCAAACCTTCAGTTGGTGTTCCCACCCAGACACTACCATCAAAAGAATAGGCCATGCTTTGTACGTATCCCTCTGTGATTGTTATTTGACTATGGGGTTCTGGACGGAATCCACCAATGACTCCAACACTGTTATCAATAACATCAATGCCTGTCTCAATATTACCTGCCCATACCTGGCCATTATCAAGCTCAAGTATACTTAGCACATCCCCGTTAGTTAGCGCGTTTGGATTATCAATTTGCCTAGACAGTTTGCGTAGTGAATTAATTTTAGGGTTGTGCTGGTTCAGGCCTCCAATACTGCTACCAACCCAAACAAGACCCGAATCATCCACTAGCAATGTTGTTATTATATTGTGATTAATACTTGACTTATTGAAAGGGTCGTGTTTCACGTGTCGTTTTACTTCTCCATTAGCGGAGTCCACAATGTAAATACCATTGTTGGCAGTTCCCAACCATATTTCCTCGGAATTGGGTTGGGCAATTGCTGATATTGCCGCATGGCTCAATTGTTGGTTATTAAGCGGAACACTTACCAAACCTCCGCTTTTAGAAGCTTTTGTATCAATTATGGCAACACCAGTTTGTGTAGTGGCTAGCCATACCTTACCGTCCCGAGTTTCAAACAGTTGAGTGACAAACTGGTTGTTGAGACTGGTGAATGTTTCTCCTGTAATGGATGAATACCAGTTTCTAATATTACTGTCATATTTGCCAGGCAACTGAACCCGGCATAAACCGCTATAAGTTCCTATCCACAAAGTGTTTGTTTGTGTTAGCAATAGGCTTTGGATGTATGGTTCGACAAACGGAGTTTCGCAACCTTTGATAGTAGGCAGGCGCTTGACTTCTCCAGTAGTCACATCAATATGGTTAAGGCCATTGTATGTACCGACAAAAACGTTACCGTAGATATCTCCAACAATGGTTAAGGCTGAATTATCTGACAAGCTGTGTTCATTACCTTTTTCAAACTGGAAACGTTTGAAACTGTCTGTTTGTGGATTGTAAACGGATACACCATCAGCATTTGTACCTGTCCATATCAAATTGTCATCAGAAATCCATAAAGAAATAACTCGATTGCCGGATAGGGAGTCAGGATTTTCTGCATCATGTTCAAACAGGGTAAATTGGTAACCATCATAACGCAGTAATCCCTTGGCACTGCCAATCCAAATAAAACCTTGCTTATCCTGTTCAATCGCTAAGCAACAAGATGGGAGCTTTTCCTTATCGCCTACGGTTCGAAAGCTCAGCTCACCTAAATCAAAAATACTGCTTTTAGCTTCAAGATCCCTTGGCAAGATGAAAACAAAAAAGGCTTGAATTAGAACAATCCCCAACAATCTGTGTTTTATTAAGGTTCGTGGCCTTCTTCTTAGCATTTTTCACCGGAATAGTTTGGATTGAATTGCCTGGAGAAAGTATAGACAGTTCAGGATATTATTCACGCTGTGGAAATTAGATTGATTTTGCCTGCCTCAGAGTTCCCTGCCTCGCATTTATATTGGTAGTGCTTTATTAGTGACCGACAATAGCAAGTAACCCGTTTACATTTTTCTGCATTCCAGACGGCAAAATCAGATCAAAATCAACTAAAAATCATAAGCAAGTCAGCTTTTTTAGTTGGGTTTTAACTAAGGTAAGCAGCACTTGGGCTGTTCTTGCCCAGGAATGTGTTTTATTTATTTAGGGATTACATCATGGACATTCATTTGCCATTTAAAAAAATTATTATCGCCATTGCAGCTATCGCATCTGTCGTCGCCCTTTTCCTGGTTTATGCCTTGGCTGGGCTGAATTCAAGTCCAGTGCAATTTGGCGAACCACCTGCGTTTGTGGAGCAATATGCCAGGGAAATACAGCATTCAGAACAGTCTGTTCTAGCTGCGGGAACCGTGGGCAATGCACACACCAGCCAACCTGCGCTTAGGGAGTTGACCACAGATTACGCCAAAGAAGAGGAATTAGTACGCAAGGTATTTTTTGAAGGAGGGTCACTGGATCCATTTTTGAGCTTGTTTACCCATCCTGATAAAGCGCAGCGCGTGAAAATTGCTTTGGCCTTTTCTGCGGTGAATGTAGAGTTTACCCATAATGAAGAAAGTGGTTTTCCAGATAAAAGGCGGCAGTTTTGGGTGGATGCAGCGGAAGCCATTCCCGATATTCGAAACGCGTTGTTTGAAGCATTAATCGCCTCAGCAAAAGAAGGAACAGCAAATTATATTCCTTATACAGTGGCTTGGATGCCGGGACAGGGCGAAGAAACAGTGGAAATATTTGCATGGTCAGCGAAACACCATAGCAATTGGTGGATACGCCGTTTTTCTTTGTATTTTGTGGTTGAGTTTGGTGGCGACGAGATGCTTGCAAATACGCTCTTGAGCAGTAGAACCCATGATCCTGATTACCGGGTGCGCAGGGAAGTATTGGATTTGCGCATTAATAGCTTTAAGAAACTATTTTCTTCCGATGAAAATGTGTAACGCTCCAATGAGTTCCGATATAAAAAACGCAAGCCATGGGCTTGCGTTTTTGTATTGGGCGTATTTGCCACTGCTATTGGCAAAGCCCACAAACTAAGCTAATTCGCTTAGGCTCATTTCATCTTTAATTTGTTCGCACCAGGCTTTAACCCGCTGGTCGGTAAGCTCTGGCTGGCGGTCTTCGTCTATGCCTAGTCCGACAAAGTGGTTGTCATCCACCATGCCTTTGGAGGCTTCAAAGTCGTAACCGTCGGTAGGCCAATGGCCAACGATGATTGCGCCTTTGGCTTCCACTATGTCCCGGATCATGCCCATTGCATCCAAGAAGTATTCGGCGTAATCTTCTTGATCGCCGCAACCGAAGATGGCGACAATCTTGTCGGTAAAATCTATTTCTTCTAATTCAGGGAAGAAGTCATCCCAATCACATTGCGCTTCGCCATAGTACCAAGTCGGGATGCCAAACATGAGGAAATCATATTTGGCAATATCTTCTTTGGTACTTTTGGCAATGTCGAACACGTCTATTAGGTCTTTGCCTATTTCTTTTTGGATCATCTTGGCGATGTGTTCCGTGTTCCCAGTATCGCTACCAAAAAATAAGCCAACAACTGCCATATTAATAAAACCTACTATTACAAAATATCAAAAACTAAATCAGGGCTTAGCTCCAGAAAAATTGGAGAACGCCTTTCGCTAAAAATCCGGTGGTGCCTAAAAATAGAACGAAATAAACGGCCATGCGGCCCATTTTGGGCACATTGTTCTTTTTAAGCACATCGTGCACTGCAAAACCCATCAGTACAAACAAGCCTACTAATGCCAGGTTCATGGCGATGGCTTCTATTTGTTCGTAATACTCGCTGAGCATATTTCTCCAAACTTATGCGTCAAATGCGGCGCGCACTATAGCATATTCACTGTGCGGGTGCGATTACCCCAGGAGCAAAAAGCGTAAATAGCGGATTACTTTCCCTAATCGTGATCTTCGTCAATAAAGCGTTGGGCAATCCCCGCAAATACAAAGGGTTTTTCTGCGTGCAGCCAATGTCCAGTGCCAGCAATCACCTTAGCTGTCGCTTTGGGGAACAAGCGCATAATATCTTCCTGGTGTTCAGCCGTTATATAGTCAGAATTGCCGCCCTTGATAAACAAAGTCGGCCCGTGGAAACTGGCGTCAATTTCCAGCCCCTGTGACAGCACTTCATAATCCCGGTGCAAAACCGGCAAGTTAAAGCGCCAGCGGAAACCGGTTTCACCTTTATGCAGGCTTTTGAGCAGGAATTGCCGGATACCAGGCTCAGTTAAATGTTTTGCCATATGGTTGTCGGCTTCTCCGCGGGAATTAATCTCGCTCGGTGAAAAAGAGTGCAGGGCGGCAAACACATTTTGGTGACGCGCAGGATATGCAACCGGGGCTATGTCGGCCACAATCAGCTTTTCTACCTGTTCTGGGGTTTCTAAGGCCAATTGCATAGCGACTTTGCCGCCAAGGGAATGACCCAGCAAAATCGCTTTGGCTATACCAAGCTGCTTCATAACTGTGCGGATTGCATCCGCATAACCTGATAAATCGAAGTTGTCAGAATGGGCGGATTGACCGTGATCCGGCAGGTCGATACTGATGACCTGGTGTTTTTGTTTTAATTGCCGCGCGATAACCCCTAGGTTTTCCAAACTGCCAAACAGCCCGTGTATCAATAGTACTGGGCTGCCACTGCCGGCAACGGTGTAGTTAACTGACATTGATTTTTGAGTTCCTGTTACGAAAGTATCATTAATTCCAATTTTTCATTGAAAAGACACACCAGACTGTTACTTTTGTGGTAACGGTAAAAGGTTTTGTACCCCTAGCTCCAATCCCCAGTAGACAATAAATAGTGGATTAGCTCCACTTCCAATAATGGTGGTAATTGGCTCATTTTCAACTTTGTCGTTTACAGCGCTTTATTCGCAACTGTTAAGGAAATTTTGCTATGGCTCTTCATCCACAGGCAGGCCAACCTGCTGATCCCAACCAACTAGTTAATGTCCCGCGTTTAATGAGTAGCTACTACACGGGCAGTCCAGATCCTGAGGTTGCTGCCCAACTGGTTTCATTTGGCACCTCTGGCCACAGGGGCTCATCTTTTGATGAGACCTTTACTGAAACCCACATCGCTGCAATTAGCCAAGCACTGGCAGAATATCGTGTTGAACAAGGCTATACGGGACCACTCTACATCGGTATGGATACCCATGCTTTGTCGGAAGCTGCCTTTGTGACTGCTGTGGAAGTGTTGGTGGCAAATGGGGTGCGTGTTGTCGCGCAAGCGGGCAAGGGCTATACACCTACACCGGTTATTTCCCACGCGATTTTGTGTTTTAACCAGGGCAGGGACTCAGGCCTGGCCGATGGCGTTGTCATCACGCCATCCCATAACCCGCCAGAAGACGGTGGCTTTAAATACAACCCACCCAATGGCGGTCCCGCTGACGGCGATGTGACCAGTGTTATCCAAAAACGGGCAAATGCCTTGATTGCCGAGGGCAACCAAGGGGTTAAGCGGGTTGCCTTCAAATCGGCAGTAAATTCCGACCTGTACAGCGAAACTGATTTTAGCCAAGAATATGTGGCGCAATTAGACCAAGTATTAGATATGCAGTCGATCGCTGATGCTGGTTTAAAACTGGGAACTGATCCTTTGGGCGGCTCAGGTTTTGGCTATTGGGACATCATTGCGGATCGCTACAAACTGGAAATCGATGTGGTCAACCGCTCAGTGGATCCGCGTTTTGCTTTTATGCGCAGGGATAAAGACGGAAAGTTGCGCATGGACTGTTCTTCGCCTTACGCCATGGCAGGGTTGATTGACTTAAAAGACAAGTACGACCTAGCTTTTGGCAATGACCCAGACTTTGACCGTCACGGCATCGTGACAAAGTCTAGTGGTTTGATGAATCCTAACCACTACCTTGCAGTTGCCATCAACTACCTCTACCAGCACCGCAATGACTGGCCATCACAACTGAAAATAGGCAAAACCTTGGTGTCTAGCTCGATGATTGACCGGGTTGCTGCCAGCATCGGCAAGCAAGTGGCTGAGATGCCGGTGGGCTTTAAGTGGTTTGTGCAGGGCATGTTGTCATCCGAGTTTGGCTTCGCGGGTGAAGAAAGTGCTGGTGGCATCTTCTTGCGCCGCAATGGCAAAGTATGGGCAACGGATAAAGACGGCATTATCTTGTGTTTACTTGCTGCGGAGATATTAGCGGTGACTGGCAAAGATCCCGGTGAACACTATCAGGCACTCACAGAGCAATTTGGTTCACCAAGCTACCGCCGGATTGACGTAGCCGCCAGCATTGAACAAAAAGCAGCGCTTAAGAGCCTTAGTAGAGAAGCTGTCACTTCCAGCGAGTTAGCCGGTGAATCGATTAAGCAAATCCAAACCCATGCGCCTGGCAATAACGCCGCAATTGGCGGTTTAAAAGTCAGCACTGAAAATGGCTGGTTTGCGGCGCGGCCTTCTGGCACCGAAAATATTTATAAGATTTATGCTGAAAGTTTTAAAGGTGATGCGCATTTGGAATTATTGTTAGAAGAAGCGCAAGCGCTAGTTGATTCAGTGTTTAAATCTTCCGGTGTTTAATTTGTGTAATCAAAATGTTAATTGGATGTTAATATTTGCTGGTTTTTCGGAGTATTGAAAAAAAAAGTCAATTTGTTAACAATAAAATAACATTTTACCTCTTAAAATTTGGCCGTAAACGTGGTTAACTTTGCGTCATCTGTAATTTTATTACAAAACGGCGCTTCCCCGTGTAGCAAACTGAAAGTATTTTTCTGCTACGCCACGTGCCAAATTTAAGAGGTATAACTATGGCAACTCGAACCAATTCAAAAAAAACAGTCGCTAAGAAGACCGTTACTAAAACGGTTAAGAAGGCAGCGGCTGTCGCCTCCGCAAAAGAGCCTGGCGCACTGCTCGACAAGTCCGCCATGAAAGACATTATTATCCGACACCTACATTGCTCACTTGGGACGGACGAAAATAAAGCCAATAATCACGCATGGTGGAAAGCCACCTGTGGTGCCGTCAATGAAGTCGTATTAGAAAGGCTGCGCAAAACCCAAAAAACCCATTATTTCAACGATACCCGTGCGGTACATTATTTTTCGGCTGAGTTCCTGATGGGACGTCTAATGTCGAATAACATGCACAATTTGGGCGTATTCGATACCGTCGATGGGGCTTTGCAAGAGCTTGGCATGAGCCTGACCGATATCATGGAAGAAGAGCCTGATATGGCATTGGGCAATGGTGGCTTAGGTCGTCTTGCCGCATGTTACCTGGATTCATTGGCCACTATGGAGCTACCTGCAATAGGCTATGGCTTGCACTATGAGCATGGTTTATTCCGACAAGAGATCCAAAACGGAGCCCAAATCGAACGTCCAGACAGCTGGCGCGACTATGGCAACCCGTGGGAGATCTGCCGTCCTGAATCAATCCAGGAAATCCCGTTATACGGCTACGTTGAAACCAAATATGGTGAGAATGGCAAAATCCAAAAAGAGTGGCACCCTGGCTCGATTGTAAAAGGCCTGCCTTGGGATATCCCTGTTGTCGGTTTTGGTGGCAACACTGTCAACGTATTGCGTCTATGGGAAAGCCAGAGTTCGGACTACTTTAACTGGGACGTTTTTAACGCTGGTGGTTATATCGATTCACATGCGGAGACGGTACAAGCAGAAACCATCTCGAAAGTGCTGTACCCGAATGACGAAACGGAAGCGGGTAAAGAGTTGCGTTTGATCCAGCAATACTTCTTCTGTGCCTGCTCACTAAAAGACATTGTGCGCCGCTACAAACGCGCCCACGGAGATGATTGGAGCCGCTTCGCCGAGCAGGTTGTGATCCAGCTTAACGATACCCACCCAGCCATCGCAATTCCAGAATTGATGCGCATCTTGGTGGATAGGGCAGAGATGCCGTGGGACGAAGCCTGGGCAATTAGCACCAAGGTGTTTGCCTACACTAACCACACATTATTGCCAGAAGCATTGGAAAAGTGGCCAGCACGCATGATTGAGAAGATCCTACCGCGCCATTTGGAGATCATTTATGAGATCAACCACCGCTTCATGAAACAAGTTGAAGCCAAGTGGCCTAATGATTCTTCTATCAAGGGCAAGCTTTCTATTATTGAAGAAGGCCAAGAAAAGATGGTACGCATGGGGCATTTGAGTGTTGTAGGTTCATTTGCGGTCAATGGGGTGGCTGAAATCCATTCTAAATTGGTCAAGGAAAACCTGTTCCCTGAGTTCAATGAGATGTACCCAGGCAAACTGACCAACGTCACCAATGGTATAACCCCACGGCGTTGGCTGAAGGCCTGCAACCCAGCTTTGTCTGCATTGATTGACGAAACAGTGGGCTCTGATTGGCCGACTGATTTGGACAAGTTGAAGGGCCTAAACGAGTTTGCCAAAGACAAAAAGATGCAGGATCGCTTCATGGCTATCAAGCATCAGAACAAACAAGCGTTGGCAGACGAAATTAAAGCCTTGGTGGGGATTGAAGTTGACCCCACTGCAATATTCGATATTCAGATTAAGCGTTTGCACGAATACAAGCGCCAGCATTTGAATTTGTTGCACATTATGGCGCTATACCGTCGCCTATTGGAAAATCCCGACTATGATATGCACCCGCGGGTGTTCATCTTTGGGGCAAAAGCGGCACCGGGCTACAAGTTGGCGAAAGACATTATCTACGCAATCAATAAAGTTGCAGACAAGATCAACAACGATACCCGTGTTAATAGCAAGCTAAAAGTCGTGTTCCTGCCTAACTACCGGGTTAGCCTAGCAGAGAAGATGATCCCGGCAGCCGATGTCTCGGAGCAAATCTCTACCGCCGGTAAGGAAGCATCAGGCACAGGTAATATGAAGCTAGCGCTTAATGGTGCATTGACTATTGGTACACTCGATGGTGCAAATATCGAAATTGCTGAAGAAGTGGGCAATGACAACATCTTTATCTTCGGTTTGACCGTTGATGAAGTAAAAGCGCTGCGCGAGTCTGGTTACAACCCGCATGACCATTACTACCAAAACCGCGAAATCAAAGCGGTACTGGATTGGTTGGATAGCGATTATTTCACCCCTGGCAAACCGGGTGAGCTATCTTCGATAAAACGCAGTTTATTGGATCACGGTGACCCGTATTTATGTCTTGCGGACTTTGAATCCTACTCTGACGCACAGGAGCAAGTTGACCAGGCTTACCGCGATACAGCAGGTTGGGCGGAGAAAGCAATTATCAACACAGCCAACATGGGCAAATTCACATCAGATCGCTCAATTAAGGATTATGTGAACAAAATATGGAGCTTAGAGGCCTGTAATGTAGAGTAAACCTCACTTTTTAGCCATTCTTTACACTAAAGTCCCAAAACTTTCGGTTTTGGGACTTTTTATTTGTCTCTAAAAAGTATAAATTCCCAACCCTAGTTGTAGAGGTAACGCCGTACTCGTGAGTATTTTTCACAAGACGTTGTCAATGGTGCCCAATCGCTATGCCTGCTTGGATACGGTGCAGAAAGCATTGGACAATGACCCTCGTCTTTCATTGTTATTGATTGATATTGTTAGGTTTTCTGACGTCAGCGCCAGCCTTGGCTACAAGGCAGGCGATTTCATATTGGCTGAAGTTGCCCGCCGTATCAGCAATATTTTCGGTGCCGATGCCACACTTGGCAGGATTGACGGCGACATCTTTTGCCTGATGTTTCCAGGCCACAGCAAGACCCCGCAGCTACAGGCCAGTTACCGTCGACTAAACGACCATTTTAAAGCGCCAATTATTGTCGGAAACCACGCTTTTGCAGCAGATTTTAATGTTGGTGCGGTTATTAACCCAGATGGCAATGATGACGCCCACAAATTGTTTTCAGGGGTTGAATCGGCGCTGAAACAAGCCAAGTCCAATAAATACGAAAATTTTGTAATCGTTGATATGACCGGCGGCGCGCGTTCTGGCCGCTCGCTGGCGTTGAAGGCGGATCTCAAGCGCGCTATTAACAACGATGAATTAGAGCTGTACTTTCAACCTAAAGTCGATTTAGGCACACTAAATATTATTGGGGCAGAGTGTTTGTTGCGCTGGAACCACCCGTTAGACGGTGTTGTGTTTCCCGGTCCTTTGATTGAAGCGGCTGAGTCCTACAATATGATGAACCAGTTGGGCTATTGGGCTTTGCAAGAAGCCTTTAAAAGCTCACTGTTGCTCAACACCCACGGCTATGAAATTAAGCTCGCCGTAAATGTATCGCCAACCCAGTTGTACGATGAGCAATTTATCCCGCGTTTGAGCCAGTTTAGCGAGAGCTTTTGCGTGGATCCTGGCTTGATTGAGCTGGAGCTTACCGAAGACGTAGCCATGTCCAATTCCTTGATGGTCAACAAACAGCTTAGCCAGGCGCGGCACTTGGGCATGCAAGTGGCTATTGATGATTTTGGTAAAGGCTATTCCAATTTGGCGTATATCCGGGACTTGGTAATAGACTCAATCAAAATTGACAAGACCTTTGTCATGAACTTGGCGGAAAACCCGGTCAATATGGCCATCGTGAAAGCTACCAAGGTAATTGCGGAAGCGCTTAACTGTAACGTAGTGGCGGAAGGGATTGAAACCCAGCACCAACTGCACATGCTGCAAGGTATTGGTGTTTCAGCTGGGCAGGGGTTCCTGTTTTCCAAGGCCGTGCCTATGTCAGAATTCCTACACCTACTCAATCAGGAACAACACAACGTCGCCACTGGTTTCCAATAAGCGTTTTCTCAATTTAACGCCCCTGCGCAAATCTCCTTTATTTTACGGTATACTTGCTGGCTTTACCCTACTGCTACTGTAAAGACCGGATGACTGGCAAAACAACTCAACAATCCAATATTGACCTACTAAAACAACAAGGGACATTTTTACAACTGTCCCGGGAGAACCCTGCTGTATTTGGACAGCCTTTTTCATTTACCCTGGATAATGGTACTAACATATACATTCCTGATACCGGCATAATCAGTTTCGAGCCACCAGGATATGGCAACAAAGACATTGTCTATTCTTGTGGGGTACATGGTAATGAAACCGCACCTATCGAGATTTGCGATGAATTGGTCAAGGCGGTACTAACCGGTAGTGTGGCACTAAAACACAGGTTGCTTGTTATATTTGGGAACTTGCCCGCCATGGACATTGCCCAGCGCTTTGTACAAGAAAATATGAACCGTTTGTTTGATGGCGAGCACGCCAACCCCGATGTGCCTGACAATCCAGAGCGGCAACGTGCTGCAGTTTTGGAACGCGAAGTACGCCATTTTTTTGAATCGGTACCAGCGGGTAGGGCAAGGTTCCACTACGACCTGCATACTGCAATTCGCGATTCCAAAAACGAAAAATTTGCAGTGTACCCGTTTACCCATGGCAGGGCGCGAAAGCCTGAGCAACTGCAATTTTTATTGGCCTGTGGGGTCAATACGATCCTACTGTCAGAATCGCCTACTACCACTTTCAGCTACTTTTCGAATAAGCATTTCCAAGCGGATGCCTTCACTGTGGAATTGGGTAAAGTAAGGCGATTTGGCCAAAATGACATGAGCCGGTTTGCCGCCGCTAAGCAGCACTTAACCGCGTTAGTCAGCCAAGGGGAATTGGAGTTGCCAGATTACGACGAGAGCCAATTTTTTATTTACAGGGTCAACCAGGTAATCAACCGCGAAACCGAAGACTTTGCCCTGCATTTCCCCGATGACGCCCCGAACTTTAGCGACTATGCCCTAGGCACGGTATTGGCCACTGACTCCGGTAAATCCTACATTGCGGAACAAGATGGTGAGGCCATTGTTTTTCCTAACGCTAAGGTGGCATTAGGTCAGCGGGCTTTACTCACTGTTGTCCCCACAAAGTTGCAATAGCGGGTGGAACCATGTTTACACTAGATGAGAGGTTGGCGCAGGATTGCATCACTATGGCCGATTGGCCGCTTAGCCGGGTGCTGTTAATGGACGAATCAAGGTATCCCTGGTTTATCCTGGTGCCTAGGGTTGCAGATGTGACTGAGTTAGTGCAGCTGTCCGCTACCCAGCAACAGCAGCTGTTGCTGGAGTCCAACCAGCTTAGCCGTTTCCTGCAAACAGAATTCAAAGCGCACAAGCTCAATTTAGCGGCTTTGGGCAATGTGGTTGCGCAACTACACATCCATCATATTGCAAGGTTTGAGGATGACGCAGCTTGGCCTGCACCGGTTTGGGGCAAGTTTCCCCCCGCAGCTTATGACAACGAAACTATCATCCGGATACGGCATCAATTTGAGCAATATTTTTTGGATTAGCAGTGGATTTAAGGGCTAGCACAACTGCCTAAGCCCATTGTTTGCACTGCTTGCCTGTGGCCATGGTATTGAGCTTCCAGCCAATAATGTCCTTTATTACACACTCATTTACAATTCGCTGTTTTTGTAAACAGGGATTTGGCCTTATTTTTAAGTTAAGCAATTGTAGGTAGAGAAAGTATGGCACTTCCTTTAGTCTGGTTGGGGGCGGCAGCTATCGCCACTTATGCGGGCGTTAAGTATTCCTCCAGGTTGAATTCTGAACAATACGGTATCGCCAAACATCCCGGGCAACTTAAAGATACTGCAACCCCGAAAGACGGATCGGTAGTGTGCTGTGAAGTATACAGCGTGTTCGACCACACAGGTATCTGGGTAGATGGTAGAATTGTCGAGCTCAACGGCAATGGCCTGGTGAGGACGGTCTCACCAGAACGTTTTTTACATGAGCGTTCTGGCGATACAATTTATGTGGCCTGTAACCATGAGGGCGACACGTTGGTCGAAGTGGGCACGGCAGACCGCGCCATGTCATCCCTCTATCAATACCGCGAATATGATTTGTTGAAAAACAACTGTCACACTTTTGTTTGGCAAACCATTGGTAGTACCAGAGAAAGTGTTTCCCGCTTCCGTGATCTAAATCAAAAACTTTTCCATTTACACGGGCAAGATATTGCCTGGATGCGCGTTTAGTAGACGCCAATATTAAGTCATGTTAACGGCTCATCAAGGGTGTTGGACTTTGATTGGTAGCCGTTCGCGGGACTTTTTCATAATAGCTGTTGATTGTTTAAAAAACATCCAATAGATTGTTTATCTATAAGGTAAGGCTAACTTGTTTGATGCCTCGTATACTCAAATTGGTTTGTTCGAAAAATGAACAGTTAATGAGGGTTATATCATGCAACATAAGTTTTTACTAAATGGGTTGGCGCAATCTGACACCATCCAAGCTGAGCTGGTTAACACGGGTATCCATGAGCAGGATATCCACTTTATCAGCGAAAATAGTGCTGATTTTGCTGGCCACCACGTCCATGAAGCGACGCCATTTGAAGAACGCGATTTGGTGCACAGTTCGCTGCGAATGGCTGCAATTGGCGCGGTAGTCGGTTGTATTGCATCTGCTGTTATCTATATGGTGCAACCCTATGGTTGGCAGATAAATACGCTCAATGTGGTAATGTTATTGCTTTTATGTATTGGGTTCTCTGGCTGGATCGGAGGCCTAGTCGGCATTAGCCATAGAAACTACCGGCTCAGCAAATACGAAAATGAGCTAAAAAATGGCAAAGCTATTATGCTTGTATATACTGATGATGAGCATGCAGATAAAGCGAAACAAATTGTAAATCAGCAAGATGCACGCTCACGTTACCTTGGTAAAGATTCCACCTTTGACAATCCGTTAAAGAATGAAAAATTAGAAGAACTGGAAGATTAGGAGAGAATATGTCGCATTCGTTTAAGGAACAGCCCCATAACGCTATTACAGACAGCAATATCGCTAGGGTCATTCCTTGTAAAGAGCTGGAAATGAGCGATCCCTGGAAGTGGTTAAGGCTTGGTGCCCAAGATATGGCAAAAGCACCGCTATTAACCTTCTTTTTTGGGGTGTTGTTTGCGGCATTGGTTTATATTATTCAGTTCTTGGTAGAACAATCAGGTTGGCACCTGGTCATCATGCCAGCGCTAGTGTGTTTTATGTTGATTGGTCCGTTCCTGGCAGCGGGGTTGTACGATGTGTCTTGGGAGCTTGAAAAGGGGCACACACCAACCCTTTGGCATAGTGTTAAGGCGATAACCCGGAACGCCGTAAACGAATGGGCTTTTGGCATTTTATTAATGGTACTGATGATCTTTTGGTTGAGGGTTGCTTCGTTAATCCACGCACTATACCCACCTTATATTGATGAAAACTTTGAAAGCTTATTGCCGTTCCTGACCTTGGGTACTATTGTGGGTGCTGCATTTACACTTTTAGTGTTTTTTATCAGTGCATTCACCCAGCCTATTTTGATGGAGCGTAAAGTTGACTTGGCAACTGCTGTACTTACCAGCATGAATGCGGTGTGGGTGAACAAGAAAGTTATGTTTATGTGGGCTTTCGTAATACTTGCCTTGGTATTGGCTGGATACGCTACCTTCTTTGTCGGTTACATTATTTTTATGCCGCTTTTGGGTTATGCTTCCTGGCATGCCTACATCGACACTATCGAAACGAAGCGAAAGCGCAAATACGAGTAACCTATTAGGTTGAACTGCTAAAAGCTGGTATTTTTGCCAGCTTTTTTGTTTTATGTCTCGGCTTTTTTAATACCATTTTCGTTACGGCATAAAACACTTTTCAGTCCCTATGGCTGTTGTAAATACCACACGTGCCCTGTTTTTGTGATTTTCCTACCTGATTTTTTAAGTAACCACAGCGCATAGCTACAACTGACACATGAACGGTTAATTGTCATGACCGCTGTTCATTAAATTAAACCAGAAGTGGCCTAAATTTTTGCACCGGTGGCTTATGGGTTTTTGCTCTACCGCTCGTTTTGTCGAATACTGCAATTGTCCCAGGGGTTATGGCAACCGGTTGGAGTTACTCTAGCTTAACTAAGGATGGTTACGGGACAGCAAAGATTGCAATATGTTTGTCACAACTAACAAGTAGCTTTAGCTATTGTGTTGTAAGGAAGCAACACTAGGCCGTGGCTAGGGAACCAAGGATAGGGGCAGGGAACGTTTTAATAGGAAGCCACAGTGATGGAAACTTATGGACAGACTCAAGCCGCCAGGATGGCACTGCTATTTTCATGGATTGAATGCCAAGGAAGGCAGCTTGTTAAGCAAGACATGCATTTGCAAAAATGCACTGGGGTAGCAAGGACGTTAAGTGGAAAATTGGCTATCGAATTTTAGGGAGCGGCATTTAGGGATGAATGCCAAGTATGGATACCTTCGGTTTGCAGGAAGCAACCTATATTAGATAGTGTTAGGGATTACCAGTGCAGCTGCAACAGCCTATTCAGGAAGATACGCTGTTAAGGACAACGTCGGGATGACACGGAACAAGGAAGCTAAGGAGAGCATTTGGGCTAATGGATTAGTTTTGCGTCGACACTATGGGTTTAGGGAAAACTGAATAGTGCCCGTCAAGCGAGGGTTGTTGTGGCTAGGTCAAATAGGCTTGGCTCGCAACTCTCCTTTTCCGTTATTATTGCAGCAGTTTTTTGATTGGAGCAAATAGCACTATTGTGTGCTATTCCTGACTGCCTGTTGGAAGTATTTGTTAACACTTATTTGGCTGTCGTTAACTAAACGTTGGTAGCATATCCCCGCAAAGGCGTAAGTATGGTTACCATATTCAAGCAATACGTAAGGAGCCTCCGGATTGGATTCATCGTATATCCATTCACCGCCTATGGTGGCTTTGAATACTTCACCCAAATAAGCACCATAGATATTACACAAAGTAAAAACAGCTTTATCCTCCAACGCCTGATCCTGGTACTTTTCTATCCATTTGAGGATCACCACATCAACATTTTCTATGCTCTCGGGCGTTCCATCCAATTCAATGTTGAACTCATCACGAGTTGTCAGGACAGCGTTTTTAGCACTGTCTGACATTAATTCGTTGAGTTGTTCACGGGTCATAAACATAGTTGATCCCAATTGCTCTTATTATTATCTGCGTTTCGCTTTGCGCACTTATCTATAGCCTACTGGGTTATTTCCCGTTTGGCTAGGATTAGGTCTGTTAGCAGCTTGGTTCCGGGCCCCATTCTGTCGGCATGGGGATTTACCAGTGACATTGTAACACTGCGGAACCTGCTGCCTTTCACATGTATCTGGACTAATTCGCCACTATCCAGCTGCGTTTGCACATCGTGTATGGGCAACCAGCAAAAACCAAGCCCTTGTTTGAGCAATGACAGTGCGCCGGTAAATTGACTAACTGTCCACCTTTGCTCGGCTTTAAGCCAACCTTGCCGTTCTTGTGGCGATTTTCCAGTGTCTTTAATAACTATTTGCAAGTGCTGTACCAGCTCTTCAGGATCAATTTCCGTTTTAATCTGGGCCAATGGGTGATCGGGGTGGCAAACCGCGATGAATTTCACGTGCAGTATCGGCTCAGAAAGGAAACCTTTTGGAATGGAAGCTGTTAGCGCAATATCGGCCCAGCCTTCCTGGATAAGCTCCTCAGTGCCTGTTAGCACAGTATCAATAATGCTCACCCTGCTACCGCGGCATTGTGGGTAGAACTCGCTTAGAATTGGCGTAAGAAAGTTTGTAGGGAAGGCTAACTCAAGCGCCAGGTTAATTTGCGGCTCCCAGTCCTCATTGATGTTTTTAGCCAGTTCTTCTAGGTCCTGGGCGCTTTGGCTAAGTAACCGTGAGCGCCTAAGCATGACTTCACCTGCTTCCGTTAGAAATGCTTTTCGGCCTTTTACCTCTAAGAGTTGCACATTCAGCTGGGATTGCAGTTTAGCAACTGCATGGTTGAGTGATGACTGGCTTTTATTCAACTTATTTGCGGCGTGGGCATAACCGCCGTAATCAACCACGGCTTGTAAAATACGCCATTGTTCCAATGTTGTTTTCTGACGGTACATGATGCAGATAATGTGTCACTTTTGGGCATACTAGCCGCCACTGGCCGCAAATGTAAAGTAAAACTAGCCCCGTCAATAACTTAAAGGAAACGCCGCTGCTGTTAGAAGCGATATTGTAGCACGCCCATTAGCTGGTTTTGGCTTATGCTGGGGCTGCGTCCCGGCCACTGGGTCCTGCTAGCTTGTTCCGAATCTATGTAGACAAACTCTGCACCAAGTTGCCAGTGGCTGTTCAAGGTGTAGCGATAAGCTGCAGTTACCCCTGAGCCTTGGCCGTTGTTGTCATCAAACGGGATCAGTGAGTCTCGGTCAGTGGTTTCAAACCAATCATAGCGCAGGGTTATGCTATGGCTTTTGTCCCGGTAGTTGAGCAGTACAAACCAGCTGTCGAAATCGACTTTTACGGCAGCCGGCCCCATCGCAGTACTACCATCCATCAACCGTGCAATCAGGCGCCAATTGCGGTCAAAACGGTATTGCCACGCCAATGAATGGAAAATCGTATGCCAGGCATATTGGCCACCGCGGGCAAGCACAGTCTCATCGGCATTGTTGTTGTAATAGTAATAACGGACACGAGATTTGCGTTGGTAGTCCCAGTGCAAACCCATTTGATATCCCCAGCGGCCATCGATCTCGCGATAGGGTTCAACCCATTCAGCTTGCGGTGCCAATGCCTGTCCTTCGCGTAGGCTAGGGTAGTCAGCAAAAAACAGCCTCTCATTGGTCAAGCTTTGCCTGTCGTGTAGGCCCCATCCACGCCAGGCCAATATGGTACCGGTGGGATCATTGCCTTTATAAAAGGCACCCGAGAGGCCAAATGTATGGGGGCTTTGTCCGTGTGCGCGCCCGGGACGGGTGACCTTGAATTCCGCCCCTAAAGTCCTAAGTTCCTCACCAACCCAACTATTGATGGCTGAGTTAGTGTACGCATAGGGAGACAACCAGCCAATGTCTGGATTCTCAAAGCCCATTTCTGGATAGAACATGCCTGCCCGGAATTGCCAGCGGTATTTGGGTGACCAAATCGGCTTATAACGCAGAAACAGTTGGGTAAAACCCGCATGGCTGGTAGGTTCATGGCTGGCATTGATTACCGTGGTGAAACTGATGTGGTCAGTCAGGTCACCTTTAACTTCCAGTAGGGCATGGGCCAATTGCATATCGCTGTCGTCGCCATGCCTGAGTAGGCCGGTTCCACCCTCCAAAAAACTTGCTTCACTATCCGTTACCACAGGAATTTGCAACTGCAGTAACCCCCTCGTTTCAAGAGATGCAAAAGCATATCCAGACACTAACAAAAACAAAACTGATAAAAGTGCTCTAAACATGATAATTCTTCTGGTTAAGCAAAAACGAACTTTGGTTATCGAGTGTGTGGTTGGGATCCCGCTTTAATAGTCATCAAAGTCATCAAAATCATCCGCTTCGTCATAACCAGGTAATAAGTCCATGGTTAGGTTCACATTTAAGGTTTTGCTTAAAGGTGTAGAGATGTCGCCAGAGAGAAATTGGTCTTCTGGAATGCGCGGATGCATCACTTGCCACTGGAACGTCTCGCCGTCTGGTAAATCCACTGTGACCTTGCCTTCACTGTCGGTAGTGCCGAAAAACGGAGTATCTGTCACGTAGATATACGCCAGCATCCAGTCGTGGATGTTGCAACCAAGTGTTATCTTGCCCTTGGTGTGCATGGCTGGCCCCGAACTTGTTTTCCCAGATTCCACTAAGAAATCGAATTCTTGGATGTCAGTTAGGGAATAGACTTGGTGCTTTATCGAGTCTTGGTTAGGGAATTCTACTTTTTGTCCCTTTTGCACCGCTACCACATGAGGGTCAAATTGCTTTTCCCGCTGCGCCATTACAGCTGGTTTGGCTGGAATTGTATTTGCTGTTTGCTTGGCACCTGGCGATGTGGGAACCAGCGCTACCACCGCGTGGGGAAGTGGGGCGCCGGTATTGTCTGTTACCAGAAAACTTGCCGGAGCGGCTAGGGCGCTTGCGCTTATTGTGGCGCAGCAGGCTAGCAGTATGCTTGCTTTGGGATTCATAGTTGTCACCAAAAAATTATTGTACCTTAAAGCGATCCAACAGTGCTTGCATTTGCGTTGCCAGGCTAAGCAAACCAGTGACTTCCTGATGGGTTTGCTGGGAGTGCTTATCCGATTCAATTGCCATTGCTTTCAAGCTGTCGATACTGCGGTTTATTTCTTCCGCTGTTACCGATTGCTCTTCAACGGCACTTGCTACGGTTAAGTTCATGCCCGAAATTGCATCAACTGCTGTTGTGATCTCCTGCAATGCTTGACCGGACAATATGGCTTTTTCGTCCAAAATTTTTGAATTATTTAAAGATTCAGCCATAACATTGACGGCATCGGTGCTTTCTTCACTGAGTTTTTCAATATTAGCCTGGATTTGTTCAGTCAGTTCCTGGGTGCGCTTGGCGAGGTTACGGACCTCTTCTGCAACTACGGCAAAACCGCGGCCATACTCACCAGCCCTGGCCGCTTCTATCGCTGCGTTCAATGCCAATAAGTTAGTTTGATCCGCGATTTCGCTGATGGTGTCGGTTACTGAGGCGATGGAATTGGTGCGGCTGTCTAGTTTGCTGACAACTTCAGAGGTGGCTGTGATATTAGAACTGATTTCTTGGATTGTGGTCACCGACTCCGAGACCACGCCGTGGCCCCTGTTGGCCAATTCATTGGTTTCATTGGTTGATTCAGAAGCCTGTGCTGCGTTGCGCGCAACGTCGTTGATTGCTAATGACATTTGCTGCATCGAGTTGGCCACACCGTCACTTTCACTTTGTTGCCGCGATGTAGCGATATGCAGCTCTTCCATTTTGTTGCTGACAAACTGCATCGAGGTCATAAAGCTTTGCATGGCCGTTTTCACCTGGGCAATGATATCGGCTTGGTTTTGGGTGAAGCGGTTAAAGGCGACTGCTGTCTCGCCTATTTCATCACGCCTTGATTCATCCAGCCTCTGGGTTAGGTCGCCATCGCCGGAGGAAATCTGTTTTAACCGGTCAATTAGCGCGTTAAGTGGCTCAGCTAACAGCCGTATAGCAAACAAGGTCATAACTGTGCCGAAAACGAACACACCAACTGCCACCACTAGGATGTAAAAAGCCGATTGGGTTGCGTTGCTTTCCGCTTGCGCTACAACCTCTTGGCTTTGTCGGTTGACAATAGTGGTAACCCGGTCGATGACATCGTGCATTTCGGCAAATTTTTGGGTGGCGTCATTGAGGCTTAACCGGGAGGCCTCACGTCTTTCTTCCCTACCATTGGTTTTGCGCAATTCGACTATGTTGAAGGTGATTGCCTGCCATTGTTCATTTAACCCATCGTAATCGCGCATGAGTTGGTTTATTTGGGGATCATTTAAGGTTGTCCTGAACTGGTTTAGCTTTTCCCCCGCTTCTTGGATATTCAGCGCATGGTAGTTCACTAAATTGCTGAACTTTGGAGAGTTGGCATTTACAAATATCAAACTCCTCTCTGCTGATATGGCCCGGTAGAGTTTTGCGTCAGCTTCTAGCAACAGCTGGGAGGCTACAAAGTACTTGTTGGCTATTATTTCGACATCGGACGCCAGTTGTTTTTGCGTCCAGCCTGCGACCACTACGACGAGTGCGAGGGCAGCAAAAAACGAGCCAGTTAACAGCCAAAGCTTTTTCCGTATCGAAATATTTTCAAACCATTGCATATTTATCCCCGGTAGATTGGCACCTAATCCATACATTTACTGCTGCTTTTAGGAAAAGTTGCAGTGATTATTAGAGCCTGTTTCCCTACTTATAATAGACGGTAAGAAAAATAACTGTAGTAAAACTGATTTTGACCAGTATTTGCTCGCCATCAGGCGTCTTTTAATGCAATTAGACACGGCGGTAGCCTTAATAATTACAATCAAATAGACCGAGTTTAGCCAAAAGATAGTAGGGCACCCAACAAGAGGTCCGGATGGTACAAAGGGGATGACTCTTCGCGGGTAAGCGTGGTTTCGATAAATTGGATACCTTGTTCGCGCCATTTCTCCCTAGCATGCTCCCAGCCTTTGGGTTTCACTTCCTTATCTAACAATACGTGGCTGATTATCTCATTGGCAGCAACCGGCGCGCACAAATCTTTTTGTACATAGTGGACGAGTTTGCGTATAGCGTCATCCAATGACATACCCAGCATTTCAGGATCTTCCCCGGTACTTGGCATGTAAATTTTAGGCACTTTGTTGTTTACAATTGCCCTACCAACGCCGCGCGGCAACAAGCTTGCTACAATGCTGCTGAAAAAACTACCTGGTGGAAAGCAAATGATATCCGCACTATCAATGATACTGGAGTGCTTTACTGACAAATCGCTTTCGACGGGAACTTTTGCGTCCAAGCTGTCGACCAAGTTGATGCAGGAGATGGGCGTGTTGATCGGCGGGTATTCCTTGCCTGTCATCTTATGCTGACCGACAATTTTGTCGCCATTTTTCAAGGTGACTTGTAGGTGGTAATTATCATTAACGGTTAACCTTACGTCACCACGGACTTCAACCAGCTTGGAAAAAAGAAAAACGATGGGGTCAAGTTGGCCTTGATGGTTTAGGTAGCCGCCAGCGAGGATCAGATTGCCGATACTGGCACCTCGGAGGTTGAAACTTTCTGGTTTGTGTTGTTGGAAATAGCGCAATTGGTTGCATATTAATTGCCGCATTGGCTCAGAAACTGCCTGTACCAATGGATGCTCCCCTGTCACCATATTAGTAAATTGCTGTTCAAGTACTGGATGAGGGGCATGCTTGTCTAAACGGTGTGAAAACAAGTTAAATACGCTCGGTAAGCCCTTTACGCTGTCATCGGCAAGCGCCATTAAGCGCGCCCGCAAATCACCAATTGCAGGCATGTTAAATGCCTGCCTGAGAACCGCTGAACTGCCACCTGAATCGAAAGGTGTCATAAAATGTACCGAATTATGAGTGAACTTCTTTAGGCGTTTACTGAATTCGTTTAGCGCTGAACCACCACTAAAAAATAAGATACGCGGGCCTAGCTCAGGGCTGCGCTCATAGCGTGCGATACGCAGGTGGTCTGGGATTATGAGTTCCCTCTTTATGTATGATTGGGCTTTGCTCATTGATATTATTTCGGTAAATATTAGCAAAGAGATTAACACAGGATTTACCTAGATGCTGCCAATGTCAAATTGTGAAGTTAAAGTCTACTAAATTCAGGGAGCCAAATTTACCAGAGTGTTCGTTGACCCCCACTTATTTAAATAATGTGCAGTTTCAAGCATGGACAAAGGGCACTTTGCTGCGACATTATGGTCAGGGATCCATTTTTTTTTGTGGAATATGCGCCGTTACTATTGCCTCCTTTTATTGTGCATTTTTACCCCAGCCCAAGCGGTCACATTGAAAGTTATAAATGTGACCTGGAAGCCTAATACCGGTTCTGCTAAATATGTGGTCATTCAGTGAGAATTGAAAAGCGTTTATTCGCTACATCCTTGTTACCTCACCTGCTTCGCAAGCCCGCTAAAGCGGTTCTGATTTATAAACTACGTCCCTATAGTTTATCCTACGGATCCACTAAAGCGGTTCAAATGGGCTCCAGGCCCATTTGTGTTCCTACAAATCTTGGTGAACGGCGCAGCCGGCCTGAAAGGCGGAAGGCAGGATGCCTGGAGTAACACCACCAGTATTACTTCATTCGTGCGCCTTGAACTTGAGTCCTTGAGGTTGCGCTGATTGAACACATATTTAGCAGAACCAGTATTACTAATATCAAAGCAAGGAAGGGATCGTTGGTTACAGCCAGGAAGTGATGAGCCTAATTGCCGAGGATCTAAATATCCCGGTAGAATTTAATGTAGTCAAATCATGGCAAGAAGTTATCACTAGCGGGCTAGCCACCCCAAACACCATAATCGCGGGTATCGGATGTACTGCAAAACGCGAAAATTTGTTTTATTGGATTGGTCCGGTTAATTATCCAACAGACATAAACATTTATGCGATACGCGGCAGCAAAATTAATATTACATCAATAGATGACCTAGGCAGCTATTACACTGCGGTGCAGGAACACATGTATTACCACGATTTCATGGTACACCACGGTTTTGGCGAAAAAACGCTAGCAGTTGTCAACGTCGAAAGTATGATCAAGCTGTTGCGGTCTGGCAAGGCCGACCTGATCCTGATGGAACAGGATTGGATGGAGTCAGAATTTAAACAGCTAGGCTTGGATCCGTTTATTGTCGAAAACAAAGGAGTTGCTTTCAGGGCACAGACATTCCTTTCTCTGAGTAAATCATCTGACGCCTACCTATACCAGCGCTTAAAAGAAAGCTACGACAAGTTGACCCGGAAAGGGTTGATCAGGATTAAATAACACTCATTGCTACCGCAATCCCGATCCTAAACCTTCTGCTGTATCTATTAGCTGGAGCGTTTGGCCAAGATGGCTTTGGCGACTTTTGAGTTGTTGCCACGTCCCAGGCTTTGCATAATTTGGTCACCTGCATTCACCAGTTTTTCCAAATCTATGCCAGTTGTTATACCCATGCCGTGTAACATATAAACCACGTCTTCGGTGGCTACATTCCCTGAGGCTCCCTTGGCGTAGGGACATCCTCCTAAACCAGCAACAGCAGAATCCACGGTGTTGATACCATTTTGCAAGGCCATTAAAATATTGGCCAGCGCCTGGCCATAGGTATCGTGGAAGTGCACTGCAAGCTGTCCAGCGGGCACTTCTGCCGATACTGCCTGCAACATAGCCTGGGTTTTGCCTGGTGTACCCACACCTATCGTGTCGCCAAGTGAAATCTCATAGCAGCCCATTTGTAAAAGCTTTTTGCTCACCCATGCCACTTTTCCAGGCTCAATCTCCCCTTCATAAGGGCAACCCAGTACGCAGGATACATAGCCTCTTACTTTTATTCCGGCGTCTTTGGCTGCCGCCATCACAGGTTCAAACCTGGCGAGGCTGTCAGCGATGCTGCAGTTAATATTCTTCTGCGAAAAGCTTTCCGATGCGGCACCAAAAATAGCCACTTCATCTGCACCGGCTGAGACCGCCGCCTCAAAGCCTTTCATGTTAGGCGTCAGCGCTGAATAGGTGACCCCAGGTTTGCGTTGGATTGTACTAAACACTTCGCTACTGTCCGCCATTTGCGGCACCCACTTGGGGGATACAAAACTACCAGTCTCTACGATGGCGAGGCCCGCATCAGCAAGATTCTGTACCAGGTTTACTTTGTCTTGCAAATTGACCGTGGCCTTTTCGTTCTGCAGGCCATCCCGCGGGCCAACCTCCACGATGTTGACGTTATTTGGATAGTCCATATTAGGCACCCTCTGCCTCAAACTGTAGTAAGTCTGCGCCACCGTCAACCAACTCACCTTCTTGGTAATAGAACTCCGCCACTTTACCTTTACTGGGTGCTTTTATGGTGTGTTCCATTTTCATGGCTTCCATAATCAATAACGGCGTATCAGCTTCTACATGGGCACCTGCCTCGACTAAAAGCTTAACGATGGTTCCATTCATTGGTGCGGTGAAACCGGCTTCTGCGTCGCTTTGGTCGTCAATACCAAGGTCTGGTAAATCTTCAGTAAAGTGGACAGCCCTCTCTTGGGTGTATAACGAGTAGTGGCTACCGTCTTTGACCAAAGTGGCTTTTTGCCTGTGGCCGTTGATATTGGCCAACAATTCATCGCCGCTAAGCTTGCCCGCCATGCGCACGGTTTGGTTGCCGTACTGCAAAGTGAAGTAGTTAGGGCGAAGGCTATCTTCCTGGCTGACGCTCACTTGGAAACTTTGGTTGTTCACCAGCAGGGTCAGGCTTTGGCTGTGGGCTTCATTGGCACGCCAAGCATTAACTTGGTGCCAAGGTGAGCTTGTATCCAAATTAGTGGCGTGGGGCTGTTGCTGTTGTTTGCTCAACAACACTGCCAATACCATTAGAGGAAGGTAGGTTTCGCTGTCTATATTGTCTTCAACAAAGAGCTGGTCACGGTGCTTTTCAATAAATCCGGTATCCAGCTCAAGGTTTTTAAAGGCTTCATTACTGGCTAGGTTATACAAAAACGGCAGGTTGGTAGTGAGGCCGTTAACCCGGTATTCTTTTAGCGCCGTAGCCAACCTGTGCAAAGCTTTTTCGCGGTCTTCGTCCCACACGATCAATTTTGCGATCATAGGGTCGTAATAGACAGAAACTTCATCGCCTTGCAGCACACCAGTATCAACACGTACGTGCCGGTTTTCCAAAGGTGGTTGCAAAAATTGCAGTTTACCGGTGGCGGGCAGGAAGTCATTGTCTGGATCCTCTGCATAGACCCTGGCTTCAAAGGCATGACCTGTCACGGTCAACTGTTCTTGTGATAGGGGCAATTGGTCACCCGCTGCGACATTCAGTTGCCAGGCAACTAAGTCTTGGCCCGTAATCATTTCCGTAACCGGGTGTTCAACCTGGAGACGGGTGTTCATTTCCATGAAATAGAAGCTACCGTCAACGTCGTACAAGAATTCAACTGTCCCTGCACCAACGTAATCAATGGCCTTCGCAGCTTTTAGTGCGGCTTCACCCATTGCCTTGCGTATATCATTTGGAATATTAGGGGCAGGGGCTTCTTCTATGACTTTCTGGTGGCGGCGCTGTACTGAACAATCGCGCTCAAACAAATACACACCGTTGCCGTGCTGGTCACAAAATACTTGTATTTCCACGTGGCGTGGCTGGGTCAAGTATTTCTCTACCAGCATAGTATCGTCGCCGAAGCTCGAAATAGCTTCGCGTTTTGCCGCTGCCAAGGCATCGCTGAACCCAGTCTCAGACCAGACTTGGCGCATACCTTTGCCGCCGCCGCCAGCCGCGGCTTTTAACAGGACCGGGTAGCCCATATCATCTGCGGCTTGTTTGATAATAGAATCGGCTTGGTCTTCGCCATGGTAACCCGGCACCAAAGGTACCCCGGCTTTTTCCATAATGGTTTTTGCCGCGCTTTTGCTGCCCATAGCCTCAATGGCGCCGACAGGAGGACCGACAAAGGTAATGCCATTGTCAGCGCAGGCTTGGGCGAAACCCGCATTTTCAGACAAAAAGCCATAGCCTGGGTGGATGGCATCTGCCCCCGTGGTTTTGGCAACTTCTATGATTGTGTCCGCTTTTAGGTAGCTTTCTTTGGCTGGGGAGGCACCGATATGGACGGCTTCGTCAGCCATACTCACATGCAGGGCGTTGGCGTCGGCGTCTGAATACACGGCAACAGTCGCAATCCCCATTTGTTTGGCGGTTTTAATTATTCGGCAGCAGATCTCGCCGCGGTTGGCAATCAGTAACTTGTTGATCATTGTCTATTGATCCTTACGCCAGCTAGGGGGGCGTTTTTCTAAAAAGGCGGTTAAGCCCTCTTGGCCTTCTTCAGATACCCGGATGGTTGCTATGCGCAGGCTAGTTTTTTCTATCAACTCTTCTTCTGCTGGCTGGTCGCAGACATCAAAAATGAGTTGTTTAGCCGCGGCGGTAGCTGCGGGGCCGTTGCGCAGTATATGTTCTAGCAAGTCTTCAATGGTTGAATCCAGCTCTTCTTCGGTGACGGTTTCACTAAGCAGGCCTAAGCGCCGCGCCCGGCGCGCCGAAAATACTTCAGCGGTGGTGAAGTAGCGCCTTGCAATCCTTGCGCCCATTGCCGCAATAACATAGGGGCTGATTGTGGCTGGGATCAGGCCAAGCTTGACTTCACTCAAACAGAATTTGCTGAGCTTGCTACCCACAGCCATATCACAGCAGGCAACCAAACCAACGGCGCCACCAAAGGCGGCACCTTGCACCCGCGCAATCGTGGGTTTAGGCATGTAGTTTAAATGCCATAGCATGTTGGCCAGGGCATTGGCGTCAGACACGTTTTGATCAAAGGTGTAGCCAGCCATGCGTTTCATCCAATTGACGTCGGCTCCCGCACAGAAGCTTTTGCCGTTTGCTGCAAGTACCATTGCCCTAACGTTTTTATCGTCGGCCACCTTTTTAAATATTTTGGTGAGCTCTTTAATTAGTGCGTCGTCAAATGCATTGTGTTTTTCAGGCCGGTTCAAAGTCACCGTGGCTACACCGCGGTCATCCAAGTTGTAGAGTACAGAATCTGTCATGGTAGTCACCTTACATTCTAAAGACGCCAAATTGGGTTTCTTCTGCAGGCTTATTTAAGGCGGCAGAAATACTTAATCCCAATACAAAACGGGTGTCGGCGGGGTCAATTACACCATCATCCCACAACCTTGCAGATGCGTAGTAGGGATGGCCTTGTTGCTCGTAGGTATCAATAATGGGCTGTTTGAATTCAGCTTCCTCTTCGGCTGACCAATCCTCGCCTGCGCGCTGTTTTTGATCCCGTTTAACCTGTGCCAATACGCCAGCAGCCTGTTCGCCACCCATCACTGAAATCCGGGCGTTGGGCCACATAAACATGAAGCGTGGGTCATAGGCGCGGCCGCACATCCCGTAGTTACCCGCACCAAAACTACCGCCAATTAACACGGTGAATTTAGGCACTTTTGCGCACGCAACTGCGGTGACCATTTTAGCACCATTTTTAGCGATGCCGCCTGATTCGTATTGTTTGCCAACCATAAAACCCGTGATGTTTTGCAGGAACACAAGTGGGATTTTGCGTTGGGCACATAGCTCAATGAAATGGGCGCCTTTGAGGGCTGATTCAGAAAATAAAATCCCATTATTGGCAACGATGCCCACAGGGTAGCCGAAGATACGGGCAAAACCACAGATTAAAGTGCTGCCATAGAGGGCTTTAAATTCATCGAATTCGGAAGCATCAACGATACGGGCAATGATTTCCCGGACATCATAGGGTTGGCGCGGATCCTTAGGCACAATTCCGTAGATTTCCTTGCTATCGAAGGCCGGATCCTGCGGCTCGGCGACATCGATTTCGATGGTCTTTTTACGGTTGAGGCGGGCTACTGCATCCCTCGCAATTTGTAATGCGTGGTGATCGTTGTTAGCCAAATGGTCTACCACACCAGAAGTCCGGCAATGCACGTCGCCACCGCCCAATTCTTCAGCGGTGACCACTTCGCCAGTAGCTGCTTTGACCAAAGGAGGGCCACCAAGGAATATCGTACCCTGGTTTTTGACTATGATGGATTCGTCTGCCATTGCTGGCACATAGGCGCCACCGGCGGTGCAGGATCCCATGACCACCGCAATCTGCGGGATATTTTGTGCAGACAAGTTAGCTTGGTTGAAGAAAATGCGGCCAAAGTGTTCACGATCAGGGAATACGTCATCCTGGCGCGGTAAGTTGGCACCGCCACTGTCTACCAAGTAGATGCAAGGAAGGTTGTTTTGTTCGGCAATCGTTTGGGCACGCAAGTGCTTTTTCACAGTAAGCGGATAGTAGGTACCACCTTTTACCGTTGCGTCGTTGGCAACAATCATGCACTCTTGACCCGACACCCGGCCAATACCCGCAATGACACCTGCTGCCGGGACATAGTCTTCGTATACGTTCCAGGCCGCCAACTGGCTTAGTTCCAAAAACGGGGAACCTGGGTCGAGCAGGGCATTGATCCTTTCACGTGGAAGCAATTTACCGCGGTCAGTGTGGCGTTTATTGGATCTTTCGCCGCCACCTAATTTGATCTGGGCAATCTTGTCCCTGAGATCGTCTACTTGCGCTTGCATATGGGCGGCATTTTCTTCAAAAGCTTGGCTTTTGGCATTTATCTTTGTTTGTATTTTAGGCACAGTTTGCTCCAAAAAAGCCACCTTCTAGGTGGCTCCAGTTAGCTTAGCAAGATTCTTTAAATAGCTCGCGGCCGATCAACATACGGCGGATCTCAGAGGTTCCAGCGCCAATTTCATAAAGCTTGGCATCCCGCAACAAACGTCCGGTAGGGTATTCATTAATGTAACCGTTACCACCCAACAATTGGATAGCGTCCAACGCCATCTTGGTTGCCAATTCTGCAGAATAGAGAATAGCACCTGCAGCGTCTTTTCGGGTTGTTTCGCCACGGTCACAGGCTTTGGCGACGGTATAAACATAAGCACGGGCTGCATTCATTTGAGTGTACATGTCGGCAACCTTGCCCTGTACTAACTGGAATTCACCGATAGATTGGCCAAATTGTTTACGGTCATGGATATAAGGCACCACTATATCCATACAGGCCTGCATAATACCTAATGGACCGCCAGAGAGTACCAAGCGCTCATAATCCAAGCCACTCATCAAGACTTTAACGCCGCCGCCTTCAACACCCAGGATATTTTCTTCGGGAACTTCACAGTCTTCGAATACCAGTTCACAAGTATTGGAAGAGCGCATACCAAGTTTGTCTAACTTTTGCGCCTGGCTGAAACCAGGAAAATCTTTTTCCACGATAAAAGCTGTGATCCCACGGGAGCCGCCATTGACGTCAGTTTTGGCGTAAATGACAAAAGTATTGGCATCGGGACCGTTGGTGATCCACATTTTGTTGCCGTTTAGGATGTAGCGGTCACCTTTCTTGTCAGCGCGCAATTTCATGCTGACGACGTCTGAGCCGGCGTTTGGTTCACTCATGGCTAGCGCACCGATATGTTCGCCACTAATTAGCTTTGGCAAGTATTTTTCTTTTTGCGCCGCTGTGCCGTTTTTCGCAAGCTGGTTTACGCATAAATTAGAGTGGGCGCCATAGCTAAGGCCGATACCGGCTGAGGCGCGGCTGATTTCTTCCATGGCTACGGTGTGGGCCAAATAGCCCATATTAACGCCGCCATATTCTTCTTCAACGGTAACGCCCAATAAGCCCATTTCACCCAATTTTGGCCATAGCTCATTGGGGAACTGGTTGCTTTCATCGGCTTTTTCCGCCAAGGGCGCAATTTCGCCTTGGGCAAAAGCATAGATGTGCTCCCGCAACATATCGACTTCTTCGCCAAGTCCAAAGTTTAAAGTAGGGTAACTGGTATTCATTGCATCGCGCCTCTTGTCAGTTGTGCCAATTCATCCTGGCACCGTTGCTCTACATCATTGAGTTCATTCATCAGCATTTGGATATCTTCCATTTGCTGTGCCATCACCATCTTCTTCTCTGTGGTCATGCGTAGCATTTCATTCAGCTGTGCCGCTGAATTTTGGTTGCTATCGTAAAGGTCGAATAAGGTTTTGGTTTCAGCCAAGGAAAAACCCAGCCGTTTACCACGTAGGATTAACTTTAGCCTGACTCTGTCTTTTTTCCTGTATATTCTGCTTTGGCCATTGCGCTCTGGTGAGAGCAAGCCTTGCTCTTCATAGAAACGAATTGATCGGGGCGTAATGTCAAACTCTTTTGACAGTTCTCCGATCGAATATGTCACTTCGTTCATGGGTTTACCTTTACGTTCACGTAAGGATTAAGTTAACGTAAAGGTAAAGTAACGTTAACATTCCGTCAACACTCAAGGTTTGAGATTGTCAATGGTACAAAAGACCATTGTCCAAAATCTTGTACGCTTGCCCAGGCGATGTTAATAAATAACCTGCTAAAAAATCAGCTCAGTGACCTAAACGGAGGAATCCAATGAGTTCAGAAAATATTGTAATTGTTTCGGCAAAACGCACCCCCATGGGCGCGTTCATGGGTAGCTTGTCCCCGTTGGCAGCGACTGATTTGGGCGCCAACGCTATCGCTAGTGCAGTTGCTAGCGCGGAAGTAGACGCCAATGTTGTCGATGAAGTGGTCATGGGCTGTGTATTACCCGCTGGTTTGGGCCAGTCTCCAGCACGCCAGGCATCTCTGGCTGCGGGCTTACCACTGTCAGCTGGCGTGACCACCATTAACAAGGTGTGTGGCTCTGGTATGAAGGCGGTCATGATGGCGCATGACCTAATTAAGGCTGGCAGTGCCAAAGTGGTGGTGGCAGGTGGTATGGAAAGCATGAGCAATGCCCCTTACATGTTGCCAAAAGCGCGTGGTGGCTATCGCATGGGGCACGGCCAGGTGCAAGACCACATGATGTTGGACGGGTTGGAAAATGCCTATGACGGCCAGGCAATGGGCTGTTTCGCGCAAGCCACAGCCGATGCCGAAGGCATTACCCGTGAGCAGATGGATGAGTTTGCACTTTCTTCCCTAGAAAAAGCCAACAACGCGATCGCTGAGTCACATTTTGCCGATGAAATTAGCCCTGTTACCATCAAAGGGCGCAAAGGTGATGTGGAAGTGGCGGTTGATGAATCTCCTGGCAAAGCGATGCCTGAAAAAATTCCAAACTTGCGCCCAGCCTTTAAGATGGACGGCACGGTTACCGCAGCTAACTCTAGCTCTATCTCTGATGGTGCTGCAGCGTTATTGGTGATGACTGAAGCCAAAGCAAATAGCCTGGGCCTAACGCCATTGGCGCGCATTGTTGCCCACAGCACCCATTCAATTGAGCCTGAAAACTTTACCGTAGCACCTGTCGGCGCGATGCAGAAGTTAATGGACAAGGCTGGTTGGGGCTTGAATGACGTTGATTTGTTTGAAATTAACGAAGCGTTTGCCATGGTTACTATGTTGGCGATCAAGCAACTTGAACTGGATGCGGCTAAAGTCAACGTCAATGGCGGCGCCTGTGCCCTCGGCCATCCTATTGGAGCGTCTGGTGCACGTATTTTGGTAACCCTATTACATGCGCTAAAACGTATGGGCAAACAAAAAGGCGTTGCCTCATTGTGTATTGGTGGTGGCGAAGCGACCGCAATTGCGGTTGAAATGCTATAACCCCAATTGATACTTTCAGACTTCGCAGGCAGGTGCATTGGCACCTGCTTATGTTATCACTGCTTAAGGATCTCCAGCAATCCCCGCCTAAGCAAGCCACCTTGTAGCCAATGGTTGAGTTTTAAACCAAACAAAATACCGACACCCAGCATGACGGCATTTCCAACTAGGGAATAGCCCAACGCCAAAAAGCCCGATACCGGGATTAAAACGCTAAAAACTGTGCTAATTACCATGAACAATGCACTCTTACCATTTAGGTTCAGTTCGGAAAAAGCCACATGCCTCGCTTCTTCCAGCAAGCGTGCTTGCTCGGTTTCACTGCGTCCCTTCATCTCTTCGAAGTAATTGATATAAGTCGTTGTATCCATAGTTGCGTTATCCTTACTACTTGTTTTTATCGAATATTTATGGGCGATGGCGTTGCTGCCGCTAATTTCATCTATAGCAATAACACAATTGTGGTTAATTTTTCACATCTAACGCGTTTTATTTTGTACAATTCGCCAGCAATTTTGATTAACACCTGCAAGGAAGCGAAGTACCTATGTCGTCTAAATTTCATTTAGTCCTGTTTTGTATTGCTATTTTCCTATGGCTTGCTCCCAATCTACCTAGTTTCGCTGAAGCACAAAACCAAATAACCCAGCATTGGCAACATTCTGAAAATTCCCCAATCGGCAAGATGTCCTACAGCGCCATTACCCTCGATAACGGGCTACAGGTAATGCTTATTTCTCGTCCATACAGTGGTTTATTGGTTAACTTAGCGGTGGGTGCCGGTGCTGTGAACGATCCACAAACAACGCCTGGCATTGCCCATTTTTTGGAGCATATGTTGTTCCTAGGCACAAAAGAATACCCTGAACCTGCTGCAGTCAAAAGCTTGTTTGAAGCAAATGGTGGCAATGTGCAAGCCTTTACCAATTTGAGCATGACTACCTATTCATTCTTTTTTGCCGACTTAAAGCCAGAAAAGGGGCTTGCCCATGTTAGCGCTATGTTTAAATCCCCACTTCTTGACCAGCGCATGATTGAAAAAGAAGTCAACGCCGTGCAGGCCGAATGGTTAAGGTTTACAGAAAGCAACAGGCTACCATTGGAAATCGTGTTGGCTAATGAAAGCAAATTAGATCCGGGGGTAAACGTTTTTGTTTGGGGAAATCAAGAAACCCTCAAATCAGGTAAAGGTGGCGTAAAAGCACAGTTGCAGGCATTTTTTGACCAGTATTACGTTGCACCCAATATGACCCTAGTAATTCAAGGGGACTATAGCATAGGGCAATTGACTGAATGGGCGGTGCAGCATTTTTCCGGTATTAACGCCGGCGATGGCAGCTTGCTGCCCCTTGGACAAAGGGAAAACCCTTTCTCCTTGAAGTTAAGCCAAGAGTTTCTGCAGTCAGGCAGTGCCAACAATGTTTCTAGCTGGCAATTTTCCGTTCCTGGATTTGCTGTACCAGGTAGCGAGGCTGCAACTTTAGTGAGGCGGTTTTTTAGCAGCGAAAGTGAGTATTTTGTATTCCGGCATTGGCTGGAAAAAGGTTGGGTAGAGAATGTTGGCGGCGCAGTTGTACCTTCAAATATGGGGCAATACACGAATTGGTTGGTCAGCCTTACACTGACTGAATCAGGAAAGGAAGTCGAAGACAAACTGTTACAAGAGTTCTTTACGACACTCAAATTATTCTCACCTGAAAAAGTCCAAATGCATTTACAAGAGGAACCATTTGAACCGCTCTTCTTGCCCATTTCCGGAGCTCCACTGTCAGGAACCCTGCTTTACGGTGATGCAAATCAAGAGAACGCAAACTCGCTGTTTCCTTATAGCTTTCTGGATTTTTTAAAGCATATTAACCCGGCGTCTTTGAACCTATGGAAAAGCACCAGCGAGCCCGGTGACAGGTCTATTAAATTTGTTAAAGGTAGTTATCAAGTAAAACCGGTGTCAGCTCAGCGGCAACAAATTTGGCATAAGGCACCAGATGGCATCAAGCTTACTATCCCTAATAAAAAACATGATTTGTCGCTAGACTGGTTCACGGATGAAATTGTGGAAACCGGGTTGGTTGAATTGCTGAAACTCAATGGGTTCTCAGCCCATCTTTTTTCTCCCAATGAACAGTATAATACCATTTCGATGCGCATTTCCGCACATGACACACCTAATTCGAACAATGATGTGGCGGCTGAGTTTAAGTGGCTTTACCAACTTTCTAACCAATTCAATAAATTAAGGGGAGAGTATTGCACCGGCCTTCAGTTTCAGGTTGGTTGCGAAATGGAAATAGACGCTGACTTGAGTGTATTGCTCACATTTTGGTTTTCTGAGCAGGAAGCACTGACACCGGTTCTAGGCATGTTAAGGGATTTCAACAGTGCCGTTGCTAGTCTTGCTGATGATGTAGAACAGGTTGCCAATGCACCCGAATTAGATAAATGGTTGGCGACATTACCGAGTTTTGCACAAAATCGTCTGCGTTTTATCTACGAAACTGCTTCCCAAGAAATTGCAGCTACTAGCGCACAGCATCGAAATGTCCCGCGGCAGCAACAGTACCTGGCTTCGCGCAAAACAGATATTAGCCTGTTGTTTTCAGGTGGCTTTGTTGCTGAAGAGGTCACCAAGTTTTCGCAACAGCTATATCAGATCCATGACAAAACCAAACTCACTTCCGCTGTTAAATTACCGGTTTCACAGCCTTGGCTGGATACGCAAAAGGTGCAAAGGGCAAGCGAGTCCAGTGGGCAACCTGATCAAGCGGCAATACTGTATTCAAAACGATTAATCGCCAAAACCCGAGGGGCTGAAACTGAACTCTTTTTTAGGATGTTGCAAAAGTGGCTGCATACCGAAGCCTTCAATGAGCTCCGGACACAGCAACAATTGGGTTACATTGTTTCTGCGGGCTTCGAGGAATTCAATGGTTATCCAACTGTCCTGATTTATGTTGAAAACTATAACGCCAGCAAACAAGAGCTTGATAGCGCTGTGGACAAGCTGCTTTCTGAGCTTTCAGGGCGGGCTGAAAAGTTAAAAATCGGTTATTTATCTGAACTTAAGTATGAATTTGAGTATTCCTATAATTCATACAACGCTGCGTTATCCCTGGTGCAGGGTTACGCTGATACCTTGCTGACAATCGATGATTTTGAAGACGTACTTTATGATATTTCAGCCACTAACACTAAAATTGCATTTAAAAAAATACTCTCTGGCGAAACTTCAACCGCTTGGAGCACCGCCTATCACCGGCTAGGCAAACAGCAATAACCAGTAACGCCTTATCCACTCATGGCTAGCGCTGGTTTATGAAGTGAGCAGATTCCTGGGCTGCCCTGACAATTGTATAGCCAAATTCGCCTAACAACTGTAAGCCCAGGTTGGCAGTAACTGAATGTAAATTTTCCATGTTGACGTTAACGTAAAGGTTAAAAGTCTGATAATGTAGCTCACAATTTGTTAACAACCTCATAGAAGATTGCCATGCATACTGTACCCCTATTAATTGATGGCGAGTTTGTCGCATCCAAAAGCCAAGAAACTATCCCTGTAACCAACCCTGCAAACAACGAAACCATAGTGTTGGCGCCGGTGGCAGAAGCGATGGAAGTAGAAAAAGCTGTTGCAGCCGCAAAGGCCGCATTCGAGAGTTGGAAAGAAACTCCGGTAAGCGAAAGGGCGCGTTTGATGATGCGCTACCAGGCCCTATTGAAAGAGCGCCATGATGACATTGCCAAGGTACTAAGCTCAGAAACTGGCAAAACCTTTGCCGATGCCAAGGGCGACGTTTGGCGTGGTATCGAAGTGGTTGAGCAAGCCATTAATATGCCTGCACTTATGATGGGCGAAACGGTAGAAAACGTTGCACGCGGCATCGATACCTACAGCTATATCCAGCCTTTGGGTGTTTGCACCGGTATTACACCTTTTAATTTCCCTGCGATGATCCCGCTGTGGATGTTCCCAATGGCAATTGCTGCTGGCAATACCTTTGTTTTAAAACCCTCCGAACAAGATCCATTGACGCCCAACATGTTGGCAGAATTGTTCATTGAAGCCGGTGCGCCTAAAGGTGTATTGAATGTTGTGCATGGCAACAAGAGCACCGTAGATACCTTGTTGCACCACAACGATGTTAAAGCCGTTTCATTTGTAGGTTCCGTGCCGGTAGGCCAGTATATCTATAAGACGGCTACTGAAAACATGAAACGCGCCCAATGCTTTGCCGGCGCAAAAAACCACAGTGTCATCATGCCTGATGCCAACAAAGCGCAAGTTTTAAATAACCTGGTTGGTTCTTCTGTTGGTGCCGCGGGCCAGCGCTGTATGGCGATTTCTGTAGCGGTGTTCGTGGGCTCTGCCCAAGAGTGGATTGATGAACTGGTACCACTATTTAAAGAAGTCAAACCTGGCCTTTGGGATGACGAATCTGCGGCCTACGGTCCCCTTATTAGCCCGCAAGCTAAAGCACGAGTACAAGATTACATCCGCCAGGGCAAAGAGCAGGGCGCAAATTGCTTGGTTGACGGTAGCGAATATAGCGTTGAAGGTTATGAAAACGGCAACTGGATGGGGCCTACCTTGTTCTCGGGTGTTACCCCTGAAATGACCATATACAAAGATGAAATCTTTGGTCCGGTATTGTGCTGCATGTGTGTTGATACCTTGGAAGAAGCTATTGCCTTGGTCAACGCCAACCCGTTCGGCAACGGTACGTCTATCTTTACTGCTAGCGGCGCTGCTGCCCGTAAATACCAGCATGAGATTGAAGTAGGGCAGGTAGGTATCAATGTACCGATACCTGTGCCATTGCCGTTTTTCTCATTCACTGGTTGGAAAAACTCTTTCTATGGTGATTTGCACGCGTATGGTAAGCAAGCCGTACGTTTCTACAGCGAAACTAAAACAATCACCGCCCGTTGGTTCGAAAACGACATCCCAACTGGTCCAAACATGACCATCAACTTACGCTAATTGGTTGGGAGGAGTGCCTGGATGAATTTTAATTTAACTGAAGACCAATTTGCTTTTGCTGAAACCGCCAAGCAGTTTGCCGAACAGGAGCTAGCGCCCCATGCAGCGAAATGGGACAAGGAACACTACTTCCCAAAAGAAGTGATCCAAAAAGCGGGTGAGCTGGGTTTTTGCGGTTTGTATGCGCCGGAAGACGTCGGTGGCCTAGGGCTGTCCCGTTTAGATAGCGCCATTATTTTTGAACAGCTTGCCATGGGCTGTACCGCCACAACCGCCATGATGACTATCCACAATATGGCGTCTTGGATGATTGCCAGTTGGGGTACAGATGCAGTTAAACAAGCATGGTGTGACGATTTGGTTACGGGTCATAAATTGGCGTCTTATTGTTTAACTGAGCCGGGTTCTGGTTCCGACGCTGCGGCGCTGCGCACCACTGCTAAAAAAGATGGCGACCACTATGTATTAAATGGCTCGAAGATGTTTATCTCAGGTGCAGGTGAAACCGATGTCATGGTGGTGATGGTGCGCACTGGTGGCGAAGGCCCTAAAGGTATCTCCGCGGTAGTCGTACCTGCCGATGCCGATGCCGAGGGCATCATTTATGGCAAGGCTGAAGAAAAAATGGGTTGGAATGCCCAGCCCACGCGATTGGTCACTTTCGAAAATGTGCGTATCCCTACCAGCAACTTATTAGGTCAGGAAGGTGAGGGCTTTACCTTCGCCATGAAGGGATTGGACGGTGGCCGTATCAATATTGCTGTATGTTCAATTGGCACGGCGCAACAAGCGTTAAATACTGCTAAAAACTATATGCATGAACGCCAGCAGTTTGGCAAGCCGTTGGCGGCATTCCAAGCGTTGCAGTTTAAAATCGCCGATATGACTACCGAACTTGTGGCTGCCCGCCAAATGGTGCGTTTGGCCGCGTTTAAACTGGACAGCGATGATCCTGAAAAGACCGCCTATTGTGCCATGGCAAAGCGTTTTGCCACTGATATCGGTTTTAAAGTTTGTGATGAAGCCCTGCAAATCCACGGCGGCTATGGTTATATCCAAGAATACCCTCTTGAACGCCATGTCCGTGATGTCAGGGTGCACCAAATCCTGGAAGGTACCAATGAAATTATGCGTTTGATCATTGGACGCCGGGTATTGGCTGAAGGCGCCGGGGAGTTGCTGTAATTATGGCTGCTTCAGACAACCAACCAATAAACCTGATCCGGCACGCATTGCAGGATGGCAGGGTGATCGCAGAAGCCCGGTTAAACTTGCCCAAATCACTTAATGCGCTAAACCTGGAAATGGTGGAAATCCTAATTGGAGCCTTGAACCAATGGCGCGATGACGCAAAGGTCATAGCCATTGTACTAACTGGTGAGGGCGAAAAGGCCTTTTGCGCTGGCGGTGATGTCGTGTCATTGCACAATGCCATGCAAACGTTTCCTGGCCAAACACCAGAGTCTGTACAACAGTTTTTTAGTCGCGAGTACGAGCTGGATTACCTGATCCACACATACAGCAAACCCATCGTGTGCTGGGGCAAGGGCTTTATCATGGGCGGTGGTATTGGTTTGTTCGCCGGTGCCCAATACCGGGTTGTTACCGAAACCACCCGCTTGGCTATGCCCGAAATTAGCATTGGCTTGTTCCCGGATGTAGGTGGCAGTTATTTTTTAAACCAAGTTCCCGACAACTTAGGGCTGTTTTTGGGATTGACTGGCGTACAAGTAAACGGAACCGATGCTAAAAACTTGGGTATGGCTACGCACTTGGTTGCTGCTCAAAGTGAACAGGGTTTCATCGACGCTTTGCTTGTTGAATTGAGCCAAAGCACCGATACTGGATCTGCAATATCCTCTGTTCTTGCTGGCATGGAATCTACTTCCGTTGACTTACCTGTTTCCCACTTAGAGCCCCATCGTGAAGCCATCCTTGCGGCGTTAGAAGGTGATGATCTAACTGCCATCGTTGGCAAACTTATTGAGTTTTCAAATAGTGAAGACAAGTGGTTGTCTCGTGCCGGTAAAACGCTGCGTGCAGGGTCACCTATTACTATGCACTTGGTATTCGAACAGTTGCGTAGGGCTAAAGGCCTCAGTTTACTTGATTGTTTCAAGATGGAGCTTGTAATGGCTTGCCGCTGTGCCGCAGCTGGAGAATTCCAGGAAGGTGTCAGGGCATTGTTGATTGACAAGGACGGCGCGCCACACTGGCAGTACCAGGAAGTCTCCCAAGTACCCAAGATGTTAATTGACCGTTTTTTCCAATCTACCTGGGACGGACAAACCCACCCATTAGCCCATTTGAAGGAGTGCTAGTATGAAAAAAATCGCTTTTATTGGCCTTGGTAACATGGGCGGCCCTATGGCTGAAAACTTAATCAAAGCTGGCCACGAAGTATGTGTGTTTGATTTGGTGCCCGCTAGTGTCAAGGCATTGCAGGACAAAGGCGCAAAGGCTGCTGAAACCGCAATTGATGCAGTTAGTGGGGCAGAGCTGGTGATAACGATGTTGCCTGCTGGCAAACATGTGGAAGCCCTATACGTCGGTGATGATGGATTGGTCAACCACCTGTCTGAAGGCACTTTGGTGGTTGATTCCAGCACCATTGACGCCGCGACTGCCAGGAAAGTTGGCAACCAGCTAACAGCCGCTGGGTTCGGCTTCCTTGATGCGCCGGTTTCGGGTGGTGTTGCTGGGGCGGTTGCAGGTACCTTGACCTTTATCGTGGGTGGCAGCGAAGACAACTATTCGGAAGTTGAGCCAGTTTTGCAGGCTATGGGGAAGAACATCTTCCACGCTGGCGATGTTGGCGCCGGACAAGTAGCGAAAATATGCAATAACATGCTGCTGGCTATATTAATGACGGGTACTTCTGAAGCATTGCAGATGGGCATTAACAATGGACTTGATCCCGCCAAACTTTCAGAAATTATGCTACAGAGTTCTGGCCGCAACTGGACACTAGAACTTTACAACCCATGTCCAGGGGTAATGCCTAACGTACCATCTTCTAAAGATTACCAAGGTGGTTTCATGGTTGATCTTATGAAAAAAGATTTAGGTCTTGCTATGGAAGCCGCAAACCACAGCCAATCAATGACACCGATGGGGGCGCTGGCGCAAAATCTATACTCAATCCACAGTGCCCAAGGCAATGGCAAGCAAGATTTCTCTAGTATTTTCCAATTGCTTGCCGCGAGTAATTTGAATTAGTAGGAGCCATAATATGGAACTCAAGAACAAAGTTATTGCAATTACCGGTGCAGCCCAAGGCCTGGGCAGGGCTATGGCTGAGGTACTCGCCAAAGCGGGGGCGAATATTGCGCTGCTCGATATGCAGCAAGAAGCTGTTGCCAAGGCAGCCGAAGAGGTTGGGGCAAACGGTGTAACAGCCAAAGGTTACCAAGTAAACGTTACTGACGAGTCGCAGGTGGAAGCGACATTCGACAAAATTATTGCCGATTTTGGCCAAATTAATGGCTTAATTAATAGCGCAGGTATTATGCGCGATGGCATGTTGCTGAAAGTAAAAGAAGGCAAGGTTGTCGATAAGATGTCACAGCAGCAATTCGATTCAGTGTTGGATGTCAATGTGACGGGAACTTTCCTCTGTGCCAGGGAAGCTGCACGGTGCATGGTTGAAACCGGGAGTAAAGGCGTCATCATAAACCTTTCTTCGGTTTCTCGCGCCGGCAATATGGGACAATCCAATTATTCAGCGTCGAAAGCTGCAGTAGCAGCCATGACCGTTACCTGGGCTAAAGAACTTGCAAGGTTTGGCATACGTGCAGCATGTATAGCTCCAGGTTTGGTTGACACTGCCATGGCAAGGCAAATGCGCCCAGAAATGTTGGAACGCTTCCTGTCGACTGTACCATTGCGCCGGTTGGCCCAGGTTGAAGAGCTGGGACATACCGCTAAATTTATCTTTGAAAATGACTACTTAACTGGTCGTGTTATCGAGCTAGATGGCGGTACACGCGTATAAATTGTCCCCACTCTTTGTTGCGTTTCAATGCGTAACAAATTCCATTAGATAACCTTGGCTATAGCCGCTATAGTCAAGGTTAAGTCAAACCGTCGAAAGGGCTTGGAATTGCAAGTCAGCTTACATGACGCATAAAGCTATATTTTTGGATCGGGATGGGGTTATTAACCAGGATTTTGGTTACACCCACAAAATAGAAGATTTTGTCTTCATTGAAGGCGTATTCCCAGCGTGCCGACGCTTTCAGGCGCTAGGCTACAAGCTGGTAGTCGTAACCAACCAAGCTGGGGTTGCTCGCGGTTATTACAACGAGAGTGATTTTGAAACCCTAACCGATTGGATGTTGCAGCGCTTTGACGAAGAAGGGGTGGAGATCACTGGTGTCTACCACTGCCCGCATCATGCCACTGAAGGCTTTGGTGAGTTTAAAGTAGACTGTAACTGCCGTAAGCCAAAACCTGGCATGCTATTTAGGGCGGCAAAGGAACACGGGTTAGATTTAGGGCAATCCATTATAATTGGTGATAAATTAAGTGATATGGAAGCTGGGCGGGCAGCGGGCGTCCAGCATTGTGCCTTAATTTCCAAAACCCAGCCGACCCCAAATACAGCGTTTGATTCCTGGGCTAAGTCGTTGGTACACGTAAGAATTTAAGTAAAACACGGGGCAGGGTATTTTAGTTTCCTCAATTTGCAAGTAGTATTGTGTGAAAATCCCAAGTGCAGGTAAGCAGGGCGGAGACGCCGAACAATAAGTAGGGCTTTAATGGCTGACGCAACACGACTTCTACTAATAACAGAACACCATTCAAGATATTCAGAACTGCAAACACTATTCAACGGCAATGCATTCAGCATAGCCCACGCTGTGGATAGTGCTGAAGCCGTGCGTTTGCTCAAACAAGAGGCCTATGAGCTTGTTGTTTCTGACACTGATATAGGCGAAATGGATGCTTGGCGCCTAGTTCGGATGTTACGTGCAAATTTGTTCCGCTGTACCAAAGAAACGCCATTTATATTGATAGCTGATACATATTGCGAACACATCGCTGAAACCACCGCAAATGCCTTTGCCATCAATAAAGTGATAGGTAAAGACCAGCTAGAGGCAATTCCTGCCACCGTAAATTTCTTATTGCAGTCTGGTGAAACCACTGAATACAACCAGCGGGTGCTCATTGTTGAAGATGATCCAGATATACTGGAGGTATCCAGGCGCCTATTGCAGCAAAGTTATCTTGTCGATACCGCAATGACGGGCAAGAAGGGGCTAGAGAAATACCAACAAGGTGAATATGACATCGTTCTTTTGGATATCCAGCTCCCGGAAATGACAGGGGGGGAAGTACTACGCCGCATAATGGAGATTAATCCAAAACAAGCTGTGGTGATTATGACCGCCCACGGCGGTACGGATTTAGCAGAAGAACTAATGATCGCCGGGGCCGTGGATTTTATTCCGAAGCCGTTCAAGCGTGAAGAGCTTCGGAGGGTAATGGCAATTGCTGCCCATCGCGAGAATTACCTGATCAGTAACGCGCAATTTGAAGACAAAGTGATAACTATTAAGCAGAGGGAAGATCAATATAAAAACCTTTCCGAAGCACATACCCGTTTGTTGAACCATCTTTCTACAGTGGTTATGGAACTGGATGAACAGGGATGCATCAAGTTTGTTAACAAAGCTTGGCTCAAACAGACTGGATACAAAAAGGCGGAAACACTCGGGAAATCGCTGGTAGATTTCGCACATGGCGATGACGATAACACCCGCAATTACGTACAGCACCACCTAGAGCAGATTTTTGACGGCAGCCAGCATTACAAGAAGTTGGAATTCCAGTTGGCCAAAAGTGATGGCAGCGCAATGTGGGTAGAGACCCAATTTAACGATCTTTACCGGCAGGGAAAAGTGTCAGGCGTTACCGTCACATTGGACAATATTGATGACAGGAAAAAGGCTGAACTCAAGCTCAACCATTTGGCTTCCCATGACACGCTTACCAATCTTTACAACCGGCATTATTTTGATACTGAACTGAAGCGCCTAGCTGAAACAGCCAAAGGCCATGGCCATGTCCACTACTTGCTGTATTTGGATCTCGACCATTTCAAAATCATTAATGATACCCAAGGCCATTACCAGGGCGATATTATACTGAAGGAAGTGGCGGCCAGTATTACAAGTGTAAAGCGTGAAGCAGATGTGTTCTGCCGTGTAGGTGGCGATGAGTTTGCCTTGCTATTGCCCAGGACCTTAAAAGAAGAAGCCCAGGAATTGGCGCAATCAATATGTGATTTGCTACAACAGGGTCATTACCAGTTTAATGATAGGATTTACAAAATCAGTTGCAGTATCGGTGTTACTGAGATTAACGGTGAAGAGCAAAAACCAGAAACCTATTTACAGCAAGCTGATATAGCCCTGTATGTCGCTAAGAAAAGAGGGCGTAACCTAGTCCACCTATACGGTAAGGAAGACCGCGATACAGAAGACTTCCAGGCATCCGTGCAGTGGGTGCATATACTGCAACAAGCCATTATTAACGATCAATTAATTCTGCATTTCCAACCGGTGGTGGATGCCCACACCAGGGATGTTAAGTATTTTGAAGCCTTAGTCAGGCTGGAAATAGACGGCAAAATGATTATGCCTGGCGAATTTATTCCCGCATTGGAGCGGGTAGAGGATATTAACTTATTGGATCACCAGGTAATTTCCAAAGCGATGAGTATGATTAGTGAGCACCAAGTGTTGCGTAAAGTCGCGATCAACTTATCGGCACAAGCCTTTAGTGATGAACGTTTGTTGCCTTTAGTTGAGGAAAAACTTAAGCAATTTGGCGTGGCACCAGGACAGATTATTTTTGAAGTAACAGAGAGCGCAAGTTTGACCAACTTGGGGGCCACCCAAGACATGATCGCAAAACTAATGGAGTTAGGCTGCGAGTTTTCCATAGACGACTTTGGTACCGGATTCAGTACCTTTAGTTACCTGAAGCAGCTGCCTGCCAACTGTGTCAAGGTAGATGGCTCGTTCGTCAAGGACATGGTAAACAATCCAATTGACAAGGCACTGGTTAAATCGATTTGCGAAGTGGCGAGTGCATTGGACAAGACCACTGTGGCTGAATTTGTCGAAGACGAGGCGACTGCCATAGAACTAAAAGAACTCGGCGTAGATTATCTTCAGGGTTACCACATAAGCAGGCCATTGAGTATTGACGTTATAGAAAGCAAGTATGCTTAGTTGATGGTTCGGGCGACCGTCCCTTTGGCTGCCGACAAAGAACACTTCAGGATACGGGGGTTAATTATTACCTGATTAACATGTTTTTTACATTAAAGCCTAATTAGTTTTTGATACCGACTATAAAACTGTTCATTTTTTGTGTAGATTACGCGCCTTACAATTACAATAATGACCTTGAAACTTATATTAATGGCACCACTTTGCTGTGTCCTCGATTTCTGTAAACAACAACAGGTGGTAGTATGTCTATGGCTGATTCAAAAGACGAAACCAGTTTGGACATGGAAGTGTTCACTTATGCCGATTTAATCGTTGATTATCTCAATCAGCTCGGTATTAAATTTGTTTTCGGTGTTCCCGGAGGTGCTATTGAACCTCTGTATAATGCGTTGTCAGTGAGTGAGCGCTTCGGTGGAGTTAAGTCCGTCGTTTCCCGTCACGAATCAGGTGCGGCATTTATGGCAGATGGTTACGCGCGGGAAACCGGCCGAATTGGCGTGTGCTGCGCTACGACTGGTCCCGGGGCGACCAACCTCATCACGGGCGTGTCTTCAGCCTATGCAGATAATATCCCTTTGCTAGTTATAACGGCTCAGACGCCACTGCCAAAATTCGGCAAGCGAGCTCTGCAGGACTCTTCTTGTGCTGCAATCGATACCGTTAGCATTTTCAACCACTGTACCAAATACAGTACATTGGTGAGTCACCATGAGCAATTGGAAACAAAACTTGTTTCTGCCATTATGAGTGCGAGAAATGAGCCAGCTGGGCCGGTTCATGTCAGTATCCCTTCTGATGTTTTGCGCACGGTAGCCCATAAACAGGCCAACGTTGAAGGCCGGACTTTGCGTGGCCGCTATACTCTTACCGATCAAGGCGCCATGGATCAAATGGTGATCGAACTCAAAAGCGTGAGCAAAGTGGCTTTATTTATTGGTGATGGCTGCAAAGACGCGTCTGAAGAAATTATGCGGTTTGCCGAGATGATTAACTCTCCCTTTGTCACAGGGCCAATGGGCAAGCGCTGGGTGAATGAGAAACACCCGCTTTATCGCGGCGTATTTGGCTTTGGCGGGCATGAAAGCGCGAAAAAGTTGCTTGCCGACGAAGATGGTGAGCTTGATTTGGTCATTGCTATTGGTGCAGCGTTAGGCGAGTTAGGCACACGTGGCTGGGCACAGGAATTGATGAATGAAAAGCTCATTCACGTGGATTCGCGGGTTGAGCATTTTACCCGTTCACACATGGCAAGGCTTCACGTCTGCGGCCATCTTCCGACAATATTCCGCATCATTAATGAAAAGCTCAACCGGGCGCAGCGCTACTGGAATAAAGAATGGGAAGGTCTACCGCAGCCTGAAATATTGAATATTAACGGTTGCGCCACCTCTTTGTTAAACGAGGAAATGTGCCTGAGTACCGACAACCCAATTAAACCGCAAAGGTTGTTTACCCACCTGAGCCGTGAGCTGCCTCTGGATACTAGAGTGTTTGTTGATGCCGGTAACGCTTGGGCCTGGTCGATACAGTATTACCAACGTCCTGAGCACAATGGCAAGTTCCATTTAGCGATGGGGCTTGGTGCCATGGCTTGGGCCATTGGTGCCGTAGTAGGCTCAGCGGCTGGCAATAATAGGGAACACCCGCACGTGTGCATCACTGGTGATGGTAGTTACTTAATGAGTGCACAAGAAATAACCGTAGCGCATCAACTTGAAATCCCGGTTGTGTATATTGTCCTGAACGATTCAGTGCTAGGTATGGTTATGCACGGGCAACGCTTGGGCGGGGCGGAACAAACCGGCTTCGAACTCGGTACTATTGATTATGCAATGATGGCACAATCAATGGGGTTAGAAGGCATTGTCGTCAATACTGTCGAAGAACTCGAAGCCATAGATTATGAACGCTTGTTTAGCAAAAATTCCCCAAGTTTGATTGATGTGAGGATTGACAGGGAAGAAGCTCCACCCATGGCGGATCGGGTTAAGGGAATTGCTGTGAATGGCAGTGAATCTGCTACACCTGGAGGTTAAATTGAAAAAAGTATTGATAACCGGTAGTGCGACCGGCTTGGGAAGGGTGACTGCAGAAGCGCTATGTAACGCTGGTTACCATGTATTGGCGACAATGCGCGATGTATCGAGCCGCAATGCGTCAGCTGCACATTCACTGCAACAGGTGAGTGAGGCTGCGGCCGGAAGGATAGAAATCCTCGAATTAGATGTGACTTCAGCTGATGATATACAAAAGTTAGCAAGCCACGTTGGGGATCTATATGGGTTAGTTAACAACGCAGGATTAGGTGCGCTGGGGTTGGTTGAGAGCTTCTCAATTGAACAAGCGAGGCAGGTTTTTGATGTGAACTTGTTTGGTCCGCTCATGCTAACAAAAGCTTTGATGCCAACATTGGCGAAAACCGATAATGCAGTGGTCATTAATATTTCAAGTGCGGGTGGCAGGCTATGCTTCCCATTTCTTGGTGTGTATAACGCTTCCAAATATGCCCTCGAGGGCCTAATGGAAAGCTGGAATATTGAAACCAAAGCGCTTGGTGTCGATTTGTGCCTAGTTGAACCTGGCGCCTATCCGTCAGATTTACACGACAAGCGGCTGCTGCCGAAAGAAACGGAAGTGTTAGCAAAATACGGTCCATTAAAAGACGCGCCAGCGCAAATGGTTGCGGGTATGGAGGCGGCATTCCAAAACCTCGAGGAGGTACCTTCACCAACCGAAGTTGCCGATGCTGTTTTGGCTCTGCTGGCACTAAACTCAGGGGACAGGCCGGTACGAACTGTAGTAGGGGAAGTGGCAACTCAAGGAATTCGGGAACTTAACGCTGAAAATGAAAAAGCCCAAAAAGCACTATTAGCGGCTTTTGGGCTATAAACAGCAGGGCAAAGCGCAACTAGTCAATTGTCCTGATAGCTGCACCCGTATAATTAACGTCTTCACATTTTAATGGTGAGAAGCTGCCGGGTATTCTATCGGCAGCGTCCACATAGCACGCTGTTACACCACTATTCACAGCAATTGTGAAGATTCTATACACATCTAATGGTGTCATGCCTTCGTCAGAAAGGAATGCACAGGCATAGCCGTTAATATTCATGGTTTCATCGTATTGTTCATGTAAATGCTGTTCAATTTCATACGCCAAGCGCAAGTGTGGACCTGGTTTGAAGCCTCGATCTTTCGCTACCCTTTCTAGCGCAGGGATCCGTTCATCGCCCTTGGCGATAGGACGGGCATATCCCATAAATGTTGGCTTACCACCGCGCTTCTTAAGTTCTTGTTGCACAAATTCTGATACTGATAAGCCATTTTTTACCGATTGATGGGCAAACTGGATAAACTCTGTACCTTCTAGAACCGGCTTAACACCAAACGCCCTGGAGTCGGAGCTTAAGATCCCAAAGCAGGTCGCTGCAATCGAACTGGTACCTGCGCTCGCAGACAAGGCGCCAAGCCTGTTGCACCAAATGCGAGGATCAGGCCAGCTCAGGCACATGTGTACTGCTTCTATCCAGTCCGCAAATTCCCTTGAAACCATTTTACCGGTTGCGTTTAGCACGATGACTTGCATGTAGCTGTAATGGCCGACCAGGTCATTCATCATGTCATAACCACTGTTAAAAACGCCTTCCCCTATTTTCCAGCCACCTTTGCTTGACACAATCTTGTTATGGTATTTGTCCCAGGGGGCGTAGTTACTCATCTTTTGGCTCCACTAGATAGTCCTCGTCAGATTCGAACTTCATTGCTGTCAATGGTTTATTCGAGTATTCCATACCGTGGGCAAGGAGCCCCGGGGCTGAAAGCATTTGTAGTAACGGCCCACCTTGCCGGGGTTGAAACCCCAAATCGGCCATGACGCCTGCAGCTACTGCGGCCTTAGTGGCTCCGATGCCTTTTGGCAGTACCAATTTTTGTAACTCGTAGAGCCATTTGATGGTTTTTCCTGTTTCTGCCTGGGCTGCAAAGTATTGCAGCAGCTTGTCGGCATAAACATCCGGATCCCCATAGACAGTGCTCATCCCTGTAATATCACCCGACAGTGCTTTTGCCTCTGCATTTTGAGCTGGTTTGCGGCTAAATCGCCTGAATTCGCGCAGCATCGTTTCAATTTCTCCTGCGCCTTCAAAACGACCACCATAGACCCCCATGGCAATTGGCAGCATGTGTAGCGGATCCGTTTTGCCTACTCCCGCTATGATGGCGGCCTGGCCCGCTGCATTGCGAACACCTGGATTGATAAAGGCAATGCACAACTTATTAAATAATGTTTTATCTTCAGTCGAGGGCAGGTTGCCCCTTAGCAATAAATAAATGGTATCGCTGAAAGAGAGTTTTTCCAGCAATTCCATATGGTCATAGCCATGGATAAATTGCTGTTCGGTTTGGTAAGGATTGTGTGCAGGTGGTTTTTCTAGGGTTATTTTGGTCTCGAGCTTAGGGGCGAAATCATCGCCCCTAGAACGAACTTTAGATGCTTCAGATGACATTAAAAAGAGTACCTCATTGTCGCCCAATAGCCGCGCTCTTCCAGCGGCAAGTCTCCTGGAATCGTTCCTGTGGCGTCTGATGGCTCGAAGGCGTCTTCATCCAGTAAGTTTCGAATTGACAGGCCCAGGTCTAAATTAGAATTAACATAATAGACAAAATTGCTATTTACCCAGGTAAAGTTGTCTACATCTGGCCTGGCATCCCCGGCGGGGCGTGACCTATTTGTTATCCAGCTAGAGTCCAGATGCCAGGTCAGATCATCAGAAATTTTCCACTCCATACTAAAATCCAGGGAGTTTTGCGGTGCATCGGGTATATCAGCGCCAGAATCTGCATCTTCAGCTTGTTGGAATGCGTAGCCAAGTTTTAGGTTTAATTGCTCTGACACTGTCCAATGTATTTCCAACTCTGCCCCAATTCCATCCTGCGCTCCCGCGTTGCTGGCGAGGTTGGAGCCATCACCTTGTGGAATATAGACGATCAGGTTATCTGCCTCATAGGCGAATATGTTAAACAAGAATTTCCAGTCAAAGTTTGGTCGATAATCGAAGGCGAGTTCCACCGTATTTATCGTTTCAGGATCTAAGTTTGGGTTGCCTAACACTACAGGGTTGTTAACGGCAAAAAGCTCACCAAAAGAGGGCGCCCGAAATGCCCGCCCATAAAGCGCTTTTGCGGTTAAATTGTGTTTTGCTTGCCAAACTAATGCAGCCCTTGGATTTACAGTGGAGCCAAAGTCAGAATAGTCGTCATAGCGAAGGCCTAGCGTGAGTTCCCAGTCCTTTGCCAACTGCCATTCATCTTGTACAGAGACAAAATAAACATCCCTTGACTCATTTGGCGCAAATACAAATGGCGTCCCGGTCACATCAGTTAAGTTGTCACCGATGAAGTCTTCAGTACCATCTTGTGCCAACGGACCAAAATTTTTAAATTCAGAAGCCTCGCCTTCATTTCGCTGGAATCCGATGCCCAAACGAAAATCATGCTCTGAATTTGGTTTGTAATTAAACACTAAGTCGATACCAGAATTGGTTTCGTCTAGAATTGGATTGCCAATGACACCGTCGGTAAATACGGTAAATGCAGTTGGCGCGCCAGTATCCGGATCAAACGCCCTGGGCGTGGCGAAGCCAGCAGGAAAAATCACAAAGTAGGTATTTTCGTCGTGCCATTGATAATAGGTGCTAGCTGAAAAACTTAGGCTGTCGCTAATATCCGATTTGTATTCCAGTGACAATGTATCTGCAGAATCTTTGTGTAAATCCCCAACAGAAAGTGCCTGCGCAGCGCCAAAACCAGTGCCACCTTCATTGGAGAGGTGCCAGTAGGAAAAGCGCCACTTGTCATTCGCCAGGTTGATATGTACATCCCTGGTTTCTTTTCTAGTATCAAGCGCGCTAGGCGCATTAGACAGTGCAGCCAATCCAAACGCATGCATGGCGTCTTGTTCTATTATTCGGCTATCGTCGCCATCAGTGTCATTCCATTGGGCATTGATACTTAAATCAAAGTCGCCAATTTTGGTACCATAGTTTAACCACGCACTTTTGGTACCAAACGAGCCTGAACGTACTCCAACATCATTAGTAAATTCGCCACCATTACCTTTGGTGACTATGTTAATGACTCCCGAGAAGGCGTCAGCACCATGAACGGCAGAGCCTGGTCCGCGGATAATTTCAATTCGGTCAATGATTTCTGTACCCACATTGAACAGGTTCCAGGCAGCGCCTTTATAATTGTGCGTCGTCCTGATGTTATTGACGAGTACAAGTACCTGTGGGTTTTCTCGGGTGTGCACGCCCCTAATTGAAAACTGCGAATTCATGCGGTTAAAATTGGAGGGATAAACATGGATACCGGTTACTGTTTCGATAAGTTGGTAGAGGTTTGTGACGCCTAGCTCTTGGATTCTTTCCGACGTTATAACGGTTGCTACTGATGGGGCTTTGCTAATGGATTTGCGGGTTCCAGTTGCGATACTGACAAAGGCCTCACCGCCGTAAAAGTCGCCAAATTCATCATCTGAAAATTCGTCACTGAATTCATCGTCAGCATAATCATCTTGCAATAATAGGGCTGAGTGGGCAGGCGCAGCGAGAGCTAGCGAAATACAACTAACCAACAGTAGTTTCTTCATAATCAGGGCCGTTAAGTTTCCTTATCACCTGTGATTTACAGATAATTTTATAACTTATATCAACAGTTTATTCGGTAATTACCATTTAACAAGTATTATCTTTTTTCAAGCTCAACTTGGCTTCGGGTTGAAAGTAATTTATCCGGACGAGCCGTGCCTGTTAATGACCTGTGCCCAATGCGTCGTGTATGTCATGCCACAGCAAAATTTGTTCACGGGTCAGCAAATACTTAATGGAATCGGTATAAAATATGCGGGAGCACTGTTTCCAAAAAAATTTTTGTTTCCGTGCCAAACTAGCCCTTCGGAATGCAAAATTTAATTCAGCGGTAGGGATACGTAAAAAGTTGAACCTTGACCCACTTTGCTAGTGACGCTGAGCTCGGCTTTCATCAAGTCACAAAATTGTTTGGATATGGCAAGTCCCAGGCCAGTTCCGCCGAACTTACGTGACTCACTGCCATCAACTTGTTTGAACTGCTGGAAGATGTGCGGTAACTCATCTTCCGGTATTCCTATTCCAGTGTCTGACACTTCGAATAAGATGCTATTTGGCTTGCACACTACCTTTAGTGTGATCGTGCCTTCCTGGGTAAATTTACAGGCATTGCTGACCAAATTTATCAACACTTGCAGCAGTTTTTCGCTATCGATACGCAATAGTCGATTTTCACACTGGTTATTTAAAATAAACTGGTTTTGGTTTCTCGGAATAAGCGGGGCAGTGGCTTCTTCTACATTGCTCAATAAATCAGCTAAATATACACTCTTTAAACTCAACTCCATCCGACCTGCCTCTATTTTGGAAAGGTCTAAGACACAGTTGATCATGCCCAACAGCCGGTCAGCGTTTCGAGTCGCTTTGTCCAAATCACTCGTAATGTCAAACAGACCCTCGTTTTCGGCCTCTTCTTTGGCTAAATCCACGTAGCCTATGATAGATTGTATTGGTGTCCGAAGTTCGTGCGTCATGTTCGCCAAAAACTCCGACTTATGCCTGCTACTGCTTAGTGCGGCATCCCTGGCGACGACTAATTCGCTGGTGCGTATCTTGACTTCTGCTTCGAGCTGATCCCTGTGGCTGCGCAAACGGTCATCCTGTTCGTCCAATGTCTGCATCATTGCATTGAATGACTCGGCCATTTGCTCCACTTCTTTGGAACCTTTAACGTTGGCCCTTTTGTGCTCACCGGTTTCGTGGTTGTAGACCATAACTTCAGACAAGGTTTGCAACGGAGAAAGAAGTCGCTGGATGGCGCTGCCAACAATGAGGATTAGTCCTACAACCGCAATACCACCGGTAAATGCGATGGTTAGAATGATGTCGCGGTTTATCTGGGTAAGGCTGTCTTTGCTAAAAGCGAGGATAGCGAAACCAAGCTTTTCTTCACTGGCTTCAAACAAATCGGTATCGCTTTCTTCTTCATTCGAATTGTTGGTGAGAATGACTGCTGATGCTACAAACCAATAGTCAGCATCTTCGTTTATCAATAAATAACTTCTAATATTCGGCCAGTCGATAGTATTAAAAAACTGCTCTCCGCGGCCATCGCCCCGCCAACTAATCATTTTACCACTGTTTGTTACCAAACCGGCGCCCGCTACGTCAGGGAATGCCATTACCTGATCCATGGCTGTTTCCGCGTTTTCTTCGCTCTCGGTTAGCAGTGCTAACACCGATTGTTGTGACAGCGCCCTGGCAACTTGTTGGGCATTTCCGACAATCAAAGCACTGGTCTCTTTTCCTGCTAACCAGCTGATTGCAATACTGAAAAGCAGCAGTAACACAAAAACACCGGCAACAATGTAGGTTAACAGCTGCCTACGCACGCTTAATGCACTTTTTACTTTGTGTTTGCTGGTTTCCAGCTTGGCGCTTTCGGTTACTTCATTCATCGCCATTTACCTATTGCGGAAACGTAAGGTGGAATTGGCTTCTAAGCTGGTTTTTGTAATCAAAACCTAAGTGGGCTGCGGTGCGCAGGTTGACCGCTAGCTTCATGTCCTTAAGCGGGATAACGCCCTCTTCGGCTTGGTTTCGATGCATTTTGGTGACCATTTTCACAAGTTGCTTGCCCAATTCATAATGGTCAGCAAACATGGAGAATAGGGCGCCGCGTTTTGCGTGTTCTGGCTTAGACGAAAACAAAACGAGATTTTCCTCCCAAGAACGTTCCAATAAATTTGGCAAGATTACCTGCTCATGGGCCGATATATTATCCAGGGGAAGCCAGACAGCGTCGGTTTTGGGGTTTATTTCGTCCCACACGTTGGAATAGGTTTCAACAGCACTTTTAATATCTTTTACTTCGATATTCTTCAGGTGCAACCCCATCTCATTCGCTTGGATTTGTGCCATGTTGATAAGCCACCGACTCCTGGGGCTATAGACAACATAGATATTGCTGATATTGGGTGCTAATTCTTTTAGCGTTGTGAACAACACCTTCGGTTCCGCCAGCAAGCTAATCCCAGAAATGCCGTTAGGCCGTATCGGCAATGCTCCAATGGCCACTGGTGTTTGGGAGTGGATGAGTTTGGCGACCCGGTAGCCCCGGCCACCGAGGGCTATTAGCATTTCTGTGTCGTTTTGGTTCAACCATTTAACCGTATCATCAGCTTGGTCTGATTTTTTTAACGAACGCTGCAGGAAACCACTACCATGTTCGTCTTCAATGCCACGGAGTATTTCAATAAAGATTTGGTCAAATGGCGACGGGACTTCTGGGAAGATCACAGCAAGCTCTTGCCGAGCCTGTACTGGAAGGCTAAGCACAAGCATTATCAAACTAAAAGTTGTTAATATTGTGCGTATAAACAAACTGCATGATCCGAAATCGAAGTTGTAATAATGTTACCAATCAAATTGTGCAATGTAACGCCTAATTATTGCTCCTGTGAAAAAACACTCAACAATTTAATAGCTTGCCCAAACAAAGGTAAGTTAAGCCCATCGTTATTTAACTGGTTTCCAGCAAAATCATAGATCTGATAATTGCCACTTTTATCTACCATTGTCAGTCCTTGCTGGTTGGCCACAACGATCTTGTCCGATTGTGATGAAACTGCCCAATTACGCGGGCGCTTAGTCAGGTTTTGCCCTGTCGAATGTAGCTCTGTCGGTAAGTCACAGCCCATCGCACTTAGGGCAGTTGAGGCAATATCTTGGTGGCTACTGACCAACAGGTTTTGTGCCGTTGGAAAATTACTGTAGGCATTGACCTGCGTATTCGCTTGTATATGGCTTACAAAAAAATAGCTATTAGCAGACATGCTGGAAAGTAAATCACCACTTTTGTCATCTTCGGTAAAGACGATAAACAATCCGTTGCTATTGGCAACGGCGTCTTTAAATTCGTCCCAGCTATCCACCGTATTTGTTTTGTTTTCAGTATTGTTTGTCAGGTCGTTATATATTTTAACGTCCATACCAAGTTTTGCCGGGATGTCTAGCAACAAAGGGATTTTTTCGGCCACCTGTTCATGAAAAATACTCGGCAAGCCAAATAGGACCGATAGTACTGCGTCTTCATCATTTTCTGACAGGTCTAAGTGCAACGGTAGAGTTAAAGTATTTGGAAGCACTGGTTTACGTGGCTTGGCTTTGGAAAACACTAAAATCGTACTGCTTGGGTTGTTAGTGGCGCAATAAAGTGGCTCCCTGGGATAATCAAACCCGTATACCTCATGGTTGAAGCGCAATTGCTTTTTGTTTCTATAGGTGGCGAGATCCAAGAAACCATATTTAGACATGAGGGTTTTAGCCGTGGCGGGGTAGGAAATGGGAAACAGGTTGTCTTGTTGCAAAATTGGATCATAGAGTTTTGCATCCGCCCAGATATGGGTTAGGTGGCTAAACACGAAACAAGCGACAAAAGCGGAAGTGATGGGTACCCCAATTTTAAGCTTTTGTAACCGTTCTATCCGTTTCCACAAGGCATTGGCCAACGTAAGCTGGAATAGCAACCAAATAACAAAGAGCACGACTAAAAAGCCCCATTGTTGCCAACCAAAATCAGCAATAACGCTGTTAGCCTGCTGTTTGACCAATTCTGCAGAATTAATGCTAATGTGCAGTCCGTGGCTGGTATAGAGCAAGGCATCAAATGCGAGAAGGGCTAGCCCAATCGCGGCGATGAAGGAACTATAGGCTCGAATAAACCTGCTATTGGGTACTAGGTAGCACAGTGGCAGGATGAAAATTACAAAACCAATAAAGGTCAAAAAGCCAATATGGCTAAACCAGTTGGTAAACAAGTAGGTGATGCCCAGGGGGGATTCGGGTAGCTTGGTGCCAAACAGGTAGATGCCGGCAATGACAATGGCAATGCCGATATTGTAGAGGGCGAACCAATGCCCCCATGACACCAAGCGGGAAATCAGCCGGCGTTTTGGGGTTTCTGTTAGGATCATTTAGTTGCCTTAATTGATACTTTTTAACAGTACTTCACTGAATTTTTCCGCCACGCCCTTGCGCATGTGGCTTGGGACTTTTTCCTGCAAAAGCTGGGTTATGCAATTTCCAAGCACCATTAATTGCATGTCGGTACTACTACCCCCTGTTTCCAAAGTTGTGAATATCTGTGCCATTAAAGCTTCAATTTCAGCATTGGAATATTTAGACTGTTGCGGCATAAAGCTGTCCCGTTGTTTAACATTGTGATGGTAGCAGTATTTTTCATTTGCGCCAAACGGTTGATTTTTCTCCATTATCAGCGTCATTAGAAACAGTCAAAGGTTTATCTAAGGCTATGTCCATTCTTGTAAAAAATTTTATTGTCCACCAGCTAACTGTAGCTGATAACACCTTATCTATTAACACTCGGGATGACATTTTTGATGTCAACCAGGACGTTGAATTGTTCGTACAACAGCTAAACCAAACGTTCAACAATAAACCCGTTAAAGGTATTGGCGCTTTTGACAATGCCGATGATAGCCAAGAGTTTGCCGATGCACTGCAAGGGTTTTTATCCAGTGCCATTCCTTTTCAAGAGTTTAGTGTGCAGGTTTGCAAGCGGTTAGTAACGGCGCTTACGGATTTGGGTACCGTGGAAACCGGTTTCGTAATACTGGTGCAGTTCCAATTTTTGGCTACCGAATATTTTATGGTTGTAGTGCTCGACACCAAGGAGCACGTCTCGATTGATGGGCAATTGCAACTGCGCGTCGACTCCCACTTGGATTTGGCAAAAATGCAGCTAGCCGCCCGCGTTGACCTGACCATGTTGCAAACCCAGCCAGAAACCAATCGCTACATAAGTTTTATCAAGGGCAGGGCCGGACGTAAAATCTCCGACTTCTTCTTAAACTTTCTCGGTTGCGAAGAACAAGTTGATATCAAACAGCAAAACAAACAATTGGTCGAGACAGTAGAACAATATTTGGAAAGTGAGCAGCTGCAACCCGAGGAAAAACAGGCTAATAGGGAGAAGCTCATCGACTATTACAAAGAGCAAGTGGACAGCGGTGATGAAATCAAGGTCCAAGACGTGGCACAGACCCTTGCAATGCACGATCAAAAACAAGATTTCAGCAGCTTTAACCAGAGCATGGAACAGCCGTTGGAAGACAGTTTTCAACCCGACAAGGCCGCCATTAAAACCCTCAGTAAATTTACCGGCCAAGGTGGCGGGGTGTCGGTTAGCTTTGAGCGCAAGTTATTGGGGGATCGAGTGGTATATGATGCCAATACAGATACTTTGGTGATTAAAGGGCTACCGCCTAATTTGAAAGATCAGCTGCAAAAGTGGCGAGATTGAACAAGGTTTCTGCAATTAAATGCACAGGGCTAGGTGTTGTGGTTTAGAAAAACACTTAGCCCGGTTATAATTGCCAGCTTTAACAATAAACACTAATTGCCGGTTTCGGTGTACAGGCGGTATATGCAACTATTTGTGAATGACCTCACGGTGATGGACTTTTCGTACTTATGCCCAGAAAGGGGAATGGTAGGGGAGAGCTGGATTGTCGATGTGGTCCTGCACGGTGCTCTCAATGAAGAAAGCATGGTGTTGGATTTTGGCAAAGTTAAGAAAGAGCTGAAATACCTCATCGACCAGTATATTGACCACAAACTAGTCATTCCCGCAGATAATGAATATACCAGTTCTAGGAATGATCCAGAGACTGATAATGTCATAGTCAATTTTGCTAGACCTGGATGTGAGATAGCATTGAGTTGTCCTGCTGAGGCTTTTGCATTTGTCTATGCAGAAACCATCACCATGGAATCGGTATCTCAGTATTTACGCGATGTTATCGCAATACACTTACCTGACAATGTAGACGATTTAGAACTTAAACTGCGTACTGAAGTGATCCCAACGCCATTTTACCACTATACCCATGGTTTGAAAAAACACGATGGCAATTGCCAGCGGATCGCACACGGGCACCGGTCAAAAATCACAGTGCTCGTTGATGGCGAGGATTCGTTGCAGTGGCAATCATATTGGGCGCAAAGGTGGCGCGACATCTACATTGGCACAGAATCAGACTTAGTCGAGTTCGCACAACTTTCCCCAGCGTTAAGGAGGGAGATCAATGGTGCACATAAATATTGTTTTGCCTATGAAGCCTCACAAGGGCGGTTTGAGCTGGTAATGCCGCAATCGGAATGCGAACTCATTGAAACAGATTCGACGGTTGAGTGCTTGGCACAATATGTCGCTAATGAACAAGCACAATTATCACCTAAACAGTCGGTTCAAGTTTTTGCTTATGAAGGGGTTGGAAAGGGAGCTATTGCGTATGCGTAAGATATGGGTTGTAGCGCTTTTAATGATTAGCAGTTTTGCGGTTGCTGCGGCACCCATGCTGCAGGGCAAACTAACCCAAGGTAGCCTGATCCGTGGAGAGGTAAAACCAGGCACTAAAGTTTGGTTGGATGAACGCGAGCTAACCGTTTCAGAACAAGGTTATTTTGCCATTGGCTTTGGCCGCGATGATAAACTCCAGTATCAGCTAGCATGGCAGCTGCCAGGCCAATCTAAGCAAAACAAACAATTGCAGCTTGAACCAAGGCAATACCAGATACAAAGTATCGAAGGGTTGCCACCAAAAATGGTAACGCCACCGGAATCGGTGCTGGCACGGATCCGCGAAGATGCCAAACAGGTGCGCCAGGCAAGGGCGCTTAGGGATCCCGATACCAGCTTTATGCAAGCGTTTATTTGGCCTGCCCATGGTCCAATAACCGGTGTTTATGGCAGCCAGCGCATTTTAAATGGTGAAAAGCGGCGTCCCCATTTTGGCATTGACGTAGCTGGCCCGGTTGGCCAACCGGTATATGCACCAGCAGATGGTCTAGTGACACTATTCGTGCCAGATATGTATTACTCCGGTGGTACGTTAATAGTGGATCATGGCCACGGCGTATCTTCTACCTTTTTGCATTTGCATAAAGCCCATGTCAAAGCAGGTGACAGCGTCAAGCAAGGCCAATTGATTGCCGAAATTGGCGGCACTGGGCGGGTCACAGGACCGCATCTTGATTGGCGTATGAACTGGCATGAAAAACGGGTAGATCCTGAATTATTGGTAGGACCAATGCCACAGGGGCAGCTTGAATAGGCTGCCTTGCCAGGTCACAAATAGCATATCGCTACACTAGCTTTCTTGGCCACTTTCAAGCCACGGGGTGCTCAGTTGTTCCGACTCTATTTCTAGGTATACGGTGTCTTCCGGTGCAGCCATGATAGGGAGGTGCAGCTGGATAAGCTGCCCCCTTCTGAATAAGTCCAGTTTGGCCGTCGTATTCAATGGTAGCCGCTGTAGCTCTTCAATAAAATCGAGTTGTCCCAACTGCCAGCCGTTAATGGCAATTATCAAGTCATCTTTGGCTAAACCCGAGAGTTGTGCCGCACGGCTTTCTTGTACTCGCTGGATCTTAAATCCGCCAGCCTGTTTACTATAGCTGGCACCTAAATCCCTAGACAGTACTTTGCTGCTTGCCTTGCCGCCTTTGTCCTGGACATTTGCTGCAGGCCGGTAAAGTACCTTGATGCCGAACTCGGAAAGCAGTTTTTCATATGGCAGCGGATCTGTGCTGTGTACTGCTTGTTGAAGGAATTCTGTGCAGTCCAGTCTCATGGCATCGTGCAAGATGTGTTCAATCACATTATCAGGGGTGCCGTCAGTATTTTTCCCGTAGTGTTTCCACAAAAAGCGCATCACAGAATCTAAGCTGTAGGTGCCACGGCTTTGGCTGCGGATGTTTAAATCCAAACACAGGGCAATAATTGCGCCTTTGTTGTAATAACTGACAATGGCATTGCTGGCGTTTTCGTCTTGTTTATAAAATTTAGACCAGGCGTAGTAGCTGGACTCTGCAACGGTTTGCACACTAGAACCGTGGTTGCGGTGCAGCCGCGTTAGTTGGCGACCCAAAAGTTCAAGATAAGAGCTTTTGTCAATCAAGCCCGCACGCAGTAAGCTGAAGTCGTCATAATATGACGTGAAACCTTCATAAATCCACAACTGTTCGGTGTAGACTTCTTGCTGCAAGTCTGGTTTTAGAAAGATTTTTGGTTTTATCCGTTTTACATGCCACGTGTGGAAAAACTCATGGCTGCACAGGCTTAGGAAGTCCCTGTAACCATCTGTCATGTCTTCTGACTGGGCTTTAGTTGGCAACGAGCGCCGGTCAAACATCAAGGCGGTCGATTCCGTGTGTTCAAGGCCACCAAAGCCACCTTCTGTTAGCATGGTAATAAACAAGTAGCGCTGTAATTTTATATCCTTGCCGAATAACCTCAAGTGGTGGGCGACTATGCTGCGCAAATCTTGTTTTATCCGTTCTAGGTCAGCGTCGACTCCCCCTGCTATCGCCATTTCGAATTCGGTATCGTTATGTTCAAACCTGAAATGGGCAGCATCTGCAAACAACAGTGGATGCTCAATCAAGTCCAGGTAATTTTCACATTGGAAGCGGCCGAACCCCATTTTATCCGTTGAGGTAGCTGGCATGGCAGTAAACAACTTCCAATTGGGCAGTATTTCAACGGGCTGCACCGTAACCCCTACAGGCTCATTTTCTAGTTCTTTGACTTTAAAAAATAAACTGGTGCCGTTGGCAAAGCCAAACTCTTTGTCTAGAAATGCGGAGCGGACGGATAGGTCAAAGGCATAAAGTGCATAGCGAATGGTAACCTTGGCATCTGGGCACGCGATCCTGAAGCTTTGCTTATCAATCTTCTCGGGTAGCAGCTGTTTTTCGTTTTCCCCCTCAGCCTCTATCCACTGAATGTGTTTAGCGAAATCACGTACCATATAGCTACCTGGGATCCAGCTTGGCATTTCGAGGGTGATGAAATCTAAGCCACCAGTGTCGACTTCAAGCACAATATGGAATAGGTGACGGGTAATTGACCCCACTTTTACATCGTAATGGATAGGGGTAGCGATTTTATTAACTAGGTGTTTTTGCGAGTCGTATATATTCATGCCCAAGCGATACCAAATTTTTTGTTCGCAATGCTGAAATTATCTATCCAATTGTGGAACATCATAAAGGCTTACAAGGCATTTAGATGTTTTATAAAAAAATACGTGGTTAGATCAATAAGTCAGCCGATATACTTTACTATTGTTAGCGATTCCACAATTATTGCAAACAATAGGTAAAGCTTAACAGGCCCCATGGGACTGATTATCCCTAGTATAAAGTAAACGGAGTAAAAATTTTTACAAATGGCGCTTTTTGCAGAAAAGAAAGGCTTGAGCAGTGCAGATATCAATAAGATACGTTCCTTGCGCCCAGGTACACCACTAGACCTTCAAATCACCATGCCCAATTCAGTGCGGCGCGTGCGCAGTGAGTATATTGGCGTGGATGGCATGAATATGCTTATTGTGCGTTATCCCGACGAGACCAAGTACGGCCGCTTAGGTGATGGCCTGTACAATGATCGACAGGTCATCATGCGAGTGATATTGGATGATACCGGTGAAATACTGGCGTTTAAAACGACGTTAAGGGCGATTGTGCGCAGTCCCGTGCACCTGTTATTCCTTTCTTTTCCGGATAGTATGCAAAGCCAGGGCTTAAGGGCAGAAAAGCGGGCGCAGATTCGGGTGCCTGTGCAAATAGTGTCAGACGTAGCCAAAAAACGCCTTGCCATTGGTATGGTTTTGGATATATCCAACAGCGGTTGTAGGGTAGGCGCAGAAAAGAAAAGCAACCGCAAAATCGAACAGAGCAATGTCATTTTGCACCTCAATGACCCCTCCGGCGAATTATTTGAGTTGGCGGGCACGGTTGCAAATGTAAAATCTGACGAGCTTAATTTTTATTATGGTATACGCCTAGAAGAATTTAGTGCTGAAAAAGATAAGTTAATGCAGAGGTTGATGGTTACCTTGTAGGGTTTGTACCTATGTCTGGCGATTGTTGCTTGAAATCGCATTAGATACTTGCCCGCTTTTACTTAAAACGAGTATGCTTGTTGCGTCTTAACAATTGATTAACAAGCCATGTTGCAACAAGTAGAACAACGAAAAATAGAATCACTATTGTCCGAGTATGGCGAAAGCCACACCAATAAACTCAATATCTTTATCCACGCAATTGCTGTCCCATCAATTTATTGGGTAACCGTCGCACTCATTTGGGCAATCCCTACACCGGAATTTGTTAGCTTTTTTAACATTACCTTCGCCCACATCATTGCTATCCCAGTGCTGTATTACTATTTTCGGCTTTCTGGCCCAATAGGTGCAGCTATGACATTACTCACCATTTTTGTCTTTATCACTATTGAAATGTTGCACAATGCCGGGGTGATAATCTGGCAATTTAGCCTGGTCTTGTTTGTGGTGATGTGGATACTGCAGTTTATTGGCCATCATATAGAGGGTAAAAAACCTTCTTTTCTCAAAGATTTGCAATTTTTGCTGGTAGGTCCCGCCTGGTGGTGGGTGCACTGGCTCAAGCGCATGAATATTAAATACTGAACTTTTGAATCATCCCCCCTCGGGTAGGCATGGTGGCTATCACCCTGTTTACCCTGTTAATATGCGATGGATGACGTTTGTCCTACGATTAGCGACAATCCCATGCAAGCCTAAACGCGTATAATTGTTACAAGATTTAGAAATAGGTGATGCACTTTGATCAAGTGGCAAAAATTATTTGAAGATCGCGAGAGGCTGTTTTGGACCCTCCACACCGGAGGTTGGTTCGGTTTTGCCTTGGTCTATTACATTGGGTCATTCCTGCATGACATGCGCAGTATATGGGTGTTCATTATTTTTCTGAATGCTATTGCCGGTTGGTTGCTAAGTATTCCACTTAGGTATGTGTACCGCTACACCTGGTCCATGAAGCCGTGGCAGATGATGCTGACAATATTAGCAACCAGCTACATCTTCGCGATGATGTGGCAGGTGCTCAGGAATGTCCATGTTTGGGAGATATACCGCCATGGTTGGCGACCAGATGAATGGTATATGTACCTGTCCAATAGCCTAGAAGCGTTTTTCCTATTTATGTGTTGGAGTGGCCTGTACTTTGGCATCAAGAATTACCAGATGTTGCAAAAGGAGAAACAACACGCCTTGAAAGCCAGTGCCATGGCTCACCAAGCACATATTAAGATGCTGCGTTACCAGTTAAATCCCCACTTTTTGTTTAATACGCTCAATGCTATTTCCACCTTGATTTTGATACAGGATAACAAGACAGCCGAGGGCATGGTGAGCCGCTTGAGCGACTTCTTGCGTTATTCCCTAGATAAGGATCCGATCAAAAAAGTGCCACTTCAGCAGGAAGTCCAGGCCTTGGGACTGTATTTGGATATTGAAAAAATCCGCTTTGATGAGCGCCTGACCGTAGCTTGGCATATTGATGAAAACACCAACCGGGCGCTGGTGCCGAGTTTGATATTGCAACCACTCATCGAAAACGCGATCAAATATGCGATTTCGAAAATGGAGGACGGTGGTGAGATTTGCATTGCTGCCAAGGTGTTTGGGCGCGATTTGTTATTGGAAGTATCAGACAACGGCCCGGGTGCCAATATTGTCAACGGTCAATTGCATCGCGCCAGTGGAAGCGGTGGTGTTGGTTTGACCAATATCCAGGAGCGGCTATATTCCTTGTATGGCAATGATTATTCATTTGTGGTCTCCCATAACGACCCGTCTGGTGTAAAAGTAAGTATTCGGATCCCCTACGAAATAAGTGACAATGGTTAAAAAAATAAAAGCCGTCATCGTTGATGACGAACCCCTAGCGAGAAAAGGACTGGCCATAAGGTTAGGTGCGTTTGAACAAGTGGAAGTCATTGGCGAATGTACCAGTGGTAATGATGCAGTCGAAAAAATACCACTGTTAAAACCTGATCTGGTGTTCTTGGATATCCAAATGCCTGGCCTTAATGGGTTCCAGGTGATCAATAAATTGCGTGACAATGGTGTTGCCCTGCCACTGATCATTTTTGTCACGGCCTTCGACAGCTACGCAATCAAAGCGTTCGATATCCACGCCTTGGATTATGTACTGAAGCCGGTAGACGATGCTAGGTTGCGGGATGCATTGGACAAGGTAGAGAAAACTGTACAGCTACAAAGGGAAGGCAGCCAAAAGGACAAGTTAGTCAGCCTGATCGCTGATTTTACCGGCGATGATTGTGAGGACATCCTGCGTAAACTTGCTGAAGGTGAGGCTATTTCCGCCAATCCTTACCCGTCAGTATTAGCGATTAAAGATGGTTCTGAAGTCACCCGGGTGCCTATTGACAGTATCCAGTGGATTGATGCTGCCGGTGACTATATGTGTGTCCATGCACAAGAGGGCACCCACATCATGCGCCGCACCATGAAAGAGCTCGAGGATGAACTGGATCCAAAGAAGTTTGTGCGCGCCCATCGCTCAGCCATTGTGAACATCAATTACGTCAACAAGCTGATAAGCCATATTAGCGGCGAATACCATTTGGTGCTGCACAATGGCACAGAATTAAAAGTGAGCCGAAGCCACAGGGATAGGGTTAAACAAATGATTAAGCTTTGATTGTTATCACAAAGGCGCCCAGTGCGCCTTTTTTTATGACCAGAAATTGTGCTATTAGTTAGTACAAAACCAACACAAAACAAAAGGTTGGCGCCGCTTTGAACATTCTCGACTACGCGATTGTAACAACGTACCTTGCGGGACTTCTGCTTTTAGGTTTTTTCCTGCGGCAACACAAAAGCAAACAAGACTACTTCCTAGGCGGTCGCACGCTCGGTTGGAAGCCACTTACTCTGTCGATAATGGCGACGCAACTGTCGGCAGTAAGCTTTGTGTCAGCGCCGGCATTTGTTGGCTTGCGCGAGGGCGGGGGCTTGATCTGGCTGTCCTACGAGCTGGCCTTGCCTTTGGCCATGTTGTTTTTGATGTGGACTATCTTGCCAAAGCTCCACAATACGGGGGTGGTCAGTGTCTATGACTATCTGGAGCTGCGTTTTAGCAAGTCAACCAGGCTGCTGTTGAGTTTTGTCTTTCAAGTCAGCCGCTCGTTTGCAACCGGTATTATGATTTATGCGGTGTCTATTATTCTTCAAGGCACGTTGGGGATTAGTTTGCTTGCGAGCATTATCCTGATTGGCATTATCACAGTGATTTACTCATTGCAGGGCGGTATGAAAGCCGTCGTCTACGGTGATGCCATCCAGATGCTACTAATTGTTTTTGGCGCCCTTATTTGCCTGGGTTACGGTATCCATCTCATCGGGGGAATAGAATCGGTTCGCTGCCTGGTTGAACCCAGCCGCTTGCAAGCAGTGGATTTCAACAATTGGGGTTTTGACGGCAGTAGTTTTGGTTTTTGGCCAATGCTATTTGGTGGTTTTGTTTTGTATGCCAGCTATTACGGCTGCGACCAGTCTGAAGCCCAGCGTTCGCTTTCTGCCAGCAACCTGCAAGAACAACGCAAAATGTTGTTGGCTGCCAGTTTGCTGCGTTTTCCCATTACCTTAATCTACTGTGCCGCAGGCCTGGTTATTGGTGCTTTTGCCTTGGCCACCCCGGAATTCTATGGGCAAATACCGGCGGACAAACCGGATTGGATGATGCCGGTGTTTATAGCCAACTACCTACCCAACGGCTTAATAGGGTTGTTGCTGGTGGCGATTATGGCGGCAGCAATGTCTTCGTTGAGTTCAGCCATCAATAGTTTGTCGGCGGTTTCGGTCGAGGATTATTTCCGTTGGCGCAATAAATCAGACCAAGGCTCTGACTATATGAAGCTTGCGCGCTACGCTGGCTTTTTTTGGGGTACTGTCACCCTGGTATTATCATTCTTTGCTGGTGATATTGCGCCAACAGTCATCGAAGCCATAAATAAAGTGGGTTCAGTTTTCTACGGGCCGGTCTTGGCTTGTTTTGTCTTGGGCTTTATGGATAAAAAGGTCAAGGCTATCCACATCAACTTCGGCCTGGTATTGGGTGTATTCAGCAACCTGTTTTTGTGGTTGGTGATGACTAATATCTTTTGGTTTTGGTGGAATTTGAGTGGCTTTATGGTCACCATTTTGGCCAGCTACTTACTGCTCGCCCTAGTTGAGGGTAGGGAGTCCACCCATATCAAGTGGCGCACTATGCCCATTCCAAGGCGAAAAGGCGACGCTATTGCACTAGTCTCTTGGTTTGCAGCGATTTTGGCTATCTGTGTGTTTTTAAGCCACTTCAGCCTGGGTTATGGTGGTATTTAGACCGCCAGGCCCTATTGCAAGGCAGGATATGCGGTCAACAACCGAAAAAACGCTTTTTTTGACAGTGCAATTGTGTAATGCAGCAATAGTGTGACTAATTGTTACAAATAACACAGGGTGTAACAACTAACACCCCTAATGTTGTTTGTCGCGATAAATCGGCGGCTAACGGATTTAAACTTTTTAACCCCCCATTACGACTTATGATTAAACCAGTTCCTTCTAACTGTTCCAGGTCACACAATGGATATTACAAAAGCCGCACTCAAAAATGCTTCTGGCGTCGCCATCGTAGTGGGCATCATTACTTTTCTTGGTTTATTTAGCCTAACCAAGTTGCCTATACAGCTGTTCCCCGATATTGAACGTCCGCAGATAAGCATCCAAACTTCTTGGCGTGCGGCGTCGCCACAAGAGATAGAGTCTGAAATCCTAGAGCCCCAGGAAGAAGTCCTGCAAGGCTTGCCTGGGGTGCAAGGTATACAAGCATGGGCGAACCAAGGCAATGCCTGGATTAACCTGCGATTTGATTTAGATACCGACATGCAGAAGACCTTAATTGAGGTTATTAGCCGCATGAACCGCATTCCGCCGTTACCCGCGTGATGCTCTGGCACCAAACATTATGCTTGGTGGCTGGGGTGGCGGCACACCTGCTTTAACTTATTTTTTCTTACAAAAATTGCCAGGCAATGAAAAAGAGATTAAAGACTACATCAACTATTTTGACGATGTTGTACGTCCCCAGTTGGAAGGCATCGAAGGTGTATCAAGGGTGCAGATGCAAAGTGGCCGTGGCAGTGAAGAAGAGTTCCAAATCGTATTTGACCCCTACAGAGCAGCAGAGCTAGGAATCGACATCACCAATATTTCACGTTTGTTGGGTTCGTCAAACGATGTGTCAGGTGGTTTCGTTGATGTTGGCCGCCGTAAGTACACATTGCGATTTGAAGGCAAATACGCACCACAGGAGATGCGCCAGCTTATTCTTGAGTGGCGTGATGGCAGCCCGATTACCTTGGGCGACATTGCGGATATCCGCATCCAAGGTGGTGACGAGAACTACGTCAGTGTGCAAAACGGTAATCCAGCGATTTCTGTCCGTATTGACCGTGAAAGCAACGCCAATGTGTTAGCAACATTGGAAGCTGTAAAAGCACGGGTAGCAGAAATCAATGAGGAACAATTAGCTGACCAAAAATTAGTGATGGTGCAGTCATTTGACGCATCGGTATTTATCTACCGCGCCATTAACCTCGTTACCAGTAACCTTGTTTTAGGTGTGTTGCTGGCTGTCGCTATCTTGTGGTGGTTTATGCGCCAACGCCGCGCGACCTTTATCGTGGCCTTGTCTATTCCTATCTGTCTACTTAGCACCTTTGTGGTTTTGCAAATCACAGGTCGCTCGCTAAACGTTATCTCATTAGCTGGCTTGGCCTTTGCTGTCGGGATGGTGCTGGATGCGGCAATAGTGGTGCTGGAAAACATAGTGCGAACCCGCAAGGGGATAAACTGTAATATCGAAGCGGCCGAAAAAGCCACAAAACAGGTATTTGGTGCATTGATGGCATCAACAGCAACCACGGTAGCGATCTTTATCCCTGTGATCTTCTTGCGCGACGTAGAAGGCCAACTGTTCGCCGACCTTGCCCTGACTATCGCCATTGCGGTCATGATTTCCTTCGTTGTTGCGGTATCGATTTTGCCGGTCGCAGCCAGCCGCTGGTTGAACAAAGATATTCCTGCTGATCGCCTAGAATCAGTTTGGAAAAAAATCGCAGACTTTGTCATGACCATGACCAAAACCAACAAACGCCGTTTTGGTATCGCAGCGGGTTTGATGGCGGTGCCTATGTTGGCGACTTACTTATTGTTTCCGAAATTGGACTATTTGCCTCCAGTGAAGCGTGATGCGGTGGATGCGTTTTTTAATTTCCCGGCAGGCGCCAGTAGCAAGTTCGTAGAAAAAGAAGTGATTGATTTGGTGGTACAGCGGATCCAGCCCTATATGGATGGTGAAAAGCAGCCAGCGCTTAAAAACTATTACATCATCACCTGGCCAAATGGTGGCACCATTGGTGTTAGGGCGTTAGATCAAAGCCGGGTCAAAGAATTAGAGAACATAATGCGCTCTGAAATTCTAAAAGACCTGCCTGACACCCGCGCGTTCGCCATGCAGGGCAACTTGTTCGGTGGTTTTGGCAATGGCCGCAGTATTGATATCCGCTTGCAGTCCACCAATGAACAGGCTTTGGCCGGGGCGGCGCTGCATGGCATGGATGTGCTTAGGGAAGTATTCCCAGATTCCAACGTACAGCCGCGTCCAGCGCTTGAGCAGTCTGAGCCGCAGTTAAGCTTGATCCCCAATGATACCCGTATGATGGAAGTGGGTTATGACCGTCCACGCCTTGCTAATATCGTGCGTACCATGGGCGATGGCATGTACGTGGGAGAGTATTTTGACGGTATCAAACGTATGAACATTATTTTCCGCTCACAGCAGTGGCAAACACCTGAAGAGCTATCGGTTATGCCAATCATGACGCCATCTGGTGAAATGGTGCAGTTGGGTGAGCTGGTGGAAGTAACACGTACTGTTGGTCCCAGCCAAATCCAACGCATTGACCGCCGCCGTACCTTGACCTTGTCACTAAACCCGCCTGACGACATGTCTTTGGAAGAAGCGATGGCTTTGGTCAAGGAAAAGGTAGAGCCTGAAATCCTTGCGATGCTCCCAGCAGATGGTGCCATTAACTATGGCGGTAGTGCCGACAGCCTGAAAAAAGTCATTGCCACTATGAGCCAAAACTTTGCTTTTGCCATGGGTTTGCTGTTTGTTTTGATGGCAGGGCTGTTCCGCTCGGCAAAAGACAGTTTAATGGTGGTGTTAAGTATTCCTTTGGCAACAGTGGGAGGGGTAATCGCCATTCGGTTGTTGAATTTGGCGACCTTCCAACCGCTTGACCTGCTTACCATGATTGGTTTCATCATAGCACTTGGCCTAGTGGTGAATAACGCAATCTTATTGGTGCACCAAACCCGCCTAGCAGAAAGTGAGGGACTTAGCCGCCGTGAAGCCGTGCACCAAGCACTATTGCTGCGCCTGCGTCCCATTTTCATGAGTACTTTGACTTCCATTTTTGGCATGTTGCCGTTGTTGCTGATACCCGGCGCAGGCAGCGTGATTTACCGCGGTATGGCCGCGGTCATAGTAGGTGGGATGACCATCAGCACAGTGTTCACCCTGATCTTGCTACCAACATTATTGCAACTGACTTTTACCCGACAAGCAGGACAACAAGAGGTCGCTGCTGGTGCAGGCGGATCGCTGCATTTAGGTAAAAGCCAAAAACTAAACGATAAGATTTAATACTACGGGAATATCCATATGAATACGTTAGCTAGATTAGCCATTCCAGCAGCTTTATTGGGATTGTCCAGCTTTGTTTTGGCACAAGAAGAGCCCAAAGGGCCGCCACCAGCTTTGGTCGAGATTGACGATGTTAAAGTTGAAATGGTGTCTGAAACCATTTGGGTACCAGGTACGGTAATGAGCCGCACTGACTCCCGGATTGCGTCAGAAGTGGCGGGGCGGATCGACTGGATTGCTGATGTTGGCGATTTAGTTGAACAAGGTGATGTGCTGGCAAAACTTGATGATGAGTTATTAAAGCTAGAGTTTGAACAAAATGTAGCTGATATCGCTAAATGGGAGTCAAGTGTTGATTTGCTTGAACGCAAGCAAAAACGCATTAGCCAAATGGCGAAACTGAATAACTCTTCCAAGGATGAGCTAGACCAAATAATGTCAGATTTGGAAATTGCCAAACAGGAAGTGCGCCGCGCAAAGATTGCAAAGCGCCAAACCGAATACCGTTTGCAACAAACCGAAGTGAAGGCGCCATTTACTGCCATGGTAGTAGATAGGCTGCAAACACCGGGCGAGTACACTACCGTTGGCAAAGACCTATTGCGCATTGTAGATACCTCCAATGTGGAAGCCAGCATTAAGGCACCACTTTCAGCGGTGCCATATATTGAGCGTGGATTGGAAGTTACGGTGAAAAACCGCAGTTACGAAAAGAGCGAAATCATCCGCACAATCGTGCCAGTAGGCAATAGCGCCTCCAGGATGATGGAAATCCGGGTCGCATTGAAACCTGGAGATTTCCCAATCGGCAGTGCCGTGCGGGTTGCACTGCCCCACAGTGACTCACACCAGGCTACTACCGTATCGCGTGATGCTTTGGTACTGCGCCAGGCAGGTACCTTTGTTTATTTGGTCGATGCTGAAAACAACGCGCACCAGGTGCAGGTAGAGACTGGGATCGGCGTCGGTGATCGAGTAGAAGTCATGGGCGACCTGCATGCCAGTGACAATGTAGTGGTGCGTGGTGCAGAGCGCTTGCGCCCGGGACAAAAAGTACGTTTTAATGAAGCTACGGAAATAGCAAAAGCTAATTAGTAAATTCCGTTAAACGACAAGGGAGAAAGGATAGATGGATGTATTTGCAATGTCTGATGCGGAGCTGTTGCAACTTGGTGAGCCCATCTTCGCTGGACTGGTGAAAGCGTCAAACAGCAAAGACTGGGAGTTGTTTTCCAGTTATTTACGTGGCAAGGATATGACAGAAGAGCTTCGTAAAGATGTCGAGGAACAGTGGGATAAGGTGCCGTTTTTAACTTCCCTGAGCGACAACAGGGAGTACTTGTGCGCACTACATAGAGGAAATGCTGTCCACCTGTTATGGAAGCAGGCCTGCCATTCTGATGATATTGAACGGTTAGGCGTATTGATACTTGAGAATGAGGACACAAAAGTTCAAGCGACCGGCTTTTTCTTCAAGTAGCGCAAGTTCATTTGCATTAATGTAAAACTAACTTTTGGTAAACTGAACAGACCATATCGCTTAGGCTGCCACTGTGCAGCCTTTTTAGGTTTTTCCAAACGGTTTTCTTCATAAATACACATTCATGATTTTTCGAAAAGCGTATTTATATCCATATTTCCATGGATCTTAAGTGCCATATTAACTGCCCATGATATCTGGCAAAGTCTTCTACTATTAATGGAATCGGTATCAATACTAATAACTCGGTTGCCATCCGGTGACTACTAGCTCCCAGTATTATTCAAAGCGTGGACGAAACTTTGCTGTGGTTTGGGCGATATGAAATGACGAAGCTTAAGAACAAGTTAACCCTTTTGACCCTGATCCCCGTCTGTCTTTTGGTAGTTACCCTTATGACTACCGTTTGGCTGGAGTTAAAATCAGCGGCGGGCCAGCAAATCGAAAATACCCGCGACAGTTTGATGCAATTAAAGCGTGCTGAACTCAAAAACTATATGGAACTCAGCCTCAGCAGCGTCACGGATCTGATCAGGAGCAACCCGAATCCTGACGAAGTGTTGAAACGCCAACTGCAAAAACATATCCAGTCTTTAAGTTACGATGGAGAAAAATTACCTGTTTGCAT
>CBDIHK010000011.1:0-64042 GCA_965279005.1 Alteromonadaceae bacterium | reverse complement strand
TTGGCGCTGCATGCCCTGCCAGAAACAGGTAGTCGCAGCTGAAGTGATAGTAATACCACGTTCCTGCTCTTGTTCCATCCAGTCCATGGTTGCGGCACCATCGTGCACTTCACCGATCTTGTGGGACAGGCCTGTGTAAAACAAAACCCGTTCTGTAGTCGTGGTTTTGCCGGCATCTACGTGCGCGACAATACCGATGTTCCGGTAACGCTCGATGGGAGTAGTACGAGCCATAGTGTCCTCTCAATTACGCGGATAAAAATGGGAGGGGCGAAAGCCCCTCCAATATTACTAAAAAAGTAATGGGTTGCTGGGGGATTACCAGCGGTAGTGAGCAAACGCTTTGTTTGCTTCGGCCATACGGTGCACGTCTTCACGCTTCTTAACCGCAGAACCTTTGTTTTCAGCTGCGTCCATCATTTCCGCAGCAAGGCGTTGAGCCATGGATTTTTCACCACGCTTACGAGACGCTTCAACCATCCAACGCATACCAAGGGCGTTACGACGTACTGGGCGAACTTCTACAGGTACTTGGTACGTAGAACCACCAACACGGCGAGACTTAACCTCGACGGTAGGACGGATGTTGTCTAGCGCTGCTTCGAATACGTCTAGGTGATCTTTACCAGACTTAGTAGCAGCGATATCCAACGCACCGTAAACGATTTTTTCAGCAGTGGATTTTTTGCCATCTAGCATGACAACATTAATGAATTTAGCTAATAGCTGTGATCCGAACTTAGGATCAGGTAGGATTTTACGTTGTCCTACGACTCTTCTTCTTGGCATCTTAATTCTCCGAGAATTTCAGGTTTTACCCAAAACGTTAAAACTAAATGTTTGGCCTTACTAACGGAGAACCGTTAAGACTTGGGCCTTTTGGTTCCGTACTTAGAACGGGCTTGTTTGCGATCGTTTACGCCAGCGCAGTCCAATGTACCGCGAACTGTGTGGTAACGAACACCTGGTAGGTCTTTAACACGACCACCACGGATAAGAACAACGCTGTGCTCTTGTAGGTTGTGGCCTTCGCCACCGATGTATGAACTTACTTCGAAACCATTCGTCAAACGCACACGACAAACTTTACGTAGTGCGGAGTTTGGCTTCTTAGGTGTGGTGGTATATACACGGGTACATACACCACGACGTTGTGGGCAAGCTTGCAAAGCTGCTACGTTGCTTTTAGCAGGCTTTTTTGCACGAGGCTTGCGCACCAGTTGGTTAACTGTTGCCATTCACTAGCTCCTAAATATTAAAAAATACAATGCTGAATGCCCTTTGGAATGATGGTTCCAGGGGACTTCAAGGATTCAAAAATCCAACCAAATTAGTGCCGAAATACGGCATTACCCCAATTTGGGTCGCGAGATTCTATAGATGAAAGTTTGAGCTGTCAATTAAATGCCGGGTTTTATGGCAAAAACAGGCAAGAGATGCAGGAAATACGCGGCTATAGCAACAATTTTGGGGGTCTTTACATTTCTTTAACGAACTGTGACATTTATTCGATGTTTCCCTGCGATGCTTAGTGCTATCTTCTAGCTGTGTAAAAAGTTAGGTATACGTCTATGAAAGATCTAGAAAAAATGATCGGTGGTTTAAGCAAAAGCGGTTTTTTATCGGGTATGGCCGGCGGTGCACTGGGCGGCACAGTATCCAGCTTGCTGGTAGGTAAAAAGTCGAAAAAGGCAGGCAAAAAAGCCTTAAAAGTAGGAGCCCTGGCAGCAGTCGGCGGCCTAGCCTGGAAAGCCTATAAAAGCTACAGCCAAAACAAAACAGGCCAGCCAATGGCATCGGCAAATCCTATGGCGAGTTCAATGGCAGCGGCAACCGCAACGAGTGCTCCGGTAACGAGTCCGAACCCCAACCGGTTTGATTATTCCCAGCATATGCCTAATGAAGACCGCTTTGTGGAAATCGTACAAGACGAAGACAGCGATTGCGGCCAAATGCTATTGATGCGCGCCATGATTGCCGCCGCCTACGCCGATGGCCATATTGATGCCCAGGAGCAACAGCGCATATTCCAGCAAGTGGAAAATATGGATTTAGGTATGGCAGAAAAAGCTTCGCTATTTGACGAACTGCGCAACCCGCAGGGCATGCAGCAAATTGTGGCAAAAGTGCCTGACGCTGAAACCGGCGTTGAGGTCTATGCTGCCTCGCTGCTGGCCATTGACGAGAGCCAACCGGCTTCGCAAAACTACCTAGACCAACTCGCCACCCAGCTGTGCATCCCCAGCCAACTAAGGGAAATGCTACACCAACAGGCGGGGCAAGCCAGGTTGGGAAATTAGCGTTTTATGCTTATACATTCAGCGATAATAAGCGCCAATGGCGCTTTTTTTGTGTTCGAATCAGCTACACCTGTGCGAGCCCAGTTTCACTAGTACTTGCTCAGCCCAAATTTACACTCATTCTGAGTGATAAAAATATTGCCCGCCACTAATTGGTTATATATATTACCTTTTCATTTGTCTTATTGGAGAATGGTAATGAAGATTAAAGCATTAGTTTATCTCACGTTCTTGTTGGCATTTAGCACGCAGGCACACGACTGGGAACTCGTATATGAAAATGATGCTTCAGGGAACAAGGTAACCGGTGAGTATCAAGATTTGGTTGACCAACTTAAAGCGGGAGCTTCTATCAGAATTTATGTGCCTGATTATAAAATGATGCTCAACCCCAGGCTATGTAAGATCTCATCAGATAATAGTTATGTTGTCTGCCAAACCGCTTTCCATGGAGCGAACGACAAACAGTTATTCGATAACCACGAAATTAACAACTTCACATCAAGTGGCGAGCGTATAGCGAGATCATATCAGATGAATGGCACTTTCCTGGGTAGCGCAACCTATAATGTAGGGATACAGTGGTACGTACACCCTTAGCTTATCGCTTGCTAGAAATGTAGCGATTCTATTAAAAACAGGGATATCGAGTAGGGTGAGGCATTCGCCTCATCCCTCTCACAGAACCGTACGTACGGATCTCGTATACGGCTCATGTATTCTTCATATTCCATCATTGTGCCTTTAAAAAGACTGATGGAGCAAGCCATCCCGTGTTGACTTTTGCCAGATTGAACAATCCTTGCGCTTCAAACCACTGATTCGGCATCGCAAAGCTCGCTAACGGACTCGCCGAGTTCCGCCATGAGTTCATTTTGATGAGCCTAAAAGGCGGTTTATAACCCAGCTGTTTCAGCCGCCTATGCAGCTTGCGCGGCTTCTTCCATTGCTTGAGTTGGATTGCCCTGAGCCTTCGCCTTATCCATCCTGATAGGGCTTTGAACTCCCTGTGGCAGTTGGCGATACTGAAGTAATTGGCCATCCCCCTTAGTACTGGGTTTAATCGGCTGATTATTCCATTCAGATTATGCCCCTGGTTACGTCGGGTCTGTGACTTGAGCTTTTCTTTGAATCGCTTGAGATTCTTGTCTTGTATCCTGGTATACCGGCTACCGATTTCAACTCCCAGAATCTTCACTCCCCGCTCGCTATGCGCCAGATGCGTTTTGTCTCTGTTTACGACCAACTTGAGTCCTTGCTCTATTACTTTCGTCGCACTATCCAGGGCGTTCCGGGCTCCCGTTTCGCTGCAACAGAAGATCAAGATGTCATCGGCATATCTCACCAGACGGTGACCCCGCCGTTTCATTTCCTGATCAAACCCATCCAGATAGATATTCGCCAGCAGAGGGCTGATCACCCCTCCTTGCGGACTACCTGCTTCGCTCACTTCCCAGAAATCGCCTGTCATTACCCCACTTTCCAAAAACTGCTTAATGAGTTTCCGGATACTGCCATCCGTTACCCGGCGTTTGACTCCCTGCAAAATCAACTGATGATCCAGCCTGTCAAAACATTGGGATAAATCCATGTCTACGACCCATTGCCTGTTGTATTGACGGATAAATACCGTGGCCTTACTGATCGCATCGTGGCAACTTCGGCCCGGTCTATACCCATAGCTGGATGGATGAAAGTCCGGGTCAAAGATGGGTTGCAGTATTTCTTTGAGGGCTTGTTGGACAATTCGGTCACGTACCGCCGGAATTCCTAACAGCCTGACTCCCCCGTCTTCTTTGGGGATTTCTACCCGTCTGACCGGAAGCGGCTGGTAGGTCTTGCTTTGCAGTTCGTGTAGCAGTTGGGTCAGGTTACTCTTCAAATCAGATGCATAGTCACCCAGGCTCTGCCCATCTATTCCGGCCGCGCCTTTGTTTCTCTTTACCTGTTTGAATGCACTGTACAGAACATCCATGCTCAGCATCCGTCCGTACAGGCTGTAATAAACCTTCATCTTCTACCTTTGGCTTGCGGCATCTTGGGACGCTCTTCCCATCACAGGGCTGACTCTTGATGATAACTTCAGGTGTGCTAGCCCTTGGGGCAATCTGCCTGAGCGGTTATTCACTACTCCACGTTCGGCCCGTCATCCCAGTAGAGTACATTCCTGCCTCACCGGTTTGCGGTGCCCGCCCTCGTCAGGACGTTTGTGAACCCCTGCAAAAAAAATCCGCGCCTTCAATGCGCTTTAATGAATACTTCCCCCCTTCGCAACTTGCCGCGCTTTTGGTCACCGCAAGCCCCATCAGACTTATTGCTGATGGTCATCCCGGTTTTATCCTCCACACCATTACTGGCTTTCACCGGCCGGAATTTGCTCACTACTACGGGATCATCTGCCACCTCACACCCATACCTGCCTTGAGTCTCCTCTTGTGCAAATATGTCCAACCAACATCATTGGATACCGTGCCAGGCTTCCCCAGTTACTGCACTGGTTCCCTGTTAACGATCCCACCCTCAAACACAGCACAGGTCTGACTGAGTATTGGGCATTGCGCTATTTTGCACGCTTACCCACCTGAACTGCCGAAGCAGGTTCACTTGCGTTGTGTACCGTTAACTTCCTATCGCTTCCTTCAGACCCTGCCGTTGGCCAGCAACGCCCTTGCGATTCGGATTATCTTCCCCTCAGTCGGGGTGATTCAGGTTTCTTTCAACCTGACGGGTTTGCCAGCTTCGCTGGGCAAACAAAAAAGGCGCCAATCGGCGCCTTTTCAATGTCTATTGCTCAGACTTAGTCTTCGCTTGGGCTGTCCATCACTTCAGCGTTTAACGCTTCGCTTAGGGCTGCTTCAGCTTCTTCAGCTGACACTGACATATCTTCCATCATGTCTTCTTTGGCCGCTAGGCGTTTCTTGTGATAGGCCATACCGGTACCAGCAGGGATTAGGCGGCCAACAATAACGTTCTCTTTCAAGCCACGCAGGTCGTCGGTCTTGCCTTGTACTGCCGCTTCGGTCAATACGCGGGTTGTTTCCTGGAACGAGGCTGCTGAGATAAATGACTCAGTAGACAAGGACGCTTTGGTGATACCTAGCAACTGTAACTCGTAAGTTGCTGGGATCTTACCCTGGCGCTCTAGTTCACGGTTCGCGATGTTCACAGATGACACTTCACACTGCTCACCTTCTAGGAACATACTGTCGCCTGGATTGGTGATAATACACTTACGCAACATCTGGCGGATGACCACTTCGATGTGCTTATCGTTAATTTTTACACCCTGTAGGCGGTAAACTTCCTGAACCTCGTTTACGATGTAGTTGGCTACAGCGCTAACGCCACGCAAACGCAAGATATCGTGCGGAGACTCTGGTCCATCTGCGATAACTTCACCTTTTTCGATGCTCTCACCTTCAAATACGTTAAGTTGACGCCATTTTGGAATCATCTCTTCGTGGTGGTCGCCCTCGGCCGGGGTAATAGTCAAACGCTTCTTGCCCTTGGTTTCTTTACCAAAACCGATGGTACCTGAAATCTCGGCAAGGATAGCTGGCTCTTTTGGCTTACGCGCTTCGAACAAGTCGGCAACCCTAGGTAGACCACCCGTGATATCGCGGGTCTTGGAGCTTTCTTGCGGGATACGTGCGATTACGTCACCGGTCTTGGCTTCGCCACCGTCAGAAACTTCGATGGTGGTAAAGCTAGGCAAGCGAATTTCCTGCAAGCCAACTTCTTCAATTTCCAGGATTAGCTTAGGCTCTTTGGCGTTGGCCAAGGCCAGGTCTTTAACCACAATCCGTGATAGGCCGGTAAGGTCATCGGTTTGCATTTCAGTGTTGCTGTCGTCAACGTCAGCGAAGCTGATTTTGGCATTCCGCTCAACCACGATTGGGTGTGAGTGCGGATCCCAGTTAGCCACGATTTCACCAGACTTAACTTCAGCACCATCTTGTACCGTAAGTACTGCACCGTAAGGTAGCTTGTAACGCTCTTTCTCACGGCCAAACTCGTCGATAACGGTTAGTTCGGTAGAACGGGAAACGATAACGACTTTGCCATCGCTATTATGCACATATTTCGCATTGTGTAGCTTCAAGTGGCCGTCGTTTTTGATTTGGACACTGTTTTCAGCTGACGCCCTAGAGGCCGCACCACCGATGTGGAAGGTACGCATGGTCAGCTGGGTTCCAGGCTCACCGATTGACTGGGCAGCGATAACACCAACCGCTTCACCCGGCGCAACCATGTGGCCGCGCGCCAGGTCACGGCCGTAACACTTACCACAAACACCAAAATCGTTTTCACAGGTAATTGTTGAACGTACTACCACCTGGTCAACTGAGTGTGATTCAATGAAATCAACCAGTTTTTCATCTAATAAGGTGTTACGCTCAAGCAAGACTTCAGCAGTACCAGGCTTGTGCACGTCTTCTGCCAAAACACGACCTAGGATACGCTCGCGCAAAGGCTCAACAACGTCACCGCCTTCGATCAACGGCTTCATCACGATACCGTCGTATGTGCCACAGTCATCGTTATTGATAACAACGTCCTGGGCTACGTCAACTAGACGGCGGGTTAGGTATCCCGAGTTAGCTGTTTTCAATGCCGTATCGGCCAAACCTTTACGGGCACCGTGGGTTGAGATGAAGTACTGGAGTACGTTCAAACCTTCACGGAAGTTAGCGGTAATTGGGGTTTCGATGATTGAGCCATCTGGCTTCGCCATCAGACCACGCATACCGGCCAACTGACGGATCTGGGCGGGGCTACCCCGGGCACCCGAGTCAGCCATCATGTAAACGGAATTCAATGAATCTTGCTGTTCTTCCTCACCGTCACGGTTGATAACGGTTTCGGTTGATAGGTTTGCCATCATGGCTTTGGCAACGCGCTCGTTGGCAGCAGACCAAATATCGATAACCTTGTTGTAACGCTCACCCGCGGTAACCAAACCAGACTGGAATTGCTCCTGGATTTCAGTAACTTCGGCTTCAGCGTCTTCAATGATGGTTTTCTTCTCATCTGGGATAACCATGTCATCGATACCGATTGAGGCACCCGCCAGCATCGCGTAATGGAAACCGGTATACATGACTTGGTCAGCGGTGATAACAGTGTCTTTAAGACCTAGACGACGGTAACAGGCGTTAAGCAATTTAGAAATTTGCTTTTTACCCATGGCTTGGTTTACCAACTCAAACGGCATGCCGTCGGGAAGGATGTTAGACAAGATAGCGCGGCCAACAGTGGTATCGTGGATAGCGGTTTTGGTGTGCTTGTTGCCGTCGATATCGATTTCTACTTCGGTCAAGCGCACTTTAACGCGGGCGTGCAAATCAGCCATACCAGTGCGGTAGGCTTTTTCTGCTTCGGCCCTGTTGGCAAAAACCATGCCTTCACCCGTTGCGTTAACACGCTCTTTGGTCATGTAATACAGACCCAATACAACATCCTGTGACGGTACGATGATAGGTTCACCGTTCGCAGGGGAAAGGATGTTGTTGGTAGACATCATCAAAGCACGGGATTCAAGCTGTGCTTCGATAGTCAAAGGTACGTGCACGGCCATTTGGTCGCCGTCAAAGTCAGCGTTGTAAGCTGCACACACCAAGGGGTGCAACTGGATCGCTTTACCTTCGATTAGGATAGGTTCGAACGCCTGGATACCTAGCCTGTGCAGGGTTGGGGCACGGTTAAGCAACACTGGGTGTTCGCGGATCACTTCGTCAAGTACGTCCCACACCTCTGGTGCTTCGCGCTCAACCATTTTCTTGGCAGCTTTGATGGTCGTTGCCAAGCCACGGCCTTCTAATTTGCCGTATATGAAAGGTTTGAATAGCTCTAGGGCCATCTTCTTGGGCAAACCACACTGGTGTAGACGCAAAGTAGGACCAACCGTGATTACAGAACGGCCTGAGTAGTCAACACGCTTACCAAGTAGGTTCTGGCGGAAACGGCCTTGCTTACCTTTGATCATATCGGCCAAAGATTTAAGAGGACGTTTGTTGGAGCCAGTGATAGCGCGGCCGCGACGACCGTTATCTAGCAAGGCGTCGACTGCTTCTTGCAACATACGTTTTTCGTTGCGCACGATGATGTCAGGAGCAGCTAGGTCTAGAAGACGCTTCAAACGGTTGTTGCGGTTGATGACACGACGGTAAAGGTCGTTCAAATCTGAAGTCGCGAAGCGGCCACCGTCCAAAGGTACCAATGGACGCAAGTCAGGCGGTAGTACCGGCAAGACAGTCATAATCATCCACTCTGGCTTGTTGCCAGACTGTTGGAATGATTCAAGTAGCTTCAAACGCTTAGTGATCTTCTTGCGCTTAGTTTCAGAGTTGATGCTTGGCAACTCCTCACGCATCGCAGCAACGTCGGCATCCACGTTGAGCTCTTGTAGCAAATCGAATACCGCTTCAGCACCCATTTTCGCTTCGAATTCGTCGCCGTGCTCTTCCAAAGCATCCAAATACTCTTCTTCGGTAAGTAGCTGGCTGCGTTCTAGCGTGGTCATGCCAGGTTCAGTGACAACGTAGGATTCGAAGTAAAGTACGCGCTCGATATCACGCAAGGTCATGTCCAACATCAAACCAATACGGCTTGGTAGGGACTTCAAGAACCAAATATGGGCAACTGGGCTGGCCAGTTCAATGTGACCCATACGCTCACGGCGCACTTTGGTCAAGGTAACTTCAACACCACATTTTTCACAGATTACACCGCGGTGCTTAAGACGCTTGTATTTACCACACAAACATTCGTAATCTTTAACCGGCCCAAAGATACGGGCACAGAACAAGCCGTCACGCTCTGGCTTGAAGGTACGGTAGTTAATCGTTTCCGGCTTCTTCACTTCGCCGTATGACCATGAACGGATCATATCTGGTGAAGCAAGACCAATGCGGATCTGATCAAATTCTTCAGTTTTATTTTGTTGCTTAAGAAACTTAAGTAAATCTTTCACGATTTTCTCCCAGCGGAGTCACTTACCTTTCAGGCTGGCTATACCAGCCTGAAACCTATTTTTTCGCTAACCAGAGGCGCGCTTATTGCTCTTCCAGTTCAATGTTGATACCCAAAGAACGGATCTCTTTCAACAATACGTTGAAGGATTCTGGCATGCCAGGTTCCATCCTGTGGTCGCCGTCAACGATGTTTTTATACATCTTGGTACGGCCGTTCACATCATCCGACTTAACGGTCAACATTTCTTGCAAGGTATATGCGGCACCATAAGCTTCAAGTGCCCACACTTCCATCTCACCGAAGCGCTGGCCACCAAACTGGGCTTTACCACCCAGCGGCTGCTGGGTAACCAAGCTGTAGGAACCAGTTGAACGGGAGTGCATCTTGTCGTCAACCAAGTGGTTAAGTTTCAACATGTACATGTAGCCCACGGTTACCGGACGCTCGAATGCGTTACCGGTACGGCCGTCGAACAAGGTAATTTGGCCACTTTCTGGAATGTCAGCCAATTTCAGTAATTGCTTGATTTCAGCTTCGGTCGCGCCATCAAATACAGGTGTTGCAATAGGTACACCAGCACGTAGGTTGTTAGCTAAGCGCAAGACTTCGTCATCACTGAAGTTGTCGATATTAACTTCCTGGCGGGCTTTACCAGAGTTGTAGATATCCTGCAGGAATCCACGCAATTTGGCCATTTCTTGTTGTTCTTTGATCATGCGATCAATTTTCTCACCAAGACCACGCGCAGCCATACCCAAGTGGGTTTCTAGGATCTGACCGATGTTCATCCGCGATGGTACGCCCAGCGGGTTCAATACGATGTCTACCGGCGTGCCGTTTTCATCGTAAGGCATATCTTCAACCGGTTGGATAGACGAGATAACACCCTTGTTACCATGGCGTCCAGCCATCTTGTCACCCGGTTGGATGTGGCGCTTAACTGCCAAGTAAACTTTAACAATCTTCAAGACACCAGGAGATAGGTCATCACCTTGGGTGATCTTGCGGCGTTTGTTTTCAAACTTCTTGTCAAAGTCGTCTTTGATTTCAGCAAACTGGTCAGCAGCTTGATCCAACTCAGCTTGGGCATCTTCGTCTGTCAGTGGTAAGTCAAACCATTTCTCACGAGGCGTGCTGTTTAGCTTGTCTTCAGCAATGCCATTAGCAACTAGTAGGTTGCGGGCACGGGCAAAAATGCCGTCAGCAAGGATGCCGAACTCGTCACCCAAGTCTTTCTTAACTTGGCGTAACTGCATGTCTTCGATTTCCAACGCACGCTTGTCTTTTTCAACACCATCACGGGTGAAGACTTGTACGTCGATTACGGTACCGTGCACTGAGTTTGGCACACGCAGCGAGGTGTCTTTCACGTCAGAGGCTTTTTCACCGAAGATAGCACGTAGTAGTTTTTCTTCTGGGGTAAGCTGGGTTTCGCCTTTAGGTGTTACTTTACCTACAAGGATATCGCCACCTTTGACTTCAGCACCGATGTAAACAACACCAGATTCGTCCAACTTGCTCAATGCAGACTCGCCCACATTCGGGATATCGGCACTGATTTCCTCTGGACCTAACTTGGTATCACGGGCGATACAGCTTAGTTCCTGGATGTGGATAGTGGTGAAGCGGTCTTCTTGGGCGACACGCTCAGAAATAAGGATGGAATCCTCAAAGTTGAAACCATTCCAAGGCATGAACGCAATACGCATGTTCTGGCCTAGGGCTAGTTCACCTAAGTCAGTAGAAGGACCATCTGCCAATACGTCACCCGCCTGTACCGGCTCGCCAACACTTACTGTTGGGCGTTGGTTGATACAGGTGTTCTGGTTAGAACGGGTGTACTTGGTAAGGTTGTAGATGTCGATACCGGCTTCACCGGCAACCATCTCGTTTTCGTTAACCTTAACCACGATACGTGAGGCATCGACGTAATCGACATGGCCACCACGGGTAGCGTTAACTGTCACACCCGAGTCTTTGGCAACGGTTTTTTCCATGCCAGTACCAACTAGCGGCTTGTCAGCACGCAAGGTAGGTACCGCCTGACGTTGCATGTTCGAGCCCATCAAGGCACGGTTGGCATCGTCGTGCTCAAGGAATGGGATGATGCTGGCAGCAACCGATACGATCTGCTGTGGTGCAACGTCCATGAACTTGATGTCTTCTTTCGGCATCAAGGTGAATTCACCTTTGTGCCGGCAAGGCACCAAGTCATCTGCTAGGTGGTTGTTTTCGTCCAATTTCGCACTGGCCTGTGCAATTGGGTATTGGCCTTCTTCAATTGCCGACAAGTAAGCGATATCTTCAGTTACTTCACCGTCAACAATCTTGCGGTATGGTGTTTCCAAGAAACCATAGTCATTGGTACGGGCATAGCTCGCCAATGAGTTGATCAAACCGATGTTTGGCCCTTCAGGCGTTTCGATTGGACAAACACGACCATAGTGGGTTGGGTGTACGTCACGTACTTCGAAGCCTGCGCGTTCACGGGTCAAACCGCCTGGCCCCAAGGCTGAGATTCGGCGCTTGTGGGTAACTTCTGAAAGCGGGTTGTTCTGATCCATAAACTGGGACAACTGGCTTGAACCGAAGAATTCTTTCACCGCAGCGGAAATCGGCTTGGCGTTAATCAAATCCTGGGGCATTACATTATCTAGGTCACCCAGGCTCAAACGCTCTTTAACGGCTCTTTCTACTCGCACCAAACCAACGCGGAATTGGTTTTCAGCCATTTCGCCAACACTACGGATACGGCGGTTGCCCAAGTGATCGATATCGTCAACATCGTCTTTACCATCACGGATGGCAATCAGCTGCCTCATCACACCGACGATGTCTTCTTTGTCCAAGGTACCGTTACCAACAAGTTCATCGCGACCTAAACGGCGGTTGAACTTCATACGGCCAACAGATGACAAGTCATAGCGCTCATCAGTGAAGAACAGGTTGTCAAACAAAGCTTCAGCCGCATCTTTTGTCGGCGGCTCACCAGGACGCATCATGCGGTAAATTTCTACTAAAGCCTCAAGGCGGTTAGTTGAAGAATCAATGCGCAAGGTATCGGAAATATAAGAGCCGTGGTCAAGCTCGTTGATGTACAAAGTCGTGAACTCTGTGACACCCGCTTCAACCAAGGCGTTCATGTTTTCTGCGGTTAATTCGTCATTGGCATTGACGATGATTTCGCCAGTGGTTTCGTCAACATGGGTGGTTGCGTAAACACGGCCAAACAAAAAGTCTGGTGGTACAACAAGTTCTTCCAAACCTAATTTTGACATTTGACGGGTATGGCGTGCCGAGATACGGCGACCAGATTCGACGATAACGTTGCCATCAGCGTCTTTAATATCAAAACGGGCAGTTTCACCGCGTAGGCGGTCAGGTTCAATTGACATCATGAACTGACCATCAGCAATACGGACAGAATCGTTGTCGAAGAACAGGCCTAGGATTTCTTCAGTACCCATTTCCATTGCACGCAAGATGATAGTCGCAGGTAGCTTACGGCGACGGTCGATACGTACAAATAGGTTATCTTTAGGATCAAACTCAAAGTCTAACCAAGAACCACGGTAAGGAATAACCCGAGCGTTATACAACACTTTACCCGATGAGTGGGTTTTACCCTTGTCGTGATCAAAGAACACACCAGGAGAACGGTGTAACTGGGAAACAATAACCCGCTCAGTACCATTGATTACAAAAGTACCGGTATCGGTCATCAATGGGATTTCACCCATGTAGACTTCTTGTTCTTTGATATCTTTTACCGTGCCTGGCGCTGCTTCTTTATCGAACAACACTAGGCGCAGTTTTACCCGCAATGGCGCAGAATAAGTGACACCACGGATTTGACATTCTTTTACATCGAATACAGGCTCGCCCAAACGGTAGCTGACATATTGCAGTTCCGAATTGCCTGAATAACTTTTGATTGGGAAAACAGAGCGGAACGCTGCTTCCAAACCGTATTGACCTTCTGGGTCAATGTCGATGAACTTTCTGAATGAATCAAGTTGTATTGAAAGGAGATAAGGTATTTCAAGTACCTGGGGGCGTTTACCAAAATCCTTGCGGATACGTTTCTTTTCGCTATAAGAGTAAACCATGGATTCCTCAGCCTGCTGATTTTCAACCCTAAATGCCACTAAATGGCAAATCTTCAGCACCGTTTTCACATTCTAATGTGGTCAATGCCACAGCAATAAATTGTGCGAGAACCTATTGCTTTGACATCGCCATTTTAGCGCCTTAACAGGATAGACATTAAACGGTGAACCTGCACCATCCCACAGCGCAAAAAGGCTGGTGTTCAAAAGAACACCAGCCTATGCCTTTTCAGGCAGCTAATCTGTACGAATACAGATTACTTGATTTCAACTTCAGCGCCAGCTGCTTCAAGGTCAGCTTTAAGTGCTTCAGCTTCTTCTTTAGATACTGCTTCTTTGATAGCTTTAGGAGCTGATTCAACAACTTCTTTAGCTTCTTTAAGGCCAAGGCCAGTCGCGCCGCGAACAGCTTTGATAACAGCAACTTTGTTACCACCGAATGAAGTAAGAACTACGTCAAATTCAGTTTGCTCTTCAACAGGTGCTGCGTCAGCAGCAGGACCAGCAGCAACAGCTACAGCAGCAGTCGCTTCAACACCGAATTTTTCTTCGGCAGCTTCGATCAACTCAACCAATTCCATAACTGGCATTTCAGCGATCGCGTTCAAGATATCTTCTTTAGTTAGAGCCATTTCTCTAAACTCCTGGGTTAAAAATTAAAATAAATCAATAAATTAAGAAACTAAAGTTTTTATTCAGCTTCTTTCTTTTCTTTGATAGCCGTCAATACGCGGGCAAACTTGCTTGGTACTTCGTTAATAGTCTGTACAAACTTGCCAACAGGCGCTTTGAAGGTCGCTAGCAATTTCGCCAACGCTTCGTCGCGTGTTGGAAGTGATGCTACTGCGTCCAATTTCTCAGGACCCAACAAACCACTACCGATAGACAATGCGGTTACTTTCAAAGTCTCGTTCTGTTTACAATAATCTTTGAAAAGACGGGCTGCGCCACCAGGCGCATCCATTGAAAAGCCGTAAATTAGTGGACCTTTCAACGCATCATCCATACCAGAGAACTTACTGTCAGCTAGGGCACGCTTGGCCAAAGTGTTACGGATTACTTTTAAGTAAACACCTTGTTCACGCGCTTTAACACGTAGCTCAGTTAGTTCTGCGACTTCCATTCCGCGGTATTCAGCGACGGCAACGGATAGAGCCTGAGACGCTACATCAGATACTTCTGCAACAATCTCTTTTTTTGCTTCTAAGCCTAATGCCACTGAGATCACCTCTTGGTTATTCTGAACGGTTTGCTTGCGCCCACCATCCAGGTTCACAGATTGGCAATGCCAAGGCGAACCTTGACACCACCGTTCCACGGTGTTCTTTATTCCCAGAGAGTCTGAGTCGAACCACCGTCTGCGTAGGCTGTTTGATTAAGCGATAAACTGCATCGCACCTACGGTCTAGGACGGGAGCTGGTTTTTCCTATGCGGAGCAACCAACTCCAACCCAATTTGTTTCGGTACTAATTCGGATATCGAATTAACTCTCGTACCTTTGTCGGTTACTTAGGCAGATGCCAAGGAACCTGTATCAACTGTTACGCCTGCGCCCATAGTGGTGCTCAAGCTAACTTTCTGAATGTATGTACCTTTTGCAGAAGAAGGCTTAGCTTTCTTCAAGGCTTCCAACAAGGCTTCCAAGTTTTCTTGGATCTTAGTTGGCTCAAATGCGATCTTACCGATGCTAGCGTGGATAATACCGTTCTTGTCGTTGCGGTAGCGCACCTGACCGGCTTTTGCATTCTTAACAGCAGTTGCAACGTCTGGGGTTACAGTGCCAGTTTTAGGGTTAGGCATAAGGCCGCGTGGCCCTAGGATTTGGCCTAACTGGCCAACAACGCGCATTGCATCTGGAGAAGCAACAACAACGTCAAAATTCATTTCGCCTTTCTTAACCTGGTCAGCTAGCTCTTCCATACCTACGATGTCAGCACCGGCTTCTTTAGCAGCATCAGCGTTGGCACCCTGGGTGAATACAGCTACGCGTACGTCTTTACCAGTGCCGTTTGGCAAAACAGTTGCGCCACGGACGTTTTGGTCAGATTTACGAGCATCAATACCAAGGTTAACAGCAACGTCTACGCTCTCAGGGAACTTAGCAGTCGCTAGATCTTTCAACAAAGCGATGGCTTCGTTGATGTCATATTCTTTAGTTACATCTACTTTTTCGCGGATGTTACGCATGCGTTTAGTCAATTTAGCCATGGTTTAGTCCTCCACTACCAAACCCATACTGCGGGCAGAGCCAGCAATAGTGCGTACCGCAGCGTCCAAATCAGCAGCAGTCAAATCAGGTTCTTTGGTTTTTGCGATTTCTTCCAACTGGGCGCGGGTCACTTTACCTACTTTTTCAGAGTTAGGGCGACCAGAACCACTCTTGATGCCGGCCGCTTTCTTCAACAAGAAAGACGCAGGAGGCGTTTTTGTTTCAAAAGTGAAAGAACGGTCATCATATACAGAGATCTCTACTGGTACTGGTGCGCCTTTTTCTAGGCTCTCAGTACGTGCGTTAAACGCCTTACAGAACTCCATGATGTTGACACCGTGCTGACCCAAGGCTGGACCAACCGGAGGACTCGGGTTTGCGGCACCCGCAGCCACTTGCAGCTTAATTAAGCCGACAACTTTTTTAGCCATTGATATACTCTCTTGATTTTGGGTTAAACACCTCGCAAACACAGAGAATGCTTGCTCAAACGGCTCCCCACCTGTAAAAAGGCCGCAGATTATATTTTAATCGAATCGCCTTGACAAGGCTTGTTTTAAAGTTTTTTTCAGATTTGGTCTTGTTTTTGCTATGTAGCTACAGAATCTTGGAAATTCCAGATAACGGGACGCAAATAGGCCTTCTTTAGGAAATTGCTTGTCCCAAAAGGTTCACTCTTTCTCAACCTGGTCAAACTCAAGCTCGACAGGAGTGGCACGTCCAAAGACAGTGACTGATACTTTTAAGCGCCTTCTTTCGCTGTCTACTTGTTCTACTGTGCCATTGTAGCCAGTAAACGGCCCATCAGTAATCTTAACCCGATCACCTGGGCGAATGGCATGTTCTTTTTCCCATCGCTTCCTTGCCTCTTCACGCTCTTTATAAAATCGATACAAATCAGTGCCTGAGATCCCTTCACCACTTAAGCGTTTGACACCATCCGTGCGCAAGACAAGTTGGCTCGTCTGGGCAGTGAATACCATCTCGATATACATCGCGTCTTCCGTCAGGGGAATAGTAATGGGATCTGCATCGGGCATTAATATTACTGCACCACTGTTTGCATTAAGCATCTGGCCAAAATAATCCTCCAAGGATTGCTCTAGCATTTTTTCCCGGATCTGTTGCTCCACGACGGGGGCAAAGTTATGTTGAATATGAAGCGAGTACCAGCGTTTTTCATTTTCTGCGTATGCATTCGATATTGGCATTACCGCACACACTAGCCACCAAGCTGCAACAATAAGTTGCTTCAGTAACCAATTTTTTAGTAGTGGCTTCATCATTTTGCAATCTCCATATTACGCGATCGGCTAAAAGACATGGGGAAGATGGCTGATTCTCAATTAGCAACGCACAACTAATGGTGCGTCCGTATTTGGCAGCGGTAATAACTTTTCTTTACCCAAGCTAAAAAATATAGTGAGCTTTTGTGGTTACTGCCAGTTGTGAGTGTGAATAATCTAATGACAGCCACAGGCGTTACAAAATCTGTATTCACTACCTAGATGTAGTTAAGGGCTTTACCCTGTCCAAGCCTGGCCTGTGCCCTTCCGTTCATCGAGACGGTGCGTTGCACCTAAAGCAATTCGCTTCACCCATTGGCTGGGCGTTCGGCACTGAACTAGCTCCAAGTATTACTCCGGACTATCCCTGTCCTACGCCCTATGGGCCGTCCTGCGGACGTTCACCAAGATTATCCGGGAGAAAATCAGAACCGCTTTGGCGGGCTTGCGAAGCAAGTGGAGTATAGGGACGTACGACATAAAAACGCTCCAGACGTTTTTGTCGCTATCAGTTTGCAAACAGAAAAGCGAGTCACTGACTCGCTTTTCTGTATGTGCATTTTTCGCGGAGCGCATGAAACCTTAGCTTATTCTGATTTGATAGATTATTTACCGAATGTGGTTTAACCCTTCCCTGGTAAGGGCTTTACTACGGGCTCCTGCCCTCCGCCCTGCGGATCATCCTTCGGATGTTCCATTTTGTTCCCTACAAAATGGTCGGCCAGACGTCCACTTGTCTGGCGTTAAACCCTAAAATAGCAAAATCTACAAACAAAAAATGCGAGCATTGGTGCTCGCATTGACAATTTGCTATCAATCGTCCCTGAAGTTTGGTGAAAACATCCATCAATTAATCAGGGGCTTCTTCCAATCAACCATAGAGGTTTAAACCTTCCATGGTAAGGGCTTCCGGCCAGACGTCCACTTGTCTGGCGTTAAACCCTAAAATAGCTCCATGTATTCGCTATTTTTTGACGGGTTTAACCCTTTTCAACTTGGCCGAATTCGAGTTCTACTGGGGTAGAACGGCCAAAGATAAGGACGGATACCTTCAAGCGGCTTTTTTCGTAGTCGACTTCTTCTACTACGCCGTTGAAGTCGGCAAATGGGCCGTCGGTAACACGCACCACTTCGCCTGGTTCGAATAGTGTTTTCGGTTTTGGCTTGTCTACTGACTCTTCCAGCCTATTCAAGATAGCGTCAGCTTCGCGCTTGGTGATTGGCGCAGGGCGGTCGGTAGTACCTCCGATAAAACCCAATACGCGTGGCACACTTTTAACCAGGTGCCAGCTATCATCGTTCATTTCCATTTCGACTAGTACATAGCCTGGGAAGAACTTGCGCTCACTTTTGCGCTTCTGGCCGGCACGCATTTCCACAACCTCTTCAGTAGGTACTAAAACCTCGCCGAAGTAGTCTTCCATGCCGTGCATCTTGATGTGCTCTTCTAAGGTCTTTTTGACCCTGGCCTCATAGCCAGAAAATGCTTGTACCACGTACCAACGTTTGTCCGACATAATTAACCACCTATTCCAGTAATCAATCCAACAACCCACACGATTACCTGGTCTAGCAACCACAACAGCAATGCCATTACGGCTGTAGCGGCCAATACAATCAATGTGGTTTGGGTAGCTTCCTGGCGGGTAGGCCAAACAACTTTGCGGATCTCGGTACGTGAATCTTGGGCAAAACCAACAAACTGGCTGCCTTTAACTGTTGTCGCGGCTAGCAATAGTGCTGCGATAGTCAAAGCAACAACACCAAGCGCACGGTACAACACCGAATACTCTTCGAAATAATAATTACCGCCAATCGCGGTGACTAGCAATGCCAGTACAACTGCCCATTTGGCAGTATCAATGGCACCACTTGGTTTTTCTACACTTTCGCTCATTCTATACCTACGTAACTTCGCAGCATCACTAAATAGTGGCAGGGGTGGAGGGACTCGAACCCCCAACCATCGGTTTTGGAGACCGCTGTTCTACCAGTTGGAACTACACCCCTAAATTCTTTAACGCGCAACCTGCGCATCCGCACATTCCATGATTTGATTGCTTCCCAAATTGGGCTTTGAGTCGAAGCTAAGGGAGAATCAATATCAAGGCGGGAGCGGTATTATACGCATATATATGTAGCTGACAAGCCAAAATCACAGCATATTTCTGGGTATTGGCAAGGCTAATATGCAAGTTTTGCTGGTGATGCTTGCCCGAGCTTGGCTATAATCGCCGCTTGTCGTCAACTACAGTAAATCCGCCCTGATGAAGTTTCCTGGTCGCCGTAAACACAAACATTATTTTCCTGTACAGAATAAGCTGATTGACAATGTGCAGTCACAGCGCAGCAGCTTGCAGCACAGTTATATCGTCGGTATTGACCAGACCCTGGTGGATATTGAAGCCAAAGTCTCGGATCAGTTTATGCAGGACTATGGTTTGATCCGCGGCATGTCCCAGGTGATTAGCGATGACATTACTGAGCGGCTATACAACGAGCTAAAAGAAAAAGACCTAGTCAACTATGAGTTCGCTGGCGGCACTATCGCCAATACCCTGCACAATTATTCAGTACTCGCCGACGACCGTTCGGTTTTGTTGGGGGTGATGTCAGAAAATATCAAGATTGGTAGTTATTCCTATAAATTCCTAAGCAACACGTCGAGCCGGGTCGATCTCAACTATTTACAACCCGTTGACGGCCCGATTGGGCGCTGCTTTACCCTCATCGACAGTTCTGGGGAACGCACATTTGCCATTAGCCCTGGCAAAATAAACCACTTGGCGCCAGACTTCATTTGCGAAGATCTCATTAAAAACGCCTCTGCCCTGGTCATTAGCGCTTATTTGATGCGCACCGAAGAGGGCGAAACCATGACCGATGCGGCGATCAAGGCAGTGGAAGTTGCCAATGCCCACCAGGTACCTGTCGTCCTAACCCTGGGCACCAAATTCCTGATTGAACAAGACCCAGCTTGGTGGCAAGAATTCGTACACAAACACGTGGACATCCTCACCATGAATGAGGAAGAGGCGTTTGCCATTACCGGCTTGGAAGACCCATTGGCTGCAGCCGATAAAGCACTAAATTGGGTAGATATGGTCATGTGCACTGCCGGCCCCGAAGGTTTATATATGGCAGGTCATGTAGATAAGCTGCATTTACGCGAAACCGAACGCGAATTTATGGATGGTGTCATTGCCGAATTTAACCGCTACGAATATTCGCGCCCGATGCGCTTGGCAGAATGCGAAAACCCGCGGCGGGTGTTCACCCACATCGCCCCCTACATGGGAGGTCCAGACAAGATCAAAAATACCAATGGCGCCGGTGACGGTGCACTTGCGGCATTGCTGCACGATATTTGCGCCAATGAATACCACAAAATGAATGTGGCCCATTCCAGCAAGCATGCCCAATCAGCCCTGACTTATTCTTCGTTTTCCCAAATCAGTAAATACGCCAACCGGGTCAGTTTTGAAGTACTAGCTCAGCATGCGCCCCGCCTGAGCCGTGGCTTGCCAGAACGCGAAGAAGGCCTGGATCAGTCATACTGGGCTGAGTGAGTAAATACTTAATGGAATCGGTATACAGCTTCCATTAAATCGAGGCTGCAATAGTCGGGTATGCAGCCTGATGGTTCCACATTGCTGTTGTAAACCTTTATTTTCGCAAACTAATATCAGCACATACCATTTCTAGGTTGTCAGGCGTTAAGCCAGCAGGCAATAAGTGCAATTTTGCCCTGGCGACTTTATTTCGAGCCGCACTATCGCCTTCGATAATTTGTGCTATCCAATCCTGGAAGAATGAAACTCGGGTGTAGACCTCAGTGATACCATAACCACCAAGTTTACCGCCATAAAAGCGGGAACTGATCCCGATCAAAGTATATTGCCCATTTTCATAGGTAAAAGCAGGACCACCGCTGTCGCCGGCCCCAGAAACGCCTTCTAGCGGCAATGCGGCAGCGCCCTGTTCAAAGATGAATTCTAATATTGCCCCAGTTGCGTTGGCTACCTTGTTTTGTGCTTTCCTGAGCACTCCAGCGTTGTCCCAGCTGTCAATTGTTTGCCCAGTCTTTCCGTTACCGGTTCCGCCAATACCAACAAACCAGATTGATGTACCTTTTTCATTGTCGCCCTGGTATGTAGCAGCCGGGGTTACTCCCTGAGCAGAAGCTTGCAACTCTACCAAGGCGATATCGTGGCTTTTTCCTGGCTGGTAACCCTTATGCACAAACAGCGATTTCACCTGTGTTTTTTGCCCACCTATATTTATTGTGCTGCCGGTTTTAAGGCAAAAAGTGGCATGGGCTGCGGTAAGCACCCATGTCGGTTGAATCAGGGTACCGTGTGCGCCATCAATGTAGAAGGTCGCTAATGCTGGAAAAAAGTCACGCTGAGCGCGGTATTGCTCATCTGGCACGTCATGACGAATTACAATGGAATGGGCATTAAAAGAAAGTGCTAACAGTAAAATGGATACAATAGGTTTCAAGGGAGTTCACTCAATACAATTAATGATTACAAGAGTAATCCTAACAAAGCTTGATTACAACTGTAATTAATACATTAGAGCAGCAGCCATTCACCTGCCAGCAGCATCGTCGTTTAGCGTCGATAAAGCCAATAAAAAAGGGCTGGCATAACACCAGCCCAAACAACGGGAATATTTAATCCGGTTCCGCTTAGGTACCAGCAGAACCGGCATTATTCATAACGCAGGGCTTCAATAGGCTTTGCTTGTGCCACGCGCGCTGCTTTGCCTCCGATAGTGAGCCAGGCGATCATCACTGCCAATACGCTAGCCAAGGCACAACTTACCAGTAACCACCAATCTTCAATCCGGTAAGGGAAATCCCTAAGCCAATGCATCATCAAGCTGGTTGCCCCAATACAACCAATAATGCAGGCAAACAACACGGGTTTGGAAAATTGCCAAGTGAGCAATTTTACAATGTCGAATACCGACGCCCCCATCACTTTGCGTACACCAATTTCCTTAATCCTGCGGTCGGCAGCAAAACTAGCCAAACCAAATAGCCCTAGACAAGAAACCATGATGGCAAATGCAGAACCGGCAGCAAGCAATTGGGCTTTTTTCTGCTCATCCTTAAAGTCCAGCTCTATCAGGTCGGTTACAAAAGTGCGTACGAAAGGCAGTTCGGGCACTTGATCTTGCCAATACTGGCGCAACGTCTGTTCGGCCTGGCGGGGATCCCCAGTAAAACGCACTGCCATAAAGCCAGTGTTGTGGCCAAAGAAATAGGCCTCTGGTTGGATTTCCTGGCGGACGGTGCGGTAGTTGGCATCGGCAACGACCCCGACTATAGTCGCGGTAACATTCATATCACCAAACTGCAGGGTAATGTCCTGGCCTAGTGCTTCTTCCGCCGAATTACCCAAGCCATATCCCGCTACCGCCGTCTCATTGATGAGAATATTGCCTTGGCGCAGGGTGGGATCCTGCATCATGGCTTGGAAGTCTGGCAAGTTATCCCGGTGGATGGCTTCGTCAAAATAACGGCCTGCCACCATCTCAATGCCAAAAGTTGGCAAAAAGTTTTTATCCACCACTTTGTAATGCAACAGGTTTATCTGGCCATCCTCCTGCACCGCAGGCACGCTCCAGTCAGCCTCAGTTGCGGGGAACAACTCGATCAAGCTAGCCGACAACATGCCCGGTAACGCAGCGATTTGCTCCCTGATCAATTCCCCGCGTTCATCAACGGGAGCGCGGCCAACCCCATGCAACACCACAATATGTTCTGCATCATAGCCCAGTTCCATACTCATGGCGTATTGGCGCTGGATATACATGACGATGGAGCTGACAATCAAAATAATGGAAATTGAAAATTGCGCCACTACTAGGAAATTACGCAGGCGCAAACTGCCAGTAGTTTCTGCCGATTTGTTGGCTTTTAATACATGTGCAGGCCTAAAACCCGACAGTACCAAGGCTGGATAGATCCCGCCCAAAAAGCCCACCAGTAGAATTAACGTAACTAGGGCCAAGATGTTGTCCTGGCTGTACTGGATCATTAACTCCCGTTCCAAGAATGCATTGTAGGCGGGCATGGCTAGCTCCAACATTACCAATGCCAGCAGACAGGCGATTGCCGTGATAAAAATACTTTCACTGATAAACTGCACGACTAGCTGCCTGCGGCTTGCCCCCATGACTTTGCGCAAGGCCACTTCTTTGGCACGACGGGTGGACTTGGCAATCGAAAGGTTGGTGAAATTGATACAAGCAATTATGAGTATCAATGCGGCAATCGCACTAAAGATAATAAGGGTGTTTTGGCGGCCTGGCAGCGACAAGTAGATATCCACTACGGGCTGGGTACTAAAGCTGATCCAATCAGTGGCTTCGGTGTATTGCTCTTGGATAAACTCTGGCAGCGCGACATTGTTCGCCACCATATCAACTAACCTTTGCTCTACCTGTGCAATATCGACACCTGGGTTGAGCTTCAATACAAGTGTATTGTTGGTGGACTGCCATTGCTGCAACATCCACTGTTGGTGATCAAAATCCGGCTCATGGATCTTGATCATGGCGCTAAGCCCTTCAATAGAGGTATTGTGAGGAAGATCCTGGTACACAGCTTTGACCTGGAGGTCTTTTTTCATGCCCCAGACTTCAAAGGTGATCACCTCGCCCAACACATCGGTCGATCCGTAATACTTGGTAGCCAAAGTCTCCGATAGGGCTATCGCAGTTTGGTCGTTGATGGCCTGCTGTAAATCGCCTTTCACTGCCGTTAGCCCCAACACATCCACCACTTCGGGATCCACCATATACATAGGTTCTTCAAAAATCTCGCCACCAGCGCGGATGACTGGCCATTGCCGGTTCATCCTGCCAACCGCGGCGATTTCCTGGGAAAAATAGCGCTGCATGGTTTCTTTTAAGGGTCCAGGCGTTTGCTGCTGGGTAATCGCTTCACCACCAGGCAAATTGAAGTGGGTGTGCACCACGTGCAGGCGTCCGGCATCTGGCCAAAACCGGTCAAAACTAAGTTCATCCTTGATGAACAAGGCCAACATTAGGCAGCTCACTAAGCCAATGGCTAAACCGAGTATGTTGATTGAGCTATATAACCTGTCTTTGGCTAGGTTACGCCATGCGATTTGCCAATAATTCTTAAACATTGCCGCCTCCGGTTACGCTGCGCGCACGACTTCGGTGACGACTTTGCCGTCAAACAAATTGATTGTCCTGCTGGCATAGTCAGCGTGGCTTGGGCTGTGGGTGACCATAACGATGGTGGTTCCTTCACGGTTGAGCTGCCTTAGCATGGACATCACTTCCTGGCCATGGGTGCTATCCAGGTTACCCGTAGGTTCGTCAGCGAGGATCATATCTTGTCCACCCACAATTGCCCTTGCCACGGCAACCCGCTGCTGCTGCCCGCCCGACAGCTGGCTCGGCATGTGTTTAGCCCTGTGCCCGATGCCTACTTTGTCCATGATTTCCGCTACTTTTTGTTTGCGCGCTTTGGCAGGGATGTCGTGGTAAAGCAAAGCCAGTTCTATGTTTTCTTCAACATTTAGCTCATCAATCAGGTTAAAACTCTGAAAAATAAAACCTATGTGGCTTTTGCGGATACGCGACAATTGGGCTTCGCCATAGCTGCCGATTTCCTGGTTCAAAAAATGGTATTCACCGCTAGAAGGGCTGTCGAGCATGCCAATAATATTGAGCAAAGTGGACTTACCACAGCCAGATGGTCCCATTACCGCAACAAATTCGCCTTTTTCTATGCTGACATCAACATTGTCTAGCGCTGTTGTTTCTACTTCGTCGGTCCTGTATACCTTGCTTAAATTCTTTAGATACAACATGGTATAGACTCCTTATTGGTTTAAATTCAATTGTTCAACTTGCAGATAATTGGCATATGAGGAGGTCACTACCTGGTCACCCTCATCCAACCCTTGCAGCACTTCTATATAGCGGTTGTTACGCCGGCCTATTTTGATGTCCTGTCGATTAGCCTGGCCTGACGCCTCATCCAGCACAAATATCCAGTTGCCACCGGTACTCTGGTAAAAAGCGGCGTTGGGAATTAGCAAGGCAGGTTCTGGATCGCCTAGCGTCAACTTCAGTTGCAGGGTTTGTCCCCTGCGTATGTTGCTTGGCTGGGTATCGACAAAACGCAGATCCACTTCAAATTGGCCGTTGCGCACCTGCGGATAGATCTTGCTGATTTCCACTTGGAATGTATCCGCGCCCTGTTCATAGCCCGCTTGTTGTCCAACGCCAATGCGGTTTAAATAAAACTCGTCAATAAAGGCGGTCACTTTGAAATCAGAGGGCGTGTCAATCTGGCCTAGGCGGCCACCGCGGTTGATGCTTTGTCCAATTTCCACATCGAACCCGGAAAGCTTCCCTGCTACCGGCGCCCTGACATTCATGTTATCCAAATTAGATCTTGAGATAGCTAAATTCTGCTGCAGTTGGCTTCCGGTTTCTTGCAAAAACTCCAATTGCTGCTCCTGCATCTTGGCATCGGTGGCTTGGCTCTCCAGCGTCACTTCCCGCTGCTCGAGATACCATTGCAAGGTATCACGGGTATCCTGGTATTGCTTTACGGGTACAGAGTTACTCTGCAACAATCCCTGCTCTTGCTCAGCCTGGCGGGTTAGCATTTTGATCTGGTAATTAATATCTATTAGGTTGCGCTTGTGCTGTAACCGGTTTTGCTCCAACGACAATTGGATGGAGCGAATATTGTTAAGCTGTTCCGCCACCATGGCTTCATTGCGGGTTACATCTAACTGCAACGCAGAATTGGATAGCTCCACAATAAGATCACCTGCTTGCAGCATCATGCCATCTTCAACATGGATTTTCTCAACCCTACCACCTTCGATGGCATCCAAAAACACCGTCCTTGCCGGTGTTACCCGCCCCCGGATTGGAATGTAGTCCTCATATATGCCCCGTTGCACAACGGCAGTACTAAGGCGCGATGAATCAACACTCAAGGCCGCACTGCCATTGCCTGAAGACAACCAATATGCAACAGCACCCAGCAGCATGGCGGCCGGGATAAAGCGCATTGCTTTGCGCCAAACAGGCGCAGAAGAGGAGACTTTGCGATCCATCGCAACCCCAGAAACGCCAGAGCCTGTCACCAACTCTGGTGTTGCTGGGGTATCCCGGGAAACTGACTGCACTGACATATAGAACCTAAAATATTAACCACAGAAAAACCTTTACCTGATTTACAGTCAAGAACCAGGCCAACCTATATCTTTATGATTTATATGTATTTTTTATTTATATGTCCGTTTTTGGACATTTTTCCTGTACATTTTTGGACAGCAACTGTACGTTTATGGACAGTTATTGCTAAATGAATAATCAAATGAAACAACCAGGTAACATACTCATCGTCGACGACGACGAAGATATTTTGGTAGCAGGCAAGCTGCTGCTAAAACGCCATTTTGAATCAGTCGCCGTCACCAACTCCCCCGAACAGTTACCAAAACTAATGGCTAATAACGGGTTCCACGCCATTTTGCTAGACATGAACTTTGGTCCAGGCGAAAGCAGTGGCCAACAAGGTTATTTGTGGCTGGATCGCATCTTACAGCTAGACCCGAATGCCGTAGTCTTGATGATCACCGCCCACGGTGGGGTTGATGATGCGGTTGAGGCCATGAAAAAAGGCGCCACCGATTTCATCACTAAACCTTGGCAAAATGAAAAGTTAGTGGCGTCGGTGTCCGCTGCCGTAAAGCTTGGCCAGTCCAAACACGAAACCCAGCGGCTCAAACGCACAAACCAAGCTTTGGTAGAGGCGAGCAATTACGAGGCCAGTACGCCGATAATGGGTGACTCAGAAGCGATGCAACAGGTTCACCGGATAATTGCCAAAGCTGCGCCCACTGAAGCCAATGTGCTGATACTGGGCGAGAATGGCACTGGCAAAGAGTTGGTCGCCAGGGCCTTGCACCGGCAAAGTAGCCGCAGTGACCAGGTGTTTATGTCAGTCGATCTCGGTGCTGTAGCTGAGAACCTGTTTGAGAGCGAACTATTTGGACACCGCAAGGGCGCTTTCACCGATGCCAGGGAGGATAGGGTTGGCAAACTGCAGGCCGCCAATGGCGGTACTTTGTTTTTGGACGAAATTGGCAATTTACCATTGCACTTGCAGGTTAAAATGTTGACTGTATTGGAGCAGCGTAAAGTGACGCCACTAGGCGCCAACGAGAGCATTGACATTGATGTGCGCATTATCGCGGCCACCAATGCCAACAAAAGCCTGTTGATGGATGAATCTGAGTTTAGGCAAGATCTACTATTTAGGCTGAACACGGTGGAAATACAGTTGCCGCCTTTAAGGGCGCGCAAGCAGGACATCCTGCCCATAGCCAATCACTACCTAAGCTACTTTTGCCGCAAATACCAAAAACAACCGAAGCCCATCAGCCCTGAAGCGGAGAAAAGCATGCTAGGGTTTAGCTGGCCCGGTAACGTCCGGGCATTGAAGCACGCGGTTGAACGTGCCGTAATCCTGGCCGAACAAGCCAGTTACCAAGCGCTGGACTTCGGCATTGATAGCGGGTCAGCCGCCGCTGCCAATAGCACAAACATTGCTGAATCAGCATTCCAGGCACAAGCTAACTTCAACCTAGAACAAGTTGAAAAAAATGTGATACAGCAAGCATTGCAAAACTACCACTACAACATCTCCCATGCCGCCAAAGCACTAGGCCTGACACGAGGAGCCCTGTATAGGAGGATGGAAAAGTATGATCTATAAAAGCTTTTGCATTGGGTTGGTATTGCGCACAGTCGCCCTGGTTGCAACCTCGGTATTGTTGGCCGCTTCGATCCAAGCCACAGGGTACATTGCCACCAGCGTGTTCCTGGTTCTGGTTGTGGGTTTGCAAATCATGGCTCTGCACCGTTATATCGACGCAACCAACAGGGAACTTGCCCGCTTTTTTAACGCCTTGAAATTTGCCGACGTCGGGCAGCGCTTTGACTATGAACAAAAAGGCTCGGGGTTCGAAGATCTGCAGGCGGCTTTCACCAAATTACTAAAAGAACAACAAATCAAGCGCTCAGAAACTGAAGACAAACTGCACCATTTACAAACCATGATTGAACAAGTCCCAACCCCAGTGTTGAGTGTAAAGGCGTCCGGAAAAGTGCATCTGTGGAATAAAAGCGCACGGGACTTATTCGCTGAGCATGCCATCAATGAGCTACTAGATAGCAAGCATTACGGCGAGGAGTTCTTTTCAGCGCTCAGCCACCTGGATACCAAACACAAACAGTTGGTGCCCTTTACCCAGTCTGGCCAAGAATTGCAGATCCAACTTGCCAGCAGCAAAATCAGCCACCAAGGCCAGTCCGAATTTTTAGTCAGCCTGCAAGACATAGGCAATGCTTTGGACAAGGCCCAATTGCAGGCTTGGCAGGATTTGGTGCGGGTGCTAACCCACGAGATAATGAACAGTATCACGCCTATCACCAGTTTGGCGCAAACTTCTATTAAGTTGATAGACATGCATGGCCAGGACAATAGCAACCAAGAAGACCTGGAAGATCTGCAAGAAGCTGTTGGCACCATCGCCAAACGCTGTGACAACCTATCCAACTTTGTCAGCAGCTATAAACAACTCAGCAAGTTACCTGCGCCGCGCCGCAGCGATGTGGCTATTGCACCTGTTTTTGAAGAAATGGAAACCCTGTTTAGCCAGGATTTAGCAAATCAAGGGATCGCACTAATGGCGCGGGTAGAACCGGACTCGCTATCGATTAACCTAGATGCAGAAATGTTAGAGCAAATGCTGATCAACCTCATCCGCAATGCCAAAGAAGCAACCATCCCAAGTTTGGCACGGGAAGATATTGAGCACTGCGTTTCCCTAGTGGCCGCAGTTAGCCATAGCGGTCGCCCATATATTCAGGTTTCTGACACAGGTACAGGGGTACCACAGGAGATCCTGCACCAAATCTACCTGCCGTTTTTTACTACCAAGAAAGGCGGTACCGGTGTTGGCTTGGCATTGGTGCGCCAAATTATGATGACCCACCAGGGTTATTTAAAGTACGAGACCAATGAGCATGGTGGAGCCTGTTTTAGCATGGTGTTCTAACAGGTTCCTTGCCTGCCCCACGATACCCCCCATCTTGATATTGGTTCCAAAAAATACTACGACCAGCGCAATTTTGAATTACATTTGTAATTGAACCGTGTTAACCTTTGCCGCAAATTTAGCCAGAAGTTTCCATTCAAAGATGGTAAGGCAACAAGCGCGGTAACTGGAGTAACACCTTGGATATCAGTAAAACTGAACTCGAAGTGATGCAAGCAATCTGGCAAGGCAGTCCTGTGACCTCAAATGAAATCGTAGCCAGGCTAAACCAGCAAAGGCAATGGCACGACAAAACGGTTAAAACGCTACTGGGCAGGTTGGTCAAAAAAGGCGCCTTGGAATTCACCAAAAATGGCAGGCAGTACCTGTATAGCCCATGTGTATCAGAGACGGATTACCAGGCCAAAGAAAGCCAAAGCCTGGTGTCTAGGTTATTCAATGGCCGGATTTCCCCGTTAGTAGCGGGCTTTGCGCAGCGTGAACAACTGTCAGAACAAGACATCGCAGAACTAAAACAATTGATTGCGGACTGGGAACAAGAAAGTGATTAATTGGTTAATTGAACAAAGCATTTTTAGTTCAGTTTTGATCGCGACTATCGTTGCAGTGCACAAGCTCTTCGGAAGCAAAGTAGGCGCCAGTGGAGCATACTTGCTATGGTCATTGGTGCCCCTGCATTTACTGCTCTCGCTACTGTTATCCCCCGAGCATTTACCCATAAGTTTGCAGGTTAACACCTACGTAGTGGGTGCTGGCGAAGCCCTGCAGCAAACCCAGGTATCGGTTTACCCGGTCAAGGATATCTTGTTTTGGTTTTGGCTAGCCGGGGCAGCGATTTTCACAACTATGGTTTGGGGCTTACACAGGTACAACCTTGAGAAGCTCGATGCCAAACCGTGGGCGCAACCAGCTGCTGCATTTGGCCAGGGCGAACTGCAGTTAAAACAAAGCACCCAGGTACACCCGCCCATGGTGACCGGATTGAGATCAGTGGCCATTGTGCTGCCAAAGAATTTTGAACAACTCGACGCCCGTGCACGCGACCTTATGATCCAGCACGAGCTTACCCACTACCGTCGCGGTGATCTATATTGGAATTTTTTAGCTGTCTGCCTATTGTGTTTATTTTGGTTTAACCCTTTGGCGTGGTGGGGATACCGCCAATTCCGGCACAGCCAAGAGCTGGCGTGTGATTCAGAAGTGCTAAAAAACCAAGACAAATCCACCAAACTAATTTACGCCAAAGCCTTCCTTGAACAGTCTTTCAATAGTGCAAAGCTCAACCTAATGTCCCTAAGCTACGGCGGCAAACACAATTTAAAAGATAGGCTAAATAACATTAGACACGGAAAAAGCGGTGCTTGGCGGGCACTTCCTATTGCGCTTGCCCTGTTGGGCAGTACCGTGGCTTTGCAAGCTATAGGTAGCAGCAAAAACCTCAAAGCCGTCAATGGCGTGCACCCAATCATGCGCATATCACCTGTTTATCCAGAAAATGCCATCAAACAAGGCTTGCAAGGCTCGGTTACCTTAGGTTTTAGCATTAACACAGATGGCAGTGTGGGTGATGTCACTGTCATTGAATCGGACTTGGATGGTTTGTTTGATGCCAGCGCCATACTTGCCCTAGAACACTGGGTTTACAGCAAGCCAGAGCGGCAAATGAGGAACCAGTTGGTTGCAATTGATTTCCGCTTGGACGGCCATGTAAACCCGGACTCGCCCCAAAATATTGAACGCATCAATATTGCCGCAAACTGATTTTGCGCTATTAGGTCATTGTTAAAGCCAATTTACCTGCACTGGATACGCTACGTACAGCGAACGCGCAATGGCATCCAATTTGGCGGCACGCGCTAGTGAACTAAAAAGCGTGCGCCTAGGATCATTACTACTGTACTACTGCCGGTTAGAATGGTTGGCCGCTTTTACTTGTGGGGCATTTACACCAAAGCGGTAATGGCTCAGCCGGCACGCAGCACAGATGCCAGAATAATGTCCCTGGCACATGTTGTTGCATTCTTTACATTGCATCCTAGCTTGGTTCCGAAACTCCCAGTAACGAGAAATTTGAGTATTCATAAGCAATGTAGGCCCGTAATAATCGGGGAATATATTACCCATTATAGACGGAGCAGGAAAAAAAGATCACCAATTTTGAGCATTTTTTTACTCCGCAGCATTGCAAGGGCTGTCCCGGCTGTGCCAATCGGAGCTTGGGAGCTGTCCTCTAGCGCTACTGAAAACCCGTTGCCAACTTGTTTTAACTGTATATTTATTAACCACTTAGCAGAAAGATTACAAATTGTGATCCTGACCAAATGTAATGATCTTGGCCACCAAATTAAACGTACGTTTTAATCGTATTTTTTAATTCTGGAGAGATCTAGTGCTCACTTGGGAGACCTTAAAAAGAGAACAGCAAGCACACGCGAAGTTTATTGCAGACAAGCTTAATAAAATCAAAAGCGGAAAAAACGCCTGGTCACTGCAAGATTGTAAAGAAGACGCAGCTAAATACAGCAGTAAAGCCGAGTGGAAAGAAGCCAATTATGTGGCCTACACCCGGGCCCTATACAACGGCTGGCTTAGCCAATGTTGCGCACATATGCCCAAGGCCATCAATCCAAAACCCGAACTCACCTTGGACGATGTCTTGGAAGTGGCGGAAAAAGTGCGGAATTACAAAGAGTTCCGGCAGGACTACTACAAATATTACATTTGGGCACTGCGCAACAACCAAGCTAAAAGGATCAAACAAATGATCCTTAACCGAGATATGTAACAGGGTTTAAGTCAGACCTAAATAGGCTGTCGGTAGCACACATTGCGGGGCAGCACTTGAGATGCCGTTCCTGTCAGCAAAATTCAACCCTGTGCCATATGCATTGCAAGGTCTTGATGCTACAGAAGTTTGTTGAATTTAAACATTCCATTCCACGACAAAAATAAACAAATTCCAAGCCCACTTCTGCCAATTTCAACCTGCATCCCACCCCTAGTACCGATTCAATTAAATGAAAACAGGCAATCTTGCGCCTATAGCTACAAACCTTTAGCCAGCTTGCCTAGAGCCGACTGCTGTTATTTCAGCTGCGCTTTTGCGGATTGCAGCAGGAGCGGCTAGCGATGGCCACTCCTGCAATGCCTAGGCCGTTTTAAAGCCGTTAACCAAGTTAAACATTTGCTCGGCCTGATCTTTCATAAGCTTGGCTGCAGAAGACGACTCTTCCACCAAGGCAGCATTTTGCTGGGTGTTGACATTTAAGTTGTCAATCACTTCAAACATCTGGGAAATGCTGTTTTGTTGGGAAGAAGCATCAGTCCGTATCACGTCAATAGCTTCATAAACCTTGCCAACCGAATCGACAATCTGCTGTAACTTGTCGCCAGCATGGTTAACCAAGGTGGTGCCATCAGTTACCTTTTGCGCACTTTCCATGATTAAGCCTTTTATTTCTTTAGCTGCTTGCGCAGAACGCTGTGCCAAAGTGCGGACTTCCCCAGCGACAACGCTGAAGCCACGGCCAGATTCACCCGCCCTGGCGGCTTCAACCGCCGCATTCAACGCGAGTAAATTGGTCTGGAAGGCAATCTCGTCTATAACCCCAATGATATCTGAAATCTTCCTACTGGACTGGTTGATCTGTTCCATTGCATTGACCGCACTGTCGACCGTTTCCCCCCCTTCCAGGGCGATGGACTTGGCTTTGTCGGCTAAGTTCGCAGAATCTTTGGCACGCCTCGCGGTAGCCGTTACCTGTTCTGTTAGTTCCTTCATGGTGGCTGTCGTTTCTTCCAGCGATGTGGCTTGCGCTTCGGTGCGGTTGCTGAGGTCAGCGTTTCCAGTAGAGATTTCCTGGCTGGCGGTGCTGACACTATCTGCCGCTTGGTAAATTTCAGTAATGGTTGTGGATATATTTTCAGAAGACTCATTGATGCTTTGTTTCAATGAGGCAAAGATACCTTGGTACTGGTTGCTAATACGTTGGGTTAGATCCCCCGTCGCCAAGCCCTGGGCAACCTGGTTGGTATCGTTGATGATGCGCTCGTTGACATCCACTAGCTCATTGATGCTGGAGCTAAGTGTTGCGAAAAACCCAGCCTTGTCTTCCAAATCAATACGCTCGGTCAGATCACCCGCTTTGGCGGCATCCACAATGGTCTGGATATCGCCTTCAATCACCTGCTTCAACATCTCAATAGTGGTATGGGCATTTTCTTGCAGTTTGGCGAAATCCCCTTGGTAGTCACCCGACATGCTGATATTTAAGTTACCCGCTGCAAGGCCAGCGAAAACCGAACCGGTTTCTTGCACCAAACGGTTGTTGGTACGCAATAATTCATTTATACCGGTGGCTAGGCGTAGGTAGAACCCGGTCTTGCCCTGTTCGTCGATTTGACCGTCTAAATGTCCAGATTTGGCTTGGTCGATCATACCTTGGATTTCGTGCTCGATGGCATGGGCGAGTTTTTCAGAGGTTTGGTTCGCGTCTTGCTTCAAGGTATTGAAGATCCCCTGGTAATCCCGTTCTATTTTTTGATCCAGCTCACCGGCAGCCAAGGCGGACATAATACGGGCGACATCTGAAATGATGTTTTCAGACACATCAACAAGCTGGTTGATACCGTCACTGAGGGTCAGGAATAAGCCGGCTTTACCCTCGGTTGCCACGCGTTGTGACAAATCACCATTCTTGGCCGCATTTACCAGCCCTTGGATTTCTTGCTCAATCACCTTGGACAGCATACTGCTCGTGGCATTGGCGTCTTGTTGCAGTTTCTTGAAGGCACCACTGTAATCACCGCTTATGCGTTGGCTCATATCGCCTTTGGCCATAGCGGCCAGCGTGGTGGAGGTTTCATTGAGGATACTCTCGCAGGTTTCCGACAACTCGTTGAAGCCGTCACATAGCGCCAGGTAGAAGCCGGATTTACCGGCAGTATCAAGCCGGCCAGACAGGTTACCCGCCTTGGCATTGTCCACCTGCTCCTGCACATTTTCTTCAATAACCATTTTCAACATGGCGGTGGTAGCGTTGGCGTTGTCTTTTAATTCAGCAAAGGAGCCTTGGTAATCCCGGTCTATGGTCTGGCTCAAATCACCATTGGATAGTGCCGACATCACCCTAGCCGAATCGGAAACGATGGCTTCAGAAATATCCACCAATTCATTGATGCCAGCGCATAGGTGCTTGTAGGCACCTTGTTTGTCCGATAGGGAGATCCTCTGGCTTAAATTGCCCTGGTTTGCACTGGAGACAAGCTGGGCAATTTCCTGCTCAATTACGTTATTGAGCCGCCCCTGTATCGATCGCATTGCCGTGAGCAATTGGCCGGTTTCATCTTTGCTTGTGATATTAATTTCGTTGTTCAGGTTGCCTTCTGCCAAGCTGTTGGCGATGCGCGATGCCTCAATCATAGGCCTTACCACTAGCCTGGCGGTCAAGAAGGTTGCGCCTACGGCTAATGCTACCACCAGCAGGGCAACCACCATGCTGATTTGTATGCCAGAGGCAATGCTTTCGCGTGTAGCGTTACCCAATGCGACCCGGTCTTCGTCAACACTTTTTACAATCTGGTCGCTGAGGTCGGCAATTTTTGGACCGATCACATCCAGGTTATTGAGCACCAATTCATTGCGCTGCGCAACCAAGCCTGCGATATCATCCACAGTAACCAGTAGTTTTTTGGTCAACTCAAAAGACTCATTCAGCCATGCAATCCTTTGTGGGTTTTGGATGGCTGCGGTGAGCTTGTCTTTCGCTTCGGTAAAACGGTTACCAAATTCTAGGTTGACCCGGTCTAAATCTGACTGGCTCGTCGTACGCAAATAGCGGGTGAAATAGATCCGGCCAAGCAACAGGGCTTGAATAGCCTGGTCTCCCAAATAAGCGGCTTCGGCATCACCGTCGCTGTAGGCGGTTTCAATAATTTGGCTCAGCAGTTTGCGGATGCGGATACGGCATCACCGTCGCTGTAGGCGGTTTCAATAATTTGGCTCAGCAGTTTGCGGATGCGGATACTGTCAGGCTGGTAACGCTCTACGATGGCGGCGTTACGGGTGAGGATAATGTTTTCCACTTGGCCGAAGATTTCAACGTATTGATCCCTTAGTTCTGTGACTTGTTGCACCAGCACCTTGCGGGAGGGTTTATTGATTTCTTTTTGTGCGATCGCAATCGCCGCATTGAGCTCTTCCAGGCGGTCATTAAAGCCCTGCAAGTCCTGTTCTGAGTTGGTCAACAAGAAATCTTTCATCTTCATCCTAACCCTGAGGATGGATTTAGTGATTTCCGCGGCAATCGCGTAGTCCTGGGAAAACTCCGTATAACCCTCTACGCTACTATCTACCCTCGATAGTGAACTAATGCTGGTAATGGCGAGAATGGCTACAAAAAGGATGATGACGCCAAAGATAACGGCATTCATCTTATTTAAACCCATGTCCAAAAACATTTATTACTTCCTCAGCTGACTTTGACTGGTGATACCACGATATTGCACTAACCCTAGCAAAGAAACTGTATTTGTGCCTTTAGCCGAAAGTATAAATTTAGATTAGGTGGATTTTATTAGGCTCGCATATGTATCCTAGAATATGCCTTCAGTGTTACCGCTGTATCCCCCCAAGCATCGGTTGCCTATTTGTCCAAACCGAAACTGAGCGAGATCCGCAAGTACCCTAGGATGCGGATCGAGAATATGTAGCATTTTCTGTAACTACTGCTGACAGCTTAGGGCGACTAGGGCCTGTTTAATCTTTTCTTTGCCAAATATTGCTAAGTTGGTATGAATGGCTGCCATGGTACGATAAGTAACAGTGACTTTAGCGTGCTAGGATGCAATTATTAGCCGTTTTATTATGACAAAAACAAAAAGATACGACAGAAAACATCTGAGGAACTATGAAAAAAACGACATTGGCCGCCTCGGTGGCACTCGCCCTTTTTACCCTGGCAGGCTGCAGCAAGCCCGCCACTGAATCCCAAACTAGCACTGACGCGCCGGTAGCAGAAGCCAATCAGGCTGAAACGGTAGCGGCAGGTAAAGCCGAGCTAGGTAGCTTTGGTATAGAGCTAGACACCCGTGACCTGTCGGTAAAACCGGGTGACGACTTTTTTATGTACGCAAGCGGCACCTGGTATGAAAACTATGAGCTACCTGCCGACAAAACCCGTTACGGTGCGTTTAACAAACTCGCAGACCGCAGTGAAGAGCAGGTCAAGGCCATCATTGATGACATCGCCAGTAAGGACAACCTGACCGGCGAAGAAAAACTGGTGGCTGATTTTTACCAATCCTACATGGATATTGACCGCATCAATGAGCTAGGCATTAGCCCAATTAAGGGGATCCTTGATGGTATCAATGGGATTTCCAACCTCGATGAATTAACCGCAGCGTTTGGCCGCGCCTGGCTAGAAGACACGGTCTCACCGATTTGGGGTGGCATGTGGTTCAACCGCTTGGATCCGGATCAATATCAGCTTAGCGTAGGTGCCGGTGGCCTGGGTATGCCCGACCGTTCATATTACCTAGAAGAAAGTGAACGTTTTGCTAACTTCCGCGCAGAATACGTAAAACACGTAGCCGAAATGCTAGGTTTCGCCGGTGTTGAGAACGCAACCGAAAAAGCAGAAGCCATCCTTGCCCTTGAAACCCTGATTGCAGAAGCCCACTGGCCGCGGGAAAAACGCCGTGACCGGGACTTGACCCTAAACCAAATTGAGCGCGAGAACCTAAATGCAGAATATCCCAACTTCAACTGGGATAAATTCTTCGAAAGCTCTGGTTTTAAACTGCCGCACATGAATATCTCCCAGCCTGACCCGGTCAAGGGCATGATTGCATTGATCAATGAGCAGCCGCTAGACGTGTGGAAAGACTACATGACCTACCACGCCATTAATAGTAATGCGGGTTTATTGTCTGATGACATTTATATGGCCAGCTTTAACTTCTATGGCAAAACCCTTAGCGGCCAGCAAGAACCCCGCCCTCGCTGGAAACGCGCTATAAGCCAGATGTCCAGTACCGAGTCATTGGGCTTTGCCATCGGTAAAATTTATGTTGACCGTTACTTCCCTGAAAGCTCCAAGCAGCAAATGGCTGAATTGGTCGAGAACTTGCGCACAGCTTTGGGCGAGCGGATCCAGAATTTAGATTGGATGGGCGAAGACACCAAAGTCAATGCCATGGAAAAACTGAAAGCCTTCAGGCCCAAAATAGGCTATCCAGATGTATGGCAAACCTTTGACGGTTTGGCTATTGATGCCACAGATTTAGTGGGTAATGTGCACAATATCCGCCAGTTCTTCCAGGATCAGGACGTGGCGCGTGAGCTGCAAAAAACTGACCGCGAACGCTGGGGCATGGTGCCACAACGGGTTAACGCCTATTACAATTCCTCATTTAACGAAATTGTGTTCCCCGCCGCCATCCTGCAACCGCCTTTCTTTGATCCCAATGCCGACCCAGCGGTTAACTATGGTGCCATAGGTGCTGTGATTGGACATGAAATGGGGCATGGCTTCGACGACCAAGGCAGCAAGTCAGATGCCAATGGTATCCAGCGCAACTGGTGGACCGACGACGACCGCTCAGCATTCGAAGCCAAAGCGGACATACTGGCAGAACAATACAGCGCGTATGAACCGATTGAAGGTAACTTCGTCAATGGCCGCAATAGTTTGGGTGAGAACATTGGCGATGTCGGAGGCCTGGCAATGGCTTACCATGCCTACCAATTGAGCCTAGGTGGCAAAGAAGCCCCAGTGATCGACGGCCTAACCGGCGACCAGCGCTTCTTCTTGGCCTGGGCGCAAGTCTGGCGTGAAAAGCGCACTGAGCAAAGCATGTTGTCCCAGCTACGCGCCGGTACCCATGCCCCTGGCCGCTACCGCGCCTTGGCACCGCGCAACCACGATGCCTGGTACACAGCGTTTGACGTCAAAGAGGGCGATGCCTTGTATTTGCCGCCAGAGCAGCGGGTACGTATTTGGTAAGCTAACTAGCTACACAAAGCAAAAAGCCGGTACTTAAAAAAGTATCGGCTTTTTTGTATTTGGCTGAATTCAAGCTGCAACCAAAATCTTAAATTAATGAGCTGACCTGTAAGCCGGGTTCTGTCGCGGACAATCATTCATCTAGGCTAGTGATCGCTCACTAGCTCAAGCAACCTACCCGGTCCCAGCGCGGGTCACGCCTTTAGGAACCCTATTTGGTCTTGCTCCGGATGGAGTTTACCTCGCCACAAACTGTTACCAGTTGCGCGGTGCGCTCTTACCGCACCCTTTCACCCTTACCCCGCTACCTTTTTAGTGTTCTACTGCCAACACTTTTATTGGATTTAAAACACTAAAAAGGTAGCGGGGCGGTCTACTCTCTGCTGCACTTGTCGTCGGCTTACACCGCCCAGATGTTATCTGGCATCCTACCCTGTGGAGCCCGGACTTTCCTCTCCCCCGCTACCTTTTTAGCCCTCATGCTTAAATTGGGGAATCAGCTTTGAAGTACCAAAAAGGTAGCGGGGCAGCGATTGCCTGGTCAGCTCGGGTGAGATTTTAACGTTTTATCGGGCAATGCAAAAGGGGTTCAGCAATCCTTTGCCAATTTTGTGGCTACATATGCGCTTTGATCCCATAAAAATCAGTAAGTTATTTCATTTATTCAAAGCTAGGCTAAACTATAGTCTAATTGACAACAAAACGAACCAGCTTCCAGCAGTATGGCGCAAAACAAAACAGGTGACTCAAGCCACACCCGAAATATAAAAAGCCTCATCGCCAGGATCCAGGAAAACTCTATCGTTAACGATTCGCTATATGAGTTGGCGGTAGTGTATTTCCGCGAATTGCCCAAGGTAGAACAAGACCTTAACTTCGCTTCAGGACAAATCTCAGATACTGAAGAGGCGATTTCGCACTGTGCCGATGCCTCCAAAAAAGAAAGCCTAGAAAAGAAATTAAAGAAACTGCAAAACCACAAAAGCGTTTTAATGAAGGATATAGATGAAAAACGTTTAGCAAGGTTGGAAAAGGCAAAGAAGATAGCCGCGGACGTTTTGCTGGAAATCCAGGGCAAATCGCCAGCCGACATGGACAACAACGTGTCCCGGTTCCTCGGCACACTGCTATTGCTATCCCCTACTGAAGGCAAAAATATTGCCAAGATAAACCAAAGGCACAAACACTTATACAAGGCCGTTCTTGCGGTTAAATTATTGCACCACCTTTTGCAAAACGATGCCGTTCCTCATGGCTACATTAAAGAGAAATATAAGGAACACCAGGCATACCTAGCCCAAAACCACAATGCTGACCTAGACTTTTCGCCCTTCCGCCAGGATGTTGAAATTCCATTGGTACTGGCCGCATTGTGCCAGGATATCGGCCAATTCCACCCTGAGGCGCAATTGATCTTAAAAGGAGAAGAAGGCAATTTGGATGAATTTAGGATGCTGGAAAAGGAAGATCGAAGCAACCTGCTCAAAATTAACTATACCCAAACCCTAAAGTTTGTAACCCAAGGCTTGGGTATGGACAAATACGTTGGCAATAGCAAGGCAGAGCGCGTAAATTACCAGGAAAATGAAAAAGCGAAGTTGACCTTTTTGCGGGAGCTGCTGAAAAGCGCGGTCAACCCCGGTGACGGCATCGGCAATATACTAAAAGTACCGCAAGTCTACTGTTCTGTGGTGATGTCCACCAAATCCAACTACTCCTATGAAGCCTTGCCCAGGGTGAACATAGTGATGGAAAAAGGTGCCGAAGTGGGTGCTTATAATAAAAAAGTCAGCCAAGAGTTGATGTCTATGTTGGGCATGTTCCCACAGGGCTACGGAGTGGCCTACATTCCCAAAGACTCAGATGGCTTTGATTTGGAGCGATACGAATACGCCATTGTCAACAAGCTTTACCCGCCTAAACCTGAAACCCCCATTTGCCGCATAGTGACCCGCAGCCTCACATTCAACACTGTTACCATTAACAATGTGATCAGTACTAGCAATAATTTGTTTTTTTCAGGCACCAGGAAAAAACTGGAAAAAATGAGCAAGCAGCGCCTGCAAGAAATCCTGATGTCATTAAGCTCAAATTTTGCCGAAAGGGCACAGCAAGACTTGGTTCCTAGCTGTTGGCAACCCCATGACTTCTTTGGTTCGTCGCGGGCACAAAACCTTTGGAACAAGGCCGATACCCAAAAAAACTAACCGCGCTTGCAAACACTGCTAGCCAGCCAATTTCACTGTTGTTGCAGATCGAGCCCCAGTTGGTATAGGGCGTTTTTTTTCATACCGGTATGGCTTGCCATAATGGCCGAGGCTTTTTTCAGTGGTAATTCACTTGCCAACATTTTAAAAAGCTTGATGTTTTCATCCGATAAATCGCTGGATTGCGCTTCTCCAGCGCCAATCAACAAAACAAACTCCCCTTTGCTCCGGGCAGGCTCTTGCTGCAACCAATGCAATACCTGTTTAGCAGAGCCCGACTCAAAATGCTCAAAGCTTTTTGTCAACTCTTTAGCCAGCACCACCCGTTGGGATTCAGGCAATTCATTAGCGAGTTGCCCTAAGGTTCCGCTGATGCGGTGGGTAGACTCGTAATAGACATGGGTCATGTCTGATTTGAGCAAAAAGTTGATCTCTGCTTCCTTCGCGGCTTGCTTAATTGGGAAGAACCCTTTGAAGGCAAAGCTATCAGTGGGCAAACCAGAGGCAGATAAGGCGGCAGTAATAGCGCATGCGCCGGGAACAGGCACGACCTGTATACCTTGCTCACGGCAAGACCTGACCACATGGTAACCGGGATCGTTTATCAGTGGCGTACCCGCATCTGAAATAAGGGCAACCGATTTCCCAGCCAACAGTTGCTGCACAAACCAGGCGGATTTTTCAGTTTCATTGTGCTCATGTAATGCCACCATTTGTTTGCTAGCACCAATGTGTTGCATTAGCTTGGCGCTGTGCCGGGTATCTTCAGCAGCTACCAGGTCGCAATTTGACAGTGTCATAACCGCCCTATTGCTGATGTCAGCAAGATTACCTATCGGAGTCGCAACCACATATAAAATTCCTGGCTCGGTCATCTGCGTATTTCCCGTTATTGTGTTAAGCAAAGCAGCATTTTAAACTAAAGCTATCACAATGAGTGAGAGCCAGCTTATTTTTGTTGTACGGCTCTTGAATAATGAACCAGGGGATTTTTTTGATTGCCAAGACTGCCCGCCGTGGACTACTCATTTCAGCCAGTTTTTTGCTGTTTTCTTGCGCTAGCCAAGGGCCAGTCAAAACTGCAGTTGAAACAACTTCAACCCAGGCCCCGGCTGAACCTGCAGTCGCGCTTGGGAGTATTGAAAGCCTAATAGCCCAAGCTGGGGAAACTAACAGTAAAATCAATTGGCAAGATGCGCTGCTGCAGGTAGTTCAACAAACAGCAATTGCCGACTGTGCAAAAGCATTGCAGTTACAGGCAACCCTCACCCAAGTAGATCTAAATACCGGCACCAAAGATAGCTTAGACTTATTGGCAGCGGACTGTTTGGTAAAACAAGGCCAATTCGATGCAGCTATGGGGCATTTACAGCAGCTATCGCCGCCGGCTAGGCAACAAGCATTGGTTGATGAGCTGCTTTATCAGATTTACCTCAATACCGGTGACTGGTACCGCGCAAGCACGTCTTTTTACAAAAGCCGGCCAGTAAACATGGCAACATCGGAAGAGCTTTGGAACAAATTACAAAATTTGGGAAACCAGGAGCTACAACAACGTTTGCAAGTCATTTCACCAATAGCGCCATTTTTGCAACTACTCAATATGCAGAGACAATACGCATCGTCACCTAGCTTCGGTAACCAGCTACAGCAATGGCGCACAGACAACCCTGGGCACCCGTTCGCAACACAATGGCCAAGTACTATCCAACAAGCCTTGGACACCCCCGCTATAAATGCAACCCAAGTGGGTGTGCTACTGCCCTTTTCGGGGCGCCACCGGGAGCGCGGGGAAGCGATTAAACAAGGCATATTGAGCGCACGCTTTGATGATGCAAACCAAGATATCGAGTTACGTTTTTTCGACTCAAACCAATTAAATGACATTTTGCCGGAAGAATTTCTGGAATTGGATGTCATGGTTGGACCATTATTGAAGGAGAATATCGCTGTTGTCAGGCAGATACTGCCAGAGACGCTGCCAATGCTCAGCCTAAACCGCAGTGACCAAGTGCTGGAGTTACCCGGTGAAATTTTTTACTTTTCTTTGGCTCCGGAAGATGAGGCGTTGCAACTGGCGGAGTTCTTGTCTAGCCAAGGCTACCAACAACCGCTGTTAGTCAGTTCGCAACAATCCGCATACCAACGGATGGCAAATAGCTTTTCAGACTATTGGCTATCACAGTTAGGTTCCTTACCTGAATTAGTGCTCTTCGATGGCAATGCCATCATCCGGGAAGAAGTGGCTAAAAAGCTCAATGTCACCGCCAGCAAACAACAGATCGCACAAATCTCGGCAATGTCCCGCAGCCAGGTACACGCCTTCGAACGCAACCGCCGTGATATAGACGTCATAGTTGTATTCGCCAGCGTTGCCCAAACAGAGTTGATCAACCCCGTAATCGAATCGAGCATCAGCCCTTTTGCCGACATTGTGCCCGTATTCGCGAGTTCCCGTAGCTTTAGCCGCAGGTTAAGCGATAACAGCCGCAGGGATTTGAGAAATTTGAATTTCATCGATATGCCGTGGATGTTGCCTGACCGCTCCCTAAACTACTTGCGCAACAAAGCAGATAGCCTTTGGCCTAACCGGCAAGACGGCGAACACCGGCTATTTGCCATGGGTTACGACGCCTACCGCCTACTGCCGCATATCAGGCATATGGCCAGCCTGCCTATGCAAGAGTTCCGCGGCGTAACCGGCAGTATCATCCTAAACCAGCAAAACCAGACTGTCCGGCTGCTCGATTGGGCGAAGATTACTGAAAGAGGTGTCCAAATTGGGCTGGATTAGTGGCATCAAAGCAAGGCTCAACGGTATAAGGGCCGAACGCGAAGCCCTCGCATACCTGATGGCAAACCAACTGGAGCTGCTCGAAAAGAACTACCGTTGCAAGGCCGGCGAAGTTGATTTAATCATGAGGGCTGCAGGCACCTTGGTGTTTGTTGAAGTCAAATCAAGGCGAGGCACAAGCCATGGCCACGCCGCTGAGTATGTCGATAACAGGAAACATAGCAAAGTTGCCAGCGCGGCAGCCTATTACCTGCAAAGCAAGGGCATCAACCCACTTCATTGTGACTACCGCATCGACGTTGTTGCAATAGATGCAAACAAAATAAACTGGTTCAAAGCGGTGTAATGGCTTAAAGTTGGGCGCATAATTGGTGGTGCTTTTACTGCGCTGCTACACTGAGCCACCACTACGCTATCAAGTTCCAAATTAGAGTGACGCTAACAGACAATGATTGAACAAATAAAAGCCAACTTTACTGAAAGTATCAAAACCAAAATCGCAGCGAGCGAAGTGTTACCAGAGGTAATATTCCGCGCTGGGCAAACGATGGTAAACGCCTTGATGAATGGCAATAAGATTTTGTGTTGCGGTAACGGTGGCTCAGCAGGTGATGCACAACACTTTTCTTCAGAACTGTTGAACCGCTATGAGCGTGATAGGCCCAGCCTTCCCGCTATCGCCATCACCACAGACCCGTCCACCATTACTTCCATCGCCAATGACTACAGCTACGATGAGGTATTTTCTAAACAAGTACGGGCATTGGGTCAAGCCGGCGACATCTTGCTTGCCATTTCAACTAGTGGTAACTCCCGCAACGTCATCAAGGCCATGGAGGCCGCGGTAAACCGGGATATGACAATAATTGCACTAACGGGTAAAGATGGCGGCGAAATGGCAGGACTGCTTGGTGATAATGATGTAGAGATCCGGGTACCGTCCAACCGGACAGCGCGCATACAAGAGGTTCACCTCCTGGTGATACACAACCTATGCGAAGTCATAGATGAAAGCCTGTTCCCTGCACACTAGTTAGGAAAAGACATGCGATACCTCCTGCTCCTCCTTGCTTGCAGTAGTATGTTATTGAGTGGTTGCGCTGCCGTGGTCGTTGGCGGTGCAGCTGTTGGTGCCATATCAGTGCGGGAAGACCCGCGTAGCGTCGGCATGCAAATTGACGATACCACCAACGCTTCAAAAATTGACGATGCCCTAGACCAAGATACTGAGCTAAAAGAATACGCCCACATTAATGTACATGTTTATAACAACGCTGCACTACTGGTTGGGCAAGCGCCCACGCAAACTTTAATAATCCGTGCGGAAAACCTGGCCAAACAAGCGGTGCCAGTTAAGAAGCTCCACAACCAAATACGCATTGGCAACCCAACGGCAACCACCACCCGAGCCCACGACGTTTGGCTTAAATCCAAAGTAATGGGCGCATTATTGGCCAATGAGAAAGCCAACCCTCTGCGGATAGATGTCATTGTCGAGGATTCTGCCGTGTACCTGATGGGCATTGTCAGCCAAGAGCAAGCCAGGCTTGTGGTGGATATAGTCCGGAACGTGAATGGTGTGGTGAAAGTCTATAATATTTTTGAGGTGGCTTAGGCATTGCTTAGGGTGAACATTACCACTCTATAGCTCACTACAAATAAGGCGATAGTTAGCAACAACAGCAACACCGCCATGAGCGACAACAAGCCCCAAGCAAAAAACAATTTTATCCGGGAGCAGAGACCCGTTGCTTGCCGTTGTTGGAACCAGGCCAGGCCATCACCTTTGCTCGCTATGGCATACAGGGCGGCCAACCACCCGGTCAGCAATGCAAGTAGCGGGATAAACGGATCATAGGCTGCATTGCCAACGAACAGGGCTATCGTGGCCATTGCGGCGCACAAGGCGGTTAGCAGGAACAAAACCCCACGCCAGTACCTGAGTTTGGTGGCAAGCGTTACAACTTGGCTCAACATCTATTGATTTAAGTCCCTGTGGGGGTTAATTAGTGCTAATGGCTTATAACATCGCTATTTTACGACCTTTAGCGATGGCTTTCCTTTTTTGCTCGAACCACCAGGTGGGGTCGGTTCAGGCGGTTCATCGTCACCGCTACTAACCGGCTTTAGGGTTGGTTCCGGTTTTGGCTCTGCAGTTTCTGGCGCTGCCGGGGCTTCTTCACGCGGAAACATAGTGCCAGCACCGTTTTCCCTGGCATAGATGGCCAATACACTTGCACAGGGGACGATTAAATGACGCGGTACACCCGAAAAACGCGCATCAAATTCAATATCAACGGAGCCCAACTGAAGGTTGCCACAGGCCGTCGGCGACACATTCAAGACAATCTGGCCATCTTTAATATGTTCTTGGGGTACCACAACACCAGGCCAAGTAGCATCAACAACCAAGTGGGGGGTGAGGTTGTTGTCTACTATCCATTCGTAATACGCCCTTAGCAAATAAGGGCGGTTGGAGCTCATATCTTTCATAACAACCTATAAAGGATTGTGTATTTCGCGCTCTTGATCGGTCAGCGAGGCTTTGAAAGAAGCACGCTCAAAAACGCGGTTCATATAGTTCTTTACTTCGCGGCTGCCAGTCCCGTTCAACTCAATGCCTAACTGGGGCAAACGCCACAATAGCGGTGCCAAATAGCAATCAACCAAACTGAACTCTTCGCTCATGAAATAAGGGTGCTCTGCAAACAATGGTGCCAAAGCCAGGATAGACTCACGTAACTCATTACGCTTGGCCTCCACGTCTCCCTCGCGTTTAAGCACGGCTTCAGCAAGGATGTACCAATCTTGTTCAATACGGTGCATCATCAAACGGCTTTGACCACGGGAAACAGGGTATACAGGCATCAAAGGAGGATGTGGGAAGCGTTCGTCCAAATATTCCATAATGATGTGTGAATGGTATAGCACCAATTCCCTGTCGACTAACGTAGGTACGGTACCGTAAGGGTTTAGGTCGAGCAGGTCTTCAGGCAAGTTGTTAGGGTCGACATAGTTAATTTCAACACCAACCCCTTTTTCTGCCAAAACAATGCGAACCTGGTGGCTGTATATATCCAAAGTGTCCGAAAACAACGTCATAATTGAACGTTTGTTAGTGGCTACCGCCATTAAATGTCCTCCGAGCGATGTAGTCTGCGCGAATTAATATTATCCTCTACCGGCAATATTCTCCGATAAGCGAATAAAAATCGCGTTTTCAGGCTACCTTTTAATCTAGTTGCTTAAAATAAGCCCGCTATTCTAACACCAATCGCAAAAATTGCATTGAGCTATTAGTCTAAAAAACACATTTTGTCCGATTTCCCGACCCCCCGTCAGTTTTACAGCATTTGTGCTGGGGGTTTTATACCAAGTCCATAGCAAAACATCGAGTAGGGTGAGGCATTCGCCTCATCCCTCTCACAGAACCGTACGTACGGATCTCGTATACGGCTCATGTATTCTTCATATTCCATCATTGTGCCTTTATAAAGACTGATGGAGCAAGCCATCCCGTGTTGACTTTTGCCAGATTGAACAATCCTTGCGCTTCAAACCACTGATTCGGCATCGCAAAGCTCGCTAACGGACTCGCCGAGTTCCGCCATGAGTTCATTTTGATGAGCCTAAAAGGCAGTTTATAGCCCAGCTGTTTCAGCCGCCTATGCAGCTTGCGCGGCTTCTTCCATTGCTTGAGTTGGATTGCCCTGAGCCTTCGCCTTATCCATCCTGATAGGGCTTTGAACTCCCTGTGGCAGTTGGCGATACTGAAGTAATTGGCCATTCCCCTTAGTACCGGGTTTAATCTGCTGATTATTTCATTCAGATTATGCCCCTGGTTACGTCGGGTCTGTGACTTGAGCTTTTCTTTGAATCGCTTGAGTTTCTTGTCTTGTATCCTGGTATACCGGCTACCGATTTCAACTCCCAGAAACTTCACTCCACGCTCGCTATGCGCCAGATGCGTTTTGTCTCTGTTTACGACCAGCTTGAGTCCTTGCTCTATTACTCTCGTCGCACTATTCAGGGCGTTCCGGGCTCCCGCTTCGCTGCAACAGAAGATCAAGATGTCATCGGCATATCTCACCAGACGGTGACCCCGCCGTTTCATTTCCTGATCAAACCCATCCAGATAGATATTCGCCAGCAGAGGGCTGATCACCCCTCCTTGCGGACTACCTGCTTCGCTCACTTCCCAGAAATCGCCTGTCATTACCCCACTTTCCAAAAACTGCTTAATGAGTTTCCGGATACTGCCATCCGTTACCCGGCGTTTGACTCCCTGCAAAATCAACTGATGATCCAGCCTGTCAAAACATTGGGATAAATCCATGTCTACGACCCATTGCCTGTTGTATTGACGGATAAATACCGTGGCCTTACTGATCGCATCGTGGCAACTTCGGCCCGGTCTATACCCATAGCTGGATGGATGAAAGTCCGGGTCAAAGATGGGTTGCAGTATTTCTTTGAGGGCTTGTTGGACAATTCGGTCACGTACCGCCGGAATTCCTAACAGCCTGACTCCCCCGTCTTCTTTGGGGATTTCTACCCGTCTGACCGGAAGCGGCTGGTAGGTCTTGCTTTGCAGTTCGTGTAGCAGTTGGGTCAGGTTACTCTTCAAATCAGATGCATAGTCACCCAGGCTCTGCCCATCTATTCCGGCCGCGCCTTTGTTTCTCTTTACCTGTTTGAATGCACTGTACAGAACATCCATGCTCAGCATCCGTCCGTACAGGCTGTAATAAACCTTCATCTTCTACCTTTGGCTTGCGGCATCTTGGGACGCTCTTCCCATCACAGGGCTGACTCTTGATGATAACTTCAGGTGTGCTAGCCCTTGGGGCAATCTGCCTGAGCGGTTATTCACTACTCCACGTTCGGCCCGTCATCCCAGTAGAGTACATTCCTGCCTCACCGGTTTGCGGTGCCCGCCCTCGTCAGGACGTTTGTGAACCCCTGCAAAAAAAATCCGCGCCTTCAATGCGCTTTAATGAATACTTCCCCCCTTCGCAACTTGCCGCGCTTTTGGTCACCGCAAGCCCCATCAGACTTATTGCTGATGGTCATCCCGGTTTTATCCTCCACACCATTACTGGCTTTCACCGGCCGGAATTTGCTCACTACTACGGGATCATCTGCCACCTCACACCCATACCTGCCTTGAGTCTCCTCTTGTGCAAATATGTCCAACCAACATCATTGGATACCGTGCCAGGCTTCCCCAGTTACTGCACTGGTTCCCTGTTAACGATCCCACCCTCAAACACAGCACAGGTCTGACTGAGTATTGGGCATTGCGCTATTTTGCACGCTTACCCACCTGAACTGCCGAAGCAGGTTCACTTGCGTTGTGTACCGTTAACTTCCTATCGCTTCCTTCAGACCCCACCGTTGGCCAGTGACGCCCTTGCGATTCGGATTATCTTCCCCTCAGTCGGGGTGATTCAGGTTTCTTTCAACCTGACGGGTTTGCCAGCTTCGCTGGGCAAACAAAAAAGGGCACCAGAGGTACCCTTTTTTAAAATTAGACTTAGGTTACTGGCTTACTTAACGTCGCGCCAGTAGTCTTTCTTCAGCAAGTAGACGAATACGAAGAAGACTAGGATAAACGCCAATACCCATTTCCCTAACGCTTCGCGTTCAAGCTGCATTGGTTCACCGGTATACACCAAGAAGTTCACCAAATCCAAGACAAAAGCATCATACTCGTCAGGGCTCAATTCACCGGTGCCATCGCTTTTCAGGCCGACGTAACGGTCAACCATCTCACCGTCAACCATGCGACGTTCGTAGGTTTCCCGCGTTACGCCTTGAAGCTCTTGTAACACATGAGGCATACCAACATCAGGGAAAACCTTGTTGTTAACGCCAAAGGTCTTGCCTTCATCTTCATAGAAGGTGCGAAGGTAGGTGTAAAGCCAGTCGGCACCACGAACCCGCGCGACCAGGGTAAGGTCAGGCGGCGGAGCACCGAACCACTTAGCCCCTGCTTCTGCTGGCATAGAGTTGATTTTGTGATCTGTGACTTTGTCACCGGTAAACTGTAAATACTGCTCACCCAACTCTTCAGGTATACCCAAATCGTTAAAGGTGCGCTGGTAACGCTGGTATTGCATTTGGTGGCAACCCAGGCAGTAATTCATATACGCTGCGGCACCGCGCTGCAAAGATGCCTTGTCAGTCAAGTCGTAGTTAGCTTTGTCCAGCGGGTAGTTGCTGCCAGCGGCCAATACTAGGGTCGGCAAGCAAAGTGCAATGATTGCTAATATCCGTTTCATTTGGTCACCCTCTCTGGCAATGGCAAGGTTTTTTCGTTCTTACTGTAAACCCACAGCAGGCCAAAAAATCCGAAGTACATTATAGTCGCAATTTGCGAAGCAGTTATCTTCCAGTTTTCCTGAGGGGTTCCACCTAGGTAGCCCAAGAACACAAATACCGCAGCAAAAACTAGCAAGTTATAACGGTGCAGCTTGCAACGGTAACGCCATGAGCGCACACGACCGCGGTCAATCCAAGGCAACAAGGCCAGCATGGCAATTGCAGCAAACATCAAGATAACGCCAACCAACTTATCAGGAACCGCTTTTAAGATGGCGTAGAAAGGCGTGAAGTACCACACGGGGAAGATGTGTTCCGGCGTTTTCAGAGGGTTGGCAATTTCAAAGTTTGGAGCCTCCAGGAAATACCCCCCCATGCTTGGGTTAAAGAACATGACGTAGCTGAAACCGGCTAGGAAGAAACAGAAGGCTACCAAGTCCTTCAATACGATGTGCGGGAAGAATGGCACTACATCATCGACGATGTCGTATTTCTTGGTGTAGTACTCATGGATTTCGTATTTGGTTTTTTCGTCATCAGAAAGTGAGCCTTTGGGCTTTTTAACGTCGATGCCGTCAGGGTTGTTAGAGCCCACTTCGTGCAGCGCAACAATGTGTAGGAACACTAGGATCACAATAACCAACGGTAATGCAATAACGTGCAGTGCAAAGAACCTGTTCAAAGTGGCACCGGAAATCACATAATCACCTTGGATCCAGACCACTAAATCTTCACCAATGATGGGAATTGCACCGAATAGTGACACAATTACCTGGGCACCCCAATAGGACATTTGCCCCCAAGGCAATACGTAACCCATGAAAGCTTCCGCCATAAGGGCTAGGTAGATGAACATGCCAAATACCCAGATCAATTCACGGGGTTTTTGGTAAGAGCCGTAGATCATGCCGCGGAACATGTGCAGGTAAACCACGACAAAAAAGGCAGAAGCACCAGTCGAGTGCATGTAGCGGATTAGCCAGCCGTATTCGACATCCCGCATAATGTATTCAACCGAAGCAAAGGCGCCGGCAGCTGAAGGCTCGTAGCTCATGGTGAGCCAAATACCGGTGACAATCTGGTTCACCAATACGATAGTGGCCAAGAAGCCAAACACATACCAAAAGTTCATGTTTTTGGGTGCTGGGTATTGGATGGCGTGCATGTTGGCAACGCGCATCATAGGGATGCGTTGCTCAATCCAGTTCAACAGGTTAGACATCTTACACCGCCTCCGCTATTTGGCCGATCAACAAGGTGTTGTCATCCAGGTACATGTAAGGAGGCACAACTAGGTTTGAAGGTGCAGGTACGCCTGCAAAAACGCGACCGGACATATCAAATTTAGAACCGTGGCAGGGACAGAAAAAGCCTTCCGCGACGCCTTCAACGTATTCTTCAAACGCGCCTTCTTTGAGGTGCTGGGGCGAACAACCTAGGTGTGTACATATGCCGACTAGCACCAAATATTCTTCCTTCAAAGAACGGTGTTGGTTTTTAGCAAAGGCAGGCTGTTGTTCAACGTCTGATGCCGGGTCTCGCAGTTGGTCTTCATGGGCCGATAGCGTTGCAAGCAACTCCTTGGTCCTACGTACAACCCATACTGGCTTAGAGCGCCATTCGACACGCATCATCTGGCCGGGTTCTAATTTACTGATATCTACTTCCACGTCAGCACCAGCCGCACGGGCTCTGGCGCTTGGATTCCAGGAAGCAATAAATGGAACAGCGACACCGACAGCCCCTACCCCGCCAACCACGCAGGTTGAAACAGTAAGGAAACGGCGCCTGCTATTGTCTACGGGCGCATTGCTCATCCACTTTACTCCAAAGGTTGGATTTAGTGAGTTATTGTGTTCTTTTTGTGCAACTTCCTACCTACGGCGCAGAGTTATGCCACGCCAGCGGCATCACTAAAAAGTTACACTTTGTTAATCCGCGAAATAATAAAAGAAAACCGCTAGTAATGACAAGGAATTCATGGACAAAACAACAAATTACAGCTGTCCACACTTGCCCTAATCGGCCATTTTCACTATTAAATTCTACACGGCAGTGTAGTCTAAAAATAAAAAAACCCGGCATATACCGGGTTTTTCCAAACAAAAAAGCTTAACGCTTTGAGAATTGTGGACGTTTGCGCGCTTTGTGCAAACCCACTTTCTTACGTTCAACACGACGCGCGTCACGGGTAACAAACCCGGCTTTGCGCAATGCAGGACGCAAGCTCTCGTCATACTCCATCAAGGCACGGGTAATGCCATGGCGGATAGCGCCTGCTTGGCCACTGATACCGCCACCGCGGACAGTAACATACAAGTCAAATTTCTCAGCCATTTCAACTAGCTCTAGCGGTTGACGTACAACCATACGTGCAGTTTCACGACCAAAGAACTCGTCTAGCGGACGTTTGTTAACAACGATGTTACCAGTACCAGCACGTAAGAATACCCGGGCAGTTGAGCTCTTGCGACGACCCGTTCCGTAATATTGATTTTCAGCCATAATCCTATGCTCCTTAAACGTCTAACACGGATGGTTGTTGGGCAGCGTGCTTGTGCTCAGCACCCGCGTAAACTTTTAATTTGCGAAACATCGCACGACCAAGAGGGCCTTTAGGCAGCATGCCTTTAACCGCTTTTTCGATGATCATTTCAGGCTTGTGGGCTTGCAACTTGTTGAAGTTGGTTTCTTTAAGACCACCTGGGTAACCTGTGTGGCGGTAGTACATTTTGTTTTCGCCTTTGTTACCAGTTACAGTAACTTTGTCAGCGTTTACTACAACAATGTAATCGCCAGTATCGACGTGCGGCGTATACTCAGGCTTATGCTTGCCACGCAAACGGCGGGCAATCTCGGTCGCCAAGCGACCCAAAGTTTTGTCAGTGGCGTCAACCACAAACCATTCACGTTTTACAGTTTCAGGCTTTGCTACAAAAGTTTTCATTAATCTTCCAATAAGACGTTAATCTAATTAAATCAGCGCATTAACCAACGCTGGTGCCTAATAGTTCGAAATTAAAGCCCCTTCGAGCCATTCCGATTGCGGAACTTCCACTGTTGCCGTAACTGGGCAGGGCGCGCATTATACACAGTTTCAGATAAAAATCACGTATAATTTTTGAGCGGTTCCAAGTCTGTACCGCGTTCATATTCAGGCGAACCGGGAGTGACTATGGCAAGTGCTCGCGGGCTAGGTATTCGGTTGACTGCATTTCTTGCAGGCGGCTTTGGCAGCGCTTGAATTCGAAGCTGAGGATCCCACCGGTATACAGCTCCTCAATCGGCACCTCTGCTGACATGATTAATTTGACGTTGCGCTCATAAAATTCATCCACCATGGCAATAAATCGCCTTGCGATATCATCTATCGATTGCCCCATTTGCTCTACATTGGCCACCAATACTGAATGATAAATGCGGCTAATTTCCATGTAGTCAGTTTGGCTGCGTGGCCCGTCACACAAATCCCGGAATTCAAGCATTACCACGCCATCGGCATTGCGGATCACAGGGATCTCCCGGCCAGCAATTTCAAGGACAGAATCCTGTTGGCAAGCTTCGGGGGCAAGCTGGCCAAAATACTTGTGCAAATTTTCCAATGCGCCCTGGTCGAGGGGGGAATGGTATATCTCGGCTTGTTGCAATGCGCGTAGCCGGTAGTCAACGCCACTGTCGACATTGACTATCCGGGTATTCTGGTTGAGCAAATCAATCGCTGGCAGGAACCGCGCGCGTTGAAGCCCGTTTTTATAAAGGCCATTGGGCACGATGTTGGACGTAGCAACCAACACGATCCCATGGCTAAACAACTCTTCCAATAATGTGCCCAAAATCATGGCATCAGTAATGTCGGAAACAAAAAACTCATCGAAACAAATAATGTCAGTTTCTGAGGCAAACTTTTTTGCTACGATTTTCAGCGGATCAGACTCACCGCCAAGCGTTTTTAATTCACTGTGGACACGATGCATAAAGCGGTGGAAGTGAACCCGCTTTTTGCGTTCAAACGGCAGGCATTCGTAAAAGGTATCCACCAAATAGGTTTTACCCCGGCCGACCCCTCCCCAAAAATAGATACCCTGGGTACTGGGCTTGGTCTGGCCACGGCCAAAGGCCTCTTTCAACTTGACCCGCCATGTGCGCTTGCGCTTGGGGTGGGTCAATTCGTCATACAGGCGCTGCAGTTCTTTGACTGCATTTTCCTGTGCCGCATCGTATTGGAAACCATCTTGTTTGAGATCATCTTGGTACTTTTGCCAAGGTGTAGTTAGCTGCATAACGCCTGCATATCCTGTTTCAAGCCGAGATTAATAGCCATAGCTATAAGTGTGCGGTAAGGGATTATAACCAGTGCTTACAAAAACATAAGTATATTTAAACGCCGCAAACGTGCAATTAAACGACGCATAGCTTGGCGTTGTCTAATATTGTGATATGCTCCGGAAAAAACGACGAGGTATTTTATGGATTGGTTAATAGGGCTACTGCTTCTGGTGTTTGGCATCGTTATTGGCTTTTTTGTAGGCAAGTATCTGTTTGAGCCAAAGCAAAAAGCCGCGGAAGACGAAGCACAGGAAAAATCTGAAAAGCAGCTAATGGCTGAGCAGGCAAATTTGCACATCAGTGAAACCCAAATTATGTTGCAGAAACTACAGCAGCAGTGCCAGCTAATAAATGAACAGCTTTCCCACTACCAAGCGGTAGTAGAAGAAACCACACAAGACAAGGGCAACAACAAACTGGAGTTCTACCACCAGCAAGCGTCTATGCACTTGAAAACACAGAAAAAAGAGCGCAGCAAGCAGCCGAGTAAAGCAGACTACCAACCTCTGGATTATTCCGAGGGTAGCTCAGGCTTGTTTGCCGGTGACAAGAAAAAACATTCTGAAACATCTAGCAGCTAGAAATTCTGAACTTAGCCATTATTTAGCTTGTCATCAGTGATGTTCTTTGAATTGGAGATGCAACAAGAATGAATAAAACTGTAAATAAGGTAATGTTAGTCGTAGGTAGCTTGTTGGCACTCGGGCTGGCACAGCAACAAGCGCTTGCAGCTATCCCCAACGTAGGCACAGATAGATATGGCACACCGACACTGGCACCTATGCTGGAAAAAGCGACACCAGCGGTAGTCAGTATCTCAGTGGAAGGCACCCAGACCATACGGCAACGGGTACCAGATCTGTTCCGCTATTTCTACGGCCCTAACTCACCTCGGGAACAAGTCCAGGAACAACCTTTCACGGGCCTAGGCAGTGGCGTCATTATTGATGCCGAAAAAGGTTATATTGTCACCAACGCCCACGTCGTAAACAACGCCGACGAGATCACCGTCACGTTTGACGACGGCAAGGAACTAGAAGCAAAAAAAATCGGCGAAGACCCAGACACTGACATAGCTTTGTTGCAGGTGGATGCGGAAGATCTAGTCGATATTCCCCTTGCAGACTCTGACGATCTCCGAGTCGGGGACTTTGTGGTGGCCATTGGCAACCCATTTGGCATTGGCCAGACTGTCACCTCAGGCATAGTGAGTGCCCTTAGCCGCGCTTCGGCAATTGGGATAAACGATATTGAGAATTACATACAAACTGATGCCGCCATTAACCGCGGCAATTCTGGTGGTGCTTTGGTCAATTTGCGCGGCCAGCTAGTGGGTATTAATACTGCCATTGTCGCCCCGACGGGCGGCAATGTTGGTATTGGTTTCGCTATTCCCAGCAACATGATGAAAAACCTAGTCGACCAATTGGTGAAATACGGTGAAGTGCGCCGTGGCTTGCTCGGGATATCGGGAGGCAATGTTGATTCGGCCCTGGCCGAGGCAATGGATCTCGACGTCAATAGGGGAGCCTACGTGGGCCAAGTTTCCCCCGATTCAGCAGCCGAAAAAGGCGGTGTCGAAGCCGGCGACATCATCGTTGAAATCAATGGTAGGCCAATCAACAGCTTCAACGAGCTAAGGGCAAAAATAAGCACCCTTGGTGCAGGTACCGAAGTTGATTTGGGCATCTTGCGGGAGGGTAAAAAACGCACTATATCAGTGGTTTTGGATAACTCTACCGACAGCAATGTAGCCGCCCAGGAAATACACCCAGCGTTGCAAGGTGCTACGCTTGCCGATGGGCAAACCGAGGACGGCGATGCGGGTATCGAAGTCACCGAACTTGAGGCTAGGTCATTTGCAGACAGGTTAGGGCTTGAGGAAGGTGATGTCATTGTTGGCGTCAACCGCACCCGGGTTCGCACAGTGGCGGAGTTGCGCAGGTACCTAGAGGACTTCGATCGCGGTGTCATAGCCCTAAATGTCCGACGCGGTAGTTCATCACTGTACCTAGTTATTCGGTAATTCCTAGTAAAGGCAACATCCATCAGGCAGCAAGCCCAATGAGCTTGCTGCCAATTCGCAACTGCAAGCTGTACCTTCTTTTACCTTTAAGTGTTATGCTAGCGCGCTACAATTGTTAGGCAGCTAAGGTTTATTTTGCAAAGCGGGATTAAATTTCTCCTAAAATCCATTGCTCTCGGCGTCATTATTTCAGCAACGCTGCTATTACTTGTGCCAGAATTACGCACTGGCAATGGCTTTGAGTTATTGCGGTTGAGCGATTCGAGTAACGACAAAATAAGCTTTAAAGAGGCCATCAACAAAGCCTCACCCGCAGTAGTAAATATTTATAGCACCCGAACAGAACCCCGCTCTAGCATATTTCGTCGCCAATCAGTAGAGCGCACAAGCCTGGGCTCGGGTGTAGTAATGACCAGCAATGGTTATATTTTAACCTGCTTACATGTGATCCAAGGCGCTGATTTCATATACGTACTGGGTAATGGCATTGAACAAGAGGCGCAACTTATCGGTGCTGACCCGGTGACAGACTTAGCGGTACTAAAAGTTGAAGCCGAAAACCTGGTTACGATTCCGCAGCTAGAAGATCCTGGCACAGAAGTGGGTGACCTAGTCCTTGCTATTGGCAACCCCTATAACCTGGGACAAACCGTAACCCAGGGAGTGGTAAGTGCCACTGGCAGATCAGAAACCAGCCACATGCAGGTCGCTAGCCATAGGAACTTTATCCAAATGGATGCGGCTTTGAATGAAGGCAACTCAGGCGGTGCATTGGTTGACAGCAATGGCTATTTAGTGGGTATCAACAATGCCGTGTTTAAAGTGCTCGATAGCGCCAACCGGATTAAAGATGTGCCCGGTGTATTTTTTGCCGTGCCTTACAATATGGCTAAACGGGTCATGGATGCAATTATAAGCAATGGTAGGGTCGTCCGTGGTTACATGGGTGTACAAGGGCAAACCCGCACTGGCCAACAGGGGTTTGTTATCACGGAAGTCGCCCCAGGCAGCCCAGCAGCCCTTGCCAATCTGCGCCCTATGGATGTGCTAATAAGTGTCAACCAAGAACCTGTGGAAACGCCGACCCAGATACTCAATTTAGTAGCCGAAACCAAGCCAGGTACCATCTTGAACTTTGAAGTAATGCGCAACAATACGCTGATTGAAGTGCCAGTTACAATCCAGGAATTGCAGTTTAGCAGCGCTAGCTAATTCGTTGGATATCCGCGCCCAGTCCCCGCAATTTCACCTCGATATGCTCATATCCCCGGTCTAGGTGGTAGATACGGTCAACCAAGGTCTCGCCTTGCTTGGCAACCAATCCAGCAATAATGAGGCTGGCCGAAGCACGTAAATCGGTGGCCATTACCGGTGCGCCTGTCAATATCGAGTTGCCATGTGACACGGCAGTATTGCCCTGCAATTCTATATCGGCCCCCATGCGCTGTAATTCTGGCACGTGCATAAATCGGTTTTCAAAAATCATCTCGGTCACTGTCCCGGCCCCTTGCGCGACAGCATTTAACGCAAGGAATTGGGCTTGCATATCGGTAGGAAAACCCGGGTGTGGCGAGGTTTTGATATTAACGCTGTTGGGTTGCGCCTGCATCATGTCGAGTTCAATCCAATTGTCACCACAGGTGATCTGGGCGCCGGCTTGCTCCAGCTTGTTCAACACCGGCTCCAAGGTATGGGGCGCGGCCTTTTCACAGCGGATTTTGCCCCGGCTTGCCGCCGCTGCGACCAAAAAGGTGCCGGTTTCAATGCGATCCGGCAGTACTTCGTGGACACAACCACTTAGGCTTTCCTTGCCTTGGATTTGGATTTTATCCGTACCAGCACCGGAAATTTCCGCACCCATTGCAGCTAAACAATGGGCCAGATCCACAATTTCTGGTTCCTTTGCGGCATTCTCAATCAGGGTCTCCCCCTCTGCCAAGGCAGCTGCCATTATCAGGTTTTCGGTCGCACCAACACTGACGGTATCCATAAATATTTTACAACCACGTAAGCGTCCGTTGCTGGTAGCCCGGATGTAACCGGCATCAACGTCGATGTTTGCCCCCATCTGGCGCAATCCGTCGAGGTGCAGGTTCACAGGCCTCGCACCGATTGCACAGCCACCAGGTAGTGACACATTTGCCACGCCAAAGCGTGCCAACAATGGGCCAAGTACCAGGATGGATGCCCGCATTGTTTTAACTAGGTCATAGGGAGCCGTGTGGTTTTCGATAATTGCCGCTGTCACATCAATATCACCATTCTCATGGCGGCGACAAACAGCGCCGAGGTTTTCCAGCAAGGACAAGCTGGTATTGACATCGCGCAACGAGGGTACATTTTTGAAAATACACTGTTCTTGGGTCAACAAGGATGCCATCAAGATAGGCAGGGCTGCATTTTTAGCCCCTGAAATGGTTACGGTACCAGATAGGGGGGTACCCCCTCTGATTAAAAGTTTGTCCATTTTGCAGAAATTCCTGGGATAGGATGAAAAACGCGGTTGTTAGGCTAGGTCGGGGAACATTAGCTTTTTGTCCCGCTGCCATTGCTCGTCAGTAAATGTCTTTATAGTCAATGCGTGGATACTGCCACTGGCGATATGCTCATTGAGGGGTGCATAAATAGCCTGCTGGCGTTTTATCCTTGTCATACCGTCAAAACAATCACCTACAGCGATGACCTGGAAATGGGAACCATCACCTTGTACGTGCAAAAAGCTCAAAGACAAGCTGTCTTGCAAAATTTTTTCTATCTCTACTGTTTCCATCAAATGATCCGAAAAGAAAGGAATGGCGCCTATTGTAAACCTATTAACGAGTCGGCGCTGCTTAATTTGCTTAATTTTACCAGTGTCTCAGGCGCATTGGCGATTTCAGGTGTAACGGAGTTTTGCTTACAATGGGAGAAAAGGCTGAGCAACATCGCCAACCCAGCAGAGTCTATCCGGGTAGTGCCGCCCAGCTCGAAAGTCACCTTGTTTTTTGCTTCTTTCAAAGACTGCAAGACAACATTGTGTAAATGGGGTACTGACTCCATCACCACCTCACCGCTCAAATGCAAGGTGGTATAGTCATCGCTAACAGTTAACCTAGCTTGGCTTGTATTAGGCTTCATTGGCATCGGTGCCTAGCGAAATTGTTTCGTTGTTTTTTTCTTTCAGCAGGGCAATGACCTTGTCGACGCCTTCTTGGCGCAAAATTGCCTCGAATTCACTGCGTTTGCTACTGAGCATGCTGATCCCCTCAGCTTCCATGTCCCACGCCTTCCACTCGTTGGTTTTACGGCTTTTGCGGACTTTAAAAGCAATTTTGATGTCAGGCCGCCCCTCCTCCTTCACCAAAACCCTGACTGTTACTGCTTTTTTATTGGCAAAGTCCCTGGCTGGCTCAAATTCCACTTCCTGGTCGTCATACTGCGCCAAGGCAATGGCGTAGGTAGAAATTAAATACTTGCGGAACTCTTCAAAGAAGACCGGGATTTTATCGCGGGACACGGATTTAAAATGCTTTCCTAACACTTTCGCTCCGGCAAATTTATAATCCACATATGGCAGCAATTGTTGTTCCACAATATCTTTTAATACCTCTGGGTTTTCCTTAATCTCAGGTTGCCTTTGTTTTATCTCTTCAAAGGTTTTGCTTGCCACTGCCTGCAGCAAGGCATAAGGATCTTGCTGTTCTTGCGCCATTGCGAACACGGGTAACATTACCAATACCGCAAACCATAGTTTTAGCGTTTTCATTTTCTTCCCCATACCATTTAGCTATTAATCATCACTTCTACTAAACAGGAATTGACCAATCAAATCTTCCAATACCAAAGCAGACTTAGTATCTTCTATGAAATCCCCTTCGACCAGGGATTCTACACCATCAAATGTGAAGCCAGGCTGAAAGCCAATGTACTGCTCACCTAACAATCCAGAGGTTAATATCGACACGGAACTAGTATCAGGAAAATCCTGATAATCTTTGCTAATGACGAGTTCCACTACCGGGGTAAAGTCATCAGAATCCAGTGTAATTGAACCAACGCGGCCAATTGTTACACCACCAACTTTAATCGCAGACCGCACTTTTAGGCCGCCAATGTTGTCGAATTTTGCAAACAGGCTGTAAGTTTCACCACCACCGGACATGCTTTGATCAGCAACTTTCAGTGCCAGCATTAGAAACGCAGCAAAAGCAAGGCTAACAAACACGCCGACTCCAATTTCTAATTTACGCAAATTCATTCTTTCTTACTCCGTTCCAAACATGAGTGCTGTTAGCACAAAATCTAATCCCAACACTGCCAGTGACGAGTGCACCACGGTCTGTGTTGTGGCCTTGCTAATTCCCTCGGATGTGGGTACCGCGTCATAGCCATTGAAAACAGCAATCCAAGTGACCACGATAGCAAATACGATGCTTTTAATAATGCCGTTCATCACATCTTCCCGAAAATCCACCGCAGATTGCATGATGGACCAGTAGCTGCCAGCGTCGACCCCCAACCAATCCACACCGACTAGGTGGCCACCGAGGATACCAACGGCTGTAAAAATAATTGCCAGCAATGGCATCGACAGGATCCCCGCCCACAACCTCGGAGCTATCACCCTGCGTAGCGGATCCACCGCCATCATTTCTAAACTACTTAATTGTTCAGTTGCTTTCATCAGGCCAATTTCCGCCGTTAGGGCCGAACCCGCCCTACCAGCAAAAAGCAAGGCAGTCACCACCGGCCCCAACTCCCTCAACAATGACAGCGCCACCATTGGTCCCAAGCTTTCTTCTGCACCATAGTTCACTAAGACAGTGTACCCTTGCAGTCCCATAACCATCCCGATGAACAGGCCTGATACAATGATGATGAGCAAGGACTGCACACCGACTACGTGCATCTGCTTGATGGTCAATGGTACTGACTTCACTGGATCTGGCTTGGCAACCATTGATCCCCAAAAAAGCAGTGATGCCCGCCCCATTGTGGCGCAAGAGGCGATTAATGACGCTCCAATCCTGGCAAAAAAGTCCATAAATCCCCTATTTAATTGCTAGTTCCAAATCTGGTGCAGGGAAATGGAACGGAACCGGCCCGTCTGCTTTCCCGCACAGGAACTGCTGAACTAACGCTGAGTCCGAACGCTTAATTTGTTCGGCAGTACCCTCACCAATAACCCGTTGCTCAGCAATAATATAAATGTAATCTGCGATGGTCAGCACTTCTGTAACGTCGTGGGTCACCACGACACTGGTTAAGTTCAAGGCATCATTCAATTCTTTAATCAGCTTGACCAAAACCCCCATTGAAATTGGATCCTGGCCTGCAAACGGCTCGTCATACATGATTAGTTTCGGATCCAATGCAATTGACCTTGCCAGTGCTGCCCGCCGCGCCATCCCGCCAGACAATTCACTTGGGAATAAACCCGCAGCACCGCGCAATCCAACAGCTTCTAGCTTTAACAAAACCACAATCCTGATAATATCTTCCGATAGTTTGGTATGTTCGCGCAGTGGGAAGGCTACGTTATCGTATACCGTCATATCAGTGAACAAGGCACCACTTTGGAACAACATGCTCATGTGGCGCCGGCAGGCAAACAATTGCTGCCGGTTCATCTTGGGTATCGAATCCCCCGAAAATAATATCTCCCCACTATCCGGTTTGAGCTGACCACCAATTAAACGCAACAATGTCGTTTTACCAATGCCACTGGGTCCCATGATAGCAGTGGTCTTGCCTGCGGGGATCCGCATGCTTATATCCTTGTAGATCACCCTATCACCGCGGGAGAAGGTCAAATTGTTAATTTCTACCAAATTTTCCATAGTTAACCTTGTGGAAACCAGATATGTGCGGCTCCAAATTGCTTAAACCAGTGAGTTGACCAGATAAACTGGAAAAGATTCAGTTTTTTGGCGAAGCCGAGAGATATGGCTATGTTACCGTTTTTCAACCGGTCAATTCAAAATCAAAAAGTCACAGGATATATTCGAAAGTTTCGAAAAGTCCCTTCTTGTGGATTGAAACCATCACAACCACAATTAAAAGCAGTTATTTCGGCAGTCATATACTGATATATTTAATGTTCGCAGCATCAAACAACAATCTTTACATCAATTTTTACTAATTATCTGGCGGCAAGGGTTGGATGTTGCGATATCTATGCTTATATATAGAAGAATTTATTTCCAACCGGCTACCTTTCACGTCCAATTATGCTGTTACAAATCTCTTTGTTTATTGTTGGCCTGGCGCTGCTGAGCTGGAGCGCAGACCGGTTTGTTTACGGAGCCTCTGCCCTAGCCAAGAATTTTGGCATATCGCCGATGATCATCGGCATGACCATTGTTGCTATGGGTTCCTCTGCGCCGGAGATCATGGTTGCCGCAACCGCATCGTTAGGTGGTACCCCTGATACAGCCGTAGGTAACGCCATAGGTTCCAACATCACCAACATCGCCTTGGTACTGGGGATTACAGCACTGTGCAAACCTTTGTTAGTCGCGTCTGTCACGGTAAAACGGGAAATGCCAATCTTACTGGCGGTTTCATTGACCGCGGCTTACTTCCTCAGTGATTTAAACCTAGAACGCTGGGAAGGCGGTGTTTTGCTGTTTTTGTTCTTCCTCACTATTGGCGGGCTCACCTTACTTTCGCTAAAGGCTGACCGCAAGGATCCCCTCGCGCAAGAAGCTGATGAAGAGATCCCTTCCGACGTCCCAATGCAAAAGGCTGTTATCTGGGTACTGGTGGGATTATTCCTACTGCCCTTTAGCGCTGATATCATGGTAGATGCCGCCGTAAACATTGCCACGCATTTTGGCATGAGCGATTTGTTAATCGGCCTGACCATCATCGCTATCGGCACCAGCCTGCCAGAACTTGCTGCGAGTATTGCCGGGGTAATGAAAGGCGAAGACGACCTCGCCCTGGGTAATATTATTGGTTCCAATATTTTCAACATTCTCGCTGTATTGGCTATGCCAGGCCTAATCGCTCCAGGAATGATAGATGCTTTTGCCGCCGAACGTGACATGTATGTTATGTTAGGATTAACATTATTGCTGTTAGCCTTTAGTTTTGGGATACGAGGTGTCCGCAAAATAACGCGTTGGGAGGGCGGCTTGTTGTTTGCCGCTTTCCTGGGATACCAAGTATTGCTGTTTGCATAATGTAAGGTAGAGAATTGAAACTGTCGGAAAACCAGTTTGTGCAATCTGGACAGCGTGTCCTAGAGATTGAATTAAATGCAATTGAAGGTCTAAAAAAGCATTTGGATCAGAACTTCGTTGCAGCTTGCCAATTGATGCTAGATTGCACGGGCAAAGTCGTGGTTACCGGTATGGGTAAATCTGGCCATATTGCCAACAAAATTGCCGCGACGTTGGCCAGCACCGGCACCCCAGCATTTTATATGCACCCTGGCGAAGCAGGGCACGGAGATTTGGGAATGCTTGAGGCCACAGACCTGCTATTGGCAATTTCCAATTCAGGCGAAACCACTGAAATCCTGAGCCTGTTCCCCGTAATCAAGCGGCTCGGGTTAAAATCAATAGCCATGAGCCGCAGCCCATCCTCGACCCTGGGTACACTTGCCGATGTGCATTTGGATATTAGCGTTCCCAAAGAAGCTTGCTCCCTGGGTTTAGCGCCAACCTCAAGTACTACTGCGACATTAGTATTGGGAGACGCCTTGGCGGTTGCGTTGTTGGATGCCAAAGGTTTTACCTCAGACGATTTTGCGTTGTCACATCCAAGTGGTTCGCTTGGCAAAAAGCTATTGCTAAAGGTGTCGGATATAATGCACAGCGGTGACCAACTGCCATTGGTATCTGAACGGCAAACAATCCGGGACGCTTTATTGGTTATTTCTGAAAAAGGGCTGGGTATGGCTGCTGTTGTAAACAATGAAGGCCAACTAAGCGGTGTTTTTACAGACGGCGACTTGCGGCGCATAATCGACGCTAAGGTTGATATCCTAACCACAAGTATTGCAGAGGTTATGACACCCAACTGCATTACGGTCTCAGCAAATACCCTGGCTGCTGAAGCATTGCGTATAATGGAGACCAAAAATATTAACGGACTCATTGCCGTGGATAAGAAACAAATTCCTGTCGGCGCATTTAATATGCTCAATTTAGTTAGGACAGGTGTTGTCTAGTGGCAAGGAGCACGCCCTACGGCAAAATACCAGATACTTTGATAGCAAAACTTGCCCAGATAAAACTGGTTGCCTTTGACGTCGATGGTGTATTTAGTGACGGTAGAATCTATATCGGCAACGATGGCGAAGAAATCAAAGCTTTCCATACCCTAGATGGCTACGGGATCAAAGCATTGTTA
>CBDIHK010000010.1:0-62830 GCA_965279005.1 Alteromonadaceae bacterium | reverse complement strand
CTAATGACCTTGGTCAATATGTTTACGCAATTTTCGTATTTACCGAAACCTGAAGAAAAATCTCATGACTATTATTTTCAGTTTCCCTTTGAATTGATTCTCGAAAGGCATTATCCAAATTTCTTAGAGGGTACGGTACTGGCATTAACACAGACTTCCACTGAGTTTGACACTGAATACTTGGGAGTAGAGCACACAGGCGAAAACACCGATAAAGTCGTCCAGATGGCGACCAAGCTGACGTTTAAACAAAATGTGATAAACCCTGAACAATACAAAGGTTTTTATGAGCAATTTGCTCAACTCAGGGAAGAAGCACTAAATGTATTCCTGTTTTCAGAAGATCTCACTAACGACATCACAAAGAAAAGTATACCTGAGTCCTACGATGCCAGGATTATTCACGCTAAACAGTTACTTGACAGGGGGGAATTTGAATCCGCATTAGCGGTTACAGAGGAAATGACGCAAGAGTTTACCAATCAAGGAGAAGCGTTTTATCTCTATGCGGTTGCTTTGGGATTTGCCAATCAGTTTGAGAAATCAGATGAAATGTTTCAAAAGGCTGAAGAGTTAGGGTACGAATAATGAAAAAATATCATTCAATTGTTTGTTGGTTCATTATTCTCTTGGTAGTTGGGTGTGGTACTACTGGAAATCAACCGAGTTATAGCGATGACAGCAGAACCTTGATGGAAGACGTGTCCAATAACCCGGCGAACCTTATTAGCCTCAAACAGCTTTTTTTACAGCTTACCACTGATTACGATAAGCAACAAAGTGAAGAGCTATTGAATGAAGCACTAAGGGTAGGTCACAAGCTGCAAGCATTGCAACCCGATCAGGCTGAACTTTCAACGAGGATATACCGGCTGTATATAGCATCATATTTCAATCGCAGCAGCAGCGAAAACTTCAAAGCTTTGCAAAGCTATTTTCATCAACATCCCGAATTAAAATACAATGCCCAGCCATCACCACATTACTTGAAGGTAATTGCAAGTCTTAGCTATGGAATACCAGCGATGGAAACCAATATTGAAATGCTAAAAACTGCCATTGCAGAGTCTCCTTATTTTCCAGGAACTTACAAATTATTGGGGAATTTCTATCTCGAAGAAGACGATCGTCTCGGCATGGCAATTTATAACCTGGAAAAAATACAAAAGGTAAACCCAGAAGATACAGAAACGGCGGAATTGCTGGCATTATCTTACATGGGCTATCTTTTTGAGATGGAGTGCCCTAAGCCAAGCGGAGGATTCCTCAAAAAAGCAATATCCCATATTCAAGAGCTAATCAAGAAAGACCCAAATAATGACGATTTACTGCAAGACTTGGCCACACTTTATCAGTTAAGTGGCAGGCATAGACTGATGGAATTTACGATCCAGCGCTTGCTAAATAAATCAGATGTGCATGCCTTCTCTTTGGTGGAAGCAAAGTTATGGAATGGCAAACTAGACGACGTCAAATCCATAACCGAGCAATATGACTTAAAAAATAAAGAAGAGTCATGGTATGACCCATTGGTTTACGCCTCACTGATAGAGCAAAACTGGAATCAAACGCTGACATACAAAGATGCGGTCAATGCCCACTCGGAACCGTCGGTTTTTTCCATGGTTTATGTGGCTTTGGTAAGTCGATACAAAGAAGGTGAAGACATTGCCAGAGCTTTCCTGGAAAAAAATCAAAATAGATACGATTTGAACTATTGGAATCGTCAAATATTCGAATTCGGAATGGGTCAGATCGATGCCAATACCCTAATTGGTAAAGCTACAAATGCCTGTGAGTTGACAGAAGCCCATTTTGCAACAGGCTTGGAAGCCTTGTTAAAAGGAGATAATGAGAAATCCATTAAACATATCGAACTGGCAGAATCCTATGATGTACGGCTATTTTATGAGCATGCCGCTGCCAGCCATTGGAAAAAACACACGAAGTGAGTAGTGAATGGGTAAGAAATCTGTTTTTGATGAAAATAGAAAGCTTATGCCAATCAACACATAAAGAGTGAACAGACTGCCATTAATTACTGGCTACGACAGAAGCAATTATCGTTGTCTATGGAATTCTCGTTTATTTGGCAAACTGCTAGCGTTGGCCGCTACCCTCCTTCATTTTTTTAGATAAAGCTGTATACGAGGCAAACAATCCCTTATCAACCCCTATGATGATTCTAGCTAACAACTAGTCAGTTTGGCTTATTATCAAACCACCTGCCCAGCCACCCAGCCGGAGCTCCAGGCCCATTGGAAGTTGTAGCCGCCGAGCCAGCCGGTGACGTCAACCACTTCGCCGATAAAATACAGCCCGTCCACGTCCTTTGCCATCATGGTTTTGCTAGACAGTTGGTTGGTATCAACCCCGCCAATGGTTACTTCTGCAGTGCGGTAGCCCTCGGTGCCGTTGGGCAGTAAGTGCCACTGCTCAAAAGCTTGTGCGACTTGTTGCAGCTGTTTGCCCTGGTACTGTTTTAATGGCTTGTTGCGCAGTTGGAAGTAGGGCAACGCAGTCTGCACAAAGCGTTTAGGATAGATTTGTCCAAGTACCGTACTGAGCTGGGCATCTGGGTTACTGCGCTGTTTTTCACTGAGGATCGCGTTTAGGTCGCCATTGGGGAAAAGGTTAAACAGGACTTTTTGCCCTGGATGCCAGTAGCTAGAAATTTGCAATACCGCAGGGCCGCTGAGCCCCCTATGGGTAAACAGGATATTTTCATTAAAGCTGGTGTTGTTGCAACTGGCGCTGGCCGCCACCGAAATACCTGATAGTTCTGCCAAAACCTGCTTGTCGTGTTCGTGCAGGGTAAAGGGCACTAACGCGGCGCGGGTGGGTAATACCCTTAGGCCAAATTGCTCTGCGATTTGGTAACCAAACGGGCTCGCGCCCAATTTGGGCATACTTAAACCGCCGGTGGCGACTACTAGTGACTCGCAGCTGTATTCACCTTTGCTGGTTTTTAACACAAAGCCATCGCGGGATTTTTCTATTTGGAAAATCTCGGTATGGGTTTGCACCTTGGCCTTTGCTTTACTGCATTCAGATAGCAATAAGTTGACGATATCTTTGGCGGATTCGTCACAGAACCATTGGCCGAGGGTTTTTTCGTGGTATTTGATGCCGTACTTTTCCACTAAGGCCACAAAATCCCATTGGGTATAGCGGCTCAGTGCTGATTTACAGAAGTGGGGGTTTTCTGAGAGGAAGTTTTCTGGGCTGGCGTACATATTGGTAAAGTTGCAGCGGCCACCGCCCGACATCAGGATTTTACGCCCTACTTTTTTGGCGTGATCCAATACGAGTACCTTACGCCCACGCTTGCCCGCTTCAGCTGCGCAAAATAAGCCAGCGGCACCGGCACCTATCACTATGACATCGAGTTGTTCCAACAATACTCCCCCTATTTTGTGCCGGGATTATAGCCGCTTAAAAAGAATTTAAAAAAGATTGTCACACTTTGTTTGCTGCCGGTGACCTTACAGGCAAAGAGTTTTCAATAGAGGCAATCTATGTTTGTATTAGTCGCACTAGTTGATCAACTGTCTTATTTGCAGTTGGCTATGGTTATCACAATCCCGCTGATGTTAGGCACAGCAAGCGCATGGCAATCCTTGGCTGTGGTGCAGGAGCTAAAAAACATGCTAGCCGGTAATGCGGGCAAGCAACCAAGTAAAGGAGCTTGCTAATGGCATATATACAACAACAGGAATTATATCAGTCTGTATTGCTTGCCCAACAAGGTGATCAGGCAGCTTTTACCAAGCTAGTCGGGCAAACCCAGAACCTGGTAACCAGCACCGCATTGGCCATTGTCTACGATGTGCAGGCTAGCGAGGACGTAGCCCAAAACACCTTTGTTGCAGTTTGGCAGCAGCTAAAGGAGCTTAAATCCCCCGATAGCTTTTTGCCTTGGCTTAGGCAAATCACCCGCAATAAGGCCAAGAACTATCTAAGGGATAGTAAGGTTACGCGCCAAACCAGCATCGAAGAAAGTGCAGCTGGTTTGGACAGCTTGGTGGGTCAGGATTCGCCCGCTGATAGCCTGGAGCAAGCGCAATTGCAGCGGAAAGTCGCGGATATTGTGGCTGGGCTACCTGATGAAAACCGGGACATCCTAATCCTCTATTACCGGGAACAACAAAGTTCCGTGCAAGTGGCCAAGCTGTTGGACTTGTCTGAATCCAATGTGCGGCAGAAACTCAAACGCATCAGGGATAGCGTCAAGGATGAGTTATTGAGCCAAGTCGGTGAATACTTACTTTCAACCGCGCCGACCATAGCCTTTACCTCATTGGTTACCAGCGCAATTTCCGGGACGGCACCTGTAGCAGCGGCCACCCTTACTGCTGCCAATACAGCGCAATCGAGTGGTATCATGAAAATACTTTCTTTGCTTGGTGGTGCAATGTTAGGCGGTTTGGTGGCGGTTGCTGCTATCTTTTTTGCTTCCCACTTGGCACAACGGAAATTAACCGATCAGGAGCAAAAGACACTGCTGAAACAGCGCACCCGCATCCAGGCCGCCTGGGTGTTTATCTGTGCGGTGTTGTTTATGCTGTCCTATGAAATTGATGATGGTTGGGTCGGTCCGGTAAGCGTTTATACGCTACTAGTAATAGGGTTAGTTGTGCAGCAAGCCAAGTTGCTCAAACTATTTAGGCTGGGTGTAATTGAATGCCCCGCAAAAGGCTATGTGGCCGGTTGGCTGGGGATGTTGTTGGGCGCGAGTGTGGGAGCTGCGGGCTTAATAATAGGGTTGGTTAATTCGGGTAGATTGGTGTTTTAAGAAGTTAACTAGGGGCACAAAAAAAGTCGTTTATAGCTTTATCGGTCAAGCTTTGGTTGAGCCACGCATATACAGCATTTTAACTAGTTTGAGGCGCCGGTACGGGATCAATCTTAAAAACCGGTAAATAGCATATCAAGCGCTGTTGTTATTTCGGTGTGGTATTGTTTCAGGTTCTGGATTGGTTCTTTGAGCTCTTTTTCAGGGATGGCGGAAAGGAACTGAGTCAGCATTACCACATCTTCTTCATTAACAGAGAAACAAGGATTCAGGAATTTGGCAGGCTTGGGAGACATTTCCAATGGCATCAATGGCACAACCACACGAGTATTCAAACCTGATAGAATGTCTGATTGTACATCGAGCAAATAGCCGCTACCTGCTAAGTTTTTGTAAACAGCAAACCTTTCCATTAGAACTGTTTGTACCTGGCAAGGGGTAACCCATTTTGGTTAACAAAATCGTTTGAACTGACCAGTGAATCAGTGTTTTCCCTTAGCCATTTTTCCTTCTTCGCCTTGGCAATTGCTTGCGAAATTCCCTGTTCAGCAGACTGGGATAGGTTCACTTCCAATGATTTAGCCTCATTCAGCAATACTTCACTGATTGAGAGGTTAGTTCTTTTTTTCATTTTAGATTGCGCGCTTGGTGTAGGCATTATCAGGACTCTTTTAAGCTGTAGCGTTTGTATGAAATATACACAACTTTATTGTGTATGTTAATTTGTATCGGCTCTATTTATGTTAAAGATTATATTAGTCATTATCCCCTTATCGTTGGATTTGACCTTCATTCGAGAGCAACTGACTATTCCTAGAGTAAATACACATCAAAGCGATGCTTTTTACTTTTTATTTGCATTGAAGGTGTTTTATCTGCCAAATACGGCGCATAGTCTGGGCGTTTCACCACTACCCGGTTTGAAGCCAAAGCCAATGCCGGTTCCAGCAGCTCTGATGCGTCCTCATCTGCTCCCAATAACTGCTGTAATAGGCGCATTTCTTTTTTAACTAAGGCTGTTTTCTTCTTATGAGGGAACATGGGGTCGAGGTAAACCGCATCAAATTGGGGTTGCGTCGCTTCGCCTGCTAGTGCCGATATTGTCGTAAATTGCAAGGCCATACGGCTAGCGATATCTGCGGCATTGCTATCTTGCAAAGCCCTGCTTAATCCGTTGTCCAATAATGCGGCCACTACATTGGAGCGTTCCAACAAGGTGACGTTGGCACCCAGGCTGGCCAATACAAAGCTATCGCGGCCAAGGCCTGCGGTGGCATCCAATACCTGGCAGCTCTTGTTACCCTTTAGGCCAATGGCTTTAGCTATGGCTTCATTTTTGATTGAACCTTGTTTTTGCCGGTATTGCATGGCGTCGGAAGCAAAATCCACACAGACACCACCCATTTTAGGCTGGTTTAAATCTACCAAGCTAAGCTGGCCATTAGTATATTCAAGCGCCAATCCTTGCGGGTTTTCGCTTGGATAAAGCAATTGCCATTGCAGTGCGATTTGGGCCGCAACGGCCTGGTCGCCAGCGTTAGCTATCAGGGGTAATTTTGCGACTTTATGCTTAAGCATTGCCGTATTTATCCCGATAAGCGAGCCAGCGGTTAATGATAGCGTTGGCATTGGCTGGGTGTTGCTGCCATAAGTGGTTAGCTAACTTTTGCACTTGCGGGATAAGGTAAGCATCGCGCACGAGATCAGCAATCTTCATATTGGCAAGCCCCGTTTGTTTGGTGCCAAGCAGTTCACCAGGGCCGCGTATTTCCAGGTCTTTTTGCGCAATAACAAAACCATCGGTACTTTCCCGTAGCACGCCAAGTCGTTGCTGCGCAACTTTGCCCAATGGGTGCTGGTACATCAATACGCAATGGCTTTCGATGCTGCCACGGCCAACCCGGCCGCGCAGTTGGTGCAACTGTGCCAAGCCTAAACGTTCTGCGTTTTCAATGATCATTAAACTGGCATTAGGCACATCCACGCCTACTTCAATCACGGTGGTCGCCACTAATAAATCTAGTTCACCCTGTTTAAAGGCTTGCATAATAGCCTGCTTCTCAGGCGCTTTCATGCGGCCATGAACCAGGCCTATTTTTAAATTGGGTAAGGCGGTTTGCAGGGCGATTTGGGTGTCTTCCGCCGCTTGGCATTGCAGCACTTCGGATTCGTCAATCAAGGTACAAACCCAATAAACCTGGCGTCCTTGCTCTTGGCACACAACACGAACCCGTTCAATGATTTCAGAGCGCCGGGTGTCAGGCATAACCACGGTTTTCACCGGGGTGCGCCCCGGTGGCAGCTCATCAATCACTGATGTGTCGAGATCGGCATAGGCGGTCATGGCCAGGGTGCGGGGAATGGGCGTGGCAGTCATGATCAGCTGATGCGGAAAATGGCCTTGTTGCTCGCCCTTTTCCCGCAGCGCCAGGCGCTGGTGTACGCCAAACCGGTGTTGTTCATCCACTATTACCAAGGCCAAACCTGAAAAAGCCACCTGCTTTTGGAACAAGGCATGGGTGCCCACCACCAGTTGCGCATCCCCGGTGGCTATTTGCCCCAAGCTGGTATCACGGGCTTTGCCTTTGAGTTTGCCTGCCAACCAAGCGCAGTTAATGCCCAAAGGCTCTAACCAACCATTAAAATTTTGGAAGTGCTGCTCGGCTAATAATTCGGTAGGTGCCATTAAGGCCACCTGGTATCCCTGTTCAATCACATCCAACGCCGCCAATGCCGCAACCAAGGTTTTGCCTGAACCAACATCACCCTGTACCAGGCGTAACATGGGCGAATTTTGGTTGATGTCCTGGCTGATTTCTTGATTTACCCGCACCTGGGCCCCTGTTGGTTTGAAGGGTAAGCTTTCCAAGAATTTGGCCTTAAGTTGTTTGCTTGGCTTAATGGCAATGGCGGGTTCATGCTTGGCCTGCGCCCGCACTTTTAGCACGCTTAGGTGCTGCGCTAGCAATTCCTCCAAAATCAGCCGTTGTTGCGCCGGATGTTTGCCCTCAATTATCTGCTCCATGGCAATATCGGGCGGCGGCCGGTGCACTAGCTTAAGTGCCTCTACCATGCCCATTTGGTTTGGATACAGGCCATTGGGCAATAGTTCGGTCAGGCCGACTTTGTCTAATTTATCCAGGGCGCTGTCGAGGATATTGCGAATAGTAAGTTGTTTGATGCCGTCGGTAGTGGGATAAACTGGCGTTAGGGTTTCTTGCATCAGCGCTGGTTTTTCGTCGTGCAAGATTTTGTACTCAGGATGCACGATCTCCAAGCCTTTACTGCCAGGCCTGGGTTCACCAAAACAACGAATTCGGGTGCCTTCACCCAAGGCTTGTGCCTGGGCGGCGGAAAAGTAAAAAAAGCGCAGGGTCATGCTGCCACTGTCATCGCCAATGCGCACTAACAAGCTTCGCTTTCGACCATAGCTGATTTGGCTGTCTTGTACTGTGGCAATGAGTGTGCCGGCAACACCAGGTTTGAGATGGGCAATGGGATAGACCCGGGTACGGTCTTCGTAGCGCAGCGGCAAATGGAACAGGGCATCCTGCACGGTTTTTATGCCGAGTGTTTCCAGTTTTTCCGCGACTTTGCTGCCAACCCCTTTGAGCTGGGTAATGGCTAGGTTATCCAGGTGCTGCATTATTGGCAGTGTTGTTGCTCTTTTCTATTTAAAATCAATGATACCTGAATATATAACCAGTGGTTTGGGAAAATTACAAGTGTCGAGGGCTTTTAGATGAATGAGGCGCTAGGTTTAGCGCCTGGCAAGGGAACTATTAAGGCGCCAAATCCAATAATTTAGTGGCCTGGTAAAGTAGCTCTGGCTGTACCCGTACCTTAAAGTTGGGGTTTACATATTGGAAGTGCACCAGGCCATCGGTGTCTGCGATGTAGACTGCGGGGACGGGCAGTGCAACTTTGCTGGTGCCATCAAGGGCTGGGAAAGCCACGCCCATGCGATCTTTGTAGCGCTTAGCGGTTTTTTCCGGCAAATAAAAGCCCAGGCCAAATGCTGCTGTGGCACTGAAGTCTTTATCTGACAATAAGGTGACCTGGAATTCGGTCTCCAAAGTTTGCTCTTTTAGCCGCTCGGGTGAATCAGGAGAAATTGCGATGATTTGGTAGCCGTTTTTCACAATGCGCTGTTCCACGTCTTTTAAACCTGCCAACTGCGCACTGCAATAAGGGCACCAACCGCCGCGATAAAAGATGATAACGCTGGGCTTTTCACTGGCTAATTCACGCAAGTTTACTGGCTTACCGTCTACAGTTACCAAGTTAACGTCTGGCAATTCTTGGCCATTTAAAATGGGGGTTACCTGCTCGGCAGTTTGTGCAATGCGGCTGACATCAGCTGCCAGTATTGCAAAGCTATTAACAAATAAAACTAGGGAAACTAATACAAACTTCATGGTTTTTCCTGATAATTAATCTGTCCAGGAAAGACCCAGGTGCATTCAATTTGCTTTCATTACATCTGGAGTTTTTTTTAATTTACCGCAGGTACTGGCAGCATAAATTGGTATACAGAAATAAAGTGGCTAGCGGTGCCAAACAAGACAAAAAGGTGAAAAGTAGCATGGTTCAGTGGCAGCTTTTTAATGCCATAGAGCAGGGCACCAACGGTATAACAAACGCCACCGGTGACCAGCCAAAACGCAGCATTGGCCGACAGTGAGGCAAACAAGGAATTAGCCACAAAGATGATCAGCCAGCCCATTACCAAATAAACAATCGTAGACAGAGTTTTAAAACGTCCCGTGAAAAACACTTTTAAGGTGATACCCACGGCCGCTAGGCTCCAAACGACAACTAACACAATCGTCCCCAACTGGCTATCCAGTGCCAAAAGTGCAAAAGGTGTGTAAGTGCCAGCTATCAATATGAATATGGAAATATGGTCAAATACCCTTAAAGATGAGCGGCGTTTAGGACAGGTAGCCGCATGGTACAAAGTAGAGGCCAAGTACAGGACCACCATGCTGGTACCAAAGATAGCTGCCGCGCTGATATGAGGCGCCGACCATAAATTGATGGACTTATACAGCAGCAGGCACAAGCCAACAATGCTCAATACCAGGCCCAAAAAGTGGGAGTAGATATTGAGCTTTTCCTCTAATGGCGAATATGTAGCTGCCTGATTTGTGTTGCTCATGTTTCTCAATGTAAATCGGTTGTGGGCACACGGGCTGCCCATCTATGCATGGCATAGGAAGTCAATTTTAGTTTCAGCGTACACCTGTACGCTAGAAATTGCACTCTAGTTTTGTGAATATTTGTATCAAGGGGTCAGAGACCTTGAAAATAGCTCGATAAATCAGGTGGTTAAGTTTCTCTCATTTCAAGGTCTCTGACCCCTTGATATTAAAAACTAATTAATTAGTTGTAAATGTCATGAAGAATGGCTAGGCTTATAAAAAACTAATGAATTAGTAATTGATATGGCCAGAAAAAAGTCGACTGAATTAACCAGTGGTGAACAAAGCATAATGACGCTGCTCTGGCAGCACGGTGAGTTGTCGGTAAAAGATATCACTGCCCAGTTAAACCAAGAAAAGGACACTGCCTACACCACGGTGCAGACCATGTGCAAAATCTTGGTGGAAAAAGGCTATGCCGAGTATCGCAAAGAAAGTCGTGCCTATATTTACCGTCCCAAGATCAGTGAAAAGGACGCGCGTAAAGGTGCCTTGTCCTCATTGTTAGATCGCTTTTTTGGTAGTTCGCCGGAACTGCTTGCCCAGCATCTACTGCAAGAAACCGATATTGAGTTGAAAGACCTCGAAGCTATCCAACGCAAAATTGATAAGGCTGATTAGGCCACCACAATGCTTGCCAACTTAACCTTCATCATTAATTTTGCCATGCTACATCTGCTGGTGTCAGCCGTGCTGTTGCTGGTGGTTGCCTCTGTTGTAAAGATTTTCAGGGCGAGTGCTGAAACCCAAAGCTGGTTGTGGAGCACGGTATTCTTACTCGCAACCTTGCTGCCTTTTTCCTTATTTATCGATCTTTCCCAATCGCTCGAACCGATTAGTTCTTCACAGCAGCTCAGCGCGCATTTAGTCGAAAGCGGAGTTACCCCATCTTCCGGGCAGGACAGTTTTGATAACCAGGCCAAAACTTACCAGGTGCCAGCTGCCTCTGTATTTGATTATATCTGGTTGGCCTATGCTGCGCTCGTTATTTGGTTGTTGGGTAGTGGGTGGCGTATATACTCAGTTGCCCGGTCGATGTGGTTAACCCGGCACATGCGCCAAGCTGCCACACCATTAAATGCCATTGCAATGGGGTGGAAATTTGATGTGCCGATCAAACAATCGACTCTCGCACCTACGCCATTAGTGGTGGGCATAGCCCATCCTCAAATCATTCTGCCACAATCATTTTTACAGCGATTTTCCCCCGAACAGCTGCTACCCATACTGTTGCATGAAAAGGCCCATATCGACCGGCGCGATTTGTGGATGGGCTTCTGCCAAGAAGTGTTGGCCATCGTATTTTGGTGGAACCCTCTGATGCGTTTGATTAACCGCAAATTGCATGTCGCACGGGAGATGTCCTGCGACCTAAGGGCTGCTAAGCAGCTTAACAACCATAAAAATTATGCCCAGTGCCTTTTAGATTGCACCCGGCTAATGCTGGCAGAACACCAAAGCGCCATGGCTATGGGACTGTTCAGCAAGAAAAAAGACTTGGAAGAAAGAGTGATGAATGTGCTTTCAAAACCCAATTTAAGGAGCTACAACATGTTTAAGATATTTTCCCTTTGTGCAATGCTGGCCTTTGGTTCTTACGTCGCAGCGCAACAATATGCGCCCAAAGTTAACATTGCCGACGTTAAGCGCGGTGCCAAACACTTTTCGCAGCTGTCGCAAGCCCAAAGTGAAATGTTGATCGAGGCCGTGTACAACCAGGACATTAGTCTAATAGAACTGATGCTAAGTAACGGGCTTGATATTAATACACCTATGTCTGGCGATGGCACCGCGTTAATTATTGCAGTAAAAAACAAAAGCATGGATATGGTGCAGCAATTGATTGCCATGGGGGCTGACGTTAACCAATCATCAGAAGGTGACGGTAATCCTTTGATTGCCGCTGCTGAAGTCAATGCCACAGGTATTGCACAGAGGTTGTTGCAAGAAGGTGCCGATATTAATGCCATCGTTCCAGGCGATGAAACGCCATTGATCAAAGCTTCCTGGTATGCCCATTATGAGATGGTAGAGCTGTTGGTAGAAAATGGCGCTAACGTGAACTTAGGGGTGACTGTTAACAGTTTACGTGGCGAGGAGTACCGTACGCCTTTAAACAAAGCTGGCAGTGACAGGGTTAAGGATTATTTGCTGGCAGCGGGAGCGGTTGAATAGTGCCTGCTAAAAGTACTATCTAGTCGTATCATAGCCGACATGCATCCGGAGATCGGCCAATCAAGGGAAACTGCGCCTTTTTCGAGAACAGGTGTCAGATTAAGTCGGGACTAATTCAAATTAGTTTGTTCAAATTAGTTCTGGCTTCCTGCTCCTTGCTCTGCGTTTATCCAATTCTTCAATGCAGGTTAAGCTTGCTTATTTTGCCCTATCACCCCTTGATAATCCCAGTACCTGAATTGGTTTTATTGGTTTTGCTCTTGGACTTGTTGCATCATGTCAAGTTCGAATCTCAACAGCGTTAACTTAGCCCGGACAGCGTCAGAAGCATCATCGTCAAAACTACTTAATTCTTGCAACAACCAGTCTTTGTCCGGGGTGGTTGAGGCGAGAGCTTGCAATGTACTTATTCGAACCAGTTCGCTTTCACTCTGTTTTGAGGATGCAAGCAACCTCACCAACTGGTCGGTTCGGAAGCTATCTCCTTCAAAATCCTCAGCGCTCTTTTCCAAAAGGTGGATAGCAAAACTCTGGGTGAGTTCACCTTTGGTGCTTGCTGCGGACATGACATCTTCTAGAAAATACTGAGAAACAAGATAACTTTGCTCTTCTAAATAACGTTCGATGTTATCGAATTGGGCGTAAACGCCACCTCTTGTATGCACAAACTCATTGACCAAATGTTGCTCAACAAGGCTGTTTATGTCGCGTTGCTGATAACTGCCTAATTCTGGGTATAGATCGCTGGTTAAGCCAATATCCTCGGCCAATGACAGTAATTGCGTCTTTTTGATGAGCAAGTCTGCTGAATCATGGTCGTATTTAGACTCTTCGCTCTCTTCTGATCTAATTTCCTGGCCGATGGCTTTTTCTGCCAGTGGTTGTTCTTGGGCTCTGTTTACCCCATTGGTAGCAGTAAATGTATTGAATGGATTTATCTGTGTATCTTGTTCAACTGGTTTTTGATCGTAACGCACCTGTGGTTGCAACGCCTTGTCTAAGACCACCTCTGGGTAAACTTCAGGGCCCCAATTCAAACTAGCGAAGTAAAAAAAAGTGCAGGCGGTAACGATGCCCAGTAGATAAGAAAATAAGTATTTTATTTTAATATCAAGCTTCATTTTTGACCGTCCTACCTGCCAAAGTATTGTAGACAAACGTGATATATGAAAGATTGTGCGATTGCCTGCTATTGATCCCGTTACATTCGATGCATTGTCTTGCCAAACAACAAATGCGAGTAAGCGAAGTCATGATGTCTCTTCTCCAACAAAGCTAGCGCACAATCTGTTTACTAGTGAATGTCAAACCGTACGCCTTTACAGCCGTTATTGTTGTGGGTAGTTCCCGCACTCTTCACTGACCAGAATACTTCTCCCCGAGTTGAGTTGGCGCTGGTCGGTGTGAATGTACGTTTGCAGGTTTTGGTTTTCTTGTTGTTCCAAATAGGTTTACCTGACTTGAGTTTGACAAAGGTATAGTCCAGTTTCATCTCGTATTCTTCACCACGGTCGGTACTCAAATCTGGATAAAAGCCATGGCCGTATCCCGAAGTTAGATTCTGTTTTCTTCTTTCATTGAAGATAACAGCGTTGTCACTGAGTCGCTTTACTTTGACTTTGACACTGGTGACAGTGTAGCCACCTCGATTGCAGTAAAAGATCATGGATTTATTTCCCTGGGTCGTATTTGCCCAGTTGTAAGGCGCAACCTCACGCCACACATCACAATCTTGTTTTTTACCTGAGAAAATTCCAGCGTTTTTAGCTTCACTGGTTTGGGTATTGGCTATCATAAGAGCAAACACTGTAGCGCTTATTTTTAGTGTTTTAATAAGTTGATTCATCTTTCTTCTCTTCAGTAAATTGTATTGCAAACAAATATGAAGAACGCTTGTTTTGCGTCGCTGTTCTTCTGCGTGCTAGTTAAAGCAGCAAATGTGGCAGAATTGTGTTTGTAGAAATTTTTCTGAGGTTTTTTAGACAATGATATTTTTGAATAGGATCCAACAACCACATTTCTACCACATTTGCCACGTTAACTATGTTGAACCTTATAGCGGCAAGGGTTAGGGCGGTTGCTAATATCCTTGAATATGCGATGCAGCAATATTACAACTGTGCTCGAGCTAGCTCTTACAAACTTAAGCATAGAAGTTATCGTGGCTGCTCAGAAAACGTTGCACTGTGCTTGTGCTAATGTTGTTGGTCGAGCACCCTAGATATACAGTTTGGCCTTTGCTCTCAACATGATAAACAGCACTAACGGAGACAAAAAACAGCATATGAGATATGCACTACTTGCTATTGTATTAACGTTCCTTTGTGTATGCATACCTGCAAGCGCCAGTGAATTTCAGGATATAAAAGATGAAATTATCTCGTTACGCGGCGCCACACCTGAAAACGAAGCAAAACTCAAAGAGTACTTCTTACACCCCGATCAAGGCGTGCAATTAACCGCCAAGATGCGTTTAGCCCAAATGTACTGGACCTCAGGCCAGCTAGAAGCCTCAGATGCCTTGCTAACAGACATTACCTCTCAATCTGAAAGCTATAGCTTTAAATATCAAGTGGAAGTGCAATTAACTTGGGCACAGTTTGAACAACGGCGAAATAACTTTGTCGAGGCGGAACGCTATGCCCGTCGGGCTTATGAAATAGCAAATTCTTCGCACAGCCAATTGACACCTATGGCCTTGTCTGTATTGGCTACTATTTTAATTCAGCAAGGCAAATGGGTTGAAGCCAGGAATAATCTGGAGCTGTCATTAGTAGGTTACGAAGAAGCTGACGATGCACCTGGTATTTTTCGGGCACTGAATGGGCTAGGAGTACTGTATCGCGACCTAGGCAATTATGCTGAAGCAATCCCGTACCTTCAACGTGCTAGGGTAGTCATTGAAGAGATTGATATTCCGGGCGAGCGGGCAACGCTCTACTACAATTTAGGCGACATTTATCTTGCTTCTAATGAACCACAACGGGCATTAGACTATTACCAGCAAGCCTTGGAGATAGACTTGGCACTTAACGACCTGAGCAACGCAGCCTTTGACTATCGGGGGATCACAAACGCACACCTAAAGCTAAATCAGCCCGTGCAGGCTCTGCAAAGTAACCAGCAAGCGATACAGCTAATTCTGCAGATAGGTGCGCCGCAGGAGTTGTCTTACAGCTATCTACAACAAGCAGCAATCTATGGTCGACTAGAAAAGCACCCTAATCAACTTGTAAGCTTAAACCTCGCTAGGGACGTGGCCAATGAGAGCGGTATAAAAGTGCAAAAGATGCGGGTGGATGCGGCTTTTGGTGGTTACTACCTAGAGCAGCAGTTGCTCGATACAGCTTTAGAAAATTTCCTCAATGCACTGCAAGTCGCTGAGGAGTTGGAGTTGGCAGGCACCAAACAAGACCTTCACGCTGCCCTGTCCAAAGTCCATCAACAGCTGGGCGATTTTGAAACCGCATTTTTTCATCTGGATCAAAGCAACAGGCTAAAAGACGAACTGAACAGTGACGACCAACGGGAGCGGACTGAAAAGTATAAGCGCGACGTTAACCTGCTCGAAGAGCAACTGAAGGTTAGCGAGCTAACACAAACGCAGCTTGAGCAGGAACAGGAGTTGCGGGCACAGCGAGAGAAACAACGCATGAATAGTTTAATTATGATAGGCATGGTCTTGTTTTTCGTCGCAGGCATGTTCGTGTTTTGGCAGTATCGTCGCTTAAACCGGCTGCGGGTAAAGCTGTATGAAGACGCCCTGCAAGAGAAACAACAGCTGTTTGCCGATGTATCCCACGAACTAAGAACCCCCTTAACGGCATTAAAAATGCAGATCACTGCATTGGAATCCAATTTGGTGAAAGATGTAGATTCGGGATACAAAAAACTCAGCCGCAAGGTGTCAGAAATAAACCGGCTAATCTCCGATATCTACCAATTGGCGCAAGCGGATTCGCTCAGTATTGAACTGAATGTGAAAAAGTATCCTTTGTCCTCAATATTTAACGACTGGGAAAGCGATTGGCGAGATTCTGTCACCAGTGCTGGATTTGAATGGCAATGCCAAATGGCATTGGGCAATGCGACTATTGAGATGGACGCTGAGCGCATCAAGCAGGTGATTGATAATTTGTTGTCGAACAGTACCTTTTACACCGACAAACCGGGCAAAATACAACTCGCTGCTGCATACAACAAAAACCAACTTGTCGTCAGTATTGACGATACCGCGCCGACCGTAGAAGAAAGTAAACTCGAGAAAATATTTACACGGTTATACCGTGTAGAGTCTTCCCGAAGCAGGCAACGGGGTGGTTCAGGCTTGGGGCTTGCCATATGTGAAAGTTTGATAAAAGCGCACGGCGGCACCATTGCAGCTTCCCAAAGCAAGTTAGGTGGCTTAAAGGTGGAGTTTCGAATTTAGTGCTAAAAGTGAGGTAGTTTTGGTTTGGAAAGCAAGCCCAACACCAGCAACAAGCTGCCGAACTTCTGATCCGGTTTATCATAGATTGTGCAGCAACTAGTGGCTGTTATACTGGCTTGGCTGCCGTAGGCAAATAAAGTGGGCGATATGACTACCATCCTGATTGTCGAAGACGACGAAGATATTGCAGAGCTTCTTGAGCTGTTTTTTCAGAACGAAGGGTACGCTACTGTTCACGTTGATGATGGCAATGTGGTTGTTGCTGCTGTTAAACAGCATACCCCAGACCTGATTGTGATGGATTTAATGTTACCTAATCAAGACGGTATTGTTTGCACCCAAGCCATACGTGAATTTAGCAATGTCCCCATTATGATGTTGACCGCACGCATACAGCAAATCGAAAAGTTGCAAGGATTGGAAGTAGGCGCAGATGACTATATTTGCAAGCCCTTTGACGTTCACGAAATGGTGCTCAGGGCAAAAGCTATTCTGCGCAGAACGGAAGGACAAGTTAGTTTTAGTCAATGGACGCTGGATGCTGATGCGCTATTAATTAAAGTGAATGGGCACAAAGTTGAGCTTTCCGCGCTAGAATTCTCATTATTTAAGCTGCTGTTTGATAGTCCAAAACGTGTATATTCACGGGATCAAATTATCGAATTGGCCTACCCCGACTACCGGGATATCACCGATCGCGCCATAGACACCCATGTGAAAAAAATTCGCAAAAAGTTCAAACAAGTTGGCCTGGCTGAATCACCCATCCAATCGGTTTATGGTGCAGGCTACCGTTTTTTACCTGATGTAAATTGAAATCCTCGGGTTCAATATGTGCCCAAAACAACACACTAGTACAGCAAGCTGATTTTGTGCTAACTTTTGGGCTGATAAATATACCCCCCACACTACAAAAGGACATTAAGTGAAGTATTTATTGATTCTACTGACTGCGCTATTAAGTGGTTGTGCCGCGACCGGCACTTCTCCTGTATCCAATCCTAGTAAAATCGCCTATTCTGACACCATGCGTATTATTGCCGACGCAACAGCGGCGGCACCAAACAAAGTCGCCGGTGAATATACCTTCTATATCAAAGCAGCCGGCAGCGTGAATGGCCGGGTCTACTTGAATACAGAACTAGACTACCGGGATCAGCGCAATGTAACCGTGGCACTAAGCCGGGGCATGGCGAGGCATTTTGACCTTAAATTTAAACAACCGAGCGAACATTATTTTATAGATAAAACTATCAAGGTCACAGGTGAGGCGTTTAGGGTCAAGATAGCCATCCCCTGCAATGGTGAAAAGACGGAAATGTACTACTACCAAACCCATATCCGGGTGACTGAAAAGGAACAGATTGAAATAATGGCAGGTGCGCCAAAGCGCGTGGCACAAGCAAAGCAAGATAAACAAGAAGCAGAAGAGAAAAAATACTCTCGCTTGGATCTGGCATTAAATCGGTTTGCCAGCTACCAACACAAAAAAGCCTTTGCCTTGGCCCGGGACGAAAAACTTGGCTGGCGCAGCGGTCTTGGTATTGGGTTTGAAACCCAAGAACAGGCTGACCAAAAAGCGTTAGAGCAGTGCAACCAGCGCCGAATCGAAAGGGGGATAACACGCGAGTGTGTTATCTATGCCCGCGGGGACGACATACCCAAAACACATTATTTTCCGTTAAAGTACCAAGGCTGCACGGATCCTGCCTATATCTAACTTGTCGACAAACGCCTGGCTTTTTATGAAAAGTTAGCTAGGGAACGCTATCAAAAAGCCTTGGCCGAACTTGAGGCAACGCCTTTTGACAGTTTGGATCACGCTGGACAAGCCCGGTTTTTACGCAACAATACCATACTGAGTGCCCGTTTCGATGATACTGATGTGGCCATGCAGAACCTGGCACGCTTTGAAGCAAAAGATAGTGGCAACCGCCTACTTGAGCATATGCAACAAGACGTGTTGCACCAGTCGAAAATAGCCCGAGGTTGGCTTGCGTTGAGGGCGGGTAATGAGCAAGACGCTATCCGTTATTTATTGCAGTCTACCCAAACCCAAGGCTCCCCCGTGTTAAAAAGTTTTGGTCCAGACATGACCTTGGTTAGGGCGCTGTATAAAAAAGGCCATAAGGATGCGGTACTGGAATATCTAAGTCTTGCCAGCCAGTTTTGGAATACAGAAAACGCACAAGAATACATAGCCGTTTGGCGCAAGCTATTGGCCAATGATTGCCCTGCCCAATTCCAATTTTACGATACAATTCGCGTGTTGGAGCTGGGACTGGAGTAACTTGCTATTTTAGGCTCGCTAAGGTTGCCATATGCGATCGCCGACTGCCGGAAGGTGCTTTATTGAAGTGCCTTGGACCAGGTGATATTGAATTGGGCTTTTCTGATTTATTCAGTATTTGGCTTTTTTTTTAACTTGGGCAAGTAACCTGGCTTTATTCCAATCAAGCCTGTCGTCTGGTTGTTGCCGCTGGAAAGCAAGTTGGTAGATATCCGGCACGTAAAAACCACAGCCTTGTGCCATCGCAATAAACTGGTTTACGTTTGGGCTGCTAATGCCTTTTTCCCAATTCTCGTAGGTTTTGCGGGTTTTTACCCCGGCAAATTGTGCCATTTCAGTAGTGGTTTTCCCGGTTTTTAAGCGCATGGCTCGCAAGTCGGTGCCGTTAATCTCCATAGGTGCTGTCTCTTTTTTCGCAGGCAAAAATAATGTAAAAATGTTTGGATGGTTAAACTGCATACATTGGTTAAGAAAAACTCACGACAAGGTAAAAAACCAATCCAATTGTTATGGCTGTTAGGTTAACCTTTGGCCACTGGCTGCTCTACGGCGGATCTGTCCTATTTTGCAGCAAGGTGACAAAAATGGCATTTGAAATGCAGTGTTGGCTATGTCAATTTAAGCCGTTGCGCGTTAAGATTTTGCACAAATTAGATGTTGGTTTGACGAATGAGCGAGAAAGAAGAACCGGTAAGAAGTTTGTTAAGCAAACACCTTGCAATACAGTTTAGGCAAAACCGAAAACAACTGGGATTATCCCAGTTGGAGATGGCGGAGTATCTGTCTAGTGACGATGTCACCACTGCCATGAAAACTATCCAGCGCTGGGAAAAAGGTGAAAGCACTATCCCGGCTTGGGCCATTAAACAGCAAGAAATGATGCTGGATTATATGGGCGAGCTTAAGCTGGCGGAATCTGGCAAAAAACAGCTGTTGAAAACCTCCAATGATATCTCCAATGGTTTATTGCCGGTGCTAAAAAACAAGGTTAAAGGCTGGCTGGGTTATAAATGACCGATAAGCGGGTACCCACTAGCAGTTTAGTGGTTGGGCTAATAGTGACCGGTGTGGTGCTGTTGCAGTTAGTCCAAAGAGTCATGGCCAGCGGGGAGCAAATATCTTTTGAAGTATTTATAGGTACTCCAGGCAATATCCTTTTTACTGCCTATTTTTGCTGTTTAATTTTTTGTGCCTGGTTGGTTCGGGGTCACAATAATAAGTCGGTGTTAACTATATGGGCACTAGTGAGTCCGCTCTATTTCCTGATCTATTTTAAAGGTGAAACTTGGTTTTTAGTGGAAAACCGCAATGTTTATGCCTTTAGTTGGGTGGCCACTGTTGGTGTGATCCCGCTTTGGCTGGTGTTTGTTAGTCGAAAATTGCTAACCATCTACTTGTGTACCCTCATGCAAAAAGCCGGATTGTTTAGGGTTTGGGCATCCACTGTAGTGGAAAACTTAGGCACCACTATTTTTGAATTGCGCTTGCGCCAATTTATTAAATATTGGATAGCCTATGAATTTATCTTTGCCTTTTATTTGGTGACTTATGCGCTATTAATGGGAGTAGAACCATCCGCTTCTATTGCCGCGAAAATGCGCGAATATGGCCATTTTTTACCCTTTCCTTATTATCCCATTGGTTCAGACATATTAACCATTTGGCTAATGCTGATTATAGCTGTTTATACCTATAAGGACTTTAAACGTCCCGATAATGGTGATTTAAAAATTAGTACTCAAAAGAAAGCTAAGCTATTGGCTAAATTTGGCAAGGGTAATCGGAAAAAATGAGCGGCCATTTGCCGCTCAAAATGTTTACCACTCTTTTGGCGGGCGCGGTTTAGATATACGTTGCTCCATATCCACACCCAACCAGCTTAAGACGCTGGCAAAGCTATCTTGGATACCGGCATTGGCATTAAACGAAGCGCTGCCACACAGCAACATTGCAATTACTATTTTCTTTTTCATCAATAAATACCTTTTCAGTTAAATTAAACAAGGCGTTAGCTGCGCGGTTTTGTGTTAAAAAATGCACAGGCTAACCCTGGGTATTATGCGTGATGAAGGCGTTCAAAAAAGACATATATGTCTTATTTGGTCGGGTTTTTAACTGGGTTCTAAGATATTCTGAACCGACACGGACTTAATATTTACCTATGGGTAATTATTGTTATCGATGGGAAATATTAGGAAAAAGCGGCTGAGAAAATATTGCAGCCAGTGCTGGGTAAAATAAGATTATAAAAACGGAGGTGTTAAGCTGTATGCATGGTTTTAATTATCAAGGTCTTTTCAATCGAAGCATTGTTTGAAGCCGGAATAGCTTGCACGCTATAAACGAATGTAGGTGCTCAGTCCTGTGTCGCGGTAGTCTGCATCTTCTGCCACCAGTCTTTATCCGCAATCACTTCACCTTGTTCGCCAATTTTGGGGAGCGGCAGGTCTTTTTTCAGCCACTGTTTGTACATATCGGGGTAGCCGTTTTCAAATAATAGGGCGTCGAGTTCTTGTTCTGGGATAGTAGGTTGGTCGTACATACCGGCAGCTTGGCGCTGGCGCTGGGCTTCGTAGAGGATAAGTGCGGCGGCAACGGACACATTGAGGGATTGCACCATGCCTTGCATCGGGATAATGATTTTTTTATCGGCGCAGGCGATGGCCTCTTCGCTGGCACCGTAATTCTCTTGTCCCAGGATAATGGCGGTGGGTTGGGTATAGTCAATCTCCCGAAAGTCCACCGCATCATCACAGAGCTGGGTAACCAGGATCTGCATCTTTTGTTGGCGCATTGCCTGCTGTGCTGAGGCCAAGCTTTCGTGGCGCTGTACCCGCAACCATTTGTGGCTGCCTTGGGAGGTGCCGCGTCGCATCCGGGTTTTGCCGTCCCAAACTGCGTGGATACGGTGGATGCCCACCGCATCGCAGGTACGTACAATGGCGGAAAAGTTCTTGGGTTTGTGCACGTGTTCCACACATACGGTCAAATCCATTTGCCGTTGTAAAAGGATGCGTTTGGTGCGCTGATAGCGCTCTGGCAGCATATCGGAGTATTAGTCTGAGACTTCCAAAATGCCGTCGATTTCGATTAGTGAGCCTTTGGGGAGTTCTTTGACGCCAATCGCGGCGCGAGCGGGGTAGGGCTGGTTAAAGTACTGCGCCATGATCTCATTGACGGTGGCGAAATTACTCAAATCGGTCAGGAAAATATTCACTTTGGTCATGCTGTCCAAGCTACCGCCAGCGGCAGTACAAACGGCAGATAAATTCTTAAATACTTGGTGGGTTTGCTCGGCGAAGTCTTCAGAGACCATGGTCATGGTTTCCGGCACCAAGGGGATTTGTCCAGAAAGATAGACCACATTACCTGATTTTACTGCCTGGCTGTAGGTGCCGATGGCTTGTGGTGCTTGGTCGGTTTGGATAATGGTTTTTTTCATTTTTATTCCTCACGCTGTAGTTTTACTACGGCTGTGCCTGGAAACAGATTGCACTTCTGGCATGCGCCTTATCAGGCGGAAGATATTGGCCAGGTGCTGGCGGTTTTTGGTAGTGAGTTCCAGGTCTATGTAGTAAATATTGGATTCTTTTTCTTCGGTTTGCAGGCCAATAATATTGGAATCGCAAGAGGCGATGGCATTGGTCAGGGTGGCTAGCGTGCCCTGGCGGTTGATCAATTCGATCCGGATGCTGGTTTTAAACTGGCCGCTGGCATCTTCTTCCCACTTCATGGGCAATACCCGCTGTGGTTCGTCTTTGGCCAGTTTGCGGATGTTATTGCAGCCCACCTGGTGGATCAGCATGCCTTTACCCGGGCTGAGCACCGCTAAAATTTCATCATCTGGTATCGGGCTACAGCAAGGCGCATAGGTGACCAAAAGCCCTTCGGTGCCTTTTATGGCAATGTTGCGGTTTTTCTCACTCAGGGCATCGCTTTTCTTGTCTTCAGGGATCAACCGACGCGCGATGATGGCACTCAATTCGTTACCTAAGCCAATATCAGATAACAAGGCGTAGAAGTTTTCGTGCTGGGTTTCTTGTACCACCCGGTTGATATCTTCCTCAGGGATGTCGTCCAGCCTGATCTTGCCCAGCGCGTGGCGCAATAACCTGTTGCCCATGCTGATGGCTTCTTCGGAACGTTGTTTTTTCAGGAATTGCCGGATATGGGAGCGCGCCTTGGCAGTCACCACAAAGTTGAGCCAGTTGGCATTGGGGTTGGCTCGTGGTGAAGTAATGATTTCTACCGTCTGGCCGTTGTCCAAAGGCTTGCTCAGGGAATAAGGGTTGCGGTTTACCTTTACCCCAACGCAGGAATTACCCACATCGGTGTGCACTGCGTAGGCAAAATCTACTGCGGTGGCAGACATCGGCAGCTCAATAATGCGGCCATCTGGGGTGAAAACGTAGATTTCGTCCGGGAACAGGTCGGCTTTGACGTTTTCGATAAATTCAAACGATGAACTGGCGCTTTGCTGTAGTTCCAACAAGGATTGCATCCACTTTTGCGCCCGGGTCTGGGCGGTGGTGCTGTCGTTGGCGTCAGTATCTTTATACATCCAATGGGCGGCAACACCCTTGTCGGCCATTTCATCCATGTCCTTGGTGCGGATTTGGATTTCCACCGGAATGCCGTGCGGGCCTACCAGCGACGTGTGCAACGACTGGTACCCGTTGGTCCTGGGGATGGCCACATAATCTTTAAACCGGCCTTCAATGGGCTTATATAAACCGTGCACGCAGCCTAGCACCCGGTAGCAGCTATCAACACTGTTAACCACAACACGGAAGGCGTAGATGTCCATGATTTGGTTGAACATCAATTCTTTATTGCGCATCTTGCGGTAAATCGAATACAGGTGCTTCTCGCGTCCGCTGACACAAGCGTCGATTTGGTTTTCTTCCAAGCGGCTGATGATTTCAATGCGGGTGTTTTCGATGATCTCCTTGCGGTTGCCCCTAGCTTGTTTTACCGCTGAGCGCAGTGCGCGGTGGCGCATCGGGTACATGGCTTGGAAACCCAGGTCTTCCAGCTCGTTTTTGATTTCGTGGATACCGAGCCTATGGGCGATAGGCGCGTAAATCTCTAGGGTTTCATTGGCAATGCGGCGGCGTTTCTCTGGCCGAAGTGCTCCTAATGTGCGCATATTATGGGTGCGGTCGGCAAGTTTGATCAGGATAATGCGGATGTCTTCCACCATCGCCATCATCATTTTACGGAAGTTTTCTGCTTGCGCTTCTTTTTTGCTGCGAAACTTAATTTTGTCGAGCTTGGACACCCCTTCCACCAATTCGGCAACGGTATCGCCAAAGGTAGAGGCTAACGTGGCTTTGTCGATATGGGTATCTTCAATGACGTCGTGCAATAAGGCGCCCATAAGGGTTTCGTGATCCAAATGCATATCGGCAAGGATGCACGCTACCGCAACGGGATGCGTGATGTAAGGGTCTCCACTGGAGCGCTGCTGGCCCTCATGGGCATCTTTGGCCACAATGTAGGCTTGCTTGATAAGTTCTACCTGGTTTTCTGGCAGGTAGCTGGTAGCTTTTTGCTTAAGTCCCTCGAACAAATACAAGACGTAACAAAAATCAGTTAGTTAGACGTATAAACAGAATACGGGGATTTAATTAGGATGCAACGGGAAAGTGCTAAAACTTTAGTCGCGATAGGAGGAAAATATTTACAGGATGGGAAGTTGCCCCATCCTGAATACCCAGCGTTTGCTTAGCCTTGCTCGGCCAAAATGCTGGCAACAGAAGCGAATTCGGCTTGCTCTTGTTCTTGCTGGTCACGCAAATCAGATTGATCCAACGACTCAGAAGTCACTAAACCTTCTTCAATTTCACGTAACGCAGTAACTGTGGGCTTGTCGTTGCTTACTGGCACTAACGGCTCTTTACCTTCGGTGGCAAGTTGGCGGGCCCGACGGGCGGCAACCAGTACCAAATCAAAACGATTACCTACTTTATCAACGGCGTCTTCAACTGTGACTCGTGCCATTCGATTCTCCGCACTATTCTAAACTTATAAAATTCTTGGCTTTGAGCTAGTTAGCTCAAAAGCCAGTACATCACCCATGCTACTTGGGCGAAAATGGTCGCGTAGTTTACTCATTTATTGAGCAAATGCCAAGCAGCAAGCCCGCATTTCGCTGTTAACCAGCCAGAAATTAGGTTTTTAATCCTCCAGCAGGTCGGAAATAAGGGATTTTAACCTAATTACCTGCTTTTCTTTACGCAACCTATGGGCGCACACGATGCTTTCGAGCTGCGCCAATGCCTGCTCGAAGTTATCATTGACCACTATGTAATCAAATTCGTGGTAGTGGGAAATTTCCGCCACCGCCGATGCCATGCGCCGGTCAATTACTTCATCTGAATCCTGTTTCCTGGCCGATAGGCGGTTGCGCAACTCTTGCCGGGAAGGCGGTGCAATAAAGATGGTATTGGTGTCTGGCATCAAGGCCTTGACTTGCCGGGCACCCTGCCACTCGATATCGAGAAATACGTCAACACCGTGCTGTAGGGTGTTGGTAATATTTTTCTTGGCGGTGCCGTAATAATTGTCAAACGCTTTTGCCCATTCAAAAAAGGCATCTTCGGCGATGAGTTGTTCAAATTCCTGCTTGGACACAAAGTGGTAGTGCACACCATCTACTTCCCCAGGTCTAGGATCCCTTGTGGTATGGGACACGGACACCTGGATCGGGTGCGACTCGTCGTTGTGGTTTTCTAACAATGCCTTGATCAGGCTAGATTTGCCCGCACCAGAGGGGGCTGAAACGATAAAAAGGTTACCTGGAGTATCGGCCATAATGGAAATTTGCAAAAAAAGTTAATCAACGGTGGTAACAAGACGACAATATTAGCATAATTTGTTGCGTTTAATGCAGGACAATCAAACGCGAGCTTGTTTTGGTCAAAGCGAATGGCTCAACAAGGTATCGCGTTTAATAATAGGAACGTGCACATGAGCGAACCATTGCTTCCCTATGTTGAAGTGAACCCCACCACAGAACCTGATGCTGTTGTCATTTGGTTGCATGGCCTCGGTGACTCTGGAAACGGCTTCGCGCCCATCGTGCCGCAACTTAGGTTACCTGCACACCATAGGATCCGCTTTGTATTCCCCCACGCACCTATTATCCCAGTGACCATCAACAACGGTATGGAAATGCGTGCCTGGTACGACATCAAAACCTTATCGTTCCAAGACCGCGCCGACATGGAGGGGGTGGAGCGTTCCACTGGGCAAGTCAAGGCTTTGATAGAAGCCGAACTGGAAAATGGTATTGCTCCGAGCCGTTTGGTATTGGCGGGCTTTTCCCAAGGTGGTGTGATTGCCTACCACCTGGGTTTGCGCTTTGAGCAGCAACTCGCCGGTATCATGACCTTATCCACTTACATGTGTGATCCAGATATGGCAGGCCAAGGTTGGCATGAAGCCAATAGAACCACGCCAATGTTTGCCTCCCACGGCGCCTACGATGAGATGGTGCCTATTGCCCTAGGCAAATCAGCCTACTTAAAGGCCAAAGATGCTGGCTATAACATCGAATGGCAACAGTACCCCATGCAGCACAATGTTTGTATGGAACAATTACAGGATATCTCCAACTGGTTGCAGAATCGGTTGTTGTAACCAAAAATATCAAGGGGTCTATCAAGGGGTCAGAGACCTTGAAACTTAATTTCACTGGAACAAGCCAAGGCCGGATGTCTTTTCAAGGTCTCTGACCCCTTGATACACCGGTGTAAAATTCTACCTATCTGTGCTTTAGCGAGTTATATTCCCAGTTGTCCTTGGGAGGGTTACCTATGCTTCAGCTTTTTTACACGTATCCGAAAACACGAAAACAAGCCAAAATCAAAACAATGGCAGCGCTGATTGTTTTGTTTGTTATCTTTTTTGGTGTTGGATTTCTACTTACCCCAGATCCAGAACCTTTTGGTTTGTTTGCTGTGGTTATGATGTATGTCTATTTTACTGCCTTTACATTAATGGGCTATGTAGAAGATCTAGCAAGGATCCAAGATACGTAGTTTGTGAACTTCTTTGTCAATGCGTGTGGGTAGCGCACCTATACTATGTCTTCAGGGCCAATGGCAAATGAATGACAAGCAATAATGTTGAGGTTTGCTCATTATGATTAAACTGCTTTTTTCTAAGCCAACTACGATTACTGAACTAAGAATTAAAGCCAAGATAAATTTATTGCTTTGCTACCTACCCTTTTTAGCATTCCCCTATTTTACCGAGCTAGATGTGGCAACTGCATACATATTGGCAATTCTGTGCACCCTTTGCTGCGCTGTCGTTGTAATCGACTATGTCGCTAAGGCAGCAGAAATTCAAAAACGGTAGCATTTCGTCAAGGTGTACCTAAAGCCCATATCTCTATTTCGTACTTCTGACTAAACATTGCGGCTGGGGTCAGACACCTTGAAAAAGCGGTACATACTCAGCTAGTTCCCCCTTTTGCCAGATTTCAAGGTCTCTGACCCCTTGATATCTTCCTTTCGTTTAGTCCGTGAACCGTTTCACTATTTCGTAATTGGTAATTCTTGCTCCCCATTTTGCTGACGATAGCGGGATTGTGAAGGCTGCTTTTCCATAAATTTTACAAGTGCTTCAAAAGGCGGTTATTCACAACAACCAACCCAGGAGAGTGAAGGATGAAACCGCTTTTAACACGAATAATGGCGATAGCCATGGCCGGTTATGGAAGCTGGGCGACAGCCCAATTACCACAACAGCTCACGGTCGAAAACCCCTTGCCAGAAGCAAGGCCAGTCACCCCAGTTAGCTGGGGTGTACCTTTTGCAGTGCGAGACAATGTATTTACCGCTGATAACCTGCGCTTGCGCCTTGATGGGCAAACCCTGCCGGCGCAATTCCAGGTATTATCCCGCTGGGGCGGAAGCCCGGACGATGCCTCTCGGCCAATCCGCTGGCTGCTTACGGATGTGCAAGTGGATTTGCCGCCGGGCCAGGCGCAAAACCTGACCTTGGAAGCTGGTAGCAATGCTGCTGCCGCTGGCTTGCAAGTAGTTAGCGATACTAATGCGCAACTGCAAATAGATACTGGCGCAGCCCGCTTCACTATAAGTAAAGCCCAATTTAACCTGGCAACCCAACTGCTTGGTGAAGGTGGTAGGCTATTCCAAAATGGGCAGATAGTGCTCAACGGCCAAGTACAGGCTGTACCTGTATCGACAGAAGTTGAACAAGTTGGGCAAAACCGGATATCGGTGCTCGTCACCGGCGAAATGGCGCAAAACTTGAGTTTTAGCCTGCGTTTACATTTTTACCGCGGACTATCTGAGGTAGCAGGGGATTTTCGATTGGAAAATCGCCAAGGCGCTGTGATGGGCGAATATGGCCAGCCGGATGCCTTTGACTATGGCGTCGGCAATAGTATTGCCTTTGATGATCTATCTTTGCGTTTTTCAGGTGATGCTTCTGGCAATTATAGGGTGGCGCCTGGTGAGCTGCCCAATGCAGAGGGTCAATACCAGGCCGCCGTAAGCCTGTTCCAAGGTTCGTCGGGCTTAGCTAATTGGAATAGCTTAGCCACTGAAGCACCGCGGCAGCAGGCCAGCGTGCAACAGCGGGCAAGCCAATGGCAACTGGATGATGCCAACGGTAGTGGCGTGAACCAACTATCTGGCTGGTTTGCTGCCAATGGCGTGACCGCCGCAGTGCGCAAGCTTTGGCAAAATTACCCCAAAGCCTTCCGAGCCGGTAGCAACAGCCTGGATATCGGTTTGTTTCCCGGCGAATTTGCCAGTGACCACCAGTTGCGTCCCGGCGAATACAAAACCCATAGTATTTGGCTACATTTTGCCAACGACAATGGCGACTACAGCGTCCGTGCCCGTTCTTACCTAGAGCGGCCTAAGTTCAACATCGATGCTGAAGTCTTGGCGCGCTCCAACGCTGCCGGTGCAATAGGTGCAAGGCAGTGGAACCTAGCCAATGCTGCGCCCGTGTTTAATGACTATGAGCGGGGCATTGACTATCAAATGCGACCCAGTGAAGATCCTAATTACTTCACTCAGGAGCCGTTCCGATCACTGCCTGATTCCATCGACTATTTTAACTTCTATGGTTGGGTAGACTACGGTGATATCCCCTTGGATTTCGAAGCGGCAGGGCCAGATACGGCATCGCCCTATGCCTATAAATACGATGGCTTGCGTGGCACTATTTACCAGGCTTTACGCACCAACAATGCAGATTATTGGCAGTTGGCTGAAGCTGGCGCCTGGCATACCGCCGATATCGACGTACACCATACCAATGTCAATGATTTGGATACACCTCGTGGGTTTTGGGAAGGCGGCGTCTATGGCCACCAAGCCCATAACGAGCGTGGCAATACTAACCCGCACCGCAACTATATGAGCCCGCATTTGCAAACCAACTATCCCATTGCAGGTTTGTGGTTATGGGGCATGTTGTCGGGTGACCAGTTTGTCTTGGATAGCGCCCGTGAAGCTACCCAGAACACCCTTTGGCGCATTATGTATTCCGACTACATTGAAAGCGGCAGCGTCTGTGCCCAGCAATCTGGCTTGCAGCGCTGCGACCCCAACCAATATAACTGTAGCGCCTATTCTGACCTACAAGCTGGACGGGGCGGTGCTAACGTCTACAAAAGCGGCCTAGACGCCTTCTTAGCGACAGGAGATGCAGAATATCTGGATGTATTGCGCCAAAGCAGCGCCTATATGCAGTGTGCCGAGCAGGATGATCCAGCCTGGCTTTCCCCCGAGCCTGCCGCGACTTGTGACCGTTTGCATATGCAAATGCTGTATTACCGGGATGTCGCCCACTACCTCTACCACTTGGAATTAATGGGCTTGCCAGACGATGGCAATGCCAGGGAGCTGCTATCCCGGCGCATGGACTATATTGAGCAGTTCATGTGGCGCGATGGTCAGATGAATATGTGCTATTTACCAGAGCGGGTTGATGAAGGTGTCTTTCCTTATGACGACAACTGGTTGGTGACTGCGGCTGATGCCGTTGCCATGGCGGCTCGCGTGCTGAACAGGCCAGAACTGGTTGATAGCATCGCCTTGCCTGTCTTCCAACAAGGTACTGAAGGGCTATTGGAAGGAGGTGGCGGTGCGCCGGGTTATTATTGGACCAAAGAGTACGTCAATCATGCAGGGGCTGGGCATATGTTTATGCATGTCTACCGCCAGTTGCGTGAGCAAAATTGGCAGGTGGATCCACAACGTTTTGCCAGTGCGACCGTATTTGACAAGACTGTGGCACCAGATCCTGAACCGCCGGTTGACCCAGATCCAGGTGCTGATCCGGTGGAGCCTGAGCCCGACCCTGAGTGGCAGCAAGTCATTCCATTTGATCTGGCGCAGGATGTGCCTGAAGCACTGCGCAATGAAAGGTTAATCGTTGCCACCCAGTTAGCTAATTGGAAAGATACAGCTATTTCAGCGCTCAACTATTCCGATCCTGCCGAAGCCGATGCCAACTTTGGCGCCAATGCCGGTATGGCCTTGTACAGTGAGCAAGGCGGTGATTTGCGCCGGGTATTAATCCAATTTGACCTGGCTGGCTTGGCGTTAACAGATTCAGATTACGAAGTGCTACTACAAATTCCGGTGCTTGCCGGTGGAGCAGAAACTGCCCTGCTTGCGCCTGTTACCATGGCATGGGAAGAAGGCAACTGCATTGACCAGTACCAATGCCCTGTTGTCGACGGTGCTACCTGGTCGACTAGCGATGGTAGCAATGCCTGGCAGGCAGATGGCGGCGACCACAACGGCATGGCTTTCCAAGGCCAGGTGATTGATGGCCAGTTAACTTTCAATATCACCGAACTTGTTGGCCAGTGGCAGCAAGGCCTTGCCAATAATGGTGTATTGCTTGCCGGTGTGCCAGCCTGGAGCGAACTTGTGCTGGCAAGCAGCGAGAACGATACAGCACAGCCTAGTATTTTGATCCGCTCCTACCGCACCCAAGAGCTTGAAATCCAGCAAGCTGACGCCGGTAAAAACACCTTTGATACCAGTATTAGCGGTATTGAGTGGACATCTGAGCCGGAAACCCGGGGTAATTTTGGTGCTGCCCAAGGTATTTGGTTGTACAACGATGGTGAACACTCAGTGCGCCGCGGCCTATTGCAGTTTGACTTGGCTGCGTTGCCCGCCGGTGCGCAAGTGGTTTCTGCCCGCTTAGATCTGGAAGTACTGCTGGGACATAGCGCTGCCATTAGTGTGCAACCTGTTTCCCAAGCTTGGGCTGAAGGTAGCTGCAGCAGCCAGTACGGTTGCAATAACGATGGTGCCAATTGGCATGAAGCGGCTCCCGGCAGTAATTGGCAGCAAGTCGGTGGTGACTTTGCAGCAGAATCGGCATCTGCGGGTGTTGTTGGGAATAGTGTGAGCCTAGATGTTACTGCTGATATCCAGGGCTGGTTAGCGGATCCTGCAAGCAATGACGGTTGGGGTTTGCATAACCTGGATCCTTGGACGGAAATTCTGTTTGCCTCTTCTGAACACCCAGATCAAAACCTAAGGCCAAAGTTGAGTATCGTGTTTATCGATAGCGAATAAACTCGGTGGCTCTTTTAAATTAAAGCGAAGCCAAGGACGGCGCTAATACCGATTCCAATAAGTATTTGTTCACCCAGCGCAACCTCAGGGACTCAAGTTCAAGGCGCACGAATGAAGTAATACTGGTGGTCTTGCGAACTTCGTGCAACGCAGACAAAAGTTTCGGGAAAACTTTTGAATGGCTTTAGCCAGCCGCGTAACGGTGAAATGCAGGGACGCATTTCATAAATTGTGTTCCTGAGGTGCGTCTTCGATGGGTTTGAAAAGGGTTTATACGGCGTTAAATGTTCTCGATTTAGAACCACTCGGCAACTGCGTCCTGCGTTGCTCTAATCTCCTACATCCCTGTAGGGATAGACCATTAAACATTTGCCTTGTCTACCAAAAGCCGTTGGAACGGCTTAGAACCGCTTTAGCGGGCCTGCGAAGCAGGTGAGCTGCAAGGACGTAGCGAATAAACCCTTTTCAATTCCCACTGGGTGTGCAAATACTTAATGGAATTAATGGTATGGACCCTCTCCTCCCAACGGCATCATAATGTGCCAAGATAGGGTTGAATAAAACTACCAAGAAGAAGAGGGTCACATGGGTAAGATAACAATTGGATTAGATACTGCAAAGTCTGTTTTTCACCTGGTGTTTAGGAATGCCCACGGACGTACCATTAAGAAGAAGAAACTAAAGCGCCCACAGCTGCTGAACTTTTTAGCCAATATAGAGCCTGCCCTCGTGGCGTTCGAAGCCTGCGGTGCCAGCCACTACTGGGCCCGTAAAATCGAGGCATGCGGCCATGAAGTCAGGGTGATCCCACCCCAGCATGTTGTCCCGTACCGCAAAGGGAATAAAAGTGACTACAACGATGCAGCGGCGATTGCGGAAGCCGCGACCCGTGAGGATATGCGCTTTGTCCCGGTCAAATCACAGGAACAGCAGGATATCCAAATGCTGCACAGGCTGAGGGAGCGCCTAGTGGGCCAGCGTACCGCCCTGGGCAACCAGCTCCGCGGCCTATTGGCGGAGTATGGCATTGTGTTTGCCAAAGGCATAAACCGGGTAAAGCCATCACTTGTTGATGCCATTGAAGATGCCGAAAATGGGTTAAGCGGGCTGTGCCGGGAGGAACTTAGGGTGCTTTTGGACGAGTTTTGTGCGCTTGAACAGAACATTGCACGGCTTGACAAGAAGCTAGGTACTTTCGTCAAGGAACATGATATTTGCCAGCGCCTGATGACCATGGCAGGTACCGGCCCGGTGGTTGCCAGTGCTTTGTACGCGTCCATCGGCAATGGCCAGGCGTTTAGCAGCGGCCGCCATATGGCCGCCTGGCTGGGCCTTGTCCCCCGGCAGCATAGTACCGGGGATAAAACCCGCCTATTGGGTATCACCAAAAGGGGGAATACGTACCTGCGTACCCAGCTAATCAATGGCGCCAGGGCGGCCCTAAGGCATATTGCTGGGAAAGAGGATAAGGTCAGCAAGTGGTGCCGTGGCTGCCTGGGGCGCATGAACTTCAACAAGGCTTGTGTGGCACTGGCCAATAAGATGGCACGCATGGCCTGGGCGATGCTGCGCCATGGGACAAATTACCTTGAACAAAAAGCGGTAGCCTAAAGTCGCTACTGGTTTAAGACACAAACAAAGAGTTAACTTAGGGGGGAGCCTTCCAACGCATTGCAAAAGATTATTACTTGATGATGAACGGTTCATAACCGCCTTGTCCAAATCAGATAATACCGAAGGCTCTGTGGAAGCCGTGGAATTGATGGGAAAACAAGGCGCGAAATTCCATCAGGGCTATGGGAAATGTCCCTTATCAAAAGCCGAATATATGGTAGCAATGAGTCTCGCTAATCAGCCAAATTATAATCTTGCAATCAGAGAGGGTCCATATACGGTATAATAGTTAAGCCTTATCTTTTGGCAGAGACGATAATCCGAGGTACTCCGTAAATGGATGAAAGTCTTTATCAGAATGTAATAGTATTAAGTTATTCTCTATGCAGTGGGTGGCAATGATGACATCAATCGTTTTTCTGATTGTCACCCCTTTGCTTCGCAAAAGGCGGAAATTCTCTGCACTCTTGATCGCTGAACTTGGATTTAGAACCTGCTGTACTTCGAAGGATGTTAAAAATGCCTTTGCTGTTTGGAAGTCCCTATCACGTTTGAACCCTTGCAGAACTTCTGTAAGCACTATATCTCCAATGACAAGGTTTTCACTTCCCAGGGCATTGTGAAGATGATCTGTCGCATCTGTCATAGCTCCATTGAAGTAATCAATCCATACCGATGAATCAACGAAGATCATTTGTCGGTTCTTAGCTCATTTAAGTTGCCTTCCCATTTGAGCTGTCCCCTTAAGGATTTTCCTGATTCCTGCCTTTTTAGCTTGATCAGTATTTTTAACGCTTCTTCAACCGCTTCGCGCTTGGTTTTCAATCCGCTTAGCTTCAATGCGTCATCCATCAATTGGTCATCAATAACGATATTGGTGCGCATAATGAAGTAACCTAGGTGTATGAAATTGAATAAATATACACATAATGTTGTAGTCGAAAATACATGTCAAGTTTTGGTTGAGTTTGGTCAGGTGGGCAAAAAAGCTTATTGATCAGGATGCTTTGAAACCAGAAAGGGCGGTCTTTGCAGACCGCCCTTTGTCTTCCTTTCAGTCGTTCTCGCTTAGTGCCTAAAGTGGCGCATACCGGTAAAGACCATAGCAATGCCGTGTTCGTCCGCGGCGGCAATGACTTCTTCGTCACGCATGGAGCCTCCAGGCTGTATCACTGCTTTGATGCCCGCTTCAGCGGCGGCGTCGATGCCATCGCGGAATGGGAAGAAGGCATCAGAGGCCATTACTGAACCTGCAACTTCCAGGTTTTCATCGGCGGCTTTGATACCAGCGATTTTAGCCGAATACACCCGGCTCATTTGGCCTGCGCCGACACCGACTGTCATGCCGTCTTTGGCATAGACAATGGCGTTGGACTTAACGTACTTGGCGACTTTCCAGGTAAACAACAAGTCTTGCAATTGTTCTTCGGTGGGCTGGACTTTGCTGACGACTTTCAAGTCATCCATTTCCACCATGCCGAAATCACGCTCTTGTACCAATAAACCGCCATTTACCCGCTTAAAGTCGTGTTCTTCAGTTAGCTGGCCTTTCCAGTCGCCGCATTCTAGTACCCTGACGTTTTTCTTCTTGGCGAATACTGGTTTGGCGTCTTCAGCCACTGAAGGCGCGATGATCACTTCTACAAACTGGCGCTCGATGATGGTTTTAGCAGTTTCAGCGTCTAGTTCCTGGTTAAAGGCGATAATGCCGCCAAACGCAGAGGTAGGATCGGTTTTAAACGCACGGTCATAGGCTTCCAATATGTTGTCGCCTAGGGCTACACCACAAGGGTTGGCGTGCTTGACGATAACACAGGCGGGTTGGTCGAACTCTTTAACGCATTCCAGCGCAGCATCGGTGTCGGCAATGTTATTGAATGACAGCGCTTTACCTTGCAACTGTTGGGCTGTGGAAACAGAGGCTTCTGCTACTTGTTTCTCAACATAAAACGCGGCTTGCTGGTGGCTGTTTTCACCGTAGCGCAAATCCTGTTTCTTAATGAATTGCTGGTTGTAGGTGCGTGGGAACATTGTTTGTTCCTCGCCAGGAGTTGCAGTCGTACCAAAGTAGTTGGCAATCATACCGTCATAACGGGCGGTGTGCTCAAACGCCGCGATGGCCAAATCAAAACGAGTAGGATAAGTCAGGCTGCCTTGGTTGGCATCCATCTCGGTGATGACCCGGCCGTAGTCGCTGGCATTAACCACGATAGTGACGTCTTTATGGTTTTTCGCAGCGGCACGCACCATGGTCGGGCCACCGATGTCGATGTTTTCAATCGCATCTTCCAGGCTACAGTCTTCCTTCGCCACGGTTTGCTCGAATGGATATAGGTTTACCACCACCATATCAATAGCGTCGATGCTGTGTTCTGCCATCACCGGCTCGTCTTGGTCGCGGCGTCCCAATATACCGCCGTGTACTTTCGGATGCAGGGTCTTGACCCTACCGTCCATGATTTCCGGGTGGCCGGTGTAATCGGAAACTTCGGTCACATCCAGGCCTTGCTCAGCCAATAACTTGGCGGTGCCGCCGGTGGATAACAGGGTAACTTGGCGCTCGGCCAGGGCTTTGGCAAATTCTACAATGCCAGTTTTATCGGAAACACTGAGTAAAGCGCGGCGTACGGGTCTTGGGCTGTCCATTTATGGTAATACCTAGCAAATTAATCGAGTTGGGATGAGGAATATCGAACCTATGTTGACTAGCCAGTCAGTTTTCATCGGTTCTAAAAGCAAAAAAGAGCACTCATGGTGCCCTTTTTCCAATACATAGCTGGAACCTTAGTTCATGCCGTATTGTTTTAGTTTCTTGCGCAAAGTACCGCGGTTGATACCCATCATCAAAGCTGCGCGGGTTTGGTTGCCACGGGTATAAGTCATGATTTCTTCCAACAATGGCGCTTCAACTTCGGCCAATACCAAATCGTACAAGTTGTCGATATCAGTGTTGTCTAGTTGTTTTAAGTATTTGTTAACGGCCTGTTTTACGGAATCGCGCAACGGCTTTTGTGCCTGAGTCTGAGAAGGCGTTGTTACTGTGGTGGTGAAAGGAGATGTAACGTTTTGATCGAACATTTGACGTCTTGCTCTTTTTTAGTTAGTAGTTATGCTGCTGGTGCCATCGATGCCGATGGTGCCTGTGACAGCTGTTCAAAATAATTGCTTAATGCATCCAATTGCTGCTGGGCAGCCTCTATGGCATTAAACTGTTTGCGAAAAACACGTTGTAAGTCGTGTTCCGCTAAATACCAGCCCACATGTTTGCGGGCTATTCTTACGCCCATCAATTCACCATAGAATTGATGTACGTTTTGCACGTGCTCCAATAGCACGTTGCGAATTTCAGCTAGCTCGGGATCCACCAGGCGCTCGCCGTTTTGCAAATAGTGCAAAATGGCCTTAAAGATCCAGGGGTTACCCTGGGCTCCGCGGCCAATCATCAGGCCATCAGCGCCGGTGTAGTCCAGCACATACCTGGCCTTTTCAGGCCCAGTGATGTCGCCATTGGCTATCACTGGAATGGTCAGCGCCTGTTTCACTGCCTTGATAGTGTCGTATTCCGCCTCGCCCTTATACATACAGGCTTTGGTGCGGCCATGCACGACTAGCGATTGGATACCATTGTCCTGTGCAATGTTGCCAATGAGCACTGCATTGCGGTTGTCGGTATCCCAACCTGTGCGAATTTTCAGCGTTACCGGCACTGGCACTGCATCCACAACTGCCCGTACAATTTTCTGCACCAACCCTGGGTACTGCAGCAACGCCGAACCTGCTAGCTTCTTATTCACCTTTTTAGCGGGGCAGCCCATATTGATATCGATGATCTGGGCGCCATTGGCAACATTGTGCTGAGCCGCCTGCGCCATCAGTTCAGGTTCTGAGCCGGCAATTTGTACCGACCGGATCCCGACTTCGCCATCGTGGTTCATACGCTGCCGGGATTTCGCTGAATCCCAAACCTTGGGGTTGCTAGACAACATCTCGGAAACTACCAATCCCGCCCCAAGCCTTTTGCAAAGCTGCCTGAAGGGACGGTCAGTTACGCCCGCCATGGGCGCCAACATCAAATTGTTTTCCAGTTGGTAGTGGCCGATTTTTATCAATTTTGTCTCTTGTAACTGTGCAAAAATTGCCCAAGCCGCAAAAAGGGCGCTAAGTGTACGGTTTTTTTAGTGCCTTGAAAAGGCTATAAATTAAACAAAATTGACTTTTTTTAGGCTCCCGTGGCTTGACAATGGCTGATCAACTGCACGCTGGGAACAACTTTATGCGCAGAATAAGGCTAGGGTTTGACGCCTACCAGGCGTGACCACTCTTCCTGGTAAACCGGTGCGTCCATGTCGAACTTGTCCTGATAAATTTGGTTCAGTTCTTCGCCTTGGGTTTCCAAAATGCCCGATAAAACGATATGGCCGTTAGTCTTGCAAAAGCCCGCAAGCAAGTCGCGGAGTTCCCGTAACGGACCGGCCAGGATGTTGGCAATGACTAGATCGGCTTGGCATTGCGGCTGTTCATGCGGCAGGTAAATTTCAATTTCTTGTTCAACACCATTGCGCTTGGCGTTGTCAAGGGTGGCGTCCAAGGCCTGTGGATCAATATCAACGGCGATGACCCTTTCTGCACCTAATTTCAACGCCGCAATAGCCAAAATGCCTGAGCCGCAACCATAGTCCAAAACGGTTTTACCCAATGGTGGATTCTCTGCCAACCACTGTAAGCATAGTGAGGTGGTCGGGTGGGTGCCGGTACCAAAGGCCAAACCTGGATCCAACAGGATATTAACGGCATCAGGATCCGGGATGTCGCACCACGACGGGCAGATCCAGACATTATTGCCAAAGTGTATTGGATGGAAGTTGTCCATCCATTCCCGTTCCCAGTCTTTGTCTTCCAGTTGGTCGAGTTTATGGGAAAAGCCCTCACCCAGTACCTTCGCCCGTCCCATGCGTTGGATCACGGCGTCCATATCTTGTCCAGCGTCGAATAGCCCAATTACCGTGGTATCAGGCCAGAAGGTGAGTTCACCTAATTTGGGCTCGTAAAGCGGGGTATCTTTGCTATCCATAAAGGTGACGGCCATTGCGCCATTACCAGACATTAGCTCGCCAATCTGTTCAGCAGTGTCTTCTTTAGCGTAAACTTTGAGTTGTATCCATGGCATATAGGAACCATATAGTTAATTATGTATTGTCGGCAGTATATCATCGACGCTAGCGATTTAGATCCTTGCTATCGATAAGGGGGACTATGCAAGATTACATTTTGGGCTATGGCAGCTTGATGAGCCACGAGAGCCGGTTGCGCTATTCCGATATTGACGCTGAGGGTTTACCGGTCAAGGTTTTGGGCTGGCAACGTGGCTGGAGTATGTGTTGTCCCAGGGATTTGCATACCTGTGTTGGTGCGATGCAGCAGGGTGGTAAAGGTGCTGAAATGACTGCGGTTTTGGTGCCGGTGCCCGGTATCAGCCAGAATCTGCGTACACGCGAAAAAAACTATGAGTTTGTGCAAGTGGAAGCTGCAGAAGTTGTTGCATGGCGGCAAGACGATGCCGGTCATGTTGACGAGGTTTTACGGGAGGCACGGGTATGGATATGTGAAGTACAAGCTTGGGGGCAGGCGAAACCCGGATTTCCAATCCACCAAACTTATGTGGATACCTGTTTGGAGGGATGTTTGCGCGATTTCGGCGAGGCTTTTGCCCGGGAATTTATCGAACAGACTTCTGGCTGGCAAGGCCACTGGTTAAATGACCGGCATCAGCCTCAGTATCCTAGGGCGGCACAAGTTGGGCAGGATATGGCAAATAAAATCGACAATTTACTGTACGAGCATGGCAAATTGGCGCATAGGGAAGGCTAATGCAACCAATCCAGGTATTATCGGCACAAACGTCCAGGTTGCAACTCACTATGTTGCAAATAAGTGACGGCGAATTTATGTGGCGCCTGATGAACGACCCGGATTGGCTTGAGTTTATTGGGGATCGTGGCATTACCGATATTTCGGCAGCAGAGGATTATATCGCCAATGGACCGATGCCCATGTACCGCGATAAGGGCGTGGGTATTTTATTGGTGACGGAAATTGAAACCGGGCGTAAGTTGGGCTGTTGCGGCCTATTGCACCGGCCACAAACAGAGGTACCCGATCTGGGTTTTGCGTTTTTACCAGAAGCCCGCGGTTGTGGTTACGCCTTTGAAGCCGCCCAGGCTATTCTGCAACGAGCCAAGCAACAGTCAACTTACCCTTATATTGACGCATTGGTGTCACCCGGTAATGCCGCATCAATATCACTATTAGGCAAGTTAGGTTTTCAATATTCGGGTGAGTTACCTGATTTTGCAGAAGATAGAGACACCCACTGCTACCGGATAAAGATCCATGAATAATTTCCTTTCAGGTGTAAGCCTACTCGTACCTGACTATGACCAGGCGATTGAGTTTTATTGCCAAAAACTCGGCTTCGAGCTGGTTGAGAACACTGAAATGGGGCAAAAGCGCTGGGTGGTGGTGAGACCCTCACCAGCTGCCCAAACCCATTTCATTCTGGCGAAAGCTAGCAGCGAGCAGCAGATTAAAACCATTGGTAAACAGGGTGGGGACAGGGTTTGGTTGTTCTTGCAGACTGAGGATTTTGACCGCGATTACGCAGCATTTAACAAAGCCGGTGTAACGTTTTTAGAAACACCACGCACAGAAACTTATGGCAAGGTTGCTGTGTTTGTTGATGCTTTTGGTAATAAATGGGATTTAATCCAACGTTTTAACTAATCAGCTTGATACCGGCAAAGTAATGCTAAAACAAGTACCTTTTCCCGCTTTGCTTTGGTAGCTGATGTTGCCCTTATGGTTGTCCACAATTTGCTTAACTATTGCTAAACCCAGCCCTATACCCTGCGCTGGGGGTTTGGAACTGTAAAAAGGGGCAAATACCTTGTCACCATCTTCTGCGTTGACGCCAATACCGTTATCGCTGATTTCGACAATGAGAAGATCGTTTTTTGATTGTGCCGAAATGGAGATTTTGGGATGCTCGGGCTGAGCCTGTGAAATTGCTTCTATTGCGTTTTTAACCATTAATTCGACCATCTGGGTAAACTGGGTTGCATCAATTGCAGCTTGCATTTGCCCGACATCGCAGTCCAGCTCGATGGCATAAGGTAGGCTATACGCCATGCGACAGTCGTTAGTTACACGCCTAACTAACAGATCAACACCTTGGACAGATGGCCGCCAGGATAATACCTTGCCATACATCCTTGCTAGATCCGTGGTGTGGATCGCCCTTGCAACTAACTCTGCAATTTTGTTGAAGACATCATCGACATTGGGACTAAGCTCAGGCTCGCGCATGCGGGTTATTTCCACCATGCCCAGCATACTTGCCATGATGCCGTTAATGTTATGGCCCAAACCTCTTAGGATTTTTTCAACTTTGGCCTTATCCATAGCATTATTGCCGTGATCGGGATTTGAGTTGGTTAGCAACAGATGGCTGAGCAGGGCAATTGCTTCTGCGCTAAGTGCCGGTTTGTCAGCATCGTCAGCCCCTTGATAACGGGTTAGAAATTCTGTGATCCTATCTCGGTCGCTAGGCTGCACTGGCCTTTTCCATTACAAACTTTCTATATAAAGTCTAGACTAGTGCCTTTGGTAGAATATGCAACCGTCAGTGTAGGGTTCATTGCACATTACCTGAAGGTGATATCTGTTCCGTCGTGGCAAAGGATCTTAACTTTGGGTTTACGCCGACGCGATGACCATTCTACTAGCCCAATAGCGCTTTTGCTTACCAGGCTAGTGCATTTGTCCTTGCGGTTGGGATAGCGCGCCCGTATCTTCATGCGCCGGCGTTTGGTAAACCAAACTAAGGGGGAGCGGGGACCGTATAGCCAACGGTTCCAGGTATCGAATAAACGGATAAGTTTGATCGGGAATTGGTTTTTTATGCCACTTGCAGTTATTTGCTGGATACGCGGGCTGTCTTTGGTGAAGCGCAAACGCACGTCATAACAAAAAGAATAATGTACATCACCAGACAGGATCACAAAGTCTTTAGGTGTTTTGGGGTCTTTAAAGGTATCTAGCAGCACTTTGGCAGTACCTGGGTGTGCCATCCAGTTTTCTGCATCCACTGTCAATGCCTGGCCAAAGTAGGTAAAGATGCGCTGTACGGTTTCGATCAGTTTTACCCCGAACATGGGTGCGGCTGAGACCAATATAACTGCATCTTTTCCTTCTAGATCCTGTTTCATTGCCTGCAGTGATTCCCAGTCCATAAGACCTGATGGTTGGTTGGGCTTGCTTTCCGATCGCCAGCGGTGGGTTCGCGTATCCAACACCATGGTCATAGGTGTGGTCGGCAGCTGGTAGTGCCAATGCCCCCAATCAAACAATGCCTTTAAAACCTGGTCTTGGTTTAACAATCCTCCAGTGTTGAAGTTGCTTTTAATGGCATTGGTCAGCGGTGCCAGGCGTTGTGGGTCATTGCCGAGGCCTTGGCATAAATAATAAGCTAACAGGGCATTGCCAATGATGCGTTTGGAGAAGGGATTACCGTAGGCCGCTTCTTCCCAGCCGCGGGTAAGGTTCCAGTCATCTGTAATGTCATGGTCATCAAAAATCATGTAGCAGGGGATGTGTGCCAGTGCCCTGCTCACTTGCGGCAGCGAGTCACAGAATTCTTGCAAGACTTCACTTTCTTCCTGGTATTGCGCATGGTGTTTTGGATCAAACTGAGGCGGTATTAATTTTAGTTGGCGCCATAACACCGGTGACCATACTAGCAGGTACATGGCAATCACCTCTGCCGCGGTGATCAGGTGGTTTTGGGCGTTGACCGAGGTGAAGATGGGTTTGCGCTTAGCCAGGAAAAACCGCTTCTCTACCTCTTCGTTTTCTTCACTGTCAGGAAGCAGTTGGGTGCGGTTGTAGAAACCGTCCGGGTGCTGGTAAAGTTCTCGGGCGTTGCTTACCGTGGCGCCTGGGATTTCCTCATCGATAAGTCCCAGCAATTCCACCACATCATGGATGGCTTTAAGCATGGGACCTGCAACGTCATCTACATAGACTTGATCCCCTGACATGATCAGAAGTTCTGGACGTTTTTCAACATCCTGCAAACTGTCTTGTATTAGGTCATCGACCCGTTTCAAGGAATCGGGTTCGCAGTGGTGGGGCTTGCGGCAAGAACCGTGCAGTAGCCGCTTGATCTTAGGTTGAAACCGCAAATTAGGCCTGGTTTTGCCTGGATAGAGCAAGTGCGGGGCAAGCTGCGCTATACTTTGTCTGCCGCTTTCGAGCTCGAAATGCAAGTCGAAGTGCAATAAGGTTCCCGCTGGCAAAGGCCCGGGGAATGCTATCTCCATCACATGGATAAAGGCATGCTGCCCAACTGGAAAGGTATCTGTGTTCACCCGTAACTGTGGTTGGATCCAGTCAGTACCATCTTCCAATTGAATGCTGGGCGCAACCGGGGCGGGCGTGCTGGTAACATACCAAAGTACCAACTCTGTCTCGGTTAATCGGCGGCTAATCGGGCCTGCAAGAAGGAAAGGGAGTGAGCCTGCCACTAGTCTTGCTTCAAGAACCGCTGCAATATCAAGGTATCTTCCAACACCCTGGTCATATTCATCAGTGCCAGTTCGGTCAACAACCCTGTGTGGCCTGGGAAATGTTGCGCCACTGCCTGCTCATAGCGGGTGGATCGCCGATCACCGCGGGCATGGGCGAGCGCAAGCGTGGCACCACAGGTTTGTGCATATTCCTGCAACTGGCTATCGGCATTACCTGCTGCCAAGCCAATGTCCTCTGGATCAATGCCAACCCTTGCATGGTGGCGCGACCGCACTAACCAATGTTGCCCTTGCCATTCCACTTCATCTAAAACCAGATCAGCCCTGCGTTGCATCCTGCGCTGGCAAGCGACGGTTAAATGGGCTGGATTCAATTGGTTGACCGGGCTGAGTGCTTCAAAGTGGAACAGTGGGGCGGCATAACGCTGTTGCTTGACTTCAACGACATGGCACAGGTTCAGGTCTTCTGCGCCAAAATAATCCCTGGGTCCCACCAACAGGTAATACCTAGCCATGTTCACCGAACCGGTACCCGCACCCAGGCGCTTGGCGACATCCAGGATGACGTCATCCACATAGGGGGAAAATTGTTCTACGATAGCCTGGTATTGGCCGGTTTCCAAATGTTCAAACCTGTCTAGCTCAAAATTGAATTGGGGCTGAAGGCCAGTCTGGTCTATGGCCTTGGCTAGTGAACTTTTAGTGTTGAAGTGCTTGCCGCCGGCGGCGCGCCGCTTTGCCTTTTTGTAGAAAGATGCCAGTACGTGTTGTTTTTTAAACTTGTCATATACGGTGTCACGGGCATCTTTGTCATCAATTATTTTCACACATTGCATAATGTAGCTGTCAAAAAAAGCTTTGACTGCCATCAAGGCGCCACTGGTGGTAGCCGCTTCCAGGCCTTCCAGGGTTTCCAGTTCTTCGGTTTGGTAATGGCCTTTTAGCAGGCCGTCACAGTACTGTTGGGTCAGCAGTAGGCTGGTGGCAAAGCGGATCAAATCCCAAACCGAATGGCCTATACAGGCATCATCGAAATCATTGGGCGCGAACACGATACGGTCGCCGTGGGAGCCTTCTTCGCTAATGAAACCAAAGTTGCTCAAGTGGCAATCACCAATTACGTTGGTGACCGGCACATGCTGCAACAATGCCTCCGGCAATGACATTATGTCGGTGGCAATGTCGTGGTAGAACAAGCTGGCGGAGCCCCTGAAGAAACGAAACGGATTTTGCGCCATTTTCTGATGCTTGCCACAATGTTGCCCTGACATCGGGCTGATGCCATCAATACGGGTAAGTTCTTTGTCGACGATTTCAGCTCTATTCATTGCGCAATATGTTTCTTGATGAGCCCTAAACATAAACTAATTGGCTGAATTTTCAAATCTGCAAATGTTTCAGAACGTCTTTTTGCCGGACGCATTATCAATTAGTCTCAGTGCTATTGATCTAATTTGTGCCGCGCATTATAAAAGCACTACTTTTTTCTCCCACTTAAAACGGATTAACCTACAAGGTAAGCTATCGTGAAACTCCTTCCCTTTGTGTTTTGTACGGCGACAATACTAACCGGTTGTACATTGTCAGCAGAAAGTAGCCCTGAGGCTAAAAACGCAGAGCTAAAAAGTTATTGGTTGCAGGAAGCAGATGGCGCAACCATGTTGGATCCCCAGACTTCAGGTTTGGCATCTTGGCGGGGCGGTAGCCTATTGACTATCGCAGATGGCAGTGCCGACGAGTCACAGATCCGGCGCATTATCCGTATTGATCCGCAAAGCAATAAAATTGTCGGGCCTAAAATCCCCATCGAATTGAGTGCGCCCGTTAAGCAGACTTGCTTTGGCCCCTACCTTGAGGGGAATCCTGATTTAGAAGCGTTGGCTGTGGATCCCTATGACGATAGTATCTTGTACTCTGTAACAGAAGACGCGTCCCGGCATCCATTTACCCAGGATTGTATAAATAAATATGCCAATAGCGGATCTACCGAGTTTCCAACCGTGCTAGTGCGCATTAAGTTGCAGGGTGACAAGGCGATCCTAGACGGTGCCAGGCCCTTGCAGTTTGCCCCGACCATGAATATCGGCAACCATCCCAACGATGGTATCGAGGGCATTGCCTTTGGCTCGGATCACAATTTGTATTTGGCACTGGAGAAAGACGATGCTGGTAAAGCCCGTATTTTCAGGGTTAAGGCAGATGCGGAATTTTGGCAAACTAGCGAATTTGCACTTGTGGAAGAACCACAGCTAAAAGTGCCAGATCCTAGCCCCGGCAACCATCCGATCAATGCTTTGACCCACCTTCCCAAAGCAAACCATCCGGGTTACCTAGTAGCTGGTGCCCGCAATGATAACCAGCTCTGGATAATTGATTTGACGGGTGCAAAAGATACGACAATTGTACCTATGAGTTTCTGGGCACAGGTAAAACCCGGCGCGGCGGACTGTCCGGCCTACGAACCGATGCATAATTATTCCATTGAAGGCCTGGCCTACGATGGCGAAAGAATTTGGTTAGTTAATGATCCGTGGAAAATCAATTATTTAAAGAATGTGCAATGCCCTACGAATGAGGAAGCATACCAGCGCATGTCGCCATTACTGACCTGGATAGAAGTTGATCCTGATTGGTTGAATTAATTCTGCAAAACTAAAAACCTGCCCATGGTGGGCAGGTTTTGCCTATTTTATACCCTTTTTGCTGTGCCGACATGGTTACAGGCCTGCGGCGGCGTTTTCCAAATAAGCAACCACGTTGTCCGCGGCGCGGGTTTTAGAAAATTCCACAATGCCCAAACCGTTACAGCTAAGGTTATCGGCATCCAACAAGATACGCATAGTGTCACGGCGAGAACCGGCAACTACGCCAATTTTGTTGTTGAAGCTGCTGCGCATCAAGCGAACGTTATCTTCTACCGCGGCACGGCAGAATCCTGCGTAAGACTTGTCACCTTTGAATACCAAAGTGTCGTCAGATACCTGGTGGGCGTTTGCGGTCAAAGCAAGGGTAGCACTTAGTGCCAATACTAGTTTTTTCATAAGTCACCTCAAATAGTGTTTTAGTTAAAGGATGGGAGCTCGCATGCGCACATGTATACAGGACATAGCTGCATGCTAAGGCTCCACAGGTTCCCTAGGTGTTCTCAAGCCAATCTTGAAAACAAGGTCTAACTTAATGATTTAAAAAGGAAATGTTGTTGTATTTGTGTATCAGGCAGGTTAATGGAAGTTAAAAAATGCCGGTTAATACATTGTTAAGTTGCTAACTTATTGAAATATATAATGTAATTTATTTTTAATATTCAAAACGGATTAAAAAATAATTTTTAAATTCTAAAAAGATATAAAAATCGGGGTGTAAAACTAGGATATACGTCCTAATAGAGATCGGGTTTTGACAATATTTAACATAAATATTGTTTGTTATTAAAAAACTGGCTGGAAAAGCCGCGATTAGCAGGAACAAAAACGGGGCATAAGCGCCCCGCAATTAATAGTATTGAAGTATATTCGCTTGCTAAATTTTAAGCGACTTCTCACCACGGGCCAGGCCACAGACTCCGGTACGGGAGGCTTCAATGACATCGGCGTATTCAGACATAGTACGCAACATGGCATCCAGCTTGTCGCTAGGCCCGGTCACTTGGATAGTGTAGTTACGGGCGCAGACATCAACGATTTGGCCTCGGAAGATGTCAACATTGCGTTTAACCTCGGCCCTGATTTGTTCAGTCGGTGTTGCCACCTTTACCAACATTAACTCACGTTCAACGTGATCCCCTTCGCTAAGGTCTGACACTTTAAATACATCAACCAGCTTGTTGATCTGCTTGGTGATTTGTTCAATCACCTTGTCGTCACACTGGGTGGTAATAGTGATACGGGACAGGCTGGGGTCTGCTGTAGTAGCAACACAAAGTGAATCCACGTTGTAGCCGCGCTGTGAAAATAGGCCCATGATCCGTGACAAGGCACCCGGTTCGTTTTCTAACAATACTGAAAGTATCCGTCTTTTCATTAGGTGCGCTCCGTTTTACTTAGTCTCATATCGTCCATGGCACCATATTTTATTTGCATGGGGTAAACGTGTTCATTTTGGTCGACGGCAATGTCCATAAACACCAGTTTGTCCTTCATGGCCATACATCTTGCCATGGCGTCATCCAATTCTGATGGGTGATCCACTTTTATCCCCACATGGCCGTAGGCTTCGGCTAATTTGACGAAGTCGGGCATCGATTCCATGTAGGAGTGGGAATGGCGTCCCTTGTAAATCATATCCTGCCACTGCCTTACCATGCCTAGCGCACGGTTGTTCAGGGAGATAATCTTAATGGGGAGGTTGTATTGCAAACAAGTAGACAGTTCCTGGATGTTCATCTGGATGCTGCCATCACCGGTCACCACCGCTGAGATGGCATCAGGGTGGGCAAACTGCACGCCCATGGCTGCTGGTAAACCAAAACCCATAGTGCCCAAGCCACCCGAATTGATCCATTGCCTCGGCTTGTCAAAAGGATAATACAAGGCGGCAAACATTTGGTGTTGGCCAACATCCGAACTGACGAAGGCTTCACCATTGGTGTGTTTGTATAAGGATTCGATGACCTGTTGTGGTTTAATGACATCAGGGCTGCTGCCGTAGTTTAAACACTTGCGGCTGCGCCACTGCTCTATTTGCTGCCACCAGTCCTGCAACTTCTCCTGCTGGGTATCGCTATCAATGTCATAGACCTGGCTGCTAATTTGTTCAATGACGGTGTCAACAGAGCCGACGATGGGGATGTGGGCATTGACGGTTTTTGAAATCGAAGCCGGATCCACGTCGACATGGATAATGTTCGCATAAGGACAGAACTTGTCGACATTGTTGGTAACCCTGTCGTCAAAGCGCGCGCCCAATGCCAGTATGCAATCGGCATTGTGCATGCTCTTATTAGCCTCCAATGTACCATGCATCCCCAGCATACCGATAAATTGCGGGTGGGTACCGGGGAAAGCACCCAGTCCCATTAAGGTATTGGTTACGGGGGCGTTAAACTGCTCCGCCAAGGCAATGATTTGTTCGCTGGCATTGGCGGCAATAGCACCACCACCCACATAAAACACCGGGCGTTTGGCCGCTTTAAGTGCTTCAACTGCTTTGCGGATCTGCTTGTTGTGGCCCTTTTCCGTGGGGTTGTAGGAGCGAATATCAATATTGTCCGGAAACTGGTAAGGATGTGACTCCTGGATATTGACGATATCTTTAGGTAGGTCAATGACCACAGGACCTGGCCGCCCAGAATTGGCAATGTAATAGGCTTTAGCTATTGCCATTGGGATATCTTCGGTCTTTTTGACCAAGAAGCTGTGTTTTACGATTGGCCGCGAGCATCCCACCATATCGGTTTCTTGGAAGGCATCTTCGCCAATGTGCATGGAAGGTACCTGACCCGACAGTATTACCATAGGGATAGAGTCCATGTAGGCAGTTGCGATACCGGTGAGGGTGTTGGTAGCGCCAGGACCTGAGGTGACTAGTACCGTCCCGGTATCACCGGTCGAGCGGGCATAGCCGTCGGCCATATGGGAAGCACCTTGTTCATGCCGCACCAAAATATGCTTCACTTCATCTTGGGCAAACAGTGCATCGTAGATGTCCAACACTGCGCCGCCGGGGTAACCAAATACATATTTTACCCCTACGTCTCTTAGTGCACGGACAACCATTTCTGCACCTGACATCATTTCCACGAATCTTTACTCCTAATTGCTAAGGGGATTTATGGCAAACACGCAGGCTTGCCATATCAAGGCTCAATTGAAGGCTTTGTTGAGTGCAATATACGGGACTAAAATAGAATAAGGAACCAAGTACCAAAAAAAGTTAAGAACATATCCTACCAGCACTTTAATTGTGATATTTATCCTAAAAGGATCTAAAAAAACCACTTTAAAGTGGCTTGGTGTCCTATAAAAGCACCTAATGTAGGAGGTTAATCCTCATCTTCAGCTATTTCGATATCACTGTCTAGCGGCTCGTCATCAATATCATCAGTATCGCTGTCTGAGTCAGCCGACGTCGATTTGCTTTTGCCATAAATACTGCCGGTTTTGCTACGGTGGATGCGGGCCTGGTACTTGAGCCAGGCTTTTTCCGCTGCTGTACTGGGTTGGCGTTCGCCTTTTGCCACGGCAATCAGTTGTTCGTCCTCGGCACAAGTACTACCAATGCTACCACTAAGCAATGCGCTGATTAAGTTTCCATAGGCCGCTAGGGCTTTGGCTTCATTAATAGAAAAATCGCCAGAACGGGAAAACCCGTATGGATAGTTCTTGGGATCCATAAATTGGCGGGACAACAAATCTTCTCGAGTGGGTTTAGCCATTGGTATCACTTCCGACAGACAAACGAAGAAAACTGGGTGTAGTGACTTTTTAGGCTGAGTTTGGGCTTGTGTCAATGCTGGCAATAAAAAATTCACAAAGAAATTTTTCGATTGTTTCAGAGGGAGCACTAGCAACGTCATTTGAGGCATTCAATCACAATGATTGTTTCGATTTGTTAGAGGGATATTCCTTGTTTTGTGTTGGTCTAGAGGATTTAGTTTGAGCATAAACGGGCGCCTACTTATAGCACTACGAGGCACTATGAATTCTTAGTTCATGGTAATCGCATGGAATGCCCCTATCTAGGTGAAGTTCATCAGGAGTTGCACAGTTCACCTGTAAGCTTAAATATTGGCTGTTAGTTGGAGATTTTGTCTTGATAAACGAATTGAAGAGCCTTAACCTTATGGTCGAGCCGAATGTTTAAACCGCAAGTTTTTAGTAATGCCATACTGGTTTTTAAGTAGTGCTGTTTGTTCAGCTGGCAATGTGGCTCCTTCCAGTAACATGAATTCGTAGGGATTAAATCCGTAGCTGTCGTTAAAATCAAATAACTCCAGTTCTGCCAATGTCCCGAAAGTATCAATAGCCTGCCCCATAACCGCAAAATAAAGGCCATTTTTGCCAAAATCGTCGAACACTTCGATTTGCACTTGATTTTGCCGTAATAGTTGCAACGCGTCGTTTCTATTTAAAGAGATGAGTGACAAGACAAAGTAACTGTCTTCTTTGGCAAAAGTCACTATTTCAGTTTCTAATCGGTTTAAATCTGCACCCATCAAGATCAAATTTGTCAGCATTAAGCGCTTTAGTTGATGTTCGGAATTCTCAGCAAGAAGTGAGTTAACTCTATTCCAATTAGACTCTAGAAGCGCTGTGTTAAGCTTATCTAATACCCTATTAGTTTTGCTTTCAAATTCGGAATAAGAACCGGGGTCAGAATCACCCAGCCTATATATTTCCACATAAAACTTCGATTTAGATGACAACTGTGCTTCTATCGCGGTATTGTCCTGACTGTCAGCTTCCAGTTCAGTTATCCAGTCCTTAAGGAGGGCATCTGTTAGGTACTCTCGTTCATCGTTGACATGCAAACAAGCCAAATCCTTTTCAACTACATACCTGCCCCATTTTTTATTTATTTCTACAATGTTTTCTATTTCATTTTTTATCAGGATGCCAGTATCAACATCTTGGCTTTCATTCTCACCGCCAATGTAAGATTCCAGCGTTGAGTAACCACCAAGTGACCACTGGTAACCATTTTGTGAAAGTAATTTAATGGTCGAGAACAATTCATCTTTTTTCAGACTTTTGCGCTTATTAACCAAGATGTCTTCGAGGGATAAATCCTGTGTTCCCTGAACATCAAAGTCTAAGTTAAGCCAATATTTTGTTAGGTTGATATTGTTAGCCCAAACAGAGAGGGTCAATAAGTTTTCCGCACCAAAAAAGCCATTCCACTGCTCTTGGTAGTTTGGAAAGGAAGCGATAATCTGGTCTATCAGTTGGCTATCCATGTTCAACATTACGGCAAGCCTAAGAATGTTCAGATCACCATATCCATATTCATGGATATACCTGACTAATAGCTCACTTGGCAACACTTGGTGGAACTGCATTGTATAATACAGCGAAGTAGGGTCTTTGCTGACCTCAAGCTCAATCTTACTGAACTGTTTTGCTTGAATTAGCGCATCAATGCTTGACTTGGTGGCTGGCGTCGGAGCTGGAATGTTATCGATATTGTCAATATTCTCCCTGGTAATTTGCATTGTGCTTGCATTCGGAAAAGGGCGCATTTTATATTTCTCGATTTCGCGGTCAAAATATCGGTGTTTTTCTGCGGAATCTAGTTTGTCTTTAAGCCTTCCTAATGATCTGCGCAAGGCAATATGTTGCAAGTTCTCGAAGCCTACAATAGCGAAATTTTTCGTCAGGCAAGCCCCTAAAGGGCTTGATTCGGCAAGGCGAGGTTGAACTACGAAATTATCTGTGTCGCTACTTTGTTTATTTAAGTTTTCTTGAATGCTCGTTAGCTCAACATTTACGTCTTTGCTATCGATTAAAAATATTGCGACTAAAACAAGCGCCGTTATTATCAAAATAGAATAAATAGCGATTTTTCCATTCATTAAAAAAGGCCATAAAAAACGTATCAATGATCGCGCTTTAGTTTAATTCAGCGTGCCCAAATGGTCTTGCAATCCAAAATGACTTAGATTCGCTTTAAATTTGTCCCAAATTGGAAAGGTAGTCTAGAGCTACGACTGAATTTGGAAGTATAACCCTTAGCATATAAAAGCCCGACGCTAAGGCCGGGCTTAATCATTAAAGGTTAACGAGCCTTTATTCCATGGAGAAGTTAACTCCAAAGAAGAAGTAACGTCCCCTTACGCTGGCTGGGTAGCCCACGTTGGTAATAAAGGGTTGTTCATCTGATATATTGTTGATACCACCATAGACCATGACTTCATCGTCAAACTGGTAGGTGAAATTGATATCATGGACATAGGTTTCATCCATCATCACTGCCTCACCGTAAAGCGCTTCATAGGTCTCGACTTCAACAAATTGCAGCAACTGTTCGTCCTGGTACTGGGTTTGCCAGCCAACACTCAAGTCACCCATGGTCCAACCCAAAGAAACATTGCCGGACCATTCTGGGCGACGAATTTCGTCTAGTTCTGGGTCGACATCAGTCAAATCCAGTGGATTGTTGAAGAAATCCAACTCATTGACCTTGGTACCGCCCACAGAGATATCAAACTCATGCTCATCCCAGGTGAAATCGTAGGCAATGGCAAAATCCACACCACTGGTTTCCAACTTGGCAAAGTTAATAGAGGTGGAGGTCATGGAGTTAAAGCCACCGAAGAACAATGAGTTCGGATCCGAGTTACGGCCTACCAATTGGCAGAAGTTTTGGTTCAATCCGCTTAAGTTTTGGTAACAACCATCAGCAATGTTTTGGCCCGATACTTCTGAAATAGCATCTTCAATTTCGATGCTCCAGTAGTCAGCCGTGATGTTTAGGCCTTCGATATGGCTAGAGCGGTAGACAAAACCCACAGTAAGGGTATCTGCGGTCTCTTCTTGCAGGTTGGCGTTACCGCCAGTGAAACCACCAAATGCCGCCGTTAGCGGGTCAGCGAAGCTGTAGACACCATCAACAAATGGGTCTAGGCCAATAGCGTTAAATTCAGCCACACAGTTAGCTTGGGTTGCATCGGCCAGTTGCGCCTGGCCGTTTTCACGCAATGCTGTGATCTGCGCGGCATCACATGGATCAGCCGGACGGAAAGTGGTACCAATCAATGGACCAAACAATTCAGTAATGTTCGGTGCACGTACCGCGCGAGCAAAACTAACACGGGTGGTTAGGTCTTCAATGGGCGCCCACTGTAAGTTGGTTTTCCAGGTTTCTGTTTCGCCAATAGTGCTGTAGTCAGAAAAACGGAAAGCGGCGTCAAAGGATAACTCTTCCGCCATGGTCATACCTTCGAGTAGCGGCACCTTAAATTCCAGGAAGAAATCCCAAACGTCGTATTCGCCGATTTCATTGCGGGTGATAGTGGCCGGACGGAAGGTGAGTTTGTTGTTGTCAGAAAAATCAGCGATATTGGCACCGGCATTAGGCGAACCTGCTGGTAGCACACCCCGCTGCCAAGGGTCAAACCTCGCATCTGACTCTTCTTCACGGTATTCAAAACCGGCTGCAAACTCAACTGGGCCTGCAGGTAGTTCAAAATAATCAGCCAAGTCACCCGCAACTGAACCCGATACCACGGTTTGGGTGAGGGTTAGCTCAGTTGTTTCCGTTGTGGTCACCCAATCTGCCGCCTCAGCAGAAATACCAGCAGCGCCTGCCCAGATATTCAAGGGTACACATTGGCCTGTACCTGGGGTAAAGCTGAAGTAGCCTGGATCATAATCTGGGATATTAAACGGTGTTGTTTGCGCAGGGGCTGTGGGGTCAACTTCGACCCGACACGCTGGTTGGCCGGTGGCAGGGTCAATCACCGCGTCAATCGCCGCTAAGAACCTGTCATTAATAATGGCATCTTCTTGGGTGTCGACCCTTTCGAATTCACCCCAGGCGAAACCAAGGTCAAAAAGCCAGCCATTTTCAAACTCGCCATTCCAACCAAATGCAACCCGTTTGGTAGTCCTCTCCAGCGTTTCTGTTGCAGTGCCTATTCCTATGGGGTCTAGCGTAATGTGAACTCCATTAACTTGATTCGCTAGAGGTTGGATAAACTCTGGCAAAAAGGGGTTGTCAGGAGCCCCGTATAGTAAATCCCAGAATGATGTTGGTTGGGTAATGCCATAGGTTTCTTGGTTTGCGTATTTCAGCTCCCAAGTCAAGCTGCTATTGCTAAGCTCATAGCTACCAATCACGTTTAAGGATACATTTTCTTCTGGCTGTAATAACCAGCTGTTTTCTTGCGCGATGGTATTGAATGAATCACCACCAAAGCCTTGGCCACCATTACCGATCAAACCGTCTTGGATTGGCCGGTAGGTGCCATCTGCCGTAACATTCCAGCAACCACCAATAATGCCGTTAACGGCATTGAGGCCGGTAAAGGAGTCCAAACAGTCAGGTACGCCATTACCATCCAGGTCTATTGGCGTGTTTGGATCAAACCCGACAAACCCGGCGTCTGTTATTGAGCCTGGGATGATGTAACCATAGCCCGAAGTAAATGGGAAGGTACGGCCTGGTAATACTGCACGCTGTGGCGCTGCTGCTGCGGCCTGTATCATGGCCAGTTCTTCTGGGGTTAGGTTGGGGGCAACACCAAACTGGGCGGTAAAGTTTTCGATAAACGACTCGGCGCTGGGAATGGTAAAGCCGTAGGTAGTGCGACCCACTGCCGGGTTGTAATATTGGGCAAAGTTAGGGGTGCTGGCACCAATATCACCAATTTGGAAGCGTTTGGCGGGGTTTACCCAGTCACGGCCTGAACCGATAAAGACACCGCCGTCGCGTTCTTTCGCCTGCAAGCCATCAAAATCGGAATACTCTAAGCTGATTGCCACGTTACCGGCATCATTGTCAAAGTTAAAACCGTAAGTCGCAGCCAATTTGGTTTGTTGGGAATCACCTTCTGAGGAAATACCCTGCTGCACGTCAAAGTCAAAACCTTGGAAGTCTTTCTTTAGGATAAAGTTAACCACACCGGTTACCGCGTCAGCACCGTAAATAGCTGAGGCACCACCGGTTAAGACTTGCACGTTGTCAATTAACTTGGTAGGAATTGAGCCCACATCCACTGCTGAGCTACCTTGGGCACCGCCCACATGGCGCCGGCCATTGACCAAAACCAAGGTACGGCGAGAACCCAGGCCACGCAGGTTTAATTGGTTACTTCCGGCTACGGCGCCAAAGTCGCCAGAGGTTTCCGCTGTGGTTGATGAAAACAGCGCTGGAATATCGTTGACCACATCAGCGATAGAGAATTCGCCTGATGTGGCGATATCTTCAGCTTCAATAGCTTGTACCGGCGATGGCGAGGCGAGGTTTGGATCCCGTGCTATGCGCGAACCTGTCACCATTACCCGCTCTACGCTGGCGCTTTCATCTGTTTCGGTTTCTTGGGCCAATGCCGCTTGGGCAAAGGATAGGCTGGCGGCGATAGAGCCAACATATAACCCCTTTAACACCGCTGAATTTAGCTTGGACAAGGCAAAATTCTTCATAGTGTGCTCCTGATGTGTGTTGTATGTGTTCTGTTTTATTAGCCGCCCTTCTGTAGTGATGGGCGACTAAATAAAATTCGGCAATAAATTGTTAGTAATAATGTCCCCGACCTTAGGATAATCAGCATATTTCACGCCCAGATCAAGTGTATTTCGTCTAAGAAAGCGGCAAAAGTGAAACATTGATTGCATAATTATGCTAAAAATCTGCTTCAATGCCTGTTTCTTTAAGGTTCATTGAATCCTTCTGCGCTAACTTGGTTCATCGCATTGGCAAAATCAGCTTTGCTGTGGCGTTTGCGCCGCAATTGCCCCATTTCGCACCAAAGTGCACCAAAATAGTGAGCATATATACTAAATAATTATTCAAAATCAGGGATTTGCAAATTTAATGCTAGATCTTAATTATAAAGGTAGTTTTAGGTGTCAATTTGTGATGTAAATCAAGCTATTGCTAGAACAGCGGTATCTTAGCCTGGGTGTTAAGGCTTGTATCACTTATGCCTGTGCCAATTTGTACGGTACCGAAATCACTTTATTTACATAGAAACAATTAGTTACCTATAGGGACTTGTGTTGGGAATAACTATGCAGTTGCAAAAAAAGTTAAGAAATTGTTAACAATGGCTGTAAAGTTTCAGCGACAATTCGAAAGAGCCTCAATTTGATTGGCATCTGCCACATGCTAAGGCATTGTCAACATAAACATTTGAGACGCAACAATTGGGAAAATGACCAGATGATTAGATGAGGTAAAAATTCCCCGCCTGTTGACGGGGAAATTTTGAGTGCAAGTGTAGGTTTACAGGTCTGTAATGGTTACATAACCGGCAGGAATGTGCCCATCTCCGCTATAGTTATGGAACCAAGCCATAATTCTTACGTCAGCCCTCTGATTCCTAATGTCAAACTCTTTAGCTCTAAGATTCCCAATAAACGACATGTCGCCACAGTTACTTGCATTGCTCTCTCCGGTTAAAAAATTACCGCCAGTCAAAGGTGTTTGGTTTTTTACAGTGGCGGCAGTATATGAAACGCCATGGGAGGACTGAGCGCTGGCTGCGATCCATACTTCAGCTCCATACCAAACACCGCTGAGTGCATTTTGATATTCAATGATCAATCTGGATCCGTGGCTAAATCCTTGAGATGTCAAATTATTATGACCTTCTAGGTTCATTCTATGCTGCACTTTGTCTGTAATCTGACTATCCCAAATAAAGTTAAAGAAAGCAGGTTCTACTGGGCCAATGTTGTATTTAACACCCTGAATCTTGCATCGTGTAGCGTCGGCCGCAAAGCTCGCAAACGTGAACAAAAATGCTATGATGTAAGTCAGTTTTATATTAGATGTTCCAGGCCAACTTTCCGATATGCTTTTTAAAAAATTTTCTGTGTTGATCATTACTATATTAGTCCTTGGTGTTGTGTATGTTGTTTTCAAATTTTCTGGTATGAATTATTCAAATTCAGAAAAATCGGGCGAAATTATATACAATGATGTAAGTGATGCAACAAAGAAAGGGGAAAATAATCCCCGCAAATCCAAAGCTGATGATGGTTCCTTGGATTCAAAAACTACAGAAGGTTTTAACAATCAACCTGATGACCAGGAATTAAATCGAGTTTTAGAGGAGTACGCAAATCTTGAACAGTTATATCGAGACTTGTTTAAGGATTATGACGTTGAAACTCTCACGTTTGAAGAATGCATGAATGTTTCATTAGAAGAGAGGCAGTTAAGGCATAATTCATTTATTTATCGGTATTCAGCCGAACATCTATGCGACTATTGTGATGAGTTTGCCGCCTATGCGCAGATTTCAGATCGCGAGCTAGAAAATATGGCAAGTGTTGACGATATCGGTGCGCTGCACTTTCTAGGTGTTAGATATATGAACAATCCTGCAAGAACCCAGGAAGGTATTAACCTGTTGGAGAGGGCAATAGCGCTAGGCTCAAAACCAGCGGCTATGTTTATTGCATCCTATTACCGCAATGAAGAGCTTAATAACCAAGCTTTTACCGACGAGCAACGTCAGCTTAGCCATAGCTTGTTCCTAAACTACTATCGAGTATCGGAATATCGATATGGACGATATGATCCAGCAAATGATCCAACATCCTCAGCAACCATAGAAGGCGTTGAGAGTGTTGCTGATTTAATTTCCAGGATCACATCACAAAGGCAAGCATTGGGTTTACCTGAATTTGTAAACCGTTCCTACCCAGCCTGGCCTGAAGGCTTTGAAGTTAAATGTGTTGAGCTGTCAAACCAGGCAAGGGATCAAATGCCGGTGGATCTTTAGGAATCGGTACAACAATGCAGCCCGATACTCAATACCAGGCTAGATAGCTTTTGCCCACTTTACGCTGGAACAGGGGCTAACCAGCTCCAAGCGCGGCTTGCTGCTGCCTATACTCAAATTTTAGCTGGGTGCACTTAGCACCAAATTCTGGTGGCGGTGTCGGCCAGCTTTTATTCACAAATTCGGGTAGGAATTGTTCCTGCCTTTGCATTTCTAGCCTATCTAGCACCTGGTAAAAGAATCCTTTACCATTATTTTGATCCGTTGCATTGCTTGGTTGCTGGCTTTGGTGCCGTCCGTCGCGGTACTGCATTAATTCGAAATAGGCATCTCTTTTGGCGGTATAATCCTTGATTTGCTCGTCTGACAAACCATCCTCTCGTTGCCTAGACAGCTTGTTTTCGAAATGTAAATAAATGCTTTCTATGGCGGGTTTAGAGCCTCGCACAATCGCCTGTTCCAGCATGTCTATGCCTTGATATACCGTTTCGGGCGCTGCCAGTAGTTTGTTGCCCAGCGCGTGCATGGCGCCCCAGTCGCCAGCATCGACCAGGTTGTAGAGTTCTTCATCTTGGTACCCATTATAGGTGGCTAATTCTTCGCAATCGGAACAGAACTGGTTGCCCGAGGCGCGGAAATAGTCACTCGCCTGGATCACTTGCTGCATTTCGATACCCAACACCTCACAGTCTTGAGCTGACAGAGTCTCTGTGTCAAAACGGGAGAACAGTGAATCAATAGACGCTGCCATTTCGTTGAACTCATCCGCAACGGCATCGGGGCTGGTGGAGACTGAACTGGCGGCCGCTTTAGGCAATGCAACAGGTTTTGCGGTTTCCATGACCTGTGGGATTGGCGCGGCCAATTCGCTTGCTGTTGGTTCAAGGCTGGTTGTTGCAGCCGGGACAGGCTTCTCGATTGGGGTTGTTGTCACTACGTCGCCAACATCTGATTGCACATAAATACCTAAAACCACAAGAAACAAGACGACAGCAGCGATGATGTAGGAAATTTTCATTAATAGGGGTTCTCTGATTCAAGCCAAATGAAACGATCTGGCGATGGAACACAATAATGAAAATTCAGCCAAGACCTTAAAATAGGGTACAAAAATACACTAATTCTAATGCAAGGGCAAAAGGGTAAATGTAAGAAATTTGGAGCGGGAAACGAGATTCGAACTCGCGACCCCAACCGCAAGGATACCGACTCTTTATAGTATTTGCACGCTCAGCGCAATCTCAGGAGCATGAGTTCGAGGCGCGCGAATGACGCAATACTGGTGGTCTTGGGAGTTTCGTGCAACAAAGAAATCATGCTCCTGAGTTGCGTCTTCGATGGGTTTGAAAAGGGTTTATACTACGTTGAATGTTTTTGATTTAGACCCACTAGACCTGCAAACATTCGCCTTGCCTAAACCCTTTTCAATTCCCACTGAGTAGAGCAAATACTATAAAGAGTCGGTATAACGTCCGTCTTGGACGAAGCGACTCAATTGCCTGGAGCAATTGAGAACGGCTTTGCCGACCCGCAGGGCGAAGGGCAGGATGCCCGGAGTAATACTTGGAGCTTTGTCAGGACTGAACGACAGACCTGGGTGAACAACGGAATAGAAATAGCGAAAACGTGCAGCTATTTCCGTTGTGAACGGGAGGGCATTGGAAGCCTGACCTGGACTTTTTAAAAAGGACAGGATGTCCGACTAAAAAGGCCTGGCTGGAAGGCGCTACAGGGATGTAATCACCCCATGCACAGATAAGGGCGATCTTACAGTGTTCTTTTATTTATTCATTGGAATCGGTCTTAGTATTATGACAGTTTCACATCAAGTGTGCAGGTGGCGTTGATAATTAAGAAATAGGTAATGTAAGAGAGCCTGGCTTACTTTCTACAAAAAAATTGGAGCGGGAAACGAGATTCGAACTCGCGACCCCAACCTTGGCAAGGTTGTGCTCTACCAGCTGAGCTATTCCCGCGTAGTATTCCTTTTGAATGGTATTTAGCTTAGGCTGTTTGGCATACTAACCATTTACAGTTAGCTCCGCTCAGCGCCTGAGCTATTACAAATTACGTCCTGTAATTTGCCCTTCGGGCTGCCCTATGTGCATTCAAATTTGTTCCATACAAATTTGTCCCGCAATGTGATCCTTTAGAATGGTATTAAGCTTAGGCTGTTTGGCATACTAACTGCTTCCAGTTAGTTCCGCTCAGCGCCTGAGCTATTACAAATTACGTCCTGTAATTTGCCCTTCGGGCTGCCCTATGGGCATTCAAATTTGTTCCCTACAAATTTGTCCCGCGATGTGATCCTTTTGAATGGTATTTAGCTTAGGCTGTTTGGCATACTAACCATTTACAGTTAGCTCCGCTCAGCACCTGAGCTATTACAAATTACGTCCTGTAATTTGCCCTCCGGGCTGCCCTATGGGCATTCAAATTTGTTCCCTACAAATTTGTCCCGCGTAAGAGGTAAATTATAAGTTTTGGAGCGGGAAACGAGATTCGAACTCGCGACCCCAACCTTGGCAAGGTTGTGCTCTACCAGCTGAGCTATTCCCGCAAATAAACCTTCGTGGACAGAAACCGTTAACAACACATCCTGTGGCTTGGTTCCAGCCTCGCCGTCCAGGCGAGTCGTTCAACCCTGACGAAATTCCACGTTTTCACTTCGTCCGAGACGGGTTTCACCCAGCTGAGCTATTACAAATTACGTCCTGTAATTTGCCCTCCGGGCTGCCCTACGGGCATTCAAACTTGATCCATACAAGTTTGTCCCGCGAACTTAACCAATAAGCGCTTCATTTGAAGCGGGTGCGCATTTTACAAAAATAAGGGGGGAGTGCAAGGGGTTTAGCGATTATTTGTTTGATTTTGCCAATTAGATGTTGAAAACGTGTTCGCGATAGTACAAAAGTTCGTCAATTGACTCTTTGATATCATCCAAGGCTAGGTGCACGCCTTTTTTCTTAACGCCGTCCAAAAGCTCTGGTTTCCAGCGCCTTACTAGCTCTTTTACGCTGCTGACATCAATGATCCGGTAGTGGAAATAGTCCTCCAGTTCGATCATATGCCTTTGTAGGAAACGGCGATCTTGACTGATGCTGTTTCCACAAAGTGGTGACGCGCCCTTTGGTACGTAGTGCTGCAAAAACTGGATGGTCTGCGCTATGGCTTGTTGTTCGTCGACGTCGCTATTGCGGCAGCGTTCTGTCAGGCCAGATGCGCCGTGGGTCTTGATACACCACTCGTCCATGTTGTCCAAAATTTCGTCGCTTTGGTGGATGGCCAATACCGGGCCTTCGGCGAGCACTTTTAATTGCGAGTCGGTAACGATAGTCGCTATTTCCAATACCTTATGGCAGTCCGGATCCAGCCCTGTCATTTCCAGATCCATCCATACCAAATTGTCTTTGCTAACCGACATGCCTTGCCCGCCTAATACTTCGATGCCCCTGCTACACGGCATTGTGTTAAAAGCGCTACCGCTATAATACGTTAACCACAAATACTTGGTTACATTGCCGCGGCCGCTGTTTACAATGTGCCTAATATACTCAATTTAGCAGCAATGTGGCAAAAAGAAATAAACTGACGCACCGGCAAAGGCGGCAAGTAGGTAAAAATTTACAAAAAAAGCTGAAAAAACAGCAAGATGAGTTTGTTGGCCGGGAATTGGGAAATGAACAGTTGGGTAAGGTAATTGGCCGGTTTGGCCAGCATGCCGATGTGCGCCCCGATTCTGGCGATGACATCCTGCGTTGCCACATCCGCCGTACGGTGGGATCAGTCGTCTGTGGCGATAATGTCGTATTCCGCTACCTAGACCAGCAAGATGAAAACATTGCCGGTGTGATAGAAGCCGTAGAACCAAGGCATAGCCTGCTGTCCCGCCCCGATTTTTATGATGGCGTAAAAGCGATTGCGGCTAATATTGATCAGATTGTCATTGTCAGTTCCTTGGTTCCGGTGCTGTCTAGCAACATCATTGATCGCTATTTAGTGGCTGCCGAAGATGTGGGCATAACACCTGTTTTAGTGCTAAACAAAATTGACCTACTGCCGCCTGGTCAAGAAGAAGAGGTCGAAAACCTGTTACAGACCTACCAAAAATTGGCTTATCCGGTGTTTAAGGTCAGTTGCAAAAAGGGCCATGGCCTGGATCAGTTTGCGGCAGCCTTGGTTGACAAAGTCAGTGTGTTTGTTGGCCAGTCAGGGGTGGGGAAATCCAGTTTGGTTAACGCCTTAATGCCTGAGGCCAATGAAAGTGTTGGGGATGTGTCGCAAGCCAGCGGGCTCGGCCAGCACACAACTACCAGTGCCAAGATGCTGCGTTTTGCCCGAGGCGGCGAGCTGATTGACTCACCCGGGGTGCGCGAATTTGCCTTGTGGCACTTACCGGAAGAACGCGTAACTTGGTGCTTTAAAGAGTTCAGGGACTATTTGGGCGGGTGTAAATTCCGCGACTGCAAACACGGTGACGACCCTGGCTGCTTGTTGCGGCAAGCGGTTGAAAATGGGGATATCGCGCAATCGCGTTTCGACAATTACCACAGTATTGTGCAAGGTATGGAAGAACAACGTCCTTCTTTCTCTACACTTAAACGAAAATAATATACAATCCCGTCTCTTTTTGTTGTGTAGGGTGTTATCAGTGTTATCGGATAACCTAAAAATCAAATTACAGTATTGGACGCCAAAGCATTTGCTTTCCCGCGTAGTCGGCTTTTTTGCCCAGGCCAAACTCGGTCCCATCAGTACTGCGTTTATCAAACTGTTTATCAAACAATATCGCGTCGATATGTCAGAAGCGGCAGAATCAAATCCCAGCGGTTATAAAAACTTTAACGACTTTTTTACCCGCCCGCTAAAAGATGGCCTGCGTCCCATTGATACCGCTGAAGATTCACTTATTTTTCCGGTTGATGGTGCTATCAGCCAATTTGGCAAAATTAATGGTGACCAGTTGGTGCAGGCCAAGGGCCACGATTATTCCGCACAAGCCTTGTTGGGCGGTGACGCAAACATGAGTAATGCCTTTACTGACGGTGAGTTCATGACTATTTACCTGGCGCCAAAGGACTACCACCGTATTCACATGCCACTTGCTGGCACGTTGGAATCTATGGTGTATGTGCCGGGTGACTTGTTTTCGGTTAACCCATTAACGGCGGAGAATGTACCTGGATTATTTGCCCGCAATGAACGCGTGGTGGCCACTTTCAATTCTGATAAAGGCAAATTTGCCATGGTACTGGTGGGTGCAACTATTGTCGCCAGCATCGAAACCGTTTGGGCGGGCACAGTGACGCCGCCTGCAGGTAAAAAGGTGCGTACCTGGCACTATTCGCAAAACAGCGAAACCCAAATTAGTTTTAGCAAAGGCGATGAAATGGGGCGCTTTAAATTGGGTTCAACCGTAGTGATGTTGTTTGAACCGGGCATGTTGCAATTCGACGAAGTTGAAAACGGTATGGTTACCCGCCTGGGTAAAACCTGTGGCCAGCTGAAGTAACTGGCCCGGCTATTGGATAACGTTAACAAGAGCCTTTGGGGACTGCATTTAGCGGTGGCACTACTTGGTATCACCGCTTTGTTCTCAAAGATTATCCCCCTGTCTGCTACTGATATTACCTTTGGCCGTTCTATTGTGGCCTGTCTTGCGTTATTCGTTATTATTAAGTTGACCGGCAAAGGGTTGCGATTGCACAGTGTCAAAGACCTCTATATTGGCATCCTACTGGGCGTGCTGATGGCTGTGCA
>CBDIHK010000009.1:0-67697 GCA_965279005.1 Alteromonadaceae bacterium | reverse complement strand
CGCTGCTAGGCAAACTTTTAGAACGCATAGGTGGCAGTGGGCAAGCCATCGTTTTTGTGGCCACCCGTGTTGATACTCAAGTATTGCAAGATTGCTTAGCAGAAAACGGGACAACCGCCCTTGCCCTGCACGGTGAGCTATTGCAATCCCAGCGCAACCAAATAATGCAGCAGTTCCGGCAAGGCCAATCCAAGGTACTAGTTACTACGGATGTCGCTTCTCGAGGCCTCGACATTCCCCAAGTTAGGCTTGTTATAAACTTTGATATGCCGGTGAAAGCAACGGAATATGTGCATCGAATTGGCAGGACAGGTAGGGCCGGCAGCTCTGGCACCGCCTATTCTCTGGTGGGAAAAAAGGATTGGCGCAACTTTATTCCTGTTAAACAGCTGCTCAATAGTACTCCTGTATTTGAGGAACTTGACGGCCTCGTTGCCAAATTCAAAGGCTTGCATGACAAGCCGCAACTCCAATCCAACCAAGCAAAACAACCAAAACCACAAAACAACAAGAAAAAAGACCCCTGGGCCAAGCAGAAGAAAAAGTTCGACGCCACCAAAGGCACAGATGTTGGCCACTTACCGCTAAAAAGAAAATAATGTAATCGGTGGGATTGGCGTTTTATACCGATTCCATTAAGTATTTGCCAACACAAACGCGTGATCCGCAAAATTGTGTTATTTGGCATACTTCCCTGTTTACACACCGGCATCGACCAACTGTTTTTATCTAGCCAGCCGCTTGTAATAATAATTGCCTAGAACAGTTAGGCAGATCCATTTTTGTTGTTGCAACAGCTTGATTTCACGGTTGCCAAATTGTCCCGCAGCGATTCTGTTTATTGTTCATCCACCGAGAAACATTTAGGATATCCATCCTAACAATTCATACCATAAATAACAATAACAACTATTCACCAGTTCTTATTCACAATATTTATGATGAGTATTTTCGATTACAAATTGATGCATTTGTACACATAATGATACGTTTACCCGCCCATTATATTAGGCGCGCATTTAACATATTGCAGCAATGGCAGGGGCTAGAGGGCATTTAACATCGTTATAACGTCACAAAGATCCCTTGTTTATCAGTAGGATAATTATATGGGCACATTATATTTACCGCCTTGAAAAACTCTGCTACAACAAGTTTCCGTTTTTCAAAAACACCAAGACTAAGGAGGTGAAAGCAACTAAAAAGCATTACAAAAACAATGGGGTAAACCCCACTCAAACACATAAATAAAATAATTAACAAGTGTATTTGGATAAAAATAATGAAGATAACAAAAGTCGCAATGAGCCTAGCGTCGCTAGGGATCATCGCAAGCTACCCATTACAAGCAACAACAATGAACCCGGTAGCCCATCAACACACTCTAGAAGTACAACAACAAGAAAAAACCTTCACCGATTGGTACGCTGAGAAGCAGCGTGCCGCGCGCCAAGACACAACGGATCAAATCATCGTGAGCTTTGACAATCCGCAAACTGCTATGGCAGTAGAGCGCTATGCTGAGTTCGCTAGAGCTGGTCTTCCAATGTCTAGCATGTCTGCGGCAGAGCAAGCTACATTGCGCTCTGGTAAAACGGAATTGCAAAAAATGAACCTGCGCGCTGGCAAGCCACTAAACTTCCTGCGCTCAATAGGTAATGGCAGTTTGGTATTTAAGCTACCGAGTGAAATGCATGTCTCTGACCTTGATAAACTCTCTGGTCGAATGAACGCTGCCAACAACAGCTGGCGTGCGGAAAAAGATCCCAAGCGTTGGCCAATGTCACAGTCCTCGCCTTGGGGCATTGCAGCGACCCAATCTGACCAGGTTTCAGATGCCAGCGCTAGTAACATGACAGTTTGCATCATTGACTCAGGTTATGACATCACTAACCCTGATTTGGCGGCAAACAATGCGACAGGCACCAATGACTCGGGTACTGGCCAATGGAACACACCAGGTGGCTCCCACGGCACCCATGTTGCAGGTACAATCGCTGCGCTTAACAACTCCGAGGGTATTGTTGGCGTGCTACCCAACAACAATGTAAACCTGCATATTATCAAAGTGTTTACTGAAAGCGGCTGGGCATACAGTAGCGATTTAGTTAGCGCCATTAACGACTGTAAGACTGCGGGTTCTAAAGTGGTCAATATGTCGTTGGGTGGCCCAAGCTCAACCACATCTGAAAGCAATGCCATGTCATCCTTCTACAATAACGACGGTATTTTGTTGATCGCCGCCGCTGGTAACGATGGTAACTCTTCAGATTCCTACCCCGCTTCATATGACGACGTAATCTCTGTAGCTGCGGTGGATGAAAGCGGTAAACACGCCAACTTCTCGCAATATACTGCACAGGTTGAGCTGGCCGGCCCTGGTGAAGCAATCCTGTCAACTGTAGGCGTTGGTGATGGCCGTCAAGGTTTCATTACCTATAACGGCAGTACTACGGGTGACGACAAGGTCAACCCCCTGACCCGCTACGTGCAATCTGGGGGCAACTACAATGTCACCAACGTCAATGGCACGGTTAACGGCACCTTGGCCGCCTGCAGCATGACCAGCGGCAACTACAGCTGTGGCAATATGTCTGGCAAAATCTGTGTCGCTGAACGTTACGAAAACCAGGGTGAAGGAAGCACCACTTACCCTGAAATTAACCCAGCCAAAGCCTGTGCTGACGCTGGCGCCGCCGGGGTTGTAGTATACAGTAATACTGCCCGTCCAGGCCTTCAGAACCCATTCTTGGTTGATGCCGGCGGTGATGTGAATGTACCCATGGTATCCGTAAACCGTGCTCTTGGTTTGGATCTAGTCGCTAACGCCGGTTCAACCGCAACATTGGAAGTAAGGGGTAACACGGACTACGCCTATTACAATGGTACCTCAATGGCAACGCCACACGTAGCTGGTGTGACAGCCCTTGCTTGGAGCAACAACCCAACCTGTTCTGCCAGTGAAGTACGTACTGCAATGCGTAACACCGCATTGGATTTGGATGTATCTGGCCGTGACAACCGCACTGGATGGGGTATGGTGCAAGCTAAAGCAGCTTCTGATTACATGGCAGCAAACTGTAACGGCGGTGGTACCGGTGGCGGTGGCGGCACCGGCGGCGGAGCTGGCAGCCTATCCAACGGTGTAGCTGAAACAGGCCTAACGGGCAGCACAGGAAGCGAACAGTTCTTCACCCTGGAAGTACCGGCGGGTGCAACTGATTTGAGTTTCACCATGTCAGGTGGTAGCGGTGACGGCGACCTATACGTTAAGTTTGGTAGCAATCCTTCTACTTCCAGCTATGATTGCCGCTCGTGGAACTCTGGTAACAGTGAAACCTGTAACATTGGCAGTGTCCAGGCCGGTACTTACCATGTACTCGTGCATGCCTATAGCACATTTAGTGGTGCTTCCCTAACCGGCAGCTTCACAGAGCCAAGTGGCGGCGGTTCTGGCCAAGGTAGTACAGGATCACTTACTGATTTGTCTGCAAGCCGCAACCAGTGGTTGCACTACACCTTTGAAATGGAGCCAGGCATGAGCACTGCAGACTTCAGCATTACAGGTGGTTCAGGTGACGCAGACTTGTATGTCCGCTACGGTGCGCAGCCAACTACCAGCAGCTATGATTGCCGCCCCTATAAGAGTGGTAATGAAGAAAGCTGTACTTTCAATAACCCGGCTTCTGGCACATGGCATATCAGCATCCGTGCCTACAGTGCATTTAGTGGGGTAACCCTCAACTGGAACGTACAACCTTAATCAATTAAGGCTGAAATACTAAAAGGCAGGAGGGGTTTCCTGCCTTTTTTGTATCCCACTGTTGCATAACCGGTTATCTTTGCTATTCCTAAGTGGAGCTAATATTAACCAGGGAAAATGTTATGGCGAATTATGAGCCCGCCTTTGAAAAAATGATTCACAATGAAGGTGGCTACACACTACACAAAGTCCAGGGTGATCGCGGCGGGTTAACCTACGCAGGGATCACAGAAAAGTTCTACCCTGACTGGGAAGGTTGGGATCTGGTAAAACATGATCCCAATAATCCTAAAATCACCGGCATGGTACGGGCTTTTTATAAAAAGCACTATTGGGACCGGATTTTAGGCGATCAAATCCAATCCCAAAACACCGCAGAAAGCATCTTTGATTTTGGCGTTAATGCAGGGGTTGGCACTTCAGCCAAGTTGGCCCAACTCGTGGTAGGAGCAAGTCCAGACGGCATTATTGGTGAAAGGACGATCGCAAAAATCAATGAGTATGACGAAAAACTCTTTGTGGCCAACTTTGCCCTGAGTAAGGTTGCCCGCTACGCCTCAATCGTAAACAAAGACCGCAGCCAAGCCAAATTCTTATTAGGCTGGATCAACCGAACCTTGGAGGGCTTGAAATGAACTTACCTGGCATTGGCGAGATTATAGGTGGTGTAGGCAAGATTGCAGATGATTTATTCACCTCTGATGAAGAAAGGCTAACCCTTGAGCTTAAACAAAAAGAACTCGAAGACCGGCAATTGGCGCGTGAAGTAGGTTTAGTCCAAGGACAATTGGAAATAAACAAGGCCGAAGCCCAACATAAAAGTATCTTTGTTGCAGGCTGGCGCCCGTTTATCGGTTGGGTGGGTGGCCTCGCCCTAGCCTACCAATTTTTACTGTATCCTTTGTTGGTTTGGATATGGGCAGTTTTACAAGCTAACGGCACTGTTCCTGCTAACCTAGAGCCACCACCTACTTTTGACGCGAATGTCTTGTTTACCATCGTCACCGGTATGTTGGGCATTGGCGGCATGCGCAGCTTCGACAAGTTAAAGAAGACCGATACCACTAAGGTGACCCGGAATTAAACGGTAAAGAATGCCGTCAGCTGCGTAGCTTAAATTTTCCCGCCAGAGAAGTAGTTTCCCTGGCGTGTTAATTTAGAGTGCTACTAGATGGCTTGCTAAGACTAAGGTGCAGATTTTGCTTTCACCTCTTGCTGCACATATTCTTTTGGTGACAAACCAAATTCCGCTTTAAAACAACTAGTGAAATACGAAGGCGATGAAAAGCCAACGTCAAAGGCTACTTCGGTAATCTGGCCGCCGTCTAAAATCCTATCACGCCCTTTTTGCAACCGGTATTTGCGCAAGTATTCAGCAAAATTGTAGTCTATCATATCACCCAGTTTACGATTCAATTGCCGTTCACTGAAGGCCATTAGGCTTGCAGCTTTGCCACGGCTAAAGGTTTCGTCGGCATAGTTTTCCTCTATGACTTTCTCAAACTTGGAGAAAAACGCCTGATCCCGTTTCGATTGGAAGCTAATGGGTTTTTCGTTCTTGCGCAGTAAATTATTGCCAATTTCCGCCGCTAGGCGTTTTTTAACAATTTCCCTGATAGATAGGATCCGGTTGATCCGCAATTTCAGTTCGTCAACATTAAAGGGTTTGGCAATAAAATCATCGACGTTCTCGCGCCAACCTTGCATCCTGCTCTCATCATCACCTTTTGCGGTTAGCAAAATAATTGGCACATGCGAGGTGGATTCTTCTTCCCTAATCTTTTGTGCTAATGCAAAACCGTCCATTTTAGGCATTAAGACATCGGACAAAATCAAAGTAGGTACTGAGCTGAGTGCTAACTTCACGCCCTCCTCACCATCTTTAGCCAATATGCAATTGAAGTCTGGGCTCAGTATATCCTGGATAAAGGCGCGTAAGTCAGGGTTGTCTTCAACTATCAATATTGACTGGCGCCCAGTTTCTTCTTCCTCTAGGGAAGCGCCCTTTTCTAGGACGCTTGATGTAGCTTTGCCATACCCTGGCTCAGTGTGCGCGATGCTTGTTTGTAGGGCGCTTAAATTAGTATTAGCAACGCGGGTAACGGCGACACTTTGATCATCAAGTAGCGGTAAGTGGATCACAAAATTGGTACCAGCACCTAAAATCGACTGGACCTCAATCCTCCCGTTATTGCTTGATACTAACTCCTTCACCAACGCGAGACCGATACCGCTGCCCTGTATGTCTTCACCCTGCTCTATCCTGGTGAATCGCTGGAAAATCTTGTCAATATCCTCATGTGCAATCCCAGGGCCATCGTCCCTCACTTCAATGCGAAAGTCACCTGCGTCCAATGACGTTTCAACTTCAATAGTAGAGCCCTCTGGGCAATATTTGTGGGCATTATTGATAAGGTTTATCAGGATTTTTTCCAATGAATCGTCTAACAAACGCGCTTTTAGGTCTACCCCGCTTGTTAATACAAGAGACTGCCTTTTGTCCTGCAATAATGACTCAAAGGAGTGGCATATAACATCTACAGTTTCTTTCACATCATAAACCTGGGTAGGAATCGTTTTCGCAGTCTCTAGCTTGGCCAGCTCAAGGATCTGATCAACCAACGCAATCAAGCGATTCGCATTCCTTTGAACAATGCCTACTTGCTGCTTGAGTTCGGGGGTACGCACCTTATTTGAAATAATTCCCAGTGGCCCAAGGATCAAAGCCAATGGAGTGCGGAACTCATGGGAAACATTGGCAAAAAACGTCCGCTTTTGTTCCAGTAAATCAGAAATTGTTTGAGTACGCTCCGTGATAGTATCCTCAAGAAACTCATTGTGCTTCCGCAAACTGCGGAGCCGCCACCAATAAGCAAGGTAAAACAAAGAAATTGCCAGCAACACATACGCAACATAGGCCTGCCAAGTCTGCCACCAGGGTGGGAGGACTGTTATTTTAACTACGACTTCAGGCTGTTGTACTAAACTCCTCGAATCAACTATTCTCAACCACAATTCATAGACACCTGGCAAAAGAGAATTGAATTGAATTATTTTTCCTTTAGCTAACGATTGCCATCTTTTATTAACCCCAGACAATAAATACTCAAAAGAATTTGTTCGACTGTTCAAAAAACCACCATCATTCAAGGTGAAAACTGCTGAAGTAAAATTATGTTCAATTTCAATATTGTTTAATTGATTGTCGAAAAACTGGATTATTTTTTCTTCTGCATGCCCATCAGTATAGTTAACAACTAATTTAGCTTGATCAATTGAATAAACTTTATTTTCAACTCTCTTAATAAATCTCAATGCCTCATCACTTTCAATTCTAATAATATCGTAATTCCCAGGAAGAATAACATCGCCATCAATTGTCTCTAAAAATGATTTTTCAAAGTAATCCCCATTTACAAAACCGTCTTCTTTATCAAATTTGAAAAACCTTTTACTCTTCACATCTAATGTAAACAATCCTGATGCGGTCGCAACCCAAACCAAACCATTGTTATCTTTTAATATATCTCTTACATCCCTAACTCCCATTTCAGGACTAAAAAAGTACTCTGATATAATCTTAGAATGTAAATCAAACTTGTATATTCCCTTGCCTCTTGTGCAGATTAAATACTCACCATCAGCAATTTCTTCAATACAGCTCATGTATAAATACTCAGGCGGCGTAACTGGAGAGTAAGAAAACTCTTCATTTAATAAGAACAAACCATCTTCCGTGGAAAGGATTAGATACCCTTCTCCCTCCAATTTTTTTATTTCTTTAACATTTATGTCAGGGATGGTTATTTTAAAACCGGTTTCTAACGCCCCTCTATATAAGCCTCTCTTATCACCATAATTCACTCCAATTAAGGCGGTGTCGTCTGAGGTAACATGCAGCGCTTCAAATTCATGGTTTGAAATATTTGGTAAACTAGCATTAGTTTTATCAAGGCGGATACCAGCTATATTCTCACCAAAAACTTGAAGCCCATGTTCAATAGTGCTCAATATTACGCTACCACGGTAGTAAACAATATCCAGAACATATCCAATATCATCATCCCTCATAATCAGTTTATTGTTAATCAACTCATATAGAGATTTCCCATCAGCAATGAATATCTTGTCATTTATAGAGGAGATGGCGGAAATAGTTCCAATTCTAAAACCATTCTTATCGACTTGATTTAAGAAATTCCAAGTTGGCGGTATAATTACCAACCCATAACTGGATGTTGACATTATAACATTATGGTCTTTCGTTTTCAGAACCACCCAAGAACTTGACATCATTTCGTCATTCGAAATATTAATAAACAAGTCACTTTTCATTACTTTTTTTTGTGTAGAATTATACCTCAAATGACCACTAGAGAATGTGGAAATCAAGATCGTATTTAAGTCCAAGAAATGAGTTTTCATTGTTTCATTATGCGAAACACCATCTATAACATCTGGCTTAATATGGTCTACTACTTGACCAAATTGATTGATAACAAACGTACCAAAACTTGATGAGAGGTAAATATATCCCTCCCCATCAAAATCGAGCTTGTTTAGCCTGATCTTATCCCCCAAATAATTCACATCAAAAAATCTAGTATAACTACCCGACGAACTTTCCAAGTATAACCCACTGGATTTTGACGTAACTATAACACCGATGCCATCTAAATAATCAACATCAACGATCTGCTTCAAAGATTCGCCATCTTTTTTAATTTTAACTTTAGATGAACCAAATATTTCACCATTCACACCTATCTCAACTAAATGAGTATCACAAGCAAAGAGAAGAGATTTTGTTTCGGGTTTGAAAGTTGAGTCTAAACAGTTTGTGCTTCCAATACTGCTAGATTTATCAAATATTTTGTATCTACCAGACTCTTTTTCCAATAAGACAATTCCGCTCCCGAAGGTAGTAATCCAAGCTGAACTGCCTACTGTTGTGATCGATGTAATAAATTTGCCTTCCGTCAATGAATCATTAAGTTCCGATTTGTATTGGTTAAATCCGTCAAGCACAAATAGCCCGTTCACCGTACCAATATACAATACGTCATCAATCTGACCCAGAGCAGTTACTTGGATATTTTCACCCGCGATGGACTCTAAAAACCCAACTTCAAGAGGTTTAAAAAGAGAAGATTGTGCTATTGCTTGTTGAACGGTATTCATTAACAAAATGCTAAGGAAAACCCAGACATATTGCTCAAACTTGAACATATACTTCCCAATTTTTGTATTTCAAAATATAGATTATATAGATAATAGACTCATCAAATAGAAAACACACAACGGAGAAATAAAAATGGATAAAGGTAAGAAGAAATACGGCCTAATGGAATTAGGGTCTAAAGAGGTGCTTCAAGTGGGTGGGGGTTCATCTTCACTTACAGTGTATCAACCTGACAGCAGGATAGTAACCATACTAGATCCTAATAGAGGTCCAGATCCAATTGATGGCAACCCAGAACCACCAAAGCTACCGCCTGTAACAGGAAACTAGATATAACTCTTTCAAATTATAAATTCTTATTATGGGTGAGAAGTACGAAAGTTAATGACAAAACTATCCCCAGCCCCACATTCCAGCTGAATTGCCAGTGCTGGAGGTGGGCTAGGTATAGGTGGAAGGTAAAGTCTAGCAATATGCCTACTAGCAGTGTTGGTTTAATTGTTTTTAAAAGCCATTCACGGTTGTTGTCGTAGATTTGGGTGCGGTATGAGAGCAAAGCTAGGCAATAGATTGCTGGAATACTGACAATTAAATGGGCATAAAGCATTGTTATATTGGGATATAGTGCACCTAGGATAGCTTTTGTATTGGCGCCTAGTCCGTTGGCGGCGATAACCACAAAAAATCCGCGTAGTAGGTAAAAGGAAACCCAATAGACAATTGCCGGTGGCTTTAGCCTGCCATTATTGTCAAAGCGATGTAAGGGGTATTGCTCTAGCTGCCTGTGGTATTTATTTCTTTGGGCAGTGGGCTGGGAAGGCTTGGCTGTTTGGGGTTCGGTATTGCCATCCTGTCTTTCAGTTTCTGTATGCACTGGTTTAGCGGTGCCAGTTCCATTTTCAGACATGATCAGTCAAACCTTCTTGCGCCACATACTAGTTGTATACGGATGTCACTTGGTTTTTTCACTATAGTTGCTTCTGAAAATGGTGGCTGGCAACGTGCAGCCCCGCTGCGCAAATAAAACTTATATGCAACCCCTCGCGTAAATAGAACTTATGGGCGCCAAAACGTTGCACACCTGAATCTAAGTGGAATGACTCGCAACCCTTAGTGCGGGCGAAGTCTTGCAACCAGTCTAGTATGGCTTTACCGGCACCTGCAGAGCGCGTTGATTGGCAAGTCACCAAGTCGTCTACATACAGGTTTTTGCCCCAAGCTAATTTGTGGTTAACGATAAATCCCGCCACGGCAACAATCCCTAGGTTATCGCCAGCACCTGGGCTTTCAGTTTGCCCAGTGTACAGGCCTATTTCCACCCTTGAGGGTTGTGCCTCCCCAGCAATCGCATACGCCAATTGGTAGCCCTCTTGCTGTTGCACCCTTACTTGGTTCAGAAAACCTTCCTGCGTAAACTGGAGGCGCAACTGGTGCATCACCGGGAAACAGGCCCTGATTTCATCATCCGTCTTGGCCAAATGGAAATGAAAGTTCATAGCTTCCTCCATGCAAAGAATCTTTTTAGTGCCCGAGTATTTTTGCTGGCTCAACTTTATTTGCTTTCAGCGCAGGATAAACAGTGGCTAAAAGGGACAGTACCATAGCAATGCTGATAGTCACCATGACATCCCGCCAAAGTAACTGCGTCGGAAGGAAATCGATAAAATAAATATCACCAGACAACAACTTGGTGCCCGTTATTGCCTCCGCAAATGATGCAATTTCAGTTAGGTTTTGTGCAACCAGCACGCCCAATATACTGCCAACAACAATTCCAATTAGTGCGTTGATCAAACCCTGCCAAACAAAGGTGCCAACGATAATGCGGGAATCCGCCCCCATGGTTTTTAACATGGCAATCTCTGGTTTACGCTCATTGACCACCATCACCAAAGAGGAAATAACGTTAAAGCAGGCAACGGCAATCACCAGCGTCAAGGCAATATAGACTATCAACCTCACCAACTGTATGTCCTGGTATAGGTGCCCTTGGGTGCGGGTCCAGTCACTCATATAGGCATATTGCTGTAACCGGTAACCCAGTTCCCTGGTATAGCCCGCTGCAGCGAAGGGATCATGGTAGCTGATTTGGATGCCTTGTGCGCCGGTGGTAACCGCCAATGCTTGTGCCGCTTTATCCAAGTGCATAAAGCCAACAAAATTGTCTAATTCACCGCCGAGGTTAACGCTGCCGGAAAAGGTTAACCATATCGCTTTGGGTTTCGCCAACTGCCCTTGGCTATTGGGTTCTGGCAAAAGAACCTGAAATTTATCCCCAACCTTGAGGCCAATCTCCGACACAATTTGGTCGCCCAAAACAACGCCATCTGGCTGTGCTTGGAACCTACGCCAAACCTCTTCTGGCAACAATCCTACCCAAGCACTGTTTTCTGCAAAACCTGGATCAACTGCAGTTAACTCAGCTGCTTTGCTAAGTTTGCCCTTTTGCAGTAATCCAGTTGCTTTGGCAAAGGGCTGCACTTGCTTGACGTGGGGTTCGCGCTGGAATACTTCGGTAATCTCACGCCAATCCCGCAACCCGCCACTGTCAACAGCGAGCAGTTCACCATGGGGGACAATGGACAATAAACGCTGTTGTAATTCGCGCTCAAAGCCATTCATCACCGATAGCATGATGATAAGGACAGCACAACCTAGCCCGATACCAAATGTCGAAGACAAGGCTATAAAGGAGGTAAACCCACTTTGTTTTTTACTGCGCCGAAATCGCCGCGCTAAGGTGAAGCTTAACATTGGCATCGGTTAAAGTTGGATCACATTGTTGCCACTGGCGCGGCCGGTATCGTTGAGTTTGCCGCCTTTAAGCAGCAATGTCCGGTCTAACCTTGAAGCGAGCCGGGTATCATGGGTCACCACCACGAAACTGGTATCCAGTTCGTGCTTTAAAGACAACAACAGTTGGTAAACCCCCTCGCCCGACTTATCGTCTAAATTCCCTGTGGGTTCGTCCGCCAGCACTAGTTTCGGCTGGTTGACCAATGCCCGTGCTATAGCCACCCGCTGCCTCTCGCCACCGGATAGTTCCGCCGGCCGATGCGCCCCGCGCTGTGCCAACCCGACCCTATCAATAATTTCACTGGCCTGTATAAGTGCGCGGCGCTTATCCACTTTCGCTATCAACAGCGGCATGGCGGCATTTTCCAGTGCGGTGAATTCTGGCAGGAGATGATGCTGCTGGTAGACAAAGCCCAGGCTTTGGTTGCGGAATTGGGCCTGTTGCCGCTCATTAAAGGAAAATATATCTTGGCCTTCAAACAACACCTGGCCACTGGTGGGCGTATCTAGTGCACCTAGCAAGTGCAAAAGGGTACTCTTGCCTGAACCAGAGCTACCTACAATAGCCACTTGCTCAGCCTTGCCCACAGAAAAGCTGACGTTCTCTAACACTTTTAACGCATTGCTGCCTTCGCTGTAGGTCTTGCTAAGTTGTCGGCAAGTCAACAATTCCATTCAAGTTGGCTCCTGTCAAATCAAGTTTATTCATAGCGCAACGCATCTGCGGGTTTTACCCTCAGCGCACGCCAAGCAGGGTACAAGGAGGCAAGGAAACTCAACGCCAAAGTGAGTAACACCATTGCAGCTATCTGCCCTGGTTGCAGGGCAATAGGTACTTCCCCTTCCGGTAAATACTGCATTATGGGCACTTGCAGCGCATGCATCACTGGGTTGAGCTGGGTGGTAACTAACAATCCCAGGACTAACCCAATCACGGTTCCTTTTAAACCATTGAGCAGGCCATTGATCATAAAAATATACATGACATTTCGCCTAGGCATACCTTGGGTGCGCAATATGGCGATATCCCCTTGCTTTTCATTTACCACCATCACTAGTGCAGAGATGATGTTAAATGCAGCGACGGCAATAATTAGCATTAGCATCACCACCATCATATTTTTTTCCATTTTTACCGCATCAAATAGCGGCCCTTGGCGTTCACGCCAATCAACGTATTGCAAATCCAAGTCATCCAACAATTGGCGCACCACAGGGAACTCGAATGGATCCTGCAAAAACAACCTGGCCTGCTGCATGGAGGCAACATTTGTGCGTTTTAGCCGGGCTAGATCGGCCAAATGGATCAGAGCGACTTTGTCGTCCAGTTCCGATCCCATATCAAAAATGCCTGACACTTCAAATTTACGCTGGGCCGGTACCCTGCCAAATGGGGTGAATATGGAGGTGCCAGCAAGGATAACCCGCAACTGATCGCCAACCGATAAATCAAGCTGTATTGCCAACGCCCTGCCAATTGCGATTTGGTAATTGCCCGCCGCCAGCAATTCTAAGCTACCTTGCTGCATATGCTGGTTGATTTGTGCATATTTGGTAAAGCTGGCCGGTTCAATCCCTTGTAGGTAAATGGGCTTAAGTGCCCTGCTGCCCTGCACCACGGCCTCAACCTCGGCGAATGGCGTGCTTCCAATGATAACGGGAGATTGAGTGATAGCGTCAGGTAATGAAGCTTGATTAACTAAAAAGTGCGGGCTCAAGCCCAATATGCGATCCTTCAGTTGCCCCTCAAAACCATTCATTACGGAGGTCGTGATCACCAAAGCCATTAAACCCAGGGCAATACCAGCTATAGAGAACCAATTGATAAAAGCAATAAAATGGTTGCTCTTACGGCTATTGCTGTATCTAAGCCCAATAAATAAGGCTGCTGGTAGGTTCATGAGGTTGGGCTCAGCTCCAATATAACCTCAGTAAGCCAACAAGCTTACAAGGTTCACGAAAGTAAATGAGGGATTAACCAGCGCTAGATGATAGGGTCAAAGTCTTCACAGTACAAGCAAGAAAGATATCTGACTTGTTCAAACTTGCCCGGCCTAGCCGGGCGTGCTGGGTTTACTATTTTTTCTTCTTAGGCGCGGCTTTCTTTTTGGCTTCTACCTGCCATTGGCCATCCTTGAACCAGGCTGCCCAACCTGTCGCCTTACCCTTTTCGTTTTCAGAGGTTACGTACTGTTGTTTAGTCTTACGGCTGAAGCGCACCAATGTTTTGTTGCCCTCGTCATCGGTGACCGGGGCATCAGCTAAATATTTGTGCTTATCAGGTAACCTGTCCTTGAAGCGCAACAACTCTTCAACCAAAGGAGCCCGGGTTTCCCGTGATTTAGGGAAGTTGTGGGCAGCCAGGAAAATACCAGCAGCGCCATCGCGCAGCACAAAGTGTGCGTCGGACTTAGTGCAAGGCAACTCAGGCAAGTCGACTGGATCAGACTTAGGCGGTGCCACTTCCCCGTTTTTCAACAGCTTGCGGGTATTTCCGCATTCTTCGTTAGTACATTTGAAATACTTGCCAAAGCGCCCGGTTTTTAATTCCATTGGCGATTCACAGCGGTCACAATCGATAACCGGGCCATCGTAGCCTTTTACCTTGAAATTGCCTCGTTCAACTTCATAACCACCACAGGTAGGGCTATTACCGCAAATATGCAGCTTGCGTTTTTCGTCAAGGACAAACTCATCCATAGCCGTACCACAAATATGGCACCTGTGCTTGGTCCTCAATACCTTTGCTTCCTGCTCATCGTCTGCATCCAAATCCTCCACCTCGTCGCCTGGGATCAGGTTCATGGTATTGGTACAGCGCTCTTTAGGCGGCAAGTTGTAGCCTGAGCACCCCAAGAACTGGCCGGTACCTGAAGTACGGATCATCATAGTCCGGCCACATTTATCGCAGGGGATATCAGTCTCCACCGACTTATTGCTGCTCATACCGCCTTCCTCAGCGGGCTTCTCGGCTAACTCAAGCTTCTTTTCAAAGTCCTGGTAAAACTGATCCAACACCTGTTTCCACTGCATCTTGCCTTCTGCAATTTCGTCCAAGTGCTGTTCCATATTCGCAGTGAAATCGTAGCTCATCAAATCGGTGAATTTTTCCAGTAACCTGTCGCTGACAATTTCACCCATTTTTTCTGCGTAAAAACGACGCTGTTCAAGGCGCACATAGCCTCGGCCTTGGATGGTGGAAATAATGCTGGCGTAAGTAGAGGGACGGCCAATTCCGCGTTTTTCCAATTCTTTCACCAAACTCGCTTCGCTATACCTGGCAGGAGGCTTAGTGAAGTGCTGCTTGGGATCGAGCTTTTGCAGGTCGAGCAGCTCGCCTTCTTTGACATCCGGCAATTGGTTGTCGTCGTCGCCCTTGCGTTTGATTTGCTCCTGTACCTTGGTGAAACCGTCAAACTTGAGCACCCGCCCTTTGGCCGTCAATTCGAAATCTGCCGCTTTTACCGTGATGGTTGTGGCGTCGTATTTCGCCGGTGTCATTTGGCAGGCGACAAATTGGCGCCAAATCAGGTCGTACAAGCGCTGGGCATCCCTTTCCATATCGTTGAGGAACGCGGACAACTTGTTAACATCTGAAGGCCGTATCGCCTCGTGAGCTTCTTGGGCGCCTTCTTTGCTGCCGTAATAGTTGGGTTTCTCAGGCAAATACGGTTGCCCAAAGTTGGATTCAATATAGCCACGGGCGCTAGTAATGGCCTCGCCACTTAAATTGGTGGAATCGGTACGCATATAGGTAATATGGCCAGCTTCATACAGGCGTTGTGCCAACATCATGGTTTTCTTAACGCCAAACCCCAAGCGCGTGCTCGCAGCCTGTTGCAGGGTGGAGGTAATAAATGGCGCACTGGGCCGGCTTGAAGTAGGTTTCGATTCGCGGCTGGCAACTTTATACTCTGCATTGCCCAATACACTCAGCGCAGCATCGGTTTGTGCTTTGTTTTTGGGTTTAAAGCTCTTGCCTGCTTGCTTGGCCACCAATAAGCGCAAGCCAACCTGTTTGTCATTATTGACGTCGGCATGGATATCCCAAAACTCCTCTGGGATAAAGGCTTTGATCTCACGCTCGCGTTCGACAACTAGGCGCACAGCTACCGACTGCACCCTGCCCGCAGACAAACCACGGGAAACCTTTTTCCACAATAGCGGGGACAGCATAAAACCGACGACGCGATCCAGGAAGCGCCGCGCTTGTTGGGCATTGACCCGTTCTATATTGACTTCACCAGGCTGTTCAAACGCACCTTTAATGGCGTTTTTTGTGATCTCGTTAAAAACCACCCGGTGGAAGGTTTTGCCCTTGCCGCCGATGATCTTTTGCAAATGCCAAGCAATGGCTTCCCCTTCCCTATCCAAATCCGTTGCGAGATAGATATTGTCAGCATCTTTAGCGAGTTTCTTAAGCTCAGAGACGACTTTTTCTTTGCCAGACAGAATTTCGTAATGGGCGTCCCATTCGTTTTTCGGATCCACGCCCATACGGTCTACGAGTTTTTGGTATTCAAAGTCACGCAAATAAGCTTGTTTTTTATCTTCGCTGTATTGCTTTAATTCTTTGGCTGGTTTTTTAGGCGGAACTTTACCTAATGCCTTGGTGGGTAAATCCCTTATGTGTCCGACACTGGATTTAACGACAAAGTCCTTTCCTAAATATTTATTTATTGTTTTCGCTTTTGCTGGCGACTCAACAATAACCAATGATTTTGCCATATTATTTTATTTAACCTTTACGCTGGCTTATCCAAGCAGGGTTTTGCGACAAACAAAGGACACCTACCTTTGCCAATTTCCTATTTTAAGATATATCTGCAAAGTGCATAGAAAACAAGATCTTCTTCATACTTATCTACCAACATCGCCGCAGCCCTTTAAAAATAAGGCCTTCGCGATTGGCAGCAGCAATAAAAACAGTATAATGGCGGCGCATCGGGCATAATCAAGCCACTTTTTATCGCCCTACCACCCTACAAGAGGTTGTTACCGTCAATGTACGGGCAGCCGAGTAAAGCCTAGAACGTTGTCCAACAAACTGCGCCAGACAGGTACCAGGCCAAACGTATCTAGCCTTAATGAACGAGGATATAAATGAAACAGTTTGAAGCAAATTTTGATGGTTTAGTCGGTCCAACCCACAACTATGCGGGTTTGTCTTTTGGCAATGTTGCCTCGGCGAGCAATGCGCAAAATACCAGTAGCCCCAAACAAGCGGCGAAACAGGGGCTAATCAAAATGAAAGCTTTGGCTGACCTGGGCATGCAACAGGGGGTATTAGCGCCACAAGAGCGCCCTAACGTGCATATGTTGCGTAGGATAGGTTTTACCGGCAACGATAACCAAATCCTTGCCAAAGCCGCTGCACAAGCCCCAGAGATACTTCAAGCAGTGTGCTCGGCATCGAGTATGTGGACTGCCAATGCGGCAACCGTGTCACCAAGTGCAGATACGGCTGACGGCAGGGTACATTTTACGCCTGCAAACCTGACCAATAAGTTCCACCGTTCCATTGAACCCGTAGTGACAGGTAGGATTTTGCAAGCGACCTTTGCCAACGAAAAATACTTTGAACACCATATGCACCTGCCAGACAACGACCATTTTGGTGACGAAGGTGCGGCAAACCACACCCGCCTGTGCAGTGACTATGGCCACGCTGGTGTTGAATTGTTTGTTTATGGCAAATACGCATTCGACAGCTCCCAACCTGCTCCTTCAAAATACCCGGCGCGCCAGACCTTGGAAGCGTCACAAGCGATTGCCCGGCTGCATGGCCTAGAAGAAGATAACGTTGTCTTTATGCAACAAAACCCGAATGTCATCGACCAGGGTGTATTCCACAACGATGTAATTTCTGTAGGCAACCAGAACGTGTTGTTCTACCACGAACAAGCCTTCTTGGACACGGATGCCAAGCTGGCTGAAATAAGGGCAAAATTTGGTGAGCACCCGCTGCACTTTATCAAAGTAAGCAACAGTGATGTCAGCGTTACTGAAGCAGTTAAGACCTATTTATTCAACACCCAAATATTGACGTTACCCAACGGTGAAATGTGCATTATTGCCCCGACCGATTGTGAAGAAAACGCCAGTGTCTCAAGCTACCTGCAACGCCTGGTAGAGATGGACACACCGATTAAACAAGTTAAGTACTTTGACGTTAAGCAAAGTATGAAAAACGGTGGCGGCCCAGCCTGTTTGCGCCTAAGGGTGGCATTGACCGGGCAAGAGCTAGACGCGGTAAACCCTCACACATTAATGAATGACAAGCTATTTGCGCGATTAAACCAGTGGGTGGACAAGCATTACCGGGATGAATTAAGTGTTACAGATTTAGCTGATCCGCAATTGCTTCAAGAATCACGCACAGCACTGGATGAACTTACCCAAATCCTCAAACTCGGCTCTGTCTATACTTTCCAACAAGACTAGATAAATAAAGGGCGCCAGTTCACTGGACGCCCGTCATTAATCCCCAGAAGCTAGGTTTAGTGCAACTAGCTTCGCTTGGGGAACTGGATAGCGTCGATAATGGCGCTGCTCACCTCCCCCGCCGTTTTCATAGTAGTCGCAGGTTCATCAGCTTGCGCGCCCGAGTGGCTGGCGCTAACAAAAGGCGCAACTTCTGCCAAATCCCCAGAACTAATATTCAAATGTTGTGCAAACATTTGGATTGATTCAACCGCTTCATCTGGGGTCAAACCATCTGGCTCAGGCGTGCCTGTCGCGCTGGCGTATTTTGCATCAATGGCATCAATGTCGAAGGTCAAATAAACCTCATCTATGCCTTCATTGTGGAAATGTTCTATGGTTTCCAGGGCAATTGCTTTAATACCGCGCTGCTTCACATCGTAATTCCAATACTGGCGTACGCCGTATTTCTCTTGCCAGTGTTGCTTGGGTTTACCACTGGAACGAATACCTATTTGCACAACGTGGTAAGGTCGCTCTAAATCATTCAATATGTGATATGTCCACGAACCAAAACAAATATCAATGCCAAGGCGCTGTTGTAGCAAATCGGTATGGGCATCGTAATGGATAATGCCAACTTTTTTCCCACGGGCCTGCTGTTGGGCAATGTAAGCTTTGGTCAGCGGATAGCTGATAGAGTGATCGCCGCCGATGGCAAAAAAGCGAGCACCTTCATTAAGCTCGTAAACGGAATTAACTACTTCTTGGGCTACCGACAGCGGGCTAACCGCCAGTTCAAGGTGTTCGTTTTTGTACAAGGCATTGCGGCAGCTGCGCACCGTTGCTTCATTGAGGTACTTATCCATCAATAAATGCGGTATTACCCTGACATCGCCAATGTCGTAAACAATGGCATCTTGGCTCATGTGATCGTACATCGCTTGGCGGACAAACAAAGGCCCCCAATTGGCACCGCGCAATATGCCACCGCCATTATCGTGGCAGATGCCAAACACATAGGGTTTGTCGATTTTGTAATAAGCGTATTCCTGCAGCTTTTTTTGCCACTCAGCGTTGGCATCGTCACCAACACAACCGTACAGCTTTTGGTGCAGGACTTCTTTTTTTTCTTTCGCGGTTTGAACAGTAAACACACCATTACCAGGGGCACATAAATAATGCTGTAATTTCTCAGAGGCGTTCAATGACATGGAAAACTCGCAACTTTGCTCACTCCCCATAGTATGGCTTATTTTACTCAAGATGCACTTTCCAAACGGTAGGTTGCACACCAACAAAAAACCACCCGAAGGTGGTTTTTGCAACTTAGAGTAAATTAGTACAGACCCTGGCGGTACCGTCATCGATGTTTTGTGTGGGGTCGGCTGGGTCGGGAACAATATTTAAACCATCACCAAATGGATTAGTGTTAGGTGCCGTGCTCTCGACGGTTAAATCTGCAGCTGACGCACCAAGTGTGTAGAACTGGCTGACCCTGCTTTCACTGCCCGTTACCGGCGTACTCACAGTGATTTTGATGGTTACCCAAGCAGCAAAGGTTTTTGGGTAGCGCACTTCAATTTCTGCCTGGCCGTTACTATCGGTCACAATGTTGCCAGTAATGGATACAATATTACCCGGAGTAAGGTTGCCGTCGCCGTTGGTGTCTTCACCGATGTCTAACTCGCCATCACCATCCAGGTCTTCCCCTTCATCTAGGATACCATTGCCATTTACATCCTCGTTCGGATCCAATATGGCATCGTCGTCGATATCTTCATTGGCGCAATCCACCGTTTGCACCGGGATCCAAAACTCAAAGGCATCAATACTAGGGAAAGCTTCCCAGTAACCTTTGTGGAACGCTGGCCTGATCTCACCAAAGTTGGGATCACCTTCTGCCGCGTTGGGATCCAATAACTCGGTATATTTAACCGGAGTCCCCGTTACCGTTAAGGCAACATTGTCAACAGGGTTGGAATTGGCATCAGTCACAAATACCGAGAATCGTTTTAAATATGAAGAATCAGTTGGTGATTCAATCTGGTTACCGGTACCGATTGAAATAAACTGCGCCCTATCAGCCACAGTTATATTGGCATCAGCCGATAAACCTCCTAGGTTTTCTGTTGCTGTGATAGTAATCGCATCTTCATTGGTTACGGTATTGGAGGTATAAACAGTGGACGCCAAACCATTGGTGTCTGTGGTTGCGACAGGCGGGAACAACTCACCACCACTGACATCGTCCGCGGTAAACCCAACTTGTACACCTTTAACCAAGTTGCCCCTAGCATCGCGCAACACTGCAGTGACAGTACTTTTTTGCCCATCTGGCCCGATCGAATTGGGGCTTGCGGCAACAATAATAGACGCTACCGAATTGGCCACAAACTCAACTTCAATACTGGTATTGACGACATTGTTTTCGTTATCTGTACCTTGCACACCAATAACAGCCTTACCGGCACTAGTAGAAACAATATTAAAGCTTGCTTCACCGTTTTCATCAGTGACGCCTTGGGCAATTGGGTTGCCATCATCGTCGACAATACTGCCGCGAGTTGTGGTGTAAACCACTGTACCGCCAGCGAAGGGCAAGTTATCTTTTTGCCAACTAACAGTGAGGGGCTGTAAGTTATCTAAAAAGATATCGTCTTCGGGCTCGGCAACAAAGCTAAATTCATCTTCTTGCACGACTATTTGATGGGTTTGTTCCAAGTCACCTTCATCTAGCTCGCCATTTTCACCATACCAAACGGCGGTAATGATATCGGAGCCTGATATAGATCCAGTGTATTGCACAATGGCCTGCCCTGTTTCGTCGGTTGCTGGCGACTCATCGCTAAGCGCATTGCCAGAGCCACTCGATAGCTGTATCTCCTCGCCAGCTATCCCCCTGCCATCTGCGTCAACGAGTACGATAGTGATTGGCACTGTGTCGTCTAAAATAACTGAACTTGGCGCATTAATATTGATTTCTGTACCTACCACCCTGATTGACAAACTTTCTGTCAAGCTACCGGTTTCAGCGGTAACAGTAATCTCCCGGTTTTCAGGGTTGTTTTGCGAAGTCAAAGTTGCCCTGGCTGTGCCATCTGCAGTAGTGGTGCCCTGGTTTATAATTAGCTCGCCGGAATCGGTTGAAAAGCTAACTTCAATGCCTTCCATCAAAATATTATCTTCGTCTTTGACTAGTGCAATCAGCTCTACTTGGTCAGCACCACTTGACGCCAATTGCAGGGCACTGGTGAAGAAATCTAGCGCTGCGGGCTGTTCGCTTATCACCGATCCACCGCCAGCTGAATTAAATCCGATCTCCGCACTTTCCTGGCTGGAAGTGGTGGCAATCACTTTACCAGCCCCAGCCTGTTCACCGACGATGAGTTCAATTGAAGCAACGCCCGTGGCATTGGTCAGTGCAGTACCCGAACTGGGTTCGAAAAAGGCCAAGCCCTCTTGTGAGAAGGCAAAAGTAATTAGTTCATCAACAACGGGATTGCTATTGGCGTCTAGTACCAAGGCATTGACAATTAATGGCGTGGATGACGAGAGGGCATTGCTTGCTAGCCCTGACTGCTTGTCCACTATGGTCAAGGTAATACTGTTATTACCCGGATCAGCATCACCCGATGAATTAAAGCCAATGGTGGCGGTTTCACCGGTTTCTAACCTGGCCGTGACCAAACCACCGCCTTCAACTGTGCCCACCAGCAAATCAATAAAGGCGACGCCGTTGGCGTCGGTGATAGCAGTACCGGAACCTGGGTCGAAAAGGGCAAGATCCACCAAGTTGAAACTAAAGGTCACCAGTTGGTCAACCGCAACACTGCCGTCACTTACATTTGTGACCACAGCAGTAACCCTAAGGGGGGTGGCTGAAGATAATTCATTATTTGCCGTGCCCGAGTCCCGCTCAGCAATGCTCAAGCTCACTTGAAACTGGGAAACAGGCTGCTGATCTGGGTCTGGGGTTGTATTGTCGCGGGAGATGCCACCGCCCCCGCCGCCGCAGGCAGAGAGAAGAAAGATAAACCAAATTAAACCAACGAACTTAAATAGGGTGCCTCTGGTGGCACCTTCTACCTTGTAGTTATTGCGCAAAGCACTTCCCCCATTTGCGTAACTTTTTATTTAGCTTATGCAGTAATCTTGCTAGGCTATCGTCCCAAAATAAGCAGAACAAACCTTTTACCCATGGTTAAAACCAAATCTAAATATAGCCTTACTGCCCGTGTTTTTATCGGCATGATTGCCGGAATTCTGACCGGGTTTTTCTTGCAACTGCTATTTGATGATAGCGGAGATTTTGCCTTTAGCCTACTTGGCATACCCTTTTCCACGTATGGATTTTTTGTAGATGGTATTTTTAATGTCATCGGCGCTATCTTTATTGCTAGCCTCAAGATGCTTGTAGTACCGCTGGTGATGGTGTCCCTGATTTGTGGTACCTGTAATTTGAGCGACCCAGCGCAACTTGGCCGCTTGGGAGGAAAGTCTATTGGCCTTTATGTAATGACCACTGCAATCGCCATCACTATCGCCATTACAGCCGCTTTAATAGTGGCACCTGGCGCTGGCTTGGATTTGCCTACAGAAGCTAGTTACCAAGCTAAGGAAGCACCTGGATTGGCGCAGGTCATTATCAATATGATGCCCAGCAACCCCATTTCAGCGATGGCCGAAGGCAATATGCTACAAATCATCGTATTTTCCTTATTGTTTGGCGTGGCAATGGCCATGTCGGGTGAACCCGGTAAGCGCCTCGCAGGCTTCTTTAATGACTTAAACAGTGTGATCATGAAGCTGGTCACTATCTTAATGAACTTGGCACCTATAGGCGTATTTGCGCTAATGGCGAAACTATTTGCCGATATAGGTTTTGACACCATCATCAGTTTGGCCAAATACTTTTTCTTGGTCTTGGTGGTATTGGCGATCCATGCCTTTGTTACCTACCCTATTATCCTGCGCACGCTTGCCGGAGTTAGTCCAATTATCTTGCTAAAGAAAATGCGTGAAACCGCGCTATTTGCCTTTTCCACAGCAAGCTCTAGCGCAACCTTACCCGTGACCATGGAAACGGCCCGCAAAAAGCTTGGTGTGCATAACTCAGTCGCGTCATTTACCCTACCTCTAGGCTCCACCATCAACATGGATGGCACCGCCATAATGCAAGGAGTAGCCACCGTGTTTATCGCCCAAGTATTTGCCGTTGACTTGACGGTTACTGATTACCTAATGGTGATACTCACCGCCACCTTGGCCTCTATCGGTACGGCTGGTGTGCCAGGTGTCGGCTTGATAATGTTGGCCATGGTGCTGCAGCAAGTAGGCCTGCCTGTTGAAGGGATCGCCCTGATCATTGGTGTAGATCGGCTATTGGATATGACCCGCACAGCGGTTAACGTCACAGGTGATGCCACGGTGGCCTGCGTAGTTGCCAAAACTGAAGGCAAACTCAACAAGAAAATGTTTAAAGACATGGAGGCGGGCGAGAAAGAGGAAGATGTCGAATTGTCCGATTTCCACAAGCTACCCGGAAAACCTTAAAAGCAAACAGAGGCTTGGTTCGCCGAGCCTCTTTCCTTTGTGTTTTATACCGATTCCATTATTGCCAGGTTTTGCTGCGCCACCCCCAGACCCGGTCAATCACAGACTCAACCGTCAAACTTGCGGCATTGGCTAGCTTATCAGCAAGCTTTTGTTGCTTCTTATACCTAACCAGGTAGATGTCTTTCTCTTTATACTTTTGCAACAAGAAGTCATCTGAAGTTTGGATCTCATCAACCAAAGCCAATTCTTTAGCTTTCAAGCCAAGCCAGTGTTCACCGGTGGCGACTTTTTCAAGGTCTACTATCTCGCGGTTGCGTTTGATGTGGTCTTTAAACAGTACATGGATTTCTTCCAAATCTTGTTTAAATTTTTCCCGGCCTTCATCATCATTTTCTCCAAATACAGTAAGGGTGCGCTTGAACTGCCCCGCCGTATGCTGTTCCCAGTCAATGCTGTTTTTCTTTAGCAGCTTGTTGAAGTTAGGCAGCTGGGCAACGACGCCAATTGAGCCAATAATAGCAAAGGGGGCAGAAAGGACTTTATTGCCAATACACGCCATCATATAACCGCCACTGGCAGCAACCTTGTCTACAGCCACGGTTAAATTTAAACCCTGCTCCCGGATCCGTGATAATTGGGATGCAGCCAAACCATAGCCATGCACCACACCACCCGGACTCTCCAATCGAACCAAGACCTCATCGTTGTCGTTGCATATGGTCAAAATAGCGCTCACTTCTTCGCGCAGGCTATCTACCTCTTTGGCATCCATCGAACCCTTAAAATCGATGACATAGAGGTTGCTTTTGTGTTGGTCACCGGATTTCTTTTCAGACTTTTCCTTTTCTTTTTCAGCTTTTTTGTGCTGCTTTTGCCATTGTTTAAATTCTTCTTTCGGCAAGACCAGTGACTTTGCATGTGCCTCTAGTTCCTGCAACTGTTCAGAAATTGAGGTGATGTCCAATACACCTTTCCCCGGCTTTTGTTTTGCGGCTATACCGACTATGCCACCAACAGCGGCGAGGATGGCGATTACGATGGTGACAGCTTTAAGCAAAAACATGCCGTATTCAGCTAAAAATTCCAATTTTTACTTCTCCAAAATGAATTCATTAATCACTAGTGGGGACGTTATCAAAGATAAGAAGCCCATTAAAACAAAAAAAGTCCGGCATCCATCTGGATGCCGGACCGTCTTTCTATTTAAAAAATATTAATCGTCGTTTTTATAAAACGCACTATTGATGCGGGTTATCAAGAACTGACGGTGGATCTTAGTCGCTTGGTCGCCGCGACGGGTGCTTAGGTTTTCCAGCAGCTGCTGCAACTCATAGGTCGCCACTGCCTTGGTAAAGCTATCCACTTTACTGTCTTTTTCCAATCCAGCGAGGCCAATTAAGCGATCCACGTAATGCACTTGCAAATTACGGCGGAAGCTATTCACGGAACCCTTCATATCAGCATCAAATATAGCACTAGTAAGGTCAGCCATGACTTTTTCTAGGGTGTAGGTATTGCCATACAGGCTGGTATCAGTGATGCGTTTTACCACATTTGGGTGCAAGATATGGGTTAAAACGGCACCTTGTGCTTTTAGCACCATATCGTGGATCTTGGGATCTTCATTCTTGCCGAAGTTGTTGAATGAACGCCTTTGCATTTGCATCAGCGGATAAACATCTTCCATTGCATCATACGCGTCCGGTGCAAATACGTATTTGGCCAAGGCGTCCATTGCCTCTTTTTGTGTTTCTGCAGGCGTCGGGGTAAATGGCTGGGTAGCCCCTTCTTGCCCCACATGCGCGCGGTCTATGTAGATACCTCCGATGTAGCGGGAGATAACATTGGCTGAACGTGAAAATTCATTGAACATGGCATTTACGCCAACAACAATATTGTTGTAGCTGTCGCCTTCGGTGAGTGCCCTTTCTTCAATTTTGCCAAAGCTGTCTTTGATCAACGCAAATCGATCCGTAGCGTAGGCAACCGCGTCGCCAGACATATCAAAAATGTTGATACGCGGGTCGATGTGCCGGCCAGGTGCCCGCATATCGTCGGCGTCATTACCAAACACCAACATAGGATCCGTGGAACGGGCTAAGATGGCTTGCAACCTTTGCTCTTCGGCCTCGGCATCAGACAAGGACTGGGAATAGCCATATTCAATCACCCAATCATCGTATGGGCCAGGCTTGTCCGTGTAGAAATCACCCTGCTGCTCGCCAGGAGGGGCAAAGTTTACTGATGGATAATCCATCACAGAGCCAGCCAGGATGCCATCGGTGAATTCCACATCGTGAACCTTGTCATTGCCGTATATTTGGCTAGCCATCATATTGTGGTTCAAGCCTAGGGTATGGCCTACTTCGTGCAGAATTAAGTAGTACATGGTTTGGCGCAACATCTTGTCTTTTTCTATGTCACCCATGCCCTGCGCCATGGCAGCGGCTTGGCCAAACAACAAGTTTCCATTCAAGGCATGGCCTAACGAACAATGCAGGCCGTGTATATGGGTATTGTCCACCAGCTCAGCTTCGGTAAAGCCTTCACTGAGGAAGTTGTCCAAAATCCAACGGCCTTTCATGAAGGTGTATTCCAACATAATGTCAGCGGCGATAATCTCACCTGTGTAAGGATTGGCCACGCTTGGGCCATAGCCACCAAACGGCGGACGTGGCGAGCTGGTCCAGCGCATCACGTTGTAGCGCACATCATCGCCAGTCCAGTCAGCATCATCAGGTTGCACTTTAACTTCAATGGCATTGCTGATACCGGCTTTTTCAAATGCAGTGTTCCACGCTAATGTGGCGTCACGGATTGTGTCGCGCCACTCTACTGGCGTAGTATTCTCAATCCACCAAGTGATAGGCTTAACAGGGTCGGAGACGGCTGCCGTCGGATCCTTTTTCTCTAGATGCCAGCGATTGATCACATCGCGGAAATTAGCAGTTTCATCGGAGGTTAAGTCATCAAACTGCTGGGTGAAATAGCCCACCCGTGGGTCGTCACGACGGGGCTGGAAATTGTTGTCTGGCAATTCAATAAAAGCGTGCTGGAGATGCACAGACACATAGCGTGGATCTGCTAACTGGTTGCTGCCGAACGCCTTTGGATTCGGATCTTCGAACACATAATCCACGATTACATGGGTATTTTCTGGAAAGTTGTTGATATCAACGATACGGGATTTGCCCGCCTGGAACTTACCTAGTTTAAAGCGCTTTTTATCCGCTGCGGCTGCCGGGTTGTGCCATGGGGATACCTTATGGATGCTTTCGTTTACAAACATGTCTGCCAAGGCAATTGTGTATTTTCCTTCGTCTTGTTCTTTGATGCTGGCAGACAACAAGACGGCTTCACTAATATTGGCATCCGCAGCGCGGCTAATCGCGTTGTCTTGGTCAAAATAGAAACGCGGGTTCAGCGCAACTACATCAATCCGGTCAAAATATTTACGGAATTCGACTAGCTTGCCGCCGCGGTACGCGCCTTTAAAGTGGCCTGCATCAAGCACACCGTTGGCTGTTGAAGCAAAGTACAAGTAGGGCTTGTTCAACATATCTTCAGTGATCAAGACCAAACCAGAACCGTCTTTTTCGTCGCGGTAAATATTTAGCAAACCCGCTGATTCTTGTTTTTCAGCCAGTTTTTCTTCGAATGTTTTTTCTTTCTCTTCTTCAGCCTGCTCTTCCTTTACTTCTTCATCTGCCCAAAGGGTTGGAGTAAATGCCAGGGACATGGCTATAAACAAAGACGTGAGTTTTAGTTTCCTCATCATTACACCTTGTGTTGTTTTGTTTGTTTTTGTCGTTAGCTGCCAGACAGCGAAGCAGGGGTTATAGCACATTGATCCCAGAGTGGTGACGGCAAAACAGGAATAGAAGCATTTTGTTACGGATTAATCGCGGAAACTTGGAAAAACATGCGGAGCAACATTAAATTACGCAGTATAATGTGATGTTATAACAAATTTACAACGATAACATAATCACTCATACAAGGTAGGTTCCAAGCATCCAACCAAACTAGCGCAACCACCACAGGCGCTGCGCCAAGAATCAATATCCAGCGCCAGTTCTACACGTGCCGAGGTAACCAGGTTGCCTTGAACCTCCGCCAACAAAAAATCCTGCAACTGGTTAAACCCTGGATTATGGCCAAACAACATGACCGAACCTAATTGGTCGTGCAATTGGTTTACAAAAAACAGTAATTCATCAACTCCTGCTTCATATAATGCGGGCTCAAGTTGCAATTTCCTAATGTCCCATTGCTGCATCTCAAAATAAAATAGTGCGGTCGCATATGCCCTGGAAGCGGGTGAACTGAAGATTGCATCCGGCTGTTTTAGTGCCTGCCTGGCAACTAAAGGAGCTTGCCGTAGGCCCCGCCCGTTTAGTGGACGATGGATATCTTGAACCGGATGTTTCCAGCTCGACTTGGCATGACGGCATAAAATAAGCGTTTTCATTGTCTGTTAGGCCCCACTCTTGCTAGCAGTGTTTTCAAACCAAAACAAAATTTTGTGCAATAACGCATCCCTCAGCACAGGCTTGGATAAATAGTCATTCATGCCTAGCGATTTTGCCCTTTCCACTTCTTCTGGCAGCACGTTGGCACTCAAGCCCACGATTGCCACAGCCGACTTAAGCTCCTGCCTAATAAACTCGGTGGCTTGGTAGCCGTCCATCACAGGCATTTGCACATCCATTAGCACCAAATCGGGCTCGTACTTGGGTATTATTTCAACTGCCTGCTGCCCATTCTCGACATGTTTAAGTTCAAAATCAAAATCAGACAGCATGGCAATAACCACTTCTGCGTTGATGATGTTGTCCTCAACCAGTAATAGCTTTTTGTCTTTGATATCACTTAGACGACTTTCGATTGTACCTTGGGGTTGGCTCTTGTCCTGGCTGACCCTGTGCAACAAGTCTATCAACGACTCACGGTTGAGCATTGAGAACAATGGATAAACGTTTTCATTGAGTTCAATGTGTTGCATTAAACTTTGCTCAGCTCCGAGGACTACAAGTTTTTGGCTCCGGGCTAGCTGGTTAGATTCAGATGCGTCCAAAAACTGGGATAGGGTCATCAGCTTAATGGTATCAGCACCTTTGCTGAAGGATTTCATCCTGTTAACGAGTTCCACAAAAGGGCCTGAGTATGTGTTGGGCAGTTCATAGTCACAGACCAGCCTGGAGGCCATTAAAACCTCGCGTAACTTAACCTGTAACTGGTGGTTTGCCGCCACTTCAACCGGAAGTGAAACACTGAAAGTACTGCCCTCGCCCTTGACACTTGCGGCTTGTATTTTGCCGCCCATGGTTTCTGTTATTTTGCTGCATATAGAAAGGCCCAGGCCGGTGCCTCCGAACTTGCGGGTAGTGGATCCGTCCTCCTGCACGAACTCTTCAAACAAGCTTTCTAATTTGTCTTGCTCTATGCCAATCCCCGTATCTGTAACCGAAAAGTGTAATTGAGCACCTTCGCTGTCTTGGCTCACATGCATGCAAATGGTGACTTCACCTTGCTCTGTAAATTTCACTGCATTGTTGGTAAGGTTAAGCAAAACCTGCTGGATCCGAAGCGGATCCGAAACGATTACCAAAGGCAATTTTTGACTGAGCTCCACCCTGATATCGATTTGCTTTTTCAAGGCTGTGTGTTGGCAAAGTTCGACCACTTGTTCAACTAATTGGTCTGGGCAAAAAGGCGTTTTTTCTATATTTAGTTTTCCGGCATTGAGCTTGGAAAAATCGAGGATATCATTGACCACGCCTATTAAGGTTTTGCCCGATAGGTATATTTTTTCTAAGTACTGTTTAATTTCTTCTTGGTTTTTACTGCGCAATGCCACTTGCGCTAAACCCAACACGCCATTGATGGGTGTGCGTATTTCATGGCTCATATTGGCCAAAAATGCCGATTTAGCCTTAGAAGTAGCCTCAGCTTTGGACTTGGCCTCTTGCATTAACGCCAAGCTATCACGTTCAACTTGGTGCATTTCCGTTAGGGCATCATTGAGTGTATGCAATTCATCATGCATATGTAATTTAGGCGGTTTAAACGGCTTGCCTTGGTTTTTGTCTTGTATGCTGACTGCCATTTTTTGCACCGGACGCAGAACAAAATAGCGCATTAGCCAATAGCCAATGAGCGCAAACAACGATGCGCCAAGCCCCACGTAGATAGCTAGGCTAATACTGATTCGGCTCAAAGTGTTTTGGATATGTTCACCACTGAAATCAATCAACATTAGGTACTTTTTAACTTCAGAAGATCGGTTTGGAATGGTTCGTATAGTATAGCTAAACCAGTAGTCACCACTTTCCAACTCGGAGAATAGGGGCTGGCCATCTTGCAAAGCAGCCAGGATCATTGGCTGTACTTCGCCCGGTAATTCATCGAGGCTACGCCGGTATTTATAGCTGCTAGAGGCAACAATTTGCCCATTTTCTGCATCGACAATCAGGACAAAATTAATGTCATCTGAGCTTGCTAAGCTAGAGGCAACCCTTAAAAAATTACTGCGCCGTAAATTAGCCTCCAGTGCCAACGCAGCGTTGTCAGCCACCTGGTAGGCACGGGACTTGGTTTGTTGTAGGAAAAGGTCTTTTGCAGCCGCGGCCAGCAGCATGTTTGCCGCCACAAACAATAGCAATAACAGGCATGCCATCGGGAATAGCACCTTAAATGAAACCGACTTAATCCTCCAAGGCAACAAGTTCAAAGGCGGGCTCCATGGTCTGACAGCAAACTATTCGCACTTTTTCCGTCAATGTACAGCTTATCCAACGCCGCTAGGCAATCCTGTTCTTTGTCTTTAGAGACAGCACACGCAATTTGCAAATACTTGAGCAATCCAGTTTGCTTAAAAGCTTCCTGGTCTCCCCTGCCAATCAGTTGAATTTGGGATAGTGCCTCCTTCGCGGCACCAACGTCTACGTGCAATTGTTTGGCCACAAATTCCAGGTACTCTTGCGGCTCACTTTCTATCAAATCGAGGGTACTAAACCATATTTGCTTCAACAGCTCTGCTTTTTCCGGCCCCCGGTCATGTTTAAGCGCGATAACATCGGAGACATAATAGGGAATAGCGCTGGAATCGAAAATCTGGTGTAGGCCAGGGTCTTTTAATAAGCGCGTAGATATCGGAGGATAAGTGACGTACGCATCCACCACGCCATCGGCAAATGCCTCTTCTGCGGCTATCTGCTCAATATTCTGGTGTACGATGACGGGTTTTTTAATGTCGGCCTGCCGGTAGGCGGCATTCATAATATAGTGGCCTAGGGCATGCCACTCAAAACCCACCGGCCGGCCTTGGAGCGCTTTTAAATCCGGAATTTCCTTTCTAGCCACTATGACATCGGCGCCATTGGAGTAATCCGTTGCTAGCACGTAACGCAAAGGTTCTTGCAGCACCATATTTATTTGTGACAGTTCCATATTGGAACAAACTATGCCATCTATATGGTCTTTAAGGCTGGCACGTCGGAAGTCTTGCACAACAAGGGTTTCAACAATGCGTAAATCCACTGCAAATTGTCCTGGCACCTGCTTTTCAATCGCGTAATACAGGGGGTAGTAGCCGACCCAAGGCGTGAGGGAAAGCGAAATAACGGTCTTGTCCGGGCGCAAGCCACTGCATGATTGCAATAGCATGATAACTAGCAGTGCAATTGATATCCGCATTTTGTTGTACAAAGCCACATTCCCAAATCACAGCATCTTTAAACAGACAAGCACCAACGCTGGCTATTCGACCCACAATGGCGTATTTCAAGAATTATCCACAATTGGACATTTGTCTAATTTAAGCAAGGATGTTGGCAGCAATTAATCCTAATTCTGGTCGGCATAAGCTTTATAAAAGAGAAAACCCAGAGTCGTAATAGCCAATGGTTAAGACAATGCTGGCAATAGCCAATTTAAACTAACTAATTTGCGCTCATTTTCCATTTTTTGAATTTACCTTAAGTGAACGTTTGTGTTCTATTTCGGAAGGCTCCTGCCAAGATACCCGCAATGAAAACTTGTTGCGGCCTTCTTCTTTGCTCGCCGAAAGTTTTAAGTGCATCAAACCCGAAGGTGCGAGGTTAATTTCACTTTCATCATCACTAAAACTGAGTTCCCCTTTCTCTAAACCATCACTTACCGCTTGCAACAACTTAGTAATGGAATTGCGATCTTCGAGTGATTCGTGGCGAAATACATTTTTGGTGCTTTGCATTATATTGCCTATTGGGTGATTGAATTAGGTTGGAATACTTTTATCTTGGGATAATCAGTACTTATCCCCCAAATTTCTTGGCCAGAACGAATAATCGTTGCCCCGGCCCCGCCACCGTTCAAACCTTCACTTTTTCGGGATCCTGCATCCATGGTGACGTCGCATTCAAAGTGCAGCAAGTTCTTGCGCAGGGCTATGCGCTGGCCATGGTGTAAGTTTCGATGACCATGCACCAATGCGTTTATACCTGCTTCTTGCAAACTTGTTGCACCGCGCTTGGTCAAAGGCTTGTCAGTAACGCGGTATTTGGTGCGGATAGCGTTGGCAATACTGCCGTAGTAAAACTCAAAAGCAGACTTTTTAAGGAGTTTTCGAAACAAGTTGTTAATCCGGGCCACGCCATGCTCCCGGAGTATATCGGCAGTGGTGTCGTCTAACCCGGCATGCAGGAACAAGAAAGACCCCTGGCGGGATGCCAAGCGCATCTTGCGGTAAAACCAGTAAAACTCACCGTCTTTGGCCAGAAAAAGTTCCTGCCACTTTTTCGCTGCGCGTAAACATTGGAATGCAGTGAAATCCGAATTTGTGCATACCATAGGAAATTGTTCGGATTTTTGCTTAATTTTTTCTAGCTCTTTTTCTAGCGCATGATCTGTTAAAAACCGTTTAGCTTGCTCTGGAAACACCTGCCACCAACTGTCTTGAGGTAACAGTTGCCGCAACGCCTTGGCTTCATGTTTCTGATTTTTAGGTGTTTGCTGTGAACCAAAATAATGTGCATCGATCTCAGCCAAAAAAGGAATCGCCTTACGCCCCATGCGCACGAAAAAGTGGCCGTTAAGTGAATCATCGGTTTTACCTGCTTGGTACATACCAAACAGCACCCGGATATCGTGGTTACCTGCCAACAGCCTCACTTTTGCGCCACAATCGATGAAGTTTTTAAGCGCCCGCAGCAGCTCCAAGTTACTGGGACCTTTGTCAAAAAAGTCACCACCAAATATAAACAACGTCTTTTTAGCCGCTTTTAATAAGCGAAAGTGATAGCTTGTGGCGTCAACTATTTCCACCTTACCACTGGCAACTAGAGACGCAGCCAGGGCATCTGGATCTGCATGCAAGTCAGAGATAAAAACCACATCGCGTTGTGGCCAGTTAATTTGGTTTTTTTGCAACCAGTGCTTCAGGGTTTGCGCGGTTTTTTGATTTCCCGCACTGCGCTGCCTGATTGCTTTCTTTTTTCCATTAAGCCAGGGTTCGCTTGTTTTAGGTAATTGATAAACGTGCTGGTTTACTTCAACTGTTTTGGTTAATGAATCTTGCACAGCCCCAACTCCTTAATCGCTGAACTTGGAATTCAGTGCCCGTTGCTTCCAAGCACCAGCCACGTGTGTAAATTGCGCATCTAGCCATTTAAACACTATCGGTTTTGCATGGTGCATGCTCGACTTAGCTATTTCGTCTTTTGCCATTATGCCTAGCTGGTAAGCAGCGTGTCGGATTGATGCGCCATGTCCCACAAACAACACTAGCCAATTGTTGCCTTGGTGGATGCGCGCCAGCGTCTGTTTAACGTAAGTCGCTACCCTAATACCGGACTGCGAGAGTGATTCAGCACCGGTAAAAGGCAAACAGTAATCACTATTTGATTTCCAATTAGGTGGTGGTGATTGGAATCGGGGATCCTGCTCCAACACCTGTTCGATTTCCGCAATAGTCAAATTGGCTACAGCCCCTACACTACGCTCACAAAGTGCGTCGCTTTGCTGAACGCTAATTTGGGCATCTGCGCTACTTGTTTTCTCAGCAATTATCTGCGCAGTTTGCCAGGCGCGCAAAGCGGTGGATGAATAAATGCTTGGATACAGCTTGCAGCCTAGTGCTTCTGCCAGTATTAGGACTTCACCACCACACTGCTTGGCTTGTTGCATACCTTTTTTAGACAGGGGGAAAGGTTGCAGTGCGCTGGGCACGGATTGCCTTTGTTGATAATCGCCATGGCGTATAAAGGCACAATATATTGTCATCAGCCTGCGCCTACAATATGCCTAAGTTGCTGTTCATGCAGATCCGCAAGAAAGCTCTTTAGCGCCAAATTATGCACTAACCCGATAGCATTGGAGAGCGGGCACCAAAGTCGACGCCGATGGTTTTCCAACCAATTGCTATGGGCAAGTGTCCGTTGCACTTGCATTGCAAACATCAACACCCGGCACTCAGCTCCCCATTTCTGGTACCTGTAGAGGCCTAAGGGTGACAAGCATTGACCTTCAACCCCAGCCTCTTCGAAAGCTTCATTTAATGCTGATTGGGCGGGAGTAAGGCCGGGCTCAACAATACCTTTGGGTATCCCCCAGTGTTTATTTTTGCTCGAGCTCACAAGCAACACCCGTATTTGCCCATTATCCAGACAAAGTGGTAACACGCCTGACTGGTTATAGTAGTAAGGTGGCCGTTTGCGTATTTCAACGCCATTGGAATTAGGGAATGGGCAGCCTTTGGGCAAATCACCGGCGTTAATTATTTGACAAGCATCAGCGAAGATAGACTTGGTTCGCCCGTGGCGAAGGATCAGGATATTTTTGGCTGCATTATTACCAGCCTCAAATAACAACTCGTCAGAGAGAAAGTGTGGAACGGAAACAGCATCAATTACCAATAACCTGTGCTGCCAATCCCATTTCTTTGCTGCTATGGAATTCAGTTTTATGTGATTGATTTGGTGCGCTGGCAAACCGGCGGCTTTAACCAGTTTCTCACAGGCGTAAACGCAGGGTTCTGTATCCAAGCAATGGATCATGCGACCTTTGATGTTTCGACTGAATTGGCTGCCAAAACGCTGCAATTGGCGCTTGCTACGGTTTTTAACGCCAAATTCATCCCTTTGTGGCAGTATCAATAACATTTATTGCAATCGCCCTAAACAGTATTCAACTACCTTTTCAAAACCTACCATGCCGGTGACTTCAATGACATTCACAGTTTGCAGAGCGTCCAGGTAAGCGCTTCTATCGAGCTCTGAACCATCTTTTTGCATATGACCTTGTGCATCCAAATAAAACGGGCCGGGGGATTTCATCACTGCAGGCAACAAATCTTGGCGTTGACGCAAATCTATTCGAGTTAATTTTGTATCGCAGGTATCGTTCCTATGCCAATTGAGAACGATCAAATCCGTAATGGGTATAGCTGACAAATTTTGGGAACTTCCGAACATGGCTGCCACATCCACGTCGTATTTGTCTTCCAGCTGCCATAAATCATCTTTTGCCAGTGCCAGGTAACTGTCAGATTGGGCTTGGCTTAACATTGGAATGAGTTTGTCATTATTTAGTATAGTACCCGGGTTAACCCTTGGCTGCTTCGGAATACCTTTCGCTAAAGTTTGCTGCCCTTTGAGCTTGATGAATAGCCGATCATTGGTGACATAGTCTAAATTGGTACAGGCTGACAATGTATGCAGCATAGTGGTGGATTTGCCACCGCCAGAAAATCCCGCAAAGGCGATGCAGCGGGAAGGTGATGCAACCGCTGAAGCATGGCAGATCAGCCAATTTTGTTGCTGTAATTGGTTCATCAATTGGCTATTGATGAAGTTAATAACCTGGTTTAAGTTTTCCAGGCAAGGCCCAGCAGCAACCCGTTGTCCCCTGCTTTGCAAAAATACCATGCCGGTGCGGGCTTTGCGTAACAAGCGCCCATCTACCAGATCCACATAGGTGTCTTTTCGACCTGTTTTACCGGGTTCCCGAGTCCAATCGACAAAATCAATATCCAAATCAAGCGCAGGCGTGTCAACCAAGTCTATCGGTACAGGATCCTCGACACTGTTAACCACAAATGCATGGAAATACCGCTCTAAACCCGCCAACACATCACTGCTATTTGCCCTAATAGCAAGTTCTAATTGGTCAAAGCACAGAAGCAGTGGGTTGGGTTGCCAACATACGGCGCGAATTAACAAATCAGATGCTGACACCGATGTCATTGCAATAGAATGAACCAATATCAATTAACTCCTTTAAACTTTTTTAACGCATATTGGGCATATAAGTCAGCAGCATCAATGCCTAGCCCTTCCTTACAGCCCCTAAAACCGCCAAAAGCCGAAACTTCAAACACAATAGGCCCAGACTCAGATTCAGCAACATCAACAGTGGTGAAATCCATGTTGAATGGCTGTTGTGCCCTGTAGGCCAAATCAACCAAGGATTGCGGCGCATCGAATGCGCCATACTTACCGCCACTGTGGATAGTGGTGTTCCAAGCATCATTCTGGGTGACCCGGGCATAGGCCCCGATATACTGGCCTCCCAAAAACACCATACCCAAGTCTTTGCCGGGCAAATCTAGCTTTTTTTGGATATACAATACGGGGTTATTAACGGCAAAGGCTTTTAATTGGGTAACCAGCTGCCCATCAGGGTGGCTACCATCCAACAGAGTCATGCCGCGGGCTTTAGTTGAATACAAGGGTTTCAGCACTGCACTACCAAAACGCTTTACCGCAGCAAGTGCATGCCCTATATCTTCCGTAACAACAGTATCCGGCATGGGGATATTGTGCTCGCGCAAAGTGACTGTGCAGCTTAAACGATCGATAAGCCTCAATATATTGACGGCCGGACTCATCACTTGAACGCCTTTTGCCTCAGCAATGCGCAGCATTTCAAGCCGGTCAAGGGTATGGGGGGAATACTCCGAATGTATCTTTTTAACTAAAATGGCGTCTAGATCGCATAAATTGATCCCCTGATAGTGCAAGCTTAAATCCGTCAAATCCAAACTGACCTTAGCCATATCTATGACCAGGCGAAACCCCGTGCTCCGCTCTACCGCATCGGCCAATACCTCAGTCGACCACTTGCCGGGGATACCAACTACGCCGATTTGCAGTTTACCCATAAAAAAGATCCTCAATTAGTAATCGGTATTCAGCTAACCTTGAAGGTTTCGTTTGAATCAAGGATTGCAACAAATACACCGCCCTAAGGAACATTTTCTTAGACAGTGTTTTGTCTAAGATAAATCGAGTAGATGTCACCAAGGATCGCGCTAGCCCTAAGGCCAGTCGAGCTTCAAAAAACTCATCGTTATTCCGCTTCGCATATTTCCTCGCAAACAAATAAGCCGCCCGTATTTGTTCAAAAATGCGCCTTCTAGTAGGGTTATCCAATACTTGCAATCGGTAGTTGGACACCATATACACAGATACATCTTGGACATAATCACTGTAGGTGGAACGGTGTAAATCGATAAAATTAATCCGCCCCGTCTCAGGATCAAAAATAATATTGTCCAGGTTGAAGTCACCATGGATATAGACATAAAACGGAGCGGGCAAGCCCGCTTCGACTTTTTCTGCAGCTTGCAATAATGACTCTATGCCTGGAACGGGCAAATCCCCGACCTTGCTATCAGGTTGCCGGAAATATGGATGGATATTATAGATATCCGGTAAACGTTGCCTAATTTGCGCCACAAAACTGGCTTGGGAGCCTTGTGTTTGGCGGGTTTCATCCCAAATTGAAAACAAGGTTTTGCGCAATGCCTTAGTCGCGGCCTCACGCATCGCCCTATTATTTTGCATTAACAATTGCTCAAAGGTCACCCCCTGAAGGTGCTCAATGAGTAATGCTGCCGAATCGCCGTCCTTCTGGTAGGTGAAGATCTCTGGGGCGATGCCTGGATAGATTTGATGCCAAGACTCCACACCTTGATACTCTTCTTTTAGCTTGCGTTTTTTACCTTCTTTATAAATGGCTAACCGTTGGTCGTTATTGGTATCGGTGACATTGACTGACTTAATTCCGCTGCCAGAACGGGTTTCCGCAACAGGTTTGATTTCCAAATCAGCGATTTCACCAGTGTCCAGCCAACTATTCAAAGTGTTTTGTAACGACTCAAAGCGCTGCAGCTCCATTGGCTGGCCAATATTGCTGGAAATAATCGACTCGCTGATATTGAGTAACATGTCGCCCATTTGCTCTATTGTGTGGGCCACAAATAATCCTGTCACAAGGTCATCGGTATACTCTTTGTTTTTAAGTTTCTTGGTGTATTTCTTCAACAGCTTTTTATAGCTTTTATCCAGTTTGTTTTCGGTGCGCCCAAGCTTCAACGCCAGCTGGGTGTCGTTGCACAGCAAAGCGGTTTCAACCAGATACACGCTTTTATAAACCTGCTTCAACAAAGGTACATAAACCAATAGATCCAGTTTGTGGCTATCCCTTAAATAACCTAACTGATGAATACATTCGCGGGCCAACTCTACAATACGTTCCAAATCTGTAGCAATGGAAGACAATGCCCTCAGGGTCATGGTATCGGCTTGCCGGTTTTGGGAAATGTGCAGTGTGCAACTGTTTTGGATACGCAACATCAAATTATAGGCATAGCCGCTTCGATCCAATAAACGTTGCGCCGTTGAGATGGATTCGGTTTCAAAATAACTGATGAGGTGCTTTAGCTGCGAAACTACTTCGGCTAGCAGGAATCGCAAATTGTCTCGGGTACTTTTAGGTAAATGCAATGGCAAGCCTCAACGCGGACTAGTGACAACATAATACTACTTAATTATGGCAAAACGGCGACAGTGTATTGATGGCTATGGTTAACCCTAAGGCTGGCATGACTGGGTAAGATGGGCCAGATCCTGGTACTTATTTCGGATCCGTTCTATTTCACCAGTCTCCCTCATGGTGTAGATAGCACTATTGAAATCTTCCAACTTGCTTTCAAATCCCGTAACTGACTTAGAAAACGCTAAGAACAACGGATGTTCTGCCAGGTGCGGCTCAACCGTTTCCAATGCGTCCAAATACTTTTGAGCTTGGTTCATGGGCAAATTAGCCCTTACCGCATGGGTTAGCACTAGCGGATCGCCTACGATTAGGTCGATCCTACCGTTGTACAACATTCTTACGTTAAACCAATCATCCACTGCACTATTGATTGCGAAATAACGCTGTTCCATTAAAGCGTCAAACTCAGGCGTATTTTCATACCCGGCTACCACCCCTATGGCGACATTCTTTAACGCCAATAGATTGCCATCAAACTCAATGCCACTGCCCTTGCGCCGCCAAAACACCACAGAGCCACCAGGAAAGGGTTCTGACAACATTAGCATATCCAAGCGTTTCTTGTTTTTAACAATATCCGATGGCGCATTAGGAGCAATGGTATATTCGGGAAACAACGCATCAACTTTGCCCGTCTCCGCCATCGCAACCGCCCGCTTCCAAGGCAAGAAAAACACTTCCACTGAATAGTTTTGCTTTACTAACGCTGCGACAACCAGCTGCTGCACCCAGCCCTGGCCACAAATGTCTTCAGCAATATAGGGAGCCCAATTAAGGGTGGCTAATGTTATATTTTTTTCTGCGCCTGAGTTGAACAAATACCCACCAGCGCGACTGCGACTGCCTACGATTTCTCTTTGCTCACCGTCAATATCTACGAACACTGACACTGGCGCAGCAACAACTGCACTGCCGTGTAATAGAATCACAACCCCCAGCAAGCAACACAGTATATGCTTGCACTTGTTTGACGCATGTTGCTTATTCCCTGTAGCTATACCGCTGATTGTAAAAATACCAAGTGCTCCTTGAAACGATTAAAACTCTAAGCTTCTACTTACAGCCAAGAGGAAAGTACTGCCTTCCAAACTATCCTCATTCAACGCATGTAGCCCAAAGCTCAAGTCAAAGCCAAATAGTTGTTTGCTGGCAGTGACAAAACCATAGAGATAATCACTATCTCCTTCACTCCAAGTGAAGTCTTCACTATCCAAGCTTTTGGAGTACGCGACACCAGCGTTTAACCCCCAGCCAGAATGCACCTGCCAACTTCTAGACAGGTCAACAATAACATGCCCCGCGCCCGTGCCAGCATAGTCCGGCGCATAAAACACTTTCGCAGTATAACCGCTCTGCGAAGCACTAAAATAAAATTCGGTATAGTTGATATCCGACGCGCTGCCGTCGCCGTGGTAGGTATATTCAGCCACCCCAATATCTAGCGCAACACCGTCCTGCAACGACCATGCATAACCGGTATAAAAATCCAATTCAAGGTCAGTGCCGGTGCCAAAATCTACATTGGATGTCCAAGCCCCTAGGTACCAGCTTTGGTTTATTTGATAATTCACCCCCATCTGCAACGCTGGGTCTTTTTGCGTCTGGGTAACGCCATTAAATAGATAGTCGTTGCTTAAGGTAATGTCAGCGGTAAACCCTGCGTATACTTTAAAATGAAAAACCAGCAGTAATAAAAAGAGGCGCTGCATAAACAATTCAAGCGGTTCGGATAATTTAAGACTAGCCTATTATTGAGGTAATTGCCGGAATTGCTGCGCTAAAAAATCCACTAACAACCTAACCCTGTTAGACAGGTGCTGCCGATGGGGGTAGAGGGCAAATACGCCGAAATCGTAAGCTTCGTATTGTTCAAATAATAGCTCAAGCTTTCCAGCCAATAGGTCATGGCTGATAACATACATCGGACACATGCCAATCCCGATTCCAGCCAGCGCCATCTGCCTTATTGAACGCGGCGAGTTGCCCTGGAAGTTGCCATTGACATCTACCTTTATTAGTTCGCCATCGACTTTAAATGGCCAGGATTTACCGTGCCTGAAATTGGCATCTACCAAACAATTGTGCTCGCCCAGCTCCTGCGGTGACCCTGGCCTACCTCGGCTTTTGAGATAGCTTGGACTGGCGCACACGCAAACCCGCATAGATACAAGCTTCTTCGCCACCAAACTCGAACTGGCTAAATCGCCAATGCGGATCGCCATGTCAAACCCTTCTTCAACCAAGGCCACTTTTCGGTTGCTAAGATCCAAATCAATCTTGATTTGGGGGTAACGCTGCTGGAATTTGGCCAAGGCCGGAACCAGGTGCAGCTCGCCAAACGCAGTTGGCGCGGTTAAGCGGACTTTGCCCCTGGGCGAGCTGTGTTGAGATTTAATGGCATTTTCAACTTCTTCGAACTGTTCCAGTAAGCCGACGCAATACTCAAAATATGCTTTACCGGTTTCATTTAAGCTAACCCGGCGCGTGGTCCGGTCAAAAAGCTGCACATCCAAACGGTCTTCAAGTGACTTAACGTACTTGCTGACGGTTTGCACTGCCAAATCCAGTTCCGACGCCGCACTAGTAAACGATCTGTGGCGTGCTACAGCTACAAATACCCGCATCGTATCAATCTTGTCCATGGCCGATTATCAACATTTTATGGATAGTGATTCCATAATTAACGCATTTATCCACGAATTGCACAATAGTAAAGTAAATACGTCGGCTGAAACGCCCCTTCAATTCGATTATGAGGACATTATTATGAAACTTTACGACTTAGAACTATCTGGCCATGCCCACAGGGTTCGCCTATTTGCCAACATACTAGGCCTACAAACAACGATCATTCCGGTCGACCTGCTCAACGGTGCCCACAAAGAACCTGAATACTTACAAAAAAATCCTTTTGGCCAAGTGCCCACGCTTGAAGATAGTGACGTCACCCTATTCGACTCCAATGCCATTTTGGTATACCTGGCCAGCAAATACGATATTAGCAACAAATGGTATCCAAACGATGCTGCCGTGGCCGCCCAAATCCAAATATGGTTATCCAAAGCAACAAAAGAGCTGTCCCTGGGGCCTGCCCGTGCACGCTTGGTGGAAGTATTTGGTGCCCCTTATGATTTGGCAGAGCTACAAAAAGCCTCAGCTGAACTGCTGCATATAATGGAACAGCATTTGTCAGGTAGAGACTGGTTTGTGTCTGACCATGCCACCATTGCTGATATTGCCATGTATACGTATACCGCGCATGCCCCAGAAGGGGGTATCGACTTGTCTGAATTTCCTACAGTATCTGCTTGGTTGGAGCGCGTTGAATCCTTACCTGGTTTTATCCCAATGCCGGCAACAGAAACTGCTGCCAAGAAAGCTTTGGCAGCGTAATCAGACAGCTAAATCCTGCAGTGATTTAACATTAGAAATAAGCCATTAATTCAAATGGGAGTGTGACAATGCACCAGTACCCTTGGCCAAGCTTGGTAAACATAAAACGTTTTTTGCAACGCCTAAAAACAGAAAACTGTGGATATGTGCATTGCCACCATTTATCCCAATTTGAATTGCACCATCTACCAATTGAATCGCTCCAGGATCTCGCCAGCCAAAGTAACCCAAGACCGAACGAGGTGCGCCATGACTAAGCAAACAAATAATCCATCTGCACACAGCGTTTTCCATGCAGGGGAAATCGCCATCCAAGAGCGGCTAGGTATTGCTGAACAAATGGCTGAATTTGGGCGCATGATGGTACGGGTTCATATGCCCAGGCAGCATCAGGACTTTTACCAGCAATTGCCCTATATATTCATGGGTTCCAATGATAGCAATGGTCATGTTTGGGCGTCTATCCTGGCATCAGAACCTGGCTTTATATCAACACAAGATAGCAAGCGCATGTCGATAAAAGCTAATCCGCTGATAGGGGATCCTTTGAATGATGTCCTTGCAAACGCGAACAGCAGTGCAAAGCCACGACTTGGCCTTCTCGGGATTGACCTTTCCAACCGCCGCAGAAATAGGCTCAGCGGCCAATTGGATAGGTACCACAATGGACAAATAGAACTGGATATCTTGCAAGCCTTTGGCAACTGCCCGCAATATATCCAAACCCGGAAATTACATCCACTAACCCAAAAAGGCCATGCAAAAGCAAGCACAACCCAAATAGCGCATTTTGATCGACGTACAAAATCGCTTATTGCCAAATCCGATAGCTTTTTTGTGGCAAGCAGCAACCTAGGCCAAAGCACTGGGCACTGTGAACCAGAAAGTGGCACCGACATTTCATACCGAGGCGGCCAACCCGGGTTTATCCGCATTGATAATGACAGCACCCTTACCATTCCCGACTTTAGCGGTAACAACCACTTCAATACTCTGGGCAATATTGAAGTTAACCCTAATGTAGGCTTGCTTTTTATCGACTTTAACAATGGCCATGTGCTTACCTTGACCGGAACCGCAAAGATCCTATGGCATAGCCGAGAGACTGCATACTTTAACGGTGCTAAAAGGCTGTGGCAGTTCAGCTTGAAACATGGATTTTTGTTAGAAAATGCCTTACCTTGGCGCTGGAAATTTGATGCTTATTCTCCTTACACCAAAATGACAGATACATGGCTCGCCTCCAACCAACGCATAGAAGCACAAAAACTGGCACAAAAAACCCGATGGCATTCAGTGCACATCGAACGTATTGAGCAAGAGTCACAAAACATTAAGTCCTTCTATTTGCAGTGGCCCAATGGCGACATACCAAAATTTAATGCAGGCCAATTTATAACGCTCAACGTAGAACTGGATGGCAAAAACTATTTGCGCAATTACACTATTTCAAGTGCACCATCTGATCCCTTTTTTCGGGTCAGCATCAAGCGAGAAACCAGCCGAAATGGATTGAGCCCTGATGGTAGGGTGTCAACTTACCTCCATACAAAACTCAAAGTAGGTGACAAGATAGAGGTTAGCAAACCGGCCGGACAATTCTCATTAGAGCCCGAAAATGCGAGACCGGTTGTTTTCCTAACGGCGGGCATTGGCATCACCCCTGCCCTGTCAATGTTTCGCCAACTCCTCAATACTGGAGCGCAAAGGCAGGCTATCTTCATTACAAGCTTCCGAAATGGTTCACAACAAGCCTTTGCCAAAGAGCTTTCTGATCTAGTCCAAAACAGCGTTGGTAGTGCTAAGGTAGCCCAGTTGCTGAGTAAACCATCAAGTTCTGACGAGGCAAGTCCAAACAAATACTTGGTAGGCCGAATGGATAAAGCCAAGTTACAGACGCTGCTGCCTATTGACCATTACCAGTTTTACTTGTGCGGTCCTGCGCAGTTTATGCAAGATAGCTATGACATGCTGTTGCAACTAGGCGTCGATGATGCAGATATCAAAGCCGAGTCCTTTGGTCCCGCTACCTTAAAACGCCAGTCAAAAACCTTAACAAGAGAGCAAAAACTCGCCGAAACTGCCGATAATGCGGTGGTTCAGTTTGCGCAAAGCCAGGTTGAACAAGGTTGGTCCAAAGAAGATGGCAACTTACTGGAATTTGCGGAAAACCACGGTATAGAACCAATTTTTGGCTGCCGTACCGGACAGTGCGGAGCCTGCGCAGTCAAAATTACTGAGGGCAAGGTCAGCCACAGTGCAAATGCCACGGCACTGCATGCAACAGACGAAGTATTATTGTGTTGTGCAAAGCCTGCGAGGAGCGAAAACGGTGAAATTTCCAGGTTAGCTTTGGCGCTTTAAACCAGCCCTCCAAGCTCACTGTGGTTATTTCAAACAAAAAAGCCGCACATGTGTGCGGCTAAACAATGAAGACAACATTGGTAGGTTCAACTAGCCCCACCAATATTAGTCCAGCAAACTTATTGGTAGCTATAGTCCATAGTTACACCACTGTAAGTCCTATAAGCACGGATACCAATGTGCCAAGTACCTGCAGCAGGGTTGGTGAAGGTACAAACTTCGTTGTTACCGTTATTGTACGGACGGCAATCCCAGCTTGAAGTGGAAGGCTGTGAACCATAGCGCAGGTAAAGGTCGGCATCACCAGAGCCACCGCTGATACGCACTTCCATACTGGAAACGCCCGCCGGGATATCCCAAGTGTAACGATCCCAGTTTCCACGAGATCCACTTAGGTTGCTAAGGGTACCGGAAACAGGGTCAACACCGCCACCACCAGTGCCACCGCCTGAACCACCACCATTAGGATCACCAGCACATCCAAAGGTGTTTAGGTAATCATAGGCATCTTTCGACTGCACGATACCATGGCCATAGAAATTATCGCGGCCAGCACTACCTTTATCTTTCGCTGTTGCATTCAATGCAGCACGGATATCTTCGTTAGAACACTGGGTGAAGAAACTCCATACCAATGCAGCAGCACCGGCAACGTGTGGTGTTGCCATAGACGTACCACTCAAGGTTGCGTAGGTATTGGTAGGGTAAGTAGACAATACTGAAGAACCAGGGCCTGCAATTTCTACTTGGCTATTGTATTGTGAATATGAAGCATGCGATTCATTAGAACCAACCGCACCAACAGAAATAACAGCGTCATAAGAAGCAGGATAAGAGAAGCTGCTGTTGCCATCATTACCAGCTGCAGCAACTAGCATCATGCCTTGGTTTACGAAGTTTTGCATAGCATTGGCTTCTGATGTGGAAGAACCACCACCACCCAAGCTCATGTTGACAACATTCGAACCGGCGTCAGCACACTGTTGTATACCTTGGATCAAGTCAGACGCAAAAGTCCAGTTGCCTTGGTCATTGAAGATTTTAACAGTGTGGATATCAACGCCAGGATACACGCCTACAACACCTTCGTTGTTATCTAGCGCAGCAATGGTACCAGATACGTGGGTACCGTGACCGTTGCCGTCGTTTGACCAGCTGCCTACGCTACCATTATTGGCAACACCAGTTGCACCGTTGTTTTGGTCAGGTAGATCTGGGTGGCCTAAATTGTAGCCAGTGTCAATTACACACACTTTGCGGGCACTCAAGTTTGACTGCGACAATTGGTTAGACTGCACCATGGGGATGCCATAAGTTGTTGTTTGCGCCATTAGGTAACGCTTAGGGTCAACCTCTACTGACGCTACACTGTAGTGGCCAGAGAGTAAATTCATGGTTTTCTTGTCCAATTTGGCAACAATCATGTTGTGCTTGGTCAAGGCTTTGATGGGCTCGCCACCTAGAGTCCTAACCATATTCGCTGCAACATCTGCTTTGAGCTCACCACTCTTGGAAAATAAGGCCTCACCGCGATCCATAGCCCGCAAACCTTTATCTTTGGTATCTTTAAAAACGATGATATACCGCTCTTGTACCGCTGCTTGTTGCAGAACTAAGGTGGGTTTTTCAGCAGCTTCAGACACAGTCGCTTTAACCGGTGCAGTAGCAGCAGTTACTGCTGAAGCGACCATCGTTAGGGCTGAGACACCGACACCTAGAAATATTTTGCTTGTAGTTTGTTTCTTATTCGAACGCATGATTTGTTCCTGTCATTAGTTTTTAGATTTATCGCCCCCCTGCACTGCTGCTTATTAATAACTGCTACAGCTTGGCAACAAGGGGCGGAAAAAATAATGACCAGTAAAACCAAAAAAGTAATGGACATAATATGACACAACACACTGGTCATACCAGGCACAACCTTTTTAAAATATTTTCCTATCCATCTGATTTATATGAATTTTTCAGGTGTCACAAGCGTAACTAAAGGTAATCATGCGTAACCAAGTGTAATTATCACAGTTGCGTACAAGATCTTTATGGAAAGAATAATTTACGGAAAATCGATGATTTGTTGTTGCAATATCAGACAATTTGGTGTTTATTTAACCGAGCATTATTTTAACCTCGTCACACACCGTGCAGCAAACAATAAATAAGAATAAAAACAAGTGGTTAGACAGACGTGTGGAAGCTTTTCCTTACAGCCGCTCGCGCGTAGCCGACTCCCATTATGTCCTTGCCAGCAACAATATCAACACCAGGCCTGCGCAACTACCACATCGGGTCTTGCTGGTAAGTTAATATGTCGAAATCTATATTGCAAATATGGCTGCTAACGGCCTTGCTCGTCATTGACCAGCAGTGGTACCCAAACAGTAACCTGTTTAAATCCACATGGGCGTCTACAAGTTTGCTATGTGGTAACTGTAATAGCCAAAGCAATTGGTATTCTCAAACAATATCCATAGGCATTGCAGCTGTTGGCTTGCCTGGAGAGGGATCCAGCTATGAAACTGCCCAACAAAACAAGAGTACTGGCGTTGGACAAGGATGGTACCTGCTATTTTTCATTTTGCTGTTATCACTTGTTTTTGTGAATTGGTTTGCAGTTAAATGGTGGCATCGCAAATATAAGTCCCGTATCGATGAACGTGACAATGAGGTTAGAACCTTAGAGCTGGCACTGGCTGCCAAGCAAGGCGAACTTGCGCTGCAACAACAGTTGAACACCGATTTGCAATCGCAGCGAGAAGGCTTTTATAGCTCAATTTGCAACGAGTTAAACAACCCACTGGTAACGATAAAAGCGTCGGTTCAAAGCCTCATAAAAGAAACGGGTTCCGAAGCTGGGCAATCGGCACATGCAAAGCGCTTGGTTCAAAACATCATTAAACTTGAACACGCCATAAAACAGACACTTGACCTATCAAAGGTTGACGAACACACAGAATATGCAGAAACCACTGTCCATTTATCAGCGTTAACCCAAGTCGTATGCCAACAATTCCAACAAAAATTAGAAGATAAACAGGTTCTGCTACATTGCAATATCCACAACCATTTCCAAGTACAGGGTTCTGAATATGAATTGTCCTTATTGCTGACTAACTTATTGGATAATGCCGCCCATTACGCGCCAGAAGACTCAGATGTCTATGTATGCCTAAAAGCAGATGGACAACGCTTAAAGCTTTCAGTGGCTGACCAAGGTGCCGGCATGGATAAAGAGCAACTGGCACAGGCACTTAGGCAGCAAAATAGGACACAAGCCAATTCGGGCAAGACCCACGGGCTAGGCCTGCTGATGGTTAATGCCATTGCCCAACAACACAATGCAACCTTGGACTTTAAGTCAGAACCCGGCTTGGGCACCATTGCTACCGTTTACTTTAACTCGTACCAGGTCGAGCCCCAAGATGCCCTAGGATCCCAGCATAAACCCGTTTGCCATGCATTTTTCACCCACCAACAAGCCCCTGTAATAGAGCTGGATGGGCCATCGGGCGATAGCCCTAAATGCCTTATTGTTGAGGGACAAGCTGATGTCCAGTATTACTTGAGCAGGTGCCTAAACCAATATTTCAGTTGCCGCAGCGTATTTGACGCAGCGACGGCATTAGAGGTGACGCAAGACTGGCAGGCAGATGTAATTGTGTTGGAATCCAATTTAAGCGATTCAACTGGCTTTGAATTGTTGGCAGAACTGCGTAAACGCTTCGCGGGCAACGCCCCTAACTTTATTTTGACTAGCACCCAAGACAGCCTAAAAGCTAGGCTCAAAGCACTGGATCTTGATGTCACTGCATTCCTAGTGAAGCCTTTCGCCGATGAATTACTATTGCAAACCGCCATCAAGCTTGCGGACAAGCGCTTGCAAAAGCAAGACCAATCGCTAGTGCAAGACAGTGTTGATTTCCAGCCTTCAAGGGACGCCATATTTCTGGCCCAGCTCAATACCTTGATAACGCAAAATATTGGCAATTGTGGATTCCGGTTCGATGACTATTTTGAACAATTCGCACTATCAAAACGGCAGTTCTACCGCCGGGTCAGCACCCTGACCCGTTGCACCCCGAAACAGTACTTAATCCAAAAGCGGCTGGACTACGCCAGGCATTTACTTGCCGAGGGCGTATTACTAGACAATGTGGCAAAGCGCTGTGGATTTAAATCTGCGGCTAGTTTTGTGAAAATTTACCAGGCACACTTCGGCGAAGAGATCGTTTAATAGCAAATCGAACAGCATATACCCGACGGTCATCCCTCACTAATGTCATCATCATCTTGCGCTTCATACTCTTGCTCGAGTATCGGAATGGTCTCGCTCGAAGTGTAATACAGGGTATTGGGACTGGAATAATTGGGCACGTCATCGTAGGAAAAAATTGAGTAGTACTTGGGAATATTGGGATTGCCAAAATTATCGTAGGTAAACTCATCCTTACCACCGTACAGTTTGACCCCGTCAAACGGCGATTTGGGTGGATGGAAACGGTTTCTCACTACAAATGTGCCCACATGATCAGCGTCTCCTGGATTCTTCCAAGTTAATTTTACAGTACTCCCTTCCAAATTAACCTGGAAATCGCCAGGTGGTGCCAACGGCTTTTTCCTGCGTTCTATGTACTTGATAACTAGCCGAGCTTCGTTTTCACTGCCTTGGTTGTGCCAATCAACTAGCGCCCCTTGCTCATCAGACGAAGCCGTGGCCCGGATGATGAAATAAAATGGCTGGTTTTGCCCGTGCATTTCTTCTAGATGCAATTTACAGAAACTGTCAAAAATAAAATGGTGCGTCTTTCTATCTTGCAACTGTGCGTTGCTCACCTCATAGCCGACGAACTCCTTTTTCTCACGCGCTTTGACACTCTGGTAATCCAGATCCTTTAAACCAGCCAGTTCGATTGTGAAACGTATATCCCGCTTGGTGTTAAGCGCTTTTTTGTTGTTCATTACCAGGTATGCGTCAGTGATGACAGTGCGATCCGCCTCTGGCAATGGCTCTACTCCAAACGACATTTGTCCATAGACAATATTACCCGCTTGATCAAAACCGGAGCACAGCTTTGATTCCTCAACCCTATCCCGATAAATGGTGTTGAGGGATACGGGTGCCATTTCGATTGTTTGTGGTTGCCTTGAGTAGATAACCTCAAGATTGGGACGATAGTGGATACCTGAACCAAAACGGCCATAGCCAATATCGAATTGCATCATTTGTGAATCTGCACCAAGCGGCAGTTTCCAAGGCCCTTCTATGCGCAATAGCAACATACCGCCCGCTATTGCACTTTTCAGGATTTTGCGTTCAGCAACGTTAAATTGCCATTCAGACCAAATACCTTGGGTGAGCCTATCCGACTCGATTGCTTGACCTAGTGTTTGCAAAGGTGTCGCTTGGTGGATTTGGTTGAAATCTGTTATATCAGGCACTTCATTGCCATTTAGTATGGAAACGGTCCATTCGCCAAATTTTTCAATTTTGGCATTGACCCGGTTCATCGGGTACAAAGAGAATGTCGCAGCTTTAACTTTGGCATCAGTGGGCAAGCTGGCAAGCGAAAAAGCAATTACTCCATAACAAACGCCCTTGCGTTTATTTACGCCAACAAATAAGGAGTTGTAACCAAAGTGTTCGCGGTTTTTTTCAAGGGTATATTGCCCGACATAGCCCACCTCTTTCTTAGAAGGAAACAGAGATCGGGCGTATTCATCATGTGATAACTTGGTTTTTAGCTTTACTTCCGGTGAAAACGGCGATTTTATCTTGGTCACCCGGTCAACCGCACGGATGTTGTAAAAGTACTTCTGGCCACTCTTGAGTTGCTTGTCGGTAAATTGCAAATTGCGGGTGATAGCTACCAAGGTTTCATCCCGGCAGGCATTTTTAACCGTCTCAGACCGGTATAGCTCAAAATACACGTCCTCAGTCAGGTCATACTCCCAAGTCAAAGTTAGGCTGTAGGCGTCCAATTCAACGATAGAAAAGTTATCTACGCGGCTCGGCGCAAGTTTGGAATAATTGGAGGCTTCGGATAAGGCATATATCAACGCTGGAATATTTTCATCTACACTTTGTGACATGTTGGTCAGATAGTCAGGGATATTGCGTGTGCCTACCTCAACCACTGTTGCCAATATCCCCAGTGAATAATAATACTCCCTACCGCTGCCATGGATTAAGTTTGTGGGTGGCTTGCCTCTGTGTATCCCATATTTACGCCCTGTAACCTTGTGGATCTCCCGGTTCATATTGGCACACAATACGTTTAGGTCGGTGCCCTCGATTTCGGACTCGTGGTTAAACTTGTGGGCGGGAAAAAATACGTTACCTTGGGAGTGGTAATCCAAGGCAATAGTGATGTTTCCATGATCCAGGACGAAATCCCGGATAGCCCTGGTCTCGGGTTCTGAAAACGCTTCAGGCCCCCCATAAGTATTCAGGTTTGTGTCACCACTTTTTTTAAAACGCACCGCAAAATTCCGGTTTAGATCAACACCAAAAGTGCCGTCACCATTATTGCGCCTGTTTTTGCGCCAAAATGAAAAGTGGGTGCGTGAAAATTCAAAACCATCTGGGTTTAGGCATGGCACCATGTACAAGGTATTGCGCGTAAGGGCCTCTTTAAGCCTTGGATCGACCCGGTAATTGTCAATAACATACTCGATAAACTTTATCGCCAATTCATTGCCAATCCATTCTCGGGCGTGGATGGTACCGGTATACAGCATCGCTGGTTTTTGATCGGCATATTCCACGTCAATAGAAATGGTAACCAACATGATTGGCCTGTTTTCCCAGGTTTCGCCGATGCTCTGCACCCTTATCAAATGCGGATGTTCACCTACGGCTTGTTGCAAAAAATCAATAGTTTGCTGGTAAGAGGTATACTGTTTTTTCATGTTAGCGTTCAAGTTAGTTGTGGAAACAAAACGAGCAGAGAATCGCACTCCACTAAAAAATGCACCTGGAAACATGCATTCCAGGTGCACTAGAGTGACGTTAAATTATTGAAATATTTTTACAGGCCGAGCTTAAACTCTTCCCAATGGGCTAAAATTGCGTCGAACTTTTTTTGTTTTATATTCTTTACTTCCAGTAGTTTGGCCGGCTCACGCAATAAAGCTTGTGCAACCCCTGCTACGCCCAGAGCATCGTAAATAGCAGTTTGCATTTTTGGCCCTACTCCTTTCACACCGGCAAAAAAACTATCGAGTTTAGGTTTGTCCAGTGCCAATGAGGGTTCAACAAGCACTGTAAGTTCTGCTGATTCAACATCCTCCAAACCAACGTCTTGGTGTTCAAGGTGCAAGTCAACTAGGTGTTTTTGCTGCGCAATTGGTACATAGTTGTCTTGGCGGTTCCAAATTTCACTAGGCCATTCTTCGCCAAACCGCAATTCAACTGGCAACAGTGGGAACAACTCCCGGTCCATCATTTCAAAACTATCTGCGCAGTCATAGCTAGGGGTATATTCACCGAAGGTGATATGCCGCATGGTACGCAGCATTGAACTACGGATTTTTCCGAGTTCCTCCCAGTTATACATGGGGATATAAGGGCGGCGAAATTTGCCATCCGAAAACAACCACATTAGGTATTGGCCAATCCAATCCCGAATATACGGAAATGCAGCAAAGGCTGTCGCACATTCCAAAATACGGAACTTACCATCCTCTCCTAAGGCAATATCGCAGGCCCAATATTCAGCATTGGCAGCTTTGGAAGCGTTGACAGCGATCTCCAAGGCCTCCTGGGGTACCTGCTGGTAATCCATGGTGCCGCCTTGGCTGGTGTTAGTCAGCCATTCACCTTCAGGAGGACGACGCCAAAAGGCGCACATTGGCGTATGGCCAACCACCATCACCCTGATATCAGCTAGCATGGGCACGAACTCTTGCACGTACACTGGGTAATACTTCTTTTGCTGTAACAAGCTTTTCGCTTCTGCAAAACTGTCCACCTTGTGCACAAAATAACCACCGTAGTTTGATGGCCCGTAGGATTTTTTAATAATTTTTGGATAGTCTGCAGCTTCCAGGAATGCCAATGCCTCTTCTTTGTCGTAATAAATATCGGTCTTTGGAATAGGCAAAGCATATTTATGGCAAAAGTGGGTCACGTTTTCCTTCGACTTGTTGGCAAACTGGGCATCCAATGAAGGCACAAATCGCACATCAGGCAATTCGAGGGCGATCTCCCGAAAAGTCTCGTAGGCTGTCGCCGGAATATTGCCTATCAGCACATCTATCTTTTTGCGCTTAACCTCTTTGATAAAGCGCTTTTTGTCATTACCCCAGTGGTAGACCACTTGCTCAATTTTGTTTGGCCAGCCTTTAAAATTGGACTTATCAAAAAACCGCAAGACGTGATCTAGGTATAATAATCCAAGTTTCGGTAGCGCCTTTGTTTTAGCCATGTGCTTAGTTCTCAAATTGTAGGGTTTGTTGGGTTTTGGAGTGTTGTTTTGCTTTGCGTTCGATCAGGTCTACAACGCGGTTTATCTTTTCGTCATTAAAATTGAGGCCAATCGCTTCCTGTTCTGGTGTAGCAAATGCAGGGATACCGTTGACTTCAAGTACTACATACTCTTCTCGATCCAGGTCATAAATGATGTCAACACCGGCGATTTCTAGGCCGGTAATTTTGGCCGCCTTTTTGGCCAGGGCGATAATTTCTTCATTGGGTTCACGCGCAATTACCCTGCCACCACTGGTGACATTGGTTTTCCAGTCATCTGGCGGAGCTTGACGGCCATAACAGCCAACGTAGTGCCCATCGACAATATCAATGCGGTAATCGGTCATGTCATAGTTGATAAACCGCTCCACATAGTAGAATGGGATATTAGTGTGATCTAAAAACGGGATCAGCATGTCCAAGGAGCGTTCATTTTCGATTTTGACAATGCCCATACCGCCCCAGCCATCGGTCGGCTTGTAAATCAAGCGGCCATCCCATTCACGGATAGTGTTTTTAAGCGTGTTCTTCTCGGTTTTATTGCACAAGCGATAGTCAGGCGTGCGTATTCCTGCGCGGTTCAAACGGTGCGAGGTTTGGAACTTATCTTCACACAAGGCAAAAGAATCAAAGTTGTTCAGGCACGGGATTGACTCATTGAGTACCTGGTACATATACATCTGGTATGAGGTTTGGGCACCAGCGTTATAGGAGAAAAAAGCATCCAGGTCTTCCATCACAACATTGTGGCAGGTGATCCTTCCGTTGTGGGCCTTGGCATGGGCTAAATTTAGGTCAGTTATGACCGCGATATCCCTTTCCCTTAACTTATTGACCATCTTAGCTTGGATAACCTCGCCACCACCGTTTTTATACATCCACATGCCGACGGTATATCTCAACATTCCCCTTAAAACTCCTATAACTTAACAAATAAAAAAGCGAGCGCATCAAAATCAATTAATTGCACAAATATATTTACACGAGCCCACTGCGCAGAAATATAAAGCACAGATATTAAACTTATAATTCTTCACAAAATATTCAAAACAACCGAAAAAGCCGTTTACCTTTTTCGCAGAGAAAGGCTGATTTATATGGTTTCCATGAATTTCTGGAGTTGCTGTAGAGCCCAAGCACAGCCTGCTCGCCGGGCAAAAACGGGGCTAAGTAAATAGCAAATCTATTACCATTTAATTACGGTAACCAAACTGCCATCGAAACTTAACAAAGATGTAATCAACACCGGCATTTGTTCATCAAAAATGCCATAAATGTGTCATTTTTTATTTCTAAAATCCCGCCGAAAATCTGTTTAACTTGAGACAAGGAGCCAACCGGTGGCCATTGAATACGACTTTTCTGAACTAAAGAGCATCATTGAAATTAACTCCTACACCAAAAACAAAGCTGGGGTAGATAAAATCAATGGGATCTACACTGATTGGATGCTAACTATTGGCTTCGACGCCACAGTTTATGAGCGCAGCGAAATAGGCAACCACGTGCTTTACACAACGCCAAAATCTGAGGGTAAAAAAATCTTGCTATTAGGGCACCAAGATACCGTATTCCCGCCAGGCAGCTTCGAACATTTCCGGGAAGATGAAGAATGGATTTACGGCCCAGGTGTATGTGATATGAAAGGTGGCAACTACATAGCCCTTCAGGCCTTGAGAAATGTAAAAAGGCAGTTCGGCCAGATAAAAAATATTGATGTGTTGATGGTGAGCGATGAAGAAACCGGGAGTGATGATAGCAAAGCCCTTACCCGGGAATTAGCCCAACAGTATGATGTATGCCTAGTATTCGAAGCCGCAGGGCCAAACCACGATGTCGTCATCGCACGCAAAGGCATTGCCACCTACCACATCAATTTTGAAGGTAAGGCAGCCCATGCAGGGAACCACTATAAAGAAGGTTGCGATGCCAACTTGGCCGCTGCCAAGATGTTGGTCGAGCTAACAAACCTGACTGATTTGGACAAAGGTACTAGTGTCAATGCAGGTAAGATAAAAGGAGGTATCGGAGCCAATACTATCTCCCCCCATGCCAACTTAGTCGTGGAAGCAAGGTTTGCCCAATCCGAAGAAAGGGATCGTATTTTACAGGCGTTTCGAGAAATCTCTGCCCACCCCAAGGTCAATGGCGTCACGGCCACACTGGCTGGGGGACTGCAACGGGATGTAATGCAGCCAAGCCAAGAACAGGACAGGCTCATTGATGAAATTCAAAATATATTGAGGCAGGAATTGGTGCTGGAACGGCGCGGCGGAGTGAGTGATGCCAATGTAACCAGCGCAGCTGGCTTGGCTACTCTCGATGGTTGGGGTCCATTTGGCGATGGCGACCATACTGTGCATGAACGGGCATTAAAAAGCAGCTTTGTGCGCCGGGAGGCGGAAGTCACGAAAATACTATCGGCGTTGATTGGGTGATAAGCCCAACCAACCCATCCCTCATTACAAATCAGCGGCGCAGCCTTGCACTGCGCAAATAGGCACATATCATTCGATTTTTTGGCTAACTCGTGTTAAGGTGCTCCCGCCTTTCGAGGTTACTAATAATTTGCACTACCCCTTTACGCTGAGTTTTAGCGGCTTTCTACGTTTTTTCAGTTGTTTTTTGATGGTTTTTCAAGCTAGTACTCCACTTTAGGCGAGTTTCGGCGCACGTGCGCCGGTAATACAAATAAGTTTAATTAGGTATATATATGTCACTAACAACTGGCACAGTTAAATGGTTTAACGAAGACAAAGGTTTTGGTTTTTTGGTTCCTGAAGATGGCGGAAAAGATGTTTTTGTGCATTTTCGCTCTATTGCAACAGAAGGTTACAAAACCCTTGTAGAAGGCCAAAGGGTACAGTTCAGCGTTGAACAAGGTCAAAAAGGCCTGCAAGCTGCTAACGTTACTATCCTATAACGGATTTCTTTGCGGAGTTCGCTCCGCATTATCTTCTTAAGTTTCTGATAACCACTTCACATCCGACTTTCGTATAACACACAATTAGCATAAATTTAGCTATAATCCTCCTAACTTGGTTCCAAACAATTAGTTTATGAAGAGACTTCTTTGGTTAGCTGCTTTTGCGTGCTGTTTTTCTACTTTTGCAAAAGAGGAACAACAACCCCCACTTGACCCCGCCTTCATGGGTGTCCAAAAATTTGCATTCGTGGCCAACAATACCAATGTGTACGCCTATTACATGTCATCCTATGACAAGCCCAACAACTACCAGATACTCTATAAGGTTAGCCAGATCCCGACAGCGCTACGCATAATGGTGCGGGACGCCCAGGGGGATGGCAATGTTGTCACTGTTATCACCAAGCCCTTTAATTTGCAGAACCTGATCAGGGGCAACAACGTCACTGTAGACGCCGAAGTATTTCTAGGCCATTTTGACCGGGGTGGTATGTCCGTTTATCCACAAGTACCTATTACCTTGAGCGAACAAATGTATGTCAGGGAATTGGTGGATTTAGCACCCTCTAGCAACCGCCACAAATACGACACAGTAAGGATTGATAATGAAACCAAAATTTTGGTGAAACAAGTCACCATGGCGCCAAGCTACGCCAATTTGATCTTGTTTGATGACAGCCGCAGTTGCGTGACTGAATTTTATGCCTCAAGTGCTATGCCATCAGTCAATGAAATCTATATGAAATTGATATATTGTGGTTCCATGAAACCCATGTTTTTTGATAATAGCGACTTTGCCAGCTAGCTATTTCAAGTGAGTCAGGGAAGACTATGACACCAGAAGCCTCAGCTCAAATCCATAAAAAGCTCAACCAATGGTACCCGGAAGATAAGCCTGGCTGTTGTGCGCTGGTTATGTGCAATGGCAAGGTGGTATTCGAGCGCGGTTATGGGCTGGCAGACATTGAATTCCAAGCTCCTTGCCAACCACAAACAGTTTTTCGCATAGCGTCTATTACCAAACAATTTACGGCTGTCTCCATATTGAAACTAGTTGAGCAGGGAAAGTGTGCGCTGAAAGATCCCATTGCAAACTTATTGCCAGTCGCTAAAAATATGGATCCTGCGATAACGGTAGCGCACCTGTTGAACCATACTAGCGGTGTCGCAGAGCACACGACGGATGAACTATGGCAAACCCGACAGTTGCAGCGCAAACCTGAAGATCTCGCCCGCTTGTTTGTTGGAAAACCGCTTGTGTTTGCACCTGGTGCACGACACGAATACTGCAATTCCAATTACATTTTGTTAGGCATGCTCATTGAACAATTGAGTGGACAGCCATACGCCGAGTTCATAAAAAGCTCAATATGCGAACCACTTGGTTTACAGCATACCCAATACGACAAAGAAGGGCTGGTTATCCCCAACCGGGCACAAGGCTATGACCATAGCGGCACCAGGCACGCACCGTATATCAGCATGACCATGCCCTACGCAGCAGGAGGGCTAGTCTCGACGGTAGGTGATTTAGCCAAATGGCACTCTGCCCTGCTAGCCGGAGAAGTCATACCAAATGACCTGCTGAAACAAGCATGGCAGGCAAATGTGCTAAACACAGGAAAAGACAGCCACTATGGTTTTGGTTGGCAAATGGGAGAAATCGAAGGTAGCCAGCTGGTCTGCCATGGCGGCTCGATTCCCGGTTTTACCACTTTTGCCGGTTATTTTCCTAAAACAGATACCTATTTTGTATTGCTTAAGAACGCCGAGACAATACCGGCAGAGATCCACGCCACCATCATAGGTAAAATAGCAATGGGCGAGCCAATTAAAGTGCCGCTGCCAATCAACTTGGATGCAGACGTCCTCAGTGAATTGGTGGGTGACTACCAATACCCTGACGGTTTTATCAGCCACATAACGCTGGAACAAGGGAAACTCAACGTCCAACCAGGGGAGTTCACTAAAACAGCCCTGAAACCCTATGCACAAGACAAGTTCTTATATCCCGATGAGATCCACCACCTTGAGTTTACCCGCAACAACGATGGCATGGTGACTGGCCACACGGTATTTAATTTTAAGGATAAATGGGAAATCGCAACTAAAATTCCCACTAATTGATTGAAAATAATAATAAATTGAAACTAATGCTTAACAGTTGCCTCCAGCCTGTATTAGTCTAGGGTTCAAAGGAGGTGCAAAGCACACAATGAAAACCATAGAAAAGTCCAATAAGCTCGATAATGTCTGCTACGACATACGCGGCCCGATATTGACTGAAGCTAAACGCTTGGAAGATGAAGGCCATCGGATCCTCAAACTGAATATCGGCAACCCTGCCCCATTTGGTTTCGAGGCACCAGAAGACATCCTAAAAGATGTCATCCATAACCTACCTAGTTCCCAAGGTTATGCCGATGCGAATGGACTTTACGCAGCGCGCGTGGCGGTAATGCAGTATTACCAGCAACGCAATATTAAAAACATCCGCATTGACGACGTTTTTATAGGCAATGGGGTCAGCGAACTCATTGTGATGGCAATGCAAGCCTTGCTTAACACCGGGGACGAAGTGTTGTTACCAGCACCAGACTATCCTTTGTGGACGGCAGCGGTGAGCCTGTCTTCCGGCACCCCCATCCATTACCGATGTGATGAAAAGGCACATTGGTTCCCGGATATTGAAGATATTAAATCGAAAATTACACCCAATACCAAAGCCATTGTCCTGATTAACCCAAACAACCCAACCGGTGCGGTATACAGCAAAGAATTGCTGATGCAGGTGATCGAAGTTGCCCGCGAACATAATTTGATGATCTTCAGCGACGAGATTTACGACAAAATCATCTATGACCGGGCAAAACACGTCTCCATAGCATCATTGGCAGAGGATTTATTTATTGTCACCTTGGGAGGTTTGTCAAAAAATTACCGGGTAGCGGGTTTCCGGGCTGGGTGGCTTTTTATCAGCGGCAATAAACGCCTTGGCCGCGGCTACATTGACGGCCTGAATATCCTTTCCTCAATGCGTATGTGCGCCAATGTTCCAGCACAGCACGCCGTGCAAACGGCGCTGGGTGGCTACCAAAGCATCAATGAACTCATCGTTGAAGGCGGCCGCCTGCGTGACCAGCGCGATATCGCATGGAAAATGCTGAACGAAATTCCAGGCATTAAATGTGTTAAACCCAAAGGCGCGATGTACTGTTTTGCCAAAGTTGATGAAAAGAAGTTCAACATTCAAGACGATGAAAAAATGATCCTGGATTTACTCCGGCAACAAAAAGTACTGCTAGTACACGGCCGTGCATTCAACTTGAAAGAAGGCATTTACTTCCGCTTGGTGTTTTTGCCCCATATGGATGTGCTGGAACCAGCCATTGAAGGTATCGGCAAATTCTTTGAGACCTATTCACAAGACTAATTTATGAGCCACAATTCCCAAAGTCATTTTTTTGCCCATTTGGCCAGGATGAAACTGATCCAGCGCTGGCCGCTAATGCGCAATGTCCACACAGAAAATGTGCAAGAGCACAGCTTACAGGTAGCCATGGTGGCGCACGCACTAGCGCTGATCAAAAACCGCTTTTTTGATGGCGATGTAGACCCATACCGGGTGGCGACTATCGCTATGTTCCACGACGTATCGGAAGTATTGACCGGTGACTTGCCGAACCCGGTCAAATACTTCAATAACGCCATTAAAAATGAATACAAAAAGATCGAAAAGATTGCCGAGAAAAAACTGGTGGACATGGCGCCAGAAGAATTCAGGGAAGATTATGCCCAACTGATTGACCAACATTACCACACGGAGCAAGAAGCGTTTTTAGTCAAGGCGGCAGATGTTATTTGCGCTTACTTAAAAACGCTTGAAGAACTGTCAGCGGGCAACCAAGAGTTTAACCTTGCCAAAAAGCGTATGGACAAAACGCTGGAAGACTATAATTCACCGGAAGTCGCCTACTTCCTCGAAAAATACGTGCCCAGTTTTAACCTGAGCCTGGACGAAATCACCTTGGAATAAAACACCATGCCGGAAGCAATATGGCAACAACGTCGGTTTAACAATGATGTTCGCCGTAACGGCGACCACAGATCTTCCTACCAGCGTGATAAAGCAAGGATATTGCATTCCGCCGCATTCAGGCGTTTACAATCCAAAACCCAAGTATTAGGTGTGGGTATTGGTGACTTTTACCGCACCCGTTTGACCCATTCCCTCGAAGCCTCACAGATTGGACAGGGGATCGCTGCGCAACTGGCACAAAAATACCCAGAACTTACGGACACATTGGGCTTGGATTCAGTATTAATAGAAGCATTGTGCCTAGCCCATGATATTGGACATCCCCCATTTGGCCATGGAGGCGAAATTGCGCTGCATTATATGATGCATGGTCACGGAGGCTTTGAAGGCAATGGCCAGACATTTCGCATCATCACCCGATTAGAACCCTACACTGCTGCCCATGGCATGGATCTGAGCCGCCGGACTATCCTAGGCCTAGTTAAATATCCCAACACTATCGAAAATCTATCGGCCAGCCAGCTAGCTTCACCCACCTTGGATCATCGCGCTGTCAAAGCGGGTAACTGGCATCCTCCCAAAGGCCTGTACAAAGACGATGAAAACGCATTTAACTGGCTGTTAGAGGTATTTAGCGACAGGGACAAGGAATTGTTTTGTAGCTACGTAGCAGGTGCTAGCCCCGAAAAACACGGTAAAACGCGCTTTAAATCCTTCGACTGTTCGATTATGGAGCTGGCGGATGATATTGCCTACAGCATCCATGATCTAGAAGATGCCATTGTCATGGGCATTGTCCGTCAACAAGCTTTCGAACAAGAGCTGCTTGGGCCGGTAATGGCTATCCCAGGTTTGAAGTGGTTCCAACAACAATTGCCAGGGCTTGCCCAGAAACTGTTTAGCAGCCACCATTACGAGCGCAAAGATGCCATTGGTGCCCTGGTGAATAGCTTTATTACCCATATAGAAATAGCAGAATGTGGCGCGGGTTTTGACAACGATTTGCTTCGGCACAACGCAGTGTTTCCGGATTCTTACGCCAAGGCGCTGGATTGCTTTAAACGCTTCGTATTTAAGTGGGTGATCCGCAAGCCAGAAATCCAACAGTTGGAATACAAGGGGCAACAGGTGGTAATGGAGTTATTCACCGCCTTTGCCTCTGATCCTGAACGCTTATTACCCGAAAATACCAAAAAACGTTGGCAAGAAGCCGAGCAAAGCAATAGGGGACTCAGGGTTATTGCCGATTACATTTCTGGCATGACTGACGAATTTGCTTCCCGGATGCATACCAATTTGTTTTTCCCAAAAAGCCAAGGGCTCAACCACGGGCAGTTTTATTAGAGCGCATTATTTACCCTGTCCAACTAGAGGGTACCTGGCGCCGCACAACTATTAAAGTTTTCGCTATAATGACAGATGTAACCTACATAGAAGCTCAAGTGCGAAATAGCCGTGTTAGAACCAGAAAACAACCTTGGCGATGATCCGATTATAGAAGGCCCACCAACGCCCATTTTTGAATTGGAAGACGAAGAGGAAAACTCTGCTTCGCCAACTCTTTCTAACCAGGCCCCAGTTTTAGAAATAGAAGACACCACAGCAGCTACTGAAACAACGCTGGAAATTGACGAACACAATACTGCCGCAATAGAACCAGAAATTGAATTGGCCCCCAAACAAACCATTACTGAAAACACACAAAGTAGCGAAACTTCACCAACAGATAACGTAGAGACGGCACCTGCACAACAGTTAATCCTCGAAGATGCCAAGCCAACAGCGCAAGAACTATCAGATGAATTACATAGGGAGCAGGCTAACCACTTCGATCTGGCTTTGGTAGAAAGGATTGATCGCTTGCTAGCCAGCTTCGAAAAGCAACAAACGAAGCGGCACTTACCGGAACAATTGCCTGGCAAGCAGTTTGCAACTGGCGTGCACTATATAAAACACGAAAACAACCACTACCTTGGCGGCAAATGGCTGCGCAAAGCTGCCATGCAGGGTCACCCCAAGGCGCAACTCTACTTGGGATTAATGTTCATTAAGGGAGAAGGCGTGCCCAAAAGCCTGTTCCACGCCTACTGTTGGCTCTCCCTAGCAGCCTGCCAAGATGTAAATGAAGCTAAAGATGCGCGTAAAAAGCTACAGTCACACCTCACCGCCAAAGAAATTAACGCCTCGCTAAAACACGCTGCCGACCTGTTGGAACAAATCCACAGCCAATAACAAACAATCTAGCCCTTTTAGTTACCCCGCGCCACTAAATCAGCAACGAATCACCTATTTACATAATGCAATGGGAATTTTTAAGCGAGTTCCGCTGTCTTGCGTATAAGAAGGTACAAACCACAACTTATGAAATTCCGCTATGGCAAAAACAATCGGCTCGCAAAACCAGTTAACCGACAATGACGTTACTGACGAAAATATTTTCATGAACCGGCGCACCCTTCTTAAAGGAATGGGCTTTGTGGGTGCAGGCACCCTTTTGGCACAAAGCCGTGAGGCCCACGCGCTAAATTGGTTTAGCAAGGACGAGGTCGTATTCCAGACAACCCCTGTTGAGCATGCTAAGAATGCCGCATATTCTACTGATGAAACCCTCACTCCAGAGGCAAAGGCAACCAGCTACAACAACTTCTATGAGTTTGGCACTGGCAAAGGGGATCCGGTTGAAAACGCACAGGAGCTGACTGTTGATCCCTGGACACTGGAAATTGGCGGCAAAGTGGAAAAGCCTATCAAGTTGGGTTATGAGGATCTATTAAACAAATTTGATATTGAAGAACGCATTTACCGGCTGCGCTGTGTAGAAGCCTGGTCCATGGTTATTCCTTGGTTAGGCTTTCCGCTGTCTAAGTTAATCGAAGCGGCCAAACCATTGAGCTCTGCCAAATATGTTGCATTCCAAACTTTGTACCGCCCCAGCGAAATGCCGGGACAAAAAAGCCGTTTTGTTGGCGGAGGCATAGACTATCCTTACGTTGAGGGTCTGCGAATGGACGAAGCCATGCATCCCCTGACAATCATGTCAGTTGGAGTCTATGGCAAAACTTTACCACCACAAAATGGTGCCCCTGTGCGTTTAGTTGTGCCTTGGAAGTACGGCTTTAAGAGTATTAAGTCAGTAGTCAAAATCGAACTGACAGAAAAAGAACCACCTACGACTTGGAATATACTTGCGCCACAAGAGTATGGTTTCTACGCCAATGTAAACCCCAGTGTCGCCCACCCAAGGTGGTCCCAAGCATCTGAGCGGCGAATAACCACCGGTGGTTTGTTAAACCAAAACCGGATAGCTACCCTTCCCTTCAACGGCTACACCGAAGTGGCAGGCTTGTACAAAGGCATGGATTTAACCAAATTCTACTAATTGCCGGGCACAGAAGGAAAGAAGAGTGAAGTACCGGATCGCGCCAAAACACATATTTTGGCTGAAGACCGTTATACATTTAGCGGCCCTTGGTTATCTAAGTGTCTATTACTACTGGGCGTTTACCGACAACCTAGGGGCTGACCCGGTGAAAGCCATTATCCATTTTACTGGAATGGGTGCCCTTAATTTACTGCTATTGACCCTGTGTGTTTCACCGCTCACCAAGCTAACTAAGCAAGCGCAACTGATGAAAACTAGGCGCTTGTTAGGCTTATACAGCTTTGCCTATGGTGCATTGCACTTAAGCAATTATATAGCGTTTGACCTGCAAATGGCATGGGGAACCCTGTGGGAAGATATAATAAAACGCCCCTATATTACCGTGGGTTTCGCTGCGATGGTCATCCTATTATTCCTTGCTTTAACCTCGCCGCGATTTGCCCAGGTAAAGCTGGGGCAATCCTGGTTTAAGTTGCACAAAGGCATCTACCTTGCCTGTGCATTGGTACTTCTACATTACTTGTGGTCGCTAAAGACCATTACCCTGGAACCTAGCATCTATCTGTTAGCGGCAGCATTCCTGCTTTTAATCAGGACAAATCTGGTGCCACAACTTTCCCTTCGTCCCAAACGGCGAAAATAGCCATAAACAGTTAGCAAAAACTAAATAACCACAGTAAACACACGCACTGTTGATCCATACAGCGAATTGTTTAAAAAATAGCAAAAACTTCTTGCATGTTCGTTTATACAGTATTACTGTTTATTTATACAGTTAACATACAGGTATATAACAATGTTTGCAATCGACTTAGATTTCCAGGCTACTGCTTCTAACAATTCTGTACCCCAAGTTTTGGACAATAACCCGGTATTAGGGTTGGAGTCTGAGCAAGCGCTGGTTAGCGAATTCAGTAGGTTGAACACCGACAGGTACTTTGTATGGGCCAAAACCAACGATACTCCTCGGCTACAAGCGTTGTTTTTGAAGTTGCTGCAGCAGAACCGCTGGATCTATTTCATCCATGACCAAGTCCGCATCAAGTCTGCGCCACAGCCCATCTTGCAGGTTAAGCTGAAACAACACCATAGCCAGTTCGAGTGTTTACAAAAAATTATAGAAGCTGGCCACTGCAGTGCATTGGTCTTGGAAAAGCTTGATATGAATGCCGCTGAGTTCATGCAGCTCAACCAAATATGTGCTGAAGCAAAAGTCTTAATTATTTTATTGGATAACAGCCACTATTCCACTAGAGTGCACTAATTACTGTTCAGCTTGGAAGTATGAGTGCCTTGTTACTGTGGCAATAGCCAAGACTTTGCCAATTGTTGTGGAAAATTTATAAGTGGCGCGGCTTCTGCACCGACACCAGAAGCATTGATGCGTTCGAGGTTCAGCGCTTACTGTGTGAAGGACTACGGCTACATATGGCGCACCTATGGCAAACACCAGAGGCCATCATTGAGTGAAGCAAGCCTGGCACACTCTGCGTCCAATACGGTCTGGCTAGGCCTTGAAGTTATCGCGTCTTCCTCACAAGGTAATGGCGGTAGCGTAGAATTTGCAGCCATATACAAAGAAGGCAATAGCGTCTTCCGGATGCACGAGATTTCGCAGTTCGAATATCAGGATGGTGCTTGGGTTTATACTACCGGAGCCATGCAGTCGGATTCAGGTAATATTAAACTTTCGAGAAACGCCCCCTGCCCTTGTAGTAGTGGCAAAAAATTCAAGCAGTGTTGTATAAATAAAGTTCATTAACTACGCTTGTAGGCTCTCAAACTGACTGTATTGCTAATCAACTAACACTTAACGCCTCACACTAAATAATTTCTCATTTTGACAGTGCATGCTATCTGCGTAATGCATCAACATGCATCTTTAACAAGGTGCTAGCCTAAACAATCAGTTATATTTCTATCATTGAAAGCAACTGGACAATTCTATGACAGCGTTTCAAATGGTTATTAGTGGCAGGACGGATTGCGTATTAGATTACCTTAAGGATGGCGGTTCACCAATGGCCCATGATCAACAGGGTGTAACGTTAATACAGTGGTGCGCCTACTATGGTGACACGACAGCCGTAAAACACTTGGTATATCGGGGCTGTAGCTTAGATTCACTAGGGCACAACCTTGGATTAAACGATGCCTGTTTTCACGGCCATTGGCAGCTTTGCCAATTCCTGATTGAATCAGGTGCGGATGTAAATTTTGCCGACCAGGATACTGGCGAAACACCACTTCATCTCGCTCTTTGTAAAGCAAACAGGCCGGTTTATAGCAGGATCGTTAGCCTTTTATTGGCGCATGCTGCCAACCCAAACGCCAAGACCAAACCCAATCAAAAACTGGGCAGCTTCATGCGCGATTGCAAGAGTATGGGAGAGACGCCGCTGCACAGGGCCGCAGCTTTTGCGGATGAAGCGACAATCTCATTGATGCTCAGCGAAGGAGCAAACAAAGAAACAAGAGATGCATCAGGTGATTCTCCATTAGCATGGGCAAGTTGGCATCTGAGGCCGGCTGCTATTTTGCGTTTGCTGTGCTTTGGTGAACACCAAATCCATCCTGGAAACTCCACTAATTATGACCATGGTTATGGCTGGCACTTATTGGATCCTCCACATGGTGAGCTTAGGATGAAATGATCATTTGGATCCCAATAGCATCAAGCAGCAACCTTAAACAACCACCCTATTCCCTGACATTGCCTAGAGCTAGGTTATGCCATGGATTACGCCTTTAGGGATAAACGGTACATTCACTGGCTACAACTCCCACAGTTAGCGGCAAAGACCTCTGTGACGGCAAATCAAACCTTTTTCGGCTTGCAATTACCTATCGCCAGTTTATAAAAACAAGTAATAAAAACTAAGAGTTAACAGGAACCGCACATCAAACCAAATACCAGCAGCAAATCAAAGGATACACTCAGGCAGATTTGGCATGCGTTTTTTAAGTCTTCGTTCGAGGCTAAATTAACGCTGTTTCTTGTGGCGTTTTCAGTACTAAACGGCCTGTTAATTTATTGGCGAGAGACGTGGGATGGCTACCCGGTGTCTGCACTGCAGAGCTGTTTATGGCAAAGTGTGGTTTGGCTATTTTGGTATCCATGCTTTAGGTTGATGGCTTTAACCACTGTGTTCATGGATCGTTCTAACACATCACGTAATAGTATCCATATTGCTTTGGTTTCGTTGTGTGCTTTGGCCGTACATTACCTGTGGTACTTCCTGATAAGCGACCACTTCAGTCCTTTAAACCACCTGCCAAAGACCGGCTATGGCGTCTATCCTTATTTTTTCATTTTCTATTTTATGATAGACCTGGTGATACTTTGGGGGCTTTGGGGAAGGCTCGGCGCATTTAAATTGGTACAGGAAAAACCATCACCTGACAAAGAGGAAGTTATCACCGTTAAAAAAGGCTACAACAATATCATGGTTCCTACAGGGGCTATTAACTGGGTTGCAGCGGAAAACTATTACGCCCGGCTCTACACAGATGCTGAAAGCTACCTTTTGCGCGAACCGCTAAAAGTATTATTAGATCGGTTGCCACAAGACGAATTTATTCAAATACATCGTTCGACACTGGTTAAACGTAGTTTTATTGCCCAATTCACCGCAACAGATGTTGTACTTAAAGATGGGACAGTGCGGCGGATCAGTAAGACAGGAATGAAGAATTTGCGCAAAACTATTTGAACGACATTCATTCACTGCATTGACCTGCCTATTCACTGCAAAAGCCTGTAAACGCTTATCTACCTGGATTAGTGTATCCTCAAACCTCAAATGGAGACGAACATGCTTTATGGGCTTTTTCATATCGCCAGAACAACAAAATTGCGTTTTGCTATGTACAAACCACCTTTCAGTCTGTGCTTGTTCCTACTGTTGTTTACAACAAACGCAATCTCGCATGGTGCATCAGCAAAGGCACTCATTGAACCTAAAACCAAGTTATCATTACTGAGGGACATCTATCCGGATTGGTCTCCAGACGGCAGTAAGCTGGCATTCCACTCTAATAGGGCAGGTAATATCTACCAGGTGTTTATTATGGAAGTTGAGACGAGGGACGTATTCCAGCTAACCTTTGATGACCTGCAAAAACGCAATGCTACTTGGTCACCTGATGGCACTAAAGTCATTTATACTGCGGGGATGGGCAATAACAGGGAAATCTATGTTATTGACATTTTCAGCAGACGCACTAAAAGACTCACATTTAATGCTGTTCCAGATTACCACCCGCTATGGGTTAAGGGCCAAAACAAACTTATTTTTGATCGGGAAACCGGCTCCAAAAATACCGATGTGTTTATTATGTATTTGACTGTAGAAGACGATGGTTCAGTCGTTGCGGGCAAGGAAACTCAGGTCACAACATATTTTGAACGGGATTCATTTGCATCCATTTCACCAGACGGCAAAAAAATAGTTTGGCGCAGGGTATTTGCTGAAGAAGGTAAAGCATTAAATGCCGACATTGTAGTCTCAGATATCGACGGTAAAAACATTAAAAGGCTGACGGACAATGCCTCCTTCGATTCCTACCCACATTGGACGCAAGAC
>CBDIHK010000008.1:0-38337 GCA_965279005.1 Alteromonadaceae bacterium | reverse complement strand
AAAAGTTTGCCTAGCAGCGCTTGTTTGTGCTGCAAACTATCGGCAAAGATAAAGCGTTGTTCGATATCAGAATGTTGCACCCTAAAATCATCGACCACTATTTTATGTGGGGCAGATAAAATCTTGTCGCTAACTAACGCCAAATCGTTGTTGTCGAAAGTTGCAGAAAACAACATGGTTTGACGCTTGCGATGGTTGGCAGCGCTATTGATAGCTTTCAATTGCTGGCTAAAACCCAAGTCCATGATCCGGTCAGCCTCGTCAAGAACCAGCAGCTCAAGGCCTTCTAGGTACAGGCTGCGTCCTGCCAGGTGGTCAGCGACCCTGCCAGGTGTGCCAATAAGCACAACAGGCCTTTGTTTTAGGGATTTAACCTGGTCATTAAAATTGTCACCACCAATTAGCAAGGTGGGTTTACCCATGTTACCAGGCAATAGCTTTTTAGTTTCAGCATACACCTGCATGGCAAGCTCGCGGGTAGGGGTGACGATAAGGCAACGGGGATCTTGTTTGCTTAGTGCTTTTTGCTTTAGCAACCGGTTTAAAGCAGGAATGAGGTAGGCAAGGGTTTTGCCGGAGCCTGTTTTCGACGTTGCTAGAATATCCTTCCCTTGTATCGCTGCAGGGATCGCTTTTTGCTGTATTTCGGTTGCTTGTTCGAAACCTTGTACTGTTAAGCTCTTAAGGATTCTATGGTCGATAGGAAGGTCTGAAAATAACAAGATAGTCGGCTCAATAAGGTTTTGTGCAATTTTAACCTAATTGGCTGCGCTGGGCGAACAAACACGACATCAATTTGATCATTGCGATCACAGGAGGGGGCTTCTGCCCCCTTGTGGAAAATTTAGCTGAAGCTCATCTCGGGAATATCGCCTTCGGCAACCAGTGTGCCAGCCGTTTTCCTCCCTGATTTCGTCTACACTTACGCCCGGTGCGCCGTTCTTTTAAGTGGAATGCACCTTCGTGTACTTCCAGTACCGCCAGGTCGGTGATAATGCGCGTGATACAGTTTACACCTGTGAGCGGCAAGGTACACTCAGCGAGTAGCTTTGATTGGCCTTTTTTATTGGCATGGGTCATGGTGACAATAATGTTTTTTGCGCCTGCCACCAAATCCATCGCCCCGCCCATGCCTTTGACTAGCTTACCTGGGATCATCCAAGAAGCGATATTGCCATGCACGTCAACTTCGAATGCACCTAGTACGGTAATATCAACGTGCCCGCCGCGGATCATGGCGAAGCTATCGGCAGAATTAAAGATACTTGCACCGGTAATGGCGGTGACGGTTTCCTTGCCCGCATTAATCATATCTGCATCGACTTCTGCGTCTGTTGGGTAAGGCCCCATCCCGAGCAGGCCGTTTTCGGACTGTAGCATGACTTCGATGCCATCAGGCACGTGGTTGGCAGCCAGGGTAGGGATACCAATGCCTAAGTTTACATAGTCGCCATCGTTGAATTCCTGGGCGACGCGCATTGCAATTTGGTCTCTTGATAGTGCCATGGTTGTCTCCTTATGCCCTTGTTACGCGACGTTCAATTCGCTTTTCAAATGTACCTTGGATAACCCGGTCTACGAAAATCCCGGGAGTGTGGATTTGGCTAGGTGCAATATCACCTGGCTCAACAATCTCCTCTACTTCAACAACGGTAATTTGACCCGCTGTAGCGGCCAAAGGATTGAAGTTCATAGCGGTATCACGGTAAATACAATTGCCGTAGCGATCCGCTTTCCAGGCTTTAACAATGGCAAAATCGCCAGTAACAGACTCTTCCAATACGTAGCCCCTACCATCAAAATCGCGGGTTTCTTTACCTTCGGCAACGGGGGTACCGTAGCCCGTGGCGGTATAAAATGCAGGGATACCAGCACCGCCAGCACGCATTTTTTCTGCTAGTGTGCCCTGCGGGGTAAGTTCCACTTCCAATTCACCGGCAAGCAATTGCTGCTCGAACAACGCATTTTCCCCAACGTAAGATGACACCATTTTTTTAATTTGGCGGTCTTCCAGTAATATGCCCAAACCAAAACCATCAACGCCACAATTATTGGAGACCACGGTAAGGCCAGTCACACCCATCTGTTTGATGTGGGCGATAGCGCCTTCGGGGATACCACATAGGCCAAAACCACCCGCGATGATTGTCATGCCATCAGCTAAGCCGGCTAGGGCTTCATCGAATGTCGATACAACTTTGTCAAAACCTGCCACAGAGAAAACCTCCTGTTAAAATTTAGTTAAGATTATTCTAGACTTTTGTGTATTTGTGAAATTTAATTTATTAAGCAATTAATAAATGTATTTTATGGGGTGGGTTTTTGGGAACACCTAATTTTACCTACAAACAACTGCGGGCATTTGTTGAAGTTGCCAGCACCGGTTCCTATGCATCGGCATCTAGGAACTTAAATATTACCCAGCCCGCGTTATCCATAAGTGTCAAAAACTTGGAATCGGTGATTGGTGGTGCTTTATTTGTCAGATCTACCCGTTCTACACAATTGACACCTGAAGGTGAGGTATTCCTACCAAAAGCAAAACACCTGCTCAGGGACTGGGAAACTGCCTATGACGATATGCATAGTTTGTTTTACCTGCAACAAGGTACGCTTTGTATTGCGGCGATGCCATCGTTTGCCAGCAGCCAATTACCCAGTATCCTAGCTAGGTTCCACGGCGATTGCCCATCGATAAAGCTCACCGTTTTAGATGTTGTGATGGAAGATGTCGTCCGGTTAGTACAGGCAAGTAAAGCAGAGCTAGGGTTCGTTTTCAAACCCGATCAACTCTCTGGCTTGGAGTTCCATCCGCTTTTTACCAATGATTTTATAGTGGTATGCCATCCGAACCACCACTTCGCTAAATATGAAACTGTGTCGTGGCCAGATTTGTCGGGCGAATCCATGGTGGCAATGAACCGGGGGGCGTCCATACGAAACTGGATAGATCGGATTGCGTTAGCTAAAAATTGTGATGTGGGCATCGTTGCACAAGCCAACCAATTGGAAACGCTTGGGCAGTTGGTTGCGATTGAATTGGGTATTGCGGTGGTGCCAGCACTGTGCGTCGAGCAGATGAGGAATAAAAGCCTGTGTTGTATCCCGCTAAAAGACAGCGGGCTAGAGCGTCAGGTTGGCCTGATTTGGCCTAGCAAGGCCAATGTCTCGACAGCGGCAAAACTGCTAATAAAACAAATTACGCTCAGTTGATAGCGATGTGAAGCCTAAGCACTACCATTTTTTCTTGGGCGCAAACAATTCGTCCAGCTCGTCCCGTTCTTCTTCGGCTTTTTTGGCGCGATCCTCGGCATTGACCCGGGTAAGGTTTTCTTGGATTTCACGCAGTTTGGTTTCGAGCTTAGAGCGCACCCCGTGGGTATAGGCGTCTTGGTTGGGGAAAGCGTTGACTGCGGCTATGGCTTTTTCTAGGTATTGCCTGGCGGATCCCATCATGCCGCCTTTCATTGCCGCTCGGGCGCGACGGTCTAGGGTTTCAATGTTGACCCGTAGTTGTAGCTTATCAAGGCGCTTGTCTTCTTTGCCAAAAGTTTGGGTGTCTACTTTGCCCTTGCCGTGCTCAGAACGCAACAGTGCCCTTTGTTTTTTCAGGCATTGGATAAATACAATTATCTGCCTGTCATTGTCGGGGAGCTGGATGGATTCGTCAGCATCAGACCCACCGCTAGGTGCCATATCCATTTCTTGGGATCGGTTTTCGGCATCGCGCAAACGCTGGCGTAGGCCTGTTTGCTTGGGATCCATTTCATACATGACTTTGAGGGCATTAACGACACGTTTTTGCAGAATCGCCATTAGTGTATTGGAAATAGGTAGGTTAGCGGAAGCTACCAGTACATCTTCAGTTTCATCAACAATAGATTTTTGTTTGGCTATCTCAGTGCGGCGCTCGGCTTCGATTTTTTCCCTGTGTTGCTGGTAACCATTGACAAATACAACGATAACCATCAAGGCCACCAGGAGCACAACTATAATCGTAAATATCATTTGCTAAGCTTCTCTTATTCCAGGCAACTTTTTATTATTAGGGTAATTTCAAAGTGAACACACCCCCACCAAGGGTGCCACCATTATCCAGACTTATACTGCCCACTTTATTATCACTTTTATGTGCCTGGGCAATTAGGCGAGCAAAAAACAAACCTAGTCCAGTGCGTCCTGCGCTAATATCCATCGTATTCAGCTTTGACTCGGTCATTTCCAACATCGCGGCTGGAAACCCTGGACCGTCATCTTCAATGGTAAAGTGCAAGAAATTATCTTGTTCGAATACATTAATCAATAGCTTACGTTCGCCATAACGCATTGCATTGACCAACATGTCGTTGATCAACACATTAACCAAATCCAGGTCAAAGTACCAGCATAAGTCTGGTTCTTGCTTAACTTCTATTTCGAAGCTACGGGTGCTAATGTGGTTTTGGTTAGCTGCCAGAACATCATCTATTACGTCATCTAGGTAGTGTTCATCCACATTCAGTGGCAAATCGCTCACTTGGGCACGGTACAATGACAAAAGTTGGATTAGCCCCGTGTTGAGCCTGGCCGCCTGGTAATGGATTGATGCTGCTTGTTCTATTCCAACGTCGTGGGCCTTTAAAGTGGACTCTAAGTCTTCTATCGACTGGATCATCAGGCTTAGGGAATTTTTCATATCGTGCACTGCGGCGGCAAGTACACTTGAAAAATCAATCTTGTCGGAACGTTCCTTCATTTTGTCCTAAAAGTCAGCAAAACTTGTTGTATAACAATAGCATCCTTCAACTAATTTATCCGAGTATTGACCCTTGAATAAAAAATAATTTTTGATTTTTCTAAAATTTTATGGAATTAATCTTGGCTTAGGTATATATAATTTGCATATAGAAATTACTTTTTGATTGGTTGGCTGCCCCTGTTATGAAATTACAGCAACTGCGATACATCGTTGAAGTCCTCAACAACAACCTTAATGTTTCAGCTACCGCAGAGAGTTTGTACACTAGCCAACCGGGTATTAGCAAGCAAGTCCGCATGCTCGAGGATGAGCTAGGCGTACAAATCTTCGGCAGGAGTGGCAAGCACCTTACCCATGTCACCGAGGCGGGGAACGATATTATTAATATTGCCAGGGAAATCCTGGCCAAAGTTGAGAGTATCAAGGCGGTTGCCCGGGAACACAACTTGCCGGATCAAGGCAAGCTGAATATTGCTACAACCCACACCCAAGCCCGGTACGCTTTACCTGATGTCATCCAGGGCTTTATGAGTAAGTTCCCCAGGGTGTCTTTGCATATGCACCAAGGTACGCCCTCACAAATTAGCGACTTGGCGGCAAAAGGGGAAGCTGATTTTGCTATAGCCACTGAGGCACTACATTTATACAACGACCTGGTCATGTTGCCTTGTTACCACTGGAACCGCAGTATTATTGTTAACCAGGCACACCCCCTCGCTAAAAAAGCCAGCATAACAATCGAAGATATTGCGCAATATAGCTTGGTCACCTACGTATTTGGCTTTACCGGGCGTAGTGAACTAGATGAAGCCTTTAGCCGGGCTGGGCTGGAACCGAAAATAGTCTTTACTGCTACAGATGCCGACGTGATAAAGACTTACGTGCGTATGGGCGTAGGTATCGGCGTGATTGCATCGATGGCAATAGACGATAAACTCGATACAGACCTGGTAAAGATCGACGCTAGCCATTTATTTAACTACAGCACGACTAAAATTGGTTTCAGGAAAGGCTCCTTCTTGCGTAGCTACATGTATGACTTTATTGAGCGCTTTGCGCCGCATTTAACCAAAGATGTAGTTGAGCGTGCGATGATGCAGAAAAGCAATGAAGACATTGAGCGCATGTTTAAGGATCTTACCTTGCCTGTTCGCTAGCGGGCGCAGCCATTAGCGTAAGTTGGGCAGGCCAAAGCGGCCTGCACAGTTATCCTAACATTCAACAATGTTTACCGCTAAACCGCCCCTGGCGGTTTCTTTGTATTTCGACTTCATATCATTGCCTGTATCCCACATGGTTTTGATCACCTTATCCAAGCTGACTTTTTGCACGCCGGTGCCGCGTAATGCTAACCTAGAGGCGTTGATAGCTTTTACTGAGCCCATGGCATTGCGTTCTATGCAGGGTACTTGCACCAACCCGCCCACAGGGTCACAAGTTAAGCCCAGGTTGTGTTCCATGCCAATTTCCGCAGCATTTTCTACCGCCTCGGCCGAACCGCCCAGGATTTCTGTCAACGCACCTGCAGCCATTGAGCAAGCCACACCAACTTCACCTTGGCAGCCTACTTCAGCACCTGATATGGATGCGTTCTTTTTGTATAAGATGCCAATAGCTGCAGCAGTGAGCAAATAGCGGTAGGCCGTGTCTTTGTCAACTTTGCGCACGAACTTATCAAAATAGCTCAATACTGCCGGAATAATCCCCGCGGCACCATTGGTCGGGGCTGTCACCACTTTACCGCCTGCGGCGTTCTCTTCATTAACCGCCAATGCAAACAGGTTTACCCAATCCATTGCCAACATGGGATCCTGGCTGTGTTCACTTTGTAGCCGGCGGTACAAGGCCGGTGCGCGGCGGGTGACCTTTAAGCCTCCTGGCAAAATTCCTTCAGTATCGATACCCCGTTGGATACATGCCTGCATGACTTGCCATATATCCCACAGTTTATCGATAATGACTTGTTTGGGTTGGAATACTTTTTCATTTTCAAGCATCAGGGCGCTGATGCTCAGTCCACTGGCTTTACACTTGTGCAAAAGTTCAGCGGCACTGTCGAAGTTGTAGGGCACTTCTTGCTCGGCGTGCTTAAGTGCGCTCGCTTTTTCAGCTTCAAAATCTTCGGCTTTTAGAATAAAGCCACCACCAATGGAATAGTATGATTGGCTAAACAGCCGCTCGCCATTGCCAATAGCGTGAAAAGTCAAGCCATTGGAGTGTAGCGGCAGCGATTTGCGTCGGTGGAAGATAATCGCCTCTTTGTTTGGGAAAGCAACTAACATGTCACCGTCAAGTTGCAACTTCTCAGTAGCAGCCACTTGTGCCAGCATACTGTCGACTTGGTCGACGTCGATGGTTTCAGGCAATTCCCCAAGCAAGCCGAGGATAACTGCTTTGCCTGTGCCGTGGCCTTTACCGGTTTGGCCTAGTGAGCCAAACAATTCAGTGGTCACTGCCTCGGTTTGTTTAAATATGCCTTTTGCTTTCAATAGTGAATTGAAGTCTTTTGCTGCCCGCATTGGGCCTACAGTGTGTGAGCTGGACGGGCCAATGCCCACACTGAACATATCGAAAACACTGATCATATAGGGTACCTAGTGATGTGGGTCTATTGGGTGCCCACTTGGTTTAACTATTTGGCTAATTTTCACTTTGCTGGCGTCGCTTTAAAAGGGTATAGCGCAAAAACGCAGGTATAGCTCGTAAACTTCTGTCAACACAAGGTGCTGGCTTATGGGATCACACTTTGTTGACGTGTTTGCGTAGGGTATTCAAGAAAGACGCAGTGGCACCCCAAATTAGCTTGTCCTGCCAAGGGATGAAGTAGACCGGTTGTGGTGTGGATTTACGCAACACCCAATGCACCAGGTAGTTCTCTGGCTGCATCAGGAAGGACAAAGGTACCTCAAATGCATGGTTCACTTCGTTGTGGTCGATGTTCGCGTCGTATCCGGGATCGATAAAGCCGATGATTGGTTTTACTTCGTAACGGGAAATGGTTCGAAAAGTAGGTAGTGATCCTATCACCTCCACCAAGTGGCCCGGTATGCCGACTTCTTCCTCCGTTTCACGCAATGCGGTATGCACAAGGCTGCGGTCGGTGCTCTCCCAGCGCCCACCGGGAAAACTAATTTGTCCAGGATGGTGCTTAAGGTGGCTGGCCCTTTGGGTAAACAGCACCGTCAATTCCTCACGGTGCACCAGGGGCAATAGTACAGCAGCTGGCTTGCCTGGCATTTTAAGTGGAAAGTCAAGCGGACTGGGTATAGGGGAGATATGCTGGAAGCGCCGGATGAACTCTTGTTTATGCACCAGTTTGGGCCTTCAGGTTGCTGAGCACTGGCAATATCTTATTTACCTTGTCCAGGGTTTCTTGGTATTCCATTTCGCCAACTGAATCTGCCACAATACCACCGCCTGCCCAGCAGTGTACTTTTTGCTGCTCAAACAACAGTGTCCGGATGCAGATATTGCTGTCCAAATCGCCATTGATGCCCAGGTAAAACACACTGCCACAATATATATGGCGGGTATGTGGTTCCAGCTCTTCGATAACTTCCATTGCCCTGATTTTGGGGGCACCGGTAATGGAGCCACCAGGAAACGCACCTTTGAGCAATTGCATTGGCGATACGCCAGGCTTGAGCTGCCCGCTAACTGTGCTAACGAGGTGGTGTACCGCAGCAAAGCTTTCTATGTCGAATAGCTTATCCACCTTAACGCTATGGGCAGTACAGTTTTTGCTCAGATCATTGCGCAACAAATCTACAATCATCAGGTTTTCTGCCTGGTCTTTTTCGGAATGTTGTAATTCGGTTATCATGGCCTGGTTTTGCACCGGGTCAGCAACGCGTGGCCGGGTACCCTTTATGGGCTTGGTTTCAACCCGGTTGTCCCTGACTTCGAAAAAACGTTCCGGTGAACAGCTAGCAACACAAAAACCCTTACCCTTTAAAAAAGCTGAGAACGGCGAATGGTTTGCTTTGAGTAATGCACAATACGCTTGCCAAGGGTCGCCAACGAATTCTGCACTGAAACGCTGTGCTAAGTTAACCTGGTAGCTGTCACCCGCGCTCAAGTAATCTTGAATGGCTTGGAATTTATGCAAATAACTGGCTTTAGTCATATTGCTGTGCCAATCACTTCGCAATTCAAACGGCGTGATGGCGGCTTCAGCCAAGGTCAGTTTTTGCGGTAGTTGTGGCCTACCATAGCGGCTCGAGTAACACAGGTAGAATTGCCCACTGCTCTTGTGTTTCAACAGCGACCAAGCGTAAATACCCACGCTAGCAATAGGCGCTTGGTAATCGTGTTCTGCAATACTAGGCAGTAATTCTAGGCTGCGGCCAACGTCGTAACCGGCAAAGCCAAGAGCACCGACTTGGAAAGGAAAGGCTCTGTCTGCGTTTTGCGGCGCTTGCAATAACTCAGATAACAAATGCTGGCTACAGGTAAACAAGTCTAGATCCACAACTTCAGCAGCATTATTTTTAATAACCCGGACTTCGCCATCAAAACTTTGTTCAACTTTGGCAATGGGGTTGGCGACGATGATATCGTAGTTGGCGTTACCGTGGTCGCTTTCGCCAGAGGAAAACAGGCAGGGCTGGTCGGCCGACAAAAAGTGCTGGAACACTCGTTCTGAAGGGGACCCCGTAAGATCGGGTAACGGTTCGATCTGTATTTTGTGCATTCTAATAAAAATGGTTGCCTGTTAACGCCTGGATATTGCAGCAATAAAGTCGCGGAGGTTATCATATTGTGTTGAGTTGATACATAATTGTTACGCGAACAAAGATTCGGTTGATCTTAGTTCTTAGTTGCGAAAAATTGCAGATAACATCACTATTCCCTACAGGCTGACCCTGGTCATCTTAAGTTTAACGCCCGACCTCTGAGGAAATTATGGCTCTTATCAGACAGCAAGATTTTATAGATAGCATCGAAAATGCATTGCAGTTTATTTCTTATTACCATCCTTTGGATTATGTAAAGGCGGTGGAAAAAGCCTATTTAAAAGAAGAAAGCCAAGCCGCGAAAGACGCAATGGCGCAAATTCTAATAAATTCACGTATGTCTGCCGAAGGCAAGAGACCACTGTGCCAAGATACCGGTATTGTCACTTGTTTCGTGAAAGTTGGTATGGGGGTGACCTGGGATAAAACTGACCTAACAGTACAGGAAATGGTTGATGAAGGCACCCGACGCGCCTATTTGGATCCCGATAACCCGTTACGCGCGTCCATTGTTGCCGATCCCGCAGGTGCCCGCAAAAACACCAAAGACAATACGCCGGCAGTGGTTCACATTGATATGGTCCCAGGTGACAAGATTGAAGTTATGATTGCCGCTAAAGGCGGTGGCTCTGAAAATAAGTCAAAAATGGTCATGCTGAATCCGAGTGATTCTATTGCCGACTGGGTTGAAAAAACCTTACCTACTATGGGGGCGGGCTGGTGTCCGCCAGGTATGCTGGGCATCGGCATCGGCGGCACTGCGGAAAAAGCAGCGGTTTTGGCCAAGGAAAGCCTGATGGATCCGGTTGATATCCAGGAATTATTGGATAGGGGACCTGAGACCACCGAAGAGAAGCTACGGGTCGAAATCTTCAACCGGGTCAACAACTTGGGTATAGGTGCCCAAGGCCTAGGTGGATTAACCACTGTGGTTGATATCAAAATTAAGTCGCTGCCGACACACGCTGCCTCCAAGCCGGTAGCCATGATCCCTAACTGTGCGGCCACCCGCCATGCCCACTTCTATTTAGATGGTTCTGGGCCTGCTGAACTGGAAGTGCCAAAACTGGAAGATTGGCCAGAAGTAACCTGGGAGGTAGGTGCCAATACCCGCCGCGTCAACTTGGATACCTTAACCAAAGAAGATATCCAGGATTGGAAAATGGGCGAAACCGTACTCTTGTCAGGTAAGTTGTTGACTGGGCGTGACGCAGCACATAAACGCATTCAAACCATGTTGGCCAACGGTGAAGGGTTACCGGAAGGCGTAGATTTCACTAACCGCTTTATCTATTACGTCGGTCCAGTTGACGCGGTAGGAGATGAAGCAGTAGGCCCGGCTGGTCCTACAACGGCAACCCGGATGGACAAGTTTACCGATATGATGCTTGAACAGACCGGTTTGATTGGCATGGTTGGAAAAGCCGAACGCGGCCAAAAGACAGTTGAAAGCATTGCTAAACACAACTCGGTGTACTTAATGGCTGTAGGTGGTGCGGCTTATTTAGTATCCAAGGCCATTAAAAAGGCGAGGGTAGTAGCTTTTGAAGACTTGGGGATGGAAGCCATTTACGAATTTGAAGTCGAGGATATGCCAGTCACTGTTGCTGTAGATAGCCGTGGTAACAACGCCCACCAAGCGGGGCCTGCGATTTGGAAAGCCAAAATTGCAGATTTGGACAAGGCGCTTAGCGAATAGGCATTGGCCGCTCGAGGCAGATGGGGTGCACGGCACCCCATTTTCAATTGATTACTGAATCAGTTACGGGGTTTCATGGAGTTACAGGTTTTAGTGTCCATCGCTTTGGCTTTGGTAGGCGGGATTGCGTTGGCATTGCTTTGGCATAATCGCAAACGCAGTGAGCATGCGGATCAGCTGGCGCAGGCAACGCTTCGCGAACAGTCGCTGCAAATGCAAATTGACAATGCTCAAGCCCAATTGCATCAATCGCAACAAATGCTGCAGAAGAAACAACAAACTCTTGGGCAATTGCAGGCAGAGCATGACCAAACCAAAGATTCCCTCAACCTAGTGAACCTGCAAAAAGCCAGGCTAGAAGAACAAGTTCGTTTTACTTTAGAAGAAAAGCAGGCACTGGCTGAATTTAAAGATAAATACGAAGCCGCTAGCCAAGAATTGTCGGATTTAGGACAAAAAATGCAGTCGGAGCAAGCGCGGCGCGAAGAAATGCAAAAAGCCCATGATGAAAAAATAGCGCTGCTGGAAGCGTCTGAGGCAAGGTTGCAGGAACAATTTGAGAACTTGGCCAACAAGATCTTTCAAGCAAAATCGGAAAAATTCAGCAAAGACAACCGTCAGGGATTGACAGATTTGTTGTCGCCGCTGAAATCCCAGTTAGAGGGGTTTCAAAAACAAATTTCCGACCAGTACATTAAGGAGGGGCAGGAACGCGCCTCACTCAAGACCGAAATACTGGGTCTGCAAAAACTTAACCAGCAGATCACTGCAGAAGCTTCAGCCCTGACCAAAGCCTTGAAGGGCGATAACAAACAGCAGGGCAATTGGGGTGAAATGGTGCTGGAAAAAATATTGGAAGAATCGGGCTTGCGCGAAGGTCACGAATATGTCACCCAAGAGAGCCTAAAAAGTGTTGATGGCAAAACGTTCCAACCTGACGTTGTTGTGCATTTGCCGCAAGAAAAAGATGTGGTTATTGATTCTAAGGTGTCACTGGCCGCCTACGAACGCTATTACGCTGAAGAGCAGGATGATTTAAGGCAGCGCCACCTGAAGGAACACATTGCATCACTGAAAGGCCACATTAAGGAGCTAGGCAAGAAGAACTACCACGATTTAGAGGGGGTTAGGTCATTAGACTACGTACTTCTGTTTGTCCCCATAGAATCTGCATTTCTATTGGCAGTAGACGATGCACCAGAGTTGGTGAAACTGGCAATGGATAACAATATTTTGTTGGTTAGCCCCACCAACTTGCTCGTTGCACTGAGAACCATCCACAATATATGGCAATATGAATACCAAAACCAAAATGCGCAGACCATAGCCAAGAAAGCTGCCGACCTGTACGATAAGTTCCACGGTTTTGTCACTGATATAGAAAAGCTCGGTGACAACTTGGCGACGGTGCAAAAGCGTTACAATGATGCAACCTCCAAACTGTATTTGGGCAGGGGGAACCTGGTTAAGCGCATTGAAGATTTCCGCAAGATGGGCGTGCAAACTAATAAAAAGCTGGATACTAAGATCCTGGATAAAGCGGAACAAGTTGACCCAGAATAGGCTTTTGGCCTAAAACCCGTGAAATTATTCACAAATCTGCACATTAGCTCTAAATTTATGGCATAAACTGGGGACAAAATAAGGGTTAAGGCCTGCAGTTGAGAGAATTTTTATGGATAACGCTAAGTTATTACAGATTTTGGGACGCATTCCGCTATTTAAAAACCTTAGCGAGCAAGAGAAAAAGCTCATACTTTCTATGCCAAAAGTCTATGAACTTTTTTCGCCTATGGAGTCCATCGTAAAGGAAGGTGAATTGTCTCCGTTTTTCTACATTTTGCTGACAGGCAAAGCGCAGGTTTTATGCCGTGGCCAAGAGCTGGCCACCGTACAGCCACCACAATTCATCGGAGAAGTGGGGTTCATTTGCCAGGAACCCCGGATAGCCACAGTTATCGCTACTGAACAGGTAATGGCAATGAAGTTGGATGCGGCAAACTTCAACAAGCTGCCATTATGCATACGCGATACTATCAAGGATAAGATTATCCAAGGACTGGTGTCCAGGTTACGCCAAGTCAATTCTTCCCTAGTTGATCTCAAATCTACACCCATCAGCAAGTCATCTTTAGATGAACAATACGCTGAATATGAGCTAATATAGGGATATTATTGGTGGGTGAGAACAGTTGGATAGCTCGCTGGTATGCTGGTGTTGCTCGCCAATTTCCAAATTGCAGCTACCTAAGCGTGTTTAACCACTGCCCGATATTATATAGTGTAATGATGTTCCAGCACTGAGCTAGTGCCTGCTTGAAGGCTGCCAACATAGGATATGGAATTGTGAATAATCTAAAGTTGATGGAAATCTTGTCCAGGGTGCCTTTATTCAAGGACTTGCAGCCCTCTGAACGGGAATCAGTGATGATAATGAAAGCGGCGTTTACCCCTATTCGCTCCAAAACGACCTTTATTGTCGAAGGCGCCCATGAGCCCTGGTTTTACATCATTTTAGCTGGCAGGGCTGAGGTGCTGCATCGAGGTCATTTGATAGGCAAACTGGTGCCTGGACAATTCATAGGTGAAGTGGGCTTCATTTGTAAGGAGCCACGTTCAGCCACAGTTAGGTCTGTTGAAGAAATGGTAGTAATGAAGCTTGATTATGACGCGTTTCGGAAACTACCGGTCAGGATACGCGAATCAATAAAAGACAAAATAATTGCGGGTTTGGTGGAACGGATTAATGGCCAAAATGACAAAGTTATCGAATCACAGGATGAGATCAAACGATTGTCAAAACGGGTTGCCGACCTCGAAATGGAAATTGATAACCGGTTACCTGCCTCTAAGCGCAGGAACGCATTATAAGCAGTAATAACAATAACTTAATTGCAACCGCCAGCGAGTTTAAAGCAACTCGCAAACCGGCTGCGCACAATATTCGAAATACGAACTGTAAAACTGCACAGTTTCCCCGTGCTGTACAGCAATTATTCTTGACGCTGCTGTTACTACTTTTTACTGCCACCTGCCATGCAAGTTTGTTCTCCTTGGGTAAACGGCACTTCCAGGCAATTGATGATCCCGATTCCGTACCAGGGAGAATTGTCACTTCGATGCTACAAGACCAACAAGGGTTTATTTGGATCGGATCCCAAAATGGCCTTGTGCGTTACGACGGTTACCAGTACCGCCTGTACAACCGGAAAACAACATCGGAAAACCCCATCGCTGATGATGATATCCGCACAATGTGGATGGATGACGATGGCAATATTTGGTTGGGCACCTTGTCCAAAGGTATGTCCATGTTAGATCCGGTTACCCAGGCTTTTACAAATTATCCTGTAGCGGATGATGCAAACCCTGGCATCCGGGATGGTTGGGTCAGGGCGATTGCCGGGAGTGCACAAGGTGAGGTATTTATTGGTACTGACTTTGGTTTGGATGTGCTGGGCCCAGACCGGACTAGCGTTGATGCCCTTGACCACATACAAGGTTGTTTCGCATCTCAAGATAGGATAAGGATCCGCTCTTTGTTTGTGGATAAGGCCCAGCAGCTGTGGATTGGTGCACAGTCAGGAGTTTGCATCCTCGACCTGGCGAACCAGCCTGAAGCAGGTTTTAAGGGAAAGATGTTAGCTGAATTTCAAGGTAAGCAGGTGCAGCGTTTCATCCAGGCTAGCACTGGTGAAATCTGGATTGGTACCCGCAACCATGGTGCCTATAAAGTAGACAGCACACTGGATGTTAACAAAGTCATTTATCCCAGCACAATCGAAAACACCGATGCATACTGGGTTCCCGAAATAGTTGAAGTAAACCAAAGTGAAATTTGGTTGGGAACCGCTGGCGCTGGCATCTTAGTTGTCGAACCAAATTCAATGCAGGTAACGGAAGTGATCACCCATGACCATGCGGTCGCTAGCAGTATTGGCATGAATGATATTGGCGCCCTGATGCTGGATAGATCCGGGTTGCTCTGGATTGGCACATGGGGCGATGGCATATACCGATACAACAGCTATAACGACGCATTCCGCTCTTTGCGCTACAGCTATAGTGATCCCAACAGCCTGACATTTGAGGACGTGACATCGGTATTGTCATTAAGCAACGGTAACCTCCTAGTAGGTACGCGTGGTCATGGCATCGATGTCTTCCACCCTGAATTGGAAAAAATTAAGCATATTCCGGAAAACAATGAGGTGCTGGGTAATGGTCATATTGCAGAGCTAGCTGAAACCTCTGACGGTTCAATATGGATAGGCAACAGGTTACCCGGCATTGTGCAACTGTCCGCTGATTTGGAAACCCTCACACGCTTTGATGCGAGCAATGGTTTTGCTGATAAGGAAATTATCAGTTTACGGGCAGAGCCGGGCAAGGGACTGTATATAGGGACAGATTCAGGCCTCTGTTTTTGGGATCAAAAAACCGGGACTTTTAAATCCTTTACTGAACGTTCAGACTCACCTGAGCCGTTTCTGCATGTGGTTTGGACATTGGCAATAGATCAAAACCAGATGCTGTGGATGGGCACCAGCCAAGGGCTATTCCTGTTTAACCCCCGTATTGGAAAAATCCGCCGAATAGATTCGCTGGCAGATAATAAATTGATTTCCGACGAAAATATTATTTCGCTGCTAGTCGATGCTAACAACCAGCTTTGGATAAGCACTATGGCAGGGCTGGATATCCTCGCAGGCTGGGAGCAAGGCAAGCCTGTTTTCCAGTCAATGTCAGCCCAATTTGGGCTTGGACAACACAGGATGTGGGGAACCTTGTTGCAAGACCAATTTGGTAGAATATGGACTGAGGACTACCTATTGGATCCTGTCCAGCAAGTTGCCCACATGCTATTTAACAATGATGGTTGGGATGTTGGTAATAAGTGGCATGGCTCGGCAAGCCAGGCGCAAGATGGTACCTTGTTTTACGGCGGTACTGAAGGCTTACTGATTATTGATCCGAGCCGTTTCAAGCCCTGGCGGAATATTCCGAAACTTGTGGTTACCGCCTTTGAACTAGATGGTGTACCGCAGCCAATACCCACTTATGACAATATAGTTTTGCCCCCGGAAAACCGTAGCCTTGCCCTACAAATTAGTGCACTGGATTTTCAGGAACCCGCCTCGAACCAATACCAATACCGGCTATTGGGCTTCGAAGATGATTGGAACTCAGTTTCATCATTACACCGATACGCTAGCTTCACTAGCCTTAACCCTGGTGACTACACCCTGGAGATCCGGGCTTCAAATGCAGCTGGTTATTGGATAGAGCCATATACCTTACAAGTTACAAAACAAGCAGCCTGGTATGAAACACTGAGTTTTCGGTTGGTTGCCCTGTTGGCCGTTTTTATCCTCGTGTATTTATTGTTCCGAAACCGGCTACTGTCCCTACAGGCCCAGAAATCAGAATTGGATACACTAGTCGCTGAAAAAACCCATGACCTTGAATTGGCGGTCAAAGACAAGGATAGGATCATGGGGGTTATTGCCCACGACTTAAAAAACAAGATTAGCGTAACAACAGGCTATCTGGATTTATTGCTCATGGCCGGATCGAGTTTTAAAACCGAAGATTACCTTGATTATATTAAACAAGCCCATGATGCCAGTGTTAAGACCGCTGACATTGTTGAAGACCTAAGGGCATTCGCAAGGTTAAACCGGGAAAGTGATGATATTAAAACCGAAAATGTGGATTTGGGTAGGTTTGTGTTGTCCACTGTAGATAGCTTTAAGCCAAGGTCCCTGGCCAAAAGAGTTAAGCTAGATTGGCGCCAGGTAAGCATGAACTTCATTTATCCTGTCAACAAGTTGAAGTTCGCCCAGTTGCTTGAACACTTGTTAACCAATGCATTGAAGTTCAGTGAGGCAGAAGGCCGGGTTGGACTTATCCTAACAAGTGATGAAACGGGTATTACATTGGTGGTTGAAGATACGGGGATTGGCATACCAAGTGATATTTTGCCAATAGTATTTGACCCGTTTTCCGCCGCTAGCCGTCCCGGTACTGCCAATGAAAAATCCACTGGGTTAGGGCTGTCAATCGTTAAAAAGTTAGTGGAACAGCACAAGGGGCACATAGACATATGGTCAGAGCCTAGTGTGGGGACTAAGGTTACTATCCATTTGCCGGTAATCAATACCCAGTAATTAGCATGGCAACAAGCACCAGCAATGCTTGGTAGACATCATTTTCTTACGATATATCTATGATAAATATCGTGAAGTTGCTCCAAGATAAGGCTTTTTCCAGCTATGTCGAGTTGTCCTATAAAGTCTCTAAGTCCTTCCAGCGATAATGCTTGTTCGTATTGCATAGCTGTAGCAAGGTGGCTGATATGCCACTTTTCCGGTGCTACACCGCCGGTGTCCATGTCGTAGACATGATAGAAACCAAATTCGCGGGCTTTATCTAGTAAAAATTGATATAGGGCATTGCAAGGCCCACCAGGGGTATATTCACTGTCTAGCAACTGCAGCGGACTACCACTAGCTTCAATAGCAGCTTTGTCAAAGACATCCAGGTCAGTCCCCCAATGATGCCGCGAGGCACCTGGCAATGCCGACCAGGTAAGGATGGAGTGCAATTTATCCGAATCCGATAATGTCCCCTCAAGTGGTTTCCCCGACCTGTCGTAAAGGGGGCGCTTACCCTGCCATTTGGCATTCCATATCAACAATTGCCGTTCAACAGGCCGGTAACTGCTGGCTATCTGCAAATCGACCCCCTTGTCTTTCGCTGCTTGTTGCAGTGATAGGAATGGCGCCATTACTTCTTGGTGCAGCAAATGCCCACTAGGTGACTCTACAAGTGGCAAGGATTCTTGTGGAAACACGTCTATACCATCAGTTTTACAAGAATTTCTTCGTATACTTGTGCAAGGATTTCCAAATCTTGGATCTTTACACACTCGTCTACTTTGTGGATGGTGGCATTCACGGGACCAAGTTCTACAACCTGGGCTCCGGTTGGTGCGATAAAGCGACCATCCGAGGTGCCGCCAGCTGTCGAAAGTTCCGTCTCATAGCCAGTGATATCGCGAATAGCCGATTGGGTCGCTGATACCAACTCACCTGTGTCAGTCAAAAAAGGTTGGCCGTTAAAGGTCCATTTAATTTCATAATCCAGTTCATGCTTGTCCAATATGGCCAAGGTCCGTTCCATCAGCACTTTATTGGTCACTTCGGTGGAAAAACGGAAATTAAAGCACACATCCAAATGGCCCGGAATAACATTGCCTGCGCCAGTTCCAGCGTGGATATTTGAGATTTGGAAGCTGGTCGGGGGGAATGAGTCGTTGCCGTTATCCCAATGGCTAGCAGACAGTTCTGCCAAAGCTGGTGCGGCAAGGTGCACTGGGTTTTCCGCCAGGTGTGGGTAGGCTACATGCCCCTGTACACCGGTGATCTCAAGATCCCCGGTCAAAGAGCCCCGGCGGCCATTTTTCACAACGTCACCCAATTTAGCTGTGCTAGATGGTTCCCCTACAATGCAATAGTTAATCTTTTCATTGCGCGCTTCAAGCGTATCTATTACCCGCGTCGTACCATTAATGAAGGGGCCTTCTTCGTCGCTGGTGATCAAAAACGCCAAGCTACCTTTGTGATTGGGATGTTTTTGTACAAACCGCTGGCAGGCGACCAACATTGCTGCCAGGCTGCCTTTCATATCAGCAGCGCCACGGCCGTGCAAATAGCCATCTTTCTCGGTTGGCTCAAATGGGGGCGTTTGCCAATGGTGTTCTGGCCCTGAGGGGACAACATCAGTGTGTCCAGCGAAACAAAATAGCGGCGCTTCAGTACCCCGCCTAGACCACAAGTTGTCAGTATCAACAAAACGCATATGCTCGTTATGGAAGCCTAGCTGCGCCAAAAAATCCGCCATCATAGTTTGGCAACCAGCGTCTTCAGGTGTAACAGAACGCCTGGCGATAAGTTGTTTGGCTAGCTCCAGTACCTGGCTGTCAAGCTGCATTGAGTTTTTCCTGGAATAGTGATTTGTTGTAGCCTACTAGAAATTCCGAACTTGTTTGGATTATGGGTCGTTTAATCATTGCGGGATGTTCAAGCATTAGGCCATGGGCTTTATGGGCATCCAAGTCTTGTTTAAGTTCGTCAGGTAGCTTGCGGAACGTGGTGCCGCGTTTGTTAAGCACGGTTTCCCAGCCGAGCTCATTGATAACTTGTTCAAGCCAGCCTGCATCAATACCGTCTTTGCGGTAGTCATGGAAGTTAAATTCAACACTGTGGTTGGTGAGCCATTTCTGTGTTTTTTTCATGGTGTCGCAGTTTTTTATGCCAAATAGCGTAATCATTTAAACAGCCTAAATATAATTGTTTGGAAATCGTGCTATGCACTTAGATTTTTCGGGCAGTTTAGCAAAGGTTGATTATATCAATAAACTGAAGATTTCATCTTCAAGCGCCATTACTTGCCTGTAGTTGGGCACCACACCTTTGACCTTGTCGTTATTGAGTATAGTTACCGGAAACAGCACTGAGTCCAGGGTGCGCTTCATTTTCCGCAGGTCGAACTCCAACAAGACTTCGCCTTTCTTAACAATATCCCCCACCTTTACTTTGGCTTTAAATCCCTCCGCCATCATGCGCTCCGCCTCTAGCCCAAGCTGGATCAGCAATTTTACTCCCATTTTGTTTTTGAGCCTGATTTGTTCACAGGTGGGGTTTAACATTTCAACACGACAATCGAAGGGCGCAATTATTTGGTAGCCACTGGGCTCGATGGCAACGCCTTCCCCCATTAGTCTCTGTTGGAAGCGCAAGGCTGGAAATTCATCCAACGCCTTTACCCGGCCGTTGACGGGTGCCAGTATTGGGATTTGTTTTTTGTGTAGCGGTAGCTGGTCGCGGGAGAACAGGTTGCCAAATATACTCATGAATTTTACGCAGAGCTTGCCTAAATAATCACCTTGTAGCCATCGTTTTCCAGTGCTTCAGCCGCATTGTGCAGGTCTTTTTCTTTGACCAGGAAAAAGTCAGTTTCAAAGGTTGAGACAACAAAAATGCTGACTTTTGCCGCAGCTAGCACCGAGCCAATTTGTGCCATTATCCCGACCATCGAGAGTTGCAGGGGACCCAATACTTCAAGCGCCCGCCAATCGCCATCTGATTCATCTGAATCGATGCTAACAGTGTCAGGTACCACAATTGAAAGCTCGTCACTGGTTTTGCCTACGAAGTAAACGGGCGCGGCGAATACCGCCTTAGGGATATCAGCGTCCATCGCCAAACTGTGCACTGTAAAATTGTAGGGCAGTGTTGCTAAGGTTTGTTTTGGCATTATTCTTCCTTTAAGCGCTCAGCCTTGATTGTGCGCAACCTTGGGCATTAGTGCAAGCACAAGATCCACAGCGTTGTGTGTGACTTATCCAAAGTTATGCACTTTTCCTGTGGATAAAATTGTTGGTAAGAACTGTATTTTAATATAAGTATATGAATAATATAGATAAATCAGCCTGGTTGCGATTTAAACAGCTGTTTAATATAAACACAGAAGTTGCTCTATGCATCACCAGTTTTTGTATTTTTTACCAGCATTTGGCTTGGTTGAAGCAAAATTATCATTTGCATCTGTCGCACAACTAAGTAAAAGTATCGCCTCGACTATGGAGGGGGCACTTTGTTAAATGTTTATGCTGGTGCTAGGGCTTTACACCAATTAAAGCTCGAAGGCTTGCAGCCATCACAGTTCGGCACAGTTTTGGGCGCGTCTGGCGGTCCCAAATGGTTTGTATTGGCAGGAATCGATCGTGTCCTGGTTTCTGAATTTTTAAATCAAAGTACAGAGACAGTTGATTTTGTGGGATCTTCTGCCGGTGCGTTTAGGTTTGCCTGCTTGACCCAGGAAAACCCCGTCGAAGCCATAAATATCCTGGCAAAAAACTATTCAGAAACCGTCTACAGCGAAAAACCAACAGTCAATGAAATATCTGATAAGGCGGTAGATCTGATTAACGTCATGTTGCCCCAGGAAGCCCAGGAACATGTAATAAACAATCCGAGGCACAAGGCACACTTTATTGTAGCACGCTGCAAGCATACCTTGGCGGTAGAAAACCGGTTGATCCAAACACTTGGGTTAGGGCTCAGCGCCGGTGCCAATATTGCTTCAAGGAGATTGCTCAATTGGTTCTATGAGCGATTTGTGTTCTCAGTGCCCCAGCGGAAATTGCAGTTTGAGGATCCCTATGGCCTGGAAACCGCCAGGGTACAGCTATCAAAAAACAATATTATAGATGCCTTGCTAGCTTCAGGAGCAATCCCCGGTATATTGAGGGGAATAGAGAACATTAAGGGCGCAGCGCCTGGTATGTACCGTGATGGTGGCGTGACTGACTACCACTTTGACCTCCAGTTCACCATGGGCAACAAGTTAGTCTTGTTCCCACATTTTTATCCAAAGCCCATTCCTGGCTGGTTCGATAAATCCATTAAATGGCGCCATCCGCACCGGCAATGTTATGAGAATGTGGTGATGGTAGTACCATCAGAGGAATTCATCGCTAGCTTGCCCTATTGCAAGATCCCGGATCGCCACGACTTTACCAAGATGTCCCCGGAACAAAGGCTGCCGTACTGGAGGAAAGTACTAGAAGAAACCGACAGGCTAGGGGAGGCCTTCCTCAAACTGCAAGATCCGGCATATTTGCAGCAAGTGTTACAGCCGCTGCCATTTAAAACCAGTTAAAAATTAAGCAAACAGGTTACAACTGCCGTTAAATAGCAAAAAAGCACTTGCACCGCGCCGGTTTGCTAGCTACTATACGCGCCGCTTTGGCTTACAGGCACCAGCCTAGTCTACAATCCAAAGCATCACAATTTGCGTCTATAGCTCAGTTGGTTAGAGCGCTACCTTGACATGGTAGAGGTCCCCTGTTCGAGTCAGGGTAGACGCACCAATATTTATTATTTTGCTTTTCGCCCTATTTGAAGATATTTTGATTCTTTTAAATTGGCTCTTCCCGCAATTATTTGACCCCAATTATTGCTCATAGGTTTTAGGGGGGCTGCTGAAAACCTATAAAAATGAGACACCACATGACACAAGCGGCACTATCCAGCAATTGATGGGGGGAGCCAATGTATGGTTATTATAGGAAAAAAAATAAAATGACGCCAACTGAATTTAAATTTGCCTAGAAAACATAGCCCTCCATCAAGTGGTTATTTATGGTAGGCTATGTTTTATTTATACAATGGGTGGGATTAATCTTTCCTGTATAGTTTCCCGCTTTTATCGCAAACTATATCGTAGGTGTTAACACCTTTCGGCGCCTCGGGTAAATCATTTGCGTTAAAATCGTTAAGCGAGATTTTAAGGTTTAAAATTTCAACTTGAAAAAAAGCGGAAGGATTGATTTTAAGAATTTTAGTTTCGAGATCAAATATCAAGATTGCTTCAGAGCTTCCGTTATAATAACCACCGTCCAATTCACCATTACTATAAAGCGAAATAGTACTACCCTCGCCAGTTGCATTCTTATCAGTAGCGGCTAGCTTAATTCCATCATCGTTCTGTATTACCACTGTCATAACTTTATACCTTTGTTGTTCAGTTAATCATTGTTTTGAATGGGTAGTAAAATGCTCCCCATAAAAAAGAGTAGACTTCGGCTTGTTATATTTCAAATTTTGTAAAGGTAAATACAAAAAGTTTTAATTCACTCTTAGATAATCTGTGTAGAGTAGTTTAAAAGTCATTTATACCATACCGATGGGTGGGTATAATGTGTTCCAGAAGGTCGGGGATTGCCCAAGACCGCAACAACGAGGATTATCCTATGTCACTATTCACAGCCGAAGAGCAGAAAGTCCTTTTTCACGCCGCCACTATCATCGAGTCTAAAATCATCCATGCTGACGCTATGGTTAATGCAGAAATGACTAAGCAGTTTTTCCAACTGCACCTAGTCGCTAAAGAGCATGAAGTGTCTGCGGTCATGTTCCTAACTGCCCAGCACAAGTTGATTACATTCGAGCAAATGTTCAGGGGTACGGTCGATTCATGCTCTGTCCAACCCCGCGAGATTGTCAAGGCAGCTCTTAAACATAACGCAGTTGCTATCATCCTTGGCCACAACCACCCAAGCGGTGAGCCTGAGCCAAGTGCAGCAGATAGCCACATTACCCAGCTTGTTAGGAACGCTTGCAAGCTAGTTGATGTGAGGGTGCTGGATCACAACGTCGTCGGCACCGAAGGCACTGTCTCTATGGCACAACGTGGGCTTATATAGCCCACCGGATGAACTAAAGTGGAAGATATACCAAAATGCCAGACAGGCACCGCAATCACGATAGAGGCGTTCAAGTCGCGCCCCTGTGCTTTGCCTAAGACTGATCCGGACTACCAGCATCCCACGCCGGAAGAAGTGAAAAGCTTGCGTAACCTGATCAACCTGGGACAAATGGGCTTGGCCAAGTTCGTTGGTGTCTGCTACCAGGAGAAAAAAGGGGCATCGACTATAGTGCGCCGTTGGGAGTTCCCCGACGACCACCCGGACAGCCGGACGATCGACTATGCCCAATGGCGCCTAATGTTGGTCGCTGCAGGGATAGTCAAAATGGATGAAATCGAGGCAGAGATCCAGGCGCTGCAGAGGCGTCGGTGAGGCACTATTTTTAGCGTTTGTATTGCTAAGTTTCCGAATATGGTAAACAAAAAGTATACAGCTCTAAAATATTAGGCCGTAACTGATTGAATTATATAGCTTATTTTTCGTGGTGAACTTCTTTGACATGGTAGAGATCCCCTGTTCGAGTCAGGATAGACGCACCACCTAAGCTACACAGAATTTCCAAAACACTCTACAATAACTCAAAAGCGTAGTTTGTTTGAAAGCTGGATTTGATGGGCGGGATTAGTCTCAGTGTGGCAAATTAGGCGCGGATTGATGCGGAGCCCTGTGGCTCCGCAGAAGCAATTGTCATCAGTCTAATACAAAGAAATCTTTGCATTAAACAGCACACGCTGGTCGTCATTTTGTTCAAAAAATTCTAGGTACACAGTGTTGTTATCGTGGGAGATTTCAATAGAGTCATTGAGTGCAAAGTAGTTTCCGCTTAGCTGCTGCTCAATCTCTTCGAAACCTTGTCCTTGGTACCAATCATCTAGTAGCCAGTTGGTAGGGGCATCGATGGCGGTGGTACTTTCTAAAAATAGTATCTTGTCAATTTCGCCATTGCTCACTTGCGCGATAGTGTGTTGGCCAAGGATGTGGTAACTCTCAGAACGAGACAGCCATATTATTCCGTGGGAGTGTTCAAACCAATCTTCTTTATTTGTTGAAATGTCACCTTGCTTAAATGCTTTCCATTTACTGCTTAATGATGAGTCTGCTTTCGCTAAACGCAGTAACTCCTTGGATAGCTCAGGTGTATTTGCCGCTTGCAATTGAAACCCAGTGAGCTTTTGCACGCCGCTTAGGTTTTTATTATCAAGATAGTTTTCAACATATAGGCTTAGTTTGGCTTGCTTGGATTGTTGGGCAAAGACGGTGTTATCCTGGTTTTGTGCTACCCATTGCTTGTCCAAGCTTTCAATTTCAGCTTCTTGCTGCAATTGTCCATCAACTTGCCATGGTTGATCAAAGCGCTCGTCGGCTTCGATTAAGTTGACAATGTCCCTGCTTAGCCATCTGCTATTTGAGGTGATTTCCACTAATGCATTGTCCACAAAGCGCAACCAGGTGTTGCGGCCATAACTTAGGATATTCTGGTTTTTACCAAAAGACATGGTCAAAGATGGCGCGCCAAGCACTTCGGTCACTTGCTCACCGGTAAAACCCAATTCTATGCCAAAAGCACCATCCAGGCCAACGGAGCTATTTAACAGGTCTGGGCGTTTGCTGCCTTTCGACGGCGGTTTAATTTCAAACGTTATTTTTCTGGTTTTGCGTTCGGCAATAGTAAATCCCGTTTGCTTTATGCCATCTTTATTTAATGGAGTTGCCTTGGTTCCTGCGACCATAGGGGCGCAATCCTCAATTAATTGCGCTTCAATAACGACGGGTTTATAGGTAATGCCAGACTTAACCGTTGTTGCAGGCGGGAAGGACTTTTTCATTAATATGACTGCATTAGCGCCTTGCTCTTTCGCTTGTTCACGTACCCGCGTAATCAATTTCTGGGTTGCCCTGTCCACTTTTTCCTGCAGCGACTGACCTGCCGATAGCATTGAATTCATTGATTCGCCGGTAGTTCGCACATTTCTTTTTAAGGATACGTTATCGATGATCTTGAATTCGCAATCCGGATAGAAATTTAGTACAGGAGGAAGTGTTTCGGTTTCTGCGTAACTTGAGCTAGCAGCCACAGCGGATAAAACGAATAGCATGGGTAATTTAGACATTACTGATTCTCCTTTCAAACAAACACCGTACTTGGCCATTGACAATGGCAGCGTGTGGAACGCTAACTCGCAGCCACACAACTGTAAACAGTTGAAAAGGTTACACTAAAGTTAATATCTGGTAAATATTTATCCTCTACTTTGCGTATCAAGTAAATTGACTTCACTTTCCTAATCGTCATGCACCTGTAGATTGGCGTTTTGTAATCGCTTTGCAAATCCTGTGATGCTTACATTTCAAGGCGACAACCTTCAATTTGAATTGATCACACAATTGAGTGCCAATGCTGTTGCTATTAGTCGCGCCATGCTGTGTTATTCTTTTAACTCAGAGTCGATTCAACCATTGATAGAAATCAACTTGTTAGTGATTTCAATCTGCTCTACTACAATTGACAGTAGTTAATGTGAACTTTGTGGAGTGAGGTAGGCATATGCAAGCAACTGACACTAAGAAAAAAACGTCTGAAAAAATCCTGGGTGAGTGGAGTTGGTCGCGCAATTCACTTTGGTTAATCAGTATTTTATGTTTGATAGACGCACTGATGATGTCCGGGACGGATTACCAAGCATTTATCAGGGATGGTGCGTTCCACGCGTCGTTGCTGATCGGGATGGCTGGTTATTTGTCTGAAATGCGTTATCGCTGGTTTAAAGATGTACAGAATGACCCGCACCGCGCTAAAAAGGTAGACTAGACAATATCGCTAGCAAATTGATGGTTAGGGGCAGTGATAAGCTGTTTTGCCCCATTGCCCCTAAATTGAGTGTCAGTATCACGCTGGTACTGCGTGGCTTTTACTTGGGTGACCCTTTCTTCTAGATTGCCAAGGGTTCTCCTTGGAAGACGGTTGTTTAGTTTTACGTGAGTTGCCAGAAGTCGGCTTTTTCTTGGCCTTTTTAGGCCGTTTGGGTTTCGCTTTTGCCGCTGGTTTGGCTTGTGGCAGTGGGGTTGCAGGTTCAAATCCGGCAATACTGAGTTGTGGAATGTTAAGGTTAATAAACCTTTCGATATCAGTGAGTAGTTTTCTCTCTGAATGATCCACAAATGAAATGGCCTGGCCAGATTTGCCGGCGCGACCAGTCCTGCCAATCCTGTGTACATAATCTTCAGGGACATTCGGCAACTCAAAATTAACGACATGTGGTAGTTCGGCGATATCAATTCCGCGCGCGGCTAAATCTGTGGCGACCAAAACCTGAACTTCATTTTGTTTGAATTGGGCCAAGGCTTTGGTGCGGGCATTTTGGCTTTTATTGCCATGGATAGCCGCAGCGCTTATTCCCTTTTTGGTCAAGGTAGTGGCCAACCTGTTAGCGCCGTGTTTAGTGCGACAAAACACTAATACCTGGAACCAGTTTTCACTTTTGACCAGATGCACCAACAGTTTACTTTTATTGCTTTTATCAACCGGGTGCACGCATTGGTCTATGCGGTCAACCGTCGTATTGGCAGATGCCACAGACACTTCTACCGGGTTAACCACAAACCGTCTTGCCAGGTCGCGTATTTCGTCCGAAAAGGTGGCAGAAAAAAGTAGGTTTTGGCGTTTCTTGGGCAGTAGCGCGAGGATCTTTTTTATGTCGTGGATAAAGCCCATGTCTAGCATACGGTCAGCTTCATCTAAAACCAGGGTTTCTAGCTGGTCAAATTTGATGGCGTTTTGCTGGTAAAGATCCAAAAGCCTTCCAGGCGTTGCGATAAGTACATCGGTACCCCTGCGTAGCCTCATCATTTGCGGATTTATCTTAACGCCACCGAATACAACGTTATAGTTCAGATGCAGCTCTTTGCCATATTTCATGACGTTGTCTGAAACTTGGGCTGCAAGCTCCCTGGTTGGCGTCAGGATCAAGGAGCGCACATTGTTGTGCCTGGCCTTTGTGCGGGTTTTGCTCAGGTTATGTAGCAGGGGCAAGGTAAAAGCGGCCGTTTTGCCGGTACCTGTTTGTGCCGCTGCCATTACATCTGAACCTTGCAAAATGGCGGGTATCGCCTTTTCCTGAATTTCTGAAGGGGTGCTGTAGCCGCTCTCTGCCAGTGCCTTTAGCAGCGGCTTGCTTAAATGAAGTGCATCAAATGTCATTGCTAATCTTATCCAAATTAGTGAGTTACTCGCTAAAATGTGATTTAGCAAATCCCTACCCAGTGTAAAGGGGCGTGGAGCATACAGTAATACTTAGGTTAATGCTAATAATTGTATGAAAAAACACCAGGCTTTATTAATACAGCTACTCAACTGGGCATATGGCATGCTACTCGTGTTTTAAGATGGCCGTCTGCGTGTGTGAAGTGATATTATGCCCCCATAGCATGCTATACCTGGAACAACCTTGAGTATCTTGATCCGTAACCTGCCCAGAACTACCACCGAAACCGAGTTAGAAACCCTGTTTAAGCCATTTGGTGACGTTATCTCCTGCGATATTGTCATGGACAAGGAAACGGGCCAATCAAAAGGGTTTGGCTTTGTGGAAATGGCTGACGAACAAAGTACAGACGCAGCCATAGCTGCGCTAAACGGGACTGTGCTTGTTGAGAATAAACTTCGGGTGAAATGGTCTAACCAAGAGAAAAACCGTCCACAAACGGAAATGGAGGCGACCAAGGATTACAAAAATGCCTGGAGTAATTTAAAACCAAATAGGGAAAGTCATGAGCCAGAATGATCCACTACATGGTGTAACCTTGAAAATGATGTTGGAACAACTCCACCAGAAGTATGGCTGGGATGGCTTGAGCGCGCGCATTAATATTAATTGTTTTAAAAAGGATCCGAGTATCAAGTCCAGTTTAACTTTTTTAAGGCGTACTCCCTGGGCGAGGGAAAAAGTTGAGAGGCTATTCCTGAAATCAAATGGGCAGAAAGTAACAGCCACCAGCAAGCCAAATTCCAAACCAAAACCTACAAGAGCCCCTGGTGCAAAACCAACTGTAGATCCTTGGGCCAATGCCAAGCGTTAAAGTCGTCAAATAAAAAAGGCCAGGAGGATAAGTAATCCTGGCCATGACTTTTTGTCTCGAAGCTTCAGGAGGGTTTATTTGCCTTGCAGAGCCAGTTTTGGCGTCCTGTCTGAGAAGTAAAGTCCCCAATGTTTTTCGGCTTTGTCCATAGGGTTGGCGCCGTCGAAACCGCCTTTCCATTTTTCATCGAATGAAGAGAAGTAGAAGGAAATGACTTTGTTTTCTTCAGCCCACACGTCGTACTGGTCAAAGAATATTTTTTGGTTTTCCTCATTTGCCTTTCCAATTAAACCACCTTCATAGCTACCATCGTTCCAAATCCGGCTAGTAGGCCAACCCGTCTCGCAATATGCGATTTTGTGATCTGGATGGCGGCTTTGGATATCGTCATAAATTTCGATTGTCCAATCCATAGCGATATCAATGGTTTTATTGTTCCAGAACGCGTAGGCGTGCAAACAGATAAAATCTAGTTCGGCGGCTACTTTCTGTGCGTGGGCTTTGTTCCAAAAATTGTAATCATCGCTAACAGTGACGGGTTGTTTTATGCTATTGCGCACATGCCTGATCTTTTCGATGGTGCCATCAATGTCTTCAATGCGGTGGTAGGCCCAATCCACAAAGATTTCATTGCCCACATTCACCGCCACTATTATTTCAGGATATTTATTGGCCAACTTTATGCCAAACTCAACCTGGGTTTTGTTGTATTCGGCAGACTTGTTACCATCCAACCAGATCCCTTGCATTACCCTAATTGGCAGGTTGTTCTTGGCGATGGCTTTGAGAATGTTCTCTGCCTGTTCATCTGCACCATAGAGGCGGATTAACTGCCAACGTTCAGCCATAATGTTCATATCTTCTACGATATGATGCTCTGCTGTTAAGTTTTCTTCAGGCTCTTCTCCATCGCGGTAAGCGCCATAGGAAATACCATTGCCTATCCATTTGCCATTAAACGTGGGATTGAAGTCCCGTTTTTCGAATGTGTTGTTATCAGCAGCGGAACTGCTTTGCACCTGAGGGTTCAAGCCGCAGGCTGAAACAAACAATATACCGGCGAAAGCAAAAAGGTATTTTTTATAACACATGTTTAATTCTCTAAAACAAATGACAAACCAAAAGTTGCAAGGGTTGGTTAGCAAAAGCCAATTCCTAGGCTTCCTCAAAATCAGCCCACTTAGTGGGCACCATGGCAACGGCGGATAGGCTTTGAGCATAACCTGTGTTTTTCGCTCTGGAATAAAATTGCTATTAACTGGGTAAATAAATAGGGTAAGGCGGACTTTGTTATGTTAATCAACTATTTGTAGTTTATATCTGCACAATTGGGAGGTTGCGTATTGGGAGGCATTAGATCGCACTTGTCTATGGCGTAAAGCATTGACATTACCCTTGAAGCACTGGATAGTGAATTTACCGTTTTGCATTGAGCTAAATGCCGTCTGCTGATGGCAGTGCAATAACAGTATTTGGAGCTGTTCATGCCCGATGATAAATTTGTCCCGTTTTCCGGCCAGGGCCATCGACTCGGTGGTAAAGGCTATGGCAACCAAACACCAACTGGCCAAGCCCATAACGAGCGGCAATCTCGCGCCTTGTACAAACCAGAAAACATTGTTGGTTTTACGGGTCGTATAGGGCAGCAGCCTACAGTTTATTACAGCAAAGGTGATACCCACGGGCATCATACCGCTTCTATTAACTATGTGGACACTCAGTGGGAATTGACAAGAGTTTAGACAAGGCAAATGTTTACAGGTCTAGTGGTTCTAAATCAAGAACATTTAACGCAGTATAAACTCTTGTCAAACCCATCGAAGACGCGCCTCAGGAACACAATTTCTGCGTTGCACGAAACTCGTAAGACCACCAGTATTACTTCATTCGCGCGCCTTGAACTTGAGTCCCTGAGGCTGCGCTGAGCGATCACATAGTTAATAGAAGCGGTATTACCCAAGCACACAAAATACCAGAAAATGTCGGGCGCGAAATGCCGATTGAAGATAAGACTTACCAGGCCACGAATACTGGCAGGAAAGGTAACCTTGAAGAGCGGGTACAAGGCAAGTTGATCCACACCTCGCGCAATCCACTGGTTAGCGCTAATGCGCAAACCCAACCGTCATTGGCCAGTGCTCATCAGCAACACCAAAACTTGAAACCCATGACAGATCCGAGTGTCAGAAGGGAAGTGATGGCGCGATTGCATAGTAAAAAGAAATAACTGTATTTGCCATAAGGTTTAAATAAAGAGCTACAGCCGATTGGGCATTTTGGCATACTGGCGTTGCAGCTAAGCTAGAACAACTCGGGCTAAAGTTAATTTTTGGTCAAGTCGCAGGTTACGTTGGCGTTGTCCTCATCTCCTCCAGTAAAGTAGCAGCTGGATCCGCCTGGGGCAGGGTAAAGGTAAGGATTTTAACCGCTAAGTAGGGTGTCCCAATTCAAGGTTTAGTTTTCCTATCAGTTAGACGAAAAAGAGCCTCATAAGAGGCTCCTGGCTTAACTGTAATCTTTGCCCTGGTCTATTCTACGGCGGCAGAGCTCAAATCAATTTCCTGTTCATTGTCCGCGCGATCAACATACATTTTTATTAGGTCGGCGGGTTTGAAACCGCAGGCCGTGGCCATGGCAATGTATTGGTTCATGCTTGGGGCACCCACATTCTTTTCCCAGTTTTCATAGGTTTTGCGGGTTTTTACATTGGCGAACTCGGCCATTTGTACTGTAGTCTTGCCCGCTTTCAAACGCATTCTTCTTAAGTCTGTACCAGTGATAATCATACTAATTGCCTATATCAAATTGTTGTTAGTTAGCTAAAGTTGCGGTGAGTTTTGTTTACGGGTTAAAAATATCAACACAAATCCCAAGAAATCTTGGGTTTTACAAAATAAATGGTACTATAGGTAAAAACTTGTACCTGATTTGGTTGTAAGAGGTAAATTAAATTGGCTACCAAGAACCATTACTCTATTGGCAGGATGGCTGCAGAAATAGACCAGATAGTAATTGAACTGAAAGAGCGGGGCATGACTATTGAGCAAATCTGCAAAGAATGTGGGTGTACTGACACGACATTAAAAAGCTACAGGGACGGGGTAAGTGAGCCAAAAGCCAGTGTCTACATGAAACTGCAAGCGATGGGCGCTAAGGGCTATGCACAAGAGTTTGCGCTTGGAAAATTAGAAGATTATGGTATACCAGTACGAGGAATAAGGAGTTTGTTGAAAAAGTTTAGTTTGTGAACAAATCGGTTGTACTGTTTTTAATACTATTCGGGATAATTCTCACCAAATTTTTAGGCGACTTCCTCATTGTAGATGCGGGATACCTACTCGTCGGCCTGATTGCATTTTATTTAAACAGAAACCACGTTAACATCCTTGGTTTAATCTATATTGTCCTTGCCGTTAGGTCTGCCGAATACCTGACATGGTTGGTTTGGGATACCAGAAGCGCCTACATTATCTATCCTGTCCAGTTTTTATTGGATCTAACAGTTATCTACTTAATTACCTACCGGTGGGAGATATATTTAAGGTTTAATCCAAGTGCCGACCCTAAAGAAATTGTCTTTACCCATGCCGACTATTTCCTCAAAAACATCTATAAGCTTTACTTGCTGGTTATAAGCGTTGCTTTTATGGAACATGTTATCAGGAATATTGATGACTTTGGCTTCCCGGAAGAATGGTCAAACCCTGATTTACTTTTTATGTATAACTACATCATTCCAATCAGGTATACCTTAAATGTAATTGAATACATTTTAATTCTAGGTATGGCTCACCAGTCAATGCGCTCCGCAAAAGTGCTTCCAGCGTAACTAGCCATTAGACGTCGCCCAAAAATATCCTCATAATGCCAGAGGGAAAAATTTCCCGAACGGTAAATATATAACACGGTTATGAGGATGTATTATGAAACCAGTATCAAAAACCACCATCGCTTTGGCGCTTGCTACTTCTTTATTTAGCTTTTCTTCAACTGCCCTGGCTAAACCATTTGATGGGGCTTCTATATGGGACAGTATCTTGGTCGCATTTAGTGGTACTAACCGTCCTGATCCGGAAGGAAGCGGCACAAATAGGCCTGATCCAAGTGCTACTAGCGGGACTAACCGCCCAGATCCCAGCGCCCGCAGTGGTACCAACCGTCCTGATCCCAAGAAAGGCTAAGGCGATAATACTTATTCAGCCGCATACAATTAGGTATGCAATGAAAAAGTAAAACGGGACAACGACATGCGGACTCTGGCCTGGCGCCAGGGACGCTTGTGTATGGCGACAAAGGAATTAGCAATTGAGATTTGGAGTTCAGGCGTTGAAGTTTGGATTAGTTAATTGTTTGTTAAAGCATGACTTGACTGGTAGCGGCAATGGCCTATTTCTAATAATAGGAGTTTTATTTGGCAGTAACGGAGCGTAAGATGGGATTATTGCAACTTAGTTGTTCAATGAAAGAACAGGCGCACTAGTTTGCGCCTTTTTATTATTTCTTGATTTTAATACCGTATTACTTTGTAGCAGCTGACATTAAATCGATTTCTTGTTCATTATCAGGGCGGTCAACGTACATTTTAATCAGGGCTGCAGGCTCAAAGCCGCAGGCAGTTGACATTGCAAGGTATTGGTTCATGCTTGGCGCACCTACGTTCTTTTCCCAATTTTCATAGGTTTTGCGGGTTTTCACGTTGGCAAACTCAGCCATTTGAACCGTGGTCTTGCCAGCTTTTAAACGCATTCTTCTTAAGTCTGTACCAGTGATAATCATACTAATTGCCTATGTTAAATTGTTTTTAGTTAGCTACAGTTGGGGTGAAAATTTATTTCACAGTTAAGTTATCAATGAGAACTGGAAAAAATCTTCCAATTCGAAAAAAAGTTGGTAACATCCCGGTAAGTTTTTGATTCGGTGGTTTGGTTTGACTAGAGATCTCAGAGCAGCGCAGTATGCTTACGGCCAAGAGCTAAAGCAGTTAATTGATGAGAGCCCCTATAACTACACTCAAATTGCAGAGAAAGTTGGCGTTTCAACAAAGACACTGAGCAATTGGTTTAATGGCAATGGTTCCCCCAGTGAGCTCCAGGCACTTATAATTAAAGGGCACTGCTGGGCGGGTGAACAAAAAAAACTAGTAAAAAACAAATTAGCAAGCTACGGTGTGTACCTTGGTAGGGGCAACGGTTAACTCGAATCGGTTGTAAGTGTTAAAGCTTGTTTTATTTGGTCTTTTTTCGATAATTGCCTGGAGTTTGAAAGAAAACTTCCAGCACACTTCAGCTATGTTTTTGATAGCTTGTGCTGTAGCACTGCTGATGAACCTAAGGCACGTCAACATTATGTCTTGGGTTTTGATTGTATTGAGTTTCAGAGCTTTCGAGACCGTCTTTTTTATCAACGTTGACTTAAGTTCACATGCCTATTTGCATTACGGTTTCCAGCTGTTAATGAATATAGGTGTCATTTTGGCTATTCACTTTCGGTGGCGTTTATATTTCGCGATATCGCGAAACCCCAATCCCGATGAAGTTTATGGCACAAACGCCGATTTTAGCCTTATGCTTGTCTATTTAGGGTACGCTTTGATAGTGTTGTTAGCTATGCTAGAACACTTATTGCGTCATCTTTACGATATTGGCCTGCCAGAAGAATGGTCAATCAATTCACTCGTCATCTACAACAATTATGAAGAACTAAAGCTGATCATTAACTTAATTGAGTGCGCAGTCCTAATGTCTGCCTTCACACGTTATCACCGATCAGCACGATTCGTGCACGCATAGACTACGCATAATAACTTCCCCATAATGAGCTCGGGTTAATCTTTACCCGTAACCTATATTATTCATTGGGAGTTATTATGAAAAATTCAGTTAAAGCATTATTCGTCGTTGGCCTAATTGCCGGTACTGCTGTTACACCAGTTAATGCTATTGAAATCAACTTGGGTTGGTTAGGAACATTTTCAACAGGAGCTAAACCCGACCCTTTGACAGGTAAAAGTACTGGCGCTAAACCTGACCCTGCAAAGAGCCGAAGCACCGGTGCGAAGCCTGATCCGCAAGGCAGCTAGGGTACCAAGGTTGCTGTTTGCCCGCGGACACTAGCGGGCAGCCCACAGTGTCTAAATGTACTAAACGACAAACGGGGCATTTTGTAAGATCAATCACGCCAATTGCAAGCTTTTACATCCCGGCCTTTGCTAAGCTTTTTAATGGGCATCAACACTGTAGATTACCCATGGCCAGAACTACATTTTTGATTATTGGCTTGCTTTTGCTAACAGCTTGCGGCGGCGGGTCTTCTGGTGCCCAAAATAGCAATGATGCTGAGCCAACAGATGCTATTGCTAGTCTTCCAGACTCAATTGAACAATATTTATCGTCACAGGTTGACCCACAATCACCTGGAGTGTCACTTTTGGTGCGCAAGGACGGTAATTTTATATATTCAGGGGCAAGGGGGGTGGCAAGGACAGTTCCGGCCCAAGCAATTGTACCTGCTACTGGTTTTCGACTGGCATCAATAAGCAAGCCATTTACCGCCTTGGCAATAATGCAACTTGTACAAAGCGGAGCCATAAGTGTACATGAGCATGTAATTAATTGGCTTCCTGAGCTTTCAGATACCTATCAAGACGTGACCTTGCACCAACTGTTAACCCACACTTCAGGGATCTTAGATTTCGTTAACGATAACAACGATCTGCAACAGCTCGATGGTTGGCGTAACCCAGATGTGGTCGCCCGCTTTTTAAACGGAAGGCCGCTTGAATTTGCCCCGGGCAGCCAGACGCAGTATAGCAATACGGGATATGTGCTGCTGGCAATGGTAGTGGAGCGGGTTACTGGCATTAATTTTGCCGACTATATGGCGACTGAAGTGTTTATTCCAGCAAACATGTCGGGTAGCTACGTTATTGATGGGCAATTCCCAGTTTCGACAACCGAAGCGCTTAACTATGCGCAGAGCGCTGAAATTTTTGGATTTACCTCGCTTACTAACGGTTCTAGTAGCCAGGTAAGTTCGGTGCAAGATATTGATGCCTTTATCTCTACTTTTAGGGCCGGCGATTACCTAAACCAAGATACGATAAAGTTAATGCTAACTTGCCATACACAGTTCCCTGGAGGGAGCCACTATGGATATGGTTGGGAGTTGCAGTGTGACGCTGACGGCAACGTGTTGACATTCAGCCATACCGGCAGTTGGGATGGTTTCCAAGGCATACTCTTTGTCGATTTACAACGGGATTTGGAAGTGACTATCTTGAGCAATGGCGGAGCGGTGACCCGTCAGCATCAATTTGCCCTTTTTGAACTGATTATTGACTTCTATCGGTAGGATCAAGCGGTTCTTGTTGATACCTATAAGCTGCACAATGTGTCGTGTCTGCAGCCAGCAGACGCCAGCTGCAGCAAATTGTTTAGTCACTCAACAAGCTAGCCAGCATCTTACGCACCATTTCAGGTTCAAATGGCTTGTCGCAAAGGGCATTGACGCCGGTTTGCTGAATATTGGCCATATGGGCGCTTTTGGTGTTTTCAGACGTTACCATAATAATTGGAATATGGGCGGTAGCCGGATTGAAGCGGATAAACTCAGAGAGTTCCCGTCCATCCATTTCCGGCATATTGTAGTCAGTCACTACTAGGTCATACTCATTGTCTTTAACCTGGCATAGTGCCATGGCACCATTCTCGGCTTCGTCGATTTTTCTTAGCCCCATGTTTTCCAATACACGGCGTATGTGGTTGCGGGCAAGGCGGCTGTCATCCACCAACAATACCCGTACCTCCTCAACATCGAACAGCTCAAGGTCTAGCTCGTCTTCGTTGATAAGGTCCAGTGAGGCCTTCAATGCCCGGTTCAAATGCTCGGGTTTAAAGGGCTTGGGCAAAATAGCAGCGATGCCAGCTTGTTTGAACTCTTCTAGTTTACTGACTTTGGTTTCACTGGATACCAGCATAAATGGGATCGAGTTATACTCACTCGATTCCTTCATAAAGTTGAGCAGATCCAGTGCCGTGCCATCGGCAAAATACATGGCGCATACCACTAAATCTGCGCCATGTGCCTTCAAAGCGGTTTTAGCTTCTGCAACTGAGGAGACTGCGTCAATTTCTGCTACATCCTCCTTCAGCAACAGTGTCGTGATGATTTTGCGTTGGGTGTCGGAGGGTTCCAACAATAAAATATTTAGTTCTGATAGGGTAATATTATGCATACCTAACTCTATGGTTTTGCTTGGGTTTTAAACCCATCTATATTTTTTCAGCTGGGTTAGCCGCCAGCAAATTTAACGGTATAGCCGTCTTTCTCTAACCAGGCTTTAATTTTTTCCCTGTGGTCGCCTTGGATTTCAATGACACCGTCCTTTACAGAACCGCCTGTCCCGCATTGTCCTTTCAAGGTTTTTGCGATTTTTTTAAGCCCTGCGTCATCCAGTAAAATGCCGGATATGGTGGTGACACCTTTGCCTTTACGCCCTTTTGTTTCACGTCGGATCCGCACAACACCATCACCTGATGGTGTTTTTGCTTTGTTTTTTTCTTGTTTTATTCGACCAAAGTCGGTGCTGTACACCAGAGGATTATTTGCCATACTAGAACCAAGCCATTACTTAGCTGTGATTCTAAGCCAAATTTGCACAGTTTTGTATGCTTTGAACGACACAATCGTATCTATTCGACTAAAGTTTAATTTCAATGGAGCTACTCAATGAGTCTTGAAAAAGAATTGTCTGCCGATGGCAAAACCTTGACCATTATTTTGGATGAAAAGTTTGATTTTGGTAAAGTGCAAGACTTCCGCGAATCCTATTCAGAAGGAGTGGATGGCGTAGAAAAAATCGTAATTGATTTGGCCAACACCGAATACATGGACAGTTCTGCCTTGGGCATGTTGTTGAACATGCAGAAGAACCTACAGGGGCAAGTATCTGAATTTGTCATCATTAACAGCCGTCCACCGGTAGCAAAAATTTTGCAGATTTCCCGGTTTGACAAGAAGTTCACAATCCAATAACCGCAATTTCTAACCACCAACTGGGCAAGTTATATGCGCATACTAGTTGTCGATGATGAGCCGTTGAACCGTTTTCTGTTAATCCATATGCTGGAGGAAAATGGGCTCAAGGAGTGCTATGAAGCGGAGTCAGGGGAACAAGCCCTAAAACTTGCGGAGGAGATCACCCCTGATATTGTGCTGCTGGATGTGGTAATGCCAGGGCTTTCTGGGCACGATGTCGCGCCCCGGCTCAAGAAGATGCAGAAGGATACCTACCTTCCCATCATCTTCATAACCGCGCTCGACGATGAAGAAAGTTTGGCAAAATGCTTGTCAGTAGGCGGTGATGACTTTGTCGCCAAACCCTTTAACAAGGTAATTTTGGCAGCAAAGCTAAAGGCGCATGCGCGCACTAGGTTGTTGAGCAAGCGGGCAAAAGAGCAAAACACCCAATTGCTGTTCCATCAGCAGCACATTGAGCGGGAACATGCCATTGTCGAGCGCATTTTTTCCAATGTATTGACGCTCAACCGACGCTTAACTAAATTCGTGGATCACCATCTCGCCCCAGCCAGCAATTTTAACGGTGACGTGCTGCTGATAGAAAGGAGCCCTAATGCTGGGTTTTACATACTTCTAGGGGATTTTACCGGCCATGGGCTGGCCTCTGCAATTGGTGCAATTCCCATCACCAGGGCATTCCAAACCATGGCGGAGAAAGGCATATCAGTAGGTGAAATAGCTGCGACATTCAATGAAACCTTGCTCGCGTTTTTGCCCGGAGGAATGTTTTTTG
>CBDIHK010000007.1:0-33125 GCA_965279005.1 Alteromonadaceae bacterium | reverse complement strand
CCTTCCATAGCAATGTAGTTGCCACTGTAGGCATCTTGTTTACATTCAGATTGTTTTGAGTAGCTACAGCCATATGCTGTCAATGTTTCTCCTGGTGCAGGGGGCGATCCCCTGAGCTCGAGTACCGCCAGGTTTGATTTGTTTTCCAATACTTCAAACAGCAACCAGTCTCTTTGCAAGACATCCATGTTCAAGGGCTCTTCTGGGGCGGCATTGAGCAGCTTGCCAAGGCGCACAAATTGGCCTGGTTCTTGGTTTGGATGAATACGCCAATCCGCTATATGCTGGGCGACCACAACACTGTCCATGCCGGGAACCCGTGCCTCCAAAAGGGTGTGCTTTACGGTCACAGCATAGGTTTTATCTTGGTGTGCAATTAGGAACCCATTGCCAACAAAATTCTTGCTGTACTCATCTTGGTCAAATGTAATGTTATTGATGCCGGAATATTGGTTATTCCCAGACACTTTTTTCAAACTTTCCAGCCAATCTAGCGTTACTTGCCCGATCCTGTAATCGAAACGCTCTCCAGGCTGGGCTGGGTTGAACTCACGGCTATTGCGTGCCGCCCTATATTGTTGCTGGTTTTCGTAGCGCATGAAGGCATGCTCTGCCCCTTCGATGACCAACCCCTTACTCCGGCTATCTCGGTTGGCAGCAACAATGTCCATTGTCCAGCCTGAACTTATCGCCTGGATGTCAAGGCTACCGTGTATCATTAACACAGGAGCTCGTAAATCGCGCCACAATCGCTGAAAACCAACCTGGTTGATATCCCTGAAAAAACTATAGTGGCGATCGATATATTGCTCACCATCGATGGCTAATAGCCCCGCATCAAAAGCCCGCTTTGTCGATTGCTGTTGTAAGATTTCATGCCACGGGGTATCGGTATTTAGCAACTTGTCCAGGAAGGGTGCCATTATTTCCGCATTTGCATTAGCTTGCTTTTGGCTGGTGCCGAAGTGTTTCACGGCTTGTACGCGGTAGATATCCAACATGTAGTCATGCCAACCCTTGTAGACACCACCATACCCTATAACACCAGCAACAGGCTCCTTATTCGCTAGCACCGCAGAATGCAGCACCCCTAGCGAATGCCCCCAAAGATAGACCTGGTTTTGATCCACCTTGTCCATTTGCTTGAGAGCCTTGAGCCCGCTTAAAAACGCATCCGATTCTTCGGAAAAATTAATGGCCTGGCAAGGTTTCCCTGATCGGCTATCCCCTACCCCTGGTTTTTCGCTCCGAAACACTACATATCCTGCATCAACAAATTGTTCTATTAACTTAAGTGTAGTGACCTCAGGGGACATGCCATAGTCAATGGAGCCGCAGGTATAGCCCTGGATGAAATAGATTGCAGGGGCTAGTTTGCTTTGCTCCAAAGATTTGGGGAAATAGGTAATAGACCGCAGTAGATCCTGCTTGTGGGATACTGTGCCATAAACGACTTCAGCATTGGCGCTTTGTTCATATGGCCTTGGCTGCATGATACCAGTGAGTTCAATTAACTCACTTTCGCGCTCAACAACTGCCTGAACCTTAGTACCAACGGCAACAGCCTGGACTACCGTTAACAGTTGCCCAAAATCACCTATTGTGTGGCCATTTAACGAAACTAATTTATCGCCTTGTTGCATACCAATCCGGCTTGCCGTACCGCCGGGTAGAGTGTACTGCACGGCAACAGCCTGCCCTGCTTCAGTAGATACAGGAGCCAACCCCAATAGCGATGCCCTGGGCAACTCAAAGCTGCCTTCACCTGCATTCACCCCTGGCAGTGAAAAAAAGATTATTATCACTAAGCACCTAAGCGTCCGGTACAACATATTCTATCTCCTTTGCATTAATGATTGCCGGTAATAATTCCAATGCGTGGGGTGGATGGTTGGTGAGTTTTAGTATTTGTTTTCTCAAGGTACGTTTTTCCAATTTGGGGAAAAGGATCTGCAAGTTTTCGAACGCCTGTTCAATCCGGTATTTTCCATAAACATAGGTAATGGCTTGCGCAGGCCAACGCTTGATCCTGGCAAGTTCGCGCCTAGCGATGTCCATCCGCATTGGCAGGTATTGCTGCCACAATGCCAACGCTTGTTGGTCGCTCCAAGACTCATCGTGCAACCCGATGTCCATCAGTACGCGTAGCGCCCTTAATATCCGCCACTCAAGTGCATAGTTTAGGCTTGCAGGATCACGATACAAACCTAACTGGTTTCCCAATGTTTCGACGTAAGCTGCCCAGCCCTCAACCGTTACAATGGGCGCAGCATTGGAACCACTTGAAGGACACGTAGGGTTAGTTCGGGCTATATGGCCCTGTAGGTGATGCCCTGGAATGGCTTCGTGCAAATACAGCCAATCCAAGCTTTCCGCCAAGAGCTGTTGGTCGGTAAAGTGGTAATAAAACGTCTGGTTTCCTGGTTCATAGCTCCCCGGCGCTGGAAAACTTGCAGGTAGCGACGATTCCTTTATGTTTAAGCCAGGAATTTCCGGCAGCAACCCCAGTACTTTATCAAGCTGCTGGTTTACCTTACTTTGCCTTTTCCACAATGCGTCTTCAATCTCGCTTTGCTGGGACTTAAAGAAAACCGCTTTATCTTGTTTATCCGCGTCAACTTGACCCTGCAAATAATGAGGATGGACATTTGCCAATTCCTCTTTCGCTATTTGTTTAAGCCTAACAATATCATTATCGCTCACTATACCGTCAGCAGTTAACATCAGCCATGAATTCAGCCAATGCCTATACCATTGTTTGCCTTGCGGCAGGATGGCAAAAGAGCCCTTGTAATGGCTATCGGCCGGTAGCTGCTCAAATAACCCAGTGCGCGTTTTCATCAGATTTAAATGTAGCTGCAGGTTGCGTTGCCTGATCCGCTGGCAAATACTGGTTGGAACCAGTTTTTCCAATTCTGATTGCCAAGCAATGACTTTACTTTTGCTCACCTGTGCAGCGGCTTTGCCCTGAGCCAACCAGACTGCAAAATCTAACTGTGGCTGTAAAAATGGAACCTTGGCGACAGTGGCGTCTAACCTTTGCAATTGCTCATCAAAGCCTCTATCCAAGCCATTTTCTGCATGCAATGGAAATAGACAAAGTAGCGCTAAAATTGGCACCCAGAGCTGTAGTGGAGGCGTCAGTTTTTTGCTCATTTGGTCACAATACCCTTTGCCTGAAAATAGGCGAGTATTGGCGCTTGCCAAGTTTTGAGGATGTCGCCCCCGCGGTTGGAGCTCCAAAACAAATAACGTTTATCTGGTGTTACATAGGGGCTGCCATCTACTTTTGTGTCGTTAAAAGGCGAAGGTAGTTTTTCAGCAGTTGTCCAACCTTCTCCACTTTTAACGCTGAGGTACATATTACTATCGCCATCTGCATCCTGGCGCACAAATATTAAGAAAGACTCATCTTGGGCGATGAATGGGTCGTGTTCCCCTACCGCTGTGTTTATAGCCCCGGGAAGTTTATCAATTTCACCGCCTTGCAAACGGAAAATATCACCAGCATTGACGAAGTAGATGGTGCCCTGGTCAGTTGACGTCAAATAGCCACTGCCCGCAGGTAAACGGGTTTCCACAATTGGCGTTTGCCACTGCCCACTTTGAAGCACCGTTGTATAAACCCGGCTCGGGTTGTCACCATAATCAGTGAAATAAAGAATTTTACCATCGGTTGAAATATGCACATCCGCTGGGATCTTGGCATTTTGTAATGTTACAAGCTGTGCAGTTTCACCATTACGGCGCTGGTAGATACCGGTTGGCCCCCACTCAAAGCCCCGGTTGTCAGTAAAATAGTGAACGGAACCATCATTTGGCATAGTGGTATTAAATATAACGCTGCCTTGCGCAAAAAATGGCGTTGCGGCACTGACGTCAAGATAGACTTTATCGCTACCACTATAAAAGGTATCCCAGCCATACCGGATTGGGACACTCTCCTTATGCGTAGGTTCGTTTGTATTAGGGAATACCAAGGTCGGCATAAGCAACAAGGATATAAAAAACACTCGTTTCTTCATTCCATTAGAAACGCCGCGCTTGACAAGCAAAAGGATCACGCCGCCCCCCTTAGTTACGAGCAACCTTTCAGCCAACCCTTGCACCGATAATCTCAACATTTGAACCTCGTTCACTAATTTCTTTGCAAAGTTATACCCTGAAAAGCCCGTTAAATTGATAATTTGGCTTGAGGTTTACAAACTTCTTTTCTGCCGATGCTAGTTTTATACCGATTCCATTAAGTATTTGCGCACCCAGCGCTGCCTCAGGGACTCAAGTTCAAGGCGCACGAATGAAGTAATACTGGTGGTCTTTCGAGCTTCGTGCAACACAGAAATTGTGTTCCTGAGTTGCGTCTTCGATGGGTTTGAAAAGGGTTTATACTGTGTTAAATGTTCTCGATTTAGACCCACTAGACCTTTGAACATTTGCCTTGTCTAAACCCTTTTCAATTCCCACTGGGTGTGCAAATACTTAATGGAATCGGTATTAGTGAATGAAAAGTGTTGGAAATCAAAGTTGTGGAAAACTTGGGTTGGTATGGGCAATAGCGTATTAGGCATAATCTATTTCATCGCCTTCAGTCACGCAGTAATGCTTGCGGTTTCATTATGGTCAAAAACCACATCAAACAGCCCTGCAAGGTTGCTAGCAGTGTTAACCGCTCTTATTGCATACAAGCTGTTTGAAGGTGGCGCTTTATATTCTGGCTTTTACCATTATGTGTCACACAGTATGGATCTATTGCCGGGCGAGGTATTGAGCTTCGGCCCGCTATACTACCTGTACGTTTGCAAAGTTAGCGGTGAGCGTCCATTCCTCAACTTAAAATGGCTATTACACTTTATTCCTGCAGCACTGATCTGGCTGTATAACTCGCCTTCGGTGTTTCGTAACGCAGATAGCAAAATTGCCATGTGGGACAATGTACTCAACGCACCAGACGGCGCTTTACTGGCAGTCCAATGGGTAGTGCTGTTGCTCGCAATTAAAACCCACTTAGCAATATACCTATTGTTTAGCTGGCAGCGGATCAGCCAATGGGAAAAGGAAGTTGATAACATCCGGGCAGACGACAGCCGCCTGCTATTAATTAAAATGCGAGTGACAGTTGTGGCATTTTTCCTCTTGGAAGTGGTTTGGGTGGGCCTATTCCTCGGCAAGCAATATTTTGGCATAGGCACGTTAAACGCAGTTAGTGAAGTCTGGTTGTTGTTTGTTGCTTTTGTTGTTTTAGCACTTGGCTTTATTGGCTTGCAAAGCCCCAAGTTAGTCTTTGACCAAGAAGAAAAAGCACTTGCTGAAAGCCATTCAGTTGTTGGATTGCCATTGCGGGATCCTGAAAACCTAGATGACAAGATCAAGTACCTGCATTCCTCCTTGCCAGGAAGTACCCTAGCTGTCCTCGCAAAAGAATTAGAAACCAAGTTAAAAGAGCAGCAGCTATATCTCAGCAATAGCTTGACTATTACTGACCTATCCAAAGCAACTGGGATACGTTCCCATACGCTTTCCCAAATCATTACCCAGTGTATGAACACCAATTTTTACAAACTGATTAATGGTTACCGGGTACAGCATGCGGTAGCTTTGATAGAAGACAAAAGCAAAAACTGGCCGCTTGAGCGCATCGCTCTGGAGTCTGGATTTGGCAACCGGGTAACCTTCTCCAAGTCATTCAAAGAAACCATGTCTTGCACACCCTCAGCCTACAAAAAACAAGTTGCTAAAGTGTCTTAACATGAACTCATCCCGAACAGGTATCATTAGTCATAATATTAATTGCGTTCAGCAGCTTTTCTCTTACTACGTAGCCCCGGCGTTTAACTAGTAACTCACTTTGTTCATCCCAGAGCAGTATCACCGGCGTAGCTTCAACACTTTAATTGCCTTAACAGTTGATTGCTTGATAAGCGTGTATGTTCTCCGACAGCTTTTTAGCTTCTTTTTGTAGTGCCTTGCGTTTGCCTTTGGTGCCAATAAGTACTGCATGGATTGCATTGCATTTGGCTAAAACAAGGCCTAGTTGTATCCCTCAAAGATTTGAGCTCTGTATCGAACAGGACACTTCAATAAAGGAATATACTCCTACTTTACTATGACAAAACTAAAAAATAGAAGTTATACCAATGAGTTCAGGTAAGAAACTGTCGCATTAGACAATTCCAACAATATATTGCTGCTTTTATTGAAGGATACGGATCCGTACCCTTGTCTTCCCGCTCTTGTGATGTGGCGGTCTAATGGTAATATGTGACGCTTTACACACAACTTAGCTTTCTTAAAGCAATAAATTCCAGGGTACTTGTCAAGGAGCGGATAACATGGACATAAGACAATTAATACTAACGGCTAGCATGCTTCTAACAGTGGCCGCTTGTGGAGGCGGCGGCGGTGGAGACGGCTCCTCTCCCCCAGCCAATAATCCCAGCCCTGTCGTGCAACCAGATGAAAACTATACCGGCTCCACCACAAGAGCGTCCGTTGACATGATACAAGCGCATGAATGGACCTACCATGTCACCACGGTGAGTGATGTTGTTAATGTGCTGTCATTTAGCGATGAGCGAAGATTCCAACGCTTTGACGCACTTACATTAGAGTATGAGCAAACCTACGTCGGTGAATGCGAATCTGGAAGCGTAACAATTATACAAACTTCAGATGACTCAGCAGCAGTTACATATTCCAATTGCCAATCAGGACCTTATTTGATTAACGGCGAAGGGACATTTGAAATTATCGAGATAACCAGCAATGGGGATGTACGGGAAGGAAACTTAGAATATTCCAACTTAGCGATTTCCAATAGTTTCACCTCGGAAGACTATTTGTTTACTGGGACAATAAACGTGAGTTATGGCAACGCGACTTCTGGAACTTATGAAGGGACATTGATATCCCAAACCAGTGGCCTTGCATATTGGCTTAATAACTTTTTCGTTGAAGAAAACTATGAGATTAGCAACTTACTATATCGCTTTTCTGGACGATTGTTCGTCTCAACACTTGGTTATGTGGATGTATCAGCCAACCTTGACTTACACAATCAAATTGCATCTAGTGAAACAGCGGTTCCGGCACTTCAAATACGCGGGCGAAATACACTTCGAGTCACTCCGGTAGAACAGACCGGGCTTGAACTAAAACTATTTTCGCCAAGTCAGGAAATGATTGCTGCAAGCCAACCTATTCCATATGGTTTTATTGCTAACCAGAACTATAAACAGGTGCAGAATACAAGTCCGACAATTGTGCTTACTGAACCTGTTACATCCGCCGACAAAAATGTAACAACCACCTTCAACGCGGATTCAACTACTGATTCAGACTTTGATTTAATCGCCTTTTCATGGCAAGTGTTAACGTCTCCAGCAGGATCTAACCCAATTCTGGACGGTAGCCAAACAAACCAGCTAAGTTTTAGCGCATCCATTGCTGGTGATTATCAAATACAGCTGAGCGCCACGGATGGTGTCGATACTTCGCAACAAACCTTTAATTTTAGAGTGCTGCAAAATCCAGCGAACGTCACACTTTCTGCAAGCCACGCTGAATTACAGCTTGGCGAATTGGTTACTATCAATGTAACAACATCCAATCCTGACGATGACGGTCCGTTTGACACTGTGATGCATTTTGGCCCACCAGGCATGTCCATGAATGAAAACAATGAACTAGTTTGGGAAGCATTTATACCTCAAATGGGCCAAGACATCGTTGTGAATTATGGGGTTTCCGTTTCAAACCAAGACCGTGAGACAATTGAAAAAGGTCAATTTGTGGTAAAAGCCTCTAGTGCAGGTCCCGCATTATTTGTACCTAGCTATGTTGGATACATCATTGGCTGGTTCGACTTCAATGGCGATGGTACAGCCGATATGCTCTCCACCAATCACGGAGTGTTAATGGGTTGGGATGTGTCAAGCGGTGCGCTGCAGGAAATATTCACATTCCGCGGCGAAGTTGAGGCGTTTGATATTAATTTTGCAGCGTTTGATCCAATCTTAAAAACAGTTTACGTGGCTGGAGATGATGGCATTTATTATCAATTTAACTTGGTTCAAGGAACAGGTAGCAAGTTCATCGATGTACCTACCAATAATGCCTCCGGTCGCTTTGCATCCGCGACAATTGCGGACTTAGACAACGACGGAGCCCTTGAGTTAATCACCAATAGAAATGTCATTGAGATAGCAACTGGGCAGGTTTTGGCAAGCTCAGAGGAGTATTCAAGGGGAACCGTTAATATCTTAGATGCCGACAATGATGGCGATAATGAAATACTGGTTGGTAATATACTCTATGACCACCAGTTTAAGTACATAACATCGACGGACGTGAATGATTCTGGGTCATCAATTTCCAATTTAGTGTTTGATATAGACGGGGATGGCGCAGAAGAAATCATCGTCTTACAAAACTCACTAAAAATCTTTGATTTTATAGATGGAGATTTAGTTTTGCGCCAAACTCTCCTGGACAATGAGCCGCTTATATCCAGGCTTTCTGCAGTTGCTTCATCTAACTTCGACACACTGTATTTGTCTAGTGACTCAGGCACCTTAGTTACCCAATTTACTTTGGGAGATGATGGCATGTATAGTAATTCAGGACAAATGCCATTGGATGATGAACGTTTATACAAAACTAGCTCCGACTCAGCCGTGTTTGCTACTTGTACCCTGCATAGTACGATTGAGATAAATGAAAACTCACAACTGATCAGTTCTTGTCATATCAACGCTTTAAACAATTGGTCTGGCGAAAGGGAGTTGATCACCTTCACATTTAACGACTCAGGGACAACGCTCCCTGTAGGTACAAACATAGGGTTGAAACTGTCTAATTCGCCAACGATAACGCAGCAGGCTAACGGTGACATTAAGCACAGAGTAGCCTGGGGCGTCGGCACGGTCACCCTAGATAACCAAGTTGAATATGCAACCGCCACGCCAGGCACTGCAATTGGGAATTCGTATATCAGATTCAATTATTTCACAGTTTCTGATAACGATATTCTAGGGATCGATTACAAGATAATTTCAAATCGTATGCATTTATACACTTTTGATTTAAATGGAAACGAAATTGATGTTGTAGATACTGGTCAACGCAACGGCCATATAAAGGAGGTGTTGAGGTTAAACGGCGAAGAATACCTCGTCACTGCCACGTACAACTCTATTCAACTATGGGCCTTACCGCAGCTGGAAATGTTACATCAAATTGAAACTTTGGAAGAACAAACGCAAATAAATGCCGTGACTATTTTCAAAGTCGCAGGACAAGAAAAAGCAGCTTTGTGGTTTGGCAGTGATTTACTCATCCTAAGTAACGACGCACCTGGTATGAGGGTGGAATACCAAATTAGTGTGCCTGATGACTTTTCCAGCCCCGATTTATCAATCATGTCGGCGCTTAGATACAATGAAAATCTAGTCATCGCGCTGCTAGCTGCGAATAGAAACGGTGCAAAGCGAGCCTTGGTCAACTTAGATGCTGGCAGCTTGGAGGTTCAGGAAAGCTCGATAGACCTACTAAGCACCTCCATAAACCAGGGAGATAATTGCTCAAGCAAAATGACAAATAGTGGAAGAATAATTTATTCAACGAGCAATCAGTTGGCGGTAGACGAAGCTGACGTAAACGACACACGAAGGCAATACCGACTTGTGGCACACGATATTCTTTCCGATGAAGTTATTTGGAAATCAAATAAGTTACCGGGTGGTCCGTCCTATCCCATGCGCATATTCTGCAGTTTAAAACAAGAGCGGGATCGGCTTATGATAAATATGCCTGCCGGACTCTTCATGTTGGAATAACAGCAACAATCCTTTGTAACACTCCGCATTAGGAAGCGCAGAGGCCTGCGCTTCCTTGTTTTAACTTTTTAACCGGCAAATTCAATTGAAGCTGCATTATGATTAGGTTGTAAGCGTCTGGTGAAAGACGTCTGCCATCCTTAATCTCATTTCAATAAAGTATAGCCATGTGAATAAACTCAGTGACTTTCCATGGCTCAACGAAAAACCAAATCTCAATGGCTTGCCCTGTTCGAGGAACAAAAACAAAGCGGTCTCAGCGTTTCTCAGTTCTGTAAGCAAAAACAGCTCAGTGAAGCGTATTTCTATCTAAAACGTAAAAAGCTGCAATCACAGGATAACCAGTTATCTACATGTGTTGCTGCGAGACCTGAATCTGTGGCACCGGACTCTGCTATGACATTGCAGTTTGGGCGGTGCCGGTTGCAGCTGAATACCAGCACCAATTGCCAGTGGGTTGCTGACCTGATGAAATCGCTGTCATGATTAAGTGGCGATGCGGCCAGGTTTACCTGCACAGGCAACCAGTGGATTTCCGCAAGTCCATCAATGGCCTCAGTGCCATTGTTGAGCAGGGGATGGGGCGGGATGTGTTCACCGGGCAGGTGTACGTCTTTTGCAATAAAGGCCGCAACAAGCTCAAGGTGCTCTACTGGGACAAGACCGGCTTCGCCCTCTGGTACAAGCGCCTGGAAAAGGAGCGGTTCAAGTGGCCGGGCAAGGAAACCGGGGACGTGCTCACGCTCAGCAACGAGCAGTGGCAATGGCTGTTGTCCGGGCTATCCGTCATCGCGCACAAGCCGTTGGGCTACAGCTCGGCGGGCTTATAACCTGGGATCATAACAGCGGTTTTACGATCACCAAATAATCTAAATAAAAACAACAGGTTAGTCTCTAGGTAAAGTAAAATACCTGCATGACTGATGACATCCAAAACCTGCCAGACGACCCCGTGCTGCTCAAGCGCATGTTGGCGCAACGGGACGCTAAAATTGCCTTTTTAGAAGAGCAATTCCGCCTGGCACAACAGAAGGCGTTTGGCGCCAGCAGCGAGGCACACCCCGGCCAGGGCGAGCTGTTTGATGAAGCTGAGTCTGGTGCCACAGAGCAGGAAACCGCGCAAGCAAACGTTGGCAGCCATACCCGCAACAAACCCAAGCGCAAGCCGCTACCTGCAAACTTGCCCCGCGAAACGGTTGTCCTGGATTTGGCCGAAGAAGATAAAGTATGCGGTTGTTGCCAAGGGCAACTGCATAGGATTGGTGAAGACAAGGCCGAAAAACTAGAGTTTATCCCCGCCCAGGTGAAGGTCATCGAAACCATCCGTCCCAAATATGCCTGCCGCCACTGTGATAAGGAAGGTATAAAAGGCCAAGTCAAACAAGCGCCGGTGCCGCCTGCCATCATTCCCAAGGGGATTGCCACGCCAAGCTTGCTCAGCCAGGTTTTTACGAGCAAATACCAATACGGATTGCCGCTTTACCGGCAGGAAAGCATGTTCCAGCAATATGGCATTGGGCTAAGCCGCAAGACCATGGCGGACTGGGTAATACGCTGCGCCATATCCTTGCAGGTACTTTATGAAAAGTTGCGGAAAACCCTGTTGCAGCAGGCGGTTATCCAGGCAGACGAGACCACGCTCAAAGTGGTCAATGAAGACAAAAGCACTTGTTACATGTGGCTGTATTGCACAGGCACCGATTCCCCTGTGCCCGGTAGCCCCATCCCCAATATCGTGCTCTACGACTACCAGCGCTCCCGCGCCGGGCAATGTGCCGTGGTATTCCTGGATGGCTACGGCGGCTACCTCCAGGTGGACGGCTACGTGGGGTATGAACAGACAATGGCGGTACTGGTGGGCTGCATGGCGCATGCCAGGCGCAAGTTCATGGAAGCCAAACAATCCCAGCCTAAGGGGAAATCAGGTAAGGCGGACATGGCGCTCAACCAGATACAGCAGCTTTATGGCATTGAGAAGCGGATCAAGGACAAGGCACCTGGGGAAAAACACCGAACCCGGCAAGAGAAGGCCATCCCAGTGCTCACCAAATTTAAAGCCTGGCTGGAAAAGTCATCGCTACAGGTGCCACCCAAGTCCAAGATGGGCGATGCCATCAATTACACCCTGAACCAGTGGCACAAACTCGCCCGCTACATCGAAGATGGCCGGCTCAACATCGACAACAACCGCGCCGAACGGGCAATCAAGCCCTTCGTTATTGGCAGGAAGAATTGGTTGTTCAGCAACACCGCCAAAGGCGCCCAGGCCAGTGCCACACTCTACAGCATCATAGAAACCGCCAAGGCCAATGGCCTGGTGCCGTTCGATTACCTCAACACGCTGTTTACGGAACTCCCCAAGCGCAAGCCAGAAGACGACATCTCCGATCTGTTACCATGGAAGATTAAATCGTCATAAGTGGGATTGGCGGACGTTTACATTAGGTTTGCAACGACTTGCAGTTTCATAAGCCTGTTTGGATATAAAAGCAACATCGTCTCACATAAGCTAGGGCTTTAAACTATGCAAATGTAACTGCTGCCCAACAGACTAAGCAGCATCCAAACCCATTTCTCTAACCTGGGTAATGTGTTCGTACATTTTTTCTGGTTCTACTGGCACCACTTCTTGTTTTTCGGTTTTTAGTTTCACCTGGGTGTGAACATCACAGTTGGCAATAACTTCATCCGGCAAACGTTTGACGTCATTGTAGATAGATAGTGGCGTTGGATGCATGCAAGCCCACAAATGTGCTGTGTGCAGATCATTATGGCTGATAGCGTTTGCAAATACGTTTTGTGCATCATAGTGCTGCGCTTCTGCGGATAACGGGACTTCGGGGTAGAAATTGAACTGCTCAATGGGGATCAAGCCGACTGGTTTTTTTTCTTCTTCCTCTTCTTGCAGTTGCAAGCGCTGGGTTATGTCTTGTTGCATCATCGCTAACAAGAGAGCAAAGTCAGGTTGGCCTCCTTGCCTTAGAGCAGAAGCGACATCAGAGCGGAACTCTGCTTTGCGAATATCCAGGTTGTTTTGGAGAGGTTGGTCAGCCATCTTAATCCCAGTTGCCTTGCTACCCCAATTATCGGTCAGTTTTGAGAAAAACTTTAATTATATCTATCAGTTAACTTAGATTCGGCCTAACTGCCCTAAATCCCGTTGTTTTTGTAAATGTGGCTTGCTTTCCTAAACATTCTCATTCATTTTTAAATAGTTAACTAAAAAGTATTAGTACTCTGTTGCACTAAATGAAATCTGCAGACTATTCCAGTAAAACCGTGCTCATCGTTGATGACCAGAAGCCCTTTTTGATCATGTTGAAAGGCATTATTAGCGGATTGGGTGTAAAGGAAGTCAATAGCGCCCCCAGCGCTGAAGCAGCACTAAATGCTTGCCGGAAGGAGAAATACGATTTTATTATTGCTGACCTACATTTAGGGGCAAATAAGAAAAACGGCTATCAAATGCTCGAAGAAATACGAGTAAGCAAACTAGCCAAACCCGATACTGTTTTTATCATGGTCAGTGGCGATAGCCATCGCCCAATTGTACTAGGCAGTATCGAGCGCAGCCCCGACGACTACATCATTAAGCCCTTCTCACAGGCCCAGTTGAGTAACCGTTTGCTAAAGGCGCACAACAAAAAACAAGTGCTTAAACCTATCTTTGAAGAGATTTACCAAGAAGACTTGCCAGAAGCGATTAATGCCTGTCTGGATCTGATCACCAGGGGCACTAAATACCGTCAAACAGTTGCCCAATTGCTTACCGAACTCTATTGGCGACAGGAACAGTTTGATGCCGCAAAACATATGTTGGAAGCGATCCTAGAAAATAAACCAGTTCCCTGGGCCCAGGTGGCCATGGCAAAAACAGAGTTTTTTTTAGGCAATTACGATGAGTCGGTAGAGCTGGCCAAAAAGATATTGTCCTCTAGGTTGCACATACTGGAAGGGCACGACATCTTGGCGAACTGCTACCTGGCCATGGATAGGGTTGAAGATGCTTTGCGCGAGATCCGGTTTTCACTGGATTTATCGCCCTACTCCATGGAACGCCAGTATATGGGCGCTACCATTGGACGCTTTTCCCATGATTTTGAATTTGTGAAGCAATGCTGTAAGGAACTTTTTGAGCAAAGCAAGCGCTCGGTTTACCGGGATCTATCGCATATGTGCAATTACGTGCGCAGTATATTGGACGCCGCTGAATACGCCGAGGATAAAAGCAAGCGCAACAAGTACCAACAAGAAGCGCTATTAACACTGCAGCGACTTAGGCATGATGACCTGGTACAGCGAAAATCTGATGAATTTGATTACGACATCTATGAGGATATTGTATCTGCCCGGGTAAACATGCTGGATGGTAAAACCCTTGAGGCCAAAAAGCTACTCACTGATTCCCAACAACAAATCCAAAAAAAGTTCTCTGTGTTTCCAATGGTCTATGCTCCAGACTCAATAAAGGTGATGACGGACTTAGGAGAATATGAGCAAGCCAAAGCCTTAGCTAAACAAATGCAAGGCAGTGACTATCCCGTCGACAAAAACATGCAATTTGTCCTGGACAACTTGGAGCATGTATCCACCAATCAAATGAGCGAATTTAACCGCCACTACCAAACGGGCAAAGATCACTTCAATGCTGGAAAATACCAAGCAGCATTGGAGGAGTTTGGTAGCGCCTTAAAATTATCCCCAGTGAATGCCGATGTCGCCTTAAATCTGTTACAGTGCTTGAGGCAATTATTACACCAATCGCAAAAACCTGAGCTTGGCATGTTGGTAGAGAGCAAAAAAACCTATCGTCTAGTTGAGGGATTGCCATTGGATGAACAACAAACAGAGTTGTTTGCTGAAATAAAAGACGATTTATCCCAATTTATGGATCTGAAATGAACAAGCGTATTTTACTAGCATCAAGTGTTTTCTCAGTTTTGTCACTGCAAGGTTGCGCCATCAACAATAACCCTTGCGAAGAAATTGTAGAAGTGAAGCGCCAAGAGCGCATGTGCCAAACCCTGAAAAAGCAGATGAATGACAAAAACCACCCGCAACTAGCGCTAACAGCCAGGAAGCGTTACGAAGAAGCCTGCGTCAACTTGCGTTACTACCGGGATGACTTTGACACCATTTGCAAAGGTGACGAAAAACCTATTGGCAAGCAATAACCATTAACTGGGATAGGCATCACTACTTTTGGCCGCGGCCTAATGCCGTAACCATCGAGCCTATGACAACTAAAAATGCACCTAAATAAGCGAGCTGGGTTAGGTCGGAAGAAATAAAGTAATTCGGAAACCAAGACACCGCGATGGTCATGAACAGGATGGTGAAAATAGGCGCAAGCGCAATAACCGCACTGACTTTAGACGCCTGCCACACCTCTAGGGCGCTAGCGAAGGCTCCGTAGGCAATGACTGTATTGACACAACAAAACAACAGCGCCATCGCAGTAAGCAGGTTAATGTGGTTGATGGCTGGTAAGTTGCCCATTGGCACCAACACTAATGCCCCTAAGCCGTAAATCATCAAGGTAATTTGTTTACTGGTAAAATGGTTCGACAGCCATTTTTGCCCTAGTGCGTAAGCCACCCATGTGATAGCCGCAAATAGCATGACTAACACGCCCGTCCGGTATTGGCCAATGCCAGAAAACAATACTTTCAAGCTGTCGTAAAAAAAGAGTACAAAGCCAACTATGAGTATGGCCGAGCCGAGGATCTGAATTTTGGCAAAGGATTCTTTGAAAAAGACCACGCCACCGAGCATCAGCAGGAACGGGGCTAGTTGTATGATGACCTGGGCTGATTCGGCATCTATCAGTTTTAAGCCAACCACATTAGCCACATAATTAGCGGTAAGACCTAGTCCTGCAAGTATCAAAACAATGCTTGTGACGCGTGTGAACTGCCTGGGTTTGGGCAGTTCTTGGCGCAGCGTTACCACGACCAAAACAAACAAAAAAGCAAACAGAAAACGATAAAAAGTAATGGTAAAGGAATCTAGTTCCCTTAGCGTTAGCTGGATAAAAAGCGGCAATGCCCCCCACATAATCGCTGTAGTGAGCGATAGTACGAAGCCCACAAGCGGCTTAGTTTGCATTCGAGGTTCCTGTTCATGGTGTTATTGATCTTCACTAAGCTCTTGCAAATCCTCGATCAAACCGTCCAATTCCCGCAACAACCTGGCTTTTTGTTTAGCACTAAGGGTGGCACTTAACTCAGAAATGAGAGCGGCGTAAGTTTCGCGGTTATATTCCATATTTTCAACAAAAACCTGAGTCCTATATTGTTCAGGGTTAAGCATTAAAGACTGCAATTGCTGTTGGAACGCTTCTGGCTCAAGATCTTGCTGGAAAAGTGCCTTTGCCTTTGTTTGGATTAAGCGCCGGTAGTCCAGCCAGTCTGCTGTATTTGAACGAAACAGGGGGACGTAGGATGCAATAATTTGCTTCTGAGAAGAAGACAGTTTACCTATGTAATCGCGGATCCGGTCATTGAGGTTATCCTCTAACTTTTCCTTGCGCTCAGCTTCGCTGCGTTCCGCCAAGTCTTCTTCCCTTTCTTGATTCTGATCTTCCAGTTCGTCAAATAAGGAATCCACCTGCTCCTGGTTTAAACGCAGTGCAAACTCCACTAAACCGGGGGTTAGTTGTTCCCTTAACCTCAGCCAATGGCTGCGCCCTGACTCAAGTTCGGTTTTAATAATTTCAGCTGATACCTCGCCTTGGTCAATATATGCGCGAATACGCTGAAGATGCGCAACATACTTGTTGAGTTCTTCGCCCCGGTGCCAACGCAACCAATCTTCGATGTAAACATCAAATTCTTTTTTCTGGCCCCTATCCAACTCAACAAAATCGTCTATATACCAGTACACTAGCCAGTCGAGGTTGTTATAGGCAAACTGGGAGCTACAGCCAGATAGCAGGAGCAAAATGGCAACTATGGCAATACGGGTTTTAGTTAACAGCTGTTTAATCATAATTTTGTTATGTGCGTTAATCTGTGAAAAGAATGGAAAAAAACTTCTACCTTGTACGCAGTAAAGCGGCCTAAGTTTACAAAATAACCAAGTTAACCCAGGTTTCAGCCAGTAAAGTGTATGGATTTGTGTCAAATTAATTAGTATGGTGCCAAATACGCAAAAGACATTCCTGTGACATGGTGGCCTAATTACCTAAAACGACATGTGCTGCATGTGGTTTCGCTAGCGCTGTTTCTATTCAGTTCGCCAATGTTGGCAACTGAACAAGAGCAAGCAGATAGTAAAACCATTTACTGGCAAACCTACCACCGCCCACCCGGTGTTATGAAAGTTGGCGAACACAAAGGCCAGGGTTTTGTGCAGCTGATGCTAACAGCGATCACTGACCGGATGCCAGAATACGAGCATGTGCACTTATCAACTACCCTGGCTAGGGCGCTGCAAGATATCAAAGCAGGCAAACAAGTGTGCCACCCTTCCCTTTTCGCAACAGAGCAACGCAGGCAGTTTGCCCACTTTACGACCTCGGCATTGTTTAACCCCACAAACAGGTTGGTGGTTCGCCGTTCGACCGCAGCAAGGCTAGGTACAGAGACGGTGGACCTAAGCCATATCCTGAACGATCCCACATTGACCTTTTCATGGATAAAGGGTCGTTCATTTGGCCAGCAAATAGACAACATCCTGGCGGCTATGCCGCCTACTGAGCGCATGGTGGAATTATCCAGCTACGATCTTTCCCACATCTTTGAAATGATTGCCCTAGGCCGCGTTGACGCCACCATGGCCTATCCCTTTGAATTAAACTACTTCAACGATTACAAGAGCAGCAATGGCGAAGAGCTGGTACTTTTGCCTTTCCAGGGACTGCCACAATACATACAGGGTAATGTGGCCTGCCCTAGAAATGCCTGGGGCGAGAAAGTAGTAAGGCGAATTGATGGCATACTGCAGGAAATAAAACCCACACAAGAATATGCAGATTTGATGACGACTTGGTGGAGTGAAGAAAAAAAACGAAAAGCTTTCAAAAATTTCTACATTAACCAATTTTTACAGCAATAACGGTTGTCAATTTCCTACAATTCACAATATAGTTTCAACCTAGTTAAACATTCGGAAGTTTGGTCAGGATATGAAAAGAATTGGTGTGCTAACCTCAGGCGGCGACGCGCCGGGAATGAATGCTTGTATTCGCGCTATTGTGCTCGCAGCGCACCATTTTGGCATAGAAACTGTTGGCTTCCGGCATGGCTATTACGGACTATTGGATAGCGAACACAAAATTCTAACCCCTGAACGCGTAAACGACATCATCAGGATTGGCGGCACTATTTTGCGCAGTGCCCGATGCATGGAATTCAAATCAGAAAACGCCGGGTTAAAAAGCGCCACCAACCTCGATGCATTAGGTATTGACGCCTTACTAGTTATTGGTGGCGATGGTTCATTCCGTGGTGCCCACCACCTTGGGCAATTCTGGGATAAACCTATTATTGGGTTACCTGGCACGATAGATAACGATATCTCTGGCACCGATGCTACCATTGGCTATTTTACCGCAATTGAAACCGCATTAGATTCTATCGATAAGATCAAAGACACTGCCGACGCATTTGAACGAATTTTCTTAATCGAAGTTATGGGACGCCACGCGGGATTTATCGGACTGAGTTCAGCCATTAGCTCTGGCGCTGACCAAGTATTGCTACCCGAACTCAACAAAGACAACAAAGAAGCCATTGAGGACATTATCCACCGGATCAAAACCACCCGCTCCATCAAAGGCCGTTCCAGCTACATCATAGTTGTCGCCGAAAACCTATGGGACGGTGGTGTCACAGCCCTAGCCAACACCCTTAGTGAAAAGATGGGCATCGAATGCCGACCAGTCATTCTAGGACATGTTCAGCGCGGCGGCTCCCCAGTAACCCAAGACCGCATCCTAGCCACCAAACTCGGCGCCTACGCCGTAGAATGCGCCATGCAAGGCAAAACCGACGTCATGGTAGGCGAAAGCAACCACGAACTCGTCACCGTCCCCCTCCAGGAAACCTGGCAAGCCCACAAACCCCTAGATCCCTATTTGGTAAAAATCCAGACAGAATTGTTTGATATTGTTGGTTGACATATCAATCAACTAAAAAATATTTTTGGGACTTTTTAAAACCAAATTTGACAAGCCTAGCATTTTGTATCTACCATTAGGTCACTATTGTCACCTAGAATTGATAACTACTAATTATTTAAATTATGCATGAACCTATTCTTATCAATAGAGAAAGCGAGAAGACTCTAGTAACAGGGTTAATAAAAAATAGAAGTAGTGGTGTAATTCTCATAGTTTATGCACCGAGTGGATTCGGAAAATCAATATTTACAGATAATATAGGTGCAGAGCTGTCTGAACAGTACATTACAATTAGAGTTGAAAGTTCTGCCGTTAAGAATGAAGAAAAGCCCGAGGGCTTTCTGGTACGAGAAATATCAAACTCACTTAACAATAAGTCGCTTAGTTGTAACCATCTCTTATCATATGAAACATATAAAACAAAACTCGTTGGAAAAAGAACAAGATCTAATTATAACAGTGCTCTCCTAAAAAGCTTAAGAATACTTAGGCCGATTAGTGAAATTTATCAGAGGATAACAAAAACCGGAAACTTTGATTCTTCAAACTTAATATCGTCAACAGTTAACTCTGAAATCATAGAATTAAGGGATTATATCGACTTTAATTTCAAAGTGTTGGAAAACGACAACACATCAGCGCTTATCATCATAGAAAATATTCATGTTTGCGACGAAACGTCTCTGAAATTTTTGGCTGACATCGCTTACGATTATGAAAAAATTAACTTTATCTTCGAATATACAGTCAGAGATAAATCCGATGAAGCATTTCATTTGGACGATATAAGAAAAATTTTTAGAGCCTGTAAAAACAGACTAAAAGAAACACCTCTAAGAAAGCTTGATAAAAGTTGCATTGCTAATTTATTAGAGCTCTGGAATGTAAATAAAGAGGTTTTTCGACCATTATTGGAAGCGTATGAATTTACAGATGGCAACATAAAGAAACTAGAAGACTTTAAGATGCTATTAAATTCAGATTTAAAACTGTCATTCGATTATGAAAATAACGAGCTTAAAAAAATATATGACAATTCGTACGTAGAAATATTTAACTCGTTGCCTAATGATAGTCAATTTATTTTATTAACTCTAAGTTCAACTAATGTATCTCTTCACAAGACACTGATTCAAGAGCTCGGTCTTATTGCCTGTAGCGAAGGCATGTTTATAGATTCAGACTTCGCGATTAACACCCTCATAAAACGTGGAGGATTAGTTAAGATAAATAGTACAGAAACAATATCATTGGCACATGATTCACTTGCTAATTCATTCAAAAAAATTCCAAACTATCAAACTAGAAGTTTAGTTATTAGCAATATGATTGCCAACCTTTTTGAGCAAAAACTAGCTGAAAGAGAATTTTCATTAATATCTAAATTTGACTGCCTTACAATATTGGTTTATCAGTACGCGTATATTAAGTCAGCAAAATTACTTTCTTTATTAAAACATTACAAACTAGACCATTTTCTTGAGAAATCACCTTCTACAGGAAGAATATTTTTAGCCAAGGCAAAAGATCTAATAATAGACCAAGGCCTTCTTTTAAAAGGAAGTAAACTATATGAACTTCTAAATGTCTACTATGAACTAGACATGTTTTCTTTAGGTTACGAAATTTGTTTAAAATATCATGAAAACAATATAAAAAGCTTAATATTTGAAAGTGCATTTTTAAACAGGTTGAACAAGCATAGTGAGTGTATATCACTATGCAGAATGACCCTTTCAAATGACTCTATAGCTAAAAATTTAGATCAAATATTGAAGCTTAAGATACTGCAAATTGTGAGCTTTAGGTCTTTAAATAATCTAGAGGAAATGCGCAATGTTTTTACTGAAGTAAACAGCAAAATCAATCTTTACCGCGACACTAATGCCTACGCGCAGTTTTTACGAAATTCTGAGATTGTATTACCCATTCAAGAAAGTATTCGAAACTTGGAACAAGCCCTATCTTATTACGTAGAAACTGGTAATTATATCGACGCTGGAAAGGTAAACCTTTCGCTGTCTATGCAATATGGAAGACTTGGAAAACTTGCAAGTGCAGAAGAAAACATCAATCTTGCACGCAAGAGATTAGTTAATAGAAATGTAGACTATTGTATGGTTTTAAATAATGAAGCTGTAATAGAGTCTTATAAAAAAGAATATGAAAATGCTGAGAGAATTCTAGTCATTGCGAGAAATCATGCATATTCTGATTTTGATAAAGTCGTTATAACTTACAATCTTATCAATGTTTACGCTGAGCTAAATCAAAAAGACAAAATAGCGCATTATATACCTTATATTATGTCTTTGATAAGTAACTTCCCACACGAAAGAAATCATTCACTTGATCAGTCTGTTTATTTTAATTTGAGTGTAATTTACAGCGAGATATTGAATGACTACGATAAGGCCTCAAATTGCACTCAGAAAGCTCTAGAACTGAGCTTACCAAAAAACTCTTATTGGAAGGCAAGGTTTAATATTTCAGGGAACAAATGTTCTGATTATAGGTTAAGTCATAGGCTACATTATGGTTTTTTGTCACATTGGGCAATTAACTTAAGTTGAGAATTAGATCCAACATATCAGCATGGGTTATGCCTTTGAGCCTAAATGCTGCGTAAAAGGTCGCGTTTTCACCTATGTGAGCATCAGGTGTTAGTTCAATTAATTTAAAGCCATCATTGGAAAGCCGCCCATCAATCCTAATTATTTCACATTTTTGAATCCCAAAGAAAAAACGTTTAATATTGGCCATCAATTCTTCCGAGATTTCGTCAGTAACTAATCTATGGCAGGTTGTCAAGTTCATTGATTTAGCTTTTTTCTTTTCAAGGCTGTAAATAGTATTAGATAGGAGTTCCGGATCTTCTTTAAAGTAAATTTCAACAGCTTCCAAAAACTTTATTTCATCCTTGTTTCCCGCTAGCACAAAGCTAATTTCCCGTCCTTGTATATACTCTTCTATAAGAACTTCCCCTCCGAAAGTTGAAAGTATTTCAGTACCTTTGGTAATGGCCTCATCTATATTAGTAACCAAACATTTTTCATCTATTCCTATGGATCCTCCTTCGAAATTGGGTTTAACAACAAGGGGAGCCTTTAAGTCTGGAATAGCAATAGGTAAGTACTCCTCGCTGATTAGGAAACCTTTCGCAGATTGTATTCCATATTTTATAGCTAGCTCTTTAGATAAATGTTTGTCTTGACTAATTAATGAGGCATAGGGATCAGAACCGATGTAAGGTATCCTCAATGCTTCACAAATTGAAGGAACAGTTACTTTACGAAATTTGCTTCCTGTACCAGACCAAATGGACAGAATTATGCAATTACTACGTGTTACTTCATACAATTCAGCGGGATCACTTATATGAAAAACTTCGAGATTAAGGCTCTCAAGAGATTTATATATCTGCTCGAAGTACTTTATATCCGGTTTTTCTAGTGTGTCATCTTGAGATGTGGCACCTTTGTGATTTTCTACGCAATCAGCAACCAATATAACGCATTTGTATTTTGCTAATGACATGAATATACCCCTAAATTTACTCCTCTCAACTCCAATAGTTGAATTGGATATAGCATAATACCTTCGGTAAAACACCCGTTATTGGTAGTCATGAAATCATTTTCAAAAATTCTCTTACAGACAAAATTTTTTGTGCAAAAGTCAATATTCCAAGGATTAACTAACCCTGGTTTCAAACCAAAATATTTTAATTCATTACCATTTAAAAAGCGCAAGTGTTTTGAATTCAATACTCGTTTTATTTCTTTAGAATTTACTCTATGATTTCCACACAGATGGACAGCCATTATAGCTTCATTGCTTTTTAGCAATATGCTTTTAAGCTCTTGATTTAATGGAACTCCCCTTGCTAAAGATGCTTCATCGCAAGTTACTACTCTTTTATGTTTAAAAGTCGCAGGCCTTTTTGCATTCATAATTAGTAGTTATCACTACTATTGTTGAACCTCTTGTAAAACGAGTATCAAATCCCCCCCACCACATTAGCGTTAACTATCTGCTCCTTAAGCACTTTGTCGTTTACATGAGTGTACAACTGGGTAGTGGAGATGCTGTGGTGGCCTAGCAGGCGTTGTACATAGCGGATATCGGTGCCTGCTTCGAGAAGTTCACACGCGGCGGAGTGGCGGTACATATGCGGCGTGATATTGCGCTGTACGTTGGCTTGTTTGGCCAGTTCTTTTACTAGCTTGCGTATGTATTGGGTGGAGGCAGGGTTACCTCGACTATTAATTATTAAAAATGGATGGGAATGGTATTTGGCGTTCCTAATGATGAGGTACTGCTGGAGCAGGTTAAGGCCATCTTCGTCTGGAATAAACACATAGCGCTCTCGCTGGCCTTTGCCTTTTATCCGGATCCGTGCTTCGTGTAATTCCAACTGCTCTAGTTGTATCCCTACTAGTTCCCCTACCCTAATTCCGGTTGCGATTAGTATTTCAAGCGTAACTAAAACATTTAAACACTGCCATTGCCTGACATTGGGCTGCTGGCAAGAGTGGGAAATTTGCTGGTACTGGCAGCGGTCAGTGATGCCAAACTGTAAACGCGCTACCTTAAGCATCCTGGAAAGATCCGAACGGGGGATGTTTTTAGGCAGTTGGTAAGGTGTTTTTAGCTTGAGTGCCAACTTGTTAAAGGGGTTTAGTTCGATGATTTCCTGTACTTCCAACCATTTAAAAAACGCCCTTAACGAAGCGAGGCGGCGTTTAATAGAGGTTTGTTTGTGGCCTTGATACGACAGGTGGAAGACAAACCTTTCCAAATCCTGTTTGGTAAAGTCACAGACCAGCTTTTCAGCATCGTGTAATTCTTCAAACAGGCATAGATCCTTGGTGTAGGCCCTGATGGTATGCTGCGATAGCTTGCTACTGACTTGGCAAACATTGAGGTAAAGGAATACGGCACTGGCATAGTTCATTGTTATTTTTCATAGACTTAGCTCAAGGTAATTGCAGTCATCGACCAAGCTCAAAAAAAATTGAGGCGACATTTTTTACCACCCCCACAGCCAAGCAGTACCGGGTAGTTGCGCGGTTTCTGGTAGATTATTTACTATGCATCCAATTCCACAACAATGTATCTAAAACCACAGCCCTTGCTCAAATTGCATTCAACTACAGGCATTGTCTAAACGCCCATTCCCTTAGTTGGCAGTGGCAGTTATACCGATCCCTTTAAGTATTTGGACAAAGCCAGAGCTTATAAACATTTTTCACAACAGTCTCCACAACGCTACGGCCATTGCGACAAAAACTTCAGGAAGTCCCCTAGCAAGGAAAACAGCGACAACATCAGTGATGTGATTTTTCCACCATTTCGGCCAGGCGTTCACCTAGGATATGGCTGATGTTGAAATTGAGTTTGGCCACAATGTTGGGAAAGAACTTGAGATCCTGTTGCATGCGCTCGTAGTTAAACCGCAATGCTGTGACATCTTCAGTGGCAACTACATTGGCAGTGCGTTCAGTAGCGCGGATGTAGCCTATTTCGCCAAAAGTTTCGCCTGGTTGCAACTGCGCCAGTTTCCGCTGCTCCCCCTCACTGTCGCGCATAACCACTGCTTTGCCCGACAATAGCACGTACATGTCACGCCCTATCGAGCCCTGGTGCACCAAAACATCGCCTTTTTTGAATTCGTGGAATTCGGAAATAAGCACGGCTTTGCGCCGCTGGTATTCATTCATATTCTGGAACAGCGGGCTTGCCTTGAGCACTTCACTGTTCACCGGTATCGCATAGATTTGATATAGGCCAACCAGGCGTATGCGCGTCATGATAATAGGCGTGATCAGCAGGTTGGCAAAGATAGAAAACAACATGGTGGCGGCAGCAAGGGCACCGAATTGGGCAATAATAGTAAAATTGGAAAACAGCAAAATGCCGAAACCCAGAGCCAGGGCAATGCTGGAAACAATCAAAGGGGTCGCCTCTTCGTGCACTGCCTTGTTCACAGCACCCACGAAATCCGAGGTGTAGCGGCAAAGCTCGTTGTAACGGGCAAGTAAATGGATGGTGCCATCAACGGCAATACCAATTGCGATAACGGCAACCACTGCCGTGCCGGGGCTCAGGGGGATATCCAATAACCCCATTAAACCAAACATAAGGGCAATGGGAATGATTGCCGGTACCAGGGCAATGAAGCCCCCCTTCAACGAGGTAAACATCACCGACATAATGATAAAAATGAGTAGCAGCAACAGCGAAAGTGCTTTCACTTGTGCGACCATCAGGCTTTCAGCCGCCTGGTTGACCATTAGATTTTCGCCAACAATATGATAGTTGATGTCGGGACCCGTCAGCTCACGCAGCACTTCATCCAGTTCCTCTATGTACTGGTTCAGGGTATGGGAATCGCTGATGTTGTGCCTTACCACAATATTGGCACTGGCGTAGTCATGGCTGACATAACTATCCAGGTCACCGCGATGGAAAAACAACAGGTATTGGGCCACCAGCTTGCGTGACTTTGGCAAGGTTTGTCCAGCGTCTGATCCACCGTGAAATTGTTGGTTAATAAACTTTAAGTGATCCGCAATCGAGATACTGAGGTCATAAACCCCTTGTCGCTCTAGGAAGTCCTGGATTTCATCGAGCTTCGCTATCTGCTGTGGCTGTAAAAAAGCGTTAACTTGTTTCGATTCAAGGGTGATAAAAAACAGCCTGACGCCAGCGAGATCCTGGTGTATCTGACGGGTATCCTGCACCAGCGGCCGGTCTTCGGGGAAATAGGACAAGGGATCGTTAGTGACATACAGGCGCGTTGCCTGGTAGATAAAAAACGCACACAGGATTGCCGTCAGCAACAGGGTAGACATGGGGTAACGTGACTGGGGATAGCGGAACAGGCGCATTATTCGATCAGGCACACTGTTGGTTTCGACGTTTTTGACCGGAGTATCGTTTTGCGTCTTGCCAAACAGCGAGAGCAGCAACGGCATTAACAGTATGGTAATTATCCCGTTAATCAGCATGGCGGCACTAGCTGCGATGGAGAAGTGTTTAATCAGATCGATATTGCTGAACAGGTTGCTGGAGAAGCCCAGCGTCGTGGTAACTACGGTCAGTATCAGGGGCAAACCAATATGTCTAGCCATGTATTTTACTGCCAGTTCACGCACTGACTTGCCATTTTGCAATGTAGCTTGGTTCTGAGCATCAAGGCCGCGCAAGTAAGCTGCCATCATGTGGGTGTCCTCGGTGGAACCAATGACGATGATCAACGACGGGATCATGGCGCTCAAGATATTGATGGGTATCCCCATCCAGGCCAGCATACCGAAAGTCCATATAATGGTAAGTAACGAGGTTATTATCGGGATTATCGCCGACAGTAAGTTGCGCATGAATAACAGGATCGAAACCACTAGTATCACGGCAGACAAAGGGCCAAGCAGGACAAAATCCTCGAACAGGCTTTGCTTAAGCTCGGCGTTAATGCGTGGTGAACCCACCTGGAGCAATTGTTGAAACTGCGGCCGGTACACCTGCAATGTCAAATCAAAGGCACGGTTTGCTTCAAGGTTTAAATCCGGATTGTCACCTTCGTCATCCGTTACCGAGACGATCATGGCCGTCACGTTGCCATCCAGCGAGAAAAAATGCCCCTGATATAAGGGGTTGGCCAGGGCTGCTCGCCTGGCACTGTCCGCTTCAGCTTGTGACGGAGGCGCTTCCCTGAGCACCGGCCTCGACACTATCTTCCCCTCTTGTCCTTGGACGGTATGCAACGAGTAAAGGCTTTCCACGCGAGTGACACCGGGTATTGCCTCCAGGCTATCGTGCAGTTGTTCCAGGTACGCCAACTTTTCTGGCGTCCAAAGTTCAGTATCCCTAACGTAGATAATGGTTTTATTGTCGGTACCGAATTCGCCCATAATGCGCTGGTAAACCAGCCGTGTCGGATCATCTGACGGTATCAGGCTATCCAGGCTGGTATCCACTTGCAGGCGGGGCATACCAAGCAGTGCCAGTAGCGTCACAACCAATAAAAACAACAATACAGGACGGCGCTTCCTGTACCCCAGCATATAGAGGGATGTGATCATTCTACCGCCTCCGGTTGTATCAGCGGTACTGGTTCCTCTATAAGCAGTAAGTCTTGTTCCTCTTCTTCCAATTCTGGTTCGATGTAAGGGTATTGCTCGAATAACCAGGCAGCAGTGAAGACTTCTTCGGGGACATAGTCACTGGAATACACACGACGGGACACTTTAATTAGGGACTGGTGCGCTTCTTTCTTGTCAACCATCAGGATCATGTCGGCGCGCCACATCTCCCCAGCTACAGGCCGCAGGTCATGTTGGCTTTGCACACGGGATATCCTTCCCAAGCGGTCGTAGTGGTGGGTCAAGGTAATGTAATGGTTGTCCTGGCGGATAAAATGCCGTCGCACCGGCTTATCTATTTCGCTAGCCTTTTCAAAGACATCGACCAGGTAAAATGAAACATTGTCAATTTCCCTATCATCACGCCTGACATAACGGTATCGAGACAGATCCTCTCCAGTGAGGTTTTCAACTGAGAAATCGGTACCCAGGAAATTAGCATCTCCGGCACCACCAATAGTTTCAGTCAAAGTTTCACCTAACGCTGGCAAATATACATAGCGGGACGACTGCCCATCTGGCTGCCTCTCTGCCAATACCGCGACCCCCCTGATTTCTTCAGGGTATTCAAACAACAGAAGGAATTTTACGGTACCATCAGGCTCAACGCGGGTGTAACGTTTGGCACGGCGTGTGTCACGGTCACCATTGCTATCTTCCATCACCAGTGACTGTTCCTCATAGATATAAGGGAATTGCTGGTGCCGTTCATAGACCCTTTGCATCAATTGTTTACCACTTAGCATTGCCTCGGAGCCACCCGCATCGCTCACGCCTACATCGGTCAAGCCTGCATCTGTTGTTGCAAAGGCAACGGGCAACAGGCTAGCGAGCCATAGGCATAACCCCAACTGATAAACTGTAGTTTTTCGATGGCCTGTAAACATAGGCTGGCTTCAACCTTCCTGCGCAAGGATACTTGTGGCTACTTCCTCACTGAGCTGCCCATACAGCTTGTGCATAACCCAAACCATGCCATCATAATCACCATCTTTGATGGTTTGCTCCCCTTGTAATTGGAGGGCAAAGACACCGAGTGGTTCCTGTTTCCCGCTTCGGGTCAATTGCCAGCGTGCAACCAGCTTCACCCTGTTGTCGATGTCCATCTCGAATTGCTCAATATAAACCTGTACCCGATAATCTGGCCGGGAGGCTGACCTGTTCAAGGGCGTACCGACATCATGGGTTGCCAATAATTGGGACAGGTTTCTGGACAAGGTCCGCAATAGGTTCTTGCGCAAGTTTTCGCCCCATTGATGGTAATCTGAAAACACTAACCTGCCCTTGCCTGCGCGTGTCGCAATCTGAAAACGCTCCAGGTATTGCGGGATATGTAGGTCAAGCACTTCTATACTCAATGAAGGAGCACCTTGGGCAGGCACAGGCTGGCGGTCAAGTACCACGGGATCGATAAGGTAATAACGTATTGCCTTGCCGCCGCCCCCGGCACAGGCTGACATTAAGACCAGCAACAGCAAAGAAAAAAGGACATGGAGGGATTTGTTTTGCATAGGACTACTCTTCGTTCTCTTCTTTACCAGATGGCTCTTTACCGAATGGCTCTTTACCGAATATTAGGGCCTGCGGATGACGCTCCAGCGTGTCCAACAACGAACGCACAGAGCGCGCCATTTCCTCCAGTTCATCGGTAAGTTTAATCAGGTTGTATTGCATGGGCGAATTGGGTTCAAGCAGTTGGTCGGTCTTTTCCAGCGTTGACTCAAGGTGCTCCAGTACTTGCTGGCTAGTCTGTAATACTTGTTCAATATTGGAACCATCCACCTTGTGTAAAATACTTTTCAGTGAGCCCAACGACCCCTGCATATCCTCGAGCGCCAGCTTCATCTGGGGTGTAGAGATGAGCTGATTAGTCGTAACTAGCGCACTGTTGGCCGAACCTATAGTTTCCAGTAAGGCTGCAGAAATACTAGCGATATCAACGGCATTTAGCTTGCCGAGTAAAGCTTCAGCTGATTGTGTAATTGCGGCAAAGTTGGTGCTGTCCAACGTGGGGAGCTCTGGATAAGGCAAGGATTCCTGGCTCTTAACTATGGTTGTGCCAGGATGCATATCTAGCTCGACAAACAACTGGCTGGTGATCAAACTGCCTGTTTGTAACCTGGCACGCAAGCCACGTTCAACCAACTTGTCTAGGGTTGCGTAGGATGTTTCAACTTCGCTGTCCCGTGAAATTATCCGCTGTGGTTCTATTTCAATCAGTACTGGGATGCGGAAGGATGTCTGCTCGGGATCAAATTCCAACCTGACGTCGAGTACAGAGCCGACCTTGATACCTTTGAACTCCACCGGCGCCCCGCGGTTGAGCCCCCTTACGGAAGAATTGAAAAACAGGATGAATTTGATCTTCTTGCTGTATTCGGTATCGGAAATACTGGCATAACTATCGTAGAGTGTGAAAACCAGATCATTGATGTCCGTGGTTGCCTGCTCAAGGGTCGCCGCTGTTTCAAAGGCGATACCACCGTAGATAATCGAACGGATCGATTCGGTTTGCACCTGGACACCATTGGCACCGACCGACACATCCACACCGCTTACATTCCAAAAGCGCGTATTGCCGCGTATCAATTGGTGAAAAGGCGCCTTGATAAATGCATATACAAAAATACTTTCCCTGTCATTGGCCAACTCATGGCCAAGTACCTCACCGGCTTCGAGTCCTTTGTAATATATGGGTGATCCGGTATCAATGGAGCGTAAACGCTGGGTAATAAGTACGATTTTTTTGCCTTGTTCATCTGCTGTGACCACAGGTTGGCGTTCAAGCCCGACAAAATGCGTTTGTTTTGCCCCTGGCCCCGGCTCAATCTCGATGTAGGCGCCGGAGATCAGCGTACCTAGCCCTGTGGCGCCGCGCATCGACAACTGCGGTTTAACTACCCAAAAACGCGTTTTGCGTTTGAGAAAATGCCCTGTTCCCTGGTCAAATTGGATATGCAGGATAACATGGGAAAAATCGTCGCTAAAACGCACCTGCTCCACCACGCCGATATCGACATTCTTATATTTTACTTTGGTTTTGCCGACCTCAATACTGTCTGCCGTGTTAAAGCGCAGCGTGGCTTGCGGCCCCTGTTCAGACAAGGTTTTGACGATCAACCAAGCGCCTACTAACAGGGTGATCACCGGGATAATCCAAACTACCGAGGGACCTGATACTTTACTGACTTCCGGTTTATTGACTTCCATAATCCTGTTTTTTATTCCTGTTTTTTACCTGCGTTGTCCCAAATCAGCCTAGGATCAAAGCTCTGCGCCGCAAACATAGTAATGACAACCACGGCAGCAAAAAATACAGCGCCGATTTCAGGGCGAATGGTGGAAAGTGTGCCCAGGCTCACCAGCGCAGACAACAGGCCAACGAGAAAGATATCCACCATGGACCAGGCTCCTACGACCTCTGTGACACGGTAAAGCAACGTCCTGTCCCGGGGACGCCAGGCCGATTTTAACTGCACACTGGTACAAAGGTAGGCAAGGATCACCAATTTCATCAAGGGCACTACGATACTAGCCACAAACACCAACATCGCCAGCCCCCACATCCCCATTTCAATCAACGCCATGACGCCACCCAGTATGGTGCTAGGCTCCCCCCGTCCAAACTGGATCACCGTCATAACTGGGTAGATATTCGCCGGTAAGAACAAGATGCACGCTGAAACTAATAACGCCCAGGTTTTCTCCACACTATTTGTGATGCGATGGTGCATTGGCGCCGTGCATCTCGGACAGCGATGCCAGTTTTCAGATTCCTGGCACAACATGCCACAGGTATGGCAGTGCAATAGCAGATCATCAGAACCAGGCTTGATATCAAGCACAGGCGGTTTGACATGGCTGAGTGACCATAACTGATCCGGGTTAAAACTGGTGCGCGCCCACGTAGAGACAATCAACAAAAAAACATAGGCAACAAAGGCAGGGCCAAAGATCACGTTGGCAAGATCCTGCAGTTTCACAATAGAAATCAATGTCCCCAATAAAAACACGCCTATTAGGCTCCATGGCATTAGGCGCTTGACCAGCCGGTACACAGCCCCAGCCCCTGGCGGCAATACATCAAATCGCGCGGCACAGAGCAAATACAACATACTGCCAATCACTAGGAGTGGGAAAAGGGTACTGGTTATAAAGATCAGCACACCCAGCTCCCCCATACCGAGCTCATACATAACCCAACCACTAGAAAAAAGGCTACTGTCCACCTGCCTGCCACCCAACTCCAACGAAAGAAACGGGAAGCTATTGGCAATAAGTAACAGCATCAGGGCAGTGATATAGAGCGCTAGCGTGCGGTCAATTGAATTGGGCACGTGCCGATACAACAGGTTGCCACAAACAGTACAGTTGGCTTTTGCCCCGGAAGGTATCGGCATACGGTAATGCAGGCGCCCACATTCATGGCAGGCAATGGTGTTTTCTGCGCTGGTTCCAGTCATTTACAATCAGTCGGGCTAAAGACCTAATAGGGTGAAAAGATGCTTTACCTGAAGTATTGCCGATTAAATTGATTAATCCAGTAACTGGAAATGTTTATGGCAGCTATCTGACTGGCAATGCGATAGAATTGGAATGCAACGGTAATAGCAAATATAGGAAAACTAAACGCTAAACTGCGTCACCTGTGACTGCAGTTGCCCGGCCAGGCTAACCAGTTTGTGGCTGTCAGCTTCACTTAAATCCGACAAGCGTTCCGTTTCCGTAGAAGAATCGGCGATGCTGGCTATCCGCTGGTTGATATCATCACTGACTTGTTGCTGTTGCTCTGACGCAGCAGCAATTTGTGCAATCATGGCGCTAATGTCACCCACGGCAGCTGTAATCAATTGTAAAGAGGCACCTGCGGCATCTACCCTCGACACGGCGACCTTTGCGTTACCTTCGCTATTACCCATAATGTTGACAGCCTGTTTGGCAGCATCTTGCAAGCGTTCGATGGTCTGTTGAATTTCTTTGGTGCTTTCTTGCGTGCGGCTGGCCAGCGTCCTTACTTCGTCTGCGACCACCGCAAAACCCCGCCCCTGTTCACCTGCCCGGGCTGCCTCAATGGCAGCATTTAGCGCCAGTAAATTAGTTTGTTCGGCTATGCCCCGGATCACATCAAGCACCGAAGCGATTTCTTGCACATTTTGCTCCAGGGTATTAATTGCATTAGCTCCGGTAGACACTTCCCGTGCCAATGCCTGTACCTGGCCAATCGCCTCTTTAACCTCAATTTTTGCCTGCTGGCTTTTGGCATCAGCGGCATCAGCTTTATTGGAAACATGTTCGGCACTACCGGCAATTTCACTGGCAGATGCGGCCATTTCATGGATAGCTGAGGCAACCATGTCAGTTTCCGTGTTCTGTTGCCGTAGAAGCTTGTGCACTTCGCTGTTACGCTGTTCGATTGCGGCAGCAGATGACCTGACTTCCGAGGAACAGGCCAAAACTTGTTCTACAATTGAATGTATTTTTTCCACGAATTGGTTAAAACTGCCGGCGAGCTGCCCCACCTCGTCATTGGTTTTAGCCGGTAAACGCTTGGTCAAATCCCCCTGCCCTTTGGATATCTCCAACAGGTTGTTGTTCATTTCTTCCAGTGGATGCATGACCCTTTTAGCGGCAATACGCAGCAAAAACACCATTAAGCTGGTCACCAGAATAGAAATGAGTAGTGATACCCACAAGGCGTTGCGCATGGTACTGGCCGTCTGGGCTTCAATGGCAGCTATTTCGCGCTCAATATCGTCGATATAAAAACCAGTACCCACCATCCAGCCTAAATTTGGTAACCAAATCGTGAAACTTAATTTGGGCAACGGCTCGCCTCCCTCGCGCCTTGGCCAGTGATACAAATAAAAGCCATCTTTTTCCCGTGCCACCTGCACTAGCCCTTGCACCACCAATTTGCCGTTTGGATCTTTAACCTGCCAAAAGTTATCTCCTATGCCAGCCTGGCTGGCGCCCAAGGCAATGCGCTCACCTTTGCTGGTATATGCAAACAGGTAATTTTCT
>CBDIHK010000006.1:0-71480 GCA_965279005.1 Alteromonadaceae bacterium | reverse complement strand
CGAATTCACCAGTGTTAGCAAAACCATCGAAAAAATGGATAGACTGTTTCCAAAAGCAATTTTAAGAGAGCTTATTTATTCAAAATCGCTTAATGAACAGTCATTTTACAATGGAAGTTTTCTATCTGAATTTTCAGATAAGTTAATTGAAGGATTGAACGAAACAGAAAACAGTGGCGCAACTTACTCATTCGAAATCGTTGAAGATAATGAGCATAAAGCTAGCAAAATTAAAATTTCAAAACTATTGCATGGTTTAATCAGCAACTATTATCTAGATATTGAGTTTATAAAAACCACCGAATATCAAAAAATAAAAGGCCTCAATAGTAAACTTGATGGCTTATTGGAAGATGATGCATACATCCAACGAGGTGAAAAAACGCTTAGTTCAACTGAGTTTTCAGAAATAGTAGCTTGGTTGATGCGTGAATCCAAACGTGGTCAATATATCCAGCGTTATAAAGGATTAGGTGAAATGAACCCAGAACAACTTTGGGAAACCACAATGGATCCGAATACGCGCAGAATGCTTAAAGTTTCAATCGAAGACGCCATTGGAGCGGATCAGTTGTTTACCACCTTAATGGGTGACCAAGTAGAACCGAGAAGGGCGTTCATAGAAGATAATGCCCTTAAAGTCGCAAATCTAGACATCTAAAAAATAAAAAGCGGATTGGGTATAAACCACAATCCGCTTTTAACTTTCTTAGCTTTAATCCCGCGCTTAACAAACACCACCTAAAAACTTAATCTGCCTTGGTTACCAGCACCTTTGGCGGTGCCCACGTTGAAAAAGTAATTGAAAACAAATAAAGGCCGGAAACTTCTGGTGTAAATTTAAAATTATCAACAGAAGCAGCTTTACCACAGCTAGCGGTTGCTAGCACACCTTCAGTCACTATTTCATAATCCGCGACACTATAGCCACAAGTTAGTTCCGGCGACCAAATTGCATCAGAAAACTTGAAATCATAAGGCTGGCCATCAGCAACAAGATCCACTAGTACAGAATACTTATTGTCTCCAACGTAATTAACTTTATACTGTTCATCAGCCTCCCACCAACTAAAGCTCCCGCGTATATACAATGACTCATAGTCTGGCTCTTCCTCGATAAGCGACTTGGCTATCCGCTTAGAAGAGGCGCATCCCTGAAGTAAGACAACGAGTACAACAAATAACAAAATATTTTTAAAAGTCATTTTATTAATTTAATACCTACTTACTTTATAAAGCGTCGAAATCTACGTAAGTAGTCAATAACTTATTTATCGCATTGAGCAGTGAAATCCTATTGTTGCGCACTTGCTTGTCTTCAACGTTCACCATGACATTATCGAAGAAGTCTGCTAAAAACGGTCTTATAGCGGTAAGTTCAACAAGTGCCTGACTGAAATCGCCTTCTTTTTCATGGGTGCTTGCCTTAGATTTCGCGGAACCAAAAGCACTAAACAAATCAGATTCTTGCTGTTCTACAAACAAAGATTTGTCACAATCGGCGTCTTTTATAGAATCAGATTTCCTTATGATATTGGCGACCCTTTTGTGCAACGCTATTAGTTGTTCAAATGAAGCATGGTTGTCCTGAACGAATGCACTAAATTCCTTTACTCGATGCGATGATTCAAGAATTGAATAGGGGCAGCAATTTAATACTGCCTGCACAAGGTTAGGGGAATAACCTTGGTCTACTAGGAAGACTTTGAGCCTCGCAGTGAAAAAAGCAGTTACTTGCTCAATTATACGAGAACTATCAATCTTATCGCCATAAAACTGTTGAGCATATTCAACGAAGATATTCGTGGGTAAATCGAATTCCTTGTCCAAACAAATCCGAATAACCCCAATTGCCGCACGGCGTAACGCGAAGGGATCTTTATCGCCTTTGGGAATTTGTCCGATGCCAAATATCCCTACAATCAAATCAATTTTATCTGCAATTGCGACGACCGCTGCTTCTGGCGAAGTTGGTAGCGTATCGTTTGCAAACCGCGGTTTGTAATGTTCTTCGATGCCCAGTGCAACGGTATCATTTTCGCCGGCTAATTGAGCATAGTATTTACCCATGACGCCTTGTACGGCCGGGAATTCCAGAACCATATTCGACACCAAATCAGCTTTGCACAACTGAGCTATCTTAAGTGCGTTTTGTTTGTTTGCTGATAATTTTTCACTCAACAACGCTGTAAGGTTTACCGTCCTCTCTACTTTATCAAAAAGGCTACCTAGCTTTTTCTGGAACACTATAGATTTAAGACTTTCTATTCTTGTCTCAAAATCAATCTTTTTATCGGTTTCAAAGAAAAACTCAGCATCCGCGAGGCGTGGCCTTACCACCCGCTCATTGCCACTTACCACTAGATCCGAATTTGTGCTTTCAATATTAGACACAAACAAAAACAATGGCTTCAGTTCACCTCCTTTATCTAAAAGCGGGAAGTAACGCTGGTCGTCTTTCATTGTATATATCAACGCTTCTTTCGGCACGAGTAAGAACTTTGCATCGAAGGTTGCTTGCAGTATTACAGGCCATTCAACCAGAGATGTCACTTCTTCCAACAGCTCTGCATCAGTGACTAATTCGGCATCTAGAGCCTTAGCTTTCTCTACTAGGCCGTTGTGAATTAGTTGCTGGCGTTTTTCAAAATTTGCAATAACGTAGTTCGCCTTCAAGTGCCCTTCATAGTCGTCACAATGCTCTAAACAAATTTTTCTTTCGCCGTGGAAGCGGTGCCCTAAAACGGTTTTCCCAGATTTAACACCAAACAAGGTTGCATCCAATAGCCTATCACCAAAAAGAATGCACACACTGTGCACAGGACGCACAAACTGTGCTTCTGAGTCACCCCAGCGCATAAGTTTGGGAATTGGAAGTGCCTTTAGCGCTTTCTCGAGCATTGGCGCTATTAAAGAATCTATATTCTTACCTTCTTGGTGCACTGTTGTATTGAGCCACTTGCCCTTTGTAGTTTCCAGTATTTCAGCTTCTTCAACCGAAATACCATTTGATTTAGCCCAACCCTTAGCTGCTTTGGTAGGATTCCCCTCTTGGTCGAACGCTACTTCAACCGAAGGCCCCCGTTTCTGAATTGACTTGTCTTCTAGTTTTTCTTGCAAATCTTTAACCACAAAGGCAAGTCGCCGAGGGGTGGCATAAGGTTGCACAGATCCAAAGCTGAAACCTTCTGTATCGAGTTGTTTTACAAAGTTCAGTTGCAAACTTTGGGAAAGCGCTTTTAAGGATTTTGGTGGTAATTCCTCTGTACCGACCTCTACTAATAAGTTAGCTCGTTTCATTGCGCCGTTTCCTTTTTGCACATAGGGAATCCTAGTGATTCCCGGTTGTCGTAATAGGCCTGGGCACAGGCCTTGGCTAGCTCCCTAACCCGGAGGATAAAGCGCTGCCTTTCCGTAACTGAAATAGCGTGCCTGGCATCTAATAAGTTAAAAAAGTGCGACGCCTTCATTACCTGTTCATAGGCAGGTAGTGGTAATTTCGCTTCAATCAAGGCCTTGCTAGTTGCTTCAGCAGAGTCAAAATCTTTGAACAACTGCGCCACCGGCGCGTGCTCGAAGTTATAAGCGGATTGCTCAATTTCATTCTGCAGGAATATATCGCCATAGGTAACTTGGCCGAACGGGCCGTCAGCCCAGACTAAATCATAGATACTGTCAACGCCTTGCACATACATGGCTAGCCTTTCAAGCCCATAGGTTATTTCCCCGGTTACTGGCTTGCATTCAAGGCCACCTACCTGTTGGAAATAGGTAAATTGGGTTACTTCCATACCGTTTAACCAAACTTCCCAACCCAAGCCCCAAGCGCCTAGGGTAGGGGACTCCCAATTGTCTTCCACAAACCTGATATCGTGAACTAAGGGGTCAAAACCAAGCGCTTTAAGGGATTCAAGATAAAGCTCCTGAATATTGTCTGGAGAGGGTTTTAGCATTACTTGGAACTGGTAATAGTGCTGCAGCCGGTTGGGGTTTTCACCGTACCGGCCGTCTGTAGGCCTACGGCATGGTTGTACATAGGCACTGCTAATAGGCTCGGGGCCCACTGCCCTTAAAAAAGTCATGGGATGGAAAGTGCCTGCGCCGACTTCCATATCAAGTGGCTGGATAATTACACAGCCTTGATCCGCCCAGAACTTTTGTAACGTCAGGATTAAGCCCTGAAAAGTAGTGAGATCAAATTGTTGCATTGCGTCAATCGGGTCGTTTGAAAGAAAATGGGCGCAAGTATACCGCAGTTAACTTTAGATTGAAGAAATAATCGGCGCAGATGCAACAGAAGGGCGATGAATTGGTATGCATAAGGTGGTGAAGTGAAAGTTTTTAACAGAATAGGCTGTTATACCGATTCCATTAAGTATTTGCTCACCCAGTGGGAATTGAAAAGGGTTTATTCGCTACGTCCGTGTAGCTCACCTGCTTCGCAGGCCAGCTAAAGCTGTTCTAAGCCGTTCCAACGGCTTTTGGTAGACAAGGTAAATCTTTAATGGTCTATCCCTACAGGGATGTAGGAGATTAGGGCAACGCAGGACGCAGTTGCCGAGTGGGCCTAAATCGAGAACATTTAACGGTGTATAAACCCTTTTCAAACCCATCGAAGACGCGCCTCAGGAACACAATTTATGAAATGCGTCCCTGAATTTCACCGCTGCGCGGCTGGCTAAAGCCATTCAAAAGTTTTCCCGAAACTTTTGTCTTCGTTGCACGAAGTTCGATAATTTCTTCTGGAAAGAAATTAAACGGCGAAGCCGGCCTGGAAGGCGAAGGGCAGGACGCCCGGAGTAAAGCCGCCAGTATTGCTTCATTCGTGCGCCTTGAACTTGAGTCCCTGAGGCAGCGCTGGGTGAGCAAATACTTAATGGAATCGGTATTAGGCTCCCCTTAACGCACTTATGTGCTCCCTTATCTTTTCTAACTCTTTTAGGATAAAAGATTCTAGTTCTACTTCTTTTTGTTCCCTTTGGGCATCAAGGTCGCGGAGGGCGTGCCGAGCCGTCTGCTTACGCGCTTTGCCTATCGGGTGATGTTTTACCGCTTCATAAAGGGTATAAACGGAAGGGTAACGTTGTTTATTGTCGTCTTCTTTTTTCAAATCCAACATTGCAAGAAGATTAACTATTCTTATACTTGCTTCCGACAGGTTGCATTGTTGCTGCAAGGTTGCGGCACAAATAGTGTCGATGCTTTCAAATAAGTACTCCAATCTATTTGTTTCTGCTTGCTGTGCCTGTTTCTGCTGTTGCTTTAACTTACTTAATAGAAAACCCGCATAGATGCCTAAGCCTAGTATCAAAGCTGACGAAAATAAAAGTATTACAGCCAGGTTGCTAGATATAAAATTGGCCATTACAAGTATTTCTGACCCTGTTCCAGGCGTTCAAATAATGTCTGGTCTTCACCTGTGTCAGAACCATACTTTTCTGCATCAAGTTGGTTTACTTCCTCTTCTAGGGGCTCATTCTTAATACCTAGAAGTTCACAAAGTAAAGCATGGCGGCTAAGTTTCTCTTGTATATAGGTTTGATCCGCTTTTGACAGCTTTATGCCTTGGTCTTCTTTGTCCAAAAGCATTGAAAGCCGTGTGTCGTTTTCTATCGATTCCAATTCTTTGCGCGGGTCGGCGAACTTTTTTTGGGTGGTTTGGGCGTTGGCGTGCAAATCAACCGGTTTGGTACTGCCCAACTTTGGGTTTGCTTTTGCAGATGACGCCTTTGCGCGGGCAACAGCTATGTTATCTGAGTTCCTACTGCCAGCCGGGTTGCCTTTGCGTTTTTTTTGCTTTTGGCGGCTGTCTTGCGCCTTGGCGCCCTGCGTGGATTTTGGCGTACCTATGACACCAACCTTGCGGGACTTCTTACTTCTCGCCATTTTGCTATTTTCGGAGTTGTGAAGGAGTGGGGATGATATATGATGTGATTCGAAAGTTAAAGAAACCGGTGATGCTTATGCATCACCTTTCATCAGCAGAGTATCTTTTGACACTGTTCCCATGTCGTTCCTTAACAGATCGTCCATCATTTTTTGTTTTTATTATTTGGTCTTCCTGACTCGACTTTTATTTTTCCTGACCCCGGGAAGTTGGAGCAACACAATTTCTTAGCAGACTGTCCTTGCCTGGGGTAATACCCTTTCCGTTTTGTTGCGCGGTAGAATACACCAACTGAAACTATTTACAACTATTTTACAAAACCTTTTCAAACTGTTCACGAAAAGTGTAAAGGGTTCTTAACAGTTTTGCCTAACTAGTGCAGGCCACCAAGGTATTTAGACAAGATATCAATATCTTCGTCAGTCATTTTCACCGCGATATCACGCATCATACCGTTCAAGTCATTCGCCCTTTCCCCAGAGCGGAACAATTTTAACTGGGATGCGATGTATTCTGCAGGTTGGCCACTGATGTCGGGGAAATTCGAAAGCGAGGTACCGTTGCCCCTTGGGCCATGGCAAGCGATACAAGCAGTGATTCCCCGGTCAGAATCACCGCCCATATAGAGTTTGCTACCTGCCTCTACCACGTCTTCAGGTGTAGTTCCTTCCTTGGCTGTTTGGCCCGCATAAAAAGCCGCTAAATCTTTTATATCTTGGTCGGACAATCCTGCTGCCATGCCATTCATTACTGCATTATTCCTGCCTTCTTGTCCTCCAGTTTGTGCCGCCATGCGAAAATCGTGTAGCTGCTTTTCAAGGTACTTAGCGTGCTGCCCCGCTAAACTTGGATTGAGCGGGATCATGCTATTGCCATCGTTACCGTGACAAGCTGCACAAGTTGCCGCTTTTGCCTTGCCAGCTTCAGGATCTCCTGTAGCATTTGCAGCGTGTTGAATACCGGATGCCAATAAAAGGAACAATACCCACTTTTTCATATAATCACTCGTTCTGGTCTGAGTCGCGCTAAAATCTGAGCGCTAATTTTACACACTTTAGCTTACAGTGAAACATCTGACAAAAACATTCGCTGTTTTTGACCCTGTTAAATTGCTGTTAATTAAACCAAACTTGTATTTAAACCTATTAGTGAGCCAAAATTAACCAAATGTCTATTTATAGCAGTGCCAAATTTCTAACCAGCGCCCCTGACCTCAAGCACATTAAGATGCACGACGGTGCGGAGGTTGCTTTTGCCGGACGTTCCAATGCAGGTAAATCCAGCGCCTTAAATACACTTACCAGACAAAAAAACTTAGCTAGAACCAGTAAGACTCCTGGAAGGACCCAGTTGATCAATATTTTTGAAGTTACACCAGAAGTTCGCTTGGTAGACTTACCCGGCTATGGTTATGCGAAAGTGCCACAAGAGATGAAAAACCGGTGGCAAAAAGCGCTAGCTGAATATTTACAAAAACGCGATTGTTTGAAGGGTTTAGTTGTACTGATGGACATTCGCCATCCTTTTAAAGACCTTGATCAAGATTTGATCCATTGGGCAGTTGCCAGTGAATTGCCCGTGTTGGCCTTGTTGACTAAAGCCGACAAACTAAAAGCCGGCAAGCGCAAGGCACAAGTACTCATGGCACAAGAAGCAGCATTGGCATTTTGTGGTGATGTTACTGTTGCCGCATTTTCTTCCATGAACAAAACTGGGTTAGATGTACTGCAAAGAACCTTGGATAAATGGTTCGAGGGTTATTTGGCTGATACTGACGCACGGTAGGGCAGGGTTTTATAAACAAATCCTAGCTGTGCCAGCCACTTTCGGCACTATAGAAAAGAAAAACCCCTCTAGATGAGGGGCTAAACAGAGAAACACACAACTTACATACCAGTAGACTAAGCACTGTTCCGGAAGTTCATTTTTTTTCAAAAAAAAATTTAAAAATTTTCAAAACAAGTAATTTCTACTTAGCTATCCGATACTTTATGCAATCGGTGTTATCCCAATCAGTGAATTTCAGACATAAAAAAACCCCGGTGAAACCACCGGGGTCAAAGCAAAGGTCTGAAAGATTTAACATCTTACCTCTGTACCCTACGCCCTCTATATTAGCTATCTTTTCATGTAAGTCAATAACCAAAATGAAACTAAATTACAATTTTTAATGGGCCTCGCCCCAGTCGTTGCCTACTCCAGGATCTACTACTAAAGGCACCTTAAGGGTCAAAGCCTGTTCCATGATGGTTTTTATCTTTGCTGAATACTCAGTCAATTTTTGTTCTTTAATTTCAAAAACAAGCTCATCGTGTACTTGCATGATCATTTTTATATCATTTTCTGTCTCTTCGCTGATCCATTTATCAACTGCTAGCATGGCCAACTTAATAATGTCAGCCGCCGAACCTTGCATCGGGGCATTTATTGCTGCACGCTCTGCGGCTTTGCGGCGGGCGCCGTTACGTGCGTTAATATCGGGTAGGTATAAGCGTCGGCCGCAAACTGTTTCCACGTAACCTTTTTCTTTGGCAAGTTCACGTGTTTTTTCCATATAGGTAAGCACGCCAGGGTAACGCTGGAAATAAAGGTCCATATAATGCTGTGCTTCATTCCTAGGAATGTCCAGTTGCCGTCCCAGGCCAAAGGCGGACATACCGTAAATCAAGCCAAAATTAATCGCTTTTGCTTTGCGCCGTTGCTCTTGTGTCACCTCATCCAAAGCAACATCAAATACTTCTGCTGCGGTTGCTTTGTGTATGTCCAATTGGTTGGCAAACGCATTAAGTAGTCCTTTATCACCGGAAAGGTGCGCCATTATGCGCAATTCTATTTGTGAATAATCGGCTGCGAGGATCTTGCAACCTTCAGGTGGGATAAATGCTTTCCTTATACTCCTACCTGCCTCATTCTTAATCGGGATATTTTGTAAATTAGGGTCGGTGGAGGACAACCTACCGGTAACAGCAACGGCTTGGTGGTAGCTGGTATGTACCCTGCCTGTACCTGGGTTGACCATCAGAGGTAGTTTGTCGGTATAGGTATTTTTGAGTTTTGCCAGGCCTCGGTATTCCATGATTAATTTGGGGATTTCATAGTCGTGGGCCAGCTCCACCAACACTTCTTCAGACGTCGACGGTGCCCCTTTTGGGGTTTTTTTGATCACCGGCAGCTGCAATTGGTTAAACAACACTTCCTGTAATTGTTTGGTTGAACCAAGGTTAAACTGTGTACCGGCAAGTTCGTGCACCTGTTTTTCCAATTCAAGGATACGCGTAGCGAATTGGTGGCTCAGGTCTGCAAGGATATCGCTATCTATTAATACGCCTTCCTGTTCCATTTTTGCCAATACCAGGCTCAAAGGTACTTCAATATCGCCGAGGACTTTTTTCAAGCCTTCTTTGGCAACGAGTTCGGCGGCTAACTTTTGGTGCAACCGCAAAGTAATATCCGCGTCTTCCGCAGCATAGTGGGATGCTTGTTCAAGTTCGATCTGATTAAACGTTAGCTGTTTTGCCCCTTTACCCGCGATGTCTTCAAAATGGGTGGTATCCAAATCTAAAAAACGCTTTGCTAGGCTATCCATGTCGTGCTTACCCGCGACGCTATTAAAAACATAAGATGCCAACATGGTGTCGCTCAGCACGCCTTTGAGCACTATGCCGTAATTAGCCAATACGTTCATATCGTATTTTAGGTGTTGGCCAACTTTTAAAGTGCTTTGAGATTCTAGTAAGGGCTTCAGTTTTTCTAAAACCCATTGTCTTGACAGTTGCTGCGGTGCCCCAGGATAATCGTGTGCTACAGGCACATAAGCAGCAGTGCCGGGCTCAACTGAAAATGAAACGCCAACCAGTTCTGCCTGCATATAGTCCAGGCTCGTTGTCTCGGTATCAAAAGCAAAATAATCGGCGTTTTTGAGGGTTTCAATCCATGTTTCGAATGCCTCCTTTGTCAACACCGTATCATAGTTGACTTCGACCGCAGGCTGTTCTGGACTGATTGCTTCTGGTTGTATTTGTGGTTCTGCCGAATCTTGAGGTGCACTGACTTCTTGTAACCACCGTTTGAATTCCAGTTCACTGAATAAAGCCCGCAGTTTCTGCTTGTCGGGGGATGTTGCCTTGAGTGAAGTAACATCGGATTCGAGTGCTACATCAAGTTTAATGGTGGCTAATTCATAGGAAAGCTTAGCTTGGTCGGCAAACGGCTCGATTTTATTGGCCATGGTTTTTGCACCGCGAAAACCTAGGGTCGCGATTCTATCCAAGTTCTTATAAATCTCCCCGATGCCGCCAATACCGTTTAATAGCGCCGCCGCACTTTTGTCACCAACGCCTGGAACACCGGGTATGTTGTCTACCTTGTCCCCTTTGAGGGCTAAATAATCGATAATTAAGTTAGGGGGAACGCCGAATTTATCGAGTACCGCCTGTTCGTCCATAGCACTGTTTGTCATGGTATTGATTAGGCTAACGCTGGGATTAACCAGTTGTGCCATATCTTTGTCGCCAGTGCTAATTACTGTTTCCAACCCCAGGTCTGTTGCATGGACAGATAAGGTGCCGATAACATCATCAGCTTCCACGTCCGGTATCACTAACATGGGCAAACCCATCGCTTCTACAATTTCGTGAAGTGGCTTTATTTGATCCCTTAAATCATCCGGCATGGGTGGACGGTTGGCTTTGTATTCTGGATAAATTTGATCCCGGAAAGTTTTGCCTTTTGCATCAAATACTACTGCCATGTAATCCGGTTGGTATTGTTTGATCAAACTTTTTAACATGTTTACTACGCCGTATATGGCACCGGTTGCCATTCCCTTGGAGTTGGTCAACGGGGGCAAGCCATGGTAAGCGCGGAAAAGGTAGGAAGAACCATCAACGAGTACGAGTGTTTTTTTGTCAGAATCGGCCATGTTCAAGTAGGGTTGTTAGGTAATGCAGTGCAGTTTGCATTGTTATTGGCAACATGCAACTGTTTTAGGCCATTCATGGATAGGCGAGGGTGTTGGGGAAGTCCTGTGGATAACTCTGTGGGCAAAAAACAGCAGGCGAGCAAAACAACTCTTTACAGTTACTGTAAAAAGTAATATTTTTCTTATTTTTCAATGAGTTAAAAAAAGAAAGGACTGCTGATTTTTTTATTCTTATTTTTTAACTTTGTGAATAACCATTGCGGGCAGGATTTTTCTTTTCCCGCAAGGGTCGGCTAATTTATCACAACTTTGCGATTTGTGAACTGCAATAAACGACGAATTGATAGAACAATTATTTATTTGACGTCATTCTTAATGTTATAAGCGCGCCATTCTTGGGTTTGAGGTTATTTAACTGAAAAATTAAGATAAACTTGTGATCTTTGTGTTTTACATTGGCCAATACAACGAGTTAGATCTGGTGAAAATAATCAGTTATTCTCACAGCCACTGTAAATATGGCGAAAACACAGCTTACTTTGTCCAATAGCGAACGTATTCTGCAACTTCTCAAGATGAATGGCCCTGCCACTGCCAAGCAATTGGCGGAACAGTTGGCCATGACTGCTATGGGAGCTAGGCAGCATTTATTGCAATTACAAAAGTCAGGGGTAGTAGACAATTACCACAAATCTGAAAAAGTAGGGCGGCCAACCCAATACTGGCAATTGACCACAAAAGCTAACGACAAATTTACCGATTCCCATGCTCAGCTAGCGACCCAGCTGATAGAGCAAGTGGTTGATGTCTATGGTGCGGAGGGCTTGGCCAAAATCGTTGCAGGTAGGGAGCAGAAAGTGCTTTCCCAATACCTACAAGCCATTGGCAAAGCAGGCTCAATCGAAGAACGGCTGCAGATCCTCACCGAGTTGCGCAGTGCAGAGGGCTATATGGCAAATTGGGAAAAAAACGGTGATAGTTATTTGTTTGTGGAAAACCATTGTCCTATATGCGCTGCGGCTGCCACTTGCCAAAACTTGTGTGTATCCGAATACAACCTGTTAGACAAATGCTTTGAAGGGTACGCCAGTATCGACAGGGTTGAGCATATCCTGGGTGGGGAACGGCGCTGTACTTACCGGATAACGCCCCATGCGTAAGCCAACAACACAGAAGTTTAAAACACTGCGTATTCAACACCTAGGTACCAGAAGGAGCCATTAAATCCAAAGGGGGCAGCGCGCCTTGAATATTGGAATACCCCGTCCGATTCGACTATGGTGTCGCCTTGGCTAGTAACAATTGTGCCTGCCCGGGATTGCCCAATCAGGTTCCTGTCTGGCTTGATATCGAATAAATTATTTATTCCTGCCGTGAGTTTCATGTCATCATTAACTTGCCAGTTAATGCCGATGTCGGTAAGCCATTTGGGTGAATAATCCTGGGCTTCATTGGCATCGATAACTCGGTAACTGCCAAAATAATTAATGTTTAGGTTAAGTTCTAGGCCTTGCCAACGGTATGTTGCGCTCGCAAGAGCACGGCTCTTGGGTTGCCAAGATTCAATAATGGAAATTGCTTGTTCGCCAAAAAGGTGTTCAGGAGCCAGTTGTTTGAGTGTTTCGGGACTAGACAGCCCTTCTACTTCGGTTTTGGTAACATTGCCTGCCAGCGTTAGTTCCAAGTTTGGCACGGCACTGGGCTTGTGGGTGAATACCAAGTCGATCCCACGGGTTTCGGTGTCAGCGCCATTTATAAAAAACTGCGCACCCTGTACGCCATTGCTGATGAGTGAATTGGAAACGCTTTCAATCCCTAAATCGGGTGTCAGTTGCTCGCTAATCACAATACGGTCAGCAATACTGATGTGATAGAAATCCAGGGTTAGGGATGACGAGTTTGTTGCATAGGAGAGCCCTGCACTAAGGTTAACCGAACTTTCCTCTTGTAGCCCCGGAATCCCTAGTTCGCTGGCCAACTGGCTATTATTGCGAAAGGTTCCCACTTGTGCTGCCACACCATTGTTAAACTGGGTACTGACGTTATTGAAATAGATTTGCTGCATTGAAGGTGCGCGGAAACCACTGCTTACCGAGCCCCTGACACTCATTTTCTTGCTGAGGTCATATCTACCAGATAGCTTTAAGTTTATGCTGTTACCGAAGCTCTGGTAGTGGTCGCCCCTTACTGCTGAAGTGATCAGCAATTGGCTATTTACATCAAATTCTGCATCTAAGTATCCTGACCAAACAGACCGGTTTTCACTAACCTCATTCACGGGGGCAAATCCGGGGAATACTTGGATACCGCCAATGGCACCGCTACTGACACCATCGTAATCAAGGTAGGAGTAGGGTTCCCCCGCATCAATCCCATAGCTATCGTAGCGGTACTCGAAACCATAGGCTAATGTGGTACGTTCAAATTCACTGACATAATCTAAGTTTATGGTAGCCAGCGACAAGCGAAGTTTTCCTGCGTCGGCGCTCGTTTGGGTCTGGTTTCTAAGCTGGCTTGCATCAGTCGTGATGTTGTTACTGACAAATGACGCATTGACACTATTATTTACGCCATACTGCATGGAGTTGGAGCCAAAAGTCAGCGATAGATCCCACGTTGTGCTTTCCCCCATTAATTTAGAGTAGCCAAAACTTGCTGAAAAGTCTTCGATGTCAGTAGCTATTTTAGGCAGGAAACCGTCTGGGTAGAAAGCTTCAGCATCGCTTAATATGGGATTTTTGCTAATTTCATTGGCGCGACGGAAAAAACCGGCAGATTCATTTTCGCGCCAAGAATAGGTAAGGAATCCGTAGTATTCCCCATCAAATGTTTCCATACCGGCGTTAAGGACCAACTGTAGTTGTTCCGAGGCGGAGTCGCCAATACTGAAGTTGCGTCGGTCGAATGCAATTTCCCTTGGATCATCGGTAATATAGTTAGCACCTTGGTTGCTGCAAGTAAGTTGGTACTGGCAAACCCCGGTTAGCCCAGCACGATTAGTTTGATCCCTATTTCGATAGTTGAGGCTGGCAAATAAATTGCCATTATCCAATTCAAATCCATTGCTAAGGGCAATGTTATATGTGTGGCCATCACCCTCACTGTAGCCACCAGTTTTGACTTCGATTGTACTTGGCGCATCATCTTCCAATACGATATTGATGACGCCAGCAATTGCATCTGAACCATATTGTGCGGATGCGCCGTCCCTTAATATCTCTACCCGCTTTATGGCGCTGGTCGGGATGGCGTTCATGTCGACGCCCGCTGTACCGCGGCCAACTGATGTGTTGATGTGGAGCAAGGCAGAGTTATGGCGTCGCTTGCTATTGAGTAATACCAAGGTTTGGTCAGGACCGAGCCCCCTCAACGTTGCAGGTCGCAGCGCATCGGTGCCATCACTGATACTGGAGCTGGAAAACCCAAATGACGGGGCAACGCGCTGTAGCATCCTGCCAAACTCAATTTCACCTGTTGCTTCCAGGAGCGCTTTATCTATTATGTCAACTGGCACTGCCAAGTCGCCACTACTCCTGCCCGCATTACGGGTTCCTACGACGTGGACTTGCTCCAACGTTGCGTCCTCTTCTTCAGCCCAAATGCTAGTGCTGGGTAGGCCCATAAATAGTGCTGGAGCGAATAATGTCGCTTGAATCTTAGTGCGCTTAGTTACCAACGGTGCTAGTTCTACATCATATACGTCTGTTATAGAGTCTAGTATAGACAGCATTGGGCTAAGCACTAATATTCCGTTGTTCTAATCAAGATAATTTTACAGCAGAAGTAGAGGGATTGAATGTTTAACATACTGCCAAGGGAGCTCTAGAAGGACATTTATTGCGACTTTGGTCTTAATGTGGTGAAAATATATACAATTTATTTGCATTTTTTTCAATTTGGGGCGACATTTAAACAGTTGTACCCATAAAAAGCGATCAGTCGATGGTTTGGCAGGTTTACCTTGCAGGAGAAATTCATACAGATTGGCGAAGTGAGCTCAGCGGCCACTGCCAGGGGCTGGGGTTACCTATTGAGTTTCTAAGCCCAAACACCGATCACAGTGCCAGCGATAGCTGCGGCTCCCACATTCTAGGTGGCGAAGACAAAACCTTTTGGCATGATTTTAAAAGCGCCAGGCTGAACCAAGCCCGCAACCAGGTTTTGTTGGAAAAATCGGATATTGTGGTGGTGCGCTTTGGTGAAAAGTACCGGCAGTGGAACTCTGCATTTGACGCGGGCTTTGCCGTAGCGCATGGTAAGTCATTGGTCAGTTGGCACCAACCCGAACTCAACCACGCGTTAAAGGAAATTGATGCCGCTGCTTCTGCGGTGGCAAATAATATGGAACAAGTCGTCAAGTCACTGGCTTACCTCTCGACTGGGCGATTGGCGTAAGCCAATATTGTTATTCCTTTCCGCTAAGCAAACTGCGCAACATTTCATGTTCCAGGTCAATGCATACCCTTAACTTGGCATAATTTCTATTGAGTCGTTAGCGCTTTCCTCTTAAAGTGCTTATCCTTGTTTTAAAAGCACTTTTTAACCTTCATCGCAGAGCTACATGCAATACCGAGCTATTGTCAGAATTCTTGGCTTATTGGTCGCACTCTTTAGTGTCACTATGATCCCGCCAGCCTTGGTGTCTTTGATCTTCCAAGACGGCGGTGGTTTGCCGTTCTTGATGGCGTTTGCATTGTGCTTGCTGACTGGCCTGTTCGTGTGGTACCCCTACCGCAATGCTAAAGAGGATCTCCGGGCAAAAGAAGGCTTCCTAATTGTTGCCTTATTTTGGGCAGTATTGGCAAGTTTTGGTGCGTTACCATTGGTATTGATGGATCAACCACAAATGAGCATCACTGATGCCTTTTTCGAGTCATTTTCTGGCCTGACTACGACAGGGGCTACGGTTATAGAAGGAATTGAATTCTTGCCTAAGGCGGTACAATTTTACCGCCAGCAGCTGCAGTGGCTAGGTGGCATGGGGATTATCGTACTGGCCGTCGCTATCCTTCCAATATTAGGGGTTGGGGGGATGCAGCTTTACCGGGCCGAAACACCTGGCCCGGTAAAAGACTCAAAGATGACCCCTAGGATTGCGGATACGGCTAAACACCTTTGGTATATCTATTTGTCATTGACGATTGCATGTACCATTGCCTATTGGTTTGCTGGTATGAATTGGTTTGACGCGATTTGCCACGCGTTTTCAACAATCGCAATAGGTGGTTTTTCCAATTATGACGCCAGTCTTGGGCATTTTAACTCCACCGCAGTGAATGTAGTGTGTGTAGTGTTTTTATGGATCGCGGCACTCAATTTCGCACTTCATTATGCAGCGGTGACTGGCCGTTCGTTAAAGACCTATTTTTACGACCCGGAATTGCGTGCCTTTTTCTCCATCCAAGCGGCACTCGTGATCCTCACATTTTTAGTTTTGGTGCATTTCCAATTATATGACACAGCGGAAGCTGCTTTTGACCAGGCCTTGGTCCAGGCTGTATCCATTAGCACAACAGCAGGCTTTACTACCGCTGGATTCGCAGAGTGGCCTATCTTCTTGCCTATCCTGCTGATATTCGCCAGCTTTATTGGTGGTTGTGCGGGTTCTACCGGTGGCGGGCTCAAGGTCATACGGGTTTTGCTGTTGTATTTGCAGGGCAAACGGGAAGTGGATCGTCTTATCCATCCAAAAGCAATTTACTCGGTAAAATTGGGCGATAGGGCTTTGCCTAGCCGGGTGGTTGATGCCGTTTGGGGCTTTTTCTCGGCCTACGCCTTGGTATTTGTCATAATTATGGTGTGTTTGATCGCAACCGGTTTAGATAATTTAACTGCCTTTTCGGCAACGGCTGCAATGTTGAATAATTTGGGGCCGGGATTGGGTGCGGTTGCAGTGACTTATGCAGACGTCTCTGATCCCGCAAAATGGCTGTTAATTATTGCAATGCTATTTGGCCGGTTGGAAGTGTTTTCTTTATTGGTACTGTTCTCCCCTACTTTTTGGCGTAGCTAGCCCAATAATGATCCCCGTGTTATCCGAAGAATAGGGCGCTCGGCTGGAATAGCTTTTCAACATCGCTAATGAACTTTTTATCCACCAAAAACATGATGACATGGTCATCGGGCTCGATCATGGTGTCGCTGTGGGCAATAATGACTTCATCTTTACGCACAATAGCCCCTATAGTTGTGCCTGGCGGTAGCCGTATTTCAGAGATCCGACGGCCCACTACTTTTGAAGTGGATTCATCGCCATGGGCGATGGCCTCTATAGCTTCCGCAGCACCACGGCGTAGTGAGTACACATTAACAATATCTCCCCTGCGAATATGGGTCAATAGGGCTGAAATAGTGGCCTGCTGTGGTGAAAACGCGATATCTATTTCCCCACCTTGTACCAAATCCACATAGGCACCGCGTTGTATCAATACCATGGCTTTTTTAGCGCCCAGGCGTTTGGCCAACATGGCTGACATGATATTGGCTTCGTCATCATTGGTTACCGCCAGGAACGCATCTATTTGTTCTACATGCTCTTCTAGCAACAGTTCTTGGTCTGAGGCATCGCCCGCAAACACGATGGTTTTATCCAGCCTAGTAGAAAGGTATTTGGCACGGTCGTAGTTGTATTCGATCAGCTTGACGTGGTGGTCGTGTTCTAGCTGTTTGGCCAATCCTGCGCCGATAAGCCCGCCACCTGCGATCATAATCCGCTTATAGTTGCCTTCCAACTTCTGCAACTCACTCATGACTGCGCGGATATGCTTGGTTGCAGCAATAAAAAATACCTCGTCATCGGCTTCTATTACCGTAGTGCCAAGTGGCCGGATGGGTTTGCCCCGCCGGTAGATGGCTGCCACCCGGGTATCGACATTGGGCATATGCTCTTTTAACGCTGACAGGGCATGGCCAACAAGCAAACCGCCGTAGTAAGCCTTAACTGCTACTAGGCTGGCCCGGCCATCGGCGAATTCGACTACTTGCAGGGCGCCAGGGTAATCGATTAGTCGTTTGATGGATTGGGTTACTAACTGTTCCGGTGCAATCAGATGATCAACAGGGACATCCTGGTGTTTGAACAACTGCTTTTGATAAAGGATGTATTGCTCTGACCTTACCCTGGCAATTTTGGTTGGAGTTTTGTACAGGGAATAGGCCACTTGGCAGGCCATCATATTGCTTTCGTCGCTATTGGTTACCGCAACAAGCATGTCTGCATCTTCTGCACCTGCTTTTTTTAGTACATCAGGGTGGGATCCCAGCCCATGTACTACCTGCAAGTCTAGCCTATCCTGTAAAGACCTTAGCTTTTCGGCATCATAATCAATTATGGTGATTTCGTTTTTTTCACCGACTAGATTTTCTGCAAGTGTTGCGCCTACTTGCCCCGCGCCCAGGATTATTATTTTCATCTTTGTTTCGAGTTATTGTGCCTATTGCAACTTCACTAGTTTAGCGTAGTAGAAGCCGTCCATGTCATTTTCTCCAGGTATTATTTGCTGGCCGAATTTTTGCTCTGGGTGCAATGGAATTTGCTCGGCATCTGAATGCCGTTGCAAGAAGGCCTCAATTTGATCCCGGTTCTCTTCTGGCAATATTGAACAAGTGGCGTAAACGAATACACCACCAGGGGCAAGGGCTTCCCAAAGCTGGTCTAATATCCTTTTTTGTAGCTCGACGAGCTGCCTAATATCGTCCGCTTTGCGCAACCAAGGGATATCAGGGTGGCGCCGGATTATGCCTGTGGCCGAACAAGGTGCGTCCAATAATATGCGCTGGAAAGGCTGTCCATCCCACCATTGTTTTGGGCTAGCTGCGTCGCCGCTAACTACCAGGGGTGTATGGCCTAGCCTAGCTAGGTTTTCACGTAACCGTTGTAATCTTTTTTCACTGGAATCCAAGGCCAAACAAGAGCCCAGTTCAGGTTGCCGTTCAAAAATATGTGCGGTTTTACCACCTGGTGCGGCGCAGGCATCTAGCACATTATCCCCTGGTTGTGGGTCAAGGTGGATGGCTGCGAGTTGTGCGGCGGCATCTTGAACCGAAAACCAACCCTGGTCATAGCCCGGCAGTTTTTCAATTGGCTGGCTAGACAATAACTTTATTTGCCAGGGCTGTCCTGTTGATGCTGCAAAGTCTATTTGGGCGTTACCCAGGGCTTCAATAAATTCTTGGCTATTGGTTTTGGCGAGGTTTATCCTCAGCCAAATAGGCGGCTGTGACTGTTGGGCGGCAACGATGTCGTCAAAATCATGGGGATAGGCAATCTGCAACTTATTGTAAAGCCACTTGGGAAGCCCCGCTTTGATACGCGGATCATCGGGTAACTGATCCTGAATACTATCGCGTATAAAATTGCGCAGGATACCGTTTACTAGACCTTTTAGGGGGATCTGCTTGAGTTGTTTGCAGGCTTCTACTGTCTCAGATACGGCGGCATGCTGTGATACTCGGCTAAACGCAATTTGATAAAAGCCAAGCATAATGAGTTGCTCTACCACTTTTTGCTTGTTTTTTAACGGTTTACTCAAAAGTTGGTTCAGCCAGAACTGCAGCAAAGGCAAATTGCGCAATACGCCATACACCATCTGCTGTAGCCATGCCTTATCCCGTTCGGGTTGATCCTGCAAAGCTGCAGGAAGTGCATCCTGTAGCGACTTGTTCAGTGTTAATACTTGATGTAAGCATTCGGCCGCTGCAGCACGGATATTAATTTGCTTTGGCATCATCACTGCCCAACTGGGTGCCGGCAACCAGCCAGTTTGCATTACCGTTGAGTATATCAGCCACCGGCATTGCCTTTTTGCCAGGAAGTTGCAAGGTTTCCAGCAGCAGGGCTGCATCTGCGGTTTGCACCGTTATACCGGTTTTATCTACAGACACCACTTCACCAGGGGTTGCTGCCCCATGACCATCACAGATACTGGCTTTCTTGACTTTGATGTTTTTGCCTTGATAGGGGAAAAATGTACCGGGCCATGGGTCAAAGGCCCTAATGTTGCGCTCAATCTGAATGGCAGGTTGCCGCCAATCTATTTGCGCTTCTTCTTTGCTAAGCTTTTTGGCGTAGTTGGCTTCGTCATCGTTTTGTACTTCGGGTTCTAGTGATGGCAGCTTCGCCAGTGTTTCCACCAGGGTTTTAGGACCTAGTTGTTCCAACTTGGCATATAGGCTTGCACTAGTATCCCCTGCGCCAATGGCGATTTCTGCTTTCAAAAGCATGGCACCGGTATCCAACCCTTCATCCATCAACATGGTGGTGATACCGGTTGTGGCGTCGCCTGCCCAGATTGCCCTTTGTATCGGTGCTGCCCCACGCCATCTGGGCAACAGGGAACCGTGGACGTTGATGCAACCGTGTTTGGGGATATCTAATACGGCTTTGGGAAGGATCAGGCCATAGGCAACCACCACCATCAAGTCGGGTTCTAAGCTTGCTAACTGGGCTTGGGCCTCAGGTTTTTTCAAACTCTTGGGTTGCAACACTTCGATACCTAGTTCTAGCGCTAATTTTTTTACTGGGCTTGCCTGCAGTTTTTTACCCCTGCCCGCAGGCCTGTCAGGCTGGGTATAAACGGCGCAAACCTCATGGCCTGCGTCAATAATGGCTTGTAAATGCACCTTGGCAAAATCCGGTGTACCGGCAAAAATGATTTTCACTTTGTGTCCTACAGAAGTTGGTTTATGCCCTTTGCAGCCTGGCTTCTTTTTCTAATTTTTTGCGGATCCGCTGGCGCTTAAGCGGTGATAAATAGTCTACAAACAGCTTGCCGATTAAATGATCCATTTCATGTTGGATACAAATAGCCAACAGGCCATCCGCCTCAAGTGTGAACTCCTCGCCGTTTTCATCGAACGCAGTAACGGTAACCTGCTCAGCGCGTTCAACTTTGGCATAGTTATTTGGCACCGAAAGGCAGCCTTCTTCGCTAATTTCTGTCCCTTGTTTGGCAACAATCGTTGGGTTTATGAATACCCTTGGTTCATCCTGGTTTTCCGATACGTCCATGACAATGACGCGTTTGTGCACGTCAACTTGCGTCGCTGCCAAGCCTATGCCCTTTTCATCACGCATGGTTTCAAACATATCCTTTACTAGGCCGCGGATATTGTCATTGATGTCCGCCACCTCTGCGGCGACCGTGCGCAATCTTTCATCTGGAAATCTCAATACTTCTAAAATAGCCATTAATCTCTTCGCATCTAATCGTTTAATCTAAAAAAGCGGCAGTATCCGCAACAATACGCTAGTGTTAACCCAAGGCATTCAAAATCTGCTGGAACCCTTTATTCTAACTGAAAAACAGGTATGTTGGACAGTGCGCAATATTTATATGGGGCATTTTCTGTGTTGAACAAAGTTAAAATATTAATTGCCGTGGCACTTTTTTGCTGCGTTGGCATTAGTGCTGGCCAAGTTGTTGAGTTCAAGGCCGACGCCCCGAAAGAATATACTGTTAAGGAAGGCGACACCCTTTGGGATATCGCAGGGCTTTATCTTGATAAACCTTGGTTCTGGCCAAAGATTTGGCAAAACAACCCAGATATCCAAAATCCCCACCTGATATATCCTGGCGATGTTTTGCTCTTTATTACAAATGAATCTGGCGCGTTAGAGCTGACGTTGCAACGCAGCGGCAAAAAGGCAGTAAAGCTTTCGCCCAAAACCCGCAAGACCATTAAAAATATGGAGCCTGTGCCCACTTTACCATGGCACTTATTGGAAACCTATGTGCGCAATGATCTTGTGATCGAAGGTGAGGCTTACCAGCAGCTTCCTTACTTGCTGGGAAACCAAGACGGTGCAGTGCGTTTTGCGACTGGCGATACGGTGCTTAGCAAGGGCAGTAGTGCCAAGGCTGAACATTTTGCTGTGATAAGAGAAAGACAAGAGATAGTAGATTTGGAGGGTGAAACACTAGGGTTGTTGGTCAAGCATGTAGCCAAAGCTAGGCATTCGCCGTTGGACACCCAGGATCAATTCTTAATTAACATTGAACAAGCCAAGCTTGAAGCGAAACCGGGTGACCGGTTGTTGCCCATAGCGATGAGGGAGCAGGCGGAATCATTGGTGCTGCAACCGGCAGAAGGGCAGGTTGGGCAGATTGTAATGAGCCTCCATGACCGTTCATTAATGGGCAAATACGATATTGCTGTAGTAGACTTGGGGGTTGCTGAGGTGAGCCCGGGAACAGTCATGGGCATTTACCTGCAAGGACCAGATATCCTTGATTCCGACCCTATTACATACCAACAAGCCGGCTCATCGGATGGTTCCCATTTCAACTTTAGCGACCGGATTGAACAACCTGCATTAAAAGTGGGTGAGATGGTAATTTTTAAAGTATTTGGCAAGTCCAGCTTTGGGCTTATAATTGCCTCAACAAATGTCATCAGGATCTGGGCATTTGTGGCAAATCCGTAAAGGTTCTCCCGGGGGGGGAATTGGAGACAAAACGCTTAAGGATAAGCACATGGATAATTTTAAAGGAATTAATACACTAGAACATTGGATCCGATTGGATTCTATCCCGGGGATCGGCATTGCCAATCTCAACAAACTATTGCAGCAATTTGATGGTTGTTGCCAAAGTTTATTATCTTGCCCAAACCAGCAGTTGAGTGCACTGGGGTTGTCAGGGCCGCAAATAACTTCATTAAAACAGGCACGCCAGCGCGACGCAGAGAAAGTGTGCAAATGGCTCGCACAAGACAAGCGGCGTTTCGTGCTGACTTTAAACCAGCCAAATTACCCAAAGCTATTGAAAGAAACCACTCGGCCACCATTATTATTATATGGGATTGGGGATGTAGGGCTATTGAATGTGGATTCAATGGCGGTTGTCGGCACTCGAAATCCCACAGTTCAAGGCGCTGATAATGCGCAGGTGTTTAGCGCGGAGCTTGCAAAATTGGGTTGGGCAATAGTGAGTGGTATGGCATTGGGTATCGATACTCAGGCGCACAAGGGCGCTTTGCAGGTTGGTGGAAAAACGGTCGCAGTGTTAGGGACAGGGGTTGATGTTGCCTATCCCAAAAGGAACCAAGCTTTGTATCAGCAGATAGCTGGGCAGGGTTGCGTTGTCAGCGAATTTCCATTGGGGACAAAACCAAGGCCTAGTAACTTTCCCAGGCGCAACCGCATCCTCACGGGGCTTGCTAAGGGTGTATTGGTGGTGGAGGCGGCTGTTAAGAGTGGTTCATTAGTCTCGGCCAAATATGCACTAGAACAAAATAGGGAAGTATTTGCCATCCCTGGCTCAATTTTGAATACTCAAAGCCGTGGCTGCCATCAATTAATCAAGCAAGGTGCCAAGCTTGCAGAGCAAGTTTATGACATTACAGAAGAATTTCCTGAAATTGGGGGAAAATGGCTGCAACCGGACATCACTGCTGACAAAAAAAACTCCAAGCAAGGCTTGGCAACAGATAAATTGTTAGCTAGTGTAGGTTATGAAACAACACCTTTAGATGTTGTAGTGCAACGCAGCGGCCTGCCAGTGACGGCGGTGCTTTCACAACTATTAGAATACGAGTTGCGTGGTTTGGTGGCCTCGGTTCCTGGGGGCTACACTAGATTGGGGGAATTATAAAAAATGTTCGATATCCTCATGTATCTTTTCGAAAATATCATTCATAGCGAATCAGATTTCCATGTTGATCAAGATGAGTTAACCGAAGAGCTTGTGCGCGCGGGTTTTCATCACGATGAAATATACAAAGCGCTCGAATGGTTAGAGAAACTTGCAGCATTGCAAGAAACTGATATTAACCCTTATTTGTCCAAAGGAATTGGCCCAGCCGTCGCCAGGGTTTACACCCCTGAAGAAGAGGTGCGTTTGGATGTAGAGTGCCGTGGCTTTTTGATGTTTTTAGAACAGATTAAAGTGCTGGACGCCACAACAAGGGAAATGGTCATTGATCGGGTAATGGAAATCGATTCTCCAGAATTTTGTCTCGAAGATCTTAAGTGGGTTGTGTTAATGGTGCTATTTAATGTGCCAGGCAAGGAAAATGCCTATGCCCAAATGGAAGACCTGTTGTTTGAAGTGCCCGACGGGCCACTCCATTAATAATTGGCTGCACCTATCCCGCAGGGAGCCAACATAAAAAATGGTTAAATCTAACCATGACGCTGCAGGTATGGGCAAGCCGCAAGGCGAATGCCCAGAATGTGGTTCACCCCTACAATTTAAAACAGGTAAACACGGCACCTTTTTAGGCTGTACCGCCTATCCTAATTGTCAATTTATCCATAACCTGCACCCAACCACGGTTGAGACCCTCACTATAATCCCTGAGTCTTCCTGTCCAGAGTGCTCAAGTCCCCTTGCGGTTAAAAAAGGCCGTTTTGGCATGTTTATTGGCTGTACGGGCTTCCCTGACTGCCACTTTGTGCAACATGATAACGGTGAACCTGAGGGTACCCAGCATGTCACTTGCCCTAGTTGCCAGGAGGGTCAGCTAGTTCCACGGCGCGGTAGGAAAGGGCATGCTTTTTACTCCTGTGATCGTTACCCCAAGTGTAAGTACACCCTTAACGGCGAACCAGTCCAGCAGGAATGCGGTCAATGCAGTTGGCCGGTTTTGATAAAAAAAACAAACGATACCGAAAAGTGGCTGCAATGCCCGCAAAAAAGCTGTGGTTTCAAGAAAGGGTTTGAATAGCAGTGCACAAATGCCTGGTGCATAGTGTTTGGGCGCATTGTCATTTTCTTTTCTTTGCTATACATTCTCGACATTTTCCAGTAATGCATTGGCTTTCACTAAATGAATGAACAAGAGTTAAAACAACATTTTTCGTCTGGCGGAGTTCTAGCCTATCCGACCGAAGGTGTTTTTGGTTTAGGTTGTGATCCCGATAATGAAGCTGCAACGCTAAAAATTTGTGAGTTGAAACAGCGCGAAGTTGCCAAAGGCGTTATCCTGATTAGCGACCAGTTTGAACGGGTAGCAAAATATGTAGACCAAGCTGCCATTCCACCTGAAGTGCTGGAAAAAATATTTGCAAGCTGGCCTGGGCCTGTTACCTGGTTACTTCCCAAATCCGATAAAGCGCCAAAGTGGGTAACGGGAGATCACGCCATGATAGCTATCCGGGTGAGTGCTAACAAAACCGTAAAACATCTGTGCGAGTTATTCGGTTCTGCCATGGTCTCAACCAGTGCCAACCTTGCAGGCCAGCCATCAGCAATGACCTACCAGGAAGTAAAGTCTATTTTTGCTGATACAGTATACTGTGTTGAAGGCGAGACCGATGGCCGCACAAAACCATCAGATATTTTTAACAGTTTAACCGGCGAACAGGTACGGGGTTAACTCTTGCAAAGCATAGCAACCATAAGCGCGTTTTTCTTAAGTCTACAAGATCAGATTTGCCAAAAATTGGAAGCAACTGATGGTGAGGCAAGATTTGTTGAAGACAATTGGCAACGGGAACAAGGCGGTGGTGGCCGCACGCGGGTGCTGTCTGCTGGCAGCGTATTTGAGCAAGCCGGTGTTAACTATTCACATGTGTTTGGCGACCAGCTTCCTGGTTCTGCCACCGCTGCAAGGCCTGAACTTGCTGGCAGGAGTTTCCAGGCTATGGGGGTGTCTCTAGTAGTCCATCCCAATAACCCTTACGTGCCCACTTCCCATGCCAATGTCCGCTTTTTCATCGCTGAAAAGCCGGGATATGATCCCGTATGGTGGTTTGGTGGTGGCTTCGACCTCACCCCGTTTTATCCGTTCCTTGAAGATGTACAGCATTGGCACCAGGTGGCGTCGGATCTGTGCCTCCCCTTTGGCAAGGATGTTTATAGTAAGTATAAAAAATGGTGCGATGATTATTTCTATCTAAAACACAGGGACGAAACTCGAGGTATTGGCGGGCTGTTTTTTGATGACCTCAACCATTGGGAGTTTGACCAGTGTTTCGAATTTACCCAGGCCGTAGGTAATGGTTATACAGATGCGTATTTGCCTATCGTGGAAAAACGAAAACAGCAAGCGTTCACTGAACATGAAAGAGAATTCCAATTATATAGACGCGGCAGGTACACAGAATTTAACTTGTTATTTGACCGCGGTACCTTGTTTGGTATCCAAAGTGGCGGCAGGACAGAATCCATCTTAATGTCAATGCCTCCCCTTGCCCGATGGCAATATGGTTACCAACCAGCAGCGGGTAGTCCAGAAGCTGTTTTGTACGATAGTTATTTAAGGCCTCGTGATTGGCTTAATTTAAAACCGTCGCAATTGTAAGTCAGGTGGTCTAAAGTGAAGCGCTTTGCTGTTATTGGTAATCCCATCGGACATAGTAAATCCCCGATGATCCACATGTTGTTCGCAGAGCAGCTCGGGCACAAAATCAGCTATGAAGCTTTGCTTGCACCAGTTGATGGGTTTGAAGAATTTTTAGGCAAGCAAATTGAAGCTGGGCTGGATGGCGCCAATGTTACATTACCCTTCAAAGAACAAGCGTATGAGCTATCCGATGAACTGACCGATAGGGCAAAACTTGCCGGCGCTGTTAATACATTAAGCTTTGCTGGTAATAAAATTAAGGCAGATAACACCGATGGCCAGGGGTTGGTGGAAGACCTGATTAGGTTGAAGGATGACCTCAAGGGCAAGCGTATATTGCTGTTAGGTGCGGGCGGTGCCGCAAAAGGTGTCGTTAAGCCATTGTTTGATGCAGGGGTCAATAACATAGTTATTAGCAACCGCACTTATACAAAAGCCGAGGCATTGGCTACGAGCTTTGCCAAATATGGTGATATCAATAGCATAGAGGAAAGTGCTCTGGATGATATTGAACCCGATATAGTCGTCAATTCAACTTCTTCTTCGGTACATGGTGCACTGCCAAATATCCCTGATTCTGCGTTTGGTAAATGCGAGCTTGCCTACGATATGTATTATTCCGATGCGCCTACTGCTTTTATGCAACACGCCAAAAAGGTTAACAATAAGATAGATTGCGCTGATGGCTTAGGTATGTTGGTGGGGCAAGCTGCAGAAAGCTATTTTATCTGGACAGGCAAGAAACCGGAAATTGCCCCAGTCTTAAATTCGCTGAGAAGCTAACTTTACGATCCGTTTAAATAATCGTTTTTTAATTCCACATAGTTGTCAGCCGAAATAGGCAAAAATGCCTTTTCGTCATCGTTTAATACGCGCACCTGCTTACATGGGCTTCCTACATAAAGGTATCCGGATTCCAATACCTTGTTGGGTGGTACCAAAGCGCCAGCGCCAATAAATACATCATCTTCTACTACCGCACCGTCCATAATGATGGCACCCATACCAATCAAAACCCTGTTGCCCACGGTGCAACCATGCAACATACACTTATGCCCAACTGTCACTTGATCGCCAATAATCAATGGAAAACCATTAGGATTGTTTTTACTTTTTCTTGTGAGGTGCAACACTGTTCCGTCTTGGATATTAGTGCTATTGCCAATGCGCATAAAGTTTACATCCCCCCGAGCAGCAACTAATGGCCAGAAACTGCTGTTGTCACCAATTTGGATGTCACCCACTAAAACTGCGGTTTCATCAATATAACAACCTTTGCCCAAAGACGGGGTTATCCCCCTATAACTACGTAATGACATTTCTATACCTTCGAATAAATACCTATTAATCATAACAAGCCCACCTAATTCGGCAAAATAGTCTATTATTTAGTCAGTCGTGCGTTATTTTTAAAATAGTTGTTGACCCAACCATTTTGCTCTGTAGAATGCGCGCTCGCTTCAGGGGGTTCTCAAAAACATCTTGTAGCGGGCACCGGTAGGTGCCAGTGGTCAAAGCAGGTTGCTTTTACCACGCCAAGGCAACGCTCAGTAAGAATTGAAACAAATCTGAAATAAAGCGTTGACAACGGCAAGGGGAGGTGTAGAATGCGCGTCCCGCTTGGGGAGAGGTTCCCAAGCAAGCAAGGGCTACCCAGCGGGGTAGGAGGACGGAAAGTCACCTTGCGCAAAAGACGTATTGGCTGAGGCCAAAGAAGCTTTTGCACGATGTTCTTTAACAATATAGCAACGAAACAATTTGTGTGGGCACTAGTCAATGACTGGTGACCAGCTCACAAAAATTCATATTTCGATTTTAATTGAAGAGTTTGATCATGGCTCAGATTGAACGCTGGCGGCAGGCCTAACACATGCAAGTCGAACGGTAACAGGATAGCTTGCTATCGCTGACGAGTGGCGGACGGGTGAGTAATACTTAGGGATCTGCCCTTAGGTGGGGGACAACCATTGGAAACGATGGCTAATACCGCATAATGTCTTCGGACCAAAGGGGCCCAGCACCTAAATTTTTTTGAGTGTACTTTATTGGATATGATTGTTGGTTTGGCATTTGGGTTCTGATGTAGGGCTTAGGTGCTGGGTAAAGCTCCGGCCATGCCCAGTCTTAAATTTCAGGAACCAAAGAGCCGGTGATAAAAATATATAGTGGAGCGTACAAGAGAGAATTTAGGGCTGGGTCCCACCTAAGGAGGAACCTAAGCGAGATTAGCTAGATGGTGGGGTAAAGGCCTACCATGGCGACGATCTCTAGCTGTTCTGAGAGGAAGATCAGCCACACTGGGACTGAGACACGGCCCAGACTCCTACGGGAGGCAGCAGTGGGGAATATTGCACAATGGGGGAAACCCTGATGCAGCCATGCCGCGTGTGTGAAGAAGGCCCTAGGGTTGTAAAGCACTTTCAGTTGTGAGGAAAGGTTGTAGGTTAATACCCTATAGCTGTGACGTTAGCAACAGAAGAAGCACCGGCTAACTCCGTGCCAGCAGCCGCGGTAATACGGAGGGTGCGAGCGTTAATCGGAATTACTGGGCGTAAAGCGCACGCAGGCGGTTACATAAGCTAGATGTGAAAGCCCCGGGCTTAACCTGGGAGAGTCATTTAGAACTGTGTAGCTAGAGTTGTGGAGAGGGGAGTGGAATTCCAGGTGTAGCGGTGAAATGCGTAGAGATCTGGAGGAACATCAGTGGCGAAGGCGGCTCCCTGGCCAACAACTGACGCTCATGTGCGAAAGCGTGGGTAGCGAACAGGATTAGATACCCTGGTAGTCCACGCCGTAAACGCTGTCTACTAGCTGTATGTCCCATTGAAGGGGTGTGTAGCGTAGCTAACGCGCTAAGTAGACCGCCTGGGGAGTACGGCCGCAAGGTTAAAACTCAAATGAATTGACGGGGGCCCGCACAAGCGGTGGAGCATGTGGTTTAATTCGATGCAACGCGAAGAACCTTACCATCCCTTGACATCCCAAGAACTTTCCAGAGATGGATTGGTGCCTTCGGGAACTTGGAGACAGGTGCTGCATGGCTGTCGTCAGCTCGTGTCGTGAGATGTTGGGTTAAGTCCCGCAACGAGCGCAACCCTTGTCCTTAGTTGCCAGCATTTGGTTGGGCACTTTAAGGAGACTGCCGGTGACAAACCGGAGGAAGGTGGGGACGACGTCAAGTCATCATGGCCCTTACGGGATGGGCTACACACGTGCTACAATGGTAGGTACAGAGGGAAGCTAAGCAGCGATGTGGAGCGGAGCCCTTAAAGCCTATCGTAGTCCGGATTGGAGTCTGCAACTCGGCTCCATGAAGTCGGAATCGCTAGTAATCGCAGGTCAGCATACTGCGGTGAATACGTTCCCGGGCCTTGTACACACCGCCCGTCACACCATGGGAGTGGGATGCAAAAGAAGTAGTTAGTCTAACCTTCGGGGGGGCGATTACCACTTTGTGTTTCATGACTGGGGTGAAGTCGTAACAAGGTAACCCTAGGGGAACCTGGGGTTGGATCACCTCCTTACCTTAAAAGCTGGGCCTGGTATTGGTCTAGTGTTCACACAAATTGTTTTCGTTGTTGTTTGTTGTAAGGCGTTAATGGATATGCATGGTTGTGTATATGCATTAGTGTCTTAGGACGCTGAATGTTCTTTAACAATTTGGAAAAGCTGATAAATCATCAGTGTGTCGCGTTTGAAACCGTGAGGTTTTGGATGTGTACACACAAAAATCAAGTAAAAGTATATCTAGAGTGATGCGCAAGTGGCACTCTATCTGATAATACCAAGTCTAGGCGACATGAAAATGTTTAGGTTTTGGCCATTTGGTTATACGGCGCTGGTATTACGCGAGTAATATTGGGGTTGTATGGTTAAGTGACTAAGCGTATACGGTGGATGCCTTGGCAGTTAGAGGCGATGAAGGACGTGTAAGTCTGCGATAAGCGTAGGTAAGCTGGCAAAAAGCGCTATAGCCTACGATTTCCGAATGGGGCAACCCGGCCTTAGGGTCATCTTGCGGTGAATACATAGCCGTAAGAAGCGAACGGGGGGAACTGAAACATCTAAGTACCCCTAGGAAGAGAAATCAACCGAGATTGCCTTAGTAGCGGCGAGCGAACGGGTAGTAGCCGATGTTTTATGCTGTAGTGGAACCTTCTGGAAAGTAGGGCGATACCGGGTGATAGCCCCGTACACGAAGCGGCGTATAGCACATATTAAGTAGGGCGGGACACGTGTTATCCTGTTTGAAGATGGGGGGACCATCCTCCAAGGCTAAATACTCCTAACTGACCGATAGTGAACCAGTACCGTGAGGGAAAGGCGAAAAGAACCCCGGCGAGGGGAGTGAAATAGAACCTGAAACCGTATACGTACAAGCAGTGGGAGCCCAGCACCTAAATCCTTTTAGGTTTAAGCTCCCAACACTGGTTAAATTTTGGCGGCAAGCCAGGCACCTGTTCTCTTTTATGGGATTTAGGTGCTGGGTAAACCCAGCCGGAATGATGATGAAAGAAGCAATGATGTTTTATGTTTATGTGTTGCAAAGTAAAAATGACGTGAGTCAGTTTTATATTGGATGTACATCTGACCTGAGGTGCAGGTTACATTCCCATAATGCAGGTAAAAACAGGGCAACAAGAGGGAGCCAGTGGGAACTGGTTTACTATGAAGCGTACTGTACCGAATCTGCAGCGTGGCAACGGGAAAAAAGGCTAAAGCATCACGGCAATGCAAAACAGTCGTTACTGAAGCGAATAAAGGAAATGCTGGGTTTACCCAGCCCTAAATTCCCTGATAAGTGAACAGCCATCGGCATGTTAGCGTGAAATCAAACAGTGTTGTGGACTCATAGCCCGAGAGAATTTAGGGCTGGGTGACTGCGTACCTTTTGTATAATGGGTCAGCGACTTATATTCTGTAGCGAGGTTAACCGCATAGGGGAGCCGTAGTGAAAGCGAGCCTTAACTGGGCGAATAGTTGCAGGGTATAGACCCGAAACCCGGTGATCTAGCCATGGGCAGGTTGAAGGTTGAGTAACATCAACTGGAGGACCGAACCCACTAACGTTGAAAAGTTAGGGGATGACCTGTGGCTGGGGGTGAAAGGCCAATCAAACCGGGAGATAGCTGGTTCTCCCCGAAAGCTATTTAGGTAGCGCCTCGGACGAATACCTACGGGGGTAGAGCACTGTTTGGGCTAGGGGGCCATCCCGGCTTACCAACCCCATGCAAACTCCGAATACCGTAGAGTACTATCCGGGAGACACACGGCGGGTGCTAACGTCCGTCGTGGAGAGGGACACAACCCAGACCGCCAGCTAAGGTCCCCAAGTTATTGCTAAGTGGGAAACGATGTGGGAAGGCTAAGACAGCTAGGAGGTTGGCTTAGAAGCAGCCACCCTTTAAAGAAAGCGTAATAGCTCACTAGTCGAGTCGGCCTGCGCGGAAGATGTAACGGGGCTAAGCAATACACCGAAGCTGCGGCAGCGTGCATCACTTAAAACTATTTATCCATCCAAGCTAACAGCAACGCGCGAAGCGCCTGCTGGTAAAGCGTCCAACAACAGTCGGGGCATAGTCCCACACGGTGTTGGCAAGGGAAAAGAGCTAAGTGGTTTTAAGGATGCACGCTGGGTAGGGGAGCGTTGTGTAAGTGGTTGAAGGTGGCTTGAGAAGGCTGCTGGACATATCACAAGTGCGAATGCTGACATGAGTAACGATAATGGGGGTGAAAAACCCCCACGCCGGAAGACCAAGGTTTCCTGTCCCATGCTAATCAGGGCAGGGTAAGTCGGCCCCTAAGGCGAGGCAGAGATGCGTAGTCGATGGGAAACGGGTTAATATTCCCGTACTTTTATGCACAGTGATGGGGTGACGGAGAAGGCTATGCTATCGTGGCGTTGGTTGTCCACGTGAAAGTATGTAGGCTGGGGGATCAGGCAAATCCGGTCCCCCAAGGCCGAGGTACGAGACGAGTTCCCAAGGGAACGAAGTAGCAGATGCCCGGCTTCCAGGAAAACCCTCTAAGCGTATGTGCATAGGAACCGTACCCCAAACCGACACAGGTGGTCAGGTAGAGAATACTAAGGCGCTTGGGAGAACTCGGGTGAAGGAACTCGGCAAAATAGTACCGTAACTTCGGGAGAAGGTACGCCGCTGGCGGTGATGGGGCTTGCCCCCTGAGCTACTGGCGGTCGCAGTGACCAGATGGCTGGGACTGTTTATTAAAAACACAGCACTGTGCTAACTCGAAAGAGGACGTATACGGTGTGACACCTGCCCGGTGCCGGAAGGTTAATTGATGGGGTTACCCAGCACCTAAGTTTTCTTGGTATTCAGCACTACAACCCATACATGCGGCATGCAGCACCTGGTTTAAGTTCTCTGTTGTGGAACTTAGGGGCTGGGCATGGCGCAAGCTTTACCCAGCCGCAAAATTCCCTCAAAAGAGGTATGAATTAAGGGTTAGGTAAATTGTAGGTAAGGGTTGTGGCATATGAATGTTGAGAGAATTTAGGGCTGGGGAAGCCCTTGATCGAAGCCCCGGTAAACGGCGGCCGTAACTATAACGGTCCTAAGGTAGCGAAATTCCTTGTCGGGTAAGTTCCGACCTGCACGAATGGTGTAACCATGGCCATGCTGTCTCCACCCGAGACCCAGTGAAATTGAAATCGCAGTGAAGATGCTGTGTACCCGCACCTAGACGGAAAGACCCCGTGAACCTTTACTACAGCTTGGCACTGAACATTGACCCTACATGTGTAGGATAGGTGGGAGGCTTTGAAGCGTTGTCGCCAGATAGCGTGGAGCCGCCCTTGAAATACCACCCTTGTATGTTTGATGTTCTAACCAACGCCCATTAGCTGGGCGTGGGACAGTGCCTGGTGGGTAGTTTGACTGGGGCGGTCTCCTCCCAAAGCGTAACGGAGGAGCACGAAGGTTAGCTAATCACGGTCGGACATCGTGAGGTTAGTGCAAAGGCATAAGCTAGCTTAACTGCGAGACAGACACGTCGAGCAGGTACGAAAGTAGGTCTTAGTGATCCGGTGGTTCTGTATGGAAGGGCCATCGCTCAACGGATAAAAGGTACTCCGGGGATAACAGGCTGATACCGCCCAAGAGTTCATATCGACGGCGGTGTTTGGCACCTCGATGTCGGCTCATCACATCCTGGGGCTGAAGTCGGTCCCAAGGGTATGGCTGTTCGCCATTTAAAGTGGTACGCGAGCTGGGTTTAGAACGTCGTGAGACAGTTCGGTCCCTATCTGGTGTGGGCGTTGGATGATTGAGGGGAGCTGCTCCTAGTACGAGAGGACCGGAGTGGACGGACCGCTGGTGTTTGGGTTGTGTCGCCAGACGCATTGCCCGGTAGCCAAGTCCGGAACTGATAACCGCTGAAAGCATCTAAGCGGGAAGCAGGCCCCGAGATGAGTCATCCCTGACAGTTTAACTGTCCTGTAGGGTTGTCTAAGACTAAGACGTAGATAGGCAGGGTGTGGAAGCGTTGTAAGGCGTGTAGCTAACCTGTACTAATTGCCCGTGAGGCTTAACCATACAACGCCCAAGGTTATTTGTAGTAGCCGGGTGTTGTAGGCCAAAGCTAGACAACGACCTAGACGAATATTATAAGTAGGGTGCTATTGCATGCCCTAGGTATACATCAGCTTTTTCTTATTGTTAGACAAGTTTTTTGTTGGCAGACGACGCTAACGAAAAATTTGCACAGTTTATGCCTGGCGGCCATAGCGGTGCGGCACCACCTGATCCCATTCCGAACTCAGCAGTGAAACGTACTAGCGGCGATGGTAGTGTGGGGTTTCCCCATGTGAGAGTAGCACACTGCCAGGCACCCAATTTGAAGAAGGGTTACCGGAAGGTAACCCTTTTTTATTGCCTGCGATTTGGCAAATTTAAACCTATTCCCACCACCGTTGGTAACCCTCCTACAAATTGAAGGTGTGGGAGTACTATCCCATGGGAGATACCCAACCCATCGTACTGGTTTCATCATTGGTTAACTGATTAGTGTACAGGGCACAACCCTCCATGGGATGGCATCCAGCCCCGCCAATCCCTGGCGGGTCGTTCAGGGGGCCGGAACTTCGTTCCTGTAAACACCCCCTTCACCCCCATGTGAGAGTAGCACACTGCCAGGCACCCATTTAGAGAGAAGGCTATCCGGTTGGGTGGCCTTTTTTCGTTTTTGCGGCCTATAAACATCCCTATCCTTAGCCAATGCCACTGGATAGCCTTCCCCCTAAAAGGAAGCACGGTTGTCCAACCCACATGGGGAAAGCCAACCCATCGTTCAACATGTGTAGTGTAGTTGTCTGATTGGCCGACGAGCACCAATCGTCCCTGAAGTGGCTTCCAGTCTTGATGAAGTAACATGAATTAATTCAAAATTGCTGGTATCAACCTGGCGAGGTTTAAACCTTCCCTGGTGTGTGCTACCAGCCTGGCCGTCCGTTGGCCAGTCGTTCACACCAAAAATTGCTGCGCGCCCTCGCAATTTTCGAGCGGTGTCCACCCATGGCAAGCCGTTCGGGTGGGCGGCGCAATAGTTTTTTGGTCATGCTCGTCGTAAACACATCCCTGATGACCGTCACCCAGCCCAGGCTTCCTTGCCTGGTCGTTCAGCCCTGACAAAGCTCCAGGTATTCGCTTCGTCCGAGACGGGCTTCACCCCCATATGAGAGTAGCCAACAAAACTCACTACAGAGCTCCTCTCAATACACGGGGTCAGATCCGGCGGAATGTCAGAACCAGCCCCTGCTAACCTTTATCGCGGTTCTACACAGTATCCAGGCTAAGGCTCTGACCCCCGACCATGTAATGGAAAAATGGCAGCCCTCCTACAAATTCAAAGTGTGGGAGTACCCCACACAAAGGCACCAAACCCATCACGTAACATGTTTAGTGCTATGAACTGATTAGTGTACGGGGAACAACCCATCCATGGGGTAGCGGGTCGTTCCACTCGGCGCTGCCTCGAAGCTAAAGAGTTTGTTATTTACCTTGTGTAACCCAGTACATCGCAGTCTCTAACTTCTGAAGCTTAAACCATCCATGGTAGGGGCTCCCGGCCAGACGGCCACTTGTCTGGCGTTCGGTCGGTCGGAGCTGTTCGTTGTCTGATTATGCTCGTCTTAAACACATCCCTGATGACCGTCACCCAGCCCAGGCTTCCTTGCCTGGTCGTTCAGCCCTGACAAAGCTCCAAGTATTCGCTTCGTCCGAGACGGGCTTCACCCCCCATGTGATAAAAATGTCTGGAGCATTTTTAGACAGCTTCAGCTGGTCGCGGAGCGACGAGGGCAGGGAGAGCCCGAGCAATGTAGCACTCGGAAACTGCGTCCTGCAATACACGGGGTCAGATCCGGAGGAATGTCAGAATCAGCCCCTGCTAACCTTTATCGCGGTTCTACACAGTATCCAAGCTAAGGCTCTGCCCCCCGACCATGAAGATATGGTCACCGAATTGTATTCTGCTGCATGTTGATGCCACTCTTGTTACATCTTCAATGTGGGTGTGCAGGCTTTTGAGCAAGCTTCAACGATGTCTTTATATCCAAATATCCGATTGGCCAGAGGATGTTGCCGTAGACAACGCCATACCTGTTCTATCGGATTGAGTTCTAGTGAATACGGTAGCAGTTTCAAGATTCGCACATTTTGAAATTCAACCAACGTTGCTTCGGTGTGCCACCCTGCACCATCCACAATGGCCCCTGCCATTCTTCCTTGGATTTTTAACAACATCTTAAAACTGATCAGCCAATGACTTGTGTTTACTTCAAGCTTGTCCTTAATTTTTCATTGATAACAGTTATGCAATTTTAAATGGCATAAAATTGATTTTCACAACTACTTTAGAAAATCAACTAAGCTAACCTTTATATGCTGTTTAAGTATTGCATTAGTGCACAACTTTGCTATCCATACTATAGTGGGTATCTAGGTGGCTATAAAATCGGATGATGTAGGGGAACGCGAGCTCCCTCTGCTTGGTAATTGCCTGTTTTAACAATATTATTTAGCAAAATGGCAATATTTCGTATTTCAGTTGTGATTATTGGACATTTTGAAGTTGCGTGTAATGTAGCTATCTTGTAGCATCTAAATTAGATCACTTAATTTATAAACTGAGAGCTGACAAATGAAAAAGACTTTAAGTGCAGCATTAGTTGCTCTCTTGGCGCTGGGAGCAAATGTATCAGCACAAGAGGATACCTCAGGGGCAGGAGGCTCGGAAGCCAGTTCAGCCACTGCAGGGGGAATAGCAACTAGCACCATCGTCACCGGCGCGGTAGTCGTGGGTGTTGCTGCTGCGATAATAGCAAATAATAGGGGGGATACACCGCCTCCACCTCCACCACCACCGCCTCCGCCGCCACCACCACCTCCTCCTCCGGAAGAGTGTTTACCTGGTGATGACTTGGTAGATGGTGTTTGTATAGGAACGACTCTTACCACCACGCTATCTGGTTCGGTAGTTGTTACTGTACCTGTTACATTTACCTATTTGCCTAGTAATCCACCCGGGTAATAGGTGAGAATTTAAAAAGCCGCCTAATGGCGGCTTTTTTTATAGCTCGATTGGTAGTTTTACCTTTGATAGCGACTTACAATCCGTTTCCTGTAAACCCAAAGTATCCATAGCCTATGAAAATCTCTAATGTAACGCTGAGGTTGTCCTTGCTAGCACCCATAGCTTTACTGGTGTTGACTGCGTGTGAAAATACACAAACTACGCTCAGGTCATACTACAACATTATGCAACAAGTCATTGAATATAATGCTGATCATGAAGTTGCCTATGAAGATGCCCTATCCTCACCTTATAAATTGGCGTCAATTAAAAGCGGAGAAAGAGGCATTGCGATAATTGCCTTAGCTTTTGTTGAAAATGGCATAGATAAATGGATTTCGAATGACAATGCCCTTCTCTATTTGGATAGTGGTAGGGTGGTAAAAACTCTTGGTTTTAATAATGACTTGCAATTTACTTCTTCACTTGAATTAGATCCGTTGAAGTCTTTGGAGCCTGGCGTTACAAGTAAATGGAATAGAATTGTCGACTGGGAATCAGGTGAATACGGCTATTTGGTGTCTTCAACATTTGAGGATGCTGGCAGCGACATTTTGCACTTCTACGGCCATAGCTTAAATACGGATCTATGGATAGAGACTGCGACCTATAGCAATAAAAGCAGATATATGCGATTTGATCAGGAATGGCAAAATAAATATTGGTTTGATAAGGACACCGGTGTCTTGCTTAGGACAGAGCAAAAAAGCGCCCCTTTTAGTGACCTTATGGAAATTACTTTTGTCAGTGAGGTAGTAGCAGTATTGGAGGCAAAATCCAATGGTTAAACTCAGGGTATACTTATTGTGTTTTGCATGTTTGATTTTTTCTTTAGATATTTTTGCCAAAGTAGATGTCGTCATTAATGGGCAACAGAGAAACTTTGCTGGCAATCCTGAGTTAACAGAGATATTAAGTCCTTATGCAAATGTAATTGAGTGGCATTGGCCCAGTGCGGCACTTTTTGATTTAAATTCCCCGGATCAGCAAGCATTACTGAAAGATGTACATAATAGTCTTCAACAAAAAATTTCTGAAGCTGCAAATTTGTCAAGTAGTGGTAAAGCTTATAAATCGTTGTTCAACCAAATTAAGAATTGGTCAGTAGCTAATCGGATTAATACCCCTGTTAATTTTGATTTAGCACGGATTAGTGAGGAGTTTAATCCAAGGTTTCCTGACGGTAGCTACGTATTGAACTTTTCAACAAGGCCATTAACAGTATCAGTGATTGGTGCGGTACCAGAAGAAATAGCAATCCCTCACTTAGGTGCTGCTAATATCAAGGCGTACTTTGAAAATTTAGAGCTACTCGAATACGCAGATACTGACGCAATCTACATAATTAAACCGAACGGTGATGTAACTAGGCATATACGTTCTTACCGCCAGCAGCATCACGTTGAAGTTCCACCTGGTTCAACGATTTTTGTACCACTTGCCGAGTTACCAATCCTGGGCACCAATAGGCAACTAAATGAAATGGTAGCCACATTAGCAGGGAGTCGTTACAAGTGATAAGGAAACTCTTAGCCTGCTGTGCTCTGTTGCCTATAGTTGCGGTTGCACAGGAACAGGATAATCATTGGAACATCAAACCGGTAAGCCACTCTCAAATGGACTGGGGCGGTGTTGGCCTGTTACAAACACCTACTGCCCGGATGGCTGACTACGGGGATTTGTCTATTAACTATAAAGACAATGATGAATATCGATATTGGACAGTAAGCCTGCAATTGTTCCCATGGTTGGAATCGACAGTTAGGTATACTGACTTTAGAAATCTGTTATTTAGTTCAGATCCTAATTTTAGTGGCGATCAAACTGCAAAGGATAAAGGTATAGACTTTAAGTTCCGACTGTTAGAAGAATCCTTTTATTTGCCGGAATTGGCTCTGGGGATTAGGGATTTTGGTGGTACAGGTTATTTTGAAAGTGAGTTTTTGGCTGCCAGCAAACGCTGGGGTGATTTCGATTTTCACCTAGGAATTGGCTGGGGTTACCTGGGCAACAGTGACAATATTGGAAATCCTTTTTGCAGTTTAGATGATCACTTTTGTGAGCGGGAGAGATTCGCTGGGCCTTTAGTTGATCAAGGCGGTAGCTTAGAAGTAGACGACTTCTTTAGCGGTCCGGCTTCATTATTTGGTGGTATTGAATACCAAACCCCATGGGCGCCCTTGCGGTTAAGCCTTGAATACGAGGGCAATGATTACAAAAATGAACGGGCAAGGCCCCTTGTCCAGGATAGCCGTTGGAATTTTGGTATTAATTACCGCTATCGCGACTTTGATTTTAATTTGAGCTGGGAAAGGGGCAACACCTTAGGTTTTGGTTTTACCTACCGAATAAATGTAGATACTCTGCGACAGGCTAAAATCGATACATCTGCCCGCTCAATAAAAGGCGTTGAGCCTCCTGCGACCATGGAAGATATGAATTTTAGCAAGGTTAGGCAAGACCTGGATTATGAAGCTGGGTTTATTGTTACGGGCGGAGAGTTAAAAGAGGATGAAGTAACCCTTTTTGGTGTCCAGAGCCGTTATCGTAATAAACAGGAAGCTATCAATCGGATTGGAAGGGTATTGGTAACGGAATTTCCTGAGTCTGTAGAAGAGTTTCGTATTGTCAACCGAACCGGAAGGGTTCCCATAGTAGAGACAGTAATTGACGCAGAGCAGTTTAGGCAGGAAGCTTCTTACCAATCGTTAGACTCTGATATTGCAAGGGCAGTAACACGTCGGGATCCGTCGCCCGAAACGCTGGAGTTGATCCCTGATCGGGTACAAGGCGGTTTTTTTACTGGGCTTGAAGCTTTCTGGAGCCAAACTTTTGCCAATCCTGAATCCTTCTATTTGTACCAAGGTGGCCTCATGGCTGGTGCGGGATATAGTTTTGGAAACAACTATAGTATCCAAGGCATGGCTAAAATCACTTTGCTAGAAAATTTTGACAAGTTCAAGTTCCTTGTCGACAACCTAGATACTACTTTACCTAGAGTGCGCACAGAAATTAGGCGCTACGTTAGGAAAAGTCGTATCTCAATGGATACGCTCTATGGTCAATGGTATGACCGCATTGCACCAAATACTTATGCCCAAGTTTATGCTGGTTACCTTGAAACCATGTTTGGAGGTGTTGGCGGCGAAGTGCTTTACCAACCTGTAGATAGCAATTGGGCAGTTGGTATGGATCTAAACTATGTACGCCAGCGTTCTTGGGAAAATGATATTGATTTCTTCAACTACAAAGCACTGACGGGTCATGTGAATGCCTATTGGGAGCCTGGCTTTTTTCCTGACACAAGGTTGACCTTTAAACTTGGCCAATTCTTGGCTAAGGACAAGGGGCTTCATATCGATTTTGCCAAGAAATTTGACAGTGGGATAGTCTTCGGTGCCTATGCAGCTTTTACTAATGTGTCGGCAGAGGAGTATGGTGAAGGTAGTTTTACCAAGGGGTTCTACATTTCAATCCCATTCGATGTCTTTTCCCTCAGTCCTGCCAAAGGCCGGGGCAGGATACCATGGGTGCCTATTTCACGGGATGGTGGCCAGTTGTTGCATAGGCCAGTTGAGCTGATAGGTTTGACATCTGATCGTTCTATGTTTCTTGATTAGTTGGGGCTATTAGCTGAATTTGGCCACTCCTAGTGGTGGGGACTGCCTAGTTGCGGCCAGCTAGTATTTGCCAGTAGAAAGAAAAAAGCCCAGGACATTTGTTCTGGGCTTTTTTGTTTGTGCGCCGGGCATGGCGCGTAGCGCCCTGACCGGCGCTGTTCGATTCACTGTGGTGGTGAATCGATGACTTGGAGGTGAAAGTCCTCTGCACACCCGGCAAGGGGAAGTGCTAGCTGAACGGCAAGGGTGTTCATCGTGAGGTGAAACCTGAAGGAAGCCGAAGGCAAAATGCTGGCCTGACGAACAGGAATCGGCTTAGGCGTTATTGCAGGGTGAGGTGGCAAATATCATCAAAGCCCAATACTTGCACGGAATGCAATAACGTAGAGTCGGCAGGCATAAGCAGGAAGGTCGCGCGAATTACCCCGGGAGGTCTGGCAGTTTGCCATAGTGCTACCGGCATCGTGAGGTGTCGGGATGAACTGCCAGAATTCAGCCGAGGTCATAGTAGTGCTATACAACCGATAGCATGAAGGACTGAACATAGTTAACCGTGATTAGGACACTGGTACTCGATATTGATTAATGATGCACAAGCGCATAAAACTGCGGCTATAGACAGGGATAACGGGCGGAACCCGGGACAGTCTGTTGGTAGTGTTGAAATCAATACGGCGGCCGGTGGGCGAACGAAAGCGGAACCATCTTTGACGATGGAAGCAGTGATAACCCGCAGCAATATGATGCTGGCTTACCAGCGTGTGGTTGAGAATAAAGGTGCCGCAGGTGTTGATAACCTGAGTGTATCAGATTTAAAACCCTGGCTGAAACAGCACTGGTTGCGGGTCAAAGGGACTCTCACAGACGGTAGCTACCTGCCACGGGCGATACGCAAAGTGGATATCCCCAAAGCTGACGGTAACATAAGGACGTTGGGTGTCCCGACCGTGGCAGACAGGCTCATTCAGCAGGCGATAGCACAACAACTCAGTCCGTTAGTAGAACCTGAATTCTCTTCATCCAGCTACGGCTTCAGGGCGAAACGCAATGCATGGCAGGCGGTGCAACAGGCACAGCAATTCATTCAGGGCGGTAAGCGCTGGGTAGTCGATATGGATTTGGAGAAGTTCTTCGACAGGGTTGACCACGACATTTTAATGTCGAGGCTGGCCGGCATCATCGAAGATAAACGGCTACTGAAGCTTATCCGTCGCTATCTTGAAGCGGATATGTGGAACGGACATGAGTACATAAAACGGGATAAGGGTATGCCACAAGGCAGCCCGTTATCCCCGTTGCTGTCGAATATCCTGTTGGATGATTTGGATAAGGAACTGGAGCGGCGTGGACACAGCTTCTGCAGATATGCAGATGACTGTAATATCTACATCAGCAGTCAGAAGGCAGGTGAACACCTGTTGGCTGATATCAGCCAGTTCCTGTCCAGAGAGCTGAAGTTACAGGTGAATGGGCAAAAGAGTGCGGTGGCGAGGCCATGGAAACGCAAGTTTCTGGGTTACAGCTTCACATGGCACAAACTAACCCGTGTGAGAATTGCGCCGCAAAGTGTTGCCAGGCTGAAGGACAAAATCCGCAGTCTGGCAACAGGGCATTGCACGCGTTCTGTGGCGAAGGCGATAAAAGAGCTAACCCCTGTACTTCGGGGCTGGATGAGTTACTTTCGTCTGACCCAGGTCAAAGGTATTCTGGAGAAGTTGGATGGCTGGATAAGGAGGAAACTTCGTTGCCTGCTATGGAGGCAATGGAAACGTCCCTTCACCCGAGCCAGAAATCTGATTAAAGTATCCATTGACGAAAAGCGAGCATGGAGATCAGCCACCAACGGCCGTGGGTCTTGGTGGAACTCGGGCGCCAGCCACATGAATCAGGCTTTTAAGAAAGCATGGTTTGATAAATTGGGGCTCATATCACTGCTGGATTGTCATCGACAGTTTCAGTGTTAACATGAACCGCCGTGGTACGGAACCGTATGCCCGGTGGTGTGAGAGGACGGTGAGAGTGATCTCACCTCCTACTCGATTAAATGTCCCCGCCCCATCTTAACCATCCCGGTTAAAGGTGCCAGGGAAGAGGGCGTTGATGAAGCTCTTAAAAAGGAACATCCATAAAAACAGCATCATTACTAAATAAATTTCGGCACCATCATTTTTATTGCCTCTCAGTATTTTTGCGAGGTAGCCGTAAGGCAGCAGCTTTTCAGCATTTTGCTCCATATGGAAAATCACGCCCCCGTCATGCCAAATGTCCACATCACTTTCGATAGCGATATTCTTTGCCAGTGATTGGCATCGGCGCTTGTTGATATCAATGGCATAGAAGTTATGCCCCCAAGATCGGATGACGAGTTCATAATATTTATATTTTCCGTAGCGCTGGCTTTTACATTCCACTTTTTCGACATTAATAAGGTATCGGGGTAAGTCTTGGTAATGTGGGATTTGGTATTTCGCATAAGCTGTTAATGCCAACGCGAGTGAAGCCACTAGCATAAATGCAATAAAGCCATAGCGGTATTTTTTTGATTTGGCAGAAGTAAACTGGATTATAAGTTCGAATTTGCCTTGCTCCAGTTCCTCTTCAAACTCCAAATTTGAATCAACTTTTTCGCCCCGGGCGTGGCGCTTGTTGATTTCCCGGCGTAGCCGGTCTGCTCGTTCTGGAAAGCGTTCCTTGTCTATCGCCTTGTCGACCTCGTATAGTTCCTTTAGGTTGTATTGGCTATAGTCTGGTTCCATCGTCCTTCTCCCTCTTGGCCATATTATGTTAGCGGCAATTGGGATTAATGAAAATCCCGGGAGCGGGTTTTGAAATCCTGTAGCAAGTGGCTGTAATCCACGAGTTTACCCGCAATCACATGGGTGACACCGCCGTCACCGCGCTCCAAAATCCCGGTAACTTGTAGCACTTGTGCCTTAAGGTAAGCTTGTTTTTGTGCCCTGGCCGTGGCTAGCCACACAATGACGTTGACGTTGCCGGTATGGTCTTCCAGGGTAATGAAGGTGACGCCACCGGCAGTGCCAGGTGCCTGCCTGCCAATCACCAGGCCACAGACCACTACGATTGATTTGTGCCGAATATTGATCAGCTGTGCCGCAGGGGTAAAGGTCGGTAGGCGTTTGTATTGCAGCAACATCTGCAGCGGGTGTTTGCCCAGGGTTAGGCTTGTGGATTGATAGTCTTCCAGCAAATCCTCGACTTCGTTTGGCTGGTTGTGGTAACCGGTTTGCGGCTCGTGTATACCCTGGAACAGGGGCAGGTCGGTTTCTGTTTCCATCAAGGCCCAACGGGTTTGGAAGCGGTTACCGTTGAGTTGGTGCATGGCGTTGGCGCTGGCCAGCGCCTGTAATTCATTGTGTTTTAGTGCCAGTGCCTTTAATTCACTGGCTTGTTGGTAACCACTATCTGGGCGCTGCGCTACTAACTGCTCACCGGCTTGTTGTGACAAGCCTTTTACCTGGCGCAGGCCAAGGCGTAGTGCCCAATGGCCTTGTTGTTGCTGCATAGTATGATCCCATTGGGACTGGTTGACGCAGACTGGTAGTACCGGGATTTTATGCTGTTTAGCATCCTGCACCAACTGCGCTGGGCTATAAAAACCCATAGGCCAGCTGTTCATCAAACCCACGTAAAACGCTGTTGGGTAATAGTGTTTTAGCCAGGAAGAAACATAGGCCAAAATGGCAAAAGACGCGGAATGGGATTCTGGGAAACCATATTCACCAAAACCACAGATTTGTTTGAAGATGCGCTCAGCATAGGTGTGGTTATAGCCCCTATGCATCATGCCGCTGATCAGTTTGCTTTTAAATTTCATCAGCTCGCCGTTTTTCTTCCAGCTGGCCATGGCGCGGCGAAGCTGGTCAGCTTCACCCCCGGTAAAACCGGCAGCCACCATGGCTAGCTGGATCACTTGCTCCTGGAAAATGGGGACGCCCCGGGTTCGGCTGAGTACTTTTTTCACTTCCTCAGAAGGGTAGCTCTCGGCTTCCTTGCCCTCGCGGCGCAACAAGAATGGATGCACCATATCGCCTTGGATAGGGCCGGGGCGCACTATGGCTATTTGGATCACCAGATCGTAATAGCAGGCTGGTTTTAACCTGGGCAGCATGCTCATTTGTGCCCTAGACTCGATTTGGAATACACCGACGGTATCGGCGCGTTGGATCATGCCGTACACGGCGGGATCATCTTGCATCCGCGAGATATCGGCAATGCTTAGTTTCCGGTTGTGGTATCTGGCAACTAGGTCAAAGATCTTGCGGATAGCAGTGAGCATCCCCAGTGCTAGGATATCCACTTTTAGTAATCCTAGGGTTTCTAAATCGTCTTTATCCCATTGGATAACGGTGCGTTCGGCCATGGCGGCATTTTCCACTGGCACTAGCTGGTGCAAGGGTCCGGCGGATATGACAAAGCCACCGACGTGTTGTGATAAGTGCCGGGGAAACCCTTTGAGTTCTTCCACAAGCCCCACCAGTGTTTGCGCAAACTCACTATCGGTTGCCAAGCCTAATTCCACGATTTGGGCCTGCCAGTCCAAGCCCCGGTCGCGCCGGTTAATGTTCTTAATAAAATAATCTAGCTGTACTTCGCTGATGCCCAAGGCCTTGCCGACTTCCCGCAGCGCGCTCTTAAAACGGTAGCAGACCACTGTGGCGGCAAGGGCAGTGCGTTCCCGGCCATACTTTTGGTAGATATACTGGATCACTTCTTCGCGCCGTTCGTGCTCAAAGTCCACATCAATATCGGGCGGTTCGTTGCGCTCTTTGGAAATAAACCGTTCGAATAGTACAGAAATCTGGCGAGGATCCACGGCGGTGATTTCCAGGCAATAACAAACAATTGAGTTGGCGGCAGAGCCACGGCCTTGGTAAAGGATGCGTTGTGCTTTGGCAAACTGCACCACATCGTACAAGGTTAAAAAGAAATATTCGTAACCCATTTCTTTGATCAGCCTGAGTTCCTTGGCAATGGTACGCTTGATGTCGAAATAGTTTTTGGGCTTGTTCGGGAACCGGATCGCCATGCCTTTTAATACCAACTCCCTCAGGTAAGCCGGTGCCGTTTTGCCTTGTGGCACCAGTTCGGCCGGATACTGGTATTTAAGCTCATCCAGGGTGAATTGGCATTGGCTTGCAATATGTAAGGACTGTGCTAGCCAGTCGGCATGGAACAGTTTCTGTAGCTTGCTAATGGGGCGCAGGCAGTGTTCACTATTGGCATTGAGACCACGTCCTACAGCAGCAACGGTACTGCCTAACTTAATAGCGGTTAATACATCTTGCAGCGGTTTTCGGGCTGTTTCATGCATTAGTACGCCACCACAAGCGGTAATGGGTATTTGGTACTTGGCAGCAAGCTTTTGGTAATGCCCTAGCAGGTCTTGTTCATTGGCCAATAAGTGGCGCCTGGCGGCTATCCAGAGGCGTTTGCCATAGTGTTTTTTTAGCCAAACAGCCCAGTGGCTATCAATATCTTCTTGCCCTTGCGGCAGCCATAGTACCAGGCAGTGTTGGCAGGTTTTTAAATCCCACTCTGCTAGCTGGTATTCGCCTTTGCTGGAACGCCGCCTGGCATTGGTGATGATACGGCACAGTTCGGCATAAGCCGTTTTGTTGGGGCACAGTAGTACCAGCTCTAACTCTTCATTAAAGCGCAACAGGCTACCCACAATGAGTTTTATATTAAGGTCTTTGTGCTGTTGCTCACTGTAGGCCCTGACGATGCCTGCCACTGAGCATTCATCGGTAATGGCAATCGCCTGGTAACCCAAAAAGTGGGCTTGTGTAACCAATTCTTGCGGATGTGAAGCCCCACTAAGGAAGGAAAAATTACTCTGGCAAAACAGCTCTGCATAACCCATGGCATTTTCCTGTGCTAGCTAAAAACGCCGTGCAGGTACCAATGCTGTTTATTGTCCCGGTAAACCCAGTACCAACGCCCTGCCTCAGTACGGGCGACAAAATAATCCCTCGTCACTGGATGGGCATCCCACCAACCAAATACGATGCGTTCTGGCCCTGAGTTGATGCTGACTTTTTCCCTCAACCGTTCGGGGTTGGGTAATAGCAAGGCAGGCCGGTTTTTTTGAAGAGTGGTTAGGGCGGCATTGCATTTGCCTACGTTGCCATAGCCGCTGCTCAATTCCGGACGGAAGTCATTGTGTAGCATGGGGACTTGCACCGCCTCGGTACCTAGTTTGGCTTGTAGGTGGGAAACCAACTGTGCTTGTGATAGGCCGGATTGTTTGGCTGCAAACAAATCCCGTTCTGCCACTTCGCGCACAAAAGTAAGGCCTGTCCTTAACGCTAGTGCATAAACCGGGGCGGCCAGTTGTATTGTTTCCAATTTTAGCCTTAACAGGTTCTTCCAATGCTGCGCTTGGTATTCACCCTGTGCGGCTTGTACCGAAAAGCTGAGGCTGGGCTGTTCCCGCTGCTGCAGGCTGATGTGCAGTTCATCGGTCACCTGGTCGCGTATTTTCAAAAACTGCTGCAAACCAGATAGCAAATGCTGCATCGGGTGCAATAGGGTTTCGGTGTTGTCGATTTCATAGAGCAGCTCGATGCGCCGGTTAAACTGCTTTTCTGGATGGTAGAACTTAATACTGTGGTGTAGCTCGCCCAGGAGCCGCCCCAAGTAGGTCACTAACTCGATATCAAAGCGCTTGGCTAGGTCGCTTAAAGGGATTTTGGCCAGTTCTCCCACCGTCGTGATCCCCACCCGCTGTAGCTTGTCTACAGTTTTGGGGCGTAACTCAGTACAGGTTAAGGGACGCTGTAACACAGCCTGCTGCAATGCCAGGCGGTCTTCAGCCACTTGGTTATATTGGGTTTTTGCCAGCAACTTGGCGGCAAAAGGTGTTGCCCCAGTGGCAAACTGGTATTGTACTTGGTGTTGTTCCAGGCGCTGTGAAATGGCCTGCCAATAGGGCTGTAGGCCTCCGTAGAAGGCCAGCATAGTATGGATGCGCAGCAACAACCCATTCGGTGGTTGCAAACATATATCCGACGTAAGTTGGTACAAACTATCGGCAATTTCGTTGATTTTATTGTGCTCGATGTCTGGGTTGTATGGGATCACCTGCAAATTGCCAACCAGTGCACAGGCAGTCCCCAAACCCATACCTAGTTGTATGCCTTGCTGCAATGCTTCTTGGTTAAGCTGTTTGCTTTGATTGGTCTTGCTATCCAACACCACTGTCGCCACCTGGCGCTGTGCCTGGCTTAGGCTATCCAGTTGCAGGCTCGGAAAATATAAATACAGCCAAAGCTTTTTCATCTAGCCAACGCGCTTTTGTGGGAACGGTATAAGGTTATCGGCTTTTCGTGCGGTGTCAGCACCAGCCAGGGTCAGTGCCGGCCAATGCTGGCGCATGTCCAGGTTGATCCCATTATTGTTCCAACTGCCAACCCGCTTATTCACTTGTACGCTTATGCCTTGGCTGTGGGCTGCCAATTGCACTGCCATGGTGACGGGCAAGGATATGCTTTGTTGTTGCTGCCTGAACATTAGGCACAGGCTACCGCCTTGCTTTGCGGCTAGTTGCAGGCGCTTTACCTGGTGTACTTGTAGCGGCCTATGCCAAGCCAGCACACTGTGGCAGCAGCCACTTTTTAAGCATTGCTCCACTGCCCATAACGCCTCCTGGGCATTGTTAGGTTGTAGGATCAGTACCTGGGCAAGGTCAAAACCAGCCTCTGCCAAGGTTTCACTGTTAATGCGCAGCGGCGCGCCAACAATCGCAAGTAAGCCTTGCTGCTGTGCCTCACGGCGCAGTAAGTAGGGCAAAAACAGGCGCAGTTCGCCGATACCGGTATCACTTTGGATATCAATGATGCCTTGTTCCGGCAAGCCGCCATCTAGGTGGGCATCCAGTTCTGGATAGCCAGAAGGGCTAGCCGCCAGGCACATGTCTTCTTGGTTGCCTTGCCAAACCAGTTGTTTGTTTTTTAAATAATCCAGGATGTTGCTCATAAAAACACAGCAAAAAATACTGTACATATATACAGTATAGTTGTTGTTATTTCCGATGCAAGTTTTAATGTTTATCCGGCTGTCCTTGCGCTGGTGCCGGGAAATTGGAAACCAGGCAAGGCAAAGGCTTTAGGTAATGGCTTTAAAAATACTAGCCAGTACCACACTGTGGCATTAACCTAGTTGCATGGAAACAGAGGAGGCAAACGATGCAATACTGGTTATTTAAAAGTGAGCCAGATGCGTTTGGCATAGACGACCTACAGGCAAGGCCTGGGCAAACCGAGCCATGGGATGGGGTGCGCAACTACCAAGCGCGTAATTTCCTAAGGGACAAGGTGGCGGTTGGTGATTTGGTGTTTTTCTACCATTCAAGCTGTAAAAACGTGGGGATTGCAGGCTTGGCCGAAGTAGTAAAAGCCGGTTATGTGGATCACACCCAGTTTGATCCTGATGCTAAATATTATGATCCCAAATCCGACCCAGACAACCCCCGTTGGTATATGGTGGATATCAAATTTAAGCAGGCTTTTCCTGACGTACTACCGCTCAAAGCGATCAAGGCTATGCCTGGTATAACCGAACTGGGTTTGGTTAAAAAAGGTGCGCGCCTATCCGTAATGCCAGTGGTTGAAGCAGAGGCGGAATTATTATTAGCGGCTTTAGGTGTGGGATAGAGATTAGGTTGGCTCTGGCAAGCTAACCTTGCTAGAGCCAATATCAATTAAAACTGCACCTTAGCGCTTGGCATCCAGCGCCGCTTGGATCTTATCTAGCTCTTCTTGGCTAAATTCGCCATTTTCGATTAAGCGCACAATCACATCGCTGTGGCCTTTAATAATACTGTGGGCATCTTTTCCGATAAGGATCTGCTTGCGTACTTTGCGTTCGCCGTCTTCACCGTCAAAGTCAAAGCTAAAATCCATATCGCCGGATTTGTGCACTACCGTACCTTCGCCGTCGTTCACCACCACAACTTTGTGTTTTTCATTACCCACATGGTGGAAATGGCTAAAATCCATACTGCCATCCACCATATGGCTGACACCTTGAAGTGCCTGCATCACCATTTCTTGGGCCTCGTCATCTAAATCTGCGAGCTTGGCCAACAACATGTTCTCATCACCCAAATCGCTTTGATCTAGTTCAATGACTTGCAGGGCATCATTGGTATCAACTTTGACCACCACGACATCGCCATCGGCAGCCCTAATCTCTATCTTTTTATGAAGGATGTCATTGTCCGCAATTACCGCACCGGCAATGGCAAAATAGCCAGCGAGGATAGCCAATAATATCGTTTTAACTTGTAATTTCATTTGTTGCTCCAATCAAATACGTTTGTTTACTTGCCAATAAGGCTAAACAAATCCCGTACCAATATATAAAAAGCATTAATTATCATAATGTTAGTTGATTTATCTTGCATGGAGCTAGCATTTTGCCTGGTATTTTATCCCCAAATCGGGATGCCATTTCCCGATATGGGGAAATGGCATTGCGGATACCGCCCAACGTTCTACAATAAAGTTAATAATAACATAGGCTTAGATAAGGCAGTGTGCTGGTATAGAATTTGAATTGAAGATGACCATACGAAACCTATTACTTTAATTTACTAACCCCAAGATGAACCTATTGAAAACTGCTGGCCGTAGCTTCCGCTATTATTTATTTGCCCTAATTGCGTCCTTAATCGTGATACTGGCATTGGTACAGGTGTTTTTCTTCAATATGGTGCAAGACCGTATCCAAAACGAAATCCAGCAAAAAAGCCAAACCCTGTCCAATGCGGCGGTAAAGGTTGTCTCAGAACAATTTAGCCAAATCTTCACCTCGGTACGGGAAGCCAATATGCAAGAGCATTCCCTTGTGACAATCCATATCGAGGAAACGCCAAACGTGGAAGTCGACCTGGGTGATGGCTATTATTTTGTCACTGGCGATAAAACCAAAACCATCCGCACCCTCTACGGTGATCCTAACCAAGTTGCTAGCTTGCCTAACCGGTTTTCCAATGGCTTTGTGGCTGTTAACCCCGACACTGACCTAGCTGTCACCCGTATTGGTGATGCATTCCAGTTTTCTGTGCACAACCCTACCCAGGGCGTGGAAAAGCATATTGTGCATTTTGACCAGACATCTGCCGTCGAGCATTATTTCCGCTGGTTATTATTTGGCACTTTAGCCTTGATGCTACTGGGCTTGCTCTATGCCTTTTGGTTATCAGGTAAAATTAGTTTGCCCTTAGAGCGCCTTGCCCAAGGCTTCCGCCAGTTGCAACAAGGGCGCTTTGGCAGCCGAGTACCTGAGCAGGGCATAGCGGATATCAAAGCAACTATGTCCCAATTCAATACTATGAGCGAGCGCTTGCTAGACCTTAAAACTCTAGAAAAAAAAGTGGATCAACAGCAGCAGCTATTGGAATTGAATGAAGTGTCACGGGGGCTGGCGCACACCCTGAGGAACCCACTTAATACCATTGGCTTGGCTACGGAGCAAATGGCAGCCCCTGGCGTGGATGAAGCTGAGCGTAAAGTCTTGGCAAACCAGGTTAGGGATAAAATCAACCACCTGGATCGCACTATCCAAACCATGCTCAACTTGAACCTGCAGCAAGTTGACCGTAGCCAGCAGCTCGATTTAGTCCAGGTAGTGCAAGACGTAGTATTGGAACTGAGCTTTAACTATAAGGGCAAAATCCATTTTGACCCGCCCCAGCCATTGCCGCTGTGCGGTTCGGCTCCAGAGCTGCGTGCGGTGATCCATACACTGCTGTGCAATGCAGTCGAAGCGAGCACTCACAACCAAGATATACAAATCGCCGCTTACAAAGACAATCGCCAAATTGTCGTAACAGTGGTGGATCAGGGTGAAGGTTTGGATCCGGCTATTAAAGCGGATTTATTTAAACCCCATGTCAGCAGCAAACCAGAAGGTGCTGGTATGGGGCTATTCATCGCCAACCGCATTTGCCAATTTTATTACAACGGCAGTATTAGCTTAACCGACAACCAACCTACGGGCTGTATAGCGCAAGTACGCCTCGCCACAAAGGAGGCCGATGATGGCTGATACAGGGCAAAGCAAGGCTAACATTTTGCTGGTGGAAGATGATGACTCCCAGCGCAGCCTAATTGCCGGTATATTGGAGCATACCGGATACCAGGTAACTGCAGTCGATGGCGTTGAAGCGGCTATCCTGGCGTTAAAAAAAGCAGGATTTGACCTAGTATTTTCTGACTGGAAACTGGGCAGTTTGTCAGGGCTAGACTTGCTTTCCTACATTAAGCGCAACCAGATCCAGGTTGGCTTTGCCATGGCAACGGCTTACGGCACCATTGCCCACGCCGTCGAGGCGATTGCCGCTGGCGCCGATGATTACTTGGCCAAACCCTTTGAAAAACAAGCGTTATTGCTCTGCATTGAAAAAGTCCTAAAAGCCAATGCCCTGCGCTGTAGCAACCGGGATTTACGCGCTGCCCTATCTGAACAGGCCTCGCTGGTGGACTTAGTAGGCAATGCCCCATGCATGCAGCAGGTATACCAGCGTATCGAACGGGTATCAGCAACTTCAGCTACGATATTGATTACAGGGGAAAGCGGGACAGGTAAGGAGCTAGCAGCAAGGGCACTGCACCAATTGTCGGGCCGGCAAGGGCAGGCATTTGTCGCTGTAAATTGTGGTGCCATTCCAGAGTCATTAGCAGAGGCTGAATTATTTGGCAGTGTTAAGGGGGCTTTCACCGGTGCCAATACCGATAAAATTGGCCAATTACAAGCAGCCAATAAAGGCACCTTATTCCTTGATGAAGTAGGTGAATTGAGCCTAAGTGTACAGGCCAAGCTGTTGCGTTTCCTACAAGAAGGGCAGGTGACCCCGGTTGGAAACCACGAAACGCTGTCGTTAGACGTACGGGTGATCGCCGCTACCCATAGGGATCTTCAACAAATGGTTGCAAGGGAAAAGTTCCGCGAAGACCTTTATTACCGCCTCAATATTGTCCCTATCCACATGCCGCCGCTTAGGCAGCGAAAGCAGGACATTGCCAAGCTGGCGCATTTCTTTATCAATAAATTCAGCCAGCAATACGGCGTACCAGCGGTTAAATTGGATCCCGGGCTACTTGAACCCTTGCTCGATTATTCTTGGCCCGGAAACGTCAGGGAACTGTCCAACCGCATTGAGCGTTTTGTTTTGCTGGGTGATAAACAGGAGCTTGAAAACGGATTAGTAATTACAGCAGAGTCCAAGGATGGAGGCTTTGTGCTGCCGGAGCAGGGCATAAATTGGGAGCTTTTTGAAAAAGACTGCCTTCAGCAAGCCTTGCAGCGCTGCAATGGCAACCGCACCCTTGCTGCCAAGCTTATGGGGCTGAATTACAAAGCTTTTTTGTACCGGTTGGATAAGCACGGTTTGGCTTAGGGATCCCCGAGTAAAAAACACACACAAATTAAATTCGCATTCTTGCCATTAATGCGCTAAAACAACGGCTCAGAAAAAACGACGTCGAAGGATAAAATGAAGAATAAAATCGTAATGGCAGGATTAGTTTCACTTGCTGTTGGGGTTGCTGGTTGTACTAATAAACAACCAGACAGTACCGCGGCAGCAAAAAGTTATTTGACCGAGTTGGCAACGCCAGCCCCTATGGCGGAGCAAAAGCCCCACAGCTATAGCTACCACGGCTATACCATCGAAGATCCATGGAACTGGTTAAGAGACAGCAGTTACCCCAACACCGATGACCAACCGATCTTGGATTACCTAGAAGCAGAAAACGCTTATTACCAGGAATGGCTGCAACCACAAAAAGCCCTGACCGACACTTTGTTTGAAGAATTCAAAGGCCGGGTTGATGAATCTGAAACCAGTGTACCTTGGGTCAGCAACGGCTACGAATATCGCTGGGAGTTCCAGGACGGAAAAGAATACCGTACCTGGTTGCGCAAACCTGCTGGGGATCCCGATGCCGAAGAAGTGGTTTTCCTAGACGAAAACCAGCTGGCTGAAGGCCATGAATACTTTGTCAGGCGCGGCCTAAGTGTCAGCCATGACAACAAATTACTGGCCTACAGCGTTGACACCAACGGTAGCGAACGTTACGAAATCCACATAGTGGATCTCAGTACAGGTGAAGCCTATGCCGATACACTGACCGATTCCAACGGCAGTGTCAGCTTCGCCAAAGATGGCTCCATCGTTTATGGCCTTTTGGAAGAGGGCAAGTGGCGTACCCAAAGTATCAACCGCCATGTTTTGGGCACAGAACAGTCTGAAGATGCAGTATTGATCGCCGAACCAGACGACGGCATGTTCCTGGGCTTTTACACTACCTCTGATGATGAGTTCCTAGTACTGTCCAGCGGCAATGGCGAACTCAGCGAAGCCCATGTATTGCCTAATGATGACCTTACCCAGGAGCCCAAGCTATTGGCCTCCCGTGAAGAAGGCTTCAGGTATTCTGTTGACCACGCCCACGGTAACTTCTATATCTTGGCAAATGACCAGCATGTCAATTTCCGCCTGGCTAAAACGGCCAGCGGTCAGCCGGGTTATGACAATTGGGAAACCCTGATTGAAGGCAGTGATAAAACCTACCTTACCGATATCCAAACGTTCCAAAACTTCATTGCGTTGGAGCAGTCGGTCAATGGCTTGGAGCAACTGACCTTCTATTATTACGATGGCAAGCAAAAGCCATTGGAATTCCCTGAAGCGCTGTATACCGCAAGCTTTGGCAATAACCCAGAGTTTGACCAGCCACATGTGCGCATTAACTATGAATCCATGGTGACGCCAGACACTGTATTTGACTACCAAATAGAGAGTGGGGAACTGGTCACGCGCAAAGAGAAAAGGATCCCATCAGGCTACGATAAAAGCCTTTATGAAACGAAACGCTTAATGATCAAAGCCCGTGATGGTGTGGAAGTGCCGGTTTCTGTAATGATGAAAAAAGGCACCAAACTTGACGGCAACAGCCCACTGCACCTTTATGCCTATGGTGCATATGGTTCTGGTATGAAGCCAAGGTTCAGCACCATCCGTTTGTCCCTGGTTGACCGCGGCGTCACCTATGCGATTGCCCACGTGCGCGGTGGCGACGAAATGGGTTACCAGTGGTACCTGGACGGCAGGTTGACCGCACGCCAAAACACCTTCAACGACTTTGTTGACGTGGCCAAGGGCTTGGTTGATTTGGGTTATGCTAGCGCGGGTAATATTAGTATTTCAGGTCGCTCTGCAGGTGGTAAGTTGATGGGGGCCGCTGTAGTCCAGGCTCCTGAACTATGGTCGGGCGTGATGTTGGGTGTCCCTTTTGTGGATGTTTTGAACACCATGCTGGATACTTCTTTGCCGCTAACGCCACCAGAATGGCTACAGTGGGGTAACCCAATTGAAGACAAGGCGGCGTTTGAATTGATCCTGAGTTATTCGCCATATGACAATATCGAAAAGCGCGAATATCCGCCGATGTTGGTTACCGGTGGCCTGAACGACCCCCGCGTGACCTATTGGGAGCCAGCTAAGTGGACCGCGAAAATGCGCCATTATAAAACGGACAATAATTTGTTAGTGATGCGCATGAACATGGGGGCAGGGCACTTTGCCAACTCTGGCCGGTATGGCCGGTTGATGGACTACGCCGAAGAATTTGCTTTTATCCTCCAGAGCCACGGTATTAGCAAATAATTAAGCAATACCCCAAAAGTCTATAGACTAAATCTAAAGCCGGGCTGCTGGAAGGTTGCCCGGCTTTTTTGACGCTGAGCTGAACCTGGGTCATAACAGATGTTCGGGTTTGGCGAACAACTGGCGCACCGTTGGCGAGCTTCTGTCGTCAACTTTAGCGGCACTTTTGGGCATGGTTGGGGCTGTTCTAACAAGGGGATTTACAGCAATGAAAATAAACGCTGCGGAAGTGATTTACCAACGGATGTGCAAGGCCTGGACCCAAGAGCAACTAGCGGTTGCTTCTGGGTTGAGCCAACGCACTATCCAACGGGTCGAGCAAGAGGCGACCAGTTCACTTGAAACGAAAAAATCCATTGCCGCGGCATTTGACATTGACCTTACCCAACTTGACTATAAGGAAGCTAATATTGTGAAACAGTTCCAATACAAAACTATAGAATTGCCGTTTAAATTCCGTTTATTCAAATCAAGTACACCCGATATCGAAGCTTTGCTCAATGCCGAAGGTACCGAGGGATGGCAACTAAAACAGATTGTCATGCCCACAACGGGCTTTGGTGAGTCCAACTCGATGCTGGTTATATTAGAAAGGGAAGTGATGCTTTAGCTTGGTTCGAATGCTAGGATTGAAAGGTGTATCCAATCCTATTCCTGTTTTAGCTCGCTTGCTCCGTCATCTTTTCCTTTTTTGCGGTTGGGTTCATCAAATAGTTATTGATATTGGTACAGGCAAGGACAAAGCTAGCGACATTGTTTTTAACCCAAGCAAGGCGGACATCAGAAGGTAGGGTGGAAACGAACTTGGTCAGTTCCTCCATATCTACCTCTTGTTTTGCCATGCATTTACGCACTGCTTCTTCAACGGTGGCGCCGTGTTCACAACACTGCATAACGACGGCTTCAAACGAACTGAATATGGCTTTGGTCTTATCGTAGTCTTCGCCTTTGACCAAGCCCCTCTTGTGGGAGGATTCCAATTGCGAGAGCAACACTTTCTGGATTTGTGATGCAAGGGAGTCCAGGGTGGTAAGGGTGAACTTGGATTTTTTCTGAGCGGTGCGGGCGAGATAACGATACTCACGCAATTGTTTCTGCAGGTTCTGGGCTTTTACAACAAAGTAAATCGCCACCAACAAGATAAACAAAATTGTGGACACCGCGCCAACAACCATAATTCAGTTCCTCAATCGTCCTGTAACAAGGCGACCCAGTTTAATGGATGACCTTGCAAACACAAGTAAGCTATACGAATAAAATGTGTAAATGTATTAGCCTTTAGTTCTAAGCACGTCTTCTATAAATAAATTTATATTATTTTCAAGCACTTGCAGTGGTACTGAACCATGTGCCAGCACGGCCTTGTGAAATTCCCTGACGTCAAATAATTCACCCAGCTTGGCTTCTGCTTCATTGCGTAGGCGTTTAATGGTGAGTTCGCCAATTTTGTAGGACAGCGCCTGGCCCGGCCAAGTTATGTAGCGGTCAACTTCAGTCCTTACATTGTGCTCAGACAGTGCAGTGTTTTCTAGCATATAGTCAACCGCCTGCTTCCTAGTCCAGCCCTTTGCATGGATCCCGGTATCTACAACAAGTCGGGTAGCGCGCCACATCTCATAACTCAAACGGCCAAACTCATCGTAGGGGCTTTCGTAGAAGCCCACTTCCACACCTAAATACTCGGCATACAAACCCCAGCCTTCGCCAAAGGCGGATATGTAGGTGAACCTGCGTACGTTGGGTAAGTCCTGTAGCTCACGGGAAAGGGCAATTTGCAGATGGTGCCCAGGCACCGCTTCATGCAGGGTTAGGGCGGGCAGCGCATACAGCGGGCGCTTGTCCAGTGCATAGGTGTTTACCCAATAATAACCGGGTTCGGTATCATTGCTAGGCGGGATGTAGCGGCCGGTGGTGTAGTTAGGCGCAATATTGGCCGGGACAGGCTCTACGCCATAGGGTGTGCGCGGTAAATAGGAAAACAATTTGGGTAATTTGCCGTCGATTTTTTTCGACAAATAAGCCGCGTAGCGCATGATTTCTTGTTCAGACGTTGCGTAAAACTGCGGATCGGTGCGCAGGAAATGGATAAATTCGGCATGGCTGCCCTGGTACTCCAAACTATCCATTACTTGTTTCATTTCGCCACGGATGCGTTTGACTTCAGCTAAACCCAGCTGGTGTATCTCATCTACCGTCATGTCCGTGGTGGTGTAGTAGGCCGCCCGGTTTTGGTAGAAGGCCTTGCCGTTTGGCCAACTATCGGCTCCCAAGCTTTGTTTCGCGCTGGGCAAGTATTTGTCTTCAATAAACTGTTTAAAGTCCCGGTATGCCTTAACGACGGAATCAGAAACCACTTGTCTGGCTTGTTGCTGCAGTGCGCGCCATTGTTCTTCGCTTATATTGCTGGGTGCGTCCTGGTTAAAAGGCCGGTAAAATCCGCTATCCTCAGCGTTTTCAACAACGAACCCAGCCACTAAATTGGGCAGCGGATCCAGGACTTCCCGAGGCTGCGTTATACCTGCGGCAATACCTTGTTCTAACCAGTGGGTTTGCTGGGCAAAATAGGTTGGAAATTGTTCCAACCGGGATAAATAGTTTTGGTAGTCAGCAGCGTTGCTAAATTGATGGCTACTGGGCAAGAAGCCTAGGCTGCTATAGAAACCAGATTCCGAGGTGAAAGGCAGGTAGTGGCCTTTGTACTGGTAATTATCCAAGATGTTTTGCAGCTGTAACTTTTGCACTGCCAACGAGATGGCGTCTGCTTGGGTAAGCTGGCCAACCTCTATTTCCTGTAGCCTAGCCATAAATGCTGCGTTTTCCTTGTACATGGCTGCCAGATTGGCTGGCGACAAATCTGGCATTTGGCTATCTGCGCGTTTGTCACCCATGCGGGTGGCCAGCATAGGGTTGTTGGCTAATTGGGACGCCCAAATCTCATCAAGCAACTCGTGCAGGTCATCACTGGGTGATGCTGATAATGACAAGCAAGCAAATAGTAGAGTAAGGCAGGTTAACAGCTTTTTCATTGTGGCTAGGGCCTATTGTTATTGTGCAGCCACCATCTTAAGCTAAGCGGCCACAATGAAAAAGTGTGTCGCTAGTTTTTAGGCGTATAGATTGGGCTTGGGAGCTGGGTGACTTTGTCGCTAAGTTCGGTGATTTTAGCCGTGCCTTGTTTTTTCACAGCGTCGATCTTGAGGATGCTATGCATGGGAATATAAGTACGGTTGACGTCGGCGTATTCCGATTTCAGTTTCTCATGGCTGGGATCCACAACTAGGCTTGTGTGGCTATCCCAAACGAAACCACCTATCTCTATAAAACCAAACAAACTGCTTTGGCTAAGCTCCTTTACGTACAGTTCGTATCGCTCGCCGTTGCTAACGAACTGGATCCGGTATATCGGGCTAGGTTCTGACATGGTTACCGCCTAGTTGCAAAAGGACGGGCATTTTAATCATTGTTATTGCTTAAGCCAAGTGGGCTTGCGTTATTAGTTAAGCTAAGTAGGCAAGCGAACAAGGCTATAGCAAATTGGGATCGGTATTACTTAAACAACTTCTTCCAGATCCCGCCTTTCTCAGGTTTGCCCGATACCAATGTGCCTTGCCACAGCTGTTGCAACGCGTAGCGGGCGGAAGTGGCAAAGTCGGGTTGCAGTATTTGCAAGCTCGGTGACATCAGTACCTTGGCAATGTTGTCGCTGGGGTGGGACAGCTGCCACAGCCCTATTAACAATGCATAGCTACGCATAATCAGGGCCGCAGCTTCATCTTCCGTCATATGCGGTAGCATTTGGCAGAGATATTTAGCAGCGTCGCGTAGTGCCTTGGCTTGGTGGTTTTTGTGTACCAACAGGATCTTGCTATCCACATTTTGTTCTATAACGGTGCTGCCAATGGTGGCTAATTGCATGTAAAGGGGATTGTCCTGCATATAACCGACGCAATTGTCGAGCAAGGTAAGCATGATGGATTCATCAAAATGACCTTGCTTGTGGAAGGTGGTGAGCCACTTTTGGTGGTACTCCTCCAAAATCGCTAGGTAAATTTCTTCTTTGCTGCGGAAATAAAGGTATAGGGTACCCTTGGCAACCCCTGCATCTTTACCAATTTGGGCTGTCGTTGGTAGTGCAGAATTATCTTTCAGGAAAAGTTTGGTTGCTGACGCTAATATGGCTTTCCTGCGCTGTTCTTTTTCTTTTGCCCCGCGGGCGCGTTTAAAATCTGTCATAAGCCTCTGGGTTGTTCTGGTTATGCGGCTAAGGGTGAAAGTAAGGCTTCGGTGGCAAGGTCCAACTCATCGGTTTTCCCTGCCAAAACACCGGTTACAGCAAAGCCTTGCACGTAATTACACAACTGCAGTGCCGTTGCTTCTATATTAGCGTCGGCTTTTACCTGGCCATGCTGTATCGCTTTTTCTAAACAGGCAATGAAGCCGATTTCCAAACGGTCGATATAATGCCGGCCTACCTCGCGGATATGCTTATTGTCAAAACCTAATTCAGTGACCATATTCACTAACAAACAGCCTTTGCCCTTAACCAAATCGATATAATCCTGGAAGAAACGTTGGATAGACAATAGCCCCCGGTTTTTTTCCAGGTGGGCTACGATGCCATCGAGTACCGTGGCAATGTAGTGGTCTAGGACTTTATACAAGAATGCCTGTTTGCTACCAAATTCCAAGTAGAAACCACGGCGGTTGAAATCAGTCCGGGCAATGATTTCATCCATAACGGCACCGTTATAGCCGTGCTCCAAAAAAATTTGAATGGCCTCGGTGAGAACCATTTCTACATCATATTGTGGGCGTCGTGCCATTGCTTGCTCCGAAGAATAGCTATTCTCTAAGAATAAGAGATCCCGAATATCTGTCAAGCTGGAAATTATTGGTTATATCCCCTATGGTTGTGGGGATTTAAACACGAAGTAGTGACGTATGATTAACAGAAAATTTGTCCTCACCTGCGCTATAAGCTGCTGTTTTTGGTTGAGCAGCCAAGCGGCGCTCGCCGATGCCCAAGCCCACAATATCAAAGCCCATATCCGTTTCCTTGCCGATGATTTGTTGCAAGGCCGCGATACTGGTTCTGATGGCTTGGAAATCGCCTCCCTCTATATTGCATCCCATTTTGAACAGTATGGCCTTAAGCCCGCTGGTGACAATGGAACCTACTTACAACGGGTTAAGTTCCGCCAGGCCTTTTTAGACCAGAAATCACCGTCTTTGAAGTTGCAAAAACCAAGTGGCGCGATTGATCTAAAATATCCCAAGGAGTACCTGGCCGGTCCCAGCACCTTGGCCGAACAGGCTATGGTCGCCGGTGGCATGGTATTCGCGGGTTATGGCATTACTGCGCCGGAACTAAACCATGATGACTACGCCGGTTTGGATGTTGCAGGTAAAGTGGTGGTGATTTTGTCAGGGAAGCCACAATCCTTCCCTAGTGAAGAGGGTGCCCACTTTGCCTCTGGTTACCAAAAGGCCAAATATGCCGCTGAAAATGGTGCCATCGGCATGGTTTCCATTTCGACACCGAGGGCAGAAAAGGTGCGGCCCTACCAACGCAGCTTGAGCTATATCCACACACCCCGTGTACGTTGGTTGCAAGAAGATGGCAATCCTGCAAATAGCTTCCCACAATTGAAAAACGGAGCCTATTTTAGCAAAGAGGCGGCAGCGAAGTTGTTTGAGGGGGAGCTTCGCTCGTTAGAAGAGATTTATGCTGACTTGGAACAAGATATTTCACCCAAGGGCTTTCCCTTAAAGACCCGTATCGAATACAGCAAAAGAAGTGAATTTAAAGAAATTGCCAGCCCAAACGTGGTGGCGATTTTAGAAGGCTCGGATCCGATGCTGAAAAATGAATACGTGGTTTACTCCGCCCACCACGACCACATCGGCATCTCTAAATCCGTGGAGAAAGACAAAATTAACAACGGTGCCATGGACAATGCTGCTGGCACTTCGGTGCTGCTAGAAACGGCACGCCTATTCAGTGAAATGCCGCAAAGACCAAAACGCTCAATCCTGTTTGTTGCGGTTACCGCTGAAGAAAAGGGTTTGTTGGGCTCCGATTATTATGCACAAAACCCTACGGTGCCCCTGTCCAGCATGGTTGCCAACGTAAACTTGGATATGCCAATCCTGACCTATGAATTTGCGGATATTGTGGCATTTGGTGCCCAGCACAGCGACCTCAAAGCCTCAGTAACTGAGGCAGCCACCGCACAGGGTTTGACCCTTAGCCCGGATCCAATGCCTGACCAGGCTATCTTTACCCGCTCTGACCACTATTCCTTTGTTAAACAGGGTGTGCCTGCGGTGTTTATTATTCCTGGCTTCAAGGCAACAGAGGAAGGTGTTGATGGAGGCGCCAAGTTCTATGAATTCTTTGGCACCGACTACCACAAGCCGTCGGATGAGTTTTCCGAAGACTTTAATTGGGCTGCGGCGGTGAAGTTTGCCAATGTCAACTTGCAAATTGGCCAAACCATCGCCAACCAACCAAACCGGCCCGCTTGGAATCCCAATAACTTCTTTGGTGATACCTTTTCTAAGTAAACCTGTCTTTGCCCTGGAGAAACTAAAACGGCGTCCAATTGGACGCCGTTTTCAGTATGGCCGTAATACGGGTCTAAAAAAAGCGTTCGCGCATAAATTTCCACTGGGCGGCAAAACCGTCGGTTGGCCGGTAGCTAAATTCAGAACGCACAAACTGGTTAATGCGGCCATCGACAAAACAAATCAGGATATTTGCAATCAAGGTTTCTTCCGCTGGCAGTGCTTTGCCTTCACGCAGTTTACGCTCACGCAGCACTTGCCGTAACTGGGTTTCTAAACGCTCAAACAACTGGGCGATACGGGTGCGCAGGCGCTCTTGTTCACCTTGGAGGGCGTCACCATTGAGGATACGGGTGATACCTGGGTTTTTTTCGGCAAACCCCAAAATCAAATGCAATATCAGCTGGCAGCGGTTCGCCGCATCTTTTTCTTCTTCAACAATTTTATTGATGCGGGAGAACAAGGTTTCTTCGATAAATTCAATTAAACCTTCAAACATGCGTGCTTTGCTGGGGAAGTGACGGTACAGTGCCGCTTCAGATACGCCCACTTTTTCAGCAAGCTTAGCTGTGGTAATGCGCTTACCGTGGTGGGTTTCCAACATCACCGCAAGGCTCTGAAGAATTTGGGCTTTTCGGTTGTTTTTCTTAGTTGCTGGCATAATTCGTCCTGACGGTTAGTGGCTTCCTGAGGAACCGAAGCCACCTTGACCTCGTTCGCTTTCGATAAAATCTTCGACTACATGCAGGTCGGGCTGCACAACAGGGAGGAATACAATCTGTGCGATGCGCTCCCCTGGTTGGATGCGTTGTATCTCTTGGCCTCGGTTCCATACGGACACCATCAACGGCCCTTGGTAGTCCGAATCGATCAAGCCCACCAAGTTGCCCAATACAATGCCTTTTTTGTGGCCTAAACCTGATCGGGGCAGGATAGTGGCACACAAGCCTGGGTCGCCAATATGCATGGCCAAGCCTGTTGGGATTAATTCAGCCTGGCCAGGTTCTATGGCCATTTCACTGTCGATGCATGCCCGCAAGTCCATGCCGGCAGAGCCGGGGGTTGCGAAGCTAGGGAGGGGATACTCAGTGCCGATACGGCTATCGAGTATCTTGACGTCAATTTTGCTCATTGTTGTATCTTTCTATGATGACATCTAATAATTGTTTTGCTAAATCACTTTTATCCGTCTTGGGCAAGGCTTTCTCGCCATCTTGCCAATACACAGTCAGGGCGTTTTGGTCACTATTAAAACCTATGTCCTGCCTGGATACATCATTTGCGGCAATTAAGTTTAGTTTTTTTCGTTGCAGCTTATCTTTTGCATACTGGGCCACATTTTGGGTTTCGGCAGCAAAGCCCACCGTGAAGGGGGCGGCATTTAAACCGGCAACAGTTGCAAGGATATCGGGATTGCGTACAAAAGTGAGTGTTAACTCAATATTACTTTTTTTGATTTTATGGTCAACCTGTTCGGTCGGCCTATAATCTGCCACGGCGGCACAGCCGATAAATATATCGCACCCTGGCACTTCTGCCATTACCGCATCCAACATTTGTTGTGCGCTATGGACTTTGTGTAATTTACTGACTTTGGGGTAGGCGATATTTACCGGGCCTGCTACCAAGCTGACTTCTGCGCCTAGCTCCTGCGCTGCGCCTGCCAGGGCAAAGCCCATCTTGCCGGAACTATGGTTGCTCATATAACGAACAGGATCGATATGTTCACGGGTAGGCCCAGCCGTGATCACAATTTTTTTGCCAGCCAGTTCTTGGTTTGGGTTGGCTTGCCTTGCCATCAACTCAGCGATTTCTTCAGGTTCCAACATCCGGCCTGGCCCCACATCACCGCAGGCTTGTTCGCCTTGTGCTGGTCCTAATAGCGCAACATCCCGGCTTGTAAGGACTTTGATATTGGCCTGGGTTGCGTCTGCTTTCCACATTTGCTGGTTCATGGCGGGTGCCAGCGTCACTTTTGCGGTGGTGGCCAAATACAATGTGGTCAATAAGTCATCGGCAATACCATGGCTTAGTTTGGCCATGATATTGGCGGTTGCCGGCGCGATAAGCAGGTGGTCGGCCCAACGCGCGAGTTCGATGTGGCCCATGGCGGCCTCCGCAGCCGGGTCAAGCAAATCGTCAGAGACTGGCAACCCGGAAACGGCTTGCAAGGCAAGTGGGCTGACAAATGACTTGGCCGATTTGGTTAATACTACCCGTACATTGGCACCCTTGGCTTTGAGTTTCCTGACCAGATCCGGTGTTTTGTAGGCGGCGATACCGCCTGTGACACCCAACAATATATTGCTGTTAGCGAGTGGGGACATCCGATTTTTGTTGTGCTATTTAAATTAATGGATTAGGTTAGCACAGAGGCATATAGGATGCTGTAACTTTAGGGTGAAACGGACTCTAGGGACAATATAAATCTACCAAGGAAGGTATAAATGAAAATAACCGATTGGCCGGATCAGGAACGGCCGCGAGAAAAACTCCTGCGCCTGGGCGCCCATTCCCTATCTGATGCTGAACTCTTGGCGATATATTTACGCACCGGTACGCTTGGCTTGAACGCTTTGGATTTAGCTCGGCAACTGTTGTCGCAATTTGGCTCTTTGGCTGCGTTATTCCAAGCTGACGAAATGGCGTTTTGTCAATTGAAAGGATTAGGCCGGGCCAAATACGTGCAACTGCAAGCCAGCTTGGAATTGACCCGGCGCTATTTACGGGAACAGCTGGCGCAGCGCGATACGTTCCAAAACTGCGAACAAACCAAAGAGTTTTTGGCTAGCCAGCTAATGCACCAGCAGCGGGAAGTGTTTGCTGTATTGCTACTTGATGCCCAGCACCAACTTCTGCATTTTGAATGCTTGTTCTGGGGCACCGTCGACAGCGCCAGTGTGCATCCGAGGGAAATTGTGAAGCTGGCGCTACAGCACAATGCGGTTGCGGTCATATTAGCCCACAACCATCCTTCAGGGGTTGCGGAGCCAAGCGGGGCTGACGCCCATATCACGCAATTGGTTAAAAACGCCCTCAAGCTGGTGGATGTCAGGGTGTTGGATCATATAGTGGTAGGTAAAGGCGAAACGGTGTCAATGGCACAGCGTGGGCTGGTGTAAATCATCGCTTTGCTGGGGATTTTCCCCTTAATTCGGTATAAAGCCCTGTTTTTGGCGACAAACTAGAAATTTGCTTGATGTTGCCTGTATTTTACTGTATAAAGTGCGCCCTCTTGTATGAGCGTCTGCTGATTGTGGCGTAAATGCTATCAGCGAGTAGTAAAGTATTAATTGGAGACAATGACAATGTCCAGAGTATGTCAAGTAACTGGCAAGCGCCCAGCGGTAGGTAACAACCGCTCACACGCGAACAACGCGACCCGTCGTCGCTTCTTGCCAAACCTTCAGTCCCACCGTTTTTGGGTTGAAAGCGAAAACCGTTTCGTAAAATTACGCGTTTCTACTAAAGGTATGCGTATTATTGATAAAAAAGGCATCGATTCAGTACTAGCTGAAATGCGTGCCCGTGGTGAAAAAGTTTAAGGATCAGAGTCATGCGCGATAAAATTAAATTAGTATCTACAGCTGGCACTGGCTACTACTACACGACAGACAAAAACAAGCGTAATATGCCGGGCAAAATGGAAATCAAAAAGTTTGATCCAAAAGTTCGCAAGCACGTGCTTTTCAAGGAAGCAAAGATTAAATAATCTTTTTTGTTTTTGTCTCCCGAAAAACCCGGTACTGGCCGGGTTTTTTGCGTTTAGCAGCAATCCTGGAGAACCGCGTTTTTACCCTTTCTTTTCTGTGCTAAGGTCATAGCCCCAACTTTGATGCACGGAACCCCCTATGTTTCGACTTAGCCAGCGCGCCTGGAACAACGTCGTTATTTTTGCCATGTTATTTATGGTGTACCTATTTACCCTAGGCAATGATCTCATTAACCGGGAAACGGTGACAGATGAAGCTGTGCCATTGCTGCCGCCTTATAGCATCATTATGAAGTTGGACTTTGGCTATGCAAGTATCGAACGCATAGGCCAAGATTGGCGCGTGGGCGAGGGCACAGCAGTTGCCGTTGATGACATGGTAGCTAAGGTGGCTAAATGGGAACAACTAACTATCCAACCAACCCAGCAGAAACCAGATTCCAGCCCTTATATCGTTTCTATGCAAGTGGCCGGCGAGGCCAGGGCGCGGGTATTCCAGCTGTTTCCGCAAGGGCACACTGTACTAATCCAGTATCAGTCGGATCTCTACCTAGTCGACAACGCCTCTGAGCAGCAGCTTATCCCAGAACGCTAGCGTTGCTGACTTCTATTTCTGGCACTTAGGACAATACACCGAGCTGCGGTTGCTAATGCGTTTTTCTTTTAAGGTGGTCCCGCATGTTGGGCAGGGCTCGCCCTTGCGGCCGTATACCAGTAGCTGCTGGGCAAAATAACCGGGTTTGCCGTCGCCACCAACAAAGTCCCTTAAGGTAGTACCGCCTTGAATGATTGAACGTTGCAATATGCGCTTGGCTTCCTCTGCAAAGATTTGGTATTGCTTTTTCGATACTTTCCCCGCTGCCCGGTCAGGACGTACGCCTGCTGTGAACAGGGCTTCCGAAGCATAGATATTACCAATGCCAGTGACTACCTGTTGATCCATGACAAACTGTTTTACAGCCGATGTGCGCTTGCGGGACAGTGCCCACAGGTAGTCGCCATCAAATTCTTCCGACAAGGGTTCGGGTCCTAGGTGGCTTAGCAACTTGTGCTGCATAGGGTCTTGCTCCAACCACAATATGCAGCCAAAACGCCGAGGATCCGAGTAGCGCAGTATTGTGTTGCCATCAAATGCGATATCCACATGGTCGTGCTTTAGTGGTGCCTCTTGTGGCTTCACAATACGCAAACTGCCAGACATACCCAAGTGTATCAGTAGGGCTTGGCTTTCTACCTGGTCGAAATACAGCAACAAGTATTTGGCACGACGTTGTACCTTGCTCAGGGATTTGCCAATCAATGTGGTGGCTAGATCTGCCGGTATTGGCCAGCGCAGGCGCCCGTTGCGCACAGTGACTTGGCTGATAGTTTTGTTTTCAATATGTGGTGAGATACCGCGTTTGGTGGTCTCGACTTCGGGTAATTCGGGCATGGCGTCATTAGAATTAGGCCTCGCGGCCAAACCTATCTATTTTTAAACTTCTCTAATAAGGCTTGTTCAACGATTGGGTGGCAAAATTGGTTCACTTTGCCCCTATGCAATGCGACTTCTTTGACCAATGTAGAAGAGATAAAAGAGTTCTCTTCGGCTGGTGTTAAAAATACACTTTCAAGATCTGGGTTTAACCTGCGGTTCATATTGGCTAGTTGGAATTCATATTCGAAGTCGGATACCGCTCGCAGGCCACGGATCAAAATACTGGCGCCTTGTTGGCGGGCTAAGTCCGCTAACAGGCCAGAAAATCCCATTACACTGACGTTTTCTAGGTGCGCAGTTACTTTCTCCGCCAGTTCTACCCTTTCGTCTAGGTTAAACAACGGTTTTTTACTTGGGTTGTTGGCCACAGCAACTGTCACCTTGCTGAACATAGATGCCGCACGCTCAATGAGATCAGCGTGCCCATTGGTGATAGGATCAAAAGTGCCAGGATAGAGGGCGTATTTATTCATAATTGTGCAGTTTCTGGGTATTGTTTACAGCTTAGCGTGTAGCCAGTGCAAAGCAAAGGTTTTCGATATTGGCCTGATTCTACATTGCTATAGTTACCATCGGAAAAATCCTGATAGGCGATGGTAGTGTTCACCTGCTGCGTCTTTGCCATATGTGCCTTCGAGTCCCCAAAACCCATGCCGGTTAGCGATACTGTAACGGGTTTTTACTTGGTAGGTGTCTTCAACACGCTGGTCAGTGGAGGTTTCAATTTCTTGGCCACTGACATGGATGGCCAACAGCTGGCTATCAAACAATTCCCAATCTAGCATGACATGATGGGTTTTGGCGCTTGGGGCAAAACCATTGGCAAATTCATCTGCGCTCCAATGGCCGATGATTTGGTTGTCATTGCTAAAGCCTAGGCTGTAATAGGGGCTCTGGTACCATCCGCTATCGCGGTTGGTGTACTCATAGCGAAATGATATGTGTTCAGTAACTGTAGGGATAAACACGCCAAAGGAGCGGGCATGGGTTTGGTATTGGCTGAACTGGCTGTCCCTTGACTCTGCGCTGGCAAACTCTAGATAAAACGACATAGGCAAGTAAAAATTACTGTGCCATTTGCTGGATATAGCGGTCTGCAGGTAGCCTTCATCACCCCTATCTTCGCGGCCTTTATTTTCAAGCAATCCCGGTGCAAACAAGCTTTGGAATGTGTTTTCCAGACCCTGCCCACGCAGCCCACCACCAAACATATTGGTGCGGGTCCAACCAACCGACCAATTTTCCGTGGGGCTAGCACTTAAGTGCAAACCGGTTAATTTAGGATGGCCAGTGTTCCTTGCCCCATTAAACCTGATATTGGTTACTTCTTCCAAACGGCTATAAAAAGTTTCAAAGCGAAAATTCCAATCCCCTATTGGCCTAGAGTTACTCAGGGTGATGGATGGTGAATTTTCCGCGTGGGTGCTAAATAGCATTGCTGAATCCTGGAACGGCGATAGCCAATGCTCCCGGTAGCCAATATCCAATTGGGCAAATTCATAACCGATGCCAATGTGCGTGTTAGTAATGGCGTATCCGTTTTCATCGCTGTATATGCCGCCCAAGGCAGCGTATAGGTATGGGGAGTAAAAAGCATGGCCAGCACCTGATATTTCAAGCTGGGTCTTGCTTTCGATACCGCGGTTGTTTTCCAATGTCCGTTCATTGTCATCACTATCGGATAGGGCCAAACCCCGGTGGGTAATTGCATATTTATCTTTATACCGGCTCAAATACGCTGAAAGGCGGGCATATAGCCTTGGGTGTGTGTTTTGGATCTCGGGCAAACGCTCCATTAGTTCCAGGGCTTTATAAGGTTTGCTTAATGGCGTTTGTCCGGTTAACGCGATTAGCTTTTCGACTTGTAGCTCGACTTCAGGCGCCATATTAAGCGGTAAATAGGGCGAGAGGCCTTTGCCAAAAGCTGTTGATGAAGAAGTTAGAAACAAAATGAAAAGAAAAAAGCGAGCCACAGTGGTTATCCCTAATGTTTTCGGCAGCGGCATTCTATCAGGATCTCAGCGAGGTTGTAGCTGGTCGGATGAATTCTTGCGTTGTTTTTCGGTGGCTTATACTTGATCATTTGTATACAGTTGTCGTACAACATGCCCCGGATTAACTGCTGTGAGCTTAATATATGTCCAATAACACTAGCTATGTAGAGAGTTTTTTCAAACAGGAATCTGCAGGTGGTATCTTATTGATGATCGCTGCCGTCAGCGCGGTAATTATCGCGAATTCACCTTTGGAGGGTTACTACAACGCTTGGCTGAACATCCCTGTTGCAATACAAATTGGCGCGCTACAAGTAGCCAAGCCCCTATTGCTCTGGATAAATGACGGCCTGATGGCCATTTTCTTCCTATTAGTGGGATTAGAACTAAAACGGGAAGTTAAAGAAGGTGAATTATCCAAACCCAGTAATATTGTATTCCCTGCGATAGGTGCAGTCGGGGGGATGGTGATACCTGCCCTGATCTATTTCTGGTTTAACAAAGATGACCCGTTTGCTACCCGTGGCTGGGCGATCCCTGCGGCAACGGATATCGCTTTTGCCCTAGGTATCCTTGCTTTACTGGGCTCCCGGGTGCCGGTAAGCCTAAAAATATTTTTAACTTCCTTGGCTATTTTTGATGACGTTGGCGCGATTATGATTATCGCTATTTTTTACACTAGCGAAATCTCATTTACCGCTTTAATGGTAGCGGCAGTCTGCTCAGGTATCTTATTGATGATGAACCTAAGGGGAGCCAGCGCTCTAAGCCGGTATTTGTTAGTTGGCATTATAATGTGGTTCGCCATGCTTAAATCAGGGGTGCATGCCACGTTGGCGGGTGTGTTACTGGCCATGTTTATCCCCATGAAAAGCAGAAAAGAACCAGACCGTTCACCCCTGAAAAGTCTGGAGCACGACCTACACGGTGCCGTCGCCTTCATGATCCTGCCAATTTTCGCCTTGGCTAACGCTGGAATAGACCTTGAAGGCATGTCGATGGATCAAGTGCTGCACCCGGTTCCGCTGGGTATTGCCCTTGGTTTGTTTGTCGGTAAGCAGATTGGTATCTTTGGCCTTTGTTGGTTGGCAATCAAAGCAGGCTTTGCAAAGTTGCCTTCAGGCATGAACTACACCCGCCTGTACGGTGTATCGCTACTTTGTGGTGTCGGTTTTACCATGAGTTTGTTTATCGGATCACTGGCATTTGATATACCTGGCCACACCCCTGATTTTGATGAAAGGCTTGGCATTATCCTTGGCTCAATCATGTCGGGCACCTTGGGCTTTTTTGTACTGAAATGGTCTTTGGATAACCAGAAAGTCTAAAACCCGAAAACACTTTGAAAAGCCAGCTATGCAGCTGGCTTTTTTGCATTTTCAGGGGTGTCTGTTTGGGTTGGGTTTTCTTGGCATTCGTATTCAGGTGTTTTTAACAAAGAAAATGAGTAGATAAAGCCATAAAGGCCGGTGAAGAAAAATGCTGGGCGCCACCGTAGCCCATAGGTTTGGTGTGGCGTTAATAACATTGAGCCCTACCACCAAGATTGATTGCACTGCCAAAGGCGGGAATACCGCAAGGTATGGCCGCTTATGGCATTTCATTTTTCTAAGCGTATAGTTGAGCAACGCTGTAAAGGTGACCGTCATTAATGCGCTGTAGCTGCCTTGCAATAGGGCACTGCGTACCACCAACATAAGGTCATCACTTACCATGGCGTTAACCCAGTAAGACCAAGCAGAATAAAAACTAAATGCCACAATGGCGGATAATATTGCTCTATTTTTCGCAGTCATGCTAATTTCCGGCTAACCTATTCACTCGCGATATGACCCAAGTTATAGTCGGTTTATTACACACTGCAATGCTTAATCCTGTTTATGGCTATGGAAAAACGAGGAACTTCTAAAAAATCTTCGGGACTGGTGGAAGGGCTACTTTGTTGGGCGACGACAATCAATAGCGAGCTTTGCAGTTTTCTTGGCATTAGCTGACACCTACGGAGCTGGCACGCAAGCCATATCCAAACTATTGTTCGAGTACAAAGATGATTTCCAGGGCTTTGTCAAAGCGCTGTGCCAGGGCAATGCTTTTAGCCGCGAAAACTGGCAAAAACCTATTGATTGAACTCGGCCAATTCCCCACGCCTGCAAGAAAACAATTGATAGTTGATGCCGTTGAAAACATGCCCAATGTTTTAACCGAGTTTGATTTAGCGAAATGGCACCATGATGGTTATGTAGTGGTCAAACAGGCTATAGGCAAGCACCAGGCCCAGCAAGTTGCTGATTTGGCCTTTAGTTTATGGGGCATTGACGGCAATGACCCTGGCACCTGGTGCAATGCACCCTATGCGAGGATTATGCAAGAATGTTATGACCATCCATTACTTGATATCGCCCGAAGCTCGCTTCGGGTGCACAAAGCATTTAGCCAGCTTTGGGGTACGGCTGATATCTGGTGCAGCCGCGATCGCACCAGTATCAATTTGCCTGAGCAAACGGGCAAACCATTTCCCGGACCGGGTTTACACCTGGACGTTTCACATGCTCTTCCCCCTTATTTTTCGGTTCAGGGGATCCTATATCTAACGGACACGCTACCGGAACAAGGTGCCTTAACTTTGGTACCTGGTTTCCATAGGCAGTTCAGCTCTTGGCGTGCAACGCTACCTGAAGGGCATGAACCGGGTGAAAACCGATTTTTTATGCAATGCAACATAAACC
>CBDIHK010000005.1:0-45940 GCA_965279005.1 Alteromonadaceae bacterium | reverse complement strand
AGTACTCTGACGTAACAGGTGCCGTAGAATTGCCAGAAGGCGTAGAAATGGTAATGCCTGGTGACAACCTTAAGTTCACCGTAGAGCTAATCGCACCAATCGCGATGGACGAAGGCCTACGCTTCGCCATCCGCGAAGGTGGCCGTACTGTTGGCGCCGGCGTAGTATCAAAAATTATTGAATAATTTTTGCTACGTAGCGAATTGAAAAGGCCGCCTAAGCGGCCTTTTTTAATTCAGCGCCAACAGTAGGCCACCGAAGCGGAGCGACAAAAATGCCGGGAGCATTTTTGAACGTCGTATGTCCCTATACTCCACTTGCTACGCAAGCCCGCTAAAGCGGTTCTGATTTTCTCCAGGAAAATCTTGGTGAACGTCCGAAGGACGACCCGAGATGGGCGTATACGGCGACCTTTTTTATTTATCGCAAAAGTTTGCCCTCTTGCATGGAGTTTGATAACCCCCTAAAACCTAGAGAATGTTTATACAATTTTAAACGTTTCATGGAATGAACCGCTTTGAATAGTCGCCAAAGTTAAAAGACCGTTGCTCTTCATGAATCCATGCTCCGTATGGCGAGCACCTAATAATAGTTAGTTGTAACTACTTTTTAAGATGGCTGAATAATTGTCGTAACGTGTTGATATGTAGTGACACATCATCGGGGTGGATATCTGTTTCCATCTTATTTTTTAATAGCACTTGTATCCCCTGTAAGTGTTTGAAGGTTTTTTGGCTGGATACTTCAAGTGCGCGTATCTCAACACTGACTACCGGTAGGTTCCCTTTACTTTCATCAAAGAGGAAATCAGGAGGGCTACCGGTTAAATCTGTCAGGTTGTGCCAGGTCGCTTTATTGGAAATGAATGGGGCGTTGTACCTGAAAAACTTAAAACCAATAAGCAAATCCACTTTTTCTAAATCTGTGTAGATTTTGCCAACCTTGTCGTTGAATTGCCTAAATTTGGCTTTGTCTTTTTTACCTGTCAAAGGATTGAAAAAGCCACCTGAGCTTTTTTGTTCTTCCTCCACAATTTGTTTGAACTTATCTAAGGGCACTACCCTGTATCCATATTCCTCAAACATTTTGCTAAGCCCTGCTTCGAAATGCCTTAATGTCCCATCGTCAATATTTAGACGGTCACCGGATGACAATTCGATGATCCCAAGTGTCCGTACATTGGATACATCCCAGTTGAATACCTCTTTATCCGAAAGCTTGGGGCTAGGGATAATACGGCATGATTGTATCAGTCCTATAGCCAGAAACAGCAACAGGAATTTAGTTATTATTTTCATCTTTGAAAAATTTCTTAAATGCCTGCTCTACTGAAAAATTCAATAAGGCTTTATCTTGTAACAGCTCTTTAACTGGAACGCTTTCAAACTCTTCATCGTCATTTAACTTGGCTATGAGTTGCAAGCCACCTGCTCCCTTATATAGTTCATTGCCAGTTACATCTTCCAGGAACACCATGAGGGAAATTGCTGGGATTTTGCCACTCGTTTCAAATATTATAGAACTCAGGAAATTAGCCACATCACTATTGTTCTTCTCATAAGGTTCACTTTGGCCGTCCCAACTGGCTCGATAGTCACCAAAGTAAGCGCTTCGTGAACGGATGTCGTAAAATAGCACACTGTCTATTCCATGCGTTTGTTTCAGCGCATTCAATGCAGCCAATCTGACGGCGTCACGTTTATCTTCGTTAACCTTGCCGGTATATTCATCAATGTATCCACCCGCCATCTTTTTTTGATTCTCGAATTCAGAGAAATAGTGAGATTCATCTATAACTTTCACACCATTGGTAGTAAAGAGTTCAGTGACTTTTTGTTTGATATGGTCTTTCACATCTGCGCGATGCTTAAGTTGCGGGGGTAAGACAAAACCCGTTAAGACGACTGCATTGTAATTGGTAAAGTAGGTTTTCGAATTAATATGGGTGGGTACTTTGGTAGATTTACAGCTAGTAATAAAAACCAGTACTAGCAATATGAATCCAATCCTTTGCATTTTCCTAATCCAATTTGTGTAGGTAATTAAACGTATTGATCAATATCGATTTTATATTGCAATCACTGTAAAGGGAAGCCAATATGCTCAGAACGTTAGTGTTGCGGCTCCCCTTTTAAAAACGAGTCCTACTGCATCAGGGACGTGTTTACGACGAGCTGTTTGGTATGCTCGATCTTTTGTCTCTAGGGTCGCACAATCTCTTAAAACTACAGGTTAAACTATTAAAGTTTAAGGCCACTATTTGCTTAATTACATCAAGGTTAGTTGGGTTTCTTTAGGCGCGCAGCGCCGCCCGACCGAACGACTGGCATTGGGTGAACACCGCCCGGAAATTGTGAATACTTGGAGCAATTTCAGGTGTGAACGACTGGCTAAAGGACGGCCAGGCTGGAAGCCCCTACCAGGGATGGGTTAGAGTGCTTAAGGTAGTCAGTGTTAACAGACCAGATTTAACAAGGATTATATTCGCTGGGTGACGATCATCACGGCTCTGTTTACCAGGATTTGATTAATGTATTCGGCCTAGTGGTTTTTTAAATCCACATGTAACTAAGTCTCCTTTAAGAAGAATAAAATATAAATATAAATTTAAATCCATTCTTTAAATTGCAACACCCTACTACTCCCAAAACCCCACTCGCTATTTTAAAAATAAACAATAAAAACATATAGGTATATGTTTATTCTGGGTGCGGCAAGATCCAATAAAGCAAACTTTGCGTGTTTCTATTTCCACCAAAGGTAAAAATAATTTAATAAATTCTCGTTATAAATTGCAATTGATTAAAAAGTGGACTAATAACTTTGTAAGAGGGTGTTAAAAATTACCCTTTGAGAAGTAAGCCATTGATCAGCTATTAACATCTGATCCAAGAGTCGGAACTACCTAGCCATAACGTACAGGGGAGAATGTTATGCAAAAATGTGATTGGCGCCTTGTTCTAGTTTTACCTCTAATAGCCTACCTTTGGGGCTGTGAACAAACCAAAGTCGCGGAAACTGATTCACCGCCACCCAAGCAACCTGCTTATGCCATAGAAAAAATTGCCCACAGCGGCCACGGAATGTTCTTTGATGAAAAGTTTAACAACCTTAAGTTAGACGAGAAAAGCATCGTCGCTTTGCAAAGTAGTACTTTAAAGTCACTATATAAGCGTGATTTTAAGTTGGATGAAGATGGCCAGCGCATTAGTAAACTAGCCACTGAACTGTTGAAGTCGCAAGACTTAAAGCTAGTTGACCGCATTATGCTGCAAGGTGTATTAATAGACGCCCAAATTCGTCAAGCTCCCACTAAGCTCAAGGAGCGCTTGCATTGGCGAAATATCACCTTAATACGTCGCTACTACATCATTGATGATTTAGTGGTGCGCCTGCATCCGGATATTTGGGAACGGTTACGTGAGATTTTAACCTGGTTAAGGCTCGATACTGATTATATGGCGGATTGCCGAGCAAATGACGTGCCTATCCCACCTGACTGGAAAGAATCAGGTACCGACTGGGTCGAACAAGGCGACCTCACTACCAATATGCTCGCCGATGGTGATCCTGCCACTGTCTACACCTATCGCGACCCTGCAAAGCAAGGGGCTTGTATTGCCTTACCTCGGACGCCCATGTTCAATGGCATTATTTGCCAAAGCGCTACCACTGGCCACGCTTGTTTTTGGGACAATATTTCTAAAGAAACCGGAGCTCGTATCGACTGGCGCGGCGCCACGTTGGAAATTGACAAAATCCATGATGGTTCCATTCTTAATGAAAATTGTACTAGCTGCCACCAGGGAAATAACGTATTTAATATCGCTCCTGATGACGCTACATGGGCAAAAGTTCTGCGTGGAGTCGCAGCGGATCAAACCACAGGCAATTTCACTACGGTTGTTAACGCTTCCACCGATAACCAAGGTGGTAAACCCCGGTATATACCCATCACCACCAATCCACCAAGGCCTGGTTGGGTAAACACCTACACCGCGGGAGGCTGCGCCGCAGCTTGCCACGAAAGCCCCCGCAATCAACCCTGGGAACCTAATAATGCCCCCAGCCTGCGCCGCGGGTGGTGTAGCAAACTGTTATTAGAGCGCAGCTTAAGACAGAAAAGATGTTTTACAAGTGAAGCCCGCGAATGAGGGCTTTGCTTTGTATACCGCTCTTGGCTTATCGAGGTGGCCCACCTTGAAAATTATTATTAAAGTCAAACACTTCAAATTTATACTCGCCTGAGCAGGAATCCTCCCATTTGGCGTTCCATTGCTGTAGTTCCTCACGATAGTTGCGGTTAAATGACGTACCTTGGCCAGAACCTCGTGTTTCAACGGGGACGGGTCTAAACATCTGTTTGATGGCTGTTATGGATTTGGTTGGGAGCATTACTGGCTGTAAGTTTTCATTCACAAATACTTGGTAAACACCAATAGTGCCAATAGTTTTAACGCAAAATAATGAATCCTTATTTTGGTTAAACTTTACTTCATAGGGTATGTAAAGTCGGTTTTCTATCGACTTTGAAGAGTCTATGTCAGACCACAGAAATGAAATTACGAATAAAACCACGAAGATGCCAACGAGCGTAAATAAAAATAGTTTTGCAGTAGCAGTTTTTTCATCTGTTTGTTTATTGGCAAACCAAGTGACATACACTGCGAATAGTGCAATGGCAAACCCAATCGAAGCTAAAAAGGCAAATATGGCTTCAGTAGTTTGGATTGCGAAGCGAAAAGCTGTATCAGTATCGGCATATTTAAAATAATCAATTTCTAAACTGCTGAAGTAGATAGATGCGCTGAGATGTCCGACGGCAAAAAGCGCAATAATAAAGACTGTTGATGTCAGTGCTAGAAACTCGATTAATGTCGAGACTCTAATTTTACCTTGGGAGCTGTTTCCACTGCCGTTCAAAGGATGAAATCCCCAATGTCTTTTCCTTTGTTTGCTGCCCCAACACCGATTCTAACCAACTTCAATCCCGCACTTGCACAGGCTTCATTCACCAATGCATCCCGCCTCCTAGCTTTAGGCGTATCATGGCTGCTATCGTCTAGTTCTAAGACAGCTTTTACTTCTAGAGTCCTGGGATCGCACAAGACAAAATCGAAGTGCTTCATGCCAATCTGATTGAAAGACCGTTGCCAATGACTTTTGGATAAGCCACTTTGCGGAGTAAGGATATCGGCGATACGGACTTTGGCGAATATCCGGTATTCGCCTGCAACGTCTTGCTCGAGTTTGTGAAAGAAGCTGGCTTCGGCTTCAGTAAACAGACCGTCGCGCTGTTGGTAGGAATAGCTAGACGTCTGTGGCTTGCGGCGCAACCAAACTACAATAAAACAAATCAGGAAAAATACTATTGCCGCTAAAAATAGTGGCTGAAACAACTCTAGTATGACAGGCTGCATTAATTAGGTACTATTTATATTTGGTGTATAAAATGTACCACATGCGTAGCATTATGAAAGAATAAGAGGGACATATATGGCATTTATGTGGCGTGGCGGCATATTGTCATGGGAACATGCAATGGAAAAAGCACTGACCGACGTTTGTAGCACAATACAGTGTCTCTACTGCGAATGATGTTTATAATTGCGCGATACTCTAGTGATTAGTGATGCACCATGAACAAACTTCTCCTTAAATATGTCCTACAGGTTTTTATCCTGACCCAAATAGGCATGTGGACAATGAAGCTGATCTTAGGTGAGGTGGAGTTCGCTAGTTTCTATGCGTTTTTTATGGTTAGTGTACTGGTGTCGGGTAAATGGCTAATCCGCGAAGCGATGAAGTTACCCAAGCAGGAGCAAGGGACGAGCGAATGATTTCTGGGCTGCTTTAAGCTGCCGGCCCATCTCCTCTATACCTCTATATCCACCTAAATAGAGGAATCTTCAAACTATACCTCATTCTAAACCCATCCCTTCCCGAACCCATTCGGCGCCACCACTACTAGTCCTGCATGCTGGTGTAGTCCGTTCGTTGTTGAAGTTGCGAACCTTGTGGATTTATTTAAATTTTCCATAACACCTAAATGGCAAAATTTGCAGCCGATACTATATTCAAAGCCGGATAAAAAAATATCATTAGGAATGCCAAATGAGCCAAGATGCGACACCTACACCTACACCTACACCTGCACCTACTAGCGGTGAAACTTTCACTTTTACTATCAATATCCAGGAAGAACTGCCAGAATCAGGCAAACCTATATATGCCACCGGCAGCGTCAATGCCAAAGGTTCGGGGACAGGTGCGCCTGCAGCGTATTTTAAATGGACTAAAGGCGCTGGTGATAATTATACCGTTTCTTTAGAAGATCCCTCTACTCTAGGGACGGCGTCCGCTAACTTGGCAAGTAACTTTGCAGGTGCAATAAACACTATGGTTGCAGGTGCTGTTTCTACAACAATTGCCCAGAGTATTCCATTTATAGCAAAGTCGACAGTCGTCAACCCAAGTGTCCACAAGACGGATCAATTTCAAGTGAGCTCCATTGGCCACATCCAAAAAGGCATGAAGGTATCTGGTGGCATGACAGGTTCGGGCAATGCATTTGCTGGGGGGGTTACTGTTACCAATATCGATATTGGCAGCAAAACGGTGACAACGAGTGCGAAATCTTTAGTGCCATTGGCCAGTGGCGCCAGCATTAAATTCTCCACTGGCCTACAAGCAAAACAGATCCAGGTGAAAGATAGCACCGGGATTAAGGCGGGTATGCATGTATCCGGTGGCGCTACCCCTCCAACACAGGGGTTTGTCGCCGATACCAAAGTGACGAGTGTTGAGGGTAATACGGTACATTTATCCCAGGATACCGCTGCGAATGCGGTCACGGAAGGGGCTAAGGTGTCTTTTACTGAGCATTTTCCTACCGGTACCAAAACCTTTACCTTGGATAGTGTTGCTGGACTGAAAATTGGTTTGATGGCGATGGGTGGTGAAACCACTGGCAATAACTTCAGTGAAAAAACAAGAATTTCCAGTATTGATACCGGCACCAACCAAGTCACCTTGTCGGAGGGCTGCTTAAATCCAATCCATGGCGGCGCCCCTATATCTTTTGTCCCTGTCATGTTGCAAACGGTCTATGTAGAAGATGCCACTAACATTAAAGCAGGCATGTCTATCTCTGGTGGCGCAGCTTCGCCTACGGGGGATGCCTTTAGTCCCGATGCCTATGTGGCAAGCGTCGATATTGCCAACAAGAGCATTACCCTGTCGGATTTGGTACCTTTCCTCAACCTGTCTGCAGGCTCGACCTTGAATTTTACTGATGCCTTGCCATCGCAGCAGATTGGTACTTCGGGCACCGCATCAACAGTTACCGTTGCCATTCCCAATAGTGAGAAACTGGGTGGGGGACGCTTAATTTTTACCATAGGTGACAAAGGCCAATGCCCGGTTAATTCATCCAATAAGCCCACTGCGCCAGTGCCCTACGCGGGCAATATGGCCACTCGCTATTACGATTTTGTAGAGTTTGCCTGGACACCCAGCAGCACTAACCTTAACTACGATACCTCTATTGTGGATCAATTTGGTTTGCCTATAACTATCGAGTTTCCTGGCGCTAAACCCATGTTGCGCGGTGTGCCGGTGAAGGCTGAGACCGTGTTTAGTAATTACAAGACGGGCATAACTGATAACATCGCTAGCTATACCCCTGCAACAGGCCAACCCACAGTTGCGCAAGCTGAAAGTTTTTTCAAGGGACTGGCTAGCTTTATGGCTCCCTACCGGATTTTGGCACCAGCCGATGCCATGCTGTATAACCAGCTGCCTAGTATACCAAGTGTTGATAAAGATATAATCGAAGGCGTGGCGACCTTTTTTGATGACATTATTAAGGCTTTTTTTGACAAATATGACCTAACCAAACCCAATGGCACCACCTTCGTTATGAAAAATGTGGCTGGGGTTAAGGATACCGGTAAAAATGGCTCTGGCTTCCATGACCTTTCGGGGAGTGTGGTGACAAACCAACCTTATGAAGCGACCGATGGTAACACTTACAACTACAAGGTCTTGCAGCTAGCAGACAATACCCCCAACATCAGCGCTGCGAATGGCAAAAAATGGGTCTATAACATTATCTATCCGTTTTTTAGTTCTAATAGTAAGGAGAAAGGCGCACCACCACCGCCTAGATGGCTCAATGCTGGAAAATATGCCAACGGGAAACTTATCCCTACCAGTGTTACCCCCACTATGATGGTATTTGGTGCCAGTGGTGTTTTTGCCGATAGTGATGTTGGCAATAAAGCCCATCCCACGCCAAAAGGTGCTACCGCCAATGAGTACCAGGTGTTGTTGGGTGCCATTGAAAACCAGATAGTCACTGCCTTTAACCGAGGCATCGCCTTAGCACCACAATGGCGTTGGTTGTACCAATCAACTGAGAATTCAGCCACAGCAGAACTTAAACCCCAGGTAACCGTCAATACTGGGAATACGCTGACTATCAAAAAAAGTGCCTTTGTCGCCGTTTTTGAAGGTATGTCGGTAACGGAGCTGGGAACTGGTGGCCACATTGATCCTGGTACCAACGACGATCCCAATATAGTGACCGATGTCAGTATCAAAAAGTCAAAAGGGCAGGGTAGTGAAAAAGGTGTGGGAGATGTCACTGTGACCTTGTCTAAGGACAACCTGAAAGCAACCGGAACCGGTGACACGGTTCAGGCCTTGTTTTCCTACAATAATGTCAAAAATCCCTTTTACCAAACCACCGATCCCATGTCAGGCGAGCCGTTTAACGGTGTCTCTTTCGACAACAACGGGGGGTGGGATTATTTTTCACAGTTTTTCCACATTCCCTACACAGGTGCCTCCGGTAATGGCGTTAGCATCAAAGGCCTGGCCTACGCCTATGCCTTTGACGACCAGGGTAACTTCTCCAGTGACATTTCAAAAGACGGCGTTAGCAATGCGGTGATTAACTTAGGAACGAAGAAGCCGAGCTAAGCTGGTAAAAAACTGCGAGGCCAGGCATAGTTTTATTGAGCCTGGCCTTTTGTTTCCGCTTTTACTCGAGCTATTTGCCGCAATCCACGCAAATTGTCGTTGCGGCAATAGTACTTTCAGCCCTGTTATAAACCCAACATTGCAGTTTTGGTTTGCATGGGTACCGCTAGCGGTATGTCGGATTCAAGGCTACCAAAGCGTTTGCGGGTTATACCATCCTCGTTGCCAGTGATAGCGTCTATCCCAGATGAATTCAGTATGTATTGTATCTTGGTCGATGGCCTTCTTACGGCAAAGTCGGCGTAACCATCACCGTCATAGTCGGCCACAATCGGTATATCCTCTGGCCGTGTGCCAAAGCGTACCCGCTGGATCCCGTCTTCCCTGCCGGAGTTATAGTTGCTGCCAGAAGAATTAAACACAAACCAATATTGTGTAGATGGGCGGCGTACTGCAATGTCGGCTTTACCATCACCGTCAAAATCTGCGGGTACTGGGATGTCTTCGTCAAGGCTACCAAAGCGCTTGCGGCTGATACCGTCTGCATGGCCGGTCAGGCTGTCCACACCCGAAGAGTTGCGGATATACGAGGTTTTATTGGATGGACGGCGTACCGCAAGATCAGCTTTGCCATCCCCGTCATAATCTGCAGGTACAGGGATGTCCTCTTGCTTTGAGCCAAAGCGCAAACGGGTTATACCGTCTGCATGGTGGGTAAGCGCGTCGATACCTGACGAATTCAAAATATACCAGGTTTGAGTAGATGGGCGACGCACTGCCAAATCAGTGATACCGTCACCATCATAGTCTGCGGGTATCGGGATATCTTCGGCTAAACTACCAAATCGCTTGCGTGTTATGCCGTCGGCATTTCCAGTTATTAGGTCTTCACCAGAGGAGTTTTTGATATACCAAACACCAGTCGAAGGCCGTCTTACTGCTATATCAGCGACAAGATCGCCATCAAAATCGCCATTGACCGGGATATCTGTGGCTAGGCTGCCAAATTGAACCCGTTGGATACCGTCTTGCCTGCTTGAATTGTAGTTGTCGTCGCCGGAATTTAGCACATACCATGTGCCTGTGCCCGGCCTTCTAAATCCAAGGTCAGCCTTACCATCACCGTTTAAGTCAAAGGCTTTTGCTGCCGTTAGCTCACCGTTTGGCGTCGTGTCGGCATTGTCACCAATGCCATCACCATCGGAATCCAGCCACTCAGAAGCATCGTCAGGGAAGGCATCGGCATTGTCGCCAACACCGTCACCATCTGTGTCGACAGTTTCCTCCGGGTCATTGGGAAATGCATCTTCGTCATCGTTTACGCCATCGCCATCGCTGTCCGGTATTTCAAACACATCCCAGGTGCCGTCGCAGTTGCTGTCATAACGACAGCCTTGTTCTGCTATAAATGCTGGTGAAGTGGTTTGGGTAAAGCGGTTGCCTTGGCTATCCTCGGCGGTCAAACGCAAGTCATAGCCGCCATCACTTAGGCCGTCAAAAGTGGCTGAAATCGAAGAGCCATCCACGGATGCATCCACAGTTTGCCAATCCTCGTCGCTGCTTGTAGGTCGATATGCAAGTTCAAGTGTTGTGATGTCAGAATCATCTGAAAAACTGGCTTCAACGCTGCCATTGCCATTGGCAAAATAGGTATGTTCACTGCCGTTCGTGCTTAAGGTAAAGCTTTCCAGGGCCGGAGGAAAGCCATCTTCTAGGGCTAGGTCAAATGCCAAGTCAACCTCAATATTGACAGTTTCAGCATCAATCATAAAGCCCGAAAATTGAAAGTTCGCCTGATCATAGTCAGGGCTGATCGCAATATCTTTCGGCCGGTAAAAGCTGTCTCCATCAACATATACATCGTTATTAAAGGTCGAGGCGCTTATTTCGTTGCCGTTACCTCGCAATGAATAATCGAGTTCGGCTTCTACCAAGTTAAGCTGGTTGTCCGCAAACAATGCCCCAGCCCCTGCCGCTTCGTAGCTGATAAAATACCCGGTGTCTTTTTCGATAAACTTTGCTTTAAAATAGGGTTGCGCAAAGCCAACTTTTAGATCCAGCTTTTGCTCGTGAAATGGAATTCGTTTTAACTCACTATTTGTACTTAAAAAATTAAGTAACACTAGTTGATCATTATGTACTTTAAATTCTGGTGTGCGAATTCGCATGTCGCCAACTATTGCCACGCGATCCATCTGATAACCGTGGTCGGGCAAATTGTTTGCAAGGGTGTAGGTGGTATGAATGCTCGGTGCACTTTCCAGTTCTTCCGGGCTTGCTACACCATAGGTGTCACCAAATTCGCCGGTGGAATAATGGAAATGGTTGGCTTTATCCCCTACTTGGTTGGCAAAAATATGGCGGATTTGATACACGTCGTCAGATTGGTAGGACAACAATGCACGACCTTCAGACACCGTATTGTGATCCAGGCGCAGTGGCAATGACACCTGCGGCACGGCAAATGCGCCAAAATTAGTCGCCTCCTTACTTAAAACAGTAACATCATAAAAAAGCCTTTCGGAAGGCGCAGTGACCCACCATTGTCTTGGAATGTCGACACCGAAAATGCCCTTCCCCAAATCTAAACCATACTCAGGTACCACAATATCCGTTTCAAGTTCATAAGGTGCTATCACACCATTGTTAAATTCTATTTTTTCTCCGTTTTGCAGCGGTAAATCGATATCCACGGGTATAAGGTTTACGTCATCTGCAATAACGATAGGTTCATATGCCGGTACAATATCGAATAGCACAATATTACGCACTTCAGCATAGCTGCCGTAATATGGCCAAGTTTCTGCTGTTATGGCGTAGTCACCATTGTCTACGGGGAAAATGACCTCCGCGGCGCCTCTTTCCGGCCAAGCTTCAGCGATACGTGTTTTTTGTTCCTTGCTGTAAACAAAAATGCCGTGGATATAACTATTAATACCTGATATATCCACGCGTATGGTTGGTGTTGCCACACCCACTACCGGGATCGTCAGCGTTGAGTTTGCCGTTGCGTTCAGTTTCGCCAGCAGTTCATTGCCTTCAAAATTGTCTAGAGAATCCGGGAGTGTGACCTCTAGCGAAAAGGTGCTTCGGCCACCGGCGGCAATGGTCAGTTCTTCTCTTTCTACAGCGTAGGTAATCGGGTTGTCATCGCCAGGGTCAAACGCTATTGCAACAGTTTGCTCCTCCGCGGCATGGTTAGTTAGGGTAATATCATAAGAAAGGGTTTCACCCAGGTTATTGCGCAGCCAACCGAGGCTGATGTTGGTGACATCGGCTGTAAGGTTAGCATGGAATGCGTTGTTAGCATTTACCATGCCATTGCCTTGGGCATTGGACTCTACACCTAAGTCTATCGCGGTATTGATCAACCTGCTTTTAATTTCAGCAACAGAGGCTTCCGGGTAATTTTGCTTGAGGATTGCGGCCACACCGGCGACAACGGGAGCAGCCATGCTTGTGCCCGAATAAGACCCATATGCACCATCTAGCACCGGTGCATTAACATTGACTCCTGGGGCGGAAATATCGGGTTTCAGGTACCCCGTTTCCCTGATAAATCCACGTGAACTAAACTCTGCGATAGTACCATCATCGTTGGCCGCTGCGACAGTTATTGCCTCTGCAGCATTGGCTGGTGAGCCTATCCTATAAGAGCCGGGGCCGTCATTACCGGCTGAAGTCACCATGACAATGCCTGCTTCGGATGCGGTGTTTACTGCAATAGACAAGGGTGATTCAGGCGTACCGTCTGCGGAGCCTAGGCTCAGGTTCATAATGTCGGCGGCATCATCAGTGTCGGGATCGCCATCTGGATCCATTGCCCATTCGATGGATCGTATAACGTCGTAATCGGTGCACAATCCCTCGGCACTACAAGCCTTTAACGCATAAATATTGGCAGCAGGGGCAATGCCTGTTACTTCACCATTGGCCGCGACAATACCCGCTACATGGGTGCCATGGAAATGGTCGTCAATAGGGTCGGTATCGTCATTGACGAAATCGTAGCCGCCGATAACTTTGCATTCCTCACCAAAACACCCTCCTAAATCGGGATGGGTATAGTCGACACCGGTATCAATGATTGCCACATTGACACCTTCGCCATTGGTGTTTTCAATGCCATACTCCGCGGTCAAAACGTCCAGACCTATGAGCGGCTTTTTGTCTTCAATGTGCACTTTTAAATCATAAGAACGATGGATAGCAGAGACTTCCGGATGCATTGCAAGTCGCGAAACTTCGCCTGGTTCTGCCTCTATAACTAGTAAATTTTGGTACGTCTGGAAGCTTGTCAACAGCTTGATATTAGGAATGTCTTGTTTTAGCTGTGATACAAATCGCTCTTGTTGCCTCAGCACAGCGGATTTTCGCTTGGGGGTGCCTTTGGCCATCATCACATATGCAGGCGCGTCCTTGAGCTTGATGAAAAACCGGTTTTTAGATGGCTTATTTCGCTGTAACAAAGACGGTTCAATTGTCCCAATCGTGGCGATTTTGGCTTGGTCTGCAAAAGTCGTTGTAGGTAAGCTAAGCACTGATAAAAATAGTGCTGGAAGAATCAGCGTTTTTTTCACAAACATTCCTTGTATAAGTAAATTTCCAATCAACTCCCAATTGAGAGCATTTGATATAATGCGGGGCGAAATTTAACCTAATTTAGCTGTTGAGTAAAGGCTCGCTCTGGCTGAAAAATAAACAGTAAATGTTTTGGAATAGTTACAATCAACAAGTCGCTATTTGTTTGGTTACATCCGTGGTAGTGCCTTATCCACCGCATTTAACGCACCTTCCAAATAACCCGCTTCTTTCTGGGCAAATTCAGATGCCACCATATACAAATTGATATCTTGCATTTCTGTGAAAAACGTTGGGTGGAACTGGGCGTGGTTCGGTGGCTCTCGGATATCTTTTTGTGTTGCTACAAAGGGGTCGTTGGCCCAGTCATTTAGATAAACCGCTTCTGGAGTTGCTGCCTTTTCACCAAATAGGTCGGTGAGCTGCCGTAAGCAAAGGGTTTTTAAATCTCCAGTGCCGTACTGTTGTCTTGCCAGGGCTGGGATGCCGATAAAACCAAATAATGCTGCACCTTGGTCAATGCTTGCTGTGGCGTCGTGGATCTCTACCATTGGGCCAATGCGACTCATGGCTTGCCCTGCCAGGCCGTCTTCACGCCAAAATGGCGCGTTATAGACAGCCACAAATTTGGCTTGCCCGGACATCCAGGTCTGTTGCTCGCCAAGGTGTTGAGCTAGGCGCGGGGAAAGGTAATTTTCAGGGGTAAAATAGCTTTTAATAATGCGCGGTGGCACCGCCATAAGCAATTTATTGGCAGTAAAAATTTGCTCTGTCCCTAGATGCTCTGCCTTGACCTGCCAACAGCCTCCTATTCGCGCTACCTGCTTTACCACATGGCTGGTTTTGATGGCATCTGCAGCAATGGTTTCCTGCAAAGCCTGGATAAGGCTCTGCATACCGCCTTTTACCCTAAGTGATAGCATTGCCCCTAGGCCTGCGTGCCTAGTTGGCGCCGCAGTTGGACTAAGCTGGTATAACACGTCACCCTTAGTGTATTGCTCAAAGCATTCTACATTCAGCTTTTTAACTAATGCTTGCATCCTATGCTGATGCGGCCAAAACCATGTCGGGCCAAGATCCACCCGTAGCTTTGGTAATAGCGGGACTGGTTTGCCTAAGACCCGGCCTCCCAGCCGTGGTTTTGCTTCCAGCAGTAAAAAATTCTGCTGCTTTTCTTGTAGCTGCATCGCTGCGTAAAGCCCGGCTATACCGCCACCGATGATAATGCTGTCCACATTTATCATTTCAATCCTCAACCTAAAACCCCGGAAACCTTGTATGAAAATCCATAGGGTCTGGTTCACGTATCAAAGAAACCAGACCTAGTTCGTCACTGATTGCGGCCAGCCATGACGCCGCCATCGACGTCCATTACGGTACCAGTGATCCAGCTAGCTTTGTCTGACAGCAAAAACTCAATGGCATTGGCGACATCGTCAGGCGAACCGATACGGCCTATCGGGTGGAACTCGTTGAAACCGGCCAACGAATCCTTAATTTCATTCTCTGGAATAAAGGATTTGTAAATGGTGGATAGCACAACAGCCGGGGCAACGGCATTGGCGCGTATACCATATTCGCCCAGCTCAATTGCCAGGTTGTTGGTCCAGGCATGCAATGCCGCCTTTTGCATAGAATAAGCTGAAGAAGGTGTAGCCTTAACCGCCTGGTGTGCCCACATGGAGCCAATGTTAACAATTGAGCCAGCACCGTGTTGTTGCATGTTTTTTGCCACCGCCTGGGTAATAAAAAAGAAGGATTTATTGATATCTAGCTGGGCATCATAATCTTGCTCGGTGTGCTCAAGAAAGCTAACTGGTTTGAAAAAGCCTGCTGCATTTACCAGGTATTGGATATGGCGCTGCTCTTCGTCAAGCTGTTGGATGTAAGCATTAACTTGCGCAGGGTCGTAAAGGTCGACTTGTACCGTTTCAACTACCCCTCCTGTATCCCGTTCAAGATCTGCTTTTGCTTCGGCTAAATTGGCGGCGTTGTGTGACAAGATCATCACAGTGGTGCCATTGTTTAACAAGCGTTTTGCGGTTTCTTTGCCCATGCCAGATGAGCCGCCGACAATAAGTGCAATTGATGAATTTGACATAATTGGTCTCCAGAAAACTAAACAATAAATAACTTTGTTAGATATCAAGCCTACCTAACGATAGGTTTAAATTAATTCAAGGATTTCTCATTGTCAATAAATATCTATCACTAGATAGATTTGTGTTTTGATAAATATGCTAATTAGGGATGGAAATGGAAGATAAAATCTTTACTTTTTAGTAGGTTAGCATTCCAGGAGGGCTGGGATAAAAAGTTTGAAAATGAAAGCGAATTTGGCGGAGAACAAAGAATTGCTGCGACTAGGTGCGGATAAGCTATTCGTTTCTGGGGATCAGGCAGCCTATGGTTTAATCAAGCCAATTGATAGCGCTAACAGCACCAATTCAGGTCGTCACCAATTTTATACCGCTGTTTTGTCCTATTGCTTTAACATCAATTAAACAAAACGCAAATCGGATGCCCAAATGATAGAGCTGGCTGAAAAACATCTTAAGCTAATGCAGAGCCTGCTCATTTAAGAAACCGCTGTAAGCGAATATCAACAGGCGTTTGCGCAAAATTAGCTTCGCTTCTTACTCACCAGTAGAGTGTTATGAATAGAGAAGTTACGGTCGCCAAAGACGGTATTGTCCAGACCGCACCCTAGAGGCAGCTATAGCATGTCGTCGGCAACTTAGAAAGTGAATGTACCTAAGCTATTAAGTCTTTACCCAAACAACCTAACCCACAAATCAAGCAGGTATTCCACCAAAGCAGATCCTAATGCCACACCCGCAATAAAACCCAATATCAGCCCAATGACAAAATACGCTTTTTTCATCTTATACCTCCTGTAGCGAGAACAAACCCACTATGTTACAGATCTTTATTGGTTGAAACTTCTGAACCAGTTGTAAGCTTACCGCCTGAATCTTCTAATACTGCCTTGGCCGCCCTAAAGGCTTCTTGGGCGGTAGGCGCGCCGCAATAGACTGCGCTGTGCAACAGTACTTCTTGGATCTCTTGCGCTGTGGCGCCGTTATTAAGTGCTCCTCGGATATGGCCTTTAAGTTCGGTGGTGGCTTTTTGCGCGGTTAGAAACGCGATAGTTACTAAGCTGCGGGTTTTTAGATCCAACCCTGGTCTTGTCCAAGTCGCTCCCCAGGCATGCTGGTTGACAAACTCCTGCAGTGGAGTGGTTAGTTCAGTGGCGTTATCTAGTGCGTGGTCGACAAATGCATCGCCCATTACTTGTCGGCGGATTTGTTCTCCTGGTGTTTTGCCCATGTCTTGATCCTAGTATGCAAGTCAAGTGGAATTCATTCTATTACCAAGTTATGACCCAAGTCACATTGTGGCTGTGAATGCGCCATATAAATTGGGGTAGGTATTTCTATAGCTCAAGCGGCTTCGGTTGTAGCCGAATGTTTGTCTTTGTTATAGTTGATACTATACAAAAGAAAGGGACTTCTTATGCTTAAATCTATCCTTATTGGTACAAGCTTGTTATTGGCATGCCAGGTTATAGCCAATTCTGAACCTTATGTTGTTTCTGACAATTGCTTGCAGCGGCTTGAACAAAAAGATTTCACCAACTTAGTGCCAAGTTGTATCTGGTCTACGGGGGATAATGTAAAAAAAAGCCTGCTGTTAGGCACGGCCCGGCACAGTTTTGGATCATACGATCTAATGACAGAAGCCGCCAAGTTTGTTAAATCCCAAGCAGAACAAGGGGATAAGGACTTCCAGCACTTCTGGGGGGCTGTAGTGCTGAGGTATATGTATGCAAGTCGGGTAAGCAACTCAAATTTCGAAAAGTGGCGAAAAATTCACCAAGAAAGCCAGGCATGGATTAGTCGTGCTGCCGAAGCTGGCCAGCCAGACGCACAGCTCGATGTTATTAGCCAGTTCTTAGGATTTCGTTCAGACAACAAGACTGAAGCGGATAAAGCGCGGGCGCTCAAATATGCCAATTCATTAATCCAGGCAGGATATAGCAAGGTTAGGCTGCTTAGGAAGGAAATTAACGCCACTGAAACAAGTGATGAGTTAATCCAATACTTCAAAGGCCGTGTAGAAATATATCGCCATTTGAGCACATCTGAAATCAGGGGGTTGGCTAAAAGCCTGATCAACGGGCGTTACCGTCACGGACAGTCTGGCGACCGGTGGGTCGAGTTCGATGCAGACCTAAATAAGTCTGTGGAGTTATTACGTTTTTTAGTGGACGAAAAAGAAGACCCCGAAGCCGGATTCTTGCTGGCTAAGTTATATGTTCGGACTGCCCCACAAGAAGCTGTTTCCTTACTTACGTGGTCTGCTGAAAAGGGTTTTCCAGAGGCTTCCGGATGGTTGGGCGATTACTATGCATGCCATGGCGATAAAATAAAAGGCTTAGTTTGGCTGAAAAAAGCCGAGCAGCTAGGTTACGAATATGCCGAAGATTCCATAGGTGAACTTGAAGAACTAGGTGCGCCCCAAACCTGTTATCGCTTTATAGCTAAAGATGAATGATGGCGATTTATATTTTAAAAGCGGCAGGCAAGGTTAACTAATAACCAGATAACCCAGCCATCCGCCCCCTGTTTTAATTTGGCTTACCTGTCAAAATGCCTATCCAACATGGTATTGATGATGCTGTCTGTAGCATCGTTGCCTGCATCGCCGCCGGCATTGGTAACTGAGACTGCAACGATTTGCTGGTCAACGCTGATGCCTAATTTGGCAAACCAGAGGTTGTTGGAACCATCGTGGAAGATGTCAGCGCCGTTAATGAACCAGCCAAGGCCATAGCCGCTATTGCCAACTTCTTGGTGCAACTTCACGAAACTGCCAGCAGATAACAAATCTGACTCACCGAGTTCACCCCGCATGTGCGCCATAGCGTATTTGGCAAGTTCTGAGAGGCTCATGTGCACGGTTCCCGCAGGGCCTAACACTGGTGGGTTATCGGAACCTTGTGCTTCGGCGGCAATGCCTTGGTAAACGCCGTTTTCCATCAGGTGGCCACTAGGCTGGGAATCAATTCCGCTTGGTGCGCCAAAACCAACATCCTGCATACCGAGCGGTTGGAATAGTTCTGTTTGCATCAAGTTTTCCCAGCTGGTGCCTGAAACCTGTTCCAACATAGCGCCAGCAACAACAAAACCCAAATTGCTGTATGAAAATACCCCTTGGTTGGCAACTGCTTGTGAGCCGAGTGCGGCATCAACAACGCTTAAACGTTGTTCTGCTACGTCTAAATTGGGACGATCAAATTGCCACCAATCCAAATCACGGCCCAAACCAGACGTATGGGACAGCAACTGTTCAAGGCTGACATGGTCAAATTGGCCATTGCCTCTAGCTAAACGCTCCGGGAAGATATCGGCAAGGGTGCTTTGCCAGCCAATCAAGCCTTGTTCTACTAAGCGGGCAGCCACCGTTGCGGTCATAGACTTGGTGATAGAGCCCAAATGCCACAAATCGTCGTCGCTTACTTCATGGTTTCGTTGCTGGTTACGCAAGCCCGCGGTTTCTAGCTCCAATGTCTCACCATTGTAGAGCAGCATACCGCCGGCAGCAGGGAGTGAGAACTGTTCGCGAATCAATTCCAATTCATTGGCAAAACTCACCTCGATAGTGGCTGGGTTTACCACGGTTGTAACCTCACCAATGGTTACTGAATTACGGTCACTTCCTCCTCCGCATGCGTACAAGCAGCAACTGACTCCAATAACCAACAGTTTTTTATAGATATTTTTTGATTTGACAAGCATGTGAATAACTCCTGCGAAAATGTGTTGTGGCCATTAAACGCAGGCTGGTTGGATAAGTCGTGGGGCTATGATGGGCAAAAAGTGAGAATGTAATTGGCGTCTATTTATTCGCTAAATAGCCGCTTATTTCATTCAATGCTTGCGAGCTTGAGGTTGGATTCTGACCTAGGCCGTTCTACAAAAACGATTTGCTGGTTGTTGGCATTGAAACTAAATTCACCTGTCGCGGTTTCTGGCAACGCTAGCAACTTCTCTGGCTTAAAAACGTCTTGCCGAAGTGCAGACACAGTCACTTTGAATATCGCGCCCTTGGAACTGTATACCAGGTTATCGCCATCTAGCTGCCAGTGGGCATCGGCGGGAAATTCTTGCCATAGTTGTTCCTGCTTGCTCAATGCCACATCGTAAGTCCAAATACCTGGCTTTTTAAAATGGGTGAACAGCACGGTGCTTTCGGTTTGGAATTGGGCTTGGAAGCCGTCCACAATAGTGGCCACAGGCTCGCTTGCAGGCATTTCATCATGCACCGGATAGAGGTTAATGTGCCACTTTTCGTCTTTGACATGGCTTACGGCTACAGTGGACTGCTGTGGTGATAATGCAGGGAAAAAAGGTTTAGAGCCGTTGTTGACCAATACCTTGTAATTTTGTTGTGCAAAAGCCAGTAGACCTACACTGTCTTTGGACACGCCCACCAGGCTGGTTTCATCAACCGACCAACTAATGTCATGCACCTCCATGTATTCTTTGCTGTCAGATAATTGTTGGGCTTGTTTTTGGCCCGGCTCCTGCAGCCAGATCTGCGGCAAACCCGAACGGTTGGAAACAAACGCGAGCCGCCCCGTTTTCGGTGAAAAAGTGGGATATGACTCAGCAAAGGGGGTTGTGAGTTTTTTAACGTTTCCTGCTTGCCAAATAGTGAGATCGGTCGGGTTTGAGTCTGTCACCACAAAAATGGCCTTATTGGAGGATACGGGCCGAAAGTCATGGTTCCAACCAAAACTTGATTGCAGCAACATGTGGCTGGTTTGGTTGTTGGTGTTGTATTCCAATACCATGTCGTTACCCCAATTCAACCAAAGTGTATGTGGTTTTGCTCCCCAGTAAGCAGAAAAATATACTGACTCTAGGTTGAACAACTCCCTAACTTCACCACTGGCTGGTGACATTTCCACAAAGCTGGTTTCCCGCCAATAGTTATTCTGCAATAGCAATAATTGTTGTGTGGCAGCATTGAAATCGATAAAGCGGTAGCCTGGACCTTCGATATCGGGTGTTTGCAATAAGGCTATTTGATCTGAATTGAGGTCGTATGAAAATAAGCTATAAGGGGATGTGTCTTGCGCCCGATCAGTGAAATACAGCTGTTGTTGCTTTTTATCCATTGCGATGCGGGTAAAACCGCTGGCGTGGCATTGCCGAAGTAATCTTTCTTGGGAGAGGGTATGCCGGTCTAGGTTCAACGCGATTGCAACGACTTCACACTTTTCATTACGGCGACGAACGGTGAGCAAATGGTATGGGTCGTGTCCCCACATGATCTGCAGGTAGTCATAGCCATCCTGTATTAAAGGAAAAGCGTTAACACTGCGGCTACTGTTAACCGTTGCCGTTTCCTTCTGTCCAGTTGCTGTGGTTTCAGCAAAACGCAGGTTTTCTTTTAAGGGCTGTAGATAAGGCTGGAAATTGGCTGCACCTTCAGGCCGATGCAAAAAAACCAATAGCAAACCGTCTTCCGAAATATCGCCACTTTTTTCTTGACCGGGAAGGTTGGTCAAGGGCGAAGTACTGGTTACTTTAGTGGATGTGGCCGTCGTGGGGCTATACCAATACCAGGCAAATATCGACAATACTCCCAATGCTATTACTGCTGCAATCAACTTATACGGTGTTTTTGCTGTTGCTTTCGCTTTACTTGCTGTAGTTGGTTCTTGGCTACTCGTTTGCTGTTGCAATTGCCTAACATCCGCCACCAAGCGATAACCGCGCTTAGATATAGTTTGGATGAACTGGGGATCTTTAGGGTCATCAGACAGGGCCTTGCGCAGCTGGGAAATACTCCAATTGATGGTGTTGTCGTTGACAATTGAGCCTTGCCACACCCTGTCCAGAAGCTCGTCGCGAGAAAACACCTGTCCCGGATTTTGTGCAAATAGGGATAGCAGCGCCGATATTTTTGGATCCAACTCGATTGTATTGCCATCACACACGAGGGTGCCTAGCTCATCATCAAATTCAAATTGGTTGATCCGGTATTTTGCCAACGCTGGGTATCCAAACTAACTGAACGGAGACAGTCTAACAAAGATAAGGTTGCCCCGGTTTAAAAGCCAGTGCAACCCATCAGTTTGCACATGCTGGCGTTATCCAGGACAATACTGCACCAGTAATTTACAACCTACAGTGACCTATTTTGAGCCAAGCATTCACTACATTAGCGCTAAGAGAAGAACTTTTGTCCGGCCTGGCAACAGCCAATATGCAGACCATGACTCAAATCCAGCAAAAAGCCCTACCAGAAATCTTAAACGGGCGCGATGTGTTGGGCCAAGCAAAAACCGGTAGCGGTAAAACCTTGGCCTTTGCCTTGGGTCTACTGCAAAAAATCAACTTAGACAGTTTTGGTATCCAAGGGCTTGTGCTCTGTCCTACCCGTGAGTTGGCTGAACAAGTCGCAGAAGAAATCCGCAAATTGGCCAAACGGCTACCCAACTTGAAGGTACTGACTTTATGCGGCGGTGTACCCATAGGTCCTCAAATCCAGTCTTTGCAATACGGTGCCCATGTGGTGGTGGGCACTCCCGGCCGGGTCATGGATCTGCTGCTCAAAGAACGCTTGAACCTTTGGCATACCAACACCCTAGTGCTGGATGAGGCTGACCGCATGTTGGACATGGGGTTTGAGCAGGAAATGCAAACTGTGATCGAGTATGTGCCCGAGGCGAGCCAAGTGCTGCTGTTTTCGGCGACATTCCCTGACACAATCAAATCCATCAGCCAGAACATCCAGCAGGATCCGCTGGAAGTGATTGTCGAGGCCACCCATGACCAACACAAGATAGAGCAATTGTTTTTTGAGGTTGAAGCCCAACACAAACCTAAAGCTGCGGCGGCATTGTTGTCGGAGTACCAGCCCCAGTCCTGCATGATTTTTTGTAATACCAAGGTGGCCTGCCAGGAGTTAACCGATGAGTTGGTGACCATGGGCTTTAGCGCCATTGCGCTACATGGTGATTTGGAGCAAAAAGAACGCAACCAGGTCATTGCCCGGTTTAGCAACCAAAGTGCCTTGATCCTGGTGGCAACCGATGTGGCTTCACGTGGTTTGGATATTGAAAACGTGACCCTGGTCATTAACTATCAAGTCAGCTTCGAGCCGGAAGTGCATGTGCACCGGATTGGCCGTACCGGTCGCGCAGACGCCAAAGGTGTTGCGCTATCTTTGGCCGCACCTTCGGAAATCCCGCAGGTGAATGCTATTGAAGAGTTGCTATGCACTCGCTTTAAATGGAAGGGTATACAAGCCATGCGCTTCCATGCCAACCGAATCCTGCAACCCAAATATGCGACCGTCGCTATTGATGGTGGCAAAAAATCAAAATTGCGCCCTGGCGATATCCTAGGGGCATTAACCCAGGATGCGGGTATACCGGGTGATGACATTGGCAAAATCAAGATCACCGCAACCCATTCTTTTGTGGCGGTCAAAACCCGTAGCCTTAAACGCACCCTTGGCTATTTCCGGGAGGGGAAAATCAAGGGCAGGCGCTTTAAGGCACGCAAGTTAACCTAGGCCATCGAATTCGGAACGCTACCAGGCGGGAACACACGCTATGCAAAAAGTCAGTTTATTTGTCGATGTGCAAAACATCTATTACACCGCAAGGAGTGTCTTTGGCAAAAACTTCGATTACAACAAGTTTTGGGCACAGGCCACCCATAACCGGAAAGTGGTTAGCGCCTACGCCTACGCTATCGATCGCGGTGATGAAAAACAGCGCCAATTCCAAAACATCCTTCGCGCGATTGGTTTTGAGGTAAAACTCAAGCCGTTTATCCAGCGCGCTGACGGCTCTGCCAAAGGCGACTGGGATGTGGGCATTACCATTGATGTTTTGCGCGAGGCGGCTGGCTCTGATGTGGTGGTACTCGCCTCTGGCGATGGCGACTTTGATATCCTGGTGCAGGAAGTTCGCAACCGCTACCAGACCCCGGTTGAAGTGTATGGTGTGGAAGTACTTACTGCAGCAAGTTTGATTAAGTCAGCTTCAAGCTATATTCCCATAGACCCGCCATTGTTGTTGTAGACGGCACCTAAGCAAAAAATGGCAACCAGACTCGTCAAGCTTGCTATTAGGATCAATAATTAGTGCAAGCGCTATCCTAGTCGAGGACGTTCTGGTGAGATTTAAGCTGTTGCTAATAGCTGTTTTATACGTTGCTAACCTGAATGCTGAAAACCTGAAACTGTCATTGCCTGTCTTGTATTTGGAAGACAATAAGGCCTACGCGGTTTTTAACATCCAGTGGCAGAATAGCTGGTTCAATGAACGCAACCATGATGCTGCCTGGATTTTCTTTAAATCCCTGAAACCCGATGGCGGTTATCATCATATCAATATTGCGCCATCCGGCCACACTGTGGTGGCTACCTTTTCTGACAAACCCGTGCAACTGGCGTTTGACGTGCCGAAAGACGGAATGGGCCTGTTTGTGCATGCCAGTGAGCGGTTTCGAGGTGATGTTTCTGCCACGCTGCAGGTAGCACTGGAGCCATCGCAGTTTGAAGCGCTGGATAACCGTTCAGCCAACTTTTCGGTATACGGCGTGGAAATGGTGCACATTCCACAAGGTGCTTTCCAACTGGGCGACCCAAACCAGTTGGATGCCGAGTTTGGCGTGTTTTACAAACCAAAAGGTGACGCTAGCTTTGGCGGCACGGTAACACTCTCCAGCGAGCCGCAAATATTGGAGGTTCGCCCCAGTGGTGACCTTTACTACCAGGCAGGTGAGCATTTTGAAGGAGACCAGCAGGGCACTATCGGGGCGTCCTTTCCCAAAGGCGTGGCCGGTTTTTACGTCATGAAATACGAACTTAACGAAGGTTTGTATGCAGATTTCCTTAACTCCCTAACCAGTGAACAAGCATCAGGCCGGATCATAAATAAGGAATCAGGTTATCGCGAGCGAGGTGGCAGCCTAGTAAAAAAAGACAATGGGACAAACCCTCAAACTTGGGTTTCACAAAAACCGCAACAACCGCTTAAATTCGCTAGTTGGGACGACACTATGGCATTGGCGGATTGGGCCGGCTTGCGGCCCATGACCGAATTTGAATTCACCAAAGCTTCCCGTGGCAGTAGGCCTGCTCAATCCATGGAATATCCCTGGGGCACCGAAGCCAAGCAACGGGTACAGCGCTTTCCCCACAACCAGGGGGAAATGCACATGCTAAATGGTTGGGTCGAAGCTGAATTGGACCATGGCAATAAAGCGTTTTTTGCGGCTTCGCATTATTGGGTTTTTGACCTTGCTGGTAGCTTGTGGGAGCGGGTAGTGTCGGTGGGGCATCCGCAGGGAAGGGCGTTCCAAGGTAGCCATGGTGATGGGGTATTGGGCACTGACGGCAACGCCAGCAACGCCGATTGGCCAACGGGCGAATCAGAAGGCTTTGGCTACCGCGGTGGTGGTTTTTACGGTTACGGCAGGGAGTACCATAGCTTTAACCCGTTCAGCCCAATTGCATACCGGCCTTATGGGGCGTGGCCCGGCGCGGGTCGCAGCCATGCCTATGGTACTAGATTGGCACGGAGCCAGTAGTGACGCAAAAAGAATACTAGATTACTACCATTTTTTTGTCTTATAACTGCTACAGTTATCAAAGCGAGTTATAGGAGATAATGGACAATGATTTTTGTAAGGCTATCACTGGTTTTGTTAATGGCTATGATGCTAGGGGCTTGCGTGACCACCGGTAGTAGCACACCGGAGGATAAGGCGCAAAAAAGGGCTTCTATTCAAAACATGCGGGAACAGGTGCTGACCCAGCTATTCCAGAAAAAGCCAGCGGCGCGGGCTGAAATAAATGCATCACCAGGCTATGCAGTGTTCTCTAACGCCAACGTAAACCTTATCTTGGTAGCTGCAGGTGGTGGTTATGGTGTAGTTAAAGACATGGCATCAGGTAACTACACCTATATGAACATGGCTGAAGGTGGTGTTGGTTTTGGCTTCGGTGCCAAAGACTATCGCATTGTCATGGTGTTCCATACCCGTGCTGCCATGCAGCGGTTTATAGAGTCAGGCTGGACCTTTGGCGGCAACGCCGATGCTGCGGCGAAAGCTGGGGATAAAGGCGCCTCCATTGAAGGTGAAGCTTATTACGGTGACGTGACAGTCTATACCTTTACCGAGGCTGGCCTGGCACTGCAAGCCACCGTAAAAGGCACCAAGTTTTGGGTTGATTCGTCACTAAATTAGTCATCCCATGGTTATGCATAGTTCCCTAACTGCTAGGTACTGGCAAGACAACAAGAGTTTCACGCACTCTATCTAGGTGCCGCTGTTCAAATTCGGCCACTTTGCCATTGGTTTTAATCTGTTCTGCAGTAACACCTTGCCCCGCCAGGTTATCGATAAAGATCACCAATACCTCTTTGCGCTTGGATTCATCGGTAAGGTATACCATCCTGGCATAGGCAAACTCCAAGGGCAGGATAAAGCCTTTTTGCGCTAGGAATTGCCGCGCCCTGGCGCCGTCAGTACCAGCTTTGCGTTTGCGATCCGGATCGAATGAGACAAAGGCGGTATCGGTGAAAAATTCATAGTCTCCCAAGGTCACCCTAAGTGGGGAGTCATCATAGTCATAGCTGCCGCCTTTGCCCGGTAAGTAAGCCTCATACTGCACCCAATACAGGCTCTGGATTTTATCGTCAGGTGTTGTGGTGACAAAAAAGTGCTGCTCAGTATCGGCATTGCCATACAGGATGAACTTCTGACCGCCGAGGTATTGGAAACTTTCGTGAAAGCGCAAGATGGCAGCGGGATCCTGTTCTGAAATTAAATCGTTGCCCTGAACTGACCTGCTAAGATCAGTGTATACAGCTGGAGTGGTAAAGCGCCCTCGATCCGAGTAGTACCAATGGGCTGTGCCTATCACTATCAAGAAGATTGCAACAATAGCCATCAGGCTTTTTTTAGAAATACCCATAACTTTCTCCTATACCATATTTAACCTGTCATATGCCCTGCGCAAACGAACCAAAGCAACTTCTTCTTGGTTTACTTTGCTGATAGTTTCGATAAGGCTAAGGCTAACACCTGAGTTTTCCGCGACTTTTTGCAGTAAGTCGGGGTCGTTTGCGATTTCTTGTAATTCTAAGATAGTCCTAACCCCAGCCCTGCGCATGGCTTTAGTACTGTCTTTGAACTCTAGGCAGAGCCTGGCTTGTGCCATCCAGTCAACTAGTACCCTGGGTTTAAACGGGGTTTTTAGGATTAGCTCCAGCAAGCTGGCGTGCGCTAGGTTCTGCACATTATCGATGCCTAGTTCATACAAGCGGGTTTTGTGGAAGCTGTTTATGCCTTCAATCATCTCTAATGGTAGTTCATCAGATGAATCCTTGGGTTCGGCAAACACCCGGCTAGCGTTCTCTTTCATCCAGGCCAATGCCCTTTCTGGAAAAATCCCAATTAAAAATGACACTACAATATATTGGCTACTTAGGGCGAACCCTTCTGCATTGCTTAAGGTAACGCTGTATTGGAAGACAACAGCGAGAAAGGCACTAAAGATCATGCGGCTGCCAACACTGTAGTATGCACCAGGCGGCAGATCCAAGGTCATCATACGCCGGAAGATATATTGGATAGACCAGATGTAGGAACCCAAAAAGGCCATGGCGATAGCCACAACGCTGCGTTTAAAATTCGTGCTATATCTTTCCGTGCCTGCAATTTGGATATTGCCATTCACCCAGTCTATGGCGTTGAGCAATACTGTGCCAGTATTACCAAACAAGATACCGAAGCCGATGATGCCAAAAATGCTAACGAACAATATGGGCAAAACATAATCAATACCAGACTCTTCTTGCCCCACCAGGGATATAGTTTCAACTTCGTCGGTGCCTGCCTGCAATGCGGTGCGGATAGACTGGAATTCTTCGTGAATTTTGGGCAACCGGTAATGCAAAAAAGTAATGGCGGTTATCGGCATGAATAGGATCATCAAAGCTGCACCGGGCCCCTCAAAATGGTGCTGGCTGTGGGGACTTAAGGTATACCAGGCAGCAAAGCCGACGATGGCTAGGACCAATAGGAGCAACGGGAAGGTCTTGGCGCGCCAATGGAAGGCGAAAAGCCTCGGTTTTGCCGATGTATGCATAGTTGAGTCTATCCCAGTGTTGGCCTTTGCAACAGCTGGAGACACCACGCTGAAGGATGTGGGTATTCCAATACAAAGTGCTGATTTTTATATTATTTATCTAAAAAATGTACCACAAAATCTAAAAGTGGAAAGGAAAGCGCTTAAAAAGGAGCCTATTAATGACAACCGAAATCATCGGGCTGATATCTTAACCTTCTAGGCTGGTTGTAGCCTATTCTATCGCCCCAATCTAATACTGTGTTTTAATGATCCCACAGTTATCCGCTATTTCAGCTGCGCCCAACACAGGTTTGGATTTAATCTTCGCCATAAGCAATAGCTAACTCAAGGTATAAACTGTATGAATACTCCCTATTAACAAAACAAAGTTCTGTTTATAGTCCTTGCTGCTAACCTGTGGTCAGATGAGATGGTATTGTAAGATAGGTAGCAGCATGGCACTAGACAGTTTTTTCCCTCCCCAGCGCACTTTAATGGGTCCAGGCCCTTCTGATGTAAACCCACAAGTGTTGGCTGCTTTGTCCAGGCCCACCATAGGGCATTTGGATCCGCTATTTATCGGTTTGATGGAAGAAGTTAAATCCCTTTTGCAGTACGCCTTCCAAACGGATAATGAGTTCACCATTGCGGTTTCAGCCCCTGGGTCTGCTGGGATGGAAACCTGCTTTGTCAACTTGGTTGAGCCTGGTGACAAGGTGATTGTGTGTATCAATGGCGTGTTTGGCGGGCGCATGAAAGAAAACGTGCTTCGCTGTGGCGGAGAGCCGGTGGTTGTGGAACAGGAGTGGGGGCGTGCGGTCGATCCAGAAGCCGTAGAAGCTGCGCTTAAAGCCAACCCTGATGCTAAGTTCTTAGCGTTTGTCCATGCTGAAACTTCAACCGGCGCCCGTTCAGATGCTAAAACCTTGTGCAGCCTTGCCCAACAATACGGTTGCTTGAGCATTGTCGATGCTGTGACTTCCCTAGGTGGCGTCGAGTTGCGGGTAGACGAGTGGGGCATAGATGCCATCTATTCGGGCAGCCAAAAATGTTTGTCATGTGTGCCCGGTATTTCGCCAGTGAGCTTAAGTAAAAAGGCCGTTGATAAAATCAAACAACGCAAAACCGCAGTACAGAGCTGGTTCTTGGATCAAACCCTGGTAATGGGCTATTGGTCAGGCGAAGGCAAACGCAGCTACCACCACACAGCCCCAGTAAATTCTATCTATGCGTTACACGAGTCCTTGAGGTTGTTGCAAAAGGAGACCCTGCAAAATGCCTGGCAGCGTCACCAAGTACAGCATGAGCAGTTGGCTGCCGGATTGCAGGAACTGGGCTTAGAATTTGTAGTACCAGAAGCAGAGCGCTTGCCGCAACTGAACACAGTGCGGATCCCCGAAGGCGTTGATGATGCGTTGGTCCGGGGCTATTTACTCAATGAATACAGCCTGGAAATAGGGGCTGGTTTGGGGGCGTTTGCGGGCAACGCTTGGCGCATTGGTTTGATGGGCTATGCTGCGCGTAGTGAGAATGTGTTGCTGTGTTTATCAGCGCTGAAGAAAGCATTGTCCTAGACAATATACCGATTCCATTAAGTATTATATATCTTGCATTAGGGGTTGCGCTTTAAACGCATTTTAAAGCGCTCAAGTTGTATTTGCCACCAAAGTCTAATGGTGAAGCTGCCGCAGAAGTACCAGACTAGGTATTAAGTAATATCTGGCTGGTTGCGCGAAATGCATCAAGAAAACCATGTGTTAACTTTCCTCAAGTTGTATTGCATCAATGCAATCGCTTTGATTGTTTTAGCTTGCGTGGTGGTGCAATACGGTGGCTTCGTGGGGATACACCATGCCTATAGCTATGCCATCCCCTTGGCGGCATTATTGCTTAGTATCCTTGAGATGGGCCGGTTCACCTACAGCTGTAAGGAAAATAACGACAAACAAATCAAAAAAGCGGATCAACACCCCATCTTCAATCACTACAACCAAAGTATCTAATACCAGTTGCTATCAATTAGATATAAAACTACCAAGTAAAAAGCATTTCCAGTTCAGATAAGGTTCATCGGTACAGGTTAACTTTTTAGTTAGAAAGTTTTTGGAACATGGAGCTGCCTAGTGAAAGTAACAGTAATATTTATGGTTGGTATTTTTTATTCATCTTGGCTCACAGCCTATGAATCTGATATTGCAACTTTTCTAAGACTTTACCAAGTGGGACGAGTCGATGAAGCTATCGCTGCGGTATTTACTAGTAACCGTCATTTGTTGGAACAGAAACAACACATAGCAGAACTTGAACAAGCCTTGTCTAGTTTGCGAGTGGACTCCGGGCGTTATTATGGAAATGATCACCTGGATGTGCATACGATAGCAGAGCACCATTTATTGGTGACATATCGCTTACGTCACCAACACCAACCGGTGCGTTTGGAATTTGAATACTACCGTCCCCAAAAACAATGGCAGTTGCAGTCACTGAATTTTGATGCCGACTTTTCAGCACAATTGAAATCGGCTGCCAGGTACAATATTGCCGACTATCAAATGAACTTCAAAGGCAATGGAGCCGAGAAGCCATGCAAGGTTCCGAATCAAGCCAACAATTAGTGGAACAATACAATAAAAGCTCGCTATTACCTGGTTTGGGGGCTAATTTCACTCGCGGCAATGACCTCTTTCTCTGCCACGCCCTCATCGATCCAGGCTTGCATTGCAGGCAAGGCTAGCAGGTTCTCCATATAAGCTTTTTCTGCGGCACCGACTTTAATCCCGTAACTTTGGAACCGGATGGCGACCGGTGCATACATGGCATCGGCAATACTAAAGGCGCCAAATAGGAACTCACCTGGAACTGTTTTTTGCGCCAAGCAATCGCGCCAAATCGATGTGATCCTGGCGATATCAGCCTGTAAGTTTGGGGTAAAGGCCCTAAACCCCATATGCTGCCGGCAATTCATGGGCAATAGGTTGCGCAGGGCAAAAAAACTGGAATGCATTTCGGCACTGACACTCCTTGCCAAAGCCCGTTGCTTTGGGTCGTTTGGCCAGCATTGTTTTTCTGGATAGAGATCGTTAATAAATTCGCATATTGCCAGTGAATCCCAGACAACAAGCCCTTCATGACTAAGAGCAGGGACAAAGCCGGAGGGTGAATGCTTTAAGATCTCTTCTTTACTTCCGTCTTGGTACAGTGGAATTTTTACTTCTTCAAATGCAATCCCTAGCTGCTTTAACAGCAACCACGGGCGCAGTGACCAGGACGAGTAGTTTTTGTTTCCGATGATTAATTGCATTAACACAATCCATGCTTGAATAGTTTTATTGCCCGCTATTTAAACCGAAAACACCAATTCTAACTAGCCCACTTTGTGGGTTTTATGTAACCAAGGTTTAAGGCCCGCAAGTGATAAAATGGCCCAATGGGGTAAAAAAGTGAAAAAACTCGACCAAAGTCTAATGTCATAATTATTTTTGATGGTACAGAATTGACTCAGCTCAAATACAAGAGGTGGTAAGAATGCAGGAAAAAGGTATGGCTTGGTTGCTGGTAAAGCTAGTGGCAATCAATTCATTGTTGGTGTCTGTGGTTGTAGCGGGGGTTGCATACTTCATTGAGCAGGCGGCACAACAAAACCTTTTATTTGTTGCTGTACCGCCAATCGTACTTGTGCTGACGCTGATGCAAATGCATGGCCTTAACCGGGGCAATGAAGAGTAAATTACCTCGGTTGTTTCTTGTGACTTAAAAAAGGAGCGGCAGCTCCTTTTTTATTTGTTGTAGATGTTACTTGGTTAGGGGTTTCTTGCCCGACGCCGATAAGTCGACTTCCAAACGCCTGTTTTTAGCGTCAACAGCTTCACCGCTACCTTGCACCGCAAGCTCAGTTTCGCCTTTTCCAACCACTTCGATGTTGGCTGCTTGGTAACCGTATTTTTGGATCAGGATGTTCGCAAGTGACTGCGCCCTGCGCTCCGATAAACCTTGGTTATATGCTTCGCTGCCAGGAGCCGACGTATGTCCAATGATGCGGAACATCTTGATATTGTGTTTCTTGGCAAAGTCTACTAGCTCGTCAATCTTGCCCATATAGGAACTGTCAATGACGGCACTATCATGGGGATAATAAATTGCTAACTTATACTCGTAGTTGACAGGTTGGTAACGGGTGCAGCCGTTGCTATCTACCCTGTGCGTGCGAGGCGTACCAGGGCACTTATCTGCGCTATTGCTAACACCATCACTATCGTCATCCAACTCAACCGCAGCTGATGTGGCCGGTCTTTGGGCAGGGCTTAGTGAGCTTGAAGGCTGTGGCCGGCGTTGCTCCTGTTTGGCACCTTTGCTACCACCCCAAAACCAGCGTAAACCCAACCCGGTGACGTCCAGCTCATCGTCATCTAAATGGAAACGGGTGTATCCAAGGTAGGCTTGCAAGTGTTCTGTAATTTGGTAACTGGTTTCTACGCCATACCAAAAATCAGTACCATCAGTACTTGGCGTAACCAAGTTACCATTAATCACTTCGTCGTCGTTTTTCCAGCGCATTAAACCTAGTTTGCCTGATAGTTTCCAGTGTTCAGCCAGTGGCCATGAAGCAATAGCCCCCAAAGTGACACCTGATCCTGTTTCTGGGAATACGCTGGCGACACCACTGTTTAATAAACCTGCGGAATCCAAGCTGGGTGCCACACTAAGGCTGCGCTTGCCAAAGTCGCGGTAGCTAGCTTCAAACGCCAAATTCTCTGTGTATTGGTAGCCAAGTAGGACACCAGAGGCATTACCGTTGTCATCTATATTGAAACTCGTATTCTCTAGGCTGAGCTGGTTGCGCAACCGGTTTATATCCGCGTCGTCCTGCAATGTTGTGGCATTGCCATACTCGAATCCCAAATACCATTTGTCCTCAACTGAGCATTCACTGCCGTCTTCGAAGCAAGTTTTTGCCATAGTCAATGCGGGAGCCACCAGCAAAAGTGCTGAGACAGTATTAAGAGCAATAGTTTTTTTGTTCATAGTGTTCAAGTGAGCTGTGGTTTATTCCTACCCAGGATAATCAGAATAAGGGCAGATGGCTAGGGCAAAAAACATCCTTGGGGCATGGTTTTGGGTAAGTGCCTTCAGTTTTAGTTCAAATTGCATTCATACCCAGGCACCTAACCTATAACCCGTTCTTTGCGTAACCCCTAACTGATTAAGGAAACTAAAATGAAAAAATTAGCAACCGTTGCAACTTTATTATTAGCTTTAGGCACTGGTTCCAGTATGGCTGATGGTTGGGTCGGTGGCCTAAACTATACCAATGTTTCGGGAGATACTGATGATGTTGATGTAAGCGTGGGCTTGGTAGTGGCCAGCCTCGGTTACGAGTTTAACCATGGGGCTATATCTTACGTACCGGAGTTGAAATTGGGCACAGGTGTTAATGATGACCAAGTTAATATCTCTGGTATCAATGTTGATGTAGAAGCAGATAGGTTTGCCTCAATAGGTATGCGCCTGCAATACGACGCATCTGAAAAACTGTATGTCTATGCGGTTCCGTCCTACGGCAACTTGAAACTGTCGGCATCAGCGGGCCCGGTTTCTGTTAGTGACGATGATTGGGAATGGGGGGCAGGGGTTGGTGCTGGTTACCGCTTCAATGACGCGATTTCTTTTGACGTTTCCTATGAACGCTTTGATGACGCCAATGTAGTCCAGGCGGGAATGCGCTATCGGTTCTAATTACTTCAACTTTTTGATCTGGCAAGGCTGGGGATTGTCCCAGCCCTGTGGTTATCAATTGAATTTGTCAATTAATGTAAGCCAGCGTCAATTGGCCCGTTACTAAGTTTATTCCCGTCGGCTATGGTTTTATTATGGGATTTCCAAACTAATAAGAACCATATCGGATGAATGCCCCAGAAAATATTAAGATCTTGGTCGTTGAAGACGACCAACGCATTGCGAAATTACTGCAACAATTCCTAACGCTAGAGGGCTTTGCTGTTGATGTTGTCGGCTCTGCCGAACAGGGGGGGTCTTATCTGCAACAGTTCACGCCTGATCTTATTATCCTGGATCTAATGCTGCCGGGCATGGATGGCGTCGAGTTTTGTCTGCAAATACGCCCTAGTTTTAGCAATGGCATCCTGATGTTGACCGCACACGAAGGGGAGATGGAGGAGGTCACTGCGCTTAATGCGGGCATAGATGATTTTGTGGCCAAGCCAATCCGCACCCATGTATTGCTCGCGAGAATAAATGCGTTATTGCGTCGCCAAACCGGCGGCAAACCCAATGAGTTGCTTGTTAATGGCTTGGAAATAAACCGGGACAAACGCACGGTGAAATTTTCTGGTGAAGCGCTTTCACTTTCTGATTCAGACTTTGAGCTGCTGTGGTATTTAGCCTGTGATGCGGGGATGGTCGTGGGGCGGGAGTTTTTGTTCCAGAAAATCTGCGGTCGTGAATATGATGGCTTGGATCGCGCCATTGATATGCGCGTATCTAAATTACGCAAACATTTGAGCGAACAATGCGCAGGCAAGGAGTTTATAAAAACGTTGCGCCAGCTTGGCTACATTTTGTTGAAAGACTGAGGTAGCAAGCGGATGCGGTCACTGTTTTTGCTGTTTTTTGGATTCATTGTGGGCTCGTTTTTATTGGCCTACTCCCTTATGGATTGGTTATCTCAAGATCTCTACATCAAAAACATCAAACAAGAATATGGCTCCTATGTGCAGGATATTAGCCCATTAATTTACCAAGAAATGTCCCAGCAAGGGGCGGTGCCGGCAGAGGTATTGTCACGTTGGCACATGGTTGTTGGGGAGGAGCTGGCAGAACTCGGGCTGGTGGATGTTGAATTCGATACAACATTGGGGGCTTATGGGCTGGTGTGGCAGGATATACAGGTAACCACCTTGTCGGATCGTATCGAGATCATAGTCGCCTTGCCCGATAGGGCTTTAGGTGCCAATGGGCTGCGCATGGTATTTATTGATGAATACAGCGTTGACGCCCAGAATTATTTTTTCCTAACCAATTTAGCCCTATATAGCGTTATGGCGCTTGTTATTGCGCTGCTTAGCTACATAATTTTCAGATATCTCAGTTCTTTACAGACGGTGAGCCGCAGCTTGGCGCAGGGCGACTACCAAGCCAGGGTGCCGGATAGCCGTCTGCCCGTTTTCCAACAGTTGGCGAATGATGTCAATGCGATGGCAGATACCCTTGCCGCAAGGACCAATGAAACTGATGTGCTCATTGGTGCTATCCACCATGAATTGAGGATCCCTATTACTCGGATCCGGCTGGCCCTGGATATGGCTTTGGTGCAGCCGGAACCAAAACTATTACAGGAGTTGCTGCAGGATATGGATGTGGATTTGGAAGACCTTAGCCAACTAATGGAAGAGCTGTTGGCCTTGTCCAGGCTTAGGTTAAAGTCCAGGCAGGAGAGCGTGCAGCAGGTGGATCTTGTGGCTATTGCGAAGGAGTGCTGCGCAGGCATCGAAGGGAAAAACATTGAGCTCAAATTGCCTGATAGCGCCTTTGTTGTGGCTAACGAGACCTTGCTAAAACGCGCTATATTCAACGTCTTGGAAAACGCCTGCCGTTATTGCCAGGATAAAGTTGAGCTAGCCGTTTCAGATTCAGGCAGCTATTGGCTGCTTGAAGTTGGCGATGATGGGCCTGGTATTGAAGCGTCAAAACGGGAGTTGGTGCTCACTCCTTTCTATCGCGTTGACAAAAGTAGGGCACGCAGTACAGGTGGTGTCGGATTGGGGCTGGCCATCACAGCTATGGTCGCGAAAAACTATGACGCTACTATAAGCATAGGCAGCTCCAGCCTGGGCGGTGCTTGTATCCGTATACGCTGGCCGAAATAATGTTTACACAAACTGACAAACTCTCCAATAAATTGACATAACCCTTGCTTGGATTGACAGCGTTAAGTTGGGCTAACGGTTATTCTTTCGCCATGGTATTTTCGAATTAGGTAAATGTCCTGATGCACCGACGCGAATTTTTCAAAATATGTTCATTGCTTGGTATTGCGTTGCCAAGTGCTAGCTTATTGACTGCCTGTGGTAGCAGCCCATCACAGCAACCGGCCTCGCCATCCCCGATTGATGCTCCTGGCAGCAACCCTAAGCATGTGGTCATTATAGGTGCCGGCGCGGCAGGGCTAACCGCAGGCTATAGCCTCAGCCAAGCAGGTGTCAGCTTCCAGATCCTTGAAGCTAGTCCCCGGCACGGAGGCCGGGTTAAAAAGAATGATTCGATGCTGGACTTTCCACTAGACCTAGGTGGGGAATGGATCCACGAAGTAAATGACCGGGTCGGTCCAACGGTGCTCAACGAATTGTCTGGAACCAGCGATGCCACCAACCTAGCGAACCCATGGCGACCCCAAACAGGGGCGATGTGGGATGGTCGCCAACTACACCAGGCAAACCGGGAAGTACAGCAATGGGTTGGTGACTGGCGTTTCACCTCTAGTACCTGGTTTGATTTCTTCGACCAGTTCATTGTACCCGCCGTTGCAGATAAGATTCTCTATAACCAAGCAGTCTCAAGAATCGACAGTAGTTCCGGGAAAATCCTGGTTACTTGCAATAACGGGGAGCAATACCAGGCGGATCACATAATTGTTACGGTACCGCTTAAGATTTTGCAGGACGGGGATATTGAGTTTGTGCCTGAACTGCCGCAAGCCAAGCAACAGGCCATGGCAAAAGCTGTCATGACCGGTGGAATGAAGGTTTTTATTGAGTTCAACGACAGGTTTTATCCCGATGTCGTCGCCTTGCCAGTGGCTGAAAACGGTTTTGAAAACGAAGCACTGTTCTACAATGTGGCGCTGGACAAGGGCAGTGATAAACATGTCCTGGGAATGTTTTGCCACGGTGAGGCTGCGCGCCAGTTCACCCAGTTTAATAACGAAGCGGATTTAATGGCTTACATCCTGGATCTGCTGGATGCTATGTTTGATGGCCAAGCGCGTTTACATTATGCCCAGCATATAGTCCAGAACTGGCTGAACGAACCCTATATTCGCGGCACTTATTCAGACTACAACGCTGACGAGTCCGCCGCCTATGTGATGGCAGAAGCTATCGGCAACAAAATCTTCTTCGCCGGTGAAGCCTATGCCGGTGACAATTGGGGCTTTGTGCACACCGCTGCCCGCTCAGGTAGGCGTGTTGCAGAGCAAATCGCCATCATTTAGGAATTACTTAATGGGAACGGTATAAAAACCTCATCTTTTAGTTATCCTGTTAAGGTTGACTATAAACAATAGAAATAGTCAAACCATGGCGCATTGGGTCTATTTAAGCGAAAAACCCAGTAGCCATAACCTACATCACTACCTGCACTCCACAAGTCGGTGCACCCCCCTGAAAGCCCTTGTATTTAATGGGATGTATTAACTATTATTGATGTTTAGAAGAACATGCAACTCGCTAGGCTAGGCAAAGGATAATGGATCCTTCTCGTTAGAGTGGCGGTTGTGCCCGCACAATTTCTCCATGCCAAAGTAAAAGATTTCACCCTGAATATTCAGCTTGTGAATCTCACGGATATTTAATATTTATTAGATGAATCGTTTTGCTAGGCGTACAGTTGGTAGCAACAGATTCGAACTTGAAGCAAACATTCGGGTTTGCAGCAAGGCAAAACAAACGTTAATCGGATCAGGGCCTCCCAGGCCCATGTACCCCTACAAAGTTGCCGCAATGAACCGGCCATTTGAAAAAAGCGAGGATTTGAAAGATGTCCCTATACAGCAATGATATCGAACTAGTACAAGCCGTAATTGAAGCCCGCGGTAAACCTTGGAGCGCTATTGATGCCGAGTCAGTTGCAAGGATGCGTGCCCAAAACAAATTTAAAACCGGTCTAGACATCGCAAAATATACTGCTGACATTATGCGTGCAGATATGGAAGCCTATGACGCTGACAGCTCTAAATATACCCAATCACTCGGCTGCTGGCACGGTTTCATCGGCCAACAAAAAATGATTTCGATTAAGAAACACTTCGGTGGTAGTACTGAGCGCCGCTACCTGTACCTATCCGGTTGGATGGTTGCTGCTTTGCGTTCGGATTTTGGTCCGCTGCCTGACCAATCTATGCACGAAAAGACTTCTGTGCCTGCCTTGATCGAAGAACTCTACACATTCCTTCGCCAAGCAGATGCCCGTGAGCTAGGTGGGCTGTTCCGTGAATTGGATGCTGCCCGGGAAGCGGGTGACCAAGCCAAGCAAGCTGAAATCCAGGACAAAATTGATAACCACCAAACCCACGTAGTGCCTATTATCGCTGATATTGATGCGGGTTTTGGTAATGAAGAAGCAACTTACCTGTTGGCTAAGAAAATGATTGAAGCGGGCGCCTGCTGTTTGCAAATTGAAAACCAAGTTGCAGATGAAAAGCAGTGTGGCCACCAAGATGGCAAGGTCACCGTGCCGCATGCAGACTTCCACGCAAAATTGCGCGCATTGCGCTATGCATTCCTAGAGCTGGGTGTTGATAATGGCGTTATCGTTGCCCGCACCGACTCACTAGGCGCAGGTTTGACTAAAGAAATCGCTGTAGTGAAAGAAGCTGGTGATTCCGGTGATATCTACAACTCTTTCTTGGACGTAGAAGAAGTAGCCGTAGAAGACATGCAGCAGGGCGATGTTGTATTCAACAAAGGTGGCAAATTAGTGCGTCCCAAGCGCTTGCCTTCAGGCTTGTACCAATTCCGCAAAGGCACTGGTGAAGACCGCTGTGTATTTGACTGTATTGGAGCGCTAAATGCGGGTGCCGACCTACTATGGATTGAAACCGAGAAGCCCCACGTTGGCCAGATCGGTGGCATGGTTAACCGCATTCGCGAAGCGGTGCCAAATGCTAAGTTGGTTTACAACAATTCACCTTCGTTCAACTGGACCCTTAACTTCCGCCAGCAGGTGTTTGATGCATGGAGCGAAGAGGGCAAAGACATGTCTGCGTACGTTCGTGAAGATTTGATGAATGCAGATTACGACAACTCAGACCTTGCTGTCGCTGCCGATGATAAAATCCGTTCATTCCAAGCTGACGCAGCACGTGATGCGGGTATCTTCCACCATTTGATCACTTTGCCAACTTACCATACAGCAGCGTTGTCAACCGACAACCTAGCCAAAGAGTACTTTGGTGAGCAAGGTATGCTGGGTTATGTCGCAGGTGTGCAACGCAAGGAAATCCGCCAGGGCATTGCCTGTGTTAAGCACCAAAACATGGCAGGTTCTGACATTGGTGATGACCACAAGGAGTACTTTGCCGGTGAGAATGCACTGAAAGCTTCAGGTAAAGACAACACCATGAACCAGTTCAGCTAACGGCAGCCAGGCGCAAAAAAACAAGAAAACGCCCTTTTAAAACGACCCAATTGTTTGGGTCGTTTTTGCTTTGTGCGCCGGGCATGGCGCGTAGCGCCCTGACCGGCGCTGTTCGATTCACTGTGGTGGTGAGTCGATGACTTGGAGGTGAAAGTCCTCTGCACACCCGGCAAGGGGAAGTGCTAGCTGAACGGCAAGGGTGTTCATCGTGAGGTGAAACCTGAAGGAAGCCGAAGGCAAAATGCTGGCCTGACGAACAGGAATCGGCTTAGGCGTTATTGCAGGGTGAGGTGGCAAATATCATCAAAGCCCAATACTTGCACGGAATGCAATAACGTAGAGTCGGCAGGCATAAGCAGGAAGGTCGCGCGAATTACCCCGGGAGGTCTGGCAGTTTGCCATAGTGCTACCGGCATCGTGAGGTGTCGGGATGAACTGCCAGAATTCAGCCGAGGTCATAGTAGTGCTATACAACCGATAGCATGAAGGACTGAACATAGTTAACCGTGATTAGGACACTGGTACTCGATATTGATTAATGATGCACAAGCGCATAAAACTGCGGCTATAGACAGGGATAACGGGCGGAACCCGGGACAGTCTGTTGGTAGTGTTGAAATCAATACGGCGGCCGGTGGGCGAACGAAAGCGGAACCATCTTTGACGATGGAAGCAGTGATAACCCGCAGCAATATGATGCTGGCTTACCAGCGTGTGGTTGAGAATAAAGGTGCCGCAGGTGTTGATAACCTGAGTGTATCAGATTTAAAACCCTGGCTGAAACAGCACTGGTTGCGGGTCAAAGAGACACTTGAAGAAGGTAGCTACCTGCCACGGGCGATACGCAAAGTGGATATCCCCAAAGCTGACGGTAACATAAGGACGTTGGGTGTCCCGACCGTGGCAGACAGGCTCATCCAGCAGTCGATAGCACAACAACTCAGTCCGTTAGTAGAACCTGAATTCTCTTCATCCAGCTACGGCTTCAGGGCGAAACGCAATGCATGGCAGGCGGTGCAACAGGCACAGCAATTCATTCAGGGCGGTAAGCGCTGGGTAGTCGATATGGATTTGGAGAAGTTCTTCGACAGGGTTGACCACGACATTTTAATGTCGAGGCTGTCCCGAATCATCGAAGATAAACGGCTACTGAAGCTTATCCGTCGCTATCTTGAAGCGGATATGTGGAACGGACATGAGTACATAAAACGGGACAAGGGTATGCCACAAGGCAGCCCGTTATCCCCGTTGCTGTCGAATATCCTGTTGGATGATTTGGATAAGGAACTGGAGCGGCGTGGACACAGCTTCTGCCGATATGCAGATGACTGTAATATCTACATCAGCAGTCAGAAGGCAGGTGAACACCTGTTGGCTGATATCAGCCAGTTCCTGTCCAGAGAGCTGAAGTTACAGGTGAATGGGCAAAAGAGTGCGGTGGCGAGGCCATGGAAACGCAAGTTTCTGGGTTACAGCTTCACATGGCACAAACTAACCCGTGTGAGAATTGCGCCGCAAAGTGTTGCTAGACTGAAGGACAAAATCCGCAGCCTGGCAACAGGGCATTGCTCGCGTCCTGTGGCGAAGGCGATAAAAGAGCTAACCCCTGTACTTCGGGGCTGGATGAGTTACTTTCGTCTGACTCAGGTCAAAGGTATTCTGGAGAAGTTGGATGGCTGGATAAGGAGGAAACTTCGTTGCCTGCTATGGAGGCAATGGAAACGTCCCTTCACCCGAGCCAGAAATCTGATTAAAGTATCCATTGACGAAAAGCGAGCATGGAGATCAGCCACCAACGGCCGTGGGTCTTGGTGGAACTCGGGCGCCAGCCACATGAATCAGGCTTTTAAGAAAGCATGGTTTGATAAATTGGGGCTCATATCACTGCTGGATTGTCATCGACAGTTTCAGTGTTAACATGAACCGCCGTGGTACGGAACCGTATGCCCGGTGGTGTGAGAGGACGGTGAGAGTGCTCTCACCTCCTACTCGATCACGCCCAAACACCCTTCACTATTATTCTTCATAAGAATTGCAAACAGTAGCAGGAACACTTGCAACTAAAGGTGAATTTGCCTGCCTTGTAATGTCGTCTAAGCTTAGTGCAGTAAGCTTTTATCCAGTGTCAAAAATTGAAGTTACAACCACTATTAGGGCAAAGCCTAGGACTTATTAATATTGGGGCGCGCAAAGCCACGTTGTGGGTATTCGGCTTACTTTTTTTCTGGCATTTATACGCCCCTGCAGCCATCGCACATCCCCAGCAAATTACCATTGCATTTAGTTTGGAAAACTACGATTTCAGCCAGTTTTTTGGCGAGTTCACTGGGCAAACAGGCATAGACGTAGGGTTTGCCAAAGTCAGTACCTCTGATATGAAAATGGAAGTGCTTACTATGGCTGACCGTCGTTCCTTACCTGACGCCATCATAATTCCAGGGGATATGCTGGGGCTCGACGTGGCAGCCTACAGTGAAGTACCGGATGCTTGGATTACATCAGGCTTGGAACAGGATAAAAAAGCGCTAGGCATGGTGGATGGCCAACTTGTAGGGATACCACTTATCGCGGGTAACCACCTCGTGCTCTATTACAACAAGTCCCTGGTAGAGGCACCTGCCCAAAACATGGGATGCCCTGATCCGGCAGCGAAATAGGCTGCCTGCTGGCAGGCAGCTGATTGGCTGGAGCTACAACGAAATGTTCTGGTTGATTCCGTTTTTGGGCGCGTTTGATGCGTTTCCTTACCAACAGGGCCAAGTTAACCTAAAGAGCCCTGGAACCGTATCCGCCTTTGAGTTTTACCTTGGCTTGGCAAACAAATCCATTGTCCAGCCCCAATGCAACTACCAATGTGCCTTCGACAAGTTTGTTGCGGGTAACCTTGCCTACACGATCAATGGGGTCTTGGTCCTATGGTGCCTTTGCTGAAGTGTTGGGTGAGGATCTTGGTGTATTGACCTTGCCAAGCATCGAAGGCAGGGAGATGGTGCCCTATTCGTCAGTCCATGCCCTGGCCTTTCCCAACCAATCTTTGCAAGGAGAAAAGAGGGCACAGTTAAAACTGCTGGCTGAGTTCCTGCAGTCAGCGCCGGTACAAAGGCGCATTTGGCAAGAATTGCGCGGGCTACCGGTTAGCCGCCAAGTTATGGCCGAAGTGGAAAGCCGGGGCCGATGCTAATTTAGCCATGCTAATTGAGCAGCTTGATCGTTCAGAACCCATGCCCAACGCGGCAACTATGGCTATTGTCTGGGAGGCGCTACTCATGGGGTTTAGCCGCTTCCAAGGTGGTGCTATGGACGCCAAACAAGCGGGTGAATATATGCAGTATATTGCAGAAAAATCCGGAAAGGAGTTGCGCTGACCGTGGCGAAGCCATCGATCCATTACAGCTTAATGCTTTCCATTGCTGCGATTGTTGCGCTGCCGCTGCTGCTGGCGTTCGCCTACTTCTTGAATGACTCTTACAGCGCCGGGGTGGACAGGGCGCAGTTTTCGGTGCAAAAGGAACTGGATAGCCAAGCGTCCGGGCTGAAAAACCAGCTCTACCCCTTGCAGTACCAAATAGCTGACTTTGCAAAGCACAAAGCGGTGACTGAAATGCCTGTCAATATTCTGCTGGCGCAATTTACTTATAAAGAGTTGCAAGAATTGGTGGAGGACAACCAAGCGATTGACGCGGCATTTATTTCGGATGGCAGCCAGTTCGTTATTGAAGGCTACCCAGCGCGAACCTACAAAATTGATGCCTCTGCAGTGGCACCATTAGCGCAGAGGTTGATGCAGGATGCGGCCAATATCAATTTACCTGTCCTTACCACCCTAAGTGACCAGCTATTGTTTGGGCAAAACAAAATAGGTTCGACTAGCCATTTGTTTTTTATGGTGCCGCTTAAAATGGAGCAGCCTTCGCTGATTGATCCTTTCCGGGTGACAGGGGTTTTGTTTGTACAACTCAATAGCTTGGAACTCGCGCCTTATTGGCTGACAAAAGTAGCGATATCCGCATTACTTTTGGTGATGAACTCTTATATGCAGTTGAAGGCGCTGGCGAAGGCAACCGGGTGCAAGCGGAAATCAAAGTAGTGGATGCAAGCTTGGATCTGGATCAGGACAACGCATTGATGTTAGCCATAGCGCAGGAGCAAGCAGCGTTTCTTGGCAGGTTTAGGGAGAACCTGGTTTATGCAGCCGGGTTTTCTGTCCTAACTTTTGCGCTGTGTTTGGTAATGGTTTTCCGGTTGTCAGAACGCTTGCGCAAGCCACTGGCACATTTGACCAATACCGCCCACAAATTTGATGCCGGTAACTATTCTCCCGCAACCGGAGACGCGGCCTACGAGGAATTTGAAGAGACTATTGCCGCGATGAACAATATGGCCGCCACAATATGTGAGCAGATAGATGGCCTGAAACAGGCCAAAGAACAAGCGGAGCAATCGGAACAATTGAAAAGCCAGTTCCTAGCCAATATGAGCCACGAGATACGCACTCCAATGAATGGCGTGATTGGTCTTATCAATGTCTTATCGGAAAAAGTCACTGAAGATGAGCACCAGCAGCTAGTTAAGAAAATAACTGACTCTGCCCAAACCCTGCTCACTATAGTGAACGACATTTTGGATCTATCCAAGATTGAAGCTGGTAAGCTGCAAATTGAGCAAATCAATTTCAGTGTCTTACAGCTGGTTAGGAATATTGGTGGCAACCTACCATAAGCAAGCCGAAGGCAAAGGCCTGTCTTTGCAATTCGATATTAAAGAGATTACCCAAGAGTGGTGGTTAGGGGATCCCACCCGCATTGGCCAAGTCCTGAATAACCTGGTGTCCAATGCCCTTAAGTTCACGGAACGAGGCAAGGTTAAGGTATCGGTCAAAGACAAGGTTATTGGGGATCGCCGCTACCTATTGTTTGCTTGCATTGATACCGGTCCCGGCTTGAGCGCAGAGCAGCAAAAACGCCTTTTTAATAAGTTTGAACAAGCCGACAATAGCACTACCCGCCGCTATGGTGGCACTGGGCTCGGGCTTTCTATTTGTAAATCCTTGGTTGAATTGATGCACGGCAAAATTGAAGTCGCCAGCAAGTTGGGCGAAGGCAGCGAGTTCCATTTCCAGATCCCGGCAAGCTTTGGCGAAGCGGCTCCCGAAAATGTTGAAAAGAGTTTACATGTGCCGGATTTTACTGGCTTTAACGTGCTAGTTGCTGAAGATAATGCCATCAACCAAGAAATCTTGCAGCACATGCTTGAGCCCACCAATATTGCTGTCAAAATCGTGGAAAATGGAAAACTTGCTTTAGAATCTGTCAAGGCGTTGAGCCCGATTTGATTCTAATGGATGTGCAAATGCCCGTTATGGGAGGAGATGAAGCGACCCAAAAGATCCGCAACATCGGCTACCGAAACCCTATTATTATGCAAACCGCCAATGTCATGGCAGACGAGGTTGCCTTGTACAAGCGTTTAGGTGCAGAGGGATACATCAGCAAACCCATCAATAAAGCCGAACTATATGAATTGATGGAAAAGCATTTGAGCAAATCAGCATTGACTAAATAAATTTTGCCAAGTTAAAAAATATACCAAAATAAGATGTTATTGGAATTAGACCACAGGTGTGACAAATTTAGTCTATAATTTAAAGTTATGTTACTTGCTGGTTTGCACGCTCTAATGTGTTAAAAACTGCTCTTCGGCTGCAATAAAAAAGCGACCCCAAACGTCACCTAAGCATTAAACGTATACCTAAATAGGTACCCTGGTATGAAGATTTTTCGGAATTTTTCATTTAGCGAACCTGAAGACCCCCTTTACCGGACGGTGTTTTGGAAACGCACTGAAGAATTCTCGCTGAACGCGGTTACCAATGTCCGGGCCTTAATGCTTGGTGCCTTGTTAATCGCGTTCACCTTAATTCACTTTGGTGCCAATTGGCAGTCAGTAGCATTGTGGATGTCATTACAGATCCTGGCAGGCGCGTGGCTATTGGTTTTGGCTAAATTACTATCGCAAGCACACCCCCAAGGGTGGAGATTTAATACGTTTCCTCAAAATCCGCGCGGGAGCCGGCTCTTTGGTAGGCTTACTTTATGGTGCCTCGGTGTTTTTGTTGCCGGACACTGCCCCTGGTGCGGCATTGCCGACATTGATGGTTATCTTGGTCGTGATTGCGGCACTGGCGATTTTTCAGTACGCCATTTTACCCGCCTATTACATAGTGTTTAATTCCACTATTTTTATCCCCCTAGCCTTGTATACGGTTTTCAACCTAAGCATCGCCAATGGCATTAATTTGGTATTAATGGTGGGTGCCTTGGCGATTTTGATCGCGATAGGTGTTCCAATTTCAAGGAATGCCAAAGAAGTGACCGTATTGAATTTCCGCCTCAACAATGAAGTGAATGAACATGTTGAGACCAAAAAAACAGCTGGAAGCTATGGCAATGCAAGATTGCCTAACAGGTATCGGCAATCGACGGCTGTTTGAGAATATGGTGGATAAAGCCATTTTCAAGGCAGATCGCAACCAGCACGCTTTGGCGATTTTGTTTGTGGATTTGAATGATTTTAAGCAAGTCAACGATGACTTCGGCCATGAAGTTGGGGATCAAGTACTGATTTTGACCGGGCAACGAATTGAGCAGCAATTGCGTGAAACCGATACCGTCGCCAGGATGGGTGGGGATGAGTTTGCTGTGCTTTTGCCGAGGATCAACTCCAGGACACCGCCACCGATGCTGTTGAAAAAGCTGTTAGTGGCAATCAAAGAGCCAATCACTATTAACGGCCAGACCCTGTCGGTCACAGCCAGTATAGGTATGGCAAATTATCC
>CBDIHK010000004.1:0-34202 GCA_965279005.1 Alteromonadaceae bacterium | reverse complement strand
GCTGGCTGAACTAAGTGGGTAATCAGGAATACTTATGACACTAGCCCTTATTATCGTTTTTTTCACACATAGCATAATTGATTTTTTTCGCCCTGATCATGCTGGAAGCCCGCTTTCTAGAGATGATAAATTGGAAGTAATTAGACGAGTCAATAGTAAAAAGTGATTCGCCCGTTAGAGCGAATCATAAAACTCTTTTACCAACGGGGCGAGCCACCTGGCTTTGTTGTCGATCTCGTCTCAAAATCAAATCCCAAAAAGCCTAAAACCCGATTAAACTCATCGCCTATACCCGCATTGGCATTAAAGGAAATAGAGCAAGTTAGTACAAATACAATAGCAATCAGCTTTTTCATATATCCACCTTTATGTGTAAGTAATTAACAAAATGGGCTGTTTTCTTTGGATTTAACCAGCCCACCACGTCACTAGTGACACGACAAGGTTGACGTTTTTATCCCTGCCCTACAAGGCAGTTTCTGACTTATATGCATATTTTTCTTGACAAATGCGTAAATACATCAAGGAAGGGTAGTTATTATTACCCAACCTAGCTAAGGAACTTGCTAGTTGTTGTTTGCTGTTTAGACAGCTGTCCCAATAGAGGGGAAGTGAACAACATATGATCATTCGCAGTAGTGCCGCATGGGCTAACTTTTTGCGTTTTAGGCGGGAAAGTCCGACAGGTTAGTCTAGACTCAATTTGGTAGTTTTTTATACCTCAACCTAAAGGAGTGACTTCTATGGCTAACCATGTCAGCAGGGCTAAGTTTTTCAAACACCATCCCAGGGCGCGAGCTGTAGCCGCCCTAAACAAAGCCACCAATGCGCAAAAGCGCATCACCCCGGGGGCAATTAAGTTAAAGAAAAAAGGACACCAAGGTAAAACTGCGGTGGTGTTAGGTTCCGGTGTAGCCGGTTTAACTGCAGCCTACGAGTTGTTACAACAAGAGTCGGGTATGGAGGTCATTGTGTAGGAAGCACTGAACCGCACCGGTGGCCGCTGCTTGTCCCTGCGCACCGGCGATACCTTGACAGAAGATAAAAACAGTGATTTGTTTGATTCCAGCCCAGGCGAGACCCAGGTGGTGCGTTTCAAGCGCCCGGTGGGCGATAGCGAACCCTACCTCAACGCCGGCCCCGGCCGCATACCTTCAGGACACAAACGCTTGCTAAACTACCTAAAGCAGTTTGGTGTCGATATTGAAGTCTACATCATGAATAGCGAATCCAACCTGGTACAAATGGACGGTGGCGTATTCAATGGCAACCCAGTGGTATACCGACGCTTGGATCACAACACCCGCGGCTGGTTGGCACAGATGGTTTATGAAAATGCCGAAGACTTAATCCGTAGTACTGACTGTTACGTCAAAGAGGCCAACATCAAAAAGCGCGCAGACCAGCTGCAGGATTTGATGATCAGTTTTGGCGAGTTGATCCCTGAAGGAAAGAACCGCGGCAAGTATGTGGTTACCGCAGGTGAAGACGGCTTGGAAAATGGCCGCACCCGCGCCGGTTATACCGTCTTGCCTGGGGTCGACGCTGGCGTTGCCGCCGAGCCCTTTAGCCTGGATACCTTGTTAAAATCTGAATTCTGGGACAAAACCCGGTTTTACCAGCCGGTGGACTTCTTGTGGCAACCTACCCTGTTCCAACCCGTCGGCGGTATGGATCAGGTGCAACACGCCTTTGCCCAGCAAGTAGCCGCCTTAGGCGGCACTGTGCACTTGAACTCCCCGGTAAAACACATTGATTGGGACGAGGCCAAGCAGAAGTTTGTTATCTCAGTGGCCAAGATTGGTACGGAGGAGCTGGATGTCTACGAAGCCGATTATTGTTTTAGCAATATCGCTATGCCGTTTTTAAGCAAAATCGTCTCAGACAAGCTCCAGAATATGGATGGTGTGGGCTTCTCTGATAAATTCAAAGCGGGTTTGCACGCGGTTTACGATGCCCAGTTTAACGATGACACACACGAAGCAGACGACAAATTCCTAGCCTGTACAACCAAAGTAGGCTGGCAGGCCGACCGGGTATTGTGGCAAGGCTCGGAATTGAAAAAAGTGCACGACGACAAACTGAATGTAGATCTGGATGCCGTCCCCGACTCCGAAGTAGGAGTGGTGCCTATCTTTGGCGGAATTTCCTGGACCGACAGTGATATAACCCAGATTTGGTATCCCTCTTCTGGTTACCACGACCAAAAAGGCATACTCACCGGCGCCTATAACTTTGGAGAAACTGCGGAAAACTGGGGCAAAACCCCTATACCCAAGCGCCTAGACCAAGCCCGTGCTGAAGCCAGTAAATTTGGCAAAGCCTTTGGCGAAGGCCTGCATGATGGCATTGCCATCGCCTGGCAGAACATGCCCCACATCAAAGGTGGCTGGGCGCAGTGGCACACTGTAGATGAACCGGTAGAACACTTTAACAACCTGGCACAGGGCACCGGCGTGACCAATAGCAACGGCAGCACCACTGACCCCAACTTTTTTGTGGTAGGTGACCAGCTTTCCTCCCTACCCGGCTGGCAAGAAGGTGCCATTGCATCGGCACTCAACGCCCTTAGCCGTATGGAACGCCCAGACCTGGAAATAGCCTATTTAGAAGAGCTACCCGACACCCGGATTATAGTGGAAGGTATTTAGGATACTTGGAGCCAGGGATGGCTTGGAAAAGGTGCTACCACAGAAAAATTCATCCATCGCCTTGCTAAACGGTTAACCATTTTTGGATTGGTTAAGCCCATGTTGCCTTGCTTGCTTAATTTGCTCAATACCTTCCTTCACCTGCTTGTTTATAATATGCGAAGGTGTGTGACGGTGCTGCTTTAGCTTCGTATTTTTAACTGTAAAAAATCCATTTTCTTGCTCTGAAAAAGTGGTTTCAACGCCATCATTTTTATACCAAATTTCAACAAGCGGGTTAAGTTTTATAGTTATTGTTTTGTTGCCATGGGATTTTGCATGCAACGAAGCACGCCTCAACTTCCTTACTCCATCGTGAGAAGTCACAAAAGTCGCCAGTTTCAATTCAAAGTCACCATAGATATTAGATGCATCGGTGCCTATGCCGTACTTTAACCGGAGTTTATTGACACGGTTATTAATGACTAATTCATGGGTGCCATCGTAATCATAGTCTACCCTAATGGTAATTTCGTCCCTGTCTGTGGCTAATTGATACAGCTCTTCCGCCAAGCTTCCCAGTTCTTGAAAGAACGCGTCTGCTTGCATTGTTTTTTTTAGTTGTTGTGTTTGATTTGATGTCGATTTTAAACACTCTGGCAGATCCGAACTGGTCACCGAGAAGATATTTTCAAAAGCTTGTATATGATCAGTTGCGTGTAGAGGTGCTTGTATCAGAGATAACAAGGTTAAACCTAGTAAAAACCCTTTTGTTTTTCGCATAAAACTCTCCATGAATTGTTGAGTTTGATAGTTAACCCAATCAGTCTCGGTTAACTTTTTAACCGTAAAAAACCTATCAAAACATAGAACCCTGTGCAAGGGAATTAATTGACAAACTCTAAAGTTAGAGTTTAGTGGTCGGGATTGAAAAACGAAAGCAGTCACAGGAATGTTTACTTATTAGTCTTCAATACAACCTAGTACTTAATTTCCTCAGCCGTATGGAACGCCCAGACCTGGAAATCGCCTATTTGGAAGAACTACCCGACACCCGGATTATTGTGGAAGGCATTTAGGATTTTTGCTGCCACGGACAGCTCCAGGCATTGAGATGAAACCTTGTATATCCAATTGACATATCCAAGAGGTGAGTTAATATGGATATACATTGTGGATATGGTGTTTTGTTATGGTACAAACAAGAGTCTTCAAAAGTAACCAATCACAAGCCGTAAGGCTGCCAAAAGCAGTTGAGTTACCAGAAAATATTAAAGATGTTGAAGTGGTAGCCGTGGGCAACACCCGCATAATTTCACCCGCAGGCTCCTCCTGGGACGAATGGTTTGATGCAGAAGGTGTTTCAGATGATTTTATGGAAGCCCGCGATCAGCCGGAAACTCAAGCTAGGGAAAGCTTTTGATGTTGAAATTTATGTTGGATACCGATTCAGCAATATTCATCATTAAGCGCAAGCCCCCCCCATATAAAACGCCTGTTTAACGCCCATATTGGGCAACTTTGCATATCCGCAATAACATTTGGGGAATTAGTATGTGGTGCTGAAAAGTCACAGCAGGTGCAGCGAAACCTAAAGAGTATTGAAGGTTTTGCCGCAAGATTGGACGTCCTGGCATTTGACACCAATGCCGCCCGCCAATTTGGACAGATAAAAGCTGAACTGGAACAAACAGGGCAAAGTATCGGTTCTTATGACATGATGCTGGCGGGACACGCCCGCAGCCAAGGCTTGGTGATGGTTACCAATAATACCCGTGAATTCAGCCGTGTAGACGGTTTGCGCATAGAGAATTGGCTAGAGCAAACTTAATACATTTGCCTAGAGCCATAAGCAAATGCCTGCCTAAATCGAACGACAACAAGACCAATGGCAAGGCAACTAAACAACGATCAATACAGTTGTCCTGTCAGTGCGATTAAACCATTATCTCGCCATTGAATAATACAAAACAAGTATCTATGGAATTTCCCAGTAGCGGGCTGGCCTTACTGCATTTTTATCGGGAGTGGCATACTGGGTTAACTTTCCTATTGGTGTATCCCGCTTAACCGGCGTGTAATCCAACACATGCGGGGTGGGCACACCACCATGGGGCGCCCCGGTCACATCAACCCGTTTTATAGGTCCGCCTTTTGGATCATATTGCACGTAGGAGGTAAAACTTCGAGGCTCTTCCCCCCGACGATATAAGGTTTTACCCGCATTAGGCCCAACGGGTTGACCTGGCTTTAATGTGCGCTGAATATCAAAGTTACCTTTGCGCTTATTAGCAGGATCGACAAGGTTGCGGACCAAACCCGCCCTTCTCCGCCCCAAATGCCCGCGGTAAGCGGATTGGATCTTGGTGGCTGCTGCCACATCCTGGGGCACAAAGGGCTTAGCATTAGGGTTTAAGCCCTTGGGATAAAAAGGTTTTGCGTTTGGATTAAGCTTGGGTAGTTTATTCATCTGGCAATACTCCATGGCACTAAGCTTAACTTTAGTTCAATTGGCAATTTTTTCTCCTATCGAGCTAAAAATTGTGTAGCAAATCACATTTGATTAGCGCAAAGGAAGGTTAATCAAATCCAAAGTTTTTCCAAGCTAGATTTAGTTAGCCCTCCAGGGACATATAATCCCCTTCATAACGCTTTAACACCCTTAGCGCGCGCAAGGTATTCCAGCGGCTTTGCGCACCGGCTTTTTCCATCACAAAATGGACTTTTCCTGGGTGCGCAGCCTGCATATTCCAGGTACCGTTTTTGTTTCGTTTTGCTAATAAAACAGCCATTGCCTGCACCATCCTGTTATCCCATCTTCGGCCTGCATTTTGGAGATAGTCGAGGGCGCGCAAAATGTCATATTTCCAACGGCTAGGATAGGATAATTTAAGAAACTGCGGATTGATAATTTCGCCGGTTTTGTCCGACAAAAACAACCTGTGCTGCAAGATAAACCCCTCAGCGCTGGCTATGTTATTTTTAATATCAGTAGCCCGGTAACTGTGACCTGATTTTTGAAACTCGGTCAATCCTTCGAGCACAGAAATAGTAGAATGCAAAGAGCTGTGTTTTGCCCCATTCCTTACAGCGACGCAATTGAATCCACCATCCGGCATAACCTCACTTAAAATACTATCCACAATGGGCTGCAATTTGATTTCTTCAGTTTGAAAGTAGGATGCATAGTTGAGGAACATTGCATTTACGCAAACATCACTATGGATTGCGGTGGATGGCCCCAGCGGGATACCGCCGTCTTGGGCTTTACCTGCGCTAAGCACTAGTTCAATTGCCTGTTTTGCTACTTGGTTGTCAGCACTTAGATTTAGATTGCGCAGGTCAAGCAGAGTGTAATGGGTTGATATCCATTTTGGTTGATAAAACCTATCCCCCCAATGGCCATTGGCTTGGCGCATTGATAAAAACTGCTTTCCCCAGCCTTCGAGGGCAATGTTTGATTGCAATTCCGGCTTATCTTCACCCAATAAATCCCGATAAGTTTGGTATTGGATTGAGACATCCCCTTCCAGCAACCAAGCAATGGCCTCATCTATTGGCATTTTTTATCTCATGCAACAAAGCGGTTTCCATCATAATTTATGATTAAACTTGATAACTTGAATCGTCAGGTAATAACCGCCACTTTGCATTGCAGCGATTACCAACTATTAAAAAAGCAGGCTGATGCCTGCTACATTGAAATCATCAACTAGGGCTAAATAGCCCTAGTTATTAAGTTTGCTCTAGTCGTCCCCACCGGGCCGGGTGGCTGGCACTAAGCCTATGCGCCGCAGCTCTTTTAGGATCTCCATATCAGACAAGTTTTCGCCAATCTTAAGCGGGTTTTCCGCCAAGTCTGCCAATGCTGGGCGGACTTCCACTACCTGCATCATGCCCTGGTCTTCGTGGTTTAAGATATGGCAGTGCTGCACAAAGGCACCGGTAAAGGTGGTATAGCGGGATTTTAATATCGCGGGTTCGTCAGCGATGGTAACCTTACCTTTGCTATCGGTTTGCTTGCCAAACAGCGGCGTTTTTAAGGTATCTTTCCAGACCCACTCGTCGTCATTGTCGAAACCAGAACCATAGACAAACTTGCGCTGCACTTGGAATGGGTTTACATGGATATGGAAGGTGTGGTTGTTTTGCGGGCCGCCATCATCCAACTGGCCACTGACCGTCCACTTGCTGGCGGTATCCAGTGCCAGGGTGCGGGCGAAATCGGCTGACGCATTGAAGTTCATGCAGCTCCAATTGCCAAAGGTGTCCTTGCCATCACAGGTCATATAATACAAGGTTGGGCCAGAGCCATCGGGCTTGTTAGGGCATTGCACCACTTCCTTGTTGTCGTTGAGGCAAGGGTCACAGGAACCGCCATTTTCAGGGCAGATGTAGTTTTTCGATGCGATAAAATGCACCGTTTGCTCCTTACCGGTTTTTAACTCCGCATCAGAAATGGGTTTTAATGGACCAACGCCAATGTAAGGGTCTTTATGGCCAAGGTTTACCTCACCGTAGGTGTAATCGGCATAGGCCGCGGCTATTTCCGTATCGCTGGGCAGCGTTGTATTTTCCGGCATACCTAGCACAACTTTAACTTGCGCCAGGATATAACGCATATTAGGTACAGTGACGTTACAAAGGGTTTTGGTTTGGTCACAACTTGGAATGTCAGCAGAGGGTAATTTAATGGTTTTGGTAGGGCTTTGGTTTTGATCCACCAAATACAAAGTGTCACCCGCGCTTACGTTGCTCAGTTGGGCCAAGACATCGGTTCGGTAGCCTGGCGAAAGCACTGCATTATTAATTTTAGGCATAGTGCCGGTAGGTAGGCCATCCAAGGCAATCTCATACATATCAATGCCGGTCTTATCACCGATATTGCTCACTAGCATCGGATTGATAGGATCGGTGATACCGGCATGGACGAAGCGCCAGCGCTGGATCTCATTGACTTCAATTTCAACAATTGGATAGGTTTGGCCATTCACCAGTACCGGACGGTTAATGTTGGTGTAACCAACCGGTTTGGTGGGGTTCGCCCTGTTGTTTTGCTGCAGGTTGTCATAGGTCTCAATTTGGCCGTCGCGGCCATAGGCGACCTGCTGGAATACAAACAAACGGTCAACCGCATCCCCTATCGCTGGGATAGCTTCAAGCCCCTTGCTGTCATCATTGACGATCAACGAACCCGCCATGCCGGAGGATACCTGGATGGTAGTAGAGCCGTGCAGATGGGCGTGGTACCAGAAGGTGCCGGAAGGATGGTCTTCCGGAAGTTCAACCTGTTGTAAATAAGTGGGATCACCCGGACCAATCGCAGCGAAAATGTTGTCAGAATTCAGTGTTGGATCCACATGCCAGCCATGGGTGTGTAGGTTGGTGACGTTGAAGTTTCCTGGCACATTGTGGTTCACCTGGGTTTGTTCAGTAGGAACATAACCAAAAATGGTGGAATTACCACCATGGCCACCAAACTCATCGTGGTGCTCCATACCGTGATGCATGCGCACATCCATAGTGGTATCCGGATCATCAGGCAGCAAGTTGGTGATATTGGCCTGGTAAGTCTTGCCTGGCTTGATCACCATAGTGGGTCCCACCGGGCGGCCGTCGTATTTAGGACCCGCATATTGGCGTAACCGGGTTTTACAACCGGCAATCACTGGCTCTTGGTACGACACATCAAGGGTTGCGGTAATTTGTTCTTCCCCGGTGAAATCATAGTGGGGTGGGTTTTGGATTGTTGGCGCTTGTTGCAGTAAAGCGTTTTGCTCAGCAGCCGTGACTGCCACACCGCAACCGGGTTTATGGGGGACCGGATCGCTTGTCACTGTGATGGTTGCCGTGGTATTGGTTGCGGCACTGGAACCGCTGCCTCCAGAGGTTGCTGAGCAGGCTGCCAGGGCTGCACTGGTGGCTAGCAGCAGACAGCTTTTCACAGCCGATATGGTATGTTTATTTTTCATTTTATTACCCAGGAATGTGTAAAGAATAATTTAACCACACTTATTATAGGTCATAATTTATACTTCGCTTGCAAGAACCAATTTTTCCCCGGATCCACTAACCCTGACACCGCAGCATTGCCATCCTGCCCCAGCTGGTGCGCCGTAAGTTTGTCCGTTAAATTATGGATAAACAGGGAGAATTGCCAATTAGGTTGCGGTGGCGACAAGGTGAACAATAGGTTGTATTTTTGGTATTCAGACTGGTAGCGCAAGCTATCTGCATGGGGTGAGGTAAAAAAGCCGTCGGACCAAATTGCCTCGGCGCGTGCACCCAGGTTCCAGCCCTCCATAGGTGAAAAATCGTAGCTAAGGGCAAGGGTACCGGCATGGTCTGGGGCGTGGGACAAAGGTTTGCCGGATAAATCCTGGGAACAAGATTGGCCATTGCGCTGGGCACCAAAATCAGCGGCTACATCGGTGCGGCTAACTACCGCCTGCAAGCGGGTACAGTCAGCGCCGAGATAACTATCAAACTCAGCATCGAGTGCCGTTGCTGTAAAATCCAATGCCAACTTTTGTGTGATTTGCCAAGAAGCAGATAGTTCCACGCCATCACTACTGGCTTTAGCGACATTGCGGATACGTGAACCGGTAATTACCCCATCGTCGCCCCGGTTAGAGTTTTGTTGTAAGTTGTAGTAGTTGCTGCTAAACACCACTAACTCTAGGTTTAGTGCACTGTCAATGGCACTGCCCTTTAAGCCAATTTCATTGGCAATGACCGATTCCGGCCGGTATACCAAGTCTTCAGCCGATATGTTGTTCAACCTAAAATTAAAGCCGCCCGCTTTTTTGGCTTTGCTCCATTTATAGTAGCTATACCAGTTGTCGCCCAACTGGTATAGCAAACTAACCGAAGGCATGTTGTCGGAAAAATCTTGCTGCTCAGCAATAAACTCAGCCCTGGTTTGACGGTCAAATTCCGAATAATTGATGGGGGCAGCACTGACATCGGCCAGCAGCAATTGCCGGAAGCGCTCGGCAGCAGCGCCCATTCCTTGGCTGCGGATACGCTGATCCAGGCCATCAAACTCTTTATCGGTGCGGCTGTGGCGGAAGCCCAACGCCAGCGTCCACTTGGGTATAAACTGCCACTCTGTAGCGGCAAACAAGGATAGCCGAGTTTCATCTTGCCAAGCTTGCGAATGTACCCATTGTGGATTTTGCTGGTTGCGGCCATCGGCATCCGCGGTCTGGTAACCGAGGTCAGACTGGTGCCAATAGGCACCAATTGTCCAAAACAAATCTGAGTCCGCACTGTTAGCTAGCCTTATTTCCTGTGACCATTGCCGCACATTGTCCGAAGACCAAAAGATACGATGGAAACTAGCGCCGTGGCTAAGGTCATTGCCGGAGAAGCCATAATCGCTGTCGTAGAAAGCAGTGTTTGCAAACAGCTCCACACCATCCAACTGCCAAACCAGGTTCACAGTTGCCGCCAGGTGCTCAAATTCAGACTGGTTAAAAGGCGATGCCGGGGAATTATGGTCAAGTTTGTTATCACTAAAATTTGACCGGCAGGTACTGGGGATACGCAATGGGTTGTCTTGGTCAGAACCTGTCGCCTGCCAAAAGGCATTAAGCTGGGCTTGCTCCGAAAACCCCAACCCGTATAAGTTGTCACATCCAAATGGCTGCCAGGCAAAGGGATTGTTTCTGGATTGCTTTTGGTACTCTAGTTTGCCCTGCACCTGTAGCTCAGGGTTTACTTGCCACAGCGTCGAAAGCCGCAACATTTGGCCACGTTGGCCAGAATCAGCAACTTCACCGGCAACGGGATCCACCATATGCCAATGGCCATCATCCTGTTGCACTTTCACGGCTGTGCGCAGTGCAAGGTTTTCAGACAGCTTTTGGTTGTATGCCATTGCGCCATTGAGCCGGTTATTGCTGCCTGCACTCAAGGTCAGATAACCTTCTTCATCGGCCAAAGACGCTTTTGCGGTTTGCAGGTGCAGCGCCCCGGCGATAGTGTTTAAGCCAAAATAGGTGCCTTGGGCGCCTTTTAATATATCTAGCTGCTCGACATCAAACAGGCTGCCTTTGATGATCCTGGAACGGCCATGGTACACCTGGTCAATATAGACCGAGACTGCCTGATCCATACCAGCGTTGCCTTGCGATCCCATACCACGCATAAACAGTTTCGAGGATGACGAGTTGGGGGAGGCCAAAAACGAGGGTTGCTGCGCGGACAACGCCTGTAAATCAGCAATTTCCTTAATGGCCAGTTCCTCACCGCTTACCACCTGTGTCGAAACCGGGACTTGAAGGCTAGCTTGTTCGCGCTTTTGTGCCGTCACTGTGATGAGTTCAATTTCTCGTGCAGTATTTTGTTCTGCCAGCTCAGGGGATTCTTCGGACAGTGCCGGCAATATTTGCAGCATAGCCAAAGTTAAAGCAGTTAACTGAAATCGCCTCACAGGCACCTACCTTGTGGTTGTGGTTATTTTTTCCCTAATCCGAAGGTAGACGGGTATTGAGTATTTTCAAGGTGAAAGGTTGAATAGGGTTGGCGCTAGTGCAGGAAATGCATAAAAGTGACAGGTTTGTAGCCTGTCACTTCTGATACATGTTTGTAATTACTGGACTACTTAGAATACGCCTGGCGCTGAATAATAACGGGTAGCCATTGAGTCGAATGCGAGACCATTACCAGCGTTAAGGTAGCCTAGCGCGTCGAAACCATTCCAAACGTCGTCACGGCGGTAGCTTTCAGTGTGGGCTTTAATGATACCAGTCAAGCCATAACCTCCATCACGCACGTTTAGGCCAAAGATCTGCCAAGGCGCCAAGATAGTGCCTTCCACGCTTAGGTATGGCACCAAGTCATTGGCATCACCCAGGCGCTTGACGTTGCCTTCACGTTGGCCAGCTTCAATTAGCGGTGAACCAAAGGTAACCGTGTTTAAAATTTCATAGTCGCGTTTTATCTGCCAGTCAGCCGCGACTTGCTGGGCGACCATACCACCCAAGCTATGGCCAGTCAGGATAATGTTGGAACCCTTGGGGATATAGGTGTTGATGCGGTCTATCACGGCAGTAGTGTAGGGATTGCCGGCACCAAAGAATCCGATCAATATATCTTCATAAATACCAGTGGCATCACCCGCCTGCTTGACGCGATCCAAGTCGGTACCTGACATGCCGACAATATATACGTTTGTAGGTGAACCGGAAGATTCAAATTTCCTGGCTGGAGTAATAGAAATTGGACCATTTTCATTGAAACCAAAATAACCACGCCAAGTGTGCTCAGCCATATCTTGCGCGTCGTTAACAACACAGTCCTTGCGGACACTTGTGAAAATATCAGCGGTACGGCCGCTATTGCGCCAATGCACGGTGGCACCGGTTGCGGTAGCAACAAAGGATAGCGGGATCATAGTGCGGTTATAGCCAGTCGCGATGAATGGAGCAGCATCCAACCATACAGTTGAGCCATTAATTTCAGCACGGGTGCTACCAATCCACATATGGATTGTACTGCCGTTGGGCAATAAGCCGGTTACCCTGCGATCCGACTGGCGCCATTGCAAGTCGATATCCAAGCGGGTAAACAAGGTGTTAACTTCAACAAAGGTGCGGCCGTTGACAACGACAGGTGGTACTTCAAAATCCATACCGCAACGGTTTACGTGCACAAAAGTACGATCTTGGCTTTCCAACAAAGCGTCTACGTCCACGGTAAGTGCCTTAACACTGGTGCTTACGGCCATCGCCGCCAAACTTGCGCTTATCAGTAACTTCTTCAACATTTCTCTTTACTCCTAATGGTTATTAACTTAATCGTTTAATTGAACATAACTGTGTAATCACTCGGGATGACGCTATTAAATATTTTTACCTGGTCTGATGTGTTGGAGTTTGGAACTAAAGTGTTGGCGGGAGTGTTTTTTGCACATTTTTATTCATTTTTTACACTTCACATTTATAAAAACACCTTAAAGCATTGTTTTTAATGATTTTTATTTTAAACACTCCTATTCTGGATATTTTTCTTGATATTCATGTTGTTTCAAAGTGATAGGGAAGGAGCTATTGAATCGATTCCAATCTGGTTACTTTGACATCTGAAAACTGCCTTTAAGAACGAGAACAAAGCAAAGAAAACTTATTGCATTAAGTTTCTATTTCAGGGGATAGACAAAGGTTTGATGGCGTAAAACGGGCTATAGATATACTGAGGTTTCGGCCACCCTTAAATAAACGCTATAAGTACATTAATGGGGAGGATGTAGAAACCAAAGTTACTATTTATAGATAGAGCCGCGTTACTACCACCCTATTGCCGGTCGATATGGTTAAGGGAAATAACATGATCATACTGTTGCTTGGGGTAGCCGCTTTGTTCAGCGCCATTATGGCAAGTAATGGGGAACACGGGAGGGATTGAGATGGGCAAGAATGCAGGATCTAATAGCAGCATCAAATTAACTGACCCTTAGCACCGACCCCACTATTAACCAATAGTAGGTTAAAGCCTACCCATACCGCTTAAACAACAATTCCAAATTAAACACCCGATCCGAAAATTACCCCGCATCTTTGCGCGATTGCACAGCGTTTACCCTGTTGTTATGGCGCTATCATATCTTTGCTCCTTTGCCTTAAAAACGAGGAAATCCAAAATGACGATGCTAGATGACCTGGAAAACTACCTTCGGCAGAAGCACCCGAAACAAGAAGGCCAGTTATGGAGCCCTGCCCGGCCTAAGAACTGGGCGAAACTCCATCAAACTCCGAAAATATGGGGGCTGCCTATGACCGAACAAGGGGTTATGGCACAAACCAAAAACTCGGTAGACAATTTAGCAAACGCCATGCAGCGGGTTATTGCATCAGCAAAAAGCGTGGTGGATATCACCAGCTTGGATCCACCCCGGGGATCTTCTGGCAGTGATAGTGTTTTTTACAACGCTATTATCAATGGCATAAAGGACAACCAGGGCTCTGAAGGTAGGCCACTATTGGTGAGGATGCTGTTTGGCAAACCACCTAAATCGGGGCGTGACGTGGTCCACGATGAGTTTAAGAAGAACCTGGCAAGGGACTTGAAAAACTATCCCAAGATCACGGTACTCTATGGGGTATTTTATGGCACTTCGACCGGCCCGATCTTTAACCATTCTAAAATTTTTGCGTCGGATACCGGGCATGCCGTCGTTGGCGGTCACAATCTCTATGATTCAGATTACCGCCAATATCCACCAGTACATGATGTATCGGTAGAGGTGCTTGGCCCAGCTGCCATAGACGCGCGCAACTTTGCCAGCTACCTATGGAGTTTTGGGATAGCTAACCAAACTTCATGGAACCCTCTATCCATGGCAAGGAACAGTACCGCAACATGGATAGTTGCCTGGCACCTTAAGGCGGGTACTTGGACACCTGCGGAAGAAAGTGCCTTGGATAGGGAAGAAGCCCGGTACCAAGAGCCCAACGTCCTGGTGGATTCAACGCCACCTAGCGATAGTTGGAAACAATGCAGGATCCTGACAGTAGGCAGGGCCGGTGGCTGGGGATACCAGTTCCCTAACAGCTTGAATGCCAGCGACTACATGAAAGAATTCCTAATTAAAAACGCAGAAACATCAATCAAAATTGCACACCAAGATTTGGTTGCGATGGATATGTATGGCATGACACACATACACCATGCCACCTGCAAGGATTTGGGCAATGCGCTTTACTACAACCCCAACCTCAAAGTCTATGTGGTTGTAACCGCGCCTTACGGCAGCGGCGTAATGGATGTCTATTACAACGTCGACAATGGCCCACAATCAGCAGCAGACTATATTATGTATTACTCAAGGCCTACCGCAGGTACCAGTAAAATAAGGGGGGTGGACGATATTGAAAGGGTTAAATTATGGAATCGGCTGTTTGTAGCCCCCATTCATTTTACCAATGACATACCATCACCTGCTGATTCGCATTATTACTGGCCTAATGCGGATCGGGTCATAGATGCGGGTGGTGCCCTGGCGAAAAAAGGTATGCCAAAATCGGTTGGGCAACACATGAAGACAATGTTGATTGACGATAGCCTCATGGTGGTCGGCTCTGATAACCACTACCCACACCCGTTGGCGGAAATCAATTACGTGATGGAAGGTGATTTCGTCAACGAATTCAAAAGTCAGTTTTGGGATAACCTCTGGCGTTACTCAGGCCCGCACGCGGTGCAACAATGGAATTCAGCGACTACCATATCGGGAGCGTAAATTATGGCAGGCAGCTGTCACACCGAAGCAACCGTTCACTGGTTTCTGATTTCAGGCTGCTTAATCTATGAAGAGGACATTCGGTTTTGGCTATAAGATTGAATGAAGTTCGGCTAACGCCGTGCTAATTTGCCGGAACGTAGGTGAACAATTTGTGGTAGTCGCCACACATTGAGCGCCGTAGTGGAGGTCAAATTGAGCACTTTGTTATGAGCCACCAACTTGACCGCATTAACGATGTTACTATACTTGATACAGCACTTCGGTGCCATATTCCTTTAACCGGTGGAATTCCACTAAGGAGGTCTATCTTGACCAAATTATTGAGTTCCCCATCATTGGTCCAGACGGAGGGTAGTCTGGCTCGTGGCTGATGGGGAATATGAGGGGAGCAGGTGCCTATTGATCTACGCAAGGGATTTAAACCGGCTTGGTTCATATTTTAGAATATGCATCGATAACCGGGAGTGACGAATTGCGGTAATATGGGCAGTTGAACGAAGCTATGACGCCACAAGGAAACGCCTGCCTTCATTGGTGCAAGATACAAAACCATGCTTAGCTTCTCTCCCCGACCATGCCTGCTCATAACAGTGTATTGGTGGGAAATCCGACTATGCCGCAAAACGCACAGTGGCGAGAATTCCCTAAAAATAATTGTTTTTCTAATACTAGCAATAAGTTAGCGGCTATTTCTAGACGAAAATTAGCCAATTAACCTGCAGAAAGTCGGAATTCAAACTAAGTTCAGTTTTCACTCACAATGCTGTTTCATAGAAAGCCTAATAAAAACATAGAGATAACGACCGGAAATTGCACTTTTAGAAGTAATGCACTCAAACAAACTGAGCAAAATACACACCATTCGAAGTGTTTTCCACTTATAACTGTATAAGCACCCAATTAAAATCACACGTTTTGAGGTGAATGGCACTAATAAAGAAACGAACTTAACTAGGACATCCATCAAAACTATCCCAAGGTACAGTTTTCGTCTGCTTATTTTTCCGGCAAAATTGAGTAAAGTTTGATGGGATTCAGGAAGAATCGTTATGCAAAAGGCCAGGAAGGAACAGGTTAGCCTTGAAGACACTCCTTATTAACACTGTGTGTCCCGTTGCGTTAGGCGGGCGTTTTTATGTGGTGAGGACAAGCTAACTGGAAACAGCTACGAACACCGCCGCCAGTGGGTTGAAGATCGCATCTATTTCCTTGCTGATGTCTTTGCTATTGACGTTTGTGCTTACGCGGTTATGAGCAACCATTCCCATCTTGTGCTGCATATTAGCCAAGAATATGCTGAAAAATGGACAATAGCTGAAGTAATAAGCCGCTGGCACAAGCTACACAAGGGTACCCTCCTATCACAGCAATACCTGTGCCCAGGACAACGTGCCGCAATGGAACCACACCTCATTGATACCGTTGTGGAAACGGCGAACATTTGGTGGCAAAGGCTAATGGATATCAGCTGGTTTATGCGCAGTCTCAATGAATACATCGCCAGGGAAGCCAACAAGGAGGATGGTTGTACAAGACGCTTTTATTCGCTGCCATCCATGGCGCTCACCCTTCGGGCCTGCTAAAGCAGTTCAAATTTTTTCCAGAAAAATTTGTGGGAAGGCCGGTTCAAATCACAGGCTTTGCTTGACGAAGCGGCACTCGCTGCCTGCGTGGCCTATGTTGACCTCAACCCAGTCAGGGCAAACATGGCGCCCACGCCGGAAGAATCAGACCATACCAGCATCCAATATCGTATTAATGCTGCCAAAGTGGCTAAGGTTCCAAAACGGCTAATGCCCTTCGCTGGCAATCCCACAACTTAACTAGGACATCCATCAAAACTGTCCCAAAGTACAGTTTCCGTCTGGTTGTTTATCCGGCAAAATTAGGCAATGTTTGATGAGATTCAGGAAGAATCGTTATGCCAAAGGCCAGGAAGGAACAGGTCAGCCTTGAAGATACCCCTTATTACCACTGTGTTTCCCGTTGCGTTAGGCGGGCGTTTTTATGTGGTGAGGACAAGCTAACTGGTAACAGTTACGAACACCGCCGCCAGTGGGTTGAAGATCGCATCCATTTTCTGGCAGATGTCTTTGCTATTGAGGTTTGTGCTTATGCGGTAATGAGCAACCATTCCCATCTTGTGCTACATATTAGCCAAGGACATGCTGAAAAATGGACAATAGCTGAAGTAATAAGGCGCTGGCACAAGCTACACAAGGGTACCCTCCTATCGCGGCAATACCTGTGCCCAGGACAACGTGCCGCAATGGAACCACACCTCATCGATTCCGTTGTGGAAACGGCGAACATTTGGCGGCAAAGGCTGATGGATATCAGCTGGTTTATGCGCAGCTTAAACGAGTACATTGCCAGGGAAGCCAACAAGGAGGATGGTTGCACTGGTAGGTTCTGGGAGGGGAGATTTAAATCCCAAGCTCTATTGGACGAAGCAGCACTCGCCGCCTGTATGGCCTATGTTGACCTCAACCCGGTCAGGGCAAACATGGCGCCCACGCCGGAAAAATCAGACCATACCAGCATCCAATACCGTATCAATGCTGCCAAAGTGGGCAAGGTTCCAAAACGGCTAATGCCCTTCGCAGGCAACCCCAGGCAGGGCATGCCACACGGGCTGCCATTTAGGCTTGCCGAATACATACAGCTTGTGGATATTACCGGCAGGCACATTGCCCAAAATAAAAAAGGAAAAATTGACGCTGCACTCCCCGGTATCCTCACCCGGCTCAACCTAAAACCTTCACAGTGGATTGAACTGACCAGCACATTTGAACAGGCATTCCACCATGCCGCAGGCAACACCATTTACCTGGAAAAATACAAACAAAGGCACCAGTTACAGAGGCTGAGGGACAAGTCCAACGCACAGCGTTTGTTTGGTTAGCCCAACCTAGCACCAACACAGAATAAATTGCAATCCGATACAAAGCGGTGGCTTGTTAGTGCCCGACTTTTACGGTTCAAGGTGAAAATCCAGGTTAGCAATTACAGTCCAAAGCTGCTATTGCTGTTTTCCAAACTTCCACAGCCAAATTTACTAATTGCCACCAATGACATTAACGCGTTTGCGTGTGAACATTGGATGGGTGTCAGGTTTAGTTCTATCTTACAAAGCCTGTTTGCTAAATTTTCCCAGCGACACTAGCGCGCTAGTGCGTGAAATTAGCATGGGTGTCCTTTTAGTTTTGAGGGACAAGTCCAACGCACAGCGTTTGTTTGGTTAGCCCAACCTAGCACCGACACAGAATAAATTGCAATCCGATACAAAGCGGTGGCTTGTTAGTGCCCGACTTTTACGGTTCAAGGTGAAAATCCGGGTTTAGCAACTAAAGTCCAAACCTACTATTGCTGTTTTCCAAACTTCCACAGCCAAATTTAGTAATTGCCGCCAATGACATTAACGCGTTTGCGTGTGAACATTGGATGGGTGTCAGGTTTAGTTTGGTTTAGTTCTATCTTACAAAGCCTGTTTGCTAAATTTTCCCAGCGACACTAGCGCGCTAGTGCGTGAAATTAGAATGGGTGTCCTTTTTAGTTGCTAAATTTTCCCAGCGACACTAGCGCGCTAGTGCGTGAAATTAGCATGGGTGTCCTTTTAGTTTTGAGGGACAAGTCCAACGCACAGCGTTTGTTTGGTTAGCCCAACCTAGCACCGACACAGAATAAATTGCAATCCGATACAAAGCGGTGGCTTGTTAGTGCCCGACTTTTACGGTTCAAGGTGAAAATCCGGGTTTAGCAACTAAAGTCCAAACCTACTATTGCTGTTTTCCAAACTTCCACAGCCAAATTTAGTAATTGCCGCCAATGACATTAACGCGTTTGCGTGTGAACATTGGATGGGTGTCAGGTTTAGTTTGGTTTAGTTCTATCTTACAAAGCCTGTTTGCTAAATTTTCCCAGCGACACTAGCGCGCTAGTGCGTGAAATTAGAATGGGTGTCCTTTTTAGTTTCTTTATTTTTAGTTTACTTTTTAGTTCTTGGTATACAGTATTTGTCCATTTAGTGTCGACTGGCGGGAGGTTTAAAAAATAGGTCTTTCATAGAGTTTAGATTTGACGATTGGAACCTTTATGTCGTATCTCTTCATTAATTGCTCAACCAGATCTCCAAACCATGTTGGAGAAGTAGGGCTTACGTATATTGCTTCTATAATACTTGCGGGATCGATTTCAATTTCAACATATTTGGAACTTTGCTCTATCAAAGGTCGATTGTGAGCTTCTCGCGACCATATTATTGCTCTCAATTCATTTTCGTGTGAAAAACTATTCCTCTTATGGGTGAACGCATTCAACATATTGAAACAGGGGAAAGAATCATTTTCATAATCAATGTAATTGACCAAAGTAGTCAGTATTTTTATCTGCGTACCCTCTAACTGATTACACAAAGAATCATACTTCGTTTTTATGGCTATTCCTTCATTACTGTTTAAATATAGCTTCCACATAGCCGCTGATTCATGTTCAGCTGCATACCAGCAACTTATGAACATTTTTTCTTTTTCAAAGGGCAAATTATCAATTAAATCCTTAACGTGCTCTGGTTTTTTAAAGTTTCCTGAAGATAACATAGCTTCAGCAGTGGCTTTACCAAGAGTTCCCTCATAAGGGTCTTCAAAAGTGTCAGATCTGGGAAAAAATAGTTTTCTTTTTTCTAACATACTAAGGAGCTTGGTAAGATCCATATATCTCCAAAGAGAAATATTATTGGATGGTTGGGTTAATGTTGGGTGATCGTTGCCTAGCATTCATTAGCTCAAAGATGTAATTAATAGATGAAATGACTGCTGGGAGAGTAAACTTTTTCTCGAAGTAATTCTAGATAAGCGGCCGTCAGCAATACGGTAACAGCAGTCAAGCAAAAATATCTCTCGAAAGTCAGCGAATGCCACACAACAGACACAGCGGGATGGCAGAAGTGTCTGGTTTTAGGTGCAAAGGCTCCGATTCTCGGTTGGTAAAGCGGATCATCCCGATAAGTACTGCTTGGGCGAGCAGCCATAGTGACGCTTAAAGGCATCACTAAAGGCACTGCGGTTATTGTAGCCAACTTCTAGTGCCACCACTGTGGTGGTATGGCCTTGTTGCAACAGGCCTACAGCCACTGCCATTCGTTTGGAAGTCAAATACTCCCCGACGGTTGAGCCAAATAACAATTGGAAGCCCAAGTTCAGCTTTTTCCGGTTAAGCCCTACTTTTTGGCTCAATGAAGCCAGCGTTATTTCACTGGCGTAGTCGGTTTCCAATAGCTGGTGTACTTGTTTCAAGGCGGCGATGTCAGAATCACGCAATTGCATGCCTTCTAGGTTGTTGTCGGTATTGTGTAGCTGGACAAAACACTGGCTGAGTATCTCCATCACCCCAGATTCAGCCTGTAACAATGGCATCGGCTGGTTTGGATCTAGATGCAAAATCCTGTTTGCGGTGGCATGGATATTTGAGGTCACCGGGAACGGGTAGATTGACAAAGTCACATCGGGATTTTGCTGGCAGCGGTAGATGACCTGCTCATCGAGTTTAAATTCGTCTTTGAGCAAGGTTTTGTTAAACACAATGGAAACGTGGGAGGTTCGGGTTTCGTCTTCGGGCTTTAAGGAATAATCCGCGGACAGGTCACCGTGAAAAAAAGTGCCATTCTGCATCGTATTGATGGCTTCGCCCGCCAGCTGTTCGTGCATTTTGCCCTCTAGCTGTAAGCGCAATACACAATAGCCAGAAATGGTAAAAGCCAAGTGCTTTAAGCCCCAATGCAACCTATTGTAGAAAATGGCATAAAGGTTTTCGCTAAATAGGTAATAGTCAGCATAGCCGCCCTTGTAATCCATTAACCGCAACCACTTGCTGCACTCACCTAGTTTGTGCAGTTTCATCAGTTTGCGCAGGAAGCGGCCAAAATCAAACTCACCACTTTGCCATTGCTCAAGAATATCTGGTAGGCATTCTTTGCGGGGTGTAAGCAAGGTCATGGCACCTGAATTTTCTATGTGGAATACACTTAAAAACTCAGCATCTTCTGCCGTTGCACTATTTACCAGCTCTACTTGATTACCCATTAAGAAACATCTACCAATTAAAAAGGGTAATAAATATATACCATGCAAAATTAGCAATCCAAAGGATTACCGCCTATCGCGGGCAATAATTTTACAATTTTTTAACAAGCAAAAGGGGATGTGGCTAATGCTGCACGTTGCTCTGGCAGCACTGTGAACCATAACAATTCCATCAATTATCACATGCCGGAAATTTCAAACAGCTCCAATGGCAGGGCATCGGGATCTTGGAAAAAGGTAAAACGCTTGCCAGTGTAGGGGTCTATCCGGATCGCCTCTACCTCAACATCATGTGTTTCCAAATGCCGAATCGCCAGGTCGATATCATCCACACGAAAAGCTAAATGGCGCAGCCCCTGGGCTTCAGGACGGGATGGCCTGGCTGGCGGATTGGGAAAAGAGAATAACTCAATCTGGCTGCCATCGGGCAGTGCCAGGTCGAGCTTGTAGGAATCCCTTTGATCGCGATAGTGCTCGGCAACTACCCTGAGCCCCAAAACATTGGTGTAGAAGTCTTTGGAACGCACATAATCGCTACAAATCACTGCCACATGATGAATGCCAGCTAACCCCACCACTGTTGCTAGTCCCTTGGATCGGTAGCTGTTGCTTCAATGCGGTCTTTATGGTCGGCAACAAACTCCAATAACTCCGGATACAGGGACAAGTCGTGCAGTTGCCTGAATGCAGCCCAATCTACCAAACAGAATAAACAGATGGCAGGGTACTCCCAATGGCTAAAGGCACCGGCTTTGGTTTCTTCATTGAGGTACTGGAATGCGTGGGACAGGCGTTCATTGTGCAACCTGAAAAATACTTTACTATCATCGGTTTCAACTTCCGAACGCTGCAGCAATAGTAGCTGCACCAAAGAGTCGTTGACCGAATCAATAACCGACAATAGGTTTTCTTCTGGCCAGCTGAGTTTGGGTAGGCTGTATTTTTCTGTTAGGTAGCGGAAGATCACCCTGGAATCAAAAATCGTCGTGGTACCATCCTCAAGCATGGGTACCTTAAGGGTGGGATTTTTTTGCAGCAGCAAGTCGCGATCCGGTCCAGCAAAAATATGCATACTGATAAAATCGTGTTCGATGTTGCTCAGCAGCATGCGTATGCGCCTTACATAAGGTGAAGTCGTTGAGCCATAGAGTTTCATCATGGTGCCATTCCTATGCTTTACTGGTACTAAGGCTGTTTTCCTGCATGTGTTTTGACTGCCTTAGCAACCTGCGTTCATCTAGCTTAACTTTGATCGCCAATAAGCAAGGTGTCAATACCAGGGTTAGCAAAGTAGCGAACGCCAAACCACCGGCAACAGCTGTCGCCAACTGCGACCACCATTGCGTAGAAGGTGCACCGAAATCGATGTTGCGCCCTAAAATATCAATATTCATTTCCATTACCATGGGCAACAAGCCCAAAATGGTAGTCACAGTGGTCATCAGCACCGGCCTTAGACGCTGGGCTCCGGTACGCAATATTGCCTCCATGGCGGCAATGCCTTCCTTGCGCAGGATATTGTAGGTATCAATCAATACGATGTTATTGTTAACCACGATGCCAGCAAGGGAAATCACGCCAATACCCGACATGACAATCCCAAAAGGCTTTTGGAACAAGATAAGACCAAGGAACACGCCAACGGTAGAAAACAACACAGCGCTTAGTATTAGGAATGCCTGGTAGAAGCTATTGAACTGGGTTACCAGGATAATCGCCATCACAAACAGAGCCACAAAAAAGGCGTTCTTTAAAAACTCTTCCGATTCTTTCTGCTGCTCGTTTTGTCCCTTTAACTCAACATTGACCCTGGGATCCAAACCCAGCGTGGGCAACAACTCCAATAATTTGGGCAACTCGTGGTCGAGCAGTTTGCCAGGTACCATATTGGCTTCCACCCGTAGCACTTGCTCACCATCAATATGCCGGATTAAGTCGGTTTTTTGCTGCGGGGTACGTTCAACAAAATTGGAAATAGGCACCATGCCAGTAGCGGTTTTCAAACGCAGCTCATCGAGTTTGTCGATGTAACGGTCTTGCTCAGGGAAACGCACCCGGATATCAATTTCGTCATCAACATCATCCGGCCGGTATTCGCCTATTTTTAAACCGGTCGTGACGAACTGCACCGTATTACCTACCAAAGTGGCATCAGCACCAAAGCGGGCGGCATCACTGCGATCCACTTTCAGCTTCCATTCAATACCAGGTTTCGGTGCGGTATCGCTAATGGCAGTGAAATTCTCATTGGCTTCCAGTGCGCGGCGCAGGGTTAACGCAGCCTCACCAAGCAATTCAGGAAAACGCGAAGATATTTGTATTTGCAGGTCTTTTCCTTGCTGCGGGCCGCCTTGATCCGGTGTAATTTCTAAATCTAAACCAGGCAAATCACGCAGCCTTTGTTGGGTTTCTGCCAATACTTCATCGGAATGGCGACGATATTGCCAATCCACCAAGTTAAGCCTTAAATACCCCACCTGGTCGTTGCCGCCGGTACGGGCATACAAGGTTTCCACTTCGGGCATATCTAGCAAACGGCTTTCCACCTGCCGCACTAATGCATCTTTTTCGTAAATAGATAAATCACCATAAGAACGCACATTGATATTTACACCAGGACTATCTACATGGGGGAAAAATTGCACGCCTAAACCAGACATGCCAAATGCCACCATTGTCAGGATGGCTATCAATATGGCGGATAGAAGTACTTTGATGGGTCGTTTTATTAACTTATCCAAGGTGCGCACATACTTGCCGGTAAAGCCAGTCAAGGTGCGGATATCACCGGTTTCCGCCTGTAATAGCTGGGCTTTGGTTTCTGCCGAGACATAACGGGGTTTGCCGATCAGCGTGCCTAAGGTAGGTACAAACACCAGTGCCATCAATAGCGATGCCGACAAGGTGGCAATCAGGGTAAAGGGCAGGTACTTCATAAACTCGCCCATCATATCTGGCCAGAACATGAGTGGGGCGAATGCTGCCAATGTGGTGGCAGTGGACGCAGTAATCGGCCACGCCATGCGCTGCGCCGCTTTGACATAGGCTTGTTTGCGGTCAACACCTTCACTCATCAGCCGGTCGGCATATTCAGTAACCACAATGGCACCGTCCACCAGCATACCGACCGCCATGATCAAGGAGAACAGTACCACCATATTCATGGTGTAACCGAACATCGACAGCAACAGGATGCCAGTGAGGAAGGAACCAGGGATGGAAACCCCAACCAGTGCTGCTGTGCGGATACCTAATATCGCCACTATCACGATAGCCACCAATAATATTGCCGTACTAACGTTGTTTTGCAGGTCGCCCAACATCATCAACACGTCTTTGGTTTGGTCACCGGTGTAAGTAACGGTCACGCTGTTTGGCCATAAGGCCGTCTGCTGGGCTTCAGCTACCAGCGCCTTTACTTTGCCAACCGTCTCAATGATATTTTCACCCGCGCGTTTTTTCACTTCCAGCGATACTGACGCTTTACTATCCATGCGGGCAAAACTATGGGCATCTTTAAATGAACGGCGCACCGTGGCCACATCTTGGAAAGTAATAACCCTATCGCCCACAACTTTGACAGGTTGTTCATAGATATCTTTAACAGATTCAAATACTGACGGCACTTTGATGGCAAAACTACCCCGGCCATTATCCATGGTGCCTGCGGGGACCAACCGGTTGTTGCGGGAAAGCAAATTAAAGATATCGCTTTGATCCAGGCCATAGCTCTCTAGAAGCAGCGGATCAACAATGATTTCAACCAAATCTTCCCGATCGCCGCCAATATCCACTTCTAGTATTTCGGTAAAGCCTTCGAGGCGGTTTTTCAGCTCCCGGGCCAGGTTGATCAATGCCCTTTCGCTAACACCACCGGATAGCACCACAGTCACTACGGGTTGGCTGCCCGCCATTGTGACTTCGTGGATAGTAGGCTCTTCACTATCAGCTGGTAATTTTGCCCGGGCTACTGTGACTTTGTCGCGCACATCCGCCAACGCTTTTTTGGAGTCAGTACCTGCAATAAACTCCAACATGATGCTGACATGGCTTTCTTCGGCTGTTGAGCGCATCTCCTTTAAGCCATCGATTGCGCGCAACTCCCGCTCCATCGGGCGCACAATCATGCGCGAACCGTCTTCTGGTGAAATGCCATCATGCACGATAGAAATGTATATGTTGGGTATCGGAATGTCTGGATTGGATTCCTTGGGAATGTTGATATAGGTATAAGTACCTGCGATCAGCAATAGGATAAACACCAGCATGACAGTGCGGGTGCGGGATAATATTGAAGCAAGGATCTGTTGCATTATTGCACCTGCGCGACTGACTGGCTGTACACCACTTCCACTTCATCGCCATCGCGTACAAAGCCCTGGCCGAGGGTGATGACATCGGCTTGTTCGCCAAGGCCGCTCAACCAAACGCCTTGGCTGTCACTTTTGACCATGTCAATCGGGATAAAACGCACGATATTGTCTTCTACAATTTTAACGCCAAGCTCTCCACGTTCGTCCAGAGCCATAATCGCGGGAGTCACCCGCATTGCGTAGGTTTGTGCCAAGGGCAAAGTAAGTTCGGTGCTGATGCCAGCCAATATGTTCGATTCGGCATTGGGCACGGCCACTTCTATTTCAAAGGTATTGGTCCCCTCATCAGAGACGCTGGCAATATAGCGAATTGCGCCTTCTAGGTATTGTCCTGATGCCAGACGCCCTGTCGCTTTTTGTCCAACGGATAATGCGGCCACATCGGCCTCGGTAACATCGGCACGCACCACCAAAGGATCCAAATCAACCACGCTGGCAATCCGGTCACCTTCACGCAAGTAGTCACCCACTTCCATAAAATGCTGATCCATCACCCCGGCAAAAGGCGCTTTGATTACTGTATTTTCCAGTGCCAGCTCCAAAGAAGCCAACTGCGCCTCGGCATTGGCAACATTGGCATCCGCCAGTGCTTGGGTTGCTTCTGATTGCAGCCCGCGCTGGCTCAATGATTTTGCCCCATCTTGCTCAATTATGCGCTGTTTCAGGGTAGCACGCGCAGCAGCAATACGGGCCGGTAGGTCATTTTGATCTAATAACACCAAATGTTGCCCTTCGCTAACGGCTTGACCCTCTTGCACTAGGATTTGTTTGACCTGGCCTTTTACTTCGGCCCTCAAGGTAGCGGTCCGGTCGGGCTCGGTACGACCGTATAGGCTAATTTCGGTGTCCACTTGATCTGCCAGCATGGTGGTAACCTGTACTTTTTGCAGGCTAGGCTTGTCATCAGATGCCTTTTCAAGGCTGTCGGTTTGGCCCGAAACCATGCCTGATGCGATCCAAAGGATGAGCGCAAGCGTAATCGCCAATGCAATCCAGGCGGGTTGTTGTTGCAGCTTCGATCTGATATTTGCCATCTTTGCTCCCTGGGCAATTCGTAGGAAATAATTACGCGTGCACATTACAAAACTAAAAATACTGAGCGGCCGGAACCAAAAGTAATTGTGGACAGCGTTTGAAGATGGCTTATTGTAAGCCAACAGTACAGCCAGTGTCTGCACTGTAACTATAAAAGAAGCAGGCGATTTGTGACAAAAAACAACAAAAATAGTAAGGGAATTACATTCTGTCGCAGTTGGATAGTTTTAAATGCTAAAGGAGGAGCCACAACCACAGGTGGTTTCGGCATTGGGGTTGTCCACCAAGAATCTGGCACCATGCAGGCCTTCGCTATAATCTACTACCCCACCCATTAGGTATTGCAAGCTCATTGGATCGACCACCAAAGACACTGACTGCTTCTCAATGACCATATCGCCATCATTGACCTTTTCGTCAAAGGTAAAACCATATTGGAATCCAGAACAACCGCCACCTGTAACGTACACACGCAGCTTTAACGCCGGGTTTTCTTCTTCTTCAATTAAATTCTTCACCTTGCTCGCTGCGGCATCGGAGAATTGAATCGGAAATTGTGCTGTATCGCTCATGCAGTCACTCGGAAGTTTTCGGGATAATTGCCGCGGATTATCCAATACCCGACTATTTTAGTCAAGTATTCAAACATCGGTAGAACGTGACAACGGTTCATGTCACAGTTCTACCATACTGCGTACCCGACTTAAGTCTGCGCCCGGCTTTCTACCGATTGCACTACGTGCTGCACAGCCTGGGAGATTTCTTTAATCACGGTGGAAACCTGCTCTATCATCTCTTCGCTTTGGGCGGTTTTCTCCTGGGTAGAAGTGATACTTTGGGTTACCTGGGTGGCGAGGGTACGGTTGCGCTGCACCACGTCAGTGATTTCGGCAATTGAATCGCTGGTGCGTTTTGCCAGGTTGCGCACCTCATCAGCAACGACGGCAAAGCCCCTGCCTTGTTCACCAGCCCGCGCAGCCTCTATTGCGGCATTAAGTGCCAGCAAGTTGGTTTGTTCTGCAATAGCCAGGATGGTATCGACAATGGAATTGATTTTTTCACTTTCGGTATTGAGCTCAGCCACTTCTTCAGAGGCTTGTTTGATCTCAGTAGAAATGCTGTTGACCAAGTCAATCATTTCAGCCAATGTTTGGTTTGCCTGTTCTGAAACCTGCTCGGTCTCGATGGAAGTGGTATAAACGGCATCGGTGGCTTCTTGTTGTTGGATAATGCGTTGGGTTACATCGCTGGCAAACTTAATGACTTTTTTGATATTGCCAAAACTATCGCGTACGGGGTTATAAGAGGCTTCCAACCACATTGGCTCACCTTTGGAATCAGGGCGCGAGCGAACTTGATTAAATTTCAAACAAGATGCGATGGCGATATTCCAGGTTGAATGCTGCGCGGTTCATTTTTCGAGGCATAGAGCATTTTTTACCACCATCGTCACGTCTGAGTATGTTGAGGGCAAACCGTCTTAATGTCGCCATGTTCTTTGCTATTTTGCCTGCATACATTTTTTGTGAATCCTCCTCAAACGCATGATCCAATACCCAGTGCTGGCAATTTTCTGTTTCCCAATGCCGCCGAGTGACTTCTTGTGCTCGTTCAAGGCTCAGATTATCTGTACATACGAAATAAGCAGTGTTGCAAACGGTTTTTCCTTTGTCGGTTCTTTCTCGGGCTACCGCAACGACTGTTTTAAGGTGCGACCACTTTTTTGCCAGTGCCTCAGTCAGGGTTAACGTTACAACAAACACAGTTCTGACTTCTTTTCTTCCGTGACCTTTTTCCCGCGTTTCCAAATATTCCTGTTCGTCTTCTGGTCGTTGCCAGTAGGACTGACAGGCTGCATCAACCGCCTCAAAAAGTGTTGGCTGGTTTCTTTTTACCTGAATCAAAGCATGACCGCCTTTCTTTCGGATTAAATCAAATGTTGCTCGCTGGCAATGGAGCGAGTCTGCCGTAATCAAGGCTCCCTTAATATCCAGCACTTCCAATACAGATTGCAATGTCGCGATTTCTTTGCCTTTCCCTTCACAGACTTCATGATAAATGACCATCCCACTATCGACATCGTAAGCAGACAATACATTGACAGGCGGTGTCATACTATCTCCGAAACGTGATACCCCCTTGATTTCCTTGCCATCAAAGGCCAGAAGAGGGTTATCCGTTCTTTTGCGCAGGATATTCACCCAGTCAACCATTGCCTTAACCAGTGTTTCCGGTACGGTGCTACGAATTATTCTGGCGATATTATGACGAGTTGGTATCCCAGATTTGTAGGGTAAATAATTACGTAGCCATTCCATATTTCCTTCACCGAAATCTTCAATATCTTCCCAGGTTTTTTGTTTGCAAACTAACGCGACAACCACCAAAAAAGTGACTTCCAGCAAAGGGTAAGACTGGTTAATATGAGAGCGGGTTTCACGAACCTGAGACAGACAATTGATCAATTCCATACGTTTTTATTCCAGATAGATAGAGGGATTCTGATCTGATCATTCTGCTCAGAAAAAGTACATGGAAATCTTATATCAAGAAGTGATCAATGGCTTGCTATTAATAACCAAAAGTTTGATCCCGCCCTGCCTTTGGAATTGACCCGTTCATACAAGCCACTAAAAGCCTCCCCCCTGGCTAAACGGTTCCAGAAGTGCTGGTATTCGCTGCTAGCAGAATGATCAGAGGTACAAAACATGCGGTGGTGTTTGCCCACTATCTGGTTCAAAGAATAACCGGTAGCAGAAATAAAATTTTCATTCGCAGTGAGAATTTTACCTGTAGTATCAAACTCAATAACGGCGCTTGAATGGTGCAGCGCTTTTAGAATTTCTTCAGCTTCGTTATTTTTTTCGTAAACCGCAGTGATGTCACGCGCAATCTTAATCACGCTCTGGACTTTTCCGTATTTGTCAGCAATGGGGTTGTAACTGGCTTCCAACCAAACCGGATCGCCATTTGCTTTCACCCTGTTGCATTGGCCTTGGTGGAACTTGCCATTGGCTAAATCTCGCCAAAACTGCTGGTATTCTGCCGACTTGGCGTAGTTAGATTCACAAAACATACGGTGGTGCTTGCCTTGGATTTCAGACAACCGGTAGCCCATTGCAGCTAAGAAATTGTCATTGGCAAACAAAATAGTGCCATCAGGGTTGAACTCAATAATCGCCTGGGATTGGCCAACGCTATCGTAAAAGGCTTTGGCGTGTGTTAATTCAGACATTTCCTTGTCGGAGACCTGGTTTTTTACTTTTTGTTCTTGGGAACCACCAAAAATCGAGAACATATATACCCTATCCTAGTATGCTAAAATCATGTTAACCAAAGCAGTGTAGACCTGTGCTTATATTTTTTGCAAATTCGTAAATTGCGATACACAGCAGAAGCCATTTCTTGTCATTTATGGGCTACGGATTTGAATGTAGCTAGATCAATATTTTCACGGTGAACAGCAAACTTAGTAGACAATTTACCCTTATTCCTGGCAAGTCCAATTCCCTTTAAGGATTGACCGGCAGCTCCCAGTCAAAGACACGGCTTAAGGAGTTTTTACCCCACGGACTGTTCGCTAGTTTTGCATCCACCTGGATTTGCTCGGGAATAAACTTGTCAGGTAGGGCAAACTCGCCGCGAACAATATCGAAATACATAAAGCTAAAAGACAGATTATCCGACCATTCAGATAAAAGCGTTTCTATCGAAAGCTCCTCCCGTTTTCCTTCAGAACTGCCCAGTAAAGTAATAGTCACGGTTCCTTTTACTGCATTGCGCCTGCGCTCTTGCTGCATCAATACCAGGGCAAAGCGAAAATATCCGCGCGAACTGGTTGGTTCTAAATTGAAGGAGTCAATTATAAAGCCTTCTTGTTCCAGTTCTGGTGCCATCACCTTTTGGTAAAATTGCAGTTGCTTGCGCAATTCCACTTGCTCCTGCATTTCCTCTCGCAACAGCAGCTGCGAGTTTTCATTCGCCAAACGCGCAACCTCCAGATCAACCCCCATAATATTCAGGTTGCGGTTGAGCACATCATTTTCCTGGCGCAAATTCACAACTGATTCCTCCAGCCGTTGCTGCTCACTCTCCATCATGGTTTGGTTAACCATTCCCATGCCATAACCGACTACCCCAGCCAGCGCGGTAATCGCCAAAACAAGTAGGTAAAAACCAAAAGCGCCGATGCGCTTTTTTACATCTGTAGTCTTCAAGCTGATTATGTCTATCTTTCAAAGAGTTAAATGAGGCATTATAGTAATACTATTAAGTTGTTATCACCACCAGGACAACCTAAGGAAGAACCCATCAAACTGCCACGACCAGTACGCAAGGCTTTTGCCGCAAACACTTGGCACACAGAATTGTCTAAGCCAAGGACGTCATTGCAGTTGTGCTTAGTGGCTATCGCCGCCGGCGTTTGCTCCAGCGCACTTATCATTGCCTTTCGCTTAGGCTACGAGAGTTTGCAGTTGTTGTGGCTAAGCGATGTCGACAACTTTCAAACATTGGCACCGGAAAAACGCTTGTTGCTGCCAGTGCTCGGCGCTTTACTCATTATCGCTTTTGCTTGGATAACTGGTTTCAAGCACTACCGGATGGGCATCCCCTTCGTGATACACAGGGTTAAAAAGTTTTATGGCGTTATCCCGTTTCGCACCACTTTGAACCAGTTTTTTGGGGGCATGGTTGCCTTGGCCTCGGGCTTCTCGGTCGGCCGCGAAGGCCCCTCCGTCCACCTGGGCGCGGCGGGCAGTAGCTTTTTCGGGCAATGGCTAAAGTTGCCCTATAACAGCATCCGCATCCTAACGGGTTGCGGCATTGCGGCAGGTATTTCAGCGTCATTCAATACGCCTTTTGCCGCTGTATTGTTTGTGATGGAAGTCGTGTTGCGGGAATACAAAATCCACATTTTTATACCTGTGATGTTGGCCGCCGCTTGCGGTTCGGTCATGACCAGGCAAGTCTTTGGCACAACCCATGAACTGGACTTTTTGACCATCGCCGATTTTGATGCCTGGTTATACCTTTATTTCATCTTGTTTGGTGCCGTCATGGGTGCATTTGCCACCTTCTTCAACAGCCAGTTAATGGCTATCGTAAAATGGTTCCGGCCAATGAATATGGCTAGGCGTCTACTCCTAGCGGGTTTAATTACCGGCGCGGTGGGCTTTTTTGTGCCTGAAGCCATGGGTAGCGGCATGGGTGCCATCCAGTGGGTGGTTAGTACACCGTCTGAGTTTGGACTGCTGCTCACTATCCTGGTGGCCAAACTAGTGCTAACCATGTTCGCCATAGGTTTGGGTGTGCCCGGCGGCATTATTGGCCCGGTACTTGGTCTGGGTGTTTTATGCGGGGCGCTGATGCTTTATCCATTGGCTTATGTCACAGATACCTCACACTTGACTACTAGCTTTGCACTCCTGGGTATAGCGGGCTTTTTGACAGCAGTATTGCATGCACCTTTGGCTGCGCTGTCTGCCATCATGGAATTATCCTATTCTACCGAGGTCATTTTGCCCGCCATGTTGGTAATAGTGCCGGCCTACGTCACCTCAACCCAGTTTTTTGGTAACCGTTCCATCTTTATGCGCCAATTGGATTACCAAAAGCTGGAGTACACCACATCCTCTATCCGGGAGACACTACAAAAGGTTGGCGTATTGGCTGTTTGCGACCGCCAATACAAGGTGTTTGTGGATGCAGGCGACCACCATATAATGGCGTTTTTAGACAAAGCACCGACCCACCCGGTTGTACTTAAATCCGACTATGAAATCGATTCCCAATACCATTGGGTGCATTACGATGTAAGCATGGATCCATACGCGGAAAAGCCCCTGGTCAAGGATCCGATGCAAGGCGTGCAATCACAAGCTACCCTGGCGGAAGTCTATGAAATATTGCAAAACAAGCGTAGCGGCGCTGTATATGTATACGGGAACACGCCCAATGCCATCATCGGTGTAATTACCTGGGATCTGGTGCGTAGTTACTTGTATAAGAAGGAATAGTTGTGGCAATTCTCTGGTTCAAAGCCTTACATATCTTTTTCATCATTGCCTGGTTTGCCGGCATTTTTTATTTGCCGCGGCTGTTTGTCTACCACGCCCAAGCAAAAGATGAAGCGGTTAAACAGCAATTCATTGTTATGGAACGCCGCCTCTGGTGGTTCGTGCTACCTTTCGCGATATTGACCTTAGTTTTTGGCCTACTGTTGATGCACAGCTACGGTATGCCCTGGTTCAAGCAGGCGGGCTGGCTGCACCTAAAACTGCTGCTGTTACTGCCAATCTATATTTATTACTTCTACTTGCTGGTCTTGGTAAAACGCTTCGCCAGGGATGAAAACCGTCACAGCAGTAAATTTTACCGGTTTTTAAATGAAGCCCCAGTCGTCATATTGCTTGCCATCGTAGTGTTGGCCGTATTGAAGCCCTTTTAAATGTTGCGTCCCAGCTTTTACCTTTTCCTAGCATTTGCAACGATACCTGCGGTGTTTACCTTATCCTTACCGGCCAAGGCCGATGGTAAGCATATGAATGTCCATGATGTGGTGCGCACCCGTAGCGTCCAGTTGGCCCAGATGGCTCCCGAAGGGGATCGCATTGCCTTTGTTGTAAGTTTGCCGCGTAGGCCCGGCGTTGATCGCGATGGCAGCGACTGGGACGAGCTGTACCTTGTGGACAGCAAGGGCGAGACTATACCAATGATCAGGGGTAACAACTACATTAACCAACTACGCTGGTCAGCTGATGGCGCACAACTTTGGTTGCTGGCAAAGCGGCCGCACGATCCATTCTTCAGTATCTACATTATGAATCCTGAAGGTGGTGAGGCACACAGGGCCTTGTCAAGGCCAAACAACATCGCGGGTTTTAGCCTACATCCAGAAGGCAAATATTTGCTGTATTGGCAAAAGCCGGCCATGCCAGGGGTCAATACTAACGGGTCAAAATTCGCTCCACAAATATTTGAAGAACAACCAGCCAACCAACATTTATGGCTAATGGACTTGCTGCAGCAGGGCAGTGAACCTGTGCAAATCACAACAGACGGCCATGTGTTGGACGCGCAGTTTGTTGGGGACAGCACTAACATTGTATTGACCCGCTCCCCTAGTTCAGCAATTGACGATGTGATAACCCAAAGCGAAGTTAGCATCATCGACATCACGGGAAGACAACTGCAAACAGTAGGCCATGTGGGCAAACTCAATAAAGTGCTACCTTCGCCCAACGGTAAAAAGCTGGCCATTATCGGCAGCAACGACATCCACTCACCTGATCACGGCGTGCTGCTGCTAGCAGATTTGCAGCAACCGTCCCCAGGCGTGCAAGTATTGTTAACTGAGTTTGATGGCTTTGTCACAGATTTTACATGGCAATCAAACAGGCGCTTGTTATTCAGTGCAGATGTTGGCTTGGAATCCTTAATCGCGAGCAAAAGAGTGAATTCACCGGGCTCCAGTTTCCGAAATTCCAACCAAGGCAAGCCCATAATCAAGGCCATGCACGGTGATGGAGATGGTGCAAACATAGCGGTAATCGCCCATAGCAAATCCCACCCCCCGGAACTGTATTGGTGGCGTAAAGGCAAATTAATCAGGGTGAGCAACAGCAACCCATGGTTGGACAACATGGCTTTGGGTGAACAAAGCCAGCACAAATTTGAAAGCCGGGATGGCTTGCAACTGGAAGGTGTATTGGTGTCCCCTATAGATGCAAAAAAACGCGATGCCCTACCGACAGTTATTTTTGCCCATGGTGGACCAGAGGCGCATTTTAGCGATGGCTGGTTATCTCACTACTCACATCCTGCCCATGTTTTGGCA
>CBDIHK010000003.1:0-43541 GCA_965279005.1 Alteromonadaceae bacterium | reverse complement strand
GTTGCAGCAGTTAAGGCTCCTGGTTTCGGTGACCGTCGTAAAGCCATGTTGCAGGACATCGCAACCTTGACTGGCGGCACTGTGATTTCTGAAGAAATCGGCCTTGAGCTTGAAAAAGCCACCCTTGAAGACCTTGGTACTGCCAAGCGTGTGGTTATCAACAAAGACAACACCACTGTTGTTGACGGCGCCGGTGACGAAGAAGCCATCCAAGGCCGCTGTGTGCAAATCCGTGGCCAAATCGAAGAATCTACTTCTGATTACGATAAAGAAAAACTTCAAGAGCGTTTGGCCAAGTTGTCGGGCGGTGTTGCAGTCATCAAAGTTGGTGCTGCCACTGAAGTTGAGATGAAAGAGAAGAAAGCCCGCGTTGAAGATGCCTTGCACGCTACCCGTGCTGCGGTTGAAGAAGGCGTAGTACCTGGTGGTGGTGTTGCCCTAGTGCGTGCTGCCGCTAAGATTGCTGATCTTAAAGGCGACAATGAAGACCAAACCCACGGTGTAAACCTTGCGCTACGTGCGATGGAAGCACCGCTTCGCCAAATCGCTTCAAACGCGGGTGCCGAAGCCTCTGTTGTTACTAACGAAGTTAAGAACAACGAAGGCAACTACGGTTACAATGCCGGTAACGATACTTATGGCGACATGCTAGATATGGGTATCTTGGATCCAACTAAGGTAACTCGTTCTGCACTTCAGTTTGCTGCTTCTATCGCTAGCCTAATGATTACGACTGAAGCCATGGTTGCTGATGCACCTAAAGACGAAGCGCCTGCTGCACCTGATATGGGTGGCATGGGCGGAATGGGTGGCATGGGCGGCATGATGTAAGCCAGTCCACCTTTTCAAAAAACCCGGCTTATGCCGGGTTTTTTTATTTCTCATTGCTACTAAAGTTGAACCATTTAAATCTCAAAAGAGTAATATATTAACCGAACACTAAACCTTAGTAGCATTGCCTTGTTTTGGGTCTATGCTAACTTTTCGTCATGCAACTTAAAGTATTGCTATCATGACAAACTGGGTCGACCAATACATTTACCTCATTTTCCTCGTCTATGGCTTGGCATTTTTTGTGCTGGGCGTAATCGCATTTGTTATTCCAAGGGAAAGCAAGAACCTAACACTATCACCTTTCTTTGGTTATCTAGCACTATTTGGCTTTTTACATGGCTGCCAAGAGTTTATTGACCAACTCAGGCTAATTGATGAAACCAGTGTGCCGCTGCTGGTGCGACAGCTATTTATGTTCTTTTCCTTTATTGCCTTATTTGAGTTTGGTCGCTTGGGCTGGAACAGGGAATTTCCCAAATATGCCATCAACCCCATTTTGGCTTACACCATTGCCTCTGTAGGGATCTTGGTGCTGATTGGCTCATCACAGGACAACTATATTGGTGTTGATGCCGGGGCCCGAATGTTAATGGGTGTGCCAGGTGCATTTTTGGGAGGCATCGCTATTTATGCTACCCGTGATAGCGGCGACCTTTTCTTGCGCCGATGGCAAATGGCGGCAGCTTTTGCCCTTGGATGCTATGGCTGCCTCACAGCTTTTATTCCCCCAGGTGAAGAAAATCTTGGCTGGCTATTAACCACAAGCCAATTCGCTGCTTGGTTTGGTATCCCCATTCAAATTCCTCGTGCTCTGTGTGCCATAGTTGTAGCTGTTGCCTTTATCTTGATCTTCCGCAAAACCGGCAGCATCAAGGAGCAAAACTTGCTTAGGGTTGCCAGTACCTTAGACGGTTTTATTTACAGGGCAGAAGCCAGTCAAAAGCGCTATTTGGACTTTTTCACTGACGGTTTGTACCCACTATTGGATATGGGGAAAGCGACAGTCGATTCTGAAGCAAAATTAGCACTTAATAATTTTGTCCACCCCGATGATCAAGAGCTGCTTTGGCAAACCATTACAAGCTGTCCACAGGGTAGTAGTTTTGAAATTAGCTATCGCTTGCTATTGGGAAATAACCAGGAACGCTGGGTATATGAAAAAGGTTATTGCCTATTTGATGATGCTGGTAACCTTCGCTACGTCGAAGGGCGCATACTCGACGATACCACCCGCAGGAAGATGGTTTTAGACTTAGAGCAGCAACAAGCACGTCTGCAAGAAATGCAAAACATAGCCCATATCGGTAGTTGGGAGTTTTCACTATCTGATAACAGCTATTACTGGTCAGATGAAATGTATAGCCTTTTGGGCTATGAAAAGGGTAAAGTTATCCCCAGTGCTGAGCTGATGCTGTTTAGGGTAGAACCCTCAGACCAAAAGAAGGTCATTACCGCGCACCAAAAAATCCAGGAAGATTGCAAGCCCCAGGTTGTACTTTACCAAATTAACCCATCTCTCGGTGAGCCAAGGTATGTCAGGGAATATTTGACCTGTCGCGTCAATAACGATGGTAGCAACCATATCGTCGCGACAGTGCAAGATGTGACCTTAGACTACACCCAAACGGCAGAGCTAAACCGGCTTGCCACCATTGTTACCAATGCTTCTGATTTCATCGGCATCTCTGATATCAATGGCATACCATTGTTCCTAAACGAAGCAGGCCGCAAAATGGTGGGGATCCAGTCTGACAAGGAATTATTCGACAATACCGTGCCAGATTTTTTCCCCGCAGATTTACAACCTAAAGTGCTTAATGAAATCCTGCCAACGGTGGTTAATGACGGCAGATGGGTTGGCGAAATAGACTTTCAGCATTTCCACAACAATAGCCGCATTCCCGTGTTGTTTAATATTTTTCGGATTGACGATCCGATTACAGGCGAACCAATTAATTTCGCTACCGTTACCAAAAACGTCGCCGAACAAAAACAAGCCGAGCTGGAGTTGAAGCAATACCGGGACAACTTAGAGGAAACTGTCGAACAACGCACATTGCAATTGGTTAAAGCACGTGACGATGCAGAACAGGCCAATAGGTCTAAGTCTGAATTTTTATCCCATATGAGCCATGAACTGCGCACTCCATTGAACGCGATAATAGGATTTAGTGATTTAACGTTGCAAGATGAAGAACACAAACTCAATGAAACCCAAAGGGATAACCTGCAGGAGATCCGCAACGCTGGTAGCCATTTACTTAGCCTCGTTAACAAAGTACTGGATTTAAGCAGAATAGAAAAAGGCAAGCTGGAGCTGGACATTACCAACGTCAGCGTGCATGAAGTAATTGAAGAATGTTTATTGCAGGTTACACCAATCACACAACAAGCGAACTTGTCAGTAAAAAGCATGATCCCCAAAAACGTCACGGTTAAAGCAGATGCGCTTAGGTTAAAACAAATCATCCTGAACCTGCTGTCTAATGCCATTAAATACAACAAACAAAGCGGAAGCATTGAAATATTCAGTGCCAGCAGTTCGCCCGACACCTATCGGATTTGCATTAAGGACACCGGCGTAGGCATAGAAGCCATTGATTTAACAAGAATATTTTCGCCTTTCGAACGGCTTGTCAGTGTCAACGATGGTATCGAGGGCAGCGGCGTTGGCCTGTCCTTATGCAAAGAATTTATCATTGGAATGGACGGTGACATTGGCGTTGAAAGCCAACCTGGCATTGGTAGTACCTTCTGGATAGAACTGCCAATAGTGATCAGGGATACCGAAAACAAACCGGTGGCAACGAACAACGAAAAAATCCAAGTGCTTTATGTGGAAGACAATCCAGCCAATGTTAAGCTGGTTGCGAAAGTATTCGAAGGGGAATTGGATGTTGACCTGGTTGTGGCAGAAACCGGATCTGAAGGTTTGCACAAACTCAATTCGCAACAGGTCAACCTAATTTTGCTTGATATCAACCTGCCCGATATGAACGGCTTCCAGTTTATGGAGCAGCTCAACAATAGCCAAAACTTGCGCAACATCCCGGTCATAGCGGTGACAGCCAACGCAATGAAAGAGCAAATCGAACGCGGTAAACAACTCGGCTTCCGCAGTTACCTGACTAAGCCTATCGATATCAACCAGCTCACGGGCACGGTGCGGGAACACATCCCCGTAGACAAAAGTGCAGGAAAGCAAAAGCACTGATCAGTATCAAAGTTTGCGCAAACAATCCTTAACACTTATTCAGTAATGTTATCAGCAACTGCTATGCTTATAACATGCTTGCAAGCATTTAAGCTCAATAAATTACCAGATTAAAAGGATAGATAGCCGGTGTCTTCTGCCCCCCATTTCCACATTGTTGACAAGGCTGGCTTGATTAAAGCGTCGCTAGAAGGGCGTTGGAACACCCAAATCGACCTCGCCTATATCACCCGGTTGTCCGAGTTTATGCAAAAAAACAACCACAAACCTTGGGCACTATTGGTGGACATGCGTGGGTGGCGCGTGCCCCCAGATGTCAAATTGTTTAAGCATGAAAACGTATTCCACCTGGACAGGCGCAACCAAAAAGCTGAATGCTGGTTGGTGGAAGATAAAGACCAAGGTGTGCACCTGATCCATTATCTCACCATTGCGAAAATCCCTTTCAGGCGCTGCCTGGATGTGGATTCTGCCCAGACTTTTTTACAACAATTTGGTTTTGCCCTCTGATGGCAGAGATCAAAGGCAGCTGCTTGTGCGGAGCAGTGAAGTTCGAGATTGAGGGGCAGCTATCAAATGCTAGCCACTGCCACTGCCGGTTATGCCAAAAAGCCCATGGCGCAGCGTTTGCCAGCTATGCCGAAGCCAATGAAAATGACCTAGAAATTTTAACCGGCGCACAGTTAATCAAACAATATCAATCTAGCCCACACACCTCTCGCAGCTTTTGCGGTATATGTGGCAGCAATTTGTTTTGGAAAGATAGTAATAATAAGGGCATTATAGACGTTGCATTAGCGTGCCTAGATAGTGGTTTTGACGAATCTGTATCACGGCATATCTATACTGAATCAAAAGCAGGTTGGCTGGATTAATACCAAACCTATTATACCAGGGGCTCTAACATGAAAATTAAACTGTTTATTTTATTGCTTACCATGAGCCTTTCGGTTTTGGCAAAAACTTCTTATGTCGTCCCCCATACGGCTACGCCTATTGAGATTGATGGACAGGCTTTGGAGCCTGCATGGCAAAAGGCAAAATGGCGGGCTATTAATAATATCCTGCTGGGCGAAGAAGAATTGGATCCTAAGGACTTTTCTGGGCGCTTTAAGCTGGTATGGGATAAACAGTACCTGTACCTGCTCGCGGAAATTGTCGACGACCACCTTTCCGACCTGTATGCCGATCCACTGGAAAAGTATTGGGCGGAAGAATGTGTCGAGGTGTTTTTAGACGAAGATGCTTCAGGTGGCATCCACACCTATAACCACAATGCTTTTGCCTACCATGTAGCCTTGGACAACCAAGTAGTCGATATTGATGTAGATGAAAAACCCAAACTGTTTAACGACCACATTTACAGCACTTGGCAGCGCACCGCGCAACATACGACATGGGAATTGGCTATCAAAGTATTCGCAGACGACTACCAGTATGGACAAAATAACCAACCGGTCACCTTAACGGCAAACAAAAAACTAGGCTTTATGCTTGCCTACTGTGATGCCGATGGCCAGGGCAAACGCGAGCATTTTATCGGTTCAGAACCATTGAAAGGGGCAAACCGGGATAGGGGCTATATTGATGCGTCTGTATTTGGAGAAGTCGTCCTTGGCCCTGTTGGAGAATAGTGCACGCAAGCGCCTGTTTTTGTTTGTTCCATAGCGCTTTTTAAGAACTCAAAGAAACACGCTCTAGTTAATGCCAGTCAATTTCCATTTTTAGTTCTTCTGGGTTTGGCGTCATACCGCACATCTCGTCGTAAGGCGTGTTTTGTTTAAGCCAGACTTTTTCGAACTTTTCGGTTTCAAGGAATAGCTTTATTTCATCTATGCTTTGGAATTTTTTTGGGCGGTTTTGCTCGTCATAAACGTAATAATCACGGCCTTTATCCTCAATATGGGCCAAATAAAAGCCGCCTTCAAAAGATTCGATGTTTAGGTCCATAACTATTCCTGTGTAGTTGTTATAAGTTTGTAAACGCCCAAAACGCCTGTTTAGTTCATTTATTCAACAAAAAAATAGCATTCGACTTTTATACTGATGCCATTAAGTATTACTGCCCACCAATGGCCACTGATCTACATCAACACCCACAAGGCAAATTTCGAGTAGATTTAACCCCATAAGCCACTATCCCATAGTAAAACCCCATGCTGGAACAAGCACAACAAGGCCCGACCCTCAGTTGCCGGGGTTTGAGCAAAACCTACGGCGAAGGTGATACAGTTGTGCATGCTTTGCAGGACGTGGACTTTGATCTTTACCCCAATGAACTAGTGGTACTGCTTGGCGCATCCGGAAGCGGTAAATCGACATTATTGAACATCTTAGGTGGGCTAGACCTACCCACAGCCGGTGAAGTCCGCTATGGCCATGAATTAATCAGCGTGCCTGATGAGGGCTTGCTAACCCGGTTCCGCCGGGATCACGTCGGATTTGTGTTCCAGTTTTACAACTTGATCCCCAGCCTCACCGCCGAAGAAAACGTTAACCTTGTCACAGAGATTGCACCTAATGCCATTGAAGCCATGGCGGCTTTGGACTTAGTTGGTCTGGCCGATAGGAGCAGCCATTTTCCCTCCCAGCTGTCAGGTGGTGAGCAACAGCGGGTTGCCATTGCCAGGGCGATAGCCAAGCAACCAGACATTTTGCTATGCGATGAACCTACCGGGGCATTAGATAAACACACCGGGATCCTGGTATTGCAAGCCATCGAAAACATAAACCGGCAACTAGGTACTGCGACAGCTGTTATCACCCACAACGCGGTTGTGGCTAAAATGGCAGACCGGGTAGTCAGTATTTCCGACGGAAAAATTGCCGGTATCGAATACAACCAGCAGCGGCTCGGCGCTGAGCATTTGGAGTGGTAGATGTCACCACTCAATAAAAAACTATTCCGGGATTTATGGCGTTTGCGCATGCAGGTGATGGCGGTGGCCCTAGTGGTTGGTTCTGGTGTTGCAACCTTAGTAATGGCACTGTCCACCATAGAAGCCCTAGAAAAAACCTCTGCCGCCTACTACCAGGAATACCGGTTTGCGGATGTATTCGCCCGGCTCACCCGGGCACCAGAGCGCCTAAAACAAGAGATCCGGCGAATTCCAGGAGTAAAAATGGTGGAAACCCGGATTTCCCGCTACGCCACCTTAGACATTGACGGGTTCCAAGAGCCGGTTATCGGACAACTGTTATCCATCCCCGAAACCCGCCAGCCATACCTAAACCAACTTGTGTTGCGTAAAGGCAGCTGGATAGCACCCGGAAGGGAAGAACAGATAATCGTCAGCGAAACCTTTGCCGAAGCCCAAAACCTGGAACCCGGTGACACCATCAGCATCATTATGAATGGCAGCAAACGGGAGTTCACCATAGTTGGCATTGCGCTTAGCCCAGAATTTATCTACAGCATAGGGCCAGGCTCCCTGGTGCCAGACAACCAGCGCTTTGGTGTGATATGGATGGGGCGCAAAGCCCTGGAATCAGCCTACGACCTGGAAGATGCCTTCAACGATGTGACCCTCTCGCTTAGTTACAACGCACAGTTGGAACCCGTGCTCAATAAACTGGATCAACTACTGGAACCCTATGGTGGCGTCAGCGCCATCGACAGGGAAGACCAGATCTCCAATTGGTTTGTGATGAACGAAATAGAGCAGCAAAAAAGCATGGGCACCATCCTGCCGGGCATTTTCATCCTCGTCGCCGTGTTCCTTAGCAACATGGTGTTGTCCCGCTTAATCGCCACTGAGCGCACCGAAATTGGCTTGCTAAAAGCATTTGGTTATAGCAACTGGGAAACCGCTTGGCACTATTTAAAAATGGTTTTGATTATCACGATATTGGGCATTGTACTAGGCTCTTTATTGGGCAGTTTTTTTGGACGTTTAAATACCGAGCTTTATGCCGACTTTTTCCGCTTTCCGCTGCTGATTTACCAACCCGGTTTAGGTAACTACGCTATAGGTGGCGCTGTTAGTTTAGTAGCCGCAGTAGCTGGTACTATTGGCGCGGTTTGGCAGGTAGTTAAACTGCCACCAGCAGAAGCCATGACCCCACCAGCACCCGCGGTGTACCGGCGTTCCATTTTTTCTAAACTCGGCATTATCAAACTAATTGACCAGCCCACCCGGATTGCCCTGCGCCAAATTGCCCGCTGGCCGGTGCGTTCATCCCTCACCAGCCTAGGGATAGCCGCTTCTATCGCCCTGGTGATCATGGCTTTGCAATGGAGTGATTCACTGGATCGCCTTGCCCGTTCCTATTTTTTTGAAGCTCAGCGGCAGGATATTATGGTGGGGTTAGTCGAAAAGGAAAAACTGCGGGCTATCCATGATTTCGAACAACTGCCCGGCGTGCTAAAAGCCGAACCAATGCGCTTTATTAGTGCCGATTTTCGGTACCAAGGGGTTGAACACCGCGGTGCAATCAATGCCATTTTGCCCAACAACAGCCTATACCCGATTTATGACGACGACAGCCGGGAAACCCAAACCGTGCCAAGCCATGGCTTGGCCATTGCTAACCGGCTAGCTACGAAACTTGGCGTGGTAGTGGGTGACGAATTGGAAGTCGCCATCTTACAAGGAAGGCGGCCAACCCTGCTACTGCCGATAGTCGCCACATTCGAAAGCCATATTGGTTTACCGGTATTTATGGAACTTAGGCATGCCAGCCGCTTGTTAAAAGAAGCCCCGACATTTGACTATGCCAACCTATTGGTGGATCCCAACCAGGAAAGAGAGCTACTCGCTTTCCTCAAGGACACCCCTGTTGTCAGCGCCATCATGTTGAAGCAAACCGCCTTAGATTCGTTCCACGAGACCATTAGCAAAAACATTATGGTGTTTAACACTATCTTTTCGGTACTGGCTGCCGTTTTGGCATTTGGCGTCACCTATAACAGCACCCGCATCGCCCTCTCAGAACGTGGCCGCGAATTGGCCACCTTAAGGGTACTGGGATTTTCCAAAGGCGAAATATCCTATGTGTTGTTGGGGGAAGTGATGTTTTTAATTTTTGTGGCACTGCCGCTGGGCTGCCTGCTGGGTTATGGCCTGGTTTGGTCCATGGCTTCCGCCTTTGATACCGAAATGTTTCGAGTCCCTATCGCAATACAGCCCAACACCTATGGCTACGCCATTGTTATCGTTTTGGTTGCTGCGGCTATTTCCGCCGCGTTGGTGCGAAAACGGGTAGATGAATTGGATTTAATTAGGGTATTAAAAACCCGGGAATAACACTATGTCAGCATCAAGATCACGACTAATCCTTTGGGGCATCATTGCAGCGGTAGTGGCTGCAGCACTGGTATATGCGTTTTTACCCAAACCGGTTTTGGTGGCCATGGAACAAGTGCAGCGCAACAACTTACGGGTTACCGTGCAGGAGGAGGCAAAGTCCAGGGTGCACGACGTTTATGTACTGTCAGCACCGGTGACCGGATACCTGCGCCGCATAGAAGTGGAAGTAGGTGACCAGGTGCAGTTATCCCAAACCATAGTGGCAGAGATCGAACCTATCGACCCCACCTTTTTAGATACCCGTAGCGAGGCACAAGCCAAAGCGGCCGTGCAAGCCATGCTAGCCGCTGAAAAACTGGCACAAGCCGAAGTGAGCCAGGCCGAAGCGGAATTGGAATTTGCTTTAGCAGAGTTCAAGCGCATGCGTGAACTTAGGAAAAACAATAGTGCCTCCGAGCGGGAACTGGATAACGCCCAGCGCTTGTACAAATCCCGCCGCGCCTCACTGGCCACCGCACAAGCGGCTTTGCAAATGCGTGAATTTGAGCACGAACGGGCCAAAGCCCAGTTGCTATCTCCAGCCGATGAAAACAATAACCATGAACATTGCGCTTGCTTAACCATCACCACTCCCGTGAGTGGCAAGGTGCTAAAAGTCATCAATAAAAGCGAAGGCGTTGTGCAAGCAGGTACGCCACTACTAGAAATTGGCGACCCAGCGGATCTAGAAATTGTGGTGGAACTGTTGTCCTTTGATGCCGTAGCGGTGCAACCAGGCAATGCTGTGGTGATCAAGAATTGGGGTGGCGTAGGTGAATTGCTCGGCACAGTGCAAAGAATAGAACCCATCGGTTTTACCAAAGTATCAGCTTTGGGGATTGAAGAACAAAGGGTCAACGTGATAGTTGACTTAGAATCTGAATACAGCGACTGGCAGCGCCTTGGCCATGCCTACCAAATGGACGTAGAGATTATTTTATGGCAGGGGCAAGATATCCTCACCATCCCCCTAACCGCTTTGTTTAGGGATCAGGAAAATTGGGCAGTATATGCGGTCGAGGACGGTGTTGCAGTGAAGCGGGTCGTTGAATTAGGTAAGAAAAACCACGAACTTGCCCAAGTTCTTGCTGGGATCGAGGAAGGGGAATGGCTTATCCCCCACCCTAACGACCAGATTGCCAACGGGGTACTAGTGGAACCCATTCATATCCAGCGTTTGTAAATTAAATTACGCAGGGGATATTGTTAACCCAACCAGCCAACCCCGTTTTTGAAGGCCAATTACAAAGTTGCCCTGAGCATCCAGGCAGTTTTTTCATGTACCCGCATCCGGTCTGAAATCAAGGCGGCGCTGGACTCATCGTTGGCATCACCCGCTACTTCCAAGGCGTCCCGACATCGGCGGACAATGGTCTCATGGCCATTTTTAAGGATTGCCACCATTTCACCCGCCACCGGCACACCGTCCACTTCTTCTATATTGGTCAATTCAGCAAAAGCTCTATAAGTGCCGGGCGCTATCACGTCTAATGCGCGGATACGCTCTGCAATGTCATCCACTGCCACCGCAAGTTCAGTGTAGTGTTCTTCAAACATCAAATGCAGCTCACGAAAACGCTCACCTGTCACATTCCAATGGAAGTTGTGGGTTAGCAGGTACAGGGTGTAAGAATCAGCCAGCAGGCCTTTTAGTTGTTCGGCCACCTTTAGCCGCTGCTCGGGCACTATGCCTATATCAATGTCGTTCATAATTGTTTATCCGTATTTCAGTTTAGTAGCAGGTTAATTGGGCACCAGCCCAAAATGCCTGTGTATTGAGGAATAGTATAGACCCTGTCTACGTCTTCAATGTAGGCAATAGCTACAATAGGCAAACTCGCGGCAATATAGTGAAGTGTTTCCCAATTCCCGGTCACTTGTGAACTAGCTCACTATTTGTACGCTAGGCAGTTACCGGGACATAAATTAGGCTAGGCGCAGTTTTGCAGAAACAAACTTTTTAGGAACCACAATGCGTAAACTACTAGCCCTATTCTTGATGCTGCCCTTATTTGCCCAGGCTGGATGGCAGAACAGCGATAAAAAAACCGCAGATGAAACCCTGGCTATATTAACCAGCAATGGCGAAGTGATGAATGCCTACCTTTGGTTGCCAGAAGATCACGATCCAAACCAAACTTATTCGGCGGTAGTCATGGCACACGGTTGTGGCGGTGCACACTACAAAGATGAACCAGAAAAATGGACGGCACAATATGTGTCTGGGAAGTACAAAGTATGGGGCAAACTGCTCAACCAACAAAATATGGTTGCACTATTAGTTGATTCGTTCAGCCACCGGGATGAAGGCGGCGATGTGGGTGGCGGCGTTTGCGGAGGCGACCCATTATCAAGGCCGGCTAAAATAGATCCAATATCAGTGCGCCCTGCTGATATCGCTGAAGGCATTGCCTACCTTAAATCACGACAAGACATTGATAGTGGCAAAATTGGTGTCCTGGGATTTTCTAATGGTGGCACCGCAAGCTTGGCGCTTGCCAACCACGAATCACTATCAGGGCAAGCGCCAGATCTCAGCAATCACGGCAAGGTATGGTTTGATTTGCCTTTTAGCCCAGAATACCAGGCTAGCACTTTTATTAGCCTCTATCCTGGCTGTGCTATGAATGGCTACCAAGAGGCCAGCCAAGGATTGTTTGCGCAACAATTCACAACCTACGCTGAAACCTTTATCTTCGCAGCTTCCAACGACACTAGCCTACCCAGCGATACGCCGGAAAAATGCGACGCTTTGCGCCAGTTGGACGCAAGCTCTGGCATTATGCGCAGCAATATGCAATTGAGCTTTGTTGAGGATACTAACCACCAGTTCGACTATAAAGAGAATAATGAAGCCGCCTCAGCCAAGGCTATAAACCGTATCTTGGCGCTATTCGCAAGCATGTAAGCATTGATAAATCTGGCGATGATTGTGAGAAACCATCGCCAATTTATTTGAGTTAGTTTGTACTTACATTCACTGAACTATCTTTCATTAAAAATACACCCAGCCAGATAAACCATACGATTTGGCTTAATCCAAACAGTTCTTTTAAGTATGGCACGGTATGCAACACCGTTAGCATGCCAAACATTCCAACAACTAGACCTAAATAATTAAGCCCTTTGGCTTGCCCACGTCTTAATCCAACCAGGCTAAGCAAAAATACCCAAACGCCGCCCGCCAGTTCAATGCCTCCACCTAGGCCATCCACAATGACATTACTGATATTCAACATATTGATTGCTTGTTCCGGCTGGGTCTCGTACAGGGCATACATAGACTCAAAACTAAGCAACCTGATCATACCTGCAGCTAACACCAGCATAACCCAGATTATTCCGAAGATACTGGCAGTGTTTAGCATTGCTGACTTTGGGTCACTTAGCATTGCATGGGCTGCTTGCACAGTAATACACAGCACAACACCAAACAATAAGTAGCCAACGCCATAAGCGATATCCAGGAGCATCCGGTTTTGATGCATGAAAGAAATAACTTCAATTTTTTCAGCATCTTGCGGCCATTCAATAACGGCGCCGAACAGTACAAAAAGGGATATATAACACAGTGCCATTGTGATTGAACTGAGTCCGCCGACCATATTGAGTGTGAATTGGTTGTTTGGCATTTTTGTTTTTCCTTGATATGTGAATTCATTAACTTTGCTTGATGGTTTAATCATGTCCTAGTTGGGATTTTTAATCGTCCATGACGATAAGCGCGGACTTTTTTATGTAAGTTTGGACTTAAATGAGTAAGATTCAGTTTATATATATGCGAGTTTTAGGAAGGAAACTAGTTAGGTGTTTGCAGCCATAATATCGGCAATGAGTCTTGGCGCGATCATTTTGGTCGCCATCGTTTTGCTATTGGAGTCTCGCACAGATGGTTCAAACCAATATCAAAAACCATTACTTATAACCCTGGCCTGTTTTGCTTACTTGGCAATAGGTCCTTTACTTTTCCATTGGTTTCCATCCTTAAAAACAAGCTATATCGCGTTCCTACCATTGTGTTTTTTCTTGTTGGTGCCTAGCCTAAAAACCTATTTGCTGGCGATAACAGCTAGCGAGCCCTGGCGCTGGCAGGCTGTTGCATGGAGAAGCTTCTTACCAACTATACCAGCCATTGTTTTGGCGGTTATGATTGTGTTCATGCCGCATGATAAACAAGTCCAACTTTTTTTCGGCAATGACGACCTGAACGACCCATGGTCGCTTAGCGTTGCAATTGCATTTTTTGGGATCACCCTATTTTGGATAGGGTTGAGTATTTATCAGCTTGGCAAGATGATTTTGCATATCCGCACATACCGCCAAGGATTACACCAAGTCTTTGCCAGCGATCATGGCAAAGATCTGGTTTGGCTGGAATGGTTTGTCGGCTTAGTGGTGTTTAGCTGGTTATATGCTGTACTTGCTTTGGTATTGGGTGACCAATACCAAGGCTATTTATTATCTGAAAACGGTAGCTTCATTTGCCTATTTGCCATTACCTTGTTTTTAGGTATCTGTGGGATCACGCAAAAACCAGGCTATGCAGAGGTGTTTAGTGAGGCGACTGCTGGAACCCTGCAGGCAGGATCCGAAACAGAAAGGCCAGTAGAGTCTAAATATGTTCGCTCGGCTTTAAGTGAAGAACAAGCCCAACGCATCGCACAAAAATTACAGCAAGCTATTTATCAAGAACAAAAATACCTAGATGCTAGCCTGACGTTATTTAGTTTGGCCAAATATATCGGCGTCACATCCCAATATTTGTCCCAGACCCTGAACCAAACCCTCAACAGCAACTTCTTTGACTATATTAACCAAGCTAGAATTGAGGCGGCTAAAAACCTGTTGCTTACCACTGACAAAAATGCACTAGATATTGCCATGACAGTAGGCTTCAATGCCAAGTCTTCCTTCTACAAAGCCTTTAAAGCCAACACCGGTATGACGCCTGTGCAGTTTAGGAAAGTTCCCAATAGCTCCGCAGTCTAAATCCCTATTACCCCAGAGACATTAGGGCATTACAGCCGATACTGTACTATCCACTGGAATAAGGACTGGGTCTCACTGATCCGTGCAACATTGGAAAAGGCGGGTAACTCTACATCGGCAACCGAGTACTCAACCCCAACCTGCCAATGATCATCGAAATCGTATCTCCACGCGGTTGTCCAAGCGTCGCCTTTGCTCTCGACATTGCCACCTGGCGTGCCGTCTATGTCTTTAGTTTCAAAGAATTCCAAGCGGCTGCTTATCCGGTGTTTGTCCTGGTGCAAATAGGAAACCATGACAAACCCCGATTGGTATTCGGTCAGTATCGCCTTTTTATTGACATCGGTTTCCCCAAATAACCACTGGGCATTAACGCGCAAGCTTCTAGAGAATCTATATTGCCAAGCAAGATGATGGAACCAGGTGTCCCAGGCCTTTACCGTACTGCCGCGTTTACTGGAATCAGCGCGGTTATCATAAAAGTAATAACGCAGCTGGCTCTTGTTTTTGTAATCCCAATGTGCGCCCAAGTAATAGCCTGGACGGTCGTCAATTTCTTCAAATGGGTCAAACTTTAAGAAGCCTTGGTGCTCGCCATCAACCACCGGGCTGCTAGGGTTGGGGATCTGCAAATCTTCACCTAGCACTGTTTGCCGATCATGCAAATTAAAACCCCGTTGCGACAGCTCAATGCCAAAAGTATCGTGGCCACCATAAATTGAAGCCACTAATGCAAAGCTATGTGGCGAGCGCAGTTTCCTACCAGAACGCTCCAAGCTGACTTCTACCCCCTGAATTCGCAACACTTCGCCAAACCAAGCATTGATAGCTGAATTGGTGTAGTTATAGGGGCTTAACCAGGCAATATCCACATTCTCAAAGGACAGCCGTGGGTAAAATGCGCCCAATTTGTAGCGCCAGCGGTAGTCGCTACCCGACAAAGGCCGGTAATGCAGATAGGCTTGGCTTAAACCAGGTCTAAAATCATGCTCACTCGAAGCGTTGGCCGTCAAATTGGCGGATAAGGTCGATGTCAAATCTGTATTTAAACTTGCAGCCAATTGGGTAAGCACCAGGCCATCATCAGAGTATCGGTAAAAGCTACGGCCACCATCTTGCCAACTGGTGCGATCATCGCCCGATACTACCCCAGTTTGCACCAAGGCTTTAAATTCTGTTGCTTTTGCTTGAACAAGCAAAGGCCATGCAACCAAAGCTAACTTAATAAGGTGGCCAAACACCTTTGGGGAAGAATTCACAGGCAACTCCATATCGGCATGCGATAACCGCCTAGATTGTCGGTTATTTTTAGATGATTATTCAAAGGTTGACTATTTCAACCTTTGACGATGATCAAGCAAGAACGGGGAAAGCCTTAATCCATTTCAAAAAATGTTTGTCGTTAGCCTAACTACTCGTTTTTAGTTGAAAGAAACTGCGACAAACCATCCACGTGGGATTGGGTCTCTTCAATCAGGCTGCCTATCTGCGAAGCAGCGTCATTAGAACTTTGGGCTAGGGTTCTAACTTCATCAGCAACTACCGCAAAGCCCCTCCCAGCCTCTCCTGCCCGTGCCGCCTCAATTGCGGCATTTAGCGCCAATAGATTGGTTTGGTTAGATACTGAATTTATGGTGGTCACTATTTCTTGTATGCGTTCTAGCACCTGTGACATAGCTTTGTGGGTTTCTTCAATGACGCCATTGCGCTGGGATACATCTGAACCAAACGCAACAAATTTGCTGGTGTTACCGTGCAAATCTTTAATGGGTGTCACCACACACTCAAAGATCTTAGTAATGCCATTATGCTTTATATTCACTGGGACAGAAGTGGACAGGCTGTTGTCCAAAGACTGTTTTTGTTGGGCATCCAAATGTTGGTTTAAGTTTCCAACACAGTCTTTGAAATAACTAAAAGAGCCGTTGTCTACCCTCTCAGTACAATAGTCGTTACATTGGGTGAGATTGCCCCTAAGGTCGAATTCCATCACGGCAGAATTATTGCTTATCGCCTCTTTTTGGCTCAGCTGCTCAAGCACCTGCTGTTTTATATCAGTGATATCAGAACTTACACCTACGAATCCGGTATGCTGACCATCCTCATCAAAGGTAGGGTTGACCGAAAGCACAATCCAGTAAGGCACACCTTGTTTGTCGTAATTGAGCAATTCTTCATAAAAAGGTTGTTTTTGTTTCAGCTTTTGGGAAATGCGCGCCACTGTTTCCTGATCCGTTCCCTCCCTTTGCAAAAAAGCGCCTGGCTTTTTGCCCAATGCTTCAGCCAGGGGATACCCAGTCAAAGTCTCAAATCCAGGGTTAACATATTCAATGAGCCCTCTAGGATCCGTCACAATAACCGAGCTACCGGTATTGCTAACCACCCGCTGCATCATCTCGTATCGGCGTAGATCTTCTTCTGGAATCTGCGCCTGGGAAACCGTTATTTGTTTATAGCCAGGATGCAATTCTGCCAAGCTGTTCCAGGCTATAGTGAGTTGGTTTCCATCAATATTGCATTGCCGTAGTTTGCCCTCTGGTAAGGTTCTCGTCTCGGTCGTCAGCCAAGTTAGCCCCACGCGAGAATTCGTTGCTTCGAGTTTATCTGCAGCAGTGTTTTGGAATTTAACTTGGTTATCTTGCGATAAAACATAAACCGCATCGGCAAGGCCATCAAACAGCTTTGTCAGCAGTTGGGTATGGTCCTCTTGCTTTTTTACAATCAACTGCCAGAGCTTAAACTGCCGCCCAGAAAGCGCTAGATCTCGCCCAACCACACCTGCAAGCTTGTCACCAGTGTATTGCTCCTCGGCACTATCCATTGGCTCGAACTGATTAATAATCACAGTCATTGGATGATTGACGATTTGGCTGCGAGAAATATTAAGCACGGCTTCTACAGCCTGATTGACCGCAAGCACAGTTCCGATGTGGTCAGTGACAATTGTTGGATTTGGTAACGACTGTACTAACGCCTTGATAGTGTCTTCGACTTTACTTTTGAACCACATAAATCTTTTTCAAGTCCTTGATAATAAGCGTGAGGGATTGAGTACGCGGAAATCCGCGAAAAAGATTGGTTATTTTTCAATCCACAAGCTCATATGTTGGTAAGAGACCTTCTCAAGCATGTTTTAGGTTCAAGAAAAGTGCTCAACCCAATACCAATAAAGCCCCTGTGTGTTTTAGGTCGGCTAGTTTGGCATTCCAGGGCAAGAGGCTTGCAAGCTGGGCATAAAACAACTCTAGCGTAGCGCAGGCGTCATCCAGGGCATTGTGTTCGGCGGCAGGGGGCAAACCATAGCGTTGGCGGCAGGCGGCCAGGGTGAAAGGTTTATCGGCATCAACATTGTCGTTTTTTTGCCTGCAATAGCGCTCTAGCAACAAGGTATCCAAGACTAAAAAGGGTTTTATTGCGATATCCTGTTGCCTGAAGTTGCGTTTCAACGCCTGCCAATCAACGGGGTGGCAATGGCATATCACCACATGGCTAGCAAAAAACGATGCCAATAGCTGCAATTGGATTTTGATGGAATCGCATTCACTGAGCTGTTCCTGGGTAATACCGTGGATCAGTGGGCTTTGTGCCAACGCTTGCTGCGGTTGTACCAAGGCATGGTGGCAACTGGCAAAATCCAGGCTTAGTTGGCTACCTTCTACCCAGCCAAATGAGACAATATCGTCTTTTTTGCCCAACCCGGTTAGCTCCAAATCCAATGATAGCCATGGCACACGCACCAGTGGCTGCAACATGAGTTGGCTTATGGCGGGGTTTTGCCTGGATCGGTACCAGAAAACACCGCGTTCTAATGCATCCATTGCCTTTAGGCTCCCAAACCACCGCTAAACTTGACCAACACCGCTGATTGCGCCCTTTGTATTGCCTTAAACGCGTTTTTCAACTGGTATTTTTCTGCCGGTGCCAGGCTGTCGATATCAACAAAATTGTCAGGCTGGCTTTGCTGTAGTTGGCTGCGCATACGCAGTTCATTTAGAAAGATCCAAATATGCTGCAGGTTTGCCCGATCCGGGGTTGATAAACCGCAAGTATCGCTGAGTAACTTTAACCGAACTAAAGTAGCAGCTTCGCTAATGCCATCAGCCAGGGCATACAAGCGCACAATGCTGTTAATAGTGGCAACGGCATGCTCTTTTAGGTTGATACAGTGGGGCGCTTTCGCTTTCTTATCAAACACAAAGCGCTGGAACAGGTTTAGCGGCACCGCATTGGATTCGATTTCCCGAGCCAACGCCGCTAGGAAAATCGGTGTTTTTAACAATGCCCTGCGCTGGTTTTGCAGTTGTACGAACAAACTAGTACTGCCCGCCACCTGGCGCACATCAAGGAAAATATTAAAATGCATCAAGGCATCTAAAGTAGGTTCCTGTACGCAGCGCCTAGCCTCTTCCACCGCTTCGTCCAAAGGCAAGCGCAAATCAGGGTTGCTAGCCATGATATTGCCATTGCACAGTTTAATGCCGCACTTAGCCAAACCGCCACAGACATAGTCAGCCATATTTTTGAAGTATTCTGCTTCTTGGGGGTTCGGTTTGCGCTCCAAAAGCAGGGCGTTGTCCTGGTCTGAGGTAAGCAATTGGTCTTGCCGTGCTTGGCTGCCGTACACCAGCCAGGCAAATTGCATTGGCGGCATTCCCTGCTTTTCTTGATAAAAACCGATCAAACGCCGGGTCATGACATCGGTAGCGCGGGACAACCACTGCCCTACCACAGCAAAGCCATTGTTACCCTGTAAGTTAAAACGAATAAAATGTGGCAATTGCCAAGCGTGCTGCATCAGGTCATAGAGGTTGTCGGCAGTGGACAAGCCCTTAATCAAAAAACCGATATTGTTGCGCTGCTGGCGCAGGATATCGGTTTTGCTAATAATGCCCTGAGGCCGGTTACTGTTATCTACAATCGGTAAGTGGCTGAACCTGTGCTCTGACATCCAGCACACCGCATCCAGTATGTCATTGTCCTGCTGCGCCGCCATTGGGCTGGGGGTCATGATCGCCGATACTGGGTCATTTGGATTGCGGGCATCCGCCAACACCCGGTTGCGCAGGTCTTTATCAGTGACAATACCCACCAATTCACCATGTTCACATAGCATCAGGCTTGAAACATTGTGCTGTTGCATGATTTGCGCGCAGGTATGGATTGGCGTTTCTGGATCTGCGGTCACTACCTGCTTTTGGCACATTTCTGACAGCTTGGCCTCTTGCCAGTTGTGGGCTTTAAAAGCAAAAGTCTGCTGGAACTGCACCGCCATATAGTCTTGGAAAAATTGCTGCACGGCGCTGTATTTTTCGCTCAAGCTGGCAATCGCTTGCTGGGCAAAACAATAGACGATGCCGTCGGTATGCACTTTAAGCAGCTGTTCCGCCCTTGCCACCCAGTCATTGGCAGATAAAAAGAAATAATCACCTTCGGCAATAAAACGTACCACCTGCTCAGAACTATCCGGTTGGTAGCCCACTTCAAAGTCACCGTTTTGCACCAACACCCACGAATGGCCAGACTGCACTTGGGCATCCAATAAGCCACGGTTGTCGCCAGTTAGGTACAACCCATTGCAACTTGTCAGTAAAAAACCTAAATCCTCCTCGGGCAGGCAATGCCAGGGAGGGGTATTTTTTAAGAACTGCAATGCTTGTTGGGGGACGGGATGTGTCATTGTTGTTCATCCTGAGTGACGTCCAAAAGAATGAGTTGGGCAAATGCCCAACTCGTCTCAGACTTTAGTGGACTTGGGCGGCACCCGCACCTTTTGGATAGCGGATATCTTCGACCAAGTCTTGGATTTCTTTTGGTGCTTCTGGGTTTAGTTTGTAAACCACGAAGGCCACACCAAAGTTAATCACCATGCCGATAGTGCCAATGCCTTCAGGCGAAATACCCAACAACCAGTTATCCGGGATGTTGGCAGCAGGGTTGATGAACTTAAAGTAGATGATGTAGGCGGCAGTGAAACCAATACCGGCCAACATACCTGCAACTGCGCCCTTGCTTGACATCTTCTTGTGGAAGATACCCAAGATAATGGCGGGGAAGAAGGAAGATGCTGCCAGGCCGAAGGCAAAGGCCACCACCTGTGCCACAAAGCCGGGTGGATTTATCCCCAAATATCCGGCAATACAGATACCGGTCGCGGCGGCAATTCGGGCGTACATCAACTCCTGTTTATCGCTAATGTTGGGCATAATGTTGCGCTTGAGCAAGTCATGGGATATCGAGGTGGAGATCACCAGTAACAGACCTGCGGAAGTGGACAATGCTGCCGCGATACCTCCAGCGGCCACCAGCGCAATCACCCAATTAGGCAAGTTGGCAATCTCAGGGTTGGCTAGCACCATGATATCGCGGTCAACTTTCATTTCGTTGCGCTCGTCACCTGAGTAGAACATCTTGCCATCGTTATTCTTGTCTTCCCAGCTGATCAAACCGGTTTTTTCCCAGTTTTTAATCCAGCTAGGCGCCTGTGCATAGTCAGTGCCGGTTTGCTCTGTACCGTTAATGGTTTCGATCATATTAACCCGGGCAAATGACGCGATAGCAGGTGCGGTGGTGTACAACAAGGCGATGAATAACAATGCCCAACCAGCACTCTTACGGGCGTCACGGACTTTAGGTACGGTGAAGAAACGCACGATGACGTGGGGCAAACCCGCGGTACCCACCATTAGGGCAGCGGTAATGCAGAAAACGTCAATCATGCTCTTGGTGCCGGAAGTATATTCATTAAACCCGAGCTCGGTGGAGAGCCCATCTAGTTTGTCCAGTAGGGACACCCCGGAGCCGTCAGCCAGCTCACCGCCAAAACCGATTTGCGGGATAGGATGGCCAGTCATGATGATGGAAATAAAAATTGCAGGTACCAGGTAGGCAAAAATTAACACGCAGTATTGGGCAACCTGGGTATAGGTAATGCCTTTCATGCCACCGAGTACGGAGTAGAAGAAAACAATTGCCATACCAATGATAACGCCCATGGTGATGTCTACTTCCAAGAAACGGCTGAATACCACACCAACACCGCGCATTTGGCCTGCAACATAGGTAAAGCAAACAAAGATGGCACAGATAACAGCCACGGTACGGGCGGTTTGGGAATAGTAGCGGTCACCGATAAAGTCCGGGACAGTGAACTTGCCAAACTTGCGCAGGTATGGGGCGAGGCAGAGTGCCAACAACACATAGCCACCGGTCCAGCCGAGCAAATAAACCGCACCGTCATAACCCATAAAGGAGATCAAACCGGCCATGGAGATAAAGGACGCGGCCGACATCCAGTCAGCTGCCGTTGCCATACCGTTGGCAACAGGATTGACACCGCCACCGGCGACATAAAATTCTTTGGTTGAACCGGCACGCGCCCACAGGGCGATACCGATATAGAGGGCAAAGGTGATGCCCACCACGATAATTGTTAGAGTTTGGATTTCCACGGTCGCCCCCTAGTCTTCGCTGACGTTAAATTGTTTGTCGATTTGGTTCATTTTGTAGACATAGACGAAAATCAATGCGACGAAGACATAGATTGCGCCTTGTTGGGCAAACCAGAAACCCAGCTTAAAGCCAAAAAATGGAATGTTGTTGAGCACGTCTACCAATAAAATGCCAGCGCCAAATGATACGGCAAACCATATCGCCAGTAGCTTGCCCATCAGGCCTACATTGCGCCGCCAATAGGCGGTCTTTTCTTGTTCGGATTCAAATGCCATCGTTCATCTCCCACGTTAGGTTGTTGGGTCTGCTGAGAGGTAAAACGAAGTGACAACAAACCCTTTGCCTACAATCTAGACCTAGATCGGGGATGCGAAAATGAGACCTTGGTCTCACTGGGACTTTAGTCTGACGCCATTATGCTAAACTCAGCTCAAACAAAACAAACATAGGGAGCAGAGACCGCATATGACTTTCGCCTGGTTTTTAGTGGCGGCGGCCTATTTGGGCTTTATCTTCTGGCTCGGCACTTGGGGCGATGGCCATTCCAGGCGCGCCAAGCGCTACAGCTCCCACCCCTATACCTACAGCTTTGCCCTGGCCATCTATTGCACCGCATGGACTTACTTTGGCGCGGTTGGCGAAGCGGTGCGCAACCATTGGAACTACCTACCCATATTATTAGGTCCCATCCTGCTGTACCTGTTTGGCTACCGCCTGTTGCGTAAGCTGATTTACGTTAGCAAGAAACAACATATCACCACCATTGCCGACCTAATCTCCTCCCGCTATGGCAAACGGCAGATCGTGGCGTTAGTGGTCACTTTGATTGTATTGCTGGCCACCATTCCCTACATCGCCTTGCAACTACAGGCCATTGGTGCCGCTTTTAGCCTGGTGTCTGGCGCCCAAAACAGTGGTCTAGTGGTTTTTTCCGCCACCTTGTTCATTGGTGTATTTTGTATTTTCTTTGGTACCCGGCGCACGGATGTCACCGAATACCGGCATGGCCTGATGCTATCAATTGCCTTTGAATCTTTACTGAAGCTTGTGGCCTTGGCTTTGGTGGCATTGGTCGCCTGGTGGGTGATTGCCCATGAACCGGCAGATGTCTCACCACACTTTTTTAGCCAGGCCAGTATCCAAGATAGCTTTGGCAGCTGGTCATTTTGGATGCAAACCTTTATTGCCGCAGCAGCAGTACTGTGCCTTCCCAGGCAGTTCCATGTGGCCATAATCGACAACTTGGACATCAAGCATGTTGCCACCGCGCGTTGGCTATTCCCATTGTATTTGGCGGCCATTGCTTTGTTAATCCCGGTGATTGCTTCTGCGGGTATGGTGAGTTTGGCGGACACTGGCATGGCACCGGACAACTATGTTGTCGCATTATCACAGCAGGGTGGCCTAGCGTTGCAAGCATTGGTGTTCATTGGTGGGCTGTCGGCGGCAACCGCCATGATCATCGTTTCTACCCTAACCCTCAGTACCATGCTAAGCAATGACGTGATTTTGCCCAAACTGCTCAGCCAAAACCGGGAGCTAGGCAACAAGCAATCCCATATCTTGTTTATATTATGGCTGCGCCGTGGCGTTATCGCTGGCATATTGCTGCTGGCCTTTGCTTACCATATATTTTTATCCGGCAATATGTCCCTGGCCAGCATTGGCTTGTTGGCATTCTCGTTGGTCATACAACTACTGCCCGCTATTATCGGCGGTTTGTATTGGCAAAAAGCCCATGCCCATGGCGTCATTGCCGGCTTGGTTGCCGGTATCTTTGCCTGGGTGTTATTTTTAGTCTTGCCCCTGATCTCCACCCCAGGAGCGGCAGCTTTAGATAGCTCATTGATTAGCATTACCGCGACACTTGCCTTGGCAGTCAACCTGGTGTTTTTTATTGTGTTTTCGCGCATGGCCACGCCCAACCTGATGGACAAGATCCAGGCGCACGCATTTGTTACCCCAAAAGATGTTGCCGCCGACACCAGCGGTATCGCCATCACCCAGGCCAAAAGCGAAGACCTGGTCACTGTGCTGAAAACCTTCCTAGGCAAAGAGCGCACCCAGCACCTATTGACAGAATTTGAAAAGCAGAGGCAACACAAGGTGATACTGGCGCACAGCCCTAGCCAGGATTTTATTTTATTCTGCGAGCGCTCCCTGGGCGGGGTCATTGGGGCGTCTAGTTCCAACCTGTTAATCCAGGCCGTACTGCAAAACCAACAAATGAATTTTGAGCAATTGGTGAAGGTGTTTGATGACACCACCCAGGCCATCCAGAACAACCAGACCATGCTGTTCGCGTCACTGGAAAGCCTGCAGCAAGGCATAAGCGTTATTGATAAAGAGCTAAGGTTAGTTGCTTGGAACAAAGGTTATCTAGATACTTTCCAATACCCCGACGGCATGGTGTCTGTGGGTACGCCCGTTGAGGAACTAGTGCGGTTTAACGCTGAGCGGGGCGAATGCGGTGCCGGTGAAGTCGATCAGCTAGTGCGCAAACGCATGGAACATTTAAAGGCGGGTAAACCCCATAAATTTGTGCGCCAGCGCAGTGATGGCCGGGTAGTAGAAATGGTAGGCAACCCACTGCCCAACGGTGGCTTTGTCACTAGTTTCAACGACGTGACCGACCACATCGAATTACAAAAAGCCCTGCGCGACGCCAATATCGATTTGGAAAAACGGGTGCTTAGGCGTACCGACGAGGTAAAAGCCATTAATGCAGAGTTGCGTAAGGAGATAGAACGGCGCGCCGAAGTAGAAGCACAGTTGGTTGAAGCCAGGGAAATCGCAGAACAGGCCAATGCCTCTAAGACCCGTTTCCTAGCGCTGGCCAGCCATGACGTTTTGCAACCGCTCAATTCGGCAAAGCTCTACTTAACCGCATTACAGGAGATGCCCAAATCTGAAGAATTAGCCAGCACCATCGACAAACTCAGCAATAGCGTCAATGCCAGTGAATCTATGATCGCCACCCTGTTGGAAATTGCGCGTTTAGATCAAGGCGCCCTGTCCCCTGACATGCAGCCATGCCACCTGCCGCCGCTGTTGCAATCTTTGGTGACCGAATTTGCCCCCTTGGCACAGAGCAAAAACCTCAAACTTCGCATCGTTATCAAAGCGGACGCCTGGTGCCAAACCGATCCACTTTACCTGCACCGTATCATGCGCAACCTGTTGTCTAACGCTATCAAGTACTGCCACCAAGGTGGTGTACTACTAGCCCTACGCAAACGCCAACAGGGCCTGTTAATACAGGTGTTTGATACCGGCGAGGGTATTGGAGAAGCCGACCAGGATAAGATCTTTAAAGACTTCTATCGCGCCCATGAAGGCAGCGAACCAGGCGTGGGCTTAGGTTTGGCGGTGGTGACCCGATTAAGTAAGCTGTTAGGGCTAGATATTGGCCTGCGCTCTATCAAAGGACGGGGTAGCGTGTTTTCCTTATGGCTGCAACCCACACAAGCAGTTGAACCGAAAACCACTTCTGCATCAGCAAAACAAGATATAGCCAAGCTTCATGCTTTGTGCATTGATGACGACAACAACAACCTGGATGCAATGCAGACGTTACTTAACAAGTGGCAAATAGAGGCCAGCACCTGCAACCATTACCAGGCAGCTTTGCAGCAAAGCCAACAATGCAAACCCGATATTTTGTTGGTGGACTACCAATTGGGTAAGGATGAAAACGGCCTAGATCTGATTGCAGAAATCCGGGAAAGCTACCCCGGCTTACCCGCCATATTGATCACCGCAGTGCGGGAACAAGCTCTGCTGGATGCCGCCAAGGCGCAAAACGTGGCTTATTTATCTAAGCCGGTAAAACCGGCCAAACTTAGGTCACTGTTGCGCGCCTGCGTCGGAAAAAGTTAACCCTCAGGCGGAGTAAGTTTTAGCTGGTTGGCAATCAATACCGCTTGGGTGCGGTTGTTAATTTCTAGCTTGCGGAAAATGGAAGTGACATGGGTTTTCACAGTTTTTTCAGCGATGCCCAGTTGGTAGCCGATTTGCTTGTTGAGTAAACCGTCCCTTAATAAGCAAAGTACTTTGTATTGTGCCGGGGTCAGGCTAGACACTTTATCTGCCAGTGCAGCAAATTCGGCATCGGCCTCAGCAATGGCATCCGCTACCTGTTCTGGCACCCAGATTTCACCCTCGAGCATTTCTTCAATGGCCTGCACCAACACATCTGCCGGGGTGACTTTAGGGATAAAGCCCATAGCGCCGGCATCAATGACTTTGCTGACAATCTCTTTTTCTTCTAGGCCAGAAATGACCGCCACAGGAATATCGGGAAACAACTTGCGGATGTGCAATAGCCCGAATAAGTCTTCACTACCGGGCATATGCAAGTCCAATAGCAGCAGATCCAAATCCGGGCTTTGCTGCAGTTGTTCGATGGTGCTGGCCATGTCTTGCGACTCAATAATATTGAGCCCAGACATGCGTGACGCCAGCGAGCTGCGCAGGGCGTCACGGTAAAGTGGATGATCGTCCGCGATCAATAAATGGGTCAAGTTGTGGTTACTCTCGGTTCATCCTATTCTCAATAAGGATATCAACAATTCCCGGTTCGGCAAGGGTGGAGGTATCGCCTAGCTGTGCATATTCGTTGGCAGCAATTTTACGCAGGATGCGGCGCATTATTTTACCCGACCGGGTTTTAGGTAGCCCTGGTGTCCACTGCACCAAATCGGGGGTGGCAATGGGGCTGAGTTCCGTACGCACAAATTTCACAACCTCCTTGGTCAGGGCCCCACTCGCCTCAACGCCGGCGATGGGAATGATATAGACATAAATCCCTTGGCCTTTGATATCATGGGGATAACCAACCACTGCGGCTTCAGCCACGGATGGATGTGCCACCAAGGCACTTTCGATCTCGGCGGTTCCCAACCTATGGCCACTGACATTCAACACATCATCCACCCTGCCGGTTATCCAGAAATAACCATCGGCATCGCGGCGGGCACCGTCACCGGTAAAATACAGGTTGTCATAGGTAGAAAAGTAGGTTTGTTCAAAGCGTTCATGGTCTCCCCAGAGCGTACGGGCTTGCCCAGGCCAGCTGCCCTTGATCACCAAATTACCTTCAGCTTCACCCTCAAGCTCTTTACCTGCATTGTCGACTAATGCGGCTTCTACCCCGAACACGGGTTTTGTGGCGGAACCAGGTTTTAACTCGGTGGCACCGGGGAATGGCGTAATCATCATGCCGCCGGTTTCGGTCTGCCACCAGGTATCGACAATTGGACAAGCGCTGTTGCCTATGACCCTGTGGTACCACTGCCAAGCTTCAGGATTAATAGGCTCGCCCACCGACCCTAGCAAACGCAATGAAGTGCGGGTCGAACCTTCAGCGGCAAATTCGCCTTTTGCCATTAACGCCCTAATCGCGGTGGGTGCGGTATACAAAATATTGATTTGGTGTTTGTCCACAATTTGCCCAATACGGCGCTCATCCGGATAGGTAGGCACGCCTTCAAACATTACTGTCGTCGCCGCATTAGCAAGTGGTCCATAGACGATATAGGTGTGGCCGGTAATCCAGCCTACATCCGCCGCGCACCAATAAACCTCGCCGGGCTGGTAGTCGAATACCGCTTTGTGGGTCACGCTGGCATACAGCAGATAGCCCCCGGTGGTGTGCAATACGCCCTTGGGTTTACCGGTAGAGCCAGAGGTATACAGGATAAACAGCGGATCTTCGGCATTAATAGGTTCTGGTTGGCACTCACTAGCACAACTTGCCATTAGCGCTGCCGCATCCACGTCTTTTTCGCCTTTATTGGTGTCAATGCCCACAATCGGGAATACCAAAACATGCTCAAGCGAAGGGCATGCACCATCTTTCATAGCCTCGTCCACATTGGCTTTAAGCGGTACTTGCTTACTGCCACGACGGCCACCATCAGCAGTGATAATGGCTTTTGAGTCGCAATCGTTTACCCTGTCAGCAATGGCTTTTGGCGAAAAACCACCAAAGATCACTGAGTGGATGGCACCGATACGGGCACAGGCCAGCATGGCGTAAGCCGCTTCCGGCACCATGGGCATATAAATCGCAACCCGGTCGCCCTTGCCAACACCCAATTGCTTGAGGCCATTGGCAAGCTGGCAGACCTTGTCGTGCAATTGCTGGTAGCTAATGTATTCCTGCACATCGGGGCTATCACCTTCCCAGATGATGGCGGTCTCAGCTGCCCTTTGTGGCAGATGCCGGTCAATGCAGTTGGCACTGACGTTTAGCACGCCATCTTCAAACCAGGATACCCGCACCTGGCCTCTACCGAAGCTACCTTGATGACCCTTGGTAGGGAAGTTGATCCAGTCCAGATTCTTGGCTTGTTCTAGCCAAAACTGATCTGGGTCTTCAATCGAAGCTTGGTACAGTTTGTCATAGCGCTCAGCATCCACTTGGTACTGGCGGGCTAGTTTGGTATCTGCATATGCCACCGGCGTGACAGGGTGGTTATCGGTTACAGGCAAGTTCATGGCGGTTGTCCTCGCAAAGTGATTAAAAATGCTTTTGGCTGTTTTTCACTCTAGAACAAGCACCGCAATGGCAATATGGGACTTTGGTCGCATCAGACCATAGCCCTATATCAAAACCGTTGAAGCTAGGCCAAGGTTAATCCTGTGTTCTGCCAAACAATGGGATAACTAAAATGAACTTGACCCGCCTTACTGTCGCCACCCTTGCTACTGGTAGCCTCCTATTTGCAGGCTCAGCATTGGGTAACCCGTTAAAAAGTACTGATGTTAGCTTTTCCGGCTATATCAAATTGGACGCCATGGCTAGTAGCTACAGCGATGGCACCCTAGCCTCCGGCAATATTGGCCGGGACTTCTACATCCCAAGCCTAACGCCTGTCGGGGGCAACGACGAAGATACCCAGTTTGACGCCCATATTCGTCAATCCCGGTTCCGCTTCACAACCAATACCAAGCTAGCTAATGATGAAAGCCTAAAAGGCGTGCTTGAGTTTGATATGCAAGTGGTGCCGGATGGCAACGAGCGGGTCAGCAATAGCCACCAGCCCCGTATCCGCCATGCTTTTTTACAATACGGTAACTGGTTATTCGGCCAGACTTGGACTACCTTCCAGGACGTTAAAGCCTTGCCGGAAAGCCTCGACTTTATTGGCGTTACCGACGGTACCATTTTTGTGCGCCAAGCCATGGTGCGCTACAGCAACAACGGCTTTCAAATCAGTTTGGAAAACCCCGAAACCACCGTTACCCCGTTTGGCGGTGGCGCCCGGATTGTCACGGACGACGGAGCCGTTCCGGATCTGGTAGTGAAATACGAACACAGCGCATCTTGGGGACACTTATCTGCGGCCTTGTTGGCGCGCCAGCTATCCTACCAAAACCAACAAAACGGCCTTAATATCGATACTACCGAATCCAGCTTTGGCGTTGCCTTAGGCGCTAAGTTTAAGTTTGGCCAAGATGACCTGAGGTTGATGTTTAATACCGGATCAGGCTTGGGACGCTACTCAGCCTTGAACGCAGCCAATGGCGCGGTGCTCAACGCCAATAACGAATTGGAAGCTATTGATTCCACAGGCTTTGCCATCGCCTACCGCCATGTGTGGAATGCCCAGTGGCGTTCTAATTTCACTTTCTCCCAGTTTAGCGCTGACAACGACGTCAACCTCACCGGTACCGGAGTCACTGAGTCCACCTATTCAACCCGCGCCAACTTGTTATATTCACCTAGCAAGGAACTCACCTTCGGTGCTGAATATGCCTTTGCCAAACGGGAAGTGGAAAGCGGTCTAGAGGGGGATATGAACCGCCTGCAGTTTTCTGCCAAATACGCTTTTTAATAAATTTAACGGCCATGGAAGGGCGTTTTGCCCTTCCCAATTCGCGGTTATTCTGCCCAAGCGCCGGTCCAAGCCCAGCCACCAAAACTTTCGGACACCGCTACCACTAGCTGGTTTTTCCCCTTGTTAAGTGGCAAGCCCACCGAATCCAACAAGCCGACAGTCCCCAAGTAACGGTAGTCCCGCTGCTTCCAGCCAGCATTGCCAGCAAAGATGAGGTCACCGTTTAAGAATATTTGCACCCTATCCGAATAACCAAAGTGCAACCTGCGTACTTCTGGACTGGACACACCGATATCCATACGAATCAGTACGGTATTCTTATCATCTTCAATCGCAGATAGTTTAGCTAAATTGGCAATGCCATTAGTTTCAACAGCCAATTTTTGCCAATCCAGATCATCTGGTTCAATTGCGAGGCGGTTAGATTGGTTTATACTGGCTTCGCTAATTGGCTCGCTTACACGCCATTCAGGTATCAATCCCTGATGCAACGGTGCTACCTCCTTGGCGCTGGCCACCAACTTGTCACCTGTTGCAAGCGCTTTAACTTGGATATTGCTGAAATAGGCCGGTTGCTTGTCTGCACTAAACATCCACAAACCGACTTTGCCTTCCGCTATGTCGGTTTTCAGATCCGGTACGTGCAATACGGGTTGTTCGGAATTGAGGTAAATTTCGGTTTTGCCACCGATCACCACTATTTTTGCCCGGTTCCAACCATTAAAGTCAAAACTCACTGGCGCGATGGCATTGGCATCGGAAAAGATTTGCCAGGAGGACACCCCGTTTTCCACTGGCATATATTGCATGGCATCAGGTTTATTGTTCAGGTGCGCACGAAAATATACATTTTCGAAATGGCTGGTGGACGCTGCACGGAACATAGTACCTAGAAAGGTCGTAGATTCTGCCACCGCAAAATCAAACTCAATTACGCCATTTTGCATGGTTCGGCCATCAAACCACAAGCGCCCGCCTGTTAGCTTGAGGGCGTCACGGCCAAGGTGTTGGGTAACCTCAGCTTGGCCGCTACCGCTAAATTTAAAACCCTCAAATTCAGTTGCCAACGCCAAATTGGACAAAAATGGGAATAGGCACAGTGCCAGTACCGCTCGCAATGGTATTAATGGGGAAACAGAAATCCGCATGCTTTTTCTCCTGCTGATCTGGATATTCGTTTCCAGTTTGCAGCAGGGATGTCAAAGACTTATCAAGAAGTTGCGGCAGAATTACCTTCAGCGTGTTTTGGCGCGCGAAAGCGCAGGATAAAAGTCGCCCCCGGCTTGTCATTTTCTTGGTAGCTTATACTGCCCTGCATCGCCGCCATCATGTTTTGCACTATGGCCAAACCCAAGCCAGATCCCCCTGTCGCCCTGTTGCGGGAGTGCTCTGCCCGATAAAAGCGCTCAAAAATGTGCGGCACATCTTGTTCAGATATACCCGGGCCGTTGTCGCTAAACTCAATCTCTACATACCCATCGATAGTTTCGGCGGTAACATCGATATGCAGGTTCTTGGGTTTTGCCCGTTTGGCATTTTCCACCAAATTGTGCATCACTTGGCGAAAACGTACTTCATCAGCTTGCACCAGGATCCCTTGTGGTACCTGCAAGCTAAAATCCAAAGAGCAATTATGGCTAAGCGGAAGCAGGGTGTTTTCCAATAATTCCAATAGCGGCAATAGCTGCATATTAACGCTTAGCTGCCCTGAATCTGACAAAGCGAGATCCTGGAAATCAGAAATCAGGCGTTGCAATAACAACACTTCATCGGCCACCGTATCGTGGAAGTCATCGTTATTGCTGATCAAGCGCAGTTGCAGTGCTTCCAATTGCCCTTTGATATTGGTGACGGGTGTGCGCAATTCATGGGCGATGTCAGAAACCAGCTTTTCCCGCAATTGCTGTGTTTCCGAAAGTGACTGGGTAGCGGCGTTAAAGGTATCCACCAGCAAAGCTAATTCTGCAGTGTTGCCAGCGCAGGGCAAAGGATCTGGAATTTCCCCAGAACGCAGTTTTTGCGACGCCCCGGTCAGGGCATCAATAGGCTTGATAACCTTGCGCAAACTAATTGCGGCCAAACCGGCTATAAGCAGCAGGGTTAAACTTATCCATGGCGCTGAATCCTGCCACACCCGCCAGGCAAACTCATCGCCTTGCAATAATGGCTCTGCCTCTACCGTCATGGCCCAGCCTTGGATGTCACCAGCCTGGTCTTTTAATGGCAGGGATTCTTGTACTTCCAAATCAAAAGCCATTACCTCGGCACTGTCAGAAAACAACCTAACCGCCCCTGACTCGTGGAATACCACCTGGGCATGTTGGAAATATGATTGGCTGGCACAGATCACAGACTGGGCGTTATCCAATAAAACGATATCCATGCTAAGTTCAGTTTGGGCGGCATTACCCAAGAAACCGCAGGCGGCAGGCATACCATTCTGTTTAAATTGCTGCAGCAGCTCACCTTGCACCGCGCTAGGATCTTGTTCTGCCAAGGCCTGCCAGTTAACCCTTTGTGCATCAAAGCTGGTGCGGGTTGCCTGGTGGATAATAGTGGCAATAACGGCAATGCCCAGGCCAGCGCATAGCAGCATTAACGCGACTAGACGGAATACTAAACTACGCCACATACGCATAGTGCTTGTCTCCTTGCAGCATATTATTGATGTTCTTTTGCCATGGCATCTTGCAAGCGGTAGCCAATCCCCATTTCTGAATGCAGGTAACGGGGATTGCCTTTCGGCTCCTGCAGTTTTTTGCGCAGGCTCCAGATATGGGTGTCGATAGTGCGGTCAAAGCCATCATAGTCGACGCCCAATGCAGATTGGATCAGCTGCTCGCGGGTAAATACGCGCCCAACCTGCTGCATCATGGTAGCCAGGATGGCAAATTCGGTTTTAGTCAGCTTGACCGCCCCTCCAGCAACCCAAACTGAGTGCAGGGACAACGACAGCAGGATATCGCCCAACACCAGGTCTTGTTGCGCTTCGGCTAGCTGTGCCTGCCTGCGCAAACAACAGCGGATCCTGGCTAACAGCTCTTTTGAACCAAAAGGTTTGCAGACATAGTCATTGGCCCCGTTTTCCAAACCGTAGACAATATCGTCTTCTGAGGTCTTGGCTGTCAGCATGACGATAGGGACATGGCTAGTCTCCCGGATTCTTTGGCAAACGCCTATACCGTCCAATCCAGGCAACATGATGTCTAACAAGACTAGATCAAATGGCTGTTGCTTGAATAGCGCCAAGGCTTCATCTCCAGTCGGCACGCATACCACGGCATAACCCGCACTTTGCAAAAACAAGCGCAAGGTTTTGGCTGTGGTCAAATTGTCTTCCACCACCAGGATGTGTTGTTGGGGATCCATTGAGTATTATTGCCGCAATTTAGAACACACAAAGGTTAGCAATACCTGCTCGCTGTCAAAAAGTTATCAAGATTTAGCATAGCATTAGAATAAAAGTTCGGAGCCAACCTCAGAAAAACGGGAACTTTTAAGAACAGGAGCACTCTACTAACTCGCAAATGTACAATTCGACTATGGAAATGGACTAACTCGATGTTGAAACTTACAACCGTCATGGTAGCAATGCTTTTACTCACCGCCTGCAACATGACCCAAGCTCCCGCTTATCAAAAAGATCGGGAACCCGAACAGCGTGATACTTATTCAGGCCTTGAAGGCCTAGCCCAATACCAAAAAGACCAAGCCTATTTGATGGATAAAGAACTCACTGAAAAGTGTGAAAACGCTAAAATTGATCTAGCCATTGCCCAAAAAGAGGGCAATCAAAGAGAGATAAAGAAACAAGAAAGCCTTATTGCCAACAATTGCAGATAAACCAAGCAAGCCGGGTTGTTTCTAATTTTGATTTTCGAATGCTTTGATGGTCATTATACCTAGTGCAAAACTCACTAAGCCATAAACGACAATGGTCAGGGTATCTGCTACCGGCTTATCGGATACAAATAAAATGGCGGTAAATACCAATAATCCAGCTAACAAGACAAAGTAAAAAAGTTGTAATACTGCTTTCATAGCCGTGTCCTCCTACTCCGCTACCAAATTTGGCAAACAACAAAGACGGTATTATTTTCACCCATCAAGACACAGAAGTTATTGATGCAGGACAAATAAATACCCAATCAGCAACCTTATTGGCTAAAACAACACGGAGCTGCTGGAGCAGAGCGTGTGGATCAGAAAACATAGTTAGCAACAACTATATTGACAACCAGATGCCAGCGGGCTCAGGCTATCGGAAGTGCCGAACGCCCCCTGCTACTGCCAGTACCCTAAGCGTTTTCTCAATTTGAGGTTTCTAAACCAGTTTTTAGGTTTAGCAATATTTTCTTTCCTGGGGTAAGCATTAATTTCTGCAATGGTGGCATCTAAAACCCGTTTCGCCGATTGTCCATCGGTATAGGGATGCATCATTTTTATATATTGCTCAATATTGGCCTTGAGCTCATCATCCTGGCTTAAGCCTTTTTCTATTGCTGTTGCCAATGCATCTGGAGAAAGAATGTCGATAAGTACCGCTTCTGGCTGTGAGTTTTTATAGGTAACGACGGGTTTGTTTAACAGTAAAAATTCTGTGATAGCCGAGGATGTATCGGACACCATCAGGTCGCACTGTTGCAGCAATGGCAGGATGGTGTGCTCCTCCACTACCTGTAGCTTTTCATGTTGTGCAGCCTTATACCGGGCCACAACATCTTTGTCCATTTTTGGATGGAATTTGATTTTCCACAACCAAGGTTTTTCTCGGCTTAAGTCACAAATGCTGTCAAACAAGTCATCGGCAGAGGTAAAACTAGGCGAGAAAGTGGGCGCGTACAGTATCTCGGTTGTTTCTTTAACGTCCGTATTTTGGGAATCGACACTGAATAGGTTATCGAGTTTAGTCCATCCGGTTTCTTTCACCGTGAAATGCGGATGTTCCTGCCTAAGCTCTAAAAACTTGTCCGTAAAAAACGGTCCCTGGGTGCAATACAAGTCGAAACAACCACGGATGTGGAAGTGGCCTTTTTTCTTCCATTCAAAACCGTGGAAAAGCTGGACCTTCAAACCAGGTATAAATGAGGGTACTAGGTTTCCGGGAAGGAACACCGCATCGGGGCGGTAGGCAACGATGTCGTGCACCGATGCCAAAACGGCTTCCTCGCCAGTAAATAACTGCAAGTTAACCTTGTTGCCTTCAACAAACCACTTAACTTCATGTCCTTCATCAGACATCACTTTGGCAAGTGGCCGCATTATTTCAAACGAATAGTTTTCAGAAAGGTACAGTAGAAACTTCACCGGTTTGATTCCTTGATGATTTCTATCACTTCAGTGGTGGAAATGGATGGTGTCCGGGGCAAATAGATGACGTCACAAATGTCTTCAAATTGATTAAATTTTCCCGCCCAATCATCTCCCATCACTAGGGCGTCAGCTTTGTGCTCAATGATGTAATCCCGTTTCTTCTCAAGCGACTCTTCCTTGAACACTTCATCCACAAAGCGCAGCGATGAAATCAACTCCAACCGGCTTGTGTAGGGGTAGATGGGGTTACGTCCTTTTTTGCTGAAATTGAGTTCATCGGAGGAAATCCCCACAATAAGGTGGTCACCATGGGCGCGGGCGCGCTTAAGGATGCGAATATGGCCGATGTGGAGAACATCAAAGGTGCCAAACGTTATAATTCTTCTCAAATTTCCACCCTATTGTTTTTATCTTATCTTACATAGCACCGAGCATAGCTGAGTAATTGCTGGCCACCATCCCCTAGACCAATCCCTAGCCTTGGCTGTTGCATTCATTCGCAGACTAATTCTATGACTTATTCAAATGCGAAGTACAGTAGCAAGCAACAGTTAAGTAGAAATAAACGCAAGGCACTGATAACGACCGCAGGCCTAAGCCAAAACCACTGCTGCGGCGCAGACGCTGACTAAATGAACATTCAGCTGGCCACATCGCCTATGACCACACTGGAAGGGCTTATTCGTACCCCCATTGCAGTAAATGAAAAATAGAATGGCTGTCCATGATAATTTTATGCATTGGCGCAAGTTGATAGCATGGGTATTTGTTTTAGCTAGTAGTCTATTTAAGCCGACGCCTTTTTCAACTTTGGTCAGGTCGTCGTTGTTGTTATAGGTGCATTTGGTCACCGTGTCGTAAACAAGATCAGCAACAGTACCATGGTTACTGGCGATACATGAATTACTGCCAAGTGTGTTGGCCATGCTCACCATCTCACACTTAACCCAATCTTTTGCACCCACCAGCAGGATAACGGTTCTATTGAGTGTTTGTCCCCACAGACATGACATTTTTTACCTTTCCAATCTAAATAACCCTAAGTCAACAAATAATTTAATCTTTTTATTTCAATAACTTAAAGATAACTTTGAGCCAGTGTCGCAATTGCTATAAATCTTGTCGGAATATTGATATCAGCCACTGCGGTGGCTGCCTATGACAGGCAACAAATCACGGAAGGCTGAACAGACTGGCCATAACCACAAAAACAACGACCAGTCCCAAGGAACGACTTAACAAAGATAATGTTGCAACGACACTCTATGCGTCATAACGACAAGCAACAACAAGTAAATGAGACAATAACCATGAAATTGAATAAAGTTACCTGCTCACTAATCGCTGCATCAATGGTAAGCGCCTTCAGCGCCCAAGCAGCCAATGACCGCTACATCATCCAAGTGGACAACAGCAAAAAAGGTGTTGTTAAAGCCTTGGCCAAGCAGCTAGGTGGTGAAGTTAACCTCGATTCAAACGGCTTCTTCGCTGCGACTTTCTCTGGCAAAGACTTGTCAGAAGTTAAAGGTCTTTTGAATAACCCCCACATCAAGCTTATTGAAGAAGACCAAATACGCCGTCCAATGGCAGCCTACAGCGATGATGTGGGCGACCCTATGGTTACCCAGGTTACGCCATATGCTTACTACCAGTCTGAAGCTAACCAAGTGGCTTTTGATGCCAATGCAGGCATGAAAGTATGTGTTATTGACTCAGGCTTGGATTCTTCTAACCCCGACTTCGTATGGAGCCGTATCACTGGTGACAACGATCCTGGCACAGGCAACTGGTATGACAATGGCGGCCCGCACGGTACCCACGTAGCGGGTACTATCGGCGCGGCTGACAACTCATTTGGTGTTATCGGTATGGCACCTGGCGTTGACATGCACATCATCAAAGTATTCAACGCTTCTGGTTGGGGCTACTCATCTGATTTAGCGCATGCAGCCAACCTTTGTAGCGCAGCAGGTGCTAATATCATCAACATGAGCTTGGGTGGCGGCGGTGCCAACAGCACTGAAGAGAATGCATTCAAATCATTCCGTGATGCCGGTGGTTTGTCACTAGCTGCAGCCGGTAACGACGGCAACAGCGTTCGTTCTTACCCAGCAGGTTACTCTGCAGTCATGATGGTTGGCGCCAATGACGCTGACAACAACATCGCCAGCTTCTCCCAGTTCCCAAGCTGTACTACTGGCCGCGGCAAGCGCCAAACTACCGATGAGACTATCTGTGTTGAAGTCACTGCCGGTGGTGTTGACACCTTGTCTACCTATCCTGCAGGTACCGCACCTTCTTCTAGCATGACTGCTGATGGCCAGTTCTACGCTTCATCTGCGATGGAAAACTTCGGTACTGCGTCTGGTGGTACTTACTTCATGGGCACTGCGGAAGCCGTTGACTCAGGTGCAGCCGGTAAAGTGTGTGTTATCGATCGCGGCAACATATCCTTCTTCGACAAAGTAAACAACTGTGAAAACTCTGGTGGTATTGGTGCAATCATTATCAATAATGAACCGGGTATGCTTTACGGTACTTTGGGAGACACTAACACTACCTCAATCCCTGCAGTGGGTGCTGCGCAGGAAGACCGCACAGCGTTACTAGGCGCAGCAAACGCCACCGTTTCTGTTGAAAACAGCGACTATGGCTTCATGAGTGGTACTTCAATGGCAACACCAGCCACTGCCGGGATAGCAGCGCTTGTCTGGTCCAACCACCCAAGTTGTTCAGGTGAAGACATCCGCGCAGCACTTAAAGCTTCAGCCCAGGACGCTGGTGCAGCAGGTAAAGACGACTACTTCGGTTATGGTATTGTTAAAGCAGCGGCTGCTGATGCCTACCTAACAGCCAACCCTTGTGACGGCTCAGGTGGCGGTTCAGGCGGCGGCACTGGTGGCGGTGACCTAACTGCCAGCGCATCAGGCTACAAAGTACAGGGTCGCCAGCGCGTCGACCTAACTTGGAGCGGCGCAAGCAGCAGCAACGTAGATATCTACCGCGATGGCAGCCTAGTAGCAACTACTGCAAACGACGGTGCTTACACTGACAACATTGGTGTGAAAGGCGGCGGTAGCTATGGCTACCAAGTGTGTGAAGAAGCTTCTAGCACTTGCAGCGCAACGGTTACAGTAACTTTTTAATTGAAAAAATAAGTTCTCGAAATTAGAAGCGGGTTTTCGGCCCCGCTTCTGACTGTTGAAAAAGGCCTGGACGCAAATCCAGGCCTTTGAGCTAATAGGCATACAGAAATCGAAGATTTCAATATGCTTAGCCCTTAGCCGGACACCCATCTTATTAAATGAAAGATAGAGTGGGTGTCCATGTTAAGTTGCATATTAGCTTTGATTTGGTTTACCCATGGATCCAGTTTAAGACTTAGTCTTGGGTCTAAGGCAGAGTTCATTCTTAAAAACTGATGTGGCAGCATATGTTCCCATGTTCCCCACTCAAACATAAAATCTGTATTCCAAATAGATCCCAACGACTGGCTAAACTCTACATCAAGTGAGAGATACAAATCCATCGCCTGCTCACCGCATCCCTTGAACTCTGGACAAAATGTACTAGACAAGGCGTGATTGATGTTGCCGAACATGGCTCCAGACGTTGGAAAACCACCATACCTTTCACCGTTTTCAGTCATTCTTGCCACTACTTGATCAAACTTGTTCCTAATTTTAGCTACGTCAGAAGCTATAGCATCCCCATCGGATTGGCTGAAGCCTGAAGTCTGCCCGGTAATTGCGTAACCCTCCATTTCAGCTCTCATTTCCTCTATTTCGTCGGAGGTTCCTTCACAAGTTTTGGTATTTCCGTCAGTGGTGCATTCGTATAAACCAAGTGGATCCCTTTTGCTTAATGGGTCGTTACCAACGTAGCCATACAAATTCATGTTATCTGAATACCCAACAGGATCAGTCTGAAGAAACCTCCCCGTTTCGGATCATAAACCCGTGCCTTGTAATGAAGTAATCGGAATTGTAAACCAGAATATTTATGGTGGTGGAAGGGAGGTCTAATCTACGAGAAAGCGCTTATTATTCGGGCGTTTAGGTTAACCTCAAAACTTGTGGTTATATGTCATCTCAATACTTCAAGTTTAGTTGTCGAAACCCGAAATTACCAATCTATTGGTGTCTCATTAAAGTTCAGAAATTGCCTCTGAAAAAATCTCATTCAAGAGGCTTAGATCCAGATTCACTCCCGCAATATTGGCATCAATCCAATCTTGCTGGCTAATTTTAGGCCACATTACACCGTAGCCAAGAGTGAATAACATTTCTTCAAAAAAGAAGCGCAATACTCTTCCGTTTCCTTCACGAAAAGGATGCAACAAGTTCAGTTCACAGAATAGGTCTGAAACATTTGTTATTAGTTCGCTACGACTCTGGTAATCTGCAAGCGTGGGAATTGTTCTGAACAATTTTTCAGCTTCAGGCTCAATACGAGTCCAGGTGCAAAAACGAGTGTTACCTTTGGAGATATCGACATCTCTTGGGCTTCCTGCCCATTCGTATAAATCTTGGAATAAATGAAAATGAAGATGTTTTAGGTGTTCAAATGAAAATTCTGACAGGGATTGCTTTGCAACGTCGTAGGTACGGTATCGTTCAGCGGTAAATTCAGCTTCTGCTTCGGCCAGTTTGGCTGAACAGCGGATATCCAAAAGATTAATTAAAACATCCGAGTCAGGGTAGCAATATTTGTCATTTGCTACCCCATATTTATCGCGCATATTTGCGTTTTAAGTCCGAAATGGTTTTGCCTTCATTGCTCTTTTTGAGTGAAAGGCCTTCGTAACTCAAACTCACCTTAAAGTTGTCCATATTCGGAGTGAACTTAGTTTTTTGTTCATTTGAACTTTTTGTCACTGTGGTAGCCATAACGCCTCCTGAAGTCCATTTAATTTTACCCCACAAAGCCCCTGATTGCCATTGCGCTCATGGATTATCCCCATCAACAAAAACTAAAAAACTAAAAATAAAACTAAAAATGACACCCATCTTATCTTCGCTGAAATAGGTGTTCACTGCGAGTGGGGGAGTAAAACTTGGAATTAGAGTTGCAGTCAGTCGAAATCAGTAATGTTTCTGTTCAATCGAAACAGATGGAGGAATTTTGGTAGAAGCTCGCACCAGGATCGCAAAGCCAGGCACTTGCAAACCACCAGGGCAAGATCATGAACATAAATTGTTCAATTGACGGTCGAATCACCAACTCCCCTGGACGATGGGAAGCGTCTGTGATCTTATACTCTCTTTTGCGGAGAGAGTCATGGAAACAGGGGCATTTGAACAGTTTTTTAGTGAGTTAGAAGATCCCCGGCAGTCGGCCAAGGTTGCCCATTTATTTACTGATATTTTATTCCTGGTGGTATGTGCGTCTATTGCCGGAGCAAAAGGGTGGGAAGACATTGAAGATTTTGGCGATTTGCATTTTGACTGGTTTACCGCAAAAGGACTATTTAAGAATGGCTTGCCAGTCCATGACACCATAGCTCGGGTGATATCAAGAATAGATAGTGAGCAGTTTCAGCGTTGTTTCATTGGCTGGATGCAGTCTGTGGTGGAGTTATCCGAAGGAAAACTCATTGCAATTGATGGCAAACGACTTTGTGGCTCATATAACCGGGAAGACAGGCAATCGGCTATCCACATCGTTAACGCCTTTGCCTCTGAGAATAACGTCGTGTTAGGGCAGATAAAAACTCAGAGCAAGTCGAATGAAATCACAGCCATACCGGCTTTGCTGAATATGCTGGACATAAAAGGCTGTTTAATTTCCATTGATGCAATGGGCTGCCAGACAGACATCGCTGAGCAAATTATTGATAGCGGCGGTGATTACCTTCTGGCGCTAAAAGGGAATCAACAAGAGTTACATAATGACGTCCGCAAGGCGCTTGCTGGTGCGATAAATCAGGAAGTGATTTGTCTGGAAAAGGCGCACGGAAGAGGCGAAGCCAGAGCATATCATGTTATGGAAGCAGGTTCGTTGGCAGAAAGGTTTTGTGAATGGAAAGACCTGAAGAGTATTGGTGTAGCACTGAGCTATCGACAGACTAAACAAGGTAAAGAATCCCTTGAGTACCGATACTACATTAGCTCAGCCACGTTAACGAAAGCCCGATTTGCAAATGCAGTACGCAGTCATTGGGCTGTAGAAAATAGCCTTCATTGGGTACTTGATGTCTCAATGAAGGAAGATGAATGCCAGATATACCGTGGTAATGCTGCTGAGATACTATCGGGTGCGAGGAAGCTGGCCCTGAACATGCTTCGTGCAGAAACCACCAGAAAAGTCAGTATTCCACGCAAGCAAAAGCGCGCACATGGCAGCACTGAGTATCTGGATCAGGTATTAACAGCGGGTTTGGGAGAGATGAGTAAAATTTAAGCACTCATGCTCTCGCCCTGTGCAAACCACTGCCTTATATCAGTTTTAATTTAGTTATGTGTTGCTACTAGGCTTTGCTAACCAAACAAACGTTGGGCACTAGATTTATCCCTAAGCCTTTGCAGCTCGTGCCGTTGTTTGTATTGCTCTAGGTAGATTAAATTGCCTGCCGCGTGATGGAATGCGTCTTCGAAGGTGCTGGTAAGTTCAATCCATTGTACGAGTTTTAAGTTAAGCCGGGTAAGGATTTCAGGGAAGGCATTATCAATCCTACCCCTCTTGTTTTGGGCAAAATGCCTCCCAGTGATATCCACGAGCTGAACGTAGTCGGCCAGCCTAAATGGCAACCCATGGGGCATACCGAGCCTTGGGTTGCCGGCAAATGGCATCAACCGCTTGGGCTCCTTGCCAGCTTTGGCTGCATTTATACGGTACTGGATACTGGTGTGGGCTGATGTTTCTGGGCTAGGTGCCATCTTTGCCCTGACCGGGTTAAGGTCAACATAGGCCATGCAGGCCGCCAGCGCCGCTTCGTCAAGCAGGGCTTGGGATTTAAACCGGCCCTCCCAGAACCTGCCAGTACATCCATCCTCCTTGTTGGCTTCCCTGGCAATATACTCGTTCAAGCTGCGCATAAACCAGCTAATGTCCGTCAACCTTTGCCGCCAGATGTTTACGGTTTCCTCAACAACATCAATAAGGTGGGGTTCCATCAAGGAGCGTTGTCCAGGGGATACATATTGTCGCGACAACAGGGTGCCCCTATGTAGCTTGTGCCAACGCTGGATTACCTCAACTACCGACCACTGCTGAGCCCGTTGTTGGTTGATATGGAGTACCAGGTGGGAATGGTTGCTCATCACCGCGTAAGCACACACTTCAATGGCAAAGACATCTCCAAGGAAATGGATACGGTCTTCCACCCACTGGCGGCGATGTTCGAAGCTATTGCCCGTCAGCTTGTCCTCGCCACATAAAAATGCCCGCCTGACGCAGCGGGACACACAATGGTAATAAGGGGTATCATCGACGCATACCTGCGCCTTCCTAGCCTTTGGCATTAGGGTTCTTCCTGAACTTGATTAACTTAAACGCTATCTTGCCGCAAAACCCAGCATAAAAAAACTGTACCAAAGGACAGTTATGATGGCTGTCCCATTATTTCTTCGTCAAGTAAAGCCTGTGATTTGAACCTGCCCTCCCAGAAGCGTCCTGTACAACCATCCTCCTTGTTGGCTTCCCTGGCAATGTACTCATTTAAGCACCGCATAAACCAGCTGATGTCCATCAGCCTTTGCCGCCAGATGTTTACGGTTTCCTCAACAACATCAATAAGGTGGGGTTCCATCAAGGAGCGTTGTCCAGGGGATACATATTGTCGCGACAACAGGGTGCCCCTATGTAGCTTGTGCCAACGCTGGATTACCTCAACTACCGACCACTGCTGAGCCCGTTGTTGGTTGATATGGAGTACCAGGTGGGAATGGTTGCTCATCACCGCGTAAGCACACACTTCAATGGCAAAGACATCTCCAAGGAAATGGATACGGTCTTCCACCCACTGGCGGCGATGTTCGAAGCTATTGCCCGTCAGCTTGTCCTCGCCACATAAAAATGCCCGCCTGACGCAGCGGGACACACAATGGTAATAAGGGGTATCATCGACGCATACCTGCGCCTTCCTAGCCTTTGGCATTAGGGTTCTTCCTGAACTTGATTAACTTAAACGCTATCTTGCCGCAAAACCCAGCATAAAAAAACTGTACCAAAGGACAGTTATGATGGCTGTCCTTTTAGTTGCGCGACTCATTGTTTGCGGTGACAGTGACACCTGTAAGCCAAAGGTTGTTGGCCTTCGTGCCGTTGTCTGTGCCATAGTGGTAGGTTTTGACAATTTCGTCGCCAGCCAGCAAACAGCCCGAATTGCTGCTGTTGGTGCCTCCTGTTAGGCAGCTTTTTTCTGTCAGTAATAGCCAAATTGGTGTCGCAGCACGAACCAGGTTACCTGCACTATTTTTGTACCAAGCATATCTCTGCCCATAGGTGTATCGCGTTTTGGCTCGTATCCCCCGTCCATCGGCCGGCAAGGTAACGGTTGCCACATTGCCTGATGCGTGGTGGTAGATATAGTCAGTTTGATAGCCCCGGTTGTCTTTGATCCATAAAGGTTTGTTGCAAGATTTAGGGTTACTACAAGTAACGGGAAGT
>CBDIHK010000002.1:0-69959 GCA_965279005.1 Alteromonadaceae bacterium | reverse complement strand
TCGTTTAAGCCCAGTGGTCGAAGAGGTACTTTACCCAGCCATGGAAGACTACCAATTGGATATTATGATTGGTGAAGGGCCTGCTGCCCGTTCTATTAAATTGGACTTGCCTGCTTTTACCCTAATTGGTGCCACTACCAGGGCTGGTTCGTTGACCTCACCACTTAGGGATCGCTTTGGTATAGTGCAGCGGCTAGAGTTTTATAAGGTGGCCGAATTAACTAGTATCGTTTCTCGATCAGCCCGCCATCTGAAGATGAACATGGACGAAGCAGGCGCCCAGGAGATCGCGCGTCGCTCCCGCGGTACCCCCCGTATAGCCAACCGTTTACTGCGCCGGGTCCGGGACTATGCTGATGTTAAAACCAACGGCTTGGTAAATGAAGCTGTTGCCCATAAAGCCCTGGATATGCTGGATGTTGACCAGGAAGGCTTTGATTTTATGGATCGCAAGTTATTGAATGCTATTTTGGATAAGTTTTCTGGCGGTCCGGTTGGCTTGGATAACTTGGCCGCTGCGATTGGGGAGGAGAAAGATACTATTGAAGATGTGATAGAGCCTTTCCTGATCCAGCAGGGCTTTTTGCAACGCACGCCAAGGGGGCGGGTAGCCACCCAGCGCGCCTATCAGCATTTTGGCTTTGTTGTCGAATAGCTTTCCCTTTGAAGCTTGACGCAAGCATCAGCTGACAATCGATTGCGAATGTTTAGTTACCTTCTATCCAGGTTGGGTCGATTTTACTCAACCTAAACTTCTCTACCTGCAATGGCATATGCCGTCCTTGCTTTTGCTTTTTGCCAGTCCCTTATTGGTACACCAGCTACTAGCTGCGTTTGTTGCAGGCAAAAAAAAGCCCGCAAGAAGCGGGCAAAAACAACAAGTGTTGAAGGAAAATAAATCCAAGGAACATGTCCGACTGTCGGAGATAAACAAAATCAGATGCTGCTCTGCTATCGAACGTTCATCATCGAAACATGCGTGTATTATACCTAAGGACACGCATGCTTCAATTGAGAAATATTTTGTTTAAAGATTAGAAAAACTAATCCGAAGAGGTCTGTGAATTTGTTTTGTGTGTATATTAAAACATCAGTAATTATGTAACTGTATGAAATATAATAAAAAAATAAGTTGGTGATAAAGTAACTGCAATAAATATAAGTCTTGCAATAAATGTTAGTAATTCATGAATGATGTTTTTAAGTGAAAAATGTTTGAGTTAGTTAAAAGTTGCGTGGTTTTAGGGCAGGCAAAGAAGTATTTTGTACTTGGCTTTTTGTGGCCTAGCTATAACTTAATGAAATAACTTAAAAAAAGTATGTTTTTAAGTGCTTTTTTTGGTTTTGTGTAGTTTTTGCCTGTAGCGTCGTAATTGTCAGGGAAAAAGTGACCTAGGCAAGGCTTATCTGTCGTTTTTGCTGTGTTACTATTGGCCATAATGTTTTGTTACGTAAAGTACATGTTTTGAAACCTATTAATACTTTTACCTGGCCTGTTCGTGTTTATTATGAAGACACTGATGCGGGTGGGATAGTCTATCACAGTGCCTATTTGAAGTTTATGGAGCGAGCTCGGACCGAGTGGCTTCGTGATTTAGGCTTTGAACAAGATATTTTAATGGAACATTCTACCGCTTTTGTCGTCAAATCAGTGCAAATGGAATACTTCATGGCGGCAAGGTTTAACGAGATGTTGAGTATTTCCAGCCAGGTTGTAGAATTGAAACGCGCTAGTTTGGTATTCAAACAAACAGTATTAAATGCTTCGCAGCAGCCACTAGTGCAAGCGCTAATAAAAGTTGCCTGTATTGATATAACTACTATGAAACCCAAGGCAATACCAAAGAATATTTTAGGGGAATTTTCTCGTGTCATCTGAGATGTCATTTTTTGGCCTGATTATGCAGGCTAGCTTGCTAGTGCAGCTGGTCATGCTGTCACTACTTGCAATATCCGTTATTTCTTGGGCGTTTATCTTCCAGCGCAACAAAGCGTTAAAAGATGCCAACGACGAAGTTAAAAAGTTTGAAGACAGGTTCTGGTCTGGTGCGGACCTAAACCGCTTATACCAGGAATTGAAAGCCAGACAATCAATACCTGGCATGGGCAATGTATTTTGCGCTGGTTTTAAAGAGTTTGTCCGGCTGAGTAAAAATGCATCGAGTTTGCCTGATGCTATTACTGAAGGTTCCCATCGTGCTATGCGGGTTGCCTTGTCACGGGAAGTTGATAGCCTTGAAAACCATTTGCCGTTCCTGGCAACGGCGGGTTCTATTAGTCCTTATATTGGTTTGTTTGGTACGGTATGGGGGATCATGAACGCCTTTATCGCATTAGGCGAAGTGCAACAAGCAACCTTGGCTATGGTGGCACCCGGTATTGCCGAGGCCTTGATTGCTACGGCGATGGGCTTGTTTGCCGCTATTCCTGCCGTTATCGCCTATAACCGGTTTAGTCACCAGGTTGAAAAGCTGGAAAACAGCTACGCCAATTTTATGGAAGAATTTTCCAGTATCCTGCACCGCCAAGCACTGGCAAACCAAAAAGCAACCGCGAATGATTAATCCTTATGGCTAGCTATGTAAGAAAAAGGCGCCGCCCAGTCGCGGAAATCAACGTAGTACCCTACATAGATGTTATGTTGGTACTGCTGATTATATTTATGGTAACCGCACCCCTGGTGACCCAAGGGGTAAAAGTGGACTTGCCAAAAGCCTCGGCGGAACCATTGCAAGAAGACACTAAGCCACCGCTGATAGCTTCCGTAGATGCAGCTGGCCAGTATTATTTGAATGTTGGGGATGCCCAAGAAACGCCGTTAGATGCTGTAGATTTGGCCACCTTGGTTGCCGCGCAACTACAGGTGGAGCCAAATACCCCTGTCATTGTTAAAGGGGATGGCGATGTTCCCTATAACAATGTGGTGCAGTTAATGGTGCTGCTGCAACGTGCTGGCGTGCCTTCAGTTGGTTTGATGACGGACGCGCCTGAAAGCTAATGAATACCCTAACTGCCGCTATAGCAAAATCCTCCTTACTGCACGTTGGGCTTGCGGCGTTGCTAGCGACCAGTTTCCATTTTTTCCCCGCTGAACCGGTTAAACCGCAAAGTACGCCGATGCCTACCATAGAGGCCGTCACTATTGACCAGGAAGAGCTCAATAAACAAATGCAGCAAATTGAGCAGCGCAACCGGGAGCAACAACAAGCGGAAGAAAAGCGCATCCGTGACATGGAACGACGAGCGGCTGAAGCTGAGCGCAGGCGCAAGCAAGAAGAAGATAGGATTAAAAATTTAGAGAAATCTAAACGCGAAAAGGAGCAAGAAGCGCGCCGGGCTGAACAAGCGGCTGCAGACGCGCGCAAAAAACAACAACAAGAGAAAGAACGCGCACAACGCTTGGAGCTGGAGCGCCAAAAGAAAGAGCGCGAACGCAGGGCGGCAGAGAAAAAAGCCGAAGAAGCTAGGAAGAAACGCGAAGCGGAAGAAAAAGCCTTGAAGGAAGCCGAACGCAAACGCAAGGAAGAAGAAAGGAAACGCAAAGAACGTGAAGAACGGGCTGAACAAGAAAGGTTGTTACAAGAAAAGTTGCAAAAAGAACAAGCCGCCCGAAATAAAGTAAGGCGCCAGCAGGTATTATCGGAAGTGGGTAAATACCAAGCGCTGATTGAAAACACCATTAAACGCAATTGGATCGTAGACGATTCAATGAAGGGTAAATCGTGTCGGCTGAATATTCGATTGGCATCGAATGGCCTCGTTACCCAAGTAAAGGTTCTAGGGGGCGATGATAACGTATGTCGTTCTGCCCAAGCAGCGGTACTGAGATCCGACACATTGCCCGTGTCTTCAGATCCAGACGTTTATCAGGAAATGAAAGAAATTAATTTAACTTTGAGAAGAGATTGATAATGACGAAATGGTTTAAACAAGCCTTGTTATTGTTGACTGTGGTCTTTGCCAGTGGTGCCAATGCCGCTCTGGAAATCGTGATCACCGAGGGCATTGATTCTGCCCGTCCGGTGGGTATTGTGCCCTTTAAGTGGAAAGGAGCGGGGCAGATGCCGGGTACCTTGGCGGATGTGGTATCGGCGGATTTAATGCGCAGCGGTATGTTTAACCCGCTGGATCAAAGCGAAATGCCACAGCTGCCCAGTACTGACGATGAAGTTGATTACACTGCCTGGGCTTCTGCCGGCGCTGAAGTTATCTTGGTGGGCAGCGTAGAGCCCTATTCGAACGATCGCTATTTGGTTACCTTTGAGCTAATTGATGTTGTGCGTGGCCAGATCACCGGTGGCAATTCCCGAGTCTTAAGTGGCGGTCAACTCGTGGATGCCAATGACCACGTTTTAGATACCCGCCAAATCGTGGTGGATGGCAACCGGTTCCGCCGCCATGCCCATTACATTAGCGATATTGTATTTGAACGCTTAACCGGCATAAAAGGTGCCTTCCGTACACGTATCGCCTACATTACAGTAAAGGATCGGACGGTGTACGATGTACCCTACCAACTGATTGTTGCCGATTATGACGGTGAAAATGAATCCGTGTTGTTGCGCTCTACTGAGCCATTGATGTCGCCCACTTGGTCGCCCGATGGCAATAAAATCGCCTATGTCAGTTTTGAAAACGGCCGCTCCCAAATCTTTATGCAGGATATCTACACTAAAAGCCGTACTCAACTCACCAACTTCCCTGGTATCAATAGTGCACCCGTGTTTTCTCCTGACGGCAAGCAACTGGCGATGGTGCTGTCTAAAGATGGCAATGCTGAAATCTATGTGTTGGATTTGGCTACACGGCAAACCAAACGCCTAACCCGCAATAAGAACATTGATACTGAACCCAGTTGGGCGCCCGACGGAAAAAGCATTGTATTTACCTCAGAACGGGGTGGTAAACCACAGATTTATCGCGTAAATTTAGCAACTGGTAAAGTTAGGCGCTTAACTTTTGACGGCGAAATGAACCTAGGGGCAACGATTACACCAGATGGCCAAGAAATGGTCATGGTGAACCGCACCCGTGGTAATTACCATATCGCCCGGCAAGATTTTAAAACGAGCACAATGCAGGTACTAACCAAAACTTATTTGGATGAGTCACCGAGCATTGCGCCGAATGGAGCGATGATTATCTACAGTCGACTCTACCAAGGCCAGCAGGTGCTGTCCCTGGTGTCCCTAGATGGTCGCTTCAAAGCAAGGTTACCTGCGGCAGAAGGTGAGGTGAAATCTCCGAGCTGGTCTCCCTTTCTGTTGTAGTAGTTTATTCACAAATCGATTTGTAAAAAATAAGGATTAAGAGGATGCAACTTAATAAAATAATGAAAGGGGTGTTCATCGCTCTACCTGTTGTCACTTTGATGGCCTGTTCGAGCAACACTGGCAGCCAACAAGCAAGCCAGGCAGACACCAATGCCCAAACAACTGAAACTACCTCTTCTTCTACCGACACGACTTCCAGCGGTGTAGTAGTTGGTTCTGTTGAGCCAGTAAAGTCTCCTGAAGAAATTAAACAAGAGAAAAAACAAGAATTGATGGAAAACCAAACCATCTTGTTTGACTTTGACCGTTCAAATATCGATTCAAGTTTTTTCGCCATGCTTAATGAGCACGCCCAGTTCCTAGTACAAAATCCCAACGAGCGCGTTGTAATTGAAGGCCACTGTGACAAGCGTGGCACACCTGAATACAACATTGCCTTGGGTGAGCGCCGTGCCAAGTCGATCGAGACCTTCTTGCAAAATGCCGGTGTTAGCCGCTCGCAAATCTCCGTTGTTTCTTACGGTGAAGAAAAACCAGTAGCCATGGGTGATACTGAAGCTTCTTTCAGGCAAAACCGTCGCGCTGTATTGGTTTATCAATAAAGATAGATGAGAAAACCACTACTTCTAATAGGGGGCTTGCTGGCTGCTAATGCCTGCGGCACAGGCTCCTGTTGAAAACCTTTCCAGGGGCAGCCTAGACCAACGGGTTGCTACCCTAGAACGCACCATCAACGCCCGCATGAATGCGCAGCAGAATATTCAAACCCAGTTGGATGAAATGCAACTGGAAGTGAATGAACTGCGCGGGGCCGTCGAACTGCATACCCACAAGCTTGAACAGATTTTACAAAGACAGCGGGAACTGTATTTGGAAATTGACAGGCGCATGGAAGCCGTTATGGCGCAACCCACGCCTGTGCAACTACCAGAACCTGCACCGGTTGATGAGGGCATTAGCGAGCGGGAGGCTTACGATACTGCGGTAAACCTTATCTTGAAAGACAAGCGCTACGACGACGCGATCCCCGCGTTTGAGCAGTTTTTGCAAGATTACCCTCAATCCAACTTTACTTCCAACGCCCACTATTGGTTGGGACAATTATTGTTTAATAAGCGGGACTGGGCGGCGGCAGAGCAGCATTTTGACCGGGTTGTTAGGTTTTACCCAGATTCCAGCAAACGCGCAGATTCGTTGTTGAAATTGGGTGTGATTGCGGAGAAAAAGTCGAATATAGCGAGGGCGACCCAGTTGTTTGAACAGGTGATTGCCGAATATCCCAATGCTTCAGAAAAGCGTTTGGCCGAAAGTAGGCTTCGAAACTTAAATAAAAACTAGGTGAAAAAACAGCGCGAAATTTAAACCGTTCGGTGATTTACTCGCCTGCGTTGGAGATAAATGCAGCAATCGATCATAAATCTTACATATTTCTCTAAATTCCGCTTGCACGCTACCAAGATTTGAGTATTATAAGCCGCCGTCGCAGCAGGCGGCAGACTAAAGGGGAAACCCGATAGTCAAAAAGAAAAGATGGGTCGTTAGCTCAGCTGGTAGAGCAGTTGACTTTTAATCAATTGGTCGCTGGTTCGAATCCAGCACGACCCACCACTTTTCAAGGAATATGAAGAGTGTTAGGTGAAAGGACACGTAGCCGGATCGAACCAGGCTGGTTCGACAAAAATGCCGGGAGCATTTTTGAACGCGCTTTAGCGCGGCCCGAAGGGCAAAATACAGGACGTATTTTGTAATCCAGCACGACCCACCACTTTTCTTAAGCACTTCTAATTTGATGGGTCGTTAGCTCAGCTGGTAGAGCAGTTGACTTTTAATCAATTGGTCGCTGGTTCGAATCCAGCACGACCCACCATCACTTGAACCTCCAGACATCAATATACCCTGATTAATTACGGATCTACTCAATTAACGGGATCTACTCAATTAACGGGGGATCGGTAATCATCTTACTCTGTTAATTATTCCATCCCATCCACAATGGGTCATCACTCTCAACCTATTACTTCCCATCTTGTCGCGCTTTATCCTTAAAGCCTGCTAGCATCTGGTCAGGTGTTTTCTCGGAAAACCCGCTTTGTTCGGCAGCGATAAGCTTCGCACGAATAGCCTCGACTTCTGCCATCCGCATTTGCTTCTCACGCAGCGCTTCACGAATAATTTCGCTGTCAGTGCCGTAATTGCCCGTTGCCATCTGGCTTTGCAGCCATTTGTCCTGCTGGTCGGTCACTGTAATACTTTTTTTCACCATAGGCATATCACCATCTCCTTTCAAAGATATTTACCACCTTATACTACTTTATCCCACCAAATTCGGGGCTGTAAGGAACTATGTCATTAATAGTTACTTAAAGAATGTCCCGTAAAATACAAATATGAATTGCAAGGGTGGGCATTATGGACAGAGTCGAGCAAAAGTGCGTTGGGATGAACTTGCGCTACATGGTTGTGATGGGCGCAAATAGGCAGACAGTGTCATATCACCCGCTGCATCCACCAAGCGCTCGTAATCCAGCTCGGTGACACGCAACTGTATCAACTTGGTTTTAGGGTATTTAGGCATAGGTATTCGGTGGCAACGGCGTTGATGTCAATATAAAAAACGCAGCCTTTCCTTTGGGAAATAGCTGCGCTTCATTTGGATGAGGCTTGTAAGTGGATTAGATTGATTAGGGCATCGGCGTTAAATCATCGCCTTTGTAGACATCAGGACATTCGAGTTCTAGGTAGTTATTCCAGTCGGCTAAAGTGTCGAAAAGTTGGTTCAACTCCTTCGCATCTTTGCACAACATCAAACTTAGTAAGTATTTTGCGATCTACTCAATTAACAGGGGAACGCCTTGTTGTGATTTTGATAAGATGCTACTCCTGCAACACTTCACCAAGGTCACTTTTATTTATACCCTTTTTGTTGCCGTGCACGTTGCCGTAGATGGCACCTGCAGTGACGCAGAACAGGCTAAAACCAATTATCCAGTTGATTTGCTCATCTAGAGCCGGTATTGCCAAAAGTGACGCGAGCACGGGCACAAAGGCCATGGTGACCGCCATATTTGCTGCACCAATTGCTTTTGCAGCTTTTACATAGAGTATTAACTGCAGGACTGCGGCAACTATTCCCTGGTAAATCGCCTGTAACGCTATTTCGTCGAATGGGGCTGTTGGCAATTGTTTGGGCAACAAGAACAAGTAGATAGGCAAATATAAAATACAGGTATAAAAGGAAACTGCCGCCATAGTGGCAATAGGATCTGGATGCCATTTTCTCAGTAAGGCATTAAAAACGCCCCAGCTCGTGGCTGCAGCCATAAACAATAAATCCCCCCGCAGTGTTGTAACGTCAACAGTTAGGGTGTTTGCCGCTAGCAAGGCTACGCCGGCCGAAATAACGGCAAGTGAGAATAAGCCTTTTGCATTGATTTTGTGTCCAAGCAACAGCCAGAGGCACAGGGTGATGGCGACTGGCATAAAGCCGGGTAAGAACACCGCGGCGTGGCTGGCCGGTGCCAGTCCAAATGCGGAAAAAGCACAAAAAGCGTAAATGACCCCGCCGAATAATGCCAGCAGCACATACCGAGGTGAAAATATATTGTGTTGTCGGCTGAAAATCAGCCATAAAGGAATAGCCAGCAATGTCGCCACACCATAGCGCAGGGCAATAAGGTCATAACCTAGCAGCTCGTTGGTTGTGCCATAGCGCGATATCACTATGAAACCGCTCCAGATACAAACTACGGTCAGTGCCATAAGGTAACCCAATAGCAAATTAGATTTTTGCGTCATTTCTAATCATTGTTCCTAAAAGATTTTTGTTACCTGTGCAAATGACAATTTACTAAACATACGACATTGCAATTTAACAGTTGAAGTGATTTTACATTAGGGTAAATGTATTACCGCACAATGTTTTTCAGGTTAAATAAATTCTCTATATTTTTGAGTTTATTACCTTTAGAGTCTACTAAAAACTGATTTACTACTAATTTACTATACCTTGCCTAAACCAGTATCCAAATGCACTTATTCCACCTCGATGTTATTAGCTGACCAGGGGTTCCTAACCAGTCGGTAAGTATAACACCCGCTTGGAACCGCTAACCAATTGCCATAAAGATCAGTGTCTTAGCCACTTTTGATATGAGTCAAAAAACGGCTTTTTGCAACTTGCTTATAATTATTTCTTTGCTAAATATGCAGTATGGCTGTGCATAGTTATTTTTCATGTTGCACCAATTTTAACCGGATAGGTGAAAATTACCCTAAAGTCTAATGCTGTATATGCCGAAAATTAGATATATAAGAATAAGTAAAAATTCATTTCATAATTAAATGGGGCGGGTGTGAACGTTCAGGTAAAACACGAAGCAGAACACTATCGGCAACATGCGCGATATCGTATTCCCGCGCTTTTAATCTACAACAATAAGGTGTATCGCGTAGCTGAATGGTCCGTCGCCGGGTTGTCTATTTCAAACTTCCCCGACTCGGTTAAAGACAAAACCATGTTCAATGCCCATTTGACCTTTAATTTTGATTCGTTTCGCTTTTCCGTCAAATTGGATATAGAAAAGCTACGAACACTACCTGATGGCACCGCAGCTTGCCGGTTTAACAACTTGTCAACTGAACACCTGTCGATATTCCACCAGATAATCAATGCGTTTTTGGCGGGTGAAGTTATCGAGGTCAACGACGTGCTAAATGTGGTTTCGCGTGAGAGCACAATCAACAAAGATTTCAGCCAGCGTATGGAGCCAGAGCGCACTTTTTTGCAGAAATGTATATTCCATTTCAAGCGGTTTTTAGGTTACGCCCTTTTTGGCTCCATCATTTTTTTGCTTTCGATGTTTGTGCTCTCCACTGCCTATGAACGCATGTTTGTGGTTAATAGTTTGTCGGCGAAAGTGACCGCCAACTCTACTATATTGCGCTCACCGGAGGATGGCTTTTTCCAAGACGCAGTAGACAATCCCAACCAGCCAGTGCAAAAAGGCGACTTGATGGGCATTGTGAAACTGGTGTCTGGTGGGGCTTCCAGCGTTGAGTCACCCTGTGATTGTATTGTGGTTGAAAGGTTCGTTGGCGATGGCTTGTTCATAGGCCAAGGCGAACCTGTTTATAGCGTTATGCCTGCGGGTGAACGTATGTTTGTAGAGGCGCAAATCCCATTTGAGGACGTGAAAAAAGTCCGGGTATCCCATGAGGTAGAAGTGATCTTGACTACCGGGGAAATTATTCAAGGCAAGGTTGAGCGGGTAGTTGCCAATACCCGCAAAGACGCTAGCAAAGCCCTGCTTTATGCCAATGCAGACCAACAAATCGGTGAGACTGCAACCGTTATAATATCGCTAGCTAGTAGGCTAGGCGTCCAATATTTGGACTCAGTAGCCTATGTATCAATAAGTACTTTGAAAGGAAACCGCTAGTGCCCCTGCCAGTTGCCATACGGACAATTGGTTTACTACTTGCCATCTTTGCGTGTTTTCAGGCGCTAGGCCAGCAATCCTTCGAGCAGGCTGACCCCCAGCTACTGCGTGCGCTAATGCCTGCGCAGTTTACTAGCAAGCAACCCATAATCCAGTCCTTTACTAGTGATTACACATTGGACAAAAAAATCATATTTAGGGCATTGGCTAGGCAAGCAGGGGCTGATGGCGTGGTTGCTGAAGAGTTACTTGATCCTGGGATCTATTTATTGGCTGGCGACTACGATTGGCAGCAAATTTGGCCAGGATTGTTGCAGCAAGGCTTGGTAGAACAACAAGGCGAAAGTACTTTTTTACTTGGCGCACCTATTTTCATTTGGCCAGGCGCGTCTTTGACCCTGGATGGTGTGGTACTCAGGATCCGGTCCAACCGACCTGCATTTATATATAACTTGGGCAATTTGTATGTGTTTGGATCAAGCATACTTGGCTGGGACAGCGACCAAGGGCAGCCTGCATTACTCAGGTCTGCGACCCACACTGTGCCATGGCAGGAACGACCATTCATTTTTAGCTACGGCAACAGCAAGTCTTTTTTGGTAAATTCGACGCTTTCAAACTTGGGGCAGCCGGGATTTAACTTTGGCCTGGGATTGGTTTTCCTATCTGCACAGGAAAAACCAGATATAGATGTCCTGAGCATTGAGCGTTTTTACCAACCAAGCGGCCAACCTCAGTTGGTTATTGTAGGCAGTAGCGTGCACCATGTATATGGTGGCCTTGTAGTAGAAGATGCCAAGTCGGTTGCGATTACATCCTCTGATTTCCAACATAACCACACCGGACACGTCAATTTAAAGAACATTAGCGAGCCAGTGCTATTTGCCAATAACCTGCTTAAACAATCTGTATTAGGCGATGGCTTTTACCTGTCTTCTGCCAGTGATCCCCAAATTACCGGTAACTTGGTAGTGGCGAGTGCTGGTGATGGCATTAGCCTTTTTAATGTAAATGGTACATCCAGGCTTGCAGATAACTTATTGATATCAAACCAAGGTAGCGGTATCTACGCAAAATCAAGTGAGACCTTGGCAATAAACAATAACCTAATCCTTGGTAATGTCGCCAGTGGCATCCAAGTTCGGGATAGTGCATTTTCAGAAGTGGTGCAAAACCATTCTGCCAACAATGGCAACTATGGGTTCCAGTTTGAATTTGAGCACAGCCCAACTGCCAATGCCACAGCAGGGCAAACGGTCATGCTTGGGCGTGTGTCTATGTTGGACAACCAAATAGAGGAAAACTTTGACGCGGCTATTTCGGCAAAAGGCGCCTTGTCACTAACGATTAAAAACAACCATTTCGATTCTATCGGAGGACCAAAATTTAAAGGCGACCTGGCTGCTTTTGGCGCGGATATTCTGCTGCAAAATAACAATCCTGAGGGATTTACCCTTTGCACCCTGGGGGATGGACAGTGTTAAGGCTTTTGCTAAAAGTGTCCGTATTTGGTTTCCTCCTGAACAGTTGTTCATTGCACGCCGAACCCAGCGGTGCCCAGGCTGATGCCAAAAAAATAGAACTGTTACAGAAATTAGCGGATGAAGGTGTAGTAGCTGCACAACGAGAATTAGCTAAACTCGCGATAAGGCAGGTTAAGCAGGCGCCCTTGCGCAGTGGTGCCGAGGCACAAAAGCGCTTGGGCGATGGGGTTTTGAGCGGCGATACGCGCGCACTGCAACAATTGGCACATTTACAATGGATAACCAGCGGTAAAGAAGGGCTGCACACCGAATCTTTATTAATGCTGGCAGCAGCGGCCGTACTAGGGAATGGCAAAGCGGCAGTTGAGTTAAATTTATTGGCGGGCTCTATTTTTGCTGCCAATACTGATCTAGACAGTTTATTGCTGAGAACCATCAACCGGTTGCAACGGGGAATGCTGTTCGACTGTGCAGTTGTGGTATTTGAATGCGAAATACAAGATCCATCGGAATGGGTGATGCAACAGCTAGAGAAAAATGGATTCTTATTACAAGTCCCAAACGCCCAGGTTTTAAAGGCACATATCGCTAATGTCAGTCAAAATGGCAGCGTTTATAGGGAAGGGCAATTTTATAATTTTTTAAACACAGTAAACCAATTAAACCAACGGGAGCAAGAGCAGGCCACCATTGAAAAGCCCTATGAAGAAATGACCTGGGAAGAAAAGCGCCAATACGACCGCAAGCAAAACCGGGCGCGCATCGCCCAACAACAAGCCCAGTCCTACCTTGATGATTACCTGAGTGCTTCCTCAGAGCAATTGGCGCAATTTGCAGTTCGCTTTAACCAACAAAGACTAGCAGAGGCAAAGCTTACTGACAGTGAGATGCTGGCATTGATCAGCGAGGGACAAAGATGAGTCGGGCAGCGGTTGCACTCAGCATTGTATTGGCGTTATTGCTTATCGGAGCCGGATGGTGGTACTGGGATCGGATAGTTGGGAGCGAGGATAAATCCGGAGTACTTCAGGATCTCGAAGAGGTTACCGCTGGTATTGAAAGTACGGTATCTGGGCTTACCGAACAGGGTTCCGAGATGTTGGAGCAAATTGCGCAGCAGACAAGCCCCAGTGGAGCCATTCCAACAAGCCCGCCGCCGGTTTTCGAACTTAATCCGAGCAACCAGGAGTCGACAGCAACAGTTTCCAGTGATCCGGCAACTGAGTCAGGTACCACTGGTACCGAAGCTGACGAGCCAGAAATAACAGAAGAACAACAACTGTTTCTGCAGCAGTTAACAGAGACGATACAAGAGCAAGAAGCTGAAGCCCAGGCCGCATTGCAGGAAATCGCAGTACAACGACAAGCGCAGGCTGAAGTTGAACCAGAACCGGAAGCAGCAGAGCAAGGTGCTGCAAAAAAACAAAATGACATTGCGGAGACAGATGGCAGTGGGGAAGAGAAAATAGCTGAATCGGAAAATGAGGAGGAGGGCACTGAACAGGACACGCAGGATTTGCCCGCTTTGCAATACCAGCCCTACGTTGGCGCTAGAAGTTATTATTTTGATGACCTCACCGGGGTAGGTGGCCGGGATTTTGAGGTAGATGAAACCCGGCTCTACGCAGGCGTATCTTTCAATAAACCTATTTTCGAAGACTGGGTATTGGATGGCAACATTCGCGCAAGCTACCAGTTCCGGCATTTGTATACTGATGGCTTACAAGAGCAGGGTGGCTTTGTCGATGTTAAGCGTTTGCGCCTATTAGGGGAATACATCTTTGGGTCGCCGCATTGGTCGCTGGAATTGGGACGGAAGCGTATCAGCTCCCGCCACGGATGGATGTTTGACGATGACATGGATGCCATTGAACTAAGCTATGACTCGACGCTTCTAGATATGAAATTCGGCTATGCCACCTGGTTGTGGGACGGTTTATTGGGGGCAGGCCTAGAGAGTTTGGACACAGACCAAAAGCTTGAATCAAGCGGCAGCACCTTTTACTTCGCCAATGGCCAATACCAGTGGCACAAAGATCACTACTTGCAATTAGATGTCTTGTTGGAAAACTTTGACAACCCACGGCCTATTCCCAACGGCAATATTAGCAACAACAATGCCTTGACCCGCGATTCCAAACTGCTTTGGTTGAAAGCATCAGCCTATGGCCTAAACGCATCCGAAGACAATGAATATGAATACTGGCTGGATGCCGCGCTGGTCAATGGCAATAAAAACGTTTTGCAACTTAGTAACGGCAGGGTGCAATTACCTACAGAGCAGGATGTCAACATGGGGTTGGCAATCCAATTTGGTGTAGTAGCCCGGTTCGACAATAAACGCTTTGGTTTGGGTGTAACTGCTGCTTTCGCCGATGCTGCAGTACCCAGGGCAGATCAAGACGATAGCTATGTCCAGCCGGTTGTGGCGAGCAACCGCAAAACTCTTTTTGGCAAGAGAAAGCGTCGTTACTACGGCGAGCTACTGGCACCGCAACTGGAAAACTTAAAAGTCTTTGGATTGCACGCAGGCTACGCCTGGGAACCGGATCTTTGGTGGGAATTGAGCTTTAACCAGTATTGGCAAGATAGGGCATCCAGGAACCAATTCCAGTCTCGCCTGGCCTTTATACCCAACGGCATCAATACCCACATTGGCCGCAGCCTGGAATTGATGTTAGGAGGCCAGCTATCACCTGATACCGAGATAGAGTTTATTGCCACAGTGTTCTGGGCGGGTGACGCATTCCATTTGGTAGCTGATGAAACAACAGCCTACCGCATTCAACTGCTGCTACAGACGAGGTGGTAAGGAGGAAATGGCAATGATTCGATTAAAGATCGTCACATTAGCGATCCCTGCGTTGTTGCTACTGAATGCCTGTGCCGATTTTAGCCAAGCCAGGTTGGATGTGCGCGAGAGCAACTTTGAAGATGCCCTAGAACAATTTGAAACGCTAAGTGATAAAGGTTTCGAGCAGGCTGATTATGAATTGGCAAAACTTTATGCCTCTGGCCAGTTAGGTGAAGACCAGAAATGGCTGGCGATGGAATACTATGAAAGGGCCTACCAGTCAGGGCGCGGAAGCGCCACATTCCCCTTGGCCAAAGCCTTGCTTGAGTTCAGTGATAATGACGATGACAAACGCCGTGCAGCCTTGTTGGTGCAGGAAGCGGCGGCGCAAAATGTACCAGGGGCGAGCTATGCGCTTGCCAACCTTTTGTTGGAGGGGGAATGGATAGAACAAGATATCGCCGGTGCCGTTGCGATTTATACCGAACTCGCTTTTCCTGAACCTGTTGCAAGTGAAGCTGAAGCATGGGGAACCCAAGGCACTAGGGATACTGGGCAGCAACAAGAGCCTATAGTGCATGCCCCCGCAGCTGAAAAGCTTGGCAAACTCTATCGCGATGGGATCTTAATTGGACAAGACTTATTGAAAGCCCAGCAGTGCCTGGAAATCGCGTGGGCAAATGGGTTGCAAAGGGCTGGTATCCCTTATGCGAGGCTCTTGGAGCAGCGGGCAGGAATAGGCCAACCCCAACTATCAGGAAGCCTCGAAACTGAAGCACCTGCAGAGCAGGGGATCTTGCAACCGGATGGCGCTGAATTAGATGCTGAAGCCATGCTTGACCTAGCGGAAACTATATTAAGGGAATTGTCGGATCGAGGAGTATTACTGGCAAGTTATCGTTTGGCTCTTTTGCTGGATAGGCGCCACGACCAGCTGCCTCAAGAAGCTGCCGAGCTCTATGATTTGAGTGTGCAGGCCGGTTTTACGGATTCCAAGCTTAGGTTGGCAGACATTTACCGCCGTGGTGAGGGGGTGGAAGCGGATCCGGACAAAGCGATTGCCATCTACCACGAGTTGTCAGATGAAGGCAATGGCAATGCCACTGCCAGGTTGGGAGATATTTACCGCGACGGTGAGCACAGGCCCGTCAATTATGAAACCGCGCTCGGGTTTTACCAACAGTCGCTGGAACAAGGCTTCGAGCGAGCAGAGCTGCGCATCGCCCAACTTCTCGCAGAGGGACTTGGCATTGAAAAAGATATACCCACCGCCTACTCAATTTACGAAAAATACGCTCTGCAAGGTGAAGCCAGTGCGGCCTTTCAAATTAGTAAGTTAATCGACGATGCCGATCAAGATAGCGTCTACCCCGAGCAGGCTTGGCCTTGGTTAGAACAAGCGGCCAATGCGGGCTTTGTTCCTGCCCGGTTGAAGCGGGCAGAGTTATTTATCAATCCTGAAACCCAGTGGTTTGAACCGGGTAAAGGCATCGAAGAACTTGCGGAGATTAGCGCATTGGATGAGGTTGAGTACCCCAAGGCGCCATATCTATTGGGGATTATATACAAAGAAAGTGAACTGGCGGAAAACGACGAAATCATGGCGAGGGACTATTTAGAACAAGCAGTGGCGCTTGAATATGACCCGGCCAAACTCAAGCTTGCTGATTTGTATGCCAACGGTTCCGATGCAGTAAAGGATTTTGAACGTGCCCAAGAAATACTGCGTGACTATATGGCCAAAGGCGATGCCGAAGCGACCTATAAATTAGCGCGTTTGATTGAACAGCAAAGTGGCGAAGGCGCTATCACGCCACAGCTGGTAGAGCTTTACCGCACTTCCGCAGAGCTAGGCTATCCGCCAGCCCAAATTCGATTTGCCGATTTATTGTTGGATGGCAATGGGGTTGACCAGAATCAACGCCACGCCCTGGATACCTATATTAAATTGAGCAAAAAACAAGTGGGCGCAGCCACTTTCAGGCTAGGAAAGCTGCATGAGTTTGGGGTGCTAAGGGAGCAAGATGACGAGGTGGCACTCGCCTACTACCATCAGGCCATAGAAGAAGGTTACGAGCTAGGCAACCTAAAAGTAGCCCAGTTCCTATACCAAGGCCGCGGCGGGGAAACCAATTACGCCAAAGCAAAACACTTACTATTGAAACTAGTTAATGAAAAAAATGCCAAGGCCGCATTTATGCTGGCTGAAATGCACCGTAGTTTGCGCTTTAAAGTTTCGTCAAACTGGTTCCAAGAAGCTGTACATTGGTATGGGGTTGCCGCTGAAATGGGGTATCTCGAAGCCTTGTACGTGCATGCCACATTTATTGAAGAGTTACTTAAAAAGACTAGCCCACAAGGCACATTGCTGTTTTTCCAGGCAGCACAAAAAGGTCATGGCAAAGCGATGCTGCAATATGGCGTGCGCAGGTTCTACGGTGAATTCGTAGCACCAGACCAAACCGATGGTTTGGCTTGGGTAGTGTCCGCATCCAGGTTGCAGACCGAAGGAGCGTTGGGTGCGCTGATGACAATGGTGGATGAAACAGCGCAGTTGGAAAATGTAGATATTGCTTGGCAACAGTCTACAGAGTTGTTGGCTAGGTTGTTTTTAGATACGAAACAAGATTAAGGCATTTGTGAGGGGGTAAAATGCAAACTCAAAATAAAAAATACAATATAAGTATCCTGGGGCTTGGCTACGTTGGAGCTGTAAGCTCCAGTTGTTTGGCCAGCATGGGTCATAATATTGTTGGTGTCGACCTGGAAAAAGCCAAGGTGGAAGCTATTAACAAGGGGATTTCGCCAATCCATGAACCTGATTTACCCGAGTTACTGGAACAACAAGTGAAGTTAGGGCGGCTCCGCGCCACCACTGACATGGGGGAAGCCATTGCAAGTACCAATATATCTTTCATTTGTGTCGGGACACCCACCACTGAGTTTGGCGAAGTAAACCTCGATTACGTCCGCGAAGTGGTCAAAACCGTGTGTTTGCACATCAAGGAGAAAAAACAGCCGCATATCACTGTTATGCGCAGTACTGTGCCACCTGGTACTGGGCAAAAAGTTGTGCAGCCTATTGTGCAGAGGATTTTGGAGCACGATGAACAGGCGTTGTTCCACTATGTGTCTAATCCAGAATTTTTACGTGAAGGTTCGGCTATATTTGATTTTATGAACCCACCCGAAACCGTCGTCGGTGGAAGCGACAGCAATGCGGTTGCAGAGATCGCAGGTATCTATGACAGCATTGACGCGCCTTTATTTAAAACCGCGTTGGAAGTGGCTGAAATGCTCAAGTATGTCAACAACACTTGGCATGCACTAAAAGTTGCCTTCACCAATGAAGTCGGCAGTATTTGCCGGCAATTGGACGTCGATGGCCAAGATGTTATGGACGTATTTTGTGAAGACAAAAAACTTAATCTTTCAGCCTATTACATGCGTCCTGGTTTTGCTTTTGGCGGTTCGTGCTTGCCCAAAGATGTACGTGGTTTGACCGGGTTGGGCCGCCGCTTGGATGTCGATTTACCCTTAATGAATTCGATTATCCCTTCTAATAATTCCCACATTGACCGCGCAATTGACATGATCATAGGCCCGGGTGTCAGTTGTATCGGGATATTGGGTATTTCGTTTAAGGCGGACACGGACGATATAAGGGAAAGCCCAATGGTGACGCTGGCTAAGCGCCTGAGGAATAAAGGCTATGAAGTCCTAATTTACGATGAAAATGTAAGCTCTTCTATCGTGGGGCGGGCATCTAGTGCCAATTTGATCAACCAACTGGATTACGTAACCGAATGCATGTGTACAGACTTGGCTTATGTTATTGAGAAATCAGATGTCATCACTATAGGCAACAAGCATTCCCACTTTGAAGGGGTACTGGACAAGGTTCCCCACGACAAAAAGATAGTGGATTTGGTGCGTATAAGTAATGAGCCCAGCCATGCAAACTACCACGGCATTGGGTGGTAGCAATGCGCATAGTGGCTGCCATTTTTTTGCTTATCTCCCTGCAATGCCATGCCAATTGGTATTTTTTGGCAGTGCAGGGCAAGGATGACAACAATGGCAAGACACCTGAAACCGCTTTTGCGACTTTCCAATTTGCGCTGTCACAGATGCAACCCGGGGATAGGCTTTATGTCTTACCAGGCATATACAGCCAAGCCATAGCAACTGTGCGCCCAGGTGCCCCGCAGCAAAACATACATATAACCGGCAATAGGCAGGCCATCGTCCGGGGGAGCCAGGACCACCGGGTTCTAAGCATCAACCACAGCTATGTCCGGGTATCGGGCATTACAATTGACAGCAAACACGGCAAGGGGTTAAAGCTCGAAGATTACCGCGACAAGTTAGTTGAAGTAGGCTCATTGGATAACAGCCCCATAGTGGGTGTAGAACTGGAAGGGCTGGTATTAAAAAATGCCTACGGTGAATGTTTGCGGGTGAGGCGGCATGTGCACAATTCGCTGATTATAAATAACCACATTAGCCAATGCGGCCTGAGGGATACCCGGTTTGGGCGGGGGCAGTCTAATTCGGAGGGGATCTACATAGGTACTGCGCCAGAACAGTGGTCTTTGGGCGGTTATGACACAACAAGGAATATCCTGATCCAAGGTAATACCATTTCTCGTGGCATTGGCGAATGCATTGATATCAAAGAGCGGGCGACGGGGGTGCAAGTTGTCGCCAATATTTGTGAATATCCAGAACAAGTAAATTCGGGTGGGATCAATATTCGCGGCTCCAATAACCAGGTTTATGCAAACCTTGTGGTTAATGGTGCTGGGGCTGGTATTAGGATTGGTGGCGATGAAAAATTACACGCAAGGAACAATTCAGTTAAAGATAACCATTTGGCCAATAACGCAGAAGGTGGTTTAAAAATCATGAACTGGCCACAGGAGGTATGTGACAACCTAGTCATTCAAGCCAATGGCCAAAAGAAGATCAGGCTAGGTTCAAAAGTGCCTGGATCAGCCGGGGAGGCATGCGATGGTTAGGTACGCATTCTCCCACGCGTTTTACATCCTTGTGTTGTTGGCGTTTGCATTGGTTTTGCCGGAAACATACTTCGATACAGAAGCTCAAAACTTCATTTTTTTGATGGGCATCATTGCTGTCTGGCGCTATTTGTGGGCGTTCCAACACTTTGTGCGGGCTGTGATTTTCCTCTATTTCAAATTTCCATATTTGCGTTGGAAAGTAGATCAAGCGGGCGATGAATTTCATCCTGAACACGTATTTCTAATTGTTACCAGTTTCCGTGTCGACTCCTATATCACTGCCCAGGTTTACCGGGCAATGATTAAGGACGCCATAGACTGCGGCGTACCTACTACTATTGTTGCTTCTGTGGTTGAGCACTCAGATATGCGTCTAATGAAACAGTGCTTCCACGCATTAAATCCACCGGAAAGAGTAACCTTAAAAATTATCCGAATTGCTGGCACCGGCAAGCGCGATGGCCTTGCTGCGGCATTCCGTTCGGTATCCTGTACTCCTGTGGACAAAGATAATGCGGTGGTGTCGGTTATTGATGGCGATAGCATCTTACGGGTGGGTTGCACACGGCATTGTTTTGGCTTTTTTAAACTCAACCCCAACCTGGGTGCTTTGACCACTAACGAAGAATGTATTTTGGAAGGTGACAACGCCACTGTGGATCTTTACCGCAAGTGGTATAGCCTGCGTTTCGCCCAGCGCCATGAATATATGGCTTCACTGTCCCTCAGCAACAGGGTAATGACACTGACGGGGCGCATGTCCATGTTTCGCGCCAGTATTATATGCGAGCCGGAGTTTATCGACAGGGTCGAATTTGACTACATAGACCATTGGCGTCTAGGGCGGTTTCGCTTTTTAACCGGGGATGATAAGTCCAGTTGGTACCACGTCATCAAAAGCGGCTGGGATATGCTGTATGTTCCCGATGAGAACGTAATGGTTTATACGGTTGAAGAGCCTCCCAACCGGAATTTTTTCAAGGGAGCCACCGTGCTGATGCGTAGGTGGTTTGGCAATATGTTGCGCACCAATGCCCGCGCCCGGAAAATCCCTATGAAAACCACCGGCATCTATGTCTGGTGGGTGTTGCGGGATCAACTTATCAGCATCTGGACAGCATTGTTGGGCTTGGTATTGGCCATTTTGGGTACCGCCAAACACGGTGTTGAAATGACCATTGTGTTTTTCTTTTGGATTATGCTAACCCGTTACACCCTGACATTTCTGCTCAGTTTAATCCGCGGCAAATTTGATGTTTCGTGGCCTATTTTGCTTTATTTTAACCAGGTCTATGGTTCTATGGTCAAAGCCTACGTCATTCACCACCTTTATAAACAAAGCTGGACAAGGCAAAAAACCAGCTTCAAGAACGCCAAGGGGATGTGGCAAAAAGTACTGCAAATATATGGTTCCAATATGGCCATGATATCGTCAATCATGATATTTGTAGTGGTGCTTGCGTTTGTTTCTGGTGTGCTAGAAAACTCAGATGTTACCGCTATGTTGCTAAGTCTTGGCGTGTTTTAATGGCTTTCTATGTTTTATACAGCCAAAGCTATTATGGGCAGGGCCGCGAGCCTTGTTTAGCTATTGGAATATCTGGTAATAACCTAATCTGTTTTATACCGATTCCATTAAGTATTTGCTCACCCAGTGGGAATTGAAAAGGGTTTATTCGCTACATCCTTGTACCTCACCTGCTTCGCAGGCCCGCTAAAGCGGTTCTAAGCCGTTCCAACGGCTTTTGGTAGACAAGGCAAATGTTCAAAGGTCTAGTGGGTCTAAATCGAGAACATTTAACGCTGTATAAACCCTTTTCAAACCCATCGAAGACGCGCCTCAGGAACACAATTTCATCGTTGCACGAAGTTCGATAATTTCTTCTGGAAAGAAATTAAACGGCGAAGCCGGCCTGAAAGGCGAAGGGCAGGATGCCCGGAGTAAAGCCGCCAGTATTACTTCATTCGTGCGCCTTGAACTTGAGTCCCTGAGGCAGCGCTGGGTGAGCAAATACTTAATGGAATCGGTATTACTTCCCTGCTTAGTATGAAGCCGGATCTGGAAACGCAGTATCGATAAAACTGGGGTCAGCGATAAAGCGGTTTTCGATGCCCTGAAGCTGTTTGATTTTATCATTGCGCCACTTTTCTTCAGCGGACGCGGGATAGCGTTTCGCCCACTTTACCATAAGTGGGATCTGGCCGTAGTGGGGTAACCGGTAGCGCCACATCATATGCAACATAGACCGGGCAATTTCGCCTTTAGCCCATTCGCGGGGCTCAATACCTTGTGGGTAGATGATCATATTGCAGTTATTCTTTTTGCCTTCTGGGTCGGTTTTTTCCACGAATAAATAGTGCTTCCTGACATCACTATAACCTGGCTGCATCGGCCACCAATTGTGCAGATCTGCTGTGGCCTCTTTGTATCGGGCAAAATCACAGTCCTCTACGTCGGGGCAATTCAACGCCGCTGCCATCCAATCAATGGGGTAAACTTGCGCAATGTCCACTTCCTTGCCCGCTTCATGGTGCACTGCGCAGTACAGGGTGTGGTATTTTTCGGTGTAAAGCTTGTCCCAAAACAGGGTTTCCCTGACATGTACATATTGGGATAAGTTGGCGTGGACTAGGTTGGGGAATACGGCGGTTAACACTAGGAAAAAAAATAGCTTACGCATGCTGTTGCTAGGTGACCTGAATGATTGCTTCTTTACATCAACTATAATCTACCGCCTGAGCCGTTAAAGGTGCAACTGAAAAAATATTGTATTGTAGCCATTCCACCTTGGGTAAAGATTAACTCGGTTTTTTCAATTTACTCAACTGGCAGGTGCCATAATGCATTTGTGCTGTGAAGGTAAGCCCAACACAAGCACTAGGGTTAGCAACATTGGCCAGGAAAACACCAAGGTTAATATTAGCATCGCAAACATATAGTTCCGGGAGACACCGCGGAAAAGCAACCAACATATAACCACGGCAAGAAGGTTGCCCAACAGGAGCCAGTTTGACCAAAGCAGCAGTTGATCAATGTTACCGCCCCACATGGCTTGGGTTATGAGGTCGTGGAAGGGAGAGGCTGCACTAATAGAAAAATAGCTGAATTGTTCAGCCACACTAAACTGCAAGTCCTTAACCAAAAAAGGCTGTAGTGGTTCTTCTAGGTTGGTAAAGCGGTAAACATACTGCCTATCGTCTTGCGCAATTAGCATGAGTTGGAATGCCAAACTCCCGTCTTGCTGTTTAAAACTCGTCAGCGAACCCATCAACATTGGTGCTGTTAGGCGCATTTCTTGTACCCGTAATGAGCTCGGTTCCAACAAATAGCCTGTTTTACCTGTTGAAAAGTAGAGGTACTCATAGTCGGCACCAGGTGTTTTGCTGGTGCTTTGGTTGTAACTTAATATGGATTCTGCGCCCGACGCTTGCCAAACGGGTGTGATTTCATGGTTACTGGCTTTGTATATCGCATCGCTGAACAAAAACAACATTGCGTCATCGTTTAAGTTTAGGTGCATTGGTACCTGACCTGGATGTTGCTCCTGCCAAACTTTTTGCAACAGCTTTTTAATGGCTTGCCAGTCACGGAGGCCCATGGTTTGCCCCGGGTTAAAAAAGTTGTACCGGTAATTTGACCAATCCGGCCTCGCATTATCTGACTTGTACAAAAGGGAGCGGTGGTGCAGGAAGCAGCAGCCATTGAGGTCATGGTGCTGGATAAGCCTACCTGGATACGTATCGCCAAGATCTTTGCTCAACTGTATTTGTGTCTGTTGGGGAGAAGCCTGGTTAGCGTTGGATAGGATTTGCACAAGCACCAGCAACGCCATGTACACCCCAAAAGAAAGGAATACCGATACCAACAATTGCCTAGCTGGCTTACGCCAAAGCAGAGCAATGTACAATGATGCTGCCACTACTAAGAAGTAGGCGATCTGGATCCAAACCTGACTAAAAAATAAGTCGTAGTAGAGTGGAAATGGCAAAACTAGTAGCGCTAGTGTCCAGTGGCGCCAAACACTATTTAGTATTGCCATTCCAAACGCCAGGCAGGATAACAGCCATAAATATAGGGCTCCGAGGTAATCCAAGGTTGTTAGCTGGTAAAAATCATTAATTGACAGTTGCATGAATCCCAATAGGGGTAATAACTGCACAGTTGCGGAAACTAATACTAAGAAGCCTAGGTGGTGTTTGATGGTTCTCGGTATAGATATAAATATTTGCTGCCAAAACGCCTGTTTGTTGTTTTGCCAAGTCAGCCAAAAGCCCAACAAAAAATTTTGCAGCGAAAAAAGCGTCAAAACTGGCATGTAAAAGCTATCGGTTGCCGCACTTAGACCGTGCCAGCTAAAGAATTTAAATAGTAGTAAATTAAATACAAAAGCCAAGGTAAATGCAGGCCATAAGTGTGAGCTCAATACTTTTATATAGGTAACAAACATGGCAATTTCCTCAGGTTTTGCTGTAAAGCTGTTGGATGCTTTCAGGAAAGCTGGCTTCGTTGTTGACTAAATCGTCTTTGTTTCCCTTCCAGGCGAGTTTGCCCTGCTCCAGCACGATGATTTGTTCGCATATTTTCTCTATTTCAGATAGGTTGTGGCTGCAAAAAACGACTGTAGGGGCGTCGTCGATAAAATACTGCATTAATAGTTCTAGGCATTGGTTTTGTGCAACTATGTCTAGGCCTAGGGTCGCTTCATCCAACAACCATAAAGTGGGCTTTTGGGCCAGCATTAGGCCTAGTTTTACGCCTGCTTTGGCTCCTGCAGAAAGCCCACCAAAGCGCAGTTCAGGTTCGAGCTTGAAAAAGCTCAACACTTGTAGGTAACGGTTTGGGAGCCAACGTCGATGTGAAGCAGCAAATAATCTGGCAATATCTTGAAGCCTGAGAAATTCAGGCAGCCCAAGTTCACTTGAGACATAGCCAAGTTCTATGCCGTTGGCTAGGTAAATTTTGCCGCTATCAGCTGTCTCAGCGTCTGTTATGAGCTTCAGCAAGGTAGATTTTCCGGCACCGTTAGCACCCAATAATCCATAAAATACACCTGGCTCCAGATCCATAGTCAGGTCGGTAATGGCACATTTTCCAGCGTAGTGCTTGCTGACCCCCCGCAGTGCTAGAGCAACATTGCTGTTTTCCAAAATAGTCATTATTTGTCCCCTTCGGGCAGAAGTTTGCTTATTGCCGCCACTAGTTGTCCGTAACTCAAACCCAAGCATCGCGTTTCCGCGACAAAGCGCTTTGCGGCTGCCCCAAGGCGCCGGTCAATCTCTTGCTGGGATAAAATAGCGGTGGGTGGCGCCACAAAGTAGCCCCGTCCTTTTTGGCTGATTAATGAACCTCCGTGCACCATATTCTGCAAAGACCTGGCGATGGTATTGGGGTTGACCTTCAACTGCATTGCCAATGCGCGCACACTGGGCAAAGCATCGCCTTGCTTTAGCACACCTTGGGCAATAGCTAACTCAATTTGCTGCTGGATTTGCTCAGCAATCGTCAGGTTCGAGTTTTCTAGAAGGCGGATTTGAATGGCCATAATAGCTTTGCTTCGTGTCAACTGTACTATTTATAGTAATACAGTTGACAAAGTGCAAGTTTTATTTGCCGATGCGAATCAGGAATTTTTAAGGTTTAGTCAATGTGAATGCTGCGAAGGAACCATATGGCAGCTGTTTCATGCCAACTCTGCTTGCTGAGGGTGGATTTATAGGTTTGCAGAGCACTTTTAGCTGTTTTTAACGGCAAACACTGGCTATACTGTGCGCCGCAAATAGTAAGTAAAAAATTTATAAAGTAATTAAAGGATAAAAAGTGACTCCAATTACAAAAACATTCCAATACGGAAAACACACCGTCACGCTCGAAACGGGCGTCATAGCACGGCAAGCAAGCGCTGCTGTGATGGCTAGCATGGACGATACTTCGGTATTAGTGACAGTAGTTGGTAAGAAAGAAGCAAAAGCTGATCAGGATTTTTTCCCGTTAACAGTAAATTACCAAGAAAAAGCCTACGCAGCAGGTAAGATCCCAGGTGGCTTTTTCAAACGTGAAGGCCGTCCTTCTGAAAATGAAACCTTGATTGCGCGTCTGATTGACCGTCCAATCCGCCCATTATTCCCAGACGGCTTCAAAAATGAAGTTCAAGTTATCATTACAGTGGTTTCCGCTAACCCGGAAATTGACACTGATGTTATTTCTATGATCGGTACCTCAGCGGCACTCGCCATTTCAGGTATCCCGTTTAATGGCCCATTAGGTGCTGCCCGTGTTGGTTATATAGATGGCCAATATGTGCTGAATACCCTGACCTCCGAGCAAGCCAGCAGCCAGTTAGATTTGGTTGTTGCCGGTACTGAAAATGCAGTATTGATGGTTGAATCTGAAGCGGACGTGCTATCTGAAGAAGCTATGCTAGGTGCGGTCATGTTTGGCCACCAAGAAATGCAGCAAGTGGTTAATGCCGTTAACGAGTTTGCCGCAGAAGTCGGTACTCCAGCGTGGGATTGGCAGCCTGAAGCTGAAAATACCGAACTTAAAGCTAAAATCAAAGAACTTGCAGAAGCTGATATGGTTGCCGCTTACCAAATCTCTGACAAGTTGGAGCGCAAAACAGCAGTTGATGCTGCAACAGACAAAGCCGTGCAAGCTTTATTGGAAGCAAACCCTGAGCAGGATGAAAAAGAAGCGCGCGAATTGCTACACGACTTGGAAAGTGATGTTGTGCGTTCCCGCATCCTTGCCGGTGAGCCACGCATCGACGGCCGCGACCCGCAAATGGTGCGTGCCCTTGATGTCAGCACTGGCATTTTGCCTCGTACCCATGGTTCTGCATTGTTCACCCGCGGTGAAACCCAGGCGATGGTTGCAGCTACTTTGGGCACCGAGCGCGATGCCCAAATGATTGACGAACTCGGCGGCGTAACCAACAGCCGTTTCATGTTGCACTATAACTTCCCTCCATACTGTGTTGGTGAAACCGGCATGGTTGGCTCGCCAAAACGTCGTGAAATTGGCCACGGTCGTCTTGCTAAGCGCGGTATCCAGGCGGTAATGCCTTCTGCTGAAGAGTTCCCATACGTAGTTCGCGTAGTATCTGAAATCACAGAATCCAATGGTTCTTCTTCCATGGCGTCTGTATGTGGTACCTCATTGGCGTTGATGGATGCTGGTGTTCCAATCAAAGCCTCCGTTGCTGGTATTGCTATGGGCTTGGTGAAAGGTGATGAGAACTTTGTGGTCTTGTCTGACATACTCGGTGATGAAGACCATCTAGGTGACATGGACTTTAAAGTGGCTGGTACTGCCGCTGGTGTTACCGCTTTACAGATGGATATTAAGATTGAAGGTATCACCAAAGAAATCATGCAAATTGCGCTTAAACAAGCTAAAGAAGCCCGTTTGCATATCTTGGGTGTAATGGATCAGGCTATCCAAGGTCACCGTGATGACTTGTCTGAATTTGCCCCGCGCATTTACACCTTGAAAATCGACCAAGACAAAATCCGTGATGTTATTGGTAAAGGTGGTGCTACTATTCGCCAGATCACCGAAGAGTCTGAAACCAACATTGAAATTGAAGACGATGGTACTATCAAGATCTTTGCTACTGATTTGGCAAAAGCCGAAATTGCTATTGGCCACATTGAAGCCATCACGGCTGACATCGAAGTTGGTAAAGTTTACAACGGCAAGATTACCCGAATCGTCGACTTCGGTGCCTTTGTAGAAGTCTTGCCGGGTAAAGAAGGCCTAGTGCACATATCTCAGATTTCCCATGAGCGTGTAAACAAGGTTTCCGATTACCTGAAAGAAGGTGAGATGGTCGATGTTAAAGTCATGGAAATCGATCGCCAAAACCGCGTGCGTCTGAGCATCAAAGAGCTTTTGGAAAAGCCTGCGCCAAAACCTGCCCCTGAAGCAAAAGCTGAAGAGCAGGGCGACAGCGAGTAAAATAGCTCTAAATAAGTTGTTGAAAATGGGAGCATTAGCTCCCATTTTCTTTTTCTGGAACCGCAATCCCTTTCTGGAGTAGTATGATGAACCAAGAACAACAACAAAAAATTGAAAGCGCTGTTTTTCGCAGGTTGTTACAACACCTTGATGACAACAAACAAGTTCAAAACATAGAATTGATGCTGGTGGCTGACTTTTGCCGAAATTGCTTGTCAAAGTGGTATGCAAAAGCGGCTGGGCAAGAAGGGGTAGAAATAGACTATGACCAGGCTAGGGAAATCGTTTACGGTATGCCTTATTCTGAATGGAAACAAAAACACCAATTGCCAGCCACACCCGAACAGTTAGCAGCGTTCGAGGCAAAACAAAATAAAACGTCTAACTAGTACGGCCTGATTGGTTATACAACCTGGATGAAGGGTTTACGGGATTTAAAAATTTGAATCTAAAGAAATTAATGCTGCTGTGCATTATGCTGTCGGTTGTTGCCGGATGCGCCGTTTCCAACGCACCGCAAGGCCAGTCAGCTAAAAGCGGCAAGCAAATAGAAAACTTGATTATTGGTGAGCCGGTCACTGCAGATGTGCTCAACCAGCGTGCATTGGTGCGAATTAGCCAGGTACTCGCGCACGTGGACGACATGACCAATGAACAACGCGCTGAGTTGCTGTACCAACGGGGCAAAATATATGACGGTTTTGGCCTACGGGGTTTGGCGCAATATGATTTTGAGTCAGCCCTGAGGTTTAAGCCGGATCTTGCTGAGGCATACAACTTTATCGGTATACACCACACCCAAAACCGGGAATACGTGGATGCCTACCAGGCATTTGATTCTGCGTTGGAGATTGATCCAGGGCACGATTATGCGTTTTTGAACCGTGGCATCGCTTTGTACTATGGCGGACGGCCAGAGCTGGCGGTTGACGATCTGACCACCTTCTACCAAATGGACGAAGAAGATCCATACCGGGCACTTTGGATCTACATTGCAGATAGGGAAGTGGATCCTGACAATGCCATTACCAACCTTAGGGCGATAAGGAAAAAGCTAAATGACAACTACTGGGCAACCCAGATTGTTGATTTTTATTTAGGTGAGATTGACCAGAACCAACTTTTAAACGGCGTCACTATTGGGATTGATTCACCAGAACAATTGACCAAGCGCCTTTGTGAGGCATATTTTTACCTGGGTAAATACTATTCTGCTGAAGGCGAAGTAGGTATCGCCAGTAGCTACTTTAAGTTAACCTTAAGTACCAATGTATACCAATATGTGGAACATCGATATGCCAGGCTGGAGCTTAACCTGCTGCGAGAACAGAATTATAATTAATTGCACTACGGGGCTAAGTGCCCTTGATTATTAAGTTCAAACTTTACTTTGCCGTTGTATTGCTACTGGTTTTGCATACAACAGCGAGTTCTACCTTCTATATCCCCCAGCTCCTTAATTGGTCTGCTAAGCAAGTAGCACCTTACCAGCATTTGTATTCAGCGGCAGTGCAGGGTAGCGAGGTTGCGACTGAGAACCTCTACCAACTCAGTGCTGCAGATGAAATTGGCCACTATTGGCAGGTGAAGCTTGCCGAGTTGGGCAATGCCAAGGCGCAGTACCGGGTCGCGAACCAAGCTATTCCTATCAGTGAAAAGCGTTATTGGCTGCGCCAGGCTGCGCAGCAGGGGCACCCCCCGTCTATATATCAATTGGCACTGTTGGAAAACAACAGCTCGCAAAAAACGCTGTTGCTCGAACGCGCCGCAGGCCTGGGGTATTTTCCAGCTATGAAGACCCTTTACCAATGGTATTGGATGCAGCAAGATTATGGTAATGCGGAGCCGTGGTTAGAGCAGGTGGCCAAAAGGGAAGGCTACGAGGCCAAGTTGCTGGGTTTATACTTGTGGCGCCAGCAGCGGGAAGAGCAAGCGATATCCTGGCTGGAACACGCTTTGCTGCTTGGTGAGCCGAATGCCCGTAACTACCTCGATATCGTTTCTGAATATTGGCACAAACCCCAATCAACGGCATTGGCCATAGCGCGCGAAGACTGCAGCATGCGCTTGCAGTTTGTCGCATCGTCATTAGATAGCATGCGCCAGGCCAAGGAATTCCAACAAACACTGGCGGCAGATGAAGGCTTAGAAGGATTGCCAATATGTGTTAACGAAATTTACTGGCCGCCTAGCCAGGATTTTAGCTGCGACAACGAAGCACGCAACCGCTACCGGATAACTTGTGATTTGGCGGGCCTTGCCGAAAATTTAGAACCAGGATCCTTTACCCATCTAGTGGTATTTGCTGATACGGGCAAAGCGAATGTGAGGAACGGGGTAATGTTCCTGGATCTGGCAGACACCTATTCAATATTTGTCCATGAGCTGGCGCATTTTGTGGGTTTTATCGACGAGTACCCGCTAAGTGACGAGCTTGCTTCATACTATTGCGGCAGCCAGCAAAATTTTCCCAATATCGCAGTGATCACACCTGAACAAAGCATTGACGATATTGATTTAAGCTATTGGCAATCATATGGTGAAAGCTTGTCCTTGGTAAAAGCTAGGACTTGCAACAACCATGAAAACCAAGCCTATAAGTTTACCTCTGAAATGACCTTTTTGGAGTTTCACGACAGCTACACTATCCCACCATTGTATTATCAAATTTGGAAAAAGCGCCTCGCAGATAAAAGCTACCAACTGCCAGCTGCAATCAACATCGCCCAGGCCCTGGAGGAGGTGGGGAATTCACCTGCTGCGCAAATATGGTGGCAAAGCTACCAAGATTGGCTTGGGCAATAATCAATGGTTTCTTGTAATACTTAATGGGGTCGGTATAAAACACTCGCATTATTGACATTAACTGGCATCTTTACGTTTATCTACAATACTCAATGGTATAACTCGCAAAAGCCAGTGGGGGCATTGTGGAACATCTCAGAGAGATAGACTTTCGTTTTTTAGCAGAGCCAACCGACGTAAACTACGGTGGCAAGGTGCATGGCGGTATCGTTATGAAGTGGATGGATCAGGCCGGTTACGCCTGTGCCGCCCAGTGGAGTGGCTGTTATTGTGTCACCGTTTCCGTCGGGGGGATCCGTTTCAAAAGGCCGATTCTCGTTGGCAACTTAGTGACCCTGAACGCCAAAATAGTGCACACGGGACGCACCAGTATGCACATCTTTATCTCTGTGCGCACTGGTGATCCAAAAGATATTGAGCTAGAAGAATCCTGCACCTGCATTATCTCGTTCGTTGCCCATGACGAAGATGGCAAACCATTCCAAGTGGAGAAATGGGAGCCAGAGACAGATGAAGATAAGCTGCTAGAACAGTTCGCCATCCACGCAAAAGAGTTTTCCCAGCGTTTGCAATCAGAGCTTGGTTGATGGCAACTGGTCGGCCGGCATAATCTACTTGCTACTTTTGTGGCGTGTTTGTTTTCGGCAGGAAGCTGGCAAAAAAGTTCTCCGATAGCTTCCATGCGCTGTTGCTAAATATCAGGGGAGGGTAATACTTAATGGAACCGGTATTAATAGTATCGATATAAATATTGTATTCTAAGAGTAACGCCCTGTGCCTGACTCCACCCACTCACAACAATCTGTCGAAACGTCTAAACACTTATTGGTGCTGGTGGCCAAATTGGCGAACGAGTTACACCCCAACGTCCGCCATACCCAGGGCATATCGCTTGAGTCTTCGTTGGATAAGGATCTGGGTTTTGACAGTTTGGCAAGGGTTGAACTTATTCAGCGGGTAGAACAGTATTATGGCGTTTCATTATCTGATGATGCGTTTGCCAGTGTTGAGAAAATTGCGGACATCTTGGCGCTATTGCAATCGAAACGCTACGAGCAGCCTCCTTTCGACCGCAGTGTGCTAAGTTCGTTTGCCGAAGTCGAAGTACCACAATACCCGGAGCAGGCACTTACCTTGATTGATGTGCTTAACTGGCACCTTCAACTCCATCCTGACAGGCCACATATTGAAATGCATCAAGACGCCGGCCATGGTTTGCAAATCAATTTTGGTCAGTTGGCATCGCACAGTTATCGTGTTGCCTGGGGCTTGATTGACAAACAAGTTTCAAGGGGGGCTCGGGTTACCCTGATGTTACCCACGGGACCTGAATACTTTTATAGCTTTATGGGAGTGTTAGCTGCCGGCGCAGTGCCGGTTCCAATCTACCCTCCGACCCGGATAAGCCGCATTGAAAGCTATATCCGCCGCCACCAGACTATTCTAAACAACTGCCAGGCTGAGGTAATGATTACCACACCTGAAGTAAAGGGATATTCACCCTTGCTAAAATCACTTGCCCCAAGCATTAACCATGTCGTTACAGTAGGGGAATTTAGCGGCTTTAGCCACCAGCCTACAAAGCTAAACATCAAAGCAAGCGATACCGCATTCATCCAATACACCTCAGGTTCTACTGCGGCACCTAAAGGCGTCATTCTCAGCCACGCCAACCTATTGGCTAACATACGGGCGATGGGGCTAGCGACCCAGTTGACTTCACAAGACGTTTTTGTCAGTTGGTTGCCCCTATACCACGACATGGGGTTGATAGGCGCATGGCTTGGCATTTTTTACCATAGCGCCAGGTTAGTGGTGATGTCGCCAATGGAGTTCTTGATCCGTCCACGGCGGTGGCTTTGGGCGATCCACCGCTACCGTGGCACTATTTCGGCTGCCCCAAATTTTGCCTATGACTTGTGTGTCCACCGAATTAATGGGACTGATTTAGAAGGATTGGATTTGAGTAGTTGGCGCATAGCCTGCAACGGTGCCGAACCTGTGGTACCGGAAACGGTGCATAAGTTTTGTAAGCGGTTTGCCGATTATGGTTTTCGGCCGGAGGCCTACTGGCCCGTTTACGGTTTGGCTGAAGCATCGGTCGGGCTGGCTTTTCCCAAACCGGGTCAGCCGCCTTTCGTCCACCGGGTTGCCCGCGATATTTTTGTTAAAAACGGGATAGCAAAAGAAGTCGACCTAACGGACAATTCTGCGCTTGAGTTTGTTGCCTGTGGCCGGGCTCTAAAAGGCCATCAAATGCGTATTGTTGATGATAATGATCGTGAATTACCGGATGGGCAAGAGGGGCATCTGCAATTTACAGGGCCATCAGCTACCAGCGGTTATTTTGAAAATCCAGGTGAAACCGAAAAACTATTCCATGGTGAGTGGCTGGACACCGGGGACTTGGCCTATTTTAATGCTGGCCAGGTTTTTTTGACCGGAAGGATCAAGGACATCATTATCCGTGGCGGCCGCAACATTTACCCCCATGAAATCGAAGATGCCGTTGCTGCGGTACCTGGCGTCAGGCGGGGTAGGGTTGTTGCATTTGGCACCCAGCTGTCGGTTGACAGTAAAGAGCTATTGGTAGTCCTGGCAGAAACCCGTGAAACCGACAAAGAGCGGCAACAAGCAATCCGCCAGGCTATTTTGGCCGCTTGCAGTGATATTGTTGATTTGCCACCCGATGATATTGTTTTGGCGCCGCCCAATACCATACTAAAAACGTCCAGTGGCAAGCTCAGGCGTAGTGCCTGTCGGGACTTGTATGACAAGGGGGAAATTGGCAAAAAAGCATCCCCCTTATGGTGGCAATTTAGCAAGATTGCCATTCTCGGATTAGGAGTGCAGGCATCAAGGCAATGGTCCAATGTCAAGGCCTTGTGCTATGCCAGCTATGTTTGGCTGCTGTTTGTCCTGGTTTCATTATTTGTGTGCGTGACTATTTTTTTTATTCCAGGACTGGGGCGCAGGAGGAAGTACGCATCATGGATGTGCAATGTGCTGCGTTGTTGCTGCCGGATCCCTATTGAAGTAGAGGGGCTTGAAGGCTTTGACCCCGATACTCCCTGTGTGATTGTCGCAAACCATGCTAGTTACCTGGATGTGTTTTGCCTGGTAGCCAGGCTACCATATCGATTCCAATTTATTGCTAAAGCAGAATTCGAACGTAATGTTTTTATCAAAGTAATGCTGCAACGGGTCGGGGTTGCATTTGTAGAGCGGTTTGAACGGGGGCAGAGCATTGAAGACGTAAAAAAATTGAGTCAGCTTGATGAGTCTATCCTGATTTTTCCTGAAGGCACATTTACCCGGATGCCCGGTTTGGCAAACTTCCATATGGGGGCGTTTAGCATTGCCGCTGAGACCCAGCGGCCAGTTGTGCCAATCGCCATTTCAGGCACGCGCTCTATCCTGCGCGCCGGCAGTTGGTTTCCCCGCTGGGGATCGGTTGCAATTACTATCGGTAAGGCCATTGCAGCCCCGGCAGGAGAAGATAGTTGGCATAAAGCAACGATGTTAAAAAACCAAGCACGCCAAGAAATTTTAGCCCATTGCCATGAGCCTGACCTGGAAAGTGACTGAGCTTGATTAAGTGACAAAAGTGCATTTTGCTGCGAGCCCAACCTGTTTAAATGGGGCATCGAACTAGCAAGTGTGCCAGGCCAAATCCCTGGTTTAATACCCGCTTTTACCTAAGCTTGGAATGCCCCCGTTTCGAGCCATGTGTTGCTGCGCTGGGCGATCAAACACTTAATGGCATTAATAAAACCGATATTATTTTGGCGGTTGGTTGGGTAGTGTGTGCAGTGGCACCAACCGCAGGAGCAGCATACCTAAGGCAAAGTAGGCCATGACCACCCAAAGCGCATCATGCCGGCCAACCGCATCCGATACCGGCCCAAACACCATCCCCAGTACAATGGCCAGCTTGCCAAACACACCCCAGAGACCATAGCTCAGGGCCGCGTCCTGTTGGCTTGTAATAAGACCAACAACAGCCCTGCTTGCGCTTTGGGTCGCACCCAGGGCAGAGCCAGCAATAAAGGAAATCACAATAAAAGCCTGCCTACTCTCAAGTCCTGCTGCTTCTGCTATGCTATCGAGGAAGTAAATACTGAGCAGCCCCAGGAGCCACATCAAGAGGGATGCATTCAAGGTAAAGTTAGCGCCTTTTTTGTCCTGGATGAAGCCAAAAACGATAGCACCTATCATGGCTGAGATTTGCAGGACTGCACCAACTAACACCAGAAAGCCGCCGGTAATCTGCAACTCCTGGCTGGCATAAATGCCAAAAAACTTTACGATGACGGCGATCCCAGCGGAATACACGGTAAATGGGATAAAAAAGCGAAAAAGCACCGGGAATCGCTTCGCCAATGCCACCATATCACTCGCCCTTTTAACACTGGTTTTGGCTATGTCTTTGAGCCTGGTTTGACCAAATCCAGGTGCAGGGGTAGTGCGTTCTTTCAGGAATATAAAGGTAGGCAATGCTGCTAGCAGGTAAAACACCGCAACCACAACCATGGCAAGTTGGTTCTGTTGAACGAATAGGACTGGGTTGTCATCAGCATCGGCGGTAATGAGGCCTATCATCAACAACAGTGATAATAGCCCGCCGATATAGCCGATCCCCCAGCCGATACCTGAAATGGCACCGACATTTTTTGGCGTGCTTATTTCCGGCAGGAAGCTAGCAATAAAGTTCTCTGACAGCATCCATGCGGTGTTGCTAAATATGAGAAACGCAATGCCCAACCATACTTGACCCGGCGCTACAAAAAATAAGCTAGCAGTAAACACTACGCTTATTGTTGTCAACACAATCAAAAAGCGCTTTTTGGTGCCGCTTAAATCCGCCATCGCCCCCAAAAAGGGCGCTAACAAAACCGACAATACCGTAGAAATGGTGATTGCCAAGGCCCAGTAAGTATCGCGCAACCCGGATTCGGCGGGCACTATGTGGCTAACAAAAAAAGCACTGTAGATGTAGGTAATAACGACTGTGGTATAGCTTGAATTGGCAAAGTCGTACATTGCCCAGCCAAAGATCTCTCTTTTTTTGACCGGTTCAGCTTTAGCCGCATTTTCAATCATTGGCAAAAGTGTGGTTTGGGTTTGGTTTGTTAGTTTAGCGAGTTTTAGTAGCTTTTAAAATGCCATAAAAAAGGGCACTTGTTAGTGCCCAATGCTAGAAAACTTTATAACTTAAAAAGCCGCTTTGCAGTACCGTAGTTTATTTAACTTCTTCACCCGCAGCTTGCTTGTCGGCGTGGTAGCTGGATCTTACTAGCGGTCCGCAGGCGGCGTGTTTGAACCCCATCGCGTCGGCTTTTTCTTTTAGACCGTCAAATTCGGCTGGCGTGACATAGCGTTTAACCGGGTAGTGGTGCTTGCTCGGCTGCAGGTATTGGCCAAGGGTCAGCATATCTACATCGTGCTCGCGCAGGTCGGCCAATACTTCTTCGATTTCTGCGATTTCCTCGCCCATTCCCATCATTAAGCCTGATTTGGTATCAACATGGGGATGTTGTGCCTTGAACTTCTTCAGTAGTTCCAGGGACCACTTGTAGTTGGCACCAGGGCGGCACTCGCGATATAAACGCGGGATGGTCTCAAGGTTGTGGTTAAAAACGTCTGGAACGCCGTTTTTGAAAATTTCCAGTGCCCTGTCCATACGGCCGCGGAAGTCAGGGACTAGCACTTCAATCTTGGTATTGGGGCTGTGCTCGCGGATGGCATTGATACAGTCCACAAAGTGCTGGGCACCACCGTCGCGCAGATCGTCGCGGTCGACCGAGGTGATCACCACATACTTTAACTGCATTTGGGCGATGGTTGTGGCTAGTTTGATTGGTTCTTCGGCGCTAGGCGGCAGTGGCTTGCCATGGGCAACATCACAGAAGGGGCAACGCCGGGTGCAAATATCGCCCAGGATCATAAAGGTTGCAGTGCCGTGGTTAAAACACTCTGCTAGGTTGGGGCAGCTAGCTTCTTCACAAACTGAATGTAGTTTGTTTTCCCTGAGTGTTTTTTTAATGTGGTCAATGCGGTCTGTTGTGCGCGGAAGCTTGATTTTAATCCACTCAGGCTTGCGCAACATTTCCTCTTTTTCCGTGGGGATAATCGTAACTGGGATATGTTTGACTTTATCTTCATCTCGAAGTTTGACCCCTGCTGAGGGCCTAGCTGTAGCGTTACTCATCAAAACCTTCTCTATATTCAACGTCTGTGGCACCAATTAGCGCACAGAAATGCTCAATTACTTTTTTGCCCGCGGTTTCTAAATCGCGGACACCACCCAGGCGCTTGCTATCAGTCATTATCATGCCTGCATAGCCGCAGGGGTTGATGCGTTGGAAAGGCGCCAAGTCCATGTCTACGTTAAAGGCCAGACCATGGAATGAGCAGCCCTTGCGGATGCGCAATCCGACCGAACAAACTTTCTGGCCGTCTACATAGACGCCTGGGGCATCACACCTAGCGTTGGCTTCAATTCCATCGTCAGCCAGAATTTTAATGATGGTTTGCTCCATGGCCGTTACTAGCTCCCTTACGCCTACTTTTAGGCGCTTGATATCCAGCAATACATAAAGCATCTGCTGCCCTGGACCGTGGTAGGTGACCTGGCCGCCCCTGTCCACTTTTATCACCGGTATGTCACCAGGCGCTAATATATGCTCTTCTTTGCCTGCTTGGCCTTGGGTGAACACGGGTTCGTGCTCCACCAACCAAAGTTCGTCCGGCGTGTGTTCATCCCTGGTATCGGTAAATGCTTGCATTTTCTGCCAAATCGGCAAGTAGGCTTGTTTGCCTAATTGACGCACAATCACTCGGGGTTCCTTTTTTTGCTAGTTATAGTACTACGCGAACAAGCTCTAATTTGGCCAATTCGGTGTAAATCAATTCCATGTGTTCTTTGCTGGTAACCCGGACACTTACGGAAACTGAGTGGTAGTTGCCATTGGTGCTTGGCTTGATAGTAGGGCTATAGTCACCAGGCGCGTGCTCTTGCAGGCATGCCACTACATCGATTGGCAATTGCGTATCGGCCAAACCCATGACTTTAAAGGTTTGCCGGCAAGGGAAATCAAGGAGTTCGTCGAAACGGGTATCCATTAATTATCTCGGTTAAATGTCAGATGCCAAGATTATACCGTAAATGGCGGGGGGAGCGTTAGTCACCCGTGGGGCAGGGTGACTATGTCGCGCTATTCCGTATTATTTATCTGTAAATTTATTATTCCCCGGAGCTAAACTGCAGCTTTATGTAATCCATGATTTTATCCATAAAACCACCTTCACCCACCGCTTGCAGGGTAACCAGAGGGTAGCTGGCGATATCTTCACCATCAATTTGCAAATACAATTTGCCCACTACTTCGCCTTTTTCCAGTGGTGCTTCCAATTTTCTGTCTAACTCAAAGTTTGCTTGCAGGTTCTTGCGCTGGCCACGCGGGATGGTGATCGGCGTATCGACCATGATGCCCAGGTCTACATTATCTTTGTCACCCATGTAGATTTTGTGGGAAACAAAGCTCTGGCCAGCCTGGTATGGTGTGATCGTTTCAAAAAAGCGGAAACCATATTTCAGTAGCTTTTTATTTTCGACTTTGCGCGCGCGCTCGCTTTCAGTGCCCATAACCACACTGATTAGCCGCATGTCACCTTGGGTTGCTGAGGTGATCAGGCTGTAGCCCGCTTCTGAGGTATAACCGGTCTTGATGCCATCCACGCTCAGGCTGCGGTCCCAAAGCAAACTATTTCGGTTGTACTGCTTGATCCCATTGTAGGAAAACTCTTTGACTGAGTAGTATTGGTAGGCGTCTGGGACGTCTCGGATAAGCGCCCTGGCAAGGATCGACATGTCCCTTGGCGAAGTATAGTGGCTTTCGCTGTGCAAGCCATGGCTATTGACAAAGTTGGTGGACTCCATACCCAATCTTGCGGCGTAGGAGTTCATCATGGTCGCAAACGCATCTTCGCTGCCGGCAATGTGTTCGGCCATCGCCACACAGGCATCGTTACCCGATTGCACCACAATGCCGTGGATAAGATCGGAAACCGAAACTTCAGTGCCTACTTCGATGAACATTTTTGAAGATTCAGGAAAGTTCTTCGCCCATGCGTTTTCAGATATGGTAACCATGTCGCTAAGGCTAATGGTGCCGGACTGCAATTCCTGTCCAATCACATACAAGGTCATCATTTTAGTCAAGCTGGCGGGATTGAGCTGTATGTCGGCGTTTAATTCCGATATGACGTGGCCCGTTTCAAAGTCCATAAGTATATGGCCTTCAGCGTTTACATTTGGCGCAGGTGGGATGATCACCGCTGCCTGGGTTAAGCTGCTGGAGACCATGAGGCTCAATCCAGCAAATAACGAGAGTAAAGATTTCATTTTCTTCATGGTTATTCCATTGGGATAATAATCGTTGTACAGCCTGTCCATTGGCTCAGCACACCTGAAATTGCCCGTTAATATATCAGATTGGACGGTTCTGATAAAAAGCGGTTCGTTAAAAATTGTTATAAAAATTGTGCTTTATAACTGCGCCTCCTTCAGCTAGTCATAGGCATAGAGTTCATAGGCTCCTTCAAAGCCACTTTGCCTGAGTTCTTGCAGCAGTTTTTCGGACGTGGCTTCATCTGCTAAGGGTCCCAATCGCAGGCGATAAATACCATTTTGCTTAGGAGTGCGGGTAGGCACCTGGTAAAGGGTGGCCAGTCCACGCGCAAGCTCCCCGGCTTTATCGGAATCTTGCAATGCCGCCACCTGGATATAGCGTTTTTGCTGTTCCGACCTGACAGTTGGTTCTGGTGTCACGCCAACTTTGGCAAGCATCTCTGGCTTGGGTACCAAGGCGCGCTTGCCGACATGCACCAATCCGTCTTCTGCGACATGGATAACTTCTACTTTTACCTTAGCTGTGCCTGCTTTCATCATGCCCAGTTTATAAGCTGACGCATAAGATAGGTCGATCAGGCGGTTATTGTGGAAAGGCCCCCTATCGTTGATCCGGACCACGATCTGTTTGTTGTTCTCTAGGTTGGTTACCCGCGCGAACGAGGGTAACGGCAGGGTCTTATGGGCGGCGGTAAATTCATACATATCATAAATTTCACCATTAGCGGTTTTATGGCCGTGGAACTTTTGCCCGTACCAAGACGCTTCGCCTTTCGCTTCGTAACCCAACCCTGTTTGCATCGGGGTGTAATGCCGGCCCAAGACAAAGTAGGGACGGCTGTTTGCGGGTGCATATTCGACAAATCCTGGTTCAACCGGTTCAGGGTTGATCTTCCCTGGTATGTAGATGGGCGCAGAATCGTATTTTTGGCTATAGCGGCCAGTGCTGGTACAACCGGCAACCAAGGCTGCTAGCAGGCCTAGATACAGCGCCCTGCGAAGTATCATGATTGCCTCCCAGACAGGAGCTGCTGGCTAAGCTGGTACACCACCATGGCATACAGCGGGCTGTGGTTGTAGCGGGTGATAACATAAAAGTTGTGCAGTGCCACCCAATAATCCAGGCCTTGCTCTTGTTCAAAAGCGAAAATTTTAGCCGCATCACCGCTAGCTAAGCCGAACCGATTGCTATCCTCAATACCAGCATTTTGCAGTTCTTGCCAAGTACTGGTTATTTTTAAATCTGGGCTAACATAAGCTTCGGCAGCGCTTGGTAACTCGCCTATCTGGAAGGTCACCGGATCACCTGCCTGCCATTTGTGCATCTTAAAATAGTTGGCAACGCTGCCAATGGCGTCAACCGGGTTATTTAGCAAGTCGCGGATACCGTCGCCGTCAAAGTCAACCGCGTAATGCCGGTAACTAGAACTAATAAATTGCCCCCAGCCCATAGCGCCGGCATAAGAGCCTTTTAAGTCAAAGGGTTCTAGCTTTTCTTCTTGGGTAAGCACCAAGAATTGGGCTAGCTCACTGCGAAAAAATTTACTTCTGGGAGGGTAGTAAAACCCGAGGGAATACAGCGAGTCTAGGACACTGTATTTACCTTTGTAACTGCCGTAGAAGGTTTCAACACCGATAATGGCAACAATGATTTCGGGCGGTACCCCAAATTGTTTTTCAGCCCGGGCGAGGGTGGTTTCGTGCTCTTGCCAAAAGGCCAAGCCTTTTTGCAACCGCTTTTCTGTTAAGAAAATAGGATAGTACTGGTACCAGGGCTTCGCTTCCCATGGCCTGGCGATTGCCTCAAGTACAGTTTGGTTTTTCTGGGCTTTGCCCAGGATGGCTTCAACCCGAGCCCGGTCTAAGTTGTGTTCCGAGACCACCCCGTCAATGAAGTCTGCCATTTCCGGGTTGGACAATGGCGTTGCGCTTGCCGTTGCATGCAAGCAGAAGCTCGCCATGCCCATGAGGCATAGCCTTTTTGCACACCTATACAGGTTGTGCTGGTATGATTTTAGCGCTTTCATTTCCCAACATTCCCCTACACCAATGTTAGTGCAGTATCAGTCTGGTAGGCCTTCAGTCTTGTCGCTGTTTGGCTCTTTTTATTTAATAATTCGTTCTTATTGCTGTATTTACTCTCGCGAAAGCAGGCGTTTGCGAGTCGCAATTGACATTAGAATGCCAAATCCCGCCATCAATGTCACCATCGAAGTACCGCCATAGCTAACCAGCGGTAAAGGCACGCCCACAACCGGCAGTATACCTGACACCATGCCCATGTTAACAAATACATATACAAAAAAGGTAAGCGTGATGCTGCCTGCGAGTATTTTGCTGAAGGCTTCCTGCGCCCGAATCGCGATTATCATGCCGCGCAGCACAATAAGCAGGTAGAGGGAAATGAGCAATACAACGCCCACAAAGCCGAACTCCTCGCTAAACACAGAGAATATAAAATCGGTATGGCGCTCAGGTAAGAATTCCAGTTGGGATTGGGTGCCTTGCAACCAGCCTTTACCATCCACGCCACCTGATCCAATGGCGATTTTGGACTGGATGATGTGGTAACCGGAGCCCAGCGGATCCGATTCGGGATCTAAAAATGTCAGTACCCGTTGTTTTTGGTATTCCTTCATTAGAAAGAACCAAAGAATTGGGGTAAACGCCGATACCATCAGCGCGAACAAGCTAAGTAACTTCCAGCTTAAACCCGCCAGGAAAATCGCAAATATGCCAGAACTTGCCACCAATAACGAAGTTCCTAGATCCGGCTGTTTGGCTATCAACAGGGTAGGCGCAAGAACCAGCGCGAGCGCTATCAACACTGGCAATGTCCGCGGTGGCAGGTTGGCCTTTGATATATACCAGGCGATCATCAGCGGTACCGCCAGTTTCATTATTTCCGAGGGTTGGAACCTTACCACGCCGAGATCCAACCAGCGTTGGGCGCCTTTGCCTGTGACCCCGACTATCAGCACCGCTACCAATAGCAACAGGCCAAAAACATACACGTAAACGGATAACCTGCGCCAGGCAGTTGGCGGGATTTGTGCAATAAACAGCATTACTGCCAGTGATACACCGAGCCTTATCAACTGCCGTTGGATGAGCCCCAAATCCTGCCCGCCAGCAGAATAGATAGTCAACAGACCCACCGACATAAGGGCGAGTAACAATAGCAGAAGCCAGCCATCTATATGAATGGCCTGCAGCCAGCTTCGTTGCTGTGAATTAAGGCTATTGTTGCTGTTGAGCATCACTTCGTTTGGCTAGTAGGGGTAAGTGTTCTTTAGAGAAGTAGAAATCCATAAGCTTCCTAGCGACGGGAGCTGCATTGGTGGTGCCACCGCCTGCGTTTTCGATGGCCACGGCTACTACAATTTCTGGGTCGTCATATGGGGCGTACCCTACGTACATAGCATTGTCCCTATGCCGCTCATCAATTGCGTCCTCATCGTATTCTTCGTCTTGGCCGATGCTGATGACTTGGGCAGTACCGGTTTTGCCTGCAGAAATATAGCCAGTACCGCGGAAAATATCATCTGCGGTGCCTGTCTGCCGATGGTTAACTCCATACATGGAATCTAATATCCAATACAAATTGGTTTCATCTTTAAATTGCAGCGGGCGCCGGGTTTTAGGTTCAGCTAAGTTGACCAGGCCTTCGTTATAATATCCCCTAAGGATTTGTGGTACTAAACGCTCTCCGCGGTTAGCCAAGATGCTCACTGAATTGGCAAGCTGGATGGGTGTTGCGGTCCAAAAGCCTTGGCCAATACCCACGACAATGGTGTCCCCTATGTACCAGGGTTGGTCAAACCTAGCCCGCTTCCAACCCCTGGACGGCATAATTGCACTGGACTCTTCGAACAGGTCAACGCCTGAAAACTCGCCAAAGCCATATTGCACCATGAACTCGTTAATCCTGTCGATTCCGAGTTTGTAGGCCAAATCATAAAAGTAGGTGTCACAGGATTGCTCGACCGCCAGGGTAACGTCCACCAGGCCATGTCCTTCTCGTTTCCAGTCACGCCAGCGGTGGCTTACATTTTTGAGTTGGTAGAAACCCCGGTCTTGTATCGTAGTGTTTGGCTTGACCACATCGGATTCTAGCCCCAGCAATGCCAGGTGCGGTTTGATAGTGGAGGCTGGTGGATATTGGCCCTGGGTTGCCCGGTTGATAAGGGGTTTGTCGAGGGAGTTAATCAGCTTGCCATAGTTTTTACTACTAATACCGTGCACAAATAGGTTGGGATCGTAAGAGGGGTTGCTATATAGCGCCATAACTCCGCCATCCCTAGCGTCTAGCACCACAATCGCGCCGCGGTTTCCTTCCAATGCCGTTTGCGCTAATTGCTGCAGTTTTACATCGAGGTTGAGGACAATATCCTGCCCTGGTATTGGCGGGTTAAAGTTCAGGGTGCGGATGATACGGCCTTGGTTATTGACCTCCACCTCCTGTGAGCCAACGGTGCCGTGTAAAAGGCGTTCATGAAATTTCTCAATGCCGAGTTTGCCAATGTCATAAGTAGCAGCATAGTTGGCCTCTTCACCTGCCTCCCTCAATTTATTGGCATCTTTGCGGTTAATTTTGGATACGTAGCCCAAAACATGGGTTAGGGTGTCTGCATAGGGGTAGTAGCGGGTTAGCCTCGCCTGTATTGACACTCCGGGGAACCGGTGCTGTTGCGCCGAGAACAGTGCTACCTGTTGCTCGTCCATGCGGTTGAGTAGTGTCACTGGTTTAAAGCGCCGATGGCGCCTAAATTCATCTTTGAAGTCTTCCAAACGGCCTGGTTCAATCGTTAGTAGCTGCTGCAAATCGGCCAGTGTACTATCGAGATCCCGAATGTCTTCCGGCACTAGCTGTAGGTTGAATACAGGACGGTTTTCTGCCAACAGCACACCGTTGCGGTCGTATATCAAACCGCGGTTGGGTGCAACTGGCAGAACTTTTATACGGTTGCCATTGGAGCGGGTTTGGTAGTCATCAAACCGGGTTACCTGCAGGTAGTAGAGGTTGCTCATCAATGCCGCTGCCATGAACGAAATGACAATTAATGCGATGACAGTGCGGCGGGCAAACAAGTTAGCTTCAGCGGTATGGTCCCTGATGGTGACTCTTTTTGGTGCCAAGGCGGCTACTCCCGGTGGTAGGGGTGGTTATGGTTTAGTGACCATGCCCGGAACAATGATTCAGTAAGTAGTATCCTGACTAATGGATGCGGCAGGGTCAATGCTGATAAAGACCATTTTTGTTCCGCTTGGTTCAAACATTCTTTGGATAAACCTTCGGGACCACCGATGAGAAGGCTGACATTGCGACCATCCAACTGCCATTTGTTTAAGTTCTGTGACAACTGGTGGCTATCCCACTGCTTTCCGGTCACTTCTAAGGCGACAACGCGGTTGCCCTTTTTGATGGCGGCCAACATGGCTTCACCTTCTTTTTTTACAATGCGCTGGATGTCTGCATTCTTACCGCGTTTTCCGGGCGTAATTTCAATGATTTGGGTTTTGTAGTCTGGCGGCATGCGCCGTAGGTATTCTTTGCAACCCGAATCAACCCATGCCGGCATTTTATTGCCAACAGCAATGATGTCAATCTGCATCCTTGTTAATTAGCCCCAGAGCTTTTCCAGTTGATATAAGTCCCGGGTTTGGTCTTGCATTACATGCACCACGACGTCACCAAAGTCGATCAATACCCATTCGCCTAGTTCCTGGCCTTCAACATTGAGTGGTGTTTCACCTGCTTGTTTGCTTTCTTGCACTAGGTTACGCGCGATAGATACAACGTGGCGCTTGGAATTGCCTGAGCAGATCATGAGGGTATCGGTTACTGAGCTTTTGTCTGTGACATCTATGTCGACGATGTCGCGACCCTTAACGTCTTCTAATTTATCTTTGACAAACCTTTTTAATTGTTCGTGCTCCAAAACGTCTCCTTTATTTAGACTCTACACTTCATATTATAGACCACAAGTGCTGGTTTGGTACACCTGCGGGCTGTTGTGGGGCGGTAAATTTATTCTTCGCTATCATAGTGCAGCGGTAAATCGTGTAAGGCCATCGGCATAAATAACAATGCAAGATGGCACAGCTCAATGTATGGGCGGGTTATCTGGCTGCTTTTTAAGGCACTATCAAACTGTTTTAGCTTGTCGCCCAGGTGCGCCAGGGTGGCTTGGCCGAGGCGGGATAGCGTAGATAAATACAGAGGTTGTTTATTGCGCCATATACGGTGTTTGTTGAAAACCGCGTTTACGTCGCTATTGCTGTGCTGTGCCTGCTGCAATTCATCAAGTACTAGCCACTCCTTAACCAATGCCCAACTTATAATCGTGGGTTCGATGGCTTCTGCTTCCAAACGCGTCAATAAGCGTACAGTTTTCCTGGCATCGTTAGCCAACATCGCGTCTAACATTTGGAAAACATTAAAGCGGGACTGGTCTACCAAGGTAGTTTCTAACTCAGATTTGCCCAAATTGCCGCTAGGGTATAGCAGCTTGAGCTTTTGCATCTCCTGCTTCGCTGCTAGTAAGTTGCCTTCAAAATAATCCATCATTAGGTGCAGGCAGTCTTGATCTAAGGCTAATCCCGCATTGTTTGATTCAGTTTGCAACCAGCGCCGCAACTGTTGCCCTTCAAGCTGGTAGCAGGGCACGTAGATTCCGCCCTTGTCCAGGGTTTTGAACCATTTGCTGTTTTGCACGTCTTTGCCAATTTTGGCGCCGTGAATTAAAAGCAATAGGTCAGGGGACTGGGCATCACTATAGCTTAACAGGGCTTGTGAGCCTTCTTTACCAGGCTTGCCTGTAGGCAGTTCCAGTTCGATATATTGCCGGGGGGAAAACAAGGACATGTTTTGGCAGGCTTCGGTAAGCTGGTGCCATTCAAATTGGCTATCAACCACTAAGTTTTGTCGTTCTTCAAAACCTTGCTGGCGGGCATATTCCCGAAACCGGGAGATCACCTCAAGCTTTTGCTGGGGCTCGTCTCCGAATACCAAACAAACTGTTGGGGATGATTTAGCCAGGTGGCTACTTAATTGGTTGGGGTAAACTTGCATTTAGTGCTTTCGCGACCTGGAATGAATTAGCGAATTTGATCGACGCTAAACTGGCGGATGATGCGATCCGCAGCTTCTTGCCTCAATTCATCGAGAATGAGATCCAGTTCCCTAGATTTTGCCAATACTTGATCCGGATCGTCCTGGTATTCACGGAACAATTCAAATTGCATTTCCCGCACTTCTGCATCGCCATCTACTAGCTGGTAGCGACAGGTGTATATCAATTCATATTCCGCCACTTGCCCTGTAGGGAATAGCGATAACAGGCGCCGGTCAAGCCGTTCAGGCAATAGGGTTATCCTGGCGATAGGAACCCCGTTGGATGTCAGTGTTGTCGCTTCCTGGCTGGAAGGCGCAAATACTTCGACACCTAGCAATTGCAGCCGTTTGCTTAGTGCTTTTTCTAGCTTGGAATGCCTTTCAACACTGGTCACCACCATTGACTGATAGGCTGGTGCCAGCTGAAAGTCATTGCGCAACTTGAAACCGCAGGCGCTAGTGGCAAGCACTAGCGCAACAAGTGTGCAAAATTTTAAATACTGCATTGATGTTCCATGCAAAATTGAGCCTTGAGGATGCTTAACCCCACTTAATTTGCAACAATATTAAGCAGTTTACCAGGCACATAAATCACCTTGCGGATGGTTTTTCCATCCGTGTGGCTTTTTACGTTGTCGTTTTCCAACGCCAGTGCTTGTACTTGCTCTTGTCCGGCATCAGCGGCGACCGTGATTTTACCGCGTAACTTACCGTTGACCTGCACAACAATAAGCTTTTCGTCTTCCACCATTGCCGATTCATCTGCCACCGGCCAACCCTGGTGTTCAATATCCATGTTGCCGGTCAAGGCCAACCACAATTCATGGCATATATGCGGCGCTATAGGATTCAACATTTGCACCATGGCCCGTGCAGTCTCAAGCAATACCGCTTGGTCTTGCCCCGGTTGTTTATTGGCCTTTTGGCTGGTATTCAACAATTCCATCAAGGCGGCGATAGCTGTGTTGAAGGTCTGCCTGCGGCCAAGGTCATCGGTTACTTTGGCGATGGTTTTATGCAATTCCCGGCGCAACGTCTTTTGGCTGCCGTTTAGGTTGGCTGTATCCAATGCAGGTACGTCAGCAAAGGCGGCCACTTCTTGGGAAAAGCGCCAAAAGCGCTTCAAAAAGCGGTTGGCACCATCAACAGCAGAATCTATCCACTCCAATGTTTGCTCTGGTGGTGCGGCAAACATGGTGAACAAGCGGATAGTGTCGGCTCCGTAAAGCTCAATAACCGCTTGTGGGTCGACACCGTTATTTTTGGATTTCGACATTTTGACCATGCCATTGTGTTCAACCGGCTGGCCATCGGCTTTCAATGTGGCAGAAACGATGCGGCCTTTCTCATCACGCTCCACCTCAACATCAGCCGGGTTGAACCAAAGGTCGCCACCGTTTTCGTCTTTGCGCTTAAAGGAGTCTGCCAATACCATGCCCTGGCATAACAAACGCTTAAACGGTTCATTAGAGTCAACCAAGCCTTCATCGCGTAGAAGTTTGTGGAAAAAGCGAGCATACAAAAGGTGCAAAATTGCGTGTTCAATACCGCCAATATATTGGTCTACAGGCAACCAATGGTTAGCCGTAGCCGGATCCAACATGGCGTCGCCCATGGGTGAGCAATACTTGGCGTAGTACCAAGAAGACTCCATGAAGGTGTCAAAGGTATCTGTTTCCCGTTCTGCCGGCTGGCCGTTATAGCTGGTCTTGCGCCATTCGGGATCCGCCTTGATAGGCGAGGTAACGCCATTCATTGTCACGTCTTCTGGCAATTCTACCGGCAACTCATTTTCCGGAACCGGCACCGAGGTTCCATCTTCGAGGTTAATCATTGGGATAGGCGCACCCCAATAGCGCTGGCGGGATACACCCCAGTCGCGAAGCCGGTAATTGACTTTGATTTGGCCTTTGCCTTCGCTATTAAGTTTTTCCGCAATCTTTTGGAAGGCGTCGTCTGATGCAAGGCCGTCAAATTCACCGGAATTAATCAGTAATCCTTTTTGGGTAAAGGCCGCTTGTTCCAAGTCGGCATGCTCGTCTCCAGTTGCCGCGATAACTTGCTTGATCTCTAAGCCGTACTTTTGTGCGAATTCCCAGTCCCTCTGGTCGTGTCCGGGGACAGCCATCACCGCACCGGAACCGTAGTCCATCAACACGAAGTTTGCGACCCATACTGGTACCTTGTCTCCCGTCATCGGGTGGATGGCGAATAGGCCTGTCGCGCAGCCTTTCTTCTCCATAGTAGCGATATCGGCTTCTGCCACTTTAGCGTTTTTGCACTCTTCGATAAACTGCGCCAAAGCTGGGTTGTTCGCTGCCGCCGCTTCGGCAATTGGGTGCTGTGGTGCTAAAGCGACATAAGTAACGCCAAATAAGGTGTCAGGGCGTGTGGTGTAAATGCTGAATGATTCGTCTTGTCCGTCTAGGGCAAAATGCATTTCAACACCTTCAGAGCGGCCTATCCAGTTTTTCTGCATTGTGCGCACTTGTTCTGGCCAGCCATCCATTTTTTCCAACTCGTCTAGCAATTCTTGCGCGTAGTCGGTGATTTTGACGAACCACTGTGGGATTTCTTTTTGCTCAACAACGGCTCCGGAGCGCCAGCCGCGGCCATCAATAACCTGTTCATTGGCTAGAACGGTTTGATCCACCGGATCCCAGTTTACGGTGGCATTTTTTCTGTAGACCAAGCCTTTTTCAAATAGCTTGGTGAAAAACCACTGTTCCCAACGGTAGTAGTCTTTTTTACAGGTGGCTAATTCGCGATCCCAGTCGTAGCCAAAACCCAATGATTTTAGCTGCTGCTTCATGTACTCAATATTGGCATAAGTCCACTTGGCAGGCGCCGTCTTATTTTGGATTGCAGCATTTTCCGCCGGCAGGCCAAATGCGTCCCAACCAATAGGCTGCAATACATTTTTGCCTTGCATGCGCTGGAAGCGGCTGATCACGTCGCCGATTGTATAGTTGCGCACATGCCCCATGTGCAGCCTGCCACTGGGGTAGGGGAACATGGATAAACAATAGAATTTTTCTTTGTTAGGGTCTTCAACAGCTTTAAAAGTGTTTTGTTCTTGCCAAAATGATTGGACTTTATTCTCTATTTGCTGCGGTTGATATTCTGCGGCCATTAATGCTTTCCAAACTGCTTATTATTAGATTAACTAATTGCTACCAACAGTGGTTGGTATAGGGGGACAAAAAAAGTGCTATAGAATAACTTACTCGTGGTAGGGGAACAACTGGTTTAACTTGGGCCTGCAAAAATTGATGACTGCTCGCACAAATTAAATTGGCTCCCGCATTTTGGCCTGGTACTCCGTCGGTGTCATCCCCTGGGCTGCCTTAAAACGGCTGCCGAAGTAAGAAGGCGAATTGAAGCCCACTGCGTAGCAGACCTCGGTTATTTGATGCCCTTCAGCCAATAGGGCGCATGCTTTGTTTAGGCGAAACTGGCGCAGGAAGTCAGTAAAGTTGTGTCCGAATAAAGCGTTGAGTTTGCGGTTTAGCTGCCTTTCACTTACCGCCATTAGCACCGCCGCCTCCGAGCGACTAAAGCTGTCTTGGTGATAGTTATCTTCTATTATCTTGGAGAAATTGAGGTAGAACTTTTGGTCAGCCAAATTATCGAATTCAACCGATTTTGTATTTTCATTAGCTAAATATGGATTGCTGTTGGGTGCATCTAATACTGCTTCGGTAAACCGGCGTTGTAATAGGTTGCGCAGTTCCAATAAATTTTCGACCCGGGCTTTTAGCTCGTTCGGGCTAAACGGCTTGGTAATGTAGTCGTCCACATTTTCTTGCCATCCCTTTATGCGACTTTGCTCATCTGCCATAGCCGTCAACAATACAACTGGAATATGGGCTGTAAAGGTATTTGAGCGTATTTCCTTCAACAGTGCTATACCATCCATTTTGGGCATTAGGATGTCGCTAACAATAATGTCGGGTATCTGTGCCTTGGCAACAGATAGGCCTTCCTCGCCATTGCTGGCTCTGAGGCAGCGAAAGCCGTTTAGTGTTTCTGCGATAAAATCTGCAAGATCCTGATTATCCTCAACAATCAGAACCATCGCAGCAGCAGCGTTTTTGTCTTTGTCTTCGTCTTCGCCTTCGGTGCCATTGCCATCGTCGGTGTGAGGCTGGGACATGGTGGCCAACGCTTGGCTGAAGTTGGACAACAAACCGTGATTGGCTTCAGCGTTGCCTATAGGTGGGGCTGAACTGCCGAAAATGGGTAAAGAAACTGTAAATTCAGTACCCCGACCAACTTCGCTGTGCACGGAAATACTGCCGTTGTTAGCCTGTACTAACTCCTTGACCAAAGCGAGCCCAATGCCTGAGCCCGGTATTTTCCCATCCTGGTTTATGCGCACAAAGCGTTCGAATATCTGATCCAAATACTCGGCTGCAATACCCTGGCCATTATCACAAACTTTAATCTTACAAAGGCCATTTACCACTGCAACGCTAACAGATATGGCACAGTCCTTTTCGCAATACTTAATTGCGTTATGGACTAGGTTTAACGCTATTTTTTCAAGGGAATCTTCTTGTAATTCGACATAGATAAAAGGTTCGCATTGCAATGACAGGGAGTGGTGTTTTGATTCTGCCGCTACCGATAATGCATTGAGAACGGCTTGTAGGGTCAGTTCTACGTCATATACTCGCTTTTGTTGTGGCATAGCGTTATCCAATTCAGACAGGTTCATCAATTGCTCGACCAGCTTTAACAACCCCAAAGAGCTGCGTTTAATAGTTTGTAGGCGATTCTGCCCAAAGCGACTCAACGGTTCTTTTGACAACGCCTGCAAATGCCCCATCACTATGGTCAATGGTGTCCTAAATTCATGGGATACGTTGGAGAACAAGGTTAGCTTTTGCTTTAGCAATCCCTCAATCGTGTCCTTGCTTTGTGAAAGCTCATGGGTTCGGGCAGCGATGCCTTGTTCCAGCTCCTGCGCATAGCGTCTGATACGCCTGAGCCGGTAGTGATGGAGCAATGCAATAGCGGCTGCGGCGGTGAGCAAATAAAATAGCTTTGCCCACCAAGTTTGCCACCAAGGCGGCAATACGGAAAACTGCAGTGAACTAATGGGCTGCGGTTGCTGGCTATTGGGATCTATGGCGCGCACTTGCAATTCATAGTCACCTGGTGTCAATTGGGAAAATGCAGCCTGGTTTTGTTGAAAGTTGCTTTGCACCCAACGTTCATTCAATCCCAGTAAGCGGTGTTCATAGCTAATCCTGTTGCGGTAGGAAAAATGGTCGCCGGTAAACTCAAAAGAAATTAAAAATTGGTCGTGTTCAAAGCTAAGTGGGAGCTGTGACCGCAGCTGCATTGGCTCGTGGGAAACAGCTGGGGTTGAGCCGTAAATTGCTGATTTGTTGAGAATTTTTAGGTCTGAGAAGGTTATGGTGTGCTGGGTGTTTTGGGCTTTTATTAAGTGTTGTCGTAGCCGATCCTCATTAATCAACAATAAGCCTTGCAGCGCTGGGAAAACAAGCTGCCCTTGCCCGCCAACGGCAGGGGCGTCGGCAAAGCCTGCGTATCCCATGCCATCCATGCTAGAAAAGTTAAAGAGCGTGTGGTTCTGTGCCAGCACGACGGATATTCCATTATCAGTGGCAATCCAGACATTTCCCGCCGAGTCCATTGTTGCTGTGCGAATGAAATCACTTGCCAGGCCATCGCGCGCTTGAATTGATGTGAAGGTCTTCGAATCTTGATCGTAAAAGGCGATACCGCCTTTTTCTTGCTCTTGGCAAAACCAGACTTTCCGTGCCCGGAGGCCAATAACACATTCTGGATTTACGTTTTGCACCAAAGTTTCGATAGTAGGCGCGGCAAGGCTGTCATTAAACTGAAAATAAACTATCTGTCCTTGGGCTTGGTTGTTTTGGTTTTTTACCGCAATAAGGTAGGCGTTTTCGGCCACCTTAATCAGATCTGGGATATTGGTTGCACCCAAGTCGAGTTCAACTTCTTTTCCATTTACTACCATTAGCGTTAAGTTCTGCCGAATACCATTGTAGACCAGCAACAACTGCCCCTCTGCACCTACAGCAAATTCCAAGATATTTTCATCGCTGTCTGGGTAAACAAGCTGAGGGTTACCAATGGATACCGGCTCGGCGGGGTCAAACTTCAGCAGGCCATTGCCTATGCTGGAGTAGTACAAAATCCCGTCCCTTGATTCATCTAGGGCGTAAATGTACCCGCTGTCTTCTAATACTTCGACCAGTGTTTGATCTTCTAACTGATAAAGGGATTGTCCTGCAGCTATCCAGGTATTGCCCAAGGAATCCCGGAGCATGTGTGAAATATTGAGTTTCTTATCTAGGGTGCCGCTAAGGGATTTATGGGTAAATGCGTCAAAATACTCACTAAAGGTTACTAGTCCGTGGCTTCGGGTGGCTAAAAAGAAGTCACCACTGCGGCTTTGAATGATGTCAGAAACGCCAAGGGCATTGAATGCTGGGGTGTTCTGCTGGGAGTTGCCGACAGTTTGTATGGTAAAGCTCTTTTCATCAAAAACATAAACACCTTTGTTTTGGATGGATAGCCATACCTTTCCGGCCAAGTCTTCATAGAACTTCAATACATTGTTGCTGCCATGGACATGATCACTCTCGAGATAGATGGTTTGTGAGTCATAGCCATCACCTGAGACCAAATTGATACCTTTATCGGTGCCAACCCAGAGCCGATCCCGGCTGTCATGGTATAGGGCAAGTACATTATTGCTCAGCAAGTTAATGCCGCCTTGTTGTCCCGTTTGGTAGGTCGTTAATTCAAGGGTGTTGCTGTTGACTTTATGCAGCCCACTGCCGTAACTGCTAAACCAAATATCGCCATTGTTGCCTGCCGCTAGGTAGAGGTTCATGTAGGCTAAGTCGCTGGTCGCATCTGCAAGCAATTGCCTTACCTGCAAGGTTTTAATGTCAATCAAGTCGATACCACGTGTTGTACCAACTGCTATGCTGTGATCCCCTACAAAATCCATTTGGTTGGTAAAACGGCTAGAAAGCCCTAAAGGGGCTTTTCCTTGGTTGAGATGCGTCAGATTAAGGGTATTTAGGTCAAGGATATTGATGCCGCCACCATAGGTGGAAATCCATAGCTGCTGTTGGTTATCAACTAGCAAGTCGCGAATGTGGTTGTGGGATAATGAATTCGGGTCAGACGGGTCATGTAAGAACTCCCTGTAACTATTGCCCTGCATCATGCCAAGGCCGTTTTCAGTCCCAATCCATATTGTACCGTCGCTTGTTTGTTCCAGTGCGAATATCCCACCAAACCCCTCGCCGTTGGCCTTCTTAATTGTTTCCAACACATGTTGGTTTTCAATTAAATAGGCCGAATGCAAAGAACAAGAAAAAAACAGCAACAAGAGCCACGTTATTTGCCAGGCGGATCCCAACTGCCTCGGATTGTGATTGTGATTGTGTGTGTTTTGACCTGTCAGCATATCTTGTTGTTATTATTGTCTTCCTGCCAAACAATGCTGCCGCATAACCTTAGTGTGTGCGCAAGCAGAATTGTCCAAGATGGATAGCGCATTTTTGCCTGGGAGACCTTGTCCCTTGACTATTGGTCTTTAATCCTTGGCCATATCATATGCCACTTGTGCCTTTTGGAAACGTTCATACTTTTTTGCAAGCTCTTCATCTTCGGAAATAGTTTTCATGAGTAATTTTTTTAGCTCAATTTCTTGTGCCTTGTTGATTTCCTGCAAATACCTTGTCTTGCTAGGTGAGCCATTATACGCAGCGCCGCTTCGCCAGTCCTGGTCGGATAGGGGAAACAAGGCGGCTGCCTTGGATTGATTGATGCGGATGAAATTTGGCTGACAAATACGGATCCTGATACGGCTTCCTGTCTCATTGAGTTGGTATTGGCATTTTATATCAAACTCAAATGGCGCCACTTCATTAAACGCGCTAAAAAAGTCTTTTTGCGCGTCCCGCAATATATTTTTCCAGGTACTCTTACTAAATTGGCCAACAACTTCAACAACCTCCATGTCAACGCCAGCAGGTGGTGTTTTTCCCGGTTCCGTAGAGGCAAATAAGGAGGAAGCCATTGGCGCAAAAATCGCGGCAAGTAAAATTTTTTTAATCACTTTTTTCCCTCAAACAATGTTGTTATGGGCGTATCGTCCCATTTTGGATAGTCGCATAAATTTAAGGTAATCTGCTGCGCCCTCAATTGGCCAGCAGTGTACAGGGAAGCCAGGGTAAATCCATTCGCTATTGGGCTGTTATTGCAAATGGGACATTTTGTATTATGAAACTGACAAATGCTCTAGGTTATAGGATTTGACAGCAGATACTTAATGGAATCGTTATAACGCCCCGATTAAGTCCAATCACAATTTTGGATTAGCATTGCTTTTCCACGATTGAACAATTTGGCCGACATTAGTATCGGCTGCTGAAATTTGAAATATATCTTAGAGTTTATGGTTTTGCTGCAAAGATACCAATGCAATCGCTATGGTATCCAAGCATCAAGCAAAATTGTTGGTAGGTGCGACTAACCTATTCTTTTTGCCCATAATTTTGCAACGCCAATTGGGCTTTTCTAAAATTAAGGTAATCCTGGAACACGTCAGGATTTTCTTCCATGACTGTTATAAATAGCCCGTTGAGTTCTTCCTGCTTGGCTTGCAGTGTTTTTCTTAGCTCAGCACGTGCATTTGGTGACAGTTTGAAGTCAATGTAGGCGTTGCCATTGTTTCGCGTCAAGGCATTAGGGTCATATACATAAAGTGCGGAAACCCTAGCGCGTTCGGTTTTATTAAAATACGGCTCACAAACACGCCGCCTAATATTTGTTCCCAATCTTTTGCGATATTCACATTTCACATGGAACTCAATGGGGACGTGCAGGTTGAAATTGTCGTAAAAGGCCTTTTCAGCGATATTCATCTTGTTTCTTAGCGAAACCTTATCATACCTACCTACAACCTCTATCACTTCAATCCCTTGGCCTGTCTGTTGTGCTCTTGTGTCTGCGACTGGGGAGGCCATTGCTGTGGCTGTTCCTATTCCGAAAAGAGTGGCAAATAGCGTTTTTAACATCATCTTTTTTCCTTTAACTTTGGGCTGCTGCCCTTATTGCTTTTAAGTATTCCTGTCACAGAACCGGGTTCTACAGGCACTTCCATGCATCAATTAGGCAGTGTGTGCCCCTGATGTCGCTAGCAGCCGTTGTCCTTTGCTTCTTTTGTCAATAACCTCCAATCCCATTCCTATTTCGGGGTGCCTTTTTTAGGCATTTGGCGGTATTGAAAAGGGGCTGGTTCTGAAACGGATTTTCATCATATGCAAGAGAGGTAGCTTGCGTTAATTCGATTGGGACAAAATGTAAAAGGATGATGTCAAAAAAAAGGCATGCAGGCCGTGCACGCTATCAGTGTTGGGACAGCACTGTGGGGCAGGCCTTTACTCCTGTTTACTTCGGACAAACTCCGCTAGCCCGCCTAGTTGCTGGCTTTGCACTCGATCTACTATGGGGGCAAGTTTTTCATAGCCACCTGGTGCGAAGCCACTAACGCTGTAGCGCAAACTAATGGTGGTGCTTCCTTCTTCCTCGCTGATGCTCCAGTCCAACGCGCCATAGAGTCCCATGCCTTGCAACGGACCCAAGCCACCGGTCATGCGCAATAATTTACCTGGGTCGACAAAGCTTATGCGCATATGCTCTGCAGATTTATCGCCTGAGACCTCACAAAAACAACCGCCCGCTTTAGCATCAATTGACAGGTTTCGTGATGCCCCCCACCAGGTGTGGTCATCAGGCCACCACTGGCCGACTTTATCAACGAGTGCCTTCTATACCGTGTCTTTGCCAACTGGCACTGTCTCTTTATTTTCTATGATAAAGCCATAGTCGCTCTTGTGTAGGAGTTCAGCATTGGCATTGCTGACTAAAATAGCTGAGCAAATAAGTGAGATGGTTCTTGTTTTCATAATAGTCGTCCCAATCGATTGCAGAATACCCAAAAATCTCAGGATAATTGTTGTTATGGATAAAAATTAGGCTACTCGAGGCAATGAGTCAAAACACAGTTTGACAGGATTGGTTAATCAAGTTTCAATCAAAGGTAAACAAACCATGGCATTGCGCAGCAGCACTTTTTGCTTTCACCGCAAAACAAAAATAAAGCCCATTAGCGCTTACCTAGATAACAACCACTAGACATAAGGCACTAGACCCTAATGCACCTGATAGAACCGCTTAAGCCGGAACAACTCTCAGCAAAAATAAACAAACGCCAAATCAACCAAGCATTGAAAGACGAATCTGCGATGCATTCGACCTTTATAGGCCAGGAGCGCGCGCGCGAGGCCTTGGAGTTTGGCCTGGGAATAGATGCAACAGGGTATAACTTGTACGTTATGGGGGAGCCTGCCACCGGTCGCTACACGCTGGTACACGAGTATGTTGAAAAATCAGTGTCAAAGGCACAGACCCCTTATGATTGGTGTTATATCAATAACTATGATGAAGAGCGTGAACCAATCGCACTTAGGCTCTTACCCGGTGAAGGTAAAAAGTTTTCTAAAGAAATTAGCGCCTTGATTGATGAATTGCTGGACACTTTCCCGGCAGTGTATGACAACCCTGGTTACCAACGTAAAAAAGCGGCGGTGGCGAGGGATTATGACCAGCGCTATGACAAGGTTATCGATGAGTTAGAAATCTATGCACAAAAGCGCAATGTGGCACTGTATGAAGATGATGGCACTATCAGTTTTTCGCCCATTATTGATGGTAAACCCATTAATGACGAAGAATTTGCCAAGATACCAGAAGAGAAAAAACAATATTTTTACGATCTTATCGATGAGTTGGAGGGCATGCTCAGCGAAAAGTTAATTGAGTTGCCCCAGTGGAAACGGGAATCTTCGGAGCGCTTGCGGAAACTGAAAAAAGAGACTGCGGAACAAGCCATCAAACCACTGCTTAAACAGCTGGAGCACAAGTATGCCGGTGACTTGGGGATCCTAAAGTTTATCCGTCAATTAAAACCCAACCTTGCCCAGATAGTCGTGGAAGTACTGGCACCAGAAAGCAAAGAAGACAAGCACGATGAATACGATAAGCGCACTATCCTGGAAGAGCAGTACCTGCCGAATATACTGACTAGCCACAAACCCGAAAGTGGGGCGCCGGTGATCTATGAACCCAATCCGACTTACCAAAATATTTTTGGCCGTATTGAATATAGCAACGTGCAAGGTTCCTTGTTCACCAATTACCGGATGATCCGCCCTGGCGCCCTGCACAAGGCCAATGGTGGCTATTTATTGTTAGATGCTGACAAGATGATCCAGCAGCCATTTGTTTGGGAGTCTTTAAAGCTAGCCCTTAAATTTGGTGAGCTGAAAATTGACATTTCGCAGCACGACTACGGCATGGTTAATTCAATCACGCTAAACCCGCAGCAGATCCCCTTGGACGTCAAGGTAGTCCTGATGGGTACCCGTGAACTGTATTACATGCTGCAAGAATACGATGACGAGTTTGATGAGCTGTTCCGGGTACTCGTGGATTTCGACCACGAAATCCAACTAGACAAAACCAGCTTGTTTGACTTTGTTGGACGCGTGCGCAACCAAGTAAACAAGTTGGGTTTGACCGGCATTTCGAATGCTGCCATGCATAAATTGGTGGAATATAGTTTGCGCACGGCCGAACACCAGGAACGCATATCGGCCCGGTTTGCCGATGTCATTGAACTGTTGCAGGAGGCGCGTTTCTTTTGCCAACAAAAATCATGTACGGAAATGGATGTAGGTCACATAACCGAAGCATTAGCCGCCAAAAAAAGGCGTACAGGACGCATTAGCCAAGCCTTATTGGACGATATTAAAGAAGGCCAAGTGTTGATTGATACCGTCGGTGAAGCGATAGGCAAAGTAAATGGCTTGACCGTGTTGGATATAGGCGACAGTGTTTTCGGTACACCAGCGCGTATTACCTCGACTGTATATTCCGGCTCCAATGGCGTGGTAGACATTGAACGCGAGGTGGAGCTAGGACGGCCTATCCATTCCAAGGGCGTTATGCTTTTGACCGGTTATTTAGGCCACAAATATGCACAGGACTTTCCATTAACCTTGTCCGCCAACATAGCCATTGAACAATCTTATGGCCATGTGGATGGCGATAGTGCTTCATTGGCAGAACTGGTCGCTCTAATTTCTGCGTTAACCTATTTGCCGGTGCGTCAGGAATTGGCAATTACGGGCTCTATTAACCAATACGGGGAAGTGCAGTCAATTGGTGGTGTGAATGAAAAAATTGAAGGCTTTTTTACCTTGTGCAAGCACCGTGGCTTAACCGGTAAACAAGGCGTTATCATTCCCAAATCCAACCAAATCAACCTGATGTTAGATCCGAAAATCATTGACGCCGTAAAGCAGGGGCAATTCCATATTTATGGCGTGGCCAATGTGGATGAAGCAATAACTTTGCTGATGCACAAAGAGGCAGGTAAGATTTCTCCAAAAGGCAAATATCCCAAGCACTCGGTCAACCACCTGGCATTGAACCGGCTCAAGAAAATATCAGAGACCGTCAACGGCGGCATGGAAGAGTAGGGTGGCCAAAGCCCCAGAGCTTACTGGCTTGAGCTCGGGGCTTTAGGTTCTCCAGGATGGCCATAGAATGGGGTGCGCTTGAGGAAAAGTTTCATGGCTTGCCAATAAATACCCCAGACAGTTTTTATGGTCATATTGGGTAGGGACCACAGGGTTTTGTTTAGGTTTTCGCTGGTTAATGCCTGCCTTTCAAGTGCAATTGCTGCGGCAAAATGTTTGTTCTGCTTGTGACAGTCTAGTTTTAACGCCAGCTTGTCCCCAGGCTGTTTGATGTGCCAGTGGTATTCCATGTCAATCGGGTTGAACGGCGATACATGGAAGACTTTCTCTGTGGGTATCTGCTGTTTGATATCCACCAGGTAACAGTGGCGTTCGTTCCAAGGAGTATTGCTAACTTCAGCCAAAAGGTGGCTGAAATAGCCTTCTTCGTTGTACAAGTAGTAGAAATTAACCGGGCTGAAATACAAACCCATTATCCGCAGCGGCGATAACAAATAAACCTTGCCCTCTAGCGGTTTTCCCGCGAGCCCAGACATGGTCTGCAGTGCTTCTTGCTGCAGCGGGATATCTGGGTTTTTCAAAAAATCACTGCGTTTAAACCGGATCCAGTTAAATTTATCGGCGGAAAAGCCCTTTACCCCTTGTGCCACCTGGTCAACAGCGTCTAGTTCTAGCCAAAATTGGGCTATCTGGTAGCTGAATTTGTGTTGGGTTGGCACGAAACGCTCGTGGTACACCTGTCCGCGATAGATTGCGCTGGATAAGGGTAAGCTCACAGCGTCGCCCCAAACCTGGCACACACGTCAAGTGCGCTGCGCACGCCATCTTCGTGGAAACCGTTGTACCAGTACGCGCCGCAAAAATGCAGGTTATCTACACCGCAGATCTCGTCCCGGCGTTGTTGCGCTGCAATTGTCCGGGTGCTGAACTGCGGATGGGCGTAATTAAATTTTCGTAATATTTTATTGGGGTCGAGCTTATCGGTTGCATTCAATGTAACGCAAAAGGTTGTATCTGATTCAATTCTTTGCAGGATGTTCATATTATAGGTAAGTACGGCTGGCGCTAAATCTTCACCTTGGGTGCCATATAAGCCATAGTTCCAACTTGCCCAAGCCAGCTTGCGGCTTGGCAATATGCTGTTATCTGTATGCAATACCACTTCGTTGTTGGCATAGGGTATCGCGCCTAGTACTTGTTGGTATTTGTCCCCGGCACCGGACAACATTTTTAGTGCTTGGTCACTGTGGCAGGCGAAAATTACGTGATCAAAATACTCGGGATCGGTTTGTCCTGCTAACTGCACGGCGTAGCCTTGCCCCGTTTTTTTAACATGGTGCACCGGGCTGTTTAAGCGTATTTTGTCGGCAAATCCCGCCGTCAGCGGCGCAATATATTGCTTGGAACCACCCACAATGGTGTACCACTGGGGACGGTCAGCAATATTCAAAAGGCCGTGGTTGGTAAAAAACTGCAAAAAGAAGCGCAATGGGAACGCCTTGATACTCTCAAGGCTTGATGACCAAATAGCCGCGCACATTGGCAGGATGTAGTTGCGGGCAAAATCGTCACTCAAACCGTGTTGTTTGATAAAGTCGTTCAGGGTTGCATCCTGCGCAAGACTTGGCTTGGCATGCTCTGCCTTGCACAATTTATTAAACCTAAGGATATCCCGCACGATCCGGATAAATTTAGGACGGACGATATTGCGTCGCTGGGCAAACAGGCTATTAATCGTATTGCCATTGTATTCGAGGTTTTCAGCTGTGTTCTTGACGCTGAAACTCATCTCTGTTGCTTGGCGGTCTACACCAATTTGTTGCAATAGCTTGATAAAATTAGGGTAGGTCCAATCGTTGAACACAATAAAACCGGTGTCTATCGCATATTCCCTGCCTGCGACCTCTAAATCGATCGTTGCGGTGTGGCCACCGATGTAGTCATTGGCTTCCAATATGGTGACATCGTGCTCTTTGTGCAGCAGGTATCCGCAGGTCAAACCCGATATACCTGAACCTATGACCACTATTCGTTGTTTCAATCTGAAATTCCTTTAGTTAGCGCGCATTTTGTTTTTGATAAAGCCTATGACACCGCGAAGCAGTGGGACGTTTTCGTAAATCATTTCCCCCATGTCATAGAAATCCCGTTGGTAGACGACTAAATCATCTTTGACTTTTAGTTCGCTCACACCTTCAAGCGTGATTTCGTCTCCTGAGTTTAGCCTGGGGTGTTTCAGTTTCATCTGCCAACGCACCATACAAACCGCGTCACTGCTTGTGACGCTATAAATGTGGAAACGGCAGTCTTCAGTCGTTTCCAGCAGGTTGGAAAAGTAGTGTTTCACCGCGGCCATACCCCTATGTTCACCAACTGGGTCGGCAAAGGTTATGTCTTGATGGTACACGGTGTCTAGCTGGGCAATGGATTCTAACGACAAGTTTTTGTACAAGTTTTCGAATCGATTTAGTAGCTGCATATTACCCCCTGGCTCTGCATTTATTACAAAGGCCGCTCTTTTTGAGATCAAATTAATCCGAATTAACACCCATCCCGTAATGCCTTACAAGTTAAGTTTCTGTAATGAGGGTAAAGGTTGTCAAAGCAACATCGGTCTCCGTTATTCCCACTATCTGCCCATATACTGCCGGGCGGTAAGATGGCGTTGCGCATTTTCGAGGCGCGCTACATACGCATGGTAAAAGAGGCTTGCGCGGCAAACTCCTGCTTTTGCATTTGTATGTATAACAACCGCGGTGATGTGGGTAGCAATCAACACATTTACAATGTAGGCACTATGGTACGCATTGTCGATTTTGACATGCTTAAAGACGGTTTGCTTGGGATAACTGTCGAAGGCGAGTCGCTGGTAGGAATTGACGATATCGAAACTGAAAAAGATGGCCTAAGGACGGGAATAGTAAAGCCCGTTGAGCATATGTATTTCAACGTTGCGGAAACCGAGCAGGGATCCAAGTTAGCCAGCCGCTTGCGTCAGATTATCAACAATTATCCTGAAATAGCTGCATTGTACCCAGAACCGCAATACGACGATAATAATTGGGTTGTTTTCAGGTGGCTCGAGTTATTACCTATCAAGGCCGAGCAAAAACAGGCTTTGTTGCAAGAGCCGGATCCAAATGCAGTAGGGGCATTCCTAGAAGAGCTAATAAAATGATCTTTTTTTCGCGCATCGTCGTAGATTAGGATAAGCTCAATTGAAGGTGAATAAAATGCTGATAGGAATGACCTTGCCAGACGAACACAAAAACGTGCGTCAGCCGAAAGAGTGTGCTGACGAAATGGCGGGCTACCTGAGCAGGGTTGCGACAGAACGGTGCAAATCTTCTTATGCCAAGATATTCAATTTCTTTGCACCAAGGGTGCGTTCCTATGCGCTCAGGCAAGTCGGTAACGATGCGATGGCGATGGAGCTGGTACAAGACACGATGAGTAACGTGTGGCAAAAAGCCCATCTGTTCAACGTAGAGAAAGGCTCTCCGTCCACCTGGATTTTTACCATCGCACGCAATATTCGTTTCGATATGCTCAGGAAACAGCAAAACCGCAAAGAGGACATCTGCTCCGAAGATTTGTGGCCCGTATTGTTTGAGCAAACGGCAGATCCCAAGGTCGTTGATTTGGATGACCAAACAACGCTGCAAGAAATTAATGAGCTTCTGGTGGAACTACCAGAAAAACAAAAAGTGGTGATTGAAGCTATATATATAGCGGGTAAATCACAGCAAGAAGTTGCTGACGAGTTAGGGATACCGCTCGGAACAGTAAAATCGAGAACACGTTTGGCGTTACAACGACTTAAAGAGTTACTAAAGCAACATGATTAATTATCATCCTAACGACCTACAACTATCTGAGTTTGTTGCAGGGACACTAAATCCAGCTTGGTCGTTAATGGTTTCGGCACATGTAGACATGTGTCCCCATTGCCAAGATAAAGTTAAACAATTAAGCCAAAACGAAGCTGACAAGCAATTTGCGCCAGTGGGTTTTGCAAACGCATCAGATGACGAACAGCTGCAAGCCATGCTGTCGGATATTGTTTGTTTGCCTGAAGACAGGGCGGTGCCGGAATTAAAACCTGCAGAGCTAGAGTTGGACGGTAAAAAGTTCCAGCTGCCACGGGCACTGCAGCGTTTTGTGCAGCACACTGACGGCTGGTCAAAACTGGTCGGCAAACTGTGGCAAGCACCGGTTGAGCTAGGCGAAGGTGGCAAAGCCCATTTTATTTATATGGAGAAGGGCGGCAGCGTTCCGGAACACACCCACAGGGGTAACGAATTGACTTTGGTCATCAATGGTGAGTTTGAAGACGGCGTACACTGTTACGATTCAGGTGATTTTATCCAACTAGACGGGCATCATACCCATACCCCGGTGTCGCATGACGATGACGGATGCTTGGTATTTACTTTTGTGGATGAACCATTGCATTTTACGTCGGGTGTAGCCCGCCTGCTGAATCCGTTTAGCCATCTGTTCTTTAAATAAAAAAAGCGCCGTCGGCGCTTTTTTTTATGTCTTTAGTCCGCAATTTTTCCGCTAGCCCAATGCATCGCTATTTGGAAAATTTAAACGCAAGGTTTCCAGCGTATTGTCGCGCAACTCATTGAGCCCAAGTTCGGTGTAACAGCGTACCATCAATTCCAAGGCTTCTTGTACAAAGTTAGTATCGGAAAAATTTTCAACTACATACTGGCCGCGGTTTGCTGCAGCAACATAGGCCTGCCGCTTCATATAGTAGCGGGCAACGGCCAGTTCGTACTGGGCTAAGCGGTGCTTGATATATAACATACGCTTGCGGGCGTCGGCGGAGTATTTGCTATTTGGGTATTTGTCGATCAGGTTGCGGAAATCGTTAAAGGCTTCTTTAACTTGGGTTGGATCGCGATCCGCGCGGCTAATATTGACTAATTCTTGGAAAAAGTTGCTGTCTGCTTCCATATTGACTAAACCGCGCATGTACATGACGTAGTCAACGTCAGAATGGTTGGGGTTCAAGCGCATAAACCTGTCTATGGTAGCAAGGGCTTCATCGCTTTTGCCTGTCCTGTGGTAGGCATAGATCAAATCTAATTGCACTTGGTTGGACAATGGGCCGAAAGGATAACGTGAATCCAACGCGCTTAACGTCGCTGCGGCAACCGTGTAGTTTCCAGATTTCATGGCGTCTTTCGCATCTTGGTATAGCGATTCTGCACCCTTGTTCGCGATTGCAATGTCTTCATCATCGGGTGAAGAAGAGCAGGCACTCAAACCAATGCTCAATAGGGCGGCCAAGAGCACATTACGTTGGAACGACTTTCTCATTATCGAAGTAATACCTTATTGTTTTAACTTTTTGCTGTAGGGGATTCTACCCTAGCCTGGTTAGCATGACTATTAGTCTGAACAATAACCTAACCTAAAAGTTCCCTTTCGGGTACAATTCACAGTTAACTATCGACTGATCAAGATGACAACTCATTAAATGCTTCAAAAAATTAATTTGGTTGCCAATGCTTCTATATCCCACGCTGGTAAAAGGCTAGACCAGTGTATCGCCGACTTGTTCGATGATTATTCCCGTTCCAGGTTGAAAGAATGGATAGTCGCAGGGAATGTCACTGTTGATGGGGAGGTGGTGACTGTACCTAGGACGAAATTAGTTGGTTTGGAAACCATTGAACTTGATGCCGAAGTAGAAGTGGAGCAAGCCCACCAAGCAGAGGCCATTGAGCTAAATATTGTCTACGAAGATGACGATATCTTGATAATCAATAAACCTATGGGGCTAGTCGTTCATCCTGGTGCTGGTAACCACCAGGGCACATTGCTAAATGCGCTTCTACACCATTATCCGGATATTGCCGCAGTGCCACGAGCCGGCATTGTGCATCGACTTGACAAAGACACTACCGGTTTAATGGTGGTGGCGAAAAATATTCCAGCCCATACCCAGTTGGTGGCGCAACTTCAGGAACGCGAAATTAGCCGCGAATATGAGGCTGTTGTTAACGGTTGTTTGGTTGCTGGTGGCACTGTCGATAAGCCCATAGGCAGGCACCCCACCAAACGCACTTCAATGGCGGTAAAAGAGTTGGGAAAAGAAGCCACCACCCATTACCGCATTGTAGAAAAATTCCGTGAACATACCCACTTGCGGTTAAAGTTGGAGACCGGACGTACCCACCAGATACGGGTGCATATGGCTTATATCCACCACCCGTTGGTAGGGGATCCGCTATATGGCACCCGCTTGAAACTACCTAAAGCTGCTACAGAAGGCCTGGTGAAAACCCTGCAAGGGTTCAAACGCCAAGCACTGCATGCAATTCAGCTTGGTTTATTCCACCCAGTCACAGGTGAATGGTTGTCATGGCATGCACCTTTGCCTGAAGATATAGTAGGGCTGCTTAACTCTATCCGCGATGACTCTGAAGTGAACGATGATTGGCGGCACTAGCCAGTGACCTAAGCTATGCAATTAATTACACCCGATTGGCCCGATATTCCGAAGGTAAAGGCATTTACAACGACCCGTAATGGTGGTGTATCTGAGGGTAAATTCGACAGCCTGAATATGGGTGACCACGTTGGGGACGATGCGACATCAGTCCTTAAAAACAGGCAACGTTTACCAGTACCCAATGAACCTACCTGGTTAAAGCAGGTGCATGGCGTTGGTTCGGTCAATTTGGGGCCAGTGCCCCTGGAGGAACCTGTCGCAGACGCCAGTTATACGTCCCATGCCAACAAAGTATGTGTGGTGATGACCGCCGATTGCCTACCTATATTGATTGCGCATAAACAGGCAAAACAAGTGTTTGCCATCCATGCAGGTTGGCGTGGCTTGGCCGCAGGCATCATTGAAAATGCCGCTCCATATATGACCGACACGGCGGATAATTACCAAGCTTGGCTAGGACCTGCAATTAGTGTTAATGCATTTGAGGTAGGGGCTGAAGTCAAACAGGCATTTAGCCAATACCCAGCTGCTTTCAAGCCGTCGAAAAATCCTGGTAGATACATGTTGGACCTTTACCATGTAGCTGGAAAAAAGATGAACTCCTTAGGTTTGTCAGAGGTTTATGGGGGGGAGTATTGTACCTACCAAGATCCTCTAACGTTTTTCTCCTACCGCCGTGATGGCCAAACCGGACGCATGGCCACTTGTATCTGGATTGGTGAATAATTCCAACTTTGATCTAAAGCAAATTAACCGCAACAAGTTTGGGTTCCGGCTTGAATAACGTTTTTACGCTCCCATAACATGGTTAAATAGGTAATGCGTAGGTAGTAATATGCGATTAGACCGTTTAACTAGCAAATTCCAAATTGCAATTTCTGATGCCCAATCAATGGCATTGGGTCGTGATCACCAATATATAGAGCCTGTTCATATCATGATGGCGCTTATGAACCAAGAAGGTGGTTCTGTGCGTTCCCTTATGCAGGCGGCTGGCATCAACTTTAACAGCTTACGCTCGCTGCTTTCCGAAGCAATAGAACGCTTGCCGAAAGTAGAGGGTATAGGCGGTGATGTGCAACTGGCAAAAGAGTCAGTAGTGCTGCTTAACATGTGCGACAAAATCGCACAAAAACGCAACGACGAATATATCACATCGGAAATTTTTGTCTTGTCCGCGACCCATGATAAGGGGCGCTTAGGCGAGATTTTAAGGCAGCTTGGCGCGACTGAGCAAAGCATTGAAGCGGCGATTGAAAAGCTGCGCGGTGGCCAAAAAGTTACCGATCCCAACGCCGAAGACGTGCGCCAAGCGCTTGAAAAATATACCTCCGACCTAACCCAACGGGCAGAGCAAGGCAAGCTGGATCCTGTGATTGGGCGGGATGAGGAAATACGCCGTACTATCCAAGTATTGCAACGTCGCACCAAAAACAACCCGGTGCTTATTGGTGAGCCAGGTGTTGGTAAGACTGCCATAGTTGAAGGGCTTGCCCAACGCATTGTTAATGAAGAAGTCCCAGAAGGATTGAAGAACAAACGCGTTTTGTCTTTGGACATGGGTGCGTTAGTCGCGGGTGCTAAATACCGTGGTGAGTTTGAGGAAAGGTTAAAGGCGGTATTAGCTGAGCTCGCCAAGGAAGAAGGTAGTGTCATCCTGTTTATAGATGAGTTGCACACCATGGTAGGTGCTGGAAAAGGAGACGGCGCAATGGATGCCGGCAATATGCTAAAACCAGCGCTTGCACGTGGCGAATTGCATTGTGTTGGCGCTACTACGCTAGATGAATATCGCCAATACATTGAAAAAGATGCGGCACTGGAGCGCCGGTTCCAAAAGGTTTTAGTAGAAGAGCCCACTGTTGAAGACACTATAGCGATTTTGCGCGGCTTAAAAGAACGTTATGAACTGCACCACGCTGTAGATATAACTGACCCGGCTATTGTTGCCGCTGCTTCGCTATCACATCGTTATATCAGTGACCGCCAACTTCCCGATAAAGCGATCGATTTGATCGACGAGGCAGCGTCCCGCATCCGGTTGCAGATAGACTCCAAACCAGAAGAAATGGATAGGTTAGAGCGGAAGATCATCCAGTTTAAACTGGAAGAGCAGGCTCTGGCCAAGGAAACCGACGAAGCTAGCCATAAACGTTTGGTGGATATGGAGCTAGATCGGGAAAAACTCGAACACAAGCTCAAGGATTTGGAGAAAATTTGGCTTGAAGAAAAATCTGCGATGCAGGGCACGCAAGATATAAAAGCAGAGATCGAACAAGCTAAACTGGATTTGGAAATTGCCAGGCGGGCACAGGATCTGAACCGGATGTCTGAGCTGCAATATGGCCGTATACCAGAACTAGAGCAAAAGCTCGATTTTGCGGCGCTATCGGAAAAACGCCAGACCCAATTAGTGAAAAACAAGGTAACTGATACTGAAATTGCCGATGTGCTATCGCGCTGGACTGGCATTCCCGTCAACAAAATGTTGGAGGGTGAGAAGGAAAAGCTGCTACAAATGGAAAACGAATTACATAGCAGGGTTATTGGCCAACGGGAAGCGGTAAGCGTGGTATCCAATGCAATACGCCGCTCCCGCGCGGGGTTGTCTGATCCGAATAAGCCAATCGGGTCTTTCCTGTTCCTAGGGCCAACTGGTGTCGGTAAAACCGAACTTTGCAAGGCCTTGGCCGAGTTTATGTTCGATACTGAAGACGCCATGGTGCGCATAGATATGTCTGAGTTCATGGAAAAACATTCGGTTGCTCGGTTAGTCGGGGCGCCCCCTGGCTATGTGGGATATGAAGAAGGTGGTTACTTGACGGAGGCCGTCCGTCGCAAGCCCTATTCGGTCATACTTCTGGATGAAGTTGAAAAAGCGCACCACGATGTGTTCAACATCTTGTTGCAGGTGCTTGACGATGGGCGCTTGACCGATGGCCAAGGCAGGACGGTGGATTTTAAAAATACTGTCATCATTATGACCTCGAATTTAGGCTCTGATTTAATCCAAGAACAGCATTTGGAAAAAGACTATGAGCAAATGAAGGCTATTGTGATGGATGTGGTATCGGATCAATTTAGACCTGAATTTATCAACAGGATTGATGATACGGTTGTGTTCCATCCATTAGGTAAATCCCATATTAAAGCAATTGCAGAGATCCAACTTGCCCATTTGAAAGCGAGGTTACAAGACCAAGATATGCAGCTGGCTTTGTCTGATCAAGCTTTGGATAAGCTGGCAGAAGCAGGTTTCGATCCAGTGTATGGCGCAAGGCCTCTTAAGCGTGCAATCCAACACAGCATAGAAAACCCGCTGGCACAGAAAATTTTGTCGGGTGAATTGCAAGATAGCAAAAATATCTCGATCTCTGTCCAGGATGGCAAGTTTAGCATTCAATGAGGATTGTAAGCCCCACAGAAAAGTCGGCCTAGTGCCGGCTTTTTGCTTTCTGGTTTAGTGTGAAACAAATCTTATACTCAATGGCATGGCTATTAGGAATGTGTTATTTTCCCTGGGCTATATATGGAGGGCAGAATGGCCGAGACCAAACACAAAGGTATTTATCTTCTACCTAACCTGTTAACTACTGCAGGTATTTTCTCTGGGTTTTATGCCGTTGTGGCATCAATGCAGGGGCAATTTGAATCTGCTGCGATTGCGATTTTTATCGCTATGATTTTTGATGGCTTGGATGGTCGGGTAGCCAGGATGACCAACACCCAAAGCGAGTTTGGTGCAGAGTATGACTCTATGGCCGACATGGTGTCCTTTGGCATGGCGCCCGCATTAGTTGCTTATAATTACGCCCTTACCGGACTTGATAAGTTGGGCTGGCTGGCTGCTTTTGTTTATGTTGCCGGGGCGGCATTAAGGCTGGCGCGTTTTAACACAACAGTCGCGACTGCCGACAAGCGCTTTTTCCAGGGACTACCAAGTCCATCTGCTGCTGCCTTAGTGGCAGGATTAGTGTGGGTAGGGCAGGAGTACCAGATCAAAGATACCTTCAACCCCTACCTAGTAGAGATCATTGTTGCTGTCATCACGACTGCGGCAGGAGCGTTGATGGTTAGCAACTTTAAATACAACTCATTTAAAGAGCTTAATTGGCATGGCAAGGTACCTTTCGTTGCGATTCTAATTGTTTGTTTAATTTTTGTTGTGGTTGCCACAGAACCATCACTGGTTCTTTTTATTGTGTTCTTTTTGTACACTGCAGCAGGTCCCATCAATACGTTTAGGACAGTAGATAAAGTGAAGCTGGAACACGTTGTCGGTGATGCTGACGACAATGACGCCGATTTTACTGAGTCTAAAGACGTCAAAAAGTCAAAAGAGAGTGATTAAGCAACAATTAAATGCTGTTTAGTGTGGATATGTCTAAAAGTTGAGCAATTTATGCGATTTATAAAAACAGTAATACAGCTAACTTATTGATTTTAAATTGGTTTATGAAAATACTTTGAAAGGGTGAATACTATATTCACCCTTTCTTTTTGACCGGATACTTCTCTGTAGCCATCAAAAAATAAAGCGTTAGTATGCTCAATGTAGCCTA
>CBDIHK010000001.1:0-34853 GCA_965279005.1 Alteromonadaceae bacterium | reverse complement strand
GGGATTCCGAAACCAAGGAAGATTTCGATATCAACGACTATTTCAAATTTGGCCGTGTTATATCAGCCGATATCACCTTTGCCGATACCGTCGAATTAATGAGCGATGACCACACTGTCCGGAAAACCGTTAACCTTGCCAAGATCCGGCATTTACTCAAAGAAGACAAAGAACACATATTAATGTCTGCATATCGCCGGGGCAGGATCACCCAGTTTAGGGTCAATGTTTACAGTGGCGAATCTGAAATGGTCGCCAGAGGCGGCCCACGCACCTATGCCTTTATCAATGATAAAAAAGGCGAGCTGCGCTACCGTTACGACTACCTGCGCCGTGCCAAGGCTGTAGAGATCTTCGAATACAAAGGCGACAACGACTGGGAGAGCTATGAGACATTTTACTTTGATGAGGATGACCAGGATAAAAACAGTATCAGGCTAGACGGTTTGCTTGGCATGTACCAGGACAACTTGGTGTATTTAAGGGAAAACCAAGATACTGGTTTCCACGAGCTCAGGTTGGTGGAAAAAGACGGCAATGACACTTACAGCAACCCCAAAATACTAGCCTCCTATGACGACCGAGATATCACCGGCGTTATAACTAATGGCTTTGATTCTGAAGTCATCGGATACCGGACACTCCTAGATGTGCGCCGATCACACTATTTTGAGCAAGGACAGCAAGAATTATACGATAGCTTAATAGAATATTTCCCGCACGAAAATTTCTACTTCAGTAGCGTCGCTGCTGATGGCGACACTGGGATTATTGTGGCCCATGGCGACAGCAACCCTATCACTTATTACCTCTATAATTTTAAAACTGGCGGTATTTCCTTGTTTAGCTATCCCTATACACTGCTTCCACCAGAAAAGTTGGCTTACGGCGCCAAAACCATGGTAACCGCCAGGGACAAATTAAAATTCAGGAGCTACTTGCTGTTCCCGCCAGAGTTTGACCAAACTAAACCTTTTCCACTTGTGGTATTACCCCACGGTGGCCCCCACTCCCGTGACAGCCAGAGTTATGACGACTTTGCCCAGTTCATTGCGACCAGGGGGTACATCGTGATGAAACCAAATTTCCGAGGCTCAACGGGTTACGGTAGGGAATTTATGGAGGCAGGTTTCAAACAGTGGGGGCAAGCCATGCAAGACGACATTGAAGACGCAGTGCAGCACCTTATCAAGCAGAAACTCGTCGATCCCAAACGCATCTGTATAGTTGGGATCTCCTATGGAGGTTATGCCGCACTTATGGGCACCGTAAAAACGCCAGACCTTTACCAATGCAGCATTAGCCTCAACGGCGTCACTGACTTAGTAGACATGGCCGAGCATGACCTGGACAGGTTTGAAGATTCCGAAAAGGTGTTAGAGTTTTTGGCCAAAAGCTTCGGCACCTTACAGAATGATAAAGCTATGCTACAAGCCCAATCCCCTATTAACAACGTGGCAAAGATCAAAACCCCCATTTTAATCATTGCGGGCGATGAAGACAAAGTTGTGCCTTTTAGCCAATCCAAGCGAATGTATGAAAAGCTAAAGGACAATAAGCGCCCGGTTAGGTTCTTGCACCTGGAAGATACCGGCCACAACCCTATCTGGTATAGGGAAGATATCGAATCAGTCTACAAGGAAGTGGAAGAGTTTTTAGCACTATACCTGTGAAGGTTTCCGTGGTTGAGGTGGCCGGTCTCCAGCCCATACAATACCTAATCCAGGTCTAAATCCTGGCTATTCATCCATTCTTTTAACCTAACTAAATCGTGCTCATAGGCCTGCTGTAGTTCTTCGGCCCAATCATAAACGTTCTGCCACCAGGCAGGGTGATCCCCTTGCTGGATCTTGTTCGCTATCTTTTGCACCCCTGCCAACCCCACAGAGCCCGCAGCCCCTTTTATTTTGTGGGCATGCCCGCAAACTTCGTCCTTTTCTTCAGCACTCAAACTCAGTTTCAGCAACTCAAGGTAATTCGGCATCATCTCCTCAAACACCTGCAAGCTGTTGTACATCATCTCTATGCCGATGGTATCGAGCAGCATTTCCAGCAAGTCCATGTCCAAGGCAGCGCTGAGGTTATTGGAGTTCTGTTTTGGTTTTTCGATAGCAACTGGTGCCACAGGCTCTGGGGCGAATAATTGGTTAAATACTTCGATTACCCGGCTTTTCTTAATGGGCTTGGCAATGACATCATCCATGCCGTTATCAAGGTATTCCTGCCGGGTTTTGATCACATTGGCGGTCAGCGCCACTAGCTTGGTGTCTTTAACCAGCCCCTCTTCGCACAAGGTATCAGCCACCTGGAACCCATTCATATCGGGCAGTTGTATGTCCAACAAAATCAAATCATATTTTTGTTTACGTGCCTGCTCCAGCGCATCTTCGCCAGTCATCGCTACTGACACCTCTTGCCCTAGCTTTTCCAATAGTGCCTTGGCAACCATCACGTTGAGCTGGATATCTTCCACCAACAAGATATTCAGTTTTCCTACGGCTAATGATTCTGTTTTTATGCCTGAGGCGCTTATTTGCAGCGGCAATTGCACGGTAAAACAGGTGCCCTCGCCCAACACACTGGAAACCTGGATTTGGCCTTTCATCATGGAGACCATTTGTTGGCATATCGCTAAACCAATGCCTGTTCCGGTGGCAGACTTGTGGTTAGGGTGGTCAACCTGGTAATACATGGCGAAGATCTTATCCAACTCGTCTTCTGGGATCCCTACACCCGTATCCAACACTTTGAAAGTAACGAGCGAAACGCCAGACTCCGGCTTGGTCGCCTCTATAGTCAAACTGACGTAACCTTGGGGGGTAAACTTCACCGCGTTATATAGCATATTCCACAAAATTTGGCGTAGCCGGGTACCATCAACTTCCACAAAGGCAGGCAAGGGTTCGACGATATGGGTTTTGAAGCTCAAGCCTTTATCTGCGGCCAAGAGTTCAATAATGCTCCCCAGCTCGACTGAAAACTCCTTCAATGACACCGTTTTTAATTGCAGTTCAAGCCTATCGCGCTCGAGCTTGTCTAGGTCGATAATATCATTGAAGATATTACCCAAGGTAATGGCGCTGGCATAGATAGTGCTAACCCAATTGAATTGTTCCTGGTTTAGCTGGGTATCCCTGAGCATGCGGCTCAGGCCTACAATCCCATTAAGCGGGGTGCGCAGTTCATGGCTAATAGTGGCGATAAATGCGGTTTTATCCTTGTTGGCTTTGTTGATTGCATCTTCTGCTTGTTTGCGTTCGGTAATATCCCGTCCAAATGCTAATAAGCCTAAGCGGTTACCTTTTGGATCGAAAAAAGGCACTTTGCGCATTTCATAGTAGCGCCGGCGGCCATCGGCAAAGCGCAGCCATAATTCTTCAGTAATACTGGCATTGCTCTCGAGCACCTCATGGTCGCTCATGACTACTTGCCGCGCCAGCTCTTCGTCATAGACTTCATGGGGTGATAGACCAATGAGCTGTTCCTCGGTATAGCCGGTCATTTGCTCGGCAATGCGGTTACAGCCGGCAAACTGCCCCTCTTCGTTGCGATAATAAATGAGGTCAGGGGAGGCATCTATTATTGAGCGCAACAAAGTAGATAACCTTTGTGCCTGTTGCTCCTTTTCTGACTTGTCCTTTATTTGGTTTTCCAGTTCTTCAAATACTTTTTCCCTATCCACCTGCAACTTTTGCCGCTTTTCAATCTCGGCATTTAGCTTGTGCACGTTGGATTGCAATTGCTCTGCCCGCTCGATGTCCTGTGACCGTAACGTTTCCAGCTCGGTCAAAGCATCCTGCATTTTCTGTCGCGAGGCTTCTAGTTGCTTGACCATGGAACTGAAAATAATGATCACCCAGGGGGCAACGCTCATGGTAAGTACGATAGCGGTAATGAAGTCCTCAAAGGCAATGTGGGCATCCATGGCAAAACGGATCGCAAAAGAACCGGCAATAGTAAAAGCCATGGTCAATAACAATAAAACTAAGGTGCTGCGAAAAACACCAAAGCGGTTAATCCAATGGGCGGCTAGTTCTGCCCATCCTGTATTTTTTACGGGCTTTTCTGACATATCACTACCTAGTTCTGCGTGGTGTCGGCATCCTACCAGGAAACGGAGTTGTGCAAAACAAAGTAGGTAGGTGGCAATGCTTTAACCATCATGTATGCATTTAAGAAACATATTTATTCGAAAACTGTTCTAACTAAACCAAAGCACAAGCTGCCATTTTCGCTTAAAAAAGCCACAGAGATTTAGGATATACATCCTAGGTAACTTATATAAAAGTAAATTTATCTGTCTGAAATCCAGGGATTTTTTCACTTATTAGGTAGATTATTCTAGTTTTACATGGCATTGATAACGCAAAATTTGATTTCTGTGGGCGTTCTCGGTATGTTGGCAGGCCGGTCTGGGGGATAATGCATACATACCCATATCAGTTCGCCGTTGTGCAACTTCATATAAATAAGCGGTGTGAGTTGATATGAGTGTGTATTCTGATTGACTGGATTACCTCAAATTGGATCGCTAGATCCACGAGCCTGTTTATCATTGTTGTGTTGGCTTGCATGCGCATGCAGGGTTTTAGACAACAAAGACAAATAGACTTTAATAATAATTATAACAACCAAAATGTTTATTAATGTCCAACTTGAGCTAGGCGGGTATTGATAAAACAATAACAAAGGCATCGCCCCGAAAGGCTGGAACCCCATGGTTACCAGCGCAATATACCCACCCTACCCAGTCAGCAGTTGAAGGAGATTCGGTGAATGAAACTGTATAACCCTAATGATAGTAGGGATAATTGTGGCTTTGGCCTGATTGCCCAAGTCAATGGTAACGCGAGCCACAAGCTGGTTAAAACCGCCATCCATGCCTTGGATCGTATGCAACACAGGGGTGGCATTGCAGCCGACGGTAAGACGGGTGATGGCTGTGGCTTGCTGCTACAGAAGCCCGACGCATTTTTCCAGGAAATCGCAAAAGAAAAAGGCTGGTTGCTAGCAAAAAACTACGCCGTCGGTATGGTGTTTTTAAGCAATGACCCTGAAAAAGCGCAACAAGCCCGGGAAATACTCAATGAAGAACTGGAAAATGAAACGCTAGCGGTTTTAGGCTGGCGCCAAGTCCCGACCAATGAGTCTATATTGGGTGACCTGGCGGCCACTTGTTTGCCACAGATTGAGCAGGTCTTTGTCAATGGGCCACAAGGCTGGCGCGCCGTTGATTTGGAACGACGCCTATTTATGGCGCGTCGCCGTGCAGAAAAGCGGTTAAAAGGCGACGAAGAATTCTACATTGCTTCCCTTTCCGGTCTCGTCTCAATCTACAAAGGGCTGGTCATGCCCAAGGATCTGCCTAAGTTCTATTTGGACTTGGCTGACGAAAAATGGCCTCAGCAATCTGTGTGTTCCACCAGCGTTTTTCCACCAACACCTTGCCCAAATGGCCACTGGCACAACCTTTCAGATTTTTGGCACACAATGGCGAAATCAACACTATCCGGGGCAACCGGGACTGGGCACAGGCGCGTACATATAAATTCCGCACACCGCTGATCCCCGATTTGAAAGAGGCGGCTCCTTTTGTCAATTATGAGGGCTCTGATTCCTCCTCTTTGGACAACATGCTGGAGCTGTTTTTAGCCGGGGGGATGGACTTGTTCAGGGCAATGCGCCTGCTTGTGCCACCAGCATACCAAAATGACGCCACCATGGACGAAGATTTAAAGGCGTTCTACGAATTTAACTCCATGCACATGGAACCCTGGGACGGGCCTGCCGGTATCGTTATGACCAATGGCCGGCACGTAGCTTGTAACTTGGATCGCAACGGCCTGCGCCCCGCCCGCTATGTCATTACCAAAGATGGCTTTATTACATTGGCGTCAGAGGTTGGTATTTGGGACTACAAACCTGAAGAAGTCGTCGAAAAAGGCCGGGTTGGTCCAGGTGAGATGCTTGCTGTAGATACCTACACAGGTAAAATCTGGCGCAGCAATGAAATCGACGAGGATCTAAAAGGCCGCCACCCATACCGGGAATGGATTGAAGGCAACATTCGCCGTCTTAAGCCAATCCAGGAATGCGACGCCAAACTCATCGGCAAACGCACCTACTCAGATGATGTACTGGCGACTTACCACAAGCAGTTTGCCTACAGTTATGAAGAATTGCAGCAGGTGGTCAAGGTATTGGCCAAAGATGGGCAAGAAGCGGTTGGCTCAATGGGCGATGACACCCCAATGGCAGTCATGTCTAGCCAACATCGCATCGTGTATGACTATTTCCGGCAGCAGTTTGCCCAGGTCACCAACCCCCCTATTGACCCATTGCGGGAAAACCACGTTATGTCTTTGGCAACCTGTATCGGCAGGGAAAAAGACGTCTTTAGCGAGACCCAGGGTTACGCCGACAGGGTGCTGTTTGAATCGCCAATATTGACTTATACCGACTTGGCGCAGCTGCGTGACTACGATCCTGAACACTATTACTCAGAAGTGATTGACCTCAACTACAGGCCTGATGAAGGCCTGAAAAAGGCGCTTGAACGCATCTGTGATGAATCTGAGTATGTAGTGCGACAAAAGAAAGCCGTATTTATCATTTTGTCCGACCGCAATATCCGCAAAGATAAGCTACCGATCCCGGCGGCCATGGCTGTGGGTGCGGTGCAGCGCAGGCTAGTGGATAAATCACTGCGCTGTGACGCCAACATTGTGGTTGAGACAGCTTCGGCCAGGGATCCGCACCACTTTGCGGTATTAATTGGCCTGGGTGCTACGGCCATCTATCCTTTCCTAGCTTATGAAACCATCGAACAAATGGTGGAAAAGGACGAGCTAGACATCGGCCATATGGAAGCCATGATGAACTTCCGCAAAGGTATCAATAAGGGCCTGTTCAAGATAATGTCCAAGATGGGCATTTCTACTATTGCCAGCTACCGTAGTTCAAAACTGTTTGAAGCGGTTGGTATCGCTGACGATGTTATGCGGCTGTGCTTTAAAGGCGTGCCTAGCCGTATCCAAGGCGCCAGTTTTGAAGACTTTGAACAGGATCTCATTAACCTTAACCGCATCGCTTGGATCAAGCGCAAGCAAATCAGCCACGGCGGTTTACTAAAATACGTGCACGGTGGGGAGTATCACGCCTATAACCCCGACGTGGTAACGAGCCTGCAAAAAGCAGTTAAATCCGGCAACTACGATGACTACCGGGTGTTTGCGGATCTGGTTAATGACCGCAAACCATGCCATTTCAGGGATTTGCTGGAAGTCGGCACCGGCAATGAAGCCATTGACATAGAGCAGGTGGAAGCCGCAGAGAAGCTGTATCCGCGCTTCGACACCGCAGCCATGTCCATAGGGGCATTATCCCCAGAAGCCCATGAGGCTTTGGCAATTGCCATGAATACCCTAGGCGGCCAATCAAACTCGGGCGAAGGCGGTGAAGATCCCAAGCGCTTCGGTAACCCGCGCAACTCTAAGATTAAGCAGGTAGCCTCTGGGCGTTTTGGTGTCACACCACACTACCTGGTCAATGCGGACGTGATTCAAATTAAAGTTGCGCAGGGCGCAAAACCCGGCGAAGGTGGTCAGCTGCCAGGGGATAAAGTGAACCGTTATATAGCGGAATTGCGCTTTTCGGTACCAGGTGTCACCCTTATTTCACCACCGCCACACCACGATATCTATTCAATTGAAGACTTGGCCCAGCTAATTTTTGACTTAAAGCAGGTAAACCCGGATGCACTTATCTCAGTAAAATTGGTATCGGAACCAGGCGTCGGCACTATTGCCACTGGCGTTGCCAAAGCGTACGCCGATTTGATCACCATATCCGGCTATGACGGTGGTACCGGTGCCAGCCCGTTGACTTCGGTCAAATACGCAGGTTGCCCATGGGAATTAGGCCTGGCGGAAACCCAACAGGCATTGGTGGAGAACGGCTTACGGCACAAGGTCAGGGTACAAACAGATGGAGGCTTAAAAACCGGCTTGGACGTGGTTAAGGCGGCTATCCTAGGTGCCGAAAGCTTTGGCTTTGGTACAGGGCCCATGGTGGCACTCGGATGCAAGTACCTACGTATTTGTCACCTAAACAACTGTGCAACAGGTGTGGCAACCCAAGACGAGAAACTGCGCAGCGATTATTTCATTGGGCTGCCTGAAATGGTGATGAATTACTTTGTGTTCGTTGCCCAGGAAGTGCGTGAAATTATGGCAGCCCTTGGCATCGCCAAATTTGATGACCTTATAGGGAAAACCGAATACCTAAGCGTTATTGATGGCATTAATGCCAAGCAAAACAAATTGGACTTTGAACCCATATTGGCAAAAACCGAAGCCGGTTCACACACTGAACTGTTTTGCTCGGAAACCACGAATAAGCCGCTAGATCAAGGCGATATGAACTTGACCATCATGGCTAAGGCAGAATCGGCGGTACTGTCTAAGCAGGGTATGGAAATTAAACTACCTATCCGCAACACGGACCGCTCAGTAGGTGCGTTGTTATCCGGCTTTATTGCAAAAAATTACGGCAACCAAGGTATGGCAGACAACCCTATTAGTATAAGGTTTAACGGTACCGCAGGGCAAAGCTTTGGTGTCTGGAACGCGGGCGGCTTGGAAATGTACTTGCAAGGGGATGCCAACGACTATGTAGGTAAGGGTATGACCGGCGGCAAGCTGGTTATCCATCCGCCGCAAAACATCAGTTATGATCCCCACACCAGTGCGATAATGGGTAACACCTGCCTCTATGGTGCCACTGGTGGCAAGTTGTTTGCAGCAGGACGTGCTGGCGAGCGCTTTGGGGTGCGTAATTCAGGTGCAATCGCCGTTGTTGAAGGTACAGGCGATAACGCCTGTGAATATATGACCGGCGGTATCGTCGCGATATTGGGTAAAATTGGCGTTAACTTCGGCGCAGGTATGACCGGTGGTTTCGCTTACCTACTAGATGAAAATGATGATATTGAACAACGGATAAACCAAGAGTTGGTTGAAATTCTCGATATCACGGACAAGGTTATCCTGTCAGAACACCTTCGCGGCTTGATCGACCAACACTATGAAGAAACAGGCAGCGAGCACGCGTTAAAAATCCTGACCAATTTCGCTGAGTATTTACCTAAATTCCGTCTTATTAAACCCAAGACCAGTGATGTTAAAAATCTGCTGGGGCACATCAGCCGCTCTTCGGCTGAACTACGAGTCCAGGCACAGTAAGGGAAAGTTATGGCTAAAAATGTTTATCAATTTGTTGATGTTGAACGTATTGATCCACCTAAAAAGCCTGCCCATGTCAGGAAATCGGTGTTCGCAGAGATTTACCAGCCATTGAGCCAATCTCAAACAGAGGGCCAAGCAGACCGTTGCCTCGATTGCGGCAACCCTTATTGCGAATGGAAATGTCCCGTTCACAACTTCATACCGCAATGGCTAAAACTCGCCAACGAAGGCAAAATTCTGGAAGCAGCTGAGCTATCCCATAAAACCAATAGCCTGCCGGAGGTATGCGGCAGGGTTTGCCCCCAAGACAGGCTGTGCGAAGGTGCCTGCACACTCAATGACGATTTTGGCGCTGTTACAATCGGCAGTATTGAAAAGTACATTACCGATACCGCCTTCAAGATGGGTTGGCGCCCGGATATGTCCGATGTTGTGCCGACTGATAAAAAAGTAGCGGTGATCGGTGCCGGGCCCGCTGGCCTAGCGGCCGCAGATATCCTAGTGCGCAATGGCGTTAAGCCGGTGGTATTTGACAAGTACCCTGAAATCGGTGGCTTGCTTACCTTCGGTATCCCTGCGTTTAAATTGGAAAAAGAAGTGGTGCAATTGCGCCGTGAGATCTTTACCGAAATGGGCGTTGAGTTTGTGCTCAATACTGAGATTGGCAAGGACATCCCATTCCAAGACCTTATTGACGGGTATGACGCAGTATTCCTGGGCATGGGCACCTATAAGTATATGAAAGGTGGGTTTGACAACGAATCTGCCGACGGTGTTTTTGAAGCCTTGCCTTATCTCATCGCCAACACCAACAGGCTGATGGGGTTGGAACAAAGCCCCGCCGACTACATCAGCATGGAAGGTAAAAATGTAGTGGTACTAGGTGGCGGTGATACTGCCATGGATTGCGTCCGCACTGCAGTGCGCCAGGGCGCAGAAAGTGTTATCTGCGCCTACCGTCGCGATGAAGAAAATATGCCAGGTTCTCGGCGTGAGGTCACTAACGCCCGGGAAGAAGGTGTTGATTTTCAGTTTAACCTACAACCGCTTGATATAGAGGTCGACAGCTCAGGCAATGCAACCGGCGTAAAATTGGTAAAAACTCAACTTGGTGATCCTGATGCCGCCGGCCGTCGCCGCCCGGAACCAGTACCTGGTTCTGAGCACGTTTTAGCGGCGGATGCTGTGATTATCGCGTTTGGCTTCCAACCTAGCCCAGCCAATTGGTTTGCCGACTACGGTGTCATTTTGGATGAGAAAGGTCGGGTCCGTGCGCCAGCGAAAGGTAAATATGCATTCCAAACCTCTAACCCGAAGATTTTTGCCGGAGGTGATATGGTAAGGGGATCCGATTTGGTGGTCACCGCAATCGACGAAGGACGCAAGGCCGCCGATGGGATATTGGATTTCCTCGGTGTCTAAGTATCTGCAGTCTTATTAAGCATCTATGGTTAGTTGCTTAGATTAATAGTTCGTCCGGGCTATTTACACCGCCCGGACGAACATAACTATTTGAATAGGCTTAGTGCTTGACTTTTAGGTAGTCCCTAACACACTCCAAATCAATTATCACATCTTCGATATTGTTATTGATGGTATCAACGTCATCTGAGTTGCGGGGAAAATCACTAAGATTTACTGCAATGTTATCAAGCTTTTGCTGTAGCTCTTGAATCAGCATCTTCGGTGTCATTCTATTACCTTTCCTCACCAATAAATTATGGTTAAATTTTACACATTGAATATCTATTTTCTCAGCCGCAATACACTTAAAAGCGTGTAAGCCATTAACTACAATTCTAACCTGATTAAAACCATTACGGTTATTTATTACACCGAATTAATGAACCAGTTCACAAAACTAGCTAATCAGGGAATTGCTTTAAAGGGCAGGCACTACTATGCGGTTGTCCCGGTGGCGTTGCGCAATGACTTATAATCTTTGACCAATGCCTTAAGTTGATTATGTATCTGGGATACGCTGCCTTGATTCCTGTGGCTGCCATCAAACTGCGCAAACACTTGGATAACTTTAATTTGAATGGATTCTGTTTTTTTCATTACATACTACCTAGAAGTAATCTAAAACCTTTGTCAGATACTTCTGTTATCGTCACAAGTTGCGATTTCCTAACAACAAAATTAGATAACCTAGCCAGAATGAGAACTGGTTATCTATTTTGATACGTTTTAGGTTCGTTGGGGCTTTTCTGCATATGCTTAACCTCGTCAACAACACCTGTCAGTGCTCGCTTCATGGAGCGCACCTGCTCAAGGCTGCTAGGTTTTTGTGCAACCGTATTCATAACTTGTTCGAGATTGTGCTGCAAGCGGGAACTTGGCATGACTTATCCTTGTAATTAGCAGTTCATTTTTCTGGTGCTAGTTAGTCTAAACCAGCGTTAACTAAAGTCTTTAAGTTGCATCGCAAATACATGTAAGCGATCTGCTACAAGATACTAGTGATGCGGATTTCATTAAGTATCAAGGGCAGCTGGGGGCTTGTGTTGCCCCTTAAAGGTCAAAAAACGCGCCCTAGCCCACTTGTGGTAAGACTTGGGCCATGTAGTGAGGTAAACCGGCAAAAAAGAATTCTACTGCAATTAGCATCATGATGAGTCCCATCAGGCGCATCATTACGCTGGCGCCTACTTTACCGAGAAAGCGAAGCAAACCCTCACCGACGGCAAATGTCACGGCGGTAGCTAGACAGGCAAGGAAAATTCCGGTTACAACGTGTAGTTGCTGTGCGGCAGTTGGCGCCTCTTGCATAAACAGGGTAACCATAGTGATGGCACCAGGACCACAAATCATAGGTATCGCCAAAGGTGTGACCGCAATGTCCTTACCGTAATTATCGTCAGTTTCTTGTTCCAACTTTTTAGGGACGGTGCGGCCGCGAAGCATTTCAAAACCCATGATAAAGAACAGGATACCTCCCACGACACGCAGTGCATTTAGGTTGATGTTGAAGAAATTGAAAATGGCGTTCCCTGCGAGCGCAAAAATAATCATGGCGGCGAATGCGGCAGCAGACGAAGTCAAAATTACTTTTGTCCTGGTCTTGAAGCTCAGGTTTTGGGTAAGCGCAATATAAACCGGGATAGCTGCAACCGGGTTGATCATGGCCAATAACGAAGTAAAGGTAAGTAAAGTTTGCTCCATGGTTCCTCGGCAGCGGCTGTTTTAAAAGAGGCGGGATTTTGCACACTTTTTAATCTTTTCGCCAGCACTTGCCATTCACAAGTGGACATAAAACAGCTTTTTTTGTAAACAGAAAAATACGCGTTAACCCCTTGTAAACAGAAGGTTCTAAGCTGTTAACAAATAAGGTTGGCATTGGGATTTAAGTACAGTTTGACAGTTAGCTTAAAATCAATAAGCTATCCGATTTTTCAGTCTCCCATTTAGGATCTAAACGATGCACCTGAATACATTGCAGCAAAAATTTATAGCTATCCGCTCTAACAAGCTGTTTGAACTATTTGTCATCGTGGTGATCATAGCTTCGGCACTATTAGTTGGCGCGAAAACCTACGATATGCCTGCCTCAATTGACCAGCTAACTGTTTTCCTGGATTGGTTTATTAGTGCTTTTTTCCTACTAGAAATTACTATTCGTTTTTTAGCTGAAGAGAAAAAAAGCCGCTTTTTCCATAACTTCTGGAACCTGTTTGACACCCTAATCGTCACCGTTAGCCTGATCCCGATTGAAAACTCAGAAATGGCCCTTATAGCGCGACTAGTCCGCGTGTTCAGGGTCTTGCGTATGGTTTCGTTTATCCCGGAGCTGCGCATTCTTTTGTCTTCCCTAATCAAAGCCCTGCCACAGCTAGGCTATGTCATGCTTCTGATGTTCATTATCTTTTATATATACGCCGCCGTCGGCAGTACTATGTTTAGTGAAATCAATCCCAACCTTTGGGGCGATATCACCATTTCACTATTGACCTTGTTCAGGGTGATGACATTCGAAGATTGGACCGATGTCATGTATGAGACTATGGCGGTATATCCGCTGAGTTGGGCGTTTTACATTAGTTTTATTTTCTTCACTGCATTTGCTTTTTTAAACATGGTCATTGGTATTGTTGTCAATGTAATGGAACAAGAACATGCAAAAGCGAGGCAAGAAGAAAGCGAAGCTAACCACGAGCCAACGCTAAAGGAGCTGGATCAAAAGCTAAACGAGCTTAACGCAAAACTAGAACAACTGGTGCAGCAAAAATCGACATAATTGCTGCCTAAGTGTGCTTATCGTGGGGCTGTATGGGATTCCCGGGATTCTGAAAATAGCTGTTTTGCTTGCTCCAACAAAGGTAATACGGCAGGGTGTTTAAGTTTTCGCTCAGGTGAAATTAGGTAATATTGGGCCTTAATTGCATCGGTGCGCCCGACGACTTCGAGCTTATAGTGCTCCATGACATGCTGTTCAATCGATTGTGGAATACAGAAGCAGCCATAATCTGCTTCACCAAATAATTTAATCAATGCACTGTCTTCAAACTCGCCAATGATGTTTGGCTCTAGGGACATAGTTTCAAACCAGGCCAATAACGCCATTTTAATGCTTGAGTTATCACCCTGAATGAGGAAAGGCCTATTGTTAAGGCTAGCTGGAAATTCGTCACGCAGGCTCCGCGCCGTACTTGGCCCGCTCAAAAAGGTTAACCCCGACTCGCCAATCAAGTGGCTATAGGCACGGCTATCATGTCCGGGCAACAATGGCCGGTCGCTCAAAATCAACTCTAGTTTGCCATTGTCCATATCTGCAAGCAGGCTATCGGTGTCCCCCTCCTTAACGATGAACCGCATGTCAAAATCTGAATCCAAACAGCTGCGAAACAGGTCGAAAGCCAATACCTTTGGTATTACGTCGGTAATACCCACATAAAACGGGAAATTATTGCCATGGCGCTGGTACTTAAGGGTGGTCAGCAACTCGTCACCCAAATTAAAAATGTCGCCAGCGTAACTAAACACCTTCTGCCCAGGCTCACTTAGAATCAAGCGTTTCCCGACCCGATTAAACAAGGCGATGTCAAAATATTTTTCTAAGGCACTGATTTGGCTACTGATAGTTTGCGGTGTCAGGTGCAACTCCCTCGCAGCATTGGCAATACTGCCCTGCTTAGCCGTTATATAAAAATAATACAGGTGGTGATAATTAAGCTGGTTCATAAAAATCAGTTGACATCAATTTTTTTCTACTATCTTATAAGTTTTTATCGACTTCAACTCGGTTTAGGATGACGTTACAACTTTTTAGTGGAGCGTTTTTGAATTTGGTGAAACCATGAGTAAGTTTCAAGCATTCTTCAAAAATGATGCAGCGCCAGGGATAGTGCTGGTAGTTGCGGCATTATTAGCCATGATCGTGGCTAACACCCCATTGTTTAGCTTTTACCAGGCATCGTTAAATTTTCCGATAGCCATCACATTAGGTGATTTCGAAATCGCCAAGCCCCTTTTCCTATGGGTCAATGACGGGTTAATGGCAATTTTCTTCTTCTTGGTTGGACTAGAAATAAAACGCGAGATATTGTCAGGCCACTTATCTGAACCATCACAAGTCACTCTGCCAGCCATTGCGGCAATTGCAGGTATCGCCGCCCCTGCTGTAATTTACATTAGTTTTAATGGAGTTGAAACGGCCGCTAGCCAAGGCTGGGCAATACCCTCTGCCACCGATATCGCTTTTGCCCTCGGAATATTCATCCTATTTGGCAAATCCCTTCCCATCAGCCTAAAGCTGTTTTTACTCAGTGTCGCCATATTTGATGACATAGGCGCCATTATCATTATTGCGTTGTTTTATTCACATGAGCTATCCACACTCTCGCTAGCCATTGCTGGCTTTGGGTTAACCTTCCTTTTTATCATCAACCGGCTACATGTCAGGGCACAAAGCCTTTATTTAGTCATTGGCCTAGTTGTATGGGCTGCAGTGCTAAAATCTGGGGTACATGCCACCCTGGCTGGATTTGCAATTGCCTGGTTCATCCCTTTAAAACTAAAAAACTTCGATGGCCACGCCATGCTGCCCCATCTGGAGCACGCGCTGCATCCATGGGTATCATTTTTCGTTTTGCCCGTATTTGCATTTGCCAATGCCGGGGTCTCGTTGTCAGGGGCCGGCCTTGAACAACTGCTCAACCCCATAACTTTAGGCATTGCCGTTGGTTTGTTTGTTGGCAAGCAAATTGGAATTTTTGGTGCCTGCTGGCTCGCGATAAAAGCCGGATTGACCAAATTGCCAAAGCACACAACCTGGATACAGCTATATGGTGTGAGCTGTCTTTGCGGAATCGGTTTCACAATGAGCTTATTTATAGGAACCCTAGCCTTCGAAGGCCTAGATGAAAGTTACCTCTTGAGTGTCAAGGTTGGTGTACTAATGGGCTCCCTGGTTTCCGCGTCTATTGGCGGGTTAATTTTGACTAGGGCAAAGCCGTTGCCTGCGTGATAGCCCTAGGAGTCTTTCCCTTTTGCGACTCAAAATAAGGTAAGGTAGGATAGCTTTTGTGCCGTTTATAATGGATCCCAATAAACATCCATCTACTAATAATATAATAAAATTTTGCAGAATGTGTTCTGTGCTACACTCAAAATAACAACAGGGGATCACCATTTATGACCATTGTAGTGCTGAGTATTAGCAATTCCGAACAAGAAGCAAGGTGTATTCGGGAACACTTCCCTAAAGATGTTACTGTTATCAACGCAGGCTCAACCAAACAAGCCACAGAACTTGTGCACACATCCCCACCATTAAATTTGATAGTTATCGGCAACGAAATCGGCGATGCACAACACCAGTTAATCGCTGAGCAACTGCAGCTTGACGCACATACCCGGTGTATTCCTATTTGTCGCTTGGATACCACTCCAAATAACCAAGTAGTAAGGCTGGAACAGCCCTTGGCCCCTAAGCATATCCTGCAATTCCTGGGCAACTGGCAAGAAGACGATACCTATTCCCATAATTTTTCTAAAGTGGGCGCCTTTTTATTTACCCACAACAAACAATTACAACAGGAATACCGCTCTAAACTGCATTAGCCATGGCTACATAAGTATCGTTTAAGTGTGTCCAATCGGGCCTTTTGCTTTATTTTAACTATCAAGTAGACAGCAACCTAGCTAGAAATGGTGCTTTGTTGTACACTTGTAGTCTTTTGCAAATTTCTCTTTTTGGCCGGTTTTCGGCCACCTGCAACACCTTTAGGCAGCATTAATGACCGATATTAGTTCTTCAGGCCCGTCTACAGATCCGGAACAACCTGAACCCAACAACAGCTTCACTTCACTAAACCTTCCAGGCTATATAGTCCAGGCCTTGGATAAAATTGGTTACGAAACCCCATCCCCTATCCAGGCAGAGGCAATTCCATTGTTGATGGATGGGCACGACCTTATAGGCCAAGCACAAACCGGTACCGGCAAAACCGCAGCGTTTGCACTACCAATGCTGGCCAAAATAGACGCAGACTTACCAAAACCACAATTGTTGGTCTTGGCACCAACCAGGGAACTGGCAATCCAGGTTGCTGAGGCTTTCCAAGCCTATGCAAGCCATTGCAAGAGAGTACGTATCCTACCCATTTACGGCGGCTCTTCCTACGACACACAAATACGCCAATTAAAGCGTGGCGTACAAATTGTGGTTGGGACGCCTGGACGCGTTATCGACCATATAAAGCGTAAAACCCTGGCTTTGGACAACATCAATATGCTGGTGTTGGATGAAGCCGACGAAATGCTGCGCATGGGCTTTATTGATGATGTCGAATGGGTAATGGAGCAAACCCCTGAATCGAAACAAACCGCTTTGTTTTCAGCAACTATGCCGCCGCAGATCCGCAAGATAGCCAATACTTTCCTGGTGGATCCCCATACGGTAAAAATCGCAGCCAAAACCAGCACCGCAGAAAAAATCCGCCAACGTTTTTGTAAGGTTGCACACCACAACAAACTCGAAGCCCTCACTAGGGTGATGGAAGTTGAAGATTTTGACGGTGTTATCATTTTTGTGCGGACAAAAACCGCAACGGTTGAGTTGTCAGAAAAGCTGGCGGCAAGGGGTTATGATGTAGAACCCCTTAATGGTGATATCCAGCAAAAATCCCGGGAACGCACTGTTGATCGACTGAAGAACGGCAATATTGACATATTAGTGGCGACCGATGTCGTGGCTCGTGGCTTGGACGTAGACCGGGTTAGCCACGTTATCAACTACGATGTGCCCTATGATACCGAATCCTATGTGCACCGGATTGGTAGAACCGGTAGGGCCGGCCGCGAGGGTGAGGCAATCTTGTTTATCTCGCCAAGGGAAATGCGCATGCTCAATGCCATTGAGCGCGCTACTAAACAAAAAATTACCGCGATGCCAATTCCATCTGCAACCGATTTAAATGAATCCAGGTTGCAACGGTTTAAATCAAAGGTGGAAGAAGCCCTATCGCAACAAGACCTGGCCGAATGGATGCCAATCGTAGAACAAATCCAAGAAGAAACGGAATCGGCGCCGGAGCAGCTGATGGCAGCCTTGGCCTATGTTGCCCAAGGCGGAGAAAACATTATCTTACGAGAAGATGATGTGCCAGAGCTAAACCTACCAGACCGAGGCCAAAAGCGGTCTCGCCAGGAAAAGGGGCAAGACCGTGATCGGGGCAGCCAAAAGCGAAACCGGAATACACCGCCTGACTCCGAAATGCAACGCTACAAAGTGATGGTGGGGCGTAAGCACGATGTCAAAGTCGGTAGCATCGTAGGCGCCATTGCCAACGAAGCCGGGTTGGATAGCGAATTCATTGGCGCGATCAAAATCTATGACGGTTTCAGCACGGTTGACTTGCCAAAAGGCATGCCAAACGAAGTGAAACAAATTCTGAAAAAGGCACGTGTCGCAGGCCAAAAGTTAGATATAACTGAATGGGAAGAGCGCGGGGAGCGCAGGCCAAGAAAACCAAGGCAGTAAAAGCTGGACTAAACGAGTTTAATCAGAATTTCGATTTGGAATATATAAAACGAATATCGAATTTATTGGTTATAAGAAAAGTGGGATGATTAGCGTACTGAAACAGATGTAATGAATCATGCGTTATTTCCCACTTTTTTTTGATACCCGAAACAAGCATATCCTGGTTATAGGTGCAGGTGAAGTAGCCGCACGTAAAATCGAGCTGTTGCTGAAAACCGACGCCACGCTAACAGTGGTCTCACCTGGTGCCTGTGATACGGTATTAAAATACGCAGAACAAGGGCGGGTTAGCCTGACACTTCGCCCCTACCAAGATGGTGACCTGACATCTGTTGACCTAGTTTTTGTTGCCACCGACGACAATGCCTTGAACAAATCCATACAAGCAACCGCCAATAAACTGGGAATTCCTGTCAATGTAGTGGATGCACCAGAGCTGTGCGATTTCATAACGCCTTCAATTGTCAATCGCGAACCCATTACCATTGCTATGAGCAGTGGTGGCGTAGCGCCGGTACTGCTGCGCTACTTGAGGGAAAAGCTAGAATCTTGGATCCCGGAAAATATAAGCACCCTAGGCCAATTTGCCCAATCTTTCAGAGAAAAAGTGAAGCAAAAGCTACCAACGGTTACGCAGCGCCGTTATTTTTGGGAAGCGTTTTTCAACGGCAGCCTGGCTGAACAGGTGATGCAGGGACAAGACGTGCAATCGGAGTTTTTGCAATCCCTCGACAACTTCCAGCAAGATACGGAGTTTAAACAAGGCCAGGTCTACTTGATTGGTGCCGGTCCTGGCGACCCTGAACTCTTGACCTTCAAGGCCCTAAGGTTGATGCAAAAAGCCGACGTTGTTGTTTATGACCGTTTAGTATCCAGTGATATCCTGGATAAAACCCGACGTGATGCTGAAAAAATATATGTCGGCAAAGCCAAAAGCAACCACACACTACCCCAAGAAGAAATTAGCCAGTTGTTGGTAGAAAGGGCGTTGGCTGGGGAGAGGGTAGTCCGCTTGAAAGGGGGGGACCCTTTTATTTTTGGCCGGGGCGGTGAAGAAATTGAACTACTTGCACGCCATAATATTAGCTTCCAGGTTGTACCCGGAATCACTGCCGCAGCAGGTGCTGCCAGTTATGCAGGCATTCCCCTGACCCACAGGGATCACGCGCAGTCAGTAGTGTTTGCCACCGGCCACCTAAAAAACGATACCATTGACTTGGACTGGCCGGCATTGGTTCAAAAGAGCCAAACCGTCGTATTTTATATGGGCCTTACCGGTTTGCCGATAATATCTGAAAAGCTGCGGGAACACGGCCACCCCGACGACATGCCTGTCGCAATAATAGAAAATGCCACTAAAAAAGAACAGCGTGTTTTGACCGGAACCTTGGCTGATATTGTTAATAAAGCGGAAGCAGCCAAGATAAAACCTCCAGCGTTGGTTATTGTTGGTACCGTGATAGAGTTACACAAAAGCTTGGAATGGTTCAAAAGCAAATATCAAACGGCTTAACGGAATATAGTAAAATAGTTTAAGTCAGCGCAATCCGACTTGCTAAAATGGCGAATGCTTCTGATAATTTGACACTGAAAGCAAATTTGTCACATTGGCAGCGGTATGTCCGACGATATTGAAAAATCTTTTAAAACACTCAAAGAAACAGTCCCCCTGTTGGTAAAGCATAAAGTATCTGCTGAACCCACTAATTACGCATTGTGGTATACCTACGCCAGTAACCAATCCCCAGAACTCAACAAAGCCGTGGATTCAACAGTTTCCCAATACCAGTCAGTTTCCCCAGTAAAGGCGGAGGATTTGTTCAGGGAACACGTTGCTGATAAACAGGAAGTTAACGCCTGGCAGCTAAGGCAAACGATGGAAGCCATGATCACCGAATTTACCCAGTCGGTTAAGGATACCAAGAAAGAGACCAATGACTTTAGGCAAGCAATGGATAAAAGCCTGGATGGGCTGCAACAAGTTGATAGTGAAGGCTGGTCAGTGGAGGAGGTAATGGGCTTTGTCAGGAACCTAGTCAAAGAGGGGCAAAAGATACGCAATAGCACCCTGACTTTCACGGCTGCCATGGCCAATGCCGAAACAGAAATCAAAGAGCTTAAAAAACAGTTACAAGCCAGCCAGCAACAGGCTTTGGTAGACGCGCTAACAGGTTTGAATAACCGCCGTTACTTTGACTCAGAATTGGGAACAGCGGTTGCGGGTAAACAAGTCTCATTGATTTTGGCTGACGTAGACCACTTCAAAAAATTTAACGATACCCACGGCCACCAAATGGGTGACCAAGTGTTAAAAGCAGTGGCAAAAAAACTCAAAGACAGCTGCCGCGATGGGGCACAAGCATTTCGCTTTGGCGGCGAGGAGTTTGCCATAATCGTCCCGATCAATGCCAAAGAAAGGGCCTGCCACTTAGCAGACGTTATGCGGCGTGGTATCGAAAAATTGCAAATCAAACAAAAGTCCACAGGCAAAGTCATTGGCGGGATAACCGCCTCTTTTGGCGTAGCCAGTTTTGACACGGGCATGTCAGCCAATAAACTGATTGAAGCCGCAGACAAACAGCTGTATGAGGCTAAGCGGCTAGGCCGCAACAGGGTAATGCCGATCCGTTAAATAGCTGCTATGCTTGCAGTGAAGTTAGGCGACTCACTTTCAGGGATAGAAGCATGCAAATATCTGTCAGCGGCCTTGGCAAAAAATACCGTACAGTAGAAGCCGTAAAGGATCTCGAATTCCAGGTTAACAGCGGTGAGATATTTGCCTTGCTCGGACCAAATGGCGCGGGAAAATCATCCACAATACGCATGATGACCGGGCTATTGAACATAGACAAAGGGCAAATCCTCTTCACGCCAACTAGCGGCCAGCCGCAAAACAAGCTCCACAACCATCAATTCGGTTATCTACCTGAAGAAAGGGGTCTATTCCAGGAAGCACCGATACAGGACACCTTGGTCTACCTCGGTCAGCTCAAAGGCATGTCCAAGGCAGATGCCAAACAAGCTAGCCAGGAGTGGCTTGAAAAACTGGAATTGAAAGAAAGGCGTTCAGACAAGTTAAAAACCCTTTCCAAAGGTAACCAGCAAAAAGTGCAGCTTATTAGTAGCATCATACACCGGCCACAAGTAGCTTTTTTAGATGAGCCCTTTTCCGGACTGGATCCGATTAACCAGGAAAAAGTGATTGAAATACTAAAGGCTTTGCGCCAAGGCGGCACCACTGTACTATTGAGTGCCCACCAAATGTCACTAGTAGAAAAGCTGGCCGATAGATTCTTGTTAATGAACCAGGGCCGCGCTGTGCTTTATGGAGGCCTAGGGCAAATCCGTGACAGTGTCAGTTTGGGTGATACTATGCAGCTCACTATGCCAGATGAGGCAATAGAAAGGTTCAAAAGCGCATCACAAGACATTTCACCATACATATCGAAGGTAAACCAGATTGCTCAAAATCAAGTGCAAGTGGAATTAGAAAATGGCGCCGAGGCCTCCGAAGTATTGCGACTTATCCTACAGGATTATCCCGTCAGCAACCTGCAAATCACTAAACCGGATTTGCACCAACTATATTTGCACAGCATTAAAGGGAGCGAATGATGGATAAAGTATTATTGGTTGCCCGGTGGGAATTCATGCGTAACTTTAAAATTAAGCAGGAAATTATCGGCTACGCCCTGATGTTGGCAGTCTATGCCGCCATGGTTGGCCTGCAGTATTGGCACGAAACCAAACAGCAAGACACCGTACATTTGGGCGTTATTGGCCAAATCCAAGCCGAATTCCCTGAATATATAGAAATTACGCCATTGGCTGAAGCGCCCGCGTCGGACAAAGTCGCAGTAACCTTGGACCAACTTAACCTTAATGGTATTTTGGCGTTGGGTGAACCTGGTATATACACACTCTATGTGAAACAACAAGCGACCTGGATCGAAGAACTGGAAATATCACTTAGTAACGTGCGCCGAGATCGCTTGTTGGCAGATATGGGGTTGACCCAGGATCAGTTAGAGCAACTACAAAACCCGATTGACTTTACTTTGGTGAACCAAGCACAAGAAGAACTCGGTAGCGATATACAGTTATTGGGCACGCTGGTAGCAATTATTACGGCCATAGCGGTTTTTAACAGTTTCGGCTACTGCTTGACGTCCGTTACCCAAGAAAAACAGCATAGGGTTACTGAACAACTGCTTACCTGTATCGGTTTCCAACAGTGGATAGACGGCAAATCACTAGGACTTTGCCTCGCCAGCCTTAAGAGCCTGGTATCCACAATGATCTTTATGTTCTTGCTATTTTTAGGTCTAAATATGTTCGTCCCTGGGACTATTCCCAATATTTCTTTTTCAGCATTGCTGGCATTACAGATATTTGTGTTTTGTATTTTGGGCATAGTTTTTTGGAACTACTTTTTTGTTGGCTTCGCTGCAACGATTGATGATCCTAACCACTCAGGGAAATCGGGGATCATGCTGCTATTCGTACTCCCTGTACTGCTGGTATTTATGGTCATCGAAGACCCCAATGGCGTGCTATCTGTGGCACTGTCAATATTCCCAATGACCTCTATCAGCTTTATGCCCATGCGCCTTGCATCTATGGAAGTACCGGTTTGGCAGTTACTGCTGTCTATAGTGCTATTGGTTGCCAGCACAGGCTTAATTAGGCTTTATGCCACCCGTATTTTCAGGGCGAATATCACGCTATTTGGCAAAGAGCCTACCTGGTATCAAATGTGGAAAAGCATGAAAGCGGGTGATTAGTGTCCATCAAGTATTTGCTTGCCATAGACAAAGAATTAAAAAGATCAAATATATGAAGAAATTGCACTTCGGTATGGGGCTCAACTTAATCGCCCTAGGTTTGTTTTTCCCTGGTATCCTATTACCCATGTTTTTCTTGGACACCACTATGTTGGTGGATTTAGGCAGTACTAACCTAAGTGCAGACCTGTTAGACAAAGAACTTTCCATCATGGCAACAGTGGAAGAACTATGGATAGACAATAGGTACCTAGTTGCGGCACTCATTTTTATCTTTTCGGTGTGTATTCCGCTGCTTAAAACCTCCTTGCTATCCCTGGCCTATTGGTTTAAGCAAAAGCCTGTAGCAAAACGGCTCCTGCTCTTTGTTACCAATATAGGTAAATGGTCCATGGCGGATGTCTTTGTCGTTGCCATCTTTCTAGCCTTTTTATCCACCAACCACGCTGAAACCGCCACGACACAAGAGATTAACTTCGCCATGTTTAAGCTAAGCTTGGAGATCAGCTCGGAAACTCTTTCACAAGTGGGCGAAGGCTTTTACTACTTTACTGGTTATTGCATTTTGTCATTGTTGGGAAGCCAGTTAATGTTGGCGGGATTTAGCCATAAACATGGATTGAAGAAGTAAAAACGTCAAACCTGCTTGCTAATCTAAAGCCGCCACGTATATGCATGGGCAGCGCTAAGGCGCTGCTTTTCGGTTTGATAGGACAGTGAACCTAAAACTCTTCGCCTGCATTAATCATAGTAACGCCCATACGACTGTCAGATGTCCCCCCTAAACCCAGTGTTTCCATGCTGCCTAACAATGGAGTTTCGACACAATCATTTGACGTCCAAGTAACTTCTGCGTGGAATGTACCCGCGTAGCCCGATTTACCGATCATATAGTAGCTTGTTGAGCCTTTAGCTGGGATGGATTGGGTAATCGCGGTAGTCACGACATGTGGAGTCACGTCTACCCCGCTAGAATTATAAACTTTGATGGTTGTATCCACAGTTTTTTGAGAAGTATTTGCCAACCAAACATAGAGGGCGCGGGTTTGTACTTGGTTCAGGTGAAATGCAGTAGTGCTTGTTCCGCCAGCTTGTGTGCAAACCGCAAGTGCAGAGCTTGAAAAGAATACTGGCAACAACATTATTAATAGACGTTTCATATGAAAATTCCTCACTTAAATAAAGTGGGCAATTTTACACACCTCGAACAACTCGGGTCAATTTTTTCACAATTAACTGCCAGATAAAGCCAATTGAAAGTGCTAATCCATGGTCAGAGACAGACCCTATAGCACGTGCTTTTGGCTAATACCGATCCCATTAAGTATTTGTTCACCAAGATTTTCCGGGAGAAAACCAGAACCACTTTAGCGGACTTGCGTAGCAAGTGGAGTATAGGGATACACGACCTAGTTTGTTCCGGACAAACTGGTCAATGATTATTGGTAAACAACACCTGTACTAACAAGTGCCTTGATGTAGACGAATACCCTGCAATGTAACTATCGCACTTTAAACCTTCCATGGCGCAGGCTTCCGGCCTGGCCTTTTTAGTCGTACATCCTGTCCTTTGTAAAAAGTCCAGGACGGGCGTCCGATGCCCGTCCGTTCAGCGAGGCGGTGCGTTGCACCTAAAGAAACTCGCTTCACCCCATGGCCAGTCGTTCGGTCGGGCGGCGCTGCGCGCCTAAAGAAACCCAACTAACCTTGATGTAATTAAGCAAATAGTGGCCTTAAACTTTAATAGTTTAAACCTTCCATGTTGATAAATTGTGCGCCCATAGCAACTTGAGATCGAGCACATTAAACAGTTAGTCGCAAACACGTCCCTGATGATCGTCACCCAGCGAATAAAATCCTTGTTGATTCTGGTCTGTTGATACTGACTACCTTAAGTGCTCTAACCCATCCCTGGTAGGGGCTTCCAGCCTGGCCGTCCTTTGGCCAGTCGTTCACACCTGAAATTGCTCCAAGTATTCACAATTTCCGGGCGGTGTTCACCCAATGCCAGTCGTTCGGTCGGGCGGCGCTGCGCGCCTAAAGAAACCTCCCTCACCTTGGGAGCCGTGCAATATCGAGTAGGGTGAGGCATTCGCCTCATCCCTCTCACAGAACCGTACGTACGGATCTCGTATACGGCTCATGTATTCTTCATATTCCATCATTGTGCCTTTATAAAGACTGATGGAGCAAGCCATCCCGTGTTGACTTTTGCCAGATTGAACAATCCTTGCGCTTCAAACCACTGATTCGGCATCGCAAAGCTCGCTAACGGACTCGCCGAGTTCCGCCATGAGTTCATTTTGATGAGCCTAAAAGGCGGTTTATAGCCCAGCTGTTTCAGCCGCCTATGCAGCTTGCGCGGCTTCTTCCATTGCTTGAGTTGGATTGCCCTGAGCCTTCGCCTTATCCATCCTGATAGGGCTTTGAACTCCCTGTGGCAGTTGGCGATACTGAAGTAATTGGCCATTCCCCTTAGTACCGGGTTTAATCTGCTGATTATTTCATTCAGATTATGCCCCTGGTTACGTCGGGTCTGTGACTTGAGCTTTTCTTTGAATCGCTTGAGTTTCTTGTCTTGTATCCTGGTATACCGGCTACCGATTTCAACTCCCAGAAACTTCACTCCACGCTCGCTATGCGCCAGATGCGTTTTGTCTCTGTTTACGACCAGCTTGAGTCCTTGCTCTATTACTCTCGTCGCACTATTCAGGGCGTTCCGGGCTCCCGCTTCGCTGCAACAGAAGATCAAGATGTCATCGGCATATCTCACCAGACGGTGACCCCGCCGTTTCATTTCCTGATCAAACCCATCCAGATAGATATTCGCTAGCAGAGGGCTGATCACCCCTCCTTGCGGACTACCTGCTTCGCTCACTTCCCAGAAATCGCCTGTCATTACCCCACTTTCCAAAAACTGCTTAATGAGTTTCCGGATACTGCCATCCGTTACCCGGCGTTTGACTCCCTGCAAAATCAACTGATGATCCAGTCTGTCAAAACATTGGGATAAATCCATGTCTACGACCCATTGCCTGTTGTATTGACGGATAAATACCGTGGCCTTACTGATCGCATCGTGGCAACTTCGGCCCGGTCTATACCCATAGCTGGATGGATGAAAGTCCGGGTCAAAGATGGGTTGCAGTATTTCTTTGAGAGCTTGTTGGACAATTCGGTCACGTACCGCCGGAATTCCTAACAGCCTGACTCCACCGTCTTCTTTGGGGATTTCTACCCGTCTGACCGGAAGCGGCTGGTAGGTCTTACTTTGCAGTTCGTGTAGCAGTTGGGTCAGGTTACTCTTCAAATCAGATGCATAGTCACCCAGGCTCTGCCCATCTATTCCGGCCGCGCCTTTGTTTCTCTTTACCTGTTTGAATGCACTGTACAGAACATCAATGCTCAGCATCCGTCCGTACAGGCTGTAATAAACCTTCATCTTCTACCTTTGGCTTGCGGCATCTTGGGACGCTCTTCTCATCACAGGGCTGACTCTTGATGATAACTTCAGGTGTGCTAGCCCTTGGGGCAATCTGCCTGAGCGGTTATTCACTACTCCGCGTTCGGCCCGTCATCCCAGTAGAGTACATTCCTGCCTCACCGGTTTGCGGTGCCCGCCCTCGTCAGGACGTTTGTGAACCCCTGCAAAAAAAATCCGCGCCTTCAATGCGCTTTAATGAATACTTCCCCCCTTCGCAACTTGCCGCGCTTTTGGTCACCGCAAGCCCCATCAGACTTATTGCTGATGGTCATCCCGGTTTTATCCTCCACACCATTACTGGCTTTCACCGGCCGGAATTTGCTCACTACTACGGGATCATCTGCCACCTCACACCCATACCTGCCTTGAGTCTCCTCTTGTGCAAATATGTCCAACCAACATCATTGGATACCGTGCCAGGCTTCCCCAGTTACTGCACTAGCTCCCTGTTAACGATCCCACCCTCAAACACAGCACAGGTCTGACTGAGTATTGGGCATTGCGCTATTTTGCACGCTTACCCACCTGAACTGCCGAAGCAGGTTCACTTGCGTTGTGTACCGTTAACTTCCTATCGCTTCCTTCAGACCCCACCGTTGGCCAGTGACGCCCTTGCGATTCGGATTATCTTCCCCTCAGTCGGGGTGATTCAGGTTTCTTTCAACCTGACGGGTTTGCCAGCTTCGCTGGGCAAACAAAAAAGGCGCTCTGTTGAGCGCCTTTTTTGGTAAGTCTTGTAGACTAATTCATCTTACTCGATGATTTTAGATACAACACCTGCACCTACAGTCCTTCCACGTTACTCCGGGCTGTCCCTGCCCTCCGCCCCTTCGGGGCCGCACTAAAGTGCGTTCTAATTTTTTCCCGAAAAATTAGTCACGGAAATCCGCTCAGGTGGTTGGACAGTTTCCACGGGCATAAAAAAAGGCCACCTAAGTGACCTTTTTTGAGAAACGGGAGCTTCTATTATTCGATGATCTTAGAAACTACGCCCGCTCCAACTGTTCTACCACCTTCGCGGATTGCGAAGCGTAGGCCTTCGTCCATCGCGATTGGCGCGATTAGCTCTACGGTGAACTTAAGGTTGTCACCAGGCATTACCATTTCTACGCCTTCTGGCAATTCTACGGCACCCGTCACGTCAGTGGTACGGAAGTAGAACTGGGGGCGGTAGCCTTTGAAGAATGGCGTGTGGCGGCCACCTTCGTCTTTGCTTAGTACGTAGACTTCTGCTTCGAACTTAGTGTGTGGGGTGATTGAACCAGGCTTAGAAAGTACTTGGCCACGCTCAACTTCGTCACGCTTGGTACCACGTAGAAGGACACCAACGTTCTCACCGGCACGGCCTTCGTCTAGGAGCTTACGGAACATCTCAACACCAGTACAAGTGGTAGTTGTGGTCTCTTTGATACCAACGATTTCCACTTCTTCACCAACTTTGATGATACCTTGCTCAACACGGCCAGTTACAACTGTACCACGGCCTGAGATTGAGAATACGTCTTCGATTGGCAAGATGAAAGGCTTGTCAATGTCACGCTCTGGCTCTGGGATGTAGGAGTCAAGGGCTTCACCCAACTCGATGATTTTCTTTTCCCACTCTGCGTCGCCTTCTAGGGCTTTAAGCGCAGAACCTTGGATAACTGGAAGGTCATCACCTGGGAATTCGTATTCTGAAAGCAATTCACGTACTTCCATCTCTACTAGCTCTAGCAGCTCTTCATCATCAACCATGTCACACTTGTTCATGAATACGATGATGTAAGGTACGCCAACCTGGCGGCCTAGTAGGATGTGCTCACGCGTCTGTGGCATAGGGCCGTCAGTCGCCGCAACAACCAAGATTGCACCGTCCATCTGGGCAGCACCGGTGATCATGTTTTTAACATAGTCAGCGTGTCCTGGGCAGTCTACGTGCGCGTAGTGGCGGCTAGGCGTGTCATATTCAACGTGAGAAGTCGCGATGGTAATACCACGCTCACGCTCTTCTGGTGCATTGTCGATTTGATCGAATGCTTGTGCGTCACCACCGTAGGTTTTTGCCAATACAGTTGTGATCGCTGCTGTCAAAGTAGTTTTACCGTGGTCAACGTGGCCGATTGTACCTACGTTTACGTGCGGTTTCGTACGTTCAAACTTTTCTTTTGCCATGACTAATTTTCCCATGCAAAGCAATGTTAATAAAAAATGACTTTCGGAGATTAGATTTAGGTAGGAGAAATGGTGCTGATAGGCAGATTTGAACTGCCGACCTCACCCTTACCAAGGGTGCGCTCTACCAACTGAGCTATATCAGCACTGGAGCGGGCAGCGGGAATCGAACCCGCATCATCAGCTTGGAAGGCTGAGGTAATAGCCATTATACGATGCCCGCTAATCCTGTCTTTTCTAGCTACCTAGAAATCACCTCATCCGAAAAAGTTTGCCCAAGTACCGATAATAGGTTCAACTTAGACCACGCAACATCGAGGATGCGCAATTTAAGAACAGCTTTAAGGCCACTGTTCTTGTGGTAGCAAGGCTACCTACCAGCGACAGCGCGATGCTATCAACTAGAATATGGTGGAGGGGGCTGGATTACTTCGGGCTCCTACCCTTCGCCTCTCCGAGGCCGCCTTTCAGGCGTTCAAAATTGTTCCAGACAATTTTGTCGAACCAGCTTCGCTGGGAAGTTGCCACCCTCTCCTGATTTAAGCCAAAGCTCAAACCGAGAATATGGTGGAGGGGGCTGGATTCGAACCAGCGAAGGTAGAACCGTCAGATTTACAGTCTGATCCCTTTGGCCACTCGGGAACCCCTCCAGATTGATGGTGCCGGCTGCCGGAGTCGAACTGGCGACCTACTGATTACAAGTCAGTTGCTCTACCAACTGAGCTAAGCCGGCACTGCATCAAGTGGGTGCGCATTCTAGTGGAATGATCGCATAGGTGCAATAGGTTATTTTCAAAAAAATGCCACATTATTACTGATCGATTAAATTCACAGCAATTTGTGATGTTTTGTCGTTATACAAAGCGGCGCAAACCGTCAAAAACCATGTTTTCCCAATAAATAACCTTGGGATTAGAAATTGCCCTAACCAAGCCTTTGCCCCTACCGGTAACATATACAACATAATCACCAAACTTTTCGCCCATATATGTCGGCAATAAATTGAGCACTCCGTACAGGGCTGCCGCACAGCCAAAATTCACACAATCTTGTGTCGATTGACCAATCGCCAACCCTTCTTCAATTTTGTCATCGGCAAAAACGTTGGCGGTATTCTGCACCAAACTATTTTTCATCAATGTATAACCCGGTGTTATCCACCCACCAAGATGCTTGTTATCCACCAGTAAATCGACCGTAGTTGCCGTGCCAATATCTACCACAGCCGCAGGTAAGTTCGTCTTTTGTGCTGCTGCCAATACTGCCAACCAGCGATCCACTCCTAAAGTTTGGTAATTTTGATAAGCGCAAAACACACCAAAGGCTTCTGGCGCAGTAAATACCTGCAATACTTCACAATATTGCTTGGCAGTTTCAATCAGGGCCAAATTGTCTTCTTCATGCCTGACTGAGGCAAATACTACTTTATCCACCGAGTGATATGGTAGAGAGTCTATTTCGCCCTGGACAGCCTGGTATTGGCTGTCACCGCACCATATCGCAGCTTTGAGGTTGGTATTGCCTAAATCGACTAATAACACGCTATTTTTGTCGGACACTCACCTCGCCTCCATGGAAATGCCGGATCTGTGCTTTGCCTTGTTCATCAACACAATTCAACACTAGCGCACCGGTTTCGGTTACACCAGAGTTAATCCCTTCTATTTGGGATTTTCCTTGCACTATGCAAATAGGTTTATCCGCATAATAGTTGGCCTGCCACCACTCATTCTTGAATGGCTCAAAACCAAACTCGTTAAAAGTTGGTAGAACTCTATGTAGCTCAGTGATAATAGACGCAGCAACTGCATTTCTATCGAGTTCACGCTCGACAATAGTGCTAAGGCTCGTCCAGGGTTGACCTATTGATCCTGGCACCTCAGCGTTCATATTGACGTTTAAACCGATACCAATAACCGCGGCGCAACTTGTATCGGGTAAAGACTCTGCTTCCACCAACACACCAGCGAGCTTTTTCCCTTCAACCAAAATATCGTTTGGCCATTTTAACTGTGCAAAATTAAAATCCAGTGCACGCAAGCCCCTAAGCAGCGCGACGCCTACACATAAACTTAACCCGGCCATGGCTTGGAAACCATCAGGAAAGCGCCAATACATGGTTAAATACAGGTTAGAGCCAAAAGGAGAGTGCCACACTCGGCCATGGCGCCCTTTGCCTCCTGTTTGGGCTTCAGTTAAGCAGGTGTGTCCATCGGTTAAGTCAGAAACTCGTGACTTGAGATAATCATTTGTCGAATCAACAACCTGCAGTACTTCAATTTCTTGGTGTAATCCTAAACCAGCAAGTTCCCTTATCGTTTCGCTATTGAGAGAGGTATATGCGCTAGCAAGTTTGTAACCTTTGCCTTTGACACTGTATATGTCCAGGCCAAGACCTTGGAGTGCAACAACGTGTTTTTGTATCGCTGCCCGGGTTACGCCAGCGTTTTGCCCTAGCTGCTCACCAGAACAATAGCCACCCTTGGACAAGGAAGACAGGATAATATTGCGTACAGCATTTTCACTCATAGGCTTATTAGTCCATTCTTACCGATCAAACGCACTTCATTCTGTAATGTTATCCCAAATTCAGATTGTACTTCATCACGCACATAACGGGCGAAGTCTAACAGTGCTCCACCATTGCCATTACCATTATTCACTAATACGAGTGGCTGCTTGTAATAACAACCTATCCCAGACCTTGACTTCCCCTTCAAACCACACTGGTCGATAAGCCAGGCTGCAGACAGTTTACTAAAACCATCATCTACCGGAAAAAACGGTACTTTCTCAAATTGCCCTAATAATGCATCAACAATATTGTTTTTCACTATAGGGTTTTTAAAAAAGCTACCCGCATTGCCAATCAACTTAGGATCGGGCAGCTTTGAGCGCCTAATCGAAACCACCTGATTGAATACTTGATGGGGAGCAACATTTAGTGGTAACTCGTCTAACCCCTTATAGCTAAGGTTTGGAAACCAGTCTTTGGTAAATCGTAGCGTAACTTTGGTAATAAGATATTTGTTGTCAAACTTTTGTTTAAAAATACTATCGCGATAACCAAATCCACAGTCTTTTGCTGCCAGCACCAAAGTCGTTCGGTTATATAAGTCAATAACCTCTATGGACTCACAAAAATTTGCGAATTCAGCACCATAAGCACCAATATTTTGTACCGGTGCAGCACCAACACTGCCGGGAATTAATGCCAGGTTCTCTAAGCCGTAAATGCCTTTACGCAGTAACTTTACAACTAAATGATGCCAATTATGGCTTGCTCCAGCTTCAACACTATAGCTGTCGCTACACTCGGTAATAGTTAGTGATTGATTATTGGTACTGACAATTGAACCAGCGAAATCATCCACAAATGCAACATTGCTGCCTTCACCCAGTACCAACACCTTATCGTGAACAAAGTCATCCTTAGAAACATCATTTAAGTTTGAAACGACGATATTGTTTTTAGCAGAAACATTGAAACGGAAACTATTCCGCCCTACCAGACTATACAAATCTTTAACTCATTATTTAGTTTTGCAGTAGTGTAAAGTTAAAATAAAGAAGCACAAAGAAAAGAAATAGGCTATGAAACACTAGAATTACAGTGCGGCATTAATGGTAGCGACTTCATTAGGTCTAATTGAATCAATTTTACCTCGCGAATAGAGGGATGGCCTAAGATGCAACAGACTGAAAGTAGTTATCATCAAACCTATTAAATTGCTCGTTAGCGCCATTAGAATTATCAACGCTTGGTTGGCTGTATTTAGCATTAGTACTGAAGCACCGACCCAAGCAATGCCACCAAAAAAAACCATAAATAATCCGACTAACAAGAAACACTTTATTAAACTGAGTTGAAACGAAAACATAACCACTACACACCATTTCTTTTCTTGTATGAACGGTTAACGAATAAACGCTTCTAGTTATTCCAACTTTAAAAAAAACACGGTGCGATATTGTCTAAGCAAATAACCTTTATAGTGATGCGATGCAACTTGCATATGGAGAAGCTGAACTTACATGAGTTCTTCTTTTGTGATCACAGTGTCCCGCAAAAGCTAAAAGGCCTATGTTTTAAACAGCTGGATTAGATTTCTATTGTTGCAGTGGATCAGTTTTGCATTGTTGTTAACATTGGGTATCTCCCATGGGGTAGTATGTACTCCCACACCTTCAATTTGTGGCATGATCGGGGGGCAGAGCCTTAGCTTGGGTACTGTGTAGAACCGCGATAGAGTTTAGCAGGGGCTGATTCTGACATTCCTCCGGATCTGACCCCGTTTATTGAAGGACGCAGTTTCCGAGTGCTACTTTGCTCGGGCTATCCCTGCCCTCGTCGCTGCGCGACCAGCTAAAGCTGTCTAAAAATGCTCCAGACATTTTTATCACATGGGGGTGAAGCCCGTCTTGGACGAAGCGAATACCTGGAGCTTTGTCAGGGCTGAACGACCAGGCAAGGAAGCCTGGGCTGGGTGACGGTCATCAGGGATGTGTTTACGACGAGCATGACCAAACAACTATTGCGCCGACCTCCTGAACGACCCGCCAGGGATTGGCGGGGCTGGAAGCCATCCCATGGAGGGTTGTGCCCTGTACACTAATCAGAAAGCCGTTGTTGAAGCAACCACGATGGGTTGGGTATCTCCCATGGGATAGTACTCCCACACTTTCAATTTGTAGGAGGGCTGCCATTTTTCCATTAAATAAGATCGGATCAGGTTGGTTGATTAGCATCCCAGGCCTGTTCCCTGGTCAAAATGGTCGGGGGTCAGAGCCTTAGCCTGGATACTGTGTAGAACCGCGATAAAGGTTAGCAGGGACTGGGTCTGACATTCCTCCGGATCTGACCCCGTGTATTGAGAGGAGCTCTGTAGTGAGTTTTGTTGGCTACTCTCACATGGGGGTGAGGGAGGACTCCTTAGGCGCGCAGCGCCGCCCACCCGAACGGCTTGCCATGGGTGAACACCGCTCGAAAATTGCGAGGGCGCGCAGCAATTTTTGGTGTGAACGACTGGCCAACGGACGGCCAGGCTGGTAGCACACACCAGGGAAGGTTTAAACCTCGCCAGGTTGATACCAGCAATTTTGAATTAATTCATGTTACTTCATCAAGACTGGAAGCCACTTCAGGGACGATTGTTGCTCGTCGGCCAATCAGACAACTACACTACACATGTTGAACGATGGGTTGGGTCTCCCCATGTGGGTTGGACATCCGTGCTTCCATTTAGGGGGAAGGCTATCCAGTGGTATTGGCTAAGGATGGGGGTGTTTATAGGCCGCAAAAACGAAAAAAGGCTACCCAACCGGATAGCCTTCTCTCTAAATGGGTGCCTGGCAGTGTGCTACTCTCACATGGGGGTGAAGGGGGTGTTTACAGGAACGAAGTTCCGGCCCCCTGAACGACCCGCCAGGGATTGGCGGGGCTGGAAGCCATCCCATGGAGGGTTGTGCCCTGTACACTAATCAGAAAGCCGTTGTTGAAGCAACCACGATGGGTTGGGTATCTCCCATGGGATAGTACTCCCACACTTTCAATTTGTAGGAGGGCTGCCATTTTTCCATTAAATAAGATCGGATCAGGTTGGTTGATTAGCATCCCAGGCCTGTTCCCTGGTCAAAGTGGTCGGGGGTCAGAGCCTTAGCCTGGATACTGTGTAGAACCGCGATAAAGGTTAGCAGGGGCTGGGTCTGACATTCCTCCGGATCTGACCCCGTGTATTGAGAGGAGCTCTGTAGTGAGTTTTGTTGGCTACTCTCACATGGGGGTGAGGGAGGACTCCTTAGGCGCGCAGCGCCGCCCGACCGAACGGCTTGCCAAGGATGGCAAGACTGGAAGCCACTTCAAGGACGATTGTTGCTCGTCGGCTAATCAGGTAACAAAACTAAACATGTTACCCGATGGGTTGGGTCTCCCCATGTGAGTCCAACCGTCGTGCCTTCATTTAGAAAGGGGGCTACCCGGATGTTGTTTTAGTGAAAGGAAGTTTAGCAAACGACAGATGCAAAAAAGGGCTACCCAATGGGTAGCCCTCTTTCTAAATGGGTGCCTGGCAGTGTGCTACTCTCACATGGGGAAACCCCACACTACCATCGCCGCTAGTACGTTTCACTGCTGAGTTCGGAATGGGATCAGGTGGTGCCGCACCGCTATGGCCGCCAGGCGTAAACTTTTATGCATGGATGCA